>JAFKHH010000011.1 GCA_017306865.1 Filimonas sp.
TTAAGAAAATTCCCGCAAAACTCATTGAAAATTCAAATAAGGCGGACGGTCTTATAGAGTTGACAAATGGCGGAGAGATTTCTTTCTTTAGCGGGGAAAACCCAGACCAGGTTAGAGGCCATTCTTTTCACAAAGTCATTATTGATGAGGCTGCAATGATTCCAAACCTAGAAGACATCTGGCATGGAGACATTGAGCCAACTCTTTTAGAGTATAGTGGCAAGGCATTAATCATAAGCACGCCTAAAGGCAGGAACTTTTTCTATCAATTATTCAAGCGCGGAGAAAATGGTGAAGCAGGTATTGAGTCTTTCCATTATCCAAGTAGCTCTAATCCTTATTTGCCCAAAAAATGGCTTGAAGATAGAAGAAAAACTATTCCAGAAGCAAGATTTAGAGAAGAGTATCAGGCAATACCTGGTGAGAACTCAGGTAATCCATTCAGCCAAATTGATGTACTGGCAAATACCATAGAAGAATTATCAAACAAACCTTCTGTTATTTATGGAATTGATTTGGCAAAAACGGTTGATTATAGTGTGATTGTTGGGCTAGATGAAGATGGCTCAATGTCCTATTTTGATAGATGGCAGACCTCACATACTGACAATATGGAACGAATAAAGCGATTGCCAAAGGATGCTCCTAAAATCATTGATTCTACCGGTGCTGGCGATGCTATTTACGAGATGCTAAAGTATAAGGTATATAATCTGGTTCCTTTTGTGTTTACGCAAGCCTCAAAGCCCAGGATAATGTTGGAATTAATCAAGGATGTGCAAAACCATAACATAAAATTCAATAAGATGACTGCTGATGAGATGATGGTATTTGAACATTATGAAACACAGACTGGCCATATCAAATACGAAGCGATGGCGGGTTGTCATGATGACTGCATAATGGCATTGGCAATGGCAAACTTCTACAAAGCAAAAGCTTTTAATATTCTAAACTGGAAACTATACACGGTTTAAATCAATTAATATGAATGAATAAAACATTTACTGAATTATATAAATCACTGCCTGGCTCATGGAGTGAGATGAAGTTGAAAGATTTCAAAAGATTGGATTTGGAAAATCTAGAAGATTTGGAGGGGACTGAATTGTCTGCAAGTGCATCGAAGACTTTAAAGATACTATCTAGAATGCTGGATATATCTGCGGAGGCATTAGGTGAGTTTAATGCAGCAGAAATAAATAAACTAACAACTAAGCTTAATTTCTTTTCAACGCAGCCTACGGTCACCAAAACATCGCTTAAGTGGAAGGCGCTGGAAGATATAACCTATAACGATTTTATTGAGTATGCACTTATCTCACAGCAACCACTTGAAAATATTTCCAGAGTTATTCAGATTATATCTGTCAGGAAGTTGGATGAAGAAGAGATAAATAATTTGAATATGGAAGATGTTTTCGCAGGTTTTTTTTTGCTTCGTCAAAGTTTACAGAAATCAACACTGTCTATGCTGAACCGCTCCGCGATAAAGCTCGTGAAAATAAAGTTGAGGAATCTGATAAGTATAGTTCTGCAAAGGCTAAAAAGAAAGAAGAAATAAATAATTATGGCTGGTTTTTTCTGGCTAAGGAAATCGCTGACTATACCAATAGTACATTTTTCCAGATACTTGAGCGCAGCGTAGTAGAAATATTGGCCGTTGCATTAATTATGAGAACAAAAACAGAAATGAATGGCTAAACAGACCTTGGCAGAAGCTGTTAAGAAGACAAATGTACTGTCGAAATTGGACCAGCTAGATTCATTTGGAACAAGCAAAGAGAGTTACGAAGGTGAAGATGAACTTTCAGTAATAGAAACTGTTGCTGGTGACTTTATTAAAAGAGTAAAAGCGAATATCCAGGGACAGAATCTGATTTCAACAGGTGCAATTGAAGATATATCTATTGTCAGGGATGAAGAAGGAGTTAAGATTTATGCACCGATTCATTTGGTTTACCAGGATAGAGGTGTGAATGGAAGTAAAATCCAGCTATATCAAACACCATATTCTTTCAAAACAAAGAAACCACCTATTGAACCTTTCTTAGAATGGATTAAAAAGAAAGGTATTGAAGACGAAAGCGCGGCGTATGCGATAAGAGAAAAGGTATTTCAAGAGGGTATTTCACCGAAGAATATATACACAAAGGAAATTCCATTGCTTGCGGAACAAATTGCAAATCATATTGCTGGATTCAATGCAAATAGGATTGTAGAGATTTTCAAGAAGTAAACGATTGGTTGCCGAGAAGGTAATTAAAAATGAAAGACATGAATGATTTCACTTATAAAGAAACCTCAAAGATATACGCCCGCGAATAACCCGATAATCTGGCAGGTTGTATCAGACAACACAGCTTTAAGAAGATTTAGGGTTGATGTGATTGAAACAACCACAAACAGCACTATAAGTACACTTGAATTTGACCCGTTCCCAGATGAATTATATGGAACGAATTTCGATTTAAGCAGGATTCTGTCTTCGTTCGTAAAAAATGAGGTAAAGCCGTATACAAATCTGATTGATACTTTTTCGGTGTCAATATTGTCATATAGGCTGAAAATTACTGAAAGAATTATCTCAGGTAATATGATAGTCGATGGTGATGTGCTGGATAATCCAGCAAGTGCATTCTATGTGTGGAATGCTTCAATGGACAGCCTGACCTTTAAGTACTATAAGACAAGACAGTATGTTGTAAACGTTAACCAGCCTGTCAAGTTCCTAACCAATAAACCTAATTTTTCCGCTGTCAACGATTTCTCTGTTGAAGGTTTGAGTTTCATGCAAGAGAATACAGTTCCCTTGTCTGTTGAATTTAAGTTTTATGATGCATCAAATACTTTATTGCAGACATATTCAACAACAATACCCAACCAGAGTACTGTAAAACAATATAGGATAACCGTATCACCTAAGTATTTACAACTTATTCCGATTGATTTTGCTGCTGTTTCATACTATTCCGTTGTTCTTAAAGATGATGCAGGTAATGAGGTGAGCGAAAAGCGAACTTATTTATATGAAAAATTAGCCTGCAATCTGTCTCCTGTTTCACTTTTTTGGATTAATACGCTTGGTGTTTATGATTCTTGCCAGTTTGTAAATCCTCAATATGCAATTAACTATGATAGGCTATTAATCAAAAAGAATCCTTTGAAGGTAAATAGCTCTGGACAATATTCAGAATTTGATGGGCCGGTGTTCAATTCTATCCAAGACATTATTTCTGTAAACCCTAAAGCGACAATATCCGTATATAGCCAGCCTTTGACGGATGAAGAAGATAAATGGCTAAGTGAAATGTTTCTGTCAAAGAAAGTGTTTATGCAGTTAGAGAATGAAGTTGTTCCAATTCTTATATCAAACAGTTCTTACAATATCAATCAGCAAAAATATTTGTCGGGTGATTTGAACACGAAGAGAATTGATTTCAATATCAGTGCTGATATTTTGCCAACATATAAAATTATTCCATCAACCGGATCTGTAGGAACAATTGACGCTGTCCATTCAGATTTTTATAATAAATAATATACCTATGAAGACTTATGAATTAAAGAAAATAGACTGGGTTTCATTCCCTGACGATGTGCAATACTTTACGGTAAAGTACCGCAAGACTGCTGACCCAGACACAGAGATTAATTACACAACAGTGGCAACTTCGTTGATGATTGATGAAGATGGCTATCTGCCTTTTCCATTATACATAAACAGTTTTGCTGATAATACAGACTATGTTGTAAAATTTATCAATAATGATAACGGTCAGATTTTTGAAGACCACGTTAAATCAATCAGGAGTTACCCGCTTGGCAACTATGTAACAAAAGACGACAAAGCAGCACCTGATTGTCAGTTTACTTTACAGTACACTGGCTTGATGGATTCATATTTACCTAGTCCTAAAACTGGCTTATTACATCATTTCACAAGCAAGTTCACTGATTTGCTTGGCAATTTTGGTAACGCAATGTTCACGGTGCTTGATGAAAATACGGGAACGTCATTTGAGAAAAGAAACGGTGAGACTGGTATCGTTGTAACTAACAATCTGACATCATTATACGCAAACAACACCGAGTCTAACGGTAATACAGAAACTTCACTACTCGGCCCAAGTGGAGAAAGAGATTATAGCATTGGTATCTGGGTAAATTTCAATTCAACTGAGTTCGTGCAAACGGCATCGGAAGGGAAATTATGGTTGTGGTTTGCAGGCAACGCAACAAATCATATTGGTGTTTATATCGATTCAACAACTAAAAAAGTATGTTGGAGACATAAGAAGGACACAGTAACAGAAGAAATCATAAACGATAAGCCAGTTGAACAAGGTAAATGGATAAAAGTCATTTGTCAAAGAAACTGGTCTACGCCATCATTGAATAAAGTAACCTTAATGATGGATGGAGTTACTTATAATATTTCTACTGGCTCATTTTCCAGTGCAACAAACTATGCTGGTGCAGGGGGTAATATCTATATTGGTTTTGGTAAAAATAGTTCTAACACATTGGTGGGAACAAAAGGTTGTTTTAGATATTTCTATTATCGTGCTGCTGTCATTGATTCAACAAGTGTGTCAAAGCTGCTTGACCCGCCTTATCCTAAAGTTGTAATTGCAGACTTAGACGGAAGTAATGAGTACATTATCACAAGAGAAAACTTCGTTGTGCTTGACAACTTCAGGTTGACGTTTGTATTTCCTCGTACAACTGTACTTGGAATAAAGAAGGTATTTGCAAGGGCAAGTGATGGTGACAGAACACCCAAGCAGGTTAAAATATATCCATTCATCAAGTATGAGAATACAATTGACATCGATTTCAGTTCTGGCGTCCCAGATGACAACTTCAATGCTGTTGCTGAACACTTTGTTGCTTTGACAAAAGGATGGGGTGGACAAAATGGCGGTGTTATTCCTTCAAACGTATATGTACACAACAATAAACTGGTATTAGAAGCACATGGAGACGACTATGATGGTTCTGTTCAAGGTGTAAATAAGGACAGCACTTTAAAATATCATACAATAGAAGGAGACCCTAAGTTTGGCCAGATTTGGACAAGAAGAGCTGGTGCAGTTATATCAAGTAAAGCGTATTTAGGTTTTGGGCGTTACTTAGTCAGATGTAAAATACCTAAGAATTTGGGTGTTGCCCCTGCATTTTGGTCTTTCCACTATGAAGAAGTATATCCAGAGAATGAGGCGTTATGGAATGAGTTAGTAGCCGATGGTATGCACAGACAAGGAAGTTTCAATGACGGTTATTATATAACAAGAAACCACGAGATTGATATTGAGCTGCCTTCACATTTGGCGCAAGGCATCTTCCACACATGGCAAGAAGTAAACGATTCTATTAATTTCTATGATGTAAATCCTAAGTATCATATTGGTATAACCGATGACCCAGACCCAAATAAAAACGGTTTGTTCAGACTGGTAAACCTTGATTTTCCAAAGCAATATTCATCTTGGGTAAAAGTATCAAATACGGTTAAGCGCAGCTATGAACCATCTTTTGATAATTTCAAATGTAATAACTGGATTGGGGAATTGTCTGGTGGTTCTGGTTGGGCTGTTCAGGGTGAAGACTATTCTGGTGAAGAATACTTGGCACAATTAACGCCTATAGGAAAGTTTGTGAATGATGATGAGTTTCATGATTTTGAATACAGATGGTATAAGGACAGGGTTGACTTCTACATGGACGGCGTTTTGATTACAACGAACAACAAGTTTGTACCGGATATTCCTGGCAAGTTCACTTTTGGTCTTTGGTTCCCATCAGGCGGTTATAAGGAGGGAGAACCTTGGTGGCCTAAGCCAACATCTTGCTGGGCAGGTTTTCCTGCTGATTGGAATTATCAAAAGATGATTGTTGAAAGAATATTATTTGAGCCGTTTGATGATGCAACGGCTGGCGGCACAAACAGAATGATTGGTGAGACTTACCCATTTGAAGGGTACACATACTTAGTTCCAACTGTAGAGCCAGACCCAGATGTAAATGCTTCTCCTTCTGTAAGTGCAGGTTCAAATAAAACCGTAATGGTTCCAGCAACTACAACCACACTGACTGGTACAGCAACAGACCCCGACGGATCTGTTGTGTCTATTGAATGGACGCTTGTGTCCGCTCCGGCTGGTACAAGTGTCACTATTGACACGCCAGACCAATTATCAACTGCTATTGCTGGTTTGACTGTTGAAGGTGTTTATATATTCAAATTGACTGCTATTGATAATGACGGTGCAAGTAAAAGTTCAACAGTTAGCGTAACTGTTGCTTATGTTCCTGTCACTGTAGAACTAGGCAATCCAATATATACCGACCAAACATCAGTAACTATTACCCCAGAGGTAAACGTTGGTTCATATCCTGTGTCATCTTACCTGTGGACGCAATTGAGCGGTACGACTGCGACGATTGTTTCGCCAACTGCAAAAGATACAGTTATTAGCGGACTGACAGATGGTAATTACAGTTTTCAATTATTAGTAACAACAAGTGACGGTTATAGTGTAACAGATTCAATTTCCATAACTGTATCAGAGGATATAGTTGTTTCACCGGATAATAAAATTGTCATTGTTGGTATAGGGCACTCAAATATGTCAGGAACTGCCGAATCAGGTGGTGACTTGCCAGTAGCAAATGTTGTATTTGAATATGACCACTATACAACGCCAGGAACTAATACAATTATTGAAATGACTACCTCACCTTATGGAGATATTAAAAACTCTTACAAAGGGTCAATATTTCCGGCATGGGCGACTAATTTGTACAATGCAACTTCTCATAAAGTAGTTGCAGTTCCTTGGGGTAAATCTGGTTCTGCATTTGTTCAAACTGGTAACGACTGGACAAATACGGGTTGGTATCCACAGATGAAATCTGACGTTAATGATTGTCTTTCACAAGTGGGTGTAACGAGACCGCACAGCATTTTATTGATGCTTGGCAACAATGACATGGGTAATAATGATTTCACTTTGTCTCAAAAGCAGTCTGCAATCACAAGTTTGTTCGATAGATTAGAAGCGGACTTCCCGCATACGCCAATTTATGTTTGCCAAGAAGTTCAACATCAATACAACGTTGTACCGCCGGAAGATACAGAGTTGGCAAGAGGTCAGATGAAGGGTTACTTATTAAATGAAATTGCAAATAGACCAAACGTTTACTTGGCGGGTAATATGATGTCATTTATTGAGTGGGGTAAAGGTACTGGTGGTACACAAGAAGGTTTCTCTGATTTGTCAACGCACTTGAATAAGGATTCATTTACGGCACTTGCTAAAATAGTTGCAAATATGTCCTTGTCAACTGAAACTGATAAAGAGGTTAGGCAAGTGTGGCATTTGTTCAAAGATAATCTTACTGAAACCATTAAGGAGGCAATAAAAACGTTTGTTCAGGCATGTAAGACTAAAGGCAACTGGGAATTGTTGGATATGTTACAGATATATAAGAACAACACAAAGAATAATGCTTTCATGGATTATATAACGCTTTGTTCCCCTGAAAACTTTGGCGCAACCCATACGACAAACCAATTTGTTGCAACGGCTGGTAATAGCAGCTCTTATTTAAAAACACACTACATTCCTGCATCTCAGTACAGAAAGAGCAGTAAAGACGATTTTTTGTTTGGTTTTAAAGTGGGTAATGTGACAACGACAGGCAATGCTTTTATGGCTGGTTCTATAGGTACAAGTGCAAGTATTGGTTTGAAGAAAGATAGCGGCAATGTTATCTTCTATGCGAATGACAATAGTGACACTATTGTCACAGGTGAAACCGGCATTGCTTCAAATACGTTGTATGTAATAGGAAGAAATGGTAGTGATAAGACGATTTATAAAGATGGTACATTAGTACAAACATCAAATGTTGCGTCAACAGCACTGGCAACCAACAATATCGTAATGGGCGGCGGTTGGGATGGTTCTACTTTGAATAATCCAATTGCAGCAGAATATGTATTCTCATTCTATGCTAAGAATACTGGATTTGATTTAAGCGGCTTTATTACGGACATAACAACATTATTAACATCAATTGCTTAACCTATGAATGTATAAAATTTATTTAATTGACAAGACGGGTGATTATGTGCTGCTTGATACAGAGGATATAGATTTAAGCACAACATTTTCAATTGCGGATATTTCCGATATATCACAAAGAAAAGACAGTATAACCAAATCAATAGTTTTAAAAGGAACCGAAACCAATAATGCGGCTTTCGGTTCTCTGTTCCATTTTAATAGAACTGCGAACCCATCAACTGCAGAAGGATTGTTTTTTAATTTCTCACCACTAACTGCCATGAGCTCGATAAATTGCTTAGTGTACGAGGATGGTGTGTTGCTCCTTAATGGGACAATAATTGTGGAATCAATTACTGCAAGCGAGAAAGGCGACATTTCTTACAACGTGGTGATTTCAGGAAAATTAATCGGGTTAAAAGTTGCATTAGCTGATAAAAAACTTGCTGATATTGATTTGTCTGACTTGCAGCATGAATATAACGGACAATCAATATTTGATTCATGGGGAGGACAGAATTCTGCAAACCCGTCAAATAGTGTTGGGTTATCTAGAACCCAGAGATACAACGCAACAACTGGAAGTTTTTACTATGAACCGTTTAAATTAGGTTCAGGCTACGTATATCCATTTATTGACTATGGTGAGAAGTTTCAGAATCCTGATAGTAATAATGACTATAGTAATGTAAAGTTCCAAAATTATAGGCCAGCACTTTGGGTACGTGAATATCTGGATAGAATTTTCAAAGATGCTGGCTATACCTATGAAATAAGAGGTGAAGAAACTTTCTTAGAAAGATTCAACAGTTTGATTGTCCCGAACTGTGAGGAAAAACCACAGGTAACAACAACAAATAACCGTGCAGTTTACAGTAATACCTTTACGCTTGATGCTGGGTATAATCGTATCATGGATAATGACAATAATCTTGCATTTCATCCGCTGCCGTTGACGACACAGGCAAATACATTTCTGACAAATTATTCTAATGCTTATGGTGAGAATTTCAGGGATAAGAACCTACTCATTTGCAACAGGACATTTTCTAGCGACGCTAAAGTCAAAGTAGTCTTTGCTGCTATTACAAATATCCAGCCTAATAATAATGCGACTGTCACAATACAACTTGTTAAACGTTCTTATTCAACAGACGATGGAGATACAAGGAACTGGACACTCTTGGCTGAACAGAGTTTTTTGCTTGCAAAAGATGAACACAGGGAAAATGTGCAGATTGAATTTGTATGTCCTTCAACTCAGTTTAGTCTTGGTGACCAAGTTCAAGTTAGGGTGCAACAAACAACAGAACATTATGTTTTTACACACGTTTTCTGTGTTTTTAATATTTCTTATGTCAGTTTAGAAATGACTAAGGATGCTAGCACCGCTTATTCAATGGGTGTGAAGCCTAATGATTCTATTACTCCAATTGCACCGGATGGTATCAAACAATATGACTTCGTTAAATCCATTATAAGCATGTTTAATTTCTTTGTCTTCAACTCAAAGGAATCTCCTAGACATTTCATTTTAGAACGTTACGATGATTATTACGCATTATGCCAACCTAGTGTAATTAAAAGTGTCGCATTAAATTGGACAAATAAGATTGATTATAGTATAGGGTGGAAGTCAAAAAGTAATTTATCAATACCTAAAAACTATTCATTTAGTTACAAGGACGACAATGACTACTTGAACAGTCAGTATAAAACGAAATATAGCCAGTCTTATGGAACGCTAACCTTTACTGACCCTTTGGGTATTACAGATTCTAAAAAAGTTGAGATAGTTTTTTCAAATAGCCCGCAAACAGAAATTGGCGGTACGCAGAGAGTAAATACCATGCTTGTAAAAGACGGCACTTCGCTACAGCAGAAAAACCAGACAAAAGTTAATTGTAGGATTCTGTATTACAATGGAGTTCATTTCACTACACCTATGAATTTATGTGATGATAGGGTTAATGTGTCAACTGGTCAGATAGATGCTGAAACATGGGCCGGAACATCTTGGTATTGCCTGGCTAGTCCTTATTATTTTGATAAGGCTAGTAGGAATAGTGGTACTCCAAAAACTTCCGATGGTGCACCTAGTGCGTTCCATCCACTTTACAGTTTGAACTTTTCAAGACCAAAAGAATATTATTTCAACGTAAACAGTGAATATGAAAATGCAATCACTTTATACTCTGAAAATTACATAAACCAGATTTCAGAGCTTACCAATATCAATTTGTTCACACTTGAAGTCGATGTTTTTCTAAATGAAATAGATATAACAAGCTTGGATTTAAGAACTCCGGTTTTTATAGATGGTGGTGAACTAGGGCATGCTTATTTTAAAGTTCTATCAGTTGAATATAGTAACAATCAACAATCATCTACAGTTTTACTGCAAAAGATAGTTATCTAACAAGAACTATTTAAAATAATAAACGGCATTACTATGAATGGATGAATTACAAAAAGAAGTAATTGTCAATATTAAAACCAATGTTGATGATTCTAGTCTAAAGTCGGCTAATGACAATGCTAACCAACTCAAGGAGAATTTAGATGGTATTGGAAAGAACGAAGCTCCTAAGAAGACATTCAATTCAATAAAGCAAGACTTAAGAGAGGCGAATCTTGAGGCTCAAAAGATTCAACAGCAATTTGGCAGGAACTCACAGCAGTTTATCGAAGCGGCTAAAAAAGTAGCAAATCTGAAAGATGAATTTCAGGAATACAATGCGGCAATTGAAGCATTCAATCCTGACAATAAACTACAGGCAGTTGTAAGTCTTGCCCGTGGTGCTACTGGAGCTATCCAGGGCGTTACTGGTGCGATGACTTTTTTAGGAGTTGAATCTGAGAAGGCAAACGAGACGATTGCCAAACTCCAAGGATTGATGGCCTTTTCTCAGGCACTGAATTCTCTTGATGATATAAAGAACTCTTTCAAAAACTTAAATGCTGTATTAGGATTGACCGCTGCCGCAGAAGAAGGAGCAACTGTTGCTAGTAAAGGGCTAAGTGTTGCTCTAAAAAGCATCGGCATTGGGTTAATAATTGCGGCAATTGCCTATCTGGTTTCAAACTGGAAAGAATTAAAAGAATCGATTTCGAACGTAATTCCCGGAATTGATAAGGCTGGCGAAGTCTTCGATAAAGTAAAGGCTGTTTTCATTGGCTTTGGTTCCGCTGTAGTCAAATATGTTGTAGCACCAATAAAGGCATTCATTGACATCATACATGGCGACTTTAAAAAAGCAGTTGATGATATGGTTGACGGCCTTAATGTTACTAAGAATGTCATGGATGGCTATAATAATGAAATGAAGAAGCAGGAAGCTGAGGCGCAGAGGAAACTTGCAGAAGAAAGGGTAAAAGGTCTTGAGTATGCTTTGAAGCAGTATAAAGAAGGCTCAAAGGAATACTTAGCAGTTCAGAAAGAATTAGATAAACAAAGACTTGCATCAACTAAAGATGATTCTGATGAAAGAGTTAAGGTTGTTCAGGATATAACAACTCGTGAAAATCAAAATAAAATCAAGGCGCAAGAAGAGGCTGATAAAAAAGCAAAAGAGGCGCGAGATAAGGCATTGGCTGCTGCAAAAGCAGCGCATGAGAAGCTTGTACAGGAGAATAATGCTTACATGGAGAAAATAATTGAAATCGACAAACAGGCTGATAGGGTTTTACTGGAAGGTTCAGAATCTGCAAGACAAAAGGAGCTGGCTGATGTTCAATCTAAGTATAAGGAACAAATAATTATTTATGAAAAAAAACATTTTGATATATCAAAGCTGGTAGAAGCGCAGAAAACGGAAGAGGCAAGAATAAATAAAAAGTTCGATGACCAGATAACACAAGGCATTAAAGATGCCCAGGCAAGAAATGTTGATATATATGAACAGAAGAAAAACGAAATAAATAAAACCATTGACCAGTTGCTTACAAGCGCGACTGAGCAACAAAAGAAACAATTAGAGGAATTAAGAAAGAGCCAGTTGCAAGATTTAAGCGACGAACAAGGATTAAATACACTTAATGTCCAGGCACAGACTGACTTGACAGTTACGAAGAATGAAAACTATGTAACTAACCACGATACGCCAGACCAAAGGAGGAAAAAGATTGAAGCTATTTATAGTGCCGAGCATGATGCTGAGCAAGCTGCTTTTGAACTTAAGAAACAACAGTTGCAAGGTAATAACGAAGAATTGCAACAGATACAGGCAGACCATGATTTAAAGTTGACTGAGATGTCACAGAAGCTAGCTGATGACGAAAAAGCAATCGATGATGCTAGAAGGGATGCCAAGCTGAATAATCTTGATGTTCTTTCTGGTGCAGTAGGCGCTTTTGGTGGTTTGCTTGAACAAAGTACTGTTGCGGGTAAAGCTT
Organism: Filimonas sp.; assembly: GCA_017306865.1. GTDB lineage: Bacteria > Bacteroidota > Bacteroidia > Chitinophagales > Chitinophagaceae > JAFKHH01. Next base: position 12,471 of record JAFKHH010000011.1, read on the forward strand.
TAGCTGTTGCTCAGACAACTGTAGATACTTACGTAGGCGCTCAGAAGGCTTATGTGTCACAGTTAATCCCTGGTGACCCAACTTCTCCAATTAGAGCAACAATTGCTGCAGGTGTTGCAGTTGTCACAGGTTTGGCAAATGTCAAGAAGATTTTATCGACTTCTGTCGGAAGTAAAGGAACGGGCGGTGGCTCGACCCCAAATGTTTCACCAGTGTCAATAATGACACCTCCAACAATTGCTTCAATAGCGCCAAATATCCAAAATGAAGTTCAAAGTGTGAGGGTCGTTAATCAACAAGACCAGGTTATCAAAGCTTATGTAACTGACAAGGATATAAAGAACAATTCTGACAGGCAGACATTCATGAATAATTTATCAAATTTCTAAGTAATAGTATTTAAAGTATGAATGGAGTTACCAGTATATGAATTAAGAATAGATGAGGAAATGAATTCCGTAGTAGATGCAATCGCACTGGTTGAAAACCCAGCAATCGAATCGGAGTTTATTGCGTTTTCGAAAGAGCAGTCACACTTCACATTCTCAAAGAATGATGAGAAAATGGAATTGCTTGGAGCTGCCATGATTCCAGACATGAGAATTTATAGAGAAGATGAAAATCATAACGGCTATTATGTATTCTTCTCAAAAGAAACAATAAGAAATATCGCCCAGGTATTCTTCAAACATGGTTTTCAAGAAAACATGAATCTAGACCATGATAAAGCTTTAGATGCTTCGTCATTTATTTTCCAAAGTTATATCGTTGACCAAGGCAAAGGAATGACATCACCAATAGGATTAAATCTTCCTGATGGTACTTGGGTTGTGGGTGTTAAGGTCACAGATAAAGCAATCTGGTCGGATATAATGTCTGGTAAAAGGAAAGGATTTTCAATCGAAGGGATATTTGAAAGGTTTCAATCGACATTTCACGAAGCAAAGAAGCGAAGTGATGAAGAAGAGTTGATGGAAGCTTTTCAAAAAATTAATTCTTTACTAATTAAAATGTAAAGACATGAATGAACAAAGGATTGATAAAAGAATTAGGAAAAACCCTTGGTCTTCTTGCGAATAAAATAACAGAAAAGTTTGACGAACAACCACAAGTCTATTCTGTGGATGAAGTTAATATTCCAAGCAGAGAAGTTGGCGGTAAAGCTGAACTTGTTGGTAAAAATGGTGAGTTGTCACCATTGCCAGATGGCCCGGCAGAATTAAGCGATAGTTTCAAGTTCACAGTAAAAGACGGCTTGATTGCGTCAATTGACGGTGAAGCAACTCAGACTGATAATGTCGAAGCAGAAACAACCCCGACAGACAATTCAACTCCTGATACGTCTATAGAAGAAGTCAAAAATAAAGTTGCCGAACTTGATGCAACTACTCAATCAATCAAATCAGACATACAGTCGCTTATTGAGACTGTAAAACAAATGCAGGAAGCAAATCAGTCTTTCTCCAAAAGTGAAGAGTTCTCGGCAGTAAAAACAGCTATTAATAAATTAAGTGAAGCTGTGCTGACGATTGAAAAGACACCTGCTGAATTCTCAAAAACAAATGCAAGTAATGAAGTAAAAGCAGAAAACGAAGAAAAGCTTTTCACTCTTGCACGTGTGATGAATTCAATAAAAGAAACAAAATAACTAACAAATAAAAAATAACCTATGAATGGCATTAAACGTAACAAAGGTTCAAGATTATATCAAACCAATATCTCAAGAGCTTGCAACAAAGGCAGTTGTAGAAGCTAAGACTGCAAAACTGCTTATTGAAAATAAAGCTATGCAGGCTGGTATAAAAGGTAAAGCGTCTATACTTAAAATGGAAGCAGATGTCAACCTTCAAGATGGCTCTGGTTGTGGCAGAAATCCAGGTGGAAACAGTATTCTTTCTAATAAAGATATTGTCGTAACAGCATTAAAAGATGAACAAAATTTCTGTTCAAAAACATTATATAACAGCTATTTTGTAGAGGCTGTTGCACAAGGCCAAGACCCTGAATCTGAAACTCTAGCTCCTGCTTTCATTAAAAATATAATGGAAAACCGTGCTAAAAAAATCAATTTATCTGTTGAAAATCTTTTGTGGCATGGTGATACAGCTTTAACTGGCACTAATCCTTTGAAATGGATTGATGGTATTGTAAAACAAGTGAAGGCTGGTTCTTACAATGATTTAAGTGCAGTAACTGGTTCTACAATTGTTGAGAAATTGCAGTATGTTTATTTGAATACACCGGTTGAGGTAAGAATGCAAGACGATTTCAGAATCTTCGTTGGCGAGGATATGTATGCGGACTACTTAGTAGCATTGTCAAATAAAAATATTTTCAAACCTACAGATGATTTTACTTTGTTTGGTACGACTGCCAAGTTATTCCCGACTCCTGGTTTAAACGCTTCAAAAGAGATTGTTGCCGCTAGAATTTCAAATTTTCATTTAGGCTTGGATGGTGAAGCAGAAACAGATAACGCTACTTTAAGATTCTCTATTGAGACAAATCAGTGGTATCAAGATTTTCACTTTGCTGTTGGTATTGCTGTGATATTTCCTGAGCAAGTTGGCTATGTGAAACTTACTTAATTGATTTAATAAACGGGGAGCAACTGCTCCCCAACAAAATTCATAATATGAATGGCATGTACATCATTAATTGCATTACCTAGAATATGTGGCGCGGAAGGTTTGGTTGCAGGTTTAGATAATCTGTATATCATTTCCTACGGCGACCTTGGTCCAGTCACAGGTGCGGTAAATGGCGAAAAATATAAAATAGCAACCAATGGCATGGTGAATGAAATTGGTTTAGAAACTGGCAAGAAGTTCGTTGAAGTTGGGTTGCTGAGAAGTTCAGCAGGTTTTGACCAGAAGCTGACGAAGAATGTTTCGAACGGGACATCATACTTTACTCAGACATTGAAAGTTGTATTGGCTGGTATTTCTATAGATAATCAGAAGTTTATAGAGTCTGTTTTAAATCAACCCGTAGCTGTAATTACAAAACTAAGAACTGGCGAGTACTGTTTTGCTGGTTACAATGGCAGATTTGAGTTGACTGAAATTGAAGGTGGTACGGGTACAGCGGAAGGTGACAACATTGGCTACACGCTTACTTTTACTGGCATCGACGCTAAAGTTGCTCCAATCGTGGACGAGACAATTATCTCCACTTTAATCTAAGGATTTATTGATTTTTATTTTATAACGACCTCGCTGAAAAATCGGTGAGGTTTTTATTTTATTACAATGATTATAATTGACAAGAATAAAGATGAAAACAGAATAATAGTTACAGTTTCAGAAATGACAACAATTGATAATCCTTATTATCTGTTGGTCTTGTATTCTCCCTATCTTGATAAATCCTTTAGGATTCAATTGCCAGCTAATTCTTCTAGTCATAAAGAAAGGTATGATGCCTTTATCCTTCCTTCAACAGTATTTAAAAATTATACTGAAGGTAGATATACTTACAGTATATACCAATCAAGCACTGTTGCAGACAATGAAAGTTTATTAGGTATGCCGGTTGAAACCGGATTTCTCACAGTAGTTGGCACACAGGCTTGAATCTTCTATTTAAATCAAAGCAGCTAATATGAATGAACGGAAAGATAGCAACAGAGGTTATAAAATTTGAGGCTTGTAATATTCCAAAACCTTATGAAAATACAACAAAGAGTGATAACGTATATGTTGATTACGGACAGGATAATCTTTATCCAGAATTCTTATTGAATCAATATGGAAATTCTCCAACACACTCTTCTATTATAAATGCGAAGGCAACTTATATTATTGGCGATGGTTTAAAATTGTCAAATGGCAGCGATGTAAATGTACACGTAAATGTTGCTGACACATTTGCCAGTTTTATTGGTAAAATAGTAAAGGACTACTTGATTTTTAACTATTTCTGTGTTGAAGTGGTATATAATGCTTTCAATAAACCAATCGAATTACATTCTATTCCAGCGCATAAAATCAGAACAAATAAAACAAAGACGAAGTTTTGGTATTCCGAAGATTGGATATATAATAAGAAGCCGATTGTATATGACAGATTAAAGAAGAACCCCACAGACGCCAATTCCAAAATATTCTTTTTTGAGGGTTATTTTCCTTCAATAAGCAATGTTTATCCGACACCTGAGTATGTTGGTTCATTGAAATCTATTGTTACTGACGGTGCTATTAGAGATTTCAACCTGAATAATATTAAGAATCACTTTGCGGTATCTACTATCATAACATTCTTCAATGGCTCAAATGTTCCCGACGACATAAAACAAAAGACACTTCAAACTATAAAGAACTCTTACACTGGTGAGAATGGCAATAAGATTATCATAGACTTTCAGGATGATAATGGTAAAGGCGCAGAAGTGACTAATGTGAGTCCTAATGAATGGGATAAAGCGTATTCTGTTTTAAGAGATGCCGTATCTGATGATATTTATAGAGGCCATCAGGTAACCTCTCCAATGTTGCTTGGTGTCAAAACAGAAGGCCAGCTTGGTGGTGCGACAGAACTTGAAACTGCTTATGAGATATTTAAGAATACATATATAAGACAGAAGCGTAGCGAATTACTTTCTGCCTTTACCAAATTGTTTGTTGAGACTGGTTTCATTTCCGGTGAGTTGATATTTAAGGACAGACCATTGTTTAACAATGATGCCTCAGAAGCCTTGAAGGAAAAGATTTTCACACTCAACGAATTGAGAAGTCTGTACGGTTTGCAAGCATTGGTTGATGGTGATAAGCTACTTAGCCAGCTTGGTACAAAAAGTAATTTTTCGAAAGTAGAAGACGAAAGAGGTGATTTAAAACACCTGTCTGATGAAGATTTTGTAAGAATCTGTCATTTGGGTTCTGGCAGAGATTTGTTTGAATTCATCTCAGAAGGTGAATATGTGGCAACAAAGGAAGACTTTAATAAAGTGGAATTGAAGTTTGACGAACAGAGTGATATAGCGGACTATATTCTGAAAATACGAAAAGAAAGAATTTCGATTGATGATTTGAGAATAGGTGTAAGGAAAGATTTAGGAATTGCCATAACAAAGGCTGATTTATTGAATACACTTTCTCAATTAAAAGATGCTGGTGTTATTAACTACAGTGTCAATAATGACACAATTGAACTTAAACCAGTGGCTAGTAAAAAAGATAGACGTGTTGAGGTTGTTTATTCTTATGAGGTCAGACCAGGGCTAGGTGATGCCGTCACACCAACTACACGTCCATTTTGCAAAAGAATGATTGATAACAATAGATTCTATTCAAGAAAGGAAATTGAGAGCATGAGTGAATTGTTCGGCTATGACATCTTTAGTTATGGCGGCGGTTTTTATCATAATCCTAAAACGGGTACAACTACACCGCATTGCAGACATCAGTTTAAATCATATTCAGTAGTGAGGAAAAAGTAATGGCAAGAGAAGTTTTATTAATATCTGAAAAGCAAGTAAAAGATAGTACGACTGTCGAAAGTAATATAGACCCTAAAGTGCTTCGTTCTGTTGTGCTGGATGTTCAGCAAATTCAGTTGCGTCCAATACTTGGTAGTGAGTTATATAATCAAATACTTGACGCGAAAGAACAACTAGAGGTTGATGAGGATTACGACATGCCTGAACAAATAAAAGAGCTGTTCTATGATTTTATTACACCTTATTTGATACATGCAGTCGTTTGTGACTTTATGATTACAAACAATTTTAAAATAACAAACAAAGGAGTATTGAAGTTGAATGATAGCCACGGTAGCAATATCCAAGCGAATGAATTACAGACTCTAGCGGATTTCTATCAGAACAAAGTTGCTTCATATAAGAAAGTGCTGATTGATTATTTAGCAAAGGATAAAGGTTGTTATACTGGAAATAAGAATGTTCTTTCAACTGGCTGGTATTTAGAAGATAGGCCAGCATTTTATCACAGAGGATATAGATAATGATTACATTAAACCAAATAAAATATAAACTGATTGATTTCTTCAAGAATCACAAGCAGGTAAACGAAGTGAGCTACACTGACGATTTCTCATTTGCTGCAAATAGAGAATTGATTTACCCGGTTGTAAATATTGAATATTTGGAAGCCAATGTTCAAGACAAAAAGATAAATCATTCTTACAATATGATAATTGGAGACTTGATTGATGCTGCTAACACTCAGTCGGAAGACGAAGTGATTTCGGATGCAATGCAAATCGCCGAGGACTTCTTTGCTTGGTTATGGGAGCAAAAAGAATTTGTGTTTATGAAAAATACAAACATTCAGAAATTCTCAGACGATAATGGCGGCAGAGTTTCTGGTATAACTTTTAGAATTGCTTTGAGCATTCTCAGAAATCAAAATATTTGCAATACCCCTATAAATTTCCTCGAATAATGCAAGGGGGAATATCCCGTTACGTTGGTTTATACAGTTTATTACTTTTCATCGAAAAGAATGTTGTATGTCACATGATAAATATTTCTTGTATTTCGTTATTTACAAATTGGTATGTCTTTTAGCTGGTATGGCATCTATTTTTTTGGGTTATAAGTTGTTTATTAAGGGAATTTATAAAGAGGCTGGCGATGTTGACGTATCTCATGGAGAGACCAAAATATTAGTGAAGCAGGCAGCTCCCGGTACTTTTTTTTCACTATTTGGTGCTATTATAATATCTGTTACTATTTGGAAAGGAATTGAACTGTCGACTTTTGTTCAAGGACAGGAATCGGCTTCAAATTATAAACCTTCAAAGACATCGTTGTCGTTTTTCAAGCCACTGGCAAAGTTGGACTCGTTTTATAATAACGGGTATAGATTTTATTGCGAAAAAAAATATGACTCGGCAATGATAGCTCTGCTGTATGCAAGAGAGTTGGACACTTTGCATGTATATAATATAAAAGAAATAAATCGGAATGAACTAGATAATAGGTTTTATAGTCGTGCAGTAGCCGAAGGTTTTTTGGTAATTCCAGGAATTGAATTCAATGGATTTTTAATGCAGGCTCAGGAGGGTAAAATTCATAAAAATATAGATGAGACAACCCAATAATTAACCAATAGGTCAAAATATTTGCCTAAACCAAAAATATTGATTTTACTATCTTTGCCTTTTAGGGTTTAGGGTTGAGCGCCTGAGGTGTCTACCTCAGGCGCACTTTATTTAGAGCCCGTTCATTATTCCATAGTCATCGAGTTGCTTTTTTAATATTTGATTAAACTTTTTTGTAAATGAAACAAGTACGTGGACTCTCGGACTCTCTGGTATGTCTTGGCCTGGCACTGTCTGAAGACCTAAACAATCCAAATAGGTTTGTGAAAACGAGTTCCATTTTGTAAGTAGGTCGGAATAGACTTCATCGATGTTTGTGACATAGCTGCTGTGATATTCCTTGAGGGCGCCTAGATTTGAGGCAAAAATTTTATTTTCAATATCAAGTTTGTTTCGAAAGAAATTTAAAAAGTCTCCAAGTATATATGAATCTAATTTTTTGTCAACGAGTATTTTTATTGCAGAAGTAAAATTCATTAGTTGCAAAATAGACTCTCTTATTGTGTCATAGTCTAATGAAAAATTTGCGAATTCATGAGAGAAAATATGTCTAAACTTAAAAGCTTGCTGGGATGATGAAATTTGTGCATCGTAATTATTTTGTAAAGCAACAATTGTTGGCCAGTCGTCCGCATTCAACTGTGCTTCTTGTAAATTTGTTATCAAGGTTTTAATTTTGTTTCCCAACAATGTTTCGAAAATTGAAATTATATTTTCTAACGAGGATATTGTATTCTGATGCGCTATTAACTCGCCTATTGTTGTTTTGTTGCCTCGTATGTGTGTTAAGTAATCGATTGAGAATTTATCTTTTAATAGTTTAGGAACTGCATTCGCAAAACACTCATCGTCTTCGTCTATTAGTTCTTGTATTGCAGCTTTTGTATACGCTTCAACTGCGGCGACTGTTGAAGTACACGCATGTCGAATTAATTCATCATATAAGAAATTTTGGGATTTAGTAAACTCTGTCTCCAGAACGTTTGTTATACTTAGAAAACGCATTTCTAGGTCATGTGATGCGAAAAATTTCCTTCCTCTAATATCTATAATTTCCTCAATGATATCTCTTTTCATATATTCCCGGATTTAGGTATTTAAAATAATGAAAGTTACAAAATACTTTTCCGGTGTGCAAATGAAGATGTTTTTAAAAAGGGATATATTCAACTCTGAAAATACAATAGGTAAATTATATATAGACGATAAATTCTTCTGTTATACTCTTGAAGACATTGTTAGAGATTTAAATCAAAATGGAAAGTTTGATAATGGAGAGAAGAAGATATATGGAGAGACTGCGATTCCTTACGGTACATATAAGGTCATAATAAACTTTTCTAATAGATTTAAAAGACTTATGCCGCTGATTTTGGATGTTCCAGAATTTGAAGGTATAAGGATGCATGGTGGAAATACAGAAGCAAATACGCTTGGCTGCATACTTATTGCTCATAATACTGACAATAAAAGAATCTGGGGTACTGCAGAAGCTGACCTGACTAAAATACTATCAACACAAAAAGAAATAACCCTGACAATCGTAAAAGCTTAATGAATCTAACCTATGCAAAATCCGTCTTATTAAAAATCAATTCAACATTTTTAAACTCTTCTGTTGGTTCCTGGATTATAAAGAGTGCAACAGCAATATGGTTGTACTTTGCTGGCATACACAATTATCTCTTTATTGTCTTCGCTTTGACATTACTTGATGTAGTGACAGGTGTAATGGCTTCAATAAAGAAAGGTGAGAAGTTTAAATCAAGAATATTGAGGAAAGGGCTTTTAGAAAAGTTCTTACTCTATTTAATAATCATGCTTGCCATATTCTTTTTAGAAACTCTCGGCAAGTCTATCATTCAATATGACAAGTTTTATTTCGTCTTTATAGGAACTTTCTTAATCTCAACTTATGAGGTTGTATCAATTCTAGAGAATATACTAGTCCTTAATCCTAAGTTGCTATTTATATCTAGTCTAATAAAACTTACAAATTCTTTACAATCTAAAGCAATTGAGAAGTCTGAAAAGGCGATTGAAACTGCTGCTAATGAATTTGGGAAAGACAATAAAACTCAATCCGAAGGCGTTTAGTCCAATAATGAGACTATTTTAAGTTTTCCACAATAGGCTTAAAGTGTTAGTGTAGCAGGTCTGGGGTGTTTCGTTTATAAAACAAAATTCTTACTTTAGTGTTGTACTTAATTCATGTTTGACCCATCTACTCCTGAGAATGAGACCATTAAGCAAAAATATTAGCCATTTCTCCCAGCGCTATTTAGTGGATGATGACGGTTGTGGTATTCAATTTGATATATTTTATCTTAGATTTAAGGCAGAAGAGCAGTTCAATAGCAAAGAGGTATTACCTTTGCGCCCATAAATAAAAAAGCTGCCGATTTTGGTAGAATCGACAGCAGTTTTGGTTCCACAATACTTACACGCCGTTACAAATCGTGCAAGGAAACTTAAATACCCTCTTATTTGGAGGGTATATTTTTTTGCCATTTACCATGCGGTACGGCCTAAACACCCATCCATCCTTACAAGTACAAGGGCCTCTCTCAGAAGCACCCTGTGGAACACTGTCTAAATGTTCGCTCATAAATCCTCCTTTTTTATAGTTAAAAAAAAACTTTGCATATATCCCCTTAGAGCGAATCCTCGAACAGATTTTAACTATAGTAAATTCAGTTTATGCCTTAACTCAAACAGCTACGTTAAAGGTCGCAATAAAAAAATTTCCTTCCAAACATTTAATGCAATGAGTAATCCACAAAATGGCTATTTCTATGTAACATTTACACGCTTTTAGTTTAAAAAGTTTTTATTTCACAACATGGCGCCATAAGGACAATTCTCTGAAACTATTGATAGCGTTGTGTTTCAGAGGTGCGTAAAAATTTATTATAAACTTTCTTTTATAAAAATTTGCGAAGACAATTGTCCATTGTTATCCACAACCTGTGAAAAAAAAGGCGAATAATTAGTGCATTTATAGAAATAAAAAACCGGTCAAAACTTGACCGGTCAAGGGTTTCAGCAAATAATATTATTATTGAACAGTAAAAATGTTTGGAGAGATTGCTTTGAAGTTGACAACCTTGACACCTCCATTTGTTGTCATGGTAAAGGTTTTATCTTGGTTGATGTCATTTGAACCCATTGTAAATATTGCTTTATTTCCCATCGTTTTCCTCAAAGAGTTTATTGCAGGATAGAAAGTGCTTGTAGATAAGTTCGTTGTTTGATATGCTCCAGTCCCGTCAAGATTTAAACTATAAACATTCTCATCATATCCTTGGCTTAAAGCATGATTTCGGATGAAGTAAATCTTTCCGTCTACTTCAACAGGGTCTGTTGCAGTTGTATTATCTGTCGCTTTCCATATTGTATCATACTTATTTGAACTGAATGTATAAGTAATGATTAACCCTTGGTTGTTGTTCTGCTGAGAGGCATAATAGAGTTTTGAATCATTCGGCGAGAAGCTTATCCAACTAAAATTTCTTCTAGTGACGGCAAGCTGTTTTACAGATACTCCATTGGTGTCAATAATTGAAATGCCAATAGCATTTGTGGAAACAGTTCTTGTGTCAAAAACAATCTTTGACTTGTCGTTTGATAACTGTACAGTCTTGATGTCGATATTCGGGTCAAAGAATACTTTCCTCTTATAAAGGATGTTGTCCGACGTCAACTTACCATAATAAACAGTTGCATCTTCTAACCAAACAATTGATGTCCCAACGATGTGAGGTGAAGAACCATAGAATAAGAACTTATCTTCTTTCTTATTCAGATTGTAAGCATGGATTTCATCTTTGTTCTTGTCATCATTTACATAGACAAGGAAAGTGTCCTTAGAAAGACCACCGGATCCAGGTGAAGGATTGGGATTGTCGTTTGAAACGTCTTTGTTGCAAGATGACATTATTGTCACCGTTGCCATTGCTGCTAGCAAAAGGCGGGTTTTTGTCCTTTTCATTTTTTGGTCTATTTGTGGAAGGCTTTTATCCTATTGACCTCAAACAGGAATGGGTTTAAATAAGCAGCGTGAGGTCTAACTTATCGCCTCCCGCGCCGACCAAGGCGCACCCGCAAATAAGCAGCCCCACGCTTTAACGTGGCTGGATAACGCTGCTTGCGGGTTTTCTGCTCTTTGATTTGGTCGTTCGGGAGGGCAGACGTTGTTAACGCAGCTAAAAATTTTTAATATGTTATTGAAACAAAGATAGTTATTAAAATCTTAATAGGTTATCAGAAATTACCTTATACGAACTATCAGGTAACGTCTTCATATAATGCTCAGTAGTCTTACTATTTGAGTGGCCCATTGCGTCAGAAATGAACGAAGTCGGCGTTCCGTCCAATTTAAGTTTGGTTGCATAAGAATGTCGGGCAAGTTCCAAAGTCAAATGAAAAGGTAGTTTTAATGCCTTTCCAATAGGTCTCATATCTCTATTTAGATTTCGAGCGAATATGTCCTTCTTTGATTTGCGTTCCATGTCTGACGTTGTATCATTGAAACAAGGAAATAAATAACCCTTCTTATCCATGTTACCCCATTTCTGAACAATCCGACGTGCTTCAGGATGAAAATATATTACAATCTCTTTTGCATCCATCTTAGTTCTAATGGTCTTAGCTCTATTAAAAGAAAGCATATCACCTTTTACATTAGACCATTTAAAAGACAACGCATCTTTTATATTGACACCATTACACAAGTATAAAAAGAAGAAGTAATCCTTAGACCTTTCTTCTCCGTAAGTCCTCGGCTTGTATTCCCATAAAGCTTTCAACTGCTCAGGATATAAAACCTCTTTTGATTTACTAGAAGTACCAATAGTATAGTCTTTGAATGGATAGTGTCCAGCAGCAATATAACCATCCTTAATCGCTCTGTTATATATGTGTCTGAGCGAACGCAAGTGAATCTGACAAGTGGCCTTAGAATTGCCCTTATTCATCCAATAAGCACTAAACCTATTCAACCATTCTGCAGTGATATCTTCTAAGTAAAAATGTTTTGTAAAGGTTTTAAATGTTCTCAATGCTCCTTCATAAAATGCCATACTTCCAGCTCTGTCTTCACTTTTCAATTCTTCAATTTTCTTTTGAAACAATACTGACATATCAGTTTTACCACTAACTTTTAATTCTGCATCAGACTTAAATAAGTTAGTGAACATCTTTTGGTCAATATTTGGAAACTGATTCAAGATATTCTCTGCTCTATCCATATATTCCTTTACAGCAGTCTTTAGAATCTTGGCTTCTTTTGGAATTGAACCATGATTCGATAAGGATTTTTGGAAAACCTCCTTTGAAGAATACAGTTTGAGCGCAATCCTAAATTGACTGCCTTTTAAATTGATGGTCAACTTGACTGGATAAAGTGCAGTCTTCTGATTTGGGAACCGGGTGTCCAGGAAAGGATAAACACTACCAACTTTTGCATTGTGTAATCTCGCCATTTGAAAATCGTTTTAGCGAGTGTAGCAGGTAAAATCAGGCGGTTTACCTGGAAGGATAGAATTCAGCAGTCTTTCAGCAAATCTGGGTCTCAAGAACTACACTGAAAATTGCACTGAATATCATCCGTAACGCACTGAAAAGAATACATTGGTTAGTGGAGAGGAATTTTGTGTGCCGGTTGGATTCCTGCGCGAGCCTCATTTGTATACATGGATATTACAGATGGCAATCAAATGGATAGGCATGGAGGATTGTTATGTATGAAGATGTAGTTGAATGTAATGATGGAGTAAGAAATGAATACAAGTTATTGTTTATCAATAACTTCAGTGTCTCAAAATCTGGTTATCGCAAGGTAGTGCAGGTTCGATTCCTGTTCTGGGCACCTGGTTATCAAATTCTTATAAAAAAAAGGTCGCAATTTTGCGACCTTTTTTTTATACAAACGATTATCATAAAACTAATCCCTGCAGCAGCTATCCTGCAATAATTATGGCTTGAGCGGATCATATTGCCTTACTTTAAGTGGATTGAAATTCTTATCTGTTTTATATTCAGTTTCTATTTTACTAAACCCATCTGCCCATAAATTGGAGTCGGTGAAATTGATTGTTTTTTTACCCATAGTTGGATGCGGGTTACCCTTTTCATCCTTAAACTCGAGGAGCAAAGAAATATTTTCAATTTTCCATGCATCTGTAGGAAGATTGGCTAAATAATTCAATCTAAATCGCAAGCCTACAGTCTTATAATCTGCCAAAGAATTCCTGGTACCTGGATAATTATTCTTAGTAAGATTCAAAACGGTAGTTGAATTTATTTTTAGTTCATCTTTATAATTGTTAAGTGTAAACAAAGGGATATTACCATCATTTACGCCAACATTAATGGCAATGCGTGACGGATATTCTTTATTATCCTTACCTGTTTTAATAACCACATTCACTGCCGTCAAAAAATAGTCAGCATCTGTTTTCGTATTTGCCTGGGATTGACTACCGGACTGAGCTGTAACAGGAGCTGTCTTTTTCGTTGCTTCGTAATGTGCTTCCCCATTTACCGCATTACCTGAACCTGTGGTGAACACCAGTTTCTGTTTGGCCATATCGTAGTTACCCTGGAAAGAATACTTTACCGGCGTACCGTTGGATGTAACATTGTATGAACCGCTAAGCACATTCCCTGAATATTGATAAATACCATTTGCGTATGCTTTGCTATTGGTGCCGAAAAAAATAATATCGCCCTGGGTAAATTGTATTGTTATACCTGAGCCTATTTTATGCTCATAACTGTCAAAGGCATCAGCCGTCCATAATCCTACAATCGAAGCTGGCATGCCCGATGTTTGTGCATTTACGACCATCACACATACACTGAACAGGATTAAGAGTAATTCTTTTTTCATTTCATTACAATTTCTATACAGTAAATGTAAATGGATGGAAAAGGCCGGACAATCATCAAAAAGTATGATTTTAGAAAAAGGTATGGATTAGGCGAAGGGGTGGAGATGTCGGAAATTATTGACCAGGTTTTCTATTGATAATGAATCGTTCGGCCCTCGAAACTGATTTTATTCTATTCTATACATACAATACCTGAGTGTTGATTATACAAGCGAAGTGAAGACGAATAATAAAGACAGACTGCAGGCATACAATATGTGCAATAAACTGACGGGACGGTTTCCTGTCAATAATAGCTGCTTGAAGTGTTTAATGGTCCACGTTTCGTCTCGTAAAAGGCCTGCAACTAAGTAATTGTATTTCCAGCTACAGCGCAACAAAAGCATAAATTGCAAAATATATCAGTACAATCAAATGCCTAATGAAGAAGATCATAATTGCCGACTATGATGAGCAATGGCCCAAGCAGTTTCAGCAGTTGAAAGAAATGTACACGAATGCCCTTGGAGATTTAATTACGGCAGTGGAACATGTAGGAAGTACTGCTGTGCCAGGGCTTGCAGCAAAGCCGATTATAGATATTGATCTTGTTATAACCGATGAAGATAAACTTGACAAAATAATTCCTTTGCTTTCGGGATTGGGATATGAATTCAGGGGAGACCTTGGGATCAAAGACAGATATGCGTTTAACGCAATAAGCGAATATGTTCCTGTTACTGCAACCAAACATAAATGGCCCAAACACCATCTTTACTGTTGTATAGCGCATAGCATTAGCCTGCAAAATCACCTGGTTTTAAGAGATGCACTTAGGATAAATCCAACGCTTGCTACAGCATATGCTGATCTTAAAAGAATGCTTGCTGCAAACGTCAATGACGATATTGATGCGTACGTGGAAGGAAAAACAGCCTTTATCAGTAAAATTCTTGCCGATGGTGGATTGTCTGCTGCGAACGTTTTGGAAATTGGTGAACAAAACAAAAAGAAGTAAAATCCTCAGGGAAGAATGCTGCTAAACACCAATAAAATCCGGGTGAGCAATGGCTCTCTAACTTAGTATGTGATTTGGGGTGAGGCGCCATCTTTATAAGATGGCTTTTTTATAGAGCATCACACAACTTTACAGATACCTTGTTTCGGAAACGTACAATTCTGCGCAAATAGCCGCTTTTACTTTTACATCATCAAATCAATGTAAAAATGAAACGTTTTATCAAAGTAGTATTTGTGTTAGTAGCAACTCTTGCGCTGATTGTAGTTGTACTCGAAATGACCAGTTCCTATCATGTCAGCAAAACAATTAATACTGACGCACCTGTCATTACAAGACAGCAGATTGTGATTCACGCGCCTGTCGAAACGGTATGGCAGGTTTTTTCAAACGTGAATGATTGGCCCGAATGGCAAAAGGAAATTCCGGTAAGTAAAATCGACAGCACTTTCAGCGAAGGAGCATCTTTCAATTGGAAGTCAAACGGACTTACCATACGTTCTACCCTGCACACCGTAAAACCCAACGAAGAAGCCGGATGGTCGGGCCCCGCATTTGGCGCTTTTGCTATTCATACCTGGCATTTTACGGGACAGGGAGATAGCACGCTCGTGGTGGTAAATGAAAGCATGGAAGGGTGGTTGGTGACGCTTTTCAAGAAACAGTTTCAATCAGGCCTTGATAGTTCTATTATCTACTGGCTGAAAGCGTTGAAGGCTGAGTCTGAGAGAAAATATAAACGGCTGGTTTTCTCGTAAATGTTGCAATTAATATTTCTTCAAATCAACTGCTGGCACCTCTGCTAAGGCACCCGTTAACAATGGGTGCATTTTTATTGTAAAGAAATAACGCCATATTTGAATCATGGAAAGTAATGCGGCATATAATAACTATAGGATCGCTGTTCCTACAGAGTTCGAAGAAGTGTTTTCGCATTTTTATTTTGCTGAAAACAAATCCGGTGATGCTATAACCAAAACATTGTTGCCGTCGTTTCAGACGATAATGGTTTTCAGTTTTGGCACCGCCGCTTTTTTCCAGGCGGAGGACGCAGAAATACCTGTAAGTAAGTGCCTGGTCATTGGCCCGGTTAAGCAGGCTTTCAGCTACGTCCTTCCTCCTGGCGCCGAAATATTGGTAGCCAATTTTAAAGACGATGCTTTTTTTCGTTTTTTCGGCACCGCGTCTGTAGCGGCATATCTCCATCCGGACGAGCTATCGGATGCCAATTGTTTTACGGCGCTTTGGATGGAACTCAATGATAAAAAATCTGTTGATGAAAGAGTAAAGCACTTACTTGATTTTTGCAGGCCTTATATCCGAAACAGGCATCCTTTGACGCAGCAAATTATCGCGCTTACGGATAGTAATATAAGCCCTGTGAAAGAGGTGGCAGATAAGGAAAAGCTTTCGGAAAGATCTGTGCAGATGAACTTAAAAAAATACCTGGGTTATTCCTCTCGCGAACTAACCCGCTATACCCGTTTTCTCAAAGCCATCCAGCTTGTTCAGCAAATTGCTTCTACCCACGATAAAGTAGATTGGTTCGAAGTAATAGATGCCTGTGGTTATTATGATCAAAGCCAACTCATTCACGATTTCAAATACTACCTGGATCTAAGCCCATCGAAGTATTTAAAATTTCAGCAAAGCATCTGTAGCGCCCGCGGTTGAATTTCGCAAACGTACAATTTCATGTGCGTGTCCGATGGCAATTTTGTGTTATAAAATAAAAGCAAAAAAACATTTTATGACACAAGCAAAAATTCTCCTTACAGGTGCCACCGGAACGGTAGGCACACAGTTGGTAAAAAAATTAGTTGCATCGGATACTCAGTTCAAAGCACTGGTTCGCAATAACGATAACGGTGATCTCTTAAAGACTTTACCGCAGGCAGAAGTTGTAATAGGCGACCTGTCCGATCCTTCGTCCATAGCTAATATCTTTGAAGGGATCGAAAAAGCATTTTTGCTGACTAATTCATCGGAGCAGGCAGAACAGTTGCAGTTGAACTTTGTAGAGGCCGCGCAACAGGCAGGTGTAAAACACATCGTAAAATTATCTCAGTTTGCTGCAGAAGAAAACTCACCCGTTCGCTTTCTCCGCTATCATGCGCGGGTAGAAAAGCGGATCAAAGAAACAGGAGTGGCTTACACTTTTCTTCGCCCCAATTTATACATGCAAGGATTGTTAGCTTTTAAAGACT
The DNA here is from genome assembly GCA_017306865.1 of Filimonas sp. Classification (GTDB taxonomy): domain Bacteria; phylum Bacteroidota; class Bacteroidia; order Chitinophagales; family Chitinophagaceae; genus JAFKHH01. Next base: position 29,633 of record JAFKHH010000011.1, read on the forward strand.
ACATCAAAGCTGAAGGGAAATTCTATGCGTCGGCAGGTACTGCGCCAATTAGCGCAGTTGATGTACGGGATATTGCGTCCGTTGCCGCTAAAGCGCTGACAGAGCCAGGCCATGAGAACAAGACATACAATATAACAGGAGAAGAAGCACTGACACATTATGAAATGGCTGCTATACTCTCCCGGGTGCTAGGCCGTGAAATCGCATTCATAGATGTTGCTCCGGAACAAATGGGAAGTGCCTTACGCGCAGCCGGATTTCCTGAGTGGCAAGTGGGTGGTCTGATAGAAGACTATGCACACTATGCCAGAGGGGAAGCTGCCGAAGTGTATGACACAGTGTGTGGCGTAACGGCTGAGTCTGCGAGAAGTTTTGAACAGTTTGTAGAAGACTACAGTGTTTTATTTAATAAGTAAAAGAAGAGATGCGTTCACATAACTATGGGAACGAGTAAAAGCTCTCACGTACTTTTGTTAAAAAGCAGCTATGATGTATTGCATGGCTGTTTTTTATACCCATAAGTATTCAAGGCGTGCCACAAGTCCTATCTTATATAAACAGAACGATAACATTTGGTTTAATAACTTTAATTACCAATTTTTCGATTAACTGAAAATTGATGTAATTATCCAAATCATGAAAAAGTACCTGGTTATCCTCGTGTTTAGTTTTATTAGCGCCAAGGCTCTGTCACAAACACATACATTAACGATCTACAGTTATGCTAATGCCACAAGCTGTGTAGTGCAATACATCAATTACGATAAACTTTACCCGGATAGTATAAAGTCGGCTGTTATGATCGATTACCGGAAACAATACCAGGTTAGAAACAGCAATACGTTATTATTGAGAATGAATCTTGACGGTTGGAAACTTGTTGCTACGGTCTCAGATGCGTCGGGCGCTTTTGGAAATGTAAATACATTCACCCAGTTTCTAATGAGTAAAGAAATTTCGCTGGATGACGCTGCAATGAAGCTGTATATTGAAAGATTAAACAGTTTAAAATAAACATTTCGGCACTTTTGTCAAAAACGGTTGTAGCGTATAATCTCAGGCTCGCGATCAACAGATCAGCAACAACCTATACTGCCCGGGCATTTGTTTAGGCGCACGATGAAGACAAGGTAGAACCGGGCTTTCGGGATAATCACACGCCAGGCGCCATAGATTACCACGACCTAATTTTATTAGATTGGCATCGGATTCTGCCTGGTAGTGTAAGTCAAAGAAATGTTCCGTTAAGAAGGAACCAAAACCTTCGTCCGCTCCATCATATAATTTTCTGAGTTCAGCACGTATTTCCGGTATAAGTATTTTTTGCTGGCCTTGTGTATTGGGCAATATCTCGCTGGACTCGCCATAGTAAGTGCACAAAATAGTATCGGTTGGTATAGGTGAGCGATCTACATGAAAAGAATAAACGTCAGTTGGGAAAAATGGATTGCTATCGTCTTCGTCATATTGTTTGATCACATTCAGAACAGGAGATGCGCCATGCGCTTTGAGTAGCTCCATGTCACTTAAAAGAATCTCGCGGGCAAGGTGTCCCTGTTCACTTAGCTGAAGTGCATGAAGTTCCTCAGGTTCAATTTCCGTTATGTTTCCGCTTAGTGCTACCTTTTCAACAATCTCAGAAAAATCACCTGCTAGTTGACGAGTCCAGCAAATTGCATTTATTGCTCCGCTAAACGGTGTAGCAACAAAGTCTTGAAAATTTGTGACGTAGAGAACCTGTTCTTTCGCATGAGATGAATCGAGCATAACAGCAATGTAAAAATAAATGTGCAAAGCGTAGCTATTTCTCCGGGTATTTGAGGCTGTAGAAGAATTATTGGGATGACTCATTGCTTTTTTTGTGGAGCGGATCGTATCTTCAACCCAATAATATACATATGCCCACTGCTTTCAAACCATTAAGTAAAGACCAGGTTCAAATGTCCATGAGTTTATTGTTGTTGGTCATTTTCTATCCTGGTTACGCTCCTGTACCGGCCTTTAGTTCATTGGCATTTGAGGATAAAAGATACAGCCTTGTATTAGAGGGTGAAGGAACGCTGATGTTCGTAGATGTAATAAACTGCGAACAACAACAAATAGATTTCTTCAATGAGAAAATAAAAGAAGTGGAAGCGTTAGCAGGAACAGTAGAGTCGTTGCCCAACGACCTGACGCGATTCTCTATCCGCTGCAGGTAACAGCGATACTGCACGAATAACTTTTTTATACCTGCCCCAATAGCCACAACACGATATAACACATAGACGAGAAGCTGTAAATATTGTAAATAATAAAGCCGGACTATCCCGGCTTTATTATTTGAGAAAAGAGAGTATTACCTTTCTCCAACCCAGTGAGGGTAGAGAGGTGTTTGTTGTGTTAACTGATTTAGCCGTTGCATTTGTTCGTGTGACAATGCCCAGCCCACTGCATCTATGTTTTCTATAAGCTGTTGTTCATTCCTGGCACCGATCACTATATTGGATACTGTATCTTTTTGTAACAGCCAGTTAATAGCAACTTGTGAAATAGTTTTGTTGATTTCCGTAGCTATTTCATCCAGCAAGTCCACTACGTCATACAAATAATTGTCGTCAACAGGTGGCGCACCTACGTCGCCACCAGCTTTTATACGTCCATCACTGATTGGTTTATTGCGTCTTATTTTCCCGGTAAGGCGTCCCCAGCCAAGCGGGCTCCAAACCATTAGACCCATCTGCTGATCTTTTAGAAGCGGCATTAATTCCTGCTCATAATCCCGTCCGATGAGTGAGTAGTAGCCCTGGTAGATCACATACTTCTCAAAATGATTTTTTTCAGAAACAGATAGTGATTTCATTAGTTGCCATGCTGCAAAGTTGGAACAACCGATGTACCTGATTTTTCCACTTGTAATAAGGTTGTCTAGTGTACGCAGTGTTTCTTCAATAGGCGTGTTGCTATCGAACCCGTGCATAAAATACAGATCTATGTAGTCTGTATCGAGTCGCTTCAGGCTGTCTTCTACAGCGGTAATAATGTGCAGGCGTGAGGAGCCTTTGTCATTTATGCCTTCCCCCATTTTAAAAGTACCTTTGGTAGCTATAATAGATTGCTGCCTGCGTCCTTTAAGCGCCTGACCCAGTATTTCTTCCGATGCGCCTTGCGAATAAACATTTGCCGTATCGAAAAAGTTAATGCCTCTTTCCATGCAAATATCAATCAACCTTGCTGCTTCTTTTACATCGGTCTGTCCCCAACGTTGAAAGAACTCATTTGTACCGCCAAAAGTACCGGTGCCTAAACTTAGTACGGGTACTTTTAATCCTGATCGTCCTAAATTCCTGTATTCCATATTTTTTTGATTTTATAATGTATAAATGCTGTGTTATGCACCTGCTTGTTTCCGTTCTTTCTTTTTACTGAGTAAGCTAAACAGGAACGCAATAACTACAAATGCAGCGCCTTCCAATGCAACGCCACGTACACCCCATGCAGAAGCAACAACCAGCCCGCCTGCATACGAGCCTACTGCAATGCCTGTATTGAATGCTGCAATATTTAGTGCAGATGATACATCTTCTGTGCCGGGCAAATGTTTCTCTGCCAGTTGAACAATGTGTAACTGCATGCCTGGTACAATAGAAAAGGCGAAGAAGCCCATAGCCGCAAGTGCAACCATTGTCCAGGATTTGTAAGGGGCAGACAGGTATAGTGCAAACAATACAACTGCCAGCAGGATAAACAATATCATCAACACCTTTAAGGGATTGCGATTGGCTATTTTTCCGCCAACCATATTGCCCGCAGCTACAAATGCACCATAAAGCAATAGGAGGATCGTAATGGTATCAGCAGAGAAACCGGTTACTTTTTCCAGTAAAGGCGACATATAGGTAAATGTGCCAAATACACCGGCAAAAGAAAAGACGGTAAGAGAGAAGCCTAGCAACAAAGACGGATGCTGCAACACTTTTAACTGGTCTTTTATGTGAAGCGGCGCCCCTATTGCTATATGCCCGGGCAGGAGAATAAGATTGGCAATAAAGCCTACCACACCAAGCAGTGCAACGCCTGCGAAAGTAAACCGCCAGCCATAGTGCTGCCCAACGAATGTACCTAAGGGTACACCTGTAACCATTGCCACTGTCAGCCCGGTAAACATAATAGCGATGGCAGTGGCCCGCCTGTCTTCAGATACAAGACTGCTGGCTATATTGGCGCCAATACCTACAAATACGCCGTGCGCAAACCCTGATAATACCCTGGCAATAGCTAACAGGAAAAAGGTAGGTGCAAATGCGGAAAGCAAATTGCCGGCTATAAACAAGAGCATAATAACCAATAACAATTTTTTCCTGGAAATATGACTGGTAAATGCAGTTATGATAGGGCCGCCAATGGCAACACCCAACGCATACACCGTAACAAGAAGCCCGGTAGTAGGTATAGATACAGCGAGGTCTTTGGCCATAGTTGGCAATAAGCCCACCATTACCACCTCTGTTGTGCCGATGGCGAATACGCTGATGGTTAATGCCCATAATGCGGCAGGGATTTTTGCAGGAGAAGCTATAGGAGCTGTTAAATTTTGCATGATGCAAAGCTCCATCAGCACGTGGTGCTACTAAAGGACAATAGTCAAAGATTTGATGTGATAAATATCACACCGTGGCGTTCAGGCGGCTTAATGTTTCTCGCGTTACACCGAGATAAGAAGCGATCATGGATTTGGACACACGTTGCATAAGGCCGGGGTAGAGGGAGACAAGATTGTTGTATCGCTCATGCGCGTTGCTGCTGATAAAGCAAAGAATCCGCTTCTGTAGCGCAATATAACCGGCAGTGGTTTTTTTCAAAAAGAAATATTCCATCTTTTGCATTTCCCTGCAAAGCTTCTCCCGGTTTTCAAGACTGAGTGCAAAAACATCTGTATCCTCCAGGCAATCTACGATCAGGGTAGCTTTAGCGCGGTTATGATAAGCCTGTGCATCTGTTATCCACCAGTTCTCCATTGCAAATTGCACAATATGTTCTTTGCCATCCATGTCTACGCGCGACACTTTCATCAAGCCATTTGCTACAAAAAAGTCGTACGGAACATTGTCGCCCTCATGAATAATGATCTGGTGTTTTTTAAATTTTTTCGGCTGAAAATGTGAAAGCACAAATTCAAATTCATCATCGGTGAGAGAAACGATCTCTTCTATCTGTATCCTCAGTGTATGTTTCATTATTATATGTTGGCTATAGTCACTAAGACATCTTGTTTAGCTACGTAAAATTAATGAAGTCGCCGCCTTTTTCCTACAGGGAAATTTTTAAAGAATGGTTCAGTTGTGGACAATCGTAATACCGGCTTTACCACGTAAAAACACATAGGTTTCACAAGATATAAATCCTCTTTTTCCTGGTCGTGTAATCGGTTGCATAAAATGTGCTAGATTAGCTGTGTTAAACTGCAATGCGTTATGAAAAATAAGATAGCTGTTATTGGCAGCATTTGTCTTTGTTTGTTCTTTGCTTCATCGCTCTTGGCACAGGAGAAAGGCGATACCAAAAATTACCTGGCGCTTTCATGGGGGCAGGTAGCGTTACACATGCCTGACGAATGGTATGGCTCACCGGAAGCATTGAGTGTTGCGGAAACGGTAATGGCTTGCCAGCAGGATGCTGGTGGATGGCAAAAGAATAAACCTTACCATAAATTGACGGATGTAGAAAAAATGGCCGTAAGCGCGCATCATGCAGACATCGGCGCCACTATTGACAATGGTTCTACAACTACGGAAATGACATTTCTTGCAAAAGTATATAGCAGGCATAAAGACGAGCGCTATTGGAACGCATTCAAAAAAGGGTATGATTACCTGCTGGAAGCACAATATAAAAATGGCGGATGGCCACAGTTCTACCCGGCACGTGGCGCCGGCTTTGTTTCCTATTCATCACACATTACGTACAATGATAATGCTATGGTAAATGTAATGGAACTGCTGAAAGGCATTGCCGATAATACTTCGCCTTATGCACAACTGCCACTTACAAAAGAGATGAAAGAACATGCCGGTAAAGCGTTTAATAAAGGGATTGCCTGCATCCTGAAAACACAGATAGTTGTAGAGGGCAAACCAACAGTATGGTGCGCACAGCATGATGAAGTAACACTGCTGCCTGCTAATGCACGGGCGTATGAGTTAGCCTCTTTTAGTGGAGCAGAATCGCTGGGTATTATTCGCCTGCTTATGCAGGTGCAGCAACCTTCCAGAGAAATTGTAGCTGCTGTAAACGGCGCAATGGCGTGGCTGGATGCGCATAAGATCACTGGCTTTAGCGTAACAAGAGTGCCGGATGCAAATGGCAAAAAGAATACTGTGATCCAGAAAGATGATAATGCACTACCGCTACTGGCCCGCTTTTATGATCTGCAGACCGGAAAACCATTTTTCTGCGATCGTGATGGAATAAAGAAAAGTGCATTAACAGAAATAGGAGATGAGCGGCGCAATGGCTATAGCTGGTACAATGCCGGGCTTACACCATTGCAAAGTGAATATTACAAGTGGATGCAAAAGTGGAACAGTAAAGCGTGAGAAAAGTGAAATAAAAAAGCGATGATCTGTTTCATCGCTTTTTTTATTCTTTATTCAATCAATTTTTTCAATACATCTTCATCCAGTGGCTTGTTAAGGAACTTTGTTACGTACTGGTTATTCTCTACCCGTTTAATGTCGTCCCTGTTTAGCGTAGACGAAAGTACAAATATGGTTGTGTCTGTTTTAGAAGTGCCTGGCAGCTTGTCGTATGCCTCCAGGAAGGCAAAACCATTCATTACAGGCATTTGTATATCCAGTAAGAGGATTAGTTTTTTTCCATTCCTTGGCCAGTGGGTATTGATCCAGTCCAGCCCTTCGCTGCCATTGTTTACAATGCTGATGTCAGCAGCGTGTAAAGATTCTGAAAGCACATGCCTGGCAATATACTGGTCTACAGCTATATCTTCTACTACCAGGAAGCTATAATGTTCATACATAACGTTGGGGTAATGAAATTGTAAATGTTGTTCCGACGCCGATTTCAGACTCTACGGCAATGCTTCCGTTTAAAACCTGAATAACTTCTTTTGCAATATACAGACCAAGACCCGAACCTTTATTACTATTGGTTACAAAAAACATATCAAACACCAGTGGCAGATCTTCTTTACTAATGCCGATGCCATTGTCTTCAACAGATATATGATGTGTTTCCTCCCTGTCAAAACTTTTTATAGTAATGAACCTGTGCGTTTTCTTTGGATCAGAATATTTGATCGCATTGGAAACAACATTGCTCAGGATTATTTTTAGCCTCGCCCTGTCTGCATCTATTTCTGTAACAGGCATCTCTATGTTGAAACTGATCTTCTTAGCCTCTTCTATATGTTGATGCATAGCGATTACCTCGCTCACCAGCCGCTCTATGTTCACCGGTTGTATATGTATCTCCTGCCGTTTGTTCCTGGAGTAGTCCAGTATTTCGCTGATAAATTCATCTTGCCGGATCAGGCTTTGGTTCATCAGTTGCAGATTGGCTTTTATCTGGTCCAGGTTTGTTTCCCGATGCGTAATGCCGATTAATCCCCGAAGTGAGGTGATAGGAGAACGGAGGTCGTGTGACACACTGTACACAAACCTGTCCAGTTCACTATTCGTGTGCAACAATTCTTTATTCTTCGATTCTATTTCATTCTTCGACCGGGTAAGATTATTCAGTGTCGAAACATAGTAGCTGCTTACACTGCCAATGATGATCAGGATAAAAAAGATATTGGCATACAAGAGTATCTGCTTCGATTGCCTGCTTCCTTCTCCCAATACATTGGAGAAATTATTTGCCCTTACGGTAAGCTCCTGACCCAGTGCAGTGATCCTTTCAAAAAAAACATGCTGCTCAGTAGAGTCAAGTGCCTTTGTTTGTTGCCTTCGCGCATGTAGCTCCCCGGCAACCATCTGCAATTGTGTAATGCTTGTGTCGGCCAACTGCCATTCATGAATGGCTTTGGCAACAAAGGGAACCCATTTAAAATTTTTAAACAGCCAGATAATATCCCCGAGATCATCCTTGTGATTACGCCCCATTGTTAACCCCATCCTGGCAATAGAATCCGGCTGGTGTGCCAACAGTGCTTTACGGGCAATATTATCTCCCAGCGGTACACTTATTTCTTCGTAAAACGATTGCCATTCGCGTTCATAACCATTGTATAAGTAAGCGATCAGGTGACGTACAGCATCTTTTTGCCCCTTGGAATAATGTGATTCTCCGTTTATATAAGCCCTGTTGGCAGACATGATGCGGAGTGACAAAAAGTTGATATAAATCAGTAAGGCACAGGAAACAAAAACAATCGGCATTAGAAATGCCTTTGGCGACTTTAGCTTTTCAATAGTTCTGGTAAATGACATTTGTAGAATAAGTCGTACAAGTTAATCGTTTTTACCCCATTTTAGATCGGTCTGAATAAAATGAACATCCTGGCAAAGAGATAAATGTGACATATAAAATAAATGCATAATACTAACGGGTATGAGGATTGTCTATATTGCCCTGAAGAAAAGTATTAGTTCTTTTTTTGTACGAAATAATGCGTGCTATTGCTTGAAAGGTAGGAAATTTAACCTCTGCGGTCTTGGTTCGTGTCTCCACGAACCAACTACCAACCGGCGCGTGAAGACACACGCCGGGGCGTATAGGAAATTTCGCCCTGCAATTTTTTGAATAAAAGGCTTTTGCCTAATGTATATGCAAAACATAAAACGTGTTTCACTCGACCTGGTCGCTTTTCTTAAGACTCCTTTTATACCCATAAAAAAGAAGATAAAAGCGTCATCATTGATCTTTCTTTTTGGTATAGCATTTTTAATAATACTGCCATTTGCTTTTATTGATAAGATCCCGTTCCTGGTACGCTTCTTTAACATCAAAGAAGATATTTTCCTGGCAGATTTTAAGGAGAATAAAACTTTATTCTTTTGCATGGTTGTTATTCTGGGGCCGGTTTTAGAAGAGTGTATATTTCGTCTTTTTCTGAATAGGTTGGCTTACATACGGGCTTTAATGTGTTTTACTATTGGGTTCCTGTTTTACCTACTTAGCGGTTATTCAAATCCTATTTTCTGGATGGTATTTATAATCCTCGCGTTTTTGGTAACGGCAAGTGTAGTAGATCTTCCGTATGTCAAAGCAGGTATTAAACAGATCCGTCAGCGACATTTCAAAGAAGTGTTTTATTTATCCGCTATTATGTTTGGTATATCTCATATTACCAATTACTCCATTTTTGGTTACAAAGCCTTGCTTGCAGTGGTGCTTGTTATACCCCAGGTTATAATGGGCGTGCTGTTTGGTTACTTACGGCTTAGGTATGGTCTCGTTATCGCAATAGTGGCGCATGTAATAAATAACTTGCTCAGCTTTTTAATGTATTTAGTCATCTATTAATCCAATAGCAAAAGAGCCCGGCATTTGCCAGGCTCCTTTATACGAACAAGTACAAACCACAATGTTGCGCTTAATCGTTTTCGGTAGGGTACGTGATTAAGCGAAGACGACGTTAGCAGCAAACACACTTACTTTTCTACTCCGCCGCCCAATGCGCGATACAAGTCTGTTACAGCGTTTAGTTTATCAAGTTTGATCGTAACAGCTTCCAGGTCGTTTTGCAAGGCATTGTTTTGTGCAGTGATCACTTCCAGGTAAGTAGCCATACCACTTTTGTACAGTAGCATAGCATCTTTTGTTGCCTTTGTTAACGATGCTTTCTTTTGTGCGATCAGTTCCAGTCTTTCGTCTGCATGTTTAGATTTTGCCAACGCATCCGATACCTCACCCACTGCAGTCAATACAGACTGTTTGAACTGCGTTGCCATTTTTTCCTGTTCCAATACAGCTATATCATACGACGTCTTCAGTTGTTTCTTTTGAAAGATCGGTTGTGTCAGGTTAGCGCCTACATTTTTGATTAATGAGCCTGGCAGGTTAAACCACGTATTAAACTTAAATGAGTTAGCGCCAATAGATGGTGAAAGGCTAAGCGTTGGGTACATAGCAGCTTTTGCCAAACCCGATTTAGCATTCGAAGCAACAATGGCATACTCAGCAGCTTTTACATCTGGCCTGCGGCTAAGCAATGTTGCAGGCACACCCGCCGGAAATACTTCTTCCGGCGTAGCGTTCGACAGGCTACCAGCCCTGGCAATGGCATCAGGATAGCTACCGCAAAGAATGCTCAACGCATTTTCCTGTATCGCGATGTTTTGCTTCGCAAGCGGTATTAGTAACTCTGCTGTTTTCTTCTGCGCCTCTGCCTGCTCTACCGCCAGTGAATTTACCTGTGCCGATGCATATTGCATCCGGATCATTTTTACCGTGCTGTCACCCAGCTCCACATTGCGCACGGCCACTTTCATTTGCTCATCCAGCGAGATGAGGCTGTAATATGCCTGTGCTACCTGTACAATGATGCGCGTCTTCAATGCAGACAGGTTTTCCTTTTGCGCAAAGTAATTAGCCAGCGCACCTTCCTTTTGCATTTTGGCTTTGCCCCATATATCCGCTTCCCACGATACACGCAATGTGGCGCTATAATCATCCATATAGCTGGTGCCAATAAATTGCTCACTCAGCGATCCGTTTAGCGAGTTCTTGGAAAGCCAGCTTCTCGTAGCGCCCACGCTCAAGTCTACTGTTGGTAGTAACTCAAGTTTCGCCTGCTGGTAAGACCGCTCCAGTTGTTTCATATTCAGTATAGCAACGGCAATATCATTATTCTTTGTAACTGCTTTTTCGATCAGGCCGATAAGCACCGGGTCTTTAAAAAATGTGCGCCAAGGCAGCAGTACAGTATCAGCCGTTACAGTAACTTCTTCCCTGAACTTCTCCGGCAGGTTTACTTCAGGCCGGGTGTATTTTTTGCCTACAGCACAAGAAGAAAGCAGTGCTGCAGCTAATACACCCGTTAATATATATCGGTTAAAAAATTGCATAGTTGTTTGTTTAAGATGGAAGCACTTTGTTTTTTCTGGATACTTTTTCCTGCAGGTACTGGAACAGCATATAGAGCAGTGGTATTACAAATATGCCCAATACCACACCGCTCAGCATACCCATTGCCGCACCTGTACTGATGGATTTATTACCTGCTGCAGAGCCACCAGTGGCCAGCATCAGCGGTATCATACCTACTATGAATGCAAGCGACGTCATAATGATCGGTCGTAACCTTGCCTTCGCGCCTTCCAATGCAGATTCCAGTATAGACAATCCACTTTGCCTGCGCTGTACGGCAAACTCTACGATCAGGATAGCATTCTTCGCCAGCAAACCAATAAGCATGATCAAACCTACCTGCACATAAATGTTATTGTCGAGCCCTACTGCTTTAATGGCAAGGAAGGCGCCGATCAAACCTGTAGGAATAGAAAGTAATACTGCTAATGGTAACAGGTAACTTTCATACTGTGCTGCCAGCAGGAAGTACACAAACAGCAGGCTTAGCATAAGGATGAACATGGTTTGGTTGCCGGACGATTTTTCTTCCAGGCTTAAACCGGTCCATTCATAACTATAGTCGCCCGGTAATTTGTTCAGTACATTTTTTTCCAGTGTTTCCATCACAGCGCCATTACTTGTGCCAGGGGCAGTCATTACCGTAATGGTTAGTGAATTGTATAGGTTATAACGGCTCACAGATTCTGGTCCATATACTTTGTTTAGCTTCACCAACGTTTTTACTGGCACCATTTCTCCACCATTGGTGCGGGTAAATATTTCATTGAATGCATCCTCGTCTGTTCTGAACACGCCATCTGCTTTTACATTCACCCTATAGAATTTTCCGAAGCGTGTAAAGTTCAATGACTGGTCACCTGCAAAGTAGGTTTGAATAGTGCCCAGCATAGCGCTTACGTCTACACCCATCTGGCTTGCTTTTTCTTCATCCACTTCCAGTTCCAGTTGCGGGTAGTCTGCACGGAACATCGTGTAGGCAAACTGCACACCTGGTTGCTGCATGATCTGCCCGATCACATTATCAGCCATTGCTTTCAGTGCAGCAGGGTCTTTACCCGTCCTGTCCTGCAGTACGATCTCTGCACCACTTGTTACACCATAACCTTCTACCGGTGGCATACGGAACGCCATTACAGAGCCTTCCTTAATAGTTGCCAGCTTACCTGAAATGATGCCATGTATTGCTTCAATGTCTTTTACTGCTCCCCTGTTCTTTTTATCCTTCAGCTTTACAAAACCCAACGCATAAGCTGGCCCGGCGCTATTGTTCAGGATGTTGAAGCCTGTGATACTGCTATTGCTCTCCACCGCTTCCACACTATCCATGATCTTATCTATCTTAGTCGCAACCTCTGTGGTACGTTCCAGGCCTGTGCCTGGCGGCATGCTTAAACTGTACACGATGAAGTTGTCATCTTCCATTGGTACAAAGCTTTTAGGTGTGCTGGACATCAGCCACACAGCTATCGCACCGATTGCTATAACAAGTCCTGCACCCAGCCATTTCTTATGCGCAAAGAAGCGTACTGTTTTCACATACCTGCCTGTCATATTATTGAAACCCGCATTGAACGCCGCAAAGAATTTTTTACTGAATGATGTTTTCTTTTGCTCGCCTTCATGTGCATGCGTGTTTTTCAACAGCAAGGCGCACAAGGCCGGCGTTAATGTAAGCGCGTTCACCGCAGATATAATGATGGCAATAGCCAATGTATAAGCGAACTGGCGATAGAAGATACCTGAAGAGCCGGTCATAAAACCGATCGGGATAAACACCGCTGCCATTACGAGTGTAATAGAAATAACAGCGCCTGTTATTTCACCCATGGCACTATGCGTTGCCTCACGGCCCGTCATAGACGAACCTTCCATTTTACTATGCACAGCTTCTACCACCACTATCGCATCATCTACTACTATACCAATGGCGAGCACAAGCGCGAAGAGTGTAAGAATGTTGATGGTAAAGCCAAATGCCAGCAGGAAAAAGAACGTGCCAATAATGGCAACCGGTACAGCGATAGCCGGGATAATGGTAGAGCGAAAATCCTGCAGGAATAAAAACACTACGATGAACACTAAAATGAATGCTTCTATCAGCGTATGTTTTACCTGCTCGGTTGCTTCATCCAGCCGGTCCTTAGTACTCATCAGGCTGCTATACTTAATGCCCGGAGGAAAAGACTTAGATGCTTTTGCTATTTCATTCTTTACACCTATTTCTATTTCATTCGCATTAGAGCCGGATGTTTGCAGTATCGCAACAGTTACTGCGTTCTTGCCATTTGCTTTATTGTTACCACTATAGCTGATAGAGCCAAATTCTACTCTTGCTACATCCCTCAATCTTACCAGGTCTGTTCCATCTCTTTTTACGATGATGTTTTCATATTCATCCGGTAAGTTCTTTTTGCCTTTATAACGGATTACAAATTCCAGCGCTGCGCCAGATTCTTCACCCAGCTTACCCGGTGCAGATTCTAAACTTTGGCTACCTATGGCTGTGGTTACGTCAGAAGGTATTAACCCATACGACGCCATCTTTTGCGGATTCAGCCATACCCGCATGGAATAGTCTTTCGATCCGAACACCTGCGCCTGGCCTACACCCGGTACACGTTTGATCTGTGGTATCAGGTTTATGTTCGTATAGTTTTGCAGGAACAGTTCATCATATTTATTGTTGTCATCTGTGTACACGTTAAATATCATGATCATACTGTTCTGCTGCTTAGACGTGGTAAGGCCCATGCGCGTTACCTCTTGCGGCAGGATAGGGGTGGCCTGTTGCACACGGTTCTGTACATTCACCGCCGCCTGGTCCGGGTCTACGCCTTGCTTAAATATGATTCTGATGGAAAACGTACCATCATTACTTGCAGTAGAAGTGATGTACTGCATATTCTCCACACCATTGATCTGCTCTTCCAGTGGTGTTACCACAGAGCGCAATACAGCCTCACTATTACCGCCGGGGTAACTGCCGCTTACCATTACAGTTGGCGGGGAGATGTCGGGAAACCGGGTGATGGGAAGCCTTAGCAGGCCAATGATACCCAGTATCACAAGTACTACAGATATAACTGTAGCCAACACGGGCCTGTCTATAATTCTCTTTAACATGCTATACTATCTTTAGTCGTTCTTATTTATTTGTGTGTAGAATCAGCCGCTGCAACAGTTGGTGCAACCACCATTCCTTCATTCAGTACATCTATACGGTTGAGCGCTATCTTGTCTCCTGTTTTCAACCCACTTTTTACGATGTAATTGTTGCCGGACTTGCCTGCTATTTCTATTGGCTTCATACCCACCTTATTACTGTCTGCCAGTGCAAAAACAAAGAACCTGTCCTGTATATCCTTTACACTACCCATTGGTATAGACAAAGCTTCGCCCAGTGTTTTTTTCAGGATCACTTTAGAAGAACCACCTGAGCGCAATAGTTTGTCAGGGTTGCTGAATACAGCTTTTAACGGAATGCTTCCTGTAGAGCGATCTATATTACCGCTCGCGCTTTCTAACTGTCCTTTCTGGTTAAACGTAGTTCCGTCTGCCATGATCAGCTCTACAGTATTCATTCCTTTATCTTCCTTACTGTCTTTCATGAACGAGAGATAGTCCGCTTCGCTTAATGAGAAGTAAACAAAAACAGTATTGATCTCTGATAGTGTGGTTAAAGGTGCCGCATCTGATGGTGTTACCAGGTTGCCTATGCGGTTAGGTATTCTGCCTATGTAGCCGCTTACCGGTGCTTTGATCAGGCTGAAATCTGCATTGATCTGTGATGATCCCAACGCCGCGCGTGCCTGCGCTACCTGTGCTTTAGCTGATGCATAGTTTGCTTCTGCTGTCTGCAATTGTATTTCAGATACTACTTTACCTTCAACCAGCGGTTTGATTTTATTCAGTTCTATTTTGGCGTTTTCTTCCGCTGCCATAGCAGCCTTCAGTGAAGCTTCGCTGTTAGATACCTGTTGGTTGTACACGTCTCCTTTAATGCGAAAAAGCGATTGTCCTTTTTGTACATAGTCGCCTTCTTTCACATATATCTGGTCGAGATAGCCGCTAACCTGTGCTTTAATGTTCACATTTACACTGCCCTCTATAGAGCCGGGATATTTTTTTTCAATTTGTGTGGTTGCCGGTTGTATAACCATAAAATCCACGCTGGCCGGTGGGCCTTGTGGGGGCTGCTGTTGTGGGCCGCCGCATGATGCCAGCACTGCCAGCATAATGATGAAGAATGGTGCTGTTGCCGCATTTCCTTTCAAGAAAGATCGTGTTGCCATTTGTTCGTAGATTATAATTTGACAGCAAAGCAATAAAAACAACTTTGGGTAGGGGAGGTCAAACTAACCGAACCGTATAATTTCAATACTGAATCGAATAAGCCTGAAACCGAATTTTTTACTAGTGGATTAGCTGTTGCAGCCCTGTATAAATGCGGATAAAAGGCCCGGGTAACGGATAAAACTTTTGTTAAATGCTGCGTTTCGGCAGCCGGTTGTACCCATTCAGAAACCTATTTTCCCGGCTGGGCAAACTTGTTTTTTGCTGACAGTTATTAGTGTTTAATTTTCACAATGGTTCGGATAAAATAGATGAACAGCTAAAGCTGAGTATTAACCTTTTTCGGAGAGGTGTGCGGCCTCAGAAAAGCTGCGTTAAGAAAATTGGCATGAACGCCGGAAAAATCCATTGCTGTCTGAGCCAGGAGTAGCTTACGTACTCATGCTGTAAGCGGCGAGTTCAATGGATTTCGGCGGGCAGGACGATTTTTAGCCTGCTTTTCTGGAGCCTTGATTTTTTTGGTTACTTTTTGTATCAAGACAAAAAGTGACACTGTCGGTAGACAAATGGAAGCTTACCATGTAAAAATCAAATCAAATGGAATAAGCTGCCAAGTTTTAATCAGGTAATAGTATTAGTGTTTAATTTTATATGATAAAATCCATTTAAACGATGAGACGAATAATTGTAGCAACAGACTATTCAGCAGAGGCATTAAACGCAACGGAATATGTAGCAAAAGCAGCGGCAGAGCACAAGTTTGAACTGGTATTATTTTCCCTTTACAACATCTCTATCCACGCACTGAATGCAAGACTATCCGGCGAAGCGATCAACGAGATCATTAATGCTAAACATGACGAGCTGGCTAAGGCCGCAGCTAAATTGAGTGAAACCTACGGCATTACAGTAGAGCCCCATTTTTCCTCCGGAGACTTTCATGAAGAAATAAGCCGTTGTATCAGTATGCACAATGCCGACCTGGTAGTGCTGGGTATGGCGCAAAAATCTTTTGAGCAAGACCTGTTGGGTAATACAACTACGGCTGCTATACACAAACTAACAACGCCTGTAATGGCTATTCCGTTAGGTGTTACCTACACTGGTATTAAGCGCATTCTTTTTGCCTGCGACATTGTAAGAGGTGTGCATAAGCGTGTATTGGAAGAAGTGCGGGATATGGCAACAGAGTTTGGCGCAGAAGTAGAAGTGTTTTATGTACGGAAGAAGATAGATGAACTGCTGCAAGATCAGACTAATGTGGTAGATGAAGTAATGACCGGCACCCGCTTCTATTATCAGAATGTAGAAGCCAGTGATGTTATTTATGCCATACAAGACGAGGCATTGCGTATAAACGCAGATATACTCATTATGGTTCCGTATAAATATGGTTTCTGGAGTTCAATTGTACACACGAGTAAAACCCGTATGATGGCTTCAGGCAATAACATACCATTGCTTTCATTGCCATTGTAGGATTGAAGATTTGAGATTTGAAATTTGAGATGGATAAGCTCTGTGGAGAATCTCCTCATTTCAAATTTTAAATCTCAAATTTCAAATTAAAAATCCATCCAGGTTTTCAGCAACTGAGCTTTGTCACGGCTGATAATAATTTCTGTTTCCGGATAATCTTTCAATTCTACTTTTAATTTACCATTGAAGTAGTTATGTATTTGCCTGATAGCATCTATATGAATAATAAACTGCCTATTGGCCCGGAAAAATAATTTGGGGTTTAATTGTTGTTCCAGTTCTTCCAATGTTTGCGGAACAATTTCTTCCTTATGATTGTGCAACTTTGCACGCGTTATTTTTAATTCAGAATAAAAGTAGGAAACCTCACTTACCAATACAGACTTATATCCATCTCTGAAAGGGAGTAAAAAGCGTGTTCTGAATTCTTTAGGCTGCATAAAGTTCAGCAAGCCTTCAAAAGATTTTTGTTGCAGCTCTGTTGTTATCGTATCCAGTTTTTCAAAAGCAGCCTGCAACTCTTCCGGCTCTACCGGTTTTAAAAGATAATCTACGCTATTGTATTTAAAAGCCTTCACTGCATATTCATCGTACGCCGTGGTGAATATGATCGGGCATTCAATCTTTACCTTATCCAGTATTTCAAAACTTATACCATCAGAAAGGCGTACATCCATCATAATAATGTCTGGTTGCGGATGAGTTAGCAGCCATGCTACGCTCTCTGCAATGCTATCCAGTATGCCGATGATCGTTGCCTTTGGCCTGATGGCTTCTATCAACCTTATCAGCCTGTCTGCATTCGGTTTTTCATCCTCTATAATTAATATCTTATTGATCATACTTGATTAGTGGTATAATGACTTTAAACGAATGGGCGTCCTTCACTATTTCCGGTTGCTTCTCAGCAAGCAGGCTATACCTGCGGATAATATTGCGAATGCCGATTCCGGAAGAGTCAATTGTGTTTTCAATTGGTGCCAGTACATTTTCAACAATCAGTTCTTCCTTATTGTTGGTATATATGCTGATCTTCAGCGGATTTGTTTTAAGTGTCTTATTGTGCTTCAGCGCATTTTCTACCAGCAATTGTAAGGTTAGCGGTGGCATAAAGAGTTGCCGGTATTCTTTATTTACATTGATCTCAAACTGCACACCTTCACCTGCGCGCTGTTTCAGCAGGAAAATGTAAGAGTTGAGAAATTTTAGTTCATCCTCCAGTGAAATCACATCCTTCCTGGAGCTCACCAGCATGTAGCGATATATTTTCGAAAAATTTTCCGCATAATCATAACCCAGTTGCTGGTCTTTCAGGATCAGTTCTGAAAGTACGCTCAGGTTGTTAAATACAAAGTGAGGATCAATCTGTAGTTTCAGTGCCTGCAATTCTGTTTCCATTGCCAACTGGTTTAACTCTGCTGCTTTTACAGCAGCATTCTTCCAGTTCTGGAGTAAATAATCGCCTGTATTAATACCTATGATCATAAATGCGATCATAGAGCTAACCACGATCCATTGCAATATACCCCTGCGTTGCTCTATAGATAAATTGTTTACGAAGATGGAAATAGAATCTTCCCGCATGATCAGCGAATACACTACATCAATGGATAGGTTCACGATCAGTACGATGAGGAAGCTACAGCCAGCTTCTATAAGTAAGCGTAAAACAGGCCGCTCGGTCCACGGTATCCGCTTGTTTAGCTTTTTACTGATAAGGATGCTGGACTCAGAGATAAGAATACAAAACGAAAGCAAGGGGATCTGGTCGCCTAATATACGGTACACACTACGGTCAAAGTAGTTTTGCCAGTATGGTGCAAACGGGTCTATTACATACGACACCAGGTAAAATAAGAGGAAAGCAGATATGATAAATACGATCCGCTTCCGGGTGTTGCTCAGTTGCGGCAACTTCTTCCTGTACATTATATAGGCATCATCCCTCATCTTTACGAATTGGTCAAATTGGTCAAATGGTTAAATCGAATTACAAATTTCGCAATTCGGAACAGTGATCCGCAGGTTTTTTCTCCCTAACCGTCATAATCTGCCTCCGAATGGGGCGATCGGCATGCTGAATCAACAGGCTGAAAATACGCGCGTCTTTTCACATAGCAGCAGGAAATTATTTCCTGTATTACAAAGCAGCCTTCAATTCATTACAACTGTCATTCAAGTACCGGGAAATTTCCCGTTTAAGTTTGATCTATATAGAATAATTTTGATTTGATTGTACCCTAATGTCCCGCATCTCCTGTGCCTGAGGAGTAATTGTCAAAACGAAAGAAAACTATGAATGAAAACCCAACGGTGTTAGTCATTGAAGATGACCACATCATGTTGACACTAACTACTATGATGCTGAAGCAAGCGGGCTTCGACGTGATTGCTGTAGGAAATGCTGCCGAAGCGGAGCAGTGTGTACATACTGCATCGTATGATCTGGTTGTTACAGACCTGTTGATGCCATATGGATCCGGCTTTGCATTAATTGAAGCAGTGCGCTCACGGACTGAAGAGAACAATACGCCTGTTATTGTTGTCACCTCTTTTGCGAATGAGGATACTGTACATGCATTAAGCCTGCTAAATGTATCTGCCGTGCTGAAAAAGCCACTTACGATGGACGGCCTCATTACTGCTGTAAAGCAGGAGCTGGCTACTACGGGGGTGCCGGCCAATGTTATAAAGTATTGAGATACCGCAGAAAGTATATCCGGGACGATTACAGTTTGGACAAAATCACGATTTTACTGTAGCTTTGATTTGTATAATTGTGAAAGATGGAATTAGCTACAGAAAGTTTACTGCAGTTCTATGAAAGAACAAAGCAGCAAGCCCCTGCCGATCTGCTGGCAAATGGGAGCGTCAGCCATTTTATAGTAAAGCCGCGTACTTATTTAAACCGCTGTACACCGTACAATCGCCGTGACTATTATAAAATCTGCCTTATTAAAGGAAAAGGTATTTATAAGTATGATGGCAAAGCGGTACAGGTAGATGGTTCCATTGTATCTTTCTCTTGCCCAACAAGGCCCTCTTCCTGGGAATCTACTACAGAAAAACAGGAGGGGTATTATTGTCTTTTTAATGACGCATTCCTGCTAAATACTATCCGCCAGGAAGTAAGGTATCAAAGCCCTCTCTTCAATGAATCGCTCTATGCTGTATTGAAACTGGATAAACAGGCATTGGAAAAATTTTCCCGGTACTTTGCCGATATGGAAAGCCTGCTGGAATCGAACTACATCTATAAGTTTGACATGATCAGGAGCATATTACAAATGCTGATACTGGAAGGTGTGCGCTTGCAAAACAACGATGTAACCAAATACATTACGACCGACAGGACAGTCAGCCGTTTTTTTGAATTGCTGAACAGACAGTTTCCCGTTGACTCCCCGGAAAATCCGTTGCAACTGGTGACGCCCGCGTCTTATGCGACCCAGTTAAATGTGCATGTGAATCACCTGAATAATATGGTGAAGAAATCCACAGGCAAGACAACTTCTGAAGTAATACGTGAGCGGGTGATTGCAGAGGCAAAGGCACTGCTGGTAAATACTGCCTGGGATGCGGCAGAGATAGCTTACAGCCTGGGTTTTGAATACCCGTCACACTTCAATAAATACTTTAAACAACACAGCGGCAGCACGCCCCTCCTGTTTCGCGAGCAGGCCCGGACGGTAGTTGCCTGATATTTGAATTGTATAAGTATTGCTTTGTTTTGTGTTAGTGCCGTTATCCGGTGCATATCTACCTTTGACAAGTAAATAAAACGGTAGAACAATGAAACGGCTCAAAGCATCTAATCAATTTATAAGTACCATTCTTGCTTTTGCGCTCATCCCTATATCGGGGTTTGCTTTAGATATATACATCCCATCCTTGCCAGATATGGCGGTGCGTATGCACGCCAGCCCGGCAGCTATACAATTTACTATTTCCGCATTCCTGATCACCTATGGCCTTGGCCAGTTATTAATAGGCGGCGTGCTGGATAGCTATGGGCGTTATCTCCCCAATATGATAAGTCTCGCTGTATTTAGTATCGCGAGCTTTGCTATAGCATGGTCAAATAACCTTGAATTTATATACATCATGCGCGCGCTGCAAGGGTTAGCGGCAGCAGTGATCATCGTGAGTAAACGCGCGCTCTTTTTTGATCTTTATACGGGCGAAAAACTAAAGCACTACGCCAGCCTCTTTTCTATTATCTGGTCGCTTGCGCCTATTATAGCACCCTTTGTCGGCGGCTATTTTCAAACACATTTCGGCTGGCAGTCCAATTTTTATTTTCTTGGATTTTTTGGTCTTGCCTTCTTTGCCCTCGAATTAATTTTTAGCGGAGAAACGTTACAGGTTTTCCAGGCGTTCCGTTTTAAAAAGATCGCTGGTATTTATAAGGATATGCTGAGGACGCGTGACTTTACCTCTGGTATGGTTGTACTTGGGTTAGCTTATGGTACACTGATGCTGTATAATATGGCCAGCCCTTTCATTATAGAGAAGCTATTACACTATCCCGCAACAGTTACAGGAACCTGTTCTCTTATCTCAGGCGTATCTGTGCTCTTCGGTGCATTATTGTCAAAGCTGTTTATTGCAAAACCTTTGGTTAAAAAGATCACCACTGTAATTGCATTACAGATTATAGCAGTGGTTGCCCTGATGACCATTACAGGTTATGTAGAGAACATATACACACTGCTGGCGTATGTAATAACACTACACTTGTTCTCAGGCTTCATTTTCAATTCTATGCTGGCCTATTGCCTTACCCGTTTCTCCAGCAATGGCGGTATGGCAAGCGGATTGGTAGGCGGTGGTTTTATCATCTTCACCTCTGCGCTCAGTTATGCAGTAGTGAGTATAGTAAGCATCAAAAGCCAGGTACTATTAGGTGTTGGGTATAGTGTACTTATCTTAGGCATATTAATTTTCTTCCTGCGTACGAAATGGATCGGCAGGGAAAATGATAGTGCTACAGATGCACAAGTAATAATGGCAGAATAAGAAATTTGAGATTTGAAATTTGAGATGGATTAATCCTGACAGGTCTCAAAGACCTGTCAGGATTTTGCATATAATACGCCATTTAATCGCGCTTCTTTGTATATAATAAATTGATAAAGTAAATTTACAGTAGGCCTGTCTTTAATGTTAAATAGTATAATATGGCAAAGTACACAATTGAAGAAATGAGCGCGCAAGGATATAAACCTGCACCGGCTGAGTATTTCAGCGGAGCTGCATGGCTAAAACCTTTTGTAATACCGGATGAAAATACCAATTGCATAGTCAGTGATGTGTTGTTTGAGCCCGGTGTAAGAAACAACTGGCACACGCACCCCAGCAACCAGGTACTTTTAGTAAGAGAAGGTGTTTGTTATTACCAGGAAGAAGGCAAACCTGTGGTACAGGTAGAAGCAGGTGGCGCTATTAATATATTACCTGGCGTAAAGCATTGGCACGGCGCATCTCCTGATGCCGTTATGGTACATACAGCAATCGGTATTAATACAGAGAAAGGAATTGTAAACTGGTTAGAGCCGGTGACAGACGAACAGTATAATGGAAAATAAAGGATTTGAAATTTGATATTTGAAATTTAAGATGGGCTTTACTGTGAATCCTTCCGCCTTGGTTCGTGAAGACAACATAGTTGCCAACTTAAATATGGGGAGATCGAAGCGATATTTTTTCACCACATAACTTGTCCCGGTAACATACCGGGAGGAGCATAAGGTACATAGGCACATAGGGTAGGTGGAGGGCTATTCAATAATAGTTAAGATTGGTTCATGCAAGAGAGCATAGGTCACATACAAAGGCCGCTTTGCGACCTTTGCGATACTTGTGCGGCTTTGCGAGAAATGTCTTGAGTTAACGACTATGGTGAATATACGAATTAAGGAGAGGGTGATTTGAACTGTGCTTTACCTCAAAGCACCCCATTTCCAATCTCAAATCTCCAATCAAAACCCTTCCATAATCATTTCCCTGTTCATCATAGCGCCCGCTGCTGTGCCTGTAGCTACAGCGTTAGCTACACTGCGTAAGCGAGAAGCATTGTCCCCACTTGCATATATGCCTTTTACAGAAGTTGCCTGCAATGCATCTGTTTGTATAAATCCTTCGGGCGTAAGTGCGCAACCCAGTAACTCCGGGATAGAGCTATGTTGCTCAAAAGGCAGGCGCGCATACAATGCCTTTACTTGTTGCGTACTGCCATCTTTGAAGCGGATATGTTGAATGCGGCCCTTTTCATGTAGAACTTCGTCTACTTCTTTTGTTACAATAGCAATATCATGTTTCGCAAGTAAATTAGCCTGCTCTTCTGTTAGTGTAGATGCGCCGTTTGTAAAAAGCGTTAGGTGTGGCGTCCAGTTAGAGATCATCTGTGCAAATTCAAAACCACCATCTCCATTACCCAGTACACCGGTCAATTCATTTCTTACTTCATATCCATGACAGTAAGGGCAATGCAATACGGAAATGCCCCAGCATTCAGCAAAGCCCTTTATCCCCGGCATAATATCGCGAATGCCTGTTGCAAACAACAGTTTCTTTGCATGGAACATTTCACCCGTTGCCACCTCTATAGAAAAGCTACTTTCATTTTTTATACCATTAGTCGCAAACCCATTGAAGAAATGTACTGTTTCATATTTGCTTACCTGCTCTTTCGCCAGCGCTGCTATCGCCTGTGGCGTACTGCCATCCTGTGTAAGAAAATTATGCGAGTGTGGTGTTTGCCTGTTACAAGGTTCGCCGCCGTCAATGATCAAAACCTTTCTTAACGATCTGCCCAATGCCATGCCCGCAGCCAGGCCAGAGTAGCTGCCGCCAATAATGATCACATCAAAAATGTTATTACCTGTCATACGATTACTTTCTTATGCAAAAGTAGTGACACCACTTGCCGTGATAGTAGGACAAAACTGCAATTGTACAGTACTTATTTAAAATGCTGGCGGAATGTTTCAGGAGAGAAGCCCGTATGTTTTTTAAAAAAGCGGATAAAATAAGAAGCATCTTCATATCCTAAATGGTCTGCAACCTGGCTTACCTGGTTTGCGGTGGCTAACAGGTATCTTTTAGCTTCCAGTATGATATATTCATTGATCAGCTCAGACGTTGTTTTGCCCAGCAGTTTTTTAGTAATAGCGTTTAGTTGGTAAGCAGACAGGTTCAGCATCTCCGCATAGTCAGATACCTGCCTATGTTCCAGTGCATGTTTTTCAAGCAGTGCATATAGCGCATCCAATTGCTCTTGTACATAATTATTCTCCTTATGGCTGTCTGCATTATGCTCCTGGCGTAAAAGTTCAATAAAGAAGATCGTCAGGTTAGACTTGATCGCGTCCATGTAGTTTGCCTGCTTGTCAGTAAACTCCTGCAATGCAAAAGCAAGCGCTGTCATTATTTTACCAAAACTGTCCTTACCTACTTTATAATGATTAATAATGCTCGCCTTTCTCAATAGCCGGTTCGTGATCGCTTCGTTGGGATAATAAAAGTCCGAACCAAACTGTAACAAATAACCTTCGCTGCCCGTGTTCAGTTCCAGTTGGTGTACCTGCCCGGGCCGCATAATAAAAACAGTATTGGCTGCTATCAGGTAAGAGGTGAAGTCGATGAGGTGTGTTCCTGTTCCTTTTTTCAACACCAATACATAGTAAAAATCGTGTCTATGTAATTCCTGCACCATATCCTGTGTATGTAAGAATACATCCAGCGCCCGTATGCTGAATTTACCTGAAAGCTCAGGCTCCTTCAATACATTGCCGATATGCCGTACAGGGATCTTTTCCATTTGTGATGCAATAATTAATCAAATGTAGCCAGAATATGGAGAGACGCGAATGTTCGGTAAAAGGTTTCTAATCCTGACAGGTCTTAAGAATCTGTCAGGATTTAATCAGCCTTATTGATACGCAATGATCTTCGCAGCTCTGCGGCATATACTTATTTGTCTGATAATTCTTGCTTGGAGTAAATGCAGGACAACTACATTGTTACAAGTAACAGTCTGGCAACAGGGCGGGAGCCCTGCGCCAGTAAGAAGGTTTCTAATCCTGACGGGTCTTTAAGACCTGTCAGGATTTAATCAGCTTTATTGATACGAAATGATCCTCGCAGCTCTCCGTCATTTGCTGCCAAATCATTTTTTGCGTCATAGAAAAAGAAAGTTATTTTTAATACATATATATAATACATTCTGCATACTTGTAAAAAATGATTATATAACATCTATCCTGTCTGTCCCCTGGAAATAAACGAGCCTGAGAAAAACGAATACGTATTGATTGCTAAACTAAATAATGCTATATGAGAAAACATAAAAGGGATACCTCCACACATTGCGAACATCACCGCAAGCACTCACTTTTCGTTCGTGTTACAATTTGTTAATATTGGGTACTTTCTTTCAAACTTTAGCTTTGATGCCCGGAAAACTATCCCGGTACGGCTGCAACCGTTCCCTATATTCTACTAAGCTATGAAACAGATTGAGGCAATAAGAAACGGGGATCAACAGGTATTTGCTGAACTGTTTGATCAGACCTATCAAAAAATGTTTGCCTTTTTTATGAAGCGTACAGAGGCAGACAGGGAGACCAGCAAAGATCTCACACAACTGGCTTATGTCAAGTTATGGAACTCACGACATACGCTCTCCTATGAGCACGCGTTGGAAAAACAGTTGTTCGTAATAGCCAAGTCCACACTTGTAGACCATATAAGAAAAGAATACAGGCTGAATAAAATGAAAGGGCAGGTAACACAGATTGCCATGTCCGCCGGTGCGCAGGCAGCTACAGCCAATTTTGAAAGCAACGACGTTGTACTATCTATTTTGAAAAAACTTCCCCCCATCCGCAAGAAAATATTGCAGCTAAAAATGCTGTATGGCTACTCCAACAACGAAATAGCCTCCATGATGTCTATCTCTGTAAAGACGGTAGAAGACCATGTGACCAAAGGGCTGAGCGAGCTGCGAAAGACCGGCGTATCAACGGTTCTTTTTGCGCTCCTGTTTTTTTCATATTAACGAATTGTTACCAGCAGGGGTAAATATTCCTTTCACACGTACTATATTTTGTTACTGACCTATTCAAGCTAATGCAGATTTCGGAACAAACGATTCATAATTTTTTCGATGGGCTTTGCTCAAAAGAAGAAGCAGAAAAAGTAGCGGATTTCTTACAGGCAAACCCGGAGATACTGGATAACTATTTCAATGAGGAGTGGGCGGATCACCCAACGGAAAGACTGGGTGAGCCAGAAGCGGCTTCCCTATGGAGTAATGTGCTGTATGCAATCTCATTCCGGGAGCGTAAGTCATTAAAGTGGATCAGGCCGGCTATAGCCGTAGCAGCATCGCTATTGCTGATGGTTATAGCTAAAAAAATGTTCTTTGATACAACGCAGGTAAATAATACAGTAGCAAAAGTAGAAGATGCGGGATGGAAAGAATGCTGGAATATGAGCGACACACTCATGGCAACTTTACTGGAAGATGGAACAAACGTAACGGTTTATCCAAAGTCGTTTGTACGCTGGAAATCATTTGCCAACCAGCCCACGCGCGACATCTTTATGGACGGACATGCCATGTTCAGCGTAGCAAAGAATAAAGCCAAGCCCTTTACAGTACATGCGTCCGGCGCATCTACCACCGCATTAGGCACAGTGTTCGATGTAGTGGCGTCTAAAGGGAAAATATGTGTGAAGTTGTTTGAAGGGCGTGTAGTGATAAAAGCTGCAAGGGTTATGAAAGGATGGAAAAGGGATTCTGTTTACCTGAACCCAGGTGATTCATTTACCTACGATAGTTTACGACAGGTATTTGAAGTAAAGCCAATCATTGATAACCTGAATGCCAATCAGCCGAAAGAAAAACGTCCGGCAATAGCAAAAGCAGGTAAGTCAAACAACTGGTTTATGTTCAACAACCAGCCGCTGAGTAATGTATTGCAACACTTGGAATCTATCTATAACGTAGAGATCGAATGCAGGGGTATTGATTTACAAAAAGTGTATTTCATAGGCAAGTTCGATAAGAGCGATTCGGTAGAAAGTATATTACAAACAATAGCGTTGTTAAAAGGATATCAGTTACATCACGAAGGCAACAAGTATATATTGATGCCCGCGTAATAAAAATAATACGCGTCATGTGTTGACTTGCACCAACACTTTGCAATGACGGTCAGATAACAAAAACGATACTGGTTAAGTGCTAACAAATGCGTAAGGCCACGGCGTAAAAACTGTGGCTCCCTACGCAAAGGGGAAACTATTTGCTTTTAAAAACAACATCATAATGAGAAGTATTGTCGTTTCGGGAAGACTATTACTACTGCTGATTGTTTTTTCAGGATTGTATGTTGCAAATGCGCAGTCCACGAAAAGCAGTGTGAGCGGGGTAGTTAAAAATGAAAAAGGAGAGCCGTTGCATGGCGTCTCCGTAATTGCAAAAAACACGAGCACCAATTTTGTAGAAGGTGCATTTACAGACAGTAATGGTGTATTTAAATTTGAGAAAGTACCGCCGGGTGGGCCGTACCGTTTTACCTTTTCGTCTGTTGGCTACCAGGACGAAGAGCTGAGTGGATACACCATTAAGCCGGATGCTTCCGTACTGCTAACGATGAAAATGCGCGGGCAGGCGGCCAACCTTACTGAGGTAGTAGTGGTAGGCTATGGTACGCAGAAAAGGGAAAACCTTACAGGAGCAGTATCACAGGTAAGTGGGGAAGTATTGGAGAACAGGGCTATCCCTAACCTGAGCCAGGGTTTACAAGGTGCTGTGCCAAACCTGAACCTCATTATGGGGGATGGTAAACCGGTACAGTCGCCTACATTCAACATTCGCGGTACAACGTCTATCGGACAAGGAGGTAACGCACTTGTGCTGATCGATGGTGTGCAAGGCGATCCCAGCCTCATAAACCCGAATGATGTAGCAAGCGTATCGGTACTGAAAGACGCAGCCTCTGCATCTATCTACGGTGCACGCGCGGCATATGGTGTAGTGCTGATCACTACAAAAAATCCATCTAAGGATAAAATAGCTGTTACCTACTCTTCCAATGTTTCTATGAAGAAACCGACAACAGTACCAGACATCGTATCCAACGGTTACCAGTACGCAACATTGTTTGACTCTGCATGGAGCGCATGGAACGATTACTCACAAAGGCCACAGAATATCAATAAAACACAACCTTTCTCACCGGCATACCTTGCCGAGTACAAAAGGAGAGACGCAGACCCAAGTTTGCCAAAAGTAGACCTGGATGCTAATGGTAACTATGTATATTATGGCAACACAGACTGGTATAAAGAGCTGTACAAAGACAACCTGTGGTCTACAGACCATAACTTATCTGTATCCGGCAGCAATAGTAAAACAAGTTTCCTGCTCACAGGTCGCTACAACAAACAGGATGGTTTGTTCCGCTACAATAGTGATGATTATAAAATATATAACCTGACCGCAAAAGGTTCTGTACAGGTAACTCCCTGGTTGCAATTGAACAACAATATGCAATACTACAGCAGGTTTTATCATAACCCGATGAACGTGGGTGAAGGTGGTGGCATCTGGCGTAACCTTGCGGATGAAGGTCATCCGTCTTCTATGCTATTCAATCCTGATGGTACGCTCACATTCTCCGCTGCATATACCGTAGGTGATTTTGTGTACGGTAAAAATGGCATCGATTTCAAAGACCAGGTATTGAGAAATACAACAGGGTTTGTTGCGAAAATATTGGGCAACCAATTACGCCTCAAAGGCGATTTTACTTTCCAGAAAACAGATGCTGACCAGAAACAGATCAGGGTACAAGTACCATACAGTACTAAGCCGGGCGTAATAGCCTATGTAGGTACAAGTACAAATGACCTGATGGAGAAACAACAGAACACGGACTACCTGGCTGCCAACCTGTATGGTGAGTATGAAAAAACACTTGCTGGCAAACATTACTTCAAAGCCTTGTTAGGTTACAACTATGAGCAATCTACTTACAAAAGCTTTAGCGCACAGCGCAATGGCTTGATCTATCCCAGCGCAACTGATATGAACCTGGCATTAGGTCAGAGTATTACTACTGCAGGTGGTTATGAAAAATGGGCGATCCTGGGTGGTTTTGCAAGGTTGAACTATAGCTTTGATGACAGGTATTTGATAGAGCTGAATGGCCGTTATGACGGTTCTTCTAAATTTCCTTCCAACCAGCGGTATGGTTTCTTCCCTTCCGCCTCTGCGGGATGGCGCGTGTCCAAAGAACCATTCTGGCATGTTTCTAAAAAAGCAATTTCTGATCTGAAAATACGTGCTTCTTACGGTTCATTAGGTAATGGTAACGTAGCCTCTTACGCTTACCAGGAGCAATTTAAGATCACACAATCTGGCCGTGTACTGAATGGCGTACTGCCTCAATATACAAGCGCTCCGGGTGTATTGCCTGATGGCCTTACATGGGAGACAGCTACAACAAGCGACCTGGGTTTAGATATGGCATTTCTTAGCAACAGGCTGAGCTTTACAGGAGATATTTATCAGCGTCGTACAAAAAATATGTTTACCGGAGGCCCTACATTACCTGCAGTTTTTGGCGCTGATGTACCAAAGGGTAACTATGCAGACCTGAAAACAACAGGTTGGGAGGCATCCATTACATGGAGAGATGAATTTAAAATATCCGAAAAGTCATTCCACTACAGCATTGGCTTCTGGATGTCTGATTACTCTGCTGTGATTGAAAAATACAATAACGCAACCAACAGCCTTGCATCAGATTTTTATGTGGGCAAGAAAGTAGGCGAGATATGGGGTTATACAAATGATGGATACTGGACTGCAGACAACGTTTCCAAAGCGAAAACAATGCAGGCTTTATTTAAAGCATCTAACTCAGGTACATGGTTGCCGGGCGACATCAAATTTAAAGACCTGAATGGTGATGGTGTCATCAACAATGGAGATAATACGTTGGGTAATCCGGGCGATATGTCCATCATTGGTAACAGTACCCCAAGATATACGTACGGCATTAAACTGGATGCAGACTATGCAAACTTCTTCTTCAGCGCATTTTTCCAGGGTGTAGGTAAGCAAGACTGGTGGCCTGGTTCAGAGTCAGACGTATTCTGGGGACAATACAACAGGCCATATAACTATGCGTTCAAATCGCAGTTAGATAAAATCTGGTCGCCAACAAACCCGGATGCATACTTCCCAAGATACCGTGGTTATGTAGCACAGAATGGTGCGGGCGAATTGAATGTAGCACAAACGAAGTACTTGCAGAATGTACGTTATATCCGTCTGAAAAATATACAGATCGGTTACAATCTGCCATTTAAGCTGATAAGCAAATGGCATATGAATGCAGCGCGTTTCTATGTGTCAGGAGAGAACCTGTGGT
Source organism: Filimonas sp. (assembly GCA_017306865.1). GTDB lineage: Bacteria > Bacteroidota > Bacteroidia > Chitinophagales > Chitinophagaceae > JAFKHH01. The sequence goes on from JAFKHH010000011.1 coordinate 59,890, forward strand.
CTGCATCACCGCTATATAAGATCACCAAAGACCTGGATGTGGAAAGTATAGGTAAGTCTGACGTGATCCTAACGGGGTCAGGAAACAATGGTAACGGTAACAACTACCCGATCCTTAAAAGTGTAACGCTTGGCTTGTCTATTACATTCTGATAACAACACAATAAGACGATTATGTTTACTCCATTTAAATATTCCATATTGGCTCTCTTATCAGGCATACTGCTGCTAACGTCATGTACCAAGCAGCTAGAACAATCGCCGGTAAGTACTGCAAACAAAGACGCTGTATTTGGCAGTGAAGACGGTTTAAAATTATACACTACCTCCTTCTACAACATACTGCCTGATATAAATAACATCTTCAGGCAGGATTGTAACCTGTCAGATTTTGGCGCGGTAACTTCTGTGCCGGATTTTATCAGGCCGGGCGCTTACACATCGCGCCAGGGCTCCGGCTGGACATGGACAGACCTGCGCAACATCAATTACTTCATTGTAAATTGTAATAATCCCGCAGTACCCTTGTCCGTACGGGAGAATTATATTGGCATCGCACGCTTTTTCAGGGCTTACTTCTATTTTGAAAAAGTAAAACGTTTTGGTGATGTACCCTGGTACAACAAACCGCTGGATGTGAATGATCCTGACCTGTACAAAGGAAGAGACCCACGTACACTCATCATGGACTCTGTAGTGGCAGACCTGGACTATGCGGCGGCTAAGATCACTACAGACGATGCTACCAGAAGCCTGATCACCAAATGGGTTGTACTAGGCTTTAAATCCCGCGTATGTTTATTTGAAGGCACATTCCGCAAATACCAGGAGTCATTCAAACTGACATCTTCTGCCAACAAGTTTTTGCAGGCGGCATCCGATGCAGCTAACGCAGTAATAACCGGAAAAAAATTCAGCCTGAACAATGGTTCCGGGAACATGTCATACCGCAACCTGTTTATCAGCGCAAGTCCGGTAGCAAATGAGATCATGCTGGCAAACATCACAAGCGCCGCGCTGGCAAAAACAAATGATGCCAACTGGTACTATACCAGCGCTACGTATGGTTCCCGTTTCAATTTTACACGTACGTTTATTAATACTTACCTGAACATTGACGGTACGCGCTTTACAGATAAACCGGGATACCAGACAACGACTTTTGTAAACGAAACACAAAACCGTGACCTGCGTTTGCAACAGACTATTCGTATGGGAGGCTACCAGCGTGTAACGAATGGTACATCCATTCCTGCACCGCCGGTATTCTCTTACACCTATACCGGATACCAACCGATCAAGTGGTGTTTGGATGATATGTATTATGATGCCGGTTCACTGAACACCAACTCTATCTCGCTGATGCGTTATGCAGAGATCTTGCTGAATTATGCAGAAGCACAGGCGGAACTTGGTGTAATTACTAATGCTGATTGGGCTGCAACAGTTGGCGCGTTGCGCTCAAGAGCGGGCATTACATCCGGCATTACCAATCTGCCTGCTGTAGCAGATACTTACCTGCAAACAAATTACTTCCCTGCTATTTCTGACCCGGTAATACTGGAGATCAGGCGCGAGCGCGGTATAGAGCTGGCACTGGAAGGATTCCGCTTTTATGACCTGGTGCGTTGGAAACGTGGTGACCTGTTGCTGAAACAGTGGAACGGTATGTATGTACCTGCGCTGAATGTACCAATGGACCTGAATGGTGACGGCATACTGGATGTTTGCTTCTATCGCAACACACCACCTACGCCACAAGTTACAGGTGTTACGTATGTAAACGTAACTGCCGATCCGCAGAAATTGTCTGATGGTGATCATGGAGAACTGCATTGGTCAGACAACATTGCCCGCGACTGGCAGGATTACAAATACCTGTATCCAATCCCGTATTCTGATATACAGATCAATCCGAAACTGAAACAGAATGATGGTTGGCAGTAAAAATCATACTGGCAACATATTTATACCGCGGAGGCGGTGAGGACGGAGAGAATCGCGGAGATAATCTTATAATTGTAAGATGCTCTCCGCGTTCTCTGCGTAACCTTTGCGTGCTTTGCGATACTTTGTGTTTTTGCGTGAGACTGGTAAAAATTATATTGTGATCATTTAAAAAAGAATCTATGCGAAGAATATTATTTGTTTTGTTATTGATAGCAGTACAGCAAACTTCTTTACATGCGCAGCATTTTAATATCGGCACATACAACCTGCGTTATGCCAATCACGGTGATTCTGTAAAAGGCAACGGCTGGGGACAACGTTGTCCCGTTATTGCCAATATGGTACGCTATCACCAGTTTGACATCTTTGGCACACAAGAAGGCTTGTACAGTCAACTACAATCATTGAAAGACAGCTTGCCGGGTTATACCTATATCGGCGTAGGCCGTGACGATGGCAAACAGGCTGGCGAACACTCTGCTATATTTTATCGCACAGATAAATTTCAATTAGTAGAAAGCGGCAACTTCTGGTTATCTACAATTACGGACAAGCCTAACAAAGGCTGGGATGCAGTGTTGCCACGTATTTGTACCTGGGGCAAGTTTAAAGAAAAAAGCAGCGGCTTCACCTTTATCTTCTTCAACCTGCACATGGATCATGTAGGCGTACAGGCAAGATCAGAAAGTGCAAAACTGATCTTTGAAAAAATAAAAGCAATGCCTGCCAACACACCGGCGATCTTAACAGGTGATTTCAATATTGACCAGAACAACCCTGGCTATACGCTGATCAATACATCCGGCATACTACGCGATGCGTATGAACTGTCGCCTGTAAAACTGGCAACGAATGGCACCTTCAACAATTTCGACGCAAACAGTTTTACCGCAAGCCGCATTGATCACATCTTTGTAAGCAAAAACTTCAACGTAAAACGTTATGGCATCCTTACTGATACATACCGTACAAACGAAAATCCTGAAGACAGGAAAGGCTGGGTAGCACGCACACCATCAGACCACTACCCGGTACTGATAGAAGTGGAAGTGGCAAAGAAAAAATAAATCTATTTCAGATTTGAAATTTGAAATGGAACAGGTGCGTGTATTCACGCACCTGTTCCGTTTTACTAGCGCAGGCCTCCCGGCCTGTGCTGCATTGTTACTAAATTATATCTGCACAATAGGTCAACAAATACAATCGCAGGTAAAGAGTAGTAATAAATAGTCACAGACCGGGAGGCCTGCGCCAGTAAAAGGCTATAATAGAGTGGAGATTTTTAGTGACTGGTGTGTATTCTCAACAAAGCGATCAAATTAACCACAAGGTTCACAAAGGATACACAAAGTGCACAAGAGATTTTCTTTGTGTTCCTTGTGCAATAACCTTGTGACCTTTGTGGTTAAGTTTTTATGTTAAAAGCATTGTACCCCACAAACCTGTTACATTTAAGAATGTATTGTAGACATCTCAAACCGTAAATTCTCAATTTCAAATCTTCTTATTGCCTGCGTAAAGTATCTTTACTGCAAACCATTCCCGGCCATGAGAAGAAAAATCAACTACTTATTTTGCAGCCTCTTCGTTGTGCTGTTTGCAACAGCACCAACCTTTGCACAAACCACAGCAGACAAAGCCATTACCATTCCATTTACCCTTCTTCCTTCGGGGCACATCTTAGTCAAAGCCACTATTGCAGGTGTGGAAGGAAATTTTGTGTTTGATACAGGCGCAGGCATCACCGCAATTACAAAATCCTATTTTGACAAATTGAAAGGCACAGAAAAAGAAGATGGTGGCTATACCGGATTTCGTGCAACAGGGGAGCGGCTGGATCTCGAACTGTATAAAGTAAACAACTTCGCATTAGCTGGTTTAAAAAAAGGCAAAATAGAACTGAGCGCTATTGACGCCAACCTCGGCGGTATTGACGGTATCATCGCCATGAATGTTTTTGGTGACCGCCCTTTTACCATCGATTTCACCGCACAGCAGATCAAGGTAGAAACCAGGCAAACACTTGCTACTGCAAAGCAGAACGCAAGTCTCATACACATACAACCAGAAGATGCAAGAGGCAAGTCACTGACTGTTTTCGCCTATTATAAAGTGAATGATACACTTACCTTACAATTTTCAATGGATAGCGGCGCAGGTAAAGACGTCTATCGTTTAAATAGCAACCTCATGGCCCGTTTAGGTGTAGACGCCAGCGATACAACTAAAGTGAGAAAAATTGCCAAACCAAGTGAAATGAATAACGGCCACGTATCCTCTATTTATCTTACACGTTTAAGCAAGCTCGCTACAATCGATGCACCACAGTTAAGCACCACCAACTTTCCTGTACAGTTTGTAGAAGGGCTGATCTACGACGGCATTCTCTGGATCAACTGGCTGGGCAAGCAGTTGACATTTGACGTAGCGAACAAAAGTTTGTGGGTCAGGAAATAAGCGGTATTGGATATTTGAGATTTGATATTTGAAATTTGAAATGAACCTCGCTGTTCGACATGTTAGCGAAGCGCATGTCGAACGGGGATATAACGGATATGTATCCGTTGTGCTAACGGATAAACATCCATATAACCTGGATTCGACATGCCCTACGGAACATGTCGAATAGCACGAGGCTTCTAAAACTAGCGCAGGTCTCCCGACCTGTGCTGCATTGTTACTAAGCTATACCTGATAATAAGACAACAAGCACAACTAAAAGCAAACAATAGTAATAAATAGGCATAGCACGCGGCGGCAAAGAGTCGCGTAGCGACTCTCCCTATGTGACCTATGTTCTCTTGAATGAATTGAGCATTACTATTAGGTAATAGTTCAACTTATGCTATGTGCCTATGTACCTTATGTTCCTCCCGGTAGGTTACCGAGACAAGTTATGTGGTGAAAAAAATATCGCTTCGATCTTCTACATGTTTGCTTAGCTGACCACTATGATGAAGTAACGAACCAAGGCAACTGCTTATTCACGATTCACGAAAATCATTTTCCCTCCAGCGGCTTCGCCGCCAGCAGGTTCATTTCCAGCAGCCACATCTCGCACAGCTTTGTCCACTCATCCGTAGAGCCAGGATTATTGCGAAGCGCAATCGCATGTTTTCCCTGCGGAAAAATATGTAGCGTAGAAGGAACCTTCTTTTCCAGCAATGCCTCATAAAACAACAGACTATTGACAGGTGGTACCACATTGTCATCAAACGCACAGGTTACAAATGCAGGCGGCGTGCTTGCAGTCACCAATAGTTGTGTAGAGTAAGCCGCGATCTTTTCAGGCGAAGGCGTTTTGCCCAGCAGGTTTTCCTTGCTGCCCTTGTGTGCATGCATACCCATATCTATAACGGGCGATACCAGTATCATAAAATCCGGTTTGCATGAATAACGGTCCAGTGAATCACCAACCGCAGACACATCATTACCTGTAGTAGCTACAAGGCTTGCCAGGTGGCCGCCCGCAGATGAGCCTTGCACACCGATCTTCGCAGGCAAGATAGACCACTCATTTGCACGCGCACGTATCATGCGCAGTGCGCGTTGCGCATCCTGTAGCGGCCCCTTCTCCGGCTCTGCGAGATCAGGCGAAGTAGGCAGACGATAGTTCAGTACAAAAGCACTAATACCCATTGTATTAAACCACTTCGCAAGCTGAACACCACTGATCATATATGCCAGCCGCGCATAGCCACCACCGGGACAGATCAATACTGCTGTTCCCTTATTCTCCTGCTTCGAAGGAAAATACGCATACATACCCGGTGTACCCACCTGGTATATACGTTCATTCGCAATACTATCCTTCAATGCCAGCCCCTTGCTATTCGGCATTTTATGTGGAGGCCATAGTGGTATAAATTCCTGTGCATGTAACGATGTAAATGCAGTAAAACAATTGAGTAAGAGAAGAATACAGGTGTAGACAAAAGAACGCATCATGGCAAGTTGGTTTTACAATTTATGGCGCCTTGTAAATATATTTCATCACACAAGCGCAGGTCACACCAGGTACAATTAAATGACCGCAAACGATTGCATACCTTTTTTTCGGAAGAAATAAAATATTGGCTAATTATGCAAAGTGATGTAATCGATTGCATGTGTTTGGATAAACGATTTAATACGTCTTTTTTTTTAGCCCGGTAGCGTAATCGATTACGTAATGGGCCTGCTGCTTTGCACCAAACTAAACTACGCCATATGAAACAAAAGGTTTTAATCCTGCTGCTTGTGCTGCTTGGCTTGAAAGTACAAGTGTTTTCCCAACAGTTTACGGGGACCGTTTATGACGACAGCACCAATACAGTGTTGTCCGGTGTAACGATTGCTGTAAAGGGAATTTCTAAAAATGCTGTCAGTGACGACAAAGGACGTTTTAGTATAGCAGCGCCGGCTGGTAAAACCAAAGCCGAATTATCCATTTCCTTTATTGGCTATACAACTTCCGAAGTTATTGCAGAGCTAAATAAACCCGTAACAGTAAAACTACGCAGGGAAGCCAACTCGCTCAATGAAGTGATCATAGTCGGTTACCAGGCAGTACGCAGGAAAGACCTGCTGGCATCAGCCTCTGAAGTAACTGCCAAAGATCTGAAAGATAACCCGCTGAATAGTGCCGCAGAAGCGTTGCAAGGCAAACTTGCCGGTGTACAGATCTCCATGTCGGAAGGCGCGCCTGGCGCAGATGCTGTCATCAATATACGTGGCCGTGGTTCCATTACACAAAGCAGCGATCCCTTATTTGTGGTAGATGGTGTACCTACAGACAATGCGCTCAGTGTGCTCAACCCGCAGGACATAGAATCTGTAGTGGTCTTGAAAGATGCCGCTTCTACCGCTATCTATGGTTCACGGGGTGCAAATGGTGTAATTGTAATTACCACAAAAGGTGGCAAGAATACAAACGGAAAAACAACAGTTTCTTTAAATACCTACTGGGGCATACAAAAGCTGGCGCAGAAAATAGATATGATGAATGCCTACGACTTCGTGCGTTACCAGTACGAGCGCGCATGGTGGTTAGGTGATACTGCAGGCGTTATTAAAAAATATATCCGCATACCTACAAACTGGGATACGGTAGCTTCTTATAAAAACAACCCCGGCTTCGACTGGCAGGAAAGAACCATGGGCAGCAATGCATTCCAGTCTTCCTACAACGTAAGTGTTTCCGGCGGCAATAATAAAACGACTTACAACCTAAGCCTTACTGCAAACAAGCAACAAGGCATCCTGATCAATTCAGACCTCGACAGGAAAAACCTCAACTTCAGGTTAGACCATAAAGCAAGCGACCGTTTTCGTTTTGGCTTCAACGTGCGCTATACAGATCAGCTTATTAACGGCGCAGGTACATCCGATGCCGGTGGCGCAGGTGCAAACAGGCTGAGACAATACACCAGGTACAAACCACTCATTATGCCGGGCGAAGAAGAGGATACGTATGATCCTACACTGGACCTGAACAACGCAGGCAATGGGTTCAACATTCTCAATCCGATCTTACTTGCGAATGCTGAAACGAGAAAGCGGTACAATACACAATTAAACATGAACGCTTACTTCCAGGTAAACATTATTAAAAACCTGAACTTCAGAAGTACAACAGCGTACAACATTAACCGTACAAGAAATAAATCTTTCGACGACACACTGACAAACAATGCGAAGTCGAACAACAAGCAGCCATTGGTGTACCTGAACTACACTGAGGGTGTCCAGATCACTAACTCCAACGTATTAACATACACCAACCCGTCACTGTTTAAAACAAAACACAGCATCAACATATTACTGGCACAGGAAATTCAGAAAAATACAAATACCGTTTCCATACAGGATGTTCGTTATTTCCCGGTAGGTATTACTGCAGACAAAGCGTTTAGCAATCTGCAACTCGCATCCGCTTCCACACAGGCATATCCGCAACCATTGCCAAGCACATCGGAAGTACCTACATCGCTCGCTTCATTTTTCTCAACGATAGATTACAATTATAATGGCAAGTACTTCGCCAAGTTCACCATGCGCTTAGATGGCACCTCCATCTTTGGTGAAAACAACCGCTGGGGTTATTTCCCTTCCGGCGCAGTATCATGGCGCATTAGTAAAGAGCGCTTTTTCCGCAGCAACTTTATTGATGATCTGAAGCTAAGGCTCTCTTATGGTACATCCGGTAACAACAGGATCACACCATTCTCTTACAGAACACAATACACAGCACCAGCCAATGGCGGCTATGGGCTGAACGGCTCACTGAATGGCGTATTCAATCCATCTAACCTTGGCAACCAGGACCTGAAATGGGAAAGCCAGGTAGCGCAAAACATAGGTGTAGACCTCACTTTCTGGAAAGGCAGGGTTAGCTTAACGGTAGATGCTTATTCCAACAGGTCTAGCAACCTCTTGCTAAACCAGACCATTCCATCTTCATCAGGTTATACCACACAGTTCCAGAACATTGGTTCTACAAGAAACAGGGGCATGGAGTTCCAGGTATCAGCTAACCTCGTAAACAAACAAAACTTTGCATACACAGTTAACTTCAATATCTCGTTCAACAAAAACAAAATCACATCGCTCGGGCCAAACTACCAGATACTGCGTAACTCAGGCTGGTTCAGTTCAAACAACTTCCCGGCAGATTACCTGTTGCGCGTAGGAGACGAAGTAGGCACTATGTACGGTTATGTAAACGATGGCTTCTATACAATAGATGATTTTGATGCAGTGCCGTTCTCCAATCCAAACTATCCTGAGTACAACACAGCGTACACACTGAAAGCAAAAGTAGCTAGTGCCGCAGGCATCTTAGCCAACCCATTGCAACCAGGCTCGCCGAAATTTAAAGACCTGAATGGTGATGGAAAAATAGACGCGGACAATGACAGGACAATTATCGGACGCGCACAACCTAAATTCTTCGGCGGCTTCGGTCAGACATTTACCTATAAAAACTTTGACCTATCCATCTTTGCCAACTTCGTAGTAGGTAACGACGTCTTCAATGCCAACAAACTGGAGTATGCAAGTGCGTATGGCTCTGAAGTAAACCTGCTCACACTGGACAACAACCGCTGGAAAATGATTGACGATAATGGTAAATCTATCCAGCGCGCCATATCTATCTCTGGTGTGCAATACATCTTAGGCACAGACGCGGCAACACTTGCTGCTGTAAATAAAAATGCAAGCATCTGGTTCCCGTCTACAAGTATCAATGGTTTCTACTCGCAAAGCTATGCTGTAGAAGATGGATCATACCTGCGCATCAACAACATTACCTTAGGCTATAATATTCCTAAAAAATGGTTGAAACGTATTGGCATCTCCAGCCTGAGAGCGTATGCAACAGTAAACAATCTTGCAACCATTACAGGCTACAAAGGGTACGATCCTGATGCAAGTACAAGGCGTTCAGATCCTACCACGCCAGGCGTAGACTATGCAGCCTATCCGCGTGCAAGAACTTATGTAGCTGGTTTAAATGTCAATTTCTAATTCACGAACCATTCAAGATTGCGATATGAAAACGAACATTCAAAAAATATATATCACAACACTGCTGGTACTAACACTGGGTGTTGCATTGGTTTCCTGTAAAAAATTCCTCTCGCCAGAGGCCGTATCCTCTTTCGATACAGAATATGTGTTTGACAACATTGCCAACGCGCGCAAAGCAATATTAGGTGCATACTCCTCTATGGCTGGCGATTATGGTTATGGCATCCGCATCAGCGGGTACTGGCCTTATGACTCAGATGAGATGATGAAAGGTACAAGCACCACCACCTCAGACGAAGGGCAACTATTGGCAAAGTATCTCGGCATACCGGGCAACCTGCAGATCACCAATCCCTTTAACCAGATGTTCCAGGGAGTAGAGCGCGCCAATCTTTGCATTTACAACATTCCTAAAATGGCCCTGTACACAAGTGGCAGTGCCATGCAGCAGGCACAGCTAAAACGCATGCAGGGCGAAGCGTTAGTATTAAGGGCGCAATACATGTACGAACTGTGCCGCAACTTTGGCGACGTACCTGTACAGTGGGGACCATCACAGTATGAAGCCAACCTGTTCAAGTCAAGAACAAGCCGCGATTCTATCTACGATCATTTGATTGCAGACCTCTTGCAGGCAGAAACGTTAATGCCGTGGAGAACAGAAGTAGTTGGCATAGGTGATAACGTAGACCAGCGTTTTACCAAAGGCACCGCGAAAGCGCTAAGGGCAAAGATCGCGCTTACGCGCGGTGGCTATTCCTTACCTGTAAGTGGCGGTGTACTCACAAGGCCATCTAACTATCTTGACTTTTATAAAATAGCGCACGACGAATGTGCAGAGCTCATTGCAAATCCTGCACAACACACGTTGCTCGCATCTTATAAAAGTGTGTTCAAAGATTACCTGCTGGCACATAATACAAACGATCCCGCAGGTGAATTCATCATGGTGGCATCTATGGCTGCCGGTACAAATGCAGATAGCAAACTAGGCATCCAGACAGGCACAAAAGTAAATGGCGTAGGCGGTGGCAACTTAAACATATTGCCTACCTACTTCTACATGTTCGACTCTACAGATATTAGAAGAGACGTAACGTGCGTGCCTTATGAAATTACTTTTGATACTATCAAAACCGGCCATGCAATCAATGCCATCTACGATGGTAAATTCAGGAAAGAATGGGTAAGCAATCCCTCCTTTATATTCAGCGCAGGCAATGCTGCTACTTCTACAAGGCCCGCTATCAACAATAGTTTACAGAACATGCAGCTAAGCTGGCCACTGATCCGCTTTTCCGATGTGTTGCTATGGTTTGCAGAAACAGAAAATGAGATCAACAACGGCCCTACAGCAGCAGCAATGGATGTAGTGCGAACCATCAACCTTCGCGGGCATGGCGGCGCATATACTGAAACAGCGCCTGTAATACCTACATCGAAAGATGGCTTTTTCAAATTCCTGGTGAAAGAACGTTTACTGGAGTTTGGCAACGAAGGCATACGCAAGTACGACCTCCTCAGGTGGAACCTCTTGTCTACAGCTATCACAGAAACAAGAGCCAGGCTAAATGTGTTGGCAAATGCAACTACCGCAGCGCACCCCGTATTTGCACCATACTCCTACATGGAAGATGGCCCGTCCTATGCGAGAGACGCAACACAATTGCCAACCTATCTTTATTTCACCACCAAACCCGCAACATCTAACGTAGATACATTCAATCCATTCCTCAATTCACTATATAAACCAAGTGCAACCGTAAATGCACCAACAGGACAAACAAGAGTGAACTGGTGGCTGGGTGGCAGCTCTATGTTAAGTTTTGCAAATGCGTTTGCATCAGGCTTCACAACAGGTAAATCTGAACTGATGCCAATACCGCAAACACAACGTGACGTGAACCCGAACCTGTCGCAGAATTTTGGATATTAATGGTGAGTGGTCAATGGTGAGTAGTGAGTAGAGGAGGCTTTGCGTTCTCTGCGTTTCCTCTGTGTTCTTTGCGATATAAATAACGCAGAGATCGCGAAGTGTGCGCAGAGGGCACAAAGAAGAGAAATGATTTTTTTGCAACTAGTTTGAATACAACAAGCAACACCATCAAGCCCCTCCTGTTCCCAGGAGGGCGCTGTGGTGGTTAATGGGTATTTTTAGTTATGGAGTCAACTGTAGTTTTACTATTGTGCCACAGTTGCGTCGCACACTTCAACAGTTGTGCTTTATGGAGCAAATAGAAATTACTATAGTCAGGATGAATATAAACACAGACAACCAATGAATAGGAAGAAGCCATTTTTATTCTTATGCGCAAGTGCATTCATGTTTATACAAAATGCCACTGCACAATATAGTTGGGATCGCCTGCCCACTGCGGAAGTACCTGTCTTTAAAAAAGATACTGTACGCATTACCAGCTATGGCGCAAAGGCCGACGGCATTACCCTAAATACCAAAGCGATCAACGATGCTATTACCGCATGCAGTAGCAAAGGTGGTGGTGTAGTGCTGATCCCCGCGGGGCTATGGCTTACCGGCCCTGTTGTAATGAAGAGTAAAGTCAATCTTCATTTACAGGCATCCGCCATCCTGCAGTTTACGAGCGACTTCAATGCGTACCCGCTAGTAGAAGGTAACTGGGAAGGCAAGAACCAGGCGCGTAACCAATCACCCATATCGGGCGACAACCTGGAATCAATTGCCATCACTGGCAAAGGCATAATAGATGGTAATGGCGATGTATGGTGTATGGTTGGCAAAGACAGGCTGACAGATAATCAATGGAAGAAAAAAGTAGCTTCCGGTGGGTTAGTAAGTGCAGATGGTAAACTGTGGTATCCTTCAGAGAAAACCAAAAAAGCACATGAAGAAAAATTAAGCGGCGTTATAGAAAATGGAAAGACCCTGAAAGACTTTGAGGCGATCAAAGATTACCTACGCCCAAACTTATTAGTACTTTCTAATTGTAAAAAAGTGTTACTGGACGGCGTTATTTTTCAAAACTCACCTGCTTGGTGCCTGCATCCGTTGTTATGTGAAGACCTGACCATCAGGAATGTTACCGTTAAAAATCCGGAGTATGCACAAAACGGTGACGGGGTAGATATAGAAAGTTGCAGAAATGTATTAATAGAAGGCAGCACATTTGACGTAGGCGACGACGGCATCTGTATCAAAAGCGGCAGGGACGAAGAAGGTAGAAAAAGAGGTAAGCCAACAGAAAATGTAGTGATCAGGAACAACATTGTCTACAAAGCGCACGGCGGTTTTGTGATCGGTAGTGAAATGAGCGGCGGCGCTAAAAACATTTTTGTTTACGATTGTGCTTTTATGGGTACAGACAAAGGATTGCGTTTTAAAACTGCACGTGGACGCGGTGGCATAGTAGAAAATATTTATTGCAGGAACATACAAATGGAAAACATTGTACAGGAAGCGATCTATTTCGATATGTACTACTTCACCAAACCACCAAAACCGGGAGAAAAAGCAGAAGCGCCGCCTGTGTCTGAAGCCACGCCACAGTTCAGAAATTTTTACATAGATAACATTGTATGCCTGGGTGCAGACAAGGCCGTCTTTATACGCGGCCTGCCGGAGATGAAAGTAAAAAACATTCATCTCTCCAACTTAACCTTGCAGGCAGATAAACCAATCGAGATCATAGAAGCGGAAAATATTTCGTTGCAACAGGTGAAAGTTATTGCAGTAAAAACAACACCAGTGGTGTATGTAGAGAATAGCCGTAAGATTTATATAGATGAATTAGATTACGGTGCAAAAGCGGACGTATTGGTTACCGCAAGCGGAAGCAATACAGGTGAAGTGCAGATCTCTAATACAGATAGTAAAAAAGCAGCTACGGCTACCTCATTGGTAAACGGCGCGGTTAATACAGCAGTGGAAATAAAAAACAGATAACTTGGATTTGAGATTTGATATTGAATATTTGAGATTGCATTTGAAAAAGGATTTCTCATGTCAAATTTATTCTGTGCTTCTGTGGCATATCTTTCTTTTACTAAAATGAATAAACTTTCATCAATGCGATTGAAATCATTTTTTCTTTTGTCATTTTTATTCCTTGCAGCCTTTTCTTTTGCGCAGACAAAACCATCTCTAAAAGAAATAGTCGTAGCACAGGATGGTTCCGGTAATTATACAACCATACAGGATGCGATTGATAACGTACGCGCCTACGTGCCGGAGCATGTTACGATCCGCATAAAGAATGGCACCTACCATGAAAAAGTTGTCGTACCCGCCTGGGTCACCAATGTATCTTTCATTGGCGAAAGCAAAGAAAAAACGATCATCACCAATGCGGATTACTCCGGCAAATTCATGGACGCTGATACCGTAAACAACAAAAAGAAATTTTCTACATTCAATTCGTACACTATGTATGTACATGGCAACGACATTAGTCTAGAAAACCTGACAATACAAAATACAGCAGGCAGGGTAGGACAGGCCGTTGCATTGCATATAGATGGCGACAGGTTCCAGGTAAAGAATTGTAACCTGCTGGGCAACCAGGATACCTTGCTGACAGCTAACGATACCGCACGGCAATATTTTACAGACTGCTATATTGAAGGCACTACAGATTTCATATTTGGAAACGCGACAGCTATCTTCAGGAACTGTACGATCAAGAGCCTGACCAATTCTTACGTAACCGCAGCATCTACCACCGATCGTCAGCAGTTTGGCTATGTATTCTTCAACTGCAAACTCATAGCAGCCGATGAATGCAAACTGGAATATCTCGGCAGGCCGTGGCGCGCTTACGCAAAAGTGGTATTTATTAATTGTGAACTTGGCGCGCACATTCGCCCGGAGGGCTGGCACAACTGGGGCAACAAAGACAATGAAGCCACAGCGTACTACGCCGAGTATAAGAATACAGGTGCCGGTGCTGCAACAGATAAGCGTGTGACATGGAGCCACCAACTGACTGCCAAAGAAGCAAAGTTATATACACAGGATAAAATATTTAACGGCTGGAAACCTTCTTTTTAACATGCTACTAGATCGTATGAAGAAACATATCCGCTTGTTCACCGGCTTAGTGTTACTAGCATGTACGGCGCATGCACAGCATACGGCTGTACCCAATATTCCTGCCAACCAGTTTAGTATAATTACTTATGGCGCCGTAGCTGATGGCAAAACAAATAATACTGCCGCTATACAAGCTGCACTGGATAAAGTAAAAGAGAACGGCGGTACTGTATTGATACCCAAAGGCGTTTTCCTGTGCGGCCCATTGGTTATGTATAGCAAAACACAATTGCTGCTGGAAAAAGATGCAGTCTTATTGCTGCAAAATGATATAGAACATTACCCGGTCAACAATGGAAAGTATCAAAACTTTATACAAATATCCGGCGCATCAGATGTAAAGATCAGCGGGCAGGGAACAATAGATGGGCAAGGGCAGATATGGTGGGACAAATTCACTGCAAAGCAATTGACTATACGAAGGCCGCAAATGCTCTTCATAGACAAAGCAGAACGTATAGAAATAGCAGACGTAACCTTTCTTAATCCACCAAACACACACCTGTCGCTAAAGAATGCAAGGGAAGTGTATATACACAACATTACCATACAGGCGCCAGCTAACTCAAGGAACACGGACGGGATTAATATTGCTGCAAAAAATTGTACCATAGAAAACTGTACCATTAATACAGGCGACGATAATATCGCGCTCAACTTTGGAAATAAAACAGCCAATGCGTTTGAATGCGAGAACATCCTCATCCGCAAATGCACTTTTGGCTATGGGCACGGCATGTCCATTGGCAGTTTTACCGCTGGAGGGCTGCATCATGTATTAGTAGACAACTGTACATTTGACGGTACTACCTCCGCCATCCGTATTAAATCTGCAAGAGGCCGTGGCGGCATAGTTGAAAACGTAACATATAGCAACCTCTCTATCAAAAATTGCAAATGGCCCGTTTTTATTTCAGCATACTATCCTAAAGAACCGGATAGTCCTGAAATAGATTCCGTTGTTGCAGTAAATGATCAAACGCCGGTTTATCGTAATATCAACCTGGAACATATAACTATTACAGGCGCAACAGAAGCTGTGAAGATCTGGGGCGTTCCTGAAAAGCCAATAACGGGTATAGCATTCGATGATGTAAAGATCAATGCTGCCAAAGGAGCAACGATTTACAATGCAACACAAGTGAAATTTATACATTCCACAATTGTTGCTACTAAAGGTGAAGTGCTGAAGAAATATAACGCAGAAGTAACGGGATTGTGAATGGATGCTGTGAATGGTGAATAGTCAATCAATGTCGTTAAAATAAGAAATAAACCACAAGGAACACCAGGATACTACACAAAGAGCACAAGGTAAGCTCTTGTGCTCCTTGTGTAAACCTTTGTGAACTTTGTGGTTAATTCAACGATACTGAATAGTCAGTGGTGAAAGCTTTTCTGATATTGCGTAATGTCAAGCTGGATGATATTCGAAGAGACAGCCAGATATTCCATATCTATATACGCATGAGTATATTAATCTTTTGAGTGAGATATGGAATATCTTTTAACCACTTTTCAGTCATTGTATAATATAAAACTGAATGATATTCGATAAACAGGTTTGTGCGCCTTTGCGTGAAACGAAATAAAAGAGTTATGATGAAATATACATGGATTGCAATTGCATTATTCGCGTTAGCTTTTATGCCTGCGCAACAAAAAAAGAAGATCTTCCTGGTAGGGGATTCTACTATGGCGAATAAAAGCATTACCGCCTACCCCGAAACAGGTTGGGGAATGATCTTCTCCAAATTTTTTGATACAACTAAAGCCGTCGTTTTTAATGAAGCGCAGAATGGCAGAAGCACCCGCTCCTTTATAGAAGAAAACCGCTGGGCGCCTATAGTAAGCCAATTGCAGGAAGGCGATATTGTATTAATACAGTTTGGGCATAACGATGAAGTGCCTACCAAAAAGACCGCGACTACGCCGGACGAATTTCAAAAATACCTGGCGCAGTATGTAGATGAAACACGTTCGAAAAAAGCAATACCTGTGCTGATCACACCTGCAGCACGACGCAAGTTTGATAAAGAAGGGAAAGTAGTAGACACGCATACCGAATATGCTGCACTGGTAAGAAAAGTAGCTGCACAGAAAAATGTACCGCTGGTAGAGCTGGATCGCAAGAGCCAGGAACTGCTACAGCAGATGGGGCCTGCAAATTCTGCATTATTGTATAATCATCTAACGCCAGGGGAGCATCCGAATTATCCGGAAGGGAAAATGGATGATACGCACTTCAGCGAATTAGGTGCGCGCAAAATGGCAGAGATCATGTATGGTGAAATAAAAACACTGAACCCGGGTAACATCAATGACTACTTCTTTAAACCGGTTATAAAAACTAAAACGGAAACAAAGTAATGCTAAAGAATAAGATCTTAATAGCGCTCGTCGCAATAGCTTGTTGCTCTTTTATGTTGAAAGACCAGGATAGGCTCACGGTGTTCCTGATCGGTGACTCAACCGTATGTACGCAACCTGTATCGCAAGCACCGGTTACGGGCTGGGGCACACCATTCACTGCCTTCTTTGATAGCAATATAGTGCGTATAGAAAACCACGCACGCGGTGGAAGAAGCACAAGAACATTTTTAAGCGAAGGACGGTGGCAACCTGTAGTGGAGCATTTAAAACCCGGTGATTATGTGTTTATACAATTCGGGCATAACGATGAAGCGAAAGAAGAAATATATAAAGACAGGTACACGTCACCCGAAGATTACAGGAAAAACCTGGTCCGCTTTATAGAAGAAACAAAAGCGAAACAAGCATACCCGGTTTTAGTAACGCCGGTATCGCGCCGCAGGTTTAGCAAAGAAGGCAAAGCATTGGAAACGCATATAGAATATTCGAAAGTAATGACAGAAGTAGCGGCAGCATACAAAGTGCCATTGCTGGACCTGGATACAAGAAGCCGCGCGTTATACGATACGCTTGGCCCGGAATATTCCAAAGTGTTGTTCAATGTATCTGAGGCAGGCGCTAACCCGCAGTTTCCCAATGGTGCAAATGATAACACGCATTTTAGTGAATACGGTGCAAGACGTATGGCAGAGTTAGTGTTGGATGAAATGAAGAAAGTAAATCTGCCTTTGATACAAAAAGTACGCGTTGTAAAGATTGCAAATAAATAAAAATAGAAAGCAAATCCTGACAGGTCTGGCAAGTGGTTATTTCAATTCGGAATTTCTCAAAGACCTGTCAGGATTAGTAACAAGTAAGCATGAAGAAAATATTTATAACACTTTTATCCCTGGTAACAATAACAGTGCAGGCGCAGGTATCTAAGACATGGGTACCTGATCTTGGCAACGGCATGTATAAAAACCCCGTGCTGAATGCAGACTATTCCGATCCTGATGCCATACGCGTTGGCGATGATTATTATATGGTCGCTTCCAGTTTTGATGCCGTGCCGGGCTTACCCATTCTGCATTCAAAGGACCTGGTGAACTGGACATTGATCGGGCATGCGCTAAAGCGTCAGCCGCCTTTCGATCATTTTTCTGCTACACAACATGGCAACGGTGTATGGGCGCCTGCTATACGCTACTACAACAATGAGTTTTATATCTACTATCCTGATCCTGACTTTGGTATTTATGTAACAAAGGCAAAAACAATTACAGGCCCTTGGACTGACCCGGTGTTGATAGAAGGCGGCAAAGGGTTAATCGATCCTTGCCCGTTGTGGGATGATAATGGTAAAGTTTACCTGGTACATGGTTACGCTGGCAGCCGTGCCGGCATTAAAAGTGTGATCACAGTAAAGCAACTAAATACAGAAGGAACAAAAGTGATAGATGAAGGCAAGATTGTTTTTGACGGCCATGAGCAAGACCCTACACTCGAAGGGCCTAAGTTCTATAAACGTAACGGCTACTATTACATCTTTGCCCCTGCGGGTGGTGTATCTACCGGATGGCAGTTGGTGCTGCGTTCAAAAAATATTTATGGACCTTATGAGCGCAAAGTGGTAATGGACCAGGGTAAATCACCGATCAACGGCCCGCACCAGGGTGCATGGGTAGATACCAAAACAGGAGAACACTGGTTTCTGCATTTCCAGGATAAAGGAGCGTATGGACGTGTGGTGCATCTGCAACCTATGAAGTGGGTGAATGACTGGCCTGTAATTGGTATAGACAATGATGGCGATGGAAAAGGTGAACCGGTACTGACGTATAAAAAACCGAACGTGGGCAAAACATATTCAATCGCTACACCTGCGGAGTCCGATGAATTTAACAGTAACGAATTGGGCTTACAATGGCAGTGGCAGGCAAACCCGAAAGCTACCTGGTCGTTTATGAATCCTGCCAATGGATCATTGCGTTTGTACTCCGATAAAATACCGGATAGTGCAAAGAACTATTGGGACGTACCGAATATACTGTTGCAGAAATTACCCGCCGAGATTTTTACGGTGACAACAAAACTGGCGTTTAAACCAAATCCAAGACTGGAAGATGAAAAAGCTGGATTGGTAATGATGGGATTGAGCTATGCGTACATTTCAGTCAAGAGTAAGAAAGAGGGTTTGTACATCGTATATACAACCTGTAAGAATGCAGATAAAGGAAAAGCAGAGACGGAAAAAGTATTGGGCAAGCTGGATGGAAATACCGTTTATTTCCGCATAAAAGTGAGCGCCGGTGCAAAATGTAATTTTAGTTATGGCAGTAACGGGAACACATTTACAGAAGTGCCTGATACCTTCCAGGCGGAAGTGGGTAAATGGATAGGCGCGAAATTCGGCCTGTTCTGTACACGTACTACGCAGACGAATGATTCTGGTTATGCAGATGTAGACTGGCTGCGCGTAGAGTAGGGGATTTGAAATTTGAGATTTAAAATTTGAAATGGGAAATAGAAAGTAGTTCATCTCAAATTTTAAATCTCAAATCTGCTAATTCTTATGTGGTAAGACCTCGTTTAAAAAATTTGCTTCATACTCCACTACTTGTTCTACCCAGGGGTGAAACAGCCAAAACGGGTGCATCTTCAGATCAAATGCATGCACCGCTGTTTTTACGTTCCATAACTTCATCATCGCGATTAGTTCATCCTGTCCAGCATGAAACCTTGGAAAGCCACTATTCAGGAAAAGCGTAGGCACCGCTGTTTTTTCACTTGCCCAGAAAATGCCCGATGCTTCTTTCCATGTAGCAGGCTTTTCTTCAAACGTACCACCAAACCATGCTACGTCCGCTGCATCAGTTTTACGTTGCAGGTTGAGAGAGTTAGGCGCTAAAAAATCCAACACACCATCTATATCTACAATAGCATGCACTTTTGTGCTGATGCCTTTGTGGTCGCCCTGTGTTCCTTCAAACAATGGTACATCGCCTGTAAAGCCGATCAATGCAGCTAATTGCCCACCCGCAGAGCAACCCGATATTGCAAGGCGGGTTGTATCAATATTGTATTTATCCGCATTGGCTTTGATGTAGCGGATAGCTGCTTTGATGTTGTGAACCGCTGCTGGATACTTCGCTTCCAACGACAACTGGTATTCTACAGGAATGGTTACAAACCCCTTTGCTGCCAGCATTTGCGCCATAGGTACTTGCATAAAGCGTGTGCCGGAGCGCCAGCCGCCGCCATGTATCATAATGATAGCAGGGTACTTTCCTTTCTTTTGCGGGCGAAATAGTTCCAGGTGCAGATCACGTTTGCCAAATGGAGTCTCCGGTAAAGTTGCATATACAATATTGCGCTCTGCTATTACACCTGCTGGCAGGCTATCGCGGGCAGGTACTGCCATAGGGAAATCTTTCCTTACCTGGCGGTACACACGGTCTACATTATAAGTAGTATCAACGGGTATTTCTTTTTGTTGTGCATACGTACTGGTCTTTATGGCAAGCAGTACAAACAAAGCAGCATAAACTTTGCGCGTCATTTGCTAAATGGATTTGTATAAATAAAAATAAGCGGTTCTGTTTTTTTACAAGAGAATACTTACGCAATCGTTATCAGTTCGCCACCAAGACGCCAAGGCACTAAGTCTCACCAAGAAATGCGCAGCGGCTCTCCCTATGTGCGCTATGCGTCCCTTTAGAGAAACCTGTATGATAGTAATACAATCATTGTTGTCCGACTAAACATGGCGAAAAAAGTTCGTAATTCTTTTTGGCAAAGGTTTGCAGCTAAAAAAAGCACGTTACTAAAATCGGGGGAGTTCCTTTTTGGGGTCTTTCCGGGAAACGTGCGGCCTCAGAAAAGCTGCGTTAAGAAAATTGGCATGGACGCCGAAAAAATCCATTGCTGTTTGAGCCAGATGCAATTTAATTACTCAAGCTGACAACGGCGAGTTCAATGGATTTCGGTGTGCAGGACAATTTTTAGCCTGCTTTTCTGAAGCCTTGATCTTTTTGGTTACTTTTTGTATCAAGACAAAAAGTAACACCGTCGGTAGACAAATGAAAGCTTGCAATTGAAGATTCACCAAACATACTCGGACAATAATGTAATACAATATATAGCACTTCTATATATTGAGTCCTCTGACTGTTAGTAATGAATTTTACAATGTCAAGAAGATCCACCTATGTGTTTAACTCCCTTCTACTCGTCGAACTCCGCACAGTCAGGAGTTCCTCAAGAAATGCGGAGCATTTCCCGCTATGTGTTCTATGTGCTCCTTTGGAGAGACAGGTATGATATTAATGCAGGATATAGCACTTCTATTACCAGCAAGCTGTATGTGTTTCGCAATGTTCTTAAAAACAGCAGGAAAATTCACCTATGTGTTTAACTCCCTTCTACGTGTCGAACTCCAAGCTATCAGTAATTTCCTAAGCATCCCGCTATGTGTTCTATGCGGCTCTTCGGAGAAGCCGGTGTGGTATTAATACAAGAAATAGCACTTCTATTACCTGTAACCTATATGTGTTTCGCAATGTCCTTAAAAACAGCAACAAGATTCACCTATGTGTTCAACCCTCTTCTACTCGTCGAACTCCGCACGATCAGTTTAGATGAAATAATGACAGGCTTTACTTTTTTCATGCGCGCATCTTTCTGTTGCAAAAAACTTGTAGCAACCTGTCTGCCCATTTCAAAACTCCCTTGGTCTATTGTGGTGATCGCCGGGCTTGTCAGCGCTGTATAAGGCTCATTGGAAAAACCACAAATACCGAGCGATGCAGGCACAGGTATATTCAGTTCTTTTGCTACTTCCAAAGCTGCCAGCGCACAAATATCCGCTGCGGCAAAAATAGCATCTGGCGGTTGTTTGGATTGCAACAGTTTGGTTACGGCAGCCTTTGCATTTTCTTTGGTTAAGCAATCTGGTACTATGTATTGTTTCTGGGTAGAAAGTTTGTACTGTTTTACTGCTTTTTCAAATGCACGTTTTCTTTTAGCGTACACAGAGATATGTTCCGGCCCAGCAAGATGCGCTATCCGTTTGTAACCTTGTGCGGCCAGGTGTGCCATTGCAGCCAGTACAGCCGACTCATCATCTATAATAATGGAAGGAGATTGTAAGGCATCATCTGTACGGTCAAACTGTATAACGGGAATGCCGTATTGTTGCGCCTCTTTCAAGTGCGTTGTTTTTGTAGTAGAGGCAGAAAGCGAAATAAAGATGCAGGCAACATTTTGCGTGATCAGTAATTCAATGGCGCTTTTCTCATATTCATATTGCTCATCTGTCTGGCAGATCAGTACATGATAATTGTTTTGCCGTGCTATATCTTCTACGCCCGCCACTACGTTTGCAAAGAAGTGATCATTGATCTTAGGAACAACAATGCCCAGCGTCCTGGACTCACCTGTACGTAAAGAGTTTGCTTTCAGGTTAGGTTTATAGTTCAGTTTTTGCGCAGTCCTTCGCACCAGCTCTTTTGTTTTTTTGCCGATGGACGGGTCGTCTTTAAAAGCTCTTGAAACCGAAGCCGGGGTTATGTTTACGGCTTTGGCTATATCGTAGATAGTGGTGCGTCTTTTGACTGCCATGGGCTAAAAGTACAAATTGCAATCGATTGCACAATTTCTTTCGGTAAAACCGGTTTTTAGTGTTAATTATGCTACGAGTTTACGTAATCGATTACGTAATATTTATTCACTTCATTCAACGATTGCAGATATGAAAGACCTGGTAATGTTTTACATTTTATCAGATATGGCGTACTGCTGAGTTATTTGTTGCAGTACAAGCGAGCGTGGCAAGAGACGATGATAGTAGTACCGGCGGTGATGCACCAATACCCGTTTTCTGAAGGAACGTGTTACAAAAAAATTACAGCAAGCATTTATATAGCAATCCTGACTTTTGTGCCCCTACTGGCAATGTCATTAAGTTAACCACAAGGCTCACAATGGTAACACAAAGAGCACAAGGGCTTCCCTTTGTGTCCCTTGTGAAATAGCCTTGCGCTCTTTGTGGTTAGCTTCTTAACTTAATGACATTGCCCTACTGGTCGCAGGTGGGGCATATAAAGGCAAATAAAACCAACTACCATTAATACCAGTTACATGAAAAAGAAAAACCTTCTTTACGCTTTTGTGCTTAGTGTGGCAATTACGAATAGTGTATGCGGGCAGCAAATGAAACTGTGGTACACGCAGGCGGCTGCCAATTGGAATGAGGCATTACCTGTAGGTAACGGGCGGCTTGCTGCAATGGTATTTGGTGGCGCAGCAAATGAGCGGATACAACTGAATGAGGAAACAGTATGGGCAGGAGAGCCGGGCAATAATATACCGGAGGGAACGTATGATAGCATACAACGCATAAGGCAACTGTTGTTTAGCGGAAAATATAAAGAGGCGCAAGACTTGTCTAACAGCACATTTCCACGACAAGCGCCAGCCAATAGTAACTATGGTATGCAATACCAGCCGGTAGGAAATTTGCAATTACAATTTGATATAAGTGGTGTAGTTACTGATTACTATCGTGACCTGGACATTGCAAATGCGATTGCGACAGTCCGTTTTAAAGCCGGCGATATACATTACCAACGTGAAATATTTGCATCATTGACAGATGGTGTGATCGTGATCCGGTTAACGGCAGACAAACCTAAAAGCATTAACTGTACACTTAGCACGAATACGCTGCATAAAACGAAGCTGGTTACTGTACGCCAACAGGAACTGATACTGACAGGTACAACCAGCAGTGCAGATAATAAAACAGGCAGGATCAATTTTGAATCACAGTTTCATCCATTGTGCGAAGGCGGAAGACTGGTGACAACAGACTCTACCGTGCGTATTGAACATGCGGATGCGGCGACGATCTATATCAGCATTGCGACAAATTATAAAACGTATAAGGATATTAGTGGCGATCCGTCAGCAAGGGCGTCTGGTTACATGAAAGCTGCAACGAATAAAGCGTATGGAAAACTTAAAGCAGACCATATAGCTGCGTATAAAAAATATTTTGACAGGGTATCGCTAGAGCTGGGTAATACTGCGCAAGCAGCAAAACCTACGGATGTGCGCATTGCAGAATTTAATAGCCAGCATGATCCAGGGACTGGTATCTCTTTATTTTCAATTTGGCAGATACCTGTTGATCTCCGGTTCTCAGCCGGGTTCTCAACCTACGAACCTACAGGGCAAGTGGAATGAAAAGATGAGCCCGCCGTGGGACAGTAAATACACGATCAACATAAATACGGAAATGAATTACTGGCCTGCAGAGCCTACAAATTTATCGGAGCTGCATGCGCCGTTGTTTGATATGATTAAGGACTTGTCTGTAACGGGGCAGGAGAGCGCGTCAAAGATGTATCATGCGCGTGGATGGAATGCGCATCACAACACGGACCTGTGGCGTATAACGGGCCCGGTGGATGGCGGCTTTTATGGTATGTGGCCAATGGGTGGCGCGTGGCTTACGCAGCATTTGTGGTATCACTATATGTACACGGGCGACAAGGCTTTTTTAAAACAGGTGTACCCGGTACTAAAAGGCGCTGCATTGTTTTATGCAGATGCGTTGCAGGAGGAGCCGACACATAAATGGCTGGTGGTGGCGCCTTCTATGTCGCCGGAGAATACATATATGAGCGGTGTAGGCGTAAGCGCGGGGACAACGATGGATAACCAGATTGTATTTGATGTGTTTTCCAATGCTATAAAAGCAGCAGGTATAATGCAGGAAGATCTTGCATTTGCAGATACATTAAAGCTGTTGCTAAAGCGTTTGCCACCTATGCAGGTAGGCCAATACGGTCAGCTGCAGGAGTGGTTGCAGGATATGGATAAGCCGAATGACCGGCACAGGCATATATCACATTTGTACGGTTTGTTTCCTGGTAACCAAATATCTCCGTATGAATACCCGGCGCTGTTTAGCGCTGCAAAGAAAACATTGATATCGCGCGGCGATAAATCAACCGGCTGGTCTATGGGATGGAAGGTGAACTGGTGGGCGCGCTTGCAGGATGGTAACAAAGCATATAAACTGATCTCAGACCAGCTAACGCCTGCACCTAAAGAGGAGCGTGGACAGGATGGTGGTACGTATTCTAATTTGTTTGATGCGCATCCGCCGTTCCAGATAGACGGCAACTTTGGTTGTACATCGGGCATTGCGGAAATGCTGGTACAGTCGCAGGATGGCGCTATACAGGTATTGCCTGCACTGCCGGATGCGTGGCCTGATGGCAGTGTAAAGGGGCTGGTGACGCGAGGTGGTTTTGTAGTAGATATAGAATGGAAGAATAAGCAACTGAAAAAACTGACAGTGTATTCGAGGCTTGGTGGCAACTGTCGCCTGCGTGTATATGATGCGCTGCAGGCAACAGGTACTACTACAATGAAAACTGCGAAGGGACTTAACCCTAATCCATTCTTTGAAAGAGCTGCAATAAAGGAACCCATCGTTTCAGCCAAAGCGCCTAAAGAAGAGGTGCTGTTAAAGCCAGTGAAGGAGTATGACGTGGCAACAAAGGCAGGTGGGGTGTATGTGTTTGAGGGAAGGTGAATCGTGAGACGTGAATCGGCAATCGTGAATAAGCTTATTCAACCTAGCAATACTGTTGAAATTACAAAGACGAGGATACACAGAAACGCATTCACGACTCACGACTCACGATTCACGCCTCTCACATCATCCATTTGCCTTTTTCTTTTGCCAGGTCTATCAGCGACTGTCCGCGCTTCGTCATTTTACCGGCTTCTATCAGGCGCGCTGCACGTTCCATATTGATCTTGCTCCAATTATTCCGCTTCACGTTGCGTGGAGAGAACGTGAGGTAATAACTTTCTGCATCACGCTTTTTGCACAGGCTGTCTATCCAGCCATAACATAACGCTTCTTCTGTAGCTGCTATCCGGTCCACACCTGGCATATCACTCTTTTGGTGAAAAAGGATGAGCCAGACAGATTTTTCTTTCGTGCCGTTTTTAGACAGCCATTTACGCCATTCACTACGCGTCTTCGCATAAACAGCCAGCTTGCCGTCTTTCATTTCCATATACCTGTTTATTTTGATTGTGCTACAATTTCGAGATAGTGTTTATTCGTCATGATGCCCAAAATATTACCGAACGGATCAGTAACGGATGCGGTTACAAAACGCCCCTGTCCCTGGCTGTGATCTGTAATAGGCTGGTATAAAATTGCGCCCAATGAGAGCAAACGGTCAAGCGTGCCTTGCAGGTCATCTACATGCCAGTAAGCTACCGCGCCCGCAGCATTGCCAGAGGCGCCTGCAGGTGCAAAATGCGCATCAATAATGCCTAACTCATGCTGGTAATCTCCAAGGCGAAACTCTGTGTACCCGGGAACATTGAAATAAGGCTCAACGCCCAGAAAGGTGCTATACCATTGCTTTGCAGCTTCATGGTCTGCTGCATAAAAACTGATGGTGGCGAGGCCGCGAAGTACATGTTGATTTCCCATTTTACCTGTTTTTTGTTTGATGGAGTAAAGGTAAAATGGGCTTGTGACAGCCGTGTGTCAGGGGTGTCAGGAATTATTTGAAGTGCGGTCAAAATACTCCTGGAGTGTCATATTGTGTGGCTTAAACTTGTCGGGCAGGATCATCAATTGTTTGATCCTGTCCAGGCGGAAAAACCTGAACTCTTTACGCATGCGGCAATAAGCGAGCAGCAGCCAGTTGCCTTGCGAACTTAACAGGGCAAATGGTTCGATGAGTCTTTTTGATGTTTCTGTTGCGTTCTCTTTCTGGTAGGTGATCTCTGTCAGGTTAAAGTTGGTTAGTGCCAGTTGCAGGTTTGAAATGTGTGAGCTGAAATTATCCGTGGCTTCGCCGCGGCTTACGATCATCCTGTTGGCCAGTAGTTCCGCATTGTCCTTAGCCGTATGGCGCAGTACAGCTTTGATCTTCTCTATGGCTGCGGAAAATTCTTTTACAAACGATATGTCTTTGTTATGGGCAACCAGCTTCTCTGCCGTGATCAGCGCGTTTGCTTCTGTTTCTGTAAATGATACAGGTGGCAGGCGGTAACCTTCCATGAGTGAATAGCCTTTGCCTTCTTCCGTAAGAATGGGAATGCCGGATTGCTCCAATGCTTTTATATCTCGGTAAATGGTACGAATGCTGACACCAAACTTCGCTGCCAGCGATGTGGCTGTAATCAAACGCTTTGTTTGCAATTGTGTTAGGATTGCGGTAAGCCGCGAGAGCCGTTTGGTATCATTGTCTGGCATGGAAGGGATTTATACGAAAATACGGAGATGCAGTTATTCATTTTATGGTGAGTTATGATTGATTGTTAATATGCCGGTTGTTGCATCATTTTTAAATATTCAATGATCATATCAGTTTCATTTTTAGTCTGTCCTGTGAACGTTGGACAAATGGTTTCGTCTATGGGGCGACTATAGGTAGGATCTTTATAGATAGCTGATCTGTTTGTGAGAAATGTGTGAATCCAATCCGTACTCCTTTTATCAATAATAGTATCTAAGGCTGGCCCTGTTAAGACTCTATAGAGCTGATGGCAATGTGCGCAATTACTGTAAAAAAGTGTCTTCCCTGAACTGGCGGGGGGGAATGTAAATTTTGATAATATAAGTGGAGGATTATTTGATGTATCACTGTTTTTAAATACAACAGATTTAAAGATCTGCAAAACTGTATCTGTGGAATTAATATGATTTCCCCAAATTGTAAATTTGTTTTGTTGTATTACTTTCGGAATCCGCATTATTATATAGCCTTGTCCTGCCGATTCTGGTATTTGTATATCTGCAATTAGGCCATTTACAGTATCTCTTGCATAACGTTGGTGTGTATTATCATCATCAAAGGTTACGTCATACGAACCATAATCAAACCATAACGAATCTTTTCCATTCGTTAGGCCGCCGGCATAGCTATCTGTTCCTTGTTGTTTGACGATATACCAATCTTTAGGAGCTTTGAGTCTAAAAGAACCAAAGTCGAGCTGTTGAAATTGTATTTTTTCTTTTTGTGAAGAACTGTGACACGCAAAACATAAGAAGAAAAAAAGCAAGATCGGGGTTCGGGACATAAGGCAAATATTGATCTTAAAGGTACATGGCTTTGCCAGAATGCAGGTAAAAAAATAAGTTTTGTCATACTACCTAACATTATTATTTTTCCCGTCTTATATGTCCGATGCTTTACTACAACATATAGCCCGTTTTATTCCTGTTGCAAAAGAGGAATATGCAGCTATGCAACCTTCTTTTACAACCATTACGGTAGCCAAGAAGCATAACCTGCTGGCGGAGGGGAGGATCTGTACGCATAAATATTTTGTAGTAAAGGGATGTCTGCGTCTTTTCTTCCTGAATGAAAAAGGTGTGGAGCAAACGATACAGTTTGCATTGGAAAATTGGTGGATGACAGATTATGCTTCTTTCTCTACGCAAAAGCCTTCCGGTTTTTTTATACAGGCTGTAGAGAAGACGGAGTTAATAGCCATAGATTTTGCTTCGCAGGAGAAGTTGCTGGCGCAGTTTCCCCAAATGGAGCGTTATTTTCGCATGGTGCTTCAGCGGGCGCATGCCGCAGCACAGTTCAGGCTAAAGATCTTATACGAGCTATCTAAGGAAGAGCAATACAGGCAATTTACCACGCTCTTTCCTGAATTTGTACAACGCATACCGCAATACCTGCTGGCGTCTTACCTGGGTTTTACCCCGGAATATTTAAGTGAACTACGTAGCCGGAAACTTTCTTAAACCAGTTTAAGCAACCGGGTGATGCACCCTTTTTAGCTTTGTTCCATCAAAAATAAATGTTATGGAACAAAGAGTAAACCTGGAGCAGACACATCCACATGTTTATAAAGCCATGTATGGCCTGGTAGCGGCTTTAAGTAAGTCAAACCTGACACCGATACAGAAAGAGCTGATTAAAGTAAGAGCTTCACAGATCAATTCATGTGCCTTCTGCCTGAACATGCACACCGTGGAGGCATTGAAAATAGGCGAAACACAGCAACGCTTATTTGTACTGAACGCATGGCGTGAAACTGACCTGTTTACGGCAGAAGAGAAAGCGCTGCTGGCACTGGTAGAAGAAGTGACCCTGATCAGCCAGCATGGCGTAAGTGACGCAACGTACAAACGTGCAGCGGAATTTTTTAACGAAGAAACAATCGGCGATATTATCCTGGCAACTGTCCTGATCAACTCATGGAACAGGATAGCGGTGAGTACGCATTTGCAGGTACAATAGGGTAAATTAGAAATTTGAGATTTGAGATGGATGCCAGGTTGTAAACCGGCTTTTCAAATCTTAAATCTCAAATTTTAAATCCCCTTAGCTACATTTGATGCATGACTATCCTTCTTACAATACTCATCATCATACTACTCTTCATTCTTGTTGTTGTGCTGTTTATGCGCCGTCCTGAATTTGGCGCTGCACCAACAGGCGCGCGTTTACAACGTATGCAGGCTTCGCCTAACTATACTAAGGGTCAATTTCAAAACATTCATTATACACCGCAACTGGCGGAAGGCCACAGCATGTTGAATGTGCTGTATCATTTCCTCTTCAAAAAAAGTAAGCGTGCAAGACCGGCAAAACGATTGCCTTCCGTTAAGACAAATTTATCTGAATTGCCATTGACAGAAAACATGCTCGTTTGGTTTGGCCATTCGTCTTATTATATGCAGCTAGATGGCAAACGTTTTTTAGTTGATCCTGTATTGAGTGGTAGCGCTTCTCCTATACCCGGTGGTAGTAAGTCATTCCCGGGTTCTGATATTTATACCGTAAACGATTTTCCTCCGCTGGATTATCTTGTTATCTCACACGATCATTATGATCACCTGGATTATAAAACGGTTGTACAACTAAAAGAAAAAGTGACTAAAGTAATTTGTGGCTTAGGTGTAGGTGCACACCTGGGGCGTTGGGGCTACTCACCGGATCAATTGATAGAGCTTGACCGTAATGAAGCGGCAAACCTTGAACCGGGCTTTACTTTACACACAACAACAGCACGGCATTTTTCCGGCAGAAGTTTTAAGCGTAACAGCACGCTTTGGTTATCTTATGTATTGCAAACGCCATCATTGAAAATATTCATAGGCGGTGACAGCGGTTATGATACGCACTTTGCTGAAATAGGCAAACAGTTTGGCCCTTTTGACTGGGCTATAATAGAGAATGGACAATACAATGAAGCATGGCATTACATACACATGCTGCCCGGCGAGGGCTTGCGTGCCGCAAAGGATCTGCAAACAAAGAACCTACTAACAGTGCACCATGCAAAATTTGTACTGGCCAATCACGACTGGGATGAACCGCTCCGTACAATCAGCGAAGAATGCGCAGATGATCCATCCATCCGCCTCGCCACACCTATGATCGGCGAGCCTTTGTATTTGAGCAAAGAAGATCAGGTGTTTGAGAAGTGGTGGGAGGAGGTGGGGTAGGATGTTGTTAAAGCGATCGATTTTTAAAAAGCTATAAACAAAACTGTATATGTATATGCAGGATGATTTCGAAAAGATTCAGGAAATACTTAAATATAATTTTAAGCCTGATGAATTAAAACAGCAACTATTTGAATATCTATCTGCAATGAATGGAGAATTCGGAATCTCCAAAACAAGTACTGGTTATGATGTTTTAGTTTTGAATGAAATTACTTCGGAAGAGGAGTTGTATAAAATATCTGTGGATGATGAATTGGTAGTTTATAGGTATATGGTGGTTTATGAATTTGATGTTGATTTTTATTATCATGTTTATATTGCCATTGGGATGTATGTTAGCAAGGGGATTGAGTCGCCTATGGCAGATAAATCTTTAGCAAAACTCAGGTATAATTCAGATTTGAGCTTGTTTGATGTAGAATTTATAACTAATGAGTTTTATAAATAAGTCGCTTTTTTGTTCACTATTTTCTTTGTTTGAGCAATACTGGATGAAGAAATGTATTCGTAGAGATTTTATAAAAGATTGGAACCGAATATCTCTGTTAAAATAAAAGCATGAATAATATTTTCACTGAATACCTTGAACGTAATGGATGGGAGGAAGTGAGCCCGTGTAGTTACAAGAATCAGAATTTTGGGAGTGAAATATTTTTTGACACTTCCAACCAGATCGAAATATATGCAAGTGATCAACGTCGGGTTGGCTCATATTACCTAAAAGATGTGGAAGATTTAATAGAAATAGTTAAGAATATTGATCAATTTGGCCGGTAGCCGTTGCAATAGGTGAGTCTTTGTATTTCGACAACGAGAATTAAACGTTTAGGAAGCGATGAAAGGAGGTGGGGTAGGAGCTTTGGCCAGATAAAGACGAGCTCTCATTTAATATATTAACCTTAATTTGAAATACATTTTTTATTTTCACTGAAAGGAAGTAAACAATTATAATCTTCCTTCTTATATATTCAACCTTAAACCTAAAACTATGCGAAATAAAACTATTCGTTTTAGACTCTCATTGAGTATTGGTATTGCGTTAATATCCCTCTTAGTAAATTCCCTGGAAGCACAAGTTCAGTATGCAGACACAGCGTCTATGCTTGCACCTTATTTACGTAAAACGAATGCAGAAGATGCTTATATCCCTTATATAGGTGCTACAAAAGCCGTTGATTTAGGTACTTTTGATTTAAAAGTTAACAGTATAAAAGTCGGTCGTGGTGGAGGATCGAATACAGTGAATATGGCCATAGGTTGGGACGCTTTGCTAAATAATACAAGCGGGGATTTGAATACGGCTATCGGTTATTATACATTGCGAACTAATGCTGCTACTGATGCCACACAAAATACTGCTGTTGGCGCTTATTCTTTAGCAAATAATAATACATACGGTAATACAGGTATTGGGTCAAGAGCATTATACAACAATACTACAGGGTATGAAAATACAGGATTAGGGAGAAACGCGCTGGTTGCTAACACTACAGGTGTTTACAATTCGGCGTTAGGGTCTATGACGCTCTATAAAAATGTATCAGGAAATCGAAACGTAGCAGTCGGGAATGGAACGCTATTTAACAACACTGCATCTGATAATACATCTGTGGGAGCTTATTGTATGTATAGTAATTCTACCGGACGAAGTAATACCGCGCTGGGTATTTATTCCAGTTACAATAATACTTCGGGCTATAGCAATACGACAATAGGTTCGTCTGCATCCTTTACCAGTACAACTAGTTATAATAATACAGTAATAGGTTACAACGCGTTCTACGCTGGTACTGGGAGCAATAACACAATAATAGGAGCAAACGCGTCAACCGTAAATTCAGGAGATAATAGTGTCGTGTTAATAACAGATGGAAATGGTGGTGCGCGATTTTATTCCCCATCAAGTGGTAATATTTTATTAGGTACAGTCGCAGACAACGGCAATAAGCTGCAAGTACAAGGTTCTGCCTCTATATCAGGTAATGTTACTATGTCAGATATCAACGGTGCCAATGCTTATTTAAATGGTAAAGTTGGAATTGGTACGCCTATCCCATCTGGTAGCATTGCGCTTGCTGTTAATGGAGACATTAAAACGAAAAAAGTTATTGTCTCTCAAACTAGCTGGGCTGACTATGTTTTCGATTCATCGTATCAATTGCCAACGTTGGATTCCGTTGAATCTTTTATACAGACAAATAAGCGGCTGCCGGATATGCCTTCAACAGCAGAAGTTACTAATAAAGGGTTGGATGTGGGAGAAATGCAAAAGCTATTGTTGAAAAAAGTAGAAGAACTAACACTGTATGTGATAGAACTAAAAAAGAAAAATGACAATCTTGAAACTGAAAATACGGATCTGAAGAAAAGAATGCAGGTAGTAGAGCAAAGAACCCGGCAATAACATTGCCGGGGCAAAAAAAATTTGCAAATGCCAAAAACTCCAAGTAGCTTAGCCAAATAATTGTGGTAAACCCTACTGCAATGTATAAAACCTTAAATCCTAATAAATGAACACAAATGTACATCGAGCGCGATGCGCCGTCTGTCATGACTATTACAATTCCACAGTCGTGCTTATTTACCAATAGTTTATTTAAGAAGTTACAGGTAGTGATGTTTGATATGTCTGTTTTGACATGTAATGATATCGTTTCCATGATAAAATAATATCAGGCAGCATTGAAGTTCGTTTCATAGCAAAGCTCTATTGAGTACGTGGAGGGAATGAAATGTTTGGAACATTTTTGAATTAAATGACAACAATAATTATTAGATGATTATTTGTTGGTATAGATAACGTATCTGGGTAAAACTTGAATTTAAAGTGATGAATTGAAACCCCTCACTTTAAATTTTATTATATAATATTTTTCAACCGCTAAACCCGGTCTATGGCAGAGTATAGGGCACGTCTCTTTATTATGTTATTGGTATGTTTTTTTGTGCAAGCAATAAAAGCTCAGGATACTACCAATCAACAGCTTTTTCTTTTTAAGAAATACCCTTTTTTGAAAAGTGGTGTAATTGCAGAATTGAATCGAGACGGTATGCCGCCGGCTTCGATGAAAGATTCACTAAGTTTTAGTAAACTTAAGCCTGAGGTTGCCAATAAGTTTAATCATTTTGTGCAACAGCAATTTGGAACAGCAAGTGCTAAACAAGTATCGGGCTTATTAAAAGGTGCTGGCCCCGCTGCTTATTCGAACCAGGTTGTGGAAAGCAAATTAAGAGCTTTTATGTCTCTTAAAGATGGTGTGATACCCACACTCTCTGTTAACCAATCTTCCATTGATAAATTGCAGGCAATTAACGAAACCAATTATCAGCCTGTTGCAGACTTTATATTCCCTTCTGTTACCAATAATACTTACCTCACGGGCAATACTACATTGCTGGGAATAAGCGTAAATGTAATAGGGAATTATAGCTATGCAGCAGGCGGTGGGATAGGTGCTTATGATAATTTTCATTTAAAGGTTCAATTTGATAAAGATGCCTATTTGAAGAATCTGCGTTCAAAAATGAATAGTGCCTATAGTATGGACAAGTTCTTTTTGCAGGATATACATATTGAATCTTTGGCAAATGACTATGTTAAGAATGAGTTAGCAGCTCAGTACAGCAAGTTGGGGCAACTTCCTGACGGGGTGA
This sequence comes from Filimonas sp., assembly GCA_017306865.1. Taxonomy (GTDB): domain Bacteria; phylum Bacteroidota; class Bacteroidia; order Chitinophagales; family Chitinophagaceae; genus JAFKHH01. The sequence goes on from JAFKHH010000011.1 coordinate 93,941, forward strand.
AGAAAATAATAGGAGATTCTACCCGTTTCACGACTGCTCTTCAGTTTGATAGTGCGCAATTAATGGCCTATTTAAAAGACCAGAAAATTGAAATGAGTGGTAGCGAAAGAGATACATTTATTCATCGCTTCACTGCCATTAAAAATAATCTCGCAGCAAAAGGATTTGATGTCAATCATTTTATCAGGTACCAACAGGCGTTAAAAGGAAATATAACATCGCTGCTTAATAAGCCAAACATTGCTAGCGAATTATCTGAAAATGTGTTGCCTTTATCAGGTATTCAACGATTCTTTCTGCAATTAAAACAGTTTAAAATAGGCAGCTTTAGCCCGGATATAAATAAAAACCTGGCATCTTCAACATCCTTAGCAACCGGGTTTAATATGGGGTTCGAAAAGAAACTAAGACAATTAAATGTAACGGCCGGTTCCATGCAGTCATCTTCTGTATTTAGAGACGTTCCGTCCAGCCAGGTGCTTGGTGCAAGTGTAACTCAATTCTTCTCAGCTTCTATAGCCACACTAAAAGGAGGAACTGTATCGGTTGCTCAATCCTTTAAGAAAGATATTGGTGATCAAGTGCCTGTCTTGCCAAAAAATACAGTCGCATTTACACTGTCGCAAGAATTTTCTATGGGAAAGCTAGGAAGTCTAACTGCGGATGTTTCGAAATCTTCCACGCAATATAACAATAGCGTAGAAGGTGATATGGAACACAGGTTGCAGAGTAAGAACGCTATCAATTATATAGGAGAAGATTTTTGGCAAACCATAGCTGTTGCACTTAAGCATAACCTGGATATTGCTGACGCAGGATTTTCGGCAGAAACAAATATCAGAATGGCGGGCCTGGGATATCAGCATCCATTGTCTAATGGGCTTTATGGTGGTAGATGGAAAATAGGCACAAAGATGAAGAAAGCATTTCTTAAAAGAAAATTGCAACTCAATCTTAGACTTGATGCAAGGGATATGACGTATGGCTTGAGTGATATGCCTAAAATGGTAAACGTTGGCTGGCAACTGGATGGCCGTTACCGTTACTCCAAAACATGGGCATTCACAATGCGTTGGTACAATAATCAAACAGATCAGCATCAGCACGGAATTTCGCAAAATTTAAATGCGATCCAGAAAATAGAGACAGGCGTGAATATTAATTATCGTATTGCCGGATTGCAGGCTATGACAAATGCTACAATGGGTTTTCAGCAAATGCGTTTGCAAGATATTTTACCTATTAAGTCCAATGCATTTACCATGAGTATGAGCGATGCAATTGTTATAAAAAGAAGCGTGCTTAGTGCTACTACTTATCTTAACAAAGAATTGTCTTCTCAGAAAATTATTGGTGATCTGTTAAATGCAGATATCAATATTCAATATCCGATCACTAAAACACTTTCTCTTAATAATGCTGTCGTATATCTCAATAATGGTAGCGTAGCTCATCAGCTTGGGATAAGACAGGGAATTCAATTAAACCTGGGTAACCAGTTTGATTGCATGGGATATGTAGATGTAAGAAAAGACTTGATTGAGAATATTTATCCGGGCTTATATAGCAATTGCAGGGGTAATTTTTCTATCCGCTATACTTTTAAATAAATGGCAATGAGTAGATATATATTTATAGTATTTTTTTTATTAATAACTAGTTGGGCAAACAGCCAGGTAACTATACAGTTTAGTCCTGAGATTTACGGAAAGACAGTTGATGGACTTTTCTCTGCGCGCTATACAAACGGTACTGCTGGCACGAAGAATGTCGATATTAATATATCAGTAACTGAGCAAGCTGGAGGAGCACTTTGTAATATTCAGCTAACAGCTATTCAATTATTGCCCGGTAGCAATATATTGAATGCAGGCCAGTCTAGGAAAGCTACAATTCATTTTTCTAACACAGATAGAGCCAGATTGGCTAAACAGACCAGCTATTTGCCAGGCGGGGCGTACAGTTATTGTTTTGAAGTATCTGATTCTAAAACAGGCACAGTACTTGGCGAAAATTGTTTTGATGCAGACCTTACAGCTATATCAGCCTTTACGTTAATAAGCCCTGCGGACCAGGAAACGATTTGTGATAACAGACCTCTGTTTACTTGGCAACCCTTAGTGCCTTCTATGCCCGGTACAAATTATCAATTGGTTTTATGTGAAATTAAAGAGCACCAGACACCGGAAGAAGCCTTGAATTACAATCTGCCACTTATAAATCAGCCAGCTATCACATCGCCGTTGTTAATCTACCCTTCAAACATGACAGCTTTAGAAAAGAAAAAAAAGTACGCGTGGCAGGTCTCAGCTTACAGAGAAAAAGTAATACTTCAGCGCTCTGAAGTATGGATATTCAAATATGGATGTGAAGACAGTATAAAAGGTATTGATAACAATGGCTTCCGGGATATTGAAGACCTGGCGAAAGGAAATTTTTATATAGCAGATGGTATAATAAAGTTTGCGTTACAGAACCCTTATGCAGCGCAGATACTTACCTACCACATAACAGGGCTGTCGCAGAAAGATGCTGTTATAAAGCATTTACCAACAGTTAAGCTAAGGCAAGGAACGAATAATATCGTTATAGATATAAGTGAGAATAAATCGTTTGTAGATAGTGATTACTATCAACTTACTGTGATTATGCCGAATGGTGAAACAAAAAAACTTCGTTTTCAATATAAAAAGCAATTATAATGCGCAATAGAGGTTATATAGTTTATGCGTTGTTGTCGGTAGCGCTATCATGCAAACAGCATACGAAAACGCATGCAGAAAAGACGTTTAACGATCAGTATAGAATAGAAGTGGCACAGGTGAAAGAGGTGAACTCTAATGCTTTTAGGGTAAGAGTAGAGCTTGTTGGAAAAATGGCAATGGGTAAATTAAATACTGATACCAAAATGGCTCTCCTGTATCACATGGATAGCGCCTTTTATCTACAAACAAAAGGGCATGTGATTTATCCTGATAACGTAGAACCGGTAGCGACCGGCGATAAAAATAAATATGATTACCTCGTTTACTATAGCAAAGAGAAAACGGGCAAAGGTGATGTTACTTTTTACTTTGATGACAGATTTATAACGGACAACCGTTACAACCTAGACATTCAAATTAACTAACTGCAGAATGATGTATATGAAACGGATTGTTACTAAGAGAAGACAAAAAATAATTGCACTTTTATTATTGTCACTTCAACTTATTCAGATGGTTGCCCCATCTGCAGCGTGGGCATTAACGAGTGGGCCATCCCAGCCGGAAGCTAAAGGCTTTCAGCAGGCAGGTGTGTCAGATATGGTCGACCTTTTCACAGGTGATTTTAAATATAATATCCCATTGTTAGACGTAGATGGGTATCCCGTTAATATCAATTACCAGGCTGGCGCCGGTATGGATGAAGAGGCGACTTGGGTAGGCCTTGGCTGGAACCTGAATGTGGGCAGTATTAACAGGCAATTGCGCGGACTGGCAGATGATGCTGCCGGAGAATCAATCGTAACCGAACATTATACTAAACCAAAGATTACTGTTGGCGCGAAGCTGGAAGGGAAATTTGAAGCGAAAGGAAAAGGCGCTATTAAAGGATTGAATGGGTCAATGTCGTTGGGCATTTTTAGCGACAACTATACTGGTATTGGTGCAGAAGTGGGTGTGAATGCTGGTTTGTCTGCCGGTTTTGTAAATGGTGGAGACCTGACAGCTACGTTAGGACTAGGCGTAACGTCCAATACGCAGAGTGGTGTGGATATGAATCCCTCGGTATCACTTACCTTAAGAGAAAAGGCGGCAAGCAACACAACAATAGACCCCAGGTTTTCTGCCAACCTTGGCTATAATACAAGAGGTGGATTAAAAAGCCTCACTTTGGGAACAAGCTTTAGCGTCAGCTATGCTGATGAAATTGGTTCTTCAAGTGCAAGCTATGATATAGCAAGTTCTGTGATCAGTTATAATACACCTGCTATAAACCCTAAGATCCAGATACCGTATAAAAGTACGTATGGTTCATTCAGTATAAGTGGAGGATTGGCAGGTGGAATATTTTTTACGGGTGTTGGCGGAAATGGGTATAAAAACGTTAGGGAAATTAAGCAACGAATCAATAGTACGCCAGCCTATGGTTTTTTATATGCTGACCAGGCAAAAAGTAAAAAAGACGTAGTAACGGATTTTATAAGAGAAAAAGAATCTGCTATTATTCCAGACTTGCCAAATCTTGCGATGCCAGTACATACGCCAGATCTATTTTCTTATACCAACCAGTTTGGAAGTGGGCAATTCCGTCTTTACAGAAGCACTGGCGCCTATGCAGATAATGCAGTAGAAGATGAAGCAGGAGTTGCGACAACCGGTGGAGATATTGGTTTCGGATTATATGGACACGCGGGTATTACGCATTTTGATGAAACTACTATAAACAAAACGGCCAAGTGGACCAAAGAAAATAATTATTTACCTAAAGGTGATTTTGAATCTATCTCGTATACAAATCCAGCTAAAGAGCAGGTGTATTTTAAACAAGTAGGAGAGAAAAATATAGAAGATGAAGACCTGGTAGCGGCATTGCAGGGAGATAAACCTGTTGCGATCAATATAGCTGGCCGCACAGCTAATAGTGTATTCAGTGCCGGTACAACCAATTATGGCATTACTACTGCTATTGCAAAAAACAGGAAAGAATATAAAAGAACGATGATGCAGTATCTTACTGCTGGCGAAGCCGGTCGTCATGGATTGGAGCGTACGTTAAATAGTTATTCCGCTAACACATTCGGTTCATTTAGTGTTCCATCTTGCCACAAACCTGTCATTGCAAACGCATTGCCACGTACAGATGCAAGCAAACGTTCTTATCACCTATCAGAATTGACTGTTACCGACGATGGCGGTAAAAGAATGGTGTATGGGCTGCCGGTGTACAATGTAAAACAGGATGAATATAGCTTTGCTGTAGGAACACAATCTCAATGGGGGAATTATGATGCTGCCAGTCACCAGGTAGATGTACCTCGCAATGGAAATGCGATAGATCACTATAAAGGAATTGATAATTATTTTCATAAAGAATCTATTCCTGCTTATGCAAGCTCATTTTTGCTAACATCTATCTTGTCGCCTGATTATGTAGATAAAACAGGAGATGGTATTACTGATGATGATAATGGAACCGCTATCAAATTTGATTATACCAAATTGCCCTACTTATATAAATGGAGAACGCCTTATTCAAAGGCTACACTAAACCGTGGTAACCTGGCAGATCCGGATGATGACAAGGCCAGTTTTGTGTATGGTGAAAAAGAAGTATGGTACCTGAATGCAATCGAAACAAAAACGAAAGTTGCATACTTTATTACAGAGGACAGGAATGATGGCCTGGGCGTGCAGGACATGTGGGGTGGAATAGATAAGAGTAATAAATTAAAAGTACTTAGAGAAATCCGTCTTTATTCAAAAGCGGATATGACAACACCAATCAAGGTAGTACATTTTGAATATGGATATGAGCTTTGCAAAAATGTTCCCAATTTCAATGATGATTTTGCCGGTGCTTATCCTAAAAAAGGAAAGCTCACGCTTAAAAAGATCTATTTCACTTATGGTAATATAGATAAAGGTAAATTCCATCCTTATGTATTTAAATATGCCAATAATATAGACGATGGCGCCAATGATGCGAATGAAGTAGAGAAAAGTTATGCAAGTTATTCCGCAGATAGATGGGGTGTATATAAAAACCCATCTGATAATTTGAGTGATGCGCAGTTGCGCTTAGAGAATGATGAATTCCCTTACACGTTGCAAAATAAAACGAAAGCGGATCAGAATGTGACCACCTGGCAATTGAATAAAATTGAGCTGCCTACTGGTGGTACGATAGCTGTTACCTACGAATCTGATGATTATGCTTTTGTGCAAAACCGCCGGGCAATGGATATGGAACGTATTGATGCGTTCATTGATGGCAATAACAATGTAGTCAACTCGCTAAAGCAGGCTAAAGGTATTCGCATTCCTGTTACAGGCTACCCCGGTAATACGGATGCTACTACATGGTTCAAAAGAAATTACCTGAACGATAATAACTATATCTACACTAAAACTTTTGTCAATCTTTCCAACAAGCCAGATAGAACGGCCCAGCAGAATAAAGAATATTTTGACTTTGTGCCCTGCTATGCAAAAGTTGCCAGTGTATCTATCCAGAATGGCTTCGCTTATGTAAAACTGGAAAACATCAGTGATCATAGCAACCCGGTCAATCCGTTGATAATGGCTGCATGGCAACGTATGCGCAATGACTACCCACGCTACGCTTACCCTGGCTATGAAAACAGGGTAAGAGATAATGATGTTGGTAAAACATTAGAAGCTGCGGTAAATGCATTATTTAGTGCAATAGGCAACCTGAGTGAGCTGAAAGAAAGCTTTAACGCACGTGCCTACCGGAAAAACTTCGCGTCTGTGTATGATCCCGAAAGAAGTTTTGTGCGTCTGGTGAAAAAAGATGGATTTAAACTCGGAGGAGGAGCGCGTGTAAAGAAAATACTGATCAGTGACAATTGGCGTGATATGGTGTCACCTGGTCAGCCTGATAATACGGTAATGACTGCGTCGTATGGCCAATGGTATGATTATACTACAATATATAATGGTCAGACGATCAGTAGCGGCGTTGCTTCTTATGAACCAACTGTGGGAGGAGATGAAAATCCGTTCAGGCAACCGATTCCTTATGTAGAAAAAATAAAAGGTGCGATAGACAACTACCTGAACCTGGAAGAGCCTTTTGGCGAATCTCTCTTCCCTGCGCCAGGAGTAGGATATAGTAAAGTAACGGTGCGGGCCCTTGCGGCAAATGGTGAACCGGATGCGTTAAACAGAACGGGTTATACGTCTAATGAATTTTATACAGCGCGCGAGTTCCCAACATTTGTGAAAGCAACAGATCTTAAACGGCAGGAACGTGGCCCGCAGGGATCGTATGGGCCGTTTGGTTCGGATGTAATACATGAACTGGCGATCTCGCAGGGATATAGCATAGAGCTAAATGATATGCATGGTAAGCCACGCGCTACACGCATATATAACCAGTCCGGCTCAGAAATATCTTCTGTTCAGTACTACTATAACAGCACTCAGGATGGTGCAGGTACGCTAAAGCTTCAGAATGCAGTGGATGTTGTGACTAAGTACGGATTAATTAAACAAAATAAAATTATCGGCCGGGAAATAGAGTTGTACACAGATTTACGGGAACAAGAGTCTATTACACAGGGTACAGCTATTAACCTGGGGGCAGATATCTTTCCTGTAGCGTTTTTTATAGCTTTTTTGCCACACTGGCCAACAAAGAGTAACGATGAATACAAACTGTTCAGGTCTGCTGTTGTTACCAAAGTTGTACAATCTTACGGTATACTTAGTAAAGTAGTTAAAACGGAAAATGGCTCTACTGCTACTACGGAAAATCTTATTTATGATGAATTTACAGGAGACCCTATTGTAACCAGGACCAATAATGAATTTGATAAGCCTGTTTACACCGTTAATATGCCTGCTTACTGGGCATATTCAGGAATGAGCGGCGCATATAAGAGTGCAGGAAATATTATGTTAGGGTTGTCAGTAAACAACGGTGCTATTGCAAATTATGCCTCTTATCTTGATGAAGGTGACGAAGTAGTAAATGTAAATACACTGGATCATTATTGGGTAATTAAAACAACCACGGGGGAAAACGATAATACACCTATATCTAAGCGATTAGTAGATCGATCAGGTAATACCATTGGCACAACTGTTATTCCTGTTGCAAAAGTTATCCGGTCAGGATACAGGAATATGCTGCAAGCATCTACTATGAGTTATACACTATTGCAGCACCCTGTGATAAACGGAAGATTGTTTTTTTCAAGTGCATATATTGATTATGCAGACTATAAAGTTCTGGCAGTAACTGCAGCAACTTTTAATAACGTATGGGGTATGCCGGGTACATGTGCCAATTGCCCTACCGGTTACTATAAAAGCGGCAATACATGCTTGCCGATTTTGCATGAAAATTTTGACCAATGTTATAGTTTCTGTGCAGGAAAGGCCAGGCTTGAATACAGCATGAACGGTGCACTTATTGAAACTTCGACCGGGAGCCAGGTAGTGCGTAAAAACTCTTTTTGGGGAGGAGCCTGTTTTAATTGTGATGATATAAGCAGGATGGCTGGTGGTACCTCGAAAATGTCTGTAACAAGCAATTCATCTGACACGCCGAAAGATACAGCAGCCCTTGTTGCAGCTAAACTATTGTCAACAAAAAATGATACAATCCAGCAAAATGCACTAAAAACAAATAGTGTACTATTAAAAAATAGCGGGCTTGTTTCGCCACAAATGACGCTTGATGGCTGTACGCGTAGTGATATTAGTAATCCTTCCTGTAATGTTTGTGGCCCGCTTGTGCGTGCTGGCATCTGGCTTTGTACCGGTGCGACAGGGAATCCTGAAGCTCCTATAAAAGAGTGGATTGGTTTTGATACCTGTATCAATTTCACACAATCCAAAAAGTACTACTTTGGGTATGCTGCAGACAACAGGATCAGGATATATCTCGATGGTCAGTTGGTAAAATCGCTTGATCAGTATAATACGAGCACCTTTACTTTCTGGAACGTATCACCAATAAATGTACAGGCTGGTAAACATCATCTAAAAGTAGAATTCTATAACGATGATAATAGTGCTGCCGCTGCAATGGAGATCTATGATAATACAGAAGCACAATTGCTGAACGCGGATAATTGGGGGACAGGCATTAATAAAATATTCTCCACTGAAGGATTAAAAGGTGTTCCTGTGCGTTTTAGCTTCAGAACGTCTAACGGCGTATTGCGTTACCATTACGAAATGGCAAACGGAGGTATACCGGATATATGTAATCAGAATGCACAGATATCCACTGTAGTCAATCCGTACGTAGCAGGGTTCCTTGGTAACTGGCAGCCATACGAGACGAAAGTATTTCAGACACTCAGGAAAGATAATGATGTCTTTAATAGTGCCAAACGAGGTGTAAATCTTGCTAACAGTGGCTATCTTACTTCTGTTAAAAGCTATTGGGGAACCTTAAATAATTTTACTGCAGAGTGGCAACCTGTAGTAAACAATCCGTCATGGGTTACTGCATCTACAGCAACACTTATAGATAAGTATGGGCATCCGCTGGAACAAAAAGATGCGTTGGGTATTTATAGTTCTGCTACCTACTGCTTTAATGGGGAGCTACCTGCTGCTGTAGCGTCAAACGCAATGAACAGGGAAATATTCTTCAATGGGTTTGAAGACTATAAACTGGCTGCCTGCCTGGGATCAAATGACTGCCAGTTAAATGCCTTAACTACAGGTTCTGATCTTTCATCCTATATTACTTCAGCACAAGCTCACTCCGGTAACTATAGTATTCAGTTAAACGGTACACCGCTTACATTGGCTGTGTATGCACACAACGGAGAGCATGTTTATCCGGCTAATACATTGCCGGCAGTTAGCAGGTATCTCTCTACGGTTAATGGTCATTATGAGTATAAACTTGTTGATGGCCTCTATCCAAAAGGATTTGAGCCAAAACCAAATAAGAAGTACCTCTTCAGTGCGTGGATAAAAGATAACTCCCCGCTTAGCAAAACCATAAACTTTACGGTGTCGGCTAATGGCGTTAATGTGCCATTGACTTGTAAAGCTATTGTAGAAGGGTGGAAGCAGGTAGAAGGTGTAATAGATCTGTCTTCTATTCAGACTGCTCCCGGAAATATCTCTCTCATGCTCCAGGGAAGCAATATATATATGGATGATATACGTATTCATCCAAACGATGGGCATATGAAGAGTTATGCGTATGATGATAAGAACTTCAGGTTGATGGCTGAAATGGACGAGAACAATTTTGCAACATACTATGAGTATGATGAAGAAGGCAGCCTGACACGTGTAAAGAAAGAAACCCCAAGAGGTATTATGACCATTAAAGAATCCAGGTCCTCATATAAAAAACAATAGGCATGCGGCAGATAAACAGATATATTATCATAGTTGTGCTTGTAATGCTACATGCCGGAGTTCGTGCGCAAAGCACCGTTACTGATACCAGTGCGCTGAAACTGGTTATGCAAAAAGTGTTTGCTCATTTTGATTCCTCGTATCAACCCGTTTTTCTTACCGGTACTATGCGTGTTATTGATGGGTATGATTCCTCTCAGAATATGCCTTTGACATCGTTTGCCATGGCAAGGGCGGGAAAGGATTTTTATTATAAAGCGGGCGCAAGAGAAACATACAATAGTAATACGGCCTACGTATACATAGATCATGTTGTGAAGCATGCGCTAATAGGGCGGCCCAAACTTGTTGTCAGCCCGCTGATCGGGAACCTGGATGGCATTGCCCATTATCTCGAATCTGAACAGTACGCGGTTACAATGACCAGCAATGGTAAAGAGTCCACAGTGTCTTTTTTAAACGAGATGCACGTTACCTGCAAGGAATATACGGTTGTATATGATAAAGAGAACTTTGCTCCAAAACGCATATTTGTCCGGTTGACAAATCTTGCGGATGCAAGCAATCCTAAAGCAGATAAACGGATCATTTTCACATTTGGTGAGTGGCGTAAGGAAGTGCCGGCCCAGGTGTTTAACTATACCGGTGTGCTGGAAAAAATAAATGGTAGCTGGAAGGGCAAAGGCTCCCTGGCAAATTATAAACTGACTGTTCTCTAATACTAATACATGCAAAACAGGCATATGAGAAGGAAACTGATTATTATATTTCTGGTGTTGGCCTGCATTTTTAAGACTGGCCTGGTGATGGCTGGTGTAGAGCCGTATCAAAATATATTGCGCAATATCAAGAAAGGAGATTCATTGGTGGTGCAGGATGAAAAATTCCGCAACAGCGCTTACCAGTGGTCTGCTATACAAAATCATATTGTTAAAAACATCATCAGCCTTAATATATCTTATGATACGGCGATGGTAATAAAGAAGGATTTTACCTGCGAGGTATTCTTCAAGGTGGAATATTATTCTCAGCCAGGGCAGGCACAGCCGGCAAAGATCGAAAACCAGAAATTGAAAGTTAACTACGCGCAGCATGCCGGAGGTATTTCTCATTTTCTCGACAGCTATGGTTTTTCCAATGGTCATTGGGTTAAAGTAACCATTGACAGTATTACAGCTCCGGAACTGCACGATAGCATACCGGCAGTAGTACAATTGAAAAGCCAGATTATTATAGAGCGTCAGTATGATATTCCTGCGGATAAAAAATTGTTGTTCCAGGGGGCATTAAGCCAGACATCAGGTGAGATAATTACACCACAAGGTGCAAATGGTAAAGTACAGGCGAAAGGCATTATGGCGTTACAGGCTATTAATCCTCCCCCTTCCCCGGACAGGCATCTGTCTCTTACATGGGCATCTATTGCAGGCATGGAAGAGTATGACCTGGAATGGACAACAGTAGAAGATAACAGCATCTACAATGCGACTGTACAGTCTATGATGAATAACACATCGGGACTGGACCCTGCACTAGTGGCCACTATTTTTAAGAACAATGCGACACGTGTAACCACACACGATAATAACTATGATATATCGCTGGTATATAGCAGTAAGTATATATTGGTTCGTATGCGTGGTGTAAAATATACAACGGATGGCTTGCGCGACGAAAGAGAATGGGACTACCAGCTCACCAATGGGCAGTGGGCTATATGGCAGATAGATGCGAAATGGCATGAGCCAAACCTGAACTGGCAATTCTCTGCCTCATTTGCAGAAGAAGGAAAGAAGAAAGAAGTGATCAGTTATTTTGATGGTAGTCTCCGGAACAGGCAAAGTGTGACAATAAATAATAGTGATAATGTAGGCGTAGTACAGGAAAATGTGCTGGATGAATTTGGCCGGGCAGCAGTAGCTATCTTACCTGCACCGGTAAAAGATAACAACTTTCATTATTTCAAGAACTTCAACTTAAACAACAGCGGTGCAAAGTATAATTATACAAACCTTGGCAGTAGCAACAACTGCGGCCCTATACCCGATCCGCTAAACAGCAGTGCGGCAACACCGGGCGCGGCACAATATTATTCTGCCAACAACGAATTTCTTGCAACCAGTAACATGAGCCGCTTTATTGCAAAAGCGGAAGGTTATCCGATGACGGTTACGCAATATACTGCGGATAACACGGGCCGTATCAAAATGCAGGGCGGTGTGGGTAAGACCTTCCAGCCGGGTATAAACCCTACGGATCATACCACTAAATACTATTATGGCAAGCCAGAGCAATGGGAGCTGGACAGGATATTTGGTAACGATGCAGGCGATGCCAGTCACTACCTGAAAAATATGGTGGTAGATGCCAACAACCAGGTTAGCATCAGTTACGTAAATTCTTCAGGAAAAACAATCGCAACTGCATTAACGGCAGCCACGCCTGCTGGCATGAATACATTGCCATCGCAAGGAACGAAGAAAACAGAAGTGATAGAGGTGCTGAGCGCAGACCGATTTGTATTTGACCCTACAAATCTAAACCTGGCAGCTACTACTACTTACCTGGCTTCTATACCCGGCCCTGCCACATTGCAGTACGATATTAAAAAGCTGATAGCGCAGTATAATAAACCGGGCTTTACTATCTGTAGCAATTGCTATTACGATCTTATTGTAAAAGTGTATAACGATTGTAACATACCTGTGTACACTACCAGCCAGCCTGTGCAGGTAGGTGCAAGGCAGGCAGATTGTAATGCAGGTGGGGTGGCAACAAATACTATTGCACTTAATTTTCCATCTATAGGAGAGTATTATATTGGGCTCGAATTGCGACTGAGTAGGGATGTAATTGAAGATTATACAAACGAGTATGTACGCATCAGGCAGCAGAATGGCGATATGCGCACAGAGATTGATTTTGTAACGGACTACCTGAACAATACCTCGTTCAGTAACTGTTTCAATGATTGTAAAACATGCTCCGTTGCGCTGGGTGAAAGAGCCGATTTTATACAGGTTGTTCGCTCAAAGCTGGATGAGAATACCGTGTCTTATACACCGGCTAGCATGGATACATGGGCAGGAGGTTTGTACGATGCGTTGAAAGCGCAATGTAATGCACTGCAGCAGACTTGTGACATGGCGCCTTGCGACAGGTACCGTAAGCTAATGCTGGAAGATGTAAGCCCTAAGGGCCAGTATGCCTTATTTGATGCCAACGGAGATCCGCTGGAAAAACCGATCAACGTATTGTTCCAGCATTTCAGGGATGTGTTTCCTGTAGAAGCAGCGGGTGGAACAAATTATAACAATGAGCTCATTACGCTTGATGAATACGGAACTACAACATCTCCTTACGATGCTAACTTCACATTGCAACAACTGGTTGCATTCTGGAAGGATGAATGGGCAAATAAGTTCCTGCAGTATCATCCTGAGTATTGTAAATTACAGTTCTGCCAGGCAAATAGCAGTTATTATGGCTGGGACCTGAAAGTACAAACCTTTGTAACAACTGCTTCACAGATCGGCAGCATGCCAAATGCACCTGCCAACCTGCAATACGATTACAACAACGCAGCCTGGATGCTGGCGGCAGATCCTTTCTTTGCGCCAGGAGCACCGGGTTATAGCAAACGTTCAGACATGCAGGCAGACCTGCTGCATTACACTACCCGTGTAATGAATATGCCAACTACCGTAGCAGAAAAAAGCGCAACCGCATATATTGACTATTCATTGTACTGCGCAGACAAATCAGGCACTACCAATAGCCAAAGCACAACAGACAACTGGACCAATTGCACACCGGTATCATCTTGTCGTGTACCGGACAGGGAATGGAACGATTACAGTGATCTGTATTTTGAACTAAAAGAAAAATATTATACCCAACTAAGAAATGCGACCACCTGCGCCAACGCGTGTACTGTTAGCACACCTGTATCTTACAATCCGAACGGTTGTGCTACGGTAAATGATTTTGTGCTATCTGAGGCCACTGCAAGTGAAGGTACTGGCACTACTTGCGGAACCGGTACTAAAAAAATCAAGTTAGCATACTTGAAAAACTTCCTTGCCAACCCGACAACGATTACACTATATTATCCTGCGGAGTATAGCGGGCAACCTTCTACTTTTAGTTTCACAGCAGGCCAGCAGGAAACTTATTTCTGTGTACCGGCAACATTGCCGTTGTCTACCGTGCACATCAAGACTATTACTTGTACTACAGGGCCGGTTATGAATGACTGCCCGGGTGGTGGTAGTGCGGGAAGCGTAACGTTGCAAAGCGATGCGTACGATCTGAATGATAAACAGGTATTGGAAAATGATTATATCAATGGCGTTAAAAGAATTTATTCATTTGTAAGCGGGGATGCTGTAACGCCGCCGGCAGATGCACCATATTGCACTACTGGCACAGTTACAAGTAAACAGTTTTATAACTGCTACAAAGTGTACAGGAATGGTGTAAGCGTGCCGCAGCGTTATTATAACGTATGGGTAATTGTTTGCGAGCAAAGTCTCTGTGGTGCGGGTAGCCCTGAGTATAATATGGAAATGCAGATGGGCGCGTATAAGTTTTATGCAAATGGTAATTACTATTACATTAACAGCTCGGCAGGTGGAATGGCCGCCGAGTGCAGCAACCCGTCCGTAACGCCGGTACAACCATGTATAAAAGTGAAAGTGAACAATGGCAACCCGTTGTACTTTTATAATGCACAGGTGAGTGTATGTAATACCTGTGCTACAGGTAACACAAACAGCATAATCGCAACTACACAGTTAGGTACTAACCAATACCAGGCTGCAGATGGTACTAAATTCGAGATCTTCCCAAATACATTACAGGGAGACCCAACTTATTCGAATATTTGTCCCGGTAGTCCAAAAGTATGGTTCGCATGCTTCCAGGTGCAGTACAATGGCAATACTATTACATATAGTAATGCATCAGTGCATTCCTGTGTAGATGGGCCAACATGTTCCGGACCTACAACCCTTGTGTATTTTGATCATCAGAATGGTACACGATCATTCTATTCCATTATCTCCGGGCAAACAGTTACGGGTGTTGTATCAGATACGTATCCTGAAATTGGCGTAAACTGCCAGGCCAATTATTATGAATGCCTTGCGGTTGGCACTTCAGATAATGGGACACCAATACGCTTCTATAATGTATGGCTAACCACTTGCGGAGGTTTCGTACCGGGTGGGGGTGGCCCGCAGTCGCCACAAATGATGATGACTGCGAATATGGAGGCGAAAGCTATTCCGGACCCATCGGCGCCATATAATAATATGATGTCGATGAAAGCCGCAGATGAAACAGTGATGGGTGATTATACTGATAATAGCATCTACCTCGTAAAATCTGCCAATGCAGCACAGATAAGCAAATGGCAAAAAACAGGTAAGGATACATTGCGTGCAACTAATCCTTTCTTCCATACTTTCCGCTTTAAAAAATACTTTGTAATACACCAGGGAAAAGGTATTGCTGTACAGTTGAAAAATGTATGGGTGGCCAAAATGCGGCCTGTGTATAAGCATAGAAACAAGACAACTGCTAAAACTGTAAATGCAAGTAAGGCAAATAAAACTACCGGTGTGGCAAGTAAGCAAATGGTTACAACTATAGCAGCAGAGTCTGCTGTATTATACGATTTTGCTCCGTTCGGGGAAGGTGATCCATTGCCTCCGGTAAGTGTGCCTACTTGTGGTGCAAGTGATTTTACAATAACCCCTTCACCTGTAAATAACTGCCCTACCGGCAAGACTACCTATATTGTTTCAAACATTGCCAATACGCCGTTATGCGTTGGGCAGTTTGCTGACGTAAATATTATTCTGTCAAATGTAGACGGCAGCTTTATAGAAACACAGGTAACATTTACCGGTGGTGAAATGTCTAAAGAAGTTTGTGTTACAACCGCGTCACTGAATGTGTACCCGGTAGTAACCGCATGCGGTACTATACAAGGTACCTGCACAGGCGGTGGGGGTGGCGGTACACAAGGATGTAGCCCTGCGTACCAGTATAAAACGCCACGTTTTATAGAAACAGCAAATGTTTCCGGCGGTGCAGCTTCGCAGGCAGATATAAACGCAATAGACAATGAGAATGTTGCCGGGCTGAACAACCAATTAAAAACAGCCTGTGAATCCCAGGCAGATGAATGGATGTTGCGTTTGGCAAATGGCTTAACTGCATATACCGATGCCCAGAAATTAACCCTTAAAAATGCACTGATAGATATATGCAGCAAAGGTGGCGATATAGAGCACCTTTTTGGCTCCAGCACTACAGCCCCGGGCAAAGTGGCCGTAAATGGCTATACCTCTTTTGCACAGGCAATGAAAGGTCTTACCGGTGGTGCAGACTTCACGGAGAATTATAACCCATGGTTGCTCGATATGCCATACCCGTACCAGCCTAAAGCACAGTTGTATGAAAACGTAGTCAGCAAAGCAAATGCGGATATCTGCAACAGGCTGGCACAGTTGCAACAAGACTATACCACTGCGGGCTATAGTGGTACATTCTATCAATATCTTAAAAACCGGTTTGGTGCAGCTATGGTACTTACTACAGATGAATTTGCCACACTGCAACAAGGCTGTACCAATTGTAAATTTATACTGGCAAAAGATCTGTCCATCCCGGTGTTTATGGATCCTGGCGCAAAAGGCTGTGTAGGCAAGCAAGAGTTTGAAACAGCCATGGCAGACATGACTGCAGCTTTTGGTTCCAATGGTCTTAGTGCCACGCATGACAATTATGAAACCATCGTGCGCAACTATCTCAACCACCGCTGGGGCTTCTCACTTGGCTATGCAGACTACCTCACTTACCAGTCTTCTATAGTGAGCGATCCTAATGCCTTGCTGTGCAACCAGCCAATTGGTGCAAGCATACCAACGGACCCGTATGCTTGTATGAAATCGCTGGTAACAACAGCTATTATTAACGGGCGTAAAGATTATGAAGCCTATCTTGAAGAAGAGAAACGCCTCTTCCGCAACACCTATATCAATGCCTGTAAAGATCCTGCACCAAGTGTGCACCTGACTGCGGAGCAGCAGATATATCATTACACGCTCTACTACTATGATCAGGCAAGTAACCTGGTGCGTACCGTGCCACCGGAGGGTGTAACATTCCTGTCTGATAAGGAAATGGAATGGGTACGCAATGCACGTAAGACAAGCGCGCAAAACTGTAGTTATACCGGCCCGCAACAAAATACAGATAAAACCACTACGCTAAACGCATTGTCCGGTACGCTTGGCGCCACCACTGCCACTTCCCTGGAGTATTGGCAGTATAACGAGAATGGTGGTGGGGGACAGGTACTCACCGGCACACCGGATAAGCATTTCATGTACCACTCCTGCCTGAGCGGAAACTACCTGAACATAGAAGTCTTTTCTATGGAACAGCATTCGACAGATGAGATAGAGATCATTCGGTCTAACCAGGTAACAGTAGATGTAAGTGCTTTACTGCCGCTACACCCATGGACGCACATCGTAGTGCAACCGAAAGTAAGCAGTGGTACACTGGCTAGCAGCGACCTGGATGTGTATGTAAACGGCACACTCATGCCACAGGTAGCAGGTGCACCACCTGCCGGTTGCGGCTGGGAAATATCAGGTGATGCGCCTGTACAGCTACCGGAAAACCTGGCTTATCTCAAATACATTCGTTTATACAACAGGTCTTTGACTGCTGTAGAAATTGCTGCCAATGCTGCTGAAAGCTGCTTTGGCCTGGCGCCGGCTTACGCTGCTGCACTAAACGGCTCGCTACAACATTGGGGACGGTTCAATACACCTGCTACAGGTAGCAATACCCTGCTGGCAGACAACAGCACTACAGAAACGAAGAATGTGCCGGTTTATCCATGGCATTCACTAATGACCAGCTATGCCTACAACAGTATAAACCAGGTAAGCAAACAGTTTTCACCTGATGGCGGAACCAGTAAATTCTGGTATGATATGCTGGGGCGTTTGGCTTTCTCTCAAAATGCCAAACAGGCAACACAAACCACATACGGCTATACACGCTACGATGAGTTTGGCCGTATAAAAGAGGCGGGTGAGCTGGCTGGTAATACAGGGCTACAGGACCCAGGATATTTGGATGCTGCTGGAGTGGATAATATTTATAACAGCACAACTAAATATCAGATCACAGCTACGTTTTATGATGCAATACCGGCAGGAGTACCAGGTTTGCAAAATACATTGACACAAGAGAACCTGCGTAAGCGTGTAGCAATAAGTGCGTACAGGGATAATATGACTGTGCCGTATGCACGGGCCAGCTATTATGACTATGATCTGTTAGGAAATGTAAAAACACTTTACCAGCAGGTAAGCGCCAGTATGCTGAAAAAGATAGCGTATGAATATGACCTCGTGAGTGGCAAAGTGAACTATGTGCGCTACCAGCATGGACAGAACGACCAGTTTTACTATGGATATAAGTATGACGCAGAAAACAGGCTGACCAATGCGCTTACAAGTATAGACGCAGTACTCACGCCGCAAGGAGGAACAGTAATGATCAACCCGCAGAGTGATGCCACTTATGCCTATTACCTGCATGGCCCGCTGGGAAGAATGGAGCTAGGCAAGGACAAAGTGCAGGGCGTAGACTATGCGTACACTTTACAAGGCTGGATAAAAGGGGTAAATAGCACTGCGGCTAGCGAAGTATATGATATGGGTAAAGATGGGCAAACGGTAGGTGTAGCACGCGATGCGTATGGGTATGGTGTGCACTACTATACGGGCGATTATGAACCGATAGATAATAGTGTGCCGCCGTTTGCACAGGCAGGTACATTACAAGATCTGTACAATGGCAACATAGCGGCCATGAGTGTAAATATAAAAGCACTGAACCAGCCATTGCTGTACAAGTACCGGTATGACCAGCTAAACCGACTAGGCGGTATGACAGCACATACAGGACTGAATATCTCCAACAATACCTGGAACCCGGTGGCGATAGAAGATTTTAAAGAAACAATTACGTATGATGACAACGGTAATATCAGTACCTATGTGCGTAATGGAAATAGTGCCGCAGGAAAGCCTCTCGCGATGGATAATATGACCTATGCGTATAATAAAGACGACAGGGGCAGACTTACCAACAACAGGCTTCGCCATATTAAAGATGCAGTACCTCTTAATAATTACTCAGAAGATATAGATGAGCAGGGCGACGATAACTATAGTTATGACGCTATTGGTAACCTTATCAGTGACAACCAGGAAGGTATTACTAAAATAGACTGGACCGTATATGGTAAAATAAACAGCATATTTAAGAATGGCAACCTCACAACGCCGGCCATCCAGTATTCGTATGATGTAGGTGGGAATCGCGTAGCAAAATTTGCAAATGGCAAAACAACCTATTATATTCGTGATGCACAGGGAACCAGTCTTGCAGTGTATGAGCAGGATGGTGCAGGAAACCTGGTCTGGAAGGAACAGGCGCTTTATGGCAGCAGCAGGTTAGGTATGTGGACGCCGGATATTTCCGTAAACGAAGCAGGTAGTAGCTATTGGAATATTGCTGGTAAAAAATCGTATGAGTTGACAAATCATTTAGGCAATGTATTAGCTGTAATAAATGATGTGAAGGCCTATGATGGAACGAGATATGATGCAACTGTCATCAATGCATCTGATTATGCACCATTTGGCATGCAGATGATCGGTAGGAATTTTAATACCGGCGTTTATCGATATGGATTTAATGGACAGGAAATGTCTAATGAGATCAAAGACGTCGGAAACTCTTACACAGCGCAGTTTTGGGAGTATGATCCACGAATAGGAAGACGATGGAACCTTGACCCAAAACCAACAACAGGCATAAGCGAGTATAGCGCATTTTATAATAGCCCGATATGGTTTAATGATCGATTAGGTGACAGTAGCGTAATTAACAATAGAGGATATATGCTTCATTATGATGCGAAGGATAAAGACTTGCGTGTTTTTATGAAGGATGGAGATAAATTGTCATTAATAGGTGAATTAGGAAAGGAGATTAATGCAAATGGCTGGTTAAAGAATTTACTTTGGGACAATGCAACTGAATCTAGAGCAATAGTACTTCCTACTACGTTTCAGAAATATGTTAAGCAAGATGGAAAATGGGATTACAAATATCGAAGCCCAGCAAACCAAGATGCTAATACTAAAAAGCTCCCGTACCACATTCTTGGGATTGCATTTCAACGCAAGGATAAAGATAAAGCTAGAGGCATTGGCGATCTCGGTGAAACATTGTTTTCATTTGATGGATTTGATGGTAAGAAAGCTAGAGCAGAAGATGTAAATAATTTTCATTTCGGAGTTGTAGGTAAGGCTAATTTGTGGTTTACAGAAGGATTTATGCTTAAACAGGCAGGCGCCGCTGAAATGGGTAAATGGGCAGACGATTATAAGCTAGGGAAACGCCCCACTCCTGAAGTTCCAGCCAGTTGGCGCCCAGTAATAGGCATTCATTACGATGTAGGGGCAAGAGAACGCGCTGGCAACTCGACGCCAGAATTAGGGCCGCCTTATGGAGATAATCCTATTGATCATTGGTGGATAAAGCGAGGGTTTGGTTATTATTCAACTGGAAAATAATACGGATATTTGAAGTAAATCTTCTAAAGATTAATGAAATCAAATACAGTATAAAAAATAGCATCAAACCTTTTCGTATGAACATCAAACTCAAAATAATAATTTTGGTTGTCGCGGGCATGGGGGTATTGTTATTGTGTTATTATTTGTTAGCTTATATGTCGTTTTCGGACGCGCTTGACAAAAAATATACAAGGGAACAACTAGAGTCCAATTTTAAAGAACATGAAAAAGAATTTGAAGAACTAACTCAATATTTTAAATCAGTTATTCCTCAAGAGAAAAAGAAATATTCTATAACGTTTGGAAGAAGCACACGAAATACTGTTAGTTTAATATTGTATCCGAAAACAATATCACCAGAGAATAAAATAATTGGAGGTAGTGATTTAAGAATGGATGCAATAGAATTGAAAAAGGCTTCAGATAAATTAGGCTGGTCAAGTGCAATAATAAAAAAGTTAAGAGATAAGTTATCTAAAACTAATTGTGATTGGATAAGAACTGTAGAATGGCGTGATGATTTACTTCAAATATACCCTCAACAACAAGGAATGGGTAAATTTACCTATGGCGTATGGGACAAGCCAGTTGTAGACAGTCTAACAGATGAGTATGGAAAACCGTTAAGTAAAATTGGTTTTGGAAATAAAGTTATTCTTGATTACACTGCTGCATTATAAAGGATAATCTACCCGGTAAGCGGATGACATTTTACACGTAATCCACTCCCGCTGTTCGGGATGTTCCGTAGGGCATCCCGAACATTAGATAACGGGGATTTACAATCCCCGTTTAAGGCGCATTATAAGGGTAAATTCAGGAGGAGGGATTGTCTGCCGTGTCTTTCTATGTTCCCATATTCTATCGCACCATCCATCTTTTTTTAGTTGCACAATGCCAGACTGAAAAAGAAAAACTGTGGTAACAAGTGAAAATTATCCTGCTGAAAAATCGCTCTAGCAAGACCAAAATAAAATTGATGCTGAAAATTGTTTGTGCTAATTTTATTATTATAGAAGAATCAACTTTAAATCCAAATAACCCAACGTTTTAAATGCTTCACCCTAAATCCCCGGCAGGCAAAATATGCCTGTTGTTTTCACGCTTTGCAATAATGCCTTTATTGCATACAGTTATTCATGCTTTCGCATTGAAGGAACTATTCACAACACATCCGGCTTTTATTAAAAAAACTGCCAGGCTATACAAGTATGCCATTGCTTAATAGTGTAATGGGCGCATACTGTCGCGCAATTGCTTTAGCTATTAATTAAACAACATCTGTTCATTAACTAATATTAAAAAATATGAAGAAAATAATAACCCTTTTACTATTGAGCACGCCGTTGTTGGTGCGCGCCCAAAATACATTTCCGTCAACCGGCAATGTCGGAATAGGTACAGCCACACCTTCCGCGCCCCTTGAAGTGAATAACAATGGGCAATCCTATTATGTAAATAAAAGCATTAGCGGTTCAACGGAAGGATATACAGGCAAAGCTTATTTATTGTTGTATTCCGGTAGTTCTTCACAACTTGCCGGCGTATCGGGGAAAATCTCTGCAATTAAAATAGAAAACGCAACGAATAAGTACACCTGGTCTGCAGAAGTAAATTCAACTAAGGGTATTTTCGAGGGATTTATTATGACTGCTGAAAAAGATATACGATTGGTACACGTGAGCTATAACAACGTAGGCTATACCGCAATCGAAATACCTAAAGAGTTACCACTTCATCTTTTTTCATTTACAGGATATGCGCAGGGCGTTGAAATGCAGGTAGTAAGTGAACAAACTGTATCTAATGTAACAGAAGTGCTGCCCGGGCCAATAAATATAGGGCGCAACCTTCAGATAGGAAGTAACATGAATGGTTATGGAGGAGGCTTATATGTTAAAGCTAATGCTTCAAGCCTGGCAAGCTCGGGAGAGGATCTGCAATCAGCCGCTGATGGAATAATTCTGGCCGCGGGGGGTAATACCACATATGGCCCGGCGCTTGAGCTTGCGACAACTAATCTGGGAGCAAATAACATAGCTTTCCCATGGGGACGTTCACACATTATAAGTACAACAAATAGTGTAGATGACGGGACCGGGAGAATGATCCTGGGAACCAAAAGGCTGATGGATATAGATGGGAATGGTGAAAGATGGAATTATGGAGACGATATTGTAATTGACGGGGTAGGCAATGTAGGTATTGGAACTTTAAAGCCTTCCAGTAAGTTGGCTGTCAATGGAATTATACTCGCTAAAAGAGTAAGAGTATCTCAATCCGCTTCAGATTGGCCTGACTACGTTTTTAATAAATCGTACCCATTGGCGTCATTAGATTCAGTAGAAGCGTTTATTAATGACAACAAACATTTGCCGGGCATCCCTTCTGCAACCACAGTAGAAAAAGAAGGCCATGACCTTGGTGAGATGCAAAAAGCAATGTTGCAAAAAATAGAAGAGCTAACGCTATACGTGATCGAATTGAAAAAAGAAAATACAGAGATCAGGAAGCAGTTGAAGAAACAAAAGAAATAGTGTATGAAATTTCATTGGTGTCTGTAAACGTTTCCTAGAAAGGATAGTAGGTGAAAAAGAATAGTTTCAAAATTAGGGGAGAGTTCCCCAGTCCACTTTTAAAGTGAAACGTGCGGCCTCAGAAAAGCAGCGTTAAGAAAATTGTCATGAACGCCGGAAAAATCCATTGCTGTTTGAGCCATACGCAACTTACTTAATTAGGCTGTTAGCGGCGAGTTCAATGGATTTCGGCGGTCGGGACAATTTTTAGCCTGCTTTTCTGGAGCCTTGATTTTTTTGGTTACTTTTCGTATCAAGACAAAAAGTAACACCGTCGGTAGACAAATGAGCGCTTGCAATTGATGATCTACTAAACTTACTCGGACAATAATGATAAAATTTTAAAATAATCCTGACAGGTCTTCAAGACCTGTCAGGATTTGTGCGAATATGTTTAATAACCCGCTCCAATATCTCCTTCGCTTCATTATCCTTATACAGCTCTATCTGTGCTTTTAATTCCCGCTTCATGTTTTTGATGATTTGTTGCGAAGAAGAGGCATTGTAGATGTTGTGCATTTCCTTCGGATCTTTTTGCAGGTCGTACAGTTCCCAGAAGTCAGCCAGGCCATAGAAGCGGATCAGTTTATACCGGTCTGTTTTTATGCCAAAGTGTGGCGATACATGATGAGGCTCCGGGAATTCGTAGTAATGATAATACACGCCCTTTCTCCACGCTGTTTGCTTGCCCGGTTTGAACAATGGCAGTATCGATTGACCTTGCATATCAGCAGGAACAGGCACTCCCGCAAGGCTTAGGAAAGTAGGCGCAAAATCTATATTCACCACCGGGCTTTTAATCACTGTACCCGGTTTAATTGCTTTCGGATAGCGCATCACCAGTGGCGTACGTAAAGACTCCTCGTACATAAAACGCTTATCAAACCAACCATGTTCACCTAAGTAAAACCCCTGGTCAGAAGCATATACCACGATCGTATTTTGCGCCAGCCCCGTTTTATCTAAATAGTCAAGGATTACACCAATGTTCCTGTCCAGCGAGCGCGCTGTTGCCAGGTAATCCTTCATATAACGCTGGTACTTCCATTCCGCCAAAGCCCTGCCCTCATAGTGATGATTATCAAAGTCCTTACTAATCTTGTCATAGTACGCTTTAAACACCGCCTTTTGCGCAGGTGTCATACGCCCATACATGCCCGGCTCATTATAGTTTACATCCACCTTCAGGTCAAAACTGTTCACCATTGTTTTAGCCACCGTCATATCCTGGTCCTTTGCTGCCAGCCTCCCCTCATACGTATCGTAAAAGTTATCCGGTAGCGGAAATGTTTTATCATCATAAGCACCTAAGTCCTGCAAGTCAGGCAGCCAGCTTCTGTGCGTAGCCTTCTCTCCAATCACAAGACAGAACGGCTTAGACGTATCGCGCTTATTCAGCCAGTCCAGGCTAAATTTGGTAATGATGTCTGTAATATATCCCTCCGTACGCATCGTATCATTTTGCATGCCTATAAAAGCAGGGTTATAATATTGTCCCTGGTCAGGCAACACCTTCCAGTAGTCAAATGCATTGCCCGGCAGCGTTTGCAAATGCCATTTACCTATCCACGCGGTTGCATACTGCTGTTGCTTCAGCAGCCGTGTAAACACCTGCTGATCTACATTAAACGGGTTACTGATGTTGTTTACCTTCAGCCCGTTTTCATGGCTGTATTTCCCCGTCAGCAGCGTAGCACGGCTTGGCGCACAAAGTGAGTTCGTCACATTCGCATTCGTAAACAAAGCACCCTCCCTGGCTATACGATCAATGTTTGGCGTTGGCATCAGTGTACTACCATAAGCACCTATGGACTGGTATGCATGATCGTCAGACAAGATCACCAGTATATTTGGACGGCTGGCTTGCTGTTGCGCCTGTACAGATAAAAAAGTAAAACAATAAAGCAGTAAAAAAACGGAAAGCTTTTTCATTTTGGCTGTTGTGGTATTAATAGATCAGGTATGCGTTACTAAGTTAAGGACTTGCTGTTATGCCAGTATTATTTTCACGAGTTTATCATGCGTTTCAGCGCTTCATTTTTATTGCGCAAATCTACGCCACCTTCCAGTATAGATTTCAGGTTGGCCAGGTAAAGTACCCACCCCTCCGTACAGCCTATGTGAAAAGAAACCTTGCCCCGTTCATCTGTAGGTATATTGAATTGTTTCAATTCTATAATAGTTGAGTCCACCTCCGTTTTTATGGTTACGCTTACCTGCATATCCGTTTGTGCTGCCTCGCTGCAAAACGTAAAGCAGACATAATCTTTGCCGTTAGCAGCTACTATCTTACCACGCTCGCTCGTTGCATCGTCGTAGCCATGCCAGTGCCATAGATAGGTGTCATTTGCCTGTACAGGTGTGGTACGTTCTACAGGTTTGCCCTCAGCAGTGTGAAACACAGCAGAGCGAAGAAACCATTGCTCTAATGCATCCTGCGTAGTCCACGCATCATAAGCCTGCTGTATAGCACACTTTACATCTATGCGTTTTGTAAAAGTGCTCCAGTCATAGGTATTTGCCATACATCGTATATTAAGTAATCAAGTTACTCAATTATACCGATACATGTCATCGCTGTTTCTCTCCAATGCTGTAAGGGCTGACCACAAAGTTCACCAGGTATGTACAAGGAACACCAAGCAATACGCAGTATTTCCTCCATGTTCCCTTGAAAGAATTGAATATTGCTATTATTAAATGAGCTTCAGCTTATTCTATGTGGTGAAAAATATAATATCCGATACGTAGCTCTGCACCGGTGTTGTGGTGAATTTCTCAAGAGCTGCAACACACTGTTATTATTCCTTCTTCAGCGCATACCTGCTAAATGCGCGTAATCTTATTTTAAAAAATGAATCGGGTAGTACCATATCAATTTTTCTCCATGCCATCTCCACCAGTTCCTCAGCCTCTTGCCGGCACGCATCTATAGCGCCACAGTTTTGCAACAGGCGGATTACAGATTCTATAACTGTTCTATTCACAGGCATTGTCTGGATAGTTTGCCATACATATTCTCGCTGCGCGGGCGATAATAAACCCATTGCTTTTGCAACAGGCATCGTTATCTTCCCGGCTGTAATGTCCTCGCCTTTATCCTTCAGGTTATTATCATACCCCTGCAGGTTCAGCACATCATCCATTATTTGATAAGCAATACCTATCGCTTCAAAAAAGGAACCCAGCGCATCTATTTCCTCCGGCTGTCCTCCGCCTATTAGGCCACCCAGTTTAGCAAGGCTACAGGCCGGCGTTGCCGTTTTTAAGCGATGTATAGTATAGATCCTTTTTTCAAGTATAGAGCAGTCTCCTTTGCTTACAGCATCGGGCATAAGCTGGTGAAGGCCACTAATGTCCAGTGCCTGCCCCACATGTGCGGCCCGCATCATTTCAAAAAACTGTTCATAGACAGTTAAGCGGGTACGTTCCGGAAGCTGGGGGTGGCGCATATATAATTCCCCGATAAAGTAGCATATATTACCTGCATTGATCGCAAGCGGTTCTCCATATAGAAGATGGAGGGCAGAGCCACCTCTACGTGTATCAGACCTATCCTGTACATCGTCTACAATTAGGGAACCAGTATGTATAAACTCCGGTACCGCCAGCCAATCCATAAATGGTTGAGAGTTTCCACCCACTGCATCTATGCAAGCCAGGAATACATAAGAACGCCAGGCTTTTTTACTACGGTCCACAATTTCTCTAATAGGTTTAACAACGGAGGAAACATACGCCTCCTTTTCTGCTGTACTAAAAAAGTCAACACCTACAGGGCTGTTTACCAATCTGTGAAACTGTGCATCTGTAGGGTACATGGGCAGTATAGATTCTACTGCCTGTTGTGTAGCCTTGCCTACTGCTTTTAAAAAAGTTTCAATATTCTCTTTGCCATTAAACCCACTTCTTTCTACATAGCCAAGGCCGCAGGTAGTAACTCCCATAAAGCTGCCTGTTGCGTGTATGCTACCTTCCCAAAAGGCCGGCATAGAAAGAATAGTGATAAACTCCTGTTCCGGGAAATCGGCTGTAATAGCGAAAGAAACATGCTGACCAGGAATTTCCAATAGCCAGGAAACAGGATAGGTTATAAATGTTTTGCTACTTGTCCAGTAGTGTGTAGCAGCAAAAGTATATTGCTCTGTACCTACACTGTTGCCATTAGGGTCAATGAGGATCATTGCACCGCCTGCATGGTCACCATTCCTCGTGTTATCAAAAAGATCGTAGCCGGATATTTGATAGCCGTTATCCAGTTGCAGGGCTATCCAGTTCCATGCCGTATCCTGCTTAAATTCCAGTTCGGTAGTTTCATCCGCCGGTTTGCTAAACTCATGGTCGTACCAGCCATTGCCCTCTACTTCGTACACTTCATTGCCGATCCGTATATCTCCGTTAACCTTGCATTGGGGAATAAAATAATAAAACATTTCTTCGTTTCGTATGCCTTTTACAAAACCATTATTCCCATGTCTTACTGCGTTAACGAGTGGGACAAAACGGAGGTTGCATGTAAGCTCTGCTGATGTATTATTGAGCTGTAAATGATAATTCCCTTGCTCCTCTTTTTTAAAAATAATATCATCATATTCCAGGGAAAGAGAGTCTGTTCCTATTCGGGCAGCTTGTTTAAGAAGTACATCAGGTAGCGGCACATTCCCTTTTTCATATACTGCTCTTAGAGCATTGCGAAACGATTTATTGTTTGTATTGTGTTTATTGTTCTTTTCGTCATTCGTAATGATCTCTAATATTTCTGTTGGGGTATTGGGATCTACCAATGAGCTTGGATAATATTTTTTGTCGTCGATGTCCGATAAAGACCAGATAACGGAATGCGTATAAATGGAATTTCCTGTTTGCTTTTCTTTTTTTGTTGTTACTCTAAAAAAGGAAGCAAACAAAGAAAAGCGCTTGCCACATCTGGAAGTAACATGGCAGTTTTGATACCACCATTCAATTACCGATCCGTTGTGTGGGAGATCATGCGTATGTAAATCAATCGGCCCATTGTCAGGCCATGTAGAAGGATATTGGTTTAGAGTAGTGTTTGTATCTGGTACATAGGTCTCTTTATTCATAGCACAGTTTTTTTAGTAGTGCGCTGTTATTTGGATCTATATAAAAATAAAAAAATAGTTGTTGATTTTTATAGCGTAGAGATTCATATAGCACATAAAAAAACGTTGCTTCTTTTGTGTCAGTGCGTTAATGAAATAGCATGAAGTTCAATACAGTTGAGTTGAAGTCTAACCATGAAATCGGTGTAGGAAGAGCCGTTGCAAAAAAATATCGTGAATCGTGGGGCGACGATCGTGAATGAAAAAATCCTCCGCGCATTTCTACGTCCTCCCTGACTCGCGGTGAAATTTTCAAAACTCGCTTCGATCACTCACCACCACCAACTCACCACTCACCATTCCATTTGTCATACAACCTTTTTGCAATAGCAACTGCATTGCCATCCGGCACAGCAAGAAAGATCGGTGTCTTGTTCAGCCACTTGCCTGGAAAATATTCTTTGCGTGTAGCAAGTGGTTCGTCTATATCATCCATCAGCGAAAGAAAACGATTGGTTGCTTGTTGTAGTGCTGCTTTGTCTTTGCTATCATAATCGAGCCTTGTGCTGCTATTAGATGCCGCTTTTTTTTAATCTAATACCGGTCTTGCGCAAATAGGGGGGCATAGCTGGGTTAGCGTTTGTTTGTGCATACACATGTTCATCTGTAACCAGTTGGTAACTTTCGCCAACTTTGGTTTTAAAACGCACCACATCATTTCCTTCAACAGTGAACAGTATGTTTTTCCCGTCTTTATTTTTTATACGCTTTATGTTTTTCAATAGCATGTAACAATCTGCACCGTTTATAGACATGATCGTAGCTGTTGTAACCTGTCCCTTGCGCCAGCTAAACGCAACTTCAAAGCCATTGCGTGCGCGCAAACCCTTTACTGCACCTGTTTGTAGCGATACATCAGAAGGCCATGCAGGCAACAGGCGGATCACGCCATCTTTGCCGTGGCTTTGCAGCAACATTTCTGCAATAGCTGCGGTGCCGCCAAAGTTGCCATCTATCTGGAATGGCGGATGCGCACAAAACAGGTTGGCATAGGTGCCACCGCCCTTATGCATTTGTATGCCTGTGCTGAACGCGGGCGTAAGTAACTGGCGAAACAGGTCAAAGGCTTTGTTGCCATCCTGCATACGCGCCCATAGTATAATGCGCTGCGCCTTAGACCAGCCTGTGCTGCCATCACCTCTTTTTTGTAACGTTAGCTTCATGGCCTGTGCCAGCTCCGGTGTATCCCAGGGCGTTATTGCATCATAAGGGTAAAGCGCCAGGCTGTGGGAGATATGCCTGTGCAAAGGTTCCGTCTCTTTATAATCTTCCAGCCACTCCTGCAACGCGCTGGTAGAAGGGCTTACCTGGTCTGGCGCCAGCCTGCTGTATATAGACTGCATACTATCCCGCCAGTTACGATCTGTATTCAGTAGACGCGCGGCCTCAATAGCCTCCGTTAATATTTCCCGCCCAAGTTGCATATCTACTGCAGGTCCCATACAAGTAGAAGCCTGTTTGCCATCGGGCATGAAGAAACTATTTTCCGGCGAATTAGATGGTGCAGTTACCAGCCAGTGATGTTTAGGTTCCTCTATCAATATACCGGCAAAGAAATCTGCCGCGCCTTTTATAACAGGGTAGTAGGTGCGTAGAAAAGACAGGTCTTTATTATACGTATAATGTTGCCATAGGTCTGTTGCTGTCCATGTGCCACCTGTAACTGTAGAACCCCAATCGGCTCCCTCGCCAGGCGATGTATAGCCCCAGGGGTTTGTAATAGGGTGTGTGACCCATCCCTTTGCATTGTAATAAGTCTTAGCCGTATGTGCACCGTAGCGTGCCATCTGCTGTAGTAAAGTAAACAATGGTTGATGGCAGTCTGCAAGATTCGTTACCTCCGCAGGCCAGTAGTTCATCTGTATATTAATGTTTGTATGATAGTCCCCGTTCCATGGCGTCTGGTATTCTTCCGCCCACAACCCTTGCAGGTTGGCAGGCATACCGCCCGGCCTGGAGGAGGAGATGAGCAGGTAGCGCCCGTAGTTGAAATATAAACTTACCAGGCCGGCATCTGGACTACCCTGACTGAATTGCTGCAGCCTGTCTGCCATGTTTATATTTGCCGCTGTAGTTGGTAGTTGCAAACGGCACCGATTAAAGTAAGACTGGTAGTCCTGTACATGCGTCGTTATTATTTTTTGCCAGCTCATAGCGCCAGCTTGTTGCAATGTGTGTGATACGCGCGGTAGCGGTGCAGGGCCACGCTGCTCTACAAGTGGCCAGTTCATATCTGTAGCTGCACCGATCAGTAAAATGCATTCATCTGTATTCGTAATATGAAGTGTGCTATCTGTACTTGTCGACTTACCCATTTTAGGCATAGCTTGCAATACTGCCGCATAGCGGATACCTTCATCACCTGCACTGTTCAGGCTGCCTTGCAGGTACAACTGATTCTTGTTAACAGATAAGCGCGCACGTTCTTTCCTGTAGAGGCCGGTAACAAAATCCAGCTTGCCACCATACGCCTTAAGCCGGATGGCTATTACCTGTTGTGGTGCAGACACAATCACTTCTTCCGTATAGGTTATGCCATTCCTGGTCCAGCGTGCAATGCTATAAGCACTGTCTACACGCAGTGTACGGCTGTAATTTGTTACAGGAGCCGCTGTATCGCGCCATTGTATATACAGATCGCCCAGTGTTTGGTAACAGCCGTATTTTACATTAGCGCCACGGCCCCCTCCTGAGCCTGGCCCTTTGCAGATAAAATGTTGCTGCAATAGTTGCTGCGCTTCCACATTTTTTCCTTCCAGTAAACGTTGCCGTATCTGTGGCAGGTATTGTATTGCATCGGGATCATCTGCATTTTGCACACCACCACTCCACATAGATGTTTCGTTTAAAACGATCCGCTCCCTATTTGTTCTGCCAAATACCATGGCGCCAAGTCTGCCGTTACCAAGCGGAGATGATGAATGAAAGTCTGGGGCAGGTGCGGTAAATAACATGGCAACATCCTGTTGTGCAGCAGCAGTCTGGCAGCAATGGAAAAGAAAGAGAGTAAGCAGTATGGAAAGAGATTTTCTCATGCAGGTTATTTTAAAATGCCATTCACCGGTTTATAAAATATGCAGGTGCCTCATGCAAGAGCATTGCATTATAAATGCTGTACAAACAATCGCAATTAAAGATAACAATATGTAGAGGTGAAAATCTGTCTGCAATAAAAAAGCGCAAACGTTTGTGTGTACTGTTTTGTATTGGTTTAGAGTTGTTATGTAAGAAAAAACATAGTTATATAATCAAAAATGAGTAAGAGCATTGATATTTGTTGGGCGGCTTTATGAGGAATGTGGTTAAGTTAACCGCAAGACACGCAGAGGAAATACGAGCAACACAAAGAGCTCTTTTTTATTGCTTGTGAAATTATATAGTAATCCATGTGGTTCTATTTCTTGTATCAATAACATATCATCTGGCATGAATGGATAAACAAAAATCTCACAAACGTGTTACTATATATATGGTCCAGACAAAACGTATTTATGAACCGGCTTCGAAGAGCGATGGCTATCGCATACTGGTAGACCGACTATGGCCCCGTGGTATAAAAAAAGAAACCGCTGCAATAGATGTATGGATGAAGGAGGTAGCGCCATCTAACGAATTGCGTAAATGGTTTAACCATGAAGCGGATAAGTGGACACAATTCAAAACCAAGTATCGTGCAGAACTAAAAAATACAGCCGCATTAAAAGAATTACATGCGGCTGTAGAAAAATATAAAACAGTTACGTTGCTGTATGGTGCCAAAGATGAAATGCACAACCAGGCTGTAGCATTGGAAGAAATGTTGAAAGGCTAATGCCCATAGTTAAATGTAATGCCCTGCATTTGGCTGAACGCAACTTTTTCTCCATGTATCGTAGCTGGAATCCAATTAGGGCCTTTCCCTATAATGCGTAAGGCTTCTGCATCCAGTGAGTATTCGCAGGAGCGTGTGATATATTCAATATTAATAAAACCTTCTTTGTTTATAAGAAAAACCACTACTACCACACCTTTACCACCTTCCTGGTTGAGATTTTTGAAGCGGTTTGGTATTTCCAGGTTGCGTTCCATGTATTTTCTCCAGCCCGCAAGGCCTCCGGGAAAATTTGCAGCCACATGCCTTGTAGTGTCTCCAGGTATTATATCTTCAATAGTGCCATCAGCATACGTTTTTTTCTTTTGAAGCATGTCTTCTGTGTACAGCCATCTACCTTTATCGTATTTCTTTACCCGTATTGTTTTAATGGTGTCGTTATAATAATGCCAATAGCCATCTTTTTTATTGCGCCAAACCATACCGGAGCTATCTATAATGCCTTTTTCATTATACCAGGCAAATCGCCCGTTAGGTATGGTTAAGTCTGCGTCAAGGTAAGATTCCTGCCTGACCATTGGCCCGTCTTTTTTATAATAACGACATATAAATACAGAGTCATTTTCCGGGATCATGTTCATGAAGTAAGATGCGTGCTCAAGATCCTTTGCACTTTCCCAATGCTCGTCGAACACATAGAAAGCTTCTTTTACTTTTCGTTTTTGAGATAAAGCCTGCAGGCAAATAATACAGGATAAGAATAAGATGAAATAGCGCATAAACAGGTTTAAGGTGTAATAAGATGTTTGGAACGGCAAAGATATTATGAATTAATGTATTTAGGTTGAACAGAAATTATGTATGGAAATATTGATTGCTATCATCAACCTGTCATCTGTTTCTGAAATAAATGCCCGCCCATAGAACACAAAGGCGTTCTGCTTGTTATACGCCATATGCAACTGCCTGCTTTTTTCCTGCCTGTATTATATAGAAGTATTTTTATTACTACGCTGTTTATGATGTGCAGTAATGTGCTGCGCGCGCAGCGCGATTCCTCTCTCCATACGCAAGACTCAACACGTAAACATCCTGAAGCGGTGTGGCTGGCACTGAGCGGAGAAACAGCGCATATTTTAAGTGACGGTACGCCGGAAGGTGAGCGCTTGCTGGATAGCTCCCGGTATTCGGCTATAAACCTGCGGGTAGGCTGGCAGGTGCCTAGCCCCGATGTGTATGCGCAACTGTACAGGCATCCCATGTATGGGCTTGGTTTTTATTACTCACGCTATCGTAATGAAAATTTTGGCCATCCCCTGGGTTTGTATGGTTGGTTCGATATTCCATTTACCCGGCATACAACAGGCCGGTGGCGTTTTAGCTACTATGGTGCATTCGGCCTGTCGTTCAACTTCAACCCGTTTGATGAAAAAACAAACCCCAACAATAAATACATTGGTTCTAAGCGCAACGTATATGTTTCGCTTATGGCGAACGCTACGTATTTTATAACACCGCGTCTTGCGGTGATAGGAGGAGTGGGCTTCAGGCATTTTTCCAACAGTGCAAGAGTGTTGCCTAACTATGGCATTAATATGATACCGGTACAGCTTGCACTTGCATACAAGATCAACAAAGTGCAAATAGATAAGCGCCTGGATACGATTCCGCGTTTTAAACCACGCTGGCTTACGAATGTGTGGATAGCTGGCGGCCACAAAGAATACGAAATAGGCGGTGATGCTTTTTTGAAGATGACCTTTACCGCAGAAGAGTTGTACCAGTTCTCCTACAAATTCAGGGCAGGAATTGGGTTCAATGCGTTTTATGCAAGCGGCGCGCAAAAAAGAGATTCTTCTAATGCAAGTGGCTTTAGTAAAGCCATGAGTTATGGTATTACTGCAAATGGTGAATGGGTGCTACGGCCTAATTTATATGTGCCACTTGCAATAGGGTATTACTTAAAACACCACGAGCTGAATGATGAAACACAAAGCACTTATGTAAGAGTGGGCGTACGAGCTAAAGTATGGAAAAACTGGTTTGCAGGTATTACAGTAAAAGCACATGGCGGTACGTCTGATGTGTTTGAATGGACTGCGGGGCATACGTTTGGTAAAGACAGGAATAATTATAAAAGGCTCATGATATTCTAGTATTTTCCTGGTGAAAATTTGCAGGCTGGTATTAAAAAAAGATAAAAAATAAACGATTTTTATCCGTGTGCGTACATAGAAGCTGTCTCGTTTATAGCAAGTAGTTGCGCTATGATTTTTGTAAATGCGTATCGCATTTCGTTAACGCATGGATGCATAACAAAATATAGATCGCAATTAAGTTTATATATTTTTCTTTGCATGTATCACTTTTTTGAAACACCCCGGAAGGCAAAATGTTCAATGTAGTACGAGGGAAAATTCCCCTTTGCATTCAGTATGTGTTTTTGTTTCTTTTGTCAGATCAAAAATTCAAAATCACATGCTATGGATCACTCGTTATCTTCCGCTACAGGCAATACTGCCTTTTCGGTCAGTCTTCAGATCGGCGCGTTTACCTCATCAGACATCATTGTTAATTACCAGGGCATAATGGGGAATATGCCTGCTGCGTATAGCAATGCGATTGTCGTTTTTCCTTCGTCGGATCCTTTGTTTCCCTACAGTAGCACATCAACACCTCTGGCAGATTACCGTATTCCGAACAACGTCTCCTCTGGTAGTGTGGCCATTCCCGTAGCCATAAGCGAAGGCGCTGGTTACGTATTTGGTTATGCTGTAGGCACAGCGTTACAGGCTCCGGCGCAGTATTACGGTAACGTATGTTCATCTGCCTGGTGGCAGGCTGGTGAGCGTAATGCAAAACAGGAGCGTTCTTCGTTATCCATCACGTATGTTAGCCCTACTATCATCTCAGTTGTGTACGAGTTTGGCAATGGTGTTATGCCCGGCGCAAACGGCGCATGGATAGGGGTGTGGCAAGGGACAACTGCATTTTACAATGTGCCTCCTGCGGTGAAGCAACCGGTCACCCAAAACACATCAACAGGTAATGTTGCGATCAATGTTACTGTACTGCGAGGGGTCACTTACACCTTGGGTTTATTTACTTCCGGCTTTGCGCAACATGCGCAGACAACACTTGCTGCAACCTGTACGTTCTCTACCTGATGGTCTCATCACATTGAGCCAACCACTACAGGAGCTGCGGCAGCAGCTCTTTTTGTTTTTGTGATTTCTGCGCGCTTCATTTTTCGAAAATAAATTATAACACTTGTAAGTATTGTATCTGTTTTTTGCGTAGTTTAAAGAAATGATTGCTGGTATGTGCGGATAAAACGCTGCATTTATTGCTGTTTTTAACAAAAAAATATACGGAAAACGCAAAAACAAGAAGCCCCTTTTCTTGTTAAGCAGGGATAAAGAATGAGTCACTTACAACCTTCATAACATTTAAAACTGTACAATTATGAGAAGATCTATCGCCCGATGGGCATCGGGTAGTATCGTGAAGCTATGCTTACTGCTTATGTTCATTCTCTCCAAAAACATAGCAATGGCACAAGCGCAAGTGCGAATAACAGGCAAGGTTACCAGTACCTCTAATGCTCCTGTGGATGCACTGTCTGTTACTATAAAAGGTACAAAAGCCGGCGCTGTTACTGCAGCCGATGGCACTTACAGCATCGTAACTAAGTTATCTCCCGGCAACTACGCAGTTGTATTTGCAGGAGTAGGGTTTAAGACCAATGAAATAGCGCTTAAAGTCGGATCCGCATCTGAGTATACAGTGGATGCTGCAATGACAGATGAAGTGTCTAAGCTGGATGAAGTAGTGGTTACCGGTACCTCACAGGGTACTACGCGCAGACAGTTGGGTAGCTATATCAGTTCAGTAAAAGCAGACGAGCTGGACAAGGGCTCTACAGGTAACGTACTGGCTGCATTGCAAGGCAAAACAGCCGGCGCACAAATCTCTCAAAACTCAGGTGATCCTGCCGGAGGCATTTCCGTAAAGCTGCGTGGGATTAGTACCATCTCCGGTTCTACAGAACCTTTATACATTATAGA
This sequence comes from Filimonas sp., assembly GCA_017306865.1. GTDB lineage: Bacteria > Bacteroidota > Bacteroidia > Chitinophagales > Chitinophagaceae > JAFKHH01. The sequence goes on from JAFKHH010000011.1 coordinate 130,264, forward strand.
TGGTGTGATCATCGATAACTCTACTACACGTGTTACCAATGCAGATCCAAGCTATAACGGTTCTACTTTTATAGGCAGCGTAGGTCAGAACAGGATGGTAGATATTAACCCAAGCGATATAGAGCGAATAGAAGTACTGAATGGTGCGGCAGCAGCAGCTATATATGGTTCGCGGGCTAATGCCGGTGTAGTGCAGATCTTTACCAAACGCGGCAGTAGCGGCGCGCCGGTAGTAACTGTAAATACAAGTGTGAATATGAACCAACTGCGTAAAAAGCTGGATGTAAACCAGGCTGGCGTAAAGTTTGGCGGCTCTCCGGATGTGCAAACGCAAACCATACTTACACCAACTATTACGAATACCACACCTGTAAACAGGTATGACTACCAGGATTATATTTTCAGAACAGGCGTGGGTACAGACAATAGTGTATCTGTAAGTGGTGGTAAAGACAAAACAAAGTACTATACATCCGCTTCTTATTTGTACAACCAGGGTATTGTACGCAATACGGATTTTAACAGGTTTACCTTCCGGTTAAACCTGGACCAGACATTGAACAAGTGGGCGAGTTTTACCACAAGTATGAACTATATCAATGACAAGACCAATGAAAAACCGGACGGAAATACATTCTACTCTCCAATGAATGCCGTTACTATCATTGGTAACTATTATGATATACAACAAAGAGATGCGTTTGGCAATATTAAAGCTGTGGGTGAAAGAGGAAGGGTGAACCCCGTGTCTGTGATAGAAGACTTTAAACAACAGCAACAGACGAGCAGGTTCATAGGAGGCGCAGGTCTTAAACTGACGCCAATAAAAAATCTGATCGTAGACTATCATGTTGGTATAGACAACTACAGCCAGGATGGAACATTCTTTATACCGCCTTATGCGTACAACGTAAGTGCTGCATTCTATGGTGGCGGCGCTACGCTTGACCCAACGCAAAATGGTTATGCAAGCTCAGCAAATTATAATTCATTCCAGATCAATCACGATCTGAATGCTACTTACAACTGGCAGATCAATCATGATCTTGCTTCTACTACACAGGTAGGTTATTCATTGCAATATCAGAAAACGCATTACACTTTGCTACAAGGTAGGGGCTTACCTCCTTTTGTAGAAACAGCGAGTGGTGCAAGTACGCCAATCCCTTCACCGGGAGCAGACCAGCGCACCCAGGTTTCTATCTCAGGTGCATTTATACAGGAAAACCTAAAGTATAGGAATCAACTATTCCTTACAGGCGCTATACGCTTCGACGGATCATCTGTATTTGGTAAAAGCGAAAGGAACCAGGTGTACACTAAATTGAGCGGTAGCTATGTATTGTCCGGCACTGACTTCTGGCAAAACAGTAGCGTATCCAAATGGTGGGATGTGTTGAAATTGCGTGCGGCGTATGGAGAGTCCGGTAATCTGACAGGCATTCCTGCATATGGACGCTACAATACTTATTTGGCAACAGCCTTCCTGGGTAGTTCTTCCTTCCAGTCGCAAACACCAACATTGCAATCATTATACACCAACCCGAATATAAAACCTGAACGCCAGGCGGAAATTGAAATTGGTGCAGACATGTCGTTCCTGAAAAATCGCATCGGGCTTACGTTCAACTACTACAATAAAAAAGTGACTGACCTGCTGATCAGCAGGTTGATTGCTCCGACGAATGGTTATGCAAGTTATATGGATAATGTAGGCTCGTTGAAAAATACAGGTATTGAAGTTGTATTGAACCTGGTTCCTGTTAAAACAAAAGATTTTGAATGGAACCTGACGGCGATCTATAACCGTAACAGGAATAAAGCAACAGACATTGGTGCACAATCCCTGATTTTGTATAATACCAATGGTGGTGCGCCTGTGGCAATTATTGCCGGTCAGCCGATCGGTGTGTTCTACGGTACGTTCTTCGCAACAGATGCAAATGGTAACCAGCTAACTAAAAACGGTATTCCTGTTACTGAAGCCGGAGTACAAAATGGTACGCTTAGTTATACGCCAATGCGTGATCCGTCTACAGGATTACCATATACATCAGGAGCTAATTCTACTGCACTGCAGAAGATCATTGGTAACCCTAACCCTGACTGGACTGGAACATTGACAAACGAATTCACGTATAAAAAATGGGGCTTACGTTTCCAGTTAGATGCAGTACAAGGTGTAGATGTGTTTAATGCTGACTTCCGTACAAGACAAGGTGTAGACAATGGTAAAGTAGCAGAACAGGAAGATTTGGGTCAACTGCCTCGTGGCTATATTGCAGGTGTATATAACATACAGCAATGGCGTATAGACAATGGCAGCTATGTAAAATTGCGCGAACTATCACTGAGCTACAGCTTTGGTAAAATAAAAGGAATAAACGATCTCACTATTTCTGCTGGTGCAAGAAACCTGATCTCATGGGATAACTATAAAGGATATGATCCGGAAGTGAACGCAGGTGGCCAAAGTGCGATACTGAGAGGAATTGATTTTGGTACAGTGCCTATTCCTCGTACTTATAGCTTAAGTGTACGTGCTAAATTCTAATCACCAACAAAACAAGAAGTATGAAAAAGTTAACATCTATATATAAGCAAATAGCAACTGCAGTTGTTTTGTTGCTGCTCTTCACTGCATGTAAAAAAGACTTTTATGATCCATCGGGGCCATCGTCAGACCAGGCATTCAGCTCTCCTATAGCCATCACAGACGTAGCCGTAGGTCTGCAAAACTGGTACACTGCAGCGCGTGGCGGCTTAGTGTACAACACCGTAACAGCAGATGGTCTGTTAACAGGTCAGTTGTATGTGGTGAATGCAGGTAATACAGATGAAGCGCAATTGGGAACCGGCGGAGGCTCGCTTCTTAATACCAATGGAGTTGTTACCGGTATCTGGTCCGTATCTAACAAAATTATTTACGATGCCAACAAGATCATTGCAAAAGCACCGGGAGTTATTTCAGATAAAAAATACCTGGCAACTTTAATTGGCTATACATCTATCTTCAAAGCGCTTGCTATGAGTGATATGGCTATGTACTGGCAAAATGCACCTGATGGTGTAGCAGATACATTCAACGTATCCAAAGTGAAATTTATCCCCAACACGCAGGCGTTTACAAATGCAATTGCAGTCATTGATAACGCTATTTCCGGTATGACTACGAATGGTGCAACAGGGACTGAAATCGCAAAATATGTTCCGGGCGGCATTGACATCATGAATACATTGAATGCGTTGAAAGCAAGGTTTGCAGTGTTATCAGGTAACTACCCACTGGCATTAACAACTGCCAACCTGGTGAACCTCTCTGTAAAATCTTATTTCAATTACAATGCAGTTACTACGAACCCGATCTTTACACTGGCAACGGCTACGAACAACATTTATCAGCCGGTAGACCTTGCAATGGGATTACCTGCCGGGTTGCAACCAGACCCTGCTGATAAACGTATTCCGTTTTACATAGCCACATCAGCTAACCCTACATACAGGATCAATGGATTTTTTAATAGTGTAACGGCCATTGTACCGGTGTATTTGCCGGGAGAAATGATGCTGATCAAATCTGAATGCTACGCACGTGCAAACGATGTGGTGAATGGCAAAGCATGGCTGGATAGTGTAGTGACAAAGACTGCCGCTAAAGATCCGTTTGGCGTAGGCGCAGCATTACCACCATCTACTGTAGTAACTCCTGCGGATATACTAGACCAGGTATATAGAAACCGCGCAATAGAATTGTACATGAGCGGACTTCGCCTGGTAGATAGCCGTCGTTTCAACAGGCCGCAGGCAGAGCGTAAACGCAACTACTTTCCTTATCCTTTCGTAGAAAGAAATGATAACCCGAATACACCTGCCGATCCTCCGCTTTAGCAGGACGGGCGAAGACAATTAGTCAATGAGTTATTTGTTTAATAGGTATGATAAGCCGGGCTGCATTTTCAGCCCGGCTTTTTTTGTTACACGATGTATTTGTTAGTAAGAAGTAAACATCTACCTCTTGAAACGAGAAGAAAATAATTAATCGTATTGCGAAGGAAATCCTAAAAAGTGCTGATAGTGATTTTGTAATCTATAGAAATTGTATTTTGAAGCACTTCACCCTAAACTGTTTTATATGTCAAATGCTAAACGAAAGAAAATTCCCATATCGGGAATAACGGTTTGTTTCTTTTTTCTTGCGCCTATTATCTGGCATTTATCACCACTAGAATTTATTAATCCAGAAATCGAACGATTCTTTTATTACTTTTTTTTATTTGGAGGTATTGTTGCTGTTTTGCTTTCTGTTGTGTTGATAATAAAAGCAATAGAAGGATTAGATGCTGTTCTGGGCGTAATGGTTATAATAGGCTACCTGGGCTTTCTTCTGTTTATTATTATACTCATGGCTGTTTCCTGGGGGATGTGTAGTTATACAACGGGGGAAGTGTTATATAAAAAAGGCAACGGGGATGAAATTGTTATTAGAGAGTTTGGCTGTGGTGCTACAGATTCCGGCGCGCCCACAAAATCTGTTGCAAAAATATCCTCCTTTACACCTTGGTTTATCTCTATACAGCGTATTGATACTACCTCCCTGGACAAGACGAAATGGAAGCGTGTGATTAGGCAAAAAGACAACTAAAGGTTGCTGTCTTCATTGTGTTTCTTCATGTCTTTGTGCCTCAGTGGCAACATTTCCCGAATTTGACAATCCCTTCCGCATTTTGTAAACATATTTAACCCCTGGTGGTACTTTAGCTGTAAAATTGTAGCTTTAGAGAGTATCATTTTTTTGTTACACTAAAAAACAAATAATATGTTATCGCAGAAAATGAAAGATGCCTTGAACAAACAGATCCTGATGGAAGCGCAATCTTCCCAAGCCTACCTGGCTATGGGCAGTTGGTCAGAGATACAGCCGGGCTTGAAGGGCGTAACACAATTCTTTTATCGCCACAGTGATGAAGAGCGTATGCACATGCTGAAGTTGATCCATTATGTGAATGAGCGTGGTGGTTTTGCTGTAATACCTGCACTGGCACAGCCTGTGCTGACTTTTGTTTCTCTGAAAAAAGCATTTGAGCAACTATACGAGCATGAGCTTAAAGTAAGTGAAAGCATCAATGATCTTGTAGAAATAGCGTTGGGAGAAAAAGATTATGCAACGCACAACTTCCTGCAATGGTATGTAATGGAGCAAATGGAAGAAGAACGTCTTGCACGCGACTGTAATGATAAACTGGAACTGATCGGTGATGATAAAAGTGGTCTGTATTTATTTGACCGGGATATTATGACGATGGATAAAGCATAGCTTTAAAAAAGTTTCAATAGTTTCATTGTTTACAAGTTTCAATTTTGCATGATTGAAACTTGTAATTTTTTTTGAAACGCTGAAACAGGTAAACCTTTGAAACCCATAAATGATGGAAAACTACAGCGTTGTTTTATTTCTATTGGCTATTATGATCGGGTTATCTGCTGTAGCCGACCGGTCTAAAATACCTTATCCCGTATTGCTTATTATTGCAGGCATTGGTATAGGGTTTATTCCTGCACTTCCGGTTATAGAATTGGATTCTCATGTTGTGTTCCTGCTCTTCTTGCCTCCCTTGCTGTACGATGCAGCATTCAATATTGAGTTCAAAGAATTCCGCACCCATCTCAATACCATTTCCACACTGGCTATTTCGCTTGTATTCCTGTCTACCACCGGCATAGCTGTAGCCGCACACTATCTTATTCCTGGTATGAGCTGGCCCGTATCGTTTGTGTTAGGCGCCATCTTATCTGCCACTGATGCGGTTGCTGCTATTGGTACTACAAAAGGCTTAGGACTTTCTCATAAAACTACTACTATACTGGAAGGGGAAAGCCTGGTGAATGATGCTTCTGCGCTGGTAGCTTACAGGTTTGCAGTAGCGGCGGTTGCAGGTACGGTATTTGTGTTATGGAAGGCTACTATTGAATTTGTGATACTACTGGGCGGCGGCTTTCTTGTGGGAATGATCATGGCAAGATTGCTGGCGTTTGTACTTGGGCGGGTAAAACATAATAGCATGGTACAGATTAGCTTTATGCTGCTTATGCCCTTTGTTACCTACCTGGTAGCGGAAGAGTTACATGTATCCGGCGTAATAGCTGTAGTGATCATTGGCTTAGGTATTGCCCGCTTTAGTAAAAAAATATTTCCTGAAGAGTTAAAGCAACAATCAAAAGCAATATGGGATACCATCATCTTCCTGTTAAACGGACTCATCTTTATTCTCATCGGTTTACAATTGCCATACGTTGTTAAAACCTTTGACAGCGCTACCATCGCATTATACACAGGCTATGCTGTGGTCATAACGTTGGTGATGATTGTGATCCGTTTTGTAAGGGTGTTTTTGCAGCGATCCAATCTGCAACGGGCCTTTCTTAAAAGACATCGCTTCATGTCAAGAGAGGCATTGCTTGATGTAAAAACAAGTCTCATTATTAGTTGGGCAGGTATGAGAGGTATTGTTTCTCTTGCCATCGCTATCGGTTTGCCGCTAACGTTGACAAACGGAGAACCTTTTCCTCATAGGAATGAGATTATATTTATCTCTGTAATGGTTGTGCTGATCACCATTGTAGGGCAGGGATTAACATTGCCGTGGCTTGTACGTACACTCGATAAGCCAGCACCCATTCGAAAGAAAAAGTAAGCCAATAAAAAATATTGAATAGCGGAGGAAAAATGCTCAATGAACATTGTCTACATGCCTGGGTTTTGATTAGCCTTCCCTATAAACGCTATATACTAATTATACATTCTTTGTCGCAAATACACCCATCTCTGACGCATTCTGCCATCAATTGTATCCGGCGAACATTCTATGTTTGCAATGTCAAACAAAACAATCACTTCAAAATTTTATACAATGAGCACAACAGAAAAAATTAAAGTTACCGTATCTGCAACGATCAATGCACCGGTTGAAAAAGTATGGACACTATGGAACACACCGGAAGACATTATGCAATGGAACACTGCTTCTCCCGACTGGCATTCTCCAAAATCTGAAAATGATCTGCGCGTAGGCGGTACATTTTCTACACGTATGGAAGCAAAAGATGGCAGCTTTGGTTTTGATTTCGGAGGTGTGTATGATATTGTAGATGAATACAAACACATCGCATATACATTGGGAGACGAAAGAAAAGTAGAAATACTTTTTAGTAGTGAAAACGGTCAGACAAAAGTTGTAGAGACCTTTGATGCAGAGTCAACCAATCCCGTTGAAATGCAGCAGGGAGGCTGGCAGGCGATCCTTAACAACTTTAAGAAATACGCTGAAAATAAATAGTTTGTCAGCATCGGAATAAATGTAAAAGGCGCACATTGTGCGCCTTTTTTTATGTTCTTTTCAATGTAAATGCAACGTTTTGAAATGTGTTTTTATCAGAATATCATACATAAAATGCCGGTGCTGTATTTATTACAAATAATATCCATATTTTCATGTTTCGTATCGGCATCAAATACGACCAAACTGGCAAGAAAATGAAAACTGCTTACCTACCTATTCTGTCTCTATTGCTTGTATGCAATAGAGGAAATGCACAACAGAACGATACCCTAAATGCTGCTTATAACACTACGGTGAATTATTATAACAGTGTTGTTGGCAACAATGTCCTTTTGTACAACGGCATTCGCTATCTAAATTTCCCTTACAAAAGTGAAGGGCATCCGTTTTATGAGGATGATACCTGGTATAAAGGACATGTAGTCTACGACGGTATCTACTATGAAACTTCTTTACGTTACGACCTTGCAACAAATGCTGTTATTGTCCCATCATTGGAAAACAACGTAGTCATGATCTCATTGGTTAAGCACAAGCTTGCCTCGTTCGGCTGGAATGATCATGAGTTCGTAAACATCCAGGATACGTTGCCGGGATTGAAGCCGGGCATCTATGAGCGTATATATGATGGTGGCGTTACCTTTCTTTCAAGAAAAGAAAAGGTCATTCATGAAGACCTCTCCAAAGAGATTCGTTTCTCCTATACAGAAAATACGGCCTATTACATAAGAAAGGATTCAGAGTATGTACGTGTCTCTACTCAGAAAGGAGTGTTAGATGTACTGGCTGATAAGAAAAAAGAAATACAGCAATACCTGAAGCGTAATGACATCCGCTTTAAGAGTGATAAGGCCGATGCCATGAAAAAGATCGGTGCATACTACGATCAGTTGAGAAATACCAAATCATAAACCAAGCCCTCTAAATGCTTATATGAAATACAGCTTTATTTTGACAATGCTGCTGTTCAGCCTCGCTATAACTACTCACAGTTATGCACAGCAAAACAAAACCGTTTCGCTTGAGCTGAATGATGCACGTTTTGATCAGTTTGTTCAGGCAATTGAAAAACAGACTGGCTATCATTTTTATTATGATACGAAAAGAATGGACAGTGCGTCCATCACTATTCATGTACAGGCTAAACCACTGACTGATGTGTTGAAGGCAGTATTTGCCAATACACGTTTTCAATATGCGATAAGTGGTGAGAGTATTTTTGTTACATCACAGTACACTATACAAACATCGCTTACGCCGGGTTTCTTTGGTAAGCAGGCCGCAACGCCTGATGCGGAAGAGCCTGAACATGTAGCAGGTAATGCCGCAGCAAATAAGCGTAATGCTAAAACGGTATCAGCAGAAGAAAATAAATTATACGAAATAGGACAGCGCGACGATCGCAAAGGTGGCACGGCTACAGTAGCTGGTTACATACGTGATGGTAAAAATGGTGAGCCGGTTATTGGCGCAACTATTTATAACGACGCCACCAAGGCCGGTGTTGCAACTGACCAGTATGGTTATTTTTCTATGACGTTGCCACGCGGCAGGCATATTTTACAGATCAACAGCGTAGGTATGAATAGCACCAAGCGCCAGATAGCCCTGTTTAATGACGGTAAGCTTAATATAGAAATGTTTGAGTATGTACCAAGCCTTAAAACAGTAGTAGTTAGTACAGAGAAAGCAGCCAATATACGCAGCGCGAATATGGGTATGCAAAAGCTGAATATCAAAACTATGAAGCAGGTTCCTGCTCTGTTAGGTGAGGTAGATGTACTGCGTGTTGTAATGGCATTGCCTGGCGTTACCTCTGTAGGAGAAAGCAGCACAGGGCTGAACGTACGCGGAGGATCAGCAGACCAGAACCTCATCCTGTTTAGCGACGCTACCGTGTACAATCCTTCACACTTTTTTGGTTTCTTCTCCGCCTTCAACCCGGATGCGGTTAAAGATGTGGAGCTATACAAAAGCAGTATTCCTGAGCGCTTTGGTGGCAGGTTATCATCTGTGCTGGATATCAGTACAAGAGAAGGCAATAAGAAAAAGCTGGCAGGCTCAGGTGGTATAGGCCCATTAACAGGCCGTCTTACACTGGAAGGCCCTATTGATAGCGGACGTACATCATTCATCATTGGCGGAAGAACTACATATGCAAACTGGTTGCTGAAAAATATTCCTAACAAAGAATACAGTAACAGTAAAGCTTCTTTCTACGATATAGACGGGCATATCAGCCACCAGATCAATGCGAAGAATAATTTATATTTCAACGGCTATTATAGTAATGACCACTTCCAGTTAAACGGCGATACTTCCTACCAGTACAGCAACCAGAACGTAAACGTTAAGTGGAAGCATATTTTCAGCAATAAATTATACGGAACAGTAGTGGCCGGTCTTGATCGCTATCAATATAAAATAGGTAGTAATGCCAACGAGGTAAATGCGTATAAGTTTGGATTTGATATCAACCAGACCTTCCTCAAGCTGGATGTGAACTACTCACCAAACAATAAGCACCTGATCAAAGCTGGGTTTAGCACGATATATTATAAACTGAATCCTGGCACAAGACAGGCAGATGGCGATAAATCGCAGGTAGTATATAAAAAGGTACAAGCAGAGCAAGGGCTAGAGTCCGCATTATATGTGGGCGATCAATATAGTATTACACCTGACTTTGTGGTTAACGGTGGCATTCGTCTCTCTATGTTCAATGCTATGGGCCCTAAGACAGTGTACGATTATATACCGGGGCAGCCAAGAGAAACATATACTATCATAGATACAACTAACTATGCTGGTGGTAAGATTATGAAAACATATATGGCGCCTGAATTAAGGTTGAGTGCACGTTATAGCCTTTCTTCTTCTGCGTCAATTAAGGTCGGTTACAACTCATTACGCCAGTATATACACATGCTGTCTAATACAACCGCAATATCACCAACAGATATATGGAAGTTGAGCGACATCAATATTAAACCACAGTCTGGTGATCAGTTCTCTTTAGGTTTTTATAAGAACTTCCATTATAACACCATCGAGACTTCTGTGGAAGTGTACTACAAACGTATTAGGAACTTCCTCGATTATAAAAGCGGGGCTAGCCTTGTGCTGAATGATCACATAGAGACAGACGTGGTTAATGCAAAAGGTAAAGCGTATGGTGTGGAAGTAATGCTGAAGAAAACGGCGGGCAAACTGAATGGCTGGATCAGCTATGCATACTCACGCACACTGTTAAAGACAGACGACCCGTTGGTAAAAGACCCGGTAAATCGCGGCGATTACTATCCGGCAGATTTTGATAAACCACATAGCGTGAACTTCATTGGTAACTACAAGTTTTCGCACCGCTTCAGTGTTTCTTTAAACATCCTGTATAGTACAGGACGCCCGATCACGTTGCCTGTAGCGGAGTATTACCTGAATGGCTCATACAGGGCATACTATTCCGACAGGAACCAGTTCCGTATTCCGGATTATTTCAGAACAGACTTTTCTGTTAACATAGAAGGAAACCACAAGGTGAAAAAACTGGCACATAGCTCATGGACTGCAGGCTTGTTCAACGTAACGGGCAGGCGTAATCCTTATTCTGTGTATTTCACTTCTGAGAACGGAGCAATTAAGGGATACAAGCTGTCAATCTTCGGCTCTGTTATTCCATTCATTACTTACAATTTCAAATTTTAGCCTACTATGAAAAAAATATTATTATACAGTTTACTTATCCTTAGTGCAGGCATATTGTTGAATGCGTGTAAAGATGTATATAAGCCACAGGCGATCAGCACTCCTAACCGTTATCTTGTAGTAGAAGGTTTTATTAACGGAACGGATTCTACCTTTTTCCGGTTATCACGTTCCCGCAATATCGGGGATACAGGAGCTGTTAAATATGAAACGGCTGCACAAGTTTCCATAGAAGGATCAAACGGGGGCAGTTTTTCCATGACCAATAAAGGAAGCGGTTTATATGCACTGGGCGTATCTCCGTTTGACTTTAGCAGCAAATACCGCCTGCGTATTAAAACGGGTGGTAAAGAATATTTGAGTGAATATGTAGTCTTGAAAAAATCTCCACCGATCGATAGCGTTAGTTATTCTGCAAATTCAGATGGGGTACGTATATATGTTACCTCTCACGATCCTGCGGGAGCAACACGCTATTACAAATGGGATTATGTAGAAACATGGGAGTACACATCGCTGGCTTCTTCTTCCTTTATGTACACAACAGCCGTAGTGCCACGCCCGGATCCTAACGAGTTCTATAGATGCTGGCGGACAGATAGAAGTTCTACGATCAACCTGGCTACATCAAATGGATTGGCGACAGATATTGCTTACAAGGCACCCCTCCAATATATTGATGGTACATCTTTTAAAGTGTCTATCAGGTATAGCATATTGGTAAATCAAACAGTTTTGACAGAAGATGCGTTTAATTACTGGAGTACATTAAAGAAAACATCGGAGTCTCTTGGCTCTATCTTTGATCCCCAGCCGTCACAATTGAAAAGTAATATTGCTTGTATTACAACTCCTAATGAGCCTGTAATTGGATACGTAAGTGGTTCTACAAACGTACAAAAGAGGATCTTCATTAATAAAGCTGATTTGCCGAATTATCGTCCCATCGAGTATGCTTTATGTATTATAGATTCATTCTTCTTCACGATTCCCGGAACACCCCCTATTCCGCCAGGTAGAGACAACGATACAGCAGCAAGGATGAAGTCTTATTTTCAAGGCAATAGTAATATAATACTTAGCGATTTTTATTTTGGGAGCAATCCCAAGCCTGCAGGGTATTTATATTCCAGCAAGGACTGTATGGACTGTAGAGAGAAAGGTGGTGTAACTCAAAAGCCAGCATTTTGGTAATAGCAATCAAAAACAAAACTGTACTATCCCGGATGAAACAGATTATATCAACGGCATTACTCATAGCTGGCATTGCTACCACGTCAGTAGCACAGACAGATAATGCAGGCACAGTAATAGCAGATAAAATAAACAAATACCATTCTACACACTTGCGTGAAAAGATTTTTGTGCATACAGACAAATCTTTTTACCTGGCAGGTGAGACAATGTGGTATAAACTATATGTAGTAAATGCTGCAGACAACACACAACTAAATATTAGTAAGGTTGGCTATGCGGAATTATTAGACAAGAACGGACGGCCTGTGGCACAAGCCAAATTGGCGCTGGATAGCAATGGAGGGCCTGGTTCGTTTCAGTTACCAATGACGCTGGTATCAGGTACGTACGTATTACGCGCCTATACCAACCTGATGAAGAACTACGGCGCAGAAACTTTTTTTGAAAAGAAAATATCTGTAGTCAATTCATTGAAGAATGCCGGCCTGAAAGCTGACGTATCTGAACAGCAACAGGATGTAGCTGTACAGTTATTCCCGGAAGGAGGTAACCTCGTAGCTAATCTTGCAAGTACTGTTGCATTTAAAGTGACGGACAACCTCGGTAATGGCATTACTAAATGTGCCGGCTATGTTGTGAATGAGCGCAATGATACCGTTGCCCGTTTCGCACCATTGAAATTTGGTATGGGTAATTTTACCCTTACTCCACAGGCAGGTGAGAAGTACCGGGCAATAGTAAATGTGGGTGGTAGAAACTATAGTGCCATGTTGCCGGCGGCCTATAGCAGCGGGGCTGTAATGCATCTTACGCAAACGAATGGCGGGTTGCAGGTAGAAGTAACAGGCACAAATGCAGGACAAACAGTGTACATGGTTGCGCACAGTAATCGTAATGTATTAACTGCACAGACTGCTGTTATCAATAGTAACAAAACTACACTACCTGTTGATGTGCAAAAACTGAATGATGGTATTACCATCTTCACCTTGTTTAATGCAGACCGCAAACCACTTTGTGAAAGACTGTTCTTTAAACAACCGGCAAAAGCATTAAACCTAAATACACATACGGAAGTTCCTGAGTATGATAAAAGGAGTAAAGTAAACTTCGATATAGCAGTACAAACGGAACAGGCAAAAGCGGCGGCAGCGAATATGTCTGTTGCTATTTTCCAGGAAGATTCTTTGCAGTCAGCAGATGAGGAAGATATTTTCAGTTATCTCTGGCTGACATCAGAAATAAAAGGCAATATTGAGTCCCCGGCTTACTATGTGTATGGGAAAGATGCAAATGTAGCCGCGGCTACAGATAACCTGATGATGACACAAGGCTGGCGCGGATTTGACTGGAGCAAAATACTGGATAAGGCGCAGGCGTTAGAATTCTTACCAGAGTACGAAGGGCACCTGATCAAAGGCACTATTGTAAACAAGCATACAAATCAGCCTCAGGAAGGCGTAGCGGCATACATATCCAGTCCGGGTAAAGCATATAAGTTAGAAGTGGCATTAAGCGACAAGAAAGGACAGGTATTGTTTAATATCAAAGACCTGTGGGGTGCAGATGAATTGATCGCACAAGTAAACCAGTTGTACGATAGTATCTATAGGTTAGAGCTTGCCTCTCCGTTCTCAGCTTCGCCTGTTGCGCACACTTTTGGCTTTAAGCCATTGGACGCAAGTATCTCCCAGACTTTGCTGGATCATAGCATACAAATGCAGGTAGAAAACGCATTTGCTACAGAAAGCAACCGTACGCAATACCTGGTAAACAACCAGGATACAGCGGGCTTTTATGGTACTCCGCTCTTTACGTATAAGCTGGATGATTATACCCGCTTTACCACAATGGAGGAAGTACTGCGCGAATATGTAAAAGAAGTGCTGCTGCGTAAAAGAAAAGGCAAGTTTTACATTACCATGGTTACTGAAAAAATGGAATTACTGGACCCGGATCCAATAGTGATGCTGGACGGCGTTCCTTATTTCGATGCAGATACCGTATTGGCATTTGATCCGTTGAAAATAAGGAGGCTGGAAGTAATACCAAGGCAATACATCTATGGGCCGGTGATCTTCAATGGTATAATGAGTTTCTCTACCTATAAAAATGACATGGAAGGCTTTCAGTTACCATCAGCTTCGCTGTTGATAGACTACGAAGGGCTGCAACTGCAACGCCAGTTCTATTCACCAGTCTACGACTCAGAAGCAAAAATGAAAAGCCGTATGCCGGATATGCGCAACGTGTTATACTGGTCGCCTAATGTACAGGCAGACAACACAGGTAAATCCCGCGTTTCCTTCTTTACATCTGACAGAACCGGCAAATATGTGGCTATTGTACAGGCGCTTGACACAGATGGCAGGGCCGGTAGTAAAGTGTTCAGGTTTGCCGTAACAGACAAGGAATAGAAAAATACAGTGTTAAAGTAGGTTGTAGACTTGGCCGGGAAAGATAACTTTGCGCAATAAATAGTTTGTTTATGGCGGTAAAAGGAATACAAATAGCAGGGGCGATTATAGGAGTGGCTTTGCTGGCCGGATGTGGCAGTGCAAAGACAAACGCGGAAAAGGAATTAGCCTACACAGGTGTATGGCAGGCACAGCCCCTTGTAATAGATGGTAATGATAATGATTGGGCAAAACCATTGCCCTACTCAGATAAAGATGTTGCGTATCGCATATCCAATGATAGTGATTACCTCTACATCCAGTTGAGTGCAAAACAAGGGCTTACCCAACAGAAAATACTACAGGCAGGCCTTACTGTATGGATCAATAATGCGGCTGAGAAAAGTGAGAAAAATGCAGCAGGTATAGCCTGTCCTACAGGCAATAACCGTTCTGGCAGGTCTACAACTATAGCTACCAATTCGGCCGGAGGCCGTGCAATGGCCCAGGATAATATTAAGGATTATATGCTCTTTGGTTTTAGCGATGAAGGGGTAGACAATTACAACTACGGCGATTCTAACCGGGCAGGTGTAGAAGTGAAACTTGATTTTAACGAAGCTGGCGAATTGATCTATGAAGCTGCTGTGCCGTTGAGGTCATTGTATCCTAAAACAACGCTGCACCGGTATGCAGGCAGAAACTTAGCGGTAGGTATTTTTATAGAAGCATTACCTTCTCAGAATGGTGGCAATAATGGTGGTGGTGGGGTTTCTATAGGTGGTGGGCTAGGCATGGGATCCTACGGTAGTGGTGGCGGAGTAGGATTGTCCATTGGAACCGGCGCATTTGGATTAGGTGGCGGCGGTAAAAAATATAAACCCACGAAGCTCTGGCAGGTAGTTCCGATCGCAAGAGCGCCAAGAAAATAAAAATGATTAATGGCTACATGGTTTAATTGTTATATGGATGATACGCTTTACAATTAAGCAACTATCTTTTTACAAGCGCAGGTCATAGACCTGCGTTTTTTGTTTTATATAAATTGGTAATAAAAAAGCAGGTCACCCCCCTGCACTAGTTATAAGTTGATTAAATCCTGTCAGGTCTTTAAGACCTGACAGGATTAGAAAATGTAGAAGGCTAAACGACTGTGATACTATTGTTGTAACAATGTAACAATTTATCCATTAAACAATTTCCACTACTTCACATACCAATCTCTCACCCGTACTTCTATGCCTTTGTTGCCGGCATTTACTAATGCCTTAAACTGGTTGGGATCTTGCCCGCGGTAATGATATGGATACACAACCTTAGGCGCGAAAGCCAATACTGCATTCGATGCCTCATTCACATCCATAGTGTAAGGAAGATTCATACAGACAAAAGCCACTTCAATATTTTTTAAAGCACGCATTTCCGGCACGCCTTGCGTATCGCCGGACAGATACACATTCTTGCCGCCAATATTCAGTACATAGCCATTGCCTCTTCCTTTTGGATGACGGGCGTCGGAACTGATCGGCAGGTTGTACATGGGTATTGCTGATATTTTAATGCCTGCCTGCGTACTATTATCGCCATTGTGTAATACAACCAGTCTTGACTTATCGAAAGAAGGAAGTTTGTCTGCAACAGCCTGCGGTACTACCAAAATGGTTTTGGGTGTCTGAATAGCCGCAATGGTTGCAGAGTCAAAGTGATCACCATGAATATCCGTCACCAGGATCATATCCGGAGAAGGCAGGTTGCTATATTTAGCTGCACCACCTACCGGGTCCGCATAAATCGTTGTGCCATTTGAAAGCAACAGCAGGCTTGCATGCTGTATCGGCTGAATGATAAGCGTACCTTTTTTTAATGGTAATGTATCGGGTGTAACCCTTTGGGCGTTTGCCAGGGAAAAAACGGATAGCAGTAGTAAAGTGAAAAAACTATATCTCATGTTATAGGAATTTAAGCGCGGTCAGGATAGTTTGATTTCTATCTGTGGATTTAATTTTTGCAGGTGTTCAGCAAATTGTTCTTTATGTTTCGGTGATATCACCAATGTGTCATATTTATTGTAACGGATCAGTATCCTGTCCAGCGAAGCCGCAGGTGCGCTCAAAATGCTATTGCTTTTCTTGATGAGCTTGATCGAAGCAATATTAACTGTAGACCGGAAAATGCCGCACCTGATCTTTAGCTTATCGCCATCAATGACATAATACGTATTAAGAAACGTGTATAAAATAAAAATAGTTGCCAGCGACACAATAGTTACGCTTAGCCATACGCTATTGTAAATAGCAAATCCCATGACTGTGATTAGTACCACTACCGTAGGTATAAATATACTAAAGCCGATTTTTGATCTATAAACAGTCATGAGTAAATTTAATAAGTAAATTTCGATTTATTTTTCGTGTTGTATGAATGGTTTATTAAAACAAATTGCGCATCGTCCTTGGCCTTTACCGGCAGGTGAATGGTCTTATTACCAGGAATGGAACAATGCATTGTTCTTACATTGGAAAATGCCTATTGAGTGTCTCATACCCCTTGTGCCTGGCACATTGCAAATTGACACCATCGATGGGGAAGCATGGATTTCATTAGTGGCTTTCACAATGGAAAAAATCCACCCTCGTGGTTTGCCTGCCTTGTCGGTTATCTCAGATTTTCATGAAGTTAATGTTAGGACGTACGTAATAAAAGATGGGAAACCCGGTGTTTATTTTCTTAGCATAGAAGCTGCAAAAACGATCTCCGTTCTTATATCAAAAACACTATCAGGGTTGCCGTATGAAAAAGCACGCATGAGGCGGGATATTAATGAAGCCGGGAAATCTTATTTTTCGATGAATAAAAAGAGAAAATTCAGCTTGCAGGCGGATGTTACAATAGGGCAACAAGTGAAAGGGAAAAGCAGGTTAGATAAATGGCTGACAGAGCGCTACTGTTTATACATGGCACAACCAGGAACGTGTACCCGGTATGACATACATCATTTGGAGTGGCCACTAAATGAAGTCGATATAAAGTCGCTAGACGTTCATTACAATATTGAAAATATCAAGCTTAACAATGCGCCGGATAAAATGCACTACTCAAAAGGTGTTGTTGTCCTTGCATGGAAAAAGGCAATTGTGTGAAGGTGGATTTGAAATAAGTAAGATCAATTTCGCCCCGACGCGTGTCCTCACGCGCCGGTAGGAAAATGCTGTTCGACATATTAGCGAAGCGCATAGCGAACAGCGAGACAGCGAGTGGTAAAATGTACTCACTTATGGGTATTGCGGCTACAAATAAACTACCGCATATTTGTAGTTAACCAATTGCAGCCAGTGGATCGATTTAAGAAACCTAAAAAAGGAAAAGAAGAATTACATTTCTGGAAGTTACACTTCGGGCTGAATAACCTCGAAGAAATACCTTCTGAGATCGGTCTGCTAAAAATGATCGAAGCTGATGCAACAGATACGGAGATCGGTTACATTGCCAAACGCATAAAACATATTGATGAGTGGAATCTGAATAATTCGGATATATCTGATGATGGCGTACAGCACATGTTGCAGTTGGAATATATTCGTGATCTGCGGTTAAAAAGCAACAGGCGACTGACAAATGATTGTATGACTTACCTGGATCAGCTTACCAGCCTTGAGTTCATTCATCTTGGCAGCACAGGTGTTACTGTTGATGGCCTCCTTAAAATACCACATCTTACAAAACTGAAAGAAATACTGATCAGTGATCCTGGCACACCAGACCTGGCAGCAAAAATGCGGATAGTAATGACTGCATTACCTGCGTGCAGATTCATCATCAATTCAAAAGAGTATGAAGATCCTGATGCACCGCCCGATTATATAAAAATGTACCAGTTGTAACACCGCTTATTTTGAATATAAACTGTCACGCGCCTGACTAAGGCTATTGTTGATCAGCCTGAACGAGTCTATAATAGATTGCCGCTCTAAAGTAAGCCGGTTGTAAGTATGAATGTGCATAGATATATACAGCGCAGCACAGATCAGTATAATGATGGCGAAGTAATTCTTTTTTAATACAGGGATCATGCTGGTGCTATTTTAAAAAGGCAGTCATTTCGGTAAGTAATAAAGCTCTTCCTTTTTCAGGCTTGTCCAGGAACACAAAATGAGTAGCGGCAGGCAGCGTTACACACTTTTTAGTACTGGTGCCCAATTCTTCACAGATGCTGGTCATATCCTTCGGCCGTGACCAGAAATCATACTCACTGCGAAGCAGCAGCACAGGTACTTTAATATCTTTTGCATTCCAGTATTTTTTGCCATGCGCCATTTCATAACTCTCTTTACGGTAGCCGCCGGGAACTTTTAATACATGATATTCGTTGAAGCTGATCGCTGCATTTATGTATGCGTTTAAAACCATCGTATCTCTCCATTGGGACTTATCCGTTGCCGGTATTGCCATATCCCATGCACTTTTAATAGCGCGTGCAGCAGACTGGCGAAAGAGCGGCAGTTGCGCATTGTACCGTGTGCTGTCAGATGGATCGCTGAACGCTGTATTTAACTGCCAGGGTGCAGCAATGCCATATATTGTATTCAGCAAAATGAGATGAGCGATTTTACCGCTGTGCTTTGTGGCATAGTAAGCAGCCCAGTGACCACCTGTGGCCCAACCAAAAATATCAATGCGCCCCACGTGTGTCTTTGCCAATATATGATTTACCACCACATCAATGTCTGCAGCAGCCTCCATACATGATCCCGCAACCAATGAGGTGTCAGCCTCATCATAAGCTGGGTGTGTGGATCTTTCCCAACCACGGACATTCATCAGGTAAACAGGAATACCCTGCCTGGCAAGGTCTTTTGCTAAAGAACCATTGGGTACATCCAGGTCAAATGATGCGGTAGCGCCAGAGCCGCCGCCATGCAAAAGCAGGAGAGGGGTTTTAGATGGCTTGGCAGATGATGGTAATATCTCGCGTACCTGTAAGGAAATTCCTTTCTCGCCCGGTACAAAAAAATCGTTTTTAATAAAGGTATTCTGTGCCGGGGCACTAAGCTGAAAGATGCATATAGCAATAGATGCAAGGCATAAGCTTCTCATGGATAATTAGTTTTAGTGGCAGCTTGTGCATAGGGTGGGATAAAAGCGTCCAAAAGATACAGCAAATTTTATAATGTTACAACGGCGAAGCAATCATTGTTTTGCAGGTAAAAATTCAAACGATGTAGCGTTTTTTTGCTTGTAAAAAAGGATTGTGTGTGATTGGTAAAATTATAAGCTGGATTGGATTGCTCATACAGGCTAAAATTTTAGTATAGCGGCAGGTTGACTATGCTGTTGCATACTGAAACCCTTTGGTAGTCTATATTTTAGCGCATTTATTTCTTTTCTTGCTATACAGGAATAGCGCGTCGAAAGTTTTTTGCATACGCTGGCTCATACATATGCCTCCTTTTATTTTCATGCCCTTTTTATTTTATTGTGTTTCGAAAGATTGCTTGATACAGGTATTGGTATGCCTGGTCAGAAATGTTTTCATGCACAAAATGAAAATCCAAATGAAAAAAAATCTACACGAAATGCCTGCGAAGTCATTATTATTTCTTAGAAAAAGTATTTCACTTGTTGTTTTATTGCTTTTGCTAGCCGTTAAGTTATCGGCGACTGTTACAACTGTTTCATCTATAGCTGCCTTGCAGACAGCGATCAACAACGCTGCTGCCGGCGATATCATTATACTGGCAAATGGTGTTTATACTACAACTGCTGATATTACTATTAATAAAAAAGGGACAGCGGTGCAACCTATTACTATTACTGCACAAACCATTGGCGGTGCAGAAATAACTGGTAAAGGCGGTTTTAGCCTCGAGAGCCCTGCTGCATATATTATAATCAAAGGATTTAAACTCACGCATGCCTCTTCTAAAACAAGAACAAACAACGGAACCACATTTTGCCGTTTTACACGCAACATTTTCCAGACAACCGGAGACGGAGAGTACTTGTTGCTCAGCGGCAGCGATCACCAGGTAGATTACAATACCTTCCAGCACAAAGATGCCATGGGAAGGTTTATAGCAGTACGTGGCTCCGGTAGCCAGATCGCGCAACGCCTGTGGATCCATCACAACTATTTTAATGACTTCAAACCGCAGACCGGTAATGGCGCAGAGACATTACAATTTGGACTAAGCGGCTTCAGCCTTTCTTCCAGCAACAGTATTGTAGAGTACAACTTATTTGAACAGTGCGCAGGGGAAAACGAACTGATCTCTGTAAAAGCATCTGCTGTTACGCTGCGTTACAATACCATTCGCGATTGCCCTGCACAGTTTACACTAAGGCATGGTAACAAATGCCAGGTGTATGGCAATTACTTTGTGAACACACCAGGGTTACGCATCTTCGGAGATGATCATGTGATCTATAGTAACCACTTTGAAAATTGTAATCCCGCTATCAACATCGGTAATGGCGACGGGGAAGTGGCAGACGGTGCAGCACTGACAAGCCACGACCGCCCGGACCGCGTATTGATCGCTTATAACACTATTGTGAATCCTGCGGGATATGGTAACTATACGCAGAGTGGCAGAACAGGCGGATTGGGCGCCACCTATACCACTTTTGTAAACAACATTATACAAGGCGGCAATACTGCTGCAAGTATATCAGGCCCTTATACAAATGCTACCTGGGCTGGCAACATTACATACAACACAACAGGGCCAGGTGCTATGCCCTCCGGTACGTTTACAGTGGTTAATCCATTACTGGCAAAAGATGCTACCGGTACCTATCATCTACAAACTGGTAGTCCGGCCATAGGTGCCGGCACAGGATCCTATCCGGCTATAACAACAGATATGGATGGGCAGCCGCGCAATACGCCGCTGGATGCAGGCGCAGACCAGGTATCTGGAGCGCCAGTTACTGCAAGAATATTAAATCCCGCAGATGTAGGGCATGCTGCTGTTGCAGATAAACCGCAGGTAGGTATAAATACACCTGCAGACAAAACAATAACAGAGGCAGGCTCCATACTTACGATAGTCGCAGATGCGATCTCACCGGACGACACGATCTCACGGGTCGATTTTTTTTTTTGATAGCAGCAAGATCGGTGAAGCGACAAGTAAGCCATACTCGATCAACTGGACTGCGGTAGAGGGAGCCCATACATTATCTGCAAAAGCAATAGATTCAAAAGGAAAAGAAAGTGATCCGGCTATTGTTGTAGTCAATGTAAACCCATCAGGCACGCGTGTGAAAATTACAGCGCCAGTGGCTGGCAGTACATTTACAACACCGGCTACTATTCCTATAACTGCAGACGCTTCTGATAGCTTAGGCACTGTTGTAAATGTCGAATTTTACAATGGCACAACCAGGCTGGGACAAGATACCGCTGCGCCATATAGCTTTAACTGGAACAACGTAGCTGCGGGCAAGTATGCCTTACAGGCAAAAGTAACCACGAGTCTTGGCAAAACGGCATTGTCGCAACCTGTAAATGTCATTGTCAACGCATCCACCACATCTTTTGATATTACAGATAATGGCGGTATCATTACCGCGCAATATCCCAATACAACAAAGCCAACGGAAGATGTGCCAAGCCTGATTGACAACAATAAAGCGACAAAGTACTATCGTAGCGGGCGTACTGCATTGTGGGTACAATACAAATCAACTGTACCGGCTATTGTAGTAAAATATACGATCTCTTCAGCTAATGATGTGCCTGCCCGTGACCCGAAAGACTGGACATTGCAAGGCTCAAATAATGGCACCACCTGGACCACACTTGACACACGCAGTGGCGAAACATTTGCAAGCCGTATGCTTACTAAAACATATACGGCGAATAATACCAATGCCTATTTGTATTACAGGCTGAACATTACAGCCAACAATGGTGAAACCGGAACGCAGTTTTCCGAATGGGAATTGTATGAAAGAAGAATACAGACAATAACGCTTGACAGCATCGGCACAAAAACATATGGGGATGATGAAGTAGAGTTAACTGCACAAAGTGATGTACTGCTACCTGTTACCATCGAAGTGGTTTCCGGTCCCGCTACTTATGCTGACGGCACATTAAGTATAACAGGCGCAGGAGCTGTTACTGTAAAAGCCAGCCAGACTGGCAATGATAATTACTTTCCCGCTTCAGTAGAAGAGACGTTTATAATAAATAAAGCTGCGCAGTCCATCGTGTTTGATTCGATCGGAACAAAAGTATATGGCGATACTCCTTTTGCATTAAATGCTTCTGTAGAGTCAGGATTGCCTGTTGTTTTCAATATACTGTCCGGTCCGGCAACGCTTGACAATAATACGCTCACCATTACAGGCACAGGCGATGTAACAATAAAAGCACTGCAGGCTGGTAATGACAATTATACGGCAGATAGTGTACTACAGTCATTTACTGTGATCAAAGCCTCTCAGCACATTGTGTTTGCATCAGTAGGAGACAAGACCTACGGGAAAGACTCCATTGTCAGGTTAAATGCTACTACCGCATCAGGCTTACCTGTTTCTTTTATAGCCACAGGCCCTGTTGTACTAAATGGAGATTCATTGCGTATAACCGGTGCTGGAAATGTAACCGTAACTGCATTACAGAATGGAAATGAAAACTACGAAGCAGATACGGTACAGCAAACATTTATAGTAAAGAAAGCGCCGCAGGTAGTCACATTCCCTACAGTAGCGCCAAAACTGAAAATAGAAACCGCAACGCTGAATGCAACTGCTTCCACAGGGCTTCCTGTTACCTATACAGTGGTATCTGGCGGGGCAACAGTAGTCAACAACAATCAACTTAAATTCACAACAGAAGGATTGGTTGTTGTAAAAGCAGTACAGGCTGGTAACAATAATTATGATACCGCATCTGCCGAACAAACCATATTGGTCTTAGGCTTAGGTTCTTTAAAAGAAGGAGTGGATATAAAAATCTATCCGAACCCAACACCTGGCCCATTGAAAATAACATTACAGCATAAGAAAGACCGTAATTATTCCTTCATATTGTTTGACAAAACGGGCAGGCAGGTTGCAACAGCCAACATACTACAGGGCCAAACTACAACAGAAGTAAACTTCAATCTAAGTGGGCTTAGAAATGACCTGTACTTCCTGAACGTAACAGATGGTATAGACAAAACAGTGAGAATTATAGTGAAGTACTAAGTACGAGGTACGAAGTACAAAGTAGAAGAATAAAGAAGTGGGATGTAGGTTGTAATGACCAGCATCCCACTTCTCTCTTATCGAAGCTAACAAATACTAAGTGAAAAGTATGAAATGTAAAATTTGAGAATAAAAAAAGTGAGACGCAAGTTATAATAACCTGCATCTCACTTTGTACTTAGTACCTTGTACCTCGTACTTATATTTTGAGTCTTATCTTCCTTCTCTCCAACACGCCCGTTATTGCCACCACCACCGCAGCGGTTGCAACAGAGCGAATGAAACCGCCAGTACCCTCGTTAAAGAAGCGTGGAAATTTGAAGTGTACAGACGCATATAGCGAGTAAAGAATATAGGGAATCAAATAACAGGTTAATGTACTGGTGCCTGCCGGGCTGATAAAGCGAAACCAGTTTTTCTTTCCCTTCAGGTCTATTAAGTAGATCATGCCGGCAAAAACAAGTATGCTAATGCCTGTGCAAATACCCACCCAGGATGGAGTATCATGCACTTTAGAAATACCGCCGATCGGACGTAATGCAAAGCCTATAGCAATCATTACCACACCACTGATAGGTAAGAGCGATAAAAACAAATTACTTTTCCCTTTTTCAGACATATAGCCGTATAACACAGATACCACTACGCCTGCCATAGTTAAAGCAGGCAATGAGCCACTGCTAATAATCCATACATACTGTTCTATAAAATCAAGTGCCTCCAGCCGGCCCGCATGTGC
Organism: Filimonas sp.; assembly: GCA_017306865.1. Classification (GTDB taxonomy): domain Bacteria; phylum Bacteroidota; class Bacteroidia; order Chitinophagales; family Chitinophagaceae; genus JAFKHH01. The sequence goes on from JAFKHH010000011.1 coordinate 154,839, forward strand.
AGCAATGCTGAAGCAAAAGAAAAATATAAATGCAATGACCTGTGCTATTGGTCTTCCTTTAGTGAAAAGGAACACAAAGGCGCACAGCAGGTAAGACCAGCCGATCAACCCAAGAATGCCCCACCAGGAAGTAGACATCCAATGCTCATTTTCGTCGCTGTAAACTGCTGCCATGGCGATAAGCAAAGCAATTCCGATGCCTTGTAAAAGCCACCGTTTCTTCTTTTGCATAGTAGCAGGGTAGTCCAGCCATACCAGGAAAAACGCAACAGTAATCGTAATCTGCCATACATAACGAGGCAATAATGCATCCATGTTGTACTGCTCCAGGTTCACATGAAAGAAGCCCATGATCAGTAAAGCAAGGCCACGCAAAGAAATATATGCAGCAATCTTCGCTGTTGAGTCACCCCGTGCTATGCGGTTCTTAATAGCAAAAGGGAGGGATAACCCTACAATAAAAAGAAAGGCAGGGAAGATAGTATCCGCAAAGCCTAAGCCATCAGCATCATCCGGCACATGCTTCCACCATTCCGGTACGTTTTTGATTCCATCAAAATCATTAATAAATACCATGAGAAACATGGTTAGAGCACGGAACACATCTATAGATTCCAGCCTGCGGGGTAGTTGCTTCATTGGATTTGTCTGAGTTCTAAATATAGTATAAAGCAACTAGGTTTTGTAACTACAACGATGGAAGGTTTTATTACATAGCGGTAATATGCTGGCAACAAGCAGGGGTAAAGGTAACTGTAGTATATAAGACGTATCGTGAATCGTGAGGCGGTAATCGTGAATGGGCCGCCAAGTCACAAAGACAGGAAGAATCACAAAGTCTTTCCTTTGTCTTTCAGTGCTTCTATGGCAATAAGTATTGCAAGGAGGGCGTAAAAGAAGATCGTGAATCGTGAGACGATAATCGTGAATGTGCCCCTGTGTTCTCTGCGTACCCTCTGCGTTCTTTGCGATAGTAACGCAGAGGTCATCTCAAATATTAAATCTCAAATTTCTGCCTTCCCTTTCGTACCCGCAAAAACTAATACAATGACTGTAATAACCATAGCCAGGTATTCGGGCAGGAAAATATAGTTAGTTAAGTTAATCCATGGCATAGCTGTATTATTTTATACCGAAGTAATTAATAGATCTTCCGCTCAGGCTGATTGTAGTAGAGTCGCTTGCCTGAAATTGCCTGTTCAGCACCTTTACATCAGCAGCCGTAAATGAGCTTTTGTCGCGTAAAGACAACTGTAAAAATGGGATGCTGTCTGTTTTCATTATTTGTACACTGGAAGCATCCGAGGCTATTATTTTTAAGCTATTAACCTTTGCATAGGATAAGCTTACCTCGCTGCTTCCGGAGGCATAGATGGACAAAGAATCACCCCGCGCGCCGGTAATAATAAAATTGGTTTGCGAAGTAGAAAGTGCCTTTGGCGCAGGAATAAAAAGCCTCCCACGGAATGAACTTGCATATTCTTCCTTTGGAAGTTTTTCATCCCTTGCAATAAACAACGTATCATTTTGTACGGTAAAAGTCAAAGTGCGGGGGCGTGTTGAATCATACGCCACCACATTCTCCGGTGAATTAATGATCTCAAGCTGGCAGCTATACGTATCGGAGTCGCCAGCCTTATGGATCTCTTTTATGTAAGAGAATGCAGGTAGTGGATTTTTAATAATATTATTTACAAAATTCCCCTTTGTGTATTCATTCCCCAGTTTCAAGTTCGCAGCGGTAAGTGTGACAAGGCAGATCGCAACCGCTAGTATGATGAAAAAAAGACTCTTCTTCATGTATAAACAGTTTAATGTGTAGGTAATTTTTTAACGTAGTCCACGTACATCTGCTTTAGTTCGTCAAAGTCCATATTCAGCAGATGAATGGTTTTGAACAATTGTGGCAACTCTTTTTGTATAAATTCCTCCTTCCGGAAATTCATGGCAGTTTGCAACCCCCCGGCTGATACAAAATAGCCGATACCTCTTTTATTGGTAATAATATCCTTTGATTGCAAAAATTCAAATGTGCGCATAACGGTATTCGGATTTACCTCCAGTTGTACAGCCATTTCTCTTACCGAGGGGATCCTTTCATCTTCTTTAAAATGACCGGACAGGATCTTTTCACAGATAAGTTCTGCGATCTGTAGATAAATAGCCCTGTTCTCATTAAATTCCATAGAATAATTTTTTAAAACCTTAAACCTGCTTTTCTTTTAATTTAAAGTAGCTGGCAATCCAGAAACAGAAATACAATGATAACGGTACAAAGTAAGACAGGAAGTTGGACCATGTAGCTGGCAGTTTGAGTAACTTTTGGAGCTGATAATCTCCCACTCGAACTCCCGTATTATAAAGAAGGCCGCGGCCCATTGCCTCTTTTCCTATCAAAACATGCGGAATAGTATAGTTTAACCATAAGATCAGCGCAGCTAACGGCATTATCAAAAGTGAAGTTTTTACATAAGCGTTCTTTTCAAAAGTCAGAGAGCCAAAATGTGCCACTGCACTTAAGATGAAAGAAGCAATAATGCTATACCATCCTTCATTATCCTTAATACAATCGAATAAAGTTGCTTTATAGTACTTCAGTGTTTCCGGTGTAGCTCCTTTTGCTTTGAAATCAGAAAAAGAATTATACAGCGTACACATAATGCTATTCGTTGCGTAATAGCAAGCCATAAAAGCAATATAGAAGAAGACCTGTGATACAATAAAACTCACCAGTATTTTCTCAGACTCAGATGCAGGCAATTGCAGGTATTGTATGCCCTTTGCTTTATTGGAAAAAAAAGAATAAGAGAGCGAAGAGAAAATAGTGCTGCTAAAAAGAATGGAGAGTAAAAAAATGATTTTGTACGGCATTATTGAAAATCTATCAAAACCCATTGCCGTAGGAAAGCCCTGCAGGGCGAACTGGATGCCAAAAAGCATGAGTGTAAAAAGGAGATATCGCCGGCCATTTTCCTTTAAATGCTTTCGGAACAAAATGCCAAATCTCGAAAAGCTAAATGTGTTATTAGACATGGTAAGATAATTAAGCAGTGAATAAAGATTGCATTTGTTGTTTGTTAGCCATTACAGCATTGAAGAATAATTCAATATCTATACGGCTAAAAGCACTTTCGCCGCCATTGTTGAGCAATACGGCAGATGTTCCCAACAGGTTAGATTCGCTGTACAAAACATTATCAGATGGGTAATCATCTTTCAGTTGCTTGAAATGCAGTTTACTCGTAATAGTATCAATAGAAGAGTTTACCAGCAGTTCACCATTTTCCACAACGAGAATGCGGTCTATCAGGCTATCCAGATCACGCACCTGGTGCGTACTAATGATAATACATCTATTGTCATTGATAGTAGATGCTATCATTTTCCGGAATTGTCTTTTTGACGGAATATCCAGACCGTTTGTCGGCTCGTCCAATATCAGCAATTCAGTATTGGCCGAAATGCCCAATGCAATCCACGTCTTCTTTTTCTGGCCGTAACTCATCTGGCTGAGTTTCGTCTGCGGCACTTCCATTTCATGCAGCAAACCGATAAACTGCTGCTTATCAAAATTTGGATAGAACGGTTTAAAGTCCTCTGCAAAAGAGAGTACATCAATATCAGGCGTGTCTATCTCTTCAGGAATAAAAAAGATCTTCTGGAGAAAAGACGGGTGACGTTTAGCCGGGTTATCGCCCAGCACCGAAACCTTGCCCCTTTTGGCGAACACAAGGCCGGTAATCAGTTTTAGTAAAGTGGATTTGCCTGCACCGTTACGTCCCAGCAGGCCGTAAATAGAACCCGCCTGCAGGTTCATCTGCAAGTCCTTATACAGGTTCTTTTTCTGTGTATAACCAAAACCCACATGATTAAATTCGATCATAAGTAGTGTATTAGTGTTGTAGTACACTGTAAAAATAAGAACCTTTTTCAAATAGCCAAATCTTTTTTTATGAGTAGATAGTTGTCGGTTGTGAGTGAAGCACTTCTACTCACAACTGACAACTCACCGCTGACTTTTTAATACTTTTGCACCTAAATCACCTGAATTTGAGCGCTTCTGTTTTTTTGATCACGCCACCATTTACACAATTAAATACGCCATACCCGGCTACAGCCTACCTGAAAGGTTTTTTAAATACAAAGAATATTTCAGCATTCCAGGCCGACTTGGGCATAGAAGTAACACTGAAGCTTTTCTCAAAACAAGGATTAGAAAAACTGTTTGCACACATACAGCAGCAACCCCACACGGACTGGGCAGACAACATCAAAAGAATAGTAGCGTTAAGTGAAGACTATATCAACACCATTGACGCTGTTGTTTTATTCCTGCAAGGAAAAAATCCTACGTTAGCGCATTTTATTTGTAAACGCAACTTCCTGCCGGAAGCATCGCGTTTTGCACAACTTGATGATCTTAATTGGGCATTTGGTTCTATGGGTACACAAGACAAAGCCAAACATCTGGCTACCATGTACCTCGAAGATTTGTCCGACCTCATCATGGAAACGGTGGATGCACATTTCGGCTTTAGCCGTTATGCAGAAAAGCTGGGACGCTCTGCTAATAGTTTCGATGAGCTATACAACTCATTGCAACAGCCATATACTTACGTAGACCAGATCCTCATTGATATTTTAGCGGAACGGATGAAAATGGTGCAACCGAAAATAGTTGCCATCTCTGTTCCTTTTCCCGGTAACCTCTATGCATCTTTCAGGTGCGGGCAATGGATCAAAGCGAACTATCCACAGGTAAAAGTGGTAATGGGAGGCGGTTTTGCCAATACAGAACTACGTTCCCTTTCAGATGCCAGAGTATTTGAGTTTTATGACTTCATCACCTTAGATGATGGTGAAGCGCCAATAGAAAACCTGATCCATCATATAGAAGGAACAAAAACGCGTGAAGAACTGAAGCGCACATTTACCCTGATAGATGGCGTAGTAACCTATATCAACAATACAACCTGTAAAGATTATAAGCAAGGGCAGGTAGGTACACCTGACTACAGCGACTTCTGGCTGGACAAATATATCTCAGCTATAGAAGTGGTAAACCCTATGCACAGCCTGTGGAGCGACGGCAGGTGGAATAAGCTGACAATGGCACATGGTTGCTACTGGGGCAAGTGCACCTTCTGCGATATTTCGCTTGACTATATACGCGTGTACGAACCCATCACCGCACAACTATTGTGTGACAGGATGGAAGAGATCATAATACAAACGGGGCAAACAGGTTTTCATTTTGTAGATGAGGCCGCGCCGCCTGCGCTCATGCGGGCTTTGGCGCTGGAAATTATCCGCCGCAAAATGAGTGTAAGCTGGTGGACGAATATCCGCTTTGAAAAAAGCTTTACACGCGATCTCTGTTTGTTGTTAAAAGCATCTGGTTGTATTGCAGTATCAGGCGGATTAGAAGTTGCATCGGACCGTTTGCTAGAATTGATACAAAAAGGAATTACCGTTGCGCAGGTAGCACGTGTAAACAGGAATTTTACAGAAGCGGGCATTATGGTACACGCCTATCTTATGTATGGTTTCCCCACACAAACGGCACAGGAAACAATCGACTCATTAGAGATGGTGCGCCAGATGTTCGAAGCAGGTATATTACAGTCAGCCTTCTGGCATCAGTTTGCCATGACAGCGCATAGCCCTGTCGGGCTGAATCCGGAGAAATACAATGTAAAAAAAGAAACAGAAGCCATTGGCTCATTTGCCAATAACGATATTGTACACACCGATCCCACCGGGGCAGACCACGATGCATTTGGCTATGGATTAAAAAAATCTTTGCTCAACTACATGCACGGCGCATGCTTCGATTATCCGCTGCAAAAATGGTTTGAGTTCAAAGTGCCGAAAACAAGAGTTACTCCTGACTACATAGTAAAAGCATTGGAAGAAGAGGAAGCCGGTACGGTCAAACCTTCTTCTAAAGTTGTATGGCTTGGCAAACAACCGTTGTTGGAAAACTATACCAAATCCAAAAAAGGCAATCAATGGGAAATGTCCTCCCTCACCTTCCAGGGAAGGAGAGAAGCGCTGAATATACATGTGAATCAGCCGCAGGGCATTTGGTTAGCAGCTATGTTGGAAAAACTGTCTGTCAATAATCTCAAAACCTATACACTGCAAGAAGTAAAAGACAACTACGAAGCCGCTGGCCTCGAAGACTTTGAACTCTTCTGGGATAACAAGCCCGTGAATGGATTGTACAAAGCAGGATTGCTGAAACTGTGAGTGGTGAGTTGTCAGTAGTGAGGGAAATCGTGAGACGTGAATCGTGAATGAGCCTCTGTGTTCTCTGCGTATTCTCTGCGCGCTCTGCGTTACTATATCACAAAGATCACAGAGATAAGAAGGAGAGAATAAAAAATGGTTGCACCGCCCAATTATCATTGAGCCATACAACCATTCAACAATATAACAATGCAGCACTACACTGCTATCATTTCAAATCTCAAACGCGCTAGCTGATTATACTATCATGCCGGAATAAATAAGGTATGAGGAAGAACGCCAGCCCTCCTATGATTACCTGTGTGCCGATCAGCATAGCTTTAAACTCCGCTGGTACAGCTTGCCCGGAGAAGCGTACATATAAAACTGTTGTAATGATAGCTGCTGTCATAATGAACACCAGCATACGATACATGTTCAGGCCATTCTTCTTATTCAGGTAATGCGCAAAGAAATAAAAAGTAACACCGCAAGCGATTAATAAAAGCGTGCTACCAAAGATAATCGTACCCACATCCATTGCATTAAACGAATAAAACTTGGCGATGCTACGATAGATTGCAGTAAAGACTAAGTTCGCAAATGTGCCAATGATACCAGCGAACAAACCGGCAAGTACTGCTCTTGACAGATCTGATTGACGATACTCGTAATTCTTCATATGTGCAATTTTAAGATTGACAGAATTGGGAAAAGGAGAAAGGTGCGAGGAGGAAGGTATGTGGTAAACGATGCGTCTCTTGCCTTATGCCTTAAACCTTTCACCTCTGTAGAGGCAACTTTTTAAAACCTCGGCTGTTACTAAGTTAAACAGAAAAAAACAGAAGTGCAATAGCATGTGCGTTAAAGTCTATTCACACCGATATGTATATGGCACAATGTTTTCTGTATTTAATTTTCTAGTATATTTACCTCGCTACACAAAATTGAATAATATGAAAACGCCTTTGCTGTCCAGGCATTCCTATCTGAAATTGTTATTTTATATCCTTTCTGCTGCGGGCTTCCTGTTTATTGTTGCATTCGCTACCAAATTGATAAAAGTACCCCTCAGCTATATGGTTAGTTTTGTGCTTTTTTACATGCTTGCCTGCATCACACTTGTAGTACAACGTGAAGCAGACAGGAAAGAAATGGAAGTAAAAGCATTAAAACAAAGACTAAATAAAGTTGCCTGGATACAGGCGAATAAAATGCAAAAGCCGCTTGCGCATATCAAGTCACTTGTAACCATTATAGAGCAATACGACGGCAAAGAAGCCGAACAATTTATCCGCGTCATAAAAGAAAGCTGCCAGGTATTGGATGATAGTATAAAAGAGACAGCACAGTTAGCGGGGTAGATATGAGATTTCATATTTGAAATTTGAAATTCACGCTTCTCTTTGCGTTCTCTGTATTCCCTTCGCGCCCTTTGCGATATTTGGAGCCTTTGAGTGAAATAAGTACATTCTTATTCATAATCAATCATTTGCATCATAACCTGGAAAATTTATATTTTTAATGCGATATATATCGAAAACCGATGTATATTACAATAAGGCAACGGGAGGATATTTATGCAAAGAGAGCAAGCGTTAAGCGTTTTACAGGATCATACAGACTGGGATGTTATTGTAATAGGAGGTGGGGCTACAGGCTTAGGCGTTGCGTTGGAAGCTGTTGCGCGGGGCTATTCTACCCTATTGCTGGAGCAGTCAGATTTTGCAAAATCTACCTCCAGCAAAAGCACCAAACTGGTACATGGTGGAGTACGCTATCTGGCGCAAGGAAACGTTGCACTCGTGAGAGAAGCCAGTGTAGAGCGCGGCCTGTTGTATCAGAATGCACCGCATCTTGTGCGCAACCAGGCATTCATCATACCTGTTTATAATTGGATCGATCGTTTAAAATATACCATTGGGCTGAAACTCTACGATTGGATTGCAGGACGATTAAGCCTCGGTAGTTCCGTTTTTATCTCCCGCCAGGAAACACTTGAACGTCTGCCCGGCATTAAAGCGCAAGGATTAATTGGAGGTGTGTTGTATCACGATGGGCAGTTTGATGATTCAAGGCTTGCTGTCAATCTCGCGCAGACCATCTATGATAAAGGCGGTTACGCCATCAACTATATTGCAGTAAAAGGATTGTTGAAAAAAGAAGGCAAAGTTGCCGGTGTTATAGCTGTAGATGCAGAATCGGGCAGTTCCTTTCCATTGAATGCAAAAGCCGTTGTAAACGCAACAGGCGTTTTTGTAGACAACATCCTGCATATGGATAATCCCAATGCAGGTAAAAGTATTTGCGTAAGCCAGGGAGTGCATCTTGTACTGGATAAATCATTTTATCCAGCGGATAATGCACTCATGATCCCGAAAACTTCAGACGGTCGTGTATTGTTTGCAGTGCCGTGGCATAATAAAGTAGTAGTAGGTACAACAGATACGCAAGTAGAAACGGTAACGCTGGAGCCCGTAGCGCTTGAAGAAGAAATAAAATTCATTTTAAATACAGCAGGTCAATATTTATCACGCGAGCCACAGCGTAAAGATGTGCTAAGTGTATTTGCAGGCTTGCGCCCATTAGCTGCACCACAGGAAGGCAGCTCGAAGACAAAAGAAATATCACGCAGCCACAAGATCATGGTAACACCGTCGAACCTCTTCACCATTATTGGAGGCAAGTGGACTACTTACCGGAAAATGGGAGAGGATATGCTGGCAAGTATAGAAAAAACTCTTGGTTGGAATACAACGCATACACATACACCACACTTAGCTATACATGGTTATGCTGTAAATAAAGACTGGGAAGATCCGTTTTATTTCTACGGAAGTGATGCGGCAAAAATACGTATGCAGATGAATGACAATCCGATCACATGGATCAGTGAATCGTTACACATACATGAAGTGCAGGTAAGATGGGCTGTGCAGTATGAAATGGCGCGCACACTGGAAGATGTGTTATCAAGACGCACACGCGCCCTGTTGCTCGATGCGAAAGAAAGTTTGCGTATAGCAAAACCTGTTGCTGAAATAATGGCCAAAGCTATGAACAAAGATGAAGCGTGGGTAAATAAACAGGTAGAAGATTATGCTGCAATAGCAAAGAACTATCTATTGAATTAGTGGTGAAAAAGTGAGATGAGTATTAAGGCCGGCAGATGGTAGCTGCCTGCAAGTATTTTTTGTTTGGTGCTGTTTACAGAGATTAGTAATGATTATTTAATGACGAAATGGATGAGGATGCAGCATGATGAACAAATTTTGCGGTCCACAAAATCCGTTAACCCTGTTGCATATTTCTTGGTGTTGCTTAGTGACCTGGAGTCTCAGTGACAACTTTGCGTTCTCTGCGTCTCCTTTGCGCCCTTTGCGATACTTTCCGCCTTTGCGAGAAATATGCTAAGTGAGTGAAATGAAAAGTTAGTAGATCAAACAGTCTCTTAAAATAATCAACATGAAAAATCTCTTTTTGAAAACTTTTGTAATCGCATGTCTCGCAACAAATATGGCAACGGCACAGCAATACAATAAAACAGACTTTGAGGCGCATCGCGGCGGCCGCGGACTTATGCCGGAGAATACCATTCCAGCTATGAAAAATGCGATCGATCTAAAAGTGAATACACTAGAGATGGACCTGCACATTACGAAAGACAGGCAAGTGGTTGTGTCGCACGATCCGTATTTTAATCCACTCATAACTACCACGCCTGCCGGAAACTATCTTACACCGGCAGAAGCAAAAAAAATATTGCTCTACAACCTTACGTATGACAGTATCAAAAAATATGACGTGGGCTTAAAACCGCATCCTGACTTTCCGCAACAAAAGAAAATGACTGTAGCCAAGCCATTGCTAAGTCAGCTCCTGGATACAACAGAGGCATATGCCAAAGCAAAAGGTGTAACCATCCGGTATAACATGGAGATAAAATCGCAAAGCAAAACAGATAATATTAACCATCCTGATCCGGAAACATTCGTAAAGCTGGTAATACCGCTGTTACAACAGAAGAAGGTAATAGACAGAACTGTGATCCAGTCCTTTGATGTACGTGCATTGCAAGCCATTCACGCATTGTACCCACAGGTAAAGCTATCTTTTCTTGTAGATAAAGATGGAGGCAACGTAGAGGCGCAATTGCAACTGTTAGGTTTTATACCAGACACTTACAGCCCGGCATACAAGACTGTAACAAAAGAAATGGTAGACGCCTGCCATCAGAAACATATCAAAGTATTACCGTGGACACCCAATACCAAAGAAGAAATAAAGGCCTTACTGGATTTGGGCGTAGATGGCGTAATTACAGATTACCCCGATTTATTTTCAAACTTTAGATAATATTATTTAATATCACTGTTTAACAGATTGCTACAAATGGAAAAATTTATTCTCGCCTTCGACCAGGGTACAACGAGCTCGCGTGCCATTTTATTCAACAAAAAAAGTGAAGTTGTCTCTGTAGCTCAAAAAGAATTTACACAAATCTTTCCGCAGCCGGGTTGGGTAGAGCACGACCCCAATGAAATATGGTACACGCAGTTAAGCGTAGCAACAGAGGCTGTAATAAAAGCTGGTATAACTGTAAAAGAGGTAACTGCTATCGGCATTACCAACCAGCGCGAAACAACTGTGGTATGGAACCGTACAACAGGTGAACCGGTCTATAACGCTATTGTATGGCAGGACAGGCGCACGGCAGGCTATTGCGACGAGCTAAAAGCAGCAGGCAAGCAACCGGAGATCCAGCAGAAGACCGGGCTTGTGATAGACGCGTACTTCTCTGCTACAAAACTGAAATGGATCTTAGATAATGTAAAAGGCGTGCGTGAACTGGCTGAGAAAGGCGAGATCTGTTTTGGTACTGTGGATAGCTGGCTGATCTGGAAACTGACCAGCGGGCAAGTGCATGCAACGGATGTAACCAATGCCTCCCGCACCATGATGTACAACATTCATACACAAGAGTGGGACGAAAATTTATTATCCTTATTCAACATACCAAAATCTGTATTGCCACAAGTGCGCTCTTCCAGCGAGATCTTTGGTTATACACAACAGGCATTAACTGCCGCCAATATTCCCATTGCAGGCGTAGCCGGCGATCAGCAATCTGCACTGTTTGGACAAATGTGTTTAAAAGAAGGTATGGTAAAAAACACCTACGGTACGGGTTGTTTTATGCTGATGCAAACAGGAACAAAACCAATTACTTCTAAAAATAACCTGATCACCACCATAGCCTGGAAAATAAACGGCGAAGTGTATTATGCGCTGGAAGGAAGTGTATTCATTGCCGGAGCAGTAGTGCAATGGTTACGAGATGGATTGGGCGTGATAAGAAAGTCGGCTGATGTAGAAGCGTTGAGCGCAACGGTTGAAAACAATGGCGGCGTGTACATGGTTCCTGCGTTTGCAGGCTTAGGCGCTCCATACTGGAACCAGCATGCACGCGGCACCATCGTAGGCATTACACGCGGTACAACTGCGGGCCATTTTGCACGTGCAGCTATAGAAAGCATTGCATACCAGACTATGGATATGCTACAAGCTATGCAGGCAGATTCTGACCTGACCATCAAAGAGCTGCGTGTAGATGGCGGAGCAACCGTTAATAATATGCTTATGCAATTCCAGAGCGATATACTGAACACGAAAGTAGTAAGGCCACGCATTACAGAAACAACTGCATTAGGCGCTGCCTATCTCGCAGGCCTTGCAACAGGCTTCTGGTCAGACCTGCAAGAGATAGAACAATATTGGCAACGCGATACAGCATTCGATCCCGCTATCTCTTCAGAAGAAAGAACAAAGCTGGCTGAAGATTGGAAGAAGGCGATTAATGCAACGGCAGCGTTTGTGTAGATGAATTGTTGAATGGTTATATGGTTACATTGTTTTATTGCTGCTGTCGCCTCGGTTCGTGTCCTCACGAACCGAAATGCAACTGGTTCGTGAGGACACGAACCAGGGCAAGAAAAGCACAGAAGTAGTTCCAAAGAGTCGCGCAGCGACTCCACTATGTGCTCTATGTTCTCTTGAATGAATCAAGATTACTATTATTTAAAAGCAAAAACATTTTCTATGTGCCTATGTCCCTAATGTGTCTATGTGGTGAAGATTTTCGCTTCGGTCGAAGAGTTAAATAGCTTAAGATTAATTTTTTTGTCACTGCTTTGCGACCTCTGCGTCTCCTTTGCGGTCTTTGCGATACTTTCCGCCTTTGCGTGAAATATCAAAATTGTTTTATACCAGTTCTTAACTAACAACAAGCACAAAGCTTTGTACTTGTCTTAAACCTAACTTGCTATGTCTATTTTCGTAAGTGAATTTGTTGGAACGGCCATGCTGATCTTACTCGGTAATGGTGTTGTAGCTAATGTAGTCCTCAACAAAACCAACGGCAACAACAGCGGCTGGATCGTCATCACTTTTGGCTGGGCCATCGCCGTGTTTGTCGGCGTGTTCATTGCTGCAAAAGGTAGCGGCGCACATCTTAACCCTGCCGTAACAGTTGCGCTTGCATGGTTACATAAAATTGAGTTTGATAAAATACCTGTTTACCTCGCAGGACAGTTACTCGGTGCAATGGCTGGTTCACTGCTCGTGTGGGTTACCTATTATAAGCATTATGAAGCAACAGATAATCCTGGTGCCAAGCTCGCCACCTTCTGTACTATGCCTGCTATTAAAAGCACAGCCGCAAATTTTATAACAGAAGTCATTGGCACATTCGCATTGATCTTTGGTGTATTATATATCGTTTCTCCCACCAGCTCCTTAGGTGCATTAGATGCCTTGCCTGTAGCTCTACTTGTGTTAGGTATTGGGCTTAGTCTCGGCGGTCCTACAGGCTACGCCATCAATCCCGCGCGTGATCTTGGCCCACGCATCATGCACGCCATTCTGCCTATACCGGCAAAAGGCAAAAGCGGTTGGGAATATAGCTGGGTGCCTGTTATAGCGCCCATTGTAGGCGCGATATTAGCAGCCATCGTATTTAATTGTTTAATGTAGATAGTGTTTCAATAGTTTCATTGTTTACAAGTTTCAGCTTTACAGAAACCTGACAGGTCTCAAAGACCTGTCAGGTTTAGAGAACTGGAAATGCGACTTAGTGTTTCTTCCTGTCTTTGTGCCTTAGTGGCCCATTCTCGACCCATGAAACTGTATTATCCTTACATTTGCCCTCTCCCTGCATAAGCCAATCCCCTTTAATTTTAAACAAGTAACAACACGTGCATGAAGAAGTATCTTATTGTTTTGCTGTCAGCTATTTCATTTCAAACCATTGCACAGCAAAAGCTTAGCAGGCCAAAGCTGGTCGTTGGTATAGTAGTGGACCAGATGCGTTTAGACTACATTTATCGTTATTACGACAGGCTTTCCGATAATGGATTTAAACGAATGCTCAAAGAAGGGTTCTCCTGCGAGAATACTTTTATCAGGCATTTACCTTCTTATACTGCCGTTGGGCATAGCACCATTTTTACAGGCTCTGTTCCTTCCATACATGGCATTACAGGCAACAACTGGATAGACCAGGCAACAGGCAAAAATGTATATTGTACAGATGATTCTACTGTGCAGACGGTAGGTAGCACTTCTGTAAATGGTAAAATGTCGCCACGTAATTTATTGGCATCTACCGTTACAGATGAGCTAATGCTTGCGACCAACTTTCAATCGAAAGTTGTTGGTGTATCATTGAAAGACCGTGCATCCATTCTGCCTGCAGGACATGCAGCAACCGGCGCGTTCTGGTTTGATGATGCAAGTGGCAATTTTATCTCAAGTACATGGTACATGCAACAGCTACCAGAATGGGCGCAGAAATTCAACGATGACAAACAACCTGAAAAACTGGTAGCTAAAGGTTGGGATACTTATTACCCGATCAATACATATAAACAAAGCACTGCAGACGATGTGCCTTGGGAGGGTTTATTCAAGGGAGAGAAAGCCCCGGTGTTTCCGCATGACATGGCTACATTCTACAAGCAAGACCATGACAACATCCGCACATCGCCTTTTGGTAATACACTCACGCTGGACTTTGCGAAAGCAGCAGTAAATGGATATGGCCTGGGTACAGGTAGTGCAACAGACTTCCTTACCATCAACTGCGCATCTACGGATTACGTTGGGCACAAATATGGCCCTAACTCAATAGAAATAGAAGATGTATATATCCGCCTGGACAAAGACCTTGCAACCTTCTTCAGTTTTCTCGACACAAAAGTTGGTAAAGGAAACTATACCGTATTCTTATCCGCAGATCACGGCGCGTCACACGCAATTGGTTTTATGAAAGAACATAAAATCCCGGCAGACCTTGTTCAGACAAAAGCTATGCTGGCAGGCTTGAATGCGGTGTTGGCAAAACAGTTTGGGCAAAATGACCTGGTATTGTCATTGACCAACTATTATGTAAACTTCGATATGAAAAAAGTAAAGCAACAAGGTCTTGACATCGAAGCATTGAAAAAAGCAAGCATAGAATATATAGAAGTACAGCCGGGTATTCAATACGTAGTAGATGTAACGAAAGTATCTGAGTCAACTATCCCTGCCGTGTTGAAAGAAAAGATCATCAACGGTTACAATCGTAAACGTTGCGGCCTTGTAACATTCGTGCCGGAGCCGGGTTGGTTTGAAGGTCCGGCCAAAGGAACTACACATGGTACATGGAATGCACAGGACGTACATATACCATTGTTGTTTATGGGCTGGGGCATTAAGCAAGGCGCCTCTACACAAGTACATTACATGACAGACATTGCGCCAACCATCTCTGCACTACTCCACATTCAAATGCCAAACGGTTCTATCGGCGAGCCGATCACAGAAGTGCAGAAGTAGATTGTTGTATTGTTATATAGATAAATTGTTAAGCGGGTGGCAAATAGAGCTGCCCGTTTT
This sequence comes from Filimonas sp., assembly GCA_017306865.1. Lineage (GTDB taxonomy): Bacteria > Bacteroidota > Bacteroidia > Chitinophagales > Chitinophagaceae > JAFKHH01. The sequence continues at coordinate 170,007 of JAFKHH010000011.1, forward strand.
GCTTTTAAGGGGGGTGAGATTTGAAATTTGATATTTGAAATGGGCGCATTTAACCTTATAGCTCATCTCAAATATTAAATTTCAAATCTTCAATTCAAAAAAGTCTCTGCGCCCTTTGCGTATTCTTTGCGCACTCTGCGATAGAAGTATCGCAAAGAACACAGAGGTGACGCAGAGAAGAAACTTATCTCAAATTTCAAATCTCAAATCTCAAATCCAGCTCTCTTTCAACCCCTTACATCGTACATCTAACATCGTACATAAAATTAGTCCACTAATTTTGTAGATTTATTTTGTTAATATTAATCTGGCTATTACCTTTGCCTTGCTCTTTTACAGAATACTTATCAAGAAAGGCAGAGGGACATGGCCCGTTGAAGCCTTAGCAACCAGCATTGTGGCTGGTGCTACATCCATCCGGTTTACGGGAAGATAAGTTGTACACAGTATCTACTTCACTGTCTAAATGACTATCTGCTTCATCTTCGAAGCCTCCGCAAACAAAATGTCTTGATGGGTATGAGTAGTGAGCGTGAAAAATTTTATCAGCAATGAAAGACAAAACAGGCACAAGCCACCAGGATCAACATTCTACTATCTCTGCTACCTCGTCTTCACGAATGCAACTCATGTGCATGCACATGCGCAGTATGCGTTGCTGTTGCTGCTAATCATTTTCCCCTATTCATATATAACACAGTAAGCTGCTCGTAACAGCATGCTATTGTATTGTTTTTTTTCGGCTGCAAAAGCCGGACAGGCATTTTATTATCCTTAATCAATCATTCATAGAATCTAATAATTAGTAAGATGAACAAAATCCCCAGGTTAATTGCTTATCTGTTAGTGGTGCTGGCTCCCCTGCATCTATTGGCGCAATCAACCACCATTAAAGGAACCGTGCTGTCGCAAATCGGCCAGCCACTTTCCGGTGTAAGCATATTAATTGATAACACAACCAAAGGTGGCTCTACAGATGCCAATGGTAACTTCTCTATAAGTGCAGGTGCAAACGCAGTACTTACTTTTTCTTACGTAGGTTATGCTTCCAAAAGTGTAAACGTAAGTGGTGTAAACGGCCCGTTGCAAATACAACTCGTATCAGGCAATAACTCATTGGACGAAGTTGTGGTAACAGCATTGGGTATTTCTAAACAAAAGAAATCACTCGGCTATGCAACGCAACAACTGAAGTATGATGATATTTCTGAAGCGAAAGAAACCAACCTTGTAAACGCGCTGGCCGGTAAAGTAGCCGGTGTGCGTGTAACCAATACGCAAGGTGATATGGGATCTTCACGCATTGTAATACGCGGCGAAACTTCGATCAGTGGTAACAACCAACCCTTGTTTGTGGTAGATGGTATTCCTGTCGATAACTCGCAGTTAGGCGCAGGTGGTTCACGCGACTTCCGCAATGCTATTGCAGATATTAACCCGGAAGATATTGAAAGCATCAACATTTTGAAAGGGCCGAACGCTGCGGCGTTGTATGGTTCCCGTGCTGCACAGGGTGTGATCATTATCAAAACAAAAGGCGGCAAAGGCCACCAGGGTTTAGGTATTACCATCAATTCAAATACAACATTCTCCAACCTGCTGATTTTACCGGATTATCAAAATGTGTTCGGGCAAGGTGCTGATGGAAAATTCAGCTATGTAGATGGTAAAGGCGGTGGAGTAAATGACGGTGTGGATGAAAGCTGGGGCCCGAAACTGGATGGCAGGTTGATCCCGCAGTTTTTTTCTAAGGGACAAGCTGTGCCATTCGTTGCACATCCAAACAATGTGCGTGATTATTTCAAAACAGGTGTTACCTACAGCAATGGTGTTTCCATTGCAGGCTCAGGTGATAAATACGATTTCCGTGTAGGTTTCAACAATGAAAAGCAATATGGCGTAGTGCCAAATAGTGAAGCAGGAAAGAATAATCTTTCTTTTAATGCAAACTATGCACTTACTTCCAAACTGAAGTTAGGTGTAACTGCAAACTATACGGTATTGAATGCGCCAAACCTGCCAGGCGCAGGTGGTAAGCGTGCTACAAGTACGATGTTACAATTTACCTGGTTCGGCAGACAAGTGGATATAGATCAGTTGCGTGACTATAAAGACGCAAAAGGAAATACTTTCAACTGGAACAATAGCTACTACAGTAATCCATTCTGGATCGCGTATGAAAATACAGTGAGCCAGAGACGTAACAGGCTTATCGGTACAGTAAACCTGAACTATACTATCATAGATGGTTTGACATTCAACTTCAAAACAGGTACAGACTATTACAACGACCGCCGCAAATTGCGTGTAGCGTATGGTACAAACGGTACGCCGTATGGTTCTTATGAAGAAGACGCTTTCACGGTGAGTGAAAACAATACGGAAGCAACGTTGCGTTACAATAAAAAACTAAACAACGATTTCAGTATAGATGTATTAGGTGGTGGTAATATCCGCAATTCCTATTTGGAAGAAAATGATCAGCAGGCGCCGCGTTTAGCTGTTGCCGGTGTGTACACATTGGCTAACTCAAGAGACCCATTGATCTCTTCCAGCTTTTACTCAAAAAGAAGAACAAACAGTTTGTTTGGCTCTGCACAGGTGAGCTTTAGAAATTATGCTTTCCTGAATGTAACTGCCCGTAACGACTGGTCATCTACCTTACCTGTTGCCAATCTTTCTTACTTCTATCCATCCTTTACGGGAAGTGTAATACTGACAGATGCCTTTAAAATACACAGCGATGTATTGAGCTTTGCTAAGATCCGCGGTGGTTGGTCACAAGTGGGTTCTGATGGTGATCCATATTTGCTGAGCAATTTGTACAACTTCAATGCGCCGTTCAATGGCAATCCGCAGCTAACATCTTCTGGTGTGCAACTGAATCCAAACCTCAAATCAGAAAGCACAAAATCAACTGAGCTTGGTGTAGAGGCAGGCTTCTTTAAAAATCGTGTAAGGCTTGACCTGAGTGTATATAACACAAACAGCGTTGACCAGATCCTGAAAGTAGACGTAACAGCAGCTTCCGGGTACACACAAAAATTACTGAATGCAGGTAAGCTGAATAATAAAGGTATAGAAGTGCAATTAGGCGTAACGCCAATAAAGAAAGGTGCGTTCCAGTGGGATGTAGATTTTAACTATGCAGCTAACAGAAGCAAAGTGCTTTTGCTGGATTATGAAGGTAAATTGCAAAACTACGTGTTAGGCTCCTATCGCAACCTGCAGGTAGTAGCTGCTGTAAATCAACCTTACGGTACACTGATAGGTAATGCTTTCCAGCGCGATGCCAATGGTAACATCGTAGTAGGCGCAAATGGTTTACCTGTTGCAGACCCAAGTAAAAAAGTATTGGGCAAATACACACCCGACTGGATTGGTGGTGTAAACAATAGCTTCTCATACAAAGGCTTCTCCTTCTCCTTCCTGGTTGATGCGAGCTTTGGCGGATCATTATTCGCAGGTACAAACTCTACAGGCCAATATACTGGTGTCTTAGCATCTACATTGCCTGGCAGGGATGCAGCACATGGCGGCTTGTATTACTACTATCCATCAAACGATAAATCGAAAGTTGCAGTTGCATTACCAAATGGCGGCAACGCGCCGGGCGGTGAAACGGTATATGAAGATGGTATGATCTACAAAGGAGTTACCAGCGATGGTAAACAAAACGGAACCATCATCTCTGCTTCACAATACTACAAGTCTACACGCAATATAGAGGAAGCATATGTGTACAGTGCATCTTATGTAAAACTGCGTGAAGTAAAACTCGGTTATACATTGCCAACCAAATGGACAAAAAAACTGGGATTAGTTGGTGCATCTGTTGCAGTAGTTGGTCGTAATCTCTGGATCATTCACAAAGACGTTCCGAACATCGATCCGGAGACAGCCTTTACCAGCGGTAACGCACAAGGTATAGAAGATCTTACGCTGCCAACAGTGAGAAGCTATGGCTTTAACATCAACATCAAATTCTAAAGGGTACAACAATGAAAAAAATAACATATCATCTCATTATAGCTTTATCACTTGCAGTTGTGGCAACATCGTGCAAGAAAGACCTGGCGGCACTCAACGTCAGTCCCAATGCAACGTCTGATCCGCAGCCGGATTACCTGTTGACAGCGGCACAGAAAACAACTTCAGACCTGTACTGGGGAGCAGATAATAACTTCAACTCCAGTTTGCTTATCATACAACATTGGGCAAAAATTCAGTACACAGAACCTGACCGTTATATCTTTTCCAACAGCAGTTTCACGTCACTGTGGAATACAGGTTATGCGCAGAGCATTACCAACCTGAATACCATTATACAACTGCCGGATGAAAAATCAAACGCGAATTATAGAGGCGTTGCGCTGGTATTGCGCTCATGGGTATTTAGCCTGTTAACAGATGCTTACGGTAATATTCCATACAAGCAAGCTGGTAAAATACAACAGACCGTTACGCCTGTCTATGACACGCAGAAAGATGTGTATTTCGGTTTGCTGGACGATCTGAAAACGGCCATCGCAACATTAAACACAAGCGGCCCTGCAATAGCTGGTGATATTATCTACAGTGGTAAAATAGATCGCTGGAAAAAGTTGGCCAACGCATTACGTTTACGCATAGCGCTCCGCATCTCTGATAAAGAAAGCGATAAGGCAAAACAAACTATTGCAGAAGTATTAGCAGACAACAGCGGCCTTATTTCTTCCAATACAGAGATCGCACAGTTTGTGTACACCACATCTCCACAGCAAAACCCAATGGCCGCATGGTTCGATACACGTGACGACTACCGCATTGGTAAGACAATTGTAGACAAGCTGAAAGCATTGAGCGATCCGCGCCTGCCTGTATATGCAAGCAAACCAACAGATGCAACAGTAACAGATTACGTAGGTGTACCAAGTGGCCTTACAACAACTGATGCCAATAATCTCGGCTTTGCAAAAACATCCAAGCCGGGTACGTACTTCTTAACAGCACAATCACCAGCGGTGATCATCAGCTATGCAGAAGTATTGTTTGATAGGGCAGAAGCCGCTGCACGTGGTTATACCAGCGAAAATGCAGAAGCATTATACAAACAGGCTATCACTGCTTCGCTCAATCAATACAACATCACTGATCCTAATACGGTTGCCAATTATCTCGGACAGGCAAGCGTGCAATACAATGCAGCTAATTTCAAAAAATCGATTGGTGAGCAAAAATGGATTGCGCTCTATGGGCAGGGGTTGGAAGCCTTTGCGGAATGGAGAAGGCTTGATTATCCGCAGCTCACACCGGGTGTAGCAAACGTATTAAACAACCAGATTCCTGTACGCTTCATCTATCCGGGATCGGAGCAAACACTCAATACAACCAATTATAAGGCGGCAGTGAGTGCGCAGGGTACAGATAACTTATTAACCAAACTTTGGTTCGACGCTTACTAATCCATACCTGATATCTTTAAAAGTGGTTTTAAGACAGCTCTATAAGGGTGGCTATTCCTGGCCGCCCTTTTTTATGTACGATGTAATGGGAGGTACAAATTACGAAGTACTAAGTACAAAGCGAAGAAAAGTGAGTCCTCTCTCTGTGTTCTTTGCGTGCCCTCTGCGCCCTTTGCGATATAATAACGCAGAGACCGCAAAGCGGCTCACTATGTGCGCTAATGTGTGGTTAAGCAATCCCTCATTTCACAAATACAAAAATCCCGAAGCGTTCTACACACTTCGGGATTTTCTATTTCAAATGCACCAGTTAGTTTGTACATCGTACATCTAACATCGTACACTGCATTACTGTCTGTTAAAACGATCGTCGTCGTTATTGTTGTTGTTATTCCTGTCACGGTATCCGCCACCACTGTTGCCGCCGTATCCACCGCCATCACGGTCACGATAGCCGCCGCTGTTACCACCACGGTATCCACCACCATCTCCGCCACGGTCGCGATAACCGCCACCACCATTACCGCCACGGTATCCACCGCCGCCGCCATCACGATCGCGGTAACCGCCACCACCGCCGCCACGGTTAAATCCACCGCCGCCGCCGCTGTTACGATCACGGAAACCACCGCCGCCACCGCCACGGTTGAAACCACCGCCACCACCGCCTTGTTGTTCCTCGGCTGGTTTAACGGACAATCTTTTACCACCTCTCAATCCTGCGTTATCTAGTGTTTCAATGGCTTGCTTGGCTTCAGTTGTGTCAGGCATATCCACAAAACCAAATCCCCTGCTTTTTCCTGTTTCCCTATCTGTTATAACTTTTGCAGAACTAACTTCTCCGTACAATTCAAACATTTCCTTTAAATCGATATCATCCATATCCGAAGGAATACCTGCTACAAAAAGCTTCATGCGAAAAATATTTATGGCGTAAAAGTACAAAGACTAAAATCAATAGCACAATTATTATTTATGATGTTGGGAATATCGATTATTTTATTCATATTGAATTGATTGTCATTTAATTGTATTGATCATTTTTCTGCTGGAAAATGTCTCTTTGCGGCCTCAGCGTATCCTCTGCGCACTTTGCGTTATTGTATCGCAGAGAACACAGAGGATACGCAGAGAACACAAAGAATCTCAAATATTAAATCTCAAATCTCAAATCGTCTTACGTTTTCCAGAACCACTTCATCCGCACAAACCACAATGTGATCAGCGAGACAATACCTGTAAAGATCACACCACGCAGAAAGCCACCCCATGCACTTGTGTTCAGGCTATCCAGCCACGGAGTCGTATGTGTCAGTGCCATCAGCGGTATCAGCACAAGATTGCCAGCCACATAAGCCACCATCGGGTTTTTGCCATTCGCAGCGAAAAAAGACAACACCTTCATACCGGTTTGCTGTGCTTCCAGCAACAAGCAACCGCCTAACACATAAAAAGCCAAACCACTTGTAACGAAGTAATAACTATAAGTAGAAATGTCTTTCTTAATGCCACCCTGGTATGCTTCAAACACCAGCCCAAGCAAAAGCAAATAAGTGCCTGCCTGTGTAAAACGAACGAACAGCTCATTGCCTGTCTTTTGTGCAATGCGCTTTGACAGGTACAAACAGAGTGCAGCTATGCCTGCAGAAATAAGAAGATTGGAGACTAAATATCTTCCATATAACCCAATGAGGTTAACTATTACCAATGCAAAAGATAATAAAGCGAGTATCATCGCTTCTGTTTTGAAAGAAGTATGCGTAACGGTTTTATTATTTGCTGCAGCCATCAACCATTCACCTGCGATTGTGCCTGGAATAATGATGAACAAATATTTCAGGTAATAAAAAGAATACAAGCCGGTTGCTGGCGTCCATGTAAACAACGTCTTTGTCCAGCTACCATCTACAGCACCACTTAAAAATACGCCCATGATAAAAGGCAGTATCAGCAAACGGTGCCACGGTTTATTCCGTGTCAATACCCATGCAACAGAACCAAACACCGCCATATTTGCCAATACCATTAGGATGATGTCAAACCGTTTCAGTGAAAACCCTGTACCATCTTTAAATCTTAATTGTGATAAAATAAAGATGCCTACAGCAAATGCTGCAATTTTCAATATTAGTGCAGTCTTCTTGGTAATATAAGCAGGCCATTGCACAAACATAAAATGGACCAGTGCAAAAGAGAAAATAGCCAATAGCCATTTTGTTGTATTGCTATCATTGTTTACATAAGCGCGTATGTGCATGGTGAACAAAGAGAAGAAAACCAATAACAATCCACGCTGAACAATGCTCCATGTCAATTCCCATTTTGACGCACCTTGTTCTATTTTCTTATTCAGCGCCAACGGAAAAGCCGCGCCCATAGAAAAAAGAAAGAAAGGAAACACCAGGTCTACCCATGTAATACCCGGCAAGTCTGGATGAAACGTATGATCGGGTGGAGGTACTTGTGCATGAAACATCCAGCCGGGCAGTACATTGCCAAAAGCAATACTACCCGACAATACCATTGCCAGTATCGCAAACCCGCGTAGCGCGTCCAGGCTTTCACTTCTTTTTTTCATGGAAAGAAATTTGAAATTTGAGATGAGCATTGCAAGACTTTGCGTTCTCTGCGTATCCTTTGCGCACTTTGCGATATATAACGCAGAGAACACAGAGGGTATGCAAAGTGCGCAGAGAAGAATTTGAGTAAGAACCCATCTCAAATATTAAATTTCAAATCTCAAATTCATTTATATCTCTGCTCAAAAAACGCTTTCTGCTTCTTCAACCCCTCATAATAAAAAAACACTTCACCTTTAATCCCTGCCTTTCTGTTCGCATCAACCATTTGTTTCAGCAGCGAATCCTTTGCTACATATCCATCTCCCAGGCTCAGCAACACACCCGGATATACTTTGTCTTTCTTATTACCTGCCTGCTGCACCATTGCTTTCAGTACCTGCTCATAAGCAGGAAAATTATAGCGATACAACTGTACAAATACATAATCCGCAATGCCAGACTGCAACCAAACAGGCCAGTCCTGTAAATATTCCTCCTTCGCCCATGGGTGTACACTCGGTGCTGATGTAACTAACATTGTCGGCTTCACGGCCTTTACAGATGTATATAGCTTTCGTAAGAACGCCGTCAGCTTATCCGCACGCCAGTTAACCCACGCACTATCTTTTGTGTTTAATGGGGGAGTGGCATTGTTGTGTTCCTTTTTATACAATCCAATTGTGTAAGTATCATAACCTGCTTCAGAAGGTTGCGCCGGCAAACGGTCATCGCCTTGTACGCCTGCCACCTTATATTTCTTCACTACCTCCATTACCAATGAAGAAATGAATTGTTGCACCTGCGGGTCGAACGCATTCATCCAGTGAAAATGGTTTTTTACAACAGGCTTTCCATCCTTATTGAGCGCTGCCCAGGACGGATGTTTTTGTAAAATGTGCATACCCGCGCTATCATAAGAGGCCGCAAAGCCAAATTCAAACCACGCATGTACTGCAATCTTCTTTTTCGCTGCTTCCTCTATCAATTCCTGCAAAGGATCACGGCCTTTAAATGCCGGGTCTATCGCTATGCCAAATTCTTTTTGCATCACCTCACTCGGATACATAGTATATCCCTTGTTCCACACCACCATGAAAATGGTATTGATGCCAGAGCGGCTACATACATCTACTGTTTCCTTTATTTTCTCCCGGCTGCTCAGTGCATCGCTCGCAACATTCGTCAGCCACACACCTCTGAAAGGCTGCGCTGTTACGGTAAGTGATGTAAGAATAAGTAGCGTAATGAATAATTTTCTCATCGGATCATTAGTTTTCTCGCAAAGCCGCAAAGGATACGCAAAGACAGCAAAAGAAAACCGTGAATCGGTAATCGTGAATAATTCCTTCTCTGCGAAACTCTCCGCTCTCGCTCTGGCGCAGGGCTCCCGCCCTGTGCCGTTATGTTACTTATCCTGGTAACTATTACTTTGAACAAATATGTAACGTCTATATTGATCTTAGTAATAGTTAGGCACAGGGCGGGAGCCCTGCGCCAGTAAGAGACAGTAGCTTATATACTTAGTGCATCTTCGTGTCTTACTGCCTTCGTGGCTGAAAGCGTATCATACACCTGGTACAACGAACGCGGTATATGAAAACACCCCTTCCATTTACCGCCCTTCAATCGCAGCAACGGTTCGCCCTGTCTGTTCAGGTAGCCAAACCATTCCGTGTATTCAGGATCACGGAAATGCTTCCATGTGTAGTCATGTAGTTTTTCAAACCACACCTTGCATTGTTCACTACCGGTGTAAGTATATCCCTTAGCCAGTGCCACCAAAGCTTCCGCATGTACCCACCAGAGTTTCTGGTCCCACTCCAACTGCTGCATAGGCGCATTCTTAATATCCAGGAAATAAAAGATGCCGCCATGTTTTTTATCCCATCCATACTCCAGCGTATTTAGCATAATGTCACACGCTTTTTTTATCAACGCCTCGTCATTCAGTCTTTTGCCAAGATCCATGATAAACCACATCGCTTCTATTACATGGCCCGGGTTCATTGTTCTGCCTTCAAATGAATCACAGAAACTACCATCTGCATATACATTTTCCAGGATCAATCCTTTATCCGGCTGATAGAACACGTCCATTACTTCATGTATCACCTGCGGTATAAATTCATCCACACGTGCGGAACCTAAAATATGTTCCATTTCCAAAGACAAATTGCAAAGGATCATCGGGAGCGAGAAGTTTTTCAACACGCGCGTGCCCGGGTAATTCTTATTATAAATGCCCTTCCAGTTGCTGCTGCGTTTAATGATATTCTCAAACGTATTACGTGCAATGGTTGCGTATTCTTCCTTCGGATCTATTTTATGTAGAGCGGCAAATGCCATTGTTGCAAAACAGTCGCTAAAAATGTTATAAGGTTGTACCAATGGTTTACCCTCCTTCGTCAGGGAGAAATACCAGTTGCCGTCCTTATCCATACCATATTTTTGCATGAATGCCGCACCATGATGTGCCATGTCCAGCCATTCCTGTCTTTTCTCTACCTTGTCATACAGCATACTAAAGCACCATACCTGCCTGCCCTGTAACCACATAAATTTATCTGTGTCAAATACATTTCCTTTTTCATCAAGACAGGTATAAAAACCACCATGCTCATCATCCCTTGAATGCTTTTCCCAAAACGGTATAATACTATTCAATAACTCATTAAAATAAATATCCGCGTACTGTTTCATCCTTCGCTATTATAGTGTTAGTATATATTCTTTGTATCTGTTGTATAAATGTCCTGCCTGCAGGTAAGCCGACTGCGGGCTCATAAAGTGTGAGAACTCAAACGTGATGGCCTTGTCATAACCCGCCCTTCGTGCAGCGTCCAGTTTCAGTTTCAATTTTTCAAACTTGATCGGCAGAAATTTAATCGGCATATCCCGGTCAAATGACTCTGCATTTGTCCAGCATTGCAAACCATACTTGTCTGCCAGCTTTTTATTGATAGAAAAGAAATCTTCCAGTTCATGATAATCAATATGACCATCTTGGAAAGCGACTGCGTCAACAGCGTCCTTTATGCCGGAGAAAATTTCATTCCATTCCCTTTCATGTTCTTCCAGTGATACCGCATCTGTTTTTGTAATGGTAGAAGAGGCGGCCATCACCGCTTTCTTGCCATCTATCCACGGAGAGATGAGTGTTGGCAGATTATTGCTTACTGTTTTACATTGTTTGCCCAGCGCATCAAACGCCTCTATCGCACCCCTTGTTTTACGGCTGATCTCCATGCTTAAATACCAACCGCTGAAACTTTTATGATGTCCATATTTACGCCATACTTCATCTATTACAAAGCGATTGCTGTCTATCTCATGTTGCATATCGCCCGTATCCCAATATTTACCACTATCATACAGGCCAAACCAAAATTGCATGTCCAATTCATCCGCTAGTGACAAAAACAATTCTACCAGGTCCACCGGCGGCGCATAGCATCCCTGCTGATTGATCAGATACGAAGACGGATAGGTAATGAACCGGCGGTATCCGCTGCGGATCAGGATCACTGTATCTATGCCAATCGCCTTCATATGTTCAAAATCCTTTCGCCACTCTGCTGCGCCCCAGTTCTGGTGCGGTATGTCGTGGCTTATTTCGTCTATGAACGTGCCTGTTATTTTCATTTGCTATAAATATTTTTTTGAGAGCAATTCATTCTTCCAAACCATATAGCCGTCGCCTGTAAGATGCAGCCCATCATTTGTATAACGTCTGTCCAGTTTGCCTTCCTTATTGATCAGTAAATGATATAAGTCTATATACGTACATCCTGCTTGTTGTGCCAGCAATTGCAAACCTTTGTTTACAGTTTGTATATGCGCGTCTTTATCCTGGTGGCGTTTAAATTCTGTGAACTCGTTATTTGTAGGGAAAATGCTTTGTATAAAAATCTTTGTGCCGGGTGATTCTGTTTTAATCCTGTTCACAATCTTCATGTAATTCGACAGGATAATACTGTCCGGTGTATTCTTCGCCATATCATTAATGCCGATCAGGATAAATACCTTCGATGGTTTACGATGCGTAACTTCATCCAATCTATTCAATACGCCAAATGTTACATCCGAACTAATGCCCCGGTTCTTCACCTTCTTGTTGTTCAATAGCTCTGCCCATTCGCCAATATCCGTAATGCTATCACCCAGGAAAATAATCTCATCCTTATCTGTATCGGGAATCTGTCTAAACTGCGAAACCTTTTGCCCGTAGTAAGTCGTGTTATACGTTGTATCTACCTGTGCATTTCCCGCAATGCCAGCCAATAGCAATGCAGATAGTGTATATAGTTGTTTCTGCATTACAGGTAATGTTTGCTTTTTAAATAATTAGCCCACGGTATATATGCGGCCTGTCGCAGGTGAATGCCATCCAGTGTCAATTCTTTTTTTAATTCTCCCTTTTCGTCAGCGAATAAAGGATGCAGGTCTATAAACGTAAGCCCGTTTTCTGTTGCCAGTTTCGCCAGTTCCTTATTTAATTCTTTAACCAGCGCATTCTTCCCTTTCAGGTAAGGGTATTTCAATACTTCCTCATTCAGCGGAAGAATGCTTTGCAGGTAAAGTGTAGTTTTCGGGGTTGCGGTTCTAACATAGGAAATAATACGTTTGTAATTATTTACAATAACTGGTATGGGTAATCCTCTTCCGAGATCATTAATACCGATCAATAAAAATATCGTAGATGGTTTGGAGGAGGTTACTTCATCCAGTCTTGCCAGTACACCAAATGAATTATCGCCACCGATACCCCTGTTTATAACATGCTTGCCTGGTATTAGCTCCTGCCATTCACCTTGTTCTGTTATGCTGTTACCAAGAAATACAATTTCGTTTTTCTGGTCAGGCATCTGTTTAAAATATTCCAGCCTTTGCAGGTAATGTGAGTTGGCATAGCTGCTATCAATCGGCTTTTCCTGGGAGTAGGTTGCAAATGCTGACAAGGATAAGATCGTCGTAAATAATCGTCTCATGGCTTACAGGTATTTTTTATCCTTTAAAAAGTTAGCCCATACGATGTATGCTTCCGGCCAGATGTGTATGCCGTCTGTCGTCAGCGCCTTTTTCAATTGCCCGTTTTCGTCAGTCAGTAATGGGTGCAAGTCTATAAATGTGGCATTGTGTGCGGGAGCGATTACTTTTAGTTTCGCATTCAGCTCCAGTACAAGGCTGTTCTTTACTTTGTTGTAGGCGGCAGATAACATGCCTTCATTTACCGGGAAAGTGCTTTCTAAATACACTTTTGTTTTAGGTGAGTGTTCGTGAATGTAATCCAGTATGCGTGTAAAGCTTGCCGCAATAATATCTGTAGAGATGCCCCGCTTAATATCGTTTACGCCTGACAGTAAAAAGATCTTTTCCGGTTTAGAAGAAACCACTTCATCCAGCCTTGCATAAATGCCAAATGTTACATCACCGCTAATGCCACGGTTTACCACGTTCTTTCCGGGAAATAATTCCTGCCATTCGCCCGCTTCTGTCAAACTATTACCCAGAAAAACAATTTCATTTTTCTGGTCAGGCATCTTCCTGAAATAATCCAGTCGATGCACATAATAAGAGTTGGCATAGCTGGTGTCAATGGTTTGTGCATCTGCTGCTCCGAAAACGCAAAGCAGCGCCGCTGCGAGTAAATATTTTTTCATCGATTTAGATTTAGATACAATTTGAGATTTGATATTTGAAATTTGAGATTGGGTTGCCGCTTAGAGTGGGTCACCCTAGTACTCGCGCATTTCAAATCTCAAATCTGAAATTTCAAATCTATTCATCTGCCTTGTGCAAATTATTCCACCAGAATTTTTTCAATAACCCTGTCGTAACAAAGAAGATAATGCTCCAGATTAGCAACAGTTTATTTTCCCGGATCATAAAGTAGATCGGGATAACGACTTGCGACATTTGCCACACAATACCAGTAATCACATTGAACACATCGCGCTTAAATTCACTATTCGGTTTAAACGAAGGATTTTCCGCCAATACCTCTTTTTTGATCGGTCCCCAAAAGCCCCACGGTTTTGTTTCTATATAAAACTGTTTTACTTGTGCAATGTTGTCAAGCGGTCTTGCATACGTACCGATGATGCAGCCGGCAAACGAACACAGCAACACAAAAGGGAAGAGATAAATATCCGGTACTGGCCCATCAATATGCAATGCGTGAAGTGCATCCGCTTTGAAGAATAAAATGCAGGTAGATGCAATTAGTCCCGCCAGCATACCCCAGAAATAACCGTAACCAGTGAAGCGCCACCAGATCCATTTCAATACATTAGATGCAGCATAACCGCCATACAATGCTGAAGTGATCCATAGCGTCAATTCATTCAGTGAAGCTGCGTTAAACCCGAAGATGATGCCGACAACTACCAATGAAATAGAAGAAATAATGCTCAGGCGTATATATTTTTTATCCGAAGCATTTGGGTTGATATATTTCTTATAAATATCATTTACAATATAAGCAGGCGCAGCATTGACAAATGCGGCAAATGTACCCATGAAGGAAGCAAGTAAACCCGCTAACAATAATCCCTTCAAACCAACAGGAACAAACTTTGCAATAGAGAGTGGTAATATTTTTTCAAAGTCAATATTCGCGCCCATCGATTGTATTTCCGGTTGCAGGTAGGCAAGTCCCAATACTGCAAAAGCAGAAACCATCAAATAGCGCGGCATATACATAACTGCTATGGTGCTGGCGCTCATCTTAGCGGCCTCTGATGGTTTGCGTGTAGACAATACGCGTTGCATATCGTAGCTAGGCACAGGTCCTGCAAGTGATGCAAACATGCCTTTAAACACCATCATCATAAACAATGCGCCGAAGAGCTTGAAGCCATCACTTGCAATCTTTTCATTCACACGAGGGTAAGGCGTGCTGCTCCAGTCAAGCCCAAGCTCGCGCCCGAACCAAAGGTTTTTCCATCCTGCCGGAACCGCATGTGTGATCTGGTCTGATGTAACGTGTGTATAAGCGATATAGCCAATGATCAGGCAGGAGATTGTCATGATCGTGAGCTGCAAAATTTCTGTAGCAACTACGCTGTACATGCCGCCTTTGATTGTATAAATAGTTGTAATGCCGCAGATGATCAGCGCGTACACGTGTTCATTGCTTAAATGAAAGGCACCAAGATGAATGGATAGGTCATATGGCAGGATAGAAGTGGCAAACTTGCCAATGCCTTCGAAGAAGTAGGCCATAAAGCCCAACACGCTCACAATAGCAAATGCTACGATGATAATATGTGAGAGTTTTGCGCCGCCTCCATCGCCAAAACGGAAAGTGATCCATTGTGCGCCCGTCATTGTTTTGGAGCGCCGCATCCAGATAGCGAGAAAGACAAATACAAAGACCTGGTTCCATACCGGCCACAGCCACGGAATCCATGCGCTTTTCAAGCCATAAATAAACAGGATAGAAACCGTCCACATAGTGCCGGAAATATCGAACATGCCAGAGGCATTGGACAAACCGAGATAATACCATTTGATATTGTTGCCACCTAAGAAATAAGAGGACAGGTCTTTGGAGGCTTTGCGTGAAAGGTAAAAACCAAACAGCAGCGTCGCCACAAGGTACACGATAATGATAGCCAGGTCAACGGAATGTAAACTCATTCGCAAGCAGTTATTAGTAAAGTAAACAAAGTACTATAGGCTTTTCACAAAGCCGAATAATACTACATAAATAAAGAAAATTATTTACTTTATAAAATATTTTATTTTCTTTTCAGGGAACAATGGAAGAAAATGATTTAAGCGAAGTTATTTTAACCACATAGGAGCATAAGGTACATAGGCACATAGGGATACTTGAGGCTATTAAGTAATAGCAGAACTTACTTAATAAAGGGAGCATAGAACACATAGGAGAGCCGCTGCGCGACTCTTTCATTTCAAATCTTAAATCTCAAATTTCAAATCCACTACAATAGCCATTGTATGGCTTGGAGATTTACCGCGGAGCCGCAGAGGGCGGAGAGTCTCGCGGAGATTTGCTAATGAAGTAGTAATTCAAAATTCTCCTCTGTGTACTCTGCGTTTCCTCCGTGTCCTTTGCGATACAATTTGCGATACAATAACGCAGAGCGCGCAGAGGATACGCAGAGAACACAGAGACTGTACTCACAACTGACCACTCACCACTCACTATTGAAATTCCCTATCAAACACCAAACTAAATGCACCCAATATCGTTGCTCTTTCACCTAAGGAAGAAATTTTCAGATCACAATCAGCTACGAGTTGTGGGAGTCCGTAGAGGTTCATGCCGCGGGCAATAGGGTAGATCAGTTTATCGCCGACTGAAGTAAAGCCGCCACTGATGATCACCAGTTCCGGATTTAATAAATGTATGAGCGAAGAGATTGCCTGCCCCAGGTCTTCGCCCATGCGACTTAAAGTAGCGTCCAGCTTTGGGTCGTTCTTTTTTGCACGTTGCAGGATCTCTTTATAATGTGTTTTCCTGGTTTTGCTTTTGGTGGCATCTTCATCATTAAATTCATTCTCCAATGCACGTCCTGATACAATGGTTTCAAGGCAACCTTTCTTGCCGCAAATGCACAACCTGTTATTGTTTGTTATATGAATATGTCCAAACTCGCCCGCAAAGCCGGAGCGGCCTGTTTGTATTACACCATTGGCAATAATGCCTGTACCCACGCCGCGGCTTAGGTTTACGATCACTACATCAGATTTATTTTTTGCATGGCCGTAGTTCATTTCACCCAAAGCCATCAGGTGCGTATCATTATCTACATACACAGGCAACTGCCATTCATTACTTAGTAGTTCAGGTAAAGGCGTATCAAAATTTAAATAGGTATAGCTGGCGCCATTCACTTTGTTTACGCGGCCTGTAATGCCTATGCCAATGCCGACGATTTTTTCTTTGGAGATTTTCTGTTGCTTGATGGTTGCAGGCACGGCTGACTTCAGGTAAGCAAGTGCTTCTTCATCTTTTGTTATGTCAAATTTGTTGTCCTCGTATTCATACACCACATCGTGATTCAGGTTAACGATCGTCAGTTTAAAAGATTGTGCGAGTAGTTCAATGCCGATCACATAACCCATTGCGCCATTCAGCGTGTACACATCCGGTCTTCTGCCACCGCTGGAATCGCGCTTTCCTTTTGCCAGCAAGATCTTCTTCTTTACCAGTTCTTGCACCAGCTTTGTGCCTGTAGGTATGCTCCATTTAAATTGTGCGCACAATTCCGGGATTGTTTGTTCCTGTTCCTGCAGCAAAGACTTAATGATCTGCTTTAAAAACTGTTGCTTCTTCGCATCCCTATGGCTCGCTTCCGAAATGTCAAGAAAATTTCTCATGGGTTATGTTGATTTGTGAATTGTGAATGGTCAGTGATGAAAGATAATAACAGCGATTCGTAAAGGCGTAAACCAAAATGTGGCTGGGTGGCTGGTTCGTGAGGACACGAACCAGGGCGAAAAGAAACTGCTTTGCGTTCTCTGCGTCTTCTTTGCGTCCTTTGCGATACTTCGCGGCTTTGCGAGAAATATACATGTCTAAAGTTTTCACCATTGCCTATTCACAATTCACAATAAAGATAATATCTAAACCTCCTCATTTATAATATAGTTGCTGAACTTTTTAAAAAAACTTAATAAAAAAAATTATAAAGTTGATAAAATTTGATAAAAAATACTATTTTCACCATGAACAACGATTGCTATTCCGGTTATGAATTTGTGCAGCACGCCTTGAGGGGAATAGTGTTTTTGCTCCGAAACAACCTGTCAGTATGAAGAAAATTGCGTCCCTCATTGTTAGCTTTTCATTCGCGCTATTGATCTATACCTGTGCGCACGGGCAGGAAAAAATTTATACTGATGTATTGGTGATAGGCGGTGGTACCGGTGGTACGGCTGCGGGTATCCAGAGCGCAAGGCTGGGTGCAAAAACGGTGATTGTAGAATCTACACCGTGGCTGGGTGGTATGTTGTCCGCTGCAGGCGTAACGGCTACGGATGGTAATAATAAACTATACAGCGGTATCTGGCAGGAATTTCGCGAAGCATTATATAAGCACTATGGCACGCGTGACCTGATGACAGGCTGGGTAAGCAATACACAATTTGAACCGCATGTAGCGGATAGTATTTTCAAAGCGATGGCTGTAAGAGAGAAATCACTACTGGTAAAATACAATTACAATTTCTCTGCTGTTTTAACGGATGGTCGTGCAGTGAAAGGTGCAACTTTTAAAAATGTGGCTGGCAATACATTAACGGTGTATGCAACTATTACAATAGATGCAACCGAATTAGGCGACGCATTTGCAAAAGCAGGCGTGAAGTACAGTCTCGGCATGGAAGCGAATGACATTACGCAGGAGAATGTTGGCATTACGCAGACAAATGATATAGTACAAGACCTGACGTATGCCGCTATCTTAAAAGACTACGGTAAAGGGGCGGACAAAACAATTCCTAAACCCGCAAACTACAATCCCAAAGAGTTTGACGGATGTTGTACAGATTATTACCATGATACAACTATAGAAGCGCCAAAGGTAGATGCAGCAAAAATGCTGGACTATGGCAAGCTGCCAAATGGAAAGTATATGATCAACTGGCCTCCGCGTGGTAATGATACGTATCTGAATATTGTGGAGATTCCAGATGAGCAACGTGCTAAAGCGTTGGAAGCGGCAAAGAAGACGACACTGCGTTTTATCTACTTTATACAAACACAGTTGGGATATAAAAATCTTGGTCTTGCAGATGATGAGTTTAACACAAAAGATCAACTAGCCTATATACCTTACCACAGGGAAGGTCGTAGGGTAGATGGGTTAGTGCGTTTTACTATGCGCAATATTTCAGAGCCTTTCACTTATGGTGACCCATTGTATCGTACAGGTATTTCTGTTGGCGATTACCCGATAGATCATCATCACAAGAAAAATAAACAAGCGCCGCAGCATTTATATTTTTACCCGATTCCATCATTCAACGTGCCGCTGGGTAGCCTTGTGCCAAAAGGTGCAGATAATCTTATAGTAGCGGATAAAGGCATTTCTGTGTCCAATGTAGTAAACGGCACTACGCGTTTGCAACCATGTGTATTGCTGACCGGGCAGGCTGCAGGTGTGTTAGCTACGCTGAGTGTACAGCAAAAGAAACAACCTGCTGCAGTAAGCATCAGGGCGGTACAACAGGCTTTGCTTAATTGTAACGCATACATTATGCCTTATATAGATGTAACACCGGAAGATAAAGCGTTTGCAGCTATGCAGCGTGTAGGCGCTACAGGTATATTGAAAGGGAAAGGGGTTTCTTATATGTGGGCTAACCAGACATGGTTCTACCCGGATAGCACTGTACAAGGTGCTGCGTTCATAGAGGATATTAAAGCATATGAGCCTTCATTTACATTGACTGTTCCTGCCGGTACGCTGACTGTGGCGGATGCTATACGCGTTGTGTATCAACTGGCGGCTGTTACTACAGGAATAAAAATGCCCATAGAACAATTTGCAACGAAAGTAAAATCAGAACAAAAAAACAAATATACCGTGTTGGGTAATGATACTGCTTTCATTACACGGCGCGCACTCAGTGTATTGCTCGACAGTTACGCGAAAGTCTTTACTGCGAAAGATGTAAACTGGAGGGGGCAATTCATACCGGCGCGATAAGCCAAACTCAATTCTATAAACCAGCCTCAAAACCAAGTACTCGTATGAGAAAGTGTACGCAAACCATTTTTTTGCTGCTAATGCTTTTGCTTGCAGTAAAAATAAACGCACAGAACGGCGGTAAAATTACCGGCCAGGTATCTGATGCAACAACTAAACTGCCGCTGGCGAGTGTTTCTGTTTCTGTAAAAGGAACGCAACATGGAACCATTTCTGACGACCAGGGAAAATTTTCCTTAACTGCAAAACAGGGTGATGTGCTTGTAGTAACTTCTGTAGGTTATGAACCTATGGAGATAAAAGTTGCGTCAGCAAATGTTTCGATCATATTAAAGTCACAAGGCAATGACCTGACGGATGTAGTGGTGGTAGGTTATGGCAAACAAAAGAAAGTAAATCTTACCGGTGCTATCACTTCTGTAAAAGGAGAGGAGATGAATGCGCGACAAACAGGTAACGCTTATCTCGCATTGCAAGGGCTTGCACCGGGTTTAACTATCCGCCAGCTTAATGGGCAGCCGGGTGATAATGGGGCGTTTGTACGTGTGCGTGGCGAAGGTTCTATCAATGCAGGTTCTTCACCATTGGTTTTAGTAGACGGTGTGGAAATGGATTTTAATAACCTGGATATGTCTACGGTAGAATCTATTTCTGTATTGAAAGATGCGTCATCCGCTTCTATCTATGGTTCTCGCGCGGCGAATGGTGTAATACTCGTAACAACAAAACGGGGTGTAAATACGGATGGCAAAGCAAGGGTAACACTTAGTAGCTATGTTGCTATTCAGAACCCGACAAACATGCCTGATCCTGTTTCCGCTGTAGAATACATGCAACTGATAAACCAGGCAAATAAAAATAACAATGCGAATCCGCAGTTTTCTGATCAGTTGATCAACGATTATATCACGCTTGGCCCTGACAACAACACGCGCTATGCAACAGACTGGCGCGGTATGATCCTGAAGAACAGCGCAGTGATGCAGAACCATTCATTTAATATGAATGCAGGAACTGAAAAACTGCGTACTGTGCTATCTGGTTCTTTCTACAACCAGGATGGCCTGATCAAGAATAATAATTACAAACGTTACACGCTTAGGTCTAATACGGACTACTCTTTGACAAAATGGTTACGAGCAACATTAGATCTGAATTTTCGTAATGGTAATTTGTTAGAACCTTCACTAAGTACGCCACAATCTATTATTCGCAAGGCGCTCAGCTTCGTGCCTATTTTCTCCGGGAAAAATAATAATGGCACCTGGGGGTATGGTCAGAATGGTGATAATCCGATTGCTGTAACAGAAGTAGGCGGTACTACGAATACAAAAACGCCTGAAGTAATTGTAAACGGTGGCATTGTGATCACGCCGCTGAAAGGATTGACGTCTACGACTAACTATACAGTAAGAACTTCCACTACACGTGTGTCCTCTTTCATTAGCCCGTACGATACGTACGAAGGTGGTGTGTTCAAAGCAACCTATCCGCCAGATGGTACACAGGGCAGCGAATCATGGACGCAGGTGGTGTACAAACTTTTCCGCTCACAATTAAATTATAATACCATACTGGCGCACAAGCATGAGATTGGTTTGCTGGCTGGTGTGCAAACGGAAGAAACACGTGTAACAGGATTCAATGCAGGCCGCAAAGGATATTACTTTACAGGTTACGATAACCTGAGCAATGGCGATCCGGCAACAGCAACTAACGCAGGTTCTACATCAGAACTGGCAATGGCTTCTTTCTTCGGCAGGATCAACTATGCTTTTGCAGGAAAATATTTAGTAGAGTTGAATGGCAGATGGGATGCTTCTTCAAGATTTGCACGTGAGAACTGGTGGGCATTTTTTCCTTCTGCATCCGTAGGCTGGAGGGTATCGGAAGAGAATTTTATGAAGACACTGAAACCCGTGTTGTCTAACCTGAAATTCCGTTCTTCTTATGGCCTGTTAGGTAACCAAAGCCTGAGCAGCTATTATCCTGCGGTGTCTACCATTGACCTGGGCTGGAGCTATTGGTTCAATAAACAATTGAACTCTGGTGGCGCGCAAACCATTCTTGCAAATCCGAATATACAATGGGAAAAATCAAGACAGTTTAATATAGGCGTGGACGCTGGCTTCTTCCAGAACAAACTGAACTTTAGCTTCGATTATTATCGCAAATACATTTATGATTTGTTGCAACAATTACCTGTTCCATACTATGTAGGTATGAGCGCACCGTTTGTAAATGCAGGCTCTATGGAGAACAAGGGGTGGGAAGCATCTGTAAATTATAATAACAAAATAGGAAAAGTAAACTATAGCATTACCGCAAACCTGTCTGATGTAAAGAATAAAGTGCTGAACCTATATGGTAAACAATACATCAGTAGTACGATCATTAAAGAAGGCTACGCGATCAATTCTTATTACGGGTATAAAACGAGTGGCTATTTCCAGAACCAGGATGAAATAAATAAAGCCCCTGCGCAGTTCAATGACAAAGCAAATACGAAGCCGGGCTATATCCGCTACCAGGATCTAAATGGAAGTGGTATAGTGAATGACAGCGACCGCGTAGTGTTGGGTAATCCTTTCCCGCGTTATGAATATAGTCTTGACCTGAAAGTAAATTACAAAGGTTTTGACCTGGACATCTTCCTGCAAGGTGTTGGCAAAAGACAATATTACATCTCCGGCTATGGTGCGCAACCTTTCTATGTGGGTAGTACGATCTTTAAAAGCCAGACAGACACATGGAGCCCGACTAATTCGAATGCAGCTTATCCATTGTTGCTGATAGATGGTTCTGGTGTAAATCCGAATTACAAAATATCTGATAAATGGATTGCTAACGCTGCATACATGCGTGTAAAGCTGGTAACGCTTGGCTATACATTGCCTAAGCGCATTACTGATAAAGCTAAAATGGGGCCGGTACGTTTTTATGTGTCTGCACAAAACCTGCTGACCATCTCCAACTTTATCAAAGGGTATGACGTAGAAGCGGAAGTTTCTTCCGGGCAATTCTACCCGCTGATGCGTACAACAACGTTTGGTGTAAATGTTAATTTCTAACCCTACTAACTGACAGTTATGAAAAAGATATTATTCATACTAGCAATCACAATGGGAACCATGTCCTGTAATAAATTCCTGGACAGGAAACCTGTTACCTCATATACAACTGATGGCTTCTACAACAGTGAAGCGAATATTAAATACGGGCTGAATGGCGTGTACCAGTCTATCTATTGGGAAGTGCCTACGTCGCTGCCACAATATGTACTGTTTGATCATTATACGCCGTTGGGTATAGAGCGTACAGAAAATTCGTCTTTAGGTGCGGGTGGTGCATTAAACCCTGATAACGGTACTGTGTTAAACACATGGGTAATGGCATACCAGACAATAGCGCGTTGCCATTCTGTGCTTGATGGTGCAAAACCTTTTATGGATAAACTAACGCCGGGCGCAAAACAATATTTGGCTGAGGCAAGAGTGATCCGTGCATGGGCTTACTATTACCTGGTAAACCTGTATGGCGACGTGCCTTTCTTCACCAGTGCAGTAGGTACGGATGAATTCGCTGCGCCAAGAACACCACAAGTGCAGATCATAGATTATTTAATGACTGATCTGGATGATGCTGCAACCTATATGCCGTGGGTTTCTTCAGATGCAGGGCGTGCTGATAAATCGGTTGCACTTGGGCTGAAGGCGCGCATTGCATTGAATGCAGGTAGCCTGAATGTAGGAGGTAAGGGTGTAGAATATTTTAAACTGGCGCGTGATGCTGCAAAGCAGATCATTGACAACAGTGGCCGTTCACTCAATCCTAAATTTGATGATCTGTTTACACGTACGGGACAGATAGCTAACGTAAACAAAGAACTGATCTGGCAACTGATGTATTCAGACCAGGGCGTAACAAGATACCATTACATTACTGTAGGGCAGGTGTCCCGTAACTATGGGCAGTGTGGCCGCTTCCCAACGCAGATCTTGTTTGATACGTACGAGTGTACAGATGGTAAACGAATAGATGAATCCCCGCTGTATGATCCTAAACAACCCAACGTAAACCGTGATCCGCGTCTGAAATCTACTATCTGGATGAATGGCGATACGATCATTGGTAACACGAGCGGTACGCCTGCAGGCCGTGTGAAATTTGTAATGGATAACTACAGGGCTATTACCTCTTTCTATGATTATAATAGCGGTACATGGTCTAACAAAACAAATGCAGACATTAACAGTGCGGCTGCTTATACAAGCCCTGCAAACAGCGGCGTAGGTTTTCTCTGGAAAAAATATTGCAACGCAGATGATGAAAATGTGTTTAAGACAACGTACAACTGGATCTTTATGCGCTATGCTGAAATATTGCTGACGTATGCAGAGGCAAAAATAGAATTGAATGAACTGGACAATACGGTATATGATGCGATTGGTAAAGTGCGTAACCGGTCGGGCATGCCAGGCGTAGGAGCAGACAGGATCGGTAATCAGGGTAAGCTGCGCCAACTGGTGCGCAGGGAACGTAAGGTGGAACTGGCGTTTGAAGGGCTGCATTTGTTTGACATGAGAAGATGGAAAACAGGTGCGTTGGAAAACAATAGCCCAACATACGGTTACCCAACTGCAACGGTGGTAAACAATGTAATTACCGCAGGCGGCTATCAGAATGTAACACCGGATATGATCCCTAACTTTAAAAAGTCTGCGGATGCAGACCTGAATGATATTCCTGATTATAGTGCGTATGCATCTAAATTGAAAAAGAGAGATGCGAATCGTTTTTGGGATGATAAATTTTACCTGTGGCCATTGCCGCAAGGTGAAAGAGATAAAGACCCGAATTTGAAACCGCAAAACACGGGATATTAGATTTGAAATTCGAGATTTAAGATTTGAGATGATTGAAGCGAAGAATCTTTACCGTAGAGGCAGAGAGAATGGAGGATTTTTATTTACGATCTTTCTTTGCGCCCTTTGCGATACTTGGCGCCTTTGCGTGAAACAATCTCAAATCTTAAATCTCAAATTTCAAATCATCTCAGCATCTATAATTTTTAAACCTTTTTTCTGATATGAAACGAATATTACTAGCAGCGGGATTATTAAGTGCTTGTATGCAATTAAAAGCACAGACGATCACCGTAGAGATGAATAAAGCGATTGTTGAAAGTAAACAAGGAAGTATTGTAAACCTGCCGGGGATTTTATCAGAGAAATTTCCTTCGCTGGATTACAGCAAAATCGTATTGCCTGGTCCGCAATATTTTATTTCAGATGATCCGGAATATATACGCGTAGAAGAAGCGGTAGCTTTCAGAGGCTATGCAGAGCCGGGGTCAGTGCGCTTTTATGTGTACAATGTAAACGGTGTGAAAGAACCTGCAAAGATCGACCGGAAAATAATGGTGGTGATAAAGAATACGGGCAAAGCGCCTTTGCATTTGCGTATGCTGAAATATTCATCACAAAAACCAAGTGGTAATTATTTCCAGATAGGCAAGCAAGGTTTAGCCGATTACTTTAATGCAAAACCGTCCGACGAAATTAAAACGATAGCACCAGGTGCAGCAATGACGCTCGATCCTAAGCATGAAAAAAACATCGTGAAGTACGATGAATTGGTACATGGCATCTATGAATTTGTAATAGACCAGCCGGCTGAGTTAAGTGTGATCCAGAGCGATCTTAAAACGTCCGGCCCGGAGGCGCTAAAGCGTATTACAAATGTGTTGCCGCCAAAAAGCAAAAGCGGTGCAGGCCGTGGCCTCTTCGGTATTAGTAACTACCAGGTAGCAACAGATAGTGTGTATGATACGAAACAGGGTATTGCGCAAATAGTAGTGGCAGATGGTAAAAAAGACCCATGGGTATTGGGTAAAGAACAGGTGTCTGGTCAAACGTCTACGTTAGCGGGCAACTATGGCATTTTGTACAACATGGATATTAAATGGAAAAGCACGGATGGTAAAGGGCTTGCTTTAATGACATGGAATGCAAGAAGCGATGGTGGCTGGTGCAATGGAATGGCTGCTACAATGGTAACAAGTAAAGGGAAATTTGATGCCGGTGTAATACAGTTGCCTGCTGATCAGTTGATCACGAAGCGCGCGCCAGAAGCTATATTGGTACAGGTGTTTACACCTTCGGCAAATGGGGAAGAGCAAACCATTCACCTAACGTATTCCCCGCCGGGTGCATCGTGTTTGCCAACGCCGTTGTTGCTGATCCCGGTTGATCTGAAGAAATAATTCGAGGATATAAGCGAAGGGTTTTAACACATAGGTACATAGGAAAAAAGGAGACATAGAATAGTGCAGCGCTTTTCAGTGATAGTAATGTACGATTTGTTCAAGGGAGCATGAGGGCACATAGGGAAAAATGCTTCGCATTTTCTTGGTGACAGCTTGGTGTCTTGGAGTCTTCGTGGCCGTTCTTTGCGATCTCTGCGATACTTTGCGCCTTTGCGTGAAAAAAATCGGGGCCTCTTGTTGCAGCCTTTGCACTACGAAGAAATGAACGCCAAATATGAGAAGTATTCGTTTTGTGCTCGGGAAGAAGCCCCTTTTATCTTTAAGTCAATTAGTCTGTAGATATTAAGTTACAAGATACTGGTTAACCGGTATCTTGTAACTATTTTAACATCGTTCTTACATCTTAGAACAAAAACAGCCTGTCTCCTCCCACTTTCTTCTTCTGGCTGCCTATTGCCCTGATGTTATAGGTAAATGTTGCCATTACATAACGGGATAATACATTTGTTCGCGAGATATTAATCACATTCCGGTACACCGAAGTATTAATGCCTGCATTGTTATTTAAGATGTCATATACACTGATGCGTAATACACCTCTTTCATCCTTCAGCATAGTAAAGTTGATCGCCGCATTCCAGCGTACCACATTCTGCTGCTGTCCCGCAGGTACATTTCCATTATGCCAGTAGTTCAGGCTTGTTTCCCAGATTACGTGCTTCGGCATACGAACGATTGCTTCAGAGTTAAATCCATACGAGCGAACATCCAACGGTGAGAAAACCTTGCTTGTGTAAGAAGTGAAATTATAATTATAGCTGCCGCTATTGTTCCACTCAAATTTATCATTCAGGTTTATGCTGAAGCCTGCCCACTGGTTCAGCAACCAGGTGGATTGCCAGCTTGCATCTGCATTATAAAACATCCTGCTGCGGTTGTAGCTATAGTAAGCGCCTATGTTCCATGAGTAAGTAAATTTTGGATTACTCTTATAGCTCTTGTTGATGTTATAGTTTGCCCATGCATTCTTTGTGCCATCTGTATTGATCGGTGTGGATGTTTGTATGCCTTTCTGGTCTACTGTTATATAGTTTACCACATCATTGTTCGCAAGCGCACCGCTTACGTAAATGCTTGCGTTGAGATTCGTCTTAGGATTATTCATGTAATAATTCAAAGACACATTGTGCCGTTCTGTAGGGCGTAGGTCCGGGTTGCCACGGGAAATATAATAAGGGTTCGTGTTGTCTGCAACCGGCAGCAGGTAAGTGTAAAACGGTAATGTAATATCCTCGCTGTAGTTAAACGTTAGTTGCTTATATACAACTGTCAGCCCAGGCAATAAGTTGTTCTGCTTCTGACGCACACTGCTCTTCATGGATGCAAGATTATTATTTACATCCTGTAGCAGGTAGCGGGCAGATGGCGTAATTGTTACATTCTTTAGTTTGTATTCCAGGCCTGCCGTTATAAAGAAACGGTTGCTCTCGCGTATAAACTCACTGCTGAGTGCAGGGTTTAATACGTCGTATTTATAGGTGGCCTGGTCAGGGTTGAACGTGTTAATGCTATTCGTCAGCTTACTGTATTCATAACGCCCGCCAATGCGTGCAGTCCATTGCTTTGCCAGCGGCTCACTATAGTTAAAGGCAACATTCGCATCTGTACGAGGAATGTTTTCATCACGCAATTGGTTAAGCAAGCTGTCGTATGTTACCGGGTATAGATACTTTGTTGTTGAGATCGTTGTGTTGTCATTATACCTGTTATTAATATCCAGGTTATGGGAAATAGTATAACGTCTTCCTTTCTTTGTTTTGGATAACCGGTTGTAAGTAAAGTTGTGACGATAGTAATAGGTATTTGCTTTATTATTTTGATTGATATTGCCAATGCTAAGTGGTCCTAGCTTATTGTTAATACTGGAAATATCGCTGAACCTGTCTTCATTCTGCAGCCCGATCGTATAGTTGGCACCAAAGATAATATTCGTAACAGAATCCGGTTTCAGCTTGCCGCCAATACCTATGTTGTGCGCATGTGTAACAACGCCGCCTGTGAGCAGGCTATTGTTGGTAACTGTGGTATCGCTGTTGAACTGTTGCGTGTTATTTTCATTCCGCCTGTCTATGTTCACATCTCCATAGAAATATTGCGCAAACAAAGATTGCTTTGCGTTAGGGGCATGGTTCAGGTTGAAGCCTGCGCCTCTGCTCGTAGCAATGCCACCGTAGTTTTGCGCGCCGCCAAAGTTTATACCATTCACAGAAATGCCACTGCCACTGCCGCTGTTCCAGATGGATGTGCTGCGACTATTCAGGTTACTGTTAGACCGTTCCAGGCCACCGGCCTGCATCAGGTCTGAATAGCCAAAGCCGGGTTTGTTCAGGTCATTTGCATAGCCTAATAAACTTACCTGTAGCGTATCGCGGAACGCGTTCAATATCGCACCGGTTTCAAAGTGGCCTTCCGTTCCACCACCTGCATACGCTTTGCCGAACCATCCTTTCTTCACACCCTTCTTCAGTGTAATGTTTACCACTTTACCTACATTGTTTATATTATCATCTCCATTGCGTAGCAGTTCTTCCTTATCATCTGTTACCTGTACCTTATCTATAATATTGGCAGGCAGGTTACGCGTAGCCATTTTAGGATCGCTGCCAAAAAATGTTTTACCATCTACCAGTATCCTGTTCACAGGCTTGCCATTTACCATAATGTTGCCATCCGCATCCACCTGTACACCGGGTAATTTTTTCAGGAGATCTTCCACTAATGCATTGGGTAATGTTTTAAATGCGTTCGCATTAAATTCCAGTGTATCATTTTTGATAGATACCGGCGGTCGCTCTGCTATCACCACTACTTCATCCAATTGTTTGCTGGTTGCGGAAAGTTTTATGCTATCAAAACGGAGCGATGGGGTAGTGGCAGTTAAAGTAAAGTCATGCCGGTAAGCTTCATAACCAGAGAATGTAACCAGTATTCTTAACGGGATGTCTAATGGAAGTCCCGGTACTTTAAACTCACCTTCAGGATTGCTCAGGCGGTACGTGATCAACGCTGTGTCTTTTGCTTTAAATACCGTTACAGTTGCCAACGGCAATAGTTTCCTGGAGCTGGAGTCGAATAGCCGTCCGTTAATGCTGCCTTGCTGTGCAAACGCAGCGGCAGTCACGAACAGGCACAGAAATAACATCAGTGTCTTTTTCATGTAATGACATTGTTTAAATAAAATCGCTAATACGAATTCTCCGAGTGTAGTTAAAAGTGTGGGAAAATGAGCATTGTTTTTCTTCTTGCAATAGTCAGTTAAGGGTATGAAGAAGCAGTTAGAACAATTTCATTGTCCCAAATATAGAATATAATTTGAACTTATGATATAGAGCTAAAAAATAATCTGTGAACGGTAACCGGGAAACGGTAATCGTGAATAAACTGTTCTGTGTTTCGGTGCTTCTGTGGCAATCTTTGCTCTATTGTAACGCAGGGGCCGCAAAGAATACACAGAGGTAACCCCACTTTATATGTGCTTAATTTTTTTGTTTCTATTGAATAACCTGTAGTGTTGACTGTGCCGTTTTAATATCACCAGACAGCATCACCCATTGTTTGGAGTCAGGTTTTATTTTTTGTAACGGTTTCATTGGGGCCAGGTGTAATGTATCTGACTGCATTTTAAAATGCCCCCGTGGTACAAACTTAAAATCTTTCTTTTCTACCTTTATTGAATCTGTTTTTAAAACATAGTTAAACTCGATGTTTTTTCTTAGTTGCACGTCTCTTGTTGCCTGTCCGTGTATCATTGTTTCCGGCTGACGTGTTTTAATCTCCATGTGCGTTCTATGTTCTTGTTTGGTGCGGGAATTATTACTTGCTTGTTCTAGTGCATGTAGTTCTGGTAGATGCTCTGCCAGATGAGCTTCGTCTATCTCTTTGTCATCTATGGAGAAATAAGTGATCTGGCCATTCTTTTTCTTCAGCACATAGGTGGTGCCGGTTGTTGTTACTGCCATTATATCGACAGAGCTGCTGCTATCTGTAGCCGAAGTTTCCGTTCTCATTTTTTGGAATGAGATTTTTTTTGTTGTGTCTTGCGGAGACGCTGCATTTAGTCTTGGATTGTCAAGAATAATATATGTGCTGTCTTTTGTGCCTGCTCTCGAACTGTCGTTGTCGTTTACTACGGCACTTGCTGTTACAGTCTGTGTTTGGGATGAATCTCTTGCCATATCCAATACTGCTGTAACGATAAGGTGTGTAGTGTCCTGTTTTCCGGCTGAGGCTGTGCTTTTCTGTTTCTTGTCTGTTACAGTCGTATCTTTTTTGGCCGCTATAAAGGAGAAACAGATGAGCAGGATAAGGCTGAAAGAAAGAATACTCTTTTCAATGCCATTTAATGTTTTATTTCTTTCGTGTACAATGCGTTTCACCCTGTTCAGCAAATGATTCTTTTTACCCGGGAATCCCATACTGTGCGCAGGTGCAGACAGGTTGTATTCCTGGAAGGAGATCAGCGCATTGATAAATTTCTTTTTGTTATTGGTGATCGCAATAGCCATGTCATCGCAACAATTCTCCCTTTCTTCCCGTATCATAGAGGATAACCAAAATACAGCAGGATTAAAGAAGAAGATTGTTTCCATCAGGCTTTGCAACAGGTTTACCATATAGTCACGACGTTTAATGTGTGCAAGCTCGTGCAGCAGGATCGCTTCTATTTCTTCCACAGGCAATTTTGTAAGCAACCCAACAGGGACAAGGATCACTGGCTTCGCCATACCGATCACTGCCGGTACTTTTACAATGGCAGACTCTAACAAAGTAATTGTCCTGGATAAATTCATCTTGGCTGCAAGCACCAGTACATTGTCTTGCCATATAGGCGCAGGTGCAAACGTTTTATAATGTCTGATACGTTGTATATACAAAAGATTGCTGGCTAGCTTTATAAAGCGTGCAAGGAAAATAACAAACCATACTGTTATGATTAACGAAGCATGCTGGTTGAAATAAGCCGTGAATTTTTGATAAAAAGATAGCTCTATTTCTTTTGCTCCTGTAAGTGTAAAATCTGGTGCAAACAAAAACTGTGCGTCAGTATTGGATGATGTTTGTGCAGGAGTAATGCTGAGATATGTTTTTATAAATGTAATGACAGCGGTAACCACAAACAGGAAGAATAAACCTGTCAATAATTTATAACGAATGGCTGCCCCCGATTTTTTCGTCGCAACGAGAATGATGCCCGTAATAATAGCAAGGAGCAGGCCCTGCCATAGGGAGTGCAGCAAAGTCCAGCAAAGTGCTTGTACTATTTCGTTTGGAATAATTGCCAGGTTCATAATAGTAAGTTTGGAATGAATCAATTTATTTTTTGTCAAGCTTGTTTACAAGCTCTTTAATAGCATCCAGTTCTTTTTTTGAAGTTTTTTTGTTGCCCAGTAACTGTAGCAGCAAACTGCTAGCCGAGCCATTGTACATCGTCTCTACAAACCTGTCCAGCAGGTAGCCTTTTGTTTTCTGTTCTTCCTGTGCAGCACTATAGATATGCTTCATCTGGGACTCATCCCGGTTCAGCAATCCCTTCTCTGCCATTATCTGCATCAGTTTTAGCGTAGAAGTGTATTGCACCGCGCGCTTTTCCTCATTCAGCGTATCATTTACAAATCTTACAGTAGATGGCCCGAACTGCCATAGTACCTGTAGTATTTCTAATTCTGATTTCGTTGGCTCCTGTATAGGCGTGTTTTCCTGCTTCATGATTTGAAGGTAGGAAAAATTTCGTACGAACAAAATATTACCTTTCTTTTTGTGATGAACGGCAAAAAACAAAATTGTTTAATTGTTGCATGGCTAAATTGTTGATCCGCATTATGACTTATGTAACAGCCTAACAATTAGATCATGTAACCATATAACAATTTCTTTATGAGCATTATATACTTCTCTGTGTTCTCTGCGATACAATAACGCAAAGAGCAAACTCTACTCACAACTGACTACTCACCACTCACTTTATAAACCTTATTTACTTTACATACTTCTTCTTATATTTAATTGCTGCTATGATCCATTATCTAACATTGAAAATGCTTTATGAACGTGAAAACCAAACAACTAAACACGGTCAGCAGACGTACATTCCTTTCCCAGGCCGCATTGGCATCCGCTGTATTTATTGTACCCCGCCATGTATTAGGTGGTAAGGGCTATATAGCGCCGAGTGATAAACTTACGCTTGGCTTTATTGGCGCCGGTAAGCAGGCCTTTGGGCTACAAAGGAGTTTTCTCGATCGCGCAGATGCGCAGATCGTAGCAGTAAGCGATGTGTACAAAGTGAAGATGGATAGCTTTGCCACACAAGTGAATGCCGCTTACGCAGCCAAAGGCAACCAGGCTGATTACAAAGGTTGCAATGCGTATGATGATTACCTGGAGTTATTACAGCAGAAAAGTATCGATGCTGTAATAATCGCCACACCGGATCACTGGCACGCTGCACAGGCCGTAAAAGCCGCCGAGGCAGGTAAAGACATTTATTGTGAAAAGCCATTATCCCTTACGGTAAAAGAGGGCAGGGCTATGGTAGATGCTACGCGTAAGTATAAGCGCATCTTCCAGGTAGGTAGTATGCAACGCTCCTGGCCTGAGTTCAGGCAGGCGGTAGAGCTGGTACGCAATGGTTACATTGGTGATATTAAAAATGTAAAAGTAAATGTAGGCGGCCCTCCGGTAGCATACAATTTACCTGAAGAGAAATTGCCCGAAGGGCTGAACTGGGACAGGTGGCTTGGGCCGAACATTGCATATAGTCATTATAACAATGCACTGAATCCTGCACTGGACGCAAAGTTCTGGGGTAAGTGGCGCGATTATAAAGAATTTGGCGGCGGCATGATGACGGATTGGGGCGCGCACATGTTTGACATTGCGCAGTGGGGATTGGATATGGATAGTAAAGGCCCAATAGTTGTAACACCGCCGAACGGCAAAGATGTAACGGTGCTTACTTATTTATATGAGAATGGTATTGTAATGACGCATGAGCAATTTGCGAAAAATACATTTGGCAGTGGCGTGCAGTTTAACGGTACTACCGGAATAATAGAAGTGTATCGCAAAAAACTGATCACTACACCGGAATCACTAGCTACTAAAGTGATCGGCAGTAATGAAAAGAAAGTCTACTTCAGCGATAACCATTACCAGGATTTTATAGATGCGGTAAAGAAACGTACTACACCGGTTTGCGATGTAGAAACCGGACACCGCACTGCAACTGTGTGCAACATTGGTAACATTGCATACGAACTGAAGAAGCCCCTGAAATGGGATTATAAAAAAGAAAAATTTGATGACTCCGAAGCAAACGCATTACTTTCCCGGAAAATGAGAAAGCAATTCGGTATCTCTATATAAGGATAGTAAGTTGTCAATTGCGAATACGCGGAGCATAGCTCCGCGTATTTTTGTTTAATGTATAGTAATGAGGGTGGAGAGTTGCCTCTCTCTCAACTACTATAAAATATTGCATGGCCAGGTTGTTGCACTGGCATTTAAAGTTTGCAATATGCAGGCAACAATTTAACCATATAACAATTCAATAATTATACTGCACTTTCATCCATATACAGTATCTCCCACAAGTGACCGTCCAGGTCTTCAAAGCCCCGTCCATACATCCAGCCATCATCCTGTGCATCTTTAGGTGAGTGTCCTCCGGCAGCAACGGCCTTTTTTATTATATCATCTACATCCTGCCTGCTATCTGCAGAGAGTGCAATGATCGCTTCGGTGTTTTTCTTTGCGTCAGCTATATCTTTTTTGGTAAACGTTTTGAAAAATTTTTCTACCAGTAACATTACATAGATCGTATCACTTACAACCATACACGTAGCCTTATCATCTGTAAACTGTGGGTTGAAGGTGAAGCCAAGTTTTGAGAAAAAAGAAATTGATTTATCTAAATCCTTAACGGGAAGATTTACAAAAATTTGCTTTGCCATACATGGAGTTTTAAGCTGAAATAATACCACAAACTTATACAGTCCTTTACGTAATGATGCTGTGTGGAGACGACAGAATGCGGGGGTAAATACGACAAGCAGATTTGAAATTTGAGATTTGAAATGAGTATCCAATGTTCTGCTGAGAAATACGAAGTATTTCCATTTATGTGCCCTGTTGTTTCCTGGAATGAAATCGTATTGCTATCGGGAAAAAGCTATGGGCTTGTTCTATGTCCCTGTTTCCTTATGTTCCTATGTGTTTAACATTTCACTTATATCATCGTCGTGCTTCTTTGGTAAGTCCGCAAGAAACGGATTGCTGGCGAAGTGCCGGGAGTGCAATTTTGACTTTTCAAAATATTCGTCGTAGAGGCAGAGCGTTTCGTAGAGAAGGGTTTAATCACAGTTGATTTCACCGGAATGATAGTCGTCGGGCAGGGGTTTACATCTCACGGTTTTTCTTTGCGCTACTTATGCGGCTTGGCGTGAAATTCTTAAAATTTAAATAATGGTAACACTGGAAAACAAAGTAGCCCTGGTAACAGGTGGTAGTCGCGGCATCGGAGCCGCTATAGTAAAGCGATTGGTAAAAGAAGGTGCAAAAGTTGCCTTTACTTATCTGAATGCAACAGAAAAAGCTAATGCTGTAGTAAAAGAACTAAGCGATGCAGGCGGTAGTGTAGTTGCTATAAAAGCAGACAGTGCCGATGCTGCTGCAGCAAAGGATGTGATAGCGCAGGTGATCAGTGCGTTTGGCAGGCTGGATATATTGGTCAATAGCGCAGGCGTGTTTGTAATCAGCCCGGTAGATGAGTTGCAATATGATGTGAACGCGCTTGCAACACAATATGCAGTGAATGTAGCAGGCGTGGCTGCAACTACAAGAGCCGCGGCACAATATATCAGCAATGGAGGGCGGATCATTTCTATTGGTTCTGTAGTAGCACAAAGGATAGGAGGCCTGTCTGGCTTTGCAGATTATGCTGCATCTAAGGCTGCTGTGACAGCCTATACAAGAGGTTGGGCATGGGACTTGGGTAAGAAAGGTATTACGGTAAATACAATAGAGCCTGGCCCTATCAATACGGATATGAGTCCCGAAGATCACGAGTTTGCAGAAGTGCTAAAGAAAACGTTGCCGCTTGGCCGCTACGGGCAACCGGAAGAGATAGCTGCATTGGTTGCATTTCTTGCAGGCCCTGAAGCCTCGTTTATAACCGGCTCTACGTTAACGATAGATGGGGGAAGGAATGCGTAAATAATTGTAGCAGTGTTCTATTGTTTAATTGTTATATGGTTACATGGTTTCGAGTGCGCACCAACAATGTAACCATATAACAATTAAACAATTCAGCTTTACGCATTTTCCAGTCTCTTTATATCCAGTTTCTTCATTGTCATTAGTTCTTTCATAGCACGTTGGCCCCTTTCAGGATCGGTCATGATCTTGCCAATATTTGCAGGGATGATTTGCCATGACAAGCCAAATTTATCTTTCAGCCAGCCGCACATACTTTCCTGCCCGCCATCTGCAGTCAGCTTATCCCAGTAATGATCTATTTCTTCCTGTGTATCACAAGGCACTACAAATGACACTGCTTCGGTGAATTTAAATTGCGGGCCACCATTCAGTCCCATAAACTTTTTGCCATCTATTTCGAAAGTTACCACCATTGGGTGCTCTTCCAGGATCTTTACACTTTTGAAAACAGTTGCATAAAATGTTGCTGCTTCTTTTGCGTTGCCGTCAAACCAGAGGCATGGATAAATTGTGTTGTTTGCCATTGTATGTCGTTTTTATTGTTACACAAGATTAGGTTGAATAGCTGACTTTCGTTGAGTCAGAAAGCGACAAAAAGTAGGGTGTATTGCGACGAGGGGGAATTTGAAATTTCAAATTTGATATTTGATATTTGATATTTGAGATGAATATCCCTGCTAATCGTTTCATTTCAAATTTTAAATCTCAAATTTCAAATTCTCCACGATTTATTCATACAACAAAAACGGTGCTATCTCTTTCTTCCATTCCTCCGCATCAAGCAATTCTTTTGCCTCTTCTATAAACTCCTTAACCGGTAAGTCAAACAAATGTTCAGCATTTAATATACCTAACAGTAAATTCAAATGCTGCTTGCCTGTAGGGTTTACATGTGTTGGGTAAGTTGCCCATTCAAATTGTGCAGGATGTAATTCTTTAATGACGCGTATCAGTAACAAGCCGGCCAATACTGCTTTGTATTGCGCAGGCTCATTAACATGCAGCATTACTCCATTACATTTTTCTCCCTTGTATTTGGCTTCTGTAGGTGTAAAGGTCATTGGTCTTGCGTGTACAGGTGAATGCAAGGTTTTTGCAAGCGTATTGAAGTGTATGGCTGTTTCATTGGCATTTATCCACGGTGCGCCTGCAATTCTGAATGGTGTAGCAGTGCCCCGGCCTTCACTGATGTTTGTTGCTTCCAGGAAACAAAGCCCGGGATATAATAATGCAGATTCAAATGTAGGTATGGCAGGAGAGAGCGGTACAAATGAATGGCTCCATTCTGTATAGCGCATACTTCTTTTCCATCCGTTGCATGGAATTATATCCAGCTTGCAATGAATGTTTCTTGTGGTGTTGAAATACTTTGCCAGTTCACCAAGCGTACAACTGTGCTTAACAGGTAAGCGCCATCTGCCAATGAAGCTGTTGCAATGCGCTTCATCTAATAAAGGGCCTTCTGCCAGATCGCTATTCCCACTTAATGGATTTGGCCTGTCTGCTATTACCAATGGAATATTCTGCCTCGAGCAGGCTTCCATTACATGCGTCATCGTCCATAAATATGTATAAAATCTGCAACCGATATCCGGTATGTCAAACAACATAATATCAATGCTTGCCAGGTCATTGGCTGAAGGTGCCAATTTATCACCATATAAACTGATAATTGGTAAGCCCGTTAAAGGATCAGTGCCATCTTTCATTAAGTGACCATCAGCACCAGTAGTATCCAGCCCATGCTCCGGCGAAAACAATGTTGTGATATTGAATCCGTGTTCTAACAATGCCTGCCGTGCTGGTTGAAATGTTGCGGTACAAGCTGCATGATTGGTAACGAGTCCAATACGTTGTTGTTGCCACATGGGTGGGTGGGAAAGAAGTATGTCGATGCCTGTTTGCATGTATATTATTTAGATTTGAAATTTGAGATTTAAAATTTGAAATTATTGTCCTGATGTACAATAGCCTATGTGCTTATGCCTTCGCTCGAATCATCTCAAATCTCAAATTTTAGATTTCAAATCTCTTCCGAATCTACGCAAAGAACCGTATTTCAACGTGCCTAAGGGGGTAAAAAACCCGTTGCGACCGGCTTGGCGTGTTTCTATCTTTCGTTTCATTAAACCCTTTTATATGAAACTGAGATACGCTTTTGTTTACTTAACTGCTTTCGTATCTGTTACCCTCTTATTTAATGCCTGTAAAGATCAAGGCAATAAAGAGCCTGAAAACAAACCTACATCATCATCAGATTCGGACTCGCTGTTCCTGGCAACGTCGGGAAGCCTGGCTGTAAACAGCCCTGATGAGTTTAGCTGGACCATGTTTGCACGCATCTGTGCTAAAGCGCAGCAGCAAAGCAAAGTCGGGCCTAATAATGTAGAAACGAACAATGCAATCTGGGAAACCTGGGCAGATGATCCGACTACGTATCCTTCGAGTCCTGACACTGCGAATCCGCCTGTATTTGGCGCCGTGCAGAAAAAAGGCAAGGTGCTGGAAAGTATTCAGCAACAGGAATTCCGCAGACGCCTGTTCTTAAAAAATCCCCAGGCGCATGTAACTATTGCGCCGAGTGGTAGCAGCGAAGAAACAAGAAGAAATGCTGCCAGTTTCAACTTCATTATCAACAATGGACTGTGGTACACACAGGGGTTGATGGCTGCGTTTAAGAAAAATGTAAACGGCGGTACGTACAATCCGCTAACGTTTCCTATAGATGCAGTAGAAGTAAAAGCTGTATGGAAACCGATCACTAAAGATTCTATGCAGTACTATCACTGGAACTATGATGCACAAGGAAACCTGTATGGTATGGTTGCGTTTCACATTATGACTAAAGCATTGCCTAACTGGACATGGGCTACATGGGAGTGGACAGGTAATGCGGGCAGATGTGATTACATGGGCTGTATAGATAGTTTTGGTGTAACGCCTTCTTATGAAGCGCCGAATGCAACATTGAATCAGCAGTATGCGCCAGGAACATTAACACCGCAATTGCTTGCCATCTTTAAACAATTTGGCTTAGGCGATGAATGGAAAAATTACCGCCTGAAGGGCGCGCAGATAGATTGGATAGATGCAACGGGCAGAACAATCCTGTTGGGTAACTCCGTAACAGAAGCTGGCTTTGTACAGTCTTCATCGTGCATTACCTGTCACTCAAATGCCAGCTTTGATAGCGGCGGCAACTTTATGCCATCTGTAGGATTTACTAATTCGGGCCAAAGCCAGAACGGTGCGGTAAACCCGGCTAATTTCTGGCAGAATGGTTCCGCTCCTTATGGAAACCTTGTTTACTTACCTTACGATTTTGTATGGGGTGTTCTCCGCGTGTCCCCTGCAAAATAAAATACTTTCTATGCAACGGCGACGGTGTACTAAACAATGGGCTGCGTATGCAGCCCATTTTGTTATGAAGAAGTATATATTGTTTAGTCACAGGTTGGAAGGATCCCTTTTTGTTTCCAGTTGTGCAATGTGTCTGTGTGTACGCCGCATTGGAGTAATATTTCTTCAAAATCTTTATCACTATGCCCTTCGATAGACCAGTCAATTGCGTAAGCTGCGAAGTCGTCTGTAACTTTTATTTTGCCCTCTAATTTGGTTTGATTTAATAAACTGGCTGCTTTCAAAAGCATTATTCTTCCTAAATCCGGATCATCATTATCGTTCATTAGTTGCTCCAATTGGGAAAATACATCTTCGAAAGAAGTATGTTCAATATGGATAAAGTTATTGTAGTCGCTAATGAAAATGTATTCCTTCGCTTGTAATTTTGTTTCTATTGTGGTGCCTGACTGATATGTTAGGATTGGTAAATAGGAATCTGCATAGTGATAGCTTAATTCAAGTAAGGCAATCGGTTCGTCAATGTTTTGCTTTTGTAGAGCTTCTATACCTGCCCTTGCGATAGCTGTTGCAATGTGTTCTATGACGTCTTCTTGTGTCATGTCTTTTGTGGCCTTGC
Organism: Filimonas sp.; assembly: GCA_017306865.1. Lineage (GTDB taxonomy): Bacteria > Bacteroidota > Bacteroidia > Chitinophagales > Chitinophagaceae > JAFKHH01. Next base: position 209,219 of record JAFKHH010000011.1, read on the forward strand.
TGTAAGCAATGCGGGATTCACCATTCTCAAAGTGTTTTCTGATCGTAGCAAGCTGTCCGATTTCATCATAAGTATAACTATCGTAGCTCATATATTTTCCGGCTCCCGGAGTTATATGTATGCTGGATGAAGTGTTGAGCCTATCAGTTTTATCGTACTCAAACACAGTAACCGTTAAGAAAAAAGCATTTTCATCATCTTTGATTGATTGTATGATTTCAGATTTAGCTTGTTGGATAAAACTCGAATTGCCGGCTCTTCCATTGATAGCGAGTCGTTGTGATGATATCTTGTGACCATTGTCGAATTCAATACAATGGATAATAGAAGGTACACCGGTTTCTAGGCAATATTCTACAAACTCAACAAGGTTGGGCGAATAGCTGTAATAACCAGCCCAATGTACGTTGTTATGTGTATGTTGAAATTTTACATAACAAGGTTGGTCAGCATCATTTAGCCCATATTCATATAAATCTTCTGATAAATGATCGCCGGTATTTGTTAGTAGCGGGCCGCTGCTGGGAAAGTGTGTGAAATCAAACTTGTCAATATCGAAACGGGATCCTTTTGCATACACAATAGTCTTCGCTTGCTCCTGTTGCTGCGCAAGCCTAGGAATTTCATCAAAAGCAAGCTCCCAACGTGTAAATAGTTTTTCAATTAGCTGTTCCATAGATTAAGAAGTGATTTGTATAAATACCATCAAATTTTGTGTTTAGCAAGTCTACCCCTACTTCAACACCTCCAAACACTTCTTCAACACATCCCTGTTTTGTTCTTTTACTTCAACGGTCTCGGCTCCTTTGCTGAAGTCGATGCTGAGGGATGTGATGTCATTTGTCTGTAAGAGTGGTAGGGCAGAAGTGGGTATGTCAAACGATACTTCAATGCCTTCAGATGCCCGCGGTGGCGTGCCAAAGGTAAAACTGCCGCGGTTGGATACAGCGGTCTTTAGCGCTGGTAGTGTAATTGTGCTGTCATTGCTAAGTTTCAGCGTAAGGTTTTCTCCTTCTACTATAGATAATCTTTTGCCTCCTAGTACTATTCTTGTCTCAAGTGTATAAGCGGAGTCCAGTTTTAGTATGCGTATGCCTACGTATGACCAGCCAGATATATACAATGTTTCCCATGTAGTACGCACTACATTATTGGTCGATTCCTCTTTTTTGCCTCTTAGTTTTTGTGCGGTTACGGTAAATGAAATGAATAAAAATAGAATTACAGTAAAAACAGTTTTCATGCTTGCTGATAATTGTTTAAGGTTGATGATGGATAATTTATCCGTATGCAATTTAGTAAAAAGAATGCACGGAAAATTTGTGCCGGCGCTTTTAAAATTACTTGCACTGCTATATGGATAATTTGCTGAAATAGATAGTAATCTTATTGCTTTCTGCAGGTGATTAAGTAAAGTGGATAATTCTCCTGCACTTCGCTTATTTCAACTAAACCATGTCCCCCAAACTCCTCCTGTATGGATGCTTCATCATAGAAAAACATATTCACGCCGCCAAACATTTCATAACGGTCTTTGCTAATAAGTGTGCCTTGTCCGTACGTATGCGCTTGCTTAGTAATGGCCGTGAAGATCATGTAGCCATTCTCTGTTAACTGGTCATAACAATCGCGGATCAGCTTTTTTCTTTCATCACAGTCGAGCAAGTGAATGAGTGCATAACAAAAGATGCCATCATATTTGTTGCTATCAAATGGCATGTTAGTTACAGAGCCGTGATAAATGATCATGTCTGAACCGTAGTGTTTTCTCGCTATATCAATGGCTGTTTGCGAAATTTCAATACCTGTTACGTGTATGCCCTCCTCTCTAAATACCTGGGCGTTCCTGCCATAGCCAATGCCGGGAATGAGAATGCTTTTAATACCTTTCTTTACAAAAAAATCCTTCGCTAACACAGCCGAGTTTGCCGGTTCAAAACCCCACATTTCCTGTTTCTCTGTAAAGGCCTTTTCCCAAAATTCCGGCTTGTTGTTTTCTGTGCTCATCTTATAAATTGAAATTGCAACAAAGTTACAATAAACAAAAGCTTTCAAACCCGGTAAAAGAGTGGTCCACTTTTGTTATGTTGATAATGAGTTGAATTGCATGCTCCAAAAAAGTGGACCACTCTTTTACCGAAATGTTCAATAGCGAACTAAATGCTGAAGTGTGCGACGCAACGAAGATCAACCAGGGGTGTGCTGCCCGGTTCAAAAAAACAGTAATGTAATCGCTTGAGAGTGGAGTAAAATAAAAAAGGCTTCTGCCTTAGAAGCCTTTTATTTGTAGCGAAGACGGGAGTTGAACCCGTGACCTCAGGGTTATGAATCCTGCGCTCTAACCATCTGAGCTACCTCGCCAATGGGCGGCAAAAATAAGGGAAAAGCTATTATGAATGAGCATGTTTGGGAAGAAAAATTTTGGGAAGGCCACCAAGGCTCTACGACACCAAGATTCACCAAGAAAATGCAACGCATTTTTCCTATGTGCTCTATATACTCTTGAATAGATCAAACTTATCTATTAAAAAAGCACTTGATCGAGTGCTATGTGCCTTTATCCCTATGTTTACTATGTGTTTAAAATACTTCGCTATGGTCTTATTGCAGTAAAAATGTAAGAAACAAAAAGCCCTCCTGTAGAAACAGAAGGGCGTCTTCGATTGCTTGCCATATGAAAATTCTTCAAACCTTTCGGTCAAGAAGTTTAGTATAATGTTGTTTCGATATAAATTATTGTCCTTTGACTGGACATCTGTTTATTCGTTCGCAAAAATAAGCGGCCTTTATGGCGTGATGCTTTTTCCTGCGTTAATTAAACATAAAATTTATATGAAAGATCTTTGAGGAGCGAAAAACATATTATAAAATAATCAATGTTTTTATTTTTCCTTTGTTGAAACAAAATAAAGGAGTTTTGTCGATAAAACAATAATATATTTTTAAATATTATATGATTTATCTTCTTTGTACCTTATTTTTTGTTAGGATAAACCTCCAAGGCTTTTTCCAGGCAGTCCATAGCAGCGTTGATCTCATCTGTGTTTAGCACATAAGCCAACCTTACTTCCTGTTTGCCTAAACCTTCTGTGCCGTAGAAACCCGTGGCTGGAGCCAACATAACTGTTTGTTTATTATACTCAAAGTTTTCCAGCAGCCATTGGCAGAAGGTGTCGGAATCGTCTATCGGCAGCTTTGCCATAGCATAGAATGCGCCACCCGGGTTAGGGCAGAACACGCCAGGCATAGCGTTCAGTCTTTTTACCAACAGGTCTCTCCGGGACTGGTATTCTTTTTTAGTTACGTCAAAATAATCTGCCGGCAGGTCTACAGCAGCTTCACCCGCTATCTGTGCAAAGCTTGGCGGACTTAGTCTTGCTTGCGCAAACTTCATCACCGTATCCAGCAACGTTTTGTTACGTGTTACCAATGCACCAATCCTGCCGCCACATGCGCTATATCTTTTACTGATCGTGTCCATCATTACCACATTGTCTTCCACACCGTCCAGTTTCAATGCACTGAACTGTGTGCCGTCGTAGCAAAACTCGCGGTATGCCTCATCGGAGAACAGGTAAAGATTGTGCTTCTGTACGATTGTGCGCAATGTTTCCATTTCTTCCTTACTATATAAGTAACCGGTAGGATTGTTGGGGTTACATATAACGATGGCTTTTGTCTTTGGCGTGATTGCTTTTTCAAAAGCACTGATTGGAGGCAATGCAAAACCGCTTTCTATATTAGAAGTGATGGGTACTACTTTTACGCCTGCTTCTACTGCAAAGCCGTTATAGTTTGCATAGAAGGGTTCAGGTATAATTACTTCATCTCCCGGATCCAGGCAGGCCATAAAGCCGAACAGTATTGCTTCAGAACCACCTGTGGTTACTATGATCTGGTTATAGTCAAGTTCAATGCCTACAGATTTGTAGTACTGCACCAGTTTTTTACGGTAGCTTTCATTACCCGCACTGTGGCTGTATTCCAGTACTTTAAAATCAGAATGACGAACTGCGTCCAATACTTGTTTGGGCGTTTCTATATCTGGCTGGCCGATATTCAGGTGATAAACTTTTACACCTTTTTTCTTTGCTGCTTCAGCATAAGGAACCAGCTTTCTGATGGGAGAAGCCGGCATTTCCTGGCCTCTGTTGCTTATACTTAACTTTGACATGGTGCAAACCTACATGAATAAGTGAAATGAAAACGTTTGTTTGTTTTGTTTTTTAGCAGTAAAATCTTGCGGGGATGCGCGGGAATGAAAAAGCCATCCGCCCAAGGGGGATGGCTTTTTTATAGCGAAATGCCAAGTATTATTTTGTGGCAGGAACAACTTCGCCGTCAATAGTTAATACAACTACATCTGGCACGTTTGCAAACTTCACATTTACTTTTTTAGTGAACTGTCCCGGAGTGGCAGCATTATAAGTTACCTTGATTGTTGCCGTTTTTCCTTTTGCAATTGGCGCTTTTGGATACTCTGGTGTAGTGCAACCGCACTCTGCAGTAGCTGTTTCTATAATAGCAGGTTTTGCGCCTGTATTGGTAAAGCTAAAGATGTACGTGGCAGGAACATTTTGTTTCAACTTGCCAAAGGAGTGTTTGGTTTCCTTAAACTCTACAGGAGCCTGTGAAAACGCTGCAACGCTGATTAACAGGAAAGAAAAGAGTAAGAATTTTTTCATACAATAAGATTTTTAAAAAATTATTTAGTTGCACCCGGAGCTTTAGTTGTCGCTTCTTTAAACGTATCACCGTGGAATTTCAACACTTTAGTCAATCCGCCGGAGAAAAATACGGTAACCACTTTTTCAAAGTGTCCCTCTGTATAACCATTAAAGCCTAAGGTAATTTTGAATGTCTGGCCTGCAGCGTATGGGCCGGCTTGCCATTTTGGAGTTGTACATCCGCAACCAACCTGTACGTTTTCGATTTTTACAGAGTCTTTGCTGATGTTGGAGATCGTTACATCGTACTCAATCGGTTTGCCATAAGGGATTTTACCCATTTCATGGTCATCTTCTTTAAATGTGAGCACTTTGTCGATGGTGTTAGACGGGGTTAGCTGATTTGGGTTGTTCTGTGCTTTTGCAAAAGCAACAGCGAGTGTCATCACAGCTAAGAAAAATACTTTTTTCATTGCATATACGATTTGAAAAACAAAATTATAGATAAAGTATAAAAGTAACGTTCCCACAGGTTATTTTAGCATGCCCATTGAAAAAGAAAGTTTTTTTTCTTTTTGCTAACAATTGGTAGCTAAAATGGTGCTACGGAGGGTTGAAAATCAATATTTTTGCCGAATGGAAAATACATTTAATGTTCAGGAGAGCGATATGCTATCGTACGAGGGGTTCAGAACAGCCGTTTTGAATGATTATAAGATAGCGATAGAGAGCCGTGAGGCCAGCCTGCTTGGGCGTAGGGAGGTATTGACTGGAAAAGCCAAATTTGGCATTTTCGGAGATGGTAAGGAAGTGGCGCAAGTAGCAATGGCAAAGTTTTTTCAGCCGGGCGACAGCCGTTCGGGGTATTACCGTGACCAGACTTTTATGTTTGCGTCTGGCGTGTCTACTCCTGAGCAGTTCTTTTCCCAGTTGTACGCTGACGTAGAAAATGATCCTTTTAGCAAAGGCCGGCAAATGAACGGGCACTTTGCTACCCATAATACGAAGGAGGATGGCGAATGGGCGGATATGGTGAATATTAAAAATGTATTCTCCGATATTTCTCCAACTGCCGGCCAGATGCCGCGCGCACTTGGTTTGGCATTTGCATCGAAGCTTTTTAGAAATTCACCGGTATTGCACCAGTTTCCAAACCTGTCTAATAATGGTAATGAAATATGTTTTTGCACTATAGGTGATGCTTCTACATCTGAAGGGCACTTTTGGGAAACCATTAATGCGGCAGGTGTACTACAGGTGCCATTAGCAGTGTTTGTATGGGATGATGGGTATGGTATATCTGTACCTAAAAAATACCAGACAACTAAAGGTTCTATCTCTGCTGCCCTGAAAGGGTTTCAGAAAAAAGAAGATACCAATGGTATAGATATTTATCGTGTGAAGGGATGGGACTATGCTGGTATGTGTGAAGTGTTTGAAGCAGGGTTACAAAAGGTAAGAGATACGCATGTACCTGCTGTCTTCCATGTAGAAGAGATTACACAACCGCAGGGACACTCTACATCCGGCAGTCACGAGCGCTACAAAGATGCAGAAAGGCTGGAGTGGGAAAAGGAATGGGATTGTATTAAAAAAATGCGTGAGTGGATTATAGAGAATGGAATAGCAGAAGAGGATGATCTGAGCAAGATGGAAATAGATGCGAAGACTTTTATTCGCGATAGTAAAAATACTGCGTGGGAAAAGAACCAATCGCCTATTCATGCGCAAGTGCAGGAGGTAACGACTTTGTTGCGTGGAATGATTGTGAATGATATGGATGCTTATGGAAAAATACAGAACCTTGCAAAGGACCTGGAAACTAACCGTGAGCCGATGCGTCGCGATGTATTGCGCAGCATTTCACTTGCATTGGAAGTTGCACCGGCTTCGCCTTCGGCAGAAGAGCTGAAAGCATACAGGCAGCAATTAAGAGCGCGTAATAAAGATTTATATAATTCCACTTTATATACAGAAGGGGAGAAAAGTGCATTGAAGGTGCCTGCTGTATCTGCTGATATACCATCAGATGCTGCCACGATCAATGGCTATGAAGTGTTGAATAAATACTTTGATCAATTGTTTACCGCTAACCCTAAAGTAGTTGCTTTTGGTGAAGATGTAGGTAAGATTGGTGACGTGAACCAGGGTTTTGCCGGCTTACAGGATAAGCATGGTGATCAAAGAATTTTTGATACAGGTATTCGTGAATTAACGATCATAGGACAAGGCATTGGTTTAGCCTTCAGAGGACTAAGGCCGATAGCTGAAATACAATATCTCGACTATTTGTTGTACGGCTTGCAACCACTGAGTGATGATGTGGCTACGCTGCATTACCGTACCGGCGGTATTCAAAGCTGTCCGCTGATCGTGCGCTCAAGAGGGCACAGGCTGGAAGGTATCTGGCATAGTGGCTCGCCAATGGGCATGATCATCAACTCGCTTCGTGGTATGTATGTATGTGTGCCGCGCAATATGGTGCAGGCTATCGGTATGTACAATACATTACTGAAAGGCAACGATCCGGCAATAGTGATCGAGTGCCTGAATGGTTACAGGCTGAAAGAGCAACTGCCGGCTAACCTGCTGGAATATACAGTGCCATTGGGTATTCCGGAAGTAGTGAGGGAAGGCGCTGATATTACTGTTGTATCGTATGGTTCTACCTTACGCATAGTACAGGATGCGGCAGTAAGGCTTGCTCAGGCAGGCATTGATTGTGAAATAGTGGATGTGCAAACGTTACTTCCGTTCGACATAAACCATATGATCATAGAATCATTGAAGAAAACAAACCGCATTTTGTTTGTGGATGAAGATGTGCCAGGTGGCGCAGCGGCCTTCATGTTTAATCACGTAATGGAGCAACAAGGTGGTTATAAATGGCTGGATGTTGCACCGCGTACGCTTACTGGTAAAGAGCATCGTCCTGCGTATGGTAGCGATGGCGACTACTTCAGCAAACCTAATGCTGAGGATGTGATAGAAGTGATACAGGAGATGATGGGAGAATAGGTGTCTGCCACTAAGGCACGAAGGCTCTAAGAAACACAAAGTATATTTTATCTTGGTGTAACTTAGGGCCTTTGTGCCTCCGTGGCTATCCCAAATGCTTTCTCCATTAGCTCGTACAATTCCGGGTGATGTTCCTTGAACTGCGCGGGTTGTTTGAAAAAATATTCTGAAGCAACAGCAAAAAATTCTGCATGGTTTGTTGCACCGTAAATATTGATGTCGGAATGTCCCTTCTTTATCTCCGCTATTTCTTCAGACATAAACTTTAGCCAGGGTAATGTGTATTGCTTATCTAGCAATGCATCGGGTATGCCATCTGTTACACCATCTTCTTTGTCCAGCAAGTGTACAAACTCATGTATGCCTGTGTTGTTCTTGTCTTTTTCGTTTTTGAACCCCTCTCTTAATGCAGGTTGCGATAAGATCATCATGCGTTGCATAGCACCGGAGCCAACCATGCCGAGTGTATTCCGATTGCCCTCTACAGTAGAAAAATTGTCTGCATCAAACGAGTCTTTGTACAGCAATACATCTGTGAGATTGTGATAGTGCCAGTTATTAAAATGGAAAATAGGGATCACTGCACTGGATGCTACCAGCAGCTTGTCTAATTCGCTTACTGTGGTATTTACGCCATGTACACGTACATAAGAAAGAAAATCCATTGCCTTTTGTTGAAAGATCAATTGATCTTCTTTGGATAAATACTGGTAGAACGGAACATGCTCCTGCAGCAATTGTGTATCTGTAGCAGGCATAGGCGCACTTACAGATTTCCTGGGGCGGAGAATGAAATAACCGATTGGAATAATCAATATTAAAAAGAGAATAAGTCCTTGCATAGTTGAGATAACAGGATTTGTAAGAATAAGTTTATGAAAGATATAGAAGAAAAGTCTCTCGCGGAAAACGCAGAATGCGCAGAAATGATTTTTCCGCGATTTCCGTGTTTTCTGCGAGAAATATTTTTAATCGTTAATAAACAGGCTTTGCAATTCTTTTGTAGGTATCATACAGCTATCTCTTTTGCCAAACCATTTATACCTGTTGCGGGCAATGAAATTATATATGCCATTGCGTATAAAAGGAGGGATGATAATAAACCCATAAAGCACGGGATACAAGGCATTCAGCTTTTTTGCTACGCGCAATGCCGCCGTTGATTGACTATACAATTTGTTATCTTCCAGCAGTAAAAAGGAGTCAAGCGATGCAGGTATGTTATGCGTTTGTTTGACTGTCTGCCCAAAGGCAGATTGTAAAGCCGCAAACCTGAAGCGTTGCGTTTTATCGTGCCGGATCACAAACTGTACAGCGCCATTACACAGGTTGCATTCGCCATCAAATAAAATCACGGGATCTTGTGTTACAGGTGCTGATTGTCCGGGCATAAAAAAGCCGCTTAACAATTATTAAGCGGCTATAAAATTACATATTTAAAATGTCAGAATGCTATTGGGAGAGTTATTGGGTTATTGATCAATAAGCCAATAACAATGCAACCATATAACTATCCAACAATTATCCTATCCCATATTATGGAACACCTTGTTCACATCATCATCCTGCTCCAGCCTGTCAATCAGTTTACTGATCTCTTCTGCCTGCTCATCCGTTACAGGAACGGTTGTGCCTGGTATCCATTCAAACTCTGCACTGATAGGAGTCAGGCCTTTATCTTCCAGCGCTTTTTGCAGTTTGCCGAAATCGGTAAATGCGCAACGTAGTACTAATACAGCTTCGCCATTTTCGCCAGTACCTTCACCTAGCTCTTCCAGGCCGTGGTCTATCAGTTCCAGTTCCAGGTCATCCATATTCAAACCTTCCGGTTTCAATTTGAACACACCCATTTTTTTGAACTGGAAGCTCACGCTGCCGCTTGTGCCCATAGCGCCGCCGCCTTTGTTGAAATGGCTCTTTACGTTTGCCACCGTTCTTACGTGGTTATCAGTAGCAGTTTCTACCAGTATAGCCACGCCGTGCGGTGCATAACCTTCGTATAAAATTTCTTCGTAGTTCGTAGTGTCTTTGCCTTGTGCTCTTTTTATGGCCGCTTCTACACGGTCTTTAGGCATACCAACGCTTCTCGCGTTCTGAAAGCATCTGCGGAGCCCCGGGTTTGTAGCAGGGTCAGGTCCGCCAGCTTTAACAGCTATCACGATTTCCTTGCCGATACGTGTAAATTGTTTTGCCATCCTGTCCCAGCGGGCAAACATGGTGGCTTTACGTACTTCAAAAATCCTACCCATAAAAACTATTATTTCTAGTTTGAGATTTGTAAAAACAAAAGCCCCGGAAGGCTTTAGAATCCTGCAAAATTACGGTTTGCAAGGCAATAATCCATGTGCGATGTGCGAGTCTTTGCCACAAAGTCACTAAGGCTCTAAGCGACACTAAGAAAAGCCTTTGCGTTCCTTAGTGTCGTTGTGTCTTTGTGGCCTGTTTTCCGCGAGAGATATTGCCACAAAAAAACCGCCCGGAGGCGGTTTTAAAATATCATGTAATAAACATTTATTCGAAATCTGATTTCTTTGGAAGTATTTCACCTGGCACGCGCAGTTTACTTCTGCTGCGGCTGTAGCCAAAGTACACAAACAAACCGATGATCATCCATATAAACGCTACGGTAAGTGTTTGTTTATCCAATGCCACGATCATACCAGCGCAAATAATAATGCCAAGGATCGGAACCAACGGAACCAGCGGTGCTTTGAAAGGACGCTCAATGCCTGGTTGTTTCTTACGTAAGATCCATACACCTGCGCTTACCAGTACAAACGCGAAGAGTGTACCAAATGAAGTAAGGTCACCGGCAACACTACCCGGTACAAACGCTGCGAATAAGCCTACGAATACAAACAGTATCCAGTTAGCCATGTACGGCGTTTTGTATTTCGGATGCAGTTTGCCAAATACAGGCGGGATCAAACCGTCATTACTCATGGTATAGAAGATGCGGCTCTGGCCCATCAACATCACCAGTATTACAGAAGAGAATCCGGCAAGGATGGCAACTGTTACGCTTGTGCCTAACCAGCCGTAGCCTTTCATATAAGTCTGGATCGCGTAAGCTACTGAAGCTTCTTTACCAGCAGTTTTAAATTCCTGCCAGTTAGCAACACCTGTCAGTACGTGACCAAATAAGATATAAAGGATTGTACAAACTACAAGTGAACCAAGAATACCGATAGGCATGTCTCTCTTTGGATTCTTTGCTTCCTGGGCTGCAGTACTTACCGCATCGAAACCAATGAAGGCAAAGAATACGATAGCAGCGCCACCGAGTACACCGCCCCAGCCATGCTTGAAGAAACCTTCGTGGCCCAGTGTGCCATCTGGTATCAGGTATGGCGTGTGGTTTTCTGGTTTGATAAACTGCCAGCCAAACGCGATAAACAGTAATACGATAGCTACTTTAATAAATACGATGATCGCATTTACCATAGCAGATTCCTGTGTACCTTTTATCAATAACAAAGTCAATAAGATCAGGATGATCAAAGCTGGCCCGTTGAATACACCACTGTGTGTTACTACCAGTGATTTCAGGTCCGGTGTCAATATTTTCATCTGGTCATCCGTCAACAGCAATACACCTTCTTTTGCTGCTTTCGCAATATCAGCAGGGAACTTAGTGATCGCATCGCCTATAACACTATTAATGTGTTCAAAAGGCGAGTGGCACCATTCATACGGAATGCTCCCTCCCAAAAGCTTATTTAAATATTCACTCCATGCAATAGATACGGTAGCTGCACCAAGCGCATACTCCATGATCAAAGCCCAGCCAATGATCCATGCGATCAGCTCACCCATAGTTACATAAGAGTAAGCATAGGCACTACCAGCAATAGGGATCATGGAAGCAAACTCTGCATAGCAAAGGCCTGCAAAAGCACAACCTATAGCTGCAACGATGAAAGAGAGTGTAACCGCAGGACCGGCAGCTTCTGCAGATGCAGCGGCGGTCCTTACAAATAAACCTGCACCAATGATGGCGCCAATACCGAGCGCGACAAGATTGCCAGCGCCAAGAGTACGTTTGAGGCCTTTCTCAGAATCATCGGCCTGTTTAAGCAGTTGGTCTAATGGCTTTTTTACGAATAAACTCATAAAATGGGGTTAAAACAATGTTTTTAGTTTAGTAACGAGACGGAAAAATAATGATTTATTTATTTCACACGCCAAACTTTTCTTACGAACGCTTGTTTACCCCTTTTACGTTTTTAGTCCTATATTGCGTCGCCTAACGTAATAACATATATGGAAGTTGCTGCGCCAGCGTCAAAAAAGAAAAATAAGCTTACCCTTTTTATCATTATTGCCTTACTCGCAGGCATTGTTCTCGGCTTTATTCTAAATACCACCTACGTTCATGAGGATAATAAAGCACTGGATATCATAGAAGTAAAAGTAGAACAGGCTAATAAAAACCTTCATTTAATTACAGATACTGCCTCTGCTGCTTACAAACAACTGGAGGCGGACAAGAAAGCAATAACCAAAGAACGAAACGTCATCCTGGCGGCAAGGGAGAAAAAGGTAGAGCCCTTTTCCCTTATAGCGGATGTATTTCTGCGTCTCATCAAAATGATTGTGGCGCCACTCGTATTTACTACACTGGTGGTAGGCGTAGCCAAAGTTGGTGATATAAAAGCTGTAGGCCGCATTGGGGGCAAAACCCTCTTATGGTTTATTGGCGCTTCGTGGATGAGCCTTTTACTGGGTATGCTGCTGGTAAACCTGTTTAAGCCGGGTATTGCCATGCACCTGCCTGTGCCGGAAGTAACAGAAAGTACGGGTATAGATAAAGTGGCCTTCTCCTTAAAGAATTTCCTTCACCATGTGTTTCCAAGTAGCGTAATAGAATCAATGGCAAACAATGAGATATTGCAGATCGTAGTATTTGCATTATTCTTTGGGGTTGCCACTGCGGCTATTGGTGAGCAGGGTAAAATAGTTATAAAGGCGTTTGATGCTTTGGCACACGTTATATTAAAAGTAACGGGTTATGTAATGAACCTCGCGCCGCTTGCTGTATTTGGCGCCATGACAGCCATTGTTGCAAAACAAGGCCCTGGGATCTTAAAAACATATTCCATTTTCATAGGCGAATTCTATTTTAGTTTATTCACCTTATGGTTATTGTTGGCCTTTGCCGGCTTCCTCGTGGTAGGCAAGCGCATTGGTAACATGATCAAACGTATAAAAGAGCCAGCCTTGCTGGCATTTACTACAGCCAGCAGTGAAGCAGCGTTCCCCACTACAATGGAGGAGCTGAAGAAATTTGGCTGTAAGGATAAGATTGTAAGTTTTGTATTGCCGCTGGGCTATTCATTTAACCTTGATGGCAGTATGATGTATATGACCTTTGCATCATTGTTCATAGCCCAGTCCTATGGTATTCACCTGGATTTTGGTACGCAGCTAAGTATGCTCCTTGTACTTATGCTTACCAGTAAAGGGATTGCGGGCGTGCCTCGCGCGTCGCTGGTAGTAATTGCCGGTACGTTAGCAACATTTAACATTCCTGAAGCAGGTTTAGCTTTATTATTGGGGATTGATCCCCTGCTGGATATGGGCCGTAGCGCTACTAACGTGGTAGGCAATAGTATTGCCGCCGTAGCCGTTAGTAAGTGGGAAGGCGAATTGGCAGAAGAACAAGTAGCTTAATTAAGTACCTATTTTTTGGCTTAGATAAAAAGTAAAGGCATGCATGATTTTTTGGAATTCCTGAAACATTTGATCGATCCAGTTTGGATACACGCACACGGAGGCTTGTACCTGGTGGCTTTAATTGTATTTGCAGAGACAGGTTTGTTTGTCGGCTTTTTCCTGCCCGGCGATTCCCTGCTCTTTGTAACCGGTATGTTGATTGCAAAACATAAAGCGCCATTTGCAAGCGACCCGGTAAACCTGTTGTATTGGATATGCCTTATTACGATATGTGGTATTATCGGGAACTTTGTAGGGTATTGGTTTGGTAAAAAATCAGGGCACATGCTCTTCGAGCGAAAAGATACATGGCTCTTTAAAAAGAAACATCTGTACCAGGCAAAAGCGTTTTATGAAAAACGCGGCGGAACAGCAATCATCGTTGCACGCTTCCTGCCTATTGTCCGCACATTTGCACCTATAGTAGGTGGTATTGTAGGCATGGATAAGAAAAAATTTCTCTTCTACAATGTTGTAGGTTGTATAGCATGGGTAGGTAGCATCGTACTTGTAGGGTATTTGTTAGGAGAGAATGAATGGGTAGCTAATAACCTTGAAAAGGTGATCATTGGGCTTGTATTAGTCACTACTGCGCCCGTATTGTTCAAAATGATCTTTGGCAAACATACACCTCCACCACCTCCTGCGGAAGGTGACTCTGCCGGTAATGCATAGATAATTCATCGATAAAAAATACTCAACGCAGCGTTTCATATTCTGTATCCAAACAGATATTGAAACGCTGTTTTTTATTATTGCCTGCAAGCAAGTATGCTGCGCGCAGACCTGTAATTTTTTTAAAACCTTATAGGTCTTTCTTATTAGCGGGCTAAGAGTGGGTCACTTTCAGAAGACATATTTTACTATTATGGATACACCTAAAAAGTGGCCCACTCTGGCGTATGTGTTTTTCAGGCTCCCTTAACTTGATGACATTGCTCTTCGCTGTACAAACAAACATTTGTGTAAACAATTTACTAAACTAAGTACGGCTACTTTGTAAATAATTTTACTATCTTGAACGCCATATGAAAAATGGAACCCCTTCAAAACTACTGGCATTACCCATCTTAGTAGCGGCATTAGGCTATTTTGTAGACATCTACGACCTTCTTTTATTCAGCATTATACGTGTACCCAGCATACGCGATCTGTACGCACATTTACCGGCAGCGGAAATAGATAACCTTATTACCACAAAAGGTGAGATGATTATCAGCTTGCAGATGGTTGGCCTGTTGGTAGGCGGTATTATCTGGGGCGTAATAGGAGATAAGAAAGGGCGCCTGAGCGTACTGTTTGGCTCTATTTTATTATACTCATTGGCAAATATTGCCAACGGGTTTGTTACAACGGCTGATCAATATGCGTGGGTGCGCTTTGTAGCCGGCCTTGGTCTTGCAGGAGAGCTAGGCGCAGGCATTACACTGGTATCAGAATTAACGCCGAAAGAAAAACGCGGTATTGCAACCTCTCTCGTTGCTGGTATCGGTTTAACCGGGGCGATCGTAGCCTTTTTTATCAAAGAAGAATTTGCGTGGCGTACTTGTTATTTTATCGGAGGCGGTTTAGGTTTCCTATTGCTCATACTACGTATCTCTGTGTTTGAGAGTGGCATGTTCCATGAGGTGAAAAAGATGGATGTGCAACGTGGCAACTTCTGGATGTTGTTTGCAAAATGGGAACGTTTCAAACGCTACCTCACAGGTATTTTAATTGGTTTGCCTACCTGGTTTGTAATAGGCGTCTTGGTTTCATTCAGCAAAGAGTTTGCAAAATATTTCGGCATTCTGGAGCCGGTAGATCCGGGTAAAGCAGTGATGTATGCTTACGCCGGTATTTCTATTGGTGATATTTTAATAGGCTTTGTAAGCCAGTGGTTGAAAAGCCGTAAGAAAGCATTGTATGTTTTCTATGGCATCACCATCATCTTCATGATACTCTACTTTACCACACAGCAGAATGGTACGGCCTCTGGTATGTACTGGATCAGTGCGGGGCTTGGTTTTGGTACAGGGTTCTGGGCCATCTTTGTAACAATGGGAGCGGAGCAGTTCGGTACGAACCTGCGTGCTACAGCCGCTACTACTATTCCTAATATGGTACGTGGTATGTTACCATTGGTTATTATTTTATTCAAATACCTGCGCGAGACTACCGGCAGTTATATTACCGGCGGCTGGATCACGGGTATTATCGTTATGTCTATCGGTCTTATCGCCGTAGCCACATCTAAAGAAACATTTGGAAAAGATTTGAATTTTGTAGAGGAATAGGAAAGGAATTTGAAAATTTGAAGATGTGATAATTTGAAAATTGCTTAATTGTTGGATGGTTAAATTGTTATGAAAACAACAATTTAACCATTCAACAATTAAACACGTTTCGCCGCCGATTCTCAAATTTTCAAATTATTACATTTTCAAATTCCATTTCTTTGCATCATGAAATGCCTCATTATCCGTTTTTCTTCGATTGGTGATATTGTGTTGACTACGCCGGTTATACGTTGCCTTAAACAGCAGGTGGAAGGCGTAGAAGTGCATTATCTTACCAAGAAAAGTTTCAGGGGCATTCTGGCTTCCAATCCTTATATAGATAAACTGCATTTGCTGGAAGATGATTGGGATGGGATGATAAAAGAATTACAGGCTGAAAAGTTTGACTACGTTATAGATCTGCATCACAACCTCCGCACACTACGTATTAAACGTGCGTTGAAAAAAGTTCCTTCCTTCTCTTTTAATAAACTGAATATTCAAAAGTGGTTGCTCACTGCGCTTAAAATAAACCGTATGCCTCCTGTACATATTGTAGACAGGTGTATGGACACGGTGAAATCATTGGGCGTAGTAAATGACGGCCAGGGATTAGACTACTTTATTCCTGCTAAAGATGAAGTGCGTGCAGAAGACCTGCCTATGAGCCACCATGGGGGTTATATAGGTGTAGTGATCGGTGCTGCGCTGAATACTAAAAAGCTACCCGTAGAAAAATTAAAAGAGTTGTGCGCACAAATACAGCATCCCGTTGTATTGTTGGGCGGTCCTGAAGATAAAGCGGAAGGAGATGAAATAGCAACGACAGACAATGTGAAAATATACAATGCCTGCGGCAAGTTTAACCTGAATGAAAGCGCATCGCTGGTTAGAAATGCAAAGCTCATTGTGTCGCACGATACGGGGCTGATGCATATAGCTGCTGCATTTAAAAAGCCCGTTGTATCTGTTTGGGGCAATACCGTTCCTGAGTTTGGCATGACGCCTTATTATGGTAAATATGAGGTGCCTAATCAAATATTTGAAGTGAAAGGTTTATCCTGTCGTCCATGTAGTAAGATAGGGTACAAAAAATGCCCCAAAGGGCATTTTAAATGTATGATGCAGCAGGAGATACCCGCAATTGCAAATGCTGCAATTACTTTAAAGAAATAAATAGATTAACCAGGGAACGCTACCCGCTTTAGCTTAACGCCGCAACCTTCAATGCAGGCAGAGAACCAGATCGTAACAGTATTGCCGTTATCAGTAAATTTAAAAAAGTAACTACCCATTGCACTTGAGTTCGGCATGGTAAACGTGCTATCACTTTTCAATACTATCGATCCTCCCGTTCCAAAAAATGTTACAGGTTTACTCGTTTTGTATTCTCCGTTAGGGTTAATCATAACTTTTCCACCATCAGGCACATCTGTCCATGAGGCCAACGAGCCTGGCGATACATAATATTGCACTTCCTTCCATTGGCCTAAAAGCGTTGGTACTACGGGATCTATCGGGTTAGGCCTTTCCGATTCATTCTTTTTACACGCGGCAAAAAATACCACAACAAGCAATACAAGAGACAGTCGCTTCATAACAGAGCATTTTTACACTTGAAAACGAATGAGAGAAAAACGTTGCAACACGAAATAAAAAAAGAGCATGCCTTTGCTTACATTATTTAGAATCTGTACTGGCTACCCGTTTCAATTTTACACCACAGCCTTCTATGCAGTACATAAACCAGATTTCCAGCGTATTGTTGTTGTCTTTAAACTTTACAGAATAGTTGCCGGCAAGACTGCTTGTCTTTACCGTAAAGACGCTGTCATTAATGGCAGATATCTTACCACTTGCACCAAGCAGGAAGATGGGTTTGGTAGCAGTAAATGTGCTATCTGTTTTAAAAGTAATAATTCCCCCGTCTACATCTTTCCAGTCAGTCAGATTGCCTGGGGATGAATAGGTTTGCACTTCTTTCCAGTTACCCAATATTGTTTTTGTGCCTGGTTCCGGGCATACGGTAATATCATTATTGTCCGTATTTTTTTTACAGGCAGTGAAGGAGGTTATTGCAATAATCGCAAGCAATGCGAAATATAGACGCTTCATAATTGTCAGTTTTCATCATTGAAAACAGTTGTAGATTAAACGTTGCGTGTTTTGGGAAAAATAATATTGGGGAGGGCACAGTATATAAGGTATCATTGTTGTCCGAGTAAAGTTTATTTGCCTATTCAATTGTAAGCTTTCATTTGTCTACCGACGGTGTTACTTTTTGTCTTGATACAAAAAGTAACCAAAAAGATCAAGGCTGCAGAAAAGCAGGCTAAAAATTGTCCTGCCCGCCGAAATCCATTGAACTCGCCGCTTACAGGTTAAATAAGCAAGTTGCTTCTGGCTCAAACAGCAATGGATTTTTCCGGCGTTCATGCCAATTTTCTTAACGCAGCTTTTCTAAGGCCGGATGCATCTCCGCAAAAAATTGACTAGGAAACGCTTCTCCTTTATCAATATCCTTACGGAAATTAATTAGAGAATAATGACAAAGCAGTGTACATGATACGATTGTTATATACTATATAAACCTTATATACTTCACACACCTTCCCCTAAACAAAAAGCTGCCTCAAAAGAGGCAGCTAACCTAAGCAATTAATATGGCAAAGCTGAAAATCTACAATGTTTTGAGAACGTCGTTCATTGAGCGCACAGCTTCTGCACTTTTAGCAAAAGCAGCCTGCTCATCTTTGTCCAAATCTAACTCAATTATCTTTTCCCAACCATTTTTTCCTATAACTACCGGTACGCCCAGGCAAATATCTTTTTGACCGTATTCGCCGTTCAAGGCTACACAACAGGTAAACAGTTTCTTTTCATCGCGTAGTATAGTTTCTACCAGTGCTGCGCCTGCTGCTCCTGGTGCATACCATGCAGAAGTACCGATCAGTTTGGTAAGCGTAGCGCCACCAACCATTGTATCGTTAATGATCTGCTGTTGTGCTGCAGCGCTCAGTAACTTTGTTACAGGTACGCTGTTCCATGTTGCCAACCTGATCAGTGGTATCATCGTTGTGTCGCCATGGCCACCTATTACAATAGCGTTCAGGTCCGCAGGGCTACAGTTCAGGTGCTGGCTTAACTGGTATTTGAAACGGCTGCTGTCCAGCGCACCACCCATACCGATGATCTTATTTTTTGGTAACCCGGTAGACTGTAATGCGAGATAAGTCATTGTATCCATTGGGTTGGAAATAACAATGATCATCGCATCCGGGGAATGTTTGAGAATGTTTTCTGCAACAGTTTTTACAATGCCTGCATTTGTGCCGATTAGTTCCTCACGGGTCATGCCGGGCCTGCGTGGAAGACCAGAAGTGATAACCACCACATTACTGCCTGCAGTTTTAGAATAGTCGTTGGTAACGCCAACAATCTTCGTATCAAAACCCAACAATGCAGCCGTCTGCATCATATCCTGGGCCTTGCCTTCAGCCAATCCCTCTTTAATGTCCAATAAAACTAATTCAGATGCCAGTTCCTTACGGGCAATATTATCGGCGCATGTAGCACCTACTGCGCCCGCACCAACAACAGTTACTTTCATTTTTTTATTTTTTGGGTGAGCTAATCAAAGAACCGTATTGAATGTAAGATTTTTTTCGAAGAAAAAAATAATTTGAAAATATGCAAATTTGAAAATGGTCAAATTGCTACATGGTTATATTGTTAAATGGTTGAAGTATTATCAAATTCCGATAACAATTCAACCATTTAACAATGCAGCAATTAAGCCTATTGCTACATTTTCAAACTATCTTATTCCCCATTCACTACTTTCACTAACTCTTCTGCCTCTACACCCATTTCATATGTCTTTGTCAATTCTCCTTTCTTATTGTACACTGCAATGAATGGAGTGAATTTTACGCGGAAGAACGATGGAAGGAAATAAGCCGTGTCGCGACCAAACACTACGTTGCTAAAACCAGCTAATTTATATTTTTCAGCAAAAGCTTTTATTTCTGCTGGTGTATGATAGCTAACCATTACAAAAAATGCATTCTTCAATTCTTCCATATGCGATGCGATCTTTTCAGCTTCTATCTGGCAGTGGCTGCATTCCGGGCTGAAGTAAACAATAACAACCGGCTTGTTCTTTGGCAGTTTGGTACTTTTAAACCAGGTACTGTCGGTTTGTAAGATCTGGAAAGCAGGAATATGTTTGTCCTTTTTATAAGGTGCTGTTGTATCATAAGCCTGGCTATAACCTATATGACATACCATTATAAATAACAGAGCCGTAAGTATTTTTTTCATGGACATATTTTTTTCAAAAATGAAGATAAAAAAGATGTTAATCAATAATTTTTTGAAATGCTAAAGTTAAAATCAGCAAGCATAAAAATGCGTTGCTGCAGTTGCTGGTTACCGGTTAGCCAGCTAGCCCGTAACTTGTAACCAGCATGAAATTTGGATTTGCAACGGAATTTAATATTTTTGCGCTCCTTCGTCCCCTGTCGGGGAAGGTTATAAATAAAAACTTATATGGCAACTACATCAGATATCAGCCGCGGTATGATATTGAAACTGGACGGCAGTTTGTACAGCGTTGTAGAATTTGGCGAAAACAAAACGGCTCGTGCTGCCGCTAAAGTATGGGCTAAATTGAAAGGGGTTGATAACAAACGCAGCATTGAAAAAACATGGAACAGTGGTGAAACCATTTTCCCTGTACGTGTTGAAAAAAGAGCGTTCCAATACCTTTACAAAGATGAATCAGGCTACAACCTGATGAACAACGAAACGTTTGAGCAGATTGTGTTAGGCGAAGAAATGATTGACGCTCCTCAGTTCCTGAAAGACGGTTCAGAAGTGTTTGTATTTATCAATACCGAGACTGACCAGCCTATCGGCGCTGAATTGCCAGAAAAAATAATAGTATTGGTAACTTATTGTGAACCAGGACTTAAAGGTGATACTGCTACAAGAGCGTTAAAACCTGCTACAGTAGAAACAGGCGCTACCGTACACGTACCATTGTTTGTAAACGATGGTGAATTGATCCGCGTAAACACTAAAACAGGTGAATACGTAGAGCGCGTAAAAGAATAATTATATCATATATAAGGAAATTCCAAATGCTGATGGGAACATTCGTTCTCAATGGGTTTGGAATTTTCTGTATTAATATTAATAGTTTCATTCGTTTCAAGGGTTTACAAGTTTCATTGCCGGTATCTTCGATGGGCTTTTGAAACGCTGAAACTAGTAAACTTTGAAACTATATAAGCAAAGTTTTTGTCGAAAAAGCTAACAAGCAATTTTGATAAGAAAAAAGCCTTTTTTACGTAAAAAAGAGCTATTTTGCCACCCCTTTTAGGGTAAATTGGTCAAAAAATAACAAAAATTCCAAAATCTGTCATATGGACTTTAAACAAATCCAGGAGCTGATCAAGATCGTAAACAAGAGCAATATTGGTGAGCTTAGTATTGAAGAGAAAGAGTTTAAAATTACGATCAAACAGAAAGAAGACCAGGTTCAAACGATTGTTGCAGCACCTTCTGTACCGGCTTATGCCGCTGCATACCAGGCTGCACCACAGGTAGCCTTACCTGCACAGTTACCTGCGACTCCTGCAGCTACTACCCCTACGGCTCCTGCAAAAGCAGACAACCTTATTACCATTAAGAGCCCGATGATCGGTACATTCTACCGCCGTCCTTCACCTGACAAGCCATTGTTTGCAGAAGTAGGTGACGAGATTGCTCCGGGTAAAGTTGTTTGTATTATCGAAGCAATGAAGTTGTTTAATGAAATTGAAAGTGAAGTAAGCGGTAAAATCGTGAAAATACTGGTTGATGACGCGAGTCCTGTAGAGTTTGACCAGCCTTTATTTTTAGTGGAACCATAAATAATTTGAAAATGAAAGCAATTTGAAAATATGAAAACAGGTTTGTGCCTTTTTTCATTTTCAGATTGCTTTTTTGTATCCCGCTTTAGCGGAGCATTTCAGGTTATTGAATTTTCAAATTTTCAAATTGCTTAAATGTTAAAGAAAGTACTAATTGCCAATCGTGGTGAAATTGCGTTACGTGTAATACGTACGTGCAGAGAGATGGGCATTAAAACAGTTGCAGTATATTCAACAGCAGATAAAGACAGCCTTCACGTAAAATTTGCAGATGAGGCCGTTTGCATCGGTAAACCCCAGAGTAGTGAATCTTATCTGAATATCCCTCACATTATGGCAGCAGCGGAAATTACCAATGCTGATTCTATTCACCCGGGTTACGGCTTCCTTGCAGAAAACGCACGTTTTGCGCAGATCTGTATGGACCACAATATCAAATTCATCGGGCCAACGCCGGAAATGATCACCTCTATGGGTGATAAAATGACGGCGAAAGAAACCATGATCAAAGCAGGTGTACCTGTTATCCCAGGTAGCGAAGGTCTTTTACAAAGCGTAGAAGAGGCTAAGCACCTTGCTAAAAATGTGGTAGGCTATCCCGTTATATTAAAAGCAACAGCCGGTGGTGGTGGTAAAGGTATGCGTGTAGTATGGGAAGAAAGTGAGCTGGAAAAAGCATATGACACTGCAAAAGCCGAAGCGCTTGCCTCCTTTAAAAATGATGGTATTTACATGGAGAAGTTCGTAGAAGAACCTCGCCATATAGAAATACAGATTGCAGGTGACCGTTACGGCACAGTATGTCACCTGAGCGAGCGTGACTGTTCTATTCAGCGTCGTCACCAAAAGCTGGTAGAAGAATCGCCTTCTCCGTTTATGACACCGGAACTGCGCCAGAAGATGGGCGAAGCGGCTATTAAAGCTGCCTCAGCTATCAACTACGAGAGTGTTGGTACGATCGAGTTCCTGGTAGACAAACACCGCAATTTCTACTTCATGGAAATGAACACACGTATCCAGGTAGAACACTGCGTAACGGAAGAGGTGATCAACTTTGACCTTATCAAAGAACAATTGAAAATAGCTATGGGTGAAAAAATTTCCGGCCGTAACTACGAGCCGCAAATGCACGCCATTGAATGCCGTATCAATGCGGAAGACCCATACAATGATTTCCGCCCATCTCCGGGCAGGATCACAGTATTGCACACACCTGGTGGCCATGGCGTACGTGTAGACAGCCATGTGTATGCAGGTTATGTAATTCCTCCGTATTACGATTCCATGATCGGTAAACTGATCACCATTGCACGTACGCGTGACGAAGCGATCGATACAATGTATCGCGCACTGAGCGAATATGTGATCGAAGGTGTAAAAACAACTATTCCATTCCACCTGCAACTGATGCACAACGAAGACTTCCGTAAAGGCAACTTTACGACGAAGTTCTTAGAGACATTCAAGATGCAGTAGGCGGGTAAGTGTATAAAGTATATAGGGTATATAAAGTGGTCAGCTTTATATACCCTTTTTGTTTTTGGTGAAATAGGATGGATTGAGTGACTTTGATTAATTTTTAGTACTTATCTCCTCCTGGGTACGTTATTTTTTGCATTTTTAAGACAAGTGACGTATTATCGCAACCATCTTCGGGTTATTTACGTTTAATGATCAGTGAGAAAGTGAATATGGGGCTTAAACAGTAAGGGCGATGCCATAACCCATTTGGGAAGTGCCTGCTGCGCTATACGAGATGTTTTATAAACCAGGCACAGCTACTGATAAAGAAAGAAATGATATGGATAGGATGTGAAATTCAGACAGTTGGGTATAGTCATAGGGCCAGCGTAGATGGGTTACAAACGATGTAAAAGGGAAGGGTTAAAGAAATAAAATCGGTGAAAAATAAATTTTAGGCGGCATGAAACGATTCGCATAGAAATGCTGTCAAAGTAAACATGTATTCAATCTTAAATATCCTAAAGATGAAAAAGGTCATTTCAATTTTAGGCGTTTTTTTGTTGCTAACTGCTTGTAGTAAGTCAAAAACTGAACCTGACGGACAAGATAGCCTGTTGCCGGAATATTCCGAAGAAGGGAGAAATGTAGCAGGTGCCCTGGTAAACGACACTGCCTGGCGCGCGCAAATGTTGTTCTGTACGGGTTGTGGCAATACGGCCCCTTTCGATATTATTACAAGTACCTCCGGCGACTCCACTGTTTTTTTATTTGCCGGGGAATACACGCCAAATTCTGTCAACTACGTTGATACATCAGCAGATAATCTTTCAATGGATTTCAGGTTTATGGTGAAAGGGCTAAAGATGGAAAAACAGGAAGACCTGTTGAAGCTGAATAACCAGACTTTTTTGCTGAACGGCGTTGATAGCTATGTATCACTTGCGGGGGCAAATCATATTCCCAGGGGAAAGGGTACAGGTACATTTATAGTAAAGAACGTATCTCTTGACAATTCTTTTGTTGCAGGTGATGGATCGCTTGGTAACCCTATACGTTACAGGTATATTGTGAGCGGCTACTTTAATTTCACTGTTACAGTAAACAACAAGGTTTATTCTATACAAGAAGGCCGGTATGATATGGCTGTAATGCTGGAGGATAATTTTTTCATCACACAATAGCTATTGCTACTATCAGTTCTATAGACCTATAAGGTTTATAAAATCGTATAGGTCTGCATAAAATATTGTTATCCGGGTAAAAAATAAAAACGGCTATCATGTAGTATGATAGCCGTTTTTATTTTTTGTAGAATGACTAACCTAGCGATTACCACCGCGTCTTCCACCTCCACCGCCCATGCGGCCTCTGTTTCTTTCCTGGAATGCTTCCAGCTTAGTGATTTCGTCGTCAGTTAATACACCTTTTAATTTTGCTTTGATCTTATCCTGCAGATCTTTCATTTTTGTTTGTTTGTCAGCAGGTGTTGCAGATTGGTCTCTCATGATTTCCATGCGCTGAGGCATGAACTCTGCCTGTATGTCTGCTACTTTAGAAGCCTTGTCATCGCTGAATTGCAATGAATCTTTGTACTGTTGTTTCATCATTTCTTTCATACGCGCCATACGGTCTGCGTCTTGTGCGAAAGAATGAATGCTTATCAGCGAAAATGCGATAGCCAGACATGCAATAATTTTTTTCATATGAATTTTCTTTTATGAAGGAGAAAATAGGCAGGGCTTTTTCCTGCCTATTAAAGTTATCTATTATTGTTCCGATGTGCCGACTTTATTTTTGTCAAATTCGGCGAAGCGCTCTACTTTTTGGGCGAATTTCCCTTTTTATTTTTGTGCGCGGCTTGCCATTTTGCCTTTTGTTCATCGGTTAGTGTACCAGCAATATTTTTCTGGTTTGTTTCTCTTAACTCCTTCAGTTGTTTCTTTTTATCATCTTCAGATAATGAAGCATTGTTCTTAATAGCATCAGCTTTTGCTTTTGAATCTTTGTTGATAGACTTTATTTTATCCTGTTGATCTTGTGTCAGGTTTAAGTCTTTATACATCTCTTTCTTCTGATGTGCTTCATGTTTATTCTTTTTTACTACTGTAGAATCTTGTGCATTCACACCTACTGCAGCAAACAAAACGAAGGCGAGTAAAAATGATAATTTTTTCATACAATATTATTTTTTGAGGTTACATAGAAATAGATATAAACGAAGGCCAGTCGTTTAAAGACAGCGGGTGAATTTGGATTTTTTTAGCATTTAATCGTATGAACAATGGCTTTTTATCGGCGAATAGGAAAGATTAAAGATTTAAAATTTGAGATTTGAAATGTGTTGCTTTATAAGACTCTTGTATGTATAAAGAGAAAAGAGTTTGAAGAATTTGTAGGGCAAAAAATAAAGCTCTAAAACGTACAACCTCCTTTCCTTTCCGTTCGATTTATCGAACGGAAAGGAAAGAAA
This sequence comes from Filimonas sp., assembly GCA_017306865.1. Classification (GTDB taxonomy): domain Bacteria; phylum Bacteroidota; class Bacteroidia; order Chitinophagales; family Chitinophagaceae; genus JAFKHH01. The sequence goes on from JAFKHH010000011.1 coordinate 234,729, forward strand.
TTAAAACATCTCAAATCTCAAATTGATAAAAAGAAAACCCCCGCTAATAATAGCGGGGGTTTATTCTCATGTCAGTGGTTTGTTTTACAAACAATATTATCGTAACAACAACATTTCTCTGTATTTAGGCAATGTCCAAAGATCATCGCTAACAAGGTGTTCCAGTTTATCTACCTGGTAACGGATATCGTCAAAGAATGCAGCTTTTACCTGGCTTTCGTAAGCAATAGCTTTTGTACGAGTGTTCTCGATGTTGTTCGCTATTTTACGTGCTTCCACCAGTTCATGCACTTTTGTATAGATGATCTGAACGCGTTCAGAAATTTCTTTTACAATTGCAAGTTGAGCGGTATAAGCGCTATCAGCTAAACCGGCTGCTTTTAATGCCGCGATATTTGAAGCTACTTCCTGTTGATATTTCAATGCAGCAGGAATAATGTGGTTCAACGCGAGGTCGCCCATTACACGCGCTTCGATCTGTACTTTCTTGATGTATTTTTCCAGTTCTATTTCGTGGCGAGCTTCCAGTTCTGAGTGCGTATAAACATTGTTTGATTCAAACAGATGTTTTGCTTTATCAGTAACCATTGCATCCAGTGCTAAAGGCGTAGTGCGTACGTTAGGTAAGCCTCTGCGCTCAGCTTCGTGGTGCCATTCTTCACTATAGCCATCACCTTCGAACAATACTTTTTTGCTATGCACAACATATTTCTGAATAACGTGCATGATAGCGATTTCTTTCTTGTCGCCTTTTTCGATCAAGCCATCAACTTCTTTCTTAAATGCTTTCAGCGTGTCAGCCATGATCGTATTCAATACAGTCATTGCGTTTGCGCAGTTAGCAGCGGAACCTACAGCACGGAACTCGAATTTGTTACCAGTGAACGCGAACGGAGATGTTCTGTTACGGTCAGTATTGTCTAATAACAATTCAGGAATGCTGCGGTGAAGATCTAATTTCAGAATAGCTTCATCTTGTTCGTCGAATTTCTCACCAACGCGTGATTCGATATCGTTCAATACTTTAGCTAAGTATTGGCCAACGAATACGGAAATGATAGCTGGTGGCGCTTCGTTTGCACCCAGGCGGTGATCATTACCCGCAGAAGCAATTGCAGATCTCATCAGGTCAGAATAATCATGAACCGCTTTGATGATGTTAACAAAGAATGTTAAGAACATCAGGTTCGTCTTAGGCGTTTTGCCGGGAGCCAACAGGTTTACACCTGTATCTGTAGCCAGAGACCAGTTATTGTGTTTACCGCTACCGTTAATGCCAGCAAATGGTTTCTCGTGCAGTAATACTTTTAATTTATGACGTTTAGCCACGCGTGACATAGCGTCCATCAACATAGAGTTGTGGTCAACAGCAATGTTCACTTCTTCAAAGATTGGCGCACACTCAAACTGAGCAGGCGCAACCTCATTGTGACGAGTACGTAAAGGAATACCTAACTTGTAACACTCAGCTTCGTAATCGCGCATGAACGCATATACTCTTTCCGGAATAGCACCGAAGTAGTGGTCTTCCAATTGCTGGCCTTTTGCAGGAGATGCACCAAATACAGTACGGCCGCACTGTACTAAGTCAGGACGTGCATTAGCCAATGCTTCGTCTATTACAAAATATTCCTGCTCCCAGCCTAAAGTAGCAGTTACTTTAGTTACATTCTTGTCGAAGTAGTTACAAACCTCAACAGCAGATTTATTCAATGCTTCCAATGCTTTCAGCAACGGAGCTTTATAGTCAAGAGATTCACCAGTATAAGAGATGAAGATAGTAGGAATGCAAAGTGTTTTGCCTTGTCCTATTTCAATAATGAAAGCAGGAGAGTTAGGGTCCCATGCAGTATAGCCACGCGCTTCGAATGTAGCACGCAGGCCACCATTAGGGAAAGAAGAGGCATCAGGCTCCTGTTGGATCAAAGCTGCGCCGTCAAATTCTTCTATTGCAGTTCCGTCACCCTTTAATGTAAAGAAAGAGTCATGCTTCTCAGCAGTAGTACCAGTCAGCGGCTGGAACCAGTGTGTGTAGTGCGTTACACCTTTGCTTTCAGCCCAGGCGCGAATACCATTAGCTATTTGATTAGCAACAGCACGATCTATTTTCTTGCTGCCTTTAATACTAGCGTTTAAGCTTTTGTAAGCTTCGTCGCTCAGAAATTCTCTGGCTGTTTTTAACGTGAATACGTTACTGCCAAAAATGGCTGTGATCTTAGAAGGGCCGGTAACTTCAACCTCTTTTGTTTCACTAGTGAGGTCGTTGATCGCCTGGAATCTTAATGACATAGTGATTTTAATTTTTTTGCGTGACTAAACAAAAGCAATTCAGAAAGGATTTTCTCAATAGGTTGTAAAAATCATAAAAAAATCATTCAAAACAATAGAAATTTTATATTATTTATGCGTATGAATGTTAGTTTCATGGATAAAGTGTGCAAAAAGTAAATATTAAAATTTTCGTAATTCGTTTTCGCATAAGTTGTTGCCAATATAGCTGAGATAAAGAAAAATTTCAATGCTTTCAGGAGTTTCAGTGTTTCATAAAAGAAACAGTATAAGCCGGTAAAAATGAAACTTTGAAGCAATTGAAACAACGAAACCTGTATTTGCTTCTCGGAACTCTCATGGTTTTGGCGTAGTTTCGCGCCGTCTTTCAACATCTCAATATTCAATCATACAATGGAGATAACCGTTAAAACCGCTGAGGAACTTCGCCTCACTGCTGAAGAATTTGAATTAATTAAGCAAAAGCTGGGACGCACGCCGAATTTTACTGAGTTATGCACGTTTAGCGCCATGTGGAGCGAACACTGCAGTTATAAGAACTCAATTAAATGGCTAAAAACATTGCCTAGGGAAGGTGGTCGTATGCTGGTAGCTGCGGGTGAGGAAAATGCAGGTTTGATGGATATGGGCAATGGCTTTGGTGTTGTATTCAAGATAGAAAGCCACAACCATCCTAGTGCGATAGAACCATTCCAGGGCGCTGCAACAGGTGTGGGCGGTATCCAGCGTGACATTTTCACGATGGGCGCAAGACCTATTGCGTCATTGAATAGCTTACGTTTTGGCAAACTGGAAGATAAAAAAACACAACGCCTACTTGGTGGTGTAGTACATGGTATTGGCCACTATGGCAACTGCTTTGGTGTACCTACTGTTGCGGGCGAGGTTTATTTTGAAGAGTGTTATCACACCAACCCATTGGTAAACGCGATGAGCGTAGGTATCGTAAAGGTTGGTAAAACAATATCTGCAACTGCAGAAGGAGAGGGCAATCCGGTATTTTTTGTAGGTAGTGCAACGGGTAAAGATGGTATTGGCGGTGCGTCATTCGCATCTGCAAACATCACAGAAGAAAGTACAGAAGAGTTACCTGCTGTACAAGTAGGTGATCCTTTCCAGGAAAAGAAATTATTGGAAGCTTGCCTTGAAGTAATAGAAACAGGCGCAGTAGTAGGTATGCAGGATATGGGCGCAGCCGGTATCATTTGCTCTACTGCAGAGATGAGCGCAAAAGGTGGCGTAGGCATGCGTATAGACCTGGATAAAGTACCTACACGCCAGAAAAACATGAAAGCATGGGAATTGTTGCTGAGTGAAAGCCAGGAACGCATGCTGATGGTGGTAGAGAAAGGTAAAGAAGCAGCTGTACTGAAAGTATTTGAGAAATGGGACTTGTCTTGCAGTGAGATTGGTGAAGTGACAACTGATGGCAGACTGAAGTTCTATATGCACGGCGAATTGGAAGCTGACTTGCCTGCTGAAGAGTTAGTATTAGGCGGCGGCGCACCGCAATATACAAGAGAGTACACAGAACCTGCTTACCTGGAAAAAGTAAAAGCATTTTCTATAGACAGCGTTGCAGATATAACTGATCTGAAAGCAACGACTGAGCGATTAATACAAATACCAAACATTGCCAGCAAACGTTGGGTAGCCGTACAGTACGACAGCACAGTAGGCGCTGCTAACGCAAGTACAAACGCACCAAGCGATGCTGCTATTGTATTGGCGCACGGCACAGGTAAGGCTTTGGCTATGACGGTGGATTGTAACAGCCGTTATGTATATGCTGATCCTTATGTGGGTGGTATGATTGCTGTGGCAGAAGCTGCACGTAACGTAGTAGTAAGCGGTGGCGAACCTTTAGGTGTTACCAACTGCCTGAACTTCGGTAATCCGTACAATCCTGAAGTGTACTACCAGTTTGTAAAAGCAGTAACGGGTATGGGCGATGCATGTCGCAAATTCAATACACCTGTAACTGGCGGTAACGTTAGCTTCTACAACCAGAACCCTGACGGGCCGGTGTATCCTACACCAACCATTGGTATGGTAGGCGTACTGGACGATATTGCTACACAAACAACGCTGGATTATAAAGAAGCAGGCAATGAGATCTTACTCGTAGGCCAGCAGCAAAATGATATTGCATCATCTGAATACCTGCATAAGCTGAAGGGTGTAGAGTTTTCTCCGGCGCCGCATTTCGACCTGGATGAAGAATTTGCTATCCAGAAATTTATTGCGTCTGCAATTAAAGAAAAGCTGGTAAGCAGCGCGCATGATACTGCAGAAGGTGGCTTGATCGTTTCTTTGTTAGAAAAAGGGTTCAACCGCAATCTTGGATTTGATGTAAAAGCAGATACTGATCTGCGTACAGATGCTTACTGGTTAGGTGAAGCACAAAGCCGCGTAGTTGTTAGCTGTACAAAACAACAGGCTGAAGCGCTTAAAAAGAAAGCTGCTGCAAGCAATATCCCTGTTACTGTATTGGGCACTGTTACCACAGGCGCCATTAAAGTAAACGGAGAAGATTGGGGTACGATCGATAGCTGGAAAAATAAATATGATACAGCGATTGAGAAGATCATCAATAAGTAAATTGTGAGTGGTCCGTTGTGAGGAGTGAATGGTCAATGGTGAAAATTTCATAGTTCATCATTAATAATAAATAGTTGTTATAATAAAAACGGCTGACATCTTTGATAGGTGTCAGCCGTTTTACTGTTCACCATTAATTCGCTGCGGCGAAGACGCTAAACCTGACAGGTCTTTAAGACCTGTCAGGTTTTTGCAAATAACTATAAACCTAACGAACAGCTTTTTCCTCAATCCGCACACCTTCCACCTCACACCTTTTCTTATCTTTACCGCATGAACACACAATCACAGATTATCGTTACGGGTGCTGCAGGCTTTATCGGTTCTTGTATGGTAGGCTACTTAAATGCAGCAGGCTATCATAATCTCATCCTCGTAGATGACTTTGGTGTAGAAAATAAAAGAAAGAATTGGGAAGGAAAAGAGTACGTACGTACGGTAGAGCGCCAGGGATTGTTTGAGTGGCTGAAAGAAAACGATCCTGCTGTTGAATATGTGATTCATCTAGGTGCGCGTACAGATACCACAGAGTTTGACTATGCAGTGCATGAAGAGCTGAACGTGCAGTACTCAAAAGATATGTGGGCATACTGCACCGAAAAACAAATACCATTGATCTATGCGTCATCTGCTGCTACTTATGGTGCAGGTGAGCATGGCTATGATGATAATCATGAAGTGGTAGAAAAATTACATCCACTTAATCCTTACGGCGTAAGTAAAAATGAATTTGATAAATGGGCATTGAAGCAAACTGCAATGCCTCCGTTTTGGGCCGGGTTGAAATTTTTCAACGTATATGGCCCGAATGAATCACATAAAGCCCGCATGGCAAGTGTGATCTTTCATTCCTTTAACCAGGTTAATAAAGATGGTATTGTAAAGTTGTTCAAAAGCCACAGGCCCGATTTTGAAGATGGGCAACAGTTACGCGATTTCGTATATGTAAAAGACCTGGTGAAAGTGATCACCTGGCTAATGACAACGCCTGGCGTTGCAAATGGTTTATATAATTTAGGAACAGGGCAGGCGCGTAGTTTTTACGATCTTGCTGCTGCTACTTTCCGCGGCTTAGACCTTGAGCCCAATATAGTGTTCATCGATATGCCGGAAGATATACGCGATAAATATCAATACTTCACTGAAGCAAATATGCAAAAGCTGCGCAATGCAGGTTATACAGAATCATTCTATTCCCTGGAAGAGGGCGTAGATGATTATGTACGCAATTATTTGAGAACCGGTTCTCTTTATTAGTCTGATAGATAGGGTTGCATGGCTACATGATTTAATTGTTTGAAGACAGCGTAACAATTAAACCATTACACCATGTAAGAATGTATTTAGGCAGGAAATTTACCGGATGTAATCTTTTTTGTTAACAAAAAAATTACTTTCGGGCAATGGCATCCTCCCTATCATCATGCACAGACCAGGATCTGCTGGTTCAACTGCGTCAAGATGACCGGCAAGCTTTTATAGCTATCTACGACCGGCATTGGGCTGGCTTGTTGCAATACGTGATAGGGATTGTTAAGAACCTGCCTGATGCAGAAGATATATTACAGGAACTTTTTACTTCTATCTGGCGCAGGCGTACCGAATTGCAAATAGAGCAATCCCTTGCTACCTACTTATATGCCGCAGCTAAATATTTATCCATCAGGTATGTTGAGAAAAATATGGACAGGTATGCGAAGCTGTCCAGCCTCGTTACGCCATCCTTTCACAATGAAACAGGAGAGCAGGCATTAACGCTAAAAGAGATCCAGTTTCAGACCGAACAAGTGGTAAGCGCTATGCCGGCACGCATGCGCCAGGCTTTTACACTTAGCCGCAACAGTCATCTCAGTTATAAAGAAATAGCAAAGCAGATGAATGTTTCTGAAGAAACCGTGAAAAAGCAGATCAAGCGGGCATTACGCATACTTCGCGCCCGGCTTGGCGATCGTGTTTTTCTTCTTGCACTGCTTACTTCCCCACAATTATTATATTTTTTTTCTGCTGCTGTCCCCCTGCCATCCTTCCAATGACACCTATATGAGGAAACTGGTATCCTAAACCCAAGAAGGATAATAATGCCGGTTGTTCATATATGGAAAACAAAGTATTTCAAGAGTTATTACAAAAATACCTGGCCGGACTTTGCAGCCCGGAAGAGCTGGTTATAATAGATAACTGGCTGGCTTCCGTACAGCAGGTGGATCATACGCCATTGTCTGATGCTGAGCAGCTCGCCGCAGGCCAGCGTATGCGTGAACGCATGTTGGACATGCTGGATAAGGACGTTGCAGCACAAACATCTGTACGCAGAATGAACTTTAAGTGGATGGCTGCGGCTGCCATATTGCTTTTGATTGCCGGGGCAGCTACTGTATGGTTTATGAACAGGCCCGCTGCTGTGAATGATGCGAGACGTGAGGCCAGTTTTAAAATTATGCCGGGCAAAGAAGGTGCGATTCTTACACTCAGTAATGGGAAACAAATACTCCTTGATAGCACGTCCGATGGTGTAGTTGCACATGAAGAAAACAGTACGGCAATGAAGTCGAATGGCGAGCTTGTTTATACCGGTGTTACAGATGAAACGCCGGTGTACAATACATTAACAACCCCTGCTGGCAGAACATTCGCAATTACGCTTCCTGACGGAACAAAAGTGTGGTTGAACGCATCCAGTTCTATCACCTATCCCATAAGCTTTCCGGGTAAAGAAAGAAGGGTTTCCATGACAGGGGAGGCCTATTTCGAAGTAAAGCATGATGAGCAAAAGCCCTTTTATGTAGTTACTGAAGGACAGGTAACCGAAGATCTGGGCACCAGCTTCAACATAAATGCTTACGCGGATGAAGATGCTGTACGTACCACATTGCTGGAAGGTGGCGCGCGCGTATGGAAAGAGGATGCAAAGTCTGCTACACCAGCAACAGGCAAAAATCTTGTGTTGCGACCAGGGGAGCAGGCAGAGCAATCAAAAGGTGAATTAGTATTACGGAAATCAGTAGATACCGAAGCCGTTATTGCATGGAAGAATGGCAAATTCCAATTCAACAGTGCAGACCTGCCATCTATTCTGCGCCAGGCAGCACGCTGGTATGGAGTAACTATTGTGTATGAGACACAAGTGCCGGATACTTTTACCGGGGGACTACCGCGTAGCTCAGATATAAACGAATTACTGCATATACTGGAGGGTACAGGCAAAGTGCGCTTTGCAATCCAGGGACAAAAAATTATCGTTCACCCTGTTAAATAAAACAAACACTGTTATGACTTGATTAACTACTAAACAAAAACGCCCCGTGGACTAGACGGAGCGTCAGCATCCTGGCACATCCCAACGGGAAAATGATGGGACATTACTCAGAACTACTAAATCATACCAAAACTATGTTTTTAAAAGCTTATTTGTTTCCGGTGCCTATTAAAAAAAGGCCCGGCAGCCCGGCGTATGCTTTTTCATTAACACGCAGGCTGGCAACTACAAGAGAAAAATTGAGTACAATTATGAAACTGACTGCTATTATGTTATTGCTCGGTTGTTTTTGTGCAAACGCCCGCGGCATTAGCCAGACGGTAACGCTCTCCAAAGATGCGACCAGTCTGAAGGCTATCTTTCATGACATTGAAGCACAGACAGGCTACCAGTTTTTTTTCAGTGATAATGACCTGAAAACTGCAGGAAAAATCTCTATTCATGTAAATAAGGCTTCTCTTGCGGAAGCGCTTCAGCATTGTTTCACAGGTTCTTCACTTGATTACAAGATCATAGGTAAAACAGTCGTAGTGCGCATAAAAGAGCAGCCGGAGAAAACAACCGGAGCGCAAGTGTTCAATTATGCCTACGTAAAAGAGATCGTGATCAACGGTACTATTACCAATGAAGATGGTTTGCCTTTAGAAGGTGCATTGGTAGCCGTAAAAGGAAAGAGTGCAAAAACAACAAGTGATAAAAGTGGTGCATTCACCATTAGGTGCGCACTAAATGATGTTTTACAAATATCCTACATTGGCTATCGCAGTAAAGAAATACCTGTAATAAACGAAAACAACATTACGGTGCAACTGGCTACCATGTCTAAGGAACTGGAAGAAACTGTGGTAGTGGCATACGGAAAAGTAAAGAAGAATGTGTACACAGGTGCGGCAGCGCAAATAAACTCTGCCGTGTTTGAAAACAGGCCGTTGGACAACGTGAACAATGCGATTGTTGGTGCTGCGCCCGGCATTCAGACTACTACATCCGGCGGTGCGCCAGGTAGTGGTCCTTCTATACGCCTTAGAGGTTTTGGTTCTTACAGTGCCTCCAGCGCTCCGCTATACGTAGTGGACGGAGCGCCGTATGATGGCGCTATCAGTGCATTGAACCCCGCAGACGTGGCTTCTATCTCTGTACTGAAAGACGCCTCTACGTCTGCATTATATGGCTCAAGAGCAGCGAATGGTGTGATCATTATTACAACCAAAAATGGCAAGTCCTCCAAAAATAAATTATCCTTCCGTGGCAGTACCGGCATCGTAAGACGCGGCCTGTCGGAGTATGACCGTGTAAACGCTTACGACTACTATCCGCTGATGTGGGAAGCGTACAAAAATAGCCTGGTGTATGGCTCTGCTGCCATTCCCTCAGATGATGCAGCCAAACTGGCTTCTGGCTTATATCCACGTAATACTTCCGGCTTGCAAGTATATAATGGCGGCGCTTACAGCGACATCAGTCAGTTGCTGGTGTACAACCCCTTCAACGTAGGTTCTACGTCTATCGTAGATGTAAATGGTAAAATGAATCCATCTGCACAATTGCTGTATGGTGATGATCTTGACTGGAGTAAAGCTGCAGAACAGGGCGGACGTTCCAGGCAGGATTACCAGATGTCTTTCGGTGGTGGTGGAGATAATGCAGACTATTATGGCTCGTTTGGCTATACCAGTACCAAAGGGTATCTCATAAAGTCGGATATGAAACGTTACAACGGACGTATCAATGTTACAGCACGTCCTACTACATGGTTTAAAACCGGCATTAATATGGCTGGCTCTGTTGTAAAAGCAAACCAGGATAACACCGGCAGCAATACCGGCATCGTAAACCCGTTTTATTTTTCCAGGTATGCTGCGCCTATTTATCCCGTATATCTGCATGATGCAACTACGGGTGCATACATCCTGGATGCAAATGGTAACAAGCAATATGATATTGGTAATGGCAGGCCATACAACGCAGGAAGAAATGCGATACAGGAAAACCTGCTGAATGACAGGGTGAGTAACCGCAACCTGCTAAACGGACGTGGTTTTGCAGAAGTGTCTTTCCTGAAAAATTTCAAGGCAACAGTTAATATGAGTGTTGACCTGCAAAATGATCTTGAGCAAGACTATGATAATACCATAGTTGGTGACGGTGCGCCTGCGGGAAGAGCAAAAAGATATACAGAAAAAACACTTAGCTATACTTTTAACCAGTTAGTTGGCTATACGAATGGTTGGGGTAAACATCATGTAGATGTATTAGCAGGCCACGAGACATACGATCTTACTTATAATTATCTCTATGGCTACAAGCAAGGTCAGATTGTAGATGGTATTACCGAATTGCCAAACTTCTCTACGATCAATAGTGTTACCTCACAGACAGACCGTAAGAAAATAGAAAGCTACCTGTCTCGCGCCAGTTATGACTTTGATGGCAAGTATGCCTTGTCTGCATCTTTCCGTAGAGATGGTAATTCTAAGTTTGCACCGGATGTACGCTGGGCAAATTTCTGGTCAGTAGGTGGCGCATGGAACATAACGCAGGAACGATTCATGAAGCCTGTTACGGTACTGAACCAACTTAAATTGAGAGCCTCTTATGGTAAAGTAGGTAATGATGGCGGTATCGATTATTATGCTTACCAGGCATTCTATAACCTGGGACGTAACAATGCCGCAGAACCTGGTTTTATACAAGGAACGCTTTCCAATTATGAATTAACCTGGGAGTCTAACAATAGCCTTGATATTGGTGTTGACTTCTCCTTGCTGAATAACAGGTTGTCTGGTAGCATTGATTATTTCAACAGGCAATCATCTGGTATGATCTTCAGTGTGCCGCAACCATTATCAAACGGTGGTACAACAAGCGGTGGTTATACTGTAAATACCAACGTAGGTAATATGTACAACAGAGGTATTGAAGTACAGTTAGTAGGGCAGATAGTGAAAACAAAAGATTTCTCTTATACACTTACAACAAACTTCACCACATTCAGGAACAGGATTACGAAGATGCCTGATGGTCAACCCAACATCATCAACGGTACAAAACAATTAAGTGTAGGGCATTCTATTTATGATTTTTACCTGCGTCACTTTTATGGTGTAGACCAAAACACAGGGGAAGCGTTGTACACAGCGTTAAGTTATGATCCTGCCAACCCGGGCACAACACGCATTATTGCTAAAGGGGATGGTACACAGGACACGGTAACAAGTACGATCGGCAATGCAAAATATTCTTATGTAGGTGCATCTTCTATTCCTAAGTTTTATGGAAGTATCAGCAATGAGTTTACATACAAAAATTTCACACTCTCTTTCCTGTTAACCTATCAGGTGGGCGGAAAAGTATTTGACGGCAGTTATGCAGACCTTATGTCCGGCGGTAAATACGGAACAGCGTTGTCTACAGATGCATTAAGACGTTGGCAAAAACCAGGAGATGTAACAGATGTGCCGAGAATGGATAATGCAAGAATGTCTGACTTTGGCGGCACCAGCGACAGATGGCTTACAAATGGTTCTTACCTGAACATCAATAACGTAATGTTGTCTTACCGCATTCCGAGAAAATGGTTGTCAAGAATAACCGCGCGTGATGCAAGCATCTACGTTTCCGGTGAAAACCTCCATCTCTTCTCTGCAAGAAAGGGTATGAACGTAATGGAAACATTCTCCGGTACCACTTCCAACTCTTATTCCTATAACCGTATTATGACTGTAGGTCTTAATCTAAATTTTTAAAGAATGAAAAAGATAACGCTCTTCACATACAAAAGATATATGGTGTTAATGCCGTTGATGTTCGCGCTGCTTTTTTCATCCTGCAGCAAAGATTATCTTGACACTAACCCAACAGACCAGGTGGCAACTGCTGATGCGTTCAGCACTACTAAAAATGCCTGGGCTGCATTGAATGGTATTCACCGCCTGCTTTATAGCCAGTTCTATAGCAACCAGGACCAGGGCGGACAAAGCGGTAATATGATCTATATGGAATCATTAGGTGAAGACCTGGTGATGACAGGCCAGTCAAACGGCTGGTACATTACCGCGTACAAATGGCAGACGCATCGCGTAGCCACAAACAAAGTGCCTTACTATAACTACCTGTTCTATTATACCATTATTGGTAATGCAAACATGATCATTGCCAACGTAGATAAAGCTGACGGTCCGGATGCTGATAAAAAAGCGATCAAGGGTGAAGCGCTGGCATACAGGGCATGGGCGTACCACCAGATGATACAATTGTTTGGCATTCGCTATGACGCCGGTGCAACAAATGAAACCCCAGGCCTGCCGCTCGTGCTGGAGCCAACAACTGCGGCTACACCACGCTCAAGCGTAGCAAAAGTGTACTTGCAGATCAATGCTGATCTTAACAGTGCTATGGGCCTGTTGAAAGATTACAAAAGGGCAAACGCTTCTCACCTGAACCTGAACGTAGCACAGGGATTGAAGGCAAGAGTTGCGCTTACACAACAGAACTGGGATAGTGCTGCTTACTATGCTAAAGTGGCGCGTGATGGATTCGCTCTCATGTCCACTACGCAATACACTGCTGGCTTTAATGACTATACCAATCCTGAATGGATCTGGGGTTCTCACCAGGTAGCAGACCAGACATCTTATGCGTATTCATTCTTCGCTTTTATGTCTGCAAACTATAATTCTACAAATATTAAAACCAATCCTAAAGCTATCTTCTCAAAATTGTATGCGCAGATCTCTGCAACAGATGTACGTAAACAACTGTGGGATTCAACAGGTAAAAACACAGCCTTCCCGATTCCGCCAAGTGGCACAAGGAAAGCGTATATGAACAAGAAGTTTCTTGTTGTAGACCAGGGTAGCAGTATAGGTGACCTTCCGCTTATGCGTTCAGCAGAAATGTACCTGATACAGGCAGAAGCTGAAGCAAGGGCAGGTAAAACGGCTAATGCGCAAGCTACACTGTACACACTGGCTGTACAAAGGGATAGTAAGTACAAGCAAAGTGCAAGAACAGGTGATGACCTGATAGCAGAAATACTAGTACAAAGAAGAATAGAGTTGTGGGGCGAAGGCTTCCGCTTCTACGACCTGAAGCGTACAAATGCAGCGCTTGACAGAACCGGCGGCAACCATGATAATGGCCTGACTGGCGGACTGATGCAAGTGCCTGCGGGTGATGTGCGCTGGCAGTTCCTGATACCACAAGACGAGATCAACAACTCTAATGGAGTTGTTACGCAGAATCCGCTCTAGGTAGGGAATTGGTATATAGGGTTTATAAGGTATGTAAAGTATATACTGTCTCGGACTTTATATACCCTATATACCTTATAAACCCTATATACTTTTATAAAGTTGTCTGACTAAGTCTTAAGGAGAAACGTCTGGCCTCAGAAAAGCTGCGTTAAGAAAATTGGAGTGAACGCCGGAAAAATCCATTGCTGTTTGAGCCAGGCACAACTTACCTGCTCACGCTGTAAGCGGCGAGTTCAATGGATTTCGGTGGGCAGGACAATTTTTAGCCTGCTTTTCTGGAGCCTTGATTTTTTTGGTTACTTTTTGTATCAAGACAAAAAGTAACACCGTCGGTAGACAAATGAAAGCTTACAATTCAACAATACAGTAAACTTAATTAGACACTAATGAAGCGTTCACACACTTCCCCATTCACCCACATGCGAAGATTATTCAACGCATTCTTGTTGGCCGTTATTACGCTCAGCGTTACGGCACAGGATAAAAGCATATCCTGCGATGGCCCTTACATTTTTTATAAGAACAACCTGGTGTATAGTAAAAGTATTATAGATGGGAAGGTGTGTATAGATAGTTTTCCTGCGAAAGAAAAAGCAAAACATATTTTACAAGTGCAGGTAGCAGCGCATCCCGAATGGGCATTCCCTGTGCAGTTACAGGAAACAATTACACCCCGCCCCGCTGTACATGCTGCTACAGATAAAATGTTTTTTCTGTCAGATATAGAAGGAGAGTTCGAAGCATTCCGGTCGCTTCTCATCGGGAATAAAATAATGGATGAAAAGTATAACTGGATATTTGGAAATAACAGGCTGGTAATAGCGGGAGATCTGTTTGACAGGGGGAATGAAGTAGCGCAGTACATCTGGCTGTTGTATAAACTGGAGTATGATGCGCGCAGCCATGGTGGTGATGTACATGTAGTATTAGGCAATCACGATATTATGAACCTGAAGGGCGACTTCAGGTATGTGCAACCAGCATACATGAACAATGCTGCATTGTTAAACGAATCGTATGCTGCACTCTATGGCAATAACACAGAACTAGGCCGCTGGCTTCGAAGTAAAAATATTGTAGAAAAGATCGGCGATCTATTGGTATTGCATGGTGGTGTCTCGCCCGAAGCGATCAGTAAACAATTTTCATTGGAAAGGATCAATACTAGTTGCCGTCCTTTTTATGATACGCCAATTAAACAGATCCCTGATTCAGTAAAAGCTTTTTTAGGAAACACTGGTTTATTCTGGTACAGGGATTATTTTTCAAAAGATGTGGATTGTACGCGCACAATCGATAGTACTTGTTCGTTCTACGGCGTAAAGCAGATTGTTGTAGGGCATACCATTACTAAAGAAAATATTGCGCTCTACAGGCAAGCTACAATAGTAGGATTGGATGTAAACCAGCATAAAGGACAACACGCAGCAGCATTGTGGGAACGCAAGCAATGGCAGGTAACTGATAATAAAGGAAACCATGCACCTATGCCAGCGATTGCCGCTTTCTGAGATCAATTAGCTTACGTTAGTTTATTTCCGCCAATGGCTATCGGCCGGATGCTTAATTAATCCGTATTTTTAAAGCAGCAAAGCAACCGAATATTATATGAGCAACAAAATTGCCATCATTGGCGGCGGTAACTTAGGAACCGCTATCGCTGAAGGACTGATCAGCAGTGGCTTTAAAAAGCCAGGGGAAATCATCGTTACGAAAAGGAATACAGCAACATTACAGCCGTTAAAAGAGAAGGGGGTAATTGTCAGCAGCAGCAATGAAGAAGCTGTGGCATTTGCAGATTGGATCATACTGGCAGTAAAACCATTCCAGGTAAAAGATATTTTAGATACGCTTAAGCCCAACCTGAAAGCAGACAAGCATGTACTTGTAAGTGTGATCACGGGTATATGGATCAGTGATCTGCAGGAAATAGTAGGTAAAGATTTTACACTTTTCCGTGCGATGCCTAATACGGCAATCGCTATCCGTGAAAGCATTACCTGTGTATGTAAGCACAATGCGTCTGCCACGCAGGAACAATATGTAAAAGATATGTTTGACCAGTTAGGTAAAACAGTACTGATAGAAGAAAAGCTAATGGATGCAGCAACGGTATTGGGCGCCTGTGGCACAGCGTATGCCATGCGCTACATCCGCGCGAATATACAAGGTGGTATAGAAATAGGATTTGATGCAGCTACTGCTTCTCTCATTGCTGCACAAACGGTAAAAGGCGCTGCCGAACTGCTGCTAACAAGACATACACATCCTGAACAGGAGATAGATAAAGTAACTACACCTAAAGGTTGTACCATCGCCGGCCTGAACGAAATGGAACACCAGGGATTCAGTTCTTCACTGATCAAAGGTATCAGTACAAGCTATCAGAAGATAGTAGGGAAATAGTTGCATTGTTGCATGGTTAAATTGTTGGATGGTCAATTAACAATTTAGCCATGTAACAATTTGACAATGCAACTATTAAATCTCCTCCCAGAGAGTATCTTTTTCCCGATTCTGCAAATGCCCCTCGCCGCACGCAAATATCTTTGCGCGTTCAACAGATACGATAAAAGCTTTGAGATTCTTATTGATTGAGTTATATATTAGATGGAACTGCGATGTATTTCCCGCTAATCATGACATTTAATCAAACTTCGAAAAGAGCTCCCTCTTTTGCCACAACCGTAGCGTTGAACCTACCGATTATCTGAGATAACTGAAAAAAGAAATGCATGTCGCGTAAGCACAAATTTTATTTCTCCTTTCACCACTGGTGCGGGCTGTTTGTAGGCTTGTTTATGCTTAGTATGAGTATTACCGGTGCCTTACTCGTGTTTAGCGATGAAATGACGGAGCATATTAATTCTCCGTATATGCAGGTAAGCAATACTGATGGCAAATTTTCTGTTGACGCCTCTTTCAAGCAGTTGCAGAAACAATACCCGGGCTGGGAGCTGCGCATCTATGACTGGCCTAAAAAAGACGAAGCGCTGGTATATGAGATGCGTAAAAAAGATGAACGTAAACGGGTTTTTATCGATCCTGTAAAGGGGACTGTGCTACATGTATTAGAGGACGCTAACGCAACGCTGCCAAGAAAACTGATATTATTACATTATACTTTGTTTGCAGGTGCAACAGGTAAGGTAATTATTATGATCGTGGGATTACTGTTTGCTGCTACGCTTATCTCTGGCGTACTATTATACAGGAAGTCAATAGTGAAAGTATTATCGTTCAAGATCAAAATACATGGACAAACTAAGCGTGCCTTCTTTTCTTCTTTGCACCGTGTAGTAGGTGTGTGGACGCTGCTTTTTAATATCGTGATTGTTACAACCGGTCTTACACTAAGTATTAATATCGTACGTAACCTGGCTAAAGGCGGTTCCACTAAGATGGCTGTAAAAGAAGCCAAGGCTCCTCCTATACCATCTGTAGATACGGTGATAGCAAGAGCTACGGCTGAGTATCCTGATTTTAAAATTAATAATATACGTATACCAGCTAAGGGAGATATTATTTTCCTGGCGGGCAGAACGAACGGTGACCCGCAATGGTATGGTGAATTTTACAGCAATGTGCAGTACGATGCACAAACGCTGAAAGTAGTGAAATCACAATGGATGAAAAAGGCCGGTTTTACAGACAGGTGGCCTGTAATGAGTTCCGCACTTCACTTCGGTAACTACGGAGGAATTCCTGTAAAAATATTGTATTGCTTCTTTGGCTTTATGCCTGCTATACTGTCCATCTCCGGTTTTGTGATCTGGCGATATAGGATAAATGCGAAGAAGAAAAATGCGTTGAAAAAAAGCATATGATGTCAGTAGTGAGTTGTCAGTGGTGAGTAAGCCCATTCACTACTGACAACTCACCACTCACAATTCACGTAAAATATTTCCTATATTCATTCCGTCAATCGCCTAAAACAGCCGGAATGAAACGCTATACACTTCTGCTTACATTGCTTGTAACGCTACACGTTTTTGCACAAGACAAAACAACCATCGCCAGGCAAATTCAAACCATTATAGATTCTGCAAATGCTGTATCCGGTGTTTGTGTAATAGATGCCACCACGGGTGAAGAGGTGTTTGCTGTGAACGAACACCAATCTTTTACACAGGCAAGCGCTATTAAAATTCCTATCCTCATGGAATTATATAAGCAGGCAAGAGAGAAAAAGATAGACTTAATGACGATCCGCGCCGTATCTGCAAAAGATAAAATAGGCGGCTCCGGTATCTTACAAAGTTTTGCAGATGATGTAACACTTTCTGTGCGTGACCTTGCCATGCTAATGGTTACGCAAAGTGATAATGCTGCAACCAATATACTGATAGACATGGTGGGAATGCAAAATGTAACACACCTGATGCAGTCATTGGGCATGACAAACACAAAGCTGCAACGGAAAATGATGGATACAGAAGCGGCTAAGCAAGGCCGGGAAAATGTATCTACTCCTTCAGAGGCCGCGCATATCTTATACCTGCTGTATAAGGGTAAATTTGTAGATGCAGCCTTGTCTAATGAGATCATTGATGTACTAAAAAAGAATGCACGTAAAAATAGCCGTGTTGCAGCCAGCTTACCTGGCAAGGTAGAAGTAGCATTTAAGCCCGGCGCGTTGCCTGATGTTTCAACAGAGTGGACGATTGTGTATGCGGGCAATCATCCATATATTATTGCGTTTATGGAAAAATTCAAAGGCGCAACTTATGGGAACAGTCTTGAGCGTATTTCGAAACTGGTATATAATTATTTCACCCTTCCTCCCTTGCGTATAGTAGATAAGCCGGTTGTATTCGATAAGCAAAGACAGGAGCTAAGTATTCAATACATGAAGGAAAGGCATGGTATTGTTACAACAGCACCATATATAAAGCCTAGAATGATCGTACTACACTGGACTGCTATACCTACACTGGAGCAGTCTTTCAATGCGATGAACCCGGCTATTCTTCCCGGCGCACGGCAAAACCTGGCAACAGCAAGTACACTAAATGTTGCCGCCCAGTTTTTAATAGATAAGGATGGAACTGTTTACAGGCAATTGCCCGATACAGCTTTTGCCCGTCACGTAATCGGGTTGAACTATTGTGCGATAGGTGTGGAGAATGTAGGTGGTGTAAATAATGAGCCATTGACAAAAGAGCAGCTTATCGCAAACGAGCAATTGATCCGTTATTTAAAGTTCAAGTACCCGGATATTGAATATGTGATCGGGCATTACGAATACAAATTATTTGACGGCACACCTTTGTGGAAAGAAGCGGATAGTTCTTACAGAACTACTAAAAACGATCCCGGAGAAGACTTTATGAAACGGGTAAGGGCAGACTTGTCTGATCTGAACCTGAAAGGAGCGCCGGTAAAATAAACGGCAGCTCTATCGTAGCTTTACAGCCAGAGAAATAAACAATGAAGAATAGAAAAGGATTTGTGCTACCACCTGTAGTAGCGGTACTGCTTGCTATTGTAAGTGTGCAGGGCGGAGCTGCCATTGCAAAAGGAATATTCCCTGTACTGGGGGCAGCATCCACATCTGCTTTGAGGATTGTATTTGCTGCAATTATTCTGTTGTTATTTAATCGCCCGAGCATAAAAAATATCACTGCCAACCAGTGGAAATATGTAGCGTTATATGGTATGTCGCTCGGAGCGATGAATATTATTTTCTACCTGGCTATTGCCAGAATACCACTTGCACTGGGTGTAGCACTGGAGTTTATAGGCCCGCTTGTTTTAGCCTTAACTACGTCCAAGCGAATGATAGATATATTATGGGTTGCGTTGGCAGCAACAGGCATTGCATTAATCACGCCGTGGAAAAATAATGGACTAGACATAGTAGGAATGTTGCTGGCATTACTGGCAGGCGCATTTTGGGCTGGTTATATATTGTTGGGAGGTATTGTTTCTAAAAAAATGGATGGCGGGAAAGCGGTTACCATAGGGATGGTGTTTGCTTCTGTTATCGTATTGCCTATTGCGATAGGAGAAGGCCTGATTGTCAATTTTAGACCGTGGATGTTTATACCGGGAATATTGCTGGCATTGCTTTCCAGCGCTATTCCGTTTTCCCTGGAGATGGGTGCACTTCGTAAAATACCCGCAAAAACATTTAGTATTCTAATGAGCCTGGAACCTGCTGCCGCAGCACTATCAGGTTTGATCTTCCTGCATGAGTACCTGACCATTTCTCAATGGACATCTATCGCACTGATCATTATCGCCAGCATAGGCGTAACGTTGACGGCAAGAAAGAATAAGGTTATGCCGGAGTCATAAAGATTTGAAATTTGAGATTTGAAATTTCAGATGAGAGCACTGTGAAATAATGAGCGCAACAATTTCAAATTTCAAATCTCAAATCTCAAATCTCAAATGTGTAATCGTTTCTACTGCTCATCCGCAGTTGGCCCATAGATATTAGGTAGCGGCACACCTAGTAAACGCAAATACACGGTCAGTTGTCCGCGGTGGTGATAAGAATGGTTAAAAGATACGGAGCGGATAACGGCTTTTTTCGGTAATTGAAACATCACTGTATCGCCTTTGCGTAACGTCCATATTTCATTAAGTGTTTCGTCAGACACCCCTTCCAGTAATTTTTTTGCCTCTGTTATTTTTTCTTCAAACAGCGCCACTACATCGCCCGTAGTTTTGATCTCAGGTAATACAAAGCCCGTGGAAAGATCATGTTCAGTTTGAGTGATCGCCATTTTGATCCAGGTTGGTAACCATGCAATGTGTCTTGCCAGTTGCACCAGGCTCATTGACTTTTCGTGTGGGCGCCAGCCTAACTGCTCATCAGGAATACGTAATAAAATTTTACGTGTGCTTTCCGATTCAAAACCAAGTTCTGCTAATAATGCTTTGCTTAGGGACATAGTATATAATTTGAGATTTTAAATTTGAGATTTGAAATGAGAAGCTGCCGGGCAAAAAGCGTAACAATTTCAAATTTCAAATCTCAAATGTGTAATCGTTTTTATTGCTCATCGGCCGTTGGGCCATAGATATTGGGTAATGCTACGCCGAGTAAGCGCAGGTAAACGGTTAATTGTCCACGGTGATGATAAGTGTGATTGAAACACACCGAGCGGATCACTGCTTTTTTGGGCATAGACATGATTACATGATCACCCATTTTCAATGTCCATATCTGTTCTAGTACCTCATCATTCGTTTCTGCCAATACCTTTTTCGCGGTTTCTACTTTCTCATCAAAATGAGCTAACAATTCTGCTGTAGAAGAGATTTCTTTCACGGGGAACTTTTGCGAGAGGTCTAATTCATTCAGCGTAACAGTCATAGTTGTCCACTCTGCCAGGTCTGCAACGTGCTTGGCCAAATGGAAAAGCGACATTGATTTGTCGTGCGGCTGCCATGAAAACTGATCTTGAGGTACGCGTTCCAATACCTTTCTTGTACTCTGTGCTTCGTAAGTAAATTCTGCTAGTAAGGCTTTATGTAATGCCATTTCCGTTTTTGTTTTTACGAATGTACTAATAAGGCAGTTAAAGCCTTAGTTGTGATAAGGTTACTTTATGTGCATGGTCTTTCCTTTGTTCCGCATAGATTGGCGGTTTCCCTATGTTTTCCACAGGTAATGCACCTCGATTTTTTTTGACGGGAAAATTGGCGTAGCTTTGCATGACCTCGCAGAATAACTACTGGTACATGTATTTGAAGCATTTTCGCCTGGTATTCACCAGATTAGGAAATCCATTTTGTTCAGTAATGCACAGGTCGCTGAAGTGTGCGACGCAACGGAAGACGAGCATAGATATATCGCTGGGTTCATAGCCCTGCTTCGCTTTAACACTTAATTACTCGGAATAAATACAGAATTAAGCATAGCATTATGGCAAAGTACATTTTTGTTACTGGTGGTGTAACCAGCAGTTTAGGAAAGGGCATTATTGCTGCATCACTTGCGAAGTTGTTGCAGGCCCGTGGTCTCCGGGTTACTATCCAGAAATTTGATCCGTACATTAACGTAGATCCGGGTACATTGAACCCTTATGAGCACGGCGAGTGCTTTGTAACGGAAGATGGTGCGGAAACTGACCTTGACCTTGGTCACTACGAGCGTTTCCTGAGCATCTATACTTCCCAGGCAAACAACGTAACTACAGGACGTATTTACCAGACTGTGATCAACAAGGAGAGGGAAGGGGCTTATCTCGGCAAAACAGTACAAGTTGTGCCGCATATTACAGATGAAATAAAAAGAAGAATGCTATTGCTGGGTAAAACCGGTGATTATGATATAGTAATATCAGAGTTGGGTGGAACTGTGGGCGATATAGAAAGCCTTCCGTTTATAGAAGCGGTTCGCCAGTTGCAATGGGAGCTGCCGGAGGAAGATGTGGTGGTAGTGCACCTTACGTTGGTGCCATACCTGCGTGCGGCGAAGGAGCTGAAAACGAAACCTACACAGCACAGTGTAAAAATGATGAGTGAGACTGGTGTGCACCCGGACATTATTGTTTGCAGAACAGAGGAGCCGTTGTCGAATGATATTAAACGTAAAATCGCGCTATTCTGTAATGTAAAACAGGAGGCTGTGATTGAGGCTATGGATGCGCCAACTATTTACGAAGTACCACTGGCTATGCTGCGTGAAAAGCTGGATATTATCTGTATGAAGAAATTGAATATTACAAATTATAAAGAGCCTGAACTGGAAAAGTGGAAGGGCTTCTTAGATAAATTGAAATATCCAAAGAGTAAAGTAACGATCGGCCTGATTGGTAAATACATAGAACTGCAGGATGCGTATAAGTCTATCCTGGAAAGCTTCATTCACGCTGGTGCGATGAATGAGGTGAAAGTAGAAGTGGTAAATGTGCATAGTGAATATATTACGGGCGAAAACGTAGCTGAAAAGCTGGAAGGGCTGGATGGCTTACTGGTAGCGCCTGGTTTTGGTCACAGAGGTATTGAGGGTAAGATAATAGCTGTGCAATATGCGCGTGAGCATGCACTTCCTTTCTTCGGTATTTGCCTGGGTATGCAAATGTCTGTGATCGAATACGGCAGAAATGTATTGGGCCTGAAAGACGCGCATTCTACAGAGATGGACCAGTTGACGCCGAACCCGGTGATCAATATGATGGAGGAGCAGAAACAAATAACTATGATGGGGGGCACTATGCGTTTGGGTTCTTATCCATGCGATATAAAAGAAGGCACATTGGCGCATAAGATCTATGGCAGCCTGCATGTGAATGAGCGTCACCGTCACCGTTATGAGTTCAACAATAAATACCTGGAACAATACGAGAAAAGCGGGATGGTAGCGAGTGGTCGCAACCCGGAAACAGGATTGGTGGAAATAATGGAAATACCATCGCATCCGTTCTTCATCGGGGTACAATATCACCCGGAACTGAAAAGTACGGTGGAAAAACCGGCGCCTTTGTTTGTAAGCTTCATCGACGCTGCAAAAAAATACAATGAGCAAAAAAGCTCCCGCAAAAGCTCTGTATTGCAGAATGAACTAAACTAGGAAACGGGCAATTTCCTGAAAATAAGGGAATTACTAAGTCTAAAATATTGTCAACTGCGCTTCTTGTAAGCGCAGTTTTTGTTGGTTGAACGGTAAGCCTAACGCCTTAAATCTTAATTGTTTAGTTCCCCGAAAACTATATCTTCCAGTCTTGCCGCCGTTTATTACCTTTGCCGCTCAAATTCTTGGAAATAACTCTGAAAGCAAATGAAAGCAGATAAGAATACGATTATCGGTTTTGTATTATTGGGTATTTTATTTTTTGCCTTTTTCTGGTACACAAACAAGCAACAACAGGGTGTCCTTGCTGATAAACAGCACAAGGAGGATTCTATTGCACGTGTGAATGCTGCTAAGGTAAAACCAATAGATACAGCCGTAGCAAAAGTGGAAGACTCTTTGGGTAAAGCTGCGATATCAGGCAATTTCTTAAATGCTGCGAATGGTACAGAGCAACTGGTAGAAGTAGAGAATGAACTGATGAAAGTAACCTTTACGAATAAAGGTGCCCAGGTAAAAAAAGTAACGCTTAAAAATTATAAATCGTTTGATGGTAAACAAGTAATACTTGGTGGCCAGGCAAGTGATGATCTGACTTACAATATTAATACAGGTGATAACCATGCAGCAGCAATATCCCAACTGTATTTTAATGCTGCAACTCCTGTCAAGAACGCAGATGGTAGCCAGACGGTAAGTTTCTCTTTGGCTGCTGCTAACGGGCAGAGTGTAACACACCGTTTTACAATTAAGCCAAATGATTACCTCATTGACTGGAATGTAGACCTGGCTGGTGCGGACAAGTTGCTGAGCAATGGCGTAATGAATGTGCAGTGGAATATTTCTCCTACACGTCATGAAGGTTCATTGGATTATGAAAGGCAATTGAGCAACGTATGTTTCTCAGAGAATAATGATTTTGATTACATCTCTGCAAAGCATGAGCGTAAGTTTGAAAAACCTGTACAATGGGTGGGAGCTGTACAGCAGTTCTTTAATACAACACTGATAGCAAAAGGCGGAAGCTTTAGCGATGGTGGCATTAACTGGGAACGCAAGGCAGACTCTACAACAACGTTGAGTAATGTAAAAACAAACCTGCAAATGAAAGTGGCTGCTTCTGCTACGGCAAGCATTCCTTTCCAGTTATACTTTGGTCCGAACGATTACAAAACATTAAGTCATACCGCGCCTGAGATGGACAAGATCGTAAACCTTGGACGTGATATGTATTCGTTTGTAAGGCCGATCAACAAGTATATCATCATGCCGGTGTTTAACTTCTTTGCGGGCTTTATTGCCAACTTCGGCTGGGTTATCTTGTTGCTGACATTGTTTATCCGTTTGGTAACATCTCCATTAACTTATTCAAGCTATCTCAGCGGTGCGAAGATGAAAGTGTTGCGCCCTGAGCTGGATGAACTGAAAAAGAAATTGAACGGCGATCAGCAGGCATTTGCAATGGAGCAGATGAAGCTGTTTAGAGAGGCTGGGGTAAATCCGTTAGGTGGGTGTATTCCGGCATTGTTACAGATCCCGATCTTCTTTGCCTTGTATAGTTTCTTTAACTCAAATATTGCGCTGCGTGGGCAGTCGTTCCTTTGGTCGCATGACCTGTCTACTTACGACGCGGTTATACATTTCCCATTCTCTATATGGGGATTGGGCGATCACCTGAGTTTGTTTACGATCACGGCTGTTATTACCAGCTTCCTGATCTCTATTTACAATATGGCTATGACTCCTACACAGGATAATCCTGCTATGAAGTATATGCCGTACATCTTCCCATTCATTCTCTTATTCGTATTCAATAAGCTGCCATCGGCGCTGACCTGGTACTATACTGTATCCAACCTGATTACGCTGGGCTTGCAGTTTGTAATTCAGCACTACATTATTGACCACAATAAGATACTGGCTAAAATGGACGAAGCGCGTAAAAAGCCAAAGGCAAAAAGCAAATGGCAGGAGCGTTACGGACAAATGATGGAGGCGCAGAAGAAAGTACAGGACTTGAAGGATAAGAACCAGAAGAAGTAAATTGTTGAATTGTTATATGGTTTAATTGTTATTGACCCTTGGGTTTGTAGCATGAAAACAAAAGAATGGATTGATGAAAGTCAATCCATTCTTTTTTGGGGGATTTGCCAAAATGACAAAGAAAAGTACTGGCCCCACCCATCAAAGCATACAACCATGAAACCATATAACCATTCATCTTTGCCATCCTGTCAGCCTAATACCTATTGGTATTGGGTTTGATGGATTAAGTCACAAAAAAACATTGCTATGCAAAAAGGACAGATTCGTGTTCAGACGGAGAACATTTTCCCTATCATTAAGAAATTTTTATATAGCGATCATGAAATATTCCTTCGTGAGTTAGTTAGTAATGCTGTAGATGCAACACAGAAAATAAAAACCCTTTCTTCCATTGGCGAGGCCAAGGGGGAACTTGGGGAGTTACGTATAGATGTAGTGCTGGATGTGAAAGAAAAAACATTGAGCATTGTGGACAGGGGCGTGGGTATGACTGCTGAGGAAGTAGACAAATACATAAATCAGGTGGCGTTTAGTGGCGCAGAAGAGTTTTTGCATAAATACAAAGACGCAAACATTATCGGGCATTTTGGTTTAGGTTTCTACAGCGGCTTTATGGTAAGTAGCAAGGTAGATATTTACACAAAAAGTTTTAAGGACGAAAGTGGTGTGTTCTGGAGCTGCGATGGTAGCCCGGAATATGAACTATACGATATAGATAAGAGCGATCGTGGAACAAGGATCGTACTTCATATTAATGAAGAAAGTGAAGAGTTCCTGGATGCAGGGCGTATCCGTAGCATCCTGGAAAAATTTTGTAAGTTCCTGCCTGTTCCTATTTACTTCAAAGAGGAGGGTGCTAAGGAAGAAGAGGGCAAAGAAGAAAAGCCAATTAATAACCCGAATCCTATCTGGGTTAAAAAGCCTTCAGAGTTGACAACAGAAGATTACCAGAATTTTTATAAAGAGTTATATCCATTCAGCGAGACGCCGCTGTTCTGGATACACCTGAATGTAGACTATCCGTTTAACCTGACTGGTATTTTGTATTTCCCTAAGATCAAGCAGAGCTACGAAATACAAAAGGATAAAATTCAGTTGTATTCAAACCAAGTGTTTGTAACTGATGAGGTAAAAGATATAGTGCCGGAATTTTTAATGCTGCTGCATGGTATTATCGATAGCCCGGATATTCCGTTAAATGTAAGCCGTAGCTATTTGCAGGGCGATCCGAATGTAAAAAAGATCAATGCACACATTACTAAAAAGGTAGCGGATAAACTGGAAGAGATCTTCAAAAGCGACAGGCAATCATTTGAAGAGAAATGGGAGAGCCTTGGTCTGTTTGTGAAGTATGGCATGATGACGGACGATAAGTTCCTGGATAAAGCGAATAAATTCCTTGTATTGCAGGATGCTATCGATAGCAAATTCTACACACTGGAGGAGTATAAAACTACCGTAGAGGCGTTGCAGAAAAACAAAGACGGCAAAACTGTTATTATCTATACGACAGACCCAATTCAGCAGGACGGGTATATAAAAGCGGCAGCAGCTAAAGGGTATAAGGTGGTGAAGCTGGAAACACTGGTAGACGCAGCGTTTATTAATAACATGGAGATGAAGTGGGAGAATGTAGCCTTTACCCGTGTGGATGCTGATATTGCAGATAACCTGGTAGATAAACAGGAACATGCTGATTCTATATTGTCAAAAGAGGAAGAGGAAAAACTGAAGTCACTATTTGGCTTCCAGGTGCCGGACCTGCACGTAACTGTAGAGGTAAAAGGCCTGAGCGCTGAAGCTGCACCTGTAGTTGCAACACGCCCTGAGTTTATGCGGAGAATGAAAGATATGGCTGGTGTAGGTGGTGGTATGACTGCATTCTATGCAAGCATGCCGGATGAGGTAACGCTTACTGTAAATGGTAACCATAAGGTGTATCAGTCTTTACTGAAAGCGGAGAACAAGGATCAGCAGGAAAAACAGGTTAGAAACCTGGCAGACCTGGCTTTGCTGTCACAGGGATTACTGAAAGGCGCAAGCCTGACTGCGTTTATTAACAGGAGCGTAGAGCTGCTGGAAGATTAATAAAAAGTAGTTTGTAATTAATTGTATAAAAAATTAGCCCTTCTGGAAAGAAGGGCTTTCATTTATCCTGGAATAGGATAACGGGATGCTTTAGCCACCTGTATAGGTTCGGCCATGCTTATGAGATATTTATCTCTTTCTTTTGGAAAGAGTGTATAGTCTAAAATATATTTCTGGTTTATTGTTGCTGATTAACTGCAACGGAAAGGTAGGTGCGTAAAAAATGGATGCTTAACAAATATAAGCAAGTCTTTTTAAATATTTGTATGACTTAATTTTAGGTCAATTACCCGCAATTGCAATTTCTTTTCACCGTTCCACTCATTCAGGTCCAGCGTAAACACAATATCCAACGGGGCATTCATTTGCAATAAATAGAATTTGGCTGCTATGCCGAAGCCAATGCCTGTAATCGTGATATTGTTCTGCTTAACAACAAAACGAATGTGCTGCTCTTTTACAATTTTGGAAAAACCCGTATCATACACCTTCCTCGCTATGAAAACCGGGCGCATATTTTCCGGGCCAAACGGCTCCATTTGTGTAAGAATATTGTAGAAATTAAAGGTCAGCGACGAAAAATTAATCTCGGAGTCAATATTTATTTCAGGAATTAATAATTCTTCTTTGATAGTAGACGCAACTACTTCTTCAAATTTGTTGCTGAATGATTCTACCTGTTCCGGCAATAAAGTCATACCAGCCGCAGCAAAGTGTCCTCCATAGCCGAGCAAATGTTCGCGGCATGCGTGTACCGCTTCGTATAAATTAAAACCAGCTACACTGCGCGCGCTACCAGCTACAATATCCCCGCTTTTTGTCAACACAATGGTAGGACGGTAAAAATGCTCAATCAGTCTTGACGCCACGATGCCAACAACACCTTTATGCCAGTGTTCTTTAAATAGAACAGTTGTCTTACGCTTGAGGTAAGCATCATTTGAATTGATCAAAGCAAGCGCCTCTTCTGTTATAGATAGATCAGCTTCTTTTCTATCGGTATTGTCGTTATGTAAGAGCTCTGCTAACTGTAATGCTTTATTAAAATCTTTCTCAATAAACAGCTCAACAGCTTTTCGTGCATCGTCCATTCTGCCGGCAGCATTTACCCGCGGCGCCACAACAAATACTAGGCTGGAAATGGTGATCTCTTTTGTAACGCTACCTAAATGCAGCAATGATTTTATACCGGCAGAAGGCGCATCATTGATCTGCTTTAAACCATAGAATGCGAGTATCCGGTTCTCTCCCGTTATGGGAACAATATCTGCTGCAATAGCAGTAACAACAAGATCGAGATATTGTAAATAAGATACGTCAGGTAAGCTGTATTCCTTTGCTAAAGCCTGCATTAGTTTAAATGCAACGCCACAGCCGCACAATTCCTTATAAGGGTAGGGGCAATCCGTTTGTTTAGGATTAAGTATTGCCACCGCAGGCGGTAAAATATGTTCCGGCATGTGGTGGTCACATACTACGAAATCAATTCCCAGCTCTTTTGCGTACTGAATAAGATCAACAGATTTAATACCACAATCGACTGATATAATAAGTGTAAAGCCTGCTTCCTTTGCATAATCAATTCCTGCTTTGGAAATGCCGTATCCTTCCTTATAACGGTGTGGAATATAAAAATCAGTTTGCGGGTAGATAGAACGTAAAAACTGTAGCATAACGGCAACCGCAGAAGTGCCGTCTACATCGTAGTCTCCAAAAACCAGGATCTTTTCGTTACCCGATATTGCTTCTTTAACCCTGGACACAGCTTTTGCCATATCCTTCATCAGCCAGGGATCATGCAATTGAGATAATTGCGGTCTGAAAAAATCTTTTGATATATCAAATGTATCAATGCCTCGTTGCACCAGTAATGTGCACAAAACAGGATTAATTTTCAATGCTTCATGCAAAGAATTAACCTTTAAGGGATCGGCTTGCGCTATTTTCCATCGCTTCTGCATGCTACTAATAGGTACGGTCTGTTGTATAACGAACTAATTCTTCAAGCGCTTGCCTGATTTCTGTATTTTCAAACTGGTGTAAGATATCCATCGCCTCATCGCGATAGGTTTCCATCTTTTTTGATGCATAGGCAATACCTCCGGCATCCTTTACTGCATCAATGATGAATTGAACTTTCTCTTTCTGGGTATTCTCATTTTTAATTGAATAGATCAATCTTCTGCGAAGTGACTTATCGCAATTATTCAACGTATAAATTAAGGGAAGCGTCAGTTTTTTCTCTTTTATATCATTCCCGGTAGGTTTTCCTACATCCATATTGCCATAATCGAACAGGTCATCCTTAATTTGAAACGCAATACCTACTTTTTCTCCAAAAAGGCGCATTTTTTCAATTTCAGCATCGTTCGAAAAGGTGGTAGAGGCACCTGCAGCGCAAGCGGATGCGAGGAGGGAGGCTGTTTTTCCTTTTATGATTTCAAAATAGATTGATTCCTCCAGGTTCAAATTTCTTGACTTCTCAATTTGTAATAATTCACCCTCACTCATCATCCTTACGGCTTCAGAAAGTATCTGGAGAACCCTGAAATCATCATTATTTAAAGAAAGTAAAAGACCTTTAGATAATAAATAATCACCAACCAGGACCGCAATTTTGTTCTTCCAAAGCGCATTTATAGAAAAAAATCCCCTTCTTTCCATCGCGTCATCCACCACATCGTCATGAACCAGGGTCGCAGTGTGTAATAATTCCACAAGTGAAGCAGCCCGGTAAGTAGATTCTTTTACCTCGCCACCTAATCTTGCACTTAAAAGAACGAACATAGGCCGTAACTGTTTGCCTTTCCGCTTTACTATATATTGCATTATTCTGTCAAGTAATGCTACACGGCTTTTGACCGCCTCGCGGAAATGAATTTCGAACGCTTCCAGTTCTGACGCTATAACCTTTCTTGCTAAGTCCATTTCAATTAGTTGCGTGCAATATAACCCAATAAATATTAATGTTCAATGCAACATTGGCACTGCAATTGCTGTCTTAGGATTATATCAAGGTGAAATAAATATTAAAATTTGGAAATTTAACTTCAATAATTAACTTTGCCTCGATAAGTTGTAGGGAGATTGAGCGGAAAATATTAAACAAAAATTTAAATTATACCTATGGCAAGCAAAAAGTACACGATGATCCTGGGCCTTTTAGGTCTGGTTCAAACCGCCACATTTGCACAAAAAAATGACGCCAGCGCAGACTGGTGGAAAGATTCTTCGAAGGTTGCGACAAAGCGTTTACCTCAGTACAATGAGTTCGCTAACAACCAGTATCCTTATCCTGCTAAACCACGTAGTATGTGGGAATTAGGTGGCCACGCCGGCTACTCTTTCGTTGCAGGTGACATTGATCCTCGCGCTGGGTTCAGCGGTGGTCTTTCGTTAAGAGCTCCGTTAAGTCACGTTTTCTCTTTGAGAGCTGACTACACTGGTTCTTTTAACTATGGTCTTGACTATCGTCCACGAGTTGCTGGTGCTAACAGCCCTTGGGGACCTGCAGGAACAGTTTATGTTGCAAACTATCGTAACAGAATTCACCAAGGTAACTTGGACCTGATCGCATCTTTAAACTCAATCAGCCACTACAGAGGTAACCCAAAAACAGACTGGTACGTGTTTGCAGGTTACGGTCTGGTTGTAGCTGACGTAGATATCGATCCTTCTACTTCAACAGCAGCTTCAGTTGGTGGTAAATTATCACCTGGATTTAACTACAATCGTTCTCGTAAAGACATCAAATCTGATTTGAAAAACTTGATGAACGATTATTCTTTGAATGCTCCTGTAACGAATGGTAATCGTGAGCCAATTGGTCGTAACAACAACAACCAGTTGATCCGTCACGCTGCTAGCTTTGGTGCTGGTGTATCATTCAAACTGAGCCCAAGATTCTCATTAGGTCTTGAGCAACGCTTCACTCTGCCATTCTCTGATGATATGGATGGTGTAGCAGCTGGCAAATCTAATGACTTCCTGAGCAGCACATCTATCCGCGGTGGTATCGCTTTGGGTAACTCATCTAAACGCGTAGCTCCATTGTGGTGGATCAATCCAAACAACTTCATCTACAACGAGTTAAACTCTCCTAAACACATGAAGTTGCCTCCTCCAGTATTACCAGATGCTGATGGTGATGGTGTAACTGACCAATTTGACCTTGAGCCAAACACTCCAGCTGGTGCTCCGGTAGACAGCCATGGTGTTGCTAAAGATACAGATGGTGATGGTGTTCCTGATTACAAAGACAAGGAATTGCTGACTCCACAGAGCTGCTTCCCTGTTAACGCTGATGGCGTTGGTAACTGCCCAGAACCAAAATGTTGCACTGAATTGCGTGAAGCAATTAAAAACTTGAAAGTAGCTCCATCTAATGATTGCACTATTGGTTCTTTACCAAGCATTCAGTTCAAGAGCGGTTCTGTTACAATTTCTAAAGACGCTCAGGCTTTATTAGCTGGTGCTGCTGAGAAATTGAAAGCAAACGCTACTTGTAAAGTTAAAGTAATAGGCTACGGTGCTTCTGACAAACGTGCTCAACAGCTTAGCTGGGATCGCGTAAATGCAGTGATCAAATACTTGGTTGAAAAACAAGGTATCTCTGAAAGCCGCCTGTTGTTCTACTACGGTGAACAAGGTGATGCTAACACAGTTGATCTGCAAGGCACTAGCGAAGAAGGTCCTAACACAGTACCGGCTCCGCATCCAAATTTGAAAAAGACTAAATAATTTGTGATACTTTTTGCCTAATAAAACCCTCCCAGTCTGGGAGGGTTTTTTATTTTATTAGGCTTTTGTTAACTAGCCATAAAAAGGGTGTTCTTATATTGCGGGTAAAAACCTAACTTTGCCCTCTTTATGAAGAAACTTGTTTGTAGTACATTAGTATTAGCTTTACTTTTCGCATCCTGTACCTCAAAATTTGGAAAGGTCTTAAAGAGTAAGGATAATGAGTATAAATACAAAATGGCAGAAAACTACTATGCTCAAAAAAAGTATAGTTATGCCCAACAGCTCTTTGATGAATTGTTCCCTTATATAAAAGGAACACCCCGCTTTGAAGACATGTATTACAAAAATGCGTACAGCTTTTATTATATGAAAGACTACCTGAACGCAGAGAACATGTTTAAATCATATACGGAGAATTTTCCAAATAGTCCACGTGCAGAAGAGTGCGAATACATGAGGGCGTTTTGTTTTTACAAACAATCCCCAAAAGTAGATCTTGACCAGGCTTCTACTACAAAGACTATGGGTTTTATGCAGGCATTTATCAATATGCACCCATCTTCAACCCGTGTGAAAGATGCAACAGCAATTATTGATCAGTGTAGGGCTAAACTGGAAGAGAAAGAATTTAAAAGTGCCTATTTGTATTATAACCTGAGTTTTTATAAAGCTGCAGCAGTTGCATTGAATGTATTGATGGATGACTATCCTGATTCCGATAGGTCTGATGAGTATAAACTGATCATCATCAAATCTTATTACAAATACGCTGAAATGAGTATTGTGGAGAAGCAGGAAGAGCGTTTTGATAAAGTTGTAACAGAAGTAAGTGACTTTAACGAACGTTTCCCGCAGAGTAAATACATCAAAGAAGCAGGGGAATACAAAACACTTTCAGTAAATAAAATCAAGAATTTAAAATCGCTACAAAATGAGCAAGCTAAGACGGCAGGTAAGCGCTAATACAACCAATGTGGTTGAAACTAAAAGCCTTGTAGATATAAAAGCGCCTACAGGCAACTTATACGAGTCAATTGCGATCATTGCTAAGAGAGCAAACCAGATCAATATTGCTCTTAAAGAAGAATTGCATAACAAACTGGACGAGTTTGCAAGCCATACTGATAGCCTTGAAGAGATTCATGAAAATAAAGAGCAAATAGAGATCTCAAGAGCGTATGAGAAAATGCCAAATCCGGCTATTCTTGCTACGCAGGAGTTCATGGAGTCTAAGATATACTATCGCAAAAATGACGACGATCTGTTCAGATAATCTTTTTATCTAAAAAATAGCAAAAACGACAGTGTTACACTGTCGTTTTTTGTTATTTTGAATAAGGAATGTTTATGCTGAAAGGAAAAAAAATATTGCTTGGTATAACCGGTAGCATAGCTGCCTATAAAGCTATACTACTGGTAAGGTTGCTAGTAAAAGCAGGAGCTGAAGTAAAGTGTGTAATGACGCCTGCTGCAAAAGATTTTGTATCGCCACTGGTGTTATCTACTTTGTCCAAAAATAGTGTGCTTCATAGCATAGCCGATGAAGGTACCTGGGCTAATCATGTAATGATGGGGAGATGGGCGGATGTAATGCTAATTGCACCTTTGAGTTGCAATACATTGGCAAAAATGGCCAATGGCCAGTGTGATAACCTGTTGCTGGCTATTTATCTATCGGCAACATGCCCTGTGGTTTTAGCGCCTGCAATGGATGAGGATATGTGGCATCACCCGGCTACTAAAAGTAACCTGGACAAAGTAATTAGCTATGGCAATAAGCTTATACCGGTAAACAATGGTGAACTAGCCAGCGGTCTGTATGGGGAAGGCAGAATGGCGGAGCCAGAAGAAATACTTCAATACTTGGTTGCAAATTTCTTCAGGGGAAATAGCTTACAAGGGAAGAAAGTGCTGATTACTGCCGGGCCAACTTACGAACATCTGGACCCTGTCCGTTTTATAGGCAATCACTCGTCAGGGAAAATGGGATATGCACTTGCCAATGCGTTCTTTTTAAGCGGGGCAGATGTGCATCTGGTAAGCGGACCAGTTTCGGTAACGCATTCTTTGACAGGCATCAGGCTAACCCAGGTACAATCAGCCGAGGAAATGTATAATGCCTGTATGCAAGACTTCTCTAACACAGATATAGCGGTATTAGCTGCGGCAGTAGCTGACTATAGACCAGGAGAGATAGCTGCACAGAAGATCAAAAAAACGGGTGATACGCTTGATTTGCATTTGGTAAAAACCAAAGATATCCTGAAGTCTTTAGGAGAAATAAAAAGAGATAACCAGTTGCTGGTAGGTTTTGCCCTGGAGACAAATGATGAAGAAAATAACGCACTGAAAAAGCTTGCTTCTAAAAAAGCTGATTATATCATTTTGAATTCATTACAGAATAAGCAGGCTGGTTTTGGCGTTGATACAAATGTGGTGACTATATATGGGAAAGATGGGAGTAAACATTCTTTTGATGTGAAACCCAAAGATGATCTGGCTTTTGACATTGTAAACCTACTAAATACCAAACAGCAATGACATATAAGTATTGCTATAGTATTCTTTTTTGTCTTTTTATTTCGCTGGCTGTAAACGCCCAGGAGCTGCAAGCTAAGGTGACTGTACAAGCGCAACGAGTTTACAACAAT
Source organism: Filimonas sp. (assembly GCA_017306865.1). Classification (GTDB taxonomy): domain Bacteria; phylum Bacteroidota; class Bacteroidia; order Chitinophagales; family Chitinophagaceae; genus JAFKHH01. The sequence goes on from JAFKHH010000011.1 coordinate 269,187, forward strand.
GTAGACAAAAAGATATTCAACACTCTACAGACGCAGCTAACCAACCTGCTGAATAACCGTAAATGGACAAACGATGTATATCAGCAGCAGGAGAAAATAGAGTGCAATTTCCTGATTACAATTACGGATGCCCTGGACCAGAATACATTTAAGGCGAACCTGGTGGTACAGGCAGCAAGACCAGTATATAACACAGCGTATCAATCTGCATTAATGAATTACCAGGACGGAGATTTTACATTTAAATACGTAGAGTATCAGCCTGTGGAATTTAACGAAAACCGTGTACAGGGATCTGATCCGGCAGTGGCAAATCTTACCGCTACATTTGCCTATTATGTATATATGATCCTGGGATTTGATTATGATTCTTTCTCTGCCAAATCAGGCCAAACATATTTTCAAAAGGCGCAAAATATTGTTACCAACGCTCCTGACTCTAGGAACATTAGTGGCTGGCATTCATTTGATGGTACAAGAAACCGGTATTGGCTTGCAGAAAATCTGAATAATGTAAAATATAACATTATCCATGATGTGATTTATTCATACTACAGATTAGGGATGGATAAAATGTATGAGAACGAAAGTGATGCACGTAAAAATATTCTTGATGCGCTAACCAAATTGCAGGCATTTAACCAGGAGAATTTAAATACAATGATCGTCCAGTTTTTTATGCAATCAAAATCGCAAGAGCTGATCAGTATTTTTAAGAAAGCACCTCAACCTGAAAGATACAGGGCGATTGAATTGTTGTCTCAACTGGATATTGCGAATATTAATAAATACAAGCAGGAGCTAAAATGATGCGTAACGGAATAAAAATTCTTTGTATTGCAGGAGTAGTGTTGGCCTGTGCTTGTAAAAGTAATAGTGGATTGCCCAAGGATGTGCTTCCACTTGATTCAATGAAGGTGATTATGTGGGATATGATGCAGGCCGATGAGTTGGCGTCTCAAAGCACATTAAAAGATACCGCGCATAAACTGGCTTATCATGCAATCGGTCTGTATAAAGAGGCGTTGGCTTCACATCATGTAACAAAAGAACAGTTTTATAAAAGCTATAATTATTATTTAGGCCGCCCGGATCTGAATAAAATTCTGACGGATTCATTAGTAAATTTTTCAACAAGAAAAGTGAATCCCACGCTTAAGCCAGAAATTGTCAAACCTGTTAGATAACATTTTAAAACGATTGCGACTATGAATAAAGTATTTATGAATGCTGCTCAAGCAATTCATGATATAAATAATGGCGCTACCATTATGCTGGGAGGCTTTGGTCTGAACGGTATTCCTGAAAACAGCATTCTTGCCTTAAAAGAAAAAGGAGTAAAAGAACTGACCTGTATTTCCAACAATGCAGGTGTTGACGGTTTTGGTTTAGGAGTACTGCTAAACACCAGGCAGGTTAAAAAAATGATGAGTAGTTATGTAGGTGAGAATGCAGAATTTGAACGACAATTGTTATCTGGAGAATTGGAAGTAGAGCTAATACCACAGGGAACACTTGCTACACGCATACAAATGGCGGGTATGGGAATTCCTGCTTTTTTCACACCTGCTGGTGTAGGAACAGAAATTGCAGCAGGCAAAGAAGAACGGACGTTTGATGGAAAAAGATATTTAATGGAACATGCGTTACATGCAGATTTTGCTATCGTAAAAGCATGGAAAGGAGATAAGATGGGAAATCTTGTTTTTAGAAAAGCAACAAGGAATTTTTCAACCTCTATGGCGAAGGCTGGCAATATAACAATTGCGGAAGTTGAAGAATTGGTAGAGCCTGGACAAATTGATCCTGATGATGTACACGTTGCTGGAATCTATGTAAGCAGAATATTCCAGGGTAATAATTATGAGAAACGAATAGAGAAAAGGACTGTGCAATTGCATCAATAATAAGTATCATCACTTTTAATTTAAAACGATTGCTATGGCGTTAGATAAATTCGGAATTGCAAAGCGTATTGCGCAGGAATTGCGTGATGGTATGTACGTAAATCTTGGTATTGGTATTCCTACTTTGGTTGCTAACTATATTCCACAAGGGATATCTGTTATTTTTCAAAGTGAGAATGGTATTTTGGGAACAGGTCCCTATCCTTCAGACGATGCTGTAGACCCGGATTTGATCAATGCAGGTAAGGAGACCGTAACCGTATTACCCGGTGCATCTTTCTTTGATAGTGCAGAGAGCTTTGGTATGATACGCGCCGGCAAAATTGACTTGACGGTACTGGGCGCGATGGAAGTAAGTGATGCTGGAGACATAGCAAACTGGAAAATACCTGGTAAAATGGTGAAAGGAATGGGAGGCGCAATGGACCTTGTAGCAAGTGCGAGGAACATTATTGTTGCAATGCAGCATACAAATCCGAAAGGCGAAAGCAAGTTGCTACCGAAGTGTACACTTCCCTTAACTGGTGTGAGTTGTGTAAAGAAAATAGTTACAGAGCTGGCTGTGCTGGAAATAACGCCTGATGGCTTTTTGTTGCAGGAGCGGGCACCTGGTGTGTCTGTGGAAGAGATCAGGAGTAAAACGTTGGGCCGGTTGGTTATTGCTGATGAAGTAAAAGAAATGAGAATAGATTAATAAAAAAGTTGTTATGGTAAAGATGCTATCCGGTGCAGAATTGTATGAGCAGTATAAACTATTAATGCAAAGAATAGCAGATGTTCGCTATGCCTCGGCAGTATTACAATGGGACCAGGAAACGTATATGCCAGTGAAAGGTGCTGAAGGGCGTGCCAGGCAGCTAGCAACGTTGACTGAAATGGCGCATAATCTATATACGGATGGCGCATTGGAAAACATTCTGACCGAGATAATAGATAAGACGGATATAGATGATGTAAGCCTGGCAAATGTACAGTTGACATTAGATGAGCTGAACAGGCAAAAAAAACTGAATAGCACTTTTGTAAGAACGCTTTCTGAAACGGTATCAAAAGCATTCAACGCATGGATAGATGCGAGAAAGAAAAATGACTTTACACTTTTCCAGGCATCACTTGCAGAATTGGTAACGCTGAAAATAACAGAGGCTGATCTGTATGGGTATGATGCGCACCCGTATGATGCATTGTTATACGAATTTGAAAAATCAATGACGGTTCAAAAACTGGATACCTTATTTGATGTAATGACTGAACCGCTAAAAGAGATTATTGCTGCTTGCACAAATAAAAATACAGATGATTCCTTCTTGCATCAGTATTATCCAAAAGATAAACAGTGGGAGTGGGGTATGTTTCTCGTGAAAGAGCTGGGTTTTGATTTAGCGGCAGGAAGACAAGATATATCAGAGCATCCTTTTACTACTAATTTTAATGCACAGGACGTACGTATAACAACTCGTATAGATGAGCGTGATTTTGCAAATATGACATGGAGTTGTATTCACGAAACAGGCCATGCATTATACGAGCAAGGGTTGCCGCCTGATGCGTATGGCTTGCCAGCAGGTGAATTTGCTTCATTGAGTATTCATGAATCTCAGAGCAGGTTGTGGGAAAACTGCGTAGGGCGCAGTAAAATATTTTGGCAACATTATCTTCCGGTATTAAAAAAATACTTTCCATCACAATTGGAACAGGTAGATATTCCAACATTTTATCAAGGTATTAATCGTGTACAGCCATCATTTATCAGAACAGAAGCTGATGAGCTGACATATCATTTTCATGTAAAAATTCGTTATGAAATAGAGAAGGCATTAATTTCAAAAAGCCTCTCTGTCAAGGATTTGCCTGTAGCATGGAATGATCTCTATAAAAAACATCTCGGTGTTATAGTACCGGATGACAATAAAGGGTGCCTTCAGGATGTGCATTGGAGCCATGGCAGCTTTGGGTATTTTCCTACATACAGTCTTGGCAGTTTTTACGCTGCGCAATTTTGGGCGCAGGCCAAAACGGATATACCTGGGTTAGAAGCTCAGATTACTGGTGGAGATACCAAACAATTGTTACTATGGCTGCGTGAAAAGATACACAGGCATGGCAAACTATATGACAGTGAGGCACTTTGCAAAAGCGTGACGGGGAAAGGCCTTGATACAACTTTGTTTATTAATTATGCTAAAGAAAAGTATCTCTAAACTGATCGTAAAAGCTACGGCAGAGCAGAAATATTACGATTAATAACTATGTTTTTTTAGTTTTTTTAATGATATTTGTTTTCTGTGGGTATGATCTAGAATGCATGAAAGCTTGTGAGAATGACCAAAATCCTTTGAAACCTTTCTTGCTCTATACGTGTGTGATGGGATCCAGCATCCTTCTTGAACCTGGCATTTCCGGCACTTTGTTGCTCCATTCTTAAATGGCTAAATCAAACGGCTGCATCTAATTCTGAAAGGGTAATTGTGAAGAATCACTTGAGCATAAGTGCTTTTACATGATCTTAATGACTTCACTTTTTACCATTTTTGTTTTATTGCTATATCGTTTATAAGATTGGGCAACGCTGTAAAGAAATAATAGGTCTTTATGAGTGTGAAAAACCTGTAATCCAAATAAAAAGACAAATCGTTTTTACGAACAACCCATGAGCATTAAGCAAACCAAAGCTATACTGGTAGTAATCAGTGTATTACTAACTAATTTGCTATTGGCGCAACAGCCGGTGGCGCAGTTTACCATCAACGGCCCAACTTCTGGGTGTCCGGGTATGCAAGTATCATTTACTGATCAATCCCTCAATGCTACAAGCATTATCTGGGATTTAGGTAACGGTACAAATTCTGTAATTAGCAGCCCACAAACCAGCTATAACACATCAGGAACATTTACTGTTATGTTAATAGCAAAAAACGCTAATGGTACAGATACGCTAAGAAAGACAATCACAATATTTAACGGGCCTAAAGCTGCGTTTGGTGTACCTGCTGGTACAATTACTACAGGATGTATTCCTCTTGCAATAAATTTTAAAGATTCGTCTATTGCCGGAAGTAGTGCAATAACCAATTGGAGTTGGGATTTAGGAGATAATAGCGGTACTGGTCTTACTAAAGATGTAAGTTATAGTTATACAGCTCCCGGATTTTATGCGGTATCATTGAAAGTGAAAGATGCTAATGGTTGCGCAGACTCGATTTTAAAAACACAATATATCAAAGCCACAGGTGATGTAAAAGCTGACTTCGATGCGTTTGTACCTATATATTGTAAATCACCTGTAACAGTATCTTTTAGTAATAATTCTACCTCCAGCTCAAATCTTACTTATTCCTGGGATTTTAATGATGGAAGTTCTGCCGATGTGAGTAAAGATCCGCAACATCTATATGCGTTCCCTACGCCGAAAACATTTAATGTAAAGCTTACCGCGAAAGATGCAAATGGTTGCTCCAGCTCAATTACAAAGCCGGTTTCTTTAAGTATAAAAACCACTGATTTTATTACGAATCTACCTACAACGGGGGGATGCCTTGGGGACTCGGTTAAGTTTACTTCAAATTCTAACCAGGTGCCTACCGCGTCTTCATGGACTTTTGGTGAAGCATCAAGTGGCGCTAATAACACAGCTACAGGGGCTACAGCAGCGCATTTATACGGGACTGCAAGCTCGTTTAATGTAATGCTTGTTAATAGTTATGCAGGAGGTTGTATTGATACGGTTCAAAAAACGATCGTAGTAAACACATTGCCTACTCCAAACTTTGCAGCACCAACCGCGGAGCTATCCAAATGCCAAAGCCCATTGGTAACGAACTTTACGAATACATCTACCAATGCAGCTACGTATAAATGGGATTTTGGCGAGCCGGCCAGCGGAGCAAATAATACCTCCACGCTTGCAGCGCCATCACATACTTACAATACACTTGGCACTTTTACGGTTACACTAACAGCTACATCTGCAGTAGGCTGTACAAAAGCACTTACACGTGCCAGTTACATTAAAGTAACAGCGCCTGTAGTAAGTGCGGTGACAGCCCCGGCAGGCATTACAGGTATATGTGTGGATAGTACTATTAAATTCACTGCTACGGCAAGTGCTGTGGATGGTATTGTATCTTACGTATGGAATTTTGGAGATGGTACTTCCCCGGTTACGGTTAATAGCACTACAACTACTAATACGATAGCTTATGCATTTCATACAGCAGCACCTACTGGTACTTATCCAATAAACGTGTCAATCATTACTGGTGGAGGATGTACTTCGGCGCAAAAAACATTGACCTTTAAAGTAGGAGCTAACTTTACGCCTCCAACAATAACAGCACCAAATCCTTCTGCATGTTATGGAGCGCCCGTTAGTTTTACCAGAACAGCTCCTGTAGGAGGAACTTCACCATATACATACATCTGGAACTTTGGCGACGGCTCCATTTCGAATAATGCGGCTATCCCCGTCTCTTTTTCTTATAAAAAAAGGCCACCTTCCGGAACATACAGTGCATTCCTGAATACAACCAGCAATAATGGTTGTACAATGACATCTAATAGTGTTCTTATTTCCTTGAATGGTCCATTAGCAGGATTTTCTTATGCTCCTGTAGACTGTAATACAAACAGAAATGCTATTGCATTTACAGACACTTCTTTTTATCCGGGAGGGTTCGGTGCTGGGGCTGGTACCGCATCCAACAACTGGACATTTGGAGATGGAAATACTGCGAGCTCAAACCTTACACCATCTAATGTGTACCCAAATGTAATAGCCAGCTATAGTGTGAAGTTGAAAGTAACAGAAAATGCACCTGGGACTTGTGCAGATAGTCTGACTAAGACTATATATGTGGTTCCGCAGGTGCCAGCCACATTATCAGTAGATTTCGAAACACTTTGTGCAAAAACAAAAATAAACTTTAAAGCTACACCGGTATTAAACGGCACAATTAGTACCTATACCTGGGAGGTCAGTAAAGATAACTTTGCAACAGTAGAACCATTTGCATCAAACACTGCACAAACATTTGTACCTACTTTTAATAACCCGGGCGTTTACAAAGTACGCGTGACGATTAAAGATGTCAATAATTGTATTTCCATTATAGTTTATCCAAATCCAATAACTGTTTATGGATTGAAGGCTAATTTCGGAGCAGACTTACTAACGGGGTGTACGCCTTTAAATTCAAAGTTTACAGATTCTACGCAAATACTGGCAGGAAATTCAAATGTTCTTACACAATGGGACTGGTATTTCGGAGACACGGCACAAGCTGTATCTTATACTGCACCTCACGGCGTTACTTTCCCACATAGATATGATAGTGCAGGAACATTCAATGTAAAGCTGGTTGTAACTGATGACAAAGGTTGCAAAGACAGCCTGACGCGTACAGCGTATATAAAAACAGGCTTCGGTAAAGCTATATTCTCAACACCTGATTCCCTTACATGTTTGGGGAAAAATATACGGCTTATAGATGCATCATTAGGTACCATTCAATCCTGGACATGGAAACTGCACGATAGTACAATTGCAACAGTGCAGTCCCCGATACCTAAAGTTTATAATATTGATACCTCTCGTGTAGATACGATAAAGTTGATCATTAAAGGCGTTAATGGTTGTGTTGACTCAACAACCAGGGCATTAACGATTAAGATGCCGAAAGCAGCATACAGCCTGAGTGACACATTTAGTACCTGCCCTCCACTGAAAGTTCAGTTTAGTGACAGTAGCTATTATGTACAGAATTACAAATGGATTTTTGGCGATGGAGCATTCTCCACGCAGCAAAATCCAACATATAGTTATGCATTGCCAGGCATATATCGTGACAGCCTTATTGTTACAAGCCCTGGCGGCTGCGCGGATACTGCAGTCCGGCATGTGATACATATAGATGGACCTAAAGGAGATATCGTAGTTACATCAACGCATTTTCCGCCCAATTTATTAGGATCATGTGATTCACTGACTGTGAACCTGGATGTGATAAATGCAAACGGTGCTATAGAATATTCGTGGGATTATGGAGATGGTGTAATTAGTCCAAATCAAGCAGCCTCTGCATCATCACATTTATATCTTGGAGGAGCATCTTATTTACCGAAAGTATTCCTGACAGATAAGTTTGGTTGTAAAGTACCAAAGTATGCAGACTCTTCTTACCTGGTAACCGTTACCAGTATTAAAGCATTCTTCGATGCAGATAAGTATAAACTATGCGACAATGGAACTATTAATTTCCGGGATACAGGTGTCGTAATCCTGACAGGTACAGCATCTTACTTCTGGGACTTTGGAGATGGGCAAACGGCAAATGTGCCTAAACCATCTCATACATACTCAAGTGTAGGAAGCTATGATGTAAAACTAAAACTTACCAGCAGCTATGGTTGTGTAGACTCTGTGGTAAAAACAGATTACATACGGGCAGTCGCTTCTCCTAAACCATCCATCGCAGTATCAGATACGCTTTTATGTACGCCAGGTAAATTTACTTTTACCGGTACAGGTAGACTAGGGACTGATACGTCCGCAATTGTTTCCGTGAATTGGGTGTTTGACAATGGTAACACCGATAATACGTTGACGCCACCGCAACAAACATTTACAACAGCAGGCAAGCATATAACGGCCTTCACATCCGTTAATTCAACAGGTTGTACTACTACTGTCTATGATACAGTACGCATACTGCCTATAGATAGTCTGAAAGCCAAGTTTGTAATGGACAGGCCATTAGCATGTGACACAGGTACGATCCAGTTCACCAATCAAACCACTGTATTCCCTTCCCAGGGAACATTAGCCTACTCATGGAATTTTGGAGATAATAATACAGGGACAGGAAATGCCATCAGTCATTTCTATAGTGATACGGCTTCTTACCAGGTAAAATTAAAAGTGAAGTCTTCCTTGGGTTGTGAAGATTCCACTACGCAGCAAGTGCGTATTGCAAAATCACCGAAGGTGATCATCAATGTAACAGATACACTGAAGTGTGCGCCTGCTACATTTACTTATACGGATGGTAGCAAGGCCGATCCATTCACTACATTGACCGGGTGGCAATGGACATTCAATAACGGAACTACCTCTACACAGCAAAACCCTGCTGCTATTACGTATAATGCAATAGGCAATTATGTAGAAAAATTAAAAGTAACAGATGCCAATGGTTGTGCTGATAGTGCTACACGGGCTGTGTATGTGATTGCGCCACCATCTCCATCTATTGCTGTTTCTGATACTTTGTTGTGTGTAGGCTTACCATTTACATATACAGCCGCTGCGAAGTTGCCAACAGATACCGCAACTATTGCATCTACAAGCTGGTCATTTGACAATGGTAATGCATATACCAATACATTAACACCACCAGATCAGGTGTACACAACACCAGGATTGCACATTGCTACGTTTACTGCTACAAACAAGACTGGCTGTACTACTGTAGTAAAAGATACTGTTCGCGTATTACCTCCGGATAGCCTTGTAGCTGCATTTACCAGCAATAAGCTATTGATTTGTGGTAATGGTAACATACAGTTTTCAAATACAACAACAACGAAACCTCCGCAAGGAACATTGGCTTATTCATGGGATTTTGGTGATAACCAGACGGCAGGGAATATTCAAAACATATCACACTTCTTTGCTGATACTGGATATTATACAGTGAAAATGAAAGTAACCTCTACCTTAGGTTGCTCAGACTCTGTAAAGCATACCATTCGCGTTGCACTAACACCTGTAGCTAAAATAGGAGTACTACCATCTGATGTTTTATGTATGCCAGGCTCATTTACGTACAAAGACAGTACTACGTATGACCCTTATACTACCGCGCAGGGATGGAACTGGACCTTTGCCAATAGTACTACCTCTACACTGCAAAATCCTGTAGCTGTTACTTATGCAGCCGTAGGAACGTATAACGAAAAGTTAGTAGTAACAGATGCCAACGGTTGTACGGCTACGGATACACGTAACGTATATGTAGTAGCAAGAAAATATACACCTGTTATATTGAATGATAAAGACACCATCATTTGTATGCCAGGTAAGATTAACATGACAGGTACAGCTACACCTGATATTTCCGGCATTGTTTCATGGAAATGGGAGCTTGGTAATGGCGCAACGTTTGACGGACAAAATCCGGGTAACCAAACATTCGCATTAGGCACTTCTACCAATAAACTGACCATAACAGATATATCTGGTTGCGTGCTTGCAGTAACTAAAACTGTTACGGTTAAGCCGCTGCCGGCAGTAGTAGCGTTGAAGGATACAACTATATGTGTCGGCACCAGTACGCCATTAACGGCATTGGGCGCTGCAACATATTTGTGGACACCTGCAGCTTCGCTTGATGATAACACTAAAGCAAAACCAATAGCATCACCGCTGATCGATACCAAATACGTTGTTATTGGTACGGATATCTATGGATGTCAGAATTCAGATTCACTAACCGTAAGTGTATTGCAGAAGTACACCATGAACGTGGCTAAAGTAGCGGACTCACTTTGTATTGGTCAGTCAAGACAACTGGTAGCTTCAGGCGCACCTGCTTATACATGGTCACCTTCTACAGCGTTAAGCAGCGTAAGCATAGGTAACCCTATTGCTAACCCTACCGCTAACACACAATACCAGGTAACAGGATACGATGCATTGCATTGCTTCGATACTACCGTTAACATTAATCTATCTGTATTTAAATATCCTACGGTAAATGCTGGTCCGGATATCCAGTTGTTAGTAGGCAAAACCACAACGCTTACGCCGACAGTTTCTGCGGATGTAGTGTCTTATGCATGGACACCTGTAAATGAAAATATCAATTGCGCTACGTGTGCTACGCCGGAAGTAACGGGCTATGCAACTACGAACTATATTTTGAAAGTTACGAATGATGGTAAATGTTCGGCACAGGATACGGTACGCGTAGTCGTATTATGCGATAAGTCTGTCATATTTATTCCAAATACATTCTCACCTAACGGAGATAACCAGAATGATGTGTTTATGATCAGGGGTAGCAGGGGATTGTATTCTGTAAAATCAATGGTCATCTTTAACAGGTATGGACAAAAAGTATTTGAACGAAAAGACTTTGCGCCTAATACACCTGCGTATGGATGGGATGGTACAGTGAACGGGCAAAAAGCTGATGTGGATGCGTACGTGTATATGGTAGAAGCTATATGTACAAACGGAGAGATATTTAAATTCCAGGGTACAGTTACCTTGATCAGATAAAATATTTAAGTGTTGTATCGTATCGTTTGCAACAATGAAACGATACGACACCTAAACTTTTTCGAATCCAAATAAAAAAAGTATATGTTCATAAAGGCCCTTAAAAGAATGGGGAGTTGCTTACTGGTAGCCCAGCTATTCACAATGAATGCTGAAGCCCAGGATCCTCATTTTTCCCAGTTTTTTGAAGCGCCGTTATTACGCAATCCTTCTTTGGCAGGGATGTTCCCTGGCGACATCCGTGTACAGGCGGTGTACAGAAATCAATGGGGATCAGTAAGCGTGCCTTACAAGACGGTTTCTTTTAATACAGAATACAAACAACCTGTAGGAAGTGAGGATGATTTCCTGACACTTGGGTTACAGATATTATATGACCGTGCAGGTGAGGCCAGTCTTACTACCACAAATATTCTTCCGGCTATTGCGTATCATAAATGTATCAACCCGGAAAGAGGTAGTTTTATCTCGGCAGGGTTTATGGGTGGTTATGTACAGCGGAGAATAGACCGCAGCAAGATCACTACAAATAGCCAATATGACCTCAATGGCTATAACCCCGCTTTACCTGATGGAGAAACATTTTTAAATTCTAATTATAGTTATTGGGATGGAGCAGTAGGTGTGAATTATAATTCTGCATTTGGCGAAGGCGCTGAGAACAATTATTTCATGGGTATAGCATACCATCATTTCAACAGGCCTAAAAATTCGTTTTACAAGAAACCAGATGTAGAGCTAAACGGGAAAATTGTTTTCTCTGCAGGCGTAAGTGCTACCATAAACGACTTCTCTTATTTTACGGTGCAGGGCGATTATACAATACAAGGGCCAGCCAAGGAGGCTGTACTGGGTACGTTGTACAGTTACAAAGCTGGCAACTACTCAGACGATCCGGACTATACCCTCAGCTTTGGTGGCTTTGTAAGATTAAAGGATGCTTTTATCCCGGTGGTGAAACTGGATTACAAGCCTTTTTGCATTGGACTTAGTTATGATGCAAATATTTCTGAGTTAAAAACGGCGACACAAAGTAAAGGCGGTTTCGAATTGTCCATTACTTATGCCGGTTTCCTGGATAGGAACAGTTCTCCGTTAAAAGGTGTACGCTCATTCCGTTTTTAAAGTATTAAACATATATAATGATAGAAAACAGCAACTTTCGTGGTTGCTGTTTTACATTTGTGCAAATTCCATTCAAAAATTAAAATAAGATATATGAAAATTGAAGTAGGACAACAGGCGCCGGATTTTACGCTGTACGATTCAGATAAAAATAAAGTAACCCTGGCAGAGCAGAAAGGGAGCAATGTAGTATTGTTGTTTTTCCCATTAGCATTTACAGGTACTTGCACTGCCGAGCTGTGCAACGTAAGAGATAACATTGCAACATATAACAACACTGACGCAAAAGTTTTCGGTATCTCTATTGATTCTTTGTTCACATTGGACAAATTCAAAAAAGAGCAAAACCTGAACTTCCCACTTTTGAGTGACTTCAATAAAGCGGCAGCTACAGCGTATGACGTATTATACAATGTATTCCCGGTTTTTGAAATGGAAGGCGTAAGCAAGCGTGCAGCATTTGTAATTGACAAACAAGGCGTGGTTCGTTATGCCGAAATTTGTGCAGTACCATCAGATCTGCCAAGCTTTGAAAACATTCAGAAGACACTTGCAGCGTTAAACTAATAGATTGTTTAAGTATTAGGGCCGAGTATTAAAACACGGCCTTTATATTTTGCTTAAAAACTGAAAATCAGCCTATTTTGGGTCAGATTTTGTATATTTAAAGGCGGAAATACGGACGCGAATGATAAAAACGCTACACAACACAATTTACGGGTTCTCAAAAATGCTACTGACTTTAGTAGTATTAGGAACTGTATTGGTAGCCGTTTCCTCCTTCGTAAAAGCAGATAATGACGATGAGTTATACACGCCCGTTGTCAAATATGTAAAGTGTTATCCCAACCCCGCTACTGCCTATATCAATTTTGAATTCAGTTCAGAAATAGACAGAACCTATTCTTTAGTTATTATGAGTTTTATAGGTAAGCAAATGGAAGAAAAACCAGTTGCTGATAGCAAAATCACGATTACACTGAATAGTTATCTCCGCGGGTTATACATCTATCAGCTAAAAGACAAATCCGGGCGGATTGTAGAAACAGGACGTTTCCAGGTAGATAAGTAATAAACAAATAAGTTTATAAAAATAAATAGGGTATATAAAGTGAGCATGTCAAACTTTATATACCCTATATACTTTATACAATCTTATATACTGATTAGCGGTCCGTAACCTCAACAATCAAGAACTTCAGATAATTTGTATTCTCCATTCCCCAGATGATCGGGTGGTCACTTGCCTGTGCCTGGAAGGTAACCTGGCGCAGACGCTTACGTGCATCCCATGCAGCCATCTCTATCGTTTCAAGGAACACATCAGGTTGTATCAGGTTAGTGCAACTGCTTGTAACCAGGAAGCCGCCATTTTTCACCAGCTTCATACCACGAAGGTTTATTTCTTTATAGCCCGTTATAGCTTTCTGTATATTCTCCCTGCTCTTTGTAAAAGCAGGAGGGTCCAGCATTACCACATCATATTTACGGCCATCTTTTGTCCATTGTTTTAAAACATCGAATGCGTTTACTGCCTCGAATTTACAGATGTGATCCAGCTTATTGAGTTGAGCATTACGTGTAGCCTGCCGCACCGCATTTTCGCTAATGTCGAGACCTAAGACGCTTTTAGCGCCGTAGTGTGCAGCATGTATTTCGAACGTACCGGTATAAGTAAATGCACCCAGTACATCCGCACCTTTTACAATATGCTGAATTGCCCTGCGATTATCCTGCTGATCGAGGAAATAGCCTGTTTTCTGGCCATTTTCAATATCTACATAGAATTGAAGGCCATTTTCATTAATCACGATCTCAGGGGAGAAAGGAGCCGTTAAAAAGCCCTTTTGTTGTGCCAATCCTTCCAGTTCCCTTACCGGTACATCATTTCTTTCATAAATACCTTTAGGAGAGAATATAGACTGTAAAGCATTGATAATAGCTGGTTTCCACACATCTATACCGTAAGCCATTGTCTGTATAACAAAATAATCGTTGAACTTGTCAATAATCAGGGCAGGCATGCCATCCGCCTCGCCAAATATCAGGCGGCAGTTTTCCGTATAGCCTAGTTTTTGCCTGTAATGCCAGGCCTGCAGAATACGTTGGTAAAAGAACTGTTCATCAATGGTTTCCTGCTTGCGGGTCAGTAACCGGATCATAATCTGGGACTGGGGATTGGCATATCCGCGTCCGGCAAATTTGTCATCAGCGAAGTAAACGTCAACAATATCACCAGCAGCAATAGAACCACTTACCTTATCCACCTCATTTGCAAAAATCCAGGGATGCCCGTTAGCAATACGTGGGGCAATCTTTTTCTTCAAATACACTTTTACCATAGTTGCAAAGATGGGTGTTTTTAATTTGAAAATTTGAAAATGAGACAATTTGAAAATGAATCCGCCCGGATAATTGTTGAATGGCTATATGGTTAAATTGCTATTAGTGCAAACCATTTAACCATATAACAATTAAACAATTACATTTTCAAATCTTCAAATTGCCACATTTTCAAATTAATCTGCCATTTTTTCCATTTACCTTGCGTTGGCAAATAATTTGACCTCTATATCTACAATCATTTTATCATTATGGAAGAGAAAGAATTGCAACAAAACAATGAAAACACCGCAGAAATAGCAGATTTGGGCGCAAATACTGACGAAAATGCAGCTAAATCTGTTGAAGAGCTAGCTGAAGTGGAGAAATTGAATGCAGAACTGGCTGAGCAAAAGGACAAATATCTCCGTTTGATGGCTGAATTTGACAATTTCAGGAGAAGAACGGCTAAAGAAAACCTGGAATTGAGACAAACTGCTGGTAAGGAAGTGATTGTTTCTTTGCTGGATGTGCTGGATGATGTCGAGCGTGCTGACAAACAATTACAATCTGCCTCAGATGTAGCACAGGTGAAAGAAGGCGTTACCCTTGTTTTCAACAAGCTGAAAAATACATTACAATCGCTCGGACTGAAACCGATGGAAAGTGTGAATACGGACTTTGATGTTGAAAAACATGAAGCAATAACAGAAATACCTGCACCAACAGAAGCGTTACAGGGAAAAGTATTGGATGAAGTACAAAAAGGATATTATCTGAACGATAAGCTGATCCGTTTTGCAAAAGTAGTAGTAGGAAAATAATGAAATTGTTAGATGGTTACATTGACCAATTGTTTTGTAACAATCATTAAACAATTTAGCCATTTAACAAGGATACAATTGTTGCCTAGCTGATTCATCAATAGGCACACATAAAAAGAAAATATCAATGTCACACAAACGCGATTTTTACGAAATACTCGGAGTTAGCAAATCTGCTAGCGCGGACGAGATTAAAAAGTCTTACCGCAAGGTAGCGATGCAATATCACCCGGATCGTAATCCTGGCGACAAAGAAGCCGAAGAGAAATTTAAAGAAGCAGCAGAGGCTTACGAAGTATTAAGCGATGCAGATAAACGTGCTAAATACGATCGCTTTGGACATGCAGCATTCGGGCCAGGTATGGGCGGAGGTGGTCCCCGTGGTGGCGGTATGGATATGAACGATATCTTCAGCCAGTTCGGTGACATTTTTGGTGACGATATTTTTGGCAGTTTCTTTGGCGGCGGCGGACGTGGTGGTGCAAGGACAGGCAGGAGCAGGGGCGTTCGCGGAAGCAACTTGCGAGTGAAGATCAAGTTGAATTACGAAGAGATTGCGAAAGGTGTAACAAAGACCATTAAAGTAAAAAAATACGTCTCTTGTAATACATGCGGCGGCAGTGGTGCAAAAGATAAAAGCAGCATCCAGACTTGCAGCACTTGTGGCGGCAGCGGACAAGTAAGAAAAGTAACCAATACGTTCCTTGGACAAATGCAGACCGTTACAACTTGTCCTACCTGTAACGGAGAAGGATCTACCATTACAGCAAAATGCGGTTCTTGTAAAGGCGAAGGAAGAGTATATGGAGAGGAAATGGTATCCATAGATATTCCGGCAGGCGTACAGGAAGGCATGCAGCTAAGCATGAGCGGAAAAGGTAATGCAGGCGAACGCGGCGGCGCGCCGGGCGATCTGATCATCCTGATAGAAGAAGAAGCACATAAAGAATTAGTACGTGAAGGATTGAACGTTGCGTACGAATTGCATATTTCTATAACAGATGCCGCATTCGGTACACAAGTGGAAGTGCCAACTATTGACGGACGTGCAAAAATTAAAATACCGGCGGGCACACAGAGTGGTAAAATATTCCGCCTGAAAGGTAAAGGTTTCCCTGAAGTACAAGGTTACAGCAGGGGCGACCAACTGATACATGTGAATGTATGGACACCGCAACACCTGACAAGTGAAGAAAAAGCAATGCTGGAAAAACTAGGTGCAAGTCCTAATTTCCAACCGCAGCCAGGCAAAAGCGAAAAAAGCTTTTTCGATAAAGTGAAAGAAGTATTTAGCTGAGGCTAAATTGTTATATAGTTAAATGGTCAAATTGTTGGGCTAACCAATAATTTGACCATTTAACTATATAACAATGTAACAATACAATCATTCAACAATTCATCACTCCTCACTACCTTTCTTTTTCTTCTTATCTCCGCTATATATTTTTCTTGCTTTTTCTACAAGCGTAAGAAATTCTGTTTGTGCATAATCCGTTTTGTCTGCCGCTGCAGCGGCAAGGTTCCATACATCCGTGAATGTATAGCCCTGTGCAAATTTTGATTGCTTTAATAATTCGCCGAACATGATTACGGCAGTTGTAAACCGCAGGTCAGGTTGGGCAGCCTCTATTCTTCCATAGTTGAACGGAACTTTGATAGTCTGTGTTGTGTACTCAGATGCACCAGGTAATTTGTACTGCAACTTCATCATCGCATACTTACCGATGGTGATGATTGAGTCTGCAACGTTATTCGATACCTTCTCATTTGGTTTTATTTCAAATACAGCCGTTAAGTCATGGCCTGTTCCCACTTCACCACCTTCCAGTTCGCTGCTGCTATCGTTCAGCGCATCGGATTTATTGTCGAAACCAATCAGCCTGTATTCTTTTACAAACGTAGGATTAAACTGTATGCTCAGGAAAGCATCGTTTGCTACTGCATACATCGTTTTTGTAAACTCTTTTACCAATACCTTTTCTGCTTCCTGCAAGTTATCGAGATAAGCAAAATTGCCATTGCCCTTCTTTGCCAGTGTCTCCAGTTTACTGTCCTTATAATTGCCCATACCCACTCCAAGGCAAGTAAGGAATATACCAGATTGTCTTTGCTGAACGATCAGGTCTTCTAATTCTTTTTCTGTTGTCTGCCCCACATTAAAGTCGCCGTCTGTAGCCAGTATTACCCGGTTGTTCCCATTCTTATTAAATGCTTTCGCCGCCAATTTATACGTCATTCTTATTGCGGCTTCGCCGGGAGTGGAGCCACTTGCCACCATGTTTTCAATCGCACTGTTTATCTTATTCTTATCGCCACCAGACGTAGGCTGTAGTAATACGCCAACATCACCGCCATATATTACAATAGCCACGCTATCCTTATCCCGCAGGTTTTGTACTAACAATTTTAAACCCGATTTTACCAAAGGCAAACGGTTAGGCTTATCCATAGAACCCGATACATCTATCAGGAAAATAAGATTAGTAGGAGGTAGTTGTTCCAGGTTTAATTTAGGAGCCTGCAGGTGTACAAACAATAATTGATTCTCCCTGTTCCAGGGCGTAGACGTTACTTCTGTTGTACATGTAAAACTATTGGTAGATGTATTGGTATTATTTCCAAAATCAAAATAGTTCAGCATTTCCTCTATGCGTACTGCATCGGGGGGAACGCGATAACCCATGTTCAGAAAGCGCCGGATATTACTGTAAGACGCACGGTCTATATTGAGCGCAAAACCTGTTTCTGAGAAAGTAGATGTTTCTATAAACTCATTCTCCACCTGGTTATTGTAACTCTCATTCGTAGAGAAATTGTAATGCTGGTCCTGGTTGATCAGGTTCTTGGTAAAAGAAGCTAACCTGTGCTTATACAAGCTGGCAGTTGCGGGTAGCATCTTCATTACCAGCCGTTGAAATTTATTGGTCTCAACTGCTGTTCGCAATGTTTCATATCCATCCAACAATAAAGTAATAGTATCTATAGCACGTGAAGTAGGAATGCCGAATGAGCCACTGTTGCCAGATGTAAAAGGGTAAGTGCCTTTTGAACAAAGAAGGATGCGGACGTTTTGCAGGATGTTATTTTTTTCATCGCGTACTTCGCCCCGCAGGTAATATTGAGCAGTTATATCCTGGCTAAAATACAGTAGTAATATGGCAAGCGCTAGCTGTTTCAATTGGGCCGTTCTGTAAGATTAATTATTCCTAAGCCCGTTAGCAGCGTACACAGTTTTCTAAAAAACTGCATACAAGACATAGGGGCATAGTATAGTATGCTTTGTAAATTAATACTTTAAGCTTGCCCAAACATACAAAAGACTGTAAAAAATAGCTAATTGCGCCGCGAAAACACCCAGACCTTAGGCTTTTTCCTCATGCAGTTGGTAGATTTCTTTCAAATTTCGCCCCAAACCGTCATAGTCAAGACCATAGCCAACTACAAATTTGTTAGGGATAGCAAAGCAACAATAATCTATGTGTACAGGCATTACTGTAGCTTCCGGTTTGTGTAGCAATACTGCTATTTTGAGAGAAGAAGGTTGTTGATTATGTATCTGGGGAAGAAATTCATTCAGCGTTTTACCTGTATCTATAATGTCTTCTACAATGATCACATCCCTGCCCGCAATATCTGTATCAAGGCCAATAGCCGTAATAACTTGTCCTGAAGATTTTGTGCCCTTATATGACGCCAGCTTTATAAAGCAGATCTCGGCATCAATAGTCAGATGTTTGAAAAGATCAGAAGCAAACATGAAAGAGCCGTTCAGGATAGCAATAAACAACGGTTTTTTACCTGCATAATCCCTGTTGATATTCGCAGCCAGTTCCTTTATTTTTTCCTGGATAGAGGCTTCGGACAGGTATGGTGTAAACTGCTTATCGTGAACTTTGATCAAAGACATATATGATAGTTTAAACGTTTCAATGTTTACAAGTTTCCATGTCTCAAATGAAACGATGAAACTTTTGCAACTTTGAAACTATTTCGTAGAAGCCTGCAAGTTATTAGAAATAAGTTTAGGAGTAACAGGGGAGTTGCTTCTAAGATATATTTTTTCGCCATTCACAGCTTGTCTGCCCTTAGGTACGCGGTTAAACTCCAACAGGCTTTCCAGTTTTATCCCCTCTGTTTGAGAGATGCTTTCCATTGTTTCGCCTGGTTTTACAATATGGAAATCAGTATTGCCCTTTTTAGGTTTTTTCTCCAGGTACACAAGCTGCCCGCTTTCTAAAATATCAGCGCGTACATCCAGCACATCGTTGAACGAAAGCAATTTTGAGTAAGTAACATTATGATTGTTTGCCAGCGCCAGTAATGAAGTGCCGGCCTCTGCATACACTACTCTTGTATCGTTAATAGCAAAGACTCCCGTAGGATAGCCAGGCGCTGCTACTTTAGTCTGCGCAATGAAGGTTGCGTTGCCGTTTGCGGCAGGCTTAACAGGGCTTTCCTCCGGTATAGTTGCGCTTACTGTTGGCTTGTTGTCATCTGCCTTAGGTGCAGGCATTACTACTGTGGTAGATACCTGTGTGGTTGGAGCGGAAGCCTTAGCGACAGCCTGCTCCTGTTGCGTATTGGCAGAGCTAGTGTTCGCCGCTAATACCGGTGCATTATTCTCCGGTACATAATTTTTATTCAGTGCTGTCAGTGTATATTGTTGCAGGTTATAATCTACGATCAGTTTGATCAGCATATCTGCGTACTTCTTTTCCGTAGCATATCCTGCTTTTTTCAAACCTGTAGCCCAACCGCGGTAGTCCGTAGGGTCTAGTTGAAACAGGAACGTATAGTAAGGTCTGTTCTTCAAAAAGTCGGAGTGGTCACGGTAAGATTCTTCCGCTGTAGGATACACGCGGAAACATTCACCCTTCTCATCATCATCATGGTATGTTTTTTCACCCGTCCACTCAGTTTTACACTTAATACCAAAGTGATTATTAGAACGCTTCACCAGGTCGCTCTGGCCTGATTGGGATTCCAAAATACCCTGGGCAAGTGTTATAGATGCAGGCACACCTGTCCTGATCATTTCCCTGATAGCTATCTGCTGATAGCTGTTGATGTACTGCTGTACAACATCCTTCTGGGCCTTTCCGGCGAGGGCAATCAATGAGATACCCGCTAATAAAAAAAATCGCTTCATCAGTTTTTCTTTTTTATGAGCATTAAACCATCCCTGACTGTCAAAAAAACCTGTTCAGTTCTCTCGTCCGCAGCAACGTGCTTATTAAATGCATCAATGGCTTTAGCGCTTTTCCCTTTTACCGGGTCTTCTAAAACCTGTCCGTGAAATAATACGTTATCGGCTATTATAAACCCGTTATCGCTTAAACGGGGCAGCACCATTTCATAATAGTCAATATAGCTTACTTTGTCGGCATCAATAAAAACGATGTCCCACAAATAGGGTAGTGTTGGAATAATATCGGTGGCTTTGCCGCAATGCAAAAGTATCTTATCCTGTAATTGCGCAGCTTTAAAATTTTCTTTAGATAGTTCCGCGTCTTCTTCTTTTATCTCTATTGTGTGTAATTCCCCGTCCTTTTGTAACCCTTCTGCAAGGCAAATGGCGCTGTAGCCTGTAAATGTTCCAATCTCCAAAACGTAACGTGGGCGTACAATATTGCTGATGAAGGAGAGAAATTTGCCTTGCACATGACCGCTAAGCATGTGTGGCTGGTCGTGGTTAGCGTAAGTATCTTCGTTAATCCCCTTTAAGACAGTGCTTTCAGGGGATGTAAATTCTGTTGCATATTTTTCTACTAATGTGTTAATTAGCTCCATCAGGCATTACATTTTTAGCAGGCTTGCTTAGTATCAGCAGCCCTATAAATGTCAGGAATCCGTTAATGATCAATAATTCTATACCTATCTGGTAACCGCCAAACCAGCTCTTTGCATTATAGGACAGTATGTAAGACAATACCGGTGCAATAAGGCAAATAACTGTGATAGCTAGTGTATTTGGCAATGACTTCTTGGTAAAGATGCCAAATGCAAACAAACCTAACAGCGGTCCGTAAGTATAGCCCGCAAGATCGAGAATAATATCTATAATACTATTGTTATTCAGCAGATAAAATACCATAATGCAGGCAAGGAAGACCACTGCAAAAGAAAGGTGCACCGTCAGGCGTAGTTTCTTTTTACCCTTTTCATCCAGGTCTGTTCTGCGTTGAATGCCCAGCATATCTATACAAAAAGAAGACGTAAGCGCCGTTAAAGCGCCATCTGCACTAGGGAACAGGGCAGAGATTAAGGCAATGATGAAGATGACACCGATAGCAGGCGGAAGGAAGTCCAGCGCCACAGATGGGAACATTTTATCGCCTATCACATTCAGCATCGCTTCAGGATTATGTGGATTTGCAATGATCAGTTGTTTTACCATTTTACCATTTACCATTACATCAGTGTATTGTCCGCCCTTAGATGTAATGAACAGGTATAGCAAACCACCCAACATCAGGAACAGGAACAACACACCACACAGCACAACAGCCATCGTAATCACATTCTTTTGTGAGTCGCCCAGCTTTTTTACACTAATATTCTTTTGCATCATCTCCTGGTCAAGGCCCGTCATAGCAATGGTAATAAATGCACCGCCAATGATCTGCTTCAGGAAAAAGCCTTTACTATTAACATCTGTATTAAAAACATTCAAATACCCTTTTTGTTTCATTACACTCAACGCTTCTCCTCCGCTCATGTTCAGGTGGTGCAGGATATAGAATACACAAACGATCAGTCCCGTTACCATTAACGTAGTCTGCAGTGTATCTGTATAAACGATTGTTTTTACACCGCCCTCAAACGTGTACAACAAGATCATGATGAGAATAACAGATGCTGTTACCACAAATGGTATTCCCATTTTATCTAAAATGAAGAATTGCAATACATTAATAACAAGGTACAACCTTGCTGTGGCGCCTACCGTACGGCTGATAATAAAAAATAATGCCCCGGTTTTATAGGCCACCGTTCCAAACCTGTGTTGCAGGTAATTATAAATAGAGGTCAGGTTTAGCCTGTAATACAATGGCAGCAGTACAAACGCGATTACACAATAGCCAATGAGATAGCCAATGGTTACCTGCATGTAAGCAAAGCCTTTGAACGCATTGCCTGCTACATCGCCCACACCACCGGGCACGCTTACAAATGTTACGCCGCTTAGCGATGTGCCGATCATGCCGAATGCAACCAGCATCCAGTTACTATTCTTGTTACCGATAAAAAAGGAGTCATTATTAGAGTGGCGCCCTGTGTACCAGGCAACAACCAGAAGAATTGCGAAATAGCCAATTACAAATGAGAATAGTAGTAATGATGACATGTTGATCTATCTATTAGTAGGGTAATGCAATCTGTTAAAGAACAAATATCAGGATAATATGGTTATGAAAACCTGCATAGACGAATAGAACACGGAAAATCTTGCAAAAAAGACAGTTTTTTTGCGGATTGATGCGGAAATTGGCGGGTTTTTATTGAATAGAGATTAGTACTTAACCAGTTATCCGGCAACTTGTAACCGCTAACCTTCTTATTTTCGCAGCATGAAATATAAAAGCGTAGCGGTTTTCTGTGGTTCAAAGTCCGGGAATGATCCGCTGTATGAGCAACATGCAAATGAATTGGGAAGTGCGTTGGCGGAGAATGGAATTTCACTGGTGTATGGTGGTGGTAATAAAGGCATTATGGGCGCGGTAGCCAATGCTGTTTTACAGAAAGGTGGAAAGGCAATCGGTGTAATGCCGGAGGTGCTGGTAGAGTGGGAGCAGCAACATGAGAATCTAACGGAATTACATATTGTAAAAGACATGCACATACGCAAACGCATGATGTATGACCTGAGCGATGCCGTAATAGTATTACCGGGTGGTTATGGTACGATGGATGAGCTGTTTGAGGTAATTACGTGGAATGTACTGTCTATCCACAACAAGAAAATAATCATGCTGAACTCAGCCGGTTACTATACACAACTGATCAGTCACGTAAATTATATGCAGGCGCATGGCTTCCTGTACGAAAACTGGACGGAACGGATAACCATGTGTAATACGCCGTATGAGATAGTGAATGAGCATTTGAAATGATTTGAAATTTGAGATTTGAAATTTCAAATTCATTCTGCATCGCCAATCTTAAATTTAAAATTTCAAATCTCAAATCATCCTATCTATTCCCATGCAGGTAAATGTTGAAACCTGCTCTCAGGATAGGAATAAAACTTCCATCATAACCACGATATGGGGAGTTGGGATCTTTATTTACGTCAAACAGTAAAGCTGTATAGAAACTCGCTTTACCTACTATTCTTTGCGAATAGCCAACACCTGCCAGGATGCTAGGAGCGCCAACTGTTGTTTTGGAAGAGGCGCCGTTACCCGTCTTCAGAGTATAGCTCATCCAGTTATATTCCGGCTGAACCTGTAAGAAGATAAAAGGAATGGGGTACACACGGGCAAACACGCCACCACCGTAGTTAAAGCTGTTTTGTGTGTTACCGTAATAATCCTTTAAAGATTGATAGTTGATATTAACTGCAAGACCAGCGTCAATCCACTGGGAAAAGCTATAGCCTACTTCCGGGGTGCCGCCTGCATTGAAGTAGCCGCTACCAAAACCGAGGCTGACAGCGCCACCAAGGAAAATGTTATTCGAACTAAATCCACTTGTTCCCGTGTTTTCCTGGTAAGTAGCGGGGGCTAGGCGTTGAGCCGATAACGTACCTGCACAAAGTACAATTATCAGCGAGGTAAAGATGTGCTTGACCATTCTTTTCATTTTACTGGAGGTATATAAAAATAAGAACGTATAAGTTAAGAATAACATTATACGTTCTTATATATTAATAACAAATTAGCGAATTAAGCTAAATCAAATATTTTACCTGCATTTAAAATATTGTTAGGATCGAATACCTGTTTGATTTCACGCATCAAACGCAGGTTTGCGTCGGCGAATACGATATCCATAAATCCTTTCTGGATCAGGCCAATGCCATGCTCACCGCTAATGGTGCCGCCCAGTTTGTAAACCAGGTCGAACAACGCACGCAGCGCTTTTGTCATTTCCTCATTTCCCATACTATTAGCTGTACCTTCTTTCTTAATACGGATATGGAGGTTACCATCGCCAGCATGACCATAACAAACTGCGTGGAAATTGTACTGGCGGCCCAGCTCTTTCACGCCTTTGATCAGTGCAGGCAGTTCAGCTCTTGGCACTACTGTATCTTCCTCAATAGTGTAACCGGCAGTTTTTACCGCTTCGGCCACGCGCCTTCTGAGTTTCCACAGTTCTGTTTTCTGTTGGGCATCGTCTGCAAAGAATACCTCGCCAGCTTCATACTGTTGCAAAAGCTCAGCTATGGCTTCCATTTCACTCATCAGCACATCCATATTATTGCCATCCACTTCTATGATCAGGTGTGCTGCAATATCGTCACTTACCGGTACGGCATGGCTATCCACCATTTTACTTACGATCTGCAATGCATCAATTTCTACCAGCTCAAGGCCACTTGGCACAAAGCCAGCCCTGAAGATGGCACTCACCGCCTCGCCTGCTTTTTCCAGGGAGTTGAAAGGAACCAGCATCAGCAAGTCATACTTAGGTAAAGGGATTAGCTTCAATACAATTTTTGTAACGATTCCTAATGTGCCTTCGCTACCTACCAGTAGTTGTGTAAGATTATAACCTGTAGAGTTCTTTAATACATTTGCGCCCGTCCAGATGATCTCGCCTGTTGGCAATACCACTTCCAGGTTCAATACATAGTCTTTTACCACACCATATTTAACCGCCTTCGGGCCACCGCTATTTTCAGCGATGTTGCCACCTATAAAACAGGAGCCGCGGCTGCTCGGATCAGGAGGGTAGAACAGGCCTTTTTCTTTTACTGCATTTTGTAATACTTCCGTAATAACGCCAGGCTCAGTTGTTACCTGGAGGTTACGCTCATCTATTTCAAGAATACTGTTGAATCTTTCTGTAGAGATCAATACACCGCCCAGGTGGGGCAGTGCGCCACCGCTAAGGCCGGTACCAGCCCCTCTCGGTGTTACAGGAATTCTGTCCCTGTTACAGATCTGCATAATTTCACTTACTTCCGCTGCTGTGCGTGGTTTTATAACCACTTCAGGCAGGTAAAGCAAATGTTCAGTTTCGTCATGGCCATAGTTGTTCAATGTTTCCTCATCGGCAAACACGTACGCCTCGCCCAGAATAGTCTTAAAAGCAGCTACATGTTCGGCAGTAACTACGCCTTTTTCAATTACGGGATACATGTAAAAAGTTATTTGTCGTAAAAGTACGCACAAACCCGCAGACAATAAGTGTTAGTTTATAGGACTTTTTTCAGGCATGAAATAGATTGGCGCAATTCATTGTTTAATTGTTGTATGGCTGAATTGTTTTATTAAGGACTGATAATTAATGAATTGAATAATAAAACCATATAGCAATGGAGCAATTCCCTTTTTTTCTTTCTGTTAAAAATTTCTAAATATAGGCCGTACTATTTCCGATCTACGACAAGTGTCGTATGTTTGTTACGAAATTATTCGTAAAACAAATTTTTTAAATAAAAACTCTTTATGAAAAATGTACGCCAAATCTACAAATCCGCTAGTCTTATTCTGTTACTTGGTATTGCTGTTACCGCTTCTGCATGGCAATACACTGATAAAAAACAAAAAAACAGAGATGAAGACAAATATGACCAAAGAGATACTACCAAGTCCCGCAAGTATTATCACAATCAGAATGAATATCGAATAAATGATATGGACATGGCAATGGATGAGCTGGATAATGCCATGAAGAATCTGAAAGTGGAACTAAAAGGCCTGGATAGCCTGAATATAAACATAGAAGCAGAAGTAAATGCTGCGCTTGCAAAAATAGATTTCGATAAAATGAAGATCGAAACGGAAAAAGCGCTGAAAGAAGTAGACTGGGACCAGATACGTAAAAGCGTAGATGTATCACTTAAACAGGCGCAGGCGGAAATGAAGAAAGTGAACATGGACCAGATTAAGGCAAGTATAAAAGTTGCCCAGGACCAGGTAAACAGTGAGGCATTTCGCCAGCAGTTTAATAGTGTAAATCTGAGAAAACAAATAGAAGATGGGATGAGTAAAGCGAAGGATGGATTAGCTACTGCTAAAAAAGACCTGCAAAGTATAAAAGCCCTTACTGGTGCATTGCAGGCTGATGGCCTTATAGATAAAAAGAGAGGCTATACTGTAGAGTTTAAAGATGGAAGCTTTATCATCAATGGTACTACGCAGTCAAAAGAGATTACGGAGAAATACCATAAATACTTTAACAAAGACAGCTTTAAGATTGTGAGTGATGGGGAGGGTGTGATAAGCCTGTAATTTGAAAATAGATCGATTTGAAAATTTGAAAATGTATTATCTCAAATTGTTACATGGTTAAATTGATTAATTGTTTTCCCGACGATCAACTACACCATTCTCAAATTAATACACTTTCAAATTTTCAAATTGCTTAAAATTTCACTGTCGGGCACTTCACTGCTTTTGCCTGGTTGAATAATCCTGTTGTAACCAGGGATAGTTCGTAAGCACCGCGCGTTTGATTATAGGTGCCTAAAGAAGATGTAGTAGCATCGTAGCTTACTGTCAGTTTAAAATCGTTCCATTGATAACCGACCATTGGTATAATGGCGTCTCCGGAGCGGTAATATAAACCGCCGATCAACTGCGTTATGCCATCTCCGCTTAAATTATAATTTGCGTTTGCACCAAGTACTGTTTCTGATGCACTGGCCATTTTACTATAATACACGTTTGGATTTACAATCCATTGATCATTTAGTTTGAAGGAGCCATTCACAAAGAAATTGAAACGCATATCCACTTGCGCACTGACTGCATTAGAATTGAAAAAGCTTTCTTTAGGTTTGTTTAAATGTTGAATACTGATACCTGCATTCAGGTATGTATTGTTAGTAGGGAAATAAGCGTAATTCATGCCCAGGTTAATGTCCAGGTAGTTGACAGAACTGGCAGCAAAAGCCTCGCCGCTTGGCAATGTTGCATCAAAAAATTTTCCATTCCATTGATTATCGAAAGTAAGCTTATCTACATCTACACGTTTGTTTACCCATCCACCTGCAAAACCTGCGCTTAACAGGCTGGCTAAACCAAGCATCTGGTGATATGCCACAGAGCCATACACTTTGGTAGATGTAAGGTTGCCGCTACCCGCCACGTCGCGCAATATAGCGCCACCAATGCCTAACCAGCCACTTTCAAAACGGTTGGTAAAAGCCTGCACATCGCCCCATGCGCTCATGGTCTTGTACGGATTGCTGGTAATGCTGGACCACTGATTGCGATAGTTTACACCTAACCGCCAGTCCACATCCGGCGCAAAACCCGTATTAGCCGGGTTCACCAGTAATGGTGCATTAAAGTATTGGGAAAAATGAAGATCCTGCGCAGAGATGCCTTCCATGCAGAATGCACCGAGGCAAAGCAGTATCCATTTTATATTCCTGTTTATTCGCATAGTTCCCCCTCTTTCTTCTCTTTTTTATCTCAATAAAGTGATGTCTCCTTTCTTCTGGAAGGTGGTTCCATCATAGAATTCTATATCCGCAATATAAGTGTACACATCCTGTGGCTGCAATACACCATTATAACGGCCATCCCAGCCTATTTGTTTGTTACTTGTTGCCTGATACACCATAGTACCCCACCTGTTATAGATTCTGAAAGTAAGCTTAGTGATGCCATAACCACGCACATTTACATAATCATTTACCCCATCACCATTTGGCGTAAACGCATTTGGCACATCTACCAGCGGTACAATAATGGCTTTTACATTCTGACACATGGTGTCTGCACAGCCCACATCATTAATAGCTGCAAGGCATGCTGTGAATGTGCCGGTAGAATTATACAGGTGACTTACGGTCGTGTCTTTAGCTTTTGTAGCCAGGAACTCGCCATCGCCAAAAGACCAGTTGTAATGCGTAGCCAGTAATGAACTGTTATAGAAGTTTACAGCCGTATTTTCTTTTGGCGGGTTAGGGCCGTATGTAAACGATGCGGTAGGTTTTGCACTTACCAGTATCGATTTTCGTAGTGTGTCCGTCTTGTTACACGTATTCGGATCATTCGCTACCAGCGTTACCTGGTAGGTGCCCGGTGCCGGGTAAAAATGCTCAGGGCTTACTTCTGTAGAAGTAGTGCCATCGCCAAAATCCCACTCAAACGATGCGCCGCCCATAGAGGTATTGTTAAACACGGCAGATAGCGGGTAACAGATAGCAGCAGGCACATCAAACTGCGCTTTTACATTGGTGGCAATACGGATCTGTTTCATGATCGTATCGTCGTAGTTGCAATAGGAGGTGTCCCGCAGCCTTAGTTCTACATTATATGTACCGGCTGCCTGGTAAGTATGATAAACCGTTTGCATACCCGATGAAGGTATGCCGCTGCCATCGCCAAACGTCCAGGCAAAAGATGTATCCTGGAACGGCGTAGTAGCCGTAGACGTATTTATAAACTGGTATTTTAGTGAATCGCAAGGCGGTAATTTAAATGCATCAAAACCAAGATTCGCTTTATTATCTCGCACACTGATGTTGATAGTAGACGTATCTGCTACGTTACAGGAAGAAGAATCTATAGAGACGAGCGTTACATGATATAAGCCAATTTGAGTAAACGTGTGAGACTGCGTAGGTACAGTTGTGGTAACCTCAGGCGTACCATCACCAAAGTTCCAGATATACTTTTTACCAAGTGCGATCGTATCTCTGAAATCAACAGTTAACGGCACACAACCCAATGTGTCATAAGGTACGCCGCCAATAGCACTTCTTACACCTGCACCCACACCAGCAAGGTTGAACGCAATTTTGATAAGCGCTTCGTTGCAACCACCGGAAGTCTTATTGGCATTTAGGGCTCCATTGCTGGATGCCCATGCGCCTGCCGTTGTCGTCATCCATTGGAAGCCCGACTGGCCACCGCTACCGCCACAGTTTGCACACATGGCCTGGTAAATAATACCCTCTTTGTCAAAGCGGCTGGTACCGCCATCTACGTGGTCACCATAGCCACCGGTTTGCCCAAACATGGTTGCATATAATAAAGAAGCTGCATTTTTCTTAAGTACAAAAAAGTAAAAATCCATGTCATCTCTTCCGATGTTAGGATAAATAGCATCTGGCGTAGTTGTAAGGCCGGCAGTGCTGCTATTCTCATAACCTTTATTGCCTCCTGAGCCTTCTCCGCCACCCCAGCCGGATACATATACATTCTCACACCTGTCTACCAGGAAAGCCGTAGGCGATATGTTAGGATAGGTAGAGCCAGGGCCAAATACAGTTGAATAGATGTAGCTGGACAGGTCAGGCGTTAGCTTAGAAATAAATTGTCTTGCGTTTGCAACACCGTTGTTTGTGTATGGTGTATTAAGTGTATCCCACCTGCCGGTTGTAGTACCCATAATATAAAAATTACCAGCTTTGTCAAACTGTACACCAAATATCATGTCGTTGCCGGATGTGCCGAAGTAAGATGATTTGATCACTTGTGTACCATCGGGGGTAAGAATAGAAACGATACCGTCGCACGCACCCCCTTTGTTAACACCGGAAATAGTGCTGCCAGAGCTTGCGCCTGAAGTTTTAGGGAAATCAGGGCTGGTAGATGCACCGCCTACATATATATTCCCATTGACAGGATTGATAGCTAAAACAAAAAGTGCATCAATTCCTTTACCGCCAAGGTATGTACTGAAAATAGGTGTAAGATTGGCCGTGAATTTCATTACCACACCATCCTGCGGATAACCAGGGTCGCCACCTGCTGATGTTTGCTGAAAAGCACCTGGTGTTACCGGGAAGTCGATGGATTGTGTTTGTGCCGCAACCAGTATGTTGTTTGCATCATCTATAATTACCTCACTACGTGCATCATCTCCATAGTTTCTTCTTGTAGCAATAGCACCATTCAGGTTCAGGTATTTTGGCGCAATGTTTACGCCGTCATTACCAACACCGCCCACTCTCCTGGAAGCAATCAGTGCAGTACCAGTGGAGTTGAATTTAGTAATGAAAATATCTGCAGTATATGTATTCGCATCTGCCTCAGGCCCATATTTAGGCAGTGTGCTTGGAAAGTCTTTGGATGAAGTACGGCCCACGACAACAAGGTTACCTTGTTTATCTACAATCATACTATTGGGTTGCTCGTACCCTGTGCCGCCCAGATAGGTTGCATACAGCCTGTTGGTGCCATTGGGATTTAGTTTTATTATACCAATATCCATAGGAGGTATGGAGCCTTCACTACCGTCTTGCCTGCTGGCGCCTGCAAACTTCGTTTGAAATGCACCGTTGCTTACGGGGTATTGATCGCCAAATACAATACCGCCTCCGTAAATATTTCCCAGCCCGTCATAAGTAGCTGTGTAACCCCAGTTGTCAGATTTACTACCGGTGTAGGTACTTACCAGGATCTGTGGATCTATGATGATCGTTGCGTTTTTATTATAGTCCCCTGTTTTGAACTTAACAATGTTACCACCAACCACATACTTTGTAGTAATTTCTTTTTTGCCATTGTTACTTACCTGGTAAGAGTAAGGTTTTTGCTCACTGATGTCGCCTACAGATGTTTTAATGATTAGGTTATCATTTTTTACTGATAAACCATCGGGGCCGTCGAATTGCAATGCAATATTGTTGACGTTACCACCTGGGTTTACAATAAAATCATATTTAAGTTGATCATGTTCTATATAGTACCTGACATCAATATTGGGATATACATTTTTATATACAACGGCAGAATATGTTTTACAGTCGGAAGCCCATTTGCTGGAGTCGCTGCCAAGAAAATAATTCACGCTGGAGCCGAGGGCTTTTTCAGGAACGGCCATGATCTGTTTCATGCTGCCGGCAAACGTAACCTCGTAGGCATGTGAGCGAAGTGTAAAGGTAGGTGCAGCACCTCCGCCACCGGAGCCTCCGCCGCCATTGTCTCCATTATCACGGGTAGGATTGGTAGATACGCTTTTTGCAGCCGAATTGGCCGCCGGTTTACCGCCGCCGGTAGAACCCCCGTTGTTGGAGGAAGGCTCGCCATCCAGCGGGTGGTGCCCGCCAAAATATTCTGTGATTGAAGTTACATCGGTGTCATTATTCAGTAATACTTTATAGCCATTTCTTTGCAGATAGAAAACGGCCCCATTCACCTTGCATTTGAACATTACCTTGCTGTCCCATTGCCCTTTGTTCTCTATAAATTCAAATGTCTGCGCGTACTGCTTTTTGGATACAAGCAATACTAACAATAGGGCGACAAATCTGCTAACTTTTTTCAAGTAACTGGATTTAAAAATGTGATACGTTTTCTTTTTTTAGAATAAACGTAGAAACCGAAAAGAAAGTTGTTCTAGGAAATTTTACTCCAGGCAGTTTTCCCCTTTTGGGATTGAAGGAAAGATTTCAAGGGCAGGTTTTCTGCTGAATTCAAGCCTTCATCAGCCTCTACTATTTTTTCTGCAAACAACTTAGCTGCTTCCAGGATCGTTTTATCATTAACAATACTGGCCAATTTAAAGTTTAATACACCGCTCTGACGGGTTCCCTCAATGTCTCCGGGGCCTCTTAATTCAAGATCTTTCTCCGCTATTTTAAAACCATCATTGGTTGCGCACATTATCTTGATACGTTCCCGGCCATCATTGCTGACTTTGCTACCCGTTAAAAGAATGCAAAAACTCTTCTCGCTTCCTCGTCCTACTCTTCCGCGTAATTGATGTAATTGCGACAATCCAAATTTTTCAGAGCTTTCTATCACCATTACAGAAGCATTAGGTACGTTTACCCCCACTTCTATAACGGTAGTGCTTACCATTATATTGGTATCGCCGGAAACAAAACGTTGCATGTTTGTTTCCTTTTGTTCTGCCGGTTGTCTGCCGTGTACCATACTAATATGGTATTTGGGTTCAGGAAAGTAACTTTTTACCTGTTCATAGCCTTGCATCAGGTCCTCATAACTTAGTTTTTCACTTTCCTCTATCAACGGGTAAATGATATAAGCCTGTCTTCCTTTTCCAATTTCTTCCCGTATGAAGTCCATCACTTTTGCGCGATGTGTTTCATTCCGGTGAACAGTTGTTATCGGTTGTCTTCCCGGTGGTAATTCATCAATTACACTATAGTCTAAATCCCCATAAGTAGTCATGGCAAGCGTGCGGGGAATGGGTGTGGCGGTCATTACTAATATGTGCGGAGGAACAGTCGCCTTGCGCCACAATTTTGCTCTTTGTGCAACACCAAACCTATGCTGTTCATCCACAATTGCCAATCCGAGTTGTTTAAACTCTACCGCATCCTCTATTACAGCGTGTGTGCCAACTGCCATATGCATGGTGCCATCGGCCAATGACTGTAATATTTCCCTACGCTCTTTAGTTTTGGTGCTACCCGTTAACAAGCAAATATTAATGGGCATATTTTTAAGTAGATTCCGTAAACCGTTAAAATGCTGCTGCGCTAAAATTTCTGTTGGGGCCATCAGGCAGCTTTGATAACCATTATCTGCCGCAAGCAACATGCAGAGTAAAGCTACTATAGTTTTTCCACTTCCCACGTCGCCCTGCAGCAACCTATTCATCTGGTGTCCGCGCCCAACGTCCTGCCGCACTTCTTTCAACACTCTTTTCTGCGCATTTGTTAACTCAAAAGGAAGATATTTATTGTAAAATGTATTAAAATAATCTCCCACTTTTTCAAACACTACGCCGCGGCTATGCCTGTTTCTTGCAACACGCGTCAGGTTAAAACGTACCTGCGCAAGAAAAAGCTCCTCAAATTTCAACCGCTTTACTGCTGCATCATATTGTGCCGTAGATGCCGGAAAGTGTACTGCACGGTAAGCCTGAAACCGTGACATTAATTTTAGCTTCTCCACTAACTTCTGTGGAATGTTTTCCGGAATGTCCTTTTCTGTAACCTGGGGCAGCAGGGCAGAGGTCAGTTTGCCGATCTGCCTGCCATTCATACCACGTACTTTTAATTTTTCTGTGGTGGTATAAATCGGCTCCAGGAATGCTTTGCCGTCTGATACATGCGGCGTCAGTACCTCTATTTCGGGATGGGTGATCTGTGGTTTGCCATTGAAAAAACCTGCTTTACCATAAACCAGGTATTCCTGACCGGTTTTCAAAGACTTTTCCACCCATTGTATCCCCTGGAACCAGGTCAGCTCCAGTATGCCGGTTTTGTCTTTTATCTGCGCTACCAGGCGTCTTGCTCTTTTTTCTCCAATTGTCTCATAACCTAATAAAGTGCCTGCGATCTGGATATAGTCAGTCTGGAAATTAATATCACCGATGTTATTAATTTTAGTCTTGTCTATGTGCCGGAAAGGAAAATGCTCCAGCAGGTCCCGGAAAGTGAAAATGTTCAGTTCCTTTCTTAACATGTCCCCTTTTACCGGCCCTACGCCTTTCAGGTATTCAATAGGTGAGTCTAATATGGATGGCGAACTGCTTATAAACAAGATTTTAGCAATGGCAAATATAAATGGGATTAATTTGAAAATAGAGGCAATTGCTACATTGTTGTATGGTTAAATTGTCGGGCTAATAACAATTTGAGCATATAACAATGCAACAGTCTGGCTCCCTTAAAGCCCATTTTCAAATTAGCATATTTTCAAATTCGCACATTCATTCTTCTTATCTTCGCGCCCTATGAGTAAGGAAGTTGTTTTAAGTGGAATACGCCCTACGGGCTTTTTACATTTAGGGAATTATTTTGGTGCTATGCGCAACTATGTGCGTATGCAGGATGAATATAACTGTTACTTTTTTGTAGCAGACTGGCATAGCCTTACTACACACCCGGATACAAAAGAGCTGCGCAATAGTGTATTGCGTGTAATAGCGGAAAACATAGCCTGCGGCCTTGATCCTGAAAAGGTAGCCTTATATGTGCAGAGCGATGTGCCGGAAATAGCCGAGTTATACATGTATTTGAATATGCTGGCGTACAAAGGTGAGTTGGAAAAAACAACCACATTTAAAGAAAAAGTACGCTTGCAACCAGAGAACGTAAACGCAGGTTTGCTGACGTACCCGGTATTGATGGCGGCAGATATATTGGTGCACCGCGCTGTAAAGGTACCGGTAGGCAAGGACCAGGAGCAACACCTGGAGATGGCCCGCAATTTTGCGGAGCGTTTTAACCACCGCTATGGTGACGTATTCCCATCGCCACAGGCATTTAATTACGGAACGGAGTTGGTTAAGATCATGAGCCTGGATGGTACCGGTAAGATGAGCAAGAGCGAAAACCAGATGGCTACTATTTACCTGGCGGATGATGAGGAACTGGTGCGTAAAAAAATAATGAAAGCAAAAACAGATAGCGGCCCTACGGAAGCTAATTCTGTAAAACCGGATTATATTGAAAACCTGTTTACGCTAATGGGACTGGTAAGCACACCGGATGTAATAGAGAAGTTTAATACAGACTTTAATAATTGTAACATACGCTACGGCGATTTTAAGAAACAACTGGCAGAAGATATGGTGCAATTTCTCAAACCAATAAGGGAAAAATCCGCCGCGATACAGGAAGATAAGGCGTACCTTGGAAAAATAATCTCAACCGGAGCAGATAAGGCCAGGGCTAACGCCGCTGCGACTTTGAAGGCAGTGAGAGAGGCAATGGGGCTGAATTATTTATAACGTGAAACGTGAATCGGTAATCGTGAATAAGACGATTAACATTCACGATTGTCGTTTCACGATTGACGAACATTATTCACAACAGACTTACATAAATGGCTAAAGCTAAAAAACCGAAGCATATCGCGATTGCTGGAAATATAGGTGCGGGAAAAACGACTTTGACAGAAATGCTGAGTAAGCATTACCGCTGGATACCACAGTTTGAGGATGTAGATCATAATCCTTACCTGATGGATTTTTATGAAGATATGCCACGCTGGAGCTTCAACCTGCAGATCTACTTTTTGAATAGCCGTTTGAACCAGCTATTGGAAATACACCGCGGTACTGAAACTGTCATACAAGACAGAACGATCTTTGAAGATGCCAACATTTTTGCGCCTAACCTGCATGAAATGGGGTTGATGAGCAAACGTGACTTTGATAACTATTACGACTTTTTCCAGACGCTTAAAACAATGGTGCAGCCGCCAGATCTGCTGATCTATCTGAAGGCATCTGTACCTACGCTGGTAGGACAAATACAAAAACGTGGCCGCGAATATGAAGAGAATATCCGTCTTGATTATTTGAAAAAACTGAATGAGCTGTACACAAAATGGATGGACAGTTACAAAGAAGGACCGGTATTGGTGATAGATGTAGACAAGAACAAGTTTGCAGAGAACGATGAAGACTTTGGTGACATCATTGCCAAAATAGATGGAATGCTGTTTGGCTTGTTTTAAATAAGAGTAACCTCATTATAGAAGCGGGCATTGTTTCAATGCCCGCTTTTTTATTCTTAAAACGTAGCGGTTCTTTAACACAATTGCGTTGTAAACCGGAAGAAGAAACCTTATTTTTATCGATGAGGAATAAATGGAATCATTAAACGAGACGAATATGAAAAGACAAGACAGACCTGCACTTATATTAATTGATATTCAAAAAGGATTTGACGATATCGCTTATTGGGGTGGGCATAGAAATAACCCGGATGCTGAAACCAATGCTGCAAAGTTATTAGCGTTTTGGCGCAAGCACCAGTTACCGGTTTTTCATGTACAGCATTGTTCTACCAATCCTGCTTCCAGGCTGGCAGAAGGAAATGTAGGAAATGAATTTAAAGATATAGTAGAGCCGATGCCTGGCGAACATATCATTCGCAAACAAGTAAACAGTGCATTTATAGGTACAGACCTGAAGGAGCGCCTGGACAATGAGGGCATTACAGAACTGGTCATTGTAGGCCTTACAACGGACCACTGCGTGTCTACTACTACACGTATGGCAGGTAACTTTGGTTTTGAAACATACCTGGTTGCAGATGCGACAGCTACATTTGACAAGGTAGGAGCTGATGGAAAAAAATATGAGGCTGAAATACTACATGACACAGCATTGGCAAGCTTGCATGGTGAATTTGGAACCGTTACTTCAACAGAAGAGGTGCTGAAAATTTTAGGCGAATAGAAAATAGCTGAACTGAATATTTTTAAAGAGGCCCTGCTTGTAAAGCAGGGTTTCTTTTTTATACTGATTGATGATCAGTTTATTGTTAGGTATTTTTCTTTCATTAATAGTTAAGAGTGTAATAACCTGTTTTAGAAAAATGTCCCATCTATATTTTTTTTAATCTATTTGCTCGTTTTGGACATCTTTTTGCAATGAAAGTTGTTTAGTGTTCATGCATCATTTATTCGTTAACCTAAAAAACTTATGAGATTAAAATGAAACTAGCTCCTATTGTTGTTTCCGTATTTATTACCGGTACCCTCAGTCTGCAGCATGCAGCAGCCAAACTTAAAATACCGATCGGTAACCGGGAAGTACTTCACAAAGTGGCAGATTTGCCAGATACCGAAGATTATCTTATTGAAAAAGGCGAGTCAGACTCCGGTAAAGTAAAACTGGTAGTTGTAGACAAAAAAAGGTTAGAAAGTAAATACCTTGATCTTGCAACGCTACATGAAGAGTTTAACATCGCATGGATTATGCCGCTATGGGTTACAAAAGAGCCGCGCCTCGTTGGTTATAACGCTTCCAATGAAACGTATTATAACCTGACAGATGAACAACTGGATGAAATTATAAAGGCAAACAACCTGGATAAAAATAAGCTGCTCGGTCTGGGATTTTATACCCGTTTTGGTGGTAAGCTGGTAGCGTTGCTATTAATCGGCCTGATCATCTACGGCGTACTGCCATCCAAAAAGAAAACTGTTGCACCTCAAAGAGTATAACCAAATTAAAACACTACACTATGTCAATCCAAATAATTGGTATCATCGTATTTGTTGTTGTTGTATATGCCGGCATTTTTATCTGGTGGAAGAAGAAACGTAGCCAGACAGATGCTGCTTTTAATAAGCTGGACATGAAACAGGAAGCAGCTAATGCTGTGAGTTATCAAAACGATTTACTAAGCAATCAATATTCATTTATTAAAAAGCAAATGAATGGTACGCCTATCGATGCATTTACTGTAGCGCAATTAGAATATGGTGCAAAAGACCAGGCAAAGGATATAGCAAAAGATGCACTAAAAAGCTTCGCCTCGCTTGGTACTGTTAAGTTTCAGACAGTGCAAACACCAAAATACCTGATCTTAAGCGGAGACGAACTACACCTGCTGGATACAGATACGGATGGAGATATATCAAAGCATCTCATTTTTGATAACACGCGTTTGCGTAATTCGGTTATTACAGAACGCCCGCTTCCTAAAACAACAATGGGCATGGCTAAGTATGGTAACTATAACCTGAAGTCTTACATCATATCATTAGAGACGGAAGGGAAGACGGCTAACATTCTTGTGTATAACGGCATTGTGGCAACCGCCGCAACAGGCGTTGCCAGTGCGCTTTCCAATAACACCGACTTACAGGTAAAACAGTTTGTAACAGGATCTTATTTTCTTAAGAAACTGGGAGAGAAAGTGCCTAACCTGGAAGTGCAAACCTATTTGTCTTAGTCTGCAAGGGTATATTTAAATTTGAGAAGGCCGCTGTACAAGCGGCCTTACTTTTTTAGAAAACTACTTCCATGTCAATATTTTGAAGCCTAACAATACATTTAGTTTTTTAGACGTTTTACAAAAAAAATTATTATGAACATACAACTGTTTCCTGCCATTGATGATGTTTTTGCGGTGTTTACTGAAGATTATAAGGCTGTCTTTTTCCCGCTGCTGACAATAGATCTATCATCAATTGGCAAAGGAGCAGGGAAAGTGCATTTTATTACTGTTTATGGAAATGGTGATCCTGAAATTGTTTATCCGGATAACGCTGGGTATAATTTCATACGCTTTAAAAGGATAGGAGATAAATATATATACGAAGGAGATGTAAAAAATATGCCAAAAGCGGATAAAGCGATTGATTGGTATAAAGATGCGGAAAGGTTGTACCAGGAACATAAAAACTCCGGGGTTGCTTTAGCTGCGCTAAAAGATGTTGAAGGGCCTGTTGATTTTGATTTTGACGACTATCTACGAGGAAACATACCAGCAGGGGTTGATCGGGCGCATTATGTAAAAGGCGTGCTAAACTACTGGGTAACACGTGATCAATTTTTTGAAACAGGAAAATTTATACAGGGGGGTGCTTATACACACAAAGAGAGCAATCACGAAAGAGAAATATATAATAACCTAGATAGCTATGATGATGAATATCGGTTAGAATACCTGGAAGAATTACTGGCAGAATTGCGGATCAATTTTAATGACCTGCAATTTGTAGGCTCTTTGACAGGGTACAACTATTCAGGAATAGGAGAGGATGAAATATCCCTGTTTGTAAATAAAGATGGAAATGAAGTGCTGCAATATTTTTGTTGGGGATAAAGAACTAGTGCTTTCAATTAATTTCCCTGCCATTTATAAAAAATATAATCTGTCAAAATAGGCTCAATGCCAGCTTGCCTGAATGCGGTTGCTATTTGCCCCCTGTGATAAGTGGAGTGATTGATTGCCTGGAAAAGAATTTCCTGTACGGTATTGGTAAATTGTTTGCCACTGCCTGTCATATAGGTAATTGGCTGCGTTAATTCATAAGTTTCCAACAACTGCATTGAGTAACCAAAATTCTCTTGCTCTATTTGCGCCATATCATCTACTGCATGAATGTCCCACGAGCCATATAGTACAGGAACTGTTTTTACTTTCGCATTCCATATACGATGCACATTCAGTACATGACTCATCAGGCGGATAATAGATTCAATATCCTTCTCTTTATTTTCATTCAATATATCAATGAGTTGTACATTGACATGATGGCTGTATTTGAATAAATCCTTGAAGAAATTTTTCATAAATGTGAATCGTTTTTAAATGAAACCTGACTGGGTTGGGAAATAAATGTACTCATCGACGATGTAGGTAATAAGTAGAAAAAGAATGGTCCAATTTTTAAAATTGGACCATTCTTTTTCTAAACAAGATAACTAAATAATATATCGTCTTTATTTAGTTCGGTATAATTAATATTCCGTTCCTTCATCTTCGCTAACAAAGCTGCATAATCGTCCTTGTTTTGTAGCTCTATGCCCACCAATGCCGGGCCGCTTTCTTTGTTTGTTTTTTGCATGTACTCAAAGCGCGTAATATCATCAGTCGGGCCGAGTACATAGTTTAAGAACTCACGTAATGCGCCGGGACGTTGTGCAAAGCGTACGAGGAAGTAATGTTTCAATCCTTCGTACTGCAACGAACGTTCCTTTATCTCCGGCATACGGTCAATGTCGTTGTTGCTGCCACTGACAACACAAACAATATTCTTGCCCTTGATCTGGTCAGCATAATCATCCAGCGCTGCAATAGATAATGCGCCTGCTGGTTCTACCACAATCGCATCCTCATTGTACAGCTTCAATATAGTGGAGCATACTTTTCCTTCCGGAACAAGATGCACTTCTGTCAATACTTCTTTGCCAATAGCAAAAGTAAGATCACCAATGCGCTTTACTGCAGCACCGTCTACAAAGCGATCTATATCTTCTACTGTTACAGGATGGCCTGCCTGCAATGCGGCTGTCATAGAAGGTGCGCCTTCTGGTTCCAACCCAATGATTTTTGTTTCAGGTGATACACTTTTAATATACGTGCCAACGCCGGACAGTAATCCGCCGCCGCCTACCGGTACAAAAATGTAATCAATATTCGTCAGCTCTTCATAAATTTCAACAGCTACAGTGCCCTGTCCTTCAATAATACGGTAATCATCAAACGGCGGTATAAAGGTCATGTTGTGTTCCACAGTATATTGCTTTGCAGCAATTGCGCAGTCATCAAACGTGTCGCCTACCAGTTTGATTTCAATAAAATCCTCACCAAACATTTTAGTCTGGTTTACCTTCTGCTTAGGGGTAATGATCGGCATGAAAACCACGCCCTTAATGTTCAGTTTTTTACAGCTAAACGCGAAGCCTTGCGCATGGTTGCCCGCACTGGCACATACTACACCGTTTTGCAACTGATCAGCAGGCAGGCTGCTCATCATGTTATACGCACCGCGTAGTTTGTACGAGCGTACAATCTGCAAGTCTTCTCTCTTCAAAAAAACATTACACTGGTATTTGCGCGAAAGGTTATGATTGAATTGCAGTGGCGTTCTTGTAACCACCTTCTTCAATCGCTGCGCGGCCTCAATCACCCCTGCCCCTGAAGGGGGATGTAGTGTAACCTGTTTATGTAAACCAATATTCTTGTCCATCTTAAATGCTATATGCCAGCCCTAAAGGGAGACATGGTAGAAACCTGTTTATTTAAATCTTAAACAATTTCCCAGTCCCGGAAGGGAACCAGGAAATTGTTTAAGATATTCTATTTATAGCAAGAGCCCTCCTTCCTCCCCTTTAGGGGGTGGGGGGATTATTTCTGATTTTCAGGACGCAGACTTCTTACTGTCTTGCCTGCCTGCCACATTTCGCTTTCGCGCAATTCTTTCAGCTCCACTTCCAGCTTCTCGCGGTAGTCAGTTTTGCTGTTAGAATCGATAGAACGCTGAGACTCTTTGCCTGTAGCAACGCTCTCATACAGTTCTTTAAATACTGGTGCAGTAGCATCACGGAATTTTTTCCACCAATCCAATGCACCACGCTGCGCTGTAGTAGAGCAGTTTGCATACATCCAGTCCATACCGTTTTCTGCAACCAATGGCATCAAAGACTGAGTCAGTTCTTCTACTGTTTCGTTGAATGCTTCAGAAGGAGTGTGGCCTTTGTCGCGCAATACCTGATATTGTGCAGCAAAGATACCCTGGATAGCGCCCATCAATGTACCACGCTCGCCAGTCAAGTCACTGTACACTTCTTTTTTGAAGTCTGTTTCAAACAGGTAACCGCTACCAACTGCGATACCTAAAGCAACTACTCTTTCTTTTGCTTTGCCTGTAGCATCCTGGAAAATAGCATAGCTACTGTTCAGGCCACGGCCTTGCAGGAACATTCTGCGAAGAGATGTGCCAGAGCCTTTAGGCGCTACCAGGAACACGTCTACGTCAGCAGGAGGAACAATGCCAGTCTGCTCGTTGAACGTGATACCAAAGCCATGAGAGAAATACAATGCTTTACCTGCAGTCAGGTGTTTTTTTACTGTAGGCCACAGTTCTATTTGGGCAGCATCGCTCAACAGGTAGCAGATAATAGTGCCACGTTGTAAAGCTTCTTCAATCTCGAATAAAGTTTCGCCAGGAACAAAACCATCAGCTACCGCTTTATCCCATGTTTTAGAATTTTTACGCTGACCAACGATTACATTGATACCATTATCTCTCTGGTTCAATGCCTGTCCAGGTCCTTGTACGCCGTAACCTATTACAGCTATTGTTTCATTTTTTAAAACTTCCTGCGCTTTGCTGAGTGGGAACTCATCACGAGTTACAACATTTTCTTCCACTCCGCCAAAATTTAACTTAGCCATGTTTGATATTTAAAATTTGAGATTTAATGTTAGTTACTGGTTACCGGGTAAGCCGGATAGCCAGTGACCGATTTCTTATTTAAAATTTTTGTGTCAACAGTTGTGCTACTCTCATCGTCCCTTGTGTCACTCACTTCATCTATATATCTCTATTAAACATTATTCTTTATCCAAAATTCCTTGTTCCTTGCTCGATATTCTCCTTTGTGTTCTCTGTGTTTCCGCTGTGTGCTTTGCGTTACTTATATCGCAGAGAACGCAAAAGGATTGCAAAGTTTGAAGAGAAGAGTAGAAACAATATAACCGTTCAACAATTTATCTTGTAACAACCTTCTTCAACCCATTCGCCACGCCCCAGTGCAAACTTTCATGCGCTGTAAGACACGTAAACACTTCCTCTATCGTATCCATTTCATATTTAAACGTCAGTGTTGCAAATGGTGTGATTGTTTTAAAAGCACCCGCTTCATAATCCTGCGCTATCTTATCCAGGTATGAAGTGGACAATTGCTTTAGTTCCTCCAATTCTTCTTTCGATATAAACGTTTCCGGTTTACTGCCACGCGTGTATTTTGCTACATGAGGAATCTGGATATTCTTGTCAACACCTGAGCGGATATAAACGATCGCCGGAGTAGTTGTAACAATATGTCCAAAATTCCAGATGATGTTGTTATTAAATCCTTCCGGTACTTCATTCAACTGCTCGATCGTAAGATCATTCATCAGCTCAATGAAATTTTCTCTTATCCGTCTTAAGTATTTTATGCCGTAGTTCATATCTCTTTATTTGTCGTTCTCCTTTGCGTTCTCTGCGTTTGCTCCGTGTACTTTGCGTTACTTATATCGCAAAGGGCGCAAAGGATACGCAAAGTACGCAGAGTGATAGCATTATTTACATCGTACATCTAACATCGTACATGTGCTTACATCGTAAACACTTCATCCTGCTTATCCAAATATTCATTCTCTATCACCTCTTCACCAGGTTCCTGTTTTTCAAACTCTTTCAGTTTTTCGTGGAAGCCCTTGCTTGCTTTGATGATAGCAACCCTTGCACTACGTACAAACTCGATCAGTCCATACGGTTCTAATGCTTTGATCAGGCTTTCCAGTTCCTCGCGGTGACCTGTAGTTTCGAATACCGTATAATCCTTACGGATCACTACAGCCTTTGCGCCATACTGGTGCAACAGCCTTTCTACTTTTACCTTTTCAGCGATCACATCTGTAGGTACTTTATACAAAGCCATTTCCTGCCA
Source organism: Filimonas sp. (assembly GCA_017306865.1). Taxonomy (GTDB): domain Bacteria; phylum Bacteroidota; class Bacteroidia; order Chitinophagales; family Chitinophagaceae; genus JAFKHH01. The sequence goes on from JAFKHH010000011.1 coordinate 312,605, forward strand.
AACGATCTCGTCTTCTGTATTATAATACGCCTTCAATACCTCTACCTGTTTCTCTATCTGGCGAACGAGTTTTCTTACTACATCTTCCACTTCATTGATAACGATTGTAAAACGGTGTACGCTATCTACTTCAGATGGAGAAGTGTTCAGGCTTTCAATATTGATCTTCCTGCGTGAAAACATAATGGCAATACGATTCAGTAAGCCAATCTGGTTTTCTGTATATACGGTGATGGTGTATTCTTGCTTTATCATGATGTTTTGTCGTGAATCGTCAATCGTGATACGTGAATGAACGATTCAATTTTAATTACGCTTTATGAATTGCAACAGTATTCACGATTATCGACTCACGATTCACGATAATCGTTTTACTGGTTACTTCAGTCTGATCTCACTTACGCTGCATCCCTGCGGAACCATAGGGAACACGTTGTTCTCTTTGCCTACCATTACTTCCAGTAAGTAAGAGCCGTCGTGGTCCAGCATTGTTTGCAAGGCAGTTTTTAAGTCAGCGCGCTGATCTATGCGTTTACCCTCTATGCCATATCCCTTAGCTACAGTGATATAATCTGGGCTGGTGATATTTACGAAAGAATAACGCTTGTCATGGAACAGTTGCTGCCACTGACGCACCATACCTAAAAACTGGTTGTTCAGAATAAGGATCTTCACTGCAGCACCAAACTGCATGATCGTTCCCAGTTCCTGTATCGTCATTTGAAAACCACCGTCACCTATTACAGCAACCACTGTTGTATCCGGCGCGCCATATTTTGCACCGATAGCAGCAGGTAAGCCGAAGCCCATTGTGCCTAAACCTCCCGAAGTAACGTTGCTTTTACTGTTATTATATTTCGCATAACGGCAAGCTACCATCTGGTGCTGTCCAACGTCTGTAACAATGATCGCGTTACCGCCGGTAAGTTCATTCAATGTTTTGATCACCTCACCCATAGTCAGGATCTCAGTAGTTGGATTCAACTCGTCAGTGATAACTTCTTTTATTTCTTCTGCTTCCAGTTCCCTGAATTTAGCCAGCCATGCGCTGTGATCATTCTTTTCCAGCAATTGCGTAAGCATAGGCAATGTTTCCTTACAATCACCCCATACCGGAACAGCAGATTTTACGTTCTTATCTATTTCAGCAGGGTCGATGTCAAGATGAACCACCTGTGCTTGTTTGGCATATTTATCCAAACGACCTGTTACACGGTCGTCAAAACGCATTCCTATCGCTATCAATACATCACAATCATTTGTCAGCACATTCGGTGCATAGTTACCATGCATGCCCAGCATACCAACACCCAGCGGGTGATCTGTAGGAATAGCGCTCATGCCCATGATAGTCCATGCAGCAGGGAAGCCGCCCTTCTCTATAAAGGCTTTAAATTCCTTTTCAGCTTGTCCCAGTATTACGCCCTGACCAAAGATGACAAAAGGTTTTTTGGCACTGTTGATCAGCTTTGCTGCCTCAGCTATGTATTCCTTACGTACAATTGGTTTTGGCCGGTAACTCCTGATATGTTCACAAGGCGTATAGCCTTCGTAATCGAATTTCTGTAGCTGAGCATTCTTCGTTATGTCGATCAGTACCGGGCCCGGCCTTCCTGTTTTAGCTATGTAAAATGCTTTCGCTAATACACTCGGTATCTCGGTAGCATCTGTTACCTGGTAGTTCCATTTAGTAACAGGCGTAGTAATGTTGATCACATCTGTTTCCTGGAATGCATCTGTACCCAGTAGGTGCGCAAACACCTGGCCGGTGATACATACCAGCGGCGTGCTATCGATCATAGCATCTGCCAAACCTGTTACCAGGTTCGTTGCACCCGGGCCACTCGTTGCAAATACAACGCCCGTGCGTCCAGATGATCTTGCATAACCCTGGCCGGCATGTATGCCGCCTTGTTCGTGTCTTACAAGTATATGTTGTAGTTTATCTGTATAGTCATACAGCGCATCATAGATTGGCATAATGGCACCTCCGGGATATCCGAAGATAGTATCAACTCCTTCTGCCAGTAATGCCTCTAGTACGGCCTGTGAGCCCGAAATAGAAGTGCCTGCCAGCGGCTGTGCTGCTGCGGCTGTTTTTGTAGCTGGTTCAAGTATTGTTGAGTTGCTCATGATTGAAAATTTGAAATTTGAGATTTGAAATTTGAGATTGCCTGTGGCAAATTGTTAAATGGTTATATGGTTTAATTGTTATTGACGATTCCCGATTGGCGATTCACATCTTACGATTTTCACCATTGACCATTCACCATTCACTACTCCTCATCCGTCACACATCCTTCCGCTGCTGACTTCACTGATTTTGCGTATTTGTACAAAAGTCCTTTTGTTACTTTCAGTGCAGGCTGCTTCCAGTTTGCTTTTCTTTTAGCGATCACCTCGTCAGAAACTTTCAGCGTGATGGTATTTTTGACCGCATCTATTTCAATGATGTCATTGTCTTCTACAAAAGCTAACAAACCACCAGCATGTGCTTCAGGTGTAATGTGGCCTACCACGAAACCGTGCGTGCCACCGCTAAACCTGCCATCTGTGATCAGTGCAACTGATTTACCTAAACCTGCACCAATGATAGCAGAAGTTGGTTTCAGCATCTCAGGCATACCTGGCGCACCTTTAGGGCCAATGTGCCTGATCACCACTACATCACCAGGGTGAACACGTCCGCTACGGATGCCAGCGATTAGCAATTCTTCACCATCAAATACTCTTGCTGTTCCTTCAAACCGTTCTCCTTCTTTACCGGAGATCTTTGCAACGCTACCACCTTCAGCAAGATTACCATACAGTACCTGTAAGTGACCTGTTGCTTTCAATGGCGCTTCAACCGGCAGAATGATTTTTTGTTTATCAAAATCAAGTGCAGGAACATCCGCTAAGTTTTCAGCCAATGTCTTACCTGTTACAGTTAAGCAATCGCCGTGCAACAAACCTTTACTTAATAAATATTTCATTACAGCAGGTACACCACCATGTTCGTGTAAGTCCTGCATCAGGTATTTACCGCTTGGTTTAAAGTCAGCCAATACAGGTGTGCGGTCGCTGATAGTTTGAAAATCATCCTGTGTCAGTTCCACATCTACCGCTTTCGCCATTGCGATCAGGTGAAGTACTGCATTTGTACTGCCACCCATTACCATAATCGTTGTAATCGCATTTTCAAATGCCTTACGCGTCATAATATCTTTAGGCTTAATATCTTTTTCCAGCAATACACGTATCGCCTTACCTGCCTGCTCACACTCTAATCTTTTCTCATCGCTCAGCGCCGGGTTAGAAGAAGAGTAGGGAAGGCTCATGCCCAATGCCTCAATAGCGGAAGACATTGTGTTAGCTGTGTACATACCACCGCATGCACCAGCACCAGGGCAAGAGTTCATTACAATACCCTTGAAATCTGCTTCGTCCAATTTGCCTGCTATCTTCTGTCCCAATGCTTCGAATGCAGATACGATATTTAAGTCTTGTCCTTTATAATGTCCCGGAGCAATTGTACCACCGTACACCATAATAGCAGGGCGGTTTAAACGGCCCATTGCCATCAAAGAGCCTGGCATGTTTTTATCGCAACCCGGTATAGTAATCAACGCATCATAATATTGTGCGCCGCAAACTGCTTCTATAGAATCCGCAATTACATCGCGGCTTACCAGTGAGTAACGCATGCCCGGCGTACCGTTACTCATGCCATCACTCACACCGATGGTATTAAAAACAAGACCCACAAGATCATTGTCCCAGACACCTTGTTTGACGACTTTAGCTAAGTCGTTCAGGTGCATGTTACAAGGGTTGCCATCAAAGCCCATGCTTGCTATGCCGACCTGTGCTTTATTAAAGTCATCTTCTTTAAAGCCTATCGCATACAACTGGGCCTGTGCTGCAGGCTGTGTCTCGTCTTGTGTAAGTACTTTGGAGTACTTATTGATCTCGTTACTCATCTGATTTATTAGAGATTTGAAATTTGATATTTGAAATTGTGCCACCAAGGCACCACGTCTTCAAGCCTCACCAAGTTGAATATTGAACATTGGGCATTGCTCATTGAACATTATTCTTTGCTCCGAATTCCCCTTTGCGTTCTCTGCGCTTCCTCTGTGTACTTTGCGTTACTTCTATCGCAGAGATCACAGCGTATTAAACTAAAAAAGCCCGCTCTTACGAGGCGGGCTTTGTATTTTAAATCAATTTGAATTATACAGTTATCCACCTCCAAGCAAAGCAGGAATAATAATGACTACCACGACGATAATAATCGCGTTGTTGGTAATGACATTATTTAGTTTGCTTCTTAACATAGAGGTCTACTATGTAACGAATGTACACACCTCTATGAATATTACAAAGAACTTTCTTTTTAAATCGCTATATTTTTTACAACGATTCGTTTGTATTTAACTAACAACTATTTGTAAACCTTCGCCCTAAATGCACGAATGACAACCATTTCGGTTGCCATTCGTTGTTATGTGCCGTTTCGTGAAGACACGAACCGGGGCGTATTTTTGTACTTAGTACTTCGTCCTTTGTACTTTACATCGTACATCTAACATCGTACATTAGATGATCGTCGATTTACTCAACCTGATATTATCCTTATTCAATTCAGTAGGGATCTTGTTTTCAGTGAAATCTTTCACTAAGTCGCCAATGGTTGTAGTAGAATAGCTGTTGATCGGATCAATGTCTTTTGTTACAAAACCATGTTGCAAAGTCCATTCAACTGCATCACGTACTAGTTGAGCTTCCTTAGTCAATCCAAAATGGTCCAGCATCATTGCTGCAGACAGGATAGAGCCTACCGGGTTCGCAATGTCTTTACCTGCTGCCTGTGGATAAGAACCGTGGATTGGTTCAAACAAAGCAACACCGGTACCTACCGACGCGGATGGCAATAAACCTAAAGAACCGCTGATCACACTTGCTTCATCGCTGATGATATCGCCAAACATATTTTCCGTTAATACCACATCAAACTGTTTAGGATTCAGGATGATCTGCATAGCTGCGTTGTCTACGAACATATATTCAACTGCAACGTCATTATATTCTTTAGCTATGTTCTGAACAACCTTTCTCCACAAACGTGATGTCTCCAATACGTTTGCTTTATCTACCAGCATCAGTTTCTTTTTCCTTTTCTGTGCATGTTTAAATGCAAGATGAGCAATGCGCTCTATTTCAGCAGAAGTGTACACACAATCATCAGATGCCTGCGTACCTTCTGCATTTATTTCTTTTTTGCCAAAGTAAATACCGCTCGTCAGTTCACGATAAATAACAAAGTCAACATCTTCAATGTTTTTTGATTTTAGCGGAGACAAATGGTGTAAAGCAGGATATGTATTTACCGGGCGGATGTTCGCGAACAGTTGCAATGATTTTCTCAGTTTCAGTAAGCCTTGTTCAGGGCGAACTTTTGCTGTAGGATCATTGTCATATTTAGGGTGACCGATAGCGCCGAAGAGGATCGCATCACTGGCAAGACACACTTCCAGTGTTTCGTCTGGTAACGGACTACCTGTTTTATCAATTGCATCAGCGCCCATCAATACATATTTGTAATGAAATTCGTGATTGAACTGCGCAGCAATTGCGTCCAATACTTTAATGGATTGTTGGGTTACTTCAGGCCCGATGCCATCGCCTAATATGACTGCAATGTTCTTTTTCATAAAAACTTAAGATATAATTTGTTTGTTGTGTGATGTGTTGAAGTGTGTTGTCTGTATCTCCATTCCTTTTTGCAATACAAGAGAGTGGGTGATACATGTTGGTATTTGGTCCTGCCTGTGGTTTACATAGACAAGCGTTTTATCATCTTCCTTTAATAAAACGTCTACCAGTTGTAAAAATTGTTGTGTCTGGTGATCGTCCAGCCCCTGGCAAGGTTCATCAAGGATCAGCAATGGCGGATTCTTAATAAAAGCCCTTCCCAATAAAACAATACGTTGCTGGCTGATAGACACATTTGCAAGGCGCTTGTCTGCAATGTCTTGTATCTGTAAAAGGTACAGCCACGCATTTGCTTTCTGTATTTGCTCTTCCGTTACGCCACGGTATAAACCTGTTGTATCAAATAAGCCGGATAAGATCGCTTGCCTGCAGGTAACAGTAGTATCAAAGTACCAATGCAGTTCAGGAGATACATAACCGATCTTTTGTTTGATATCCCAAATGCTTTCACCACGGCCTCTGCGTTTGTCAAAGAGATAGATCTCATTTGCATAGGCCTGCGGATTATCACCCGTAACAAGACTTAATAATGTTGATTTACCAGCACCGTTATGACCTTGTAGCCACCATTTCTCTCCTTTATTAACGGTCCAGTTAATGTGTTTCAGTATTTCTTTGTCGCCATATTTCACAGACACGTTATTGAAACGGATCGCCTGTTTAAAATCGGCGTGAGGCTTTGTATCTGCTAATGCTGCACGCAGCGCGTTTGCATCTAGTGTAATTGTATTTTTAGTAGCTGCAGCATCTGTTGAAAAATCAGCTTTTGCAACTACATCCAGTTTGCCATCTTTTAAAGTCGCAACGTGTGTGATGCAGGATGGGATTTCCATCGCATCATTGATCAGTATAATATGAACACCTTCCGCTACTAATTGTGTGAAGATGCCATCCAGGTTTTTTTTCGTCGCTACATCCAACCCAATAAATGGATTGTCTAAGATCATCAATTGCGGTTTAGCCAGGATGGCTTTTGTCAACTGCAATCTCTTTTGCTCGCCACTGGATAACAGGAGCGTAGAAACTTCTTTACGATGTGCGAGGTTAATTTTTTCCAATACATCGTCAATGGCGCTTTCTGCAATATCCGGGAAGTCTTTTCTTATCTCTTCAAGCACAGTATAGGCATCATCCGCTTCGCTGCTATTGTAGCGTTGCTGATAATAAAAATCCTGCACATTAGACCTGTTTGTGAAATGATACCACTGATCTACGTACAGGCTTTTGGCAGGAATAGGAGCGTTCTCGTCAAAGTGTAATTCTACTGTCCCGGTATGAAAAATTTGCTTTCGCAATACCTTCGCTAAAGTAGTCTTACCGCTTCCGGCTTCCCCTGTCAATAACCATTGCTCACCCTTAAGCATAGTAAAGCTCAAGTCTTTCAAAACCGGCTGCTGCTGGTAGTGAACGGAGATGTTGTTTGCTATGATTAAAGGATGTGTCATTAATTTGAAAATTTGAAAGTGTATTAATTTGAAAATGATAAAAACAATTTAACAATGTAGCAATTCAACAATTTGCACATTTTCAAATTCTCTCATTTTCAAATTTTTCTATTTCCCCTCTTATACTCAACAGGTAATCAATATCATCATACCCATTCAGCAAACACGTTTTCTTATATGCGTTAATGTCAAATTTTTCTGATTCGCCGGTAGCAGCAATGGTAATTGTTTGCTCAGGCAGGCTTACTTCTATAGAAGTGTTTGCGTCTTTTTCTACTGCATCATAGATCTTTTGCAGGAAAGGCTCGCTAACAGTTACCGGAAGTAAGAAATTGTTCAGTGCATTGTTCTTAAAGATGTCTGCAAAGAAGCTACTTACCACTACATCAAAGCCTGCATCTTTAATAGCCCATGCAGCGTGCTCTCTTGAAGAACCACAGCCAAAGTTTTTAGCGGCAACCAATATTTTTCCTTTATAAGTAGGATTGTTCAGTACAAAATCTTTCTTAGGCTGGTTCTCGTCATCGTTTTCATAACGCCAGTCACGAAACAGGTTTTTCCCAAAACCATCTCTGCTGGTTGCTTTCAGAAAGCGCGCAGGAATGATCTGGTCCGTATCTATGTTCTCGATGTTAATCGGAACGATGGTAGAAGTAACTATGTTTATGCTCTTGCTCATGGTTTTAATTGTTTAATTGTTGTATGGTTAAATTGTTGGGCTGTCTATTTATTAAGTGGTCAATAACAATTAAACCATTTAACAATGCAGCCATTTAACCATTTATCCATTTGGCTTATCCGCCTTCACCCTTAACCTCACATAATCCCCGTACCACTTTCCATTTTCATAGTTAGTAGGGCGAAGGAGTTCAACGGCTTCTGCTGTTATTTTTTCTGCTTCTGCTGCTGATACGTGTTTAAAGAAAAAGCTGCCAAACATATTGATCCAGTTCTTCATGCCATCTTCGCCTGTCAGTTCAGTTGGCCTATCGAAGTGGATTGCTGATGTTACACGGAATCCTTGTTTCTCCAACAATGAAGTGTATTCACTCAAAGATGGAAAATACCAGAAGTCCGCTGCTATTTTATCTGCAAGGCCGTTTGCTGTCATTGCTTGTTTTACAGCATTGGCAATGCTTTGAACGTTTCCTTTACCACCCATTTCCAGTACCAATCTGCCGCCAGCCTTAATGTTGTTATACATACAAGCGATGGCTTTTTCTTTTTCATTTACCCAATGCAATGTTGCATTAGAGAAAATAGCATCGAATGGTGTTTCAAACTGGAAATTGGTTACATCTTTTACTTCAAACTGAATGTTGGGATAAGCTGCTGTTGCTTTCGCAATCATTTCAGGTGAACTATCTATGCCACTAACAGAAGCGCCATAGCTCGCAATTTCATTTGCCAACTGCCCCGTGCCGCAGCCCACATCCAGGATTGTTTCTCCCTTCTGCGGCGCCAGCCAGCCAACAACATCTTCTCCGTATTTAGATACGAAGGAATGCTTGTTGTCGTAGAGGTCTGCGTTCCATTTAATCTGTGGCACTATAATAGAATTTGAAAATTTGAAAATGTGTTAATTTGAAAATGATAAAAACAATTTGACAATGTAGCAATTAAACAATTTGCACATTTTCAAATCCCCTCATTTTCAAATTAATTCTCTCACATCACTTATCACACCCGTTACTGCTGCTGCTGCTGCGGTTAGTGGGCTTGCAAGTAGTGTTCTCGCTCCTGCACCTTGTCTTCCTTCGAAGTTGCGGTTGCTGGTGCTGATGCAATATTTACCCGCAGGTATTTTATCTTCATTCATACCAAGGCATGCGCTGCAGCCCGGCTGGCGAAGCTGAAATCCTGCTTCTTCAAATATTTTATCGATACCTTCTTCAATAGCTTGTTTTTCTACCTGCTTAGAACCTGGTACAATCCATACTTCTACATCCTCTGCTTTCTTTTTGCCTTTTACAAAGGAAGCAACCATGCGCAAGTCTTCAATGCGACTGTTGGTACAGCTACCGATGAATACATAATCTACCTTCTTGCCTTTGATACTTGCACCGGCTTCCAGCCCCATGTAATGCAATGATTTTTCGAAAGAAGGTTTTTCCCTGTCTTCTATTTCACTCAAAGCAGGAATATGACCTGTAACGCCGATACCCATGCCCGGGTTTGTGCCGTAAGTGATCATCGGTTCTATATCTTCCGCTTTGATGTTTATTTCAACATCAAATTTTGCGTCAGCATCAGAATACAATTCTTTCCACTCTGCTACTTTCTTCGTCCACTCTTCACCTTTAGGGGCAAATAATCTTCCTTCCATGTAGTCAAATGTTACCTGGTCAGGAGCGATCATACCACCACGTGCGCCCATTTCAATGCTCATATTGCAAATGGTCATACGTGCTTCCATGCTCAGGCTGCGGATAGCAGAACCGGCATATTCTACAAAGTATCCTGTTGCACCACTTGCAGAGATCTGCGCAATGATGTGCAGGATAATATCTTTAGATACAACGCCTTTATTCAGTTCGCCATCTACATTGATGCGCATCAGTTTTGGTCTGCTCTGCATCAGGCATTGTGTTGCCAATACCATTTCTACCTCACTTGTACCAATGCCGAATGCGATAGCGCCAAATGCACCGTGTGTGCTGGTGTGGCTATCGCCGCAAACGTACGTTTTGCCTGGCTGTGTAACGCCCAGTTCCGGCCCGATCACATGCACAATACCCTGGAACGGATGTCCAAGGCCATATAGTTCAATGCCGAATTTGGCGCAGTTGTCTTTCAACGTCTGCACCTGTATTCTTGATAATTCTTCTTTGATTGGTAAGTGCTGGTTCAACGTAGGTACGTTGTGGTCAGCCGTTGCCACTACCTGCTTAGGGCGGAATACAGGGAGATTCCTGTTCTCCAAGCCTTTAAAAGCCTGCGGGCTTGTTACTTCATGTATGAAATGGTTATCAATGTAAATAACGGAAGGGCCGCCTTCTACATTTTTAACAACATGCTTTTCCCAAATTTTATCAAATAATGTTTTAGCCATCTTATTTTTTATTTTTCTTCCGCCTTAGGCGGACTAAAGTATCGCAAAGGACGCAAAGGCTTCGCAAAGAACACAGAGTTGATTTATACTTTACATCGTACATCTAACATCGTACATATTTAGTACTTCGTTCTTTGTACTTCGTACTTGTTTTACGCTTCCACCGGCACATACGCTTTCGCTAATACATGCAAGTCTTCGTTGCTTACTTCTTTCTTTGTATCTGCTACCAGTAGGAACTGTTGATATAAAACATCTATATCGTTGCGGGAAAATTCATATCCGATCTTCATAAAACGGTGTGCGAGCGCACTTCTGCCGCTGCGGGCTGTCAATACTATTTTAGAGCCATCTGCACCTACTTCTTCAGGGTTGATGATCTCATACGTGATTGCTTCTTTCAGGAAACCATCCTGGTGTATGCCAGAGGAGTGGGCAAATGCGTTCATACCTACAATCGCTTTGTTCGGTTGTACAGGCATACGCATAGTGTCAGATACCAATTGGCTTAACGGGTTCAGTCGTTGCGTTTTGATATCTGTATATAAACCACCTAAAGATTTTTCGTGTTGTTTGATCACCATTACCACTTCTTCTAGTGAAGTGTTGCCAGCTCTTTCGCCGATGCCATTAATGGTACACTCTATTTGTCTTGCACCTGCGATAGCGCCTGCAATAGAGTTGGCTGTTGCAAGACCAAGATCGTTGTGGCAATGGCAAGAGATAATCGCTTTATCAATGTTTGGTACATTGTTTACCAGGTATGCGATTTTCTCGCCGTATTGGTGAGGAAGGCAATAGCCGGTTGTATCCGGGATGTTTACTACAGTTGCACCTGCAGCAATAACTGTCTCGATCAAACGTGCTAAAAACTCGTTATCAGCGCGTCCTGCATCTTCAGCAAAAAATTCAACATCATCTACAAAGTTGCGGGCAAACTTGGTTGCTTTTGCAGCACGCTCCAGGATCACTTCACGTGTAGTGTTGAACTTATGTTTAATGTGGATGTCTGAAGAGCCGATACCCGTATGGATACGTGGCCTTACAGCGCTTTTCAATGCAGCGGCAGCTACTTCTATATCTTTTTCTACTGCACGAGTCAATCCACAAACGGTTGTGTTCTTAATCACTTTAGAAATGGCTTCTACAGAAGCAAAATCGCCTGGACTGGATATTGGAAAGCCTGCTTCTATTATGTCTACTCCAAGTTCCTCCAGCGCAAGGGCTATTTCTATTTTTTCTTTTGTGTTTAACTTGCAACCCGGTACTTGTTCGCCATCGCGAAGAGTAGTGTCAAAAATGTGTATCTTGTTGTTGACCATAACTGAAGTTTAAATAAATGCAGACTTCTTAAGTCGTTTTGATTGCCTGCCAAAATGTTGCCTTAAAAAGTCTGCATATCGAAAATATCTTTAGTTATTTGCCATGTGAAATCAAAATAACACAAATTTTACGCTGGATAAATGGGGTAAAATCGCCTGAAAGCCCCGTCAAATAAGGATTTTAGTTAAAAGGAATTACGATGCCCAACCGTTCAACAGATGAGCTTTTCCAACTGGTAAAATCACTGGAAAAAGCAGAAAAACGCAATTTTAAGCTGTTTTTGAAGCGTGCAGGTGGGTCTGATGACCTTAAGATTGTGCAGCTTTTTGATGCTTTGGATAAAATGGAGGAGTATGATGAGGCTTTATTGCTGAAGAAAAACGCCGATATTAAAAAACAACAGCTTTCCAATATGAAGGCTCACCTGTACAGACAAATACTATCAAGTATTCGTATGACTAAGGATGAGCATAATATAGATGTGCAGATCAATGAGCAGATGGGCTACGCGAGAATACTGTATAACAAAGGGTTATACATGCAGAGCCTGAAATTGCTGGAAAAGATCAAACAGATAGCACGTTCTAGTAACCAGGTTACTTTCCTGATGCAGGCGCTCATTTTCGAAAAAAAAATAGAGACGCTGCACATTACACGAAGCATGGAAAGCAAGGCTGAGCAGATCTCACAAGAGGTGTCACAAGCTAACGCTCATTTGTCTTTGCTGAATAAACTCTCGAATCTTTCATTGCAACTGTATAGCTGGTATGTGAAAATGGGGCATGCACGTGATGAAAAGGATGTGAGTGCAGTGAAGCTTTTCTTTGAATCGAATCTGCCTGTTTACAAGCTGACAGAGATGGGATTCTATGAAAAGATGTATTTGTACCAGTGTTATTGCTGGTATGGATTTGTATTACAGGACCTGTTGATGTATTACCGCTATTGTAAAAAATGGGTTGATCTCTATGAGAAAGAACCTATCATGTTGGGTATAGAAACGGATCAATACATAAAGGCGTATCATAATTTACTAAGTGCGCATTTTAATACAACTAATTACGACGGTTTCAAAAAGGACTTAGATAAGTTCGAGGCCTTTGCTGCATCTGAGTATGCGAACACAAATGCCAACGTGCGCTTGCAAACATTTTTCTATTTGGCAACAGCGCGTATAAACAAACACTTTCTCGAAGGGACTTTTACAGAAGGGTTATTGTTGGTGCCGGAGATAGAAGAGAACTTGAACGAATTTAAAATACAGATGGACCGGCACAGAGTGCTGGTGTTGTACTATAAAATTGCCTGCTTGTACTTCGGTAGCGGAGATAATGAAAAGGCGATTGATTACCTGAATAAGATCATTAACTGGAAGGTAGACTTGCGCACAGACTTGCAGTGCTATGCACGGCTATTGCACTTGATCGCACACTTTGAATTAGGCAATATGGACCTGCTGGAATACCTGATCAAATCAGTATATCGCTACATGGCGAATATGAAGAACCTGAGTATAGTAGAGGAGGAGGTGTTCAAGTTTTTACGTAAATCATTCTCCTTACAACAACCTCGCATTATACCGGCCTTTAAAGCACTGAAAGAAAAACTGGAAAGACTAAAAGGGAATCCCTTAGAAACACGTTCCTTCATGTACCTCGATATTATCGGGTGGCTGGAAAGCAAGATCAAGAAAGTGCCCGTGCAACAAATAAGAAGAGAGCATTTTTTGGAAGGCAGGAAGAAAGAGAATGTGGGATAAACAAATTGTTGAATTGATAAATTGTTTAATTGTTGATGTGAAAGAATAATATGCTAAAGAGGCCCAGAAATACAGCATATTCCATCTGTGTTTCTGGGCCTCAGTGGCAAAAATATCTCCGCGCAATCTCTCCGTTCTCTGCGCCTCTGCGGTGAATATTACTTAGCCGGTGTAATCGTAATATTTCTAAACATAATAGGCCCGTGATCTCCCTGGAAATAAATAGGCCCTGGTTCCCCTTCATTGCTATCTAATGCGCCGCCGGTAATGCCCGGTATTTCCTGGTTGCAAACGATCGTTTTGCCATTGGCAACAACTGTAACCATGCGGCCTACCAGCGTAATATCATAGCTCTGCCATTGGTCGGGCCCTTTCGCTGCCATTTCACTTGGCACTAAGAAACCGTATATGCCACCAAATAAGTGGCTGTTAGGATGCTCCGTAGGTGCATTATCTATAATCTGTACTTCATAGCGTCCGCGCAAATAAACGCCACTGTTGCTGCCGCTGTTGTATTTAAATTCTACATGCAGTTTAAAATCTTTGAATTTACCTTTTGAAATAAGATTAGAGCCTGAGCGCGGGCTGATCAATGCACCATCCTTTACATACCATTGAGCAGTGGTGCCGGACAATTCCCAGCCATCGAGGTTTGTGCCATTGAAGAGCTTTATTGGCTTACCCCATTTTACGGGTTCTTTAGTTGTAAGAAATGGAGCTTTCACACCGCTAAACGCGTATTCCTTTCCGGAAGGATAAACGATTGTACCTTCTATTGTGCTATCGCTGTTTAATTTGCCGCGTAACATCAAGGGTTTATCTGTACGTTCCCATTGCGGTGGAATGGTAAAAGTAAAGTCATTGGCATCAGATACATTTATTTCTGATATGGGTCTTGCACTGCCACCATTACCTACAAAGCGTCCGACAATGGTTTTAAAACCGGAGATCTCCACCTCCAGCCAGGAAGGAGCTACTTTGCCACTGGCTTCGTTTACGTTTAAATCCCAGCGGCCAACCAGGTTGCCACCTTTGATCGTAGCGGATGATGTAGGTTTTACTTGTGCGGATGATGTAATGTATAAGCAACAAATAATGCCTAAACAAAACAATTGAGGGTAAAATGCTTTTTTATAAAAGAGATGTTTCATGTGATGATAGATTATGGTTTTTATTTTTGAGTTGCCACAAAGACACAACGGCACTAAGGTTCGCTAAGAAATATCGCAAAGAACACAAAGGATACGCAAAGAGCGCAAAGAATTGCCATAGAGGCACAGATGAGTTCTAAAGAGTCGCGTAGCGGCTCTCCCTATGTGCCCTATGCTTTCTTGAATGAATCAAACATTTCCATTAATAAAAAGACCTAAACTCATTCTATGTTTCCTATCTACCTATGTCCCTATGTGTTTGAAAATTTCGCTTATGCTAACTTTTTCATATTAACCGGGTCCCAGTTCATTACTTTCTTTTCCCTGTAGCTATCATTACTAAGTAATGCCGGTGCGGCTGCGCGATAGCCGAAAATAGCGTCTTCCATTATTTGGCCATTGTTTCTTATGGCACTAAAAAAGTTGAACATGTGATCATACGGGCCGCCTTTGTATCCTTCTTCTGCTTTATACACAATAGATGATGGTGGTAATATTTTTTTCCTGTCGCTGCTTTGGTTGCCTTGTGTTTTACGGAATGGATCATCATCGTGTGCGGTGTTACGCAATAGCGTTACATCGTCCCAGCCCACATTCATGGCGCCTTCGCTTCCGATCAATTTCAGGTAAGTAGTGCCGCTTGTGCCGTCTACAAAATTGCAGCGTAGCGATAGGTTGAATGCCGGATGCACATCTGTTTTCGGATAATCAAAATCACCGATCTGCACATCGGGTACTTCGCGTCCATCGTTCCAATGACGCAGCCCGCCTGTAGAGTAAATTCTCTCAGGGCCTAATGTATTTGTAATAAAATGGAGACTGGAAAAAAGATGCACATACAGATCGCCCGCCATCGCTGTACCATAATCTGTATAGTTGCGCCAGCGGAAGAAGCGCATTTTGTCAAAAGGCCGTTTAGTTGTATTGCTGATGTAAGTTTCCCAATCCACCGTTTCCGGTGACGCATCATCAGGAATAGGATATTGCCATACAGCAACAGGATCGCGTCTTGCCCAGAACCCTTCTGCGTAATTCAGCTCACCTATGGCGCCTGCTTTCAGTAGTTCTTTTGCTTTTTCATTTCCCAAAGAAGAGACGCCCTGGCTGCCCACCTGGAATATTTTTCCGGAGCTTTTTTGCGCGGCTATCACTGCCGGGCCTTCATCTATGGAATGTACCATTGGCTTTTCGCAATACACGTGCTTACCTGCATTCAGTGCATCTACAGAAATTTGTTTATGCCAATGATCAGGTGTTGCAATGATGACTGCATCAATATCTTTTCTATTCAGTATTTCTTTGTAACGCTGCGTCGTAAAAAGATCCTTGCCCCACCGCTTCTTAGCTGCTTCCAGCCTACCCGTGTACAGATCGCATACTGCTACCAGTTTTATACCTGGCACTTGTAAAGCTGTATTGGTATCGCTTGTGCCCATGCTACCTGCACCGATCAGTGCAATGTTCAGGTTGTCATTAGGTGAAAGATATTGCTGACTGTCCAGCCGGATAATGTATTCTTCGCTATTGCTTTTTTCAAAGGCTGACGCATACTTGCTCATTAAGAGCGCGCCGGAAGATAGACCCAATGCTTTTAAAAATTTTCTGCGTGCAGAATAATCATTGTTCATGGTTAAAAGGGAATTTGTATAGATTAAATGATTCGTAAGATTTATCCTATGCCCCGGCCAATACACACTTTACCCTGATTCTAAATATAAGTGTTTAACCTTACGTTTCTCACATACAAGTTTTCTAAAACAGCTAAACAAACGATTGCGTTAAATTAATAAAGCCCTATAAGATTTTTAAAACCTTATAGGGCTTACTGTTTATGTTTTTTCACGCTCTTTTACTGGAAACGATGAAACAATTTAATCCTCCAACAATATAACAATGTACCAATTATTGCCTCGTAGAATCTCTCGGTATAAGGGTAGCTGCTATTGTTACTTTCTCGTTCATGATCGTTGCATTCTTTTTGTCTAATGAGCGGAACAGGATAGTAGCCGCACGTTTTCCAATATCATACGCCGGTTGCGTAATTGTAGTAAGTGATGGATTTAATAAGGAGGCAGTATTCAGATTCGAGAAGCTGATTACTTTTATATCTTTTGGTATCTGGATGCCAAGCTCATTACAGGCATGGTAGGTGGTGATCGCTAATTTTTCTACAGAGGCAAATACGCCGTCGGGTCTTTTTTTGCCTGACAAAACACGTTTAACCTGCTTCAGGTTCTCTTCCGCGTTATTGGTATCGTAAACCACATAGTTGGGGTTTACTTTCAACTTATGCATTTTCAATGCTTCTTCATAACCCAACATTCGCTTGTTGCCAATGGATACAAAAGATGGTACGGAGAAGAATGCAATATTCTTACAGCCCTGTTCTATAAGGTGTTCCGTACCCTTAAAGGCGCTTTCAAAGTCATCTGTTGTAACTTTTGTCGTATCTACATTGTCACACACACGGTCAAAGAAGACGATCGGAATATTTTTTTGTTTCAGGGCATGTATATGCTGAATATCATTTGTTTCGTTTGATACGGACATCAACACACCGTCTACACGGCCGCTTTGTAAATAGCGGGTGATAGACTGCTCTTTTGCATAGTTTTCATGTGTAAGGTAAATAAGTACATGGTAACCCTTTTCCTGGGCAACATCCTCAATTCCGTTGATGGCTAGCGAAAAAAAGTTGTTCGCAATTTCCGGAACAATGACCGCGATGGTTTTGCTTTTGTGTTTTCTGAGGCTGCTAGCGTAGGGATTGGGTTCATAATTGAGCTTGTGAGCGAGGGCCATTACCTTCTTTTTGGTGTCATCTCCTATGTCATAACTGTCTCGTAATGCGCGAGATACGGTAGATACCGCCAATCCTAGCTCTTTGGCCAAATGTTTTAAGTTCACTGTCGTCATGGCAAGTTATTTCCCGGTTTCGTTGCATGGATTTGCATAAAAATAGATTAAAGTTTCGAAACCGTTTCCGTAAATAAATATGGAACAAAAAGTTTAAGGCGTGTGAAAATTCTTCAATTTAACAGCGTTTTTGCTTATTAAACATATAAAATTGCTTGTTTATGCGACGATTCCTGCTTGCGATTTGCATGATACTCTTCATGTGCGTTAGCGTGTTTGCCCAATCCAGAAAGATTTCCGGAAAAGTTTTATCTACAGACAATAAACCTTTACCGAACGCTTCAGTTAGCGTAAAAGGCTCGTCTGTGAATGTAGTTGCAGGAGACGATGGTTCCTTTACCATTAATGTACCTGACAAGCCAAACCTAACGCTTGTGGTATCTGCTGTGGGTTATGATACCCAAGAACAGAAATTGGCTGTAGGGACGACTACCGTAGAGGTTGCGCTCAAAGAGTCTTCGAAGAATTTAAACGAAGTAGTAGTGGTTGGTTATGGAACCAGCCGGAAAAAGGATTTGACGGGTGCAGTAGCATCTGTTGCAGTAAAAGACCAGGATAAAACTCCGATACTTGGTACTGCGCAAATGCTGCAGGGACAGGTGAGCGGTGTACAGGTTACACAAAACCAGGCTCAGCCAGGCGGAGCAGTATTTTCCATTCGTATCCGAGGTACAAACTCTATCCAGTCCAGCAGTGAGCCATTGTACGTGATAGATGGTTATGCTGGTGGAGATGTAGCAGCGGTTAACCCAAGCGACATCTTGTCTATAGATGTATTAAAGGATGCCTCAGCAACAGCTATTTATGGTAGTCGTGGTGCTAATGGCGTAGTTCTCATTACAACTAAGAGGGGTAAAGCTGGCGGGCGCAGCATATCTATAGATGCATATACAGGCATTCAGACCGTGGCGAAAAGATATGATATGATGAACGGTCAGCAGTACGGATTGTTCCTTGATTCGCTACAAGCTGAAAATAACCGTTACGGTAATACAAACATTCCTTTGCCGTACACAACAGACCAGATCAATAGTTTTGGAAAAGGTACAGACTGGCAAGACCAAATCTTCAGAACAGCGCCTATCTCTAATATCTCAGTCGGATTTAATGGCGGTAATGGAGATACGCGCTATTACTTAAGCGTTGCTTATTTCACACAAAAGGGCATTATCATCGGTTCTGACTATAAAAGGGGAACTGTAAGGTTTAACCTTGATCAGACAATCAGCCCTAAAATTAAAGTAGGGTTCTCTTCTCAATTATCTTACGACTATCAGAATGCTCCTTCTGTAAACACTAGTGGTGGTGCAACAACTCCAAGCGTATTATGGGATGCAGTAAGGTTTAGCCCTATCCTTCCTGTAAGAGATAGTTCGGGCGCATATACTTATCAAAACGGCCCTGGCCCACTGGCTACACCGATTGGTAACCCGGTTGCGTACGCAAACGAAGCGATAGATGCCAACTATAACTTTAAAGCATTGGTAAATACATACGCAGAGTATGAAGTAATAAAGGGGTTGAAGCTGCGTAGCAGTTTTGGGGTGAATTACAGAAATGGCGGAAGCAAAAACTTCATACCAACTACTTTGTTTGTAGGTGCAAGTAATGGAGGTTCTGCCGGACAAGGTTCAAGTCAAAATTATAGCTGGCTGAATGAGAATACGATCACTTATGATAAAGAGATAAACAGGAACAATGCTATTACAGCAGTAGCCGGTTTTACATTCCAGCACTGGTATGATAAGAGTTTTAATGCAGGTATTACAAACCTGTCTACTAATAACCAAGGCGCAGATAACCTTAGTATTGGTACAGCAACAACACCTACTTCTACTTTTAATGAAAATGTGTTGGCTTCTTATTTTGGTAGGGTTAACTATCGTTTGCTGGACAAATTCCTTTTCACATTCACGATGCGTGCGGACGGCTCTTCCCGTTTTGGTACAAACAATAAATGGGGCTATTTCCCTTCAGGAGCGTTTGCGTACCGTTTGTCTGATGAAAACTTTATTAAGAAAATTAAAGCAATCAACGATCTTAAACTGCGTTTGAGCTATGGTGTTACTGGTAACCAGGAGATTGGTTCTTATAGCTCGTTAAGTAAGTACACTGCAAACGCTTATTCTATGGGATCGGGCCCTGCGCCAGTTGTTGGAACATCACCTTCAAACATACCTAACCCTAATTTGAAATGGGAGTCAACGGCTTCTTACAATGCAGGTGTAGATGTGGCTTTATGGAATAGCAGGATACAGGTAACAATGGATTATTACTACAAAAAGACTTCTAATCTGTTGTTGAACTTAAGTATTCCACAGACGTCTGGATATGCAAGCATTTTGCAGAACATTGGCTCTGTTTCCAACCAGGGTTTTGAATTGGGAATTAATAGCAGAAATATTCAGAATAAAAATTTCCAATGGACTACTTCTTTGAATTTCTCTACTAATAAAAACAAGGTACTTGATATTGGTTCCAATCCGCAAATTTATGTAGGTGATCTTAGCGGTAGCTTGTTCCCATCTTCTACAGCAAAATCAGGTATCATTCTCGTAGGCCAACCAATTGGCTCATTCTATGGCTATGTGTTTGATGGTATCTGGCAGTCTCAAGATCAAATTACAAAAAGCGGCACTAAACAAGCCGTTAAGCCAGGTGATCCAATCTATAAAGACCTGAATGGTGATAGCGTACTGAATGGTTCTGACAGACGTATTATAGGCCGTGCATTACCTAAGTTTACTTATGGTATTACTAATAATTTTACATACGGCAGATTTAACCTGAATATTTTCATTCAGGGTGTTTATGGTAATAACATCTTTAATGAGAACCGCTATGAAATTGAGAACGGTTCTGCAAACTTTAATAAACTGGCATACGTACTTACAGATAGCTGGCATGGTGTAGGAACAAGCAATACTAATGCAAGGATCAGCAGTGTGTTAAGAAGAAGTACAGGCGTTACCAGTGACGTAATTGAAGACGGTAGTTACCTGCGTTTTAAAACAATTACATTGTCTTATGATGTACCACTGCCAAAGATTACAAAAGTGTTTAAGACAGCCACTGTTTATGTAACAGGGCAGAACCTTATCACAATAACGAAGTATAGCGGATATGATCCGGAAGTAAACTCATTCGGAACAAGTAACCAGCTTTCTTTGGGAACTGATTACAATGCATATCCTACTTACAGAAGTTATTTACTAGGTGTGAAATTCGGATTCTAAAAACACATTTAAAATCATTACAATGAAAAAGTTTAGCATAATCATAGCGGGTCTTTATGGCGCTCTTGCATTCACTTCATGTAAGAAGGCGCTTACAGAGAAACCACATACATTTCTGACGCCAGATAATTTTTATCAAACAGCAGCAGATGCGCAGGCAGCGGTAAATGGTGTGTTTTCTCCATTGCAGGATCAAAAGTATTATCAGCGTACTGTTTATATTATATCTGAGGTATCGGGAGATTTCTTCTACCCGAATCCAAACTCTGGAGACCGTGGTGATATATACCAGGGAACGCAAACAGGAACAAATGGTGAGGTAACGAACTGGTGGGTTTACAGCTACAGGCTGATTAAAAATGCCAATGATGTTGTAACATATGTTCCGGGAATAAACATGGATACTACTTCACGAAATAATCTTG
Source organism: Filimonas sp. (assembly GCA_017306865.1). Lineage (GTDB taxonomy): Bacteria > Bacteroidota > Bacteroidia > Chitinophagales > Chitinophagaceae > JAFKHH01. The sequence goes on from JAFKHH010000011.1 coordinate 333,669, forward strand.
TTGGTAATGCCCGTTTCCTTCGTGGCATGGCTTATTTTGACTTGGTGAGAACATATGGTGATGTGCCATTATTGCTATCTGCAGTTCAATCAGATTTGTATCCAAGGAAAACAGAAGCAGCAAAAGTATATGACCAGGTGATTGCAGATCTGAAATATGCCGAGGCGAATTGCTTTCACATGAACAAACTAACGCAAATTGGGATGATTTCATCTGAAGCTGCTTCTGCTATGCTGGCACGCGTTTATTTACAACGCTCCAGTATGTCTTACGCACAAGCAACGGATAACCAGGATGCGCTTGCGGAATGCAATAAAGTGATTGCTTATTCAAATGCGAATTCCAGTGTGCTTGCTTTGTCAAAAAACTTTGCAGACATATTTGATGTAACTAAAAAAAATGGGCCAGAAATTATCTTTAATGTGCAGTTTGGCGCTTCGCCTAATCCGGTGAACCTGACAAACAGGATGTTTGATCCTTCGTCTGGTGCTTATGGCGGTTACGGTTCTTTCATTGGTTCAAATGACTTTTATAATTCATTTGACGCAGCAGATACTGTTCGTCGTCGTGTAACAATAGGTACTTCTGACGGCGGTTTCCGTTGGATTTCTAAGTATCGTGATCCGGGTGTGAAAGCTACGGCCAGTGGTAGAAATAACTGGATTGTTTTGCGCTATGCAGACGTTTTGTTAATGCAGTCCGAAGCTATGAATAATATCAACCCTGCTGACCCCAATAAGTTTGGTGGTATTAACCAGGTAAGAACAAGGGCTGGCCTTAACAATAACTTGCTCAGCTTATCTAATACACCAACTTCAGCAGATTTTGTAAACGCATTAGTGAAAGAGAGAGGTTGGGAGCTAGCCGTTGAGGGACATAGAAGATGGGATTTGTTGCGATTTAAAAAATTCCAGCAAATTAAAGCTGCACAAGGGTATGTTATCCCGGACAGTAAGCTACTGATGCCTATTCCGCAAAGCGAAATTGATTTAAATCCAAATCTTAAATAAGTATTGTATTTAATAAGCAATGAAAAAAGCCGCTCACAGAGCGGCTTTTTTGTTGTCATAAAAATATTTCTCCGTCCTGTTTCAGAGCTGTAGCTTTATAGTCTACTAAAACTCTTTTTATGAAACGCCAATCTGCTAATGCTGCTATTTTAATTTCAGTTGGTTTATTTGTAATTGCCGGCACTTTCATTTTGTCCCGGTTGGTTCATGTAAGTGATATGGTGAAAGGGCTGCTAATGGGTATAGGAATAGGATTGATGGCTTTGTTTTTCATTGCAAGAAAAAAACAAAAGGCACAGACTCATTAGATCATGTAGTGTTTACGGCAAAAGCTGACCATAAGAATGTATGGTTGGCATTATATAATCAGAAGCACATAACGGTAGGTTGTGTGCTTTTTTGTTTTATATGGCTAAAGTGTACTTTTGTCCTTCGCAAACCTTGAATATATGAGCACCGGACAACGTCCAACTATGCGGCCCTGGCAATACAAATTGCACAGTATCATTTTTGAGTCAAACACATTTTATGGAAAACTGTTTGACATTGCATTGCTTGCCTGTATTCTCCTTAGTGTTATTGTTGTAATGATAGATAGCGTGCCGCCTTACCATGCAAAATATGCAGATATATTTTACGCAATTGAATGGGTGTTTACTATTTTATTTACGGCGGAGTATATTCTCAGGTTGTTTTGCATACGGAAACCAATGGCCTATGCTTTAAGCTGGATGGGCATTATTGACCTGTGCGCGATTATCCCAACCTATATAAGCTTGTTAGTAGCTGGCACGCAATATTTGTTAGTGTTGAGGGCATTACGTCTGTTGCGCATTTTCCGGATATTCAAACTGTGGCATTTTTTAGATGAAGGGCGTTTCTTATTAGAAGCATTGGCAAAGAGTGTAAGAAAGATCAGCATTTTTATGCTTTTCATTGTGATTATTGTCGTTATCCTGGGTTCTTGCATGTATTTAATAGAAGGGGCATCCAATGGCTTTAATAGCATTCCTGAAAGCATTTATTGGGCAATTGTGACGATTACGACGGTTGGCTATGGGGATATTTCTCCTGTTACACCGCTCGGGAAACTGTTGTCCTGCATACTGATGCTTTGTGGCTATGGCATTATAGCTGTGCCAACGGGTATAGTTACGAGCCAGATGATGGCTGAATGGAGAAACAAACATATAAGTGATGTGCAGTGCAAAAGCTGTGGCAAGTGGAATCATGAAAAAGATGCAAAATATTGTAGGTATTGTGGAGCTTCATTAGGTGAATAAGGGCAGGAGTAAAGGAGGATTGTAAAATAATTTATAGCCGTTCTCTTCTCCGTGCGGAAATGAGAGCGGGAGAGAGGTCGCATGAAAAAAAATAAAGTGCTAGTTAAGTCGCCTTGCATTGAATATGTAATATAAAAAGCGATGGCCAGAGTGGGCCACTTTCGAAAAGCATCTTTTCCAATTGCAGATACACCCAAAAAATGGCCCACTCTTACCATTCTCGCCGCATCGTCTCTTCTTCTCGGATGTTGAGTAGAAAATACAGTATGATAGTTACTAGTGAAGTTTACCGCTGCACATTGTAATTGCCCGGTGTGTTGCCAACATATACATCTTCCAGTAGCTTCAATGCCTTTCTTGCGTCAAAGTATATTTCATCTTCGGGTTCTTTCAGTTCTTCGAGTATGCTGTACTCAAAGGCATCTGCGCCGTATTTATTCCAGTCTTGTTGCAATGCTTCATTTCGATGTGATCCCATGCGTAGCTGGAAAAATTGAGAATTGGCGGCTTTAGATAAGTCTTGCGAATTGCCAATAAATGTTTTCCCTGATTCTTTATGTTTTATCTGGAATACACCCATCGGTTGTTTTTCCAGTTTATATGCTTGTTTTAGTTCTTTTTGGCGGGACATGATGTGAAAATTGTTAAATGGTTATATGGTTAAATTGTTGGCATTACTGGTTGCCGGCAATCCGGATAACTGGTATGCGAGGTAATTTGAAAGTGAGGTGAAAATTGTTGAATTGTTATATGGTTAAATTGTTATCAGGTTACATACCATAGTTGCAAATAACAATTAAACCATATAACAATCCAGCAATGTACCTACGACAGTATATGCAACAACTGTACGTCAAGATTTTGCAGCATTGCCGCATAGTCTATAGGGTGTCGTCGGTTTAGGTAAAACAGCATCATGCCGGTGAGCATATAATTGAGTTGTTGTTTTACCACTTCTACAGAACGTAGCGGCACCATTGTTTTAGAAATACAGTATTGCCAGTCTGCGAGACAGAGCCGGTCAAAAAAAGTATTGATTAGTTGCAATGTTTCTTCCTGTCCTTTTGCCGGCTTTTCTAAAAAGAAGAGTTCAAATATGCCGGGATATTGAACAAAGTATTTTACATACGCACGGGAAATAGCCTTAATACGGTCAATGCCCTGGGCTTCATTAATTACTTCCTGTTGTATGATGGTTTCACATTCCTGTTGAAAGTCTTTTACACATTCGAATACCAGTTCGTTTACATCTGAGAAATAATTGTATAACGTTGCGTAGGAGTAACCTGCCTGGTCAGCAATATTGCGTACACTGATACTTTTCAGGCCTTCTCCTTTTAGTATATCTTTTGTTGCCTGTATGAAGTATCCCTTTATGCGCTGCTCCTGTATCTGTTTATTCTTCATAAGGGGACAAAGGTATGAAAATAATTAACATTGTTAATTATTTATAATGATGGTTATATAATTAATACTGTATTACTCTTTTTTATATGAATCTTATTACCTTTGCCGCCTTATGGATTTTGGAAAATTGTATCAGTTTCAGTCGTTTACATCAATTTCTATCGCGGATTTACAGCAAATTTAACTAGGTAACAAACTGTTCATCAGAGAGTTAGGTTGAAGTGTGCGACGCAAGGAACGATGAGTAACAAACAAAAAGCAGGGTACAAAAGACTACTCTAAAAGGTAGGATGGGTTTCTGAAAAACATAGGGATCATTAAAAAATTGCAATTTTTAATATGGCCATTAAAAAAGACAATCGCCCAAGGGCAACTTTCTCTAAGATTACGATTGGTCTGGCATCACCGGACAGTATCCTGGAGCGTAGCTTTGGTGAGGTGTTGAAACCGGAAACGATCAACTACCGTACTTACAAGCCAGAGCGTGATGGTTTATTCTGTGAAAGAATTTTCGGACCAGTAAAAGATTATGAGTGTGCGTGCGGTAAGTACAAACGTATCCGTTACAAGGGTATTGTGTGTGACCGTTGCGGTGTGGAAGTAACTGAAAAGAAAGTGCGCCGCGAGCGTATGGGCCACATCAAACTGGTGGTACCGGTAGTACACATCTGGTATTTTAAGAGCTTACCAAACAAAATTGGTTACCTGCTGGGTATGAGCTCTAAGAAACTGGAGACTATTGTTTATTATGAAAGATACGCGGTGATCCAGCCGGGTGTTCGCGAAGACAAGGGCCTGCAACCAGGCGACCTGTTGACGGAAGAAGAGTACCTGGAGATAATGGATAACCTGCCAAAAGATAACCAATACCTGCCAGACGAAGATCCGCAGAAATTCATTGCTAAAATGGGTGCTGAAGCGGTTCATGATCTGTTGGCACGCATTGACCTTGACTCATTGAGCTTTAACCTGCGTAATGCTGCTGCGAACGAAACTTCTCAGCAACGTAAAGCAGATGCGCTGAAACGTTTGAGCGTTGTGGAATCTTTCCGTGATGCGTCTACCCGTATCACTAACCGCCCTGAGTGGATGGTGATGCAGTACATTCCTGTTATCCCGCCAGAGTTAAGACCTTTGGTGCCTTTGGATGGCGGACGTTTTGCTTCTTCTGATCTGAATGACCTTTACCGTCGTGTAATCATACGTAACAACCGTTTGAAACGCTTGTTGGAGATTAAAGCTCCTGAGGTGATCTTACGTAACGAAAAACGTATGTTGCAGGAAGCGGTGGACAGCTTGTTTGACAACAGCCGTAAATCTAACGCTGTAAAAGCGGAAGGTGGACGTGCATTGAAATCACTGTCTGACGTACTGAAAGGTAAACAAGGCCGTTTCCGTCAGAACTTGTTGGGTAAACGTGTGGACTACTCCGGTCGTTCTGTAATCGTAGTAGGACCTGAAATGAAAATGCATGAGTGTGGCCTTCCGAAGGATATGGCTGCCGAGCTTTTCAAACCGTTTATTATCCGTAAACTGATTGAAAGAGGTATCGTAAAAACAGTAAAATCAGCTAAGAAATTAGTTGACAGGAAAGATTCTGTTGTTTGGGATATCCTTGAAAATATATTGAAAGGCCACCCTGTAATGCTAAACCGTGCCCCAACATTGCACCGTTTATCTATCCAGGCGTTCCAGCCTAAACTGGTAGAAGGTAAGGCGATACAGTTGCACCCGCTGGTAACAGCCGCGTTCAACGCCGACTTCGATGGTGACCAGATGGCGGTACACGTTCCACTGAGCAGTGCTGCAATTCTGGAAGCCCAGTTACTGATGCTTTCTTCTCACAACATTTTGAACCCGCAGAACGGTACGCCGATCACCCTTCCTTCTCAGGACATGGTACTTGGTCTGTATTACATTACCAAGGGCAAAAAATCTACTGAGACTGAGAAAGTAAAAGGCGAGGGAATGGCGTTCTACAGCATGGATGAAGTGCTGATCGCTTACAACGAAGGACGTGTAGACCTGCATGCACACATTAAAGTAAAAACCAACGTACGTGAAAACGGACAGTTGGTAAAAAAACTGATAGATACAACAGTAGGACGTGTACTGTTTAACCAGCACGTACCGGTTGAGGTAGGTTTTGTGAACGCATTGGCTACTAAGAAAAGCCTTCGTGAGATCATTGGTGACATCATCAAGATCACGAACGTTCCTAAAACAGCTAAATTCCTGGATGACATTAAAACACTCGGTTTCCGTATGGCCTTCCGTGGTGGTTTGTCGTTCAACGTTAATGACCTTATCATTCCTGAATTAAGGAACGAATTGTTGGAGCAAGCTAAAGTTGAAGTAGACGAGGTTTGGGAAAACTACAACATGGGTCTGATCACGAACAACGAACGTTATAACCAGGTAATTGATATCTGGAGCCGTGTGGATACCCGTATTACTGAAACGCTGATCCGAGAAATGCAGACTGATAAACAAGGTTTCAACTCAGTTTACATGATGCTTGACTCCGGTGCGCGTGGTAGTAAACAACAGGTAAAACAGTTGGCTGGTATCAGAGGTCTGATGGCTAAACCAAGAAAGTCTGGCTCTAGCGGGTCTGAGATTATCGAAAACCCGATCTTGTCAAACTTTAAAGGTGGCCTGAACGTATTGGATTACTTTATCTCTACGCACGGTGCGCGTAAAGGTCTTGCGGATACGGCCCTTAAAACGGCGGATGCGGGTTACCTGACCCGTCGTCTGGTTGACGTTGCACAAGACGTGGTTATCACAGAAGAAGATTGCGGTACACTACGTGGTATAGCAACTTCTGCATTGAAAGATAACGAGGATATAGTAGAACCATTGTATGACAGGATCCTGGGTAGAACATCTCTGCATGATGTGTTCCATCCGATAAATGATACATTAATAGCAACGGCTGGTGAAGAAATTACAACAGACATTGCACATGCTATAGAAGACGCAGGTATAGAAACAGTAGAAATACGCTCTGTACTTACTTGCGAAAGCAAACGTGGTGTGTGTGTGAAATGTTATGGTAAAAACCTGGCTACAGGCTACATGGCGCAGAGAGGTGATGCTGTAGGTATCATAGCTGCACAGTCCATTGGTGAGCCTGGTACACAGTTGACACTTCGTACCTTCCACGTGGGTGGTATCGCAGGTTCTTCTTCTATCGAATCTTCATTGAACGCTAAGTTTGACGGTACTATCCAGTTCGATGGTTTACGTACTGTTGTAACAGAAAACAACGAAGGTGAGAAAGTACACATTGTTATTGGCCGTACAGGTGAGGTTCGTATTATGGACCTGAAAAATGATCGCCTGTTGATCACTAACAACGTTCCTTATGGCGCTACCCTGACTGTAAAAGACGGGCAGCAGATTAAGAAAGGTGAAACAATCTGTACATGGGATCCATTCAACAACGTAGTAGTAGCTGAAATTACGGGTGAGATTAAATTCGAAAACGTAATTGAAGGTGTAACATACCGTGAAGAAGCGGATGAGCAAACAGGTCACCGCGACAAAGTGGTTATAGAAACAAAAGATAAAACGAAGATCCCTGGTATCGTTGTAGAAGGTAAAGAAATTAAAAACTACAACTTGCCTGTAGGTAGCCGTCTTGTAATAGAAGAAGGTGAAAAAGTAAAAGCAGGCCAGGTAATCGTGAAAATACCAAGAACGCTTCGTAAGTCTGGTGACATCACGGGTGGTCTTCCACGTGTAACTGAGTTGTTTGAAGCACGTAACCCGGGTAACCCTGCGGTTGTGTGTGAGATAGATGGTGTGGTTGCGTTTGGTAACGTTAAGCGTGGTAACCGTGAGATCATTGTAGAAGCAAGAGATGGTATCGTTAAAAAATACCTTGTTCCATTGACTCGCCAGATCCTGGTACAGGATGGTGACTTTGTGAAAGCTGGTACACCATTGTCTGACGGACAGATTGCACCTGCTGATATCCTGACTATTAAAGGTCCATTCGCAGTACAGGAGTATGTAGTGAATGAGATCCAGGAAGTATATCGCTTACAGGGTGTAAAAATCAATGACAAACACATTGAGGTTATCGTTCGCCAGATGATGAAGAAAGTAGAGATCGTTGACGCTGGTGATACAAGATTCCTTGAAGAAGATCTGGAAGACCGCTTCGAATTTAACGAAGAGAACGACCGCATCTTTGACAAAAAAGTTGTTGTTGAGCCAGGCGAAAGCACCAAACTGAAAGCTGGTCAGATTATTACACTGCGTGAACTGAGAGAAGAAAACTCTGTATTACGCCGTAACGATAAGCAACTGGCAGAAGTGCGTGATGCGCAACCGGCAACGGCACAGCCTGTACTGTTGGGTATCACTAAAGCATCTCTGGGTGTACAAAGCTGGATATCTGCAGCTTCGTTCCAGGAGACAACTAAGGTGTTAAGCTCAGCGGCTATCCAGGGTAAAACAGATGATATGATCGGTCTGAAAGAGAACGTTATCACTGGTCACCTGATCCCGGCTGGTACTGGTCAGAAAGAATTTGAAAACATGATCGTAGGTAGCAAGGAAGAATATGAACTGTTGTCTACTACTCGTGAAGCAATGTCTTTCGACGACGAAGAATAATTTCTTTTAAATAGTATTGATAAAGCCCGGTGTAATAACCGGGCTTTTTTGTTTTTTTGGGCGTTTATTTGAAGATTAAGTTTTGCTATGTATAAAGAGGTACGTATTTTGCCAGTTCATTGCCAACGATGATAACGATTGCCTTTCTTTTTAGGATAATATTATCATTGATTTTTTATTAAACCCATAACTTCACAGGCTTAAACTTTTTCGGACATGAAGAATTTTTTAATTGCTGTAAATGTAGCGTTGGTGCTTGCGGTAGGCATTTTATTTTATCTGCATTTTGCAGACAAGAAGGTGATCGAAGCACTGCCAAAAACAACAATAGCTGATTCTGCGGCTCCGGGTAATTTTAAAATCGCTTACTTTGATGTAGATACTTTAGAAAATCAATATGTACTTGCACAACAGGTAAGAGAGTTTATCAGGGGGAAAGAAAGCCAGATCAATGCAGAGTTAACACAGATGCGTAAAGGCTTACAGGAAAAAGCAAGAGAGTATGAGAAACGTGGCCCGTCTATGTCCCAGGCAGAGCAAATGGCTGCACAGCAGGAATGGGGCAGGTTACAACAGGAATACCAGAACGCAGACCAGGAAAAACATCAGCAATTGCAAGGTGAATCTATCCGCAGATTGCAGGAAGTGAAAATGAAGATCCAGGATTTTTTAAAAGCGTACAGCAAAACAAGAGGATACATTTTTGTATTTGCATCCAGCGACAACGATAATTTCTTCTATTACAAAGACAGTTCTCGTAACATAACTACTGATGTGGTTAAGCAACTGAATGAATTGTATAAGGCAGAAAACAAAAAGAAATAATAATGAGGTAGGTTGGTTTGAGGTGTAAGGTATGAGGAGAGAGGTGTAAAGACTATGTGGTTTTTACACCTCTTTGTTTTAGCAGGTATTTTACGTAAAGAGGCCAGGTGTTATCGTGAATCGTGAGACGGTAATCGTGAATGAAAACTGCTGCATAACTCCCCGTCTTCTGCGGCTCTGCGGTGAAATTGGCTATGTGTTCCTCCTTAAACCTTATGTCTTTACACCCTATACCTTACACTTGTTATTAATTTATTCTTATCTTCAAATCATGAGTAATTCCCCTTCATTCAAACCAACACTAGGCTTATTAGACGGAACAATGATCGTTGCAGGTAGCATGATCGGTTCTGGTATCTTCATTGTAAGTGCAGATATGACACGTAATGTAGGATCTGCCGGCTGGCTGATAGCTGTATGGCTGTTGACCGGTTTTATGACCATTGCAGCAGCAGTCAGTTATGGCGAGCTGAGTGGCATGTTTCCCAAGGCCGGAGGCCAGTATGTGTACCTGAAGGAATCTTATAATCCACTGGTCGGCTTTCTGTACGGCTGGAGTTTTTTCTCTGTAATTCAGACGGGAACCATAGCTGCGGTAGGCGTAGCATTCTCTAAGTTTACTGCCTACTTAATCCCCGCAGTTAGCGAAGACATTGTGCTTTTCTCCATAGGGGCATTAAAAGTATCACCAGCGCAGTTAGTGGCCATTGTTACCATCATCTTGTTGACATATATTAACTCGCGCGGGGTTAAAAATGGTAAGCTAATTCAGACCACGCTCACTATTATAAAACTGTTGAGTTTGTTTGGCCTCATTGTCTGTGGCCTATTCCTTGCAAAAGGAGATGTGTGGCATGCAAACTGGACGAATGCATGGGATATTCACCAGCTTAGCCCGGATGGTACTGTTGCCAGCTACACTATAGCTGCGGCTTTAGGGGCAATTGCAACAGCAATGGTTGGCTCCATCTTTAGTAGTGTGGCATGGGAGAATGTAACATTCATTGCAGGAGAAATGAAGAACCCGAAAAAGAATATCGGGCTTAGTCTCTTCCTGGGCACACTGATCGTAACTATTGTATATGTAGCTGCTAATCTTATGTACACAGCCGTACTACCATTGCAGGAGATTGCTTCTGCGCCTAAAGACAGGGTAGCGGTATCTGCTGCGCAATCAATCTTTGGGAACGTTGGTACTTATGTAATCGCTGTAATGATCATGATCTCCACGTTTGGATGTAACAATGGGTTGATCCTTTCCGGCGCCCGCGTTTACTATACAATGGCAAAAGACGGATTATTCTTTAAGAAAACGGGTGAGCTTAACAAGTTTGCAGTACCGGAGTTTGGTTTGTGGTTACAATGTCTTGTGGCGTCACTGTTGTGCCTGAGTGGTAAATATGGCGATCTATTGGATATGGTCTCCTTTGTAGTGGTTATTTTCTATGTACTTACCATATTGGGCATCTTCATTTTAAGGAAAAAAATGCCAGAGGCGGAAAGGCCATATAAGGCATTTGGTTACCCGGTAATACCGGCCTTATACATCCTGATGGGGATTGCATTCTGTGTGTTGCTGGTTATTTATAAAAGCACTTATGTAAAATGGGGACTACTAATCGTAGCAATTGGCATTCCTATTTACTACATTGCAGTCGCAAATAAAGGAAAGAAATAATATGAATTTTGATGAACTGTTTGCCGGGTTAGATAAAGTGCGTGTGGCTGTTATCGGGGATGTAATGCTGGATACTTACTGGTGGGGCAAAGTAGATCGTATATCGCCTGAAGCACCGGTTCCGGTAGTGGCATTGAACAGTAAAGAATATAGAATAGGTGGCGCTGGTAATGTGGCTTTAAATACCGCAGCAATGGGAGCGGAGACAGTGCTGTTTTCTGTCATAGGTAATGATGATGAAGCGGATGTACTGATCGGGTTATTGCAGGACAATCATATAGATACAAAATTTATTGTACGTAGCGAGGATAGGATCACTACCAATAAGATCCGTATAGTAAGTAAGAACCAGCAAATGATGCGCCTTGACTCTGAGGTGACAGAGGATATACATGAGGAGGATGAAGAAAAGTTGCTGACTAACTTTAAGAAATTCGCTAAAAAATATGCACCATCAGTAGTGATCTTTGAAGATTACAATAAGGGTGTTTTGACAGAAAAATTAATTCACGGGATTATTGCTTTCTGTAAGGAACATAATATTGTAACCACTGTAGATCCTAAACGAAAGAATTTTTTCTCGTATAAAAATGTAGATGTGTTTAAGCCTAACCTGAAAGAGGTGAAAGAGGGCTTGAACCTGATGGTAGATGATGTAAATGAAACATCATTACGTAACATTCACTCAGAGTTACATCAGTTACTACAGCATAAAATATCATTGATCACCTTATCAGAAAAAGGTGTTTTCTTCCAGAAAAATACCCAGTCAAAGATCATTCCTTCTCATGTAAGAACGATTGCTGATGTAAGCGGAGCAGGGGATACTGTGATAGCTGTTGCGTCACTGATGTATGCATCTTCACGGGATATACGCCTGGCGGCAGAGATGGCAAATATTGCCGGAGGGCTTGTCTGTGAAGAGGTGGGAACAGCAGCAATAAATAAACAAAGACTGCTGGAGGAATGTAAAAGGCTGATCAGGGAATAGCGTAGCATAATAAATGCCTGTAAGATGAGAATGCAAATAATAAGAACGGTAATAATAGCAGGCGCAATACTTCTGAATAGCATAACGCTAACTTTTGCGCAGGACAACAAGTTTTACAATGCTGTTCAGCAAAAGCAGTTCCCTGCATTGCAGGCACTGCTAAAGGAGGAAGACTTTTCTGCTGGTGCCTATCTTATTTACAAAGCTGTTCTTCTGAATGCGTTTGGTAAAGCGGATAGTTCCAGGTTACTGTTGCAACAGGTGCGGCGGTCTGTTGTGCAGAGCAATGATACACTAGGTTATTTATACTACACTACAAAGGCTGATAACTCTATCAAGCTATTTAAATACGATGATGCGGCTGATGCCTACACGCATCTTTCCAAACACTATGGTGCATTTGATAAAGATGATAATAAAGCCGAAGACAAAGAGTCGATAAATATGTGGCGGGCATTGAAAAATGTAAAGCCACAAACAATATCCCAACCGGCAGAAACGGTCATACAGCTTAGAAAGGACAAAGCCAACCTCTGGAACATTAATGTTACAGCCAATGATAGCGTACACAGTTTCATTTTTGATTCCGGTGCAGGCATGTCTGTTATTACTGAAAGCTATGCGTCCTTACTTGGCTTAAAGATCGTAGGCAAAGGGGCTTATCCTGTGGTGAGTGGGATAACAGGTGCTGTTACACGGGCAAAATTGGGCATTGCAGATAAATTAAAGATAGGCGAGATAGAGGTACGCAACTGTGTATTCCTGGTGTTTCCTGATTCCTCGCTAAGTTTCGGCAATGGGTATTATAAGCTTAATGGCATTATAGGCTTTCCTGTTATAAAAGAAATGGGCACACTGGAATTTGTAAAAAATACCTTGACCATTAAGCGGGAGAATGCCACTAACCCTTATTATGCAAACATGACGCTGGATGGCCTGAAGCCCGTAATATACCTGCAGCACGCGGACGAGCTGCTGCCGTTCACCTTTGATACTGGCGCACAAACCTCTGACCTGAGCGATGTATTTTATAATAAATACAAGATGGTACTGGATAAGATAGGAATAGTAACAGAAAAAAGAGTGGGCGGGGCTTCGGGGGCTAAGACCATGAAAGCCGTGAAAGTGCCGGAGATCATCTTATACTGTATGGAGCAAAAGGTGGTACTGAAAGAGGCCAATATAATGACAGAAATGATAGATACTAACAGGGATATATATTATGGAAATATTGGACAAGATGTGATTGGGCAATTTGAAAAGATGATCATAGATTTTAAAAAAAGCTATATAAGGCTGGAACATTAAAATATTTTTGGATCGATTAAACTTTTTTTCCGGCTATTTGTCATAAAGAGCATACCAGCAACTGGTAGCTAATTTTCAAAAAGACAAAAGCTTTGAGCAATTGTTTTAAAAGGCGTTTCATCGGGGGATAGAGACGCCTTTTTTGTGCCTATATGGGAAGGAATAATGAACAAGGAATGTCGAATAAAAGAACGGGATAATGTTCAATGAACAATGCTCAACGTTCAACGCTCAATTGAAAATTGATTATTGAACGTTGGGCATTGAATATTATTCCTCATCGGAAATTCCTTGTTCCTTGTTCGTTATTCTTTATTTTCATTGCATGAAACAACTCATGCTATTTGCGCTGGCTGTATGTTTTGCAAGCGCCATATCCGCCCAATATACCGTTCGTTTGGTCATTACTGATGTGGCTACCAAAAAGTTGGACGACATCTATGTGGCTGGTAGTTTCAATAGCTGGAACCCTTCTGACCCTGCCTCTAAGCTGAAGCCTTTCGGCCCTACAAGACGCGCCATTGTACTTAAAAATATAGCTCCGGGTAAGTATGAGTTTAAGTTTACCCGTGGCACATGGGATAAAGTAGAAACCTCTGCAAAAGGGGAAGATATTGCCAACAGGGTTATTGACGTCACAGGGGATGTATCCCTGGACCTGACCGTGCCGGGATGGAAAGATGATTACCCGGATAAGCCTAAGCCTAATACGGCAACTGCACAGGTGAGTATTATAGATACGGCTTTTGCCATTCCCCAGTTAAACCGCACAAGAAGAATATGGATATACCTGCCTAAATCGTATGCAACCTTAAAGGGTAAATCTTATCCCGTATTGTACATGCAGGACGGGCAAAACCTGTTTAATGAACAAACCGCACCTTTCGGAGAGTGGGGCGTGGATGAGTGTTTAGACTCGCTGCAAAAAACAACAGGTAAGGAATGTATTGTAGTAGGTATAGATAATGGGGAGGGTAAACGAATGACCGAGTACAATCCCTATGACAATACACAATACGGTAAAGGAGAAGGTAAAGCGTATGCAGAGTTCCTGGCAACCACATTAAAACCATTTATTGATAAAAAATACAGAACCCTGAAAGATGCTGCTCATACGTATGTTGCAGGCAGCAGTATGGGAGCATTGATCAGCTTATATACGCTGATGAAATACCCGACTGCATTTGGTGCAGCAGGAGTTCTATCCCCATCATTCTGGTTAGTACCGGAGATGTACCTGGATGTAGACAAAACAACATGGCCTAATATGCCTCGTTTCTACTTCTATGCTGGCGGAGAAGAAAGTACTACAATGGTAAAAGACATGGACCGTATGCTGGAACTGATCAAGAAGAAAAATGCTTCTTATGATGTGGCACGCTTCTATTACCCAACCGGAAAACACAATGAAGCAACATGGCGTAAAATGTTCCCACAGTTTTATGTATGGTTGATGAGATAGTGGTGAATGAGACGAAATGTGAGTTGTGAGTGGTCAGTTGTGAGTAAGCCCATTCACGATTATCGATTCACCTCTCCCGATTCTTCTTTGCGCTCTCTGCGTATCCCTTTGCGGCCTTTGCGATACTTATGCGCCTTTGCGTGAAAAAATACTACATGAAAAAACTTGTTTTAATAATCTCAGTTCTCCTTTCTACTACTGCACATGCACAGGATAGTGCGTATATCCGTTCTAAAGTAGATACGTTAACCTCTGCTGCATTCTGGGGGCGTGGCTATACAAACAATGGCATGCAAAAGGCTGCTTCTTTTCTGCAACAGCAATTTGCATCCATCGGCTTGCTTTCCTTTGATAAGAATAATTACCTGCAACCTTTTGATTTCCCCGTAAACACTTTTCCGGGAGAGATGCAGGTGAGCATCAATGATAAGCTGTTGCAGCCAGGCAAAGACTACATAGTAGCGCCAGATGCAAAAGGAGTGAAGGCAAGTGGTGATTTAGTGCAAAAGGATAGCGTAACATTTGTAGATGCAAAGAACAAGATCATTGTGGTATTGGAAAACAAGCTGACGTGGTCTGTAGCGCAGGAAGTGGTAGATTATACACTCATCAAAGTAGATAAAAAAGCATTGACAGCTATACCAACTACTATTGCAGCTAATATTGAAAACAAATTTGTAAAGCGCTTCTATACAGGTAATGTTTGTGGATACGTAAAAGGGACGCAATATCCTGATTCTGTAATTTTTATTACTGCGCACTATGATCATTTAGGAGGCATGGGTAAAAACACTTATTTCCCCGGAGCGAATGACAATGCAAGTGGTACAAGTTTTCTTTTATCCCTGGCTACTTATTATGCACAGCACCCGCAACCATATTCCATTGGCTTTATCTGTTTTGCTTCAGAAGAAGCCGGCCTGGTTGGTTCAAAATATTTTACTGAGCATCCGCTCATACCATTATCCCGGATAAAATTCCTGCTCAACTTTGACCTTGTTGGTACAGGTGATGATGGCGTAACAGTTGTAAATGCAACTGAATATCCGCAAGCTTTTTCTATCCTGAAATCGATTAACGAGAATAATCACTTTCTCGCTGCCGTAAAAGTACGCGGCAAAGCTGCTAACAGCGATCATTACTGGTTTACAGAAAAAGGTGTGCCTGCTTTCTTTATTTATACAATGGGCGGCATTGCAGCGTATCATGATGTATTTGACAAAGGCGCTACATTGCCTCTGAATGAGGTGAATGATTTAGGCGCATTGGTAAAGGAATTTGTAGGGAAGTTGCAATAGAAATATTGTTTAATTGTTGTATGGTTACATTGTTGAAGCAATTTGAAAATATGCAAATTTGAAAATGTGTAAATTAACTTAGATTGGCACCTGTCTTCATTTTCAGATTTTCAAATTCCTCAATTTTCAAATTATTACTTTTGCCTGATGCGTGCAGAAGCTATTAGAACGTGGAAGTTATCAGGACCTATTATTTTAGGCGAACTCACTCAAATGTCATTGGGTATTATTGACAGTGTAATGGTGGGTTCTATTAGTTACAAACACCTTGCAGCCTCAGCGCTGGTTATCAGCGTCATGAATATTCCATTCGTATTAGGCATAGGAATGAGTATGTCTGTCTCTCAGACAGTGTCTATGGCCTATGGACGTAACGATGGACAAAAAGTATCACATTACCTCTATAATGGCTTTTGGTTATGCACCATAGCCGCTATTATTATAGCACTTGCATTGAACCTCGGTAAAGGCATTCTTTTTCACCTGGGGCAAGATGCGGATGTAGCTGCGTTATCTGTACCTTATTTACAGATTATGGCATGGTCTATTATTCCCATGCTCATGTTTATAGCCATTAAGCAGTTTACAGACGGGCTGGAGCGTACGCGTACTGCAATGGTGCTTTCCTTACTGGCAATGCCGGTAAACGTATTTATCAACTGGCTGGTTGTATATGGCAACTGGGGCTTTCCAAGGTTAGAACTGGTAGGTGCTGGTATAGGCACATTGGTAACGCGTATTATTATCTTAATTGCATTAGTTGCTATCGTTTGGGTACATCCCCTGTTTCACAGGTACATTGCAGTAAGACGCAGCCAATGGCAGCTAAAGATCAGTACGATTAAAGAGCTATTACATATAGGCATACCTAGCAGCATGCAGGCTGGTATGGAAACTGGCGCGTTTGCCGTATCGGGTATTATCATTGGAACATTAGGCGCTGTGCAGCAGGCCGCGCACCAGATCGCATTAAGCTGCGCCGCCTTTGCATTTATGGTATCGTTTGGTCTTGCGCAAGGAGGTTCTATACGCATAAGTAATGCCTGGGGAAGAAATAATTGGAAAGACATAAATGTTATAGGTAAAAGCACTTTGATCAGCGGGGTGCTCTATGGTGTACTGAGTGCTATCTTTTTTATTGCAATGCGCAAAATGCTGCCATTGGCATTTAATGATGATGCTACCGTTGTTTCTATTGCAGCAGTGCTGATGTTGTACGCCGCCATCTTCCAGGTGTCTGACGCTACACAGGCCATAGGCGTAGGCTTGCTGCGTGGTATGAAAGATGTAAGCGTGCCCACTATTTATGTTGCCATCGCGTACTGGGTTATAGGTATTCCCACCGGTTATCTTATGGCCTTTACCTTCAAAATGGGGGCCGCAGGCATCTGGATCGGGTTTGTAGTTGGCCTTACTTTTTCAGCCATTTTATTGAACCAGCGCTTTTTCCGGTTGATCAAAAAGCAGCAGAAATAAGCTTATATTTTAATTCTTTTCATGAGTAAAAGAGCATATCTTACGGGTATCTGCATAAAAGCGCAAAAAGTTGCAGATGCCAAAACTACTCATTATGAAAAGAATCTACTCATTCCTATGCATGGCCGTACTCGTTGCCAGTTGTAGTAAGAAAGATACATCTACACCCAATACAGGCGGCGGTGGCGGTACAAATCCACCAATAATTACCAACACCATTACACCTCCTCCGGCACTCGGTTTTTATGTGGTAGGCTATATTCCAAGCTATCGCAGCGCTTCAAGTATTCCGGACAATAAATTCAAAATGTGCAACGTCATTAATTATGCATTTGCAAATGTGACAAGCACCGGTGGCCTAAGTATAGAAGTGCCAACAAACCTGACTGCGGTTCAGACAAAAGCAAAAGCAAATGGCGCGAAACTTTTTGTAAGTATTAATGGTTCCACAACCAACTGGAAAAACATGGCTGGTAATGCCACAGGCCGTAATGCCTTTATAATACAGGTAATGAATATGGCGCGCACTTATGCCTTAGACGGTATAGATATAGACTGGGAGTATCCTACTACCTCTGACGGATCAGATGCTATGTACACAGCATTGATGAAGGAATTAAGCGATAGCTGCCACACAAACGCGAAATATTATTTAAGTACGGCATTAACGGCCGGTAAATATGCGGGTGGTACCCGTGATGCTGTCAAAGATGAATTGCTGCATAGCAGCTACATAGATTTTTATAACATCATGGCTTATGATGATTTTAATACAACTGTGCCGTATAAGCAACACAGTGATTATGCACTTGCGCAAACCTGCTTAAACTACTGGATCACTACACGCGGCACACCAGCGTCCAGGGTAGTACTGGGACTACCTGCGTACGGCAGGCCAAGCGGCATTACACAGACTGGTACGGTACTTACCTATAGTGGCATACTGGCACAAGCGCCTGGTAAATCACAGGTAGATTCTGCTGTTGTAACAGCAGGCGGTTTTACAAACTATACTATTTACTACAATGGTCAATATACCATTAAGCGGAAAACAATGCTGGCAAAAAATACTGCCGGCGGCATTATGATGTGGGAGCTGGGACAAGATACCAACGACGGCACATCTCTTATGAAAGCTGCATGCGATACTTTAGGAAGGACTTATTGATTAATATACATTTCGTGAAACTAAGCCGCTCTATTTTTAGAGTGGCTTTTTCAATAGAAACGTCCGGCCTCAGAAAAGCTGCGTTAAGAAAATTGGGATGAGTGCCGCAAAAATCCATTGCTGTTTGAGCCTGGCGCAACTTACTTACTCAGACTGTAAGCGGCGAGTTCAATGGATTTCGGCGGGCGGGACAATTTTTAGCCTGCTTTTCTGGAGCCTTGATCTTTTTGGTTACTTTTTGTATCAAGACAAAAAGTAACACCGTCGGTAGACAAACGGACGGTTACACTTGAAAAGAAAAAAAATAACCGAACGGCATTAAAATAAAGTATCCTAACATTTTAATATCTTGCTACCTCATTCAACCCTAATATGAAGAAGATTTTATTAAGCGTTATTTTTGCTGCCTTCAGTTTTTTCTTACACGCACAGTACAAGCAACAACTAGATACTTTTGCTACAATTGATTTCCCTTTTCGGCCATCAGTGAGAGATACTGCTTTTTTTAAGATATATTCATGTAAAAAAGATTACGTTGTTTATAACGTGTTTGTCGCAGATCTGACTCAAAAGAACATTAAGTTTAATGTACGTGAACTTGATAATGTTTATAAAGGGTATATTAAAGGCATTCTCGGTAAAAAAGACACACTTCTATCTCAAAGTTTTTTTGAGATAGATGGTTTAAGAGGTGTAAATATAGAATGTAAGGATATTTCACAAACAGGTTTTACAGGTAGCAGATTTTATAAAATTTTCTTTGCCAACAATACAATTATTACAGCAGGATATTGGGTGGAACCGGAAAGTGCAGATACTTCAGGAGAACAGGGGAAGCATTTTTTAGAATCATTTAAATTGACCAAGAAACCTGCACAACTTCAGCAATACACAATTAGTGAGTTAGAATCTGGCATTCCTTTTAGGATAGGTGAAATTTTTGGCTATATCCTTGTAATGAGCCTCTTAGTATGGCTTGTAGTAAAAGGTATAAAATTATTCACACGGAAATGATTGCTACTTTTAATTTTTTATCGCCGTCCGGGTTCGTTCCCTCACGAATCCGCAGTATTTGATGTAAAATTTGAAAAGGTAAATCATAAAAAACCTATAAGGTCTTTAAGACCTTATAGGTTTCAGAGCTGCTTCTATCTACGCACTTATTGCCAATAAAAAAGCAAAGCTGAAATGGCTTTGCTTTGATAATATAAATGTTCTTTTATTTTACGGGTTGAGCCTCCGGAAACTTCCAACTTCCGTCTAATATTTTTGCCTGGGGCCTGTAAAGGCGAGTCCAGTAATTCCAGCCTGGTGTAATAGGAAGACAATTTGTTGAGTTAACATCGCATCCGCCAAACTGAACCGTTACGGAGCCATCCGCATTCTTTTTAGCAGTCACATTGTTCAGCGAATATTTATTTAAATCATTCTTTTCAAAATAGCCTTCTTTATTATAAACACTGATAGACCAGAATCCATCTACCGGCACATCTTTTACTGTCAACTTATGAATTGTTTTGCCATCATTTTGTGCCGGTACAACAGTCAAATACATCGCATCTTTTTCTGCATTTCCTCCCCAGCCGGTTGCTGTGCCTACAAGATGGCGGGCTGGATCAACTTCACTCTTCGTACCGAACGTTCTTTTGGTATCGGGGAGTGTTTTCGCAACAGCTACTAAAGAATCATGTATTCTTTGCTGACTTACTTTATCCCAATTAGGGATTTCAAAACTTCCTTTATTGGCCTGTTCAATTTTAATTGCATCTTGCAATTGATGGGCTTTTTGCGCGTCATTCGGATCATTCGGGTCTATAAAAGTCCGGGCCGCCAGCATTACATAGCGTGTACCAACCTTCTCTTTTGTAAAAGTGAAAACGCCCGGTGCATATACTGTTTCCGAATATTGATCTTCATCTACTGATATCATAGACATAAACCGTTTACCCGGATCAGGCATAGTAATTGTTACCGGGCCGGCATCAAGATCGAAAACACCTGATGAATACAATACATCCCGGTTGGCGCGAATAATGGTTTGATGATCTATTGGCATCAGTTCCCGGTGATGGAAAATTTGCCCTGTACCGCCAGCATCTTTGACAGATACTGAAAAGTACATATCAGACTCTGCCCGGTTGAAATTGTCAGCCGTAACCAAAACCGTTGGCTTTGATGATGCAGAGTCAGGATTACTACTGCTTGCTTGTTGACTATTGTTTTGCCCGCAGGAGAGTGCAAAAACACAAAGTATGTTCAATACTATTGCAAAGGAAAGGATGGGGTACTTTTTCATACGCGTTATTTTTCTAAGTTGTGTGATTAAAGATGTATTTATTGATTAGTGATTATCTAAATCGTTAGCATATAAGACACTGCTGACAACGTCAAGCCGCCAACCTTCCATTATATTTTAGAGAGATTTAAGACTAAGTGCCTGGAGTGAAGCCTGGCTATGGTACGTAACAAGGGGTATCCGGAAATGAACATGGGTGTATTTTTTAAAGTAAGCTGATGCAAAATAATCTTTTAGAATAGGGGCGCCCCTGACTTTTGTCACTTTTTGCGTGTGCCTTGTGAAATAACCTTGTTAGACCCTTAACCAGATAAATGCGAAACCCTATAAGGTCTTTAAGACCTTATAGGGTTCTATTTTGCAATCACAATCATTATTTATACGGTATTTGTGATCCGGATAATTAGTTACAATACCTCTACGCCTACATAGAAATTATCCGTATCAACTTTAAACTCTTTTTTAGACAGGCCATTTATGTCCATCGTTTGCCAATTGTCAGTTGGATGAATAAAAACAAATGAACCATTACTGCCGGTTACTTTCACTGGTAAATTTAACCCGGCAACATCTGTCTTCCATTTATACTGCACACGCAGTTGCGAACCGATTTTCTTTATTGAAACCTGCAACACAGGAATGTTTGTATAGCGTAAATATTGATCAAAAAAGGCTGTATAGTTGTTGCCCGAAATAGTATTGAAGTAGCCAACGATATCTTCTGTCGTAACTGTTTTATAACGGAAATCTTTTTGAATGCCCTTCCATATAGCAAAAAACAAAGAGTCATTGTTCATAGCACTCCGAAGCGTATGCAGCATGAGGCCCCCTTTCGCATACATATCGCCCATGTGAAAATGATTAACGTTGTATATGCCTATGATCGGTTCATTGTTTTTAGGTGCGCTGCTGTGTAAATATTTTTGTGCGGCAGGTGTACCACCTGTGGCTTCATAATTTAATACCTCCGCATAAGTTGCAAATGCTTCATGAGTCCACATATCAGCAAAGTCACTACAGCCAACACTATTGCCCCACCATTCATGAGCTGTTTCATGCCACATAGTACTCATCAGGTCAGTAGAGTCATACTTTGTACTATTGAATGGATTATTAATAGCGCCAATGCTAATTGCCCCCTGGTGTTCCATTGGATAAACAGATTCCATTAACGTAAAACCATCCCTGTAAAAAGGATATTTGCCAAACTGCTGTTCATACAATGCCAGTAGCCTCTTGGTATCAGAAAAAATATTTTTTGCAATGCCTGTATTGTAAGACATACAATAAAAACTAAGCGGAAGCGTATCCTTATCCTTATTGATATATGTATCTGTAAAGTGCGCGTAATCGCCAATATTTACAACAACATTATACGGTGTAATAGGGTAGCTGACATACCAGTCAAAGCGGGTTTTGTGACCAGGTAAGTCTGTTTTGCCCATAAATTTTCCATTGGATATTTCAGTTGAACCGGTTGGGATAGTAATGCTTATTTTCATACTGTCCGGTCTGTCAGACAGGTGATCTTTACACGGCCACCAAAGGCTGGCGCCCACACCTTGGCAAACAGATTCAATCCACATTTTTTTATCCCTGTTACTAAACCAGAAAAAACCACCCTGCTCTGCAGCCAGGTTAGGCACTCTTGGCTTGCCGCCATATACAATCCGTATTTCTTCCTGCGCACCCTGTTGTAAATACATAGGAAATTGTATGAAT
The DNA here is from genome assembly GCA_017306865.1 of Filimonas sp. Taxonomy (GTDB): domain Bacteria; phylum Bacteroidota; class Bacteroidia; order Chitinophagales; family Chitinophagaceae; genus JAFKHH01. The sequence goes on from JAFKHH010000011.1 coordinate 356,222, forward strand.
ACAGCCTTACACTCCCTTGTATAAAGCAACTCAGTATTATGGTACAATATTTTTTCAATGACCATTTCAGGCTGAAGGTCAATTTGCATGAAATTGAAAGACTGTAATACCTTGAAGCGGATACCTGTATTCCCCTTGATATATTTTTGCTCCGGTTCTATAGTCGCGTTTAGATCGTAAAACAGCACATCATAACAGGTACGCAGCGGTGTCAACATACCTTGCAAAGAATCGCACCGGGTAAAACCATTTTGCCTGTTAGAGATATGTTCTGTAATAATGGATGGCACTTTCATAAATTCAAGTGGCGCCCTGCCTGCCGTTATTAATTCTTTTACAGAACCGTTGGCCGCTTTTTTGAATTGAAATGAGTACTCCTGTCCATCTTTAGTGGCCGTAAAATGATCATTGCCTCGTGCGTTCAAAGTCAGCCTGGCACCATCAGTGGACTGCCCGGTTAACGAATCTCCTTTTTTTGATACGGTAAATATTTTATAAGGATCGCTGTCGAGCTGATAAATACCGGGGTAAGACAATGAAGCGGAGTCAATTTTTACCCAGTTTAAGGGAACATCTTTTTGGATCCAGGCGAATTTTATAACTTTGCCCGACGCATCCTTTGCAAACTCCATAACAGCTTCAGGTTTTACCTTGTCCGGAATATACTTATATGCTGACACCTTTTTCAGTTCCGTTTTACCTTGCCCAACCACTTCCAGCATCAATGTTTTATTTTGCTTGTACACGCGGAAATAAATGGGCGCTGCATTTGCACTTTTGTATGCATAATTCCCGCTCAGCTCGTCAATCTCGGAAGTTGGTGTCTGGCCCTTGGCAGTGAATGCATAAATGGATAGGGAAAAGAAGATAAGAAGCCTTTTCATTTGTATGTGATTTTGGGTGCAAATCACATTTTTTAGCGTTCAAGACCTATTCAAATCGCGATTTGATCATTGGTTTCAGGAGAAATATCATTATTCGCGACATATTCTTTCGGGCTCATACCCGTCATTGACTTAAACGCCCTTTGAAAAGTAGGAAGAGAATTAAATCCGCAATCATAAGCTAACCCAGCAATCGTTAGCTCTTTACTTTCCGGTAGGGACAGTTTTTGTTTGACAGCTTCAATTCTGAATTCATTTACAAACTCATTAAAAGATTTATGCAACACCTGGTTCAGGACAGTAGAAATCGTTTTTGCCGGAATTTGACAATGCGCAGAAAGAACGCTTAAACTAAGCTCAGGGTTTAACCATAATTTTTCTTCTTTCATTGCTTTATCTAAAGCCAGCACACTCTGGTCAATCACATGCTGAGGCAAAAGATTGACCGATGCCGCCTTTTTCAATGAAAGCGTAGGCGCTGCGGGATAAGCTTCCCGGTAGTCAATAAAATAGCCTTTTATGCCCAGCCAATAGATCATACAAACTATTGGTATATATAACGGGTACCAGTCAACTGCATTAATCAGTTTATTGCTGTATTTCGGAATCATATAGGGTATAATGAACACCAGCCACAAACCGGCAAACGCCAAAAAGAGTTTTACTAATGTAAAAGTTGACTGCAATCGTTTACGGGAAATTTCTAATTCGCCAGGTGTTCCATTTTCAAAAACACCGGAATCAATTTTCTTCCTGGCTTTTAACAAGTAGCGAAAAGATAAATAGGAGTAAGCTGCCCAGGACACCCAGCGGGGAATATCGGAATAGGCATCATAGCTGTCTATAAACGCTCCAAAGCTGTGCGTTGTGTTTTTAATCAGGTTCAACAGCATTGCTGCTATATAAACAATAGCGGCAGCTTGCGGAAAAATATCGATCACAACCGGTACAAAATGCCAGCGATACTTTTTCTGCATCGTAAAATCCCTGTCAATGCGCGATTGTACATAGAAATATAAAAGCGGTCCTACCGGCATTAGGATAAGCAATGGTACAATCGCAGAAAGTACTGCGCCTACGGTCGTGTTTTGTATCCAGCTTTGTTCATAAAAGTATAAGTTAAGACAAGCCAGGGAAAGAAAGAAAATCAGGCGTGCCAATAAACGGCGTGACAGACGGGAAGGATCATTGCCCTTTGTGTAGTTCAACAAAGCTGCAACAATAAAGCCCTGCAATGCGCCTAATAAAACAATCGTATTTAAAATGTTGCTGATGACGTGCATATTTTCAGCAATATAATAAAGTACCAGCGTAACCTATGATGTCTTTAAGCCCTTATAGGGCTTTATCAGCACGAATTGATAGCGAAACCGCTACTTTTGTAGCGAATTTTGATTAACCTATGATAGAAATAAACAACCATTGCGATGTTGCATTGGCTACAAACGACACCATTATAGCGGCTGCCATATCCGGCAAGGATGAAGTAGTGTTCTTGTTAAGCAACGGAACAATGTACAGGTATAATACAACTACACAAAAAGAGGAATCATTATTTTCTGTAAAAAGCCAAATAGGCTATAGCGATGGTGGCTTTGATCTTGATGCTCCGTCTACTATTTATACATTAGATGAAATAGTAGTTATAGTAAATGATTTTAAGCGGCATGGCTTTATACATTACCCGGGAAAGTATGAAGCGCTTCATTTATGGCGGGAGGACTATCACGCAGATATTTCCAAATACCCTATAGCCTTATTTAAAAATAAGGAAGGCGTTCCACATATCATTTATGCTGAAGCCTGGAATCATGTACAGATTATGAACCTGGACACGCGGCAGGTACTTACGGCAGCAAAATCACTGATTGAAGAAGGTGCAGAGGAAAAACATCTTGAGATTTATGCTAAACAGGAAGAAGCGAATAAATTACCCTGGCCAAGAGCATATGACTATTTTTTTGGCCGGCTGGAAGTGTCGCCGGATAATAAATGGTTTTTAAGTGCGGGCTGGCATTGGGGTTCTTTTGATGCATGTGTTGTTTATGAGGTTGCTGATTTTATTACGAATAACAGGATCTCAGATATACTTGTTAACTGTTGGGAACACGAGAACCGTGCTATTTGCTGGATAGATGGTAATACTATAGCTGTAGCTTACAACCCATATATGGAGGGTGAGGCGGATGTAGCTGCTGACGAAGTATGGCAAATTCATTTTTATAAGATAGAAGGCCGTGATGCAAAGCCGGAACGAACCATTAAAGTTCCGGGGATTAACCTGCATAAAACGACAATGCGGTATCATGCAAAATCAAATGTGATAATAGCACATTCAACAGAGATAGGTTTCGCGCTTATTTCATTAAATGGAGATGTATTGTTGCATGATCCTGCTATGAAAGCGAACAGTTTCAATAATGAATTAGGTTTACTGTTATATACGGAAGGTAATAGGTTAGTTATACATGAATTGAAGTGACCAGACGATGCGCTACAGTACAAGTGTGCGACGCAAGGGACGATGATAGATAGTCTATTGTCCGGATCATAAAAAAACCTATAAGGTCTTAAAGACCTTATAGGTTTAATTCGTATATAACAATGCAACAATAAAACCCTACTTCACCAAATAAGTCACACCCTCTATTGCTAATTGCGTATCTGGAAAAACGGCTTGTGTTTCATGCAAAAATTCATCCAGCTCGTCATACTTGCTGCTGAAGTGCCCGATCAGTAAGTGCTGTGCGTTAGCTAGTGTTGCTATCTCAGCAGCCTGTACTGTAGTAGAGTGGAAGCGTGCTGCAGCCCGCTCATGCAAGTCCTTTAGGTAAGTAGTTTCATGGTAGAGCAAAGTCACATTCTTCACCTTTTCCGCAATGGTCGTATTATAAATAGTGTCGGCGCAGAAAGCATAACTTCTTGCAGGTGTATTGGGAATAGTGACCAGCTCATTTTTTACAACTTCACCCGTACGGCTTTCATAATCATCACCATTTTTCAAACGCTCATAGTACACCGCCGGTACATTGTAGGCAACGGCCTTCTCCTTATCTATTTTGCGCGGTTTTTTTCTTTCCCGGATAATAAAACCCCAGCAGTCTATACGATGGTACACAGGAAAACATTCTACGCTATACTTATCATGAGTTACCAGTAACGTATCTGCAGTAAGTGGATGAAAGTGTAGTTTGAAAGGGAGCGTGGTATCAGATACCTCCAGTTGCAGGTTAATGATCTGCTCCAGCGGAGCAGGCGCATACAGGTGTAAATCATTTTCCCTGCCCAGCAAGCCCATGCTGGTAATCAATCCTGCCAGTCCAAAATAATGGTCGCCGTGCAGGTGGGAGATAAATATATGATTGATGCGGCTGCGCTTTACCTTGTAGCGGCTGAGCTGCATTTGCGTGCCTTCCCCGCAATCTATCAGGAATAGATGTTCATTTAAAGTAACCACCTGAGAAGTCGGATGACGATCATATGCCGGCAGCGCCGAGTTATTTCCCAATATAGTTACTCCGAACATGCTTTTTCCTTTCTTTATAGATTAGATGAACAATATTAAAATAAAATGATGATAAAACAGGATGGTACAGCATGTTTTAAACGCAGGAATCGCTGAAAGCCACGCCAGTAATGATTTTTTCACATTTCCGGAAACCTGTTCAAAACTTGCGCTATGTTCTCCACATCCCGCATAAATCTTACTGTATTCCCGTTATATTTGCTAGTTATCAATACGCATGGCTAATAGATTAAAAAAGAAAACGCCTCCACCACCACCAGATCCGGAACAGTTGCAGCCGGAAAAAGAAGAGCAGGTCACAGTGAAGGAAGTTGTGAAAGATGAACGGACCTCCAAGATAGCAGGTGCGGTTAGCCTTTTATTCTCTATCTTCCTTTTCATCGCATTTACCTCTTACCTGTTTACCTGGCAGGAAGATCAGGATAAAGTACACCAGTTTGGCGTCAAAATTTTCAGCACCAGCGACGTAAAGGTGAATAACCTCCTGGGCGTATTAGGTGCTTTTACTGCACATACGTTTATCTATAAAGGCTTTGGCCTTGCATCCTTTCTCTTCTGCACCTTCTTTTTTGTACTGGGTGTAAACCTGCTGTTTGCAAAGAAGATCTTCAGCCTGGCCCGCAACCTGAAGTATATGCTGGTAGGCCTGTTGGTGATCAGCGTAGCATTTGCATTTGTAACCAATGGAAGCGAGTTTTCATGGGGCGGAGCGGTAGGGGAACTGATGGAAGCCTGGATTGTAAAATGGATTGGCAAGCTAGGCACAGGCGTATTGCTCGCATTTGCTGTATTTGCTTATGTTATCTGGCGCTTTAATCCAACATTCCGCCTGCCCGAGCGTAAGCCCAAACCAGTTAAGTTACCAGCAGAAGAGCCAATTGTACCGCCTGCTGTTGCCAATAATACAAAATCGCCAGTTGTAGAAGAAGAGCTGGAAGAAGAAGGCGGTGTACTGCTTATAGATGATGGAACCAGTAATAACAAGCTGAAAAATGGAGGGAAGCATATCTCTGTGATCATGCCGAAGGCAGAAGAAGAGCATAACCCGATGCATGAATTTGGTATTGTAGAAAAGGAACTGCTGGCAAATGAAACAGCGGAAGAGGCGCCGGACGCACCTGAAATGGAAGAATATGAGGAAGAAGCAGAAGAAGAGCAGGAAGAATATGAAGAAGAAATAGAAGAGGAAGAGGAGATAGAAGAAGAGGAGGAAGAACCTGTACTGGATGAAATTATTCCTGTGACCAAGCCCGTAAAAAAAGTAAGGCCTGTGCAGGATCTGGACATGGAGCTGGAGATTAATGAGAGCATAGAAGATGAAGAAGTAATAGAAGAAATTCCGACTGTAAAAGCGCAGAAGGATTATGAACCTACGCTTGACCTCCGGGATTATATATATCCTTCGCTTGATCTGCTGGAGTCTCACGGCACAGACAAAGTGGTACACGATCCGGCAGAACTGGAAATGAATAAGAACCAGATCATCAGTACGCTAAAAAACTACGATATTGCTATCCAGCGTATCAGCGCTACTGTAGGCCCTACGGTTACCTTATATGAAATTGTACCTGCACCTGGTGTGCGTATCAGCCGTATCAAAAACCTGGAAGATGATATAGCACTTAGCCTTGCAGCCCTTGGCATCCGTATTATTGCGCCTATACCGGGTAAAGGAACCATTGGTATAGAAGTGCCGAATATGCGCAAGAGTGTTGTAAGCATGAAGACTTTACTTGCCTCAGATAAATTCCAGAATACAGCATTCTCATTACCCGTTGCAATTGGTAAAAGGATCGACAATGAAAACTTCATAGTAGACCTTGCAAGTATGCCACACTTGTTGATGGCAGGTGCAACCGGCCAGGGTAAATCTGTTGGTATTAATACATTGCTTGTATCCCTCTTGTATAAGAAGCATCCATCTCAACTGAAGTTTGTATTGGTGGATCCGAAGAAGGTGGAGTTGAGCCTGTATCGCGTAATAGAAAAGCATTTCCTCGCAAAGTTGCCAGGAGAAGAAGAGTCCATTATTACAGATACAAAGAAAGTGATCTATACGTTGAATGCACTGTGTATAGAGATGGATAACCGCTACGATCTGTTGAAAGAAGCTGGTTGCCGTAACATAAAAGAGTATAATGAGAAGTTTATAAAGCGCAAGCTCAATCCACAGAAAGGGCACCAGTATCTTCCTTTCATTGTATTGGTAGTGGACGAGTTTGCAGACCTGATCATGACGGCTGGTAAAGAAGTGGAAATGCCGATAGCGCGCCTGGCACAGCTTGCCCGTGCGGTTGGTATTCACCTGATCATTGCAACGCAAAGGCCGTCTGTAAACATTATTACAGGTACAATCAAAGCCAACTTCCCTGCACGTATAGCCTTTAAAGTGTCTTCTAAAATAGATAGCCGTACCATCCTGGATGCAGGCGGCGCCGAACAGCTTATTGGTAAAGGTGACATGCTCATCAGCTACAATGGTGAGATCACACGTCTGCAATGTGCTTTTGTAGATACGCCGGAGGTGGAAAGTGTGGTGGAGTTTATAGGAGAGCAGCGCGGTTACCCGCAGGCATTCCTCTTGCCGGAATATGTAGATGAAAAAGACATGGAAGGCAAAGATTTCGACCTGAGCGACCGTGATTCCCTCTTTGAAGATGCTGCCCGCCTCATTGTTCAGAACCAGATGGGAAGCACATCCCTGATCCAAAGGCGCATGAAACTTGGCTATAACCGGGCTGGCAGGCTGATGGACCAACTGGAGGCTGCGGGCATCGTAGGGCCTAACCAGGGTAGTAAAGCAAGGGAAGTACTGGTAAAAACTGATGGTGAACTGGAGGAAATTCTAAGTACACTGGGTTAACAGTTTTTAACATTTTTTCCGCATAAACCTATAGTCTCTAACTATTTACCGAAGCATGCCGGATTGGCACATGCTTTGCCTTATTTTCGCAGACAAATTTTATAATTGATGAAAAAAATTTACTTATTGATTGTGTGGATGTTGGTTGGTGCGGGGTTGGTACAGGCTCAGAATGATCCGGCTGCAAAAAAGGTGCTGGACGAGGTAAGTACAAAAATGAAAACTTTCAAAGGTGTAACAGCCGCATTTTCTTATACTACAAAAGATAAAAAGGGAGCTAAGAAAGGTGCAGTGAAAGGAAATATCTCGATCAAAGGACAGAAATACTTCATTAAGCAGGGTACTACAGAAATCTATTGCGATGGTAGCCAGACATGGAATTACAATGGTGATAATGAGGTGTCTGTAGCGCCGGTTGACAATGATAGCAAAACATTAAGCCCGCAAAAATTTTTATCTGATTTCTACGATAAAGATTTTACATACAAATTAGTATCATCTGCCGGTACACAAAACCAGGTACTGCTGAGCCCGACAGATAAAAGGAAAAACTTTAAGGAAGTAACCTTATATATAGATAAAGCAAAGAAAATGGTAACCAAAGCAGTGATTGTTGATAAAAGCGATAACACAGTTGAGTTTACCCTTTCAAACATAAATACAACTGCTTCTATCCCGGACAGCAAATTTGTATTTGATACAAAAGCACATCCTGGTGTAGAAGTGATCAGCCAATAGTTGGAAAGAGACTTAGATGAAAAACCAGTAAAGTAACCTTAACCTTTTAATAAAGGCCATCCAGTTTTGGGTGGCTTTTTTGTTTTGCATTGTTAAATGGTTGCATGGTTAAATTGTTTTATTGGATAACAGTAATTCTAACAATTTAACCATTGGGCAATGCAGCCATTTAGCAATATAACCATTTGCATATCCGCATATTTTCACGCATTTTTGCACTGTACATGAAAAAGATAATTATTACGATTGACGGTTTTTCTTCCTGCGGAAAAAGCACGCTGGCAAAACAATTAGCCAACAAACTCAACTATACTTTTATTGATAGCGGTGCCATGTATCGCGCCATCACGTTGTATTTTTTGTGGAACCATATTGACTGGGAAAATACGGGCGAAGTAGTTACTGCTTTGGAAAATATCAATCTTGAATTTCAGTACAATCCTTCAGCAGAAAAAAGTGACATCTACCTGAATGATGAAAATGTAGAAATGCTTATTCGCGACATGCTGGTAAGTGAAAATGTAAGCGCCGTTGCCACGATAAAAGAAGTGCGTGAATTTGCTGTAGCGCAACAACAAAAAATGGGTAAGAAAAAAGGCATCGTGATGGATGGACGGGATATAGGCACAACTGTATTTCCGCAAGCTGCATTGAAAATATTTGTTACGGCTGATCCAACTGTTCGTGTGGAACGCCGGTTCAAAGAGTTGTTTGAAACAAATCCGAACATTACTATTGAAGAGGTAAAGAATAATCTCGAAATGCGCGATTACATTGATAGCAATCGTGAAGTAAGCCCATTAAGAAAAGCGGAAGACGCGGTGGTATTGGATAATAGTAACCTTACCCGTGAGGAGCAATTGAATATTGCATTAAAGTGGGCAAAGGAGAAAATGGAGTAATTGCGAGTATCTGATCCCAATGTCATAAGGTTAAGCAGACTTAAGAATGAATACTTGCTGGCGCAGGACTCCTGACGCTAAACCTGACAGATCTTTAAGACCTGTCAGGTTTTTGTTTTCAAAAGCCCCGGCGTGTGTCCTCACGCGCCGGTTGGTAGCTGGTTCGTGAGGACACGAACCAAGGCGAATAGACACAGGCCGGGAGGCCTGCGCCAGTAAAGACGCTAAACCTGCCAGGTTTTTGTTTTGTCCCTTACTTTCTGAAACATATTTATTCGACTCATAAAAACACGCAATGTATGAGCCGAATAAGGCAACTATTCAGCTCACATCTCCACTTTTTTAAATGTGTATTATTTACACAAAAAGACTATTTTAGCGCAAAACTTTGCTATATGTTGCGTCTGCCATTTTTATTACTGCTCACAGTATTATCCATTTCTGCCATCGCTCAAAAGAATGGAGACACCATCACAACATATCAAGCGCCATCCTGGATATTAAACGGCAATATTTATGAAGTAAATACACGCCAATATACTCCCGAAGGCACCTTTAAGGCTTTTGAAAAACATTTGCCAAGATTAAAAGCAATGGGCGTGCAAACGCTCTGGTTTATGCCGATCAATCCCATCAGTAAAAAAGACAGGAAAGGCGCATTAGGCAGTTACTATGCAATAGCTGATTATAAAGCGATCAACCCGGAATATGGAACTATGGCAGACTGGAAGGCCCTGGTAAAGAAATGCCACGCATTAGGCTTTAAAGTAATCATAGACTGGGTAGCCAATCACACTGGTGCCGATAATAGATGGCTGGAAACACACCCGGATTTTTATCTCCGCGATTCTGCCGGGAAGGCAGTAGTCGCTTACGACTGGACGGATACCCGTAAGCTGGATTACAACAACCCGGCAGTAACGGATACAATGATCAACTGCATGAAGTACTGGATAGAGCAAAGTGATATAGATGGTTTCCGTTGTGATGTGGCGGGAGAAGTACCGGCACATTTCTGGAAAAAATGTATAGCTGCATTACATAAGCAGAAGCATGTGTTTATGCTTGCAGAAGGTGATGAACCCTGGTTGCACCAGGCTGGTTTTGATGCGAGCTATCCGTGGGAATATTTCTCTATGAGTAAAAAAGTGGCAGATGGCACACGACCTGCGTTTGCCCTGGACAGTGTTTTACAAAAGATGAACGCATCTTATCCTGCTAATTATATCAAGTTATTCTTTACCAGTAATCATGATGAGAATAGCTGGAACAAGGCAGACTATGGCACAATGCCGGGCGCAAGTCACGCACCATTTGCAGTGTTGACACAAACCTTGCCACATGGCGTACCATTGATCTACAGTGGACAGGAAGAACCTTGTCTTGATAGTATCAGCTTTTTCTATAAAGACACCATTCAGTTTGGTAAATATGCACGTGCGGGTTTCTACAAAACGTTGCTCAACTTAAAGGCTTCTCAACCGGCATTACAACCACAGGCTCCTTTTAAAAAAATGCAGACATCTGCTGATGGGGCTATTTATGCATTCATGAGAGGAGATGATAAAAAGAAACTAATTGTTGTGACTAATTTATCTGGCAAAGCACAAACTTTTTTCTTCCATCCCTCCACCGGTAGTATTACAGGAAAATACAAGAATGTGTTTACTGGCGCTAAGGAATCGCTGAATGATAAAGCGCAATATACTTTGCCAGCATGGGGATATAAGATATTCTTGTTGTCCGAGTAAAGGCCTGTTCATAAACGTTTACCATAAAGGATAGTAGACGAAAAAAATGGGTTTAAAATTGAGGGAGTCTCCTGTCAGCTTTTTAAAGAGAAACGTGTGGCCTCAGAAAAGCTGCGTTAAGAAAATTGGTATGGACGCCGGAAAAATCCATTGCTGTTTGAGCCAGGCGTAACTTACTTACTCACGCTGTTAGCGGCGAGTTCAATGGATTTCGGCGGGCGTGACAATTTTTAGCCTGCTTTTCTGGAGCCTTGATTTTTTTGGTTACTTTTTGTATCAAGACAAAAAGTAACACCGTCGGTAGACAAATAAGAGCTGGCAATTGAGGAACTACTAAACTTAGTCGGACAACAATGTTTCGGAATAAAAAACGCCATTGATCAATAAGTAAAGAAGCTATCATGCTTCAATCAAAAATTCAGATAGATTCAATGTTTCTACGTTTTAGTAGAGATTTGTTCAGCCTTCACCCAACAATTTAACCCTACAACAATTAAGCAATTAAACTCCCCAACCTTTGCGCATACCAAAAAAATAGCCTATTTTCATTACAGCTTATTTCCCCTTAGCTATTTAGCAACCAACTTGTAAGAATTTTTTGCAGTACCCTTTTGTACAACATTTATTCGTGTTGTTTCTTTTCCTGGCTACAATGATGAAATATTTATCCTTATAGATATTCTGCCTGTGCGTATCGCGGGCAATAAACTGTCATAATAAAACATCATACTATGCAACAGGTAATTAGAACTGTAAAAAACTGGTGGTTATTCGTTTTGTTTGGTATTATCTTTCTTGTAACAGGCATCTGGATGCTCTTTACGCCATTGTCAAGTTTTCTAAGCCTTGCTATTCTCTTCAGCATACTCATCCTGGCAAACGGGGTGTCCCATCTCATTTTTACGATCTCCAACTGGGACCATATAGACGGACGCGGTTGGTACCTGGCAAGCGCTATTATGGAGCTGGTAATTGGATTAATACTTTTTGTGTACCCCGGCATCACGCTCATTACCTTACCTTTTATAGTAGGCTTCTGGCTTATCTTCAGAAGCGTATTTGTTATATCCGCTGCGTTTGAAATGCGAAACATTGGCGCAAGTGACTGGGGTTGGTTGCTTCTCGGCGGTATTATACTTTTATTATTCTCCGCATGCGTTATTCTTAATCCGCTGGTAGGCGCGGTATATTTAGTGATCATTACAGCTATCGCCATTATAATGATGGGCATTGCTTATACTATCTTAGGATTGCGCTTACGTAAAGTAAAAGGCGATACGCTGGACAGGATCAAGCAATTCAGAGACGCATTCAGGCAAAAAGCCTCAGATATATTAAAAGATACAAAAGGACACGGCGGTTCATTCAGCGCCTGATCAGGAACATTACAAACTACAGGCAACGTACAGGCTATAAGTGCAGGCAAACATATTGTTACGCTTCAGTTTAAAACAGGTATATGTATAAAACAATATTGTTTCGCAATGCGCTTGTAATTGTATTGCTCTTTGTTGCAATAGTTTGCCATGCACAACGCGATACCTTTGATCTGTCCCGGCAAAAAGATCTGTTAGATATAGCACACAGTATCTTCAAAGCCCATGACACAGCGAGTGTAAAAAATAAATCGACTATTGCATTGCTACCCGCACTTGGCTATAACCCAAGCATCGGTTTCCAGATTGGTATTAACATGACCGGTGGTAAGTACCTTGGCAATAAAGACAATACAACGATGTCTGTAGGCGCCCTGGGTGGTTATGTTACTACAAAAGGCATTGTATGCCTGCAGTTCAGGCACAACGCTTTTACAGAGAAAAACAAATGGAACTTCCAGGGCAATTGGCAGGTATCGCGTATTGTAACGTTAGACTATGGTGTAGGCACAGGGATAACGGAGGGGAATGTGGATGATTTTTCTATCATTGGCATTCCCGTAAGAAATGCAGACAGCGTTTACCCGATCAAATTCACCTATATCCGCTTTACAGAAAGAGCCTATAGGGAAATAGCTTCCCATTTATATGCAGGCTTCGGCGTTAGTGTGGATATACGCACAAAGATTGATGATGAAAAACGCGACTCAGGTTATCTTACACCACATTATTTATACAATAACTATCATGGGTTTGATCCGCAGCATTACACTGCCAGCGGGTTTTTATTTGACCTGTTGTACAATACCAAAGAACACCCAAACCGCGCGTATGGCGGTACGTATGCAGATGTAGGCGTACGGGTAAACCAGACATGGGTAGGTAGCACCAAAAACTCTTTCCAGGCATTTACAGAGTTAAGAAAATACTGGAGCCTCTCTAAGCGCATGCCCGAGCATGTGATCGCTTTCTGGCATTGGGGATCATACCGGTTAAGTGGCGATATACCATACCTGGAACTACCAGGTACCGGATCAGATACGTATGCGCGCAGTGGCCGCGGTTATACAACGGGCCGTTTCAAAGGAAAGTCTTTCTTCTATGCAGAAACAGAATATCGCTTCCCGCTAAGCGATAATCATCTCTTTGGCGGAGTTGTATTCTGCAATGTGCAATCGGGCAGTAACGATACAGGTGTAAAGCTGATGCAGAACTGGGAGCCGGGATATGGCCTTGGCCTGCGTGTATTATTCAACAAAAATACACGTACTAATATCTGCTTTGATTATGCAAGAGGCAGGTACGGCGCATCAGGCTTCTTTCTTGGGTTAAATGAAGTGTTTTAGGCGTGAGCCGTGGATAAAAAATTAGGCCACCAAGGCAGAAAGGCACAAAGTCGCACCAGGCAATTTTTAATCTTTGGTCCGCTTTGTCTTTGTGGTAATTCAAAAATCTTTGTGCTACTTAGAGCCTTCGTGGCCGTATCTTTAAGCCACATTTTAGTATAACACAAACCTATAAGGTTTTTAAAACCTTATAGGTTTTATTCTTTCTCACAACTCACATTTGCGTCGGAGGCTAGATACGTGAATAGCCCATTCACGGCTGCCGTTTCACGACTCACGATTACCGTCTCCCGATTCACGTTTTCCCCCGTATCTTTAAGCCACATTTTAGTCTTGTTTTTATGAGTGCTTATATTAAAAAGATTTTCGTAACAACCCTGATCCTGGCAGCCACATGTTTTGTAATTCCATTACAAACTAATGCACAACATTATGCCATTGTAAAAGGCAGTGATGTAAACGTACGTAGTGGCCCGGATAAATCTTATGGCGTACAAGGTGTGGCAAAAAAGGGCGACACCGTTACCATTACCAACGAATCAAAAGGCTGGTCTGAAGTAACTACGTCCAAAAATATCAATGGATATATAGCAACTTCTTTCCTGGAAAAGTTTGGAAGTGATACATCGCCCATTCCGCCCATCAAAGAAAGAAAATCCTACTGGTGGCTGATATTATTAGTGATCATTGTCTTTTTTCTTGCAGGACGATGGTTGCAGGGAAAGAAGATTGCAGGTAAAAAGACTGCTACGCCGCAGCCTAAGCCAGTTGTTACAAATACTGCGCCGCCGGTACAGCAGCAAACAAAACCAATTGCTCCACAACCAGTACAACAATCTGAACCGGTAATTGAAAAGCCTGTAGAAACACCAGCACCCATTCCGCCACCGGTGAAACCGGAAGTGCCAAAAGAGGAAGAAGCTGCACCGCAACCTCTATTGCCACTTGTGCAGGTGGAAGAACTACCTGCTGCCAGTAGTGGAGATGACTTTGAAGATTTTATTGCAGCAAAAATCGCTGGTAATCCATTTCTGTCACTAAAGCATCGTCGCTCAGATAAGATAGCGCTAGAGCAACGCATATCGGCTGAATCTGGCAAGTATCCTGACTTTGATGTGGTATTCAAATTGCAATATGATAATGAAACAACAGAGCAGGCTTTTGCAGTAGAGTGTAAATGGAGACGCAATTTCTTAAACGGGAGTTTACAAATAGATAGCTGGCAGATAGATAATTACAGAAGCTATGCAGAGAAAGGACAGATGAATGTATATCTCATTATTGGTTATGGGGGAGAAGCATCTAAACCGGATAAGCTATACCTGATCCCACTTACTGAAATAACAGATGGGAATTTGTCGGCAGACTTCTTACAACGCTTCGAACACAAAGCAGATGAAACATTCTACTACACACCAGAGAAAAGAGAGTTGAAACTATTGACAGCGCATTAATGTTTCATAGTTGTCTGATATAGTAAAAAATGACGTAGGCATACATAGCCTGCGTTTTTTGTTACCTGTACTTCATACAGGTTCATCGCTATAAGTTCGCATACTGCTCCCAATGGGCATAAAAAAATCTCTCAATAGCATAACCGAAAAGTTGAACGATAATGTAATTGCCGAAAAAAGCGGCTACTTAGTCGCATGGAATTGAGGCCAGAATCGCCGTAATACCCCCGACACATTCATAATTCAACCTGCTGATAGAGGCCGCTAATATTTATTTTTTGACATTAAGAAACTGTTTGAGTTAATTGGATATCAGCCTAGGCATTTCATGGCATCTTCGTTGCGTCGCATTTCGTTCATCTATGGTGTTTCATGGCAGCAATTGCGCGGTATAAATAATTTTTTTTAATAACTCTAATACTATTCAATAGCTCGTTTAAATTTCATTGACGCTTTTTATTACGTGCAACAATTTTTGAACGGAATAAGGTAGATTCTGTAATCATGGTTGATTCCAACGGCGAAGAATCAACATAGCTGCAGTCAAAAACTGTCATTAGGAAGGGAATAAGTGAATTTTAAACAAGCGCTGAGCATAAAAGTTATCAAGGGGTAATAAAAAATAAATTGCTTTTTAGTACATTTTTTTACGTTATTCGAACATTTTTTGCCTACTTCTTAGTCAAGCCTCTCAAAATGCTTTGCTTTTTGGCTTTAAAGCCATAGTATGCTACAAGCTACATCTCCTTCTTTTTTAAAAACGATTTGAGTATTTATCTGATCCAGCCCTGGATATTTTCGCGTTTGCAAAATGTGAAGTTTTTACTACGTACCTATTCATACCATTTAACCCCCGGGCTACTTTAAAATATGTGGTTTAAGGGCAACAAAGAATAAAAGCAAAATCCAATCCATAAAAAGCCTCACTTATATACGGAAGGCACGCGTATATACAATTTAACTATTGTGCTGACCTGTAAAAAAGAGCAGGTCTATAGTAAATAAGATATCATGAATAATTTTTACTCCCGGATTGCAAGAAGCACCTCAACACTTCCAGGCGCATCTAAAAAAATAAAGTACCTGTACAGCTTTTTATTAGTCTGTGCATTATTTGTTGCAAAGGCTAATGCACAGGTTACATTAGATGCCTCTAATCCTTCTTGGCAGCCTGCAACGCTCGTGCAAGGCGGGGCTCCCGGTACCTTTACCGTGGCAGTAAAAAACAGTACCACCTCGGCATTAACGGGGGCTGTGTTAAAAATAACCTTACCTGCCGGTATGGAATATGTGGCCAGCAGTATTACTGGGGCTACAGAAAAAAGTATAGCCAATCTTAACGCGCCTACATTTAATGTACCAACCATCGCAGCGGGTTATCCTAACGATATTAATTTTGCTGTTCGCATCAATTGTGGCTACGTAGCTTCAGGCGCTTTGCTACAATACCAATTGAGCGATGCAGGGGGCACAGTTATAACGAACACCACCGGCAACAACGCTGCCAATACACCTGCACCGGCCTACGTGTTTTCAACAGCGCCGGCACCGCAGGCGTTGAACGTACAGTTAAACACCAATGGCACACGTACCATAAAAATTAAAAACACCGGTAACGTATCCGTTACCACCATGTACCTGGAAAGTGATGTGGTAACAGCCTCTCAGTTACCTGCTTATAAAGTAATTAGCGCTGACAACGGTACGCTGAGTACCGTTAGCGGTGGTTATTTGGTAACCCTGACCGGCACTGCGCTTAAAAATGCCATTACCACTGGTAATGGCGACAGCAGCTTTGATCCAGGGGAAGAATTGACCATAATATTAACGGAGCAGATTCTAACCTGTATCCTCGGTTCTCCCGTCAACCTTACATTCAAAGCTGGTAGCAGTGATACCAAAGGCAGCTTCTGTTATGCAGCTACCAACACCGCTTCCATTGCAGCCATAGTGGGCGACCCTGCTATTTCTTTGTCGCGCATAACGGCATCTACCATATGGCCCGACTTCTGTAATGTGGGTAAAGTATCCTACATCATCGGTAATACCGGTACAGCAACCTATGGTGCTGCCGCTAATCTTTATAAAATAAAATTACCGTGGAGTACTTTTACAACAGATGCTACACAGGCAAACCCTACGGAACCTTCCAGTATAAGAATTACCAAAGTGTCCATTAATGGAACGGATGTAACCTCCTTAGTGCTAAAACGTAATCAATCTACCACACCTTATTTAATACCTACAGGTGCCACTGCTAATTGTTGGGTAATAGACCTGGGCGGCTTAACGCAAGCCTACGGTACCAGCTTGCAGGATTTGAACAGTGATGGCAAGTTTGATGATCTGGCGCCGGGTAAAACAGTACAGTTAGATTTTGAATATGCCTGGAACCTAAGCAATGCACAGTCCTGCACTTTAAACAGTTGGGGTGTGCCGAACGACCAAAACGGCCGCTTTAGTTTGGGTACTTATTTTCAAAACCAGTGCGGCAGTGCCACGCTAAAAGTAAATTACAACAGTAGTACCAAAGGGTCGGACGGTATAACCTACCCTAATTTTCAGGTAGGTTATCAAAATAACAATAACAAAACGGTATCATTAGACAATCTAGTTTTATCACCCGGTGATAAAACTAATTTAAACATTGGGATCCTGGGTAATTTAGTGGGCCTTTTTGCACAAAGCGGTATTACGCTTAAAACCTTTACGTTCGTGCTGCCGGACGGATTAGACTATGACCCTACGGGAACTGCCAGGTATTTCGGCAGTAGCTCTTTTAATCTGGCATCATCTTCTATTTTTCCCGCAGCAGCTATTAGCTACAATGCGGTGACCAAAACACTGACTTTAACGCCGGATATTGCACAAACTTATGTGGCTAGTAGTCTGAACGATTTTCTTAAAATACCGGTAATCGCGTCAAGTGTAGCATCCGTATCAAATAAAACGGTACACTTTGAAGCCTCTATCGGCTTTGTAGGTTGTGCCATTACTGCCAAATATGGTTGTAACGATGTGCCGTTAAACTATGTGTTATTGGGTGGTAATTGTGCTACGGTATCTACCAAGGCTTTTGGACTTATACGCCAAACCTTCGGTTTTATACCAGATGCAAGCGGAAACAATGTATGGTACAAACCAATCGGGTTTGTAAACGAAAATACAACAGGCATCAACTTAAAAGGAGCGGTAAGTAAGGATAAAGTAAAAGTATCTTTCAGTGGTGGTGTAAACGGTACCGGTTTTACAGAACTATGGGCCAGAATAAAGTACACCTCTACCGGTACGGCATCCGCCACTTGTTTCGATCCCATATCTGCAATAGCTACTGATGTGGCTGGTTTGTTAACTGTAAAAAAAGGCAGTGACGGCAGTACCGTGAGTACCAATTTATATGTGAGTGATGTAGTTTTTAGTTACGATGCAGCCAACAGCTTACAAGTACAACAGGCAAACATTGGCAGTAAAATAGGAACTGGCAAAGCCATTGACTATACCTTGGCTACAGGGGATTCTGTGTTTGTGAATTGGATGGTGAAAGTGAGCAGAGATAACCCGAGTTATACTTACAGCCAGTTGCCAAACTTGGCGGGCGATTTATACACCAAAGATGCAGCCGGTATCGAAACTGGCTGCCAGGCCCTGCCGGATGCATTTTATGTACAACGGTTAACCCGTACGGCGAATGGCTATGTGGGTATTACTGCTAATTATGGCAGTGCTGGTGTAAACATACCCGGAAGTATAATTAACTATAATTCGGTTAATGATATTACCGGAGACCACTTCCCTTATGAAGTAAGGAACTATGCACACTACCGCAATATTACCTGGACTATACCGGGCATTTGGCAGCAGAACTCCGGGGTAATACCTGTATTGACCGGTAATGGAGTTACCACTGCCTACAATTTAAACTGGAATATGTTTAACATCAGTTACAGCGGCGGTAATACCATTGTAACCTTTTCGGATGTAGCATGGGGTAGCAACGGCCTTCCTTTAGCAACGGCCAATGTGCCGGTCGTAAGCGACTTTATTGGCGCCAACGGCAACTATACCATAAGATTAAACATGCTGCCTGTTTGTAAAACTACGGGTAATGTTACAGCAACAGTGTCCGCAACAGTAGATGATTATACCACAGCACAGGATAACAGCAATACGGAATCGTACACCTACAATTATACAATGGGGAATACAGGGTATAATTATACTGCCTACTCGGCAACTACAGCGCCTTTGCTGCAAAATATAGATGGTATTTCTAAAACTGCTACCTGGCCCATCCAAATAACCAATACATCAGATAAAGCGTCCATGACTGCCGCAGGTGTAAACCCGAACTTACCTTATAACTGGATAAGCATCACGGCGCCTCACGGCAATGTACAGGTAACAAGTGTAATGGACGTGGCAACAGGGATATCTTACCCTGCAGTAAGTTATGGCACAGGTAAATATTGGGCCCAGCTAGGTTCTGTTGCAAACACTTCCACCTTCAACATAGTGGCTACCTACAGTACATGCGCTACAGACAGTGTTTATTATACATCCGGCTTTAGCCCCAATGCCTACCCTATAGATCCTGACCAGGGCTTTGCCCCGAATGCGCCTGCTTGTACCAACGGCGGTTCATGGTTGAGATTGTACCCGAAAGATGCAGCGCTTACCATGACAGTGTCTTCACCGGCTAACCCGGTAGAGTTCTGTACCAATGCAGACGGCAACGCCATCAACTATACGCTTACCGTAACCAATACGGCAACGGCAGACGCCAATAATTTAGTAATGGAAGCTAAATTTCCTGTGGGCTATACAGCTAAACCGGGCACCAGCACGGTAACATATAACGGTGTTACCAAAACCATTGCAGACCCTGTGTACAACAGCGCCAAAGGTGTATGGCAGTGGAGAATATCTGCCGACGCGTCTAATGTAATAGACTCATTGCCGGGCGCAACAGGCATGGCTATTAATTCTTTTGTATTGAAATATAGGGGCGCAACTCAATGTGGTTTTACTTCCGGTACATCGGTAACCTATACCATTACTTCTCAAACGGGTTGCGGTGCAGAACGAGATTATGAGGCTGCCGGAAGTGCTATGACATTAAGCATAGTACCGGCATCGCTCAATTCTTATTTTATAACACCAGCAAATATATCACTGAATACTTCTGGCAATACGGCCACCTATACAGCAAGTATTATTAATCAAGGGTCAAGCACGCTTGGCAATAGTGAATCTGTCATACTAAACCTGCCAGCAGGTGTAGATATTGTTGCAGGTTCCGTAGTGCCCGTTACCAATGCCGGTAACATTACCGGTATAGTAAGCAATGCGGTAAACGGTACAACGCGTACGTTAACGTTCAAGTTGCCGATGGGTGCCAGCGGCATATCCCTGAGTTCGGGAGAGGCGGCAGCATTTAAATTCGATTTGAAAATTGCCGATGCGTCCTTGTTAACCTGCGGAACCTTTCCGGGGGTGTTGGATGCTTCTACCGTATTTGCCGTTACTAGCAATTGCAGTGGCACACCTTGTACGATCAATTTTATTACAGGTCATACCACTTCAGATTTAACAATCACCAAAGCAACGGTTACACCCACTGTTACTGCAGCTTCGGTCGCAGGTAATAACGTAACTGCTCAATATACTTTAACAAACAGTGGAGCAATAGCAACCACCACTGCCACAACCGTAGACTTCTTTTTAGATGCCAACAGTAACGGAGTATATGATGCAGGAGAAAGCATTTACAATACACAATCTGTAACCGGTAACCTGGCAGCAGGCACTACCAGTACGGTACAAACGGTAACGTTCACCGTACCTGCCGGCACCTTGCCGTGCAGTATTCTGGCAGCCGTGCGTAGTGCTGTAAATCCGCAGTTGTGTAGCGATGCATATATGGCGTTGCCTTGTAATGCAGCGTTAACGATCAAGAAAACAACAAGTGCCACAAATGTAAAAGCAGGCGATAACGTAACCTTTACGTTGAGCATAACGAACAACGGCACAAAAGACACAACGGGTGTTCAAATAAAAGATACACCGCAAGGTTTCACCTATGTGAGCAGCACCGGCGCAGGTACTTATAACGGCAATGTATGGACAGTAGATGTAGCACACGGTGTAACACAAACAATCAATATAGTAATGACAGCAGCGGCAACAGGCCCGTACAGCAACGTGATAGCAGGCAACGGCGATAATCCGACAAACCCTGTTATTACGCCTGATACGGCTAAGTTCGCAGCCCTCAGCATTAAGAAGACGACAAGTGCAACAAATGTAAAAGCAGGCGATAATGTAACGTTTACATTGAGCATAACGAACAACGGCACAAAGGATACAACGGGTGTTCAAATAAAAGATACGCCACAAGGCTTCACCTATGTGAGCAGCACTGGCGCGGGTACTTATAGCGGTAATGTATGGACAGTAGATGTGGCACACGGTGCGACACAAATGATCAATGTAGTAATGACAGCAGCGGCGACAGGTCCTTATAGTAATATCATCACGGGTAACAACGATGATCCTGCCAATCCTACGATCCTTCCTGATACGGCCAGATTTGCAGTGTTGACGATCAAGAAGACGACAAGTACAACAAATGTAAAAGCAGGTGATAATGTAACGTTTACGTTGAGCATAACGAACAACGGCACAAAAGACACAACGGGTGTTCAAATAAAAGATACACCACAAGGTTTCACTTATGTAAGTAGCACCGGCGCGGGTACTTATAGCGGCAATATATGGACCGTAGATGTAGCACACGGTGCAACACAAACGATCAATGTAGTGATGACAGCAGCGGTAACAGGCCCGTACAGTAACGTGATAGCAGGCAACGGCGATGATCCGACAAACCCTGTTATTGCGCCTGATACGGCTAAGTTCGTGGCGATCAGTATTAAGAAGACGACAAGTGCAACGAACGTAAAAGCAGGTGATAATGTAACGTTCACGCTTAGCGTAACGAACAGTGGTACGAAGGATACAACGGGTGTTCAAATAAAAGATATCCCAACCGGCTTTAGCTATGTAAGTAACAACGGTGCAACCGGCGGTACTTATAACGCATCAACAAATGTGTGGACAGTAGACGTAGCACATGGTGCAACACAAACAATCAATGTGGTGATGAAGGCCGCAGCAACTGGTCCATACAGCAATATCGCAGTAGGTGGCAATCATGATCCGAGTGATCCGACCAATCCGGTAGACACTGCAAAGTTCTCTGCGATCAGTATTAAGAAGACGACAAGTGCAACGAACGTAAAAGCAGGTGATAATGTAACCTTTACGTTGAGCATAATGAACAGTGGCACAAAAGATACAACGGGTGTTCAAATAAAAGACACACCACAAGGCTTTACGTATGTGAGCAGTGATGGTGCGGGTACTTATTCAGGTAATGTATGGACAGTAGATGTAGCGAAAGGCACAACACAAACAATCAATGTAGTGATGACAGCAGCGGCGACAGGTCCTTACAGTAATATCATCACGGGTAACAACGATGATCCTGCCAATCCTACGATCCTTCCTGACACGGCCAGATTTGCAGCGTTGACGATCAAGAAGACGACAAGTGCAACGAACGTAAAAGCAGGTGATAATGTAACCTTTACGTTGAGCATAACGAACAGCGGCACAAAAGATACAACGAGTGTTCAAATAAAAGATACACCACAAGGTTTCATATATGTGAGCAGCACAGGTGCAGGTGCTTACAGCGGCAATATATGGACAGTAGATGTAGCACACGGTGCAACACAAACGATCAATGTAGTGATGACAGCAGCGGCAGCAGGCCCATACAGCAATGTCATCACGGGAAATAACGATGATCCGGCCAATCCTACGATCCTTCCTGATACAGCTAAATTTGCAGCGATCAGCGTTAAGAAAACGACTAGCGCTACGAACGTAAGAGCAGGCAACAATGTCACCTTTACGATCAGTGTAACAAATAGCGGCACAAAAGATACAACGGGTGTTCAAATAAAAGATATCCCAACAGGCTTCACATATGTTAGCAATAACAGCGCTACTGCAGGTACGTACGATGGCATTACTAATGTGTGGGCAGTAGATGTAGCACATGGTGTAACACAAAGTATTAATATAGTGATGCAGGCTGCAGCAACTGGTCCTTATAGTAATATAGTGGTAGGCGGTAACGATGATCCGCATGATCCTGCTAACCCGGTTGATACAGCACAGTTTGCTGCGATCAGTGTGAAAAAAACGACGAACGCAACGAACGTAAAAGCGGGCGATAATGTAACGTTCACGCTTAGCGTAACGAACAGCGGTACGAAGGATACAACAGGTGTTAAGATAAAAGACATCCCAACCGGCTTTAGCTATGTAAGTAACAATGGTGCAACCGGTGGTACTTATAACGCAGCAACAAACGAATGGATAGTAGATGTAGCGCATGGTGCAACGCAGAACATCAATGTAATAATGAAAGCGGCGGCAACCGGCCCTTATGGAAATGTAGTCATTGGCGGTAACGATGACCCGCAAGATCCTACAACACCTGTAGATACAGCGAAGTTCGTATCTATTATGACGGTGAAGAGTGTACAGGATGCAAATAACAATGGTAAGGCAGAAGCAGGGGAGATCTTAACCTATACAATTAAAGTACATAACGCAGGAACAGCAGAGGCAACAAATATTGTAGTAACCGACGTAGTGCCAGCCCATACAACTTATGTAGCAGGTAGCGGAGGCGCGCTGGCTGGGAATACAGTAACCTTTACAGACAATAGCCTGCCTGCGAATGCAAGTCATAGCTATAGCTTCCAGGTAAAAGTAGATACAGACCTGACAGGTGTAACATCTATCTCTAACATAGCCATGGCCGTAGTGGATAATGCAGACCCGGTGCCAACAGCAAAAGAAGATCCAAACAATCCAGGCATGCCGGACCCATCCTGCACCAATCCGTCAGGTTGTCCGACCGACATCTCAACCAATGGTATTAAATCATTTGTTACCCTCAAGTCAGTAACAGATGCCAATGGAGACCATAAAGCACAGGCAGGTGAAGAGCTCACCTATACCATTAAAGTCATCAATACAGGTAGTGTACGCTTAGACAACATTACTGTAAGCGATGCCGTACCGGCACATACAACCTATGTAACGGGCAGTGGAGGTACACTGACCGGTAATACAGTAAGCTTTACAGGAGTAAGCCTCGCTGTACATACAACAGCTACCTACAGCTTTAAAGTAAAAGTAGTAGATGACATAACGGGCATCGGCAGCAGCATAGCCAATACAGCTACTGTTATAGCAGACACCATACCGGCTACGCCAACTAAACCTGAAGACCCGGCAAACCCGGGACAGCCAGATCCGGCATGTATCAATCCATCTGGTTGCCCGACCGTGTTACCGGTAGATGACAACATCATTGGTGTAAAACCAGTGTGTGTAAACAGCACCGTAACACTTACTAATGCAGTTAGTGGTGGTGTATGGAGCAGCAACAATACGGGTATCGCACAGATAAATGCCAACACAGGCATCGTAACAGGCATCAGCGCAGGCACTGCTAAGATCAGTTACACTGTTAATGGCAAAACGGTAACAGCCGATGTAACTGTCAATCCTCTACCAGTAGTACCAGCGATCACCGGCAACACCGATATCTGTATCACCGGTGGTGGTACACTCAACAATACAGTTGCCAATGGCGCGTGGAGCAGTGTAAACACAGGTGTAGTAACCATAGATGCCAACAACGGCACCATGACCAGTGTAAGTGCAGGTACAAGTATCATCAAATACACCGTAACTGATGTTAATACCAAATGTCAGGCAACAGTTCAAACCGATGTAACTGTCTACCCGATGCCGGTAGTACCAGCCATTACGGGTAAATTACAAGTGTGCGAAGCTTCATTTGTTGTGTTGAGCAATGTAGTTAGCGATGGAATATGGAGCAGCAGTGATAATACGATAGCAACTGTAGATGCAAATGGTAAAGTAACAGGAATGGGTTATGGCAATGTGGAGATTAGTTACACTGTAACCAATGCAGGTAGTTGTACTACAACAGTAAAAGCAACTGTAACGGTGAACAACAAACCTGCTGTTGTTACTACCGCAATCGCAGCTGTGTGTTCACCAAACACCGTAGACCTGAGAACAGGCATCAGTAACTATGATGCCAACAACTACACCTATACCTTCACCGATGCAGCAGGCATAGTGGTAGCCAACCCCGCGGCAGTCAGTGCAGCAGGCATCTATACCGTTGTGGCAGAAAATAAAACCAATTACTGTGGATCGGCTTCACAGACCTTACAAGTGAAGATCAATCCAAAACCATTAGTGAACGTAGTAACGTTTACGCCGGGTGAAGTATGCGCACCATCAACAGTGAACATCCAAAGCCTGATCGCTAACTATGATGCCACTACTTATAACTACAGCTATACTGACCAGTATGGCAATGCAGTAGCAACTCCAACGGCGATAAGCGCAAGTGGCAGCTATAACATTACCGCAACGGACAAAGTGAATGATACCCATTGTTCCTCCCAACCGGTAACAGTAGTAGTAACCGTAAACCCACAACCCGTGATCACGGTGGTGAACAACGGCAACATGACGCTATGCGGCAACACTGGTACAGTAGACCTTACCACCGGTATTAGCAACTACAACGCAGGTTATACCTACACCTATACCGATGCAGGCGGCAACCCGCTAAGTAACGTATCGGCAATCGGTACACCAGGCACGTACTATGTAACGGCAAAGGATAACAAGTGCTTCTCTGTGAAGACAGCGATCACCCTGACCCATTATGCAACCCCTGTAGTAACGATCACTGACCCTGCAGCAGTATATGATCCATATATAGTGGACATCACCACCCCTGCAGTAACAGCAGGCAGCACAGCTGATCTGACGTATGCTTACTACAACAGCAACAACCAACAAATAAGCAGCGCACAGGCCAAAGAGATCAGCGGCCCCGGCAGTTACACCTATTACCTCCAGGGCACAAGTGCAGAAGGTTGTAAATCGAACACAGCGCCGGTGCATGTATTGATCAAAGAGCGCCCTGTGTTAAGCATCAGTTCAGCAGAGATCTGGGAAGGCCAGAAAGCGACATTAACGCTCAGTCTGCCAACAGGCGTAACGATGCCTGATGCAATCCCTGTGAAGCTGATTACCCAACGTCCTGGTTCAACGATCATGGAAGGCGATTATGGCAAACCGGATATGGTAACCCTTCAGGCTAATACCAACAATGTAACGTTCGTTATAAACACCTGGGATAACAATGTGCTGGACCTTGACAGGTTATTAATACTCGGCGGTGGAAATACGATCTACAATGTGACACCAGGCACAGTGCTCATCCATGACTCTACCTCGCTGAAGCCGCAGAATCTTATAATAACGATCGGCCGCGATACGATCTATGGCAGGGGAACCGGTGCGGTAAGCGTGTCCTTACCAATAGGCATCAGTACTTCTTACCCGATACCGGTAAGTGTGTACCCGGCAAGTGGTACCACTATTAATAGCAGCGATTATACGATGACCGGTATTGTAACCATCCCAGCCGGCTCAGGTGCGAGTGCATTACAAGTTACAGTGACCAACCTAGCCAACGAAGACCGCAAGCTCAACCTGAGCGGCCAGTCAACCGGTTTTGTAGTGAAAGATGGCGGCGTGTACATACGGCAGTCCCGCATCAATGTAGTGCCGCTGGTGTCCGATAACGGCGATGGCATCAATGACTTCCTGAAGATAGAAGGCATAGAGAAGTACACTTCCAAGATGGGCGGTAGCAACAAAGTTGTACTCTTCAATCGTTGGGAAGATGTGATCTATGAAACGGGTAACTATGACAATAGCGCTATTAAGTTCGATGGACGCGGTAACAAGCATGGCGCAGGCCGGGTACCGGATGGCGTTTACTTCTATGTGATCACGATCACCATACCGGACAATGACTTGGGTATAGGAGAACCTAAAACACAAACTTTCAAAGGTTATTTTAGGTTACAGAAATAAATAACAACAAAAAGGGCCGGGAGCTAAACGCTCCCGGTTTATATAGAACAAACGATCCCCTATTTCTCCCTAATCCTACGTGAAACATAAGAGGCTGTCTCATACTTTTGAGACAGCCTCTTTTTATTCGTAACCCTGATGGGAAGACGTGTAGTCCTTTAAACGATTTTCAGAACACTTTTATACTTGTACGCTGTACTTATTCATTCATCGTACATTTAATTTCGTACTTATTTTACGCGTTGGCTTCTTCTTCAGCAAACACTTTATCTTCTTTAAAAGCAATACGTGGTTTCAGGCCAAGTAATTCAAACATAGCTTTATCCTCATCAAAGCCTGGGTTAGGTGTTGTTAACAGCTTCTCGCCTGTGAAGATAGAGTTAGCGCCTGCCATAAAGCAGAAAGCCTGCTCTGCTACAGACATCTCAGCACGGCCTGCACTCAGGCGTACCATTGCTCTAGGCATTAGTATGCGGGCAGTAGCAATCATACGCACCATATCCCAGATATCCACTTTAGGATTGTTTTCCAACGGCGTACCTTTTACGCGAACCAATGCGTTGATAGGTACACTTTCAGGATGAACAAGCTGAGTAGATAGCGTGTACAACATTTTTACACGGTCCTCATGTGTTTCACCAAGACCGATAATGCCACCGCAGCAAACAGTAACGCCGGCTTTACGTACATTATCCAGTGTTTTTAAACGGTCATCGTAAGTACGCGTAGAAATGATCTCTCCGTAGTACTCCGAAGATGTATCCAGGTTGTGATTGTAAGAGTACAAACCAGCATCCGCTAATTTCTGTGCCTGGTCTTCAGTCAGCATACCCAGTGTGCAACATACTTCCATACCCAGTTCATTCACACCTTTCACCATGTCCAATACACGGTCAAAGTCCCTGTTGTCACGTACCTCACGCCATGCAGCGCCCATGCAGAAACGTGTGCTACCTGCGTCTTTAGCGCGTTGCGCATGTTGCAGCACTTCATCTTTCTTCATTAGTGCCTGTACGTTTACACCTGTATTGTAACGTGCTGCCTGCGGGCAATAAGAACAGTCTTCGCTACAGCCACCGGTTTTGATACTCAGTAGTGTACAAACCTGTACCTCTGCAGTATCATTGTATTTGCGGTGTATGCTTGCAGCCTTATAGATCAGTTCAAGTAGCGGCGTATTGTATAGATTCTGGATTTCCTCAATAGTCCAGTCGTTTCTGATTTCATTGACCATGTTCACTCATTTGGGTAGCAAATATAGCCTAAAGTTTAAAATACAGCATATTTGAGGGAGGAGAGGGGATAGTTTGTTGAAATATCAATGCTTACTTCCCGGCTGCAGCCGGTTACCCCATTCATTCAGTTGCCATAGAATAGTTACCAGCTCCCGGCCTGTTTCCGTAAGTGTATATTCCACACGCGGAGGTAATTCATTAAACACCTCTTTCACCAGTAATCCATCGCGTTCCATTTCTTTTAGTTGTTGCGTTAATACACGCCTGTCCACCTTCGCAATATTTCGCACGAACTCACTTGGCCTTTTCATGCCCTTATGGATCTGCCATATAATAGGGATCTTCCATTTGCCGCTGATCGTATTAACAGCCAATTCCAGCGGGCAAAATTTATTTTCCGGTGTTCTTACAGTGTTATTCATAAAATTGACTTTTTTACCCCATAGGGATAATATTATGCGTTATTGCTCAACCCCCAGGTTAGTAAGATATTTGCAAAGTAAAAAATATCAGGCATGTTTTGTCAAGCCTGATATGTACGAA
Source organism: Filimonas sp. (assembly GCA_017306865.1). Classification (GTDB taxonomy): domain Bacteria; phylum Bacteroidota; class Bacteroidia; order Chitinophagales; family Chitinophagaceae; genus JAFKHH01. The sequence continues at coordinate 384,918 of JAFKHH010000011.1, forward strand.
AGCAGAACAGTATGACAGAGAAAAAGAAAATAAACACTCTTTCTGTAAAAGATATTCCGGTAAGTATTTTACAACAGTTGAATAGTGGAACCCGGCAAACCAGTAATCTTACGGAATGGTTGGGCGTAGATCAATTGTTACTGTTGAGGAACGTATTGGTACAGGCAAAGAAAGAAAAATACGTTGCGCCAGTTGTAAAAGAGATAAATGAGTTGAAGAAAAAAACAGTAAATACAGTGAATGCTGTTATAGGTAAACAGTTATTTATACAGATCACTGTAAACAAGGATCATACATTACTGCCTTACCTGGCGGCACATACTTCAGATATGGTTAGATGTTGGGCTGCATATATTGTTAGTGCGGATAATAATACCAGCTTGCCTGATCTGTTTAAAAAAATCCAGGCCTTTGCTGCAGACCAGCACTTCGGCGTACGGGAAATTGCATGGCTTGCAATACGTCCAATATTATCGCAACACCTGTCAGAAAGCATTATCATATTGAGTAAATGGGCGCTACACAAAGACGAGAATATAAGAAGATTTGCAAGTGAGGCTACACGGCCACGTGGTGTATGGTGCGAGCATATTGCTGTACTAAAAAATGATCCGGCACAAGGCTTGAATATACTGGAGCCTTTACGTTCAGATCCTTCGAAGTATGTGCGGGATAGTGTTGGTAACTGGCTGAGCGATGCAAGCAAAACACAACCCGGCTTTGTAACCACATTGTGCCGGCGCTGGCAAAAAGAAAGCAATACAAAAGAGACCGCTTACATTATTCAAAAAGCAATGCGCACAATCAAAAAAGCATAAAGGGAGAAGTTGCCGTTAGAGGGCTGTTATAGTGCATCCAGCAATGAGGCTAATTGAGCACGGGTTACCACTTGCGGTGAAACCTTCACAATGTTGTTGCCCTTGGCTACACTAAGAGAAGTAGAGCCGTAATAAATGTCATCACCACGCTTGGCTATAGCAACTATTGCCACATCTGAGTTTTGAGGAATGTTATTGGTGAAAAATACTTTTCCGAAAGTATCAGGTGTTAAACGCACAACAGACAATTGGTTTTTGAATACTACATATACGATCGTATTCATGTTCGTATAATTTACCGGAAGTATAGCTGTTACCGTACTTGTAGGTAAAGAAGTGTCTACATAACTGCCACAACCAAGCCAGCCCCATCTCTTCAGCGTAAGGTCGTACCCACTTGAAATAGAGGAACCATTGCCGTTTGTAAATGCTTTGATCGTGCCATCTGCATCACCCGCCTGTACCCACGTAAAGTTGCCTGTATTATCTATGCCTGTATAGAAAAGTTTTGCCTGGGAGGACGGCTTGTCCGCCTGTATCAATATTTGTACCGGCGCGCCTGCAACAGGTGTTAACTGGGTGCCACTTTGAGAAGTAATGGATAGATTATAGCCCGCAACAGCGTTTACTACTATGCCTTTAGCAACAGTGGATTGCCCCAGCCTGATAAAATCGCCTTTCTTTTTTATGAATGTTAATTCCATTTCTGCAACGCCTGTATAAAGTGGTGTTGCGCCAACTGCACAAAACGCAGCAGGTGCTGTTATCTCTGAGCCGGGCAACGTATTAGTTGCACCTTGAGACACATCTACAGAATAAGCATAAGTGTTTACCTGGAAAAGATCTGCCAGCTTAGCTGCAATTGCTACACGGGCTTCTGCCGTAGTCTTCCATGTGGTATCATTTATTGCGCCATTATATGCAGTAAAATTGTCCGATAGCTCCTTCTTACAAGAGCTAAAGATAGCCAGGGACAATATCACCCATACAAAACGTTTCATCTGATACTTATTTTTTGCTTTTATATTTTGTAGATACGTGTGTTAATGCTAGCGTTGCCTGCCACTTAATTTATAACGAATACCAAGGGACAAACCGCCAATACGGAACTTCTGACTATATGATTGATTCGCCTCCATCATATTAGACAAGTTATAACGCAGGTATGGCTCCGCAAATATTTCCGTGTTCTCACCTATACTTTTAAATATGCTGATGCTACCGTATAAGCCAACGCCTATATTACGCTTGTACACGCCCGCCGGAGATTTGTCTACAGCCATCGCGTTAAAGGAGGTGTCATATATTTCTCCATTATACCAGGAGTACACATTAAAGATTGCGCCGCCATTCACAGCAAATCGCCAGCCATTATTACCCCATTCATATCCCAGTATGACGGGCACATCCACACTCTTAAACCTGTTGGTCACACTACGCTGCCTGTAACCGATCTGCTCATACGAACTGGTATCTTTTACGTATGTAGTATCGCCCGGCGCATTCACCACTGTGTGTGTAGTAATCACAGTTACCTGCTTACGTTCATTTTCAATTTTGTAATTAAACTTCTCGTTCACCTGCGTGTACTGGATACCCGCTTTCATCATAAAGTGATCGCCAAAAGGCTTACTCAACCTTATACCAGCGGAATAAGACAATTGCATTTTTTCTGCACTGTCCTTTTTAGCCAGGTAAGTATTTGTTGTACCTATATTACTCTGTGTGATCTTGCTGGCAAAACTTGGTGATAAATAAGCCTCCACAAACCAGTCGCTATTACCTCTGTCACGATCTACCGGGCAGCGAATGTCCGGCATCTTCATGTTTGATTTTTTATTCAGTATAGAGCTTGTTGTGTACAGGTTCTTGCTTTTATCTGTTGCCAATATCTCGCCCATGCCCAGCGCTCTCGTTTCAGCATCCTCATTATATTTAAAGTCGCTGTTGGGCGTTAGGGTAGAAGTGTTATTATCATCACTGTTTCCGGCGGAAGAAAGTGTAAGTTGCCTTTCCGTGTTATTTCCACGCTCCATATTTGTGTAGTAACCGGTAGTCGTATTATTATTCGTAGAAGAACTGTTGTTTATTTGTTGTGTAGCATTATTATCATGCACAAGATCATTTGATGAAGAATCGTTTTTTATCTTATCCTCAGCAGTACCAACATTTGAGGTCTGGTCCGGCCCGGATTGTCCTGGTGGTACAGGCGTAAGTTTATTATCTGCCTTAGCATTTTTTGCAGGGCTTTGCAAGCTGTTTTGCCAAAACAGGTAGCCCCCGGAAATAGCGGCAAGCAGGAACACGCCCAACAGCCAATAGAACGCCGGCCTTCGCCTTCGCTCCATATCCTGCTCTATTTTTGACCATAGCTTGTCCGGCACGGGTGAGCTGTAATCACCCAGCTTGTCGCGGACAAACTTGTCGAATAAATGATCTGTCATATTATACAGCAATTTTCTGCAGTTCTAGTATTTGGTTTTGCAATAGCTTACGAGCCTTTACCAGTTGGCTACGGCTCGTGCTTGGCTGAATATCCAGCATTTTAGCTATCTCCTCATGGCTATAGCCTTCAATGATATTTAAGTTGAATACAATGCGGTAGCCTTCCGGCAGCGCATTGATCAGTTTCATCAAATCTTCTTCTCCCAGGTTTGTATATGCGTACGGTTCTATCTTAGGCGTGTTCGCCTGCTGCTGTTCATTGATCTCGCTAAAACTGATTCTTTTCTTCTGGAGAAGTTTTAGAGCGGTATTCACAACAATCCGCCTGATCCAACCTTCGAAAGACCCTTCAAATTTGAATTGGTGTATGTAGGAGAATATACGGATAAACGCCTCCTGCAACATATCTTCCGCTTCGGTAGCATCTGTGGCGTAGCGTAGACAAACCGTTAGCATCTTGCCTGCATATTGCTCAAAAAGCTTACGCTGGCAACTGGCATCTTTCTGGATGCAGCCTTTAATGAGTTCGTGGTCCGTCACGCAGTTATTGCGGTCTTCTTTATTTTGGATATACGATAAGATGAGCGCTAAAGCTTTAACGCTGCCTGTAATGCAAAATTGTATAAAAAGTTTAGTAAAGGCTACATAGAGTTGAACAGGAAATGGTGGATCACATAGGAGTTAATTATTATAAAAGAAATTGATCATGTATATAATCAACCACATCAATCATATTTTCACGCTTATCGAATACCGCCAGTTGCCTGTCTGCACCCGTACCACGTTCTAATATTTTATGTACCAACTGTATAGCATGCCTGCAACCAAGGTCGTCCACCACATCGTCAATAAACTCCAACAGCTCATACACAAGTATGCGCGTATTCACCTCCTGCTCCTTGCCAAAGTCTATCAATGTGCCATCCAGGCCATAACGGCTCGCACGCCATTTGTTTTCATTGATCAGTGAGCGATGGTAATTGATAAAGTTCAGGTTCTCGCTACGCAGCTTGTACAGCTTTGCACAGATAGCCTGTATAACGGCTGCTATGGCAATTGTTTCTTCTGCGCGCAACGGTACATCACATATTCTGAACTCAACTGTGTTGAAGTATGGATGTACTCGCAAGTCGTACCAGATCTTCTTCGCATTGTCAATACAGTTTGTTTTGATCAGCAGGTTCACATAATTATCGTATGCTTCTATACCTTCAAAATAATCCGGTATGCCCGTGCGCGGAAACTTATCAAATATTTTACTCCGGTAAGATTTATAACCAGTAATGCGCCCCTCCCAGAAAGGTGAGTTTACGCTCAATGCATAAATATGCGGCAGGAAGTAACGAGCGGAGTTGGCTATATGCAATGCCATTCTCCTGTCACGCATACCCACATGCACATGCAGGCCAAAGATCAGGTTGCTGCGGGCAGCCTCCTGCATTTCGTTCAGTATTTCCTGGTAACGTATATGGTCTGTGATTAGTTGTCTTTCCCAGTGGCTGAAAGGATGTGTGCCCGAAGCGCCTACCCAGAAGCCCAGGTCGCCGGCTATATCAGCTATTGTGCGGCGCAGGCCTACCACATCGCGCCATGCTTCGTCTATGTCACAGCAGATGTCTGTACCGACCTCTACAACTGCCTGGTGCATTTCCGCTTTCACTTTATCCTTCAGGATCTTGTGTCCTTCCGCTACAATGCGTTGCTGGTGGCTTTTCAGTTCACGCGTCTGTGGATCAAGTACCATGTATTCCTCTTCCACACCCAGCGTGAAAATTTTATAATCGATATTGGCCATTTTATGGGGGTATAGTTCGTAAAACTAAGGACGAATGTAATATGAAAAATCAATGATATGAATAAACAGGGATTTTTTTGTGGAGGGGCAATGATCATCCCAGCCGGAGACCTACTGTGTACCTACATCTTCTATGAATAGGTTGCATACTTTACTGGCGCAGGCTTCCCGGCCTGCGTCTACTTGTTTCGCCCTGGTTCGTGTCCTCACGAACCAGTTACCAACCGGCGCGTGAGGACACGCGCCGGGGCTTTTGGAGTACCTTTTTAATTTTTAGTACCTCCTGTTGCCGGCTTTTGTGGTTGAGTTGTTCCTTTAGCAGATTTCAGCGCTGCCACATCTCTGGACAGCTTATTTAATTTTTCCAACAACATCGCATTCTCTTTCTCCAATGCAGTTACCCTTGCTTTTAAGTCCGTGTTTGCCCTGTCTCCGGAATCAGTGTCGTTTAAGAGCGTTTTTACTTTAGGAATTAAATTTTCAAGGTCCTCAATCGATACTTTCGATACATATATCTCGTTGTCACTAGTGAATTGGGAGAATGCAGTTACATAATAATTGGAGTTAGGGTACGATCTTCTTTTCAGTTGTGAAAATCCTTTTGTCGAAATTGCTGCAATAAGCACCAGCAGAAAAATGCTTTTTTTCATTTTATGTATGGGTTTGGTTTAAGTGCAAGCTGTAAGATATTCAATTCTCACTCATCCCAGTCTCCTGACTGGGATGCTGTGGTAGATCGACTCTGTCGATCATCATTTCGACAGAGTCGAAAATCCCGTCCATCCCAATCGTTTCGCTGTTCGACATGTTAGCGGAGCGCATGTCGAACGTAGATAAAGCGGATTTGCAATCCGTACATAAAGGATATACATCTTTTTATCTTGATTCGACATGCCCTTCGGAACATGTCGAATAGCGAGTATATTCAGTCTATAGGCGAATAAATAAGGAAATGGAATATCCTGGTCAACAACGAGCAGAACGGTGAAGTGTGCGACGCAAAAAAAGCTGAGTAAAGAGGTGGTGCCGGGTTCATAACCTGACCAATGGGTAAACGATCGCATGCACATGCAATAACAATTTAGCCATTAAACAATGCAACAATTCATCCAATAAAAAAAGCCGCACTACCTGAGTGCGGCCATCATCAATTTATTATTGCCGGATAATTATTCGGAAATACGCGTATTCAATAAAAAAGCCGGAGAAGGAAATCTTGTTTCACTTGCGTCACCTGCAGTAGTTTCCATGTTGTCATCATTGTTCAATTGATCTGAACATTTAGAGGCATTCATGTCCGCTTTTTGTACACACACTGCCTTGATCTTCTCACCTGCTTTTTTCAACGCGGAAAACTTGTTTCCGCAACTGGCCAGCAGTAATACAACGAGCGAGGAAAAAAGGATGCGTTTCATAAAATAAGTTGATGGTGCGAAATTAGTTAACTGTTGCCGATTCGTCAAGTTAATCAAGGTTAAATAATCAAAAATCCGGTGAATATTTTGCCTGTATGTACTTCTAACCGGTCGTAATATAGGTGGAACGTGAATTAGGTGAAAAGGTTACAGGTACGTACCGTTTTTTTTATTAGTTTGCCTTCAAGATGTACGCAATTGTAGATATAGAGACGACAGGAAGCCACGCGCACAATAACGGTATTACAGAAATTGCCATTGTGTTACACGATGGAAAACAGGTAGAAGGGCGTTTTAGTACCCTTATCAATCCGCAAGTTCCCATTCCGAAATATGTAGTTGGCCTCACCGGCATCACCAATGCCATGGTAGCCGGAGCACCCTTGTTTAAAGAGGTGGCTCCCAATATCTTCAACCTGTTGCAAGGCCGGATTTTTGTGGCCCACAACGTCAATTTTGACGCATCCTTCATCAAGCACCACCTCCGGGTGAATGGTTTTGAATGGAACCCCAAAAAGCTCTGTACGCTACGTATGAGCCGGAAGGTTTTCCCTAACCTGCCAAAATACGGGCTGGAGCATATATGCCGGTCGCTGGACATTCATATTAATGACCGCCACCGGGCCACAGGAGATGCTGATGCGACCGCCACACTTTTCCAGATGATCCTGAATGTGAGTGACGAAAAGCAACTGAAAGACTTTTTGCGGAAAGAAGCGAAAGAACAGATATTCCCGCCAAACCTGCCAAACGAGCAGATAAAGGAATTGCCGAAAACACCGGGCGTCTATTACTTCCACAATGCAAAAGGCAAGGTGATCTATGTGGGCAAAGCCAAAGTGTTGAAAAAACGCGTAGTAAGCCATTTTACCGGGTTGGATACAGGAAAGAAGCGACAGGCATTTTTAAAAGAAATACATTCCCTGAGTTTTAAAGAATGTCCGACCGAACTAGCCGCTTTTATATTGGAAAGCGTAGAGATAAAACGGCTGTGGCCGGAATATAACTATAGTCAGAAGCGTGTTGACAGGCTCTATGGTATTTATATGTTTGAAGATGCCAACGGGTACCTCCGGTTAGCAATAGATAAAAAGCGCAAACATTTATTGCCCGTCAAAAGCTTTGGCCTGATGCTGGATGCACACCGCACATTGCGCAAAATGATCCAGGAGTTTTCGCTTGACGCCTACCTCTGCTTCATCAGTAAAGTGCAATCCGAAAGCGTGTTGCCTGCAGCACAATACAACAAGCGTGTACACGAGGCGCTGGAATGGCTGAACAACCAGGCAGAGAGTTTTGCCATCTTTGAGCCGTCTGTATTAAACGACCATGAGCATTCCTGCATATTAATGGAAAACGGGCGATTCTATGGTATGGGCATTGTGCCGCTCAAAACTGATTTTACGGACATCGATATTCTCAAAAAGCACGTAACACAATTGCCTGAAAATGAAGTAGTCCATTCTATGATCCGCACATACGCCGTAAGATACCCCGGCAGAGTATTTTCGTTTGGAGCATAAACGTAAGTAAGTACGAAATACAATGTACGAAGTACAAAGTGGAAAATGTAAGATGTAAGGGATTGTGTAAAGGAGATCTAAAGTCCGCAGGACTTACATCACTAGCCTTGGGCAATGCCTTGGCTAAATTTTGTACGTTTTGTGATTAATAGTATTCAGGTCCGGCAGCATATCTTTCACCAGCTTCGTTGTGTCACTCACTGCATCGTTCTATTCTCTATTCAGCTAAACCTGTCAGGTTCTTAAGGCCTGCCAGGTTTTTGTATTACTTCTCAGTGTTCTTTGCGTATTCTCTGCGGACTTTGCGATATATAACGCAGAGATTGTAAAGGGAGTTTTGTAGTTTTTCCTTCCTTGTGTTCAAACAGCAATTGATCAATTTAACAATGTAGCCGTCTCCTCATCACATTGTCCACATTCCTTCGCCGTCTTTACCCGAAATTGTATATTCGCATCCCTTTTCAAAATGGGAAATGTTCAAAAGACTTTTTTATGATTGAATTTGCTCAAAGTATAGCGGGAAAGCTAGGGTTACGTGTGCAGCATGTAGAAGCTGTATTAAACTTATTTGCAGAGGGTGCAACTATTCCCTTCATTGCGCGATACCGTAAAGATAAAACGGGTGCAATGGATGAAGTGCAGATACAAAACGTGCAGGATGAAGCAAAGTTTTTGAAAGAGTTTACCGAGCGTAAAGCATTCATAGAAAAAGCGATTACGGAACAGGGTAAAATGACAGAAGCGTTGCAGGCTAAAATAGACAAAGCAACTACGCTGGCTGAACTGGAAGATATTTACCTGCCGTATAAGCCAAAACGTAAAACAAAAGCACAGACTGCGCGTGAAAATGGGCTGGAACCACTGGCATTGCGAATACTGGAGCAAAAAGATATAGAGCTGAGCGGTGAGGCGGAAGGCTTTATTAATGACAATGTAAAGTCTATTGACGAGGCATTACAAGGTGCAAGAGATATCATTGCAGAAACAGTGAATGAAGATGCACAGGTACGTGCAAAAATGCGTAAACTGTTTGAAGATACAGCTACCCTGCAAAGCAAGGTGATCACAGAGAAAGAAGCAGAAGCCGTTAAGTATAAAGATTACTTCGACTTTTCTGAGCCAATTTCAAAAATACCATCACACCGTATCCTGGCTATACTACGCGGTTTCCTGGAAGGCTTCCTGCGCATAAGCATAGGGCCGGTAGAGGAAGAAGGCATTGAAACAATAGAACGCCAGTATATCACCGGCAGCCTGAACCCGTCTGTAGAGCAAGTGAAAAAAGCAATTAAAGACGCTTATAGAAGATTGCTGCAACCGAGTTTGGAAAGCGAATTCAGAACAGGCCTGAAAGGCCGTGGCGATGAAGAAGCCATTACTGTGTTTGCTGAAAACCTGCGCCAGTTATTGTTAAGCTCACCATTAGGTAGCAAAAGAATATTGGCAATAGACCCCGGATACCGTACGGGCTGTAAAGTTGTTTGCCTGGATGAAAAAGGAGAACTGCAACACAACGACCTGATCTTTGTGCATGAGAATAACAAGCTGCTGGATAGCGAATATAAAGTGCGCGACCTGGTGGCTAAATATAAAATAGAAGCATTTGCGATCGGTGATGGTACGGCGGGCCGCGAAACAGAACAGTTCATTAAAAAGCTGAACCTGGGCTTACCTGTATTTCTTGTAAATGAAGATGGCGCATCCGTTTATTCTGCATCAGAAATAGCGCGTGAAGAGTTCCCGGATAAAGATGTAACGGTACGTGGCGCGGTAAGCATTGGCAGAAGACTGATCGACCCATTGGCCGAATTGGTGAAAATAGACCCGAAAAGCATTGGCGTAGGGCAATACCAGCATGACGTAAACCAGTTCCGTCTAAAGGAACGCCTGGACCAGACAGTTGTAAGCTGTGTGAATGCCGTAGGTGTAAACCTGAATACTGCGAGCAAACATTTGCTGAGTTATGTGAGTGGTATAGGAGGAACGCTTGCTGAGAATATTGTAAAGTACCGCAACGAAATAGGCCGCTTCTCCAGCCGCCAGCAATTGCTGAAAGTGCCGCGCCTGGGTGGAAAAGCTTTTGAGCAATGTGCGGGTTTCTTACGTATAAAAGAAGGAGAGCAGCCGCTGGATAGTAGTGCTGTACACCCGGAAGTGTACCCGATAGTAGAGAAAATGGCAGCGGACCTTGGCGTGGAAATAAAAGCGCTGATCGGCAATGAAACACAGATCAAATCCATTGACGCAAAAAAATATGTAACCGAACAATTCGGAGAGCATACCGTTAAAGATATCCTGAACGAATTACGCAAGCCGGGCCTTGACCCGCGCAGCGAAGTGCAGCAGTTTGAATTTGCAAACATCTACAGCATTTCAGATGTGTCCGTAGGTATGGTTGTACCGGGCATCGTAACGAATATTACCCGCTTTGGTGCATTTGTAGATATTGGTGTAAAACAGGACGGCCTGGTGCACGTGAGTGAGATCTCACACAACTACATTACTGATCCAAATGAAGCGCTGAAGCTGAATGATAAAGTGATGGTAAAAGTGATGGAAGTGGATGTGCCGCGGGCGAGAATAGCTTTATCTATTAAGCAAACACAGGAAGCTCCTGCAAGGCCACAACGCAGACCAGGTGGAAATAACAACGAGCGTAACAGGAATAACAATAATCCACGTAAACAAGAGGACGATCTAAGCAATATGAGTGTAAACGACGCGCTCTCGCTGCTGAAGAAGAAGTTTGGGAAATAAATTTGAAAATTTGAAGATGTGCCAATTTGAAAATGGTTAAATTGTTTAATTGATAAATTGTTGGATCGATTTACGAACAAGCGAATCATTGCTTTATTCATTTACATATTTTCAAATTTGCACATTTTCAAATTAGCATTATGAAATTTGAACAATACAACATAGCCCCGGAAATAAAGAGGAGCCTTGAAGAGAATGATTTTAAGAAGCCGACGGACATCCAGTTCAAAGCTATTCCCTCTATTCTTAAAGGTGAAGATGTATTGGCTATTGCGCAAACCGGTACAGGTAAAACAGCCGCATTTGCCATACCCGTATTAGATATATTACAATCGCAAAGACGTACGAAAGAAAGCTGGCAGGTGAAATGCCTGGTGATGGTTCCTACACGCGAGCTGGCGATACAGATTGCAGATGTGTTTAAACAATTGGGTAAATACACAAAGCTGAATATACTGGGGCTTTTTGGTGGTGTGGAACAAGATCCGCAGATAAAGAAACTGGAAAAGGGGGTAGATGTGCTGATTGCAACGCCGGGCAGAATGTTTGACCTGATCCATCAGAAATATATAGACCTCAGCCGTGTGCAGATCCTCATCTTAGACGAGGCAGATCACATGCTTGACCTTGGTTTTATCAAAGATATACGTGACGTCATGCGCAGCATGCCACGTAAAAGACAAACGCTATTTTTCTCAGCCACCATCAATGAGACAATTAAAGACCTGGCCTATTCAGTAGTACATAATCCTATCCGCATACAGATTTCTCCTAAAGACCCGGTTTCAAAAAACGTAACACATTCTGTAGCCTATGTGGAAATGGATGATAAACGTTTTTTCCTGGAACGCTTAGTGAAAGAATTCCCTGAAAATAAAATATTGGTTTTTGTCCGTACCAAAGTTCGCGCAGAGCGCGTACATGCTGCTATGCAGCGAGTGGGTATAGAAACGTTGACGATGCACGGTGACAAAGGGCAGCAGGACCGCCTGGCGGTAATGGAAGAATTTAAAAAAGGAAACATCAAAGTGCTGATCACTACTGATGTGAATGCACGCGGCATCGATATTCCGAATGTAGATTACGTAATCAATTATGACCTGCCTGACGAACCGGAAAACTATATACACCGTGTAGGCCGTACAGGCCGTGGGGTACAAAAGGGGAGAGCTGTCTCATTTTGCAGTACAGAAGAAAAGCCGTTGCTGGATGCTATTCAGAAATATATAGGCAAACCGATTGACACAATGACGATCGAAAAATCTGACTACCGGGAAACAATCGCTTTCTCTGAAGATATACCTAATAACAACTGGCGGTTACTGCTGGAAGAAGAAGAGAAAAATAAGGAGAAGAAAAAGAGGAAGAAGAAGTGATAAGGGAATTATTGAATGGTTATATGGTTTAATTGTTGTCGCTTTTAAGCGTGCGAAATTTATTTGGAATGGGAAAAAGTTTTTTGCAAAACAATTAAACAATTAAACAATTAAACAATTAAACAATTAAACAATTAAACAATTAAACAATTAAACAATTAAACAATTAAACAATTAAACAATTAAACAATTAAACAATTAAACAATTAAACAATTAAACAATTAAACTTCCTAGCAATCTTATAAACTCATCCCGCTCTATCATTCTCGCGCCAAGGCTTTCTAAGTGTGATGTATATACCTGGCAGTCGATCAGTTGTATGCCTTCTTTTATTAATTGTTGCACATAACTGATAAACGCATACTTACTTGCATTGCTGGCATGACTAAACATGCTTTCTCCAAAAAATACTTTACCCATACGTATGCCATACAAACCTCCAACCAATTCACCATCAAGCCATGCTTCGGCACTATGCGCATAACCATGCTTATGCAAGTTGATGTACGCATTTTTGACCTCCTCGGTAATCCACGTACCATCCTGTCCCTCACGCTCTATTGATTGGCAATTATGAATGACCTCTTCAAATGCTTTATTTGTAGTGAAAGTAAATGCCCTCCTGCGTAGCAGTGTTTGCATACTCTTGCTCACATTCAACTCTTCTGGAAAAATGACAAAACGGGGATCGGGGCACCACCATAAAGGCGTCGTGTCTTCATACCACGGGAAAATGCCGTTCCGGTAAGCGAGCAGCAGGCGATCAATACTAAGATCTCCACCAATAGCAAGTAAGCCGTCGCTCAAAGCTTCGTTAACCGGGGGAAACCATAAAGAATTGTTGAGAACATGCAGAGACATAATCAATAGGTCAAAAAAAGAAGAAAATTATTAAATGATAGAATGGTTAAATTGTTAGTAGCTAAAATAACAATTTATCAATTTACATTGTAGATAAGATAATCTTATTTGCCTTCTATGGTCGCATTAATGCCCCTGTCCGTTATAGCGTCGCACATAGGCTTTAGCGTGTCGTAATCGCCGTGCTTAACGGCGTATTTACCTTTAAAATGGATCAGCATTGCACATTGTTCTGCCTGCTCTTCAGTATGTCCGCAAACTTCCATTAATGTTTCAATAACCCATTCAAAAGTATTTACTTCATCATTCCACACAATTAATGAGAAAGAAAACCCCACTTCTGTAAGCACATCCACTTCTTCTTCAGTATGTGGATTAGATGCAGTATTAACAATATCACGTCTCATGGCTCCAAAATTATCTCATTAACCTAAAACCAAGACAATTTGTGGAATAATACTTTACGTCTAATGCAAAATTTAGGGAGGTGTTAAAAAAAAGATTGATCAAATCTCTTGAGAAACAGTAGCTAATGAGCCTTACTGCGTTGCCTGAAAGACACTGAAACGTAGGATATTACCTGTATTTCAGCACTTCTACAGCTATTGAAAATATTTTTTAAAAGTTTTTCCGGATCACTGTAACATTTTAAACAGCGCTGTATCTAAACCTGTATAAAAACAAAATATATGCAAAACAAAATCAGATTTCTCCTTGTGCTATTAGCCTTCTCCTTATTATGCCTGAACCTATTTGCAAAAACATCCGCCCAACCGGTTGGAATAAATGTATATAATAACAACAAGCAAACTGTTACATTCAAAGAGGTGCAACAATTCGGCGAGGATATTTTAAAAAAAATCTTTTCAAACACTGTAACATTTTAAACAGCCTTGTATCTAAACCTGTATAAAAACAAAACACATGCAAACTAAAATTAAATTCCTGCTTATCTTATTAGTTTTCTCATTATTGTGCTTAAATCTATTTGCACAAACACCTGCACAGCCTTTTAAAGTAGAAGTGTCTGGAAAAGGTAAACAAGCCATCGTTTTTATACCAGGTTTTGCTTGCTCTGGCGATGTCTGGAAAGATACCCGTGCATTGTATGAACCTACACATACTTGCTATACGCTTACCATGGCAGGTTTTGCAGGCGTGCCAGCCCAGGGAACACCTTCATTTAAAAATTGGGAAGCTGCTATTGCAAACTACATACAAGCAAATCATATTGAAAAACCTATTATCATAGGACATAGCATGGGCGGTGGATTGGCGCTTGCATTAGCGGCAGATTATCCCGATATGATGTCTAAAATAGTCGTAGTAGATGCGCTGCCATGTTTAGCCGCATTAATGAATCCCTCTTTTCAGTCAAAAGAAAACAATGACTGTAGTCCCATCGTAACACAAATGACCTCTATGAGCAATGAACAGTTTGCACAGATGCAGCAAATGTCAATGAAAAGACTGGTTACAGATACTACGAAAAGCAGCCTGATCGTGTCGTGGTCCGTACAATCAGACCGCACTACATTCGGACAGATCTATTGTGATTTTTATAATACGGACTTGCGTAATAAACTTACAAATATTAAATGCCCGTCTTTGATATTGCTTGAAGCACCTTTTGTATCTTACAAAGCTTCTGTGGAAGCACAGTACAAAGAACTAAAGACGGCTCAGTTGGCATATGCAAACAAAGGCCTTCACTTTATCATGTACGACGATGCCGCATGGTATAAAGAACAACTAACTGCTTTTATTAAATAAACCCCTTCAATGTCCTTCGAAATAATTTACAAGGAATATTACAGTAAAATTTTCCGCCTGTGTATGGGTTACGTGAATGATGATGAGTGGGCAAGAGATATTACACAGGAAATATTCATCACTATCTGGCAAAAACTATCCCAGTTCCGCAATGAATCAGCCATAGGAACATGGATATACAAGATCGCTTCTAACCAATGTCTGCGGCAACTGGAAAAGCAAAAAAGAATGCCCCGCTCAGAAATGCCCTTTCAACTGGCGGAGCAGAAAGAACCAGAGATAGAAGGTAAGATCCAGTTCCTGTATAAGTGTATATCGGAATTGCCGGAAATGGACAGGATCATTATTTCCCTTGAATTGGAAGATGTAAAACAAGCAGAGATTGCCGGTATAGTCGGCCTCTCAGAAAGCAATGTGCGTGTGAAAGTGCATCGTATCAAAGAAAAATTAGCGGCTAAATTCAGTACGTATGAATCAGACAGACTTTAAAGCATTATGGCAGGGATTGCCAACAGGTCCTGTACCACCGGTAGAAGAGGTAATAGGGGAAGCAAAGAAATTGCTACGTAAATCGCGGATGAAATTACTTATGACCAATGTTACATTGGTACTCACGGCTGCGTTTATCATTATCCTGTTTTTCAATATCGACATTAAAATGATGACCACCCGGTTGGGGATATTACTAATCGTGTTAAGTATAATTGTTTACATCGCTGTTTACAACAGGTTACTGGCAGACTTATTCAGGCCGGTACAGGAAATGGATAGCAAAGCATATTTGAAGAAGTTAATCGGGGCCAATAAGAAACAACAATACTTACAGCGTACGGCGCTTGCTATCTATTACCTGTTTCTATCTATTGGCATTTGCTTATACATGATAGAATATACCATGAAAATGCCGCTATGGGCAGCCATACTCACTTATGTACTTACTTTGACATGGATTGGTATTAACTGGTTTGTCTTTCGTCCGAGAACTATTCGTAAACAGCAGGTTGCTTTTGATGGTGTGATCGAAAAATTACAACAAGTAGATAGCCAAATGGGAGGAGAGTAGTTTTATTTATTTGATTGTCTCAATCTTTTATTACAGAGGTGAAGAAATTTTTTTGTAGCAGAACGCTTGTGCTGCAAAGGTTTTCGAAGGGACGGAGAAAAAAAATTAGAGATAGAATGAGATTTTTTGAAAAAAAATTTGGCAGAAATAATTCTCCCCTTATCTTTGCACTCCAATCGAAACGAAACGGTTGAAACACAAAGAGTTCTTACAACAAAATGGGAGTTTAGCTCAGCTGGTTTAGAGCATCTGCCTTACAAGCAGAGGGTCGGCGGTTCGATCCCGTCAACTCCCACAGTAATACAAAAGCCATCCGATGAGGATGGCTTTTTTGTTTTAAGACATATCCCAAAAGGATGGCTGGTTTAGCGCACTCCGACTTGTAAGTCGGAGGTGGTCGGCGGTTCGATCCCGTCAGCTTCCACATAAGCGGGTTATATCAGGATAACCCGCTTTTTTTTCATATATCAGCACTCCCTCCGACTTCATTTTCACAACATTATGCGACAGCGGTTCCAGTATGGTAGGGGTTCGATAAATACCATCTTCATAGTCCAAATTGCTGTCGAACCCTAAGCGAAGCAACTCCTGTTTGGAGGAAGCATCACATTTATTGTAGACATACTTTAAATCTGTGAGGGTATCTAGTGTTTTATACAACGTGCAGTATAACTCAGTTTGATTCTGGCTTAACCGGTCTATCAGGGTTTTTAAATGCTGTTTACGCTGCATTATATCGGTATACCATCGGTTATAGGTATCGTGGCTTATTGTATTGCTGATCCATTTTTCCTCTACGGAAAACAGCTTTGCATCTTCCTTCGCCAGTTCTGCCTTCTTTTCAGCAAGCAATAGCTTGTTTTCTTTATTACGCTGTTCCAGTTCCTGTTCAGCCTTTTCCCTGATGGCAGTAACTGTGGTTTGCGGCAGGCTGATTAACTCCATAATACGCTCCATTTGCTGGTGTGCTTTTATCGCACTTATATTATTATGGCGGTCATGATAGCACTTATAGTAATAATAGTACTTGCCATGTCTGCCACGTGAAGGAGCACCGGTAAGCAATGCCCCGCAATGGCATTTCAACGCACCGCGTAAAGGAATTTCGTCTAATACAGTTACCCGCTCCTTTTCTGGCTTCTTTAATTTACGTCCGGTTACCTCCTGCTATTTATCCCTTCCGGAATGGCTTACAAAAACTCATTAAAAAGCCGCCGCCCCCAAATGCTCAACTATTTCGGCTGTACCTGCAACACATTTATGTTTTACCAATTCCCCTGCCTCGCCGGGAATGGCAAGGTGTACAATTGTCGGACAAGTCCTCCAATTGACCTCGCCCTTGATGCCTCCGAAGTCGGCGGGGAACAATACTTTTTTTGTGCTATCAACACAAACTCATAACTTAACCTACATATATAGAGTTCAGTATTAGAATAAAAGGAACCCTAGAAACACTCTTCACAAAATAAACAAAAACAAAAAGTGCTGGCTAACCGACATTAATAAAAAGCAGAAAAATAAAGCCAGCCGAAAACATTTGAACACTTTGCCATATGAGCATTATAAAATTTATAAAATCACTTTTTAAACGTTCAAAAACAAACCAAGCTTTATACGAACAATGTGCATATCACGAGAGTGGACACATCGTAATGGCATATTTATCAAAATTCAAATGCGACAGCGTAACAATTATTCAAGACGGCTCAGGCAATGGCTTTACAAAGTTCGACTATGGGAAAAGCCCAATGACAGAACTGATAACTTCCATTGTAAACTTTTCTGAGTATCCTGAAATGTTTAACTCTTTGCCTCCAACCGTCAAAATTTATGCACCTGATGTTGCATTTAAGATTTGCGGCGTTTTATTGGGAGGCCCCGTTAGTGAAGCTATATATAAGGCTGGCATTGAATTCGAAGGAAATTTACCTATTGAAGTTATGGGGCCAGACCTACTTAGAGTCAACAGTATCCATCATTTATTATCTTCAATAGATATACACCATAAGCCTAATTACATAAAGGAAAACTTGCATTCCATTGTAAATTTATTAAGACAAGAACAAGTTTGGAAAGCGGTTGACACTTTATCAAAAGACATTTTAGCTTCCTCTACAAAAAGCTTAAGCAAACAGGAAATAGAAATTTCATTGCAAAGAAGCGGCTATTTAAATTTTATCAATAGTTAAAACACACTTTAGTATTCAAAAGAATATTAACAGGAAGCAAACATCAATTGAAATATAAATGAAAAATCAAAATGATTACTTATTAACATCAACAGTTACCGTTGGTCAATTGAAGAAATGGATGCAAAACAAAGACGATGTTGCGAAAAATGAAATAATAAAATTAATCAGACACAGGTTTGAAAACAGATACATCAAACACGTTAGAGAAATCAAAAGCGGATTTCTAAAAATGTCAATTGGTTGTTTTATAATTGAAACGCTACAATCTTTTAAAGAGGGGGAAAAAGATACTAGCAGAATTGGGAAAAAGATGTTTGTCAATTTCTTTAAGAGTGAAATAAATAATTTTCCCGGTTTTAATAATAAACTATCAAAAGATTTCTACTCAAATATTCGATGCGGCATATTACATCAATCAGAAACTAAAAATGCGTGGCGAATTTTATTAACAGGCCCCCTGTTAGATACTACAAGTAAAGCTATTAATGCTGAACTTTTTATTCTAGCACTTGAGGAAAGTTTAAAAAACTACCTAGCAAACTTAAAAAAACAAGACTTCAATAGCGATTTATGGAAATTTGCTTTTCTGAAATTAAAAGACATCTGCGAAAACTGCAAATAGCAACATTTCATACTATAACAATGTTCAACTTTCACTCTAAGCAGACAACAGTCATTTCTCCAACTAAAGGATGCCTAGAGTTATTTCAGTAATACAAAATAACATTTTACCGAAAATGAATCAAACCTTTTTACTTCAAGAAGTCATAGATGACTTAATAAATGTGGATAAGAGTTTGTCGGCAGCATTAATAAAATTGAATTATTTTGGAAGATTAATCAAAAATAAAGAGCTTATTGATTACACTCAAAATGAACTAAATGGATATAAAGATAAGGAGAGCGTCCCCAGCTATAGGAAAACTATCGGTACTTTATATATTGACATGCAAGCGTACTACAATCGGCACACTGGCATATTACCGATATCGATGATTGATGAAAAATACAGGTTTGCTTTTCAAAATGTTTATGTAACTGAAGGCATTGCTGCCATAGAAAAACTAGCGAGGGAATCAGAAAGTGATGCTGCTGCTGGACAAATTGTTTCCCATTTCCCAATGGAAATGCTTCACGTGCTACAAGAACCCGCGAGAACCCTTTATAAAAGTGACACTCGAATTGATGTTATTGGAGCCAGATTGACCGGAAATGTAAATATTGTCGTAGAAATACCGAATGCAATCAGAACTAAATTATTAGATTTTGTAATATCCATTGCAGATACTTTTGGATATAATATCGAAATAGAATCATTTAATGAAAAAGGAAAAACTAATAATCAAACAATCATTCACCAAATGAATACAATAATAAATAACTCCGGAGATGGCAACTTGATCAACACCGGAAATGAAAATAAAATAGACAATAATATAACCCTATATAAAGGGGATATAGGAAGACTTCAAAAAGAGTTGCTTAAACAAGGGATCGAGGAAGTGGACGTAAAAGAAATTAGTGAAATAGTACAGAGTGAGGATCCCAACAAAGAAAAGAAGCTGTTGGGGGAAAAATCCAATGACTGGATTTCAAAAATTATCAACAAATCGTTAAACGGCGTAGGAAAAATAGCAACAGGTATTTCGTCAAACTTACTTGCAGCTTTAATAAAGCAATATTATGGATTATAACAACTAACACATTCATAAATATAATATCATATTCTAAGAATATTAAAATGGATGCAACAACAAAAGAAAAAATTGCCGAGTTAATTTGTGGGGATGACCCTAAAAAACATCCAATTTATCGTAGCTCAACATTCCTATCAAAATTCTTTCAGGATATTGGAATTAATGTAACTCATGATGGCACTACAAGAAAATGGTGGACATTAAGCGTTGTAAGCAGTTTGAATGAAGCAGATTTGCAGAAAGTTATTTTACGACTAGCCTCTCCAAAACTTTACGGAGGGAATAGGGAACATATTAAACTAGCGTTATCAACAATTAATGAAGTATTGGCCGTTGAAGGCCTCAAAATAAACTTAAATGGAACTTCCCCCTTGCTGAATAAAGAAACACCTAACTATGATTTCAGTGAGAAAAAAGAGACAGAAAGAGAACTAAAACCATTGCCTCCACCTGATTTTGATAAGTTAAATTTGGAATATGGAATATCTGAAATCCTAAAGAAAAGATGGGAGGAAATACAAAAATGTATTGATTGTAAGGCCACATTAAGCGCCGTAATAATGATGGGCAGTTTACTTGAAGGTTTTCTACTAGGAGTCATGCAACGAAAACCACAATTAGCTAATACTGCAACAAATTCGCCAAAGAAAGACGGCAAAGTAAAACATTTTGCAGAATGGTCTTTAAATGATATGATAGAAGTTGCTCATGAAATTGGCTGGATACAACTTGACGTTAAGAAATTCAGTCATGCTTTAAGAGAATTTAGGAATATAATTCATCCCTATCAACAACTTTCCTTAAATACTTATCCTGATATTGACACTTGCAATATTTCATGGTTAGTTGTTCAGGCCGCATGTAATGATATCGCAGATTGGATTAAAGTACAAAAACTATAAACACACTAACTAATCGCCAACAATGGGTCGACCGCAAGCTGACAGATAGACAAACAACAACTATAATCCATCTTCGGTAAGACTATAGCGAAACTGCAAGATTATGACAACCCTGCAAGAATTTAAGTTTAACTATATTTATGAATTAGCAGACCTTATAGACAATTCTGTTAAAGCAGGCATTGAATTTTGGAATTACAATAACCACTTTTTCATTCATGCCGCAATAAAATTTTCAAAGGACACATTGCTTCACTTATACATCGTTACTACAGCAATAAATTACCATCGACGAGACTTTCGAAAAAACGGAAGTGACTTTGAAAATGATGATATGGGAAAATGGTATAGCTTGTTTGCAAGTTACAATATCAAAGTAGCGAGGTTTAATCTAAATGGAGAGAGAGAAATCATAGAATGGTTTGATAAACACATTAAAAAGTTTACAGAACTCTTTGATTTTATGGCAGAGGAAGTCTTTTATATTTTGTTTGCTAATAGACAATTTTTACTCGAATTCAACAACTTGACAAGTAAAACAGTAAGTGATACTCAGTTTCCAAAGCATTACTTAACCACCAAAGGAACAATAAAAAGAGCATCAATTCCCCAATGGGTTAAGACAGCGGTATATCATAGAGAAAAAGGTCGGTGCGTTTTCTGTAACATTGACCTCACCGGCCTAGTAAACACTTTAACGAATTCAAACTATGACCACATTGTCCCATTAGACTTATTCGGAACAAATGATCCATGTAACATACAGCTTACTTGCGAAAGATGCAACAAATCAAAACAAAACAAGGATGGCACGACAAGCAACAAATACATTCCGTGGTGGACAAGATAGAAACACCATCATTATTAGCACTTGGCAAAAGATGGCTAGACTATTAGCGACTGAACTTTATTTAACATACCTTACTTGATCAAACAAGAAAGTTATTAAGCCGCAAAGTAAAAATCAGTCAACAATTTTACTCTGCTAATATACAGACCTTAAAAAGGACTAGTTTATATAAAAAACTGGGTCGCACGAACGAGAAAGTGGCAACGCAAATATTTGAATATCAAAAAATTAAACAATTTTAGCTTTATTCTATCAATCCTTTTAGAAATATTAAAACCGGAATCAAGGGTTCGATCCCAGCCCCTTCGCCTCCACATTAGAAGCCATTCGCTAAAGCGAAACGATAATGAAAGGCGTTTAAAGAAAAATGCTCTTATGTGTTCTGTGCCATCTGCTGCTCTAATAGTTTAAAGCATGTTCTATGAAACTGTAATGAAAGGAGAGACTAAGGACAAACCTGTTTTGCACAAAAATCAAGGAAAGGCTCTTTGTTTAAAATCCTATGTACCCTATGTCTTTCTATGTATCTATGTGTTTAAATTCTCCGCGAAACTCCCCGTTCTCTCCGTCTCAGCGGTAAATAAAAAAAAGATCACCCTTGTGATCTTCTCTTAATTTATTATGCTTTCAAATCCTCTATCTCTGCTATTGTCTTCGCCAAAGGCTTGCCTAACAATTGCCCGCCAGTATCTGTGATCAGGTAATCGTCCTCTATGCGAATGCCGCCAAAGTCTTTGAACGTATCAGCCTTATCATAATCGATAAATTGTGTCAGCTTATTTGCCGCGCGCCATGAATCGATCAGGTCAGGCACAAAATACAAGCCCGGCTCCACAGTAACGACAAAGCCTGGTTCCAATGCACGGCCTAAGCGCAGCGAACGAGTGCCAAATTCAGTGCTTTTCTTTAGCGTTTCCGTATAGCCAACATATTCCTCACCAAGGTTTTCCATATCATGCACATCCAGCCCCATCATATGACCTAATCCGCATTGGAAAAACAACGTATGCGCTCCGTGTGCTACCGCCTCCTTTACATCTCCTTTAATAATGCCTAATGATTTCAATCCCTCCGTTAATTTTTCTGCAGCAAGAAAGTGTACGTCACGGAATAGCTTGCCTGGCGCCAGCGCTTTAATTGCCTCCAACTGTGCATGTAGTACAATCTCATATACCTCCTTTTGGCGTGGCGTAAATTTTTTATCTACAGGTGATGTTCTTGTCAGGTCGCCTGCATAGTGCATGCTATTCTCCGCACCACAATCACATAACAACAACTTACCGCTTTCCAGTTTCGACTTACCCACATGGTTGTGTAAGAACTGTCCATTGGTCGTTAATATAATTGGGAACGACAGGTTGCCGCCTCCGCTAATAGCAGTGCCATGCACATGGCCGGCTATTTCATATTCAGTCAAACCCGCTTTTCCAAGCTCAATCGCTTTTAACTGCATTTGTGCAGTAATGTTGATGGATTCTTCTATTTGTATGATCTCCTCTGCTGATTTGTATGCACGTTGATTAATAACAGCGCGTATCAACGTAAGGGAAGATTGTTGCTTTAGAGAAGAGTAAGGAATGCCTAACCATTCGCTTATCCGTATAGCAATATCACCCCTGTATGGCATAATATAGTGAATCTGTTTCTTTGCCGTCGCTGCCTTTTTAAGCATGGCGGCAGCCTCGTTGTAGCTGAGTACATTTTCAATACCAGACTTTGCGGCAAAAGAGCTCAATGGTTCTACGGGGCCTGTCCACACCAGTTGTTCAATGGTAAGGTCATCGCCAAGCAAGTATTCCTTATTATTATCAATGTCAAAAATAAAAACCAGGTCAGCCCTGTCTATACCTGTAAAATAGAGAAACGTACTATCCTGGCGGAAATGATACAAATTGTCTTTGTAATTCATACCCACCTCTTCATTGCCGGGAAGCAAGATCAATCCTGCCCCAACCTCTTTCTTTAAACGTTCCCTGCGGGATGTATAAGTGTCTTTACTGAACATATCTGTAAAAATTTGGTCAAAGATATTTTAATGTAAGATAATAGCTACGTTAATACCCAAACTCCGTCGCGTATGGGAAAAGTAGCGTATGGGGAAGAATTTAGTAGAAAGGATTTTCAGTAGTAAAATAGCCGGGGAAATACCGTTGGTCATAACGATAAAGACATTTCATGTACCTATACTACCTTTACTAGATGAGTAGAAATTCCACTCACTGGGAAAATGTTTATCAAACAAAAGGGCCTCAAGACGTTAGCTGGACACAGGATGTGCCGGAAACGTCATTGCAGTTAATACGGAGTTTTGCACTGCCTAAAGATGCTGCTATTATAGACATTGGCGGCGGAGATAGCAAGCTGGTAGATTACTTACTTGAAGAAGGCTATTCCAACCTCTCTGTATTGGACATATCAGCCTCAGCGTTGAATAAAGCAAAAGAAAGATTGGGTGAAAAGGCAAGCACGGTTAAATGGATTGTTTCGGATATTACGGCATTTGTACCGGAACAAAAATATGCGGTGTGGCACGATCGTGCAGCATTTCATTTTTTAACGGAAGAAGGGCACATACATAAATATGTACAACTCGCAAAAGAATGTGTTACTGGCTTTTTAGCTATCGGAACGTTTAGTGACAACGGCCCTAAAAAGTGTAGCGGGCTGGATATAAAGCAATACAATGAAGAAGGATTGAAAAATACTTTTGCAGACGGATTTACACAATTAGCTTGCACGCGTACTGTACATACCACACCATTTGACACGACACAGGATTTTGTTTTCTGTTCCTTTAAAGTAAACCAGTAAAGAATAGCTTTAAAATCAAGCGTGTTATCCGTTCCTTTTTTGACACCTGAAAAGTTGCGTTAAGGAAATTGGTAGGAACGCCGGGAAACTCCATTAGATAGACAGTTGAATTTAGTTGGGCAACAATGAAGGAAAATGCAAACCTGCGTTAATTGATGTTGTCTTTTTGGCAATATTTCATCCTTGTTATTAACCTTTCATACATCCCATAGATACGTTATAAAAAATGGGAAATGTTTTATTCTTTTTCGAAAATATAAATGCAACGATCGCGTTAATTTCAGACTCACACTTACCAAGTGTATCAATTTATGAAATACCTAATCCTTGCTGCTGCCATGCAACTGGCAATAATAACTGCTTTTGCCCAACCTGCTTTACCTAAAGGGAAAATGCACGGTCGGGTTTTGGATTCGCTCACACAACATCCATTGTCGCTGGTAACTGTTTCGTTTACATTAAAAGACAAACGGGTAAAAAATATTACAACAGATAACAACGGTAGCTTTCACGCAGACGGGTTGGCAAACGGTACTTACCGGTTAAAATTTTCCCTTGTAGGATATGCAGATAAAATAATTACTGCCGTATTATCAGACCAGGAAAATAGCATTGAACTTCCTGCGGTTTTACTAGACGCTGCAGGTACAACACTAGGAGGGGTAACAGTTACCTCCCGCAAAGCTTTGATACAGGATAAAGGCGATAAAATAGTGTACAATGCAGAAAAAGATATTACCAATGCCGGGGGTACTGCTGTAGATGTGTTGCAAAAAGCGCCGGGCATTACGGTAGATCCTGCAGGAACTGTAGAAATGCAGGGAAGCTCCAACATAAAAGTGCTGATCAATGGAAAACCATCCGCTATCCTTGCTAAAAATTTAGCGGAAGCGTTAAAGATGATCCCGGCAAACATTATCAAGTCAGTTGAGATAATGACAAATCCTTCAGCAAAATATGATGCAGAAGGTGCAGGTGGCGTAATCAACATCATCACTAAAAAGCAATTGAAAGGCATGAATGGTAATGTGGAACTGACTGGTGGTAACATGGAGCAGGGTATAAGTGTTAACTACGGGCTTACGCAGCATAAATTCTCATTGAACTTTTCCGGGCACTACGGGCAGGAATTGGATAAAGGGAATAGCGAGCGGCAAAGGACAGGGCTGACAAATGGAGTGCCTAATGGTTTGCTATTACAGGCTAATGAGTATAATAATAGACAAAAGAGCTGGTATGGTGAGTTATCTGCCGGTTATGAAATAGATAGCTTAAGAAGCCTGAATTTTTCTATTAATCAGTGGGGTGAATTCCAGCCAAGAAAAACATCCGTGTATTCCAGGTACCAGGATAGCCTGATGGCATTGAAAGAGGAGTATAGGCAATACATAGACTACAAAAATCCTTTTGGCAATACGGAGTTTAACCTGGGTTATACGAATAAGTTTAAGCGGCCTGAACAAGAGTTGTCTTTTTTAGCACAGTATAGCCGCATGTACGATAACTACCATTATACAACGGAGCAGTTTAGTATGCAGGATAAGTTGACGGATAAGGAGCTGAACGATAATAAAAGCCATAACAGTGAACTGACGGTACAGGTGGATTACATACAACCGTTGAATAAGCCTGGTACAAGTACACTGGAAACAGGTGTGAAGATGATCAACAGGACTGTGGCGAGTGATTATAATGTGCAAGGTTCATCCGCAACAGATCCGGGTGAGTTAGTACCTGATCCTACACGCTCCAATGTATTTGACTATACGCAACGCGTATATGCGGCCTATGCCTCATTCAAGATCAATACAAAAAATGATTGGATGTTTATGGCGGGCGGCCGTTTTGAACATACTTATATGGATGGGAATTTTAAAAGTACAGGTTCAGCATTTGAACGACAGTTTGATAATTTTATTCCAAGTGTGATTGTCTCCAAAAAACTGGATAAACGTAATACACTGAAAGTTGCCTATACCGAACGTATTGCACGGCCGCAGGTATGGGACCTCAACCCTTATGTAGATGCAAGTAACCCGAAAGACATCTCTACAGGTAATCCGGATTTGCAACCTGAACTTTCCCGCAGGGCAGAAATAAGCCATACACTTACATTGGGAAATAATACTACACTAAACTCTTCCGTATATGGAAGACGTATTGCCAATGCCATACGCGGGGTAACGGTGCTGCAAAGTGATGGAGTTGCATTTTCTCATCCTGAAAACGTAGCAACTTCAGAGCGGGTAGGATTTACTTTTAATTTATCAACCGACCTTACAAAAAAATGGACATTCAGCGCCAACGGCGAACTGTACTATACAAAAATGAAAAGCGAGCGACTGAATATTATGAATGACGGTTGGAAGTATATGACAGGCATTAATACGTCCTATAAGTTGCCGAAAGACCTTACACTACAGGCATACGTAAAATATAGTTCGGGCTTTATCTGGTTCCAGGGCAGTAACGATGGCTGGTATTTTTATTCTGTTGCGGCACGCAAAGAATTTATGGATAAAAAACTATCCCTCACTATAGCAACGGTAAATCCATTTAATAAATATATATACCAGGTCAGCAGGGAAGCGTCAACGGACTATCGTTCCTATAACCAGTATAATTATTGGGCACAGTCCTTTAAGATTACTCTTAACTGGAAATTTGGCAGAATAGGAGAGAAAGAAGATAAAGAAGTGAAAAAAGTAGTGAATGATGATAGCAGCGGGAAATGATGGCTATGTAAGATGTTAGATGTACGATGTAAATAGAATAAGCCTGCTTTGTATATTACAGCAGGCTTATTTATTTGTCACGATCTCAGA
Source organism: Filimonas sp. (assembly GCA_017306865.1). Classification (GTDB taxonomy): domain Bacteria; phylum Bacteroidota; class Bacteroidia; order Chitinophagales; family Chitinophagaceae; genus JAFKHH01. The sequence continues at coordinate 412,022 of JAFKHH010000011.1, forward strand.
TTATCTACATCGTACATCTAACATCGTACATATTACTTAGCCAAGAGTTTTTAGCTCTTCCACCACCTTCTCATACGTTTCTTCCTCCGTCCAGTCCTGTGGTACAAATTTTTCGCCGATCACCTGCTCGTATAGTTCTATGTAGCGTTTACTGATTGTTTCTATCCATTCAGGCGTCATAACCGGAACAGTTTGCCCTTCCTTGCCCATGAAATTGTTTGCGATCAGCCACTCGCGCACAAATTCTTTGCTTAATTGTTTTTGTCTTTCGCCTGTCGCTTGTCTTTCGTCAAATCCATTGGCATAAAAATAACGGGAAGAATCAGGCGTGTGAATTTCATCCATCAAAACAACTTCACCGTTTAGCTTACCAAATTCATATTTGGTATCTACCAGGATCAATCCGCGTTTAGCCGCTATTTCTTTGCCACGTGCAAACAATGCCAACGCATATTTTGATAATATTTCCCAATCTGCTGCTGTGGCCAGACCCTGGGCAATAATTTCTTCTTTAGAAATGTCTTCATCATGTCCCTCTTCTGCTTTGGTAGAAGGGGTAATAATAGGCGTAGGGAAATAATCGTTCTCCTTCATTCCCTCGGGCATTTCCACACCACAGAGGGTGCGTTTGCCACTGCTATAGGTACGCCATGCGTGGCCGGTAAGATTGCCTCTCACGACCATTTCTATTTTAAATGGCTCACATTTTTTGCCAATCGCGACATTCGGTGCAGGCGTTGATGTCAGCCAGTTAGGACAAATATCCTTTGTGGCATTCAGCATATAGGCCGCTACCTGGTTCAAGACCTGTCCTTTATATGGGATAGGTGCTGGCAGAATAACATCAAATGCAGAAATGCGGTTGCTGGCAACCATTACCAGCAAATTTTGTTGTATGGTGTAAACGTCCCTTACTTTTCCTTTGTAAAAGGCCGTTTGACCTGGAAATTCGAATTGTGCCATGCGCAAAAGTAGCGCGGTTCAATTAAAAAAACATTAAGGTGAGAAGAATAAATTATCTGTTCATTTTTGATATAATAACAAAAGATATTTTCGTAAGTTTATAATAACTACCCAATTAAATTCCAAAATCAAAACTGTCGCCGTATGAGATCTTTTCTACGATTGTGCTTGTTTCTGTTGCTGGCCAGTTGTGCATATCCCTTATTTGCACAAACCCGCACCACGGTATCGGGAACGATTACCAGTGAAACAACGAAAGAATCCCTGTCAGCCATTTCCGTAGCCGTTAAAGGAGGCGTATCCGGAACATTTACTGATGATAGGGGAACCTTTAAACTCACTACAAGTCAAAAACCTCCTTTTACCTTAGTTATCAGTTCCGTTGGTTATGCTTCCCAGGAAGTGCAAATAACTGCGGACAATCAAAAGATCAGCGTAGCCCTGGCACAATCTTATGCTGTAGGCCAGGAAGTAGTTGTAGGTGCATCAAGAATATCTGAAAAAATTCTGGAATCTCCTGTTTCTGTAGAAAGAATAGGAGCAAGCGCTATCCGTACATCACCGGCTTCATCTTACTATGATGTGCTGGCCAATGTAAAAGGCGTTGACGTAACTACATCGAGCCTGACTTTTAAAACTGTTAGTACCCGCGGTTTCAATGGAAGCGGTAACACTCGTTTCAACCAGATCGTAGATGGTATGGACAACCAGGCACCGGGTTTAAACTTTTCTGTTGGTAGCGTGATCGGTCTTACTGAGCTGGACGTAGAAAGCATGGAGTTGCTGGAAGGCGCCTCTTCTGCACTATATGGCCCGGGTGGTATGAACGGTACTTTGCTGATCAACAGTAAAAGCCCATTCAAATACCAGGGTGTAAGTGCCCAGGTAAGAGAAGGTATTATGAACGTTGACGGTAAGCACAGAAACTTGTCTCCGTACACCGACATCTCCCTTCGCTGGGGACAGAAAGTGTCAGAGAAATTTGCGTTTAAGATCGGTGTTCAGTATATCGTAGCCAAAGACTGGCTGGCAGATGACTCTACCAACTACCTGGTAACAGGTGATGTAAACGGTGGTAAAGCTGTTCCTGGTAACAGGAGAACAGATCCGAACTACAATGGTGTGAATGTGTATGGTGATGAAACTTCTGTAGGAATGGGAACCGTATCGCAAGGCGTAATGCAGCAGGTAAGCGCATCTTCTCCGGGTGCGGCAGCCGGTGTAACGGCTATGAATGGTTTGCTGACTGCAAATCCAAACATGACTTACTCTCAGTTTCAACAGGCAATGGCTTCAAACCCTGCCCTGGCAGGCTTGGTGCCTTATGCGCCTTACATGTATGTAAATAACAGGAGCGCAATTGGTACACAGAAAGTAAGCCGCACAGGTTATGCAGAACAGGATGTGGTACCGGCGAATACAAAGAACCTGAAAGTATCAGCCGGGTTGTACTATAAAATAAAACCAGACCTGGAATTATCCTTAATGGGCTATTATGGTTATGGTAACACTGTCTACTCAAGCAGTGGCCGTTATGCGTTGAAGAATTTGAAAATGGGGCAATATAAACTGGAGTTGAAAGCGACTAACTGGTTTATAAGAGCCTACACTACCCAGGAAGATGCAGGCGACTCTTACAGCGCAGTACCAACTATGCAGTTGTTCAACGAAGCGTGGAAGCCTAGTGGTACTGCATGGTACCCTCAATACATTGCAGCTTACATGAGTGCGATCGGACAAGGGGCTGATCCAACTACTGCACATAATACAGCAAGAGGTTTTGCTGACCAGGGTAGACCAGTTGCCGGTTCAGCACGCTACAATCAATTACTGGATTCCATCCGCAGCATTCCGATTCCTAAAGGTGGTTTGTTTACAGACAAAACAAACCTGTACATGACAGAAGGCCAGTACAACCTGACCAATGCATTGAAAATAGGACAAGGTATTTATCGTACAGAAGTACTGGTAGGTGCAGACTACAAACAATATGTATTAAACTCACAGGGTACACTGTTCACTGATACTGCCGGCAGGATCAAGATTAACGAGTATGGTGCTTACCTGCAATTGGGACAAAGAGCGGCGGATTGGTTGAAACTAACAGGTTCTATCCGGTACGATAAACAGACAAATTTCAAAGCGCGTTTTACCCCTCGTATCTCAGCGGTAGTAACTGTTGCAAAAGATCAGTACATCCGTCTGTCTTACCAGAATACCTATCGTTTCCCAACTACGCAGAACCAGTATATTAACCTGAACACAGGTTCTTATACGCTTATTGGTGGTTTACCTTCCTTCCGCGATTACTATGACTTCAAAAACAAACCTGTTTATACAGTTGACGGAAAGCCTGTAACATTTAATGAGTATAAACCAGAGGTAGCAAACTCTTATGAAATAGGTTATAAAGCAGCTATCAATAAACAATTGTTGATAGATGTGTATGGTTATTATGCAGAGTATAAAAACTTCCTGACACGTATCACAGTTATACAGCCGGCAAACAACAATGCTGTATATTCTATATCCGTAAATAGCCAGTCCAGGATCAATACAAAGGGTTTTGGCGGTTCATTGCAATACCTGATGCGTAAGAATTACTTCATTACAGGTAACTTCTATTACGACAATATAGGTAACGTGCCGGATAACCTGACTACCTATTACAACACGCCTAAGTACAGGACCAATATTGGTTTTGGTAACAGTGGCTTTGGTGAGGGCAACCGTTTTGGCTTCAATCTTATCTGGCGCTGGCAGGATTCTTACTTCAACCAGAGCGATCTGACTTCTGGCGATGTACCTGCATTCTCAACACTGGATGCGCAGGTGAGTTACAAACTGCCTAAGCAAAAACTGTTGTTTAAATTGGGTGGCACAAACGTTACCAACCATTATTACAGGAATGCTTATGGCAACCCTTATATCGGTGGCCTGTATTACATTAGTATTGGTTATAATGTATTCTAGCAGAAGCATCTATAAGTTTATATAGTATGTAAAGTATATAAAGTCCCGGCCATTGCGCCGGGACTTTTATGTAAAAAGTCAGTAGGTCATTGGTCAAGAAAGTAAATCAATGACCTATGACTTACTGACTAATTGACTAATGACTTTATTACTCCATTCCCCATTTCAAACGATATAATCCATTGGAAGCTATGGTATTTTACCTTTTTATGGCTTTCGGTTTTAAATCTTGGACTTTGTAAACTATAATCCTATATTTTTGCCGTGTTTTTTGCAAGCTTAAATAAATAACCGAGAGAATAAATTATGCGACAAATTGCTTTTCGTGAGGCTCTACGCGAGGCCATGAGTGAAGAAATGAGAAGAGATGAGCGCGTGTTTTTAATGGGTGAAGAAGTAGCAGAGTACAATGGTGCTTATAAAGTGAGCCAGGGTATGCTGGCTGAGTTTGGTGCTAAACGTGTTATCGATACACCGATTGCCGAGCTTGGTTTTGCTGCTGTAGGCGTAGGTGCAGCTCAGAATGGCTTACGTCCTGTAGTTGAGTTCATGACTTTCAACTTTGCTGTACTGGCACTTGACCAGATACTGAATACGGCTTCTAAAATGCTCGCAATGAGCGGTGGCCAGCTAGGTTGCCCTATCGTGTTCCGCGGACCAAACGGTAGTGCAGGTCAGCTAGGCGCACAGCACTCTACAGCTTTTGAAAATTATTATGCAAATATTCCGGGCCTGAAAGTGATCTCCCCATCTAATGGTTATGACGCTAAAGGTCTGTTGAAACAAGCTATCCGTTACGAAGAAGATCCGGTTATCTTCATGGAAAGTGAAGTAATGTACGGTGACAAAATGGAAATTCCGGAAGAAGAATATTACATCCCGCTAGGTAAAGCTGATGTAAAAAAACATGGCACTGATGTTACAATCGTTTCTTTCAATAAAATGATGAAAGTGGCATTAGGTGCTGCTGCTGAGTTAGAAAAAGAAGGTGTAAGCGCTGAAGTGATCGACCTGCGTACGATCCGTCCTTTGGATTGGCATACGATCCTGGAAAGCGTTAAAAAAACAAACCGCCTTGTAATCGTAGAAGAGCAATGGCCGTTTGCATCAGTAGGTTCTGAAATTACTTATCGCATACAGAAAGAAGGTTTTGATTACCTGGATGCACCTATTCGTCGCATCTCTAGTGCTGACGCACCAATGCACTATGCGCCGAACCTTGCTGCTGCTTATCTGCCAACAGTAGAAAGAGTAGTGAAACTGGTAAAAGAAGTAATGTATATCAAGAAATAATTATACGGTTTCGCAAATTACAGGTCCCGGTGTCGCAAGGCATCGGGATTTTTTATTTAGAAAAGTCAATACGTCATTGGTCAAAAAGTCATGAGCGCAAATGAATGACCAATGACTTACTGGCCTCTATGACTGGTCAATGACTTTTCTTTCTCAAACGTTGTAGTATTACATCAATTTGAGTATGCTTTTAGTACTTCGTAAATTGCTTTCATATATCGCCAAACAAAATGAGAAACCTTCCTCAAAAAATTCTTGTTACACTTTCAATTAGCACTTCGTTACAACTCTTTGCACAAAAGGATACTGTACTGCAAAAAAGAGATACCGATACATTGACTGTTGCTGCATTTGCATCGCAAACGCGCTGGCAGGAAACCCCTGCGGCCGTTGTAGTTATACGCCAGCAGCAACTGCAGCGCTTTGACCGTTCGTCTCCTGTAAGTGTGCTGAATAGTATTGCGGGAGTAAGAATGGAAGAACGCTCACCCGGAAGTTATCGTTTATCCGTCCGGGGAAGTCTCCTGCGTTCACCTTTCGGCGTAAGAAATGTAAAAGTCTATTGGGATGATATTCCTTTGACCGATGCGGGAGGTAATACATACATCAACCTGCTGGACTTTGGCCAGCTAACTAACATAGAGATCATCAAAGGCCCTGCAAGCAGCCTGTACGGTGCTAATACCGGTGGGGTATTGCTATTGCAAAGCCAGGAGGCCGATACGGTGAAGCGTATGGTACAGGCAAACATTAGCGGAGGATCTTATGGACTGTTCAATGAACAACTATCCTACACACACAACAGTAGTTTCCAGGTACGCCAGAATCATTTGCAAAGTGATGGCTACAGACAACAGTCCGCCTTGCGAAGAGATGTAGTGCAGGCAAATGGAGAACTGAATTTGAGCAAAGCTCAGAAGCTTTCTTACCTCGCTATGTACTCCGACCTGCAATATCAGACGCCCGGCGGCATTACTTTACCACAGATGGAATCAAACCCCAGGCTGGCGCGCCAGCCGGCAGGCGCTATTCCCGGGGCAGTACAGCAGCAGACAGCTATTTATAACAAGACTGCTTTGGGGGGCGTGAACCTGAATTCCCAAATAGGTAAACACTTTGATAATAATACGGCTGTTACAATCAATCATACAGACTTCTCCAATCCATTTATTACCAATTATGAAAAGCGGAATGAGTGGAACTATGGAGGACGAACAGCATTTCGCTATCATGTAGAAGATAAACATATACGCTTCTCCGGGCTTATTGGCGGTGAATGGCAGCAAAATAAATCTAACATAGATGACTACGGTAACAGGGCAGGAAAAGCAGATACGGTACAGTTCAAAGACATTATTAAAGCTACCCAGTCCTTTGTATTTGCACAGGCGCAAATAACTATCAATAACAGGTGGCATTTACAGGCTGGCCTTAGTAGAAATGTATTGGTTTATCGCTTCCAGCGCACAACCGACCCTGCACAGGCGGCAGAGCAAAAAAGAAATATTGGCCCGCTGTGGGCACCACGCTTCAGCGCGCTTTACCAGGCAGCGCCCGGCGTGAATATGTATGCTATTGTATCAAAAGGGTTTTCTCCTCCTACTGTAGCAGAAGTAAGGCCATCTGACGGCAATTATTACGGAGATCTGCAACCGGAATACGGTTGGAATTATGAGGCAGGCATTAAAGGAAACCTCTGGCAACAGCGTTTGCAATATGATGTAAGCTTTTACTATTTCGGGTTGAAAGATGCGATTGTGAGAAGGAGTAGTACAAGTGGGGCCGAGTATTTTGTGAATGCAGGTGTAACATCACAAAAAGGTGTAGAAGCTTTTGTAAAAGCCTGGATAGTGAGAAGGGATAAAGGGTTTGTTACCGGGTTGGCATTGTCGCAGTCATACAGCTATCAGCCATACCGTTTTACAGATTATGTTTCCGGTGGCGTTAATTATTCCGGTAACCAGCTAACAGGCGTACCGCGCAATATTAGTGTAACAGGATTGGACGCACGTTTTAGAAATCATATATATACCAATATTACTTTCAACTATACCTCATCCTTGCCACTGACAGATGCAAATGATGCTTTTGCAAAAGCCTATCACTTGTTCCAGGCAAAAGCTGGCTACCAAATTGCATTTAGGAAAGTGCAGGTGGACGTTTACGCAGGAATGGATAACATTTTAAACGAAGTCTACAGTCTCGGCAATGACATTAATGCCGTAGGCAAAAGATATTACAACCCGGCTCCAGGGCGCAGTGTATTTGCAGGCGTCGCAGTTGGAATTAAATAAAAACATTATCCCGGTCTCCTGACCGGGATGGCTCGGCGTGTCTTCGCCCGGGTTCGTGTCCTCACTTCGCCTTGGTTCGTGTCCTCACTTCGCCTTGGTTCGTGTCCTCACGAACTAACTACCAACCGGCGCGTGAAGACACGTATCGGGGCTTTTGCCATTTGACTCTGTCGACAAAATGTCTCCCCATATCAGGAGGAAAGGTGAAAAGACCTGCATGATTAAACCCTGTTTAACACTTATCCCATGCGCATTTCCGCAAATTCTTATATTTTAGCAGCACAAAATTCAAATAGATCGATATGCCGAATATTCTGATAATAGATGATGAGAAAGCAATCAGGAAAACCTTGAATGAGATCTTGACGTTTGAAGGATTTAAAGTAGATGAAGCGGTTGATGGTGAAGAAGGACTAAAAAAGTTCACCTCAGGCAGTTATGATGTTGTGCTGTGCGATATTAAAATGCCGAAAATAGATGGCCTCGAATTTTTGGTAAAAGCAAGCGAAGCCAATCCGGACATACCCATTATTATGATCAGCGGCCATGGCACGATAGAAACTGCTGTAGATGCAGTAAAAAAAGGTGCGTTTGACTATATATCCAAGCCCCCTGATCTCAACCGGATGCTCATTACCATCCGTAATGCGATGGATAAAAACACGCTGAGTAAAGAAACTCGTGTGCTGAAACGCAAAGTAAGCCGCGTACAGGAAATAATAGGAGAGAGTGACGGGGTTAGTCGTATTAAAGACACGATAGAGAAAGTAGCGCCTACAGATGCACGTGTACTTGTTACTGGTGAGAATGGTGTAGGTAAAGAATTAGTAGCACGCTGGATCCATGAAAAAAGCAACCGGAACGCAGGCCCGATCATAGAAGTGAACTGTGCTGCTATTCCGGGCGAACTGATAGAAAGCGAACTCTTTGGTCATGAGAAAGGTTCTTTTACCTCTGCGATTAAACAGCGCATTGGAAAATTTGAACAGGCAAGCGGAGGTACTTTATTCCTGGATGAAGTAGGCGATATGAGCCTTAGCGCACAAGCCAAAGTATTGCGTGCACTACAAGAAGGAAAAATTACACGCGTAGGTGGTGATAAAGAAATTTCTGTAGATGTACGTGTGATTGCGGCAACTAACAAAGACCTGCTAAAAGAAGTAGAAGAGAAAAATTTCCGTCTTGACCTGTATCATCGTTTAGGGGTTATCCTCATACATGTACCATCATTGAATGAACGTGCAGACGACATCCCTTTATTGGTAGATAAATTCCTGACTGATATTGCTGCGGAATATGGGCAGGCGAAAAAAGTAATAGATAAAAAAGCGATGGAAGCATTGCAGAAGCATAACTGGACAGGTAATATCCGCGAGTTGCGCAATGTGGTGGAACGCCTGATCATCTTATCCGGTAAAACGATAACAGTGAGTGATGTGACGGATTATGTGTTGCCGAGATAGATCTATTGTTGAATGATTAAATGGTTTTATTGTTCTAACAATTTAGCCATATAACTATGTAACAATTATCAATAGAAATAGTCTTTACAACTATTTTGAATTATGAACAAAACAGTCCTTATTATTACGGGGCCAACTGCCATAGGCAAAACAGATCTGTCATTGCAGTTGGCTCAGTATTTTAAAACAGATATTATATCTGCTGATTCACGCCAGTGCTTTCGTGAACTCAATATAGGCGTAGCTAAACCCGACCCGGAAGAGCTTGCATTAGTGCCTCATTATTTTATCAATTCACATTCCATACACGACAGGGTAGATGCAGGTGTATATGAGCAATATGCATTGCATGCTGCTGCTGAAATATTCAAACAGCATGACATTGCCGTAATGGTAGGTGGTACAGGCTTGTATGTAAAAGCATTTTCTGAAGGCATAGACGAAATGCCGGCTATACCGCAGGAGATAAGAGATAAAGTGATCCGGTTGTATGATGAGCAAGGGCTTGCTGCCTTACAAACAGAAGTGCAACAATTAGATCCCGTTTTCTGGAGCATAGCAGAGCAGCAGAACCCTCAACGCCTTATGCGGGCACTGGAGATGGTATATGCAACAGGCCAATCTATTACTGAGTTCAGAAAAGGCACAACAGTACAGCGTCCTTTTAAGATCATCAAAATCGGGCTTGAGCTGCCGCGCGAAGTATTGTATGAACGCATTAATAAGCGTGTAGATATAATGATCGCGCAGGGTCTCGTAGAAGAAGTAAGATCCTTATTGCCCGTACGTTCGCTCAATGCTTTACAGACCGTGGGTTATAGAGAACTGTTTGACTACTTCGACAATACAGCCTCATTAGAGACAGCTATCAATTCGATCAAAACAAATACACGCCATTACGCAAAAAGACAAATGACCTGGTTTAAAAAAGATACGCAGATAAAATGGTATAAGCCGGATGAGATGGAGAGGATAATTTCAGATTTGAAATTGTAGCCACCAAGGCACAAAGACAGGAAGATGCGCCAAGTGTCGGGAAACGTGAGTCGATAATCGTGAATGAGATCTTCGTGTACTTTGCGAACCCTCTGTGTCCTCTGCGTTACTGTATCGCAAAGTGCGCAAAGGGCTACGCAAAGAACACAGAGAGTAATTGAGTAAGAATATGAAGCTGGTACAGGTAACTACAATGGTCACAAAGCGCCTCACATTATTACATCGTACATAAAAAAAACCTCCCGTTTCCAGGAGGCTTAAGCAGGTGAGTTTGGGTTTTGGCGGGTGTTAAATTTTAAATCCTACAGTCAATACCACATTGCTTCTGTTATTAGTAACATCTGCAAACGTATTAGGTTTGTCATTTAAGCGGTAAGGAAAATTAACATCCTTATTCATCGTATATGAATAAGTAAGGTCAATAAACATGCCATGCGCACGATAGCCTATGCCACCGCTAGCCATTATCCTGTGGGCTTTTAGCTCTTTATCGCTATATGGGCTGCCATAGTAGGCGCCACCCAAACGGAACATCCATGGGTCAAATTTGATCTCGCCACCTAACCTGAAGTTGAACGCACTACCCAAATAATCTTTGATGGCATTATTCGTAGCATCATAATATGATTTTGCACCAGAGTCATCAGAGCCTTCTCCTGAAGCATAATATCTTGTGCCGCGATAATTAACATACTCTATATCCGCTGTTAAAAAAGCACGCTGACGTTTCGTATTCTCTACTTCCCTGAACACATAGCTGCCACTTACAATAGCACGCCATGGTGTAAGCTGCGTGTACTGGCGCGTTGCAGGGTTGCCGCTATTTAACTCTTCTGTGCTTGATTTTCTTACGCTGCCCGATACATAACCCTCTGTATTCGTTGTCATGTAAGCACGCAACTCGTCTTTAAAAGAAATAATAGAAGGTGTATGGAACGCAAATCCTAAACGGATAAACTCTTTCGGCTTATAGATCAAACCCAGCTTTGCATTCAGCCCTACGCCAGACGATTTGAATTTTTCACTATACTCATAGTAGGCAAAATTATTATTCGTATTACCAGTAGCGTCTGTTTCCCTATACGTCATGTCCCTGTTGTAACTTACTATAGGCACATTCACACTACCACCTATGTATAGTTTGTCCGCCATATTACCAGCAAAAGCAATAGAAGCCTCATGGTAACCACCGCGCGTATCCTCATCATAGTTCTGGTACACACCTCCACCGCTACCTATTGGCACAAGGCTTTTGTACCCAATAAATTTACCTGAGTTATCATACCATGTATCTATCAGGAAAGTGCGATAAGCAAGCGAAGAACCATTGATGTAGTTATTTTCAGCAGCAGTGCTGTCTGCATTATCACGCACCAGTTCTTCAATGTATTGTTCAGAACCAGAGCTCATATTGTTATAGCCGTGATAAGAAACGTGGTTGTTATAACTCGCCAGTTGTGTTACAGAAATAGAGAAAGCCGTGCTGGTCCATTTGCTGTTGCGTCCTGCCGGAGAGCCCAGTATAAAGCCGATCGGGCCATACGAAAAAGCAGACTTCTTTGTAGCAGTGCTGCTATCGCGATAGTTCGCCTTATTGTTGTTGAAGTAAAAGCCCGGAGAAATGACGATCTCTTTTGTTTTATACAAGCCAATACCCGCCGGGTTCACGTTGTTTGCAGAAATATCACCACCCAATGAGCCCATTGCACCACCAGTTGCAACACTGCGGGCAGAGCCGCCGGGAATAAACCAGGAGCTTCTCAGCGCGTCGTCAGGTGTTTGAGCATAAGCAGCCGCACAGGTAACCAGTCCGGCAAGAAAAAGTATCGTTGTTTTCATCGTAATGTTTTATGGATATAGGCTTTTCTCTAAAGAATGCACATCTCTTATGTCCCTGTAAAAAATATAAAAACGGCAGCAACCTTTAAAGGCGCCGCCGTAAGTATTTAGTTTCTTGTTCTTGCTGGTGCGCTACCGCTGCCAGAACTATTGTATCCACCGCTTCTGCCACCTGCGCTGCTGCTTGGCGCACTGTTACTGTTGCTAAAAGTACGTGCAGGTGTATCCCAGGTTTTGTTGTTAGAATTGTTATTGTTGTTCGAATAGTTCGTGTTAGACGTAGAAAGTACACGCCCAACCAGGTTGCCAAAGGAGTTGTTGTTGCCCTTGTTGAAGCCTGGCGTATAGTAATTGTTATTACTATTGTTGTACGTACGGTTTTTGAACGCATTTACCGCACTGGCGCTTGTAGTAGTGTATGCACGTGGGTTTTTATAATAAACCACACCATAACATGGGTTATACCAGTTGTTCCAGTAAAAAGGAGAGTACCAGCCTGTCAGGTAAGAATATGGGTTGTAAGTGCCCCAGTTCAGGCCCCAACCCCATGTATTATAATACCCATAATAGTTACTAAACCCGATGGTCGGATTCAGGTACGGGTTGTAATAATTGCTGGTGTATAAATACCGGCTGTCATTCCAGTATGAATAGTCGTCAAGCGCAGACCATCTTCTCTGGTCACGCACCTTCATGCGCAGGTAATTGTTGTCTGCACTTGTAGTCGCATCAGTGTAAGTGTCTTCCTTATCTGGTATCCCACGTGCCGGAGAGTAATAAACATCATCAGGTGTCTGGCCGGATTTATATACAGCCGAGCAACTGCTAAGGATTACTGCGATGAGAATAAAGGGTAAAATTTTACTTTTCATAGCTACACTTTTGGAAGTTTCTAGGACGAAGTTATTACTTTTGCCCCTCTTTGAAGGCAGGCTTTGGCAAGTCTTCGTTGAGCTAAGTCGTCTTATTAAAATTACGAATGTAATTTGTTAACGATTGACTAAAACAGGTATGGAATTAAGTATTGGCAGATAAAATATCACTATTAATCATCAAAATGTATGGGCAAGGAAATTACTTCCAGGGAACAGGATTACTCACAATGGTATAACGACCTGATTATTAAAGGGGGATTGGCAGATTACAGTGCAGTGCGCGGCTGTATGGTCATCAAACCCTATGGTTATACTTTGTGGGAAAATATGCGCGATGTGCTGGACAAAATGTTTAAAGAGACCGGTCATGTAAACGCTTATTTCCCCTTGTTCGTGCCCAAAAGCCTCTTCGAAGCAGAAGAGAAAAATGCGGAAGGTTTTGCAAAAGAGTGTGCTATAGTAACGCATTACCGTTTAAAAACGGATCCCGATAATCCAGGCAAGCTAAAAGTAGACCCGGAAGCCAAGCTGGACGAAGAACTAATTGTTCGCCCTACCAGCGAAGCTATTATCTGGAACACCTATAAAGGCTGGATACAGTCTTACCGTGACCTGCCTTTGCTCATCAACCAATGGGCAAACGTAGTGCGCTGGGAAATGCGTACGCGCCTCTTCCTTCGCACAGCAGAGTTTTTGTGGCAGGAAGGCCATACGGCGCATGCTACAAAAGAAGAAGCAATACAGGAAACAACGAAAATGCTGGACGTATATGCTGACTTTGTTGAAAACTGGATGGCACTCCCTGTGGTCAAAGGTGTAAAAACGCCAAACGAGCGTTTTGCAGGTGCAGAAGACACCTATTGCATTGAGGCATTAATGCAGGATGGTAAAGCATTGCAGGCAGGTACATCACACTTCCTCGGTCAGAACTTTGCGAAAGCATTTGACGTAAAGTTTAGCGACAAAGAAAATAAGTTGGACTACGTATGGGCAACCAGTTGGGGCGTAAGTACAAGACTCATAGGTGCGTTGGTTATGGCACATAGTGATGATGATGGCCTGATACTGCCTCCTAAAATAGCGCCATTACAAGTAGTGATCGTACCGATCTATAAAGGAGACGACCAGAAAGCACAGATTGATGCAAAAGTGGCAGAGATCGTAGCTGCGCTTAAAGCTGCTGGCGTATCTGTAAAATACGACGACAGCGAGAATGCAAGACCAGGATGGAAATTTGCCGAGTACGAAATGAAAGGCGTTCCCGTACGTATTGCCATTGGCGCACGTGACCTGGAAAACAATGTGGTAGAAGTAGCAAGAAGAGATACTAAAGAAAAGAAAAGCTACAGCTTCGACGGGTTACCTCAACAGATCATTGCATTGCTGGCAGATATACAACAGAATATTTACAACAAAGCAAAAGCGCATCGCGATACACACATCACCTCCGTGGACACATGGGATGAGTTTGTAAAAACATTGGACGAGAAAACAGGCTTTGTGTCCGCACATTGGGATGGTACGCCAGAGACAGAAGAGAAGATCAAAGACATGACAAAAGCAACCATCCGTTGTATTCCGCTGAACAATGCACAGGAAGCCGGCAAATGTATTCTTACCGGTAATCCAAGCACACAGCGCGTGTTGTTTGCTAGAGCTTATTAAAAAGAAAAGTACGAAGTACAAAGCAAGAAGTACGAAGTGAATAACGAAAAGGTGGTCCACTTTTAAAAAGTGGGCCACCTTTTTTAAAATGCTTTTTTTGAATGGGCAATAGTAATGCTTATCATCTTCTGTTGTGTCACTCACTTGTACTGTAGTATTTCTATTCAACTTAGTACTTAGTATTTTGTACTTCGTACTTTAAACCTGATTGAATCAGATGAAACAAAAACCTATCCATCCTGCCATGCAGCCTTTTCTCGAAGGGCAGGTATTGCTAATAGATAAGCCACTCCGCTGGACATCTTTTGATGCGGTAAAGAAAGTGCGCATATTAACAGGCGTATCCAAAGTGGGACATGCAGGCACACTCGATCCGCTTGCTACCGGCTTATTGATCGTCTGTACAGGCTCATTTACCAAAAAGATAAATGAGTACATGGGTATGGAGAAAGAATACACCGGTTCTTTTACATTAGGCGCTACTACACCTACGTATGATCTTGAAAGTGAACCGCAGGATTTCAAAGATCTCAGCCATTTAACGGAAGCGCAATTAATAGAAGCGACAAAACAGTTTGCCGGGCCAATACAACAATTACCGCCTGCACACTCCGCTATTAAGAAAGATGGTAAGCCATTATACCTCTCTGCACGCAAAGGCATAGAAGTAGAGCTGGAGCCACGCGCCGTAACGATCTATGAGTTTGAGCTCACTAAAATAGAGTTGCCAAAAGTATATTTCCGTGTGGTATGCTCTACCGGCACCTACATCCGCAGCCTTGCCAACGATTACGGCAAAGCATTAGGCGTAGGTGGACACCTCAGCAGCCTGCGCCGCACACGCATCGGTATCTTTAATGTAGACGATGCAAAATCAGTAGAAGGTTTTGAACAAGAGATAGCAAAGATCAAAGCAGCGCATGTATAACTCAAAGAGTGATCCACTTTCTAAAAAAGTGGATCACCCCTGTACTTTGCACAAACCTATAAGGTTTTTTGAAACCTTATAGGTTTTACTATCCGGTTGTCAACTATTAATTATAACATTATAGAATACCATTAAAAGAGTGGTCCACTTTTAAAAAGTGGACCACTCTTTTAATATCTATAAGTAGCAAAATCTATCCCTCTTTATTTTTCTTAGCCAGGTCCAGCCATTGCTGCACTTCTTTAGCGTTGCCCAAAGCACTTATCATCAGACCCACTGCAATTGCTTTCAATATGATGCCCCTGAATAAACTGGTTGGATCGAAGAAACCATCCAGTAACCACAAGCCTACATAAATGACTAATGCAATGATAATAGCCGTATAAGGTTTTCTTTTTGTCCAGAGCGCAAGCCCAAAGAATATTCCGGCAACAACCAGCATAATGCCTATGGTAAAATATAGCACCAGGTCTTCTAAATCTTTCATTACAAAAAGAATGCTGATGACCTGTAAGGCTGCGATTACGAAGAGAATATTGCGGGCTTTTTTGATAGGTTTATCGTAGCCCTCTAGTGAAGGTATTTCCTCGTGGAAATCACCTAATTGATGTTCCTGTTGTTCCATTGTTTAAGGTTTTAAAGTTGAATATATGAATCGCCAAGATACCGTTTAATTTAATAACACGGGTAGATTTTGAGGGATCAATCGGGCATAAGAAACCGGAATTTTCCCGTATGGCTAAGGAATAGGATATAGATATTTTCGAAGAAGCTAAATAAAAGGCCATGCGAAAATTACTCTTATTCCTCCTTATACTTCTTGCAGCTTGCTCCACCGATACCTCGCATAAGAAATCTTCCAGGCCACAATACAGGTGTACCGGTTCGGCCGATTGTACAGCTTGTAAAACCTGCAGTGGCTGCAAACATTGCAACGAAGATGGTGGTATTTGCAGCGTGTGTGAAGGTGGCAACAACGGGGAAGATGACGATCCTCAGCCTAAGAAGAGAAAATATAACAATAAATCGTCCCGGAAATCAAATGCAAGCACTGCACAATGCGCTGCAACAACAAAAAAAGGAACGCAATGCTCCCGGAGAGCAAGCGACAATGGTTATTGCTGGCAGCATGGGAGGTAAGAAGATTTGAGATTTGAGATATAAGATTTGAAATGGAGGGATGTTGCAACTCTTGTATAAAATAACATAGCATTTAATCGGATAGATATTCCATATCTACGTAAAAGCCTAATAAGATCATGGTAATGCAGATATGGAATATCTGTTGCAACAAAAAAGCGCTGGTTATCTCAACCAACGCTTTCCCGTTTTATAAGTAATCTCAAATATTAAATCTCAAATCTCAAATCAACTCGCATCAAACTCCAGCGCCCCGCCTTTTCCAAACAAACGCAAAGCGATCTCTTTGCCTACATCTTTTGTCTTACTGAAAATAATGCGTTCATTGTTTACGATCTGTTTGCCATTGGCAGCACTTACATTAATGATCACCTCGTATTTGTTACCCCGTTTGTTGAATTGCAAATGTGCCTGTGGTATAGAGCCATTGTCAGCCCATTTTATATTACAATCTTTCAGGTCGGAAATAACCTCCTTCGTGTTGTCGTCATTATCTCCCGCAGTACTCAGGTGCATCTGCATCTTAATGCCGCTGAAAGGAAGTAACTGCGGATATGTTTCATACAGTGAGTTCTTATAGAATGCAAAGTTCTGTTCATTGTCCTTTTTGTCATAAGCTTTTGCAAGACTCTCATATAAGCGACCCAGGAACAATTTTTCATTTGCAGTGTCTACCAGTACGGAGCGTGCCAGCGTTTCAAAATCACTGGTTGCCTTTTCATATTCGCCGTCCTGCCATTTAAACCTCGCGGCGAACAAATAAAAGTATCGTTGGATGTTTAATCGTTTATCGTTTGACAAATAGCCTTCGTATTTCTTCTGAAAGAAAGAAGGGCTAAAATCCTTCATCATATACCACGCTTCATCAAAGGAAGTGGTCGATTCGGCACAAAACAGGTCATACACAACACGATTACGTTCCGGGTTATACGACAGTTCATTTACCACTGTGTATTCCGCCATTACCTTTTGCAGCTTATAAGAGAGGAGTTTGGATAATGAGCGTGGCGAGTACCACCAGCCCTTATTCAAAAACTTCACCTCATCTATACGTTTATCCAATAGCTGTACGCGCAACAGGTTAATAGAAAAATCGTATTGGCTCTGAGTCAGTGTTGTGCCTATATGGATCTCTTTAAAGTTTGCCGCTTTGTCCAAAGCATATTCACAACTGTCCAGTTGCCCGTCGTACAAGTAACCCCGCGCCAGGGCAATATTATACCAGCCAAAGCCAGGTGTAGAGCCGCTTTGCTGTATAATGTCCTGCGACATCTTTATAGCATTCTTTGTCTTGCCGCCATATACAAATAACTCCGGCAGGTAGTAGTAAGGCTCACGCAACATGCGCTCATACGTCTTATACTGGTCCTTCTGGAAAAAATTGATCGCGTTTTCAAAATTGCCTACCTCACTCTGCATACCACCATAGTTACTCCACGATATAGCGCCACCCATTTCCAGTTGGCGATAATAATATTCGCTGCTATCGTAGTTCTTGTTATAACAATGTAATAATGCCAGGTAGTGGGAGATAGCCATACGGTCCTGTTCCGCCTGCATTGGCCCAAACCACATATCATTCTCCGCCTTATTCGCCTTACTGAAAGCCAGGCCGCGGTAGCACCATTCAAATGCCATCTTCTCATTTTCTTCTACTGAATTTTTCAGGAAAGAAAATTTATCCGAAGTAAAAAAGCGGTTACGGTGATACGTCCACGCACGGTGATAGTAAATGCCGAAGTAATCCTTACGGAAATGATAGCTATCTATTTTATCCAGCAAGTCCATTACCTGGTCAGGCATTTCCAGGTTATCATAACATTCCTTCAATGCATTGGTGATCATGAACAAGTCCTGGTAGCGGTTCACATTCTGCGCAAAGAACTGGATAGAAGAATACATATTCATCAGCGTATTCTTATAATCCTTCTCCATCAGGGCCAGTGCCTTTCTCAGTGGAATAGCTGCGTTCTTGTAACCCAGGTAATCCGCACTACGGTCAAACTTGTAAATGCCTTCATACATCCAGCCCACATAATACGTGCTATCCAGCCGTATAAACTCCCGGCTTCTTGGCAGCGCATCCTTATCCGTTGGGTTCACACCTACACGCTTGGCATCGACCTCATAACGCGCAGCCGCATCACCCTGTGCGTGTGCAAAAGAAACACCGCAGGTGAGAATAAGTAAGACAATTATTTTATACAATTTCTTCATAAAGTATTCTTCAGGTAAGCGATAAATTGTTTAATTGTTACGTGGTTAAATTGTTGAGTAAATAACAATGCAACCATTAAACAATTAAGCCATTATCCCTCAATCTTCAGCTTCGACAGCCTGTTCATTTCCTTATCCAATATAGCAGCTAATGCTTTTTGTTTAGCCTCCTTATTGCGATAGATCAGCCTGTGGTCAAGCACGGCATGTGTTATTCTTTGAATGTCGTCTTCTGTAACGAATGTTCTGCCATTTACCAACGCAAATGCCTTCAGGCATTTCAGGAAAGTAATACCACTACGGGTAGATGCGCCAAGTGTTATATCCGCATGTTTACGTGTTTCCCAAACAATGTTGCGCACTGCTGTTATCAGCTCTTCATGGATCTGTATTTTCTCCGTTTCGTTTTGCAGGAACAGTATTTCGTCCATACTCAACACCTGGTGTATATGGTCCAGGTTATTTTGAATGCCCAAATAATCTTTATAGATGTTCAGTTCTGTTTCTTCATCCACATAGCCAAATACGATCTTCAGGAAGAAACGGTCCAGTTGTGCGGCAGGCAGGGGATAAGTTCCCTCCATCTCTACCGGGTTTTGTGTAGCAATGGTGAAGAACAGTTTTTCCAGCGGGTAGGTAGTGTCACCCATAGTGATCTGGTGCTCCGCCATACACTCCAGCAATGCAGACTGCACCTTAGGAGAAGCACGGTTGATCTCATCCGCCAACAAAACGTTACAAAACAACGGCCCCTTCTTAAAAATAAATTCCTTCTGTGCATCATCAAAAATGTGTGAGCCGATCAGGTCCATTGGCAATAAGTCCGGCGTAAACTGGATACGTTTAAAATTTACACCACCTTCGTTACTGCGGCCGGCTATACTTTGCGCCAGTGTTTTTGCCATCACTGTTTTACCCGTGCCCGGGTTATCTTCCATCAGTATATGCCCCTTTGCAAGTAAGGCAGTAAGGATAAACTGTATTTGTGTTTTCTTACCACGTATTACCTGCTCTATATTGTCAACAAGGCGTTGAATGTTTTGTAATGCCTGCTCTATTTGAATAGTCTGCTCCATGCCTAATTTGTTTTAGGTTGCGTGAAATAATGTATAGTGTTATAAATATTCAGGAATTTACTGAATCGAGTTTTAAACGGCACCCTATTGCGTACCTGTGTAATGAATGGTGAATAGAATCCATTCACGGTTTCAGCTTCTGACGCCGTTAACGCCATAGAGCTGTATTTTATTTTCTGGTACACATTACTAAATGTTGAAAGTTGCGTGCCAAATTGTGTATCTACCTGCGATGCGTATTGATAAGGGCCTGTATTATTACGGAAGTAGCCCAGTTGGTTCAGGTAATACATAACAGCGCGATGCTTCAGGTAAGCCCCCTTAGCCTCATTTCCTTTGGCTTTTGCATTAAAGAACAGCCAGATCATATAAGGCGTTATAAATAGCAACAGCAACAACGCGCCAATAACAATCAGCGTGATCCATAATGCACGCGTCCAGTCTACGGAGGTTTCTGTAGCAAAAGGATCTTTTTTCGCTTTAGCCGCTGCCTTCTCCTCATCTATAATCTTTATTTCATCTACCGGGGTAGGTTTAGGAATGCGAGCCAGTATAGAGCCAAAACTGTCAGTTGGGGTTGGTTGCAGGTTTTTCAGTGCCTCAGCAAACGATGCAGCAGTAATGTGCATGTCTTTTTTCAAGTCACTTAATTTGGCAGTACCTGTATCCGTAGACACAGTCGCTATTTTTGCATCCACTGTCAGCTTCTGCGGATTGTTTGTTGTAAACTCCTTATCCTGGAACAGGAATTTATTCGCCGTCATTTCTACCATTTTGGTAGTTGTGTCTACACTAACCACCTTGCCATCTGCTACCAGGTAAGCTTGCTGCATGCCCAATGGTGGCGTCTGGTCCGGCTGTGGCGATTGTTGCGTTTCTGTATCCGGCACAGTAGTATCAAAGTCTATCCAGCCATAACCTGGGAAGTACACCTGCACCCAGGCGTGCGCCTGGTCTTCATAAAACCAATACCAACCGGGATTTTTACTACTTCTGTCAACAGTAAGGAAGCCCGCTGCCACGCGCGATGGAATGCCCAATGCGCGCAACAGGAATAACGTTGCACCTGCATAGTATGCGCAATAACCCTTCCTGTTTTCAAACAGGAAATAAGTTAGTTTATTGGCACTCGGTAAGCCCGGTACACCAGGGTTATTCGTGTATTTGTACAGTGGTTGCCCAAATTCATCCTTGCCCAAAAAATAATCACGTATCGCAATGATCTTGTCTAGCGGAGTCTTTGCATCCTTCGTTACCTCCTGTGCCAGCGTACGTATGCGGTCATACTCCGCGTCCTTTGGCATGAACGTATAGTATTTCATCATAGCGGGGTCCACCTCTTTAAAGTCCGGCACCTGGCGCAGTACATTAAAGCGTTGCTCCTGGAAGGATTTTAAAGGTGCGTTACCTGCAGGATTATAAATAAAATAAGCGCTGTTTAATTCACTCACCCACATCTTAGCCCGGTAAGCGCTCTTATATTGCTCCTTAAATGAATTTTCTACAGGTAAAGGCTGGCAAAAGAAAGATGTAGATGGAGCCACATACTCACTTGGCGCCAGCAGTGTTTTATACACCTCCGCCGTTACCACCTTACGGGCTTTTGTTGCCTGAGTATTCTTAATAACAGTAGAATCTGTTTTAGCAAAATACAAAGGTATTTTAGACGGGTTTGGCCTGAACAGATCATTCTTCGGCATCAGGCTATCCGTCTCAAAAGTCTGTGTCAGCGTATCAAACTTCGTGTAATAATAGGCAGTAAAATAAAGCGGGTTAGGCGTTTTGCCATCAGGGAAAAAATTGTCCAGCTTTGCTACGAATACAAGACGCTTACCCTTGTTTAGCGATGCGGATAATTGAGTCTGATCTTTGTTGCCAAGCGTACCATCCTTATTCTCCTTCGTCATGCTCTCGCTGTTGCTCTTGTTCTTATCATACTTCGCATTAGCGCCACCCCATTCCTGTTCTATCGCCTGGAAATCCTTGTCATAAAACTGTAGCAATGCCAATACCACCAGTAATAATAAAACACCAAAACCAAACATCCTTTTCAGGATAAACCAGCCAAAACGTTTATCGTTATTGTTACTATTTCTGATCAGCTCTGCTGTATAAATAATATAAACAGCATACACCAGTATAGGCACAAACGCCTTGATCAGTAACCCGGCAGTTACTACTACTGTTTTGCTCAGTACAAGTACCTGTGTCGCCAGCAGGAATACAGACCAGAAGATGGTGTAATAGCGTGAGCGGGAAAATCCATACCCCGTGATCCAGCCTATAGAACAAAGCGTAGCAAAGATCATAAACCGGACAGATGCATTGAATGCATCGAACTCGCCTATCGCAGATTTTGAAATGACCTTATAGGCAATATAATAGCCGATGAAGAGTATAGCGGCGGTTGTAATAAACCTGAAACGGAAACTGTAAAAGATTATGGATACCACAAGCGCAGCAGTAAAATACAGCGTTTGCATTTTCCAGTCATTATGCAGGATCGCATTGTATTGATTGATGTTGAAAAGCATGTAGCCGATCAACACAATCGTAGGTACGCCCAATAGTAACAGTTGCGTTATTACCTTTTTCCAATTATGTACTTTTCCTATGCTCATTTATATAACTACAGGCTTTTGATGTTTTGTCAATAATTCTTTCAATCTTTTTTCATTCCTGCGAAGCTTGTTGCGCAATAATGATAGCTGCCATCCCGCACTGTATTTTTTTTGCTGGTTCTTGTCAGGCATAATAAACAGCCACTTCAGCCAGTCACCCGGATGTTGGGATCTTAGGCTCTTACTAAGTTGTACAAACACAAAAGTAATATCATTGCCATGCTGCTCATGTAGCCGTTCCACTTCATGATATTCAGTAAGTGAAGAGATCACCACTACAGCAGCTTCATTGGTTCTTACAAAAGACGGCAGGTCTTTATCTGTTTGCCAGACACTTGTGCTCACTGCATACTGTACATTTTGCTCATCATTTGTGCCAGCATGCTGTGCTATTGGCTGGTCTGGTACATAACGCACTTCCAGCCCCTGCTGTTGCAACTGTTTGTAAACGTTCCAGACAGCCGTTTTATAATGATTTAAAAAAGGAATATTTACCACATCGTTACCTTCCACATTGCTAAAAGAGTGAAAAGAAGGATAGAGGTAGATGTGCGATGCGTACGGGTCCATTATTTCCGGGATACGCACCACCAACTCTTTATTTTTCGCATATATTTTCCATACGATACGCCTCACATCATCATTGTTCTCAAAATTTTTGTAGTTCAGGTATTCACCTTCTACTTTTTTCAGTTCCTCTATACGGGTAGACATGTCTTCCGTCTTGCGCGGCGCGGCGGTAAACAATTTTTGTTTTTCCGTAACCGGTGTTTTATAAAAACGTTGTGGGCTTTTGATAAACGATACAAAAGAAAAGAACTGGAAATAGTCTTCTACATAGATCAGCAACTGCTCTACTTTATATTCCTTTATCTCCGGCAACCGCCAGTGGTAAGTGCCGGAAAGGGTGGTAGAAAAGAAACGCTTGCTCCTGTCTTGCGCGATCGAAAATTTTTCAGAATATTTATTTTCATCATACGCTACACGGAATTTAATAAAACCAAGCACAGGTTTTATAACCGGGTGCACCGTAAGATGAATGATCTGCTTGTTGCCTGCCTGTGCTGTTGATTCTATCTTGCAGGAAAGCTTATGTCTTCTTTTTTGCGCCTGCAGGTAGAAGAAAGCGATGAGTACAGATAACAGGCTAAATGCCAGTAAAGCTGCAATAAAAAATACTGCGCAGGAAAGTAGCAGGATAAAGATGTCGTAAAAAGACGTACCCGGCGTTCGCTGCTGCTGTCGTAGCCATACAAATGCTAACCAGGAGAATACTGCAAATACAACGAAATACCAATTAAAGGGCATCCGGTAGGTTAGCTGTCTTGTATAATACCTTATGTTGGTGAAATACTTATTCATATTCAATGAAAAGTTAAGGTAAAGAAAGATGTTGTGCTGTAAAAAAGTGATTTCATTTTACTGGGTTTTTTAACTGAAACTTTACTTTCTTTGCCCCCGATGAGCGAAATTATAACATACGCTACTTGTCCGGCCTGCGGTTCCGGTGCTATCAAGCCCGTACTGGAAGCTGAGGACTATACTGTTAGCCACGAAACTTTTAGTATTTGGGAGTGTGATGCGTGTACACTACGTTTTACACAAAATGTGCCTGCCTTACAGGATATTGGTAAATATTACCAGTCTGCGGCATACGTCTCCCATTCAGACACTAAAAAGGGGTTGATCAACCGTCTGTACCACATTGTTCGTAACTATACTTTACAATCCAAACGTAAACTTGTTGAAACGGTTACCCGTAAAAGTTCCGGCAGTTTGTTGGATATAGGTGCTGGCACAGGAGCATTTGCCGCTACCATGAAGGCTGGCGGCTGGCAGATCACTGGGTTGGAGCCGGATGATATTGCCCGTACCAATGCCCGCAACCAGCATGGCCTGGAACTGCAATCACCCGATCGGCTCTTTCAACTGCCTGCCAATAGTTTTGACATTATTACCATGTGGCATGTGCTCGAGCATGTGCACAGCCTGCATGAGTACCTGGATACATTTGGTAAAATACTAAAACAGGACGGCCATATCCTTATTGCCGTGCCTAACTATACCAGTGGCGATGCGCAGCAATACGGCGCATACTGGGCTGCGTACGATGTACCAAGGCATCTGTACCATTTCTCACCTAAAAGCATGCAGTTGCTGCTTGCAAAACATGGTTTTACCGTAACAGAACATAAACCTATGTGGTTTGATAGTTACTACGTAAGTATGCTAAGCGAGCAATATAAAAATGGCAAATCAAACCTGCCGGGCGCATTTTTCGCCGGTAGAAAATCTAACAGGAATGCAGGCAAAAGCTATGACCATTGCAGTTCTGTTATCTACGTGATCAAGCGGGCGTAGCGCATTGCGTTGTTTCATTGTTACCTCGTTATATCGTCCCGGCCTCTCGGCCGGGACGTTTTTATTTGTAGCCCGGTAGTAGGCATTTGTTAGTCAGCTATAGTACTCCGCTCATCGTCCCTTGCGTCGCACCCTTCAGCTATAAAATATATCTGAACAACTTTACAAAATCCTGACAGGTCTTTAAGACCTGTCAGGATTATATCGTCTATCATCCCAGTCTCCGACTGGAATGTATTGGTCTTTCGACTCCGTCGAAAATGTAATCGACAGAGTCGATGACCGCAGGCATCCTAATGACTTCGCCCTGGTTCGTGTCCTCACGAACCAGCTACCAACCGGCGCGTGAGGACACGCGCCGGGGCTTTTGCACCCTTCAGCTATAGAATATGTATGAACAGTTTTACAGAATCCTGACAGGTCTTTAAGACCTGTCAGGATTCTATCGTCTATCATCCCAGTCTCCTGACTGGGATGTATTGGTCTTTCGACTCCGTCGAAAATATAATCGACAGAGTCGATAGGCCCAGGCATTCTGGTCGGAGACCAGGATGATAAAAAAAGCGCCGGCAATCTGCCGGCGCTTAAAAAGTATCTTTAACTATTACATCATACTTCTAACATCGTACATGTACTCACGCTTGCTTATTTCAATTTCAACTCAAACAATACCGGCCATTGCTTGCCCGTAATGTAAAAGCTTTGTTTGACTGAATCGTAAGCAATACCGTTTAGTACATCTTCCTGCGGATCGGGGATCTTGTTGATCTCACTGGTTTTACCACTCTGCTGGAAAATGTCGCGCAAGTCAAGACGGCCTTCTACCTTACCTGACTCAGGGTTGATCTTCAGGATGTAGTTCGTCATGTATTTATTGGCATAGATAGATCCATTTACAAACTCCAGTTCGTTAATACTGTCTACCATGCCATAGTTATCTGTAACGCTGATTGTTTTTTCCACCTGGAACGTATCCGGGTTTATAAAATAGATGATGTTCGAACCATCGCTAAGGATCAGGCTTTTGCCATTTGTGGTAAGTCCCCAACCTTCCTTATTCCAGCTAAACTCGCCTATCTTTTTAAACGTGTTCACATCATACACATACACCTTGTGGTTTTGCCACGTAAGCTGGTATAGTTTATTGTTTAAAATAGTGATGCCTTCGCCAAATTCTTTCGGGTCGTTGTATTGTTGCTGTTGAGCTTTGCCCGTAGCGAGGTCTACGCGGGCTATTTTGCTAAAACCGCCTTCACGTCCTGTGCCTTCGTATAAAGTATTGTTATGCCAGATCAGGCCTTGTGTATAGGAAGAAGTGTCGTGCGGAAAAGTATTGATAATAGAATAGGTGATTGCGGCTGGCGCTACAACAACTGTTTCTGTAGAATCAGGGTTATCTTTTGGGGCGCTGCTATTGTTGCAATTACAAGCAGCCAACGCCATGAATACGAGGTATATATATGTTTTTTTCATTCGTTGATGTTCTGTACAAATGTAACGGATTGAAGCAAAATGTAAATTTTCAGCAATATAAAATTTAGTATTGTTGTCTGACTATGTTTAGTGAACTACCCGCTGGTTAGCTCTCGTTTGTCTACCTACGGTGTTACTTTTTGTCTTAATACAAAAAGTAACCAAAAAAATCAAGGCTGCAGAAAAGCAGGCTAAAAATTGTCCTGTCCGCCGAAATCCATTGAACTCGCCGCTTGCAGCGTGAGTATGTTAGTTACGCCTGGCTCAAACAGCAATGGATTTTTCCGGCGTTCATGCCAATTTTCTTAACGCAGCTTTTCTGAGGCCGCACCTTCGAATAGCAACATAGAACTTCGCTAAGCCATCATTACACCGGCCACTTCTTCCGCCATTATTGGGGTTAATGCCACACCCATACCATTACAGGCTACTACGCTCCATACATTGTCATACACCTGTTCCAGTACGGGTAGTTTATTCGGCGTAAAGCCCATGATGCCACTCCATCTTTGCTCAATAGTGATAGGAGATGGGGTGATAAAATGCTTTGACAGGAACGCTTCCAATGCGGATTGTATTGTGGTGCTGGTGGTCAGTGTAGTTACCGTTTCCTCCTCAAACGCTTTGTTACGCGCGCCGCCCAATAGTATTCGATTGCCTACATTCCTGAAGTAATAAAAGCCTTCGTCATAATGAAATGTGCCATTTAACGCAAGACCTTTTATAGGTGAGGAGATCAGCACCTGGCCCCGGCCGGGTTTAATGTGCAGTTGCGGAAAGAATGTGCCGGTAAAGGCATTAATGCAAAACAATACACTACCAGCTTTAAAGGTAATGCCCCGTGCAGTGTGCAGCTCTACTGTTGCCCCAGGCTCTACATGTACAATCTCAACGCCTGTCAGTATCTCTACACCCATTTGCTGTACCAGTTGCGTAAGTGCTTGCAGCAGCTTACCACTGTGCAAAGCCCCCTCTAACGTATTCTCCACAAGACCATCAAAGTTTTGCAAGCCCAATTGTTGCAGTTTATGGTCAGCCTGTATAAATGTGCGTTCTGTGCCTGTAATTGACCGGGTCTGTTTATTTAGCCAAGCAAGCTGATCGTAAACGTTTGCTACATCGTGCAGGTTGTTGTCCAGGCATTCATAGCCTCCGCAGGGAGTATAATCTATAACAGAAGCGGGAAATATGCGTTGTATTTTTTGAATGCCTTTAAACAGGTTTTCTACGCCAAACAGCATACGGTCCTCCCCATTCAGGTTTGCATTGTGCAACAATTCTGTTGGGCTGCCAAAGCAGGAGAAACCTGCATTGCGTGTAGATGCTCCGTGCGGAACAGGCCCACGCTCAACGATGAGAATGTTTAGCGCCGGTTTTTGTTTCTTCAATTCATAAGCGCTCCAAAGCCCTTGCAGTCCGGCACCGACGATAATAATATCCTTTTCGGCGTAAAAACTGCTTTTTTCCCAATATGAAATTTCCATCCCGGTATGTCGTTTGTCCCAAGATACGACGCTATTCGCCGGGAAAAAAGCTGTGTTACGCATGTTTTAACGAATGCTTAGGAGCCTCGCGATTATTTTTGAGTTATTGACAATATATTTGATGCAAAACTGTTTTTGATATTAGCAGTGTTTGGTCGGAATGTAACCGCATAAAACAACCATTTGTATGAAAAAAATCTTACTCGCATTTTCTTTTTTAGTGATTGTATCTGGAGCGCAGGCACAGTTTAAAAACTTATTGAAAAACATTACATCTAAATCATCTTCTTCTAAAGATTCATTGTCAAGCAGTGAAGTGTCCGGCGGCTTGAAAGAGGCGTTGAATATTGGTATTCAAAAAGCAACCACACAGCTTTCTGCTACAGATGGTTTCTTTAAGGATGCTGCTATTAAATTATTGTTACCGCCAGAGGCACAGAAAGTAGAAAAAACATTGCGCAGTGTAGGTATGGGTAAACTGGTAGATGATGCTGTTTTATCCATGAACCGGGCCGCTGAAGATGCAACTAAGAGTGCAGCACCAATCTTCCTGAATGCCGTAAAAGAAATTACCCTGCAGGACGTTTTTGGCATCCTGAAAGGCGGCGATTCGGCAGCAACAAAATATTTGCGTGGCAAAACAACAGCTCCATTAACAGAGGCATTCCGCCCATCTATAGACAGCTCATTGGGTAAAACAGGCGCAACGAAATATTGGAACACAATGTTCACTGCGTATAACAAATTGCCACTGGCAAGTAAAGTAAATCCTGACCTGACGGCGTATGTAACGGAAAAAGCTTTGTCTGGTATCTTCAGCAAAGTAGCACAGCAGGAAGCCCTGATCCGGAAAGACCCGGTAGCACAAACAACCGATCTGCTGAAAAAGGTGTTTGGTAAATAAACGAACGAATAGCAAGGTGTATAATAGAGGGAGCGCGCAAGCGCTCTCTTTTTTTATGCAGAATGACTTGATGTACGATGTTAGATGTACGATGTAAACTTGTTGTTGCTGGTTACCAGTTACCGGTTAGCCGGTAACATCTTCTGGCCTGACATTTACTTAATAGCCAGGTTCATTTTACATCGTACATCTAACATCGTACATTGTTTTATCTTTGCCTTATGGAAAATCATACCTCCCTTCGGCAATGGCATGTAATCCTCATGGCTGTTGCAACTGGATTAATAGTCGCTAACATTTATTACTGCCAGCCTTTAATTGTATTGATCAGTAAAGAGTTTCATGTAGCAGAAAGCAAAGCTGGCGCCATTACTTTTCTTACTCAGTTTGGATATGCATTAGGTTTATTATTCTTTGTGCCGCTGGGCGATATGTTGGAGAAAAAGAAGCAAATATTGTTCACAACAGTATTGGCAACGGTTTCACTTATCTTTTCTGCCATGGCTAAATCATTGCTGGCATTGCAGATAGCGAGCTTTTTGGTAGGCGCAACCAGCATTGTGCCGCAACTCATTTTACCACTAAGTGCGCACCTGGCGCAACCGGAGAAAAGAGGTAAAGTAATTGGTACGATCATGAGCGGATTATTAGTGGGCATTTTATTATCAAGAACATTGAGTGGTTTTGTGGGCTCCTGGTTGGGCTGGCGCGGCATGTTTTGGATTGCGGCAGGTATTATGGCGGGCCTACTTATACTCATGTATTTCGCTTTCCCTGTCAGCAAACCACATTTTACGGGCACATATGGTTCATTGATGAAATCTATAGTAACGCTTGTAAAAGAGCAACCAATATTGAGAGAAGCGTCTGCTATCAACGCATTAAGCTTTGCCATCTTTGGTATGTTCTGGACAACAATGGTGTTGCACTTTTCCGGATCTCCATTTTACTTTCACAGCGATCGCATTGGTATGTTTGGATTGGCGGCGGCAGCCGGCGCTCTGGCTGCACCATTAGTAGGCGGCTCTGCAGATAAAAGAAATCCCCGTGTGCCGATCGGTTATGGGCTGGTGATCATTCTGGCCGGATACGTTTTATTTTACCTCTTCGCGTATAAAATAATCGGCATTATTGTAGGTATTGTTGCGATCGATCTTGGGCTGCAATGCGTGCATGTGTCTAACCAGACACGTATTTATGCACTTATCCCTTCTGCCCGTAACAGGTTGAATACTGTATTTATGACATTCAGCTTTATAGGTACATCCATTGGTTCCGCGTTGGGGCTGGCTGTATGGGCACAGTGGGGATGGAGCGGTGTTTGTATCACAGGGATAATTATGCTGCTGGGCGCATTGGGTATTTATGCGGCGACGTATAAGAAAGTAGAGATTGCGTAATAAGATTATTGTTTGATTGTTAAATGGATAAATTGTTAGCTCAAAAGAATGGCCCACTTTTTAAAAGTGGGCCATTCTTTTGAGCCTTGGTTTGTGAAGGCATGAGTGAAAGTATTTGAGCTTAGGCTTATATAGCAATTAAACAATTTAACCATTCAACAATGCCACAATTTTACTTCTCAAACACCAGCGCATCTGCACTGGCGCCTAATGCTTCGAGTGATTGCAATATGCTGGCTGTAAATGCGTCTGGTCCGCATACATAAAAGTGCTGTGAAAAGTCTTTGATGTTCTTTTCTAAAAACGTTTTATCTATATAACCTTTTGTATAGCGCGTGTTTTCTTGTTTAGTAATAATGTTGATGAAGTTATCGCCAAGCATCTTTGTAAATTCTTCTTCCAGTATAATGTCAGCATCCGTTTTGTTGGAAAAGATCAGCTTGTTATTGCCTAGTTTGTTCTGCTTATGCAGATAGCGAAAGATGCAGATGAATGGGGTAATACCTGCACCACCTGCAAAGAAAGTACCCTCGCCATTGTAATGAATAGCGCCCCATGCTTCACCTATTTCAAAGTGGTCGCCCTGTTTTATGTAGTTAAGTTGATTGGTAACGCCATTGTGATCGTCATAAGACTTGATCGTAAATTCTAAAAAAGCATCTTCTGGCAAGGCAGTAAAAGTAAACGGGCGTTTTTCTTTTTCCCAGCCTTCTTTTAAAATAGATAACTCTGTGGCTTGCCCGGGTGTGAATGAAAAACCGGATGGTTTCTCTACCCTGAAGGTATGTACATTGTGTGTGCGTGAAATCACTTCCAGCACTTTTACCTTGTATAATTTCTCTGACATAATTGTTCGTTTAAATATTTTAGTGTTTCATGTTGAAACTGTAACCGTTTAGAGCTAATGAAACGTATATTCTAAACACGTCATTATCAATATTGTTTAAAACGATAAGTCTTTTTGGCACATCCTTTGAAAAAGGGGGAATAACCAAATCAATGAAAAACATGAAAAAAGTCTTGTTTTGTTTTTTATGCGCATCTGTTATAGGTGCGGGTAAGTTAAAAGCACAAGTAGCTGGTATTAAAGGTGGCGTAAGCCTTACCAATGTTTCCAACATAAATGGTGATGATCGTGTAACGGGGCACGTTGGTCTTTTTTTGCATCAGCCATTAAGTAAAAATTTCTGTATTCAGCCTGAGATCTTATATGCACCAATGGGAGAAAAATTTACTGGTCTTACGGGAAGTAAATCTACGCTTGCGTTGAGTTATATACAAGTGCCTGTTATGTTCCAGTATTATCCTGTAAAACAGTTTTATGTAGAGCTGGGCCCACAGGTAAGTTTTCTTACGGATGCGAAAGTTAAGGCCGATGGTGGTAATAAAGTGAATGTGAAAGACAATTACACTGCCGCAGATTTCAATATCAACTTTGGTATTGGTATAAATGCAACACGTAACCTTGGCTTTTACGGACGTTACAACTTAGGTGTTACAGATATTACAAAGAATGATAACACCACTTATTCAAACAGGGGATTCCAGTTAGGCGCTGCTGTACGATTGAAGTAGATAAATTGTTACATGGTTTTATTGATGAATTGTTGTTTGATAAAAAGGCGAATCCATCATAAACAATCTGACCATCTACGATGTAGCATTTTTAAAAATAATGTTTTAAAGGTTTATAGTTCCCGTATGAAACTGTAAACCTTTGAAACTACTGAAACGCGATAAAAATAAAAGGCCGGTTATAACCGGCCTTTTATTTTATTTATACAACAATTCATAATATTCATTCGCCATACGGTTGCTTTCAAATGTAAAGCGTACATCGCGCATGCCGTTTTTGGTGATCTGTCTCCACGTGTCGTAGTTATCGTAATACAACGGAAGTATTTGACCGTTCAGTATCTCGTATATTTTATTCAGATCATAGCTGTCCTGCTCTTGCGTAGTCATGTTTGCATAGTCAGCCTTTGGCACTACGAAGCCGTTGTTGCCATCATCTACAAACTCTGGTATCCAGCCATCATTGGTAGAGAAGTTTACTGCACCATTCATCGCCGCAGTCATGCCACTGGTGCCGGACGCCTCACGTGGTACACGCGGATTGTTCAGCCATACATCTGCCGCTTGTTTCAGGCGTTTGCTCAGCGTAAGTTCATAGCCGATGAGTACGGCAATATTCTTGTATTGCTTGCTCAGGTGTACCAGCGTATTGAACTGGGATATAGCTGAATAGTCAGATGGATAAGGTTTACCCGCCCAGATAATCTGTACAGGGCGCTTTGTATCGCTCAGTAGCTTTTCAAACTTATCCTTATCAGTCGTTAAAAAATCCGGGCGCTTGTAGCCAGCAAAACGTCTTGCCCAAACAATTGTCAATACATTCGGGTCAAATATTTTTCCTGTCTGGTCTGCAACAATTTCAAATGCACGTTTCTTCAAGTGCTTCTTCCGGTCGTCAAAAGTGAAGTCGCTGTTTTCTTCCATTGCGCGGTACAATTGTTTATCCGCCCAATAGTTCCAGTTCTGTGCATTGGTAATAGAAATGATCGGGCAGATCCCCGGATATTTCTCCCACATATGTTTAGCCACCTCGCCGTGCAGTTGCGATACACCGTTTGCCAGGCGCGCCATTTTAAATGCTGCTAAAGAATGGTTGAACAGATCGTCTTGTGTGCCGGTGATCTTTTTCACTTCATCTACAGATAAGCCACTGAAATAACTCATCTTATGGCACAGGTAAATATCATGTTTTTCATTACCCGCTTCTTCTGGTGTATGCGTTGTAAACACTAAATGTTTACGCACCATATCAAGGCTCTTGAATTTGTTCAGCAAATAAAATGCTGCAGATATGCCATGCGCTTCATTCAGGTGATAAATGTCAGGAGAGAAGCCAAGCTCATCTATCAGCTTAGCACCACCTATGCCAAGCAGCATAAATTGTGCAATCTTAGTAGCTGTATTGGCGTCGTATAAACGATGTGTAATTGTTTGTGATACGTAGTCGTTTTCCGGCAAGTCTGTGCTTAAGAAAAACAACGGTGCGGTGTTGAATGTAGTTGGGTTGAGGTAATACGCCTTCACCCATACAGGTGCATCGTGCACAAGTATTTGAAATTTAATACCAGTGTCTTCCAGGAAAGAATACACTTTTTCCATCCATGTAGGTTGTAGTGTCTGGTCCTGGTTGCGTGTCTGGTCATAATAGCCGTACTTCCACAAAATGCCGATGCCGATCAAATTTTGGCGAAGCTCATAGGCGCTGCGCATGTGAGAGCCTGATAAGAAACCAAGGCCGCCGCTGTAAATTTTTAATGGCTGGTGAATGGCAAATTCCATAGAGAAATAAGCAACTTTCTTCGCATAACGTTCATCCGCCTGGTAAGGAACCTGGAAATTTCTAAAATTCATAATCGTGCCGTTTCGTTAAGTGCGAACGCAATATAACCCTTAATTATGTATTTTATACACATTAAGTCATCGCGATGCAAAATCATTAATCGGTTGTCTCTTGCAAAATAGGCAAAAAATACAGCCGATAGCGTGCCAAAGAAAACTGATTTGAAATTTGAAATTTTTAATTTGAGATGGGAAAATTGTTGTATGGCTAAATTGTAGAATTGTTATTGCGTTTTACAACGATAGAAATTAAATACAATTAGACAATATAACAATTCAGCCATATAGCGATCTGTAACAATAACTTTCTGTTATACTTATTTCTTTTTGGGAGAAGGCTTCTTTGCTTCTTTTTTCTTAATGTAAGTGTCGTTAAATGCACAACGAACGCCACGGTGATTTCCACAACTGCCTTGTTCTTTTATTTCTATTTCATTTCCATTAAAAGAGAAATCAATTACACAGGCGTCACCATTTTGCTTATAAATAGCTTTGTTGCCATGATGGATCATCATGTTACCTTTCAGCTCGCCCACACATTGTCCGTCATTTTTTTCGAAGTGTATAAAGAATAAATAGTTGTCTGCATTTTTACCATCCCTGATGGAAATGAAATTCTTTTTATCCTGTACGTAATCGCCGCTGAATTTGTTTGCACGGGCAAATGTGTCTATAGGGTTCAGTATTTCATTCGCCAACTTCGTGTTTTCATTAGATTCATTGATCACAGAGATGAAATCTTTTGCGCCATCTGTATAAGCCATGCCATTGCGTGTGTACATGAGCTTCTCTTTTGCCACACGCTCACTGCTGAGTATGAATGTTGGTTCCCGGTTAATATTAACAGCGTGAGAGTAATCGTCTGCAATAGCTGTATTCAAGAGCAATAAATTTGCGAGGTATTTTTCTTTTTTGTCAAATACAAATGCGCCTAATTTTATTTTCTTGTTCTGGGTGAAGCTTGTGAGCAAATATGTTTCATTGTCTTTTACAATTTTTCCCAGCGGTTTGATCGCGGTTTTCTTGCTATCTGCCGCTACATATTTTTTCAGCACACTATCAGGTATAAATTGGGCA
This sequence comes from Filimonas sp., assembly GCA_017306865.1. Lineage (GTDB taxonomy): Bacteria > Bacteroidota > Bacteroidia > Chitinophagales > Chitinophagaceae > JAFKHH01. The sequence continues at coordinate 446,478 of JAFKHH010000011.1, forward strand.
AGCGCTTTGTAGCCTATGTGTGTAGTATCTGTAAGGCGCTGTACACTTGTGTCGTAGATGGTGATGGGAGGCGTAACAGTATTGTATGCTTCAAAGATGTCTTTAAATTTTACCGGAGCAGATCCTTCCAGGTCTTTCTTTTTCTCTTTGCAACCTACAAACGCCAGCAATAATATTCCAATCAACCATTTAGGGGACATACTGATATGTTTTTGATAAAAGTATGGTTTTCATTTAACAAAGCAAATGTAAAGGAACATTAATCACCGAATTAATCATAGAGTTACTGACTCATCCTGGTCTCCGACCAGGATGAGCTGGCTTCTCGACCTTGTCGAGTTCATTATCGACGGAGTCGATATTCCCAAACATCCTGGTTGGAGACCAGGATGAGTAGTGTGGTTTTTGTTTTGGGGCAGTAGAAGACCCATTGGGCTTTGTTGTGTCACTCACTGCACCGTTCTGTTCTTAGTTCAGCAATTTTACTGGCGCAGGCTTCCTGGCCTTTGCCAGTGAAAACTTTACATAACCTATGCTTAATAGCGAATAGGACGTATAAGTGTGCGACGCAACGAAGATGAGTAACGGTATATTGCTGAGACAATAATCTTAAAATAGTTAAAATGATTGCACTCATCCTGGTCTCCGACCTACTATGTACCCACATCTTCTATCAATAGGTTGCATACCTAGGGCATGCAAAAGAACTTGATAAATATATGCTACCGATGTTTGATCCCTACGGGCAATGTCATTAAGTTAAGAACCTAACCACAAAGATCACAAGGCTATTTCACAAAGGACACAAAGGGAAGCCCTTGCGCCCTTTGTGTTACCATTGTGAACCTTGTGGTTAACTTAATGACATTGCCCTACGGGATCTGCGTCTGAAATACAGCGATTTTATAGAATCGGGCTATGATCCTGTAGGGATCAGATATTGGTAGCTTCCCAAATACACAGGCTTCGGCATACCGTAGGTATGCGACCTATGCTGTCGCTCCTCTGGAGCTTTGTTGAATTAAATGGCAAAAGCCCCGGCGCGTGTCTTCACGCGCCGGTTGCTAGCTGGTTCGTGAGGACACGAACCAGGGCGAAGCTGCCGTTCTGACGAGCCTCTGGCCCTATTATATTAAAAAAGATGTGGGTACACAGTAGGTCTCCGACTAGGGTGATCATAATTTATACTTGGCTGTGTCAAAATATATTTTTAGATTCGTCTAAAATATTTTTCTGTGTCGACTAATTTTTCCATTACAGAAGAGAACTATATCAAAGCTATTTTTCATTTACAGGAAGTGAATGGTATGGTTTCTACAAATGAGCTGGCTGCTGAGCTGGATACGAAACCAGCGTCTGTAACGGATATGCTGAAAAAGCTGAAGGTGAAAAAGATGGTGCATTACGAGCCGTACCAGGCATTTAAACTAAGCAGCGATGGAAAGAAGCTGGCACTGAACATTGTGCGCAGGCACCGGCTGTGGGAATATTTCCTGGTAGAGAAGTTGCAGTTTGGTTGGGACGAAGTGCATGAGCTGGCGGAGCAACTGGAGCATGTGAGCGATAAAAAATTAGTAGACAGGCTGGATGCATTTTTAAATTTTCCACGCTTTGATCCGCATGGTGATCCTATACCGGATAGCAACGGAAAGATGGCGCAGCAGGAACAGGTGTGCTTAACAGAGTTACCTGTACAAACGCAGGCAGAGGTATGCTCGGTAGGCAGCCAGTCTTCCAGCTTACTGGAACTGCTTAGTCATAAACATATTGGTATTGGTACACGGCTGGAAATAAAGCAACGTTTCAGTTTTGACAATTCTATTGAAATAAAAATAAAAGATCAACAACTCATCACACTAAGCAAGGAGTTAGCGCAGGCGCTTTTTGTGAAAAAAATATAGCGGATATGTCAATGTTTTCGAAAACGGAACGATCGTTGAGTGATGTACATGAAAGTGTAGACGCAACCAAACAAGCGAAAGGCTTTAAGCGTTTTTTGGCTTTTGCAGGGCCTGCTTATCTCGTAAGCGTAGGCTATATGGACCCCGGTAACTGGGCTACAGATCTGCAGGGTGGTTCTAAGTTTGGATATAAACTTATTTGGGTTTTACTAATGAGTAACCTGATGGCACTATTGCTGCAGGGGTTGAGTGCGCGATTAGGCATTGTGCGACGCAGAGATCTTGCGCAGGCGAACCGTGAAGTATATCCTCCGCTGATCAATTTTTGTTTATACATACTGGCAGAGTTAGCTATTGCAGCATGCGATCTTGCAGAAGTGTTGGGCATGGCTATAGGCATACAGTTGTTGACGGGTTTGCCGGTAATATGGGGTGTTTCTATTACGGTGCTGGATACCTTCCTTTTATTCTACCTGCAAAAAAAGGGGATACGTAAAATGGAGGCTTTCATTATTACCCTTGTTGCACTGATAGGTATTTCGTTTGTGATAGAATTGATTATGGCGAAGCCGCATATAGGAGAGCTGGCGAAAGGCTTTATACCTACATCTCTGAACAATGAAGCATTGTATATAGCTGTTGGTATCATCGGTGCTACTGTAATGCCGCATAATTTATACCTGCACTCTGCACTGGTGCAAACAAGAAAGATAGAGAACAATAGCGCGAGTATTAAGCAGGCGATCCGCTACAATATGATTGATAGTACGATCGCACTGAACGCAGCCTTTTTTGTAAATGCAGGGATATTGGTATTGGCAGCAGCCGCGTTTTATACTTCAGGCAATACAGAGGTGGCTAAGATAGAAGATGCGCACCGGTTGCTGGAGCCTATATTGGGAACAACTTTAGCCCCCCTTCTTTTTGCGATTGCATTGATTGCTTCGGGGCAAAGCTCTACCGTAACGGGTACGCTAGCTGGGCAGATTGTAATGGAAGGGTATTTAAAGCTCCGCATCAATCCATTGATCCGTCGTTTGCTTACCCGGTTAATTGCAATCGTACCTGCCGTACTAGTAATACTGATCTATGGTGAAAGTGAGCTGGATGACCTGCTGATCCTGAGCCAGGTGATCCTGAGTTTGCAACTGGGCTTTGCTATTATACCGCTGATACATTTTGTAAGCGATAAAGCATCCATGGGAGAGTTTGCTATTCGCTGGCATGTGCGTGTGCTGGCGTGGCTGGTGACGGCTATACTAGTATTTCTGAATGTGCGGTTGGTTATAGAATCATCAGCTACTGTGTTTGACAAACAGGGGCAGTGGTGGCTGAAAATACTGATCATAGTAGGTGCGCTTATCTTTGTGTGGCTGTTTATTATGATGACTATATTACCGCTTATACAGCGTCATCGCAAACGTACAAGTGTACAAATACACGGAGAGGAAAAACCATTGGTAATGCCTGTTATTCCTGAAGTGAAAAAAATAGCGATCGCATTGGAGTTTGGTAAATATGATGAAAAGCTGGTGGCGTATGCACTGGCACAAGGGAAAAAAGAAGCGCGTTATTTGTTGTTACATATAGTGGAAACGGTTTCTGCAAAATACCTGGGTGCATCCGCAGACGATTATGAAACACGTGAAGATATGGAGCGACTACAACTATATGCAGAACAACTGCAAAAGCTTGGCTACGATGTAGACATTGCATTGGGGTATAAGAATAGGGTAAATGAAATAGTGCGCATTGTAAAAGAAGCGAATGCTGACATGCTGGTAATGGGAGCGCACAGGCATAGTGGACTTAAAGATCTGCTATATGGTGAAACGGTAGATAAGGTAAGACATAAGTTGAAGATACCGGTATTGATAGTTTAATTTGAGATTTGAAATTTATAATTTGAAATGGGGCTTGGTCTTGTACAACAATGTAACCATGCAGCCATTCAACAATAATTTCAAATTTCAAATCATTAATTTCAAATTAATATGTTTATTCGTCCGATAGAAGAAAAAGATAATAAGGCCATTGCAACCATTATACGGAATGTATTGGCAGAGTTTGGTGCAAACAAGCCGGGCACGGTATATTTTGATCCGACAACAGATGACCTGTACACTTTATTCAAAACACCCGGATCCCAATATTGGGTAGCGGAAGAAGATGGAAAGATCATAGGCGGATCAGGCATTTTCCCGACTGAGGGATTACCAGAGGGCTGTTGCGAATTAGTCAAGCTTTATCTGGATACGGCTGCGCGTGGCAAGGGATTAGGTAAACAACTGATTTTGCATTGCCTGGATGCAGCCGCAAAAGCAGGGTTTACACAAGTGTATTTAGAAACTATGCCTGAGTTGCATAATGCAGTAGGGCTGTATGAGCGTTGCGGCTTTACTTACCTGGATGGGCCACTCGGCAACTCCGGGCATTTTGGTTGCGATATATGGATGGCAAAATCAATTTGAAAATGAGCTGATTTGAAAATGTATAAATGATTGGGAGCTGTTTAATTGTTAGATGGTTAAATTGTTGAATTGGAGTAGAAAAAACAATTAAACAGTATAGCAATTCAACAATTTAGAATTCAGCATTTTCAAATTTACACATCTTCAAATTTTCAAATTAGTCTATATACTTCCTATACACAGCTTTTAACCCTCTTAATAATGCGAATGGCCGCAATACATCGAACATGATCCTTTGTACCTGGTAGGGGGGCTGAGAGAGGCGGAAGACTGGTGAAAATTTATTCATCAGCAAACAGGTTTGTAATAAGCCAGGTCTGCCGCTTGCATTCGTTTTTCCGTCTATCGCAAGGCCGGTTATTGTTTCGAGCAAATATTCTGTTTCAAGTGCGGGTTTTACTTTCCAGCTTACAATCGCTTTACCATCACTGCTATTCCACATAGCGTGTGCAGTGTTTGCCGGTATGTGTAGTGTTTCGCCTGCCTGTAATTTTATTTTTTTGTGATTAATCTTTACATCTACCTCGCCATATAGTACAGCAAAGTCTTCCGATTGAAGCGGATGATAATGGGAAGGTGGTTCTTTAGAACCTGCATTGTAAATAGTTTCCATTTCCAGTAAAGCGCCATTTGTATCCTTTGTTGTTTGTACAAAACGGATCGCCTGCCCGGTTATAGGGTTCGTAATAGTTTTGTTTTTGTAAGCCATGCGTTTTGGTTTTTACGGTTTGGGGGCATAGCAACAAAAGGGGAACCGAAGATAACACAAGAAACGCGGAAAGGTTAGCATCTATGCCCGAACGGTCATAGTTTTATTTCTGTGGGTCAGGGCTGTGGCTTATGGTCCGTACGTTTGTTCTGTTGCACTATCTTTATCCTCAACGGGTAAAAATTATAACTGATTGAAAACGATTGCGTAAAACTAACAAGCGTTTTATGGTTTTTTCAATGATACAAACCCCTACATTTGTAACCATTTTTCCTTAACCAAAATCAAAAGTGATGGCTGAAAAGATCAAAGTAGCCAATCCGGTGGTAGAGCTGGATGGCGATGAAATGACTAGAATCATTTGGAAATTCATTAAAGACAAACTGATACTTCCTTACGTAGAAGTAGATATTAAATACTATGATCTGGGTATTGAATACCGCGATCAGACAAATGACCAGGTAACTGTAGATGCTGCTAATGCCATAAAAGAATATGGTGTTGGTATCAAATGTGCCACTATTACTCCTGATGAGGCGCGTGTAGAAGAGTTTAAGTTGAAACAAATGTGGAAAAGCCCTAACGGTACAATCCGTAACATCCTGGATGGTACAGTATTCCGTGAGCCGATCGTTTGTAACAATGTGCCTCGCCTGGTTCCTAACTGGACAGCACCTATCTGTATTGGTCGTCACGCGTTTGGTGACCAATACCGCGCTACTGATTTTGTAACAAAAGGGAAAGGTAAACTGACTATTAAATTCGAAGGCGAGAATGGTGACGTTCAGGAGTTCGAAGTTTATAATTTCAAAGGTGATGGCGTAGCATTGGCTATGTACAATACGGATGAAAGCATCAAAGGGTTTGCGCGTTCTTGCTTCAACCAGGCATTGATGAAGAAATGGCCTTTGTACCTTTCTACAAAGAATACAATCCTGAAAAAATACGATGGCCGCTTCAAAGATATCTTCCAGGATATTTATGAGAACGAGTTTAAAGCTCAATTCGAAGCAGCAGGCATTACTTATGAGCATCGCCTGATAGATGACATGGTGGCTTCTGCACTAAAATGGAACGGTAACTTTGTATGGGCTTGTAAAAACTATGATGGTGACGTACAGAGCGATACTGTAGCACAAGGTTTCGGCTCTCTTGGCCTGATGACTTCTACACTGGTAACACCAGATGGTAAGATCATGGAAGCGGAAGCTGCACACGGTACAGTTACGCGTCACTACCGCGACCACCAGAAAGGTAAACCAACATCTACTAACCCGATCGCGTCTATCTTCGCATGGACAAGAGGTTTGGAATTCCGTGGCAAACTGGACGGTAACCAAGCCCTGATTGATTTCTGCCACGCTTTAGAAGCTGTGTGCGTAGAAACAGTAGAGAGTGGTAAGATGACAAAAGACCTTGCTGTATGTATTCATGGTAACAAGGTGGAACATGGTAAAGATTACCTGTACACAGAAGAGTTCCTTGAAGCACTGGATCAGAACCTGAAAAAGAAGCTGGGTAAATAATTGTTCAGCTTGAATATAAAAAGAGAGGCTTTCGTAATGGAAGCCTCTCTTTTTTATTGCTGTATGGTTGAATGGGTATATTGTTGGATTGTAGCGATATTTTTTAAACACATAGAAGCATAGGTACATAGAAACATAGATATGTTCAAGGCTGTGGAGTAAGAGCATGATTTGACTTATCAAAGAGAGCATAGAGCACATAGTGGAAATACTTTGTATTTCTTTGTGCTTCTTTATGTCTTGGTGCCTTCGTGGCCGGCGCTGACAATTTAACCATGTAACAATTAAACAATATAACAATCAACAATTACCTTTAGTCCATGAGCAAGTATGATGTTGTAATAATAGGAGCAGGACCGATAGGATTGGCATGTGGCATAGCTGCGCAAAAGGCGGGATTGAATTATGTGGTATTAGAAAAAGGTGCATTGGTAAACAGCTTGTTTAACTACCCGTTGTTCATGACCTTTTTCTCTACGGCGGATCGCCTGGAAATAGGGGATGTGCCATTTATGAGCATGACGCCCAAGCCGGGCAGGCAAGAGGCGATTGAATACTACCGGCAGGTGAAACGTAAGTTTGACCTGAATGTACATTTATATGAGCCGGTAACAGCAGTAAAGGAAGTAGCAAAGAACCTGTTTCATATAACTACGGGAAAAGGTAACTATGAGACGGCGAACGTGATCATTGCAACAGGATTTTATGATATTCCTATTTATATGAATGTGCCGGGAGAAGAGTTGCCTAAAGTTAGTCACTACTACAAGGAGCCACACAATTATGCTTTTCAGAAAGTATTGATAGTGGGCGCAAATAATTCTGCAGTAGACGCCGCATTAGAAACATGGCGTAAAGGAGCAGAGGTAACAATGGTGATCCGGCAGGAGGCCATTGGCCCCCGCGTGAAATATTGGGTGAAACCGGATGTGGAAAACAGGATTGCGGAAGGAAGTATAAAAGCGTATTTCAGTTCTTCTGTAAAAGCAATAACAGCATCTACTGTGGAAATAGAAACGCCAGACGGAATAGTTTCTGTCGCAAACGATTTTGTACTGGCTATGACGGGCTACAGACCCAATTTCGAAATGCTGCGCAGTTTTGGCGTAAGCTTATCTGATAATGACCGCCTCCATCCGGCATATAATGAAGAAACAATGGAAACGAATGTGCCTGGCATGTACCTGGCTGGCGTAGTATGTGGAGGAATGGACACACATAAGTGGTTTATTGAAAACTCACGGGTGCATGCGGATAAGATCATCTCGCACATTATCAGTAGTAAATAGCACAATAATATCCGGAACAACAGCGTTTTCGCTGTTTGAAAAAACGGCATAAAAATGGAGCGTTGACAAATGAGATGTTCCTTTTTTATATGAATACTTCTTTAAATGGGAGATATCACTATGAGTTTCCGCATTTTTTAACCAATTTTAGCGCATAATTTAAACTGGAAATGAATACTATGAAAAAAACAAACAACTTTTTGTTTCTTTTTGCTGCCTTTGCTGCACTGCTTTTGAGCGCCTGTAAAGGTGGCGGTAGCTACGATTTAAAATTTAATCCTGCTGCTGGCTCTAAATACAAGTACACTGTTACCATGAACCAAAAATTGCAGCAGACTGTACAGGGTCAGACAAAAGACATGGACAACGCTACGGAAATTTATGCTACATACGAGGTACAGGCGGGTAGCGGTACTGATAAAGTATTGAAGCTGACGTATGACCGTTTCAAGGGGACAGCGAGCGGCATGACGTTCGATACAGATGTAGCGGACTCTGCTGGTACATCGGGCAACCCGATGTCAGCTATTTTTAGTAGCATGAAAGGCCAGAGTATTTCTATGACTGTATCTGCAAAAGGTGAAGTAAAAGAGGTAAAAGGAGTAGAGGAGTTACTGGACAAAATGGTAGCAAACATGCCGGGTGATTCTGCAACAAAGCCAATGATGAAAGAGAACATCAAAAAGCTGATGGGTGAAGATTACATGAAAAGCATGATGGAGCAATCTTTCAAGATCTACCCTGCTGGTGCAGTGAAGATCGGCGACAACTGGAAGACTGACATGGAGATGAAAAATGGCATTGCGTTGAAACTGGCAAATACATTTACGCTGAAAAGTGTAGAAAACAATGTAGCTAAACTGGATGTGAAATCTGATATTTCCAGCGGTAGCATGGAGATGATGGGTATGAAGATAGAAACTGACCTGAAGGGTACACAAACAGGTACCTTTGACCTGGATGTGCCAACAGGCATGGCTACAAGTGGCGACATTACACAGGAGATCAGTGGTAATATGAAAGTAATGGGTATGGAAATGCCAATGAAGATCCAGACAAAAATGAAGATCTCTTGCGTGAAGATCTAATCATGTACGATGTTAGATGTACGATGTACTAATTACGAAGTACAAAGTGAAGTAAGAGATTAAAAGATTGGCATTGTTAAGATCGGGAAAGACCGACGAATGAAAATAAATAGAGAAGGCGTTGCAACTGCAACGCCTTCTCTATTTATAACAATGAAACCATTAAGCAATGAAACAATGAAGCTTTTATTTCTCCGGTAGTAATATTGCTTCAAACACATTCTTGCCGTCGAATAACAGGTTCGCAGTTTGCTTAATGTCGTCTGTGGTCAATTTATTCACCAACTGCTCGTATTGGAATACGCGTTCTGTATCGTCTCCGTCGAACAGCATGCCACGAATAACACCTAACCAGAAGCCATTCTCTTTCAGTTGTACTTTATATTTCTCAATCCATGTTTTCTTCACTTTGTCCAGGTCTTCTTTTTCCGGTCCATTCTTTTTGATCGTTTCTATCTCTGCTGCAAAAGCTTTCCTCAACGTGTCCAGCTTTTCCGGGCCACAAGGCAATTGCAGCACGAAGCTATAGTTGTTGTATGGGTTTTTACTAACACTGCCGTAAATGCCACCGGAGTAAATGCCGCCGATCTTTTCGCGCAGATCATCTACAATTTTCAGGTTGAGTATTTCTGCCAGCGCACTTGCTTTCATAAACAAATCTTCGTTGTAAGGCACCTCGCCGCTATAATAGGTAACAATCATTGCTTTAGGCTCCGTACCTTTTCTTACGGTCATATTAACGTTGCCTTTCACAGGTCGCAAGCCATTGTCTACAAATGCAGCTTTCTTGCCAGACCCTTGCAGGCCGCCTATATACGTTGCAAGCAATGGTTTAATTGTATCTACGTTTACATTACCTACAATTACATAAGTAAAATCAGTAGCATCGTTCAGTAATTCTTTATAAATAGCCAGAGCCCTGTCTAAATCAATTTTATCAAAATCACCCGGCTTGGGAATAGCGCTTGTGGTGAGCGGGTTTCGTTGATACAGCACGTTGTAGAACGAATCGATAAATACGTTTGTCGGGTCAGACATGGAGAACTCTACGCCTGCTTTTTGTTTCTCTTTCCATGCATTGAACAAACCAACATCTTTACGAGGTTGTGTAATGGTCAGGTAAACTAATTGCAGCATTGTTTCCACATCTTTAATGCTGCTGCTGCCAGATACGCCTGCACTCAACCCGCTTATACTTGGTGAAGCACCTGCAACCTTACCTGCCAGCATTTTGCGTAACTCTACCGGTGTATAATCGCCAATGCCCATTTGCTGTACAACAGATGTTGCATAGCTTGAGCTATACTTATCTTCCGGCCCATATTTAGATGCGCCGCCCTTATGGAAAGCAGACAGGATCACTTCATCAGACTTGAATGTAGTAGGCTTAATCACCACTTTTGCACCGTTGCTGAGCTCAAGTGTAGTGGTACCTAGTTTTTCATTTTTACTTTCTTTTATGATAGTGCCTGCTTGTGGCTTTTCTTTTAGTAATTCTGTACCAACAGCTTTTTCTTCATACGGCTTTACTTTTTCTAGGAGGAATTTCTTCGTCATATCTTCCAACCCTTTGTTTGTAGGTAGCTTAAAGCTACTTCCTGCCGGGCCTTGTAAACTGGTAAACAAAGGCGCCTCCTTTTTAATGATGCTCTTCAAGGCATTCACTTCAGCAAGTGTAATCGAAGGCAGGAATGTTTTGTAGTAGCTATACTCGTTTTCTATTCCCGGAATAGATTCGCTGGTCAAAAAATTGCGAATGTATTCGTCAACAAATTGCGATGATTCTGTCTTGTCCCTGTTGTTGTACAAACGCTCCATGTATGCAAGCTGTTGTTTTTTAGCCTGCTCCAGCTCAGCTTCAGTAAAGCCATATTGTTTTACACGGTTAAGCTCTGTCAGTAAAGCGCGAAGAGATGTATCAGGGCCCGATTTTCCTGCAACAGTCACGGCTGTAAATGCTTCGTACCCGCGTGCAAAACTGCTGAAATTTGCTCCTGCATAAAGGAATGGTGGCTTCTCGCTTTGCGCCATTTCTGAATAACGCTGGTTGAGCATGGAAGTAAACAGTTGCTTCAAAATGGATTTACGATAATCACCGATGGTTACATCTTCTTTATCCGGAGCAAACGGAAAGTCAACTTCCGTTACAAAGTTGGTTGCTTCCTTATCTGTTACCACAATTGCCTGGCTTTGTTTACGTGCAGACAGTGTAGCCAGTGTTCTTGGCTTGATAACGGTTGGATTTTTTAACTCATCAAAATATTTATGCACCAGCTTTTCTGCTTCTGCTACATCAATATCGCCAACGATCAATACTGCCTGTAAGTTAGGCCTGTACCATTCTTTATAAAAACGCTTGATCGCATCATACTTAAATGTTTTCAGGATACTGTCTTTACCAATAGGTAAACGCAATGCGTATTTTGAACCTGCATATTGCAGTGGGTAGATTTTTTTAAACATGCGATCATCAGCGCCCTTGCCAAGCCTGCTTTCTTCCAGCACCACACCGCGTTCATTATCTATTTCACTGTTCTCCATTGTAAGGCCACCAGCCCAATCCTGCAACACCTGCAATCCCTTTTCCAGGTTGGACGGATCGCTTAGCGGAACGGGTAGAATATAGATTGTTTCATCAAATGAAGTGTACGCATTCAGATCAGCCCCAAACTCAATACCCAAGTTTTGCAGGTAGCTTACCAATTCATTTTTCTTAAAATGTTTCGATCCGTTAAATGCCATGTGTTCTGTAAAGTGCGCCAAACCCTGCTGGTCGTTATCCTCCAGTATAGAGCCGGCATTTACTGCCAGGCGTAATTCTACTTTGTTTTCAGGCTTTTTATTCTGCTTAATATAATAGGTTAAGCCATTAGACAATTTGCCAATCTTAATACTCGGGTCTTTGGGTAATTTGTCAGAAAGGTTGAGCTGTGCATGCAGCGATATACTGCAAATCATACACAGCACCAGCAAAGCGTAGAGTTGTTTCTTCATATTAGTTATATTTCCAGAAATATGAAAATACGGAAAGTATTGAGGAAATGGGGAATAGATTGATATACGGGCATTTACAGTATATTCGGGTATTGTTTTTATAACAAAACCCTAACCATCTATGTCACACGAACATGCACAACATGATGCAGAAGCCAAGCAGGCAATTCTTGATAATATTGAAAAATATGGTTGCCACCTTGCATTATTAGAAGGTGATAATTATTTGCCGCCCTTTGTTTACTCAATCGGGTTATTTCAAAAGTTTGGGCATCCTGAAATTATTTGTTTTGGGTTGAAGACAGATGTGATGGCTACTATAATAAATGAAGTTTGCAGATTAGCTAAGGCAGGCGAGCGATTCGTTCCAGGAAAACTTTACCCGGGATTCTTGCAAGACTATAGTATCCAGTTTGTTGAAGTTGCAAAAGAATATTACCCTAATTATCTTGGATATGGAGGATGGTTCTATAATATGTCATTTGAGTTTCCTGCATTGCAGCTTATATGGCCGGATAAAGACCATCGCTTTCCATGGGAGACTGAGTTTAATCCTGACTGGAAACGTAGACAACCCATACTTGACAGGAATATTGATTTTAAGTTTTATGAAGAGCGAAATTTAGGCGTTTATACTACTAAACAAGCTTTTGCAGGCGAACCTATATTGTTTGTTTATCACAACGAGAACGGCGATTGGCAATTTCATACAAGTCTTGAACCTAATCTGGATGATGCAATGTTCGTATGTCTTGAAGAAATTACAAAACTCGACCCTAGCATAAACGAAATATTTCATCTACAATATGGTTGGAGTGCCTGGCGGGATAATATAGATAGTGAGTGGGAATATGCGGAGGATGAGGCAATGGAATAAGGAAACGGAGGGCAAATGATCTGATTGAAATATTTAAATTATAAAAAACAGATGATGAAAATATTACTGGTAGCAATACAAAAAAACTTGGTAGAGGCTTGGGAAACTTTTTTCTCCGGCCAAAAGGATGTTGAAATTGTAGAAGCTGACATAACAAAAGTGAAATGCGATGCAATTGTAAGTCCCGCAAATTCATTTGGCTTTATGGATGGCGGATTAGATTACGCTTTGTCAGAGAGATTTGGTTGGGATTTAGAAAAGAAATTGCAGCAACAAATCAAGGAATTACCAGAAGGTGAATTATTGGTCGGTCAATCAATATTAATGGAAACAGCAGATAAAGATATTCCGTATCTTATTTCCGCACCTACTATGCGCGTACCCACAAATTTTAATATTGATACTTCACTGAATGCTTATCTAGCTATGAAAGCTGCATTGATCAGAGCTCAAAATACAGCAGGTATTAGTTCTGTGGCTATTCCTGGTTTGTGTACTGGCGTTGGACGTATGCAACCTATGATTGCAGCAAGACAAATGAATATAGCCTATAAGGAAATCATTTTGGGACATAAAATGGATTTCTCCACTTTTGGTGAAGCGCAGAAATATCATTGGAATATCAATCCGCAAGGAATGATCTGGACGCATTAAACACTTGTAAGCATTCTAAATAAAGGAACTCTAATTTTGGATATATTTTATGAGCAGAAAGCATTTGTTTCTTTTGGTGATCTCTATTTCAAGTCTTATATCAGCAATCGCACAGGCAAAAAAAGGTTATAAAGTGTACGTTAATTGGGGTAAAGAAGGTTTGTGTAATTCGACAATCGTTTTATTTAGTGATAGTACTTACTGTAATGAAAGTGGTTGCGAAGCTTCATCTAGATTTTCTTTTGGTAAATGGCGCCAAGTAAAGAATAATATTCAGTTTACGCCTTCTAATCCACGCACGTATAATTTTATTTCAAAAGTAGAGAAAAATAGATCAGATGTTGATAGTATAAAAGTTGTCATTTGTGACAGAGACGGTAATAATATTTCGGACAAAGTTACCTTAGGATTGTATGTGAAAGATGTAGGGCTGTTTGCAATGAGATGGAAAGAGGCTGAGCAGGAATGGTCTGGAATAAAAAGAAGTAATAGTGTCATTCAATTGTTGTCATTCATGTATTTGTTTAAGCAAACAATAGAAATTCCAATGTCGGATAGTGCCAATGTTTATAAAGTTTATTTGAATTTTAGTCATTGGAATTTTCGAAATCAGTCAACATGGAGTAATGTTAATGTTTTTTCATTGGTGAAAAAAAAGAGCAAATTGGTATCGCCATATCCCGACGTGATTAACAAAAGGGGAAATTTGATACCGAGGGAATATGTATTTGAAAAAGAAATACAATAAATATTCTTTATTATTTTCTCGTAGCATCTTCTACTCTCACTTTTGTAAGTAAAGAGATAGGAGAAAAGTAAATATAATTATCTTAATTATAGATAAAATGAATAAGCATGAATTTACGTTATGGTTGGAATTTGAATTGTTCGGTGATGAATACGATGTGAAAAATGAGTTTTGTAATATTCATGTAGGGATGCCAGATGGGCGACATTATGGATTAAATGTGTGGACATATCAATATTTACAAACTGCTATTGCGGAGGGTAAAAAATCTGGTAACAACCTTAATGGGCTTTATCAAATACCGCCAGATTTGTTTGTTGAGGAATTGACACGCGAATGCATAGAACAAACAATAGCTGATCTTTTAAAAATTGGAGATTTAGAAAAAGTATTGAACCCGAGTGTGTATAGCAGCATGAACCAAAAATAAGCACACGACATTTTTCTTTTAGCAAATAATAAATGGTATATAAACTAAAAGGCTTCCCTTGGGAAGCCTTAAACAATTTATCCATTCAACAATTAATCAATTCTATTTAAGCACATCCTCTATCACATGGCCCACACAACCGTTAGGCATTTGAATGTGTAACAACGCAGCCACAGTAGGGGCGATGTCTGTCATATATACTTCCCGGTTCAGTTTGCCTTTTTTAATGCCCCAGCCATACCATAGCAAAGGAATGTGTGAGTCATAAGGATTCCACAAACCGTGCGTAGTACCTGTAGCGCCGCCATCTATATAACCTGGTTTTAAAATAAACTGGATATCACCACTACGCAACGGATAATAACCATTCGCCATTCTATCGCGTAATGTTGCATTCAATGGAGTCGTCATCAATTTATTTAATTCAAATACATTGGCAACAGCTTCTTGTTTTTTCAGGTAGTCAATAACCCAGTTTACAATACCATCACGATCCAGGTCAGCAGAGTCGATCAAAGGATGATTCAAATGGATCTGGTAGTTATAATCGTTCAGGATGATATTGTCCTTACCAAATTTTGCTTTCAATTCAGTATTCATGTTTTTTACCAGGCCATCACCAAATGTGCCACCCGGCAAATTGTTCTCTTTTAAGAAACCTGGTATGTGCGATACACCATGATCTGCTGTTAAGAAAACAGTGTATTGATTTTTGCCTACATAGCTGTCAAGAAAGTCAAAGAATTTACCTAACGTTTCGTCCAGCTTTACATAATCATCCAGTTGCTCCCAGGAGTTAGGGCCAAAGGCATGACCGATATAGTCAGGAGAAGAAAAGCTAACTGCGAGGAAATCTGTATTCGAACCTTTGCCTAATTTTTCTGCAAGTACAGCGGCCTTAGCCATCTC
Organism: Filimonas sp.; assembly: GCA_017306865.1. Lineage (GTDB taxonomy): Bacteria > Bacteroidota > Bacteroidia > Chitinophagales > Chitinophagaceae > JAFKHH01. The sequence goes on from JAFKHH010000011.1 coordinate 462,074, forward strand.
AGCCGTTAACGTATTACCGTATGGTGTAGTAGAAATTTTGCTATAATCCTTCTCTGCAAATTGAGCCAGCTCGTAAGGGAAGCCTAGCGCTTCTTTACCAAAAGGTTTGGCCTCAAATTTTTTAATATCATCTGTACAGTATTCTGCATACACTTCATTTTTCAGTGACAAATTCCAGTTCAGTTGATATAAAGAATCAACCAGTTTTCTATTGTTGAAGTGTTCCACCCATTCAGGTAGTTCGTTCATGTAGTAAGAACTGGTTACAAATTTTCCTGTTTTACTATCATACCAAAATGCGCCATTGGCTGCATGCCCCGCCGGTAAAATAGCGCCGCGGTCTTTCAATGCAATACCGATCGTTTTGCTTTTGAAATTGCTCGCCATCCTTAGTTCATCCGTAACCGTATTGGTAAACATATTTCGCGGGCTCATCTGGCCTGTTTCTGCTGATGTAGTGCCAACACCGGAAACCGTTTTGTCTTCTGCGCAATACACGCTTTTGCGTTGCAACTGGTCGTACCATGAGTTGCCTACAATGCCATGTATGTTAGGCACACTGCCTGTGTACACACAGGTATGACCTGCTGCTGTAACGGTCGGCGTATAAGGAATGAATGTGTTTTCGCAACTGAAGCCTTCGTTCAGCATTCTTTTGAAGCCACCTGTAGGTTTGAATACATTACCAAAGCGGTACAGGTAATCCCAGCGCATCTGGTCTATGACGATGCCTACAACCAGTTTTGGGCTGTTGGACGCAACAGGAGCGGGAGTTACGTTTTTTTTCTGACCAAAGGCGGTAAAACTGACAAACGCAAGGAGAAATAAAGCCGATTTTTTCATTATGGATGATTAAGGAGCTGTGAAAATAAAGAAGAACAGGCCTTGGAGCGCGTTATTTTTTTATAACCAGTTGGTTACAGATGCTAATTAGCCCACAAGTTGACCGATAACTTATGGCGGCTTCGCCGCTAATGTGCATGAAAAGTGTTAAAATGATGCTGGTTTACGGCTTCCAATAGGCGCGTATTCGTTATTTTTGCAACAGGTTTTTACTAAGTTATTGAATATGAATGCACTTATTCAATATTATTTTTAGTTTATTAAAATTCACTTAAACGTATGGCAGATATTTTTGAAAGGCTAATTAAGAACTACGGCCCGATTGGCCAACATCGCGAAAGAGCACATGGATATTTTGCATTCCCTAAGCTGGAAGGTGAAATTGGTAGCCGCATGAAGTTTCGCGGAAAGGAAATGATCGTTTGGAGTCTTAATAACTATCTCGGCCTGGCAAATCATCCTGAAATACGTAAAGTAGATGCTGATGCAGCTAAAGAGTTTGGCCTCGCATTGCCTATGGGCGCGCGTATGATGAGTGGTAACAGTAACTACCATGAGCAATTGGAGAAAGAGCTGGCAGAGTTTGAAGGTAAAGAAGATACTATCCTGATGAACTTCGGTTACCAGGGTATTATGAGTACAATAGATGCAGTATGCGGCCGTCATGACGTAATTGTGTACGATGCGGAAAGCCATGCTTGCATAATAGACGGTTTACGTTTGCACCCGGGACATAGGTATGTGTATAAGCACAACGATATAGAAGATTTTGAAAAACAAATGGAGCGTGCAACTGCGCTGATCCAGAAACAAAAAACCGGCGGTATCCTTGTGATTACTGAAGGTGTATTTGGCATGGGCGGTGACCAGGGTAAATTGAAAGAGATCGTTGATCTGAAGAAAAAATTTGAATTCCGCTTACTGGTGGATGATGCACACGGTTTTGGTACGCTGGGTAAAACAGGTGCAGGTGCAGGTGAGGAGCAAGGTTGCCAGGATGGTATAGACCTGTATTTTTCTACATTCGCCAAATCAATGGCATCTATTGGTGCATTCCTATCAGGCCCACGCGTGATCATTGATTATATCCGTTATAATATCCGCTCACAGATCTTTGCGAAAAGCTTACCAATGCCGTTGGTATTTGGTAACCTGAAACGACTTGATATGTTGCGTACAATGCCTGAACTGAAAGAGAAATTGTGGAGCAACGCAATGAAACTGCAGAAGGGTTTGAAAGAAAGAGGTTTTGATATTGGCAAAACAGATTCTGTAGTTACACCGATCTATATGAAAGGTGGGGTAGAAGAAGCAACAGCTATGGTGATGGACTTGCGTGAGAACTATGGGATCTTCTGTTCCATTGTAGTGTATCCTGTTATTCCAAAAGGTCACATCATTTATCGTTTGATCCCTACAGCAGCACATACAGATGCAGACATAGAACAAACGCTTACTGCATTCAGCGAAACAAAAGCGAAACTGGATGCCGGTGCGTACAAAGTGGAAGCTATACCTGATATGGCTGATGCGAGATAATTATCGGAAGTTTTAAGTTGATTGTTTTATAAAAGAAAGCGTTCTGTTTACAGGGCGCTTTTTTATGTATATGCACTGGAGAGCCGGAGAGAGTGATAAAGTGATTGGCTTTGAACATATCGAAGGATTACTACATCTGTAAATTAATAACAACTCGTTCAGGCACAACAAGAGAGACTTGTCTTTCACATGTCAGCTTTGAATCAGCATTTAGACCTGCTATAGTATTTTCATTATAAATAATATCACCTTGTCGGAATAAATAATAAGCATAATTCCATAGAAGACCTGCAACATTATTTTCACGAATATTTCGAAATCTAAGTTGAAAGTCACATAGTCCTAAATTAGAAAGGCCGACGGTATCCATCAATTGTTCGTTGCTATTGGTTATATTGAAAAGCCGAACATTGCAAAGAGCAAATAATATTTCCTTGTTGTCGCTATCCCATCTTTCTATAAGGCTTAAAGGTGAAATTAATTTTTGTGCGCTCGCTATATAAATAGCTTGTGGTTTTAATGCTTTAGAGACTGCTGTAAGGAAATTTATGAAAAGATGCGCTCTATTTTTATAATCTAACATTCTTGTCATAAGATCTGTAACAACAACTTCATAGTTGCAGCTAGCGGCTATAGTGGTTGCTTCCGGCCAATGCCAATTTTGTTGTAATGCCTCGGGGGGTAAAATAATTTCTTCTTTCCCTGCATCCGGTAGAAGGAGTGTACATTGAGCAGGAATAGTAGCATCCTTTAGTTTAACTAATATATCCGGGAAAAAGAACATGCAGGGATCCGGATTATCCACTGATGCGAAATAATTTTTTAATTCAGCAAGTATTTTTTTAACGTCTAAAATGGGCTTACCAACAAACAGAAGTTTTGCAGAAAGCATTTCAGGAAAATTTTCCAGTTCATCGTTTGTTTCTTCTTCTATCCTCATAATTTAATAATTGTATGTTTAACGGATTACTTTTTTATTTTTTCAAATAAAGGATGAATTGATAATATTTCATCTATTGCATTGATGCAAGCTTCATTATCTGACATAATAAAAGCGATTTGCCATGTGTCCACAGAAACTTCAATTTTTCCTTTATCTGTCATAATAATTGCCATCGCCTCATCATTCATCCATAAATCCATAACTCCATCTATAATTGGATGCAAGGTTTGCAAAGCATCAAGAAGTGCATGGATAAATGCAGCGGCATTAGGTACATGCGGAAATTCAAATAAGAGTTTGTCAGAGTTGTATGCAGGCCTTCGCTTGTATGTATATAATAATGCCATTGGTTGTTTATTACAATGTAATCAGCGGCGCACCAAAACTTGCTGTATCCAGCGACTCTTTTGTAGCGCCATCGTTTAGAGCATTGTTGTATGCATTAAACTCCGCACTATGAGATAACAGGTTAATAAAGTGTTCTCTGTTCGGCATGCTGTTCGTTAAGGCATCATAAGCCATGGTATAAGCTGCCGCAAAGATCGGCTCGTCCATTAAGATGATATCTGTCTCTTTCTCTGTAATAAGTATTGCAATTGGTGAAAACTTTGCTTTACTGTTTTGCTCAAGGAAAGCTCTTCCGAAAGCAAGCGGAATAAATGCGTAGGCTTTAGCCGCATCTACTTCAGTAAAGCCATCCTCTTGTAATATTTTATGAATATCCAGGATCTCGCGGCTGGCATTACACGCAATAATAGTTGCAGCCCTCGCAACATCAAATGCTGGTTTTAGTATAATGAATATGCGGAATGAGAAAAAACTATCAGCAACAGGATAATCCATCTTTTGAACCTGTGACTCTATTGCAGACCAGTTAGCATTATCCAAAAGAATTTCAGAACCATACACTTGGGTTGCATCAGCGCCACGATAAAATCTGATCCAGTGAATGCCCGGTGGTAAAGGTTGCTGTTTTATAATCGCATCCAGGTCAGTTAGCCATTGTGTAGAAAATGATGCAGGCATGGTGCCTTTGGTTATAATAGGGCTTAAGAATGCTGTATATTGATGACCCTCTATAGTCCATATTTCCATGTCTACTTGTTTTCCCTGGTCTTTATGGAAAAATGCTGCAAGCATAACGTGTAATGAGTTCATTGCAAAATTTTTCCATGCATCAGCTATTGCTGTTGTAGCGTCATCTCCTATACCTGTACAAGATTCCATGATTGTTTTACCAAACCCAACTTCAAGACAAAAGTCTAACTGTAAAATCAATACAGGTCCTTCCGCTCTTCTAAACAATCGCGCATGCGCGGTGATATGTTGTGCTTCAAAGCGCAATTCATTATCAATTAACGTACAGGGTACATCATGATTTTTGAACAAATTCAGCGGTACAGTCATATCCAACAAATGCGTTATTTCTCCTACAGGAGTAGTTGCAGCAGTAAATTGTACTGAAGTGTTTGATGTTTGCTCTGAACGTTTTTTAAAAAAGCTAAAAATTCCCATGTATTAAGCGGTTGTAAATTTGATAATAATGTTCATTATCTTTTAATGATTATACGTAAAGCTATTTTTGATATACTAAACGGAAATCTACCCGTTTTTATTTGCCTTAGATTCCAAAAAATATGGAGAGACTTCACTAATATGCTAAACAGCAGTATGGTCGGTTAGCGAGAACTCTAACCTCAGCGATGATATTCTTTGCGTCCTTTGCGAAACTTCGTGCCTTCGCGTGAAATCCCTCACTTCATTTTCTTCAACGTTTTAAAATCCAGGTCCAGCAATGCATACGATGTTGCTGTCTTATAGAAGTAATGCCACCATTCGGTGGAAAGCGCCGTAAAGCCGTACTTCTCCATTGTTGTTTTTAGTAGTGTTCTATTCGCCAGTGTTACACTATCCAGTTGCATATAGTTGTGGTGTGCCTTTTCCGTGAAGTCATCAAAAGGCGTCGGCATTTTTAATTCCTGCCCTGTTTTTAAATTGACCAGCGTTATATCTACCGCAATACCCCGGTTATGGCCGCTGCCGTTTGCAGGGTTTGCCGCATAGCGATCATCAGGCACGATCTCCCACATTTTTTCTGTAACATGATAAGGACGGTAGGCATCAAAAAATTTGAGAGATAGACCCTTAGATTTCAATTCAGCCTGTACCTGGGCCAATGCCTTAGCTACCGGCAATAATACATAGGCCTCCGGCGTTTGATAAAGAACGGTATGCGTAAAATTGTCCGGAGTGGCATATTTCCAATCTGTTAGTGTAGGAGATACCCATTTTTTTACCGGGACCAGTTGTTGATTAGTGTCAGAAGTTATAAGTTTTTGATAATCAGTGATGTTTTTTATGATTAACAAGCCGTATTTGTTTTTTGGCACAGCATTTGGCGATTGGGCAAGGCTTTGTAACGAAAACAAAACACCCGATAACCCGATTATTGCTTTGAAATAGTTATTTTTCATATTGTGAGTTGGGTTTAAAGGTATCAAAATCAATGATCAGCAGGCGTTAAAACCAGTTGACATTTCAAATACAAATATCCTCATTATGAAAAAATGGTTTGGATTAGTTATTTGCATGATGCTATGCTCAATCGCTTTTGCGAATGGCGCAGACAGCTCAAGCACCCAACAAAAGAAGCCCAATATCAAGTATGGTATTGCGAGCTTTTACAGTAAAAGCCTGGATGGTACAAAAACCTCAACAGGCGAAATTTTCAGACACACAAATTTTACAGCCGCCAGCAATGGATTCAAATTAAATACCTGGGTTAGGGTAACCAACCTGCGTAATGGCAAATCAGTAATTGTACGTATCAATGACCGGATGCACAAACAAATGGCATTAAACGGGCGCATCGTAGACCTTAGCCTGGCCGGTGCACAAAAGCTGGATTTTATAAAACGGGGTATTGTCCGTGTAAAAGTAGAAGAGGTGCCTGAGGGTACAACGGAATGAAGGACTGATTGGCAACTGAAAATTATGTAACGGGTGAATTAAAAATTCATCCGTTTTTTATTGATGTATTGTTTAATTGTTGTTTACGAATAACCATGTAACGATATAACAATTAAACAATGTAACAGCATCAATGCTGCTGCAGTAAAAGTTATTTTAAATAGAAAACCCCTTCATGGATATGAAGGGGTTTTTAACCCTTAAAACAACCAACATGAAAAATCTTGTTTCATATTATTACAATGTTGTTGTTAATTGGTTCAATTATTTTCAAAAAATTATTGCAATGCAAGCTCTACTACTTGGTTCATTGTTTTAACGTAGTGGAATTCAATACCTTTAATGAACTCTCCATCTATCTCATTTACATCTTTTTCATTCTGTGCGCACAAGATAATTTCTTTGATACCTGCACGCTTAGCTGCTAGTACTTTTTCCTTAATGCCACCTACTGGTAACACCAATCCACGAAGCGTTATTTCGCCGGTCATTGCAAGATAAGGACGCACTTTTCTGCCGGTAAATGCTGAGGCTAATGAAGTAAGCATAGTAATACCTGCACTCGGCCCATCCTTAGGTACAGCGCCTTCCGGTACGTGTATATGAATACTTTTCTTGCTAAACACATCTGCTTGTATGCCGAATTTTTTTGCATTGGCCTGCAGGTAACTGAGTGCCGTTGTTGCACTTTCTTTCATCACATTGCCGAGGTTGCCTGTCAGCTTCAGCTCACCTTTACCATCGCTCAATATCGTTTCTATAAACAGTATGTCACCACCAACGTATGTCCATGCAAGGCCTACTGTTACTCCCGGCATATTCACCGTTTTGTATATGTCATTGCTATAACGTGGTGTGCCCAGTATCTTTTCAAGGTCTTGTTGTGAGACATTGCTTTTCACCTTTCCTTTCAGTGCATATTCTTTTGCCTGGTTACGCATAATGCTTGCCAGTTGCCTGTCCAGTTCACGTACACCACTTTCGCGCGTATAGCTTTCTATCACTTTTTCCAGCACACTGTCACTAAGCTTCATGTTTACCTTTGCAAGGCCATGCGCTTCTTTTTGTTTAGGAACAAGATGGCGTTTTGCAATCTCCACTTTTTCTTCAATCGCATAACCACCGAGATCAATGATCTCTAAACGGTCGCGCAGAGCCGGCTGTATATTTTGCAGGTTGTTTGCTGTAGCTATGAACAATACTTTGCTTAAATCATATTCCAGTTCCAGGTAGTTATCGTAAAATGTATTGTTCTGTTCCGGGTCTAATACTTCCAGTAGTGCAGAAGACGGATCTCCACGGAAGTCATTGCCTATCTTATCTATCTCATCCAGTATCATTACCGGGTTGGATGATTTTACCTTGCGTATGTTTTGTAAAATACGGCCTGGCATTGCTCCAATATATGTTTTGCGATGTCCGCGTATTTCACTTTCATCATGCAAGCCGCCGAGGCTTAAGCGTACATACTTTCTGCCGATAGCGTGCGCTATGCTTCTGCCCAATGATGTTTTGCCAATACCCGGAGGGCCAACAAAACAAAGGATCGGGCTTTTCATATCTCCTTTCAGTTTCAGTACTGCCAGGTATTCCAGTATGCGCTCTTTTATCTTCTTCATGCCATAGTGGTCCAGGTCCAGTACCTTTTTGGCATTCTTCAGATCGTAATTATCTTTTGAATATTCTTCCCATGGAAGATCGAGCATCAGGTCAAGATGGTTGTACACCACTGAATAGTCTGGTGTACTCGGGTGCATACGTTCCAGTTTGGCAATGCCTGTCTGAAACATATTCTTTGCAGCTTCCGGCCATTTCTTTGCTTCAGCCTTTTTGCGCATTTCGTTCAGCTCGCGTTCATTGTTATCGCCGCCAAGCTCTTCCTTAATACTCTTTAGTTGCTGTTGCAAAAAGTATTCACGCTGTTGCTTATCCAGCTCTGTGCGTGTTTTTGTTGTAACCTTATTTTTTAGTTCTGCAAACTGCAGTTCACGTTGCAGTAATTCTATTAATCTTTCAGCGCGAAGTTTTATGTCGTCTATTTCCAGCAGGCTTTGCTTTTCAGCCAGATCACTATTGAGGTTACTGCTTACGAAATTGATAAGGAACGAAGGGTTCTCAATATTGCGTAAGATAATAGAAGCCTCTGTAGGCATATTAGGTGATAGCTGAATGATCTGTCCGGCCAGGTCTTTTATACTGCTGATATAGGCTTCAAAAGATTGCTCTTCTGGTATCTCATCTTCCGGCAGTAACCGGATGCTGGCTTTAAAGTAGGGTTCTTCCTCAATAAAGTCCGACATCTGGAAGCGTTTCTTGCCTTGTATAATGATGGTAGTGCCGCCATCGGGCATCTTGATCAGTTTTACAATACGTGCCACTGTACCAATGTCACACAGGTCTTTGATGGCCGGCTCTTCTATTGTCGCATCCTTCTGGGCTAGTACGCCTATCAGCTTATCATGCTTATAGGCTTCGTTTACCGCTTTTATGCTTTTGTCCCTTCCTACCGTGATAGGTATTACTACACCGGGGAAAAGAACCGTATTTCTCAATGGAAGTAATGGCAAAATGTCGGGGATAACGAGATTTTTATCCTGCTCAGTATCGTTTTCATGTATGGGTATGATCGGCAAAAAATCAGTATCATCTTCTGCCTTCATTAAAAATGTTGACTTATTCATATAAGTATCCTTTCCTGGTCAATTTGTCATTTTTGGTCAAAAAAAATTGTTTACCGAGGGGGAGGTTTTATGGTCAATTTGAATGCCAAAGGGCGAAAATTACTACATCTGTCACAAAATGGCGGTAAAAAAAGCAAAACCGGTCTATAATGCACGAACTGAACGGTTTAGATAAGGAATGGGCAGGAAGCTGTAAGGGACAAAAAGGCGAATTTCTGTGTAGGTGCATCATTCCGGTCTCCGACCGGGACGATAATCCAAGAAGCTTACCCACGTGTCTTCACGCGCCGGTTGGTAGCTGGTTCGTGAGGACACGAACCAGGGCGAAGGAGCTCTGTCGCTTTTACGTTTATATACTACCGTTCTGACGAGCCTCCGGCTCTATTTTATTGACAAAGATGTGGGTACACAGTAACTCAGAGACTGGGGCGATAATTTATATCGGTGCGCGTTTCTGTATTAAAAAAGGCGCTGAAAACTTCAGCGCCTTTTACCTTATAGTAAAACTAATGAGAGAAAAAGTTATAGGATCTTTATACCCAAGCCCAATTGAATTTGTTGATTTTTCCAATTGCTCTGGTCTACTGCATCAGATACATTTTTAACATCTGACAGTCCAAAACTGTAACGGCCAAAAACGCGCAACATCTTTAAATTGATCTGTGCGCCGAGTGCAAGTGATACATCGCCACCTTTAAAGGCATCGATCGCATTACCTGCGGTTGTTTTATGATTGTTCAGCAAAATGCCAAACTGAGGGCCAACATTAAATGTCAACAATGGTGTTGCATTTAACCTTAATAAAACGGGAACAGTCAGGTAATTTAAATGAACATTATCACCAGGTTTGTAGCCCAGCGCGTCACCAGGATTATTACTTGCTTTCGTGTTTGTCTGGTTAAACAACAATTCCGGTTGAATACCGATCGTCTTGTTGAAGTCGATCTCTGCTGAACCACCTAATACATAACCGAGTTGAAAGCCATCTTTGAACGATTGACCATCGACTTTACTGAAGTTTGCGCCTAGTTTTCCTATAAGGTGAAAGCTTTGAGCATTGGATGCCATCGCAAAACCTGTAAGGGCAAGAAAAGCCAGGAGGATCTTTTTCATATAAGTTGATTTTTGTTAGGTACAAAAGTCAATTGTTATGCCAAAATGTTAAAGCTGTTTGTCAATGTTATGGAGAATTTAACAACTACATAAAGTGCAATGTCTTTTTGGATAAGTACGAGGTACTAAGTACAAAATAAAGTTGTAATTCTTCGTACTTAGTACCTCGTACTTTTCTATTCCTATTCTTCTTCCTCCTTATTCTTCATCTTGCCAAGCAAAGCATAAGCGCCTTTAACTACAACTGTTTGATGTAGCCAGTTGCTGGTGCTTGTTTCTTTCAATGCCACCCAGCCATTTTCACGCGCACTTATTTCGATCGGTGTAAGTTCGTATGTTTTGTTACCCTTTGCTACAAACACATATTCTTTTCCTTCGCTGCGGATCACAGCTTCTTCCGGTACTACAATGCCTTCCTTATTATTTATTTCAAATACACAGGTCAGGAACATGCCTGGCAATAAATTCTGGTGTGGTGTTTCAAAGTGACAATGCACAAGGCCACTACGATTTTCATTTATGTTGCGTGTTACCAGTATCGCCTCTATATCGTAAGGTTTATCAGGCTGGTCAGCTAAGTATACCTTGCCTGTGGTGCCTTTTTGTATTGCCGTAATATCCTTTTCAAATACGGTAATCGCCGCATGTATATCCTGTGGGTTTACCAGTTCAAATAATACTTCAGAAGGGTTTACATACTTGCCAATGTTTACATTCACCTTTGTTACATAACCGGTAATAGGAGAGTACACAGGTACATCACGCGAAATATTGTTTACGTTTAGCGTAGCTGGATTAATGTCTATGATACGCAATTTTTCTTCCAGTGATTTCAATAATACCTGTTGTACTTTGTAATCATTCTGTACTTGCTGATAACTCTTCTGGCTACTGGCATTGTTTTCACTCAGTTCCTTTTGGCGTTGCAAGTCTACCTGCAGGTATTCCATTTTTACCTTTGCAGTCAGGTAGTCCTGTTGTAATTGTACATACGCCTGGTCTTCCATTACAGCGATCACCTGTCCTTTACGCACGCTGGAGCCGGGCAGGAGAGAAGTACTTTTTAAATAACCACCTAAAGGAAAGCTGATAGATACCATACTTTGTGGCGGCACATCTACCGTACCATTTGCTTTAATAGTTGTGCGGATAGCCCGTTTTTCCGGCAGGGCTGTGGCTATGCCTGCATTTTTATATTGCGCATCCGTTAGTGTTACCATGTTGGACACACTGTCTTTCTTTTCGACTTTAGGTTCTGGTTTGCTTTTACACGAGGCGAACAAGAAAACTGCAAGACATGTATAAAGAATATATTTTGACATAATGATTATTTTAAGCGTGATTATTGTTGTGATTGTAACAGGTAATCCAGTTCTATCTTACTTTGATTGAGGGAATGAATGGCATCTGTATAATCACTCTGTATCGTAATGGCATTGTTAACCAGCGTAGACCATTCTATATAGCTGATCTCTCCATTGCGATAACCAAGATTCGCAGTTTTAATGATCAATGCTGCACGTGGTAGTGCATATTGCTGATAATAAGTGATTGCATCCTGGTACTTTTTATAATTGTTCATTTGTACCTGTAACTGTTGTGCAAGCGTCTGCGACGCAACAGTTGTTTTGGCATTTACCAACGCTTCATTTTCTTTTGCGGCCTTCACCTTTGCCTTCTGCATTTTATTAAAAATAGGAATGCCTACGCCAACCTGTACGGTAGAAAACCGGGTTCCTCCTCCGTAATATTTCTCTGTCTGATCTTTACTTGTTTGCCAGCCCACGATAGACTGATTGCCGTAGCCAAGCAGCAGATCGGGAGAAAGCCGTGCTTTTTCCAGTGCAGTTTGCTGAGCCGCTACCTCAGCTTGTTGTTTGAAAAATTGCAGGTACGGATGTTGTCTTAGTTGCGCCGTGTCAAATAAAGTGATCTCGGGGTGCAATGAATCTGCCGCATCTACCGGCGCCGGTTCGTTTAGTAGTGAAGCTAGTTGTGCATTAGCAGAGTACACATCCTGCGTTACCATTTGCTGTTGCAAGTGCAGCGCGTCCACCATGTTTTCCAGGCTCGCTTTTTCCAGTAGGTTACTTTCGCCTTTTTCAAAGCGTAGGGCTGCTACTTTTTTGTAAGCAGACAATGTGCTGTCTGTTTTACTCAGCAATTGTTGTTTTGCATGCAAATAGGTAAGCGACAAGTACACCTGTTTCACAAGGCGGTTTATCTCTGCCCGCTGTAGTTGTGTTTGTAACTGGCTGCTTTGCCATTCCTTTTCCAACACATTCCGTTGGTGTTTATATACAGTAGGGAATGCAATAGTCTGTGTTACGCTAAACCTGTTGTCAAAATTACTGCTGTTGATACTGCCGAACTCTGCGGTTACCTGTGTTTTAGGTATGTCTGCGCCAGATACCTTCAGCGCTTCGTAATAGCGTTCCTGCAGTTTACTGGCAGTCAATTGCAGGTTTTGTTGCTGTGCTTTTTGCAACGCTTCAGCTAAGGTTATCTTTTGTGCGCTTTGTGCATTAGCGCCAAATGGCAGAAATAAAATGAGGAGCAATACTGCTACATTTTGTGGCTTCACCTTTTTGTTCCACTTGCTTTCAAACAGCAGGTACAACGCAGGTAATACAAATAGTGTAAGCAGTGTGGCCGTTAACAAGCCACCAATTACTACTGTTGCCAGCGGTCGTTGTACTTCAGCTCCGGCTCCGTTACTTAACGCCATTGGCAAAAAGCCCAGCGAGGCAACGGCTGCTGTCATCAGTACAGGCCGTAACCTTGTTCTTGTTGCGCTCATAATAATTTTTTTAAGGTCCGTTTCTCCTTCTTCTTTCAGCCGGTTCATTTCACCGATCAGTACTATGCCGTTTAGTACCGCAATACCAAACAATGCTATAAAGCCTACACCTGCAGAAATGCTGAATGGCATACTGCGTAGTATCAGTGCCAACACGCCGCCTATTGCAGATAATGGAATAGCAGAGAATACAAGGAAACAATATTTAAAGCGGCGGAATGCAAAGTATAGCATCAGGAAGATGAGCAACAGTGCAATTGGTACCGCAATACTCAGTCGTTTTGTAGCGTGTTGCAGGTTCTCGTATTGGCCACCATACGTAATGTAGTAGCCGGGAGAGAATGATATTTGTTTACCAACCTTGCTTTGCAGCTCGGCTACAATGCTTTGTACATCTCTGCCGCGTGTATTAAAGCCTACTGTTATACGCCTGCGTGCATCCTCGCGTTGTATCTGGTATGGCCCGTCCTCCATGGAGATGTTAGCCAGCAGGTACAATGGTACTTGTGTGCCATTTGGTAAGCCTACCTGCAGGTTATTTATTTCAGCTACATCTTTTTTCTCCTGTTCATTCATCCTGATCACGAGATCGTAGCGGCTGTCTCCTTCAAATACCAGCCCTGCTTTAGCGCCTGCATAAGCAGACTGTATGGTGTTGTTAATGTCTGTAATGTTGGCGCCATACTTGGCAATAGCCTCACGATTGTATTTTATCACCATTTGCGGAATGCCCGTTACCGTTTCCACATACAGGTCTTTTGCGCCGTTTACTGTTTGTATAATATCACCCAGCTTGTTTGCGTACAGGGAAAGACTATCCAGGTCATCGCCAAATATTTTACACACTACATCCTGTCTTGCACCCGTCATCAGCTCATTGAAACGCATTTGTACAGGGAACTGAAAACCTGTTGTAACACCCGGTACATCTTCCAATGCCTGGCTCATTTTATTGGCCAGTTCAGGAAATGTTTTAGCGCTAGTCCATTCTTTCTTTGGTTTCAGTATCACCATCATATCCGCAGCCTCTAAAGGCATCGGGTCCGTAGGTATTTCGCCTGCACCTATTTTCGTTACCACCTTTTCTACTTCAGGAAAAGACTTCAATAGCACGTCTGCTGTTTTCTGTGTAGTGTTGATCGTATTTGTAAGCGAAGCGCCGGTAAGCAATCTTGTTTCTACCGCAAAGTCACCTTCTTCCAGTTGAGGAATGAACTCGCCGCCTAACGTACTGAGTGCATAGGCTGCCATTGCAAACAAAGAGAATGCTGCTATGACGATGATCTTTGGTATTGCCAATGCACGCTTTAATACAGGTGCATACCAGCTTTGCAGGCGCTTCATCATTTTGTCTGCAAAATTGTCGTTGTGGGTTATCTTTTTATTCAGCACCAATGCGGTGATCATTGGTACGTACGTCATAGAAAGAATGAACGCGCCAATGAGTGCAAAGGCAACTGTTTGTGCCATAGGCCGGAACATTTTACCTTCTATACCCTGCAAGCTTAAGATAGGCAGGTACACGATCAGGATAATGATCTGACCAAATACTGCACTATTCATCATCTTCCCGGATGATACTTCCACTTCATGATCCATTTGTGATTGAGACATGCGCGTAACATTTGCAAACGCAGGACTGTGCCGCAGCTTGTGCATCACCGCTTCTACAATAATGACGGCGCCATCTACAAGAAGGCCAAAGTCAAGCGCGCCCAGACTCATCAGGTTACCACTTACACCGAAGATGTTCATCATACAAATAGCAAATAACATGGACAGTGGGATCACCGATGCAACGATGAAGCCTGCACGCATATTGCCAAGGAATAGTACGAGTACAAACACTACGATGAGCGCACCTTCAAGTAAATTTTTCTCAACGGTAGAAATGGCGTTGTTCACCATTTTACTACGATCGAGAAATGGTTCTATAACTACACCTTCAGGCAAAGTTTTTTCTATCTGCTTAATGCGTTCTTTAATGTTCTTAATGATCTTGCTGCTGTTTTCTCCTTTCAGCATCATTACTACAGCGCCCGCTACTTCCCCGGTATTGTTATAAACCGTTGCACCATATTTAATCGCATGGCCAATATCTACAGTTGCTACATCCCTGATGAGTACCGGCGCCCCATTATCACTTTGCTTAACTACAATGTTTTTTATATCCGCAATATTGTTCACAAGACCTTCACTGCGTATAAAGAGGACTGATGGGCCACGTTCTATATACGCACCTCCTGTATTGGCATTGTTTGATTCCAATGCTTTGAACACGTCAGCAATGGTTAAGCGAAAGCTTTTCAGTTTTTCAGGAGAGATAGCTACTTCATACTGTTTTACTTCACCTCCAAAGCTGCTGATATCTGCCACCCCTTCTGTACTTAGCAGTTGCCTGCGTACAATCCAGTCCTGTATGCTGCGTAGCTCAGCAAGGTTGTATTTGCCTTCATAACCCGGCTTTGCTCTTACTACGTATTGAAATATTTCTCCCAGTCCGGATGTTACGGGGCCAAGTTCAGGGTCGCCCATACCTGCCGGTATTTGTTGTTTCACCTGGTTCAGCCGTTCTGTAACCTGCTGGCGTGCCCAATACACATCTGTTTTTTCGTCAAATACAATGGTAACAAGGCTTAGTCCAAAACGGGAAAAGCTTCTTTGTTCTACAATGCCCGGAACATTTCGCGTAGCAAGTTCTATAGGCGTTGTAATAAAACGCTCTACATCCGGTGCGCCAAGGCTGGGCGAAGTAGTGATCACCTGCACCTGGTTATTGGTAATATCGGGAACAGCATCAATAGGGAGTTGTGTTACAGAATAACTACCCCATACAATCAGTCCCAGTAGAAATAGTCCTATGATCAGTTTTTGCCTGATAGAAAACTGTATAATCGCATTAAGCATGCATCTCTTTTTTTGAAAATGAAAGCAGCATTGTGTAGTGCTATGTGATAGCCGGGTGGTTAAGTGTATTGCCGTACAATGGCATCTCCTTAATCTTTTTGTAAAGACCAGGTAAGTCCATTGTGGCTATGCTCTATACGATCAGATCCCGTATAACATCATTGCTACACAATACAATACACACTGTAGATGTGCATTTACCGCAAAACGAAATTGAATCAATAAAAAGTGAAAGATTAAGCTGCTTTGGGAGGCTGAAAAATAGACTTGCAGGAGATGAAGTCCGGCATAGGATCGTTGGAAACAATATAGGTAACAGGACGGGTTTCCTGTTTAGGTAACGTAATGGTGATAGGCTGTGGCACTACAACGGCAGTAGAAGTGCAGCAGGCAGCTTCATCATGCATTTTGAAAGGCAATTGCATATCCTGCTGGTAATCGGCATCCATTTCCTGCTTCTGCACATAGTGGATGTTCAAAAAAGCTGCGATAGAAATGTCCGGGTTATCCGCCTTGTGTTTGAAATAATGTTTTACCAATAATGGCAGGCGCAATAGTTGATTCGCGTCCGTAGCACCAAAGGTGTACACGCAGAAAACAAATATGGCCATCCATTTTTTCATAATGCAAATATAACGAGATGAAAGAAATAGCAGCATTGTTTAATGGATACGTTGTTGCAGAATGATGGGGGATTTGAGATGGAGAGTGTCAAATTGTTGGATGGTTACATTGTTTTATTGTTATACGGTTGGCTTCGTGCTGCACAAAAAATGTCGCAAACACTACCGGGTACAACAGTTTATAAAGAAATACAAAGTATTTCCGCTATATGCTTCCTGGTCTGTTACTTGGAGAAGTTATGTGGGGACAATAATTTTTGGTAGAAAAAGAATTAATCTCAAATCATACATCTCAAATTTCAAATCCTCATATTTCATCAATGCTTTTTCGCTGATGATCTTTCAGGTTGCGGAATGCAGATGGAGTGAAGCCTGTGATCTTTTTGAACTGTGCAGATAAGTGTGCCACGCTGCTATAACCTAGTTGCCACGCTATTTCGCTTAGCGAGTATTCATTATACACCAATAACTCTTTTACGCGCTCTATTTTTTGTAAGATAAAGTACTGTTCAATAGTTGTGTTTTCTAACGAGGAAAACACCTGGCTAAGTGTAGTGTAGTCTTTATGTAATAAATGGGATAGGTAATCCGAAAGGTTTTGTTTCCACTCGGAAAGGTCCTGGTTGTACACAATGTCGATAAGCGTATTCTTTATCTTTTCTACCAGCAAGGCTTTCTTGTCTTCTACCACATCGAAGCCCTCTTGTAGCAATGCCTGCTTTAGCATTTCGGATTGGCTGGCTGTTAAGTCAGCAGGTAAGATAACTTTACCCATTATTACATCAGTGTAGTTGATGTGTTGTTGATGCAACACATCTTTTACTACTTTAATGCAGCGGTTACACACCATATTCTTAACAGCCAGTTCCATATTATTACTTTGTCAGTTTAGCCAACTGTTTTTCTAATTCTTCTTCAGATAAGTTTACCGCAACTACTTTACCTTCCTTGTCCATCAGGTAAGAGTTAGGAATGTAGCGTACATTCCATTGATTAGCTACATTGCCTTGTGAGTCCAGTACATGTGTCCATGTAGTTGCATCCTGTGCTACTGCCTGTTTCCACGCAGCAGGGTCCTGGTCTACAGAGATGGCATATATTTCAAAGCCCTTGCTTTTGTATTTGGAGTACAGCGATTTCAAACCCGGCATTGTTCTACGGCATGGCCCGCACCAGCTAGCCCAAAAATCTAGCAGAACTACTTTTCCTTTGAATGATGATAGTTTTATCTGGCTGCCGGTCATGTTAGGAAGTGTTACTTCTGGCGATTTTGCGCCTACTGCCGGTTGTGCTATTGCTGCTACATGTAACGCAAGTATGCAGCATGCAGTAATAAAGAATTTAGTCATTTGATATTAATTTATGAGTCAAGGCCGATGCCGCATCTGCAACCATTTATGGTAGTTATTAGTTGTGCATCGAATATTGAACGCTGTGTTGTTGAATAATATTGTTTTGCAAGCCTAGTTTACAAAACTCCACCATATACCTACACGGAACCATAAACCCCTGGTAGGGTAGTAAGGGCCGCTAAAGTTATACTTGGTGAATTTAAGGCCATCTTTTGGTTCAAGGCTGTTAAGATTTTCCAGTCGTATAAACCCTTTGAAGCTCTTGATCCTGAAATTCAGGAACAGGTTAATGTCTGGCCTGTTACTGGTAGAAAAACTATTCTGGTAAAAGAACTGCCCTGTAAACGGTGAATAGTTATCTGTATTATAGGACGTATAATAGCGGAATTCAAGCCCCGTTGCAAGGAACAGGTTTTTGAAGAAGTTGCCCTCAAATGCGATCCTGTCTCTTGTGTACAGCAGTGGCATATTAATAGGCGCATCACCAGCTTTCTGTTGCAGATGTACTTCCGTATATAAGTTCCAGTATTTACTCAGTTTAAAATGTTTTTCCGCACCCACATGCAGCACATTAAACAACGATGCAGATTGCTTGGCTGTAAGGAAGCTATCGAAGTATGCATAGTTCGTAACGAGGTAATACTCTCCCGTTAGCTTTATCTGTAGCTTGGTAAGATTGACTGTCGCAAACAGACGCGTAATATTTTCCTTGTTCAGGCTGCCTGGCGGCAGGGAAGGGAAGGAAGAACCAATATTATAGACAAAAGAAGGTGTTCTGTTTACATTATGAAAGCCCATTTCGAGTGAGTTCCTGCCCTTGCCAATAAAGCTCTTCAGGCTTAGTAAGGCGGAATAGTCTCCGGCAAAAGCCCCGGCAACAAAACCTTGCCCTATGGCTTCTACTTCCCACTTTTGGTTACGTGTACGGTTGCGGTACTCACCAGTTACATACACATTGTTATAGTTCTTGCCATACGTTGTATAACCATTGTAGTAATCGAACTGTCCTTGCAGCAACTGCCAGCCGGCACTTACCTTCAGGTATTGGTTCAGGTTATTCTTTTCAGGGAAAGAAATTATTGCCAATTCATTTGTCAGGTCAGACCAGCTATCCTTGTAGCGGATCGTATCACCTGATGCATACATCCCAAAATATTGCTGATAGTTTGCAGGTTCAGGATCGTTGTCCTGGAAACTGTACGTGTTTTTAGTATAGCGGAACGTATGTTGTACCCGGAATCTTGGGTAGAAGAGTTTGATGGTAGAAGAGTCTGTGACGATCGAATCTTTTTGCCCAAAATCATATTGATGACGATACAGGAACGTGTTTTCCGTATAGGTAGTGCCGGCAACAAAGCTGGCAGAAAATACGTTTCGTGAAGCGAACGCCGTATTGCCCAATCGCGTAGGAATGGAATATGGATCACTTAGTGAAGAAGAGCCGAGGCTATCCAAGTTTGACGTGTTTTGGATACCTCCATTTTCGCCAGACCGAAGCTTATTGTTGAGGAATATAAAATAAGATGTATAGCGGCGGTTCTTTGTTTGATAATATGTATTTACACGAAGATTACTGTGGTTGGAATTTTGATTCCTGAATGCACCTGGCGATGCAATAAAGCGGAAGTCAAACGTAAAATTGAAATTAGAGCCCCTATTTTGTGTATGCCATAAATTGCCCATTTGCTCAGACTTACTGCCTAGGAGATACGTTAGCTCAGTATAAGGACGCGTAGTCTGGAAAAAACGGGTGTCTTCTATTTTATACCTGTATGGATCTAATGCGTGAAAACCCGCATCAAAACCCGGTTTCATATTAGGCGTAAAGATCAGCGGGCGGGCAGGATTGCCAAAATTGCCCAGCTCCTGGTAAGAGGCAGGTAAAGGCATACGTGCATTAAAGTCGCTGATAGACGAATCCAGCTTACGCTGACGGGTGGAGTCAAAATAACGGAAAGTGATCGTAATTGAATCTTCGAAAGGGTTCCTGTGTTGTAAGGAGTCGCTACCTTTTGCTGCCTTTCTTATAGGGCGTCCCTGGCTATCATACGTGAACTTAGACGTGTCAATATTGTTGGAAAGACCGCCGGGAAAATTGCTTGGTATCTGGGCATGCGCCGAAAAGGATGCAGCCAGCATAATAAGCACAAAAGCAAGGTATTTGAACAGGCTATTTTTCAGCATGAAAGATATTGACGGATGCAAAGTAAAAGGAAAGTTGCAAATAAGGTTTTAAAGTTTCAAAGTTCCGCTGTTTACAAGCTTCAATGGCTGGGATGAAACCGTTGAAGCTTGTAAACCCTTGAAACCTTACAGCGCTGCTACCAGTTCTTTGAACAGGTTAGTCATTTTAGGCTCGGCCTCTTTTGCTGCTGCAAGCACTTCTTCATGCGTTATTACATTTTCCTCTTCCCGTATGCCAAGGTCTGTGATCACGCTCAGCGCAAATACCTTCATGCCCGCATGCACTGCTACGATGGTTTCCTGTACGGTACTCATACCTACTGCATCGCCACCTACAGCTTTGATCAGCTTATATTCAGCCTTGGTTTCGAAAGTAGGCCCGGTTACGCCCGTATACACACCTTCCTTCAGGTTATAACCAAACTTATCGCCAATAGCTTTTGCTTTTTCAATCAGCTCTTTGCTATATGGCTCTGTCATATCCGGGAAACGTGCGCCCAGTTCTGCCTCGTTTTTACCAAGCAGCGGATTTACCGTAAAAAAGCTGATGTGGTCTGTAATGATCATCAGGTCACCTACTTTGAAGCCCTTATTCACACCGCCGGCTGCGTTGGAGAGTAAAAGCGTATCCACACCCAGCAGTTTCATTACCCGTACCGGGTAAGAAACCTGTAAAGGGGAATAACCCTCATAAAAATGGAAACGGCCAGCCATGACCACTACTTTTTTGCCACCCAGCTCTCCAAAGATCAGTTTGCCACTGTGACCTTCTACCGTACTTACGGGAAAATGGGGAATATCGTTATATGAAATCTCTGCTTCTACCTGTATTTCTGCAGCCAGGTTACCCAGGCCACTACCTAAAACAATACCCACTGCCGGTTGGGAAGTATATTTTTTTTGAATATATGAAACGGTCTCTCTTAGCTGCTGCATCAAAACTGACATGGTATAATTGTATTTAAAGTCGGCAAATATAGCAATTACCTGCAAGGTTTAATGTGGCGGGTAAGTACAAAGTACAAGGTACGAAGTACAAAAACGGCGTAATGAAAACTTCAAGACTTAGTACTTAGTACCTCGTACTTATCTTAGTATCGGTAGCATTTCGGATTTGCTTCATAGCTCAGGAGCGGACGCAATCGTTCATCTTTTAGTACATCCGTGTAGTCCATGTCTTTTCCATTCACCCTGATGATACGATACACCAATCTTATACCATGACTATAGTCTGCATACCAGTTCACATGACCGGTATACACGGGTTGTATAGCCTTGCCATTTAATTGATGCCAGCCATAAATGGCTACCCGGTTAGGCTTGGGATCGTTGATGATTTTATCTGAGATCACCACATCCTTTTTTATGCCTGCTATCAGTCCTTTTTGCAGCTTACGTTGCCCTTCAATGATCAAGTGGTGTTGCCACATCGTAATCGTACTATCACGAAAGGCGTACATAGGTACAGGTGCGAGCTTTACTTTCGCTTGCTTATAAATGTCATCTACAATTTTTGCGGTAGGCAAAAAACAATGCAGGGTATCTGCAATAGCTTGTGCGGACATAGGAGTAAGCGGTATTCTTGCCCAGTCATTATCTGAACCAATAGCCAGGTAATCCGGACTTACATAATAGCTGGCCTTTATTTCCTTACCAGTGCTATCCGTAATGCTTACATGAATGCGTACAAACTTTTGTAGGAAAGAAGGGATATTGCCTGATAGTATTTCCAGTCTTGCCAGCGAATCCCTTTCCTGCCAGCCCACGGCTTTTTCTTTATCATAGAAAGCAGTACCTCCGGCTGATGCATCATTACGTTTGGGTAATTGTATGTGATGAGCTGTGTTACATGAAATAACAAGAATGGTCAGGAAAGATAACAGGCAATTGCGGAGCATATGCATCGTTTAAGCAGGAAAGATACGGTATGGGGTGTAAATACAAACATCCACGAGCATGCTCCTAGTCTCTGACTAGGAGCATGCTCATGGCGACTCTGTCGCCTTTATTTCGACGGAGTCGAAAGGCCAATACGTCCCAGTCTCCCGACCTACGGTGTACCCACATATTCTACCACCAGGTTGCATACCTACGGTATGCAAAAGAACTTGATAAAATATATGCTACCGATGTTTGATCCCTACAGGATCGGCGTCTGAAATACAGCGATTTTATAGAATCGGGCTATGATCCTGTAGGGGATCAGATATTGGTAGCGACCCAGATACACATGCTTCGGCATGCCGTAGGTATGCAACCTATGCTGTCGCTCGAAGCTCTGTTGAATTAAATGGCTATATGTTACCGTTCTGACGAGCCTCCGGCTCTATTTTATTTAAAAAATGTGGGTACACAGTAGCTCGGAGATTGGGAGAATTTATTTTATGCCAGCGCCATTTTTGCGGACAGATTTTTCATGGTTTGAATACCTTCCCTGTTGCGGAGCTGAATATGTTCCAGGTATGTCAAGCAATAGAGATAAGTAAAGTCTTCAGGCGCATAATCGTTGTTGTTAAATCTTTGTTGCCAATCATACGAGCCATAGGTAGATTGATATTGCTTTTGCAGTGCATCGAGGAATGAATTAGCGGTAGATGGTAACAGCCACTCCGGCATAACATAAAAACCAAATATCTGCCCAAATTGTGCCCTTGTAAATCGTTCCGCCTTTGTTGTTTTGCCAAAATAAAACCACGAATAAATGGTTAACCCGAGCAACGGGATAGTTGGGATCAGTAACCATGTCATCTCATCATAGTTCGCAATAAAAGCAAAGAGAGATAATGTGAAAAGGATGGAAACAATTGCTCGCAAATAAGTAGCGATAACGCTGATGTTGACGCGTTGTAATTCTATACCGCGTCTTCCGCCTGTGGAGATGTCTGTAACAAGCATGGTAGTAACTACTGAAACCGGGAGACCAATGCAGAACATTTTGGTTTCTACATATTGTTTTTCCTGTGTTTTTACCTGTCCGGTAAAGACTGTGCCTAAGAGCATAGATATTGGATTTTGAGTTGAAAAAAGCGCGACTGTATAAATCGAACCTTGTGAAGATATTAAAAAAATATATATGATGAATTTTGTTTTGGGGTTGTTGGTAATGAGAAATGCTTAGCCTTCGTTCGTGTGTTCATCATAACTGTCAACGTAAGGAAATCGGTGGAAGATCGAAGCGAAGTTTTTAAACACATAGTAAGCATAGGTACAAAGGCACATAGGGAGAGTTTAGGTCTTTTTTTAATAGGGATGTTTGATTTAGTCAAGGGAATATAGATCACATAGGGAGAGCCGTTACACGACTCTTTGATGACCTTCTGTGTTTCTGCGCTTCTGTGGCAATTCTTTGCTACCTCTGCTGTCGCCCCATCTTTTTCTCCCAGTCTCCTGACTGGGAGAAAAAGATCGAAGCGTGTTACAGATTATGCACATACGCCATCATAAAACCAACGGCAAAATGTGTAGCTTTTGTAAGGCCCGGTGTGCCTAGCAGTAAATTGGTATCTTTTGGATTTGTAAAATCGATCGGCTGTTCATAGCTGTTAGTATGTCCGTAAGTAAACAGTAAGCCCGTGCGCAAATTGAATTTCCTTTTCTTAAAGTTGGCACCTACTTGCATGTGGTAGTTATTCCAATAAGAAGTGTAGGATGTAGCACCCTGGTCATCGGAGAAGAGACTATTGTCAGCATACGTAAAATCGGTTCTGGCAGAGCAGTAGCCATATACATTTTCTTTCACAGGAAAGCTTACGCCGAGGGCAAAATTAATTACCTGTTTGTGGGCATCTTTTAGCCGCAATGTACTTTGTGTAGTGTTATTGTTGTTGCCAGTGTCCGGGCGTAGAAAAGCGCCATCGCGCGGGTAGATCGCATTGTACTGGCTGATCTTTGAAAAATACTCTGTAGCAACATATATCTGCCCTTTACCATAATCATACGTGTATCCCAGCGCAACACTTACGGGCGTCTTCCAGGCAACTTTCAGATTTTCCTGCCGGGAGTTGGCTAATAAACTTAAGGCGGGGGCATCAGGTACAAATTTGATATTGTTTATTGTAATGTCGCTTAGTAATGTCGCGTTGCTCCATAGGCGAAGCAGAGGAGAGGTGATCAGCAAGCCAAGATGGTGATTATTCTCATTGTAAGAGAAACCGGCTTTAAACCGTATGCCCACGTGTGTGTAGTTGACTGAATAATATGAGCCGAAGCTGACAAGCGGCGGAAAAATGGAATCGTTGTTTACGTTCAGCAATGTTTTGTTGTCGGTATTTTCAAAATAGTTTTGTTTACGGAATTGCGGCTCTATGCTAATGCCCGCAGTAAATTTGGGTGATAATGTAAAGCCGGCACTTAGCGATAGCTGTGTGTTACTTACAATGTTTTGATTGGAATATTGGCCAATGAAGTATTCGTCTCCGGGACTGTAACTATCATCCAGCACATTCATTTTCTTATCCTGTCTTTGCGATACCTGGTAGTTAAAACCTGCAGAACGGATAAGTGCATAACCCAGGCTAAATGGTTTCTTGCCTGGTAAAGCAATTACACCAGATATCATTTGAGGCACGATGCCTGTACTGGTAGAGTTAAGGTTTTTACCAATTCCGGCGCCATCTTTTATACGAATGGATTCATAGCGATAGATATTCGCTGATATAGAAGCCGAGCTTTTTCTTGTTAAAGCCAATAAAGCCGGGTTGTAAAAAAATACACCGCTATCGCGGTTGAAGGCAATCACTGCACCGGGGGAAAGAAAACCACCCGCATTATATTCGTCAGACCAGTAATTGTCTTGCGAGTAGGCTGTAGAAAAGAGTAAAAGAAAAATGCTTAAAAATTTGATTTTTTGCATTGGATTAATTTTTCGGTTTGTGGTGATTTTGCTCGGTTTATTTTCTATCATGTAATATTGTAAAACTTACATTGCAACCATGAAAACGTTCTTTTTTCACAAAATAGTGTTCTTTCTTATCGCTTGTATACTTTATGTATGTGCGGCTGCACAAAACCTTACGTTTACCAATCCTGTTGCTATCAGCACCACAGCTTCTACGGATAAGGGTGTGGATATTATTGGTTATAAGAAAAATTTTTTCATTGCATGGAAAGAAGCGGGTGAAGTAGGTAGAATACACGTTGCTTGTTTTCGCTCACATAACGAACATCTAACAGACCAGGATGTAATAGGTAGCAGTAACTATGCGCCTGTATTCAGGATCATCAATGATAAAGGGTACCTGTTTTGGATAGATGTGGGTGGGAAGATCAAATATGTAATAACCGCCAACGACAGTAGTTTTAATGTAAAAGATGTATATGTATTGCCTTCAAAAAATGAACAGTCCCCTACGGATGGTATTACCTGTACACTTGTAGGGAAGAGCGTAATACTTGCCACACATACTGGTAACAAAAATCAAATGATGTTTGCTATTACAAAGCCGGATGCCGAAGGGAGGTTAGGAGAGTGTGTATGGCAAAGCATCCCTCAGTCCTCACCCAACTATCCGATTGTTACAGCAATTGATAATGAGAATGCCCGTTTTTGCTGGCGTAGCAACAAGGGAGACGTAATCAGTTATGCCGATTATAACGTACTTAAAAACACCTGGTCAGAAGTTGTTGCAGGAAAAAATACGACTGCCAGTTCTCCTGCTGTGTATAGCATACTTGCAGATGGCAAATTGTTTTATATATGGAGGGGCGCAAAAAAAGATACGCGCGTCTATTATGCTGTAGGAGAAAAGGGCCAGCCGTTTCAGACAAGTACCATGCTGCCTGCTCATTTTTCTACGTATAATCCCGTAGCCACTTGCAGTGCAGACGACAATAGCTATATGATGGCTTACACCGGGCTTGATCAGAAAATATATGTTAGCTACTTTTCGGGCTATAATCCTTCCTCGTGGATGCAGGATATTTTGTTGCCAACAAAAGGACATTATACATTGCGTGATATTGTTATTCCCGGCTCGCATGATGCGGGTATGTCTGTGCTAAATGGTATTGGTGGTACAGTAAGTACCTCTATTAATGACTGCAACACACTTACGCAAACTATTAGTATTGGGAAACAATTAAATGCCGGTATCCGTATGTTCGACCTTCGGGCGGGCATGTATAAAAATTACTTGTACACCAAACATTTTTCATCCGACTGCCTGGACCAGGCGGCCGGCGGCGGCTATGGCGAAAGATTGTATGACGTACTAACCGATGTAAAACAATTTATGGAACGCAACAAAGGCGAAATTGTTATACTGGGGTTTAGTCACTTTTGCGAAGCAGATGTTCCAACTAAAAATATCGCTGATTTTATTGTGCAGGTACTGGGTGAACAGTTGATCTGGAAAGAAAAAGGCAGCCTGGATCAAATACCATTGCAAAAACTGGCGGGGAAAGTGATCGTTGTTTTTGAAGATAAAGCATTTCCGGAGTTAGGGGTAGCATCCTGCTTTACAGGTACAGAATCGAACACGTTTATGAATTTTAAACGGGAGTATGCCGCTACAAATGACCTGAATAAACTGCTGGCGGCGGAAGAGGGCTTTTTCAACAGGTGGAAAGGCGGCGTAAAGAACAATGATCTTATACGCCTGGACTGGCAGTTGACACAGAGTACGGATGAGGCTGCAATGATCTGTAACGATTTTCAGTCGCAAAGCAATGGCGCGGTACTGAATGGCACCATGTTGCTGGTAAAAGTGCTGCGCAAATACCAGTCTATACGCGACATGGCTGCAAAAGGCAATAAAATGCTGGTTCCTAAGGTGACAGAATGGATTGGTAATGGAACTATTAATAAACTGAACAAGCCCAATGTACTATATGTAGACGTGGCAGGAGAGTGGATTACGGACTTTTGTATAGACTTGAATAAGGGGAAACTATATGAAAAGTGAGTTGAGCATATTGTTACATTGTCAAATTGTTATATTGTTAAATGGTTACGCCAATAACAATTGGACAATATAGCCATGTAACAATTATCCTCTTCCGCAAACGTTTCCGCACCCCAATCCCTCCACTTTCCGCCAATTTTCAAATTTTTCAATTTTTCAAATTTCAAATTCACCTATCTTCGCCAACAAATTTTTAGCTGTATGAACCTGCATGAATACCAGGCAAAGGAGTTGCTGAAGAAATACAATGTACCCGTACAGGAAGGCATTGCTGTAGATACTGTAATGGCGGCTGAAGAAGCTTATCGCCAGATAAAGAATCAGACAAATAACAATTTTGCGGTTGTAAAGGCCCAGATCCACGCTGGCGGCCGCGGTAAAGGTAAGATCGAAGGTACTGAACAGCGCGGTGTTGCTGTAGGTAAAAGCGTAGAAGATATTGCTACTATCGCTAAAAACATACTGGGCGGCACACTGGTTACTATCCAGACAGGCCCTGCCGGTAAAAAAGTAAGTAAAGTA
This sequence comes from Filimonas sp., assembly GCA_017306865.1. Lineage (GTDB taxonomy): Bacteria > Bacteroidota > Bacteroidia > Chitinophagales > Chitinophagaceae > JAFKHH01. The sequence continues at coordinate 489,453 of JAFKHH010000011.1, forward strand.
TTGGTGGCACAGGACGTTTACTACCCTGGCCCTAACGAAACAAAAGAATTCTATCTTTCTATATTATTAGATCGTGCAAAAGGCGAGAACGTAATCATGTACAGCACCGAAGGTGGTATGGACATTGAAGAAGTGGCGCACAATACACCTGATAAGATCTTTAAAGAGTGGGTACACCCTTCTGGCGGATTACAGGGTTTCCAGGCACGTAAGATCGCTTTCAACCTCGGCCTGAGTGGCGAAGCGTTCAAAAGCTGTGTGAAATTTGTAACGAATTTATATAACGCATACGTTGGTCTTGACTGCGGTATGCTGGAGATCAACCCATTGTTCAAAACAAGTGATGAGAAAATCATCGCGGTTGATTGTAAAATGAGTCTGGATGAAAACGCATTAATGCGTCATCCTGACCTGGCTGCTTTAAGGGATATTACAGAAGAAGATCCTACAGAAGTAGAAGCTGGCCAGTTCAACCTGAACTATGTAAAACTGGACGGTAACGTAGGTTGTATGGTAAACGGTGCAGGTTTGGCAATGGCTACAATGGATATGATCAAACTGAGCGGTGGTGAGCCTGCTAACTTCCTGGACGTAGGTGGTACAGCAAATGCACAGACAGTAGAAGCTGGTTTCCGCATCATCATGAAAGATCCTAACGTAAAAGCGATCCTGATCAACATCTTCGGTGGTATCGTTCGTTGCGACCGTGTTGCTGCAGGTGTGATCGAAGCTTACAATAAACTAGGTAACATCAACATCCCGATCATTGTACGTTTACAAGGTACAAACGCTGCTGAAGCGAAAAAACTGATCGACGAGAGCGGCCTGAAAGTACAGTCTGCTATCCTGTTGAGCGAAGCAGCAGACCTGGTGAAAAAAGCAGTAGCTTAATTTAATTGAAGTCTTTATAGTAAAAACTCCTGTCAGCAATGACAGGAGTTTTTTGTTGGGGTAAATTGTTATATGGCTAAATGGTTTGATTGTTGAACGTTGTTTCACGCAAAGATTATAAAGTGAGTGGTGAGTATGCTCATTCACGATTGCCAGCTCACGATTCAGGTTTCGCTCCGGCAATTCAACTATAAAACAATGTAACAATGCAATTACCTAAACTGTATCGCCTTTACCGGTTTGATCGTTCTGATAAGAAGCGTAGGTATAATGAGGGAGAGCATACACACGGCTAATGTGCCCACGCACACCAGGCCAACCTGCCACCAGATAATTTCTACAGGTGCCACAGCCACATAGTAAGAACTTTCATCCAGCTTGATAAAGCCCGTGTATTGTTGTAGCAGGCAAATGCCAAGGCCAAGTATCAGGCCAATGATAATACCGCCCGCAGATATAATGGTGGTGTTGAATAAAAATATTTTCTGTAAGGTCCAATCTGTACTGCCGACTGCTTTTAAGATACCCACCATACGCGTACGTTCCAGCACCAGTATCAGCAGGCAGGTAATGAGGTTGATCACTGCAACAATAGCCATTACAATAAAGATCACATTCCGGTTTACATCCTGTATGTTCAGCCAGTCAAATATGTGCGGGTAGATCTCCTTTATAGAACGGCTGATCCAGGCATCGGGCAGCTTATCATACAACGAATTGCTGATCGTGTCCATTTTGCGATAGTCGTTCAGGAATATTTCATAACCACCGATCTCATTTTTATTCCAGTTATTGATCCGGCGTAGCAAACGCAGATCGCCCAATACAAACAGGTTGTCATATTCCTCTATCCCCGTTTTGTAAATACCACACACATGCAATTTCCGGAAGCTGCTCTTTGTTTCGTTCTGTGGAGAAATGAAATAAACAATAATACTATCGTTCAGGTTTATTTTCAGTTGCTTGGCTACAGAGCGGGAGATCACTATTTCCTTGCTATACAGCGAATCCTTAAAATTAATCCACCTGCCAGAGTCAAGAAAGTTTTTCAGGTTGTTAAAGTCATAGTTGCTTTCAACACCTTTAAACAAAATGCCCTCTATCTCCTTGTTTTTTTCTAGTACGGCTGATTTAGTAGAAAATGCCTGTACCTGTTTTACGCCCGGTGTATTGGCTAGAACAGCCACAACTGTGTCATTCTTCACCAGGGGAGTTTCTTCTGCAACGATTGCCTTATTCGGTTCAAACTGCTGTACTCGGATGTGTCCCCAAAAACTAAATACCTTTTCGCTAATGCCTCGCTGAAAGCCGTTTACAAACGCCAGGGTAACGATCATAGCCGTAACGCTTACTGCCGTAGCTGCAGTTGCCAGGCGTATAATAAACCTGGAAAAAGAGCGTTGCCTGTTAAAGGCTATCCGGCGTGCTATAAATAAGGCTAGATTCATTCTATTCTGTCAAAACTACAGTTACAATACGTAGTGGCAAAATTCCGTTATTAATAGTTTCATCGTTTTAGCAGTTTACAAGTTTCATTTTAGCTTATAATTAGAACTTTCCCCCTTGAAACTTTGACACAATGAAACGGCTGAAACATTAAATTTCGTACGTTTATCCATCATAAATGAGTAAGATGAAGCATTTGGCTATTTGTATTGCGTTAGTATTAGTATGTAGTTACAGCAGGGCAGAAGTGCAGTTGGATAAAAATTATTCGCCTTCTATTGCAGGTGTAAAGCTTTTTTCCGGCAGCCAGTTTTCTTACCCGATTATGAATGTGGGCGCCACAAATGCGTTGGAACTGCACTTTGATGATATGGATGGTATAGTGAAAAGCTACAGCTATACATTCGTATTGTGCGATGCTGACTGGCAGCCGGCAGATATGAGCCCGTTTGACTACATCAAAGGATTTCTAACCAACCGCATCTCCCAATACAGGGCATCCTCCATTGCTACTACGCGCTATATGCACTACATAGCCTATTTGCCGGAGCGTAATTCCGTGCCGGTAAAAAGCGGTAATTATATACTGAAAGTGTTTCTGAATGGCGATACCAGTAAACTCGCTTTCACCCGCCGGTTCCTGGTGGTAGACAATGTGGTTCCGGTAGGCGTGCAGATATTGCAGCCTTTTGATATAACAAAAGCACGCACCTCACAAAAGATACAATTTACGCTGGATAAAAAGCAGTTGAATATTTTTAATACGCCGCAACAGTTAAAAGTGGCTGTGCTGCAAAATTTCAGGTGGGATAATGCAATTACAGGTATGCAACCCATGTTTATGCGTGGCGACCTGTATGAGTATAATGGTGAGCGCGATTTCCTGTTTCCCGCCGGAAAAGAATTTCGCTGGGCCGATCTGCGTAGCTTCCGTTTTCAAAGTGACCGTGTAGAGAATGCAACCCTGAACACACAGCCGTTTGAGGTATGGCTGAAGCCAGATGCGGACAGAACCAGGTTAGGGTATTTGTATTATGAGGATTACAACGGTTTTTTTGAAGTGAACAGTACGGAGAATATTAACCCGTGGTGGCAGGGCGATTATGCCCGCGTACATTTTACTTATGTGCCTGCCGGTAATCAACCATTGCCCGGTAAAGACATTTATGTTGTAGGGCAAATGAATAATTACGAATTGAACGATTCCAGCAAGCTTACTTACAACGCAGAGAAAGGTGTATATGAGAGAAGCTTGTTTTTAAAACAGGCATACTATAGCTACATCTACGTAACAAAAGATATTGGCGCCAAAGACGCCGTACCTTCTATGGACTATACGGAAGGCAACTATTGGGAAACAGAAAATACATATACGGTGCTTGTGTACTACCGTGCTATGGGCGACCGCTACGATCAACTGGTTGGAATGGTTACGCTGAATAGCAGGCTGAACAGGAGATAGAAAAAGTACGAGGTACGAAGTACTAAGTCCGGAGTGAAGAAATGTACGATGTACTAGAGCAAAAGGCTTTGTGATCTTAGTGGTTAATTGTTTTTGTGTGGGCTATATATCTTTAATTAGCATCGTTGTGTCACTCACTGCATCTTTCTGTACACTATTCAGCTAAACCTGTCAGGCATTCATCATCACTTCTGCGTCTTTGTGGCAATAAATATATCTCTCTGCCACTTCGTACTTCGTACCTTGTCCTTAGTACTTTATGCATTCTCTTACTTCTGCAACCTCCCATCATTGTTGCATAAAAATTACTCACACTCAATAAGTTTTATAAAAAACTGCTCAGAATTCATTTACATCTCTTATTTTTGCACCCGGCAGGTCTTACACGACCAGCTCCTGCTGAACTCCCCCAGGACCGGAAGGTAGCAAGGGTAGGTGGTTGAGCGGTGCGATGTAATCAGCCTGCCTTTTTTTCTTTTACTTGAGAGCAGTTAATCAGATAAACCGGTCAAATTTACCTGTCAGGTAAATGTTTAAAAGAGCAACAAAGTTCTTTCTGTTAGTTAAAAAAACGCTCACGACCAGCGCCCTCCTCTTTGTAGTACTCCTGATTTTACATATTTTGAACAGTTGAGGGTTGGTCACCGGAAAAGTGCTGCTCCAGAAATTGATCTTGAAATTTTAAAATGTTACATAATGAAATTCTTTATTGACACAGCAAATCTTGCTCAGATAAAAGAAGCAAATGATTTAGGTATATTAGATGGTGTTACTACCAACCCTTCATTGATGGCGAAAGAAGGCATCAAAGGCACAGACGGTATCATCAATCACTATAAAGCAATTTGCGAAATTGTAGACGGCGATGTAAGCGCAGAAGTATTCTCTACAGACTTCGCAGGTATTGTAGAAGAAGGTAAAAAACTGGCAGCTATACACCCGAACATCGTGGTAAAAGTACCCATGATCAAAGAAGGTGTAAAAGCTATCAAATGGTTTACTGACAACGGTATCCGTACAAACTGTACACTGGTATTCTCTGCAGGTCAGGCTATCCTGGCTGCTAAAGCCGGTGCAGCGTATGTATCACCTTTTATCGGCCGTATAGATGACAGCGGTTGGGAAGGTGTACAATTGATCGAGCAGATTGCAGAGATCTATGCTATCCAGGGATATGAAACAGAAATTTTAGCTGCTTCTATCCGTAGCTCTAACCATATTATACAATGTGCTGCTGCTGGTGCAGACGTAATCACTTCACCACTGGAGCCAATCCTTGGCCTGTTGAAGCATCCGCTGACAGACATTGGCCTTGCGAAATTCTTAGAAGACGCGAAAAAAATGTAAATAGAAAAAGCCGCTGCAAAGCGGCTTTTTCTATTTGAAAATTTGCAGATGTAATAATTTGAAAATGCTTCGGTAATAAGTTGCTGACTAATGTGCAACTGACGAAGTGTGCGACGCAAGAAAAGCTCAATAATAATTCTACAGTTGGTGCCAATATTTCTTCAACAATTCAACCATGCAGCAATTAAACATTTTCAAATTGCTCATTTTCAAATTGTCTAATTCCTCTTCTTATACTCCTTCAACACTTCTGCTTCAGACTTCAATGGCCCATCCGGGTTGCGTTTAATATAAATATCAACTGACCGGGAAAGAGAAGGGTTTGATTTCAGCTTTGCTGTAACGGTTACATAATCTCCCTTGAATGCATTGTCTATAATAAGGTTATTTCCACTCCACGTACCAGAAGAAGATTGGTACAGCAATTCTTTATCCGTTAAAGGCATCCAGCGGCCATTGTCCAGCTTTGCATCTACATTAATGTAGTTGTGAACACCTTTTTTCAGGCTATCAGTATATAGGTGAAAATAAATACTATCTATCTTTTGCGCATGGCCAACGGTATAAGCCGCTATGCAGATGAAAAACAGGCGTATATGTTTTGTAAAAGTTTTTGATATCATAAGCCCAAAATTATGCTAAAGGCATAGCAAATGTAACGCCAGCGGTTGTGTGTGAAGTGTGAAAATGCGCTTTGCAAGTCTTTTTATGATTTTAAGTGCACCAACTTTAGCCAAAAAGATGCACTTTTGCAAAGTATATAACATTAGTAGACTATTAGGATAATACATGAGAAAACTAGTTGGATTAGTATTAGGCATAATGGCAATGTATTCAGCAGAGGCACAACAGGCATTGCAACAAGGCAAATGGCGGGCATATTTGCACCGCAAAGATGGCAACGATATTGTATGGCAGTTTAGCCTCCAATGGCAGGCAAATAAGCCTTTGTTGTATATATTGAATGCAGACGAAAAGTATAAAGTAGATGAAGTCACGCTGAAAGGTGATTCGTTGTTTATAACCATGCCTGTATTTGAATCTTCGTTCAAAGCCAGGATCATAGCAAAAGACAGCATAGCGGGTGAATGGATCAAAGGCACGCCTAACGGCAATACGACTATGCCTTTCTCAGCAACAGCTAAACAGCCTGTACGTTTCGCTGCAACAGGTAAAGCATTAACCAACCTGTCCGGCAAATGGTCAGCCACATTTACCTCCGCACGCAAAGGGGGAGAAGGATCACCAGCCATAGCGCTCTTTAAGCAACAGAACAATATTGTAAAAGGCAGCATACTTACGCCAACAGGCGACTATCGTTTCCTGGAAGGTGTAGTGGATGGCAATACTTTAAAACTATCCACATTTGATGGTAGCCATGCATTCCTTATCACCGCTACAGTAGACAAGAACAAGATCAGCAATGGTAGTTTTTATAGCGGCGCCATGGGCAACGCTAGCTGGACAGCCGTGAGAAATGATACAGCAACATTGCCTGACCTGGCTGCTATGTACCTGAAGAATGGTGAAGACGGTCGCCTGAACTTTACCTTTAAAGACCTGGATGGCAAACCGGTTTCTATTAAAGATGCTCAATTTAAAAATAAAGTAGTAGTCATACAGTTGCTGGGTTCCTGGTGCCCAAATTGTATGGATGAAACCGCTTTTCTGAGTGACTGGTATAAAAAGAACCACCAGCGCGGTGTAGAGATCATTGGTTTGGCTTATGAGTATAGCACAGACTTTGCCCGCTCTCAAAGGGACCTGCGCAGGTTTCAGCAACGATTCAAAGTAGACTATCCTATGCTGATAACAGGTGTTACTGTAATGGATTCATTACGCACAGAAAAAACATTGCCACAATTCACACCGATAAAAACTTTCCCGACTTCTCTTGTATTAGATAAGAAAGGAGTAGTCCGTAAAATAGATACGGGCTTCTTCGGCCCAGGTACAGGTGTGTATTATGAAAACTACAAGAAAGAATTTGAGAAAACGATCAGTGAATTATTAGCAGAGTAATTTGAGATTTGAAACTCCTCCTAGTCTCCGACTAGGAGGAAAAGGCATATCGACTCCGTCGATGTTATTGTCGACAGAGTCGACATTCCATCCCTTCCTGGTCGGAGACCAGGAAGAGGAGAGTGAACCACACATCTCAAATCTTAAATATCAAATTTCAAAGCCCCGGCGCGTGTCCTCACGCGCTGGTTGGTAACTGGTTCGTGAAGACACGAACCAGGGCGAAGATGTTATTGTCGACAGAGTCAACATTCCATCCCTTCCTGGTCGAAGACCAGGAAGGGTAAACCACTCATCTCAAATTTTAAATCTCAAATCTCAAATTCTTTTCTCTTCATAATTTCTTAACCTGCCGTTACCCTTATAAAGCACTAGTTTGCGCCAAATCTACTGCTGTTGCAAGCATATCATAAGTTAAGTGCCAAAGCCTTTGGCGATGATTTTTTGTGGGGCGTAGCTATCTCAGCACAACAAAACGAAGGTGCATACAACCTGTATGGCCGTGGCCTCTCCATCTGGGATACTTTCGCAAGGCGACAAGGAAAAATAAAAGGTGCAGCAAAGCCCTATGTCAATTGCGATTTTTACCACCGTTATAAAGATGACCTCTTACTGGCAAAAGCTTTAGGCTTTAATACCTTCCGCTTTTCCATTTCCTGGTCTCGCATTTTGCCTGATGGCATAGGCAAAGCAAATAAAGAAGGCATTGCTTTTTATAATAAAGTGATAGATGAATGCCTGAAATTGGACCTTGTACCATTTGTAACATTATACCATTGGGATCTGCCACAGGCATTAGAGAAAGAAGGCGGCTGGACCAGCTATCGCATGCTGAAATGGTTTACACGATTTACTACTGTGTGTGCAGAGGAATTTGGTGACCGGGTAAAACACTGGATAGTGCTGAATGAGCCAATGGGCTTTACCTCGCTTGGTTACATGCTGGGAAAACATGCACCTGGTAAAATAGGATTAAGCAACTTCTTACCTGCTGTGCACAATGCGGTACTATGCCAGGCAGAAGGCGGCCGTATATTGCGCGATCTCGTACCACATGCACACATAGGGACTAGCTTTTCCTGTTCAGAAATAGTGCCTTACTCCGATAAGCCGGAAGATGTGCAGGCTGCAAAGCGGATGGATATACTGATGAACCGCCTCTTGATTGAACCCGCATTGGGAAGAGGGTATCCGCAGGATGATTTTAAGTTCCTGGAAAAGCTGGAACTGCATAATAAAGCGTGGAAGTACAAAGAACGGATGACATTCAATTTTGATTTTATTGGTCTGCAAAATTACTTCCCCTTAGTCATTAAGTATAATGGCATCATACCAATAGTACAGGCATCGGAAGTAAAAGCGTCTACACGTAAAGTGCCTTATACCGCTATGGGGTGGGAGGTGAATGGAGAAAGCTTTTACAGGTTGATAAAGCGCTTTTGGCTCTATGGAAGTGTAAAAGAGATCATCATATCTGAAAGTGGTGCTGCATTTAAAGATGAAGTGGTAAATGGAGAGATCAATGATGTGCAGCGCATCGCCTACTTCCAGGAGTATTTAAGTGCATTGCAGAAGGCAAAGCAGGAAGGCGTAAATGTGAAAGGCTATCTGGCATGGACATTAACGGATAATTTTGAATGGGCTGAAGGCTTCAAAGCCCGCTTTGGCCTGGTACATACGGACACCAATACACAGTTACGTACAATTAAAAATTCCGGGTACTGGTTCAGGGATTTCCTGCAGAAATAGATACGCAGGTGTCATAAAGTAATCTACTGTGCAGTAGTATAAGCGGGAAAACGAAATGTCCACTTTTTTAAAACGAAATGTCCCGTTTTTTTAATATAAGAAAATCTGAAACCTAATGGCAGTAAGGGGTTGAAAGAATTGTAATCAAATGAAATGTCAGTCCAACTGTACGGCCAACTATCTTTCTTAAATAAATGACTATTATAGCAATTGGATAATCGCTTAGTAATCAATGTGTTTTTTGCCTGCTTGATATCGCATTTCTCCATATTTTTAAAAAAAATGGACATTTCGTTTTAATTGACAAATGTTGTAAAAGGGCTAAAACCCTTACATGGCTTGTGTTTTAGCTAATAATGTAAAACTAGCTTTGGGACATTTCGTTTTTGCGTTTATAGTAATGCAGTAACTGAGAAGAAAATCCTTTTTCGACATTTTTTGTTTTTTTGTCGAAAAATGAATTTACCTTTGTGCTGCATCAGCAATATGTTCAATGCCGGCAAACAATCTACTTAAGGAAGATATAATACAGCAGCAGATCCTGCAAGCCGCCCAGCAGCTATTTCAAAAACATGGTTATCAAAAAGTAACGATGGACGATGTAGCAAAAGCGATCGGTAAAGGGAGAAGTTCGTTGTATTATTACTATAAGAACAAAGATGAGGTGTTTGCTGCTGTAATGGACGCGGAGATCAAAGACATTATAAGCGAGATAGCAAGCAAGATGGAGCAAGTGGGAACTGTAGAGGAAAAACTGCGTGCTTTTGGCGTTACCAAAACAAAAATATCCCGCAAGCGTAAAGCTTTCTTTGAAGCGCTGGAAACAGGAATGAATCCGGATGAGATGTCCCTATATGTACAAAAGAAACAGGCTATTCAAAAGAAGATAAGAAAAGAAGAAGCCATTTTGTTAAACCAGGTTTTGGCACAAGGCGCAAAGAAAGGTGAAGTCAATACGCTGGATGCAAAAGAGCAACAAACCATTCTCTTTGTCTTTACCAGCAGCTTGCGTGGTTTGAGAGGGGAAATGTTCCTGGATAATAGCTACAACCGTATAGAACCTGCTATTGATATGCTTGTGCAAATGACAATGTTGGCTTTGAATAAATAAAAATTTTTTTGACCAATATTCGACATTTTATCAAAAAATGTCGAAAAGTAAATTGAGTTATTCCAGGTTAGATATGATACAGGCAGAAAAAAGAAACGCTTTCCGGGCCTTCCGCAACAGAAACTATGCATTGTTTTTTTGCGGGCAGTCCATTTCGCAGATCGGCACCTGGATGCAGCGTACCGCTGTTAGTTGGGTTATTTACTCCACCACCCACTCCGCATCTATGTTAGGGCTGGCCGTATTTGCACAGCAGTTTCCTTCCTTCCTGTTCTCCTTACTTGGAGGGATTGTTTCTGACAGGTATGATCGTCGCAAAATATTATTGATCACACAAACAGCCTCTCTTATACAATCTATATTATTGGCAGTACTCACTTTTACCAATCACTACGTTGTTTGGGAGATCTTATTGCTAAGCGTAGTCTTAGGTATTGTAAATGCATTTGATACACCCGCAAGGCAACCTATGGTGCATGAACTGGTAAGTAATAAAGAAGATATTGTAAATGCGCTTGCATTGAACTCGGCTATGGTAAACATAGCCAGGTTAATTGGGCCGGCGCTATCTGGTATCGTATTACAGTCATTCGGCGCACATACCTGTTTTTCTTTAAACGCATTTAGTTTTCTGGCAGTAATAGCTTCATTACTACTGATAAAGCTGCCTCCTTTTACTCCGCCTGTTCTTAAAAAGAAAGTGACGGCTGAGTTGTCAGAAGGGTTTACTTACCTAAAGCAAACACCACGCATAGGTATCATCATCATTCTTCTAATGTGTATGGCATTATTTGTATTGCCTTATGATACACTGATGCCTGTGTTTGCTAAAACCATCTTTGAAGGTAACGCACGCACATTCGGATACATTGCAAGTGCTATTGGATTTGGGTCTATCATCGGCAGCCTCTACCTGGCCTCTTTAAAAAGAGATACAGACCTTACCGGTATCCTGCTTATCAGCATTGTAGTGCTAGGTATTGGGTTGATCGGGTTTTCCCGTTGCCCATCCTTTTACTGGGCCATTCCGTTTGCTGTTATTATTGGTTTTGCTGCGCTTACGCCCATGACAGCAAGTATTACTATTATACAGATGGAAGCCGCAGCGCACATGCGCGGCAGGGTTATGAGCTACATTGCTATGGCATACTTTGGTATGCTGCCATTAGGCAGTTTGCTGGCCGGAGCTGTATCACAGAAAATAGCTGCACCTGTAACTATGTTGTTACAAGGCTGCATAGCTATAGTAACTGCCTGGGTGTTTTCCCGTTATTTAAAACCCGAAAAGCTAAATAATGAAAACCTGGAAGAATTGCAGGAAGCTGAACATGCAATTGTAGAAGAAGCATAATACGCACAATAAAACAAATAAAAATGAGCAACAACACAAGCAACACCGCCTTATTGGTAATGGACATGCAGACAGCTATGCTCGGCATGATACCCCACGCAGCCACACTTATTAGCAATGTGGCAAAGGCTATTGAAAACGCCCGCAGCAATAACATTCCTGTTATTTATGTAGTGGTAGGTTTTAGAAAAAATGCACCAGAGATCAGCACCAACAACAAAGGGTTTATGACAAATAAGCAATTGTTTGCCAGTGTAAGCACGGCAGAGTTTACAGCTATACATCCCGATCTTGCGCCTGGTGAAAACGAATGTGTGGTTATTAAACGCCGTGTGAGTGCATTCTCAGGTAGTGACCTGGAAGTGATCCTGCGGGCTTTTAATATTCAACACATGGTGTTAACTGGCATTGCAACCAGTGGTGTAGTACTCTCTACTGTACGGGAAGCGTCAGATAAAGATTACCGCATTACGGTATTGGCAGATGGCTGTGCGGATAGGGAAGAAGATGTACATGAGCTATTGAATGAAAAAGTATTTCCACGCCAGGCAGATGTGCTTACGGTAGCAGAGTGGATCGCATAAGTATATAATTTCCCGGGCAACGATAGTTGCCTGGGGAATTTGCTTGTATGTACTTAATAGATCGAATTATTGTCATCGTCATTTACTTGTATAATTGACGGCGCTTTAATGTAATTGTTATTGTAGCGGAAGTTTAAGTCACTTTGCAACATTACCTTAAAGCCATTGTTGGTATCGCCACGACGAGGGAAATATGCAAAGCGAAGTTCAATAGTGCCAAATACAAAGTTGTTGTTACGTGTACGCAAGCCACCGCCAAGGCTGTAATAAAAATCAGATTTGTTGATTGGTTTTTGTTCTGGTGTCAGCATACACACATCCCCAAATGTGAACGGCGCAAACTGGAAGCCGAATATTTTATACTTCAGGAAGAAGTAAGTTTCGCTATGCAGGCTTATTCTTCTATCGCCCACAATAGAATCTGTGGACATATAGCGAACGCCGAACGTATTATCGATGCGAAGCGGATCAAATGTAGTTCGGTTAAACTGGCGTGCTGCGCTGAAGCGTACATACTGCCTTATCTTCAGGTTATTGTATAATATCAGCCTGCTGAAGTAAGTAGCACCCGCAAGTATGTTTGCATCCTGGAACCCGTTTTCATGAAAGAATGATCCGGCGCGTAAAAAGTATTGTAAAATGCTCCCGCGTTTCGATACGAAATACCGGTTTGCATCCACACCTATATACAGCCTGCCCAGCGTCTTTTGCTCGTACCAGCCAGAGGTAAGCGATACATTGTAGCCGTAAGGAATATCTTCCGTAGTACCGAAGCCATACAAATAGTTCGTCTTGTAAAAGTCCTGTTTAAAGAACGTTATTTGCCCAAGTGCGGCTTGCTTATTGTCGAATTTGAGGTTGTAATCCTTAGCAACCTGGTAGGGTGCCTGGGTAAAATAATTTCTGAAATAGCGCGCACTGATGAAAGCACGTTTGCGCCGTTCCTTATTGGCCAGTAATTTTTTTACATCAAGGTTGTAGCCAATCCATCCATCGTACAAGTTGTATTTATAATTGTAATATTCACTGTCAGGAAGATTATAGGCATTCGTAGATTGTGTGCGGCCAATAGTCAGCGCGCCGGCTATATGTGCGTATTGAGAATACAAAGGCCTGTCCAGTCGTGCTATCCACCCCTGTTCATCCTCACGCCCGTCTCCTATATTATTGTTGATGGTTGTGTATGCAAGGCTGGCATTAATGAAACTATTACCAATATTGCTTTTCGTGTACAGCAATTCATATCCGAAATGCGGCGTTCGCTTCTGGTCTACCAGCGTAGTAAAGCGGACGCTTTGTCCCATGCCCAATACGTTCGCATCGCCAATGCGCCCTTTAAAACGGTCTGCACTCAGGTCACTCAGCTCTGCAGTAAGTGAAAAGAGGTCTTTGGTAATGACGACAATATCCACCGAGTCATTATTACCCGGAATGTAGTTAACCAATATACGGGCATCCTGTATAAAGTTCAGCGTACGCAGGTAACGCTCGTTATCGGCAACCTTATACGCATTCAGCGTATTGCCCTCGTGGATAAACATGTTTTCCTTTATTACCCAGTTCCGGGTCTTTTTGTGCAGGCTGTTTAGCAGGCGGGTGCCGAAATATTTGATCCTGTGAGACGTGTCTTCAAATATTTTATCAAATCCAAATTCTTTGATGATCACGCGCCGGATCACTTTGCCCTCAAACGGAAGGAAAGGTGTTTCTGCGGGTGTATTTACCAAAACTGTAGAATCGTTGGGTACACTCCTACTCACCGCATTGATAGCTGCCTGCAGAATGTTGTTCTTCTTTTTGGAAACCTTTGTACTGTCCGCCTTTTGCCCACATACATGATCATGTACAATGAGGAGAAGGCATAGGGATAACATTCCCAAACGGGCTATATGACAGACTTGGTTAAACAAAAACGGTTTTTATATTTCAATATAAGACTAATACGATTATAGCGATCAATGTTTTGGGAGAAGGGGGCAATAATTATGCTAAGAGATTGTTAAGGGGAGACGTGAATCGTGAAACGGCAATCGTGAGTGGGTGTACTCGCAACTGACAACTCACATATGAAATAATAAGACCTATAAGGTTTTTGAAACCTTATAGGTCTGTGCGGGCTTATTCACGATTGCCGTTTCACGTCTCTCGATTCCCAACAAAAAAGGCTGGCCGGGGCCAACCTTTTTCTATAAAAAAACGTACGATTAATAATGCCATCTTACGAATGCTTCCATAGCAGCATATTTTGACAAACCAAGCTGTGAGTACAGTTCAGCAGTGTTTGCATTCCTGTCCTCAGCCCTTTGCCAGAACTCCCTGTTATCACTACCCTGGAATGGAACCATGTCTTTCTGGCTCTGGTGAATGAAAATGCCGTAGCGTTTTTTCATTACCTGGTCAGGGCTCATCGGTATTGCCATTTCTATATCAGCAATATCCCACTCCTGCCATGCGCCTTTGTACAACCATATCCAGCAGTCTTTCAGCCATTCGTCACCAGCCGCCTTAATTCTGCGGATAGCTTCAAAAATAATATCCAGGCATACCTTGTGCGTGCCATGCGGGTCTGCAAGGTCACCTGCACAATATACCTGCTGAGGCTTCAGCTTACGCAGCAGCTCCATTGTAATCTGTACATCCTCTTCTCCCATTGGCTTTTTCTCAATTGTACCTGTTTCATAGAACGGAAGGTTCATGAAGTGGTAATTGTTATCGCCAAGTCCTACATATTTACAAGTTGCCTTTGCTTCACAACGCCTGATCAAACCTTTGATAGCACGGATTTCAGCCGTATCCATCTGGTTTTTCTTTTTAGTTGCAATAAAGTCGCGCGCATCTTTCAAAATAGTCTGGCTCTTGTGGTTATCTATACCAAACATATCTTCAAAGCCTACAGCAAAGTCCAGGAAGCGTGTTACGAACTCATCCGTTACAGCAATGTTGCCGCTTGTCTGGTATGCAACGTGCACATCATGCCCCTGGTCGTGCAGGCGCATAAACGTACCGCCCATGCTGATGATATCATCGTCCGGGTGAGGAGAGAAGATCAGGCAACGTTTAGGATACGGCTCGCTTCTTTCAGGATGCCTTGGAATAACCGCATTTGGTTTGCCGCCCGGCCATCCTGTAATGCTGTCGCGTAGCATATAATATACCTGCAGGTTCAGTTCGTACACATCCCCTTTTTCAACCAGCAGATCGCCTAAACCATTTTCAGTATAATCCACAGATGTAAGGCTGAGAATAGGCTTCTTTAGTTTCAGCGCCATATTCACAATTGCACGCTTAATGATCTTAGGCGTCCATTCTATTTCGCCTGTCAGCCATGGAGATTTAATACGTGTCAGTTCTGATGCTGCTGTTTCGTCTACTACAAATTCACAGTTGTTGTGCTGTTGCAGTATGCTCGCAGGCACTTGCTCTGTTACCTGTCCTTCCACAGACCTTGCTACAATAGGTGCTTTCATTCCCCATGCCATCAGTGCAATACGTTTTGCACTAAGGATAGTGCTGATGCCCATTGTTAATGCAAGCCTTGGAACCTTTGTAATATTCTGAAACTCGTGCGAGTTAGATATACGCGTACTGTTGTCCAGGTTTATCAGTCTTGTCTTAGAAAAAATGCTGGACCCAGGCTCGTTAAAACCAATATGCCCGTTGTTACCAATACCCAATATCTGGAGGTCTATGCCGCCGGCGTCTTTAATGGATTGCTCGTACGCTTCGCAATGCGCTTTAACCTCATCCTTAGGTAATTCACCATCAGGAATATGAATGTTTTTAGGATCAATGTCTACATGGTTAAAAAGATGGCGGTGCATGAAGCTGTAGTAGCTCTGGAAAGCCTCTTTCTCCAGCGGATAGTATTCATCCAGGTTGAAAGACACTACATTCTTAAAGCTTAAGCCTTCTTCCTTATGCATTCTAACCAATTCTGCATACAGGCTAATGGGAGTAGAACCTGTAGCGAGGCCAAGTACGCAGGGTTTATTCTCAGCCTGTTTTTGCTTAATCAACTCAGCTATCTGAGCCGCTACATACCTTGAACCGTCTTTTGGTGTAGAAAAAATCTGAACAGGGATTTTTTCAAACGAATCGACCATACTCATAAATAGAATCTTTTTTGTGCTGTTTGTATTGAGGTAAGTAAGTCGTAAAGGTAATTTGTAATGTAAAACGTTGGAAAAGAATTTATAAAAAAACAGCAAAAAACTGCAAAAAGATACCAAGCATTAGTTTTCGCATGGCTTTAATGGCCTGGCTTACAAGGTTGCGGGCAGCCTGGTAGTTGATCTCCATGATCTCGGAAATCTCCTCATAAGAGAAGTTTTTGTAGAAACGCAGGTAAATTATTTCCCTTTGGCGGTTGCTCAATTGGTCCATAGCAGAGGCAATACGGTCCACTTTGGCCTTATCTTCTTCTGCCTGTACCAGTAAAGTTTCGCGATTGATGGTGAATGGGATGTCTAAAATGGCGTCGTCGTTGGAGTAGAAAGTTTTTTTATTGGAAGAGCGTTTGAACAATTTATACTGAAGAGATTTAAAGAGATAGGCTTTCACCGACCTGACCTCTGTTTTAAAGCCGGTCGTCCACAGCTCACTAAACAACTCCTGTATGGCATCTTCCAGTAATGCCCGGTCTGCCGTTAATTTACAGCCGTAGGAAAAGAGGGATGGGTAATATGTTTTGAACAATAGCCGGAATGCCTCCTGGTCACCCTGTTGGGATGCAGTCCACAATGTACTGTCATTGGCTATTTGTTCCGTCAAAGTAGTCCTCTCTTTTATAATGGCAATCTTTAAACTAATGTCGTTTATTTAAGCAATTCTCAAAAGCTGCAGTATATATCCTATATCTTGTTTAAAAAGGTTCATGGTATCAAATTTTTGCAGATATAGATTTTTGAAGACCTATTAATTAAACAACATTGACACTAGAAACCGTAAATAGCAGATTTTTTTTAAGAAAATAAAAAAATATTCTCTTTTTTTAGTTACAAATTTTTTTAAACATACACATTATATAACAAAGACGTCTTTTTTGAATTTATGGAAATCAATTACACTCATCCGGAAGAGTTACTGGTTGATCCATCCTTTATAAACTGGGCATCTGGTATTAAAGGAAAAGATCACGAAGAATGGGAGAAGCATTTGGCCGCTGCTGATCCAACCCAGAAAACAATTGTACAGCAGGCATTAGAGATGCTTGCAGGTATGGTGGTACAGGAAGAAGTGCCACAAACACAAGTAGATAACGCAGAACACAGGTTGATGGAGAGTCTGCAAACACCAGTACGGCGCATAGCCCCTATAAGGCGATACTGGTGGTCGGCAGCCGCTGCTATTCTCCTGTTGATTGGTGGAACATGGTTTTACCGAGCCACTTCCAAACAGTCTGTCTGCACGCCTTACGGGCATATCGCATCGCAACATTTACCTGACGGTTCTGAAGTGATGTTGAATGCAAATAGTTCTATCTCATACAACGACAAGCGCGAAGTGTGGATACAAGGTGAGGCTTTCTTTCATGTAAAGAAAACGCCTGACAAAAGAAGATTCACTGTGCATGGTAACGGCTTTGATGTGATAGTAACGGGTACACAATTCAATGTGGTTAACCGTAACAACCGCATGAGCGTGTTACTACAGGAAGGTAGCGTAATACTAAAAACCGCAGATGGCAGAGAAGTGCAGATGAAACCCGGCGAATATGTGGACGTTACGAACGCACAGTTGCAAAAAACCGCAATTAAAGACGATAAAATGCTGGCATGGAAAGACCATAAGCTAGTATTTGACAATACACCAATAAAAGACGCGATTGCTATTATTAACGAGCAATACGGAACCAAGATCAAATTATCTGACGATTCGATAGGTAACAAGTCCATAAGCTTCATTCTACCTAACGACAATTTGGATGTGCTGCTGAAATCTCTTGAGGCAACAAATGAGTTCAAAGTGAACAGAGTGAATGATACGATTTTCATAGCAGCACCATGATGTAGCAAACTTCGTTTTCTATATTTATAAACACTGCAAAACATGAGAAATTCTACTGTCGCTTGCCGACTGCTTGGCTGTTTCGTGGGTATGCATTTATTCTCCGTTAGCGCTCATGCACAAAATGTGCTTGCGTTTAACGCGCATAATAAGACTGCATACGAAAAGGCTACTGAAGCTACTTACGCCTTTGAGCAGGAAGATAATACTCAAAAAGAGAAACTCTTTACTGTACTCAAAGAATTGAACAAAACCAAAGGCGTTTACTTCCTCTATTCTGACGATAAGCTGGCTGGTAAACTTGTAAACCCGATAGCCGAAAAACAAGCAACCGTATTAAAGATCCTCGACCAGGTATTGAAGAATACAGGTCTTACTTACAAAAAAGTTTCTGACGACACATTTGTGATCGTACCTGTTTCAGAAGCGAAAACACCGCAGGGCCAAGGTACTGCGACAGAGAATAAAGAAAATATTTCCACTTACGCATTGAATGCTTATTATGCTGCTATTACCGGTAAAGTAATAGCAACGAATGGCAACCCTCTTCCGAATGTAAGTGTACTGATCAAAGGCACTAAAAAAGGTGTAACAACAAATAGCAGTGGTGAGTTTTCTATAGAAGCTACCAAAGGCAGCACGTTAGTCTTTTCCTTTATAGGTTTCGAATCCAAAGAAATAGTAGTGGGCAGCGAAAGCACAATAGACGTAGTGCTAAACGAGTCTCAGGCAAACCTGAATGAGATAGTTGTAACAGCATTAGGTGTGAAGAAAGAAAGAAGAGCTGTGGGCTATTCTGTTACTGAAGTAAAAGGTGAGGAACTGACTAAAGCAAGAGAAGTAAACGTAATGAACTCACTTGTAGGTAAAGTAGCTGGTTTAAACGTTGGCTCTACTACAGGTGGTCCGGGCTCTACATCTAATGTAGTTATAAGAGGCGTATCCAGCTTAACGCAAACAACGCAACCATTGTATGTCATCAATGGTGTACCTGTAGAAGGTAGCACGCGAAATGCAATGAATACCGGTAGCCAGTGGGACAATGCGCCGGATCTTGGTGATGCGATCGGTAACATAAACCCGGATGATATAGAAACTATTTCTGTATTGAAAGGCGCTGCTGCATCTGCTTTGTATGGTTACAGAGCAAAAGCAGGTGTGATCATGATCACAACAAAAGCGGGCAGAGGCAATGAAGTAGAGGTTAACTCTAACTATGTAATGGATCGCATTGTAAATATGACCGACTGGCAGTATGATTATGGCCAGGGTGCAAACAATATTAAACCAACTACGGCTAACGCTGCGTTCACTTCTGGTCAATCTAGCTGGGGCGCAAAACTGGATGGCTCAAATGTTATACAGTTTGATGGCGTTGCCAGACCATATATTGCACAAAAGAAAAATCTACAGAATTTTTATCGCACAGGTGGATCATTCACCAACACTATTGCGTTTAACAGGACATTTGATGGCGGTGCTATCCGCTTCTCCGCAAGTGATCTGACAAACAGGTCAGTAGTACCTAACTCCGGCCTTAACCGCCAGACATTCAATTTTACAGGTACATTCACTGTATTGAAAAGACTGGCTATTGATGTAAGAGCAAACTACATCATGGAACAAGGCAAGAACAGATCATTTGTATCTGATGGCGCAGGTAATGCCAACTATAACGTAACGTTCCTACCTACCAGCCTTGATGTGAACACACTGAAGAAAGCAACCAATCCTGATGGAACAGAGTTTGCCTATTCTTCAAACACATACGCAACCAACCCATGGTTTGCTGCTGAAAAATTCATTAACGATACCAAAAGAGAGAGACTGATCTCTTCTGCCAACCTGCGTTATACATTTGACAATGGATACTTTATCCAGGGACGTGTAGGACGCGATGCATACACGAATACATACACAGGCGTAGTACCTACAGGTACGGCATATCCAGCGCCGGTAGATATCACTATCCAGAATACTAAATATGCGGACCTGAACATAGATGGTCTTGCAGGTAAGTCATTCAAAGCAGGCAGTGATTGGGTAATTACACCTAACATTGGCGGTAGCTACAGAAAGACAAGGTCTGATATGTATAACAACAGTGGAACAAACTTCGCTGTGCCTTATGTGTACACAATTACAAATGCGAAGAATAAATCCGTTGTATGGGCTCCGTACGAACTGGAAACACAGTCTTTGTATGGTAACGTGGAAATATCTTATAAAAGCTTTCTTTACTTAAACGGAAGCGCACGTTCTGACTGGTTCTCTACACTGGCAACACCGGGCAAGAATAACAAATTGAACATTGTTTATCCTTCTGTAAGTGGTTCATTCATCTTTACTGAACTGACTAAACCTGGCTTCCTGAGCTTTGGTAAATTAAGAGCAGGCTACGCTGTTGTAGGCCAGGCTGCGGATCCTTACCAGACACAGCTAAGCTATACATTGAACAGTGCTTCTTTAAATGGCTTGCCAATAGGTGCTATCTTAAACCCGGCTGTTCCAAACAGTGGCCTGGTAGCGTCTAAAGCAAGTGAATTAGAAATTGGTACAGAATTGAAATTCTTCAACAGCAGGTTGGGATTAGATGTAACATGGTATAATAAAGAATCAAAAGATGAAATACTTTCTGCACCGGCTTCTATTACCTCCGGTTACGTAGGTGCCGTATTAAACATCGGTAAATTGCGCAACCGCGGTGTTGAAGCATTGGTTACCGGTAAAATAATAAGCGACAAACATTTTACATGGACGTCTTCACTGAATGGTTCTGTAAACAACAGTAAGGTGATCTCGCTGGCTGATGGTCTTGCTTCACTTTCTTTAGGTACTTCAAGGTCAGGTAATGGCTTTGTACAGGATATACCGGGTATGGCAGCAAACCAGATCATGGCATTCGATTATAAATATGATGCTGCTGGCAAAGTAGTATTGGATGCAAATGGCGTACCTGACAGAGGCGATCTGAAAGCATGGGGCCCGGCATACCACAAATGGATTGCTGGTTGGAATAACGAGTTTACATATAAGAAATTCAGCCTGTCATTCCTGATCGACGGTAAGTTTGGCGGTAAAATATTCTCCGCTACAGACTACTATGGTTATGTGTTTGGTTTGCACAAAGCAACATTGGTTAACAGGGAAGGCAAGTTTGGCTCAGCCAACCTGGATGCTGCAACCTATTACACAACGTTTGCAAACAACATATCAAAAACGTTTGTGCAGGATGCAAGCTTTATCAAGTTCCGCCAGTTAATGTTCAGCTACTCATTTACAAAATTGTTTGGTTTTGTTAAAGGTGGAAGTATAGGTATTGTTGGCAGAAACCTCTTCTACATTATGAAGAAAACAGACAACATAGATCCGGAAGCAAACTACAATGCAGCAGCGACAGGTCTTGAACTTGGCGGCTTGCCACCGGTAAGAAGTATAGGATTAAACCTGAACGTGAAATTCTAAACCTTCTATTTAAAAAACATCTGACTACAAACTATAAAAAATTACAGATGAAAAATTCATTTCAAAAATATGCGGCAACTTTCGTAGCAGGCGCTGCGCTGCTTACAAGTTGTACCAAAAATTTCAACTCGATCAATACTGATCCCTCATCATATAGTCAATCCAACTTTGATCCGAATTATTTATTAACTACATCGCAAATTGCCTATACAGGTAGCTTTGACTTCAGCTACGATACATGGCGCTCAAATCTTATTTATTGCTCCACTATGATCCAGGGTTTTTCTTCTGTGATCAGCTATTGGGCAGGTGATAAGTATTTGCTGAATGAAGCGTACACAGCATCTTACTGGGGCTTTGCGGCAGCGCAGACACAGGGACAAGCTGGTGATGGCGCTTATCCTGAACAGATAAGGGTGATCGTAGATGCAATGCAGTTTGCTAAAGACAAGCCACAGTACAAAAACCTGTATCAGATCACACGTATCATGCGTGCAATGATGATCCAGCGCATCTCCGACCTGTATGGCGATGTGCCTTACTCCCAGGCAGGCTTTGGCTACTATACCGGCAACTACTTTCCTAAGTACGACAAGCAGCAGGATATTTATACAGACATGCTGAAAGAAGTAGATGACGCTACCAGCAAACTGGATCCGTCAGCAGATAAACCGGCGGGCGATGCCTTTTACGGAGGAGATATTACTAAATGGAAAAAATTTGGTAACACCTTATTACTTCGTCTCGCTATGCGCCTCGTAAAAATAGATGAGACTACAGCTAAAACGTATGCTACAAAAGTTGTAGGGCAGACATTTGCCAGCAACTCCGACAATGCATTCTTAAAACATGATGCAACAGGCGGCAGGCCAACAGTAAACAGGAATGGACAGGTATTGACTGGTGCTCCTGAAAATGCAAACGTAAAATGGTCTCAAACATTTATCAACCTGTTGAAGTCTACAAGCGATCCGCGCCTGAGCAAGATTGCGGTAGTAAATGGCAACATAACAACGCCGGCTTTGCAGAAAGGTATGCCTAATGGTAAAGACCTGAGCGGTATAGCAGGCAGGGATATTTCTACTGACCCAAGCTATACATCTATGGGCGATTATTCTTCAGCCAATCCATATATGCTGAAACCAGATGCACCAACATTCATCCTGACTTATGCAGAATCTGAATTGTTGCTGGCAGAAGCGGCGCAAAGATGGGGCATAGGTGGTTCTGCAGCACAGCACTACCATGATGGTGTAAAAGCGGCGATCACTTACTTGAGCCAGTATGATGCCTCAGCAGCAGTAAGCGATAATGATGCAGAAACATACCTGACAGCAAATCCTTACGTACCGGCAAATGGGTTAAACCAGATCAATACACAGTATTGGGCGCATACGAACACAATGTTGGATTTCTATGAGTCATGGAATAACTGGAAAAGAAGCGGCTACCCGGTATTAACGCCGGTGGTTTACCCGAATAATGCTACAAACGGCACCATCCCCCGCCGTTTCCCTTACCCGGTTGCAGAGGCTAACTCTAACCCGGTTAACTATAAACAAGCACATGATAACTATCCGGGAGGTGACGTGTTGACATCCCGTGTATGGTGGGACAAGCAATAACATTTGCGGTACATTCTCTCATAATTGGCACAGTTGCAGGGGTAGGTCGCGTAGAACCTACCCCTTTTTTAATGTCGAACAAGGGACAAGGAATTTCGAATAAAAGAACGGGATAATGTTCAATGAACAATGCTCAATATTCAACGCTCAATTGAAAGTTGAATATTGAGCATTGAACGTTATTCCCTATTCGAAATTCCTTGTCCCTTGTTCGATATTGTTTCCTTCCAACAATTTAACCATTAAACAATTCCACCATATCCTCCTTTTTTAATTTTTTTTAATTGCATGTGGCAACCTTTTTTTCGACCTTCCGTATCTACATATCAGAAACCAACGCCGCAAACAAGAATTTGGAAGACCTGAGAGACATAATTGACGGATGTGTTCGGGGAGAACATAAGTATCAGAAAAACATATATGAACGATACTATGGCTTCGCGCTGAAAACAATATTCCGTTATATCTATAAATACGATAAAGCGGTGGACGTGGCTAACGATGGCTTTGTAAAGGTATTCAGGGGATTCAGTCATTTTGAATGTCACGATTGGTTCAATATAGAAAAGGTCTTGACAGGCTGGATCAAAAAGATCATGATCAATACGGCGATAGACCAGTTGCGGAAGAACAACCTTATCCCGGAAATAGGCGGTATGCCGGATTATGTATGGGAGGAGGCTGACAAAAGCCAGTCTGCCGATCAGAAAGTGTTGTATAAAGAATTGATAGCGCATGTAAAAAATTTACCACCATCTTACAGGATTGTATTCAACATGGCAGTGATAGATGGTTATAGCCACCAGGAAATTGCAGATGCGTTGGGGATTTCTGTAGGTACATCAAAGTCGAATTTGTTTAAAGCAAAGGCGCAGCTACAAAAAGCGATTAATAAAGAAAATAACAGTGATTACGGGGAAATTGACTTATGCAGTTTGTAAATGACGATATGGACGAACTGTTCCGTAAAGCTGCGGAGAACTACCCTTTAAAAACGGATAACGCAGACTGGGACAAAGTATTGCAAGGCTTGCAGAAGGAGGAAGATCCTGGTGAGCCCGGCAATAAAAAAACGGACTATAGGAAGTTCCTGTGGCTGCTACTCCTATTGCCTTTAGCATTTGTATGCAATAGGTATATGGGGAATAATAAGGACGCAAAACATAAAGAAACAGTCAATAAAGTAGCGCCAACAACACCAACAACAGCAGAGGATAAGAATGGGAATATAATTGTGCCAGGTAAAGTAGCAGAGAACAATAGTAGTGTTGCTATACAACCGCAATCAGAAAATAAAACAATAGCGCCTGTAACAACTGATAATGTAACGGCGAAAGGTAGTAATACCCTGGATGAAAGAACTGCTGATAGAAAGAGTACGATCGTTAATAACAGCAGCGTAATGCTGAATAGTGGGGGAAAAGGTAATAATGCAACGCCTGGAAATACCAATACGGGAAAGGATAATGTGGTTGAGAATAAACAAAGCGATAATGCAGCCGGTACAAAAGATAATAGCAGTGCGATTAAGAATAATGAACCGGAAGTAAAAAAAGATGCGCCTGCTGCTGTCCCCAATACGCCTGCTATAGATAAGCTGGAAAGCAAAAAAGATAGTACAGCTACAGCAGTGAAGCAAGCTGAAAAGCCAACGGCTAAGAAAGAAAAACTGAGCATGAAGAAAGGCTTTTATGCAAGCCTGGTTGGCGGGCCGGATGTAAGCACCATTAAGTTGCAACAAGTACAAAAAGTAGGGTATAGTCTCGGGCTTATAGGTGGTTATCGCATTGCAGGCAACTTTGGTGTAGAGCTAGGTGTGCTGTGGGATAAAAAACAATACTATACAGATGGCGATCAGTTTAATACAAAAAATATATACCTGCCACCAAATGTAAGTATCAAAGACGTGGCCGGAAGTTGTACTATGATAGAAATACCTGTTTCAGCACGTTATGATTTTGGCATAAAGAAGAACAGCAATTTCTTTACCACATTAGGCATGTCCTCTTACCTGATGGCAAAAGAGAAATACGATTATATGTATGACCACAACAGTAATGTATATGGCGTACATCGGGAATATAACAGCACATCAAAAAACTGGTTCTCTATTGTACATGCAAGTGTGGGTTATGAAAAGAAAATAGGAGCCATAGGTAGCCTTCGTGTAGAACCGTATCTTAAAATACCCGTTAGCGGCGTTGGCATAGGCAGCCTGCCAATCAGCAGCGTAGGAGTGTACATAGGTGTGACCAAGCACTTTTAGCAATTCAGTAAAATTTTAATTCAACAATTGTATGCGAAAAAAAATGAAAATTTTCGCAGGGGTAGTCTTTTGTCTTGCAATTGTGGTAGCCATAGGATACTATCAATATCAAAAGCCAAGACAAAGCGCTGCAGGGGCTACTGCTGCCTATACCTGCTCCGCAGCAGATCTGTATAAACAGTTTGATACAAATGAAACCACTGCGAATACAAAATATACAGGTAAAATAATTGCTGTAAGCGGCAGCATTCAATCTGTAGACCAATCGGGACAAACAGTAAGCATCTTGCTGAATGCTGCGAGTAGTAATGGCGGTATCAACTGTATGCTGGCCGCGAATGATAAAAAGCAAGTACTGTCTCAGGGTGAAAATATAACCATCAAAGGAAGATGTACAGGCTTCTTGGCAGATGTAAATCTGGTGGATGCTGTGATCGTAAAATGATTCTAAATATACCTAATATGAAAAAAAGAAATGTCCTGGTAGCTGCATTCCTGGGCGCACTTTGCTGGAGCTTATCTAATTGTTCCAAAACCAACGAAGTAGATCTGAACAATAGTAATGGTGGTGGTACGCCTTGTGATACTGTCAATATGAAATATAGCGCAAACGTGTTGCCCATCATTCAAGCCAATTGTTACAGTTGCCATGCAAACGGGCAGGTCAACGGTGGTGTTACATTAGGAAGTTACGCAAACGTAAAAGCGCAGGTAGACAACGGAAACCTGGTTGCTGTAATTACACATGCTGCGGGTTACCCGGCCATGCCTTATAACCTGCCGAAATTGTCAGACTGTGACATCAATAAAATAAAAGACTGGATAGCAAGAGGCGCACAAAATAATTAACGTGAATCGTGAGACGTGAATCGTGAATGACGACGCTGTTCAATATGCGCAACAAGCCTCGGCGGAGATAATTGTGAATGTCTCCGTGATCTCTGCGTATTCTTTGCGCCCTTTGCGATACTTGTGCGTCTTTGCGTGAATCTTCATAAACAATTAAACAATTCCAATATATGAAACGACTAATGCTTTTGGTTTGCTGCTTTGTATTATCTGCCAGCGCTTTTAGCCAGACATATTTAACCCGTAACGGTTACATCGGCTTCTTTTCTAAAACACCTTTAGAAGATATACAGGCTGAGAATAAACAAGTATATGCTGTAATTGACCTCAGTGCAAAGAACATTGCTTTTACTGCGTTGCTCAAAGGGTTCCTGTTCAAGAAAGAACTAATGCAGGAACACTTTAACGAGAATTATGTGGAAAGCGATAAGTATCCTAAAACAACATTTACCGGGACGATTAAGACAACAGAAGACTTGACAAAAGCCGGCGTGCATAAAGTAGAAATAAGCGGCACACTCACATTGCATAATGTAAGCAAACCATTTACCACCAGTGCCACAATAGAAACACAGGCAGGCAAGATCATTGGTAAAAGCCATTTCACCTTAACGCCGCAAGATTATAACATACAAATACCATCACTGGTGAAAGACAAGATAGCCAAAGTGATAGACGTAGACATATTAATAGAATGTACACCTAAGAAATAGTATATGCAAAAAGTAATTCTTTCCCTATTCATTGCATTTGTATTGCATAATTCGCTACTGGCGCAGGATAGTTCATTGCTGAAAATGCTGAACGACTCGCTGGAAGCAAACAAGAAACCGGATATTGTAACCGGTACATTTAAAGCTACCCAGATCATCAATCTGCCTACGGTAGAGTCGCCGGCAAAACGGTCATTACAATTCATCATCATGCACCGCTTTGGAAAACTGAACGAAGGTGGATATGAGCTTTTCGGCCTCGACAATGCAACTATCCGCTTCGGCCTGGATTATGGTATTACAGATAGGTTGGCTATAGGTATAGGGCGCAGCTCGCTGGACAAAGTTTATGATGGCTCATTAAAGTATAAACTAATACAGCAAAAAGAAGGCGGGCTGCCCTTTTCTGTCAGCTTATATGAACTGATCACCTATTTCACACAGCGCTATAGCGATAAGCCATACCTGACAGACAAGTACCGCACATCTTATACCTCGCAGTTCCTCATCGCCAGTAAAATTACACGTTGCCTGTCTTTAGAGTTGTCTCCTTCATGGACACACTACAACATGGTAGGTACGCCGGATGATAAAAATGATGTGTTTGCAGTGAGCGCAGGCGGCCGTATGAAGATTACCAAACGCATGAGCATAAACGCAGAATATAATTACCTGCTGCCAAACCAGGTAGTAAGCACAAACGTATATAATTCGTTATCCCTTGGCCTTGATATTGAAACCGGCGGACACGTGTTTCAGCTCGTGTTCTCTAATTCGCAAGGCATGATAGGCCCATGGTACTTAAGTAAAACAACAGGACGGTGGGGTAGCGGAGATATCTATTTTGGTTTCAATATTTCCCGCTCCTTTAACTGGAAGAAGTAACGGCATGGTGGCGGCGAGTTAATCGCAGCGGAAATAAAGAGGCCAGGTGTTTACCCGGCCTCTCCTTTTATATAGAATAAAGAATGTGGAATGAAGAAAATGCTCAATGAACAACGCTCAATTGAAAATTGGTCATTGAATGTTGAGCATTGAATATTATCATTAGCCAGACCTATAAGGTTTTAAAAACCTTATAGGTCTCTTTTCAATTTCAGTGTTTAGCATTCTTTGCTCCTTGTTCGTCATTCTTCACCGTCCACTCTTCCCACACCTTGCAGTAGTTACTATTCCAAAGGTTATACCGGGGAATGATATTCGCTTTCAGCCTTCTTTTAAAATCAGTAAAGTCCTTACCATTCTCACCTGACCAAAGTGTTTCACTTAGTGCCGTCATGCGTGGAAACAGCATGTATTCCAGTTGTTGCACATCCGGTATATATTCTGTCCATAAGTTAGCTTGTGCACCAAGTATATAGTTGCTTAAACCAGCATCAGCAGTTTCCTTAGGTACAGGGTTATAGTTGTACACCATATCCAGCGGAATGTAGCCAGGTATTTTTAGCTTGTCTACATTCTTATCCTTTGTCTGGTATTTATTAAAATAGCAAACATTATCCGGCGTCATCACGACATAATGTTTTTGTTTGGCAGCCTTTATGCCACCCTTCTCACCACGCCAGCTCATAATGATAGCAGATGAGTCCAGTTTGCCCTCCAGTATTTCATCCCAGCCAATAACGGATTTGCCTTTCGCAGTCAGGTAACCCGTTACCTGGTTAATGAAATAGGTTTGCAGTTCTACCTCATCCTTCAGGTTCTTTTGTTTAATGAACGCCTGTGTTTTAGGATCAGCCTTCCACCACATCTTGCTACACTCGTCACCACCAAGGTGAATGTATTTAGACGGGAAAAGATCAGCCACCTCATCAAACACTGTTTTTAAAAATGTAAATGTTTTATCATTTGGCGCAAGCACATTGTTCTGCCTGTTAAACATGCCCCACGTAATAGCCACATCACGTGTGGTATCCGGCGTTGTACTCAACTCCGGGTAAGAGGCAATTACCGCACGGCAATGCCCCGGAATATCTATTTCCGGAATAATATTTATACCGCGTACTGCTGCATATCTTATCACCTCTTTTACTTCCTCCTGTGTATAGAAACCACCATAGCGGGTAGAGTCATAACGGATAGGCGTATCAAAGAAATGGCCGATCACTGTTGCCTTACGCCATGCACCAACTGATGTCAGTTTAGGATAGCTTTTTATCTCTATGCGCCATCCCTGGTCATCCGTCAGGTGCCAATGAAAAGTGTTGAACTTATGAAAAGTAAGATAGTCGATATACTTTTTGATATATGCTACCGGGAACATATGGCGGCTCACATCCAGGTGCATACCACGATACGCAAAGCGAGGGTAGTCTGTAATGTTAACCCCTTTAATAAAAGCCTTTTCCGTTTTCTCCGTAGGCAATATTTGCAATAAAGATTGTATGCCATGTACAAGGCCCGCCACATCTTTAGCGTCAATGTAAACGCCGTTAAGATAAGTGTACAATTTATACATCTCTGCGTGAGGCAATGAATCGACTAACCGTAAAACAATTGCCGGAGTTATTGCCTTAGTGAAAATGCGTTGACCTTTTTTAGTAGTTAACTGTAAACCTGTTTGTACAGCAATTTGCTCCTGCAAGTATGCTGCCTGTGCAGACAGCGTTGCATCTGCGTAAATAATTGACTGATTATCTATCTGGAAGTTTTCAGCCCCTTTTTTTTCAGTTATGGATACTGGCTTAGGTACAATGTTATAAGCCGGGTTTGTCTGGGCATTGGCAGCAAACAGCAGTAACCCTGTGAAAAGTAATGAGAGTAGTTTTTTCATTCCAATCAGGTTTTAAAACTGCAATATACCGAGCAAAAAACTTAGAACCTGCAAAAATGCGCAAGAGGAGATTTTCTCGCGGAAAACACAGAAAACGCGGAATTATATTCCACGTTTTCCTCCTTTCTGGCGCAGGCCTCCCGGCCTGTGCTTTGTTGTTACTAATCATATTCTCAATAGTGCATCTTTGTGTATGATGTTTTATTAATAAATAAGCTAGCATAACTAACAAAAACCTGACAGGTCTTTAAAACCTGCCAGGGTTAGATGAAAAAATGGCTTAATCAATAAACTGTCAATAACAATTCATCAATTAAGCCATTCAACAATTCTGCAATGCTATTTCGCGTTCTTCACATATTTTTCCAACCACTGGTTTTGCTCCCACAGCATGTGCAGCAGGTTTTCCTTACCCCTGTAGCTATGTGCTTCATAAGGCAGGAATACAAAACGAACCGTGCCACCATTACCCTTGATTGCGTTGAACAAGCGCTCACTCTGAATAGGGAACGTGCCCGGATTGTCATCCGTATCACCATGGATCAATAGCAAAGGCGTTTTGATCTTATCAGCATAGCTGAATGGGCTCATGTCATGGTATAGATCAGGTGCCTGCCAGTAAGTACGGTCCTCGTTCTGAAAACCGAAAGGCGTTAGTGTTCTATTGTAAGCACCGCTACGCGCAATACCAGCTTTAAACAGGTTTGTATGAGCCAACAGGTTCGCCGTCATAAACGCACCATAGCTATGGCCGCCAACAGCAACACGGTTCTTATTACCCACACCCATTTCAGACAGTTTATTGATCGCAGCTTCCGCATTCATCTTCAACTGATCTATGAAATTGTCATTTGGTTTTTTATCCGCACTTGTAGCAACGATTGGCATCTCCGTATTATCCAATACTGCATAACCTTGCGTTACATAGAAGATAGGAGAAGCCCAGCTTACAGTAGTAAATTTGTTTTCAGAGCCACGCACCTGCGCCGCATCTGCTGCAGAGTTAAACTCACGCGGATAAGCCCACATCACCACAGGCAAAGGGCCATCTTTTTCCTTGTTATAACCCTTAGGCAAGTATAAGTCACCTGTTAAGTCCACACCATCGGCACGTTTGTATTTTACCTTCTCCTTGCTTATACCCTCCAGTGCAGGATAAGGATTGGTAAACTGCGTGATCGGCCTGTCAGCTATACGCAATACCAGGTTTTTGATATAATAGTTCGGCACATCTGTTTTAGATTCTCTTCTCGTAAGTAACACCAGCTTGTCAGCATCTATTACATCACTTACATATTCAAACACACCTTCCTGGCAGCGCCAGATAACATCATTCTTCTTAGTAGCCAGGTCAAACTTAGCTAAGAAAGGAAGGTCACCCTTAGGAGAAGAGCCTGTTACATTATTCATCAGGATCTTTGTACCATTATCTGTTGTTTGAATAACGCTTCTGTCAAACTTGTTTTTAGTAGAAACAGGCGTGCCCGGGTTGCCATACGCATCAGTCTGGTTACGTTCGTACAACAGCTCAAGCGAATTGGCAGTTGTGTTATAACGGCTCACTTTTGTTGTCTGCTTGCTTTGTGAACCCTCGTACACCAAAGCAAGAGCGGCATCACCCCACGTCGTATTCTGATAACGCATTTTTGTTTTGAACAATTCTTTCTCCTGTCCTGTAAACGGAGCAGACAGTGCATATACCGCATCGTGATATTCTACGTTCTTTTTGATCAGGCCACTATCCAGCGGCATACACCACGTAATAGTTGCAGCCTCATCATCACGCCAGTCAAAACTACGTGGCACATTCTGCGTATTATCATAACCCGAAGGACGTCCCTCAGAAGAAGGTAATTTCGCCAGCACTTTTACAGTCTTTCCCTTCAGATCAGTAATACTTACTGTTGTAGGAAAACCAAATGCGGTAACCAGGTACGAGAACGGTTTATTGATCGTACGCACCATCATGTATTTTTTATCCGGAGATAAATTGAAACTGGAATAAATAGCCGGTGTGCCAATGTTTGTTTCTACTCCATTTTTGTTTTGTACCAATTGTGATGTTGTATAAAATTCAAACAACTGTTCATCGTACGGCGTTTTGATCAGGTCCTGGAAAGTAGCACTGGGAGCCGCTTTGCCAAGGTTTTGCTGAATAGCCGGCCCCTTAGGCGTAATCGGCTTTTTAGGTGCATTGGTTGCCGGTTGTGTTGCTGCCTTGTAAATGATCGTATTATCATCCAGCCAGATCATTATAGTGCCCAGCGTTGTATTCACCGCTTGCTTATTGATCTTTGTAGCCTTTTGCGTAGCAATATCCAGCACATACAGGTCCACTCTTGATCCCGTGCTGTTCGTAAACGCAATTTTCTTTTTAGAAGGGTTCCAGCTAGTGTTACCCGCCAGCATATTTGCAGGCAAGCCAGTCACCTTAATCTCCTGGTTTGTCTTCAGGTTTTTAACAGTAAAATTGTTGATATACGCTTGTCTTGAAGGAGAGTTGTTATTCGGATTCAGGCGCAGCCCCGCAACGCGTATTTCCGGTTGGCCCAGTTCCTCTACAGTTGGGTAAGTATTACGCTCACTCAGCAACATCCATTGCCTGTCCGCGTCAAGGCTTACCGATGGCGTTGGTTTCGCCAGCAATAAGTCTGCTATAACTTTTGGAGGTGTTTGATAACTTACAGCATCCTGGCTAAAAGCGCCCAGGCTGCTGCATAAACATGCAACAACTAATAATTTTCTCATTGAGTAGTCTGTTTTAAAGTCCTAAGATAACTATAGATAACCGGATAAAGCTAATGATTGTGTGTTAGCGGGAAGCTTTTGTCGGTGAGATGAAAACGGATAAATTGTTATATGGTTTAATTGTTGCCGCTGTTCGGAGATGTTAGCGAAGCGCATCCCGAATCAGGATAAAGAGGATATATATCCTCATATAATTTATCATTATGGTCCGGGAAAACATGGCGAAAAAAAGTTCATAATTCTTTGTGGCAAAGGTTTGCAGTTGAAAAAAGCACGTTACTAAAATCGGGGGAGTTCCCTTTTGGGGCTTTCCGGGAAACGTGCGGCCTCAGAAAAGCTGCGTTAAGAAAATTGGCATGAACGCCGAAAAAATCCATTGCTGTTTGAGCCGGGCGCAACTTACTTACTCAAGCTGACAGCGGCGAGTTCAATGGATTTCGGTGGGCAGGACAATTTTTAGCCTGCTTTTCTGGAGCCTTGATTTTTTTGGTTACTTTTTGTATCAAGACAAAAAGTAACACCGTCGGTAGACAAGTGAAAGCTTGCAATTAAATATCTACTAAACTTAGTCGGACAACAATGATAATTTATGATACCAGCAATAGTTTCCTATGGCATCGTCCCTTGCGTCGCAATCCGTTCAACAGCATATCATTGGGCATCCTTGATAACCCGCTGTTCGGGGATGTCAGCGAAGCGCATCCCGAACCGTGATAGCAAGGATATACATCCTCCTTATCTGTTGTTCGACATACCCTCCGGAACATGTTGAACAGCGATCAAAGGACAACAATTTAACCATCCAGCCATGCAACAATAAACCCCTGTATCCTAACGCCCATTCGCATTTCACGCGAAATTAATTTTGGCGCTTTCGTTTACTATTCTATTTTTGCGGCATGAATTTTCAAATGCATATCCATCATCACCACCATTTCTTACCAAACAGGTAGGCCGGTGATGTTTTGTGCATACATCATAAAAACATTCAAAAGGGCTTACCGCGAGGTAGGCCCTTTTTTATTTTAGTTTCAAATGTTTCATGGTTTACAAGCTTCATTTGAACTAATGAAAGGAAGATTCATACTAAAATCAATTTATCAATTCAAAGAGAAGACGTTGTTCTGTTTTATTTGAAACTGTGAAACGCTGAAACTTTGAAACATTCAAAATAACAACTATGGGCCAGGCAAAATTGAAACTTGCTATCCAAAAATCAGGACGCTTACACGATGACTCCATGCGCTTATTAAAAGAGTGCGGCATTGATGTTACAAACGGAGTAAACAAATTAAAAAGCGAAGCAAGCAACTTTCCGCTGGAAGTTTTCTTTCTGCGTGACGATGATATTCCGCAATATGTAGAAGATGCGGTTGCAGATATTGGCTTTGTAGGTGAGAACGTAGTGTACGAAAAGAAAAAGAAAATAGATGTAACGGAAAAACTAGGCTTTGGTAAATGCCGTTTGTCTATTGCAGTAAGCAAAGGCGAAAACTATACAGGCCCCGGTTTTTTAAATAACAAACGTATTGCAACAAGCTACCCCGTACTGGTAGAAGACTTCCTGAAAGCAAACAACGTCAAAGCTGAAATACACGAGATCAGTGGCAGCGTAGAGATTGCGCCAGGTATTGGTTTGGCAGAAGCGATCTGTGACCTTGTAAGCAGCGGTTCCACCTTGTTTATGAATGGCCTGCACGAAGTAGAAACTATTTTACAATCTCAGGCTGTGCTGATCAAAAATCAGCAGTTGGGAGAGGAGCAGCAAGCGATCCTGAATAAATTATTATTCCGCATACAGGCCGTAAAAAAAGCAAAGAATACGAAATACGTATTGCTGAATGCGCCTAATGAAAAACTGGAAGAGATCATCAGTTTGCTACCCGGCATGAAAAGCCCAACCGTATTACCTCTTGCAGAGAAAGGATGGAGCAGTGTACATAGCGTATTAAGTGAAAGCGAGTTTTGGGACATCATCGAAAAGCTCAAAGCAGCAGGCGCGCAAGGCATATTGGTAGTGCCGATTGAAAAAATGATCATCTAAGATAGTTTCAATGGTTTCATTGTTTCAAAGTTTCACGGGATATCCGTGAAACTTCTTCGCCCCGGCTCGTGTCTTCACGAGACGGAATGTTGCTAAATGGTTCGTGGAGACACGAACCAAGGCGATAGTGAAACTTTGAAACCATAACTTGAAACATGGAAACTACATCTATTCGCCCTAGCTCGTGTCTTCATGAGACGGAATGTTGCTAAATGGTTCGTGGAGACACGAACCAAGACGTTAAAGTTTCATAAATTAAATCTTGTTGTCTTACTAAATCTTTGAAAAAAATCTCATCCCAACGCTTCTCCGGAGGAGAAGGGCTAAAAACCTCTTCAGGAAATCAATGAAATTTTACCCGGACAACAATGGAACTAAATATGAAACTTTGAAACCATAATATGAAACTTTGAAACCATAATATGAAACTTTGAAACTATAATATGAAACTCATATCATATCCTGAACGGTCAGTGTGGAAAGCATTGTTACAACGCCCAACTTTTGATACAGCCATTTTGCAGGAAAAAGTGAAAGTCGTGCTGGAAGATGTAAAAGAAAATGGTGATGCAGCACTGCGTAAATATACCCAGCAGTTTGACGGTGTATTCCTTGACAGCTTTGCCGTAACAGCACAGGAGTTCGCGGAAGCAGTAGCTTCTCTTTCTGATGATCTTAAGCAGGCAATTCAACAGGCTGTTGCTAACATTGAAACATTTCATCAAAAACAAGTAAGCCAACCGGAGATCATAGAAACAATGCCCGGCGTTTCATGCTGGCGCAAAAGTGTAGGTATAGAAAAAGTAGGATTATATATCCCCGGAGGCACAGCCCCGCTGTTCTCTACCATATTAATGCTGGGCATCCCCGCCCGCATTGCAGGCTGTAAAGAAATTATATTATGCTCACCGCCCAACAAAGAAGGTAAACTACACCCAGCCATCCTATTTGCAGCACAGTTAGTTGGCGTTACCCGGTTGTACAAACTGGGCGGCGTACAGGCAATAGGCGCCATGGCTTATGGTACGGAAACAGTACCACAGGTATATAAAATATTTGGCCCCGGCAACCAGTACGTTACCTGCGCAAAACAACTCGTACAGCAGCAAGGCATTGCTATAGATATGCCAGCCGGGCCAAGCGAAGTATGTGTGATGGCTGATGAAACTGCAGAACCAGCTTTCGTTGCTGCCGATCTGCTTTCCCAGGCAGAGCATGGAGCAGACAGCCAGGTATTGTTGGTAAGTACACAGCAAAACGTTATTGAGCAAGTACAGCAAGAACTGGACAAACAACTTGCCGCATTACCAAGAAAAGATATGGCAGTAAAAGCGTTGGAAAACAGTAAAGCGATCGTATTGAAGACGATTGAAGATGCTATAGACCTGGTGAATGAGTATGCAGCAGAACACCTGATCATTTCCTGTAAAGAGGATGAAGCAATTGCTGCTAAGATCATCAACGCAGGTTCTATCTTCCTGGGCAATTATTCACCGGAAAGCGTAGGCGATTATGCCAGTGGCACCAATCATACGCTGCCAACCAATGGTTTTGCAAAAGCCTATAGTGGGGTAAGTGTAGATAGTTTTGTAAAAAAGATCACCTATCAGAAATTGACGCAAGAAGGCTTGCAACAAATAGCGCAAACAGTAGAATTAATGGCTACAGCCGAAGGGTTAGATGCGCATAAAAATGCCGTGACGGTGAGAAGGTGAGTGATCAGTAGTGAGTATAATACGTGAATCGTGAAACGGGAATCGTTAATTACTCACAACTGACCATTCACTACTCACATTTCAAATCATAAATTTCAAATCTCAAATTCTTGTTCCCATGTTTTCCCTCGATAAACTCATCCGTGATAATATAAAAAAGCTAACTCCCTACTCATCTGCCCGCGATGAATTTAGCGGTGAAGCGAACGTATTTTTAGATGCCAACGAAAACAGCCTTGGCTCTCCGCTAAGCAAATGGTACAACCGCTATCCTGACCCTCACCAGCAAAAAGTGAAAGAAGCAGTAAGCAAGGTGAAAAATGTAAATACAGAACGCATCTTCTTAGGTAATGGAAGTGACGAATGTATAGACCTGTTGTACCGTAGCTTTTGCAATCCTGGTAAAGACAACGTGATCATTTGCCCGCCCACCTATGGCATGTATGAAGTAAGTGCCAACATTAATGACGTAGAAGTGCGCAAAGCGCCTTTGCTGGATAACTTTCAGCTAGACCTGGTACACCTCGAAAACCTGGCAGACGCAAACACGAAGATCATCTGGATCTGCTCTCCAAACAATCCTACTGCAAACTCGCTTAACAGGCAGGATATAGAAACGGTGCTGAACAACTTCAACGGGCTTGTGGTAGTAGATGAAGCTTATATTAATTTTTCCAAACAACAGTCATTCACACGCGAGCTGGACGAATATCCAAACCTGGTAGTATTACAGACATTCAGCAAAGCCTGGGGGCTTGCCGGTCTAAGATTAGGCCTGGCTTTTGCATCAACAGAAATACTGGGCGTACTAAACAAAGTAAAGCCGCCATATAATATCAGCCAGCCTACACAGGAGCTGGCGCTGAAAGCGCTGGAAGAAATAGGGCAGGTAAACGATATGATCCGGGAAATAGTAGACATGCGGGAGGCTCTTGCCGAAGTTTTTCAACGAGTTCCAACGATTGAAAAAGTATATCCGTCTGATGCTAACTTCCTATTGATTAAAATTGCAAATGCAAGACAGGTATATAACTTCCTGCTGTCCAAAGGCATTGTTGTGCGCGACCGTAGTAGTGTAAAATTGTGTGAAGATTGCCTGCGCATAACGGTGGGTACAGAACAGGAAAATACAGAATTGGTGGATGCGTTGAAGGAATGGGTAGAATCGCTTACTTAATCGCTAAGTATCTGTAATTTAGTACCAGGTCTGTCATTAATTTTATCCTTTAAATAATACGGTTTTGTCTATGAAGAAAAATATGATACGTCTTGGCTCGCTACTTACAGCCATCGTGTTCTGTTCCAGCAGTTGGGCTTGCACAGGGGATAGCACGCGCCATGAGGGCGGAGATGCTGCAACGGCAGTAACCCCGGATGCAAACAATGCAGGCTTAAAACTGCCTGCCGGTTTTGGCGCATTAAAGATCATTGACAATATAGGCCGTCCACGCCATATTGTAGTTAACTCCAAAGGCGAAGTATACATTAAAGAATTTCGCCTGAAAGATGGGAAAGGTATTTACCTGCTGCGCGATACAAATGGCGACGGTAAAGTAGATACGAAAGTGGGCTTTGGCAACTACAACGGCACCGGCATCGTTATCAAAAACGGTTATCTCTATGCCTCATCTGACGAAGAGGTATTCCGCTACAAACTGGATGCTAACGAAAATGTGATCGATACAGCACATCCTGAAAAAATTATCACCGGCCTGAAAAAAGGCCGTCAGCATGAGACTAAATCCATTGTATTAGATGATGCGGGCAATATCTATGTAAACATAGGCGCCTACTCCAACTCTTGCCAGGAAGTAGACAGGGGAAAGGGCTCTAAAGGAATTATGCCTTGCCCTATCCTGGACTCTGCGGGCGGTATCTGGCGTTTTAAAGCAGATAAACTGAACCAAACCTATGGCGATGGTACACGTTATGCAACAGGCCTTAGAAACGTAGTAGGACTAGATTGGAACACACAGGCAAACCAACTGTTTGTAATGCAGCACGGACGCGATGGCCTGTTCCAGATGTTCCCTGAATACTACAACGAAAAACAAAGCGCTGAATTGCCTGCTGAGTGCTTATATGCATTAAAAGAAGGCGATAACGCCGGTTGGCCATACATCTACTACGATCAGCAACAGAAGAAAAAAATGTTGGCGCCGGAATATGGCGGTGACGGTAAAAAATCTGTAGACGATAAATACATTGATCCTGTATATGCATTCCCAGGCCACTTAGCGCCAAATGGTTTGTTGTTTTACACAGGCAATATGTTCCCAGAGAAATACAGGAATGGCGCATTCATTGCTTTCCACGGCTCATGGAACCGCGCTCCTGAACCACAGAAAGGTTTCTTCGTAGCATTCGTTCCATTCAAGAATGGTAAGCCAAGCGGCGAGTGGGAAATTTTCGCAGACAATTTTGCCGGTAAAGAAGATATAGCTTCTCCCGGACAGGCAGAACACAGGCCATGCGGTCTTGCACAAGGCCCTGACGGCTCTTTGTATGTAACAGATGATACGAAAGGAGCAGTGTATAGAATAGTATATAAGAAATAGTGAATTGTGAATATTGAATGGTGAAGAAAACAGAGAAACGAAGTGTTGTTTGTTGCTTTCTTTGCCTGTATAGTGAGTAATAAAAGATAAGATATTCCATATCTGAAACATGAAAGGGATATAACCTGGTAGGAGGTATGGAATATCTGGAATATTGGCGCTTCACGTCTCACGTTTTGATACTCACTACTGACCACTCACCATTCACAAGAAAAATGATAACATGAAAAAGACAATAGTAACCCTTTCTTTTATCCTGGTATGTACAGTTATTTTATTTGCGCAGGCGAACAGCCCTGCTGCTTCTAAAGTACGTGGTAAAAAGGTGTATGAAACCTATTGCCTTGCCTGTCACCAGGTAGACGGTATGGGTGTACCAAACATGAATCCACCCTTGTCGAAAACATCATGGGTAACAGGTGATAAAACAAAACTGATACAGGTGATCCTGAAAGGTTTTGCACAAAGCGTACCTATTGATGGGGAGGATTATTCTAATAACATGGCGCCGCATAATTTCCTTAAAGACCAGGAGATTGCGGATGTGCTTACTTATATCAGGAGCAGCTTTGGCAACAAAAGCAGTGCGATCACTGCGGCTGAAGTAAAAGCGGTAAGGGCAAAGACAAAATAGTCATACAAACATTGGTCAATGAGTCATAAAGATCCACTTCATTCGAAGTGGATCTTTTAGTTTGAAGTTGTTTAATAAACCTGACAGGTCCTGAAGACCTGCCAGGTTTTAGCATAAGTCAGAACCTCATCCCTTATTCCTTCAACCTGTCACCAGCTTCATCATTTCGGTATATTCATACACGTGTTGTCCCGGCTGTTGCCGTTTTGCAGCTTGTGCCATCGCCCTTGCTACATCCTTGCCCTCTATACCACGGTATTTGCGCAGTCCGCCAACAAACAGCGCGGACAATCCTTTGAAAACAGATTGCAATATTTTTTCTGTAGGTCTTTTTTCTTCCCGCTGCCCAAGTAACATGGAAGGTTGAAAAATATTCAGGCTATTAAATGAAATAGCAGCAAGCGATTGCTCTACATCGCCCTTCAGCTTCAAATAAAAGTTGCCAGATTTTGCATTCGCGCCTACAGCAGATACAATGCAATAAGTGGAGTATCCTTTTTCCTTTGCAATTTGCCCTACATGTACGGGTATGTCATGATCTATTTTGTAGTACAATGCTTTGTCACCATTCACATTTTTCTGAGTTGTGCCAATGCAGCAAAATACCACATCACCTTCCGGGATAACAGCACTCAATTGAGCAATATTGTTAAAGTCAACAAGCACTATATTTATTTTAGGATGATTCCATTGTACGGGTTTGCGTACCAGTAAAGTGACAGCGCTAAATGTGTCATCTTTTATTAATTCCTCTACCAGGTAATTGCCGATCATTCCCGTAGAGCCTATCACCAACGCATGTATAGATGCCATAGAAGGATATTTATGTGATAACAATTTTACAAATAAAAAGCATAAAGTAAAAACCTCATCCTAGTTTCCGACTAGGGGAGATATGTGATAAACGCACATGTTATTCAGTCCAGATACAACCTTGTTTGTTATCTGAAAGCTTTAAAATTAAATGGAAGGGGTTATGCAAAGAGGTCTGCGTTATACTCCATCTGCGTACATAATTATATTTAGCCGGCCGCCCACGTAATGAGTCGGCTTTTTGATATCCAATAACTGTAATGTCATCTCCATCATTGCCATGAATATTATTGTCTCTTTTCAATCCCCAAAAATCTGCATATTGAATTGCATCTGTAATTTCATTCCAGTGCGCGGGAACTAATTTTTTATCATATTCTTTAATGATCTTACAAGATGCACTATCCCAGGCAAATTGATAAAGTATAAAATGAAGCGTTGAATTGTCTTTCTTTCTACTAACAGTAACATTTATTTTATACGGGCAAAAAGCAGCTTCATAAACGAATCTATATGCCTCATCAGCATCTAGATCTTGTAGCTTGGGTATATGTATGCAACTGTCTAATGCCGCCCAGCGAGTACCGGGAGATCGTTCGAGCTCAATATCTGTACGTAATTTTTTTAGAAATACGGTATCATTAGTCATATATGCTTTTACTATCTTATAATTGAAATCAGTCGTGTCAGAATTGCTTAGACTGTCTGTGACTTTAAAATATGTAGCTAGTATCGAATCTCTTAATGAAAAAGTGCTATATGGCTTAGATGTTTGTTTGCATCCAAATAATAAAGTAAGAAAGATCGCAACAAGAGCAGATATACGATACATATAGCTTCTTTGTTAAGGTTTAACTATAAACGGGAAACGTTAAAAAATATTGCATTTGCCATACTTACATATGAGTTAAACGGGTACAGATAAAAAGAATATTTGCTATTGTAGTACAAGTATTATAAATCTCATTTATTTAAAGTTCGACACATTTTCTGATCCTAGTCTCCGATCTACTTTGTACCCACATCTTTCATAACAAGGTTGCATACCTACGGCATGCAAAAGACCCCGATAAAATTATACTACCGATGTCTGATCCCTCTGAGATCTGCATCTACCATGCAACGATTTTTATAGAATCGGGCTACGATCCTGTAAGGATCAGATATTGGTAGCTCCCCAAATACACAAGCTTCGGCATGCCGTAGGTATGCCACCTATGCTGTTGCCCCTCCGGTACTCTGTTGAATTAAATGGCTATATGCTACTGTTCTAACAAACATTCAAAGCCCCCGGCGCGTGTCCTCATGCGCCGGTTGGTAACTGGTTCGTGAGGACACGAACCAGGGCGAAGTCTGGTTCGTTAACATGCGTAGGTATGCAACCTATTCATAGAAGATGTGAGTACACAGTAGGGTTCCTTCGTGTCGCTTTGTGTCTTCGTGTCTTGGTGGCATATCTAACATCGTACATATTTATTATGTTTGTATCCTATGCAATTACGGGACAATTTTTCGTTACAACCATTCAATACATTCGGCATTGATGTAAAAGCAAAACACTTTGCGGCATTTACGGCTGTACAAGAACTACAGTCTATACTGGCACTGCAGCCGGAAACGTTGATGATATTAGGCGGAGGTAGCAATGTGCTGTTTACAAAAGACTATGACGGCTTGGTATTGCATAATGAATTAAAAGGAATTGAACTGGTAAAAGAAGATAAAGACTATTACTACGTGAAAGCGTGGGCGGGGGAGAACTGGCATCAGTTTGTGCAATACTGCATTGCAAACAATTATGCAGGCCTTGAAAATTTAAGCCTCATTCCAGGTTGCGTAGGTGCATCACCTATGCAGAACATCGGTGCGTATGGCGTAGAAATTAAAGACGTGTTCTATGAGTTGGAAGCATATCATATTCATGATAAAACATTGGTGACATTTAACCGGGAAGACTGCGCATTTGGCTACAGGGAAAGTGTATTTAAACGCCAATATAAAAACCAGTTTGTTATTCTAAACGTTACCTATCGTTTAAGCAAACAACCACACTATAATATTTCTTACGGCGCAATAGAACAGGAACTTGAAAAAATGGCTGTTACAGACTTGTCTATACAAGCTATTTCCCAGGCAGTCATTCATATACGGTCCAGCAAGTTGCCTGATCCGAAAGAAATTGGAAATGCAGGCAGCTTTTTCAAAAACCCGCAAGTGCCGGCGGAAGTATTTAAACAATTGCAAACGGTACATCCTGCCATAGTAGGATACCCGGTAGGTGATAATGAAATTAAACTGGCAGCAGGGTGGCTGATAGAGCAGTGTGGCTGGAAAGGCTACCGCAAAGGTGATGCAGGCTGTCATGCAAAACAGGCGCTTGTATTAGTAAATTATGGCCATGCAACAGGCGATGAAATCTATCATCTCTCCGAAGAAATTATACAAAGCGTACAGCAGAAGTTTGGTGTCACACTGGAGCGTGAAGTAAACATAGTGTGAAAATAAATTCCCTTATTGTACATCCTGGTTAGCCTGCTCAAATGCAGGCCGCATCTGTATTTGCACTGGCAAAGTTTTAGTGGTATATACTATAGTTGTTAACCATTAAAATCCCATTTATGGCAAAGTATTCAAAAGTGGCGCAGGAAAAAGTAGCAAAAGCCATGCATGAAATGAAGCGTGGTGAACTGAAAAGTGGCAGAAGTGGTAAAAAAGTAAAAAGCCGGGAGCAGGCAATCGCAATAGGCTTATCAGAAGCCCGTGAAAGTGGCGCTAAAGTGCCTAAGAAAGCACCTGTTAAAAAACGAGTAACGAAGAAGACAGCAGCTAAAAAATCTGCGGCTAAGAAAATAGCCAGGAAAAGAGTTCACGCTAGCTAATGTAGTAGAAAGGGGGAAAATAAAAATGCTACTGAATGAGTAACAATTAAGATTTGAGATGCCTACTAGGTAGAGCGTCGCTTTGTGATAATTCGCGACTTTGCATAAGTCATCTCAAATCTACATTTATCTCCTCGTCGGTATAACCAAAGTTGCTTCTACTTCAATCATTACATCGTCTCTGAAAAGTTTGCTCACCTGTACTAGCGTACTGGCAGGCGGGTTAGTCGTGTTGATATATTTATCACGGACATTTCTAATCGTTTGTATCTGGCTGACATCTGTTATATAATAACTGAGCTTGATCACATGACTCATATTACCACCCATTTCCTCAGCTATACTTTTAATATTGGTAAACACCTGCTCCGTTTGTTTTTCCAGGTCGCCTTTTCCAACAAGGTTACCTTGCTTGTCTAAAGGAACCTGACCGGAGAGAATGATCATCTTATTACTACCCAGGTCTACTACTGCAGCTTGCGAGTAACCTTTGCCCGGCGCTACGGATGCAGGATTAGTAAGTTGAACAGCAGATGAGCAGGAGAGTGCAAAGAAAATCAGACCTAAGGGGAGCCATTTTTTCATAAGAATAATTTGATGCTCAATTTAAGCAATTTGTAAGACCCGCCATATGCGCACAATAATGTAACAATGAAATCATGCAACAGTAATCCGTTCCAGGTTTGTACAATGCTTTCCTTTAGTTGCTGACCGTAGGTCGGGACGTACAAGTGTGCGACGCAAGTATGCTGATTAGCATTACTTAGCTGGGCTCAAAAAAGATGGACCCAACTAACGGATATGTATTAAACATTGTTGCGTCGCACACTTGTACGTCCCGCTCATTAATCAGCTTTTTATTTTCTATACACTCGTGATCCACCATGTATTACCACATGGGTCTGTAATGCCACAACTGCGACCGTATGATTGGTCAGCCGGTGGCATGATTGCTGTAGCGCCCAATGTCAATGCCTTTTCATAACTCGCATCAGCGTCTTCTACATATACAAACAAGCCTGCTGTCTGAGGCTCATATTGTTCCGTACTTGCTGCATACATAATAGTGCAGCCACCAATTTTTATTTCAGCATGCATGATCGTATTACTATCATCCCGCATACGGATAAAGATCTGTTCTGCATTGAACACCTCTTTGGTAAATGAAGCGAACTGGTCAGCATTTTTAATAATGAGATACGGCATAACAGCCTGGTGTGTGGGTGGAATTTTCATATTTAATTATTTTATCGTTGCACACAAAACTAGTAGTAGCCTGAGTGCAGTAATTGTAAGAAAACGACATTGTTTAGCAATCGCGCCATTCCGCACCTTCTGAGCCGCCCGCAAAAAAATGCTGCGGGTTGTGCCCTGAAAAAGATTTAAAGTCATGGATAAAATGAGCCTGGTCGTAATAACCACAATCGTAAGCAATACGGGTTAGTGATTTCTGTTTACTGCCATACTGTTTTAATGCCTGCTGAAAACGGGCTATGCGTGCATATAACTTCGGTGTGAAGCCTGCACATGCTTTAAACTTTCGCTCAAATTGCCGCATGGATAAAAAGTAATCATTGGCCAGTGTTGTAATATTTACAGCATGCTGCGCTTGCAATAAGTACATAACGGAAGAAAAGATCGGCTGAACCGGGTTGTCGCTTTTGCTCAATTTTTTGATGAAGAAACTGGACAGGATATCTGCACGTACCTGGTTGGTTGCAGCAAGCATAACCTGTTCTTCCAGTTGTTTGCCTTCACTGCCTAAAAGCTGTTGCAAGTCCGGCATTTCATTCGATACCGCTTCTGCGGAAATATTGAATAATGCAGGTAATGCAAAGGGGTATAAATAAACGCCAAACAGCGCAAAGCTTTCGTGTGTAACGAAGCGATTATAATGTGATGTCTGTCCATTGAGGCCGGCTTTGAATGAAGAGCGTGTAGTATTA
The DNA here is from genome assembly GCA_017306865.1 of Filimonas sp. GTDB lineage: Bacteria > Bacteroidota > Bacteroidia > Chitinophagales > Chitinophagaceae > JAFKHH01. The sequence goes on from JAFKHH010000011.1 coordinate 534,450, forward strand.
TCGGCAGTCAATTCATCAAATGTACCTCTATAGTGAAACACCATTTCTACACAAGTATCAGCCATAGAGCGATAAACGTACGAGCTATTGGAGGGCAATTCATCTTCCAATACCCAGTAGCACTTTACGTATGGGGCCAATACCTGTGGTGCTTGTATGGTATAATAACGCATGCTACAAGTTATTGCACAGAAAGGTTATCTGCAAATGCTTTTGCAATCTTTGCTATAACAGCCTCGCGTGTAACTTCGTCAGCAGGAGAGTCGCTTACCATTACAGCTAATGCAATATGCTTTTTGTTGAAAAGCTGGATCACACCTACATCATTTGTTGCGGCAGTAATGCCTTTGTCATTTGTGCCGGATGTACCTGTTTTGTGCGCTACAATAGTGCCTGATGGTAACAAGCCTTTTAATCTTTTTGGCCCTGTTGTCGTATTCACCATCATTTTCCAAAGTATATCATTGCTTTTTAAGGAAAGTGCAGTGCCCTTATAAAGAATACTCAACAACTTAGTGTAAGCAATAGGCTCACTCCAGTTAGTATATTGTACATTCCATTCTTTTGCCATTTCTGCTTCTGTAGCTTTAATCGCTATGTCCGTTACCCCAAGCGAATGGATATAGCTTTCTATTTTGTCTGTACCGCCTGTTAATTTGATCAACACATCACAGGCAACATTATCACTTTGCGATACCATATAACCCAGCGCTTCCTGTAAGGTTACTTCGCCTCCATCAGGATATTTATCACGCATAGGGCTCCATGTTTTAAGTGGCATATCCTTTTTACGCAGTCGTATCTTCTGGTCCAGTGAAAGTTTACCACCATCCACATCGTGCAACACCGCCATTGCTATTGGGAATTTGAATGTGCTTTGCATAGGCAAGTGCGCCGTACCATTCAGTGTAAGTGTATCTCCGGTCTCCAGGTCTACATATGCAACACCTACTTTCCCTTTTGCTTCGGCTGCTATCTGCTGCACCTTCTCTCGCAGGGACTGTGCATGTAGGACTGTAATAAATGAAAGAGGAATGATCGTTAACAAAGACAATTTTCTGAACATACCGTGGTGTTTGTTTTGCGTTACAATATTAATCAATTGAAAGAGCAATAATTGTTTAATTGTTGAATAACTGTATGGTAAGATCACCATTTAGCATTTCCTGTTGCCTCTCTTAGTATAGATCGTTTCGCTGGTATTGCAAAGACTACAAAGTGAGTTGTGAGTTGTCAGTGGTGAGTAAGCCCATTCACGATTGCCGACTCACGATTCACGTCTACGCCTGCCAGCGTTGATGAAGTATATTTAGCAATAGGTCTGCATACGTCCAGCCTGCTTTCCTTGCTGCCAGCATAATAAGGCTGTCCTGATCGCCCCGGTGCGGGCGGGAAGCGCCGGTCATGTTTGGTTTCATGTTCAGGTCAAACAGGTAAAAACTACCCATGAAGTCACTCCGGCAATCTACCCGGATCGGGGCCCGGGCTTCCACCAGTTTTGCAGCGATTACACACTGATGGCAAAGCTTGCTGATAGCTGGTGAGTGCGCTACTGCATCATCCAGTACGCAACTGTTGTCCACCACTGCAACGGTGCCATTGTAAGGCGCAATGCCGTCAACATGATTGAACCGTTTTACAGGCGGCAGATACCAATATTCATTGTGTACGATCTCTTCGCCGGCAATAATATATTTGCCCGGAGGCATTACAGCTACCGTTAGTTCTTCACCAGGCAGAAACTCTTCTACATACAACGTGTCTCCATATTTGTTTTGCCTGAAAGCTTTGGTCAGCACATCTTTGAGCGCCGCATCATTTTTTACAACTGTTACGCCTTCGCTTCCCCTGCCCAGTATAGGCTTTACGACCACCGGAAAATCAAATGGTAATTGTACAACAAAGGAGCTGTCTTTCTGCACCATTACTGCACGGGGGATGGGAAGCTTTGCCTCATGCAATAACCGGTTGGTGATCCATTTGTCGTCAAACCGGTCTGTGATGTAAGGCAGTTGCCCAACGAAATAAATGCCTTTATGGAAAAATTGTTCTACAGGATGGCCATTGTATAGAATGGTATTTAGCCACAGCGTGTTTGCGCCTTTGTCCAGTGCAAGTTGAATGCCTTCAGTTGTGTCAGGAAATACCCAATCAGTATCCTGCTGCAAGCCTGGGTTTTCTTTGGGGGTAATGATTGGTATGTTTTGCTGCAATAAAGCATACGCTATATCTGCACCACTATCTGCATAGCCTGTTGGCTTCATGGGTTTGATAATGCCATTTCTTGCAGGCGGCTGTTGCGCCTGGTAAAGAATAGCCAGCGCGATGTTTTTTGTATTCATATCAGCAGCAAAATTTGTCATACAACCAACGGTAAGACAAAATCTATACCCGTATGTCTTACAAACTGCTTAGACCCACTTTTTGTTTGACGTAGCTGTTATCTTTCAATTCTTTTAACATGAACTGGGCGATGTCGCCTGCATGAATGTTGCCATTGTTTGGTTCTGGCGGGTAAGTAGCCCTGGAAATGTATTTTCCTGTTTCTTCTGCGTTAACGATGTCCGGTGAGCATACAAACGTATAATCCAACCCGGAATCGCGCAGGTATAAGTAAGCCTGCAAATGTTCCCTGCCGACCGGCAGGTATTGTTCCGGGTAGCCGGGCTGATCTATGAGAAAATCTCCGTTGGGCGCGCTCAATACACCAAAGCCTCCTAATGCGATAATACGTTTAAGGCCTGCTTTTTTCATTTGTGCAATAATATTTTTGATGCCAAGGCTTCTCGCTTTATCCTGCCCGTCAAATGAGCCCCCGAGTACAGACAATACTGCATCTGCGCCATTGATCGCATCAAAGACCTCTTGTTCATTAAAAACATAGCCCTGTATTGGTTGCAGGTTTTTATTATGTTCCGCTTCTACATACAGCGTTGAGATATCCCTTGCAAATGCACGCACAGTATAATCTTGTGCAAGTGCCAGTTTTAAAATGCGTTTACCCACTTGTCCGGTAGCGCCAAATACAGTGATGGTCATAATTAGAAGTGTTTGTCACAATTTACGAATCTTCACGCAAAGGTGCTGGGTATCGCAAAGGTCGCAAAGGTTATAAAGTGAGTAGTGAGTTGTCAGTGGTGAGTAAGCCCACTCACCACTGACAACTCACTACTCACCACCTCCGTGGCAAATGCGCAATAAAAAAAGGTATATAAAGTGCTTACGCTACTCCATATACCCCTATAAACTTTACAAACTTTATCTACTTGCTTTACCCAATCGCCTGCTCTGCTATTTCCTGCATGCTGATGCCCATATGGCTTTCATCATAAATGCACTCACCATTTTTGATAAGCAGTACCTGGGGCGATTCATGATGTACATGGAAATCCTCGGCAACCTGTTGAGATATATCGCGGTGGGCGATGAGGTCGAGGTAATAAAAATCAGCTTCGGGAATATCTGTTTCCCTTTCCAACCGGTTTTTGGCCATGCTGCTGATACTGCAGCGTGTGCTGTGCTTAAAAATTACCTGTGGCCTTTCGTAAGATTTTGCTGAAATATCCTTTAACTGCTCCTGGGCAGACAATTCGATCCAATTCATATTCACTAAAATTCTTCCTTTACTTCCTGGGGGTGATCAATAATTAAGCACGGAAATAACGCGGGTTATGGCTAGGGCAACCTGTTCCCCTGCGAGAACTTGCACAAGAGCTGAGAACGGTTACTGCACACGCGATTAAAACAATTGCCAGAAGTATTTTTTTCATTTTTGGTTCCTATTAAAATAAACAATTTACTTTGTGAGGTACAGTTTCAAAGATACAGCTTTATTGGTTGACGCTGCCTCTGTATAACGACTTTTAGGCGCAAATTAATATGTAAAAGGCTGTTTTTAATTTCCAGGGTTGTTCGAACACTAAATACATTTTTTGATGAAAGTTCATTTTATCTCTATTGGCGGAAGCGTAATGCATCAGCTTGCTATTGCTTTAAAAAGAAAGGGTTATGAAGTTACAGGTACGGATGATGAGATATTTGAGCCTGCTAAATCTAACCTGGAAAAAGAAGGGATACTGCCACAAACTATCGGCTGGGATGTGAATATGATCACACCAGACCTGGATGCAGTTATACTGGGAATGCATGCCAAAGCAGACAATCCTGAGCTATTAAAAGCAAAGGAATTGGGGCTCAAAATTTATTCTTTCCCTGAATATATTTACCAGGAAAGCCAGGATAAAAAAAGAGTGGTTGTCGGTGGCAGCCACGGTAAAACCACTACCACAAGTATGATTATGCATGTGCTGCGGGAAACAAAGCAGCAGTTTGATTACCTGGTAGGGGCTAAACTGGATGGCTTTGACCAAAGTGTAAACGTAACAGATGCACCTGTGATCGTGTGTGAAGGGGATGAGTACCCGGCAAGTGTAATAGAAAAAAGGCCTAAATTTCATTTTCTCTTTCCACATGTAGCCATTATCACGGGCATTGCATGGGACCACATCAATGTATTTCCCACATTTGATATTTACCTGGAGCAATTCCGCATTTTTATAGATAAGATAGAGCCAAATGGTTTGCTGATCTATAACGAAACAGATGAAGTACTAAAAACGCTGGTAGAAGCGCATGGCCGCAAAGACATCCGCTATCAGCCATATAGCGTGCCAAAACATACCATAGAGAACGGGCATACAACCATTACAATAGATGGTGTAACAGGGCCATTAAAAGTATTTGGTGATCATAACCTGCTAAACTTACAGGCAGCATACTATGCCTGCAAAGAATTGGGTATAGATGCAGTAAAGTTTGTGCCTGCCATAGGTAGTTTTACCGGCGCAGCAAAAAGACTGGAACTGCTTGCCAGCAATGCGCATACGAATGTGTACCGCGATTTTGCGCATGCACCTAGTAAGGTAAAAGCAACCATCAACGCGGTAAAACAGCAATATCCTGACAGGAGGTTGTATGCCGTACTGGAGTTACACACTTTTAGCAGCCTGAATGCTGATTTCATGTCTGAATACAATGGTGCTGTAGATAAAGCGGATGAGGTAGTTGTGTTTTATTCAAAGCATGCACTGGAACTAAAACGTATGCCTGATCTGCCAAAAGAAATTGTGGAAAAAGGATTTGGTAAGCCCGGACTTGTTGTGATAACACACAAAGAGGAACTGGACCAATGGTTGCAGAAACATGATTACAACAATGCCAACCTGCTGTTGATGAGTAGTGGCAATTATGACGGGCTGGATGTGATCAGTTTTGCACAGAAAATAGTGGGGTAGTGATCGTGAATCGTGAGCCGGCAATCGTGAATGAGCTTACTCACCGCTGACAACTCACAACTCACTTTATTAATCTCTGCGTCCTTTGCGATACTTAACGGCTTTGCGTGAAATTGCTTATTTTGCGCTCCCAAAAAAATAACATTTACATGAATCTTCAGCTTACTCGCCCCCTGGCATTTATCGATCTGGAAACAACAGGCGTAAACATTGGTAGCGACCGCATTGTAGAAATTGCGATCGTAAAGATTATGCCCGACGGGACCCAACAGGTAAAACGTAAGCTGATCAATCCTCAGATGCCTATTCCGGCAGGCGCTTCAGACGTACATGGTATTACGGACGATATGGTGAAAGATGCGCCAACCTTCAAACAGGTAGGCAACGAGGTTAAGCAGTTCCTGGACAACTGTGACCTGGGCGGTTATAATAGTAACCGTTTTGATGTGCCGATGCTGGTGGAAGAGTTTCTCCGGGCGGGGATGGAGTTTTCTGTAGACAACAGGAAAATGGTGGATGCGCAAAAAGTTTTCCACCAAATGGAGCAAAGAACATTGAGCGCCGCATATAAATTTTATTGTAATAAGACCTTGGAAGGTGCGCATAGTGCAGAAGCTGATGCAACGGCTACCTGGGAGGTATTGGATGCCCAGGTGGAGCGCTATCCGGTGATTGGAAATACGGTAGATTCGATCGTAAAATTTACCGGGGAAGACGATATTGTTGATTTTTCCCGCAGATTTATCCGTGTAAATGGGGTAGAAGTCTTCAATTTCGGTAAACATAAAGGAAAGCCGGTAGTAGATGTGCTGAGGGCTGAACCTCAATACTATGACTGGATGATGAAAGGCGATTTTGCGATGCATACAAAGCAAAAACTGACCGAAATCTTAAACAGAACCTTGTTAAAAAAGGGGTAAAAGGATACTTATGCACAGTAATTGTGCGTTTCTTAAAGTGAAGATTAGCCGGAATAATTTATTTTTGGCCATTCCCAATGTAACCCAATTATTTTGGAAAAACTTGTAATCATACCCACTTATAATGAGAGAGAGAATATAACAGCTATTCTGGATGCTGTATTCTCCCTCAGGCAGGGCTATCACGTACTTGTCATTGACGACGGTTCACCTGATGGCACGGCAGCTATTGTTAAAGACCTGTTTGCTTCTTATCCGGGCCAGTTGTTCCTGGAAGAACGTTCGGGCAAGCTGGGTTTAGGTACAGCTTACATTCATGGTTTTAAATGGGCTTGTGAAAAAGGCTATAATTTCATTTTTGAAATGGATGCCGACTTCTCTCACAACCCGGCAGATCTCGAAAGATTATACAAAGCTTGTAAATATGAAGGTGGAGATGTGGCAGTAGGCAGCCGTTATGTAAAAGGCGGTAGCATAGAAAACTGGCCAATCGACAGGCATATTTATTCACGCGGTGGCGCCATCTATACCAAGTTGGTTACCTGGATGCCGGTGAATGATCCTACAGCAGGCTTTATGTGCTATAAAAAAGAAGTGCTGGAAACAATCAATTTTGACGAGATCAAATTTGTTGGATATGCGTTCCAGATCGAAATGAAATTTGCTGCGTGGAAATTAGGCTTCGTAATCAAAGAAGTGCCGATCTCATTTAAAGACAGGAAAGTAGGCGTGAGCAAAATGAGTAAAGGCATTATTAAAGAAGGGGTGATCGGTGTATTGAAAATACAATGGCACAGTCTCTTTAAAAATTACCGCAGACGCGTAAATGCACAAAACAGTGAAACGAAAGTAAAGCGTCGTGAGTTAGTGCAAGAACCATAAATAATTTAAGAGCCGCTGTAAAGCGGCTTTTTAGTTTCTCGCAAAGACGCATAAGTATCGCAAAGGACGCAAAGAAATGCGGAGGCCGCAAAGAGAGTAGTGAGTTGTCAGCGGTGAGTAAGCTCATTCACGATTGTCGTTTCACGATTCACGTTTCTCTCCGCTTTGGTCCAACAATTCAACCATTCAACAATAAAACAATTCCCTCTTCATGAAATCTGCTTTGATCCGGCTACACATTACTGTTTTTTTATGGGGCTTTACCGGCGTTTTGGGCAGGGTTATTTCATTGAATGAAGGGCTGCTGGTTTGGTGGCGTTTGTTTATTACGGTTATATCATTATGGCTTTTCTATGGTATTGCCGGGAAGATCAAACGTATACCTCCACGCGATTTTTTTAAGATCGCATCCATCGGAACTATACTTGCATTGCACTGGCTTTGTTTTTACGGCAGTATTAAATATTCCAACGTATCTATTGCATTAACCTGCCTGTCTACCTCAGGATTGATGTCTGCTATACTCGAACCTATTTTCTTTAAGAAGAAATTTGATCTTACAGAGCTTGTGCTTGGTCTGTTCGCTTTGGTCGGCATCGCGCTGATCTATCTTACCAATCTTACTTTTTCCATTGGTATATACATCGGTTTAATGGCAACATTGCTAACGGTGCTGGTGTCTGTACTGAATAAAAAACTGGTAACAGGATATGAGCAATCCAGCATTACATTGTATCAACTCACCGGTGGCTTTTTAGGACTCTCTATATTGATGCCGTTGTATAATCATTTATTTCCAGCACCACATTTTTTACCGCAGCATTGGGATTGGTTGTGGCTTATTATACTTAGCTGGTTCTGTACTATTCTTACTTTCGTTTTGTATATCGGTGTGCTTAAAAAGATTACGGCATTTACGCTCAATCTCACCCTTACATTAGAGCCGGTATATGGTATTATACTTGCCTTTGTCGTTTATCACGAAAACAAGTCATTGAGTCATTATTTCTATTACGGATTCGCACTGATCCTGCTGGCAGTAGTATTGCAAATGTTGCGTATAGTACGCGATGCAAAACGAATATCGAACAAGGAACAAGGAGTTTCGAATGAAGAATATAATGTTCAATGAATTGCAGACCTATAAGGTTTTTAAAACCTTATAGGTCTATAGTGAAGATGTCCGTTATTCTTTACGCGTATTCTTTTTTCTCGTTCAGTGCAGGATGCACGAGCGGAGAATGTGGATGCTCTTGTTTGTGTAAAATAGAAAGAAGTGATTTAGCGTTCCACTTGTTGTTTTCCTCTACCCACAGGCAAGGATCGCCGCTCAGGTTTGCGATTACGTGCCATGCCAGTTGCATGCACTCTTTAATCGTATTCTCTGGTATGTTAATGATGGCTGTGTTGCTTTGTATGTCGCCAAGGATTGTGCCGTCTGTGTACCTGATCTTGTTTTTAAATATTCTGCCGCATGGCTGGGCCTGCGCTGTATAAAGGCAGTTACCCAACACAATTCCTATTGGCGCGTAAGTGGCAGCATCTAAAATAGTATTGCTGTATAAGTACGCAACCGTCTTCTGTGATTGATCAAGGATTGTATGCATGGCGGCAAAGTAGAGCTATTTTTTACAAAACGCCAGTGTTTGAACAATTGTTCATAGTAAGTTAATATAGCAGCGAGCAAATGCCGATGTAGGCATATTGTTTAATTGTTATATGGTTAAATGGTTGTTTTCCTTCAGCAAGAAATGACCGACTCAAACAAAAAATGGCTCAAACAATTGAGCCATTAACAATTTAACTATATAACAATTCAACAATTATTTCAACACCCCCTTAATCTCATTCAGCTTCATCAATGCTTCTACAGGTGTCAGACGATTGATGTCTATGTTTTCCAGCATTTTTCTGATCTCGTCAAAAGTTTCGCTGTGCGCATCGAAGATAGAAAGCTGCATTTGCGGGCCACCGATTTTTTGAATGTTATCGGCAATGCGTTCTACTTTTGGCCCATCGCTGTTGGGTGTCGCTTCATCGTCCACATGTTTCTCCTCCAACTGGTGCAATATTTCATTGGCACGTGCAATCAGGGAAGGTGGCATGCCAGCCATTTTAGCTACATGAATACCGAAACTATGCGTACTGCCGCCACGCGCCAGCTTACGCAGGAAGATGATCTTATTGCCAACCTCTTTATTGGTAACGTGATAGTTCTTTACCCGCGGTAATTTATTTTCCAGTTCATTTAGCTCATGATAGTGCGTAGCGAACAATGTTTTAGGAGCGGCAGCCGCATTATGCAAATGCTCTACAATACTCCATGCAATAGATATACCATCGTATGTGGAAGTGCCTCGCCCGATCTCATCCAGCAAGATGAGGCTGCGGGTAGAAATATTATTGATAATGCTTGCGGTTTCATTCATCTCTACCATGAATGTACTCTCGCCACCACTCAGGTTATCACTGGCACCTACACGTGTGAATATTTTATCCGTTACCGGTATGTTTGCTATGTCTGCTGCTACGAAGCTGCCCACATGTGCCATCAGCGTATTCAATGCAGCCTGGCGAAGAATAGCACTCTTACCACTCATGTTCGGGCCGGTAAGAATGATCACCTGTTGCTCATCATTCGGGTCGAGGTAAATGTCATTCGAAATATATTGCTCACCTACAGGGAGATTGCGCTCAATAACCGGGTGACGGCATGCTTTCAGATCAAGCGCTAAGCCATCGTGCAAAGTGGGTTTTTTATAATTGTACTTAACTGCATTATCTGCAAAGCAGGATAAGCAATCCAATATACCCAGCACACCACCATTCACCTGTATAGGAGCAATGTAGTCCTGCAATTCTAATAATAGCTTATCATAGAGTTCTATTTCTATCGCCTGTATCTTATCTTCTGCACCTGTAATCTTTTCTTCGTATTCTTTCAGCTCCGGTGTAATGTAGCGTTCTGCATTTGCCAGTGTTTGCTTACGTATCCAGTCAGCAGGTACTTTCGATTTATGAGAGTTGGCTACTTCAAGATAATAACCAAATACATTATTGAAGCTGATCTTCAGGGAAGAGATGCCTGTTCTTTCCGCTTCACGTTGTTGTATGCCTACCAGATATTCTTTACCACCCGTTGCTATCTTACGTAGCTGGTCCAGCTCCTCATGTATGCCTTCGCGAATAACACCGCCCTTGTTTGCTGCAACAGGTGGCGCTTCTACGATCTCATCCAGTATTTTATTGGTAATGTGTACACAAGGGTTCAGTGAGTCGGATAACCTGCGCAGGTAATCATTTTGCGCATTCGCCGTTTGCTCTTTCAGCAAAGCTGTTTGTTGCAACCCTTTTGCTAAATGCAATACCTCGCGCGGATTAATTTTCTTTACCGGGATCTTACTCACCAGGCGTTCCACATCACCACATTGTTTGATGAAGTGTTGCAGTTGCTTGCGCAAGTCCGTTTCTTTGATCAGGTACTCTACCAGGTCCAGCCGTTCATTGATCTTTTGTATATCACGTAAAGGTAGCAGCACCCAACGTTTCATCAGGCGCGCACCCATCGGGCTTACTGTATTGTCCAGCACCTTCAGCAGGTTGTTACCATCTTGTACGCCAGAACTAATAATCTCCAGGTTACGGATCGTAAAACGGTCCATCCACAAATAATCATCACGCTCCAATCGCTGGATAGAAGTAATGTGTTGCAGGTTCGGATGCTCTGTATCTTTCAGGTAATGTAATACAGCGCCTGCGGCAATAATGCCCAACGGCGCATTCTCTATACCAAAGCCTTTGAGTGAATGTGTCTGAAAGTGTTTTAACAGGCTTTCTGTTGCGAAAGGCAGATCAAAGATCCAGCTCTCCAGTGTATAGGTATAAAATTTAGAGCCGAAAATCTCTTTGAAATGTTTTTGAAAACTACGTTGAAAAATAACTTCCGCAGGTTTCAGGCTTTGAAGCAGCCGGTCTACATATTCCTGGTTGCCCTCTGCTACAAAAAATTCACCAGTGGAAATATCTAAGAAAGCAACGCCCAGTTTTTCCTCGTCAATATGTACGCCCGCCAGGAAGTTATTGCTGTTATGCTCCAGCAATTTATCGTTCATTGCTACACCTGGTGTTACCATTTCGGTTACACCCCGCTTTACAATACCTTTTACTGTTTTAGGATCTTCTAACTGGTCACAGATTGCCACACGGTAACCCGCCTTCACCAGTTTGTGAAGGTAAGTGTCCATTGCATGGTGCGGAAAGCCTGCCAGTTCGGAAGCAGACGCAGAGCCATTGTTACGTTTGGTTAACGTAATGCCCAGTACCTGCGACGCCACGATGGCATCCTCACCAAATGTTTCATAAAAATCGCCCACCCTGAAAAGCAATATTGCATCCGGATATTTTTGCTTTATCGCGCGATGCTGTTGCATCAGGGGAGTTTCGCCTGCAGCTTTTGCCATAGGCGGCAAATATAGTCAGAGCTGTACTCTTGCTGAAATGAAGCGACTAAATGTGGAAAAAGGGTTAATTCTTTTTGATAGCCAGAATCTTACATATTTGCCCGGATGGCCGTTTTATGAACCAAAAGGTGTAGCTTTTGTTTTATAAATTTGAGATTTGAAATTTGATATTTGAGATTGGAGCAGTTTGTGCAAGGGGCCTCCCAATTAGCGAAGAAGAAAACCGCGAAGACCACAAAGCTATTTCACAAGGAACACAACGGGAAATGTTTCTGTTCTTTGAGTAATCGTTTTGAATAGTTCAATTGGTATTTGCCGGAGAAAAGTCAGGCTGAGGAGTGTCAATTTCAAATCTTACATCTCAAATTTCAAATAGATTTTAACCAAGTCAACTAGTAATGAACATGAGCCGTAAATGTCTCCTGGTGATCCTATGCGTGTACCTGTGTACAGGTTTTATGCACGCGAATGCTGCAACGAATATCAATCCGCCATTTACAGAAGAACAAAAGGATACCAAACTACGGGAAATGGATCTGCGTGTAAAAGAGATTAAAGCAATGGATAAATCTCAGTTATCTGTGATAGAAAAGCGTGCGCTGAAAGCAGAAGTAAAAGCAATGAAGCGCGAAGCAAGAGGAATGAGCAACCACAACCTCTATCTTACACTTGCCGGCATATTATTGGTAATACTGGTGCTGATACTGGTACTGTAAGAGTAACGAAGGAATATAGAACAAGGAATCTCGAATATTAAAGGAAGAAAATGTTCAATGAACAATGCTCAACGTTCAATACTCAATTAAAAAATGAAAATTGAGTATTGAACGTTGAGCATTGAAAATTATTCCTCATTCGAAATTCCTTGTTCATCATTCTAAAATCCCATTCCGCCTGCAGGCCTTGGCTGAGGCAATTCTTTGCGAGGCAGTTTTTCATCACGCTGCGCTGCGTTATATACAAACGCCGCAACGATTGTCGCTATTTGCTGCATATCGCTATCGATCAGGTGATCGTATGTATCCATATTGCTGTGGTGCGTACGCGCATCATACTCTATCGGGTCTTGTATAAACTGGAAGCCCGGCAAGCCTACTGCATCAAATGACTGGTGGTCTGTGCCGCCTGTATTGTTAAGTGTAACAGTTGTTGCGCCCAGGTCTGCAAATGGTTTCAGCCATTCTGTAAAGATCGGCTTACATGCTTCATTACCTTGAGTGTAAATGCCCCTGATCTTACCTGTACCATTATCAATATTGAAATAAGCAGACAGGTTTGCATGCGCTGGCAATAGCTGCATGGTAGCCGGATCGGCAAATGTTTTCTTCACATAACCACGAGATCCGAACAGGCCCTCTTCTTCACCGCTCCATAGTGCAATGCGGATCGTACGCCTTGGTTTAATACCCAGTTTTTGCAGTATGCGCACAGCTTCCATCATTACAGCACAGCCCGCAGCATTATCTGTAGCGCCTGTAGCAGTGTGCCATGAGTCAAGGTGACCGCCCAGCATGACCACTTCATCTTTCAGCTTAGGGTCAGTGCCTTTTATTTCAGCAATAACGTTATACCCCTTTGTATCCTTTGTCTGGAAAGCCGTTTGTACATCCACATCCAGCTTTACCGGTACACCTGCTTTAGCCAGGCGTACAATAGACATATAGTCTTCAATGCCCAGCATAATATCAAGGAAATTTGCCGGGTCTGTCGGTTTGAATGATCCACCGCCCTGTGTAAATAATGTACCGTCGTGATTTTTAGCGCCCACGCTCAAAATGGCTACGGCGCCTTCGGCTTTTGCCATTTCTTTTACAGCAGCGATCAGGCGTATAGGGCCACTCATGCGGGCAAACATTTCGCGTCTGCGGCGCATTTCTGCCGTGTCGCGCACCTGCGCGCCAGGAGCCGGCGCACTAGCCAGTTTGGCCAGTTCTTCGTCTGTATAGCGGTTCGCATCAGCCTTAAAGCTTTGTTTATACGCCTCCGTACGGTCAAAAATAATGATCTTACCTGCCAGCTTTCCTTTGTACTGTGGCAGTTCTGTAGAGTCTTTTGCTGAGATCACTAACACCTCTGCGCTTTTAGGGCCATTAGTGCCTTCACACCATGCTTTTGGATAAGCAATGATTGGCTTATAGTAAGGTGCAGTCAGCGCCACATAAGATTTTTTCAGTTCCCATCCCTTGCCAAACTCGCCCCAGGGGTCAATCTGAGCGTTTGTAAGTCCCCACTTGGTTAGTGTATTTTTTGCATAATTCGCAGCGCGGTCAAACCCCGGAGATGCTGTCAGGCGCGGGCCGCTTACATCAGTCAGGTTAAAAGCAATGTCCATTACGCCGGAGTGTTCCAGGCCCTCTTGCCTGATCTTTTGAATAGTAGCCAAATCTACTTTTTCCTGTGCATGTAGCATTACAGGAACGGCCATGCAAAGCGCGATGGCCACAGATTGTAATTTTCTCATTGTGCTGGTTTAGGGTCAAAAGTTAAAGAAGTGTTAGCGAATGAAGTCAAAAAATCGGCAAAATGTGACGAATGGCGTGGTGGAAAAGCGGATAATCGTATAAGGCATAAGGTTGAAGGTATATGGAGAAAGAATATAGTGAGCCAGACTATGAAATTTCTATTCGGCGTCCCTTGCGTCGCACACTTGTACCTCCGGCGCTTTATTCGTCTTTTAGTAAAATATTGCACGAAACCTCCAGGAATAGCAGTAAACCTTAGCATAAAGCGCACGAAGAATATACAAGCATTCACTTTGCGCCCCTCGTGCAATTGCCTTGTCATCTTTGTGGTTATAGCTTAACCTTTCACTCTATACCTTAAACCTCATACCTTTCCACAGCCCACTTCTAAAATCGTACATATTGGTACTTGGTACTTAGTCCCTTGTACTTTCATTACCCTTACCTTTGCCCCTATGCGTAAACTTAGCATGGACGAATTGGGGCGTAAGACGGTGGACGAATTCAAACAGGCAGGAAAGACCCCTATAGTGGCTGTTTTGGACAATATCCGCAGTATGCATAATGTAGGAAGTGTTTTCAGGACTGCAGACGGTTTTTTAATTGAAGCGATCTGTCTTTGTGGCTATACACCGCAACCGCCGCATCGCGATATTCATAAAACTGCGCTTGGCGCAACGGAAACAGTAGATTGGCTGTATTATTCTACCACCAGGGAGGCCGTGGCAGATCTGAAAGAAAAAGGGTTTAAAGTGTTTGGTGTAGAACAGGCGGTAGACAGTATACTGCTGGACCAGCTTTCTATAGATACGGATGAAAAAATAGCGGTGGTGTTTGGCAATGAAGTGGAAGGAGTAGACCAGGAAGTACTACAGCTATGCGATGGCTGCATAGAAATACCACAATCAGGAACAAAGCATTCGCTGAATATTTCTGTAGCCGCAGGCATTGTATTGTGGGAATTATTTAAAAAATATAAACAATAACCGGTTTTAATAGCGCTAATATGCAAAACAACCAGATAGATAAAAGGATGCCGGTCGATTATGATCATTTGATTAGCCAGGAAGAGTATAGCCAGCTTGTAGATATTGTGTTGCAATATTTTATAGACAAGGGAGAAGATGTAATAAAACTGGAAGATGCGGTGTTGACGGTAAAAGATGAGCAGGGTAAAGAGTTGAAATATGGTTTTGACAACCTTGTTCGCTTTTTGGTGAATGAAGACAAAGGGAATTGGGAGTCTGTTATCTATTCCCATTTCAATAAAACAAATTTTAACGACGCAGCGTATAAATACTTTTTCAAAGATTACGAAGAAGCAAAACAATACCTCCGTTTTCTTGTAAAAGATGAAGGCTTTTTGTCCTCAGATTATGGTAAAGACCTCGTGTACAAAACAGACTTCCCCGGTACCGTATCATTACTTGTATTTGACTACGACAACCAGTTCCGTTTTATAAAGCAGGATGAAATAGAGGAGTGGGGTAAAACCGAGGCCGAGCTGTTTGGAGATGCCGTAGCTAACATTGCCAATGAGGATATTGAGATCAGGCAGGCGGAGTATGAAAATGGTGTGGAGATCTTCATGGTTTCCAGCGGCGATTTTGCAGCCTCGTTTATTGTAAACATTGCGCAAAACCTGGAAATAGCCATCGGGAAGTTTGGTAGCGTTATCGCTATCCCGGCAAAAGGCACTGTGATCGCTTCACCCATCAATGATACCAACCCGATCAATCGTGTAGAATTGTTAGGGGAAGCTGTATCTAAAATATTTGAAGAAGAGCCGGGCAATATTTCGGCTGATTTTTATTGGTTTTATGAAGGGAAGTTTACCATTTTCCCAAAGACCGCATCTGATAATGATGGCTATTCTACGGTGTTTATACCAGAAGAGTTAGCCGAACTATTAAAGCAAGCGTAATTAAACAGCATATATGTCCACTGTAAAGAATTATTTAAGTCTCGTAAAATTTTCGCATACCATTTTTGCATTGCCCTTCGCAATGATCGGCTTTTCATTAGGGATAGCATCCCTTTCAGGAACCGGGCTGGATTTATCCAGTTCTGCCTTCTGGAGTTTTTTTGCAGTTAAACTATTATTGGTTTTAGTGTGTATGGTTACCGCGCGTAGCGCAGCCATGGCCTTCAACCGCTATCTCGACCGCAGCTTTGATGAGAAAAATCCACGTACTGCTATCCGCGAAATACCGCGTGGCATCATTTCTCCGAACAGTGCATTGCGCTTTGTTATTCTGAACTGCGTATTGTTTGTGATTGCAACATTCTTTATCAATCGTATTTGCTTTTACCTATCACCCGTGGCCTTGTTTGTAGTGTTGTTTTATAGCTATACAAAAAGGTTTACAGCATTGTGTCACCTGGTACTAGGCTTAGGGTTATCCTTAGCACCGATAGGTGCATACCTGGCTGTAACAGGCGTGTTTAACTGGTTGCCGATTTTATTTTCTTTTGCTGTTATATTCTGGGTAAGTGGTTTCGATATTATCTACGCCTTGCAGGATGAAGATTTTGACCGTTCTCAAAAATTAAATTCTATACCAACTGCATTGGGTAAAAAGAACGCCCTGCGTGTATCTGAATTGTTACACGTATTAAGTGCAGTGTGTGTGATCACAGCAGGCGTATACGGCCATTTTCATTGGCTATACTGGGTAGGCATCGCCGTATTTGTAGGTATGCTCATCTACCAGCATTCTATTGTAAAACCAACCGACCTCAGTAAAGTGAACATTGCATTTATGACCGCAAATGGTATTGCAAGTGTAGTGTTTGGCCTGCTGGTGATCTCGGATATAGTGATATTGTAGATTGTTGAATGGTTGCATTGTTTTATTGTTGTAGCGAAGCGGAAACGTGAATCGTGAGTCGATAATCGTGAATGGGCTTACTCACAACTGACAACTGACCACTCACTTTATGATCCTTTGCGATAAGGAGAAGATCGAAGCGAACTTTTTCAAACACATAGAAGCAGTAGGTACATAGGCACATAGAATATAACATTGTTATTAAGTAATTGCAATGTTTGATTCAACAAAGAGAACATAGTTCACATAGGTGAGCCGCTCCGCGGCCCTTGGTGATTTCTTTGTGACTTGGCGCCTTGGCGGCCCTTCGCGGCTTTGCGTGAAACATCTCAAATTTTAAATCTCAAATCTCAAATTAATTGAGCAGGATACTTTGCATAGACTATGGTGGTAAGCGGACAGGCATTGCTGTTACGGACCCGTTGAGAATTATTGCCAGTGCGTTGACGACTGTTGACACGAAAGAGCTTTTCCCTTTCCTGAAAAAATATTTCAAGGATGAGCAGGTAGAACTGGTGCTGATCGGCGAACCCAAAAACTGGGATGATTCCGATACACATGCTACACCTTTGGTAAAAGCCTTTGTGCAGCGTTTTAAGAAAGACTTTCCCGGCATGCAGATTGTAATGGTTGATGAGCGTTATACATCCAAAATGGCATCGCAGGCAATGGTGGAAATGGGCATGAAAAAGAAGGACCGGCAGAAGAAAGGAAATGTAGACCAGATAGCAGCAACCATCATGCTGCAGGAGTATCTTGCAAAAATGGCGTAAATTCGCCCAATTAACCAATTCAGAAAGTAAGAATGATTTTACCTATTGTAGCATACGGAGCCCCGGTATTAAGGAAAGTAGCAGAAGATATTACAGCAGAATACCCTAATCTTCAAAAGCTGGTAGCCGATATGTGGGAAACCATGTATGCCAGCAGTGGCGTAGGGTTGGCAGCTCCGCAGATCAATAAAGATGTTCGCATATTTGTTGTGGACAGCGCACAGATATTTGAAAACCTGGAAGAAAACGAAAAAGGCGAATATCCTGATGAGCCGGGTATTAAAAAAGTATTTATCAATGCACATATCGATAAACTGGAAGGTGAGGAGTGGAGCTATAATGAAGGTTGCTTAAGCATTCCTAAAATACGTGAAGACGTAATGCGCCCGCAAACAGTGACTATTTCTTATGTGGATGAAAATTTTGAACCGCACACAGAAACATTCAATGGTGTAACCGCACGCATTATTCAGCATGAGTATGACCACATTGAAGGTAAGTTGTTCATTGACTACCTGAAACCACTGAAGCGTAAAATGCTGCAAGGCAAGCTGAACGATATCAGCAAAGGAAAAGTAAGAGTTGACTATAAAATGACTTTTGCTAAATAATGCGCGCAAAGCTTGTTCTCATATTACTCCTGTTTGTATCCTATGAATCATTTGCACAGGATACTACTGTGATCATAGATAACCACAAGATCACTTTGCCGGAAGTAGTTGTGCGCAACAATATGGAGTACAAAAGTATTCTCGAGCGCATAAAAGCAGATACTACTTTTTACAAAGCATTTCGCAATCTCCGCGTAATTGAGTTTTCTTCTTACAACAACATTACCATGTATGATAAATCTGGTAACCCGAAGGCAACTTATTACAGTAAAACAAAACAGCATCGCCAGAATGGTTGCCGTACAACAGAGGTCGTAGAAGAGAAAGCAACCGGTGATTTTTATACAAGTAAAGGCAATTTTAACTACAATACAGCCGAGCTGTATGCTTCCCTTTTCTTTGCAAAAGGGCAGGTATGCGGAGAAGACAATATTGTAAAAGGCCATGAATTTTCTACGCAGGGAAAATCAGGAATAGAAAAGCACAAGGAGCAATTAAAAATGCTCTTCTTTAACCCCGGCAGAAGAATACCGGGCATTCCTTTTATCGGGGATAAACTGGACCTGTATGACGACCGGGCACATAAATATTATGATTATCGCCTGGACTATACGGAATACCAGGGAAAGTACTCTTATGTATTCTCCATTAAACCGAAAGAAAACCTAAGCGCATCGAAAGAAAATGGTATTGTAGTAGATGCAATGACCACCTGGTTTGATGCCACTACAATGGAGGTGATGGCACGTAATTACACACTTAGCTATAAAGCCGGCGTTTACGACTTCAATGTATCTATGGAAGTGCAGATGACCAAAGTGGGCGATCTTTTAGTGCCGCAGGTATTGCGCTATAAAGGCAACTGGAGCGTGATCTTTAAGAAAAGAGAGAACGGACAGTTTACCGCTACGTTGTTTGATTTTAAGAAGTAAGCAATTTGAAAATTTGAAGATGTGCTAATTTGAAAATGTGGTTGAATAGCCGAATTGTTACATTGTATAATGGTTATATTGTTGAATAGTTAATAAAAAACTCCCTATCACAGATAGGGAGTTTTTTATTAACTATAATGGAGCAAAAAATCGGTTCAACAATTAAACAATCTAACCATGCAGCAATTAAGCTATAGCAACCATTTTCAAATTTTCAAATTCGCTTATTTTCAAATCGCCCTATTCCTCCACCTTCCTGTCCTTCACATATCTTCTCCACTTGTCAGCCACCTTCTCTATATCCTCTGGAAGTGGCGATTCGAAAAACATTTCCTTGCCGGTAACCGGGTGTACAAAGCCTAATGTTTTGGCATGTAATGCGCAGCGCGGGCAAATCTCAAAACAGTTGTCTACAAACTGCTTGTATTTCGTATAGACTGTTCCTTTCAGTATCCTGTCACCGCCATATTCCCAGTCGTTGAACAACGTGTGACCTATATAGCGCATATGCACGCGGATCTGGTGAGTGCGACCTGTTTCGAGTATGCACTCCACAAGCGTTACATAGCCAAAGCGCTCCAGTACGCGGTAATGCGTAATAGCATGCTTACCCACCTCTCCATCAGGGTATGCGGCAAACATTTTCCTGAGACGCTGGTGACGGCCTATATGCGCCTCTATTGTTCCTTCATCCTCTTCTACATTGCCCCAAACAAGCGCAACATATTTACGGGATACGGTATGATTAAAAAATTGCTTTGCAAGATGTGCTGCAGCTTGTGCCGTTTTTGCAAAAACGATCAGCCCCGTCGTGTTTTTATCTATACGATGCACCAATCCGTAACGCGGAAGAGATTCCTCCGTCAGCTCAGGGTTTTGCTGCATCAGGTGATAGAGTACACCGTTCAGCAACGTGCCACTGTAGTTGCCTACGCCCGGATGCACCACCATATTCGGTTTCTTGTTCAGTACTAGTACAGCATCATCCTCATATACCACCTCTATCGGTACAGGCTCAGCCTTTACCTCCGTATATTCCGGGTTCACCACGGTCAGGAGCAAGATCTCGTCGCCTGGTTTTATCTTATAATTGCTTTTTTGAGGTTTGCCATTTACCGTCAGGAAACCGGCTTCTATAGCCTGTTGTACCTTGTTGCGGCTGGCGCCCTCAATGTGCATCTGTATCCATTTGTCGATACGCGTAGGCTCCTGGCCCTTATCTATCTTAAAGGTCCTGCGCTCATACACGTCCTCGGAAGCCTCTTCCGGTATTAGTTCCAAATCATCTGACATCCGGCAAAAATAGGTGGGTAATTTGAAAATTTGAAAATGAGTTAATTTGAAAATGCGCTTAATTGCCCAATTGTTGCATGGTTAGATTGTTTAATTGATAGTTGGGCATGATAGTCACCCCAACAATATAACTATCTAACAATGTAGCAATTATCCATTGTCGTAATTGACTCATTTTCAAATTTTCAAATTCTCAAATTGTTGTCTCATCTTTGCCCCATGAAACAGCAAGTTTTTTTCCAGGACCTGGGAGAGCGGAGATACAAAGAAGTGTGGGATTACCAGGAACAGTTGTTGAAAGAAAATGTAGATAAAAAGGCGCTGATCAGGCAATTGAATGATAATGCTGACGTATTAACCGCGCCGCCTGAAACCATCCATCACCTCTTATTTGTAGAACACAAGCCGGTATATACGCTGGGTAAAAATGGTCATGCGGAAAACGTGCTTATCTCAGATGAAGAACGTGACCAGCGTGGCATTGAATATTTCCATATCAATCGCGGTGGCGATATTACCTTTCATGGCACGGGCCAGATTGTAGGCTATCCCATTTTGGACTTAGAAAAATTCAAAACAGACCTGGGCTGGTATTTACGCGGCCTGGAAGATGTGATTATTTTGACGATGGCCGAATATGGCCTGAAAGGAGAGCGTAGTGCGGGCGAAACCGGCGTATGGCTGGATGCGCAGGAGAAAGGGAAAGAGCGTAAAATATGCGCTATGGGCATCCGTTGCAGCCGCTGGATCACCATGCACGGCTTTGCATTCAATGTAAATACAGACCTTGACTATTTTGGCCTTATTGTGCCTTGCGGTATTCAGAATAAACAAGTAACCTCTTTGCAGAAAGAACTGGGCCGTGAACTGGATATGAAAGAAGTGGAAGAGAAAGTGAAAAGGAATTTTGAGAAAGTGTTTGAGGTGGAATTAATTTGAAAATGAGGTTGAATTGCTTAATTGTTGCATGGTTAGATGGTTAAATTGGAGTTGCACGCAAAGGCGCTAAGTATCGCGAAGGCCGCAAAGGATACGCAGAGAACGCAAAGTGAGTAAGCCCATTCACGATTGTCGACTCACGATTCACGTTGCCGCTTCGATCCAGCAATTCAACCATGTATCAATTCAGCAATTAAAACTCCTTCGGTATATAAAACTTATTCTTCTCCTTTATCCGGTCATTCTCGTATAGGTCAAAGGTGAACCAGCCGGCGTGAACAAAATCAGCTTTATCCAGGATCAGTTCTGTGTCCTTTACATGATTGATGGTGAACAATGTTTTCCCATCTGAATCAAAAACCACCACCTTGTATTTCTTTTGCTTGGCATCTGGCAAATGCAGGATCACATTGCCCTCCCTGCTGGTAAACAGGTTTACGGATGGCGTCCAGATGGCAGCCAACTGCGGAACGTATGGTTTTAATAACACCTCATCGCTATTGATCATAAACAGGCTGTCGCGGGTGCGATAAACAACCGAATCTTTGAAACGTAAAAAAGCCGCCATGCTCAGGCTAGCCAGTACAGAATCCGGCCCCCTTACAGTGATCATTTTATTCATATCACCATCACCCGGCATAGAAATATCAGAAAAGCCCTGTGCTACTGTTTTAGCTTTAGTGAAATAATAAACACCGCCAGGCAATACATAGAAAATGCGATAATATACCTGGTTCGTAGGCGCCTTGTCTACAATACCATTCTGAGGTAGCTCAGGTGATAAAGCAGAGTATATAGTTCTGAAGTTTTTGAGGCTATCATAAGAGCGCTGCACATTCAACTGTACGCATGAACCGTAAGGATTAGACCAGCTAACACGCATTTTATTCTGACCAAGGTCTTCCAGGCTGAAGTTCGGAAGTGATTCCTGTGCGCCTGCCTGCGAAACAATACCTATAATGAAGATGATAACTGCGACTAACTTTTGATACATTCCGAACCGAAATTTTGCTGACAAAGATAGGCTTGTGCCCGTTACGAAAATGGTAATGTGCCGGCAGGTAGAGATAAATTGCCCTGTAATCCTCCGCTGTGTATAAACAGCACTTTGCTGCCGGGGGCAAAAAGGCTTTTCTCCATCATATCCTGTAATCCATAGAATGCTTTTGACGTGTAAACAATGTCCAAAGGCACACCATAATTATGCCAGCATTCCGTAATATAAGAAATCAGCTCAGGAGGCGTGGAGCCATATCCGCCAAAATGATAATCATGGTTAATATGGAAATTTTTAGCCGCACCTGGTTCCAGCAATGCAGCTACAGAAGTTTCCAGTTCCAGGTTGCCCTTCATACTGCTGATCCCGATCACTTGCTGATGCGGAAGGGCTGACCGGACCAGTCCCGCCAGCATAGTGCCCGTGCCCACAGCCGCCACAATATGCGTATAGTTTTCCCTGTTCGGTACCAGGGATACAATTTCTGCTGCGCCCTCAGCGCCTGTTGCACCGTAGCCTCCTTCATTAATCCAGGAAAAACCGGGGAGCAAAATTTTGATCGCTTCTTTATCCCGGTATTCCGATCTGCTTACATACTCCAGTTGCATACCATATGCAGCCGCTGCTTTTAGCGTGTGGGTAAGGTTACCGGCTTCCCCACCACGGATAAAGCCTACGCATTTTATACCTGCCATGCGGCATGCGTAAGCAGTGGCCACAATGTGGTTGGAGTACGCGCCGCCAAAAGTAGCAAGCGTGTTGGCACCAATTTGGATGGCATTGGCGAGATAATATTTGAGCTTATACCATTTATTGCCACTGACAACGGTGTGTAGCCGGTCCAGCCTCAATACATCGAGGGAAACAGATGCGGGCAGCCACAATGCATCGATCGTTTGTATATTTACAGACTGCGGTGAGAGTTCATCGTAAGTAGTCATGAGCAATAAATTAATATTGGCGTCTTAAATCGATTCGTTTAGTTTCGCAAAGTTTAAAAAATTAATTATGCAACCAACACTGGTAATTTTAGCTGCAGGTATGGCTAGCCGCTACGGCAGCATGAAACAGATTCAGTCTTTTGGTCCCGGCGGGGAAACTATCATGGATTATTCCATCTATGATGCAATACGTGCAGGATTTAAAAAAGTAGTCTTTATAATAAGAGAAGATTTCGCGGAAGATTTCAAAGCTATTTTCGAACCAAAGCTGAAAGGCAGGATCGAGACAGGCTATGTATTTCAGAAGCTGGACGCATTTATAGGTGACAGGCAGATACCTGCAGACAGGACTAAGCCGTGGGGCACAGGCCAGGCTGTACTATGCTGCAAAGGCACGGTGAATGAACCTTTCGCAGTTATCAATGCGGACGATTTTTATGGTAAAGATGCTTTTGTAAAAGCGTACAACTTCCTTACGACAAAATGTTCAGATAAAGTTTATTCTGTAATTGCTTATGAACTGGCAAATACACTTAGTGAAAACGGAAGCGTAAGCCGTGGTGTAATATCGCTGACAGGTAACAAAGAGTTGGCTGGCATTACCGAAAGAACGAAAATATACAGGGAAAACGATGGTATTGTGTTTGAAGAAGAAGGTGCTGTAGCGCCGCTTGCAGAAGACACTATTGTGAGCATGAACTTCTTCTGTTTTGCACCTAATTTTATTGACATCTGCGAAAGCCATTTTGGTAAGTTCCTCGATGAAAATATGAGCAACCCGAAAGCTGAATTCCTGATGCCGGCAATGGCTGACAGGTATAAAGCCGAAGGGCATGGTGTAATAGATGTAATTACCACCTCTGCTAAGTGGTTTGGCGTAACCTATAAAGAAGATGCGCCGACTGTAAAAGCCAGCATAGAAGCGCTGGTAAATGCCGGTGAATATCCTTCCCAGCTTTGGAAATAACCGACGCATATTAAAAAAAAGCTTAAGGTTTAGAAGACTTACATGTCTTTTGTAAAAATAGTACTACAGCCTGTCGCATATAAGCGATGGGCTGTAGCTTTTTAGCGACTGTCTCTATTTACCCGGATAGTATATGCTCGTACATATATTCCTACAAGCGCTCTGATAAGGTTTGATTACATTTGAGCTTTAAAAAAATGATATGCCTGCTTTTATAAAGAGCGTACAGCATGCAACCCGCGGGCTTTTTATATTTTTCAAAACGGAACGCAATGGCAAAATTCAATTGAGTATATCATTGATGGCGGTTGTGTTAGGCCTATATTTTCACATTACCAGTGCAGAGTGGTGTTGGGTAATAGTCTCCATAGTGGCAGTTATAGGAATGGAGATGATAAACACGGCCCTTGAGCATTTGTGTAACCTCGTATCACCAGATTATCACCCGGCCATAAAGAATATTAAAGATATAAGCGCAGGGGCAGTATGGCTGGTGGCAATAGGTGCATTTGTGATCGGGATTTTTGTATTTAGTAAATATATTATACTGATTATGAATAATATATTATATTAATGCACTATTTTGCAGTGGTTCCGGTTTTCAATTACACCAATAATCAAAACTATGCTGTAAGTCAAAAACGAAAAAGCCTTTATCGCGCACATGACTAAAGTCAAATAAACGGGAAAAGTAAATTGAGCTGACAAAAGTTTTGTGCTACATTTTATTCATTGTTGCTTCCTCTTAATAACACCCTTCTGAATTATTACTTACTTGTGTTGTGGACATTATAACGGTATTAAAATGATTTAATTTGTTATTAAATCAAATCCTTAGTGTAGCAAAGGCTCGTAAGTATAGTAAATTTGTCTAATCCATTATCCTTCTACGAAAAGCTGATAGCGTATTCGCTATAGTTGTATATCCATTTAAAAACTAATTATGACAGGAGCCAATAAGGAGTATAAGATACTCTTGATTGAGGACGATGAGATAATGCTGAAAGTAACAGAGCGCATCCTTTTAAAGGAAGGGTTTAAAGTGATCGTTGCACAGAATGGCAAAGAGGCGTTACAAAAAGTAGAAGAGAAAGACTATGATATGGTGATTACCGATCTGATGATGCCTTATGCCAACGGCTTTGAAATTATCAGCAAGATAAAAGGCGATAGCTATGGCGCAAATATTCCCATCATCATCGTGTCATCGCTTGGTAATGAAGACTCTATTATGGAAGGTTTTAGATTAGGTGTGGATGATTTTTTGAAAAAACCGATCATGGCAGGAGAACTGTTGATACGCGTAAAGCGTTTGCTTGCCAGGAAATTATAATAAATAACTATGTTGTTGCTTGAGGCTTTTTTCGCCCCCTTCTTCAGGCGCTATTTCTACTATTTTGATAGCTACCCCTTAGTTATACAAATAGCCATTTTTCTTACTGTTGTAGCTATTGTATCAACAGTAATAGCATACGCTTCCATCCTGTACAGACGGTACAGGGGCAGCAGGCACGATAAAAAAATAGCGCGGATCAATCCCTTATTGGATGAAATACTTACCGAGTCCATTATACTTAATGATGATCTTGCAGAAGGCAAACCGGTAGAGGAGATACCATTGCCTTTGGAAAAATTTGATAGGCCGAGATTTAAAACGCCTTTTGCCCGCCAGGCTATTATAGAACGCCTGATCCACTACCGCAAAAACTTCTCCGGGGATATTGGTTTGCTTTTAAGAAAACTATATATAGAACTCGGGCTTGAAAAAGAGTCGTTTGGTAAATTGAAATCCTTTAAATGGGATCGCAAAGTAAAGTCGCTCATAGAATTGACTGCGATGGATATGTCTATTGCCGACGTAAACATACTACCGCTTACCAATAGTAAGAACAGGGAGCTGAGGGCAGAAGCCAGGCACGCGTATATTAAACTGAGTAAGAACGAACCATTCAAGTTTTTTGATGTCGTAAGTGAGCCATTGCTTATGTGGGATCAGTTGGAACTGTTTAAAATTATTACCACAACTAAAGATATTTCTATTCCCAACTTTGCAAGATGGGTTACTTATTCCAGTAATAAAAGCGTGGTTGCCTTTTGCCTGAAACTGATCGTGCATTACAATCAGCAGGAGGCGGTTCCATCCATCATCAAGTTACTGGACAATAAAGACCATTACCTGCGTAGTAATGCTATTAACGCGCTGGGCAAATTAAAAGCTGATGAGGCAGAAGATAAACTGGTGCAGATCTATAGCAGCCAGCCACTCGACTGCCAGTTGGAAATACTGAAAGCGATAGGGAGAATGGGTACAGGTAAAAACCTGACCTTCCTGCGACAGGAGTTTCTTCGCTCTTCAGATTTCGACATCCGCAAAAATGCAGCTAAGTCTATTATCAGCCATAAGCAGCATAGTGAAGAAATGCTGGGCGAGCTGCTGGATACAGCCACTGCCGAAAACAAGCTGATCCTGAAACATTGCATGAACCCCTTAATTAAGTACTGATGGAGGAGACAATCTGGGAACATGTGCAGGACTTTTTTGAAGGAGCCGTATTTGTTTACGGTACAACGCTGCTTGTCGTGTATGCGTTGCTGGCTATTATGTCCCTCATTGCCATTACCAGATTTAAAAGACGCGAGAAAAATATTGATGATGAAAAAATGCTCGGGTCACCAATTGCACCGGGTATCTCTGTTATAGCGCCTGCATTCAATGAAGGATTAACCATCATCGGCAACGTTCGTTCATTACTTACGCTCAACTACCCGCACTTTGAAATTATCATTGTGAACGATGGTAGCAGCGATGATACGCTGGAGCAAATGATAGTAGAGTTTGAACTGGTAAAAGTAGATTTTGCTTTCAGCGCAAGGATCAAAACGCAACCTGTAAGGGGGGTATATAAATCAACTAATTCGGCTTACTCCAAATTGCTTGTCATAGATAAAGTAAATGGTAAGAGTAAAGCTGACGCAGTAAACGCCGCAATCAATATTGCCACATTCAATTACTTTTTGTGTACAGATGTGGACTGCATCCTGGAGAAAAATACATTGCTGAAGCTGATAAAGCCGGTAATGTCGGAAGAAAAGAAACGCGTGATTGCTACAGGTGCTACGTTGCGCATGGTAAACTCATGTGACGTGGACGAAGGTGTAATTACGCGTGTGCGTCCGCCGCGCCAGATACTGCCGCGCTTCCAGGAAATGGAATACCTGCGTGCATTTGTATTAGGTAAAATGGGCTGGAGCTGGATCAACTGCGTGCCCAACGTGTCTGGTGGCCTCGGCCTCTTCGATAAAGAAGTTGCCATCAAAGCCGGTGGATATGATCACAAATCTTTTGGCGAAGATATGGAGCTGATGACGCGCATGGTGCGCTATGCGTATGATAACAAGATTGACTACGCCATCCGCTACATACCTATTACTTTATGCTGGACAGAAGGCCCATCTACTGTGAAGATCTTTATGCGTCAGCGTACAAGATGGAGCAGAGGCTTGTCGCAGCTTATGTTTGCGCATATAAAAATGTTGTTCAATCCGAGATATGGAAGAATGGGATTGATCGTTTTTCCGTACAACTTCTTCTTTGAGCTGCTTGCACCGATCATTGAGTTCTTAGGCGTTATCTACTATATCGTACTTATTTGCCTGGGCATGATCAACTGGCACTTTGCTATACTGTTGCTCATTTTCGTATATACCTATTCTATTATGATCTCTACTACAGCCATCCTGTGGGACCAGATCACTTTCCGGTACTATAAATCGTGGAAAGAAGTAGCCAGCCTTTGTGTAATGCCTTTTTATGAAATGATATTGTACCACCCGATGATCATGGTATTTGCACTGCGTGGATATTACTACTTTCTTACAGGTAAAAAACATACATGGGGCAATATGCAGCGAAAAGGATTTAATACAACTGCCGCTAAAATGGCAACAGCAAATAATAACAATACACAGGCCGTTAAATAAACAGGACAGCGATGGAACAAACAACGATCTGGCAACATATTTCGAATTTTTTTGAAGGCACTGTTTTCGTGTACGGTGTCAGCATGCTGCTGATGTATGCAGTGCTGGCTGTGCTGTCGTTCATCTCTATACGCATGTTCCAGAAAAAAGCGAGCTATGCGGATTATACTAAAATATTAGGTTCATCGCTGGCGCCGGGCATTTCGGTAATAGCGCCCGCATTCAACGAAGGTGTAACCATTATCTCCAATGTACGTTCACTACTTACGCTCAACTATCCAAAGTTTGAAGTGATCATTATCAACGATGGTAGCACCGATGATACGTTGCAAAAAATGATCAGTGAGTTCGAAATGGTAGAAGTAGAATTTGCCTATAATGAGAAGATCGTAAGCCAGCCGGTAAAAAGAATATTCAAATCTACCAACCGAGCGTATGAAAAACTGATGGTTATAGATAAAGTGAACGGTAAGAGTAAAGCCGATGCTTCTAATGCAGGCATCAATGCCGCCGCTTTCGATTACTTCCTTTGTACAGACGTAGACTGTATCATTGAAAAAGATACACTGCTGCGCATGATCAAACCATTTATGGATGAGGAAGCCAAGAAGACCAAAGAGATGGGCGAGCCCTGCCCTGAGTGTGGTTACAGGCATGTGATAGAAGATAGCCGTCGCGTAATAGCAACCGGTGCCACACTTCGCATTGCGAACTCGTGTGAAATAGATGAGGGAGTGATTACACGCGTGCGCCCGCCGCGCAAATGGCTGCCACGCTTCCAGGAAATGGAGTATATACGTGCATACGTATTGGGTAAAATGGGCTGGAGCTTTATAAACTGCGTACCGAACGTATCCGGTGGTCTTGGATTATTTGATAAAGAAATTGCCATCAAAGCCGGAGGGTATGATCATAAATCTTTTGGTGAGGATATGGACCTTGTTACGCGCATGTGTAGTTACATGCGTAACAACAAGCTGAAATATGCTATCCGTTACATTCCTACTACTCAATGCTGGACAGAAGGCCCGCCAA
Organism: Filimonas sp.; assembly: GCA_017306865.1. Lineage (GTDB taxonomy): Bacteria > Bacteroidota > Bacteroidia > Chitinophagales > Chitinophagaceae > JAFKHH01. The sequence goes on from JAFKHH010000011.1 coordinate 563,768, forward strand.
ACATGAAAGTCTTCAGCAGGCAACGTACAAGGTGGGGGCGTGGTTTGTTCCAGATCATGGCTATTCATAAAAAGATCATCTTCAATCCCCGTTATGGAAGATTAGGGTTAGTCGTATTCCCTTACAACTTATTCTTTGAATTCCTTGCGCCGATCATCGAAGGCATGGGTATTCTTTATTATCTCTACATTATCGTAACAGGGCAGATCAACTGGCCTTTTGCAAAAATATTATTGCTGTTTGTGTTCACCTATTCTGTTATGATCACCACACTGGCTGTTTTGTGGGATCAGATCACCTACAGGCATTATAAAACATGGCGCGAAGTATTAGGTCTTTGTTTAATGGCCTTTCTTGAGCCGTTTATCTACCACCCACTGATCGTTGTATTTGCATTAAGAGGTTATTTCTTCTTTATCACCAACCGGAAACACGTTTGGGGTAACATGCAACGCCAGGGCTTTGGTAAAAAACCACAGGCTGTATAAGGTGCAAGGCATAAGGTAAAAGGTATGAGGCATAAAAGCCTTACACCTTATCGCTTATTCCTCCTGCCTTTTCAAAATATAACGTATGTTCAAATTAATGAAAGTGAGCGGCGTGGTTGTGCTGCTGTCCATGCTGCTTATGCTCGGCGCAACCGTATCCGCACAAGGTGTCAGAAAAAGGCGTGAAGATCTCAACGTAGATGACATGCTTGCACTGGCTACCAAAAACATGAAGAGTAAGAACTATCAGCAGGCTATTGCATACTGCCGTGAAGGCTTATCAAGACGTCCTGATTATTCTGATCTGCACTATGTATTGGGCAGGCTCTTTATGCTGACCAATAAGCCGGATAGTGCTAAAATGGAGTTCAATATAGTATTGCAGCAAAATCCGCGTTATCACGATGCGTATTTCTCCGCCATCTCATTAGAGCAGGGAAGATTGCATTACGAAGAAGCGCTTTGTTATGCAGATGACGCGTTGTATTATTTCCCGAACGACAGGGAGTTTATGTTGAAAAAAATGGCCTTGCTGGCTGCCGTAAAAGACTCCAAATACACAGATGACTACGCAGAAAGCATGCGTGATAAATTCCCCACAGATACGGCTGTATTGACATTGTTCATTAACTATAAACTGGACCGTGCCGCAAAATTTGTAAAACAGGGCTTGAACAGCCGCGCGTTGTATGATCTCGAAAGTGTACTGGCGCAAGACCCCTACAATAAAGATGCGTTGGAATACGTCGTATTTGTTTCCAACAGGATGCAGTTGTTTGATAAATCACTTTCTTATGTCAACAACGCATTATTCTTAAAGCCGAACGACTATGAGCTATTGATGAAAAAAATACTCATTCTCGATGCGATGCACAATTACCCGGAAGCTATTGAAGTCATTCACCAGGCGCAAAAAATATACCCGGCAGATAGCAAACTCAGCCAATTGGAGATCAGCTCAAGAATGGATGCCGGTGCGTACTACCTTGCGCATGATTCTTATGTACAGTTTTCCGCTGTATTGGAAAAGCAACCATCCAACAGGGAAGCATTGAATTATCTCATTAATATGAGTTACTCGCGCGGTGCATATGCAGAGTCTTTAGGATGGCTGAACAAAGCACTCAAATATTATCCGTCTGACCGCCTGCTGCTAACAAAGAAAGCGGGCGTGTTGGAGGCTACTGGTAAATACGGACAGGCTACAGGGGTAATAGAAAAGCTCTATACCGCTTATCCTAATGGATACGGGTATCGTGAAACATACCTGGACTTGCTGGTAAGGTCGGGTAAAGATTTTTATCAGCAGGAGTTGTATGATAGTGCAGCAGTACTTTATAAGAAGGCAATAGCAGTAGACCCGTCAAACCACGATGCGCTTAACTATTTAGTGATAACACAGGAGCGTCAGAAAAAATATAAAGAGGCTTTGCAAAACCTGGATAAAATGGCCGCATTCTATCCGAAGGAAGAAGCGGATATTTTATTCAGGAAACAGAACATATTGCAGCTATACAGGCGAATACCGGATGCCGAAGAAACGCTGTACTACCTGATAGAAAAATATCCGGCAGAGACGAAGTACAAAGAAGCATTGGCTGATCTGAAATATACTACCGGGCGCGCGTACCTGCAGGACGAACAGTTCGAAACTGCACGCGAAGAGTTTAACTATGTGTTATCTGTAAGACCTGACGATATAGATGTGCTGAACTATATGATCAATATAGAAAGCGCTACGCAGCAGTATGACTCTGCCATGTTCTATATAGACCGTGCTATTGCACTTAGCCCTGTAACGAACAAAGACCTGCTGCTGAAAAAAGCGGCAACGTATGAGGCTATGAAGCAGTATAAAGAAGCGTATGCTATAACCGGCGATCTGTATAAACGTTATCCATATAATGCAAAGATCAAATCGGCTTACGTAGATGCGATCATTGCCTCAGGCGTTTCTTACCGCAACAGAAACATACAGGATACCGCATTGATAGAGTTTGGAAAAGCATTGTCTATCCAGCCAAAAGATTCTACTGCGCTGATGTACTCCATCAACCTGCTTAACTCCATGAACCAGTATGATACAGCACTGGCGCTGGTAAATAAAGGGCTGATCTATTATCCTGATAATTTATATTTCCTCATGAAAAAAGCGGTGCTGCTGGAGAACAAACAAATGTTCCCTGAAGCTGCTTTGTATGCAGATACGGTAGCAAAACGCAACCCTACACCAGGCAATATTGATTACGCTTCTTACCTGAAGAGCAAACAATTGAAAAACCAATTTGGCTTAATGTTCCTCAGCTCTACGTACGATTACAACCAGCTAAGGACACATGCCAACATCGGTACAATAGAATACACGCGTTTTAAAAGCAAAGGAACTACATTCAGCACTCGCTTAAACTTTGCAGGCCGTCCAACAGGAACGGGCATACAGTTAGAGTTAGAAACATATTATACGCACAACAAAAAATGGAGCTCGTTTGCAAACGTTTCTTTTGCAAACCAGGTTGTATTCCCTAAGATAAGATTAGCCTATTCACTCTTCCACAACTTTAAGCATGCGTGGGAAGGGGAGCTTGGATTACGTTACTTAAATTTTGATACAACATCCACACTCTCCGTAGTTGGGTCTGTTGCAAAAACGATAGGTGATTTCTGGATCAATGTACGCGGTTACCTGACAATCGTAAAAACGCTGGATAAGTCACAGGGCAATGTGCCGTTGGATAAATCCGCGACGATCCTTGCCAGGCAATATATAACTAAAACAGATTATCTGCGTGCAAGCATAGGCATAGGAAGTTCGCCGGATGAATTTAGCCGTAATTTCCAGTTTGTAAACAATGTGGGCATTACCACGTACAGTATTGGTGTCGGGTATTACAAAGTATTTAACTACCGGAATACGCTTGGTATAAATGGCGACTGGTATAACCAGAAGGTTACACCGGATACGTATCGTAACCAGTATGATATTTATGTCAGCTTTCAGCGCAAGTTTTAATTGGGTGAAGAAGATCGAAGCGAAGGCAAACGTGAGCCGTGAGACGGCAATCGTGAAGGGGCTTACTCTCTTTGTGTTCTCTGCGTATCCTTTTGCGTTTCGCCCCGGCGCGTGTCCACACGCGCTGGAAGGTAGCAGGTTCGTGAAGACACGAACCTGGGCGAAGCAAGACGATACAATCCTGACAGGTCTTTAAGACCTGTCAGGATTCGGCAAGAGGCTTACTACTGTGTAGTTTCTTTGCGGCCTTTGCGATACTTGGCGCCTTTGCGTGAAATGTGTTCTCAAAAAAACTGATTTTAAAACATAAAAAATGTGGCGTAAAATGTTTCAGGCACTTCTCTTTTTTGCGGGCATGTGTTGCAATATGGCTTGTGGCATTGTAGATAGCAATTTTACGTTGGCAGATAACGGCAGAAGTAATTTTACCATTGTAATACCTGCAGAAGCATCTAAAGCAGAAAAACATGCGGCGCAAGTATTTCAGCAATACCTGAAACAAATATCTGGTTTACAACTGCCACTAACCACAGAAGCAAGCTATAAAGGAAAGGCAGCAGTCTATATAGGAAAAGTGGAAGCCGCTGGTCGTTTTAATCCTAAAAAAATAGAAGGCGAGGGGTTCATTATAGCCACTGACAATGACAACCTCTACATTACCGGAGGCACAGGACAGGGCGTGGTATATGGTGTATATGCTTTTTTAGAAAAGTATCTCAACTGTAAAAAATTATATACAGGAAAAGCCATTGTGCCGCAGCAAAAAAAAGTCTACCTCACTGCGGGAATACTGGATAAGCAAATAACACCTTTTGTGTACAGGCAAGTGTACTATCCTGCATCTAACGACGCAGAATATATGGAATGGCATGGGCTGCATAAGTTCGAAGACCTTTGGGGTATATGGGGACATTCATTTTTCAAATTAGTGCCTCCGCAGGATTACTTTAAGCCACACCCGGAATATTTCGCATTGGTAGATGGTAAAAGGCAGGCAACACAATTGTGTCTCTCTAATGAAGACGTGTTTAAGATAACTGTAGAAAACCTGAAGAAACGTTTTGCGCAAAATCCTGATGCGGAATATTGGTCTGTAAGTATCAATGATGATCTTGGGTATTGCACCTGCGACAAGTGTAAAAAAACAGACGCTGAAGAAGGTGGGCCACAGGGATCGTTGATCCGTTTCGTAAACAGGATTGCAAAGACCTTCCCCGATAAGAAATTCACTACGCTCGCATACCTCTATACAAGCCATCCTTCTAAAACAAAGCCTGAAAGTAATGTGATCATCATGCTGAGTGATATTGATGCATACAGGACAAAACCATTGACACAGGAAAGCTCTGCTGCCTCATTCAGACGTGATCTCGAAGGGTGGGCTAAAATGACAAAGCAGATCTTTATCTGGGACTATACAACCCAGTTTACCAACTATCTTGCACCATTTCCTGACCTGGACAACTTACAGGCAAATGTGCAATACCTGCAACAACAAAATGTGAAAGGCATTTTCTCCCAGGGTAGTGGCGATACATATAGTGAGCTGGCTGAACTGAGAAGTTACCTCTTATCCTACTTGCTGTGGAATCCCGCAGCAGATATAGCAGCTATAAAAAAAGAATTTTTAGATAACTATTATGGCGCGGCTGCCACATCGGTGCAGCAATATATAGATCGCCTGCAAGCTGAGGCAAAAAGCAGCAAACGGAAAATAGATATTTATGGTAACCCGATCAATGAATACGATAGTTACCTGTCTCCAGAACTTATAGATCAGTATTCCACTATTCTTGATAAAGCAGAAGCGGCGGTAGAAAAAGATACAGTATTGCTTAACCGTGTAAACAACGTGCGCCTTTCCCTGGATTACACGGTACTGCAACAGTCAAAGTTTTTCGGGCAAGAGAAGTTTGGCTATTTGCAAGGCGATGGAAAAAACAGCTATGTTGTAAAGCCAAACTGGGCCGCAAAAATTTCCCGTTTCGTAGCGCAGGCAAAAAAGGCCGGTGTTACAGAATTGTCAGAAGGCAGCATCTCTCCGGACGATTACCAGAAAGAATGGAACACTATACTGGCAAAGCCATTCAAAGCCAACCTTGCATATAATGCCAAAGTAACATTGGCGAATCCTTTATCAGAAGACTTTCCCGCAAAGAAAGAACGGACATTGGTAGATAATGTAAATGGCTATACAGAGTTTAGCTATAATTGGCTGTTGTTCTATGGTGCCGATATGATAGCGACTGTAGACCTGGGAGCGGCTAAATCATTTACAAATGTTGATCTGCATTTTCTCGAAGACCAACGCCACTGGATCTTTCTGCCAACAGATGTTACGGTAGAAACTTCGGATGATGGGGTGAAGTACACCACATTCGGAACTAAGAAATTACCAGCGCCGGATGAGATCTATAGTGCAAGCATCAATACAACCTCTTTCTCCAAGAAGACCACTGCACGCTATGTACGCGTAACTGCAAAGTGCCTCGGATCATTGCCGGTATGGCGGTTCAGGCAAAACAGGAAGCCGTCACTGGCGTGTGATGAAATTCTTCTCTGGTAGTGCAGCTAAGATGCCGATCCATTGTTTAATTGTTATATGGTTATATTGTTTTGAGCGGAGTTTCACGCAAACGCAAAGAATTAGCCACAAAGGCACGAAAGCACGGAGAAAACACCAAGAGTCGAAGGGGCATAAAGTGAGTGGTGAGTTGCCCGTTGTGCGTAAGCCCATTCACGATTGCCGTCTCACGACCCACGTTTTCCTTCGCTTCGATCCAATAATTTAACTATGTAACCATTAAACAATTACAACTCGTTCACGATTTCTTCTCTTCAATACTCACACACATATCACCCACCTTGCGCCACTTTTGAATTTCGCCGTTGGAAAATTTTGTTTTAAAATGTTTTTCTACCGCAACCACTAATTGTATGTGGCTGATAGAATCCCATTCCTCTATATCATTTGCGGTTGTTTCTTCTGTCAGTACAATAGAGTCATTATCTAATACATCCCTGAAGATGCCGGTCAACTCTTCTAATAATTGTTCGTAAGCCATTTGTATAATTATTTTACTGTGATAAAAATGGGTTGCTCCGTCAGCGGGCTGCCTGTATCAATGTGCCACAGGTTGTTGCCACCATCGCTAAAGCCAAGCGAAGCATAATGTTCCCTTACCAAACCATTCTTCTTCGTAGGAATATACTCACCCGTTACACGATTAAAACCTTTTTCTTTTGCAACAGCCAGTATGCGCTCAAGTGTAAAACGTTCCATACCTCTTTTCAATACACGGCAGCTCATTACCCAGCTATCAATGAATAAGGTGCCTGCTTCCTGCTCATGCAGTATCACATACGCGATCAGTCCATAATCGCCATACTTATCGCGCAGGGAAAAAGAAAGTGTATGATGCGCCTCGCTCGCACTGGTAGCTGTTACTTCCGCATCCGTATAACGCACTGTACGAAGATTAAACTGGTTGGAGCGTTGTGAGAGTTGTGCAATGCGTGGAATAGTGAAAGCATCAAATGCTTTTACCTCGCATTCCATATCAAGGCTCTCGAGGAAATCATTTTCACTCGTGAAACTTTTTTGCAATGTAGTACGCATTGCTTCTTCCTGGTATTGCTGCGTGCGCGCACCATCTTCTTCCGTAAAAGAAGCTGTTTCAAACAAGTTGAGCTGGCGTAGGTACAACAAGTATTCCGATGGGTCTTCCGGTAGTTCGGGCACAGTTATATCAGGAATACCCTGCTTCACCATTTCTCTTTCAAAAGAATTGTCATCCAAAAAAACCATTGCGTCAAACCCAATATTCAAAATGCTTTGAATGTGGCGGATATTGTCAACCTTTGTTTCCCAGTTTGCCACAAACACTGCAATGTCATCCAGTCGCAACACCATTTCAGGATGTTGTATGAAAGGCTCACGTGCTATCTCATCCGTATTCTTACTGCACACTGCCACGATCACACCACGCTTACGCAGTTCCTTTACCCATAATTGTAATTCAGTAAAAGCTTTGCCTAAGCCAAGGCTGCCTACCTGTATGCCTTCAAGCCCATCGTCGCCAATAATGCCACCCCACGTCGTATTATCAAGGTCAAGGATCACACACTTTTTAAAGCTGCCCGATATAGCTGCAATTATATCGTACGTATTCTTTGCAACGTAGGGGAGGAAGTCTATGCTATATACCATCTCTGCATTGATATAAGGCTTTACATCAAACGAAAAATGGTATCCTGTCTGCTGGATCAGCGAAGCAATGTCATTCAGGAAAAAATTCTTGTACGACTGGCTCAGGTCCATCAACAACAGGTTTAGCTTCTTTACCTGGTACACAAAAGAGCTTTTTACCTTTGAAGCATAGTTGCCAAATACGCCGTCGTTTATTTCGGTATAATTGCTAAAGATCACCTTTGCACCTGTGCGCTCCGTGATCGTTTCATACAACTGTGCTGTATGCGCTGCTATATGAGAAGCAAATGCTTCTTTTGCCGGTACATCTTTTTTATAAAACTCCTTTACCAGTTTTTCGCTGCTGCGGAAAATAAGTACAAACTGAGGCGCAAACGCATACAGTTCGGATGCCGGATCAAATACCTGCCGCTCAATCTGGTTATAGTCAGCTTCAAAAATATTGTAATGAACATGCTGTTCTATGCCATAGCCTTTGATCGCCTGCGTCAGCATCTGCGATGCAGTATCCGCAAGCAATGCTATACGTACCTCTTTCTGCGAAGAAAGGTCCTTCTTCAGGTTTTTCTTTAGTCTGTTAAACTCTATGACAGGGGTGTTCATATTGTTTTGTTATTGTAAAGACGAAGGATTTGAAATTTGAGATTTAAAATTTGAAATGGATATACATACTCCATAGGTCATCTCAAATATTAAATCTCAAATTTCAAATGGTTTATGTGTTTAAAGCTTTTACTTTATTTATTTTGTATAAAGCACCTTATATAACTCCTTCTCATTTTCAGAAGGCGGGTACTGCTTGTGCGTTCTGCTCAGTTTGTTACGCTGAGAGAAATAATAATCGATCACATCGCCCGGAGACGTTGCCACGATCACTACATCCGGTTCAGAGAATTTAGTTTTATCTGTGTACAGGGAAATATAATCTTCCAGTGTATAACCGATCACAGACGCATTGATGATTTCTTTATCAGCAAATTTTCCCTGCAACAAAGATGTAATGATATACTCATTGTCCAGGAAAGGGCAATACACTTCAGAATCACCCATAAACAGAATGCGTTGTTTTGTTTTAGGGAAAGCCAGGTCATAGTTCATACGCAAGCCCTGCTTATTTGTTACTACATGATAAGGCAGGTTTTTGCCGCCATCTAATACCTGGTCCATACCTGCTTCAAGGTCATTGAATGTTTCAGGGCGTTTGTCGTAAGTAGCGGTTGATTTTGCCGCAGCATATTTAGGTATATACTTAGCCAGCTCGTCTGCAAGTTTTGCAGCACCTTCCTTAGACCAGTGACCATCTTTCGGGATCTGTGTTAACTCCTGAGCAGTAAAGCCGTGAATGAAAGGCGTTACATCGATCGTTTCAACACCATTCGATTTAGCAGCGCTATTGAGAAAATCAATGCCCGCTTTTTCTTCTACCGTCATATCCTTAACTGCACCCGGCGTAATCACCAGCAGTACAAATTTTGCTCCTGTCGCTTCTACTGTTTTCTTCAGTGTGCCAAGATCGGCAGAGTAGCGGCCCTTCAACTCAGCATAAGTTTTTTCGCCAACGGGTCCGGCTTTCAGGAAGATGGGGATGTACTCCGGTACTTTCGGGTATTCTTTGATAAAAGGGTTTTCAGCAGTTTCAGTAGATGCATCATCTATTACGACGCTGTCCTTTTGGTTGTTTGCAGCATTGCCGTTGGATCCACAGCTATGCAACATAAAAGCAGAGCTGATCAGTAATGCGCCAGCAAGAGCTTTGTGCTTGTTCATTGTTTATTTATTGAATTTAGAATTTGAAATAGTAGTATTCCTGCATATTCATCTTCTTATGCCAGAGATAGATCATCACGATCACACCTGCACATAAGATCAACTGCAACCATCTGTACTTGCCGATAAAATCCAACACATATGCACGCTTGCGAAACAACCATTCTACCACTAGTAATAGCAACACCCATTTCAGGTTGCTATAGATGAAAACAGGAGGTTTGTTGAAAAATTGCAACGTGAACATATTTTTATAAAAGCCAAACGCGTCTTGTATCGTATCAGCCTTAAAGAAGATCCAGGTAAATATGAGGAATAAGAAAAGTAATAGATGTACGATGGTATTGAACAGGGCGGCAGGTAATTTTTTCTTTAGCCTTCCGCGCCATTTTTTTGTCAATACCTCATACGAAAGACCAATGCCGTGCAAGGCGCCCCATATTACAAACGTCCATCCTGCACCATGCCACAGGCCACTGATCGTAAACGTTACCATAAGGCCAAATACAACACCCCATACACCCCAGTTACGCTTATCTACAATCACGGGCATAAAGATGTATTCATTGAACCATTTGGTTAATGATACGTGCCACCTGTGCCAGAAGTCCTGTATGTTTTTGCAGAAAAATGGGTAATGAAAATTTTGAAAAATGTCAATAGCAAACAGCTTTGCAACACCACGTGCAATATCTGAGTAGCCGGAGAAGTCCGCATACATCTGGAAGCCAAAGAGTACAGCTCCGATAAAAAGCGTGCTGCCGTAATTATGGCTATAGTTTGCGAAACAGTAATTTGCTGCGAGTGAAATGTTGTCTGCAATCACCATCTTCTTAAACAATCCCCAGATGATTTGCGTTGCACCTGCCTGTATATGATCCATGCTGAACTTGCGCTGCGCTGCAAACTGTGGCAGCGTTTCACTTGCAGAAGGAATAGGCCCGGACAGCAGGTGAGGGAAGAAGCTGACGTAAGCGCCATAAGTAATGAAATCCTTTTCCGGTGCTATCTTCTCCCGGTACACATCTGTAATGTAACCAATGGTGGTAAACGTGTAAAAGCTGATACCTACTGGCACAAGTAAGTGTAGTGCAGATATACCATTGCTCTTACTGTTGAAAAGACCATTGATGGTCTCAATAACAAAGTTGGTGTACTTCAATACTGCAAGACATGCGGTCGCAAGAATGATGGAAAGAACGAATGTTATTTTCCGCCTGCGAATATCTTTTGAATTGGAAAGTAACCAGCCGCTGCCATAACCGATAAGTGTAAGCGCGAGCAGATAAATAGGGAAAGCTTTGTGCATCCAGCCATAAAAAAAATAGCTGGCGATAAGCAGTAGTACGTTTTGGATTCGAGACCGGTTATATAATAACCAGTACAACGAAAAGACAATGGCACCGAAGTACACAAAGTCCATCGAGTTAAATAACATAGAGGATACGAAAGGCTTTGGATTAAAAAGTACCCTCAAGAAAGTCAAAAAAAACGAGACTAAAAAATTTTTCACAAGAATGGTAATCCCTTGCTGTAGCGGGGTTTGGTGGGTAATTCTGGTTTTTTTTCAAAAAAATGGAGGATAACACATACTGGAAGTGTCTCATAATAGGAAAGGGGGCTGACCGTGGTTTACTGTACATTATTTATTACCTGCTGAATAAACCGTTATACGCAATGCAACGACGCAAATGGTCATACGAGGAAAAATACCGCATAGTGAAGGAATCGTTTAGTGATGGTGTGGATTATATTCTAAGAAAGTATAACATATCACCGGCTATGTTATCTGACTGGAAGGTAAATATGGCCAGGCATGGTTCTTTTGGAGGCGTAGAATGGAACGGTGCTGCAGTGCTGGTACAGTTGAAAAATGAAAATGAATACCTGCGCAGGATAGTGGCACGGCAGGCGCTGGAACTGGCTTTGCGGACAGAGGTGATTAAGAACAGCAGTTATTAACCTTGCTTGTACATATAACATTTATCATAAATAAACCTTTTGTATGAAACAATTATTCTTTGCATTCATTGCTGTATTGACAGTAGGCGCTGCAACTGCTCAGTCTCAAAATGAAATTACCATTACTGCAAGCAAACCCATTGCAAAATCGGAAACGCCGCAACAGATCATTAAAGCGGTGGAGACAAAATTCCCGGATGCAAAAGCGATCCAATATTTTAAGACACCCACCAATGCGATTAAAAATGGCTGGGTGGTAACAGAAGATGGAAGCATCAGTCCAGACTCAAGGATAGACCATTATACCATTAGCTTCAAAAGAGCGAATGTGCAATACTTTGGCTTATATGCGGCAGACGGCACGCTGGAGCAAGGTAAGTATGAAGAAGACCAGGCTAAGTTACCGCCGCCTGTAAAGCAGACGCTGACCAACCTGGCAAAACAACACCCTGAATACACTGGCTATACCGTGGATTCGAAGACGTATTACCGCACACAGGATTATTCTAAGAAGAAAGACTTCTACGAAATTATTGTAAGCCAGGGTGGCAAAAACAAAAAGAAAATATATGTAGCGCCTGATGGCATGCTCATCAAGGTGAAATAAACGATTTGTTGCTGCTCTTATAAGCAGTACAGTTGTCTAAGCAGTAGTTTAACCGGAGCGGGATCTTTATCTTGCTCCTTTTTTGTTTTAAGTCAAGGGGGTAAAAAAAACAGGAAGTCATAAAGGAAGGGAAGAACAAGCAAGTGAATTAAAAATATCGCAAAGAACACAGAGAATACGCAGAGAGCGCAAAGCGTTCGGTCCGCAATCATTTCAAATCTCAAATCCGAAATTTCAAATCTTTATAAGTTCGCTTTAATCTGATCACAAAAGCCCGACGTGATCATTTTTGCAGAGAGGAGGATCATGTTTTTAAATGCTGTTGCATTGCTGATACCATGACCGATAATAACAGGCTTTGCTACACCAAGGACAGGTGTGCCGCCATAATTTTCGTAGTGGAAACGGCTGAAGAAAGCATCATTTTCAAGCTTGCGCTCTACGGCTACATCATAAATGGATTCCGCCATTTTGAGGATGATATTGCCTGTGAAACCATCACATACAATTACATCAGCTTTATCATTCATCAGGTCGCGTCCTTCAACGTTACCTACGAAGTGAATGTGTTTGTTTTCTTTCAGCAAGGGGAAAGTGGCTTGCGCCAGCAGGTTGCCTTTGGTTTCTTCTTCGCCTACATTCAGCAAGCCCACCTTAGGTGTATCTATACCCAGGATGTTCTTGGCATACAGGCTGCCTAATACGGCAAACTGGTTTAAGTGTTCCGGTTTGCAGTCTGCATTCAGACCTACGTCCAGCAGCAGACCGGTAGCGCCGTTTAGCTTAGGTACAATAGTCGCAATAGTAGGGCGTTGTACACCTTCAATAGCCTTGATCGTGTACATAGTGCCTACCAGCATGGCACCTGTGTTGCCTGCACTGATAAAGGCATCTATTTTGCCTGTAGCTAAAAGATGAAAACCTATAGCAATAGAAGACTGTTGTTTCTCCTTCAGCGCTTTGGTAGGGTGCTCGTGGTAACCGATCACTTCAGGCGCGGGGATAAAACGGATAGCAGCGTTTTTGTCAAGGCCATATTCCTGTAGAAGGGGAAGTGCTTTATCTTCCTGGCCAATGCAAAAAAGACTAGCCGGGCCATCAATATGAGATTCGGCAAGATACATTTGAAGCCCTTTCACCGCTTCCAGCGGCGCAAAGTCTCCTCCCATCATGTCTAATCCAATATTCATGTCCGGCCAGGCTAAGTATTACTAATTATTACTAAAAAGAATAAATCCAGCGATTATTACGCTTTCAACGGTGCTTTTTCAGCTACCAATTTTCCTTTATAGAATAATTTACCTTCGCTTACATGCGCACGGTGACGTACGTGTATTTCACCAGTTGTGGTGTCTTTGCTTAATGTTACAGACTCAGCTTTATAGTGAGTTCTTCTCTTCGCGCTGCGCTGCTGGGAGTGTCTGCGTTTGGGATTTGGCATATCTCAAATTTTAAAAAATCAAAAAAAGTTTATTCTAAATTTTTGAATTTGTCCAGGTCTTTCCAGATAGGGTTTGAGTTATCTGTTTGCTGGGCATCTTCAGCCATTTTCTTTAGTTTCTCCAATACTTCCTTATTGCATTGGGGGCCGCCTATTTCATCTTCCGCACACATACGTTGCGAAGGAATACTCAGGTTGATGAATTCATATATCCAATCCGCCAGGTGCAAATGGCTTTCACCTTTGCTGATATAATATATATCCGGGTCCTCTTCCTGTTCATTCATCAAATCCGGTTCATCTACCAATTTGACGATAATCTTGAATTCATCCCATAATTGCATGGCAAGATCGTTACCGCAACGGTCACAAACTACATTTGCAACACCACCAACATCAAACTTCAGCATCATGAAGCCGTTTTGCTTGTCAAGCGTCAGTTTTACTTCAGCCTGGCAATTGGTAAAATCCTGCTCGCCATACGGTACAAAGAACTTATCATCAATCTGGTAATTATACTCATGAACACCCGGTTTTAACCCCACATATGCTATTTCATACGCTCTTTTGTGGTTCATAGCCCAGATTTTTAAGGCTGGCAAAGGTAGCACTTATTGCATTAATTGCCAAAGGAAAATTGGTTTTCTCCTAAATCTTAACGTACTTGTGTACAACTAGTAACGAAGATACAGGTTTTACCCATGTTAGATAAGGAACTCCGGCAGATTTGGATCAGGAATGCGATCCTCTTTGGCATTGCCTTGATTATTAAACTATTATCTCTCAATTCGTACTGGGTTGAATACTATTATTCGACTAATTGGTATGGGCGTATTTCGCATGTACTGCGCATTATTTCCAGCAATATTCCTTTTAGCATTGGTGACATTTTATACACATGGTGGGTCATCTGGGTACTGGTCATCTGCTTTGACGTTATACGTGCGCTGATTCGCAAGACGCTGACGAAGCGGAATTTTTTCCTTGAATCATCCTACAACATCAAACACCTGCTACGGCTATACATCATCTTCAATCTTTTTTGGGGATTGAACTATGACCGTGAAGGCATCGCCGCCCAGTTGCAATTAGCGCCAGGTCATTATTCCACAGAAGAGCTGCAAAGTATTACGCAAGACCTGCTGCATAAAGCCAATGACGCGCGTAAAAAGATGGGTAAAAATTTTCAATACCCTGCCAATAAAGAAATGTTTGAACAGGCAGCCGATGCGTATGACAACGTCAGTTCAGCCTATCCCTTCCTAAACTACAGGCGGCCATCCGTAAAACGGTCGTTGTACAGCAAGTTATTGACCTATATGGGGTACACCGGCTATTACAATCCATTTACAGGCGAGGCACAGGTAAATGTAATTGCGCCTAAGTTCTACCTGCCATTTGTAACATGCCACGAGATTGCGCACCAGGTAGGTTATGGGGATGAAAGCGAAGCCAACTTTGTAGGCTACTTAGCAGCATCCGCTTCTACAGAAAACAGTGTGCAGTATTCAGCATATATAGATCTCTTTACGTATGCCAACGGAGAACTGTTTGTGAGAGATTCCGCAGCAGCCCGCGTTAATTATAAATCACTGGATACATTAGTAAGAAAAGATTTGCAGGAAGCGAGAGAGTTTTACCGGCAGTATAAAAACCCGGTAGAGCCTGTTATCCGGTTCTTCTACGGCGCCTACCTCAAAGCCAATCATCAGCCACATGGCATAGATACCTACGATGAAGTTACCGGCTGGCTGATCGCATATAAAAAGAAGTATGGGAAAATATAGATGGTTGTATTGTTCAATTGTTGAATGGTTACATTGTTTAATTGTTGATTGTGGTGAAACGTTCTCAACAATATAACCATTCAACAATTGAATAATACGATTTATTGCTTAGAGAATATCCTTAACTCATTCTTATAGATATAATAAATGTCATTTGTTACAGGATCAATTTCATAAAGCGGCTTATTGTTATCAATAGAAATTTTATCTATTTCCACGCCATCTGATTTTCTTACCTTAACCAGTTGAGTTGTTTCATCACCTTCACCACGTGCTAGTACAAAGGCGTAATCTGTACTGTGTTTTAAAGCATTAAAACGATTACGTACTTTGTTTGATACTGAAGCATCAATGGTGGTGGAGACGCTTTGGTTTGTTGCTGCTTTTTGGCTCAATTTGGATTTGCTTTCATCAGTCAGCAGACTTTGTGATTCTTGCACTGTTTTTCCTTGTGCATCACGGTGAATGACTGTTAATTCTGCATCAGCAAAAGCGCTTTGAACAGCTCCTTTCACTGCGAAATATGCGCTGGTTATGCCTGCTCCTGTTTTTAACAATTTGCGAGCTGCTGCTCCCGGTTCCTTATATACGTTATGGTATTTTACCTGTCCATCAAAACCAACGCCTATTACATCACTTTGTCCTACGAGGCAAACACCCCAATCAAAAAGATCAATTTTTTCTATTGATTTATCTTCTTGTAAATCTTTCAATTTGACAAAGTATTCAGGTTTATCTGATGAATTAGGGTCAAACTTGTACAGCTTTTTATCATTGAATACAATGAAAGATTTTGATGTTTCATCAAACGAGTATAATAAAGCCCGGTCTTTGTCAAATTCAATATTCTTTTTCCAGATCTTTTTGCCAGAGCTGTAGTCTACCATATTACCTAATGTCGCCGTCAGGTAAAATACCCTGTTATTATCCACCTTGCCAAGATAATATACAGGTTCATCCGCCTTATCACATATTTCAATCGTCTTTTTCCATTGACTTTCACCATTGTTGTTTATCAGGTTCATGTCCTTGTCCGATATATAGAGGTAATCCATATCAATAGGAATTACTTTTTTTATATCATCTCCCTTAGCATCCTTTTTCCAGGTCTTTTTACCATCATTATAGTTATAAAAATTAAACCCTTTACTGTATGCAATAAGGATTCTGTCATTCCAATCTTCTATATAGGAAATGTATTTGCCTGTAATATCATCTTTCCAGATAAGAGAGCCGTTACTTGCATCAATCACATTTACAGCCTGCTTAGACGACAGTAGGCCGCCCGCATTTTTGGTGATGATTATGTTTTTATCACTTTGTGAGATAAAAAAGTTTGTCAGGTCAAAGTCTGTACTCCAGTATAGTTTGCCACTAGTTTTGTCCAGCTTATACAAGCGTGCATTAATAGAGGTGTATATGTCCTGATCCGTGGAAATGAGTTTATCCTTAGCGCCAGCTTTACCTTTATTGAAAGAGAGGGAAAATTGCTTCATGAAGCTTTCTACCGAAGCCAGTTCTGTCGTCCATATTTCAGTGCTGGTTTCCAGGTCATATAAAATGCAAAACATCTTCTTGTTGTCTGTTGCTACAAAAAGTAGCTTTTTTTCTCGGGGAAGATTTTCACTTTGAACGATGCGATAGTTTTTTGTCGCAGAGTTAAACAGGACCTTTCCGTTAAAAGAGTTAATAATGACGTCTTTATTATCAATGATGGCCCTGATATAAGGAGATTCACTAATAAAACTTACTTTATCGGCAGACCCGAATAATTTGCTGAGATCACCAGAGTTGATATCGCTTATAACGTTTCCTGCTTTAGCAGCAGTGCTTAATTTGCCAATATCCTCCTTCGTTACTTTCCAATCCTGCTGCTTTGTCTCAGGGTTATAACTAATAATGGCTTCTTTTTCTTTCAAAATAACTTGCCCCGTAAGCGGATGTAGGACAATGTTGTCAATATTTTGATCAAAAGTGATGACTTTGTCGGCCTGTCGCTGCGCCATAGAAGCGGCTGAAATAAGTAGGCCTACGCTAAGTAGAATTTTCTTCATAATGTTGAGATTGGTGTTTTTATGCCAAATATTTATATGGCGCAGCCAAACAGTGCTTGTTATGCATGGCTTAACAACGCTCATAATTTTAGTAACTCAAAAAAATGAAGGATAGGTAGGTGCTTAGATGCGCAAGGTGGTTTATGTAAAATATAGATGGTTGTATTGTTGAATGGTTACATGGTTTAATTGTTGACTTTGGCGAATACGCCCAACAATATAACCATTCAACAATGTAACAATTAGAATTTATTCTTCCACATCATACTTTCAACCGGCTTGTCAGGCTGGCCGCTGTATTTAGCGTTTTTCTTCTGGTTGTATTTTACTTCGATCTCGCCTTCCACCGGGAAGTAGATCAGTTGCCCGATAGGCATGTCTTTGTACACACGTACCGGTTGTTTTACAGATATTTCAAGTGTCCAGTTGCCACAAAAGCCTACGTCACCCTTGCCTGCTGTTGCATGAATGTCAATACCCAGGCGGCCTGTAGATGATTTACCTTCCAGGAAAGGGACATGTGCATGCGTTTCTGTGTACTCTGCCGTAACGCCAAGATAAAAGACGTGTGGCAGAAGCACAAAGCCTTCTTCCGGTATTTCGAAATAGTCTATTTCATTATGCTTTTTGGCATCCAGTGTGGCGTCTTTATATGTAGCCAGCCACTTACCTAAGTGCACATCATAGCTGTTACTGCCCAGGCATTCCCTTTCGTAAGGTTCAATTTTGATCGTACCTTTTTCTATTTCTTCTAATATGCGCTTGTCAGACAAGATCATGGCTCTATAGTTTTAGTAAGTGAGTAGCATAAGGTGTAAGCAGTGAGGTATAAGGTGTGTTTACCTATAACCGAAATCTAAAGCTTACAACCAGCCGCAAAGAAAATGTATCTTTTTTTATTTTATGAAGAATTACATCCTCCAATGAAATATTTTTGCAATCTAAAGTCCTGGATTTTAAAATGCCGCTCTTTTATCAACAAGATATCAACGAACACACCCGTTTAGCGGTCTGGCACATTACAGAACCGGAAGCGTTCTTCCTGGCTAAAGTGCCATTGAAACGTGACATCACGCACCCTAATAAACGTTTACAGCACCTGGCCGGCAGGTATATATTGCAATACCTGTTTCCGGATTTTCCTTACAGTGAAATGCTGATCGCTGATAGCAGAAAACCCTATTTGCCGGACGAGCAGTACCATTTTTCTATTTCTCACTGTGGCAGCTATGCTGCTGCTATTGTAAGTAAAGAGGAGCGGGTAGGGATAGACATTGAAAATATTACCCATAAGGTAGCGCGGATCAGGGACAAGTTTCTGCATAAAGAAGAGAACCTCTTTGTAGCTGCACAATTCCCGGATGAAGAGGCCATCCCATTGCTCACTATACTATGGAGTGCCAAAGAAGCTATTTTTAAATGGTGGAGCTTCGGCAGTGTAGACTTCAGTGAAGACATTCGTCTTGCCGAATTTACCTTCTCTGCAAATGGCGGTGAAATGGACGGCATATTCATCCGCAACACAGACATACATGCAGTGCATTTGCATTACCGTATAATAGGGGAGATTAGTTTGGTGTGGACGGGGAAATAAGCGTGAGTCGTGAATCGGTAGTCGTGAATGAGGGGTTGCCGAATGATCGTATGATTTAATTGTTGCATTGTTGAATGGTTTAATTGTTGGGGCATATTCGCCAAAATCAACCATTAAACAATGTAACCATTCAGCAATTTAATCATCAAACCTGCTCTTTGTCTTTGGTATCAGCAGCAAGCTTTTTCTTAGCGTCTGCTTCAGTTGCGTTTTTACCAGTTGTCCCATTGTATCGCAACGCAGAAATGCAGGCTGATGAAAATGTGCCGCAAGCTCATTGCGTAACTGCTGTATTTTTTCTTTCTTGGAAATATCCGCATCGTGCATAATGTCCAGCAACTCCTTTACCCGGTAGCGGGAAGACACAAGCCGGAAAGCCATCATGGTACGTTCTTCAGTCTGGTATTGAGCAATAGAACTTGCATCGAGGTGTTTCTGTGCCAGTTGTACATAGGCATAGTTCTCTTTGAAAAATTGCGGCAGGTACAAATTTTTTCTGCCCTCATAGGACTGTTGGTCAAAGTCGATGGCGCGAATGCGGTATTGCACATCCTCAATATCTGGCGTTACGTTGATGATAAAGTTATACGAGCGCATATCGCCTAATAATCGTACAAAGCATCGTTCATTAAACTTCACAAACTCCTTTGCAAACCGGATTGGATTAAAAGATGGTTCCTGTAAATGCTGCTGCGCAAATACATCGCCCGGTATGCCCGGAATGTGTTCCTCCACCAGCGTGTCGTGATGCGTAAGAAATGTAATACGGTCAGGCGAAAGCAGGTGTTCCAGTTCCAGCCCATATACACGGCTTGCATCAGCGGGTTTTATATAATAATGATCGTAGTTATCATTCAGCTTATTTACAATACGGATACGGAACGGCTGACTGTTACCGAATGCGCAAAAGTCAACACGCGCTACATCCAGGTGACTGGTAAAAGTAAGATCACCCTCTGTTTTTAAAATAGCATAGATGCGTACCAGGCTTTCGCGCAGGTATTGCCACACATTCATGTCATACATTACCGTTTCCCAGTGCGTATCATTTCCTTTTTTATCCTTTAAAGGAATAGAATAGGTAAACCGGCACAAGTCGTTGTACGATGCAGGCAAACGCCCCTCGCGACCATGCTTTACCAGGTATTGCCGCAAAGAATCATTAATCGGAAACAAAGGCTTCTTCCGCGATGGACGTATGTTTTGAACGGTATCTTGTGTAATGTCGAACATGTCACTAATTTGAAAATTTGAAAGTGTGAGAATTTGAAAATGGCTAAGTGTATTATTGTTGCATTGTTAAATGGTTTTATTGTTGTATTTACCTATTACAAATAACCATATAACAATTTAACCATTCAGCAATTAAACGCCGGGAAACCATTTTCAAATTTTCAAATCCGCACATTTTCAAATTCGTTACTCTATCCCCAATATTTCATTCTCATCCTCTTCATCTGTCAGGTTCAGGTTTACGGCGTCGGCGCCGGCTATTCCTTCTATAGAGCCCCTGATATGCGCTGCATTCAGCATTACTTTTTCCAGTTGCTTCTCACGCGCTTTCCATAAGCGTTCCATTGCATCCCGCTCTTTCTGAATGCTCAAGCGCATGCTCATAAAACCTTCGCGGATCGCCTTCCACTGCTCGCTGAATTCATGTCCGATCAGGTAGTCATACAGCATCACCATTTTATCGCCCTTGTTTTCCTGGCTGCGTCGTGCATCAAATACCTTCAGCACTGCATTGCGCAACACCATTGTAAGGCTCTTTACTTCGGAAAATGTACAGATATACACCCCATCTTTTTCACCAAAGCGATCCATGTCTTTCGGCAAAGCCTGCGTTACAATTACCGCTATGTCTGCCCCCAGGCTACGCATATCCATTTTTAGCTTCTCTATCCAGTCAGCAGCAAAGTCCTTGGTACGCTTGCTCTCATAAATGATCTTGCCCGCCTCATTACCAAACTGGTTGCGCACTGTTTGAATACAATCTGCGCCACGCACACCTTTACCTACTTCTTCTACTTTATCAAAGGGAAATGTTTGTTTCAGTATTTCTTCCAGCAGCAATTCCTGCACCTCGCCCTGTAGTTGCATGCTGCCCTGTTCTGCTTTGCGACGCATTTCTTCCACCAGCTTCTTCTGGTCTTCCAGTTGCTTTTCCAGCTCGCGCTGGCGTAGGCGTAACTCTTCTTCCTTCAGGCCAAATTTTTCATTCTCTTCTTTTAGCACCTGCGCTTTCATTTTCTCGCGCTCTTCCAGCATCTTCCGTTGCACCTCCAGTTCCAGTTCCGCCTCTTTTGTTTTCAGCTCCTGCTCCTTTTGCAAAAAGTCCAGTTCCCTTTGTCTTGCCAGTTTCAGCTTCTCTTCATTATCCTGCACAGACTGTTGCAATAGCTTCAACTGGTTTTCATAATCTGATGCTACCTTTTTTTGAATATTTTCCTGCAACTCCTGTTGCAGTTGTTGTTTTTCCTGCTGTAATTTTCTATCCGCATCCTGCTGTTGTTTATTCAGCAATTGCTGAAAATCCAGTTCCTTTTTCTTAAACTCATCGTCCTTCTTTTTCTGCCAGTCCACCATCTTGGAACGCAGGTCTTTTTCTACCTGGTCGCGGATAGACTCCCCCGGATCAAAACTCTGGTTACAATTAGGACACGTTACCACGTACGACATACCAATGATTTTTATACAAGATACTAAATAATAAAAGGGTTCAAAGCTACGGGGTTTTTAGAGGATGTGGGATTTGAAATTTGATATTTGAGATGAATGGGCTTAATTGTTTCCGTTTCGTAAAATGCCATGACCTGTTGCTAAAGTAAAATATATAGAAGAACGAAGCGATTTTTTTAAACACATAGAAAACAGTAGGAACATAGGCACATAGATAATTATCGACTAAAAATAAATAGCCATGCTTATGGACTTCAAGAAAACATAGAGCACATAGGAAGAGCCGCTACGTGACTCGTCAGAAATTCTTTCTGCTTTTCAAAACCTCTGTGGCAATTCTCTCTGTTCTGCATCTCAAATCATAAATTTCAAATTTCAAATCAAAATAAAAAAACACCTCCTATAGAAATAAGACGTGTCATTCTTCGATTGATTACCTATATGAAATGAGAAAACCAGGATTGTATGTAGACGGGTCCATTCCTGTAAAACTTTTGCCGGGACAAAAGACAAAACCAGGAACAGCCCTGTATAATATAGTTTTTTGTAAAAGGATTTTCCACAATAAAGAGCTACCGGGGTGCCATGCTTTTCAGTATGACAAAACAAAAGTAGAATGATGCACATAAGTGGCAAGCCGCAATGCGGAAATCGATTTACGCAAAAGGGAAAGAAGGATAGATTTGAGATTTGAAATGTGAATTTGTTGCCATAAATCTCAAATATCAAATTTCAAATCTTAAATTGTACCTATGCTCAACGAACAGGAACAATTCTATCTAAAGCACGAAGAAGACGTGAATGCCTGCTTACAGGCCTTGCGCAGTATTATCTTATCTATGGATAAAGAAGTAACAGCAGCATGGAAGTATGGGATGCCTATGTTTTGTTACAAGGGTAAAATGTTTTGTTATATATGGACGCATAAGAAAACCGGGCAACCATATCTCGGTATTGTAGAAGGTAAACACATAGAACATCCAAAACTTATACAGGAAAAAAGAGCGCGCATGAAGATCATGCTGTTCGATGCAGATAAAGACCTACCGGTGAAAACGATTAAAAGCATATTGAAACAGGCCATCGATCTGTATAAGACAGGGAAGATTGCCACGAAGTAAATTGTTGTATTGTTGAATGATTATATTGTTTATTATACACCACAATTAACAATTTAACCATCGTTCAATTAAACAATTTTCGCTTACGTTCTTCAAAGCCCTCACCCAGAACCATACCGTCTTTTCCCACATCTTTGCATATATGGATTACTTGTACTCATATAGATGAAAGGAAGAAATGTTTATATCATAGAAATGAAGCGAACAGGCGTTAATAAACTTCAGCCTAAAAAAATACAATATCTGCCTGTTTTTGCGACGTATTTCTGCCCGATACCGTAACTTGACCACCTCCGCAACTGAATTTTTGCTTTATACAACCAATTATGAAAAAGAAACTATTGTTTGTCCTTTGCGCCGCAATGCTGGCAGGCACACTCAATGCCCAGACAGCGCCGCCTGTTCCCGCCAATGGCTGGGACAGCACATACAGGCCGGGTAATTACGCACAGCAGGTGGAAACATTCCGGGCTTACCCGCATCATACCACGGACATCGTTTTTCTGGGCAATAGCATTACTGCAGGGGTAAACTGGAATGAGCTATTGGAAAACGGCAATGCCCACAATCGTGGCATCTCCGGTGACATTACGTTTGGTGTACTGGAGCGACTGGATGAGGTGATCAGTGGCAAACCTGCCAAAGTATTCATATTAATAGGTATTAACGACATTAGCCGGAATATACCTGATAGTGTGATCATTGCGAATCATCGAAGAATGGTGCAGCGTATTAAAGCCGGATCGCCTAAAACGAAGATCTATTTCCAGACATTGCTGCCGGTGAACAATACATTTACGCAGTTTAAAAACCATTATAATAAAGACGAACACATCAAAGCCGTAAATGATGCGCTCTGGAAACTGGGCAAGGAAGAGCATATTACCATTATAGACCTGAACAAACCTTTCCAGGATGCAGAAGGCAAACTGATAAAAGATATTACGCGCGATGGGCTACATTTAAAGTACGAAGGCTACCTTATCTGGGCCAAAGTATTGAAGCCTTACCTGTAAAACCAGGCTTTAGTAAGAAACGGGATGCAACAGGTAAAAACCTGTTGCATCCCGTTTTTATTTCAATTAATGGTGTAGTTAATGCCAAAAAAGTGATTTTCAGGGCAATTAATTTTCTTATTAATCATTTATTACCCGCTTTGTTATCCGTTTAGCTGCTTTTTTGCATTACAAATCACGATCGCTTTTACGCCGGTAAACAGGCTTGCCATATCTCCATCATGTACGGGTATGCCTGCCTGTAACTTACCGGGCAAAAGATAGTTTCATGTCGTTTTCCGGCTTCTGCGTTTCATACAACATTACACCATGTCAGTGAAGCGTAACACCTCGGAATGACGAAACCGTCGCGGTTCTGAGACCATGACAATAATATTAACAACCAACATGCAGTATTAGGTTTAAGCAACGCCGGGGAGCAGTATCGTTTCCCGGCAATTTTTCTAAGCAAAAGGGAAGAAAACGCTTATGAGCTTTTGAATGATACTTGAAAAAAGTAATTATCTTTCCTTGCGAAACAAATTGTAACGAGCATATCTTTTTGCTGCCATTCATTGTGTGTCTGCTATGAGTATAACGAAAACCAGGAACTGTATTCTGATCTTTTTTTTATTGTTTGTAAGCCGTGTGTCAGCGCAATCTTACGGACTTGAATTTTCTTCTTACGAGGTAGTACAGGAGAAGAGGACAAGCCTTGTGCTAAACCCGGAAGAAGACGTTTGTTGTAAAAAACAGCTTGACCTTTCGTTTGACTTTTCTTTCCGGCCTAATAAACCAACCTACTTCGGTTATATATTCCGTATTGTCAACGGGCAAAAACAAAATATTGACCTTGTTTACAACCAGCGCAGCAATCACTTTAGCGTAATATGGGGGGAGACTTTTACACCCATTGATTTTTATATAAGCGATACCTTACTGGTAAACTCATGGGTAAAGTTTGGGGTAAAAATAGAAGGCACGCAATTCTCCCTGTATAGTGATGGAAAACTGCTGGGGCAAACAAAAGTGGACCTGAAAGACCACTGCTTCAAAATTGTATTTGGTGCATGTAACCTGTACGACTTTAAAACAACGGATGTGTCGCCGTTCAGGCTGCGGAATGTGCGCCTGCATGCAGATGCACAAAAGGAACGTTACTGGCCGCTGAATGAGAGTACAGGCAACATTGCAACAGACAGCATAGGCGGGCACAAAGCACAGGTAAGTAATGCCAACTGGATCTTGCCGATGTATGAGCGGTGGCAGCTACAACAATCTTTTCATACCACCGGAAATACCAGTGTAGCATTTGACAAAGCAAAAGAGCAGTTATATATAACAGGTAAGGACACGGTGTACATTTTTTCTATGCGGGATGGATCGTTGCAAGGGAATTCATTGCAGGGGCAAAAACATAGTTTAATACAAGGCAACCAGTCTGTGTTTAACCCGGTTGATAACAGACTGTATAACTATTTCCTGGATCAGCAGCGTATTACCTTGTATGACCCCGTATCAAAAAAATGGGCAGCTCCGTTTGATACGGCGAACTCTACCGAATACTGGCATGCCAACCGTTTTATCAATGAAGCCCAGAACGCCCTGTATGTAGTGGGTGGCTATGGGCAATTGAAATACAAAAATGATATCCAGCGGTATGATTTTGGTACACATACATGGTCTCATGTTACCCTAAAAGGCGATTCGCTTACACCAAGATATCTGGCTGCACTGGCTACAACGCATCATGGCGATACCGCCTATCTGCTCGGCGGCTATGGAAGCACCAAAGGTGACCAGGTGTTAAACCCCCGCTATCACTACGAGCTGTTGCGCTTTGATGTGCAAAAGCAGGAAATGAAAAAACTATTGTCACTCACAGACCCGAAAGATCAGTTCGTGTTTGCAAACTCTTTTGTAGTGGACAATAACAATGATTTCTATGCACTCATACATCCCAAAGACAAATTCCAGTCCTCACTACAGTTAATAAAAGGTAATATCAATTCCTCCGGTTATGTGCTGGCGGCTGATTCTATACCATATACCTTCCAGGATACGCGTTCCTTTGCAGACCTGTATTTATGTGAGCAGAGTAAGACATTACTGGCTGTAACGCTCTATACAGATAAAGACAAGAATACGGAAGTAAATATTTATACCATTGCCTTTCCTCCAAACGTATGGCCTTTAGCAACTGTAGCCCAGAGCAGTACTACGTTTCTGCGGTACGGGCTTATCGTGCTGGCTGTATTGATTGTCATTGGTATCATCTATTTGATCAAAAAAAGAAACTCCGCAAAGATCCACATCGCAACCCAGGCAACTATCCCAACGGGTGAAGCTGAAAAAATGAACCCGGTTGTACCTGCTGTACAACAAACAAAGCAAACAATGATAGCCGAAGAGCGCGTAGTATATGTGCCGGAAGAACAAATGGAGCCAGAAGTGCCCTCTGCTGCAAAGTCTGCCATTATGCTGTTTGGCAACTTTGAAGTGATAGATAGTAAAGGAAATAACCTTACCCGTTTGTTTACACCGTTGTTGAAAGAAATGTTCCTCCTCATCACTTTATATACCATAAAATCAGGACATGGTATTTCTTCTGAAAAGCTGAATGAGATCTTATGGAACGATAAATCGGATAAAGATGCGAAGAACAACCGCTCTGTAAATATGGTGAAGCTCAAAAATATTTTAGAGCAGATGGGAGAGTGCGTAGTGGTAAAAGATGCAGGGCGTTGGATGCTGAAATATAACCCGGAGCAGTTGCACATAGACCTTGTAAGCCTGCTGGGGCTTGCTGTCAAAAAACAACCATATACCAAACAGGAGATATTCCTGCTGATGGCAATCGTACAGCGTGGCGCATTCCTTTACCAGACAGACTATGCGTGGCTGGATGATATTAAATCCGATGTTTCCAATAAAGTAATAGATGCGCTGATAGAAGCGAGCAATGTGTTAAGCGAAAAAAAGGAGCCGGAGCTGCTGATAGAAACAGCTAACTGCATATTCCATTTTGACCAGATCAATGAACATGCGCTGAAAATAAAATGCAAAAGCCTCATTGCGCTGGGCCGTCACTCCCTTGCCCGCAACTGCTACGAAAAATTCACCAAAGACTACAGCCAGATGTATGGAGAAGACTTTGGCGAGACGTTTAATGAAGTGATTGCGTGATAGCGTGAGTCGACAATCGTGAATGCTGTGCAGAAGTAAATACAGACCTATAAGGTTTTTAAAACCTTATAGGTCTTGTCGTGTTTTGACGATTGTGTGAAGGATAGCCCTGAAGTTTATAAAGTATATAGGTATATAAGGTTTCATTACTGCCTGGGTAAAGTCAATAGATAGTTATCTGTAAATGTTTCTCAGAAGGGAGAGTAGACGAAAAAGTATGGATTCAAAAATGGGGGAGTTCCCTTATCAGCTTTTTAAAGAGAAACGTCCGGCCTCAGAAAAGCAGCGTTAAGAAAATTGACATGAACGCCGGAAAAATCCATTGCTGTTTGAGCCAGAAATAAATTACACACTCATGCTGTAAGCGGCGAGTTCAATGGATTTCGGCGGTCGGGACAATTTTTAGCCTGCTTTTCTGGAGCCTTGATTTTTTTGGTTACTTTTTGTATCAAGACAAAAAGTAACACCGTCGGTAGACAAATGAGCGCTTGCAATTGAATAAGCAAATAAATTTTACTCGGACAGTAATGACAAGGTTTATATAGAAAAAATGCTGGGCACCTCTCTGTTCTCTCTGTTCTCTGCGGTGAGCCCTCAAGCCGCGCAGCGGCCCTTTCTTTTTATTTTGTACTTAGTACCTCGTACTTTGTACTTCTTCTCATCTTGTACTTTTTTACAATTATTTCCCCGTTAATCCCCTTATTAATCCCTTATTACTATCCTTATTAAGCCCCGTACATTTCTTTTGTATTGTAAAAATTGCATTGCCATCTTGCCCGGTCATATAAAGCAGTTCCCACTGTTGGCTCCCGTAAAATGGTAATGCCCATAGTTCCGGCAAACAAAATAAAAATAGCATCGCGTATATAACAAGCACATAATCAAGCAAAAACTATCCGTACGCCTATTCTTTAGCAATCAATCAATGGCAAAGCTGAGCCGGGCTGCGCAGCCCGGTTTTAGCGAAAAATGGAAAGTTGCGTATAAACGATTTGCTGCCTATTGTCAGACACCGTATAGCAATTATCATAGCAGCACCATGCCCGGCCTGCGAATAAAGTAGCAGGCTTCAGCATGGAACAGAAGGCTTAATTAACTAAATTAATCATCTCACTGAAGAGTAGACGTGGGGAAACATATTTGAAATTTGAGATTTGATATTTGAAATGGGATACTTAGCATTATAGGTCATCTCAAATGTCAAATCTCAAATTTCCAATCCACCTTCAGTGCAACACATAAACTTTTTAGCAATCAACAACCCTGGCCCTACAAGCAATAAATAGCAATAAGTGAAAACAAGTAGCCATAGAGCAAATATTCAGCTTGAATCGTCCTTGAATAATTTACTTAGGGAAAACTGCTCCCGGTTTTCCAGTGGTTACAACTTTGCATGCCAATTGTTTATTGCTGTGGCAATTATCCTGCTCAGCGTACAGCCCTGTTTTTCAAAGAACAAAGTAAAAGTAGCCTGTATAGGCGCCAGCATTACCTACGGCGCCCGCATAACCGACAGGGAACACAACAGTTATCCGGCACAATTACAGCAATTGTTGGGTAACCAATACACTGTGATAAACTATGGTGTAAGTGGTAGCACGATGCTGAAGAAAGGCAACCAGCCATACTGGAACACCACGCAGTACCAACAGGCTTTGACTGACAGGCCCGATATAGTCATTATTGATCTGGGTGGGAATGACGCCAAGCTGGTAAACAGGATATACATGAACGAATTTGAACAGGACTGCCGTGAAATGGTTCGCTCATTCAGGCAATTACCATCACACCCACGCGTATTATTGTTATTGGCAATGCCTTCTTTTGTGAAAGACACGAGTGGTATATATGACCCCGTGATCATAAAACAGGTAAACCCGCATATACAAAATGTAGCCTACACCGATGCTGTAGAGGTAATAGATATGCACGCCCCGTTTGCAGATAAGGAAGCATTGATGCAGGATAAAATACATCCCGACGCTACCGGCGCAGCTATTATGGCCAAAGAGGTGTTTGATGTAATAGGTGCTGGCGCAGACAACGACTTTAATGTGTTTACACAATTACCTCCGCATACAACCAATTCTTTTTACGGATATGTATGTGCATCATTTAAACTGGATGGACACAACTGTAATGTAGTGCAGCCAAAGTTTGCAGCCAAAGGGCACCCTTGGGTTTGGCGTGCGCGCTTCTGGGGACATGAACCACAGGCAGACATCTCGCTCCTGCAAAGAGGTTATCACATTGTGTATTGCGATGTTGCAGAATTATTCGGTAATAATGTAGCGATTGCTGCCTGGAATAAATTTTATGCACTGCTATATAAAGCGGGACTTGCAAAGAAGACTATACTGGAAGGCATGAGCAGGGGAGGCGTATATGCACTGAACTGGGCCGCAGAGAATCCGCGAAAAGTTGCCGGAGTATATATTGATAATCCTGTGCTTGATTTAAAAAGTTGGCCCGGAGGCGTAGGTAACGCGGTCAAAAGTCCCAAAGAACAACAACAATTTATGGACGATTACCAGCTAAAAACCACAGACGATATAAAAGCATTTAAAGGAAGCCCTATAGACAAAATACCTGCTATTGTAAAAGGGAAATATCCTATGTTGATACTTTGCGCGGATGCAGACGAGGCATTACCGCCATCTGAAAACACATTGCCGTTTGAGCAGCAGGTAAAAGCGCTTGGCGGAAATATCACCGTTATACATAAACCCGGATTCAAACATCACCCACATAGCTTTCCTAACCCCGCACTGATAACACAGTTTATTGTAAACGCCTTTAATCAACATAAATAATGAAGCATAAGCGCCGGAATGGTTACACCAGGCAAACCCTTGTATTTATTTGCATACTGGCTGCCAGTGCGCTGTCTCATGCACAGCCATTAAAGCTATGGTATAACCAACCTGCAGGGAATGTGTGGGAAGCAGCGTTGCCTATAGGAAACGGAAGACTGGCAGCTATGGTGTATGGCAATACGGACAAAGAAATTATAAAGCTGAATGAATCAAGCGTATGGAGCGGTGGTCCTTCACGCAATGATCCCGATGACGCATTAAGCGCATTGCCTGAAGTGCGCCAGTTGTTGTTTGATGGAAAGGCAGCAGACGCAAGTAAACTCGCTGCGCAAAAAATAAAAGCCAACAGGAACAATGGGATGAAGTATCAACCCGTAGGCAATGTATATCTCTACTTTCCCGGCCACGAGCAGGCAACCAATTATTATCGTGAGCTTGACCTGGAAACGGCAACTGCAAAAACAACTTACACGCTAAATGGTGTAAACTACACACGCACTGTTTTTGCTTCCATTCCTGCACAGGTAATAGTAATGCGCATTACGGCAGATAAAACAGGAGCGCTTTCTTTTAAAGCAGCTATGGCTAGCCCGCAACGGTCTGCTGTTGCTATAAAAGGAAATAGCGCTATTGTGCTAAGTGGAACAAGCGGTGATAAAGATGGCGTAAAAGGACAGGTTAAGTTTAACGCAATCACACATATACAAACAGAAAAAGGTAAAGTGAGTGCAGAAGGTGATTCACTCGCGATCGAAGGTGCGAATGCTGTTACTATTTTCATTTCCATCGGCACAAACTTTATTAACTACAATGACATCAGCGGTAACGAGCAGAAAAAAGCCGAAGCATACTTAAATAAAGCACTACAGAAAAAATACAGCACATTATTACAAGAACATATTGCAGCCTATCAGTCATACTTCAATCGTGTACGGTTAGACCTGGGATCTACAGATTCTATACACAATCCAACTGACCAGCGCATCAGCGATTTCAGAAATGCAAATGATCCGCAATTGGTATCATTATATTTCCAGTTTGGCAGATACTTACTGATCGCCGCATCGCAACCGGGTGGACAACCTGCCAATCTACAAGGAATATGGAACGACCGCATGGATCCGCCATGGGGCAGCAAATACACCATTAATATAAATACGGAGATGAACTACTGGCCTGCGGAAGTAACGCATTTGACAGAGATGCATGAGCCGCTGGTACAAATGGTAAGAGAGTTGTCACAAACAGGAAGGCAGACCGCGAAAGTTATGTATGGCGCTAACGGTTGGGTGACGCATCACAACACAGATCTGTGGCGCATTACCGGCCCGGTAGATGGTATTGGCTCTGCTATGTGGCCCATGGGCGGCGCATGGCTCAGCAGGCATGTGTGGGACAAGTATCTATACAATGGCGATAAAAAATATTTAGCAACTGTATATGATGCACTTAAAGGCTGTGCGGAGTTTTATGCAGACTTCCTGGTAGAAGAACCTACGCATAAGTGGCTGATCGTTTCACCATCTATGTCGCCCGAAAATGCACCGCAAATAAACAAAGGCATCTCCATTGCCGCAGGCACTACCATGGATAACCAGCTTGTGTTTGAAGTGTTTTCCAATACCATACATGCCGCACAGGTATTACAGAAAGATGCAGCACTGGTTGCAAAACTAATAGCCATGCGCAACAGGCTTGCACCTATGCAGGTAGGGCAATACAGCCAACTACAGGAGTGGTTACAGGATTGGGATAATCCGAATGACAAGCACAGGCATATCTCACACCTCTTTGGTTTATATCCTGCAAAACAAATTTCTCCCTATCGCACACCGCAGTTATTTGTAGCTGCACGCAATTCACTAGTCCAGCGTGGTGATATTTCAACAGGCTGGTCTATGGGATGGAAAGTAAACTGCTGGGCGCGTTTCCTGGATGGAGATCATGCTTTACAGTTGATCCGCAACCAGCTTACACCGGTCGGCGTAAACAAAGGCGCCAATAGTGGAGGCGGCACCTATCCTAACTTCTTTGACGCGCATCCACCTTTCCAGATAGATGGCAATTTTGGTTGTACTGCAGGAATAGCAGAAATGCTATTGCAGAGCCATGACGGCGCTATTCACCTCTTACCTGCATTACCCGCAGAATGGAAAAATGGAAATATAAAAGGATTGTGCGCACAAGGCGGTTTTGAAGTGGCAGATATGCAGTGGGCAAATGGGAAACTGGTAACCGTAACCGTCAGATCAAACATTGGGGGAAACTGCCGTATCCGTACTGCCAATAAACTGAAGCTTCAAAACGGCACATTAAGAGAAGCAAAAGACGAAAACACAAATCCGTTTTTTGCCGTGGATAAAGTGGCAACTCCTGTCATTTCTCCAAAAGCTGATCTGAAACCGTTGGAGTTAAAACCTACGTTCCTGTATGATTTTTCAACAAGTCCAGGGAAAAGCTACGTGTTAGTGGCGGAATAAAGTTTCAGAGGGTTCCAACGTTTACAAGTCTCAGATTATTGTTCGTTAGCTAATGATCGGCGCGCAGCTAGCGCTGTGTTCTTTGCGTTCCCTCTGCGACCTTTGCGATACTTCCGCACCTTTGCGTGAAATGAAGCGGCTAACCAGCAACTAGCAACCTGAAACCAACATCTGACTTCTTTTTCAAATAAAAACACCTGTACATCATCATATTAAGACATAATTAATCAATTATTAGCCTCACCGGGATTATTTGCATTTGATTTCATTACGGATACAAATTCTTAACCATACAAAGCATCGTCTCACAATGATTGCAGCCAGATACCTCCATTACCCAGCCGGGTACGGCTTTGTCCAGATTGCAAACAACCATTAAAAAATTGCCAGGCCATTATGACTAAACGAAAAATAATTTTTTGCCTGCTTCAGCTATGCCTGATCCCATCGTTCGCACAAAAAAGTGACCAGGCCGGCGCAGGCAACTTAGCGTACATTGACCCCCGCATAGGGAATGTTGGCGCATTGTTGGTTCCAACCCGGCCCACCGTTCAATTGCCCAACCAGCTCATCCGCATGTATCCGCAGCGGCAGGATTATATCAGCGACCAGATCTCTTCTTTCCCGCTCAACATTGTTTCGCACAGGCTGGGCGAAGTATTCTCCGTAAAGCCTTCTGTAAAAGCACCGGCTATTGCAGACTGGAATGAGCAACAAACGTATGATCATGACCTGGAAGTGACAAGGCCATGGTATTATTCCACCTACCTCGTTGACAAAGATGTGCAGGTAGAATTTGCGCCAGCAGCTAAAACAGGGATCTACCGTTTTACTTTTCCTGCGAATGGTACAAAAGCGTTGCTCTTCAGCAATTACAATAAAGATGCTTCTGCTTATGCGTTAGTGAACGGCAATGTATTAACCGGAACAGAACGCTATCATGGCAACATCAAAGTGTATTTGTATGGTGAGTTTTCTGCTGCGGCCACATTGCAAGTGGTGGATGGAAAAAATATAGTGAAGCAGGACAGTGTTCGCGGAGACATTGTGAAAGCCGCTGTTGTATTCAGTAACAATGCACCTGCCTCTATAGAACTGCGTTATGCTATCTCCTATGTGAGCGCAGAACAGGCAAAGAAAAATTTTACAAAAGAAATAGCCAAAGCATCTTTTGATAATGTGGTAAAACAAGCAGCGCAAAGCTGGCAGAAAGTAATAGACCAAATACAGGTAGAAGGGGGCGCAGATGCCCAACGCCGTTCCTTCTATACAGCATTATACAGATGCTATGAGCGCATGGTGAACATCTCAGAAGATTCATCTTACTACAGCGGATACGATAATCAGATACATAAAGAGGCTACACCCTTTTATGTAGATGACTGGTCTTGGGATACCTACCTCGCATTACATCCATTGCGTACCATCCTCAATCCTTCATTGGAAACAGTAATGCTGCAATCTTATGTACGCATGTATGAGCAAAGCGGATGGATGCCAACCTTCCCGGTATTGTTTGGTGACCACGCATGTATGAATGGCTTTCATTCCTCTGTTACCTTCTTAGATGCCTATCGAAAAGGCATTCGCGGTTTTGATGTGGCTAAAGCGTACGAAGGCATGATGAAAAATGCAACCAAAGCAACCATGTTGCCATGGCGCAACGGCCCCAAATGCGAGTTGGATGATGTGTACCTGACCAAAGGATATTTTCCCGCATTGAAGAAAAATGAAAAAGAAACAGAAGCGCTGGTACATCCGTTTGAAAAAAGACAAGCAGTTGCTGTAACACTTGGGCACAGTTACGACGACTGGGCTGTATCGCAACTGGCAAAAGAGCTAGGCAAGAGTGCAGATGCAAAAACATTTGAAGAGCGTGGACAGAATTATAAAAAGCTCTGGCATCCTGAAATGAAAGTGTTCCTGCCAAAAGACAGCAAAGGCGATTGGATCATGATCGACCCAGGCTTTGATGGCGGCAAAGGCGGACGGGAATATTATGACGAGAACAATGGATACACTTATCGCTGGCAAGTGCAGCAGGACATTAAAGGGCTGCGCCAGTTAATGGGTGGCGCTAAAGCAATGGAAGATACACTGGACGCATTTTTCCGTCGCGGACTAGGAAAAAGTAAATATGAGTACTGGTACACCTTTCCAGATCATACAGGTAATGTAGGACAATACTCTATGGGTAATGAACCAAGCTTTCATATCCCTTACTTATACAACTATACAGGTAGCCCGTGGAAGACACAAAAGCGTATTCGCTTTCTACTCGATGTATGGTTTAAAGACAACATCTTTGGTGTGCCCGGTGATGAAGATGGTGGAGGTATGATGGCCTTTGTTGTGTTCTCTTCTATGGGCTTTTATCCCGTTACACCAGGCTTGCCACAGTACACCGTTGGCAGCCCTGTCTTCAGTAAAGTATCCATCCGTCTCGATAATGGTAAAACATTTACAGTAATAGCAAAAGACTGCTCTGTTGTAAATAAATATATACAACGCGCATCATTTGACGGTAAAGAAATGAATACGCCATGGTTCTCCCACCAGCAATTAGTAAACGGCGGTACGCTGGAATTGCAAATGGGGCCAAAGCCTAATAAAACATGGGGAGCAGGTGTTTCCGAATAAAATAATCTGACAGCTAAGCCATATACTAACGTGAAAAAAAATATCAGGAAAATAATCGTTGCAGCACTGCTTATTACAAACTGCATTGCCACAAATGCACAACAGAAATATAATGGTGTATTTGCACCAACAGACAGTTGGATAAAACCTGCAGAACAGAAATACAGATCCGCCATCTGCATCAACGGGTCATGGCAGTTTCAGCCTGTTGCATTACCCAATGGATTTAAGGAAGGCATAGATAATGCACCCGCATTATCTATGCCTGTAAATGATGCATGGGATAAAACATCTATACGCATTCCTTCGCCCTGGAACATCAACAGCTTTGCGGATAAGAACGGACTGGGTGGCGATTTTCGCAGTTACCCATCTTATCCTAAAACATGGGAAAGTATAAAAATGGGATGGCTGCGCAGGAAAGTGAGCGTACCACAGAGCTGGAAAGGGCAACGCATTACACTTCACTTTGAAGCGCTTGCAGGTGACGCAGTTATTCTTATCAATGGGAAAAATGCAGGGAAACATTTTGGCATCTTTCTGCCTTTTGATATAGACGTAACAGATGCGTTGAACTATGGAAGCGAAAACGAAATTTTGATAGGTGTACGCAAAGCCTCTTTGTTTGACAAACGAAGTGACTACGGAAGACGTACCTACCAGGCAGGTTCTTTCTGGGGACAACATATAGCAGGTATCTGGCAAGATGTCTATCTCGTAGCAGTACCGCAGGTGCATATACAGGATGTGTATGTACAAGCCAAACTGGATGAAAATAAATTAAGCGCAACAGTAATGGTGCGCAATGATAATAGCAGTGATATATCAGTAAAGCTAAGCGGTAACATAACAGGTTGGAAGAACGGAAAGGCTGCATTAAGTATGCAACCCGTTACCGTAACAGTACCGGCACATGCAAGTAAAGCGGTTGAACTTGTGCAAACTGTTGGCGGTGCATTAAAAGAGTGGACGCCAGCATCCCCTGAATTATACAATATAGATATTCAGCTTAACAGCAATGGAAATATTACCGATACCAAAACAACCCGTTTCGGTTGGAGACAAATAGCATTGCGCGGTAGTCAGTTCCTGCTGAACGGAAAGCCTTTTGTAATGAAAGGTGATTCATGGCACTTTATGGGTATTCCGCAAATGACACGCCGCTATGCACAGGCATGGTACCAGGCCATGCGCGATGCCAACCTGAATGCTGTACGCCTGCACGCACAGCCATACCCATCTTTTTATTTGGATGTAGCAGACGAAATGGGCATACTCGTACTAGACGAATCTGCCATGTGGGCAAGTGATGGCGGGCCAAAACTGGGTGCAAGTGAATACTGGAGAGATAGTGAAACGCACATGGAAGAGTTAGTAAAGCGTGACAGAAATCACCCATCCGTTTTTGGATGGAGCATTTCCAATGAAATAAAACCAATCGTACGTGGCGTAATGCGTAATCCTCCAGGCATGATGGATACACTCATCGCGCACTATGCCAAGTGGGCTGAGATATGCAAAACAAACGATCCTTCGCGCCCGTGGATCTCTGCTGATGGTGAAGATGATGGCGAAGGAAAGCTGCCTACCTATATTGTACATTATGGCGGTACAGAAGCCATGAACAGGGCAGCAAAGAGCGGTAAACCGTGGGGTGTGGGTGAGGCTGGTAATGCCTACTATGGTACACCGGAGCAAGTGTCTGAAACAAATGGCAACCGCGCTTATGAATCTTTCCTTGGAAGAATGGAAGGAGTAGCCGCATCATCCTATCAATCGCTTGCAGCGCAAAAAGAAAAAGACGCTATATACAGGAGTGTTTTCAATCTCGTATGGTATGGGTTGAAACCGTTACCACTCGGCATGAAGGATACAACTAAACCTCCGGCCATAACAGACGGTATTTTCTTTACTTCTTATAAAGAGAATGAACCGGGGGTACAACCGGAACGCTTAGGGCCATATACTACAACACTTAATCCCGGTTATGACCCACGCTTGCCTTTGTACCAAACATGGCCGCTGTTTGATGCCATCAAAGATGCTGCATCAGATAAACCTGTGGATGTAAATAAATGGAAAAATACTGCGATAGCAAATGCAGCAACGCCTGCACCAGTAACACCCGCAACATCTGTTGGCGTACTTTCTGTTACAAGCAGTTCATTTGCTACACAGCTAAAGAAAATAGGTGTACGGGTTGATGCAGGTAAATCAGCAACGCCAGCTATCTTATTTGTAGATGCTGCACAGCCGGGTAGCGATGCTGCTACTATCATGCAGCAAGTATATGCTAATGGAGGCACTGTAATAGTATGGGGATTGGACTCCATAGCATCACAGGCATTCTATCAATTATTGCCAGGAGAACTTGCGCTTACCAATCGTGTAGCAACTTCTTTGTTACCTGCAAATGCAGATGTAGTTACAACTGGTATCAGTAATGCAGACTTATATTTTTCGGAGCAGCGCCCGGCCGAAATAACAACACGTGGCCTCACAGGCAAATTAGTGAAACAATCAAAGGTGTTATTGGAAGCCTGTAATACAGACTGGATGCTATGGAACAAACAACCGGAATATGCAAAAACAGCTATGGTGGTAAGGTCTGAACGTGAGGCAAAACCTTCAGGCGTTGTAATGATCTCCAAACAGATTGGCAAAGGCAGGTTGATCATCACAACCTTACCTGTTGCACCAAGACAGGCAAAGGCTGAAAAGACGATCCGCCGCATACTTGAAAATATAGGTGTGCCACTTGGTTCAGGAAGCGACACTATAAAGCCTGTAAATAAAGACGGGATAGTGAACAATGCACTGCTGTTGGGTAGCTTTCCTGCTTCTTCATTAACAGTAGCTGCTGACAGTAACTGGATCAATATAAATAATGGAGATGCTATAAAAGCTTATGCAAAGCTGGGCGATAAACAATGGAATGTAACGACTGCGGAAAATGGCGTGTTTGTGTTTACAAAAGATAAAGTGAACGGGCCTGTTGCCAATGCGGCTGCCTATCTCAGCTATTGGATTTTCAGCCCGCGCCCACTGGACGACTTGCTGATAGAACCAAATATTCCTGTCGTAAACCTGGAACTATCCGCTGATGATGCCGCGCAGGCATGGCTAAATGGTAAACGCATTATTCAATATATAAGACAAGGTTCTTTGGATGGTAAAGTGAAAGCAGAAGCTTTAAAACTGCACCAGGGGTGGAACCATGTATTAGTAAAAGTGATCAATGTAGGCGGCGCATGGAAGTGTGCGATGAAACTGACATGCAACCAGCCGGAATTTTTAAAAGAATTACAATCATCGTTGGAAAAGCCATAACTGATTTGAGATTTGAAATGTATTATGCGTGAATCGTGAGACGGTAGTCGTGAATGGACTTGCTCACAACTGACAACTCAAAATTCACTTTGCGCCTTTGCGATACTTTGCGCCTTTGCGCGAAACATTTCAAATCTCAAATCTCAAATTTCAAATCATGAACATTAACATAAAACATCTTGGCCTTCTTTGCTTATCGCTGTTTGTAATCACAAGCAACTATTGCCAGCAACGCACATGGAAGGCGTCTTTTGACAATACCACTTCACTTGCAGTAACTGGTAGGGGAACCTCTACGCAACAGCAAGGCACATTACAAACGCAGGATGCGTATGTGTCATTGGGTGATTCTACATGGCGTAATTATACCGTGAGTTTTCGTGCGCGTAGTATAGATACGGCAAACAATGTGCAGATATGGGCAGGCTTCCGTGCATACAACAGGAATGATCGTTATATAGTAGCCTTACGTGGCGGCAGGCAAAACAATTTATACCTGAGCCGTTTAGGATATATGGGTACAGATGAGTTCCTGGCATTGCGTACGCTTGACTTTCACCCGGAGCCGAATAAGTGGTATAACATACGCATAGCCGTTTGTGATAATCGCATACGTGTTTATTTGAATGACGAAGATTTACCCCGTATAGATGTGGTTGACAAGAACAGCCGTCTGGCTCCGGCAGGAAGTGTAACGCTGGGCGGGGGATGGTTAAAGACTGAATACACAGATGTAGTAGTAAAATCGTTGAAAGAAAGTGAGTGGCGTGATGAGTCGAAGAAGGAATATGTAGTAGCATTATCCGCAGAAGATAAAGAGCAAATGCGTAGAAAGCAACGCGGTAATTATACACCTGTTGTAGTAAACGCATTGTCCAAAACGCGCACAACTGTTTCGCTCAATGGCAACTGGTTATTTATGCCAACATATGAACTTGCAGACCAGGAAAAAGCCGTTTCGCCAGAGACAAACGACAAGCAATGGCATACCATGCACGTGCCTGATTTCTGGAACCCGATCCGCATATGGCTGCATGGAGAAACATTTGGCGGCTATACAAAAGGAGCATCAGATGCTTATTTTCAAAATGAAACCGCACGTTGTCAGAACTATACATTCGACTATAAAAAAACAGGTGCAGCCTGGTACAGGCAATGGATAGAACTGCCTGCGGGAATAGAGCAGAAAGAAACGGAATTGTCTTTCGATGCCATATCTAAAGTAGCAGAAGTATATATCAATGGGAAGTTAGCTGGCAAACATATCGGCATGTTTGGTGAGTTTAAAGTGAATGGCAAGGGATTGTTTAAGGCCGGTAAAAACCTCGTTACCGTAAAAGTGGTAAGAGATTATGTGTCTGATATAAAGGATGCAGGAAAGATCGTAGATGTAGCGGTAAGTGTGGAAGTAACCAATAAAATGCTGAAAGATCTTGCACATGGATTTTACAATGATGATCCGGCAGGAATATGGCAACCTGTTTCGCTGGTTATTACAGAGCCACTAAAGATAAAAGATGTGTATATACAACCGGGACTTACCGGGGCAGATTTTGATATTACAGTTAAAAATACAACAGCAACTGACCAGGTTTTTTCTGTACAAACAAATATTGGTGGTAAGAGTGGACAATTGTATAAAGGAGCCGCGTTACAACAAAGTATTATTAAAGTAGGAGAAGAAAAAGTTTTCCATTATACCATAGATCAGTTGAAACCAAAACTATGGTCACCGCAGGAACCAAACTTGTATGACTTCAATTTTGCGATACAACAAAACGGGCAACTGGCAGATAGCACAACAATTGTTTCAGGCTTCCGCACCTTCGAAGTAAAAGAAGGTTTGTTTTACCTGAATGGAAGAAAATACTGGTTGCGTGGCGGTAACCATACACCTTATGCGCTGGCGCCAAACGATACGGAACTGGCAGAAAAATTTTACGATCTGATGAAAGCCGGTAATATGGAAGTAACGCGAACGCACACTGCACCATATAATGAAAACTGGATTGCAGCGGCTGACAGGAAAGGTGTAGGTATCAGTTTCGAAGGCACCTGGCCCTGGTTAATGATCACTACTTCTATGCCGGATCAGAAACTGATAGAACTATGGGCAGATGAGTTTATAGACCTGCTTAAAAAATACCGCAATCATCCGTCTGTGTTGTTCTGGACAGTAAATAATGAGATGAAGTTTTATGACAATGATCCTGACTTTGAGCGTGCAAAGATCAAAATGCGGATTATATCAGAAGTAGTGAAGCGCATGCGTAAAGCGGATAAAACACGCCCTATCAGCTTCGATTCAAACTATAAGCGGGATGAAAAGAAATTCGGAAAAGACTTCTTTAAAGATATTGATGATGGAGATATAGATGATATACATGCTTACATTAACTGGTATGATTATTCCATCTTCTCGCAGTTCAACGGCGAGTTTCAAAAACGGAATAAAAATACGGGCCGCCCGCTGATAAGCCAGGAAATGTCTTCCGGCTATCCGAACAATGAAACAGGCCATCCGACACGCTTTTATACACAGGTGCACCAGACTCCGCAGGAGTTAGTAGGAGAGCTGGCTTATGAGTATAGTAACCCCGCTTATTTCCTCGAAGCACAGGCTTTTATCACAGGAGAGCAGGCAGAAGCTTACAGGAGAAGTAATGACCAGGCGTCCGGCATCTTACATTTTGCATTGCTAACCTGGTTTAGAAATGTGTACGACAGTAAAGCGATACAACCATACCCAACGTATTACGCACTACAACGTGCGTTGCAACCTGTACTTGTAAGTGCAGAATTATATGGCAGACATTTTTATGCCGGGGAGAAAATAGCTACACGTATATGTGTAGTGAATGACAGGCATGAAGGAACGACACTGGAAGCGCCAACAGTGAACTGGCAATTGCTTACAGACAAAGGTGCTGTGTTGGCATCTGGTAAGCAGATCGCGGCAGACGTGCCTTATTATGGCAGAGTATGGGTTACACCAGAAATAGTAATTCCTGCTTCGTTGCAGGCAGAAAGAGTGAATGCAAAACTGGTTGTAACACTTTCAGAAAAAGGAAAGCAAGTGTCAGCAAACGAATACAAGATAGTATTGGCAAATAAGAAGTATGTAACTGGCACTACTGCAAACATTGTACTCGTAGATGGGCAAAATAACATGAAACCAGCCTTTGATAAACTAGGTGCAAAATATACTACGGCGGCCAACATAACAGATGCGCTGAAAGCTGCGGGTAAAGTAATGGTGCTGGCTGGATTGCAAGCTGGTAAAAACTGCAGCGAAGAAGATGTGAAGGCTTTGCAGGCGGCTATAGCAAATGGTAAGCGTATTCTGCTGCTGGATGCGGCAGGCATAGCACAACAATTGTTCCCGGCAGCTATAAGTGGTACACAAAGTTTTAAAGAAGGAGATATTGTAAATATGGATGTGCCAGAGTCTGGCGTATTCAGTGGACTGGATAAACTGGATTTGCGCTACTTCAATAACAATGTGAGAGAATTGCCTGCCGTATGCAGTACTGCTTTATCTGTAAACAGGGGTAAGGGAGTGGAAATATTGGCAAAGCACATTAGTGTACACGGTTATATTAAAGGTGAGATGGATGAGCGCGCAGTATATATGCAAAAGATCCAGGGTGCAACTATTGTAAAGCTGAATGAAAACGTGTTGCTGTCAACGATGTTACTGGATAAGGCCGCAACTGATCCGGTAGCTGGAAAGCTGTTGAGTAATATGATAAATGAATTAACGAAATAGGTTACGTCATACAAGCATCACTTTGTGTTCCTAATGTTTGCATTGTGGTCCTTGTGGTAAAAGAGATTGTATGAAGAAAGTTTATTGGATAATATTGTTTAGTTTTTATTGTGCATTTGCTCATGCGCAAAATAAGCATGCTGCACAGTCTATGTACCCTTCTTATAAAGGACTGGTGATGGCTGGTTACCAGGGATGGTTCAGAGCGGAAGGGGATGGTGCTAAGGCAGGGTTCTCGCATTATTTCCGCGATACAAACCGTTGCGGTATAGATATGTGGCCCGATGTAAGCGAGTATGCAAAAACGTATAATACGCCATTTAAAATGGCTGATGGATCACCGGCAAAGCTGTTCAGTTCTTACGATAAGAGTACGGTCGATCTTCATTTTAAATGGATGAAAGAATATGGTGTAGACGGCGTATTTATGCAGCGGTTCTTTTCTACGGCAAAAGAGAAAAAACAGGGAAATTCATCCCTCACCGTATTGCGCAATGCACTTAGCGCAGCATCTGCAAACGGACGGGCAATTGCTGTAATGTATGACCTGTCTGGCCTGGGTGCAAACGGGGAAGATTGCTCTGCGCTGATAGAGGACTGGAAATACCTGGTAGACTCCTTGCGTGTAACGAACCAGGAAGGAAAGAAAACCTATTTGCAGCACAATGGCAAACCCGTTGT
The DNA here is from genome assembly GCA_017306865.1 of Filimonas sp. Lineage (GTDB taxonomy): Bacteria > Bacteroidota > Bacteroidia > Chitinophagales > Chitinophagaceae > JAFKHH01. The sequence continues at coordinate 606,385 of JAFKHH010000011.1, forward strand.
TGCTATATGGGGCATCGGCTTTCCGGATAGGCCATATTCCATACGTAACATAGGATTGGAAAGACTGATCGATTTTCTGAAGAATGACCCGGTTTATGGAAACTGTGCTGTTATGCTGGGGGTGCCTGCTTTCTGGCGCACGCTGAATGCTGATTGCGTAAGCGACCCATATTTGCATGAGCTGATCCGTAAGTGTGATATTATTCTGCCTTGGACCGTACAACGGTTTACGCCGCTGTTGCACAATGATATGGACAGGTACAGGGACCTGGTTATTGATGATATGACATGGTGCAGAAATAACGGTGTAGATTATGTGCCGTGTGTATGCCCTGGCTTTAGCTGGCACAACCTGAGCCGTTATGAATTTCCTGATGATGTAAAACCTGTAGCTTCTATACCAAGACAAGGCGGCCGTTTTTATTGGCAGCAAATAGCAACAGCTATCCGTTCCGGAGCGTCCATGTTGTACGTTGCCATGTTTGATGAAGTAAATGAAGCGACAGCCATCTTTAAGGCTACAGATAAACCACCGGTGAGTACGGTTGCGGGTTTTATAAATATGGATGGCAAACCTTCAGACCATTATTTATGGCTGACAGGAGAGGCCGGGAAAATGCTCAGAAGAGAAAAACCGCTGGCGATGAAAATGCCGGAAAGATAGGGTATTTGAAATTTGAGATTTGATATTTGAGATGATTCATAATACAGGCATCTTCATTTCAAATTTTAAATCTCAAATCTCAAATTCTTCTTCTTGGTGTTTTTGAGCCTTGGTGGCTAGTTACGGGACAATAAAAATATAAAGATGTATAGGAAAATAATATCGTGTGCAATAGTTGCAACTATATTGATTGTAACGGATGTGAATGCACAATTGAAGCATAGCGCCACTTCAGCCTTCCCATCTTATAAAGGATTGGTGATGGCTGGTTACCAGGGTTGGTTTAATGCGCCGGATGATGGGGCCGGCAGGGGATGGAACCACTATCACAATGGTAAAAAGTTTGAGCCGGGTAATTGCAAGTTTGATCTGTGGCCGGATATGACCGAGTATAAGAAAACATACGCTACGCCATTTAAATATGCAGATAGCAGCACTGCTTATTTGTTCAGCTCCTATGATAAAAGCACGGTTGATCTACACTTTAAATGGATGAAAGAATACGGTGTTGATGGCGCATTTGTACAACGTTTTGTTTCAACAGTCAGAAGCGGCACCTCATTAAAACATAATAATACCGTATTGGCGCATGCGCTGGATGCTGCAAAAAAATACCATCGTGCGATTGCTGTTATGTATGACTTTTCTGGTATGCGGGATAGCACGGACGTTCCATTGATCATCAATGACTGGAAAAATTTAGTGGATAGTCTGCACCTCACAACAGGCGGAAAGCATCAGCCATATTTATATCACAACAACAAACCTTTAGTTGCATTGTGGGGCGTAGGGTTCGCCGGACGCAAATACACATCAAGAAGCATACGCCGCATTATGGATTTTTTGCAGTACGATCCCGTATATGGTGGATGTGCAATCTTGTTAGGTGTACCCACAGGCTGGCGTGAACAAAAAGGTGATGCAGGAAGTGATACTGCTTTTGTTGGCTTACTTAAGTCAGCAGATATTATTCAGCCCTGGTTTGTTGGAAGATTTAATGCGAATAACATCAATGATCAGCCCAAGCGCATAGCGGCAGACCTGGCATGGTGCAAAGCAAATAATGTGGATTATGTACCTGTGGTATATCCTGGTTTTAGCTGGCACAATATGTATCCAACAAATCCTACGGACCAGATACCACGCAACAGGGGAACTTTTTACTGGCAGCAAATAGCAGGAGCAATTAATGCTGGTGTGGGGATGTTGTATGTAGCTATGTTTGATGAGATAGATGAAGGCACCGCGATCTTTAAAGTGTCAACCAATCCTCCGGTAGGTGCAAGCCCTTTTGTAAAATTTGAAACGGGCATTCCGTCTGATTATTATTTATACCTGACAGGTAAAGCAGGCGCTATGTTGCGAAAGCAAGAACCACTGTCATTACAGGTGCCTTTACCACCAACCATTTCGAATAAAAATTAAACCATCCGTTGAAGCAATAATTATGAAACAGCAAACACATCTTTGTGGCGTAGATATAGGCGGATCGCATATTACGGCTGCATTTATAGAGAGAGAGACGCGTAGTGTAAATACCAGTTCATTGCGCAGGGCAAATGTAGATTCAGGCAATACAGCAGCACATATATTAGATGCATGGACACAGGTGTTGTTGCCCTTTGCAGAAAGCAAACCGTTACACATAGGTATTGCCATGCCTGGCCCGTTTGATTACGAAGCAGGCATTAGCCAGATCAAAGGGCAGGCAAAGTATGATGCCTTATACGGGTTGAATATAAAAGAAGAGCTGGCCAGGCGGCTGGGTATTTCCCGCGATGATATTTCCATGTCGAACGATGCTTCCTGCTTTCTCAAAGGAGAAGTGGCAGGCGGCAGTGCGCAAAAATACCGTCATGTAGTGGGTGTAACATTGGGTACGGGTTTAGGCTCAGCAGTCTTTCACGATGATGAAGCAGTAGATGCAGATTTATGGTGCAGTCCTTTTAAAGACGGCATAGCGGAAGAATATTTGTCTACACGCTGGATGGTGAAGCGTTACGCACAACTCACCGGAACAAGTGTGCCGGATGTGCGATCGTTAACTGCATACCTGCCTGCAAGCCCTTATGCACAACAGGTGTTTAATGAGTTTGGTCATAACCTGGGTTTATTTCTCGCATCTTTTGTACAGCAGGAGCAGGTAGAAGCAATTGTAATAGGTGGTAACATAGCACGTGCTATGGTCTTCTTCAACGAAGCCTTACAAAATGCATTGCACCAGGAAGGTGTAGATGTAGCCGTGCATGTATCCGGACTGGGCGAACATGCTGCACTGGTAGGCGCTGTGTATGATACGATATTGGTGTGAGGGAGTGAGTGGAGAGTTGTCAGTTGTGAGATGAGGAAAAATATCGAAACAGGAATGTTAGTGTTTAATTGTTATATGGTTGAATTGTTGGATTGTTGATTTTGGAGCATGGGCACAACAATATAGCCATTCAACAATTTAGCAATTGCTACTTTTCATCGTAGTTCGCTTCAGCGAACTGATAAAAAATAAAAATCCCTCTGTGTTCTTTGCGAGTCCTCCGCGTCCTTTGCGATATTTCTATCGCAGAGAACGCAAAGAATACGCAAAGAGCGCAGAGTAAGAATACATCATGAAAAAGATCCTTTCCATTGCTTGCTTATTTGCCTGTACTGTTCTGCATGCACAGTCACTCACGCGTTATGTAAATCCGCATATAGGGTCGGGTGGGCATGGGCATGTATTTGTGGGTGCCAGTGTTCCTTTTGGTGCAGTGCAATTAGGCCCGTCAAACATTTACAAAGGGTGGGACTGGTGTTCCGGCTATAATTATGATGACAGTATTATTGCGGGGTTTGCGCATCTGCATTTAAGCGGAACAGGAATTGGCGATTTAGGAGACGTATTGATTATGCCCTACACAGGAGAAGTAAAATTGTCCAAAGGCACACAGGAAAGTCACAGCACAGGTTATTCTTCCTTATACAAACATGCAAATGAAAAAGTAAGACCCGGCTACTATTCTGTGAAGCTGGATGATTCCAATATACAGGTAGAACTAACCGCAACAGCCCGGGTAGGTTATCATCGTTATCATTTTCCGGAGAATGGTAAAGCAGCGCATATTATTATTGATCTGAAAGAAGGTATCAACGATAAAACAACGGATAGTTATTTAGAACAGAAAGATGCGTACACATTAGTTGGTTACCGCGCATCATCCGGTTGGGCGAAGAAGCAACAGGAATATTTCGCTATACGTTTTGCAAAGCCCATGGCGCAATTGAGCTTGTATGAAGAAAATAAACTGCTCAATGCTACAAAAGCAAATGGAATTGCTATTAAAGGCTTGATCGGGTTTAGGTCTGCACCAGGAATAGTAGCGTTCAAAGTGGGCCTGTCGCCTGTAAGCACAGATAATGCATTGAAGAATATAGATGCAGAGCTGCCAGGATGGGATTTTGAAAAAGTAGTAGCTGATGCAGATAAACTATGGAACAAAGAATTAAGTAAAATAAAAATAGAAACCAAAGATGATGCTACGCGGGATGTGTTTTATACCGCACTGTACCACACCATGATCAACCCAAGTTTGTTTAACGATCATAATAAAGATTATCGTGGCGTAAATGGGGCGCATTATAAAAGTGCTTCATTTGACAATTATTCTGTTTTCTCCTTGTGGGATACTTACCGGGCAGTGCATCCGCTGTTTGCCTTGACACAACCTCAGCGTGTAAATGATATGATTAATTCCATGCTGGCAGTATATGAGCAAAAGGGCAAACTACCCATCTGGCAACTGATGGGCTATGAAACGGGAACAATGGTTGGCATTAGCAGCGAGCAGGTAATAGCAGAGGCATACCTGAAAGGTTTCAAAGGATTTGATGCCAATCGCGCATGGAACGCGTTGAAATCAACAGCCACATCTGATACGCTTGGCTTAAATTATGTTGCTGCTGGTAAGCCTATTCCATCTGATACGAATATTTTCAGGCCGGTAGCACGCGCATTGGAGTACAATATAGGAGACGCCAGTATAGCGCTGATGGCAAAGGCGATGGGTAAGGAGACCGACTACAATTATTTCAAAAAGCGTTCAGGTAGCTATCATTTGTATTATGATGCACAGACCGGATTTTTCAGGGGAAAATTATCGAACGGTAACTGGACGCAGCCTTTTGATCCTGTTAAGTCAAACAAACCATGGGCCGCGGATTATGCAGAAGGAAACGCGTGGCAATATTTATGGCTTGCACCGCATGATGTAGACGGGTTAGTTGCATTGCTGGGCGGTAAAGAAAAATTCATAAACAGGTTGGATAGTTTCTTTGCACTTCAATCTCCACCAGATCCGCAGGCATTGGCAGACCTGACTGGTATGATCGGGCAATATGCGCATGGCAATGAACCCAGTCACCACATTGCATATCTCTATGCTATGGTAGGAGAGCAGTGGAAGACAGCAGAGAAAGTGAGACAGATCATGCGTGAGTTTTATCACAACAAGCCAGATGGTATTATAGGTAATGAAGATTGCGGGCAAATGTCTGCCTGGTATATCTTTTCTGCTCTTGGATTTTACCCGGTCTTTCCTGCATCGGGTGAGTATGTGATCGGAAGCCCGGTAGTAGACAAAGCGTCTATTACTACTCCTTCGGGAAAAATATTTACAGTTGAGGCCGTTAATAACAGCGCGGAAAATATCTATGTGCAAAAAATAGAGTTAAACGGCAAGGCATATACAAAGCATACGATTCAACATAGCGAATTGCTAAAAGGGGGAACGCTGAAGTTTTTTATGGGAAGTAAGAAAGAGTAGAAAACCAACGCTGTTCGACATGTTAGCGAAGCGCATGTCGAACGTTGATAAAACGGATTTGTAATCCGTATGCAAAAGGATAAACATCCTTTATATCTATAATTCGACATGCGCTTCGCTAACATGTCGAACAGCAAATAAAAAACCTGACAGGTCTTTAAGACCTGTCAGGTTTCGTAAGTTCGTACTTTTCTTATATTCTCACAATACCGCGCCTGATGGCTTCCATTGCCAGGCCCACACGGCTTTGTACATTCAACTTTGCAAAAAGAGCTTCGCGATAGCCGTCAATCGTCCGTTCGCTTAAATTCATTTCACCGGCAATCTGTTTATAAGTCATATCGCTACAAGCATATTGCAGGAAGCGTTGTTCTTTTTCTGTAATATTTAGTTTTTCTTCTTCCTGTTTGGCAATGATCAGCCTGCGGAAGTTGATATTACTTGCATCTGCATTATAATATCCTTTTTTGTAGATCTCTTCCAGCGCTGTTTCCAGGTCTGTAGGGTTCATGTCTTTCAGCAGGTAGGCGCAGCAGCCAGCCTGTAGCATAGAAATAATGCTTTTGTCACTGTCATTCATAGACAATGCGCTCACCTTTATTGCAGGATAATTAGTGTGCAGCCATTTTGCTGTTACAACGCCGTCGGTGCCGGGCATATTTACATCCAGCAGCATAATATCCGGCTGCTCCTGGTTAGGGGCAGTTAATTTCTGTTGTAATTCAGCACCGCTCAATGCGTCCAGTATTACTTCACAGTTATCAAAGCTGTTCAGCATCAGCGCCAGCGATTTTAAAAACAATTGATGGTCGTCTACGATCCCTATTTTAATCTTCATACCTATACGCTTTTAGAGGGTATTTTAATGGTAAGGCTGGTTCCTTGTCCAATGGTTGAATCCCACATGGCGTTACCGCCAAGCAGGTTAGTGCGTGAGCGGATATTCAGCAAACCTGAACCCTTCTTATTATTTTCTCCGTTATGATTAAATCCTTTTCCGTTGTCTGCAATAGCCGCCATTACGTGTTCCGGTGTTTCAGACAACGTAATATTTATGTCTGTTGCCCCGGCATGTTTTAGTGCGTTCTGCATGCCTTCTTGTATAATACGGAACAGCATGATCTGCTGATCCGTTTTTAAAGAAAGGTTTTCAGGGCAGCTAAAAAACACTCTGGCCGTGGAAGTTGCGTTTACGCGGTCTATCTCTGTGTGCAGGTTTTCAATAAGGTTGAATTGTTCAAGCCATTCTTTATCCAAAGATTTTGATAGGGAGCGGATGGACGTGATAGCCTGGCTGATTGTTTCGTCAGCCGTTTTCAGGGTAGGTGGGATTTCCTGTAAGTTACGCATAGAAAATGCGATCAGCAATTTACTGCTGCTTAATAACTGGCAAACGTTATCATGCAGCTCTTTACCCAGTGACGACATGGTTGCTTCCTGTACCTCCATGCGCGATTGCGACAGTTGTTGGTTAAAAGCCTGTTGCATATGTTCCTTCTCTTCAAAGTGCTTTCGTTTCTTCTTATTATATAACACAACATAACCAAACAGGAAAAAGGCTGCGATCAGGAAGATGCAGGTAGTCAGAATGACTAGGAAGACGATATCTTGTGCTTGTACTTGCATATAAAAGCGTAGCTCCAGCAGGCGTACAAAATAAAATTAAGTATTATAAAAATAATGTATCTGACAGGAATAAATGTTTTCGTATTCAGCGAAGATAAGTAGGTGAAGAAGAAATTACACGCTGTTCCGCCAAAGTAAAAGAAAAAACATCCGCTAACGATCCAAAATGCAGGATGAATAACGATATCGACCGTCTCTTCTTTTCTTAATAAACAGTAATAATAGACGCAGCACATGATAATGAAGAAGGCTGATGCAATATTATTGGCTGCGCTGCTATATTCGCCGAACCTGCTTTTAAAGCTTTCAATAAAGTAAGCGATCAGGAAAATAACCGAGCCTGCTATAAAAACAGGCCCGGATTTAAAATATGGCTGGCATATCTTATATAAAACAAAAGATACAAACAATACCTCCACCGGTAAATAAATATTGAATATGCCGTGGTTACTTACGTGATGTACAAAGTATGCCCGGTAGGCGATCACTTCTATGATGCATGTGAACACCATAAAAGCAATAAAACTTTTCCACCATGCGGGTTTTGCTTTGGTTAGCGTAAGTAATGCTGTAAACAAACACAGAAATTCAATAATTATAATAATGGTGAATAACATCAGTTAGTATTGTTTATGGGAACATGGTACCAGTGTCGTACATAAATAGACCACTACTGTCATCGCCTACACCACCATTACCTTTTTTGTAATAAAAATCTTTGTGGGTCAGGTAGTCCGCAGCTTGCAGTGTAGTTGTATTTACGGCAGTTGGTATCAGGCACACAGTTAACTGTTGTGCAGCTTTTTTAGGGTCTTTTTTGATACCAAAGTAAATGCCTACCTGCCATTCATAACCAGGAATAGGGTGATTGGCTACGAATTTTGGATAATTTGTCTGGAAATAATTGATAATGCGCGCATCGAAATAAACACCGAATGATTTTGCATTTTTAGTTAGTTCCTGGAATACGAGAGAGTCCTGGAAAGGTACAAGCAGATTGTCCGCAGTTGTTGAGTCTATCAATCCACCGGAAGTAACCTTGCCTGCAGTTACAGTGACTGGTTTTTTGGAGCAGCAAACATAGTTGAAGTAGAGCGACACAGCGAGTGCAACTAACAGGAGGCCTATTAGCAGGTTTTTGCTTTTCATACTTGATTGGGGTTTAATTGTTACAATATTCAGATTTACTGTGAAGGTCGAATATATGTTTTTTCCCGGCATACATACCGTATAAATCCCGTATTTTATTTTTTGTGATCTGTATAATTTCGGCGTTCCTGTTAGTTCACCCCTTCCCCTTGTATAAAAAAACAAAAGGTTTCCTGTTTACACACGGAAGCCTTTTTATATAATGTTATCCATCCTGATCTGTTTTAGTGTTTTTATGAATGCAGCCAGCATATATAGTCTTTGTGTTTGCACCATATAAGCGGTATATAAAATGAGTAGCGTTACCCGCCGTTTATCCAGATCATAACATATCAATAATGTCTTTTTCCTATATTGGGTTTATGAAAAAGAAAACCCTTATCCTTGTTGCACTGCTGCTGCAACTCTGTACACAACTGACTGCCCAGGATATTGAAGTCGTTAAGCAATCTGCATTTCAAAAAGAGAAAAAAGTAAAAACGCTGGATTATATCGAATCGCCCGCTGATACAGCTTCAATGACTTTTGTAGCAACACTGAAAGTAACGGGAGAGAACAGGCGTGCTGATCTGAATGCTATTTACTTTAAGATGAAAGATAAAGCGCGCGATCTTGGCGCTAACGCATTTAAATATACCAATTATGAAATGATCGATTCTGCTAATAAAGCAATACTGGTTGCAGACCTGTATTTTGCCAACGACTCCGCGCTGGATGCCAATACCATGAAACAAGAAAAGAACGCAGTATATGTATTTGGAGATGTTGTGCCTTCTGAGAAAACTGTTACCTATAAAGCGAACGGTGAAAAAAAAGAGTTACTGGGTGGTAAATATGCAAAGTATGTTAACTCAAAAGAAGGTGACGAAGTAAAAATAAATAAAGGCGGTTTTACCGGTGCGTCGATGACGATAACCTGGAAAGAAAATAAATCATCCATCTACGTTTCTCTTACTGGGTTTGGCCTCGGTGGTGGCCCGGTGCCTGCCGGACAAATCGGTCTGTCCTTCAACAGTGGGCGTATTAATTATATAGACAACGGCCTTGCCAGGATACTGCTGCAGGTAATGAAGGAAGCGAAATAAAGAAAAAGTATGTAAGGTATGAAGGCTCCGCAAGTCTTATTCCTCTTACCCTTGCCTCCCTTTATTGTTTAGCCGCTAATTGTTAAAATAGGCACATTTGCAATTTTTTAGGGAATAAAGGGAATAATGCCTTAAATAAATCGTTATATTAGGACAACCTTTAAAATATGCAAACATTTACAGTACTTGTCGAATACAATGGAAAGCAGTGCGACTGCTTTGTTCAAATGTTCTCCAACGAAGGGGAAAATGTATGTATCGTTAATTTTTGTAATAACGATCTTATTAAACTTTATAGAGGTAAAAGAATGGTAATAGCTGCTCCGGCTAATATGGATGCGGATAAAGCATACTCTACAGTGGATAAGAAAAAGGCGATGCAGGAATTGGTGCTGCGTGAATTAAATGCACAAATGAAAGCTGCTTCATAGAAAGCCGTTATTGTAATCTGTCGTTTTACTAAAGCTCATAGCCCTCTGTTCCCCTTGATGACCCTAACCAGAATCACTCCATTTTTAATGATGATCTATCGTTCGTATTAAGCATTGCTTTTTACGCAGGTAGTAGTATTTCAAAAACTGAACCCTGCCCCGGTGTACTATCGGCGGAGATGCTACCTCCATGGTTTTCCACGATCTTTTTACATACAGCAAGGCCAATGCCTGTGCCGCTAAACCTGCTTTGTGTTTCCAGTCGCTGAAATATCTCAAATATTTTTTTCGCGAACTCTTTTTCAAAACCAATACCATTATCACTTATCAGTATGCGATGGTATTGGTTGACGGGTTTACCGTGAGGCAGCCCCACAACCTGCACATCAGTTGCAGGTACAAGGGATGCGGATATATTTATAAGCGGATGAGACGAAGAAAATTTTAGTGCATTACTTACCAGGTTAGAAAACAATTGTTGTAATTGTGCACTGTTACCTTCAATAGCAGGTAACCCATGATTAATGATCTTTGCCTGCTTCTCTGCAATCGTTAATTCACAGTCTTGCTTTACTGCTTCCACTATTTCATTCAGGTCAACTGTAGTGTTGTCTATAAGTTTGTTCGACAGCCTGGAATAGTTTAATACGTCACGCACAAGTGTAGACATGCGGTTTGCTGCCTTCACTACCTTTTCATAATACATGGCACGAAGCTCCGGGTTGCTTTCGTTCCGCTCTATCAGGTTGATGAAGGTCTGAATTTTTCGCAGCGGTTCCTGCAAATCATGGCTGGCTATATAAGCAAACTGTTCCAGGTCGTTGTTAGATCTTTCTAATTGCCTGTTGGTATCTATCAGTTGAGATGTTCGTTTACTTACTTCAGCTTCCAGCGCCTCTGTAGCTATGCGTTCTTCCGTTACATCTATAAGTGTGCCCCAGCAACGTGTAGCTGTTTGGTCTGGGTTAAAGTAGATCTTTGTTCTTGTACGCACCCACCTTATTGCACCATCATGCCTTATAATTCTGAATTCAAAATCGTATTGCTCCTTTGCAGGAGAAGAAAAAACATCTGCAAATTTTTGCTTTATGCGCTCCGCCGCAACAGGGTGCAAATATTTTTTAATCTCCTCCAGCGTTAATAATCCTTCATAGTGAATGCCAAGAATGTCACGACACTCTTTAGATAAAAGAATGGTTTTTTCCTCTACCTGTATTTCCCACGATCCCAGTCCCGTAGTAGCTACAGCTAAGCGGTAGCGCTCCTTCGTCTCTTGCAGGTTTTTCTGAAAGATCTTTTGCTGCGTAATGTCCCGTGCAATTTTAGAAGCACCAATGATCTTACCTGCTTCGTTTTTAATAGGAGAGATGGTTAATGATACATCAATATATTTCTTTGTTTTATGAATGCGCCGTGTTTCGAAGTGATCTATTTGTTCACCCCGTAAAATGCGGGCAATGATCTGTGGCTCTTCATTCTGCCGGTCAGGCGGTATCAGGCGTGTAATAGACTGCCCGATCATTTCTTCAGCAGTATAACCAAATATTTGTTCAGCAGCATTATTCCATGATGTAACAATGCCATCCAGTGTTTTACTGATGATTGCGTCGTGTGATGATTTTACGATGGAAGCGAGGTAAGCAAGTTTTGCTTCATTTTCGGCCTGATCTGTAATATCTGTAACTGTATTCATTGTGCCGATAAGGGTTCCCTTGTCATCCAGCATTCGCTCTGCATAAATACGGATCTGTATAAAGGAGTTGTCAGGGCGCTGTACCAATGTATTTCCTGTTGCATGGTCTTTACCTTCAAACAAGCATTGCCAGGTAGGGCTTTCTTTTATATCAGCTACAGTGCCATCAGTATTAAAAGTTCGCCAGGAGCAGCAAAACCTGTCTTCACCTCTTATGGGTTCCCTGCCAAACAGTTTTATGATCAGGTTATTGTACAGTTGTACATAACCATCCATGTTGCAGGTATAAATAGCTACGGGTATCGCATCCAGCAATGAACGTTGATAAGGATTTCCTGTTTGAAACGCTTCTTTATTCGAAAAATGCAGTTGGTCAATCATCAAAAACGTTTTACTTCTTTTCAGGAATTGCAAGGTGTTTTTCGTTCGGGGAAATTAAACCACATGTGGTTTTGTTTCCTTTTGTATTTCAGTAAATTATGACGTAAAATCTAAAAATAAAAATATAAAAAAGATACTACTGCATCAAGACCATTTTCATATAGTGCAGACATGTAATAAGGCAAAATAAAAAAGCCTGCATGTAACCACATGCAGGCCCATATAAAAAATAGGGAAAACTATTTTTTTGCAAAAGGCTTGAAACGGAGACAGAGATTCACCACCCGTCCATCAATGGGAGCCCACAATGTTTTGAATACAGGGTTTGTAATGCTACCAGTGTACAAGGCTTCATGTTTGCTTTGACGCTCATCCAGCAGGTTTTCGCAGTTCAGCACAAGACTCCATTTCGGGCCGAATTTTTTTTCTGCCATTACTGCTATGAAGAGATAGCCTGGTGTTTTACTATAATCTTCCCTGTATTGATAACTATTGTATGATGCCTCTACACCAATCCTGAATATATTTTCAAGCTCATACAAGACTGTTCCGGCGAGCCTGTTTTTAGGTGTGATAGGCATAAACTGGTTAGCAGGCAGATAAGTGCGCTCTGCATTTGTGTAGGTATAACCTAAGTAAAATTCCCATGCATTTACATGTAACTGTGTATATATATCCAGTCCGGATGTACGTACAGGTTTGGATGCATTGCTAAAATTTACATTGCCTGCCGCGTCTTCTGTCGCTACAACCGGATGATTTATTTGTGTGATAAAGTATGCCGTATTAATGAACAGGCTGCTTTCTGTGCCAAACTCTTTTTTGTAGTTTACTTCTATGCTACCACCATAAGACCTTTCAGGTACGGAGGATGGCGATATAGGTTGTAACTGGTAAATGGAATAATCCCTGATCTGTGGCGTTAAAGGATTAGGCGTTACGTACCCCATGCCAAAGCCAATACGGCTGCCCCAATGCTCATCGAAGCGTTGAAACAATGCAAGGCGCGGTAATACAAAGTTGCCATAGTCTGCATGATGGTCCAGGCGTAAGCCACCTTCCAGTTTTGTCTTTTCAAATAATTGCCAGGTATCCTGTGCAAAGATACCAATGGTATTGTTAGAAACATTGCCAACAGGTGCAGGCGTTGCGGCAGATGGCTTAAAATCATCCCCGGTTATATTTACCCCACCTACGATCGTATGCTTTTGTAGATGTTTTACCAGGGAAATTTCTCCATAATAATTATTCTGCCTGCCGCTAAAAATATACGTGTTCGTTGTTTCATCGCGGTTAAAAAGACTCACACTGCCTTTTACATTTAAGGTGAGTGAATTGTCCAACCTGCTTTCAGAAATAAGCGTAAACAAATTTCTGTTCAACGCATTTTTTTCAAAATAAGGGTGAGCCGGATCTTTTCCGCCACCAATAGCGATCATGTCTCCACCCAGCCTTTTTTCAAAATTGCCTGACCAGCCAAGGGAAATAGATGTTTTTGAAGAAGGGTATAAAAATAAAGTAGGGTGTATTACCGTACTCTTGATGTTGGGTACATCGCTTAAGCCATCTTTATTTACGTCCACTTCCTTTTGCAAAGTTTCCCCTGCAAACATGGTGAAACCAATATGTTTCCAGCGTTGCGCATAGTAAGCATTAATGTTTGTTTCTTTCAGCGTTGTCTGGTTCACGAGAAAAGAAGCATCTGGCGAGTAGGTTGGTTTTTTAGAAATAAGGTTTACCAATCCTCCGATAGCGCCGCCGCCATATAAAGTAGAAGCAGAACCCTTAATCAATTCGATCTGTTTTAAATCCAGTGGTGGTATTGATAGTACACCAAAGCCGCCCGAATACCCGTCAAACAACGGCATACCATCCCTGAGCATTTGTGTATAACGCCCGTCTAATCCCTGTATCCTGATGTTGCTATTGCCGGATGTAGCAGAAGACTGCTGTATCTGTACGCCACTTACATCACCTAAAATGCTTGCAATATTGCCGGGTTTTAAGGTGCTCTCCTCATTCATCTCCTCCTGTCCCAATACCTCCACCTTTGTGGTAGCATTTTCTATTTTATCATTACCCCTGGTAGATGAAACAACTACAACATTGTCCAGCTCCTTTTCATCCGCATCCATATACACCTGGTGTGTGGTTGTATCCGGCAGGGTAACTACTGTAGACTGTGGTTTATAACCGATATATGAAAACGTAACAGTTGTTGTGCCGGATGGTAACCCGTTTAGCACAGCAATGCCATTGTTATTGCTAAGTGTGATCCTGGTGCTATCTGATTGCAGGCTAACCTTTACGCCAGCAAGAGGAGTATTCTCCGTTTTACTGAGTATGACTGCCCTGAAGCTGTTTTGTGCGTATGTATTGCCGGCAGAAAGCCACGCTATACCTGCCAGCAGCAGCATTTTTATTGTATTTACAGATGTCTTCATAAAGCAAACTTATGGGGCAATTTTGGTGACATTTTGAAGAAATAGGGCGATTTGAGATTTGAAATTTGATATTTGAGATGAGTGATGTTGTTCCTGATCTTCTTTTTTTTGATCGAAAACCTGGGAAAGAAGGAATGTTCTCCGGCAAAGAAAACAACAATTAAACAATAAGGCAATGAAACAATAGGACTACATTTCAAATCTCAAATTCTTCCCCCAATTACTCATCCGATCCGGCTAATTACGCAATGCAGTCTGCCCATTTCCCTATATATCAGTAGTTTTAGCACTATAAATGCTATTCATGCGCAAAGCGGTTTTTCTTATTCTCATAAGTTGCCTGGCTTCTTTCCTTGCTGTTGCTGAAACCAAAGAGCAGCAATGGAAAACAGTTTTACAGGAAGGCTATTATGCATTGCGCAAATTCATGCCCGAAGAAGCATTAAAAAATTTCGACGAAGCGATCATTTTAGCAAGGGTGATAGATAAGCCTTACTATTATGCAGAAAGCTATTTTGGAGCAGGGCAGGCTATCTGGTATGATGGCAGGTTTGACAATGCGATTGATACTGTTACAATAGGCCTTCAGTATTTTCGTGAAGGGCAGCATGCTGTGGGCACTGCAAGTTCGCTGCGGATACTCAGTAATATTTATGACGACAAAGGCGATTATGAAAACGCTTTTAAAAACGTGATCCAGGCGCTTGATCTGTATAAAACAAATAGAGATCAACAGAACTATGTCTTATCGCTTATACAATTGGGGTCTATCTATAAAGGCATAGGCGACTATGATGCGGCAGCAGATTATTATAAACGTGCAGCCGCAGAAAATCCGGTTGTAGGGGAATATCCCTACCGGGAACTGAACTACCGGGTAGGGCAACTTTTTGCATTGCGCGGAAATATTGATTCGGCACGATTGTTTTATAAGAAAGCATTAAATGGGAACCCGAATAGTAAGGTAGTGCGACAGGGACTGGCGGATATATTGCTGTATGAAAAAAAATACGATGCTGCACTTCAGATCTATGACTCGTTGTCGAAGGAGACGAAAAGTAAGGCAGATATTAATATTATTATTACAAGCAGTATTGGATTAGGCAAAGTGTACCTGCGCCTCGGAAAGCCAGACCAGGCATTGGTTCATGTAACGGAGGCGTTGTATTGGTCTGTGCAGCGTGGGGCGAGGCAAACTAAGCGTGATGCGTATTATTTGTTATCCGCTATTTACGAGGCAAAAGGGGATGCTGCGCAGGCGCTCAAATACCTCAAAAGCTATGAAGCGGAAAAAGATTCTGTTGTCTCAGATAAATTAAAAGGGCAATTGTTTTCCTTCAAGCGTAAGACTGAAATGGCGGAATTAAAATCGTTACGTGATGAAAGAATGTTGGCGGAACAAAAAATAAGTGTAGGTAAAACACGGCAGAAGATCTTACTATTTAGCATCATCGGCATCTTGCTTGCGGCGGCGGCAGTGGTATTCCTCATTAGCCTGCGGCATAAAAACGAAAAATTACGGTTGCAGCAACGGGCTGCTGATTTAGAAATGCAGGCATTGCGCGCGCAAATGAACCCGCATTTTATTTTCAACTGCCTGAGCGCAATCAATCATTTCATCCTGAACAAGGAAACGGAGAAAGCGTCTGATTATCTTACACAGTTTTCCCGTTTATTGCGAACCGTACTGGTGAATGCAGGCAAGCCAATCGTTACATTGGAGGAAGAGTTATCTATGCTGCGGTTGTATCTGAATATGGAGCAGTTGCGCTTCAAAGATGCATTCGAGTATTATATTTATGCAGATGCAGACGTACAAGTCTCAATGGTCAATGTTCCTTCATTTCTCCTGCAACCATTTTGTGAGAATGCTATCTGGCATGGCCTGTTGCACAAAGATGGGAAAGGCAAGCTGGACGTATATTTGCGTATGGAAGGTGATACGCTGATTTGTACCATTAAAGATAATGGCATTGGCAGGGACAAAGCAGCACAACTGAAAACACGTTCTGCGGACAAGATCGGTTCGTTTGGGCATAAATTAAGTGCAGAACGGCTGAGCCTGTTCAATAAAGAAAAGCCCGGCGCTTCATTTACAATAACAGATGTGAAAAATGACCGGGGAGAAGTGGCCGGCACGATCGTAACCTTACGGATTAATAGTAAACAGGAGTATGATTAAAGCGATAATAATAGATGATGAGCCGTATGCCTGCCAGGCGCTGGTAACGTTGCTGGCGCGGCATTGCCCTGAAGTGGAAATACTGGCTACGTATAATGTAGCAAAAGAAGCGGCAAAAGGCATTAAGGAATTAAAACCACAACTGGCGTTTCTCGACATAGAGATGCCTTATATGAATGGGTTTGAGCTGTTGGAAATATTAGCGCCTGTTTCTTTTGATTTTATTTTTACCACCAGCTACGATCAATACGCGATTAAAGCCATACGCTTTAGTGCGCTGGATTATCTACTAAAGCCGATAGATGCGGAAGAGTTAAAAAGCGCAGTGCAGAAAGTCATCAACAGGCAACAACAATCACTGGCGCCACAGATCGATATTTTATTATCCAAGCTACACCAGGCCACACCTCCCCGTATAGCATTGCCTACTATGGAAGGGCTGCAAATGATACCTGTAGATACGATCCTTTATTGCACATCCAGCAGTAACTATACTATACTTACCTTAAAAGGAAATCAAAAGCTAACTATCTCCCGCACATTAAAAGAAATAGAAGAAATGCTGGAAGAGTATGCCTTCCTGCGCGTACATCATTCCTTTCTTGTAAACCTCAGTGAAATAAAAAAATACATCCGCGGAGAAGGCGGCAGCCTGCTGATGAGTGACGGCGAAACCGTAGATGTTTCAAGGTCGAAGAAAGAGGCGTTGCTGAAAAGATTGCAAGGATAGATTTGAAATTTGATATTTGAGATTTGAAATGAGGAGGCTTGGTCTTTAGTATCGATTTGTTTCTCCACTACATTTATCGCAAAGTGCGCAAAGGATACGCAGAGAACGCAAAGAAGAATTACCTCAGAGACACGGAAACACGAAAAGGTTTTCATGAGTCGCGCCGCGGCTCACCTATATACTCTATATTCTCTTGAATAAATCGAAGATTACTACTATTAAACGGAATTCATTTATCCTATGTGCCTATGTGATGAAAACGATCGCTTAGATCTTCCTGGTAGAAAAGAATCTCAAATCTAAAATTTCAAATCTCAAATTGCTCATTAGCTCCCGCCAACTGCTCAATCTCCCTTTTCATACTTCCATTACACTATTAGTTTTATAGTACTGCTATATTTTCTCATATCAGCAGGTTCGTAAAGGGAATGTATCCTCTATACGTTCCCTTATTTAAAACAAAAAATACAACCCAACATACATGAACAAAGTTGTTATAAAAATAGTGGTCGCATGTCTATGCGTATTACGTATAAATGGTTTATTAGCTCAAATGAAACTGTGCGGCCGTGTGGTTAATACAAATAGTAAGCCCGTGGCCGCCGTTTCTGTTATGCTGATGAAGGATACTACTTTTTTAAATGGAGGTATCAGCGACGAAAAAGGCAACTTTCAACTAGCTGCTGATCTGCAGCAAGGAATAAAGTATGCAGTGAAATTGTCCAGGACTGGCTATAATGCCATTCAGCAAGTTTTCGTTTATCCTGATACGGCTGCGCTGCAAATGCTGGTTTTGCATGAGGCAAACAATACATTGAAAGATGTGACTGTAACAACCACAAAGCCGCTGGTGACAAGAAAGGCGGATAGGTACATTGTGAATGTAGAAAATAGCTTTTTGGCAAACGGTAATTCAGGCCTGGATGTATTGCAGAAATCTCCCGGTTTATGGGTAAGCCCTACAGGAAGCATTAAGATAAGAGGTAGTCAATCCGTAATGGTAATGATCAATGATGTAGTGCAACGAATGTCTGACTCAGAGTTGGCTGAGTACCTGCGTACCCTGCGTTCCGAAGATATTAGCAAAATAGAAGTGATACCGAACCCGCCATCTGAATATGAAGCGTCGGCTTCCGGTGGTATTGTGCATATTATTTTAAAGAAAGGCCGCCGCCTCGGCCTTACCGGCAGTGTCTTTTCTCAATATAAACAACAGGGCAAAGATCCTTTTGCAGGTATAGGTACATCGCTGGATTATAAGCTGGCGAAACTTTACCTGTTCGGCTCATACTCTTACAATATAGACAGAACAAGGTACACAGGGTACAATGATGTTCACTACCCGGATAGCAGTAATATTTACAATGACAATTTCAGGTATAATGATAATAAAAGACAGCAATACCGTATTGGCGGCTCTTATGATTTTTCGAAAACGCAAAGCCTTACATTGCAAAGCTCCGGCGCAGGCAGTACACTTGATCAAAACTTCCGGTCTGGCATTAGCTATACAATGCCTGCAACTTTCATAAGCGGTGAGGCAAATACAAAATGGCTACGCACTCTGTGGGTAGGCAGTGTTACAGGGAATTACGTATGGAATATTGACACGCTGGGCTCTACCTTGAAAGCAATAGCAGATTATACATACAATACAAAAGATGAGTCCAATACATTAATATCAAATTATTCTGATCCATCGCGCAATGCATATTACCGTACCATAACGCCTAGCAGGACGGATATGTACAGTGCGCAGACTGATTATTCAAAAGCACTCAATGAAAAGTCTGCGTGGAAAGTGGGGGTGAAGTATGTGTGGACTAAACGTAGTAACACAATCATAGCGGAAAATTTTAATGGTACGGACTGGATAAAAAACGTAGCGGGTAGTAATGATTTTTTGTATGATGAAAAATTGCTGA
Source organism: Filimonas sp. (assembly GCA_017306865.1). Classification (GTDB taxonomy): domain Bacteria; phylum Bacteroidota; class Bacteroidia; order Chitinophagales; family Chitinophagaceae; genus JAFKHH01. The sequence continues at coordinate 625,491 of JAFKHH010000011.1, forward strand.
TGGCATATACATCATTTGAACACTCCTTTAAACGTACACGTATTAAAGTGGGATTGCGCGGAGAGCAGACTTATTCAAAAGGGCATTCACTTACATCTGATGAAACGATCAATCGTAACTACTTCGGATTATTCCCTTCACTTTTTATTGATCATAGCCTGGATGACAAAAAAGGAAACTCCGTGCATATAAATTACTCCCGCCGTGTAAGACGGCCTGCTTATAATGACCTGAATCCATACAGGTTGCAGGTACATGATTATACGGTACTCACCGGTAACCCGGACTTGCAACCGCAGTTTACCCATAGCATACAGGCAGGTGTAACCTTATGGCACAACTTTACGGGAGATGTGTATGCAGGGTTCACCAACCAGTTTATTGCACAAACTGCCAGTACTGTTAGTGGAAATATAATAGAGTATAAGTCAAAAAACTACCCGGGCAATACAGAATATGGGGTAACGCTGAACGCACCGGTTACAGTAGTAAAAGGATGGCAAATGAATAATGGGCTGAATGTATATCATGCTTATAATGATCTTGACTCGCAAAAGATAAGCATGACTTCATGGAATGTAAAAAGCAGTCATTCCATATCTATTAAAAAAGTGCTGGATATAGATGTGTACCTGGAATATACTGCGCCTTATACAACTGCTAATACGCGCATGGCAAGTAACTTTTATTCTGAGATTGGCTTTACCCGGCGCATGTTCAACAACAAAGGCCGTCTTCGCCTCACACTGGCAGATCTGCCAAACGTGTACAGGGAGAAGGAATTGACTACGTATGGTAAGACTACCATTAATTTTTACCAGAAAAGGCCAACGCGCGTTGTCGCCTTATCCTTCAACTACAATTTCAAAATAGGGAAGGAGTTTAAAAAGAAACAAATAGAGTCGAGCAATTCGGAGGAGAAAAGCAGGATGTGAGGATATGTACGATGTAGGTAATTGTTGAATGGTTATATGGTTAAATTGTTCGAACAGCAAGTAAACCATGTAACCATTCAGCAATTAAACAATTTCAAATCTAAAATCTCAAATTTCAAATCCCTTATTTTTGGCTCATGGAAACCTACGATCTTCCTGTAACATATAAGGGAAAAGAATTATCCTTTCCAATGCGTCTGGGACAGTTTGCGCATGGGTACAAATTATACATTACAGTAGATGATACCGAGGTTACAGTTGAGCGGGACGACCAGGGCGATTGGCGGGCACTCATCTCTCCCGAACAGCTCCATACCCACAAAATAGAACCCGGCCTGATCAGTGCGATCATGGAAAGCGTGCAAGCTGTGTTTGAATAAATATGCCAGTTAGTCATAACGTTAATAGTCAAAAAAGTGCACTTCCTTTGCGACCTTTGTGTATCTCTGTGTTCTTTGCGATACAGTAACGCAGAGGAAATAAGGAATGATGTAAAAACCTGACAGGTCTTTAAGACCTGTCAGGTTTGGTTGAATAGAATTACTGCTGCCAATGCAATAATTACCATAGCAGAACGGTCTTTTACTGCATTCCTGTTTATAATAAAGTACGCCAGTCGCGTTTTACCCACTCAAAAACATACCCCAAAAGCGCTGATTACCACTTCACTCATAGCCTGAAACCCGCATTTGGCGACGAAAGTACTACTGCATTAGTACTACATCATGGAGGATGGCTGAAAAAAGTAATATGAATAATGGGTGAATGCTATCTTAGCTCCCGGTTTTTTACGATTGCATTTAGTCGATATTGACTTGTAGTTAAAAAATGAAAGAAGAATGAAGCGAATTACTTGGGTATTGCTTGCTGTAAGCTCCTGGGGCGCTGTAAAAGCCCAGGTTGCGAAAAAAAATACCTCTGCCAATGCTAAAACGGTAACAGTTTACACCTCTGCAGACAAAACCAATTTATTGCTGTCAGAAAATGGGAAATTGTCTTTTAGCGAGTTTAAACAACCTTTAGAAACGGAACCGACTATTTTCATAGACCCTAAAAGTTCTTTCCAAACCTTTATCGGCATCGGTGGCGCTATTACCGATGCGGCTGCGGAGACCTTTGGCGCTTTACCAAAAGCACAGCAACAGGAATTTTTGTCAGCTTATTATGACCTGAATAAAGGTATCGGTTACTCCCTGGCAAGAACAACTATCCATAGTTCAGATTTCTCCAGCGGTAGTTACACCTACGTGCAGGACAACGATAAGGAATTAAAAACGTTCAATGTTGCGCATGACGAGCAATATCGTATTCCGCTGATCAAGCAGGCGATTACCTCCGCAGGCGGTAAGCTTACCTTGTTTGTAAGCCCATGGAGCCCGCCAGCCTGGATGAAAAGTAACAACAGTATGTTGCAGGGCGGTAAATTGTTGCCTGAATACATGCAAAACTGGGCGAACTATTTCGTAAAGTTTATCAAAACATACGAAGCAAAAGGTATTCCTGTATGGGGCTTGTCTGTACAGAATGAGCCGATGGCTAAACAAAAATGGGAGTCTTGCATCTTCACAGCAGATGAAGAGCGTGATTTCATTAAAAAATACCTCGGGCCTACTTTACAGAAGTCTGGTTTGGGTAGTAAAAAGCTGATTGCATGGGACCACAACCGTGACCTGATGTTTCAGCGTGCCAGCGTGATCCTGAACGATGCTGAAGCAGCTAAGTATGTATGGGGTATCGGCTTTCACTGGTATGAAACATGGACCGGTGGCCCAATGCAGTTTGAAAACCTGAAACTGGTTTCACAGGCTTATCCTAACAAAGCATTGATCTTTACAGAAGGTTGTAAAGAGAAGTTCAATATGGATAGCATCCACAACTGGAACCTGGGAGAGAAGTATGGCTATTCTATGATCAACGATTTCAATAACGGAACTGTTGCATGGACAGACTGGAACATTCTCCTGGATGAAAAAGGTGGTCCGAACCACGTAGGTAACTTTTGTTTTGCTCCGATACATGCAGATACAAAGACAGGCAAACTGATCTATACCAATGCTTATTATTACATAGGTCATTTCTCAAAATTCATTCGCCCGGGTGCAAAGCGTATTGCCTCTTCCTCCAGCAGGGCGCAACTGCAAACGACTGCATTTAAAAATACAGATGGCAGCATAGTAGTGGTAGTAATGAACACTACAGACCAGAAAATGCCTTATCGCTTATGGATAGCGGGTGAGGCTGCTACAACAGAGAGCCTGCCGCACTCTATCAACACATTTGTTATAAAGTAAGTATTTACTGTCACATATTAAAGATGATGTTAGCTAGGTTTAACCACAAGGTTCACAAAGAGAACACACAAAGTACACAAGGGTTTGTTCTCTTTGTGAACCTTGTGGAATAGCCTTGTGATCTTTGTGGTTAAGTCTGCGATTGATAATTCCAAATAAGACCCGGTTCCAGATCATGTTCGGATTACAAAAGAAAGTACTACAGTTATTGTTGGTTTGTTGCAGCATATTGTCGGTTGCAAAAGCTGAAAAGAAAGAAAAGGGCGTGAAAATAAATACACCCCGCCAAACAACAGTGTTGCAAAGCGACTGGCTCTTTAGTAAAAAAGATTCAGTTTCATGGACGGCTGTAACTATACCGCATAGCTGGAACACAACAGATGTAATGGATGATACGCCCGGGTATTACCGTGGTATTGGCTGGTATAAAAGAAAACTGGCCATCAGCGATACAAAAAACAAAAAAACATTTCTCTACTTCGACGGAGCCAACCAGGAAACAACCTTGTTTGTAAATGGTAAAACGGTTGGCGTACATGCAGGTGGCTACACACGCTTCTCTTTCGATATTACCTCTTTCATACACAAAGGACAAAACGATGTTGTTGTAAAAGTTGACAACAGCTTCAATCAAAATATTGCACCACTGAGTGCGGACTTCACTTTCTTTGGTGGTATATATCGTAATGTATATCTCATCTCTACCAGCGACGTGCATGCTGATATGAATGATCATGCTGCAAGTGGTATCTATATTACTACACCTGCGGTATCTGCTGCCGCAGCATCAACCCAGGTACGTGCCGGGTTTGTAAACGAATCTCCAACAGACCGCTTTGTAAAACTGGAAACGGTTATCTATAACCCCGCAGGGAAAAAAGTAGCAGAAAGGCAGTCTGGTGAAACAATTAAAACAGGTGCAAAGATTGTTTTTGATCAATTGTTGCCTGAAATAAAACAGCCTTTACTCTGGTCGACTGACCAACCCAATTTATACAAAGTTGTATGCCGCTTATACGATGGTAAAAACAATACGCTGCTGGATGAAGTAACGCATAACATAGGATATAGGTGGTATTCTTTTTCTGCTGACAGTGGTTTTTATCTAAATGGCAAATCTCTCAAACTTATTGGCGCAAGCCGTCACCAGGATTATAAAGACCTGGGTAACGCATTACCTGGCTGGATGCACGAACGGGATGTGCAACTGATCAAAAGTATGGGTGGAAACTTTTTGCGCGTAGCACATTATCCACAAGATCCGGTGGTACTGGAGACTTGCGATAAGTTGGGTATATTAACCTCAGTAGAAATACCTGTAGTGAACCGCATTACGCTGAATGACACATTTGCTGTCAACTGTGCGGCCATGCAGGTAGAAATGATCCGGCAAAACTTCAATCACCCAAGCGTGGTGATCTGGGCGTACATGAATGAGATCTTTCTGAAGCCTCCCTTTGACGACTCTACGATCAATAAAAGAAAATACGATAGCTGTGTAGCGGTGCTGGCACGTAACCTGGAAGCACTGACGCGAAAAGAAGACCCTACACGTTACACAATGATGAGTAATCACGGCGATCTGAAACGTTACGATACCACAGGGCTTACGGCCATTCCCATGATCATTGGCTGGAACTTGTATAGCGGTTGGTATGGTGGTAAAATGGAAGACTTTGGTAAGTTTCTTGACAACCACCACAGCAAATTTCCCACAAAGCCAGTGCTGGTAACAGAGTATGGTGCTGATGCTGACGAACGTATTCACTCTTTTGCAACACAACGTTTTGATAAGAGCGTGGAATATGCGGTGCAGTTTCATAAAGTATATCTGGATGCTATACAGAAACGGCCTTTTGTTGCAGGAGGATTTGTATGGAACCTTGCGGACTTTAATTCTGAAACAAGGGGAGAGTCTACGCCGCACATCAATAGCAAAGGTTTATTGAACTGGGAGCGTAAGCCGAAAGACAGTTATGTGTATTATGAAGCCAATCTTGTTAAACAACCCGTAATACGTATCGCGTCAAGAAGCTGGCAGTTACGTGCAGGTAAGGCTGACTCACTTCACCCACAAACAGCAACACAACCTGTGGAAGTGTATAGTAACCTGGATAGCGTACAATTATTACTGAACGGAAAAACGTTAGGCGTACAGCCTGTAGCAAATCATGTGGCTACATGGCAAGTGCCTTTTGTGGATGGCGTAAACATATTGACTGCAACAGCCGTAAATAAAACGGCAGCACCGGATGTGTTGACTATTCATTTCAACCTTGTGCCACGCAGTGTAGCGCAAACGTTCAAGCCATTGAACATCTGGCTGGGCATGGCGAACTATTTTATAGATACCACAATAAATGCAGTATGGGTGCCTGATCAGCCTTATCAAAAAGGTGGTTGGGGTTATATAGCGAAGCAGGATACGGTTGCTTATAAACTAAATCATACCTATCACAATAGTAATAATGTAGCGGGAACAGATAATGACCCGCTGTACCAAACAAACGCTAAGGGCATTGCAGCATATAAAATAGATGTGCCTGATGGCAAATACACCGTGACGATGCTTGTTGCAGACAATGGTAATAAACCAGAGCCAAAGGTAGAAAGCAGTGGTGCAAAAGACGATAGTAAACTAGGCTTGTTTGTAAATGATGTAATGATAGCGGAAAGCACCTTGTCATTACGATCATTGTTGCCTCCGGGTGTATTGTCAAAAACAATTACGGTAGTTACTAAAAATGGAGAAGGCATTACGATCAATAGTGATGAGCCGGAAGGCTTGTCAAGCCTTAGCGCATTGCAGGTGAAGAGAGCGGAGAGGTGAGCTGTCAGTCGTGAATCGTGAGACGGTAATCGTGAAAGAAGATGTGAATGGTGAGTGGTCAGTTGTGAGTAGGCCTGGAATTATTTCTCTGTTTTCTTTGCGCCCTTTGCGATACTTGTGCGCCTTTGCGTGAAATGTACTTATAGCAATTTTAATTTTTCTCATATATAGCAATCTTTCATAAGACTACCCGGCCTGTTTCTACTGGCTGGTTTTATTTCTAACCGTGCGTTTGAATCCGGTGGGATTTTTGTGGTAAATAATCTGTTGAAGGATTGTGCATTACCGATAAACCTAACGCTTGATATATGAAACAGCTACGTTTATTACTGCTCTGCATATGTTGTTTTGTTTCTGCTTTGGCACAAACAAAAAAGCCTTTCAAAGTATTGGCGTTGTATGAAAATGGCGGTCATCACCTGGCTTATTCAAAGCGCGCTGTACAATGGCTAAATAAGCTTGCAGCAGAAAATAACTTTACCATAGATTATCTGCAGCGGGCAGATAGCATCAATGAGCAATTACTTTCCCGGTACCAGTTATTCATTCAACTGGATTATCCACCTTACAGTTGGGGTAAGCAGGCAGAAGCTGCTTTTGAAAAATACATCAGCTCTGGTAAAGGCGGCTGGATCGGTTTCCATCATGCAACATTGTTAGGCGAGTTTGATGGATATGGCCTGTGGGAATGGTTTTATCATTTTATGGGAAGCATTCGCTTCGCAAATTATATAGCAACGTTTGCATCGGGAAAAGTGAATGTAGAAGACACCGTGCATCCTTGCATGAAGAATGTGCCTGCATCTTTTCTCATTCCCAAAGAAGAATGGTATACCTATGATAAAAGCCCGCGTGCCAATGTGCATGTGCTAGCCAGTGTAGACGAAAATTCGTACAGCCCCGATACAAAAATTAAAATGGGCGACCACCCGGTTATATGGACAAACGAACAATACAAATCCCGTAACGTTTATATTTTTATGGGGCATGATCCTGGTTTGTTTGACAACCAGGCCTACACGCAATTATTTAAAAACGCTATTTTCTGGGCTTCGGGAAAATAACCACAAAGATCACAATGCTATAGTACAAGGAACACAAAAAAATCCTTGTGTTCCTTGTGAATTCTTTGTGAACCTTGTGGTTAACTTAATAATATTATATTTTTTAAACTACTGCGATGAGAAAGATTTCCTTATACAAATACTTACTGGTAAGTGCATTGCTATATTGCCTTAACAGCCATGCGCAAACAATATACGTGAACCAGGTAGGCTTTGATGCCACTCAGCCCAAAACAGCTTTGGTAGCAGTAAATACCTCTGTACAAGAAGCCTCGTTTGATGTAGTAAATGTAGCCAATGGTAAAAGTGTATTTAAAAATAAACTACGACCACAGGGCGAAATAAAAGAATGGCTGCCCGGTAAACTTTTTTACAAAGCTGATTTTTCACCTGTACACGAGACGGGGAAATATATGGTACGTATAGGCTCCATACTGTCGGATACATTTGAAGTTGCAGATAATTTTTTGGCGAGAAAAACAATCCCTGCTATTCTTCATTACTATCACAAACAACGTGCAGTAACACCGCAGGAATTAGCTGCTGATAAGCAAGTGCAATTATATGGGAGCGACAAACGTGTAGACTTGCGTGGTGGCTGGTGCGATGCATCCGGTGATGTAAGTAAATATTTCTCGCACCTCGCGTATGCCAATTTTATGTCACCGCAACAAATACCATTGGTAACATGGTCAATGGTAAACGCGCGAGAGCGTGTTCCTGCACTGTTAGAAAAGGCTGGGGTGAAAGACAGTATAGAACAGGAAGCGTTATATGGCGCAGATTACATGATGCGTTCGCTAAGCGACTCTGGCTATTTTTATATGATCGTCTTCAGCTACTTCAGCAAAGACCCGAATGCAAGGCGTGTAGTTGGGCTACATGCTAATAGTGTAACTACAAACGAATACCAGGCTGCTTTTCGTGAAGGAGGCGGTATGGCTATAGCGGCGCTGGCACGTATAGCGCAATGGAAAAAGAATGGTGAATATACCGCTGAGCAATATTTGAATGCAGCAAAAAAAGCGTTTGCGCATTTACTGTTCAATAACACAAAGTATGACGATGACGGTAAAGAAAATATCATTGATGATTATTGCGCGTTAATGGCTGCAACAGAATTATGGATAGCAACAGGCGAAGCACAGTATCAGGCCGAAGCGCGCAAACGCGCTGGCAATCTGCAAAAGCGTATGACAAAGGATGGTTATTTTATTGCGGATGATAATGCAAGACCATACTGGCACGCATCGGATGCAGGAATGCCTGTGATTGCACTGGCAAGATACCTGGACATAGAAACTGATGGGCAGTTGCGTAATGGCGCACTGCGGGTAATCAGGCAATTTTTGGTGTACCAGTTAAAGGTAAATAGCGAAGTGGCTAATCCGTTTAACTATGCACGACAGACATTCCGGTATAAAAGCAATCTCCAAAACGGGTTCTTTATTCCCCATGATAACGAAACGGGCTGGTGGTGGCAGGGAGAAAATGCCCGCCTGGGCTCATTGGCCGCCGCAGCATTGATCGGCTCAAAATTGTTAGACCCGAAAGGAGAAACAGATGAGTTGAAAACATTCGCAACGGATCAACTCTCCTGGATATTAGGCCGTAATCCATACCAGACCTGCTTTATGTATGGCTTTGGCAAAAACAATGTACCCTATATGCACTCCAGTTTTGGGCATGGCTCAGAAGTAGGAGGCGTATCTAACGGCATCACAGGTAAAGAAGGTAATGGTGATGGTAGTGGCATAGATTTTAAACGGGAAGCCAACGGTAACGAATGGCGCTGGACAGAACAGTGGATCCCGCACGCCGCATGGTTTTTAAATGCAGTCGTGGCAATGCAATAAAATACGTGAATCGTGAGGCGGCAATCGTGAACGAAGCGGGTCAGTTGTGAGTTGTCAGTTGTGAGTAAGCCTTGCTTAAAACTAACCACAAACTTTGTGACTTCTGTGTATCCTTTGCGTACTTTATGAAACTCAGTTCATGAAAACCTTACTCACAACTGACAACTCACCATTTACATCGGTCATTCACGATTCCCGTCTCACGATTGCCGTTATCCAATTGCCAGCAACACAATCCCCGCCAATATTACCAGCGCACCAATAATGCGTTTGGCTTTATCTTTTTCCTTCAGCAGGTTCACACCAAAGAACACGCCGAATACAATGCTCAACTCTCTTGCAGGTGCTACATACGATACAGGCGTGGTTTTCATTGCGATCAATACAAGCAGGTAGGAGAGCGGCTGACATACAGCAACGATTAAGGCTTCTTTCCAACGCGTTTTAAATTCCAATGCAGATGCAGCCTGCTGCTTTTTTGTAAATGGAAGGAGTAGTAAAAAAGGAAGTAACATAGATGCGAATGTGATGAAAACAGCAGATACATGATGATCTACCACCGCAGCCCTGTCCCACAATGTGTAAGCAGCAATAAATAAACCAGTCAATACACCATAGGTTAATCCCGCCATTACTGTTTTATCATGCTTCAGTTTTGTTACGGTCATCAGTACAACCCCTGCAATAATTAATAAAATGCCTAGCAGTGCCAATGGTCCCGGCTTCTCATGGAACAATATAATAGCGCCTGTAACAGAAAATAAAGGACCTGCACCACGCGCAACAGGATATACGACTGAAAGATCCGCTTTACGATAGCCGATCTGTAAAATCACAAAATATAAGAGATGAAGTATAGCGCTGACTAAAGAAAAACCAATCGTCAACGTTGTTAGCAACCCGGTTTCACGGCGTAACTGGTAAATGATATAAGGAAGAAAAAGCACTGCTGAAAAAAGCGATACCAGCCAGAAGAAAGGCAGTTTGCCATTTACTTTTTTGGTAACAAAATTCCAAAATGCATGTAGGATGGCTGCAACAATGATTAATAATAAAGCTGTAACACTCATGCCGGTTATGATTCAGCACAATAGTACATAGAATTTAAGATTTGAAATTTAATATTTGAAATGATCGAAGTGGATGGGGAATTCAGGAAACCTTTATGGCTCGCTTTGCGCCCTCTGCGTCTTCTTTGCGTCCTTTGCGATACTTATGCGCCTTCGCGGGAAACAGGCTTATTTTAAAATTTATCTTCGAATAATGGCGGAACGCCGATGTCAGCGGTGTCTTAGCAATGGTGTTTACTTTTCTAAAGTGTGTTATTTATAAGAAATCCCGCTCTTCATTCCTGAAGTAGCGGGATTTGTTTTGTGCATGATAGTTATACTTAGTTGTTCGTATTCTTTTTCTTTTTGCTGCCATCTATTATTGCTCCTGTAGCAGCGCCTGCGCCAGCACCCAGTAAGCCGCCTACAATAGCGCCTTCACCTTTTTTCTTGTCTACCATAGCGCCAGTGATAGCGCCTGCTCCCGCGCCTATTACAGCACCCTTAGCCGCACTGCTCCATCCTTTTTTCTTTGGCGCAGGTGCTTCGCCTGAGCTAACAGAGGGTGATGATGAATTACGTGCAACCTGTGCATCCTTTTCTGCGCGCGCAGCATGTACTGCGTTTACAGAATCAATAGCACGTTGTTTTACTGTATTAATATTGTTTACTGAGTCCACAACGGCCTGCTTTGCCGCTTCTATTTTCATTTGTTCCGATTTGCCACCGCCACACGACGCCAGGGCAACAGTTATAACGATAGCATACATTAGCTTTTTCATAGTTTCCAGTTTATACCCTACACTTAAAAAAACTGTGCCAATTTTTTTAACATGCAGATATACAGTATGCTATGATAAAAATAAATACTATGTCGGGATTAATAAGGTGGGCATTTTTTGCAGCAACAGGGACTATCCGGAATAAACTATGCAGTGGTGTTTAAAGCGTAGCTAAACCATTACGTACAGCATACAGAGCCAGGCCGACTCTGCTTTTAATGTTAAGCTTCTTAAATAACTCGTCACGGTAGCGATCTGTTGTTTTAGGTGTTATGTTCATTTGCTCGGCTATTTCTTTATAAGTGAGTTCTGTGGTACATAATTGCAGGAAAAGCTTTTGCTTACTTGTAAGCGTACTGGCATCAAAAGGATTGCCTGAGAGTTGAAGTGTTTGCCTCGTACCTGTTACGATGTCTTTCCTGTCAACGATCTCTCTTATTTTTTTTGACAAAGTCTGGTAATCCGGATGGTGGGGTAAAATACCTGTGCCGGTTGTGGGCTTGTCGTAACAGGTATTAAGATCTAACACCTTGATAGCCGGGTAATGTTGTTGTAACAAGGTTTCCGGTGTTGAAATTCCTTTTGGAGAAACAGATGTTATGTCTGTTACTACTACCGCAGGTAAGCGTGCTGTATGTTGCAACAATGAAGCTAATTCCGTGCTGTCTGCCGTTTCCTGCGTAATCACAAATTCATTTTTTGCTATAAAAAGTTCCTTCAAAAATTGACGCATAGAAACATTGTTCGTCACAAGTGCGATTTCAATCATAAAGATGTAGTGTTAAAAATTGATACACTATGGGTTTTGCCGGGAGTAATAGGCGACACAGACTACTAAGATGCTAAACTACGTATGTGATTAAAATAAACATGGGGGAAATTCCCCATTGTGGCAAAATAGATCAATACCTAATTTAGCGAAACGAAACGAAAGTGTGCTTGTAATTGGTAGCGTAGCAAACACCAGGCACAAGCGCAATATAGAATATTAGTCCGCTTGTTTTATTGGGTTCAATTAGTAAGTCGAACGTAATAAGAAAAAAGTACCCACGTATTTAGTGTAGCAAAGTTGTGCGAAAGCACACATGTATATCGCATGTTTTTTAAATAACACAAAAACATGCCTGACAGAGTATTGCCTGTACTGGTACGTGCCTACATACGTCTTTTATAAACCTTTAAATTTAAATCGAATGTCTACACATGCTTCTACACATGCGCCTGTATTAAATGCAAGGCCATTAACAGCGGCGCCGCCAACAACACTTTCTGCCGTATCATTATCTGTGACAAGTGTTTCAGGCCAGGCTGTAGGTGTTAGCTTCAATGGATTGAATGGTAACAATCCTGGTAGCTATGGCAATTTTATTTCGATCTTCCAGACTACCAGCGAGGATTTTCCTTTTGGTACTACGAATAAACCTATTGCTACATATAATGTAACAGGCAACGTATCGGGCAGCGCAGTTATACCTGCTAATATTTTGTTGAATACATCTTACGTAGTAGGTTATTCTGTAGGCGCACAGCTTGCAACACCTGCACAACCTTATGGCAATGTATGCGCCACTGCATATATACCACCAACAGGTTCTAATTTTCCTACAGCAGGCCCAAGCATTGTATTGAATGACTTACAGTCTAACTCTATCTCATGCAGCTACAACGTGCCGGATGGCCTTACGCCGCAGGCAAATGGTGCATGGGCTGGTTTGTGGGTTGGTAACAATCCTTCATACACAATTGCTCCTACATCTTATGCGCAGGTTAATTCCAACATGGCGCAAGGTGGCCCGTTGATCTTTAACAATGTACAGATTAGCCGTGGCACTTTATTCTCCATTGCCCTCTTTATGTCAGGTTGGGTAAATGGCGGTACTGGTAGCACACAAACTGCAATGGCTGCCAGCATTCAATTCAGTTCATAGTAGATAGATATAAAGTAAAGTTGCTTTCCGAAATCATCATTGCCACTCTTCAGGTGGCGATGATGATTCTTCCGTACGCTATGTATTGCAATACATTGCCTAATACCTTATTGCCCTCCTTTTATGCAAAACTTTCAGATAGCTATTCCAGGCTACAACTATTATCCTGGTCAGAATCAAACAGGAGACAGGGGATTTGCTGCCTTTGTAATACCGGGAACCAACAATACAGTCAGCCAGCCGATCGCGTTGCAGGATGCGCTGACTAATACAACATACAATGGTGTGTTTGTATTTTCTGCTATAACGCCAACCATAACAGAAAGTAATGTGTCGGATTTTATTACAGCGGTGTTAAGTGCTGCCGGCAATAAAAGAGCAATGGTGTGGCTGGATGATCCTGCCAATATACAAGCATCCAATAGTTCAGTTATTCCTTTAGCAGTAGATGGTTCCTCCATCAGCAGTACAGCTATCTTAAACATGGCCACGGGCTTGTCTCTTGAAATGCAGACAGGCATGACCATCACACTGGATAATACAACTATCACCTTTGCAGGTGATATTGGTGCGCTATCTCTATCCGGTACACAATCATTATTAACTACTACAGGTTACTCCTCTGCTACATTAAGCTTTGCCGGATCAGCAATGGGGAGTTTACAGTTCAGCGCATATATTGCCATACAATCATTACATGATTACCTGCAATGGGGCTTTCAGTATTTATACCCAACCGGTAACGGCGATGAAAGCCAATGGCTGCCTATAGCACAGGATGCACCTTTTGGCGATTCTATACAATTCAATATTACAATTGATCCTTCAGATGTTTTCAACCAGGCATTTGCACCCAGTGGCAACCCAGGCACCTATACTATAGCAGATGCGTATAATTCCCGCAGAACTTATTTTAACCTGTCCGGGAAAAATCTCAATAGTGGCGCAGCCACATCGCTTACGTCAAATTATATCAGCACATTCGGAGCGCCCGTTACACTTGTACCTGTTGTACAAGCTGGCGCCAATGTATTGCCCGCAAGGTTTGTGCTTGCATTGTCGGTAGTTAATATTACCAACACCACTAATTTTATCTTTTCGCCTGAAGGCGATTTTACAATTCAGATCCCTAACGTAACAAATGCACTCAATACAAACCTGCTATGCGGGTTGAGCGCTACGGAATATTTTACAGTAACACCACAAACAGATGTGGTACGTTATCTGTCTGGCCAGCCGGCCTATGCGCCATTGTTTCCTTTCTCCAATAGCTCAATGGCCAACACAAGCAATGTAAACACACTGCTCACAAATACGTATGCAACATCGTGGGCCATTCCGGTGAGTGGTTCCACTACCTTGAATAAATATATTTCACAACCACATGGTGCGTCCTTGTATGCTGCCAGCCAGGATGTGTTTGTAACAACAAAAGAAAATCCTGTGTTGGGTTTTTATCCGGGGCAAGCCACATTGTCTTCTACCAATACATCCTACACAGTGCCTTTTGTGCCTTATGTAGAAACGTTGACGGCGGATGTGAGCGACTGCCAGTTATTTGAACAGCAGATCCTCGGGCCTGTAAGAAAAGCGTACTTGTATGAAAATCTGCAGCCGCAAAGCAATGTGCAGCCAGCTACAGATAGTATAATGCAAACCACCAGTCCACAGGGATTGTATATAAATGTAGATGAGAATACGAATCAATGGACGTTACTACAGTTAGCTGCTAATACAGTGAAAGAAATGGTGAATGGCGTATGGCAATCGGATACCTACACGCTTGCGTTTCAAAATCTCACAGGTACATTACAATCTGCTTTCCAGACAAACCAGTTGTTTTTGGTTATGTCCTGCATTGATACACCGACACAGGCATGCTTTGCGGAAAATCAAATGTCTATTGAAGGGTGGCCTTTTGTATTTAATATACCAACACAAAATCCGAATGGAATTTTTAAAAATGTACTGATCTTTAAATTCATCAAGAATAAATCTTTGCTGGACACTGTAGCTACGCCGCAACAGTGGGCAATGACGGATAGTTTTAATTATACCCAGGATAGTAGTGGGTTAAATAATTTAGTATCATGGATGACAAGCTACATCCAATCAGGATGTGACAGGTATTCTGTAAATGGAGATACAGACTATGAGAAGTTTTATTCTGTTGCCACTGAGCCTGACTGGCAGGGTATTATAGGGCTGGCGGTGGATATTTCGCTGGGCAGTTTCCCTGAGCAATTACAAGGTTTGCTTGCTGGTATTGATCTTACACGGTTCAATGCGCATCACTTCGGTATAGATGTAAACAATGTGCAACTGGATACCAGTAATAATAATTCACTCGCCATGCAGAACAACAGTTCATTGTTTGGCCTGATCGATTATGAAGATGTGGTATTTGAATCTTTGAATTATAATATTACCACCTATCAGCAGCAAGCGCCTATTAATACAACAAGCGATTATGTCTTTAAAGTGCTTTCGCTGAAAGTATTGTTTGAAAACTCCAAGATCACCAATTTTGGTAGCTATCTCGCACTGACAATTAATAAACTATTTGGCGAACAGGTGAAGCCGGATAACAGGCAGAACCTCTTGATCTTCCAGGGCAACTATGAAGATCATGATAATAATCCCGTCTATACGTTTACCAGCATACCACCTGCCACTAATCAATATGGTGGCGTAAGTGATTATATGCTGTATATGAACAGCAAGGTGATTTATGATGTAGAAGTATCCAGCGCTACATTCAATACGTTGGTATCGCAATCATCACAGGACTCAACCGTAAATTCTGTTTTTGCGCTGAATGGGTTTATTAATTTTAATTCATTGCCGGGATTTGATATTTTCTCGTATGGTTCCGAATCTCAAACGCCGACACCTACACCGGGTGCGGGGTTAAGTTTTTCGAACCTGAATGTCGATTTTTCTTTTCCGCTGGCAACACCGCTGGCTGTGACGTTTGATTTTGATATTACGCAAATGTCATTTGATACATCTCAAAGTTATACGCGCGCAAATAGTCTTGTCGGCAACTTTCCGATACAGCTTACTGGTATTATCAGCAATGATACATCAGGTACACCATCTTCTCTCGGCTATTTAAATGTATCGCTGCCTTCGCTTCAGCAGAAGGTAAGCGTCGGCTCTAAATGGTACGGCTTGCAGTACAACCTGAATATGGGTACGCTTGGTGCCTTAACAGGTGCGCTTGGCTTCAATACAACGTTCCTTGCTCTTTGGAATGTAGGCGGCACAGGGGCCGCAGCAGCATTGAAACTGCCGGGTGTAAATCCGCAAGCTCCATTCTTCAGTTTGCAAGGTGTACTAAAAGTAAATATCGGCAACATACAATTGGTGCTGGCTGATGGAACCACGTCATCCTACCTTATGAAGATTAACAACATCGCATTGAAGTTCTTGAGTGTGTCATTCCCACCGGGCGGCAATGTCAACTTCTTCCTCTTCGGTAATCCGAATGGAGAAGCTGATCCGCAAAGCGTGGGATGGTACACGGGCTATAAGGCAAATTCGTAAGGGATTTGAAATTTGAGATGTAAGATTTGAAATGAATGAGCTGTTGGATATACGTTTCGCTAAACTATAAAACAGCATGCAATAAACCTGACAGGTCTTTAAGACCTGTCAGGTTTCAGCGACTCACTGGCGCAGGGCTCCTGCCCTGTGCCGGGCTGTTACTAAGAGTGATATAGTTGCGTTGTATTTGTTCACCGTAACAAATATTTAGATAAGTAAAATATGGACACAGGGCGGGAGCCCTGCGCCAGTAAGGGTTTGAAATTTGAGATGTAAGATTTGAAATGAATGAGCTGTTGGATATACGTTTTGCTAAACTGTACAACAGCAAACAATAAACCTGGCAGGTCTTTAAGACTTGTCAGGTTTAAGTCAACGGCAGGCAACTGGTTCGTGAAGACACGAACCAGGGCGATGAGATCCATCTCAAATCTGAAATTTCAAATCTCAAATTGAACCAATCTTTAAAAAATATTTTATGCGTAGGATCATACTATTAATATTTACTTGTTGCATTAGCTGGACTGCTTTTGCACAGTCTGTATTTATACATCATATAGGTGTAGGGCAGGGGGATGCAACGCTTATGATATTAAAGGACGGTACGTACCAGATGTCTATACTCATTGACGCAGGGAATAGTTCTGCTAAAGGAACGGCTGTGTATAAGGAAGTAAATAAATATTTAGGCATGTCAAAAGTGCTTAACTGCATCATCGTTTCTCATCTGCATAGCGATCACATGGGAGGGATGATGAGCCTGATGGATAGCCTGAGTACGAATAGCTGGAGTATCGGTTTTATCTTAGATCGTGTAGCTGGTGGCTATGGCGATTCAGATGATAGCCTTTGTTACAGTAATGGTTCTTTTATGTGGAATGATGGAGAACCTGCGCTACCTACTTCCCAGCTCGTTGGGCGCTACAGAACAGCGGTAGGTAAACTAAAGTATCAGCAATGGCTGAACTTTGCTGTAGGTGGAGATGTGATACAGGCTGTCAATTCCAGGTTTAGCAGTGCTATCAGTTTATTATGCACTACCAGCAATGGATATGTATATGCACCGGGCAAGCCGAATAACTATGTTTATCTTGGAGATAACGCACATAATGAAAATGATTATTCCTACTCCTTCCTGTTACAAATGGGATCGTTTAAATACTTTACCGGAGGTGATATCGGAGGAGAGGCGCCGTATGTTGATTTAGAAACGCCATTGGTCACTTATTTCCAAAGCAGGCCGGATGCTACTAACTTTCATTTCTGTTCCTACAAAGCGAGCCATCATGGAAGTGAGCATAGCACCAATACAACTTTTGTTACAGCCGTTAAGCCAACGCTGACAGTTGTACCATCAGCGTTGCGTTCATTTAGCGGTACACAATTGCCAGGCTGCAACACGCTTACAAGACTGATTACATCTCCTGCTATAGACCCGGTATTATTTTTTACCTACTTCTGGGCTTCTAATTCCTCTGCCTGTAAGGGTAGTGTAACGGCATACCAGGATGTAGATATAGGTGTGGATGGAACGACTTATGATCAAAATCATACGATGAGTGTAACAACAACAACGAGGGATAAGTCTACATTGGCGTTAGACCCGTCTACAACGAAAACTGTATCGGTGCAATGCAAGCAGGCGCATTGATGTTTTGGGGGAAATAGCTATCGCCCCGGCGCGTGTCTTCACGCGACGGAAGCTTACTGGTTCGTGAGGACACGAGCCAGGGCGAAAAGAAGACCGGAGCGGGATTTTTTAAACACATAGCAAACAGTAGGGGCATAGGCACATAGATAAATTATAAGCTAAAAATAAATAGCTATGCTTACAGGCTTCAAGAGAACATAGGGCACATAGGAGAGCTGCTACGCGACTCTCTAGTGATTATTCTGTGGCAATTCTTTGTGATCTCTGCGTCTTCTTTGTCCCGACAATATTGTTGGGACGATACTTGGCGCCTTTGCGTGAAATAACATTGGTGGGGACTTATTGATGGAGAAACGGCATGTAAGATAGTTGCTCAATAGATATTCATCAGATGAACGGAGCGTCGCAACAAATGCCTAATAGTAGTACTGTAGTTGATGCAAAATTACTGGTTCGTGAAGACACGAACCAGCGCGGAAATTCACGATTACCGTTTCACGATTGACGATAAAACTCATTATAAACTCTTTACTTTTTTAAAACAAGTACAATGTCAAATACGCTAGAGCAGATACAGCAAGGGTTAGTGAATGCGGCAACATCGGGGGGAGGCTCTCTGCAATTGGACAACAGTATTATTGCTACGCCAAGCTATGAGGCGGCGCTTACAGCGTGTAACTTGCCGAACGGCATAGCTGTAAAAGTGAGTGCGACACAGCCTGCAACCGATATTTATATTAGTAATGGCAGTTTGTATGTGAAAGGCACTGCAACATTGTACAGCGCTACTATGCCTGACTTTCAATTGGTGCTTACGGGAGAAACAGATACGTCACGCACCACAGCGGTTACAGGTACACTATCGTCGCTGGACATCTCTAACCTGAATTCGTTGCAACTTATTACAGCAGCGCCATCACTACCTTCTATTTCATTTTCCAATATTATTTTTTCATGTAGCTCAGATGAAGATGATGTAACCACAGCTTCCATGAGCATGACATTGCAGACAAGTACAAATACATGGGATCTATTGCCTGACTTGGGTATAAACCTGGTGGGTGTAGGTTTAGGCTTTACGCGTACGTCAAATGCGGCCACTACATTAAATGTAACAGGCAATATCACTATACCAAATGCAGGCAAGCAGATTAATCTTACGGTAACAATACCATCTTCTTCATGGGCTGTGCCTGTTTGGGGTGTTTCGCTGAGCGCAGCATCCGGCGGAACGATCATTGATCTTGGCGACATTAGCACATTGCTCGCAGGTACAAATGTTTTCAGTCAGTTGCCGCCGGGCCTGAGTGGCGTGGGCAATTTTGGATTGATTGCATTGCAGGTGAAATTTGTACAACAAAGCACTACTAGTTTTTCTGTTCAGCAGATCACAACAAATATCGGCTGTAACAACTGGCCGGTAGGTTCTGATCCGCAGAACCCTTTATTTACCATTACCAGTGCAGGCTTTATTATTGCTATACAAAACCCGTTTGGTAAAAGAAGCATTACCACTACTATTTACGGCAACTTCCAATTGAATGCAACAGATACTTTATCTATTACCATGACCATTCCGTTTGGTGGTTCAGATTGGGTGTTGAATGCGGCTGGTAGTTTTAACCTGAGTAGTATTGCTGCATTTAATTCATTGCCGGGTTCATCTAATGGTTCAGGATTCCAGTCAGGTGATATGAATATGCCGGCAGAAGTGTCCGGCGCATCGTTGCAGATCAACTATTTCACCATTTCATTTAACCCAAGCTCTTTACAATTATCCTACATCACATTCTATGTAACATTGAATGCGACATGGTGGATCATAGAAAATAATTTAGGCTTTGCCAATCCTACACTACAGGTGTATATACCGGGGCCAGCATTGACATCGCCGCCGCCGTTGAGCGTGGCTGCAGCGGGGCAAATATTATTACCACAATCCGTAATACTCGACGTATCCGCATCGTGGATAAAAGATACATCGTGGTCATTCCTTGCGGCATTGGCGCCGGGCTCGCAGGTGAATGTGATATCACTCATGCAACAGTTTTTAGGAACAGACATTAATCCTGCTGAGGCATTGGGCTTTACCGAATTGCTGGTAACAGACTTCTCCGTACAGGCGCAATCAGATACAAAGAATAATATTTTCTCTTATTCTATTTCTGCAACCACGGTAGCCAACTGGTCTTGTAGTTTTGGTTTGTTGCCGGATATAGATGCAACAGCCACGGTGCAGATCAGCAATGACGGAAAAGGTAATACAAGTGGTAGCATAGCGGTTGATCTCGAAGTGTTTGGTATTGAGTTTACCGTTTCCTATATCTTCTCATCCAACAATGCTTACCAGTTACAACTGGAATGGAAAGGCTTTACATTCACATACGATAGTAAAACCAATACTATTGTATCTACAGCAGGCGACTGGACACTTGGCGGTATCTTAACTGCATTTGTAAATGCAATAGATCCTTCGCAAGATTTCACGCTGCCTGATCCGTGGAGCATGCTGAACTCAGTAAGCCTGAAAGGGCTGACATTAACGATAGATATGACGAATAAAAACGTCACTATCAAATGGCCTGTTAATATCAATCTATTCTTCCTGAAAGTGACAGAGCTGGATATTGCTATTGAAAACAGTACACAGGTAAATGTACAGTTAGTAGGTACATATCTGGATAATCAGCCAATACCTAAGTGGGATGCGGCAAGCCAATCCCCACCTGCAGTGCCAGGTTCCGGCAATGATAAGTTCAAGCTCACTTATCTTGGCATAGGACAACATATCTCGCTTACAGGGTTATCAGAAAGCACAACTGTAGCGAGTGCGCTGACGAATTACGAAAACTTTTTATTCCCGCCTGATCAGGGATCCACAACAGTACCGGTAAAGGCAACGCCTGCTAATCCCTCACCGGGAACGGTGGTGTTTGATGCGAGTAATAGCTGGATGATCGCCGCTGACTTTACGGTTGCACAATTCTACCAGGTGCAGTTTGTATTTAATGATCCCAATCTATATGGCTTACGTATTGCCATAGGACAGAAAGCCTCATTTTTGGGAAATTTGGATTTTGAAATTCTCTATAAAAAAATAACAGATACCATCGGTATGTACCAGGTAGATTTGCAACTGCCTGATCAGTTCCGTCATTTAGAATTTGGTGAAGTGTCTATTACTTTGCCAAACGTAGGTGTGCAGATCTATACCAATGGTAATTTCTATATTGACTTTGGCTTCCCTGCGAGTATTACGGATTTCTCCCGTTCCTTCAGCATACAAGTATTTCCATTTGTAGGCTACGGCGGTTTCTATTTCGGCATGCTGAGTGGTGCAACCTCTTCACAAGTGCCAACTACACAATACGGGCAATTCAACCCTGTAATTGTTGCAGGCTTAGGCTTGTCTATCGGCGTAGGTAAAACAATAGATGAAGGCATTCTCTCCGCGGGCTTATCGCTTACCGTAGTGGGTATCTTCGAAGGTGTGCTTGGCTTCTATACCTGCTATGCAGATCATACGCAAACTGCCACTTATTACAAATTCACTGCAACGGTTGGTATAACGGGTCACATCTATGGCCAGATCAACTTTGCGATCATCTCTGCACAGCTAGACATTATCGCATACATCTATGCAACGATCGTGGTAGAAAGTTATAAACCTATCCCGATCAGCTTCCAAGCCGGTGTGTCCGTAAAACTGACCGTGAAGATCAACCTCGGGTTATTTAAAATTTCTATTTCACTCAGCTTCAGTGCAACCATAAGTGCCTCATTCACCATTGGTAGTGATACCTCTTCGCAGGCACTGTGGAATAATCCTTGTACCCAATCAAAACCAAGACTGGAAATGTTCGAAGAAGCAGCTCAGGTATATACCCTTGCATGGCAACCACTGCAGTATGATAGCGGTTTGTCAGCCGTACCTGCATTAAACTTATCCTTCATCCCGCATTTAACAGTAGCCGCAGGCAGCGCAAATGCTTATGCACCGCAATATGTAGCAATGCTCTACATAGATACGCCTGCACCAACGGATAGCGCAGACAATAGCTCTATGGGCAGCCTTGCAAGAGGCGTGCTGGCATGGGCACTGAATGCGATTGTAAACGCAGGTACAACCGGTACTACAAAGTACAGTGCGTTAATAACACAAACTGTTACACTCGATCAGTTGAATGCACTGATGTGTGTCTTCAACGGGCAAACAAATAACCAGTCACCATTTGACTATAACAATACGACTACGCCGGGTAATGATGTGAAGGGCTTCTTACAGACTTACTTTGCGAACAATGGTACAACCACTATCAACATTGTACCTGTAGACCCTGATACGGATAATGAGATCAATGCAGCCGTATTTACACCGTTCCCAGATCTGCAACTGAATGCTACGTACAACAACAGTTCTGTAGTACAGGTAGATTTTTCTACACAAAGTATGAGTGGTACGGGTACTTACTTGTCTGACATAACAACCATTATACAGGGGCTGAATGTAAACTACCAGAGCAACACTGCAAATCCGCAACAGCCAGATGATCTTTGCTCTTCTGTAGATAATAGCGGTACACCAGTTGAAACGAATTTGTCTTTACCTACATTCCTGTTTACAGACTTCATTAGCCTTGTAGCAAAACAGATGTTGCAAAATGCACTGGATTATGTAAATGGCAAAAAACAAACGGCTATTGCAATAGGGGATTTGTTAACTGCTGTTTGTACCGTAGGCAACAGCATACAGTTAGGTGGTATGGCATCGCGCTTCCTCTTGCATGGTCTTCGCCTGCCTGCTCCTCCGGTTGCAGCTACGGGTGCCGTTCAGCCATTGTATGTATTAACAGGACAACAGTTCGCAATACCAGCGACGCTTAAAACTACGGACGTATTTGCTGTAGCATTACAGAAGGCCGCGGCTACTACATGGATTGCATTTAGCGGTAGCGCTACCAGCACTTCGTTGTCCGTACCAGTGGGTAGTGTGGAAATACAAAGGATTATAGACACATCTACTGCTACGATCACGCCTACGCTGGAAGCTGGCTATCCTGCTGCTGCTACCAATTACCACGATGGTCAACAGGCATTTACTTTAGGCAACCCTGCGTTGTGGCAATATCCGGGACAGTATTATAGCGGTGTTGCTAATTCACCATACCTGCTGAAACTGCCTTCTAACTTACAGACAGAGTTTACAAACTATACAGGTAATACGCCGGTCTTCACAGTGCAATACATAGACCGCACAGCGGCTAATCCGCAACCGGCAAATGTGACGAACTTTACATGGGCTACATCTGTAAATATAACCCTGCAAAAGATTGCGCCGGACGATACCGTTGCACAGTCACCATTGCAGGCGAATATGTACAACCTTATTGGTACAGATGATACAGGTGTTTACTTCCTGGAGAATCTGGTGACGTATCTCAATTCTCCTGCGGGCAGTAGCTTTGGTGGGCAAGTGCAATTGCTTTACCAGCCTGATCCTAATGCAAACAGCAATGGTGGTTATGTATCTACGTTGAATAATACGAAGACGCCGCCGGACCAGGTAGCATTGGCTATCATACAGGCAAACTTGTCTACTGAGACAAACCCTGAACAGATGATGGCATTTGCATTAGATGCTGTAGAGGATAATGCTACTGCGCCAAATACACTGAACAGCTTCAGCAACTTTGTTACATTGCTATGGGAGTGCAGCATAGTACGCTCTGGTGGCTTCTATTTATATTACAACAATGTTGCAGGGGGAAATGCTGGTTTACCAAGCACTTTGTTTGATGCAAACGGCAACGCATCTGTACAAATACTGATCACTTACAACAGTTTTGTACCAATGCCGTTCCTGAACAGCATGGTAATAGGGGACAACCTGGATTATAACAATGTATCCATCTATGCACAGTCCGCTTCGTTCCTGTTGCGTACACCAATGATGGTGCAGGGTAATATCGGTTATACATTGCAACGCCAGAATCCTGGCCCATACACGCCACCAACAGATCCTACGCAACCACCAACGAAAGCGCAGGATGAAATATATCTTGAAAACCAGTTTAACCTTATAGGCCTTACGTTGCCGTCAAATCCTAATTATCTCAACCTGTTGCCTACAGGCCCGGTTGATGGTAATAATACAAACGGCACAACAAAAAGTGTAGAAGATACAGATGATGCTATCTGGAACTATACCAGCATTCTGCCATACAACCAGTTTGTTACAGGTGCATCTCCTAATTGGGGCTTCTATGATCCGTATGCAGGTGTTGGTACTACGCCTTCGCTCTTGCTGAACTGGCAGGATATGTTTGGCAACGTGTTGCCATTCTCCGGTACTACAGGTACGCTGAATGTGCCATTCATGTACACGGACCAGATCGTGTCTGTATCGCAATGGCCGTCTACAACAGTTTTTTATTGGTTTACAGGAGATGGCACACAAAGTCCTGTGTTCAATCTCGGCTTTAAGTTTAATACAGACAAATACAGTACAGGTGATAAAACTGCGCAGAACAATGCTGCTGCCGACCTGGTAACATGGGCGCGCTTGTGGTATCAACTGAACCATGCAAGTGATATGACGATGTCATATACGGTGTCTGTCAATGCAACATCAACTACACCGGATGGCGTGTCTCAGTCTATTGATCTTTCCGCATTGCAAGCGTTTGTGAAACCAATTGTAGATTATTTGTATGCAGTGGCATCTAATCCGGCTAATGTGCCCTTGCCAACTGCAACCACCTATACATTGACGCAGACAATAGATCCAACAACTGTTACCAGTTACGATTATATTTTCAAACTGGCAACAGTGATCACCATGACGCGTACCAAAAATGTGGATACGAACTTTACAAATGTACCGGGTGTATCGCTTGCGCAAACAGTGGTGCAGCCATGTATGCAGCAGGGAACAACATGCGGTACAACACAGTCTACACCGCCACCTTCTTCTATTTTATACTTTACCAATAACTTCGAAACAGCATTTAATAATCCTAAATCTACGGTTGTATATAAAGTAGCAACTGCTACAAACCTGTCTACTGCATCCAGCGATCCAATAACTACGCCGCCAATCTGGATCGTGCGCTTTGATACCGCTGGTACGCAGGGTATAGGTGTTACTTATCAGCAGGATGTAAATAAAGAAACAATTGCCTACTACTTTGCACCTGTGCCATTGGCAACATCGCTGCAAAGCTTCCAGTCTGTTGTTGTGCCTTACACAACAGGCCAGGCATTCGATCCGTATGGAACCGGGGCAACGACTAACTTTACTGGCATAGACCTGGATAACTGGGGCTTGCAATTCCTGAATGCGGTAGATAAATTCCTCGGCCCGGATTATGCAGTACCTGCATTCCTGCTGGACAATGGTCAGAGCCTGCAAAAAGTATTGGACGCGAAAGAGGCAATTGCAGAGGCGATCACAGGTACAGTGGATTATATTATCACCGTTCCTTCAGATGTAACAGATTATTCCAATGTAAATAACGCACAGCAAAAATGGTATCAGCAATTGTTGATGGAATTGTCTGCAGCGTATGATTATACGGCTGCGGTGCAAATACCGGTTACCATTTCTTCTATATGGAACCAGCCAAACAATGACCCGCCAGTTGCAAACGCTTGTCCAAGATTATATGGCAAGATGATCGGCACATTGGCAAGTGGCGAAACATCCGGTGTGTCAACAGAGCAGAACGCAAGTTTCTCTGCGGCAAAATTGCCGACAGGAAACGGTCAGTCAAGCCTTACATATATGTTCCAGGTGGAGAACGGGCCATCACAAAGTGTTTCTTTCTCCGAAGTAGATTTTGCTATCAGCCATGTAGAATGGCAGTATGAAAGTGTGCAGGGAATAGATGGCTATCTCGCTTCATCTTGGTTGCTGATTGTAAGCCCACAATCATTGCCTACTGCATACACTAACACAGGTGCGGTAGAAATACCTATTCCGCTGAAGGCATATCCATCCCTGCCAAATGTAACGGGACAAGGGGCAAACTATCCATCCGTAGCTCCACCTACATCTAATGATCCTGTAGAAACAGCAAGGTCATGGGATTATACATTCTCTTACCAGTCTCCAACTGCGGCGCAGGATACAACTATTATGCAGGTTCAGTTGAACGTGCCATCTACAGTAAGCAAAGTGTTTGCAGTGCCTACTGGTCAACGCTCAATCGTACTAGACCAGGCACTTGCACAGTTTATGTCTATATATCCGCAAATGAGCAGTGACTTTGACGCATACCTGCTGAAGGTCATTTCCGCTACTGATCCTAATGCAGTGAATGCACAGAATGCGGTGAATGCACTGATCAGTATGATGGATGTGATCGGTACTGCATGGAGCAAGTGGAACCAACAGCATCCGTTTGTATCATCTGTTGGTTTGAAGAAAGGGCGC
Source organism: Filimonas sp. (assembly GCA_017306865.1). Classification (GTDB taxonomy): domain Bacteria; phylum Bacteroidota; class Bacteroidia; order Chitinophagales; family Chitinophagaceae; genus JAFKHH01. The sequence continues at coordinate 651,860 of JAFKHH010000011.1, forward strand.
AAGAAATTAGTGGAAGCGCCACCGCCTCCGCCGCCACCTGTTCCGGGCTTTATGCAGCTCAACTATGTAGTGGAAGAAACATCTGCGGAGGAGTTACCAACGAATCCGCTGCTGATCAATGTAACGCCAAACGATGCAGCTACTACAGCCGCCGGCATTATACCTGTCATCAATATTGCAGGCTTTACATTTACGGCAACTACTGTCGGCACGACTGTTAGCTACTCTTATGTAAATACCGAATCACAGCAGCCATTGTTGTACCAGGACAGGATGAACTTCCCGGTACGTAACCCGGCAATAGAAACATTGGACGTATTCGAAAAACAAAATGCGTGGGCAGGCTTGCAGATCAGCAGGAACCTTGATCTCTTGCTTGTACCGGGATCAACTACGGAATGGCAGACAACAAACCCAATGTTTGTGTACCAGACACCATTGGTGATGTTCTATACCATTTTCCAGCCACTCTTTACAGGTACGCCGATAAATATAGCGACCATACCATCTCCGGGTGGTGGCACACCGCCTGCACAACGTTCGTTGCAGGATCAGATGACTGCATTTGTAGGTGCGCTTACGGAAGGTGTGTTTAGTGTATCAGGCTTAACTAAACTCACAATAAAACTGGAATGTTTATATGAATACCAGATAGCGAATACAGGATTGCAGATCAGTATACCGGTCTTATTACTACCGCCTTATAGCCTTGACCTTACAACAAGCAACGGTGGTGGTTTTGATACACTGCTATCTACGGCGCTGACTACGTGGTTCTCAGGTCACAACCCGATCACCACACAAGCGGGGTGGATCTTCAACCTGCAGGTGTTCTCTTCATTCGGCAGCAACCTGCCAATGCTGAGTAACCAGTTTACGTTGAGTTTGACATCGATTTCGTGAAAGGATTTGAGATTTGAGATTTGAAATGGTCTCGCAGAATAGCCACAAAGGCACTAAGACAGAAAGGGGCACAAAGAAAATGCGAAGCATTTTTCCTATGTGCCCTATGCTCTCTTTGCCGAATCAAAATTTACTATTATTTGAACTATCAATTCCAGTTCTATGTAGCTATGTCTCTATGCTGCTATGTGGTAAAAAAACTATGTGCCCTATGTCTTCCTATGTTCCTATGTGTTTCAAAATCCTACACAATACATCTCAAATCTTAAATTTCAAATATCAAATCGCCAACCCTAACGCACCTAACTGTTCACACGTATCTTTCACATCTCTATGAATAATACCCGTCAATCCCAATCCCTCTGCCACTTGCACAAACAATGACCTGTCATCTATATACACGCTTTGGTTTACCGGCGACTGCGCCACATCTATCGCCACCTTGAAAATATCCACGTCCGGCTTGCGGAAATGCACGAAGCTGGATGAAATAAAAAAGTCAACAAAAGAGGCCAGCTCAAACTTCTGAATACGGTAATCATTCAGTTCGCGCCCTTCATTGCTGATCACTGCAATCTTCAGGTTATACTTCTTTTTTATTTCCTTATAATATTCGATCATGCCCGGCAGTGGCTGCGACTGGCTGTACATAAACTCACGAAAATCATCTTTCGAAAATGTTCTTTCTTCATAAAAGACTACGCGGTCTAGGTATTCATCCAGGCTCAGTTTGCCAACTTCGTATGTGTCAAATGTTAAGTGATGCCGTTCCTCTGTTTCTTTCAGATCCAGCTTAAACATTTCAACAGCTTTATTGCGTGAATTATGGTCCCAGCCATTCGTTAATAGTACGCCCCCAATATCTGTAAAGAGGGTAGTAATAGGTGCTTTGTTTTTCATAAGGATAAAGGTAGATGTTATGGGTTAATTGTCTGATGAATTTCACGCAAAGGCGGAAAGTATCGCAAAGAGCGCAAAGGATACGCAGAGAGCGCAAAGACAGCTTCCAAGATATTTAAGAGGGTATCAGGAAAATGCGAAGCATTTTTACTATATGCCCTTATGTTCTCTTGAAAGAATCAAACATTTCTATTATTTAAAAACCTTAAACTGATCTATGTGCCTATGTTCCTATTGTTTTCTATGTGGTAAAAGACCTCGCTTCGATCCCTCTGTGCTTCTGTGTCTCAGTGGCAATATCTCTTCATTAGTGCAAATGGTAGGTTCGTGAGGACACAAATCTTGGCGGAGAGGTAAAGAATGTCTCAAAGAGTTGCGTAGTGTTTCTGCCTATGTGATCTATGTTCTCTTGAATAAATTGGCTATGCTATTATTTAATAGCCCTCAACTTATCCTATGTGCCTATGTACCTTATGTTCCTATGTGGTGAAAAAACCTCGCTTCGATCCCTCTGTGTTTCTGTGTCTCAGTGGCAATGCGTATTGAAAAAAATGTTTGAATAAGTATGCCGATAGATTAAACAAGAGGGGAAGTGTTTTAACGCTGTGATTTTTCGCTTGCACGGTATTTTTATAAAACAATATATTTGCCTCCTTTATAATAAAGCTTATGACTGCAACACCACAGCGTTTAAAGGTTGGCGAAGGTAAAATAAGTGGTTATGTTTCCATTTTTCTTGCGCTCCTGTCATTTTTAGGCGTCTTCTGTTTCAAATTCCCTGAATGGCTTACCTCTCCTGAGTTTCGGAATGTATATACAGGACAATCGATGGTTGTCTTACTTACGGCCACCATTATTGCGTCATTCCTTTTTGCACTTGTAAGCTTCATGCTTAGCAAAAAGAAAAATTATGCGGCAATCGGATTGATTATTTGCACCATCACTGTTTTTGTTGGCGGCTTCAACGTGCAAGGGCGTTCTGTAGATAAAACGAGCTGGCATTTAGGGCTCGACTGGTTACTGCTCGATCTGTTACTAATGGCTGTTATTTTCATCCCGATAGAATTGGCATTTCCACACAATAAAAAACAGAGCAAGTTTCACGAAGAGTGGCGCACCGATCTGGTCTACTTTGTCATAAGCCATTTGTTCGTTCAGTTCTTTGGCGTTATTACACAAAAGCCTGCTATCCTCTTATTCGGCTGGATGGGATTGTCGGGATTACATGCGTGGGTACAAAGCTTACCTTTTGTAGTAGAGTTGCTATTTGCCTTTTTTGTTACTGATCTGTTCCAGTATTGGGCACACCGCATCTTTCATAGCCATCATTACCTATGGCGTTTCCACTCCGTGCATCATTCTACAAAAAATATGGATTGGCTGGCAGGCTCGCGTACGCATTTTATAGACATCTTCTTTACGAGGGCCATGACATTTGTGCCGTTGTATATCTTCGGGTTTTCTACGATCACCTTTAATGTTTTCATTGTTTTTATGGCTATACATGCTGTGTTGATCCATGCCAATACACGCATCAATTTCGGATTCTTGAAATACATTATCACCACACCACAATACCATCATTGGCACCACTGTGAAGATCCCAGGTATTACGGGAAAAATTTTGCTTCTATATTTCCTTGTATAGATATGATCTTCGGTACGTATTATCTACCCGGTAAAGTATGGCCTGAAGGAACAGGCTTGCACGAAGCCAACTATCCAAAAGGATACCTGAAACAAATGGTCTATCCATTTACAAAAAGCCCGTTCGATAAAGATTTGAATATGGAAGAAAGGACGGAGAGATGAAGAATTATTACATTGTTTAATGGGTATATTGTTCTGGTTCCGCTTCGCGGAGTGTTCACCGCAGAGACGCGGAGGGCGAGGAGTTACGCAGGAATGGGCGTGAATCGTGAGACGGCAACCGTGAACACGCTTCTCACAACTGACAACTCACCACTCACTTTGCGCCCTTTGCGATACTTTCCGCCTTTGCGTGAAATGCATTTGAAACCTGAGACTCATAATTTCAAATCATAAATCTCAAATTTCAAATTGTTCTAATCCTCCCTGCTTCCATCCGCTGCCATTCTCACCATTTTAGGTGTGAACTTGGCTACTGTATCTACAAGAGATTGTTGTGCATCCATCACCATATTAATATCCTTATAAGCCATTGGCGCTTCATCAAGGCCCGCACCGATCAGAGTAACGCCGTTCTCTTTCAGGATCTGTTTCATCTCCTGTTTAGAAATGTTCTTGATCGCTGCGGTTCGGCTCATTTGTCTACCCGCACCGTGTGATGCTGAGTTGATTGCGCCCATTTCACCTTTACCACGTACCAGGAAACCCGGAGCGGTCATAGAGCCTGGGATAATACCCATTACATCCTTACCTGCTGGTGTTGCCCCTTTTCTATGCACGATCACCTCTTCGCCGTTCCATATTTCTTTCCACGCAAAGTTATGATGGTTCTCTACGCGTGCCAGCACTGTACCGCCAATAGCTGCTACCAGTTTCTGATGGATCACTTCATGGCAGGCAGACGCATAATCGCCCGCAAGATTCATCGCCAGCCAGTATTCCTGTCCCTCTGCAGAATCCATATCCAGGTAAGCAAGGTTCTTCGCTTCGTCCGGCAGTTTACATACATCCTTTGCAATCTTTGTGTAATGCCCGGCAATAGTAGCACCTAACCCACGCGAACCAGAGTGTGATAACAAGGCAACGTACTTACCCGCATTAATATTCAATGCTTCATCACGCTGTGCAAATTCTATAATACCCCATTCTACAAAGTGGTTACCACCACCGGAAGAACCTAATTGCGTATATGCTTTATCATGTAGTTGTTTGATGAAAGGCGTCATGTTAAACACATTGCTTTCCAATACTGCGTGATCGGACTTAAATCTTCCGTGAAAACCTGCGCCTGCGCCAAATTGTGTTTGTGCGATCAGTTCACGTTTATATTTTGCTTCGTTTGCATAGAAGTGTTCTTCTGGTATATCAAACACGGTTAACGCCATACGGCAACCAATATCTACACCTACACCATAAGGGATAATAGCATTCTTGGTAGCCAATACGCCACCTATCGGCAAGCCATAACCTTGGTGCGCATCAGGCATTAAAGCGCCTGCCACTGTTACAGGCAACTTCATTGCTGTAGACATTTGTTTTCTTGCGCCTTCTTCTATATGGTCAGCGCCGTATATGGCATACGCATTTGCCGAAGTACGCAATGCTATGGTAGTATCAGTAGGTTTATTTGCTTCTTCGATCATGGCTGTAGCCAGTGGTGTTAATACTTCATCGTCCAGGAAGCTCTCCGGGTAATTCTTCACTTTTTTTAGTAAAGCCATTACATCTTCTTTTTCTGCACCGATCAGCAAGCGTTCTGCAGCCTGTAAGGCAATACCCAGAATTATGCCTTCTGTATAACCTGCATGTAATAATTCTTCACCGTTTATTTTCTGTTTCATAGTTTAGTTGTCAGTGTTTTCTGCTTGACGATACAAATATTGTTTGATATGTGCGCAGCATACTTGCGTAGATAAGAAAAATTTCACGCAAAGTCGGAAAGTATCGCAAAGAACGCAAAGGTTGCCACAAAGACGCTAAGACACAAAGGAACGCCAAGAAGCCGCTATGCGGCAAGATCCTCCGCTTCGATCATCTCAAATTTTAAATCTCAAATCTCAAATCCGATATAATTCCTTCCGCATTTTCACCAATAGTTGCTCTATCGCATCATGATCCGGCGTGTCTGGTAAAGAAGAATTTGTATATGCAAGTTCTATCTCTTCCAGCATAGTGTCAGATAATTGTAGTAATTCATCATAGTCCAATTTTCCAGCTTTTATATCCAACAGTTCTGCTCGGTTCTGCCTGCGTACTTCTATTTTTCCTGTCAAGGCTATTTCCTTTGCCATTTGCAAGAGGCGGATCGTGTGCATCATGTTCTTCGCGTCATAATCTTTGCCATGTGCTTTGTTGCCCAGGTAACGCGTTTCGTTTCTTTTTTCCACCCATTCCCAATATTCACGATATTCTTTGCAATAAGATGAGTACGATTCAAGATTAAAAAATACAAGTGCTCTTAATTGTTCTCCTGCTGGCATAGATGACAGTGAAACCTCATTGGCAATATCACTGCTTTGTATGCCACTGTAGTTTAGCTTGCCTTTCTCATCATAATACAATGCAAACAAACCTTTGGTATGTGATATTTTGCTTAACCCGCAGTTCTCCTGTATCATGTCATTTCGTTGTAACCACTCTTTTAGTGGAGTGGAAGTAGCACCTTCTATCGTAAAACAAAAGTCCAGTACAGATTTACGTTCTTTCTCCATTGGGTTTACGATCTTTTTATTCAAACCGCGGGCTTTCTTTATTTGTGAAGCTGCATAACCTGCAAATGTTTCCTTGCATAGTTTCGATAAGAAATACGCAGGGTTAATACGCTCCATGATCGGATGCCTGTATAATACACAATCAGCAGGCGTAGCCAGCAGTTCCAGGATGTTTGGATTATTCTTTCCAAGCAATTCTATAAAACGCCCTAATTCATAATATACTTCATCATTCGTTTCATTATTTACCTGCGGCACATACTTCAAACCGTAAAACTGTTCTTTGGGTATATAATATACGCCCTTTATGTCTGTGTCAGATGTAGCAGTGTTCAAGCCATACGCCTTACTGCCACTGATACATTCCAGCAGTAACAAATTTTTCTCTTTTAAGTCCTGTATGGTCATATACTGTTTATTGGAGGATAAAACAGTAAAGTACAGAATCTTCTTCTATGCTTTACCTGTTATTGTTTGTATAAAGAAACTATCCAACTGTTTCTTGTCGAATAAATCTTTCGGATAGCTTGCCGATTCACCTTCGCAACGTGCAAATTCCGCTTCTATAAACTGTTTCAAGGCCGGGTCTATACGTATCATGAAACTTTCCGGAGCAGTCGCTTTCCTGGCTATCAGTTCTGTTATGGCAGCACGCATATCTGCCGGAAGCAATGGCATCAGTGCATCTATTGTCATTGGCGCTATGCTATTTCTTTCTACACACCATTTCGCTGCCAGTAAAGGACGCAATACATAAAAGAGCTTTTTTATTTTTATTTCATCATCGCCTGTTATGGTTTCCAATGCGCCTTTTGCTATGCCTAAATAATGATGCGTATTGCTTCGCCTGCTAAAGTAATGATTGCTCAGTTCCCATAGTGATTGCCTGAAGCCCACCGCTTCGCGGTATATGATAGGAGACTGTAACCATTCAAACGGCGTTGTATTGCTCTTTCGCATTAGCTGCAATACTTTGCGCAGATCCCAGCCATAGATATCCAGCTCATCGTTTATAGGAAAACTCAGGTTGTCATCTGGTTGAAAGATAGATAAATAACTATCGTACGGCCTTATATAAATAAACCGAACATCATAGTCGCTATCCGGTGAAGCAAACTGCCAGCCACGGCTGCCACTCTCGCATGCGTACAATATCTGTATGCCATGCTCTCGTTCTATTTCATTTAGTTTGTTAAGTATAGAGTTTGTCATTGTTGTGTTGTGTTGTGTTGAATGTTTCACGCAAAGCCGGAAAGTGTCGCAAAGAACGAAAAGGGAGTTGTGAGTGGTCAGTTGTGAGTAACCCCCTTACGATTCACGATCATCCCTGCGTAACTCTACGTTTCCCCGTCTCTGCGGTAAATTAATAAAGCCGCTCTGCTCTCTTTACCAGCCTTAGTAGATTCATGTATTGCTCATATGGGAACTCATGCGCTGTCCATTTCTCTTTATAGCCTTTCACACCATAAGTAATATAAATATGCTCCAGGATCAATTTCACTTTTTTTGCAAATTTAAGTAGCGGGCAAGTGGCGCTACAAACAATTGTAAACTTATCTTCAGCATACATGCCCCAGCTTGCCCAGTCATTAAACCATTTTACCTGTATGTCTAACATGCCGTTGCCTATGTTTGTTAAAACCATTTCATGTTCACCAGGTTCATCCATGAAAATGACGGAAGTGTTTTTAGCAGTTCCATCCAGCAGCCTGTTTGTTGCATTCGTTAGCTGTTCAAGCGTATCGTGTAAATAAGAAACTGCCATTGTTGCTTTTTGTTCACCCTCTTCCAGTGTTGCAACAGCCCAGCCTGCATTTTCTAATATGTATTCAAATTTCATGGTGACCTCCTTTTGTTTACAAAGGTTGTCTGCTATGTGCGCAACATACTTGCGTAGATAAGAAAAATTTCACGCAAAGTCGGAAAGTATCGCAAAGAGCGCAAAGGAGACGCAGAGAACGCAAAGATTGCCACCAAGGCTCCAAGGTACAAAGAAGCACCAAGAAGCCGCTATACGGCTTTTCTATGTTCTCTTGAGTGAATCAAATTTTGCAATTGCAAAACCGTTTACACATTTTCTATGTGGCTATGTATCTATGCTTCTATGTGTTTAGCCCTCTCCGCTTCAATCATCTCAAATCTCAAATTATAAATTTCAAATCCGATAAATCACCTTATTCTGAAATTCACCTTCCATCACACGGCCATAGATGATCTTTGTCCAGCCGTTTTCGTATCCATGATTATTGGCTATCAGGTAGCCTTTATTGGCGTCATGTTTTATGATCTTATGCGCATCTATGTATTTGCCTTTTACTTTGCAGAATACAATATTGCCGATCTCATAAGTTGTAGCTTTTTCAAATGTTAGCAAACTGCCGCTTTTCAAAATGGGTAGCATCGAATTTCCAAAGGCTTTCATCCTCCCTGTTCCGGCCGTTTCCAATTCCTGTTTCAGCCTTTCAAATTTGTTCATGTTTTTTATTTTAATTCTGTTCTCCCGGTGAGGCTCGAACTCACATTCCCCTTACAGGGCAGTACGGTTATAAATACGCTTCCCTACTATGTGTTACCGTTTCGGTGCATCTGTAAAATGTACCTATAACATCGCAAAGACATTACAGGGATACCATACACTCCGCCAAAGCTAATTTTACAGCGGGCATTATTCCATTATGCTACGGAAGCAAATTATCATCACAAAGCAAAGATGCTCCCTCCACTACGCAGCCAACCTGCGCAGTAAAAAAGTTTTATGTAGTTTTTTATTTTAATCTTGATTTCCATTGTGTTAAATGGAAAATATTTTTTGAGAAAAAGAGTGGAAAACTATCTGCGCAGCTCCATTGCGCAGATAATGAAATATATTTAGGCTCTAATAAGAGAAAACCTATGTCAATAAACAAGCTCGCCCTGATCCGTTATAAAACGATAGACGATTGTTTGCGTAACCGAAGAAGGAAATGGACGCTGGACGACCTGATTGAGAAAGTGTCTGATGTATTGTACGACCGGGAAGGCATAGCCAACGGTGTGAGCAAACGCACGATTCAGTCGGATATACAACTGATGCGTAGTGATAAATTGGGCTATAACGCACCGATTATTGTTTCAGAAAAGAAATATTATAGCTATGAAGATGCTGATTTCAGTATAACCACTACGCCTATAAATGATGCAGACATGGCGAAGATGAAAGAAGTGGTAGGTGTGCTAAAGCATCTGAATGGGTTTAGCTACTTTGACGAAATGAGTGATATGATCGCCCGTTTGGAAAATGATATTTATAAATCTACCCATAACGGTGGTAGCTATGTACAGTTTGAAAGTAACCATTTGCTAAAAGGGCTGGAGCATATAACGCCTTTGCACCAGGCTATTATGAACAAAACGGCATTGCTTATTAACTATAAGTCATTCAAGTCAAAAGACGTACAGCAAAACATTTATTTCCCATACCTGTTGAAGGAATACCGGAACCGTTGGTTCCTGATCGCAAAAAATAAAAAGGGCAAGCAATTGGTTACATTGGCGCTTGACCGTTTTGTTTCGTTTGAAGAAGCATCTAAGGAAAAATTTGTGGAGTATAAAGGCGTAGATTTTGAACGCTACTTTGGTGAGTTGCTTGGTGTTACAAGAACAGAAGTCGACCGTCCACATAAAGTGACCCTGCATTTTACGCCCGATCATGCACCCTATGTAAAAACAAAACCGCTCCATGCATCGCAGCAAATAATGCGGGATGATGAAAATGGAATGATCATCCGTATAGACGTGATCCTGAACTTTGAACTGGAGCGTGAGATCTTAGGTTTTGGAGAATGTGTAAAAGTACTGTCGCCGCGGTTGCTGGAAAAAAGGATAGCTAAGCGGTTGGGGAAAGCAGGGGAGCAATATGAGGGGTAATTGTTGAATTGTTATATTGTTTAAGGTTGGATTGTTGTATAAAACATTGATAATATTAACATCATAACAATTAAGCCATATAACAGTTTAGCCATTAAACCATGTAACCATTCAACCAAATAATAATTAAATTCAAAAATATTTCATTTTCTTGTCCGAAGTTCTGCTCACTGTTCGTCATAAGGCTGATAACACATTATTTTAATTTTAAACTGAGCTGTTATGAAAAATTTTATGTTCATTTTCTCGCGTACATCTGACAGTAAAGACCTGTCACCGGAAGAAATGCAATCCAATATGCAGGAGTGGTTCGCATGGGTTGATAAGTTGAAAGCAGCAGGAGCCTACGTCTCCGGTGAGGCATTGCTGCCGGGTGGAAAAACAGTAAAAGGGAAGGGGCTGGTAACAGACGGGCCGTTTGCAGATAGTAAAGAAGCCGTAGGTGGTTACTTTATAGTAAAAGCCAAATCTATTGAAGATGCCGCAGACATGGCCAAAGGCTGTCCAGACATGCCAATCGGCGGCATTGTAGAAGTAAGGGAAGTAATGGTATTTGAATAAACCGCATGACAGTATTACCAACACAGCAGCTAGTAGATCATCTTTTCCGGCATGAATCGGGAAAGATGGTCGCTGTGTTGACACGCATTTTTGGTATGCACAACCTGGAAATGGTGGAAGATGTGGTACAAGAGTCTTTTTTAAAAGCGATGCAGTTTTGGAAGTTTGACAATATGCCGGACAACCCCGCGGCATGGTTGATGCAAACAGCGAGAAATAAAGCCATCGACATTATACGTCGCGAACAATACTTTCACAAATACTCGGCAGAATTGTCTGGTCAACTACTTGCTGATACAGAAGCAACGGTTGGGCAGTTTTTTTCTGAAGCAGAAATTTCAGACAGCCAGCTACGTTTAATATTTGCCTGTTGCCATCCGCAATTGAAAGAAGAAGACCAGGTAGCATTAACGCTTAAAACGGTGTCTGGCTTTGGCCCATCGGAAATAGCGCGTGCCCTTGTTACTACAGAGTCTACCATTCAAAAAAGATTGTACCGTGCCAAAGAGTATATACGGGAACACCAGTTGCAGATGGAAATTCCGGCAGGTTATGAGCTGAACAAACGACTGGAAACAGTATATGTAGTTTTATACCTGTTATTTAACGAAGGATATAATTCGCTGAAAGCAGACGAGCTGATCCGGAAAGATGTTTGTGCCGAAGCAATGCGCCTATGTTTGTTATTGACAGAGAGTAAGGCTGGTAACAAACCCGCAACCTTTGCGTTGTTATCGCTTATGTGTTTGCAGGCCTCACGTTTTGACAGCCGTTTGGATGAGGATAATACAATTGTTCTACTTGAAAAACAAGATCGCAGTAAATGGGATATGCGACTGATACAACTTGGGTACAAGTATCTTAACTTTTCTTCTTCAGGCGATACACTTTCCATCTATCATATTGAGTCTGCAATAGCGGCGGAACATTGCATGGCCGCAACCTATGAAGAAACAAACTGGAAGCGCATGTTACAGTTGTACGACATGCTGCTGTTACAAAAGCCCGCGCCTGTTGTTAAGCTTAACCGCGCGGTTGTGCTGATGCAAACCGGTGAAGTAAATGCGGCAATAGATATGGTGTGGAAGATAGAAGAGATAGAAAAATTACTTGCTTCGCAACATATCTATAGCGCCGTACTGGGAGAAATGTATAAACAGAAAGGAAATTTTACTGAAGCACAAAAACTATTCAGGCAAAGCCTGCAATTAGTGACTTCTTTACCGGAAAAGAAATTGCTAGAGACAAAAATTGCAGCCTGTATATCGCGTCTAAAGTAAAGCTGTCAGCCTTTGTAATCATTGTTGCTTGTTCAATTTATTTTACTCTTATTTCTTTTGCCAAATGGGCCCGGTGTCGTATGTCTGTAAATTCAAAGATTGCAGAATAAATGGAACCAAAAGAAATTGTTAGCCCATTTTTTGTTGTACAAAAATAGTCAATACTTAAACAGTTTAATGTTGTGGCTACCTACATTACAGGTAGCGCATCTCTATTTTATTTATACGAATGCCTGATAGCATCTTGCATAGTTAATGATCAACATAAGCATGCCTGAGATTACAATCAATTAAAATTTTATCTGAATCAATATAGATGTTTTAGATTTGAAACGTGTCAGCAGATGAACTATACTGTTTTTAGTTAGCAAAAAAGATATACTCCAACGAGCTTTATGGATGTGTTGCAGGTGCATGATGAAGGATCCGGCCTTATTTCAAAAGCAGCTTTTGAAGAGCTGTTTCTCACCTATAGTGAAAGCCTGTGTAATGCAGCTTATCGCCTGGTGCCAGACAGGCATGTGGCTGAAGATATAGTGCAGGATTTCTTTTTCTCTTTCTGGAAAAATCATCGCGATAAACAATTTCAACAATCATTTCTTCATTACGCGCAACGTGCTGTACAAAACAGGGCGCTGGATTATCTTCGTTACCACTCCATCAGGCAAACGCAAGACTGGGATAGCGCCAAAACGGAGATGGCCGAAGAGACTGAAGAAGAAAAACAAATGCGCGTAACCCAGGAGCAATTATATATGCGCCTGGAGCAGGAGCTGGCCCGATTACCTGAAAACAGGCGAAAAATATTCCTGATGAGTAATCAACAAGGAATGAAATACCAGCAAATTGCTGATGTGTTAAACATTTCCATTAATACAGTAAAAACGCAGGTAAGACTTGCATATCAGCAGCTTCGGGACAATTGCCTGCTGCTGGTATTTATTTTATTAATAAAAATAGTACAAGTGCTTCACCCTTTTTTTTGCCATATACGTCTATAGAGTATGACCAACGAGAATAAACACCCTGTGGATTGGGAAAAGGTTATTATGTGCCTGGAAAATGGTGGTCTGGGTGGGGATAGTGTGCTGTTGAATGAAGAGGAAAAAAAGTTGCTCGAACAATTTTTACATTTCAGGAATCACCTGGGTAAAGTGGATATATCATTTGATAAACAGGCCATGCTGGCACTGTTGAATGCACGAATAGAGGCAGATGAAGCGCAGGGATCAGATGTGGTAAAACAGGCAAGTGTGGTAAAAAAGGTGGCACCTCGCCGCTGGTTATATATAGCCGCAGTGCTTATTCCGCTAATAGTCGCAGGCATTTGGTTCTTTAATAGAGAGGGGAATAAGCAACAAGTAAACGTAACAGTGAAAGCGCCATTGCAGGATATAAAGCTTACGCTGAGTGATGGAAGTGTAGTAAGTCTTGGCGGCAACAAAGAAATAAAAGAGAGGAATGGGGAAGCCGTAGCTAACGGCGATGCAAATATGTTGGCTTATGATCAAGATAATAAGACCAGCAATGTGATGAATAAATTGGACGTGCCGCGAGGTAGAAAGTTTTCGTTGACGTTGGCTGATGGCAGTAAAGTCTGGTTGAATGCGGAAAGCACTATTTCATTTCCCATTGCATTCAAAGGTAATACGCGCGAGGTGGTACTCTCCGGGGAAGCATACTTCGAAGTAAAGCATGATGCTACAAAGCCGTTTATTGTGCATACAGGTAATGCACAAGTACAAGTGCTGGGTACCTCATTTGATGTGGCTGCATACAGTAATGAGCAGATGAAGACAACCCTGGTAGAAGGAAGTGTGAAAGTGAGTAATGAAAAAGGGGAATCGATCAGGTTGATTCCCAACGAACAAGCGGTGCAATCCGCTGTGGACAATAGTTTGAAGAAAAACACCGTTAATATAGAGCCTATAGTTGCATGGAAAAATAACGTATTGGCTTTTCAGAATGAAGATCTTGTTGCAATTGTAAAACGGTTGGAACGGGAGTATGATTATCATTTTGTATTTAATAATGAAGCTGTAAAAGGTATTCATTATACCGGCAACCTTACACAAGCGAATAATATTGAAACCGTATTGAGTTACCTGTCAAAGACGGGTACATTCAGATATACGATCAAAGGGAGAGAAGTGATAGTGGATAAAGAGTGATCTGTAAATAATCCATCTAAATAAATGACAAACCAACCTGATGCAGGCACACCATGCCGTGCAAAGTATAATGGCTTGTTTTTATTTTAATCATATACCCATTGATTACGTTTATGAAGAAAAAAATTGCTTGTTTGTGTTGCGCCTGGATTGGTTGCGCACTTTTGTTTTTTTTATTGCGGCCTTCTGTAAGGGCGCAATCCAATACGGAGCCATCTGTTAGTGTCAATGTCTCCAATGCAAAATTGAGAGATGTATTGGAAAATATCCGAAGACAAAGTAAGATGGACTTTGTGTACAATGATGAAATGGTGAACGCACAACCAGGTGTTACCGTTTCATTCAATCTTTTGCCTGTTTCAGTTGCACTAAAACATGTGCTGGAAAAAACTGCATTGTCATATGTTATAGAAAACAATGTGGTGCAGATTATAAAGCGACCTAAAGAGCCGCTTGTGTCTGAAGAAAAAAAAGAACCGTTAAGGGATATTACTAAAATCACTGGCAAGATCGTAGACGAAGATGGCAACCCGCTACACTTGGCCTCTATTCAAAATATCAATACTCGAAAAGGGGTTTTCTCTAAAGAAAACGGAACATACGAAATTGCAGCTTCAGGGGATGATAAATTGAGCTTTACCTATACAGGTAAGCTGGGCACAACACTTTATGTAAGAAATTATCCTTCCCGCATTATCGATATTGAGCTTCATTCGCCATACGATTCATCTAAAGAAGTAGTGGTCACAGGTTATCAGAAGCTGGATAAAAAGCTGGCTGTAGGAGCCTATACAACACTAAACCCGGACCAGTTCCTGGTACAAGGTGTTACTACGGTAGACCAGATGCTGCAAGGTAAAGTGGCAGGGCTGAATGTGATGAACAGCACAGGCAGTGTGAATGGCAAACCAACGATCCGTATGCGTGGCACAGCTACGTTTGTGGGCAGTGGAGAGCCGCTATGGGTGGTAGATGGTATAATAAGGGAAGAAAACAGTTTTAATAATAGCCAGGTAAACCAGTTACTGAGCGGTGCCGCCGCACAGTTGGCTAATAGTATCAGCAATGCCAGCTCCGCTATAGGCGCAAGTACCATTGCCGGTGTAAACCCGGAAGACATCGAGTCTATTACTTTCCTGAAAGATGCCTCTGCTACCTCCATCTATGGTTCAAAGGCGAGCAATGGTGTAATTGTAATCACAACAAAGAAAGGGGCAAAAAGCACTACACCGGTTGTGTCTTTTTCCGGCGCATTGGGTGTTACCGGACAACCTTCCTATAAAGGGATGAACCTGATGAACTCCAAAGAACGTATGGATGTAGCAGAAGAGGTAATAGCGAATGGATATAAGTATCAATATCAGCCCCCATTATCATCTTATGAAGGTGCATTGCTGCAACTCTATAATAAACAAATATCAGAAGACGAGTTCCAGGCTATTGCGCAGAAGGTACAAACCATGAATACTGACTGGATGAAGCTTTTGTTCCAAAGAGCATTAAGCCAGAATTATACGGTTAGTATGTCCGGCGGTTCCGAAAAAAACAGCTACTACGCCTCATTGAACTATGCGGATGAGAAAGGTGCAGCTATTGGTGATGCTGCAAAGACCTATGGTGCTAATCTCCGGCTCACGTCAGAAGTATCTAAAAAATTCCGGGTTGATTTCAAGTTGTCTGGCAGTGTAAAAAATGCGGATGGCTATTTTTCTGTTAATCCTTATGACTATGCTTATAACACCAGCCGTACCGTAGATCCGAATGTGTTTTATCCATTAATAGCAGCCACAACTGATTATAATACAGATCAGTCCTTGTTGCTTTCACCTTATACATACAATTTCCTGAATGAGCGTGCGCAGACCGGCAGTACGGACCAGACAAAAACATTGTCTGCCATGCTGGAACTGAAATATAAAATTATTCCCGGGCTGGACTTTACCTCATTACTCGGTTATACTTCTTCAAACGTGCTGAGTAAGACCTGGGCTTCAGATCACTCCTACTACGTAGCACGCATACGTGGCTATGATTATACAACCACGCCGGACGCGAGTCTTTTTAGTTCAACACCGTTACCTTTTGGTGGAATATTGGGGTTGAAAAACTCGGATATGCAGACTTATTCTATGCGGAATATGCTGAATTATACCAGGCATTTCTTTAGAGGTAAGCATGTATTGAATGTATTGGCGGGAATGGAAGCACGTTCAAACAAGGCTAACAATTATAGCACAACCGAGTATGGTTATTTCCCAGATCAGGGCAACCGGGTTGTAAATGATTATGGCAGGATAGGCCAAAACCCTACAAGTTCCTTAGGAAAGCATATGGTGAACCTGTCTTACCCGGTGAGTAATAATCTTTCCTGGTTTATGGTAGGTAGCTATAGTATAGAGGACAAGTATATAGTAAGCGCCAGCATACGTACAGATGCATCCAACAGGTTTGGACAAAATTCTAATCACAAGTTTCTCCCCATTTATAGTATAGGGGGTAAATGGAATGCAAGTGAAGAAGCTTTCCTGAAGAAAAATAAGATCGTTTCCAACCTGAGCCTGCGCGCCAGCTATGGTGTACAGGGAAATGTGGTGCAAAGCGTAGGGCCAGAGATAGTAGCGGCTTATGCCTCGTCTCCGGTAAATACGTTGACGGGTGATTATATGCTCAACTTTGTAAGCCCCGCATATCCTGATCTGCGATGGGAAAAAACAGAAACAACGAACCTGGGTCTGGATGTGGGCTTTTTGAAGAATAGGATAAGGGCCACTTTTGATCTGTATAACAGGAAGGGCTCTGACCTGCTGCTGGCCGCAGCAGCACCTTATGAGACAGGAATGAACTCTCTGTATTATAACGGAGGTAAAATGACAAACAGGGGCATTGAGATTACAGTAGGTTTTACACCTGTAAAAACAAATAAAATACAATGGGATTTCAATATTAATGCAGCACAGAATAAAAATATTTCGGGAACCAGCCAGCAATCATCAAAGACTGGCGCCGGGCTTGTAAATGATTACCTGAACGGAACTGTTGTGGTAAATGGCGTACCTATGGATGGCTTCTATTCCTATAAGTTCACCGGCCTTAATGGTATTACCGGTTTACCACAATTTTCTATTCCGAAAGATGCTGACTATTATAACCCTACTACCTGGTTGGTATATTCAGGACGGAAAGTGCCAAGCTTTACAGGCGGTATGCAAACTTCTTTTCGATATAAAACTATTACACTGTCTGCCGCCTTCACGTATGTAACGGGTAATACAAAAAGGCTGAATCCTTTATACCCGGCAGGGCAGACGGTATATGCACCACAGCCTGATAAAAATCTGTCTGCAGACCTGGTAAACAGATGGCGCAAACCTGGTGATGAGCAATACACCAATATCCCTGTGCTTACAACCAATAATCCATGGATACAAAGAGATACATTGCCGGCGCCACCTATGGCTAGCGGCTCCGCAGCTACACAAGGTGTATATGGTATGTACGATAATAGTGATGTACGCCTGGTAAGTGGTAGCTATCTCCGCTGTACAAATCTGGCACTCTCTTATGCCATACCACCTGCATTCCTGAAAAGCATTGCTATGAAAAATGCATCTGTTACAATTGCCGCCCGCAATCTCTTTAAAATAGCAGATAAAAAACTGAATGGGCAAGATCCGGAGACAGCAGGCTTTGGTGGTTCATCACTACCCATATTGCCAGTCTACAATTTGGCTTTTAAATGTAATTTTTAATGTGAACAGCTAAAGAATATTTACATGAAAAATATCTGTACCATCTTTTTGTTAATTCTTGTATCAGGGCTAAGCTCTTGTCACAAATTTTTGGCAGAGCAATCGCAGGATCAATTGACCCCTACTACAACTACTGATTTTTTACAGTTACTATATGGACAGGCGTACCCGGGTTTTGACCAGGGAAGCGCTATGCAAAGAGGGCTTCTCTTTATGGATGATGACTTCCAGATGAATAATTTATATAAAGGAAGTCTTACAAATACGGCTGATAATATCAGGAGTGCAGACATCTACCTACCCATGTATGCCTGGCAGCCTGATGCGTATGACCAAATAGCCTCATCTGGCCTTGCCGGCAATAAAACAAACTACAATACCTGGGCAAGGTATTATACATTGATCATGGGAGCGAATATTGCCTTAGACAATGCTGATATATCTACAGGGTCAGATGATGATAAGAATTACCTAAAAGGGCAGGCTTACGGCTTACGTGCATATTACTATTTCATGCTGGTCAATTTTTATGGCGCGCCATACAATGCCGCAGGCAAAGACCCGGCCAGCGAACCAGGTGTGCCGCTGATCTTAACTGCTAAAATAGAAAAGGCTGATCTGTATAATAAACGGAACACAGTAAAAGAAGTGTATGACCAGGTGATCAGTGACATGAATAACTCCATCCTTTACCTGGAGAAAAATAAGCGGTTCAATGCGTATCGTATGAACTACCTGGCGGTTCATTTGCTTGCCTCACGCGTGTACCTGTATATGGAGAATTGGTCTAAAGTAATAGAGCAGGCAAATATAGTATTGGCCGCAAAGGCTGGGCTTATGAACCTCTCCAGCCCGATTGCACAAAGTACGTCAGCAACCAATCTCATATTAGGCGCTGGTAATGTAGAAACCCTATGGACATACGGGACTTACACAGATTATGCAACTGCTTTGGGTAATTCGCAAATATACCGGCTGTCTAATGACCTGCTTCGCTGTTATACCAGTAACGACCTGCGTATAAAAAATACATTTATTGGAACAAATAGTGCTGTTACGCTTGCCGGTTACGGGTACACACAAATTTGTAATAAGCAATACAGGAACGATGGTGCTACGATGAAGGCATTTCGTGTAGCAGAAGCTTATCTGAATCGTGCAGAAGCCTATTTGCACCTGGCTGCCAATGGAGATGCAGATAGCTACAGCAAAGGGCTTGCAGATTTAAATACACTGCGTGGAACAAGATATACTAATCCGCCACAATGGACCACAACAACAATGCCTGCAGTAACAAGCGCACTTGATTCTTGCAAACTGGAACGGAGAAAAGAATTGTTCCTCGAAGATCATCGCTGGTTCGATCTGCGCCGTTATGGTATGCCTGCTATTACACATGTGTATTACAGGAGTAGCACAGATTCTGTAAAATATACGCTCTCTGCCGGAGACAAACAGTATATATGGGCTATTCCGCAGGAGGTATTAGATCGTAATTACCTGCTTACACAGAATGAAGTAGGAGGCCTGCGCGTGTATTCAACTTATTAATAACAAAAGACTGCAATTATATGTACAATATAAAAATTAATATACTTGTTCTTACCATTTTGCTTGCAGTAGCCGCTTGTTTTACAGCATGCAAAAAAGAAAGTGCACTAACCCCGGAAACAGTTTTTAACGGAGGAATAAAATTGCCGCAAGGTTGGAGTAAATATGATACCACTATTCAAAGTTTTTATGATAGTACAGGTACCTATATCGGATATAAATTTGACAATGAAGCTGATCTCCGGTTCTTCATGATGGGAATACCCAATATGCCTTTATCTATAGCCCCTCCTGTACTCGCAGTGCAGGTAGACTCTTCCAAACAGGGAGATATAGATACGCTGAATATGGCAGTGGATTATGTGATTAACGGCCTGTTGCGTAAGTCCTACTCTAATAAATTATTAAAACAATTATTGCCATATAAAATACTGCTTTACAAATATGGCCGCGCACTTATAGACAATAAAACAAAGCCAACAGCATTTGACACAACAAGTATTGCCAACTCTATATTGGGGTCTGTGAGCTCCGCTAACAATATGGTAGAAGGGTTTAATAATATTGGCCTGGGCATAATACGCCAGATGTCCTCTTTTAGCTTGCCTGCTGGTTATTCAACTTCTGATAAGGCAAGTTTTCACCAGTTGTTATGGGTGGGCACTGGCTCATCAGGTGCGATAGCGCGCGGAAAAATAAAAATAGCGCCCGGCTTTGATATAACAGACTATGCTACACTGACGAACCTGTGGACGAACCTGCCACTACCGAGAAGCGGCGCTACGGTAGATTCACTTTGCCAGGCGAGCGGAACACTTACTTATATGAAAAATGCGCAGCTAGACTATGCCTCTTTTATCAAAAATATAGCAACAAGAACACCGGATAGTTTTGCTAACCTGTACCTCGGTGCTCGTGATCCGAATGGCATCAGGCAAAAAAAACGGGATGCGGTTATTGCCTTCTTTAAAAATGAGTATAACTATAACATAGAAAATGCATGGAACCAATAATGTGTTTAAAAGTCAAAAAAAAGAGACAGGCAGATAGTGCGATTTGTCTATTGTTAGTCGCATTTTTATCAATAAGCACATGTGCGCTTGCACAGGTAGATTCGGTAAGAATGAAAGAGATGAATGCCGTTTTTCGTGAACAGGATTTTGATAAAAAAGCGGCTCTTTTTAAAGATTATCGTCAGAAATGGGGAACCGATGCCAATGGCGATAGTGAAAAAGTAATGAGCCGGATGTATGGCGCGATGGCGCGTGCAGCTATGCGCGCAAATAATATACAGGCCTTTGATGAATACACTACGCAGGCATCAGCCCCGGATGTAATGCTCAATGCTGAATTTGCACAAAAACTGGTGACAGAGAAAAAATATCCGGCAGATGCAAAGCGATATGCTGCTGTGGCATACAACGAAACTAAAAAAGGGAATAGTGCTATTACACAAACTGCTGGCATGCCTGATTCTGTATATCAGCAATTGGTAATGCGGAAAAACTATATACTGGCTAAAAGTGCAGATGCGTATGCTCAGGCCTGTTACCAGGCCGGCGATTACGCTACTGGGTTGCCGGTAGCAAAAGAGGCTGCTGTAACATTGGGTAAAAGCATTAACTGGAATTACAACGAGCACTACGCAATGCTCCTGGCTAAAGCAGCGCCGGTAAATGAAGCCAAGACCGAAATGGAAAAGCTAATGCGTGCCGGTATGCTGAATGACGAAGGGCAGGCTGCACTGAAAGAAGTATATGTAAAAGAGCATAATACAGATAAGGGCTTTGACAGCTATCTGCAAAAGCTGAAAGCTGTAGCAAATAGTAAAACAGAGGAGGCGCTAAAGCGTCAGTGGTTGTTTCAAAAAGCACCTGCATTTACTTTGTCCAAATTAGAGAAAGGGAGCGTATCCCTGGCGCAACTAAAAGGTAAAGTAGTTGTATTGGACTTTTGGGCTACCTGGTGTATTCCCTGCGTAGCTTCATTTCCCGCTATGCAAAAGGTAGTAGATAAATATAAGAACGACCCTGCTGTTGTTTTCTTATTTGTAGATACAAAAGAGCAATTGCAGAATATAGAAGCAGTAAGGAGTAAGACACAAAAATTTTTACAGAAAGACCAGTTCTCTAAATTGACATTCAATTTTGTGCTGGACAATGATGAAAAAGTAGCAGATGCGTATGGCGTAAAAATGATCCCGGCAAAATATGTGATAGATGCTAATGGCATTATTCGCTTTAAAGCAACCGGTTTTTCGGGAAGCGCCGATGATCTTGTTGCAGAATTAAGCCAGATGATAGAAATGGCAAAGAAGAATAAATAGACGTATTTGTTGCATCTTGCGTCATCAAAGTGTTTTATAGAAATACATAACCATCCAAATTCGACAGATGAAGAAGCATTTTTTAATTACGACATCGATTGTTTGTTGTGTGTCATTTGCAAATGCACAGCAAAAGCCGGTTGTGCCTGTGCCGGTAAAAGCAGATTCTACAGGTAGTGCTGCTATGCGGGGTATGCCTCCGGGTATGGCAAAGCCTGGCCCCAGGCCATTTAAAGAAGTGATTACGGATAAAGCGGTTACCACCAGGGGACTTTTTACTGTACACAAAGTAGAGGACAAGTATTATTTTGAAATACCTGATTCATTATTCAGCCGGGATATTCTTATTGTAAGCCGTATCTCAAGATCCGCCGCAGATGTACGCCCGGGCATGATGGGGTTTGCAGGAGACCAGATCAATGAAAGTGTGGTACGTTTTGAAAAAGGGCCCAATAATAAAGTGTTCCTGAAAAACATTTCTTTCCAGGAGTTTTCGAAAGATAGTACAGCAGATGGTATGTACCGTAATGTAAAAAACTCTAACCTGCAACCCATTGTCGCAGCGTTTGATATCAAAGCATTTAATAAAGCAGGTGCGAAAGATTCATCTGATACAAAAAGTAACAGGAATGAATCGTCTGTAGTGCTGGACTTTACGGACTACTGCGCAGGTGATAACGATGTATTCTTTTTTGATAGCCGGATTAAATCCGCATACAAGTTAGGTGGGCTGCAGCCAGATAAATCTTATATAGATGCCATAAATGCCTATCCGCTGAATGTAGAAATTAAAACGGTGAAGACATATATGGTAAGTTCAGGTCCCGCAATAGGACCAGGTGGCCCGGGTGGCGGAGGATCAGCCCCCGCTACTTATGAGCTGAATACCTCTGTTGTATTACTGCCAAAAGTGCCTATGAAAGCACGTTATTTTGACAAGCGCGTAGGATACTTTGCTACAGGTTATGTAGACTTTGATAAAAATCCACAGGGTATAGAGAAAGTGAGCATGATCACCCGTTTTCGTCTTGAGCCTAAAGATGAAGACATCGAAAAATATAAAAGAGGCGAGCTGGTAGAGCCTAAAACGCCAATAGTATATTATATTGACCCTACCACACCTAAAAAATGGGTGCCATACCTGATGCAAGGTGTAAACGACTGGCAGGTTGCATTTGAGAAGGCAGGCTTTAAAAATGCAATCATCGCAAAAGAGGCGCCAACAAATGACCCCACATTTAGCATAGAAGATGCGCGCCACAATGCACTTATCTATAAACCATCTGCCGTAGCCAATGCAAGCGGTCCGCATGTGCATGACCCACGCAGTGGCGAGATCATAGAAACACACATCAACTGGTACCATAGTGTAATGACGCTGGTGCATCACTGGTACATGATACAAACGGCTGCAGTAGACCCACGTGCCCGTAAAATGGTGTTTGATGACGAGCTGATGGGGCAGTTGATCCGTTTCGTGTCCTCACACGAAGTAGGACATACACTTGGTCTGCGCCACAACTTCGGTTCTTCTTCTACCGTACCTGTAGAGAAATTGCGTGATAAGCAATGGTTGGCAGAACATGGCCATACACCATCTATTATGGACTATGCGCGCTTTAATTATGTAGCGCAACCGGAAGATAATATTCCTGAAAGCGGGCTTTTCCCACGCATAGGCGAGTATGATAAGTGGGCAATACAGTGGGGTTACAAATGGATGCCGGAGTATAAAAATGCAGAGGCGGAAGAAGCGTACCTGAACAAATGGATAGTTGACAGTCTGAAAGCCAACCCTCGTTTGTGGTTTGGTACAGAAGGCGATATCCTGGACGCTCGCAACCAGAGTGAAGACCTTGGCGATAATGCCATGAAAGCCGGAGCGTATGGTATCAAAAACCTGAAACGTATTTTACCTCAGTTGGAAGAATGGACTAAAAAAGAGAATAATGGATATGATGACCTTGACATCATGTATAAAGAGCTGCTAAACCAATTTGGTCGTTATATGGGGCATGTAACTAAAAACGTTGGTGGTAGAATGGAAACGCCTAAATCCAGGGAGCAAAGTGGCGATGTGTTCACATTCATGCCTAAGGCTAAACAAAAAGAAGCTATTGCTTTTTTACAGGACAACCTATTCAGTACGCCAACTTGGTTGATCAATAACAGGTACAGTAAATTGACAGGGCTGGATCCTCTTTCTGTTATTAGTAGATTGCAGGATGCATCGTTAGATAGAATATTTAATAGTGCTGCGGCATACGGATTTTTAAAGACAGAAGCATGGCAAGGTGGAGATGATGTATATACTTTGCCTGAAATGTGGAACGATCTGAAAAAAGGTATCTGGTCTGAGCTAAGAACACATAAACCAATTGATATTTATCGTAAATCCCTGCAAAAGGATTATGTAGATAAGTTGTCATTTATGATTACGGGGCCATCAACTAAATCAGAATTTACACCTCAGCTCGCGTCCGTCCTGCCAATGTCAGGGAGGTTTAATGAAGTTGCCGGACTTGCAAAAGTACATGGTAAAGAATTGGCGGCTGAGATCAAAGCCGCAATACCATCCTTCCCGGATGCACGTACCAAGGCACATCTGCAGGATATGGCAGACCTGATCAACGCTGCGATCAAAAATGCAACAAAAGCAGAATAGAATAGTTTCAATGGTTTCAAAAGTTTCAGTGGTTCACGTGCTATTGAAACTTGTAAACTTTTGAAACAATGAAACTCAATGATTATTTGGTTTTCTCTAATGTAAGGGGGGCGCGAAAGCGCTCCTTTTTTATTGCAGGTAAATCGTGAATCGTGAGACGGTAATCGTGAATAACGCTTCTCTGCACAAGGTTCTGGGATTATCGGAAAAGTTTCAAGAGGTTAAACACACTCTGGAAATACGCAGCATTTCCCTCTATGTGTCCTATTGTGTCCCTTCGGAGCAAAAGTGATAGACATTGTACGCCTGCTACACATCTGTCCTTAAATGTTACTTGTCGTTCCAGATCAAACTAACACAGAAGTCTGCCAACTCCTATGTGTTTAAAAAAATCTATAACGCGCATTTCTCGTGGTAGTTGATCAGCTCTATTGGTGTGTGTACTATTTCGAAATCTTTATACGTTTGCTCTACTGCATTCAAGGCATCAATAATTTCTTCTTGCGTATTGAGTACAACGAGGTTGCTTTTTATCGCTTTTAAGTCGGGTAAACCCTTCAGGTATTTAGCATATAACCCACGCATCTCACGCAGCCCGAATACAGGGCCCATCCATTCCACCAGCTTTTGTAAATGTTGCCTGCAAACTGCAATACGCTCGGCTACTGTTGGCGGGGCTAATAATTCCCCTGTCTGGATATAGTGTTTTATTTCGCGAAAAATCCACGGATAGCCAATGGCCGCACGCCCGATCATAATGCCATCTACGCCATAACGGTTTTTATATGCCAGCGCCTTTTGAGGACTATCAATATCGCCATTGCCAAAGACCGGGATATGTATGCGCGGATTGTTTTTCACCTTAGCAATCAGGCTCCAGTCCGCTTCACCCTTATATAGCTGCATACGCGTACGCCCGTGAATAGTCAGTGCCTTAATACCAACATCCTGTAGCCGCTCGGCAACCTCCTCTATGTTTTTAGAATCCTCATCCCAACCAAGCCTTGTTTTGACCGTAACAGGCAACCTCGTCGCTTTCACACAAGCCTCCGTTAAGCGCACCATTAGCTCTATGTCTTTCAATACTGCTGCGCCTGCACCTTTCGCAACCACACCCTTAACCGGGCAGCCAAAATTTATATCAAGTATGTCAGGACTAGTTACCTCTATAATCTTTGCAGCCAATCCCAGGCTCTCCTCATCACCGCCAAACACCTGTATGGCAACCGGGCGTTCCGCATCATAAATGTCCAGCTTCCGTTTAGCCTCTATTGCATTACGTATGAGTGCCCGGCTGGAGATAAACTCTGTAAACAGCAAGTCTGCGCCATTTGCCTTGCATACTGCCCGGAATGGCGGGTCTGTTACATCCTCCATGGGAGCGAGTAATAAAGGGAAATCCGGTAACGCAATATTGCCGATGTGTACACTCATAAAGCCGCAAAGATAGAGGGGAATTATTTAATTGTTGGATGGTTAAATTGTTGTACAGAGTGGGCGCTTTTAAATGAGTATTATGCTCTTAAATGCACGCTTTTAAAAAGCGGGTCGCTTCACCTTGACATTTTTTTTGATGCCAGCTATTGTAGCCCGGATTGAGCTTTAGTTGCGTCGCATTTCGTTCATCTGTAGAATCTCTTTTGGTCGTGAATAACAAATGCCGATGAAGTTTTTCCGACACAAGCAAGAATAAAATAGACGACTATGTGTGAAGGATTGTACGAGGTGATGAATAGTAGGGCTTTCTGTGGTAATATGTACTTTCTATTGCTTAACAGTTGCGGGACATTACATCGTACATCTAACATCGTACATAATTGCGCTTTCTACTTCGTATTTAGTACTTTTATTTCATGTTATCTACACGGCATCTGGCTTTTATGGAAGTGGCGCGGCAAAAGAGTTTTTCTAAAGCCAGCCAGGCGTTGTTTATATCGCAGCCAGCGGTAAGCGCGCATGTAAAAGCATTGGAAGAACAGTATAAAACAAAGTTGTTTGAGCGGAAGGCAATGCAAATAGAGTTGACAGAAGCCGGGCAGCTCTTGTATAAACGCTTATTGATTGTAAAGCAGATACAGGAAGATACAGAGTTTGACATATCAGCCATACATGATAAAGCCGAAGCTACCGGTAAGCTAAATCTTGGCGCCAGCACCACAGTAGCCTTATACATCCTCCCCAAAGTAATGTCTGCCTTTCACCAGGAGTACCCACAAGTGGAGATAGCCTTGCTCAACCGCAATAGCGAGATTGTACTGGAAGCATTACTAAACCAGGATATTAATCTCGGTATTACAGAAGAAAAAGGCAAGCTCACCAATGTTACCTATCTGCCATTTTTGAAAGACCAGATCGTAGCTGTTTGTAGTAAAAGCAACCCACTTGCCAAACGGAAATCTTACCCGCTTAAAGAAATATTAAATATGCCGGTTGCCATTCGTGAACGTGGTAGCGGCACGTTGGAAGCTGTGCGTATGGCCTTGTCTAAACATAAGATAAAGCTGTCCGATATGCAGATTAAAGTACGCCTGGGCGGTACAGAAGCATTGAAAAATTTTCTCCTGGAATCCGGTTGCGTAGGGTTTCTCTCAACCCGTTCTATTATTAAAGAATTGCAACACGGAGAGTTAACTGTACTACAGTTTGATGGATTGAAAGTAGAACGTAATTTTTATTTTATCCAGCGCAAAGGTGAAACAAGTGATTTAAATAAAAGGTTCATTAAAATGGCCAAGAACATCTATAAGTGATATAAAATTAACGTATAAGTAAAAGTTATAGCCTATACGTTTTTTATATGATTATGTTATAATGTATCGGTTAGATTTGTGTTTCGAAAAGAGACATTTTTATGAACACGTTTTATTATGAGCAGCTTTATAGTGCTGCACGCAAACGCATTTCGGCGTTAACCGGTATATCTGCTCAACACAAGAAAAAGCTGCTGGAAACACTCAAAGAATACAGCCCGCATTTAATTACCGCAGAAGACATAGAACAAGTATTGCGCAATGCAGCCCATTCGCTGGGCAATATGCTATGCCCTCAGGCAATGGCTGATTATACCGGCGTAAGCAGGTTGGTAGAAGGTCATGGCGAGCATGATGATATGCTACCGCATAACCTGGCTGCGTCTCTATAAGATCAACTCTTCAAACCTGCAATCAGGTTGACGGTAAGCGCCACTACAAATGTGTTAAGAGCAAAAGATATCAGGCCGTGAAATAGTGCGAATCTGCGTATTTTTCGGGCGCTTATCTCTACATCTGATACCTGAAACGTCATGCCAATAACGAAAGAAAAATAGGCAAAGTCCAGGTAGTCAGGCTTCTTCTCGTTAGGGAATTCCAGCCCACCTGCATGCTTTGTTGCATCATTGGTGTCATCATCATAATACATATAGGCATAGTGGAAGGTAAAAGTAGTATGCACCAGTATCCAGGATAACAGGATGCCCGCTATGGCCACTGGCAGGTATAACGGCTGATTGGTATTATTTTTAGATAAAACGATCAGCAGCACGGTAAGCATACTTGCAAGTGATGCTAATACAATGATAGATAATACAAACACACGGCTACCGTCTTCAATCCTTGCTATTCTTCTAATACCTTCTACGGGCCGTTTTACCACTACTATCCAACAGGCCGCTACATAAAAAAGACAAAATACATCCCATAGTAACATCGTCCTTACAAGAGGAGAGAGCCCGCAGTTGCTGGTAAGAAAAAACGCGATCACAGAAAAAATAAGGCTGACACCAATACGCTGATAAGGGCGCATCCGTAGTAAAATGTTTTCTTTAGGTTGATTCATAAAGTTAAGGTAGTGATAATTTGAAATTTGAGATGGAAGATTTGAAATGGCCCATCCTGGTCTTCGGCCTACTGTGTACCCACATCTTCTATCACCAGGTTGCATGCCTACGGCCAATGTCATTAAGTTAAGAGTGGGCCACTTTCAAAAAGCATACTTTTCTAGTTATAGCTGCTTTTAAAAAGTGGCCCATTCTGGTACATTTATTTTTAAGCCCGCTTAACTTAATGACATTGGCCTACGGCATGCAAAAGAACTTGATAAAATATATGCTACCGATGTTTGATCCCTCAGGAATCTGCATCTGCCATGCAACGATTTTTATAGAATCGGGCTACGATCCTGTAAGGATCAGATATTGGTAGCTTCCCAAATACACAGGCTTCGGCATGCCACAGGTATGCGCGACCTATGCTGCCGCCCCTCCGGAGTTCTGTTGAATTAAATGGCTATATGCTACTGTTCTGACAAACATCCAAAGCCCCGGCGCGTGTCCTCACGCGCCGGTTGGTAACTGGTTCGTGAGGACACGAACCAGGGCGAAAAAAATGTGGGTACACAGTTGGCCGGAGACTAAGATGATAGACACAGCTAAGAATCTCAAATCTCAAATGTCAAATCTCAAATTTTTCCCCCGTGTTTTCACCCCTTGCTATTCTTAAATAAAATTGCCATCTTGGTAGTCTCCATCTAAATGAATGAACTATGGCAACAGCTTCTAGTGCCGGAGGTACAGTGCCCGGCGTTACTCTTCTGAAACGTATTGGGTATTCCAATATCAATACACTTGCTAATAACAATAGCGCATTTTTTTATGAGGCCGGTATGATGATAGATGCCGACGGAGCCTATCATGCATATAATCCAACCAACTCGCTGGGATTGGATTATCTTGGTAATGCGGGTGTACCCGGCAATTGGTGGGCGTTGGTAACTGACAATGGCCAGCCGAATGGGAAGCCTCTTATTCAGAAAGCAACAGATCCTGCTCCGGGATTCTACATTTCAACCACATCTCTGCAAGATCCGAATAAGAAAGCATCAGATCCTACCCGCTATGTAGATTCTGAATCTATCAGCTTTATCGTATTGCCCGGCGGCCTTGGTCTGGGACAAAAGCTGGGCGACTTCGCAGTAGTGATTAACCCGGCTACAGGTGCGTATGAATATGCCGTGTATGCAGATTCGGGCCCATCCAACAAAATTGGCGAGGGTTCTATTGCGCTGGCAAAAACATTGGGTGTTCCTTCCAGTCCTAAAAATGGAGGTGTGTCTGCCGGTATTATCTATATCGTTTTTCCCAATAGTAAAAAAGGGTGGCCGCTGACGCAGAGCGATATTGATCAATATGCAGCAGCTTTATTTGGCGCATGGGGCGGTATAGCGCAAGCAAAAGCCGTGTTCCCGTTTGTGAATTGGGGCAGTTAGATGAACGGTGAACAAGCGGCAAAGAATTTCGCGTGATGAATAAATGCACAATGGTCAACCGAAAGTTGAGCTTGAATAGTAGTAGTTGTTTGAGCTAATTATTTTTAGTATCGGCAATGGTTGCTGTGTAGCAAAAAATAATCAATACCGTTGAAGTAAGAGGTGGCTTATTTCAACGGCATTGATAAGTTTATTAATAACTCAAACAGCCCCTAAGTATTCGCTTTAATACATTATTGCCTGATTATTTTTTTTGTTTCTTTCCACGTTCCGATCTGCGTTTTTAATAAGTAGATACCAGATGGTAGGTTGCCCAGATTAATAGTCTTACTAAATGTAGGTTGATCTTTTATATAAGTCATGTCTGCGAGTACTCTTCCACTTAAGTCATATATGGATACTTTCAATTCTCCTTTGTAAATATTATTTAGCGTAAGCGTAAAATTACCTGGTGTAGGGTTCGGGAATACTACGATTGCCTGCGTGTTTTTTAATGAGTCAGGCGTGTTTTCATTTGTTGTAGTAGCCTCAACGCGTTCCTTATTTGCTGTTCTTAACCCGCTATTTCCTGTACTTTCTATGATCTTAAACCCGTTTAAGAAAGTCCAGAGGCCTAGCCTTTTAGATGTAATAACAATCTTGCCTGTCGAGTCCGCGCTTATTCCTGCGAAGATAGATTTATGTGTAAGGTTATTTGCAGTTAGTACTGTATCTGCTGCAGCGCCGATTGAAAAAATAGTGTAGTTCGTTGTATCAATGCCTGCTACCTTATTGCTAGCATATAATTCAATAGTATAGGTTTTGGAAGAAGATAGGCCATTTATTGTCAAAGTCCGGCTTGGAGAAGTAGAGTTACTTGCATAACGGATAACGGAATCCGGCGCAAGAGAAGTAGTGTACCCAGTACCCCAATCACTTACACCCTTGCTAGAGCTAAGCAAGGCCGTTATAGTTGATGCAGCGCCATCAGCATAATGGAACATATCAGAAAGAACCTCAGACGTTCCAGTGTTTTGTCCGGTTCCAACGGTCCAGTTATTCCAGGCTGTATTGTTGTAAATAGCCGTGCCTGTAATGTTTACATTAATCTCTTTTGTTGTTGGTATTACACATGCAGTAAATTGATCCTTCGGCTTCAATATAAAAAAAATTGAGTTGCCTGCCTGAGATCTGCTATAACAGTTTTGATAATAATAACTCACGTTTTGATCGTTATTGTTGCCAGCATTATTTATCAGCGCACGCCCAAGTGTGTCCAGGTCAAATGTATTGTCATGCATGTATATCACCATTTTGGGTGAGCGTGTTGTATCCGGAGTTGTATTAATATAAACGATATCGTTAGTCGCGCCTTTATTTGAAATTGAATCAAAACTATTGTTAATAATATAAGTGGTGTCTGTTCCTTTATGCAAAATGGCGTGCTGCCTACAGTTTACGAACCTGTTGTTTTGGATCTTGCCGTAGGCGTATTCACCAAACTGCACCGCATCCCCTTGCCCGGAAACTAAAGCCTTTCCTGTATTGTTGAAATAACAGTCTTTTACTGTTACCTGTGCTCTTTTTATTTGGGCACCATCTCCATCGATGTTTTCAAAACGACATCTTTCAATTCTTAAATTATAAAACCTGGGAGAACCATCATAAGGATTATTAGCAGTAGAGCTATAACCAAAATAAATAGCTTCGCCCGTTCCTGTTGTGGGATCAGGAATTATGAGATCGTGAAAGTAACAATCATGGATGTAAATATTAGAAAGCGTATCATTGTCCGCATAGTGAGATGCCGTCGTGTTTTTTTGGGGGTTTTCAAATAATCCCCTGCTGGCATACATAATTTCAACACCAGCCATTTCATAATTACGCGAGTTAAGTGTGTCGAATAGCTTTATTGCAGTGCTTAGTATAGAAGTAGGACTAGCACCTGTAACTTTTAACCCATAAGGATACAAGGGATCCAGGTTAAAAAGAAATTTTGTATTTATACAGGTTAAGTTGACCGGTGTACCCCCCGTCTTGCCATTTACGATTACCTGTCCTTCATTTATCACTACCACTTCATTACCTGGTGTACCTTGCCGCAGATTAAAAATATTGATAGCGCCATACGTTCCGTTAAGTACTATTGTATCTCCGGCTTTAATAAGGGCTCTGTCATTGTTCGTAAGTATAACCGAATCAAGAGCGTTGTTAATTTGAATGCTTGTGCCCCCGGAATTTTTTTTCAGGTAAATACGTTTACCCGCAATCGCAGAAAAGCAAATTAAAGAAAGTAGCATGAGTAAAAAATGTCTCATAAAATGGTGTATTTAAGGTGAATAAAATATATAGGTTATCTATGTGGATTGGGACAAGTAGCCCAGGCTGTTAACATGTGAAGACTGATTGTTTGCGGAGGAGATTAAGAAAATACAGGATATAAAACTGTATTCACGGATCCTTTTAGGTAAGAGTTAGTATTTGTGTGAAAGTAATTTATGAATGTTCTATTACCTGGACGTAAAATTCCAAAGAACAGTTTTCTGGTAATCGTAGTGTTTCGAAGAAAAGATGATTTTCATGGTGTGTTATGTTAGAGAAACTGAAATTAACCAATAAAATACATATAATGTGGTGTGTTGTTTTTTGGCTATTTGTGATCCATCTTTTGTTTGTAACCCTTTGCAATAGAGCCCTGTTTTAATAAAAAGCCAAGAAGGGAAAGAATAAATTGGAGAAGACAGGTGAACATTGAAATGATAAGAGGGTAAGCGTTACAATAACACTTACCCTCTTACTGGTATAATATCAAATTTCAAATTCAACCTATTTTGCAATTGCGATCATCACCTTCTTTCCCTTGATCTTTTCGTTCTTGATTGCGTGGAGCGTGTGGCTCACTTTTAGTTTGCGTACCGCAACGAAAGAGAAGAAATCTTTTACATCAATCAAACCAATGTCTTCTTTTTTCAGTTGCCCCTTATTAGTAAGGAAGCCGACAATATCTATTTTATTCACCTTATCCTTTTTGCCTGCGGCAATGAATAGCGTTGTCCATTTTGGCTTGTCAGGAATAGGGTAATCACCTTCCATCTGTAAGTCCTCAATATCCTCTGTAATGTAAGAAGGTATTTTTTCTTCCTGCGATAAGAGTAGCACAGCCGTACCACTCGCATCCATACGTGCGGTTCTGCCATTGCGATGCGTGAAGATATCTTCCGTAGCAGGCATATGGTAGTGAATAATGTAACGGATGTTCGTAATGTCAAGTCCGCGTGCGGCAAGGTCAGTCGTTACTAAAAAATTTACGCTGCCATTGCGAAATTTGCTTAGCGCGCTATCACGGTCGCGTTGTTCCATCTGGCCATGATAAAACACATTGTAGATACCTTTTTCTGCCAGTAAAGTACTTACACGCTCTACCGCATCACGATGATTGCAGAAAATGATAGTTGCGCGGGTGCTACCGATAAAACAAAGCATTTTGAAAAGTGTCTCTATCTTATCTTTTTCGGGCGAAATCACTTTTCTTAATTCCAGCTTTGTTTCACCATCGCCTTCTGTAAGGAAATTTAGCCTTTGCGGTTCAGTCAATCCAAGAAAACCGGGTATGTCTACACCTTCTGTTGCAGAAGTTAGAATGCGTTTTTTTATAGATGGGAGAGCGCTGATAATAAATGAAACTTCATCCTGGAAACCAAGTTCCAGCGTTTTATCAAACTCATCCAGCACCAATGTTTCAATAGAGGGCAATGTAATGTTTCCGCGACGGATATGATCGCCAAGCCTGCCCGGCGTGCCTACAATGACCGCTGGGGGCTCTATCAGGTTGTTTTCTTCCGTCTCACGCAAGTGACCGCCATAGCAGGCAGTAATTTTTAATCCCGTACCCATTAACTTAAACACTTTCTCTATCTGTAAAGCCAGCTCGCGGGAAGGAACAATGATCAGCGCCTGCGTAAGCTTTGACTTTGCATCAAGACCGCTTAGCAAAGGCAATAAAAAAGCCAGGGTTTTGCCTGAGCCCGTAGCGGATAAAAGCACCACATTGTCATGTTCTTCATTTGCCTTAATGGATGCTTCCTGCATCTCGTTCAGCGCCTCGATGTTTAGATTGGAAAGGATATTTTCCAGGGAATATTTCTGTTGCATTGCAGCAAAAGTACGAATGTTTCACGCAAAGGGGCCAAGGGAATGCAAAGTGAGTGGTGAGTTGTCGGTTGTGAGAAGCGTATTCCGGTTGCCGTCTCTCGATTGTTGTTTAGCCTTTGCGTAACTCACCGCCCTCTCCGTCTCCGCGGTAAATAAAAAAGAGCCGCAAGGCGACTTCCTCTATGTCATTCTATGTATCTATGTGTTTGAAGCCCTACGCTATCACAGTCACCACATCACTTGGCTTACCTAACAGCCTGTGTATAGGGCACGCCTTCGCTATTTCCAGTAAACGCTTATGCTGTTCCGGATCTATCTCGCCCGTAAATATCAGTTCACAATAAAATGTATTATTACCTGAGGCAGTCTGGTCGCCCTTAATTAAGGTGACTTTGGCCTTAATATTTTCGATGTTCCACTGTTTGCGGTTAATGTACATGCGCAACGTAATGACAGTGCATGACGCCAGCGACATACAAATAAAATCACCGGGAGAGGGGCCCAGGTCTTTGCCATTACTCGCAGGTAGCTCATCTGCAATCAACACATGCTGGTTTACAGTAAGCTTCGTTTCGTATAGCGCGCCATTGTTTTCTGCCTCAGCGGCAGCTACGATTTTTGTTTGCACAGAAATAATTTGTTGTAGTGAAAGGATTAGTGATTCTCTTTTTTCCAGATATCACCATACAGGTCTGTATGACGCATAAACTGTGCGTGTACATAAGGGCACAAAGGAATCACTTTCATGTGGTGTTCACGCACATAAGCAACCATCGTTTCGAGTAGTTTCTTAGCATATCCCTTTCCTTCTGCCTGCGGCAATACTTCTGTATGGAACACAGTCATATCGCTGCCTTTGATGCCAAAGGCCATTTCGCCTATTTGTTCTTCGCCCTCCATAATATAGAAAGCGCCATGTTGCTTGTCATCTATTCTGAATTGTACTTCGTCTGCCATAGTAGGTGGTTTTTAAAATTTAAATAAGGGTAATTGTCGCTAGTAAACAACAGGCAAATTGCACAATTGTTTTGAAGAATGAATTGATGTAGGGTAATTGTTTAATGGTTGTATGGTTAAATTGTTGGAAGGGGGTACCGCTGAGACTAAACGTGAATCGTGAGACGGCAACCGTGAATACGCTTCTCACAACTGACTGCTCACAGTATAATCCCTTTGCGTTCTCTGCGCATCCTCTGCGTCCTTTGCGATACTTAGCATTTTAACGTGAAATATCCAACAATGCAACCATAATAACCATCCGACAATTTATCTTTATATTATGAACATTGAAGTAATTGCGCTTGCACAAACCCTCTGGGATTATCACCACATGAACCATACTTTAAAAAAATCAGGTTGTATAATGGCCTTAGGCAGCCATGATACACGAGTGGCTGACCGCGCAGCAGAGCTGTATTTAGAAGGTTGGGCGCCATTGCTGATCTTTTCCGGTGGGCTGGGGAATGTAACGAGGGGCGTGTGGACAGAACCTGAAGCGGATAAGTTTGCACGTATAGCAATAGAAAAAGGTGTACCAGCGGAAGCAATTTTAATAGAAAATCAATCTACCAATACCGGCGAGAATATCACTTTTACGCAAAAACTACTAGAGGAGAGGGGGCTGGAGTGCAAAACATTTATATTAGCTCAAAAGCCATATATGGAGCGCCGGACATATGCCACGTTCATGAAGCAGTGGCCGGGGAAAGAGATTTTGGTTACATCTCCTCAAATGACAATGGCAGAATACCCTAATGAAGAGATCTCATTTGAGCGTATGCTGAATATAATGGTCGGCGATTTACAACGAATTAAGCTTTATCCCGAAAAAGGATTTCAAATACCACAGGAAATGCCGGATGAGGTGTGGCAGGCATTTGAAAAGCTGGTAGCGTTGGGATACAATAAGCATCTTGCATGAATATCGAATAAGGAACAAGGGGGTTCTGAAAAAATATTCAATTTTCAATATTCAACTTTCAATGCTCAATTGAATATTGGTCATTGAAAGTTGAGCATTGATCATTATTCTTGGGTGGAAATATTCCTACGCTTCCAGCACTTCCTCTCTCTCATTGTAGCAAAAGATATCACCCACAGCTTGCAGGTCCGTGCGGTAACGAACTTTTACATAGAAATCCGAAAGTTTATAAAGAATAATACGCTCTCCTCCATTTATTTTTTGCCAAATAAAGGAACCAATTTCCCAAAGTGCAGTCACCTTGGCATCCACGGAAAGCGTCTGAAAGGAGTGTAGCGTTATCATCATGCGCAAAAGTTAGATACGAACAATTACAAATATTAACAGATTTAGTTTACCCAAAAGTTGTCATAGGTAAAATATCGGTTTTTATCGATGAAAAGTCTGTGCCAGTCTTTCGATGTCCTGTTAACAAGCCTTTCGGCCAAAGTAAAGAAAAAAAGAAGAAAAAGAAAGCGGAAAAAAATCCACAGAAGGGATTTGAAATAGTTGCATTGCTAACTTATTTCATTGTCAAATGGCTACATGGTTTAATTGTTGGAGAAAATAACAATTCAGCCATGTAACAATTAAACAATTCAGTCATTCGCTCTACTGGCGCAGGTCTCCCGACCATAGGTGATCGAAAGAATAATAAAGTCCCGGAGGGACGCCAGATTGGTAGTTTAATTATTCATGCAAGCAGTTGAACTCCGGAGGAGCGATAAAATGAATCGTTTTGCAAAGGAATAATTCTGTCGCCGCGCTGCGGCTCTGATTGGTGTGGGATATATCTTTCTATCATTCTATCGAGCCTCCGACTCTCTATCCTGGCAATTACATACTATGTTTTTTGCTGAGATTATATATCAACATCTTTCGCGCACCCATGGTCGGGAGACCTGCACTGGAATAAAACATTTCAAATCTCAAATTAAAAAACAAAAGCCGTCTACATATGTAAACGGCTTCCTGTTTTAAAACCTCACTTTTTATTTCCATCCGCCACCTAAAGATTTATATAGAGCGATCACCGCATTGTTTTGCTGACGCCTGATGTCGGCCAGGGCCAGTTCGCTTTGCAATGCAGTTCCTTGTGCTACAATTACTTCAAGATAATTGGCAAGGCCGCTTTTATATAATAACTGAGATTCTGCAATTGCTTTTTGCAGGGTATTTGTTCTTGCTGCCGCAATAGACTGTTGTTCCTTCAGCTTGTCTATCTGGGTCAATGCATCAGAAACCTCACCTACGCCAACCAATACACTTTGTCTGAATTGCAATACAGCCTGGTCTCGGCTAATCTTCGCTATCTCCACCTGTGTTTTTAGTTCCTTGTGTTGGAAGATCGGTTGTACTATTGAGCCTGCAACCAAACCGAACAGGGAAGAAGGAATATTGAACCAATCGCTTGCCTTAAAAGAGTTGGTGCCTCCATTGGCGCTAATGCGCAATGCCGGGTATAACTCAGCCTGTGCTGCATTTACAGAAGCATTAGCTGAGCGCAGAGCCAGTTCTGCCTGCCTGATGTCAGGCCTTTTGCTGAGCAATAATGCAGGAATACCTGTTGGCAGGTTATCAATACCCGCTACATTTATTGCCAGCGCATTTCTTGGCAATGCGCCAGGTAACTCACCAGTCAGTATCTGCAACGCATTTTCCTGTAACGTAATGGCTTGCTGTAACTGAGGTATAAGCAAAGCCGCGTTGTCGCGCTGAGCCTCAGCCTGTTTTACGGCGAGAGAAGTAACCTCACCGGCGGTGAGTTGCAGTTTTGTTACGTTAACCGTACTGTCGTTCAGCACTACGTTCTTCTGAGCAATGCGCAACTGCTCGTCCAGCATCAGCAGGTTATAGTAACTATTTGCAATCTCAGCCACCAGTTTGGTTTGGAGTCCTTTCACCGCCTCCTTTGTAGCCATGTAATCAGCCAAAGCCTTCGCTTTGCGTTGCTTGATCTTTCCCCATATATCTGCTTCCCACTGCAATTGGAAGGCTGCTGAATAATCTTCTAAATGCTCTTTGCCGAGAAATGTTTTAGTGCTCAAACCATTCAGGCTGTTTTGTGACAGGTAAGTGGTCTGTGCGCCCAGTTGAAAATTTACTGTAGGATAATTTCCTGCTTTGGCCTGTTGTAAAAGCTTATCTGCACGGTCTATGTTCTTCAAAGCTATCTGCCAGTCATAATTGTTCTGTAGTGCCTTTCCGATCAGGCCTTGCAGGAGTGTATCAGTAAAAAACTGTTTCCAGCTTATATCGGCAATGGTTAATGTATCTGCCGTACTAACGCCGTTGTAGGCAACAGGCACGGTTACCTGCGGACGCTGGTACTCCTTGCTTGTCTTACATGCAGCCAGCAACACAACAGCGCTTACTGCAACGGCTATTAGATATATTTTTCTTTGCATGATGTTTTGTTTTGTTCTTCTGTTTTTGTTTCGCGCAAAGTCGCTAAGTATCGTAACAGAAATTTGAGATTTGAAATTTAAAATTTGAAATGCGTGGGCAAAGTCTTTATCAATTCATCTCAAATATTAAATCTGAAATTTCAAATTTGATCCTTCTGCGCCTGTTTCATCAGCGTCCTGTTCTTCAGCTATCGGTTTCTTCCTTCCCACTTTTTCCTGCAGGTATTGGAAAATAACAAATAGCACAGGGATGATGAACACACCGAAGATCACGCCGGTTAGCATACCACCGATAGCGCCGGTGCCTATGGAACGGTTACCAAGTGCAGAAGCACCTGTTGCTGTTACCAGTGGCACAAGGCCCGCAATAAATGCGAACGATGTCATCAATATCGGGCGAAGACGTAATCTCGCTGCTTCTATAGCAGCATCAGCCAGTGACAATCCTGCTCTTCTTCGCTGCACTGCATACTCTACGATCAGGATAGCGTTTTTGGCCAGCAAACCGATCAGCATGATCAAACACACCTGTACGTAAATGTTATTTTCTATACCGGCAAATTTGATGAAGGCGAATACACCCAGCACGCCTGTTGGTACAGAAAGGATAACTGACAGTGGCAGTATATAACTTTCGTACTGCGCAGACAGCAGGAAGTAAACGAACACGAGCGACATAATGAATATTAATGTAGTCTGAGAGCCTGCCTGTTGTTCCTCACGTGTAAGGCCTGACCACTCGTAAGAGTAACCCCTTGGTAAGTAAGTAGCCGCTACTTCCTGTACTGCTTTCAGCGCTTCACCAGAGCTGTAGCCAGGTTTGGCAATACCATTTATGTTTACCGAGTTAAACAGGTTATTTCTTGTTACCGTTTCTGGGCCATATACTTTTTCAAGGCTCATAATGGTTTTTACAGGCACCATTTCGCCCAGGTTGTTTTTCACAAACACATTGTTCAGCGTAGCCGGATCAGCACGGTAAGGTATATCTGCCTGCATAATCACACGGTATTGTTTACCAAACCTGTTGAAGTCAGAGGCGAGATAGCTACCATAATAGATCTGCAATGTTTGCAACAGATCACTTACTGCTACGCCCATTTGTTTAGCCTTACTTTCGTCAATGTTCACCTTATATTGCGGGTTGCCTGTATTGAACGTAGTGAATGCATAGGCAATCTCCGGACGTTTCATCAGTTCACCCATAAAGCCGTTAGCAACATTGCTCAGGTCTTCCAGCTTACCACCGTTTCTGTCTTGCAAAAGCAATTCAAAACCGTTGGTGTTACCAAAGCCTTGTACAGTAGGCAATGTGAAGGTGAAGATGTTGGCTTCTGTGATGGCAGATAATTTCTGATTCACTTCCATCAATATCTGGTTCATATCTTCAGTCTTGCCTCTTGTTCCAGGCTTCTTCAGCTTGGTAAAAGCCAATGCACTTACAGGGCTGTTAGCTGAGGTAACGATATTCATACCCGCTACGCTATAAGATTTTTCTACAGCCTCAACAGTGCGTATAATGCTATCAACTTTATCTACTACCTTCTTTGTTCTTTCCAATGAAGCACCTGCAGGCATGTTCAGTGAGTACAGGAAGATACTCTGGTCCTCACTCGGAATAAAGCCTGATGGAGATTTCTTTACTAGGAAAATAGTCGTGATCGTAATGACAACCAAACCTGTAATAGCTACCCATTTTGTTTTGATCAAAAACTGTAATGTTCTTGAGTAGCGGTTAGTCATATTACTAAAGCTTGTATTGAATGCATGGAAGAACCTGCCTTTAAAACCTTTTGGTTTATCAGTTACACCATAGTGGTTGCTTTTCAGGAACAATGCAGACAACGCAGGACTAAGCGTTAACGCGTTCAATGCAGATATAAGGATCGCAATAGCGAGCGTAAACGCAAACTGTTTATAGAAGATACCCGCCGGGCCTTGCATGAAACCTACTGGCACAAACACCGCAGCCATCACAAGCGTAATAGATACGATAGCACCGGAGATCTCGTTCATACTTTTTATGGTTGCTGCACGGGCAGGTAAGTGTTCCGTCTCCATCTTTGTATGCACCGCTTCCACTACCACAATGGCGTCATCCACCACAATACCGATTGCCAATATAAGGGCAAACAACGTAAGCAGGTTGATGGTAAAGCCAAACAATTGCATAAAGAAGAAAGTGCCTAAGATAGCCACCGGTACCGCTATAGCAGGGATGAGGGTAGACCTGAAATCCTGTAAGAATAAGAATACCACGATGAATACGAGTATGAATGCTTCAAACAATGTATGTTTTACTTTATCAATAGACGCGTCCAAAAACTCTTTTGCAGAGTAGGGAACGAAGTATTGTATGCCTTTAGGGAATGCTGGTGCAGCTTCTTTAATGATCTTGTTTACTTCAGTCAATATATCATTCGCATTAGAGCCTGCTGTCTGGTAGATCAGGATACCTGTTGATGGGCCTTGGTCTACTTTAGCAGACGCTGTATAGCTGAATGAACCAAACTCTACGCGCGCTACATCTTTCAGGCGAATGGTAGAACCATCAGGATTGCTTTTCAGTACAATGTTTTCATAGTCTTCACCTTTGTTCAGCTTACCCTTGTACTTAATCACATATTCAAATGATTCCTTACTGCCTTCCCCAAATTTACCAGGCGCTGCTTCCAGGTTCTGGTCTTTGATAGCAGACAATACTTCCTGTGAAGAAAGGTTATAAGCAGTTAGTCTGTCCGGTTTTAACCAGATACGCATTGCGTAATCTTTAGTACCGAAGATCTGTGCTTGTCCCACACCATGCACACGTTGTATCTGTGGCACGATGTTGATCTTTGCATAGTTCTGCAGGAACGCCTCATCATAAGCAGAGTCTTTGCTATACAAAGCGATCGCCATGATGATACTGTTTTGTTGCTTTTGTGTTGTAAGGCCCGCTGTCAGTACTTCCTGTGGTATCAGGCTGTTCGCCTTTGCAACCCTGTTTTGCACGTTTACTGCGGCAATGTCCGGGTCCGTACCAGATTTGAAATATACATTCAGCGTCATCGTACCATCGTTGTTGGAGTTGGATGTCATGTAAGTCATGTTCTCCACACCATTGATGGCCTCTTCCAGTGGCGTTGCTACAGAGCGCGCCACTACTTCGGCGCTGGCGCCGGGATAGTTAGCTGTAACCTGTACACTAGGCGGCGCAATGTCCGGGAACTGTGTAATAGGTAGTGTTGTGAGTGATATGATACCCAGCAAAACCAGCAGTATAGATATAACCGTGGATAGTACCGGGCGTTCTATAAATTTTTTAAGCATGATAATAGTTTTTATGCCTGGTGGCAAAAAATAAATCCGTGTTGGTTTTAGAACAGATTCAAAGAAAATTTGAGATACAGCAGCCCTGTACGCTTGTTTGGAGGGCAAACGCATGCTATTACATCTTACATCCTGTCAGTTATTCTTCTAATCGCAGGCTGCTGTAATACTCAAATTATTTTTATAGAAAAAACTTGTTGAACAATGGACTAGCCGTTGAAGTGTGCGACGCAACGATGATGAATAGAATTACTATTGCCGATTACATAGTAGTACTTAGTACCTTGAACTTCGTACTTGCCTTTACATCGTACATCTTCGTACTTAGTACTTCGTACTTTGTACTTTGTACTTCCCCTACATCGGATTAGATTTCAAAATGCTGTCCATTGATATTGTTTGCGGGGCAATCACCATACCATCACGTAAACGTTGTAAGCCGCTGTACACAATTGTTTCGCCGCTGTTTAGTCCTTTATCTATGAGGTAATAGTTGCCACTTTTGCCGCTTATATTGATCAGTTTGCTCACCACCTTGTTGCTGTCTGCTACTGCAAACACAAACACTTTGTCCTGCAACTCGTACGTAGCTTCCTGCGGTACCACCATTTGGTTTTGGTGCAGGGAAGGAATGCGTATTTTACCAGTGATACCAGAGCGTAACAGCTTCTCATTGTTAGGGAATACTGCGCGGAAACTGATCGTGCCTGATGTGCGGTTGAATTGTCCCTGTACTAACTCGATCTTACCTTTCTGTCCGTAGATCGTATTGTCAGGTAATTGTAATTCAACAGGAGCAATGTGGTGCAATTTTTCTTCTACAGATTTACCAGCTATGTCAGCCGTAAAGTGTAAGAAATCACTTTCGCTCATAGAGAAGTATGCATACACATTGTTTACTTCAGATAGTACAGTTAAAGCTTCCGCTTCGCCACGGCCTACAAGGCTACCCGTTTTAAAAGGTATGTGCCCGATGTAGCCACTTACTGGTGCTGTGATCAAAGTGTAACCTACATTGATGTCTGCATTTCCTTTCACTGCTTTTGCCTGTGCATAGTTTGCTTTTGCTGCATCGTATGCGCTTTGCGCTGCTTTCAGTTGCACTTCAGATATTACCTTGCCTTGTACCAGTGGTGTAAGGCGGTTTACTTCTATCTGCGCCTTTTCCATGTTTGCCTGTGCAGCCTGCACATTGGCTATGGCGTTGCTGGATTGTTCATTGTACACACGGTCGTTGATCTTAAACAGTGGCTGGCCTTTGCTTACATAAGCGCCCTCGTCAACATATATTTTTTCCAGGTAGCCGATCACCTGCGGGCGTATTTCTACGTTTACAGTGCCTTCCAGAGAAGCCGGAAATTCCTGGTATGTTGTAGCCGAACTTGTATTGAGTTTTACAACCGGTAATGCTTGTGGTGGTGGTGCGGCCATAGTACTGCTGCCCGCACTGGATGTACAGCTATACGCGAGTACAGCGATACACAGAATAGCTAATGCTGCTCTCATAACGTTATTAAATTGTTTAACGGTGTTAAGTAATGATGGTTAAAAAACAGTTTTTTCAAACTGTACATAATAGGGATTCAATTGTTTCATAGTCTCAAAGTTTCATTTGGCTGGTGCCATTAATAAAACTTTGAAGCGGCAAACGTTCGAATTGTCCTTTTTCTCAGCGTTTCAGAATAGAGTTAGCCATGAAACGTTGAAACAAGTAGACTTTTAAAACTTTAGTCCTGTTAAAAAGGGTAGAAGATTATTTAGTCGTCATCGTGCCTATAATACCCGTGATAGCATCACGCAATATCTGCTCGTTCAGATCATCCGGCGCACCTCGTCTTACTATGTTGATAGATATGAGCCCGTGAACTACTGACCAGAAAGTGTAATATTTCTTACAAATGTCATCACTGACATAGTTCTGTTTATTTCTATCCAGTATCTCCACTATCAGGTCCCTGTACATTTCACTAGCAATATCTGACTCCGGAATATCTAATGTCTCGCATTCGCAACAGTTCATTTCCACGCCAAACATCAATTGATATAATTCTGTTTCGGCCAATGCAAAATTCCAGTACGCAAGCCACATGGCTTCTAATTGTTTTTCGGGAGTGTCGTGTTCAGCCTTCGCCTCTTCCAGTTTCGTAATCAACTTCTTATAGCCGATCCGCGTCAACTCTTTCAAAATAGCTTCCTTGTTAGAAAAGTACTCATAGATAATAGGGGCCGTATACTCAATTGCATCAGCTATCTTGCGCATCGATAGCGAGTTCCAGCCTTCAG
Organism: Filimonas sp.; assembly: GCA_017306865.1. Lineage (GTDB taxonomy): Bacteria > Bacteroidota > Bacteroidia > Chitinophagales > Chitinophagaceae > JAFKHH01. The sequence goes on from JAFKHH010000011.1 coordinate 695,571, forward strand.
ACTTTGCTATGTCTAAGGCAGCTTCCAGTATATTGCACCTCTTCTCCTCCTTGTGCCGCAAAATTCTTTCTTTACTTCCCATTAGGATTATTTAACCTCCTTAAATAATTTAACAGTGTTAGGCAAAATTAGAAACTTTTTGATTCGCACAAAATATTTTTCAAATATTTTTTTTGAAACAGTTACCAATTGCCGGTTAGCCAGGTAGGCGGTAACCTGCAACTGATTGTTTTTCTTTTTGTTTCGGGCTACAGGTTCGCTACTCATCTTCGTTGTGTCACTCCCTTCATCGTTCTGTACGCCACTCAACTAAACCTGACAGGTCTTAAAGACCTGTCAGGTTTTTGCATCACGCCACCTCCGCGTCCTTTGCGATAACCGCATTCAAGGCTATTAGAGATGTATTGCAAAGAACGCAGAGGGGACAAAGACTTGGTGCTCCATTGTGCCTTAGTGACTTCGTGACTAAAATTAATCATTTGATTAAATCAAAAATCAAATTATATCTTTGCACTCATGAAACCAAAAGTAAAAGACATAAGTGCGGAAGAAAAGATCAAAGAAGCTGCACGGAAGATCTTTACAAAAAAAGGATATGCTGCTACCCGCACCCGCGATATTGCAGAAGAGGCCGGCTTAAATCTCGCCCTGCTGAATTACTATTTTAGAAGTAAAGAGAAATTGTTCGAGATCGTAATGATGGAAAACTTTCTCCAGTTTGTTGCAGGCATTCGCGTTATTGTCTACGATGAAGAAACCTCACTTGATGACAAGATCGAAAAGATCGTTTCACACTATATCGATCAATTGCTAAACAATCCCGATCTGCCTTTGTTTGTGTTGAATGAAATGCATAACAATCCCAAGATTATAAAAGCTAATATCAGTAAGGATATATTCTTTAAGTCAGCCTTTATGAAGCAATTGATAGAGGCGTTGAAGAAAAACGGTAAGCAAAAGATAAACCCCGTTCATTTTATTATGAACACTTTCAGTATGACCATTTTCCCGTTTGTTGCATCTCCCATTATCATAGGCCTGGGTGTATTAAAAGAACAGGAGTTTAAAGCAGAAATGGAAGTGCGCCGAAAGCAAATACCGCTTTGGATAAAAGCGATGATTATAAGTAAGTAATTTTTGGATTCACCGCAGAGTCGGGGAGGACGCAGCGTTTGCGCGGAGGTATTTTTCTTCGGTATTCTTTGCGTCTTTGCGATACTTCGTGCCTTTGCGTGAAATGGGATTAATCAAATGATTAAAATGTTGAAATTAATCAGGGGAATTTTTAAATCAAACGCGATGAAAAAAATAAGCATCATTGCCTTCCTGCTTCTGACAACGTGCATAACACATGCGCAAGCCCTACAGGCAGTGAGTATTGACTCCTGCTATACATGGGCAAAACAAGCCTACCCGCTGATAAGGCAAAAAGGACTGATAGAAAAAACGCGCGACTTCACCGTAGAGAATGCGGCGAAAGGATACCTGCCACAAATAAATGTTACCGGGCAAGCTACTTATCAGTCAGATGTTGTTTCTTTTCCATTACCAGGGGCTCCTGTGCTCAGTAAAGACCAGTATAAAATTGGGCTGGAAATAAATCAATCCATCTACGACGGAGGACAAATTCGCAACAATAAAGAAACGCAACGGCTAAACGCCAATATACAGGATCAAAGCCTGGAAGTAAACCTCTACACTGTTCGCGATAGAGTGAACCAGCTTTATTTTGGCATTTTGCTGATAGACGAGCAAGCCCGTCAGAATGCACTCCGCAAGAGTGATATTCAGAATGGATTAGATAAGGTAAATGCAGCTTATGCAAACGGTACTGCATACCGGAGTAGCGTAGATGAGTTGAAGGCAGAAATAGTAGCGGCAGAACAGACCGATGTGGAACTGCAATCGAATAAAAAAGCTTATGTAGCAATGCTGGCACTACTGACCAATAAACTGCTGGATACAAATACAGCCTTCTCTGTTCCTGCACAGCCGACTTCATTAGCAGAAATAAACAGGCTTGAGCTAAAGCTGTATGATGCACAGAAAAAAATATATGATGTACAGGCACAGCAGTTAAAAACAAACCTTACGCCGAAACTGGGCGCTTTTGCACAAGGCTATTATGGACGCCCAACCTATAACATTGTAGACAACAACTTTGGATTATTTGGCCTGGTAGGCGTTAGGCTCACATGGCCATTAAACGGCTTATATACGAACAGTAATGACAAAGCTTTGCTAAACATAAACAGGCAGAATGTAGACGTACAAAAAGAGACGTTCTTATTCAATACCAATATTACATTAACACAGCAAAGCGCAGAAGCTGCTAAATACCAGGCTTTGCTTACTAAAGATGAAACGATCGTGGATTTGCGTACGAGCGTAAAAGCTGCTGCGAATGCGCAGTTGACAAACGGAGTGATCACGTCTCACGATTTTATTACCAAAGTGAATGACGAAAATCGTGCGAGGCTGAATATGGCAGTGCATCGTATACAACTGTTGCAGTCGGAGTATAATTATAAGAATACATCGGGGAATTAGGGAGGATTTGAAATTTGAGATGAACTAAGCGAAGGTATTAAACACATAGGGGTAATGAGGATGATCGTGAAAGTTTGTTGTAAAATACTAAGCAGTTTTATTGAGAGATGTGCGGTAGCTTAAGTAATCTTAAAGCTGTTGCACCAAAGGGGGTATAGAGCACATAGGAGAAATACTTCGTATTTCTTGGGGCAAATTGGGAGTGGTGAATGGTCAACCTTGAGTAAGCCCATTCACGATTGTCGTTTCACGATTCACGAACACCCTTTTGGAGCCTTTGCGGGAAATAAATAAAATGATCAATGTATATAAATATGAAACAGTCAAAGCTTTCATTTATTGCAATACTGCTTGTGCTGATGCAACTAGTTGCATGTGGAAATAAACAAAATGCATTTGATGCAACCGGCAATTTTGAAGCAGACGAAGTGATCGTATCTGCACAGCAAAACGGGCAGTTACTTTCCTTCAATGTAAAAGAGGGGGATACTTTACGTGCAGGTGCGATTGTAGGGCAACAGGATGTGGTAAATATTGCCTTGCAAAAAGAACGTACACAGGCTTCTATAGCAGCATTGCAACAAAAATTAACAGACCCGCGTCCGCAGTTGGAGCTCACCAAAAAACAATTAGCTGTGCAACAATCGCAACTGGAACAGCAATTGCGTGAGCGGCAACGCACGGAAAACCTGGTGAAAGCAGATGCCGCACCACGTAAACAATTGGACGATATTAACGCTCTGATAGATCAGTTGCAAAAGCAAGTAAACGCGACAAAGCAACAGATTGTGGTACAGGAAACAAACATTGCCACACAAAATCGCTCTATCATGAGCGAGAAAGCGCCGCTTGAAAAATCTGTTGCACAATATGCTGACCAGGTGCAAAAAGGGGCAGTTATTAACCCGGTTACCGGAACCGTACTGGTAAGATATGCCTTGCAAGGTGAATTGGCAACCGTAGGTAAACCCTTGTATAAAATAGCCAATATGGACACGTTGCAATTGAAAGCCTATATAACAGGCAACCAGTTGCCAACAGTAAAACTCGGGCAACAGGTGCAGGTAAGGATTGATGACGGCAAAGGCGGGTTTAAAACATACACGGGTACAATTACATGGATCTCTGATAAATCTGAATTTACACCAAAAACGATCCAGACAAAAGATGAGCGTGCTAACCTCGTCTATGCCATGAAAGTAAGTGTAAAGAACGATGGCTATTTGAAGATAGGCATGTATGCGGAAGTGAAATTGTGAGTGGTGAGTAGTCAGTTGTGAGTGAGGTGAATTGTGAATAAGCCTCTCTGCGGCAAAAGTAAATTGTTACATTGTTTAATGGTTGAATTGTTATGTTTCTGATGCACAGAAAGGGAAATAACAATTTATCAATGCAGCCATTTAACCGTTTAAATCATCGTACACTAATGGGCTCTGTTATAATCGAACATATTAAAAAGACCTACGATAAAGGCAATGTGCTTGCCTTAAAGGACGTGTCCTTTACGGTGAATGAAGGTGAGCTCTTCGGCCTCATCGGCGCAGATGGCGCGGGTAAGACAAGCCTCTTTCGTATACTCACGACATTATTGTTAGCAGATGAAGGCAAGGCAACTGTAAATGGTTATGACGTAATAAAAGACTATAAGCAAATACGTGGTTGCGTTGGCTATATGCCCGGCAAGTTTTCGCTCTACCAGGACTTGACCATAGAAGAGAACCTGAATTTTTTTGCTACGCTTTTCGCAACTAGTGTAGAGGAAAATTATGACCTGATCAAAGACATCTATGAACAGATAAAGCCTTTTAAAGATAGAAGAGCTGGCAAACTGTCCGGGGGGATGAAACAGAAGCTCGCTTTATGCTGTGCGCTTATTCATAAACCTGCGGTACTGTTTTTGGACGAGCCTACCACCGGCGTAGATGCTGTATCAAGAAAAGAATTTTGGGAGATGCTGAAACGGCTGAAAGAGCAAGGGATTACCATCCTCGTATCTACCCCGTACATGGACGAAGCAACTTTATGCGAACGCATAGCATTAATTCAGAATGGAAACATTCTCTCAATAGACACACCGGAAAACATAACAAAAGCTTATCCGCGTAAGCTATATGCACTTACGGCATCTGTAGTACACAAAATATTGAGCGATGTAAAAGCATACCCGGAAATAGCGAGTTGTTACTCCTTCGGCGAGTTTTTGCATATATCATTTAAAAATGATGGTAAAGACAACACGAAAGAGTTATTGCAGCATTTATCACAGAAAGGATTTAAAGATGTAACAATAAAAGAAATAGAACCGACAGTGGAAGACTGTTTTATTGAATTAATGTGAAGCGATGTAGGATGTTAGATGTACGATGTAAACAACATAAAATACACTTGGTGCTTCTTAGTGCCTTCGTGTCTTAGTGGCAAATATGGAGAAAGCAATTATCTGTAAAGACCTGACCAAGCAATTTGGTGATTTTGCTGCGGTAAATAAAATATCGTTTGATGTAAACGCAGGCGAAATATTCGGATTTCTTGGCGCAAATGGTGCAGGCAAAACAACAGCCATGCGTATGCTTTGCGGGTTGTCTTATCCGACATCCGGTGAGGCTACTGTAGCAGGCTTTAATGTATATAAACAGCAGGATCATATTAAGAGGAATATCGGGTATATGAGCCAGAAATTCTCTTTGTATGAAAGCTTAACTGTACAGGAGAATATCCGGTTCTTTGGCGGTATATACGGCCTGAGCGATAAAGCTTTAAAAGATAAAAGCAATTCCCTCATAGAACGGTTGGGTTTACAGGCCGAAGCTAAAAAAAGAGTGAGTGAGTTACCGCTCGGCTGGAAGCAGAAGCTCGCTTTTTCTGTAGCTATTATTCATCAGCCGAAAATAGTTTTCCTGGACGAGCCCACCGGCGGCGTTGATCCCATTACACGCAGGCAGTTTTGGGATCTGATCTATGAAGCTGCAGATGATGGCATCACCATATTTGTTACAACACACTATATGGATGAGGCGGAGTATTGTAATCGTATTTCCATAATGGTAGATGGTAGGGTAGAAGCATTGGATACACCCACCAATTTAAAACACCAGTATAAAGTGGAAACAATGGATGAAGTGTTTTATCAATTGGCAAGAGCAGCGAAAAGAAGCGGCGAATAAAGATCGTGAATCGTGAACCGGCAATCGTGAATGACTTATTCGGAATTTTCTCTGTGTTCTTTGCTCACCCTTTGCGGTCTTTGCGATACTTAGCGCCTTTGCGTGAAATGACATTCTATAACTCGACATGCGCTTCGCTAACATGCCGAACAGCGGACTCAAAATAAATCTCTGCGGTGCTCTCCGTTCCTGGCGGCTCTGCGGTGAATTATAAATAAAATATTCATGAAACAATTTTTAGTCTTTGTCAAAAAAGAATTTTACCACGTGTTTCGCGATAGGCGTACGTTGCTGATTCTTTTTGGACTACCCATAATGCAAATACTGTTATTTGGTTTTGCGCTGACAAATGAGATGAAGAATGCAAAAGTAGTAGTGGTAGATTATGCACACGACATAGCATCTCAGCAGATCATTACCAAAATAGAAGCAAGCAGCTATTTCAGCATAGAGAAAGCGGTTATGTCATACGAAGACATGCACAAAGCATTCAAGCAAGGGAAAATAAAATGCGCCATCATATTTCCACCCAATTTCAATGAAGACCTCACGCACGCGCAGAAAGCGAGTGTACAAGTGATAGCAGATGCTTCAGATCCAAATACAGCCAAGACCATTGCAAATTATTTAACCGCCTATATTGGCGATTATCAGCAAAGCATTAATGCTACCATGCAATTGCCAATGGTAATACAACCGGAAGTTCGTATGCTGTATAATCCTGATCTGAACGGCTCCATGAATTTCATACCAGGTGTAATTGCATTGGTGTTAATGATCATTTGTGTAACACTAACCTCTGTATCCATCGTAAAGGAAAAAGAAATGGGCACAATGGAAATTCTGTTAGTTTCACCATTTAAGCCCATTTATGTAATACTCTCCAAGGCTGTTCCCTACCTCGCATTATCGCTCATCAATCTTGTAGTCATTTTGTTGTTAAGCGTCTTTGTAATGAACGTACCAATAAGGGGAAATGTTTTTCTACTGTTTGCAGAGTGCACACTCTTTGTCATTAGCGCATTGTCATTTGGTTTACTGGTATCCAGTTTTACCAATTCACAGCAGGCCGCCATGCTTATCTCTATGATGGGGATGATGTTGCCAACCATCCTCTTCACCGGGTTTATATTCCCGCTGGAAAACATGCCATTGCCATTACAGGTTATTTCCAATATAATCCCTTCCAAATGGTTCTACATTATTGTAAAAGCAGTTATGCTAAAAGGGTTGGGCTTTGGAACTGTATGGAAAGAGACATGTATTCTTTTAGGAATGACAGCCGTGTTGTTAACGATCAGCCTGAAGAAATTTAAGATCAGGTTACAATAAAAGTAATGCTATGCGTACGCTACGATTTTTACTGGTCAAAGAGTTTAAGCAGATATTCCGGGATAAAGGTATTCTGCCAATCATCTTTATCATGCCCATGATACAGTTGCTCATCATGCCATTGGCAGCAAATTTTGATGTAAAGAATATTAATATAGCTATCGTAGACCACGACCATTCCAGCTATACACAAAAGCTGGTAACAAAGATTGCATCTTCCGGTTATTTTCATATTGCAGGCAACAATCGCTCTTATGACGAAGCCATGCGATTGATAGAAAGAGAAAAGGCAGATATCATACTTGAGATACCGGTAAATTTTGAACGCAATCTTATAAGGGAAGGAAGTCAGAAAGTGTACCTGGCTGCCGATGCCATCAATGGCACAAAAAGTGGGTTGGGCGCATCATACCTAACCAGCATCCTCGCTGATTTCAACAACCAGGTAAGGATGGAGTGGCTGCAAGGTCAGCCGGCAAATATCCAATCTATCAATGTAGAGGTCAGCAACTGGTTCAATACCTATATGGACTACCATAAATTTATGGTTCCGGCAATATTAGCCTTATTGGTAACACTCGTTGGCGGCTTTATTTCTGCATTGAACATTGTTCGGGAGAAAGAAATAGGGACAATTGAGCAGATCAATGTGACGCCGATAAAAAAATGGGAATTTATCCTCGGTAAGATGATTCCCTTCTGGCTTATAGGCGTATTTGATTTTACATTAGGTCTCATCATCGCCCGTTTTGTATATGGCATTGTACCAGCGGGCAGCCTCGCTGTCTTGTATCTCTTTGTCTCGGTTTATCTGGTTGCCCTACTTGGGTTTGGCTTACTTATCTCCACCTATAGCGACAACCAGCTACAGGCTATGTTTGTTGCCTTCTTCTTCATCATGATCTTTACATTGATGAGCGGCCTTTTTACGCCAGTGGAGAATATGCCCCAGTGGGCAAAAGTTATTTCAAATCTTACACCTGTTACACACTTTGTACAGGTGATGCGTATGATCGTGTTAAAAGGGAGTGGTTTTGCCGATATTAAATGGCAACTACTTATTGAAATCGGCTTTGCCGTAGTGCTGAATGGTTGGGCCGTTTGGAACTATAAAAAAACAAACTGATGATACAAGCACCGGCTGTTCCGGCATGAACTTTTTGGTAAAGAAATTGTTGGTAGATACAGGAGGCATAGCCTCTGTGTATTTACTTAAATCTTGAATCATGAAATTCAACGGTATAAACCTACTCACACATCCATTGATCCTGGCCCTTTCCTTCATGTTGCTGGTTATTGCTGATGCGAATGGCTGGGGCTTCTTTATACAGATCGTTTTAGGTAACCTGCTACCAGCAACGATTTATGGCTGGCTTGGCTTTATCGGGTTGTTAGTTTTATTATTCAGCTACAGCTTCATCCGTCATAAATATGTTAGCTTATATGGCATTGCAAATATTGTAGGCGCCTTGCTCATGTGGGGCTCCGTGTACACTTTCTTTCTCCGTCCCGGAGGTAAAAATTTTTATGATACATTTTTCGGCTTCCTGCCAATGGTGCTGTTTGCCATCTACAACATTCTCTCACTCATCTTTATTATTTTCAATCTGACCCGTACCAACTCCAACCGAAGTTCCGGTCATGGCGAAGAACCATTGAATACAGAAGGAGAAGGGATATAGGGAATATAGAACAAGGAATTTTGAATGAAGAATAATGTTCAACGATCAATATTCAATGTTCAATATTCAAGTGATGCAAATCACAGAGAAAGCTAAGAATACAAATAGATAGCCAATTCTTGAATCACTCCTTTCATTGCCGTTCGATTTATCGAATGGAAAATAATGCTCAATATTCAATATTTAAATGAAACAGATCACAAGGAAAGCAAGGAGAGATGGAAAGCTAAGTTTTGAATCAAACCTTTCATTGCCGTTCGGTTTATCGAACGGGATATAAGAATATCGAGCAAGGAACAAGGAATTCAGAATGGTGAAGAAAGGAATTTTCAATAATCAATGTTCAATATTTAACGCTCAATTGAAAATTGAATATTGATAGTTGAGTGTTGAATATTTTGTTGATATTCCCAAAGAAAAGCGGGCTTCTAAACAGAAGCCCGCTATATTATGCTTAATAAGAAATCCCGTTTTTATTTAGCTGTTTTGCCAGCTTTGTAGCCCCGTATAGAATAGTAGAGTATATAGGCATAACATGGTAACATACAGATCACAAAAGACAGGTTGTTAGGTAAATGAATGGTGTCTTTTAGTGAAGTATAGACCAAGGGAACAATTGCGCCACCAGCAATACCCATAATGAGTAATGCAGAGCCTGTTTGTGTATGCTTGCCAAGACCAGAGATAGCCAGTGGGAAAATAGCAGGCCACATCAGCGCATTTGCAAGGCCTAGCAACGCAATAAAAGTGATTGCTACATACCCATGTGAAACGAAAATGCCGACAGAAAAAACAATGCCTAGAATAGCCGAGATCTTTAAACCCTGCTCCTGCGAAATAACTTTTGGAATAGTAAAAATACCTATTACATAGCCCAAAAGCATTGCCAATAAAGTGAAGAATGTAAAATACTTCGTAACATCCAGCGGTAAGCCTTCTGCTTTACCAAATGTACCAATTGCATCACCCGCCATTACTTCTGCACCTACGTATAAGAACAGGCATAATACACCCAACCATAAGTGAGGGAAACCAAAAATACTTTTATTCGTTTCAGCGCGGCTAACTTCTGTATCAGGGTCAGTGTTTGTATCTATCTCTGGTAATGGAGAGAACTTGATCATTAGCGCCACAAGGAACAAGACGATCGCAATGATTGTGTACGGAGTAATAACTCTCGATGCCAGTTGCTGCAACAAAGCCTCCTTCGTTACAAGATCAGTTGCTTTAGTTATTTGATCTTCCAGTGCCGTTGCATTTTTTAATACCAACGCACCCAGGATGATCGGGCTGATCATACCGGCTATTTTATTACAAATGCCCATTATACTGATGCGCTTAGCTGCGCTTTCAATCGGGCCTATGATGCTTATATATGGATTAGATGCCGTTTGCAACAATGACAAACCTGTAGCTTGTATAAACAATCCTGTTAAGAATAGAGGAAAGCTCCTGTTTTGGGCAGCAGGAATGAAAACGATAGAGCCAATAGCCATTACGACAAGGCCTAGTGACATTGCATTTTTGAATCCCGTCTTTTTGATAACAAAGGAAGATGGTAAAGCGAGAAAGAAATAGGCAATATAGAATGCGAATGTTACAAAAAATGCTTGCGTATCATTCTTCAATTCGCAAGCCAGTTTAAGGAACGGTATTAAGGTGCCATTTAACCATGTAATAAAACCAAATACAAAAAAGAGAATAGCAATGATAATAAGGGCCGTGACATTAGTCGGTTTCTTGTTGGTCATTTCGCAGTTTGATTTTGCTAAAAATAACGAAGACAGATGGAAATGTGCTATGCAAACGATTGTGTGTTTTTGTGGTGAGTTGTGAATCGTGAACTAGCAATCGTTAGCCCTAAGCTGCAACCGCTTTTCGTTTTACCGATTCACGTTTCATTTTCACAGTCATTTCCTACTCTCAATTGATCATTCACAACTCACAATTGACCCTAAACGCTTATCTTCAATTAAATAAAAAGCCAATATGAAAATCCTGGTAAATGCACTGGTCGGCGCCACAGTTGCTGTACTATCCTTTTCTGCATGTAGCAGCTCTAAACAAAGCACATCTGCCACAAAACAAGATAAAGTATTGATCTTCTCAAAAACGCGTGGTTACAGGCATAAAAGCATTGAGCCAGGCATAGCAGCCATACAAAAACTGGGGGCAGAAAATAACTTCCAGGTATATGCAACAGAAGATTCTTCCAAATTTGTATATGATACATTGAAACAATACAAAGCCGTTATCTTTTTAAATCCAACCGGTAAAGGCTTGTTCAACGCGGATCAGCAAAAAGGTTTCCAGGAATATATACATAAAGGTGGCGGGTATGTAGGCATACACGCTGCAACAGATTGTTTATACGACTGGGAATGGTACGGCAAACTCGCCGGAGCTTATTTTTTAAAGCATCCTGCTATACAGAAAGCAAAACTATTCCTTACAGATAGCTCACACATTTCTACTAAACACCTGCAGTCTCCATGGTGGCATACAGACGAGTGGTATAATTTTAAATCTTTCAATAAAGACGTAACAGTGCTGATCAAAGTGGATGAGACAAGCTATAACGGCGGCAGTATGAACAATGACCACCCGATCAGTTGGTATCACAACTTTGAAGGAGGGAGGGCATTCTACACAGCACTGGGCCACACTGAAGAAGACTTTAATAGCGATACCTTATACCTGCAACATTTGCTGGGCGGTATTAAATATGCAATGGGAAGGAAGAAATAGGAGTGTGCGTGTGGTGAATTGTGAATAGTCAATGGTGAAGGCTGCTATGCTTATCGTGAATCGTGAGCCGGAAATCGTGAACGGTGCTATTGGAATAAATGCCAAGCGCAGCATCAAGCCTTTCATTGTCGTTCGATTTATCGAACGCATAAAAAAGATACAGAGGAGGCAAACAATGCTATTGAGATAAGTCCTAAGCGCAACATCAAGCCTTTCATTGTCGTTCGATTTATCGAACGAATCAAAAAAAACATTTCAAATATTAAATCTCAAATTTCAAATCCATAAAAAAAGCGCTTCAAAACATGAAGCGCTTTTTTTATTATTTCGCGGGAGAATTACTTTCCCATTTGTGTACCTTCCTGGAGAATCTGTGGTAAAACGGTGTTTTACTCGTGTCAGACTTCGGTTTGTATTTACCTGTTACAATAGGTACATACATTACACGGCGCTGACTTGCTTTGCCATAGTTTGGCGATTGCTGTACACGATGCCATAAGCGGCCATCATGTACACTTAGTGTACCTGCTGTAATGTCAAAGCCAATTTCTTTTGGGTCCGGATCGTTGTCTATGAAGTATTTTTTGCCGAATAGTAGTTTCAGCATGTTTTGTTTGTGGGTGCCGGGAATTACGCGTAATCCGCCATTTTCAAAAGGACAGTCATCCAAATGGATACCCACGTTTAGCATAGGCATGATCTTTTGGCCCATGAACAAGTCGCGCGGACTGTCCGTATGCCATCCCATTTGGGAAAAAGTGCTTTGTGGCGTGCGTATATAATTGTTTACAACAAGGCCATCTTTCTCATATTCGCCTATACGTCCTTCATAAGGACCTAAAAGATCTGTTAAAGCTGAAAGACGGGGGTCTTGCAGCAACAGGTGTAAAGGCTCGCTGAACTTTGTTGTAAAGCAAAAGCGCTGAATGATGGTTTTATCATTTTCATCCTTTCCAAATTTTAATGGAACGCCATTTATTTTATCAACTTGTTCAGTCAGTAGTTTGTTCTCAACTTGTTGTATTTCCTGTAGATACAAGTTTACTGTATCCCTGGAAAGAAAGTCCTTAAAGACGATGACTCCATGCTTATCGAAATACGCCTTTTGCTCTTCTGTTAGTTCTTTTCCCAGCTTAAAATCCGGCAATTGTATTTTACTCATGCTTGTACTCTTTTGACGCCTGCAAAAAAAATTGTTGGAAATTCCGAATAATGCAACAATTTTGTTCAACAATTTTGTTAACAGGTGTTGCAAAGCTAAAGTTATTTTAAGATTAATTATTCATTTTTAAAATTTTACTACTCATGAGTAATCGGCCAGAAGAAGCGCGTGGTAAGCTCGGAATTCTCACTCCAGGATTAGGCGCTGTCGCAACTACATTCATAGCAGGTGTATTTGCCGTGAATAAAGGTCTCTCAAAACCAATAGGTTCTCTTACGCAAATGGGAAATATTCGTCTGGGCAAGCGTACAGACGACAGAAACCCGCTTATCAAAGATTTTGTGTCTTTGGCTAACCTGGAAGACCTTGTGTTTGGAGGTTGGGATGTGTATGAAGATAATGTGTACCAGGCTGCTGTGCATGCCGGTGTTTTGGATCGTTTTCTGCTGGAGGCTATCAAACCTGAATTAGAAGCGATCAAGCCAATGAAAGCGGTTTTCGACAAGAAATTCGTAAAAAACCTGGATGGCAAGTTTTTTAAAACGGGTGCTACCAAAATGGACCTTGCTAAACAGGTAATGGATGATATTGAAAATTTTAAAGAGGCGAATAACTGTACAAGAATAGTACTGGTATGGTGTGGTTCGACTGAAATATATTTTGAAGCAAGCGAAGTACATGAAACTATTGAAGCGTTTGAAGAAGGTCTGCGTAACAACGACCCGAACATTGCGCCAAGTATGATCTATGCTTATGCTGCTTTGAAACTAGGTGTTCCGTTTGCAAACGGCGCTCCAAACCTGACTGTTGACATTCCTGCATTGGTAGAGCTGTCTAAAGAGACAAATACACCAATTGCTGGTAAAGATTTCAAAACAGGCCAGACATTAATGAAAACGATCCTTGCTCCGGGCCTTAGTGCAAGAGCTTTGGGCGTAAAAGGCTGGTTTTCTACAAACATCCTGGGTAACAGGGATGGCCTGGTACTGGACGACCCGGATAACTTCAAAACAAAAGAAGTATCTAAGCTGGGCGTACTGGAAGACATCTTCAAGCCTGAATCAAATCCTGAACTGTATGGCGATATTTACCATAAAGTTCGTATCAACTATTATCCTCCTCATGGTGACAACAAAGAAAGCTGGGATAACATCGACATCTTTGGCTGGTTAGGTTACCAGATGCAGATAAAAGTAAATTTCCTTTGCCGTGACTCTATTTTAGCAGCGCCGATCGTATTAGACCTGGCATTGTTTATGGACCTGGCAAAACGTGCTAACATGAGCGGCATCCAGGAATGGCTGTCATTCTACCTGAAATCACCACAGACTGCTCCGGGATTGCGTCCAGAACACGACATCTTCAAGCAGTTGATTAAATTACAAAACACACTTCGTCACTTAATGGGAGAAGATCTGATCACCCACCTGGGATTGGATTACTACCAGGATCTTGTAGAAGTGTTATGATAAATGGATTGGCAAAAGTCATATCTACCAGCCTGGGCATAGGATACATACAAAAGGGATCGGGAACAGTGGCAGCATTATTCCTGTGCCTTGTATGGTTCTTTGCCCGGGTTTATATTACCGCTCATCCGTATCTTACATGCGTGGCCATTGTGGTCATTTTTGCACTTGGGGTATGGTCAGCCAACGTAGTAGAGCAGTATTGGGGGGAAGACAGCAGTAAAGTTGTTATAGACGAAGTCGGTGGAATGGCCGTTAGTCTATTTTTGATTCCCATCCGGTGGGATTATGTACTTTTGGCATTTATTCTGTTCCGCTTTTTTGATATCACCAAGCCACTGTTAATTCGTAAAGCCGAGGCATTACCATCCGGTTGGGGGGTAATGGCTGACGATTTGCTTGCAGGTATGTACAGCAACTTATTGTTACAATTGGTTGTATGGAGCAATCTTTGGTAAAATGTTAACATTTGTAAAGGCACAAGCTGCCTCACTTACAGCGTCTACAATAGATTTCCTCACAACTACGTTTTGTGTGGAAGTTTTAAAGATGAATGCTGTTATCGGTAGTGCAACAGGCACTATCCTTGGAGGGGTTACTAATTTTACAATGGGCCGACGCTGGGCTTTTTCAGCACGTTCCGGTAAAATGACCTTACAGATGTACAGGTACATCCTGGTATGGGTAGGTAATTTGCTACTAAACACAGGTGGGATGTATGTTGTAACAACATTTACCAATGTAAATTACCTGCTGGCCAAAGTTTGTATTTCCCTTATCGTAGGGATCGGGTATAACTATACCCTGCAAAAGTATTTTGTATTTAAACAAATGGATGATGATATTTAAACGAGAAGGAAAGTTTAGGATAAAATGGTTGGCTTTTTTACTATGTCTGATCTGTACCATTAATGGCTTTGCACAATCTGTTACCGTAGATGGAACAATTAAAGATGCAACAACCGGCCAGGCAATACCCTTTGCCAGTGCTTATGTAAAAAACGGTGCTGGTATCAGTGCCGATGGCACAGGCCGTTTTACTGTAGAAACTGAGGTTGGGAAACAATTGGTATTTTCCAATATAGGATATAAAACACAAGTTGTAACGATCACAGCTAAGAACGCAAAAGGCCTGGTTGTATCAATGCAGCGTGATGATGTAGCCCTGAACGAAGTAGTTGTAAGCACAAAGAAACGTGCGAAATACTCCAACAAAAATAACCCGGCTGTAGATCTTATCCGCAAAATAGTAGAGCATAAACCTGAGAACAGGCCTACTAACTACGACTATGTAGAATATGAACAGTACGAGAAATTGCAGATTGCAGTTTCGAAGGTTTCTGATAAAATTACCAACAGTAAATTATTGCGTAAGTATCACTTCCTGTTCGAAAATCTGGATACAACCAAGATAGAAGGAAAGGCGCTGATACCGATGTATATTGAAGAAAAATTGACGGATGTGTACTATCGTAAACGTCCGGAAAAGAAAAAGACAATTGTACAGGGCGATAAGAAAGTAAACTTTGGTGAGTTTGTAGACAGCAGGGGGATGAGCGATTATCTCAACAGGCTGTATGATAACATTGACATTTACGAAAACAATATACCTGTATTCACCAACCAGTTCTTAAGCCCTATTGCCGATGGCGCGCCGGGTGCTTATATGTTCTACATCAGGGATACCATTGTAGATGCAGAGACAGGTGTGAAACTGGTGAAATTATATTTTACACCGCGCAATACCAATGACCTGCTTTTTCGCGGTACACTCTATGTTACGCTGGACGGTAACTATGCTATCCAGAAGGCTAACATGTACATCAGCAAAAACATCAACCTGAACTTTGTGCGTGAGATGTATATTGATCTTACGTTTGAGCGTTCTCCTGATGGAAAATATCATGTAGTGAAAAGCGATATGAAAGCGGAGGCAAGTTTGCTGAAAAGCCAGAGCGGCGGCTTCTTTGGGCAGCGCACCGTGTCGTATAAAAATTATAAGATCAATGAACCGCGGGAAGATAAGTTTTATGATGGGCCATCCTCTGTAGTAGTAGAGCGAAGTGCAGAACAGGCTGATTCATTCTGGACGGCACACAGGCACGATACGCTTTCTACATTTGAAGCGAAGGCTTATAAAAACATGGATAGCCTGCAAAATATGCCTTCATTCAAAAGATTAATGGATTGGGCCACAGTGATTCTTGCAGGATATAAATCATTTGACAAGTTTGAAGTAGGGCCGTTCAACACATTCTACAGCTTTAACCCGGTAGAAGGTTTCCGTTTGCGTGCAGGCGGCAGAACAACACCTAAGCTGAGTAAGCGTTTCTATTTTGAAGGGTATGGGGCATATGGTTTTAAAGATCAGCTATGGAAAGGCTATGGTGGATTTACTTATTCGTTGAATAATAAATCTATCTATGATTATCCATTGAAATATATACAGGTAAGTGCGCAGCGCGAAACAAAAATTCCCGGACAGGAATTACAGTTTGTGCAGGAAGACAACTTCCTGTTGTCCTTCAAGCGCGGTACAAATGACAAATGGTTGTACAATACCATTTACAAGGTGAACTACGTACAAGAGTTCAAAAATAATTTGTCTGTCAATTTTGGCTTTAAAAATTGGAGACAGGAACCTGCAGGTTCGTTGACCTATGTTAAAATGGTCGGCTCTACACCGGACAGCATAGGAGCCGTAACTACGAGTGAATTGTCGGCAGAAATACGCTGGGCGCCGCATGAGCAATTTTACCAGGGTAAACTCTATCGCATACCGATCGTAAACAAATATCCAATCTTCACATTGCGATACATTAAGGGCATTAAAGGCCTGATGAATGGTGAATACAATTATGACAACCTGATGTTGCGTATCGAAAAACGATTCTATTTATCAAGGCTGGGTTATACGGACGTAACGGCTGAAGGCGGTTATGTATTTGGACAGTTACCTTATCCATTGTTGACTGTGCATAGGGCAAACCAGACGTACGCATACCAGTTAAATTCTTATAACCTTATGAACTTCCTTGAGTTTGTAAGTGATCATTATGCAGGCGTGAATGTTGACCATTACTTTAATGGCTTGTTGTTTAACCGTGTTCCATTGCTTAAGAAACTGAAATTGAGAGAAGTATTGGCTGGAAAAGTATTGTATGGTGGTGTCCGTTCTGAAAATAATCCGGCAAATAATTCCAACCTGTATAAGTTTCCTACCGATGAAAATGGCACAACTACCACTTTTAGCCTGAATGACGGGCCTTATGTAGAAGGTAGTGTTGGTATTGCTAATATCTTTAAGGTACTGCGTGTGGATTATGTAAGACGCTTTACATACCTGGAGCATCCGGATATTGCTAAATGGGGCATACGCGTAAGATTTAAGTTTGACTTTTAAAATTTTTGGAATAGCTTGTTTTATGGCTAAGACGACTAGGGATAAACTGCAATTGGGAATTTATAAGGTGATAGATCCTTTTGTTAAACTGCTTATCAAAATAGGATTTACACCTAACACTGTAACGTTAACAGGATTCATATTAAACATCGGTGTTGCCGTAATATTTGTGCTGGGTGGCGAAGAAGGCAACCGTGGCGATCTTTCTTATGTAGGCTGGGCTTGTGCATTAGTCCTCTTTGCAGGATTGTTCGACATGCTGGATGGGCAGGTGGCACGCATAGGTAAGATGAGCTCTTCCTTTGGCGCAATGTTCGATTCTGTATTAGACAGGTATAGCGAATTGTTTATGTTCTTAGGCATCTGCTATTATCTTGTTGCACATCACTACCTGTTAAGTTCTTTGTTCGCATTTATTGCATTGATAGGATCTATGATGGTAAGCTATACACGTGCAAGGGCTGAAGGTCTGGGTATAGAATGCAAAGGAGGGTTTATGCAGCGTCCGGAAAGGGTAGTGCTGGTAGGCGTTTCCGGCATTGCATGTGGCATTACAGCTTCTATCATAGGGGGCAACTATAAATTATACATTAAAGGCATACCGTTTCATGTATTTGAAACGATGTCCATATTTACTATACCGATTGCTGTAATGGCAGTACTGACAAACATAACTGCAATCGGGCGTTTACGTGATTCTAAAAAAGCGTTGGACATGAGGGATAAGAATAAAATGATGACGCCGGTTGTGGTGCTTGCGTTGGTAGCTGCTTTTGCATTTGCACCATCGCATACACAGGCAACGCCGTTTCACAAAACAAAAACAGTCTTTACAGATCCGATAGATACATTGCCTGTACCTGCTGGCAACCCGCTTCAATTGTTCTTTCTGCAACGGTCACCTAACAGCAATACAATTGTATGTGAGCTGAATTTGAAAGACGGAAAATTCAATGAAGATAACCCGGTGCATGTATTTTGGGTAAGATATACAGAGCAGGGGCAAAGACAGGAATTGAATTTTATACAACGCACATTTGCGTATGGTTTGAAGGTGAAAAAGCTGGCTACAGAAAAGTATGAAATGAATTTTGTTTCTTATAAGAAATATAAATTGTATCTCATGCGTTCTCCTGACGATCACCAGTTTCATGTGTATGGTTACATCAATAAAAAATTAGTGATCCTGCACCGTATGTTCATTAGGGTAAATGGCGGTTCTTTCTGGTCACCGAATGTAGAATATGTAGACCTGCGTGGTACAGACCCAACCAGCAATCAACCTGCCGCGGAAAGAATTAAAGTAGCGAAGGAAGATTAGACGGGAATAGTGAGTAGTGAATTGTCAGTGGAGAGTACGTTCGCGGAGAATCACGCCCTTCATTGTAGTTGGCTTTAGCCAACTGCTGAAAATAAATTCAAATTTCTTATTGCCGCCGGTTAATTAGGCGGGTTCGAATAAATAAAGACCTTTCTTGTTTGGATATGAATAATGATGTGAAAGAAAGCATTGTGGCGTCAAGAGACATCCCACAGTTAGAGGTAGACAAATCTCTTTTTTCAAAGAGAAGTTTGGTCTTTGCAGCCATTGCTTCTCTTACATACCTTTTATTATCTGTTATTCTTATTGGATTTAAAACGGACCAACTGGTATTGATCGCTTTGTTCAACGTCATGTATTTTTCCTCACACGTTACCAGGAAGTTCATTACCGGCTTTTCTATCTTCATCGTTTTCTGGATCATTTTCGATTACATGAAGGCGTTCCCGAATTACAAATACAACACCGTTCATATTGAATCATTATACAATGCGGAAAAAACATTGTTTGGTATTCATTTGAATGGAATACTTGTAACGCCCAATGAATATTGGTTGTCTAATCACAAACCTTTTCTTGATGTTATTACCGGCTTTGCCTATTTGTGTTGGGTGCCGGTGCCATTGATCTTTGCCGGAATTTTGTTTTTCAGGAACAGGAAACATTTTTTCTACTTCTCCTTAACCTTCTTGCTTGTAAATATTATTGGCTTTATCGGGTACTATATTTATCCCGCAGCGCCACCGTGGTATGTGCAGTTGAGAGGTTTTGAGTTTATAGCATCTACGCCGGGTAATACTGCCGGGTTAGCACGATTTGACAGTTTCTTTCATGTGAGTATTTTTCATGGTCTGTATAGCAAAAGTTCCAACGTATTTGCAGCTATGCCGTCATTACACTCCGCCTACCCGGTTATTGTATTGTATTACGGGCTGAAATATAAAGCTGGTTATTGGAATATCTTTTTCGCCTTATTAACAGCAACTATCTGGTTCTCTGCTGTATATAATAGTCATCATTATGTATTGGACATCATAATGGGAGTAATATGCGCTATCGCTGGTATTTTCTTATTCCGCTTCCTGGCAGATAAAACAGCTATCGGAAGAAAATGGATGAAGAGGCTGGTGGAAGTAACGACATAACTATCAAACGTGAATCGGGAATCGTCAATGGTGGTTGCAACAAAAAGCATCTTATTGTATTTAACAATATTCACGATTACCGTCTCACGATTCACGGCCCTTATTCAAACACCGACTTCACCACCATCTCCTGTACGACTGGTACGCGTTGCTTAATGAATGTTTTGTACTCGTTTTCGGTCATGTGAAATACGCTTTGCATCATGGCTTTGCCGATAAACGGATAAGCGCATAATGAGATCATATTCATAATAACCATATCTGCATTTACGGAAGGCTTTATTTCTTTACGCGCTACAGCCGTTTCTATTTCCAGTTTGAAATGATTAAACGCTGTTTCTTTTTCTTTTGTCAATAGAATGCGGTGCATCAACGCCGGATGCTTGGTAAATTCATTGATAAAGAATACATCGAAATAAGGATTCTCAATGGCATCTTCTATGAAATGCTCAATGAAAGTTTCGATCTTTTCTTTCAGCGGAAGCTTAGACAATAAAATCTTGGTGAGGCGTTTCTGCATCTTGCAGGTCACTTCAGAGAAGATCAGCTCAAACAGCTTTTCCTTGTTCCCGAAGTAATAGTGAAGCATAGCACGGTTAATGCCGGCCATATCAGCTATTTCCTGCATACGTGCGCCTTTCAGGCCATTCTTAAGAAAAACATCCATTGCAGCTTGCTTGATGTTTTCTTCTACATTACAGTTGATCTCTACATTGGTACAATCCATTGCTGCCACAAATTATCTTGGTCAAATAAAGTAAACAGTAAAGGGCGTGCTAATATCTTAAAAAATCGGTTGCTTAAAAGTTTACAGATAGTTATTTTTAAGCTAAGGATTCTTAATCTACAGCAGGAATGGTCAAATTTACCACTATTATACAGCAATTCGCAAAGCAAGGCGAAAAAACAGGCTGGACGTATATTGATATACCCCAGGAAATAGCAGAAAAGATAGCGCCGGGCAATAAAAAATCTATCCGCGTAAAAGGTAAGCTGGATAGCTATTCCTTTGAAGGAATAAGCCTGTTGCCCATGGGAGGTGGCGATTTTATACTGACACTCAATGGAGATGTAAGAAAGCACATAAAAAAACGAAAGGGGGATAGTATAAAAGTGCAACTGGAGATAGATCCCACGGCGTATGAATTAAATAATGAATTTATCGAATGCCTGAAAGAAGAGCCTGAGGCATACAAGTTCTTCAACAGCCTGAATAAATCCCGCCAGGGGTATTTTTCCAAATGGATAGATAGTGCTAAAACGGAAGAGACAAAGGCTAAACGTATTGCACAGGCAATTAATGGATTGATGAAGCACATGGATTATGGTGCGATGATCCGTTCTGTGCAGGAGGAGCGTAAAATGCTCTAGGGATATGGTTCAAGCCTGTCCCACAAACATTTCTTATATTCAGTTACAAATTTATCTATGAAGAAACGTACATCTATTCTCCGGCGGATACTTTATATCGTACTTTTTATCGTGCTTGTTGGTCTTGGTTACGGCATTGCCTATTGTTGGCGCTCGTTTCCCATTATAAGCGGTTATGGGGCTAAAGTGCTGTGCTCTGGTGTGTTTGTGGCCGGCAGGGATGAGCAGCAGGTACGGACTCAGGACATTGGCTTTTTTCCAATTAGTCTTGGTTCCTTCAAAGTAGATTATAAAGACTCTTCCGTAACAGCGAGTGTGTTTGGCTTTGCAAAAAGAAAAGCCATCTTCAGGAAGGGCCTCGGCGTTACCCTGATTGCACAAATGTCAGAAGAAGAAATACGTAAACAGCAGGTAAATCTGCCACAACAGCCAATCATTAACCAGGATTCGATCGCATGGCCTATGGGCAACCGGATCGTGGATAGTGCTATGAGTGGTATTGACAAAAAGGAAGTACAGGCTGCCGTTCAACAGTATTTTGTAGAAAATGATACAGCAAAACCAATCCGCACAAGAGCAGTAGTAGTGCTATACAAAGGGCAACTGATAGCAGAGCAATATGGAGAAGGCTTCTCCGCGAATACAAAGCTACTAGGCTGGAGTATGACCAAGAGTGTGACAAATACGTTGATCGGTATGCTGGTGAAAGATGGAAAGCTACAAGTGGATGCGCCTGCGCCTGTACCGGAATGGAAAGATGCGAATGATCCACGCCACGCAATCACATTAAAGAACTTACTAAACCAGGCAAGTGGGCTGGACTTCGTAGAAGATTATTCTAAAGCAAGTGATGCAACGCGCATGTTGTTTGGCAGGGCTGATATGGGCGGTTATACCGCATCGCATCCGCTGAAAGATAAGCCAGGCTCAGTATTTTACTATTCCAGCGGCAATTCTAATATTCTATCACGTATTATCAGGCAGACAGTAGGGGATGCGAACTATTACCGTTTCCCGTATGATAGTTTGTTTTATAAGCTAGGCATGTACAGTATCATACTGGAGCCAGATCCATCAGGTACATTTGTAGGTTCTTCCTATAGTTATGCAACGGCAAGGGATTGGGCAAGATTTGGGTTATTGTACCTGAATGATGGCGTATGGAATGGGCAACGCATATTGCCGGAAGGCTGGGTAACAGCAACTGCTACACCTGGCGCTGCTGCAAAAGAAGGTGACTATGGCTATCAGTTCTGGCTAAACAGGGGGCCTGCCAATAATCCTTCCAATCGTAATTTTCCATCCTGTCCGCAAGACCTGTTCTATAGCGATGGCTTTGAAGGACAGTTTGTATATATCATTCCTTCAAAACATTTAGTTGTTGTAAGATTGGGATTAACGAAGTTTCACAATATGGAAGAAGATGGTTTGCTGGCAGGAATAGTGAAGGCTGTGAAGTAACCTGAATCGTGAGACGGCAATCGTGAATAAGCATCTCTTGTATTTCAATGCTTCTGTGGCAAAAGGTGAGTGGTGAGTTGTCAGTTGTGAGTAAGCGTAACATAGAATCAAGCCTTTCATTACCTCCCACTTTGGGGGGCGACGCGGCAAAAAGACTATCTTTCATTGCCGTTCGATTTATCGAACGAGCAAAAAAATAAAACCAAAAAAGAAGCAGGGAGTAATTCCCTGCTTCTTCCTTTATAAACCTTGCATATTTTATCATTGTTGTCCGATTAAAGTTAATGGATAGTTGTATGTAAACGTTTCCCAGAAAGAATAGTAGGTAAAAAAGAATAGTTTCAAAATTAGAGGGAGTTCCCGAATCCGCTTTTAAAGTGAAACGTGCGGCCTCAGAAAAGCTGCGTTAAGAAAATTGTCGTGAACGCCGGAAAAATCCATTGCTGTTTGAGCCATATGTAACTTACTTAATTACGCTGTTAGCGGCGAGTTCAATGGATTTCGGCGGTCGGGACAATTTTTAGCCTGCTTTTCTGCAGCCTTGATTTTTTTGGTTACTTTTTGTATCAAGACAAAAAGTAACACCGTCGGTAGACAAATGAAAGCTTGCAATTAAATATCTACTAAACTTAGTCAGACAATAATGATATTTTATAAACTTTACAAACTATTTCTCTCCCAGCCAGGCATTACGAAAAGCATTTTCGCTTTCTGTTGCATTCGCCTTCACAGCAGCTTTTACAAACGGGCTTTCTTTCAAGGTGATGGATGTTTTCTTTGTTTCATTTCGGTGTTTATAAACTACTTCAACCACATCGTTTATCTTATGCTGCGCAAGAACATCATCCCATTCTTTTTTCTGCGTTACATTCTTACCGTCGATAGAAATAATGATATCATCAATGTCTAAGCCTGCATTATATACCGGCGTGTTTTTTATTGTATTGCTGGCAATAAAAAGCTGGTTGTTTTTGTTGGTGTCTAATGCAATGTTGCCCAACCATGCTTTGCCTGCAAAAGAACGGTTTAGTTCAATGCCCGCATTTGCCAGCAATGGCGCATAGTCTATTGCGTCATGCCCATAGATGTATTTTGTAAAAAAGTCAACGGCGTACTTCTTATCATTCGTTACCTGTGCCAGTGTTTCCTCCAGGCCGGGAACAGTATAAGCGATCTCCGTTTTGCCATACTTTTTCCATAACGCCCGCATGAAATCATCCAGCGTTAATTTGTATTTAGCACGTAACTCTAAGTCTAACGCCAAGGCCAAAGCAGCGCCATAAGTATAATAAGACGTAAACATGTTCTGGTAGTTCGTTTTGTCCACCGCTACACCTGCATCTACGAACACAGCACGTTGACTGTTTTCAATAGGAGAGTAGAGTTGAGCGCCAAGTGTATTTGTTTTTGTATTTACTAAGCCGCCTACCGTGTTCAGGTATTTTTCAGGAGAAGTAAAGCCCGCACGTACTAATAGCAATACACCATAGTACTGTGTAAATCCTTCTGCCAGCCAAAGCGCATCGCAGGTATTGCTTTTTTCAAAGTTGAACGGCTCAATTGTTTTCGGGCGAATACGTTCTACATTCCAGCAGTGAAAAAATTCATGGGAGAAAACACCGAGTTGGTTATCCTCGCCAGTAAAGTCGTTGCCTGTGGTGATCATAGTAGAGTTGCGGTGCTCCATGCCATCACCAAATACATAAGGATTGATGCTGGCAAGGAAAGTATATTCGCCGTAATCATAAGCAGGCGTTTCGCCAAATACAGCCTGTGCCTGTTTCACCATACGTGCTACTTTTTTACCAAACTCGTCTAACTTATTATTCGGGTCTTTTCCGTCGAAAGCAATTCTAAAGCGGTATGATTTTTTATCAGGATTAGTAACCGTCCATTCGGTAAAAGAAAGATCACCTATTTTAACAGGAGAGTCCATGAAGTATTGCAAACCCGGTGCGGTAAATGTAGCAGCATCATTGCCCGGTTTTAATTGTGTTGCAATTTTCCAGTTCTTGTTTTGCAGGTTAAAATGAATAGTAATCGGCGCATTGTCCAGACCCTTTACCCACATGAATGTGGCAGGTATGTTCAGGTGGCAGCCCGTTTCATCTATACCTACATAAGTGCCATCGGCATAATTGCCATACAAAGTATAGCTGACTTTTACATACCCCTTATGACCTGTTACTTCATACACATCACCTTCCAGTTTTTTAATAGAAAGTGTTGCGCCGTTTTTATCCGTTGCCTTAATGTTATAAATGTTTTTGCCAAACTCGTGTGTGGCATAACGTCCGGGTGAGGAGCGGCTCATTCTGAAGATAGCAGCGCCTTGTGGCAGACCTTCCGCTGCAACGCTAATCTCTGCTTCATGGTGAACACCGTTGGGTGAGCTGAATTCATAATACACATGTTGCTGTGCAAACAATGTAACAGTCAGTAGCATGGCGGCAGCCAGGCCTAGTAGGTATCTCATCGGAGTTGTTTTCGTCTAAGGTAAGGTTTTGTGGGATTTATAAAGTATGTAAAGTATATAAGGTTCATAATGGTAGCCGGGTATCGTAAAGAACGCAACGCCGGGCCACGAAGACGAAAAGACACAAAGGTTCACAAAGAAGGGCGAAGCATCTCCCTATGTGGCCTATGCACTCTTGAAGGAAGCGAACATGCTATTAATAAAAGACCTGGACTTATTTTATGTTCCTATGTGCCTATGCTGCTACGTGTTTAAAAAAATCGCTTAGGTGAAGGGAGAAGATATTCCCTATCTCACTCATAAGGTGAATGGCATCATGCTTTGACAGATATGGAATATCTGTGCAATAAAAAAGGCTCACTTGTCAGCGAGCCTTCACTATATAAACTTTAAATACCTTTTACTACTTTATAAACCCTAATAAGACTCTGCATCATTGGGAAACTCATTGGCTTTCACGTCAGATACATACCTGCCCACCGCGTCTACAATGGAGTCTGCAAGGTTCAAATACTGGCGGAGAAAACGCGGTTTAAACTCTGTATTGATACCTAGCATGTCGTGCATGACCAATACCTGTCCGTCACAATGCTTACCTGCACCTATGCCTATTGTAGGTATGTTTAAGCTTTCACTTACTTCCTTAGCAAGCAGAGCCGGTATTTTTTCCAACACTACAGCAAAGCAACCAGCCTCCTGCAAAAGCTTTGAGTCGTTCTTCAATTTGTTTGCTTCGCTTTCTTCTTTTGCGCGTACATTATACGTGCCGAATTTGTAAATGCTTTGCGGAGTTAATCCTAAATGTCCCATGACAGGAATACCTGCGGAAACAATTTTCTTTACACTTTCAACAATCTCTTCACCACCTTCCAGTTTAATGGCGTGCGCGCCTGTCTCTTTCATAATACGCACCGCGGATGCAAGGGCTATGTCGGAGTTGGACTGGTAGGAGCCGAATGGAAGGTCTACCACTACGAGTGCTCTGTCGGTGCCCCTGATAACAGAGGAGGCATGGTAGATCATCTGGTCAAGTGTAATAGGCAGTGTAGTTTCGTGACCCGCCATTACATTGCTGGCACTGTCGCCAACCAGCAGTACATCGATATTTGCTTTATCAAACAGTTTAGCAAAAGAGAAGTCGTATGCAGTAAGCATAGAAATCTTTTCGCCATTATTTTTCATCTTTTGTAATGTATGTGTCGTAACCTTCTTAATCTCTTTGTGTATAGACATAGCAATGAATTGAGGAAACAAAGATAGGGAGCAGGTGCGATGTGCAGATTGTTAAATGGCTATATGGCTAAATTGTTTTCGTTAACCATATAACCATTTAACAATTAAACAATTTTCTTTTTACATTGATCAAAGCTGGCCTTGTATCACCTCTTCATACAATCTTTGTATCAGGCCATCGGCCAGGCCGATCTTTGGTACATATATTTCGTCTATATCTGTCCAGCGCATAATGTTGATGTAGATCTGTAGGGCCGGAACAATTACGTCCGCACGGTCCTGGCGTAGTTTATACATGTGTACCCTTTCCTGTATAGACACGCTGGAAAGTTCTTTGTAATAATCTTTTAGTAGCTGGAGAGATAAGGGTTTGCCTTCTTTCTTTTTGCTGAGTGAGAAAACTTTGTTGATATTACCACCGGAACCGATCGCGATCATTGGCCACCGGCTTTTAGTATTGTTCTTCAGATGGTCGCGCAACTCATCCCAGTGCTTTTCCGTTACCTGCTCTTTTAGCAGGCGAATAGTGCCGATATTGAATGATTCTTTATAACGAAGTTTGCCGTCAGCAAAAAAAGTAAGTTCTGTACTGCCCCCGCCTACATCTATATACAGGTAAGAATGTTCTTTGTCCAGGTTCTCTGCAATATGGTTCTCGTAGATAAGCGATGCCTCGTCGTCACCGCTGATGATCTTAAGGTCTATGCCGGTTTCCAGCTTTATTTTGCGTACAATATCGTTGCTGTTCTTTGCATCGCGCATGGCGCTCGTAGCGCAGGCTTTTACATATTCTACCTCGTACACATTCAGGAGGTGGTTGTAAGCCTTCATAGTCTGGAGGATCATGCCTACGCGTTGTTTGCTGATCTCACCTTTTTCAAAAACGTCGAAGCCAAGACGAAGGGGTACACGTACCAGGTTCTGCTTGTTGAATTGTATATCGCCCTGCGGGCCTTCTTCCACTTCAACAATGAGCAAACGAGCTGCGTTACTTCCTATGTCTATGGCTGCCAGTTTCATGCGGCAAAGTTAAGAGATTGAACGATTTGAAATTTGAAATTTCGGATTTGAGATTAAGCGTATTGCTGTTAGATAAATGATCCCATTTCAAATTCTAAATTTCAAATCTCAAATTACTTTGGTTGCAGTTTAGCATGTAAATATTGGTATGTTTCCGTTTGTGATCTTATTTTCTTTTTGCCGGTAGATGATACATAGTTGTTCTGAAGGTGATTGTCCAGCCAGCGAGCCTTCACGTTATCTTCCAGTTGTATATTGATAATGTCCTTTAATTCCTGTTGAATGTCAGGGTTGGTGATCGCGATAGCGGCTTCTACGCGGTGATCGAGGTTGCGCACCATCCAGTCAGCGGAAGAGATGTAATATTTCTCCTTTCCCCCATTGTGGAAAATGAGTACACGTGCATGTTCAAGGTATTCGTCCACAATGCTAATGGCTGTTATTTTCTTTTTGAACCGCTTGTTTTCCGTCTTAGCGCAGATAATACTCCTGATGATCATTTTTACTTCTACGCCCGCTGCCGCGGCGTCATATATTTTAGTGATCAGCGAGGCATCGCTTAGTGAATTTAGCTTTACCGTAATCGCCGCTTTTTTGCCAGACCTCGCCGCCCTTATCTCACGGTCTATTAGCTGGGTTAGCTCTTTCCGCATGTTCACAGGACAAACCATCAGCGTTTTACAATTCCGTAGCTGCTGTACGTGTAGCTTAGGATCTTCCAGGTATTTGAAGACGCGGTTAATATCCGCCATCACACTCCTGTTACAGGTAAGGAGGCAATGGTCTGCATATACCTTCGCTGTACTCTCATTAAGGTTGCCGGTACTTACAAAGCCATACTGAATAGTGCGGCTGCCCACACGTTTCTTTATCAGGCAGATCTTTGCATGCACCTTCAGGTTAGGCACGCCGATCAGTACTTTTACGCCTTCTTCTTCCAGGCGTTCTTTCCATTCCAGGTTGGCCTCTTCATCAAACCTTGCTCTCAGTTCCAGCATTACCACTACATGTTTACCATTACGTGCTGCATTGATAAGTGCATTGATGATTTTAGAATTGCTGGCAAGGCGGTAAGCGGTGATCTTGATCGTATTTACATCCGGGTCCATAGCCGCTTCACGCAGTAGATCTATTACCGGTGCATAAGAGTGATATGGAAAGTGAAGCATAATATCCTGCTTCATGATCATATCCGCTACGCGGGATGTAGTTTGTAACAATGGGTGTGAGAATGGCTGGCGCCGTGCATCATGCGAATTGAAAACATCAGGGAAGTCCATAAAATGCCTGAAGTTATGAATGCGCCCGCCAGGAATAATATTGTCTTTGCGCGACAGGTTTAAACGGCGCATCAGGTATTCCAGCAGCCCTGCGTCCATCTCCTTATCGTATAGAAAACGGACAGGTTTGCCTTTGCGCCTGTTCTTTAGACCTTTCTCTATCTTTTGTACAATAGTAGTTGCAATGTCGTTGTCAATGTCTATCTCAGCATCTTTGGTCACTTTAAAAATATGTGCATCAAAGTGGTCATAGTTGAAATAGGAGAAAATATGCGGGAGGTTATAGCGTACAATATCTTCCAACAGGATGATCTTATGTTCATCATTCTTAGACGGTAATTGTATAAAACGCCCGACAGCTTTTGCCGGTACTTCCAGTAACGCATATTTCTGCTCATAGGCAGAGTTGTCTTTGCGCATTACTACACCCAGGTAAATGCTTTTATCCCGCAGGTATGGCATTTGCGGCAAGCTCTCGATCATTAGCGGGATGATGTTGGAACGGATCTCATCATCAAAGAATTTTTTTACAAACTCCTGCTGCTCTTTATTCAGATGCTTTTCATCAATGAGGAATATCTTTTGCTTCTTGAGCTCTTCCAGTATGTTATCCCATATGCGGTTAAACTCATTTTGCTGTTGCAATACAATCGTCTGAATATGGTCCAGGATTGCTTGCGGGTTGTCTTCCAGGTGCATATTTCCTTTCTTGCCACCAAGTTCTATCATGCGTTTGAGCGTTGCCACACGCACACGGAAAAACTCATCCAGGTTGTTGGAGTGAATACCTAAAAAACGGATACGTTGTTTAAGGGGTACGCTAGGATCATTTGCTTCTTGTAAAACTCTGCCGTTAAAACTAAGCCAGCTAATATCCCGCGCGATGAAATTCTTTTTACTCATAGGAGAACAATAAAAAAGCTAATATAAGTAAGCTATTCAGGCTGGTGTGTTAAGTTTTTGTAAGATAAGGAATTATGGGGAAAAGGGATGGTTTAATTGTTGCATTGTTATATTAGTGAATGGCGGTTAAGGTGCAAAGACATCCATCCAACAATTTAACCATATAGCCATTTAACTATTCACATCTCTTTCTCCAGCTTCCTGAACTCATATTGTTCTTTTATAAATTCATTGAAAAACTCGCCATGCGATTTGGCCTTGATTAATCCACTATACGTTTCCAGGGGGACATTGAAATATTGAAACACTTCACCGGAAGTGAATTCAACTTCGAGCAGGCTTTTGATTGTTTCATAACCCACAGATGTTATAATAGAAGATTGTATTTGCTTGCGTAACATGTTATTTGAATTTGTGTGTTACGCAACTGCAATGAATGTGCCACGTGTGTGAGGTGAAGTATATAAGGTTTATAAAGTTTATAAGGTATATACGATGTCATTATTGTCCGGCTAAACATGCAACAAAAGCTTCGTAACCCTTTGTGGAAATGGTTTGCAATTTAAAAGCATATTACTAAATCTATTTTTAAACTTTCCGGGAAACGTACGGCCTCAGAAAAGCTGCGTTAAAAAAATTGGCATGAACGCCGGAAAAATCCATTGCTGTTTGAGCCATAAGCAACTTGCTTACTCACGCTGTCAGTGGCGAGTTCAATGGATTTCGGTGGGCGTGACAATTTTTAGCCTGCTTTTCTGGAGCCTTGATCTTTTTGGTTACTTTTTGTATCAAGACAAAAAGTAACACCGTCGGTAGACAAATGAACGCCTGCACTTGAATAAGCAAGTTTTACTCGGATAACAACGATAGTGTATATAAGGTAGGTAATACTTCTTCTCTATAAACTGTATAAACCTTATCTACTTTATATACGTTATAAGCCAGCTTGCCTGCTACCCTTGATCTTTTCAATAATACCTGTTGTAGAAAACCCTTCTACAATCGGGTTGATAATGACTTGTCCGCCATTCGCTATAACTTCTTTGGCGCCAACGATCTGGTCTATGGTATAGTCGCCGCCTTTCACCAGCACATCGGGTAGTAGAGTAGAGATCAGGTTGTAAGGTGTATCCTCATCAAAGATGATAACTGCATCTACAACCAGCAGCGAAGCGAGTAATAGTGCCCTGCTATGTTCATTGTTAATAGGGCGTTCCGGGCCTTTTTTATTTTGTCGTTTTGTACTTGCGTCTGAATTAACGCCCACTACTAAAAAGTCTGCATGGCTTGCAGCTTCTGAAAGGGAAGCAATATGGCCTTCATGTAAAATGTCGAAACAGCCGTTGGTAAATGAGATCGTCTTGCCATTCAGGCGCAAGCCTGCTAATAAATGTTTGGCTTGTTCAACGGTCATTATCTTATGTGGTACGAACGACGTGTTCTTCATGCGAAACCGGTTTTATTCTATAGATCAATATATAAGCTAGTGTGCCGAAAATAATGGTAAAGATAAACTGCGCAATCCATAATATCCATCCTGCAGCCAGTCCTATTGTATCATTAATGCCATAGAGGTTTAATGTTTTTTGTATTGCAATAGGATAAGCGCCTAGTCCACCTGGTGCAATGATGATGCCGAATGTGCCAAATACGAGCATGGCAACACTGGTGCTGATGGTGAGATGCATGGTTTCTTCCAATGCAAAACAGCCGACCCATGTGGCGAGCACATAACAGATCCACATCATTAAAGTATTGAGCAGGAAGAAGGGTTTGTTCTTTACTTTCCTGATGCTGCTCAGTCCTTCCCATATTCCTTTCAATATCCGGCGGATGAACTGGCCAAATTTTGTGTGTGGCAATTTGCGTACGAGCACAATAAAACCTACTATAATGAGTAGTAATATGCCAATAATAACCCATCGTTTATTGCCTCCGTGTTCAATGCCATTGCGTATGCTGGCAAATATGTCGTTGGCATAAGATTCTATATAAGCATACTCCATAATGATAGTGCCGAAGGTGATCAGGCCGAGGCAAACGACATCAAATGCACGTTCTGCTACCATAGTGCCGATCAGTTTTTCAGCAGGTATCTTGTTGGCTTTCGCTACACTGGTGCAACGCAATATTTCACCTGCACGGGGTATCATCTGGTTGCCAATATAGCCGATCAGCAAACCACATATCAACTGAAGGATAGGAGGGTTATAACCTAATGGTGTGATCAGTTGCTTCCAGCGCATAGCGCGAAACCAATGGCTGGATAACAGGATAATAAAAACAGGCATGAGCAGCCAGAAACGGGCACGAAGCAAGGCCTCTTTTATATCTGTAAGATCTTTTCCTGATAAACTGTGTAAAGACCACCAGATAAGTAGTGCGCCGATGCCAAACCCGATTATATATTTTAAACTGCTAACTAAGAGTCGCTTCATAAACACGCAGGGATATGTAGCAATTTAAAGAAAAGAAGGAAGAAATGAAGGGGGAATTTGAGGGAGGGAAGATTGTATTGCTTAATGGTTACACTGTTTAATTGTTAAATGGGTTATTCGCATGATAGTAATAGAACCATTTAACAATTAAACAATATAGCCATGTACCAATTATAACTTATTACCTTCTTTTGGGAAGACAACGCTGGGCTTGAATGTCTTTGCTTCTTCAAAGTCCATAGTCGCGTAGGAAATGATGATGATAACATCGCCTACAGCACCTCTGCGGGCAGCCGGGCCATTTAAGCAGACTGTACCGCTGCCTCTTTTGCCTTTGATAAGATAGGTTTCTATACGCTCACCATTGTTCACGTTTACTACCTGTATCTTTTCGTTTTCTATGAAATTGGCCGCATCCATCAGGTCTTCGTCTAATGTGAGACTGCCTACGTAATTCAGATTTGCTTCGGTGATCACCGCACGGTGCACCTTGGATTTAAGTACTTCTATTTGCATGGCGGCGCAAAGTTAGGGAGAAGAAGTGAATTGTTGACGTGAAACGTGAATCGCCAAACGTGAGTGACGTACAGACGTACTTAGCCCTATAACGTTTCTATTGACGTTTGCCGGCTCACGACTCACGTTTCTAGTTCAGCAACATATTATCTATCAATCTCACTTCACCTTTAAACGCTGCTACAAGCGCAACATATTTTTTGTCCGGCATATAATTATCTGTTGGCGCAAGCGTTTCCGCATCGGCAATTGCTACATAATCCACTCTGGAAAAGCCTTCTTTATGTAGAAAATCAGTAGCAAAAGCAGCCAGGTTTGTGAAAGATGTTGTAGTGAAATTATTTTTAATGTGTTTGAGTGTTTGATAGATAGCCAATGCCTCCTCTTTTTCATCGGTGCTTAAGCGCATATTGCGGCTGCTTAAAGCAAGCCCTTCCGGTTCGCGCTGGGTAGGAGCAATGACCAGTGTTGTTTTAATGCCCGTCAGTTCAATCAGTTTTTTGATGACCATACATTGCTGGTAATCTTTTTGTCCCATAAATAATTTATCCGGCTTTACTATATCAAGCAGGCGGTGTACTACCTGGCAAACGCCCTGAAAATGCCCCGGCCTGTACGCGCCTTCCAGCACCGTTTCTACAAATCCGAGGTCGTATGGCTTTTGTAGCTCCATTCCGCCAGGGTACATCTCCTTTACTGAGGGTAGGAAAAGAATATCTGTCCCGGCCTGCTCCAGCAAAAGAATATCATTATCAATGGTAACGGGATATTTTTCAAAATCCTTGGGATCGTTAAACTGAGTAGGGTTGACGAAAATGCTGCAAACAGTCACGTCCGTATTCTTTTTCGACAGGTCTATCAGGGAAATATGCCCGTTGTGAAGGGCGCCCATTGTTGGAACAAACCCCACAGTTTTGCCTTCCCGGTGCAGTTTTTCAATGTAATGTTGGATGTCCGTTATCTGTTTAAACAGTATCATTTTTTATAATTTGAAAGGCTGGAAATGGCTTCTTAGTTGTATTTACAACCTTTTTAGTACCTTTGCCAACTATTTTAAGGTTTTAAGCCTAAATTCTGAATAAGAATGTCAACAAAGAAAAGAATTTTATTCATAGCTACAGAGATGTCTCCGTACCTGGAACTGACAGAGTTTGCCGAAATAGTGAATAAGCTGGCTATCAAGAGTAATGACAGTGGATTGGAAGTGAGGTGTATTATGCCACGCTTTGGAGTGATCAACGAAAGACGCCATCGTTTACACGAAGTAGTTCGCCTGTCGGGCATCAATGTTTCTGTAGATGATGATGATTATCCTCTTCAAATTAAGGTAGCATCTTTGCCTAATGCAAGATTGCAGGTTTATTTCCTTGACAATGAAGACTTCTTCAAACGCAAGCAGATCTTTCATGATGAGAGTGAGCAGTGGTTTGATGATAATAACCTTAGAACTATTTTCTTCTGCAAAGGTGCGCTGGAAACAGTGAAAAAATTCGGCTGGCCTCCTGACATTATCCATTGCAGTGGCTGGATGACCGGATTGATCCCTATGTACCTGAAAACAGCGTATAAAAAAGAACCAGTCTTTTCACAAAGCAAAGTGATATTTACTATCGGGCAAAACACGTTTAGCGAAAGCCTGGGCGATGATTTTACTGAGAAAGCAAATATTCATGCGAATATAAAAGACAAAGATCTGGAACCTTACAAAGAAGCAAACAACACTGCTATGTTCAAAGGCGGCGCCACGTTTGCTGATGTAATCACTTTTGGAGATGATAAGATTGAAAAGAAACTGGTAGATGAATTCTCTAAAGTGAAAGGAAAAAAAGTAATTCCATTTAAAGGATGGGATTCTGATTTAACAGAGTATTTAGATTTGTATAACGAGCTTGCAGGCAAGTAAAAGATAGACAAAGCCTGTTTATTATCCCTTATTAATCTATTGTTTCGTGAAAAAAAGCTTAGGCCTGGCATTTATTGCCGTGACTGTAATTTTTGCTGCTTGTACCAAACTCAAAACTACTGATGTTGGAACAGGGCTAATACCACCTATTGATGGTGTAAATACAAAAGACACCTTTTTTGAAGTAGAAACAGTAAACGCGGCACAGGATACCATTCGTGTATCTTACTCTGGTGACCATGTACTAGGTTATGTAAACAATCCCCTCTTCGGTAAAACGCTGGCTAAGGTCAACGTGGAATTAAAGCCAACTTATTTTCCATACACATTTGAAAAGTCTAAAGACAGTCTTTTCTTGGATTCAGTTGTATTAGTACTGAGCTACAGGGCAACATGGGGCGATACAATGCAAAACCTGGCGCTGAATGTATATGAGGTATCACAAGCCGATCGTATGAAAGGCGACTCTGTTTATCTTACAACAAAAGATTTTGCAACTACGGGTTCCAGCCTTACCTATTCAGGTGGAGCTGTTACAATAGATACCAAGCGTCTTACAGACTCTCTGCACATGGGGGCAGAGCAGGCGACAAACCAGATCAGGTTGCGCCTTACAGATGCTTTAGGTAACAAGCTGCTGAAGGGATACGACAGTACAACAGCTTATAAAAGTGACTCTGTATTTTCTACATACTTTGCTGGCTTCCAGATAGCGCCACAATCAACGGGTAACGCGCTGATGCGTGTAAACCTGACTGATACAAATACAAAAGTGGCATTATATTACCGTGTGCGTAAAGACGCTACTTCATTTGATACCAGTGTTCGTTATTTCAGGTATAACTCTACTTCATTTAGTGGAACATCTAATACCGTTTTGCGCGACAGAAGCTCAGGTGAAATTGCTGCGCATTTCCCACGTCCTGATCTGACGAAAGATAGCCTGCTTTATTTACAGGCTAGCCCAGGCGTATATGCCAAGATAAAAATACCAGGATTAGGTTCTATGCGTAATGTAATTGTGCATAGGGCGGAATTGTTGATGGAGCAGGTTGCTTCAGATCCTGTAAACGATGGTTATTTCACTCCTCCGGCATTGTTCCTGTGCGGTTATGCCGATGATTCTGCACATAAATATGTAATGTCTCCTGATATTAACGTATCCTTCACAGGCTCTTATTATGTAGTAGGAAATATGGCTGAATATGGTGCTTACCCAACTAAACGGGTTAGTCCTGCCGGCGTAACAACAGCCGCTTATAATTTTAACGTATCCCGCTGGGTGCAAGGTATTGTAACACGTCATGTTGCAGTTGACAGCCTTGCATTAATGGCTCCTTATAACCAACTGGTGTCTGTAAGTAAAAATGCATCATTCTTTGCCTATACATCAGCTAATCCGGTGAACTATCCTGCTATTGGGCAGGTAAGGCTAGGGGGCGGATCACACTCTAAACAGAA
Organism: Filimonas sp.; assembly: GCA_017306865.1. Classification (GTDB taxonomy): domain Bacteria; phylum Bacteroidota; class Bacteroidia; order Chitinophagales; family Chitinophagaceae; genus JAFKHH01. The sequence goes on from JAFKHH010000011.1 coordinate 731,609, forward strand.
GATGAAACTGCGTGTGATCTATTCAATTATCAAAGGGAATTAATCTGTTTTATCGTTGTATTATATGGAGACGTATATTTGCATCCATTAAATTCTAAAAACAATGCCTTATTTGTTCACTTCTGAGAGTGTGTCTGAAGGACATCCGGATAAAGTAGCCGATCAGATTTCAGATGCGCTGATTGATAATTTCTTAGCATTCGATCCGAATAGTAAAGTAGCATGTGAGACTTTGGTGACTACCGGACAAGTGGTTTTGGCTGGTGAAGTAAAGTCTAAAGCATACCTGGACGTACAGGAAATAGCTCGTGGTGTAATCCGTAAGATCGGTTATACTAAGAGTGAATATATGTTTGAAGCAAGCAGTTGCGGTGTATTATCAGCTATTCATGAGCAGTCTGCTGACATCAACCAGGGTGTTGATAAAAAGAAGAAAGAAGAGCAGGGTGCTGGTGACCAGGGTATGATGTTTGGTTACGCTACGAACGAAACTGAAGACTACATGCCATTGGCACTTGACCTGGCGCATAAACTACTCCAGGAGCTTGCAGCTCTAAGAAGAGAGAATAAACAAATTAAATACCTGCGTCCTGATGCTAAAAGCCAGGTTACGTTGGAGTATGACGATAACAACAAACCTGTAAGGATCGATACGATCGTTGTATCTACACAGCATGATGACTTCGATACAGAAGCTAAAATGCAGGCGAAGATCAAACAGGACATTATCAGCATTCTTATTCCGCGCGTAAAAGCTAAGTATAAAAAATACGGTAAACTGTTCAACGATAAGATCAAATATCACATTAACCCTACAGGTAAATTTGTGATCGGTGGTCCACACGGTGATACAGGTTTGACTGGCCGTAAAATCATCGTAGATACTTACGGTGGTAAAGGTGCGCACGGTGGTGGTGCATTCAGCGGTAAAGATCCTAGCAAAGTAGACCGTTCTGCAGCTTATGCAACACGTCACATAGCTAAAAACCTGGTTGCTGCCGGCGTTGCAGACGAGATCCTGGTTCAGGTATCTTATGCAATTGGTGTAGCTCAGCCAACATCTATCAACGTAAATACTTTCGGTACTGCTAAAGTTGCTTTGACTGATGGCGAGATCGGTAAAATAGTTGCAGGTGTATTTGACATGCGCCCTTACTTTATTGAACAGCGCCTGAAGTTGCGTAACCCTATCTACAGTGAAACTGCTGCTTATGGACACATGGGCCGCAAATCAGAAGTAGTAAATAAAGAGTTCGTTTCTCCTGATGGCAAAGTGAAGAAAGTAAAAGTAGAATTGTTTACATGGGAAAAATTAGACCATGTAGCAAAAGTGAAAAAAGCATTTGGTTTGAAATAAACTTTCAATTCATTATAGCAAGCCCATCTGAAAAGATGGGCTTTTGTATTTATGGGAGACAGTTTGGGTTTATAAGGTATATAAGGACTATAAAGTGAGCTACCTTATATACGCTATATACTTTATAAACTGTATATACCATTTAAAGCGAAGATCATGAGCAGAGAAATTGAATTTATTAAAGAAGCAATAGCATTATCAAGAAAGGGAATGCTAAATAATGACGGAGGCCCCTTTGGTTGTGTAATTGTAAAAGATGGCATTGTTGTGGGCAGAGGCTGGAACCAGGTTACCTCTACCAACGACCCTACGGCACATGCCGAAGTAGTTGCCATTCGTGATGCGTGCAGGCAGCTTGGAACTTTTCAGTTGGAAGATTGTGAAGTATACACCTCTTGTGAACCTTGCCCGATGTGCATGGGTGCTATTTATTGGGCACGTCCTAAGAAAGTGTATTTTGCCAGCACAAAACAAGATGCAGCCGATGCTGGGTTTGATGATTCATTTATCTATGAAGAACTGGCACTGCCTATACACAGCCGTAAAATAGCGATTGAATGCCTGGGCAGAGATGAAGCGGTGGAAGTATTTAAAGAATGGATTAATAAAAAAGATAAAACAGCATATTAATGGATGCACAAAGCCTCGCTGCATTTTATCAACTACAACCACATCCTGAAGGTGGCTATTACAGGGAAACCTACCGGTCCCATCTGACACTACCTGCGAACAGTTTACCAGCGGATTTTAACGGGGAGCGCAATAGTTCTACAGCTATTTACTTCCTTTTAGAGCAGGGAAATTTTTCAGCATTTCATAGAATTAAAAGTGATGAAGTCTGGCATTTTTATGCAGGCCAGGCCTTACTCGTCTACGTTATACATCCTGAAGGATGGCTGGAAATTATCAGGCTGGGAAACAATATTGGCAATGGAGAACAATTCCAGGCTGTAGTGCCTGCCGGTTGCTGGTTTGCTTCTATGCCTGCGCCTGCAACTGCATTTAGCTTTGTAGGCTGTACTGTAGCGCCAGGATTCGATTTTCACGATTTTGAATTGGCGTATGCAGATGTACTAGCTAAAGAATACCCGCAACACGAGTCGCTTATACGCCAGCTTTGTCGTCAATAATGGTGATTTGCCACGCAATACCAGCTTGCTTAGGTTTAGCTTGCTGGTCTTTGTTTTTATTATAAAGATAAATAACAGCGTAGCCCAGGATGCAGAGCAGCAGTATAATGATGGCAGCCAGCAATATCCAGGACATGTCTTTGATCTTTCTTTTTTCTTTCTGCTGTTTCTTGGATGTTAACTGCTGTTGCAATTGCTTATTCAATTGCGAAACGTACTGTTGCAGTTTTTCGTTGGATTGAAATTCCTGTAGTCCTTCTACCGCATCGTTCATAAATGGAGAATCAGCCATTTTTTTCTCAAAAGCATGCTTTTCTTCCTCTGATAAATTATCCTGCAGATATTTCATCAGGTCATCATCCTCAAAGTGATCATGCTCTTCAGTAAATATGTCTTTAATGTCAGCCATTATGATTTTTCAATTTCTTTTCCACCAATATTTTTAGGTTCCGTTTGCCGTTTTGGATAAAGCTCTTCACCTGCGGCAACGAATAGTGTGTTTCTTCGGCAATATCGTTATATGATTTCTTTTGAAGGTAAAATAAAGTTACACAGATTTTTTGCTCTTCATTTAATTCTGGCAAAACCTCTTCAATCACATTCAGTATATTCTCTTTTTCCAGTAAAGCTGTATTGTCGTTTGAGGCTTCAAGGCTGCCTGCAATATTTTCATTCAGCTCTTTCGGTATTTTACCCTGCCTGTCCCTTAGCTTCATCAGGCAGTAGTTTTTGGCTACCATATACAGCCAGCTTTTAATATACTCTACCTTGTATTTCTGCAGTTCCGTAATTGCTTTCAGAAATATCTGCTGTACGGCATCTTTTGCCTCCTCCTCATTTTTCAGATATTTCATGCAGACACCTAATAACAAAAAGGTATAGCGTTGCAACAAAACGCCCAGCCAATGGTTATTCCCTGTCTGGTTGAATTTTTGTAATAATTCCTGGTCGCTGATATGTGCTAAACTATCCTTATTCACCGTGTTAAAATAAAGATTTTTTTTATATAAGATACAGTAGTTGGTAAAATCCATAACTTGGATAAAAAAATATTTATGACATACGTTGCGTGTATCGTTGCAGCAGCGCCAATACGGGCATTAGGCTCACACAGAAGTGAAATGGTAAGCCAGTTGTTGCTAGGTGAGTTTGCTAAAGTATTGGAAGTAGAAAAGGACTTTGTAAAAGTGCAGTGTCTGCATGATGGATATGAGGGCTGGTGCCAGACAAGCCAGTTGACTGAGGTAGATGAAGATGTGATACGCTATACGAATGTAGCTTATACAACTGAGCGGAATGCAATGGTGAGAATGGATAATACGGCTGTGTATCCCTCATTGTCTACGCCCGTTTATGATGACGGGAAAGAATTGCAATTGGGTAAATATGAACTCAACTATAGTAATGTAGCAGGCAAAGAGATCTATGATTCTTTCGACGGAAAAATAATAGCAAGGCTGGCGAATAATTACCTGAATACACCTTACCTGTGGGGGGGAAGAAGCTCATTTGGTATAGACTGTAGTGGATTTACGCAACAGGTGTTTAAAGTAGTTAGTATAAACCTGATGCGCGATGCCTATCAGCAGGCAACGCAGGGTGAGGTAGTTGGCTTTTTACAGGAAAGCATCTGCGGCGATCTTGCTTTCTTTGATAATGAAGAGGGACGCATCACGCATGTGGGAATTATGCTGAATGCAGAAGAAATTATCCATTCTTCAGGCAGAGTACGTATAGATAAAATGGACAACCAGGGTATCATCAATACAGATACAGGACAGCGTACGCATAAACTGAGGATCATTAAAAGAATAAGGTAGAGCGTGAAACGTGAATCGATAATCGTGAATAATGATAATATCTTTCTTCGTAATGGTGAGATGCCAATAAGTAAATGTTCTTAAAGACTGAAACTATTCACGATTATCGACTCACGTTTCACGAAATAAAAAAGCTGTTGTGATCCACAACAGCTTTTTACATATAAATAAGTTCAGATTAAAATAATCTCATTGCTTTAGAGAAGTGTGTGCAAACACCTGGTAATGCCAGCCAGAAAAATTGGCGATAAAAGATTAACAAACCAATCATGATAGCTAACCAGATAAAGAAATATGCCCAATATTTACCAGTTGATTGTTGTGCTTCCATTTGTAAAGAATTTTGGCAAAAATAAAAGAAATTGACACATAAATGACAGGTAGAGGAAAAAAAATAGGGGGAAAGGAGATGGTTTAATGGGTATATGGCTGAATTGTTGATTAACTGTTGAAAGAGTCAAACGCCTTGTATAAGGCCAATACTATAAGCATTTCGGATTGTAGCCTTTTGTAAACCACTCATCCTGTTTACATCGTACATCTAACATCGTACATATTTCTACTTAGTACTTGTTACGGATGTACACCCATAAGCAGGCTGCCGATAATGATTGTAAGTACAATGAACGTGATGGCAACGTAGAGATAATCCTTCTCAATTAAGAAGCCTACCAGGGAGAAGATTATACGCGCAATTGGTGTGGCGATGAGTACCAGGATGCCAAGCTGGATAATGGCTTTGCCCTTAAAGGCAAAAACGCCTTTAAAGATATTTTTTACCGTATGATAAATGCTGTTGCCTTCATTGAACGTGCGGTATTCCGGCATTTCACTTCCATGCCTGTAGATGTAAATAATACCACCAAACAGTACTATGATGGAAGACAATATTACACCCCCACGGAGCAGGGAACCCATAGCCACTTCTATATCCTTATCGCGTAAAGTCTTTTTCACAGCATTATATTTTTTTCATGAAACCATTGTACAACATCTGTAATGCGACCAGCATAATCACAAATGCAAAAACGGTACGCAGTAGCGTTGTTTTTACATTTGGCAATACGCGTGAGCCAAGGAAGGCGCCCGCCAGTACACCCAACGTAACAGGCATACATAATCCCGGATCTATATAACCGCGGTAGAGGTAAATGCCGGCACTGGCTGCGGCTGTAACACCGATCATAAAATTGCTGGTAGTGGTAGACACTTTAAAAGGTATGCGCATAATGTTGTCCATAGCCAATACTTTTAAAGCACCTGATCCAACGCCGAGCAACCCGGACAATATACCTGCGCCAAGCATGGTAAAAAAGCCTCCCGGTACATAGCGTACGGTATAGTCAACATTTCCATCGGACGTAGGATAGCTGCTGTTCAGCTTCAGCTTTACAGACAATGGATCAGGGAGAGACTGCTTACCCGTAACAGCCTTTTTCTTTTGCAAAGACGTAAGGGCAGAAAACATCAATATAAGCCCGAATATGACTGCAATAATATTAGTAGGCGTGTACACGGCTATAAATGCGCCACAAACGGCGCCAAGAGTAGTGGCAATCTCCAGGAACATACCCAGCCGGATATTAGTGATCCCTTCTTTTACATAAGCCGCTGCAGAGCCGGAAGAAGTGGCAATAACCGCAACAAGCGATGCGCCAATGGCATAATGTATATCCACCTTAAATACCAGGGTGAGCAATGGTATGATCACAAAGCCTCCGCCAAGCCCTGTAAGGGAGCCAAGGAAGCCCGCCAGCAAAGCACCCAGGAAGATGATTAAAGTGAATATAGCAATCGTCATTAGTCTACAATATAGGTGAAAAAAAGGGCCGGTATTAACCGGCCCATTCAGAATTGTTATTTGGTAAGCTTGTCACCGAAGGTTTTCTGGTAAGCTTCCATCGCGTCTCTTACGATCTGCAATGCCTTCTCTTTATTACCGAAATCTTCAACGATCACAGTCTTGTTTTCAAGCGTTTTATATTCTTCGAAGAAGTGGCGCAATTCACCAAAGAAATGCGGTTGTAATTCTTCAATATTATTGTAATGGTTAACGCTCGGATCATTCGCAGCTACTGCAATGATCTTGTCATCAGCGTCACCGCCATCGATCATCTGCATTACCCCGATCACTTTTGCATCGATCAGTGTAAGCGGCTGTACTGCCAGGGATGTGATAACCAATATATCCAGTGGATCTTTATCGTCACCATAAGTCTGTGGAATAAAACCATAGTTAACAGGGTAGTGGAATGAAGAATAAATAACCCTGTCAAGTTTTAATAAACCACTCGCTTTGTCAATTTCATATTTTGCGCGTGACCCTTGCGGAATCTCGATAACTGCGTTTAGGAGCTCCGGAGCTTTATCTCCAGTAGGCACACCGTGCCAAGGATGCAATACCGTCATCATACAATACTGTATTAAAATTTTTTGCAAAGGTAATGGCTGGATAAATAACGGGCAGGATTATTTTATATTGCTAAGTGTATAAAATCTATAGTGTTAGGAGCTTTTAAGCCAAATTTCACTTCCTCAATAGCCAAAAGAGGCTACCGTTATCGATAGCCTCTTTTTAATAAATGATATAAAATCGGAATATATTGGTAAGAGTGGGCCACCTTTGAGCGGCTGAAAAATATTTCATATCTCACTGATAAGCCAGATGGAGGCTGGGGGTATAGATATGGAATATCTAAAGAATCACTTACTTCAGCGCAAATACCACGTTTACCTGGAACTGTAGTTTCATCTTTTTAAAATCAACATTCATGGCATCTCCACCTGCTGTATCTGCAGATTTCATCATCATGTTAGCATACATAGGGCGAGGATAGTTGTTGATCTCTTCCGCATCATTGATCGTAATAGCCTGGCCTACTTTTTCATCAATTGCCTCTGCCAGGTAAATAGCTTTTTCCTTAGCAGCTTTGATGGCTTTGATCTTCAGTTCTTTTTTATACTCGTCCAGTTTGCTGTGCGATACATGAGATATAGCAAAGCTTTGAGTGGCTTCATCATCCATCTTATTAACCAGCTCATTCATCTTGCTTGTAGAAGAGAGTTTAATCTCATAGGTAATGCCAGCCTTCATGTCCGGGTTTTCCTTTTTCTTCTTCTTTACATCCCAGTTGTTGTTACTGTCATAGCCTGAATAGCTTTGCACGCTTATATCTTTGTCTGTTAAGCCAATGCTTTTGCATGCTTCCAGGAACCTGTTTCGGATAGCTTCAATATCTATTTTGCCAGCTCCTTTTTTATCATACTCCTTCAATTCTACCCGTACATAAATTTCGTCGGGAACAATTTCCATTTCCGCGATACCTGTTACATTGATTGTTCGCTGTGGTGCAGTTTTATCTTGTGCCATTGCATACATACTGCCTAAAGTAATCATTACTGCTAATAAAATCTTTTTCATAATCGATGTTTTTTTAATGATGTCAGGTTTTTTTCTTTTACACAAAATGATTTTTACCTTAACAAATAGTTTGCAAAGCCGTATTTTGCAAACCGTTTGCCAAAACCCAGGTAGTGCATGAAGAAATTTATAGAAAAGTTAAAACACATCAGGATTGTACGTGCATGTGTATATGCTATAGTAGGGGTTGCATCCTATCCCGGTCTTATGTGGGTTAATAAGCTTAAGATAGAAGGCACTGAACATATAGAAAATTTACCCCGGAAAAACGTTCTTTTTGTAAGCAATCACCAGACATATTTTGCCGACGTTATTACCTTCCTGCATATATTTTGCGCTATCAAATGGCGTAAGCGTAACCGTTTAGGGTTACCTTATTATTTGCTCAGTCCTTTTACGAATGTATATTATGTAGCTGCTGAAGAAACAATGAATGGCACATTTATCAGCCGTTTGTTTAAACTGGCCGGTGCGTTAACGGTAAAGCGTACTTGGAGAAAAGAAGGTACAGAGCAACGCAGGGGGCTTGATCCCTCTGATACGCGTAAGATAGAACGTGCCCTATCGGATAGCTGGGTGATTACATTTCCACAAGGCACAACAAAACCTTTTGCCCCGGGGAGAAAAGGTACAGCGCATATTATTAAAAGAAACAGGCCTATTGTGGTGCCTGTTGTAATAGGTGGTTTCTGGCGTGCTTTTACAAAGAAGGGATTAACATTTAAAAAGAAAGGCTCGCAGCTATCTGTAAGATTTAAAGAGCCATTGCAAATAGATTATGATGCGCCTGTTGAACAAATATTGGATCAGATCATGGATGCCATTGAACAAAGCAAGAAGTTTATGCTGAAGGGAAAGCATCATGTGAAGAAAAGTGAATTGTGAATGGAGAGAAACGTGAATGGTGAATAGTCAATGGTGAAAATATTCAGATTAAAACAAAAGGCAGTCATGTTCTAATGACTGCCTTTTGTTTATATACCTTTTAACTAGCTTCCAACTATTCTACAACGTCTCAGTTGCTTTCACCATTGACCATTCACAACTCACTACTGACCACTCACATCTCCTATTCGCTTTTTCCTTCTTTGGGAAAGAACAATGCTTTCAGCTCGTTCGCATCATCTGGTTTGATCTTACCGCCAAGTAGCAGGCGGATCTGGCGACGGCGTAATGCACCTTCGTATGCTTTCTTTTCTTCCTCTGTTTCCGGGATCAAAGCAGGTACTTTACGTGGTTTATTATTCGGGTCCAATGCCACGAAAGTAAAATAAGCTTCATTACTTTCATACTGGTATTGGTGAAGAGAGTCTTCGCCCCAAACCTGTAAGTGTATTTCCATGGAAGTATTGAAGGCACGTGTTACTTTGGCTTCAATATGTACAATATTGCCAAGCTTAATAGGGTTCTTGAAACTAATGTTGTCTACACTTGCCGTCATGCTGGGGGAGTTGCAATGCTTGCCTGCAGCCATTGCTGCAGCAATATCCATCCAGTACATTAAGCGGCCACCCATCAGGTTGCCGAAACCATTCGTATCATTAGGCAGCACCAGTTCATTCATCACCGTAAAACTTTCGCTGGCTTTTTTCCCTTCCATTGATATTATTTGAATTTAAGTGGCGCAAAGATAGTCTATTGTAGGTTATGTTACCATTTGTTAGTAAAGAAGCTGGATAGTTTCAAAGGTTTATAGTTTCAATGTTTCATTATGGAACAATGTATTTAATCACTTCTTTTTCACAATTCGCTGTATAGCATAGCCAAAATTGTATGCATTTCTTAAAAAATCCTTTTTACTTCCCCGGCATCTACCGATATTCGCACCACGAATGATTGTTAGTATGGACTTATCTTTTGACAATACAGAGGTAGCATTTGCCTACAAATCCAATAAAGAGTTAAAGGCTGCAAAGTTTCTTTTTGGCTCCATGAATTATCCTTGGTTTTCAGCCATCGGTACGCGCATTACGCCGTTTTTAATGAAAACGGGTTTACCTATTCATGGCATTATCAGGGCTACGATCTTTAAACAGTTTGTAGGTGGTGAAACGCTGGAGCAGACTGCTGAAGTGGGTAAGGTGCTGGATAACTATGGTGTGCAGGTAATACTCGATTATGGTGTAGAAGGCAAAGAAGGTGAAGCTAGTTTTGATCATGCAACAGAAGAGTTTATCAAAGTGATCAACTATGCGGCTACACAAAAGAACATTCCTTTTATCAGTGTAAAAATAACCGGGCTTGCGCGTTTTGCATTACTGCAAACATTGAACGAAGCGCCACGCCTGCGTAGCGGTATTCATGACCATGAAGCGGAAAATGAAGAGTGGGATAGAGTAAGGGAGCGTATGTACCAGATATGCGAAGCCGCAGCTAATAAAGGCATTGGTGTACTGGTAGATGCAGAAGAAAGCTGGATCCAGGACCCGATTGACAGGCTGACAATGGAGATGATGGGTATCTTCAACAAAGAGAAAGTAATTGTTTTCAATACGATTCAGCTATACCGTCACGACCGGTTACGCTTTTTGAAATTGTCTCACCAGATAGCGCAGCAGCAAGGCTTCCTGTTAGGTGTGAAACTGGTACGCGGTGCTTATATGGAAAAAGAGCGCGCGCGTGCTTCTCAGCAAGGCTATCCGTCACCTATACAGGCAGATAAATCTTTTACTGACGGTGACTATAATGCCGGTGTGGAATACTGCATAGAAAACCTGGATACAACCAGTGTGATCATTGCTTCTCACAATGAGTATAGCAACCTGCATGCAGCAAAGTTGCTGGATGAAAAAGGAATAGCGCATAACCACGCACACATACACTTCTCACAGTTGTATGGTATGAGCGATAACATTACGTTCAATCTCGCGAAGGCAGGCTATTCTGTAAGTAAGTATTTACCATTTGGCCCGATCAGGGATGTAATTCCTTACCTTATGCGCAGGGCGCAGGAGAATAGCAGTATTAATGGACAAACCAGCCGTGAGTTTTCTTTAATTAAGAAAGAACTGGCAAGAAGAAAGAGTTAATTTAAAATTTAATATTTGAGATTTGAAATAATTAATGCCATCTGCGTTTGTAGATGGCATTTTTATTTGAGATTTCAAATTTGATATTTGAAATGAAGCGTATTTAATGCTAAGACCTCTATTCTATCGTTACTGTAATTCGTTCCTATTTCTATCATTGCTCAATGTAGAACAAGCCGCTGAAGAGTGCGACGCAACAATAGTTTTATAGTAGTAGTGTAGCCGGGTCCATATTTAATAAAAAGTGAACAATGTCTTTGTGACTAATTTCAAATCTCAAATATGAAATCGTCATATCGTCACCCAACCTTGTTTAATTGCATAGATGGCTAATCCTACACGGCTTTTGATCTGTAATTTTTCGAATAGCGTATCGCGATAGCTGTCTATGGTACGCGGGCTTACAAACATCTTGTCTGCTATTTCTTTATACGTAAGGTCTGTGGCAGACCATTTTAGAAATTCTTTTTCGCGTTCGCTTAGAGATGCACCATCCTCACTGATGGCTTTGGGTACGCTTTTGTTCAATTGAGTATTCATAAGTTCGTTAATAAAATATTCTCCACGGGCGGCATGTGCAATGCCATTTTTAAGTTCTTCCGGGTTACATTCTTTTAATAAATAGCCTTTGGCGCCAGCATGCAACATTTTCAGGATACTCACTTCGTCGGTCATCATAGACAGTGCCAGCAACTGTACGGATGGGTAGAGCGTAGCTATAGCCGTTGCGGTTGCATGTCCGTTCAGCTCAGGCATATTAATATCAAGTATTGCCACATGCGGCAATACCTGCTGTTGTGCCATTATCTCCAGCAACTCTCTTCCGTTCGCGGTTTCAATAGTAACCTCGCAATCCGGGAAGGTGTTTATCAGGTTGACAAGTGCTTTCCGTAGCAACGTGTGATCGTCAGCAATAGCCAGTTTGATCATCTTGGTTAAAATAGTTTAGTGCGAATGAATATGCATGCAACTGGGCGAGTTGAAACAGCGGGTACTAGCCAATAGGTAGTTTTGGTCGTCATTATAGGTATCTAGCAACTCAATTGGCCAAACACTGATTATAGGCTCCAAAATAAGCTCTTTCCAGTTAAGATGCACTCTTTTTGGGGATTTTGATCAAAAACACCCCTCCAATACGCACCCTACAAATATAATAGGCTTATTATCAGTTCTCCTCCGTTAAAAAACGACTTTCTGATGTTAAATATCACATAGGAAAGGCCCGTGGGGAATAGCAATTTTACAGGGCAATTGATGGCGTACCGGAATAAGGCAATCTTCCGGGGGCGTACTTGAACTTAACAGGCAATAGTTTTCTCATGATCGGCTCCTTATCAAAGGAGCTGTTTTGTTTTAAGGAATTTCCACAGCCTGTCAATAATAAAATCAGTATAATCGGCTGTGCGTGGCTAACTTGCAGTATGCAACAGTACCAGCAGTTATTACAGCATATTTTGGATACCGGTGTGGAAAAGACAGACCGTACAGGAACCGGTACCATCAGTTGTTTTGGATACCAGGCCCGCTTTGATCTTCAAAAAGGGTTTCCTCTTGTTACTACCAAAAAACTCCATTTAAAAAGTATCGTTTACGAATTGCTCTGGTTCCTGCGTGGGGAAACCAATATTCACTACCTGACTGAGCATGGGGTAAAGATCTGGGATGAATGGGCGGATGCGAATGGAGAATTAGGCCCGGTGTATGGCAAGCAATGGCGTAGCTGGGCGGGGGCAAACGGAAAAACGATAGACCAGATAAGTGATGTTATAAAGCAGATTAAAAATAACCCGGATAGCAGGCGTATAATTGTAAGTGCATGGAATGTGGCAGACTTGCCGGATATGGCCCTGATGCCATGCCATGCTTTGTTCCAGTTTTATGTAGTGAATGGTAAATTGAGCTGCCAGCTATATCAGCGTAGTGCTGACGTATTCCTGGGCGTGCCGTTCAATATTGCTTCTTATGCTTTACTGACGATGATGATAGCGCAGGTTTGTGACCTGGAGCCTGGGGAGTTTATACACACGTTTGGGGATGTGCATTTGTACAGCAATCATATAGAGCAGGCGAAGCTGCAACTGACGCGCGAGCCATTCCCTTTACCACAAATGAAGCTTAATCCAAATGTGAAGGATATCTTTGGATTTACATTTGAAGATTTTACTTTGGAAAATTACCAGGCACATCCACACATTAAAGCGCCTGTAGCTGTTTAAAGAAAGACCAATGAAAGTATCACTGATAGTGGCTGCGGCCGAGAATAACGCCATAGGAAAGGGGAATCAACTGTTGTGGCGTTTGCCAAACGACCTGAAGTATTTTAAAAATGTTACCTGGGCCTTACCGGTAGCTATGGGCAGAAAAACATACGAATCACTATCCGGTGAGCCACTGCCCGGCAGATTAAATATTGTAATTACAAGACAGGCCGGCTGGTCTGTGCCTAATGTAGTAGTGGTAAATAACCTGAAGGATGCCATTTTTGTTGCGCAGCAACACGACTATAAAGAAATAATGATAGCAGGTGGCGGTGAGATCTATAAAGAAGCATTGCCGCATGCTGACAGAATATACCTTACACGTGTACATACGGAATTGCCTGCCGATACTTTTTTCCCTGCAATATCTTCAAAGGAATGGGAGCTTGTTTCCAACCAGGACTATAAGGCAGATGAAAAGCACGCCTATGATTATAGTTTCCAGGTGTGGGAGAGGAAATGAGTGTTTAATTGTTCTATTGTTACATTGTTATTAGCCGTTTCGTATTTTAATATTCTCAACAATGTAACTATTAAACAATGCAACAATTAAGCAATGTGATCAACTAAACAATTCACCAATCCGCAACACATGTTTTCAAAATTCCAACTGGCAAAAAAATATCTTCAATATTGGTTTAGTGCGTCAAATAAAAAAGGGCATGGCGTACATTCTCCCTTTGTGTTTGAGTTTATAACTAAAGTGATCAACGATAAGAAAGATTATCCTTCTTATGATTCCATAGAGTTTGTAAGAGAGAAAATGTTGCAGGATACGCACATGCTTACGATTGAAGATTTTGGCGCTGGTTCACGTGTCAACTCTAACTATCAGCGGTCTGTACAGTCTATTGCAAAGTCAGCCCTGAAACCACGTAAGTTCAGCCAGCTAATGCATCGCATGGTGCGTTATTATAAGCCGGAAACAGTGCTGGAGTTGGGTACATCATTGGGTATTACCTCTTCTTACCTTGCAAGCGCGAGGCCGGAAGCAAATGTAATTACAATGGAAGGCGCACCGGAAGTAGCGGCAGTAGCAAAACAGAATTTTCAAAATCTGCGTTTACAGAATATCGAAGTAGTAGAAGGTAATTTTGATGAAACATTACCCGACACACTGGCGTCATTACCATCTGTGGATTTTGCCTTTATAGATGGTAATCACAGGTATAAACCAACCGTTGAATATTTCAACCAGATACTCGAAAGGGCCAACAACGATTCTATCATTATACTGGATGATATTCACTGGAGTGAAGAAATGGAGCAGGCATGGCATGAAGTACAGCAACATCCCCGCGTAACCATGACGCTCGATCTGTTCTTTATCGGGATTGTATTGATAAAAGAAGAGTTTAAAATACCACAGCATTTTTTGATAAAGGTGTAAGTGGTAGTATATAAGTTTATAGAGTATATACAGTATATAAAGTTCTGTAGCCAGATTTTTACAAAAAGCCGCGAAGCGGCTTTTTGTATGTGAACTATGTCCTCTTGGATAAATAGGGAATGCTACTACTTAACGGGCCTGAATACAGCCTATGTGACTATGTACCTACTGTGCCTATGTGGTTAACCCCTTCGCGTTGTTCCTTACGTTTTTCACTCATAAAAAATCTCCGCATTTTTCACGAAAATGATTTAAATTAAGGAATGATTATCGCCATCCTTAAAGAAAAATCACCCGAACGTCGCGTATCATTTCTACTTGAACAAGTAGAACAACTTGTGAAGCAAAATAATACCCTCTTAATAGAAACCGGCGCAGGCCTCAATGCATTTGTAAGCGATGAAGATTATATAAAAAAAGGTGCGGCAACAGTAACACGTACAGAAGCGTTACAAGCAGCGCAGATCATACTTTCCATTCATGTATTAAGCGAAGAAGATATCTCATTCATTAAGCCCGGCACCATACTGCTCGGTGTATTTCAACCGTTGTACAACACTACGGAAATGGAACTGCTGGCATCTAAAGGCATCACTGTTTTTAGTCTCGATATGCTGCCGCGCACCACGCGCGCACAAAGTATGGATGTACTGAGTAGCCAGGCAAACATTGCAGGCTATAAAGCAGTATTGCTGGCTGCACAACTATACCCACGTTACTTACCTATGTTTATGACTGCGGCAGGTAGTATTCCCCCTGCTAAGATGCTGGTAATAGGTGCTGGTGTAGCGGGGTTGCAGGCCATTGCTACTTCGCGCAGGTTAGGGGCTGTAGTAGAAGTATTTGATACACGCCCTGCTGTAAAGGAAGAAGTAATGAGCCTGGGCGCAAAGTTTATAGATGTAGAGGGTGCAGCAGATGCATCCAAAGCGGGGGGGTACGCAGTAGAGCAAACGGAAGAATATAAACAACGGCAGCAGCAGAAAATAGCAGATGCAGTTGCCAAAGCAGATATGGTGGTCACTACGGCACAGATACCAGGTAAAAAAGCGCCTCAGTTAATAACGCTGGAAATGCTGAACCAAATGCGCGCCGGTTCGGTTATAATAGACCTGGCTGCTGCTTCGGGAGGTAATACTGCTGTGACGGCAAATGACGAAACGGTTATGCACAATGGTGTAACTGTTATTGGCGCTGGCAATCTGCCTGCAACAATGCCTTATGATGCCAGCAGGCTATACGGGAAAAATTGCATTAACTTTTTACAGTTGATAGTTAATAAAAGCGGTGAGTTATTCCTGAATTTTGAAGATGATTTAGTGAAAGGCGCTTGTATTACCTATGAAGGAAACATTGTACATGACCGCGTGAAAACCGTACAATAATGATTGAACTACTATCCATAAAATAACGGCGATATGCAGGACATTTTATCCTTTTTCTACAACCACGAGCAATACATCTACATTGTAGTGCTGATGATCTTTCTCGGTATAGAAGTGATAGGCCGTGTGCCAAGTGTATTGCATACTCCGCTAATGAGCGGGGCCAATGCCATTCACGGTGTGGTAATTATCGGTGCCATTATCGTAATGGGGAAAGCAGAACCTGATAATTATGCGGCATTGATACTGGGCTTTCTGGCTGTAATACTGGGAACGATAAATGTAGTAGGAGGGTTTGTGGTAACGGACAGGATGTTGGAAATGTTTAAGAAGAAGAAAGGATAATTGTTGAATGTAGCGGGCGTGAATCGTGAGACGGCAATCGTGAATAGGTGCATTCACGATTGCCAGATCACAACACACGTTATGATTGTTGTTTTGATAATGAGACAGCGTTGCATGAAGTAGGCTTTTATTCACGATTGCCGTCTCACGATTCACGCACTTAAATAAATAGTTGATGCAAAAAGAAATCCTGACAGTCTTTTACCTTGTAGCTTCGGTCACATTTATCGTAGGTTTAAAGATGTTATCCAATCCTGCTTCTGCGCGCAAAGGAAACCTGATTGCAGCAGGAGGAATGGCGCTTGCCATCTTTGCCACTATCTTTTTATACCAGGATGAGTCAGGAAAGGGATTACACAATTACGGCTGGATTGCAGGAGGCTTGATCATCGGCAGTATTGTTGGTGTAATGACTGCAAAAAAAGTGAAAATGACTGCCATGCCGGAGATGGTGAGTTTGTTTAATGGCATGGGCGGTGCATGTGCTGCATTAATTTCAATTATTGAATATCATCATTACATCGGTGTCTTATTTGCAGACAGGCCATTTATTATAACGGAAATATTATTGGTCTCTGAAGGAACGATCGGCTACCTCATTATAATGCTGTTAGGTGTCATTATCGGCTCTGTGTCATTTGCAGGAAGTGTTATCGCCTGGGGTAAACTAAACGGAAAAATAAAAGACTTCTCCTTCAAAGGGCAGCATTTAGTGAACATCCTTATTTTGCTGGTCATACTTGCATTAAGCGTTTATCTCTTATTCAATTTGTCAGAGAGTACCTATTTATTATTTTACCTCATTTTTATTTTATCGCTTGCTTATGGTGTCTTGTTCGTATTCCCTATTGGCGGCGCGGATATGCCGGTTGTTATATCACTGCTGAACTCTTTTACGGGTGTGGCAGCGGCATGTGGCGGCTTCCTATATAACAATAAAGTGATGCTGACAGGTGGCATCTTGGTAGGCGCTGCGGGTACGTTGCTAACAATACTCATGTGCAAAGCCATGAACCGCAGTTTGAAAAATGTATTGATCGGATCCTTTGGCACAAGCGCGACACAGACTAATAATACTACGCAGAGTGGTGGTAGCTATAAAGAAATAAGCGTAAGCGATGCCGCTATGGCAATGAACTATGCTAATAAAGTGATTATAGTACCGGGTTATGGCCTGGCTGTAGCACAGGCGCAACATATTTGTCATGAATTAGAAAAAATATTAGAGCAAAGAGGCGTAACGGTGATGTATGCAATACATCCTGTTGCAGGTAGAATGCCCGGGCACATGAATGTGCTGCTGGCAGAAGCAGATGTGAGCTATGATAAATTGTTGGAAATGGAATTAGCTAATGATGAATTTAAAAGTACAGATGTAGTATTGGTGCTTGGTGCAAATGACGTGGTGAATCCGGCTGCTAAAAATGACCCTTCCTCTCCCATATACGGAATGCCCATACTTGAAGTAGAACATGCAAAACTGGTTGTTGTAAACAAACGTAGCATGAAGCCCGGCTATGCAGGCATTGAAAATGAATTATTCTTTCAGCCTAAAACATCCATGTTGTTTGGCGATGCAAAAGGCGTGTTGCAACAATTGGTGAATGAAGTGAAGCAACTGTGATGTTGGATGTACGATGTTAGATGTACGATGTAAGTGGATGAAATACTAACTACGAAGTACAAAGTACAATACACCTTTATCTTAATATGCAAAGTGTGTTCTTGTGATCTTTGCGAAATCCTTGCGTGCCTTGTGGTTAAATTCTCTTGGTGCATCTTTGTGTCTTAGTGTCTTTGTGGCAAATACCTTTTGCTTATTTTTGGCGGATGCAACTACCCGGATCATTTATTAAAGCGATAGCGCATGCACCGGGCCTGGATAAGGACGCTTTTATCCGTGTACATGCGGAAGAAGAAAAAGTAACTTCTATCAGGCTCAATCCATTGAAGCCGGTTACGGCTGGCAATGGTGATACAGGTGTAATAGGGCAGGCAGACAAAGCTGTACCCTGGTGCCCACAAGGATATTACCTGCCACAGCGCCCTTCTTTTACACTTGATCCTGTGTTCCATGCCGGTGCCTACTATGTGCAGGAAGCCAGCAGTATGTTTCTCTGGCATGTACTGCACAGTATTGTGCCTGCGGACAAACAGCCGATGCGTGTGCTTGACCTGTGTGCCGCACCGGGTGGTAAAAGCACATTGTTAGCTTCTTTCTTTCGCGACAGCCTACTGGTTTCCAACGAAATAATCAAAACACGTGCAGGTATATTGGTGGAAAACCTGTCTAAATGGGGGCAGGCCAATGTGGTTGTTACCAACAATGACCCAAGGGATTTTGCAAAGCTGGAAGGCTATTTCGATGTGATCGTTGTAGATGCACCTTGTAGCGGTAGCGGTTTATTCCGTCGCGATCCTTCTGCTATAGAAGAGTGGAGCGAGGCCGGTGTGCAACTCTGCAGCCAGCGCCAGCAGCGCATTTTAGCAGATATATTGCCTGCATTAAAACCGGGCGGTAAACTTATCTATTCCACCTGTAGTTATTCGCCCGAGGAAGATGAAGAAATTGCTGACTGGCTGGTAGATAATTTTGCCATACAAAACATCGCATTGGAAGTGCCTGCTGCGTGGGGAATTGTAACAAGCACATCGCCACAAACACAATCAAAAGGTTATCGCTTCTACCCGGATAAAATAATGGGGGAAGGTTTTTTTATAGCAGCTTTTGAAAAGACGGACGGGCATGAATTTACCGGTAAAAAGCCTGCGCTTTCTGCGGCAACGAAACAGGAAATAGCGCTTTTAAATGGCTGGCTGAACGAAAGTGAACAACTTTTCTTTTTGAAGCAAAATGATAACATCCTGGCTATACCAGCAATATGGCAACAAGATGTTGCGTTGTTACAAAAACAGCTATACCTGCGGAAGGCCGGCGTAACTGTTGGCGCTCCAAAAGCAAAAGATTTTGTGCCGGATCATCAACTGGCACTAAGCTTGCTGATTAGCGGAAGTATTCAGCAAGTGGATTTATCAAAAGAAGAAGCACTGGCATATCTACGGAAACAGGACTTCCCAACACCACAAGGATTAAAGGGTTGGACATTGGCTACTTTTGATGGCTTACAGCTTGGATGGATGAAGGTATTGCCAAACAGGGTAAACAATTATTACCCTACGGAGTGGAGAATATTAAAAAATTGATTTTACATTGTACTTTTATCGCTGATAAAAGTGTTGGAAAACTATCAACTATGAAAAAGTTTTTTGTTGCTTCTGTATTTGTTGCTTTCACCCAGTTGCATGCGTTTTCGCAAAGCACTGTTAAATATACTATACACACCATTCAGAAAGGAGAAACGCTTTCTGGCCTGAGTGCAAAATATAAAACAACCGTTGGTGACATTATGCGTCTCAATGGGATGAATACCAACAGTAAATTACAGATAGGAGAGAAAGTAAAGATACCGGCTAATGGCGCAAAGGTGCCGGCAACCGCACAAACTACACCGCCAGCCACCAATCCGCCTAAAAAGGAAGTAGCCGCTCCGGCAGTACAGCAACCTGATGCGGGTGCAGCTACAGCAGGCATTATTCATACCGTGCAGAAAGGAGAAACATTATACAAAATAGGCAAGCAGTACCATGTCTCTATAGACAAGATTAAAACATGGAACCATCTTACTACAGATAAAGTATCTATCGGGCAGCAGTTAAGTATTAATACGCCGGCAACTGTAACGGCACAGAAGCCACCGGTACAGCAACAGCAACCGCAGGTAGATAATACGGTAAGTACGCCGGTTACTACCACTGCTCCACAAGAGCAACCTAAAGCTGAACAGCAGGTTGATCCGTCAACTACAACTGCGCCTGTGAGTGCTCCGCCAGCAGATACGAAACCGAAAGTAAAAGCGGAATCTCAGCCAATGATACCGGATGGAAAAGATCCATACGTTGAGCCATCTAAAATAAGCACACAGGGATATTTCACTTCCTTGTTTGGTGTAGATGTGGACGGACGTTCATTGGAAACAACAAACGGTGTTTCTATGACTTTTAAAACTGCCAGCGGCTGGACAGATAAAAAATATTACATCCTTATTAATGATGTACCTCCGGGATCAATAGTGAAGATTACTTCAGCACAGACAAATAAGATCGTGTACGCAAAAGTGCTTTGGAAAATTACAGACACGAAGGAGAATGATGGGCTGAACTTCCGCATCAGTAACGCGGCCGCAGATGCGCTGGGCATTACTGATACTAAATTCCCATTGACAGTAACTTACTACGAGTAGCCACTAAGGCACTAAGACAGAAAGGGGCACAAAGAAGAATAATCCGCTTTGTGCCCCTTGTGTTTTTATTGCTTGGTGTTCCGTTGTGCCTTCGTGTCTTTGTGGCCTAAACTTTTGACACATTCCCCTCCGCATCCATTTCCATAAAAGGATTATAAGCAATCTCCCACAGGTTGTTCTCTATGTCTGCAACATAGCCCCTGTAGCCACCCCAAAATACCTTTTCCGGCGCTTTAGTAATGGTAACACCCTTTGCTTTTAATGCAGCAAAAGCCTCGTCCACTTCTTTTTCAGAGCGCATATTAATGGCCATTGTCATGCGTTTGAAAGTACCTGCACCGTCTTGCGCTACACCGGCATCTTCCGCCAGTTCATCAGCAGGGAAAAGGCCCAAGACAATGCCGTTGAGTTTAAAGAAAGCAATGCCATCATAATCATCTTCCTTAGAAGGCGTCCAGCCAAATTTTTCCTTATAGAAAGCCCGCATCGCTTTCAGATCAGTCACACCTATTGTCAAAAAAGTTAATCGTTGTTCCATAGTTGTTTCAAAGTTTATCAGTTTCAAAGTTTCATTTGCATCAACGTTTTATACTGAAACATTGAAACCCTGAAACTGTTGAAATCATTATTGTTTATAGCCTCTTAAAAAATCTTCTGTGCGCATTCTTTTCTTTCCCTCCAGTTGTATTTCCAGTGCATTGATAAAACCATCCTGTGTAGCAAATTTCAAATACGTTTTACCATCTGTTACAAAAGTACCAGGCGTTTCTTCATGTGTAGCCAGTTCTTTTTCTGCCACAAATATTTTCATCGTCTTATCCTGTAGTGTAGTAAACGCTGTAGGGTAAGGAGACAGGCCACGAATAAGATTATGAATATGCTCCGTTGTATCATCCCAGTTTATCTTACACGTTTCTGTAAATATTTTGGGTGCATGTTTCAGTTCTGTTTCGGCAAAGTCCGCCTGCGGCATTTCTTTTAGTGTATTGTCTTGTATTGCTTCCATTGTTTTCACCAATACTTTTGCGCCCAGCATCATCATGCGGTCATGTACTTCACCAGCAGTTTCATTTTCACCTATCGGCATAGATTCCTGTAGCAATACATTCCCCGTATCTATTGCATGTTGTAATTTAAAAGTAGTAACACCTGTTTCTTTGTCCCCGTTTATAACAGCCCAGTTTATAGGAGCCGCACCACGGTATTGCGGCAGTAAAGATCCATGTACATTGATGGTGCCTTGTGGCGGCATATTCCAAACCATTTCCGGTAGCATTCTGAATGCTACCACCACTTGCACATCTGCATGCAATGAACGCAATTCCTCCACAAAATCAGGATTGCGTAATTTCTCTGGTTGCAATACACGCAAACCTTTTCCAACTGCATATTTTTTTACAGCACTTTCAGTCAGCTTCATACCACGCCCTGCCGGTTTATCCGGCGCTGTTACCACACCTACTACATTATATCCTGCTTCTACCAAAGCATTCAGTGAAGCCACTGCAAACTCTGGCGTACCCATAAAAACAATTCGTAAGTCTTTTTGCATATAGCGAAGGTATATAAATGTTAAATGGCTACATGGTTTAATTGTTATGTGATTGGAAAACAATTAAACCATGTAGCCATTCAGTAATGAGCACGTCTGCTCATTATCAGATTTTATTCAAAGTCTGTGTACAACAAATATTTCTTCCTGATCTTTTTAAATGCACTCAGCTTTGGTTCCCAGCTCGCGCGTATTTCAGCTTCAGATTTTCCATCAGCCAGTTGCTGAATAATATCTGTATTGCCGTACAACTTCGCAATGAACGACGCTGCCATTTTTCCACTCTTTGGTTTTAGAAAAAAGCTATCCTTACCAGGGAATAATTTATACGCATCAACCAGGTATTTGATCTGTATTTTGTTGTCTATCTTTTTCAATATCTCTTCATCTGAGCCAAACAGGTTCCAGCCATAGCAAACCTGGTCCTTCAGCTTAGGCGCTGTTGCACCCGGAACACTAACCGGCGTAAAAGAAAACATATTCTTAGGTAGGGTAGGGTGTCCGAAAATTGCGAAAGGATGTTCTGTACCACGGCCTTCGCTCAGGCACGTGCCTTCAAAAAAGCAAGTGGAAGGGTACAGGTAAATAGAGGCCATGTCTTTCAGGTTAGGCGATGGATTCACCGGTAATTTATACAAGCTTTTGTGCGTATAATTTTTACAACGGATCACCGTTAGCTGAAAGAATGTACTACCTGCTTTATAGCGTGAGGCGCTTATTGTTTTGTATTTATCGTTTGCATCTTTGATCAACATTTGTTCACTCAGCAGCATTTGTGCATATTCACCTATCGTCATACCATATACCACAGGGATCGGTTGCATACCTACATGGCTCTTATACTGCGTATCCAGTACAGGGCCGTCTACATAAAACCCATTGGGGTTCGGCCTGTCCAGTATGATCAGTGGCCTGTTGTTCACGATCGCACTTTCCAGGAAGTCCTGCATGGAAGAGATATACGTGTAAAAACGAACGCCAACATCCTGCAAGTCAAACAGCATCACATCTACGTCTGCCAGGTCCTCAGCTGTAGGTTTGGTCTTCTTGCCGTATAATGATACTACAGGTATGCCTGTTTTCTCATCTACATAGCTGTCCACTTTAGCACCAGCGTCTGCCGTGCCGCGAAAGCCATGCTCAGGGCCGAATATCTTAGTGATCTTCACCCCGGATTTTATCAGCGTATCTACAATCAGCGTTTGCGCCGGGCCTACAATAGCTGTAGGATTAGCAAATACACCAACCCGCTTTCCCTTTAGCATAGGAAGGTATTCCTGTAGTTGCCAGGAGCCGGGCTCAATCACAACTTCTTTTTTAGGTGAAGATGATTTACGCTGTGCATATATGTTGGCAAAAGCCAGCACCAGCAGTAAAGCCAGAGTCATTTTTTTCATGGACAAATCGGTAGTTTTAAGTTCTTGCAAATGCCTGCAATAAATGTCGCTCAATCCGGCAATTTAAAGAAAATTAATTGCCTTTTCATATAGATAGACGTACTTTGCCCGCGGATTTCGGTATTTGTATAAAAGTTGTCCTTATTATTTCTCCCCTTAGGTAGGCTTATTGCACAACTAATACCTGGCTGACTTCCCTTTCATTTAATAAAACTTTACTATGCAACAAGTGAAAAAAGGTGACACTGTAAAAGTGCACTACCACGGCAAATTGACCGACGGAACAACTTTTGACAGCAGCGCAGGCCGTCAACCCCTTGAATTTGAAGTAGGAAGCGGTATGGTTATACCTGGTTTCGATAATGGCGTATTAGGCATGGGCGTGGGAGATAAAAAAACAATTGAAATTCCTTTTATGGAAGCATACGGGCCTGTAGACCAGGAGCGTATCCTTGAATTTCCAAAAGATAGGTTCCCGCCGGACATGGTGCCTGAAGTAGGTATGCAGCTTGCTATGCATGGCCCTGACGGACAACAGTTGCCGGTAACCATCACAGAAATAAAAGATGATGTGATCGTATTAGATGCAAATCACGCACTTGCTGGTAAAGATTTAGTATTCGATATTGAAGTAGTAGAGATAGCAGGTGCAAGCCCGCTGATCATTATGCCTTAATATAAAAGCATTATAAAGCAAAAAGCTCAGTGCCGCATGGCCTGAGCTTTTTTGTTTGTGCCAGTACACCTCATCCTCATCTCATCCTAGTCTCCGACTAGGATGCCGTGGTATTTCGACTCCATCGAATAAGTACAATATGATCGACGAAGTCCAATGACTTCGCCCTGGTTCGTGTCCTCACGAACCAGCTACCAACCGGCGCGTGAGGACACGCGCCGGGGCTTTTGAATAAGTACAATATAATCGACGGAGTCGATATTCCTTTACATCCTGGTCTGAGACCAGGATGAGTTATAGATGTTATGAACCCGGCAATAGAATATCTATTAAGCTGTTCTTGCGTCGCACTCGTCATCTTCTTGTTCTCTAATCAGCTCAATCGATAATAAACCTCAGCCGCCTCACGCCTCACGTTTCCGCAGCCACACACCCAGCCAGATGCCGCATAGTCCCCAGCTTGCAACAGCGTCTATCAGGTGCGCTTTTACATCTGCAGTCTTATACCAGATATGCATAGTATATGGCGCATTGAGGAAAACAATAATGCCGGCAACAAGCGTTACTGTAAATACTTTGCCCAGGGTAAGTGGTTGTATCTGTAATAGTATCCAGCAGAGTAGCCAGCCTATAAGAATATCCACCACCAGCGCGCGGATAATGCTTGGCGTCATACTTATATCCATCGACTTGTGATAAGAAACCTGTGCCCATGGTTTACCTTCTCCGGCCTTCATGGTTTTTTCCATTTCTTCGTGTGAAGTGCCCGGCGGACAGTTCGGCAAAAAGTAACTTCCATCTTCAGAAAATTGCGAGTTGAGGTAACTCAGAATGCTGTCTTGCTTAGGGGTATATTGTTGTGCAGCACGATGCAGATCAAGGGCTGTCCACGATAGGAATTGCCACAGGAAAATGATAATGCCGCCAACAATACCGCCAATGATTCCTTTTTTCATATAGCAGTGATTTTTTGGGTATAAGTAACAAGGTATAGCGCCAGACCCGCTAATGCAAGCTTTTGTGCTTAAAAAAAGATCGGAGAGAGATGCGGCGCAGGACCAGGATGAATAGGCTATCAGAGTGGGCCACTTTTAAAGTTACTGTTCATGATTAAAACAGATCCTTAGAAAGTGGCCCACTCTGGCAAGACAACATAGTGAAGCCGCTTTGCGATCTCAGTGTCTCCTTTGCGGCTTCTGCAATACTTCGCGCCTTTGCGTGAAATGTTTTAAGTTGCCGTAGATTAAGCGTCTATTCACGATTCACGTCTCCCGATAATACTCTAATTTGCCGTAGCTAAATACTTTACATCGATGAATAAATATGCATACACAGTAGCTGAACGTTTTATGCGTTATGTGCAGGTAGATACACAGAGCGATCCGCATAGCGATACCCAACCTTCTACAGAAAAACAAAAAGACCTGAGCCGTATTTTAGTGAGTGAGCTAAAAGCAATAGGCATAACAGATGCAGAGCTGGATGAATATGGTTATGTATATGCAACTATACCGGCAACAACAGATAAAGCAGTGCCTGTACTCTGCTTTTGCAGTCACGTAGATACGGCGCCGGACTGCACAGGTACTAATGTAAAGCCTATTCTCCATAAGAACTATGATGGTAGTGACATTGTATTACCTGATGATACCACACAGGTTATTACTACAAAGGAACATCCATATTTGCAGCAGCGCATTGGTGACGATATTATTACTGCTTCGGGTACAACACTGCTAGGTGCAGACAACAAAGCAGGTGTTGCTATTATTATGGACCTGGCAAACTATTTAATGCAACATCCTGAAGTGCCGCATGGCAAAGTGCGTATTTTATTTACGCCTGACGAAGAGATCGGGCGCGGTGTAAATAAAGTGGATTTAAAAAAGTTGGGAGCCGATATTGGCTATACACTGGATGGTGGTGAGCGCGGCGCATTTACAGATGAAACATTCAGTGCAGATGGTGCTACCGTTACCTTTCATGGCATTAGCGCACATCCCGGCTATGCAAAAGATATTTTAGTGAATGCAATGAAAGTTGCTGCTACATTTCTTTCCCTTTTACCACAGGATGGCTTTTCACCAGAGACAACTTCTGGCAGAGAAGGGTTTGTGCATCCGGTATATACGGAGGGTACGGCAGAAAAAGTAAAAGTGCAATTCATTGTTCGTGACTTTGAAACAGCAAAGCTGCAAGCGCATGAAGATAGCCTGCGTGCCTGTGCTGAAAAAGCTGTATCACTGCATCCCGGTGCGCGGTATGAGTTTACAGTAAATGAGCAGTACCGCAACATGAAAGAAGTACTGGTAAATCATCCTAAGATTGGTGAGCATGTAAAGACGGCTATGCAGCGCGCAGGTGTACCGTTTGAGCATCATAGCGCACGCGGCGGCACGGATGGTTCCCGTTTATCGTTTATGGGATTACCCTGTCCGGATATCTTTACCGGTGAAATGGCTTTTCATGGCAAGCATGAATATGTAAGTGTGCAGGACATGCAAAAATCTGTGGATGTGCTGGTAGAGCTGGTGCAGGTGTGGAGTGGGGAATAAAGGATAAATTGTTGAATTGTTACATTGTTATATTATAAACTGGCGCAAGACTCCTGTCTTGTGCTTTGCTGTTACTCGACTATAAATTTTGAAGAAGCTATCATTTGTAGGGAAAGATGATTTCTATATAGCCATTAGTAATATTAAATTAAGTGAAGTCGAAAAAAGAACGCCAGAGTGGGCCACTTTTTAAGTGTATCCATAAGCCAGGAATATTGTCTTTTAAAAGTGGCCCACTCTTAACTTAAGCACGCGCAAGAACCCTGCGTTGGCAAAACAATTTAACCATTCAACCCCACATCAACTCTTATTCTTCAACTTATCCAGTATCTTTTTCTTCTCCTTATCGCTTAGCTGTTTCTTTTGTACAAGACGATTCAACTGGTAGCTTACTGTCAGGCGGAAATTGCGTGTATTAGTAGAGCTATAGTTTTCCAGGAAGAAATTAGGGCCATACGTATAAGTGGTATATTTCTGTGTCAGTATCGGGTCAATGATATTAATGCCAATCACCAAACGCTTATCCATAAACTTGTGCTGGATGCCAAAATTCATTTGCAGGTTGCTCTTCGAACGTCCTTGTGGATCAGCAAAGCTGCTAAAGCGCGCATTGCCATCAAAAGTTAGCAACGGTGTAGGCGTATAGTGCGCATTCAGGCTGGTGAAGAAAGAACCACCATCGCGGTATTTATACAATTGCTTACCCGCTTCATCATACACGTTGTAGGTATAACCTATACTCGTATTCATACGCAGGTTCTTATTAAACGTATAACCTCCCCAAATGCTGGATTCGTATTGTTGTTTATCGCTGATGTTTTTCCATGTAGTTTCAGTCTTGCCATCACTCACCAGCGTTCTGATCGTATTGAACACATCCTTGATTTTGTTATAGCCAAGATTTCCGTTGATATAATATTTACCCTTAATAAAACTGATATTCCAGTCAAAGTTGTCTGCCAGTTGTGCATCAAGGTATGGGTTGCCATACCGGATATTGTACGGGTCATTGTAGTTAATGCTTGGGTTCAGCTCATCTATGCCCGGCCTGCGTATAGATGCACGGTAGACCAATGACGTGTTGAACGTTTTATCAAACTCCTTTCTCAGCATGATATTCGGAAGCAGGTTCCAGTAGTTGTTGTCAACAGGCAACGTAGCTGTGCGCAAAAACTGGAAATCAAGATGCGTATTCTCGGCTTGCGCGCCTGCAACAATTTTCCATTTGTCCGGTAGCATAAATGTGAAGCCCGCCCGGATAGTGAATACACTTTGGTGAAATTTGAAATTATTACTTAGCAGGTCACTCTCTACCATTACACGTTCAGGCTTTTTCAGGAAGTTGGTCGTAAGGATGTTGTGATAATTATTTTGTGTAAATACCGATCCTGTAGAAAAACTGGTGCCCGGCAGCAGGAACGGTAGCGGCTTATCATACGAAACATTTACGCTGTATGTGTTACTGTTGTTGTCACCATCCTGCTGCTGTGTAGAGTCAACACCTGTAGGTGTATAATCCGGGTTTAAGTATTGCTGGAAATAGTTTCTGCCGCTCATGCCTTTGCTCATAGACGCAATTGCAATAACCCTGAGTAACTCTTGCGGATTTTTCCCCTTATGTGTATAAGAACCAGTTAGTGAATTAGAAGAACCATTGCCATTGTTGGCAGTATTGCGCGTACTCATTTTATACGTCTGCATAGCATTGTTCAGGTTAGAATATGCAGTCGTGCTATTGTTATCATAGTTGTTCCAGTTGCCCTGATACACTACGCTGTAGAGGTTTTGCTTATCCTTTTCATAATCCAGTTGCAAGCGCAGTGTAGGCCGTGTATTCTTATTCACATAATTACCATCTGTGTACAGGTAGTTGGAGGAATCTGTATAAATGTTTTGCCTGTGCGAATAGCTGTTGCCTGTAACACGGTTTGCAGCAAACCCGGCGATGGAAGTGAAAGACAATTTTTTATTGCGGTAAGAAACGTTGGCGGCAGTATTAGCCTCGCCTCTCGTCCCCACAGTTGCAGTGACGCGCCCCACCCAGCCGATCTTCCCTTTCTTGGTTACAATATTGATGACGCCGCCTTCTTCCGTCGCATATTGTGCAGGAGGGTTCAGCAGTAATTCCACGCGCTCTATAGAGCCGCCGGGAAGACTTTCCAGCAAGTCTTGCAATTGCTGTGCAGACAATTCTACGGGCTTATCGTCTATGAGTATTTTCGGTTCCTTTCCTCTCAGTAAGATCTTACCATTGGGGTCTGTATTTACCAGTGGCATACTACGCAGCAGCTCTGCAGTAGATGAGCCATTGCTTAATGCACTCTCGCCAACGTTATATACAATATTGCCATCCTTATTTTCAATCAATGGTTTTTCTGCATAGATCACTACATCCGTGAGGGGAGAAGCGCTGCTGTTTAGCTTCAGGTCGCCAAGATTAAAATCGTAACGTTCCTCGCGCACATTAATGCTGTCGAGCAACAGGGTATTGAAGCCAACGGCTGTAACAGATAATTTGTATAACCCAAATGAAACTTTCTCAAAAGAGAAAGATCCGTTTTTATCGGTTACTTCCTGTATGGCTTTAGTCGTGTCTGTAAAAGGAATCAGTTTTACGGAGGCAAAGGCTACGGCCTGGCTATTTTCTGCCGACAGTGCATTTCCTATAATAACACCAACGTTCGTTTTTTTATCTGTTTTCGGGACGGATGCCGGCTGTTCCTGCGCAGACAGGTGCGCGCCAAATAGGCAAAGCAGCGAGGCAAGGTAGAAATTTCTCAATCTTGACAGTAGTTGTAGGTTTGGCAATTGCTTGTTGCGCAATATAGATGAAAAAAAAGGGGGGACGTTTAATGCAGGGCGGAAAAAGTTGCAGGAAAACGCATATTAAATGGTTGCATGGTTGAATTGATGCACTGCTAAATTGTTATATGGCTGAATTGTTGGATGATTCATGTGTAAAACTCCTCCTTTAAAACAATATAACCATTAAGCCATATAACAATTCAACAATGGTCTTCAACTCTAATCCACCACATTATTCAACTTCACCAAAAAACCTATGCCTATCAGGCTTTTGACCTGTAAGCCGGGGCTATTCTTGTCCGGGCCAAATAGTTTTACATCATCATCATAGATCAGGTCCAGGTTGTAGGTGGCAGACAAGAGCTTGTTTATTTTGAAAGAAACAAGGTTCGTCATATACAAGTCTACGTTCTGCGGCTTGTTGTTATAATTGGAGAACAAGTCCATCCTGCCTTTGTAGGTAATGGATTTACCTATGCTTTGTGTATAATTGATGGAAGAGAAAGCACCCAGCTCGTTGATAGACCTTTTACCGGCAGGAATACCATATAACCCTTGCTCATACAGCCGCTTGCTTGCCAGCGCAGTTAAACGGGAGGTAAGCGGCGAAAGGAAAATGGAAAAATTCTTGAAAGGCTTATAGTCAAAACCGACTGAGAGCAACACATACGCAGGGGAAAGAAAGGTAGATGATAACGTACCTACATCGCCTGAGTAGGTGTAACCATCAAAGAACTGAGACCTGAAATTGAACAAGGCTGTTGCATACAGCTTATTGGTTGTATCTACCCGGTAGCCATATTTGGATAAAAAGTCAAGCCTGTCATCATTCTTCCGGCTGCCAAGGCTGGTGGCCTGTACAAAGCCAAGGTTGAAGTCAAGGCTATTGTCCCATGTATAGTTCTTCTTCTTATGTAACAGGAAATAATTGACGTAGGTGGTAACTGCCATTGAAAAGTTTTCACCGCCTGCCGCCCAGTTGCTCAAGGAGCCTTGTGCAAGGTTGGTACTTAAAAGACCACCCCTTTTCCACGTCCATCTTGCAGTGTCATTTGCATCCTTTTTCACGCTTCGAAACACCTCTGTAGGCAACGTTCTTACCGGGATATCCTGGCAAAAAACGATTGATCTGGACACAATTATATATATAAGTAGTGCGAAGGTTTTCTTCATGGCGGTTGTAACGGAATAAGTAAAGGCCTGCAAATATACCCAGGAGGAGAAACAAAAAATTGTTAACGAACTGTCAAACTGACATATTGACTACTTTTGCCTATTTTTGCCTTTCTAAAAACTTTTATGCCGAATGGAAATGTTGGAATTGGCTGCTAAAAAACATGATGAAACGCGACAGGGCGAAGCATTCGCGCCTTTCGAGAACGATCCGGCTAAATACAAAAAGCATTTTTTTATTGAGAGTTACGGCTGTGCGATGAATTTTAGCGACAGTGAAGTTGTGGCTTCTATCCTGAATAATGAAGGTTTTGGCGCTACACGTAATGTGGAAGAGGCTGATCTTATATTGGTGAATACCTGCTCTATCCGTGAAAAAGCGGAACAAACGGTACGTAAGCGTCTTACAGAATTCAGAAAGCTGAAAGAGGCCAGGCCGGGTACGCTGGTGGGTGTATTAGGCTGTATGGCAGAGCGCTTAAAATCCAAGTTCCTGGAAGAAGAAAAACTGGTGGATATAGTGGTGGGGCCTGATGCTTACAGGGCATTGCCTAAACTGGTGGAGGAGGCTGAGACTGGTCAGAAATCTGTAAACGTAATGCTTAGCCGCGACGAAACGTATGCAGATATAGCTCCGGTGCGTTTGGATAGCAACGGTATTACTGCATTTGTGTCTATCATGCGTGGCTGTAACAATATGTGCAGCTTTTGTGTAGTGCCTTTTACAAGAGGCCGCGAACGTAGCCGCGATGCACACTCCATTGTAGCAGAAGCGCAGGACTTATACAATAAGGGGTATAAAGAAGTAACGTTATTGGGGCAAAACGTGGATAGCTACTATTGGGTAGACGAGCAAAATGATGAAACAGTAACGTTTGCAAAACTGCTGGAAAAAGTGGCGCTGATCCATCCTGATCTGCGCATACGGTTCAGTACATCTCATCCTAAAGATATTACAGAAGAAGTGCTGCATACCATAGCACGTTACGAGAATATCTGCAACTACATTCACCTGCCTGTACAAAGCGGCAACACGCGTGTGTTGCAGCTGATGAACAGAACATATACACGTGAGTGGTATATGGCTAAGGTAGACCAGATCAGGCGCATTATTCCCGGCTGTGGCATTAGCTCTGATGTAATAGCAGGCTTCTGCACAGAAACGGAAGAGGAGCACCAGGATACTTTATCTATTATGGCGTATAGCAAATATGACATGAGCTATATGTATTTCTATAGTGAGCGACCGGGCACACTGGCCGCACGCCGCTATACGGATGATATACCTGAAGAGGTGAAGAAAAGACGTTTACAGGAGATAGTAGACTTACAGGGTAAACTGTCTTTTGAAAGCAATAAGAAGGATGTAGGTAACACATTTAAGGCGCTGATAGAAGGTGAAAGTAAGCGTAGTAATAATGACTGGAAGGGAAGAAGCTCTGAAAATAAAATGATCGTTTTCCCTAAAGGAAATGCAGGGTTGAAGGCTGGTGATTATGCACTGGTAAAAATTACGGGTTTTACACAGGCGACATTGCTGGGCGAGATAGTAAGTGGTGAGTAGCAAGTTGTGAGTACCCGGCAGTGGCAAAAGAGAATAACGAACAAGGAACAAGGAATTTCGGATGATGAAGTGAGGATCATTTTACGCCCCGGCGCGTGTCTTCACGCGACGGAATGCAACTGGTTCGTGAAGACACGAACCACGGCGAAGAGATGGAATAACGAATAAGGAACAAGGAATATTGAATGATAAAGGCAAGAAGAATGTTCAATATTCACTGAGCAATGTTCAGTAAAGAATAGAACGATGAAGTGTGCGACGCAACGGTGATGATAGTAGTACTTCAGATGGGTTACACATTGTACTTAGTACTTCTGTTTACATCGCATATCTAACATTGTACATAGTTCTGCTTTGTACTTAAAAAGGAATAGAATGACAGATATACAATCAATAAAGAACAGGTTTGGAATTATCGGTAATTCTCCTGCATTAAATCATGCGTTGAATACTGCGGTGCAGGTGGCTGCAACGGATTTGACGGTATTAATTGTAGGGGAAAGTGGTGTAGGTAAGGAGGTGTTTTCTCAGATTATACATGCGCTTTCTGCGCGTAAACATAACCCGTTTATAGCGGTAAACTGTGGTGCTATCCCGGAAGGCACGATCGATTCAGAATTGTTCGGCCATGAAAAGGGGGCATTTACCGGGGCGGTTGACAGTCGCAAAGGCTATTTCGAAACGGTGAATGGTGGTACTATATTTCTCGATGAAATAGGTGAGATGCCATTAGGTACGCAGGCAAGATTACTGCGTGTATTGGAAACCGGCGAATTTATTCGTGTTGGTTCTTCCAAAGTGCAAAAAACAGATGTGCGTGTAATAGCGGCTACAAACCGTGACTTGCTTGAGTTTAAACAGAACGGCAAATTCAGGGAGGACTTATACTATCGTTTAAGTACAGTGCCGATCCGTGTGCCGGCTTTACGCGACAGGAAAGAAGACATACCATTGTTGTTTAGAAAATTTGTGGTGGACTTTGCAGAGCGTTACAAAAGAACGCCGGTGCAATTGGATGAGGATGCAAAGAATGCATTGCTGAATTATCCGTGGCAGGGTAATGTGCGTGAGTTAAAAAATATTGCAGAGCAGATTTCTGTATTGACAAATCAACCGGTGTTGAATGCGGCAGAGTTAGGAAGATTTCTGCCTGAGCGAACAAATAACCGGATGCCTGTGCTGGCAAGCGCAGCCTCAAACGCTGGTGGCGAATTTGCCAACGAGCGGGAGATCCTGTACAAACTTTTCTTCGATATGAAGAAGGATGTGACAGAACTGAAGAAGATGTTCCTGGAGATATTGCAGAACCCTTCGCTTGCAGGATCTGTAGCTAACTATACCAAGGAATCGCTAATGAATGATTATGCAGCCAATGGTGGAAATGTAGAATTATCCCAGCCTGTAATCGCATCGCAGATGGTACAGCCGAATGTGATTACTACAAGTCACCCGGTTTTAATACCGCACGAACATCATAATGACGATATTCATCATCATGAAGAGGTGGAGGAGTCTTTAAATATTATGGATAAGGAAAAAGAACTTATCCTGAAGGCATTGAAGAAGCACAAGGGTAAGAGAAAGGATGCGGCACTGGACCTGGGCATTAGTGAAAGAACGCTTTACAGGAAGTTGAAAGAATACGACATTAACGATTAAACTCATTTTTTGTGGTGAAAAAAATTGCAGGCTCATTTTATCTTATAGCTATTTTCAGTGTACTCTCATTGGGGTTTAGTGCATGTGGGGTATATACTTTTAAAGATGTATCTATCGATTACACGAAGATCAAGACGATTAAGATCGGTTTGTTTGAAAACAAAGCTGCGACCATAAACCCGCAATTGGGTTCGCGTCTTACAGATGCGTTTCAGCAAAAAGTAACCAGCCAGACTAAACTGACCCGTACGAATGATGACAATGCGCATTACCAGATACAGGGGGTCATTAATAGTTACAGGGTATCTACATCTGCTATCTCTAACCAGACTACAGCATCTAACCGTTTAACAGTTGGCGTGCATATTGTATTTAAAAATACGGTGGACAATAAAACAGAAGAATTTGATATAAGTCGTGACTTCGATTTTTCCAGCACATTGACAATTGACCAGGCGCAGGGAAGATTGAACGACGACATTGTCAAAAATTTAAGTGACGAAATTTTTAACCGTATTTTTTCTAACTGGTAGTAGAATAGTATTTTCACGATATGAACCTTGTAGAAGATAAAATAGTGCGTTTGGTTACCGGCAAGCCTTCGTTGAACGAAGTGACTATAGCTGAGTTGCAGGCAATAGCCGATAATCAGCCATTTTTTGCGGTTGCCCAGCTTTTGCTGACGCAGAAAATGAAGCAGGAAAACCATCCTGACACCGCTAGCCAGCTACAAAGGACATCTTTATACTTCCCCAACATTTTTTGGCTGGATTACCAATTGCAGGATAAAGCGTTTTACGTAGATACAACGGTTAGGAGAGCTGCACCTGCGCCGGTTTTTTATAAAGAGGAGCCTACGCAAGTACTACCTGTAGAAATGCCCTCTCCGGCTGCTACAGAAAAGGTGAGTGAGCCTGAAACTTCATTAGTTGAAAAGGCAGAAGAGAAGCCTGCTGTTGAAGAAAAGATTGCGCCTGCAGAGGAAAAAATACAGGGCCACGGTATTATGGCAAACGTGGAGGAGGATGCGGCGCCGGTATTTGCTACGCCTGCGGCTAAGCAAGAACCTGTTGTAACATTTATAGAGGATGATGAACCGCTGGCGCCGCAGATAGCTGCGCCGGAAACTTTTATAGAGGAAGAGCCGGAGTTACCGGCAATTACCCCAAAGGAGGAGGCTGTAACAGTAGAAGAAGAACCAACGTTGCAGGAGCAACCTACACCTATTGAGGAATCTTTTACCGAGGCTGCGGTGGAGGATGCAAGTTTTGAAACTTCTATCAAAGAACATTTTAAAGCAGTAATTGAAGAAAAACCGGATATAGATGAAGATTCTTTGTCTGTAGACGAGATAGGCGGCCCTCAAAGCGGGGTTTCCAACATGAAGATCGCTGAAATGCTGCAACAGCAGTTGGAGGAATTTAAAAAGCCTGTGGATGAAAATACGGTGTTACCGTTAGGCTCTGATCCCTACCACACGGTTGACTATTTTGCATCACAGGGCATAGATGTAGATAATGTACCGGCTGATGCAATGGTGAAGAAGGTGAAGCGGTTTACGGACTGGCTGAAGCAGATGAAGCGCATTAGCACCGATCTGTCGGACCTGGGGACGGCAAAAGAAGACGAGGAGCAGGTATTGGGTATAGCCGCATCGTCCATCAAATCCAAAGAGGTGGTGACTGAGGCAATGGCGCGCGTTTTGGTAAAACAGGGGTTGATAGATAAGGCAATACAGGTGTATTCAAAATTAAGTTTTTTGAATCCGGACAAATCTGCTTACTTTGCCACCAAAATTTTAGAATTAAAAGGAAACTGAGATGACAATTTTGTTTTTTAGCCTGATCGTTCTGGCTTGTGTAATATTAGGTTTTATCATCCTTGTACAAAATCCGAAAGGCGGTGGCCTGTCTGGTTCTGTAGCTGGTATCAGCAACCAATTTATGGGTGTAAAGCAGACAACTGACGTTTTGGAGAAAGGTACATGGCTGTTCGCTGCTATTATCGGCGTACTTTGCCTGGTTTCATCTCTGTTCCTGAAAAACGGTGGTTCTGACAGTAAAATGCCTGACATTCTGCAAAAAGTAAATACAACTACTACTGCACCTGCTCAGCCACAACAAGCAGCGCCTGCTGCGCCAACTGGCAGCGATAGCGGCAAAAAATAATTCAGCTAATAGCAATATAATTACCCTGCCTGCGTAAAAGCAGGTGGGGTTTTTCTTATATTACAATGTTATAGAAGTATCAATGGGTTAAAAGTTTCAGCGTTTTTGCTGAGACGTTTTGAAACGTTGAAACAATGAAACATCTGGAACTATAATAACACCAATGAAAAAAATACTTTATCCTGCTATCATGGCCCTGCTGCTGCTGTGTGCATACGCCGCATGGGTATTGTTTGGGCCAGCTACAAAATTCAGCGACAAAAACCATTACATCTACATTGAGGATGCCAGTAATATAAGGCAACAAGTACTGGACCAGCTAAAGGAACAGAAACTGGTGCGTGATGTATGGGCGTTTACTATAGTAGCGGACAGAATGAATGTATGGGATAAGGTAAAACCCGGACGTTTTGAAGTACTGAAAGGGCAGAACCTGGTACGCATTGCGCGAACGCTGCGCAATAACAAACAGGCACCGGCAAAACTGGTGATTAATAAACTTCGCCTGCGTGAAGACTTTGCCCGTCTGATCGGTAAAAATTTTAAGACAGACTCAATAGCCGCCTTTGCTTTTTTGAATAGCAACGATTCGCTTCAGCAGTTTGGTGTAGATACCAATACGGTAATGACATTGATTATTCCGGATACATACTTGTTTAACTGGAATACGCCGATGAATAAATTATTGACCCGCCTGAAGGCAGAAAGCGATAATTTCTGGAATAAGAATGACCGGAAACAAAAAGCTGCCAATCTTGGCCTTACACCTGAGCAGGTTTATACAGTGGCCTCTATTGTAGAAGAAGAGACAAACTATAATCCTGAAAAGGGCAATATAGCAAGTGTATATCTTAACCGTGTAGCAAAAGGAATGGCGTTGGGTGCAGACCCTACCATAAAGTTTGCCCTGAAAGATTTTACACTAAAGCGTATTTATTACGGACACCTGGCTGTAGTATCACCATACAATACGTATAAAAATAAGGGACTACCTCCAGGACCTATCTGTACACCATCTACGGTAACGCTGGATGCTGTATTGAATGCGCCTAAGACAGATTACCTGTTCTTCGTAGCCAGTAGTGAGTTTAACGGCACACACCACTTTAGCAGCACGTTTGCAGAGCACGATCAGTATGCAAAGGAGTACCAGAAAGCGTTGGATGAACGCATGCGACAAAAGCAAAACCAATAAACACCTTGACTAAGTTAGAACGAGCGATATTAAACCTAAAGCCTATCGCGTTCTTGCTTAATAAAAGTAAGAACGTGTACCTGCCTGGGTTCCAGGGGGTGCCTTTGTATGATGTAATCCGTTTCTTTTTCTACCAGATCAATAAAGTTGGGTTGAACGAAAGGGCAGCAGCTATTTCGTTCAATTTTATTATGGCGATACCTGCCGCTGCTATATTCCTGTTTACACTGGTGCCTTATCTGCCCGGCTCGAAGGAGTTTTCTATAGAGCTGTTTCGTGTAGTGAGAGATATAACACCGAATGTAGAAACACGGAAACTGATCATAGACTTCCTGGATGACCTGTTCAATAAACCTAAAACCGGTTTATTATCATTGGGTTTTGTATTGGCTATGTTTTATTCCTCCAATGCTATTATGGGGGTGATCAGAACATTCGACAGGTCGCTGTCTGAAAAACCGCGTACAAACTTTATTGACAAGCGCCTGCGCGCCATGCGGTTAACCACTATCGTAATATTGCTGATCATTGGTACTACGCTTATCTCCATGGGGCAGGGCGCTATGTTCAGGTCTATAATGGAGTGGCTCGGTATCAACAAGATGTGGGTAAGGGAGCTGATCCGCTCTTCCCGCTGGATTGTTATCGTAATACTGTTCCTGTATTCTATCGGGTTCATTTATAAGTTTGCGCCAACCATCCGTAAGCGGTGGCGCCTGCTATCTCCCGGTGCCATTTTTGCTACAGCGCTTACCATATTGGTTACATCCTTTTTTTCACTTTGGGTGCAACATTTTTCCAATTACAACAAATTTTATGGTTCTATTGGTACAGTATTAATCATAATGTTATTAATTTTCATTAACTCCCTGATCCTGCTGATAGGCTTTGAACTGAATGTAAGTATTATGTACCTGAAGATACAGGCTGACGAAAGAAAGATGAAGGAGCTACAGGAGCAGCCTCAACAGTAATTGTTCACCATAAATATTCTTTTATGAAAAAGTATGCGTTTCTCGTAGTTGCGGCATTCGCATTTACAATAAGTGCAGTGGCGCAGAATATACAATCTATTGCTATTGGCACAGCGCTGCCGGCAACGAATGTAAAGCTGAAAGACATTTCAGGAAAGGATGTAACACTGGATGATGCAAAACAGAAAAATGGTTTGCTGGTTATGTTCTCCTGCAATACTTGCCCATATGTAGTAAAGAACCAGCAGCGTACAAAAGAGATATGTGCGTATGCACAAAAAAATGGGCTGGGTGTGATCCTGCTCAATTCGAATGAGGGCCAGCGTGATGGCGCAGACTCTTACGAAGCAATGAAAGAGTATGCTGCAAAACAGGGATATCAGTGGATGTATGCAGTAGATAAAAATTCAACAATAGCCAATGTTTTTGGCGCTTCGCGCACACCGGAAGTGTATTTGTTTAATAAAGATGGTAAGCTGGCTTATAAAGGCGCAATAGATGATAATCCTTCTGATGCGGCTAATGCGAAGCAGCCACACTTAAAAGCAGCGATAGATCAGGTGGTTGCTGGCAAGGATGTGACTGTAAAAGAAAGCCGCTCCGTTGGTTGTGGTATAAAAAGGCCTGCCTGAAAATAGTTTAAAAAAAATCCGGGGAATGCCGGATTTTTTTATGGAATATAATCTAACCCGCATCTTTTTGAAAGTCATAACCTAAACACTTGCCTTATGCAACAACTAAAGAAATGGCAGATCGCCGCAATCGTCATTGTCGTTTTATTGAATGTGTACACCATAACAGATGGTATTATTTATCAAAGCGTTTTCGGAATCCTCTTATCTATTGCCAGCCTCGGGGCATTGTTCCTGTGCGTGAAAATATTTAAAAGAATGAATGAGATGGAGGAAAGTGAATCGTGAGACGTGAATCGTCAAACGGTAATCGTGAATACTATTCCATGTTTCAAAACGTCTGTGGCAATTTCACACCAAGAGTTCTGAGAATATCTTGGTCAATCATTCACGATTACCGATTCACGATTCACGGTTTCGTCATCTTCTCTATCTCTATCTTCACCTGTGGCGCTGTTACCTGCCTGTTGAAGAAAGAGCGGTAATTGGTTGTCTTATTTATAAATAGGGACACTGGGATAGCACCGTCCCAACTGGGATCTATTTTAGGACAGAAGGTGTCTGCATTTGTTTCATTTAGCCATACTACTTCAGACTGGTAATTATTCTTTTTAATAAACGCAGGAAGATTTTTAGGATAGTCTTCTTTAAAGTCGAGGCTGACCAGTAATAGTTTTACCTGCTTGTCTTTGTATTCTGCAACCGCACTTTCAAACCACGGTATTTCATGTATGCATGGTGTGCACCAGCTTGCCCAGAAGTTAACAATCAGGGGCGTCTTGCTGCTGTCAATTATCCTGACAAGATCATCGATTTGTAGTTTTTTGATGTTTTGTGCCAATAGAACCTGTCCGCTACACATCAAAAGAAATAAAATAAGAAGACGCTTCATGTGTACTACTGTTTACTGATCAATCGCTTTCGCTCAGTTTCCATTGTTCCATTAATTGTGCCATCTGCACCTGCGGCAGCGCGGCCTGGTCATAATGGCCTGCTAATCTTTTCTGCCGGAATACTTCGTAAATGCTAATGGCGCAAGCCACGGAGATATTCAGGCTTTGCAACATGCCAACCTGGGGGATTAAAAAATTGCCGTCCGCCATACTGTGCAGCTCTTCGCTGATGCCAATACTTTCATTGCCAAATACCAGCGCTATTTTTTGAGTAAGGTCCAGTTCATACAGATCCTTCGCATGGTCTGACAGGCGAGTGGTCAGGATGGTAAAGCCTTGTTCTTTCAGCATATTTATACAGCCTGCTACACTGTTGTGATGATGTAAGCTGATCCATTTTTCTGCGCTTTTGCCGCTGTAATAACTCCACTTTTTAGGACGCTTTACCGAGGTAGAAATAATGTGCACATTCTGTATGCCTACGCCATCGCAACTACGCATGACTGCTGTAATGTTACGCGGGTCTTCTACATTTTCCATTACCACCACTACATCGCCTTGGCGATGATCGAGGACATAAGAAAGCTTTTCTTTTCGTTCAGGAGTCATGAGGCAAAAGTAGGGAATTGTGAGTGGTCAGTTGTGAATTGTGAATGCAGCGTGCAAACAGTCTGAGTAATAGTTGAAACAGATTATAGGAGCAAAACAATAAGACCTATAAGGTTTCGAAAAACCTTATAGGTCTGTGCATTGATTATTTTGGATTGCCTCATTCACAACTGACCACTCACTACTCACGATTACCGATTCACGTCTCACGCCTCTCATACTTCCCCCACCAAAAACACACTGCCGCATACTAATACCAGGTCTTCTTTATGTGCATGTTGCTTCGCATGTGCCAGCGCATCTTGTACGTTGGGGAATATTTGTCCTTGTAAGCCTGCTACTTCGTGGGCTAAGGCTGCAAGATCTGCTTCCGGTAAGGCGCGGGGTATTTGTGCTTTGGTAAAATAATATTTAGCCGTTTTAGGAAGCAAGGATAATATTTTAGCAATCTCTTTGTCCTTTACCATGCCTATTATCAAATGGAGCTCACGATAGGAGGCCAGTTCTAACTGTGCCATCATTTGCCTGATACCATCTTCATTGTGGCACACATCCAGTATAATGGCGGGGTCTTGTGCAATCAACTCCCAGCGGCCATGTAAACCGGTTAGCTTCTTTGTATAAAGCAAACCTTTCAGAACATGCTCCTGTGAAATATTCCAGCCTTTTTGTTGCAGCAGGTGAATGGTAGATAAAACGGCCGGCAGGTTTTTTACCTGGTAAACTCCGGGCAGATCAAGCGTATAAGTAGTTCGCTCGTCAGTACGCTTTGTTGCAATGTTCACCGCAAGGTGATGATGCGTGTATTGCCAGTCAGTTGGATAAAATTCGTGATGGGAGAGCAGCATAGGCGCACCTTTTTCTTTGGCTGTGGTTTCGAATACCGGTAAGGTTTCCGGTAGCGTCTCACCGATTACAACCGGAATGCCCGGCTTGATAATACCTGCTTTTTCGCCTGCTATTTTTTCCAGTGTATCGCCTAGCATATTCATGTGGTCCCAACTAATGTTGGTGATCACACTTACTTCCGGCGTAATAATGTTTGTACTGTCCAGGCGACCGCCAAGACCCACTTCTATAACAGCTACATCTACTTTTTGCTGCGCAAAATAATAGAATGCCATAGCAACAGTGATCTCAAAAAATGATGGTTGGATCTCTGCGATCAGTGGCTGGATCTTTTCTGTAAAATCCACCACAAAAGATTCTTCGCACATACGTCCGTCCACCTTTATGCGCTCACGAAAATCTTTTAAATGCGGAGAAGTATATAAACCGGTTTTATAGCCCGCTGTTTGCAATATAGCGGCAAGCATGTGACTGGTAGAACCTTTACCATTGGTGCCTGCAATATGAATAGATTTAAACTGATGTTGCGGATTGCCTAATGCTTCACATAATGCAATGGTATTGGTGAGGTCTTTTTTAAAAGCTGCTGCACCTATACGGCTAAACATTGGAAGGGAGTTAAACAGGTAGTCAAGCGTTTGCTGGTAATTCATACAGCAAAGATAGGACAGGTATTTAATGTATATGGAGTATGTAAAGTATATAAGGTGTATATGGTATATAAAATCTGTGAAGCAAGCCCTGCCTTATTTGCCCTACCTACTGTATAACACATCGTTGTTCTTCGAGTAATGGATCATTCAATTGCAAGCTTTCATTTGTCTACCGACGGTGTTACTTTTTGTCTTGATACAAAAAGTAACCAAAAAGATCAAGGCTCCAGAAAAGCAGGCTAAAAATTGTCCTGCCCGCCGAAATCCATTGAACTCGCCGCTGACTGCATTAGTAAGTAAGTTGTGACTGGCTCAAACAGCAATGGATTTTTCCGGCGTTCACGCCAATTTTCTTAACGCAGCTTTTCTGAGGCCAGACGTTTCCCGGAAAGATTAGAA
Source organism: Filimonas sp. (assembly GCA_017306865.1). Taxonomy (GTDB): domain Bacteria; phylum Bacteroidota; class Bacteroidia; order Chitinophagales; family Chitinophagaceae; genus JAFKHH01. Next base: position 773,798 of record JAFKHH010000011.1, read on the forward strand.
ACAGGATGTCCCCCTGATTTTTGCAACGTACCTTTTAGCTGTAAACGATTGCCACAAAGAATTGCGAACCTTTGCTGCCTGTTTAGTCGGACAAGAATGACAATATATATAATGTTTTAGGCGGTATATAAAATAAACAGGAGTTCCCCCTTCTTTATATACCCTACCTACTGTATAAACTTATATACTATTCCCTTACCTGAGCTTGAAATCAAACACGATCGTGCCGGTTTGCTCGCCGCTACCTGCGTTGAATTTTAGCTGGAGCGCTTTACGTTGCGCTATTGCTTTAATGTTGGAGTTTGTGGTTGTAGTACCACGAGGGTTAATGACAGCGGAAAGAACTTTCCCTGCTGCATCTACATTAATGTCTACGGCTACTTTTGCATTCTCGTTGAAGTCATCTTCAAAAGAAGGCATTTTGGTGAATCTTCTGCCTTGAAGACCACTGCGGATGCTTACACCGCTTTTGCCTGTGCCGCCATTACCTGTATAGCTGTCGGAGTTGGGGTTACCGTTTGGTTTGCCCTGATCGCCGTTGCCACCGGCAATGCCCTGGTTACGTACGCCGTTATAACTATCGGCATTATTACCTCCCTGGCCTGTGTTTTTGCCGCCAGCGTAGAGCGCCTTAGGTTTTGGCGGGGCTGGTGTAGGATTGGTAACAGGTGCAGGTTTTTTATTCTTTACTTCCGTTGTTTTTGTATGGTCTGGTTTCGGCTTTGGAGACTTCTTTTCCGGAGTGGCAATTGCAGTTGCAGACGGATCATTGTTTTCCTCTACCGGTTTTACTTCTTCCGGCGCGGCGGCTGCCTGTGAAGTTGGCGGTGGGTCTATTGTGGTTTCTTTTGCGTCAGACGGCTCGCCAGGAATAGCAGGCGCTACATCACCTAAGCCCTGGTCGCTATTGCCCAGGTTTACTTCTATGCCTTCATCTGCCTGTGGTGGTTGTACCTGAGGTAGTGTCCAGCTTACCAGGAAGAGGATTAAAAATAGCGCAGCACAGACACCAGCCGTGATGCCTAAAGCTTTTATATTTTTTTCTTTTTCAAAGTCCGGACGCATAGAAAAGTTTTTCAGTTTCAACGTTTAATCGTTTCATTTGAAACGGCTAAGTAAACCTGTACTTAAACAAAGATAATAGTTCATGGTCACTAAGGCGCCATGGCCCAAAGATTCACAAAGTATTAAGGGGAGATGTATGGCTAAGTCGTCAAGACATGAAGGAACGCCAGGAAAAGTACAAAGTACCTTCGATCTTGGTGTCCCTTCCCGTCTTTGTGTCTTAGTGGCCTTTGGAGAATTTATCACCTATCAGGTTTAATTTAATGCCATGTTCCAGCCACGCTTTTAACCCATCAACAACGGTCGTAAATCCTCCGGTGTTGTCATTTATTGCTTTTGCCAATTCAAGCCCTTCCTGTTTAAATCCATAGTTGTTGATAACGAGGTAGGTGGTGCCGTCACCCCGGTCCTGGAAATTAAATTCAATGGTGGTGACAGGGTCATTCCAGTCAACCACAATTTTTTGGCCAGGTACTATTTCTTTCACCTGCACATTGATGCTTACGCCATACATTTCCCATGTCCAGGTAATCGTTTTGCCCGTTTCCAGCTTGCCTGTAGATTTTGTAAACCAGAAGTTGGTTGTTACCGCAGGATCAATAAATGCGTTGAAGACTTCTGCTGCCGGGCGACGGATCAGCATTTGTGCTGTAACGATGGCTGTGTTTGATGGTGTCATAGATAGAAATTTGATGTGGCTAAATTGTTGTATTGCTGAATTGTTATATGGTTTTATCGTTGAATGATTTAAGCGAGCGGCTAATCCTGACAGGGTTTAAAGCCTTATCAGGGTTGTACTTAATAGTTATACTAATGATCGTAAGATGTTGCTAAGTTGTACTTGAAGATCGGCATTGTCTGCATAAATAATATGGAAATCTGAAATGCCGGAGACCGTCGTAGAATGCTCTGCATCTGTATGGCGCAAATAAATTACGGGCTTCCCTTTCCCTTTTGCATAACCAACTTCTACACCTATACCAATTCCTTTGTCAGATACTTCTGCTATTAGCAAATTACAATCATCTATGTCTCTCATTGCCTGTTGCATCATCTGTTTTTCGTCTGTATGCTTAAAGGAGTAATTATTGACAAAAACAAATGCAGCGATATTGAACTGGCTTAGCGTTTCAGTAATCGCATGTAAGGTAGTGCTCAATAATTGCTTATTGCTAAAGCTTATGGAAACGTATGCTCGCATAGGTTGACGATATTTTAGTGTCGTTTATGCTAAAGAGATTGTTATCAGCTTCTTTCGAATGTCTATGGAGAAAGGTACATTGTTTTCCGCAGGAATACATTCAGCGAGGTCTAGTTTTCTCGCATATCTGCTTAATGATTTGCGGCCCAGTTTTAATATTAACTCATATCGATCTTGTCCGTCTTTACCAATAAAAGCTATTAACGTGATTTCTCTTTTTTGGTTGACATATTCCTGTGCTAATGTTGCGGGAGAATCAGGTTCTATGATGCCATCACACCATAGGCAATTAATCTCCTTGTCCGTAGATGCAGCAAGCACACCTGTTATTGCATATTCTAACTGATCATAAAAGTTTCTGGAAAGCATATTATTATTTACATCATACATTGGTTCATTTCTTAAACACATCCCATGCAAACCTAATAATCATTCCGACAATAACGATCAGGAAAAAGACGCGGATGAACTTGTTGCCTTTTAATAAAGCAAGTCTTGAGCCAAAGAAGGAACCGGTAATATTACAGATGGCCATTGGTATGGCAAACTGGTAAAGAATATGCCCGGTGCTGCTGAAATAGATAATGGAGGCAAGGTTGGTAGCAAGATTGACCACTTTGGCATACGCGCTGGCGTGTAAAAAATCCTGGCCTAGCACAGCTATAAATACGAGTATTAAAAAGCTGCCGGTTCCGGGGCCGATGAAGCCATCGTAGAAGCCTAAGAGCAAGCCAAAAGAAATAGCATAGAGTAAACTGTTTTTTACCGGGAGGGAGTGTTGCTCCTGCCCAAATGATTTTTTTGTATAAGTATAGATAGCAACAATAATGAGGAGAACAAGGATAATGGGTTTGAAGAATTTATTGCTTAAATGGCTGGCAAGTGTGGAACCACAAAATGCTGCTATGAAGGCAACAGTGGCGATAGACACCAGTACTTTGATGTCAGGCTTTACACGTTTTACATATTGCCACGCAGCAATACTTGTGCCTGCAAAAGAGGGAATCTTAGTAGTGCCCAACAGGGTTGCTACAGGGTAGTGCGGTAGTATAATGAGTGTTGCGGGCGTTTGTATTAAACCACCGCCGCCAACAATAGCGTCAATAAAACCTGCGGCGAAAGCGGCAAAGCAAAGCAGGACGAGAGTCGTTATATCCATGTACGATGTTAGATGTCCGATGTAAAGGGGCTAAGATAAAATAATTGCTTGAAACGTGAACTGTGAATGATCGACGCGAATTTTTTTAAACACATAGGTGACTATGAGGTTGCCCTTTACATTTGTTCCGAAAAATTAAGACGTGTCTATGGATAGATGTGCAAATCATTTGGGTAATTACAAACCTGTTTCTCCGGAGGGACACAATAGGGCACATAGGGGAAATACTTCGTATTTCTTTAGCGAAGTTTTTTAAACACATAGGTGACTATGAGGTTGCCCTTCAGATTTGTTCCGAAAAATTAAAGCGTGTCTATGGATAGATGTGCAAATCATTTGAGTAACTACAAACCTGTTTCTCCGGAGGGACACAATAGGGCACATAGGGGAAATACTTCGTATTTCTTTAGCGAAGTTTTTTAAACACATAGGTGACTATGAGGTTGCCCTTCAGATTTGTTCCGAAAAATTAAAGCGTGTCTATGGGTAGATGTGCAAATCATTTGAGTAATTACAAACCTGTTTTTCCGAAGGGACACAATAGGGCACATAGTGAAGCCGCTTCGCGGCTTGAGGGATTCACTACAGAGATGGAGCGTTGCATGCAGAGCAGCATTCACGATTGCCGTTTCACGATTCACGTATTTGTCTCTGCGTTTTCTCTGTGATCTTTGCAATACTACTTGCTATAGCAATTCAACCATATAACAATTCAACACTTCCCTTGTACTTACACGTATCTTTCCGCTCCTGCAAATTGCATATTGTAGTCGCCTTTGATGCGTTCGATAGGAGGGTTGTAGTAGCCAAATTTTACGTTAGGGAATTCTTCGTGAATGAGGTCCATCATTTGTTTCACGCCAAGTAAGTCACCTGTTTCATTTACACCGATTAGGCCAAGGTACCAATCCGGGTCAATGTTGAAATTGCGCCATTGGATCATCGACAGGTCTGTGTCTATAATAAGCTTACGCAATGCTTCATATTCTTCAACACTGTCTGTCATACCAGGAAAAACAAAATAGTTAATGCTTGCCCATCCACCGAAACTGCGCATTACTTTCAGGCTTTCTACGATGTCTTCAAACTGGTAATTGTTTGGACGGTAGTATGGTGTGTAGATATGTTTTTGTGCAGAGTTCAGGCTTACGCGTATGCTATTCAGACCAGCTTCGCACAATGCTCTTACCGCATTTGGCTTAGAGCCGTTTGTGTTAATGTTGATGCTGCCTTTATCTGTATGCTTACGTATTTCTATAATAGATTCCCTGATCGTTTCCCACATCAGTAATGGCTCACCTTCACAACCCTGTCCATAGCTTACGATCGGGAATGGTGCGTTCATTAAGTGTGGTACGGTAAATTCAACTATCTCTTCTGCAGAAGGCTTGAATGTAAGACGGTCCTGTGTAGAAACGATCGTTTCATCTTCCGGCTGGAAAGAAATACATCCTATGCAGTTTGCATTACATGCAGGAGAGGTGGGCACCGGGCATTCCCAACGACCTAGTGAAAAGTTACGTGCCGCAGGACAGGTATATGTCATGCAGCAATTTTCCATCAGGTGTTTTACCAGCCTGTTGTGCGGGTAAGCTTCCAGCAGGTTATGTGTACCGGTTTCTATTTTTTCCTGGTCGTAACCAGCGCATTCCTGCCTGATGTCACGTTCTATTCTTACTGCGGGAACATAAAATTTTTCATCGCACCAGCCTGCTGCTGTATAGCAAAAAAGTGGAAGTGTAGGTGCTTCTGGTTCAGATTCGTATGCTGCAATGAAAAGGCCTGTATGTGCCGGCGGTATAAACGCTGCCACAGCCCAGCCTTTGTCACAAAGGCGCATTTCCCCGGTTTGTACATCTATACCAATAGATCTTCTGCCCGGTAACTCATAAAGGTTACCGCCATCGGGTAATTCAATCCAATCTTCTATCGAAATGGGAAACGCGTCCCATCCGGCACGGCCTACTGCAAAGAGGCTGCTGTCTTCAAAAATATTACCCTGGCCGTCAGAATACAATACGTATGGAGAATGCTTCATAAAGTCTGCAAAGGTCGGTAAAAGTTGGCTAAAAGCGAGGATTAAACGAAAATTAAGATAATATGAAATAGAGATTAAAAGATGATTCAAATACCGAATAGTTGGTTACTTTAACAGATTAAGCGTGTCAAAGACTGGTGAACGTGCGACTTTAGCATAGGATTTAATATTTAAACGAGTAATTTGAAGCATTTAGCCTTGGCATTTTTGTTGGCCTTTATGTGTTTGGGCACAACATTCTCTCAATCAGTACACTCCGACTCCCTGCCCGCACAGAGCCGTCATAAACCTGCGCAAAGGGATATGGGTGATGTTTTTAATAGCGTCTTCTCCAAAAAGACTGCGGCTGCTGATACAAGTGATATAAAAGACACGAAGAAGCATTTCTCCATTGTACCTGCTGTAGGATATACATTGCAAACGGGTTTTGCAGGTATTGTGAGTGGTAATATGTCTTACTATGTGGACACAACGCGCGCGAGTAAAATGTCAACTGTTACTACAAGTGTTACGTACTCCCAATATCAGCAAACCATTATTCCGCTGCTGGTAGACCTTTGGACAAAAGGGAATAAGCTCAACTTTATCAGTGACCTGCGCTTTATAGATTATCCATCGGACATTTATGGTCTTGGTGGGCGTACAGATCCTAATCAGGGGCATACCATTGATTTTACAGGAATGAAAGTGCATCAGACAGTAATGGCTGCCGTTTCTAAGAATGTGTACCTGGGTGGCGGCTATTTCTTTGATAAATTCTGGAGCATTAAGGCTATAGACCCTGAGACGCGGAGGATCAATAACATTATTACGCGAGAACTGGGTTCAAACGAAACAGCATCAAGCCTTGCAGGCCGGTTCTTATATGATTCCCGGCAGAACCAGATAAACCCTCAACAGGGTTTTTATGGCAGCGTTACTTATCGCAATAGTATGAAATGGCTAGGGAGTGACGAAAACTGGCAATCTGTACAGGTTGACGCGCGTACGTATTTTCATTTTCCGGCAAGTAGTAAAAATGTATTGGCCTTTTGGATGTTTGACTGGATGACGTTTGGAGGAAAGGTTCCTTATCTTTTATTGCCGAGCACGGGATGGGATGATAACTACAACACTGGGCGAGGTTATATACAAGGACGGTTCAGGGGAAAGCAGATGTATTATGCAGAGACTGAATACCGCTATAATATTACGCGCAATGGCTTGCTGGGAGGTGTGGTATTTGGTAACCTGCAAAGTTTCTCAGGAGAATTGTCTACAGAATATTCTGAATTATTACCAGGCTTTGGAGCCGGTCTCCGCTTAAAGCTGAATAAACACTCTGGCGCTAACTTGTGCGTAGATTATGGCTTTGGCAAAAATGGCTCAAGAGGATTTTTTGTAAACTTAGGGGAAGTGTTTTGATGTAAGATTGGAGGAAGGGGAAGTGTTTAATTGTAATATGGTTGAATTACTATCGCAAAAATCACAGAGGATACGCAGAGACAAATACGTGAATCGTGAAACGGTAATCGTGAATGGGGCTTACGCACATTTGCCACGAAGGCACAAAGACAGAAAGGCTCACTAAGAAATACGAAGTATTTCCTCTATGTGTTCTATGCGTCCCTTCGGAGAAACAGGTTTGTAATTGCTCAAAAAATTTGCACATCTATCCATAGACACGTCTTAGTTTTTCAGAACAAATTTGTAGAGCGACCTCATGACCGTCTATGTGTTAAAAAAATCGCTCGACCTACGCTTTCTTCAACTGCGCTGCGCAAAAATCATTAAACTCTTTTTCGAGATTTGTCGGCGTTTCGTGGATTTCTTTCTGAAACACCTTGTTGTTTTTATAATCTACAGTGAGTAATCCATCTTTCAGTATCACATTGTTCAACTCTGTCCATGCGTGAAAGCGGAATTTAGGAAAACTATTGAAGGTAATGCCGTCCTCATCTACGCCCATTTCCTGGGCAAATTTCACTTGCTTTTCTATTAAGCCTGCTAATAAAAATAAGCCTGCTATCAGGAAATTGCCATAGGGCGGAATGAACCATGCAAGGCCGGCAGCGAATAATACCGGGCGAAAGGCAACCGGAGCATTGTTTCTTTTTGCTAGTAAAATAACAATGTACCAGGAAAATAAAACAACGATCGTTGCACCTGCGTAAAATAACTTCAGCTTTGTTGAGATCGGCTGAAAACTTGCATATGCAAACGCTACGACTGATAAGAGTAACATCAGCATACTGATGCGGTCATAAACACGGTAGCGATTGTTCTTTATTGTGACAACGAAGTTGAAATTATCTTGCATTAACTATTGCTTTTAATCATAAGATTACAAATGCGCCAAAGCAGGCGTGCGCCTACGTTAGAGTCCCATTCGTTTTCGCCGGTACCTACTTCTACCAGGTCGAAGCCAATGAGTTTACGACCGCTTTCTATAATCTTTCTAAACAGGTAAATGATCTGTTCTGCTTCAAAACCGCCTTGTACCGGTGTACCGGTATTCGGGCAAAGCTTTGGATCAAGCCCGTCTATATCAAAGCTAATATAAACGTTGTTTGGCAAATGATTAATAATCTCGTCTGTCAGTTGCTTCCACGTACTGCCTTCGTACATGCGTTCTTTTATCTGCTTGTCGAAGTAAGTAACCACGCGGTAATTGCTGTTGCAGATATATTGCCATTCTTCTTCACAAAAATCACGAACACCTAATTGCACCAGGCGTTGTACCTGCGGTACCTCGTTCAATACATTGTACATGATGGATGCGTGAGAGAAGGTAAAGTCTTCGTAAGATTTGCGCAGATCGCAGTGCGCGTCTATCTGTAAAATGCCGAATTCAGGATGTATTTCGGCAAGGGCTTTAATGTACCCTAGTGGTATGCTGTGGTCGCCACCAATAATGCCAACCAGTTTATTTTGTTGTAAGAGTGTTTTGGTGTTTTCATACACCCATTTATTCAGATGCAAGCCACCTTCGTTGATTTCCTTGAGGCTTTTGCACATGAATTTGTTTTTCTCTACTTCGTCTCCTTTGGAGATATAGTCAATGTACAGTTCTGCTTCTTTACGCAGGTAATCGCTTTTCAGCAATACTTTCTTGTCTACCTCCTTCATGTAAAAGCCTTGCTTCCATCCGTCAGGAACGTCGGGATCAAACAGGTCTACCTGCAAACTTGCTTTACAAATGTGTTCTGCGCTGCGGGCGGTGCCTGCACTGGAACTTACGGTTACCTCCCAGGGAACAGGAAGGAGTATAAGTTTTGCTTCGTCTTCAGTAAAGGGTAAGCCAAAGATGTTGTTGTTCGGATTTGCCGCTGCATTCGGATTAAACCTCGATAAATCTGCCATTTTTTTGTATTGAAAAACGGGCGCAAGTTAGTCTAAAATCAGTAACATCAACTGAAAAATGGATTATAATAGTTAGAAGAAATTTTATTGCTCATAGAATGTGACAATGTATCATAGAAGAAAACAATATTTTACCTTGGGAGATAATTAAAAGGGTCTTTATCAATTCTTTATAAAATTAACCAGAACGACAAAGGTACAGATCAGCTTATTTGGCCACTATGCTAAAGCGTTTTAACAATTGTAGGATCATTCATACTGATACAGTTATCGTTTTTGTGACTACTTTTGCGGTGCGAAAGCGAGAAGTACTTTGATTACTACGCCGGACATTTTCACGATTATTAACGAAATGCCTGATTATCAATGAAGAAAACGCACATTATAGCTCTCGTACTTATTGCTGTCTCCATTGCGGTGTTGATTAGCTTTATGGGAGAAACCTCTACTTACGACACGATAGCATCCGCAAAGCAGAAAAATGGAAAATATGTTCACCTGATCGCTAAAATGGATAAAAGCCAGCCGCTGAACTACGATCCGGTAAAAAATCCCAACTATTTAACGTTTACAGCTATTGATACTTTAGGTAACTCCATCAGTGTTGTGTACCACAACGCGAAGCCTACAGATATGGAAAAAAGTGAAAGACTGGTGCTGAAAGGACGTGTGGAAGGAGATCACTTTGAGTGTAAAGATATCCTGTTGAAATGCCCATCCAAATATAAAGACAACGAAAACGTTGCACGTAAGAACGTAGAAGGCAGCTAGGTTTGAAGAAGTATATAAAAAATATACAGGGTAAATAAAGTATATAAGGATTCTCTTTGTGTACCCTATAAACTTTGTATACCCTATTTACGCTATATACCAATCCACTTAATCATCATACATCCCCTGCAATAATGAATTACATAGGCGAACATCTACTACCCGGACAGTTAGGACATTTTTTTGCAGTACTTTCTCTTATTACATCTCTAATAGCGACCATTGCTTATTTTAAAAGCAATAAAGCTGCACTACCGCAGGATAAGCAGAGCTGGTTACGCATTGCGAGAGCGGCATTCCTGGTGGAGACAATCTCAGTTTTCAGCATTTTTATTATTCTATTATTCATCGTTGCCAATCACTATAACGAATACTTCTTTGCATGGAACCACTCTTCACGTTCCCTGCAACCTGAATACCTGTTAAGCTGTATCTGGGAAGATCAGTCTGGTAGTTTTCTCTTATGGAATATATGGCATTGCGTGCTGGGCTGGATCATTGTGTGGAAAGTGAAGAAATGGGAAGCACCGGTATTGACAGCAGTAAACTTTGCACAGTTCTGTATAGCAACCATGTTGCTTGGCGTATATGTATTTGGCGTTAAGATCGGTAGCAATCCTTTTATATTGTTCCGTGAGCAAATGCCTAATCTGCCTTTGTTCACCAATCCTAATTACCTGAGCATGCCGCGTGTGCATGAGGGTAATGATCTGAATGCATTGCTGCAGAATTACTGGATGGTTATACATCCGCCTGTATTGTTCTTAGGTTTTGCCTCTACCATTATTCCATTTGCATTTGCTTATGCCGGTCTTGTAAATAAAGATCATACGTGGACAAAAGATGCATTGCCCTGGGCAAGCTTCTCTGCGGCTATTTTAGGTTTAGGTATTATGATGGGTGCTGCATGGGCGTATGAGAGTTTATCATTTGGTGGTTACTGGGCGTGGGACCCTGTAGAGAATGCCTCATTGGTTCCATGGATCATACTGGTAGCCGGCCTGCATACAAATCTTATTTATAAGAGTAGCGGTTATTCTTTAAAAAGCACCTACCTGTTTTATATACTTTCATTTGTATTGGTCTTATATTCTACTTTCCTTACAAGAAGTGGTGTGCTTGGCGATACCTCCGTACACGCTTTTACCGGTGCGGATATGAATGTGCAATTGGCCTTATTTGTACTGGTATTCTTAGTGCCTGCCTTGTTCCTGTACTTTAAGCGTCTGAAAGAAATTCCAACCATACACAAAGAAGAAAATACGTATAGCCGTGAGTTCTGGATGTTTATTGGTGCGCTGGTGCTTTGTCTTTCCGGTATCATCATTATTGCAAAAACATCATTGCCTTTGTTCAATAAGATCTTTGGTACCAAGATAGCAGAGCCGGAAGACAGGGAGTTTGCTTATAACCAGGTGCAAATATTTATTGCAATCATTATAGGCATTCTTACAGCGGTATCGCAATATTTTAAATACAAGGATACACCGAAAGCATACTTTGGTAAAAAAATAGGATGGCCTACGCTAATATCATTGGTGATTAGCGTTGCGATCAGCATGTTTGGCGGCATCAGCTTTGATAAAAAAGGAATAGGCTTTTTAATAGCGATACATGTTGCAGTGTTTGCTGCAGTGTATGCTGTAGTGGCAAATATTGGTTATATCTGGATAGGATTGAAAGGGAAGATAAAAGCGGCAGGTGCATCTGTGGCGCATATTGGCTTTGGCTTAATATTGGTAGGTATCCTGATCTCTTCAAGTAAGAAAACAGTACTTAGCTGGAATACAACAGGCTTTGCCGTACAGTTGGGAAATGATAAGGAAAACCCTGCTGAGAATATTACTTTGTTCAAAAACATACGCACGGATATGGGTAAGTACCACGTGACTTATGTAACGGATTCAGTAAATAAGCATGACAGGAAAAAATACTTTGAATTAAAATTTGAGAATAAGAGATCTGGTGAAACTTTCTTCTTGTATCCGGATGTAATGCGAATGAACAAGGGGCAGGAGCAGCCATCTGCTAACCCTGATGCAAAACATTACTGGAACAAAGACATTTTTGTTTACGTGACATCGTGGACGGAGGGAAAGAAAAATGATACTACAGGTTTTACGCCAAACGAAGCTAAAGTAGGCGATACGATGTTCTACTCCAATGGTCTCGTGATCCTGAATAAAGTGGAGATAGATACGGAGAACAAGCTGAAGAAAACCGAACCTGGTGAAACTGCGATGATACTGGACATGACTGCGATCAGTAAAGAGGGTAGCAGGTATCCGGTTACGCCGGCTATTGCTATATCTGCAGATCACAAGAGTTTCCGTAACATGCCGGATACGGTTGTAGCACAAGGTTTGATCCTGCAATTCAATAAACTGGTGGATGAAAAAGCGGGTAAGTTCGAGATAGGAATGAAAGAAGATAAAGGTGCAAATGACCTGCTTACATTGAAAGTGTATGAGTTTCCTTTTATCAATGTGTTGTGGATCGGTGTAATAATAATGTTCATCGGGTTCCTGATGAGCATACAACAGCGTATAAAAAAACGTGGCGGCAAACTGATCGCGGCGGATTAATGTTTGGTTGATGCTTCTTCAATATAGTATTTGAATAAAACCGCTTCTTAGCGGTTTTTTCTTTTTATAGCCGTTCTCTTTTTTCGGATAGAATCAGCTTTGTATTGTGCAGTTTGTAAAAGGGTACTGTCGCAATCTTCGTACAGTTGTAAGGCGATCTTGTTTACTTTTTGTTGCATGTTATTGATCATTTCCAGGCTGTCTGCTGTTGTTAGTGCAGGTGGCTTGCGAGTGTTACATGCCGCTAAAAAAAGAAGTGCAACGAAGTACAATTTATTTTTCATGCTTTGTTGTATCCTTTAAAAGTGAATCGACGAGGAACGGAATTTTATACTGCCTGGCGGAATCGCATTGTAACTGGATGGCTTTGTATGCAGAATCGATCTTGCTGCTGGCAATCGAATCCATTTTTCGCTCGAACTCAAGACGCTTATCTGGCGTTTCCTCAGTGGTTACAATGAGATTGCAACTACTGAGACAAATCTTTAAGAAAATAATAACAATTCCGAATATTGCTTTTCTTGTCATGTAAGTATTAATAAACAGTGAATGTTTATATTTACAATGATGAGCCGGTATAAAAATACGATTCGTTCAGTATGCATCATACTCTTGTTGTGCGCAGGTGCAAATAATTTGCGCGCGCAAAACGGGCATGGGGCTTATGACACTATTCGTGTAAGCGCCTGCATAGAAGAAAATGGTGATACTATACCTTGCTCATTCCTGCCAACTTTTGAAATAATTGCGCATCTTACTGCTAAGTGGAGGCAATATCATGCCGAATGGACTCGCCTGCGCAATGCTGTATATGTGACGTATCCGTACGCTATTGCTGCATCACGTACGATGAATGAGATCAATGCCCGGCTGGTAAATGTTACGGATAAAAAACAACGTAAAGCCATTATTCGCTCCCGCGAAAAGGACCTGAAAAAGCAGTTTGGGGATAAGCTTACGCAGTTGTCGGTGTACCAGGGTAAGGTATTGATGAAGCTGATCTACCGGCAAACGGGTAATAATTGTTACGAAATAATCGATGAATATAAAGGCAGCTTTAATGCTGCTTTCTGGCAGACCGTTGCGCTCATTTTTGGCTCCAATCTGAAGCAGAACTACGATCCTAACGGGCAGGATATGGCTATGGAAGCCATTGTAAAGGATGTAGAGCGTATGTATGGGGTAAGATAGGCCCGATTTGAAATGTAATATTTGAAATTCAAGATTTTTCCGGCTTATTCTGCACAAAATCTCCACCTCAATCTCAAATTTGAAATCTCAAATTTCAAATATTGATAACCATTTATCAATTAAGCCATTTAACAATTGCTTTCATTTTCAGTTTGTTATAAACTGATTAAATATGACTTTCGGCAGCTTACTTACGGCGACAATTGCATACTTTTGCGGCTCATTTAAACCCCGTTGGATGAAAGTAGATATACTGGCTTTTGGTGTACATCCTGATGATGTGGAACTGGGTTGTTCAGGAACAATCATTGCGTCTGTACAACAAGGGAAGCGTGTAGCAATAGTAGATCTGACACAGGGGGAATTGGGAACACGGGGTACAATAGATACGAGAAAGGAAGAAGCAACAGTTGCTGCAGCTATCATGGGCGTAGATGTTCGTGAGAATCTGAAGATGGCTGATGGCTTTTTTGAGATCAACGAGGAAAATATTAAAAAGGTGATCACTGCGATCCGTAAGTATCAACCTGAAGTGATCTTGTGTAACGCACTGGAAGACCGCCATCCTGATCATGGGAGGAGTTCTAAACTGGTGGAGGATGCTGCTTTCCTGTCCGGCTTAAGAAAGATCGAGACTTTTGAAAATGGCAACGCGCAGGAAGCATGGCGACCTAAATATGTATTCCACTACATACAGGACCGCTACCTGAAACCTGACTTTGTATTTGACATATCGCACGTAATGGATCAAAAGATAGAAGCGGTGCTGGCATATAAAACACAGTTTTATGTTGCCGGGTTTGAAAACGGAGAGCCGCAGACTTATATTTCATCCCCTGAATTCCTGGAAACAATTAAAGGGCGGGCTTTATTACTTGGAAAAAGAATAGGTGTTAAATATGCAGAGGGATACATTTCCAAGAAGATGATAGGGGTTACGGACTTTGATGCCTTTGTGCAGGAAACAACGTAAGCCGGGCGCTCGATAAACAATAAACAAATTATTTTACCAGATAAGTAGTCAGAACATGCAAACTCCAAAATTCGCACACGTAAAACAGTCATTCCATGTGGAATTGAAAAACAGGATCAATGATTATTTTACGTCTACGGGAAAATCTACCACTGGTGGATACAGACTTTTCTTTAAAGCGCTATTCCTGCTGCTTGCGCTCGTTTACACGTATGTGCAATTGGTGTTTTTTACACCGGGCGTATTAGGCTCTGTGTTATTGTGCATTCTACTGGGGGCATTGACTGCAGGTATTGGTTTTAATGTAATGCACGATGGCGGTCATGGAAGCTTTAGCAATCACCCTTGGGTGAATAAAGGCGCGGCTATTACGGCAGAATTTTTAGGAGCAAGCCACTTTATCTGGAATGTAAAACACAACATTATTCATCATGCCTATACTAACATTGATGGTCTTGATGATGATATAGACGCTAAACCTTTTTTAAGAATGGCGTCAACACAGAAGCGTTATAAAATGCACAAATACCAACACTGGTATTTCTGGATATTTTATTCTATTCTTCACTTGTACTGGAGCATGGTAAGCGACTACCGTAAATATTTCACAAGTAAGGTAGGAGAAATGCCGTTGAAGAAAATGAAACTGAAAGACCATATTTCTTTCTGGTTCTTTAAAGTGCTTCACTATTCCGCATTTATCATAATTCCTATTATTAAACTGGGTGTAATAAACTGGTTGATCGGGTACAGCATTTTCACTGTAGTAGCTGGCTTTGTATTGAGCATTGTTTTCCAGTTAGCACATACAGTAGAGGACACTGCGTTCCCTATGCCAAATGATGCTGGTAAAATGGAAGATGAGTGGGCAATTCACCAATTGAAAACAACAGCAAACTTTGCTACGAATAACAGGGCTATCTCATGGTATGTAGGTGGTTTAAATTTCCAGATCGAACATCACCTGTTTCCTAAAATATCACACATTCATTACCCGGCTATCAGCAAGATCATTAAACAGGCTTGTAAGGAGTATGGCGTTGTGTATGTAGAATATCCAAAAATGTATCATGCCGTAGCTTCACACGTTTCGTTTTTGAAACAGATGGGAAGAGCGTAGGGGGAAGTACGAGGTACTAAGTATGTACGATGTTAGATGTACGATGTGATATGTAGTAAGATATGAGAGATAAGGAAAGACGGGTAGGGGTAGAAGAGCCTGAAGGGCTCACATCAATAGCTGGGGCAGCGCCCCGGAAACAAAGATGTACGATGTGAGGATTAAGATTTGAGAGATTAGAAAGGGCATTTAGAGCATTGACCATTATTTGATTAACAATAAAGCAATACAACAATTGAATAACTTCTCTTGTTGTATTTTAATTTTTAAACAAGTATCCAAATAGATATGGCAAAGGTGAAAATTGGGTTGGTTCAAATGACTTGCACTGCGAGCAAACAAGAGAACCTGGCTAAGGCGATAGAAAAAGTAAAAGAAGCAGCAGCAAAAGGCGCTCAGATCGTTTGTCTGCAAGAGTTGTTTACTTCACTTTATTTCTGCGATGTAGAAGATTATCAAAACTTCGAACTGGCAGAACCCATTCCAGGTGCTTCTACTGATGCGTTGAGCGAAGTGGCGAAGGAACTGGGAGTGGTTATCATCGCTTCTTTATTTGAAAAAAGAGCACAAGGACTATATCACAATACAACAGCAGTATTAGATGCTGATGGTACTTACCTTGGTAAATACCGTAAAATGCATATACCTGACGACCCGGCTTATTATGAGAAGTTTTACTTCACACCGGGTGACTTAGGCTATAAAGTATTTAAAACAAAATTTGCAACGCTCGGTATATTGATCTGCTGGGATCAGTGGTATCCTGAAGCATCACGCATTACTGCGCTGATGGGAGCTGAAATATTATTTTATCCTACCGCTATTGGCTGGGCTACTTCTCAGGATGAAAAAACGAATGAGGAACAGTATAATGCATGGCAGACGATCCAACGCAGCCACGCAGTTGCTAATGGGGTGCATGTGGTGAGTGTGAACAGGGTGGGGCTAGAACAGGATGGCGCAATGAAATTCTGGGGCGGCTCATTTGTTGCCAACCCATTCGGCTCATTGTTATACAAAGCCACACACGACCAGGAAGAAGTACATGTACAGGAGATCGATACAGCCTTGAGCGATCGCTATCGTACGCACTGGCCATTCCTGCGCGACAGAAGAATAGACTCTTACCAGCCGATTACAAAAAGATATATAGACGAAGACTAATAGGGTGAATGGTGAGTTGTCAGTTGTGAGCAAGGATAACAAATATCTTTACTACCCACAACTGACAGCTCACTACTCACAATTGACCATTCACAACTCACTACTCACAACATGAATCTCCAGACTCCAAAACAACTTGGTTATTATTTCCCGGCAGAGTTCGCACCGCATAAGGCTACATGGCTGAGCTGGCCTCATAAAGAAGCTAGCTGGCCTGGTAAAATAGAATCGATCTATCCTAATTACAGCCTGTTTGTGAAATACCTTGCAGAGAGTGAACTGGTTTGCATAAACGTAGCGAATGAGGCAATGAAAGCTGCTGCTACTGCGCATCTATTGAAAGCTGGTGTGCATATGGATAATGTGAAATTCTATTTACATCCTACAAATGATGCGTGGTGTCGTGATCATGGCCCTGCTTTCCTGGTGAACCCTGCAGCAGAACAGAAAAAAGTGATCGTAGATTGGAACTATAACGCATGGGGAAATAAATATCCGCCGTTCGACCTGGATGATGTTATCCCTACACTGATAGCTACTGATTATAATATACCAGTGTTCAACCCAGGTATTGTAATGGAAGGCGGTTCCGTTGAATTTAATGGTAAAGGAACGGTGCTTACTTCAAGATGTTGTTTGCTAAACGAAAACCGCAACCCGGACCTGAGCCAGCAACAGATAGAAGAATACCTGTTTAATTACTATGGCATGGACCAGGTATTGTGGGTGGATGAAGGCATTGTGGGTGATGATACGGACGGACATATTGATGATACGATCCGTTTTGTGAATGAGGATACTGTGCTGACAGTAGTGGAAGAAAATAAGAATGATGAAAACTACGAACTGTTGCAGACTAACCTGAAGCAATTGAAACAAATGCGTTTGCTGAGCGGTAAACAATTGAATATTGTAGAGCTGCCGATGCCTGATGCCGTGGTATTTGATGACCAGCGATTACCTGCGTCATACGCGAACTTTTACATTAGTAATAAATATGTAATCGTGCCTACATACAGGTGCGCAAATGATGATAAGGCGCTTACTATTATCAGTGATCATTTCCCTGGTAGAGAAACCGTGGGTATAGACTCTACTGATATTATCTGGGGGCTGGGAAGCTTTCACTGCCTGAGCCAGCAGGAGCCGCTGTAAAGTATATAAAGTAGATAAAGTTTTATAAAGAAAAAGGGCATTCAGTTTTGAATGCCCTTTTCTATTCTACTCCTAGTCTCCGACCTACTGTGTACCCACATCTTTTACCGCCAGGTTGCATACCTACGGCATGCAAGAGAACCCGATAAAACAGATACTACCAATATCCGATCCCTCCGGGCAATGTCATTAAGTTAAGCGAGAAAGAATATTAGCGACCGAAGCGAATATTTTTAAACACATAGTAAGCATAGGTACAAAGGCACATAGTTTTTATTTTCTTGCTGATTAATAGCAAAGCTTGTTTGTATAAAGAGTACATAGATCATATAGAGAGGCCGCTTTGCGACCTCTGCGTATTCTCTGCGGTCTTTGCGATATTTTAATTACCAGCGAATGAAACCCGATCAATGGAACTCTCTTAACTTAATGACATTGCCCGTAGGGATCAAACATCGGTAGCTTCCCAAATACAAAGGCTTCGGCATGCCGTAGGTATGCAACCTATGCTGTCGCTCCTCCGGAGCTCTGTCGAATAAATGGCTATATGCTACCGTTCTGACGAGCCTCCGGCCCTATTTTATTTAAAAGATGTGGGTACACAGTAGGTCTCCGACCAGGAGTCCCTGGCCTTCCGACTCTGCTGAAATGGTTTTATCGACGGAGCCTTTGCCTTGGTTCGTGTCCTCACGAACCAGCTACCAACCGGCGCGTGAGGGCACGCGCCGGGGCTTTGAGAGACCAGGAAGATAAAAGATGTAAAACCCTGACAGGTCTTTAAGACCTGTCAGGGTTAGCTGAGTAATGTACAGAACGATGCAGGGAGTGACACAACAGAAGCTGAATAGTAGTACGATAGCTAGTGCAAAAAATATGTGCTTAACGTTATTGTCATCTTCATCGGAAGATCAGGATAAGAAATAGAAAAGCCATCGGCTTTAGACGGATGGCTTTTTTAGAATAAGGTATTGTGTAGTTAGTCTTCTATTGCATTTCTTGTAACCATTACTTTATCTATCCGATGGCTATCCATATCTATGATCTCAAAGCGGAAGCCTTTCCACTCCAACTTATCACCGGTAGATGGAATGCGTTCTAATTCGTGCAGGATAAAACCGGCAAGCGTGTCAAACTCATGCTCTCCTTCATTCATCCACTCCGTTTGGTCAAAGTAGGACAGGAAGTCATAGAAAGGAATCTGTGCATCTACGAGATAACTTCCATCGTCGCGTTTATATATTTCATAATCATCTTCGTCAGGCTGCGACATTTCACCTACGATAGCTTCCAGTATATCGTTTAATGTTACAATGCCTTGCAATGTACCATATTCATCCACGATGAAGGCATAGTGTCCATGTGTTTGTTTGAATTTTTCGAGCAACTGATAGGCAGATATATTCTCTGGTACGTACACTGCTTTCTGAGTCAGATCACTTAGCAGCGTTTCCGGTGAGGCCACAAACAAGTCTTTGAGGAAGACAACACCTTCTATCTCGTCAATATTTCCATCGCACACAGGATAAACTGAATGTGCAGCTTCTTTCTGGGAGATTAATTTGGCGTCAGCAACCTTATTTTTTTTATCCAGCCAAAGAATATCGCTTCTGTGCGTCATCAAAGACGTAATGTTACGGTCTCCCAGATGGAATATACGTTCAATAATTTCCTGTTCGGCTTCTTCAATAGCGCCATGTTCGGTGCCTTCATCTATGATTGCCTTAATCTCTTCTTCCGTTACATGGTTCTCTTTCGGTTTTATTCTCAGCAGCTTTACCAGCAGGTTGCTGGAAATAGACAATAGCCAGATAAAAGGATAAGTGATCCATGAAATAATGCGCATAGGACCGGCAACTGCTTTTGCTATACGTTCCGGGTTGCTCAGGCCGATGCGTTTGGGAACCAACTCGCCTATTACCAAAGAAAGGTAAGTGATGAATATTACAACAATTGCTGTTGCGAGGCCATGACTATAAGGTTTTAGCGAATCGTACTTTTCCAGAAATGCCTGTACATCTGACTGTATCTTCTCACCTGAAAAAATACCGGTTAAGATACCTATGAGTGTAATGCCTATCTGTACAGTAGAAAGAAATTTGTCCGGATGGTTGGCTAATAATAATGCTTCTTTTGCTCTTGTATCGCCTTTTGCAGCCTGCGCTTCGAGCCGTGCTTTACGGGACGAGACCAGTGCTATTTCTGCCATCGAAAAAATGCCGTTTAGGATTATGAGGGCAAGTATTATTAAAATCTCTATCATAAATGATGTGATCGTTAAAGTAAAACTAACGAATTAAATGTTATTCACTTAATGCGCAGCAGTATTTGTACCAGATGTCTGTACTAATAACGGAAGTTTGATCTTTTTATTGAAGAAAATGGCTGCCCAATATCCGATAGCACAACCGAGAATTGTGCCGCCAAGGATATCTAGTGGATAATGTACGCCCACATACATCTGCCCATAGCAAATAGTTGCAGCCCAGACAAATAGTAGTTTCCCCCATTTACCTAAATAGGGTTTGAGCGTAAAATAGATAAAGCAGGCTACGGCAAAGTGATTGGTAGCGTGTGAGGAAGTAAAGCTGCCACTTGCGGGACAGCGACTTAACAATAACCTAACCTGGTATTTCAGCACATCGTCTGCACAAGGACGCGGCCTGTTGATCCAGTTTTTTAATAGCTGGCTGCTTAGCTGGTCAGATAATGCAACAGTGGCAATGAGTGCGACCACCCAGGGCCATGCTTTCCAGCCAAAATTCCAGAAAACGAGAAAGACGATAAAGAAATATAATGGAACCCAGGTTAGCATTTCACGCCAAACGGGGAAAATGCCATCAAGAAATGGTGTAGTCCAATCATTGTTGATCTTAAGAAAAAGCCAGGTGTCCCATTGCTTCAAAGTGGATAAAAGTTGTTCCCAGAAGCCTGCACTGGCGGCATTTAGTAAAATCATAGGAATAAAGGTAGTGTAAACATGTTACCAAATATTTAATTAGTAATTTTGCGAGGCATGAAAAAATTGAAAATACCTCGCTATATCCAATGGATCAGCCGAGTAGGGCTTACTTTTCTCTTATTGATGAGCCTGCTTCGCTTTATTCTTGTATGGGCATTCAGAACCCCCTCTAACAAAGCAGTACCCCTGTTTGATGCTTATGTACTTGGCCTGCGCTATGATTTGCGCATGGTATGTATAGCATGTTTGCTCGTATTTCTTGTAGGTTCAATTCCGGGGTTGCACCCGCTGGACAAGAAGTGGGGTAGAAGAGTATCGCTGTGGCTATGGACCTTGTTCATTATTGTATTTGCGCTATTTTATGCGGTAGATTTTGCAAACTATGCGTATTTGTCGCAACGCCTCAGCGCCAGTTTGCTGAATTATACGGAAGATGCGAAAATATCGCTCGGTATGATGTGGCAGACGTACCATCTTACATGGATATTGATCGGACTGGTTGCAACTGTATTGTTACTGCTTGCGATCATTAAAGTGAATTATAATTTTGTTTTGTCTAAACAGAAGCAGGTGCCGAAACCTGCACGTATTATCTGGTCTATTGTATTCTTCCTGTGTCTTGGCGTGGGCATATTTGGCAGGGTTGGGCAATTTCCGCTTCGCTGGAGCGATGCCTTTGGCCTTGGCAATGACTATGCAGCCAATGTATCATTAAATCCTTTTCAGTCTTTTTTCAGCACGCTGAACTTCAGACATGCAACGTATGACCTTGCAAAAGTGAAGGAGGCATACCCGTGGATGAGTACACACTTAGGCGTGGAAAGACCGGATACGACTACACTGAATTATGACCGCTACCAGGGAGGCGACAGCCTGCTGACCAATCAACCAAACGTAGTATTGGTAATATGTGAATCATTTAGCGGGTACAAAAGTTCTATGTATGGCAACCCACTGAACACAACACCTTATTTTAAAGAACTGACTGAGCAGGGCATATTTTTCGATCGTTGTTTTACACCAACGTATGGCACAGCTAAAGGTGTATGGGCAACTATTACAGGCATACCGGATGTGCAGCTCTTTAAGACTGCCAGCCGTAACCCGGCTGCAGTAGATCAGCATAGCATTATCAATGATTTTAAGAATTATGAGAAATTCTATTTTATAGGAGGCAGCTCCAGTTGGGCAAATATTCGCGGATTGCTTACGAATAATATCGAAGGTTTGCACTTGTATGAGCAAGATGATTACGATGCAAAAAAAGTAGATGTATGGGGCATTAGTGATAAAAATCTTTTCCTGGAGGCCAATAAAATATTAAGCAAACAGCAGAAGCCGTTCTTTGCGGTAATACAGACTGCGGATAACCACCGTCCTTACACAATACCAAAAGAAGATCAGAAGGAATTTCAACGTAAGGTCGTGCCTACTGATTCTCTTCGCAAATATGGCTTTGGCTCTTTGGATGAATACAATGCATTCCGCTACACAGATTTTTCTTACAAAAAATTTATGGATGCAGTGCAGAAAGAAGGCTATTTTAAGAACACGCTTTTTGTGTTTATCGGGGATCATGGTATAAAAGGGGACGCGGGCGATATGCTGCCAAAGGCTTGGACAGACCAGGCGCTTACAACAGAGCATGTGCCATTGTTGTTCTATGCACCGGGTATGATAAAGCCTGCGCGCCATTCGTTCTATGCTTCCCAGGTAGATGTGCTGCCTACTATAGCAGGCCTATGCAATATTCCGACAACGAATACGACTTTAGGGCAAAACCTGCTGGATAACAAAAAACTGGCTGCAGATTCGGGTAAGTCAAACGCTGCATTCATTATAGATCCGGAAGTAAAACGGATTGGTATAATACAAGGAGATTATTTCTACAGTTATGGGTTGAACAATTCCAGCCCGGAACAAATCTCCAATATGCATAATAATGAGAAAGTTACGCTGACAGATGAGTTAAGAAAGAAGTATAGAGGAATGACTGATGCGTATTATGAAACTGCACGTTATATGCTACTGAATAATAAAAAGAGGAAATAACAAACAAATGGAATATAGAAAAAGCGGCTAACAGGCCGCTTTTTTATGTAATTTAGAAACAGGATGCATCAGCTTCTTAACATCAGCTTCTTAAACCAAAAGCTATTTTATGAAAAAGATTTTGATTGTTTTATTGCTTATCACTGCAAAATCTGCATTTAGTCAAGAAACTTCCGTGGTGTTACAGCCTTTGGATAAAATGAAGCTGAACGGGCCATTTATAGAGAAAACATGGCGTGGTTATAAATCACCGGACCTGGTAGTGAACGTAAGCGACAATAACAATAAAAAGACGCAGGATAATATGCCTGTTGTAAAATTCTCAGATAAGCAAGCTCTCCTTTTTAATAATGGGAAGGGCAGCAATGTGTATAGCTCTTCAATTGATAATATGCGCGTACTGAAACCAGGCCCTACTTTTAGTTCCATGATGCCTGTAAAAAAATAATAGTTATAACAAATAAACAGAGGAGGCCGCATTCATAATGCGGCCTCCTCTGTTTATATAATATGTGTTGCATGTTGAAAACATGCAACACAATAAAATAGTTGTATATATATCCACACGCAATTGCAATAGGCTGGCGCTTGTTTATTTTTGTTGCCGTATTTCTTAACAGCAATCTATGTACACCAGGTTATTATTTTTATGCACTCTTGTAGTGTTATTTTATTCCTGCTATTCTACAGAAAAAGATAAAGACGCGAAGCCCGGAAAGGTCGCACCGAAAATTGATTTTAATACAGGTAGCACTATTGCAGATTTTTCAGTTAAAACCACTGCTGGAAAAATATTCGACACCAAAAATTGCAAAGGAAAATATTGGGTGGTGTTTTATTATAACAAATCAAGTATAAGGACACAAGGAAGCTTTGCACAAATGTTGAATCAAACTGCCAAACAGTTTAAAAATAGGATCAACTTCCTGGGTATTGTAAATGGGTTTGTGGAAAATGAAAATGAGGTGTTGCCACTCTTAAAAAATGCAGCTTTTAATTTTCCTCAGGTTGACAACACAATTTCTTACGAGAAGAAAAGCCGGTTGAATGATAACATATTCTGTACCCCGGCGGGGATTATTATAGACCCTGGTGGAAAAGTGATCTATCATTCATGTGGGGATATAGATGTGGCGGGTAGTGAAATTAGAGAGCGTTTGACACAACTGGTTAGAGAAAAACTATAATACACGGAAAGAAGTGGCTTTTAAAAGTTGAGGGTGTAATAAAGCATAGCTGACGGTTGAATTTTTATGACTAATAGACTGTCGGACTATTTCTACCGCTTAATGTGTTTGGGGCTTTATATTCGGTTACACATGTAGAATATGCGGTGAGCTGGCTTTACTACTGATAGCTGGCCCTGCGAGTAAGACAATATGTGTAATTACGCCAAATATAATTATGGAAATAAGTAAATGAGTTTAGAAAAATCGTATCATCTTTGCAGCGCCCTTGTGGCGAACGATGAATGAAAGGCCCTTAAATATACCATTGAAGCTACTGCATCACTTATATCTACTGTTTATAATTGTCTTGAGCTTAGCATCGCCCGCACGTGTGCAGGCGCAAGAGGTGTATAATATCCCGGATTATACAGTGTATCATTATACAGCAGACAATGGTCTTCCTCAAAACAGTGTCAAAAGTATTTCCAAAGATGGTTCGGGTTTTATATGGTTTGCTACAGAAGCGGGATTAGTCCGCTACGATGGCAGAAAGTTTGTTGTATTTAACAGGAACAATCTACCATTAAGCTCATCGCGTATAGTGAACCTGCATTCAGATGTAGATGGAACAGATATTTATGGTGTAAATGAAAACTGGCAGGCGGCGTTAATCAGAAATGGCAAAGTTGTGTCTGTTGAATCGCGCTTTAGTAAGCCCTTCAAAACAGTAGTACCCCTGGATACACCCTACAACCGCGAGTATGTAATGTACTCAGGCTGGCCCAGCCGGGTAGATGGAGTAGATCCTGACTCATTGCAAATAAATCCAACACAGCATAAAGGCATATTGATAATCCGGAACAAAGGATACGTGGAGTGGTTGCAGGATGGGCATGTAGTGGGACGGGTAAATATGAAACGGGCGGTGCAGACATTCCGCTTTTTCCTGGTGGGGGAAGAACTGTATTACATTGAAGATAACAATGCTATTACCAGGATTACACCACAGGGAGTGGTACCTGTTACATTCAAATCGCAAATAAAAGATGTTAAAAATGCACGGCTGCTCTGGAAAGAAGGGGCAGACGTTTTTCTGTGTGAAGGAAGTAGTATTTATAGAATCGTTCAGGAAGAACATAATACACTGCGCGCATCATTAATAACGAATGCATTTGATGTATTCAAAGAAGTAGTTATAGCCATATATTATGATGAGCCGTCCGGTAATATTTTCCTGGGAAGTTATTCTCAAGGGTTGTTTGTGTTGAAACCAACACGCTTCAAGGCTTATACTTCCGGGGGAATGACAAATGAAGTTTATTATGGGCAAACTCCTTTTTCTGAGCATACTGTACTTACAGGGAAGGGAGTAGTACTGGGGCCAAACACAAAGCCAACCCTGTTCAAAGAAGTACAGCAACGTACAAGCATTTTTGGAATAGATATTATTCGTCGCGAACATGAGATATGGACAACGCGCGAACATAGTGTAACGAAGTTTGCGTCAGACGCAAAAACAGTTTTGCAGAGTTATACTTTTACAGATGCGGTAAGTTGCCTGTACCTGGATAAGATAAACACTCTATGGGCCGCTTGTGATGATGGCGCTTTATATTCATTACCCATTGGTAAAAAAGAATGGACGCGTTTTATGCTTACTGTGCCGAGCAGGCATCTTATGTGTATGGCGCAAGAGTCTGACAGTATTTTGTGGGTAGGCGCTATTAACGGTCTCTTCAGGATAAATACGGTTAAGCATACCGTAACGGCTGTGCCGGAACTGGAAAACAAAATTGTACGGGGCCTGTACGTATCTAAAGAAGGAATTGCGTGGGTAACTACTTATGAAGATGGATACTTTGCGTGGGAGAATGGAAAGCTTACCACCTTGCCGCTTGATAAAAACAATTACCTGTTAAATGCGCACTACATACTGGAAGACCGCAAAGGATTTTTCTGGATACCTACAAACAGGGGATTGTTCCAACTGAGTAAGCAAAATCTGTTGCATTATTTAAAAAATAAAACAGTTCCTTTCTTCTTTTTGCAATACACAAAGAATGACGGGTTTAATACAAATGAATTTAATGGAGGTAGCCAACCTTGTGGCGTGATACTTCCGGATCATTCTTTTTCATTACCATCAATGAATGGTGTTGTAATGTTTCAGCCGGATTCAATTCACCTGCTGTTGCCAGATAAAGAATTGATGATAGAACGGCCGGAAGTAGATGGCAAACTATTGCCGATGGGAGAATCTGTTACTTTACCCCAGTCATTCAGCCGCTTGCACTTCCAGGTGGTTACACCATATTTTGGTAATCCGTATAACCTGCGGATAGAATATGCGATTATAGAAGAAGGTGGTACACCGGTTTGGTTACCGCTTGAAGAAGATAATACCATCACGCAATCTGCATTGCCTTCCGGGCAATACACGTTAATGGTTCGAAAGCCTAACGGTTTTGCTGTTGAAAGTTATACAACTGCTAGTGTTGCATTGATCGTTCCGCCGGCTTTTTATGAAACGTTCTGGTTCAAAATGCTGATCGTTGCAGCTATTATCCTGCTTACATGGCTCTACTTCCACTATAAG
Source organism: Filimonas sp. (assembly GCA_017306865.1). GTDB lineage: Bacteria > Bacteroidota > Bacteroidia > Chitinophagales > Chitinophagaceae > JAFKHH01. Next base: position 800,338 of record JAFKHH010000011.1, read on the forward strand.
ATCCGCGCGGTGAATAAAAGGAACCAGATGTTGCGCGAAATGGTAGCAGAGCGAACGGCTGAACTGGAAGATCAGCTTACGATGCAACGCCGCTTTAGTGCTATCATTACGCATGATATCAGGAGCCCGTTATATTATCTTTCTATTGCCGCCAAATCCGTAATGAAAGAAGTGCCACAGGAAAGTAGTGAGACGCTTCGCAAAATGCAGGTGATAGAATCAACATCACGAAGGTTGTATCATTTAACGGACAATTTGTTGCAGTATATCAAAGTTCGTAATCTGCCTAAGCTACCGTCATCATTCAAATTGCAGCTCTATGCAATTGTAAAAGATAAAGTGGAAATATTTTCAGGAGTATTGGCTGAAAAAAAATTGTACCTGTACAACGAGGTAAACCCTGCTGTAGAATTGATGATTGCCAAAGATTATTTTTCTATTGTTGTGCATAATCTGTTGGACAATGCAATTAAATTTACCAAGACCGGGTATATAAAAATATCTACTTCCGTTTTGGAAAAACATGTGCAATTGACCATTGAAGATTCTGGTTTAGGCATGCCGGAAGATATGGTGAACTGGATCAACAACGAAGCATTGCATCAAAAAAATACGCCGGAAGGAGGAATGGGGCTTGTGATCGTAAAACAACTTGTAGGCCTAATGGATGCCAGGATAGAGGCAGAAAGAATAGAAAGCGGCGGAAGTAAAATCTCTATCTATTTTAATAGTTAAGTTGCTGTTTGTTTGAAACAAGCATAGGGTATCTGCTTACCAGCTCCACTACATTTTTCATGTTCAGCTTTTCGAGAATACGTGTTTTGTATGTATTGATGGTTGTAATGCCCAAATGGAGCATTGCAGCAATTTCAGTGATCGAATTACCCTTTACCAACAACTGTAAAACTTCCATCTCCCTGTTAGATAATTGCGAGAGAGAATAGTTGTTCTCTGCTTTACCTGTAAGGCGCTGCAATATGCCTTGCGTAACAGTATCGCTCACATACACTTCATTTTGCAATACAGTTTGAATTGCCTTTGCAATTTCTTCACGCGGAGAATCTTTTACCAGGTAACCATTAGCACCTGCCTGTAAATAGCGCGATGCAAATAATTCTTCATCGTATGCAGTGAACATTAGTATTTTCTGATCTGGCTGACGGAGACGGATAGCCTCAATCATTTGCAGGTTATTACCGCCGGGTATATTGATATCGAGGATCAGGAGGTCGAATGACTTATCTTTTAAAATGGCAACCACTTCATTAAAATCACTTACCTGTTCAATTTGTACAGAAGGATGCAGTTCTTCAATAATCATTGCAATTCCAATCCGTATAATAGTGTGGTCGTCTGCAATAAGAATTTTGGTCATTAGAAAGGGAGGCTTTTACTGCAAGTTACTATCAAATTGTTATAAGCCCCAAATAAGTGGGACAATGTCAATGATAATGGTTGTTTTTTATATAATGATTAAAGTGTATATACTTCTATTTCGAATTGATGAAAATACATTGACGGACTACTACAACTTATTTGCCTGTTTTAGAATGAGATCGTAGTATGTCACGCCTGCTTGTCGTATAAATGCTACAAATGTGTAGTAGTGAATGCTACACTTCATTTGCCCATCTGCTACAGTCAACCCGGATAGTGAAAACTAGCTTTGCGACCGTAAAGTCTGAAAATCTCAATATCCTATTTGTTTTGATTCTTACTTATTTCTGAGCTGAGTACAGGTGTGGCGGGCTTATGTATAAGTACATGCTCGTCCGGCGCCTATAAAAGACAACCACACGTATGAAATATTTTTTTCGCGTTGTAGCACTATTGGGTGCACTACTAACTGCTTTTGTGATGAACAGCGCTAACGCGCAGAACTGTACTATTAACGCTGGCGTGGATACAAAAGTATGTCCGGGGACAACTTTTGTTTTACAAGGCACTTCCAGTGGATTAATTAGTGTAAATCCGAAATGGAGCCAGATCAGTGGGCCTGCTGTTACTATTACAAATCCTTCCAGTCTTAACACAACCGTTACCGGGTATAGTGATAACGCCGTATATAAATTCCGGTTGACCGCTACCTGCGTAGACGGTTCACTCATTTATAATGACGTTACCTATACAACTTATCCGGCTACGCTGGCTAATGCCGGGCCGGATATAAACGCATGTCCGGGTACAACAACTATGGCGGCGAATGCTGTAGGTGCGAACGAAACGGGAGCCTGGACCGTAGTTGGAAGCGCCAATTCAATGACATTAACGAATGCCACTTCTCCAACAACAACTGTGACGCTTCCTGCTAATCCGGGTGGTACAACCACTTTTCGCTGGACAATCACCAACGGTGTAAACGGTTGTAATTCTTTTGATGATATCATAGTGAAAAATTCTGGCGGCACTACTCCGGTAACAGCCGGCTCAGACCAGGTATTAAGCAATTGTTATACACTCACTCAAACGGCTAACCTGACTGCATCGTATCCAGGTAACACCAACGGACAAAAAGGAGTGTGGTCTTTAGTGAGTGGTCCAAACACGCCAACATTTGGTAACATTAATAATAGCAGCACAACACTTTCAAATCTCATACAAGGTGTTTATATAGTACGCTGGACAGTAAGTGGCACATGTATAAATGGTAGTGATGATGTTCAGATCACCGTGCCAGCTCCAACGCAGTCTGTATCTTCAGCAGGCGGTTCCACGCAAACATTTTGCGATAGCAGAACTTCTGTTGTACTTACAGGCGGTACACCGGGTTATACAGGAGAGACAGTGACGTGGGTGAGAACTGCGGGTACCGGTAACATTTCAGATCCAACCAGCCCTACAACTACTATTACGGGATTAACAGGTGTGAGCAGCACTTTCCGCTATACAATTACAGCGCCGGGAGGTTGCGTTTCTTCTGCTAATTACACTGTCAATTTTACAACACCACCTACTATTTCAAGCAGTACACCTTTGGTTACACCAGCTTGTGATGTGAGTGCTATTGCCATTCCTTATACAGTTACAGGAGGAGATAAAACACAATGGACAATCGTAAGTGGCCCTGCCGCATCGACTATTGTGACAAGTAATACTTTGAACAGCTATAATGATGTTATTACAGCTAGCCCGCTTTCATTAGCAGGTTTCGATAAAGTAGGTAATTATACAATCCGTCTTAGAAGAACGACCAATAACGGTAATGGTGGATGTTCTGATGCATATGCAGATGTTGTGATAGTTATTTCAAGAACATCTACAGCATCTAATGCGGGTACTAAACAGGTGCTGGCATGTAACGTGTTCAATACAAACCTTGCGGGTAACGTTCCTTTGGAAGGCATAGGTGCATGGTCACAGGTATCCGGGCCAAACACCGCGAACATTGCAGACAATACAAATCCAATCACAGCTATTAATGGTTTAATTAACGGTGCATATACATTCCGCTGGATTGTAACAGGAAACGTAAGTTGTTCCAATAATCAATCAGACGTATCTGTAGTAGTAGCAAATGTGGCACCTACGGCTGCGGCAGCGGGCTCAGCAAGAACAGTATGTACCAGCACACCGGTACAATTAGCCGGAAATGTTCCTGCGCTAAATGAAACAGGTACATGGTCTGTAATTCCAGCTACAGGCATTACGTTCTCCAATGTGAATGACCCTTTTGCTACGGTAAGCAGCTTACCTGGTGCCGGTACTTATAAATTTGTTTGGAAGATTGCAAACTCCTGTGCGCAATCTACCGACACCCTTGTTATTACAGCATCTGCAACTGCTGGTCCTAAGCAAGCCAATGCTGGCCCTGACCAGTGTCTACCGGCAGGCACAACAAGTTTCACACTTGCAGGTAACGCAACATCAACAGGGGAGACAGGTGCATGGACAATAGCTTCAGGGCCGAATACACCAGCTTTTACAAATAGCGCATTAAATAACACAACTGTAACTGGTGCTGTAAATGGTACCTATAAACTGGTGTGGAACCTGGAAAAAAATGGCTGCGCTATCACACGTGATACAGTTGTTATTACCATATCAGGTGCTGTTACAACAGCTACAGCAGGAACAGATCAACGTCTTTGTGGTCCTGCTACATATACGCTTAACGGTAACGTACCTGCAATAGGAACTGGTTTGTGGACACAAACACAAGGCCCTGGTGGTATAACCTTCTCTGACCCGACAGCAAATAATACGAGCGTAAGCGGATTAGGAGATGGCCGTTATGTATTCAGATGGACAATCACTAACGGTGCTTGTGCGTCCAGCTTCGCAGAAGTAAAAATAGAATCCTCTGCTGCGCCAACTCCGGCAAACGCAGGAAACGATATTTCCATTTGCGATGGTACAACAGCAACACTTGCTGCCAATACTATCACAAAAGGTATAGGTATGTGGTCTGTGATCACAAGCCCGGGCAACCCGACATTCTCTTCTATAACAAGTCCTACAGCAACATTGAGTAACCTGAAGATGGGAACGTATGTGTTACGCTGGACATCTACCAATAGTCCATTCTGCCCGTCAAGCACGGATGATGTAAATATCATTGTAACGCAGAAAGCCAAAGTAACAGCGGCTACACAGAACCTGTGTAATGTAACAACAACAACACTTACAGGCAATGAAGGCAGTACAGGTGTATGGACTGCTACTAGCGGCCCTGCAACAACCATTAGTGCTAACTCAAATAACTCTGCATTGGTAACAGGCATGGTCCCAGGCAATGTCTACAATTTTACTTATACAATTGCCGCTACAGCGGATTGTGCAGCTACTTCAGACGTAGTTACAGTAACAGTAAGTGCGCCACCATCTGCAGCTAACGGCGGTCCGGATCAGTCATTATGTATCCTGGACCCAGCCACAACAATTAATACAACTTTAGCTGCAACAACACCTGCTGTAGGTACGGGTAAGTGGACGATTGCCGCACAGCCAAGTGGTTCCACTCCGGCATTGGGCAATAACTTAAGTGGTACATCTACATTCACTAACCTTGCAGAAGGTACTTATATATTAGAATGGAATGTGAGCAACGGCTATTGTACAGCGAACAAAGACATTGTGCGGATAGCAACATATCGTGAACCTTCTGCAGCAAATGCAGGTGCTACTCAGCCTAACGCTTGTTCTTCAGAAGTAACGTTACAGGGTAATACACCAGCAGTGGGCTTAGGTACCTGGACTGTAGATAGCGGACCAAACACACCTGTAATTGATCAGCCAAACTCACCTACTACTAAAGTATTGAATGCAATTACTGGTACATATGTATTCAGATGGACAATTACAAACGGCCCTACATGTACGCCTAAAACATCCACAGTTACTGTAGTAGTAACATCTACACCTCCTACAACAGCACAGGCAAATGCAGGAGCAATACCTACGCAGATTTGTAATCCGCTGCCTACTATTAGTGTGCCACTGGGTGGTAATGCGCCGGCAGGTACAGAAGTAGGAACATGGACAGTAGCGAATACAACAGGTGTAACGCCAACTTTCACTAATGCGAACAACCCGACAACGAATGTTAATGGTCTGAAAGAAGGTGCTTATAAACTGATGTGGACCATCAATATGGGAAGTTGCGTATCAAAAGATTCTGTCACATTAAGAGTGTTTGACCAGCCGGCCGCAGCCAATGCTGGTGCATCGCAACAAATGTGTTTATATAGTCCTGTTACATTAACAGCAACAGCGCCAACGGCTGGAACAGGAACATGGAGCTTAAACGGAGCTGCTCCGTCAACACCGGTGTTTAGCAATATTAATGCACCAAATGCCGTAGTGACCGGCTTGCTGCCAGGTACTTACCCATTACGCTTTACAGTATCGAACGGTGTTTGTGCCGTTTCTACAAGTGATATCAATATACAAGTGGAGGACTGCCGCATACAGATTGCAAAAACGGCGTCAACACCATTATTGAATGCTGATGGCTCATATACGGTGACATTCACATTTGCTGTGACAAATCCTGGTAACATTTCGATCAACAATGTACAGGTGACCGATAATCTTGCGCCGGTATTCCCTTCGCCAAAAACATTTACTGTAACGAGCGTAACCGGATCAGGAACATTCTCAGGAATGACGAACGCCGGGTTTAATGGTAAAACAGACCAAAACCTGTTAATGAGCTCAGCTACATTAGCCGGAGGGCAGACACAAACGATCACACTTCAAGTAAAAGTAAACCTGTAACACCTGCTAAGACTACTATCATGAAAATTGCACATACAATATTCCGTTCGCTGCTGGCAGCCATACTGCTGCTGGCAATGCCGTACGTAACTTTCTCACAGTATGGCCCATATACAAATGCCACAGGCGTATCCGGTACTGCAACCGCTGGAAATACTGCCGTGTCAGCAGTAACCAATGTGGCCTTCAGTTACCCAATGATTGGTCTTGGCAAAACTGCATCCATATCTGGTATGCAGACCAACGGTACTTATAATGTAACTTATACGTTTACGATAAAGAACATGGGAAACATGGACTTGTCTAACGTACGGATAGCAGATACACTGACTAATGTGTTTCCTTCTCCAATGACATATACTGTTACATCTATTACACGTACAGCCGGAAACAACACAATTATACCCGTTACAACTGCAGCCTTTGATGGTACAGCAGTCAAATCATACCTTACCACAGGTACGCTTGTGGCTGGTGGTTCTGCAACTATCAGTTTAGTAATAAATGTAACGCCTAATAGTACGTTTGGTATCTTCAATAACTCAGCTACGGTTACAGCACAAACTGCAGATGCGACACCCGTATTTGACGTGTCTACAAATAACACAAACCCTGATGCCAACAACAATGGAACATCGTTTGATGATAATACACCTACGCCCGTAACAATTGCGCGTCCGGATATAGCGGTAACAAAAACGGTAGACAATTCGACACCACAGGTTGGTTCTAATGTAACATTTACAATCACTCTTAAAAACGTAGGTGTTGGTGGCGCGATAAATGTAACCGCATCAGATCTGTTGCCGGCGGGTTACTTAATTCAGGGTACACCAAATGCATCAGTCGGATCATATAATTCTACAACGGGCGTGTGGACAGTAAGCCGCATATTGCCGAATGCTGCACCAACGCTTACTATAACAGCAAAAGTACTCGCAGCAGGCCCTTATACAAATACGGCAAGCAGTAATCATATTGATGATATAGTTACAACGAACAACTCGGCTAGTGTAACGCCTGTGCCGGTTCCTGTGGCAGATCTGCAAATAACTAAAACAGCAAGCAGCTTAACCCCTAATGTCACTTCTTCTATAAACTTTACGTTGGCTGCGTTGAATAACGGCCTTAGTGATGCAACCAACGTAGTAGTAAAAGATACACTGAAAGCAGGATTTACGATAGGTACTTTGCCATCTGGTGTAGCATATGACAATACGACGAGGATCATTACCTGGACAATAGGAGCAATGGCCTATAATACTTCTGCTTCTGTAATTATACCAGTAACAGTAAATCCGAATGGCGCACCGGCAGATTATATAAATACAGCAGTTATTGCGGGCGACCAGGTAGATAATAATACTGGTAATAATAAAAGTACAGTAACCGTTACTCCGGTACAGCGTGTAGATCTTGTAATGGAAAAAACGATTACGGCTGGTTCTCCACTGTACACGGGTGATAATGTAACGTTTAACCTTAAGGTAACGAACAATGGTCCTAGTAATGCAACAAACGTAAAAGTAGCTGATCCGTTAAAGAGCGGTTATACATATGTAAGTAACAGCACCGCAAGTGGCAGCTATGATAACAATACAGGTAACTGGACTATTGGCAACTTAGCCGCAGGTGCATCTGCTACACTTACTATTACTGCTAAAGTAAAAGCATCTGGTGCCTATGATAATACCGCTACAGCAACCAGTACTGAAGTAGAAATAACCCCGGCAGATAATACTGCGTCCACTACTGCTCCTACTGTGCTGCCAAGAGCTGAACTGCAGGTTGTAAAAACTGTAGACAATGCGACTCCTTATGCTGGTAGTAATGTAGTGTTTACATTAACTGCTACCAACAATGGCCCAAGCGCGGCAACAGGCGTAAAAGTATCAGACCAGCTACCTACGGGTTATACGTTTATAAGTGCGGTACCTTCTGCTGACTATAATAGTAGCACAGGTGAGTGGACAATAGGTAGCCTGGCAAATGGCGCATCAACATCACTTGCTATCACTGCCAAAGTATTGGTGACTGGCAACTATTTAAACAGTGCAACCATTTCTGGTAATGAATATGATGATGTAACAAGCAACAATACCAGCACAAGAACTACAACACCGGTAGCTGCAGCAGATCTTTCTGTTTCTAAAACAGCAGACAATAGTGCGCCGCCGGCTGGAAGCAATATTACGTTTACAATAGTAGCTACCAACAATGGTCCAAGTACAGCAACAAACGTAACCGTTACAGATGCTTTGCCGGCAGGATATTCACTGGTAAGTGCAACTGCAACCCAGGGATCTTATGCAGGTAGCACATGGACAATAGGTAGCCTTGCGAATGGTGCTACTACTACATTGACCATTGTTGCTAAAGTGAACGCCGCTGGTAGTTATATAAATACTGCTACTATTACAGGTACTGAGCATGACGGGGATCTTACGAATAATACAAGTACAGCTTCTCCTTCTGCTACACCGGTTGCTGACATAAGTGTTGTAAAAACACCTTCAACATCTACACCGGATGTAGGCTCAGTGATCTCATTTGAAGTAAAAGCAACCAATAATGGGCCAAGTAATGCTACAGCAGTAGTAGTAACTGATCTGCTTAAATCTGGTTATACATTTGTTTCAGCAACTGCCACAGCAGGCTCGTATGTTCCTGGTACAGGCAAATGGACAATAGGCGCGCTGGCAAATGGTAGCTTTGAAACATTGACGATTACCGCAACCGTAAATGCAACAGGCGATTACTCAAATACAGCCGTAGCTACTAATCCTGAAGCAGATAATAATACAACTAATAATACAAGCACTGTAACACCAGTACCAGTACCGGTAACTGATCTTAAAGTACAAAAGGTAGTATCTGCACCTACACCATACGTGGGAGATAATGTACAGTTTACTGTAACGGTTACGAACGATGGTCCAAGCGATGCAACGGGCGTGACAGTAGATGATCTGTTGAAATCTGGTTATGCTTACGTAAGCTATACAGCAACAGCCGGTAGCTATGTATCGTCAACAGGTAAATGGAATATTGGTAACCTCGCGAAAAACGGCACAGCTACACTGACGATCACAGCTAAAGTGAACAAAAGCGGTGATTATAGTAATAAAGCTGACGTAACAGGAAATGAAGCAGATAGAAATACAGCAAACAATACATCTACTGTAACTACAGTACCTGTACCAGTGGCTGATCTTGCGGTAACGAAAACTGTTACACCTACGTCGCCAAATGCTGGCAGTCAGGTAACTTTCACAATCGGCATTACCAATAACGGTCCAAGTGATGCAACAAACGCGAAAGTAACAGATCAGTTACCTATTGGATATACATATGTAAGCTCTACTGCAACAACAGGTGCTTATAGCGCTACTACTAATACCTGGACAATAGGAAACCTGGCAAATGGCGCAAGCGCAAGCTTACAAATAGTTGCTACAGTAAATGCTGACAAAACAGCAATTGACTATACAAATACAGCTACAGCCTCCGCAACAGAAACAGACAATACACCTGCAAACAATACAGCTTCGGCAACAACAACGCCTGTAGCATTAATGGACCTGCAGGTGACAAATACACCTTCTAAGAGTGCGATCAATATAGGTGAGGTAGTTACATACACAGTAGTTGTAACGAATAACGGACCGAGCAATGCTACTGGTGTTAAATTGACCGACCTGGTTAGCGCAGGCTTCAACAACATCAACTATACAATAGGTGGTGTAGGTACTGTAGATCCGGCAACGGGCGTATGGACAATCGGTAACCTGGCAAGTGGTGCAAGTGTTACATTAACCATTACCGCAAAAGGCCTGACGCCTGGCACTTATACAACGCCTGCAACAGTTGTGGGTACTGAAAATGAAACCACGCTGGCTAACAATACAGCTAGTGCTACAGTTCAGGTATACCTGCCACCTACAGCAGTAAACGACTCTGTAAAAACACACATTAACGTTCCGGTAGATATTACCGTTTTAAGCAACGATACGCCGGGTGATGGTGCAATTGTACCATCTACGGTGAATGTAGTAAGTGGCGTAGCAAATGGCACTTTAAACATTGATCCGGTTACTGGCAAAGTAACTTACACGCCAAATAACGGGTACTATGGTACAGACATCTTCACATACAATGTAAAAGATGCAAATGGTGCAGTATCTAACACCGCAACTGTGAAGATCACAATAGGGGAGCCACCATTAAGTAACGATGATGCAGCTACTACTAATCCGAACACACCAGTGGTTATAGACCTGCTGGCAAATGATGTGAAGAGAGACCTTGACATAAAACCATCATTAACTGCAGTTGTTACCAATCCATCACACGGCACTGTGACAATAGATCCGGTGACGGGTAAGGCTACTTATACGCCAAACCCGGGATATTTTGGTACAGATGTATTTACCTACCTGGTAAGAGATATAAATGGTATTGCATCTAACATATCTACAGTTACGATTACGGTGAATAAGCCGCCAACAGCAGTGAATGATGCGGCATCTACCAATCCGAATACGCCGATTGTACTGAATACTTTGGGCAACGATGTAGTAGGTGATGCAGCATTAGTTCCATCTACTGTTACTATTGTGAAACAGCCAGATCATGGTACAGTGACAATAGATCCGGTAACGGGTAAGGTAACTTATACACCAAACCAGGATTATTTTGGTACAGATACTTACACATATACTGTAAAAGATGCGAATGGCGCTATCTCTAACGTAGCAACAGGAACTATTACGGTGAACAAACCGCCAACAGCAGTGAATGATGCGGCAGTAACTAACCCGAATACGCCGGTTGTATTGAATACTTTGGGCAACGACGTAGTAGGTGATGCAGCATTAGTTCCATCTACTGTTACCATTGTGAAACAACCAGACCATGGTACAGTAACAATAGATCCGGTAACGGGTAAGGTAACTTACACACCAAGCCTGGATTACTTTGGTACAGATACCTACACATATACTGTAAAAGATGCGAATGGCGCTATCTCTAACGTAGCAACAGGAACTATTACGATCAACAAGCCACCAACGGCTGTAAATGATTCTGCGAAAACGCACACAAATACCCCTGTAGTAATACCAGTGTTAACAAATGATGTGATTGGCGATGCAGCATTAGTTCCATCTACTGTTACTATTGTGAAGCAACCTTCGCATGGCACTGTAACGATAGATCCGGTAACAGGTAATGTTACTTATACGCCAAACACGAACTATTACGGAAACGATACACTTACTTATACAATAAAAGATGCGAACGGTGCTATTTCTAATGTAGCAACTGTAGCTATAGAAGTAGGCAGACCACCAGTAACAAACAATGATAATGCGGTAACCAATCCGAATACGCCGGTGGTAATAGATGTGTTAGCAAATGATCAGAAACAAGACCTTGACATAGCACCATCTACCGTTAAAATTTACAAACAGCCGGATCATGGTACTGTGACAATAGATCCGGTAACAGGTAAAGTAACTTATACGCCGAATGCAGGATATTTCGGTACAGACAACTTTACCTATTCTGTAAAAGATATTAACGGATCAGAATCCAATATTTCAACAGTAAATATTGTCGTAAATAAACCACCGACAGCGGTGAATGACGCAGCTATAACGAATCCAAACACACCTGTAACATTGGATGTGCTGGCAAACGATGTAATAGGCGATGCCAACCTTGCTCCGTCAACTGTAACAATTGTGAAGCAGCCAGATCATGGCACTGTATCTATAGACCCGGTAACAGGTAAAGTAACCTATACGCCAAATCCGAATTACTATGGTACAGATACCTTTACTTACACAGTGAAAGATGCAAACGGTGCTATTTCTAATGTAGCAACAGGCTCGATTGTGATCAATAAGCCACCAACAGCGGTGAATGATGCGGCTACAACCAATCCAAATACACCGGTAACGCTGAACATATTGTCAAATGATCTGAACGGCGATGCAAGTATTGTTCCTTCAACGGTAACGATCGTGAAGCAACCAGATCATGGTACAGTAACAGTAGATCCGGTAACAGGTAAAGTAACCTACACACCGAATACAGATTACTACGGTACGGATAACTTTACTTATACAGTAAAAGATGCAAATGGTGCATTGTCAAATGTGGCAACAGGTACCATTACCATCAATAAGCCGCCAACGGCAGTGAACGATGCAGCTACAACCAATCCGAACACGCCTGTAACGCTGGATATCTTAGCAAATGACGTAAAAGGTGATGCGAACCTGGTGCCGTCAACAGTAGTGATTGTGAAACAACCAGATCATGGTACATTATCAGTAGATCCGGTAACAGGTAAAGTGACTTACACACCTAACACAAACTACTACGGCACAGATAACTTTACTTATACAGTGAAGGATGTGAATGGTGCTATCTCTAATATAGCAACAGGTACTATTACCATCAACAAACCGCCAACAGCAGTGAATGATGGAGCTACAACCAATCCGAATACGCCGGTGACAATAGATATCCTGGCTAATGATGTGAAGGGTGATGCAAACCTGGCTCCATCAACGGTAGTGATAGTAAAACAACCGGATCACGGTACGCTTACAATAGATCCGGTAACAGGAAAAGTAACGTACACACCGAATCCGAACTACTACGGTACAGATAACTTTACTTATACGGTGAAGGATGCGAATGGCGCTATCTCTAATGTAGCAACGGTTAACATCGTTGTTAACAAACCACCTACAGCAGTGAATGATGCCGCGGTAACCAACCCGAATACACCGGTAACACTGGATGTACTGGCAAACGATACAAAAGGTGATGCGAACCTGAATCCTGCAACTGTTACAATTGTAAAACAACCAGATCATGGTACATTATCAGTAGATCCGGTAACAGGTAAGGTTACGTACACGCCAAACAAAGATTACTACGGCACAGACAACTTCACTTATACTGTGAAAGATGCGAACGGTGCTATTTCTAATGTGGCAACAGGTACTATTACCATCAACAAGCCACCGACAGCGGTGAATGATGCGGCTACAACCAATCCAAATACACCGGTAACACTGGATGTGCTGGCAAACGATACGAAAGGTGATGCAAATCTTACACCATCTACAGTAACTATTGTGAAACAGCCGGATCATGGCACGGTAACAGTAGACCCTGTAACAGGTAAGGTTACGTACACGCCAAATAAAGATTACTATGGTGCAGACAACTTCACTTATACAGTGAAGGATGCAAACGGTGCAATCTCTAACGTGGCTACCGGTACGATCACGATCAATAAGCCGCCAACGGCAGTGAATGACGCAGCTACAACCAACCCGTCTACACCGGTAACAATTAAGATGCTGGATAATGATGTAAAAGGTGATGCAAACCTTACACCATCTACAGTAACTATTGTAAAACAACCGGATCATGGTACAGTAACAGTAGACCCGGTAACAGGTATTGCAACATATACACCGGCAGCAGGATTTACGGGTAATGATACCTACACCTATACGGTGAAAGATGCGAACGGCGCTATTTCAAATGTAGCTACTGTGACTATACATGTAAACAAACCACCGGTTGCTGTAAATGATGCTGCTACTACTGAGGAGCCAACACCTGTAACAATCAACCTGACCGGTAATGATTACAGTGATGACGGTGTAGTAGATAAAACAAGCATTGTGGCAATAACACAGCCAGCACATGGTACGATAGTAATAAATAAAGATGGTACGGTTGTGTACACGCCGAACAATGGCTACGTAGGGTTAGACAACTTTACATACACCATTAAGGATAACAACGGCAATACTTCTAATGTAGCAACGGTAACCATTACTGTAACAAGAAGAAAAGTAGATATAGGCGTAGTGAAGAAACTGGTTACGCCGGCAAGCAACATACAGGTAGGTAAGGACATACAGTTTGAAATTACTGTAACCAATCTGGGAGTGAAGAGTGCATCAGGTGTATTGGTAACGGATGTGTTGGAAGCAACCTTGGGTGGAGTGAATGTACAACTGGTGACTAAAACAGGTACAGCTACTTATACAGCAAACAACAAAACCATCTCTTGGCTCATCGGAAACATGGAACCGGGTGCAAGTGTAACACTTACCATTACTGCACAGGTAACTAGCGGCGGTAAAATAGAAAACAGTGCGCTGGTACAGAGTACAGAAGAAGATTTAGTCCCAGAGAACAATAAATCTACGGTAACGGTACTGGGAGATGCGACTAAAGAAGATCTGTTCATTCCAACTGTGTTTACACCGAACGGTGACGGCAGAAATGACAAGTTTGTGATCTTAGGCTTAGAACGCTTCCCGGGTTCTCCTATCATGATCTATAACCGTTGGGGTAACATGGTGTACCAGTCAAATGATTATAAAAACAACTGGGATGGTTCAGGTCTGAATGATGGTACTTATTACTACGTCTTAAAACTGAATACATCATCCGGACAGAAAATTTATAAAGGTTGGGTTGAATTGATTCATTAATACAGGGCTTCCTAATTAATAAAAAAATTATGAAAAGCAGGATATACCTCATTTTGATACTAGTGGCGCTGGGATGCGCAGTAGAAACAAATGCGCAGCAGAACATCCAGTTCAGCCAATACGTATTCAATCCGCTCTTTATCAACTCTGCTTATGCAGGGTATAGAGGCGACACATATGTGAGTGGCATCTATCGTCAGCAGTGGGCTGGGTTACCCGGCTCCCCAGTCACCTTTGGTGCATCTGTAGACTGGCTGGTTCCGGGCAGGGATGAGCGCATGGGCTTCAGTGCAAAACTGATGAGTGATAAACTAGGCCCGCAGCAGACATTGTATGCAAGTGGTGGCTATGCCTACCGCATACCTATGGATGCTACAGGCGCTAAGCGTCTTTGCCTTGGTTTTGGGCTCGGCATTACGCAGTACCGTATGGACGGCACTCAACTGAAAGCAGTAGATGTGAATGACCAGGCTGTGCCGGTAAACAATGAAACCAAACTGGTACCTGACGCAAACTTAGGTGTGTACTACTATACACCTGACTGGTATGTGAGCCTTGCGGTAAATGACCTGCTTGCGCCACGTACACTGGACGTGCGTTATAGCTGGAACCAATATACTTTCCGTACAATGCAGCGGTCTCAACACCTATACCTTGGTGCAGGATGTTTGCTTAATCTTTCCGACAACGTAAAGATTAAGCCATCCTTCATGTGGAAAGAAGACTTTAAAGGCCCGAGCAACATTGATATCAATGCGTTTGTATTGCTGAATGAAGTGTTGTGGGTGGGTGGCTCTTACAGAAGAGGTGTGAAGATCTGGAACAAGGACAACCTGCAGTCCGACCTGGAACAGAAAGATGCAGTAGCGTTGATAGCAGAGGTAAATGCAACACCTACAATCCGTATCGGTTATGCATACGACATTACGATAAGTAAACTTAGCCCATATCAAAATGGTACACATGAAATATCAGTTGGCCTTCGCTTCCTGAATAAAAAATCTGTACGCGAAATTAGTCCAAGGTATTTCTAAACTATTATTATTATGCGTTTCCTTAAACTTAGCATATTAGGTGTTTTGCTTTCTGTAACGTACAGTTCGTACGCCCAGGAGCAACCAACCTACGCCACACTGGCTGATAAAAGATTTGAACATTTTCAATTTGCGGCCGCTGCGCCGGCGTATGAGAAAATGGCATCACGTAAGATCGTGAAACCACAGGTGTTATACAGGCTTGCCTATTCTTATGATATGATGCAGCAGTATCAGCAGGCACTTAACTGGTACAAAGCCTACATGAAGCGTGATAGCGCAGACAACCATGTCTGGCTGCGTATTGGCGATCTGTACAAAACGTTGCAACAATATGACTCTGCAAAAATTGCTTATACAAAATATAGCACAACAACAGGGGATGCAGGTAAAGTAAAAAGTAAGATCGCTGGTTGTGATTCGGCATTAGTGTGGTTGAAAAACCCACAAGCCATTTCATTGGTAAATGAAGCGAATATCAATACGAACGTGTCGGATTGGGGTGCAACGTTTTATGGAAGTAAAATTGTTTTCGCTTCGGAATATACGCGTGAGAACATTCTTGAGCTAAGCGAGGTGAATAAAGACAACTACGGCCGTACGGGCAATCCTTATCTGAAATTGTATGTGGCTGATCCGAGATGGCATAATAAGCAGGATACCTTATGGCAGAAAGAGAAATTGATCACAGACTTTTCTCAAAAGGCAAATGCGTACAAACTGCATACAGGCCCTGTAGTATTTACTAAGCGATTAGATACCGCATACTTTACGGTTACACATACAGGTAAAGAAATACGGTATGAAAAAACGGAAACACGCCATGAAGTTGGCACCCGCAAGCTGGAACTATTCTACACGGTAAAAGATGCAAATGGCCGCTGGGAAAAACCTGTGCCGTTTGCATATAACAACGCACAAAAATATTCAGTAGGAGCCGCTGCGCTGAGCAACGATGGAAGCATACTCTATTTCACATCTGACATGCCGGGTAGTGTGGGTAAAACAGATATCTGGTTTTGTGTAAAACAGGCAGATGGTAACTGGAGTGATCCTAAAAACTGTGGGCCTTCTATTAATACAGCAGATGAAGAAGCATTTCCTACACTTGCTAAAGACAATACATTGTATTTCTCCAGCAAAGGGCACCCGGGTATGGGTGGATTGGATATCTTCTCTGCTACAGGTAGCTTAGATAAATGGAGCACACCCGCAAACCTGAAAGCGCCATTGAACAGTAGCTACGATGATTTCTATTTCTCTGTAGATGCCACTATGGGCTATTTGTCTTCGGATCGTCCGGGTGGTGCAGGCAACGATGATATTTATTCTTTTGTATTGCCTGAACCGGTAAAACCAAAGCCGGCAGTAATAGTGGTTGTGCTTAACGTAATTGTGAAAAATGAAACGAACAATACTGTTATAGAAAAAGCGGGAGTGCAACTGACAAACAAAGGGCGTAATGCAGATTGGCAAAAATACACGGATATAGCTGGTACTACAGCCTTCCTGCTCGAGGGCAATAGTAAATACACCGTTAAAGCATCCCGCGAGGGTTTGATCAGCGATAGCCTGCAATTTGAAACAGGTGAGCTATTGAAGTCTGATACGTTATACAAAACGCTTGTCTTAAAAGCTATCCCGGTGAAACCAAAACCTGAGCCGGTGAAAGAAAAAGAATATAACGTAGGGGATAGGTTTGTATTGGAAGATCTTTATTATGACTTTGACAAATCAAACATACGTCCGGATGCGGCTTTAGTACTTGACAAGCTGATCGTAATCCTGGAAAAATATCCTACAATGGAAATTGAATTGTCCAGCCATACGGATAGCCGTGGTAATGACAACTACAATCTCATATTGTCTCAGAAAAGAGCTACCTCGGCAGTTCAATACCTGATTGCGCACGGTATTAAAGCTAGCCGCGTAAAAGCAAAAGGTTATGGCGAAACAAGATTGCTGAACAGGTGTAAGAATGGTGTAGTGTGTACAGATCCCGAACATCAATTGAACAGACGTACCGAAGTAATGGTCTTAAAGAAATAAAAAAGTTTGTTTTAGTGTTTTGTTGATTTCATGGGTTACAATGCGTTCCGTGCTTTCCAGTGCGGAACGCTTCTTTTTATCGTGAAACGTGAAACGGCAATCGTGAATGTTGAAAACCTGACAGGTCTTTAAGACCTGTCAGGTTTAGTTGAGTAGTATCTAGAAAGATGAAGTTCCGATTATACTTCGTATCGGAATCCCGATGAGAAACGAATCGGGAAGTGACACAACAAAAGTTCAATAGTAATTCTGCCGCCTGGAAAAAACTATATGCAGTTTTCCATCTCTGTGGTAAAGCAATTATATAGGTACTTACACAGGAATGTAAGCCCTCAGTTTCTTCTCACTATTTATACGAATGCTCTTGCCGGAAGTGGTAATGATATTTGCATTTGTCAGCTCCGTAAAAAATTTAAAGACCGTCTCATACGTAGTACCTGCATGAGCAGAAATATCCTGTCTCGTTATAGGCAGCTTAATATACTTCTCCTTATTAATACCAAATATTTGTTGCAGCTCCAATAGCGTTTCTGCTATTCTACCCTTTACCTCCATGTGTGCCAGGTTTCGCATACGCCGCTCTGCCTTCTGTAATTCACTGGCATAAAATTGTAATAACCGCTGTGTGAAAAGCGGGTTCGTCTTCATGGTAGCTTCCAGGAATTCATTCGTAATAAAACAAACCTTCGTGTCTTCCAATGCCGTTGCACTTACCGGGTACACTTCCCCTGCAATGCCACGATGGCCGAGTATATCACCTGTTGTAGAAAACCGGATAATCAATTCTTTTTCTTCGCCCCAATGTGTATGCACCTTTACTGCGCCTTCATATACAAAATAGATACCGCTTACTTTATCGCCTTCTGTAAAGATCAATTCCCCCTTTTTGTATATCCGGGTTTCTTTACGCGCCGTTATTACGTCCCGCCATTCGGGAATGGAAGCAGTACAAAGGAAACAGCGTTTTGTATCACATGTAGATAGTTGCATGGGTACAATAATAAGCTATTTATTTTTAAGTGGTTATGATTTTAAATATTGTTTAAGTAATATTTTAAATAAAGTATTATGAATATTTATTTTATAAAATATTGTTTATACAATATTTTTGTATTTCAATAGTTACGCCCGATATGTACAATAGTGATGATAAAATACCAGTGGCCACCTCTCTTTTATTTCCTGGTAAGCAAACAAATGTGATCCGTCAAAGTCCTGTCAACAAACGTGTTTTCTACCTCAGCATACAAGCCGTCATAAATGCTATTCTTATTGGTTTTGTAGCACGCATACTGGTTTATCTCATCGATTTTATTACCAATATAGCCTTCTATGGCAGGTTGTCCATAAAGCCAGCTTCACCCGCAGGGAATCAACTTGGATTGCTGGTGCTCATCATACCTGTTATAGGTAGTATTATAGTAGGGCTGATGGCACGTTA
Organism: Filimonas sp.; assembly: GCA_017306865.1. Classification (GTDB taxonomy): domain Bacteria; phylum Bacteroidota; class Bacteroidia; order Chitinophagales; family Chitinophagaceae; genus JAFKHH01. Next base: position 819,612 of record JAFKHH010000011.1, read on the forward strand.
TGGGTCGAAAGCGATCCGGGGACATGGCATACCGGAAGCAATGGAAAAGATCATTCTTGACGAAAGCAAAATACCACCTGCCATCACCTTTTTAAAACCATTGTCTGCAGCCATCTCTATAGGCACCGGCGGCCCTTTTGGTGCCGAAGGCCCCATCATAGCAACAGGTGGCGCATTTGGGTCCTTTACAGGGCAGATCATGCATATATCTGCCAGTGAAAGAAAAGTTATACTGGCGGCTGGTGCCTGTGCCGGTATGTCCGCCATCTTCGGAAGCCCGCTCGCCGCTATCTTGCTTGCTATAGAATTATTATTGTTTGAATTTTCGCCAAGGTCAATCATCCCGGTAGCCCTGGCATGTATTACAGGTGCAGCTATGCACATTTTGCTATTTGGCAGCGATCCTGTATTTGCTATGGCAACTATACCTGCAGCCACTAGCGGAGCGCTGATCGTATATGTTGTATTTGGCATCATCATAGGAGTGATCGCATCTCTTATTTCTAAATCTGTGTATGCAGTAGAAGACCTGTTTGAAAAATTGCCGATACATTGGATGTGGTGGCCAGCCATTGGCGCATGCGCAGTAGGCGTTGTTGGCTATTTTGCCCCCTTTACCATGGGCGTAGGGTATGATAATATTCAACATTTACTTGCAGGCAATCTGCCATTATCCATGTTGCTTGCATTGTGCTTTCTTAAATATATTTCATGGGTTATATCCTTGGGTAGCGGTACTTCGGGTGGTACGCTTGCTCCATTGTTCACGATAGGCGGTGCAGTAGGTGCGTTGTTAGGTGTTATAGCATTACAGTTGTTTCCCCATATAAGTATTAATATAGCTACTGCTGCATTGATCGGCATGGCCGCTATGTTTGCAGGCGCATCACGCGCGTTTCTTACGTCAATCGTTTTTGCATTAGAAACCACAGGGCAGCATAATGGCTTATTGCCCTTGATCGGTGCATGTGCTGCTGCATACTTTGTATCCTTCTTCCTCATGAAAGGTAGTATTATGACAGAGAAGATCCAGCGGAGAGGGGTAAAGACACCAGACGCGTATGAGCCCGATGTATTGCAAAATGTAACAGTTGCAAGTATTGTTACAAAAGATGTGCAGCCGCATCCCGGTATGCCATATTTGTTTGCAACAGATGATGTAGGGCTTGCAGCAGAGATGATGGGGAAATACAATACAGCTACATTAGCGGTGTTTGATAACAAGCTACAGATGCAGCCGGTAGGTGTTGTAACATCAGCAAACATTCTAAACTATTACAGCAGGCAGAAACAAAAAGAACAAACATATCAGTCACCTTTACGCACGCGTAAAGCGCTGGTACGCGGAAGAAACCTGGCAAAAATAAAATAACATCAAAAAACAGTATATGAATTACGAGTATCAGCAAACACCATTTTCCAAAGCCGTTATGACCGGCCTTTTTGCAGGTATTACTGCTACAGTTGCATGCCTGGCTTATGGCTTTATATATCGGTTCAATACAGGCTTTACCATGTCTGCTATTATTAACGTTCCTTCTATTATCATCGCATGTCATATATTATTAGTCATTACGGGCATGCTTTATTTTGTCTTTCGAAAATCGTTTAAAGGAGGAGGTATTGCATTTATCCTATTGTTGCTTGCCGTTTTTGCATTTTGCATCTGGAAAGAAGAATACATTGTACGCTCGCCCATACATGAGCTGACTGTTCAGTTCCACGGCTTGCTTTTAGGCATGACCATTATTATTGGGGCAAGTGCTGTTATTCTTATCCCGGTATTATCCGGCAGCAGGAAGTTTGAAGAAGCAATTTTGTAAAGTGTTCAATTGTTACATGGTTTAATTGTTATGGTTAATAAACAATTAAACCATGTAACAATAAAGCAATTACCCCAATGCCTGCTCCAGGTCATACAATATGTCATTAATACCTTCAATGCCCACACTCATCCTGATCAGGCCGTCAGTAATGCCAGATTTTAACCTGTCATCAGCACCCATGCCAGAATGCGACATAGATGCGGGATGAGATACCAGTGTATCTATAGTGCCAACAGAAACAGCCCGGGTACACATACGTAGCTTATCTATAAAATTACGCCCCGCAGTAAGTCCATCTTTCAGTTCGAAAGACAATACAGCGCCGGCATGCCGCATTTGTTTTGCTGATATTGCATAGTCAGCATGTGAGGGTAATCCATTATAGTTTACATGGCTCACTGCATTATGCTCCTCCAGGAATGTTGCTACCCGGAGTGCATTGGCACAATGCTGCTCCATACGCAAACTCAATGTTTTAATACCTTGCGTTAAAAGAAAAGCGTCGAAAGGATTACTATTGGCACCAAGCAGTTTGTAAGTGTTATAAATTGTATGCTTCATCAGTTCAAGATCGCGACCGAGTAATACACCGCCTATTGAAGTGCCATGACCGTTCAGGAATTTAGTAGTGGAATGAAACACAAAGTCAGCACCATAGCGAAACGGTTGTTGAAGATAAGGCGTTGCAAATGTATTATCCACAGACACTTTTATGTTGTACCGTTTAGCCAGCGTACAGATGGCTTCAATATCTACACATGACATGGTAGGATTAGCGGGCGTTTCAATGTGTATAAGCCTGGCTGAAGGTGTTGCCTTAATAAAAGCTTCCAGCGTATTCAAGTTCTTTAAATCTGCCATGTGCGCATGAATGCCAAACCTATCCAGCAACCCGAAGATAAACTCATGCGTTCCACCATATAAAGATGCATGCGTAATGATCGTATCACCCGCAGATAAGGAGGATAAAAGTAAAGTGGATAAAGCTGATTGACCACTTGCATGTAACAAAGCCTTCAGTTGAATTGGGGAACCATCCGCATCAGTCACTCCAAATGCTTCCAGTCCGGCAATCAATTCCTCCGCTGCACGGGCAGTAGGGTTTCCAAACCTTGAATAAGTAAACCCTTCTTCCTTACCTGTAAACCTGTCCATGCCCTGCTGTGCGCTGTCAAACGTAAAAGTAGAAGAGGCGAAAATAGGCAACAAGTGTGCGTGCATAGCGTTCGTATGTCCATCTCCATGAATGGCATACGAACCCATATTTGTATAAATAGGCTCCGTGCTCATAATACCGGATTTGAAATGATAAGTAGTTATAAAAGTAAAACAGTCTGTCCAGAATGCCTGACGGAAAGCGCTATTCCTTATTTTAGCAAGCCGAATAAATCTTACATGCGCAACCTGGATCGATTTATACTATTGCTTTTCATCTCTTGTCTGCTGATCTTCAGCAGGAACAACCTTCATGCGCAACAGCCTAACTTCCAAATTGTAAAAGGATTGCCAACAAATGAAGTGTACGATCTGCTGATCGATTCCAAAGGCCTTTTATGGATAGCACATGACCAGGGACTAAGCAGGTATGACGGCAAGACATTTAAACATTTTACCAACCCGGAGCAAAGTGGCAGAGGTATATCAGGCTTGATAGAAGATAAATACGGACGTGTCTGGTGCTATAATTTTAATGCACAAATATTTTGGGTAAAGAATGATGTGATGCATTTGCTTAGGGAATACAATCTTATTACGGGGTACTTTTTTCCGAAGATAGCAATCGTAGGAGACAAGCTCATCGCAACAACTACTAAGGGGTTTTTTGAGTATGATCTGATAACAGGGAGATCTCAAGAACAAAAAATGCCCGTTTTTTTCGATAATGTTATGACTGTCGTTAATAATAAAGTTATAATGTTATTGAGAAACGATTGGGCTCTTTATGAAGGGAAGGGGCAGTTGAAGTTTTTGAATATTGAGAAAAGGGTAATGCATAATGAGGATGCCCAGCTTTTGTTGCAGCAAGTTGTGGGAGATTTACAAATCTATACAACAGATGGAGTGAAAATAATTTTTACAATACCTATTTCTTAAAGAGCTATAGTGCGTATAAGTGTAAAATATAGAACGATACTTTTTGTTATTGGCTTTTGTATTGCAAAGGCAAGTTGTTTGTTTGCGCAAGAGGGTGAGTACCAGGTGATAAAAGGGCTGCCAACAAATGAGGTGTACGATCTCATGGTCGACTCCAAAGGATTGCTATGGATTGCGCATGACTTAGGATTAAGCACCTATGATGGTAAGACATTTAGAAATTATTCCTGCAAAGAGCAAAAGGCAAAAGCGATAACAGGCTTACTGGAAGATAAGTATGGGAGAGTCTGGTGTCACAATTTCAGCAGCCAGGTGTTTTGGATCAAAGATGATGTAATGCATTTGCTTAAAGAATACAAAGCAGAAGATGAGCCGTTCTTTCCTCAGATTACTATTTTGAAAGATGAGCTTATAGCAACATCAAAAAAAGGATTATTTGCGTATAACCTCAAAACAGGACATACAAAGTGTATATCTCTGCCTGCTGCGCATGTAACATTTTCCCCGATAGGAGGACGCCTTATAGGAATTGTAAATCCAGTCGGAAGTTGGTTTTCTTATAACGGAAATAAACCCGAAGCGGATATTTTAAAATTTGCTCCGTCCATGCCCAGTGGGAATACCCATAGATCACTTTCACTACAACTAGGAGCTAAAGGAGATGAAATTTTCGCTATAGATATTGTGGCTGATGCCTGTTTTCGCTATAGGGTATTAAAAGACTCTATTTGTTATGTGAGTGGTTTTTACCCCGGCACTTTTATTAACAATGTTACTGCAAATGGGAAAGATATCTGGGTACATACAAAAACGGCGAGCTATCTTATAGATGGAAAAGAAAAAATTACAGGGTATGATTTGACAGATATTGTTACGGATAAAGAAGGCAACACCTGGATGAGCAGTCTGAAATATGGCTTAATGATGCAGCCGGCCTCACATACTTTAAAAATTCCACTGAAAATCCCATTGAGCAAAGGGGATTACATACGGACAATGAAAGTTATTGGCAATAAGGTACTGTGGGGTACACAAAACGGAGACATTTTTTTGCAGGATAGAATTGGTGCTCCAGGGCACACGCTCGCATCCTGGCATATTAACAGCCCTATTGAACAGTTTTATGTAAGTGATAGTGATAAAAATAATGTGTTTGTAAGACCATCAGTAGGTGCCTTTCTTTTAAATATAAAAAAGGAGAATAAAGCGCCCGAACTTCTTTACGAATTCTACGATAATTCAGCTAAACAGGTTGCCTTCTATAATGGTGTTGCTGCAATATGCACAAATATTGGCCTTATGTTTTCCCCAGACCCATGGAGAAAATTTGAAAGTAATTGGTGGACACATATTCAATATCAACCTCTCAGACAGTGGAGAGGTAGTATGCTTGCTTGCTGGGAATCCCAACGGTGCCGCTCAGCAGCGTTTGCTTCATTCAATAATGCCATTTTAGCTTCATTCAAAGATGGCGTAATGGAGTTTAAAGAGCATAGAGATGCGGTGCCGGTTATATTTAATGGCCAGCGGGTAGATGCAAGAGAGTTGTTGTCATATAAGGATAAAATATTTATTGTAACAGCAAGGGATGAGTTGCTTGTATATAGCAGAAGTGGTATTCATGCAATGACCTCAGATGAGTTGTTGCAATCTCGTGATATTCTTTTAGTGAAATTGGTTGAAGATCAGTTGTGGATTATTTCGAATTATGGTATTAAAATAATAGATGCGGATACAGAAAAAGTAGCCGGATATTATGAACTGCCAGGTGTTAATTTAGCTGGTGCACTGACTGTTGAGTATGCAGGCGATAAAGCTTTGCTCGTTATGAACAATGGCGTGTATGAGCTTCCGGTAAATAAGTCGAAACAAATACAATTACCTTCAATTACCTTACAGTACGCTATAGCTAACGGAAAAGATACGGTAGTTGCAGGAAAGCCACTCAGGCACAATCAGTCAGATCTTAGATTCTATGTTTCTGTACCCTGGTATGCCAGTGCAGATGCTGTAACTATTGCATATAGATTAATGGGAGATAATGACTCTAGCTGGCAATATATTAGCCGGAGTGATCAGCCAATACATTATGCATCGTTAGCGCCGGGTAATTATATTTTTGAAGTAAAAGTAATACATCGGCTTAGTGGTAGTAATAGCGACGTGAAACGTTTAGGGTTTGAAATTAGAAAACCCTGGTGGCAATTGACCTCGTTTTGGATTTGCGTTTCTCTACTAGCAATTAGCATTGTTATTTTTGTGGTTAGAAAATACTATGCCGCCCGCCTGCAAAAGCAAAAACGTTTTTATGAACAAGAACTGGCACTGGAAAAAGAACGGCAGCGCATTAGTGCAGATATTCATGATGAGTTAGGTGGTACATTGTCGGGGATTAAGCTGATGGCGGAAATGACCGAGCGTAAATATGATGAGTCAGGAAATATAAAGGGGGATCTGCATAATATTCACACCTCGGTTAGCACGCTTTCACAAAAAATGCGGGAAGTGATTTGGAGCCTGAATAATGAAAATAATTCCTTGGAGAATCTGCTGGATTATCTTTTGCGCAGGGGGAAAGAAATGTTTCAGAACAGCGACATACAATTTCATTCTCAGTTACCCCAAAACATACCTGTCGTACAGTTGAAAGGGGATAAGCGAAGACATATTTACCTCGCAGTAAAAGAGGCATTGCACAATGCCTTAAAGCATTCTAACGCTACGGATGTGTATCTGAGTTTTGAGTTCAATACCAGTACACTAAATATTACGGTAAGTGATAATGGCGGAGGTTTTATAACAAGTAGCAATATGCACGGGAATGGTATAAAAAACATGCATGCCAGGATGGAACAGGTAAATGGCTTATTGCTTATGTCAAAAGAGGATGGTATAACGCTGACATTCGTTGCGCCACTCGTATCAAGTGCAAAACAGAAAAATTAAACAGAATGTAAACCATTGATAAATCCCGGATAAATTTCCGCATATCACTATAATTAAGTATTTTCTTCAATAACCGGAATGACTATTTTAGCGTCTCAAAAAATACCTGTTTCGACAGGTTGCGATGTAAATGTCCCGTTTGCTAGCCGACATCAAAAAAAATTATAATGAAAGTTTCTATCGTAGAAGATAACAAGACCTTTGCTGGTGTATTAGAGCAAGTTATACAGCAGGCAGAAGGGTTTGACTGGTGTAAGACATATTACTCTGCGGAAGAAGCAATACAAAACATATATGATCAGGTGCCGGATGTGGTTGTAATGGATATAACGTTGCCGGGTATGAACGGCATAGACCTGATGCGAAAATTAAAACCAACATTGACCAATACGCTTTTCATGATCTGTAGTATTCATGATGAGGATGATACCATCTTTGCTGCCTTGCAAAATGGCGCGGATGGCTACATACTAAAAGATAGTAGTATTGATGAGATTCAACAGGCGTTAGGCCTATTGGTAAAAGGCGGTGCGCCAATGAGCCCCTACATTGCACGTAAAGTACTTGGGTCATTCAGAAAAGAGAAGAAGAGTGAACCACTTGCTGTACTTACTTCACGCGAGCAGGAAATATTAGACTTTACAGCAACAGGCCTTTCTGCAAAAGAGATTGCTGACAAGCTTAGCCTTAGCCCCTTCACTGTCCAAACCCATATCAGGAACATCTATACCAAACTACAGGTTCAAAATAAAGTGGAAGCGCTTAAGAAATTGAACCGGTTATAAGTGCATTAAAAAAATATGTAGTATAAGCGGGGAGTATAAAATAACATTGCTGTCAAGGTAAAATCAATAGATAGCTGTCAAACATTTTCCGGAAAGGATTGTAGATGAAAATGAATGGTTTCAAAATTGACAGAGTTCTTCCATTCGCTTTTTTCAGAGAAACGTCCGGCCTCAGAAAAGCTGCGTTAGGAAAATTGTCATGAACGCCGGAAAAATCCATTGCTGTTCGAGCCATAATCAGCATACTTACTCACCCTGTAAGCGGCGAGTTCAATGGATTTCGGCGGACAGGACAATTTTTAGCCTGCTTTTCTGAAGCCTTGATTTTTTTGGTTACTTTTTGTATCAAGACAAAAAGTAACACCGTCGGTAGACAAGTGAGTGCTTGCAATTGAAGATCCACTGAATTTACTCGGACAATAGTGATAAAATAACACCCGGTAGCATAAAGCAACTGGGTTCATAGCTATTTAACACTTCCGTAAGCCGCTATCTGCCTGTATCTGAGGGATACTCGCAAAAAAACAATACATTTGTTTTGTTCAAACCAGTAAATGATAGCCCGGGCTTTTAAAATATTAAATCTTGTACTCCTGTTGGCAGTGTATGTCTCATTTTTTGCCGTACAGTTACTATTTAATGCCGGAGCTAATACACAACAATCACGTTCCTATTCACACCATTATATAGAGCAGGCACACAAAGAAGGTTCACAAAAGATAACGCTAAGTGCAGCATCTGCAACTAAATCAGTAAAGAAGAATATCCGTCTCAATAAAAGGTTTCAACCGGTAAGTATGCCCTCTATGGCCTATGCGGTTGTAGCTCCTTTTCCCGTATATATTACAACGGCAGTAGTCAGCAAACCTGTTGATTATTTATTAATTGCGTCCATTCTTACGGACTCCCTGCGCGGGCCGCCTGTTACAGCATAATTCTTCGTAACAGCATTCCTTACATTATTAAAAAGAAAAGTATGGCTTCTTTTTCCAAAAGAAGATATACTGTGGCTATAGCTATATGCTTGATGCTACAGGCAGCTTCTTTGTATGCGCAGGAGCGTTATACACTCGCGCAGTTAGTAGATTCTTCGAAACATTATCTGCCGCTTTTAAAACAAAAGCGTGCACAAGTACAAGCAGCACAGGCAAACCTGTCTGATGTGAAAAGCACATTGTTGCCACAGGTAAAATTTAGTGAGCAGTTAAATATAGGCACGGACAACTCCCTTTCCGGTTCATTCTTCACTTTTGGCATTACGCCATCTACCTCGGCTGGCGTACGCGCAGCCAATACGATGGAAGCTGCCACCGGAAATGTGGGCGTTTTATATGGCGAGTATGAGTTAGCCAATTTTGGATTGAATGGCGCTAAGATAGACTACGCCAAAGCAAACATAGATCTGCAACAGGCAGATGCACAAAAGGAAGAGTACATAAACGCCCTGAATGTAGCTAAACTGTATTTCACCTTGTTGAAATATGAATACCAGGCTAGTGCAGACAGGCAAAACACTGAACGGTACAGCAGCATTTTTAACGTTATACAAGCGCTTACTAAAAGTGGCATCAACCCCGGTGCAGACTCATCGCTAGCCAAAGCAGAAATGTCAAAAGCGAGGATTAGTTACAACCAGACCATAGGAAAGATCACCCAGGTAAAGCAGCAATTGGCCTATCTCACCGGAGTTGCGATTAATAAATTATCAGCGGATACATTGCGCAACATGCAATGGGAAAACCTGCCTGTTGTGGTAAGTGATACTGCGCAGAACCCGGTGATCAGTTATTATGCAAAACGAAAAGATGCCTTGCTATACAATGAACAACTGATAAAAAAATCATACTTGCCAAAAGTTATGCTGGCAAGCGGTATATGGGCAAGGGGTTCCAGTATTCAATACAATGATCAGTATAAAGCATTGTCTGAAGGCTTAGGTTATCAGCGATTCAACTATGCAGTGGGCCTTGCATTTACCTATAATCTCTTCAATGGGTTGTACCGTAAAAATAAATTAGCAGTAAACCGGTTTCAGATGCAGGCCAGTAATTACGATCTGCAGCAACAGCAATTATTGCTGCAGACAGTGGCTTCGCAGGCCGATTCACGAATACAGGTAATAACAGATAACCTGAAAGAATTACCCGTACAGCTAACGTCTGCAAAGGCGGTGTTTAACCAGAAGACAGCGCAATATAAAGCAGGTATTATCTCCCTCATCGACCTTACAAATGCATCATTTGTGTTGTATCGTTCGCAGACAGATTATATAGAAGCTATCAGTGACTGGTATCTGGCCGGACTGGACAAAGCAGCGGCTAATGGCAGCCTTCTTTCATTTATTCAAACAATCAACAGATAAAATATGGTACGGGCAGCATTGAAAAGACCGGTTACAATCGTTGTGCTTTTCACAGGGTTATTGCTCTTCTCCATAATGGCAATAAGAACGATACCCATCGATATATTTCCTCGCTTAAATCTTCCCACGATCTACGTAATAGAGTCTTATGGCGGCATGTCGCCACAACAGATGGAAGGTTTTTTTGCAACACGTTTACAGGATCAGTTTCTCTATGTGAATGGTATTAAGAACATGGAGAGTAAAAACATACAAGGACTAACGCTGATCAAACTTTCTTTTTACGAAGGAACAGATATGGCCGAAGCATCCGCGCAGGTAGCGCTGCAGGTTAACAGGGCTTCGAAATTCTTTCCGCCTGGCGCATTGCCGCCCCAGGTAATCCGTTTCGATGCCTCTTCATTGCCGGTAGGGCAGTTGGTATTTAGCAGTCCTACAAAGTCGCTGAAAGAAATATATGACCTTGCTGTTACACGCGTAAGGCCAATGTTTGCAACGGTTTCAGGGCTATCCGCACCGCCACCTTTCGGTGCCAACTCCCGGTCTGTGGTAGTAAGCGTAGACCCTGAAAAGCTGCGGCAGTATAATATTTCTCCCGACCAGGTAGTAGAAGCTATATCAAAAAATAATGCCATCACACCGTCCGGTAACCTGCGTGTAGATAGCATGATGTACGTGACCACACTAAACTCACTGGAAGAAAAAGTGCAGCATTTTGAAGATATTCCTATTGTTACCAACGGATCCGCTACTGTATTTATACACGATGTGGCAAGTGTGGCAGATGCAGCGGATGTAACAGTAGACTATGCTTTGGTAAATGGGAAACGCTCCGTGTACATACCTGTGGTAAAAACGGCTGACGCGTCCACATGGGGCGTAGTACAATCATTGAAAGCAAAATTGCCGGAGATGAAAAGCTTGCTGCCTGATGATGTGAACGTCAGTTATGAGTTTGACCAGTCTGTATTTGTGATCAATGCTGTAAAAAGCCTTATGACAGAAGGGATACTTGGCGCATTACTAACGGGGCTAATGGTACTGTTGTTCCTGAAAGACTGGCGCAGCAGCGTTGTAGTAATTGTTACCATTCCTATCGCCATCCTAAGTAGTGTATTATGCTTAAACCTCTTTGGGCAGAGTATCAACATTATGACATTAAGCGGCCTTGCGTTGGCCATAGGGGTACTGGTAGATCAGGCAACGGTAACCATAGAGAATATACATCAGCACCTGGAAATGGGAAAAAACAAACGACAGGCAATATTGGATGCCTGCCAGGAAATATCATTTCCCCTCTTGCTTATCCTGCTGTGTATTCTCGCCGTGTTTGCCCCATCATTTGTAATGACAGGTGTACCTAAAGCAATGTTCCTGCCACTGTCTCTCTCTATAGGTTTCGCTATGATCTTTTCCTTTATTGCAGCGCAAACGCTTGTGCCTGTTATTTCCAATTGGTTATTGAAAGAAGAGAAGTTTCAATATCATCATGCGCAGCCACATGCACACGCCGGTCTTGCATTGGATGAAAATGAAATAGATGAAGTAGAAGTGCATACTGAAGAAGATAAAAAACATCCGCATGAGAATGGACTGTTTCAGCGTATGAAAGTAGGGTTGGGCAATAAGCTGGAAAGATGGATGCCCCGCAGAAAAGTAATAGTTGTGTTGTACTTGCTTTTCGCATTTGGTGCAACCGCCGCATGTTTCCTTATCATAGGTAAAGACCTGTTGCCAAAGACAAACAACGGGCAACTACAGGTACGTATTAAAGAACCGGATGGTACAAGGTTGGAAAAAACAGAGCGTGACACAAAGTCGATATTGTCTATTATCAATAAAACGGTGGATAATAATGTGGCAGTTAGCTCTGCGTATATTGGGCTTATTCCCAGCAGCTATGGATCTAGTAACCTGTACATCTTTAACAGTGGTACGCATGAGGCGCTAATGCAGGTAAACATAGATGAGCATTATAAAACAAACCTGGATGAGCTGAAAGATAAATTGCGAAAGAACATAGCCACAGCTTATCCCGATATAAGAATTTCATTTGAGCCTATTGAACTTACGGAGAAGATCATGGCACAGGGCGCATCTACTCCGATTGAAGTAAGGGTAGCTGGTAAAAACTTTGACGAGTTAGAAACCTATGCCAATCATCTTGTAGCTAATCTGAAAAAAGTAGATTACCTGCGCGATATACAAATTGCACAACCACTGAAATTCCCGACTATTAAAATAAAACTGGATCGTTTCAGGCTTGCGCAAATGGGATTAAATCTGAACGAGGTTGCAAGAAGTATTACAGATGCCACATCTTCCAGCCGTTTTACAGAGAAGGTGCAATGGCTCGATACAAAAGTGGCCTACACCTACCAGGTACAGGTGCAAGTGCCGGAATACCTTATGAACTCCGTAGAACAATTACAGGCTATCACCCTGGTGAAAGGTAAAACAAGGCCCATCTTATCGGACGTGGCACAGTTGTCTGTAGATACGTTGCCGGGTGAGTATGATCGTAGCGGGCCACGCCGTTTTCTTACAGTAAGCGCAAACATTTATAAGAAAGACTTAGGAACGGCTACAACAGCCGTACAGAAAGCCATCCGTGATGTAGGTACACCGCCGAAGGGGCTAGTGGCAGAAGTAAAAGGTATGTCGTCTTTGTTGACAGAAACATTAGGCTCGTTACAAAACGGTTTGTTGATCGCTATCGTTGTAATTCTATTGCTATTAGCTGCCAATTATCAGTCCATAGGCGTGGCTATAGCGGTACTCTCTACTGTGCCCGCCGTATTGCTTGGCGCTATGTTGCTGTTACTTGCCACCGGTTCTACGCTTAACCTGCAATCCTATATGGGCATTATTATGAGTACCGGTGTATCTGTGGCAAATGCGATCCTGATCGTGACGAATGCAGAAACATTGCGGGGTGAATACCGCAATCCATTCAAAGCTGCTACCGTAGCTGCGAGCATACGTCTGCGCCCGATCCTGATGACGAGTCTTGCCATGATAGCAGGCATGATCCCTATGGCAAGTGGTTTAGGAGAAGCCGGAGATCAGTCAGCGCCGCTGGGCCGTGCAGTGATCGGAGGGTTGATTGCATCCACATTTGCTGCATTGTTAATTGTTCCATTGGTATATGGCTGGGTGAGACAGAAATCATCTTTCCGTTCCGTATCCTTATTACCAGAACCTTCAAATAATTAAACTATATGAAAGCTTATTTAATACCCATTGTAAGTGCTGTGTTGTTTGCATCCTGTACTTCAAGCAACGAAAAAGAGAAGAAAGAACCCGTTGCATCAAAAGCCAGTTATGACCTTGCTACAGTAGAAAAAGGCGGTGTTGCATCCAGCATAAAACTGCCTGCACAATTAGCCGCTTACCAGGAAGTAAGCATTTTCCCCAAAGCAAATGGTTATGTAAAAACAGTCTTGGTAGATATAGGGTCAAAAGTGTCAGCAGGTACACTGCTCATGACACTGGAAGCACCTGAACTGATACAGGCTGCTGCACAGGCAAAAGAAAAATATGCACGCGCAAAAGCAGACTATTCCATTGGTAAAGAAAAATACAATCGCCTGTTGGAAGCATCGGCAACAGCAGGCGCTATTTCTCCGCTGGATTTGTCTACAGTAAGAGCAAAGATGGAAGCAGATAGTTCATTGGCAAATGCAGAGAAAGTGAATTGGGAAATGCAGCAAACCTTGTTGTCATACCTGAAAGTATATGCACCCTTTGATGGCGTTATTACGGAGCGTAATGTACACCCTGGCATGCTGGTAAGTGCAACGGTAAAAGATAAACCGATGCTGGAACTAAAGCAAGTTGCACACCTGCGTTTGCAGGTAGATATGCCGGAAGCATTGTCCTCCACGTTAAAAGAAAAAGACACTGTTTCATTTTATGTAAGTGCAATGCCCGGCAAGCGCATGGTAGCAACCATAAGCCGTGTATCTATGAACGTAAATGCACAATACCGTACGGAGCGGATGGAGATGGACGTGTATAATAAAGATGGCGCCTTGTCTCCCGGTATGTATGCTGATGTAATGGTGCAATCAAAAGGAAATGCTCAGGCGTTTTATGTGCCAAGGCGAGCTGTAGTTACATCAACCGAGCGGCGTTATGTGCTGGCAGTGAGGGATGGTAAAACGGTTAAAGTAGACGTAAGCACCGGCAATAGCACGGCTGATAAAATAGAAGTATATGGCGCATTACAAACAGGTGAAAAGATAATAGCCAACGCCAATGATGAAATTGCAGAAGGAGAGAAGATATAAGGATTTGAGATTTGAAATTTAAGATTTGAGATTCGCTGTTTCACATGCTCAGAAGGATATGTAGATGATCGAAGCGATATTTTTTTACCACATAGGAGCATAAGGTACATAGGCACATAGAAGAAAAGGAAGGTATCTAAAAAAATAGCAATCTTCATTTCATTCAAGAGAGCATAGTACACATAGAGAGGGCGCTTTGCGACCTCTGCGTATTCTTTGCGGTCTTTGCGATACTTGCACTCGAGGATAAAAAGGATGTATATCCGTTAGATGCTGATTCGTGGGGACACGAACCAGGGCGAAGGATTTCAACGTATGCTAACGCTGACAAGGATTTAAACCTTGTCAGCGTCTTACAAACGGTCAGGGCGATAGCAATATAACCATCCAACCATTAAGCAATTCTCCTCTTCATCGTTATCACAAAATAATCCCCGATATATTTCCATGGAAAACTGCCGGCAAATTTTGCTTCAGCTTTAACCAATTGTTTGTAAAGCCGCGGTAGTTTTAGTGGGAATGTTTCCAGGTAAGAAGGCGGCACAATGGAGCATAACCCTTCAGTATGTATATGTTCAAATTCTTTCGATAAAACGTTACGGACATAAGATGGCCGGTAATACCAACATTTGAAATAAGTGCCTTCCACATGTGCTGTCGTCCCGGCCGTTTTAGTAGACCTTCTGAATGCAGTTTTAAAATCACCCTTTAATGCCATTAATGCTTCCCATAAACAAAAAGACGGCATAATAACAAGCGTAACATAGCCACCGGGTTTTACAAGAGTGGAAAAAGATAATAGCACCTTATCCAGCTCACCTGTACAATTCAATCCGGCAAAATTGGAAAAGATAAGATCATAAGGGCCGCGATGTTGTAAATTATTCAATGCGGTGAAGGAACAATTCTCCGTACTGATCCTGCTGGTTAAATTATGTGCTGCAACCTTAGCACGCAGTTGTTCTTGCATGTTCTCTGCAATATCTGTTGCATGTACCGTATGCCCTTGTTGCGCAAAGTAGATAGCGTCTTCTCCCGTACCTGCATTCAGCTCCAGTATCCTGCTCTGATCTGGTAAAAAAGCAGCTATATGGTCACGTACCCGTTTGCGCTTATATTGAATGATCTGGTTGGGTGTGTACAAATGATCAAACACCGATGACTGCCTGTTAAAAGCCTGTGCAGCCAATTGTTCATTAGGTGAAGGTGATATTGTTTTCATGTGTTGATCATCAATCGTGAATACTAAAAAGAGATATTCCATATCTATTGCAGCAGTCCGGTAGTCTCTTTTTTACAAATATGAAATATCCGGGTTAGGCTATATGTTTTAACCGCTCCAGTTTCCACCTCGCAAAAAAAGTTGCAGGTATATAGTACAATACCCGCAACAGGTTTCTCACGGCCCCACGCTGTGTGGGAAATGCGTCTTTAATCCGGTGTATCGATAAATGCTTTTGATACGTCTTGTGTACATAGCCATGCAGTTGTTTGTAATATGCCGGCTGGTAGGTATTGTGAAACAACAAAGCCATCTCGTCAGAATCCGTCCAGTTCGTTTTCTTCGTCAGTTCATTTTTTACATTTTCATGAAATTTTGTACCAGGCAATGGATAAGATACAGAGATACCAATACTGGATGGCAATAGCTCCGTAATCATTTTGATAGTAAGGTTTATATCTGTTTCCTGCTCGCCGGGGTAGCCAAATTGTATAAAGAAAGAAGGTTGCATGTTGTAGGCTTTGATCAGCTTTGTCGCTTCATGTATCTGTTCTACGGTAGTGCCTTTATCCATTGCATCCAGTATATGTTGGGAGCCACTCTCTGCGCCCATCCAGATATTTTCGCAACCACTTTGCGCCAATGCCTGCACATAATTTTCCTGCAATAACAAATCTGCTCTTGATTGTATTTTGTATTTGACAACCAGTTGCGCCTCTTGCATCAGCAGTGCAAATTGTGCAACCCAGCCCGGCTTTAAGCCAAATATGTCATCGCAAAACCAAATGTGGTCAAAGTCAAAACGGTCCTTCAGGTATTTTATTTCCGCTACCACATTTTCCGGGCTCCTGGAGTTATACCTGTTGCCATATATAGGCTTGGCGCACCAGTTACATTTAAAAGGGCAACCACGTGTAGTGGCCATATTAATGGAAAAGTAGCCATTGTGTTCCAGCCACATTTCTTTGTATGGTGCTATGTTTAGCAGATCCCATGCAGGAAAAGGAAGGCCATCGAGAAATTTAAGCACATTCCGTTTAGCAGTTTTGATAATACGATCATACTGCCGGAACGCAAGTCCCTGGATAGTGGTAAAGTCTGAAATCCCATTTTCGATGGCATTGACCAATTCCTGCAAGGTTTGTTCTGCTTCTCCAAGTAAAACAAAATCCGCGCCTGCCTGTAAGTAATGCTCATGCCTGTCTGTGCTGTCCGAGCTGGAAACGATCACCGTGCAGTTGTTTTCCTTGGCGAGCTGTATCATACGAAACGCGGCCTCCCGCATATTCGTCAGACACATCTTTGTCAGGTAATTAAAACCGTCGTCGTATATAACAAAAATGAAGGGTTTGTGTTCTCTGATAGCTGGTAAAATATCATCCGCCTCCCTTGCAAACATCATATCCTCGAAAGCAACCGTATAGCCTGCTTCGCGCATTACAGCCGCAGCATACAACGTTCCCAGTGGAGGGTAAGGCTGTTTCGTTTTCCACTGTTTTGGATCAAAACGGAGAAAGTATGCATGTGTAAATAATATAGGAGACTTACCAGTCATTCAATTTAATTATGTTGTTGAATAATGATCCACGGAAAAGGATTCGCATTGGGGTTTAGCCTGCTCCATAGAGCGTGTGGATTATATGCCAGGGTATAATTATATCCCGACAGGTCGTTATACGTATGATGAAAATAATGCCGGTTCATAGTGCTATAACCGAGCGTGTCGTAATAGGAATGTGTACGCGCTGCAGCCGCCTTTTGCTCTTCGGCTGATTTGTAAAAGAAAGAATCAAGTATGTGTATGTGTCCCCCTGGTTGCAGCTTTGCCAGTGCAAGATCTAACAGGTCATTAAGCGCTGAAAAGTACTGAATGGATGCAGCAAACACAATATCAGAGAACTGTACGCCGCTCATAAATGATGAAGAAAAAGTGTCATATACAAACGAGAGATTTTCAGCTTTGAAAATGCGTGCCGCCTGCTGCAATTCAGTCATATTTATATCAAGACCTGTAACATACGTATGCCTGTTTTTTGCCAGTAAATTACTCAGCCAGCCATTGCCGCATCCGATCTCAAGAATATACGCATCTTCCTTTCGCCCGCAAAAACGCTGAAGGCGTTCGGCAGAGCGTTTGCGGATCATCCACTCCTTATATGCAGGGTGTTTCCTGGGCATGCCAGGCAACGCCGCCACCATTTCATCCGTATATATTCTAGCTTCCCTGGTCCGTACAGCAATGTACTGCTGCTCAAAGGCTGCGGGAGTAGCAGGATAACCAGCGCAGTAAACACCGTTTACAAGGTCATAATGGGAAATGGATGTAGTAGCGGTCATATAAAATGGAACCTCTTTTCTTTCAAATACGATAAAAAAGAAAGAAGGTTGCCTGGGTGCAGCGAAGGGCAATGTCATTAAGTCAAAAGCCCCGGTGTGTGTCCTCTCGCGCTGGTTGGTAGCTGGTTCGTGAGGACACGAACCAGGGAGAAGAATGACATTGGGCGAAGAGATGATTAGGGAAGGGCTGCTTTGTCTTTGTAATGGAAAACTAAAAAAATGACTGGTTGAATAACGAATCAATCATATTACGAAATGCGCATTGGATAGATGGCACTATCAGAACCATTACCCTGGGTAATGAAATAGCCGGGAATACTGCTATCATAGATTGCAGTGACAACCTGGTGTTTCCGGGTCTTGTCAATTCGCATGATCATTTGCATTTTAATTTGTTTCCCCGGTTAGGTAATCAGCTCTACAATAACTATGTAGAGTGGGGCAATGACATTCACACAACAAATAAAGAGGAGATAGCGGAAGTGCTGCATATAGATAAGCAAGTGCGCACTATGTGGGGCATGTATAAAAACCTGCTGGCAGGCGTAACAACAGTTGTACATCATGGCGAAAGTTTGGCTGTTGATCATTCACCTATCCGCATCTGCAATAGATGCTATTCGTTGCATTCTGTCCGGCTGGAGAAAAGGTGGCAATTGCGCTTGAACAAACCATTCAGGCAAAACTGGCCTTTTGCTATACACATAGGAGAAGGTACGGACCAGCCAAGCAGGAATGAAATAGATCAGTTGCTGCGCTGGAACTGGTTAAAACGGAAACTGGTAGGCATTCATGGCGTGGCAATGAATGAACAGCAGGCAAAAGGATTTGAAGCACTGGTATGGTGTCCGCAGTCTAACTTTTTCCTGCTGGGTGATACAGCCAGGATTCATAAACTGAAACAGGCAACCCATATTTTGTTTGGTACAGATGCAACTGTATCGGCAGAGTGGAATGCCTGGTCGCACCTGCGTGCTGCACGTAGCACACGTATGTTGTCAGATACAGAATTGGTAGAAGCTGTTACAAAAAAAGCTGCACATATATGGCAGATCAACGGCTGGCAACAAGATGTTGTGGTTGCGAAAAGGAAAAGCGTAGACACCATGGATGCATTCTTTGCTGTTGATCCGCAAGATATACTGCTTGTAATATGTAAAGGCATACCGGTTTTGTTTGATACATCATTGAGTGGCCACTTCAATGGATTGAGCAAAATATACAGCAGGATATATATAGCAGGGCAGGAAAAATTTGTTGCAGGAGATATGGCTGGTTTAATTAAAAAAATAAAAAGGACAGGCGTTAAGATCAATATGCCTGTTGATACTGATTAATGCAGATACTGGCAAAACAATGGACAGCAACGCGATTGCCCAAACGTATATTGGTGATACGCTTACAGGCAATGGGTGATGTAATCATTACATTGCCCTACTTACAGGCATTGCGTAATATGTTACCTGCCAGTGTTGAAATAGACTTTTTAACAAGAGCTGAATCCGCATCCGTTCCATGTGAACTTGCCATGTTTAGAAAAGTATATGTGATTCATGGTGGCCGTTCATTTAAAAAGCAAATAGCCTTTGCTGCAATGTTATTGCCCCAATTATTGCTGAACAGGTATGATATAGTGATAGACTTGCAAAACAATGAATTGACAAGGAAGGTCAGGCAATTGATCGCGCCCAAAGCATGGAGTGGGTTTGACCGGTTCTCATGTAACCCGGCCGGAGAGCGCAATCGGGCGACTATTGAGGCGATCGGGCTTGGCAACATTACTGCCCGCCATATCCTGCAGTTTAAAACCACGCCGGTTGTTGATCAATTGTTGTCAAGCAATGGATGGGACGGCAAAAGCGCGTTAGTCATACTGAATCCGGCAGGTGCTTTTGTTACACGCAACTGGCCTCTGGAATATTATATCTCATTTGCCCGCCTTTGGCTGGAGCAACGACCCGAAACACAATTTGTAATAACAGGCATTGCATTGATCGCAGAGAAAGCAAAATTGTTGAAACAGGCATTGGGTGATAAACTGATCAATCTTGTTATGCAGACTTCACCTGTAGAAGCAATGGCCATAGTGCAGAAAGCAACATTGGTTTTATCTGAAGATTCAGGGCTGATGCACATGGCATGGGTATCAGGTATTCCCACTGTTGTCCTATTCGGCTCTACGCGCAGCGATTGGTCGAGGCCGTTAGGAGAACATACCGTATTGCTAGACTCCTCTGATCTCGCATGTGGTAACTGTATGCGCGAACATTGTTTATACAGAGACACACCTTGTTTAAAACGATACAGTCCGGAAATAGTAGCAGATGCTGCGGTAAAATTGATACAGAAAGTTGGCTAAATAATTTTACTACATAATCACATAGAGACCGCTTCGCGGCTTGATTCACCGCAGAGACGGAGAGAACGGAGAGTTGCGCAGGGTTTAAACGTGAATCGTGAGTCGGCAATCGTGAATTAATGTCGTTGAATTAACCACGAAGCTCACAAAAGGTAACACAAGGAGCATAAGAGCTTCCTTTGTGTTCCTTGTGTAATATCCTGGTGTTCCTTGTGGTTTATTTTTTATTTCAACGACATTGAATCGTGAATGGGCTTACTCACAACTGACAACTCACCACTCACTTTGCTTTGCGATGCTGTGTGGCTTACTCAAATAAATTCATCACCGACCTCGCGCAATCTTTCATCTCATGCGAAAAAAGCCTTGTATATCCTGCCGGGGGATTCAGTAACAGTTCTTTCGCTTTTTCGAACATTTCATATTGACTATCTACATGATGCCAGCCTGTTATTTTTATATGCAACGGCCTGGTAAAACTGATCACGTTGCAGCCTGCATACAATGCCTCCATACACACGGCACCCAGACCTTCATAAGAAGACGGATGTAATAATATCTTAGAATGATTCATTAAGGACAATACGGTAATGTGCGGAACCTCTCTCAGTAAAGAAATATTTTTCTGTAAGTGCAGCGAACTGATCAACTGTTGCAGCGATTCGTATTCAGCGCCGTCTCCGCATATAACAGCTCTGATATTTGGGAAATATTGTACGAGATGTTGCACCGCGTAGATCAAAATATCATATTGTTTCAGTGGTATAAGCGATCCTGCACCTATAATATCAATATCCCGCTGCTGGGAAATGGGCGGAAACAGCTCCGGCGCTATCCCCAGAGGTATCACATAGCGTGGCTTTATACCATGGTTCATGTAAAAAGATTCAGACAGGAAATCGGAAATGGTTACCAGTTCCCCCGCTTTCGGCCGGATCCACTTCACAAGTTTGTTTTCCTTTTTTGCATCCTGCCCGGAGACCCATGTATAGTGTTTAATATGGTATCGCTTACCAAAGTAATGCCCCACAAGCGCACACTCGCCGCACCAGAAACTAAAAATACCCGCAACCTGTTCCGTCTTGCGTATATGCTGCAACGCATTCCATACTTTCAGCCACAGCAACCTCCGTTGCAGGCGATGTTTATGCATGCCATTAAAACTTTGCACTGTTACATTATTCCAATCGTACGTTCTTATTGTGCCCGGATAGTTAAATGTAAGCACCATGATCTTTGTGCCGGGAAACTGTTCTGCAAGTGTTTTTACAAATAATTGTTTGGATGGCAACCATGTGCTGTCAAATTCGTCTGCAGGAAAAGCAGGAGAGAGGATGACCAGTGTTTTGCGATCAGGATGCATGCAGATCAATTATTTTAGAGCAATACCGGAAACTGTTTTTGTTATGTGTGATCAGTACGATCTTTTTGCCTTCAGCAGCCAGTTGATTGAAGTGGGCCAGTAACCTTGCCTCAGTTGTCTCGTCCAGTTCATTAAACGGCTCGTCCAGTAAAAAAAGATCAGCTTTTTTATATAAAGCTCTTGCGATTGCTATACGTTGGCGTTGTCCTCCGCTTAAGTTGCGCCCACCTTCCCGTAAAATGGTATGTATGCCATCAGGCAAAGAAGTAGCTATTGTATGCACACCTGTTACGTCCAGTACACGGGATAGGCGTGCAGAGTCATATTCTTTCTCAAAGAGAATAATATTGTTCAGTATAGAGTCTTGTGCAAGAAAAGGGGACTGTTGCACGTACGAAATATGTGGCCAGTTATTTTTTCGTTCTGTCGGTGAAGCATATTTGTTGTTAATGAAAATGTCGCCGCCCTTCGGAGTAAGAAAACCCAGCAATAAATTTAATACAGTTGTTTTGCCAATGCCAGAGTCTCCGCTAATACCAATAAATGAGCCATTCGTAAGATCAAAGCTAAGGTTGCTGATAATAGTGTTATCGTTATAGCTGAAAGATATTTGATCGAATGAAATAGTTGATAAATGATTTTCCGGCTCTTTTTTATCGTTCGATGTAAGTGAAGATAGGTTTTTTAGCAGGTCTTTAACCGTGTAATTATATGTATGAAGCTGCGCCCGGATATTCATTATCCTCGATATGTTTGGAATAATCTTGTAGGCAGCCGCTACAAAAGCGCCAAGCGTTAGCATGCTTAACTGTTGTCCTGTAAGTAATGTGATCATCATCAGTAGTGACAAACCTGCAATTGCAAACAATTCAAAGAAACGTGATGGTAATACCTGCGTAATCTGTAATGCAGCTATATGCTTGTTCACTTCCCGCTGCATAGCGCCATAGCGGGTTGAGAAAAACGTATTCTTATTGTGCAGGTTGCTTTCAATGTATCCATCTAATGCCTCCGTCAGGTGCCGGAGAGATTGTTCATTGCTTGTTTGAATGTTCTGCCTTAGCATATTTAGCCGCTTGCGTATAAAGTAAGACAGTAGAAAAATGGCAGGCAATAAAACCACGGCTATTGCTGCAAATAGAAACGCATTATACAAAAGCAATGTTATTGTGGCTAGCAACACCAATATGCTTTCTGTAATAAGCTGCTGGTAGCCGAGCAGTATGAATTGCGCAAACTCTGTAGGTGTATATACGATCCTGCGTATCAGCGTGCCGGTGTCACCGGATATATGATCCTGGTAAGAGCCCTCCAGGTGCAGGATCAGGGCCTTTTCTGATAAGCGGGCAGACACCGCATGAACAAAGTTGTATTGATATTTGCCGGTAATATAACCTCCGTAGCTTTTTATTGCAAATAAAAGCAATAGGAAGATGGCAGGTAGCATAGTAGCATTACCTATAGGTATATGCAGAAAACTAACTGCGTTTTTGGAAGTATAGAAATGGATGGAAAAAAATAAGAATGCTATAGAAAGAATGTCTATTAAACTGATGGCTGTACTTAGCAGGAGCAGGTAAAATAACTGCCTTCTTTCCGCGGGCAACAATATCTTGCAGACTGCGCGGAAAGTAGTAAATGATATTTTTTTAGTACTCATGTACATTTCTCATACAAATTTCCTGGTGCTTCTGTGATAGGCATTTCATGGGGTACGGATCGTGCTTTGTCTTTGGGGATTATTGCAAATAACGTCCTGCATAGTATTTTAATATCCATCAGTATAGACCAGTGATGTATATAGTATAAATCCAACTGCACACGCTCTCTCAGTTTGTCAATATCTTCTGTGAAACCAAAGTTTCCCATAGATTGTGCTAAACCGGTAATGCCAGGCTTTACTATATGCCGTGCATTATAAGACCAGATCAGTCGCTCATTACGCTCATTCTCTAAGAGCATATAAGGGCGGGGCCCTACAAAAGACATATCTCCTTTAAGAATATTCCAAACCTGTGGCAATTCGTCCAGGTGACATTTTCTCAGCATGTAGCCAACAGCAGTAATACGCTTGTCGTTTTCCTCTGCGCCAAGTATGTCTGCCTCCGCATTTACATACATCGTACGGAACTTAATACAGTTAAATACTGCGCCTTTTTGTTTATTTCTTTTTTGAATAAAAAAGACAGGCCCTTTTGATCCCAGTTTTATAAGTATGGCAAGTATAGGCGTGAGCCAGGACAGTATAAAAAGAATGGTACAAATAGAAAGCAATATGTCTGCTATCCGTTTCAGATACAGGTTATGTCTGTAAAATAGCGGAAGGCTGCTTTCAAGTTTGTACAGCGGGTTACGACCATTGCCGGACCGTAGTACTGCATCTATACGTACTATAGGTTTCCGGTATATTCCTGGCGCGTGCATATTATGTTTAATCGGCATTCTTTCCATTCCTTTGGTCGTTTATATAGAATACGAGTTTTCGTTCCGAAAGGTTGCTATTTATGGGCAGCCTGTAAGCTGTATATATTAGCTTCCTTACTCCAGTCATAATTATATTTCATCCAGGAGTAAAAGGCAATGTGCAGCGCGATGATGAAACCTGCCTTGCCATCAAGGAATCCCAGCCGGATAATGTAGCAATTAATGAAGTTGAATACAGGCGATCCAGCCTTTTTTAGCAGGTTATGCTTTTGCGAAGCAATAGCTTTTTTTTGTGCGCTCAGGAAAGCATACTGTATCATTTTTGAAGAGTAAGCTTCCATATCTGTAACAGTATAGTGCAATAGCTTACCTTTTCTTATTTGCCTTGATAACCCTGCGAATTGAAGCGTTTCGTGTACCGGCACATTCTTCCAGTTGGTTGCCTGCCGGTTGTATAGTCGGTAAACAACATCTCGCCCCCAATCGCCAAAACGTATCTTTTTATAGAGAAAATAATTCTCTCTTTTAAACCCAAAGATGAAATGTACCGGGGTGTCTGCCTGAAGCGTACAAAGGCTATTTACTATACTTTCTGTAATGCGCTCGTCTGCATCCAGGGCGAATATCCAGTCGTTAATAGCATGGCTTGCACCAACATTGCGCGACGTTGCATAACCTTTCCATGTTACCTGTATCACTTTAGCGCCTGCTGCTTTTGCTAAGGTTACAGTGTTGTCCGTACTGCCACCATCCACCACAATTATATCTGTGCTGATAGCTGTGGCGGTTCGAATGCATTCCCCGATGTTGGCGCACTCATTCTTTACTATAATCACTACAGAAACGGGAAGCATATTATTTATTTTAAAACACCGGTTTTATTAATCGATCCGTTTATGTTCAACGCATGCTTTATCTCCATCACTTTCCTGTTATAAGACCCTACTATTTTCTCCTGGAAAATAGTAGGGTCAGGTTTGGAAAAATGTTTGCCGGCTGCCATCTGCATAATAGTGCCGTGCGTGTTCAACTGCTGCTGTTTCGTTTTTTGTTCCCATCTGCGGGATGTGATGCGCATGAGCAGGTTGTCCAGGCTGTCGCCAGCCTTATTGTTTAACATATATTCTGCTATCCTTTTGATCACTGTTGAGTCACCGCTATTCGCAGGCGTAAGGCGCATATGATTGTTGGGGAGATAGTTTTTGATCCAATTGTTTTGCCTGGCAAATGATTGGAAAGCTGCGGAGCCTTTTAAAGGAATCAGTGTTGCGATTTCTATTGCCGTAAAAATATTTTGTTCCGGTATCTGTAACGACGCTTCGTCAATATAATAGTTCATGCAAAAGAAGTGTTCCTTTCTAAACAGGTAACTGATCTTCTTTAAAAGATGGGTAAAAGTGCGTGCCAGCCATAACCTGTCTTTGGCTGTAATGATAAAAAAATCAATATCCGAATCCACTTCTGCATAGTATTTTGACAAAGAGCCGGAAATAGCAATGCCCCTCACAAAAGGGAACAGGTTTATCAGCTTCGCTGCCTTGTAAGCTTTTTGCAATAACTGTATGGCCCGGTTATATCCTTCATCCCTGCGCGTGGTTAACGCAGGATTATTGTGGAGACTATAATATTCCTGCAGCCTGAATATCCTTTGCGTTGCACATAATTCATAAAGACCATCTTCTATTTCATCTATAGCATATGCTCGTGGTGCATACAGCAATATCTCTTTAGAGGTAAGCGGGTACCTGAACAAGTCAAAGTAACTTAACGTAGCTAATATGTCTTCTTGTAGTGTAAGCACAATTGTCAATTAAGGTAATCGCTATGCTTAAATAATACGGTTAAGCAGGTTGAAGGGTTGCCTGCATTTGTTTTTTGACAGAAGCAGCCGTTTTCTTTTTTGCAAGGGACGGAATGACAAAAAGTGTCAGGAAGAATGCGTAGAAAAAGATGCCTTTGTTCGAGTCCAGGATGTTTTCTGATAATGCTGCAACAATAAGTATAACCAGGAAACACTGGAAGAGCATATTTCTGCTCTTCCAGGCCAGGTAATATGCGAAAACAAGTGAAAAAAGAAAAATAGCCAGCCCGGTATAGCCATATTCCAGGGCAATGCTCAGGTACTGGTTATGCGTGTTGAGATTATAATAGTACGCGATATATAATTTGTCTTTGAAATATTGCTGGTTAAGCACCGCACTTTCTGACCCTGTGCCATAACCTGTTACCGGGGAGCGATTGATAAGCTTACAGGCAGATTGCCATCTTGCCATTCGCGATTCCGGGATAGAGGGAAGCCCTTGCGCACTAAGGTCATTTTTAAATTCTGTTACAAACCGCGTCTTAAAAATATCAATAGAGAAGATACCAGTAAGTAAAACGAAGGTAATAGAGAGACTGATCGCATAGTATAGAGCCTTACGTTTCCCGGTTGAGATTAATTTGGGCAGAATAAAGTTTACACAAATCAGCATTGCTGTCAGTACCGTTTTAGAACCCAGTTGTATAATGCCAGCTAATAGTACAGCGCAGGCTACTATACAAAGAAACCTGGTAGTACGATCGTGTATTTGTAAATACTGGTAAATAAAGTAACAAAGGGATAAACAGGCATACATGGAAAGATAAGTTGCATGCATATCTATCGGCTCAGAGAAATTATGGTTTACAAACGCAGTTGAAAAAATCAGTGTTAACGGCAAATGGTCATGGATAATGACATGCAAGGCGTCATAGTAGAGGTACAGGATTGTGCCCAGGCAGCCTAAAGAAAATACGCCTAGTAGCTGCAGGGAATATTTTTTTATATCTAAAGACGATAGTGATAACAGGAGGGGGAAAATAAATATGGCAGCCTGCTTACCTATTTTGCTAATTCCATCTTCTGTTTGTGCAGAATAAATAAGACAAAGTACACCCAATAAAAAGACAGCCTGAGTGCCAGCCAGCTTTTTTATATCCAGTTGCCTGAGCGAGCCGCGCCTGAGTTGGATGACCGTGTGAATACCAAAACAGATCAACGCCAGTGTTGAATAAAACCTGTCAAACGGCAGTGTCAACAGGAAATAGCATAAGATATAAAAACTGATCTTATTTGCCTGCGAATCTTCTATCTGGAATATTTTCTTCAATGACAGGAGTATTACAACATGAAAGAATGAAGTGTTCGTAACGGTCTATTATATGGTTCCAGTTGTAGCGGTATAGTATTTTTTCAAAATTATTTTCAATAGCGGTTCTTTTAGCAGTCGTACCTATACTGTGTTCAATAATGTGTTTTACCTCACCAGGTGTTGTAAAGTAAAGGGCATCATTTTCCAGTATATGCCTGTTGTATGGATTGTTGTGTGCAACAATAAAAGCCTTGCTGGCCATAGCTTCCAGTAAAGAGGGGTTAGTGCCACCCACGCTATGTCCATGAAAGTACAGGCTGGATGATGCCCTGAGGGAATGTAATTGTTCTATGTCGAATACTGGACCGAGGAAATGTACGCGGTCGTGCGTACCAAATTTTTGATAAATGTATTGTCCGTATTGATTGTTGATGTTGCCAACGACTGCAAAATGTTTGCCCGTATCACTCTGCAGAAATCCTGACAGGATTTGTTCAATATTGTTTTCCGGTTCCATCCGTGCTACCAGCAGAAAGTAATTGTCGTATTCCAGTCCATAAGATTTGCATGTTTCAGCATCCGTGTTCACAGGCGTTTCAGCACCATAAGGTATATACACGGCATCTATGCCATATTTCCCCGCCAGGTATTTCTTAATAGCAAGGGAGTCTGCTATTTGTGCATCGCTGTAGCGTACAGCCAGCCTTTCTGCAAACTGTAAAAACTTTTGCACCGGGCGGGAATACTTGGCGCGCATCCATTCCATGCCATCCATATTATAAATCACCTTTGTATGTGCAGGTTTCAGCCAGCCCCATACCGAACTACTGGTGTAGCCAAGCTGAAGTATTACATCAAAGTTGCGTCTGCGCGCATCTATCATACAATTCAGGTCATAGATAAACTGCCCGGCAGTGCCTATCTTATGTTCGGGGTCATAACAATGCACAATGGATACGCCATTCCATTCCTTCTCGCGATAAGGGTGCTTATGCGAGTTGTAAACAGTTACTGCATGCCCACGCTCTACAAGACCTTTTGCAAGGTAGCCGGCTATTTGTTCAAATCCGCCGTAATGATTGGGTATGCCACGGGTGCCGAGTATGCCGATGCGTAGATTCATAACATGGTATTACTTGTTCATACGCATGAAGCGTAGCTTCGGTTGCTTGCTGCCAGGTATAAGAGGATAATATTTTATTGCGCATAGCACTGCTATAAGGCATTGCTGCAGTTTTATCTACTGCGGCAAGAATGCTGGCAGGAGAGGCCGGGTCGCAATAGGTTGCCAGGTCTTCAAAGTAATCCATTGTGTCGCCTTTAGCTGTAACAATGATCTTGCAACCCATCACTGCTGCTTCCAGGGAGCTTAATCCTGTAGTTTCAAACCAACTGGGTAAGATATGTATAGCAGCGCGGTTGTAATATTCTCTTAGCGCTTCTTGTGGCAGATGATCAATAAACTGAACATTGCTGGCTGCAACTTTCCTGCATGTTGCATAATAACTGCTTTGGTTAGGGGCCGTGGCCCCGATAAGTACCAGTTTGTATCTTGTATTGTTTAATGCCTTGATCAGTGTCAACTGGTTTTTTATGCCTTCTATCCGGGCTGCACATATTACAAGCAATGGATCCCTTTCTATTGTTACGTCAGGGGTGAAATCATTTTCATTTATACCGTTGGGAATCACTTCGTGTATAACCTGTTGCCTGCTTACATGATACAGTCGTTCATACTCTGAGGCAGAATTAGGTAGCAACATGCTCGCCTTTTGCATGATCTGCCGTATGGCACGTGTTTGCCCTTGCCATAAGTACTCAATGCTTACCAGTTTGTCTTTACCCTTAATCCAGCGGAGTACCGTCTTTAAATATTCATTTTGATTGCCAGTCAGCAAGCGGCAAATAAAACCACTAATTCCCTGCCGCTGCGTTTTGTCAAAAGTAGTATAGTCAACAAAAATTGGAGACACCACAAATGGTATTTTAGCATGGCGGATATGATATAAAATGTCTGCGGGCCTGGTGATATTAAAGAAGTGCAACAGATCGTAAGACTGGTAGTCTATATGCTCATTGGTTAGTTTAACGTCTGCTGTAATACCTTTTAATTGTAGATGCAATGCTGTTTGCCTGATTTGTATGGTATCACCACCGGGGGTACTATACAAAGTAGCCCGGGCAATGAGGCAAACGTTTATCGGTTGTTGCAAATACATTTAATTCAGTTTGTAGTAAAGCCATTTCACAAAATTTTCCGGGAAATAACTGATAGCGAACAGTGCATAATTATCTGCTCTTAGCGGCATTGCATGTATCGCCTTTCGTATGTAGTTCCTGGCTTTTGCCGGCTGGTGGTTATTTACCAGCAATTTTTTTCCGCACAGCGCATAGTAGGCACCCCGCTTTATGTTGCGCGTGTCCTGCTTTTGTATAATGTCCATTAGTTCTTCTCCTTGCGCTGCTGTAATAGCGCCATTGCGCAGTATGCCATACTTCAGTTCGCGGAACCGTTTCCCCCGCCATTTTTCATCAATAGTAACGGACGATGCATTGAAGCGTACTTTGATGAGCGGTATAGGAAAGTTGTAAAATTTTCCTGCTTCACTTAGTTGAATCCAAAGCAGATGATCTTCCATATTGTGTGCCAGCGTTGAATAACCACCACAGGCTATTACTTCTTTCTTTCTGAACATAACGCTGGAGTGCGTAAAAGGGCAGATCGTGTGCATCGTACTCTTGAGAGAAGTATTGGTATGATGTACACAACTGTAGTGACATAGATAATCACCTGTTTCAGATATATAAATGGCATCGCTGCCGGTGATCACATATTCGGGATGCGCTTCCATATAAGCAAACTGCGTTTCCAGGCGCTCAGGAAGGCACACATCATCTGCATCAAAGCGGGCAATATACCTGCCGCGCGCTTTGTTCAGGCCATTGTTCAGTGCTGCAGCCACACCACTATTACGCTGATGTATTACAGAAATGCGGCTATCATGGAAAGATGCGATAATTGAAACAGTATCATCCGTAGAACCATCATTAATGATGAGTAGCTCGAAGTCGGTAAATGATTGTGCCAGTACAGAAGCAATTGCTTCTGCAATGTAAGGTGCTGCATTATAGGCAGGCATTAGTACAGTTATGGCAACATCTTCTTTCACGTAACAGCGGTTTTTTCCTGCTTGTTTTGCAGCGTTGCAAAAAGTAATAATTCTATTATAGCAACTATGGATAGTTGTTCAAGCCAGTAATCCATAAAGAATGCGCCACACAGCAGGAGTAGTAATGGTAATACAAAGAAATATTTCCGGACATGTTTGCCGAAGAAGAGTAAATATCCAAATAGAAATGCAGCAATGCCCGCCACCCCATACTCACCGGCGAGCTGGTTATATACGGAGTTAGGCGTATTTACAACAGAGTGCAGCTCGACGTCCTTTGCAAAAAAGTTCAGATAAGTAGACAAGTGGTTTTCCCTGAAAGCCGGATTGATATAGGCCAATCGTTTTGGGTAACTCCCATTGATATTTAATGCAGTTGTACGAAACGCGACCTTCGAAGAAAAATTGGCAGCTCCTGTTCCTGTAAGGATTGCTTTCGGGTGTTGGGCCAGGTATTTTTCCGTTTGCATAAATGCAATAGCCTTACCCGGCAGGCGGCTACTATATCCTGCAATGCTACTGTCAGTAGCGTTTGTTTCTTTTTCAAAATGTTGCAATGCCAGTTGCATCTGCGTAGTGTCGTGTCTTCGCTGAAAGGGTTGGCTATGTATGCTTGGTTCTGCAATAACCGGCCTGCCACCCGTTACCATAGTAGTAGCAACCGGTAATACCGGGGCTGTTATTGGCTGTTGCTTCCGTTCTGCAGCTACCACTATCCTGATGCTGTCAAGGTAATGTGCTGCAAAATTTCTGTTTGCCTGCTCCGGGGTAATAATGCTGTCCGTATTTGTTCCGGCAATTAGTGCGCTTTGTTGTGCATTTTTTTTACCTAGTATTTTATCTACAATCTTTGTGGCATACGTATCGTTTTGTGGAGAAACTTTAGCCATAAACACGACAAGGAACATGATGCAAATGACGATCACACTTTTTTGCTCGCGGGATGAATGAAAGATAAAAACGAATAGCAGGATAGCTATTAATATGATATTGGTGAAATTACTTCCGGTCAGTAGCAAGGTGGCCATACAGAGCAGTGTCAATGCCGGTTGCTTTTTGTGCAGAAAATATAACACTCCTGCAGCGTTGATGATCGCATTTGCTACAGATGTGTCGAACGTAATACCTTTTATAAGATCGCCGGTGCTGATAAAATATTTTTGATACATGCCCTGGTAACGGTAGGGGTTAACTGTGCCTGCATCCCAAATGATGAAGAGTATAGTTGCAGCAGAGACAACAATATTCAGTATAAAAAAAAGACGAATGGTATTGTGTAATACTTGTTGTGTGTTAATACGTGCTGCCAGTTGTAGCTGGTGGCTGACAAGTAAACAAATTAGCCAGATACTGACAGAAAGCGTTACAGCCAGCAAATAATGCGTATTCGTAAAACCTTTAAACAGGAACAGGTCAAATATTGCAATAGTCGGCAGCCATATATAAAAGGACGGAAAAGAGAAGCGTTTTCCCTGTCTGAAAGCAAAATTGGGCCGTGCTATGTAGATAAATGCAATTGCGATCAGTTTGACAAAGAACTTTACATTGAGCAATAGTATGAGGAAGACGAGTAGCTTCCAGTCTATTGTCTGCAATTGTTCTTTAAGCCATTTTTTAAATTGTCGCATCATATATGGGCACAGCTTCGCCGGCTTGTAGTATATACGCTACAACTGTTCGGCGGTTGCCTGGCCTGGAAAGTTTCTGAAATACAGAATAGCAGTGTTGTCTTTAGGCAGTTTGTTAGGGAATGAAAAAAAGCAGGTTCATTTGTTGGGGCCTGCGAAAGGGTATTATTTAATCTTTCGAAATTTGCTTAAACAAATTTTGATATGCATTCCTTAAATCCTCTGTAGACAATGCTTTTCAAGTTTTTTTGTAGTATAAAATGTAGTATGTGTAGTAAAAATTCGACAAAATTTTCGTTGCTGTTCAGTTTGTTCAGTGTAGTGCTAAAACGTGAATAAATGCTTCTGCTACACTAATATTGTATCAGTTTTTTTATTGGATTCGAAGCAGGGTGTTTCTACACAAGGCTTAACTTGGAAAGCTCTTTGGTCTTTACTAGAGGGCTCTTTTTTTTATACTACCTCTGAGGGGTATTAATATATAGTAGCAGCAAAGAAGGCAACACTACGTCTTTCTCTTTTGCAACATCTGTTGTAGCCAAAGCGCTGGAAAAAGTAAATGGGCCGGTAATGAAATTAACTTTACTGATAATAGTTGAGATATGCAAAGGGTTTTTTAACAGGAATTGAAATACCCGGTCTGGAAAGACCGGGACAAAATACGTAATATTTAAGTGGCATTTTCCGTAACGTGAACACGCTTCAGAAAAATGTGATCAATAAAAATAGCGTTAAAATTTATATGAAGTGCCACGTAGTCGGTAAGTTGATCAAAAAAATATGTCAACGGTGTAATCTGCTTAATGAATGATTACTCTGCTTCATTCACGGCCTTCACTACTGCATCTACCAATCCCTGCGTCAGGTTCATTTTGTTGTTATGATTTCTCCATTTATCTTCCTGCTTCACCAAAGTGTAAGGCGTACTGTACATTTCCACTTTTATTTCATCCTTTGTTTTACTCACTAGTTTGAAGAAGTAAATCCTGTTTTCGAAATGTGCTTCGCCGTTCATATTGTATTGTTTTTAAAAGCGTGCAAAAATAGGTGTTACAAAATAAAGCGCAGGGGAGAATATTTACCTGTAATATATTTCTATACGATTTCCCCTGTCTACTTCACGGCTTATTTTGTCCACTTCAGCCAATTGCCTCTGTTCCTCCCAACAACATCCGGGTTACTTTGTTCTCATAGGAGAAATTTTATGTATGAAAACAATTAAACCAGGAAGGAAAACCAAATATTTCCTGCTGATAGCTATTGTCGTTTTCGCTGGTATGCAATTGGTTCGCCCACATATAGAACGGAGCGATAACGCTATAGTAACCGGTTTACCGGAGAATGTAGAAGCCATTCTCAGGCGATCTTGTTACGATTGCCACTCCGGCCAGCCCGACCTTAAATGGTTCGACCAGGTAACGCCTGCTAACTGGCTGGTGGCAGATCATATCAGGAAAGGCAAAGCGGGGCTGAACTTTTCCGCATGGAGTACAATGTCTAAAGCGGATCAGAATGGAAAACTATGGGAATCTGTGAACCAGATATTGCAAGGCGCTATGCCGTTGAGTAGCTATACTGCATTACATCCTTCCGCAAAACTCACTGCTGAAGATATAGGCATACTGAAGGCGTATGTTTCTACGCTTGCTTACAAACAAAAAATAGATACTGCCCGGTCTGCTGAATGGCAACAACAATATGAGCATTGGTTACATACCGTACGTACAGTTAGCGATACTGCGTTGCCTGTTGCGCTCAATGGGATTGCATATATGCCCGATTACAAAAACTGGACACCGATCAGTTCCACGCAGCGATTGGATAATGGCACAATGCGCATCATTTACGGTAATAATGTTGCGATAAAAGCAATACAGGAACATCATACAAATCCATGGCCTAGCGGAACTATTATGGCTAAAGTAGCATGGGATCAGTTACTGCAGGAAAACGGAGAGATAACAACAGGCGCATTCCGCCAGGTAGAGTACATGATCAAAGATGAGGTGAAATATGCCTCAACTGCAGGGTGGGGCTGGGCACGTTTCAAAACACCAAAGATGGTTCCTTATGGTAAAACAGCCGCTTTTACAACCGAGTGTGTCAGTTGCCATCGCCCGATGAAAGACAATGACTTCGTTTTCACGTCACCAATACAATAGTAAAATGAAATATATATTCTTTGTTGCTGTTTTGTTTTGCGTTGCAACCGCATGCAAACAAGAAAAAAAAGAAAATCGTAATGTACAGGCATCCTTTCCTGTATCGTTTACGTTTAATCAAGCAGAACTGAAAGCCATAACATCTTCCATCAATCCAAATGCAGGTACAACCAGCACATTGTATGGCAACACCGCAGCATTGCAGGCGTTAAAATATGATGACGTGCAGCCAGGAGAAGAAAAAAAGCTGGTATTGATAACATGGACGCAAAAAGAAGATGAAAGATGGTGGGGGGCGAAAATTCCAGGAACAATAAAAAACGCAGAAGTGATACAGACTAGTACAAGTCTTTCAGACTTGGAACATATTACTTATCTCCGGTACAATGGAGCGCAGTTGCAGCTAAGCAGCGATACCTCACATAGAGAAGAGCGCCTGCACAGCATACTGGCTATGAAGCCATCCGTAATGCCCTAGGTTGGGAAATTAGACAAAAACCATAATTATATGAAGGCAACAATCGCAGTACTTGTTGCATGCGTTACCGGCATGCTTGCAAGTTGCTCAAAAGACAACAACTCGCAACCAGTTACAAGCAAGGCTGTACAGTTAAAGGCAAATGCAACATTAGGTACTATTCTTACGGATAGGGATGGCAAGACCTTATATTATTTTGCAAATGATGCAGGTGGTACAAATACCTGTACCGGTGGGTGCGAGGCTGTATGGCCAGTATTCAATGCGGATAACATCAGTACAGATAGTATAGATGCAGGGTTGGATATTAATGACTTTAAAGCAATCACTACACTTTCCGGAAAAAAACAATTAAGCTATAAAGGACATCCGTTGTATTATTATGCGCCTGCTATTAATGGTGTGAATGTGCAGGAAGCGGCCGGAGCAACAACGGGCGAGGCTGTAGGTGGTGTATGGTTTGTAGCAAAACCAGATTATACCATTATGCTGGCAAATGCGCAGTTGGTAGGGCACGATACCAAAAATTATACGTCTGCATATGTGGAAGGAACAGGTAAGACTGTTTACTTTACAGATGCACGCGGCCTTACGTTGTACACTTTTAAAAACGACAAAAAAGATAGCAACAGCTTTACGAAAGCAGACTTTTCCAACAATGGTGTATGGCCGGTCTTCGAAGAGCAGAAAATTGTTGTGCCGTCTATCTTGGACAAAACATTGTTCGGTACGATCAGCGTTTTTACTAAAAAACAAATGACTTACAAAGGCTGGCCTTTGTATTACTTTGGACAAGACAACAAAGTGCAAGGCGCAAATAAAGGTATATCCTTTCCATCTCCGGGTATATGGCCAGTACCGGTAAAAGATATTGCAGCAGCAGTGAAGTAGCCTGACTTGGTGAAAGAGCAGATGCTGCCATTGCAGATGCACAGTATGCCTGTAAACAATAAGTGTAAACAATAATAACTGACAGAATATATAACTCCAGGTTTCAATACTTTAGTATTGAAACCTGGAGTTTATTAATTATTTGCCGGTCAGTTTCTTTCTATCATTCAAAATACTTTCCAGCTTTGTGAGTTTGTTTATCCAGAATTTATCAAAATAATTGATCCATTGCTGTAACTCTTTAAAGCCATCCTGCCTCAGTGTGCAATATCTTTCCCTGCCAATGTCACTGATAGATATGAAACCTGCTGCCTGCATAAGCTTTACATGTTTAGAGACTGCAGGCCTGCTCATATCAAAGTTCTCTGCCAGGGCATTGATCGTCATACTGTCCTTAGACAGTAATTGTAACATATATCTCCGGCTCGGGTCTGCAATTACCTGGAACGCATCAAGCATTTGCTGTGTCATGCTGCGCTTTTTTTATTAGTTCATTGATCTTATGTATATTCTTCTTCCAGCCTTCCTGCATCAGTGGATAAACCGGTAAATGAACTGTTTCCTCAAATCCGTAATGGTTGAGATACAAACTAGTGCCATTGTTTTCTGGTGTTAAGGTCCATTCAACAATTGTATCCATGGTTGTAATACCATTTCCGGGGCCACCTTTCCACGAATAGGACAGTTTTTTCAACGGATCAATTTCCAACACCTTGCAATAGATGTTCCCATCAAATTCAAAAGCGGGCATCGGGTTAGTGCGAAATTGGAAGTCATGACCTGGAGTCAGTTGGAAATTGCTTGGCATTAGCCATTGTTCCATTAGCTCCGGCTTTGTCAGGTATTCCCATACGATTTCCGGGCTATGCTCAAAGAAATAAGTGTACTGTATGCTCTTTTTCATAAAATGTAACTTTTAAGTTACGTAAAAGTATATGTAACTTTTGAGTTACGCAATAGTTGGAGGCATTTTTTTTAAAAATATTTTTTGCTTCACGCAGAGGAAAGACCTATAAGGGTTTCAAAACCTTATAGGGCTGTGGAGTGTATATGCAGTAAAGAAGAGTTGAAGCTTGATATTTAAAATGAGCTGTGAAATTGATGATCACAATTTCAAATCTCAAATTCAGCACCCTACGGTTTCCCATATTTAAGTAAAGAAACTATTCCTACCTTGTGGCAAACATTTCTACAATGATTCCTGACTATATTTTCTTCGCCGTTATTATTCTCTTATTGCTCATTTTGTTATTTAAAAAGAATAAAGACACTTCGCTGGAAGGTAGACTATCTGCCATTCAATCTGAAATAACGCGTATAGAAGCTGCAGTAAAAAGCGAGTTCATTTCCAATCGCATGGAGACAAATGATGCTGCCAGGCAGTCGCGACAAGAGCTGGCGTTGTCATTAAAATCATTTGAAGAAAAACTAAATGCGTTCACTGCGGCTGTTGACAGCAAGCTCAAAGAATTTAATGAAAACGGAAACGTGAACGTAAAAGAAACAAGACGTGAAGTAAAAGAAGCGCTTGATCTCTTCAAAAATGATTTTGCCAAATCGGTGGAGTCTTTCAATATAGCACAAAAAGACAACTTCTTCGCTTTGTTAAATAAACAAGGGGAACAAAATACCAATACAGTGGCAAGGCTGGATCAGTTACGCGATACTGTAGAAAAGAAAATTGCAGAAATGCAAAGCGGTAATGAAAAGAAGCTGGACGAAATGCGCGCAACTGTGGACGAGAAATTACAGAAGACGCTCGAAACAAGATTAGGGGAATCCTTCAAGCTGGTAAGTGAAAGATTAGAAGCGGTGCATAAAGGTTTAGGCGATATGCAACAACTGGCAACTGGCGTAGGCGATCTTAAACGGGTATTGTCCAATGTAAAAACACGAGGTGTACTGGGAGAATACCAGTTGGCGAATATATTAGAGCAAATGCTTACACCTGAGCAATACGAACAGAATGTAAAAACAAAAGAAGGTTCTAATGCGTTGGTAGAGTTTGCTGTAAAACTACCAGGCAAAGGCGATAAAGATAAAACAGTCTGGCTACCAGTAGATGCCAAATTTCCGAAAGAAGATTTTGAAATGCTGAGCGATGCTTATGAAAATGGTGTGCCGGAACTGATAGAAGAGCATAGGCGTAATTTTATAAAAGGCATTCGCAAATGTGCTGCCGATATTAGTTCAAAATATATTGATCCACCGAATACAACAGACTTCGCTATCCTCTTTTTGCCTTTTGAGAGTCTATATGCAGAAGTGCTACGTGCGCCCGGCCTATTTGAATCTATACAACGGGAATACAAGATCATCATTACCGGCCCAACTACATTGTCGGCCTTGCTAAACAGCCTGCAAATGGGTTTCAGAACATTAGCTATTGAAAAACGTTCCAGTGAGGTGTGGCAACTCTTGGGTGCTGTTAAAACAGAATTCGGCAACTTTGGCGATGTGCTTGCGCGCACACAAAAGAAGCTGCAGGAAGCAAGCAACGTAATAGACCAGGCCAGCACACGCTCCCGCGTGATCGCTAGAAAACTGAAAGATGTGCAAGAGCTGCCAAGAGAAGAAGCAAGCGGCCTGCTGGGTGATGCGATAGGGGAAGGTGAGGAAGAGAATGTATAGATTTGAAATTTGAGATTTAAGATTTGAAATGGAAATCCTATCTGCATGGCTCATCTCAAATCTCAAATTCTTCGCGTCCTCTCTGCGTTCTTTGCGATAGAAGCTTCTTCATCTCAAATTTCAAATCTCAAATTCGTAATCCTCTGGTCGCCGCGGAGGGCGGAGAGACTTTCAGCGTGTATATTTGAGTATTATTGCAAGCGTATGGAGACAAAGCTGATAAAAGATATTCAGACAGAAAAAGGAGACAAAGTGTTTCAGGTTCGTCTTTTGAAACAAGAGGGCGTAGGGTTGCTCACAACACATAACGAAGATAATTATCTCATCCTTGATAGTCTCGACTATTGGTATGATCTTATACAAACAACATATCCTTCAAAAAAGAAATGTACATGTAAGAATGAATGGTTTACAGTTCAGTATATCTATACCCGAAGAGCAGAAACGGAAGATATTCGCTCGGTAGTCGTTGTTATAACTTGTACTGCTTGCGGAAAATCTTCACAAGTACTTTCGATTGATGTCGATTATTCTCCTACAACGCATCTGGTAGAAGCGCCTATTGTCTTTTGCGGAAAGCCTAAGATCAAGTATAAGTTTTCTGAACTAACCTGTTATTGGCAAAGCGAAGATTTAAAGGACTTTCTTCAGTTTATGTTCAATAAATTGCCAGTCAAAGTCTACTGTTGGTTTTTTAAACTGCCGGAAAAGAAACGCTATTTTGAGCTTGTTTCTTACGAGAATGCAGTAGAGATCATAACAGTTAATCACCGGTATCTCGATTTTTATTTTAGCCTGGAAGAACTCGATGTTGAAAAATACTTGAATAAGAATGTAAATGCAGATGAAGGTGTTTACCTGAAACTGGATATTTGGAGAAAAAATGAATTTATTAGACTGAGTTCTCCTTCTCACATTTTGGGGTATGGTTTATTGTATTATGTCAATTTTTGTAATCAATATCTCGATAAAGAGGTTGTGAAGGATAAGTCTCCGGATTTTAATAAGCTGACAGCAATGATGATAGAGTGGATGAAGAGCCGCTATACATCCAAGCGTGGAAAAAATTCCTTTGACGGAATACAAGCGTATGAAGAATTGATTGAGGCGAAGGCAAAAAGAGGGTGAAGGGCAAATGGGAGTGGTGAGTTATTAGTAAGCCGATTCACGATTACCGATTCACGTCTCACGATTCTTCTCTGCAATACAAACTTCCCCATCTTAAATTTCAAATCTCAAATTTGTAATCCCCTAAAATTATAGTCTACAAATTTGGTAGACAAATAATCTCCCCATATCTTTACTCCGCAAAATTAACCGCAGGACATTTTTCTGCTCAATACTATGGACATGTTACAACCGACTACGATTATCAATTCACTATTAAGGAAAGCCACGCATATGGCCTCCGTCTGTTGTTGTGCCTGCTAGTCTTTCCGTCTTCTCTTGCCCCTCATTTTCATTGTGTCACGCTTATCTCTGTAAAGGGATGCTTTTAAAATATAGCCACTAAATAATGACAAGTACTCAAATTCAACATCATGTACACCTGTTGCTTGAGCAGGATAGGGCAGGGCCACAAGGCATGCTATAAAAAAAGTTAGGGCCGGAAACTGTTGCAGCAGTCCCGACCCTGAATAAAAGGCTGAGTGAAAATTGCAGACAGGCGTAAACACCTGAATGCCCTTTTATTGCCCAACGCAAAGTAAAATAAAATCCGGCAGCATCTCGCAATTTTCTCTCATAGCCTGTTTAAAAAGTATATACTAACTAAATATGTTATGAGCAAGATTGATTTATCCGTCCTTACAAAAGTCAGGGCCCTGGTTGTTATTTTCTTGTTGACCACTATAGTCAGTTACGGTCAGCAAAGCGAATCGAACAGCATCAGCGGCAAAGTAATAAACAGCAAAACAAAACAGCCGCTGGAAGGCGCCACTGTCAGCGTAGTTGGTTCTACCAATGAAGTGTTATCTGATAACACAGGTAGCTTTAAAATACGAACCTTTAAAAAACCTCCTTATACTATTACCGTAAGCTACATCGGCTACAAAACAAAAGTAATAGTAGCAGGTGACGGACTGAATACAGTAGAGCTGGATGAAACCGGCGCAGAACTGAGTGAAGTCGTTATAGTCGGTTATGGCACACAACGTAAAGGAGATCTTACCGGCGCAGTAGCAAAAGTAGCTGCCGCAGATGTGAAGAAAATTCCGGTTGCCAGTTTCGACGCACAGCTACAAGGCAAAGCATCAGGCTTACAGGTACTCACCAACTCTGGTGTACCGGGCGAAGGTATTTTTGTGCGCGTACGAGGCACGACTTCTATTAACTCCAGCAGCGACCCGCTTTACATAGTAGACGGTGTGTTTTTGAACAACACAAGTTTGCAAACTATGAATATGGGCGGCAGAACCACATCACCCATTGCAGACATTAACCCTGCTGATATAGAAAGCATCGAGATACTGAAAGATGCTGCAGCCACTGCTATCTATGGCTCGCGTGGTGCAAACGGCGTGGTGATCGTTACCACTAAAAAAGGTAATTACAATGCTAAGCCAAAAGTTACGTTAGATATTTCGCAAGGCTGGGTGCAGGCAGATAAATCCACTTTGCCTAAACTGGCTTCAGGCCCGGAAACAGCCACACTGGCAAATGAATACTGGATCAACTCCGGTATAGACAAACCTTCTTTAAATCAGACCTATGCCAACAGGCCATTCCGTCCCACATCAGAAGGCGGTAAAGGATTGCCGGAAGAGCAAGGTACTTATGACAGAATAAACGATCTGCTGCGTCATGGTCATTTGCAGGAATACAATCTCGGCATACAAGGTGGTAACGCCACGTCCAAATACTACTTCGGTGCAGGCTTTACTGACCAGGAAGCATTCTTTAAAGTGATCAAATTCAACAGGGCAAGTTTGAAGTTCAACTTCGATCAGAAACTCACAGATAAGAT
Source organism: Filimonas sp. (assembly GCA_017306865.1). Classification (GTDB taxonomy): domain Bacteria; phylum Bacteroidota; class Bacteroidia; order Chitinophagales; family Chitinophagaceae; genus JAFKHH01. The sequence goes on from JAFKHH010000011.1 coordinate 860,660, forward strand.
CAGTTTTGGCTTAACCAATAGCGTGTCGCGCAGCTATCGTAACCAGGCGCGTACAGGCGATGGCCCACAAGTAAGTCTCTGGAACTCTGCTGTGTCTGCTGCTACTTATACCCCGAAATATGGAACAGATGGAACTTCTACAGGTGCAGATAATACATACATCCTCATCGATAATTATGATGTAAATACCGTAACGCTTCGCTACATCGGTAGCGTATATGGTGAGGCGCAACTGGCAAAAGGATTAAAGTTCAGAACAAGTTTCAACCTCGACTACTCACATTACGATGAGTCTGCTTACTGGAACTCACAAACAAGTATAGGCAAAGCTGTAAACGGACAGGCTACATCTGCATTAACGCAGAATAGCACATGGATCAACGAACAAACCTTGTCTTACCAAAAATCTTTCGGCGCACACAATCTTACCTTGCTTGGCGGCAACACCATACAGAGTAACGAGATCACGGCCACCACAGCGGATGGGCAAGGATTTGCAAACGATAATTATAAAAAAATATCTGCGGCATCCGTTCGCACCTCTTCAGAGAGCTGGACAAAATACACACTTGTGTCCTTCTTCGGCAGAGCGGGTTACAACTACCAGAATAAATATTACGCAGAAGCAACGCTACGCGCAGATGCCTCTTCCAAATTTGGCAGCAACAACCGCTGGGGGTATTTCCCAGCCTTCTCTGCAGGATGGAGATTGTCCCAGGAGTCTTTCCTGAAAAATGAAAGATGGCTGAACGATTTGAAGCTAAGAGCATCCTACGGTATTACGGGTAACCAGGAAGGCATCAGCAACTTTGCATCACGCGGGCTGTGGTCTGGTGGCAGCGGCTATGCAGATGTAGCAGGTACGCCACTCGCAGGCATAGGTCCACTGCAGCTTGGCAACAAAGACCTGAAATGGGAACGTACTTCACAAGTGGATCTTGGTTTTGACTTAGCAGTACTGGATGGCAGGGTTGCAGTTACATTTGATCTTTACAGCAAATACACTTCAGGCTTATTACTGCAAAAACCAATTCCTTCTGCCAGCGGCTTTGGCACTTATTGGGCAAACGAAGGAGAGATCAGCAACAAAGGATACGAGTTCAGCATTACAACTACCAACATCCGTTCAAAAGATGTTACATGGACTACCAGCTTCAATATTTCCGGTAACAGGAACCGTATAGAAAAACTGCCTTCGCAGTTAACAAGATACACGCGTGACTGGGTTATTATGAAGCAAGGTTATTCTATGAACTCTTTCTGGTTATATGATCAGTTATATGTGGATCCTAAAACAGGCGCGCCTGTTTTTGACGGACAGGATGCAAATGGTAATGTAACAGCCAATAACAGGAAGATTATGCACAGCGCATATCCTAAGTTTTATGGCGGCTTAACGAATACGATTACCTATAAAGACTTCGATCTTGGTTTCTCTTTTTCTTACCAGTACGGCAACTACTCTGTTAACCTCAACCGTTATTTCAGGGAGCGCAACCCATCCAGCGGTGGCGTAGATACAAAGGCATTGGAAAGATGGCAGAAGTCAGGTGATGTTACAGACGTGCCAAGATTCACTTCTGTAGGCAACAACTATACGATAGATCAGAGCAGCCGCTACCTGGAAGATGCTTCATTCATCAGGCTGAAACAATTGTCTGTGGGTTACAATCTGCCAAAGGCATTGCTCAGTCGCATCAAATTATCTAACGTGAGAGTGTATTTCCTTGGAACCAACTTATGGTTGCTGACCAAGTACACAGGCGATCCTGAATCGAATGTAACATCTGATCCTACCTCGCAAGGCATAGGCTCATTTGGTACACCACCACAACCAATGGGATTCCAGTTTGGCCTGAATGTAACCTTCTAATGTCAACAACACAAAGCAACGATCATGAAACAGAAAAAATTACTCTATACCTTCTTGCTTATGGTAACTGTCGCAGGCAGTTCATGCAAGAAATTCTTAACAGTGGAACCGCAGGAATCTACATCTGATGATGTAACCATTGTAGATGAAAACTCCGCAAGAACGGCAGTGCGTGGTATCTACAATCAACTGGAATCAAACGGCTATTATGGTTATACTTTCCAGACACTTGGCTTTTTCTCAGGTGACAATATCGAATATGTCGGTTCGCAAACTGTCAACAAGCAATTAACTAACCACGACGTAAAAGCAGACCTTGCCGCCTTATCTACGGCGTGGTCTGCTATTTACAATACAATCAACAGGACGAATAATGTAATAGCAAAAGTGCCATCACTACCTGTAACGGCTACGCTGACAAATGATGTAAAAAACGCACTTGTCGGAGAGGCGTATTTCATTCGTGCATTGGCCTACTTTGACCTTGCCCGCACATGGGGCGGCGTACAGATCGTAACCAAGCCAACAGCATCTGCAAGCGATCGGCCACAAGGTAAGCGTGCTACACTGCAACAGACCTATGCACAGGTTTTAGCAGACCTTACAACAGCAGAAAGTTTGTTGCCTTTAAGTACCAATCGTATCCGCGCTACGCGCAAAACGGTATGGGCGTTGCGTGCCAGGCTGCATTTGTATCTGCAACAATGGCAACCGGCAGAAGAATATGCTACAAAAGTGCTGGCAGATAATGCGAACTATAGTTTAGTATCACCTTATAACGCCTTCTTTGCCAACAATGCATCTAACACATCTGAGTCCGTATTAGAGTTGTATTACAACACTACAGTAACCAACAACCAAGCATCACAATGGCTGCCATCATCCAAAGGTGGAGTGGGATGGGTAAAGCCAACAACTGCTGTTGTGGATCTGCTAAACAATGCACTCAAAGGAGGCAACAGGAACAAATTACTGATCGCAGACGTAAGTGGTGGCGTTACCACATGGTATGGCAATTTATACTACCGCATAGCCACATCAGGCGGTACTGATCCTGCATTTCTTATCCGCATAGCAGAGCTGTATCTCATACGTGCCGAAGCAAGAGCGCAGCAGGACAATCTTGGTGGTGCTAAGACAGACCTGGATGCTGTGCGCAACCGTGCAGGTTTATTAGGCACTACCGCTTCTACTAAAGATGACTACCTGCAGGCCATAGAAGATGAGAACAGGTTGGAGTTTGCATTAGAGAATCACCGATGGTATGATCTCGTAAGAACAAATCGTGCGCAAATAGTTTTAGGTATCACAGATGCAAGAAAGTTGGTATTACCTATTCCATATAGCGAAACATTGATTGATCCAAACCTTGAGCAGAATCCAAGTTACGGACAGTGATCGTGAATCGTGAGACGTGAATCAGCAATCGTGAATAAGCTTTTTAATAGCTACAAGTGGTTTGTGAGGACACGAACCACGGCGAAGGATAATTTTTTTGAAACACATAGAAGCATAGGTACATAGATACATAGGATAGATTCATCTCTTTGATTTATAGCAATGCTTGATTCATTCAAGAGAGCATAGGTCACATAGAAGAGCTGCTGCGCAACTCTCGGGTATTCCTTCCGTGTCTCTGTGCCTCTGTGGCAAAGGTGAATAGTAAGTAAGCTCATTACGATTACCGATTCACGCCTCACGATTTTCCTTTTTCAATCATAAAACAAATAATATGTCATCTGCATATAGTTTTAACATCCCGGCTACGCAATGGACAACATGGGAAAAGGTTTTATTCCGTACCACCTTCCTGTTTTTATTATTGTTAACCATTCCGTCGGATACAACCTACTACAAGCAGCTTTTTTCATTTGGCTTTCATTTCCAGGACTTCTATCACATTGGTTATATCACACCGTCCTTTTTTAGTTCCGCCCATTGGGGGGCAGGTAGTTTTACTGGCTGGCTTATCGCATTTGTTATAGCTGTTGCCGGTGCATTTGTATGGGGCATCCTGGAAAAAGGAAAGCACATCAACTACGATGCATTGTATTACTGGACAAGGGTTGTATTACGCTACCGGCTAGCCATTGCATTCATTAGCGCAGGGTTGGTGCTCATTCTGCCATTCCAGTTGCCCTACCCAACTATCAGCGACCTGCATACGGCCTATGGCGATTTTCTTCCGTGGAAAATCTATTATCACTCTACAGCCGTAGCAACTGCAGGCTACAGGCAAACTATTGGTACATTAGAAATTATAGCGGCTATCTTATTGCTCTATAGAAAGACGGTAGCTGTAGGCGCATTGATCATCACCTTTGTTTTAGTAAATGTAGTATTAGCCAATTTCGCCTATGAAATAGGAGATCACCTGTATAGCCTTTATTTATTGATAGTTGCAATTGTTTTATTGCTGCACGATTTTCAAAGACTCTATGCCATACTCGTACAGCAAACAGCAGCATTTGCAGACAGGGTACAACCCGTATTTGGTAGCAAGCTGGGCAAATTGCGGCATACACTAAAAATAGTATTCACCGTCTTCGTATTACTCTTTACAGGGTTAGCGATAGGTAGTTCAGGTAAAGACAACTGGCCTTATCCCAATCAGTCCGGGCTAAAGGATGCCGCCGGTTTTTACAATGTAAGCTCTTTCTCGCTCAGCGATTCTGTGCATCCTTATTCATTAACAGATACGATAAGGTGGAACGATGTCGTTTTTGAAAAATGGAATACACTAAGTGTCCGCACTTTAAAAAGTCATACACCTGCATTGCGTACACCTGGCATTTCTTACGAGGTGGATGCTGCAAGAAACTATGAGGCAATTGGCAATGGTGGAAGAATATTTTATCGATACGAATTGCGCGGCGATTCACTTCATCTGTCAAACAGCAATGATGCGACAGATAAATTAGTGTTCCATTTACAGCGTACTGCAACATCTGTTGTGCTGAATGGAAAAGATGCAAAAGGGCAGCCGCTTACTGTTACGTTAGACAAAGTATCGAAAGAATACCTGCTGTTTAAAGGAAGAAGAAAACCGATCTCTATTTATTAAAACCATAACCATGAGCGATATACTTATCCCAGCGCGTAAGCAGTTCATAGCTGCCACGCCGCAGACTACAGTAAACGCGGGTGAAGCTCGCTGGACGGCCACGCAAAAGTTTTTCTTCCGTGCGTTGTTCCTCTTCACCATACCGTTCATTATACCATTTGAACCGAAGTTTTACCAGCAGTTTTTTGCCTCTAAAACATTCTTTTCATATCTCTCTGCGCTCGCCAACTTTCGCCCCAACTTCATCCAGCTACAAACTACATCTGGCCGCTGGGGCTTTGGTGGTTATGCCACATGGGGCGTTATTGCCCTTGGTGCTTTTGCCGGTGCTGCTATATGGACAGTGATCGTGCGAAAGAAAAACCGTGCGAATTACAATCTCTTGTATTATTGGACATCGGTTACTATTCGCTACAGGATCGCAATCGGGTTGATCGCATTTGGTTTCCTTAAAGTATATCCTATGCAAATGCCTTACCCTGCATTGTCTAATCTTATTACAGACTTTGGCGATTACAATACGTATAAAATATACTGGCAACATGTTGGCGTGTCCACATGGTACGAGATCGTACTGGGTTTAGTAGAAGTAATAGGAGGTGTTCTTATGTTTTTCCGGGCAACAACTGCTATAGGTGCAATCATTAATGCAGGTGTACTCTTCAATATTGCACATGCTAACTTTGCTTATGATGGAGGCGTACATGTATATAGTTCCTTCTTTGTTTTATTCTCGCTCTTTTTATTAGTGCCCTATATTCATAATCTCTGGCGTGTATTTGTGCAGGGAAAAGATATTTTGCCTGTTAAATACAGCCCTGTGTTGAATACAAAAACAAAAAAGTGGTTGTTCTATTCTGCAAAAACAGTAGTCGTTTTATTGTTCACAGTTGTATATGCCGCCGGTCGCTACCAGGTACACTATAAAGATGGCTTTCTTAAAGATCCGGTGAATCCTGCTTTGCCAAATGCAACAGGTTATTACAATGTAACAGAGTTTAAACTAAACAACCAGGTGCTTCCTTACAATCCACTGGATTCTGTACGTTGGCAAAATGTCGTATTTGAAAAATGGGGAACCCTCGTTTATAAAGTTAATAAACCATTTCCCATATCACTTGCCAATGGTACACCGAATGCCAACAACGTAGAGCGGAGTTATGAACTTGCAGGTATAGCAGGTGGCAGACGATTCCTCTACTATGAGTTTGACCAGAAAAAACAAGAATTGTATTTGCAAGACAAAGCAGGAAGGGGGGAAGAGCGAGAGGGAAGAAACAGCGCTAAACAAAGCGGCACAAAAGGGAAGAAAGGCGCTGCAAAGGCGCAGCCTGATAAGCTGACCTGGCATTATGAAAGGCCAACTGCAAACAGGATCATCCTGCAAGGCCTGACCGAAAAGAAAGACTCCATCTATGTTGTATTAGATAGGGTAGACAGGCCATTCCCGATACAAATAACAAGGAGTAATTAGAGGATTTGAAATTTGAGATTTGATATTTGAAATGAAAACAGGCAATGTTGTAGCTCATCTAAAATTTCAAATCTCCTCTTTGCGTTCTCTGCGTATCCTTTGCGCCTTTGCGTGGAAAATAAAATAATAAACATGAAGCAAATATTTTTTTTACTGACTTTAATAAGTATAACATTTGTCGTTAATGCTACCCCCACTAAATTAATTGTTCGCGTAAAAGCGAAAGATGCCAAGTTTATAGGCACGGGCATTGGTGGCGCATACATCGTTATTAAAAACAATCTTACCGGGGAAGTGTTAGCCAAGGGGCTTACGCAAGGCGCATCTGGCAGTACAGAATTGCTGATGCAGTCCGCATTGGGAAGAAAACAAGTGCTTACAGATAACAAGACTGCAAAGTTTGAAGCCAGTATAGATATTACAGAGCCGTTATTGGTAGACGTACAAGCTACAGCTCCTGTTGCTAAACGTGGCGCAGCTATCAATGGTACTACGCAACTGTGGCTGATTCCCGGTAAAAACATTGAAGGTGATGGATTGATCATCGAACTGCCGGGGTTTGTGTTAGACATACTCAACCCTACAACCCATGCGTTTATTCAGCAGGCAGCTATAAAAGAACCGCTGGAGTTAAAGGTAAGCCTCACCATGCTTTGCGGTTGTACCATTACCAAAGGTGGCGTATGGGATGCAGACAGCATAGAAGTGGCGGGTTACATTAAGAAAGATGGCATAAGAACGAAAGACATTACGTTGAAACTAAGTAAAGAGGCCAATATTTTTACTACCCCACTGCCTGCTAGTGAAAAGGGTACATACCAGGTGACTGTATATGCGTATGATCCACGCACAGGTAATACAGGCGTAGATAATGTTAACTTTGTTATCCAATAATCAGAAGCGCAATGAAACGACGGAAATTTTTAAGCAGCGTGACAAAGTCTGTTGCAGTAACATTAGTAGCAGGAGGAGTGATGAATAAAGCGTATGCACAACAAAAAGACACACCGTGGCAGGTGCACCAGTTTAAAGACAATGGACTGGCTCATTTTTCCTATGCCATATTGGTAGGCAACAAAATTATATTAGTAGACCCCGCGCGCGATGCCTCGCAATATTATCGTTTTGCCAAAGAACAGAATGCGACAATTACGGGTATTATAGAAACACATCCACATGCAGACTTTGTAAGTTCTCATGTAGAGATAGCCCAAAAAACAGGCGCTGTTATATATACATCCAGTTTGATGAAGCCTGCGTATGCGTATCATGCTTTTGATGAAGGCGACATCCTTCGCTTAAGTGATGATGTGGTGCTTCGTTCTTTGTTCACACCAGGCCATGCACCGGATGCTATTTCTATCGTATTGAGTGAGAAAGGAAAAGACAAAATTGTATTTACCGGAGATTCGTTACTGATAGGAGATGTGGGCCGGCCAGACTTGCGTGAATATAGTGGAGATGTTGCTTCCCAGCGCAAAAGATTGGCTGGGCTGATGTATCAGACCCTCTGGAAAAAGTTTGATCCGTTAGCGGATGATGTTACTGTTTACCCGGCACACGGTGCAGGATCGCTATGTGGGAAAAACATGCGCGATGCACCAAGCTCTACCATCGGTTACGAGAAAGCCAATAATTATGCCTTTAAAAAAATGGAAGAAGCCGCGTTTGTAAGCCTGCTATTGCAGGATCTGCCACCGGTGCCATTTTACTTTCCGTATGATGTTTCGCTCAACATCAAAGGCGCACCTGCGTTAGAACAAAGCCTTGCGCAGGTAAAGAAGTTGCCGGATAATTTCAAATCTTCAGCAAATGATCTTGTTATTGATACACGTACTGCGTCTGTATTTAAAGCATCGTATGCGCCGGGCGCCTACAACCTGCAAAACGGTTCAAAATTTGAAACATGGCTGGGCAGTGTTATTGCGCCGGATAAACATTTTTACCTGGTTGCTGATAGCGCAAAATCTTTAGCAGAAGTGCTGAATAAAACAGCTAAGATCGGTTATGAATCCAAAGTAGCAGGGGCATTTGTGTATAACGAAGCCAACGGCAACCGGTTCGCAACGTTCGATGCCGCACAATTTGAGAAAGATCATGCAGCCTATACGATCATAGATGTGCGCACAGCGAAGGAGGCGACAACGGATAAAATATTTGATCATGCAGTAAACATCCCCGTGAGTGATCTGGAAAAGCATATCAAAGATATTCCGACAGACAAGCCGATCATTGTGCATTGTGCCTCTGGTTACAGATCTGCATTGGGTAGCAGCATATTAAAAAAATATCTTCCTTCTGTTGAAATAACAGATATAGGTACGGACATAAGCAAATACCTGACGAAAGAGCAAAAAGAGCAGCACGGTGGCAAGTAGTACAACATATGATGCAGTAGTAGTAGGCGCCGGGCCAAACGGACTGGCGGCCGCCATCAATTTGCAATTGCATGGCTTATCTGTTTTAGTCATAGAAGCAAAAGATACTATAGGCGGTGGCATGCGTACTGCTGAACTAACATTGCCTGGATTCAGGCATGATGTATGTTCTGCGGTACATCCTATGGCTGCCGCTTCCCCTTTTTTTACCTCATTACCTTTAGAAAACTTCGGGCTTGAATATTTGTATCCCGATGTATATGCTGCGCACCCATTAGATAATGGGAACGCTGTTGCATTGTATGATTCGCTGGAACAAACTGCAGAAGGTCTGGGGAATGATTCGGATACATACACCGCATTGATTGAACCAATCGTAAATGACTGGACTGAGATCGATAAGGATTTACTTGGTCCGCTTCGCATTCCCCGGTATCCTATGCCATTTACCCGTTTTGGCCTGAAGGCAATAAGTGCCGCGTCCACATTAGTAAAGCGTTTTGCTACTACAGAGGCACGCGCACTATGGGCTGGTATGGCTGCACATGCGGTGCAACCATTATCCAATCTTACTACATCTGCAATAGGATTAGTGTTGCTTTCGGCTGCACACAGGAAAGGGTGGCCTGTGCCAAAAGGTGGATCACAAACATTGGCAGATGCTTTAGCCGCTTATTTCACTCATCTTGGCGGAAAGATTGAAACAGGAACCAAAATTACCTCGCTCGCACAGTTGCCTACTGCAAAAGCTGTCGTGTTCGATCTGCCGCCTGCACAACTATTGAAGATAGCCGGGCATACATTTTCGCCACTCTATCGTTGGCAATTGAACAACTTCAAATATGGAATGGGCGTTTACAAAGTGGATTGGGCATTGGATGATGTAGTGCCTTTTACAAGTGATGTGGCAAGAAAAGCCGGCACGTTACACCTGGGAGGTACATTTGAAGAAATAGCCACTGCAGAGGCCCAGACTGCAAAAGGCAAACACCCTGATCATCCTTTTGTATTGCTTGCGCAGCAAAGTGTCATCGATGCTTCGCGTGCGCCACAGGGCAAACATACCTTATGGGGATACTGCCATGTGCCAAATGGCTCTACAGAAAATATGACGGATAAAATAGAACAACAGGTAGAGCGTTTTGCACCTGGCTTCCGGGATAGGATTCTTGCGCGCCATGTAATGAATACACAAGACCTGGAAAGCTATAACGCTAACTATATTGGTGGCGACATTAATGGCGGCTCGCTGGACATTACACAATTGTTTACACGCCCGGCGTTACGCAGCTCGCCTTACCGTACTTCGAAGAAGGGCATCTATATCTGTTCTGCTTCTACGCCACCCGGTGGCGGTGTGCATGGCATGGGTGGCTATCATGCTTCTGTACAAGTGCTGAAAGATATTTTTAAGATAAGAGAATCGTGAGACGAGAATCGGTAATCGTGAATGAGCTTCTACTGGCGCAGGTCTTCCGACCGCAGGTGTTCGAAAGAGGCTAATACATAATTTCAGTAACATGCACCGCTACGATAAAGAGCCGGAGGCTCGATAGAACGGTAGAAAAATATATTCCACATCAGCCAGAGCCGCAGCGCGGCGACAGAATTATTCCCTTGCAAAAAACGATTCATCCTGTCGCTCCTCCGGGGCTTAAATGTTTTACGACATAATTGAGCTACCAATCTGTCGTCCCTCCGGGACTTCTTCTTGCGCACGTCTCCCGACCTGCGCCAGCATAAGTTTTTTGAATGTACGAAAGCTCATTCACGATTACCGATTCACGTCTCACGATTCATGTCTCACGTTCTCGCCAAAGCCTGTTGCGTTATTTCGCGGTAACTTCTGCCGATAGGTATTTGTGTTGTAGTCATTTCAATAGTAGTTGCCGTGAAAGCAGTCACCTTATCCTTTGATACGATAAAAGAACGATGCACACGCAGGAACTTATTAGCTGGTAGTGTTTGTTCCATGTCTGTAAGCGCATGCTTAGTGGTGAAAGATTGTTGTGCGGTAGTTATAGTCACATATTCTTTTTTACTCTCAATGAAAAGAATATCACTCAATAAAATTTTTACCTTTTTTTTGTTAATGTTGATCAGTAGGTGAGCTGGCTCTGGTTGTTCTTCTGTATTTGCCGCAAGGGTACTTCCTTTTAGTTTATTGACTGCTTTCAGGAAACGGTTAAAACTGATGGGTTTTAACAGGTAATCCACCACACTTAAATCAAAAGCGTCCAACGCATAATCCCGGTACGCTGTAGTAATAATCACCTGCGGGGGATGACTCAGTGTCAATAAGAAGTCAAGTCCTTTTATTTTAGGTAAATGAATGTCAAGAAACAATACATCGATCTGTTCATCCTGTAATGCCCGCATAGCATAAATAGCATCCCTGCATACCCCTTTGCATACAAGGTGCGGCACTTGTGCGATATAGTCCTGCAATATCTCAGCAGCAAGCGGTTCATCCTCTACTATCAGGCAGTTAATTTTTTCCATAAGTGTCCATATTTACAAAGAGGTGTGCTGTAAAAATAGTATCCGTTTTGCTGATGGTCAATGCTTGTTCTTTATACAACATCTCTAATTGTCTTTTTAGGTTAGCCAGCCCTATGCCCTTGCCTTCTGTGGATGTTGCAGGCGTTTCAATGCTATTCTTTACCTCAAAGGATAATTTACCTGCTTGAATATGTAAGTGGAGTGAAATAAATGAATCATAATGATTTTCACTAGCCCCATGCTTAAAAGCATTTTCAACGAGCGGTAAAAGTAATAGTGGCGCGATCGTTTCTCCCGTATGGTCTACCTCCTTGGAAAAAGATATGGTCAGGCCATTAGAATAACGCATTTTTTGAATGTCAATATAATCTTCCAGGAATTGGATCTCTTTAGATAGGGGAATTTGTTCCTGGTTTGCTTCATACAAAATGAAACTAAGTAAGTCCGAAAGTTTCATGACTGCTTCGGGAGCGAGATCACTCTTTTTCCTGGTTAAAGCATAAATATTATTCAAGGTATTAAATAAGAAATGAGGGTTGAGCTGGTTTTTGAGCGATTGTAATTCTGCTGTTAATTTTTCTTTGATAAGATTTTTCTCTCTTTCTTTTGTAGCCAATTGTGTTTTTACAAATTTAACAGCCATTAGTAACGCAGCAGGAAACGCTGCTTCGATCATTATGCTGAAAAATTTTTGTGCATTGAAAAATGCTTGCTGAGGTGTTACGATTCCTTCATAAATATGTGGCAGAATAAATAGTCTTGCTAAAAAAATAACGGTACAGATAGCTGCTGCATAAGGAAGCAATATGAAAAGTGTGATCGTAAGCGCACTTCTCCTGCGTGTAAACAATTTATCCAGCACCACTTCTGTAATATAATAGGCAAGCGCCATGTGTGGCAATCCGTAAAGAAAAGCGGCCGGTATGGCACGCGCTATCATTTTACTAAGCGGCCATGTTGGTATATAGTTGCTTAACCAGAAATATTCAAAAAAAGTAAGCAATGCCCAGTAGGCTATCCAGAAGAGCGCATGTTGTATAAATTTCTTCATCCTGGTCAAAAATCGGCAAAAGCAGCAAAATGCCCAACATATGCGGTGTAAAGGATTTTGTCGTCAACGAACAGCGGTTTATCGTCAATGAATGTAGGAGAGACAGGCGTGTTTTTAAAATAAACGGCAGCAGATAGCCGTAATCTATGGACGGACATTTTACAGGAATATACCGGGATGAAATAGTTTTGAAGTGCAATTCAAGAGTAGTTGTTCCATACATGAGAAAGTTTCCTTTTTTATCAGATATGCAGGCAATGATAATGTTGCGGATTAGCCTTTCGGTAGTGTTCCTTGCACACGCACTGGTGCGCCTTTTTACGGAAGGCAGTATTGCTACATTTACTACCTATTTAAGTAACAAAGGATTTGTACTGTCGGGTGCAATTGTATGGGCGATAACGGTATTTGAAATTGTGGGCGGCATTAGTATGGCAATAGGTTATGGTGTAAGATGGTTGGCTGCAGGTTTTATCGGGATGCTTATTGCAGGGATCTTTATTATACATCTCCGGCAGGGTTGGTTTGTGGGTGAGCATGGATCAGGCGGATGTGAGTATAGTTTTATTTTAATTATTTCCTTATTGGTTGTAGCTGCACATGCTAAGAATAGAAAACGGATATAAATACAGGTATGCGGAAAATGATAATAGCACTTGCGCTCGTATGGATGACAGGTGTGTTGTATGGGCAAAAAATACTCACCTTTCTTCAGCCACAGAAAAGCAATGCCATCCCGGAGATAGAAATGCGTGAAGAGATAAAGTATGAAGAAGGTGAGGAAGAAGTCAACACAATATTCTTTTTCAGACCTGGAATTATAATAATGCCACTCACTATCTATTTAGAAAAGTATAGTACGATTAATTCACATAAGGGAGACTATAGCGTAAAAGGCTGCCGGAAAAAAGTGTCAGCAAAAGCGAATAGTTGTTATAAACGGATGAGTGTAATTGAAGTGTTTTAAACTACCGGGAGTCATTTTTATCGTGTGCATCTTACGCTCATTCTCATCGGGCAGTTAGTAAAAGCGTCCGGCCCTGGCCGGCGCTTTTTATTTTAGATAAGGGAAGAACATTGCACTGATCGTTTGCTCATATTGCATCATCAGTTTGTCGCCCGTTAACCTGCCTGATAGTTCATTGTTTGATTGCCAGAAATCACCTACAATAAATATTTGCGTTACTAATTCATCCCATACTTCGCCCGGCAGATCATTCCTGAATGTGCCGTTCTGAATTAATTTTTTAAACATTGCTTTAAATTCTGTTTCTCTTCTTGCTCTCAACGATTTGTAATGTGTACGGATGGTAGGAATACGTGTGGCCACTTCTACAAAATGAAGAAAAATAAAACGGTATTTGTAAGCAACTTCGATAGATGACCGGGAGAATGATCTCAAAACAGCAAGGTCGACAAGAGGCAACGCTTCGAGTGCCTGCATCAGATCGTCAAATTCGGTTGCCAGCCGGTCATACAATGTTTTGATAATGTCGTCAGTCTGTTTGAAATGATAATGCAGGTTGCCGGGGCTTATAGCAATGCTGGTTGCGATATGGCGCGTAGTGATCGTATTAATGCCTTTGTTGTTATACAATTTTAACGCCGCTGCCAGGATCTTCTCTTTAGTTTGCATAATTAAAAATAGAACAAATGTTCTAATATTTATAAAATTAGTACATTTGTTCTAAAATTAGTTCTATGGAAGAACAATCAGAAGGCAAAACACTGTACAACAGGCTGCGGGAGAATGTTTTGCCGCTAAAAGAAGGTGATAGCCCTGTGATAAAACTGGGTAAGAACGTTGGATTTAGTTTGTTCTTAATATTATTTACATGCGTATCGTTAACCATAGTGATCGCTATCTCGCTCGCACTCTGATAAAACAGGTATTCGATCCGTTATTTATAACGTACTGTTTACTCTGGATAATTATACATTTGTTTCGCAGAAGCGGTTATCCGATACCCGGCATCAATAACTGGCTTACAGATTTCCTGTTTGTTCCTGTTGCTGCGCATCTTGCACTTGTATTCACGCGCTGTGTGATATTAAAAGATTGCAGGTATGTTTATCCATTAATCTACTTGCTCGCTATTGCACTGTATGCCTCCATTGTTTTTGAATGGTTGTCTCCCATTTTGTTAAATAAGGGCACGGCTGATATGGGTGATGTTATTGCCTACTTTGCAGGAAGTGTATTTTATTGCCGGGTACACCAACGCATGATGGTGCGTGTAGTGTAATCAAACTCTCATCCCAGTCTCTGGCTGAGATGTCATGGCCTATCGACTCTGTTGATATTATGTCGACAGAGTCGACAACCAAATGCATCCTGGTCGGAGACCGGGATGATGGACTATTAAAGTGAATGTATTTATTATTGAATAGTTAACCCTAAAAAAAGGAAAATGGAAATATACAAGTTTGTAAGAGAAGAGAATAAGTGGTTTATTGACCTGCCAGAATATATTGCAGGCGGAGGATATAAAGGTGACCTGCAAATGGTAGAAGGCGCAGACAAAATGCTGGATATAATGGCTGGAGAAAGTGACTATGTAAACCTGTCTATGGCACGCGAGGCATTTGCCGATGCTGATAAATTAATCCTTACAGAAATATGTGATCCTATTCTTGGTGGTGGTATGTATTTTATAAAAGCTTATGATGGACAAGAAATAAATCAAACCATGTGGTTGTGCGAAGTTACAAAGTTTGTATTCGGAGATTTACCGGAAGAAATTTTTGTGAAAGTGGTGTAATGAAATAAAATTCTTCGCCCTGGTTCGTGTCTTCACGAACCAGCTACCAGCCGGCGCGTGGAGACTCGCGCCGGGGCTTTTGATATTATGTCGACTGAGCCGACAATCCGGCACATCCTGGTCGGATACCAGGATGATGAATAAGTAAATTGTAATGCTTTAGCTTTTGTAGAGCTCAATTTTTCTTCCGTCAGGATCTACTATGATAGCCATAAACCCAAATTCAGTTTGCATTGGCTCTGATGAAAAAACAACTTGTTCTGCTTTTAGTTTATTGATTACAGTATCGAAATTATCAACGCCAAATCCAAGGCGTAAACTGGAGTCAGCTTCTGTTTGCTTTTTTGAGAAGGGATAAATTTCAAGAATAGTTTTATCAATGGAGGCAGAGTAGTGGTAAGGAGAATTGCCATGTTTATGGTACTCGAAAGTCAAACCCAATAAATGATAAAAGTCGGCTAGTGTTTTTGGGTTTGCGGTTCTTATGACCAATAAGCGAATATCCATTTGTAGCGTAGAATTATTTTTTGACAAAGATGTTTCAAAATCCCCGGTTCGTGTCCTCACGCAATTGGGCGAATCGACTAGTAAAAACGTTATCAATCATCCCAGTCTCCGACTGGGATGCCAAGGCTCTTCGACTCTGTCAATAGAATGTCGACAGAGTCGAAGAATAAACAGTATGCTGTCTATTCACTTTTATTAATCGTATAGACAAAATTTAATTTAGTCGGCTCGCCGAAATATGCCACTTCCTGTTCACCTGTCTTAATAGCGCCGAGTCGTTCTATAGCTATTTGTGAGCGGATATTGGTTGCGCCTATATGAAATTGCACCTTATCTACATACTGAAAAGCATAGTCCAGCATTAGTTTTTTGACTGACGGATTAATGCCTGTTCCCCAAAACTTTGTACCATAGAATGTGTAACCGATAAAGATGCTTTTATCCGCTTCGCTGAAATCATAGAAACGGGTGCTGCCTGCAACTTCACCTGTTGCTTTGTCTACGATTTTAAATGCGCCTTTGCTTTGTATTGCACCTTCAAAAAAGGACTGGAATACGTCACGCTTCCAGCGGTCTTTATTGGGGTGTTGTTCCCATATCTTTGGGTCGTTCGCTACGGCGTAAAGGGTTTCAAATTCATTCGCCTGCAGCGGGTATAAAATGGCTATATCATTTTCCAATGTTGGCTGTAATGGAAAAGTCATGATCAAATATTTGGTGCAGCCCGAAGATACTTAATCCCGCCGCGCCAGGACTGGTCCAGTTTCAGAAGAAATATTTGGTATGAATGGTGTTGCAAATCTTGCTACCAGTGCCTTCCGGCTAATTCAGTTTTTTTCTTTTTTGAGAAATATATAGCCCAAACAAAACCAATAACATGCCGACGAGTGTGTATAGCGTTAAAGGTTCATGTGTAGTAAAATGGGCGATCAGGAAGCCGGCAAGCGGGCAAAGAAATAGCCAGAATGACGCTTTTACAGCATTGTCGCGTAGCATGTATAGCCACACCTGTACTGCAACAATAGACACGGGTATAGCAAGCCATAAAACGGAGCCTATAAACTTCATGTTCCAGGTATTCTGTGCGGGATGAAAGGTGAGTGCTGCAACGGGTAACAGGAAGATGCCGCCTAGCAAAGTCTGCCAGCCATTGATAGTTAAGATATGCAGACCATGCCAGCTTTTCCGGGAAAAATAAATAGTGCCGCCGGAATAGATCAGCATGCTGAGTAATAAGATCAGCAGGCCGCCTGGCGTAGCAAAGCTTTTTTGGAGTAATGGGGTAGCTGCAATTAATATACCTACAATGCATAGCACGAGGCTAATAAAGATACCTGCGCCTGTACGTTGTTTGAAAAAGATAGCGCTCATTAGGCTGATGAAAACAGGGTTGGCTGCAATGGCGAGCGAGCCCAGGCCTGGGGAAATGTATTGCATGGCTAATACATAGAGGCCGAGATAGAGCGAAATGTTCAGCAGTCCATACATGGCAATCTGTTTCCATTCTTCCTTTTGTGGCAGCCGGTTGCGTAGAACGCCATGCGTAATGACTAACATAAGTACACCTGCTACAAAGAACCGGGCAATACAAATGACAAAGGGTTGCGCAACTTGTAAACCTATTTTTGTTGCTACTGCTGCAGAAGGCCATAGCACAGAAAACAATAAGCCTGCTGCTAAAAGCTTTACTTCTGATGATCCTTTATAATTGGTTGTGTTGCCGGAGTCCACGCTAATACTATGTTTAAGAGGAGGACAAAGGTAAGGAAAGAGAGATGGTTATATGGCTGTATGGCTAAATGGTTGCATTGCTTAGGTAAATTTTACTTTGTTCAAGGCTTTAGGACGTCTGCTTATCTTTTACCCCAGCAGTACTGTTTAAACGATACTTGACGACTTTGCGTGAAATCTATTACAAAAACTCTATTTTAGTTTTTATATGATCTTATTTCACGCTTTTAAGCATCATTTACACACAATAGTGGCCTGGCTGGATGAGCATCGTTATCAATGGAACATTGATGTGAAATTGCAGATTATGTCGTTTGGCAATTCCCAGCTTGATTTTTATATGGGCAACTTGTCTGTACAAGATATCAAAGGTGAAGTGCTGAAAAGATTGGAGGAAGAGAACATAGCTGAAAAAAAAGACTATGAAAGTTGGGTGAATGATAACGGTGGATACCGGACAGTGATGCTGTCTGATGGTTCGGAGTGGACGTTGCGTTACGTAATACAAGCGGATTATGTACATATTCATCCGGCGCGTTATGCAAAGCATACGATCCGTGTAAAAGCAAATGCATTGAAGACCTGTGTTTGTTTTTTGCTATTGAATAAAGAGGCGATTGTTTTTTCAAACGAAATGATCAACTATTACCGGGGTCGTTTCCTGCAGTTGCCACCTGTTAATTTGAATGAGACACATGCGGAAATGGAAGCGGTATATAAAATGCTGATAGCTGCATCCCGCCCAGTTGATAACTTATAACGCTGTATATGAAATCAAAACCTGCTGTCAATCAAAAAGAGAAAGTAGATGCGCTTATGGCGCAACTCGAACATCCATTCAAGGCAGAAATAGAGGAAGTCCGTACCATTATACTTGCTGCCGGAAAAGAGCTGTATGAGCGCGTGAAGTGGAATGCGCCGAGCTTTTTTTACAACGAGGTGGATTTTGCTGCGTTCAACCTGCATCAGCAATCATTTCTGCAACTGATCCTGCTATTTCCTAAAGTAATAGTGTCTGATCCCGCTGGCATAATGGAAGGGGACTGGAAAGACAGGCGTCAAATGAAGTTTTATAGTATGGATGATGTAACGCAAAAGAAAAAGGCACTGGAGAAAATAGTGAAGGAATGGATTAAGTCAAATGTATGAGTGATGCTGTATGACTCCATGATTGATTTATATTTTTCGTGCCAAAGGGTTAATAGCTTAGGCCACCAATTGCGTATCCGGCGATAACAAATGTACAGACTGGCGAATGTCTTTTTTTACCAGCAAACCATTGACTGCGATAAGCAGGAAGTATAAGGAAAACCCAATTAGTAACGCAGGTATTAAACTAAGCGCTAGCCATTTTACAACCAAGAGGCTAAATACTGCGCACAATGGACTTCCTGCAACCGTGTAAATGACTTGTTTTGTTTTGATTGCTTTATTTTCTCTTGTATATAAGATTAATTGTATGAGTTGCGAAATGGCATAGGCTATTGCTGCACCTTCGTTTCGCAGGAAGGGGATGAGCAGGCAATCGCCTGCAACGTTTACCAGGCAGGTAAGACCAATAATGCGGAAGATACTGTGTAGCTTACCTTGTGCAAAGCTGTCTGTCCATAAAATATTATTGGCATAAAGGAAGGGCATAGATAGTGATAAAATAAAAATAGTATGGTTGTTCACTGCACCATATTTGCCTGCAGTAACTGTATCCATCAGGGGCGCCCAGCAAATATTGAGTAACAGGATTATGAAGGCGGCTATAAACATTTCTGCACGCATAATGGCCAAGATACCTTCGGTAATAGAATGATTGCCTTTGGCATATTTTACAAAACGTGGAATAAGCAGTGGTGCTACGACCAGTAAGGGAAAGGTAGCTACTTCAAATACTTTGTAAGCGAAACTATATTCTGCTAACTGTGTAGCAGACGCAATAATACCTATAAGCAACCAGTCGAAGCGGGACATGAGTGTAGTAGAGATAACAACGCCTAATTGGGGCAATGCCTCAGCCAGTAAGCCAAAGTATGCGCTGAAACCGGCAGTTAGTTGAATGCCGTTTTTTTTGCCGAAATAAATAAGCACAGATATGGCTAGCTCTGCTGCATCTCCTGCAATAAAGATTGCAACAAGTTGTGGGATAGAAATGATATGGATGGTGCCAGCTATGATCAATGCACTGCCTTTTACAATATTAGAAATAGCAGACATCCATGCGTAGGCTGAAAAAGCTTCTTTGCCGGCAATAGCCTGCTTAAAGGGTGATGCAAAATAGGATAAGAGCTTGCCGGCTCCTAAGGCTAGCAGAAAAGTGGTTGCTGGTTGTGTCTGTAGTAGTTGGCAGCATATTGCAAGCAGCCCGTAAAAAAGCGTACCGGTAAGCAATACGTGTAATAAATGGAGTGAAGTAACTGGCGATGTTTCCTGCCCGGAAGCTATTTTTTTTACCGTTAACTGGTCTAGTCCAAATGAAAGGATGTTGAATGCCGTAAATAGAAATGCGAGCGACCAGTTGAACGCCCCGAAACTTTCTTTAGATAACTGTCGCGACAGGATATAGAAGATCGCCAGGCTGAAAACCTGGTTTACGGCCTGTTGTACAATGTTTGCAGATATGTTCCTGATAAGCCTGCTTCGCATATAGGTATGGCAATGCCCGGAGGCTATGCCCAAAGTAAATACGTGCCTGTAATAAAAAGGTTGCCAGTGTAACTGTTGAACAATAATTAGATGTTGTTTGTATTTTAGTGAAACAAATAAAATGTATGCATACCCTTTCTGTTATTTTAATTGCGCTGGTCGCAATAGAGCATTTGTACATTCTCTGGATAGAAATGTTTGCCTGGACTACAAAAGGAAAAGCTACTTTCAAGGGACTGCCGGAAGGTTTCTTTGAACAATCCAAAGCATTGGCAGCAAACCAGGGTTTGTATAATGGGTTTCTTGCTGCGGGGCTCATATGGTCGTTGCTTATCAGTGATGCGCAATGGTCTAAAAACGTGGCCATATTCTTCCTGGCTTGTGTAGTTGTTGCCGGTGTATATGGCAGCCTTACAGCTTCTAAATCTATTTTTGTAAAACAAGGATTACCGGCATTGATTGCTTTGATCGTTGTCTTGCTTGTATAGCTGTTTTAAATAAAAATGCTACAGGCCGTGATCACAACCTGTAGCATTCATTGGGCAAACATATTGTTAGTTTGTTCCGTAAGCCATTTCCCTGTTGTACTTGTTGCGATATTGTACAGGAGACAAACCGGTTATTCTTTTGAATGTAGTCCGGAATGCTTTTGGGTCTGTATAACCAATATTGTACATGACTTCATTTACATTTTCGCGGGAACGTTCCAGGCTAAGTTTAGCAGCCTCTATTTTTACGCGTTGAATGTATTCCGCCACAGTGTTAGATGTTGCCTTCTTAAAACGACGCTCCAGGTTACGACGGCCCAATGCAAACATAGTCGCCAGTTGGTCCACCGTTATTTTTTCCTGGAAATTGCTTTCGATGAATTGTTGTGCTTTTTTGATCGGCTCATCTTCATGCTCTTTCTGCCCTTGAAATATGGTGAAGGAGAGTTGGTTTTGCCGCTCTATTTCAATAGCGAATACCTTAGCTGCAAGTACAGACATATCCCTGCCAGCAAATTTTTCTATCAGGTATAAGATCAGGTTCAGGTAAGAGAAGGCCCCGCCGCTGGAATAGATACCATGCTCGTCTGTAATGATCTTTTCAGTTACCAGTTCTACTTCCGGGAACATGCGTTTGAAGTGGCTTTCTGCCATCCAGTGCGTTGCGCATTTTTTGCCGTTTACCAAACCGGTAGAGGCAAGTAAAAAAGCGCCAAGACAAAGGCTTGCTATTTCAGCTCCGTTGTTGTATTGTTCTTTTAACCAGGGGATAAAAGCTTTATTATTTTCGATAGCTTCTATCAGGTCACCATCCAAGGCAGGTATGATGATGAGATCTGTCTTTTTCACTTCATCTATAAGTACATGCGTCCTCGCCATAAAAAGTCCGCCGCTTAGTGGTGTTTCTTTTTCTATACCAACTAATTGAACGTTAAACATGGGAGGCTCTTCACGCGAGGCGCGAAATGCATTTACCTGTGTTAGCAACTGTCGCGTGCCTTCCAGACTGCCTAAAATAGCGCCTTTGGGAACCAAAATCGATACGTGTTTCATAAGAAAAATGAATAAAGGGTGATTGATGCAACTGGTGTCAGAGTACCAATTTAGGACAGTTGCAACTATTTTGAAGGAAAAGCCGCAAAATATTGACAAGCGGCACGAAGAAAAATGCATGTATAGGCATGTATTCGCTTACATACTTGTTTGTAAAGAATGCAAAAAGCAGCAGGGTGTGTGTATATGCTGCCGGGAATTTAGCCACAAAGATCACAAGGCTAATATAGAGGGAACACAATAGGCAGGCTATAAATCTGCGCCTATACAAATGGCGCTTTGTTTTCATCTATATTCTCCAGTGTAAGTAGCAGGTTATGTAAAAAGATTTTCTGTTCTCTGCTCAGGGTGTTAAGATCTATTTCGCCATTGTTAAGTGTAGCTATTTTTTCCTCGTTTAATAATAAGTCTAAATGATTGGCTTTCCACAGGTTTGTAAAAGTGTCATCATCAGACGTTACATTAATCTGTTGGTGTGTTGCCGGTTCGGTTTTAAAAGAGATGGTCGCTTGTATAGTATGACCAGCATTAACAATATTTACATTTTTTGTGGTAGTGTACATTTTGTGTTTATTTAAAATGAAGCCATTGTCGGAAGTGGCTGGCAACAAAATTTTAACATGGAAAAGGTTAGGATGCGTGGTTAATTAGAAGTACCTTGT
Organism: Filimonas sp.; assembly: GCA_017306865.1. Taxonomy (GTDB): domain Bacteria; phylum Bacteroidota; class Bacteroidia; order Chitinophagales; family Chitinophagaceae; genus JAFKHH01. The sequence goes on from JAFKHH010000011.1 coordinate 882,839, forward strand.
TAATCCCCCTCTTAAAAAAAGTGTCTATTCCCTTGCAGTTTATTTAATCCGTCTTGTGAAACTGTTTTTTGTTTACCTGAAAACAGTGCGTATGTATAACTATAACAATTTGCTTTTGCTGGATGACGATGCTGATGACCGTGCGTTTTTTAAAGAAGCATTATCATGTGTAGCACCTGGTGTTCATTGTCACATGGCGTCAAACGGCAGGGAAGGGCTTTCACTATTATCCTTTATGTCTCCTGATATTATAGTAGCAGATATTAATATGCCTGTTATGAATGGTCGTGTATTCCTGCAAGAGTTACATACATGGACTACACATCCGCCTGTAATTATGATGAGCACATGTAGTAACGAACTGTCTGAGATGCGAAAAATGGGTGCTGCTCATTTTTTTCAAAAGCCTATTACATTTAAAGCGCTGTGTACAATCGTGCAAACTATTTTTGAACATGCATGGACTATAGCACAACTGGCAGGTGACAGAAAGGTGGCTCCATCTTTATAAGGTGAAGCGCAATTGCTCATCGTTGCCTGCTTCAGGCACCAGCCGCATAAAGTTATCGTATTCCGCATCCTGGTTGCTGTACACACCGTAAGCATTCAGGCTATAGCCGAGAGTGCCATCCTTCGCTTTTAGTACATACAGTATGCTCATGTCTGAAGGGTTGGTGTTTTCTTCAAAACGGTAAACGCGTATCAGTAAAAGCTCTTCCGGTTTATAGACTTTGTTTTCCTCGCTTTTAAGCCCATCTTCTGCCCAGGCAAACTCCTGTTCTATTCCTCTTTCTTTCAGCGTATTCAATACCTCTGTTAGTGTTGTCATTTGATGTGGCATTTGCATAACATTCCTTTTAATGGTTATAACAAATCGAGTGCAAACATTGTTCCGGTTAGCGGATATTTTATTCCGGGAATGTGTGTAGGCCGGTGATGCTATGCAAAAGCGCTTTTAATGAGTATATTTATAAGAACTGCCAAAACTAATTTCCGGTATGAAAAATACAGACCAGCCAGCAGGCGTGGCAAAACATATTTTGACCACCACTTTAATAGCGGGCACATTAGACCTCGTAAGCGTATGGCTGATTTATGGCCCCATTAAGCAAAAAACAGATATGGGCAAAATACTGAAGGGTATAGCCGGTGGTGCATTTGGTAAGAGTGCCTATGGTGGCGGGAGTGACATGATTGTGTACGGCTTGTTTTTCCATTATCTCATTGCCTGTTGTTTTACGCTTGCATACTTTCTGCTATATCCTAAAATAGCTTTTCTCCGCAGGCATGTGGTACTGAGTGGGTTGTTGTATGGCATTGTAGCGTGGGTGTGGATGAATATTGTAATACTGCCCATGACAAATGTGCCGCGCGGGCCATTTAAAATAGAAGGTGTAGTAATAGGTATGCTACTGTTGATGTTCTTTATAGGCTTGCCTATTTCTTTGCTTACCCATGCGTATTACACCAGGAAGAAGTAAGAATTATTATTAGCTGACTAAGTTTAGTAATCTGTCTCGGTATAAACCTTCATTTGTTTACCGACGGTGTTACCTTTTGTCTTGATACAAAATAATCCTGACAGGTCTCAAAGACCTGTCAGGATTCTGCAGCCGTTTACTGCTATACAGTTGGCCAAACAGTAATGCTAATGTATATAATATAAATAAAGAGCCAATGACGCATTATGCGTTCATTGGCTCTTTATTTATACGTTGAGGTTTTACCTACACTTCAGCTTTTTTCTGTCTTGCAGCATGTTGTTTTTCCAGCCGTATATTGTGGCGTATCGCCTGCCAGTATTCCGGTCCGTAACTCACAAATATTTCTGATCCCGCAGGAATGTTCTTTGTCGCCTCTATAAAAACCTTTCCTTCCTTTTTTACATATTCAGCATTGTTGATTTTGCCTTTCACCCTGCCAATACCACGTGCATCATTTGCATAACGCGCCAGGTGTTTAGGAAAGTGTCTCGCGTCTATTACATGGTTACGGGTTGCATAAAAAATATACCCGTTGTCTTCATGCGCTGCTTCCTTCCACGAAGTGATTTTTCCTTTGTATTCGACAATGCGGTCTCCTTTTGCAATGTCTTTTGATGTAAATAGACCTTTTCCTGCTCCCGGTAATGTTGATGTTTTAACGAGGAGTTGCTTTTCTAAATGTGCCACAAATAAAGAATTAAAAATTGAATTGGTGCTTAGCTCACTGAATACGGAGATAAACTGTTACTTATAACAATGCGGTGAAAATAGGATGTTTTTGTTGAGTGCCAATTCTTTTTCGGTAATTTCTTCTGGCAGGTAAGCGGTGGGAATGTAAGCCTGCATTGAATAGGGGCAATAGCTTGTGTATATAGCAAGAGAGCAGCTTTAAGGGCCGCTCTCTATGTTTAGTAAAATTTACCAGTTGCCCATATGGGCTTCGTTTGTTCTTTCAGGCACCATAATGTCCCCTTTATTCCAGTCCTTGCTATAGCGTACGAAGAATGATAACCATATAGTACGGGACACGCGCATAAGCCATGGCTGTACCAGCAGCAATATAAAGGCGTTGGCGCCCAGCCACCAGAAAATACGGTTGTCATTCAATGAAAAGCCAATGAAAACCCACCATGCAATGAATGTGGCTACGCAAATAGCAATAGAGATGGCGTAGCTGACATAGCTGGTTCCATAATAGAAACCTACTTCAATGTCGAATGGCTGACCGCATACATTGCAAGTCTCATTCATCTGCATATATGTTTTCAGGTTATAAGGATTGCTGTGTTTATACATTTGCCCACGGCGGCAGCGCGGACATTTTGTTTGTAGTACACTGGCTATTACGTTTGGTTTACGATCACTATGATGGGCGCACATAAAAAATGTTTTATAGTTGAATAAAATGTTTTCTGAATGTCTCCGGTGTCTGACCTGTGTATTTCTTAAAGAACCTGTTGAAATAAGCATTGTCCTTAAAGTTCAGGTAGTAGCCTATTTCAGCAATGGTCATATCTGCATTCGTCAATAGTCTTTTTGCCTCCAGCAGTACACGGTCCCTGATCACCTCACCGGCAGTTTTGCCTAGCATATCCTGTACAAAAGCATTCAGGTGATTAGCCGTTATATTCATTAAGTCTGCATACTCTTTGGGCAACCGCATCTTTATGTAATGCGTATCTATGAGAGACAGCAAACGCTGCAACATCTGGTTTTTATGCTGCGGCAATTGTTGGTTACCGTTTTTCCGGCAGTTTTCATCTACTGTAATAAACAGTTCCAGCAGGCGCATACGGATCATGTCCAATGCATACGTATGATCGCTGCGCAGTTCTGTTAAGATAGACTCAAACAGGCTGGTTACTTTTTCATGAATGGTTACAGGTAACTGGCAAACGCTCTCTTCGCTTATACCCCTGAAGAAGCCAAAACGATCTATGTAATGCTCGTTTTGCAGAAAGGGCGTAAAAAAACTTTGAGAAAAATGAACGATGTAACCTTGTATATCGCCTTTAAAGTCCCAGCCGTGTACCTGTCCCGGCGTCATGAAATATGCCTGGTAAGGTTTTACTTTAAACCGTACAAAGTCGATCGTGTGGCTGCCTCCGCCTTCTGTAAACAATACCAGGTGATAGAAAGAGTGCCTGTGCGGGCGGTGTAAATGTGTGTAGTGTTTGTGCACATAATCGCCCAGGCGCTCAGCCAGCAAGTGTTGCTCAGGATTGTTATTCTTACTGATACTGCTGATATCGTAAACCGGTATGGATGCTCTAGCCATTGATCGATTTTTTCAGATACAAAGGTAATAGCAAAGCGTTTTACGGCTGTTGCGTTATTTAGGTAGCTTATGGTACTTTTTACTTATTTTGTACTTTTTACTGGTCTGGCGAAAGGCGAGATAGGTAGTTTTTCAATATTCTTTCAAATGTGTAACTTGTTAGCATGCTTCAAAAAAATACCATTACGCTGTTGCGTCTTCCTTTCTCGTTCTTTTTGATGCCGGTCTTCTTTTTCGCCCTAAGCCAGGTCAGCCATATTAATTATGGGAAAGCTGCATTGGTATTTATCATTTTGCATTTTATTATGTATCCGGCCAGTAACGGGTACAATAGTTATATGGATAGGGATGAAGAAAGTATAGGCATGCTGGAAAAGCCACCTGCACCCACACGGCAGTTATTCTATCTTACTTTGGTTATGGATGTGCTGGCGGCACTGCTTAGCTTCCTTGTAAACATACCTTTTGCCATTTGTATCATTGCAAATATTATAGCTTCGCGGGCGTATAGCTATAGAGGCATACGTCTGAAGAAATACCCAGTATGGGGATTTTTGACCGTAGTACTTTTCCAGGGCGCAATCACCTATTACATGGTTTTTGCAGGCGCCTCGGCTATGCCTCCCGGCACACCGTGGATGGGCATGCTTATAAGTCTTTTCCTGTTTGGAGGATTTTATCCGCTAACGCAGATCTACCAGCATGAGCAGGATAGGAAAGACGGTGTTCGTACCATTAGTTATATGCTAGGCCTGAATGGTACTTTTCTTTTTAGCGCAATAATGTACCTGCTGGCGGAGGTATTTCTGTTCATTTATTTTTCCGGCAGAGGGCAGCTACTACATTTCTTCCTGCTACTTTTATTTCTATCACCTGTTGTGCTTTATTTCTTTTACTGGTGGATGCAGGTAAGAAAAGATGGTGCAAACGCCAACTTTCGTTTATCTCTCCGGATGAACGTGATAGCGGCTAGTTGCACCAATCTTGGTTTTATTGTATTGTACCTGCTTAATCATTTTTAGAAATAGGCATTGCTTTTGTCAACCTTTTGGGGAGAATGCCCGTTTATATTCTTAAATTATAACCTGTTGAGCGAGATTGTTTCCATAGGCACGGCTTTGCCGCAGTACCGGCACAGGCAAAAAGACATTTTGCAGTTTATGTTGCAGGCATATCAGCCGGAAGGTGATGACCGCAGAAGGCTGGAGTTATTGTATGACCGCAGCGGCATTGCATACCGTTATTCTGTTGTGCCTGATTATTCGCTAACAGAGCGATCATTCTATCCTGCCACACCTGACCTGGAACCGTTTCCGCTATTGGAGAAAAGAATGCAGTGGTATGAACAACATGCTGCCGCATTAAGTATGCGGGCAATAGAGCAATGTATAGAAGGATACCTGGACAAAGATGAACTGACATGGCTTATTACAGTCAGTTGCACGGGTATGTCGGCTCCCGGCCTGGATATACAAATAGTACAGCAAATGGATCTGCAGCCAAGCATCAGGCGTAGTAGTGTAAACTTTATGGGTTGCTATGCAGCTATTCACGCATTGAAATTGGCGGATGCCATTTGTAAAGCAGATGCAGACGCATGCGTAATGATCGTTTGTACGGAACTGTGTACACTGCATTTTCAGAAAGGGAATGATATGGATAATATTACATCCAGTCTTTTGTTTGGAGATGGTGCCGCTGCCGTATTAGTAACCGGTGCATCTTATAAAGGCAAAGGCCTGCACATCGCTTCCTTCCACTCCGAAGTGGTTTTGCAAGGGCGGCAGGATATGGCGTGGAATTTATCGGGCAAAGGATTCCTGATGCACCTGAGTGCATACATCCCTCAATTGTTAAAGACCGGTATAACACCTCTGCTGGAAAAAGCTTTGCAACAATCTGGTATAGGCAGAGAGGAGATAACACGCTGGGCGTTTCACCCGGGCGGAAAGAAAATATTGGAAACAATACAGACCGAGTTGCAACTAAATGAGGACGATCTTGCACCATCGTTCAGCATCCTGAATGATTATGGGAATATGTCTTCTCCGACAGTGCTATTCGTATTGCAAACGATCATACAACAGCTTAGCGGGAATAAAGAAAAAATATTTGCTGCTGCTTTTGGTCCCGGCCTTACTATGGAAACCGTAATCCTCGAACAATGAGCCGATACACACACCGTTCTTCTCTTACAGAACTGATAGACGCTCCCGGTGTGCCCTTCGATGATTGGTCACAATGCCTGCATGAGCTGAATGTGATCAATACATGGTTGGGCGGACATGTGATTACCTTGCAGGGTGTGAAACAATTGCTTGAGGGAATAAATGGCCCGGTTATTATTGCCGAGATCGGTTGTGGTGGAGGCGATAATCTGAAGGCCATTCATGCATGGAACAGGCATAAGGGATTGCAACTGGAGTACGTAGGTGTGGACTATAGCGAAGCTTGCATTGACTTTGCAAAAGAAAACTGTAGTGCTTTGCCTGTTGTCTCGTTTATTCATAGTGATTACAGAACAGCACAGTTTCAACAAAAACCGGATATTATTTTTAGCTCGCTCTTCTGCCATCATTTTACAGACGCTCAGTTGTTGGAAATGATGTTGTGGCTGGATGCAAATACAACAACCGGCTTTTTTATTAATGACCTGCAACGGCATCCGTTGGCCTATTATTCTATCAAATGGCTGACAGCACTGTTATCTAATTCATACCTGGTAAAAAATGATGCACCTATATCTGTATTGCGCGGGTTTAGAAAAGCAGAGTGGGAATGTATTCTTCAGCAGGCTGGTATAAAACAATATAGTATTCACTGGAAATGGGCTTTCCGTTATTTGATCGTTGTCTGTAAATCTCTGGCATTAAAACAAGTATGAGTACACGGGATCAATATGACGTAGCTGTAATAGGTGGTGGATTAGCCGGGCTTGCTGTTGCAATACAACTGGCAAAACAATCATTTAGCGTTGTTCTTTTTGAGAAAGAAGTATATCCCTTTCATAAAGTTTGCGGTGAGTATATCAGCTTTGAGTCGTGGCCTTTTTTGCAATCACTAGGCGTTCCGTTGGAGGAGTGGGATTTGCCAAAGATAACCCAGCTTAAGCTGTCTTCTCCACGTGGTACAAGTTTGCAGCAACTATTACCATTGGGCGGTTTTGGCATTAGCCGTTATAAACTGGATAATGCACTTATGCAACTGGCAAGGCAATGTGGGGTAGTTGTTTGTGATGGCGTAACGGTGCGCGATGCGGTACTGCAGGATGATCTGTTTCATATAAATACCGGTACACAAACTTTTTTTGCGCGCGCCTGTTGCGGTGCATTTGGCAAGCGGTCTAACCTGGATGTGAAATGGGACCGTCCTTTTGTAAAAGAGAGGACGACTTCGTTGAACCATTTTATTGCTGTAAAATATCATGCTTATTTATCTCTGCCATCAAATGAAATTGCACTGCACAATTTCAAAAATGGTTATTGTGGCATGTCTGCTATAGAAGATAACAAGGCTTGTATCTGTTACCTTACTACTGCCGGTAACCTGCGCGATAGTGGAAAAAGTATTCCCGGAATGGAAGAAAGCGTATTGATGAAAAATCCTTTTTTAAAAAAGGCATTTGCTGAGGCATCGATCCTGTATGAAAAGCCATTGAGCATAGCGCAGATCAGCTTTGAGAAGAAAGCACAGGTAGAATCGCACATATTAATGCTGGGCGATGCTGCAGGCCTTATCACACCTTTGTGTGGCAATGGTATGAGTATGGCGTTACATAGTAGCAAACTGGCTGCTATGTTGATCACTCTTTATTTAAAGAATGAAGTCAGCCGTACAGAGATGGAGCATTTGTATGTACAACGATGGAATAAACAATTCAAAAGCCGCCTGCGCACCGGCAGAATGATCCAGTCTGTATTTGGCAGCGAATGGTTAAGTAATATGTTTATTCAAACGATGAAGCAATTTCCTTTCCTGGCAGACAAACTTATCAGGCAAACACACGGTACCGCATTCTAAATAATTTATTGCCCGCGAAAAAAACTTATGGGTTACATTCGTTACTCACTATTGATGTGCATAGCAGTCATCTGATGTATGTGCAGGATATTTTTTTCTAACTACATAATAGAGCGTGATGAAGATTTCATTTGATGAGTTGAAAGCAGCATTTAAGAACGTACTGTTGCGTTTGTCTTTTACAGAGGAAAAAGCAGACCTATGTGCAGGTATCTTTGCTTCCAATAGCAGGGATGGTGTGTATTCGCACGGGCTTAACCGCTTTCCTGTTTTTGTAAAGCATGTGCAGAGTGGGCATATAAAACCTGATGCAGAGCCTGTGTTAGTAGAGCGCAACGGCATTATAGAAACATATGACGGGCAACTGGGGCCAGGCATTTACAATGCAAGTGTCTGTATGAAGCGTGCAACAACGTTGGCAAAAGAAAATGGAATAGGTTTCGTTGTCATAAAAAATACCAACCACTGGATGCGTGGTGGTACGTATGGCTGGCAGGCGGCAGACGATGGCTGTGTTAGTATCAGTTTTACAAATGCCTATGCCTGTATGCCGCCGTGGGGTGGTAAAGATGCGAGATTGGGCAACAACCCATTAGTTATAGGTGTGCCGCGCCGGGAAGGCCACCTGGTATTGGATATGGCGATGTCTCAATACTCTTATGGTAAAATGCAAACCTATGAGCTGGAGGGCAAGCAACTGCCTTATGCAGGCGGTGTAGATGAAGCAGGCGAACTGACGCATGACCCTGCACTGGTGCACAAGCTGCAAAGTGCATTACCGGCAGGCTTGTGGAAAGGTTCCGGCCTGGCACTTATGCTGGATGTACTGCTCACTGCATTAAGTGGTGGTAAATCCACTGCCGCCATTGCAGCAGCAGGAAGTGAATACGGTGTTTCGCAATGTTTTATTGCGATCAATTCTCCTAACCTGCACGCATCGCTGATAGAAGAAATACTGGCCTATACTAAATCGTCAACGCCGGTTAAAGAAAATGGCGCTATTCAATACCCCGGCGAGAATACGCTGGCAATACGTAAACAAAATGAAGCAGAAGGCATACCTGTAAATGAAGAGATGTGGAATAAGGTGAAGAATATGTTGCATTAAGTTTCTCTTCCTCGTCGGGAGACCTACTGTGTACCCACATCTTTTATCTACAGGTTGCATACCTACGGCATGCAAAAGCCCCAATAATATATATACTACCAATATCCGATCCCTACGGGATCATAACCTGATTCTATAAAAGTCTTAGTATCTGAAACGCAGATCCCGTAGGGATCAAACATCGGTAGCTTCCCCAATACACATGCTTCGGCATGTCGTAGGTATGCGACCTATGCTGTAGCTCCTGCCAGCGGTCGAGCAGGTCTTTGAAGCGCTGTTGAATTAAATGGCAAAAGCCCCGGCGCGTGTCCTCACGCGCCGGTTGCTAACTGGTTCGTGGAGACACGAATCAGGGCGACAGGCTTTCGACGCTGTCGAATAATATTCTTATCAAAAGCTATTCTGGTGCAGGCCTCCCGGCCTGTGCTTTTTTGTCACTAATCTCATTCCAGGCAGTACGTCTTTAGTTATTGTGCTTTAGTAATAAGTAAGCACAGGCCGGGAGGCCTGCGCTAGTAAATTCGTCAGGAGACGAGGAAGGGAGGCAAAGGCATTGATAAAGATTTCTTAATGCGGCAAGCTTCCTTTTGCAGGATGGCATCAACGTACTTTGCGGGCATTTAATGAATATGAAACATATATTGCTAGGCTTCTGTTGCCTGCTGGGCGCTTCTGCATACGCACAGCCTTATACTTACACAACGGCTAAAGTGCATTCGCACAACGATTATGAAAGAGCATTTCCATTCTGGGGCGCTTACAACGAAGGGTTTGGTTCTATAGAGGCCGACCTGCATCTGGTAAATGATACATTGTTTGTTGCGCATGACAAGATAACGCACAGCGCTGCAAAGACATTTGAAGCATTATACCTGGAGCCGTTAGTAAGTTGTGTAAGGCAAAACGCGGGTTACCCGTATGCAGACAAACAAAGAAACCTGCAATTGCTGATCGATATAAAAACAGATTCAACCTCAACATTAGCGAGTATTGTAAAGGCGATTAACCGTTACCCGGAGTTAGTGAATGCAAAAAATGTAAAATTCGTGATCACAGGTAACAGGCCTGCGCCCGCGCAGTATATAAATTATCCTGCATTTATCTGGTTTGATGGAAATGTAGGGCAAACGTACAGTACAGAAGCATTGAGCAAAATAGCATTGTTAAGTGCAGACTTTCATCGTTTTACTTCCTGGAATGGCAAAGGCGTTATACCAGAGAAGGAAAAAGCGGTGTTGCAATCGCTGATAGCACAAGCGCATGAGCAACATAAGCCGATACGCTTCTGGGCCTCGCCGGATGTGGTAAATGCATGGTATAACCTGATGAAGCTAGACATTGATTTTTTGAATACGGATAACATCAATGAACTGTCTTCTTTCCTGAAAGAATTGCCTAAGCGCTCATACAAAAATGATCAGCCGTATGAAACGTACGATGCGAAGTTTGTAAATGATAAGGCAGCTAAAAAAGTAAAAAACGTGATACTATTGATAGGCGATGGTACAGGCCTGGCGCAATGGTATAGCGGGTACACTGCAAATCATGGCAAACTGAACGTATTTAATATGCGTAGCAGTGGCCTGTCCAAAACCTCTTCGCACGATAGTTATATCACAGACTCTGCACCCGGGTCTACTGCGTTTGCATCGGGACAAAAAACAAATAACCGTTATGTAGGTGTGGACCATACAGGCGCGCCAATGAAGCTATTACCAGATTATTTTATAGAGCGTAAAATAAAAACAGGACTGGTAAGCTGTGGCGATCTTACAGATGCTACGCCTGCAGATTTTTATGGGCATGTTACGGAACGTGAAAACTCACTGGGCGTTTTACGTGGATTGTATTCATCACCGGTGCAGTTGTTGATGGGCGCACCGAGTGGAAAAGTGAAGGATAGTGAGAATGCTGCATTGAATGCAAGCGGTATTCGTGTAACGCATGCAATAGATAGTGTGCCATCTGTTACAAATGAGCGATGGGTGGTAATGGATAAAGTAGCCGGCTTATCTATGTTGCAAGGTCGCGATAAATGGCTGGGACAGGCATTTGATAAAGCTGTAAAAGTATTGTCCAATAATAAAGAAGGTTTTTTCCTGATGGTCGAGGGAGCGCAAATAGATCATGGTGGTCACGATACAAACCTGCCATACATTGCAACTGAAGTAATGGACTTTGACCAGGTAATAGGACAGGCCATGAAGTTTGCAGATGAGAATGGCGAAACACTGGTGATCGTTACGGCGGACCATGAAACAGGTGGTTTATCGCTACTGGATGGCGATATTAAAAAAGGATACGTAAGCGGTAATTTCTCTTCTAACGACCATTCGGCGTTACCAGTGCCTGTATTTGCATATGGCCCGCAGTCTGACCGTTTTACAGGTGTGTATGAAAATGTAGAAATATTCAATAAGATACTGGCCGCATGCGGCATCAATATTAAAAAATAGTTCCTGTTTACAATGGCTCACCACGGTTTCTTACCGAAAGAATAAGAGGCTGCGATGGATGGGCCGTTGTATCCCCATTTAAAATAACCCTGTGCATTATTCTTTGAGGCATTTACTTTAAAATTAAGTCCTGTATAGCCGGCGCTAAAGCTAAGATGCCGTATGGGATTGTAAAGTACCATAGCATTGTAGCTAACAATGCGACCGGTAATATTGTCTATTGTAACGCTTAAGTAGCTCGCTTCAGCATTTATAGCCCATTTAGGCGCTATTACATATCCACCCCATATACCTAAGTCAGGCAGTGGTGCCGTAAAACCAAAATCATCGCTATAGTTGAGAGAAGTAGTAGCACCGTTAAAGCCAATACCGACAGATGCTTTTACAATGTGTGCGCCAATAGTCAATCCCAGCTCATACTTTGGATTAGACAGTAGTGCATAGCCGTACGTGAACTTGTAAATGTCTGTATTGAAAAAGGCATCAATGGTTGCGTTTACAGGGTAAGTATGATCTTTAAACTCAATGTCTCTTTGCAGTGTGTGGGTGGAATTTCTGTCTATATGATAATAGCTCAGGTCGAATCTTGATCTGCGGGATGCGCGCCATTGTGCATCACCAAGAAAGGTGCTCGTATTTTTTTTAAAGCCAAGATCATCTTCTAAGTCTATTGTTGTGCCAAATGTGCCAGCCTGGTTGCCTACTTCTATCTGTGTATTGTTAATAGGAAAGAAGGCACCGGCAGAAACACGAAAACGCTCTACATACCAGGGCGGCGTAGGCTTTACATGTTTGTGGCTACTTTTTTTTGTATGTAAGCTGTCTTGTGACAACGCTAAGGTTGTACTGCATATACATAAGATGGTTAAAAACAACAGTCGCGATTTCATAAGTATATGTTTTACTATCGTCTTGGGAGAAATCTGGTCAAGTTAAAAAGAGCCCCGCTGTGCAGTGAGGCTCTTGTATAGATCATTTTTTTCCAAATTTTATTTTTCTTATTTCTTCTTCTTTAAATTCTAGTTGCAATACCTGTTCTGCAATTATCTTTTTCAAACGGTCATTTTCTTCCTGTAGCTTTTTTATTTCCAGTTGCGTAGTAACATAAGAATCTTTTAATTCGTTTATATTTTGTGCCTGTAAGAACTTTTGTTTCCATTTTACATATACACTATATGAAAGATTGTAACTACGCAACACAGATGTGACACCACGCGTCTGGGCTTCTTCCAGTATTCTTAATTTTTCTTCTACTGTAAATTTTCTTCGCTGTAGTGCCATTTGCCCGCATATTTAAGTGTTAAGTTTAAGCGTAATGAATCAATGATTACTTTTTAGCTACTCCACCAGGGTAAGATGCCATTATTTTAGTAACAGCCTGCGGTATTACCTCGTCAGGTTTGCTCACCGGCTTATCTATTTCTGCATTGCCGATACCTTCCCATATTAATTTTTTAGTGCTGGCATCAGCAACATCTATAATGAGCGAACCATCTTTGTAGTCTTGCACATTATAGGTGGTGTAACCAGTTACACCCATGCCGCCGCCCCATGCATAAGGCCTGTAATAGCCGCCATATCCATAATAGTCTGTGTTGGAGCTAATGGATTTTTTGTCCTTCAGAATGGTGGAGATGTTTACCAGCAGATCAGGGCTGGAGGTACTTTCCTGCAATCCTTTTTTAGTCAACTCGCTTTTTACTGCATTGACAAGGCGATCCCTGTTTAGCTGGCTGACAGATGATTTTTGCGGATCAATTTCATTTACACTAAAGGTTTTGTACTGAGAGAATTTAGCATTCTTGTCATAGTCACTGGTAACCTTTAGCGTAGGGCCGCAAGATGCTAAAACGGTTATTGCTGCCAGCATGCAAAATGATAGATGTAGTTTCATAAAGCGTATATTATTGTTTTTTTAAAATGCGTTAGTAGAACCCAGCCTCAGTAGTTAGCGGTGTGTGTAACATAGGACGGTAAATGGCATGCAGGGTAATTGTTTGGTGTCTTTCTTTCGGTTATGTGCAACGGCCTTTACGATATTGTTAGCTTAGCATTTCCGCCCAACTTTCTCCCCCTTAAAAAGAAAGCGGGCAGAAATGCATCCACGTTATCTCGACCTCCAAAATCAGGTATGCATTATGCGTATCCGTTTTTAGTGGTGATGTATTGAATTCAAAAGAGATGGGTAAATGGATTTAAGGTGTGGTTTCAATAAATCGCATGTCCTTCTACTTCAATTAAGACACGCTTCAAAATGGGTTTCCGCCTTTTTTGCGAAAAAAATCTAACAAACCATTAGCAAATGCATGAAGTTTTGAACTAAAAGTGTAAAAAGTTGGCTTTTTATACTTTTTGAGTATTTATAAATACTATATGGACATTCTGTCTTCTACCCCCATTCTAAGTTTGTAAATAGAAGATTACTGATGTTGTAGCAAGCATGACGCACACCAGTAGTTAAGGGGGATCTGATAGTATGGAATATGCAGATTATTATTTAAGTACAAACAAAAAATGGTTTAGAGACTTCGCAGTTTCCTTGTCGCAGCACATAGGGCAGCACGTGCATGTGGAAGGTAATAGCCTCGTCTTTCCTCCGTCAGTTGCCGAAGGCCGCTTTGAATTTTACGAATTAAGTGATGGCCTTTCTATACTGCTGGTAGACTGTGTTTTTTACAAATCGCTAAAACTAAGCCGCGCAGCGGTTCGGGGTACAGAATACTACAAAATATTTTTCAACGCCGGCGATGCCCGCCTGATCATAGAAAAGAACAGTGGGCGAAGGGTAGATACCGGTATGGATATGTCCGAGGCAGTATTATTTACCTCCAATTCCGTTCCCGTCAGTTTTGTAACGCCTGTTGGCAGCCGCGTGAGAGATGTAGAGCTTATTTTTCATCGTAGTTGGGCGCATAAGCATATTCCCGATATACTACCGGAAGAGGCTGTTATTGTAAAGGATATTAAAGATGGGAAAGCTGTTCAGTTCACTGCAACGATCGATTTGGCTTGTCTTGATATAGTAAATGAAATGCTTGATACAAAGATGGATGCACCATCAGCGTATCCGTACATAGAAGGCCTTGCGCTGCAATTGTTCTCCTCCTTTATAAGGAACGAGATTGTAGAGCAGGTAGGGGAAAATTTTATTTATAGCAATGAGAATAAGCGTATAGCTGCATTTGTAGAAAAGCAGGAGCAAAACCTGGATCTGAGACTACCATCGTTGGAGGAGGCTGCTATAGAGTGTAATATGGGCCGGTCTAAGTTCATATCTCTCTTTATGGCCCATTACAAAGAATCGTATGGGAGCTTTTTTGTTCGTATGAAACTGAATAAGGCCTATGAAATGCTGTTGCAGAACCGTTCAGTAACAGATGTGGCGCATTCTGTAGGTTATAACAACGTTGGCAACTTTATAAAGGCATTCCGGGGAGCATTTGGATTGTCTCCCAAGCAGGCAAAACAGCGCGTTTTTGAAAAAATGAGCAAAATAAGCACGCCAAATTCAAGAATCGGCTAGTCTGAATAATGTTCTAAACGGCTAAAAAGTAATAAAATCCGAATATTTTTTGAAAACCGGCCTACGGGCTGTGAAAAAAAACCAATGTTAAATCCTGTGAATGTGTTAGATAAATAAATGAAAAACGAAAAGAAGGAAAAGTATGTTGGCAATCGATTATCTGCTTGGGACAAGCAGATCTTTTTTGACAGACCTGGTTACATCATTTAATAGCGAGTTTGCTCAGAATATTTCGCTGCGTGGCAACCGTATTATATTCCCGCATACAGCAGGTAATGGGGATATTGAATTTCATGAATTGGAAGATGGTATATCATTACTCCTTATAAATATATCATTCACCGAAGATGTCAAATTTATATGCGACCCTGAGGAAAGTGGATATTATGCCCTCTATTTC
The DNA here is from genome assembly GCA_017306865.1 of Filimonas sp. GTDB lineage: Bacteria > Bacteroidota > Bacteroidia > Chitinophagales > Chitinophagaceae > JAFKHH01. The sequence goes on from JAFKHH010000011.1 coordinate 898,108, forward strand.
TTTGCCGGTACCCAAACTGTCCTGGTTAAAGATGATAAAGGCGCTACTCTTACAGTAGGCAATGCATGGGGAAATGGCGTACTGTTCTCTGCAGCATCGTGCGCTTCTGAAATATTTATTCCAGCAGGCAAACATTTCAAAACAGCAATTATACTCGTACATAAAAGATGGCTACTACAATTACTAAAAAGCAAAAACTGGATAGCTGATGTCTTATCCGCAAAAGGCAGCCGGCAGTTTACAGAAGCATTAAATATAGCGATGCTTCTTTCAGTGGAAGATATGTTTAATAGAGCATCGTGGTCATACACGGCAGATGTGTACTTACATGGCAGTGTTAGAAAATTGCTGTCACAGTTTTATGATGCGGTTATGGCAAAAACAAGGAATGGCAGGGCCAGGAGAGATATGTTGCCATTTGAAGAAGTGAGCACTGCTATAAGCATTAAATCCAAAATGGAAAATAACCTGTCGTTTGCACAGCTTACACTGGAACAAATAGCAGGTACCAGTGGCATGAATAAGGTGAAGATCAATAGCCTGTTTAGAATATTGTATGGCGACCAGGTTAATGCCATCGCACATAAAATACGTATGCAGGCAGCAGTAGAAATGCTGTTGCGTGGACATTCAATTTTAGAAGTAGGTAGAAAGGTCGGGTATGGCAATACCAGTCATTTTGCACGTACATTTTTTAATACGTTTAAAATAACCCCTAAAAAATATCAGAAATCTGCGCGTCCTCACAAGGAAAAGATGCAGAAGCATGTAATGGGGGTAGAAATAAATTATTAGGTATATGGAGCTAACCTATTCTTATATCACCTCAGCCGCAGACGTGAGTGAAGCACTTATAGTAACGACTGGTACAGAAAAAAAGAGTGTGTCACTGGTAAATGGTCATTTACAAATGCCAGGTATAAAAGATGGCTTCTTTATGTTCCGTGAATTGGAACCAGGGTTGGCTGTTTTACTAGCTGATTGTACTTTTTCTGGTGTGTTTAAAATAATACGAAAAGCTAAAAAAATCAATGAATATTATGGCTTGCATATCAACCTGACTACAACACCTGTTATTGCAAATAAGCAAAGTGGTCGTGTTGTAGATATAGGGACTGATTGGAGCAACGCTGTGCTGTTTAGTTCCTCTGCTAAGGGAGTTGAAATGCTTGTTCCTCATAACACAAGATTCATAGAAGTAACGCTGATCATGGATTATTTTTGGTTTAAAAAGCATTACCAGGATGCCCAGGTGCCAGAACCAATGACGCAACTGAGGGAGCTGAAGGAGGATAAGCCCGTACAGTTGACAATGGACCTTACATTATCCATCCTCTCCATTGCAGAAGACATGCTGGCAGTGGATTTTCCGGAATACCTGAAGACTACTTATTATACTGGGGAATGTAAAAAAATATTAGCGCTCTTTCTTGCGGAGCTAGCAGTAAAACCATCGCGAAGAAAGAAAGAAGTATTGCGCCTGGCAGACGTAGAGGGAATATTGCATGTAAGGGGAGATATGGAAAGGAGCATTACAGACAAGATGCCGTTGATGCAGGATTACTGTGATGCGCTGAATATGAGTAAGACTAAATTCAACACATTGTTCCGTCATGTATATGGCAAAACATTCTCAGAAGTGGTGCTTGCAGTGAAAATGCAACAGGCATCAGAGCTGCTTGCTAAAGGTATATCCAGCACGGACGTAGCTGCTATGATAGGTTATAAGAATGCAAGCAACTTTGCCCGCGTATTCAGAGCGCATTTTAAAACAACGCCCAAATCATATCAATCTGCGGAACAGTTTAAAGTAATCAACTCAACAAAAAAGTAAGACATGTCACTGGAAGTAGAATATTATTTAACCAGCACTCAGCAATGGTTACGGGACTATGCAGTGGCGCTTAGTATTGCTGTGGAGGAGTTAGTAGAGGTTCGAGGAAATGGGCTTGTGTTTCCCCCGTCATTAGCTACGGGTAGGTATGAACTGTATGAGCTTACAGATGGGTTGGCATTGTGGATGGTGGATTGTACCTACCATCAACAAATTGTACATGTGCGAAACCCTGTACTTGGTAACGATCATTTTTGTCTTACGTTTAATATTAGCGAAGATGTGCTTACTTTATTTAAGCAAAGCGGGCGGGTGGTAAAGAGTGGTAAAGATCTTTCCAGCGCTATATTTTTCTCTTCTCAATCACAAGGGTTACGTTATGTTATAAAATCAGGTACGCATGTAAAATCTGGTGGGTTGGTTTTTCATTATAATTGGGCGTATAAGATCTTTGCACAGAATGATATTCCTTTACGCAAATCGAGGCTGATGGCTATTGTAAATAATGCGCCTATACAGTTTACTGCAAACATGGACCTGAAGATTTTTTCTGTGGTCGAAGAGTTGTTTGCATGCAGGTTGCCGCACTATATAAAACTGAAATATTTTGAAGGTATGGCAATACAGCTCTTTGCTATGTTTTTGCGAAATGCTGTAACTGAAGATACGGAGGAAGAGCGGTTACTGTCAGGCGATGCTGCGCGTGTGGTCGAATTCAAAGAACGGCTGGATACAATAATTGAAGATGGGGGAGAGATACCGTCAATGGAAGATGCAATGGAAATATGCAACATGACGAAAATGAATTTTAGCAAATTGTTTCAATTTTTTTATAAAGAGAACTATAGCGACTATATAAAAAAGGCCAGGATACGCACTGCTGTACGGCTGATAAAAGAAGGCTATTCAGTAACAGAAGCAGGGCATAAAATAGGCTATCTGAACCTGGGGCATTTTGCACGTGTATTCTTTGAAGAAGTAGGAATGACGCCCAAGAAGTATCAGCAAAGCCTACAGGCAAAAAGCTGATATATGTAAAAACGAATGGATATAAAGCATATTTTTACGCTCCAAATAAAACCTGTTGCCATTATGCTTTTTAGAGTTGTTTTAATCTTGTTTTCGTCAGCCTTTTTCTTATTATCCTCATTCCGTGTGTACGCGCAGACGCAGAATCATTTTTCCGGCTGGGCTGCATTGTTCGGGTCATTTAAGCTGAATAATAAATTCAGTATTCATTTTGACGGACAGGTAAGAAGTTCGGATAAATGGCAGGAAGTACAAACGGTACTGATCAGGCCAGGGCTTCATTACCAGGTGAAAAAAAATCAACTGGCTACAGTCGGTTATGCCTACGTAGGTCACCACAGGCGCATTGCAGATGTAAGTGGTTGGGGGCCTGAACATCGTATATGGGAGCAATATATCATTAATCAACGTTTTCCTGTTCTTGAGCGCTCCAGCTCATTTCAGCATCGTTTCCGTTTGGAGCAGCGCTTTATCAGTAAGAGTGTTGTAAGCAACAACAAGCTGGAAACAGATGGGCACGCTTTTGCACAACGCTTGCGTTACTTTGCGCGCTGGGTAGTGCCATTGAAAAAGACAGCTAATTTTAAACAAGGAACATTCGTGTCGCTGCAGGATGAAGTGTTTGTGAATATAGGAGATGCGTCTGGCGTAAATGGGAAATTCTTTGACCAGAACAGGGCCTATGGTTCATTTGGTTATCGATTCTCTCCTAAAGCAGACCTGGAGGTTGGTTATATGAACCAGTTTGTTGCAGGCCGCGCAAATAATACGAGCAATAATATTTTGCAACTTGCAGGATACCTGAGGTTGTAGGATTTGAGATTTGAAATTTCAAATTCGAAATAAATAGAGGCAGCTACAAAAAGTAGCTGCCTCTATTTATTAAAGTAATATCAAATCTTAAATTTCAAATCTCAAATTTCCCATCACTGTATCGCCACCTGGCTTTCTTTTTTTGCAACGATCTGCGGCTTTTCCCTGTAAAGTTGGATCTTACCTGTAACACATACTTCCTGGTTTACCAGCTTTGTTTCCGGTGCATAGGAAAATGCAGGCCTGTCTTCCTTATAAATAACAACAGTCAGCAGTTGGTTAGGAAATGCAGCGCCAATGTTGATCAGCGTTGGTCCCGATTTCGATTGCTCAAAGTATCTTGCATCAACCACTTTACCGCATACAGTAACACTGTCGCCGGCATGTTTAGCTACTTCGTCTAGCTTAATTTTCTGTTGCGCGTGTGCTGCGCTAAAAGCACCGGCAGTAAGAAGCAGAAGGAATAATTGTTTCATAATATTTGGAATAGTTCATGTAAGGTAGTAAAAAAGGCTGTGTCGACATAAAACTGCAATCTGCCGGATTCGTTGCGTCAAAAAATAATATTTATATATCTTACGCCCGATGTTGAGAAAAGTATTTACTGACCTTGGTAAAATGTTACGTGATGCAATGAAATTGCTGCTAGCCAACGATCCTTTACGTATGGCTGGCGCTACTGCTTTTTTCAGCACATTTGCCTTACCCGCTATCTTATTGATCGTTACGCAGATATTCGGATTGCTGCTAAACCGTCGCGATCTCAGCCGTGGTATTATTGCCCGCCTTTCTGAGATCCTTGGCCAGAATAGTGCCAGGCAGGTGGCGCTGACATGGCGCGGCTTCAGGGGTTTAGGCAGTAGCCTGCCGGCGGCTATCTTTGGTTTTATCTTCATGATCTTCGTTGCCACTACTTTGTTCAAAATAATCAAAGGGTCACTTCATCAATTATGGATGATAAAAGGGCCCGAGAAGTCTACTTTCATGTCAGGGCTTAGTGGCCGTTTACGCTCATTGTGCGTAATCCTGATTGCAGGGGTGCTGTTTCTCGCAAGCCTGGTAGCAGAAAGTTTTCGTGTTATCCTCGATACCTTCTTACAGGAAAATGTGCCAAGTGCAGCACTTTTCTTCAACGAGTTTATTACGCAGGTATTTGCCCTGGTTATCGTTACTACCTGGTTTACCATTTTATTCCGGTACCTGGCAGATGGCAAACCTTCGTGGAAAGCTGCTTTTGCGGGTGGCCTGGTAACGGGCATGCTGTTTAATTTTGGAAAAGTGGTATTGCGGTGGGCTTTGGAAAGTAGTAACCTTGGATTATTATACGGTGCATCTGCTTCCATTGTCTTGCTCCTGCTTTTTGTATTCTACTCTGCCATCATGCTATATTATGGCGCAGCCTTTACCAGGGTATGGAGCGCCTACAGGCAACACCCGATACAGCCTATGCGCAATTCTATGTTCTACGAATTAGCTGAGATCAAAGCAGATAAATAATACTCGTCTTACTTTAATATGGTACTCTGTGATAAAAAGTTATATGGATGGTTGCATGTACATTAGGAAACATGCTCATCCTATTAAACAATTTATCTATGTAACAATGCAACAAGTGAAGAGAGGGCAATTGAGCCGGTTATATAATAATTTAATCATATTGCAATTCAATAATTTTTTTTAAAATACTTACTACTGGGTATTGTCCGCGTATGGCCGGTGCAGCATATTTGCAAAAGCGTTTCACGTAATTAATTATTATACAATGTCCCAAAATCCTGTACCCGTAAAAACAACCCTTAGTACCCGGGAAATAGATGTACTGCGTCTTTTAATTGAAGGAAATAAAAGTAGAGAGATCGGCAACAAACTTGGCATAAGCGAATTAACTGTGCAAACGCATCGCCGAAATATGATGCGAAAATTAGATGTGAATTTCGCAGGGCTGATCGCGTGGGGAATAAGGCATAAGGTAGCATGATTTGAAATTTGAGATTTGAAATTTCAAATTGTGGTTGCATATTAATTCATTTCAAATCTGGAATATCTAATCTCAAATTAAAAAGGCTCCCTGTAGAAACAAGGAGCCTAGCTTGTGTATGGAAAAATAACTGCCTAAAACGACTGCGTATAAGCTCTTATAATTTTAGACAGTCAGAAAATGTTTCAATGGGTTTCATTGTTTCAAAAAATGAGTTTCATAAATGAGAAACGGTTTGAATTAATCGTTTTTGATACCAGCTAAGGCATTTCATGGCATCTTCGTTGCGTCGCATTTCTTTCATCTGTAGTATTTTAGGGCAACAAGTGCGCTGTATAACAAATGTTTTTTAATTAATTCAAACAGCTTCTGAAACTTGTAAACTTTGAAACTGCTGAAACTTTTTTAGAACCATCCTACGTTTTGCGTATAGACAGGGCCTGTTGTTACAGCATCTATCTGCGCTTGTGGAATCGGTCTTAGTTCATGTTTGTTTGCCTTAATATTAGGAGCCGCCTCTTTATTGTGCAGGCGTACACGATTGATTAATGTTTGTGTTCTTGCCAGGTCAAACCATCTCAGGTTTTCACCATACAACTCTCTTGTACGTTCATCCAGTATAAAGTCTAGCGTAACATCTGCCGCTGTAATGTCCATGGCTGCAACATTACCGCCCGGGTAGGCAGCTCTTTCACGTACTGCATTAATGTAAGGAACAGCATCCGCAGCGCGCCCATCTTTTAACAAGGCTTCTGCTGCAATCAGGTATGTTTCAGCTAAGCGGTATATAATGATCGGCCTGATAGATGGAGAGTTCATATCCGGTCTTTTCGTATCAAAGAACTTAGTTACGGTTGGAGACAACTTATTATCATACTTACGCGGAGGTATAAGCCAGTAAGTAGCAGCATTGATCTTGGCATCGCTTGCATCTGTGCCAGGCATATAGATACAAGTATCACCGTATTTAAATTTAGGTTGTCCTGATTGCGCGCCTGCCGGAGCGCCTGCTGGTAATGGCGTAGGCCATACCGGAATATTATTGGCGTTGTTGCTATACCATACTGTCTGGAATGTCTTGTTATAACGCTTGTCGTTGCTCTTTTCCTTAAACGCCGTGTCGTATGCCCATGCAGTAGGGACCAACCTTATGTAAGGGCGTCCGTAAAATACGTCACGCTGCATACCGCCTTTGTTTTCATACTGTGGTACATACAAATGGCAAAGCAAGTTATCCGGGCCACTGTTGTTTTGCGTGGCAGAGCCATTATAGGCAAGGTTAGATGTGTGCTGTACGGTCCACAACACCTCGCTGTTTGCTTCATTGCCTTCTGCAAATACTTTTGCAAAATCATCCTGCAAAGCAAGTCCAAGTGCATTACGGTTACTGATCAGGTCAATGGCAACTGTATATGCATTTTTAAAATCATCTGCCAGTGCTGCTTTAGACCAGCCTCTTGTCAGGTACACTTTAGCCAGCAGGTGTTTTGCAGCAGCGCCTGTTGCTTTGCCCGGCAGTACATTCGCTACTGTTGGGGTAGGAGGTAGTGCCACAATAGCATCTTTCAGGTCTTGCACTATGGCAGCGTACACGTCTGCCAGTGGTGCGCGGTTGGCAGATGTGGTTGGGTTAGAAGAGAAATGAAGATTCAGCGTAACGTCGCCCCAGAACTGTGCAAGAATGAAATAATATTGTGCGCGAAGGAATTTACATTCACCTATCAGTCTTGCTTTAGATATGGAATCTATACCTGTGGTAACCTTAGGTGCAAAGTCAATTACTGCATTGCACGTATTGATGTAAGTATAGCAATAGCGCCACACATTGTTTACATTACCAAATGATGTGTTGTAGTTAGAGTTGTAAGAAGTAATATTACCATCACCATCCACACCTTTCAGAAATTCATCTGTACCAGCATTTGTCAGGTTGAAAAAATCCTGTGGCCCCCACAGCATCCTGTTGCCTGCATAAGAAGCATCCGTGCTGGCAATTAAACCTTGGGCAGTGCTGAGAAATTCCGGTGTAAGCGTAGAGTGCGGGGCTTCCACCAGTTTTTTATTACAAGCGCTTGCAAGCATAGCAACAGACAGGCAAGCTGCAATAATGTTATATATCTTTTTCATGATTTTCTTTTTCCTTGTTCTCAATTAAAATGACAGGTTTACGCCAAATATCATAGACCATGTAGGTGGCGTATCTACATCCAGCGTGCCCGCTGTTTCAGGATCAAGCCCGTTGAACTTGTTCACATAAGGAGAGAACAATACAAATGGGTTTTGTGCTGTAGTGTACACACGCAATGATTTTGCACCTATCTTCTTAGCTGCATTTGGTGAGAAAGTGTACCCCATGCTTAAGCTGCGGATCTTTAGGTAAGTCGCATCAAAGTAGCTGAGCAGGGAAACGTTTGGTGTATTTGTTTGTCCGTGGTTTGGTCTTGGATAATAGTTCTCGTGGTTATCCGGCGTCCAGTAGCGTACATTCAGGTTGTTGTAGTTGCCCTGGAATGTATTGATGAAACTACCGCTCTGGTAGATCCTGCTAGCCATTAAACCACCCACACGTGCAAACATAACCACTGTGAAGTCGAACCCGCGGTAAGTGAAACGGTTGGTCATGCCACCTTCCCATTTAGGCTGGTTAGAGCCCAATATTACACGGTCGTCTGTTGTAAACAATGAGTCACCGTTTACATCTGCATACCTGATCTGCCCGATCACAGAGTTAGCGCCAGTAATAGTAAGGCCACCTCTTTTAGCTACGGCAGAGTCTTCTTTTGTATTCTGCCAGATGCCTGCGCGTTTGTAATCGAAAATGGGATCTATCGGGTAGCCTACAAAGCGATTGTTGGTAATATCTCTTGTTACGCCATTGGAAAGTTCTGTGATCTTACCCCTGTTGATAAATATATTCAGGTCAGTGCTCCAGCTAAAGCCACCAGGCTTCTTTGCCTCCACGTTTACACTGCTGATGTGTAACTCAATACCCTTGTTTTCTGTTTTACCCACATTGTTTGCATAAGAGTTTACAATGCCCGAAGTGATCGGCAATGTTTGAGGAAGCAGGAGTGAGTTTGTTTTTATATAATAAAAATCCAATGCACCAGTCAGGCGCGCATTAAATAAGCCGAAGTCTACACCAAGGTTAAGCGTAGAAGTGTACTCCCATGTAAGGTTAGGATTAGGCGCATTAGTAAAGTACGCGGCTGTGGTAACTACGTTGCCACCATAGTTGTATGTGATGGGGCTTAATGCACCTAATGTCTGGTATGGATTGATCGCCGCATTACCTACTGTACCATAGCTTGCTCTCAGCTTAAGTGCAGATACTGCTTTTGCACGCTCCATAAAACTTTCTTTCTGAATGTTCCATGCCAGTGCCGCAGACGGAAATACATGATACTTATTGCCCGGTGCAAGTACGGATGAGCCGTCCGACCTTACGGTAAATGTTGCCATGTATTTATCGTTCCATGCATAGTTTACACGGCCCATGTAGGAAAGAATGTCCCATTTGGTATAAGAGCCGCTGCCTTTTGTGCTGGAACCATATTGCGGGTTATAGTATTGCAGGTTGTCCGATGGCAGTGCAAAATAGGAGAAGGTAGTGTACTGACCTTCCTGCTCTTGTATACTGTATAGCCCTGTGAAGTTGATCCTGTGTTTACCAAATGTTTTGTCATAAGTCAACAGGTTTTCCAACGTATAGCTAGTAGTAAAGCGGCTATCGTTCCTGCCTGCGCTTTGTCCATTGTTTGCAAGGCTTTTAGTTGTTTGTTGTCCAAAGAAACTGCCATACGTATCGTTGCGGATCTCTGCACCGGCATTCAACCTGTATTTTAATCCTTTTGCAAGAGAAGCTTCTATATATGCAGTACTGAATGTGCCAAGTCTTCTTCTTGTCTCAACAACCTGTCCATCTATAAAATCTGCTAGCGGGTTGTACACCTGGTTAGCGCTGCCCGGCACAAAGCCAATGATCAGGTTACCCTTGCTATCATACGGTGACGAAAGCGGGCTTGCGCGCAGCGCCTGTCCCATTGGGTTAGAGTTTTCACCCTGTGTAATTGTATAAGTGTTTAACGAGCTGACACCTACTTTGAAATATTTGCCTAGCTGCTGGTCTACGGAAGCTTTTACAGAGTAACGCTCAAATGATTGTCCCGGATATACACCAGTCTCTTTATAATAGCCGCCTGATATGGCATATTGCGTAATATCATTGCCGCCCGATACGCCGATCTGTTGGTTCAGCATCAGCCCCGTTTTGTACAGCAACTTTTGCCAGTCTGTGCTACGGCCGGTTTTTACACCTTCCACTTCTTCTACAGCAAACGTGCCGTCTGTATAGAACAAAGGATCATCTACACTTTTGTAAGTGCCCGGCGTTTGAGCATTAAAGAACGCCCATCTTTTGAACAGGTCATATTGCGAACCATTCATAATGTCATATTCGCCCAGTGGTTTTACAAAGCCCGCATATCCACTGTAGCTAACCACAGGTTTATTGTTGCGTCCCCTTTTGGTGCTTACAAGTATAACACCATTTGCAGCGCGGGAACCGTAAATAGCTGTTGCAGATGCATCTTTCAATACATCTACCGCTACTATATCATCCGTATTCAGGTCGTTCAGGTCGCCATTGAATGGAATACCATCTACAATGAACAATGGATCGTTGGTAGCAAGCAACGAACGCTTGCCCCTGATCAGTATATTAGGTTTAGCGCCCGGATGGCTATTGCCACCGCTTTTTTGAACATCAATACCTGCACCTTGTCCCTGCAAAGCCTGCCCCAGGTTGGCAACAGGTACATCTCTCAGTGCTTTTTCGTTAATAGAAGTAATAGAACCTGTCACATCAGATTTTTTCTGCTTGCCATAACCCACTACTATTACTTCATCCAGCTTAGACTCAGGTTTAGCCGCCAGTTGTACAAAAACGGTTGCATGCGTGCCAGGTTTTACCTCCTGTGGTATATAGCCAAGTGAGTTGATCACCAGCGTGGCATTAACGGAAGGCACGCCTATTTTAAAAGCGCCATTATCATCTGTAGTAACCCCCTTGTTACTGCCTTTAAGTGTTACGGATACGCCTGCCAGCGGCAGGTTGTTCTGGTCGGTAACACGGCCGGTAACCACAACAGATGTGTCAGCCATATTTGCGCTTTGCATTTGAAAAGCGTAATTATTGTCTGCTTCTTTACTGCTCTCTTTTTTAGAAATAATGATACGTGTGCCATTTTGCTCATACGTAAAATGGTTAGGTTGCAGCAGTTTTGTAAGAAGCTCGTCCAGGCTCATACCTGTGGCATCCAGTGAAATGCCCTCTATTTCTTTTACCTGCGATGAGTTGTACAGGAAGCGGAATGTAGTAATGGTTTCGATGCGTTTTAGCACCTTATCAAGCCGTTCGTTGTTTACAACAAGGTTGACTTTTACTTCAGACAGTTTTTGTGCGTTGCCGTTCTTAGCCAGCAATGTCAGGGACGTAAGACAGATTATGACAGCAACAATTAGAGAGTACTTCATAAGTCTAGATAGCATTTGGGTATATGGCACAATCGCACCCGTAAATTTTTTCATACCTTTAGTGGGTTTATTAGTCTTTAATAAATCAGCCTTGCAACACTTAGTTTGGCGACGAAATTTGTAAGGCTGTGACCGTTCTGCTTCATTGGCGGAACGGTTTTTTTATGGACTGTTGTTTTGCATAGTTCGAATGTTATAATATTTCAGTAATCCTTATTATTTATTGACATCCATTCCCGTCTATGGTAATACGCGTAGAATCCGCGTTTACGGAGAATGTAGTTTGGTTTACCTGGCTTAGTAAGCTCAATACCCTCCATAGCGATGCATCTTTTTCAAAGCTTGCCGTAAACGTGCAACGTTGAGCTGCTGCAGATTTGAAGGCAATAGCTATATTGAACTGGCGCTCCAGCGTAGCGGCAATCTCTCCATAGCTTTCCTCGGTAAAATCCAGTTGCCCTTTTGTCCACGAGAGATATTGCTCCGCCTTTACCTCTTTCAAAACGCCCGGCTGCATATTGTTATCGCTTACATATTTTACCTGTTTGTTAGGGGTTAATATGGTTACATGCTGTTGCTGGTCTTTTACTTCTACGCGGCCTCTTATAACAGTAACGGAAGATGCTTCGCCAGGGTAAGCATGCACGTTAAATGCAGTGCCCAGTACTCTTGTAGTAAGCGAACCGGAATGTATAATAAAAGGCCTGCTGCTATCATGCGCTACATCGAAAAAAGCCTCGCCTGTAAGCGTTACCTGCCTGTCCTGTACATTGAATGTACTGGTGTAAGACAGTTTACTGTCTGCATTCAGCCATACTTTGGTGCCATCAGGTAATTGTACCAGGCGCCGTTCAGTTTTCCGCGTAGCCAACACATGGTCTTCTTTGGGTGATAAAGATTGATATAAAAAGATGGAAGCAACAGCTAGCAAAATCACTGCGGCTGCGGTATAGAGCCAGAAAAACCTGCTCCCGTTATTTTTATTATTTCGAATGGACTGCTGCAATCGTTGCTTCATTTTCTCCTCCAGCATCTCCTCCGTGTAAGGTTCATCCGTATATACCCGTATAGTCAGATCTTTTTCATTAAAAGAATTGTACCAGTCATCCAGTTGTTTTTTCTCGGCTTCCGTAGCTTTTTCATCAAAATAGTTCTTCATCAGGCGAGATAATTCTTCCTGTGTCATAAGCGTTGGGATAGATTTATACTATATAAGTGTAGAAAAAGGAGGGATACCCCACCATGCAGCAAAAAAAGTTTTAAGTATGAAGCTGAGTGGGATGTACGATGTTAGATGTACGATGTAAAGAGGCTTTCTCTGCGCTCTTTGTGTATTCTTTGCGGTCTTTGCGATACTTATGAAAACTCTTGGTGTTGCTTAGTGTCTTTATGTCTTGGTGGCCTAAAAGAAGAAAAAAAAGAAATGCTTCATTTGCGTGCGAAGATGATGTAAAGCTTTGGTGATCTGTTTTTCTACAGCCTTTTGCGTAATGTTTAGCTTGTCTGCTATTTCACGGTTGGAGAAGCCGTATTCACGACTGTACATAAAGATAATGCGGCAGCGTTGAGGTAACTTATTCACCTCGTGGTCTATCATCTGTTTAAGAAAGCTGGTATCTATTTGCGGCAACTCTGTACCGGAAGCAAGTTTTAGTTGGGAAAAAGCTTTTTCCTTTTTATCACGCTTTGCAATAAACTGGTAAATAGAATACTTAATAGCTGAGGCAAGATAATTTTCCAGGCAGTCAATAGAAAGGTTTTCCTTCCTGAGCCAGATGCTGGTGAGAACGGTCTGCACCACATCTTCTGCATCCTGCTGGTTTTGCAGGTGGTAATAAGCAAGGGAAAACAACTTACGCCAGTAACGGTTGTATATTTCCGTCATGGCAGGTTCGTCTCCTGCGGGTATAAGTTGCAAAAGTTCAGTATCAGTTAGTTCTGAATATGGCATAACTTATAGTAATGTGCTATGCTGCAGCTCGCTTTTTCGTCGTTATTAGCAATCGTTTCCGCCGCTAAATAAGTTATTTTTATTGCTAATCAGTTATTACGGGTTAACCGAGTCTTCAGTTGTATATGCAAGTATGGAGAGATGTACGATGTTAGGTGTACGATGTAAAGAAGCAGGTACGAGGTACGAAACACTAAACCATGAACGACTTATATCACTAACCTGGGCAGCCATTTGCGATTATCAATTAGTTCTTGATGACAAAGTCTTTGCGTTCTCCGCGTATTCTTTGCGTCCTTTGCGATACTTAGCGCCTTTGCGCGAAACCACAAATGTTAAATCTCAAATTTCAAATCTCAAATTCCAATATTTCCCCTTACCTTTACTGTAACAAAAATAATTACAGATAATGACAGCCCGTTTTGATATCGCAATGCATATACTTACCCTGCTGGCCTCAGCAGAGGGGGAGTACGTGCAATCTGACTATATAGCGGGAAGTATGAACATTAATCCTGTAATAGTAAGAAAGGAGATCAGTCACTTGCGTAATGCGGGACTGGTAGATACGAGGGAGGGGAAAAATGGAGGTAGCGCACTGGCAAAAGCAGCAGCTAAAATCCGCTTGTCAGATGTGTACGAAGTAGTGCGTGGAGATTCTTTATTAGGCAGGAATAAGAATAAGCCTAACCCGGATTGTGCAGTGGGGAAGCAGATAGGTAAGCATTTGGAAAAATTACATGCAGATGCGGAACAAATGTTTGTACAGGGGTTAAAGAAAACAACACTTGCAGACTTTGTAAAAATGTTCGGATAATTTTTTTTGATATAAACTGTAACATAATTTATTACATTAAAACACATTTTATGAAAATTGCACTGATCGGCGCAACAGGTTTTGTAGGTACAGCTTTATTGGCGGAGTTAGTAAACAGGGGACACCAGGTAACTGCTATTGCACGTAATCCTGAAAAAATAACTGCAACAGATAAGGTAGCAGTACAAAAACTGGATATTACAAATGAGGCTGCATTAGCAAATGTTTTAAAAGGGCATGACGCTGTAGTAAGCGCATTTAATGCCGGCTGGACTAACCCGAATTTGTATAATGACTTCCTGGCCGGTTCCAAAACGATACAACAGGCGGTAAAAGAAGCAGGTGTAAAACGTTACATCGTGATTGGTGGTGCTGGTAGCCTGGAGATAGCACCGGGTGTGCAACTGGTGGATACGCCAGAGTTCCCGGCAGACTTCAAGCAAGGCGCATTGAGTGCCCGTGATTACCTGAACCTATTGAAAGAAGAAAAGGAACTGGACTGGACATTCTTTAGCCCTGCTATAGAAATGCACCATGGTACAGCAGGCGTACGTAAAGGCACTTACCGCACAGGTAAAGACAATCCTGTATTTAATGACGAGAACAGAAGCATTATGTCTGTAGAAGACGTAGCAGTGGTAATAGCGGATGAGTTAGAACAGCCGAAACATATTAAGGAGCGATTTACTGCAGCTTACTAATCGTTGCATTGTTATATGGTTAAATTGTTTAATCGTTGAATAAAAAACAATTAAACAATTTAGCCATGCAACAATTTTTGCTATCTATACGTATGCAATTCGCACGAGTGCACGATCTGCAGATATTCGCTTGGTTCGTTGTCTGCTTTGATCAGTTGCAGCAAAATATCGATCGCCTCCACACCCATGTTGTAAGGATGTTCCTCTACGGAAGCCGTTAATGGATAATCCATATAACGCAGCAACCTGTTATTGCCAAAGCCGGAGAACTCAATCTGGCTCAGTAATGTTTTATCTTTCTTCTTTATATATTCTATTGCGTCAAGCGCTACCAGGTCATTAAACGCGATTACTGCCGTTGGCTTTTTAGCCAGGGACAATAGTTTCTTAATCGCATTTTCATTGCCATTCTGAGATAGGTCTGTTGTTACGATATAAGATGGATTGATCTTGATATTGTGAGATGCCAGTGCTGATTGAAAACCTTCAGCACGTTCACGGCTTGTACGCAGGTTTACCGGCCCTTTAATATGCGCAAGGTTTTTATGTCCCTTCTTAATTAAATACTCCGTTGCTTTTTGTGAAGCATCAAACGCATTGTTGCGGATGTAGTGACACGGAAAATCATTTGGTACACGCACAAAGAACAACACGGGAATACCCATTTGTTCCAGTTCCTGTATATGGTCGTAATTCGTAGTAGATTTTGTAGTAGTAATGATGAGTGCATCCACACGTTGCAGCAGCATCATATTTACCAGGTCTACTTCTCGTTGCGGGTCTTCGTGCGACTGGCAGAGCAGTACTTTATAGTTATGCTTAATGGCTTCGGCTTCTATACCGCTGATGCACTCCACGTAAAACTGGTCGCGCAGGCTGGGTACGATCAGGCCGATCTGGTTGGTTTTTTTCTGCTGAAAAGAGCGGGCTGCCTGGTTGGGAATATAGTGCAGCTCTTTCGCTTTTGCTTTCACCCTGTCCTTGGTCATTGTGCCAATAGATGGGTGGTCATTCAATGCTTTAGATACGGTAGAGATGGAAATATTTAAGGCTTTTGCAATCTCTTTTATAGTGGCAACTTTCTTCATTACCTGCTAAGATATAGAAAGAATGGGCAATTGCGCGAACCGGGCGGGTAGCAAATGTGCTTAAAACTGCCGTCTGTTTCCTTCAAACGTTTTCATTTTCAGGAGCTAAGGTTTAGATTTGAGAATGGCGTATTATTGACTTTTAATACGTTAACGTCATTATCAAATAACCGATTTATTATGAGATTAAAGCAAACCTGGCGCTGGTTTGGCCCCAATGACCCCGTTAGTTTACAAGATATTCACCAGGCGGGAGCCCAGGGCATTGTTACGGCACTCCACCATGTGCCGCACGGCGAGGTATGGACTGTGGACGAGATCCAGGAAAGGATAGACTTGCTGAAAAAGAATGATTTTACCTGGGATGTGATAGAGAGCTTGTCTATACATGAGGACATTAAAACCCGCTCAGGCGATTATGCGAAATACATAGAGAACTATAAGACGTCTTTGCGTAACCTGGCTAAGTGTGGTATGAATATCGTTACCTACAACTTTATGCCGGTAAATGACTGGACGCGTACGGATATTGCTTACAGGATGAAAGATGGTTCTAAGGCGTTGTATTTTAACTGGACTGACCTTGCCATCTTCGATATACACCTGCTGAAGCGCAAAGGTGCTGAAGCGACTTACCCGGCTGAGATTGTAGCGAAAGCCGCAGCGAAATTTGCAAAATTTACTTCTAAAGAAACGGATGAGCTGATCGATACAGTACTGTTTGGCATTCCAGGCGAGGAGAGACGTTCCGTGGATGCTATGCGTAAGCAACTGGAACGCTATACGGATATAGATCACAAAGCACTAAAAGATAATATGGCTTATTTCCTGCAACAGGTAGCACCTGTGGCTTCTGAAGTAGGCATTAAACTAGCCGTTCACCCGGACGATCCTCCATTTGATATTCTTGGCCTGCCACGTATTGTGTCTACACACCAGGACTTGCTGGATGTAGTGAGCGCAACGCCGGAACTGTCAAACGGTATTTGCTTCTGCACAGGTTCATTGGGTGCTAATCCAAACAATGATCTTGCAGCAATGGTGAAGGCATTGGATACGCGCATACACTTTATACACTTGCGTAATACAAAACGTGACGAGGAAGGAAACTTCTACGAAGCAGATCACCTGGGTGGTGATACGGATATGTACGCAGTGATCAAAGAACTGTTGACGATCCAGCAAAAATTAGATACATCTATTCCTTTCCGTCCTGACCACGGTCACCAGATGCTGGATGATATGGATAAAGTGACGAACCCCGGCTACTCTGCCATTGGACGTCTGCGCGGTCTTGCAGAATTGCGTGGCTTAGAATTGGGTATTGTGAGAAGTGAAGGGTGGGAGTAAGGTGGTTACATTGTTAAATGGATTAATTGTTTTTATAACACTGGTTCGTGGCCTCACGAACCAGTTGTGTTTTAAAGGTAAATCGTGAGTCGTGAAACGGCAATCGTGAATGGGGCTTACACACATTTGCCACGAAGGTTCAAAGGCTGAAAGGTCCGCCAAGAAATACGAAGTATTTCCTCCTATGTGAACTATGTCCTCTTTAATGAAAGAGCATCACTATTATACAACAGTTCTATTCAATTCCTATGTGCCTATGTATCTTATGCTCCTATGTGGTGAAAAAAAATATCGCTTCAACCTTTGCAGTATTTATTTAATTGATACACTACAACCATTCAACCATATAACAATTAAACAATCTATCCCTCAAAGAACCCCACTATCTTCTTTACCATATTTTTCTCCCTGTATATTTTACTATGGCCCAGGCCTTTTGTAGTAACGAAGGTGAGGTTGGGTAAATGCGATTGGCGAATAGTGGCCGTGTCTGCGTAAGGGCAGATCCTATCTTCTTCATCATGTAGCCATAACACCGGCCCTTTAATATTTTGTACGGCACGGGTAGTAGAGAACCAACTCATTGGCTTGCCTGCATAATCTTCAATGAATTTTGTAAAGGCTGGTTTGAACGACTGAAGCAGGCCCAACTGCTTGAAAAAACCATTGATAGCTGTGATGGTTTCGGTAGCTGGAGCTATTAGCGCCAGTTTTAGCTTTTCATCATGCAGTTCTTCTACTAACAATGCAGCGGCTAATCCTCCAAAAGAATGCGCCATTATGCCGTACAGTGATCCATAGCGTGTGTTTATTTCAGAGAGCATTTTTTTATAAAGCGGCGCATTGATGTATTTGCCATCGCTAATACCGTGTGCAGGAGCGTCAAATGCCAGCACGTTATAACCTGCAGTATGCAGTAGTGGAATGTATGCTTCAAAGCGATAGCTATAGCTGTCAAATCCATGTACGATCAGTACCGTTTTATCTGTTGGTGTTTGTGCCTTCCATGAAAAGCCGTTGATGTTTAGGCCGTCCAATGAGAACTGTATTTTATCCGCTTTATGAAAGATTGCTGGTGCTTCCAGCTTTCGTTTGCCGCTGTATGGAGTGCAGAATAATTTAAATGCTGCCTGTGCCGCTTTGCCGGGCGCTACCTTTATCAGTGTATTAATCTTCGTCTTATAGTATCCTAAAACAATTCTTTGCGCTAACTTCATTTTCATTTATCAAAGATATGAAGGTTATACTCATTGGATCAGGGAATGTAAATACCGTACTTGCAAGACTGATCACTACGAAAGGACATACGATAGAACAGGTTTACAGCCGCCACCTGGAGCATGCGCAGCAACTGGCTGCTCAACATAACGCAACTGCAACAGATGACCTGGCTGCTTTGGCTAAGACCGCAGATGCGTATATCATATCTGTATCTGATAATGCATTGCCGGAAGTAGCAGCTTTATTACGATTAGAAGATAAAGTAGTGGTGCATACAACAGGCGCCGCACCTGTCAAAACACTGGAAGCATGCAGTAGCCGCTATGGCGTATTGTACCCGGTACAAAGCCTGCGCAAGGAGCTGCAGCATTTACCCGAAATACCATTGACAGTAGATGGTAATGATGATGAAACGCGCGCACTTATCTTATCTTTTGCACAAACACTTTCTGCAGTTACACAAGTTGCAGATGATAACCAGCGTTTGAAAATGCACGTAGCTGCTGTGTTTGTATCTAACTTCACTAATTTTTTATACGCACAGGCAGAAGCCTATTGCAATTTTGAAAACATCCAGTTTAACAGCCTGTTGCCGTTGATACAGGAAGTGGCATCCCGCATCAAAGAATCTTCACCAGCCAAAGTACAAACAGGCCCTGCCATACGGAGGGATTTTGTTACGATTGAAAGACATCTGCAATTACTCGAAGCGTACCCGCAATTGTCAGAGCTGTACAAGTTTTTGACAGATGGGGTGCTGGAGTTTTACAGGTGAAATGGTTGAATGGTTGGATGGTTTAATTGTTGAATAACGAAGTAGATCAAGGCGAAGTTTTTCACCACATAGACACAGTAGGTACATAGGCACATAGGAATTGAATAAAGCTGTTGCATAATAGTCATGCTCTTTCCATTAAAGAGGACATAGCGCACATAGGGAAAATACTTCGTATTTCTTGGTGAGCCTTTCTGTCTTTGTGCCTTCGTGGCAAATGTGTGTAAGCCCATTCACGATTTCCGTTTCACGACTCACGACAAGTCCAGCAATGCAACAAAATAAGAATCCCCGTAGGAGAACCAAACGGGGATATTGTTATGAGCAAGCAACCGATCAACTATATAAATGACCGTACTGGCAAATAGTACGGAATTGTCTCAATGTAGGAACGTTGTTTGAATTTCGTTTACATTTTGTTAAAGTAAAAATAAGGAGTTTGGGATTAAAACGAACATGTGTTCGTAACAATTTTTGCACCGCCGGTGGGAAAAGAATTCGATTTTCGGGGCTTTCAAACGAGGTTTTAAATACTTTTGCACCCTAAATAAGTAAGTTTCAGTGAATTAATATATTAGATGCTGAGACTTAGCTAGTTAATGTATGTACCAGATAAAAATAAAATTTGAGCAAAAAGGGGTAGAACCGGTTGTGTTGGAGAATATTGCGCCCGATCAGTCTTTATTGGAAGTGTGTTTGGATAATGGCATAGAACTGCACCACAATTGCGGAGCTGTTTGTGCCTGCAGCACCTGTCACCTATATTTAGAGAAAGGAGAGGAGTTTGTAGAAGAGATCAGCGATAAAGAAGAAGACTTTATAGACCGTGCAGTTAACCCGCGTATCAACTCACGCCTGGGTTGCCAGTGCGTATTGCTCGAAGGTAGTGGTACTATTGAAGTGACTTTACCTGACCAGACTCAATTTTTGGGAGAATAAGTTTTAATCTGGTTTCACAAGGTTTACGCGTTTCAACGTTTCATTTGACGTTGAAGGTTGACAGAAAATAAGTATAATTTAATATCTCAATGAGGTGAGTGTTCAATGTCTTCAAATGAAACTTTTGAAACAATAAAACCTCTGAAACAATAACAACATGGCACATTACGAACCGCCGATCCAGTGGAATGATCATGAAGATATAGCGCTGAAATTGTATGAGCGTTTTGGTGACGAGTTTACAGAAAGTAAGATCTACCGTATCCGCTTTACAGACCTGTTGGAGTGGGTATTGGAAGTGCCTCACTTCGAAGGTACACGTGAGCAGTCTACAGAGGGCCATCTTGAAATGATCCAGGCTGCATGGGTGTATGAATGGCGCGACAACCAGAAATAATCACTTCATTCCAGGCAATAACAAAGTATATATGAACGTACTTGAGCTATTCAAATCGGTTACCACATTTGTTTTTGATGTGGATGGCGTGTTAACGGACGGCACACTCATTGTACTGCCGGATGGCGTAATGGCCCGCCGTATGAATATTAAAGACGGTTATGCCTTGCAGTTCGCAATAAAACGTGGCTATCGTGTCGTTATTATCTCCGGTGGCATATCCACGGAGGTGGAGCAGCGTTTAAAGAAGTTAGGGATTAGTGATATACACATGGGCGTGGAGGACAAGCATGCTTGTTTAACAGCTTATATGGAAAAACACAATTTACTACGCGAAGAAGTGTTGTACATTGGAGATGATATACCTGATTACCAGGTAATGCAACTGGCAGGTTTGGCCTGTTGCCCGGCAGATGCCGTTACAGAAATAAAGAGCATTGCAAAATATATATCCCCGTTTAACGGTGGTGAAGGTTGTGGGCGGGATGTGATAGAAAAAACACTACGCCTGAGAGGGGACTGGGGAATAGATACGCATATTCAGAGCAGGTAACCTGCGGGGTGATGCATTGTTTAATTGTTTTATGGTTTAATTGTTAATCCTGGCGGAGATAATATTTGGATAATAGCAATTTTTCAATTTAGCAATTCAACAATGTAACAATTAAACCATTTAACAAAATTACCATTGAAACTCCTTGTTGCATTTTTGCGTCTTACACGTTGGCCTAATCTGGTCTTTATAGCCCTGACGCAGGTCGTGTTTAAGTATTGCATTTTGCAACCCATTTTCCAGCATGCACAGTTAAAAGATAATGTGCATGGCATTTATTTTCTACTCATCGTATTGTCTTATGTTTTTATAGCTGCTGCCGGTTATATCATCAATGATTATTTCGACCTGAATATAGACCAGGTGAATAAGCCGGACAAAGTGATCATTACCCGTTATATCAGCAGGCGCTGGGCACTTGCCTGGCATATCATCTTAAGTGTACTGGCTATTGCATTCAGTTTTTATGTAGACAACAAGACGCATAGCAGGTTGGCAGGCTTGAGTGCTACGGTTTGCGTTATCCTGTTGTTTATTTACTCCACCACCTTTAAGAAAAAGTTTCTTGTTGGCAACATCCTGGTCTCAGCAGTTACTGCGTGGTCTATTATTGCCTTAACCTGGTTTGAAGGCAACCAGTTCTTTATCGCAAAGGACCGTTATGCCAATCTTGATATAGAAAAAATATTCCGCCTCACGGTATTATATACCTGCTTTGCATTCATACTTTCCCTTGTTCGTGAGATTGTAAAAGACATGGAAGATGTGGAAGGCGACAGGAAATACGGATGCCGGACTATGCCTATAGTGTCCGGATACAATGCTACAAAGATCTTTGTGTCTGTCTGGATCACTGTGCTGATCGGTCTGCTGGGAATGGCGCAACTATATGTAGCGCAGTTTGGCTGGTGGATCAGTATTACGTACAGTGTGCTGCTGTTGATCATTCCGCTGATCTGGATCTTTAAAAAACTATTCGAAGCACAAACGCCGCGTGACTATCATAAACTAAGTACCGCTATTAAACTGGTTATGTTGGCAGGTATTTTATCTATGGTATTCTTCCGCATTTACGCATAAAAGTTAATCCCCGTTATCTATGCAGCAGATCATTCTTGCATCCCAATCGCCAAGACGCAAACAATTATTGGAATGGGCTGAAGTGCCGTTTGAAATAATTGTAAAAGAGACGGATGAAAGTTTTCCGGCAGACATGCCGATCAAAGATGTGCCTGTACATATAGCACGAAATAAGGCATTGACTATTCAGGCTACACTTACCAATGATGCACGCCCTATTGTAGCTGCAGATACAGTAGTTGTATTAAATAATAAAGTGATCGGTAAGCCAAAAGATAGGGAAGATGCTATTGCTATACTTTCCTCATTGGCAGGCAACAGTCACCAGGTGATTACCGGCGTAGTGATCCTGCATGGAACAAAAGAAATTGCATTTGCAGATGTAACATCTGTAGCCTTTCATACGCTTACACAAGAAGAAATTGTACACTACGTGGATACGTATAAGCCATATGATAAAGCTGGTGCATATGCCATACAGGAATGGATAGGCGTAGTAGGTATTAAAGGCGTGGAAGGTGATTTCTATAATGTAATGGGGTTGCCGGTGAGCAGGGTGGTACAAGCGCTTAAAGGGATTTGAGATTTAATATTTGAGATTTGAAATGAACTTTTGACGTGAGAAGATGCTCGCGGAAAGCACGGAAAACGCAGAAAACTTCCGCGCATTCTGTGTTTCCCACGAGCCTTGCCATAATATAATGTAAGCGTTGAAAGGGATTTGAGATTTAATATTTGAGATTTGAAATGAACTTTTGACGTGAGAAGATGCTCACAGAAAGCACGGAAAACGCAGAAAACTTCCGCGCATTCTGTGTTTTCCGCGGGACATAAATCGTCATTGTGCATGGGTTTACTCACAACTGATCACTCACTACTCACATACTCATTTCAAATCATTTTATGTCTTTTTATAAAATCCATCGGGTATTTTTTCTTCTATAAGTCGGCTAGCTTGGTTGTGTAAAAACACTGCTATGATTATTTCTTACGGTAAGCCGCAGATATTGACTGAACGATTACTGCAGTTCATCTGGCAATTTCAATACTTCAACAAGAAACAATTAACCACCACAGAAGGGGAGCCTTTAACTATACTGCAGCCTGGTACTTATAATACAGACCAGGGGCCGGATTTTTTGCAGGCAAAGGTCCGGGTAGGTAATGTGGCATGGGCGGGCAATATAGAATTACATCTCTTCTCCTCTCACTGGAATACGCATGGGCATACGTCCGATAAGCAATATGGTAATGTGATCTTGCATGTGGTATGGCAGCATGATGTAGCAGTGCATAATTGTAAAGGAATCACTTTGCATACACTGGAGTTGCAACCATTGGTTTCTGTTTTGTTGCTACAACATTACAGTAACCTGATGGCGTCGCATGATTTTGTGCCTTGTATGCCTCAGTTGCCTGTATTGTCAGGCATCGGTTGGTTATCATGGAAAGAACGATTGATGGCTGAGCGGCTGGAAAGAAAGGCGGGTTATGTGTTGACGTTATTACAGCAGGCAAATAACCATTGGGAAGAAGTGTTTTGGTGGATGCTGGCACGCAATTTTGGTGCAAAGCTGAATATGGACTTGTTTGAAGAGATGGCGCGTAGTATACCGGTAACTACGCTTGCGAAGCAGAAAGGGCAGATACATCAATTGGAGGCGATTATATTTGGGCAATTGCACTTGCTTGATGCGGATTACACGGATGACTATGCTGTACTGCTTACAAAAGAATACAATTTTTTGCGTAAGAAATACCAGTTTAAACCTGTGGCGCAACAGCCTGTGTTTTTAAGAATGCGCCCTGCCAATTTCCCGACTGTACGTGCCGCGCAACTGGCCATGCTGGTTCAGCAATCGAGTCATTTGTTTTCTTTGATAAAGGAAACCGAAGACCTGGAGGATATACAAAAACTGTTCAATGTAACGGCAAATGATTACTGGCATTACCATTACCAGTTTGACGAAGAATGTACCTGCCATCCTAAAAAGCTTGGTGTTTCGATGGTGAATAATATTGTGATCAATACACTGGTGCCGGTATTGTTTGCTTGTGGTATGTTTACAAAAGACCAGTCACTGAAAGACCGCGCATTACTTTGGCTTGCACTCACCAATCCGGAACAGAATATAATTACTAAGCAATGGAAAGCCTGTGATGTGTTTAACCAGAATGCGTTAGACTCGCAGGCTCTACTGGAATTGAAAAATAATTATTGCGATCAGAAGCGATGTTTGGATTGCGCGATAGGAAATAAGCTGTTGAGACGTGAATCGTGAACCGGCAATCGTGAGGCGCACAAATGATGAATAATATTGAACAAGGAATTTCGAATGGGAATCATGCTCGATGTTGAATGTATAATTTTCAATGCCCAACGTGAAATTTTCAATGTTCAATGAAGCAATAAGATGAATAGTGAACAGAAAGCAGAAGTGTGCGACGCAAGGGACGATCAGTAGAATTACTGTTGCTGACGAACAATTTTTTTTAACTGGCTAGCCACATAACCGGAAACTTATAACCAACAAGGCAGCGTAAAATAAAAATTCCATATCTGTCAGATATGGAATTTCTTGTATGAAGGAAACTTAGTACTTCGTTCTTTGTACTTCGTACTTTAAATAGGCCAGTTAAACACTACATCCTGTACAATATCGGGATGCAGGCTTTTAGTAACAGGGCAATGATGGGCAGCTCTTTCAAGGATCGTTCTTTGTTTTTCGTCGGTTTGCAGGTCTACCGGAAACTCGAACAACACACGGATGCCACTGATCCTGCGCGGGTCAGAAGCCATAACCTTGGTAATGTCTACTTTGGTGCCGGTAAGGTCTACGTTGAGTTCGCGGGCTTTAATACCCATGATAGATAGCATGCAACTGCCAAGTGCTGTCGCGACAAGATCTGTCGGGGAAAAACGTTCGCCTTTACCCTGGTTGTCGGTAGGTGCATCCGTTTCTATAACTGTTCCGCTTTGCAGGTGTTTTGCCTCTGTTCTAAGCTCGCCTTTATAAATTATTTGTGATGTCATGGATAAGAAATTTCCTGTAAATTTACGCCTATCAAATCAATTCATAGTGAAGAAGATATATTTGATTCTATTTTGCAGTGCCGTATCATTCGCAGGATTTGGACAAGCCCAACAGCAGACAAGGGAACAGAAAAAGCAGGCGCGTAAAGACCATATCAACCAATTGATCAAACAAGAGGAAGAAGGCGCTATGATCTACTCAAAACAGGGTGCATTTGGGATCAAGCTGAATACGGATGGCTATGGCCTTTTCTATGAACATGGCAAGTATAAGACGATTACTACGACTAACCTGTGGTGGCTGGAGCTAGGAGAGCGTAAAAACAGCAAAGAGGAAAAAGTAACGCCGTACAATGGCGCTTATATTGGTACACCACTGATCTACGGTAAACAAAATAATTTTTACTATTTCAAATTTGGCCTTGGTCAGCAACGCCTGATTGGTGGCAAGGGTAATAAGAACGGTGTGGCTGTTTCTGCCATTTATGGCGGTGGCTTATCACTGGGTATGCTGAAGCCTTATTATATCCGTGTAGTGCAGAATGGCGTGGAAAAAGATATTCGTTATGACAATAATGACTCCGCATTTTTAAACCCAAGTATAATTGCGGGTGCATCTGGTTTTACCAAGGGTTTTGGCGATATCAAATATGTGCCGGGCGTGCATGCACGTGCTGCAATACGATTTGATTATGGCCGGTACAATGAAATCTTGTCTGCCATAGAAGTAGGCGTAAATGCAGAATACTACACCCAGAACATGCCAATAATGGTACATGCGCCTGATAAGAAGTTCTTTTTCAACGGCTACGTGTCTTTGGTGTTTGGTAAACGAAAGTGATATATTTTTGCAGGATAGTTTGTAGAAAGGAAGAGTGGATAATTACCATATAATCCTGGTGGTTAAATGGTAGTTGATTGATAATCAATGTAAAAATTAAGAAATGCAGGAGTTACCGGTAGTAGCGAAGATAGATCCTACAGAGACAAGGATTAAGAAACCAGATTGGTTACGTGTAAAATTACCTATTGGCGAAAGCTACAAGCACGTACGTGGCCTTGTAGATACACATAAGTTACATACGATCTGTGAAAGCGGCAATTGCCCTAATATGGGTGAATGCTGGGGAGAGGGTACTGCCACATTTATGATTTTGGGCAATACGTGTACCCGTAGCTGCGGCTTCTGTGCTGTGGCAACAGGCCGCCCGGACCCGGTGGATTGGGATGAGCCACAGCGTGTAGCTGAGGCAATACACCTGATGCACGTAAAACACGCCGTATTAACTTCAGTAGACAGGGACGAGTTGAAAGATGGTGGTTCTATCATCTGGTACAACACGATCAAGGCTGTAAAAGCATTGAACCCAGATACTACACTGGAAACATTGATCCCAGACTTTAAAGGACAGGTAGAAAACATACAGCGTATTATAGATGCTGCACCTGAGGTAGTGTCTCATAATATGGAAACGGTGGAGCGTCTGAGCCGCCAGGTGCGCATACAGGCAAAGTATCGCAGAAGCCTGGATGTGCTGAAAACCCTGAAGGAGGGTGGTATGCGCACTAAGACAGGTGTGATGCTTGGCCTGGGTGAAACAAGAGAAGAGGTGATACAGACAATGGAAGATCTGGCTGCTGTAAATGTAGATGTGCTGACTCTGGGACAATACTTACAGCCGACAAAAAAACACTTGCCTGTTCATCGCTTTGTACATCCGGATGAA
Source organism: Filimonas sp. (assembly GCA_017306865.1). GTDB lineage: Bacteria > Bacteroidota > Bacteroidia > Chitinophagales > Chitinophagaceae > JAFKHH01. The sequence goes on from JAFKHH010000011.1 coordinate 924,930, forward strand.
TTTGCTGAGTATAGAGAAATCGGCTATCAGCTTGGCTTTGACTATGTGGAAAGCGGTCCATTGGTGCGCTCTTCTTACCATAGCGAACGCCATGTGATCAGTGGTTATGGTAAAAACAAATGGCTGGAAGAAAAAGCCATGCAGGCGATTTAAGTTTCAGAAGAATTCTACATAATTTAAAAAGTTTCAAGGCGTTCCTTGGAACTTTTTTTATGTCCAATGTTTCGCGCAAAGGCGCATAAATATCGCAAAGGTCGCAAAGAAAATTATGAGACGTGAAACGGCAATCGTGAATAAAACTTCTTTGCGCAGCTCTCCGTCCTCCCCGGCCCTGCGGTGCAGCTTCCTATGTACCTTATGCTCCTCTGTGGTAAAAAATACACTTAGATCGATTTGACCGTTAATTCATCTTATATAAACTTTCAGACCTTTTTTATGTCTTAGCTTAGCAAAAGGACATGCATCATTATTTATAAGCCATAACAACCAATCTAATGAAAAAAATGCTCGCACTTGTGCTGTTGCCATTTTGCGCACAGGCACAGGTGAAATGGAAAAATGTGGACGCGCAGTTTGCGCCACTGCCACAGGGTGTACATGTGTACTACACCAATGACAGCCTCGACGGAAAGCCAAACATTGCTTACTACCTGGAAGCTGATTTGAAAAACAAAGCACTGACGTTTACCGCAGACACTACGTACCAGCGGAGATTAACGCCCACACAGTACTATGAGAAAAACAGTAAGCCGTTGGTAGTTGTAAACACTTCTTTTTTCGAGTACAAAAACAACAGCAACTTAAACATCATTATGCATGATGGTAAAATGGTTTCTTACAACCTGCACACCATTGCTGGTAAAGGGAAAGATACGTTCACGTATTATCATCCGTTTTACGGCGCGCTGGGTATTTCCAAAAAGCGTAACGCAGACATTGCATGGATCTATACAGACTCTTCAGGAAAATATCCTTACGCGGTACAGACAGCGAAAGATGCCATACATGATTCCATTAGCTACCTGGCTAAGAAAAACATTCCTTTTGCAGTAAAAAAATGGAAAATGCAGACAGCAGTAGGCGGCGGCCCGGTACTGGTTCAAAATGGACAGGTGCAGGTGTCTAACGATGCTGAAATGAAGTTTTCCGGAAAAGCGATCAATGACAAACATCCACGTACGTGTATCGGCTACACCAGTGACCATAAGCTGATCATTCTTGCCATAGAAGGCCGCCATGCGGGTAAAGCAGAAGGTGCAACGCTTACACAGCAAGCGCGCTTGTTGAAGGAGATAGGTTGTGTAGAGGGATTGAACCTGGATGGTGGGGGCAGTAGTTGCCTGCTGGTAAATGGGAAAGAAACCATTACACCGTCGGAGAAAGGCGAACAACGCCCGGTGCCATCTGTGTTGATCATCAAAAACTAATTTTTTGTGGACAGAATTGCGGCTTTTTGCCGGATCGGGCAGCGGGTATGTGATTCTGTCCATTATCTTTGTCATCTATGAAACTGCATTACTGGAAATACGAATTACCGTTTCAATACCCGTTTACTATCTCAAACGGAAGAACGAAAACCCATCAGCCCACACTGATCGTTGCCCTGCAACTAGGTAACTGGGTTGGCTTTGGCGAAGCGCCTGCTATTACTTACTACAATGTGTCTGTGGATGACATGATCGTAGAGATAGAAAAGAAGAAAACGCTGATCGAGAAATTCGCATTTACAGAAGCAGAAAGATACTGGCATTACCTGCACCACCTGTTGCCTAACAACCCGTTCCTGGTATGCGCACTGGATATGGCTGGCTGGGACTTGTATGGTAAGATGCACAAGCAACCGCTATACAAAGCATGGGGTACAGAGTGGAACACCAATGGCCCGGTAACAGATTACACCATAGGTATAGATACCATAGATAAAATGGTAGATAAGATGAAGGCGAAGCCCTGGCCTATCTATAAAATAAAAGTAGGTACGGAAGATGATATTGCCGTGGTGAAAGCATTGCGTGAACATACAGACGCCACTTTGCGTGTAGATGCAAACGCAGGCTGGACGCTGGAACAGGCGCTGAACATTATACCTGCATTGCAAGAGCTGGGTGTGGAGTTTGTAGAGCAGCCGCTGGCAAAAGATAATTGGGAAGGCATGAAGGTGTTGTTTGAAAAGTCTCCTTTACCATTGTTTGCTGATGAAAGCTGTGTGTTTGAAAGCGATGTGAGAAAATGTCACCAGCATTTTCATGGTATCAATATTAAGCTGACAAAGTGCAGCGGGCCTACACCTGCATTGCGCATGATCAAAGAGGCGCGTAGCCTGGATATGAAAGTAATGATGGGGTGCATGAACGAAAGCAGCATTGGCTCTGCAGCTATTGCGAACTTCCTGCCTCAGTTAGACTTTGTAGATATGGATGGTCCATTGTTATTGACGGAAGATAAAGCGCAGGGTATTACATACGACTTTGGTAAAGTAACGATACTGGACCAGCCGGGATTAGGGGTGAACGCAACGATTTAAGAAAAGTACGAATGACGAAGTACTAAGTACAAAGTCGATAAAAAACGAGTGGTTGATCATAATCAACCACTCGTTTTATTTAGTAAGTATGAGCGCGGAACTCATTTCAAATATTAAATTTCAAATTTTGTCTACAAATCTTCAAACCCATACACATCTGCTTCGGCTTCAAATTCTTTCTCTGTGAGTGAGGAGAGGTAGATCGTTTCGTCGTAAATATTGCCTTCGCGGTCCGTTAGGTACCAGATAAGATTTGTTCCTTTTTGATAAATGACAAGTGCATCCCGTTTTACAACCAGTGCATAGTCTTCTGCCACATCGTCCAGGAAGTCTTCTACACTTTCCAGTTCATCTGTAACAATACTGCCTGCAAACTCGTAACCACCTTGCGCGCATTGGTAGTATAAGATCTCGCGTATAAAATCCGGTAATGCAATATCCTCGGAGTAGTCATCCACATGGTCATCAAACACTTGTCTTTGATAAACGATTGCTTCTTCGTTAGTTGCCTCTTCCGGTTTTACACCCCAGTAACAGACGGCCTGGTTTTCTTCCATAAAGATTAATAACCCCTTTTCGATTGCGATTTCAGCAGGCGCTTCAAAACGCTGAAAGGAGCTGGTAAGCATTGAAATGTTGCCAGCAAGCAGGTAAAACGCTTTTAATGCAGCCGGTAAAGATGATTGAAGACGTGTTTCCGTAGTGGTAATAATGTCCGGGGCAATGCCATCTGCTGCTGTCAATGCACGGCCTATGAGGCTTTCGGCAATTTGCTTTATCATAAGGTTTGCTGTTTGCATATTTTCTGCCAAAGTAGTATAAGTTAAATACATGTCGTATAGCTAAGCGCTTAACCGCAAGAGTGGCCTGGGTAAATTACTTATTTCGTGCAAATGTGCAGGCCCGGAAAGTCCTTAATAAATTATGAATAACTTATAAGCATCTTTAAATCAGCTTAATATTGGTGTAATAAAAGAGATAAGTCGTATATTAATACTAGTCAATTGATATATTTGTTATATGCAGATATCCTTAAACAGGCGTTTGTACATAGGATTTACCCTCGCCATTATACTCGTAATATTTGTGTGTGCCGCTTCTTACCTCACTTTCCAGAAGCAATCTGATGAGAGTGGGTGGGTAACGCATACCTACCAGGTGCTGGATAAGACAACAGAAGTACGTGAGACCATAACGGACATGCGTGGCAGTCGCAGAAGTTACCGGCTTACAGGTGATACAAAATACCTGGCGCCTTATACACAATCCCTTGCACAGATCGCACCACAGATTAATGAACTGAAGCAAATGGTTCGGGATAATTCTGTACAGTATGAACGGATAGACAGCCTGAAAGATGCAACGCAACGTTTGATCGCTTACTGGGAAGAAATGCCACTGATCCACCCAAGTGATGATCATGCTAAAACAGTTGAGATCACACGCCAGGAAGAGACATTAATGGATTATACCAAAGATCTGTTACTGCACATTACCCAGGAAGAAAACAAGTTGCTTGTTATGCGAGAAGAAAGCAATAGTAAGCTATTGGGAATGGTGGGTAATATCTTGTTATTTGGCGGATTACTGATCCTGGTGGTTGTGTTTATATTGATCTACACGATAGCCAATGAATTTCGGATAAGGAAGAAGGCGGAAGGTGAACTGAAAGATAACTATGAGGAACTGGAACAGCTAAATACTGAAGCAACAGAAAAAAACTGGTTACTGGAAGGTAACGCAACAATAAATGATAGCCTGCAAGGTGCAGTCAACTCCGCAACGCTGTCGCAGGATGTGCTTACTGCACTGGTAAAATACCTGGGGGTGCCGGCTGGTGCTTTGTACCTGCTGGATGAGAATGATAATAAGCTGCACCAGGTAGCTACGGTGGCTGTTATTGCCAATACGCAACAGGTGTTTGCAATAGGAGAAGGCATTGTGGGTAATGCTGCATTGACAAAAGAGATTTCGCTGATCAGGAATGTTCCGGACGAGTACTGGAAAGTACAATCGGGAACAGGTAATACTTCCGGTAAAGGCGAGATAGCATGTATGCCTTTCTGGTTGAATAAAGAGCTGAAGGGGGTAATAGAGCTAGGGAATTTTTCTCCATTCACAGAAGGGCAGATCAACCTGTTGAGGACAATTGTAAGAAATATTGCGACTGCTATGGATGCAAGGCAGGCAAGTGAAAAAGTAGACGCATTGTTCGGGCAGGTGCAGGAACAAAAAGAAATACTGGAGCATCAGCAGGAAGAGCTGCGCCAGACAAATGAAGAACTGACAAGACAGGCTGAAATATTACAGGCTTCTGAAGAGGAACTGAAGGTGCAGGAAGAAGAGCTGAGACAAATAAATGCAGAGCTGGAGGAAAAGAACGAAGCCGTAGAAGTTGCAAGGCAAACACTTTCCATAAAAGCGAAGGAGCTGGAAGTGACGAGTAAGTATAAGTCGGAATTCCTGGCTAACATGTCGCATGAGCTTCGTACGCCACTGAACAGTGTACTGATCCTTGCCAAACTGTTAGCAGAAAATAAACCGGGTAACCTGACGGATAAGCAGGTGGAGTATGCAAATATTGTACACAAGTCAGGTACGGACCTGCTGAAACTGATCAATGATATACTTGATCTTTCGAAAATAGAAGCTGGCAAGATAGAGCTACATTTCGAAAAGGTAACAACAGAGTTTATACTGAAAGATATACAACAGCTTTTTGCTGTGGTAGCAGATGATAAACAAGTAACGTTTACTTTGAACAAAGAGGCGGATGTGCCGGAACACATTTATACGGATAAGCAGCGCCTGGAGCAGGTGATTAAAAACCTGCTGTCGAATGCCTTTAAGTTTACGCCAAAACAGGGCAGCGTTACACTGAACATGCGCATTGAAAAAGACCGTTCTTCCATATCAGACATTACACTCTTGCAGGCGGAACATGTAGTGGCAATAGATGTGAAAGATACTGGTATTGGTATCGGGACAGATAAACAGCAACTTATTTTTGAAGCATTTCAGCAGGCAGATGGGTCTACCAGCAGGAAATATGGCGGTACGGGATTGGGTTTATCCATCAGTAAAGAACTGATAAAAATATTGGGTGGTGAAATAAGAGTGACTAGCATAGAAGGGCAGGGCAGTACGTTTACATTATACATTCCCGCAGGAAAAAGAAATGTAAGTGTGTACAAGGAGGATAGTAATGCAGTTGTGGAAAATGATGAGCAGAAAGAAATAAAACCACTTAAAGAAATAGATTTCTCACAACTGGTACAGCAGACTGCGGTAAAAGATGACCGGGCTGATATTCAGCCTTCGGACCGTGTAATGCTGGTGATAGAAGATGATCCTAGCTTTGCTGCAATTTTAAGAGACTTTGCAAGAAATAAAAGATACAAGGCTATTATAGCACTGCATGGTGATGAGGGATTGTACTACGCACAAAAGTATAAGCCTGATGCGATAACACTGGATATACAGATACCGGTAATAGATGGCTGGACTGTATTGAAAGCGCTGAAGAATGATCCGTCATTGAAAAATATACCGGTGCATGTGATCTCTGCTATGGATGATACGCAAACCCGGCTTTCCGGCGCAATCGCTTACCTGAAAAAACCGGTAGAGAAAGAGGATTTGGAAAAGGCATTCAGCATTATCGGTAGTCATGTAGCAGAGCATGCAAAAAAAGTGATTGTATTATCGGGAGAAATAGTAAAAGATGGTTCTCTTCAAAACCTGTTGGAGCAACGGAATTTTGAAGTAGAGTGTACGTATGCCCGGTCTGTGAGTGAAGTGATAGAAAGGATGAAGGAAATACGATATGATTGTATTATAGCCGACATAGGCGCTGATATAGAAAAAGGTGTTGCAGATCTGCAGGCGTTGAATGTTGCGTCTAATCTGCAGGATATACCGGTAATCATATACCTGGATAAGGACATTACGGCGGCAGATGAGCTTCGGCTAAATAAAATATCACCTGTGATTATACGGGAGTCTACGCACGCGAAAGACCGCCTGCTGGATGAGATGGAATTATTCCTCTATAAAGTACAGGAGGTGGAAGATAAGCCTGGCGGAATGCAACGCAAAGTATCTGCTATACCATTGTCTAATGATATACTGGCTAACAAAAAAATATTGCTGGTAGATGATGATATGAGAAATGTGTTTGCATTGAGCACTGCGCTTGAAGAGCAGCATATGAATGTAGTGCCGGCAGGAGATGGAAAGGAAGCGTTGGATATATTGCGGAGCGATAGTAACATAGATCTGGTACTGATGGATGTGATGATGCCTGAAATGGATGGCTATGAAGCAACAAAACGGATCAGGAATGAACTGAAGCTAACAAAGCTTCCGATCATTGCACTTACAGCAAAAGCGATGACTGGTGACAGGGAAAAATGTATAGCTGCAGGTGCATCCGACTATATATCTAAACCGGTAGATACAGGTAAACTTTTTTCTTTAATGCGTGTTTGGTTATCCCAATGATGAACGATAAAAGAGAAATCGGAGAGGACGATTTAAACGATATACTGCTAATACTGAAACAGAAGTATGGATATGATTTCAGTAATTATGCAAGAGCGTCCCTTTCGCGCCGCCTTGACCGTTTTATGGATACGGCTAAGCTGAATAGTATTTACGACCTGAAGTATAATCTTACAAATAGTAAAGAGTTCTTTGCCTTTTTTCTGCAAACAGTTACGGTAAATGTAACAGAGATGTTTCGCGATCCTGTGTTTTATAAAACGCTTCGCGAGCGCGTGTTACCCAAACTGGCTAGTTATCCTATCATTAAAATATGGCATGCAGGCTGCGCCACAGGAGAGGAAGTATATTCCATGTGCATACTGCTGCATGAAGCGGGGCTGTTGGAGCGGTCTAAAATATATGCGACAGATATAAACCCGGTGAATATAGAGAAGGCACGTACAGGCATTATTTCGCTGAAAAACATGAAGGAGTTCACCCACAACTATATTCAGTCAGGAGGTGTAAATGATTTTTCGCAGTATTATACGGCACGTTATGAAAATGCGATCATAAAAAAAGAGCTGCGAAAAAATATAGTCTTCTCACAGCACAACCTTGTTACAGACCAGGTGTTTAATGAGTTTCAATTGATCTGTTGCAGAAATGTTTTGATCTATTTTAATAAAGTACTTCAAAACAATGTCTTTCATTTATTTTACGATAGTCTTGCGCCGATGGGGTATATGGCGTTGGGTATGAAAGAGTCGCTGCTGTTTACAGACCTGCGGTTCAAATTTGAAACAGTAAGTAACGCAACTAAAATATTCAGACGGAAAGCATAATAAATGCCCAAGAGTATACAGGATATAATCGTTATTGGTGGTTCGGCAGGAAGTCTCCCGGCTATATTAAATATAGTGGACAAGCTGCCGGATAATTTTGTTACGCCCGTAGTAATCGTACTACACAGATTGCGGAATGTGGTAAGTGATATGAGCCGCATCCTGTCTGCATCACAGCCGAATTTCAAGATTCACGAGCCGGAAGACAAAGAGCGCATTAAACAAAAACATATTTATATTGCACCGCAGAATTATCACTTGCTTATTGAAGATGATAAAACAATAAGCCTGGATTATTCTGAAGCCGTCAACTATAGCAGGCCATCCATTGATGTAACATTTGAAAGTGTGGCACATGTATTTGCAGATAAAACAACCGCTATACTACTAAGCGGTGCAAATGCAGATGGAGCAGAGGGGGCCGCTGTTATTGCAAAAGCAGGGGGAACTGTCATTATCCAGGATCCGGAAACGTCTGACTACCCCGCTATGCCAATGGCAGCTCTTGAGATGGTGAGGGGGGCACTGGTTAAAACACCTGACGAAATAGTTGACTTTATCAGGCAGAAATGTTGAGGACATTCCAATCCAAATAAATGACGAATCAAAGCACACAAAAAGACTTTACCATCTTACTAGTAGATGATAGGGAAGAAAACCTGTTAGTACTGGAAGAAATGCTTAGTGCCGATAACCGTAAGTTCATCACTGCCCTTTCTGGCAATGAAGCGCTTAAGCTGATCTTAAAAAATGACCAGATAGGCCTGATCATGCTGGACGTACAGATGCCGGGCATGGATGGTTTTGAAGTAGCGCAAATATTAAAGTCCAATCCTAAGACAAAAGACATTTCCATCATCTTTGTTACTGCCATCAATAAAGAAGAGCAGTATGTATTAAAAGGATTTGACAGTGGCGCTGTAGACTATTTGCAAAAGCCGCTGGATAGCAATATTACGCGTGCAAAAGTAAATGTGTTTGAGCAACTCTATTTCTACCAGAAGCAATTAAAAGACTCCCTTGTGGAAGTGGAGCGTATTAACAAGCAGTTGGAACGCTTTGTCTACATCGTATCCCACGATTTAAAATCACCGCTCTCCGCTATTGTAACCATGCTTTCTTTGTTGGAAAATGATGACCGCATTGTGAACAATAGTGAGTTGAAGGAATACATAGAAATGCTGGTGCAGGCATCCGGACACCTGACAGAAATGATCGGATCTATCCTGGATTACTCACGCAAGAGTATGGGCGAGCAAACAGTAGAAGAGGTAGATGTAAATGAGCTGGTGTTGCAAACCGCTTACCTGTTATTTCCCCCAAAACATGTTGCAGTAACCCTGGCGGGTGAGTTACCGGTAATACAAACACGAAAACTGAAGTTGCAACAGGTCTTTCAAAACCTGATCAGCAATGCGATTAAATATAATGATAAGGAAAACGGCGTAGTCGAAATTGGTGGCGTAGATAAAGGTGAGTACTATGAGTTTTATGTAAGTGATAATGGCCCAGGTGTAGCAGAGGAAGACCAGCAGCGCATATTCAGACTCTTTCATACCACACAAAACAAAGCTGTTAACAGTGATAGTAGTACAGGTGTGGGATTGAATATTTTAAAAATGCTGGTAGAAGAGCAAGGCGGCAGAATATGGGTAGAATCTAACCAGGGAGAAGGAAGTACCTTTTTCTTTGAATGGAGAAAGAAGTAAGAGCTGTAATTGATGAATTCTTTTCCTGTTACATTGTAGAATCGATAGCAATGTTGGAGCAAAGTTTACATAACAGGTAAAGCCTGAGCGGCTCGTCTTTACAATATTGACACACGCAATCGGTAAACCATATTTTTGCTCCCCAAAGTGGGGAAAAGAAAGCGGCCTTTAGGCCGCTTTCTTTATTCTTTTAAGCCATTGTAGCTGCGTCTGTTGCACGCTTTTCAGCTTTGTGCAGATGCTTATTCATTTTAGTATAAGCGTCTTTTGCGGCATCTTTTGCCGCGTCAGACAAATCACTCAGTTTGTTGTTTACTTTTTCCCTGTTCTTCATATACAGGATTACACCTGCTGCGGCAGCACCTACTACTCCGGCTGCGATTAAGATATTTTTCATACAAAAAAATTTGGTTAGACTTAATACAATGCAATTGCGATGCCAGACATCTGAAATTTCCAATCTTTTCACCCTTTGACCAATGTCATTAAATTAACCACAAGGCTCACAATGGTAACACAAGGGACACAAGGGCTTCCCTTTGTGTCCTTTGTGAAATAGCTTTGCGCTCTTTGTGGTTAGCTTCTTAACTTAATGATATTGCCCTTTGGCACTCCGCTTGCATAGTTAGGGGAAAAGTATATCTATGAAAAAAGCAATGACTTTGACAATAGTAGCACTTGGACTGGTGACTGCTACCACGTTTGCACAATTGAGAAAAGTGCCCGCAGGAGCCACTAATTCGTTAAAAGCTAAATTCCCCAAAGCGGCCGATGTAACGTGGAAAGATAACCTCACAGACTGGAAAGCAGAATTTACAGACGATGGCGTAAAAACTGCCGTTTACTTTTCAGGCAAAGGAGAATGGAAAGAAACGGACAGGGAATTAACATACGAGGCGTTGCCACAGGCAGTAAAGGATGGGTTTAAAAAAAGTAAATACAACGACTGGACACCGGGTTCTGTAGTAGCAATAGATAAGAAGGACAAAGACTTTCAATACCGCGTATATGCAGAGAAAAGCTCACTGATACAAAAGAAATATTTGTACTTCAATAAAGAAGGAGTGTTGCAGAAAGATGCACAGACAATTTAGTTTGTAAAGTAGATAAAGTATCATTGTTGTCCGAATAAGTTTGGTGGATCACCAATTGCAAGCTTTCATTTGTCTACCGACAGTGTTACTTTTTGTCTTGATACAAAAAGTAACCAAAAAAATCAAGGCTCCAGAAAAGCAGGCTAAAAAATGTCATGAACGCCGAAATCCATTGAACTCGCCGCAGACAGCATTTGTAAGTAAGTTACGCCTGGCTCAAACAGCAATGGATTTTTCCGGCGTTCATGACATTTTTCTTAACGCAGCTTTTCTGAGGCCGAACGTTTCTCTTTAAAAAGCTGATTGGGAACTCCAATGATTTTGAAACTATTCTTTTTCGCTTACAATCCTTTCTCTATTGTACTTCGCTGTTCGACATGTTAGGCAAAGCCGCATGTCGAACCTGAGATTGAAAGGATGTGCATCCTTTTTGGTACGGATTATAAATCCGTCATTATCTGGCGTTCGACATGCCCTTCGGAACCATGCCGAACAGCGAGACACAGACTGCGATATATGCCAGAGTGGCCCACTCTTAGTAACAGCGTTTGATTTGTATAACAACTCGTGCAATTAGAAAAGGCGTAAACAAAGAGAATAAAACTCTTGTTTACGCCTTCACTTTATACAACCTATATACTTTACAAACTGTATATACTATATAAACCTATTCCCCCTGTTTAATACCTTTCGGGTTATAATTCACATTCCAGAACTGGTAACGCTTGATCTGATCGTTCATGCGTGGTTCAAAATCTTTCCAGTTCTTTTTCTCTTTTGGTGACCACAACGCTTCGCTTAACGCAGCCATACGTGGGAATACCATGTATTGTACCTTAGTAGGAGAGGTTATATATTCCGTCCACAAGTTTGCCTGACCACCCAAGATATATTTAGCATCTTCTGCTGATAGCTCTTTAGGCTGCGGATCGTAGCTATATACTTTTTCTACTGGAAGATAGCCGCCAATAGTCAATGAATCTTCTTTCTTAGACTGCGAATAGTCGAAATAACACCAGCCTGTCGGCGTCATAATTACATTGTGGTGTTGCTTAGCTGCTTCTATGCCACCTTTTTCACCGCGCCAGCTCATTACTGTCGCGTTAGGAGCGAGGCCGCCTTCCAGTATTTCATCCCATCCTATGATCTGTTTGCCCTTGCTGTTAATGTATTTTTCCATGCGGTGAATAAAGTAGCTCTGTAAAGCATGCTCATCTTTCAGGTTTTCATCCTTAATGCGTTTCTGACATTTAGGACATACCTTCCACCTGTCTTTTGGACATTCGTCTCCACCTACATGTATATATTTTGACGGAAACAATGGGATCACTTCATCCAGCACGTCTTGTAAGAACGCGAATGTTTTTTCATTACCTGCGCAGAATACATCTTGCAGTACACCCCATGTGCCTTGTACTTTGTAAGGGCCACCTGTACAGCCCAGCTCCGGATATGCTGCCAATGCCGCCATTGCGTGTCCCGGCATTTCTATTTCCGGTATTACAGTAATAAACCTGTCTGCAGCATATTTAACTACTTCCTTCACCTGTTCCTGTGTGTAGATACCACAATGTTTTATATGGTCCTCACCTTTACCCGGATGGTGGCCAATAATGGTACTTTCGCGGCAACTGCTGATCGTTGTCAACTCAGGATGTTTCTTTATCTCTATACGCCAGCCCTGGTCATCTGTTAAATGCCAGTGGAAAGTATTCATTTTATGCAGCGCCAGGAAGTCAATGTACTGTTTTACAAACTCTACTGTAAAAAAGTGCCTGGATACATCCAGCATCATACCGCGGTATCCAAAGCGCGGATAATCTTCGATAGAAGTGAATGGGATCTTTAGTGCATTGCTTTTAACCGGCGGCAATAATTGTATCAATGTTTGTATGCCAATGAAAGTGCCCTGGTAGCTATCGCCCTGGATAGATACGCCGTTTGCGTCCACATTTAGTGTATAGCGTTCTTCATTGTCTGGTTTCTTTACAAAAACCGGTGTCACCAGTTTAATGTAGTTACGGTCTGCTTTAGCGGCAGTCTTTAGCCTGAAGCCATATAATTTATCTAAATAATCATTTAGAAAACTTACAGACTTCGATTCTGCGGCTGCAGCAACGATAACTGTTTTCGGAGTAATGGTAAATTGGCCGTTTTTCATTTCTGCTTTTACCGGCGCAGGTATAATGTTTATACTCTGTGCGTGGCTGATGGCAGCGAGGCTTAGTAGTAGGCAAGCCGTTAGTAGTAATTGTTTCATGTCAGCGTTTTATTTTATAACTGGTAAAATGATCGAAGACGCGTGTTGTGCATTGTGATATACATTGATCGTAGCCTTAATAAAGTCCTTATCTGTGCAATGGTAAATATCTACAAACTGCTGCGGGTTCCTGTCTGCCAATGGAAACCATGAGCTTTGCACCTGTATCATTATACGGTGTCCTTTTTTAAACGTATGTGCTACATCTGGCAATGTATATTTTACTTCTGCAATTTTGTTTGGTACAAATGCTTCCGGCTTCTCAAAGCTATTGCGGAAACGACCACGCATAATTTCTCCGCGTACCAGCATCTGGTAACCACCCATCGGGTATTTATCGTTTGCACTGTAAGAGAAGTTGTCCGGGAATACATCTATCAGCTTTACTACAAAGTCCGCATCTGTGCCGGTAGTACTTACCAGCAGGTCTGCAATAACCGGCCCGGCAAGCGTTACATCATCCGTTAATGTATCTGTCTGGAAGACCAATACATCCGGCCTGCGTGCTGCGAAACGCTGGTCATCTGTCATGTATTCGCGTGTTCTGCGCAGGTGTACATCTTCTGTGTAAGGAACAGGTTTGTTAGGATCACTTACGTATTGAGAAAAGCCTGTTGGGTTTGCCGGTGCTTTCCAGCCCAGCGCACCTTTTTCTTGCAGATAAATATTCGTCGGCTTCATATCCGCAGGAGGCCATTGAGGCAATTGTTTCCAGTTATTCTCACCTGTAAAAAATACGTTTGCCTCTTTAATGTTATCTACATTGCCTTTTCCTTTCAGGTAATAATTGAAAAACGGTACTTCAATATTGGTTGCATACCATTCGCTTGTTTTGCTGCCAAACTGCACGTTGCCGAGAGAGGAGCCATCGCTGCCGCGTCCTGCCCACTGTCCATGAAACCACGGGCCCATTACAATCTTATTGTTATTCTTCGCCTTGCTTTCAATAGCCTTGTACGTGTTCCAGGCGCCATAGCAATCCTCTGCGTCAAACAAACCGCCTACAACCAGTGTAGCAGTACCGTTTGGTACATTCTCTACAAAGTTGCGCACATTACGTGCTTTCCACCAGGCATCATAGTTTGGATGTGCATACAGGTCTTTCCAGAATGCAACACTATCACCCATCAATCTTGCGAGGTTAGATAGCGCACCTGTACGAAGGAAAAACTCATAATTATCTTGAGAGCGGAAATCAAATCCTTTCGGCCCTACTGTTGTAGGTGCCGGACGTGGTTTGCCAAAGCTGCTGTAAAATGCAAAACCATCCAGCGCAAAGAATGCGCCATTGTGATGAAAATCATCACCCATAAACCAGTCTGTTACCGGAGCCTGGGGGCTTACTGCCTTTAATGCCGGGTGTTTGCTTAAAGACGCCATAGTGGAGTAGAAGCCAGGATAAGAAATGCCAAATACTCCTACATTGCCATTGTTACCCTCTATATTCTTTACCAGCCAGTCAATGGTATCATACGTGTCGCTAGCCTCGTCTATTACGCTCTTGTCTTTTTTGTCTGTTGCAAATGGGCGTACATCTACAAACGTGCCCTCACTCATCCAGCGTCCACGTACGTCCTGCGTTACAAGTATATAATGTTCTTTCAGGTATGTTTTGTAATGATTGCTCCAGTAGTTTTTATATTCCTTCTCTCCGTATGGTGCGCAAGAGTAGGGCGTGCGCGTCATCAGGATCGGATGCTTCTCTGCATTGTCTTTGGGAATATAAATGGATGTAAACAACCTGATGCCATCACGCATCGTAATATATTGTTCCTGCTTAATATAATTGTCTCTGAACCAGGCAGAGTCAGCGTTTTCCGCGTGACTTACAAACGGGAGAAATAATAAAAGTGCAAGTAGAATTTTATTCATAACAATAATAAGTTTCAGTTAGGCTAAAATTAAGCTTTCAAACCGAAACAGATATTTAATAGAATGAAAATAGCAAAAGGCTGGATAGAAAGGACAAACAAACGATTGCGCGAGTTTTTGCCACTAAGGCACCATGACACCAAGAAGCGCCAAGTTTTTAAGCAGACTTTTTGCTCCCTGGTTAAGCTTTGCTTGCGACGCTCCGTTCATCTGCATATCGCTATGTAGCAAATGTATTCTAACCACAAAGAACACAAAGAGTATTCTTGTGGAACTTGTGCCGCTTTTGTGATCTTGTGGTGGATTGTCCACTAGAATTATTACTGTTGAACGGAGCGTCGCAAGTAAAGCACAATTAAAGTGGTGCTGCTCGCTCCTAACTATTTAACCATTCAACAATAAAACAATGTTAGGTGCCCTTATTGACTTTGTGTCTTAGCTGCGGCTTTTCCTTTGCCGAACTTACTCAGTTTGCAATTAATACTTAACAGGAAGTAACGCGTTAAAACAGTGGATTCCACATCTGTAATATAGTTGGAGCCTGAATAGCGGTAAATGGATACATTTTGTTTCAGTACATCATAGCATTTCAACTTTACCCAAAACTCACGGCGCTCATTAAAATATTGCGTAAGCTCCATTGTTAGCATATTAATGTCCTTGTTGAATGCTGCAGCCTGCCCTGTTCTTTTGGTGAAGTAGTAATTCACTAACAGCTCCGTCAGTTTTACCGGCCGTATAGTAAAGTCTGTGCCTAAGGAGTAAGTGTAGTTGTCATTATTCATATTAGACTGCAGGGAGAAATTATTTACCTGCTTACTTATATCAGTTCTTAAGCGCATGTCAATCCACTCATCAAGGCTGAGATTGATACCCGGCGATAGGTTGAAATTTTGATTGTTATTGATGTTCTTTTCATTATTCAGCATACTGATCGTACGGCGGATAGAAGCATTGAAATTGAGGCTGAGTGATATTTTATTTTTCAGCTTTGTGCGCGTGGGATTGTACAAAGGCATGCCGACAAATCCATAAAAAGAAGCATTGTAAGTACCATTCACATTGATCGGCTGACTAATCTGCTGGCCTGTAGATTTATCCAGTATCACGCTATTGGAAATCTGGTTAAATACCAGGTTGAAATTACCGCTACTGTAGAGGTTCAGGCCTGTTTTACTATTGAAATAATTGCCATTGAAATTAAGAGAATGCGTGGATGAATAAGTAAGGTTAGGATTACCCAGACTCAGGTACAATGGATTGAAATTGTTGATTACGGGTTGTAACTGGTAAGCCTGTGGTTGAGCCGTTTTAAAACTATAATTGACAGCTAGTCTTTTTCCCTTGCCATTAATATAGAAGTTTGCCGAAGGCACAAGCCCGGAGAACTTTTGCTCGTAAGCACTGTCATTCGTATAGGAATAGCTGCGCTGTATAGCCTGCTGCCAACGCATACCAATGCCGAAGCCCGCCTTTTTAAAACTATAGGAATAGTTAAGCCCGAACTGGTTAGTGGTACTGGTATTATTAAAATGGTTACTCAGCGTATCATTCGGTATAGTGTATGTGCCGGTCAATGAATCGTAATCAAATGACTGCTTGTTATTGTCATTTTTTGCATAATTCAGGTTATAACTAATGCTGATAAAACTTTTCTTGCTTAGTGGTTCATTGTATCCAATGCCGCCATTATAGCCCGAAGAATTGTTTGTGTTCAGTATATTTTGATTGTATAGACGCTTATAGTCTGGTTTATTGCCGGGAAAGAAATAGTTGTTGGAAATATTGTAATCATCTCCATTGCTGTTATTCAGATTGTTGGCGATGTTGAAAAATACCCTGCGTCCATTTGTATCCAGGTCTTTGCTTAGCGATAGTTCCCCGTTAAAACCCGGTGTTTTAGAACTGCCTGTATAATTGGTATTACCATTGTTAATGATCTTATTGTCTTTTAACCTCGATGCGAAAATGCTGTTATTGTCGCTGTTGGATGTAGCATGCCGGACAGACTGCTTGAAACGGACAGCTAATGTGCTATCTGGGTTCCATTCCAGGCTAAGGTCTGCACCTACAGACTTTTGCGTATAGGTATTATTGTTTTTGGAGTAAGTGTAATTAGACGAGTCGCCATATAAAGTCTCCTGGTTAGAAATGCGCTGGTTGGTAGATTTAGTAGCGCCTGCATTTCCGGCAATGTTGTAGTTGAATTTTTTGCTGACTACATTGTTGTAACTAAAGCGGCCTGTTTTATTATCTGTAAGGCCATTGTTGTTGTAATAAGACCCCTCATTATTACTGCCATAGCTATAGTCATTGCGCCCGGTATTGTTTGCACTAAGCACAAGCGCCATCTTCTTATCACCTTCAAACGAGTTGGCAGAGATCTTTCCCTCATAGCGCTGATTGGTTCCGTACGCCGCATAGCCATTTCCAAAAGCGCCAGCTTTCTTGTCTTTTTTAATAACAATGTTGATAATCTTCTCCCGCTCACCATCATCTATTTTGGAGTTCCTGGCCTGTTCGGATTTTTTGTCTATTACCTGTACTCGCGCTACCACGTCTGCCGGCAGGTTCTGCGTCACCGTTTTAGGGTCGCCACCGAAGAAGGGTTTGCCATCTACCAGTATCTGTGTTACCTTTTGCCCTTCCGCCTTTATAGTGCCGTCCTTGTCCACATCCATATTAGGGATCTTTTTCAGAAGATCTTCTACAGATGCATTGGGCCTTGTTTTAAAAGCGGACGCATTAAAATCAGTCGTGTCCGTTTTGATCACCATTGGCACTACGGCCTTTACGGTTACATCCTCCAGCGTGTCATAAGATACCCGTAACACAATGGAGTCGAGCGTTACTTCAGGATGTGCTGCCGTAATCTCCACACGTTTGGAATAATGCTCATGGCTTAGTGCGGTCACAATGACCTCATAAGTGCCCGGGTGAACTTTGGTAAATGAAAAATGCCCCTTGGCATCTGTCAATTGATAACTATAGATAGATGAATCCTTTGGAATGAGCAGGCTAATATTAATGTTTGTTAGTTTTTCTTTAGTAGAGTCGCTGAAAACAGAGCCGGATATTTTTCCTTTTTGTGCAATAGAGTAAAAGGAAAATAAAAAGCACGATAAGATTAACAAGGATAGCCTAGGGTAAAGTCTCATAAATCGTTGTAATGGAAATGTATAATTACGCTTTAATTCCTGAAGAGATCTGCCATAAATCCTGTTTTGAAAAAATATTAACAGAAAAAGTTATTTGACGTAGTAAAATAGTGGATGTATCAGAGAGGGGGAGCCCTGTTTTTTCTACTAATGTTAGACAGGGTATGCTGAGGGCAATAATCTTTTTAAAAAGACATTATCATAGGGTGGGTGAAATATGCCCAAGAAATAGTGGGGCATACCAGCTATTCTTTGCGTTCTCCATAATATCTCTTCAGCCAGGATATGTGAATGAGGGGATTTGATGGGTATTTGAATAAGAGACGTTGCGAGAAAAGAAAGTAGATTGTCATGGGCAATTGTTGCTACCCTCTTATTACACCTGTAAACGATGTATTTGTAAGAAAATATTTAAAATAGGATAGTATGAATATTGAGGATTTTAGAAATTATTGTATTCAAAAAGTAGGGGCCTCCGAATCTTTTCCATTCCCCAGGAATCTTCCCAATGCGCTGGTATTTAAGGTCGCCGGCAAAATGTTTGCTTCAACAGATGTTATGACTTTCGCAAGCATTACTTTGAAATGTGACACTGATAAGGTAGCTGAATTGAGGGAAACATATCTGGCAGTGACAGTGCCGGGATATATGAATAAAAATCATTGGAATCGCATTATAATGGATAATTCAATCCCGGATAGGTTGCTTTACCAATGGATCGATGACTCATACAATTTAGTGATTAGTGGAACGTCCAGGAAAAAGAAGTAAAATAAAGAGGATATATCTCAAGTAGCATTTTTTTCTATAGTATCCCTTTATCTAGGTATAAGAACAGAAAGTGCGTTGTATTTGTAGCTATATGAGTTTTTTGTAATGGGGGCATATCCTTGCATACACACGAGATCTGGAGCAAGTGGTGTTACTGAAAAAGAGAATGAAGCTAATATTTATTCTAAACCATAAGAATGTATGAAGCTTAAAGTTGCTATAAATGCCCTTTCTGTGGTGCTGATCTTATTGATCGCATATAAAGAAATAGTAGAACATATGTCGGATCTCAAGACTTATGATATAATCATCCTGGTGTTATTCTGTCTTCTTTCAGGTTCTGTTGTTTTGTACTTAATAGCAAGCATAAAGCGGTTCTTTTCCAGGAATGAAGCGTTTAATGACAAATTCCCTAACGGAAGAGTTTGAAAGTTGTTCTCTCTGTAATGTCTTCTCCGCGCAGATATGTGGGAAGTGAGAGGGCGTTATGTGAAGTAAAGGGTTAAACGACAACGCAATTGGACGTAAAATAGGATGTGCAGGGTGTAATAAGACAAAATAAGTAGTAAGAATATGATGGGAAAAGGTTAGGCATAAAAATGGCTGTACATAAAAAACGCTTATATGAAAAATGCTAAACTGTTTCGCAAGCTCTATGAAGAAAATGCAGAGGAATGCTTTACTAAATGGGGCTACTATTATCCGCCTAAAACCTGGGACGAATTTTATGCCGGGAATGTCGATGTTTTTGAGAAACATTTGACCAAAGACAAAACTGATATAGTTAAAACCAAAACTTATGTTAGCTTGTTGGACACTACAAATGATTTTGGTTTTTACATAGCATTTCAACAGCCAGACTATGAACTTCTGAATAACGTTTTATACCAGGTTTCAAGGCAAAAACTATTGCGGAGTGCTATGACTGCTAGCGGAAGTGATCATTGCAATGCCTTATTAGACGCAGCCTCCTCATTTGCATGTAACGATTTTGATGTTATTCCATATTTCTTTCCCCAATACCTGCCACATTCCAAAGGAACTTTTTTTACTGAGGTTTCTGTAAACCTGTTGAGAGTACTTTATTACAAAGAAGATGCGTTGAAAGAGGATGCTTTGAAAAAAGCAACTAAGTTCCTGGAAAAAAAGATAACACTTTGGGAGAAGACGATTGTTGCTTACTTTATGGCTTTGGTACATCGTAATGCGCAGGATGCAAGTATGTGGCTTCAGGAACAATGTATTGCTTACCAAAAAATAGGCTATCCTAAAAGCAAAATAAGTAAATGCTTCGCATCTGAAATACATGGCATGTACCGGTTTGTACGATTGGTAGATGAAGAACTGTTTCATGCAATTATCCGCCCCAAACATGATTGCTTTTTTGAACCGTTTGAAGTATGGCAGCAAGAGCAAAACTATCCTAAAGGAAAGTTGTTTTATACCTATCCATCCGAAATGGATTACATGAATAAAATATTTGCAGCGGAATTGCCTGTTGTTGCACTGAAAGAGGCTGACAATTCAAACGGAAATAAATTTTACAAAGACGTAGAAAAGTTTGTGGCTGACCTTACAGAAAATGTAAAAAGAATTGTGTAACCCTTATCTTTTGCATGCGTATAAGACCTGGTGTAAGACACATTCCGGTCGGGAAATCAATTTGCAATAGCATGTAAATGAATGGAGATGAAATACAATAACATTATGCGCCAAGCCTTACTTGTAATAGCATTCATTACAGGAATCTTCCTGTGTTCTACTGCTGCATCAGCGCAATCGCCAGCTAACCTGGAGCAGTTAAGTAAAAAATATGCAGGTACGTGGTATAACAAAGAAAACAAACGATATATCCGGTTCTTCTTCGAAGAAGGGTATGATTACGTTACGATAAATGATTGGACTGGCAAGCTGCGTAACCAGGGTAGCGGAGATGCCTATAAAGCGTTTATAAAAGGGGATAAGTTAGTTATGCCTGCTGAGAATGACGATCACCACGCCACATATTGTGAAATAGAGATAATGAATGATACGCTTGTATACATATGTAATAGCGGGCTAAACTTTACAGATAATTTTCTAAACAAAAGCAAGCCGTTGGACAAAACAATATTTAAACGAATAAAAGAATAGATTTGAGATATAGCAATAGCGAATAACGGGAATTAAAGGATCCACAATAAAAATAGCCATGAAAATAGTATCAGTATTGTTACTTCTTTATTTAACTTCCTGCACACAACATAATATAAAGAAGGCTATGAACGGAACGAACCCTGTTATGTACTTTGAAATACCGGTAAACGATTTAAACAGAGCGGAAAAATTTTATAAAAAAGTGTTTGATTTTAGTTTTGAGAGAGAGACGATAGATGGTTATGAAATGACCCTGTTCCCGTTTAGCGATACCCAAAGCGGTATCACAGGTGCTTTGGCAAAAGGGGATGTGTATAAGCCTTCAAAAAATGGTGTTATCATTTATTTTAGAACAGACAATATTGATAAAGCGTTGCAAAATGTTGTAGAGCAAGGAGGGGCGATCTTATATCCCAAAACACTTAATGAAAAATATGGCATTGCGGTCGCCGAGTTTGAAGATAGTGAAGGTAATAGGATTGCTCTCCAGGAAATAGTGAAGAAATAAATACAAAAGAAGTTTATAAAGCTTTTTGAACACTACTTAAATAATTGAATTTGCCAATTTATTTGGCTTTAAGTTGCAGCAATGTTGCTAATATATTTTTCATTGCAAAATTTATTAGCAAGTACCTTTATACATGCGTTTTCTGTTCTTTATATTAAGCTCAATTATTTTACTCCTAAGCTGTATGCCTTGTGCTGATGGCCTTGCATCTTCGCAGAAAACAACATGTGTATTAACAGAAAATAAAAACGTATGTGGCTGGCAGTGTGATGCATGCACACCCTTTTGCTGCTGCAATTGTTGTTCTGCAGCATATTTTAATACTACTGTTATAGCTACGAACAAAGTAGTTACTTCTTTGAAAGAGATACACACCCCGTTTTTATCCAGTCCTATAACAAAAGTGTCATTTGCAGTATGGCAACCTCCACGATTATAGATCCTCTTTAGCTCGCAGTTTATGATGCAGTTCTAATCCGGCAGATACAACTGCTGCTGTTAATTAGAGCATACGCTGATACATTTTGCCAGATATATCTTCACAAACTGTTGATCGCAATGGGTAGCATGCCAGTGTGTTTCTCATGAGATGCAAATGCTACTGGCTATCAAACATTGCTTGTATGTTCTTAAACCATCCGCCAGGCAAATTGCTCAGTTAATCTGTAAACTATTAATAAACATTTTTAAATAAAATAACTATGAAATCTCAACCATTACACGGCGTATTCGAATGCCATATAAAAGAAGATAAAAAAGAGAACAATACACTTAATTCATTTGCACAAACTGTACAGGATTACGTTACTAGTAAGGCACGGATTGTTTATTATGAGTCAGTTATTATTCCCGATGCAGACAAGGTGCGCAAAGAAACCATGGCCGCTTTCGAAAAAGAAAGTATTAATGAAAGCCAGTTGTTAAGCTCGATGAAAGATTACATGGATATACAGGAAGATTATCTGAAAGTCATATCAGCTTATCATCATGCAGTTATTAGTATGGAGTCACTTTTCGATAAAGAGCACGAATAAGAAGTGTGCCTATAGTCAGTGATCATGGTGAGTTTATTGGAAACTTTTAATCCGGAATTGTTTAAGTGTGGCTCATTAACTTAAACTACATTGAAATTTTAAACCTCAAATGTTGAAGCATAAAAAGAGAAAGGCCGTCATTGACGGCCTTTCTCTTTTTATGTTATTCTACTTTCGTGATCTTCAAAACGTTTGTCGGTAAGTGCTGATCTATCGGCGTACTACCTGTGTTGATAACAATGTCATTCGGCTTAATGAATGCACGTTCTTTCAGGATGTCGATCTGGTCGCTGATGATATCATCCAGGCTTTCCTCTTCATCATAATAGAAGGCTCTTACGCCCCAGCTAAGACTTAACTGGTTTACAAGATGTTTCTTTTTAGTAAAGATATAAAGTGGAGATTTTGGCCTGTAGCTGCTTAGCATAAAACCAGTGTAGCCACTCTGCGTCATGCCGATCAGTGCGTCAGCAGTTACGTCGCGCGCTATTTTACAAGCGTTGTAGCAGATCGCATCACTCAGGAAAGAAGGGGAGTGTGCCTGTGGTTTCAGATCTTCTTCGCGATTATAACGGTATTCTGTTCTTTCTACTTCAAGAATGATCTTGCGCATTGTTTCCACAACCAGCGGAGGATGGTTACCTGTTGCCGTCTCACCACTCAGCATTACAGCATCAGCACCTTCCAGTACCGCATTTGCAACATCTGTGATCTCGCTACGGTTTGGTTTTACACGGTCCATCATACTCTCCATCATCTGCGTTGCCACAATTACAGGCTTCGCACGGTGAATACATTTACGGATAATGTCACGCTGCGCCATTGGTACTTTCTCTACCGGAAGTTCTACACCCAGGTCACCACGTGCAACCATGATACCGTCTGATTCTACGATGATGTTACGCAAGTCATTCAATGCAGATGGCATTTCTATTTTAGCCATGATCTTGATGTTACTTTTTCTCTCTGTAACTCTTCTTCTCAGATCGATCATGTCTTCTGCCTTGCGTACAAATGATAACGCAACCCAATCCAGTTCCTGCTCTATAATAAATTCAAAATCGATAATGTCTTTCTCCGTCATTGCTGGCAGGGAGATGGCTGTATCAGGCAGGTTTACGCCCTTTTTAGGCAATAGGAAACCGCCATAAGTTACAGCTACTTTTACATCACCATCCTGTGTTATTTCTATAACGACTACTTCCAGTTTACCATCGTCGATCAGTATTTTATCGCCCACTTTCACATCTTCGTGAAGGTTAGGGTAAGACACATAGATCTTTTCTTTAGTGCCAACTACTTTTTCTTTTGACGTAAAAGTCAGTATATCACCTGTTTTAATTTCCAGTTTGCCATTTTCTATTTCGCCTACACGCAGTTTAGGGCCTTGCAGGTCGCCTAGGATAGAAATGTTATAAGGTTCTGTTTTATTAATGTTGCGGATGTGTTGGATAATAGCCGCTTTATCTTCATGAGTGCCGTGGGAAAAGTTTAAACGGAATACGTTTACGCCCGTTTTTACCAGTTCCAGCAATTTGTCATACGTGTCACAAGCCGGGCCAACTGTTGCTACAATTTTTGTTTTGTGAAATGTGTGTTCTTTACCTGCTTTATTGTCCATCTCTTTGTGCAGGTACTTTTCAATGTTTTTTGACATGATTATGTTTGGTTTCTTTAACTCTTTTAAATCTTATGGTTACAGGCTGACCGGATAAACGGCTAACTGGTAACTAGCTCGCAAGTATCTTAATGATCTTCAGCATCTCGTCGCTTACAGTCTGTTTCTGTTTTACTGCGTCGTCAAGCTTAATGTAATTCATCTCGTTGTTAACGATACCTACCATTACATTATTACGTCCCTGCAACAAACTTTCTACGGCGTAGTAACCCATCTGGCTTGCAAGGTTTCTGTCTATGCAGCTAGGTGCGCCACCTCTCTGAATGTGGCCCAATATACAAACACGAATGTCAGCATTCGGCATTCTGTCCTTTAAGATTTTACCAATTTCTGTAGCGCCGCCGTATTCATCACCTTCTGCAACTACGATCAGGTTTACCAGCTTTTTCCTTTTCTCTTTTTCTGTCAGCGTCATTACAATCTCATCGATGTTCGTTTTCTGCTCAGGTATCAGAACGTTTTCTGCACCTGTAGCAAGGCCGCTGTGCATTGCTATGTAACCCGCGTCGCGTCCCATTACTTCTACTATGAAAAGGCGGTCATGCGCATCCGCAGTATCGCGTATTTTATCTATTGCTTCTACAGCAGTATTTACCGCTGTATCAAAACCGATGGTAAAGTCTGTGCCGGCAATATCTTTATCGATAGTGCCCGGAAGGCCGATACAAGGAATATCAAACTCATTGCTGAATTTTTGTGCGCCACGGAAACTACCGTCACCACCTATTACAACTAAGCCATTGATACCATGTTTCTGTAAATTTTCGTAAGCTTTCTGACGTCCTTCAGGTGTGAAAAATTCTTTAGAGCGGGCGGTTTTGAGGATCGTACCCCCTTTCTGGATAATGTTAGCTACTGATTTGGAATCCATGTGGAAGATATTGTCTTCAATCATTCCCTGGTAACCACGCACAATACCATATACTTCCAGCCCATAATAGATTCCTGTTCTTACTACAGCCCTGATAGCCGCATTCATTCCGGGAGCGTCCCCGCCAGAGGTCAATACACCAATCTTGGTAACTTGTTTCGACATTTTTAATTACAGTTCAAAAGGTCCTTTAAAAAATGGTTTTTCAATTAAGCCACAAGTTTTCTGTATAAAGTGATGACCATTAAGCAATAATGTATAACAATCCGAGCTGTTTTACCATATTACTTAGCACTTATAACTTACTACTCCGAACTTAATCCAATAGCAGCGCAATCAAGGTAAGTTTTTCCGCAAACGTTTCCGAAGTCTCAAAAATAAGGATTTGCTGATAAAGAATTAGTGTTTAAAAGCTGTTTATCTTTTTGTAAACTTGCTTGGACAAAAAAATCTCATATGCAAAAAAAATATTGGATTATTGCGATCATGAGTCAATTGAGTGTATTTACATCACAGGCGCAGTTGCAATATCCCGCAACCAAAAAAGTAACACAAACAGACGACTACTTCGGAACAAAAGTACAAGACCCTTACCGCTGGCTGGAGGATGACAACAGCGCGGAGACAAAAGACTGGGTACAAAAACAAAATGCAGTAACGCAGGATTATTTAAGTAAAATTCCTTTCAGGGATAAGGTGAAAGCACGCCTGGAAGAGCTTTGGAACTATCCTAAGTATGGTTCTCCATTCAAAAAAGGAAAGTATTATTATTTCTACAAGAACGATGGTTTGCAAAACCAAAGTGTATTGTACAGGCAGGAAGGATTGAAAGGAACACCTGAAGTTTTTCTTGATCCAAACAAATTATCTGCGGATGGTACAGCAGCTTTAGGCGGATTGAGTTTTTCTAAATCAGGAAAATATCTTGCGTACACTGTTGCACAATCCGGCAGCGACTGGCAGGACGGTTATGTAATGGATGTTGCTAGCAAACAGTTGTTAGTGGGCGATGGAATAAAATTTATCAAATTCAGCGGCTTTGCCTGGAAAGGAGAAGACGGATTTTATTATAGCCGTTACCCGGAGCCGGACGAAAAAAGCAAACTGTCTAAACAAAATCAATTTCAAAAGGTATATTATCACAAACTGGGCACACCACAAAGTGCAGATGTACTAGTGTATGAAGATAATGAACATCCATTGCGCTACTTTGGTGCCGGCCTTACGGAAGATGAGCGCTTCCTGCTGGTACAGATAAGTGAAGGCACCAGTGGTGGTGAAGTGTTATTCAAAGACACAAAAGACGCTGCTCAAAAAGATTTCAAAGTTTTGGTAAAAGGTTTTGCAACCGAGCCTGATGTAATTGATAATGCAGGCGACAAAATTTTGTTGAAAACAAATGAGGATGCGCCCAACTACAAAGTAGTATTGGTAGATCCTAAAAATCCTGCACCACAAAATTGGAAAATTGTTATACCGGAAAAAGAAGAAGCATTACAAAGTGTGGGCACAGCAGGTGGTTACCTGTTTGCATCTTACCTGAAAGATGGTTCTACTAAAGTATATCAATATACCTATGAAGGTAAACTGGTAAGAGAGATTGCTTTGCCTGGTATTGGCACCGCAGGTGGCTTTGGAGGTGAGAAAGAAGACAAAGAATTTTTCTACACTTTCACATCATTCAATTATCCGCCAACCATTTTCCATTTTGATATTACTTCCGGTAAATCAACCTTGTTCAGAAAAGCAGAAGTAAAATTCAATCCTGCTGACTTCGAAACAAAAGAAGTATTTGTAACTTCTAAAGATGGCGCTAAAGTGCCAATGTTCCTGACATACAGGAAAGGGTTGCAACTGAACGGTGCAAACCCAGTTATGATCTACGGTTATGGAGGTTTCAACATTGCAATGTCACCATCATTCAGCATATCTAATTTGTTCTTTATAGAGCAAGGCGGTATCTACGCACAGGTATGCCTGCGCGGAGGAAGTGAGTATGGCGAAAAATGGCACAAGCAAGGCATGTTGCAAAACAAACAAAACGTATTCAACGACCTGATTGCTTCGGCAGAATGGCTGATTGCAAACAAGTACACAAACAAAGAAAAAATAGCGGTACGTGGTGGTAGCAATGGTGGCCTACTCGTAGGTGCTGTAATGACGCAACGTCCAGATCTCTTTAAAGTGGCTATACCACAGGTAGGGGTAATGGATATGTTGCGCTTCCACAAGTTTACTGTAGGCTGGGGATGGGCAGTAGAATATGGCAATGCAGAAAAAAATGAAGCTGACTTCAAAAACCTGTATAGCTATTCTCCATTGCACAACCTGAAAAAAGGAACATGCTATCCGGCTACATTAGTCACAACAGCAGATCATGATGACAGGGTTGTACCTGCACACTCATTTAAATTTGCTGCAACACTGCAGGAGGCACAGTCATGTAACAATCCTACGCTTATCCGAATAGAAAGCAAAGCTGGTCATGGCGCAGGTAAGCCAACAAGCAAGCTGATAGACGAAGCGACAGACATCTGGAGCTTTGTAATGTATAATTTAGGAATGAAGATGTAGAAGAGAATTGGATAGTGAGTTGATTTGAAAATTTGAAAATGTTTGGGATCAAATTGCTTAATTGTTAGATGGTTGAATTGTTTGATCGATGTTATATTGAAGTGATGAATCAATTGTAACAATATAGCAATTAAACAATTGAATAATGTAGCACTGCATTTTCAAATTTTCAAATCGATTCATTTTCAAATTCCTAATTTTGCCCTGCCTTTAAAATAATCCGACTTGAAGAAACAATGGTTCTGGATAAGCTGCATGGCAGCAATCCTCTCTATATCAACCGCTTTTGCCCAGCAAAAAAACAAACAGTATGCTAAATACATCTCACGTGTAGCTGCTTTTAAGCAGGATGTGGGACATAAACTAGACCTCGTAGATGAAACCAACGAGGTAATAGCAAAGAATGGACAAGGGCAGGTATTGCGTTTTAAATCGAATGCCGGTGTGTTGTCTGTTTACCATTGCGATGTCGCATTTCAACTCTTCGATTTTGAGGGCGGCCATTTAAAAAAGATCTCCACTTTCGATGTGAATGGCAAGCCCAAAGGCGTGAGCGAATTTTTCAACGTAGCCACATATGAGTTTACAGTATTGAGAAAAGACAGCGTTGCCAAACGCTTTGCAGAAATTACAGCAGGCGACATAACTGCAAGGACAGGCGATGAGGAAGAAAAGAATGTGCTGCTGAAAGTCTATGACGATCGTAACCGCTTTATCCGCCAGGATTATATTTCCACACTGGATTATTGGGACTATCAAAAGATGATCTTCAGACCGTAGCAAACACGAAGTGTTTGTATGTGGGATGTTAGATGTGAAGAAGAAGGTACGAGGTACTAAGTACAAAGTACGAAATACAAAAGTGTAAAATTCTCTATACTATAGCCCGAAGGGCTTATATCAATAGCCTTGGGCAACGCCCGTGGCATGATACTAACTCCGAAGTACATTGCCCATCAATAAACCCATACCAATTTCTTGGTGGGCCTTTTTGTCTGAGTGCCTTCGTGGCTCATCTTGGCCCCTTTGCGTGAAATAACCTAGCTTTGCGAAAAAAATGACGTTTTCCGATCTTGGCCTCTCTGCACCTCTTCTAAAAGCAATTCACGATCTGCAATACGAAAAACCTTATCCTGTACAGGAACAGGCCATACCGGCATTGCTAAAGAGAAGAGACCTGCTGGGCATATCCAAAACAGGATCAGGAAAAACGGCCGCTTATGCGCTTCCTATCTTAGAATTACTTCAACAAAAGAGAGCAACCAAAGACAGGCATATCCGTACATTGGTAATGGTCCCTACGAGAGAGCTGGCAGTACAGGTAGAAGAAACATTCAGCATGCTGAGCAAGCACCTGCCTGTAAAAATAAAATCGATGGCTGTGTATGGAGGTGTGTCTATCAATCCACAGATGATCAACCTGCACAATACAGATGTGCTGATCGCTACGCCCGGCAGGTTACTTGACCTGGTAAGTAACAAAGCTGTTCATCTTTCCGAAACAGAAATACTAGTGTTGGACGAAGCTGATAAGATATTGGAGCTTGGATTTAAAGACGAGATGGAAAAAGTGTTTTC
This sequence comes from Filimonas sp., assembly GCA_017306865.1. Taxonomy (GTDB): domain Bacteria; phylum Bacteroidota; class Bacteroidia; order Chitinophagales; family Chitinophagaceae; genus JAFKHH01. The sequence continues at coordinate 954,027 of JAFKHH010000011.1, forward strand.
ATTACTACCCATCAAGCGTCAGAATATTTTGTTCTCGGCCACATTAAGCAATGATACAAACGATATTCAACAACACTTGTTGCACGATCCTGTAACGGTTGAAATAGTTGAAGCTGAAAATAATATTGAGCTGATCACGCAGCTTGCATACCATGTAACACCTGAGCGCAAAGGCCCATTGCTGCGCTATCTTATTAAGAACGAAAATATGGAGCAGGTGCTGGTATTTACATCTGCTGTAAGAACAGCGGATAATCTTACCGGAAAACTGATCAAAAACGGCGTACAGGCAGCGTCCCTTCATGGGCATCTTAGCCAGACCGCACGACTGGAAACACTGCAACGGTTCAAAGCCGGAAAGCTGCGCGTGTTGGTTGCATCAGACCTTGCATCACGGGGTATAGACATTCAGCAGCTACCTGTGGTCATCAATTATGAATTGCCACGCTCTCCTAAAGATTATATACACCGTATAGGCAGAACGGGTAGGGCTGATGCACCCGGCAAAGCCATCTCTTTAATTTGCCCGGAAGATCAGCATCACTTTGGCATTATTCAAAAGAAGATGGGAAAAAAAGTGGAAACACTGGAAAGTGATGACATAGATCTGCATGGAGTATAGGTGTAATTGTTGCATTGTTAGATTGTTTAATTGCTTAATTGTTATATGGTTAAATTGTTAGATCAACCATATAACAATTTAACCATGCAACAATATGACTACACCGCAATTGAACAATGAGTCATCTCAAATTTCAAATCTCAAATCAAAAATATCTTTCTTCCGTTATACGTTTGTGATGTAGCAAATGACCGTACACAATGTAAGCGTACGTATTGGCAGAAACAGGTAACCCACTTGCCGTGCCTCGTCTTTGCAACTGCTCTTCTGATAAGGATAAGATCAGCGCATCGGTAGATGCTCTTACAGCTTTAAATTCTTCTTTTAAAGAATCAAGCGTACGCTTAGAAGCATTTGCAGTAGCAGCGTAATCATTCTCTTCAAAACCCGGCAACGGCGTCTCATCATGCCTGGCTATACGCAATACGCGATACGCAAAAATGCGCTCTGCATCTATTACATGCTGTAATACATCTTTGATCGTCCACTTACCCGGCGCATATGCATAGTTTGCTTTTTCTTCCGGTAGAGAAGTGTAGAAAGCTAAAAGATCTTTAGCGTGATTTGCTAGTGCCTTTTGCGCAGTATCGCCAACAGCAAGGCTAATATAATTGTCCTGGTATTCTGTGTAGTCCTTGTAGGGGATAGGTCTTGCCATTTGTCTTTGTTTTTAGGAATTGTAAGTTAGATTTTTTGCAATGTTAGTTGGGCAAAATTTGATTACCGGAAAAAAGATTTTCACGCAAAGGTGCTAAGATGAACCACGGAGGCGCCAAGACAAAAAGCTCGCCAAGAAATACGAAGTATTTCTCTATGTGTTCTATGCGCTCTTGAATAAATCAAATAATACTATTTGTAAAAGACTAGAACCATTCTATGTGCCTATGTCCCTGCTGTGGCTATGTGGTGAAACACTCCGCTTCGGTCTTCTTTGTTTTTATTTCCCCGCTACATCTTTCGCTATCACCGTCCAGTCCTTATTACCGAAACCCATTTCTATCCAGCGATCCATTTCTTTGGCAATAGAAGGAATAATGTGTAATGGCGCATTATGTTGTTTTGCTTCGTGCAGCATTAGTCCTGCATCCTTTCTTGCCATATCCAATTCCCAGGATGGGTTATCATAATCGCCACTGGTCATACGTTGCAGGCGGGCTGGTAAGCCGGCTCCCGGGTTCCACAGATCAAATAAGCCTTTTATTTCTTCAACTGGAATACCTACTCCTTTTGCAAAAGAGAGCGTATCGGTGAGACCCGCTGTTAATGTGATCAGTAATAAATTTCCTGTCAATTTCAATGCTGCAGCCTTACCTTCCTTTGTACCAAGGTTTATAAGATGCCCTGTCATTTTAGATAAACCCTGTTCTGCTTTGGCAATCACTGACTGATCTCCTGACACCAGCATCATGCCTGAACTTTCCAGCGCGTTTGCAGGGCCCATAAATACAGGTGCATGCAAGTATGTAAAGCCTTTTGCTTTCCAGGCATTTGTTCTTTCAATCGCACCATCCACAGAAGTGGTGGTATGGTCAATGATAAATGCGCCTGCTTTCATGCCCGGCTCTGCTGCCGCCAGTACTTCGTTTACAGCCGCATCGTCTTTTACAACCAGGTGAATGATGTCTGCGCCACTTACAGCGTCAGCCACATTTTCAAAAGCTATTGCACCATATGTTTCTAATGCTTTTGCTTTGGAAGTAGTTCTATTCCACACATGTACAGTTTCACCTTTATTAATCATTGCGCGTACAAAATTGGAGCCCAGCAGCCCCATTCCTAAAAATGCGATCATAGTATATCGTTTTGTATAAAGATAAGAAATGAAAGAGTGGCAGCGAAGCGCTGTTCTACATGTTAGCATAGTCACACAGTCTTGTGAGGGATCAACTTGCTCAGGCGCGTGCATTTCTCGCAAAGTTGCACAAGTATCGCAAAGGGCGCCAATTCATAGATGCTCGAAATATTTAACCGCCCCGGCGCGTGTCCTCACGCGCCGGTAAGTAACTGGTTCGTGAGGACACGAACCAGGGCTGAGGATAAAAGAAACCTGACAGGCCTTCAAGACCTGTCAGGTTTTTGTAAAGTGTTTAAAATGTCCGCTGTTCGACATGTTAGCGAAGCGCATGTCGAGCACAGATAGAACGGATTTAAATCCGTTTAACCAAGGGTAAATAAAAAAATCCTGACAAGTCTTCAAGACCTGTCAGGTTTAGATGGAACGTATAAAATACAAAAGGTTCGTGAGGACACGAACCTTAGCGAAAATATATTAATCCTGGAGTTTCTTAGTGTCTTTGCGCCTTCGTGGCCTTACTCACAACTGACCACTCACTACTCACCATCCTAATTGTTCACCTTCAGGTTTTTCAGGGTGGCTTTTGGTAGTGTTGCCGGTTGTGGGGCAGGAGGAGCTTGTAGAGGTTTCTTTTCACCTTTCATACCGTCTGCTATTTCTACTGCTTTGTAAGCGCTTACAAAACCACCTGTCTGGCACAGTGAGGATACTGGCACCTTATCCTTTGTACCCGGTTTGATCACCAGCATACTTGTATCTGTACAATAATATGCAGATTTTTCAATCACCTCTTTCACCTGTGCTGCTGTAAGAGACGGGTAGTAAGAGCGGAGAATAGCCGCAATACCTGTTACTACAGGTGCAGCCATACTGGTTCCTTTCAGGAAGCCATATTCACTCTTGCCAGGAAATGTGGAATATATTTTAACACCAGGAGCGAAGATGTCTACATTGTTCTTACCATAATTACTGAAGTCAGGAATCAGTCTGCCATCTGCAATGTGCGGATCGCCACTGGCGCCTACATTGATGAAATTGCTCGCTTTTTTATGGAACTCCTGCAAGTCTGCATTAGGGAAATTTTCATTTGCATCCACATCGGTAGACTCGTTACCGGCAGCGTGTACGATCAGTACATCTTTTGATTCTGCGTAACGGATCGCTTCATCTACCCATTTTTTTTCAGGGGAGAAAGCTTTACCAAAACTCATGTTGATGATCTGCGCGCCATTGTCCACGGCATATTTAATAGCAAGGGCCACATCTTTATCATATTCATCTCCGTCAGGAATAGCCCGCACCATCATGATCTTTACATTATCTGCCACACCATCTACACCCAGGTTGTTGTTGCGTTGTGCTGCAATAATGCCGCTTACATGGGTACCGTGCATAGGGTTTGGCCCCATTACATCGCTATTGCCATAAAAACGGTCGTTGATATTGAAATAATCATCTTTGATCACTTCCTCACGATAGTCTGGTGGCGCATTTTCACGCGACTCTATCGCTTCTTTTTTTGTATCAATGTATTCTTGCAATTGGGAAAGAATGAAGCTGTTTTTTTCATCACCTTCAAATCCTAATAGTTTTGCGCAGGTAAGAAAGTTTGTTTTTGCCTGGCGGCCAGCTTTATTATTGGGTTGAAATTTTTCCAACTCATCGCAGGTAAATTCCTGCCGCTGCATTTCAGTCCGGAGTACCTCATCATGTTTTTTGATTGCCTTTAGCGTTACCTCTACAAACATCAGCTCTACCTGTTCATCGCTGCTAGCATTCATATCCTTTGCCGCCTTTGCCCAGATCTCATAGAGCATGCGGTCATTTTTTGCAAGGGTATCTTCGTCTATACTCTTTCCTGAAAATTTGTTTTTGTAGCGGTGATAAATGCGCGTACGCTCATCACTTGTTTTTTTCAGGTTACTGCCATCCTTATTGCCCAGGAAGTTCCAGCCATATACATCATCTATGTAACCATTACCATCATCATCAATACCGTTGCCCGGAATCTCTTTAGGGTTATGCCACAGTATTCCTTTCAGGTCTTCATGTGTGGTATCAATACCAGAATCTATAACGGCAACAATAATAGGCGTGCTTTGTCTATTCTTTAATTTGAGGAAGTCGTATGTTGCATCAAGGCTGATACCGTACACGCTATCTTTCTGCAAGTCCTTCAGATGCCATCCTTTAATTGATTGGCCTTGCCCGCTGTAAACAGACAATACACTGAAAAGCATCGTTATATATATACTAACCTTGTGCATTAAGTTTTTCGAAGAGTGTCTACAAATTTGCAAATTGTAACAATCAAATTAAAGCTATTTGTGAATTTTATGAAATCATTAATCCCTTACAGCTTTTTTTAAGCTGCAAGGGATTGTATAAATAATTCATTTTAAATAGCTTACAGGTCAAACTGGATACCTTGCGCCAGTGGCAGATGCGTACTCCAGTTGATTGTATTTGTCTGGCGTCTCATATATGCTTTCCATGCATCCGAGCCGCTTTCACGTCCGCCACCCGTTTCTTTTTCGCCGCCAAATGCGCCGCCTATCTCAGCACCACTCGTTCCAATGTTCACATTTGCAATACCACAATCACTACCCGCCTGTGACAGGAACAACTCTGCCTCACGCAGGTTCAGGGTCATGATAGCTGAAGAAAGGCCCTGTGGTACGCCGTTCTGTATAGCAATAGCCTGGTCAATAGTTTTGTAAGGCATAATGTAGAGGATCGGAGCAAAAGTCTCGTGCTGCACAATTGCCATATTGTTGTTTGCTTCCGCAATACATGGTCTTACATAGCAGCCGCTTTCGAAACCTTTACCTTCCAGCTTACCACCTTCTACTACAAATTTGCCACCCTGTGCCTTGCATTGTTCTATAGATGATTCGTATGCTGCTACCGCATCTTTATCGATCAATGGACCTACGTGATTGGCTGCATCCAGCGGATCGCCAATGCGTAATTGTCCGTATGCTTTAACCAGTTTGTTTTTGAATGTTTCATACACAGACTCATGTATGATCAACCTGCGCGTAGTAGTGCAGCGTTGGCCGGCTGTGCCAACAGCCCCAAACACAGCACCGATCAGTGACATATCAAGATCTGCATTTTCTGTAATGATGATCGCATTGTTGCCACCCAGTTCCAGTATAGACTTACCCAGTCTTCCGGCAACGGCAGTAGCTACCGCTTTACCCATGCGGGTAGAACCTGTTGCAGAAATAAGCGGTACACGTGTGTCATTAGACAACCACTCGCCCAGGTCTCTGCCACCTTGTACAAGACAGCTTACACCTTCAGGAATGTTATTTTTACGTAGAACGTCTGTAATAATGTTTTGAACAGCGATGCCACACAAAGGTGTTTTCTCGCTTGGCTTCCAGATGCACACATTGCCACAGATCCAGGAGAGCATACTGTTCCAGCTCCATACGGCTACCGGGAAGTTGAATGCGGAAATAATACCTACAACGCCCAGCGGATGCCATTGCTCGTACATGCGGTGGCCGGGGCGTTCGCTATGCATAGTAAGGCCATACAACTGACGGGACAGACCTACTGCAAAATCGCAGATATCGATCATCTCCTGTACTTCGCCATAACCTTCCTGCAAACTTTTACCCATTTCATAACTCACCAGTTTACCTAGCGATTCTTTGTTTGCACGGAGTGCATCACCCATTTGTCTTACAATCTCTCCACGGCGTGGAGCAGGAGTAGTGCGCCAGGTTATATAAGCTTCCTGTGCTTTTGCTATTACTGTTTCGTATGCTGCTTTATCGCAGGTATCTACTGTGGCGATCAGTTCACCATCTACCGGTGAATAAGAACTGATTTTTTCGCCTTTACTGTCCAGCCAGTTTATGCCGGTGGATACGCCTTTGTTGTGCGCCTGGATATTTAATGCAGCTAAAAAAGATTTCATAATAATATAGGTTAAAAACGCAATATACGGAAGATGTTTGACCTAAAAACCGCAAATACACGAAGATGATGTAAGATGTTAGATGTACGATGTTATGAATAGCTGCAGGTTACCAGTTGTCCGGCTAGTCGGTAAGCAATAACAAATATTCTTGATAAATAATGTGATACACTTGAAGTGTGCGACGCAACTAATGCAAAATAGTAGCATTTCAGCTCGGCCCATCATTTAGTTTCTTACTCACAACTGACAACTCCCCACTCACAGTTTACATTGTACATCTGACATCGTACATGTGTCTATTCCATCTTCTTCTGCAAAATATCCTGTACCTGTTTCTGGTAGGTATAGCTTACAGGGATTGTTTTATCTGCTATGCGAATGGAGTTTTTGTTCCAGCCGTCTACTTTTTCTACCGGCACTATGTAAGAGCGGTGCACACGGGCAAATTTAGTTGGAGGCAGTTTTTCGGAAACCGCCTTCATGCTCATGTGTACCAATATAGGTTTAGGATGCAGGTATATTTTTATATAATCGTCCAGCGCTTCTATCAGGTCTATATCCTTGAAGAATATTTTGTTCCACTGGTAATTGTGCTTTACAAACAGGAAGCCTTCATTAATCTCTTTGTTTTGCCTGTAAGCGATCAGGTCTGCCGCTTTATTGACTGCTTTTTGAAAACGCTCAAAGTCAAATGGCTTTACGAGATAGTCCACCGCATCAAGATTAAAACCCTCTACTGCATACTGGCTAAATGCTGTGGTAAAGATCACCAGTGGCTTTTTTTCCAGGCTGCTAAAAAAGTCAAGGCCATTTATGTCCGGCATCTGTATATCCAGGAACAACAGGTCTATATCGTTTTGCTGCAAATAATCTTTTGCTCTTACTGCATCTGTAAAAGTGGCTACAACATCCAGCGTGCCTGTTTTCTGGGCAAAGCCCTGTACCAGTTGCAACGCTAGCGGCTCATCATCTATAGCTACACATTTCATCATACTGCAAAATTTAATTCCAATTGCACCTTGTACAGATGGCTATTGGACTCTATGGTTAAAGAATGTTTTTCCGGGTATAAAAGTTCCAGCCTGCGCCTCGTGTTCTGTATGCCTGTACCTGTGCCCTCGTGTTTTTGCAGCGAAGAAGGGAACACATCGTTCACGCAAGTAAAGATCAGCATATTTCCTGTTATATTGATCTGTGTGGTGATCGTGGACGGGTGGTGTGTGCTGATGCCGTACTTAAAAGCATTTTCTATAAAAGGAATAAATAATAATGGTGCAATAACCACATTGTCCGTTTCCCCTTTCACTGCAAAGTTGATCTGTACATTATCTGTTATGCGGATCTTTTGCAGGTCGATATAGCTTTTAATAAATTCTATTTCATTTTCCAGCGACACTTCATCGTTCTTCGATTCTTCCAGCGTGTACCGCATAATTCTTGACAACTTTAAAACAGCATCGGAGGTTTTATCCGTATTGTTTGTCAGCGACAGGGAATAAATGCTGTTCAACGTATTGAACAGGAAATGCGGATTTACCTGCGACTTCAGCAATGACAGTTCTGTTTGCAACTGCTGGCGCGAAATTTCTTCTCTTGTTTCTTCTGCGCTGAACCATTGTGACAGTATGGTGGAGCCGGCACTGATGACAAGCGTGAACAGGAAAAGGGAGAGTGGGCCAATATAGAAAAAACGCGGCTTGAAATCCCTGCCTTTCTGTTTCATCTGCGCAATGAACTGTTGTGTCTCATGCGAGTTGATGAATATGCTGTATAGAATAAACAAATAGATGGCTAAATAAACCAGGACGCAAAGGATGTATAGCCATGTTTTTTTCTTTGCGAGGATATTAGGAATAAGCCACAGCTTATTGAAGTAATAAAATATGATCAGCATCGCGTTACAACTAACGAGCGACCACACAAAGCGTGGGCTCTCTAGCGGCGACGCATTGCGATTGTATTGCGGAATGAACAAAAACGGCAACATGAAAAATATGAGCCATGCTGCTACGTTAATGACAATTTTTACTGCGAGATTTTTTCTATTTAATTGCAATCTAAAAAAGTTCTGAAGTTTGAATATAATCTTTTATGTGGTGAGATCAGTTACGAGTAAGGGGCTCATTTTTTTTCTTTTACCTACCATCACTTGACAACACAACCTCCGTGGCAAATAATCATTTATTGAATATGTTTTTCTGTAAACCACCGGGAGGTTTTCCCGTTAAGAAAAACCTCCTTTTTAACCTGAATACCAATCTCCGAAAAAACCCTGCTGCAAAGGAGATTGCCGATCGACATCTGGCTTAGTATGGGTGATGGTATATGTTGAAGCAGCTTTTTGTTCCTGCTTTTTTTCGTTACAGATATGGAGCAAACTTATAATATTAGCTTTCACCCAAAATGCTATTTTAGACAATAGCAAAGATTTTGTCGGCTAAATTCTGCCTTAAAAGCTAGTCGAGGCTTGCCTTCATCCAAAAAACCACATCTTTATTGATATTATAGGCATCCTTATCATATTTAAGCTGCCCCCCTTTACGGCCGCCACCACCGCCTCGACGTCCGCCGCCACCGCCAGCACCCTGGTTTTGTGCGCCTTCTTCAAGGTCATCTACCGGCGTTACCTGTTGTTTTTTTTGATCTTCTGTTTTTTCAAAGCCATTTATTTTAACACCCACACTCAGTGGTAAAGTGCCCTTTGTATAGCGGAAGTCTGCACCATAGATCTCTCGTAATGGTATTGCGGCTTCATACACCAGGTTATTATTACCATCAGTGCCTAATGCAAATGCAAGACCGTTGTTATTCTTTTTTAAGTGCATACCATCGTGAAAGATCTTCAGTCCCTTAGTCTGCAACATTACAGCTCGGCTGATCATAGCCATTTTAGAGTTGCTCTTGCTGGCAGGCTGTCCCATATCCGGTTGCATATTGTTATCCGCCACAGGGTAGGTGATCGTTATGGCCTGGCTTTTCTGGTTGGTCGGGTCTATATATAACTGTGTGCCATTTTTCAACATCTTCATTTGTGTTGAACCATTGAATACGTGCATGGCAATGTATAAGTTTTGCGTGTCTGCACTCAGCGATGTATTAATGCCAGTGTTGTGGTCATTGAATGCAATAGGTGCGCGCCATTCACTAAGGTCGCCATCTACAATGATCTTTATAGAGTCAGAAACAGGAATGTGTACGATCTCCTGGGTAGGTATAACATCCTGCGCATTTGTGGTAGCGGCGGGCTTACTGCTGCCACAACTATATAAGGAGCATAATATTATTCCGGCCAGCAATGGTCTTTGGTACATGCTTGTTTTTTGCACAAAGGAAAGGTGTGGCGCTTAATTGTCCATACCGCTAATTGTTAAAGTGAGGAAAGGGATGCTTTTTTGTCGGTTAAACGTGAATCGTGAGACGGTAATCGTGAATGTTTTACGCACAACTGACGCTGCGTTCTCTGCGCTTCTTCTGCGTCCTTTGCGATACTTAGCGCCTTTGCGTGAAAACTATTTGTATCCGTAGAAAGTTTTTTGCAAAAAACAATAAAACAATAAAACAATAAAACAATAAAACAATAAAACAATAAAACAATAAAACAATAAAACAATAAAACATTACTTATTCCCTTCCTTATAATACGTTCTGAAATATTCATCAGCAGATAGCCGCCCGCTACCTTCCAAAAGGAAAATAGTTAGCAGTACCAGAATGAAAATAGATAAAGCCAATTCGGAACCATTGTTGATCGTTCTGTTAGGAATGTTTACAACAAAGATGGCTACCAGCATCATCGGTATTTGTATAAGACAGCATAACCGGGTAAGTAAGCCACATAAAATGAATAACCCGCAAAGAAGATTGGCCCATGAGATAGCTGTCGCCAATAGGGGCGTATAATGTTCTGCCAGCCGGCTGCCTTGAATAAGGGCTTCAAGCTTTGTCGTATCACTAATAAATATAATGCCTTTGATAAAAAGCATGCCGCCAAGCAATACCCGCAAAATCGTTAACCATGCGGGTTGGCGCAATGTGTTCACGTGTTTGAAACTTATAAGCGTTGCCATAATATCAGATTTTATATAGCAACAATCTGTACTATAATAAGGTTGTTGCACGTAGGTAATAGTTCCGTTAAAAAATATTTTGAATGTAGGCAGCAGCGCAAAAGCAGCCAGTATCTAACACTATATCAAATCAATATATTTCACTTCGTCATAAGCACTTCGCTGGCATAATTGTTGCGTTGTGTTTATCGCCAAAGGAATATTGCATGTAACCACTTCTACTTTTAAAATTTTACAGCCATGAAAAAAATGCAATTGTTCGTTGGTATGGCATTTACTGCCATGCTCAGTCTCTTTATTGTCTCCTGCCAAAAAAGTGCAGATAGTTCTGACCAGGGAGCACCCCCTCCCGGGCAACAAAATGTTTCCCTGTATATGACCGATGGGCCGGGCTTCTTCGATCATGTGTACATTGACATTAAATCCGTAAGCGTACTGGTAGATACAAGTAATAAAAAACAGTGGGATTGGGATGGGCCGCATGATAAGGACAGTGCATCAGCTACTATATGGGCAAACCTGCAAGTGAAAGCGGGTGTGTATGATCTGCTGGCATTGCGCAATGGTACAGATACATTGCTGGCAGGTGGTAATGTACCTAAAGGAAAGGTACGTTTGATCAAGATAGAATTAGGCACACAAAACAGCCTGGTAAAAGATAGTGTAACCTATCCGTTGAACATACCTGCATGGGTTGGCTCTACCATTTACATCAGGTTGAGAGGAGATGAGTGGGAAGAGTTTGCAAGCGGCCGTTCAAGGCTATGGCTAGACTTTGATGTACAACGTTCCATCATACAAGTGCGGAACAATTTGTTCTATCTGAATCCGTTCCTGCGTTGCTTTATAGTAAAAGCCACTGGTAGTGTACAAGGTAAAGTATTGCCAAAAGATGCTTATCCGGTAATAAGTGTGTACAGCGGCACAGATACATCGTATGCGTTGCCAAATCCAAGTGGAGAATTTAAAGTGCGTGGCCTGAAATCGGGCACATATAGTGTGTTCATTAACGCATCTAACGGCTATAAAGACACTACCATATCTAATGTGAATGTAGGAATTGGCGGAGAAGCAAAAATTGGTACAATTACCCTTCGTAAATAATCTGGCGTTTTTAAAACGTACCTCGTTTCTTAAACTAAGAGCTGTCAGCAATGGCAGCTCTTTTTAATTTAAGATTTGAGATTTAAAATTTGAGATGATCGAAGCGGAGTTTTTCACCACATAGGCACATAAGATATATACAGGTCTGTTTAGAAATAGCATAATTCGATCCGTTCAAGAGTGTATAGGGCACATAGAAGAATTGCGGAGCAATTCATTCTTTTCCGATGTGAAATATGTTGTATAAAACGGGCTCTTTATTTCAAATTTTAAATCTCAAATTTCAAATTATTCATATCGTACATTTGTATCATGCAACCCGGAATAAAAACAATTGCACTCCTCATCTTTCTTGCATTTATGATACCCATTGCGCGGCTCTCATTCAAGATCCAGCGGGTACATAAGGCCATAACGTTTAATGAAGTGACCGAGCCGGAAGGCAAGAAAAAGATTGGGCAGTATTTTAAAATGATGGGCATGCTCTTCCTGGGTTTGATCTTCACAATGCTGCTATTCTTCTTTATTATACGCTTGATGGAATCTCCTAATAAATAAACAATTGTTTGTTTTGGCTTCCGTACATTACCTTCGTTTACTTTTCTATAAAATAAGTAGACTAATAAATGGCGAACAGGTTCAAATCATTAGTGGCTTTGCAGGCAGAGGCGGCTGAGACTGGCAGCGGTACGCTCAAACGTAGCCTTGGTTCCGTAGGCTTAATTGCAATCGGTATCGGTGTTATTATAGGTGCAGGGTTATTTTCCCTTACAGGCATTGCGGCAGGTAATAATACCGGGCCCGCGGTTACCTTATCATTCCTGCTGGCAGCAGTAGGTTGTGCATTCAGTGCTTTGTGTTATGCCGAGTTTGCCTCTATGGTGCCGGTAGCCGGTAGCGCCTATACTTATTCCTATGCAACAATGGGGGAGCTGTTTGCCTGGATCATTGGCTGGGACCTGGTGCTGGAGTATTCTGTAGGAGCTGCAACTGTATCTATCAGTTGGTCGCAATACCTGGTAAAGTTTTTTGCTTACTATGGCATTTACTTCCCGGCGCAGTGGGTCATGTCTCCGTTTGAGAAAGCAACCATGGCAGATGGTACTGTTGTACATGGGATCATAAACCTGCCATCCCTGTTTATACTCATCCTCGTTACCTCTATCATCATTCGTGGTATAAAAGGTTCAGCATTGATCAATGGTATCATTGTCGCCTTAAAAGTAGGGGTGGTATTGTTGTTCATTATACTGGGCGCTTATTACATTAAACCTGAAAATTATCATCCGTTCATTCCTGCCAACACGGGTAAGTTTGGCGAGTTTGGTTATAGCGGCGTACTGCGCGGTGCAGGTGTTATATTCTTTGTGTTTATCGGGTTTGACATAGTTGCTACTATGGCACAGGAAGCGCGCAATCCTCAAAAGACAATGCCCAGGGGCATTATAGGTTCTTTAGTCATCTGTACCATATTGTTTATTTTATTCGGAACGGTGATGACGGGTATGGCGCATTATACAGAGTATAAAAATAATGCCGCGCCTGTAGCTGTTGCTATTGAGAAAACGCCTTACCTATGGCTGAAGCAGGTAATTATACTTGCCATATTGATCGGGTACGTGTCTGTAATATTGGTAGATCTGCTGGGGCAATCGCGTGTGTTTTATACCATGAGTAAAGATGGACTGTTGCCCAAAATGTTTTCTGCACTGCATCCAAAATTTCAAACGCCGTATAAGTCAAACATTGTGCTATGTATTTTCATCTGTCTTTTTGCCGGCTTCATGCCGATCAATATAGTGGGAGAGATGGTGAGCATTGGTACATTACTGGCTTTTGTAATGGTGTGTTTAGGTATCATCATCCTGCGCAAGCGCATGCCGGATGTACATAGGCCATTCCGTACACCGTGGGTGCCGGTGGTACCCATTCTAGGTATCATCACTTGTTTACTAATGATGTTTTCTTTACCATTAGATACATGGATAAGATTGATCGTATGGCTGCTGATAGGACTGGTGATCTATTTTGTATATGGGAAGAAGAAAAGTAAACTACAGGAGTAAGTATTTAAGATTTGAAATTTGATATGCATAAAGTTTCATTTCAAATTTTAAATCTCAAATTTCAAATCATAAAAAGAAAAGCCGCTTGAGTAAAGCGGCTTTTCTTTTTATGAAGATCGGAGCGATATTATTTCACACCAACCATTTGTTTAACGTGCTTGCCTGGCAAATAGATCTGGAAGCCGATGCCAAAAGTCAGGTGGCTGTTAGTAGCTGCATCGCCAAAACCAACCAGTCCCTGGTATTTGATCAAACCTTCTAAACCAATGTTAGGCGTTACAAAGTACGCTAAGCCCGGGCCAAAGCCAAGACCTAAGCCATTTGTGCTTGCACCTTGTGCAGGGTTGTTACCTTCAATACCCACGTTTGCTTCTACAAAGAATTTCGCTTTGTTGATGATCTGCGCGTTTTTGTCTGCAATGTAATAGCGACCCAATGCACCTACACCATAGTTCACACCCGTACCAGCACCTTTTGCTGTTACCAGGCCGAGATTTACATAACCACCCAGGGCAATGTTGTCTTTAATGAACCATGCTGCTTTAGGAGACAGGTCTAACTTGAAAGTGCCACTTGAACCAAGATCAAGGTCCATGTTAGAGATGGTACCACCTACCATTACATTTCCCTGTTGTGTTTGCGCGTGAGATACTGCACTGAAACCAATAAGGCCTACAAGGGCCACGATGATTTTTTTCATAAGTAATGTTTTTATAAGTTGGCCGCAAAACTAGGGGATGTAGGTGGGATGACAAAATAGTGGAGTGTGGATAACTAATTGAGCAAGCTATAATTGCAGGTAAATAATTGGCTATTGGATGTGCTAAAAACGTGTATCAATAAACCAGCATTGTAGGCTGCTTTCATAGGAGGAACAGTATAAAATCATGACTTTTGTATCGTAAACAATAACGAAAAAGCCCGCCACAAGGTGGCCGGGCTTTTTATGTCAGTACAATAACAAAACTTTTTTTATTTGGCACCAACCATTTGTTTCACATGCTTGCCTGGCAGGTATATCTGGAAGCCGAGGCCGAATGTTAAATGGTTTGAAGTTGGAGTAGAACCAAATCCAATAACGCCATTATATTTAAGCAATGCTTCTAAACCAATATTTTGGGTAATGAAGTAAGCGAAACCGGGGCCAAACCCAATACCGAGACCATTAGTATTGTCCCCACCTAATTTTTTAGAAGGGTTGTAGCCACTAATACCAACATTTGCTTCGAAGAAAAATTTTGATTTAGCCAATACCTGTGCAGTTTTATCTGCAATGTAATAGCGACCGAGAGCGCCTATGCCATAATTAATACTCGTACCTGCGTCTTTTGCAGTAGTAAGGCCAAAGTTGACATAGCCACCCAAAGCAACATTATCTTTTATGAACCAGGCAGCTTTAGGAGAGAGGTCAAACTTGAAAGTGCCGGTAGATCCGAGGTCAAGGTCCAGACTGGCAAGATCGCCACCTACCATTACATTACCCCTTTGGGTTTGTGCGTTTGTTACGAGGCCGAAGCCTATCAGGCCAATGAGAGCCAGGATGATTTTTTTCATAAGTAAATATTTTGATATGTTCCTGATATAATACAGTTGACACCCGCCAAATGTTTTGGCGGATTAAAAAAAGATAAAAAAATTAAACAAACGTTTGATCAAATCGAGATAAACTCCCTACATTTGCTCCGCGATTTAACCAAATAACCAACCTCCCTATAAAATTGGCACTTAGATCAGTATGATCATCACTTGTCTTGAACTAGATCAATGACTTGTGTGTTGTTGTTATTTATTGACCTGACGACTAAAACCTGGACGTAGATATGAAACGTTTTATTTATGCGATAGGAGCATTTATTCTCATTTTCAAAGTTTCTGATACTTACTCCCAACAGACGGGTGACTCCACGCTGGCAAATGCTACGCTGGAGAATTGTGTAAGCTATGCGCTTACACATCAGCCAACGATCAGGCAGTCCCTGATAGACCAGGAGATTACTGAAAGGCAAATCAAGAGTAAGCTGGCAGACTGGTATCCGCAAATAAATTTTGACGGTAATTATCAGCACAATTTTCAATTACAGAAATCAAAATTTGGTGATCAGATTGTACAACTGGGTACGGACCATACATCTGCTTTGCAGTTTTCGCTGAACCAAAACCTGTTCAACAGGGATGTGTTGCTGGCTAGTAAAAGTGCCGGTGATGTACGTAAGCAGGCGAAACAGACTACGTCAAGTAATAAGATAGACATTGGCGTGTCTGTAAGTAAAGCTTTTTACGATGTATTGCTTTCTCAACAGCAGATCAAAGTGCTGGATGAGGATATTGTACGACTGGAAAGAAGCCTGAAAGATGCTTACAATCAATACCAGGGAGGCATTGTGGATAAGGTGGATTACAAGCGTGCTACCATATCGCTGAACAATACAAAGGCTCAGAAGAAAAGCAGCTCGGAACTGATGAAGGCTAAACTGGCTTACCTGAAACAGCAAATGGGTTACCCGGACAGTCTTGCTCTGAAACTGCAATATGACTCTGTAAAAATGGAACAGTCTGTAGCATTCGATACAAGCGCAATGGCTGACTACCAGAGCAGGATAGAATACCAGTTGCTGCAAACGCAACAACGGTTGCTGCAGGCCAATCTTAAATATTACAAGTGGTCTTACATTCCTACAGTGAGCGCTTTTGCAAGCTATAATGTGAACTACCTTGATAATAGTTTTGGTAAACTATACTCTACAAGTTACCCTAACTCGTATGCAGGCGTCAAATTGAACATCCCGATCTTCCAGGGAATGAAACGCGTGCATAATATAAAGCAGGCAGAGTTGCAACTGAAGCGTCTTGACTACGACTTCATTTCTCTGAAGAACCAGGTAAATACTGAATATGAGACTGCGCTTGCATCTTATAAGAGTAACTATAATGATTACGTTGTGCTGAAGGATAACCTGGAGCTGGCGAGAGACGTGTATAATACCATACAACTGCAATACAAATCAGGTATTAAAACTTACCTGGAGGTAATAACTGCAGAAACAGACCTGAGAACATCTCAACTCAATTATACCAATGCATTGTACCAGGTGCTAAGCAGCAAGCTGGATGTGCAAAAGGCTTTGGGAGCCATTCAATATTAATTCATGCGTAAATCATCTGTTTATATGAAAAACAATGTAGGTTGGATCGGTTTTTTAACGGCAGGCATAACTGCCCTGGCTGCTTGTGGTGGAAAAAATAATCAACAACAACAGGCGCCGCCGCCAGCTTCCGTAGCAGTTACTATTGTGCAGGAAGGTACGGCAGCATATCATGATCAATACCCTGGTGCTGTAACAGCATTAAACCAGGTGGAGATACGTCCACAGGTATCTGGCTATATCACAGGTATTTACTTTACAGATGGCCAGCATATATCTAAAGGCCAGAAATTATATTCTATAGACCAGCAGCAGTACGCTGCTAATTATAACCAGTCCGTTGCAAGCCTGGAAGTAGCTAAGTCTAACCTGGCTAAAGCACAGCAGGATGCAAACCGCTACCTGGATCTGCAAAAAAATGATGCGATCGCAAAGCAAACGGTAGACCACGCACTGGCTGACCTGGAAAGTGCAAAAAGACAGGTAGAAGCCGCTAAGGCAAATGTAGCTAGTGTACAAACCGGCCTTAAGTATTCTACTATCTATGCCCCGTTTGATGGTACAATAGGTATATCGCAGGTAAAGATGGGCGCATCTGTATCGCCGGGAACAACATTGCTGAATACGTTGTCTTCAGACAGCCCTATAGCAGTAGACTTTAATGTAGATGAAAAAGAGTTGCCTCGCTTTGTACAATTGCAACAACAAAAACTGACTGCGAAAGATTCTACTTTCTCTATCACATTGGCTGATCAGTCAAAATATCCATTATATGGTCACATTGCTTTAATAGACCGTGCGGTAAATCAGCAAACAGGTACGATCAAAACAAGGTTGGTGTTTGATAACCCTAACAACCTTTTACGTGCTGGTATGAACGTAAATGTGCAGGTGCTGAACTTTGCAAAAGACCAGGTATTGATCCCTGCTAAATCTGTAGTAGAACAGATGGGTGAATACTTCGTGTTTGTAGTAGACAGCAGTAAGGCCAGACAACGAAAAGTATTGCTTGGCCCGACATTGAGAGATAAACGTGTAGTGAAAGATGGTGTGAAAGCTGGTGAAACGATCGTAATAGAAGGGGTACAAAAACTGCGTGACAATACACCGGTACAGGTAGGTGCACCAGCAGGTGCTCCGGGTGCATCTGGTAAAACTGGATCAACAGGAACAACTGGTTCTACTGGTACTACAGGAAAGCAGTAATAAGCAGAGATAGGTGAGTGGTGAGTTGTCAATGGAGAGGAATGTATCGGCGAAGAGAATGGGTTCTCATACGTCCGGGCTTACTCCCTGCATCTCATTCCTGAATTAATAAATACTTACAACGTAAGAATAATATGATCGCAAATACTTTTATTAAAAGACCGGTTACCGCCATTGTTATCTCAATAGTGTTGGTGCTGGTTGGTATAATATCGATTTTAGTTCTTCCTATTAGCCAGTACCCGGACATTACACCGCCGGTGGTACAGGTAACAGGTACGTTTACCGGTGCAGATGCGCAAACGGTAGAGCAAACGGTGACGACACCGATAGAGGTACAGATCAATGGTACACCGGGCATGGATTACATTTCCAGTACGAGTACAAGTGATGGTAGAACTACTATTAACGTAAACCTGAAAATAGGAACCAACCCGGATATTGCTGCGTTGGATATCCAAAACCGTGTGAGTATCGCCACGCCGATCTTGCCGGATGTGGTAAAGCAGTTGGGTTTGACTACTCGTAAACGTAACCCGAGCCTACTATTACTAGTAGCTATGTATTCGCCAAATGGTACGCACAATGTGTCTTTTGTAGACAACTATACAAACATCTTCATTAAAGACGCCTTACTGCGTGTGCCGGGTGTGGGTGACATCTTTACCCGTGCAGATGACTTCAGTATGCGTATCTGGTTGCAGCCTGATAAGATGGCGCAGTTAGGCCTGACTACTACAGACATCACTGGTGCATTGACTGAGCAAAACTTACAAATAGCAGCGGGTTCTGTAGGTGCATCGCCACAGGCAAACCAGCAGGCTTTTGAATATACCGTATTGACGAATAGCCGTCTCAGCAGCGAAGAACAATTTAGAAATATCATTGTCCGTACAAATCCTACAGACGGTTCTATTGTTTACCTGAAAGACATTGCACGTGTACAGTTAGGTAAATTCAGCTATGCGAGCAACTCATTTGTAGATGGCAAACGCGCTTCTTACCTGCTCGTTTACCAGGCACCCGGTAGTAACGCTATCGATGTGGCTGATGGTATCTACAAAGCAATGGATAACCTGAAAAAATCTTTTCCTAAAGACATCGATTATGTTGTGCCGTTTGAGAGTGTGTCTGTAGTAAAAGTATCTATTGAAGAGGTGATCCATACATTGCTGGAAGCATTAGGACTTGTGGTAATAGTGGTATTCCTGTTCCTGCAAAGCTGGCGTGCAACGTTGATCCCGATATTGGCGATCCCGGTATCCATCATCGGTACATTCATCTTCTTTATACCACTCGGTTTTAGTATCAATACACTGACCATGTTTGGTTTTGTACTAGCCATTGGTATTGTGGTGGATGACGCCATTGTGGTGGTGGAAGCGGTGCAGCATTATATAGACCATGAAAAACTATCGCCTAAAGAGGCTACATATAAAGCGATGCAGGACATATCTGGTCCGGTGGTCGCTATTGCGTTGATCCTTGCAGCGGTGTTTGTGCCGGTAGGTTTCATACCGGGTATCGTAGGACGTTTGTACCAGCAGTTTGCGATCACGATCGCGATCTCTGTATTGATCTCCGCATTCGTGGCCCTGTCGCTTACACCGGCATTGTGTTCTATGATGTTACGACCAATGCACCTGGATGAAAAATCAAGAGGCTTGAACAAGTTCTTCTACAAATTCAACGAATGGTTTAGAAGAGTGAGCTTGAAATATACCTTAGGTGTAAAGAAAACGATCAAAGGCGCACGCTATGCAGTGATCATACTGATCTGTATTTGTGTAGGCACCATATTCCTGTTCAAGAGTAAACCAACAGGCTTTATCCCGAATGAAGATGAAGGCCGTTTGTATATCACATTTGAGTTGGCGGAAGCAGCGTCTACCAACCGTAGTTTGGAAACACTGGACAGCATTATGCGCATCCTGGACAAAACGCCGGGTATTGCTCACTATGCGGCGTTGGGTGGTTTGAACGTAATTACGTTTGCCACTAAATCAAACAGTGGTACTGTATTCGCACAGTTGAAACCTTGGGGAGAGCGTAAGGATAAGTCATTGCAATTGCAATCTATGATAGCTTCATTGCAGCAAAAATTTGCTGTGCTCAAAGGCGCTAACGTGATCGTAATATCTCCGCCGGCTATTCCGGGCCTTGGCCAGACAGGTGGTTTCACATTCGAATTGCAGCAGCGTGAAAGTACGGATGATGTGAAACAATTTGAGCGTGTGGTACAGAACTTTATGATGGAAGCGAACAACGCAAAAGAGCATCCTGAGCTATCACGCGTGTTCTCCTTCTTTACGGCGCGTACACCGGGCTACCAGGTAGATGTAGACAGGGAGAAATGTAAAAAGCTAGGTGTATCCGTTGCTGATGTGTACAGGACAATGCAAATGTTCTTAGGTAGTAGTTATATAAACGACTTCACAGTATATGGAAGAAACTTCCGTGTAGTGGCACAGGCAGATACTACATACCGTGGTGATATTAAAGATATGGGACAATACTATGTGCGTAACAATGCAGGTTCTATGATCCCGTTGAGTACACTAGTCTCTTCGAAAGTGATAGAGAATGCGCCAATGGTATCGCACTATAACCTGTTCCGTACAGCAGAGTTTAACGGTAGTGCCGCTCCGGGGTACAGTAGTGGACAGGCGATTGAGGCACTGAGGAAAGTAGCAGCGAAAGTATTACCTGATGGTTATGGCTATGAGTTTTCCGGTCTTAGCCGTGAGGAGATCAACGCCGGCAACAGTACGGTGATCATCTTTAGCTTATCTATCTTGTTCGTATTCCTGTTCCTGGCAGCATTGTACGAAAGCTGGTCTGTACCATTTGCAGTACTGCTGGCCGTACCAATCGGTGCATTCGGCGCCATCCTTACACTTACATTTATACCTCGCCTTACCAATAACGTTTATGCGCAGATCGGTCTTGTTACCCTGATCGGTCTGGCTGCGAAGAATGCCATCCTGATCGTAGAGTTTGCGAAAGAGCGTGTGGATCATGGCATGCCGATCATAGCGGCTACACTGGATGCGGTTAAGCTGCGTCTTCGCCCGATCCTTATGACGTCGCTCGCGTTTATCCTGGGTGTGGTTCCTTTGGCTATAGCAACCGGTGCAGGTGCGGTAGGCCGTAACACACTTGGCTGGACGGTATTAGGCGGTATGTTGGCAGCAACATTATTAGCAATATTCATAGTGCCTGTTCTCTTTGTTTTGATAGCACGTATAGCATATAGTAAGAAACATTTAGAAGAATTAAGACTACAAAGACTGGAAAACGATCAGAACATCCCGCACACTGAAGTATAGGAACAGCTCGACTGACGAGTGAAGTAACTACAGACAGGATTTATAAAGCCAGGCACGCAACACGTGCCTGGTTTGTTTTTATATAATTTGAAAATTTGAAAATGCGTTAATTTGAAAATGATTGCTTGGTTATATGGCTTAATTGTTGAATAGCATAACAATGTAACCATTAAGCCATGTAGCAATTTTGCGACTGCATTTTCAAATTTTCAAATTGCGGTATTTTCAAATTAAATTTGACCTATGCACGATATAGAACCTTATTATAACTGGCGACATCTGTACACTGCAGAAGAAGATGAACGTTCCCCCTTTTATGGCAGAACGTATAGTGAGTTTGAATTTTCTCAAACGGTCTATAACTACTACATACATCCCCAATGGGATGAGTTTGGCAGTCGTACACTTTATATGAAAGAGCTGTATGCAGACTATGAACTGAATTTTGTGATTATAGAATTACTAGGAGAGTGGAACGATGCGATAGAGAATGATATAATGACACTGAAGCGGGACGTAATTGATAATATGTTCTCGCAAGGCATTACCAAGTATATCCTGATCGCAGAAAATGTGCTGAACTTCCATAGCGGCGACCGCGATTATTACCAGGAATGGTTTGATGAAGTGACGGATGAAAACGGCTGGATCGTTATGCTGAATATGCCAGAATCATCACAACATGATTTCCGTAAAAAGAAGCTCAATTATTATATAGAACTAATGGAAATGCCGAAGTGGCGTACCTATAAACCTGAAGACATGTTCAGACAGATAGATGAGGAACTAGGTAAGCGGTTGGGGATATAGGTAGCATTGCTACATTGTTGTATGGTAGAATTGTTTGCCACCAAGGCACGAAGACAGAAAGAAACACCAAGGCAAGGAATGTCGAACAAGGAGCAAGGAACAGGGAATTAAGATTTTGAATGATATGAACAGCATAGCCCTGATTGGGCTTCGTTGCGTCGCATTTCGTTCATCGTTCCGTACATACTTCATCTTCCTATTCTGTGTCTCAGTGCTTCTGTGGCAAAAGGCGAGTTGTGATTAGCCAGTTGTAAGTAATGCATTCACGATTGCCGTCTCACGTCTCACGATTTTCTCCGCGAATAACAATTAAACCATACAACAATTAAACAATATAACCTTATCCATATATAGGAACCTCATTCAAAATATCTCTATGTACTTGTCCCGGCAGTAAGCGGTAAACAGGAATTTTAATCTTGAACTCTTTGCACAACGACTGTATTTTCTCATTGATCTGCTCATTGGAATAGCGGGAAGAAAAATGACCGAGAATAAGTGTTTCAATATTCAGTTGCGATACCATTTCCAGCACTTCAGGTAAAAAGCTATGCTTGTTTCGTTTTGTATTCTCATTATCGCCTTCGCTCTTTTCAAGAAAAGTAGCTTCATGGATCAATATCTTAGTATTGTTCCATTTTTCATAGTCGTCTACCGGTGTGTCACCGGAGTAGGTGAGTAAGTTAGTGTAGAATGTTTCAGTAAGATTTTCTTTCCCAATAGTGGCTATGGTCTGCCGTATTTCTTCTTGCGATAATCCTATGAATTCCGGCTTCAGTTTTTGCTTTGTTTCTATTACACGATAGCCAAAACTTTTAAAGACATCGGCCGCCGCCGGTACATGATTGTTTCTAATAGACTGAACCAATAAATTCTCCCTGACTTGCACTTGCTCGCCATCTTTTAGCGCATGCCAGCTAGTACCTTTTACATGCGGATCAAAATGCTGAGAGAACGCAGCCAATGCAGGGAAGGAACCACTGTCGTACGGGAAATGAATTCTAGGATAACCCTCTCTGGCGTTAAGCTGATTGAATTGTAATAATCCTGTAAGATGATCACGGTCTGCATGCGAAATGAAAACATGGTCGATCTTACGCGCCTTTTGCATTAGTGAAGAAGTGAGCCCGTCTCCTGCATCAAATAATAAACCCAGTTCTTCTATAAAATACCAGGTAGAGAATAAAGCGGTGGAGTATCCAGTTATACTGAGTTGCATTGTTAAATTGTTGTACGGTTTAATGGTTGAATTGTTTGTTTGCCACTAAGGCACGAAGACAGAAAGAAACACCAAAGGTTGGTAAATGTGAGTTGTGAATGGTCAGTTGTGAGTAACGCATTCAGGCTTGCCGTCTCACGATTCACGATTTCTGCTGCTGCCTCCTCTGTGTTCTTTGAGATATCTCTAACATTAACATCCGTGTTTTTGTGCCTCTGTGGCAATCTTCTTCGCATATCTCTAAGGCGAATAACAATTAAACCATGCAGCCAGTGAACCATTAACTCTTCTCCTCCCACGCAAAGTCTGCTGCTCTGGGTACGTTTTCGAACAATGCCGCTATGTCTGCAGGCGGGGCAGTAAGCTTACGCAATTTAGTATCCATAAATGCACCGTCTACGTTTACAATAGCAGCAAGTGTGTCACCGTTTTTAGTGATCTCATGTGTCCAGCTCCAGCGGCTATAGTCACGGCGTGCTTTTTTTAGTAAGATCGATACCTCTATTTTGTCGCTAAGATGCACCTCTCTTTTAAAGATCGCCTCTTCACGGAAAAGTATCGGGCCAAGCGAATATTGCATCAGCTTATCTGTACCAATACCCAGGTGCTGAAGGAAAATGATACGCGTGGTTGCTGCCCAGTCGTAATACACATTGTGCCTCACATGAAAGTTAGGATCAAGATCAGACCAACGTATGTCGAATGTTTGAGAGAAGTGTTGCATAAGTTGTAATTGATAAATTGTTTAATGGCTACATGGTTAGGAGTATAACAATGTAACCATTAAACAATATAACAGTTCACACTAGTGTGTGAATTTTTTAAATATACTCGTCGCTACATGGCCTCCAAAACCGAAAGTGTTATTCAACACATAATTCACGGTTTTATGCTGAGCCTTGCCAAGTGTGAAATCAAATTTATTTGCAAACTCAGGTTCAACCTCAGTTGTATTAATGGTAGGAGGTATAATATCCTCCTGTACAGCTTTGATACATGCAATAGATTCTATGGCACCCGCTGCACCCAATAAGTGACCCGTCATAGATTTGGTAGCACTAACGTTTGCTTTCGGGTTTGCGCCAAATACACGCTCAATAGCGCGCAATTCACTCGCATCACCTACGCCCGTAGATGTAGCATGCGCATTAATGTAGTCAATGTCTGCTGCTGTAATACCAGCATCAGCTATAGCCTCTGTCATGCCGAGGAAAGCGCCCTCTCCATCAGGGTGCGTACCCGTCAGGTGGTAAGCATCTGCTGCCATAGCGCCACCCACTACTTCTGCAAGTATAGTTGCACCACGCTTTACAGCACTCTCATAGCTTTCCAGTATAATGGCGCCAGCACCTTCGCCCAGTACAAAGCCATCACGCGTTACATCAAATGGACGGGATGCAGTTTGTGGAGAATCATTGTTTGTAGACAAAGCTTTCATCGCATTAAAGCCACCTACACCACTTTCCAGTACGGCTGCTTCAGAGCCACCGGTGATCATCATATCTGCCTTGCCCCAACGGATATAGTTAAAAGCATCTATCAATGCGGAGTTAGACGCGGCACATGCAGATACAGCCGTGAAATTCACGCCACGTAAGCCGTATTTAAGAGAAATGATGCCAGATGCCATATTCACCAGCATCTTAGGAATGAAGAATGGGTTGAAACGTGGCGTACCATCGCCTTTCGCAAATTCTTCAATCTGTTCCTGGAAAGTCAACATACCGCCATTACCGCTTCCCCATATAACGCCGATCCTGTTTTTATTTAGCTCGTCGAAATTGATGCCAGCATTTTTTACTGCTTCTGCCACCGCAACCAGCGCATACTGAGAGAACAAATCATAACGGCGCGCTTCACTTTTGTCTATATGATCAAGTGGATTAAAATCCTTCAGCTCGCACGCAAATTTTGTTTTAAACTTTGTTGCATCAAATTTTGTGATAGGGGCTGCCCCACTAACACCATTCTTCAATGAATTCCAAAAGTCTTGGACATTGTTACCAATAGGGGTGAGGGCACCAATGCCGGTTACTACTACGCGTTTCATTTATTTCGCTTTTAATTCTTTGATGATGTTGTCTTTTACTTTTTTGAAAAAATTATCATCCTCATTCACCAGCCTTTGTAACTGTACTACACCAACCATGCTGCTGGCTATCTGTACCGCTTTTACTTTAGTAGGTGTTGTAAAATGAAAAATATTTTCACGCTTTCCTTCCTGTAAAATATCTGTAAGCCACTGCAATACAAGGTCAGCAAACTCGCTTAGGTTTTCCTGCACCTTAGGATCTATTGCATTGAAATCAGTTGCCAGCGATCCAACCATACAAACCATATTTTCGCGTGGCAAATTATTATAGATTGAAAAAAAAGCCTCCAGTTTTGCAAGTACACCTTTATCTTGCACGCTTTCCTGCATTTGGTATAAGCGCGTCTTTTGCTGTTCAAGTACAGCAACGCCAAGATCAGCCTTCGTAGGGAAATGATAATGTATAGAAGCCGTTTTAATGCCAATTGTAGCTGCAATATCATGAAAGCTAAAGGCATTGAACCCCTTCTCTTTCACCAGCTTTTCAGCCAATAATATAATCGACTCCCGTGTAGACATGCTGCAAATATAGCTACCTACTAGTAGATAGGCAAATTAAAATTATTACATCCGCCACCAAGGCACAAAGACAGGAAGGAACGCCAAGAATTATTTTCGTGTCTCTGTGCCTCTATGGCAAAATATCTCCCTGTGCTCCTTGTGAAAACTTTGTGTGCCTTGTGGTTAAAACTGTTTGGCACTTCTTTGAACTTTGGCTCTTTTGGGGGCCACCAAGGCACAAAGGGATACCAGGAATTATTTCCGTGTTTCCGTGCTTCTGTGGCAAAATATCTCCTTGTGGTAAAACCTCCTTGGTGCTTCTTTGAGCCTCCGTGTCTCCGAGGCAATAAAAATGGCTAAACCGTCTAATAACAATTAAACAATTCAGCCATTCAACAATATATCCATTATACAGTTAACGCTACATTCACCTCTATATCTGTATTCTCCAGCAGGAAAGCCGCCATCTCTTCATTCATATTAAAACCACGGTCCAGTGTGTACATACTCACTTTCAGGTTTTCACGAGGCTCATAAATGTTGAAACGGATAGATGCCTTACCCGGGTTGTCCTTTATATTTTGTTCCATAAACAAAACAAACTGCTCAGAGATAGCGCCAGGGTGCGCTGTTATCTCCAGTTGCTTCGTCATTGTTTGCTTTACTGTTTCCAGCAGGTTAATGGAACTTACCTTAAACTCATATTGATCCTGGTTGAACCGTTGTTTAAAGAAGCCCGTTACCATTACATTCTTACCCTTGTCCAGGTAATTCTGGAAACGCATATAATCATCGCTCCACAGCGCAATTTCTGTTTTGCCGGTAAAGTCCTCTATCACCAGGATACCAAAGTTTCTACCTGTTTTGGTTACACGGTGTTGCCCATCGATCACCAGCCCTGCTATACGCATATCACGGCCATTGCGCGCAGCAGCTAATGTAACGGAGTCCTTTACTTCATTAAAGTCAGACAACTGCATGATACCATAGTGCTTCATTTCAAAACGGTAGTGGTCCAGCGGGTGGCCGCTGATAAACATACCCGTTACCTCTTTTTCAAAATCCAACTTTTCTGTCAGCCCCCATTCCTCGCACGTCGCTAATTTAGGAATAGGAATATCCTGCATTACACTATCACCAAAGAGGCTATTGTTTGCCTGGTTCTTGTTTGCCTGGAACTGGTTGCCAAAGTTTACAATACGTTCAAGGCCACTCTTTGTATCATCTTTTGGAATAAAGAAGTATTGTGCACGGTTCAGGTCAGGGAAACAGTCAAATGCACCAGAATACACCAAACTTTCCAGTGATTTTTTATTTACAGTACGCTGATTAATACGTTTAATAAAATCGAAAATATCAGCGAAAGGGCCATTCTGTCTTTCCTCTACAATGCTCTCGATTGCAGCCTCGCCTACACCCTTCAACCCACCAAAACCAAAACGGATCTCCCCTTTTTTGTTTACAGCGAAACCTTTTTTCGATTCGTTGATATCCGGGCCAAGTACTTTTAAGCCCATACGTTTACACTCTTCCATAAAGAAGGTGATCTTTTCTATATTACCCGCATGGTTCAGTACGCCCGCCATATATTCACTAGGGTAGTGAGCCTTCAGGTAAGCTGTCTGGTAAGCAACAAAGGCGTAACAGGTAGAATGCGATTTGTTAAACGCGTACTGTGCAAACGCCTCCCAGTCAGTCCAGATCTTATCCAATTTATCTTCAGGATGCCCCTTGTCCGTAGCACCTTTAATGAACTGGGCCTTCATTTTATTCAGTACTGCGATCTGTTTTTTACCCATTGCCTTACGCAGTACATCCGCATCCCCTTTACTAAACCCTGCCAGCTTTTGCGACAGCAACATCACCTGTTCCTGGTACACGGTAATACCATACGTATCTGAGAGGTATTCTTCCATGTCCGCCAGGTCATACGAAATCTCCTCGCGGCCATGTTTACGGTCAATAAAGTTCGGGATGTAAGCGATCGGCCCCGGACGATACAAGGCGTTCATCGCAATAAGGTCAGCGAACTTATCCGGTTTCAGTTCGCGCAGGTATTTTTGCATACCCACACTTTCAAACTGGAACGTCGCATTGGTTTCACCCTTCTGGTATAGCTGGAATGTTTTTTCATCATCCAGCGGTATATTATCTATTTCAATCTCCCTGTCGTAGTTCTGTTTAATGAGGTCCAGCGTAGTCTTAATGATAGAAAGGGTTTTCAAACCCAGGAAGTCCATCTTAATTACACCCGCGTCCTCAATCACGCTACCTTCAATCTGCGTTACCCAAAGGTCAGAATCCCTTGCTGTAGCAACAGGGATCAACTCTGTTAAGTCCTTAGGAGCAATGATGATACCAGCGGCGTGGATACCCGTGTTACGCACACTCCCTTCCAGTCGTTCCGCTTCACGTAGTACCTGCCCGCGTATATCGTCAGCACGGTGTATCTCGCGCAAGCGACGCACATTCTCCAAGTCTTCCGGGCCCAGGCCCTCTTTATCTTCCAGCGATTTTTCACCCTCTTTCGATGTAATCGGTGCATTCAGCACACGGCCCAGCTCTATACCCGGTTTGTCTGGAACCATTTTAGCCAAAGCATTACTTTCCGGCAACGGAAGGTCAAGCGCACGGGCAACGTCCTTAATACTCATTTTGGCAGCCATCGTACCATATGTGATAATCTGTGCCACCTGCGACTTGCCATACTTGTTCACCACATAGTCAATCACACGTTGCCTACCCTCATCGTCAAAGTCCGTATCAATATCGGGCATCGACTTACGGTCCGGGTTAAGGAAACGTTCGAAAAGCAAATTATACTTGATCGGGTCAATATTCGTAATGCCGATGCAATAAGCCACCGCACTACCTGCGGCAGATCCACGGCCCGGCCCTACAAATACGCCGAGGTCGCGCCCGGCTTTAATAAAGTCACTCACAATAAGGAAGTAACCCGCAAACCCCATCGTCTTGATGGTGAATAATTCGAAATCGAGACGCTCGCGCACCTCCTCACCAATCTCCCCATAGCGCTGGCGTGCGCCCTCATACGTGAGGTAGTGGAGATAGTTCCACTGGTTAATATTGCTGTCATCTCCGGTCTGAAATTCCTTTGGAATCGGGAACGCCGGAAGCAGGATATCTTTCTTCAGGTTCAATACCTCTACACGATCCACGATCATGTTGGTATTGTCGATCGACTCAGGTATGTCACTAAACAACTGCGACATTTCCGCCTGAGTCTTAAAATAGAACTGGTCATTCGGAAATTTAAAACGACGGTTCTTGACCTGCAACTCATCGTTTACAAAGTCGTCAAAACCCGGTGTGCTCTGCTTTTCTCCCGTGTTGATACAAAGCAGGATATCATGGGCATTGGAGTCTTCCTTGTCTGTATAGTGGCTGTCATTTGTTGCAATAACAGGCACATTGTATTTTTTAGAAAACTTCAGTAGTGTAAGGTTGATCAGCTCCTGTTCCTTGATGTTGTGGCGCTGTAACTCAATAAAAAAATCCTCTCCAAAAAGGTCCAGCCACCATTTAAACTCTTTCTCTGCAGCCTCTTCACCATCGTGGATAATAGTTTGCGGTATATATGCACCTATACAGCAGGTAGTGGCGATCAGCCCCTCATGGTATTTTTCAATCAATGATTTATCAATACGCGGGTACTTGCTATACATACCCTCAATAAAGCCCAGCGAAGTCAGTTTGATCAGGTTTTGATAGCCCTGTTTATTCTTTGCCAGCAATACCTGGTGGTAACGCTCATCCTTTACCTCTTTGCTAAAAGTCTTGCGATGGCGGTCTTCTACCACATAGAATTCGCATCCCACAATAGGCTTAACCACCGGCTCCGTAATATCCTTGCCATTGGCATCTTTACCAACCACCTTGGTATTTTTCCACGCCTGGCTTACAAAGTCAAAAACACCGAACATGTTACCGTGGTCAGTGATTGCCAGCGCCGGCATATTGTTCTTCATCGCCTTCTTGTACAGCGCATCTATTGATGCCGCACCATCCAGCAAAGAGTATTGAGTATGAACGTGTAAATGTGAGAATACAGGCATAATTTGAACGCGGGTTATTCTGAGTTTCAGGAGTTTCAACGTTTCATTGTTTCAAAAACATACACAAGCCAGATGAAACAATGAAACCCGTAAACTTATTGAAACTGATAATGGTAATCGGCAAATTTCGTAAATAAACCCCCGCTCACAAAGCCACGTTATCCACATCCATGCAGAATTTAACAAAGTGCTAAAAGTTATGCATGTCAGTTGGTGGTAAAAGCCTTGTCCTTTATCTTGCGCCAATGTTATCATTGAGTATTAAAAAGTTAGTGTGCGCCTGCTTTACACTTGCCGCTTTTGCAAGCTGCAAGAGCATTAAAAATGTGGGCTCAAAGGATAACTCTACCGCAAAAAAAAGCACACCGGCTAAAAAATCGAACAGCAAAGACGTAAAGTTTATTGATGGTATAGCCGTTACGCCGGGCAATGTGGTTACCTCTAAGCACAACGCCAGCACCGGTAAAACCGAGGCGCAGCGCAAAGAAGAAAAAGCGTACTACACGGCACAGGCAAATAATCTCACAAATTTTAATATAGAAAAAGCCGACTGGCTTCAGTTGAAATACGCAATCGTACTGGATGCGTCCGTAGAAAAAATGACAAATCTTGGCCTGTTGCGCGCTATTGACTACTGGTGGGGTACACGCTATTGCCTCGGCGGCAGCACTACCAACTGCGTAGACTGTTCAGCATTTACACTTGCTGTAATGCGTGACGTGTATAATGTGCCTTTGGCACGTACAGCACAAGAGCAGTATAACAACAGCGACCGTGTAGAAGTAGAAGACCTGAAAGAAGGCGACCTCGTCTTTTTCCATACCTCTGGCCGCAGCATATCTCACGTAGGCATTTACGTGATCAACAACAAATTTGTACACGCAGCCACCAGCGGTGGTGTAATGGTAAGCGATCTCAACGACAAGTACTGGCAGGCACGTTATAAAGGTGCCGGAAGAGTGATTAAATGAGATAACGAAAAGTACGAAGTACGAAATTCTATTATCCCATAAAATTTTAATTGTCCGGGCAGATGATCTGCTATTGAGCAATTGTTGCGTCGCACACTTCAGCGTCCCGCTCACTCTTCAGCTTATTCCGGTAACGTTCATTCACTACTGACTCCTCACCACCCACCACAAAAAACTCTCTTATCTTTGCATGATGAGAAGTATGTTAAAAGTGTGCATACTGCTTTTGCTTTGCAGCCAAAGTGTATGCGCCCAGGAAGGAAAAGATAAATGGGTGGAAAGACGGACAACAGCAGATGGCGATAAAATATATGTGCGGCGTTCCAAAGAAAATAACTTGTATGATGTGCGGATAGAGGCGGATTTGCCCGGAACGATCGGAACGCTCTATTCAGTACTGAAAGAGGTAGATAAATTTCCTCAATGGGCATACGGTGTAAAGACAGCAAGGATCGTAACATGGAAAGGCAGCAACGGCCTTGTATATTATGCCGAATACAGTGTACCCTGGCCACTGAGCAACAGAGATGAATATGCAGAAGTGAAATTTACAATTGACACTACAGTTAAGCACATCGCAACAGTAATTACCACTACGCAAAAAGATTATGCGCCTGAAAAAAAGGGACTCGTGCGCTTAACGCGAAGTAAAAGTGTTTGGGAAATAGCAACCATAGCACCTAACAAAATTCATCTTTCTTATATATTGGAAATAGACCCCGGCGGCTCAATCCCATCGTGGATCATCAACCTCTTTATTACTAAAGCACCTGCAGATACATTCAAGCAATTGAGAAAGCGAATGATTGAGAAGAGCAAATAGTACTTGTTGATAAAAGTTGTTGTCCTAATGTGTACCCTAATCTTTGCTATTCATCTAGCTGTTACTATAGCAACTAAGTAATGAGCTATTTAGGAACGTGCTACACAGGGGGAGGCGTGGGCAAGGCAAAACGCGCGGAGCGGTCGGGTTTGCCTTGAATTTTCTTTGGTTACTTTCTTTTTTTCAAGAAAAAGAAAGTAACACGTAAGTCATGCTATAACAAGACATCTTTAGTAATTAAACGTCGATCAAGCACATTTTGTAGAAATGTTATAGCCACTGCATTCTTCATTCGTCACCGTTAAACTTTGCCCTTGCCTCTGCAATACAGTTTAGCTGAATTTTCTCCCCAGTCATACAGGATATTAGCCATGTGTCAAAATGATCATCAGATGGTATGATAAAAGATTATATTGTATAACTTTTAGCGTAGACAACCAAAATCTACACTCACAAATTCATACAACTAACTGAACCGTTATGCGAAAACCTTTTTTGCTGTCAATAGCACTCTACCTGTGCACATCCATTATTGCCCAGCCCCATGCAGATAAAGAACAGACTAAGCGCATAGATGAAATCTTTGCCCGGTACGAAGCTGCAAATCCCGGTTGCCAGTTCTCCATCAGCAAAAATGATGAAATCATCTATTCTAAAGTATGGGGGAAAGCTGACCTGGAAAATGATGTACCGTTAACGACCAGTTCGCTTATAGAAGCAGGTTCTGTTTCCAAACAATTTACCGCAGCAGCCATTCTTTTGCTGGAACAACAGGGTAAATTATCGCTGGAAGATGATATACGTAAATACCTGCCGGAAATCAAAGATTATAGCACAGTTATCAGGATTAAACATCTTATACATCATACCAGTGGCCTTAAAGACTGGGGAAGTGTTGCAGGCTTAACCGGGTGGCCGCGCGGCACCAAAGCGTACAATAATAATGATGCACTGGAAATAATATCCCATCAAAAGACATTAAACAATATACCCGGAGAAGAGTTTATCTATAGTAATTCCAATTATAACCTGCTCGCCATTATAGTACAACGTACGAGCGGTATTAGCCTGGCAGAATTTACAACGCAATATATCTTCATTCCTGCGGGAATGACGCATACACAATGGCGCGACAACTACAAGCGCGTTGTTCCCAACAGGTCTGTAGCGTATGAAAAAAAATCCACAGGCTATGAAACAGATATGCCAAACGAAGATGTATATGGTAATGGCGGTTTGCTGACAACCACGGAAGATCTGTTAAAATGGAATTCGTTTTATTTTTCAGGAAAATTCGGAAACCCCTCCTTAGTATCTAAGCAGATTGCATTGGATGCATTTAATAATGGCGTTACTAATTACTACGGTGCAGGGTTGTTTATACAAACACAAAATGGCCACAAAGTGATCCGGCACAGCGGAGCAACAGGAAGTTACAGGTGTTATCTCGCATACTATCCTGAACAGAAATTGTCTATTGCATGGTTAAGCAATACTTCACAGTACGATACGGCACGCTATAATGTAGTAAGTGCTGTAGAAAACTTACTGGCACCACGTACACCAGGCTTTCGTCCCGCTAAAAAAGAAGCAGATGCAGTAGTACAGTTAACAGCAGCGCAGATAAAACCATTGGAAGGATGGTACAGGCAAAACAAATCCGGTGCAGCTATGCTTATACAGGTAAAAGGAGACGAACTACAGGCTGATGGCAGGAAATTAGTTCCTGTAAATGATACACGGTTTACAGGCGGGAACTTTACTTTTATTTTTGACAAAGGAAAAGGGATGATTACCACGAATGAAGACAAGGATACAATTGTATATACTGTAGCACCTCCTGCTAATCTTTCTGCAAATACGATTAAAGACTACCTGGGTAAATATTACTCAGAAGAAACAGAAACAGCCATGACGCTGATACAAAAAGAAAATACATTACAAGTGTGGGTCAACAGCAATAACATTTTTACGCTGCGTCCAATGTATAAAGATGGCTTTGCTATAAGCAATATAGGCGGCACACTCTATTTCGAACGAGATGCAAAAGGAAATATTACAGGCATGAAAATAAGTATAGCAAGAGCAAGGAATGTAGCGTTTGAGAAAGTGAAGTAAAAAATCTAAAGAGAATTAGTGTTATTTGCCGCGGCGCGTGTCCTCACGCGCCGCTCGCTAAACCTGACAGGTCTTTAAGACCTGTCAGGTTTTTATAAAGAGCCGCAAAGCGGCTTTCCTATGTGATCTATGCTCCCTCGAGTGAATCGAACATAGCTATTATTTAATAGACCTAAACCTATCCTATGTCCCTTATGTCTCTATGTGGTGAAAAAAATCGCTTCGATCTTTTTTCCTCACGCGCCACTCGCTAACCCTGACAGGTCTTTAAGACCTGTCAGGGTTTTATAAAGAACCGCTTTGCGGCTCTCCTATGTGATCTATGCTTCCTCGAGTGAATCGAACATAGCTATTATTTAATAGACCTAAACCTATCCTATGTGTCTATGTCCCTTATGTCTCTATGTGGTGAAAAAAATCGCTTCGATCTTTTTTCCTCACGCGCCACTCGCTAAACCTGACAGGTTTTTACAGTCAATCCAACCATACAACAATTAAACAATGCAACACCAATTCCTCACTTTAGGAAAAGTTTAGCAGCTATAACACATCCGTCGATGTTGGCTTTTTTTTAACGCAGCGCGGGCCACAAACAAGGCAGCGCGTAACAAGACGCAACTGTCATTGTCCTCAAATTCAAAACAATGATAAGGACTCTTTTACCCTTGCTGTTCTTATGTTGCACTATAACGGGCATTGCCCAGCCTGCTCAACCGGTTAGTGAGCGTATAAACGAATACCTGGTAGCGGCACAACGTGCCGGACTGTTAAACGGAGCAGCCTTAGTATCCAAAGGAGATACGATCTTATGGCAACACGGATATGGTTTCAAAGACCTGGATAAGAAAGCGATAGCAGATTCATCTTCTCTCTTCCAGATCGGATCACTCACAAAATCATTCACCTCCACACTTATTTTTCAATTGCAAGAGCAAGGGCTACTGCAACTGACAGACAAGCTGGAAAAGTTCTTCCCATTTTATACTGTTGGCGCTAAAGTAACAATAGAGCAGTTGCTGGCACATACCGGCGGCATCTATGAGTATAGCCGCGACTCCGTATTCATGGCATCTATTTATAGCGGGCATTTTTCCCAGGATGCATTCTGGAAGCTGATTGGTAATAAACCGCTCGACTTTGCACCCGGATCAAAGTATAGTTATAGCAACTGTGGATACGTGATACTTGGCTACGTAGCAGAAAAAGTAACAGGTAAATCTTATTGGCAGTTAATACGCGAAGGCATTTTTGAAAAAGCAGGAATGGTACACTCCGGTTTTGATTTTATAAAAACGCCCAAACTCTACCGGGCAACAGGCTACAAGTGCATGCACTGTCAGCCACCACAAATAGAGCGAATAGTAGACTCAACATATACAGGTGGCGCAGGCTCCATCTATACTACTTCCGCAGACCTTTATCGCTTCAGTAGGGCATTACTCTCCGGTAAACTTATCAGTACAACTACTCTTGCCAAAGCATTCACACCAGTACTGCAGAACTATGCATACGGTTGGGCAACGCAGGAAATATTAGGTAAGCAAACGGTAATGCACGAAGGCGCTATTCCAGGTTTTCTTACGTTAATGGCTTTAATACCCGCGGACCAATATTGCATTGTATTACTCACCAATAACCGAGATAGAAAAACAGACCTCCGTCGTTGCTACATAGATCTCTTTAAAATATTGTATAATCAACCGTATGTATTGCCCCGCATTCCTGTCACATTACCACAGGAGCTGCTTGCTGATTATGCAGGCGATTTCGAGCTGGTAGATAATCCATCCTTCAAAGGTTATATACGGGTAGACAACGGGCATTTTTTGCTTTCATGGAACAAGGATAAACCAGGTGAATTGTTCGCAGAAAAAAAAGATTTCTTCTTTAGTGATACCTATGATATGCAACTAAGTTTTTCGCGCGACAGTAACGGAAAAGTTAATGGGTTTACAGCCTACTCGGCAGGAAAATCATTTGTGTATCGCCGCATTGCATTGTAAAAGAAAATTGAAAAATTAATTATTAGAAATAGGTTCCCGATGTTAATCAAAACAATCTTTGGAGTAACTGCGGCATTGTTGTGCCAGGCAGCTATTGCACAATCCCCTCTTATGAAAATAGTACGGGGTATAGTCATAAATGATTCTACCGGAGAAGGGCTTTGCAATGCAACGGTTCAGTTGAAAGGAAGCAGCCTGCATACACTTACCAATGAAACCGGGCAGTTCATTCTTAAATGGCCCCATGCAGAAAATACAGATAGCATACAAGTCTCTCACATCGGGTATCGCTCATCCGTTCTGGTAGTAAATGCACGCGATACAAATGCGTTTACTGTCCGCATGCACCCTGAAACAGAGCAACTGGAAGGCGTGGTTGTTAAAACGGCTGTTAACCCGCTTGCACTAATCAGTAAAGCGATCGCCCTAATCCCTAAAAATTATCCACAGCATCCCTATCTATCTCACGGTTTTTACAGGTGGGTAGGCTGCCAGGATAAGAATGTGATTGATGTATCAGAAGCGGTGTTTGACCTGTACAATGAAAGCTATGCAGCCAAAGGAAAACAATTCAAACTGGTAAAAACAAGGTTTGAACAAGACTTCGTTCCCTTTAAAGGGTTGGAAGTAGGGCTTGGTTCCAGCCCCGGAAGTATTATCGACGATGACCTGGTAGCAGATATAGAAAAGTCTGACTTGCTGAACAAAAGCGGGTTAAAAGATCACCAGTTCTTTTATAAAGGCATAGTGAACTATAACGGGAAGAAAGCCTATGAAATATGGTTTGATCAGAAGGATGGTGTAAAAAGAGCATTGTTTGAAGGAAAGCTATTCCTGGGTGTAGATGATATGGCCTTTCTCCAGGTAAGCATGCACTATAGTGCGAAAGGATTGAAGTATTGGGAACCACCTTTGTTTACAAAAGTTGCGCTAATGGTTATGCGCGTGAAGTGGGATATTCTTCATGCAGAAACAATCGTTGCCTATAACAAGTATGGTAGTTATTATTACCTCGATCATGTACGTTCAGACGCGCGATGGCATCTCTCACATGGCAGGCGCATTTTTGATATAAACCCGCTTAATGTAAACTATCATTATGTAGTTACCGGTATAGATACATCAGATGCAAAACCGTTTGCCCGCAAGGAGATCGTGCGCCGGTCAAAGCTGGTAGAAAGCCTGAGCCCGGACAAACTGGATAGTACAGATGAAGTATTCTGGCGAAATTATAATGTACTGAAAGCAGACTTTAATGTAGACTCCGCAGTGCATGTAATGCAAACACATAACGCATCGCTGAACCAAAAACAAAATGTAAAAAAGTTATTATCTCACTGGCCCAACGACAAAGCAATACGAATTGATTCTATTCTCTCGTACTATTATGCGAAAGGGCAGTTTAACGGCACTGCGCTGGTGCAGTATAAAGGGAAAGTTATTTTAGCAAAAGGCTATGGTATGGCAGATAAAGAAAGAAATATGCCTAACGCGCCCACAACGCAGTTTCGTATCGGGTCTACCTCCAAGCAGTTTACCGCCATGCTGATCATGCAACTGGTAAATAAGCATGCGTTGCAGCTAAGTGATACTATTGGTAAATTTTTGCCCGGTTATGTAAATGGAAGAGTAACAGTAGCGCAATTGCTTACACACAGTTCCGGTATTCCCAATTACCTGGAAGACCCGGCATATCAAAGTAAAGTATTAACACAAGCCTATCCGCTTAATGAGCTGATCAGGCAGTTTTGCAGTGACTCGCTGGAGTTTGATCCGGGCACTGCATTCCATTACTCCAATAGCGGTTATGTATTACTGGCAGCTATTGCAGAAAAGCTTACTGGCAAAACATATGCAGAATTGCTACAAGAGCATATTTTTCATCCCCTGGGAATGCAGCAAAGTTATTTTGGCGAAGGAGCACACGATACTATCAACATGGCGCAGGGGTACATAGCGGGTATGCCTGCTTATCGCTATCCGGAGCAGAATGTAGTAGGAGCAGGGAGTATTGTTTCCAGTGCAAACGACCTGCTGTTGTGGGCGAATAGTTTAGCCACTTCAAAACTGTTGCCAACGGATCTGCTAAAAGAAATGTTTGTGCCGCGTATGGAGTGGAATGAGTGGGGCGCATGGTATGGCTATGGATGGATGATAGACAGGTTACAATTTGCCGCATCAGGTAAGCATGTGGTACAATACCATCCCGGTACAGAACTCGCGTTTTATACAATGCTTGCAAGACAGCCGGACAAGAATATCGTAATTATCTTATTAAACAACTCAGAAGACTTTCCGCGGTTTGATATGACGGACCTGATTTTGTCAACATTGAATTAGGGTGCTTATTGTTGTTGTTGTTGTTCGACATGTTAGCGAAGCGCATGTCGAACGCAGATAAAGCGGATTTATAATCCGTACATAGAAGGATAAACATCCTTTTTATCAATAATTCGACATGCGCTTCGCTAACATGTCGAATAGCATGTTTTTCCCCTTATTAATCTATAATTCTTTGCCCTGGTTCGTGTCCTCACGAACCAGTTTTGCTGACATGTCGAAGGGCATACGTCAAGAGTGGGCCACTTTCAAAAGATATCTTTTCACCATAACGAATGCATTTAAAAAGTGGCCCACTCTGGCGAACCTGGGCGCAAAATCCTGACAGGTCTTTAAGACCTGTCAGGATTATATAAAGCTTTTGCTTTCTACAATAAGTCTAAATATAGTTATTTCAAATAAAAAGGTGCCAGGCATTAAAACACCTGGCACCTTTTTTAAGTCCAACAATCCAACCATTAAACAATAAAACAATTCAACCATTCACCTATTTCCCATTCTCAGCAACTACATAATACAAGCGTTCTATCAACTCCTTCGTCAGTAAGTCGCTTTGAGCCTTTGTTATTTTGGCTGTTTGTAAACTAGTAGTCGGTTTTATAGAAAGTACATTGCCATCTTTGCGCAAAACGATCGGCAGGTTAAAACCGGCTACGCAGTTTGTCCAGCGATACGATACTGTAGATTTATCTTTTGATAAAGTATATTCCAGCTTTGGTATCTGCGTCGTACGCAGGTATTGGTCAAATACTTTAGACAGGTTGATGCCAGATTGTTTAGAAATGTAATTTTCTACTTGTTCCGTTGTCACCGTCTGGTGATAAAATGTCTTATTCAAACCACGTAATATCTGGCGGAATTTTTCATCGTTGTCTATTGCATGGCGAATGCTGTGCAGCATATTTGCACCCTTATAATACATGTCGCCACTGCCTTCCTCGTTTACACCATACGGGCCAATGATCGTTCTGTCGTTACGGATGTTTTTACGAATACCGTAGCAATAGTCATTGCCTGCTTCCTTGCCGTAATAGTATTCCGTAAATAAAGTTTCACTATAGTTGGTAAAGCCTTCATGCACCCACATATCTGCTATATCCTTTGTGGTAATATTATTCGCAAACCATTCATGACCGCTTTCGTGAATAATGATGAAATCCCATTTAGTGCCCCAGCCACTTCCGGATAAGTCACGTCCGCGATAACCATTTTTATACTGGTTACCATACGCTACAGCACTCTGGTGTTCCATGCCAAGGTGTGGTGCATCAACCAGCTTATAACTATCCTCATAAAAAGGATAAGGGCCAAACCAGTATTCAAACGCACGCATCATCAGCTTAGCCTGTTTAAATTGCTCTTTGGCTTTTGGTAAATTATAATCCAGTACCCAATAGCTCATATCCAGCGTACCCTTTTCACCATGCAGCGTATCTGTAAAGTTTACATACTTGCCTATATACGGGATAATGTTATAACTATTGATCGGGTTTACCACCTGCCAGGTGTAAGTAGTCAGGCCATTAGCAGAAGTTTTATTAACCAGTCGTCCATTACCTACTGCGGTAAGTGAATCCGCAACGGTAATATTCAGCTTTGCCCCATTATCCGGCTCATCGCTCTGGTGGTCCTTACATGGGTACCATACGCTGGCGCCAAGTCCCTGGCAAGCTACAGACATCCACGGACGTCCCTGTTCATCCTTCGTCCAGATCCAACCGCCATCCCATGGCGGGCGAATAGCTGCGCGTGGCGTACCGTGGAAGAATACGGTAACCTTGCCAGTGCTGCCCTTTACCTGCTTGGGTGCTTGCACATGCCATGCATTTCCCTCGCGTGTAAATTGCATTGGCCTGTTGCTGTTTCCAAACAGCACACTATCTATCAGCATCGGTTCCTGTAAGTCTATCTGCATAAAAGCAGGATAGCTGTCAGTCGTAACCTTATACGTAATGGTATTTTTCCCGGAGATGGATTTTGTTGCATAGTCAGGTGTTACCTGTATGTCGTAGTGTTGTACATCCCACCACGTGCGCTCCGGGTTCAATGTACCACGTAGTGTATCTGCGTGGGTGAATTGTTTTGTTTTCTCTTGTGCGAAAATAGAGCCGGATATAAGTAATCCGCCGATGAATAAAAAATAGATTTTCTTCATGCGCTAAAAGTAGGATATTCGGGGCAATGAAAGGATTTAAAATGATGAATGCCTGCCGCCAAAACAACCAACTTCTGCGCCGTAATCTATTATTCGGCCTGGGGCTGTTTTTCAGCGGCTGTTTACTGCTTACAGCATGTCATTCCGGGAAAAAAGATAACCGACAGGTATTTTATTATAATGAAACAACAGGCATAGCTACCCTTGATCCTGCCTTTGCCAAGAACCAGTCTATTATGTGGGCCATACACCAGTTGTACAATACACTGGTAGAGGTGGATAGCAACCTGAATATCGTACCCTCACTGGCTAAAAGCTGGGATGTAAATGCGGATAGGACCTTGTACACTTTTCATTTAAGGAACGATGTATTCTTCCATGACGATGCAGCTTTTGCAGGCGGTAAAGGAAGAAAGATGGTAGCAGCAGATGTAGTGTATAGTTTCAACCGTATTATAGATCCGGCAACTGCCAGCAGTGGCGCATGGGTATTTAACGGCCGTATTGCCGATAAAGGTTTTGTAGCCATAGATGACACAACCATGCAGATAAAACTGCAACGCCCGTTCCACCCGATCATGGGTATTTTGAGTATGCAGTATTGCAGCATAGTGCCACATGAAGTAGTGGAAAAATACGGCAAAGACTTCCGTCGCCATCCATGCGGTACAGGGCCATTCCAGTTCAAAGTATGGCAGGAAGGAGAGGCGCTTGTAATGACAAAGAATCCGCGTTATTGGGAACGGGATGAAGCAGGAAAACAAATTCCTTACCTGGATGCAATACAGGTAAGTTTCTTTGATA
Source organism: Filimonas sp. (assembly GCA_017306865.1). Classification (GTDB taxonomy): domain Bacteria; phylum Bacteroidota; class Bacteroidia; order Chitinophagales; family Chitinophagaceae; genus JAFKHH01. The sequence continues at coordinate 995,208 of JAFKHH010000011.1, forward strand.
ACAAAGCGACAGAGTTCCTGCAGTTCAGGCAAAACCAATTGCACTTTGTAAATGATATTGACCCCTCTTTCAAAGATGAAATATTAACCAAAGCCGGAGAGCTGCGGGAACAATGGAAAGGAAAAATCATACTACAAAAGCATTCCTATCTGGCTACGGAATACTTTGGCATTTTGGTAGATGAAAATAACCCATTGGTGAAAAATTCTCCATTACGTATTAAAGCAGTGCGTCAGGCAATTAACTATGCCATCAATCGCAAACAACTGATGATGTACCTGCGTAACTCCATAGGCACACCTGCCGAAGCAGGATTTGTACCGGAAGGACTTCCATCCCGCAATACAGAATTGGTAAAAGGCTATCCATACAATCCTGCAAAAGCTTTGGAGTTATTACGTACAGCCGGCTTTGCCGATACAAAGAAGATGCCGGTGATAAAACTGCTTACCATACCTATCTATGCAGACATAGCCAGCTTTGCCGCAAAGCAACTGGAAGAAGTGGGTATAAATGTACAGGTAGAAGTAGTACAGAAAAGCCTGCTGCTAGAGCAGACAGCTAAATCAGAAGCGCTTTTTTTCCGTGGTAGCTGGATTGCTGATTATCCTGACGCGGAGAATTATATGGCCATGTTCTATAGCAAAAATCCTGCGCCGCCTAACTACACCCGTTATAAAAATCCGGCGTTTGATGTATTGTACGAAAAAGCGTTGGAGGAAACGAATGATTCGTTACGTTATATATTGTATCGCCAAATGGATCAGATGGTCATAAATGATGCCCCTGTAGTACCTGTGTGGTATGATATGGCTATTCACCTGGTAAGCCCGAACGTGGAGAACATGCACACGAATGCGTTGAATTTATTAGAGCTGAGAAAGGTGAGTATAAAATAATTGTTGAATGGCTGGATTGTTTAATTGTAGCTGCTGCGCAGCTTTATGATTAACCGCAGAGCCGGGGAGAACGGGGAGGTTATTGTTGCCACAGAGACAGCAAGACCTATAAGGTTTTAAAAACCTTATAGGTCTCAGTTAATATTCGTATTTCTTGGTGAATCTTTCTGTCTTAGTGCCTTTGTGGTAAGAACCATCTGGCAATACAGCAGTAAATTATTTCTTCATCTTATCCTTAAACACCGTCTCAAATTTTTCCAGTTTAGGACGGATCACGTAGCGGCAATACATTTGGTTTGGATTGCTGTTGTAATAGTTCTGATGATAATCTTCTGCTGAGTAAAAGTTTTTGTATGGTTCTATGGCTGTCACAATAGGCGCATTGAATGCACCGCTTTTGTTCAGCTCTACTTTATAATGTTCCGCTTTTTCTTTCTGTTGGTTGGTATGATAGAAAACTACGCTGCGGTATTGCGGTCCTACATCATTTCCCTGCCTGTTAAGCGTAGTAGGGTCGTGTGTTTTCCAGAACACAGACAATAGTTCATCGAAAGTGATCTTATTGGGATCGTATATGATCTGGCAAACTTCTGCGTGCCCGGTATTACCCTCGCAGACTGCTTCGTAAGACGGATTTTTTACGGTGCCGCCGCTATAACCGCTCACCACCTTTAGTACACCATCCACACGTTGAAAAATGGCTTCGGTACACCAGAAGCAACCCGTTCCGAAAGTGGCTGTGTCTGTTTTAATGCCCGATAAAACCCTGTCTTCCCCCATGCTTCTGTTTTGACTCTTATGCTCTGCACACGAAACCAGGGCAACGAGGCCCATCACCACACTGCAAATCCAATAATTGAAACTAAATGTATTTGCTTTCATAATTAACCTGCAAGTACTTAACTATTTGCGAATAAGATACGTTAATTAACATTTCGGCAGCAAGGGGCGTGAAGATAACAAGAAAATAGATTGCATATAAAAGCTGCAACGGTTGCAGAGTTTTAAGCTGCATTTAATCTGCCGTTCCGGGTTTAGAGTAAATATACCCGGCGCAAAATTCCGCTTTATCCGCATATTCTCCGGCCTTTCTTTTGTAAATCTATCTTAATTGCTAGCCCTGCATTTGTTTTTACCGGCGTCAATGTTACAAAAATTGCCTGACAACAGGCCGAAAGATGGTAGCTTTGCATTTCTTTTTAAAAGAGTTTTGATAAATGAAGTTATACCCGGAATCGGCTGGTGTGCAATTAGAGTTTGATAAAGTAAAGGCTTTATTGAAAGAACATTGCAAGAGTGAGTATGCAAAAAACAAGGCAGAGCAACTGCGCATCCATACCAGGAAAGAATATATTGAAATAGCCTTACAGCAAAGCAATGAATATAAATTGCTGACGCAGTATGCGCTTTATTTCCCCAACGACTATGTGCTTAATAATACTAAAGATATTAAGCTGCTTGGCATTCCCGGCAGTACACTGGTTGGGGAGCAGTGGATACAGATCAGGAAGCTGGCAGAAAGCCTGGAAAAAATATTCAGGTGGTTTGACAATGAAAAAAGACTGGCCTACCCTGCGCTGACACATGTAATAGAAGATACCTATTACGAAAAGGTGATCATTGAAATGATCGACGAGGTACTGGATGAATTTGGTAACGTAAAAGACACTGCATCGCCGGACCTGGGGCGCATACGCATGAGCCTTTACCGTAAACGTAATGAGCTGAGGCGTGTGTTTGAAAAAGTTGTCGCCAAACTGGCAAAGGCAGGCTATTCGGCAGATATAGATGAAAGCTTTAGTAATGGAAGAAGGGTGGTGGCTGTATTCTCAGAGCATAAACGCCAGGTAAAAGGCATTCTGCATGGGGAAAGTGATAGCCGTAAAACTGCTTTCATAGAACCGGAAGAGACCATAGAGCTAAACAATGAAGTGTTTGGCCTGGAGAATGATGAGCGAAAAGAAGTGCAGCGCATCCTGCGTGAACTTACCAGTAAATTAGCCCCTTACAGTCCATTGTTACAAACCTACCTGGAAATAGTGGGTGAGTTTGATTTTATCCGTGCAAAAGCGAAACTCGCAATAGACGTAAACGGTAACTACCCGAACGTGTCTGACAAAGCGCAGGTGGAATTGCAAAACGCTTACCATCCATTGCTATACCTGTACAACCAGAAATCAGGAAAGCCAACCATACCTGTAACCATTTCCCTGAATGAGAAAAACAGGATACTGGTGATCAGCGGACCGAATGCGGGCGGCAAGACCGTTACAATGAAGACAATCGGCCTAAACCAGATGATGCTGCAAAGTGGATTGTTAGTGCCGGTAAGCCCCAACTCACAAATGGGGATATTCAAACAGTTATTCATTCATATAGGAGATACACAAAGCCTGGAGTTTGAGTTGAGTACCTACTCCTCTCATCTCATGCACATGAAATTTTTCATAGAGAATGCAAGTGGCAAAACACTCTTCTTCATAGATGAACTGGGTAGTGGTAGTGACCCTAATCTCGGCGGTTCTTTTGCCGAGGTAATTATGGAAGAGCTGGCGAAGAAGCATGCTATGGGTATTGTAACTACGCACTACCTGAACCTGAAGGTAATGGCCAACCATACACCTGGCATCATCAATGGTGCTATGGCATTTGATGAAGTGCATTTGCAGCCTTTGTATAAATTGACCATTGGCAAGCCGGGCAGCTCTTATACATTTTCCATTGCGGAGCGAATAGGGTTACCAAACGACCTTATAGCCCGTGCGAGGAAGTTGGTAGATGAGGATCATTTTCGCTTGGATAAGTTGCTTAATCGCACAGAACAGGATCTTCAAACGTTGGATAAAGAGAAAAGAGAATTGCATCGCCTGCTACGTGAAAATGAAAAGCTGAAAAAAGAAATGGAACAGGTGATAGATAAAGAGCGTCACCGCCAGCAGGTAGAGCTGCTTAAACACCAGAATAAAATAACGGAAGACCGCATTGCCTACCTGAAAGATACAGAGCGTAAGCTAAAACAGATCGTACTGGAATGGCGTAAGTCTGATAATAAGGAAGAAGTGATGAGACAGGTACAGAACCTGTTGTTTAAAAAGAAAGAGCAACTGGTAAACAATAAGGTTGTAAAAAAGCTGGAATCGAAATATCTTGAAGTCAATAAAGAAGTTGCTGTTGGAACAAAGGTCAAACTGAAAAAAAACTACCAGGTAGGCGAGGTAAAAGAGATACGTGGAAGGCGGGCAATTGTACAGATAGGGCAACTACCGATGAGTGTAGAACTTTCTGACCTTGTTGTTGTAGAAGACAAAGCAATTTCTTAACATATTCAATTATATTTGAGCCGAAGGGGAGAGTTGTTCCGGAGCCATTTACTGTAAATCCTTTGATGCACAAGTAGAAGAGCGGAGCATATTATACCCTGCTTAAAAAAAGTAACCCATTCGTAAATAAGCAGCACCATGTATTATTTAATACAGAGTGGGCCATTTTTCCAAAGCACTAATTTCACTATTGCAATAGGTTCGTAAAAAGTGAATCTCTCTTATTGTCAAAAGGGGAAGTCAGAAAGGTAAATACAGTACATAAAAAACGCAGAATGGCCAGACATAAATCAGTTTTGTTGGTAGAAGATGATCCCATTACTATTATGGTATGCGAGCGAATATTGCAGCTTACCGGCTTTGCCGAAGAGGTAAAGTCTGCAACGAACGGTGTGGAGGCTATTGAATACCTGAATCATCTCACACAAACGGATAAAAGTGCGCTTCCCTAAGTTATATTTCTCGATATAAACATGCCAGTTATGAATGGCTGGGAGTTCCTGGAAAACTTTAGCACCATACGGCATTATTTTGCAGAAATGCCATTGATCTATGTATTGTCATCAACCGTAGATCCCGAAGACTCGCAGCGTGCTGAATCTTTTGGCATAGTAGAGCGTTTTATATCTAAACCATTGACAAAAGATATACTAGATTCAATTCAATAGGATTGTAAGATGGCTAAAATTTTTATACTGGCCCGTGTACACACGGGCCAGTTTTGTTTTTAAGGTACATGTCAGTGTTGTTGTTACCCAATGGTCACTAATATGCGCAAGGGGCAATATCATTATCCTTGTGTACCCACATCTTTTTAATAAAATAGGGCGGAGGCTCGTCAGATCGGTAGCATATAGTTAATTAATTCAAACAGAGCTCCGGAGGAGCGACAGGCATAAGTTGCATACCTACGGCATGCCGAAGCCTGTGTATTTGGGAAGCTGCCAATATCTGACCCTTACAGGATCATAGCCCGGGTTTATAAAATCGTTGTATAGCAGACGCAGATCCCAGAGGGATCAGACATCGGTAGTATAATTTTATCGGGTTCTTTTGCCTGCCGTAGGTTAATGTCATTAAGTTAAGAAGCTAACCACAAAGAGCGCAAAGCTATTTCACAAGGAACACAAAGGGAAGTCCTTGTGCTCTTTGTGTTACCCTTGTGGGCCTCGTAGTTAACTTAAGACATTGGCCGTAGGTATGCAACCTATTGCCCAAAGATGTAAGTACATTGTAGGGTTCATGCAAAGAATAGTTTTTCAAAAAAGATTTGTGTAATTATTACACATTATTTACTTTTAACTTAATAGAAATTTCGTCGTTTGCTGTATGAATCTGTCTGTCCATTATTTTTACATAACAGAGAAATCCATTTTGTTGCGGTTCGCAACTGATTCCCTTCGTATTGGCATGCTGACGATTGTAAAGGTGGAGCATTGAAATAACATGCTTGCCCGGTTTTTGTGTTTATATCATACTGGTAATTAAAAAAAGAAATGCTGAGAAAAAAGAAAGTGTTGACATATAACAGCGATGAACCTGGAATAGCGGGGGCTACAGATACTGCCGGCATGGAAGAAAAAGGTATTGTAAAGGAGAAACCGGCAACAATGCATGTAACCTTGCAGCTACGCTTTCATACCGTCTTTGGCCAGTCTGTTTTTATTACCGGCAAACATGAATTGTTTGGGCACGGAGATATAAGCAAGGCTTTACCTATGCAATATTTTGATGACGAACACTGGACCGTGACGCTTACATTCCGGGAAGGTGAGTACCCGGATGAAGAAGTGAACTATAACTATGTAGTGCGCAATACAGATGGTTCACTTGACTATGACTGGAGTGTAGGCAAGATTGTAAACTTTACCAAATTGCCTGCAAAAGATACATTGATCATCGATTCATGGAACCATGCAGGGTATTATGAAAATGCGTTTTATACAGAACCATTTCAGCGTGTGTTGCTTAAAGATAACCTGACGGCTGTGCCGGTAAAAGATCCGGCATTGATAACGCATACACTGCGGGTAAAAGCGCCTTTGTTACAAAAAGGAGAGGCATTGTGTGTACTGGGCGGTACCAAAACGCTGAACAACTGGGATGTAAACAACCCCGTGTTAATGCATAGAACACCGGAAGAAGACTACTGGCAGGTGAAGCTGGACTTGTCCAAAGACAGTTTTCCGCTCGCATATAAATACGGCATCTACAATTACGCAAACAAAACATTTATTACATACGAGCATGGGAGTAACCGCATATTATACGATGCGGCATTTGTAGAAAGACAGACTATAGTGAATGATGGCTTTGTGGTATTGCCGGACGACTCGTGGAAAGGGGCTGGTATAGCTATACCCGTATTTAGCCTGCGTAGTGCAGCCAGCTTTGGTGTTGGGGAGTTTACAGATATAAGGCTGCTGGTAGACTGGGCAAAACAAACAGGGCTGAAACTGATACAGCTCTTGCCTGTAAATGATACAACTGCTACGCATACATGGACAGATTCATATCCATACGCCGCTATATCTGCGTTTGCGTTACACCCGGTCTATCTGAATGTAAGCAAAGTAGCAGGTGATGTAAATACAAAAGCGATATCCAATGCAGAAACAGAACGCAAGCGATTAAACCTGCTGGATAAGGTAGATTATGAAACTGTAATGAACCTGAAATGGCAATTGTTGAAAGAGATCTACCCATTACAGCGCGACACTACTTTTGCCAGCTCAGCTTACACATCGTTCTTTGATCAAAATAGTCATTGGCTTATACCATACGCAGTTTTTTGTTATCTGCGCGACAAGTACAAAACGAGCGACTTTAATCAATGGCCTGAACATAGCCAATACAAGACAGCAGAGATAACTGCATTAGCAGCAAACACCTCCGCAGTATATGATGAAATAGCGTTTCATTATTTTATTCAATATCATTTGCACCAGCAATTGCAGGAAGCAACTGCGTATGCGCATGAAAAAGGCATTGTATTAAAAGGAGATATTCCCATTGGCATCTATCGCTATGGTGTGGATGCATGGCAGAAACCCGGGCTGTACCACATGGATGTACAGGCAGGCGCACCGCCGGATGACTTTGCTGTAAAAGGACAGAACTGGGGCTTTCCTACCTATAACTGGGAACGCATGCATAAAGATGACTTTGCGTGGTGGAAGCAACGCTTCGAACAGATGAGTTATTACTTCGACGCCTTCAGGATAGACCACATACTTGGCTTCTTTAGAATATGGAGTATTCCCCTGCACGCGGTAGAAGGTATTATGGGGCATTTTGCACCGGCTATACCTGTACACATCAGCGAGTTTTATAAACAAGGGGTGCAGTTCAACCACGCAAGATTTGTAGATCCATTTATCAATGACCAGGTGTTGTGGGAAGAATTTGGCGCAAATGCAGATTATGTAAAAGAAAACTACCTGGATCAAAATGCGAGTGGATTGTATGAGCTAAAAGAAGCATTCAATACGCAACGTGCAGTAGAAAAATATTTCGGAGACAACCCGGGCGAAGACAGGGTTGCCATTCGTGATGGGCTCTATAATCTTATTTCTAATGTTGTATTGTTTGCGGATGACCGTGCGCCGGAAGAGGAATTTCATTTCCGGTTTGCCATGGACAAAACAAGTTCCTTCAGATACCTGGATGGGCATGAACAATATCATTTGAAAGAATTGTATCAAAACTATTTTTTCCAGCGGCAAGACGACTATTGGAAGCATGAGGCGCTGCAAAAATTGCCAGCATTGAAACGTGTCACCAATATGCTGATCTGTGGCGAAGACCTGGGACTGGTACCTGCTTGTGTGCCGGATGTAATGAAGCAGTTGGGCATACTGAGCCTGGAAATACAACGCATGCCAAAACTATTCGGGCACGAATTTTTCCACCCGGCAAATGCACCTTACCTGAGCGTGATCACGCCTTCTACACATGATATGAGTACCGTACGCGGATGGTGGGAAGAAGACAAGGAAAAAACACAGAGATTCTTCAATATAGAATTGCAGCAGCCAGGTGAAGCGCCTGCCTATTGCGAACCGTGGATCAATAAAGCGATCATATTGCAACACCTGTATTCACCTGCTATGTGGAGCATCTTCCAGTTGCAGGATCTGTTGGGCATGGATGGCAGCTTGCGCAGGGAAAACCCGCAGGAAGAACGCATCAATGTACCTGCTAATCCTAAGCACTACTGGCGCTACCGCATGCATCTTACACTGGAAGCATTGCTACAGGCAGATGAATTCAACAATAACCTGTTGAACTTCGTACACGCAAGCGGAAGAGGGTGAAGTGGGATAAGGAGAACATGAAAGATCAAAGCGGATTTTTTCACTACATAGGCACAATAGGAACATAGATACATAGGAGTTGCTAAGCGATTATTAGCTCAGACCTATAAGGTTTTTAAAACCTTATAGGTCTTACCAGACTCTTTTGTATTTCTTCTGTGTTTCTGTGCCTCTGTGGCAAATGAGACTTGTGGGTAAGCTTATTCACGATTGCCGACTCACGTCTCCCGATCCCTCCTCCCTGTATTTTATGCTTATATTATCTTTTGTTAACAAAGCGCCCTCGTACCTCGCACCCTATACCTTTAATCAAAATATCATATCTTAGCCTCATCCAGAAAACACCCCTTCAATTAGAGACGTTCAATTTAACCTGATTGTAAACAGTAAAATGTAACAATATGGCATTGCCGTTCATTGAGATTATTGAAGCGACCACACCGGACCCTAACCTGCTGATGTGGAAATACGCTGACGAAGACAAAGAAATTAAAAATGGCGCACAGCTTATTGTGCGCGAAAGCCAGCAAGCCATGCTCTTAAATGAAGGGCAGTTGGCAGATGTATTTACAGCCGGCAGGCATAAACTGAGTACAGAAAATATTCCCATCTTAAGCAGGTTAAAAGGCTGGAAGTATGGCTTTGAAAGCCCATACAAAGCAGATGTGTATTTTTTCAACACACACCAGTTTATCAACAACAAATGGGGCACACCTGCGCCCATATTAATGAAAGACCCGGAATTTGGACAAGTGCGCATCAGGGCATTTGGCAGTTTTGACGTACGCATAGCAGACGTAGGTACCTTCTTCAGGCAATACGCGGGTACGTATAAGCAGTTAACCATATTTGAATTACAATACCAGCTACGCGACTTCATAGCGCCGAAATTTGGCGAAGTGCTGGCAAACGAACATATACCTGTTACAGCAGTAGCGGGCAATGTAACAGAGCTGAGCAAAAAAATAGAGCCATTTCTAAAACCTTACTTTTTACAACTAGGCATAGAACTAACGCAGTTTGTAATTACGAGTGTGACCTTACCGGAAGAAGTATTGGCGCATTACGACAAAATCACAAACATGAATATGGTAAGTGATATGAACCGTTTTCAACAGTTCAATATGGCCAACGCAATAGGTACAAGCGGTACTGCGTTAAACGAAGGTGCTGCACAAGGTGCAATGATGGCAACGATGATGGGAGCGATGCAGCATACGCAACAGGGCAATAAAGAAACTGCCGGTGCAGATGACCTGACAGCAAAATTGCAGAAATTGAAAACGCTGTTTGAAAACGGGCTGATAGATGAAGCCGAATATAAAGCCAAGAAAGCTGACCTGATAGATAAAATATAAGCTACTATGGAAAACGAAGAAACACCTAAGCTAAGCTTTGCCGAACGGATGAAGCAAAAAGCAATGCAGCAAAAAAATTATGGACATGAGCTGGAGAAGCCAGAGCAGGCTGCCGGCGTTGCTGCGCGGGATTGTCCCAACTGCGGTGCGCCGCGTGCCCAGCAGGATGGCTTGACAAAATGCGCTTATTGCGGATTTGAATTTATTCAGACAACCCTGTCTGATGGCATGTATATCAGGAAAGAAGATAATAGCAGACAATAAAAACACCACAACCTATGTTCAATTTGTTTTCCGGTAACAAGAACAAACAACAGTCGGAAGAACTGTCTTCCATGCAGCAGGAGCTGGCTGCAATAGAGCAGCGATGGTACACCTTTCTCAGTAAATTGGAAGAGAAATATGATGAAGTGCTGACCGCGTTCGAAGCTGAAGCTCCATCTATATATGAGCAGGATGAAGACTATGCAAAGCGTACCTATCATCGATTTAAAAGTGGTATGGACGGACAGTTGACTGCTATCCGTAAAAAGATGCAGGACACAGCCGAAGTGCAGATAAGAAACACTTATCGTAAATATGATACTGCCTCGTATAATTCACCTTATGAATGGAGAAACCGTTGCCTGGATGCAGAACATCAGTGGGAAGAAAGAACAAACGCAAAACGGGATGCTGCATTCGCAAAAGTAGAGCAGGCGGTTAGTGAAGACCTCGAAGTGCAATATGCCAATATATTGGCGACTTATGAGCAGATTAAAAATAAATTCACCTGTACACAGTGTGGATGTAAATTGACGATAGACAGGCTTTATTTTATTTCTACCTACATCACTTGCCCTGCATGTAACACGCAAAACACATTTGAACCGGGCACACAGATCCGTACGCTGGAATGGCTGGCCCGCCCGCTTGCGGAACATCGTACCAAACACCTGTACGAGCAGTATCAGCAGCATGTGTACAATGGCAGGCATGATGACAGGGTTGCCTATAGGCAGGGAAAAGAAGCGGAGTCCATGTATTATGAAAAATACCTGCGCGCTATGTTTGACGAAATGAACAACATTATACCAGATAAGCGGGAACAGAACGAGCTGTTCTATCAGCGCATGTTAGCCGATCATAAACGATAGCATCAATTAATCTTTTATAACCGAAAAAAACAAAACATGTTTAAGAAACTACTTAAAGACCTGTTGGGTAACGACGAAGAAAAAAAAGAGCCGCAGCCATCTGCTAATGCGGCAAATAATGCAACTGCACATAATCAGCATGAAGCGGAGGAAGAGGAGGAAGAGGAGGAGGAGGAATATGAAGATAATGGATACGGAGATGACGATGGTAATGCGTATGATCCGCAAACACACCATGGGTTGCATTACACCCAGGCACAGTTTGATGCAGAGGTAGACCGTAGAGTAAATGAGTGGAAGGCTGATGAAGAAGACCCGGATGATGCAGATATCAGGAATGCAAAGATCAACTTTGGCAACAGCCTGTACAGGGAGTGGAACCGGAATGTATCTGAAAGCCAGTATATGAAATTTAACCAGCAGTATGGCAGCACTGCGCTTGGCTATGCTGTATTTGGCAGTACAAAGCATGATGCCGCTAATCCGTTGCTGGAACCCATACATGGCATTACCTTACAGGACTATGCTGCAGCATCTTCCAAAATGGCATCAGGTGTAGGTGCAAACCAGATTGCAAAAGCATTGGGTGTGGAGCAGCCTGTCTGGGAAGAAGCTAGTACTTTGTGGATATCCCGCATGCAACAGGACAATACATTTACTGTTACTAACCTGTTCGGTACTTATTTTGGTGAATCAGCACAACACCCAAAACTGGGAGGGCTTGCAGCAGCGCAATCTGAAAGTGGAAAAGCCAACCTGGAAAAGCTGGCAACAGACCGCTATTTCTACGAAGAACTTTGTGGAGCAAGACAGGCCGCATACGAATATGGGCTTGATGGTGCACAGTGGATTATGGAAAACTATGGCATAGCTTTAGGTGATTTTCAGAATGTTGCGGTGAAATACATGACAGAGAGAAACGCTGAGTGGAACAGTAACGAGATCATGCACTTTCAGAACTACCAGGAGCAAAAGCAAAAAGAATATGCTGCGAAATTTGCTGCCGAGCAAGGAGGCAATGTAGCAGACGATGTAGAGTTTTAATTGCAATAAAAAGGCATAAAATGTAAGGCATAAGGTGTACCTTATGCCTTATTTTTGAGGCACCGCAATTTCCTGGCTATAATGGTTTCCAACAAGGGGATTTATTTACGAATGCGCACATGCTCTGTGCTAATAGCCAGCCTGGCTGGTAAAATACAGGAATATTTTTTTCTATTTTTATAGCGTATCCCACCTTTTGAAAGCTGCCGTTTTTATCTAACGATGTTGTTATCCCTATTATAAAAACAGGAGCCATGAATTTCTTTAAAGCAAAAACGAGCTGGTCCAATGCTGAATTTATTCCACTTAAGCTCTGTATAGCTACCGCCTATATACTCGTAGGTGCTTATTTCCACGCTTTTTTTAGTAACTATTATGTGCCTGTATTGCTACTTTTTGTGGTAACGCTTATATGGAGTTTGTACCTATGGATAAGTAAGATGAAGAAGAAAGCATAACAAAACACTTAAACAACAAAAAACAAACAAATGTCAAAACCAAATTTTGAAGCCATTGATGACCTGGCAGAGCTAGGCAATGGTTTGATGGATGAGGCGGATTACGCGGGAGCCATTACAAAATTTTCTGAAGCGCTGCTACTGGTACCAGATCCTCGGCGTGATTGGGAAGCAGCAACATGGCTGTATGCATCTATAGGCGACGCATTTTACCAGTCTGGCGAGCATGCAAAAGCATTGGATAATTTTGTAGAAGCGTACAATTGCCCCGGTGGACTGGAAAACCCTTTTGTACTACTGCGCTTAGGTCAATGCTACCATCATTTCAATGAAGAAAAAAATACACTGGAATACCTGTTAAGAGCGTACATGCTGGAAGGGGAAAATATATTTGAAGAAGCCCCTTCGTATCTTAGATACCTGTCTTCAAAAGTCAGTTTGTAATATTCGGATGTATGAGACAGAGTAGAGCGTTGTATGCACAAGAATATAAAAGAACTGAGCCGGTATGTAAAACAATTGCACACAATGTATAGTAATGAAAAACGCTGGGCTATATTTGAACATAATTTAGCAGAGATATTGGCTAAGCATAACAGGCGGGAAACAATTGCTACATTAGTGAATTAAAGCCAAACATTTTTTTAAACCTATTCTATGGATACTTCTACTAATAATGACGATCAGCGTTTTGATAACTTTCCACCAATAGGAGGGTTGATGGTATCGAAAATGGTAGCCGAAGATCAGTTACAGCCAGGATTTATGTATCGCGAAAAAAGAACCGGGCCTGAAGACAGCGGTTGGCGCATCTTTAGCGGGCTGGAATCGGAGGAGTACACAGATGATCCGAATAATGCCGGCATTTATGCCCCTGCCACTATATTGAAAATAGACCCTTCTATTGGGGATATATTATTAAAAGGCGTAGGTTCTGTGTATGAAAAATCTGAAGATGGCACCACCTGGAATAAGGTTACAGATTTTGATATGGAAGATGACTATATGGTCACGCATCGCCTCACGGATGAATGGACGATTGAGATCAATAACCTGTTTGAACGTGCAGTGGAAGAGTCTGGCAGTCTGCTTTATACAACGGGAGATAAATCTGTACGGTTGAATATATGGAACGATGAAGGCAAAAGTAAAGAAGACCTGTACAATGATTACAAGCGTCATGCAGAAACCCGCGACCAGTCAGAAGACAAAACGCTACAGCTATTTGACTTTTCCGACGAAGAAATAGCACGCGTTGGTTATTTAATAAGAGAAGGAGATGGCATCAAAGGTTACGGTGTTATTTACGGTTTTTCTCTTATAGATAATGAAATATTGATGGCGACTTTATATTTCGATGAAGATGAAGATATAGACTGGGCAATAGAAACATGGAAGAATATTAAAATTAATCCGCTTCAGCAATTAAAGGTATAAGGCCCAGGGCATGAGGTACAAAGTATGATAAAACATCATTTTTGTAATTCGTACTTAGTACCTCGTACTTTTTTAAATTGCCTCTCCATTTGCATCAGTCGTTAATATTTCGCTCATAAAGTCCAGGAATGGCCGCATTTTTTTGAAGACATCATTTGCTTTTAATACAAAATCTTTACTGCATACTTCTGCATCTGTAAAAGTGTGCTTTAGTAAAAACTGTTTATAACGCAGTAGCTCAATAGCTGGGTGGTTCTTATCATATCCGCGAGGGGCAGTAGCTAATTGCTCGCCCTGCATTTCTCCAAATGTCTTTTTAAACGGTTTGTCGGCAAACAATTCTTCCCATGCCTCATGGTTGTAAGCAATGTCGTCCCGTATGCGTTTCATATCAGCAGGTACAGGCCCCCAGAAACCGCCTGCAAGAAAACTGTTGCCCGGTTCTATACTATAGTAATAGCCGCCGCGTAAGAATTTGGTAGCTCTTCTGAAACTGCCACCCCAGTAAGTGTTATAAGGTGTCTTCTCCTTAGAAAAACGTACATCACGATAAATTCTGAATAGGCTTTTTCTGCCGGAGAGCGTCTCTATGTTATCGTGCTTATTCATTTCCAGTAGCAACGCATCCGCAAATGCGATCATATTTTCATGCGCAGCAGTGTATAATGTTTTATGATCGTTGAACCATTCGCGGTCATTGTGTTTGGAGAGCTTATGTAAAAAGTCTAGTGACGATGGTTGTATAATAGATGGTTTCATGCTTAATTAAAACGATGTATCGCAAAGGTCGCAAAGAATTGCAGAGAACGCAAAGGGTTTTTCTGTCGATCATAGCTTATCCAGCTTATTCCAGAAATCAAGTGTCCGCAGTTTAACGCTCTCTGGTAATGATTCGAAATTGGGACTATAAGTATCTATAGTGAATTTTTTTGTATTAGGGTCTTTTACAGAAACGATAGTATAGCATTCATTTTTAGAATGCAAAACTAAATGGATAAACTGATCATTCCCCTTTGGCTGATCCTGAACAGAATAGATGAAAAGCGTTTCCATATTACCATCCTTATCCGCATCGAAAAATGCCATACGGTTGCCCCAGAATGCAATTGTTTTAGATGTGGCAGATACCTCCCTGGTTGTCCATAAAGGCGCATAAGAGCCATCTTTTTTTACAAAGGACTGGATATACAAAGTATCTCCTGGAGCATCTATAGCAGATCTGCTTACTATTATTGCCTGGGTACTTAGCGAATCTGTAGCCTTGCATGCCCATGTGGCACGACTGCCATTATATGGGATCAGTTGTTTATCTACATTTTCAGGCCGTGCAGGTGTAATAGATATTTGAGCCGTAAGCGTGGTGCTGCATAAAATGCCAAGGACGATGAGTGATAGTGGAATAATTTTCTTCATTGGTATAGCGCTATAATTTTAAAAGGAAGAATGATAGCTAAGTTATTAAATAATACGATGAATGAGCTAACGTAAAAAGAACGGAAAGGGGTAAACCAAATTGATAATACGTTTACATTGTATAATATGCTGTTACATCATCCTGCTCAAACCTGCCTGTTTTTTGATCGATATGGATGCTGTAATAAACACTGTCATTCGCTGGCCTGATGGAGCCAAATGGCCATGCATCATTTAATTTAACAGTGGAGCTAACAATTAAAGGTAGTGGCCTTTGTGCAAGAAATTCTTTTATTTTGATCCGCTCAGCCTCTTCTGTAAATTCTATAAAGCGTCCCCAGCATATTACACTTTTCCAGTTAGCCATATTGTCCATTTCATCTACTTCAAAACAAACGTCAGGATGGTCACGCATAATTTTCAGTTTCATACCTTCTTTGCTATGGGCAATAATGCGTACGCCATCAAACGTATAGCTGACAGGTACAACGTATGTTTTGTTGCCATCGTGGCATCCTATGCGGCCTATATAACCACGATACAATACTTCATCCATTTGCTTTTCATTTAATACGCCAATCATTTCTTTGATATTTAAAAGTGAAAAAGAAATTGCTGTTTTATAGGTCGTAAAGCTTTTTCAAAAGAAAACAGATAACAGGAGAATTACTATGACGAATGTCAGGAAAGAGATGGTGTTCAAAAGGCACAATATTTGACGATTAAGTATCGTTTTCGGGAAATGGGTATATAAAATATTGATAGATAAATGGTTTTTATGGAAGAAATCTTACAAAGAGAAATGATACAGATTGTACAATCTTTCTGCACTAAATGGAATGCTTTCGAAAGCGATATCTGCAAACAACACGAAGCTGAAGAGGAGCGATTGGAGAAAGAAAACCCGGATACCTATCACTACGCACCGCGTACCAACTGGTTTGAAAAGTTTGCGGCATTTGTCGTGCCACTTATTGAGGACTATTGTACAGATAAGAAAAGAGTGTATGGCGGTAAAAACATCTATAGCTTTGGTTATCCCTCTAAATATGCAGGCGTTGAAGACCCGGTAGCAATAAGTGCGGAAATTAAAAATAAGAACCGGGCAGAAGTATATATAAAGACCAATACACATTTCACAGACGAATACCTTTTTGTACTTCTGCGTAAAGCCAATGCCTGGAAAATAGATAGTTATAAAAACAGGAGATATGGTGGGAGCAAATGGAACAACGCTATTTTGTAGGATGTTTTTACTTTTCGAAAACCTTAGAGATCGCGCAGATGGCTGTTGCTGTAATACTCTTTTATCTTGCCAGTTGATAAAATCCTGACAGGTCTTCAAGACCTGTCAGGGTTAGTGTAGGGTATAGGCGATTATGTAAATAATGAAATAATATTAGAGCTGAGAACGAGATAGGTACTAATTTAATCAGAAACAGCGTTTCTGAAAAAGGAAAATATATAAACCGGATTTCAGATGCGGCTATAAAGTAAATGGCGCTACCGTAAAAAACGGAGAACTAAAATTCAAATTGAATAAGAACATGTCACAGCCAGTAGGCATTATCGCCAAAATAAATATTTCAGAGGATAGCTATAAAAAATATGTGCGCCAGGTTGCTGCTGATGTACTGGCCGGAAATGTATTTGATTGTATCAGGGGAAAGAACAGGGATCTATATGTATTCCATTATCTAAAAAAAGAAAATGCGCTGTACGCTTTCTGCTTTTTTAACTATGGTAATAGCACTTTTCTATTGGAACACCCAATTCTTGACATGTTTAAGAAAATAACGCCTTACCTGGATGACGATAGCAAGGGATATCTCATTGCAACCTGTGATAGCCTGAACAATACGCCAGAAGATTTTGTGTATGTTGCCTGCATAGAAAATAGAAAATGGAAGGAGCAGCCCCTTTCAGTAGCACAACAAGAAGCCTATTGGAAAGATGCTGATAAGTATTTCTTTAAAAAGGCTGAAGCGGGTATGGAAATAGTGATGCCCCGCGTATTAGACAAAGGAGTTATAAAAAAAGTAAAAGCCTTAGGTGAAAAGTATCGCGTACAACACCTGAAAGATAACCTGCATACGGCTACTATAGAAAAACCATTGGAGTTATTCGGAGGGTATTTTTACAACGGCAGGCAGTTTTATTGTTGTATGCCAGGACAAGACGTGGTGATTTTTGATCATATTAACCTGCAAGAGCTTCGCCAGGAGCCTTATGGAGTGCGTGATAACAATGGTGTAATCGTTGGCCAAACTTACCTTGCAACGGACCCGGCAAAGTTTAAAGTATGGCATAAAAACGATACTACTTTTTATTCATCTGCGGAAGCGGTATATGATTATAAGTTAAACCCTTACCCCAGCTCAGACGGGCTTAGTTATAAAATGATCAGTGACTATATTGGGGAAGACAAAGCGTATATCTATTTTACTGGTGAACAATTGCTAAAGTCAGAAATAGGCGCGTATGCCATAAATAGCAGTGGCTATTTTTTTCAGAATGTATTGCTGTATAATAAATCACAAGTACGTGCAGGGGCAATAGTGCTGCAAAATATAGATGCAGCAAGTTTTGAAATACTGTCGCCCGACGCATTGGTGTTTTGTAAAGAACACGGTCTGGAGAACCCAAGCGGGTCGTATGCCGGATGTTTTATTCTGCACTGCCGGGATAAGGATGGCGAATTGATCATACACAATTACGATATTCATAAGACCTCTATAACAGTTGAACGCATTACATCATTGAGTGATTATGTTGCTGATACAAAAGTATTGCTTCAAGATATTGGAGCACAACGTCTGAAAAATTATTATCCGCAGTATAAAGAAGGTAAGGAAAGCATTTATTATGAAGCAATGAATAGTTGGCTTGCTGACGGTTTTGAAGATAAATGGCAGACAGGGCAGTATAATGGGTCTTTTCTTATCGCAATGAATAATTATTTTTATTGCTGCTTCCAACTCTATTTGCAGGATAAAGACACAACTTATTTGCAAGCAGGCGTTTCCCTGTTTGAAAAAATATCAGCAACCTGCTTTATCAATCCTGCTGTTTTTCATAATACAGCGTGCATTTACGCTGCGCTGGGCAATGCAGAAAAGGCTTTACAAAGTATCTCGGCTGCACTCCACTACGGGTATGAAAAAATATCTATGGTGTGGGAAGATCAAGACCTGTCGCTATTGTTTAAAAACCAAGATTTCTTGTCGCTCAAGGCATATTATGAGGCAAACCGTAATTATTACCCGTTTATCAATTTGCCTGTATTAAATAAGATAACAACAATAACGGATACGTATTATAAAAACAGCGTGGCTGCATCTATGCTAAACAGGTTTTCCATTCCCGATCTCCCGTCTTTTGCAGCAGAACTGGTGCCGGAAGCACAGCGAGATTATTATGCAGAGATGAAGGAAAAGATCGCGTATTTCTTAAACGCCGCATTGCAACAACAGAGCCTGTACTATAAAGACAATTATGCACGGTATAAAGACTATGCGTTTCTGAACGTCCGCACGCATTTCTTTGCACTACAGGGCTTCTTCAATGAAGCACATAGAAAATACCGCTCAAATGATATACATTTTTGTATGCCTATAGCGAAGAAAGTAAAAACGTTGATTGCACAGCATAGGGGAGAAACGGATACGGAAATGCTGGTGCAGGAAATAAGAGGAATGGGAATAAACAAAATACTAGGGCTGGTGGAGTAAGATTGGGTTTGTAAGAAAGCCCTATAAGGTTTCGAAAACCTTATAGGGCTGGCTCCCGTGGTTGGTTAATAATCCTGACAGGTCTTCAAGACCTGTCAGGATTAGCGTATTATATTTTTATCGATAAAAAACAAAACCCGCTATAAAACTATAGCGGGTTTTTATATTGTCAATGTTATCATACTTTGTACTTAGTACCTCGTACTTATTCCATCGTACATCTAACATCATACATATCCTAGTATCCCATACCACCCATGTCAGGTGAAGGACCGTGGCTGTGCGGTGCTTCTGGTTTTGGTTTGTCTGCAATAACACACTCAGTTGTTAACAGCATACCAGCAATAGAAGCAGCATTTTCCAATGCTACACGGCTAACCTTAGTTGGGTCGATAACGCCTGCTTTGAACAGGTTCTCGTAAGTTTCAGTACGTGCATTGAAACCGAAGTCTTTAGTGCCGTCTTTAATTTTCTGAACTACGATAGAACCGTCGATACCAGCATTAGCAGTCAACGTGCGCAGTGGCTCTTCCAATGCACGGCGTACGATAGCCATACCAGTTTGTTCGTCAGCGATCTGGCCTTTTACTTTAGCTTCCAAAGCCTCGATAGCGCGGATGTAAGCAACACCACCACCTGGAACGATACCTTCTTCAACAGCGGCACGTGTAGCGTGTAATGCGTCGTCTACGCGATCTTTTTTCTCTTTCATTTCTACTTCTGTAGTAGCACCTACGTACAATACAGCAACACCACCAGCTAATTTAGCCAGGCGCTCTTGTAATTTTTCGCGGTCATAATCAGAAGATGTAGATTCGATCTGAGCTTTGATCTGGTTAACGCGTGCAGTGATGTCAGCTTTTTTGCCTTTACCACCTACGATAACAGTATTGTCTTTGTCTATAGAGATAGAAGCAGCCTGGCCTAAGTAAGACAGGTCAGCATTCTCCAGTTTGAAACCTTGCTCTTCGCTGATAACTGTACCTGCAGTCAGGATAGCAATATCAGTCAGCATTTCTTTACGGCGGTCACCGAAACCAGGTGCTTTTACCGCAGCTACTTTCAACGTACCACGCAATTTGTTTACTACCAATGTAGCCAGTGCTTCACCTTCCAGGTCTTCAGAGATGATAACCAATGGACGGCCGCTTTGTGCAACTTTCTCCAGGATGTGAAGAATGTCTTTCATCGCGCTGATCTTTTTATCATAGATCAGGATGTATGGATTCTGCAGCTCAGCTTCCATTTTTTCGCTGTTTGTAACGAAGTATGGAGAGATGTAACCACGATCGAACTGCATACCTTCTACAACGTCGTTGTAAGTTTCAGTTCCTTTAGCTTCTTCTACAGTGATCACACCTTCTTTACCAACTTTAGCGAAAGCTTCAGCAATCAGTTTGCCGATTGTTTCGTCATTGTTAGCAGAGATAGTAGCTACCTGCTGAATTTTTTTAGTATCGCTACCTACAGTCTGGCTCTGAGATTTCAGGTTTTCTACAACAAGGCTAACAGCTTTGTCAATACCGCGTTTCAGGTCCATTGGGTTTGCACCTGCAGCAACCATTTTCAGGCCTTCTGCAATGATAGCCTGCGCCAATACAGTTGCAGTAGTAGTACCATCACCTGCAATATCTGCAGTTTTAGATGCCACTTCTTTCACCATTTGTGCGCCCATATTTTCAATAGCGTCTTCCAGCTCTATCTCTTTAGCAACGGTAACACCGTCTTTAGTTACAGCAGGAGCGCCGAATTTTTTCTCAATAACCACATTGCGACCTTTAGGGCCTAATGTTACTTTCACTGCGTTAGCAAGCGTGTCAACGCCTTTTTTCATTCTATTTCTAGCTTCGATGTCGAAGAAGATTTGCTTAGCCATATTATTAATTTGAAAATTTTATAATTTGAAAATTTGAAGATGAAAGAGAAAATTTGAAAATGAGTTAATTTGAAAATTTGAAAATGAGGAAGCTGGCTTCTTACAATTTGCGAATTTTCAAATTGGTATATTTTCAAATTATACTATTGCAAGGATATCGCTTTCTCTCATGATCAGGTATTCAGCACCTTCGATCTGGATTTCAGTGCCAGCGTATTTACCGTATAAAACAGTATCACCTGCTTTTACAGTTACAGGCTCATCTTTTTTACCAGGACCAGCAGCTACAACAGTACCACGTTGAGGTTTTTCTTTTGCGGTGTCAGGAATAATGATACCACCTGCAGTCTTTTCTTCGGCAGGAGCAGGTTTTACGATAACCCTGTCATGAAGAGGGGTAACATTAATTTTTTTAGCCATAATTGTATCAATTTTTAGTTTGATTAGAACTTAAGTAGCAGTTGGTTAACTATTTCTGTGCCATTGGGTCGGAAAAGGTCAAAATTTCCTTAAAGGCGCAGCAATTGCTCCCAACTGACAGTTTTTTGCTCCGCAAATAAAGTTATTTTTTTGAACCTATGACAAAATTTCATTTATCAGCCGGAAACAAGCCGGTTAGGTTTCCGAAGTTTTTTCTATTTTTTTTGAAAAAGTAAATCCGGCAGGCGTAAGGTGACGTAAGTATGACAAAGCTGTTTTATGAAAATACTGCTCACCATAGCCAAAAGCCTGCTTATCTTCTGCGGCCTCCTCTTTATTGCCTTATTTATATATGCGAACATGACCCCGCCTACGCCAGGGGAGAAAATATATATGTCACACCCCACTAAAATTGCCGTGCTGACATTGCCTGCGGAGTTCTCTGCTATGGATTCGGCAAAATTGTCAACCTACCTGGGAGATAATAAAGCCGTTTACAGCAACACAATTACTATGGCCAGTAACACCTTGTGCATAACATTTGACCCACGCAAGACTGACAGAAGTGCTGTTATGGCCTATGCGTCAGGGTTTGACAAAAGGTTGCAGGAGCGGGTATTTGCTGACCACATGCCAGAATGCCCGGTAAACCTGCTCTTTCTGCAAAAGGTAAAATATGCACTCTGTATTCGTAAATAATATCATCAAAAATCAAAAAAACACTGTATGAAAAAACTATTCTTAGCTACTATGATCACCTGTGGCGCTATTGCCTTATTGGTTGCCTGTAGCAAAAAAGATGACAATGCCATGCCGGCCGGTAGTGCATTGTACCAGCGCCTGGGCAGCAATGCCGGTATAGCAAAAGTGATAGATGGCTTTATTGGTAATGTAGTGGGGGATACCGTTATCAACAAGTTCTTTGCACGTACGGCACAGTCACAGGAGCGTGTAGACAGGTTAAAAATGAACCTGGTAAATCAGGTGGCGCAAGCTGTTGGCGGGCCAGAAAAATACACCGGGTTGTCAATGAAAGCAGCACACGTAGGTATGGGTATTAACAACAAGCAATTTGATGCGCTGGTAGGCGACATGGTTGCCTCACTTAAGTCTAATGGCGTAAGCGACGCTGATATTGCTACAATAGGAGGGGCATTAACGCCCATGAGAGCGGATATAGTAGAGAAGCCATAATCCGATTTGAAGATGAACTAATTTGAAAATTTGAAAATGTGGACCGGCAGGAATTGTTTAATTGTTTAATAGTTAAATGGTTGTAAGCCCTGGTAATAGCCCATTTTCAAATTTTCAAATTCTTTAATTTTTAAATTATGACAATTGAAACCAGTAGCAATCCTACAATTAACCTCCCTCTTCATTTCCCTTTTCTCCCATTAAGTCCTATCTTTGCCGGCTCAAAGTTCTTTTTTCATGATTAGCAGAAGAAATATACGGGTTAAAGTAATGCAGTTGATTTATGCATTAGAGTCAATGAATGAAACCAAAGGAAAAGAAGACCCGGTAAAGCTTTTAGCCAGGCAGTTAGATCAATCCAGAGAATTATTTATCTATCTACTCCATTTTACTACACAAGTAGCTCGTTACTCGGAGCTGGATGCCAAGCATCGTGCATCTAAAAATATTACTACAGAAGAAGATCGCAATGTAAACACAAAGATTGCAGGTAATGAATTGCTGTGGAAAATATTGGAAAACGATTCTTACCGCAAAGTAATAGAACTGGATAAACCTCACTCTATAGACAGTACGGAATGGGTGAAGAAAATTTATCAAAACCTTGTTGCGTCTGACATATACCAGGAGTACATTAAAGTGCAGGCTCGTGACAAGCAAAGTGAGAAAGAAATACTGAAATTCATTTTCACCGATCTGATGTTGCCAAACGAAGATTTCGTGAGCTTTATAGAAGAGCATTTTACTAACTGGGACGATGATGCAGAAATGATGAACCAGTTGATGCTCAATTACCTGCAGAAACCAGCCTCTTACGATCTTACACAAATGGTGGGTACGGAAAAATGGCAATTTGCCCGTAACCTGTTAAAAACCACGCTGGAGAAAAAAGAGCATTTGATCGAGATCATTAAGCCTAAGTTGAAAAACTGGGATGCAGAGCGTATTGCTGTACTGGATATGATCCTGATGCAGATGGGAGTGGCAGAGTTTCTTTATTTTGAAACTATTCCGCCAAAAGTGACGATCAATGAATACATCGATATAGCAAAAGACTATAGTACGCCACAAAGCGGGCAGTTCCTGAATGGTATCCTGGATAGCATTCACAAAGAGCTGGTAGCAGAAAATAAAATTAATAAAACAGATTTTAGACAAAAGGCATAGTTCCTTTCTGCTCTTTTCTACTACATTTGCAAACGCTTATTTGAGTATGAAACGCATTTTCCTGATCTTATCAGTTATAGTAGCACTTTCGGCTTGTAAGAATAAAGTAGCAATGAAGGACCCTTCTGCTATTGAAAGGGCTCAATATGATACGGCACACTACACTACTATACAGTGGATGGACTCTGTTGTAAATTTTGGGACGATCAACTTTGGCGAAAAGGTGCAAGTGAAATTCAGGTTTAAAAATGTTGGTGAAACACCATTAATCCTGTCAAATGTAATTGCGGGATGTGGCTGTACAGTACCTGAGTACTCAAAAGCACCTGTTGCGCCGGGCGCAGAAGGTGTGGTAACGGGAGCGTTTGACAGTAATAAATCTCATCCAGGTGCAGTTCGCAAAACGATTCGTGTTACAGCAAATACGAAAAACAAACAGGATTACGAACTGGTATTTACTGGTGAGGTAAGAGATTGTAAAAATTGCAATTAATAAATGTTTCAGTAGTTTACAAGTTTCAACGTTCCAGGTTGAAACCATGAAACACTGAAATTTTTGAAACTAGTTTTTAATATAGAATCAAATACTATGATACATTCAGTTTTATTAGCTGCCCCACAAGGTCAGGGCGGCGGTGGTACAATGCAGTTAATCATGATGGGTGCCATCATTCTTGTGTTCTGGTTGTTTATGATCCGTCCGCAGGCTAAAAAAGCAAAAGAACAGAAGAAATTCATTGACAATATGCAAAAAGGTGAGCGCATTGTTACCATTGCTGGTATCCATGGCACTATCAATAAAGTGAACGAAGATGGTACGATCAATCTTGAAGTTAGCCCAGGTAGCTACATCAAGATCGAAAGATCTGCTATCAGCATGGAGTGGACAAATGCTTTGAACAAAGCTGCTGCCGCTACCGCTGACAAAAAATAATTGTCGCAGTACGAAAGATATAAAAGCCTGGCTGAGAAGCCGGGCTTTTTAATTTGAAGGGGAGGAAATTGTTATATGGTTGTATGGCTAAATTGTTATATTGCTAGTATGCTTCATGTTTGTGTCAGTAAATGATCGTACAACAATTGAATAATGTAGCAATTCAACCATTCATGCTCAAATCTAAAAGATGCTCAAAATAGGACTTACAGGTGGGATAGGGAGTGGTAAAAGTACCGTAGCTGATATCTTTAAAGTATTGGGCATTGCGATCTTTGATGCAGATGCTGCTGCAAAGAATATTATGAATGTGGATGAAAACCTGAAACAACGTATTATAGAAACCTTTGGTGCAGAGACCTATACGGATGGTGTACTTAACCGGCAGGTACTGGGGGGAATCGTATTCAAAGACCCGTTGAAACTGGAACAGTTAAACGCACTGGTGCATCCTGCAACTATTGCTGCTGCTGAAAGATGGATGACGGAACAAAAAGGCCCTTATGCAGTAAAAGAAGCTGCTTTGTTCTTTGAGGCCGGATCGGCTACTGGCTTGGATTATATGATTGGTGTAACTGCACCCAAAGCACTTCGCATTAAACGGGTAATGGACAGAGATAAGGCTACACGTGATGAAGTGCTGACGCGTATGGCAAGACAAATTGACGATGACATCAAAATGCGCTTATGTGATTTTGTCATTATAAACGACGACCAGCAATTATTGATACCACAGGTATTGAAAGTACATCAGCAACTTGTAGACTTCACACAAAGGGGCTAAAGCAAAGCGTGAGTCGTGAATCGGTAATCGTGAATGGGCTTCTCACAACTGACAATCCTATGCTTTCTTGAAGCTTTTTTGTTTTTACTAGCGCAGGCCTCTGGCCTGTGCTGTTTTGTTACTAAATTTTGTAAGGGAAATGTTTTTTACAAGTAATATACCTTCTTAATTAAAAGAAGTAACAGATGGTAAAAAGGATGTTTATCCTTATAACAAGCCCCGAAGAGATAAGCAGGCAACTTGGTTCGAGAGGACACGAGTCAAGGCTTAGAAGAGAACCGCTGACAGGGTTTCAAACCATGTCAGCGTTAGCATAAACCTGTTAAGCAGTAAATGAAAGCAATGCTCATTGACTATTGACTTAATGGCTTTATTCCCTTATAATTTGCTCAGTTTAAAATAGCCCATGTGTATCGGGTCTTCCAATACTTGTACTGCTTCAGTGATGCGCAGCGTATATTTATCTTTTACAGCTTCCGGTAAAATGTCTGCTATTTCATACATATCATCCACATCTATACCATACTTATCATCAATGTGAGATGTGGCAGCGCCAAAACTGGTATGTTTATAAAAGGCTGTTTTCTTCGCCTGCTGTATGGCAATGCCTTTATCCGTAGCCACCGTGATCATCTTATAATGAAATTCTTCAAATTCATGCTCCTTATAGCCACCCAGGTTAATGAAGAATAGTTTAGGCGTACTCACCTGTACGTTACCTGTCTTCTCTACTACTTCAATGTTGTAACCATCAACAGAGGTAACTGTGCGCCATGCGTCTATATGCACCTTCTCGCCAGCTTCAGGCCAGAACTGTTTTATGTCTGGTACAAAATCTTTTAACTCATGCCCGATGCAGAAAAAAATATCATGTTGCTCCGTATGCCGTCCAGGCAGGTTGGCGCCCAGCAATAACATAAACAGTTTTAATTGACTCATATAAAAAATTGAAGCAGGTTATAAAATAAGACTGTAAACTAAAAACATTATTACTTACTATTGTACCTCTTTTTCAAGATTTTAATCACATCTCATTATGATAGCTCAAACACCAAAGCCTCCCTATTATGCTGTCATCTTTTCTTCTTTGCGGACAGAAACGCTGGAAGGTTATGGATCAACCGCAGACAGAATGGTAGAATTAGCTATGCTGCAACCTGGCTACCTGGGGCATGAATCTGCACGTGAAGGATTAGGCATTACCATTTCTTATTGGGCAAGCCTGGAAGATATCAGGAACTGGAAACAACAAAGCGAACACCTGATTGCGCAAGAGGCGGGGCGCATGCAATGGTACCAACATTATAAAACACGCATCTGTAAAGTAGAAAGGGATTATGAATTTGAAGACGGCCAATACAAAAAATAGAAAACCGGTTATTATTGGTTTGCTGATAGCTGTTGTATGTATCGTTTCATTTGCCATGTTTATCGCTGTGCCTAAAGCGGCAAAGCTAACGATGCCATATCGTTGGGGGAATGTACCATTGGGACAGAAGCGTTTTTTGTTTCACAACTATTATGGCAAGCCGCTGAATGGCGATAGTGCATCGCTTACGGATAAGTGGCGTGCGAACAGGGAGAATGGTTTTTATACACTTGAGGTTAATTACGGGCAGGATTCTTCCGCGCAACATTATAAAATACTGTTTACGTATAAGGTTGGGTTTATAAAAAAGGAATACAATCTTATGGAACAATAATGCTTTGCTATTTCAGTGTAACCTTTGTGTTACTTGTATCGCAAAGTGCACAGAGGTTACGCAAAGAACGCAGAGGGAATATGTTTAATTGTTGAATGGCTAAATTGTTATGTGCGTTTAAATAATGAAGTGCTTCAGCAATTTATCCATTCAACAATGCAACCATTCAATATTTTCTTATTGCAATCTCGCAATTTTGCCACCATTGCCCGCTAAAAATACAGCATCACCTTTCTTCGCTTTTTGCACTACGTGAAAACTTTTCTTTGAAATCAACGTCCAGTTTTTCCCTGCATCGGTGGAAATATCCACACCGCTTGTGCCGCATGTGATAAGATGTCTTTTGCTTAAATAGACTACACAACTGCGATAACCATGAGGGTTGGTAATTGGTTGGGAGAGGTGGTTGTCATCACTAAAATTTACCAGGACGCAATTGTTTGCACTGATCGTATCTTTTGTAAAATCTCCGCCCACAACTACCGCGTTCTTATTGTCTGGTGAAATGGCAATAGAGTTTGCTCCTGTAGATTCAAGTCCTTGTACAATAGGGAGGTCCCACCTTATCCAGTTACCTCCAAACAAGCGTGATTTCTTACCACCTGTAATGGCTATATATTCAATGTCTTTAATTGGCCCCATTTTTTTTAATGGTTGAATGTTAGTGCCACTTGACGCAAAAAATGCTTCACCATCATTTAAGGCTATTACATTACGTTGCGGCGCCCATGTCTGGCCGCCATCCTTAGTAGTGGCCAGGTATGCCTGTTGATTAATGGGATCACCGATTACGAAGCCTTCTTTTTTATTGGCAAACGCCATCGCATCTAAAAACATGCCTTTTGTAGAGTCTGTAAATACAACGTTCCAGTTTTTGCCTCCGTCTGTAGTACGCAATATTTGTGCTGGTTCTGCAATGGCTATGATCACTGCGGTATTGGCGTCAAACGCTTCTATGTCCCGGAAATCCCTCTTTTCAAAGCCCGGCACCTGCATCCAGGTAAATGTTTTACCCCCGTCGGTTGATCTTACCACGGTGCCACGGCTGCCACTTGCCCATATTGTGTTGTCATCCACAACGCTTAACCCTCTCAGGCTCACTTTCGCGTTTGAGTCTAATACATTGATCGTATATGATTGAGCAAAAAGCACAGTTGACAGGAGCAGTGCAAAGCAGAGCAGTATAGGATGTTTCATGTATCTAAGTTAAGGAGGATGTGTATAAAGTATGTAAAGTATATAAAGAACGTCTCTGTTCTCTTTATATATTCTGTCATAGGTGTCCGAGTGAATTTTATTTGCTTATTCAATAGTAGGCTTTCATTTGTCTACCGACGGTGTTACTTTTTGTCTTGATACAAAAAGTAACCAAAAAAATCAAGGCTGCAGAAAAGCAGGCTAAAAATTGTCCTGCCCGCCGAAATCCATTGAACTCGCCGCCAACAACGTTTGTATGTAAGTTGCACCTGGCTCGAACAGCAATGGATTTTTCCGGCGTTCATGTCAATTTTCTTAACGCAGCTTTTCTGAGGCCGGGCGCTTTTAAAATTATCAAGAGCTCATCTGTTATCCTTTAGCTACCCTATAAACTTTATAAACCCTTATGTAATCATGCTCACCCTTGCATCAGGCATACAAACAAGTAGACTATGAAAAGATATATCCTAACTCTTTGGCTGCTGCTGGCGGGCAGTACAATTGTTTTGGCAGATGATAATAAAAGCACGACCAGGGTATCTGCTGCATTAAAAAGCGCCACCGTTTACAGGAATGGGGCAGAGATGCAACACAAGGCCAGTGCAGAGTTAAAGCAAGGCAACAATGAGCTGATCATAGAGAATATTAGTAACAAGATAGATATAAACAGCATCCAGATAAAAGCGCCTTCCGCAGTTGCTATTCTGAGTGTAGAGTTTTCAAACAATTATCTCGTAAATACCGAATGGAGCCCGCGTATGACGATGCTGACAGATTCCCTGGCGTCAGCAAAAAAGAATAGTGATAAGATACAGCTTGCACTTACAAATGCGACGGACCTGCTGGATGTATTAAAGGCCAACAGGGATATTAAGGGTACGCAAACTGGGTTGAGCGTAGCGGAGTTGATGAAACTGATGGACTATTACAAATTGAAATCAGCCGAATTGCAGAACGAAATAGCATTGCTCAAAGACAGAAAAACAAAGAATGAAGAAAAGATCAGTGTGATCAATGCACAGATAGACGAAGAAGAAAATAAGAATACCAGTACAACCGGCCGTTTGGTTTTACAGGTGTCCTCCGTGCTTGCTGGCAAATATGAGTTTGACCTATCCTACATTGCACAGAACGCGTACTGGACACCTTACTATGATGTGCGTGTGGAGAATATTAAAAATCCGATCAAGATCATTTACAAAGCAAAGGTGGTGCAGACTACGGGCATAGACTGGAAGCAGGTAAAATTATCGTTGTCTACTGCAACGCCAAGCCAATGGGGCAATGCACCTACACTGCAGCAGTGGTACCTGGGCTATATTAATCCTATCAGGGCAATGGATAAAAGCCTTGCAGCAAACACACTCAGTGCTGCGCTCGCAGGTAAAATTGCAGGTACACAGCAATTGGATGAAGTAGTGGTGACGGCTTATGCAGCGAAAGCAAAGAAAAGTATGGTTGGAGCGGCAAGTACTATAACGGATATTAAACCTTTATACGTGGTAAACGGAAAGATTATGGCGGAATCAGAGTATGCAAAGATCAATCCGTCATCTATCAAAGACATAAAGCAACTGAAAGATGCTTCTGCAACAGCAATCTATGGCTCGCGTGCGGCAAATGGGGTGACAATTGTTACGCTGAAAGATGGCCTGGATGATTATGTTTCTGTAGCGGATAACTCCATGAATGTAACGTTTGACATAGATATGCCGTATGACGTACCTACAAATGGGAAAGAACAGACTGCCGTTTTGAAAACGATAGATGTCCCATCTTATTTTGAACATTACGCAATACCTAAACTGGATAAAGACGCGTACATTTTGAGTAAAGTAACGGGCTGGGAAAAACTGAATCTTTTACCTGGGCAAGCGAACATCATTTTCGAAGGTACGTATGTCGGCAAATCGTTCATAGACCCATCTTCTACGCAGGATACTTTAAACCTGACATTGGGACTGGATAAACGTGTAGCGGTAAAGCGTGAGAAAATGATCGATTATAGCAGTGTGAAATTTCTCGGTAGTAACAAACTGCAAAAGTTAACCTATGAAATAACTGTCCGCAACAATAAAAATGAGGCGGTAAATATGTTGCTGAAAGACCAGTTTCCGCTAACGACCAATAAAGATATAGAGGTAGAACTGATAGATGCGGGAGATGCAAAGGTCAATACAGAAATAGGCGTGCTGAACTGGCAACTGACACTTGCGCCTGGTGAATCGAAAAAGGTGCGCTATACCTACAGTGTGAAATACCCGAAAGATAAGACAGTGAATTTGTGAGTAGTAAGTGGTCAGTTGTGAGTTGGGAGCAACATTGCAAACGATAATGTTTCTTGCAGAAACGCAGCATAATTCATTCTATGTTTCCCGCAAGAGAATTTTATCGGTACTCACAACTGACCACTCACCACTCACACCCTTATCTTTGCCGCCTAAATCCATTACACATGATCCCTTACTGGATGAGCAGAACGCAACTGCTGCTGGGCGACGAGCCGGTTGAAACACTGATGAATAAGCATGTATTGGTAGTCGGCCTGGGTGGCGTGGGCGGTATTTGCGCAGAGATGATCGCACGGTCAGGCGTGGGGGAGATGACCATAGTAGATGGGGATGTGGTGGACCTGAGTAACTGCAACAGGCAGATCCCGGCGTTACATTCTACTGCCGGCCAGAAGAAAGCGGAGGTACTTGCTGCGCGTATCAGGGATATTAACCCGGACATAAAGCTGCATGTGATCGTTGCCTACAAAGAGAAAGAAGAGATGAACGAGCTGGTTACTACTGCGCGTTTTGACTATGCTGTAGATTGTATAGATACACTTGGGCCAAAGGTTCATTTTCTAAAAGCATGCCTGGACAATAATGTGCCTGTCGTTAGTTCTATGGGCGCAGGCGGCAGGGTAGACCCGTTGCAGGTAGAAATTGTGGATATAGATGAAACCCGTGAATGCACATTGGCTAAATACGTACGTAAGCGCCTGCATGAGATGGGCATATACAAAGGTATTACTGTTGTCTACAGCAGGGAAAAAATAGATGAGTCAAAAGTGATTGTATCTGAAAAAGCATTTCCCAAAAAATCACTGATCGGAACGATCAGTTACATGCCTGCCATATTTGGATGTACAGTGGCGAGCGTGGTGATAAGAGGATTGATAGGAGTGGAAGTGATATAATTGCTTAATGGTTAAATTGTTTGATTGTTATAGAAAAATACAACCATAAAACAGTTTAACCATGTAACCATTATTCTATAAACCCTATTCTTTCTTTCAACCCTTCTACTACGTTAAATATAATAGGGCACCTGTCATAGTGCATGAATGTGGTGAAGGAACGTTTGGCAAAATGAGGTAAATGCAAGGCAGGAAATTCTTTGCAGCCTGTAAAACGGTATTCGTAAACGGTGCATTTGGTATCATCTAAAAAACGGCAAGGCACTGAGTTGATGATCATCATACCAAAGCCGCCGCCCTTCTCTACATATTCCTCGTCAAATGCTTCGCGCGTCATTTGTAAATGCGCTGCAAGACGGTCCGCCTCATCCGGCTCTACATTTACCATGAGCGATTTACAGCAGTTACCGCAGGAAACACAATCTATTTGTGGGGAAACTTCATCGTTAAGCTGATGAACAATGGAGTCGGTTGCTTCGTTGTCGTTGGCGCGCAGAAAATCTTTGAATGCGTCATTCTCTGCTTCTTTTGCAAGGGCTGCTTGCTTTATTTCTTCTAGGTCGGTAATCAGTTTCAAGCCGCGAAGATAGGATGGATTAATGGCTAAATTGTTCTATTGTTTAATTGTTATAAATAAACAGCTCAATAGTAATGCTGCAGATGAAAGAAGTGCGACGCAACGAAGATGAATAGAGGATAAATGTTGGGTTCAAAATGATTAATTGCTAAATGGTTATAGGGTTTAATTGTTGAATTATTTTAGGGAGAATGATTAATTGTTAGATTGCTTAATTGTTATTGCTGATATGTATTGCAAAGGTTTTGTAATGGAAAACGAAAAATAATTAAGCAATGCAACCATACAACAATTAAACACTTACAACTCTATCACCACCTTCACATTTTCATTCATATACGGTCCACCGGGATGATGCGCTGTATAATCCAGGTTTATCCAGTATTCGCCCGCATGTTCGTGGTAGTAAATTCGCTTAATTTGCTCTTTTTCAAATAATTGTACGATTGCTTGCTGATAAAGGTCGAACTTACCTTTATCACCTATATACATTTCAGGATACATATGCCCTTCTACAATTACCAGCCTGCAACGGGCACCTATAGCCATCATGCAACTTGCCATTAAAATGCTGTGATCGTCACAGTCGCCGCCAAGGCCATTTTCTATCGTTTCGCGGGGCGCAGCAAAGTATTCATCTCTTTGTGAATCAGGAACATACCGGAAATGGCTATTAATATATTTGAATAAAGAGAGGTAGCGCGTGGTCATGCCGAATTTCACTTGGTATTCATCAAAAGATTCTAGTGAATGCATGACTGCAAAATTGCGTACCAATGAATCGTTTGGCGTAACCTTGGCTTTAATGAGTTTAACCGTCTTATTGGTGGAATTGCCGGAGTTGCCAAACAGGTAGGGGTTCAGGCTTAGTATATCGGTTTGTTTTTTATCCCGGATCATCCAATTTTGATACGCAATGGATTTATAATCATTGATTACGTGGTCAAAACCGTAATTATTATTGAACTGGTTGTATGTGAGAATGCCCATTAGTAAAATAAAGGCGGCTATGACGAGCGGGCGTACCAGCCAGAGGATAACGCGAACAACAATAATGGCGATGACAATGGCTATAATAAGGTCCACATTCCATGAGCCGACCATTACCGGTGGGATGAACCGGCAAATGAATGGCGCAAGTGGAATGATGGTCAAAATGGCCATCAATTGTATCAGTACTTCCTGCCAGGTATGATAATGTTTATTAAGCTCTTGTGCCATACTTTGCTAACGTTCTAAGACCGGGTTATTGTTCTTGTTGAAAAAAAAGCCAGGCTCTATTTTTATTCACAATCGTGCAAAAGTCCTGCCGTCTTGCGCTATTTGCATTTTACTATATTTGCGACACAAATATTGCTAAAAAGTTTAGTGATTTATCCCTTTCAGTTTATCCAAAACCGTATTTTAGCACGATTTTTAAAATTACAGAGACCTATGGCTGAAGAAAAAGGCAAGCAACAGTTTGATTATACGGAAGATAGTATTAAAAGCCTTGACTGGCGAGAGCACATCCGTCTGCGTCCCGGTATGTATATCGGTAAGCTCGGTGATGGCGCTGCGCCGGACGATGGTATTTATGTACTGGTAAAGGAGGTGTTGGACAACTGTATAGATGAACACACAATGGGATTTGGTAAGAATGTGAATATTTCCATAGAAGAGAAAACCGTTACGATCCGTGACTTTGGTCGTGGTATTCCTTTGGGGAAAGTAGTAGATGTGGTGAGTAAGATTAATACAGGCGCTAAATATGACAGCAAGGCTTTCCAGAAAAGTGTGGGGCTGAATGGTGTGGGTACTAAGGCCGTGAACGCACTGAGCGCTTACTTTAAAGTGCAGAGTGTGCGTGATGGTAAAATGAAAATAGCGGAGTTTGAAAAAGGTGTATTGATCAAGGAACATAAAGAAGTAAAAACGGATGAACCGAACGGTACAGAAGTAAGTTTCATCCCGGATAATACCATCTTTAGAAATTTCAATTTCCGCCCGGAATATCTTGATGATCAATTGTGGAACTATTGTTACCTGAACGCCGGACTGGTTATCAATTTCAATGGTAAAAAATATGTAAGTAAGAATGGTTTGCTTGATTTGTTGCAACGCAAAACAAATGAAGATGAGCTGCGTTACCCGATCATTCACCTGAAAGGCGAGGATATAGAAGTAGCGCTTACGCATAACAGTGATTACGGTGAGGACATCTTCTCCTTTGTAAACGGCCAGTACACTACACAAGGTGGTACGCACCAGCAGGCATTCCGCGAAGCATTTGTAAAAACGATCCGCGATTTTTATAAGAAAGATTATGAGGCGGCTGATATTCGCCAGAGTATAGTGGTGGCTATCTCCGTTCGTGTACAGGAACCTGTATTTGAGAGCCAGACAAAAACAAAGCTGGGTAGCCAGTACGTGTATGAAGGTGGCCCAAGCATGAAGAACTTTGTAGCAGACTTTTTTGCGAAAGACCTGGATAATTTCCTGCACCGTAACCCGTCTACAGCAGAGGCGCTAAAAAAACGTATTGAGCAAAGTGAGAAAGAGCGTAAGGAGCTAAGCGGTATCCGTAAGCTGGCAAACGAGCGGGCAAAGAAAGCCAACCTGCATAATAAGAAATTGAGAGATTGCCGTTACCATTATAATGATGAGCCAACAGGCAAAGACAAAGCGGCTGTACAGGAAAAGCAAAAAGATTCATCCATCTTCATTACGGAAGGGGATAGTGCCAGTGGTTCTATTACCAAGGCGCGCAATGTGGAAACACAAGCTGTATTCAGCTTGCGCGGTAAGCCGCTGAACAGCTTTGGTCTTACTAAAAAGATCGTGTATGAGAATGAGGAGTTCAACTTGTTGCAACACGCGCTGAATATTGAAGATGGCCTGGAAGGGTTGCGTTATAATAATATTATCATTGCGACCGATGCAGACGTAGATGGCATGCACATCCGTTTATTACTAATGACTTTCTTCCTGCAGTTCTTTCCTGACCTGGTGAAGAAAGGGCACGTATATATATTGGAGACGCCATTGTTCCGTGTGCGTAACAAACAGGAGACGATATATTGCTATGATGAAACGGAAAAACAGGCT
Source organism: Filimonas sp. (assembly GCA_017306865.1). GTDB lineage: Bacteria > Bacteroidota > Bacteroidia > Chitinophagales > Chitinophagaceae > JAFKHH01. The sequence goes on from JAFKHH010000011.1 coordinate 1,030,446, forward strand.
GCTATTAAAAAATTGGGTGGTAAACCAGAGATCACACGCTTTAAAGGGTTGGGAGAAATCTCTCCTGAAGAGTTTGAACGTTTCATCGCCGCAGACATGCGCTTGCAACCGGTGATCCTTGAACATGGCGACCATATCCAGACATTGCTTGAATACTTCATGGGCAAGAATACTATGGAAAGGCAAGAGTTCATTATAGATAACCTGAGAGTAGAATTGGATTTGGTGGAGGAAGAAGTGGCTGCTAAATAATGCGAAATGAAATAAATTGTTTTATTGTTACAGGGCTAAATAGGTTGGCTTATAACAATTAAACAATCCAACAATTTAACAATTAGAATAATGATTCATATAGTTTTCAACGAAGCGGATATTGCAGTATTGCAGGCAGCCATAGAAATGGATGCTTCGCTGCAGGGTGACGTTGTGCAGATAAAAGATGATTATGCTATTGGTCCGGTCATCAATATATATGAAACAGAAGGCTACCAGGCAAGAAAAGAGTTTTGGAAAGAGGTGCTGGAGTTTTCTCCATATACAGAGCAACTGGACCTTGTAGATGACAAGCTAACTGTTCACAACCTTGTGAAACAACTGAAGGAAGACAGTTCGCTGCATGTTTGGATATGGATGGGGCAGAACCAGCATGATGTGTGCGGTTACTACTGGCTCATGAGCCAGTTGAAAGACTTGCAAGGGCAAGTACAGGTGTTATACCTGAATAACCTGCCATTCATAAATGAAAAAGGTGGCATCTTTTATCCGTCTTTTTTGCACCAGATACAGCCGAAAGAATTTCTAAAGGCTAAGAAACTGGCGCGCCCGATCACGCTGAGCGAGTTTGAAGTAGACCCCGATGAGTGGAAGAAATTGTGTAGCGACAATGCAATAGTGCGCATGCTGGAGGGCGGTAAGAAAATAGCGAATAAAGAAGCAGACTATTATGATAAGCCATTGCTGAGTGTACTGAGCGGTGATTTTCAAAAATTAGGAAAGGTGCTACAGAACGCATTTTCTAAAGCAAAGATCGTAACAGGCGATGCGTTCCTTGTTTGGCGCTTACGCCAGTTGGCTGCACAGGGCATTATAGAAATACAGGGTGACCTGGCAAAGGGATGGAAAGACCTGGCAGTAAAATTACCCGGAGCAGCGAGTTCAAATGCAAATGCAGAGGAAGCAGAGAATACCAGTGTTTCATAGCGTTTCAAGGTTTACAAGTTTCATTTTAAGTCTTATAATCAAAGCGTCAATGGAATTTTGAAATCCTGAAACTATAGTAGAACGATTAGTGCGAAGAAGAGTAGTGAAACAATGGAACTAGTAAACTATGTGAAACAATAAATAACCATGAAGATCAATAGCATTCACCATATTGCCGTAATAGCAGGTAACTACGAAGAGAGCAAGCGCTTTTATACGGAGGTATTGGGTTTTGAAATATTGAATGAGGTATATAGAGCGGAGCGGGATTCTTACAAACTGGATTTAGCGGTTAACGGGAAGTACCAGATAGAATTATTCAGCTTTCCGGAATACCGGGAAAGAGCTTCTTTTCCTGAAGCAAAAGGGTTAAGGCACCTTGCATTTGCTGTAGATAATGTAGCAGAATGGATCGAATTTTTGCGCAGCAAAAATGTAGATGTGCAGGATGTACGTATAGATGAACATACGGGAAAACGATTCACTTTTTTTTACGATCCGAACGGGCAACCGCTGGAATTGTATGAAGAGATTTGAAATTTAAAATTTGAGATTTGAAATGTGCAAGTATAAGAGCCTGCATAATCTCGAATTAGTGAATATCAAATCTGAAATATCAAATATCAAATTGTAATAATGGCTAAAGAGAAACAGTCGATTGATTTAACGAACGAGTCGGGGGTGCAGGGGCAGTATAAAACATGGTTTTTGGATTATGCGTCTTATGTAATACTGGAACGTGCTGTTCCCGCAATTGAAGATGGGCTGAAGCCTGTGCAGCGTCGTATTCTGCACTCAATGAAAGAAATGGATGATGGCCGCTTTAACAAAGTGGCAAATATTATAGGCCAGAGTATGCAATACCATCCGCATGGTGATGCTTCTATTGGCGATGCGCTTGTAAACATGGGGCAGAAAGACCTGCTGATAGAAACGCAGGGTAACTGGGGTGATGTAAGAACGGGGGATGACGCGGCAGCGCCTCGTTACATCGAAGCACGTTTGTCAAAATTTGCTTTGGAAGTAGCGTTTAATCCTAAAACAACAGAATGGCAGGCGAGTTATGATGGCCGTAAACAAGAGCCAGTAACATTGCCAATGAAGTTCCCTTTGCTACTGGCGCAGGGTGCTGATGGTATTGCTGTAGGCTTGTCTACAAAAATATTACCACACAACTTTTGCGAGTTGTGTGATGCCTCTATTAAATACCTGAAAGGAAAGAAGTTTGAATTATATCCGGATTTCCAGACGGGCGGCATGATAGACACTGCTAATTATAACGATGGCAAACGCGGCGGTAAAGTGCGTGTGCGCGCCGTAATAGAAGAGCTGGATAAGAAAACACTGGTGATCAGGAGTGTGCCGTATGGCGTAACTACCAGTACGCTGATGGACTCCATCGTAAAAGCGAATGACCAGGGTAAGATCAAGATAAAAAAGGTAACAGATGCAACAGCGAAAAATGTAGAAGTACAGGTAGAATTAGCTGCGGGCATCTCTCCTGATATTACAATAGATGCATTGTATGCTTTTACAGACTGTGAAGTGAGCATTTCTCCGAACGCATGTGTGATCGTAGATCAGAAACCGCGTTTTATGGGTGCGCATGATCTTTTGACTGCATCAGCAGAAAATACCAAGAGACTACTGCAACGTGAGTTGGAGATCAAACTTAGTGAACTGGAGGATAAATGGCACTATACATCCCTTGAGAAGATCTTCTTTGAAGAAAAGATCTATAAAGAGCTGGAGCAGAAACATGCTACATGGGATAAAGTGATAGAGGCGATAGATAAAGGATTTGAACCATTCAAGAAGAAACTGAAACGCGCTATTCAACGTGAAGATATTCTGAAGCTGACGGAAAAACCGGTAAGAAGGATCTATCGTTTGGATATTAATGAACTGAATGAGCAGATCAAGGCAATAGAGGCGGATATAAAACAGGTAAAACATGACCTGGAGCATCTGACTGAGTTCGCAGTTGCCTATTATGAGAACCTGTTGAAAAAATATGGTAAGGGCCGCGAACGTAAAACAGAGATCAAGCAGTTTGATGTAATACAGGCAAAAGCCGTTGCGATCGCTAATACCAAACTATACATCAACAGGGTAGAGGGCTTTGTCGGTACTGGCTTGAAAAAAGATGAATTCCTGGCGGATTGTTCTGACCTGGATGATGTAATCGTATTTACCAAGCGCGGTATTATGAAGATCGTGCGTGTGGCGGACAAAGTGTTTATAGGTAAAGACATATTGCACGCAGCCATTTTCCAGAAAAATGACGAGCGCACTACCTATAATATGGTGTATGCAGATGGCGCATCGGGTATTGCGTATGCAAAACGCTTTAATGTAACGGGCATTACCCGCGATAAAGAATATGACCTTACAAAAGGAAGTGATAAATCTAAAGTATTATACTTTACTGCTAATCCTAATGGTGAGGCGGAAACGGTAAGGATCGTATTAAGCCCGAACTGTTCTGCACGTACGAAGGAGTTTGATTTCTACTTTGAAGAAATTGAGATCAAAGGCAGAAGCAGTATGGGTAACCAGGTTACCAAATATCCTGTTCGTACCGTGAAGTTTAAAGAAGCCGGTAAGTCTACACTGGCTGCGCGTAAACTTTGGTTCGATGATAAGTTTGGCCGTCTTAACTCAGAAGAGAAAGGGCTGTACCTGGGTAAGTTTGATGGCGACCAGAAGATCCTTGTGTTGTACACAGATGGTAACTATGAGATCACAGATACGGAGATGACACAACGTTTCGATCCTGAAAAAGTATTGTTAATAGAGCGTTTCGATCCGGAAAAAATAATCACAGCTATTTATCTTGACAATGATAAACTGCAATACAATGTGAAGCGTTTCAAAATAGAAACAACTACACTGCGTAACAGGTTTATGTTTATAAAAGAAGGCAATGGCAACAGGCTGGAAGCAGCTACTACAGATCAGAAACCTATACTGTTATTAACAGTGGGGCGCGGCACGCAACAACGTACGCAGAAAATGAAGATCGCAGATTTTGTAGAGGTAACAGGATGGAAGACCATTGGTAATAAACTGGCGGACTTTAATAAGAGTACTGAAATGGCCTGGGAGAAAAAGAAAGAGGATCTGGATAACGGGCAGCAGGAGTTATTTTAAACGTCATTAGACAATAAGTCATAAAGTAAAATTGTTAAATGGTTACATTGCCTGATTGTTGTATGCAAAGCAACGTAACCATTTAGCCATGTAACAATCGAACAATTATGAACTATCTCGGAAAAATCTCATTGAGCCTGGCAGCGATTGTTGCTTTCGGCAGTTGTGTCTCCAAACAGAAATTTTTGGATTCGCAGATCGCAATGCGCACATTGAAAAGTGATAGTGCCATGATGGCTAACAGGATTGGCCAGTTAGAAAAAACATTGGCTGACCTGCAAGGACAATATGGTAATCTGAAAGATCAGAAAGGCAACCTGGAAGATAAGCTGAGTGCGGTATCATCTGATGCTGCTGATAAGCAAAGCCAGTTAGCAAAGAGCCGCCAGCAAATAGCAGATCAGCAAAAACGCTTGCAACAACTACAGGCATTGATTGACTTGCAGAAACAGAAAGCGGCAGAGCTGAGAAAGAAAATGACAGATGCATTGGTTGGATTTACTGCGAATGAACTGACCGTATCGCAGAAAAATGGTAAGGTATATGTAAGCCTTTCGGAAAACCTGCTCTTCCCGTCCGGTAGTGCTGTTGTGAATGATAAGGGCAAAGCTGCGTTGAAGAAGTTGGCTGATGTATTAAATGTGAACCCGGACATTACGGTAGATATAGAAGGGCATACAGATTCTAACCCGATGAAGGGGCCTAAGTTTGAAGACAACTGGGCGCTAAGCGTAGGGCGTGCTACTTCTATTGTGCGTATACTGGTAAATGATTACAAAGTTGCACCAGAGCGTGTAATAGCTTCTGGGCACAGCCAATACGACCCGGTAGAAACGAATGCCACTCCTGAAGGCAGATCAAAAAACAGGAGAACGGAAATAATTCTATCTCCGAAGTTAGATGAGTTGTATAAGTTATTGGAATCGTGATAATGTACGATGTTAGATGTACGATGTAAAAAAGGACTGAGATCACAACTGATCTCAGTCCTTTTTTTGTATTTGAAATAAAAAAGAGCCAGATATTCCATATCTGTAAAAGCATGATTTCATTAGCCTTTTAATCGGTTAAGATGTTAATTTAACGACATTGATTGCCGTTTGACGATTTATAGTTATTTACATCGTACATCTAACATCGTACATGGTATTATCTGCTTTTCGTATATAAATTCAACAACGGTATATCTACACAAAAGGATAAACTAATGCGCCCGTAGCTTTTACTATAATCATTAATGGAAGGAGACACATTACGCAATAATGGCCCTGACTGGTAACCGAGGTTTACAGAGATCGGCGTACCGCCGATACCATAAGAGAAAAATAAGCCAGGTGATACAATGTCTGCCAATGTTATAGTTGGTACACTTTCCGTTTTATCATCCTTAAAACGAAACGCAGTAACGGCACCGATGTCTATTAACGATAAGAAGATAGAAGTGGAGGAATGATTTTTTACCTTCTTGCAATTACCTCCCCAGCTTACCGCAAAACCGACCGGTGCAGTTACACCGTAGCTGTTAACTTTAAATTTGTCATCCACACCACTGATCTTTTCACTGCCGATAAAAAGACCCGTGTAGGCATTTAGAGATACATTGAACTTCGTATTGCGTTTCACGCGTGATGAGCCTGTTGGTAACGCAAATGATTCTATTACAGATTCCACCTCGTCACTGCTTTTTGCAGTAGCTACTGCCGCCATAAAGCTGCCATAGTAAACAAGTTTACTTTGCGCTGTTTCCATGTGTGGATTGCTTAGCGAAGGCATGCTTACCGTATCTTCAGTTGTAGCTACAAGCCTGTATATTTTCACCGTATTGTTGATAGCACCAGCGTAGTTACGGCTATTAATATCCGTAAGCAGGTTTGCTGCCGCATAGCTTACGGTAAAGTATTTTTTCAACGTCGCTTTCAGCGTATCTGTTTTTATCAGCTTGCTCGCATAAGGTAAGTCCAAAGCCTGGGTAGTATAATCCAGTATGCCCACCGTTGCGGTAAAGTATTTGGCATATAAAGCAATTTTTGCAGAGTCGCTCAATGCAGCAGTCTGCTGTTGCAGCAAACTTCTTATTGCATCCGTTTTATCACCGAACCCCAGCACAAAACGTTTATAAGCATTGTAGGTATTGATGTTGTTGTCATAGACCGCTGCTGCACTATTCAGTATAGTTAATAAGTCCGTGTGGGTGAATTGTACACTATCATAGCGGTATTTTGCCAACTGGTACACAAGCCCCAGGTAAATGCGCAATGCTTTCTGATTGTTTACCAATTCCCGTATCTTCCCGATACTTACCCAATAGTCTGCATTTGTAGCAGTAGCGGTATCGTGCAGCGACTCGCTGATTAGCTGAATAGCCTGCACACTACCCTTGATGTTTTTACTGACATTGTCAAGATAAGTAACAGGATAGTTTGCTATAATATCACCTGGGTGAGTCTGGTTGCCCAATTCTGAAGCAATATAACAAGCCGAGCGCAACGCTGCAGCCCATTCCTGGTGCGCATCAAAGAATGCCTTATGATTATCTATAATGCCCGGCAGGTTTGTATAGAGCGCCGCAATGTCTGCTTTAAAACCTTCACGCAGGTTTTGTATATACCGCTGGTAATCGTAAATGTCCTGGTCTATAGAGTGCAGCAAGCTATACGTTTGTGGAAACAATGTTTTCAGGTCTGCATAGGCAGGATCGTCCAGCACCTGTTTAAATTTATCAAAGAACGCCAACCCTAGTTCCTCCTTAGTGCGCTTAACCAGGAACTTCGCAAGGCCATCAGCAATGCTGGTTACGTCCAACCCGCCGATAGAAGACAATACAGAACCGGTAAAACCTCCGAGGAAGTCTGAAGAAAGATGCGGACTTAAAGAGGTTTCTCCTTGCAGGAACAGGTTACCATCGAAGCCTTTGAATTTATAGTAGTTCAATATATAAGTAGTCGTATTCGGTGGTAATGTTGCCAATTGCAATGCATCATATACAGGGCTCTTGGTAGGTTGCGGATAAACCGTAACTACACCATTCAACCCGTTGTTATTCGCATTGTTGGTAACAGTTGCGTTTGATGGCGTAGTTACCAGGTTTACTGCAAGTGGCACAGTTGTTAGTGGATTACCTGCTGCATTTTTTATAATGATAGCCAAAGGAAAACTGATCTGCTGTGTGGCATCCGGGTAAGTAGCTACTACGCCGGTAGATGTAAAATGAAAAACGGTAGAATCCTGCGCAATGCTTGCTGCATCAAATATTAGCCTGAACAGATCTGGCGAGTTTTGGCCGGGCACAAGCGTTACACTATTAGCCAGGTGTTGCTTGTTGTAGAAAACAAGGTCATTCTGGTCCGGGTTCCCGTTTACAAACGAAGCTGTTGCTTTCAGTGAATCTACATACACCACAATTCGTTGCTTTTGCTGCCCGAATGCTGCATTCATTAGTATGAGGCTTATTGCTGCAAGGATATATCTCATAAAACAGTTATTATGCTAATTTAAACCCGAACTGGTTAAAAATGGAATTGATCTTAATTACATAGGTATGCAAGAGGTCACTGCCAACAACCAGCCCTATGGCAATATTGTTTTCATCCAGCACCACAGCACCTGAGTCTCCAAACGTAGTGCCTACAAAATTTTGCGCAGGCGTATTGTTGTAATGACTTATTACAACCAGGTCTTGCAACTGATGTTCCTGCATAGCTGTTTTGCTTACAGGGTAGGGGAATGTCATTGGTTTGGAAAAATTAACCACGATACCTGTTGCCAGTGTAGTGGTCATGCCCTGTATTTTTACGATTGTTTTAAACAGGTCATTGGCCGTTACGTCCCGTGTGCCCTGTGGTTGTGTACATGACATGCCAGATTTATAATGCTGGTATATGACACTCGCAACAGGTGCATAGGCAGTATCAAAAAGATCGGTGAGGAATCCCTGGTACATATTCGCTACCGTACCGGAAAGATTGTTAATCGTTTTGCTGATGCCATTGTTTGTCCAGGTATATTCCCCATTCATTACATGATAACAGGACACAATAAAATACTGGCCGGGAAAATCTACGCTTTCCACTAAGCACCCATAGCTACCCCATCCCAGCAAGAGCGTATTATTGGAAAGTGCTTTCTCCGGATTGCCGGATACAGTTGCTGCTGTTGTTGTAGCTCCGCCAGATAAATTTACTTTGCCCGTGATCAACACATTTACTGCAACTGTTTCGTTGTTCGATAAAGTGAATGACGGGTACTTGCTTCGTACATTCAATGCACTTTGCTGGTCCTCTACATCTATCTGCACACAGGCAACCACATATCCTTCTTTAGTTTGCATATAGCCTTTATCCGCACGTATAACCCCATTTTCTTTTAAGACAGTTGTCTTGTATATGCGTAAGGCTTCATCCACCGGGTCTTCCGGTGCGGTTACGCTTTGTACTGTATCTGTAGTATGTGCGGGTGCGGTGATCGTAGTATCTGTAGTCGCATCTTTTTTCTCACGTGGCTTTGCACCTGCAATGCGGATATTTACCAGTTTATTCAGTAAGTCAAACCAGAAAGGTGCGCCTATTGAAATAGCAAGCGCTGTCAGCAGGAAGCCGAGAAAACGCATCCAGCTACGCGGATGTGCCCATAAAATAAACCAGATCTTTTCCCCGAAAGAGTAATTTCTTTTACCGCTTATTTCTAAAACATCGCCCGAAGCTGTGATCGTATCTACCTGTAAAATGTCAGACTCAACCATGTTCAGTATATGCTGCTCCTGCTGTGCAATGCGGTATTGCGTTGCGATCACCTCAGCAGAGTCAAGTGACTTTAGTTTTTTGTAGGCATTTACAGCCTTTAGCGTAAATAGCAGCGCCGCCTTACTTGAGTCGTTATCCCGGTTTAGAATAGTATTGTTGAGCGTGTCTCTTTGTAAATGATACAACACCTGCGTACTGCTATCCAGTTTTTGCAGGGTAGCTGCAAGCGCATTTTCCTGTACAGGATAAGCCTTATACAGTATTTGCAGGCTATTGTAATACTGCAATGCCTCCTGGTAAATGCGGGCGTCAGTGCTTTTCTTTATTTTTTCTGTATCCTTTGTCCTTAACGAATCCAATTCCCAACCCAGGCCCAGTATCAGCCCTTCATCAGCAATATTTTTATTTACCTGTGCAATGCTGGAATCAAGGATTGTTTTAGCAAGGGTTGAATCTGCATGTACACCAGTAACAGGGTTGTAATGAACCGTATCTTTTGTTGTAGCGATAGCTATGGAGGTTAGCTGCTTGCCCGCGTCCCGGTCTCTTGAAAGTATATGCGCAATCTTGATCGTATCAATATTGAAACACCATGCAATCAAGAACCCGAGGCATAGAAGGATAGCCTGCATTTTACTTTTATACCAGCCATGCGCACGGTCCATCGTTTCATTGAACCAGCGTTGCAGGTTTAACCTGAACGCATTGATGTCTGGTGAATCCTTAATAAGATTAGCAATATGCCTGGCCGTTTCAGGTTGTATTTGTAATGTGTTGTACTTAATGCAAAAAATGATCTTATCATACGGTGTTTTGCCACTGCCACCTTCTTCCAGTATATGGCAAAGGGTTTCAGAGAAATTTTCCGCAGACAAATAAGACGGTTTGCTAATGCCAAATAAGCCTTTCTGATCAGCCTCAAGTCGTGCCAGCGATTTGATTGACGGGCTGTCGTAGAATTTACCGGCAAAGCTGGATGGAAAAGCTTTAGGCGTCCTTAATAAAACAATATAGCTGATGCGTTGCCAGAGTGAACTAAGGTACCGGGATGTTTTATTGGCTGCGGTATTTCTAACAGCCTTGCCGGATTTGGAGATGATGATTTTTGCCGGGAAATATTTTTTGTAATAGCCATCATTCAGCATACGTTCAATAGCCATGCGTAAAATGCGTGGGCGGATTCCAAACCAATACGAGATCATTTCGCCCACTATAGTAGCCAGCAGGCTATATAACAGGAAGATTAAAATAAGGCCAACAACAACATTCAATACCGCTGAATTGAACATAGGGTAAGGAGGTTAAAACAGTTAAAAAGGGTTATTCAATTTTCAAAGGGAGAGATATGCCTTACCGCGTAAGTATATGTGACTCAATAAAATTTGCGAAAAAAAGCCATACTAACAAAAAAAGGGAGAGGAAAATTACAGGGATTTGAAATTTGATATTTTCTGCCCGTCCGGTCAGGCGGGGAAACTTGAGATGAGGCTCGTGGAAAACACAGGAACCGCGGAGGTTTAAACATGAATCGTGAGTGGGTATGACGGAAATAAAAAAATCCTCTCATCTGTTACAATGAGAGGATTGTGTTTTGTAAAGCGTCTGAAACTTTATTAGTAACGGTTGCGGTCGTTGTTATAACCACCACCTCTGTTGAAACCACCACCATTGTTCTCTCTACGGAAACCACCGCCACGGTTACCACCGCCGCCGTTGTTACCGCGATCTTCAGCTTCTTTAACAGCGATTGTTCTGTCATCGATTGAAGAACCGTTCAAACCAGAGATTGCTTTTTCAGCCTCTGCGCTATCTTGCATTTCTACAAAACCAAAACCCCTGCTTCTGCGGGTTTCTTTGTCCAGGATGATTCTTGCAGAACTTACTGTACCAAATTCTTCAAAAATTTCCTGTAATTCCTGGTTATCCATATCGTATGGAAGACCTGCTACGAAAAGATTCATTAAATATAAAATTTGTCGCAAAGGTAAGGTTATTGATGCAATATCCTCTCTCAAAGGTGATTCTTGACAAAAAAGTAGCAATTTCATTACAGATACACCCTACCTAGCAGTTAAATAAATGTACTATGTATGTAATTTATTCATATGCCTTTATCTTTCTGCAAACAACAATCTTCTTTGCATTGGAAACCGGCATAAATGAATGATTACAACCACGTTTCGCTATTTATGCAGGGCAAACAGTCCTCTAAATAATAATAGGTTTACAACCTGTAAATTGGCCAAATTGCTTAACTGCAGTTGTAAAAGGTGCTTTTTTAGATGCCGCTGGCGGCGTAAAATGTTTTTTTTCTATTTCAACAGTATCTTTTACAAATGTTCTCTTCCATGTACCACTTACGCGCCCATTGCTGATAATAGTGCCACTTAAAATACCATTGCCCGTGCCTGTAATTTCTTTGGCGTATTGTGCATCCAGTGCAAGTGACCGGTCTTTATAGGAGAGAAGGTATTCATCGAAGCCTGGCAACAAGTAAATGGCTGAAGATGGCTTGATTGCAGGAAGCTGATTGCTCATCCAATACGTGACCGCATTGTACGTCTCGCTTATGAGTGTACCTGATACAGAAGACAATCCTTGTTTTGCATCTGCAATTGTTAATCCTGCCCAGTTTGCAAAATCATTGACGGTAGCAGGCCCGCGACTTTCAAAATACCTTTTGGCTAAGACAGCTAATGCCTCTTCGCGCAGAAGTTTATTTTCTTTCCGGGGAACCCATTCATCCAGTAGCGTGTAAGTAAATTCTTTATTTCTGCGGGGGCCTAAGCAGATGAGTTTAGTAAGACAGGCGTAATACAGTTGGTAGTTGATGCAATTACCAGTTACCGGCAATTTTTTCTTCTCCATCGCAGCTTTTATTTCCAGCCGGGTTAATTGTTTGCCATCCTTTAGCAGTTCTGCAATCAGTTTTCTTCCTTTTGTAAAAAGTGTTTTATCCAGGCCGTCACGTTTAAAATTTCCAGCAAAGGATTTCATTATGCGTTCACTGATCAGGTCCTGCATCCATCGTATATCGTCCGGTGATACATAATGTAGCGTACCGCGCAATGTGGTAATACGTATAATAGACCTGTCTGCAATTGCCTGCTCAATAGACGCATCAGTAGCCCCGGGCAAGCGTAAAGCAATAGACCATTTAGCACCGGCAAAGTCCTGTGCCTGTAAGGCAATCATATGAGAAACGACCTCTGCGGGTGTTGTAAAATTGTGATGGGAAATTTGCTGATTGTATAAACGGTATTGAAGAAAAGGAATTGCAGGCATGAGATTGTATTGTATCGCTAAAATAAAATATTTATTTCACGCAAAGCCGCCAGGTATCACAAAGAACGGGAAGTTGTTGCCAATACTCGAAGACAGGAAAGTAAATCGTGAGTCGTGAATCGGTAATCGTGAATGGGCTTACTCACAACCAGCAATTCGCTACTCACTACTTTCATTCTTACTTTATCTCTGCGCAACTCTCCGTTCTCTCCGTCTCTGCGGTGAATTCTTCATGAATCGCGAAGCGGCTTACCTATGTGTTCTCTGTTCTCTCGAATGAACCAAGTATGGCTATTACAAAAAGGCTTAAACTAATTCTATGTGACTATGTACCTACTGTTTCTATGTGGTGAAAAATTCCATGTGATTAAAGCGTAATTGCCACAGAAGCACGGAAGTAATACCAGATAGTCGATAATCGTGAATGGGCTTACTCACAACTGACTACTCACTACTTTCATTCCTACTTTATCTCTGCGCAACTCTCCGTCCTCACCGTCTCTGCGGTGAATTCTTCATGAATCGCGAAGCGGCTCAGCTATGTGTTGTATGCTCTCTTTAGTAAATCAAGTATAACTATTATAAAAAGGCATAAACTAATTCTATGTGACTATGTACCTACTGTTTCTATGTGGTGAATAATTCCATGTGTTTAAAGCGTAATTGCCACAGAAGCACGGAAGTAATACCAGATAAGTGATAATCGTGAATGGGCTTATGCACAATTGACAACGCATTACTTTCATTTTTACTTAATCTCTGCGCAACTCTCCGTCCTCACCGTCTCTGCGGTGAAGTCCTTCATGAATCGCGAAGCGATTTCTATATGTTTTAAAAAACACTTCCATAAAAAAAGCGCTGCTATTGCAACGCTTTATATAAAAAATGCTGACTGCTCTATTGTAGTTTGATCGGGTTATTGCCTTGCACCACTCTGTTATTATTTTGCTGTGTCGCATTCAGCGTACCGTTTTCAATATACTTGATCTGTACCACCTTAGCCGGATCTGTTGATCCCGGAATGCCTACAATCAATGCCGTGTACACTTTAGCTGCTGTTACAGGAAAGTCGCGGGTAATTTGTATAGTACCCCCGTTTGTAGCAGCAATAGTTAATGTGCCTGTAGGTACAGGAATAAATGCGCTTAATGTACCAAAGTTTGTACTTGCAGTATTCACCGGAGTACCATTTACCGTTAATGAAACGTTTGGATGAGAAGAATCAGGTATTGCGTTAATATAGCGTACGTATGCTTGTCCGTTGCTACCTGAAAGACTATCAAAATTATCACGTGCGATCAGGTTGCTATAAGTGCCGTTTGCCCCGATCAAGAAGGATGAATAATACTTGTTCTGCTCGTACGTATAATCAACTGGTGTACTGATCACATTACCGCTGCCTGTTTCAGTTACCTGCGTAGTACGCGTGCCCGCATAGATGGATACATAACCTCCGGTATAGCCAATATAGCCCAACGCATTCGCCAATGTACTACCTCCCAGCGAAAGGTTTATTGCACTCTTGTCAGGAGCAAGATTAAAAGCCATGAATCCCGCCGTAGGCGTATTATTGTTATTGTCGTTACTAACTGACTTCAGGCAGGAAGAAAATGTAACCGCTGCAAATGCTGTCATTGCTGTAATCGTTATCCACTTGCTGCGGAAGAGTAGGTTGGTTCTTTTTTTCATAATCAATATTTAATAGTTTCAATAGTTAGATGAATGTTTCAATAGTTTACAGTTTCATTAGGTTCAGTTAAATGAAACTGTGAAACCCAAAACATTGAAATGACAATGTTTCAATAGTTTACAAGTCTCAGGCTAGCTTCAGTTTGGTTAGAAATTGAAACTATGAAACTCAAAAACTTTGAAACGTATAATCCGCAGAAGAGTTGTGGTACTTCATTGTTTCATAACAGGTTAAGTAAAACTTGCAAACTGTGAAACCAATGAAACTAATTTCATAAAGGATCAGGTAAGAGAGCGTAATGCTCAAAAGATCATGCCAATAAGTGTGAAGGAAAATAAAAAGACCCGTGTGGAAACACGGGCCGGATTCCTAAATGCACATGAGAGCGTTTAACACACTTCCTGCTTTGCAGAGCGCTTAATAACAGGAGCGGTAAATGAGTTTTTATATTTTGCAAGATTGATCAGTAATACGCTTGCAAGAATAACTGCAAGGCCGATCAATTGTAAAGTGGTCATATGTTCGTTGGCAAATACAACACCCAGCAATACTGCTACTACAGGGTTTACATAAGCGTACGTACTTACCTGAGTAGCCGTTCTTACCTGCAACAACCATACATAAGCGCTGTATGCTACCAGTGAGCCCATAATGATCAGGTATGTAAGCGATAACCAACTGGTAGTTGTAATGCTAGCCCAATCTGTTTTTTGTGCTTCACCGGAAAATAAGCTGCATAATAAAAATGCAAGACCTGCAGACAGCATTTGCCATGCAGTATTTACGGCAGAATTACCTGAAGATTTGTATTTAGAATAAATAGATCCTCCGGCCCAGCTCATACAACCTATAATCAATATACCCAGGCTTACGATCTCAACTATATTTTTTGTTGCAAACAATGCTTCATTTGCTCTTTCGTAAAAAAGAAACAGTACACCAATAAACCCGATGAGTAAACCGGTGAGCGTGCTTTTGCTGCTAAAATTTTCTTTCCACTTTGGTTTTTCAATCAGTACAAACCAGATAGGAGAAGACGATGCCAGCACAGCAGCGAGTGAGCTGGGCAAATATTGCTCTGTCCATATTACGGCACCATTGCCAATGAAAAGCATCAGCAGGCCGCTTATAGCCGCGTGTTTCAGATTTATTTCAGAAAAGATCTTGTGACCCTTAATGCGTAACCAGGTAATGAGAATAAGACCGGCAGTGAGGAAACGGAGTGCGCCCATAAGCATGGGAGGAATATGTTGTACTGCCTTTTGAATAAAAAAATACGTAGATCCCCAAACGATGTAAACTGTTGCAAATGCTGCTATAACCATAGCAGTGGAGGCGTTTTTGTTGGCTGTCGGTGTGTTACTCATCTTGTTCTGGTTTTGGAATGATCAAATGTTGTTGCTCTTTTACTGTTTCTAGTACGATCGTTGTTTTCGTAGCGATAATGCTGGTGACTTCGCTAAAGGAGGTACGCATAAGCCTGATGAGAGAGGCCGAGTCTGTAGTCCTGACCTTTACGAGGAAGCAATCTTCCCCGGCGATGCTATGGACCTCCTGCACTTCAGGAATCTGCGCCAGCTTGGCGCCCGTCACATTGCATCCCAGCCCATCGGACGTTTTCAGGGAAATGAAAGCCAGTAGCTTTTGCCCCAGGGCGGCAGGATCTATATCGGTAACATATTGGCGGATAACCTTTTTCTGTTCTAGCTTCTTGACCCTTTCCAGTACGGCAGAAGGCGCCATACCCAATTCCCGGGCCATGTCAGCATTTGAAATGCGTGCATTGTCCTGCATCAGGCCAAGTATTTCCAGGTCGATCTTATCTAGTGAAAAAGTCATTCCGAATAATTTTCTGTGAAAATAGATAAAACAGAATAAAATTCGAAATTATTTTGATGAACGGAATAAAATTTGGAAAATGGGTGTTTGTGGAGCTGAAAGTTCGGCGGGGTTAATTGCTGGATTGTTTAATTGTTTTATGGTTAAATGGTTGAATCGAAGCGGAGCGGGAGAGAATTGTTCAATTGTTTTATGGCTAAATGGTTGGATTGAAGCGGAGAAGAGGGTTCTCTGTGTTCTCTGCGTATCCTTTGCGTGCTTTGCGATACATGTCCGGCTACATCATACAGGCAGACTTAACGTCTTTGCACAAAACCACCAACAATAAAACAATTCAACCATGTAGCCATGTAGCAACGCAGCCATTCAATCTATCCTACATAATATTTCATCCGCTTCACCTTGTATTCATTAGGAATAACTGGTGTTGGGATAAGGATATTTAATAAAGTGAGGCACGACGATTCCATTTCATCCCTGCTTTTGCAAAACTCACCCGGAGATTTTAAATAGAAAGCTTTGAAGTCGCGCGTAAAATGTGAAAGATCATGATAACCCAGTTCCCACGCATTTTCCTCCAGGCTGGCCTTGTTGCGGTGGTCTGCCAGTTGCTTTACACTAGCGTTAAAATGGATCAGGCGGGAAAAAGTTTTTGGTGTTACACCCAGTACCTCCCTAAACCGCCTTTCCAGGTTGCGTTTAGAACAATACATCGTTTTAGCCAATACATCTACAGGCATTGTACCACCATGATACAAAACCAGGTCCATCGCCTTTTTTACCATGTCTACAGCAGTGTTTTTCTTCTGCCCGTTGGTATAAAACAAAGACATAAAGAAACTATCCAGCAATTGGTAGCGCTCCTGGTGATTGCTTGCAGCAGACAGTTGCTCAGACAATAGCCTGTTCACCGTAGCATTAATGTCCTCATAGTTGATGATCTTATCAAAAAAGTAATGTGCCGGTATGCCCGTTAGCCTGAAGAGCCCGTCAGCAGTAAAGTGTACAGAGATTACATCTATTTCCTTTTGTGTGCCAATGATAAACGTACTACTTGTAAGCCCCATCATAAAAATAGCAGGCGTGTCTGCATCCGCTTCATTGGGCATGGCAATAGACAACTGCGTAAAGTTGATGCCCATATAGGGCAGCATGGAGGGGATAATAGGCTGTCGCCAGTTTTCAACAGGTGCTTCGCCATACATAAACGCATAGCAGTGTAAAAAGGGCAGCAGCAGTGCGTTTGGCTGATAGTATGATACTTGCATGGAAGGGAAGGTTAACTCTTTCCAAGATACAGTATATATGGGATTTGAGATTTGAAATTTAAGATTCGGAATGATGGCTTCGCTTTGCGGCTCATCTCAAATATCAAATCTCAAATTTCAAATAGATTGGATTTTTTGGGGGAAAATGGAAAATGCAACATTGTTTCATATATATTTGCAACGTTGTTTCAAATATATAACCCAACATGAAATTGATTAAACAAACCGTACTAGCTGTTTTTACACTGCTTTCCCTGTCAGCATTTGGCCAGTCGCCACTGAAAGGAAAAGTGTATCGCGATGAAAACCGCTCACTTCCAGTAGCAGGCGCTACAGTCTCCTGCGAAAACAAAACTGTCGTTACAGATTCCACCGGCAGTTTTTACTTCCCCGCAGTACAATTGCCCGCATCTGTTACCGTAACACATCTCTCTTTGGCGACTAATTCTGTTCGTATTAAAAAAGGAGAAGACTTAAGCAACATCGCCATCATTATGAACGATGATTACCAGTCGCTCAACCAGGTGGTCGTAACAGCAGGCCGTTTTAACCAGCGCTTGCGCGATGTACCACAAAAGATAGAAGTACTATCTGCAAAAGATATTAATAGTACGCCTTCACTGGATATGACAGATGTGCTGAAGAAAAATACAACGGTCAATGTGATTCAATATCCCGGCTTACTTGCAGGGATAGGCATTCGTGGCTTTCGCCCGCAATTTTCCGGTCTTAACCAGCGAACATTGTTGCTGGTGAACGGCAGGCCTGCAGGTGCAACCAATATGAGCTTTCTCGATCTGAACAATGTTGATCGCATAGAAGTATTCAAAGGCCCGGCGTCCGCACTATATGGCTCGCAGGCAATGGGCGGTGTGGTAAACATTATTACACCACAATCTTCCGGTAAAATACGCGGCACGGTCAATGCCTCTTACGGTAGCTTCAACACCTACGTGTTCAATGGGAAAGTAGGCGGCGATCTTGGAAAGAAGTTTGACTTTGATATAACCGGAGGTTATTTCAAAAGAGCAGATGATTTTAAAATTGGTAATGGTAATGTATTTCGCAAGATGCTAAATGCAGATGTGGCCAAACAAGTATATAGCGTACGCCGTGGCAGTGCTTTGGTGGACTCTTTGGGTTCCACAGCGGATGTAGCTGGCGATGGCAAAACAAGGCCCAATACAAAATACAGTTACTACACAGGCTTTGCGCGCGTAGGTTATAAGATTAGTAATAACTGGCGTGTAGATGTAAGTGGTAGTTCTTTCACTGCAAAGCATGTAGAATCGCCCGGCGATATAGCTAAAGATGGGGCTGATGCCGGACTGAAAAATGTATATCGCTATAGCGGAGATGTAAGTCTTTCCGGTAATGTAAAAAATCATGAATTGCTTTTCAGGAGTTATTTGTCCTTTGAAAGATCAGACGCACTTGCCATACGCACATCAACAGGCGTAGTGATCGATACGCCTTATTTATCCCGCCGTTCAGATTATAAATGGAATGGTTTCCAGGCAAGAGATGCCATTCGCCTGGGCGATCAGAAAATTATTGTAGGTTATGATTACAGTTATGCTTTCGGTAAGCTTACCGTGTATCCTGCACCCAAAGACAGGCAGCAAAGTGAATATACTACGGCACCTAACTCATCACTCGTAACACATGGGTTTTACACACAAGGTCAACTCTTGTTTTTGAATAACGCCTTGCATGTTAACCCAGGCATTCGTATAGATAATACCACCTTCAATATCTTAGAAACACCCGGCTTTACCAGCGGACTTAAAACAGGTAGCCAGTCAAATGTATTTGTAAGCCCAAGCATTAGTGCGCAGTATGATCTTACAAAAGAACTATCTGTACATGGCAGTCTAGGCCGTGCATTTGTTACGCCCGATGCATCTAATGTAGCAGGCACTACTATACAAGGCAAAGGCACAGGTAAGATCACGCTTACACAAGGAAACCCTGACCTGAAAAATGAAAATAGCTGGTCACAAGATATAGGCGCGCGCTTTGCGCACAACGGCTGGTTTGCAGATGTTACTTACTTTGCTACGCAGGTAAAAGATAGGATCACTTCTAAAGCTGCACCACCTGCTGACCCAACAATGACGATAGATGGAGACAAAGTAACCTCTATTACTACCTACTACAATTCAGATAACAGCTATGTGAAAGGATTGGAAGTAATGGTCTCTTATGACTTTGGCGTGTTGGCGCATTACCGTTACAGCCTCCGTCCGTTCATTAATGCCACTTATTATTTCCGTTATGAGGACACAAAGGCGAATGATAATGGCGGTATAGATAAATCGTTAATGACCAACATTGCAAAAAACAATTACCTGGGAGGTGTAGAGTTCGGGTATAAAAAACTAAACCTGAAACTAAGCACGCGTTATGTAGGTAAAAGATGGGACAGGAATTACAACGACGGACTAAGGCCATTGATCGAGTATCCCTCTTTTATGACAATGGATTTCTTCGCCGCGTATAAAATCACCGCTATGCATCAGCTCGCGTTCTACCTGGATAATCTTACAGATGAAAACTACTACGAGAAACGTGGGTACAATATGCCCGGCAGGAATTTCAGGATCAAGTACACATTAAGCTTTTAATTATGCAGACAATAGAAAACGTAACATACATCCTTTCTAAGTTTTTTTACATACCTGTGGTCATCGCGTTGTTCCTGCTACTGGTCTTTACGCTGTATAACCTTGGCGTGTTTATAGCAGAAGCATTGAAGCGGTTAAAGAAGATGGATACGTATGTATCAGGCTCACTGCAACAAATGCAGGCTGCAAAAAATGTAAGCAAAGCTGATGCGGAGATCCTGCTGGAAACAATTATTCATGCCCAGCAAAGAAAAAATATCAACAACATTCAGAAAGCCAAATATTGCGTAAAGATCGGCCCTACAGCAGGGCTCATAGGTACGCTTACACCTATGGCGAGTGCGCTGGCAGGTCTTGCAGAAGGAAACATGAACAGCCTGGCTGCACAAATGATCACCGCATTTTCTACAACAGTGTTGGGGCTGGTGATAGGTGGTATAGCATACTCTATTGCGCATATAAGGAACAGGTGGCTGAAAGCCGACCGGTATAAACTTGGATTGGAAGCGGAGACCATTTTTAAAGAACTGAAATAATCGCTATGAAGTTTTTAGAAACATTCCATAACACGGAAGAAGAGCTTGGCGAAGAAGATCCGATGAATGGTGTAGCGCAATTGTTTGACGTAAGCATTGCATTCATCGTAGCAGTCATTGCTGCGCTCTTTACGCTGCTCTCTTCCAAAGATTTGCTGAAAGCTGGCAGTGAGTGGGAGCTGGTGCAAAAAAGTCAAATGAAAGAACAGACTGTCAGTGATAAAGATAAACGTACCAATCCCGTAAGCAGGAAAGCAACCTCTACGCAAAAGTCAGGTAATGGAAAAAGGCTGGGAACAGCATACCAGTTGGATAATGGTGAAGTGATCTATGTACCGGATGATAAACAAACGAATCAATGAGACCACTACAATTATTATATCTATGCTTCCTGCTACTCGCAGGCTGCATGCAGGGAAAGCAAAAGCCAAAACTGGCATTGCTTTCCACACACGTCTCTTTCTCCCCGGGGGAGTTTGAGCAGGCGGTAAAAAAGTATGCCAATAGTTTTACCGTAACCGTATATGACCCGGCAAACTTTACTGCCGCAGAGGTGGCTAAGGCTGATTTGGTAATGTGTGAAAGCCTTGGCGCACGCATTTCTATTGTGCAACCACAACTGGATAGCATTAAGCAGCGTACGAAGATTATTTACATTGGTACGCCTGGCGCAACAGGAAATGTTGATACATTTTATGCAACAATGCTCAAAACGTATTGGGATAATGCGAATACGGAAAACTATGAAGGCATGCTTAGTTATGTAGGCAATAAGATCTTCGGTTTATCATTGCCCATACAAAAATGTATAACCTATCCGCAATATGGCTTCTACCACACCGGGCAGGATACGCTGTTCACAGACCTGGCAGCTTACCTGAACTGGTATGCACAATATAAAGCCCACACATACAATCCCGATTCATTAACCGTAGGGTTGGTTTATTATCAAAGTGCTTTCGTAAAGAAAGACCTTAAAGTAATAGACGCACTAATCAGGAACATTGAATCAAAAGGGCAAAATGTAATACCACTGTTGGCAAAAGGGAATTTCAGGATCGATAGCTTTTTTATGAAGAATAATATGCCTAAAGTAGATGTGATCATCTATGGAGGTATGTTTCTTGACTTCGCTAATCCCGACAGGGGAAGAATGAGTGCTAAAAAACTGGATGTGCCTATACTGATCGGTGCTACAAGTAGCAACAGAACTGTGCAGGAATGGGAAGAAGGTATTGGTGGTTTTTCACCAGATATGACAGACCGTTTCTTTTTTACAGAACGGGATGGTGCTTTCGAGCCGCTTATGATTGGCGCACAGGTTAAAGATGGCGAAGGCAGGAACTGGATAGAGCCAATCTCATATCAAATAAACTGGCGCGTAAACAGGGCATTAAGCTGGGCACGCCTGCGTAAAAAGAAAAACGCAGAAAAGAAAATAGTGATCACGTACTATAGTGAAGGCAGCGGCAAAGCAAATGTAGGTGGAGATATAGATGCGTATCTGAATGTACAGGGGAGTGCTGTGCAATTGCTGAAAGCCTTCAGGCAAAGCGGCTACAACACCGGGCAAAAAAACATTCCTACAGAAAAAGAATTATCGGAACTCATGTCCGCTCATGCTTCCAATGTAGGGTCATGGGCAGGCGCAGAGTTGGCGCGACGTAAAGCTGATACGTTGCATAAAGTAATACGGATACCGGTAGATCAGTACTTACAATGGTTTCAGCATTACCCAAAAGCGTTGCAGGATGAAGTGATCGCTAAATGGGGCGCACCTCCCGGTAATATGATGACTGTAGAAGACAGCACAGGCAGGAAGGAATTTGTTATACCCATTATTCAATATGGTAATATCGTTTTAGCGCCGCATCCTAACTGGGGCTTGCAGGAAAGCAACGACATGATCTATGGTACGAAAGCGATACCGCCGCACCATGCCTATATTGCTTTTTACGAATGGATGAAACATGCATACAATGCAGACGCATTCCTGTCATTATTTACCCAGTTGTCATTAATGCCTGGCAAGCAGGAAGGGCCTTCCGCAAATGATTTTGTCGGGTTACTGATAGGTGATCTGCCACATATAACGGTTACCCCATTAATGTCCGGCAGTGCAGTAAAAAATAAGCGAAGGGCCAGTGCATTAACGATCGGGTATATGAATGAGCTGACAGAGGCCGTGCTGAGCGATAGCCTGCAACGGATCAAACGCATGATAGATGACAGGAGGAGCGCTACTAATCCACAAATAAAAAACAGTCTCACTGAAAAGATCATTAACCTGGCTGCACAACAATTAAAAGACAAGGTGGAGGTAAGTGCCGATCCTGAAATATATATCAGTAAAATAGAAAAACAGTTACAGGCAATCATCAGCACAAAAATACCCGATGGCACGCATACGCTGGGCGTAGCGCCTACAGGCGTTAAACTACAACGGCTGGTGAAGGCTATGTTGGGTACGCAAACGGCTGCAACCGATGCTGCAAAGCAACAGTTATTGCAGAAGGAGAAAATGTATGTTGCAAATCTTAACCGGGCAGGCGATGAAGTGAAGAATATTCTGCACGCAATGAATGGTGGATATGTAGAGGCTGGCCCTTCAGATGATGTAGTGCGCAACCCGGAATCATTACCTCCGGGGCGCAATCCTTATTCCATAAATGATAAAAATATTCCATCGAAAGAGGCATGGGAAATAGGCAAGCGCATGGCAGATGGCTTGCTGGTAGATTATGAACAGAAACATGGCAAAGGAAGCTATCCGAAGAAAGTGGCTTTTGTACTGTGGTCTACCGAAATAACCAATTCCCAAGGCGTTACAGAAGCAGAGATTATGTACCTGATGGGCGTTAAGCCTGTGTGGAATACCAAAGGACAGGTAATGGGCGCAGAACTCATTCCCGCCAGCGTATTGCAAAGACCACGTATAGATGTGCTGATCACAACGTCGGGAACTTATCGGGATCATTTCGCGGATAAAGTTGCCTTGCTGGACACTGCAGTTAAGCTTGCAGGAGCGGTAGCAGATACGAATAACTGGGTGAGAAACCATGCACTGAAATATCAGCAGGCATTAAAGCTGAAACATGCAGAACAGGCATTGCCTAGAATATATTCCACAGCAGCAGGTGCGTATTCTACCAACCTGGAGTTCGCTACTGAGAAGGGCGATAGCTGGAGTAACGATACTACTTTGTCTGATCTGTATATGCGGCGCATGGCAAACACACTAGGGCATTCAGATACTGCTTATCAGTCAGCATTATTTGCATTAAACATCAAAGATGTGGACGCTGCCGCATTTGGACGCAGCTCCAATGTATTAGGTATTATGGATCACCCGATGGTGGCAGCTTATTATGGCGCCATTAACCTGGCGGTAAAGAACAGCACAGGCAGAACACCTGATATGTATATCAATGACCTGGCAGATAAAAATAACAGTGCAGTAACAACGCTGCAGGCATTTTATCATAAAGAAATGGATACGCGCTACCTGAACCCTGCATGGATAAAAGGGATGCAGGCACAGGGATATGATGGTGCGCGTTTTATGGATGCTTTCGCGGAAAACCTGATGCTGTGGGACGTAACGAAGAGCGATATGGTGACGGATGAAGATTGGAATAAAGTGTATGAAACGTATGTAGAAGATAAAATGAAGCTTGGTTTGCATGAATTTTTTGAACAGAACAATCCTTATGCAAAACAAAGCTTCGTGTCTCATCTCCTGGAAGCTGCAGAGAAAGGATATTGGCATGCTTCTGATCGGCAACTGCAAACATTGGCTACTACGTTGTCTAATTCTGTAGTGTCACATGGTGCAACTTGTAACACGGCTGTATGTAATTCTGTAAAGACAAAGAATTTTATAAAACAAGTGTTGGAGAAAGTGCCAGGCGGAAATGTATTGGCGGCTAAATACGAAGCCACTATCAGCAATTTGAAAACATCTCCCACTACAGCCTCTGCAAAAACGGGAGAGAAGGTGCAGGTGCAAGGTTATGAAGTAAAAGAAACTACTGTGGCACAGAATAAAAACAGTGTTACTTATGTAGCGCTGATACTGCTCATTGTTGTCTTATTGTCCGGTTTTGTTGTTGAGATAAGAAGGTAAAGGGGGGGTCTTTGCGGACTTTGCGTTTCCTCTGTGTTCTTTGCGTTATTCTATCGCAGGGAACGCAGAGGGATTGAGTTGAGAAGAAAATTGCCACAGAGGCTCAGAAACATAGAGAGAACACCAGGAGTCGCGAAGCGGCTCTTCTATGTGTTCTATGTTTTCTTGAATAAATCAAGTAATGCTGTTGCTAAAAAGATATGAGTATATCTATGTGACTATGTATCTATGATGCTATGTGTTTAAAAAAGTAAAAGCGACACAGAAAAGTGTTTCCGTGTTTCTGTACCTCTGTGGGCAAAATATAAAAATGGTTAAACTGCTATTGTAGTAATAACAATTTAACCATTCAACAATCTAACAATCCTTAATCCTCTAAATACCCAAACACCCCTCTGTTAAAATCGCTGAAAGCCTGTTCTAATTCCTCGTGTGTATTCATCAGGAACGGGCCATAGGCTGCAATAGGTTCATCTATTGGTTCGCCACTTAGTACCAGTACTACGCTATCTTCTGTAGCGGTAATGGTAAAAGTATCGCCGTCGTTTTTGAACAATACAAAATTGTCCTGTGGCGCATCAGCGCTCTCGTTTACTTTTATACCACCTTCTATAACGACCATGCCGGTGTTGTAATTCTCAGGTAAATTGATCGTTAACGATGTGCCTTTATTGATACGAACGTTATATAAATGTATTGGTGTAAATGTAAATGCGCTGCCTTTTACGCCATTGAATTCCCCGGCAATCACATCCACCCGTCCGCCATTACCCGGTATGTCGTAGTGGTTCATTTCACCGGCTGTAATAGACTGGTATTTTGGGGTAGACATTTTATCCTTTGCAGGTAAGTTCACCCATAGCTGTACCATCTGGAACAGGCCACCTTGTTTGCTATACTCAGCCTCATGGTATTCTTTGTGCAATACGCCGGAAGCTGCTGTCATCCATTGTACATCACCTGCACGTATAACACCGCTATGTCCATAGCTGTCATGGTGCGCTACTGCGCCCTGGTAAGCAATAGTTACCGTTTCAAAGCCACGGTGCGGATGCACACCTACACCTCTTGGTGTTTCGCGTGGCGAGAAATCAATTTTAGCATTATAGTCTAACAGGAAAAACGGGCTCATGCGTTTTTGTCCCATATTATATCCACCAGGAAAGAAATTGTGAACCCTGAAACCATCACCCACCATGTGAGGAGCAGGCGGTGGTAATACTTGTTGAACAGTTTTTGTTTTCATAATATCCTCGTTGTTTGATAATGCAAATGTAACGGGATAATGAAAGCACGGGATTGATGTATGGTAAGAAGGAGGTGATTGGAGATTTGAGATTTGATATTTGAAATTGCGAAAGCAGGCGTCAATGGGTTAAGTCATTGTTATCCTGTAACTAATCTCAAATCTAAAATTTCAAATCTCAAATCGACTTGAAATTCCTTTTCGCCAATTCCTTTCTTACCCTGCTCAATGATTCAGGTGTAATGCCGAGATATGATGCGATCATCCATTGCGGAACGCGTAGCGTGAGGCTGGGATATAGCTCTATGAAATCAAGATAACGTTGCTCTGCGGTGGCGCTCAATAGCAGGTTTACACGACGCTGCATAAAACGGATCAGGTTATTAAGCGCGATCACATTGAAGCGGTTGAATTGCGGTGCATGCTGTCCTGTCCGTTCAAAGAAGTGCTGGTCTATACAAACAACCTCGCTGTCTTCTATAGCATCTACAATGAATATAGCAGGTTCATTAAAGCAAAAACTATTACGGTCACCCACCCAATTGTTTTCGGGGGCAAACTGTATCACATGTTCCTTTCCCTGCTCATCAATAGAGTAGGCGCGCAACAATCCTTTCATTACAAAAAATGTGTAGCTGGTAACGTCACCCTTTTTTAAAAGAACGCTATCCTTTTTGATCTTTCTTGTTACTACACCCTCTGTAATGCGCTGAAATTGCTCATCGGAGATGCTTGTCTTGGTTTGGAGATATTCTTTAAAAGCTTGCAGCATATAGCAAATGTAAGGATAGGACGTGAATCGTGAGACGGCAATCGGCAATCGTGAGACGTGAGTCGTGAATGGGCTTACTCACCACTGACAACTCACTATTCACTTTACGTTCTCTGCGCTACATAGGCCATTCACGATTGCCGTCTCACGATTCACGCAAGAAATCGCCATACATAAAGAAGATTTCCCCCCAAAGCCTAATCTGATTATATTTACTCTTTACACATTCCTCAAAACCGTTTATGATGAAAAATCTACTTCTGGCGCTGGTAGGTCTCACCAGCATCGCAGGTACTGCTATTGCTCAACCAAGAGAGGGCGCACCCAAAAATGATCAGCCCGTTTCCCGCAGCCGTGTTTTAAGTGTTGACTCTGCTATTGTTACTAAACATGAAGTAACGATCAAAGGGCAGCGCATACCATATACTGCCACAGCAGGCAGCTTGCCTGTGTGGGATGAAGATGGACGCCCTGTGGCTGGTGTGTTTTATACCTATTATGAGCGTGATGATATTAAGGACAAGGCATCCCGCCCGTTGGTTATCTCCTTCAACGGTGGCCCCGGCACACCTTCTGTATGGATGGAAATTGGTTATACCGGCCCGCGCATCCTGAATATAGATGATGAAGGTTACCCTGTACAACCTTATGGTATCAAAGAGAACTCCCAGTCTATTTTAGACGTAGCAGATATTGTGTATGTAGATCCTGTTAATACAGGCTATTCACGTATCGTAAATAAAGAAACACCTTCAAGCAAATTCTTTGGTGTAAATGCTGACATCAAATACCTGGCTGAGTGGATCAATACATTTGTTACACGTAAAAACCGCTGGGCTTCTCCTAAGTTCCTGATTGGCGAAAGCTATGGTACTACACGTGTTTCCGGTCTTGCATTGGAACTGCAGAATGCACAATGGATGTACCTGAATGGTGTGATCCTTGTATCGCCTACAGAACTGGGCATAGAGCGTAACGGCCCTCTAAATGCAGCGCTGAAGTTGCCATACTTTACTGCTACAGCATGGTACCATAAAGTATTGCCGCAAGACTTGCAGCAGAAAGATCTGAATGCAGTATTACCGGAAGTAGAAGACTTCACCATCAATGAACTGGTGCCAGCTTTGTCAAAGGGTGGTTTCTTAGATGATGCAAAGAAAAAAGCGATTGCGGCTAAAGTAGCCCGCTATAGCGGTTTGTCTGAAAGAGTTGTATTAGAGAATAATCTTGATGTGTCTACTAATCTATTCTGGAAAGAATTGCTGCGCGATAAAGGTTATACTGTCGGTCGCCTTGACTCCCGCTACAGAGGTATAGACAAACAGGATGGTGGCGATTCACCAGACTACAACGCAGAGTTAACGTCATGGTTGCATTCCTTTACACCTGCTATTAATATTTACCTGCGTGATGAGCTCAATTATAAAACAGATCTTAAGTATAATATGTTTGGCTCTGTTTGGCCTTGGGATAACAAAGGAAACCAGACTGGTGAAAACCTGCGCCAGGCAATAGCACAAAATCCATACCTGCACTTGCTGATCCAGTCAGGTTATTATGATGGTGCGTGCGATTATTTTAATGCAAAGTATAGCTTGTGGCAACTTGACCCAAACGGCAGACTGAAAGACCGTTTGAAATGGGAAGGCTATCGCAGTGGACACATGATGTACCTGCGTAAAGATGACCTTGCAACTGCCAATGAAAACCTGCGCAAATTCATTAAAGAATCTTTGCCGAAGAGTGGACAGCCGGCGAAATATTGATTGTGAGTGGTGAGTGAAGCGAGTGAGTTGTGACTAGTCAATATGAAGGTAGATCGTATTTGAATCAAACCTTTCATTGCCGTTCGCTTTAGCGAACAGGAAAATAGAATAGAGAAAAAGGCGTCTTGTACAACAAGACGCCTTTTCTTTTTATCTTTCCTTATCAATCAGGAATAGTATGAACAACTGGGGAATAGACCTTGGCGGAACAAAAATAGAATGTGCGGTACTGGATGAAAATAACCAGGTACGTATTCGTAAGCGGATAGCAACAGAAGCCGCAAACGGCTATCAGCATATTTTATCGCAGATAAAGACATTGGTAGACCAGGTGGCTGGAGAGCTAGGCGAACAACCTTTGCGTGTTGGCTTTGCGACGCCGGGTGTACTGGAACCGTCCAGCCGGCTTATGAAGAATAGTAATACGACGGTGCTGAATGGTATGCCTTTGCAAAAAGACCTGGAAGCAAAATTGGGAGTGTCTGTAAAGCTGGCAAATGATGCCAACTGCTTTGCCTTAGCTGAGGCATTGATGGGGATAGGAAAAGAGTATAAGACGGATGTGGTGTTTGGTGTGATCATGGGTACAGGTGTAGGCGGTGGTTTAGTGGTGAATGGAAAGATCATTGAAGGATTACATGGTATAGCAGGAGAGTGGGGGCACAACGAACTGGAACCAGGCGGAGTGGATTGCTATTGTGGTAAGAAAGGTTGTGTAGAAAAGGTGATTGCAGGCCCTTCACTGGAAGCATATTACTTATCCATAAGTGGCGAACAGAAAAAGTTACAGGAGATTGTAGCAGCTTATAAAGCCGGGAATGATACGTATGCTTCACAAACAATAGAAAGGCTGCTGGAGTATTATGGTAAAGCTGTTTCTGTGCTGGTCAATATTCTTGATCCCGGGTTGATCGTTATTGGTGGTGGTGTGGGCAATGTAGATGAGTTGTACAGCGAAGGATATGAACGCATCAAGAAATATGTATTCAATAAAGGCATTCTAAACACGCCTATACGCAAGCCTTTGTTGGGAGATAGTGCAGGGGTATTTGGAGCAGCGTTGTTGTAGGGGGAATTTGAGATTTCATGCAAAGGCGCAACGCATTATCGTGAATCGTGAGACGGTAATCGTGAATGAAGAAACTTTACTGGCGCAGGCCTCCCGGCCTGTGCTTTGTTGTTACTAATGCTTGCATTCAATTGTTGTTATTTAAAATAAGCCTGCTTCAATGTAAGTTAAGTTATGGAGAGACACAGGCCGGAGGCCTGCACCAGTAAAGCCGTATAGCGGCTTGCCTATGTGATCTATGTTCTCTTAAACGAATCGGTATTTGCTATTACACTTACTGGCGCAAGCCTCCCGGCCTGTGCTTCGTTGTTACTAATGCTTGCATTCAATTGTTGTAATTTAAAATAAGCCTATTTCTGCGTCAATTAAGTTATAGAGAGACACAGGCCGGGAGGCCTGCGCCAGTGAAAGAATCAGCTATGTAGTATGATCATTTCAAATCTTAAATCTCAAATTTCAAATCTCAAATCTCGAACCAGGCAAAGCTCTGCCATTACATAAAAGTATCTTTCATGCTGCGCTGGGTTGATTATGTAGTAAGAGTGTGTTAAGGGATGTGTTAGTAAAGTGGAGAAGGGTTGAATGGCTACAATGATTAGCAGTTGCCTAAAGTTAGAAACTTGGATACATCGTTTTGATTTTCCGTAACCATCCGCTTGCTACTTCTTCCGTAATGGTCGTGCCGAAATTGGGAAGATGGAAGCGGACTGTCATGTTTCTCTCATTCCTGATAAAAATAAAATTTCCACCAATAAAGATCGAGTACTGCTCCAGTCCCCTTGGGGATTCAATCTGATGAAACTTCCTGGTCATTGTTATCTCCTCAAAATCGGTAATCACACATAAGTTTTCCATATTGCGCAAAAGTAAGGAATTTGGTAGTATGTACGATGTTAGATGTACGATGTAAAAAGTGGTTGCAGGTTGCCAGTTACCAGCTAGCCTGTAGCCATCCAAATATCTTGATGAATAGTGAGATGTGGTTGAAGAGTGCGACGCAAGGGACGATGATAGTAGTACTACAGGTGAAGCAAAAAATACCTGGTGTTCCGTAGTGTCTTCCTGTCTTGGTGGCTACAAACAAAAAAGACCAGGATTACTCCCAGTCTCTCTTGCTCAAATTTTTATAAACCTAAAAATCGGTCGGATTACATTTTGACAACCTCTACTTTTTCTTCAGTAGTTGTGTTAGTGCTTACAGAGAAGCTACGTTCGATCTGCTGGCCGTCTACACGGATTACGAAAGTAGGACGCATTTCAGCAGCTTCGTTTAACAGTTGTACTGTTTTGTTGAAGTGAACGTCAGAGAAATTCTGTTGGTATAAAGTTTCACCAGTTGCGTCTTTTACCAGCAAAGTGAATTTTTTACCATTTGGGTTTTCGAACTGAATGCGGAAGCTAACTTTATTCGCATCAGCGCTTGTGTATTGTACGGAAACCTGTTGTTCAGCTACGCGGTTTTTTTCTTCTTTTGTTTTACCTGAGAAAGCGCTGCTAGGAGTGCTTACAGATACTAATACAACCAGCAGTAAAGCTGTAAATGATGTCAGGGCAGTTTTGCATACAGATGTAGTGTTCATAATCTTTTCTTTTTTTTATTTAGTTACATCGTATGGAAGCATCGTGTGTTTTTCTTAATCTCAGCTTTCCGGCTTGTTAGCCTTTGTTTGCTTTTTGATGATACAAAAGTATATCGGCACATCACCTGGCACAAACCATGTTTTGCGTGTTTTTATTATGGCAAAAGAGTAGAATAAAAAATGAATCCCTTTATTGTCAAGGCTTTCAGCGGAAAAAATGTATAATGGCCAAGCCCAAAAAAAGTTTTTTATTTCTTCAAAAAAAGCGTAAATGCGAACGCTTGTTATTGAAAAAGACAGGATTTGGAAACAAAAAACAGGTTTTGGGGTACAGGAATGGCTTTTCTGTGATATACAAAATATTGTTAACGTATTGGAAATGGGGCTATATGAGAAACGACCACGATCGTAATGCATAAACAGAAATTCTTACCGGAGCAGAAAACCAGTAGCACCGATTTTTCGTTTGTTCTGCGTGTAAATCCCCATATATGAAAACGAATCCCACTGTCAGGTACAAAAATTTGGCAATCATAGAAAAAAAATATTACCTGCAATTAGGTATGCAAGCAATTACAGGCGAAAATTATTTTCGCTGAACGTCAGCGTGTTATAGTGTACTCTTCACATATTTCATTTACTGAAGCATCCTGCGGATTGCCGTATTTACGCGGTTGGTCCCAGCCAAATTTTTTTTTATATGAATTATTTGTCTTTTCGCCCTATTTTTAAGTGAATCCAATATTTTAGAATGAAGACCCAAAGATGGAAGTCCATCAACCCTTATCTGTGGTTAATGCTGCTATTGCTATGTACAAGTGCAGCGCGAAGCCAGACGATAACGATCGACAACACTAACTTCTCAACAGACCCTTATGGCCGAGGCTCCAGCATAGCCCTGCCTATAAGAGTAAGTGGCTGCTTCGCTACAAACAACACATTCAGACTTGTATTGTCAGATGCATCCGGCAATTTCTCCCCGGGCACCCAGATCGGTTCATACACGGGCGACTACACTGGTTTTCTCAATGGTACTATACCAAACGGTATAGCTGCGGGTACGGGTTACAGGTTGCGCGTAGAATCTACCAGCCCCGCTATTATAACGGCGCCAAGTATTCCATTTACAATTGATGCTACCAATGTGCCACCGGCGATACAGGTAACACCGGCATCGGCTTCCAGCGTTTTGCAAACGAACTATGCGTATGGCAATTGTACGCCTAACAATAACGCCATCATTATGCTGAACCAGGGTACAGCGGGTGCAACAGCCAGCGGTACGTTGATAGATATGGCAGCGGGAGGAAGTGTATCCTCACATACCATAGGTGCGGGCAGTTATACATTTCAGCCGGGGCAGAGCTATTATACATATATAGTAAAGGCCACACAGAATGGTGTGAACAGTACGCGTGCTTATTTCATTATTAATAATATAACTAAAGTTCTTTTTGGCGTAGCAGGTGTGCAGGAAGCTTGTATTCCCGATGACTTCGTTTTCCAGGTAGGTGTAACGGGTACCGGTGGTATTATAGATAACTTTCCGGGCCAGACATACACAATTGATTGGGGTGATGGTACAAGTTCTCAATACAGGTATTGCGAATTAATAGCAAGTAATGGCGTAGTGAAGCATCAATACCAGGTTACTTCCTGTACGATGTCCAATGCTACGTATGATGCTACGCTTACAGTACAATCAAACTGGCCCAACCAGGCCAACTGTGCTACTACATCTCCTGTAAAAACGAATGCAAAGATTTACAAACGCCCTGTTCCGATATTTATTTACTCAGATACAGCCTGTGTAAATAGCAGCGTGCATTTTGAAAATAAATCTGAACCGGGGCAAAATGGTTTTGGTACAGATTGTAATATCAACGCGGATTATTTCTGGTATGTAGATGGTGTGTTGGTACAGACCTATTCAAACGTAACGCCGGCTGCTGCTCCGCTGGATTATATTTTTACAACAACAGGCAACCACACGGTAAGATTATTGGTAGATAATAAAAGTTGCGTAACGAAAGACACGACTATGTCTATCTGTATAGATCCGAAGATCATTCCTGACTTTAAGATCAATGGTGCGGACACCGTTAAAGGATGCGTGCCGAGCGTAGTAGTAAGTACAAGCAACCTCACCAATCCGTCTGTGTGCCGCACACTGCAATACCTGTGGCATGTGTACGATGCTGTTACCAATGCAGAGTACTATCCCGGCTCTGGCTACTATACTGTAGCAAACAGCATGACGGATTTTGCGCCTGTGTTTACATTTATTAAAACAGGCAAGTATAACATACAATTGGAAGTAAAAGGAACCTGCGGTACGGAACTATCACCCAAACGTTTTGTGTACCTGATAGATAAAGCGCATGTAACCTTGCCTGCGGATAAACGTTTTTGCGATAAGCAAACAATAGATTTTTCTACCACCTTTAAACCGACCTATAATTCTAATGCAGGGGATGAAACTTATCTGTGGACGATCACCGGCGGCGCTTACTCTTTTGTAGGTGGCACATCAGCCAGCAGCGCATTTCCAAAAATACAGTTCAGTGCGTATGCTACTTATTCCATTTCGTTGACGTTTACCAATCAGTGCAGCAACGAAACGGCAACAAGAACCATCTATATAGATCAGCCGGCAACTGCTGCGGTAACATTACCTACAGTTGATACCACCGTTTGTTACAGCACGTCTGCTATTACAGTAAATGGTGTAAGTACGGGTGGTGCATTGGATTCTATCAGGTGGACGTCATCTGGAAGCGGGTTGTTTGATAACAAACTTTCCAATAACGCAATCTATAGTTTAAGTACGCTTGATAAAAACACGGGTAGCGTAACGCTGACATACACGGCTTATACTAAAAAGCCAAACGGATGTCCGAACGTAACAGATAATGTAAAGATTAGTATCCGTCCGCGTAATACAGGGCAGGATAGTGTGCGCTATATCTGCTCAGGGACATCCTTTACATATGTGCCAAACTCTACTGTACCGGGAAGTACTTTTGCGTGGACATCTACAGTAGTATATGGTACTGCTACGGGTAATACGGTAAGTGGTACTGGAACCATTACAAATACATTGGTCAATAGCTCTCGTACAGACTCTGCAGTAGTGGTATATACGATTACACCAACGTCGAATGGCTGTACCGGTGAACCGTTTTCTTTGCGGGTTAAAGTAATGCCATTGCCGCAGATAGACAGCCATCGCTTAAAAGATACCATCTGTAGCAATACATCGGCTGGTATAACCATCAGCAGCACTGCTACGAATGTATCTTACTTATGGACATCGGTTGTAACGCAAGGCGCTGGCGTAACAGGCAATACCAGCATTACTACAGCTACTTCAAACCCGAACATAACGGATGTGCTGGTGAACAATGGTAATGTAGTTGCCAAAGTGGTGTACACTATCCGCATATTCGGCCCTTCCGGTTGTGAAGGCGATACAAAGAAAGATTCCGTTTATATATTGCCAAAAGTATCGCAGGCTGTTGCGGGGCCTGACCAGTTGCTGTGTAACCAGTCCTTAGCAAACCTTACGGCCAACACGCCATTGATCGGGGTGGGTAAGTGGACGCAGTATAGTGGTCCGGCTGCTACGATCATGAATGCGAATCTTCCTAATACTACGGTAACAGGCTTGGTCGGTGACAATACTTACAAATTCCTCTATACGATAGATGACGGTACTGGTTGTGCGCCTACAATAGATAGTACGATCATTGTAAACAGGCCGGATATTACTACGCCGGATGCGGGCCGCGATACAACGATCTGTGATATGACGGCAACGGCCAACAATATCCTGATCCTGCGTGCAAATGCTATCACGCGCAGCTTTGAAACTGCCACGTGGAAGTTGGTCAGCCAGCCGGCTGGTAGTAATGGCGTGTTTAGTAGCCTTGCAGACCCTAATGCAACATTCTCTTTTGATAAGCCTGGTACATATAAGCTGGTTTGGCAAATAAGCAACGATGCAGGTTGTACACCAAAGACAGATACTGTAACTATTAAAGTATATGTGAAACCTGTAGCTGGCGCTGTAATATTGGGCCAGACAAATGTGTGCGCAGGCACTGACGTTACTTTCACTTCTCCATCCTATACCGGAACGATCCTGAAATGGCAATACAAAACCGTGCCGCTGAATAATAATAGCTGGATAGATACCTTGGTGACCGGGCCTGCTATTACTTTCCGCAATGTGCAGGATACGTTTGCCGTGAGAACATGGGTAGTATCGGCAGGTGCAGCAGACGGTTGTGGCACGGTAGATACTTCCGGCCCCGTAGTATTGAATGTGGCACCGCAAACACAGATAGGACATATTACACCGGATACATCCGTATGTAAAAATGCGAATACAGGCATAGTGTCTATAAAAGATCATGTAGGGAATATTGTGCGTTGGGAGTTTTCAATAGACAATGGGTCTAACTGGATCCCGATCAATACGAATAATACGTCTATTACCTATAACAACCTTACACAAACAACATGGTATCGCGCTATTGTTCAGAGTGGCGTTTGCCCACCACTGCCATCACAGGTAAGTATTGTTACTACGCGTGATGGTGTAACGGTGGCAAATGCCGGCGGCGACCAGGCTTTATGTAACACTACTACAGCATCGCTGCTTGCGAATGTACCTGCGCTGAATGAAACAGGTTTGTGGTCGCAGGTAACCGGGCCGAATACGGCACTTACATCTGCACTGAACAACAATGCACTTAATCTTGCCGGTTTAGTGCCGGGTATTTATACTTTTAAATGGACTATCTCCAACAGTGTTTGCCCTTCTACTTCAGCTACGGTAAATATTGTGAATTACCCGCCACTGACAAACACGATGAATACCGATACGATCAAAATATGTAAAGGACAGTCAGTATCATTAAGTGGTGATGTGCCTACAGGCGGTAATGGCGTGTATGTGTACCAGTGGCAGTTTAGCAAAGACAACATTGTATGGAATGATATAATAGGTGCCACCAATCCTAACCTGGTATTTATACCTGATACAGTTGTACTGATAAGAAGAGTGGTAACAGCAGGAAGCTGCCAGGTCTTTGGCCCGCCAGTGGTGGTAAAAGTGCAGACAAGCATTATTAATAACAACATCAGCGCAAGCCAGTCTATTTGTATCAATACTGCTCCGGCAACAATTGTGGGTAGTGCACCTACAGGTGGTGATGGCTTTTACACGTATATATGGGAGCAAAGTACCGATGGTCTTGTATGGACGCTGATCAACGGCGCTACAGGTAAGGATTATAATCCTGGTGTGATGGCTAGTACAATGGCATATAGAAGAACGGTAACTACATTGTTATGTGCAGGGCAGCAGGCAAGCATAAGCGCTCCTGTAGTGATTACGGTAAACCCTGATGCTATAGCGCAATTTACGGCAGTGAAAACCATTGCCTGTGCGCCATTCAATATTAACAGCCTGAACATTCAGCCAACATTGTACCCGGATAAAAATGGTACGTACAACTGGATCGTAAACGGAACTGTTATTGGTACTACGCCTGCATTCCCGGGCTATACCATCAACAAACAGTTTGATTCTGTAACAGTACAATTGCTGGTACACAGCAAGTTTGGTTGTAAGAGCGATAGCATGCAATTGAAGTTCTATACATTCCCTGTACCATTGCCTTCCTTTACTGTAGATAATACGGAAGGGTGTGGCCCATTGACAGTGAACGTAAAAAATACTTCGCAGAATAAAGCATTGTTTACTTATACCTGGAACTTTGGTAACGGGCAAACAAGTACTGCAGAGAATCCTCCGGCTATTACCTTCCCGCCGTCTCCTTTGTATGTAGATACGATCTATCATATTACCTTATCAGCAAGTTCGGATTGCGACACGGCTGTGTTTGATGTGCCGGTTCGCGTGAAATCGAAACCGAAGGCTTTGTTCTCTCCGGGCAGGGCAACAGGTTGCTCGCCGTTTACCGTTACGTTCACTAACAATTCGCTGGGCAACAACGTTACCTACAATTGGGATTTTGGTGATGGCACTACGCAGACAACAACGAGTACAGGGCAGGTGCAACATACATTCATTACAGCACAGCCAAAAACATTTACCGTGCAACTGGTTGCTACAAATGAGTGTGGCAATGATACACTGAAGTATGACCTGGTCGTATCTCCTAATACAGTAAAAGTAGATCTTGCTGTAAATGGCAGCGAGGTGAGCGGTTGCGGGCCGCATACCGTGCATTTCATTAACAATACAAGTGGAGGCAGTTCCTTCAGGTGGGATTTTGGTGACGGTAATATTCTTAATACCACCAAGAATATAGATACGGTTACACACACCTTCATCCAGCCGGGTGACTATAAAGTAGTATTGCTGGCTTCTAATGGCTGCTCTGATACTACAGACTTTGAAATGATCCACGTGTTCAAAACGCCGCGTGTAGATTTCAGCGCTGTACCATATACGGTTTGTATTGGTGATTCTATCCGTTTCAAAAATGAAAGCGATGCACTTACAGGCACGCTTTGGAAGTTTGGAGACGGTAGCACAACAGCGCTTACAAACCCGGCGCACTATTACAATGCAGCAGGGACATATAATGTTACACTGATCGGTTCTATCCAGTATAGCACAGGTAATGCGTGTATGGATAGTGCAACGAAAAAGGTATCTGTAGTAGCAACACAGCCGGGTGATTTCTCTATGAGTGACACGTTGGGCAAATGTGTGCCGTTTAAAATTACGTTTACCAACCTGACACATCCTTCTGCATTAACGGTGTGGGATTTTGGCGATGGTAAAAAAGATACCGGAGATGTTGTGATACACACTTTCAATAGCGTAGGCGAGTTTGCAGTGAAGATGAGCGCCACACATCCTGCGGGCTGTTCGTTTGGTGCAACGAAGAAAGTTTATATACAAGCGCCATCCGGCGACTGGAGTTATGATCATGGATATATCTGTGAGAATACACCTGTACGTTACCAGGTAAATGCGCAGAACGTAGATTCTCTCCGTTGGTTCTTCGGTGATGGTACAAGTATTACCACTACTACCAACATTGTCTTCCATAGCTATACAAGAAGCGGCAAGTATGTGCCGTATGTATTGCTGATGGCAGGAGAGAAGTGCTCTGTGTTGTTGCCGGGGCTGGATACGATCAAAGTAGATTACTATGCTGCCGGTTTCCGTTTTGCAGAGCAGCGGGCATGTGGCACCAGTACGGTTTCCTTTATAGATACATCCAGGTCTGCATTTGGCATAGCTGCATGGGACTGGAATTTTGGAGATGGCAGCACAGGCTCAGGTGCAAGGCCGCAACATACCTACAACAGTACAAACAACTGGCCGGTACAGTTGATCATACGCACTGTAGGCGGATGTACGGATACTACCACATTGCCGGTGTTTGTAAAGGTGAATGATAATCCTGCCGTACAGATCAATGCAGAAAGTGAAGTGTGCGCGGGGCTTCCTGTACGCTATGGCTCAGTTGTAAATGCTGTGGACAGCATCGCATTTTATAGCTGGCGGTTCTCGAATAATTATACAAGTGATAAGAGCAGTGTAAGCAACACGTTTGTAACAGCGGGAACCTATACTGCACAACTGGTCATAAGCACTATATATGGTTGCTTTGATACGGCGAAACATACCATTACCGTAAAACCTTCTCCGGTAGTGCGTACCAACCCGGATATGAGCCTGTGTAAAGGCCAGTCAACGCCATTATTGGCAACAGGTGCTAACGTATACAGATGGCAGCCGCTGAATGGATTGAGTTGCGCAGATTGCGCAAACCCGGTAGCAAATCCGTCTGCCTCGCAGCAATATATTGTTACAGGTACGAATACGTATGGTTGTATAAACAGGGATACTGTATTCATTACTGTAGCACAGCCTATCAACCTGGAACTGTCAAGAGATGCCACTATTTGTGTTGGTCAGTCAGTACAGTTGTTTGCAAATGGTGGTTCCAATTATGTGTGGTCGCCTGCCACAGGGTTGTCAGGTGTGTACGACCCTACGCCTAAGGCAACACCGCAGTTAACAACAAAATACCGTGTGATCGCAACGGATGATTACAAATGTTTTGCAGATACCGGTTATGTAACCATAACTGTTGGCAACTATCCTACTGTGAACCTTGGCCCGGACAGGGTAGCGGCATCCGGTACACAGATACCATTAAAAGCAGTAACGACCAATGGGCCGATACAAACATGGACATGGACGCCAGCCACAGACCTTACCTGTGCAAATTGTCCTACGCCGGTAGCTACAGTAAAAGGCAGTGTTTGCTACACTGTAACGGTTACCAACCAGCAGAACTGCCCTGCGTCAGACACAATGTGCGTGAAAGCATTTTGTGAAAGCACACAAGTGTTTATTCCAAACGCCTTTGTGCCTACGGCTAACATCAACAATATCCTGATGGTGAGAGGGCAGGGTATAAAGATGATCAAGCTGTTCCGCATCTTCAACCGTTGGGGACAAGTGGTATTTGAAAAAGCAAACTTCCCGCCGAACAGTAAAGAGTTTGGATGGGATGGTAAAATAAATGGCGTACCAGCTCCGCCAGATGTATTTGTGTACACCTGCGAAGTCGTATGCGAAAATGATGTGTCGTACACGTACAAAGGAAACGTGGCGATATTGAAATAGTGAGTTGTGAGTGGTCAGTAGTGAGAGATCATTACTGCATTGCTTAATTGTTGCATTGTTATATTGTTCTTTTAGCCCTGGTTCGTGAAGACACGAACCAGGGCAACGAAAAACAGTTAAACAATGTAACAATTGGGCTCACTACTGACCACTCACAACTCACAATCCGACCCCCTGAAACAGAACCAATTTTTGTGCTGTTGGAAAAAAACACATGTATGCAAAAACTAATTGTTTTGATGTTAATGGGAGTACTTGGTGCCATGCAGTTGCGTGCGCAGGATCTTACCTTTTCACAATTCTATGAAAAGCCACTGCTGCGCAATCCCGCACTTGCCGGGGTGTTTGATGGTGATATCCGCATCAGCGGCATCTATCGCAATCAGTGGCAAAGTGTAACAGTGCCATACCAGACAGGTGCTATGAGTGTGGAAGTGAAATTCCCTTTGCCTCAGTGGGAAGACTGGATCACAGTTGGGCTGCAAGCCACGCATGATGTGGCCGGGGATATAAAGCTGAAGCGTACACAATTATTGCCTGTAGTGAACTACCACAAATCGCTAAGTGGTAACGCAGACGATTATTTGTCTCTCGCTTTTATGGCAGGGCCGGTAAACAGCCAGTTCGATCCTACATTGCTGAAGATGGATGACCAGTTTCAAAACGGATCATTCAACCCGAATGCACCTACGCAACAGGTCTTTGACCGCACAGGATTTAGCTATTGGGATGCATCGGCAGGTGTAACATATAGCAGTGGTTTTGGTGAGAACAGCCGCTTCTATATAGGTGGTGCGTTGTTTCATTTTAATAAACCCAAAGTTGCTTTTTATACAAGCAATTCAAATGTCATACTCAATCATAAACTGGTTTTTAATGCAGGTGCAACCATTCCTACATCAGACATAAACAGGATACAGGCGTATGCAGATTATTTCATACAAGGAGGCAACAGGCAGTTTCTTGGCGGCCTGTTGTATGGCATGGACTTAGCACAGAACTATGATGATGAAAAAGCATTCAGTCTTTACCTCGGTGGTTTGTTCCGCTGGAACGACGCCATCATTCCTGTTGTAAAAATGGATTTTTACGACCTCTCTGTAGGTATAAGTTATGATGTGAATTTGTCTAAACTAAAAACAGCATCACAAATGCGAGGCGGATTTGAGATCACTGCATCTTATAAAGCCAAGTTTACCGGACGCTCATTAGAAGCAAGCAAAGTAAGATGTGTGTGGTTCTAGCGATTTGAGATTTGATATTTGTGATTTGAGATTGTTTACCGCGGAGACCGGGGAGTGGCGCGGAGAAATTATGTATTACTAGTACAAGAATGCAGTTTCTTTATTTCCGCGTTTTCTGTGTTTTCCGCGAGAGATATCGCAAAGAGCTAGCTATAAGAAACAGGTAATGAAAATAATGTGCCTCATCTCAAATCTCAAATTTGAAATTTCAAATCCACCTCATTCCTTTATCTTCTTAATAATCGTCGTTTCTGCTTTTACCTGTTTGGAAAAATGCGAATGCGCTTTACTGATCAGCCAGCTATAAGACGGGTTTTCAAACGAAGTAATATCCCCGTTCATTTTATCTATAATGGATAACTTCATCTGCCCGTCATCATCCATTGACAAATCAATATCATACTTCAATAATACCTGCTTCAGTTTTGTCGTGTTGCGCATATCGCCTGCAAGATACGGAAAGGCATGTTGTAAGTGCATACACAAGCACCAGTGCATGCCGGATCGTCTGAATTATAATGCAAACAGTGTTGCATACCGGATCAGGTCTATCGTATTCCTGGCTTCCAGTTTCTGCTTTATCCTTTTGCGATGTGTTTCTATTGTTGAGACTGCTACAAAAAGCGCATCTGCTATCTGCTGGCTGGTAAACCCTTTTGTAATTAATGCAAGCACATCTTTTTCCCTTTTAGTCAGGGATGAAAACCGGAGATAGTCAGCGTCTGGTAACGGGGCTGCGGGCAATATTCTTTGTATCTGTTCCTGGTGCGTTTTCAGGTTGCTTGCATCTTGCGCCATTAGTATAACGCTGGAACTTGGCGTGCCATCACTGGCAGGGAGTATCTGGAAGCTCACAAAAAACCATTTCCAGCTTGTTTGTTTATTCGGGCGTACTTTTTGGAAATAAGTAGATACCCGGCGGCAATCCTTTGCAGCCACCATGCTGTGAAACATGCTTAATAATTGCGGCATTTCCTGCTCATCAAAAAACTCGTCGAAATAAGCTGCTCCCATTTGCTGCAACTCTTCTTTTTCTTTTTGCAGTATCCGGCAGCCCGAGTTGCTCATATATACGTTTTTAAGCAACTGCATATCATTGATAAGGATAGAGCCCGGCAGGTAATCGCCTATGTCCGAAATAGTATAGGAAGCAGTGGTAAGATCGCTCGTCAACGAGTACAATTGCGAAGAGATCCTCGTAGTTAATTCAGGGAAAGTATGTAGTCTCATGGGTAGTTTGGATAGATGCAAAATAGGCATTTCGCTTGCCCAAACCAATTAAAAGAATGTACGCCACATAAGACGCAACTCAGTCGGGTAGCCACTACATACTAGCGCTTATTGACACTGTTCAGTAGGATGCCTGCATTTCTCAATACCGGGCGGAGCTTGTCTGCTGACTGGCTCAGTTCATCCATTTGCTGTTTTATATCGCCTATCTGTTGAAATAGGGTGTCTGTAGCCGGGAAATACTTTTGAAGAATAACAGAGGCTTCTTCAAGTAATGGGGTGGACTGTGCGTATAGCTTAAACGTGTAAGGCGGGTCTAAAAAGTATTGTTTGATTTCTGTAAGCCTGATAATATCGCTGTTCGCTATTTTCATGTTGCAAAAATATCACATTTAGCGCCGCTTTGCAAATACCTCAAGCTCTGCGAAACCTATAAGGTTTCTAAAACCTTATAGGTTTTTCGGTTCTAAACACCGTTTTAATTGGGCTGCACCTTGAGATGAAAGCCAGATATTCCATATCTGAAAGTATTTTGGTCATTCATCTGCTATGTGAGATATGGAATATCTTTCCTAATTAAGCGGCACTTTGAAGTGAAAGCTTTGTTTCTCTATGTAGCGCTGGTTGATCAGTATAATAATACCGATCAGGACAATACACAGCATCATCATTTCAAAGTAGGACTGTAATTGCCCGCTTGCGGTAATCTCTTTAGCTTCCTGTTGTAGCTGGTTGCCTACTTTTATCTGTAAATGGTTTAGCTCCTCCAACTTTTGAATAGCCTGTTCAAAAAAGCCCGTGGCAGATGTTACAGCGGTCTTATTGTATAAATGCAGGTATTCCTTAAATGCCAGCCATTCTGCCTTTTCCGCAGCCGTAAGAAACGTTGTTTCATATTGTGAGATCAGTGTGTGCATGCTCGTATCAAAATGCTGCTGATCTGCCGGTGTAAACCGGTTAGACAACTGCAGGGTCTCTTTTTTATATAAGAAACCTTGCATATCAAACAGGTGCCCAAGCGGAATAAGCCTGTCAGTATAAAGCGAATGCATACTTTTATCCAGGTTCAGGTAATTCTTCTTTTCCAGGAATTGTTTGCTCAGGATGAGCAGGAGAATGATCCCCAGCAGGGACATAGCAGTGATCCTGTTCTTTTTCGATATGGAAGCAAAGTATTGCATAGCAAAGCATTAAGCAGGGAAATTAGGCAATTTTTCTCTTCTTAGCTCCTTAAACAGGAATACACAAAGGCATCGCAGAGAATTAACCTTTCATTGCCGTTCGTCCAACGAATAGATGCATCAGAGTGAGCCATTTTCAAAAGATATATTTTCCTGGTTATGGATACACTTAAAAAGTGGCCTACGCTAACCCGACAAAGTTCTGCACATTGCGGACCCAATCGCATTGCTTTTAGTAATTTGCCGCCATGTCACTTTACATAACATCATTGAATTCGGGGAGTAATGGGAACTGTTATTATATTGGCAACGAAACAGAAGCCGTGTTGATAGATGCAGGTATATCCTGCCGTGAAACAGAAAAAAGAATGAAGCGGTCAGGCCTTTCTATAGATAAGATAAAAGCCATCTTTATTTCGCATGAGCATGGCGACCATATAACCGGCGTGCCGGGCCTTTCTAAAAAATACCAGATACCCGTTTACATTACAGACAATACCTTTCAGGCGAGCAATATCCCGCTGGAAGACAATCTGCGTCTTACCTTCAACATAAAGGACAGCATTACCATTGGCGGCTTAACCGTAACGGCGTTTGCCAAAGCACATGATGCAGCAGAGCCGCATAGTTTTAGTGTGTCCAGCCAGGACGTTACCATCGGCATATTTACAGACATCGGTGCCGTGTGCGACGGGTTGACTGCGCATTTTCAGAAATGCCATGCTGCATTTTTAGAAGCAAATTATGATGATACGATGCTGATGAAAGGTAATTATCCGTATCACCTGAAAAAACGTATTAGTGGAGGTAAAGGGCATTTGTCTAATGCACAGGCTTTGCAATTATTTATTGCGCACCGGCCTTCCTTTATGCAATTACTGATCCTGTCGCACTTGTCCAAGAACAACAATTCACCTGCTCTTGTGCAGGAGTTATTCAATGCCCATGCGGGCAATACGGAGATTGTAGTAGCATCGAGATATGAAGAGTCCAAAGTGTTCTTTGTTACCAACAAGCCTGTTGTAAAGCGCCAATCTGCGCAAGTGGTTTTAAGTGGCCAACAAATCTCTCTTTTCTGATTTCCGGAAAGACAACTGTAGCTTTTTTCATAGGTAGTTATTAAATTAGGTACTCATATATACTATTATGGAAGGAAAATATATTGTGCCTGCAGCTACGCGTATAGGGCACGTACATCTGAAAGTATCCAATATAGATCGCGCGCTTGCATTTTACCGCGACCTGCTCGGCTTCCAGGTAATGGCCC
This sequence comes from Filimonas sp., assembly GCA_017306865.1. Classification (GTDB taxonomy): domain Bacteria; phylum Bacteroidota; class Bacteroidia; order Chitinophagales; family Chitinophagaceae; genus JAFKHH01. The sequence continues at coordinate 1,074,950 of JAFKHH010000011.1, forward strand.
GTTATGGCAACCAGGCTGTGTTCCTCTCTGCCGGAGGCTACCACCATCACATAGGGTTAAACACCTGGTATAGTAAAGATGCGCCACCGGCGCCGCAGAAGGGTGTGGGGCTGTTTCATACAGCTATTATATATCCAACCAAAAAAGACCTCGCCGTTATTTATAAACGGTTACTGGATGCAGGATATGAACTTACCGGAGCCAGCGATCATGGTGTATCTGAGGCTATTTATTTGGATGACCCCGATGGTAACGGGGTAGAGCTGTATTATGACAGGCCGCAAAGCCAATGGCCGCTATTTTCCGATGGGTCGTTAAATATGTACACACTTCCTATGGATATGGATGCTTTGCTAAAAGAACTGGAATAATACTTCATTTGATCAAAGAAAGATAAAATAAGAAAGGATAGCTATCAGCTATCCTTTCTTGATATAACTAGTTTAATGGTTTTGCCAAAGGCCAGTCAACCGGAATCTCAGTAGCTGCATATAAATAATTGGTGATTGTTTTATCGCCGATCAGGATGATTGCTTCTACCAGGGATGCATTGGTGTAGCCGGCAGCATAGAAATTTGCAAGAGATTCTTCATCCGCATGTCCTTTATGCAATGTCAGGCTTTTCACCAGTTTGGCAAGTGCATCCAGCTTGCTGTCAAAGCTGATCTCAGCTTTGCGTATCTCAATAGTTTGTTCTTCTGTGAAGCCGTTTAGTTTAGCGATTGCTGTATGTGCGCTCAGGCAATACAGACAATCATTTACTTCGCTTACCACAAGGTTAATCACTTCTTTCTCTTTTGCCTTAAAGGTGCTTTTGCTATTCTGTAGCGCGAGATAAGTACTTAGCGCATATTCTGATTGTGCAAATGCTGCATACAGGTTAGGAATAAATCCTACATTTTTTTGCAGTGTATCAAATATAGTCTGGTTATTAGCGGAAACTGTCTCTCTCTGTGGAACGTTGAAATTTTTCATTGTGTTTTTGCTTTTGTTTTACAACACAAATGTCTAACCGTTTGCCACCTTAAAGAATAGAGAGATTTCCCGAAGACTTGTGATTATTTCCCTGTTGCTAATTTTTATGCTGTTTCCGGAAGTCAGAAGGTGAGGCGCTTGTTGCTTTTTTAAAAGTATTACTGAAATAAGCTGCATCTTCAAAACCTAATTCGTAGGCTATTTCTTTAGCTGACTTATCCGTATAGATCAGGAGCCGTTTTGCCTCTAGTAGTATCCGGTCCTGGATAATAGTAAGCGGCGACTTATTGTTATATAGTGCAAAGAGATTCGTCAATGTCTTTGGAGACCGGTTGAGTTGCTCCGCATAAAAACTGACGCGGTGTGCTGTTTTATAATTGTTCTCCACCAGCATGTTAAACGCTCTTATTACATCCAGCTTAGTGTCTGTACTCACTTGTGCAGGCAGGAATTGTTCTTTAGCGAGACGTGTTACCAGTATGATCAGGCGTTTTAGCAACATGCGCAGCATATCTTCCTGTATATTATCTACAGTATCATATTCCTCCTTGAAAATTTCAAACAGCAAGTCCAGCTTGTGCGTATCCCTGTCGCCTAATTGCGTAAACATTGTTTGTTGTGCACCATAGAATAAAAAACCTGCACAGCTTACCTCTTTATCATGATCTACGATGCAGTAGAACTCCCGGTTAAACTGCCACGCAACTATTGCATCTGAGTCAGCCGCGAAGTGAAAACTCTGGTTAACCATAAGAGAAAGGATCGTATTACCCGGGAATGTGTGTTGTATGCCATCTATCAGTACGTCTGTTGCTGCGCCCCTGTTCCTTGCAATTGTCAGGAATTTATCTTTCCTGTCTTTGCCATAAAAAGTTCTGTCCAGCGCCTCCTCTTCTGCGGTCAGCCTGCATTCTCCTTTTGTTGTTTTATTTCGATAGATCAGTTTCATTGTTTTGCATAAAGGTGTAAAAATACTATTTGGGAAGAATCTAACCACCAATCATCACCCGGCTATTCCATGAAGGAACATAAGGAAAAGCGCTCGTGTACTTTGTGCAACTTTCGTGGGCTTTGAGGTTAGATTAATGACATTACTTACGATAACCGTGACGTAAGAAACGGCAAAACCTTACAACGATTTCAGAATTTAACATGCAATTTTTCCCGTTTTGTTAAAAGGGTTTTACGGGCAATATGGTCAATCTTTCGGGCAATAACGGCATCACGTTCGCCCATTCCACCTGCTACTTTCGCTGCGGATATCCAATACGAATTGATAAAAAACTTTTACCATGAACAAAATCAACTACGCTACAATGATAGGTGCGGCACTCTGTGTTGCATTTACTTCCTGCAAAAAAGACGACAAGAATGACACGCCGGTTTCAACGACCATTACCGTGCAAAATGTGTTGGACTCAAGGCCACTGGTAGAGTCAGGTACATTTGCGCATACAGGTGCCTCTCCACTGACGATGCCGGGGGAGTCGGCTAGTTTTTCTTTCTATGCAGCTAAAGGGGAAGCAATCAGCTTTGCCACCATGTATGGCTGGTCAAACGATTTATTTTTTGCGCCTGCCAATCCGGGCATTGCTGTATATGACCAATCGGGTAACCCGATAGAAGGTGATGTATCGGCTCAGATCAAACTATGGGACAATGGAACGCGCATTAACCAGGCACCTGGTGCAAGTGTAGCGCATCCGGGCGTTGCAGAGACTGCAGCTAAAAATATTACGGAAGTAAACGGTACAGATGCACAAGGCAATACATACGCACCTGCGTCCAGCCTGCTAAAAGCAAGCCTGCACTATGAAGGCAACTCTAAGTTTACATTAACTATTCAGAATGCATCAGGCGGTACCGCTAATCCTACGCCATTTAGCCCGGGTGCATGGGCAGTATCTTACATAGCAGGCGGTAGCCTGTTGAACCCTACTCCGTTGTATCAGAGTGGTAAACCTACAGCAAACGGGCTGACAAATATTGCAGAAGCGGGAGACAATGCACCATTGTCCGCTTACCTTAAAACACAGACAGGCATCTTTACACCTTTATCTCCCGTATTGGTTGTGGTGTATAATGGCATAGATAACCCGATCTATAAAGTGGGTGAGAATGACCGTGGCAAAGGGCTGACAGCGCTTGCGCAGAAAGGTGATGCGTCTGGTCTTGCCGCATACCTGAAAACAGTTACCGGCGTAAAGAATGTATATGTATTGCCTGCGGCAAATACAACCATACTCTTGCCGATGATCAATGGGCAGGCAGGTAGCAGCGTTTCACAGGCATTACAAGTGAATGCAGGCGACCGGATTGCAATAGCAACGATGTATGGCTTTTCGAATGACTGGTTCTTTGCATCTGCAGGTAATGGTGTAGACGCTACACAGAAAGGCGATATATCTGCAAGCATTGCCTTGTATGACGATGGTACTGCTGTAGATCAGTTTCCTGGTGCTGGTGTAACACAGTTTAACCTCGCCGGAACACCACTCACAGATAATAAAGCAATCTCCGTTGTGCCCAATCCTAACCAGTACACCACATTACCCCCAATTACAGGAATTATAAAAGTCACATTGCAATAAACCCCTACAGCAGGAAAACGGTAATACCACATTATCGTTTCTCCTGCTTTCTTCTCACTACTTAAAAAAATAAAAATGAAAAAAACGAAAACATTTACAAGAATACTTTTTTGCTTAATGATGGTTGCAAGTAGCCTGTCTTATGTACATGCGCAAAGCAATATGCCTATGATGAAAGATAGTACAATGGTGCCTGCAAAGCCAGAAGACATAAGCCCATTATTGTATGGAGAACACATTCCGACTGCCATGCTGATGGATGCAAAAGGCGTAGCTTTTGATCTGAATAAAGCTGTTGCAGCAAAACCTACTATCCTTATTTTTTACAGGGGAGGATGGTGCCCGTATTGTTCTAAACAATTATCCGGCCTGCAGGAGCTAGCGCCAGATCTGGAGAAAGCGGGTTACCAACTGATCGCAATCAGTACAGATAAACCTGAAGGATTAATGCAGACAAGCGGTAAACAAAAATTAGCATACACCTTGTTGTCTGATGCCGACTTACGTGTTTCTAAAATGTTTGGCATCGCATACAAAGCGCCTAAAGCGTACTGGAGTATGTTGCCTGAGACGACCGGCGGTAAAGATGCAGACCTCGCATTGCCAGTGCCATCTGTGTTTATATTGGACAAAAAAGGCGCGATTCATTTTGAATACATCAATCCTGATTTCAAACAACGCTTAAGCCCGCAATTGCTGAAAGCTGCTGCTATGGCTGTATATCCTGAATTATAAAAAGAATGTTATGTATAGAAAGATTATGCTTGTTGTTTGTATGCTGGTAGCACAATATTCATTCGCGCAGAAAAAAGCAACGACGGAAAAGATCGTTTTTGCTACACAAAGCTGGGCAGACGTACAAGCAATGGCTGCAAAAGCGCATAAGTATATTTTTGTAGATGCTTATACATCCTGGTGTGGCCCTTGCAAAATGCTGAAGACCACAACATTTACAGACGCAAAGGTTGCGGCTTACTTCAACGAAAACTTTATCAATTTTAGTGCAGATATGGAGAAGGGAGAGGGCGTGACGCTGGCAGAAAAATGGAGTATCAATGCATACCCGACCTTGCTCTTTTTTAATCCTGAAGGGAAAATGGTATTAATGCAAACGGGATATGTAAATGCTATGCAATTGACTGCGTTGGGAAAAGAAGCGATCGCTAAAAAATAGAATAAATAGGCAAATGAATTTTAACCAGATAGCAACGATTAAAATGTATTGCCACTGGTTATTGAACATGTAACTTTATTAACTATTAAATAAGCCTGTATAGCAATATGATAAAAGAATACGCAGAGAAAACGACAACAGGCAGGTTTGTTATGCACTTGTATAACGAACAGTTAAGCGGTAAAGGCCTGCGTCTCATTGGACAATTACCTGTCAATACCTTTGTGTTCAATAAAGGAGAAGCACAACAGGTAGTAATAGATGAAGTAAGTTATACAATGCCTGCATCTTCCATCTTGCCACTAGTGTCCAATCAGCATTTTGTTTTTGAGCGTCCCGGTGACCTGGTTGCATGGCAGTTTAACCGTGACTTTTATTGTATAGTAGATCATGATAAGGAAGTGGGCTGTGTGGGCTTTTTGTTTTATGGCATCCGGCATCCCATGTTCATACAGTTGTCCGGTGACGAATGTGCAGCTTTACTGCATTTGCAGGAATTGTTTTTATCCGAATGGAAATATGCAGATAATTTCCAGGGCGAGATGCTGCGCATCCTGTTGAAGCGGTTGATCATCCAGACCACGCGTATTGCAAAGTTGCAATGTGAGCATTATTCAAAATTCCCTGAGGATAAAATGGATCTCATCAGGCAATTCTCTCTACTGCTCGAAGCAAATTTTAGAAAGGAGCATGAAGTCCGATTTTACGCGGCGGCATTGAATAAATCACCGAAAACACTGACTAATATTTTTGCTTTGCTGCAACAGTCTTCGCCATCCAAGTTGATCCAGCAACGTATAGTGCAGGAAGCCATGCGTTATGCCTATTATACGCAAAAGTCGGCTAAGGAAATAGCGTATGAGTTAGGCTTTGAAAGCCCGGCTCATTTTAGCCGTTTTGTCAAGCAACATTCAGGTAAAAATATTTCTGATCTCAGGAAAAAAGACTGAACAATCAATAAGTGTAATTATAAAACCTCCATTCAACAGCGTGTTTGTTGGATGGAGGTTTTTTATTCTTGCAAAAGAGACGATCGGCCTCAGAAAAGCTGCGTTAAGAAAATTGACATGAACGCCGGAAAAATCCATTGCTGTTTGAGCCATGCGCAACTTGCTTATTCATGTTGTAAGCGGCGAGTTCAATGGATTTCGGCGGGCGTGACAATTTTTAGCCTGCTTTTCTGCAGCCTTGATTTTTTTGGTTACTTTTTGTATCAAGACAAAAAGTAACACCGTCGGTAGACAAATGAAAGCTTACATTGAATAGGCTATTGGTACAATGTAATTTTTTATTTATTCGCCATATATTAATGCGCTAATACGCCGCTTCCATCACCCGTTACAGCTTCCCCGACAATGCGTTTGCTGCCGAATACCAGGATCAGCAATGCTGAAAATGCAGATAACAACATCGCAATAACAACAGGCATTACCGAAGGCTTTTCAAACAGGCTGATAAAGATCGAGATCAGCGAGCCCAATCCCATTTGCATAGCACCTAATGATGCAGACGCTATACCTGCATTGTTGGCAAAAGGCGCCAGCGATAAAGACGCCGTATTAGGATTGGTTATGCCTACACATGCAAGGCATAAAAAGAAAAAGATCATTGTTAGCGGCAATGTCAGCAGGTTGAAGTACGCTGCTATAAAGAACAAGCTGGCTGCAATGCAATAAAAACGGATGGCAAAGCGGATGATCTGTTGTCCGCGAAATTTGCGCAACATCAACGTGTTTAACTGGCTTGCACCGATAAAACCGATAGAAAGCAATGCAAACAACCAGCCATATACTTTGCCCGTTACATTAAACACTTTCATAAACACAACCGGGGAGCCGGATACATACGCAAACAAACCTGCAAAAGCAAATGCACCTGTCAGTGAGTACGTATAAAATTGCGGATTGCTCAATACTTCTTTAAAGCTTTGCAATATTGGCCCAGGTTTTAATGACATTGTTTTGTCTGGCGTGTGCGCATTTGGCAAGAACATAGCCGATGCTGCTAAGATCAGTACGCCCAACCCAGCCAGCGCCCAGAATACAGCCTGCCAGCCAAATGCATCTGTAATATAACCGCCGATGGTAGGGGCGAGCATCGGTGATGCGCCCAGTACTAAGACTAGTAATGCAAATACTTTTGCACTTTCCTTTACCGGGAACAAGTCCCGCACCATTGCTACAGCGGCAACAGTTGCTGCACAGCTACCCAATGCCTGCACAAAACGCATTACAATAAGCATGTTGATGTCTTTTGCAAACGCACAACCGATAGATGTAATAATGTAAACCAATAAACCAATGTACAACGGTATCTTTCGGCCATACTTATCCAGCAAAGGGCCATATAACAATTGCCCTGCTGAAATGCCTACAAAGAAACCCGTTAATGTTAGTGCAACAGTAGATGTTGCGGTGTTGAAGTGTTTGGCTATGGCCGGGAATCCCGGCAAATACATATCAATGGAAAATGGTGCCAATGCTGTCAACGAACCCAATACCAAAATTAAAGTCACATACCTTCCGGTGCTCATATCTCATTCTTTTGATCTGTTATAAATAAGGCCAGGCTATCGTAGAATTTACCTTTTCAAGAGGAGGGTTGCAAAAATAAGTTGAATTAAGCGACTATAAAAAATCATTATATAAATGGTGTTTCGTGAGACGTGAAACGGTAATCGTGAATGGGGTTACGCACAACTTTACTGGCGTAGGCCTCTGGCCTGTACTGTTTTGTTACTAAATTTTGTAATAGAAATGTTTTTATAAGTAATGTACCTTCTTAATTAAAAGAAGTAACAGATGGACACAGGCCAGAGGCCTGCGCCAGTAAGGCCGCGAAGCGGCAAACCTATGTGCTCTATGCTCTTTTGAATGAATTGAAGATCACTATTGCTAAAAAGCCAAAATTTACCCTATGTGCCTATGTACCTACTGTGTCTATGTGGTGAAAAAACTCCGTTCCGGTAGTAAGCCCATTCACGATTACCGATTCACGACTCACGATTAACTTTAGTGTCTTCGCGCCTGCTCTTGCGCGAAACCCGACGCATTTATTTCGAAAACGCTGCGGCTTAACTATTAGTTAATATAGATGGGCGTTATTTGCCGATGGCAACCTTGATTGCCCTTTATTATTATGTTCCAATCTATTTCAACGTGCTGCATACGGTTCATCTGTTTTTTATTGGTCGCTATAGGCGGTGTACAACCGGTGCAGTCACAAGAGAAAGACTTTGCAGAGTTACAATACGCAAAACGCCTGAGTAAGCAGTTCCCGGATTCCGCCTTTTTATTACTAAAAGAAGTCTACACCCGTTCGCTGGAGAAGAAAGATAAGTTGGCAACAGCAACCTGTTTGCAGCAAATGGGGCAGATATCTTATTACCTGGGTAACTATCCGCAGGCGCTGGACTTTCATTTACAGGCAGATAAGATCTTTCGCGAAGAAAATAGCCTTGTAAACATTGCGGCTAACCTCAACGACATGGGCATATTATATTATTATAATAAGCAGCTTGGCTTAGCGCGAAAACAATATGATGAGGCACTACAAATATATCAGCGGATTCACAATGGCGAGGGTACTGCAGATACATATGGCAGGATCGGGCATTTATATGAGAAACGCCAGCAATATGACAGCGCCTTTTATTATCAACGCATGGCGCTGAGCCAGTACAATAGTATTTCCCAGAAGCAGGGTATGGCAAAGATCTATGAGAACATGGGAAGCATTTATGAAGACCTGGAACGGTATGACTCTGCACAATCCTATTTCTCCCGCTCACTCGCGCTGTACAACGAAGCGCATGAAGGCATAGCAAGTATAGAAGTACTAAACAACCTGGGTGATATTTATCGTAAAACAGGAAAATATGCGGAGGCGCTGGTACAAACGCGGCAGGCACTTAGCGAGTCGCTTAAAGTAAATGACCTCTACCAGATAGGGGCAGCCTATCGCGACCTGGGTAAAACATATCATCTCTTAAAGCAATATGACAGTGCTTACTATTACCTGGAATTGTCACGAAGAAATACGATAGACATTTATTCCAAAGAAAACAATCGACAGACTGCCTTTCTGAATGTATTATATGATATAGGAAAAAAGAATGCGGAGATCATCAGCCTCGGCAACCAGCAAAAGATTAACCGTGTAGTTACTATTGCAACCATAGTTGTAATAGCCCTGTTTATCGTGCTTGGCTGGGTAACCTTCAGCCGCCAGAAGTTAAAGATCAGGAATGAGCAGATGGAAGCAGCACAAACGCGCCGTCTGTATGAAACGCAGAAAGAGATAATGGAGCTGGAAATTAAAAACAAAGCCATACAGGAAACCAAGCTGATGGAGGAACTGGATACCCGCAGCAAAGAGTTGAGTAAACATACGCTTCATATTATACAAAAAAATAAACTGGTAGATGACCTGCGGGAACGACTTGAGGTAATGGTGAAGGATGACAAGCGCGATCAAAAACGCCAGTTGCAACAGTTGATCCACCAGATAAACCTGAGTGCAAACCAGGAACAACACTGGAGTGAGTTCAGGGAAATATTCGAACAAGTGCACCAGCAGTTCTTCGACAAACTGAAAGAATATTGCAACGAACTTACCGGCAACGATATGCGCCTGGTTGCTTTGATAAAACTAAATATGGCTTCTAAAGATATGGCAACACTGTTGGGCATATCGATGGATAGCTTGCGGGTGGCACGCTACAGGTTGCGTAAAAAGATAAATCTTACTGAAGGCGAAAGCCTTACTTCGTTTATACAGTCGATATAGAAAATACATTTTTCTAATGTGTTGTTCACGGTAACAATTTGTTAATGGCGTTTTATGTTCTTTTAAAATAGTTGATAGTGAGTGAGTTAATGTGTGCTTGTTTACGCTGTCGCCGGTTTGTTAACGGTGCCTGTAACGATGTTACCGTTTTGTTTACGGTGCTTTTTTCTGCTTTGATAGATGGTTTTACACTTTTGCGTCCACAACGATGAACATTTAAAAAATGCAAAACGTAAAACCTTACCATCCAGCTATGAAAAAATTATGCTGCATGTTTTTACTCCTGGCCCTCGGCGCGCTTCCTGCTTTTTCGCAGGCCGTAATGAAAGGGCAGGTAGTGGATAAACAATCAGGAGAACCCTTACAAGGAGCTTTAGTACAAGTAACCTTAAAAGAAGGAAAAAAAGCCGTGGCTTTAACCGGGCTCAACGGACAATTCGTATTCAGAAACGTATCATCTGCCAGCCACAAAGTAACTGTTACGTATGTAGGTTATGAAACAACCGCAACCGAACTGACTCCGGGAACAGAACTTAGTATTACACTTGACAGAACGAAGAATGATCTGCAAAACGTAACGGTATCCGGTAAAACAGACCGTGGCGGAGAAAAATATACCATGCAGATCGATCGCAAAGCGGACATTGTGCAAAACTCCGTTTCTGCACGTGCGATTGAGATTTCACCAGACTTAACAGTAGCAAACGTAACACAGCGTGTTTCCGGTGTATCGCTGGAGCGCAGTACAAATGGCGAAGGGCAATACCCGATCATCCGCGGTATGGACAAGCGCTACATTTACACATTGGTAAATGGCATTAAAATACCTAGCCCGGACAATAAGAACCGTTACGTGCCATTAGATATCTTTCCTTCTGACTTGATGGACAGGATTGAGGTATCAAAAGCGTTGCTGCCAAACATGGAGGGCGATGCAATAGGTGGTGCGGTGAATATGGTGATGAAAGATGCGCCAGCTACCTTTTCCGTAAAAGCAAATGCGGCAGTAGGGTTTGCCAACAAATTCTTTACAGAAGATTTTACACGTTTCAATAATGGCCCAAGCCTCAACAGCTCTCCAAGACAATTGAATGGTAGTGCTTACCAGGCGGGGATGCAGGATTTTCCAAACAGTGCTTTCACTTATATACCTAAGCACAATCCTTTAGCATCTGTTCTTGGCCTATCCATCGGCAACCGCTTCCTGCACGATAAACTGGGAGTATTGGTTGCAGGTAGTTATCAAAATACTTACCGCAATGTAAATACTGTTTTCTTCGACAGCGAAACGGACCGGAATACAAACAATGCCGTTGTTACTTCTATTGAGCAAAGGCATTATTCTATTCAGCAGCAAAGAACAGGTTTGCATAGCAAGCTGGACTACAAGTTTGATAACAATAATAAGCTGAACCTGTACGTAGCTTACATGAACCTGGAAAAGAATGAATACAGGAGTGTGTCTGATACAAGCCTTGAACTGGGACGCCAGGGGCCTGGCACAGGTCGTATTTCTAATAGCTACAGAACAATACATGATGTACAGCAGATCTTCAATGCTACGTTGAATGGTGAGCATAGTCTTACTAAACGCTTGTCACTAAACTGGTCGGCCGTTTACTCAAAAGCAACAGACAATAACCCGGATGTAGCCAAGCTAAATGTAGTGACTGGTGTAGCGAAAGACCCGGTTACGGGCAACCTGGTACAAGCACCGCACAACCTTGACGCATCATCTTCAAGACAGTTTTTTCATAATTCAGATGAAGACAAAAGCGGTTATCTCAATTTGAAATACCGTACCGGTTTTGGTAAGTCTAAATGGGAATGGTCAGTAGGTGGTATGTATCGCGATAAAAGTAGAAGCAGTACGTACGACAATTACAACCTGCGTCCAACCAACCCAAGCATACAAACGTATGACGGAGATATTTCTAAAAACAACTTCTACGTGTTTAACCCTGCAGGAACATTTGATGATGCATTGAACTATGATGCAAAGGAAAAGATTGCAGCAGGTTATGCTATGTTGAAAGTAGAATGGAAAAAGCTGGACATCACTGGCGGTGCGAGGTATGAGCATACAGACCTTACGTGGATAAATGCAACATCTACAGCCGTAAAAGGAAAAACGGGTTCTATTAACTATTACGATGTGTTGCCAAGTGTGTCTGCAAAATATGCATTGTCTAAAAGACAGGCGTTGCGTTTTTCTTACTATTCAGCCATCAGCCGTCCTAACTTCTACGACATTGTTCCGCACATAGGCGGCGATAATGATGCTGACTGGAAGGAGTCTGGCAATCCTAATCTGAAACGTACGACAGCAGAAAATTTTGATCTTCGTTATGAATTATTCCCGCACGATCTGGACCAGTTACTGGCAGGTGTGTTCTATAAAAGACTGAACAACCCGATAGAGTATGCATTGGAAAATGTAGGAACGAATGTGTATTATATACCGGACAATTTCGGTAACGCAAGTAACTATGGTTTTGAATTGGATTTTGTAAAATTCTTCCGCTGGTTTGGTGTTAAAGCAAACTACACATTTACCAACTCTGAGATTACAACAACTAAGGTAAGACGCTTCAGCACACCTACAGGACAAAGCAGTGAACTGGTAAGTCAGACACGTCCGCTACAAGGCCAGTCTAAGCACATTGGTAACATCTCTGTGTTTGTAAAAGATGATAACAAATTAGGGTTGAATGCACAGTTGGCACTGGGTTACACCAGCCGCAGGATCAACACCGTATCTCAATACCTGGATAATGATATATGGCAGAAGGGCTTTGCTCAATTGGATTTCTCTGTAGAGAAAAGAGTAGTGAAACACTGGTATGTGTATGCAAAGGTGAATAACCTGCTGAACACACCTGCAGAGCTGGAGATAAGACAACCTTATACGGGAGCAGCCGTGGTAGGAGATGTGCCTTACCAGGAAAAAGGCAAGAATGTGTTTATACGTAAAGACACGTATGGTATGAACTTTTTACTTGGTGTGAGATTTAAATTATAAACGCAACACAAACTTATTACAATGAAAACATTACATACTTTATCCTATTCAGCTCTGCTGGCTACTGCATTAGCATGTTTTACTTCTTGTCACAAAGACGAATCTGTAGATGTGTCTAAAGCATTGATCTCTGCCGGGCAGGCCATCACCAGCGATACACTTACAGGATCAGTAAAAGGTACATTGATTACTGGCAAGACTTATTATTTTAAAACAGATATTACCATCAACCAGGGTGATACTTTGTTGATGCAACCGGGGTCTAAACTAATTGCTATCGGCGATGGTTCTGCGGCAGCTAGCCCGCAGATCACCTGCAATGGTAACTTCATAAGCCTGGGTACAGAAGACAATCACAACTTCATTACCGTACTGCCGGAAAAACGTACTACGGATAATATTGGTAAAGGTTTCTGGGGTGGTATCCAGGCGGGTGCTACCAGCGGTGACATGATCATTAAGTGGACGCATATAGAATTTGCCGGCGGCCCTGCAGGGCAGTCTGCTGATCCTGCGGTATATGCAGCAGGTGATCCACGCTACTCACTCGTGTACACTAACATCAATGGCAATTTTATACTGGAAGATTCCTGGATCTATGGCAGCACGGATGATGGCTTACGTGTGCTGCACGGCCGCATCAGCATTATGCGCAACACGTTTGAGGCTTGTGGTAAAGCAGGTGGTGAGTCAGTGAATTTAAAGAATGGTACAGTAGGCGATGTGGCTTACAATCTTTCTATAGGCGCTGCAACAAATGGTTTCAAAGTGTCTAACAGTGGCGATGGTCCGGTGCAGACAAATGTGTATGTGTACAACAATACCATTATCAATAATGGCGAAAGACAAGTGAAGTCGGGTAGAGGTGGTTCTATTAACTACGAGAAAGGCGCACAGGGCAAAGTGTATAACAATATGATCGTAAACTGCCGTTTTGGATTGCGCGTTACGCAGGATGCGGATACCAACCATATTGCGTACAATAACCAGTTTTACTATGCGAATGATCCGCGTTTTACTGCGCAGTTCAATGCTTCTGATGGTATAGCAAGAGCACAAAGCGGAGATGTACGTAGCGCCGAGCCTAAGGTAAATAATCCGCAGTTTGCAACGTACGATGTAAACCAGTTTGACTTTACAAAAGCAACTATCCCGATGGATATAAAAGCTATGCCGCTTGCTATTATTACGGCCATGAGTTATGATTTCAGCTTGTTGCCAGGTTCGCCGGCTTTGAAAAAAGGAAATGCGGATGCGTTTGCACCAATGGCGAAAGTGCCGCAAGGTGGTCTGTATGGCGCTACAGAAAAAGGGCCGGGTGTAGATATGGGCGCATACCAGTCAGACGGTAGCGGAAACAAACATAACAACACGAGCTTGTCTTTTAAATAGTCAATTGAATTAACCACCAGCATACACAATAGACGCTTATCGTCCTTGTGTATGCTGCGTGGTTGTAATTATAATACTGGCATTACTGTATGTATTTAAACAAAATCATTTTTGGACTGGTACTGTCTGCGACAACAATTGCTGTTACGGCACAGGAGAGAAGCCTCTTAGGTACAAAAGCAACTTATCTCTACACACCGGCTGGTGTAATGCCGCCACCTGCAGGTTATGCGCCTGTTTTTGTGAATCATGTAGGCAGGCATGGATCCCGCTTTATGACAAAGGCGGGAGCAGATGTGGCAGTGCTTTATTGGCTGGAGTATGCAGCAAAGAAAGATGGCCTTACAAATACTGGTAAGGAGTTGCTGAATATGACCCGGCGCTTTCTCTCGATAGAAAAAGGTAATTACGAAAATATTACCCTGCTTGGCGCAAAAGAACAGGCGGCTATCGGGGCACGCGTTAAAACAATGTATGCAACTGCATTTAAAGGGAATGGGGTAGATGTTGTAACTACCTTCAAAGTACGCACGCAGCAAAGCGCTAATGCCTTTATGCAGCCGTTTAAAGATTATAAAGGGACAACGCATTTTACTGTTACAAAAGAAACAGAAGATGAGATGTTGCGCTTTTATGACCTTGCACCTGCGTATGAGGCATACACGGCAAGCGCAGCCGTAAAGCAATCGCTGGACTCACTGGAAAAAGATAAACGCAATAGCGTAGCTGCAGCACAGGTATTTTCAAAAATATTTACCGGGCAGGTCGCAACGGCACTTGCTGCAGGCAAAGAAGAAGCTGAAGTGAATAAGAAGAAAATTGTTTTTTCTCCCGTTGCGTTTGCAGATAACCTGTATGACTTGTATAGCATCTCCGGTTCCTTTTCTGAAGAGATGAAGCGCAACAATATACCGGCAGATAGTATTAATTTCTCTATTGCTTTTAGTAAAACTTCTTTGCAATGGTTTGCGTTTAAGAACGGCGCCTCAGATTTTATAGAAAAAGGGCCTGCGCATGATACATTTGGTGTGCAGGTAAAAATAGCTGCACCTTTGTTGGTTTCTTTTATTAAAACAACGGATAGCATAGTGTCGCATAGAGTGCAGAAAGATGCTGTTCTGCGTTTTACACATGCAGAAGCTATTTCTCCCTTTGCTACTTTACTCGGCATAAGAAAAGCCAGCCAGCCTGCGTCTTCTATATTTGATTACAACAAACAATGGCACCCGGAAGAGATCATTCCATTAAGTGCCAACATTCAATGGATCTTGTACACTAACGGGAAAGAGTACCTGGTAAAAATATTGTTGAATGAAAAACCAGAAACCATCCCGGTGGTTACAAATACATTCCCTTATTATAAGTGGGCCGATGTACGTGCCTATTATGCAGGACAACTGGCTAAAACCGGGCTTGCTATCAATGGTGATACACGCCAATTTCTGCAAGCCGTGAAATAACTTTGATGCTGGTAAGTAAAAGTGGTCCACTCTGGCGTATCTGCTGGCAAAATGGAGATTTTACAATCCTGACAGGTCTTAAAGACCTGTCAGGATTATGTATAAGTTTAGATATTTTACTGGCGCAGGCCTCCCGACCATAAGTGTTCGAAAGACGTTGATATATAATCTCAGCAAAAAATATAGCGTGTACTTGCTATGACAGAGAGCCGGAAACTCTATTTTATTAACAAAGATGTGGAGGACGCAGTAGCGTAGCAGTTAAGGGTAGTATTAATGTAAATAATTGAATACTTTTAACTGTTATGAACTACTACCTGGGTATAGATATTGGTACTTCTTTTACAAAAGCTGTTGCTTTCGACGCAGAAGGTGGCATTGTTGCATCCCTTTCTGCCGGTTATACGATACAGCATCCGCAGCCAAGGTATAGCGAGCAAGATCCTGTAGCTATTCTCGATGCTGTTATTACGCTTATAAATGCGGTTACGAATGAATTGGGCACACCTGCATTCATCTCTTTCAGTGCAGCCATGCACAGCCTCATATTAATAGATAAAGAGGGCGCGCCGCTAACGCAGTGCATTATATGGGCAGATAACAGGGCTGTGAACGAGGCCGCACAACTACGGGAAAGCGAGCGTGCTTCGGCCTTTTACCAACAGACGGGTGTACCAATACATCCCATGTCTCCTCTTTGTAAGCTGCTATGGTTTAGAGAGAATGAACCGGGACTCTTTCAAAGTGCGTACAAATTCATCGGTATAAAAGAGTTTGTATTTTATCATCTCACAGGTCAGTACGTCATTGACAGCTCCTGTGCATCCGCTACCGGTTTGTTTGATATACATACCTTACAATGGAGTAATGACGTACTGCAATATGCGGGTATAGCCAAAGAAAGATTGGCTACAATAGTTCCGGCTACACATGTAATTCCATTCCCTGCGCAAAACAATAGGGTGCTATTGCAAAAAGATGTGTCCTTAGTATTGGGCGCAAGCGATGGTGCGCTTGCTAACGTAGGCTCGGGTGCTACAGCGTCGCATATAATGGCAGTAAGTATTGGAACCAGTAACGCTGCACGTGTGATGGTAAATGCTCCTGTTACAGATGTGCAGATGCGCACCTTTTGTTATCACGTAAAGGGCAGCCAATATATTGCCGGTGGCGCCAGTAACAATGGTGCTGTCGTATTGCAGTGGTTAAAGGAATCTATTTTGAATACAAGGGAAAGCTATGAGACGCTGTTTGATGAAGCGGCGAATGTGCCGGCTGGTAGCGACGGATTATTGTTTTTGCCCTATATCCTTGGCGAGCGTGCGCCTATCTGGAACGCACATGCAAAAGGCGTATTTATGGGGGTGGGTATTCAGCATACACATGCGCATCTGCTGCGTGCTGCTATGGAGGGAGTGATCAGTGTATCTTACAGCATAGGTAAAATATTGGCAGAGAAAAAGGAGATAACAGAAATACATGCTTCCGGTGGTTTTACCAAAACGCCGTTGTGGGTGCAGATGCTGGCAGATATGTTTGACAGGAAGGTGATTGTGTCTGAGAATGGTGAAAGCGCCGCTTTAGGCGCTGTGATAGTTGGTGCGGAAGCATTGGCATTACCCTTTATGAACAAACAAGTTGCCGGAGAAGTGTATGTGCCGGTAAAAGAGCAGCATGTAGCTGCATTACAGAGATTTCAAGCGTTTGAACGCCTATATACTTTGCTGAAAAATGAATTTAATTCTACATTGCCTGCTTCAACTGAATAATATGATGCAGGTAAAGCGCTCTAAATATCTTCTGATTGTTGTTGCTTTTTTCTTGTCTCACTCACTCTTTGCGCAATGGGATAGCGCAGGGCTAGTAACGTCGGGTGCAAAGCCGGTGCTGATCTCCAGGCAGTTTACTTTTACAGAAGGTCCCGCGCCGGATAAAAAGGGGAATATCTACTTCACAGATCAGCCGAATAACCAGATATGGAAATACGATACAGAAGGTAAGTTGTCTTTATTCATGGACAGCGCCGGGCGATCAAACGGTTTGTATATTGATAAGAAAGGAAACATTATAGCATGTGCAGATGCAAAGAATGAACTGTGGTCTATCTCGCCCAATAAGGAAGTAAAAGTATTGGTCAATAATTATGAAGGCCATTTGCTAAATGGCCCTAATGACTTGTGGATAGACAGGAAGGGTGGTATTTATTTTACAGATCCTTACTACCAGCGTAAATACTGGACAAGGCAGGCTACGGAACTGGATGGTATGAAAGTGTATTACCTCGCACCTAAAGCGAGGGTTCCTGTTATTGTAGTCAGTACTATGAGTAAGCCGAATGGCATAGTAGGAACTAAAGATGGTAAGACATTGTATGTGGCAGATATAAAAGAAGGCGTGATCAATCGCTTTGCGATTCATAAAGATGGTAGCCTTTCGGAGAAGGAATTGTTTGTACCGCAAGGTGCGGATGGCATTACGCTGGATGCAAAGGGCAATCTTTATTTGTGTGGAAATGGTGTTACGGTGTATAATAATGAGGGGAGGAAAATTGCGCATATAGATATACCGGAAAAGTGGACAGCCAATGCCTGCTTCGGCGGAAAGAACCGCAATATTTTATTTATGACTGCTTCCACAACTGTTTATACGTTGGAGATGAATGTGAAGGGGATTGAGTGAATACAAAGTACGAGGTACTAAGTACGAAGTATAAAGTATTAAGAATAGATTCTTCTGCGCAAATCCTGACAGGTCTTTAAGACCTGTCAGGATTAATTTATACATAGATGAAGTATATGCTGCTGATGAACGGAGCGTCGCAAGTAAAGATGACCAGGGCGATACTGCTGGTTAAATAATATTCTAAAAAAGGAAGCGTCTCACAATATTGTGAGACGCTTCCTTTTTATACTTCGTACTTAGTACCTCGTAGTTTGTACTTTAACTTAGGCTTCCATCATTGCCGGTGCTTCTGCTGGCGCTTTCTTGTTCATTTTGTCGCGAACCAGTTTGCTTACACGGTACACCATATAGATACAAGGAATGGTGAGTACAACCATTACATAACCTACAATATCATAGTGTTTCAATGGGCTGGTTTCTGTTTCTTTTACTACGATGAGCCCGGCAATAGCAGCAGCTACGCCGCCTGCTATTTGTTGCAGCGATGCGTTGATGCTCATAAAGGCGCCTCTGTCTGCCATATCAGGAACGGCAGAAGTGAGGGTAGTAGCAGGAACCATACGGCCTAATACACCTGCCATCATCAGTATGTTTAATATAACGATGATAGCGAAAGGAGCGGGTGTCAGGTTAGTGTACACGACTACCATCACCATTAAAAACAATGAGCAGTAGGAGAATAGTTTAAACTTGTCCATCCTGTCACTGAGCTTACCGGCTATCGGCATAATTACGAGAGAACCAAGGCCAGACGCCATAAACAACCACATGAGGTCTTCCTGCCTGATGTGCAGGTTATTTACTGCAAAGGCGCTACCGAAAGGCATCATCATAAAGCCACCTATTGATAGCAGGGCTGTTGCTAAGAAGCCTATGCGATAGTTGCGTTTCTTAAACGTATGCCACAAGTGTGTTAGTGCTGTTTTGTCGTGCTGTATGGCAAGGTGTGCTGTTACCGGTTTCATCTTTATTAAAATAACCAGCGCAATCACTGTTGCAAGCCCAACCACCATTAAGAACGGCGCTTCCCAACCCCATGTATCAGCGAAGTACAGGCTGATAGGGATGCCTAGAACCTGGCTTGCGCCAAAGCCCATCTGGATAAAGCCCATAGCACGTCCGCGTTGTTCCAGTTTAAAGAGGTCTGTAATGATCGCCATAGAAATAGAGCCGATCACACCGCCGAATAAACCTGTTACAATACGTGCAGCAACCAGCATTACGTAGGTATGCGCAAGGCCACAGCATAAGGTGCCGAGAATAAAGCCGCAGTAAAAGAATAATAAGAGTTTTTTTCTGTCGAAACGATCTGCAAAACCTGCTGTAAGCAAACCGGAAATACCGGCGCTGAAAGCATAGGCAGAAACGACAATGCTGAATTGATTTGGTTTTAAATGCATCGATTTCATCAGCAAGTCTCCCAGCGGAGACATGATCATAAAGTCAAGGATCACGGAAAACTGGGTGAGCGCCAGTAGTGTGATCGCAAGCTTCTGATATGATGAAAACGGAACGGTCTGTTGTTTCATAAAAATTAATAATTGTTGTTGGGTAAAAAACTAGTCTGTCAGTTCTGCGCAATCGTAGTTGCATTCAGATAACAGATCGATGATGTCTGCGGGCTTTAAATGCCTGGATATTACCCGCAATACACAGTCTACATCTGCCTGGTCAACATTCCACTCATCGATCAGCTCGTGTTTGTCAAGCACATCTTTGACAAACGTGATATCACGCGGTGTGGAAATATTGGTTTTGAAGATGAGGATGTGGTCCAGTGAATTCATAACGGCTACATTTTGGTTAAACAAAAGGGTTACTTACTCAAAGCTTTCATTACGTATTCAAATGTTTCTTTCATGAGTTTTTGTGAAAAGGAAAATTTTTTGCCGCCAAGACTTTGCCCTTCATTGTGAAAACGTATCAACGAATACAATGGAGAGAAGGCTATGGACCAATACACTTCCAGCGGCATTTTATTGACTTCCCCGTTTTTTACTGCGTTCTCCATAAAACTACCCATCGCTTTCTGAAATTCAGCAGAAATGGTCTTCACCATTTTCTCTTTATAAGCAGAGCTGCGGAGCTGTTCAAAAAATGCTGTGCCTATGTGGTTGTTCAGCATATATTTTGACCTGTTTTTCCATTGTATCCAAAGCCCTTCGCGGAAAGACATGGTAGGGTCAAACCCGTCAAGGGTAGTTTGCGTCATCTTGAGCCCTTCTTCCTGGCTGATGCTGGTCAGCAGATCATCCTTATCCTTATAATAGATATAGATTGTAGCGGGTGAAACACCTGCTGCCTTCGCCAGCCTGTTAATGCCGAAATTGTCCAGTCCTTCATTCGCCACCATTTCGATAGCTTTCTCTTTGATAGCGCGGATTTTATTTTCGTCTCTTGGTCTCATGGCTGCAAAGATAAGTGAGCATTTGCTTATTTATAAAATTTTTGAAGAAAAATATGATGAATGATGATTTGAGATGCAATGCGGGAGGTAAGCGTGAATCGTGAGACGGCAATCGTGAATAACTTATCCCCCAATAACAACAATTAAACAATGTAGCCGTATAACAATTTATCCATTTCCAACCCCCAACCTTTCATCTCGCCTAATAACCACTTATCATTAACCAGTGTTAGGCTTTGGTTAAATGGAGGGAAATGCTTGACAATACGAAATAAACCGTAGTAAATTGCGTTTAGAAATTTGATACAAACCCTTTTATCCAGGGTGGATTATAATCAGTATTAAGTCTCCCTTCTTGCACGTGAGTTGAACAAATAAAAACTCATGTATGAAAAAGATCCTTTTATTATTGGCAATGGCCGTAGCAACATATAGCTACGCAGGCCCACGCTCCATTCAGCAAAAACTGGCTGAAGATTTTCCAAATGCAAGTAATGTGCAATGGTACAATGATGATAACGGCTACACAGCCTACTTCTCTACGCCACAGGCACGTGTAAGAGTGTATTACGACAAGGACCAGAAATTCCTTTATGCACTTAAGTATTATACTGCAAAGGAATTACCACTAAACATTGTACGCAATGCTACTCAAAAGTATTCCGGCTACACTATTAAAACGGTAACCGAAATGACAACCGATGAAAGCACCAAGTACGAATTGTTACTGGAAAACGAGACAACGTTTAAGAAAGTGATGTTCTATGCTGATGGCTCTACTGAAGTGTTGCAGAAAATGACGAAGCAGGCGCAGTAGGGTACTCTGTGTGTTATTAAGGGCACAGGGGAAAGTTGGGTAAGTATATAAAGTTTATATGGTATATAAGTTTATATAGTTGCAAACTTGCTCCTGTGCCTTTTTTTGTGTTCACTGCATTATCATTATTGCCGAATTCAGTTCAATGGCTTATATAATTATAAGCTTTTATTTGTCTACCGACGGTGTTACTTTTTGTCTTGATACAAAAAGTAACCAAAAAGATCAAGGCTGCAGAAAAGCAGGCTAAAAATTGTGCTGCCCACCGAAATCCATTGAACTCGCCGCTTGCAGCGTGAATAAGTAAGTTGCGCCTGGCTCAGACAGCAATGGATTTTTCCGGCGTTCATCCCAATTTTCTTAACGCAGCTTTTCTGAGGCCGAATGCTTTTTACTATAATTAACTACCTGTGTCTCGTAGTGTATTTTAGCCGGATAGTAATGATAACGTTTATAAAATATACGCTTGTATCTTTTTTACGCCTTTCTTAAACCGTATCTCCTTTAGCTACATTATATACTCTATATACATCTAAGTCTTATTGCTCAAATATATAACGCAGCTTTTCTACGGTAAATGGTTTTTGAATAAAATAGAACAAACCTTTAGCCACCCATTCGGGGTCCGGAGTGGTATATTCTGGCATTGGCATGGCAGACGTCAATATAAATCTTGGACAGGTTTCGCCCCGCTGGCGGTGTTCATTGTAGATAATATCTGCTACTTCATACCCGTTTCTGCCTGGCATGTTTATATCCAGTACAATCATATCCGGGTGCATTACAGATATTTCATCAAGCGCCTCTTCGCCATTGGTAGCAACCAATGCCTCGTGGCCTAAAAAACCAATCATTCGTTGTACAATAAATCTTGTTACGGCATCATCTTCGGCAACCAGGATCCGCAATTGTTTTTGAACATCCATTTGGCTCATTTACGTTTTTGATACATAATTGTTCCGGGAATTTTCAAATAAGCGGTATGGATGATAGTCTTCTCTGGAGTATGAATTATATCAGGAGGTTGGTTAAAAGTATAAAAAAAATCAATTCATTTATTTTAATTCTCCTTAAACCTGGTGTACCTGGAGATCACAAGCCCACATTTACCGTCAGGCCGGAAGCGCCGGGTGTATAATAAGGGGCAAAAGAAATATTTTGATGTTTATCCTTTATGCGATGTAGTTCTGGGACCAGTATGCCGCTGACTGCGCCGGAAATAAAACCTGCAATTACATCTGTTTTAAAATGTCTGCCTGCCTTCATCCGGTAATAACCTACAATAGCAGGAGGTACGGCTGCTGCGCCATAGATCAGTATCCTGTTCCAGCCTTTGATATGATTATAGTCTGTAAATACCTTAGCTGCAAAAAAAGTTGCAGTGGTACTAAAGCCCATGTGGCCGCTGAAAAATGAATTGCTCTTACCATCGCCGGTCCTGTCTGCCATACTCACACCCGGGTTGTAAGTAAGCGGTCTTGGCCTGCGTACTGCAAACGCAGCCCCAAAATAAATGGCATTGTCCATGGCATGGGCCACCATATACATGGTCAGCAGGTCAAGCCAGTCCTTCCTGATCTTTTTGTCAAACAACATTAGCGCCGGTGACACAACCGATATATTTAGAAACAGGTCTGATGTCTTTTGCGCACTTGCAAAATGCGATGGGTCATTGAAGGCAATTGGTCTGTCAAAAGCATTAATATCGTTTGGGTTTAACCGCAGTACATCGCTTTCAGACATATAGGAGGTCCGCCCTAATGCTTTGAAGCCAAGATTGGAGAGGCCAATGCAGGCAATGGAAGAGGGTAGCTCGTAGCCTAGGCGCACACGGTATATTTTCTTGTGCCGGGTACTATCGCTTTGCGAAAAAGAGGCAAAACAATTTAAAAGAACCAGGAGAATAAGCAGTGTTTTTTTCATAAACAGGTGTAATTTACAAATATATTGTACGTGGTATAGCCAAATTCAAATAACTACCCATCACGACTATGAAAATAAAGGCTATTGTAACAGGTGCTACCGGCATGGTGGGAGAGGGCGTTCTGCATGAATGCCTCAATCACCCTGATGTGGAAGCCGTATTGGTGATCAACAGGCGGCCATGTGGTATGACCCATCCTAAATTGAAAGAAATCGTTCACGAAGATTTTTTCAATATGCGAAATATTGCCGGCGATTTAGAAGGGTACAACGCCTGCTATTTTTGTCTGGGCATGTCATCTGTGGGCGTGGCACACGAGGTCTACTACAGAACTACCTATACGCTTACACTTTATTTTGCGGAGCTGCTAAGCAGGCTCAATCCCGACATGACTTTCTGTTATGTATCAGGTGTGGGAACAGATAGTACAGAGAAAGGAAAATATCATTGGGCGCGCGTGAAGGGGAAGACGGAAAATGACCTGATGAAATTGCCTTTTAAACAAGTATTTGCATTTCGCCCCGGGTTAATGAAGCCCACCAAAGGGTTGAAGCGCGCACATAAGTTGTACGCTTACCTGGGTTGGGTTTTCCCTATAATAAAATTGTTTTCCAAAACCAGTTTTGTAACACTGAAAGAAGTAGGGCTTGCTATGATCAACGTAACCTTGCATGGCTATGCAGAAAAGATCATCTATCCGAAAGATATAATTGCATTAAGTAAGAGTTGAAATTTAAGAATGAATGCCGTTTACGGAAGAAAATTTTCAATGCCCAATGCTCAATTGTCAACGCTCAATTGAATATTGGGCATTGTCTGTTGAAAATTGAGCATTATACCTGCTTGCTTGTTACTGCTGTTGTCATTGAAAATACACTTGCTTAGCCCAGTGTTTATATGCGCAAGAGAAGTAATAAAAAAACACAGGTCGGGAGACCTGCGCTAGTTATTATTCATCTCAAATCTTACATTTCAAATTTCAAATCATTTCCTGTACGCCAGCAATCTCAGCGCATTAAAGACCACTACCAGCGTTGATCCTTCGTGCCCCATTACAGCCGGTCCCATATCGGCAATACCAGCTAATGTAAGTGGTATCAGGATGGCTACCATTCCCAGGCTGATCACCAGGTTTTGACGAATGATCCTACGCGCCTTCCTGCTAAGCCCGATTGTAAAAGGTAAGTTATCCAGCTTGTCAGCCATCAGTGCAATGTCTGCTGTTTCTAATGCCACATCAGACCCCGCTGCGCCCATGGCAATGCCAACTGTACTTTTAGCCATAGCAGGGGCATCATTTACACCATCACCTACCATTGCAACCTTCAGGTCATTTGCCGTCAATTTATTGATCGCTTCTACCTTCTGTTCTGGTAGCAGGTTGCCCCATGCCTCAGTTATACCTATTTCTTTTGCCACAGCATCAGCTACTTTCTGGTTATCACCAGTCAACATGATCATTTTCTGAATACCGGTTTGTGTCAATGCAGCCAATGTTGCTTTCGCTTCAGGCCGTGCTTTATCCATCAGCGCAATGATGCCAATAAATACGCCATCAGATTCTGCCAGCATAGTCGTATTGCCTGCGGCTTCCAGTTCTTCCATTTTTGCTTTCACCTCATCTGGCAGAGCGCCATTTTTTTCTATAAACAATTCCTTATTGCCTACATATACCTGCTTGCCGCTATACTCAGCCTGCAGGCCGCGGCCAATTATGTTTTTAATATTTGTTGCAGCAGGCACGTCCTGTTGCAATTGCGCTTTGGCGCCCTTCACTATAGCCGCTGCAAGCGGGTGATCGCTTAACTGTTCTACAGCAGTTACTATTGTTAGCAGTTCTTCTGTTGAGTGACCATTCAGCGGGAAAGCACCGGTTAGTTGTGGTTTGCCCTCTGTAAGTGTTCCCGTTTTATCAAAGGCAATAGCTGTTAGTGAGCCGAGCTCTTCCAGCGGTTTGCCGCCCTTGATCAAAACACCGCTTCTTGCAGCGCGGGCTACGCCGCTAAGGACTGCACTAGGTGTTGCAATAGCAAGCGCACAAGGACTGGCTGCAACCAATACTGCCATTGCACGGTAAAAGCTTTTGCTGAAAGGTTCGTCAATCACTAGAAATGCAAACAAGAGCAACACTACCAGGATCAGCACAGCAGGCACATAATATTTTTCTATTTTGTCAGTAAAATTCTGTGTAGGTGATTTTTGTGTCTGTGCCTCGTTTACCAGTTGTATCAGCCTTGCGAGTGTAGAGTCCGATGCAGCTCTCGATACTTTTATTTCGAGATTTTCACTTCCATTGATGGTGCCTGCAAAAACCCTGTTTTGTTCTGGTAGCTTATCAGCACCTTTTATATCTATAACATTATCTTCTACAGCCATTTTATCTACCGGTACACTTTCGCCGGTAATAGGCGCCTGGTTCACAGAGCTGCGTCCAGCTATTACAATGCCATCTGCAGCAATTTTTGTGTTAGGTTTTATTAAAATAATATCACCCGGTTGTAACTCTTCTATGCTTACCTCTACCCATTGTTCATTCCGCTTTACCAGTGCAGTTTTTGCTGCTAGGTCAGCCAGCGCTGCTATAGACTTACGTGCTTTTTCCATAGCATAGTGTTCCAGTGAGTGCCCGAGACTGAAGAGGAATAGCAGCAATGCGCCCTCTGCCCACGCACCCAGCAATGCAGCGCCTATAGCGGCTACCAGCATAAGGAAGTCAATTTCAAACTCTCCTTTGCTTATGCCCTCTATCGCCTCTTTAGTTGTATAATAGCCGCCAAAGAAATAAGCAATACAATAGGATACTATAGGTATATAAACAGAGATGCCTTTGATAAATGAAAGGCCAAAGCCGATGGCAAGAAATGTCCCACAGATAAGACTAAAAATGAGTTCTGTTTTAGTCCCGAATATGCCGCCGTGTGCATGATTGTGCCCAGCATGGTCGCCATGTTCATGTTTGTGGTCATGCGTATGATCATGTTTGTGCTCATGTGTGTGTGCACCTTCTGCATGATGGTGAAAGTCTTGCACGCGCTTTATTGCTAAGCCGTTTTTTTTGATCGCATCTGCTATCTCTTTTTCAGACACTTCTTTTTTAGCATATTCCAGTTGTATAAAACCGGTGCCGGAAACTGCAACGCTTATAATGCCTTTAAGGTCTGCAAGTTTCAACTCTATCAGTCTTGCATGCCTTGGGTAGCGCACGCCTGATGTTTCTATTAATAAGTGCCCGTAAGCTTCGGTTATTTCTGCGCCTGCCTGCTGGGCCATTTTTTCTACCTGGTTAATAGATACAAGATCAGGGTTATAATGGAAACATAATTGAGCTTTTGCGCCTTTCTCCTCAGGCACTACATGCACACGCTCTATACCGCGTTTGCTTTCCAGTAAGTGTATAATGCGTGCTACACATTCGTCTCTTTCATCAGGTACTTCAGGCAGTAAGATCTCAAGATCTATTTGTGTCTTATTCATAATGTTGCAATTCTGCATGGTGTAATCAAAGTGGTAAATGAAGTTACTTGTTAAACAGGCAAGAGGCTGTATTGTTTTTGCAACACCATTGAAGAACAGCGGTAATTGCATCTTCGCTGCGAAATTTTTTGAATAAACCGGGCTAAAGTATTCCGAAAGCTGGTGCTTGTATTTATTAGTTCCAGGATTACTGCAAGAGGCCTATTCAAAGCACAGGTAAGGAGATGCAGAATTAGTAATGTTTATGGGTACTGGATGCTATTCATTTCCCCTTTGGGAATTTATCTTATTATTCGTAGGTAAGGAGACTAAGAAAGAATATGCTCATCGCTCGCAATTGAATACTTGCTTTCTTATTTTTTTCTTCGCTTATTTAGTTCAGATTTCATCTGGCTTACCAGGTCGGAGTGTGCATTCATGGTGTCGATCGGCATCAGTTCGTTGTTGATATAGAAAGATAGCTGCTTGCCGTCTTTAGATATAAGTTTGTACGTTCGTCCGTCAGACGTAGTATGCTCGATTGTTGTTGCATAGTCTGCCGGAAGTTTGGTTGTGTCGGATGCAGTAGTTATTTCACTTATTTTTTGCGGAGGCGTTGATTGTCTTGTGTACAGGTAAATGCCAATGCCAATGGCTGCTACTGCAACTATAGCACCGGGTACTATCCACTGTGCTTTAGTATCTTTTTTCTTATCAGTATCCTTTACTCGGATGGTTGTGCGGATCATATAGCCTCTTTTGGGCACCGTCTCAATCAACACTTTTACATCATCGTACAATATCTCACGCAATACAGCAATGGCTTCACGCAGTTCATCATCTGCATTTGCCTCATCGTTCCATATTTCTTTCGTGATAATTTCGTGTTCTACTAATTCTCCTTCGCTGTTGATCAGCATACACAAGAGCTGTGTTAAAGGCGTTTCCAGTTTTATTTCCTGCCCGGAAGAGAGATCTTTGATCAGGTTGTCAGCCGGGTTTACTTCATAATGATCATTGATAAAAAAAGCTGGTTGCGTCATCGAATTAAGCGGTTATTCTTGGATATAGGGTTCAATATAGCGCTTAATGATGATTCTGAAAAATGAAAATGGCTTTTCCTGTAGAACTTGTCGGTGATTGAATGCATGTAATAATTGCAACAACATTGATCTGCTTTATATGAATAGTTTCATGAATAGCATAACATTCACGATATTGTATCCTGTCCGGTTAATTCACCATTTTATGAAGAAATATATTAGCCTCTTATTTGCCATCCAGTTATTATGCCTGTATGCGTTTAGCCAGGTAACTACTACTTACAATGTTGCAGCGAGTAAGCTTGCTGATACAAAAGATGTTATCGGAAAACTTCAAAAAGACATACCCGTTTTGTTGCAAAAGGCAGATGTGCCGGGCATTTCTATTGCGTTAATCAGGCATGGTGAATTAGTATGGACAGGCGCATTCGGTTTATCCAATGCAACTACGGAAAAAGCAGTTAAGGAGAATACGGTGTTTGAAGCTGCATCGCTGAGTAAGGTTGTTTTTGCGTACGCCGTATTGAAATTAGTGGATGAAGGAAAATTGAATTTAGATACGCCATTAAATAAATACCTGGGTAATAATTATGATGTGGAAAATGATGATCGCATTAACTTGATTACTGCCAGGCGTGTACTGAGCCATACATCAGGCTTTCCTAACTGGAGAGATAATGACGGAACTAAAATGTTGTTGATCCATTTTAAACCGGGTGAGCGTTTCAGTTACTCTGGTGAGGGAATGGTGTACCTGTCTAAGGTTGTAGAAAAGATTACGGGGTTGCGCTTTGAAAATTTTATGCAGTTATATGCCTTAAAACCGTTGGGCATGACGGCAAGCAGTTATATATGGCGTAACCGTTACGATTCCTTAAAAGCATACAGGCATGATATGCTGGGAACATTAAGTGGCAGAAATCAGCCGGACAACGCGCTGGAAGATACATTGCATGATAATGGAAATGCAGCAGCAAGCCTTGTGACCACCGCAACGGATTATGCAAAATTTGTAATTGCGCTATTGAACAAAACCGGCCTGAAGAAACAAACATGGGAGCAAATGTTTACCCCACAGATACAGGTAACAGATGAATACCCATCTATAGCATGGGGACTTGGTGTAGGGTTGGAAATGATGCCAGGCGAAGAGTTCTTTTGGCATTGGGGAGATAATGGTGATTCCAAAGCATACGTATCTGCCTCATTAAAGAATAAAAATGCTGTTGTATATTTTGCTGACGGTTCTAATGGTCTCTCTTTCGCTAAGGATATTTTAGATGACGCAATTGAAGGTAACCATCCTGCAGTAGCGTATCTGAATTACGAAACGTATAATTCTCCATCCCGTACATTCTTTAAGTCGGCACTGAACAAAGGGGCGGCAGAGGCATTGAAGGACTATCGTGCGCTACGTGCAGCAGGGGGAGCAAAGATCAATGAAGAAAATATGAATGCCATTGGGTACATGTTTTTGAGACTGAAGAGAATGGATGATGCCATCGCAGTGTTTGAGCAAAATACACAGGATTTTCCTGCATCATGGAATGTTTGGGACAGCCTTGCTGAGGCGTATGCCAACAAGGGGGATAAAGAAAAATCCATTCAATACTATGAAAAATCGTTACAGCTAAATTCTAAGAACAATGGCGCAACGGAAATGATAAAGAAGCTAAAACAATAAACTGTTCCCTAAAAACTGATTGCAAAGATTAAAAAGATACCTAACAGGAAGGATGGAACAAAAAAGCAGACGGCCATATTAAAGCGTCGCTCACCATTCTCTGCTGCCGGATAGGTGTTTAGCAACCGTATAATAGAACGAACACTGCAATACACAATAACTATGGCTAAGAGTATATTGATAAAGGGGATGGCTTTTTCTATTTTCAACTCTTTAACGAGTGGAATGCCTAGAAAATGATTAACGGCAAGCCCTGCCGGCAGCCCTACTACACAACTTAATATAGCTCTCATAGACAACTGGAATTTGGACTTACAGTATAAAAGTTACGTTTTTTATATTGTAAGTCCAAGTAAGGGTAATAAAAACAGGTGAGGGGCCGTTGATAGGTAGAAAGCGCCTTTAGAGAATATTATAGAAAAATTGAATGCGATAATCATGAATAAATGGCTACAGATCTATATCGACATATTGGATGGAAAGGAAAATATACCTTCTCCATTTCACAAAGATGGTATATTGGAATCTGCGTTTATTATTATAGATAGAGCTGGCTGTAAAGCTGCTTAAAAAAAGAAAAATAAAATTAATATGAGTGTTGTTACAAGCATAATTATAATCTTCCCATATTCCGAGTCAGAAACAGAGAGGATTGCAGAGATAAACAACTATAGATTTGAAAATAAAACGTATGAATTTAACTGGATTGATAATGAGGGCCTGTCTTATAATTATTACTCTGGAAATAAAAATTTTAATAGTGTTGTTTTAATGGCCTCCTTCAATAATTTTCCAACAGATGACTTTTTGGTATTTATTGCAACAAAGATAAAGTGGGATGAACCGGAATATGTACAGATTTTAATCAATTCTGAAGCTTCAAACGATCGGACATTTAGAATATACAGCAATGCTGGTGCAACATGTCTACAAGAATCTCGGAAATGGTAAGTTTCGTTTTTTGTACCCTCCCTTCAGTTTGGTGGTGTCAATGAAGAGAGATTGGAGTTGTGATCTGCGTTTTGATTGAGTTCATAAATTGTACAACGTCCTTGTTAGGCTAAGGGGCAAGCGTAAAAGATGTTATAAAAAATAACTAACATTATGAAAACGGCTTTTTATAAAATAGCGGAACAAATTGGGAATAGCTCTTTCTATGGTGAAGTTGATTTGGAATTTGTTATCACTACAAATTACGAAGAATTAGTTTTATCCATCGATGATGCATTTGCGCTATGGCATCCAGGGGTTCTTTTTGGAGCAAGATACTTTTTAGAACACTCTTTTGAAAGGATAGGATTAAGAATAAATGTTAAGTATATTAAATTTAAAGAAGTAGACACAACAAATACTATAATTGCATATTTAGTTTACAATGCATTATTAAATGCAACTGAATTAAACGTTCAAAACTCAAAAATTAAATTTGATGAAAATATTAGGTCTTTTATTTTCAGTAAATGAGAAATAATTGAGCCAAGACTGGATTCTCATAGAAGAGTCTATAGAAGTTTGAATTTAACTTCTTTATTTTCGCCTCCTTCGTATGGATGTGAGTAGGAAGGGGCGCTGCGAAAACACTCCGAATACTCAGCTATCATTGAAATAACATGAATGAACAAAAATTTATTGAACAATTAAAATTAATAACTCCTACTGCAGAAGATTTAAAAAGAAAAGGATTGCCTGAGGAATTGGTTGACATTGTCCTTGAGGCATCGGCCTGTCAACCCAAGACAGTAGAATTTCCCTCGATCCTCACGCAAGAGTCAGTTTTAAGATTATTGGAGGCATATGACTGCACATCACTTCGTATTGGTCTTGTGAGGTTGACCGATTGTGTTTCTTTTGTGAATTTTTACCAGATAGGTAGTGTTGATGCAGATCCTCTGGTTTTGGACAAAGTAACTAGGAAAATAGAAGTACGAGATTATACAAATCCTTCTTATGTAATCTGGCTTTGTGCACACAATGGAGATAACTTTTTGAATGCGTTATTAATCTGTGCTAATGCTTTTTTTCAAATTGTATTAGACATGGAAAATAATAACGAAATATTTCGGGCTAAAAACGCAAAGCTGGCTGCACAAAAAGCTGGAGGGAATGATTGCCTTTTGTTTTATGAGATGCTGTTTAGTTAGGGGAATGTTCCAAATATGTCTGAAGGGTACGTATATTCATTAAAATAAATATTGGATTCTTTCGCTGTTCGGGATGTTCTGCAGGGTATCCCGAACTATAAATAAAGGCTTACAATCTCGTAAAAGAAGTACAACATAAGACAGAAAAATAAAGCCTGTTAGCTTGAGAGAGCTAGCGGGCTTTACTTTTCTCCGCACCGTCTCCTCCACCTGGAAAAATGAGTAAGGAGGGACGTTGCGATTATGGTTTGTGTTCTGGTACAGCTAATAAGTTTACACAACGTCCTTGCTATACACAAATCCAGCGTAAGAGACGTTGTGGGGAAGAATAAACTTTTCATAATACAGCACCGCTTAAAAGCCTCGCATATATTTTATATTCGCCTATAATATTCCTTTAATACCTGTAGAATATGCAGCCATTCAAAATAGCAAGACATTTGTTCCTCTTAGCCTGTTTAGCAATCTTAGTTGTATCGGCTAAAGCCAGTCCTGTCCGTAAAGTCGTGTTTGTAATAGCGGATGGTATTCCTGCGGATGTGATTGAGCGTATAAAGACGCCGAATATAGACAAGATCATTCACGCAGGGCGATATATGCGCGCGCATGTTGGCGGCGATAAAGGTACTTATTCTGAAACGCCAACCATCTCTGCTGTTGGCTATAATAGCCTGCTCACCGGTACGTGGGTTAATAAGCACAATGTGTGGGATAACGATATAAAAGCGCCGGATT
The DNA here is from genome assembly GCA_017306865.1 of Filimonas sp. Classification (GTDB taxonomy): domain Bacteria; phylum Bacteroidota; class Bacteroidia; order Chitinophagales; family Chitinophagaceae; genus JAFKHH01. The sequence goes on from JAFKHH010000011.1 coordinate 1,107,238, forward strand.
ACAACTACCCAACCATTTTCCGTTTGCTGAAAGATCAGTACCCGGCAAAAAAAATAGCGGTTTATTCCAGTTGGTTAGACAATCGTACAAAGCTGGTTGGTGATGGCATGCAGGAGACGCAAAACATACATGTTGATTATTCGGCTGATGGTTACGAATTAGATACTATATTATTTCCGCATGATAAGAAGCGGGATTTTATGCACCGCATAGATGAAAAAGTGATAAGTGAAGCGGTGAAAAGCATTAAAGAAACTGCGCCGGATTTGTCATGGATCTACCTGGAATATACGGACGACATGGGGCATGGTTATGGTGACTCGCCGGAGTTCTATAAAGCTGTAGAAATGATGGATAAACAAATGGGACAGGTGTGGGAAGCCATTCAATACAGGGAGAAAAAGTTTAACGAAGAATGGATGATCGTGATCACAACAGATCATGGCAGATCGGAAGCAAACGGGAAAGGCCACGGTGGACAATCTGCAAGACAAAGGAATACATGGATCGTAACCAATAACGCGGCTGTAAATAAATATCCATCGTATAAAACACCCGGCATAGTAGACATCTTTCCAACGATAGCGCGTTACATGAATATCAACATGCCGGAGGCTGTTAGCAGGGAAGTGGATGGCATACCATTTACCGGGAAAGTATCGCTGATAGATATGAATGTAAACTATTTCCAGGATAAACTGGATCTTGGCTGGACCGCGCTGGATGATAGTGATACGAGTATGGTGAAAATATGGGTAGCGACAACAAACGCAGTTAAAACAGGTGGTAAAGACGAGTATAAACTGTTAGGCATTTATCCTATAAAAGACAAACATGCAACCATTGATGTAAAGCAATTCCCTTCTGACTTTTATAAGGTTGTGATAGAGGGTAAGTATAATAGCATCAATAAATGGTATGTGCCGCCCGCGGCTAAGTGAGGATAGTAAATATTGTTGTGGGAAAGAAGTTGTATAGAGATTTTTTAATCAATCGGAAGGGTTAAAGGGTGTTTGGATTGTTGACAAGGGTTTTAGTAAGGCTTTCCAAAAAAGAAAGAGAATTGACACAAGCGTTGTTACAAGTGTAATTATAATTCTCCCTTATGCGGAATGTGTGCAAGGTTTCATCAACCCAGAAGCTTCTAACGATCGGACATTTAAAATATCATTGTTGACCGGAAAAAACATGCTATGAAATGTTTGTAATCCTTTGTGACAAAGATTTATAGCCGAAGAAACACAGTCCTAAAAATCAGGGAGTCATTTGTGTTCGCTACAGGAATGAATATTTTATTGTTCGCACCAATCGTTAGATTACTGAATAATGTTACCTGCTCATCATCCATATCGAAAATGATGTGGATATAATGTGGCGCGAGATGTATCTTTTTTTTGACGGTGAATGCAGAACGCACTACCTTCTTTAGTTTTGCTTCCATTTTGTTTTACTGTTTTCTTTTTATGAATAACATTACCATAGCTGCCAGCGCACTGATTGCTCCAAACAGGTACACCGCTGCGTAGTTAAACCTGCTTGCAATGAGCCCCGCTATTGGCCCGGCAATACCCAATGAAAGATCGAAGAAGGCAACATATGCACCCAGCGCCGTGCCCCGCATGTGCGATGATACTTTCTTTACTGCCAACACACCAAGGGAAGGAAATATAAGAGAGAAGCCCGCGCCCGTAAGTATGCAGCCTGCAATAGCCATTGCACCGGATGTGGCAGACCAGATACAAAGCTGTCCTGCTATTTCCACTACAAGCGAAAAAAGTGCTACGCGATAACCGCCAAAACGATCGGGGAAAGATGCGCAGAATACCCGCACCAGTACATAAGCGCTGCCGAAGGATGCAAACGCTGCAGCAGCCTCGCCCCAACCTTTCGTTTTAAAATAAAGTACAATGAAAGAAGATATACAGGCAAAGCCGATAGATGATAAAGCCAGGCCCATTCCCTGCCCCGCTATGGTGCCAATGACCTTATAAAAAGGTGTTCTCGCATGCGCAGGGTTTGCCGCAAGCATAGGTAATCTTAATGTAGCCAGCCATCCCAATACAGCAAGTATTATAATAGCGGTAAAAACACTTTGTACGCCCAATGAATGGTATAATCCAATGCCCAGTGGTGCGCCCGCAGCAATACCCGCATACATGGCTATGCCGTTTCATGTCATTACCTTGCCCGACTTCTCTGCACCTGCGAGGCCAATTGCCCAGGTCAATGCGCCGGTTACCAGCAGGCTCTCAGCTACGCCATGTATAATCCTGGATAGCAACAACAACGAAAAAGAGAGGATATAAGAAGAAGAAAAAGGAATGATGCTCAAGTAACACAAGCCTGATAGTATTACGAGGAATACGCCTCTGTATGCACTTACGCTTGCACCCTTTGTGTCAGTTAGCTTGCCTGCGTATGCTCTTGTAAGTAATGTAGCAAGCGCTTGTACGCCCATAGCCAAACCGATGGCTACATTGCCAGACCTTAACTCATGCTGTATAAAGCCGGGCAATACGCCCAGCGTTATGCCAATAGTAAGATATACGGAGAAAACAGATATAATAACCGGGATCATTACTTTGTAAAAAGAAGTGTTGTCATTATTCGGGACAGGGATTGCTTGTTTGTTTCCCGTCATTTGCATTGTATTCATTTCGCCAGGTATTATGCTGCAAAACTATATCCACGCTATCTCACAACAGGTAGCTATTCCATGGCTATGGTTGGACAAATCATGGTTTGCGCTGGCGAAAGTCAGATGCGGTAGTACCGGTATGCGTTTTAAAAAATCGGGAAAAATAAGTGTGGTCTTCATAACCCAGGTCAAAAGCGATCTGTTTAATGTCCAGGTCACTGTAATACAAAAGCCGTCTTGCTTCCAGTATTATCGCCTGGTGTATCCAATAACTCGCAGCAAACCCTGTAATTTGTTTGGATATTTCATTAAGGTACAGTGGTGTAATGTGCAGTAATGCAGCGTAGTCCTTCACCTGTTTTTTTGTTCTGTAAAGTTTTTGTACCAGTTGTTTGAAATGAGTAACGGTTTTGTATTTCTGCCCGCCAGCGAGGCCAATGACACTTTGTGTGCTTAGGATCGTTGTGGCTACAAGACCAGCAAGACTGCTGGTCAGCGATTCAATAATATTATCCTGGAAAGGTGAAGTATTATTTTCAAGCAATTTTTCCATTACTGGTAGAAAAGAGAAAAGTTCATTGCCTTTTTGCTTTAATGCAAACTGGCGTGAATTTAAATGTGTATGGAAAATATCCCTGTACATAGTGGGAATAAGCGCTGTCTCTATAAATACAAACCAACCCTCACAGTCTTTCTGTTGCAGGTAGTGGTGTACCTGCCCGGGAGCTACGTAGCAAATGGCTGCACCCGTAAGTTTTATTTGTTGAAAATCCAGCTCCCAAAGAAAAGTTCCTTTCTGTTGAATGATGAACATGTAATGGTCATCCCGGTGAGGCGCCCGCGCTACATCATTCAATTCATAGATGTTGCACAGCTCAATGCCGGGCTTTTTGAGTGCTTCTCTATGTATTGTTATCGCTGATTTTGACATCGACAAAAAATGAAATGATGTTTGTAAATATAGAAAGAATCGAACAACAAAAACGATTATATGACTACAGCCATAGCAATACGATTAGCTACTAATATACTTTCTACTAAGCTGTATCTTTACAACTCGTGAACCCTTCTACTATGTATTACCAAACGTATGAACCATCTATAGCATTAGCTGATTTTGTAAAATGCTTCTGGGTATTGGAAAGCCCGGCATCCACAGAAAATCAGAAACAGCGCATTGTGCCCGATGGCTGTATGGAAATGATCTTTCACTATGGCGATTTGTACCGTCAATATATAACAGGAACAGATAGCATTATACAACCGCGCAGTTTTGTCTTCGGGCAGATCACTACTCCGCTGGAAATTGAGCCGACAGGGGAGAGCGGTATTTTCGCTGTGCGTTTTTTGCCCGATGGTTTTATGCCTTTTGCTACTATGCCATTGCAGGAAATGGCAGATAAAGCAGTGGCCTTGCAGGAACTGTTTGGTGAGGAAGGTGTGCAACTGGCGGACTCTGTGTTACATGCCACAGATCATACGGCGCGTATTGGCATCATTGAAGCGTTTCTTACAAACAGGTTATCTATGCCTGGCGTAATTGACCGCGTAGTGAATATAAGTGTAGCTGCTATCATTGATCTTGATGGGCAACTTTCTGTAAGCGGCCTGGCAGAACAGGTGAATGTGAACCGGCGACAACTGGAAAGAAAATTTGCACAGGCCATCGGGTTAAGCCCAAAACAGTTAAGCAAGATCATCCGGCTACAGGCTACGATCAAGCGTATGCAATCGCAGGCATTTGACAGCCTTACAGAAATAGCCTACGATGGCGAATATTATGACCAGGCGCATCTTATCCGCGATTTCAAAGAGTTTACAGGCGTTACGCCAAAGCAGTTTTACGCAAATAACCTGAAAATGTCCGCATTGTTTGCGGGAGCAGAATAGCCGTGTCGCGTTTGTACAATTTTAAATTCCCTGTACAACTCATTTTTGTTATCTAAATAACACAACAAATGAAATACGTGATGCTGATCGCGATCCTGTTGATCGTAAGTTTTGCTGCTGATGACAAGGCTACTTTGAAGCAGGCAAACTGGCTGGTAGGAACATGGGAAAATAAAACAAGCCGGGGATCGCTTTTTGAAAGCTGGACCATAGAGAGCGATAGCGCATACCGGGGTAAAAGTTATTTTCTGAAAAATAATGATACGGTAGTACTGGAAAATATACGACTGGTGCATAATGGGCAAGGGATCTTTTATATTCCCGCGGTCAAAAATCAAAATGGCGGCCAACCCATTCCCTTTGCATTAAAGACAATGACCGCTACAGAAATGATCTTCGAAAATCCTGCACACGATTTCCCCCAGGTGATCTCTTATAAACGTATTACCAACGATTCATTATTCGCAAAAATATCCGGCACCAAAAATGGCGTGTATCGCGAGCAGGCTTTTCCTATGAAAAGATATAAATAGATATAGGTGTTAATTGTAGAATACTCCTTGTGCAGCTCTCCCGATCGTAGGTGCTCGAAAGACGTTGCTATATAATCTCAGCAAAAATATAACGTGTACTTGCTAGGACAGAGAGCCGGAGGCTCGATAGAATGGTAGAAAGATATATCTCACACCAATCAGAGCCGCAGCGCGGCGACAGAATTATTCCCTTGCAAAACGATTCATTCTGTCGCTCCTCCGGAGCTCAACTGCTTGTATGAATTATTAAACTACTAATTTGACGTCCCGCTGGGACTTTATTATTTTTTCGAACATTTATAGTCTCCTGACCTGTGCTAAGTTGTTACTAAGCTAAACCTGCAAAAGATTTTGTAAATGCAAGCATACTTTTATATAAATAGTAATAATGAGTAGACACAGGCCGGAGGCCTGCGCCAGTGAGAGCGAAAAGGATATTCCATATCTCGCTTAGAAGGCTGACAATAGTATGTTCTTGATAGATATGGAATATCTATTGTAATGCCTGTCACAAATGATGCAAAAGAGTGGTCCACTTTCGATATGCTAGTTTTTATCTGGCTGCATATTTCTAGAAAGTGGACCACTCTTGCCTCTGGTGCTACGTTGTTACTAAACTAAACCCACAAAAAAAATGTAAAAGCAAATATACTTCTATACAAAAAGTAGTAATAGGTAGATACAGGCCGGAGGCCTGCGCCAGTGAGCGCAAAACAGGTGATTCCAAAATATTCGACGTAGAAAAGATGTAGTGTTTCATCCTTTATGCTGTGTGCAAGTCTTGCATCAAAGGCATGCTTTATATTTCGTAACAGCGTTAACATTGTTACGCTTTGCCGTTATACCTAATCGGTAACATTATGATAACTCTTCAAATTAAATAAAATCTTCACTTCGCTTGTAGTATTGTGCCCGCAATTATTGAACTAACTATCGACGAATGATTATCAGTTGTGTTTGGCATGCGCAAAAAAAAATGCGCGTCATAAAGCAGTATTCAACACCTTATTAGTTAAGGACTACTGTTTACGTTAATCATACCCATCACATTTTATCGATTGCCAATAGCCCTTTTATCGTAGCCATGCTGCGGATCGGTAAAGTGTGTACAGTTATCAGCAATGTTAGGTAAGCATACAGCCGTCTTGTACGGTATGTAGCGCAATACTTTTTTATATATCCATATCAGCACAATTCAGAACAAAAAACAATTTAACTGTTTATGAAAAGAAAGCTCTATTTGGCGGCATCCCTGTTTGCCCTTAGTATGGGGACCGCAATGGCTCACACGCCGCCCCGGTTAGATGATGACTACGAGGCTACACAGCAGCGGAAGATTAAAGGTGTTGTTACGGCTGCTGACGGTACACCACTTTCCGGTGTAAATGTGAAGTCAGCATCAACCGGTAAAACTGCTGTTACAAACGACAAAGGTGAATTTACCATTGAAGCAGTGGAAGGGGAGAAACTTACTTTCACTTATATAGGACTTGCGCCGGTAGATGTAGAGGTGAAAGGAGATAATATAAAGCTTGCCATGAAAGAAGGCAGCCGCCAGTTGGATGAAGTTGTATTAGTAGGCTATGGCAGCCAGACTAAAAAAGATGTTACGGGTGCTGTAACACAATTGAAGGGTGATAATATCAGGCAGGGTATTAATATCTCTGTAGATAATTTATTGCAAGGCCGGGTAGCCGGTGTGCGCATTGCACAGTCAAGCGGTGAGCCGGGAGCAGGTGTAGATGTATTTATAAGAGGTGTGGGTTCTATCCGCAGCGGTAGTACACCGTTGTTTGTGGTAGATGGTGTGCCGCTTAGCAATGATGGTGTAAGCGCAGCAGGCGCCAACTTTGGCCTTGGTAACTCCGAGGCAAAGAACCCGTTGAACTTTTTAAACACCAGCGATATTGAAACAGTTACTGTGCTGAAAGACGCCTCTGCTGCTTCTATCTATGGTGCGCGTGGTTCCAATGGTGTTATCCTCATCACCACAAAGAAAGGTCGCAGGGAAAGGCCAACACTTAGCTACGATACTTACGTAGGTGTATCTAAAGTGATTAAAAAAATGGATGTATTGTCTGCTGATGAATATCGCAAGGCGATTAAAGATCCGGCATATGATCACAAAGGCAATACAGACTGGCAGGATGAGCTGTTTCGCAACGCACTGTCACAAAATCATAACGTCTCTTTCTCTAAGTCAACCAGTACAGGTAACTACCTCGCTACTGTTTCGCGTATGACACAGGACGGTATTATTAAGAACAGCAGTTTTAAAAGAACAACTGCGCGCCTGAATGCGGAAGAGTCTTTCTTCGATGACAAGCGCCTTGTGGTTCGCTTTAACCTGACTGCAAGCGATATTAATGAAACGGGTATTCCGAACGGTGCCAATGCAGGATCGGATGGTCAACTGATCACGCATATACTGATGGCAAACCCAACACGCTCGGTGTATGATGAGAAAGGCAAGTACACGAACTTTAATATGAATGCGCATTATAACCCGGCTTATTTGTTGAGCATTTATGATGACAAAACAAATACATTCCGTGTATTGGGTAATGTAGAAGCGCGTTTAAGATTGGTGAAAGGTTTGGAGTACAGGTTTAACTACGGCGTTGATAAAACCACTTCTGAGCGTAATACAACCATGTTCCCTAACATCACAGACCGTACGCCACTGGGCGCTTATTCACAAAGCAACCTGTCTTCACTGAATACGCTTGTTGACAACTATCTTACCTATAAGCTGGCTGTTGATAAGCACCAGTTTGAAGTATTGGGTGGTATGTCTTATCAGAAATTCCAGTTCTCCGGTACAACTTTCGGCGTAGAAAAAATTGCAGACCGTGCCACAGGTGTTGCGCCTGAGTACAACCCAGGTTACTCCGGTACGCCAACAGCTCCGGGTGGTTTTGCGCAGGAAAATGAATTGCAGTCTTTCTTCGGCAGGATCAACTATAACTACGATAACAAATACCTGTTTACTACTTCGCTGCGTGCGGATGGGTCTACACGTTTTGGTGAGGATAATAAATACGGTTATTTCCCGTCTTTCGCATTAGGCTGGGTGATCTCGCGTGAAAACTTCCTGTCGAAAATACCTGCTATTAAAGAATTGAAATTACGTGCAAGCTGGGGACAGACCGGTAACCAGGAAGTGCCTAACAAGATCACACAGGCAAGTTATTCGCTGGCTTCATCTGCCGGTTATTACCTGAATAGTGACCTGGTATTGGTAAACGGTGTATTGGTGAACCGTACTGCGAACCCAAAATTGAAATGGGAAGTAGTAGAGCAGTATAACCTTGGTGTAGACTTCGATCTTTTTGGAAGTAAACTTTATGGTTCTATTGAGTACTATAACAAAACAACAAAAGACCCGATCCTGAACATTCCATCTGAACCACTTAGCCCTACAACAACCGTATGGAAAAATGTAGATGCACGTATCATCAATAAAGGTTTTGAAGTAACGCTTGGTTCCCGCATTGTGAATACAAAAAACATCACATGGAATGTGGATGTAAATGCGGCTACATTGTCAAATACAATCAAAGACCTGCCGGTATCGGAGCTTTACTCTGGTTCTATCTCAGGCCCGGGTTTGTCTGATGTAAAAGCAAACATCTACAAGAATGGTTATGAAGCAGGTTCTTTCTACATGCTGAAACATTTGGGTTATGATGCAAATGGTAAAGATATTTTTGAAGATAAGAACCGCGATGGATCTATAAACCCGGATGATCGCCAGATCTTCCAGGGCGCTATACCAAATCTTACATTCGGCCTTAACTCTACGTTGCGTTACAAACAGTTTGATCTTTCTGCTTCTTTCATTGGGCAGACAGGTGGTTACCTGGTAAACAATACTGCGCTGAACCTGAACATCAACAGCCTAGCGTCTGACCGCAACGTGCTGAGGAAGTTCTACGAGGCAGGCGCTAATACTTCAAACCAGGTTCAGTTATCTTCTCTTTACCTGGAGAAATCAGATTTTGTACGTCTGAACAACCTGCGCCTTGGTTATACTATCAGGCCAAATAATCTTACCTGGTTGCAGTCTGTAAACGTATATGTAGCAGCGCAAAACCTGTTTACTATTACGAAGTATTCCGGCTACGACCCTTTGGTTAACACAACTAAGACATTGGGTGGTAACCAGTCATTAGGTATTGATTATACAACTTACCCACCTGCTAAAACGCTGATGGTTGGTGCTACAGTAAACTTTTAAATTTTAGACACGATGAAAAAGACAGCAATAAAATTATCTATTATACTGGCCGCGGTTGCAGTAGCAACCAGTTGCACCAAATTACACGAAGACGTAATTGATGAAGTGCTTGGCTCAGGCAACGCCAGCCCGGAGAATGCTATAGCCGCTGCATACGGCAACTTAGGCGATGCTACGTTTGTAGACCACGGAAGTGTGTTTGCCATGCAGGAATATTGTACGGATGAGGCTTTGTTGCCTACGCGTGGCAGTGACTGGGGTGATGGTGGTAAATGGAGAACGATGCATGAGTTTACATGGGGTGCAGATGCAGCCGTTGTAACAACTACATGGGACCAGTTAAATGTAGGTATTACCAAGTCGCTTACGGCTATCTCTACGATCAATGCTTCCGGCAATGCGAATAAGGCATTGTTGCTGGCAGAGGCAAAAGGTTTGCTCGCGTATTATACTTACACTGCACTAGACCTGTTTGGTCAGGCGCCATACCGCGATCCGCTGACAGCGAATGCGCCACTGGTAATACGTAAAGCAGATAAAGCGATTGATGAACTGATCACTGAAGTAGAATCTCTACTACCTAATCTGGCAAACATGGGCGACCAGTCTACACACAACGGTCGCTTTACAAAGCAGGCGGCTTATGCTTTGCTTGCTGATATGTACCTGAACCGCGCAGTATTGAAAGATCGCTATGCAGCTACGTTTAATTTTAACGAAGCGGCAGTAAGCGGGCAGGGAACAGATATGGATAAAGTGATCCAGTACTCATCTGAGATCATCAATAACCCTAAATTCAGCCTGGAAAGCAACTATTTCAGAAGCTTTGATATAGATAACCAGGGACGCCCTGAACTGGTGTTTGTGGTAGCACAAAAGATCAATACACTGCGCAACAGTGATAACGATTTTGCATACATGTCAATGGAGAGAAATCAAAAACCTTCTCCTGCTAACCGTGGTACAAATGCGAGTTGCGTTACGCCGGAGTTTTACCGCACATGGGATAACAACCATGATGATCCACGTTTTTCCCGTCGTTACCAGTACGCAGATGGTACATGGTTTATGAACGATGGTACGGATGTAAGTGTGCCTGCAACAAGCATAGTGCCTAACAGCAATAACCTGCCTTGGTTCCATTTTAACCGTGGTTTACAGGTAGGACAGCAGTATGGCCCAATCTTGCTTTCAAACGGTACGTTTGATATGCTGAACGGACGTATTAAGGTTTCTAAATTGTATTGCGAAAAAAATACAACATTGGCTATGGATTTTACACCAGAGCTAAACTTCGATAATCCTGCACAGGCTGTATTTACACAAGCACAGATCAACCGTGGTGTACGTGTGTTCAAATATGAATTTGATCCTGAGCGTGACAACTCTTCCAGCAATGTAGATATACCATTGTATCGCCTTGGTGGTATTTACTGTATGCGTGCCGAAGCGTTTTTCCGCAAAGGACAAACAGGCCAGGCATTAACAGATATTAACCTGCTGCGTACGAGCAGAACAAGGGAAGCGTTGTATAACAATGCACCGGGCGTGGCATTGACTGCGATCAATGAAACGACTTTGTATAACGAGATCGGTTTTGAAATGTACTGGGAAATGAACAGGAGAAAAGAAATGATCCGTTTCAATAAGTTTGATCTTGCCGGTACTGCTAAACCTGCATCTCAGCCTTACCGCCGTATCTACCCGATACCGCAAACAACACTGGATGCGTCCAAAGCATTTAAACAAAACGATAAGTACTAATCATTTTTCTCTTTACAAAAAAGCCATCGCAGTATGCGGTGGCTTTTTTATTGGTGTAGACGCTTGGCTACATGTGGAACACATTAAACTTGTGCCCATCGGGGTCTGCAAATACAAAACCATAATAGCCTTCACCGAATGCTTCCGGCCTGGAAACGAGTGTGCCTCCGGCTTGTACTATTTCTTCCGCCCATTGATTAACTTCTTCCTTTGTATCGGCAGAGAGTGTAAATATTATTTCATTGCCTGCTGTTGCATCGCTTATTGGCCCCTTCATCGCTGGCTCAAGTATCTCTGTCAAAAAGAAATGGATAATAAATTTTTCATCACCAAAAAAGAAACTCGTCAATTGATCGGATTCTCCATTTTGTTTAAAACCAAGTTGCTTATAGAACTTAGTCGTACGTTCTAAATTCCGGACACTGAAATTTGCCCATATTTTTTTTGTTTTCATACACTGATGATTTTAGTTTTTACAATGCACAATTAAGTAGCGCTTTCTTTTTCAAAACTAGTTCATACACACAACCGGGAAGGTGGTGGTTTGCGAACTTTTAAGGGGTAATTGCGTCATAATATGCCTGCAGGCGTTGGTATTTTAAATATCTTGTCATGTATTTATAAAGAATTCCACCAGGCAATGAAGCGCTATTTAAAGAACTATATTTTCTTCCTTTTATTTACATCCGCCTTGCAGTTGCATGCTCAAAAGCCGGATGCAATAACGGAAAAATCCGTAACAATAGAAAGTGGGCAGGTGTCGGGTGTGATAGATAAGTCGGTGAAAGTATTTAGAGGCATACCGTACGCTGCGCCACCCATTGGTAACAACAGGTGGCGGGCGCCGGAACCTGTTGCAACATGGAGCGGTATAAAACCATGTAGCAAATTTGGCCCCAACGCTATGCAAGGCGCACCCGTTCCCTTTAGTGTATATACGGAAGAGTATTTAATTCCTGCCGGTGGCGACATGAGTGAAGATTGTCTTTACCTCAATATATGGACGGATGCTACGCGTACGAATGAAAAACGTCCTGTTGTTGTCTTCATACATGGTGGTGGATTTACCGGAGGTTCAGGCTCTGTCGTTATTTACGATGGTGTAGCCATGGCTAAAAAAGGAGTTGTGTTTGTAACGATCAACTATCGTTTAGGGCTGTTCGGCTTTCTTGCACATCCTGCTTTACAGAAAGAATCAACTAATGGTATGGCCGCTGGTAACTATGGTATAATGGACCAGGTAACAGCATTGCAATGGGTACAAAAAAATATTCAGCAGTTTGGCGGTGACCCGCGCAACGTAACTATTGCAGGGCAGTCTGCTGGCGCCCACAGTGTAAATGTGCTGAGCGCCACACCGCTTGCAAAAGGATTGTTTCAAAAAATGATTGCAGAGAGTGGCGGCAGAGTCGTAAAGGGATTGAGCAATATAGGTACGCTTGCTGAGGCGGAAGAAAAAGCGGTGCAGTTTATGCACGCAGCCGGCGCATCGTCCTTAGAGGAGTTACGTACAATGCCTGCAAGTAAGTTAATGGCTGCTTACAAAGGGCAGGGTGGGCTGATTGTAGATGGCTATGTATTGAAGGAGCCGGTGTACAGTGTATATGAAAAAAGAGCGCAGGTGCATGTGCCATTATTGACAGGTTACAATGAAGGTGACGGAGCCAGTGGTGCCAATACAACCATTGCTTCTTATAAAGAAATGGTGGCAAAATTATATGGGACGGATAGCAGTCATATACTGCAGCTATATCCTGCCGGTACACAAGAGGAAGCTAAGCATTCCTTTACCAGCTTAACAAGGGACAGGCAGTATGGCGCGCAGAATTATACCTGGGCAAAAATGCAGAGCGAAGAATCGCCTGTGTTTATGTATTATTTTAAAAGGAAAGTGCCGGAGAATGCAGCCGCTTCTGCATATAGCGCATTTCATACAGCAGAAGCGCCGTACGCTTATGGCAACCTGCAATATGTAAAACGTCCATTTACTATAGCAGATACGCAACTGTCCGAAACTATGTTAGCTTACTGGGTCAATTTTGCAAAGACGGGTAACCCTAACGGAAATGGATTGCCACTATGGCCTGGGTTTTCTGCAAAAGAGAATAAAGTGATCCTATTGGATAGTACAATTTCATCAGGCATTCATCCCGGTAAAGAAGGCGTGGAATATATTTATCAAAAATCTATCGCGCAATAAAAAGAAAGAGGCAGTATCTCATTGTCTCTTTGCATACGTTTTTTTATCACTATTACTGTAGCGCTGCAGACTGTGCAATAAACTCTTCCTGTGTTAACTCTCCTGCGGAAAAGCGATATTCAAGCAATATCTTTTTTTCTTTTTGTGTGACCGGTCTGTTATAGATCGTTTGCAATATTTCTGCTTCGTGTAATAATGGTATCAGTATGTTTTGCCGCTTACTGAATGCTTCAAAATAACGGACACCCAGTATTCTTTGTGAGGCAGCATTGAAATGGATCTGGTCACCGTTAGCAGTTAGTCCTGTAGCTGTAACATAATAACAATCCGGTTGCGCATGTGCAAATGCAAGCAGCGCATCGTTTATTAATTTGTACGAAGTAAAATATTGACCATACAATCCCGTAGTTAAAAAATCTCCAAGACCACCAACGATCAATGGAATATCCGGTACATCCAGCTCAGCGCGCAGTTGTGTAATGAGGGCAGCAAACTTTTCTGCATATAGAGTTGCACGGTCAGGAAAACAGTCGCTTTCCCCCTGGTGCCAGAGTATGCCGCTAAGCCGGCTAGAACGTTGCGCCAGTTTGGCCTGCGCTACAGCATTGTCATAAAGTACGCCGCCTGCTGCCCACTCATCCAGGTTTGTTCCTCCATCTGCACAAGGTATCAGTCCTATTTCTGCGGCAGGCTGCTGCAAACGCCATGCGGCTGCAAATGATGCTGCCAACCCTATACCTGCAGTAGGCCTGTCGTTATGAAGTGGTTCTGACATAACCTGCCATCTGCCATTGCGCAGCGCATGTATGCCTTCGTTGAAAATGGGAGGCACCTCTTTTGTAAAACCGCGCCCAGCCATGTTTGACTGCCCAATTAATAGAAATGAATGGATCATTGTTTTTATTTGTTCGTTAAACGCCGTAGACCAGCTTAGTCAATACCTATACTTCTGCGGAATGAATACCACGCCAGTTTTTTTACATCGTTAGGCGCTATATCGCCAGATTGTAATGCAGCTATAGTAGAAGTGATCATACCTGTAAACAGTATGCGTATCCACGCTACAGATAATTTATCATTGATGATCTGCCGCTGCTGTAACGCAGGCACCAGGCCAAACCAGTTGTCCCTTGCTGACTCATAAGCCGTGTTAGTTGCATACTGCATGGTGTTACCGGTAGCAGATTGTGCATGTAGCTTCGTAAGGAATGCATATTTCGCACCGCAGTCAATGCCTGCATACAACATTCGCTCCAGTTGTATTACGGGATCTGTTGTGCTATTATAAGCATCCAGCATTGCAGATTGCCAGGTCTGCATCATATCTGTTGTGCATGCACCTATTAAAGACGTTCTGTCTTTAAAATAGCGATGCAACGTACGCCTGCTAAGGCCAGCCTTTACGGCAATCTTATCCAGTGGTGCTGAAAAGTCCTCATTCAGTACGCTGATAGCGCTGTCTATGATCTTTTGTCTACTCATACGGTAGCGCAAAAATAGGCCAAATGTCACAATTATGTGACATTTGGCTGAAAATACATTCCTGTAGTAATTTATTATCCTGCTTTTCCGGATTTGATTAGAAAATCTCCGTTTGCCAGCTTTTCTACAATCCACCCATCGTTCAGTTCTATCTCGTATACGTCCCCTGTAATGTGTTGCCCTTCGATCTTTACAGGCGCAGGGAATATAACCGTTTTAAAATCGCTTAGTATAAGTATGCCTGCATTACCCAGGTATGCCTTTTCGTTCAGGGTTTTGAATTTACCAAAGTTCTTACCAGACTTATCCCTGCCACTAATGCTGGAATAGACAGTGCCTATTCCTGGCAATTCTATTGTGCCATTCATATTGTAAGTCAAACCATAATTGTCATTGTCTGTCATTACCGCCTTTAATGTTGGTTTGCGTTGCAATAGGTTAGTGTAATAAGCTTGTAAAGAATCGTTTCTTTTACGACGTTCTACTTCTTCGTTATGGATCTGCGTAAAGTTATTTCTTAGCCTGGCCATCTCAACCACGCTTTCACCTGTTGTTATTTTCTTTTGCGCTTCATAAATGGAAAGAAAATTATAGACCTTCTTCAGGCCCGCTTTCCATGGAATGCCGAGATAGTCATAGATAAGTCCGTAAGCCACACCGGTTGCATAAGGAAAAGGGCGCGTGTATGTTTGTGCTGCTTCACGCTGATCTATCTCACTGATAGCCGCCTGGTATTTATTGCTTTCTGAGGATAATGCAAAACCTGTATAGTTTGCCAGCCCCTCCAGTGTTTCAATTTCCAGTTCATTCTGCAGGAAATTTTTGTAGGCATTCTGCCGTAGTTTACGAAAGAGTAGCGCATCTTCCAGGCAAGATCGTATATCCTTATTCGCTGCTTTATTCTTTATGCCTGTTAATGCACGACGGAGAGCCGCGTATTCCAGCCGCAGCCATTGGCGCGTATCATAATTGTCAAGGTACTTGATCGCATCGCCTTTCAGCTTTATGTTCTTTTGTTGCAGTAAGTGAAACAATTCGTGTATGATCGTAATGGAGTGATCTGAAACATAGTTGCTCAATACAATAGCATAGTCTTGTCCCATGTATGATTGAACGGTATTTACAAACACAAAAGTGCCCGCGGGTACAGCAGCAGAAAAAAGTCGTCCATCTGTCGTCTTGCTTCCGGGAAAAGCAGTAGTGCTATATATCGTATTGTCATAATCCAGGATCAATATATGGTCATCCCAAACCTGTTGACCCCAGAGTTTACCGCCATCCGCTTTTAAAAGTTGCTGCGCATTAGTTAGTTCAGTTGCATAAGTAGCCCGTCGGCGTTCCGGCGCTGTTGCCTTATTTTTTTTCACGATCTCAGTCAGCGGCGCCCACCTCGCATCTGCATGTATTTCGGATAGGTCACTGTCGCTTGATAAATGACTGTCGTTGTCATAAAAGCATTTGTTGGCTAAATGATAAAGAATATCAAAAGCCCTTTCTTTATGGTGGTCTAAGGCATAGATACAGGCAATGTTATAAAGCCTTTGCGGGTCCATAGACAAGCTAAATACCTTGTCGATCTCTTGTGCCGCTGCATGATAGTTTTTGGCATCATACAACTTCATCGCATGGCTATAAACAGCCTGGGTATCACTTTGTGAAAAAGCGTGTTGCACTCCTGTGAGAAGGAGGGACAGAAGAATGGGTAAATGGGGTTTCATAACCTGTTTGATTAATTAAGGTTATAAAGAGCGCGAATAGTTTTGGAAAATAAGGTTAACCAGGGCTAAACAACGTTAATGAACGTTATTCATTTGATTAGTAATTTTAAGCTGTAAAGTTGAAACGCAATGAACAGGAAAGACCTGAGTGATTATAAGCGGTTAAGCCTTTTGGATGGAGTAGAGCTGCTCTATGCCCGCAATCATACATTGGATTTTCCCAGCCATACCCACAATACCTTCAATATTGCGTTAATCATTAACCAGTCGTTTAATGCAAAACTGCCCGATAAATTTTTACAGGCGCCGGTAGGTACCTTGTGCATTACCAACCCGGACGAGGTGCATGCTACGCCTTGCGATAAGAGTACAGGCAACTCTTTTATTACATTTTACATTCCACCGGATGTATTAACGCGGATCAACAAAGGCAACCCGGTCTTTTTCAAAGACAAGGTTATTTACCATAAAAAACTATTTGCCTCATTTTATTATTTATCGCAGAACCTGTCTGTAGCCTCTGGCAGGTTTGAAACTTTGCTAACGGCGTCATTGACGGCATTGGTGCGCGAGTATGCAACAGAAATTACTTTTGCGAATGCAACTTCCCGGCTATTTCATACATTTCTTGCGGAGGAGTCTTTTAAAAAATTCTCTCTTGATAAAGCTGCCAAAAACCTGGGGCTGGATAAGTATAAATTTCTACGGCTTTTTAAACAGGAGACGGGCTTAACACCCAATAGCTTTGTTATTTTAAAGCGCATAGAGACGGCAAAAAAGCTGATACTTGCGCAGAATGACCTGTTGGATGTAGCGCTCTCTTCCGGCTTTTACGACGCGGCGCACCTGATACGGGAGTTTAAAAAATATACAGGTGTAACGCCCCGTATTTACAGGGACGCATAACCGCCTGCAATATTGTACAATTGGAATACTGCCATATGTAATAGTTTTGTACTTATACACTTCTGTTACGTATGAATAAGTTAATGATCGCGTGCATCCTTCTCCTTAGCCAGGTTTGTTATGCGCAAACAACCGGCACTCTATTAGGTATTAATAAAAAACCCGCACTTCATGGCATCCGCCAGGGTGAAGCGCATCAGTACAAGGTGCAATTGCAAAAAGATGTTTTGTACACAATAGCGGTTGATCAGCAGGGTATAGATGTAGTGGTCTTTTTAAAGGATAGCCGGCAAAAGACGTTGGACGAAAAAGATAGTCCTACAGGAGCGAAGGGTGTAGAGAAGATTAGCTTTTCGCCCGATACTACAGGCTCATACATTGTGACTGTAAAGCCCCTGGTAGAAAAAGAAAATGCTACTACAGGTAACTATACCATACAACTGACGACGGTTAGCAGTAAGCTGCAAGAATATAGCCTGGCGCAGTTGCAGGAAGATTTTGACATTCTGAAAAATGCTTTTATAGAATGCAAGGTGGGATTGTGGTACAGTAGCTATGCTGCATTTGACAACATGTGTCGTGTACAAAGAAATAAACTGAAAGATAAAAACACGGCGCTGGACTTGTATAAGGTATTAGCGCCGGTTACAAGCTTTACACGCGAGGGGCATTCCAGCATTGGTGTGCCGGATGAAACCGCCGACTATTTCAGGCAATACGGAACATACCTGCCTTTCTTTGTAAAGATCATTGAACAAAAAGTGTATGCATTGAATGATTGTGCCGCCTTTCAATCGAAAGGATGGGAGATAGCGAGTATTAATGGCATTAAGACAGATAGCATATTATCCGTATTTACCACTATAGAACCTGCGGATGGTTATAATTTCACAAGTAAGTATAAGTGGATAGAAGGTGCATTCTCCAAATACTATTTACGCTTTTTTGGCGCGCCCAAATCTTACGACATAGTATTTGTTAATCCTGCATCGGGAGAAAAGGTAATGCAACATGTGGCTGCCTTTAACGCAAAAACATACAACCAGCTTTATGCCGCGTTTAGAAAAAATAACCCGGCTTACTTCTTTACAAAACCATTGACACTGGACATAGATTCCAGTCGCGGGTATGCTGTGTTGACTGTTAATGATTTTGGTTCAAAACAATATACGGGACGTAAGCCTGGGTTTAAAAAACTGCTGGATAGTATATTTACTGCGATCAATGCCCGGCAGGTAAATAACCTGGTGATCGATATAAGACGAAATGAAGGCGGTTCGCAGGGAATGGAAGATCTGTTGCTTTCGCATTTGATTACGAAAGGCTACCTGAAATATGACTACGTAGAAATACCGTCTTTTGACTATTCTTTTTTGCAATACACC
The DNA here is from genome assembly GCA_017306865.1 of Filimonas sp. Taxonomy (GTDB): domain Bacteria; phylum Bacteroidota; class Bacteroidia; order Chitinophagales; family Chitinophagaceae; genus JAFKHH01. The sequence goes on from JAFKHH010000011.1 coordinate 1,125,994, forward strand.
GATTATAAAAATGAGGCTGACGTGCTGCGAAAAGAACTGGCGGAAGAATTTTACCAGGCAAGCGATGGCAGGTATCTAAACAAGAAGGGCTTCTATGATGGATTGGCCCCAAGCCCGGTACATTTTGGCGGTAATGTTTTTATACTGATCAGTGGGTTGACGTTTTCAGGCGGTTCAGAGTTTGCGGCACTGGCAAAAAATTATACAAAGGCTGTGTTTATAGGTGAAGAGACCGGAGGTGGTTATTACGGTAATACGAGCGGCAGCTTTCTTCGTTTTAAATTGCCGAATACTGGCATAACAGGGCGTATTCCATTATGCAAGTTCATGGTACATGCAACGCAGGATTCTATTCCTTTTGGCCGCGGCGTATTCCCGGACCATGCCATACAGCCTACTATAAATGAAGTATTGGAAAATAATGATGTTGCGCTGAAACTGGCCGTAAAACTGATGGCGGGAAAGTAAGGACGAACCTGTTTTATAGAGGCTTCTGTCATTTCGGCTACAAGCAAACTCAATTTGGTTACGTAGGGCAGGTTTGCCTAAAGCAATTTTGTACTGTTAAATTAAAACAGACAAAAAATGCAAAAGACAATTTTTATTACAGGTGCATCTACCGGTTTAGGTAGAGCTACAGCAAAACTATTCCAGGCAAAAGGTTGGAAAGTAATTGCTACCATGAGGAACCCGGAAAAAGAGACTGAGCTGAAGGGATTGGAAAATGTAACCGTACTTCCGCTGGATGTAACAAACCTCTCTCAAATAAAAACCACGGTAAAAGACGCAATTGCTCTTGGAGTAGATGTGGTGTTCAATAATGCCGGGTATGGTCTTATAGGCGCATTGGAAGCGCTTACGGATGAGCAGATCGTAAAACAGCTTAATACAAACCTGCTGGGTGTAATACGCGTAACACAGGCTTTTATTCCATATTTCAGGGAAAAAAAAGACGGCTTGTTCATTACCACTACATCTATAGGTGGCCTGATCGCATTTCCGCTGGGCTCAACCTATCATGCTACCAAATGGGCACTGGAAGGCTGGAGTGAAAGCATGGCGTTTGAACTAAACCGCTTTGGGGTAAACATTAAAACCGTATCGCCGGGCGGCATTGCAACAGACTTTGCCACACGCTCACTTGATCTTGCCAGCACACCTGCGTATGACGATATTCTGCAAACGTTGATGGGTGGCTTTGAGGCTATGATGGAGCAATCTTCCTCTGCCGAGCAAATAGCAGAAGTAGTATATGAAGCTGCTACAGATGGAAAAAATAAATTGAGATATGTAGCTGGTGAAGATGCGAAGGCATTGTATGCACAGCGTTTAGCGTTGGGCGACGAGTCCTTCAGGGAAATGCTTGGAAAGCAGTTCTTAGGTAACTAATCATTCCGTGCTACACAGCTCGTGCAAAGCTGTGTAGCACTTACTTTTTTGTACTTTTATATTATGGAAAAGAAAGAGCCCCTCCGGTTTTCATCCATTTCAGCATTGCACGATATGTTGCAATTGCCCAAGCCAGTGCATCCGTTGATCAGCCTGACAGATAATACTAAGATTGTAAATAATACAGGATACCTGCATCATCCGTTTTTCCTGGAGTTTTATAAGATCTCTTACAAATACTCTACAACAGGTAGAATGGGATATGGACAAGGCTATTATGACTTTAATGATGGCGGTATGATTTTTACATCACCCAATCAATTGCTCTTTACAGATGATAGGGCAGAGTATTTTGGGTGCACATTGTTGTTCCATCCCGATCTTATCAGGCATTATCCTTTAGAAAAAACGATTAAGAAATATGGCTTCTTTTCCTATGATACAAACGAAGCCTTGCATTTGTCCGATAAAGAAAAGAAAGTAGTGCTTGGTTTGTTCGATAATATTGAAGGCGAACTGAATACGGCAATTGACGACATTAGCCAGGATGTACTGGTATCTTACATTGAAGTACTGCTAAACTATAGTAACCGCTTTTATAAACGCCAGTTCATTACACGTAAAGTAGTGAACAACGATGTGCTGTCTAAAGTAGAACATGCTTTAGATACCTATTTTAACGATGCGCAATCGCTGATGAACGGCTTGCCTTCTGTGGAATACCTGGCAGGACAGGTGAACTTGTCCCCACGTTACCTAAGCGATATGCTGCGGTCGCTAACCGGGCAAAATACACAACAACTGATCCATGAAAAATTGATAGAAAAGGCGAAGGAAAAATTATCTACCACAACCTTAGCCGTAAGCGAGATCGCTTATGAGCTTGGCTTTGAGCATCCACAATCGTTTAGCAAACTTTTCAAGGCTAAGACTAACCTGTCTCCGCAGGAGTTCCGGCAGGCCTTTAATTAAGCCATCACACAGTGATCCTGTCTAGCAGGAAATCTCCATAGAAGTTTGGAATGCCACTTTCGTAAATGGCTTGTACTGTTTCGTGTACCGGGTACGCTACTTTAACTAATGTAGGTATTACTTCCCCCGTTTTACTGATCGTAAGTACAGCGTAACAGGCAAGACGGTCCTTTTCTTTAGACCTGCCTACGGAGCCTGCATTTACTATCAGCCTGGAGCCTATGGTGCGGGTATAGGACAGGTGCGTGTGGCCAATCACCATTACATCGGTGGAGATCATTTGCAGTCGGTCTGCCAGCAGATCACCTGCAGTCTCATATAAATATTCATCTATTGAAGCAGGACTGGCGTGTGTGAAAAACAGTTGCGTATGATTAAATGTAAGTGTTATATGTCGCGGTAGTGTAGTGAGGAAATGTTTATTAGCAGCAGTAACCACTTTTCTTGAATGATCGATCGCAACTATACGTGCTGCTGTTTCGGTTGTTCCATGTTTTGCCAGTGGTGCTACCGGCAGATTGAACGCAATACGTTCATCGTGGTTGCCCATGATCAGTGGTATATATGCACTGCGTATGCGCTCAATAACTTCATTGGGCCATGGGGCAAAATCAACTAAGTCTCCAAGACAAATTACCTGGTCTATATTATTTGTTGCAATGTGTGTCAATACAGCTTCCAGTGCAGGTAAATTGCCGTGAATATCACTAATGACCGCTATGCGCATGAGCTTCTTTTTATACTCCTTACCGGAACAGCAAAAATAATGACGCTCTCGCGTTCCTCTACGGTATTATTTATATAAAGGCTGGTACTATTTAGTGGTATGACTTCTCTCCGGTGTAGAACGCCTGGACTGGAGCCTGAGGCAAGAGTGGTCCACTCTTTCTGGCGCAGGCCTCCCGGCCTGTGTCTACATTTTACTAATGTGTATATAATCGCCATCTTGGCAACACTTTTATACGAAAATGGCGAAGTAACAGCGCAGCACAGGCCGGGAGGCCTGCGCCAGTAGTTATTAGCTATTCCATATCTATCTGGAACGTACTACTATCAGCTTTTTAAGCGAGATATGGAATAGCTGTTTCGCGCTCTACGGCGCAGAGATCCTGGTCTTTGCAGTTGTTTATTTATGCATGATGTATGCCTTGATGAGCCCCGCAATAAGACCAATTACCAAGGGGAGTAGTAGTACAGAAACAAGAACCATAATGCTGCGTAGTAAGAGACTATATTTTTTATAGCCAAATACAGAGAAATACTGGTAGTAAAACCATGCGGCATATATTGTTGATAACAAGCCGGAGGTTAAGCTATAGATAAGATATAGCATCTCTTTGTTTCGATAAAAAATGGTAATGATAATAAATAGAATGCCGAGGATCAGTTCACCTGCTGATTTGTAGGCGTTCATCACTATATGTTCCGTACCGTTCATCTTTGCCTTTCCAAACCAGAGGTAAGTGAAAATGGAGTACGCGGGAATCATAAAAAGAAGTAACGCCTTCGGATACTTTGTAGAAAACGCTTCGATCTGCGACATGGCGGCTTTGCTGGACTCGGGTACAATGTCTGTTAGCGTTATGGGAGAGAACGAGCTAATGAAATGTGTAACACCCAGTATAATAATGAGCAGGGTAACATAGTTAAAATGATTAACCCGTTTGCCTTGTATAAACTCACGTATGCTGTGACCAGGGCGTGTAAACAATGCCTTTATTGTGTACAGGAGACCCTTGTCTATATGCAGGATGCCGTGTATCAGGTCATGCTCAATAAAGTGCAGCACAGAATACCGGTGTGTAGATGCTTTTTGCCCGCAGTTGGAACAATAAGGCGCAGCTAAATGATGATTACAGTTTAAGCAGTTAGTATGATTCATGCAGGGAATAAATTAACCTTATTGTGCGTTTGTATTGCGTTTTTTTAATTCGTTGTTGACCGCTTTCAACTGGTTGAACATCGGCAACATCGTTGTGACTGACCCCAGGACAACAACAAGTAATGCGGGTGATACTTTTGATACTCTTCCTGATTTGAACAGGAGCGCATAAATGAAAACACCGATCATTACGCCCCAGAGAAAACAGAATCCCGTTAAAATACCTTTGTATCTCGCCTTGTTTTTTTCCAGTTGTTCTATCGTCATTTCAGTAATTGCCTGCTGTGCCATAATAAAAATTTAAGTGGTTCAGTGGAGGCAAAAATCTAAAAAGTGTAGCGGAGCGACGTTACACTGAAGTGTAATTTTTAAAACAGCGGGTTTCATCCGCCGTTAATATGGCAGCAACCTTGGGCTTTTGCAGCCATTCTAAGAGCTTTTCAGAAAATCGATGTGATTAGAATGAATACTGTTACGGAGATGATTCAACCCCTTCAGGGTTGTGGTAGCAGGTTGTTTGAAACAGCGGGTTTTACCCGCCGTTATTATGGTGACAGCCCTTCAGGCTTTTATAATAACTTAAGAATTCCGGAGGAATTCAATAAGAATAACCTCCGGTGAAACCGGAGGTTAGTAGCAAAATATGTTTCACAACCCCGAAGGGGTTGAACTATAAAGTGACAGCCATCTACACCGCTTCTCCGAGAAGCTGATGAAAGGAGAACCCGGGATCACGCATCTTTATTTCGTTCTCGCTGGACTCAAGTTGCGCTTCGGATGCGTACGCAAACATGGATGCTTCGTAAGCCTCTATGGCATCCGCTATAGTTGCATATTGCCCGCTGGTGAGGTTACCGGATAAGGTCAGTGCATCTACCAGTCCGGTATTTACGCCCTTGCCGGCAAAAGGCGGCATCAGGTGTGCAGCATCGCCTATAAGCGTAATAGGGAGTGGGCGGTCTTTTTTCCAGGTGCTGCTCAATGGAAGTTTTCTTGTAGGCAATCCTACAAAAAAGGAAGTAGCCTGGAACAGTTGCTGGTAAATATCGCCCCAGGCAGAAAACCTGTCTGAAAGAAACGCATGCACTGCTTCTGTATTATGAAAGTCTATGGGAATAGTAGTTGTCCATTCCTCCGGTCGCTTGAAAATAACGCCATAGGTTAATGCGCCATTGTTGTAAGGATTTGCTACCAGCAAATTTCCGTCATACGCAGCCATTAGCCTGTTGCCATTGCAACGTTGGTAAAAGTCAGGACAATTTATTGCAGGTTGAGGTACATCTCCCTGTATAATAAAAGTGCCTGTGTCTTCCATCACCACATCTGTAACAAAGTTTCTGGCCTTAGACATGCCACCATTCGCTACGATCACCATATCTGCCTGCGCGGCTGGTTGGTTGCTGAAATGCAACAGCCATTTGTCATTATGTGCTTCCAGTGTTGTTAACTGGCTGTCCCAAACAACAGTGCCGCTGGTTAAGCTTTCCAGTAACAGGGTTCTCAATACGTTCCGGTTTATTTCAGGATTGTCGTGGTTAGGCTTTATAGTAGAAAGCACATGGCCCTGCGCATCTGCCATATTAATGCCCATAGGTATAGATAGGGCGTAGTATGTTTCCAGTAAACCAGCCTTCTGCATAGCTTCCTGGCCGGAGTCCTTATGCAGGTCCAGCGTGCCGCCCCAGATCCTCGTCTGTTCGCCCCTGTCTCTTTCATAAACGGTAACGTCTACACCTTCTTGCTGTAATAATTTCGCCATAGTAAGGCCAACGGGCCCGGCTCCAATGATGGCTACTTTTTTATGTTGTAGTAACATGAGTTTGTAATTGTTTAATGACCAATTGAAACACAAAATTCCTGCATGTGCATTTCTTAGTCTTGTACAAACCCGACAAAATCGTTGGAAACGGCCTGCTTGCCTTTCTTTGCTTTACGGGCAAAGGCGGCAGGTGTAGTACCGCAAAAGCGTTTAAATTCCCGGCTTAGGTGGGGTTGGTCTGTATAGTCCAGCTCTGCTGCCAGGCCCGCGAGGTTAGTATCCGGGTAGAGCCATAGCGTATTGCGTACCTGCTCAAAACGCATGAGTGCAGATACATCTTTAACTGTGTGGCCGGATGATTGTTTGAATTTTCTTTCCAGTGTACGCACGGTTGCATGGGCTGCAGCAGCTACCTGGCTTACCGGTAAAGTGCCCTTTGCTTTGCTCATGGCAACGCCTGCTTTGAAGAGCATGCTATCCATTGCTATATGGGCATGTGCATCCAGAAAATATTGTTTTAAAACATCCATAGCTTCTGCTATGTTCCCTGCAAGTATGCATTGGTTTAACCTGGGGTGAAGCCCTGCAATAGGATGTTCAAATATGTGTACACGATGTTTTTCTGAGGGTAGGCCCAGCAAATCAAATACCGTCCAGGGAAAGCACCTGATGCCAATGATCTCCAGGCGACTTTCTGTATGGAAAAATACCGGCTGGTTGAGCAAGCCTGTCAGGAACGGAGAAGGTAACGGTTGTAACACCCCATCGTTAACGATACTACATCCGCCGCCAAAATGAAAAATGATCTCAGCATAGCCATCAGGTATCACTTCAAAGCCTTTCGCCTGCGCACCAGCGTGTGGCATGTCATACCAAAAACATTTGATGGCATCCTGCAATATTTCCGGTGGCGCAAATTCCTGGTGCATGTAGCAATGATATAATAGTGATAGACAGGTGTGATACAAAAATAATCAATATCCTTTTCAAGTTACATGGTGCATACTCGTTAGCATCATTGTTGTCTAACTACTATTTCTTTGTCTATTCAAGCGTAAGCTTTTATTTGTCTACCGACGGTGTTACTTTTTGCCTTGATACAAAAAGTAACCAAAAAGATCAAGGCTTCAGAAAAGCAGGCTAAAAATTGTCCTGCCCGCCGAAATCCATTGAACTCGCCACTTGCACCGTGAATAAGTAAGTTACGCCTGGCTCAAACAGCAATGGATTTTTCCGGCGTTCATGCCAATTTTCTTAACGCAGCTTTTCTGAGGCCGGATGCCTCTGTGAAAAAGTTTTAAGGGGAGAATTTCAGGCTTTTAAAATCACTCTTTTTTTGCCTGCAATTCTTTATGGTCAATAGCTATCGGCAGCCATCTATTTACTCGAAAATTATGTATGAGTATGTGCCAGCTTTGTTTAATTACGGTTACATCCGTTCAACTGCATGTCATTCCGTCCCCATTTTTCTATAAAGCTGATAACAGGTAATAATGTTTTGCCATATTCTGTTAGCTGGTACTCCACACGGGGAGGTGTTTCCGCATATATGTTACGGACTATTATTTTATCCTCTTCTAACTCTCTTAGTTGATTTACGAGCATCTGTTTGCTGATATCCGGTATTGCTTTTTGCAAAAGACTGAACCGGTTTACCTGGGCGCTAATACCGTAAACGATCAGCACTTTCCACTTGCCGCCGATGCGGTTTAAAAAATGGGTCACACCACAGTTACGTGGATTGAAATCTTTGTTTTTCCTCTTGTGGGGCATGGTCTAAAATTTTGTACCAGGTCTATGCAGCCAGACCTGGTAGTTGACATAAACGAATGTAATAAGTTTGATACAGCAATTACTCAAAACTATGCAATGGCGAACAGAAGTCGTAGTCGGTGAATTATTGTGTATTTAGTCTTCGCTATTTATTTTACTGCTATTGTAGAAACTAGGCAGTAAACTATTTATGAGCATGTGGCACAGGGGGAGGCGTGGGCAACGCAAAACGCGCGGAGCGATCGGGTTTGCCTTGAATTTTCTTTGGTTACTTTCTTTTTTTCAAGAAAAAGAAAGTAATACATAAGTTATCCTATAATAAAATATGCTAATAATATAAGCGTCGATTTAAGCACATAGTGAAGAAACGTTGTGACTGTTGTTTTTCGCTCATAGCCGCTGGGCTTCGTCCTTGCGACAGCGCTGAATTTTCTCCTTCGCCACGGGCGACCTCCGCCTATCGGCGGAACCGGATAAAATAAGGCGCCTTACGCAAGGACTGGTAGAGAATAGTGCAAGTACGTTCTATGACTGCAGTTCTTTTCCAGCAAATTTTTGTGAAAATGTGGATATACAGCAGTAGTATGGGAAAGTATTCATCTATTGATCAAACTATAACAAATAAAGATTCTATGTCACTTCAAGAATTAAAGTCAGCCTGTAAGGGCGAATGGCAAAGCATTGCTCCGGAAGTTCGCCCAAGCAAGCAAGTAGCTGATGGTGCAATAAGACCGTTTTACTTAACAAGACAGTTTAAGTACGATCCCTCAGATAAATTTGAGTTAGTGGTTATTAACTATGCAGATCCGTTTGGTAAAGTGCCGCTGGTAGAGATCGTGATAAAAGGAAGTATGCTTTGGCAGGGAGCGCACCCCATTGCCGCGGGCGCGCAAAAGGTAGACTTTACTGCGGATGAAGCGTACACGGTAAAACCCCTGGCTACGGGGTTTGAAGATATTCTGAACAAGGTGACGGTTGGTTATGACAAATGGGAGACAGGTGTGGCGCAAAGCATTTTGGGAAAACCTTTTCCGCCTTTCGGGCTTGCTGCCGGGCAGATCTTTAAAGAGTATGATCTCATTTACCTGTTTGAGGACCTGATGTTTTGGGGCGCCAGGAATGTGGATGGGCGCGGCTTTGATACAGAAGAAAACCGTCCTACAAACCTGCAGATACCATTGATCAGGAAATAAAAGACAATGCGGTGTTGTCTGACTAAGTTTAGTTGCTTATCCAAGTGTAAGCGTTCATTTGTCTACCGACGGTGTCACTTTTTGTCTTGATACAAAAAGTAACCAAAAAGATCAAGGCTGCAGAAAAGCAGGCTAAAAATTGTCCTGCCCGCCGAAATCCATTGAACTCGCCGCTAACAGCATGAGTAAGTAAGTTACGCCTGGCTCAAACAGCAATGGATTTTTACGGCGTTCATGCCAATTTTCTTAACGCAGCTTTTCTGAGGCCGCACGTTTCTTTTCAAAGATTAGAAAAGAAAATTCCCTGATTTATTGTAGCAGGATAATAGATGCTACAATAAATACTGGCTTATACATTCCCCTTTAAAGCTGACTTTGATTGAAGTCAGCTTTTATTATGATCATTGTTGCTATAGGCGTTAGTCCTGACCATTTCCTGCAATGTTTAGTTTATCCTGTAAAAAATGAAGAATAGCTACAGGTAATTGTTCATGAAAAGCTTCCCGGTCAAAGCCCGGAGGATCAGTTGCCGGCAGGAAGCCTGGGTTCTTCATTGATGCAGGAAACGGGCTGAGAAAAGAAAAGTGCCCGGCATTTTTTATCTCCATGTGATTGATTAAAGAAGGCGTAGTCGCTATTTTAAAAATAACGGCTGCATTCCAGGCGGGGGCAATGTTGTCAAGTTCCGCAGTCAATAGCAGCACAGGTATAGAGATAGTATTATCAGGATGGTTGAACCATCCCGCAGCAGGTGCTAGCAGTACTATTGCTTTTACCCTGCTGTCATGTGTTACTTCCACGTGCTGGCCTTCCAGTGTTATAGGCAGACCACCTGCAATCGCAAGTGCTGTGTAGCCGCCCATAGAGTGGCCTGCAACTGCTATTTTATCTTCAGCAATGCTGCCTTGTAAAAAAGGCGCAGTTAATAAATGATCTATAGTCAGTTGTATATGCCTGGGCCTTAGTTGCAGATTTTCTACTGTGTTTTCGAGGCTCGTATTGTTGCGGTTATTGCCATAGTGTTCTACCATAGCAACGATGAAGCCGTTCTTTGCAAGATAAGTACTGATCGTTCTGTAAAGCAGGTGAGAGCCATTGTTGCCATGCGAGATCACTACCAGCGGAAATTGTCCGGGCAGGATGTCTGCATTCATGCTCACCTCCATTTGGTATGGCCCAAAGTTTTCAGACGTTGCGGGTGTATGTGTCGGATACTGCACCAGTACCGCAAATGAAATGTTGTTGTTCTCATCTGTTAGTTGTAGCTGTCTGCATCCTGTAAATACTTCTTCCTGGGTTGTTTGCATATGTTCTCTGTTGTATAATATCCGTAATGATGAAGAATATGCCTGTCTGCGCTTTTTCTTTCATGCCAAATGTAGGAAATGTGGAGGCATGGCCTGTGCCAGCGATGTAAAAAATATATTGTGAAAAATAGAAGCGGTGTATGATGGTGCAGTCTATTTATGCCAGTTGTTCTTTTTTTATTTGTTCTATCCCTTGCTTGTAAGTTGTAGCCTTAAAGTCAGGAAAATGTTTTCTGAATTTTGAATCATCAAATATGTTGTCGTGTTCATATCTCGGAAGCAGTTCCTGCAACTCCTTTGTGCTATTGCTGAGCAACGATCCGATCTTAAAAACAAATTTTGGTATAACGGTATGTTTCAGCGCTTTGCCATACACCTCGGCAGCAAGGGCAATAAGTTGCCTGTATGTTGACCTGCTGTCATCTACCGGCAAATGCCATGTTTGTCCAAAAGCGCCTGGCGTATTGCCTATTAAGGCTGTAGCCCTGCTGGCATCGGGCGTCCATATCAGGCTTCTCTTTTTATCATCCCGCAATGGCACTTTTAAACGCTTCTCTTTTTTTATGTTATCAAAAACAAGTGTATTCGTAATGCTCTGCGTTTTGGCAGGGCCATAAAATTCAGGCGCTCTGCATATCACAGCTTCCAGCTCGCCAGACTGTATTTCTTTTAATACCATTTCCGCCATTTCTTTTCTCACTCTCCCTTTTCTGCCTACAGGTGAAAAGAGCGTAGCTTCTGTAAGCACCTGCCCGTCCTGCGGGTACATATATGTGTTGTCAAAAAACACCAGCTTAGTGCCATTGATCTTGCATGCATCAATTACGTTCCGGGTAATGAGCGGAAATTGCTTTTCCCATAAGTCTGAATTCATCGGAAGCCCTAAAGTGAAGTACGCAATATCACTTCCTTTCACTGCTTCCAGTGCATTTTCTTTTACAGACAAGTCCGCTGAAAAAATGGAATCGGTATCGTTTATCTTGTTTGGTTTCCTGCTTACGATCCTGATGTCATCTGTAAAGTTTCGTTTCAACTCTCTTGCCAGCTCTTCTCCAATTTGCCCGTTAGCGCCTAATATTGTTTGCATACCTTGTATTTATTTTTTTGAACTTAACTCCTGCATCACAACCGTTGCCATCTCTTTTGAGCTAAAAGGATTCTGCCCAGTAACCAGGTTGCCATCAACAATTACGTGCGATGTCATCGGTATAAATGCTTTTTTGTAATCCGCACCTCTTTCTTTTAACGCCGCTTCCAAGTTAAACGGTACTTCCTTTTTTCTCCTGGCAAGGCTTTCTTCAAACCAGTTAAAGCCGGTGATCTTTTTGTTTTTCAAGAGGTAACTTCCGTCAGACAATTTCACATTCAGCAAACCACCAACACCATGGCAAATTGCGGCAACCATTTTACCACTTTCATATTGACGCCGGATAATATCTTGCATTGTGGTGTCGTTAGGAAAATCATACATTGTACCATGTCCGCCAGCGAGGTACACAGCATCGAATGCCGTACCGGAAATTGCTGCTAAGCTTTTGCTGTTTTTCAGCAATGCCCTGAATGAAGGATCATTCCAATATTCTTTGGATACATTGTCCAGCGTAAACCGTTTCAGGCTTTCCGGGTCTATGGGTACATTTCCTCCGTTAGGGCTTGCAATTGTTATTTCATATCCCTTTTCTTTTGCTGCATGATAAATATGGGTTAGCTCACTCAGCCATAAGCCTGTATCCAGCTTTTGACTGGCATAATGATCAATGTTGGTTACAATGATTAACATTTTTAAAAGACTCATCTGTAGATTATTTAATGAGGCAAAGTTCGGTGATAATACATGAGGACTTGTATCCCGATTAACGAAAGATGTAACAGAATCTCCGGTATTTTGTTGTATGGAATACTTTTTCTAAGCTACTGGCTGGATATTTATTGCTGACACGGATCTCCAGTACTGCATTATATGGTTGCTAAACTATATTTATAAAAAGATGTTACAAAGCATGCGTAGCTAAGTGAACACTGTTCTTCATTTTCAATACAACAGCGCGCTGCATTGTATCAAAAACGAACAATGCGTTTAAGTGGTGCATACAGCATTTTGCTGATAATAAATCTTTTGTATAAATGGTATGTCTTTGGGGCAGGTTATTTCATTAAAACCTTCCGACTATGAAATATTGGCTTTGTTTATTATTACTCTTCTACCATACTATTGGTCACTCACAGCAGTTTAAAGTCAGTTATCCAGCCACTGCATTCAAAGGAAATTTTTCAGGGCATGTGCTTGTCTTTTTTTCTAAGAAACACCCGGTTCCAAAAGATCGCATCAGTTGGCCTTGCTTTGCAAAAGTGGTCAGTAATATAAAGCCGGGGCAGGCAGTCGTGTTTGATGATACTGCTGTCGCATTTCCTTTACCGTTGTCCGCAACGGAGCCGGGCGAGTATTATGTACAAGCAGTGTTTGACCGTGACTTGGGCGGGCGTAGCATCGGTAGCAGTGCGGGAAACTTGTTCAGCGTTCCACAAAAGATCAATATTACAGCCGGCAATAAAGAAATGGTTACACTTTCCTGTGACCAGGTTATACCGGAAAAAACATTTGTGGAATCTGTTTTTGTAAAAGAAATGAAAGTGCATTCCACATTATTAAGCCGCTTTCATAAAAAAGATATATCTATTGATGCGCCGGTTATTCTTCCTGCAGAGTACTGGACTGAACCAGGCAGGAAATTCCCTGTTTTGTTTACGGTGGCAGGGTATGCATCCGACTATCACCATTATTCAAAAAGCGAAAGCACTGATACCATGCCTGCTAACCCGCTTGATTCTATACCCTGCATCAGGGTGTACCTGGATGGTAGTTCCCGCCTGGGGCATACCTGCTATGCCAATAGTGCAAACAATGGCCCGTGGGGAGATGCTTTTGTAGAAGAGTTTTTACCTGCGTTGCAAAAGCAGTTCCGGTGCAATGGCGCATTCCTGCTTCGCGGGCATAGCAGTGGGGGATGGACCGCTCTGTGGTTACAGACGCATTACCCAAAAGTGTTTGCCGGTTGTAACGCTTCTGCACCAGACCCTGTAGACTTCAGGCGATTTGTACAGACTAATCTTTATACGGATTCTGCACAGGTAGAAGATGCGAATGCATTGACAACAGGTTGGATTGTCTTTAGTAAAGACTCATTGCTACAGGAGCAGATCAGGCACCGGAATATTGAAAATGTACTTTATCGCGGAGAACAAAGCACATCTTTTAATGCGGTATTCAGTGCTAAGGGAAAAGATGGTTTGCCGGAACAGTTGATAGACTATACCTCAGGCCGCATAAACAAACAGGTATTCGAACATTGGAAGCCGTATGACATCAGCCGTTATTTACAAGCTAACTGGAGCCGGCTGCAACCTGATCTGAAAAACAAGGTCCGTATTTCAGTAGGCAATGAAGACAATGCTTTTTTAAACGTACCTGTTCAGCTACTGGAAACGGAGATGAAAAAGCTACATGCAGAAATGGTGTTCGCCTATTATCCGGGTACGCACTTTACCGTTACTACTCCTCAATATAAAAAAGATGAACTGACCTGGCTAAAAGATAAATATGTGGAGTGGGCCAGGCAGTCGAAATGAGTTCTATGTGTGATGCAGACAAATATTACTACTACTTACGCAGGCCGGGAGGCCTGAGTAAGTGAGAAGCTTTTAGTCTATCAGGATATCATCATAAGCTTAAGCAAAAGATCGGTAAGCATACTCGTTTAGCTTTAAAAAAGATAGGACTTTTTAACTGAGGTATTGGATGTACTTTTAGTTCTTGGAAGCTGTAGCCGTGTTAATAAAAAGCTACCCACATTGGTTAACTTTTGAAGTGGCACTGCATAAGTTATTGTCATAAATACTTGTTTGTAGTCATTTGTTGTACCCAGCTCTTTGCCGACTCCAATATGAAAATCAAGAATCTGAAACCCAACCATGGGTGCAAAAATTGTTCTTTTACTACTATCTGTGTTACTTTGTGAAAATAAAACTCCTATGGAAATCCCGAATAAGTTTGACATACTAATGTCCAAATCATCTCGATCTGTTGTACTAGTTATTTTGTTTCCATTTTTATCTTTGATGCAAATATTGCCATATGTGAAGCTTATCCCGGCACCAGCAGAATTAAAGTATTCTACAGAACCCTTACTGTTCTTCGGATCTTTTAAGAAATTAAACCGTACTCCAGGAAGAATAAAATTTGAGTTTAATGCCCATCCAGTAAACGTAACTTTATTCTTTTTTTCGTTCCAGATAAATTTATTATCTAATGTTTCATCATTATAGTTGCTCCCATTTTTTAATGAAAGGTAATTTCGAGCTTCTGGAATTGACATACGCAATGTAGTATCGGTTGAAGCCTCTTGGGTAGCATCTCTTTGCCTTGTTTCTTGGGCTAAACAGTAGTTGAGTGTTAAAACAACAAATACGAGACTGATAATCTTTTTCATACTAAGGATTGGGTTGAAATACAAACACAATAAAATGAGATTCATTCATGTACAAAAGGGGAATTTACCCGTACGTTTACTCAAAAAATATAATATAATATCTCTTACTGACACAAGCCGGTAGGCTTGTGTCAGTAAGAGATATTTGAGATCATTTTATCCATTGAGCAAATGTGATTAACGTATTGACTGCATTGTGGCAAATGATCGCAGGCGCCAGCGAATCATGCTTTACGCGCAACCATGAATAGACGAAGCCTCCCAAGCCAGCGGAGACGAATGGCATTGCCTGAAAAGAAATATGCCATGTTCTGTCAACCTGGAAGGAATGGGCTAATGCAAACACTAGTGTGATAATGAGTATATCAGGCGCAAATTTCTTAGCAGGGATCAGGGCATCAGTCGTGAACATTTCCCGTAACAGAACCAACAAGAGGCCGCGAAAAATAATCTCTTCTTCAAGTCCGGGCAGGCTTAATTGATATAGCCATCGTTCCAGTGTAACAGTTTCCCTGGATGTATCCAGGTAGTTAGGTATGCACTTAATAAGGATGAGTGACAGGGAGAGCAATAGCGATACTTTCAGGTATTTTTTATCAAACTTTATATGCCATCCGAATTTTTTAAACAACGTGGGCATGAAGATCGAGTATATGACCACTACAAAAACCAACGAAAGCAACTTGGGAATCCATGAATATTGTAACGTAGGAAACCAATGCGCCTGAAGATTGCTGCCAAAAGGGTACAGAAGCTGGATGAAAATATAAGCAAGTGAAAAATGTAAAAAATAAGCCCAGTTTTTTACTGTGGTACGGTTCAGAAGCAAAAACAAAAACACGATCAAAAGAATGCCTAACGATGTAAGTAAATTGGGTAAGAGCGAAAAAGCGTTCATGTCAGCAGTTTCTTAAAGATAATTAAGAAACCAGAATAAATCCTAAACTACTAACATTCCTGCTATCTTTTTTCAAATCCTGCCATACAGATTTGAATGGAAGGGGGGTGGTGAAATAAAGCAATGGTAACTCTCACTGGCTGCTATATTGTTACTAAGCTACATCTATAAAAGGTGTTGCAAGGCGAGCGTTGTTATGGGCAGTCATTAGTGATAAATGGGCACAGGCCGGGAGGCCTGCGCCAGTAAGAATAATAAAGTCCCAGAGGGACGCCAGATTGGTAGTTTAATAATTCATGCAAGCAGTTGAGCTCCGGAGGAGCGACAGAATGAATCGTTTTGCAAAGGAATAATTCTGTCGCCGCGCTGCGGTTCTGATTGGTGTATGATATATCTTTCTACCATTCTATCGAGCCTCCGGCTCTCTATCATAGCAAATACACGCTATGTTTTTTGCTGAGATTATATCAACGTCTTTCGAACACTTATTGTATCCCGGCCAGTGCCAGTAAGATGCTCCACGAGTGAGAGCGAAACAGATATTCCATATCTCGCTTAAAAGGGGGATGATATTATGTTCTTGATAGATATGGAATATCTCTTGTGGTGTCTATTTTGCTAAGATTACAAATGAGGCAAAAGAGTGGTCCACTTTCAATATGCGAGCCTTTATCTGAACTACATATTTCTAAAAAGTGGACCACTCTTGCCTCCGGCTCCGTCCGGCCTGTGCCAGTAAGACGAAAATGCATCATTCCAACATTCGTTGCACTGCTTTGAAATCAAAATTTTTAGTAAAGTTCTCCACCAGTCTTTGTCCTGCCGGTACTTTCACATAGCGAAACGAAAGCTCTATCAATTGTGGTTTCGCAGGTGCTGTAGTAGTGCTTTTGAAGTAAGCAGGATTGTATTTGTATAACACATCACCGTTGCGGTTGTCCCAAAAGCCGCTGAAGGTGAAACTACCTGTTTTTATACCATCTGCTTCACTGTCTGCTACGCCTTGCCCGTTATCGCTCCAGCCCAGGTTTTTATCATATATCCAATTGGTTACAGGTTTAGGACATACGATAGCCGGTTGTGAAAGCCATTCCTCTTTATTTTCTTTTAGCGCTGCATTTACCAATGCCTTTTTTGTTTCATATTTTGATTGGTAGTTATCATACTTTATTGTATGATTGTTATAGGCCTTTTTATAGTTGGCAATCAATTGTTCATTGCCCTTGGCACTTTTAAGATTGTTTTGGTATTCCCGTTCTATGTCGTCTACATTTTTTTTGAATAGAACAAGTTCCCTGTCGTAAAACTCCAGGAGTGTCTGCAAGTATTCTTTTCGCGTAACAGGTACAAATAGTGGCGTACCTGCTTTGGTAATATACCAATGACGGGTAATGTAAGCATTACGGCTACCTTGCTTTACCTTATCATCTGCAACGTCCTGGTAAAAGCCGATGCCACCATTCATGGCGTCTAATAATCTTTTGTCCTTAAACCGCAGGAAATCATGCAGCGCTATGTAGCGGTCATCATACTGGTTAGGCGTTGCATAATAAGCATTGTTGTCAAGGTTGTTGAAGGCAGGAGAGAGGTCCTTGAAACGGTTCACGTATGCGCGAAACACATTCGCATATTCACTATTTACCAATGTTTTGTTTTTCACGCAGATGTATTCATATACACCCAGGTTCAGGCTATAGGCAGCTATTGCATATTTGCTGCTAATGTACCCGGTGGCATCCCCGGAAAAAGAACTTTTGAGTACGGCACCTGTGAGCGTAAAATTTTTTCGACTATCCTTTTCTATGCTTTCTATTTGAGTAAGTACATTATTTGCCGTGGTTTTATTTGCGGCTGTTTTTAATTCATTCAGCCACGAAGCTCTTGCAGCAGGCCATTCATAGTGAGCCGCATCTGTGTATTTACCGGGCAATGCATCTAGCTCTTCGGTTGTTTTGCAGTCCTGTGCTTCTATACGTTGTATGCATGTTAGTAAGCAAAAGAAAGCAACGGCTGTTTTTAATTGAGATGTTGTATGCTTCATTTGGAACCAGGTTAATTTATTTGCCAAATCCATTTATTCCACCAGACATATTCCCGGAGATCAAACTCATCCTGCCCGAAACGGTTACGCTTACACCTTTGTCGCTAAGGCCCGCATCACCCATGCCAGGTTGTTCTTTTCCTGTTGTATTGGCTTCGGCAATATGTTGGTCGAAGGTTTGTATAATGTTTGATGTAGCGCTTACTGTAGCCTCGCCTGTTACATACACGTCCTCTACGCCACGGTTGGTAAACTCTATACCCATTCCCGCTTTTACAGAAGCGCCTATCTGCATTGGCCCTTTATCTATCGAGACGCTTTTGTCTATCAGCGTAGCTTCTAAAGTGCCTTTCTTAAAACGGTCTTTGCCTGTGTTGTCGGACTTAAAATTGAAATTTCCACTCAGTTTGCCTGCGTCAAATTCCACGCGCATGTTGCCACACTCCACTATTTGTTTGTACACACCAAAGTCAAGCACTGATACGAAAGTGCAATGCATATCGTCAAAGTCAGCTAGCTTATAGCGGGAGCCTTTGCTAGCAGGCGTTGTACAGTTACCGTATTTATTCGTCGCAAGATATCGCCCGCTACCCAATGCAGACAGCCATTCTTTTTTGGCAGCCAGCTTTACAGCTTCAAACGCAGTGTTGTCCATTGTAAATTGTTTCCAATACAACTCTTCCGTAATCTTTAGGTACAACTGGTGCAGGTATTTTTTATACGCTTCTTCCAATGGCTTGTTGTAATTCGCATACACCCACTCACTGTATTTCTGTTGCACTTTGCAATTATCAAAACCAATGTTTTCTCCTTTCTTAGCCAGCTCAGTTTCTTTGTCGGCGATTTGGCTGTTTTGCTTTTCTAAACTTTTTCTTTGCGCTTCATCTTTGGACAGGAAATCTTTTATGAGTGTTTCAAATTCTGTTCTTGTTTTGGTCAACCTGTAAGTAGCACCGCCGTCTTTATTCATTTCTTCCAGGTTTTTTTCTGCTACTTTATAATAGATGTTTTCTTCCTGTGGCGCATTTGCAGACATAGCATTTATGCCTTTCTGATACTGGCTGTATGCCTGTTGCGCCTTTTGCGCGCCGGCTTGCTGATAAGGTATCAACTCTTTTGCAATCGACATTGTTTTTTCATTCACCTGTTTTTGAAACGCATCCCAATCTGCACTTAACCTTATTTCTTCTTCGTAAGATGTGGGTACATCCGGGCGTACAAATTTTCTCAGCCCTAGCGGATCTGGATCTGGACGGAATGGAATACGCATGTCGCTTCCCTTTATTTTGTAGCCCAGCTTGCGCAGCTTATTAAGCTTGTCGAGGGAATAACTGTATTTAATTGAGTTTTTCAATTTCTCAATTGCTTTGGTTGTATTGCCTTTACTTTCCTGTATCAGGCATTGCGTATAGTTTGCCTGCGGATGACAGGCGAAAGCGCGTACTGTTTTTTCTAAATACACATCTGCTTTATCTGTTTCACCAAGATAAAACCATGCCTGCCCCAGGTTGTTCAAAATAGTTGTGTTGTCGGGATATTGCTTGTTCAGGTATTCCAGTAACGGAATAGCGCGGTGCGGTGCACCACCCATGCTCAACATTGCTGCAAAATTGCTTAACAGGTCTGCGTCTGATACACTTTCAGCGCAAGACCGCCCGGTCATATATACGGCAATTTCCAGGTTGCCATTTACCCAGTAGCCCAATGCGGCATTGCCAATAGCAGTGGCATTATATTTATTGGATTTGAAAGATGTATAGACTTGCTGCACAAATAATTTTGTATCAGCGCTGATACTTTTTTCTATATACTCGTTCAGTGTTTTGATATAAGCAGGCAGGGTAGCTGCGGTAAGTGTTACTTTAGGGATAGCTTCAATAAAAGCGGCATTTTTAGTTGGGACGCCATCACCGCCAACTGCCATTCCTATTTGAACGTCTGATACTCCGGCAGGCATAGCGGGTACTTTTGCAGAGAAGCCCATTTGCTCCATCATTTTGCGTTGCTCAGGCGTAAGCTTGTCTAAAGCGTCCTGCGCTTCTTTTTGCTTTTGCTGTATTTCTTTTTGTGTTGTGGGATTTTTGCTTTGTGTATAAGCAGTTATACTACCTATAAGAAGACTGAAGAGCAGGAGATGTTTTTTCATTTTTCAGATAGTTGGTTCTCTTGAATAACTATAACCTATTTTGTGTTGTATGCTGTAGCGTTGCTGCTTTGCTAAAGCATGCTCTTTGTAAATTGTCGTTGTTGTTCTGCTAGATTTAGGGATCTGTTTAATTGCAAGCGTTCATTTGTCTACCGACGGTGTTACTTTTTGTCTTGATACAAAAAGTAACCAAAAAGATCAAGGCTGCAGAAAAGCAGGCTAAAAATTGTCCTGACCGCCGAAATCCATTGAACTCGCCGCTTACAGCATGAGTAGGTAAGTTTTGCCTGGCTCAAACAGCAATGGATTTTTCCGGCGTTCATGTCAATTTTCTTAACGCAGCTTTTCTGAGGCCGAACGTTTTGTCAAATAACTCAGTCGTACAATAAGGATAAATTATCAGTATAAAAGTATTTACTACAGTCAGTACGGTCAATCGTTAAAAAGAATGATTTTAATTAAAGATGCCTGCGGGAAGAATAGCGGACTTTCCTGGTGCGGTTTCATAATAATAAGCCGTGCTGCCATTGCCTTCCCGCTCTGTGTGGTCATTGTATTGTACTACGAGTGCATTGACCTTATTGCCTGTCATATACTCCACCTTGAATGTGTATGTAACGGGTTCTAATTTTCTTTTACTTGTTTTTATACGTTTGTCCCATTGTTCTTTTATCTTCCCGATCTGCACGTCGCTCATGGCGGCCAGCTTTATAGGGCCGCCGGAAACACTCCATTCCTCGTTTGCACCATTAACGGGTGTAATGGTGAGTTGATTGCCATTGATGGCGTAAGTGCCTGTTTCGTGTTGAAGTAAATTAGGATCTGTATAGGCTGATGCGCCTACATATATAAACAGGTAAGTGCCGTCCAGGTTAAACTTGTATTGATAAGTAAAATAACCGCCTGTGTAGTACCCGTTCATTGTGCCGCCAACAAATTTTTCGGTGGTTCTTCCTTCCCATATTTTTCCTGCAAGTGCAGAGTTAACTGTATTGTGTGTGGCGGATAGATTTGTTTTCTGCGTGGGAATTGCTGCGGATGAGTTGTTCTCAACGCCCAATGCAAAACCGGGTGGGTTATCTATCAGCGATTTGTCTAATGCACGTGGAGAATAACTCCAGGTATTTTCCTGGTTGTTACTGTTACTTGCACCATCGCGCGTTGTTGGCCTGGCATACTTAAGTAAAAGGGCTGTTTCCTTTGTGCCTGAATAATAATGAAATTCAAACGTGTAAGTGATCGTTTCCAGTTTTGGCGTCATAGACTTCGTGAGTTTGCCCCACTCTTTATTGCTTGATGTTCTGCTCCATGATTGACTAATGCCTTGCCTGGGCGTAACGGTAAGCTGGTTGCCGTTTACAGCGTATGTACCGGATTCGTAAACGAAGTATATATCCTTCATGTAAGCACTCCAGTTCTTGATGCGAAAAATATATGTGCCGTCTGCCTTAAACAAATACTCTTTCCTGAAATACCCGGCTGTGTATTGCGGCATGTTATTTATATAACCTGATGTTTCAAGCATATTATAGGACCATAAACCTACAATGGAAGTGGTATTGGCACTTGCAGAAGGACTGGCCTCTGTTGTGGTAGAAGAGGGGTTTGTTACAGCGGCTTGAGGAACATTGCTGGCATCTAAGTCCAGTGAGCCAAGCAACGCCTGGTAATCTTTTAAGTAAGGCTGTGCAGTAGCATTGCATAAGACAGATACGCAAACAGCATTGTTGGAGTAGACAGTTAATATACAGGCTACGTTAGCTCCATTGTATTGCCATACACCGGAGCCGCTCATGACGGTCCAGCCTTCCGCGGATTGGGGCTGGGTTTTGTCTGGTGCTGAAATTGTTTTAGAACTGGCTATTAGTTCATTCCATTCCTTATCAAAGTCTGCCTGGATACTGCCGCTGCTGGTGCGGTGCTGGTAAATGGCTATTTGTGCCCAACTGCTGCCGTCAATGCGGGAGTAAGCTGCATAGTCATTGCCTTGTTGTGATGTCCATCCGACAGGGGCGGTGTAAGTGACTATGTCGTAGGTTTGCTTTTGCGCATTCATATTGTTATAGAAAAGCAGTATTGTAATGAGGAGGATACAGTTTTTCATAATGACTGATTTTGTTTTATTACGAAGAGAGCCACATTGCAAAACGCAATACAGGTAGTGTAGCGTTACCGGTATTATCCCACGCTATGAAACCATTGCTGTGCTTTATCGCCAATAACCGGAACTGTTTTTTCCTGCCCGTTTAGCGCAGCTATAAAACCGATAAGCCACAGTACAAAGAGGCCGATATAAACAGGGATGAATAACATATTGATCAGCCACCCGATATATGGTATAAATGCGAAGAACATTTGTACTATCCAGAGCGCAAGAGCTATCACGAACAGCGCTATACTTTGCCGGAGGTGAAACGTGCCGAGTACGGTTTTATTATTGTTGTGTTGCATTAGTGCTACTACCCACCCGATAATGGTGAGATAACTGATAATGGCAACTGTTTTGCCATCGTCTGTAACTGCTGGTGTTTGTTGTTCTGCCATGGTGTGTTTACTTTGTGGAGTAAAAATAGATGCAGGCGCAGGGTTGTACAATCATTAAAAAAGATGGTTTTTTGCCTAAATAAGATGTCTTCTACTCAAGCATTTTACGTAGTGCATTGAAGTCGTAATTCTTCAAAAAGTTTGTAAAGAGCCTTTCTGAAAACCCTCTGTCTTCAGCTATTTCGTAGCGGAACTGTATTTCAAAAAGGATAGGTTTGAACGGTTGGTTACTGTTTGTTTTAAAGTATTCAGGATTGCAGATATACAAGGCTACCTTTTTTTCATCTTCTTCGTCATAAAATTTTCCAATATCAGCCAGTCTCTGATACGCATCGTAGCTGTAGGAATTTTTATCCACTACTGCATTCCTTTGTAGCCAGTCGTTTTTTTGCGTAGCCAGCAGTTGTTCTACTTTTGCTTTTCTCTTTTCGCAAAAACCGGGATAGGCAGCTTTATCTGCTTCCAGCACAGCCATTCTTTTCTTTGCATACTCATTGGTGTTGCCTGCATTGCTTTTTATTTGTGCTTCGAGGCTGGCATAAAAATTTACTTTCTCTATTTCAAAATATTCCAGCAGGTCTTCCAGGTATTGCTTCCGGGTAACGGGTATCAGCAGTGGTACACCAGGCTTTGTTAGCATGTAATGACGGTCGATCCATTTATATCCTTTGGGGTTGGGCTTGTCATATTGCGAACCAGACATCCAGTTCTCCACATAGCCTTCGCCATTAATGATCTTTAAAAAATCTGTATGCTTGTTTTTGTAATCGCTAGACCTGTTGGTTAAAACATTTGACTCTGATATATACAGGGAAATATGGCTTGGATGTGCCGTACGGTCTTTGTCATAGTCTGGCCCCACCTTCGCATTGATCGGAATTTCGTAGCGGACAGACTTGTTCTGATCGGTGAGATAAAATTCACCGGTTGCGCCGGGTAAAACTGCAGGTACTGCTACAGCCGGATTAACATCTATCCGTAGTACAGTCCTGTATTCATCCACTGTTTTTACAACATGCTCGGTAATATGACAAACATTTTGGTACGCTGCTAACTGGTATCCATATCCTGCATGAAAATAGCCGGCGGAGGTATTTTTGACAAGTGTACTGAAACTGACCCGTGCCACACACCCGGTGAGTTGAAAATTGCTACGGCTGGCTTCTTCCGTCTTCTCCAGTGCGATCAATTGCTTAGTCATTGTTGCTTTATCCTGTGCGGAATAGTTGCCGAGGTTAGGCGGGTACTTTGGTTGTGTATGATCGTAGTATTTTCCCGGCAATTGGTCCGCGCTTCCATTGCAGGGCATGGGTGATGTGTTGTCGCTTGCTTTTTGTTGTGCATGGCTATTGCAATAGCATAACAGCCATACAAAAATGATCATACCATTTTTCATGTATAAAATGAGTTTATTTTGAATACAAGGCCAGAAGCGGGATGGAAGCATTCCTTTAATCGCTCTATGGTTTAGTGGTCAAGCTGCCAGAGCTATTGCAAGAGCGGGCTTATAAAAAGCCATTCTTTTGTATTGTTATAGGCGATGCTTTAAAAGTTATTCCACGCTGTGCCTGCAACGGTATCCCAACCTGATTTATTAATAGAATTTAGTTTTCCTGTTCTGGCATCTATGTTGAAATAGATCCAGCCAATGCGGCTTGCTTTCAGTGCTATTTTGCTTGTGCCACTTGCTACGTTGTCTGTACAGCTTTCTACTCTTACGTTTTCCAGTATTATTTGATTGCTTAATGTTGGTACGCTATTGTTTACCCTGTTTGTTACAGAAATCTCAATTTTTGAAATAGGAAATGCCTGTAGTGATTGCTGTGTGATCGTTCTTTCCGGCATAGCGGAAGAGGAGGTGTTTGCAGATTTCAGGCTTGTTGCGGTAGGTTTTGCCACTAGTGTAACAGGCTGCGCAGTATTGATCATGCCGCGAAAGGTAGCTATATAGATGTTTGTCGGTACTTCTATTTCTATTGTGGCTGTATTGTCAGTGCCACCGGTATAGTTGGTTATAATAAGCTGGTCTTCATATCCTTTCATAGTAGAGGTGCCTTTGATCCGGGAGCCGTCGCTTTTAGTGACTTTGCCATAGATCGTTTTAGTTTGGGCAGCTATACCTGTAACTGCGAGCAGTGCTATCAGTGCAAAAAATGATTTCATGGTTATATAATTTGTGATATAAAAGTAGCGGCAGGGGAAGGCGGCTACAATCATTAAAAAGGATGATTTTTTGAGAATGACAGAGACTGTTTAATGCAGTGGGAGGGCGGTTTGTACAAAAAATCATTAAAAAAGAGGATGGTGAATTAACTGTTGCCAGCCGTTATTTGCTGTGTCAGAAAATATGTAACTTAAAGGATGCTAAAACTACTACCCATACCTTTTATTTTTCTTTTGTGTTTTACCGGCCATGCACAAGCTTTAAATAAGGATAGCCTGCTCCATGCATTGCAAACTGCAAAAGAAGATACCGCCAAGGTCAGGCTGCTGCTGAACGTAGAGAAACTGTACTCTAACAAAAACTATGATAGTTTTTACTATTACTTAAACAAGGCGGAAGAATTGTCTAAAAAAATAAAGACGGATAAATTTGATTTCTTTATTAATGCAGGCTTTGTTGAATATTACTATTATAAGAATGATTATAAAAGTGCTACAAAATATGCGTTGCGTGGCAGGGATATTGCAGAAAAGCAAAATGATATGAAGTTGCTGGCTAAAAGCTACAACAATCTTGCCGCCGTATATAATCACTTTGGCCAGTATCGGTTCGCAATTGACTGCATACTGAAGTGCCTGGATATATCAGAAAAGACGAAGGATAGCATCAGCCTTCCTGTTCGTAACCTTACGGCTTCTAACACCTATTATAATTTAAAACAATTCAATAAGGCCATTGAGTACGCCCGTAAGGCGGTTGCGCTTGGGACAATGTTTGATAACGCTTTTGTTATAGGAATGGGTTTGAATAACATGTCGGCAAGCTACTCCTCTCTAAATATGCTTGACAGTTCTATCAGCATCAGCAAAAGACAACTCGCATTTGCGAAAAAGGAACAGGATATCGGTACTATTAATTATGCCTTGATCAATCTTTGCTATGATAATTTCAGGGATAACAATAAGAAGGAGTTGGAGTACTATTCAAAAGAATTGATTGCTTATTCCAAAATGATACCGGATAAGCAAGCCAATGCACAAGTGCGTACTGCAGTAGCATTGAACTTGATTGCACAACAAAAATATGATCTTGCGAAAAGCCAGTTGGATAGTGCTGTTCAAAGTGCAAAAGAAGATGAGAATGATGATGCTTTGGGAAACTTATACCAGACGTATTCAACGTTCTACTATTTGCAAGGCAATATAAAAGAGGGGGGAAGATATTTTTTTAAATACGACTCGCTTATCTCTGTCAAAGATATTAAGGAATTGAACTTTTATACAGAAGAGCTGGAAACCAAATATGAGACAGAGAAAAAGGAAACACAAATAAAACTACAGCAGGCGCAGCTTCGCCAGACAAATACGCTCAATTATGTTTTTATTGGCAGTACTATCGGGCTTCTTATCATCTCCCTACTTATTTACCGGAACTACAGGCATCGCCAAAAGCTACAGCAGGTAAAGATTGATGAATTGGAAACGGAGAAACAACTTACCGCTACAGAAGCGGTACTGAAGGGGGAGGACCAGGAGCGTACGCGCCTGGCAAAAGACCTGCATGACGGGTTAGGTGGTATGCTGAGTGGTATAAAATTTTCATTAAGCAATATGAAAGAAAATTTAGTGATGACGCCGGATAATGCACAGGCATTTGAGCGCAGTATAGATATGCTGGATAGCTCTATTAAAGAGATGCGACGTGTGGCGCATAACATGATGCCGGAGGTATTGGTAAAATATGGATTGGATACAGCGCTAAAAGATTTTTGCAATGATATAACCCTGAGTGGTGCAATACGTGCGAATTACCAGTCCATAGGGATGAATAACGCCTCTATTGAACAAACTACGGCGATTGCTGTTTACCGGGTTGTACAGGAGCTGGTGAATAACGCACTAAAGCATGCAAACGCGCAAAATGTGCTGGTGCAGTTGCACCGGTCTGAACAGGAACGGTCGCTGGCTATTACTGTAGAAGATGATGGAAAAGGTTTTGATGTGGGAGGCTTAACCCAGTCTGGTGGCATGGGCTGGCAGAATATTCAAAACCGGGTAGATTTTTTGAAGGGCAAATTTGATATCCAGTCTTCGCAAGGCAAAGGTACTTCTGTAATGATAGAAATTAATATTTAATGAAGGCAAGTGTTTTTATAGTGGATGATCATTATATGGTAATAGAGGGCATCCGTTCTTTATTGCACAATGAAAAAAGTATTGAGTGGATGGGGCATGCAACAAATGCCGCATCCTGTCTTGGTTTTTTAAAGCAACAGCAACCGGATGTAATATTAATGGATGTGAACTTGCCGGATAAGAGTGGTACTGATCTATGTAAAGAAGTAAAACAGCTTTATCCTGCTATAATCGTGTTGGGGCTTAGTACATTTAACCAGCAAGCTATTATCCGCAACATGGTAGATAACGGTGCATCTGGCTATGTGCTAAAGAATGCTACAAAGGAAGAACTGCTGGAAGCCATTAGCGTTGTAATGAAAGGGCATACTTTTTTCAGTATAGAAGCTGCACGCTCATTGAAAGAAACCCATCCGCAACAGCCAATGATCACCCGGCGCGAAAGAGAAGTGCTGCAGTTGATTGCTGAGGGGCTTACAAACGCAGAGATAGCAGAAAAACTATTTATCAGTATTCCAACCGTTAATACACACCGTAAAAGCCTGTTAGAAAAGTTTGAAGTAAAGAACACCGCTACGCTGATCAGCAAAGCGGTGCGGCTGGCGCTGGTATAAATACTATGGCTTCAATATAGCTGCTATTTCTTTAAACCCTTTTTGTTGTGCATGTTGCAATGGCGTTACGCCGTCGTGGTCTGGGATATCCAGTTTTGCACCGGCATCTTTTAGTATCTGTACGATCTCCTGGTATTTTTTGCTACCATCACCCAAAACAATGGCTTCCATAAGTCCTGTCCAGCCCAGGCGGTTTACATGGTTAACAGGAAAGTTTTTGGTGTTAGCCAACAACCTTACTGTTTCTATATGCCCGCGTTCACATGCGGGAATAAGTGCAGTGCCATTATACCGGTTAAAGACATCAAACCTCGCACCGTTATCCAGAAATAGTTTTACCAACTCCGTTTGTCCACTAGCTCCTGCAAAGAGAAATGGGCTATCTGCATTGTCTGCCTGTTGGTTTACATCAGCTTTATATTTTATCAGCAATGTAGCCATTTCGGTTTGATGGCTGTTAACAGCCATCAGCAGCAGGCTTCGTTTGCTGTTATCCGTTGTATTTACATTTGCTCCGCTTTTCAGTGCAGCCTCTACACCCTGCACATCGTTTTGCGCCACTAAGTGTATGATGTCTTTATCTTTCATTATCGCGGTATTTAGCTGTTCAGGTTTTGGCGCAGAGCAACAAAAGGTAACAGGTAAACTCAATGCCATTAATAAAACAACGGTTTTCATACAATTCGGTTTTTTAAAAAACAATATTCCCTTGATACACCAGGGAGGTTACCGGGGATATGCGTGAAACTGCTTCTGCGGAACAGCTTGCATGTAAGAAAACCAGGTCAGCAGCATCCCCGCTTTTAGGCCATTGCTGTATGCCTTTATCATCTAGTGGCAGGGTACCGGCAGTGGCTAATTTCAACATCCGGGATAAGCCAAATTCGGTAGAAGGGCCATATAGCTGCGCAGCAATGTTTGCTTTTTGCAGTACGCTTCCGGATCCGAACGTGCTCCAGTGGTCAATAATGCAGTCGTTGCCGGTCATCACCTTTACACCATGCTTCAGTAGTGTAGGGATCGGCATAATCAGCCCACCAAAGGGAACTGTTGAGTTAATACCAATCTGGGCGTTGGCTAGTTTTTCGGACACTTCATCCAGTTTATTCTTATCCAGTTTCGCTAAAATAAAGCAGTGGCTCAGGTAAGTTTTACCTTTAAGTACGGGGTTCTCGTTTACTTTATCTACCAGGTATTCTACTGTTTTCAATCCCGAATCACCTTGCTCGTGCAGGTGCAGATCTATGCCCTTGTTGTTGTCCAATGCCAATTGTACGGTAAAGTCCATCGTCTTTTCAATAGCGCCGTCTATAGTGTAAGGGTCAACGCCTCCAATGAAATCAATATCCATCTTTGCCGCCTCTTTCATATAAGGAACACTGTCTGTGTAGAAAATACCATGTTGTGGAAATGCTACGAGTTCTGCACCAAAAACATTCTTTTTGTTTTCCAGTGCCAGTTGCAGGTGCTTCAACGAATCCAGCTTAGACGTCGGTTCTATATTTACCTGGCTACGTGCAAAGGCTGTTCCCTTTGACTGCAGCAGCTCGATCATTCTTTCTGCTTTGGCGGTAGAATTTTTTAATAGCTCTGGTATTATTTTCTGTTCCAGGGCAATCATGCCTTTGATGCCGCCGGAGACTGGTCTTCTTGCCTGCCATTTTTCACTATAGCGGGTTTTGTCTATATGTATGTGCATGTCCTTAAATGCAGGCAGCATCAGCATTCCCTTTGCATCAATGGCGGTAGCATTGGGTTGATTCGGGCTTATCTTTTTAATTTTCCCGTTTTCTATTTCAATGCAGAAGAGTGCGGTCTTAGTCGTAATTACTTCTTCACCGTCGTATTCGAAACCTGTTTCTAAAAGAACGTTTTTTATGGTATAGCTTTTACCTGCTTTACCTTCGAGTGCATTTTCCTGTGCAGTTGTTTCATTTTTATCCCTGGCAAATAATACGCGTGGCGAAAGTGCAGCGCCTGTTATACCCAATACTGCATTTTGAATAAATTGCTTACGTGGTAGTGATGACCGGCTCATATAAATAATCTTTAACTGGATTTAACTCAAGAAAGAAGTGGAATACAAAAGTATTATCAATCTTTCCGGCAGGGTTGAGCCATTCCTTCCGGTGCTTGTAATATTTATAACTGTTCCCGGAACGCGGTAGGGCTTAATCCCGTTTGATGTTTAAAGAAGTTGGAAAAGTAAGCGTGGTCTGCAAAGCCGAGATCAAAGGCAACTTCCTTAATGCTGGCGCCGGTAGTTTGCAACAACCGTTTTGCTTCCAGGCACACACGTTGCTGTATGAGTTGTGTAGCAGAAATTTTCAGGTTTCTTTTACAGAGAATATTCAGGTAGTTCGCTGAGATGTGCAGTTTGTCTGCATAAAAGGCAACAAATTTTTGTTCTTTAAAATGTTCATCGATCAGTAGGTTAAACTTTGCCAGCCGGGGATTAGATTGATACACTTTAAACTCCGTAAAAGTATTCTCCGCTTCTCTGCTTACGATAGCTGCAATAACTGCGGAGCGGGCTGTAATCAACTGCATGAGTGGAACGGGGTTTTTCAATTCTGCCCTGATCGCATCAAACTCATGAAACAGGAGACGGAAAGAGTGAAGGGATAATGCTATAACAGGATGGTTCTGGTAATTGGTAAAAGAGAACCGGAAATACGGGGCAAACTGTTCGAGAAAAGATGCCTCCATCATTAACTGGTAACCTGAAGATTTTGGTTCAATATCCCATTTGTGCACCTGCCCGGGAAAAAGAATGTGTATTTGCCTGTTGCCTATGCGGTAGTCCACAGAGTCTATGGTATGTATGCCTTTTGCTTTTTCAAAAAGTATGATGACGAAGAAATCATGTTTGTGCGGTTTTTCAATATGCTTTTCACCATGCAGGTAGTTGAATAAGAGGGTGTCTCCACCTGCATCCTGTCCCTTCCTGAACTCCTGTATGTTTAGTACAGGCACCAGGTTGTTTTCTTTATTTGTATGCTTACGTTTGATCATATCAATACAATCGCTTTCGTGAAAGGCAGCTTCTTTGTTGTCTTCTGCGGATAAGAGCGACTTGTGAAATTTATAAAATAATTCAGAATTAAACAATTGTTCCGGGTGACAGGGTGCTGATGCGTGGTTATATGTTTATTGAAATGCAGAAGCTGATTTGTTTAGCGCTTAATATGTATTGCCAAAGTGAGCTTCGCGATAAGGTAGTGCGCTTGCCGGGAAATGTGGGAACCTGACTGACTGTAAAAAAGCAGGCTAATACATAGTGTAAACCGATCAGTGCCGTTTGGGACAGGGTGCATACAAATATTGCCGGCACCCTTTACACGGGCTGATTGCAAAGTTGTGTGTATTAGCCTGCTGCTGTTTATTTTATCAATAAAGAATGGAGTATCCGCTGTTATTTCACTCTGGCGTTTAACCAATCCAAAATGTCGTTCATTACTATTTCTTTGTCTATATCATTTAACAGGTCGTGGTAATGTCCTTCATACAATTTGATGGCTTTGTCTTCAGAAGAAACATTGTCATAAAAATACTGGCTGCCACTTGGTTTGGTGGCTTTGTCTGCAGTGCCATGTAAGATAAGAATAGGCAATTTTATTACTGCAGCTTCTGATTTTAGTTTCTCGTCAGCAAGTGCAAGTTGCTGTACTGTTTTGGTAGGTTGCACTTCGTGCGCAATGAGCGGATCGTTGTTCATAAAATCCACGACTGCCTGGTTGCGGGAAAAATCTTCGTTCTTCAATTTTAAAACATGCGCGTGCGGGAAAATATGGCTAATGCCTTTCAGTACAGCAATGGCAAAATCGGGAGCGGGCACCTGGAATGCAAAACTTTCACAAATGAAACCACTTAGTTTGTTTTGATAACTTAACGTGTAAACAGCCGACATAACACCTCCGGCGCTATGCCCTAAAATAAAAGTGGGTAAACCAGGCTGGGCTGTTTGCGCAATATCCACCAGTTGATCAAGCGCTGTTACAAATAAATTGTAGTCGGCAATATAAAATCGCTCGCCATCTGACTTTCCTCTACCCGGAAAGTCAATTGCATACACTTCATAGTCCTGTGCGGTTAATTGATCCGCTACCCATTCGTAGTAGCCGCCGTGCGAGTTAAATCCATGCGCAATAACAACAAGCGCTTTTGGCTGGCCGGCGGGTTTCCAATTCCTGTAGAATACGTTCAGCCCATCTGCTGCAACGAAAGTGTTAGTTAGTGGTTGACTGGTTGCTGTCATTTTATGTGATTTTTAGTGTTTAAAGTTTAATCGGGACTGTGGTGTTCCAAATTAATTAAATTTCTCCAGCAGTAAAATACCATAGCAGGAGTTGCGTAATAGTATTGTAAAAATAATCTTGTAACAGGCGTATAAGCCCTGACATAGGGTTGTCATACCCCCTCATTCATCTTTGTGCAATGCAGATCGACACTTTGTTGATTGGCTTAATTTTTAAAAACAAAGAAAATGGAAAAACAAACGTTCGACCCTTGGGTATGGGGCAAAAACACCAACTCGGTACAGGCTGTAGAAGTAAAAAATGTAGAAGGTACATTGTATTGTTCAGGACAGGTAGCGATAGACGCGAGTGGCGTACCTAGCAGTGCAGATATGAGAAGTCAATTGGTGCAGACAATTGCCAACCTGGAGGAGTTAATTGCTGCATCCGGGTATGAGTGTAAAAACATTGTTCGGTTAAATGTTTATACAACTTCTGTACAGGAATTTTTCACTACCTGTATGGATGTATATGTGCCATTCATTCACAGCCATGGTCTACAGCAGGCCACCACATTATTAGAGGTAAAAGGTTTGTTTGCTACATTAACAGTAGAGCTGGAAGCAACTGTTGTAAAATAATGTTCATTCGCACAAAGGAGTTAATTGGCCATTGACTCCTTTGCTCATTTGCCGTATAGCTGCATTGTGGCAATGTCTATGGAAACGCAATGCAGCTTTTTTTTATAGTTGCAATTATTTCAGCTAATTTGTATCTGCTAAACCGGGTTGAAATGAACGGAAACAGCGCTGCAAATCTGTATTGCGTTTATAACACGCTCCACTTTATTGAAAGTAACTACGACAGGGAAATCTCTGTGAAGGAGCTGGAAGCAGTTTCTAACTATTCTTACAGGAACATTCAACGGATTTTCAGATATACTTGCGGAGAAACGATTGGCGCGTATCAGAAACGGCTGAGAGCGGAGAATGCCTATAAAATGATGCTGTATAGTAAAGAAAGCATCACCTCTATAGCGCTCAGTGTAGGGTTTGCTAACCTGGCATCGTTTTCTAAAGCTTTTAAGCAAATCTTTCATTGCTCACCTAAAGAAGCACAATCAAATAAAAAATTATTATTCAGCAAAGCTGGTATTACGCCTGTAGAATCTGCTATTGTATTGGATCCCGCAATAATCTATTTACCTCCCACGAAAGTGTATTATGAAAGCGCTTTTTTGGCCTATGAAAATGAACAGATCGAACTATTGTGGAGCCGGTTTATGCAAAACGAATTTCCGGAAGAAGGAACTGCTTATTTTGGCCTGGTAGCAGATGAACCTTTAATAAGAGAAGACCTGGCGTGCAGGTATGATGCCTGCGCTTCTGTACAGGCAAAGCATAAAAGCCTGCCTTCGAAAACGATACAGGGCGGCAGATATGCAGAGTTTATACATGCAGGTAGTTACGAAACCATAGAGGAAACATATAAAAATATTTATGCAGGATGGATATTGGAATCAGACCTGGAATTTGCCCATACACCAATTGTTGAAAGATATTTAAAGCACGCTGACAACACTGAATCCCAGGAAAACCAGGTGACAAGTATCCTGTTGCCAATTAAATAAGATTGTCAATTTTGGACAACATTGCGCCTATCCGTTCATCTAGTTTTGTTGTATCATAAATACAACATACTTATTTAATCATGCGTAAAATGGAACATGTACTCATGCTTTTATGTAGCCTGCTGCTGTCATGCACAAAAGATGTGTCAAGTAATAACCTGGTGCTGCCAGATACTACTGTTGTTTATACCATGCCCGAAGAGTCCGGGCCACACGAAGGAACCTGGCTGCAATGGCCGCACGAATATCAATATGGCAAGGCTTACAGGAACCGCCTGGATGCAACCTGGGTTGCAATGACCAGGGAGTTGGTACAAGGTGAGAAGGTGCATATTATAGCCTATGATGAAACGGAGCGGGAGCGTATAACGGCTTTGCTGACAGAGGAGAAAATCTCATTGTCAAATATTGATTTCAAAATATATCCCACGGATGATGTATGGGTGAGAGATAATGGGCCTATCTATGTAAAAGACAAGGATGGCAAATTGTTTATAGAAGATTGGGGGTTTAATGGCTGGGGACGGAAAGCAGCTTACGATAACTGTAATGCGATACCATCAAAAATTGCCGCTGACCAGCAAATACAAAAAATAGAGTTGAATAACGTTATGGTAAATGAAGGCGGGAGTGTTGAGATTGATGGGAAAGGTGTTTTGATGGCTTGCAAAAGTTCCATTTTAAATAAGAACCGGAACCCGGGTATGACACAGCAGCAGGCGGAAGATATATTTACTAAATACCTTGGTATTAAAAAAATCGTATGGCTGGATGGAAAGGCCGGGCTGGATATAACGGATATGCACATTGATGGGTTTGCGAGGTTTGCCAATGCATCAACGATCATAACGATGAATGATGATGATTTAAATTATTGGCAAGTGCCTGCCGGCGATATTAAAAAGTTATACGCTGCTACCAATAGTGAATCTGTTGCATACAAATTTATAAAAGTGCCGCTTACGCAAAACGATGTAATAACAACCTACGGAAAAAACCTGGGCAAGGCATCTTATATCAACTACTACATTGCCAATAATAGTGTGTTGGTGCCGAATTATAATGATCCGAATGATGCAGTTGCCAACAATATTATTCAGCAATTATACCCGGGTAAAAAAGTGGTGGGAATTGATTGCCGTAACCTGTTTGCCAATGGTGGTATGGTCCATTGCGTTACTCAGCAACAACCGAGCTAATCATTAGTCTTCCGTAAATTGAAGAAATAGCGCTGATACGTGTTTTAAAAGCCCGGTACATGCCCTACCGTTAGGACACGTCTTTTGTTAGCATAGGTTGCATAGTATAAGTGTTCGAAAGACGTTGAGATATAATCTCAGCAAAAAATATAGCGTGTACTTGCTATGACAGAGAGCCGGAGGCTCGATAGAATGGTAGAAAGATATATCCCACACCAATCAGAGCCGCAGCGCGGCGACAGAAATATTCCCTTGCAAAACGATTCATTCTGTCGCTCCTCCGGAGCTCAACTGCTTGCATGAATAATTAAACTACCAATCTGGCGTCCCTCTGGGACTTTATTATTCTTTCGAACATCTATGGTTGCATAGCTACGGCATGCAGAAGAACTGAATGATTAGGTTCTACCAATATCTGATCCCTCCGGACAATGTCATTAAGTTAAGAAGCTAACCACAAAGAGCGCAAAGCTATTTCACAAGGGATACAAAGGGAAGCCCTTGTGCCCTTTGTGTTACCATTGTGAGCCTTGTGGTTAATTTAATGACATTGCCCTCCGGGATCGGTTGTATTCAAAGTTAAACGTTCTATAAAAAACATCCACCATGATCCCAGGGGGATCAGATATTGGTAGTTACATTCACATAAAACGTGCTGGCATGCCGTAGGTATGCAACAGAACGCTTGCCTTTAAAGATGTGTCCTAACGGTAGGGTACATCCCGTTCTTTTACTAAGTATAAATGCCTGTAGTAAATTATTATAATTTCACCTTATACTTATTCATTACTTCCTGCAATAGATCAAAGCGGTAATGTATATCATACTTTTCTTCCAGGTGTGTAAGGTCGCCAGGTTTCGGGCGCTTATTATCTTCAAACAGTAACGCCAGCTCCTGCATATAATATTCGTGCCCACCGGGAATACAAATGTCAATCGTCTTAGCTGGCGTAGTACCACTATTCCAGAAAGTATGTACCAGTCCTTTCGGGCGCAGGTGCCAGCCACCAGCTTTTACTTCCGTTATGTTGTTGCCCGTCATAAAAAAAACGGTGCCTTCCAGTACCCTGCATATTTCGTCCGTCTTCGCATGGTAATGTGGCGGCGCACCCAGTTCTCCCGGCTGAATAGTTGTTTCCCACAAGCCTAACAGGCCGGATGTTTCCGCACTGGTAAGCTTGAAGGTGATTTGCATATCACCTACTTTACCTTTATTGCCACCTCCGGGAGGGATGTAAATGGCGGCAGGGGCAGGATCGGGAGATAGGCCATAGCTGGCCAGTGGTAAGATGCAGGTGCCCAAAGAAATGGCGGCAAGGCGTTGTATTAACTGTCTGCGATTAACTGTGGATGGAGGCATACATTCATTTTGATACAAAACTAATTTTGCCGTTAAGGGCAGGATAGTATGAAAACGACATTTATTGCCCGATGCTGCCTTGCAGTCGTAATGGCGTTGCGGCTAACTCTTCCAGGATGAGGGAAGGAATAACGCCGGCAAATTCTTTAAAGTCTTTCAGAAAGTGCATCTGGTCATAATACCCGCAGGAGTAGGTGATCTCAGTCCAGTTTAAGTGAGGCTTTTTCTCTTTTAGCTGATACGCGTTGGAAAACCGGATCAACCTTGCAAATAATTTGGGCGGTATCCCGATCCGTTCTATACACTTCCGTTCAAACTGGCGGAGGCTGAGGCAGGAGAGTTGCGCCACATGCTCTATACGCATACATCCATTACTGATCATCAGCTCTTTTATAGCTGCATCAAAAGGCAGCGCCGTTTTCAGGCGGGCTATTTTTTTCAGTAGAAAAGTTTCTGCTACCTGCTTCATCTCCATGTTGCTTTGTGCATTCTTGAGCCTTTCGTATATACGATCAATTTCATTCCCGAACAAAGCTGTACTATCCATATCCTCATCCAGTATTTTTTCCATTGAAAAGCCCAGCAGCCGGAACAACCCTCCGGGGTGAAATTTGATGCCAAGCATGAAGTGGTCTTTTCCAACATTAAGATTTACTCTTGTGAGCTGCGGCCCTACGGTTATGCTGGAAGGCTTTTGTACAAATATAGCGGACCCGTTTTTTTGAGCATGTATCGGATCATTTATGTAGAAGTAAATATAGTTTTGCGGTGTAGGAGGAAATGGACATACGATAGCAGTATCCATATGCCTAAGGTCAGCATGAAAAATGAAAATACTGCTGATAAAGTCCCGCAATGCAGGATGTGGTTGAAATATTTCTTGATCCGGCACCATATATCCTAAGAAATATAGGACTTTTTTGCAAGAATGTAAAGGCCACACTGCAAAGATGGAATAGCCCTGCTATAGGGCATTAATCAAGTAGCATCATACAGGCAAACCCTTGCTCATTTACATGTGTTATAATATCTTTTTCTTCAAAAGTATTTCCCTCCACTCTTAACACTTTGTCGCAATCATCCAGGTCAATAGTAATACGATGACCGGGGTATTCGGTTACCAGGCAGCCGATTACTTTTAATTTTTGTTTTTTGGATGTTACATCTGTCTTGAAAATGCTGATCATTATTACTTCGTTTTCTTTTTTATAAAAGGATTATACGACAACCCAATATTGAAATAAAAGCCGGGTTTGGGCGTTGTTTCAAAAACAGCGTCCCCAAACTTTTTCTCTTTTTCGAATATGCCACTGCTTATGGTTGCCCGTATGCCCGTTCTGGCCGTAGCAACGAAATGACTGCCAATCAGGTGTTCATACACCAACCCGTTGTTAAGATCAACCTGCCTATATTCATATTTTTGAGAGGGATTGTTTGGGTCTAAGTTGTATAAGTAAAAACCTGACCTGTCCAGCTCTGTGCCTAGCGACAAACGTCCGTTTTTATGTATAACTTTTCTTAGTAAGAGTTGCTTCGGAAGTATCATGTCTGCGATCAAACCATTGTTGAACTTATGCTCGTAGGTAAACGTTGGTATAAAAGGTAGTTGTGCGCTTGGATCAACGGAAATAACCATACCCACAGCAACCTTAGTACGCGCATTGGCCTTTAAAATGATGGTTCCGGTTACCAGCCCGGTTAATCTTTCAAAATGTTTTTCACTACCATCCACCATTAAGCTACCGGTGTAAATAGTTGTCTTGTTAAAAAGCTTTGAGAAATAAGTGAAATTAAGAGCGGAAGCATGATAGTGGAATTGCCCGTCAACAGATTTTGGGGCGGTAGAACCTGGTCCGACTAAGTTTGCCCCTATGTCAGTGTACCGATAGGCTATGGTTGCTCCCAAGAGCCAGGTCTTTTTTCTTATTAAATTAAAATTAGTACTCAGCTTTAGTTGAGAAAATCTTGTAGCCTTGCTTTCCGGCAAAGAGGTGCCTTCTAGCTTTGATGCATACCTGTAAGGGGACATATTGGTGTACTCTACATTGAACGGCCTGGCCAGTGCAAATTTATTGTTTGCGTATGCAAGTACCTTCCTGGCTATGCTATCCTGTGTGCCAGATTGTTTTTGCGCTGCAAGGCTATCCTTGCCTGCTTGTGCAAACGTAGAAGAGGGAATTGCCGGTATTACAAATACAAGGAGGAAAAATTGCTTTAAATGCTTCATAAATACTTTGCTGTTAAGAACTGTCAATCTGAAGTAGTTCGGCTCAAAGGAAGAAAATAGCGTTTCGCCCTTTTTGTTTTTTATACCAAATACCCTGGATTTTATACTAAACCGGCTATCAAAGAAAGTTTGGTATAAAAAGGGCAGTGGTTCGTATAATTTCGAAGAAAACAGGCCGCAGCATTTTTACCTTTGTTGCAGGTCCGGATAAAGCCGGGCGATGGAATACATGATTGATGAATTTGAAGCCAATAATAAATTTATAGACCTGATAGTTAATAACAGGTACAGGCTATTGCGGCATAGCATCTTTTGTATAGGGTTTTTCATCCTGATGTTCTTTTCCAACTGGTTAAGTCATTATTCCGGCGCAGGTAAATACTATAGGTTGTTACTGGTGTATAGCATTCTCCTGGCAATGTTTTATATAAATATTTATGTGCTAGTGCCGGTGTTCTTCTTCCGGAACAGGTACCTCGCCTATATCGTTCTACTCTTGTTACTTGCATTGGCGGGCTTGGTTCTTATCAATACTTTGCTGAGTACCTATCTTCCACAGCCTGACCACCGCCGGGATCTTGTATCCGGGCTTTATGAGAGTGTTGGTATGATTGTTACGCTTATATCGTCTTCAACAACAATAAAACTTTTTCAAAGATGGGCGAGGGCCAATGAGCGGATTGCCGAACTGAAAAACATTACGCTTACGATGGAGCTGAACGAGCTGAAAAACCAGATCAACCCGCATTTTCTTTTTAATATGCTAAATGGTATAAAAGCACTCGTACGCAGTGATCCCGAAAAGGCCGGAACTGTGATTATGAAGCTGTCCGATTTTCTGCGATACCAGCTTTACGAAAATAACGAGGAGAAAACGATGCTGAAGGCTGAAATAGATTTCCTCTCCAACTTCCTGAATCTCGAAAAAGTAAGGAGGGACAACCTGTCTGTCAATGTAACGTGTCATACACCGGCAAAAACACTGAATACGATCTTCCTGCCACCGAATCTGTTTACAACCTTTGTGGAAAATGCTATAAAACATAGCGCAGATATTTCAGGAAAAGAATCAAGTATAGACGTAAGCATTGAAGTAGAAGAGGGCAGGCTTTATTTTAGGTGTATAAACTCAAAAGACAGTTGTTATATAGCAGGAGATAAAAAAGACAATGGCCTTGGTCTTCCTAACATTAAAAGAAGGCTTGAATTACTCTATGATAAAAACTATACACTGGAGATTCAATCTACTGACCTGCAGTATATCGTTAACTTAACCTTACCTGTATGAACTGTATTATTGTAGATGATGAGCCGCTGGCGAGAGAGGAAATGCATGCATTGATCAAAGAGGTATCGCCTATTGAGGTACTTGGCAAGTTTGCCAATGCGCCGGCAGCCCTGGAATTTATTGCGGCGAATAATGTAGATCTTGCGTTCCTGGATATCCAGATGCCAATGGTAACGGGGCTTGAGTTTGCAACCCAACTGCCCAAACAAACGCTGACTATATTTACCACAGCCTATCCGCAGTATGCACTAAAAAGCTATGAACTGGATGCTATAGATTACCTGTTAAAACCGGTAGACAAAAGCCGCCTGGAAAAAGCGATCAATAAGGCAGAAGTGTACGGGCAAATGCTTTCTGATAAAACAGCAAAGAATACGATTGAATCAAATACGGAACAATACCTGGTCATCAAAGCTGAGCGTAAGTTTTATAGAATAAATTTTGCCGATATCCGGTTTGTAGAGGGGTTAAAAGATTATGTAGTTATCTATACCCGGAACCAGAAATTGATCACTGCAATGAACCTCAAAACAATTCACCAGAAAATGCCGCAGGATACCTTCCTGCGGGTAAGTAAATCTTATGTGCTCAACAAAGATTTTATTGATTCATTTGACCATCATACTATCTACCTGGGCGAGAGTGAAATTCCTTTGGGCGAAGTGTACAAACGTGATTTCTTTAATATCTATTCAGGTGGCTCGCTAAACCCTGATGCATTGTAATATTGGTATTGGCGATAGATATGGGTGCCCCGCTGTATTTACCTTGTATAACCTGGAAGAAAAAGCCGCCCGCAGGCAGCTTTTCAGCTAAGGCAAAATGGATGTAGTTTAGTACAAAATTTATTACTCCGACCACGGAGAATGTAAAATGCAGTCACAAAAATTTTTGCGCTTGAAATTAGGGATCATAAATGCGCATACATCTGCTTTGATGTTGCCAAAGGTAGTTTCAGTCTTGTGTTCAAAACCTCCGAAAAAGGTAGGGATGATCTTTTTCTTGAAATCATTTCTTGGAAAAGCTGTTACAATTTCCTCCCTGTGTGCTGTGCTTAAATGTTCATAGCCTTCACCCATTACATCCAATCC
This sequence comes from Filimonas sp., assembly GCA_017306865.1. Taxonomy (GTDB): domain Bacteria; phylum Bacteroidota; class Bacteroidia; order Chitinophagales; family Chitinophagaceae; genus JAFKHH01. The sequence continues at coordinate 1,166,331 of JAFKHH010000011.1, forward strand.
TACACCGCTATACATAAGCGCCACCTCATTTTCTTTATGTTCGGCAATGCCTATTGTTGTATGCAAGGCAATGGTGTCCCAGACCAGTTGTAGCTTATCTTTTGCAATGCTATGCCCTTTCAGAAAATCACGCGCTGCATTTGCACCGTCCACTTCAAACCTGAGATCAGGACTGCTATAATGCGCAACAAGGCCAAGATCGTGGAATACAGAGGCTACGTACAGCAACTCTGCGTCATGTGCCAGGTGATTGCGTTGCGCATTCAACGAAGAAAACAGGAACACGCGCAGGGAATGGTTATAGATAAATTCAGTGCCATGTTCCAATAAAAGCTCCGTGGCCTGTGTGGCAATAGCGCTGTCGGGAATAATAATACCAGCTACCTTTTTTAAACGACTTACTGACATACGTTAAATTGTTTTTTGTTCGAATCAAAATTATACCGGCTATACACCTTGGGGAATACCAGGAACTGCGTTTAACATGTCAAAATTTCGGAGGGTAAGCTATTTCACGCAAAAGCACTAAGTATCCACCACAATTGTGTGGAGGTACGTCGCAAAGGGTGAAAAGAGACATTGTGTGTTTGGTACAGAAAGAACAAAAGGATGTCAATGTAGACATCCTTTGTACATGGTATAAGGGATACCATTTTATAAATTAGGTTGTTGAAGTTTTCAGTTCAGTTTTGATGTTTGTTGTAAAAACATCAATATGGAATAAGCGTATGCGGTTGTTGGATTTCAAAAAAGAAAAATTATAAAAAGCATAGTTGAGTGCCTTTTATAATTTTTCGTGCGCATTTAATCGGTACTGTTTTTTATAGGTGGCAGACGGCGTTGTGATTTTCAAATTAATGAAGTCACCATTTACATAGGTTCGTTTTGCGTAGTAATAATAATACATTTAATGAAAACAATGTGTAGAATGTGTACTACAAGAGTGGGAGAGGCGTGGCGATGATTGTATGTATTAAATTAAAATACACAAGCTTTACACTCAATTTAGGAATAAATGGATGTAAAAAGTAGAGCCTTTGCCTTCCTGGCTTTCTACCCATATATCGCCGCCTTGCCGGTGTACGATCGCGCTACACTCTGCCAGCCCAAGACCAAACGATGCCTCACCTGTAGTGCCCTCGCGTTGCGTAACCTGCAAGCCATCAAAAATAAACGGTTGCAGCCGCGACGGAATGCCTATGCCTTCGTCCTGTACGCTGATAAGTATGCCATCTGCATCCGCTTTGCAGGAGAGAACAATGGTAGTGCCGTGGTGGCTGAACTTTGAAGCATTTGAAAGCAGGTTAACAATGACGCGCCAAAAGGAATCCTGGTACAACTCTACTACAATGGAGTCTGCATATAATTGTACTTTTTGTGATTTTTCCTGGAACTGGAATTGCAGCACATCAATACAATAAGCCAGTAACGCCGCCAGGTCTACCTTTTCCTTTTTATGTACATCCGGTTGCTGCAATAGTTCTTGCGCAAGTTTTAAAGATTTTTCTGCGGACAGCTTTACCATTTCCCACAGTTCCTTATTGGTGAAGGTGTTTTCTTTTTCCTGCTCTGCTACAGAAGCAATAGAAGCTATAGCACCTATCGGCCCGCGCAGATCGTGTGCAACCAGTTTCATAAGATGTGCATTACGTCTTTCACTTTCCAGCAATGCTTTAATAGCCGTCCTTTTCTGCTCATTGATCTTTTCCAGTTGTTGATTTTTTAAAACGATCCTTTTAAGGTTGATCCAGATAATCAAAATGAGCGCGAATAAAATACAGCCGATAATAATGGCGGCGATTAAATAAGCCGTCTTTAATTCTGCATCTTTTTTTAGCAGGTGATTGGTAAATTGGTTATTCCGTTCTTTGAAAGCCACATCCATATCTGCTTTGTATAGTGCAGACTGAAGTCTTCGCATAGAGTCATTTAATTCGCCTGCCCGTTTGTAGAACGAGAGTGCCTGCCGGTACTGTCCTGTAGAGTCAAGAAACCTTGACTGTAGTAAATACCATTTTATCCAGATCTTTTTGGGCCCTTCTCCGCTTTCTGTAGCTGATAACAATCCTTGTTGAAGCTCGGTGAGCAATTTCTGTGCTGCCGGGTAACGTCTTTCACGTAAATAAAGATCTATCAGTTTCGCTTTTGCGGTACGCGCATCCTGTTTGTCAAAGCCCGTCCGGTCATTGATCTTTATATTATTCAGCAGGTAATGTTCCGCCTGATCATACTGCCCCTGGTTCAGTAAAACACCACCAAGGTTCCCCTCCATAATAGCGCCTACTAAGGTGATGAATGTCTTGTTGGATGGCCATCGCTCCAGTGCGTTTTCTACCAGTTTCAACCCCGTTTCATAATAGTAAATGGCTGAATCAGCCTTGCCTTCCCTTTCGTAACATAGGCCTAGTGTATTTAAGATGCCCTGTTGTAATAAAAACGTGTTATTGAAACTGCTATTCTTAGCGGAGCATTGCAATGCCTGAGCATAAGCCGGCAATAAATAGCTGATCGCTTTGTCGTATTCTTCCCTTGCAAAAACAATCATGGCCATAGAAGTATTGAAATCGGCTAAAGCGCAGCTATCTTTCTGACGTAAGGAAAATTGCAGGCCATCATAGTACGCCTCAAAGCCTTGGCTAAATTTATTTTCGTCAGTATAGGCTCTTCCTTTCTCATTTAATGTTTGTGCATATTGATAGGGGAGCCTTGTTTCCTTCCCCTTCAACAACGCCTCCATACTGTCAATGTACTGGTGACGCATTTGCTTGTCCCGGGTGATGTAGCTGTAATAGTTGGCCTTGAGTTTATATTTTAGCCAGACATCAGTTATACTCCTGTCAGGCGTATGTGCATAGGTTGAGTCAAGGTAGGGAATTATAGCTGCGGGTGCTGTCTGCTTCATACTCTCTATTTTTTCAATTAAAGAGTCTGTCCACCCGGCATGGATTGCCCAATTCTCCTGGCGGGTACAAGATGCCAGGAAATATACTGCCAGCAGGATGGTCCATGTCTTTGAGTGAGTAGAAAAACAGGCAGTTAAGCGGTTGGTGTTCATGTAAACAAGGGCGAATAAATGAATGGATAGTAGCGTATGTGCCAGGCCATCTTTGTGTAGCACTTAGCGCATAAACCTGGAATGGATGCTGTAATATTTTTTAAACAGGCATTATACATTGCCTGCATCAACTGATGATAAGGATATAACGCAAATGCTCTTGCAAATAGGAGAGCGGCGCTGCGCCCGTTTTATGGCAGCAGTGCTGCTTAGGTTATTGCCTGGCTTACAAGATTGCTGTCCGGTGTTACTCCAGTCTTTTCAGACGGAATAACAATTGTTGAATGGCTTCCTGTATATCGTCGATAATGGACTGTGAAAAAGATTCAGAAAACAGGGGTTTTCTTTGCTTCTCTACCTTATTGTAGAAGTCTTCTATGTGTTTGATGTGATTTTTAGGACGCGTTGTTTCCGGTATTGTTATGTCAAGTGTTCCCTTCAATGCAAACGTAGTTTCTACAAGACGATCAGTAATATCCACAAGTGAATCAATAGCCTGGTCGAGAGAGATATGCGCTTCGTAACTGCCTTTTCCGGTAATAGACCAGTGAATTAATTTTAATGAACTACGGAAAGAGATAAGGTCGCCTAAAAATACAGCTATCTCATTTTTGCTTTGTTTAGTGTTCGCCATAATAATAAGGTTTATTGTCTGAGAATGTACATATGCGTTTTTGAAGGTACGCTATTTTGATAGATGGTTATCATTTCTCTTTAGGGATAGCCTGAACAAGCTATATGAAAACCCTTATTACATAAGCTTTCTCCCTGCGGGTTCAAAAGTGCCTTGTTTTAGTAACAAAGGGCAAAAGATATAAACGTATAGTACTGCTTTCCCTCGAATATTTCCCCGTAAGCCTGGGTATGAAAGGCTGACCCGCTCGCCAAACATTTTTGAACTGCTGGCCAAAATGCAACCCGCTTAAGCATATGACCTTTGTCTTATCAAAGTAAAAAAAATAAAAAATGAAAAAAACAGTTCTCATTACCGGTGCCACAACCGGAATCGGCAAAGCAACGGCTTTCGCATTTGGAAACAAAGGATACAATGTAGTATTCACCAGCCGGAATAAAACAAGAGGTGAAGCTTTCTCCAGGGAATTAAGCGACAAGGGTATTGCAAATACATTTCTTGAGCTAGACGTAACAAATGAAGATGCAGTAAAAACAGTCGTGGAAAAAGCGGTTACTCAATACGGGAAATTAGATGCATTAGTAAATAATGCAGGTGTTGCGCTTGGCAGTGTCCTGTTGGCCGATGCCACTACTGAAAATCTGAAGCAAATGCTTGATACGAATGTTATGGGCGTTTTCTACGGTATGAAATATGCCATTAAGGCTATGTTGCAAACCGGTGGTGGCGCCATCGTTAACCTGGCCTCTATAGCAGGGCATAACGGGTTACTTTATACAGCGCAATATTGCGCGTCCAAACATGCGGTGGTTGGGTTAACTAAAGGTGCAGCTATTGATTATGCTACTATGGGTATCCGCATCAATGCTATTGCGCCGGGAGCTATTAAGACTGATATTATCCAGGGCGCTATTGATACAGGTGCATACAGCGAAGAAAGCATTGCCGCTATTCACCCGATGAAACGGATGGGCACTGCAGAGGATATTGCCAATGGTATCGTATTCCTCGCTTCTGATGATTGTCCGTTTATGACGGGAACCACTCTTTTTGTTGATGGTGGATACAATGCTTTATAAAATAAAATCAGGCTGCCTGGAAAAACTATGGCAGCCTGATAAAACTCCTGCTTATTGGGGGTATAAAAATATTTATTCAGAAATAGCAACATAATCAAAAATGGAAATCTCCTTTAAAAATAAAGTTGCCTTCGTTGCTGGTGCTTCTGAAGGTATAGGAGCGGCTATTGCAAAAACACTTGCAAAGGCAGGCGCTGCAGTCGGGCTGATGGCCCGGCGTGCTGAACCACTGCAAAAATTGGAAAAAGAAATAAAAGAAGCAGGATGGGAGGCATTGAGCATTGCGGGAGACGTATCGAAGCCGGAGGATGTGGAAAGAGCTATTACCGCTACGATAGAAAAATTCGGTGGGCTACACCTTGCAGTCAATAATGCAGCCATCAGTGGCGAGTTTAGTTTACTACACGAGCAAACGATCGATAACTGGCGAAAAGTAATGTCTATAAACCTGGATGGTATATTCTATGGTATGAAGTACGAGGTTGCAGCCATGCTTCAGTCCGGTGGCGGTTCGATCGTCAACATAGGATCAGTGGAAGGCCATACCATTTTGCCGTATAATACAGCATATACAACCAGCAAACATGGGCTTGCCGGATTGACACAAACGGCGGCGAAAGATTACGCCCGGATGCGTATCCGTGTCAACACGGTTTCCCCTGGTGTAATAAAGACACCCTTGGTAGATAGTCAGCCGGAAATCTCAGGTAAGATGACCGAAGTTATCCCCATAGGCAGGATCGGTGATCCGCAGGAAATAGCCAATACAGTAGCCTTCTTATTGTCTGACCTGTCGTCTTATACCACGGGTGCAGATTTCGTTGTTGATGGCGCTTACCTGCTTCGCGGTGTATAGCGCTTCGGTTATTTATTGATGTATAAATCCGTACCTGCATTTTTTGCCAGTATCGGATTTTATGTCACTAAAGTGTATCTTACTTTTATTGAACGAATAAAATGAATACTTCAGAGAATATATTATTCAGTTGTGTAAAACAAAAAGCTTACAGTGATGAGCAAATAGTACCTGAACTTACATTGGGCTACCAGGAAAGCGGAACACTGGAATTACAATTTGCGCATCATAAACATATTGTCAACGCCGGCCAAATTACGCTGATACGCAAAAATGAGTTGGTAAAAGCATTAAAGGTCCCGGATGCAAACGGAGAGCCATGTAAGAGTGTCAGCATATTCTTAACGCCGGACATTTTGAAAAAATTTGCTACGCAACATAAAATTGCATTGAAACATAAACATACTGGTAGTACGCTGACCGATATTAGTCATTCAAAATTTATACAGGCATATTTTCAATCATTGCTTCCCTACTTTTTTTACCCCGACAAATTGAATCAGAACCTGGTGGCTCTGAAAACAGCAGAAGCAATTACTTTATTGCTGGAATATGACCAACGGCTGGAGGAAATACTATTTGATTTAAGCGATCCGTACAAAATAGATATGGAAAAATTTATGAACGAGAACTTCATTTATAATGTTCCGATCATAGAATTTGCAAGGCTGACCGGCAGAAGCCTTTCTACTTTTAAAAGAGATTTTAAAAACATTTTTGATAATACACCGGAAAGGTGGTTAAAAGACAGGCGCTTAACAGAAGCAAAACTGCTGATCGAGATCGGGCAAAAACCCGTTGATGTTTATTATAGGGTAGGGTTTGAAAATTTTTCTCACTTTTCTGCTGCTTACAAGGAAAAATTCGGGCGTAATGCATCTGACAAATAATCCGCTTCGTTTACAACCTGGTTTGTGGGAGAGGTAAAAATGGCCTTTTAACGCCTTTTTATGAATGGATTGTTGCATATAGGCTGTCTTATAAAAATGTAACCTTCGATAGATCTGCGCCTATACCTTTAAGCGCGGCGTAGGTCAACTTATCCATCATTGCGCCGTCAAAGTGGATGGTCTTAATGGCGCGGTAATATTTATTAGTCAAGGCAAAAGTTGCACGAAAAGAGACGTTTCGGAGGGTTGCGCCATTAAATGACACGTCTTTTAATGCGGTGTTATGAAACTGCACATTGTTGAAGGTTTGCCCATTGAAACATAATCCGCTCAGATCGGAATATATAAAGTTAACACCTTCGAAAACGCAGTTTTCAAAGATCGTTTCTCTCAAGTCTGTTTTGGTCACCTTTACATCAACCAGTTTGGTATTTGAAAATTTTGTTCTGACCAATCCCGACGTACTAAATTCAGTGCGTACAAGAATGGATTGGGTAAAACTTGCATCTGTGAGGTCAGAGGCAGACAACGTGCAATCCGTTAAGTTAGCCCCGTCGAAATTTGCTTCGCGTACATCACTTGCGAAAAACGAACTTCCTGTCATGTCGGCGTCTGCAAAGTTAGCGCGGTGTAAAACGCTGCCGCTAAATTTTCTTTTGTGTGCAGTAACGCCAGCAAAATCACTCTCAAAGAGATCGCTTCCATTAAAATTTGTAAGATCCTTTGACTCTACTGAAACCTTGAGGGTGTTTTTAGCTTCAGGTACTGTTGCCTCTGGGGCAAATGCGTTGCCTGCAATTGACTTTGAGCCTCTTTCATCTTGCCCTGGCTGGGTATGCCCGGAAAAGTAATTCAGGTCAACACCCAAAATATTTGCCAGTTTGCTGACCATAATAATATCCGGTACGGACTCTCCACGTTCCCATTTGCCAACGGCCTGGGCACTTATAAATAACTGGTCGGCCAGTTGTGCCTGCGACATGCTTTGTTCCTTTCGAGCCTGGGCAATTTTGTTGCCAATCGTTTTTGTTTCCATGCTTATTTTAGTTGATTTTTCAACAATACAAAAGTACCTGGCTTCATCGTTAAAAGCTACAGATCAGCACACCCTCTTAGTTGTAAGGGCACTACTTTCTGTTGCATTTTAACAACTGGTAGTTGTATTTGCACTTGTGTAGAGCCATGTAGCGTATGTATAAAAAAACACGTAAAAAATAACACTTCATCTTGTACGATCTTACCATTGCCCGGTGCGCTTTTTCTATGCCAGGCGTACCAGGAGGTAACCCCCTGATTTTCTAAGATATCCTTTATCCATGCCTAATTTTCAAACATGCTGAATATTTCCTGCTTATATAGACTTCCGATAGGGATAGAAATGCCTTGCTGCATTTCCAGGTAGCCATTGTCTGCTCTATTGTATGCTGCAACAAACCGTTTGTTTACAATGTAAGACCTGTGTACCCTTACAAATTGGGGATATGGAGCAAGTATATCTTCAAGAGACTTCAGGTGTTTTGAGATTATCATATTTTCTTTGTTCTGCAAATGCAGTACGGTATAGCTTCCCTCAGCGGACAGGTAAACAATATTGCTTATAGACACCAGTTCGATCTTATTTTTACCGGGGATGGCTATTTGTTTTCTTTCATAGGCGTTTTCTCCCTGTGTGTTTATCTGTGTACTATCTATTCTTGCCTGTTTTACCCTGCCAATGGTCTCAATCAACTCAAGATGATTTATCGGTTTCAGCAAGTAATTGACTGCCGCATACTTAAATGCTTTAAGGGCAAATTCCTCATAGGCTGTTATAAATACAACTGCTGCCCGGTAGGATAAAAGTTCGTCCAGGACATCAAAGCCAGTGTGGGTGCCTAGGTTAATGTCCATGAAAATGATATCCACTTGCTGTTGCTGTAATGCTGCAATCGCCCTTGAATAGTTCTCTGCCATACCTGTAACCACTACATCCGGACAGAATTTCTTTAGTAACGCTGCCAGCGTATTCCTGGGCATTGTTTCATCATCTACAATAAATGCCTTTAGTGTCATCATATCATAGTCGAGTTTAAGAGCGGTAGCTCAATGGTTATAGTAGTGCCGGGCTGTGCCCCGTTTGATGTAATGCGTAACATACCTGCCCCGTGTTTTAAACGGATCAGTTCAAGGCGTTCTTTAATAATTTGCAGCGCATGGTTGGGCTGAAAGGACGTATCTGAATTTTTAAATCCGTCGCCATTGTCTATAACAGATGCTATTACTTTATTGTCATCAGGCATTAATTTAATGCGTATGCTGCCATTGGTTCCGGTTGCATTTTTAACGCCATGCTCCACTGCGTTTTCAACAATTGGTTGCAGTATCAGTGTAGGCACAAATAGTTGTGACAGGGACAGCCGGGGATCAATTTCAAAAGAATAAGTAAACCCGTTGCTGAAGCGCTGCTGCTGAATAAACAGGTAATGTTTTAGAAAATCAACTTCCTTTTCAATAGTTATATAACTTTCCCTGCTCTCCTGTAAAAAACCGCGCATCAGCTTAGCATAGTTGTCAAGATATTTCAAACCACCAATATCATCGCCATCAATGAAATAAGATTGCAAAGGTGTAAGTACATTGAATATGAAATGTGGCTTTAATTGGGCAAACAGGTTCTTGTTTTCCAGCTCGTTCATTCGCAATTGGTCATTCATATTTTTCTTTGCCTTGTGTAACTGCGCTTTATACCACCGGAATGTTATGAAGCCAATTATGGCTGCTATGAAGCACCAAAAAAATATGCTTATCCAGGTGCGCTGGTACCACAAAGGATGAATGACAATAGTGTGCGATGCGCTGTTCTCCATTCCTGAGTAACCTGCTCTTGCTTTTATCGTAACGGTATATTTTCCTGGTTTCAGGTTGTTGAGCGTTATTGCCCGGTCACTCATTGTTTGCCAGTTGCTGATAGCTTCCCCATTGTAAGTTATCTGGTAGTCTATATGTTTACTTTTACTCGTATAGTCAAGCAGGTCTGCAGATAACGTAATAGACAACTTCTTTGAATAAGTGATTTCAGCTATATTTTTTGATGGGTCAAACCCCGTTAAGGAACAGGATAAATAAATTTTCGGAGTAACTATGTTTTTTAAATAACAGGCCAATCGTTTGGGTATATAATAAACGCCTTCGTTGGTCGCCAGCGTCAATGTATCTCCTTCAACCAGGTAATCATTGATAGAGAGAGCATATGTTCCTGCATTAATTTCATTAACCAGTTTCCAGTCTTTTGTATTGAAAATAGCTAACCCGGAACCCGTTTTTATGTAGCAGTAGGAGCTATCCGCTTTTATATCATAGCAATTTTCAGTCAGTATTTTGAAGCTGTTTGCCGGCTCACCCTTTTCAGTAAGCTGTACTACAAATGCGCCTTCTTGTGTACAGACTACCAGCTTGCTACCTATTGTTCTCAGTTTAGTGATCCGGGTTGAAGAGAACTGCTGCAGTTTTGTACCGTTCCGGTAGATACCATCATTTGTGCCATAAAAACATACACTATCATTTAGTGGAGAAATGGTCAGCGTATTAATGCCTTTGTACATGGTGTCTGTACTAATGTTTCCATCATTGTCAATAATGAAACAAGCAGACTTGGTAGTAAAATAATACCGGTTATTAAGCATTGTACCATCTTTAAACGGGGTATGTTTGCTGATTGCCAAAGGCATAATTTTACCAGGAACTGACACTCCTGTTCCGGCGTAACTGTTCTGGTTGCCAAAAAAGAACCATTTATCCGCCACTTTGTAAACAGCCCTGACTTCATTGATGGACTGGTGGCCGGAAAGACTGATCTCCGCCTGTTTTTCATTGTATAAAATGCTTGCCCTGTCATGGTTGTGTCCTAATGCAGTAAGGCCATTGTCAAGCCTGCTAATTCCGGTAATGTTCCTGTCAGGCGCATCACTCCTGGCTTGCTGTAAATGTCTTGTCGCCAGGTCTGCAGGTGTAAATAAATAAATGCCCTTGCCGAGCGTTCCCACCCAAAGATTGCCCTGGTAATCGCAAACAAGGCTTGTTACCGGCACCTGTGTCAATATCTTTGAATAGGTGTGTTGCACACGGCTATCTGTAGAAAAGAAGTTTTTTATCAGCAACAATTCCTGTGTTTCTACAAAGCCAAGATATAGATCGTCGCCCATCCTTACAAAAGAGCTGATGTTGCCTGTAATTTTTTTACTGTCCCCATTAAAGACCGGCGTGGCAGGTGCATCTCCATTCTGACGGAAAATTTTGTTTCCCAGTATCAGCACATCTCCGGTGATCTGTATTGCATACGGTTTGTGATTGAACAATGCAGACAATGTATCGGCTGTAATGCCATAGGCATGGTTGGGAATTTTCCACCTGGCCAAAAGGCTATTGATGAAAGATGCTTTGCCTGCCAGCCATTGCTGATTGGGATTGGAAAGTGCTGCCTGTGAAAAAGTGCTGTTGGTCCGGTACAGGGATAGCGTATCGTTTTTTTGCCAAGCGAGTACTACCGGGCTTTTGAAGGGTGCGGTATTGGGTGTATCAAGCACAGTCCTGAACGTGTGTGTGCTTAAATTAAAAAGCCTGCTATTGCCGGAGTAGCCAAATAACCATAATGTACTATCGTTGGGCTTATAAACTTGTACAAACTCATTGTCTGTTTGTGGTGCAGTATATTGTTTGAAAACATTTCCATCATAGCGAACAAGGCCTCTTTCTGTTGCTATCCAGATATAACCATAACCATCTGTAGCCATCTTATAAACACTATTAGAAGGAAGGCTGGAATTGATGTAGGTAAAGTTGCGATATAGCGGTTGGCTACGTTCCATTATCTGTGCGAAGGCATTGTTGGAAAGCATGCCCGCCAACAGCAGTAGTACAATGTTTTTGGTAGTATTAAACGATACAGGAAAATTCATCTATTACTTGGGGCATTTTGTCAATGTTTTGGTATCCGAAACGCTGGAGGAAATTATTGTTTCATCAAGATCGACTAAGGTAAGCGTAATAGACTGATTGTCCATTATGGAAGAAGCAAAATTTTTCTTGTCAAATTAATTACGGGTTTTGTCAAAAAAGACACCCTTCTTGTCAACCAGGGTGCTGCCGTCTATATGTAAAAAACTTTATTTGTTGCAATTAGTTAGCATTTATACTATGAAGACAGTAATGTTTTGGTTGGTTGGGATATGCCTGTTTTCCTGTAATGTTTCTGCCCCGCAAAATCACATTCATCCACATAATTATACTGTACTGGATTATGTAAGGGTGGGTAAAATGATGGATACGGTTAAAACGCCATACGTTATAGATATAGCGGGCAAAGATGGGAGACGTATCGTTTTTGTTGGCTGTGTGCATGATGCAGACAGTGCTCATCCGCAATTTAGCATTATAGGAAAATATTTTGCAGATCTGAAGCCGCAGGTGGTTTTTAATGAAGGTGGACAGGTTGCTGAAAGCACGCACTATGCAACGGTCAGCGAGGCAATACGAAAAGACGGAGAAACTGCTGTGCTAAAATATTATGCTGATAGGGCTGGTGTAAAAATGCTCAATGGAGATATGGATGCAAAAACTGAGTTTGCGCTGACATTAAAAAAACAGCCGAAAGATGATCTGTATCTCTACTATGTAATAGAACGTATAGCGATTCCATATCATTATGGTGCATACCCGAATGAACGCTTTGATAGTGTATTTAACCGGATTATTGAAACGTATTTTATAAAAAATGGGTTTCCTCTATCGCCGGAAGAAAGAACGCTTGGCTATTTTAAAGAGTTGTATAAAAGAAGTACAGGGAACGTATTCGATGTAACAAGTTTTGATTTGGAGGCCTTTGATTATATCAATGATAGTTGTAAATACTGCGCGGTTGGCAGAGTATCCAAAATGACCAGGGATAGTTTACTTCTTTCAAAAATAGAAGCGGCGCTGGATCAATATGATCGTATAATGGTCACATTCGGGCATGGTCATGCCCTGGCGATAGAGCCTGCACTCAGGGAGATTGTAAATAGGAAAAGAACCGCTCAGTAGATGGAAAAACACTGTTTGAACTGCGGTAATATCATTCATGACCAGTATTGTGCATGTTGCGGTCAGAAGGCTGCTACCGGCAGGCTGGACATTCATTTTCTCTGGCATGAGATACAACACAGCGTAATTCATATTGATAAGGGCATACTGTATACTGCCAGGGAGTTATGTATAAGGCCGGGACATACAGTGAGAGAATTTATTGAAGGCAAGCGAATAAAACATTTCAGGCCGTTGATGTTCTTGTTTGTTCTTGCAGGCCTTTATGGGTTCCTGCATCATTATTTTAATATCAACACCGTTCGTCTTGTTCCCGCGGCTGGATACGAGAAAGTAAACGACTGGGTGGTTACACATTACGCAATAGTAGAACTCATTAATCTGCCTGTCTATTCATTGGCTACCTGGCTGGCTTTTAGAAAATGGAATTATAATTATATAGAGCATGTAGTGCTGAATGCATTTGTGACCGGGCAGCGTATTATCCTCAATCTTTTGATGCTACCCTTATTGTATTATTTTAATGGAAGCCCTAAAGTAAACACCGTAACTGCGGTTGCTTCAGCAATCGGTTTTGCAATAACCTGTTTTGACTATGCGCAATTTTTTAAAGGCCACCCACTGCGCTATACTATTTTAAGAATAGTGCTGGCATACCTGTACTTTTTCTCCGTGATCATCTTGATTGCGATTGTAGTTGTGATAGGGGGTGCAATTTTAGGTATAAAATATAGCTGACTCATAAAGTCAGGTGCGAAAAGAGTATAGCATCAATGCAATGTATATTCAATTAGTTTGCAGTGAAAGACAAACATTCATGGCAAGAGAATAAGATACGGTATAACACTTCGCACCCTGGTAATAAATAAGGACTGATAATGACAACAATTAATATTACAAGAAGGAAAGAAGCTATCGGTTTTATCAGCAAGATGACTGTTACGGCAAAAGATGGGCAGTCGGTATCTATCAAAGCCGGGGAAACAGCTACGTTGACCACAACTAGCCCGGTAGAAGAGTTATATGTAAAACGCTTTTGGCGGACCCAGGTAGTTAAAACAGGTGTTGCTGATAGTAATATTTCAGGGACTGTAAATCTGGAACTGTTTCATAATTTACCCGTGCCTGCAATGTACCTGATGCTGGTTGTTTCCGGCCTGCTGGTAGCTACATCACTTTCTGGTTTTTCATCCAAAAGATATATTTCGATCAGCTTGTACTTAATACTTATCGCCCTTATCGCTAAAACAAGACAGGGATCAATAACATTTAAACGGTTATAAAAAAGATGGGCTACATTTTTAAAGTATTACTCGTGCTGCATATCATAGGCGGAAGCATTGGTTTAATTGCAGGAACGATTTCAATTGTTCGTAAAAAAGGAGATAAGCTTCATGGAAGTATTGGTAAACTGTTTTTGACAGGAATGCTTGCAACAGGCTTTTCGTCGCTTGTGCTGGCAATAATACATCCAAACTATTTCCTTTTTATAGTAGGCATTTTCACCATCTATATGTCCGCTACTGGTCAGCGGTATCTTAGGCTAAAAAGATTGCAGGAGTGCCAAAAGATCTTAGCCATCGATTATGTGCTTACTTATGGAATGTTGGTAGCCGCTCTTGCATTTATCGGTTTTGGCATTTACCTGGTTATAAAGTCTCAGCAGTTTGGAGCAGTGTTCCTTGTTTTTGGTGTACTAAGCCTTCGAATGGTAAGGAAGGATATTCATAATTACAGGTGTAAGGACGGAGAAAAAAATTACTGGCTTATAGCGCACCTGCAGCGAATGATGGGCGCTTATGCTGCATCTGCCACCGCATTTGTAGTCGTTAATAATACAGGGATTTTACCTGGTGTCATTACATGGTTGTTGCCAACGGCTATTATACTTCCGCTAATTGTTAAATGGACAAAAAAATATAAAGTGCCCCTTTCTGCTAAGTTGTAAAGAATATTTTATTGTATGACCGATAATATGCGTAAAACAAATTCACCCACAGTGCATGCGGAAGAAAGTTTTCAGTTAGAACGAATTGCCTTATTTAGCGATGCTGTATTTGCCATTGCTATCACCCTTTTGATTATTGAGATCAGGATACCGGAGCTTCATGCGGAAACCTTAACAGACCGTGTGTTATTGCGCGAACTGTTGCCCGTTGTAACAAAGCTGATTGGTTTTCTTATCAGCTTCTTTGTGATTGGCTTGTATTGGTTTTCCCATCACCGCATGTTCAGGTATGTTACCCGGGTTAACCATAAGCTCTTGTGGAATAACCTGCTTTTTCTGCTGCCAATTGTTATTATGCCTTTTAGTACTTCTTTTCTTAGTGAGTACTACTTTAACAGCAGCCTGAGGTTGCCATTGGCAGTGTACACCATTACCATCTGCCTGTCCGGTTATTTTAGTTTCCGGTTGTGGAACATCATCGGAAGTCCGGCAAATCATATAGGCCAGAATTTGGGAAAAGAGCAGTTGAGCTATAATATAGCCAGGTCGCTAACCATTCCCATTGTTTTCATCTGCGCCCTTTTTATTTCCTTCATCAGTATCAAATGCTCCTATTTCATTCCGCCGCTGGCGCCGCTTGTTACAAGGTTCATTAAAACAAGGTACAGTAAAAAGTATCCGGCACTAAAAGGTGCTATGGGGTAGGGGCAAAATGGGGAGAGTAGGCAATACCAATGAATTGTATAAAACAAACCAAAAATTATATAACATCCCCCTGGGTACCTGTACTACCTTTGATGCCAAGTCAGTGAAACTGAGCTTTATAAACTTGAATTTGTTAATTTTAAGCATTGAAAGGGCATAAAAACTATATTACTATCGCGTTGATACTGTTCTTGGGTTTCCTGCTCCAATCGGAAACCAGTTTCGGTTGTGCTACCAAAGACAAAAGCGGCGCAGCGCATCGGCATACTGTTGAGAACCGGGCTTCGGTATCGCAAAGTTGTTACCAGTCTGTACAGCCTGCCAGTACCTGTAGCAAAACGGATAACTGTGGTAAGTGCAGTAATTGCCAGGGTAACGGAGCGCATAGGTCCTGCCAATGCCGCGCAGGCCAATGCAGTACTTTCATGATCACAATAAATCTTCTGAACAATAAGGAGCAGTTTACTTTGACAACAGAAAGAAACTTTCCTATTCATCAATCCCATATTTCCCCGGGATATTATTCCATCTGGTTACCTCCTAAAATAAGCTGACACCAGGCTATTACAGCCAGAAGTGTGTCCAGCCGAAAAACGGGTTACGATATACAATAGATGTTTCTCATGCGAAGCAGTAACGAATTTGCTATTGATAAATAGCAGCACTGCCCGGGCATGGTGTAGCATCTGGTGCGATAAGTCAATCAGCCTGAAAGTAATCCGGGCATTGTATAACGTCCTGAGATTGCAGCAATCCCGGTCTGTGCCGGTGCAAACGCTGCGAGCCTAATAAAATTTTAAACCAAGTACAAACTATTTGATATGAAAAGAGTTGTTAGTCTATATATGCTACTGTTAATTGTTGCAGTAAGTGCTGTTGTTGCATGTAACCAGCCGCAGCGTAAGAAGACGGATGAAGCTAATACAGCCAGTCAGTCAACTGCGTCACACGATACTGCAACAGCTCATTCTGCAGGAAGCAGCGTGATTGCCCCTGTTGTAACATCTTACCTGGCATTAAAAAATGCGTTATCTGCTGATGATGGTAATGCCGCTGCAAACGCAGGAAAGCAACTGGTAGATGCTATACCGGCGATCGATATGAAGGCGGTTCCATCAGGCAAACACCAGGACTATATGGATATAATGGATGATGTAAAAGTAAATGGTACACACATTGGTGAAAATGCAGGAAAGATTGACCATCAGCGGGAACATTTTGCAGCCTTAAGCAAAGATGTGGAAGACCTCGTGGCAATGTTTGGAGCACCACAAAAGCTTTACCAGGATTACTGCCCGATGTACGATAGCGGCAAAGGCGCAACCTGGCTGAGTGAGACGAAAGAGATCAGGAACCCGTTCTTCGGTTCTAAGATGTCGTCTTGCGGGTCGGTAAAAAAAGAATACTGATGAAGGCCAGGATACATAAAATCGCGATCATCCTGCTGCTTTTTTTCCTTGCGTTACAGTTTTATCAACCTGCGCAGAATAAAAGTAAAGGGGGCATGAGTGCGAATGATATTACCAGACTATATCCCGCTCCTCCGGAAGTAAGGCAGATACTAGAAACCTCATGCTATGACTGCCATAGTAACAATACAAATTACGCATGGTATGATTATATACAACCAGCCCGGCTTTTTGTAGAGGATCATATAAAAAATGGGAAGTCGGAATTGAATTTTAATGAGTGGGGGTCTTATTCGGATCGTAAACAAACAAGGCTGTTGAAGTCTATTCAAAGCCAGCTTCTATCCGGGAAAATGCCACTGCCTTCTTATACATGGTTACATAAAAAAGCCAGGTTGAACGAGACTGAAATCTGGTCTGTTATTAGTTGGCTGAATAAGTATCCGCAAGGTTTGATAGAGAAAAATAAATAACAAAAATTAAAGCGGGCTTCAGCAATGAAGCCGGTAAAAAAAATAAATTATCATACAATGAAAACATTATTTTTTGTCATTGCAATATTGGTTGTTGGTTTTTCAGCAAATGCTCAAAATACCCGCACGCTTGTAAATAATTATACAGTTGTAAAAGATGCGCTTACCGCTGGTGATAGTAAAGGCGCAGCCCAGGCAATTGCTGTTTTCCAGAAAAATGTATCGGCAGAAGGAAATTTTGATCAAAAAGCTACATTATTAAAGTCTGCTGATGAACTGGCAAAAGCCGGAACGATCGACAAACAACGGGTTGTTTTTAATGATCTGTCTGTCGCTTTATGGGATGTGATAAAACATGCAGAAAAACTGGATGTTACTACTTACTATCAATATTGCCCGATGAAGAAAGCGTATTGGGTTAGTCTTACAAAGGAGATAAAAAATCCTTATTACGGCGCAGCTATGCTGTCCTGTGGCAAAACAGTTGAGACTAAGTAGTGTTCAAAAGGCGCACCATTATAGTAAACAATGATGCGCTCTTTATCCTATATGAGTAAGGACAGCTATAAGAGCAAGCATACAACGCCTTCGTTTGCAGGCGGTAACAGATTATCCGAACAAACAACAAGTAATGAAACGACTAGTAATATTATTTTTTCTTGCCTTATCTTTTCTGGCCAGGGCGCAAGACAAAAAGGAAAATGTGAGTAAGAATGGCAATACGCAAAAAGAACAGGCAAGCCAGCAGTATGCTACATACGATGCAGGTATGGTGGATGCAAAAGCGACCGGCACAGATAGTTTTAATGGAACCCGCAATGCCGCTATTCTTACAGGCGGGCGTACTGTTCATTACGATCTGTATGTGAAGGATACAATCGTCACTTTTGGCGGGAAAAAGAAACGGGCGATAGCTGTAAATGGACAGATACCAATGCCTACGCTGGAATTTACCGAAGGGGATACCGCAGAGATAGTAGTGCACAACCTGCTAAATGAAAATACTTCCCTGCACTGGCACGGAGTATTTTTGCCGAACAAAGAAGATGGGGTGCCTTATCTCACCCAGATGCCTATTGCACCACATACCACTTACACATATCGTTTCCCGATTATTCAGAACGGAACACACTGGTATCATTCCCATTCAGGGTTACAAGAACAGATAGGCATGTATGGCAGTTTTATTATGCATAAAAGACCTGACGATAAGTCTTTCAGGAAAGGGATAGATGACCTGCCCGCAATACCTGTTCTGCTGAGTGAGTGGACGAACCTGAACCCTGATAATGTGCAGCGAATGCTGCACCAGGCTACTGATTGGTTTGCGATCCGCAAAGGAGCAACCCAGAGCTATGCAGAAGCGGTTGGAAAAGGTCAGCTTAAAACAAAGCTTACAAATGAATGGAAACGCATGACAGCTATGGATGTAAGCGATGTGTATTATGATAAGGTGCTTATGAACGGCAATAATATTACTGAGCTGAAAAGTATCGGAGGTAAACCTTTGAAGCCCGGTGATAAAGTCCGGCTTCGCATTGCCAATGGTGGTGCATCATCTTATTTCTGGCTACGTTACGGAGGCGGAAAGATAACTGTTGTAGCCAGCGATGGAAATGATGTAGAGCCGGTGGAAGTGGACAGGTTGATTGTTGCAGTGTCTGAAACGTATGATGTAGTGGTAACTGTTCCTGGAGATGGGAGTGCAGGCGAGTTTATGGCAACTACGGAAGATAGAACTCAGTCTACCAGTTTATTCATAGGCAACGGACCACGAAAGTCACTTAAAGCCATGGGTCGTTTAAAGTATTTTGAAGGTATGAAGATGATGAATGGTATGATGAAGATGAATGGTGATTTAAATGACATGGGGATGAATATGCGGCTTAACCAGATGGACATGAACGTAGTGATGTATCCTGAAATTACCGGTGAAGAAAAAGAAGACGGGAAACAGAAAAAGAAAGAAGGAGAGAAGCCTAAAAAGAAAATGACAGGTGAGATGGATATGGGGCACAGTATGGATATGAATATGCAGCAGGATGGTATGACGGGGAATAATGCTGACCAGTACAATTCCAATGCGTTGAGCGATATAGTGACATTAAACTACTCTATGCTTAAATCTCCGCAAAACACTTCGCTGCCTAAGGATGCGCCGGTTAAAGAACTGAAATTTGTGCTTACCGGTAACATGAACCGGTATGTGTGGAGTATGGATAACCGTGTGTTGTCTGAAACGGATAAGATACCAGTGAAGAAAGGTGAAGTACTTCGGATTACGCTGTACAACAATTCTATGATGCGTCACCCGATACACTTGCATGGTTTTGATTTTCGTTTGCTCAACGACCAGGGCGATAATGCACCGTTGAAAAACATCATTGACATTATGCCGATGGAAACAGATACGATCGAGTTTGTTGCTAATACGGAAGGTGATTGGTTTTTCCATTGTCATATTCTTTATCACATGATGGCTGGTATGAACAGGGTGTTTTCCGTAGATAATTACAAGAACCCGGAATTGCCGGATAAAGAGAAGGCATATAAAAGCCTGCAACGGGAAAGCAATATGTTACACTTGATGGCGCAAAATGATTTTGCAACCAATGGTAATGATGGAGAAGCGCAGTTGATGAATACAAGATGGAACCTGGGAACAGAATGGCGGTTAGGGTACAATGATATGCATGGGTATGAAACAGAAACACACCTGGGAAGATATATTGGAAAAATGCAATGGTTTATGCCTTTTATCGGTTTCGATTGGCGATACCGGAAAATGGGAATAGATGAGCATGAGAAAAACCTCTTTGGGCAGACAAACGAAAAGGACACCCGTAGGGCCATTAGTCTTGGTGTTGTGTATACTTTACCAATGCTTGTCAATTTTCAGGCGGAAGTATATCATGATGGCATAGTCAGGCTTTCATTAATGCGGGACGATATACCTGTTTCCAAACGTCTGCGGGCCAGCTTTATGGTGAATACCGATTTTGAGTACATGGCAGACCTGCGTTATATATTCACAAAGAACCTTGGCATAAGAGCGCACTATGACAGCGACATGGGCTTTGGTGTAGGCGTTTCTATAAATTATTAAAGACGCATTTAATATAAGAGGGGGTGGTTGGAAATTGCTTGTAAAAACAAAAAGCTGGCTTCTATAGAAGCCAGCTTTTTTAGCGGAAAGAAAGAAGCAGTCGAATACTTGATATTTTTTGTTCTTCCTAAATAATATTAAATGACTAATTGTAATACAGACAGCATAGGCAACTCATAACCTAATGTGCTTGTCAACAATATTTTCACATTATCGACAGTTTTTTGGGCAAGAAAGGGATACGAAATAAAATAATCTCTTACTATCTGCCTTATGTATAAGGCGGCCGGTTAGCATCGTTATTTAATTACTTCCCAATTGTTCAGGTAATAGTTCATTTCGTGATGCCGGTTGCCTAGAAAAATTTTCCCTTCCCTGATGTCAATTTTTACACGGTACTTTTTATAACTCTGTACATAGATAATTGCTTTTTCTGCTACTTTCTTTTCCATTTCGTGTAGGGGGATGATCAGGAACTGTGTTTGCGTTTTCCCTTTTAGAATAAATACATAAAATGTATTTCCTGCATAGTCTTTTTCAAACGATACTTTGCGTGCGTCGAAATTGTAGGTATCGAAGGCGTTGGCATTAGCGGTTTTTACCTGTATGGAAAACAGTTTGTTGTTTTTGGTCGCAATGATATCCATTCCGCTGTCTACACTCATAATGCTTGCATTGTATCCTTTAAACAACAATTCTGAACAAACCAGGTGCTCGCCCGCTTTTCCAACAAAGCCTGTTTCGATACTGATTTTTTCTTCTTCTACCGCCTCCTCTTCCAATACTTTTTTGTGCTTTTTAGGTTCTATCACCTCTTTGTGTGGGTTAAGCGCATAAGTAGCCGGAGCCGTTTTTATAAAGTCAGATCCTTTCCCTTTTTTGTTGATATCGGTAATTAATTGAGCATTCATGCTGGCATCAGGCGTGGCGCCTTCTGTTTCTAATATCCCTTTTTCCAAGGCAAGCCTGGTTATTTCTTTATAGTGCAAGGGCTGGGTCGCTTCGGCAAGAATTTGCAGCGCGGCGGTTTTAAACTTGTTTGTCATTTATTATACTATTAGAAAATACAGGAATACTTCATAAAACACTTCTATTAATCTACACTTATCTCGTCGGTTTTTGGAGATTTCCATTGACTAAGTAGTTGGTGATGACGATTCCTCAGTTCATATATTTTGATAAGCAATAGCCGTTTCAGCTTTGCTTTTATTGGTGTTTAATAATTTGTAACCCTTCACTCTTTGGTAGTATAATTATTGAGTTACTGCTACATCCTCGTGTTTTTCAAGCAGTCTTTTCAAATTGCTCATTGCATCTTCTACAATCCTGGCTTGCGTTTCAATGTTTTCAATTACTTCTAATGTTGTCCTGGTATCTGTTTTAATAACTGCATTGGGATTTACGGCTTTTAAGTCAAATACTTTAGCATCAATGTCAGCTATAATTGCTTCCTGCTCTTTAATTTCCTTTTCAATACCACCGATCTTAAGTTCTAACCCCTCAATATCGTCCTTCTCCTTTTTTTCTTTTTTAAAAACCTTTAGCTGCTCTTTTAACGGAATAATTTCTTCCTTTAGTTCGGCGGCCTTTTCTTTATAAGGCTGCATCTTATCAAAGGCTTCAGCTCTACGTGCGGCAAAGTCAATTGTCCAGGAATAGCGGCTTTCACCTTTATTAGCAAGCATCTTTGCATAAGTGGGAAATGGTTCATCTTTCACGTCCTCATCTTCCAGCCAATCGCCGGTAAGTGTAGCCGGTAGTTTACTATCCTCAATAACATTCCCGTTTTTATCAAAACCAAAATGGGCTAAGGTCATGGGGGTTTTCTTGCCTATTTTCACATGCGATAAATCGTAGTACCAAATCTTTTCCGTTTGTTTACCCTTGGTAAAGAAAAGCAGATTTGTCTTTACACCCGCACCCGCTGTTGAAAATACGCCTCCGGGCATGCTGATGATAGCCCATACATTACACTCATCTACCAACTTTCTTTTGGTCTCAACAAAGGCACTTTCATTTGTTCTGAATAATAGCCCTTCATCTAATACGATTGCACAAGTACCTTCATTGGATAAATGGGAAATAATATCCTGCACAAACAATACTTGTGTAGAACTGGTTGAATAGGAATACCTGTCCTGGGCATCTTTACCTTCTTTACCTCCAAATGGTGGATTGGTAAATATGTAGTCAAATGTTGTAGGTGCATTTTCAAATAATGCTCCGTAAGTAGTGCGATTGGTTAAGGTATTACCATGCCAGATATTAGGCTGATCTATGCCATGCAATACAAGATTTGCCAATGCGATAGGAAATACCAGGTTTTCTTTTTCCTTGCCAAAGAATGTATCATGTTTTAAAACATCAATATCAGTGCTCGCTATATCTCTCCCTAACTTCTCATTTAAGTATTCATACACCACCGCCAAGAAACCACCGGTGCCGCAACAAGGGTCAAAAACTGTTTTACCGGGCTCCGGGTTCATGGTAAGCACCATTGCCCTTATGACTTCACGAGGGGTAAAGAACTGACCGCCATCACTGTTTTTTTCACCCATTTTCAACAGCAAATCTTCATACACTTGCGACAGGGTAAAGAAGTGCGTATCATCAACATGGTCTGTATGCAGTTGATGCACTTTATCAAAAATATCTCTGAGATTGGTTTCACTATCTACGCGAACTCTTTCTACAGCCGTCATAATACGACCGATGATGCGTTGCTTACGTGAAGCATTTAGATTTGGCTGCGCAGTTACTTTATCTATATCCAGGCTGTGCAGATGCGGCAATAATTCATTGTTGATGAAGTCAAATAATTTCTTATCGCCTTGGGCGAAAAGCTCTTGCCTTTTCCAACCCTGCGGTTTACCGTCAGTTGTTTTTGGATGGTCCGGTTTATCACTGTAAGGTGCCGCCCAATCCTGCCAGCGGAAAGGGCTTACCAAAGCCGGTATATAACTATTGCCTAACACCTCTGCTTCTTCTCTTTCTTTTTGCTCCTGTGCATCCAAGATGCGTAAAAACAAAATCCATGTAAGCTCTGGCACATATTGCAACGCACTGGCACAATTGGAGCGACGCATAATGTCGCAGATTGTTTTTACATAAGAAGATAAAGATTGTGTAGAGCCAATGGCTTTGGGTTGTTTGCCACTAGTGTCTTTTACTGGCTTCACCTTATCTTTAGTTTTACTCATATTCAAATTCATTAAAAATTTCTTCAAGGATTTTATTGGGCAAAGAAGCTATCTCTTCAAATTTGGCATTCCAGGCATTGCTTAACTTATCAATTTCTACTAAAGCTGCTTGCATGTTTTGAACTACTCTTTTTTGAACCTCTAAGGATGGCGCAGGCACTTCAAAAGAGTTAAGCAAATCGCCATTTAAATTTGCCTGATTTCCACCACGATTTTCAGATATGTTTCTTAATTCCTGGTAAGAATACATTAACCACAATTGAAGGAATTCGGGTTCCCATGTATTATTGGGAAGAACTGCAAAACATGCCTGATTAATTGTTGCCGGAACTTTTAAAACTGCTGATTGCCCCCTTGTCTTTCCTTGTCCATACATAGCAATCAATACAGAATTTACTGGAAGCAGCTTTAAGGAACATTCTTTCAATGCCAACGATGAAACATATTCTTCAGACTTTTTGATTGATGCGAAAGCAATCTCACCTGTTTTAATCCAAGGAATATCTGCCGGTTCCCAGTATTTTTTTTGACCACGGGATGGTGTACTTCCACTTGTTGTTTGAGCTTTTTTTCCTAATGCAAACTTTTCTGTTTTCTCAAATTCAGAAAAAAAATCTTCTAAGGTTAAATGCTTCAGCCTTTTGATATCATCTCTGATTATCTCCGCTGCTTTTCTTGCTTTTTCAATTTCAGAGAGTTGAGTTTTGAGTTTAGCAGCAATTTTCCTTTGATCATTTTTTGAATCAGGCACCAACACTAATTTATCATAAGCATCATCCCGATTTAGTCCGGGCACACCGCTTGCCTTGTTAAGCGTATTCAACTTTAAATGCTTTAAAACAAGGGCCAGCCAATCTAAATCGCATTCTGTACAATTTTCATCAACGAAATATGTTGTATCTATTGGCCAACATGATTTTTGAGAAACAAGTACTTCTCCAATAGACCCCTTTCTTCCAATTATTATAGTCTTTCCAATAGTAAATCCAATGTTGTGATTCCCAACAATACCATTAGATCCGAAGACATCAACTTCTCCTAAGGTTCTTGTATTGCCTGGAAGGTTTTTACCATATTCAAATCTGCAAATATCACCTAACCTTTTGACACTATAACTCATACACTAAACAACCTCCCCTTTGCATCTCTCATTACATCAATCGGATTTCCTAATTGTCGCAATGCATCCAGGCCTTTTGCCTGTTTTATTTCCGGTACATCCCAAAGCGATTGGGTCTCCAACGCTTCTGTGCCGCCTAATGTAAATTGCTGCCCTAAAGCTTTTAAAACGGTAGCGGCATTTTTATCAATGCCGTCAAACCAGTTTTTGTTTTCAATTATGTAAAGCGATCCTCTTTCTGTACGCTTTAATGCTCTTGCCTTGTAGCTCAAATGCCCAAAGAAATCAAACAAGTCATAATCATTCATTTTATCTATTTGCTGTATTACTTCCGGTGAAAAATTGGCTGCGAGGAGATGGTCAATGAATGACCGTCTTTTTTGTGTTTCAATCCATAGCTGGCGAAAGTCTGCAAGATTATGCGCTTCACTCAGCACCCGTTGCATAATCTCCCTACGATACTCATCCACCGGAATGGCCACTTCTTTACCATCCCTGCTACCTAATATAAAACGACCTTCCGGTGTTATTTTTACGGGGTGTCCATGTACTACGCCAACCGCAGGTGTTGTATCGCCGCCCCCATTATTGTCATCATCATCGTCATCGTTATGGCCGCCACCGGCTTTGCCTGCTTTGGGTTTACGGTACTTGGAAATAAAGTCCGTTCCAAATAAGTCAGTTACGCCGGTATAATCGTACAACCAAAACTTATACTTCTCTGTTTCTTCGTGTATTCTTGTACCGCGCCCTACCATCTGGTAAAACTTGATGGCAGATTTCAGATAGCGGAAAAATACAACGGCATTTAATCGTTCTATATCTACACCGGCCTCCAATAAATCAACGGTACAGGCAATAAAAGCCCGCTGACTGGACCCTCGCATTGGTTCTATTTTATCTGCGCCACCATTTGCACCTCCCATACATTTAAACGCATAATCATCTTTTATAGGTTGGTTATTCTCCGTACACCATTTTGTGTACAGATTATTCATGTACATCACCGTTCTATCGGCATGAATTTCCCTATTGCAGAAGATGATCACTTTTTGTTCGGGTCCTCCGTTTTCAATTAACTGCCGAAACAAATCATCGCACATAGCAGGTGTGCGCATCTCAATAAATAATTCATCATCAAAATCTTTACCGGTGTATTCGTCTTTCGTTAAATCAGCTTCAGTTAAAGGCTTACCTGTTTTTATATTGGTAACTTTTGCATCCAGTATTTCCTGCTTTGTAAAAACCCGTTTATCTATATCCGCTTTACGTTTTACAATTTCGCAGGCAGCCAGGTAACCATCTTCCTGTGCCTGGGCCAAAGTGTATTCATATACCGGTTCCCCAAAATAATTGAAGTTGTTGGCGGTTATTGCCATTTCTTCCGGTGGTAATTCTTTGCTTGTAATCAATTGACGAGGCGTAGCCGTAAGGCCTAAATGAATGGCTCTTGAATTACGCTTTAGTACCTCCGACCATTTACCCCATGCAGAACGATGACATTCGTCTATAATGATAATACTGAAAGCATTTTCAGGATAATTTTCTGTAAGAAAACTGGCTACTTTATCATCGGGCGTTTCATCATCCAGGCCAAGTGTTTGATAAGTTGCGATATGAATACGTGCATTCTTTGCAGCGTTTTCGCCTTTTTCTGTTTTTACTATCCGCACATTATCTCCAAAGGCAGCACTTAGTTTTTCATACGCTTGTGCACGTAATTCGTCTCTGTCGCAAATAAACAAAGCAGGTTTTGGCAATTGTCCCGCTTCATTTAAACGCCATAGCAAATTTGTAGCAATAATGGTTTTACCCGCGCCGGTTGCCAGTGACAGCAAAACCCTGGGGGCTTCGCCTTTCTGAATTTGTACAATAATTTTTTCAAAAGCTGCCCGTATTGCAGCATCTTGGTAATAACGGTATTTATTCCATGGCGGACTATCCGGCATAAACAGGATGCGTGCTTCGGGAGTATCTAAATCAATCCCTGTATCTCTTGCATACCGTTTTGTCAGGTCGTCGTGGGTAATAAAATCATTTAACGGAAACGGGCCGGCTTGCACTTTTGTAAAGAGATCAAACTCTCCATATAAATGACCATTGCTGGCAAACACATACTTTACCTCAAACCTTTCGCACTCGGCATATTTTTTTGCCTGATCCATTCCTTTCAAAGCATCTTCATCTTCTTTCTTTGCTTCCAATACAGCAACAGGCAAAGGCTTAGGCATAGTGCCGGCCTTTACGCAAAGCAAGTAATCTGTGCGGCCGGAACCTTTTTTTCTACGCCCTTTGGACCCGGTTGGCTCTACCGGTGCCGGAGTTTCGCACTTAAGTTTGGTTATATCATCATAACCCTTGGTTCTTAAAACCGGGTCAATTAAGTGATAGCGCGTTTCCTGTTCATTCATTGCCATAAGCTATAAATTTTCAGTCTTTGCTTTGTATATTGTCTGTTCATGATCTTGCAAATTTTATTACCGGTTCCGTATCCTGCCGCCCGCCGTTTTCAATGCTTTGAAGCATTTGCTTATTGCCAAACTTTGTTATGTGGATACAGGTCTTTGCCTGCAATTAATAGGCTGCTTTGTCCATGTTTTTCTTCTTTCAACAGGTCAATGATCTGATCGGCCAGCCAAACGGACATTAATGCTTCTTCTTTTAACCCAAAAAATTTCACTAATTGCAATACCTGCTGTCGTTTGGCTTTCCGGCTGCCTCCTTCAATTTTGCTATACATAGGGGTGTCTATTTTAAGCTCGGCGGCTATTTCTCGTTGCAATAAGCCGTTTTGTTCTCTTAATAATTTGAGTTGCTCCCCGAATCGCATAATTTCCGGTTTTTGACTTGTCTATTTTTGACAATATTATTGTATTTATGGCTAATACTGAAATTTAGTGTGGGCCGTTGCCATTCCTTCCATCTTATTAAGCTCCTTTACCAACAGCCTTTTTGTCTCATGAATACTATCTTTTTTCAAGGGAACGCCCAATATTAATATGGTACTTGTGGCTTCGTTGATGCCGTTTTTGTATTGATTTACTTTTAGCTCAATTTGGTCTGAAGGATAACATAGAAAGCCAAACTTAGCATCCGTCTTACTAAAGGAAGAGTACGCCATTAGTTGATGCAAGTCAAGTCTGTGGTCTGCTTTTAGAAATTCGCTTTGGTCAAACTTGTTGTATAGGTTGGATTTGTATTTTGCATCTATAAATACTAGCATATTTTCCTTCTGAAAAATAGCATCGGGTTCGATGTGTTTTAACTCCCAGGAATAATGCTTTGAGGCTTTAGCGTGAAACTTAAAGTTTGCAAAAAGTCGTCCTCCAGTTTCCTTGGCTGCTTCTCTAAAAATGTATTGAATGAATTTTTCAAATACATCTGAAAAGTCAACACGCCACGCGGTGCTGTCTGCGAGGCTAAAGTTTAGGATTTTGTTTGCCTGGATCTTGCAAGCCCTCACTGTCGGGCTATCGGAAAAGCGGATGATTATTTTGTTTGTTACTTTAGGTTTGTGATGGTATAAGCGCTCCTCCAGAAAGGTTAGCTTATTGCGTAGCGTGTTTTTAATTCTCTGAGGCGTATTTGCTGAAAGAAGTTCGCTTTTACAAATGTCAAAGACATACCTAACTTCACTATACTCCGTATGAAACTTGCTTAATACATTTTGTTTGGCTGGGAATTTTAGCCGGTTTTCAACTTTGTATTCCCTATTAATATATTTTGTCCAGTTGATTTGCCCCATTGGTTGATGAGACACGGTTTCCATATTGTCAAATTTTCGCCACGGTCTTGTGGTTAGTTTTTCAAGAGCCGCGATAAATTTTACCGCTTCCAAGTATAAGGGTGGTCTAAAATTTTTGCCCGAGGCAAGCGGTAGGCTATCTATTACCTCCGGGCTAATTGCTGTGCCGAGCAGGTCTAGAATTTCTATATAGTCTTCAAATCTGTCACGTCCCGTAAATCTGGGCATGACAACAAAATCACCAATTTGTTTTCCTGTATCAGAAGCTCTTAGTGGAATAGAGCCTATAAAGCTGGACGAACGAAATGCCAATGCAGTACTTTGATCGGAACCAATAATATAAGGTTGTACGCCGATGAATTTAAATTGCGCAGAGTTATAGTCGATAAACTTCTGAAGATATTGACCAATAATTCTTTTATCTACAGATTTAAACCACTTTTTCTGCAAAGCAAGGCCACTTAACTGTTTGGACTGTTCCGTTAAGCAAGGAATTTCGCAAAAAACATCTAATGGTTTTGTCATTCGAATAGGGATACTTTTATTCTGTTAGAGAAGTAATTATTGAATTCTTCTGTAGCATTTAGCAAAAGGCCTTCTTGCAAATACTCTTTTATTAAAGGAAATATTTCATAACGAATTCTATTGCTCATTTCATCCTCTGTTGCTGCTAGAAAGTAGCCTTGCCCAGGCTGTAAGGAAAGTTCTGTACTAGAAGCATACCAATCAAATATTTCCTGAATTTTGTTGAAATCGTTTTTGAAAAACTGCTTCGAATGTATTGCTTTAGGTTTAAGCGAATACCAAGCAAATCGTCTTCTTAATGCAAAGTCAACCACTGCCAAACTTCTATCAGCTGTATTCATTGTCGCGATAACAAAAAAGTTATCAGGCAACCTATTCACTTTCAAATTGGGCGCAACTTCAATTTCAACATTTGAAATATCCATCTTATGCTCAAACAAATAGAAAATGGGGCCTAAAACGTTGGATAGATTGGCTCTGTTGATTTCATCAATGATTAAAATAACCTTTTCTTCGGCGTGCTCCACCGCATACTTTAAGGCTTCTGAGAAGCTCCCTAAATATTCTCTGTACCTAAGCTCTTGGTTGGATGTATCAGGTCGAATGCCGAAAATAAAATCGGAAAAACTAGTCTCTGCGTGAAATTGAGTGAAGAATGTTTTTGCACCTATTTCATCTGCAACACTTTTTGCAGTTCTTGTTTTACCCGTTCCTGGCGGTCCTTGTAAAACAACATATTTTCTTTCGTTTAAGAGATTGGTTACATCAGCTACCTCATCTCTATTTTCTGTTTGCAGAAAAGGCGCCAAAGCTTCTGAAATCGCTTTTCTATGTTCGTTATTAGACGGCCAATCTCGCAATTTAGCATAACCAGCAACAAAGGCAGCAATAATTTTCTTACCTTCTTCGCTTTCAGGATTGTCAACAATTTGGCAGGCTGGCAATACCTTTGTGTAAGTCTTAATCGTGTTTTTAATATGCTGTAAATCGTCACGCTTAGTAATCGATTTTGGCAAACTGGTTTCTATATCTGAAAAGTCAGATTTACAAAAGCCGCTTTCGTTGATTAAGTTTGAAAACAATCTTCTTAATCCTGGATAGGTTGCCAATTCATAGTCGTTTTTAAAACCATTAGAACCAATGCCAAGACAAACTAACCAAGGCCTTTGCTGGTCGTTTGGAAATATAGTCAAAGAAAAGTCGTGAAATGGCCCCGATGCTTCTTCCTCTGGATGAATAAAGCCAAAGTAGGCGCCATTATCTTTTAGCGCTTCTTGCCCTGTGTTGTTTCTTTCAACATAAGACTTATTGAAATTATTATCCGTTCTGGCGCCAAATTGTTCGGCTTTTTCTTTTACAAATTGTCTAATATTTTCAATGCTCATATTTTTTTAGAGTTTGGTTTTATAGTGCTGTCACCATTCGTGGTGAAGTTATAAATTATAAGACTATGAAAAGTAAATATGAAGTTGTTTCCCTTATTCGTTTTTGATACCAGCAATAGTTTTAAGGTACCTGTTATTTTATTTTGGTTTTAATGAATACCGCAGTTAAATAGTATAATACCGGCTGCTGTATTTCATGGCATCATCGTTGCGTCGCATTTCGTTCATCTGTAGTTTTTCATGGCATCAAATGTCCCACTTTCCACACCATTTATTTTTTTATCGCAAAACACAAATACATTTTATTAATTTCGCACTGCTAAACATTTTTCTCAAGGCGAGTATTGCTCGTCAATCATGTCGTTGCGGGCATTTTTTATGTCTGTGCGTAAACATACGCGGTTTCAGTACCCCCGGTGGAGCGTTAATGCGCCCACAGCCTTGAGAAAGGTGTTTAGCAACGGGAAAGGCTGAAACCGTATTTATTTTGGCCAAGCTAAAAATTTCTGAAATGCTAAACACAGAAAAAACAAACAGCACAGAGGTAACAACTACAGCCTCAGCAGTCACACAAACATCAGATGTAGTTATCCATTCGCCGCATGAAGGCGTACCCCTTTTATAGAGAATCACGCTCCGCGTGCATGTACAAACCCGAGGCCAAGGTATTTCCGCTCATACGGCTTTGCGGCAATTGGCTACAAGAGGCCGGTTTTGTAATAGATAAAGATGTAACCATTACTGTAATGAAAGACATGCTTATTATACAGCCTGCAAAAGATATATAGCACAGCATAGACCTATAAGGTTTTTAAAAACCTTATAGGTCTTTTAACAAAGCTTCTTCCATCCGTGCGCTCATCAATATATCTGCTTGCTCCATATCTTCCAACTTGATATCTATATTGCAAACCCGGATAGTAATCTCTTTTGATAACATGGCTGATGGAATGGTAAAACATACAGGAGTATTCAAGCTTTTGCTTTTGAGAGCTTCAGGATAAAGCAATAAAACACGCTCGCAATTTCTTCGCAAGGAATAGCTAATCATTTGGTACATATCATTCTGACTCACGCCTGCTTTCGGTCCATCATCTACAGATCGGATTTTATATTTGGTGTCGATGATAAGATTGTTGGGAATGTATAGATCGTTTTTTATTTGAAAGACTTTATTGTCCTGATTTAGCGCGAGGAAATCAGTGCTTTGGCTTTTAACATTAAGGGCGGGAAAATGCGTAGTGATAAAGCCGAAAATAAATTCTTCAAAGACATATTCCATCGGTACGAGAAAGCAAAAGTTGCGGTTGCTTTCGTCATGTATATCAATAACATGGCTGGAGAGGTACAGTTTACATAATGCCAATACCTGCTTGTGATCTTCAAACAGCGGATTCAACTTCACTTTATCGCAGTCGTCGGCAATACAGGCAACATCGGCTACATCATGTAATAGAAAAAGAAGTGAATTGAGCTTTTCTACATTAGGTTGATGTGAACTAATACCAGTTAATCTTTTAGCTACGTACTTTACAATTCTATTGAACTGATTGTCGTACACAAATGGCTCATGTATGCAGTAGAAATGTTGCCATTTTCCCGTGATTAAATTGTGTTTGGTATAATTGTCAAACGATAATCTTCCTTTTAGGAAAGTGGTTTCTTCTTCTACGGACTGGTAGGCCTGGAATGGCTGATTGGCGATGATTTCTTCTGTGTAATTGGCAAAAATATAGATGAGCAATTCCAGGAAGTCATCAGATGCGAACTTTGATATGTCGGCCTGTGAAAATGGGAACTTGATCTTGCGGCAATAGCCAAGCCAATAAAGTAGATTTTGTTGCCATAGTTGTGCAGACGCTGTATTGTCTCCCGAAAAAATCTTCGGATACACTTCTATGCGAGTGTCTTCAAACTGAACTACGCCTACATAATTTCTTGCAGAGATTTTTCCGTCTATGGTAAAATCAAAGAAACGCTGTCGTTGTATCTTTTCTTCCTGTTGCTCTTCTTCTGAAATATCTTCGGGCGATTCCACCACATAACGATTCCTGTTTTGCCAGACGCTTGAGAGGTAGTTGACAAAATCGGTTAACTTGTTTTTGTTCACTTCAAAGGAAGCGCTTTGCCATTCGGATAGTATCACTCTGCCACAATTTGATAATTATTTTTGATGCTGGGTTGCTGAATGGCAATTCCTGCTTTGTCCAGTATATGTTTTACGCTTTCTGCATTGTTCTGAAAATATTCGTTCAAAAGCGGGATGATCTTGTTATTGAAGATCTTAGTTTTATCTGCCTCCTCTTTATTGAGGAAGAAGGCATGTCCGATAAAGAAATCAGCGTTTTTCTTTTTTACATAAATGGCATCATTTAGGGCCAGTAAAATGGAACTCCACCATACTCCTTCATGATATTCGGGATAAAGGGATTTGAACTCAAATCGCCTTCTAAGCGCTATGTCCAGCAATGCAATGGAACGATCGGCTGTATTCATGGTACCTATAATGTATAGGTTAGATGGCACGCTGAACATGGTATGTGAGTAGGGGAGTTGAATCCACATTTCAGTCAATTGGCCATCTTCATTAGTAACGCCCGTTCGCTTATCCTCTTCCAGTAGTGTAATCAATTCGCCAAATACGGCAGAAATATTGGCTCTATTTATTTCGTCTATGAATAAGGCAAATTGTTTTGCTGGATTGTTCTGGGCTTTCTCAAAGTTTTTAATTCTGCTATCCGGCGTATCATTGTGGCAAGCTTCAAATGATTCGTAACCTGCTAATTTGAGCGCTTCTAAACAACAGTTGTAGAAAATTCCTTTTTTTAATTCAAATTGCAAATCGCCAGATAGTTCTTCTACTTCCTCGTTTTTGAGAACAGGTTTGATTCCTTCTATTAAATCTTCATAACTATATTTTTGGTGAAAAGTGATAAAGTGGTAGCGTGATTTATCAGCTATATTTTGAGTTGGCTGCAACTCCGGATGTGCCACAATATCTATTAGTTGTTGGCTAATATCAGCTAATGCTTCGTTCTTTTTTGATAAGATACTCCAGTGGCTGTCCTTGTTTTTTTGAAATAATTCGAAAGATCCTTTGTATTTCGCGTTTAACTCTGTAGAAGTGCTATCTGCATATGATTGCAGTATTCTCCAGATAGTATTTCGGGGAGCCTTAGCTTCGGGGTTCAACTTAGCTTTTACGACAGGGTTGTTCAACAGTTCAGAAACAGATACTGGTTTATTTATTGTACTCATAACGGCGGCCAGTATTTGCCAAAAGGGGTAGATGCCTACTTTTTCTCTAAGCATTTCGTCACTGCTCTTTGTAATTCCTTTATCAGTAAAAAAGTCTTCCTTGTATTTATTCAGGGTATATGTCTTACCTGTTCCGGGAGGGCCGTATAGAATGGTATTTACACATAAGTCAATTTCGTTGTTTATTATTTCTGTGATTTTATGGACAAAACGAGTATTCCAAATTGCTAGTGCTCTATTTTTAATTTCCGGAGACTGGACATAACAACGGCCTGTTTGTAATTTATATTGATATCTTTCTCCTTCAGATAATTCATACCACTCGGCTTGTGCGTATTTGACCCACTTTTCATAATCAACTTTGTACTTGTCGAAGTCTGCCTCCAACTCCAAATCGTCGGTAACAGGTCGAGGATATTTCAAAACCCTGGCCAATGCAAAAACAGTCTGGCCCTTGGTAATCAATATCAAATCATTTGGGTTGTACAATAAACCATCAGCACAAATTACTATACTTCGCGAACGAAGCATTTCATAGAAGCTTGGCGCTCCACTACCCCAATTGCAGCCCAGTTTAATGACCGTGCCTGTTAATTGATTGGTTGTAGTGGCTGCATTGGCTTGCTCTTTTGGCCGTATCTCAAACCCAAATCCTTCCAGGTATTTATTGGTAGGTTCTCCACCGCTATTAGGCCAATCCATGGTGTTGTTTGCAATCGAATTGGCATAACGCATAATCTCTTTGGGCGGATAGGCTTTGCCGTTAATCACTACATCAAATTTAGTGGATGGTTGCAGCGGAATGTTTTCTTGCTCTATTTTATCAACAGCAGTTAGAACATGTTCCTTGGTAATGTTGTCAATGCTCATGTGTTAGTCGGTTTATCGGGCTAATGATTACTTATTAAAAATAATTACCTGTGGCAATCCTACTCAATTTAATTATATTATTCCATTTAAATTCAGCTCATAATTTGGATCGTCCATGATAAATTTGACAAAAGCCAATTTTATCATGGATAATACTAATTCTTATAGAATTTGTGATTAGAACTAAAATCAAAAGGAATGTTTTTTTGACTTTAATTGCCAGATTTACTGCAGTAGTCACAAACTGGTGTCAGGTTATTGATACTATAGCGTAACTCTTTTACTCGAAAATTTGTAAATCTCTCGCGCCATACTGCATAATGATATATTGGATAAAGTTCCGCCTCAGGCGGAAAGAATTATAATAGTAGCATCACTGTATGGCTCCAGCACTACCTTTCTCAAAATAAACCTCCGGTAAAATAACTTTTATCTCCCGCTCTGTACCTTCTTTCAACCAGTACACAATGAAGTTTACCTTCACTGTTTTTAGCGCATAACCATTGGCTTTCATTTCGTCAATTTTTGCGCAAAAGCCTTTTGAGAATTTCAACACAGATTGCCCGTTTGGAGTGAAGCATTCTGCGCCATTGACACTTAAAGTATTGCCGCTTATAAGTTGATCTATCAATGCTTGCTTATTGATGAAATAGTCGAGCCAAACATCAGTAAGATTCAAGTGCATCGCAATTTCATTGGGTGCTGCATACACCGTTTTGTCTTCAATCCGTTCTATATTCTCGGCTGACAGATGATCGAGAAAAGAAGTATTCAGATGAATGGTTAAGTTTTGCTTAGCTCGTGTAATGGCTACATAGAGCTGCCGTTTTTTCTCATCAGTTGATAGGTTGAATTGGTCAAGCAACAAAAACACATTATCAAACTCTTTGCCTTTTGCTTTATGAATGGTAGATACAAAAATGGTTTCCCCGTTTTCGCTGAAGAAATCTTCCAGCTTGGATTCGCGGACAAAAACGTCGAGATCTGACTTGTATTTTTTCTTAGGGTTGGTTGCCTCAAAGTCTTTTATGATGTTGATGCAAATAGCTATTTTGTTACTATTCCGAAATGTGTTCCACAATGTCCTTTTTGCATTGTTCCAACTTTCATCGCTAATGGTAAAGACATCCTCATCCTGGTTTAATTGGTAGAGAAAAAAACGAACTTCTAAAATATTGTACAAACTAAACCCATCATTTGTTTGGATCAGTTTTGCCTGTATTCCTCTTTTTAGCAACAAACCTGTTATCTGAAAGGCTTCGTCGTTGCTTTTGGTGAGCACGCATGTAGTGCCGGACAGCCCTGTGTTAGCCAAATCATTTACAAGTGGTGTTACGAGCTGAGGGCTTTGGTATTTGATTATTCTTATTTTACCATTATCCCTTTGGTATGCAACAATGGGGGTTTCTTTTAAACGATGTGCTATTTGTTGTACAAACTGGTTGGCGAATGCTACAAGGTTGTTTTTACTTCTGAAGTTATCTGTCAGTTCATGTTTTACAGCCTTGTTCACCGTTATAAACTGTTCCATGTATTTTGAGCTGGCGCCTCTGAATTCATAAATATTCTGGTCATCATCACCTACAGCAATTACTCGCATATCTTCGTTCTGCTCCATTAATGTATTGATGAGTAAAAACTCATCTTCATTCATATCCTGTGCTTCGTCTATTACCAATACGGTTTTAGTAATGCGATTGGGTTCTACTTCTCCGGCCTTAATTTTTTCAATGGTCTTCTTTAATATGCCATCCGTGCTTGCTAAGTTGCCAACTTTGCCAAGAAGATCGAAACAGTAGGAGTGAAAGGTTTTTATCTCAATATAGTTGGCCGCATTGCCAATGAGTTTGATCAGACGTTTTTTAAATTCAGTAGCTGCCGCACGCGAAAAGGTAACCATGAGCAATTGCTCGTGTTTTACATCTTCCATTAATAGCAGGGATGCGAGCTTATGTACCAACACTCTTGTCTTTCCGCTTCCTGGCCCTGCCACTACAGCAATATATTTTGTTTCCTTGTCGTTGATGATTTTTAACTGAGTGGGGGATAGGTCGCCGAAAAGCTG
This sequence comes from Filimonas sp., assembly GCA_017306865.1. GTDB lineage: Bacteria > Bacteroidota > Bacteroidia > Chitinophagales > Chitinophagaceae > JAFKHH01. The sequence continues at coordinate 1,202,711 of JAFKHH010000011.1, forward strand.
CCTGAACTTGGCGGGCGTTATATTGCGCGTAATTTCCACTTGCCTGCTCTTGTTAAAATATTTATTCAGAAAAGACGAGTAGTTTAGCTGAAAATAATCTTCTACAAACTGTAGTGCGTTTTTATAATCCGTAATCATCCTATTGGCGTATTCACCTACAATATGAATTTGCTGCATCTTATTTTCGTAGAATTGATTTAAGTGCTGATAATCGTCTTTAGTATAGCCTTTTTTGCTATTTTTTTCAACGCGTTCTATCGTGAGGCGATTATATACCACCAGGAAACCCCCTTCTATTTTTATAGCTTCTATTCTCGATAGGTAAAAAAGGGTGTCTTCTACATCCTCTATATTGATAGCTATCCTAAAAAGATTGGCGCTCTGCTCGTAGGCTTCTTTTAGTTCATGCACTGAGAACTCTACTAGTACTTCTTCTTTTCCGGTGGTTTCTTGCACTTCATCTTGTTTGCTTTTTTCATAGAGGTACGCCACTATGAACTTGGCTAACTCGTGTCGCTTTTTTAGTTTTTCTGTTAATAATTCTTTAGGATGCAGGCAAAGAATGACGACGTGATTTTTTGAGTAGGAGGCGTTCTTTCGCTCGATCCATTTTTTGATAGCCCAGAAGTTGATAAGGGTTTTAATCCGGGTGACAGTCACCTTGTCGCATCCATTTTGCTCAGCTTGTTCATTAAGTGCCTTTATGTGAAAATCTTTTTCCTGCTCTTCAAATTCTGTAAGTAAAAAACTTTCAATCTTGCTGTATGTATCAACAATATTGAGCGAGCGATTTTTGTTTTCACCTTTTTTGATAAATGCGGTCAGGTCTTTGGTGTCTGCTAAAATCCGTTCTTCACGTAACAGGTTAATGATATTGATAACATCTTCTTTTACGATGCCTAAATGATCGCTGATATAATCAATTCTTGATTCTGCAGCCTCGTCGTTGGCCTGTTTCCTGCTTTTACTGGAGAAGAGCTTTTTTATAATGCGGATTGCATTTTCTTTTTGTTTTTCCTCAAACCTTTCAGAGGCATTTATTTTGTCAATGGCCTCTTGCGCATTCTTTGATAAAATACTGTTGGCAAAAATGCGTGGCGCATTTTTGCCTCGCTTCAAGTATCCCGCATTTTCCAGTGCGGCAATGGCTGTCGTTACCCGTGTTTCTATCTCTGCCACACTATCGTCCCAGCCGGCTCTTCGGGCTATTTCCAATGCAGAATTGGAAACCGTGGAGCGAAACTTTGTTATGTCTTTTATCGCTTTCCATATCTGTTGTATTTCTTTTATAGAAAGTTTGGTTTGGTTGAGTAAAATAAAATGCTTGCTCAGGTCTTCTTCGTTGAATAATACAAAACAGTCGGCCTCCATTTTTTCATCCCGTCCGGCCCGGCCTGCTTCCTGTATATAGTTTTCCAGCGAGTCTGATATTTCATAATGGATAACCATGCCCACATCCTTTTTATCAACCCCCATTCCAAATGCAGAAGTAGCCACCATTATTTTCGTATCACCGTTTACAAATGCGTTTTGGTTTTCAGATTTTTCCTGTTTATCCATTTTGCCATGGTAAGGCTTGGCATCGAAGCCATCTTCAGTCAATCTCTTGGCAAGGTCTGTCGCTTTTTTTGTCCTGGAAACATAAATAATGGTTGGACAATTCTTACTTTCAATCAGGTCTCTTGTCGCTTGATATTTTTCTTCTTCAGCTGTTTTTTCAAAAACTTTATAGTGAAGATTTGTTCTGGACGATTTTGAGACAAACAGTTCCAGATCAAGCGATAGCTTTTCTTTAAAATAAGTCCTGATGTCTTCAACTACTTTTTGCTTTGCTGTTGCGGTAAAGCAGGAAACAGGAATGCCTTCTTCCAGGTTTTTCTTTTGTTGGATTGATTGAATAAAATCGCCGATGTATAAATAATCAACCCTGAAATCCTGTCCCCACGAAGAAAAGCAGTGTGCTTCATCAATGACGAAGCGAGCAATTTTTCTGCCTAATATTAATTGTTCAATTGTTTTAGAACGTAATGATTCGGGGGAGATATACAGAAGGGACGCAGAACCATCTGCCACTCTTTCAAACGATTTTGCCCGCTCTATTGGGTCAAGCAAACCATTGATGGTAACGGCATCAGTAATGTTATTCTTTTCCAGGTTGTCCACCTGGTCTTTCATCAGCGATTGTAGTGGTGAAATGATTATGGTGAGCCCTTTTGAGCTTTCACCGCTCATTAAAGCCGGTACTTGAAAGGTGATAGATTTTCCTCCGCCTGTAGGGAAAACAGCGAGTAGTGATTTATTATTTATTGCCGCTTTCACGGCGTTTTCCTGTAATGGTTCGTCTCCATATTTTCTGAATCCATCGTAACCAAAGAATTTCTTCAATCCTTTATGTGGATCTAACGCGAGGTTACAATAAGTGCAACCGCTTACACAAGGTTTATTTCGCAAAAGAAACATGATGCGTTCTACATCAGGATAGTTTTTCAGTACCCACGGCGGTGTAATGGAATGTATTTCTCTGTGCCGGATAAATGAGTGTATGAGCGCCAGGCTATACGCAAGTTCTATCGGGTGTTCTGCCATTATATTGGCTATACTGGCTTGCTCGCAAATCTCTTCTTTAAACTGTAAGCGGATGAGTTTTTCAACATCCGGTTCTATATTGGCATAAGCTATGTATCTAAAGAAAGCGTTGAACTCTTTTTGGTCTTTCAACAGCAGGTAGAAAATCTGCCTGAGTGTTTCTTCTGTTTCTCTGAAAGCCGCTACCTCAGCATAGAACAGATCTTTTGCTTTTATGGCATCATTCAAAGGATTGTTGCGGTCGTCTGTTTGTATCTTATCATCTTTTACTAATGAATGATAGGGGTGCGTGTGGAAAAGCAGCGGGGAAAGGAATAAGGTGTCAATGATCTTTTCAGGCGGAATACCTGCTTCTGTTACTGCTTTGCCGACATACTTCATATCATGATGCAATACGTTGTGCCCGCAGATGAATTCTGCTCCTTTTAGGAATTGTACAAATTCTGTTACGGCAGCTTTGTGAAAAGTATTCCCATCGTGCTTAATACCACCAATGTCAAGAATTTTGTGACTTTTGGGGTCAATTTCAGTATCAATAAATGCAATAGGGATGCTTGTATGTGAGGCTTCTTTTGGCAATACAATGGCGATTTAGGTACAATAAATTTAATTAAAATATAAATTCAAAGCGTATGGAGCCTAAGCGATTAAGCTTTGGAATAAACGCTGAGCCAGTGGCTAAAAGCGGGAACGAGAAATGAAAGCGCTACAAAACAAAAGCTGACTTCTTTTGAAGCCAGCTTTTTCCAGCGGAGAGAGAGAGGGATTCGAACCTTACCTGATTTGAAATTCCTATAGGAGAAAATAGGGTATCGAAAAAACAGCAACCATATATGAGTTGGGATAAAGCAATTGGTTGTTGAAAATCTGCGCTTATTCTTAAAAGGAGTAGTGTTTTTAAAATTATAGTTTTTTAATATAAGGTTTTCAACATATTTTCGTTTTTAACTGAACCTAAAAAAATGAAGCCCTTATTACCCGCATCACTTATTCTGTTTGTTATTATTCTTGGTAGTTTACCTTCTTGTACTAAAGAGACAGTTAGAACAGAAACAATACGAGATACCGTAGCTGCTATTCCATTAACTACAACACAAATTTTGTCAAAGTATAAATGGGCAGTGTATGAATCATTTCAGGTTATAAAAGGTGTATCATCAAGCGATACAGCCCATTATTTAAGGGGAAAAGTTAATACCATTAATGGTGGTGTTGATGTACAAAGACTAACATTTAATGCAAATGGAACAGGAACCTATCTGGGTGGCGATGGATTGAATTATACTACAACATGGTTATTTACTTCTCCTGATGAACAAAATATGAAATTAGTTGTAACCCGTGGTTCTAGCTCTATTACATATAATTGGAGCTTAATAAATATAAGAGATAGTGCTATTTATCAAACTACGGCGGCTTCTGGCATGCTTGTTTCCGCAAAATGGATTCCTTCTAATAATTAATATATCACTTAAACATATCCACGGAATAATAAAAAAGGCTACGGTGAGTAGCCTTTTTTATTGTGAGTAACCTTGTGCGTTGTGCTTCTTAAAAAATGTTTGCGATTGAATACTTCCATTATCGTTGCGAATTCTTCGTTGTAAATAACAATGTAAGGTTTGTGCGCTTTTAAAGGTCGAACCTTTCCTGAGTTATGTAGTTGCAAAAGGACATCAATATCCTCGCAACTACAGGTGTGGCGTCTGCTATGATTGACGCTTTTCAACACATGCACATAAAAAGGCGTGGGTTTGAACGAATTCGTGGAGTCGTATAAAACAAAAAGCTGGCTTCTTTTGAAACCAGCTTTTTTAGCGGAGAGAGAGGGATTCGAACCCCCGGACCTTTGACAGTCAACGGTTTTCAAGACCGCCGCATTCGACCGCTCTGCCATCTCTCCGGGTGCAAAATAACAGTAGTGAAACTTATCTTCCAAAAAAACATCACTTTTTGTTAATAAGAGTCATAGTGAGAGTCACTGTAACCCTTACTACTAAAGGGTTTGCAGGAAATAAAAAACTTGAAATTTTTTTTCAGTGAACGCTTTTTAAACATGATAAAAGGGTGAAAATGACTTTGTTGAAATTTTTTTGATCATTTTCCCCAGAATATTCAAGTGCAGGAAAAAAGAGGTTCAGGGTAGATTTTGATACCTATAAATGAAAAAAAATCAAATATGTTCTCTGGCCGTTTTTTCTTCTTTGTCTGACTCACCTCCCGTTTTGTCCGCTTCAAGGTTAAACTGCTTCCCTGCCCAACAGTCACCTGCTACTTTTACATCACAATAATGCAAACGCAAAAAGTAACTCACGTAAATAAAAACCTGGCAGGTATGAAACGCAAAACAAACTCGCTCCGTAATTTTTTTAAGAAGACAGTAGTACTCATATTAATAATTGTTGCTGGAGGTGTATTGCCTGCAACAGTGTCGGCACAAGCTATGGCGGAGGATAGAAACGGTGCATTTGATTCCATTAAGCAGATCAATGCCGGAGTGCTGAACGTAGGGTATGCAGATGCCGGGCCTGCTGATGGGCAGCCGGTAATATTATTGCATGGCTGGCCTTATGATATTCATAGTTATGAAAAGGTTGCCACCTTACTTGCAGACAAAGGATACCGCGTAATAGTGCCGCATTTAAGAGGCCATGGCACTACCCGGTTCCTAAGTGAGAAAACAGCCCGTAACGGACAGCAGGCGGCTGTAGCGCAAGACATCATAGACCTGATGAATGCCTTGAACATAAAGCAGGCTGTAATTGGCGGCTTTGACTGGGGCGCAAGAACTGCGGATATTATCGCAGCATTATGGCCGGAACGTTGTACTGCATTAGTAAGTGTAAATGGCTATCTCATCAATAACCTGGAACGTAACAAACAGCCTTTGCAGCCAAAGGCAGAATGGGGCTGGTGGTATCAGTATTATTTCGCTACAGAAAGAGGCAGGCAAGGGTATGAAGCAAACTGGCATGACTTCAATAAACTGATCTGGAAAAACATTTCACCTGACTGGCATTTTGATGATACAACTTATGAGCGCGCAGCCGCATCATTTAAAAATCCTGACTATGCCGCTATTGTTATTCACAACTACCGCTGGCGCTTAAGCCTTGCGCCCGGAGAGCATAAGTATGATGCTATTGAGCGGAAACTGGCAACAGCGCCTGTTATTACCGTGCCGTCTGTAACGCTGGATGGTGACAGGGATGGTGTTGTGCCCGCAACGGATGGCAGCAGTTTTGCAAAGTTCTTTACCGGCAAACATGTACATCATATCATCAAAGGGGCAGGCCACAACCTGCCACAGGAAGCGCCAGAGGCATTTGCAGAGGCAGTAATTGAAGCATCAGGATTAGCAAAATAAAATAACATCAAAAAATATATACAATGAAACAGCACGTAATTGACACAACGAACAATGCGCAGATCGTAATTAAGAAAGTATTATACACAGGTAATGTACACATTACCGGGGGCCGCGAGGGTGCAGCCAGAAGTAATGATGGACGGTTAGATATTAACCTGTCTACGCCTGGTGGTCCCGGAGCTGGTACCAACCCCGAGCAACTGTTTGCAGCAGGATGGTCCGCTTGCTTTATCGGTGCAATGAGACACAATGCTGCAGCACTTTCTATTACTATTCCGGCAGATACGGCTATAGATGCAGAAGTAGACCTGGCAACGGCAGAAGATGGTTTTCATCTGCAGGCAAGGTTAAATGTAAGTTTACTCGGTCTTTCTGCGGAAGATGCAACAAGGTTGGTAGAGGCTGCTCACCAGACTTGTCCGTACTCAAAAGCTACACGGGGTAATATAAATGTGCAGATCAATGTGGTTGTTTGATTGGCGGTGTGGGATACACGGTAGAAGGAGATACTTCGGTATCTCTTTTTTGTTTCAGGGGGAAATGACCTATTGCCCGGTTCAGGGACTATTATGTCCGGTTCACCGGCAAAGAGCTGGGGCGTGGTGTACAAGCAGAATAATTTCACAAAAAAAAGAATCATGCAATCTCTCATTCGCCATAATAAAAGGACAACGGTTATGTTACTGGTTGGAGTAATCGTATTCGCAGCTATGCAATTAGTAACGCCACCAGTGACAAATGCGCCGGTGACTAACCCGATCAAAGCGCCTGCTGATGTGGTAGCCATTTTGCAACGTGCGTGTTACGATTGTCATTCCAATGAAACAAACCTGAGCTGGTATGATAAAATAGCCCCGGCCTCATGGCTGGTAAATGCAGATGTGAAAGAAGCCCGGTCAAGGTTTAATTTCTCTACATGGGATACATTGAGCGCTACAGATCAGCAAGGGCGTGTGTGGGAAATGGTAAATATGGTACTTACGCACAAAATGCCATTAAGTACTTATGCCGCATTGCACCCCAAGGCAAAACTATCGGCTGCGGATATTGCAGTTTTGAAGAATTATGCGGAAGAGTTAAGCCCGGCGAATTATCACGATACGGCACTGGTAAATGCTACAGAACGAGCCCTTGATGTGTTTAGTAGTAGCGTTACAAATGATAAAAAACAGCCGGTGGCAGCAAATGGTATAGCGTACATACCGGATTTTCAAAACTGGCAGGTGATCAGTACTACCAATCGTTTCGATAATCATAGCATACGTGTTGTGTATGCAAATGCAATAGCTGCAAAAGCTGTTCGTGAAAATAACGTGCAGGCATTTCCTGAGGGAAGCACAATCGTAAAAGCAGTATGGAACAGTATTGAAAACGAAAACGGTGATATAAAACCTGGTACATTGAACAGCATCCAGGTTATGACAAAGGACACGAGGCGGTTTACGCAAAGTAAGGGCTGGGGCTTTGCGAAATTCAATGGCACAGGCTTAAAGCCTTATGGCACTACGGCAGCATTTAATACAACTTGTTTTAATTGTCATAAGATTGCTGATGCAACAGATTACCTCTTCAATATACCACTGGAAAATAAAACAGGTAAACGCGAAGTGTTTGATGCGCGTGGTTTAAAAGTGATCACCTCCTTTGCAAATACACATCAGCAAACCCTGGCTGTATTGTATGGCAATGAAGCAGCGCACACAACAGCGCTGAAAGGGTATCGGGTACATGTGCCGGGTGAAGTGTTTACACTGGTTACATATCAGCAGGCAAATAATAAATACTGGTATGGAAGCCATATCCATGGTGAAATAAAAAGCGTGGAGACGGTAAGGAGCGGTATTGCTGATAACCAGCTTACCTATACTTTGGAACAGGGAAGCGTGGCCGGGAGCGCAACACGCATTGCTGAAATTTTATCTCACCAGCCATCTGTTTTTCCTTGAGCAGAATATCTATACATTTGTTGACCTTCAAGACTTATATATTAAATGCAAGCATCCAACTTTAAAATATCCAATGCAACTATATGGATCAGTTCCATTTTCCTGGGATTGTTGTCATCCGTGCCACACATCGCAGAGCGGCATTTTAATGCCGCAGAAGCTGCTGTAAATGCCGGGCTTACAGCTACTTTTTCGCTGTTGATGTGGTATTTTAATATCTATATGCTTTCACGTCCATCGAAGAAAAGAAAGCAAAGCATTTCTTACACCAAACTTTTGAGCAGTTTGGTATTTGGCCTTGCTGTAATGTTCTGTCTTGCCTGGATACAGCAGTTGATCTTGTCCCATATCAATTTCGGGCCAGTAATGTTGATGGTAGAAGTGCGTGGTATTTTGATCAATCTTGTTTTTTATATGTTCCTGCACCTGTTGCAGCAGAACTATGAGAACCAGCATGTGAGTATGGAACTGGAGCGGATAAAGAATGACCATTTAAGCGCACAGTATGAAATGCTGAAGCAACAGGTAAACCCCCATTTTCTATTTAATAGTCTGAATACATTGAAGGCAATGGTAGAAACGGAGGATAAGGAAACGGTTGCGTTTATATTGAAATTATCTAATTTTTATCGCTTTACACTCGAAAGCAGGAAGATGGACCTGATACATGTGCGGGAAGAAATGGAAATATTAAATGCCTATCTCTTCCTGCAAAAAGCGCGGTTTGATAGCGGTCTTACTTTTGAAAATACTTTAAGTAATGAGACGTTGGCAACACTTATACCTCCGTTCACTTTGCAACTATTGGTGGAAAATTGTATAAAGCATAATGTTATTTCCAGGCAGAAACCTTTACTGATCAGGCTTTATGAAGAGGAAGGGATGATTATAGTAGAAAATATTATCCAGTTGAAGAAAGGGAATGAAGATTCTACAGGCGTTGGGTTAAAAAATATTGATCAGCGATATAAACATTTATTAGATAAACACATTACAATAGAACAGGAACAAAATTTATTCCAGGTAAAATTGCCACTTATTCATGAATATAATCATCATTGAGGACGAAATAAAAACAGCGGAGTCGCTGGAGAAAATAATACTAAGTGTAAAGCCTGCGGCTAAGATAACGGGTCATTGCCAGAGCATAGAGGAAGCTGTAACAATGCTTACTGAAAGCCCGATGCCAGATCTCTTATTTATGGATGTGCAGTTGGCGGATGGATTGTGCTTTGAGATTTTTAAATCTGTACATATTACCTGCCCGGTAGTTTTTTGTACTGCTTTTGACGAGTATTCGCTTAAAGCTTTTAAAAGCAATGGGGTAGATTATGTATTAAAGCCTTTTTCGAAGGAAGACATACAAGGTGCATTTAAGAAAGTAGATGAATTAAAAAATTTCTTTCAGCAAAAAACAATGCCTGGTATAGAAGATCTGTTATCGAAACTTGGTGTGCAAGGCGGTAAAACAAGTTTCCTCGTATTTCTCAACCAGAAATACAAAACAGTGAATATAGAAGATATTGCGTTCTTCTATATACGTCACGATTCTACATGGATCATGTGTTTTGACAAACAGCAATATCCGCTTAACCAATCTTTGGACCAGGTAACACAGGCTGTGTCTGCCAAACAATTTTTCCGGCTCAATCGTCAATACCTGGTGAATATAAAAGCCATTAAAGAAGTGGAGCCGTATTTTATGCGGAAATTATATGTAAAACTTGCCATAGAAACACCAGAAAAATTGCTGGTAAACAAAGAAAAGTCGCATAGCTTTCTTAGTTGGATGGAGAATCGTTAGTTGTTCAAAATTTTCACCGTTAATATATCCGGGTTGGGTGTCTGAGTTGTCTGCTTAGGCACCTTTTCATTTACATACCAGCGTGCTTGCGGATAGCTTTGAACAACAAAAGCAAATAAATATGAACACTACAAAAAACCTAATAGCAGGCAGTCTCCTGTTACTTTCAGTTATTATCGCCGCAGTTGTCATTGCAAGACCAGGTAAACAAAAACAACCGGCTACGTTTAAGGCGCCGGGCTTTGCTGTATTGGAACTGTTTACCTCAGAAGGTTGTTCCAGTTGTCCACCAGCGGAGAAGTTACTATCCCGGATACAGGAGCAGGTTGGTAATACCCCGGTGTATGTATTAGCCTATCATGTAGATTATTGGGATCACCAGGGATGGAAGGATGCATTTAGCGATGCCGCTTTCTCTGCAAGACAATATGATTATAGCAGGCAGTTTACCGGGCAGGTATATACACCGCAATTAATTGTAAATGGAAAAGCTGAATATATCGGATCGGATGAAGCTGCTATTAGTAGTGCAATGACTCATGCGCTGGGAGATTCCGCTACTGCTACACTGCAATTGCAGGGCAGTTTGCTGCAAGATAAATTAACTGTCAGCTACGCAATGGCAGGTAATGTACGTAAGCCACAGCTACAGTTAGCTATAGTGCAGCGCAATGCAGTCAGTCATGTACGTGCAGGAGAAAACGCAGGTCGTACATTGCCTCATGTACAGATTGTTCGAAAATTAGTGGCATGCAACCTGAAAGGAGCGAACACAGGCAGCCAGTCTGTAGAAGTGCCGGCCGGCTTTAATACACAAGAGTGGGAGGTAATAGGTTTGTTGCAAGACCAACAAAGCGGGGCTATTGCAGCGGTGGCGCGTGTAAATATTCTTGCGGGAAAATAACGAGGCGAAAACGTAATACAAAGCACCTGGGTTATAGTAATAACCCAGGCGTTTTTTTGTGTGTAATAATGAACGGCGCGAAGAAATTTAAACACATAGATACGTAGTAAAAGAGTAACATGGCGTATGTGATAACTATGCAGGTTTTCAACACTGGGAACATGCTGTACAGAGTGAAATGTTTTGCATTTCGATGAGATGATTAAATCATAAGAAAGAGCCGGAGGCTCGTCAGAGCGGTAGATGCGGCAGAATGATTGCGATAGATTTATTGCAACAATATTCACAACATTTATCACCATTGGTTACAACGCATAAAAAAAGCCCGGATTAAATCCGGGCTTTGGTATAACAAGGAAGTGTTTATGCTATTGCTGCTTTGTTATTAGTACCTGCTCTATGTAAATCTGGATATAGTTTGCGAAACATCAGATAAGTAATACTTACCATTGTAAATGCTACAATTGCATCTGTAGTAGCTGCAAAGCCCAGTACACTCAGTTTGGAAGCAAACGCGAATATGATGTCGAAGAAAATACCTGCAAATACCCATTCTTTTAAACGCAGCAATTTGTTAGGCGTAAGTAATACAGCAACGCCAGACAATTTAGCTACACCCAATACATAAATAAAATGTGGCGGATAGCCTAGCTGGCGTGTAATGTCCCAAACAAGAGGGTTGCCTGTTATTTCAAAGAAACCGCTTGCGCCAAACCAAAGTGAAGTAAGAGCAGCGCCTGTCCAGTAGATGATAGATGTTGTTTTCTGTGTCATAGTATGAAATGTTTTTTGTTTGATTGATGACACAAAATTGCTTTGGAATTAGCCGCGAGTCCAGTTGTTTTCACCTGAACCGGACAAATTGAGGGTTGGGTTAGACAAGCAAAATGCCTGCTTGTTATATGCGGCTAAAGTACCTGGTGACGTGAAATAAACGGTAGCCCTTATATTTGCGCAACATTTGCAAACAATCAAGCAGGTAAAGGTTCCCGCTATGGGATTAATAAGGAACCGTGTGTAACTCACGGGCTGACGTGCAACTGTAAGTAACGATGCTTCTATTAATTAAGTCCATTGCTTTGTTTTACACAAAGTGAGAAGGAGGTAAAAGTGTTACGAGCCAGGAGACTTGCCTTTATTTTACTGACACAGCTTTCACGACACAAAGCTGCCAGGGCGTTGAATTGTTTAATACCTGTCCGGCTGTAGGAGTGTAGTTGTGCTGTTTGCAAAACATTTGACCGTATTACGTAAAAACAAAAGCATGCAAACTCAACAGGTATCCAGCCACCAACTGACACAGGAAGAACGTATAGCCGCCTCCGTAACAAGAATATTCAAAACAGTATTTCCTGAAAGTACCAATCACTACGACACATTGTTTGGCGGTACTGCTATGTACCTGATGGATGAGGTCGCTTTTATGACCGCAACACGTTTTAGCCGCCAGCGCGTAGTAACCGTGTGCAGCGACCGTATTGACTTTAAAATTCCTATTCCTGCGGGAACTATTATAGAACTGGTAGGTACAGTTACGCATGTAGGTAATACCAGCCTGAAAGTGCGCGTAGATATTTTTGTAGAGCAAATGTATTCTACTGACAGGGAGAAGGCTGTTAGCGGTGAGTTTACATTTGTTGCAATAGATCACGATAAGAAACCCGTTAAGATCCACTAATTGTTATGTGCCGGCCTATGCGTTTTCGGAATCCCTTTAACTGGCGGAATAGGAGAGCGGAGACTGGCCAGTCCATCTTTTGAATGCACGCGTAAAAGCACTTAGTTCATTATAGCCAAGCATCCAGGAAATATCCTTGAGCGCATAGTTGCCGGATGAAATATAATATTCAGCTAGCGCATGCCGCACCTCATCTGCTATATCCTGGAAGCTGGTTGCTTCCTCTTTCAACTTGCGTTGCAGGCTCCTGGAACTCATGTTGAAATTGGCTGATATATCATTTAACGAAACAACGCCTAAATAAGAGTTTGCCAGCAGGTAATTATAAATACGTGTGCGAAGTGTTTGAGTGCCACTTTTGGGCTGTGGCAATTTGCTTATTTTTTGTAACAACAAACCTTGTAGCTCATAGTTTGCAGTAAGAATAGAAATATCCCAATAACGATTGGGAAACTTCAGTTCATATTTATTGGCACGTTTTACAGGTGTACAACGTAGTACCCGCGTGTATTCGTCTATATCTTCCGGCATGTAAGGTAGATAAATAGATTGAGGAATGATCTTGTCCAGCAATAAACCATCTAGCTCATGTACAACCATTACCATCAACATTTCTATTAAATGGCGTAATGAAAACGCATCAGCCTTTTGTGGATCAACAATAGGCAGAAGCGATACGGAAAATGAACTTTTGTCCCTGGTTATTTCCATGCGGCAGTCCGTTGTAACCAGGTGCGTTAAAGACGCTGCATGCGTCAGTGCCTCACCCACGGTAGCGCTGCTTTGTATAATGTTACCAATAATGCCCAATGCCGCCGGGCGCATAGACTCACCCATGTGCAAACCAAACAAGGCATCACCCGTTAGCCGGCTTGCATTTAACCAAAGATCATGTACCTGCTGGCCTGTCAGTGTTGCATGGTCTTCCTTTTTAAGTTCAGCTATTTTTATCCCTGCCAGTTTACAGAGCTGGTTAGTATCTACATCCCGCTGCGCTGCATATGCCAGTATGCCTAAGGCTAATTGTTTCATAGGATAAAAGTAAGAAGAGTAAAATGGTTTGAAAAATGATTGGCGCGAAATGGTAAACAATTGGCGCGTAAAGACAAGTTGCCGGAACTGCCTTTGAATAGCTTTGCTCTATCATTAACAAACACAAAAAGAAAATAAAATGGAAAAGCAAACATTCAACACCGTTACCGAATTTGTAAATGCTGTTAAAGCTGTTGATCTTGAAAAACTAGGAGCGCTTTTACATCCTTCCGTGCAATGGCAGCAGCCTGGTAGCAACCGTTTCTCCGGTACCAAGACATCCCGGGACGAAGTGTTCCAGATGGTGGGAGGCATGTTTGAAGTGTCTGGCAATACGATGCGGCTGGAAGATATAAAAACCATTGCAGTAAACGGCAACGAGGCCTCAGTAGTGCTACACTGGAAGGCCAGCCGCGCCGGTGCGGAGCTGGATACGGAGAACGTAGATGTATATACGGTAGAGAACGGACAGATTACAGGTGTAAAAGTCTATGCCGCCGATTTGCAGCAAGAAGATACCTTCTGGGGTAAGTAAACAGCATGTAATACAGGATCTTTAAAATGAACCGGCAAAGCGAATGGAACAATCCATTCGCTTTGCTGGTTATAAAGGGAATGCAGAATCTTGCCGCCAGGGGGTATTTAATATTAGTTTCAATTAACCGTGGATTAATTTTAAATTAAGCAGGCAACCTGATATTGCAACTCATGAATAAAGGAAAGAATAATTCAATAAAAGTTTTTACCATTATCCTCTTACTGTGTTTTGTGCAGGCCGTCTCCGCACAAGGCCGTCTCCGCCTGCCAGGCATTATTGGTACCAATATGGTGTTGCAACGGAATGTGCCTATAGTAGTGTGGGGGTGGGCAAGTCCTGCAGAGCAGGTTGTTGTTGCATTTAAAGGGAAAAAATATACCGGCGTAGCAGGCAAAGACAGTGCATGGAAAATAACGCTGGACGTGTCTGCTGCAGGTGGGCCTTATAACATGTCGGTTGCTACAAAAGATACCAGCATTCAATTACGTAATATACTAATAGGTGATGTATGGCTATGCTCTGGTCAATCCAATATGGAGTTTGGCATACAAACGGAAAAGAACGGAGAACAAGCCATTAGCGAAGCGAAAGATTCCCTTGTCCATTTCTTTTTTGTACCATGGAAAACGGCATTGTCACCTCAGTCAGATATAGCAACTACTACCAACCTGCTAAACGGGAAATGGCTTGTCTGTTCGCCGGATGTATTACGTGCAAACTGGGCGTGGCACGGTTTCTCTGCTGTTGGTTATTATTTTGCCCGTGCTATCCGTGCTGCACAAGGCGTGCCGTTAGGTATGATAGGCTCGTATAAAGGTGGTACACCTGCGCAGGCGTGGATCAGTGAAGAGGGGTTGAAGAAAGAGCCTGCATTGGTGCGACATGCTGAACGGCATAACAAGCTGCTTGCAGATTATGACGTACAGCAGGAAAAATATTCGACGCAGCAGTCTGCATACTTAGCTGCACAAAAAGAGTGGGACAAAACAAAGAGCGGGTTTAAACCACAAGCGCCTGCACCACCCGATGGAGGATTCGGTGCGCCTTTTAATTTATATAACGGGATGATCGCGCCGCTTAAAAACTATGCGCTGCGTGGCGTGCTGTGGTACCAGGGCGAGAGTAATGGCGACAGGCTGGAAGACGCACTGGAATACAAAACATTATTTCCTGCATTGATCAGGGACTGGCGTACACAGTGGGCGCAAAAAGAATTACCATTTCTATATGTACAGCTTACCAGTTATAGAGATACTGCAACTGTACCATCGCAAGGTTTGTGGCCCTGGGTACGGTACGCGCAGCAGTCTGCGCTTGCGTTGCCCAATACTGGTATGGCTGTGATCTATGATGTGGGTGATGCAAAAGATATTCATCCAAAAAATAAACAAGATGTCGGTGTGCGCTTGTCGTTACTTGCAAGAAAGATCGTGTATAAAGAAAAAATCATTGCCAATGGCCCGCAATTGTTGTCGTATGATGTGAAGGGTGACAAAGTGATCCTTCATTTTGATCAGCATGATCTGTTGTTGAAAGCAAGTGCTTCCACGGGGTATAGTGGCTTTGGCATTGCAGGTGATGATAAAGTATTTCATTGGGCCACAGCTACAGTAAAAGATAATACGATCCTGCTGTCTGCAAGTGCAGTAAAGCATCCTGTAGCAGTAAGATTTAACTGGGCAGATAGTCCGCCAGCTATTTTATATAATAAGGAAGGATTACCGGCAACACCATTCCGTACAGATAACTGGGATGCGAAATAAAAAATATAGCGGAATAATAAAAAAGCCCGGCAAGAGATTGCCGGGCTTTTTTTATGCAAATTATCCTGTTATTGCGATTGTGTTTATTACAAACAATGCTGCTTGCATATTACCACGCATCCAATGACTTCACAGAATTTGCAGGAACGGTTGTGTTACCTGCTCCCGGTACAAGTATAACGTCAAACTGCTGCTTTGTACGTGCGGGAACCTTTATCTCAAAGCCGATCATCGTTGTGCCAGGGTTAGGCGCATCATAACTATGTGGTGGATCGGTCGTATATGTTTTGAGCGTAACATCCGGCAGGCCATTTACATACAGCATAAGTTGCTGTCCCTTATTTGTAAGCCTGGCCTGGTTACCCTTTGTTTCGGACACTGTAGCCGGTGTAAGCATAGCCCAGCGGATAATACAGGCAGAGTCACCGGTTTCCAACTCATCTCTCACTACTACATACTGTTTGTTTACTATAGCAATACCGCGTTTTGCATGCTGTAGTTGCTGGTTGTAAATAGAAGAGAGGTCCATTACAGCATACATATTCATAGGGTTATCCGATGTTTTAAGAATGGGCGCTATACCCTTCATATTTTGTAGCTGGCCATTTACGGTTAATGTGCTATGTGAAAAGTTGCTGTAGCGGAAGACTTCCCAACGTTGAGATTTTTGGCTCATGTTCCAGATGTCCAGCCCGGCAGATTCTAAAGAATTATACTGCTGCATACCAAGGTCGGCAGACCAGCGTACACCATTGGCATCTAGTACAAATGAGCCAGCATCCATGTGGCCGTGACTGACAGATGGCGAGCCGCCTTTGAAGCCAACATAAATGCCTTTTCCTTTTTGCCAATCCGTGCGCATCATCGTTACCTCGTTGCCCCCTTTTCCATTCCACTTTTTTTTCTCCGGCTCATGAATGCTTTGCAACGTTACACCGTTTGCCCAAAGCATAGCAGCGGGAAACAACCTGTTAGCGTTAATATTGAAAGTAGATGCAAGCAGGTAATTCTTTTCTATATATAATAATGATGGGTCTTTCAGTTTGTCTGCAAACCAAAACATGGCTGGCTGCAATCCTTCTAAGCCGCCACAGTCAGAATAACAGAAAGGTTGTCCTGATGTGCCAATGAGATTTTCATAGAAAAATGCTGTCTGCATAAAACCCGGTTGACTATTGAGATTAAAGTCAGTGCCGAATATTTTTTGCAAAGCGTCATTGAAAAGTACGTTGAAAGAAGTGCCGTACCCCCAGTAGCTATAGCCTTCCCTGTAGTTGCCATCAGGCGCATACTCTTTCATAGGTATCTGTATGCTTTTGATGGATCTTTCGATCAGTGATACAGACGCTGCAGGCTGTTTTTCATACACGGCTAATGCACCATACGTAATGCCTGCATTACATACCTGGTTCCAGTTGTTGGTAACACGCAGCCAGCTATTGTACTTAGGGTCGAGCGATGGCGCTAAGCCCTTTTCTATTATTGCCTGGCTGATAATATTGCGTGACGCTGGTGAAAGGTCATTGTATAACCAGTCATAGCCGATGGAGACAGCCAAAGTCATTTCTGCTACATCTAAGAAATGGCTTGGGTGCCAGTCCTCGAATTTTGCTACGGTTAATAATTCTTCCTCACAGCGGTCAAAAAACTTTTGTTGATGCGTAAGGCGCCACGCATATGAAAGAAAGAAAATGCGCCGAAGACTTTCCCTGGATACCTGTAGTAATCTTCTGCCGATCAGTGTCCGTTCTACTTGTGGCATTGTCAGCATTGCTTCACTTTCCTTAATGATCGCGTTGTGTACTTTTAGCCAGGTTGTGTCTTTCTTTATTTCTGTAAGTATCCGGTTCTCTTCGCCCTTTAGCAGCAATAATCTTGGATGTGTCATGATCTTGCTGGTGTCAATCTGTGCCTGCGTTGCATTCATGCAAAACAGTATTGCCATGCCCAGGAGTATATTTTTTTTCAGATGCTTCATGTTGTATGTTTCGGATCTGAAATTTATTAAATAATCCTTCTATAGAAGAGATTATTTCGGTGATTGTAGCAGATGTAGCTTGTTTAGGCTGTGATATATTATATACATAGATAACTCGCGTTTGCTGATTGCGAAAACCATATTTTAAATAGGGCATAAATCCCCTTTTTTAAAATAAGTTCAAAAGTTGATAACAGGTGAGCTATCTTTGGGATAACAGCCATTTGAGAACATCTTTTGATAGCGGCTAGAGCTTGTGCAGATAATCTGAAACCCAAAGCTTGTTTTCACTCATTGTAAAATCAATAGTTGAAGTTACCAGGTGAACTTCTGAGACTACTTATGAAAAAAAAGATTCAAAGTCTTCTACAACGAATCCTCGGATTTGAAAATTATCTGTATTATTTCTCCAGGTTAAAAATTTCTTTCTTCAAAGGCAGTACCTACGAAGCAGAGTTCTTCGAATTTATGAATCTCATAAAAGAAGGTACTATCTTGGATATAGGTGCGAATATTGGTATAACCACTGTTCCCCTTGCGAAAAAATTTCCGCAGGCTACAGTGCATGCCTTTGAACCAATTCCCGCTAATAATGTTGCGCTAAAACGGATTATTCAACATTACCAGTTGAAAAATGTACAACAACATGAGATTGCCTTAGGCGAAGAAAAAGGCGTGTTGAAACTGGTTGTGCCCATCATTAACAATGTGCGTATGCAAGGCTTAAGCCATGTATATGTAGAGGGGCTGAATGATGAATGGAATACCGGCGACATTTATAATATACCAGTGTTGAAGATAGATGAGGTGAGTGCATTGCAGACTGAAGAAAAGATAACAGCCATTAAGATAGATGTAGAGAACTATGAATATTATGTACTGAAAGGAGCGGAGCAATTGCTGAAAAAGCACAAGCCTGTAATCTACTGTGAACTATGGGCAAATGAAAAACGTGAGATGGTGATTAGTTTTTTAAAAGAGTGCGGCTATAGTGTCAAAATATTTGAAGGTACTAAGCTGATAGACTTCACCAACCAGGACGTGACAAATTTTGTTTTTGTCAATAACGGATAGCGTAAAAGAGATGTATAGCAGAAAGCGGGCCCCATAGCCCGCTTTCTGTTTGTTAATGAAGGCAAATTATAAGGTCACCTTCTTTTCACCATTATCAACTGCTTTTATAAATTTAATCAGCCCCTTCATATACGTTTGCTGATCATCATACATACTCATGTGGCTACCATTAGGACAATATAAATAACTGCCGTTCTGCACTTGTGTAGCAATCCATTTCATGTGTTCCGGGTCCATCGTGTCAAACTGCGCGCCGATGCTTAAGACAGGTACAGATAGTTTGGGTAATTCAGCAGTAATATCCCATTTTTCCAGTTTTCCGCTTAGCCCGAATTCGCTTGGTCCCTGCATTGTTACATACAGCGATTGGTTTATTTTATTGAAAGAGCGGTTCACCGGTTCAGGCCATTGGTCTAGTGGTAAACGAAGAATGTGTTTCGTATAAAAGTTAGGCATTAGCAGGTTCATATATTCAGGATTTTCAAAATCCTTTTTTGCCTCCAGTTCACGGATGCGTGCCAGCACTTTCTGGTCCAGTTGTTGGGCCAGCACATTCTCTGCATATTTTCCATAAGCAGGGCAACTCATCATCATATTGGAAATGATCAACCCTTTCAGGTTTTTCTGGTATTTCAGCGCATATTGCGCAGCAAGAATACCACCCCATGAGTGCCCCAATAAGTAAAAATTATCTTTATCCAGTTTCAATGCCTGGCGCACCTGTTCTACTTCTTCCACAAAGCGTGGCAGGTCCCACATAGATGTATCTTTCGGGTTGTCAGAGTTGCCGCAACCTAACTGATCGTAGTAGATAAATTCAATGCCTTCTGCCGGGAGAAAGCTTTCCATGCATTCAAAATATTCATGCGTAGCGCCGGGGCCGCCATTTAGCAACAGTACTTTTATTTTCGGGTTATTGCCAATGCGTTTGGTCCAGATATTGAACTTGCCTTTAGGCGTGTTGATACTGACCATTTGTACACCGCCATTCTTAATGCCGGGCGTAGTGTCTTTAAAGTAGCCGGAGCTGTCTTGCGCAGACTGGTTATTTTTTGGGTTGCACGCAAACAGTAAGGTAGCCATTGCCATCATCAGCACCAGGGCTGTCTGTTTAAAGGTCATAACAGTCGGTTTTTTATGTCAAGATAAATATTAAAATCGGGGAAAGCTATAGTCTGGCGAATAAAGAAAATGACAGGAATAAAATTATTGACTAACTTTTAAGCCGCGTTCGTATAATCAAAATCAACTATAATGAAAAAGATACTAGCAGTTGCAACAGTAGTGCTCATCAGCCAACTGGTAAATGCGCAAAGCCTGAAAGCCGTTGCTTATAGTGACGGTAGTCAAAAGCTAAACGGTCTTGTAACCAGTAATGCAGGTAAGAAGCTGCCTGGTGTGCTTGTATTGCCAGCGTGGAAAGGTATAGATGAAGAGGCAAAGAATGCTGCACTTGCGCTGGAAAAAGAAGGCTATGTGGCTTTTGTTGCAGATATATATGGAGAAGGTAATGTACCTGGTGACAATAGTGCCGCTGCGAAAATATCGAGTGCTTACAAGAAAGATTATGCAGGCTATCAGAAAAGAATACAGTTAGCGCTGGCACAACTGCAAGCTGTTGCAAAGGCAGATAACATTGCCGTGATCGGGTATTGTTTTGGTGGTTCGGGGGCACTGGAAGCAGCCAGGGCCGGTTTGCCTGTTAAGGGCGTAATTTCCATTCATGGCGGTCTTGGTAAAGATTCTGCAAGAGCAAACACTGCATTGTCTACAAAGATCTTAATTGAAAATCCTGCGGAAGACAAAGGAGTTACACCTGAGGTCATGAATAGCTTGATCAAAGAAATGAATGAAGGAAAAGCTGACTGGCAGATCATTACTTACGCTTATAGCAAACATACGTTTACTGATCCGCAGTCACAGGATTATAACCCTGTAATGGCAAAGCGTGCATGGGAGCATACATTGCTTTTCCTAAAAGAAGCGCTTAAGTAATTGTTGCAGGTTGTATTTACAATACCCAAGAGTGGACCACTTTTTCAAGTTTTCATTTTCGTGATGAAGTATGCCTGATGAAAGTGGTCCACTCTAAGTGAGATATGGAATATCTTATTTACCACTAAAGTAAAAGTTTATTTAGTTTTTGAACAGGATATGGAATATCTTTTCCCCGGATTTTCTTAGCTGCATGATGATTGTTGAAATATTTATTTTTTACAATCACAATTCTAATTTCCATTGTTAAATGAAAAAAGCT
Source organism: Filimonas sp. (assembly GCA_017306865.1). Classification (GTDB taxonomy): domain Bacteria; phylum Bacteroidota; class Bacteroidia; order Chitinophagales; family Chitinophagaceae; genus JAFKHH01. The sequence continues at coordinate 1,223,641 of JAFKHH010000011.1, forward strand.
ACTATTTTATTAGCCGGAGGTTTGTTTGTAAATGTACTTCACGCACAGACCAAATTGCCTGCGTTTCGTAACGCGCATCTGCCGGTAGAAACAAGAGTGAATGATCTTTTGCATACACTCACACTCAATGAGAAAATATCTTTGCTGGGTAATCATAGCCCCGCAATAGATAGGCTAGGCATTCCTGAATATAACTGGTGGAATGAGGCCTTACATGGTGTGGCGCGCAATGGCGAGGCAACCGTGTTTCCACAAGCTATTGCAATGGCTGCTACTTTCAATGAACCACTGGTAAGGCAGGTCGCAGATGTTATATCTACAGAAGCGCGTGCCAAGTATAACCTGGCTATTCAGCAAAACAGGCGGGAGCAATATATGGGGCTTACTTTCTGGACGCCCAACATTAATATTTTTCGTGATCCGCGTTGGGGCAGAGGGCAGGAAACGTATGGTGAAGATCCTTTCCTGACTGCAACTATGGGTACGGCCTTTGTAAAAGGATTACAGGGAACAAATGCACGGTATTTGAAAACAGCGGCATGTGCCAAACACTTTGCCGTACATAGCGGCCCGGAAGCGGAGCGCAATGGATTTAATGCGGTAATAGATGAAAAAGATCTGCGTGAAACCTATCTCTATGCATTTAAGAAATTAGTAGACGTACATGTGGAAGCGGTTATGTGTGCTTACAACCGTGTAAATAATGAGCCATGCTGTACGGGGCAATCATTGCTGCATAACATACTACACAATGAGTGGAAGTTTGCAGGGCATACCGTTACCGATTGTGGCGCGCTATACAATGTAGTAAGCTATCACAAAACGTACACTACAAGAGAGGAAACCGCAGCGGCGGCTATTATGGCTGGTGTAGACCTGGAGTGCGGTGGCCTGTTGCAGGCGGATGTAAAAAAGGCAATAGACAAAGGGCTACTGACAGAAAAAGAGATCGACGGTGCTATAGCAAAAACATTGCTTACGCAAATGAAATTGGGGTTCTTTGATAATCCTGCAGCTATTCCCTATAGTAAATACGGGGCAGATAGCGTGCATAATACAACCCACATTAGCCTAACCCGCCGTGTGGCCGCGCAGGCAATGGTGCTGCTGAAGAATAGTGGTAACCTGTTGCCATTACAAAAAGCAAAATATCCATCCATTATGGTTGTAGGGCCAAATGCAGGTTCGCTGGATGCGCTTATGGCTAACTACCACGGTATCTCTGGCAATATGGTAACATTTGCAGAAGGTATTGCAAATGCAGCCGGGCCTGCTACCGCAGTTGATTATGACCAGGGATGCGACTTTACGGATACAACTCACTTTGGTGGTATATGGGCGGCTGGCAATAGTAGCCTGACTATTGCAATAGTGGGACTTACGCCATTGCTGGAAGGTGAGGCCGGCGATGCCTTTCTCTCTACAGGTGATAAAACTACACTAAGCTTACCACGCTCACATATAGTGTACCTGAAAAAATTAAGAGCTTCCAGTAAGAAGCCGATTGTGGTAGTGGTGACGGCGGGCAGTGCTGTAGATATAAAAGAGATAGAGCCGTATGCAGATGCGGTAGTACTGGCATGGTATCCGGGTGAGCAGGGCGGTAATGCGCTGGCGGATGTATTGTTTGGAAAAGTGAATCCTTCCGGCAGATTACCTGTGACGTTTTATAACACATTGAACGATGTGCCTGCGTTTGATAACTATGCTATGAAAGATCGCACCTATCGTTACTTCCGTGGGAATGTGCAATATCCATTTGGCTTTGGACTTAGTTACACTTCATTTAGCTATACATGGAAACAACACCCCGCAGACGTATATAAGCGGGATGATTCTATCCGGTGTAGTGTAAGCATTGCAAATACAGGTGCGTATGATGGTGAGGAGGCGTTGCAGGCTTATGTTGAATATCCATCAATGGAGCGGATGCCAATAAAGGAATTGAAAGCATTTAAGAAAGTGGCGATCAGGAAAAATGAAACCACAATTGTTAACCTGTCTATTGCTGTGTCTGAGTTACGTAAGTGGGATCTGAATACGAATAGCTGGAAGTTGTATCCGGGACAATATAAAATAGTGATTGGCAAGAATGCTAAAGAAGAATTGTTGAGCCACGCGTTTGCGATACAATAGTGAGTGGTGAGTAGTCTGTTGTGAATGACGGCTCTGTGTTCTCTGCGTTACATATATCGCAAAGTGTATAGAAAGATGATGAGTGGAGATATGCAGATGAAGTAAGTCTAAAACAATTCTGTTGGGATAAATTGATACAAGGGACGCATAGAATGTCTCGCGGAAAACGCTAAAAACGCGGAAGAAAAATTCTGCACTTTCTGTGTTTTTCGCGAGACATATTTCTTCTATAATCTTCTCTTTTCCTGCGCCCCGCCGGTGAATCCAAAAATTTTAATCTAAATAATTTGCGAAAACAAATGGTTGCGCATATATTTGCAACCGAATAGTTGCTTTTAAAAGAAATCGATATGAGGAGAGACGTTTTCCAGGCTATTGCCGATCCTACGAGGAGGGCGATCATCGTGTTGTTAGCCACGCAGGTAATGACGCCGAATGCGATTGCCGAGCATTTTGCTACAACCAGGCAGGCTGTTTCCAAACACTTGAAGATCCTTTCTGAGTGTGAGCTGGTAAAACAGAAACCTGATGGGAGGGAGATCTATTACCAACTGGAAGTAAAGAAGATGAAGGAAGTGGATAAGTGGTTAGAACAGTTCAGGAAGATATGGGAAGACAGGTTTAACCAGTTAGATGACGTATTACTAAAACTAAAAAACAATAAATAGATGAAACTACAATTTGATTTCCTGGTTGATAAAGAAAAAAACACCATTACTGTAAAACGTGAATTTGCAGCAGGCCGCCAACTGGTATGGGATGCGTACACTAAAAGTGAGTTGCTGGATCAGTGGTTTGCACCAAGGCCATTGACTACTAAAACAAAATCTATGGACTTCCGGGAAGGTGGTCATTGGTTATATGCAATGGTAGACCCCGGCGGAATGGAATACTGGGCACGTCTCGACTATGTAACAATTAACCCGATAGATAATTATTCTGCGCTGGATGCGTTTAGTAATGAAGAAGGTACGATCAATCCAGACCTGCCCCGTGCTAAATGGGAAGTAAGTTTTAGCGATAAGAATGAACATGCGTTGGTTGAAAACGTTGTTACTTATGCTTCTTTGCAGGACCTGGAGAAGGTAATAGAAATGGGGCTGAAAGAAGGATTGACTGCAACACTTGAAAAATTAGATGAACTCTTATTAACACTGGTAAAATAGTAATGTATGAAAAATAAAATCCTTTTTGTTTTATGCGTACTTGCCGGTCTTCTGTTTATCAACGCCGGATTGGATAAGTTTTTCCACTATATGCCTGTACCGAAAGACATGCCTGAAAAAATGATCAAGGTAGGGATGGCATTTATGGAAATAGGCTGGCTGATGCCGCTGGTTGGTACAATAGAGCTTTTGGGTGGCCTGCTGCTCGTTATTCCGAGAACGCGCCCGCTGGGTGCTATAGTGCTCCTGCCTGTACTTACCGGTATTGTACTTGCAAACATTACAATGGCGCCATCAGGTTTGTCTATTGCGCTTCCCCTCGTAGCTATTGTTCTCTGGGTAATTATAGATAATAGGGAAAAGTACTTACCAATGGTTAAATAGGTGTATTGATATATTGTTGTATGGTTTAATTGTTGATCGCTTCGCGATTGTAGTAATTCACCGCAGAGGCGGGGAGGGCGGGGAGCTGATTTGAGATTTGAAATTTGATATTTGAAATGAGCTGTACGATTAAATGCTCATCACAAATATCAAATTCAAACAATTAAACCGTGCAACACTAAAATCATTTATCCGGGCGAATCAAAAGAGCCACCGCATAGCGGTGGTTCTTTTTTGTATATAACACAATGCTTTGATTATTATGAACGTCCCTGTAGGCTACCGCAGAATGTTGGGGTAATGTTTTTTAAATATATTAAATGTTCTCTTTTTGTGAACTTTTGATAAAAAGCTATCTTTGCAATGAGAATTCACCTGGTTAGAAAGGAGACGTTAGAATTATTTGCTCAAGGAAATGTACAAAGCCGGTCAGCGTTTACAGAATGGTTAAATAAATTGAAATATGCTGAATGGCATGCTCCCGGAGATATATTATCTACTTTTCCAAGTGCTGACCTGTTGGGGAATGGTTCGAATAGAGTGGTTTTTGATATAGGAGGGAATAAATACAGATTAATTGCAAAATATGCGTTTGGCGATAAGCAAATACATTTATTTGTCTGCTGGATAGGAACGCATGCCGCGTATAGCAAACTTTGTAAAGAGGGCGAACAATATATAGTGAGAATCTATAAAAAAATGAAAGATGGAAACACTTAAATACAAAATAATAAATAGCAAGAAACAGTATAAAACGTATTGCGATATACTTGAGCAGCTTGTGTTTTCTGATATTAAAAATCAAAACACAAAAGATGAGATTGCATTATTAAACTTGCTGATAGAGACGTGGGATAAAAAGCATAATTCTTTTCATGAATTAGACCCGGTGCAATTGCTTCAATCTTTTATGAAAGAGAAGGATTTGAAGGCAAAAGACCTGGTTGAGATCTTAGACCTTAGTAAAGGATATATTTCTGATATACTGCATTATAAAAAAGGGTTCTCAAAAGAGGTGATCAGGAAACTTGCTGATTATTTTAAAGTATCCCAGGAAGCATTTAACCGGCCTTATACACTTGTTGTTAAAAAAGACCAGTTAAGTCTTCAGCATAGTTGATTTGAGATTTGGAATTTGAGATGAACTGTACGAGTAAATACTCATCTCAAATCTAAAATTTCAAATCTCAAATCATCCTCAACAATTAAACCATCAAACAATACAACATTAAAATCTCTTACTCATTCCTTAAACTCTTCACCGGATTTGTCAATGCTGTTTTTATTGCCTGGAAGCTGACGGTGAGTAGGGCTATCAGGATAGCAGCCACGGCTGCTGCGGCAAACACCCACCAGCTTAGCTGTACCCTGTACTGGTAGCTTTGCAGCCAGTTGTGCATAGTCCACCATGCAACCGGAAAGGCAACAATGCAAGCGATAATAACCAGCAATAAAAAATCTTTAGATAAGAGTACGACGATGCCTGATACCTGTGCGCCTAAGACCTTACGTATGCTGATCTCTTTTGTACGACGCTCGGCAGTATAAGCCGCTAAACCAAATAAGCCCAGGCAGGAAATAACAATTGCCAGTATTGCAAATATCCTGGACAGTTTCCCGATCAACGTTTCATTTAGAAATAGATTATTAAACTGGTCATCTACAAACTTATATTCAAAAGGATAATCGGGAACGTGTTGTTTTATAACACTGCCGATTTTATTGAGCGTAGCCTCAATATCGCTATTGTGTTTTGTTCTGATATAAAGTAACGTAGCCGGTTGCGTACTGTTGTAAAAGATAACGGGCGAAGACTGTCCATACATATCGCCATATACATAATCCTTTACTACACCCACCACAGTCAGTTTATAGCCACCCCTTTCTTCGGACCAGAATATAGATTTGCCGATAGCACTTCCTTTGCCTAATAGCTTTTCCATAGATTCAGTAACAACTACATTAAAGCCGTTTGCCGGAACCTTGGGTGTATGTTGCTCATTAAACTCAAAGAGGTCTGTTGGTTCAAAATCCCTGCCACGGAGTACCTGCATACCAACAGTAGATATAAACTCTTTACTTACCAACCGCTGGGAAATAACGATAATACTGTTTGGCGCTTTGCCTGGCCAGGTAAGCCCGGTAGTATTATTGCCGGAGGTAATGGTTTCATGGTCTGCCAGCGTTGCATTCTGCACCGTGCCGGTATTGATCAGGTCTTGTTTAATAGAGTTGAATTGCTCCAGCATATTGCCACGCAATTCTACCTGTAATAAGTTGTTTTTATCATAGCCTATATTTCTCTGCTTCACATACTGTATCTGCTGGTATACAACCACTGTACCTATAATTAATACAATAGAAACAACAAACTGTGTGATTACAAGCCCTTTCCTGATAGCGGCTGCGCTGCTGTTTTTTAGTTTCACTCCTTTTAAAACAGCTATCGGGTTAAAAGAGGACAGGTAGAAAGAAGGGTAACTGCCCGCTATTAATCCGCATAGTATAGTAATGGCTATTAAAGAAAAGAGGTGTGCAGGATTCGCCAGTTGTATAGAAAGATTTTTTTGTACAAGTGTATTAAATAATGGCAGCACCATGCTTATTAATAATAACGCAACCAAAGTGGCGAGTAGGGACATGAACAATGCCTCGCCAATGAACTGCATGATCAGTCTTTGTTTTCCTGATCCCAATACCTTACGTACACCAACCTCCTTTGCGCGCTTTTCGCTTCGCGCAGTTGCAAGGTTCATAAAATTGATACATGCAACAATGAGTATGATCCATGCTATTATAGAAAATAAACGCACATATAATATTCTGCCATCACCCGTCTGCTTACCGTTTTTAAAATCATCATACAAATGCCACTCATTCATGTTGAACAAGAAAGCGTGTGAAGTAGAGGTTTGCGCTCCTTGTTTCTTCGCAATAAAGTCGTGCAGTTGTTTGTTTACATCAGCAACGTGCACACCTGTTTTTAATGCCACATAAGTATTAATACCAAAGTTGCCCCATTTGTCCAGCCAGCCATTGTCTTCCCGGTACACTTCATAAGGGATCAGCCAGTCGAACTGCAGGGAAGAGTTCTCCGGCATGTTTTTCAACACACCTGATACTATATAGTCCTGTTTGTTGTCGATCCTGATAGATTTGCCTACAATGTTTTTGGTATCGCCAAATACATTTCGCGCCGTTCTCTCTGTGATTACAACAGAATGCAATTGCGAAAATGCATTGCTTGCGGAGCCTTCCTGGAATGGGAAAGCGAACATATCAAATACTGATGGGTCTGCATATCTTCCGGACGCATACAATGTTTTGTCTCCATTGGTAAATAAGAGGGACGTAGAGCCTTCGGACATCCGGCACGTGTTTGCTACACCAGGCACTTCGCTAAGTATGGAAGGGGCTAGCGGCCCAGGTGTAGATGAGTGAGTGAAAACACCAGCGTCTACATCTGCATTTATTTCTACAAGATATAATTCATCTTTTTTCTGATAAGTGTTATCATAGTTTACCTCATCTTCTACCCATAAAAAAATAAGCGCTGCACAGGTAATGCCAATAGCAAGGCCTGCTATATTTAAAAAGCTGTAAGCTTTGTTTTTCCAGAGGCTACGCAGTGTGGATTTAAAAAAGATAAGCATATGTTTGAGTTGTGTTATTTCAAAATCAAAAAAGAAGCCTTTCGCATAGGCCTTTGAAAATCAAATCATTTACTTAAAAGTGAGGTAGAGCTACTGTCCGGTTTTGATACACCCGGCGTACGCTAACAATATTAAACCGTCTTGAGGGAACCGCAAAAAAGAGGACGTATATTTCTGCGGAACACTTCAATAAAGCCATAACGCAATTCATCCTAAAACCATTTTCCGTCACAAAAAGGAACGTTCATTGTATCAGAAACGAACAAGTTCGTAAAGCTGACTTCGGACAGGTCTTTAAAAATGAAGTACTTATAAAAATGGCATTGGCTTAGCGATAAAAAACTATCAAATCAATTGCTATGATCGGCAACTACCTGAAAACCGCAATCCGTTTCCAGTCGAGGAATAAGACATTTACATTTATCAATATAGCCGGCCTTGCGCTCGGTACTTTGTGCTGTTTGTACATCATGCTGTATGTGATGGATCAATTCAGCTATGACAAGCACCACCGCAATGCAAAAAATATTTACCGCATTACCTGTACATACAGGTCTAAAGCGAAAGACCTGCTACAGCAGGTCGGTACCACCGCAGCCCCCGCTGCGCCACTGATGAAACAGGATTTTGGTGAGGTGGAGCAATATACGCGCGTAGTGCCGTTTGCAGGCATAGATCAGCACTTGCTAGACTATAAGGGGAAGACACTGTATGAGAAAGATGCGTTCTATGTTGACTCCACTTTTTTTGATGTGTTTACCTATCACTTTGTAAAAGGAAGTCCGGCTAAAGTATTGGATGAACCTAATACGGCTGTATTGCTAAAGTCTACAGCAGATAAATTGTTTGGCAATGAAGATCCCATTGGCAAGTCCTTTACAATGGAGAATGCGTATGATAACAAGATTACCTATACGGTTAAAGGCGTTGTAGATGAGAGCCTGGGAAAGTCACACTTTCATGCGAATATTTTTATAACAATGAATAGCGGTAGCGTTGGCGGTTATATGATGCATGCAGATACGTGGACAAGTAATACATATGCTTCATCGTATGTGAAGTTACGCCCGGATGCAAACGTGGCTTCGTTAGAAGAAAGATTGCCTGCGTTCCTCAATCGTTATGCAGGTGAGCAATTGGCAAAGGCTGCACTGGAAGAGAGGCTCAGTTTGCAACCTATTACTTCTGTACATACGCAGCCAGGATATTTAGGCATCGTACTGAGCGAGCCGGTGAATCCCGCCTTTTTGCGTGTACTGGTTGTAATCGCAATACTTATACAAGTGGTAGCCTGTATCAATTTTATGAACCTGTCTACAGCACGTGCATCCAGGCGTGCAAAAGAAGTGGGTGTGCGTAAAGTAATGGGAGCGGGCAGACGCGACCTGGTCAGGCAGTTTTTAGGAGAGTCATTTTTGATCACACTCATCAGCGTACTTATAGCAATACCATTACTGATCATTGCATTGCCTTTGCTTAATCACATTACGCAATCAGAAGTATCTGTTGCAATGCTGCAAAGCACAAAGGTAATAGGGCTCTTGGCAGCATTGATCGTACTTACGGGATTAATAGCCGGTAGCTACCCGGCGTTTTATCTTTCTGCATTCCAGTCTATCAGGATCATGAAAGGCAATTTTACCAATCATATTTCAGCATCGGGCATCCGCCGCGGGTTGGTAGTATTCCAGTTTGTATTAGCCATTGTGCTTATTTCTGGCATTGTTGTAATCTACAGCCAGTTGAATTATATTAAGAATAAAGACCTGGGTTTTGAAAAAGACCAACGGCTTGTTTTCTCGTTCTATTCTCCTGATGCTGTGGGGCGCGTGCCTGCGTTTATGAATGATCTCTCACAACTGGCAGAAGTGAAATCGGTGAGCAACGCCAGTAAATACCTCGGCAATTCACTGTACTTCCGTAATGCCTTCTTTTTACAAGGGCAAAAAGAAGCGGATCAGCGGGGGACGGATTATATTATTTCAGATGAAAATTTTGTAAAGGCCAACGGTATTAAAGTAATTAGTGGCAGGGACTTCGTACATACGGATTCAGCAAAAGTGCTGATCAATGAATCTTATGCAAAGTCGCTAGGCCTTAATGTACACAATGCAGTTGGAACTATGTTGTATGATGTACAATCGAGACAGGCGGAGATTGTAGGCGTGCTGAAAGATTTTAATTATGGTACGCTACATAAGCCGGTAGAAAGTTTTGTCCTGTGGAAACGTGGTATGCACGCAGATCCCTGGCCGACAGTTATTGTTAGTACTTCCGCTACCAGCTACAAAGCATTGCTTGATAAAATAGAAACGATATGGCATAAAAATATGCCAGGTGTTCCTTTTTCTTATGCCTTTTTGGATGATATGGTTGGTAAACAATATGAAGCTGAAATTTCTATGTCACGCATAATTGATTCATTTACCATAATGGCTATTCTTATTTCCTGCATGGGCTTGTTTGGCCTCGCTGCATTTAGTGCAGAGCAGCGCAGCAAAGAGATTGGCATACGCAAAGTGCTGGGAGCGAGCGTGCCTTCCATTACACAATTATTATCTAAAGACTTTATGCGGTTGATCGGTATTGCATTTGTAATTGCTATACCTATTGCATGGTGGGCCATGAGTAAATGGCTGGAAGCATTCGCTTATCGCATTTCACTTAGTTGGTGGATGTTTGCTATAGCAGGCATTATTTCCTTTATAATCGCCATGCTTACAGTAAGCTTTCAATCGGTAAAAGCTGCATTGGTAAACCCGGTGAAGAGTTTAAGGAGTGAGTAAAAGATTTTAGTGTTGCATTGTTTAATGGTTTAATTGTTGAGGATGATATGAAATTTGAGATTTAAGATTTGAGATGACAAACTTGGATGACAAGCTCATTTCAAATATCAAATTTCAAATCTTAAATCAACTCTCCGTTCCCCCCGCCTCTGCGGTGAAAGGCTATAATCGCGAAGCGATCAACAATTAAACCATGCAACAATTAAACAATTCTAACTACTCAGTTTATGTTGAATCACCACCAAATGATCATAAAAAGTTTCTGCAATATTATCTGCCAGTACACCACTGCGTAGCAGGTTGATCTTGTCATTAATAAACCCAGGCACATTATTCTGTACTTCTGCTGCGTTAATTCTGAGCTTCTCCGGTATAGGAGTGGAAAGGAAAAATTTTTCTAATGCTTCTATCTGTTCTGTCGTTACTGCCATAAGGGGCGCAATATTACGACAAAACACCTCTCACGTTTTTGTCTTATACTATTAAGTTGTACACATTGCTACGCATAATCTTTATTGGTAATCTGAAATTTTTACCAAATGCTTTGTATATACAGGTTTTTCAAAAGAAACGTCCGGCCTCAGAAAAGCAGCGTTAAGAAAATTGGTATGAACGCCGAAATCCATTGCTGTTTGAGCCAGGCGTAACTTACATACTCAGGCTGTAAGCGGCGAGTTCAATGGATTTCGGCGGACAGGACAATTTTTAGCCTGCTTTTCTGGAGCCTTGATTTTTTTGGTTACTTTTTGTATCAAGACAAAAAGTAACACCGTCGGTAGACAAATGAACGTTTGCAATTGGATAGAACGCTAAACTTAGTCAGACAACATTTATTTTTAATTATCATTGCATCTGAATAACGAAACTGCTTACTGCTATATATGACTATCTACTGCACGCATCTTTACAGAAGGTGGCTGTTGCTCCTTACCCTGTTACTTTTTACAGCAACGCTACTGCGTGCGCAAAAAGTAGTACAATTAGATGACCGGTTCAATCAGCATATCCTCTCTTACAATGAAATAGAAACATTTGAAGACACCTCCAATATGTTTCATATACAGGATGTAGCTGCGACTTCTTTCGCACACCGTTTTCAAACCAATAATGGCTTCATCCCCAAAAATTACCATTATAAAAGCACCTATTGGTTCCGGGTACGTATTGCAAACGAACTACAGACACGTAAAAGCTGGATCGTAGAGTTTTACGACCAGACCATAGATAATATTCATTTTTATTCTCCTGATAAAAACGGTGGCTATACGGTAGATGTGTATGGCGCCTCCTATCCGTTTAAAGAGCGATTGTTCAATCACAAGAACTTTACCGTAAAACTGGATACAGGTAATAAGGATGCAAAAGTGTATTATTTCTCTGTCCGCTCGCAGCAGCCAGCCAATATAATGGTTGTATTAAAGCCCGTGTCATGGTTTATCCAATATGGGTTAAAGGAATATTTACTCTTTGGTGTTTTCTACGGCATGATCTTCGTTTTCTGTGTATATAACTTTATGATGTTCCTTGCTGTGCGGCAAGTACAATACATCTATTATATATTATATAACATCAGTATCGGCGTTTTTGAGATGAGTTCTAATGGTATTGCCTTCCAGTACCTGTGGCCCAATGCGCCTGCCTGGAACGAGATTGCCTTTGGCATTGCCCTCTACGCCGCCACCGTGTTTGCTATGCTCTTCACACGCGCGTTCCTGCAACTGAAGGTCCGTGCACCATTCCTCGACAAGATCCTGGTGTGGCTGCTGGTCATACGAAGCGTATTTTTTGTATTCTGTTTATTCAATCATCAATACTTTATTTATAAATTCCTGGATGCAGTGCCACTGCTCATTGCGTTTTATGCCGGTTGTTATGTATTGCATCGGGGATATTACCCCGCGCGCTTCTTTGTTGCCGGTTATAGTTTCTTGCTGTTGGGACTGATCATACGCGTGCTTAAAACACTCGCATCCATTAACCTGCCGTTTGGCCCGGCTAATTTTTACAGCCTGAATATCTGCTTTGTAATGGAAATGCTGTTTGTGTCCTTTGCAATAGGGGATCGTGTACGGCTGATGAAGAAGACGACTGATCTCGCACAGAAGCGGATGATCCGGGAAATGCAGGTGAACCAGGAACTAAAAGATAACCTGAACCGTGAACTCGAAAAACAAGTAACAGACAGAACGCGTGAAGTAACCGAACAGGCGGATGTAATACAGCAGCAAAACGAAGACCTGCTGCAGGCAAACGAACTACTAAAACAACAGGCGCAGGAGATAGCCCGTATGAATGTAATGCTGGCACAGGATAACCAGGTGTTGCAGGTAAATATTAAAAAAGTAAATAATGCGCGTGTCCTTTCTGCAGAACTGGACTTTCCCGAGTTTGAAAAAATATATCCTGATGACCTCGTATGCCTGCAATTTTTAGCAGAGCTGAAAAACGAGAAACAATTCGCCTGCCGTAAATGCGATAATCATACATGGAACCCAGGCCACCTGCCACACAGCAGGCGGTGTACTAAATGCGCCTATGAAGAATCTGCAACCACAGGCACCATTTTTCAGAATGCCCATATACCATTAAATAAGGCTTTTTATATGGTATATATGGTGTATGCGACCAAAGGGAAAATCTCCTCTCACAAACTCTCCGATATGCTTTCCATACGCCAAAGCACTTGCTGGACATATACCAGTAAAGTGAAAAAACTAATGGAAGACCGTAAGAAAGAACTGCGAAATGCTGGCGAAAAGGGATGGAGTAAGCTGGTGATAGAATGAGTAAAAAATTTGAAATTTTAGATTTGAAATGGCATTTACTCCTATAACTTATCTCAAATCTCTTTGCGTCCTCTGCGTGTCCTTTGCGGCCTTTGAGATACTTAGCGCCTTTGCGTGAAACCTCGTTTAACCCCACTCAACAAAAAAAACTCAAATTTTCTGTGCTGCTAAACCGTATTACAATCAGGCCGCTAGCAGTCTCTAAAATCGCGTGTAACTATTGCCTGTCAACAAAAAGCCCTGAAATCCTCACTGCGGTTAAAGCGTATTGAAATTTTTGTATGTATTTGAAAATCAATTATTTAATGAAAATAAATTTGGAAAAGAATAAAAATGTATCCTACTTTTATCCTGCCAAATTACTTGATTTGAAAGATTGCCGTAGCCGCCATAAGAAGCTGCTCCATTTAATGCGAAGTGTTTTTGTTCAACAGAGAGGATAACAGTCACAGTCCTTTGGCACCTGTTTAAGCACATTACTTACATCCTGAAAAAAACGGACCTAAAAGCCCGGAGGCATCTTATTGCCCAAACTGAACGATAAACCAATTTAAGAATGAGGAATACATACCCGGTAGGAAGGCTTATGATGTTGATGCTGCTGTTGTCAACAACCCTGTTTGTAAAGGCGCAAACCGACCTGATCACTAATGCTCCGGCGCGCGATGGCCTGAGCCTGGATGGTAAGTGGCAATACATTGTAGATCCGTACGAAACCGGTTTTTACGATTATCGCTATAAAGAACGTGCGCAGGATGATAAAGAGGCGTACTGGAACACAGACGTACAGGCTAATAAGCTGGATAGAAAAGAGCATGGATTTATTGATAAATACACGCTGAATGTACCGGGCGACTGGAATGCACAAGACCCAAAATTCCTGTATTACGAAGGAACGATCTGGTATAAAAAGAAGTTTGATTATACCAGGAAGGTAGCGGCCAACCAGGTGTACCTCTATTTCGGCGCAGCCAATTACCAGGCAGATGTTTACCTCAACGGTGTGAAGCTGGGCATGCACAAAGGTGGCTTTACACCATTCAATTTTCATGTGCCGGATAGCGTATTGCGTGCGAAAGACAACAACCTGGTAGTAAAAGTGGATGATAAACGCCACGCAGCAGAAATACCTACGCTCAATACAGACTGGTGGAACCATGGTGGCATTACACGCTCCGTACGATTGATAGAAATGCCTGCAAAAGCCGCCATTCGTGATTACACATTGCAGTTGTCTGCCAATGGTAACACGGTAGAAGGATGGGTGAAACTGGATAATGCAGCAAATGGTGAAAAAGTAACGGTCGCTATTCCTGAATTGAATATTTCGCAAACATTCATTGCGCAGCAAAACAAGGCTGTGGTGCATTTTCCATTGCCTGCGACTGCACAACGCTGGTCACCGGAACATCCGAAATTATACACATCGGTAATCTCTACAGCTACGAACAGAGTAGAAGAACGTATTGGTTTCAGAACGATTGCGGTGAATGGAAAACAACTCCTGCTGAATGGTAAACCGCTTTTCCTCCGTGGCATCAGCATACATGGTGAAATACCACAAGAGCAGCGCCGCGCATATTCTCCGGAAGACGCCGCAATGTTGCTGGGCTGGGCAAAAGAGTTAGGATGCAACATGGTAAGGCTGGCGCATTATCCGCATGATGAATCAATGACGCGTTTAGCTGACTCGTTGGGATTATTGGTATGGTCTGAAATACCAGTGTACTGGACAATAGATTTTACAAGTGAAGCCGTATTGCAAAAAGCAAAACAACAACTGCATGAGATGATCACGCGCGATCGCAACCGCGCAAGCATCATCATCTGGTCTGTAGGTAATGAAACGCCTGTAAGTCCTGTACGCACCAACTTCATGCGCACACTGCTGGAAACAGCAAAACAAACAGATGCTACAAGGTTGGTAGCAGCAGCGTTGGAGGTGAACTATCATTCCAAAGAAGACCTGCGCAGTATTGACGATCCGCTGGGGGAGTATGTAGACATTGTTGCCTTTAATGAATATCTCGGTTGGTATAGCGGCACACCTGCCTCTTGCAGAACGGTACAGTGGGCAACCAAGTACAATAAACCTTTATTCATTAGCGAAACAGGGGCAGAAGCGTTAGGCGGCATGCACGCAGATTCATTAACGCTCTGGAGTGAAGAGTTCCAGGAATGGTATTACAAAGAACAGGTAGCCATGCTCAAACGTATGCCAGACAATTTTGTGGGTATCTCTCCCTGGGTGCTTGCAGACTTCCGCTCACCAAGAAGAAATAATCCTGTGTACCAGGAGGGCTGGAATAACAAAGGCCTGATAGACCAAAAAGGAAATAAGAAAAAAGCATTTTATGTGCTGAAGGAATATTATGAAGGGAAGAAATAATGTGAGTGGTGAATGTGAGTTGTGAGAAGTGAGTTGTGAGTGTTTGCTAATAAGAATAAGCTGAAAATAGAATCAAACCTTTCATCACCATTTGCTTCAGCAAACTGGAAAAAGGAAAAAAATATTTCATCCTCCCATTTGTTTTAGCAAATGGAAGAAAAAGTAAAAAATAAGAGCCATATCCTATATCAAGCCTTTCATTGCCGTTTGCTTTAGCAAGCTGGAAAAGGGAAAAAATAATCCTTTAGCCCTTGGCTTAAGCCAAGGGCAATGAAAAAGAAAAATTTCTTGCTGCTGTCCGCTTTAGCGGACAACAATGGAAATGGTAAAACTAATTATCTCGATGAAAACAAAATGCCATATACTAACTGTTTTGTTATTGAGCTGTGCAAGCACATTTGCGCAGCAGAAATTTATTAGTGTAAAAGGAAAAGAGATCATTGACCCCGCAGGCAAACCATTCCTGATCAAAGGAACCAACCTTGGTAACTGGTTAGTGCCGGAAGGATACATGTTCAAATTCAAAAACACCAATTCACCCAAACTTATCACAGAAACCTTTGCGCAATTAATAGGCCCGCAAGCCGCAGCAAAGTTTTGGGAACAGTTCCTGCAACAGTATATCACACGCGAGGATATTCATTTCCTGAAGACGATCGGTGTAAACTCTATCCGCATACCATTTAATTATCGCCTCTTCACCAACGAAGATTATCTCGGTTCCAACGATGCAACACGCGGATTTAAATTGCTCGATAGTGCGATCTCATGGTGTAAATCGGAAGGGCTATATGTAATACTGGATATGCACTGCGCACCCGGCGGGCAAACGGGCGATAACATAGACGATAGCTGGGGTTATCCTTTTCTTTTTGAAAGCAATGCCAACAGGCAACTTACCATAAAAATATGGCAAAGCATTGCGTCGCGTTATAAGAACAATACAACAGTAATGGGCTACGACTTACTCAATGAGCCAATTGCCCATTACTTTGATGCAACCAAACTCAATCCATTTCTTGAACCATTTTATAAAGAGCTGGTAACTGCCGTAAGAAAAGTAGATAAAAACCATATTGTTTTCCTCGGCGGTGCGCAATGGAACACCAACTTCAAAGTATTCGGCAAGCCATTCGATGACAAAGCTGTGTACACGTTTCACAAATATGGTGATCAACCTAACTACGGCTCCATCAAACGCTTTGTAGAATTCAGGGACCAATATAACGTACCTGTGTATGCAGGGGAAACAGGAGAAAATACAGACGAGTGGGTAGCCTCTTTCAGAAAGCTATTAGAAGAGAATAACATTGGCTGGCATTTCTGGCCGTATAAAAAAATGGACAGCCCTAAGAATATAATGTCTATTGATCTACCGGCGAATTATGATTCACTTGTCCGCTATGCAGAAACGCCACGCACAAGTTTTAAAGACATCCGCAATGCAGCCCCGGTAAACAGGCAACAGATGCAGCAAATTCTAAACGGCATATTGGAAAACTGTAAGTATCAGCGATGTAAGCCAAACGAAGGCTACATATCCGCACTGGGCTTTTCATTGCATAAAGAAAACGACGACACTGCTATAAACGAAACAAAAAAAGAAAAACAAGGAACGAAATAACAAACGAACCAATAAAAAATCTGACGTATCAAGTACTCTATTCATCTTAAAACCAAAGCGCTGCCATGACTGAAAAAAAACAAATACGCTTAACTGCGTTTTCTGTACTGCTTATGCTGGTGCAGCTTATATCCGGCGCATGCCTCTATGCGCAGGAGACCAGGACTGTAACCGGTACTGTAAAGAACAGCCAGGACAATATCCCCTTGCCTGCTGTTTCTGTTTATCTCAAAGAAAAAAAATCAGTTGCTACGCAAACTGATTCCACAGGACATTTTTCCCTGCGTGTACCCGTTACAGGCGGTACACTCGTATTCTCCAGCGTAGGCTTAGAGAATAAAGAAATGCCCATTACAGCTAGTGCAAACATGGCTGTTATACTTACGCCCAGCCCCCAGGCACTGGAGCAGGTAGTAGTAGTGGGATATGGTGTACAAAAGAAAAGCCTTGTTACAGGTGCTATTGCTTCTGTAAACCAAAAAGACCTGGAAGTACCGGGCCTCATGCGTGCAGACCAGGCTATACAGGGGCGTGTAGCTGGTGTAACTGTAATGCAAAACAGTGGACAGCCGGGGTCGGGTGTAAGCATACGCATACGTGGTGCGGGCACCAATGGCACCAATGATCCGTTGTATATAGTAGATGGCTATCCCGTAGGCGATCTGGAAGCGATCAACCCAAGAGATATAGAAACGATGGAAGTATTGAAAGATGCATCCTCCGCTGCTATCTACGGTGCGCGTGGTGCAAACGGCGTTATCATTGTTACGACTAAAAAAGGAAAAGCAGGCAGGACAAATGTGAACTATGAATATTATTATGGCTTTCAGAATATCCGCAAGAAAGTAGACGTACTGGATGCTACGCAATATGCGCGCATAGTGAACGAAGCGTACTTCAACTCCGGGCAACCACTGCCTTTCAGTGAAGATGAAATACAAAAGCTGGGTAAAGGTACAGACTGGCAGCGTGAGATCTCATACCTCAATGCGCCGGTGCAAAGCCACCAGTTGTCTGTGAGCAGCGGCACAGAAAAATCTACGCTCAATGCGTCCTTCTCTTATTTTAACCAGGACGGAACTATTGCGAAAGGGAAGTCAAATTTTAAACGCTACACTGCACGTGTAAATGGTGAACAAAAATATATAGATGGGTTATTGCTGGTAGGAGAGAACGTAAGCGTAACGCAGGTGTACAGGTCTTCTGTTGCATCTAACAGTGGCAATGCCGGTCCAATCCTCAGCGCCATCAATATGGATCCGGTTACAAGTGTGTTGAATGATGACGGCACGTTTGCTATCTCGCGCTACGTAGCGCAGGAAATAGTAAACCCTGTGGCACGTATCTATTATACAAATGGTGGATCAAGCTACACACGTGCAAACGGAAATGCCTTTGGTGAGTTAACGATCATTAAAGGATTAAAACTAAAATCAACCGTTTCTTATACCATACAGTATGATGAGTCGCATGGTTATACACCGATCTATTACCTGAACGCAACCAACCTTACCACTGCTACAGGCGCAAGCAAAGCAATGGCAGTAAGCAACTACTTCAATCTTGAAAATACATTGACCTATAACAAGTCTTTACAAGGGCACAACTTTACCGGTCTTATTGGTAATACCGTAAATACAGGTAACGGCTCTAATGTGTCAGGATCTAAAAACGGTTTGTTGTACGATGATCCTAATTATGCCTATCTCGACCTCGCGAAAGACAATACCAGTGCAGCCGCTTCTGGTGGCGCATGGCATTCATCGCTTGTGTCATACTTCGGCAGGCTAAATTATGATTACAAGAACAAATACATGCTTACGGCTATCTTCCGTGCCGACGGTTCCTTCCGCTTCGGGCCTAACAACCGATTCGGCTATTTCCCTTCCGTATCTGCAGGCTGGAATGTGTCTCGTGAAGATTTTATGCGTGATGTTCGCTGGCTGAGATCGTTGAAAATGCGCGCAAGCTGGGGTAGAACCGGTAATGACAATATCGGTGATTACAAATATGTATCCACCATCAGTACCTATGCAAGAAACTATTATTTCGGTTCCAATGTACAATTCGTAGGTGCATCACCAAGTGGTGTTTCTAATAGTGACCTCAAGTGGGAAACATCAGAGCAATCCAACATTGGTATAGACGCAGCCATTCTTAAAAACTTTACAGTAACACTTGACTTTTATTCTAAAACAACAAAAGACCTTTTGGTAACCATTCCTATTCCTGCTTATGTAGGTAACGGTGCGCCAACAGGTAATGCAGGTAATGTAAACAATAAAGGCGTTGAATTAACGCTTGGCTATCACACAGACATCGGTAAGGTATCTGTAGATGCAAGTGTGAACGGTGCGTACAATAAGAACACCGTTACTTATGTAGGTAATGCTTCAGGCTTTATTGTAGGTGCATCTGCCAATAACCAAATGAGCGGCGTTACAAGAATGCAGGCTGGTTACCCGATCGGTTACTTCTGGCTCTATACACAAGACGGCATCTTCCAGACACAATCAGAAGTGAATAATTATAAAACGAAAGATGGACTGATACAACCGAATGCGGTGCCTGGCGATATCCGTTACAAAGACCTGAATGGCGATGGTAAGATTGATAACAACGATCGTTCTATGGTAGGCTCGCCACATCCTAAATACAACTTTGGCGGTAGCCTTACGCTCCGCTGGAAAGGCTTTGAGTTTTACGCGTTTGCTTATGGCCTTGCAGGTAATAAGATCTTCAATGCTTTGCGCCGCTGGGATCTGCCAACAGCAAACTACCCGGTTAGTATTATGAACAGGTGGCATGGAGAAGGTACATCAGACACATACCCGCGTGTATCTACTGGCGATCTGAACGGCAACTTCTCTAACCCGTCTACTTTCTTCTTAGAAGACGGCAGCTTCCTGCGATTGAAAACAGTTACACTCAGTTATACATTCAAAGACCTGCGCAAAATAAGGGTTAACAACCTGCGCTTGTATGTTACGGGCAACAACCTGTTTGTATTAACCAAATACTCAGGCTGGGACCCTGAAATATCAGGCAGTGCGCTGGGGCTGGGCATTGACAACGGTATCTATCCACAACCACGCACCATCACCTTTGGTGCAAGCGTTGGATTTTAATGGCCATTAAAAATGTAATTATGAAAAGTGTACAATACATCTTCAGTATAGCAATAGCAGCATCTTGCTTTGTGGCAACGGGCTGCAATAAAAAACTGGATTTAAATCCCATCACCAGTGACGTGGAGACTAATTTTTATAAAGATCAGAAAGATTGTTTCCAGGGATTAGTGGCTGCGTACAACCCACTCTTGTGGGATGCACCGCAAAACCAGAATGCGCCCTTTCAACTGATCAGTGAAGTACTCGCAGACCATTGCTTCACAGGTGGTGCCTCTGCAACAGATGTACCTGGTGTGGGCAGGGTAGACAGGGGTACGATACGCAAAGACGACCCTACACCCAAAGCGCTATGGTATAAATATTACACCGGTATTTATCGTTGTAATCTTTTACTCGAAAAATTACCTGCCGCTGCATTTGATTCGCCAGACCTGCGTAACAGGTATGCAGCAGAAAGTAAATTTCTACGCGCCTACTACTATTTTGACTTAGTGCGTTTATTCGGAAACGTACCATTGATTTTAAAAACGCTTTCTGCATCTGAGTATAACCAGGTACAGGCAACACCAGAGGCAGTGTACACACAAATAGCAAAAGACCTGACCGATGCTATTGCTGTATTGCCACGCTTCAAAGAAATACCTGCCGGCGACCTGGGCCGCGCAACGTCCGATGCTGCAAGAGGGTTGCTCATGCGCGCATGGCTATACTATACCGGTTACTATACCAAAACAGAGTTGCCGGGTGTGCCTGCATCTAAAATAATAGAGATCAGTGACGATCTGATCAACAATAGCGGGCATGATCTGCTGGCAAACTTTGCAGACGTATTTCAAAACAATGCACCGTATAATAACAACAATAAAGAATCTGTATTCGAACTGCAATATTCTTCACTCGCGTATAGCGGCGATTGGAGCTACAGGGAGTCTTCCAACGGTAACCTCTCTGCTATGCTGTGGTCCATGCGTGATGCGGCCGCGTCTTCCATCTACGCAGCAGGCTGGTCATTTGCACCGGTAGATACAGCTTTCTACAATCGTTTCGATGCAGCGGATGCACGAAAGAGTGTAACCTTTATTACACCGGGCACAATGGGCATTAGCTATACACCCGGCTATCAGAACACCGGCATTTTTCCTAATAAGTGGATAGCACTGAAAGCCAATCAACCTGCAAAAGGTGACAAGCAACTGAACTATCCCAATCACTTCATCGCGATCCGTTTCTCCGACGTATTGTTGATGGCTTCAGAACTTAACCTGCTGTATGGCGGTAGTACAGTAAAAGCACAGCAATATTTTGAACGCGTAGCAAAGCGCCCGCGTCCTGCATCTTATACACCACCCACAGTTACGCAAGATGTATTATACACAGAGCGTGATATAGAGCTGGCGCTGGAAGGTGTTCGGTATTGGGACCTGATGAGAAGAGGCGGTACGTATGCACAATCAAAGATTGACATCAATAGGGGAGAACCTTTCATCAGCAAATTCAATATAGATGCTGCAGGGCTTATGCCAATACCAGAGTCAGAGATCATTGTTACCAATAATGCACTCAAACAGAATAAAGGGTATTGATCGTGAATCATGAGACGGGAATCGTGAATGAACGTCGTTGCATCAGGAAGTAATTTTTGTGAGTCCGGCAGTAGAATACATATTGAGCTTTACTTGCGTCGCACACTTATGCTTTCTGCTCGCTACTCAGCTTAATGCAAAGACAATAGACAGGGATGAAACCAAACAATCACATTGCTCATTCTTTAAAAACAAAACGAATGAAACAACTTATATTATTTATCTGTATTGCGGCCTCCGCTATTTCCTGCACAAAGAAAACAGGTGCATTGGAAACGCCGATACCAAAGGAGGACGTAAACATCATAGTGCAGGAAACAGGAGAGCAGAACGTATATCGTTTTATTAATGCACGTATAGGCCAGACAGCAACTGCAAGATGGGACCTTGGCAATGGACAAACGGCAAATGGCGATACCGTAATAGGCAAGTATCCGTTTAAAGGTGATTACACGGTATCGCTCACCATCTTTAACGGTGTTACTGCTGTACAAAAAACAACCTTACTGTCTTTAAACAAGGACAACGTAAACCTTGACTCCGTGTATGTCTGCCTTACCGGCGGTCCGGACTCCCTTAATGGCAAAACCTGGGTAATAGATTCAACAAGAAAAAATGGTGATGGCTCTGCAGACCTGCCTGTAAAAATCATCAATGGCAGTACTGTTACGCCAAAAGATTACACCAATACAGGACTATACAACAGCTCCTGGACATTCTGGTTGCAGGGAAGCAAAATGACTTACAAAAACAATGGTTATTCATTATGTCATTCTTCCCGCATAGCAGAAATAAACAGTATATGGGGCGCATTCACACAGACCGGAACGGTAGGCGGAGATCCTTATGGAACATACACACCAAAGCTATCTCCGCAACAAACATGGACCATGTCTATCAAAGGTGGCCTGCATTATATACAAATGCAAGGCGGTGCCTTTATTATGTTCTATCGCGGATGTGCTGATGTAATAGAATACCAAGTGAGCGTAATCAACAAAAATGAAATGGTCTTAACGCATTACGAAACATCCCCGTCCGGCAGGGCAGGATGGAGCGATAAGTATTATCTCGTACGGAAAGGGTATGTACGTTAATCCCCAATTACATTATTCACGAAATGATTTCCGTTATATGAAAAAAAAATTGATACTTCTAAACATAGTGATCATTGGACTACTGGCATGTAAAAAAAATGACCAGTCTTCACCAATGGGCAGGTTTGAATTACTGGTAGACAAAACAATGCTTCGCGGCAACATGATCGCTGGACAGGCATTGACAGATTCAAACGTACTTGTGCTTGCATTTAAAAATGCACCTGCACAAACAAAAGCAACTGTAAGCGCAGATACTACAAACGGTTTATATATCAGCCCGGTAAGTGTGAATATTGACGGCTCTGGAACAACAAATGTAAAATTGCAAGGCAAACCAATTAACGATGGCACTTTTATTATCAATCTGAAAGTTGCGATCAATGGTACAGTGTACGTATGCAGTAAACAATATTTTGTAGACCTGCCAAACATTACAGCCATTACCTTCACTGTAGCTGATACAAACTATTACAACGTAACGGATTCCCTGCGTGCAAATTTCCAGATCTATCCGCGAACGACTACGTTTACAATAACGGCTGCGCCGCACCTCACTGCGGAGATCATAGAAGTAGATGCTACAAGCAGGATCTTACGCGTAGTAGCAGATACACAGTTTGTAAAAGGTGATGTGAGTATTGCTGCTTCTTTCAAAAGTGTGCCTGTGGTAACCAAAACATTCCACCTTACTGCATTTGCTGCAGGAGATGGAACGGCCGCAAAACCATTCACTGTGCCGGATGCAAAACGCCTGGCAAGAATACCATTTGCAGCAGACCAGGCTTATTTGCTTACTGCGGATATAGTACAACCAACGAGCCCGTTACGTAATACCGTCTTTACCGGTTCCCTCGATGGTGGTGCCTTTGCGATCAACAATTTTACAATAAACGCTGCCACTACAGATAACGTAGGTTTCTTCAGCGAAATAGGGACAGGTGGTACGGTGAAAAATATCTCGTTTAAAAACGTGAATGTTACTGGGCAGGACAATGCCGGTGTAGTAGCTGTTACCAATCGTGGTACTATCACAGGCGTTACCGTTACAGGTGCCATAAAAGGAAGAATGTATGTAGCAGCTATTGCTGCTAACAATATAGGAACGGTTGCATCGTGCGACGCTTCAGCAATCAGCGTAACAGGCGACAACAACCTCGGAAGTCTAATAAGCAAAAACAACTCCGGTTCCTCAGAAGCGGGCAACGTCATACTCGTAGTGCCTGCTTCTTTCCCTACTGAAGTGTATGGGGTGTCCACTGTACAATCACCTGTATTTGCATTCACGCCTTCTGATGGTACAATAACGGTAAAATCTGTGCCAGCCAATTTAACGGCAGTTCCTGCCACTGGGCAAAAAGTGACTTTAACGCCGGCTGCCGGATTTGTATCCGGTTCTATGCAATTGGCCTTACAAAAAAATAATCTTTCTGCTATACGGAACGTAACCGTGTTTTCAAAAGCACAAGGTTCCATCTACGATGCAGGCGACGGTTCTGCAAGTAGCCCATATATTATTTCTACAGAAAGCGCCCTGATTGCAATGGCAACAGATGGCTCCAAATATTATCAATTGGCTGCTGATGTTACTTTAACTAAACCGTGGGTAAGCGTGGTAAACTTTACAGGATCATTTGATGGTAAAGGATTTAAAATTGTTGGGTTGAATGGTAGCTTCTCCACCAAAGGTGGCTTTGCGGTAACGAATGCAGGTACGATAGCCAATACACAATTTACCGGCGTAGATATTACCACTGCTGTTGCATTTGGCATTATCGCAGGCACCAATACAGGCACCATTCAGAACATAACCGTAGGCGGTAAAATTACCAGTACTAACTCTGGCGATTTGCTGGGTGGTATTGCGGCAGAGATGACCGCAGGAAAAATTACGCAGTGCGCCGTTAACCTGAATATGACTTCTTCAGCGGGCATGACTGGTGGTATCTTAGGGCGTGCATTGACTAACGCATCAGAAGTTTCCTATTGCACCACCAAAGGGGCAATTACATTGACTGCTGCTAAAAACCGTATTGGTGGTATTGTTGGCCGTGGAGAATCTGCTGTTACTATCAAGAACTGTTTATCCTCTATGATTATAACAGGTGTGGGTGGCCC
This sequence comes from Filimonas sp., assembly GCA_017306865.1. Classification (GTDB taxonomy): domain Bacteria; phylum Bacteroidota; class Bacteroidia; order Chitinophagales; family Chitinophagaceae; genus JAFKHH01. The sequence continues at coordinate 1,248,494 of JAFKHH010000011.1, forward strand.
TAACTATGGAGCCAATGGAGTAGGCGGCATCTTTGGTGCAAATAACAATAACAACATGCGTATAGACGAGTGCATGTTTGACGGTAACCTGGTAAACGTATTTTCTGCCGGCGGCATAGGTGGCGTAGCCGCCAACGTGCGTAACTGCCTGGTGAAAGGATCAACGATCACTATTGCCGGTACGGTGAACACCGGCAGCGGCGGTGGTATCTGCGGCACAGGTAAAGTGGTTATAGATAAATGCGTTGCTGCAAACATTACCCTGTCTGGTGCAGCACTAACTACATTGCCTGCGGGAGGTATCACCAGTTCATTCCAGAATAGCTGTGCATTGACCAATAGTGTAGTAGTAAACTGTGCAATTACAAATAGTAGTGTACAACGCGTATCCGGTACGTTGACAGATGGTACTGCTACGGTAAGCGGATCTGTAACGGGGAACTATGCTGCGGCAGTAACAGGTATAGCAACACCTTCAGACAATGCTAATGGTATAGATGGTGCAACAAAAAATGTAACAGACCTGACGCAGGCATTTTACCAGGGATTAGGATATGATTTCACTGCTATATGGGTAATGGGCGCGAATGGTGTACCTGCCTTGCGTAACGCTGGTTACAATGGTAATCTGCCTGCACCGCAACAATAAATAATATAATTGTACGGTTAAATATCCGGCAAAAAAAAGGTATTCAATTAACAGAGTTCTTTGTTCGACTTTTTCAAAAGAAACGCTTGGCCTCAGAAAAGCTGCGTTAAGAAAATTGGCGTGAACGCCGGAAAAATCCATTGCTGTTTGAGCCAGGCGTAACTTACTTACCCACGCTGTTTGCGGCGAGTTCAATGGATTTCGGTGGGCAGGACAATTTTTAGCCTGCTTTTCTGGAGCCTTGATCTTTTTGGTTACTTTTTGTATCAAGACAAAAAGTAACACCGTCGGTAGACAAATAAGAACTTGCAATTGGAGAGAAGGATAAATTTAACCGGACAACAATGAATAAATAATTATACTAACGAAATTTAAAAGACTGGTCATGAAAAAATATACGATCGTCGCATTAGCATCCCTTGTTATTACAACACTGGGTTGTGCCAAAAGTAATGATTACGTGCCTGCCAAGGCACAGGTCATTAACTATACGGTGAAAGGTAAAAAAGGGGCGGCCTTTAGTACCAATACATCCAGCGGTACATGGTGGGGTAATACCATCAACCTGCAAAGTCACTGGTTCTATACATGGGGGCTATCCGTTCCTTTTGAACAAGCACCACAAAATTGTGAATTTGAACCGATGTTCTGGAGCAAAGCCAGCGTAACGGACGCAAACATTGCATTGGCTAAACAAATGAAAGACCAGGGCCGTGCTAAATATATCCTGGGTTTTAATGAACCCGATCTGTCTGACCAGGCAAACATGACGGTGGATGATGCGCTTGCCTTATGGCCACAATTGGAATCTATCGGTCTGCCCCTGGGCAGCCCGGCCGCATCATGGCCTACAAGACAATGGATCTACGATTTTATGGACAAAGCCATTGCGCAAAAAAGACGTGTTGATTTTATTTGTGTACACATGTATGTTGGTACGGATGAAAACTCATTTGTGCAAGTATTGCAGGATTTATACAACAAATACAAACTGCCGATCTGGATCACAGAGTTTGCTACCTGCGCGAATAATGCCGTAACAAAATCAGATAACCCCTATACCCCGGAAATGGTACTTGCTTTCATGCAGCGCTTATTGCCAAAGCTAGAAGCATTGTCATTCGTGCAGCGTTACTCCTGGTTCTCTGCATCTACCTCTTCTGCACGACTTTGGTCATCTTCATTGGTAGACCCTTTCGGTAACCTGACAGAGTTGGGCAAATGGTATGCAGCGTATCAGCCTAATGCAGCAATTAAAAGATAATTGTGAGAGATTGAGGTGAGTTGTGAGTGGTCAGTTGTGAATATGCTATTCACGACTGATCACTCTCACTTACTAAAACAACTCCGAATAACTCTCCGTTCTCCCCGGCTCTGCGGTGAATTTGTATCGCAGAGAGCACAGAGAAGACGCAAAGAACGCAAAGAGCCGCGAAGCGGCTCTTCTATGTGGACTATCTTCTCTTTAGTGAATGGAGTTTTGCAATTACTCAACAGAGCTGAAAATACCTGTGTGACTATGTATCTATGATGCTCCCGGTAGGTTACCGGGACAAGTTATGTGGTGAAAAAACTTCGCTTAGATCTATTTCTCCTTCAGTTTCCTCAAATACTTTTTCTCCAATTCTCCCAGCAACTTATCATACCCCGCACGGTCATTAAATGCTTCCGGGTTATAAGCACTACCTGCAGGATGTTTCTTTTGCAGATCGAACTGGCTTGCATGCGATGCTACCCACAAATCAAACTGTAAAGCCCGCATCGCTTTATATGTATAAGCATAATCCTTCGCTACAGTAGGGTACAAAGGCATGCCTGCAAGATTCGTTTCATCCAACACAGAAGGCATATTTGCAATCAGTACACGGTATGTACGCTTTTCATCTTTTACATCCAGCAGGAAACTATTCGCGCCTGCCGTGTGGCCCGGGTGGTCCAATACCACGATGTTCATGCCGCCCAACTTCACTGTATCATGATCATGTAACAAGCGGTCAGCCTTTACAGGTAAAAAAGACGGGCCTTTACCACCCATTACATAATCCGAGTTACCACCATCTGCCAGTACATCGGCATCCTCCGCATTGATCATCATTTGCGCGCCTGTTAGCTTTTTTACAGCAGCCATAGCACCCACATGGTCGAAGTGCGCGTGTGTAGCAAGTAATATTTTGATGTCAGAAAATTTAAACCCAAGCTTTTCCACATGCTTGCGGATCATCGGGGCAGAGCTACCTACGCCCGTATTGATCAGGATATGGCCTTGCGGCGTAGTGACCAGGTAGCAAGCCAGGTCATACGTGCCGACATAATACAGGTTGCCGACAATACGGAACGGTTCATAATCCTTTGTCCAGTTTGGGTCGGAAAATCCTGTGTCGGTGAGCTTTTGAGCGTGTGAATTACTGGCAATAAGGAGGCAGGATGCAATGCACATGAGGATGGCGTTGCGCCATCTTTTTAAAATAGACATAGAAGGTTTTTTGAGAAGCCGAATTTAGCGAAAACAATGCCAAACGCGTGAATCGTGAACAGGCTTGCTTTCCACTCGCTCCGGGGCTTTACGATACGGTGTTTTTTATTCGCGACTTACGATTTTTAGCCCGGTAAGGAAATGTTTCAGGTTCTCCCTTGTTTGATTACCTTTGGATACGTGTATTTTTTTGAGAAAATGATATTCGGTCGAATTAATTGATTTTTCCGTTTAACGACAACAGGTTGTACGATTTTTGTAAGAAGAAGTAAGCTCATTTATCAAATTAATAAACCTAATATAATATGGAAAAGACAAACACCCATAGCCGCCGTAATTTCCTGAAGCTATCTGCACAGGCAGGTATGGTAGCCGGTTTATCTTCAGTTGCATTAAAAGGTTTTGGTCATACAGCCGTATTCGACGAAGCACCGTCTGTAGAAAAAATTCCTTACACACAGCAGCCCTTACCATACGCATATAATGCGTTAGAGCCTGTGATAGATGCTATGACCATGGAAATACACTATAGCAAACATGCCACTACTTATGCAAAGAACCTGGCAGATGCAGTAGTTGCAGAAAAAGTAGATGCACAATCTACCCCATTGGAGAAATTATTGGCAAATGTTTCCCGCTATTCACCGAAAATGCGCAACAACGCAGGCGGTCATTATAACCACGAATTATTCTGGCAAAGCATGGCTGGCCCTAACTCTTCAGCACAGCCACAAGGCAAGCTAAAAGCTGCTATTGAAAAGGATTTTGGTTCGGTAGAGGCGTTCAAATCCCAATTTTCTGATGCAGGTAAGAATAGGTTTGGTAGTGGTTGGGCCTGGCTGGTATCTACACCGGGAGGAAAACTTGTAGTTAGTTCTACACCAAACCAGGATAATCCCCTGATGGATGTGGCAGAGGTAAAAGGTATTCCATTGCTGGGACTGGATGTGTGGGAGCATGCATATTATTTAAAATATCAAAACCGTCGCCCGGATTACATCGCAGCATGGTGGAACGTGGTTAACTGGAATGTAATTCAGCGCCGTTTCGAGGGAGCTTAGTTTTTAAACTGATTATCTTTTATATCATCGCCTCATGTGTTATCGCATGGGGCGATTTTGTTTTAAAAACAGTAGAGAAGATTGTTGCTGTTCGACATGTTAGCGAAGTGCATGTCGAACAGCGGGACAGCGAGATGTTTTATTCACGATTCCCGTCTCACGATTCCCGCTACAGCCATTAATTACCTGGATTAACAACTATGTTTACCCTCGTTAACCCGTTATTAACCGGTTTGTTATGGTTGCAAAGCTTTCTTTGTTGCCATCAATCATTTAATTAAGCTTGTCTATGCGTCTTTTATTATTAGTCGCGCTTGTAATGAGCGTTCCCTGCTTCGCGCAAAATCCTTTTGTTACCAGTATTTATACAGCAGACCCCTCCGCCCATGTGTGGGCCGATGGCAGGTTATACGTTTATCCCTCGCACGATATTGATCCTGCGCGCGGTTGTGACCTGATGGACCGCTACCATGTATATTCTACAGACGATATGGTGAACTGGCGTGACGAAGGCGAAATATTAAATGCCTCACAGGTATCATGGGGAAGAAAAGAAGGCGGTTTTATGTGGGCGCCTGACTGTGCCTATAAGAATGGTACTTATTATTTCTATTATCCGCACCCTAGTGAAACGAAATGGAATAACTCGTGGAAAATAGGGGTGGCTACCAGCAAGAAGCCTGCGAGCGACTTTACACCCGGTGGCTATATAGAGGGATTGAAAGGTAATTCCATGATCGACCCATGTGTATTTATGGATACAGACGGAACTGCTTATCTATACTATGGTGGAGGTAGTAATGTGGAAGGCGGTAAGCTGAAAGATAATATGGTAGAAGTAGAAGCAAGTACTATGCAGAAAATGGAAGGGCTTGTGGACTTTCATGAAGCTGCCTGGGTATTTAAAAGGAACGGCATTTACTATTTTACCTATGCAGATAATAATCCTAAGCAAAATCAATTGCGTTATGCAACCAGTAAAAGCCCGCTGGGCCCGTGGGAATATAAAGGTGTGTTTCTGGGTATTACAGGTTGTGACACCAATCACGGTTCTGTTGTAGAGTATAAAGGCAATTGGTATATGTTCTACCATAATCAATCTATATCCAATACTGGTAAAGGAAACCTGCGCTCCATTTGTGTGGACCTGCTCAGCTTTAATGATGATGGTACAATACAATTGGTGAAACAAACTAAAACAGGACCGCCACCGGTAAAAGGTAAACCCGGTAAATTGATTGACCCTGCGGGTAAAAAATATGAAGCTGCATCTGGCGCCGTAGGTGGTAGTGCATCTGTTGCAGAAAATGCAACCGCATCTGCAGGTAAGTATGTAACAGGGCTGAATTCGCAAGGCTCAACGCTTACGTTTAGTAAAGTAGATGGCGGTAAGAAAGGAGGCAGGGCAACTATTCACGTTTATTATGCAGCGCCTGTGTATGCGAAGTTAAAGTTACAGGTAAATGATACCGATTATTCTTTCATCAATACCTTGTCATCCGGAGGAGCAATCGCTTTTACAGGCCATACAGCAATAACGGTGCGCTTAAAGCCCGGAAAGGATAATGTGATCCTGCTTGCGGGTGGCAATGGTGAAGTGAATGTAGATCATATCCAGGTTAGCCCGCTTGATTAAGTACTATACAATATAAAAGCCGCTCCATAGGAGCGGCTGGCTATGGGAGATGATTGCCGGTGATCAGAATTGTGTATTAAATCCAAAAAAAGTCTGGTATTGAGGCTGCCCCACACCATCTGCCAGCACGGTAAACTGGGGTTCTGCAAACACGTTGAACACAACATTGCCTGCTTTTATTACTTTGCCTAAGCCCAACCCGATAGGTACATTGTAGTCGCCATTCTTCAGGTTGAAAGACCAAATGCCCGTGCTTCGCGCATATACGCCTGCACCTAGTTGCCAGATAAAAAATACTTGCGGCGTCAGCAGGCTTACGTCAGCCTTGTCTGCATCACCTGCAAATGAAGTTTGCCACTGCAACAAGCTGCCCCATTGTACTACGCGGCTACTGGCAAGGAATGCAAGCGCTGAAATACCAGCCTGCCATTTACCTGCACCAAGATTTTGCGTACCTGTAGGTGCGGTAAGGTTCGGGCCAATACCAAATTTGTTTCCCTTTTTTGTCGGGATGGTGTAAATGGCAAACAGGTTAAAGTCGCCTAAGCCTGAAACAGGGCCGGTTGCTGGCGAGGATGATGTTACAAATGGCATGCTTGCACGTAACAATACAGGCCCGATCGGTTGTGAGTAACGCGCGATCAATTGATTTACCTGCGCATCCGTTCCGTATAGTTTAGATACATTATAATCTTGCAGATTAAAAGATTTTGTATTGGCCATTGGGTCATTAGCTTTCTTTAATTCCTCTTCAGACAGAGCGGGCGTAGACTTTTGGGCTATCAGATTACTTGCAGACAGCAAAAAGGAAAGTAATATAAATGAACAGTTAAGCCTCATTTCATTTTACAAATAAGACACTTCTTATGGTGCAGCACCGCCACTCTGTAGCAATTTTTTTTCTGTTGTGTGAATTGCAGTGCATTATGAAAGCAAAAAACAAATGAAAACGATTGACTTGTTCCCGCTGGCATACGGTAAGTATAAGTTTGATAACTTAGGATCTATGTTTACTCGCAATAGTTTGTCCTGTACGTGTTGTCTCGTGTTGATTTTATGTTTCCTGTCGTTCGCGGGAAAAGCGCAAGTAAAATCAAATCGCATCCTGGTCTTCTCTAAAACGGAGGGCGGTTATCGTCATGCTTCTATTGCTGCAGGCAAGATGATGTTTCTTCGTTTTGGTGAAAAATACAAATTGCAGATAGATACGACGGAAGATGCGTCTCACTTTAATGATAAAGAGCTGAAACAATATAGTGCCATTGTTTTTTTAAGTACTCGTGGCAATGTGTTTGATAGTGCGCAACAGGAGGCCTTTGTGCGATACATACATAGTGGTGGCGGTATAGTAGGCATACATGCTGCAACAACTACTGAATATGATTGGCCGTGGTTTAACAAACTGATAGGTGCATACTTCGATGGGCATCCTGTGCCACAGATGGCCCATTATACAGTGATCGATAAGAATTTTCCCGCGACGAAAAATTTGCCCGACACGTTTAGTATGAAAGATGAGATTTACAATTTTAAATCGGTGCAAGACTCCTTACGCTATCTAATTACGGTAGATGAGCGTAGTTATACAGGTGGGAAGATGGGGACATTTCATCCTATAGCATGGTATAACCTATTTGAGCATGGCCGTGTATTCTATACCGCGTTAGGTCATTTTGATGCAGCATACGAAGACCCTTTGTTTACGGAAATGATCTTGCAGGGTTTGTATTGGGCGATGGGTAAGCAGGGGAATTATTTTATAAAAAAATGAACAGAATTCGCTCATAAAAAAAGCCCGCAGTGTTGCGGGCATTTTTATGAAAGGGGGAATGTACAATACCTATGATTTATAATAGCTCTTTTTAGCGTCCAGTATCGCGTTGTCACGGTCAGATTTCAGTGTTCTGATCGTTTGTCTTCTTTCCTGCCTTGTCAGGCTATCATCCATTTTTGCAGATTTTATTTTATCGGAATAATCATTTTTAATTCCCTCTATTTGCAGGTCCAGCTTACTTGGTTGGACTGGTACGGATGCGTACGGATAAAATGGGTAACCGTAGTAGAAACCAAACGGACTATAAAAAGGGCTGTACAAACCACCACCTACAATTACTGTAGTCCTGCCTCCCCCGTGAAATCCTCCTCCTATATGTGCTGCGGGTCTCGCTGAAACCCCGGTAATGAACATGATACCTAGCAGCACGGCTATCATCTTTTTCATATACTGTGCTTTTGTATATATAAGACTACTGTTGAATGTCAAAATTTAATGGAAATAAGCACATTAGCATAACTGTAACAGCGCTTACGGCAATGCGGTGTTTTGATAGGTGAATGGGAGTTATTTGACGACGAATGAGCAGGATATTGTGTTCCTGCCTTTGTGTGAACCAGGTACTAAACAGCAAAACCTGCTTTATGCTTGTAAGACAGGTTTTACTACTCATGATCTTGTTAACTACAGATCATACATAACGTTAAATCCGAACGTATTTAGTAGCTGCATTTTCGTTCCATTATAATATTAAATGATGTTTAAGCTTAGCTCTTTATTTTAAGTGAGATTCAATAGGCGTGCATTATGGTGAAGAATAACTTTGTGCTTTAGGGTTTTAGGTTTAGGGTTGAGCGCCCTGCTGTTTTCACGGCAGGGCGCCATTTTTTTATACAATTCCTAGTCTCCCGACCAGGAATGTTGGGCTATCGGCTCCGTCGAATTATTGGTCGACAGAATTGACTTGCTATTACATCCTGATCGTGTACCTACTGTGTGCCCACAATCTTCGTAAATAAAATAGAGTCGGAGGTTCGTTAGAACGAGAGCTTCGCCCTGGTTCGTATCCTCACGAACCAGCTGCCAACCGGCGCGTGAAGACACACGCAGAGCTTTTGCCATTTAATTCAACAGTGCTTCAGAGGAGCGACAGTATAGGTCGCATACCTACGGCATGCTGAGGCCTGTGTATTTGGGCCGCTACCAATATCTGATCCTTACAGGATCATAGCCCGATTCTATAAAATCGCTGTATTTCAGACGCAGATCCCGTAGGGATCAAACATCGGTAGCATATATTTATCAAGTTCTTTTGCATGCCGTAGGTATGCAACCTGGTGATAAAAGATGTGGGTCGACAAAGTCGACTTGCCATTACGTCCTGGTAGGGAGACTAAGATGAGCATTATTTTTGTATTGCTCTTGCTGCATAAAGTATTTGAGCAATACAATACTTGCCTATATTCGCAACTACTTTTATTGCCCTTTAGTAAACCCTTAAACAATACAAAATGAGCATCCGTTCAAAACTCTCTATCGTATTATTTGCATTGTTTCTCTTTGCTTGTAATCCGTCCAACCGGGAACATGGCTTGTCTAAAGACTCATTACTGCATCTTGATTCTTCAAAAAAAACATCACTGAATGACGAAAGTAATTGGAAGGTCAACTTTGTGTATCATATGGTTTTTGATTCGTCAAAGGATGTAAGGAAAAACCTGGCAGAGGGGTGGCTTGATACCTTTTCAATAGATAATCAACACTTTCGTTTACGATTAGATACAGGAGCTATAAAAAATTATTATGCTGTTGAACAACAGAAAGGCAGCGGATGGGTAAAGCTATTTAGTCCATCAATCGGTGAAGATGAATATGCAAGAATGGATGTAGATAAAGACGGTTATATGGATTTTGTCAGATTTTATCATTCATTAGATTATATTTATTTCTATGATCCTATTAAGAAAACCATAACTAATGACTGTTATACGATGCCTGAGACTACAGAGAATATTAATAAAACTATTTTCTTCAATTATTATGAGGCAATGTATAGCAATGCTTATGAGTCTTCTCTTCTATATACGTATAAAAATCAAAAACCGTTTTTCTATTATAAACTATTGTTTATAGACGATGATAATAGTAATTACAAGAAAATGAATTTATATAAGTTGAAAAATGGTGTATATGATGATACGGTGTTTGTAAAAACGATTGCTTCAGGTGATAATATTAAATTTGATTATGAATCTTATTGGAAAGCGCATTATAAAGAATTAATGGTTGCTGGTGAATAGTTGTTGGAAACAGAGGCATATAAAATATTCCTGGTCTCCGACTAGGAGGAGTGTTATCACATCTCGTAATGGATACACCGGATGCACTTTGTGATTAAATTGCTGCGTAATGATCAGAACGCTGAAGGGTGCGACGCAACGAAGTTAAATAGTTGTTTTGCTGCCCGGCCCTCGCTGATTTCAATTATATATGCAGTATGGCTAAAAAAATTATTTATCTCATTCTTGGCTTGTTGGGAGTATTGACACTTTTGTATGTACTACAGCCTATGAAACGAGGCCGGGGAAGTGATGTGTCTGTTAGTTACACATGGGACACCACGTGGCCAAAACTACCATCCTTGCTTAAGTTGGGAAACCCGTCAGGCATTGGTATAGATACCGGTGGTAATGTTATTGTCTTTCATCGCGCAGGCCGGGACTGGCCTTTGTTGGGTGCGATGCCGAAAACGCTTATTGCAGATAAAACAATATTGGTTATAAATAAGGACAATGGTACGCTGGTAAAGAGCTGGGGCGACAACCTGTTTGTAATGCCGCATGGCCTTACTGTGGATAGCGATAATAATATATGGGTGACTGATGTAGGCTTACACCAGGTTTTTAAATTCAGTTATGATGGTAAGTTGCTGTTGAGGCTAGGAGAGGCAGGCGTTGCCGGAAAAGATCAGGCGCATTTTAATAAACCAACCGACATAGCTGCTGCAAAGGATGGTTCATTTTATGTGAGCGATGGCTATGGTAATAGCCGCGTAGTAAAGTTTACTGCTGAAGGAAAATATTTGTTCGAATGGGGAACGAAAGGAAATGGTGAAGGTCAGTTTAATATACCGCATAGCATTTGCATAGACAGTGTAGGAAATGTATATGTGGCGGATAGAGAGAACGATCGCGTGCAGGTGTTTGACGCGAATGGTAGGTTTATAAAACAATTGACAGGAGGCTTGTTTGGAGAGATCTGTGGTGTGACATTTAATGTGAACAAAACAAAATTATTTGCAGTAGATGATGTCAGTTTTTTTAGACTGCGGCATCGTGGATCAGATGTTTTGATCTTGGATAGTACAGGAATGGTGAAAGCCAGGTTTGGCCGAAGTGGGAATTATACCGGTCCAGTATGTTGGTATCATGACCTTACAGTAGATAAAGATGAAAATATTTTTGTGACAGATATTTTGAATAACACCATCCAGAAATTTAAAAGACGCAGATAGGCCGCCGATTACAAATGGAATTACTTTAGCCGTTAGTGCACTACTTTTTTACCACGTCACCAACCTGTAAAGACGAGGATGCTGGAAAATGAAACAGGTTTACGCCTTGCAAATAGAGCTGATTGAATTAAATTCACACCTTAGTCAATCAGGCTGATTGTTTACGCCAACCTCTTCAATGCAATGAAATATCTTAAAATACTTTATGTACAGGTTATTATAGGCATTATTGCCGGTGTTATAGTCGGCTATTTCTTTCCGGCGTTTGCGCCAACTGCACAGTTGATCAGCGAGACTTTTATTAATCTTATTAAAATGATGATCGGCCCGATCATCTTCTTCAGTATTGTGCTTGGTATATCCGGTGCAGGTAATATGAAGAAAGTGGGCCGGGTAGGTGGCAAGGGTATTCTCTATTTTGAAATAGTAACAACACTTGCAATTATTATCGGGTTACTGGCTGCAAATATTATTAAACCTGGTGTGGGTGTGCAACATCCTGCTGCAAATGCGGCTGTGATAAAAAAAGTGTCAGGAGAAATGATGAACTGGACCGAGTTTATAGCACATATAGTTCCCTCTAACATTGTTGAATCTTTTGCGAAAGGAGATATTATACAGATTCTCTTCTTCGGGATATTGTTTGCAGCAGGGCTGAGCAAGATGGGAGAAACCGGGCGGGATATTGTAAGCGCGTTTGAAAAAGTGAACAAGGCCTTCTTCAATGTATTGCACATCGTTATAAAAGTGAGCCCGATCGGGGCGTTTGGTGGTATGGCATATACCATTGGCAAGTTTGGATTTTCCAGCCTGCTGGTATTAGGTAAACTGCTCGGTACTTTTTATATCACAGGTGGCCTTTTCATTTTTGTAGTGTTAAACCTGATCTGTTATTTCAACGGGTTTAGCTTATGGAAATTACTGGGCTATATAAAGGCGGAATTGCTGATCGTGTTTGGGGCAAGCAGTAGTGAGGCCGTGTTGCCCAACATTATGGAGAAACTGGAAAATGCTGGTTGTGAGCAAAGCGTTGTCGGTCTTATTATTCCGGCAGGTTATAGTTTTAATTTGGATGGCACCAGTATTTATCTTAGTCTCTCTGTCATCTTTCTTGCACAGGTATTTGGTGTGGATCTCACGCTTGCGCAGGAGCTAAGTATCATAGCTGTACTCCTGGTTACGAGTAAGGGCGCCGCGGGCGTTACCGGTAGCGGCTTTCTTGTGCTTACATCTACGCTCACGGCTTTAAAAGTAATACCGGTAGAGGGCCTGGGTTTGCTGATAGGGGTGGACCGCTTTATGAGCGAGGGGCGGGCTATTACCAATATAATTGGGAATACTGTAGCTACAGTTATAATTGCGAAAAGTGAAAAGGCTATAGACATGGACCGGTATAGGAGTGTGGTGGAGAAAGTAGCATAGTCTGAGTAGTGAGTTGTCAGCGGTGAGTAAGCTTATTCACGATTGTCGGCTCACGATTCACGACCCCATAAAAAATATAAACTACCAATATGAAAAAAATATCCATTCTGCTATGCTGCTTCGCATACATTACGCTTGCGAATGCACAGGAAAAACCGCGCTTCTGGGATGATGTACAGACTATTAAGAAATATGATAAAATGTATGCGCCTCCGGCAAATCCTATCTTGTTTATTGGAAGTTCATCTATTCGTAAATGGGATGACCTGGAAAGAACGTTCGCGCCTTATGTAGTGATGAACCGTGGCATAGGCGGTGCGGTTACCAATGATATTACCTATTACCTGAACGATATTGTGTTTCCATACAACCCAAGACAGATATTCATTTTTGTTGGAGAAAATGACCTGCCCGATAGTGCTACCAATGGCGATTCTATTTTTGCAAGAACGAAAGTTTTACTCAATAGCATTCGTGAGAAATTGCCTGAAGTGCCGATCGGTTATATCTCTTTAAAACCAAGCCCTGTGCGCGACCAGTTTCGTCCGAAAGCTATACGTGCAAATGCGCTGATAAAGGAATGGGTTGCTACGCAAAAGAATGTGACGTTTATCGACATCTTTACGCCCATGATGAAGGATGGCAACTCACGCCCTGAATTATTTGTAAAAGATATGCTGCACATGAATAGCCTGGGATATGCCATCTGGCGTGCTGCAGTGGAACCGCTGCTGCTAAAGCCTGCTAAATAGCCATTTACATACGAGTGCAATAGCTTCTGTTGTTCCAGGAGCTATTGCAAGTAATAGAGAGCATGAGCGGAATTGAACCGCTGTTACTATAGTTTTGCAGACTATATCCGCAGCCAACATTGGATACATGCTCAGAAATGCACGGGCGGCAGGATTCGAACCTGAGCCGGAGGTTTTGGAGACCACTATTCTACCGCTGAACTACGCCCGCGTATAAACAAAAAGCCCGCTTAGTACATACCAAGCGGGCTTTTATAATACCTTATCGTTTAGTATCATACAATAGCTCGCCCGGCATCGCAAAGACACCAACAAGACTGACTGTTATATGATATAATTTGCTTCATGATGAAGTAAAGTTATTATTTCAGTTTGAAATTGCAAAACAATTTTAGAATGAATAATTGTAGCGTATTATATTTGGCGAATAAACCTTAAATCCAGATAAGTGAAACGATTATCGTTCATTATGTCCATAGTAGACTATCTCATCATCTCTTTTAAAATACTCATTGTTTTATTAATTGCTATAGAAGCTATAATTGCTCCCATTGGAATTAGGTTTTTTTATGCAAACCGAATACCCTTTTTTATATCATATGTTGTGCTTAATACACTACGTTTGTTTAGGCGTAGGCTGCTTTCTTTCTTAATTATCGAGTTCCTGGCGAATGTGGTTTTATGTATGATGGATGGTTGGCGTCACTTCATTTTTCTTGTAATGACAGTTGTGAGTATCGGGGTAGTTTGTTTAAATAATTACGTAGATGAGTTTAGTGCTAATGAAAACTACATAATAAAAGGAAAATAGATGAGCAGAAATAAGAATAAAGAAAGCCTACCTAAGCCTAATAAAATTTTCTCTGCACTTGTTGGAGCTCTTGTTGCTTGCGGATTTTTTTATCTATTGTTTTTAATAATTGGCTATGCTGATGATAAGAAAGTTGCACTTATTGACTCTGATGCAGTGATTGTAAATGGAGTTATAGTTAATACAGGGTCAAAAAAAGGAAGCTACGCTGTTGCGAGTTATTTTGCTAAGGGTAAAGAGTATTCAATCAGCCAAAGTTCCCCTGCTGAGGACATACGCAAGGGGCAGAAGTTCCGAGTGAAGTATTATAGGCAAGATCCGAGTATAGCAAAGATATTGTATGAGCAACCTTTTTTTGACCCTACAGATAAGATAGACTCGGGTTATGGAGTTGTCAGTGTTATAGATAAATTTAAAATAAAATTTTCTTATGCAGTCGCGGGGATTTTGTATGAGAAATTTCAGCGACGTAGTAAAGGCGTGGATTTGAGAGAGGGGGATGAATTTAGGGTCTACTATTTGGTAGATAGTCCACATATCGCATTTATTCAGAGTAATATAAAAGATTGAATTTTAGTAGTTTCTTGTTCCTGCCAAGTAGGGGAGTCAACCATTGACGGGAAGGGAGGAGTGCAAATTATGTAATAGAACTAATGCCTGTAGTTGTTAAAGTCTAATGGAGTGAAGGATAAATTAAATGATTTAAAATGAAAAGTTCTGTATTGTTTTTTTTGTCTTTTTTAATAGTGAAGAGTGTGTGTGGGCAAGATGTGAGCGATGAAAAAAATATGGGGAAATTGAAGAGCTCCCAATTTGTATTAGCAGATAAGGAGAATAAGAGGTATTCTGTTGTATTGTCGGATCATTCTTTTTTGGATATAAAGTATAATGTGGTGGAAGATGGTGAAATGAATGCCTCTTATACTTTTATGAAAAATCCGCTGACTTTTACATCTAAAAATTCACCGGCTGCTAATTTTGAATTTGTTAAAACTAATTTTGTCTTTTACGCAACTTCAATTGGATTGACACAGGCGCAAATTTCAAATATTCAACAACTATTAAGTGCATCAGTTTTTTCAGATATTTCAAAGCCTGTGTTTGTTAATTTAAGCCTGAAGGGATATGATGAATCCAATTTTTCTTTTTTTAATTTAGATAACATGGTGTACTGTCGGCTATTTTTTAGACGCTTATTGTAACACACCTTTTTATATACAAATGCTTGAAGGAAAAGAACGGGGACGATGTAGGGGGTAGAATATTTTTATGCTTATAGGGTAAATGAAAAAATGATGACTGTAAAAAGAAGTTTGTCTTATGCTTTGGGGTGTGCTGCTTTTTTAGCAGCAAATTTTATTTGGCTAAGGTCGCCAACGAATAAATCTTTTTTTGAACTTCTTGCAAGTATAGGAATTTCGCTGTTTTTTTTGATATGTCTTTTGCGATGTATTAGTACAAATTACATTGTTTTGCGAAGTGATAGTCTGGTGATTAACGACATCTTTTTTTCAAGAAAAATAAGTATTGAAGATATTATGTCAGTTAGCAAGACGAAAAAGAATAGTTTGTTTTCTGAGAATATCATCGAGGTTTTGGCCTATAATAATTCGAGATACAAAATATATAGTAGCGCTATGCAAAAAGACGAAATACAGATACTATATATTGAATTAGAGAAATTGATTGATTTGCGTTTAAAAAAGTAAGGATGGTTTTATCTTCTTAATATTGTAAGCGCTGATTACTGGAGCAAAATGCTATTGTCAATCTACTTGTAGTTAATTTGATGCTCCTACTAGTATAACTTTCTACTCTTTCGGAAAATCCTTCATTTGTTTTGAAAACTGGTTAGATTGTTTGCCTCCGTTAGCTACTGCCCATTCTGCCATTGATAATAATACGGGCCTTAAGGCTTTACCCTGTTTGGTAAGTTCGTAAGTAACATAAGGTGGAACAACAGGTTTTGATTTCCTGCTAATAAGACCATCTGTTTCCAATTGCTTCAGGTGTTGTATCAATACCTTTTCTGTAATAGTGGGGATCGATTTTTTTAACTCGCTATATCGTTTTGTTCCTGTTAACAGGTTGAATAAAATAATGGGCTTCCAATAGCCGGCAATCCGTTCCATTACAAATGTTACGGGGCAGGCTGCAAAAGCATTGCTCTTGTTTTCCTGTATTACGGAAGTCTGTTTTACTGCTGTCATAGTTGATGCTTACTATAGGGTAAGTACTAGTATAAAAGTAAGTATGTATTTAGATTTGCACAAGAAATTTAAAACAAAAGAAATGAAAATTACAGTAACAGGTTCTTTGGGAAACATAAGCCGTATTCTCATCGAAAAATTAGTAGCAGGTGGCCATAACGTAAAAGTAATTACTTCAAATGCAAGCAGGGTGGCGGAAATAGAACAGTTGCAGGCAGTGCCGCTGGTTGGATCAGTAGAAGACTATGACTTTGTAAAAGATGCCTTTGCTGGAAGCGAAGCCGTTTATTTAATGATTCCTCCAAGCTACGGAGCCACTGACGTTAAGCAATACATTAAAACCATCGGGGAGCAGTATGCTAGTGCTATTAAGCAAACAGGGGTAAAGTATGTGGTGAATTTGAGTAGCGTAGGCGCTCATCTTGAAAATGGTTTAGGCCCGACTGGGGCAAATTACTATGTGGAGCAACAGTTAAACAAATTAGAAGGAGTAAATGTGTTGCATTTGCGTCCTGGTATGTTCCTTACAAATTTTTACGGAGCAATTCCTATGATGAAATACCATAGTATGCTAGGTAATAACTTTAGCGGTGCAGTCAGGTTACCCCTGACGCACCCAGCAGATATAGCCAATGCAGCCTTTAATGCATTGAATGATTTATCTATTACCGGAAAACAAGTCCAGTATGTTGTGAGCGATGAACAGGACGGATTTTCAATTGTTGAAACATTAAGTAGAGCGATAGGTAATCCGGATGTAAAGTGGGTGGAGTTTTCTGACGATCAGCTTTTAGGCGCATTAACGCAAAATGGTTTTTCAGCGCAAATGGCAAAAGTGTACATGGTAGAAATAGGGGTAGCGTTGCGGGATGGAAGTTTTATGGAGCACTATAATAAAAATAAAGTAGCGGCAACAGGTATAACAACATTGCAGGAGTTTGCTAAAGAGTTTACAATAGCTTATCAGTATAGCAATTAAAAAGGGGAATATTTTAGCTAAAAACAGCCAAATTGTAAAAGATTGTTTCTTTTTTACAACGCCTTGTCTGCTTTGATAGAGTGGCTGTTCGTTAGTAGAAATTCCGATTATTGGGCTTCCATCTTGCCATTTGACAACAAGGTAGCAAGATGGAAGTACAATGGCTTATGCACCCCAACCGGTTTTTTGAATAAAAAATCAATTGGTTATCTTGGATTTTTGTCTTTTACTTCCTTAATATTTAAAGGGTTTTTATCCAAAACCTTACCCTGTAAAGCCTCCATGGCTTTTCTTGCCTGTTGCTCATCCTCTATTTCCACTAAACCTTTACGGGCACTCAATCCAGTGATCGGGTTAAGGTAGATCCTGGCATATTTTACCCAGCCAAAAGGATTAAATAGTCGCTGTAAATCAAACTTATCAAAGTTGGCCGGTAGTCCTGATACTGTCATCTTCATTAAGTAAAGATAATCTGAATCGGGCAATCTATGGTATAATTTAAAAAGAAGAACATTCTTTCCCTATGGCGCAATGGCAATAAGGTAAAACTACAACCACAAAGTGCACAAGGCTATTACACAAAGAGCACAAAGAAGAAAACCCTGTCTCCTTTGTAAAATGCCATCTGAATGAAGCGGTCTGGCAAACTTTGTGAGCTTTCCACTTCCCCCATAGTGCCCCTTTGCATAAAACAAAGACCACCACAACACCTATTTCTTCAACGCCTTCCGCACCTCCGGCGCGATCTTCGTGCCGAATAGCTCAATTGACTTCATCAGTAGCTCGTGCGATGGGCCGCCTACGTCCATGTGGGCAGAGAAGCGCGTAAGGCCAAAAAGCTCGTGCATGTGCAGTATTTTATCAATAGCCTCGTTTGCATCACCAATGATCAGGTGACCATCCTTGCCACGTCCCTGTACATACTGTTGAGGCTGATACGGAGGCCAGCCGCGGTCACGACCCACGCGATTCATTTGTGCCGAGTAAATAGGGTAGTAGGCATCTGCAATCTCCTTGCTGTTCTCTCCAAAAAATGAATGCATGTGCACACCCACCTGGAAGTCCTCCTGCTTATGTCCGAATGATTGGTACAGCTCACGATAATAGTTAAACAATGGTTGAAACTGTACCGGGCTACCACCAATGATGGCAAAGATCACAGGCAGGCCAAGGCGAGCTGCCCTGTGTACAGATGCAGGCGTGCCGCCCACAGCTACCCATATAGGCAATTCCTTGTGTACAGCACGCGGGAACACTTGTTGGTTTACCAATGCAGGACGGAACTTACCTTTCCAGGTTACCTGTGGTTCCTTATTAATCGTAAGTAATAATTCCAGTTTCTCTTCAAACAACGCATCGTAATCTTTCAGGTCATAACCAAACAGTGGGAATGATTCTATAAAGCTGCCACGCCCCACCATCAGTTCTGCGCGGCCGTTTGAAATGCCATCTACTGTAGCGAAGTTCTGATATAAGCGCACCGGATCAGATGAGCTAAGTACAGATACAGCGCTACCAAGTTTTATTTGTTTCGTTACTGTAGCTGCAGCGGCCAACACTATTTCAGGGCTGGATACTGCATAGTCCGGCCGGTGGTGTTCACCAATCCCGAAGAAGTCCAGTCCTGTTTCATCCATCAGTTTTATTTCTTCAATCAACTCCTGCAGACGTTGCTGTGCAGGTTGTATCACACCATTGCTATTAATGTGCAAATCGCCGAACATGCCAATGCCCAGTTCCATAAGTAAGTGTTTAGAATGCAAAGATAGGTTTGATAGAGTATATAAGGTTTCATTGTTGTCCTGATATAGTCAATAGATAGTTGTCTGTAGACGTTTCCCATAAAGGATTACAGACGAAAAAGAATGATTTCAAAATTGGGGGAGTTCCCCTGTCAGCTTTTTTAAGAGAAACGTTCGGCCTCAGAAAAGCTGCGTTAAGAAAATTGTCATGAACGCCGGAAAAATCCATTGCTGTTTGAGCCGTGGGTAACTTACTTACTCACGCTGTCTGCGGCGAGTTCAATGGATTTCGGTGGGCAGGACAATTTTTAGCCTGCTTTTCTGGAGCCTTGATCTTTTTGGTTACTTTTTGTATCAAGACAAAAAGTAACACCGTCGGTAGACAAATGAACGCTTGCAGTTCAAGATCCACTAAACTTAGTCGGACAACAATGATAAGGTTTATACGGCATGTAAAGCGTATAGAGGTAATGGTTCTGTGCCTCTGTAACGATAGGTGAGTAGTGAGTGGTCGGTTGTGAGTAAGGAATTTATGAAGTCGCTATTGCCATTCAAGAATCAATGCCGTTGAAATAAGAAATAAACCACAAGGAGCGCAAGGTAAACTCTTGTGCACTTTGTGATTAATTCAACGACATTGATTCACGATTATCGTCTAACGATTCACGCGATAGTAACACCACTGCCGATACACAAACAACCGTTAAACAATAAAACAATGCAACCATTTTTTAAACCAATCTCAAATCTTCTTTGGTTTATATCGAAATTCTTTTTTTATTTGAAGTCACAGGGAAAATACCGGGTCTGGCGCCGGTCCAATAAAAAACGACTACACTCCTATAAACTGCGCTTGCATGGAAGAACAACGGCCTGATGGTATTGCCGGTAAAATTATTAGCGAAGAAGAGTTTGAAGAACTATTCATTACACACTATACAACCCTCTGCAACATTGCATTTCAGCTAACAAACGATCGCAACATATCTGAAGATCTTGTACAGGATTTTTTTTACAGCTTCTGGGATGCGCATCGCAATAAACTCTTTACTGTCTCCTTTTATGTATATGCTTACAAGGCTGTAAGAAACAAAGCGCTCAATCATCTGCGCGATGATAAACAAGCATTGATCAACGATGATGTAAATGTCAATGATTTTATCCAAGAAATTTGGCATGACGATAAAGCAGATAAAGAAGCAAAAGAAATTTTATTGTTGCGGCTAGAACGGGAAATAGAAAACCTGCCGGCAGTGCGAAGGAAAATATTCCTGATGAACAATAAGGATGGATTGAAATACAAAGAAATAGCTGCTGTATTAGGCATATCTGTGAACACAGTAAAGACACAACTTCGGCTTGCTTTTAGCCAATTGCGTCAATCGTTTTTACTACTGTGGATAATTTTTTTTATAAAAAGTTTAGAAATCCTTCACCCTTTTTTCATTTTCTGTGTCTTTTAATATAGAGCATCTTATGATTAATGAAGCGAACGACCATATTGATTGGGATAAACTGATAGAACTGATCGATGCTGGCCAAATAAATGAAAAGAATGTGCCTTTAACGGAAGAGGAGCGAGAGCTTGTGCGTACATTTTTAGCATTAAAGGCCAGTATGGGTAAGAAGAAGGAATCTTTTGATACGCTGCATGCATTGTCAAAAGTAAAAGAACGGATAGCGCTTAAGAAAGTAGCAGAGCAACAGGCAAATGTAGTACGCCTGAGAAGGAAACGCTGGCTATATGCTGCAGCAGTATTGCTTCCTGTAATAATAGTATCAGCCATTTGGTTGGGCAGGTTGCAAAAGACAGTTACTGTAGCACAACCTGGTTTAGCTGTAACGCCAGCAAGCGTAAAGCTTACACTAGGCAATGGAAACAAGATAGAGCTGAGCGATAGTAAAAGTGTGGCAGGTAGTAATGGTGCTGCAATAGCACAAGTGCAAAATGGAACGCTTGCTTATAATACACAGGCAACAACAGCGGAGGATAAAGCAAAACAAAACCTGCTGGAAGTGCCGCGTGGCAGAAAGTATAATCTTGTGCTGAGTGATGGAACTAAAGTGTGGCTGAATGCAGAAAGTTCTTTGTCATACCCGGTAGGCTTCCGTGGAAATACGCGAGAAGTAACATTAACCGGGGAAGCTTATTTTGAAGTAACACATGATGTAACAAAACCTTTTATAGTGCATACGGCAGAAACTGCTGTGCAGGTACTAGGTACTTCGTTTGATGTATCGGCATACAAAGCCGAAGCCACAACCGCAACGCTGGTAGAAGGGAAGGTAAAAGTGAATGTGGGAAAAGCGGAAGTAATACTGCAACCCGGCGAGCAATCTGTTAGAGAAAAAGGAAGCGATGCGCTAAATAAAAGAGTAGTAGATACAGAAGAGTTTATTGCATGGAAGAATGACCGGCTGCTCTTTAAAAACGCATCATTACTTAACATTACGGAACGGTTAGGGCGTGCATATAATTACAACTTTGTGTTTGAAAATGAAGCGTTGAAAAACGCACATTGCACGATCAGTCTAGTGCAAACGGCGGATATATCATCTATTCTGGAGCACCTTGCCAAAGCAAGAATAATCAACTACTCCATCAAAGGAAACGAAGTGTACATGAGCGAAATCAGGTAAGCAATCTTGATCTATATACTGACACATGTAGGGCCCTGCCTTTGCAGGGCTCTACTACTTTTTTACTAATAACCATTTAATGCTTATGGGAATTAAACTATGGGGCATGCGCCGAAGGCATGTGCTCAGGGCATTGCCTTTGCTTTTACTCACTGTTTTTGTTGGTGCCTCATCACAGGCACAATCCGTACAAAAGGAACCTTATGTAAACCTGAATGTAACCAATGCGAAACTCTCCACTGTATTGGAAAATTTACGAAAGCAAAGCGGTTTTGGTTTTGTATATAGTAACGATATTATAGTCAATCAACCCGGTATTACAGCTTCTGTTGAGCGAAAAACTTTAAGTGAAGCATTATCCATTGTACTGGAAAAAATGCCCCTCACATTTTCTATTGATAACAAAGTAGTCTACATAACCAAAAAAGTTGGCGGGGATAAAATAGCTGCGGGGAATAACCAGGAGACAAGAAAAATAAAAGGCGTTGTTACAGATGAGTCGGGCGCTCCTTTGCATGCTGTATCTGTTGTAGATGTGGCCACGGGCAAAGGGGTGAGTACAAATGATAAAGGCTTTTATGAACTGACGATGGGTGCGAATGATAGCCGCGTGTCATTCAGCTTTGTAGGGCGGGTTCCCAAAACTATTGCTGTAAAAGATCATCCCACAGGTATAATAGATGTACAACTGTTGCTGCAGGAAGATGTAGCAGCCGAAGTAGTGGTAACAGGTTTTCAGAAAATTGAAAAAAAGAAGTTTACCGGAGCAGCAGCAAAAGTCACCATGGATGATATAAAACAGGATGGTGTAATGGATGTAGCGCGCATGCTGGAAGGGCGCGTAGCAGGTGTAACGGTAGAGAACGTATCCGGCACATTTGGCGCTGCTCCTAAAATACATATACGTGGCGCAACCTCTATTTCCGGTATGAATAAACCGCTGTGGGTGGTGGATGGTATAGTGCTGGAAGATATAGTAAGCGTTACCAACGATGAGCTTGCAAGCGGTGACCCTACAACCATGCTCGGCTCCTCTGTAGCCGGCATTAACGTAAATGATATAGAGAGTTTTGACATACTGAAAGATGCCTCTGCAACCGCCTTATATGGCGCACGTGCAATGAATGGCGTAATCGTGATCACAACAAAAAAAGGACGGGCAGGCAAAACGCAGATCAACTACAGCGGTACATTTTCCAGCGTACTAAAACCAACCTATCGCAAATACAACATTATGAACTCTGCTCAGCAAATGGGTGTAGACATGGAGTTGTATGATAAAGGATGGCTCAATTTTTCCGATGTATCCCGTAGTATCAATGGAGGCGTGTTTGCCAAAGCGGCCGACCTTGTCAGTACATATGATCCCGCTACCGGTAAGTTTGGATTAGCCAATAACCCCGATAGCATCAGCGCATTTCTTATGCGGTATGCAGGGGCCAATACCGACTGGTTTAATGTACTGTTTAGAAATTCTTTTACGCAAGAGCATAATCTTAGCATGTCTTATGGTACGGACAAAGCGCAATCTTACTTCTCTACCAACTTTTACCAGGATAATGGCTGGACAATAGGTGATAAGGTAAACAGGTACACCATCAATTTCAATAACACCTATACGCCAAACAAAAAATTGAACCTGGGCTTTAATGCTACAGCCTCTTATCGCCAGCAGGTAGCGCCCGGTACGGTAGACCGTGTAAGTAATAAAGTGACCGGTGGTTTTGACAGGGATTTTGACATTAACCCATTCAACTATGCACTCACCACCAGCCGTGTCATAACGCCGTATGATGAGAATGGTAACCTGGAATATTTCAGAAAAAATTTCGCACCGTTCAATATCATTAATGAACTAAAGAATAATACCCTGCATGTAAATGTATTGGATGTAAAACTGCAGGGACAACTGGGCTATAAAATAACCAATGACCTCAAGTTTGAGTTTACCGGGGCATTGCGCGTAGTGCAAACATCTCTCGAACATGAGATTACGGAGAACTCTAATATGGCAGAGGCCTACAGAGCTGACCAGTCATCTTACGTACGAGACAATAACAAGTTCCTCTACAAAGATCCGGATCACCCCAACGACCAGCCGGTAGTAGTATTACCTAAAGGAGGATTGTACAACCGTACCGATAATAAAATGCTGAACTATAGCGTTCGTAACATTCTCACCTATACGAAAAATTTTAATAAAGATAATTACCTGAACGTGCTGGGCGGTATGGAGATCAAAGCAACCGACAGGCGTGTATCCAACTTTACCGGTTATGGGTATCAGTACGACGGTGGTGGCATTCCGTTTGTAGACCCCAAAGCACTCAAGCAATTGGAAGAAGCCAACTTCAACTATTATGGCATGGGAAATACCAAAGACCGCTTTGTTGCATTCTTTGGTAACGCCACATATTCTTATAAAAGAAGATATACATTAAATGCAACAGTGAGAGAAGATGGCTCCAACAGCTTAGGTAAATCATCCAAGTCAAGATGGTTGCCTACCTGGACCGTTGGCGGTGCATGGAATGCTTATTCTGAACCTTCACTGCACAGCTTTATCAGCGCAGCAAAAATAAGCCAGTTAAACCTGCGGGGAAGTTATGGTTTGAGCGCAGACTTTGGCGCTGCAAACAACTCCTCTGTTATTCTAAAAACACAAACTACCACACGCCCTACACAGGCAGAACAAGAGGCTGGCATTTCACTGATCAGTCTTGAAAATTCCGACCTGACATGGGAGAAAAAATATGAAGCCAACATAGGTCTCGATCTTGGCTTTTTCAGGGACAGACTAACCATCACTACAGATATTTATAATAGGAACAGTTTTGACCTCATCAGCATGATACCAACTGCTGGTATTGGTGGACAAATAATGAAGGCCGCAAACTATGCCGATCTAAAGTCGCGCGGTATAGAGGTAACTGTAGGCGGCAAGATCATACAGCATAAAAATTTCAGATGGCAGGCCAATCTTACGTTCGGATACAATACAACCAAGATCACCAACCTGAAGAATCAGCCACAGATCAATGATCTGGTGAGTGCGCAGGGTGGTTCGCAAGTGGGCTACCCCGTACGCGCTATCTTCTCCATACCGTTTGCAGGACTGGACCCGGCAAGTGGTATTCCTGTCTTTATTAACCAGGCGGGCAACACCAGTGCAGATGTGTTCCTGCAAAGTACCAATACCAGCAATCTGAAGTATGAAGGCTCAGCCGATCCGTTATACACAGGCGGCCTTACAAACATTTTTACCTATAAAGCTTTCTCGCTAAACATGCTGTTTGTGTACCAGGCAGGTAACAGGGTACGCCTGTCGCCAGTGTTTAGCGCAAACTATAGTGACCTGAATGCAATGCCAAAAGATTTCATTAACCGTTGGGAAGCACCCGGCGATGAAAAGATCACCAACATTCCATCCATTAGTGACAGAAGGGCTGTGTATATGCTGAACACCGCTTCGCCTTATGCCAACTATAACATGAGCGATCTGCGTGTTGCAAATGGAGGGTTTGTACGTCTCAAGACAGTAGCAGTCACCTATAGAATACCGGAGCAGTTTACCAGTGCTATCGGCTTAAGTACCTCATCTGTTACGCTTACGGGCAATAACCTGTGGTTGCTTTTTGCAGATAAAAAACTAAAAGGGCAGGACCCGGAGTTTGCTAACTCCGGTGGTGTTGGGTCTCCGGTATTCACTCAACTGGCCCTGGCATTGAAAGTAGGTTTCTAAACGTGCATCACACAAGTAATAAGATGAACATGAAAAAAATTATTCTTTATAGTGTACTCATACTCTCCGGCGCCTCGCTGTACGGTTGTAAAAAATTTTTAGAGACATTGCCGGACAACAGGATAGACCTGGATAATCCTGCAAACATAACGGTAGATAAAGTCGCAGAGCTATTGGTGAATGCTTATCCTAAAGCGAACTATATGGCTTTTTGTGAAAGTATGTCCGATAATGCAGAAGACAAGCTTGGCGGCTCTGTTACGCTATCTAATTACGCACCCTATGAATATGTAGATGTAAATAACAACATGTCTCAGGATATGCCTTCCAGTTATTGGACGGAAGCATACAAAGCAGTTGCACTTGCTAACCAGGCATTGACAGCCATCAGTAAAGTAAGCAATCCTAAAGACTATAGTGCGCAAAGAGGTGAGGCACTTGTAACAAGAGCCTATGCTCATTTTATGCTGGTAAATTTATTTGCGAAAAGTTATAATCCGTCTACGGCATCCAGTGACATGGGCGTACCTTATGTAACTGCACCGGAAACGACGGTGTTTGGGCAATATGACCGGAAGACGGTGGCTGATACATACAATGCCATAGAGCAAGACCTGCTGGAAGGGTTACCCCTCATTAGCGATGATGCATATACAGTGCCCAGGTACCATTTTACCAAAGCGGCGGCCAACGCATTTGCCACACGCTTTTACCTGTACAAAAAGCAGTATGATAAAGCAGTGCTATACGCTGGCAAAGTATTCCCCAGCGGAAATTTTGCTGCCAATATGCGGCCGTGGCTGACTACATACCAGAAAGCAACTTATTACGATCTGCAACTCATGTATGCAGCACCTACGGAAAAAGCAAATCTCTTGTTGGTAGAATGTATGTCTAACTGGGGAAACAATTTTCCTTTTTACAGGTTTGGGCTTTCTTCCTCCATCTTGCAAACCATTTACAGGAAAAATGTAGCCGGCGGCGGCATGGCATATTTGATTTACGGTACTTCATTAGCATTGAACATTCCGAAGTTTTACCCGCACTTTGTACAAACAGGGCTGAATGCCAATACAGGATATTACTTCAATACAATACCATTATTCACAACAGAAGAAGTGTTGCTGAATCGTGCAGAGGCTTACGCATACCTGGGTAACTATACGGCAGCGCTTGCAGACCTCAACACATTTGCCAGCCAGCGGGTATATAATGGCCTTGATAGCCTGGGCAACATGCGCCCATACGACCCTGTTGCTAACAGCATTACACCTGCATCACTTACTACCTACTATTCATCCAGCAATACACAGTCCAATATTGTAAATGCAGTGCTGGATTATAAACGTGCAGAGTTTTTGTTTGAAGGCATGCGCTGGTTCGATGTGTTGCGGTACAACATACAGGTTACACACAAGTATGCGGACTCTACTACGGTATTAAAGCCGGATGATCTGCGCAGGGTATTACAGATACCCAATGCAGCAACATTATCAGGCTTGCCTTTAAATCCAAGATAACTGTTGATTTTTTGCAACGAGTAAAAGCTTATACATGAAACTTAAAACCATTATAACAACTGTTTTTCTGATCAGTCTTTTTGCTTCCTGTAAAAAAGAAGACCTGACCTATGATATGCCTGCAATGGGAGGTAACCAGATCCAGCCATTGCCGCTAGACCTCTGGATCAGGGACACGCTGAATATTCCGTATAACATAAGTGTGAAGTATAAATGGGATGCCTCTGAGCTGGACTTGTATAAAACACTTGTGCCACCGATGGAACAAAATATTATACCTGTATTGCAGGCAGTGAATAAGGTATGGGTTAGTTGCTATATACAAGAGGCCGGGCTTGATTTCTTCAAAGAGTTTTGCCCCAAGCAGTTTGTACTGGTAGGCAGTGCCAATTATGAAACAGATGGTACGACCATATTGGCAACTGCCGAAGCCGGCAGAAAGGTGGTGTTGTATGATGTAAACAACTTTGATAAGACAAGTGCAACGTCTGTAGTCAAATTGCTGCATATTATTGAGCACGAGTTTACGCACATCCTTCACCAGCATGTAATGTATCCCACAAGCTACAAACTGGTTACGCCGGGGGCATATACAAGCGCATGGAAAAACTTTACCACGCTGCAGGCAAACAACCAGGGATTTATTACACCGTATGCAATGAATACGCCTGACGAAGACATTGCAGAAATGGTAAGTACTATGCTTACTACAGACCGGTCTAAGTATGATGCCATGATCAATGGCATTGTCACTGCAAGTGCGCGGGACGCTCTGCGAGCTAAAGAAAGTATTATAGTGGGCTATTTCAGCGACGTATATGGTATAGACTTTTATAGCCTGCAAAGCAGGACTGTGGCAGCTATAAAATATGTAACAACGCACTAATAAAACGGCATGGGCTAATTAACTAAAACTATCTAAAGGAACCGGAGCATGAATAAAATATTGTTTTTAATGATAGCAACAGCGCTACTGCTTGCAGGGTGTAAAAAAGACTATGATAAGTCTGTCTTTGATCAGTCTGCGCAAGACCGTACGCAACAGATGTTGCAGAACTACCAGGCCACACTTACATCCTCACCTTATGGGTGGCTTACCTATATTTTTCCTGCAGGTGCCGGGCCGGTAACATTCTACTTTAAGTTTGACACTACGAATCGTGTTGTGAACTATTGTGATATTAGTGCGAGCGCAGCAAAGACACCCCTGGAGAGCAGCTACCGCTTACAAAGCCTGCAAACAACCACGCTCATCTTTGATACTTATAGCTACCTGCACATACTGGCAGACCCTAATCCGAATGTAGCGGGTGGCACAGCCGGGCAGGGATTGAAGTCAGACTTCGAGTACTATCTCAATAGTGTAACAGACGACACCATAAAAATGGTAGGCGTAAAAAATAATGTGCAGGCAGTAATGATGCGCGCCACTGCTGCACAGGCAGATGCATTTGCTACGGGTAAGGTGGGAGGAATGATCACTGATATTTATACTTATATAACAGCGCCAAATTCTTCTTTCCATTTTACATTGCCCGATAGTACGCTTATAGGGATAGATATATCCGGCAGGCTTGCCACATTTAAGGTGCTGTCGCCAGACGGGAAAACGGTACAAGGCTTAAACGTTCCCTTTAGTTTTAATGATGTAGGGCTTCACTTACCCGCAGCATTTGTGTACAACGGTAAAGCCATGCAGGATATTTATTGGGACAAAGCAAACGGTATATTCTTTATTATGCTTGATGGGAAGCGGATAAATATATATCCTGGCGCTCCGCTCTTCCCGTTATATCCTTCATTTGGCTCCGTTTATAACCGCATATATGTGACGGAGACACCCAGTGATGGTTCTTCA
Organism: Filimonas sp.; assembly: GCA_017306865.1. Lineage (GTDB taxonomy): Bacteria > Bacteroidota > Bacteroidia > Chitinophagales > Chitinophagaceae > JAFKHH01. The sequence goes on from JAFKHH010000011.1 coordinate 1,277,277, forward strand.
ACCTCTTTTGCCACCGCGTACCAGCAAATGATTGCAAGCATAAAGAGCAGCCTGCAATCAAATCTGTTTGATATGAACTTTGTAATGAGCGCACTTACCAATAAAATGAGCATTGTTGTAAGGGCTAAAGCTGTCAGTAACGCAAATATTGCATATACCTCTACAATCAATTATAAAATAACCTATGATGGAACGAAGTTAAAGTTTACCTATCAGTCCGCCGATCAGAATGGGCTAGCCATCTACCCGTATATGCAAAGTGTGCTGAACTATATCAATAATGACAACTTTAAACTGGAGTATTATCAATCACCAACACAAGGGCTTCTTGGCAGAATGACCAGTCTGGACCATGGTGATTTTTATTTCACCGGCATACTGTCTCAGTAACGGTAACTGTATCGTAAAACAACATCATTAACCAGGCATTTATGAAAATGAAATATATTTTTTGCATACTCATTATCCTTGGCTGTACATATAGCGTACAGGCACAATGGACATCTGATATATCAGTAAATACATTTACTATTGCCGGCTTGCAACCAACTGGTGATTTGCCAAAAGTAACGGCAGGGAAAACAACCGGCTCTTTTGTAACATGGGTGCAAAGTGTACCAGGCAAAATCAGGACCGGGTTATATGCACAGGCCTTTGATAAAAACGGCAACCGCCTGTGGGGAGACAACGGTGTGCTGATAGATACGCTAATGGGATCTACACGTTTTAAATATGATCAGAAAGCAGACAATAATGGCGACCTGATTATAGGAATACAAAATATACGCGTAGCATCATACCGCCAGTTCCCGGTTATATATAAGCTGAGTAAAACGGATGGTTCTATCACCTGGAAAAAAGAAATAACAGATTCTGCGCAATCTTATGCGAGTCTGTCTCCCTCGCTCTCTATAACATCTGCAAATAACGTACTGGTAGGGTGGACAAAGATCAGGTTGCTGCAAGACTCCACAGAAATTACAGACGCCTGCGTACAAAAGCTGAAAGCGAATGATGGTAGTTTTATGTTTACACAAAACCTGACAATCACCGATGCGAGCAACAGTAATAGTAATAGTCAACCGCAAATAATACCTTCTGGTTCTGCGGGGGAGAATTTTATACTCTCCTGGCAAACCAGATCGGTAAATTCAGGGCAAGGGCCTTTTAGTGTGTATGCACAACGATACAACAGCGTGCCTGCTACTCCCACAACTTACTGGTCCACTACGGTATTGCTGGCAACATCACACCTGATGGTTACCGGTGCTACTACCACTATGATGAGTGATGGTGCGAGTGGTGCTGTATTTGTATATCCGGTAGCCGGTAAATATGGTACCGAAACGTATGCACAGTATGTAGATAATAATGGAAATATAAAATGGGGGTCAGATGCATTATTGCTGGCTACTAATACGCAGGGTAGCGCGAATAATGCAGGTGTAGTGTTTGATATCAATGAGAAAAAATTGTGGTTTTCTATTTCGCAGGATGCGCCCACTACCAGCGTACGCACACAGACCATTTACCTGCAAGGCGTAGATGCTTCCGGTAATTTCTTAAGAAATGGGTATACTACAGGGGGCGTTACAGTTATACCTCCTGTAACACAGAATATGACAAATGCACAAACTATTATGCCGGTTACCATGAAAAGTACAGGAGATGGTTTTGTAATTGTATATGCGCAAGGTACAATACCTGCGCCTACCATAGTAAAAGCAGTGAAAGTAGATACGCTAGGTAAAAAATTATGGCCGGGTGAAGACAGTATTACCATTGTATCTACCAGGCCGGGGCTTGCAGGTGGTGTGCTGAGTGACTTTATAGATAATGAGTTGATCATGGCCATGACGGCACGCCCGGATGGGTCTATTTCAGGTAACGCATACCAGGTAGCACAAAACATAAATAGTAACGGATCAGTAGGTGTGAACGCACAAAGACAAGTAATCACCTTTAACACAGATACCTTATACGTAGTATATGGTGATGCGCCTTATCCATTAAACGCAGTATCTAATAGCGGCATAAGCCCGGTATATACGGTAAGTGACCCGACAAAAGGAAAAGTAGATGAAAATGGAAACCTGCAATTCCTGGATGTGGGCACCTTTACCGTAACACCGTTCTTTCCTAGTAGCACAACCTATATGGCGAAGCAAGGCTCTGCTAAAGTGATTGTGGTAAGAAAAGGACGTACACTAAAAGTGATTGCAGATAACAATACAAAAGAGTACGGATGGATGTTGCCTACATTGACTATGCGCTTTGACACATTTGTGCCGGGCGATGATGCATATTCAGCATTTACAAAGTTGCCCACCATTTATTGCGCTGCGGATAAAAACTCCCCGGTAGGAGTATATCCAATTACCCTGCAAGGTGGCGTGTCCAGTAAGTATTTTATAGAGTTGGTAAACGCACAGTTGACTGTTTATCCGCAGGGGGGCAAAGACAAGGATAATATGGATGCTTATTGCAGCAGTCCCTCTGAGCTGAAAGTGATTGTTTATTCGTTACAAAACAACAATGGCACGTTACAGTTGTCAGACATGGGAGGCCGAATATTATATAATACCAATGTAACAATAGCGCAGGGCGTAACCAACTTTACCATCCCGGTAGGCGCACTATCTGGTGGTGTCTACATTGTCCGCTTCATCGGAAATAATCAACCGCAATTGTCACAAAAAGTAAGGGTCAAATAATTATGAACTACACTAACAAAACTATTATGCGTTATATGAAATTATCCTTACGGTATGGCATATTGGCTCTTTTGATGATCAACATCATCCCCCTGTCTGCACAGACTACGCAAGGTATAACAACAGGTGTTCCTTTTCTGCGCATTGCGCCGGACGCAAGGGCAGGTAGCATGGGTAACCTGGGCGTAGTTACATCCGCAGATGCGTATGCACCTTTTTACAACAATTCCAAAACCATATTTTCACAAGGCAAAGGTGAGATTGGGGCAACCTATACACCGTGGCTGCGTAAAATGACAAACGATATTTTCCTGGCAAGCCTTTCCGGTTATTATAAACTGGATGATGAACAAGCGCTGACAGGCGCTGTCCGCTTTTTTAATATGGGGAGCATGACCGTAACAGATTATAACGGTATAAAACAAAGCAGCTATCGCCCTATAGAGTACAGCATTGACTTTGGCTACGCACGTAGGTTATCCAAACAGCTTGCCGCAGGCGCTTCATTCAGGTATATCTATTCTAAGATAAGCATAGGCGCAAATAATGGCGTAAGCTATAGCGCAGGCAATGCCTTTGCCGCAGATCTGTCGCTTACGTACAATGCTTTGAAGGAAACCGGGGAAGGCTGGGTGACTGGCGCCGCTGTTACCAACCTGGGTAGTAAGATCGGTTACACCAATAATAATGATAATTATTTCCTGCCTGCCAATATTGCCATAGGTACAGCTTATACGGGTGTGATAGATGAAGAAAACAAGATCACAGTAGGTGTTGAGATAAACAAAAGCCTGGTGCCTAAAACACCTGTAGATGCTACAGCAGGAAACATGGATGATTACTACAATAAGACCAGTGTATTTTCCAGTTGGGGTAAATCATTTAGCAATAATGCGCTTGCATCCAGTATAGGAGCAGAATACTGCTATAATAGTTTATTGTTTGTAAGAGCAGGGTACAATGCGGAAACAACCGGTATGGGTGGACGCAACTATTTTACTGCTGGCACAGGCATTAATTATGAAAGTGTAAAGTTTGATTTTGCTTATCTCGCAGCGGGTAGCACCAATCCATTAGCTAATACTATGCGCTTCAGCATAGCGTGGCAGCCCGACTGTAATAAGAAGAAAAAATAAAACCATTTAGCGATCATTTAAATATAAACGATGATGTTATCTGTATTTACTATAAAAAAAATAAGGCACATAATACTTACTATACTAAGTGTATTGTGTACAATAGGGGCAATAGCCGGGCCTGATGATGTGCCGCCTACGGCAACCATTACTAAAACACCTAATCCTAATACACTGGCAGAAGGTGCTTTGTGGGCTCCCACACAGGTTACTGTTACTGGTACGGCTCCATTGCGTTATGCATGGAAGAGAAATGGTGTACTGTTGCCTAATGATACGACAAATGCGATAAATAGGGTGTTTGTAAGCCTCAGCGATGCAGGGACATATACCTGCCTTGTTTCAAACGCAGCAGGCTCTGTAGAGTCTAATGGATATGTATTGAATGTAACGGCTGCCACAGGAGTTCCGGTGCCTACAGCATTAACAAACAAGAGCTTCACAGAAGGGACAAATAATTCATTGACGATTTCGTTTTCCGGCACTAATCCTAAAGCAAGTGCCTGGCAGTGGTATAAAGATGGGCAACCTATACCTGGGACTGATGGTAATGAACAAAGTGGTAATTCATCATGCAGCTATAACCTCAACAATATATCGCTGTCTGCCGCAGGTAATTACTATTGTGTACTGAAAAATAGTAAAGGCACAACAACGACCAATACAATGACGCTCACGGTAACTGCAACTACACTGCCACCTTCGCTGGGATTGAATGGTAACCCCGCAGATAATATATTGTATGTAGGAGATAAGTTACTCTTGTCAGCTAATTTAAGTAATGCCAGTGCTATTAAGTGGCAAAAGAACGGAGTAGATATACCGAATAGTAATACAATCCCTTTTGTTATCAATTCGCTTAGTTTAGCTGATAGCGGGTACTATGCTTGTGTAGGCTCTAACTCTACAGGAAACTCTTTCACCACTGCGGCTGCTAAAGTAACTGTGTTGCCGGCAGCGCCACCGGCTATTAGCATCAACCTGCCTGATTCATTCGTAGTAGATGAGGCTGGCTCATTTTCGATTGGCATATTGGTTGCCGGAACTGTTACCTATCAGTGGCAAAAAGATGGAGTTAATATTCCAACCTCTGGGGCTTCCGCAAACTCAAGTGCACAAACGCCAAAATCGAGCATTGTGCAACCTCTTACCTTGGCAGACGCTGGTTATTATGTATGCAGAGTGTCTAACAATTTCGGAACAACTATCTCTAACGCATGTAAGATTATTGTAGTACAACAGCCCATACCACTATTTGTAATGCAAAGCACTTATGGTGCAGGAGCAGGAAAAATCAGGATATTTTTAAAAGGCGCAGGCGCGGAAATGTACACCAACTTTTTTATTGATAAAATACCAGTAACCGTCTCGTCTGACGGCAGGTATTATATGCCGCTATCTCTTCCTAAGGGAGCGCATGAGATAAAAGCTGCAACCGCAGATGGTAAATCTGAAATAGTAAAATTGGTTACGATCAGGTAAACAATGTGTATAACACAAATACGACTTATTATGAGAATAAATAAAATACTCACAACGCTTGTGGCATTGCTGTGGCTTGCAACAGTTGTGACAGGTTGCAGGAAAACGAATGACGCGCAGTTAAAACCCCATCTGTCTGGTACGACACATGGTGTGTTGATGATGGCAGGCAATGCAGATACAATAACTATAACGAATGGTAAAGCGCCCTATAAGATCACTATTTCGGATACAACTGTTGTAAATGCAACAGTGGTCAATGACTCCATTTCACGTCTCGTTATTATAGCACAGAAAGGTGGTAGTACAACAATAACGGTAATAGCTGCAGATGGAGGGCAGATAAATTTTGAAGTGACAGTAGAAAGTTCTTACAAATCCATTATCCTCAACGATACGTTGCGGTTTATGCAACCCGGCGCTACAACCGTATTTAATAAGACAACACCAAACATACATGTGTATAGGGACCAGGGTAGCCTGTTTGGTAGTACAAAAAATAAATTCGGATGGGCGGCTGATGACGGGCAAAACTTTTTGTTCCTCGAATTTGCAGGCAGTCCTAACGAAACAGGAATAAAAACTGATGCAACAATTTACTCCAGGGTTAATGGCAGTGTACCTCAACGTATAACATGTGCCAAAGTGGAGGTTGTACAGATAAAAGCAGGTATAATCTGGATCGTGTATCAACAAACACAAGGTGGTGCGCTTGGTGTAATGGTTCAAAAACAATGGGTAGATGGGCTTTAATGAAATACACATTCTTCCGGATGAAGAGATGCACTTCATCATTTAGTGTCCCCTTTCTCTGTGTAATGAGGCATCATGCGTCTGCATGGTGCCTTTTTTTTGAATGACAAATATGAGCTGTTTATACGAAAGGCGAGTAGTGAATAGTCTATGGTGAAAAGTGCCAAAACTTATTAGCAAGCTACACTTCTATATATTCCGCGCATTCCGTGTTTTCCGCGAGCAAGATTTAAGGTTCTATAATTTGTTAGTAGGAACCATTCATACCATCCTCTTCAACCTCCGTGTTTCTGTGCTTCTGTGGCAAATACTTCTTTCATTATTGTTTCTCTAACATAAACCTATTAGTAAGTCAGGTCTTTTATTGCCGTTCGATTTATCGAACGAACCAAAATAAAAAGGCGGGATAAACATCCCGCCAAACCCTTCAATTCAGAGTAGCAAATGAATTGTTTACAACCCTAATCAAATAGTTTATGAAAAAGATAGACATCTCTTTCGTAATCCAAATAATGAAGCCGGATGGAAATCTGGCCCCCTCTAATCCAATAAATAACTATGAGTTCAAAATTAAATACGTAAATAATGTGACAGTTACCCAAGTTTGCTCCGGAAACACTACCCCAAATTATGGGTATCCGTAATGCCTGTTGAGCAAAAAAAAGCAGGATAGACATCCCGCCTTTTTAATCCAATATCCTATGAAAAACCTATCAAAAATAGATCGCAATCTTAATAACGACAATCCTTAGATATGGTGAAAAATGCACCCCGAAAAAAGGGGAGAATGATATTGGCTACCTTAAAAAAGGGGTAGTGCAAAACTGTAAAATATGGGGAATAATAATACAGGTATAAACATGAATTTTGTATTCTCTCAAGTGCTGCATTGTATTATTAAGAAACATATGAATTGCCACCTGTTTAAAAAAAGAACACCTGCGGAAAAAGTACACTACAAACTTCGGTTAGCCAAAGAAGTTTGTGAACGACAATTGTTCATGCTGGAGATAAAATACCGGGAACTTCTCACTGTTTTAAGAGACGAAGCTAGTGAGCTCTTTAACAATTGTAAAGGATATGACAACGATGTATTCATAGAGTTTAGATATGATGTAGAAAAATTGCTCGGTGATATTTTTACACATACACACAACATTGTTCGTCAACAGTTTGAGGACGAATGTGCTTTTGTAAGATTGAGGTATGACAATCAAAATACTGGCGTTTATGACCGGTCGTTTGAAGAAAAGAGCATGGCCATACGCGACCTTCTTGATCTGTGGCGCGCAAGTCTGCACTACGCAGAAGGAAGAATGTTTGATGAAATAATTGGTGAAAGTGCAGGTCTGAGATCATTCTCTGAAGAAGAAGATACCTTACTGCACTGTAAAAGATGCGGGCATAAAATGCCGCAGCAACATCTTTTTCTCTTTGATGGGAAAATGATGTGCGCATTTTGCGAGACGGAAGACCGCGGACAATTGCATTTGTATAGCCATTTGTCAGTGAATACAACTGTAATGCAGGAAGGCAGGCAATGCTATGAAGAATATTTGCACGAAAAAAGCCAGGCTATTTTTTTATACGACCTGGCCCGCTCCCTGCAACTTAAAAAGAAAACAGGAAATGCTGAATCTCCCGAAAACGTTGATAAACGGATGATTACAGCTTTGCGAATGCAATCAGTTGAGAAAAGAAGACATGCCGATAAGCTCTATGCCAAATACCTGAAAAGTTTTTTTCTTGAGTTGTATGCAATCATCCCTGCATTGCAGGCGCAGGACGATAGCTACTATTACCTGTTCCTGAGAGCACATGTATATAAAGAGTTTTTTGTACCGCAGGAGCATCCCGCTAAACAATGAAAAGTGTAATAACAGGAAGCCGCTGAATATATTCAGCGGCTTCTTATTTTAATAAATAGGTAGGTACAATAAGTACAGAACCCCCTCAAATTAGGGGATCGGTCTTTACCATAAGATGTGTAAAAGACACAAATACATTGAATGTACTTTGCAATCTCAAATTTGAGATAGATGAATAGCTAACCCGGTTTATCTCTTATACGTAAAGTCACAATTCCTTTGATGAGCCACCTGGTACTGCACCAGTTATCTGTAAATGAAAACTAAACCTGCCGGTGTTTTGAGCTGGTTGCCGGCGCGAACCTTTTGTTATGCATCCAATTTTACACCGTTCGTTGAAGTTGTTCTTGTGCTGCTTATTCATTTCATTGACTGCGTCTGCACAATTTACTATTACACAAAATTTTAAAGGCAATTCTGCCGGTAGCAATATCGTGTTGGGTGGTTCGCCTAACTCTGCATACCTCACATCTGGTAACGTAGACCCGGTGAATGATGGTTGGCTTAGGTTGACGGATGCTATTACCAACCAGCGGGGATATGCGTATGTAAATAATTCGTTTCCTTCAACGTTGGGCGTGTTCATGGATTTTGAATATAAATCCTGGCGCGATAAAAGTGATCTTACTTACAACGGAGCAGATGGGTTTTCAGTTTTCATGTTTGATGCCTCTTCTACTTTTGCCCTCGGTGGTTGGGGTGGATCGCTGGGGTATGCACCGAATACAGCCTCCTCGCCATCCGTACCAAACGGTCTTGCAGGCGGATACATAGGATTAGGGATAGATGAATATGGTAACTATGCGGCTGCCACAGAAGGCAAGAACGGAGGAACATCGTCATTGCAACCTAACTCGTTTGTATTAAGAGGTCCTACAACATCCAATTCAACTACAACAAATAAATATCTTACTTCCGTACAGTTACAACCAAGTTCAAGTTCAAATATTAACTCTGTAGATTATAATACAGTTACCACAACCAGGCCAACTGATGCAACATTTTACCGGCGTGTAAAAATATCGATTACGCCGGCAGGTACTTCATCTAATCCACTCTACACAATATTGGTTACATGGCGTACCAGCCCTAATGGTGCAGATTCTACTTTATTGTCTTATACTACCACCACTGCTCCACCTCAGAACCTGAAAGTGGGGTTTGCTGCATCTACAGGAGGCGGCTTCAACTATCATGAAATACGTAACCTCGTTATTACTACGCCCGGTGGCGTACGTGTGGATAAAGTAATAGATAAAGCCAATGCCAACGTTGGAGACCAGGTAACCTATACAGTTAACGCCTACAATTCCACTACTGCACCTATTGCCAATTTGAAATTTGCAGATACATTAAAAGATAACAGCGGAAATATTCTGCCTATTGGTTCATCTGGCTACATCACATTAAACAGTATCACCTTTAATAATAACGGAGGGGCCAATACGGCGACAGGTTTTACCAGTGGTGTGCCTAAAACAACGGGCTTAACAAATCCATTCAGCACATCGCTGAATATGGATGCAAACAGTAATGCCACTTTTACGGTAAAGGGGACGATCAATTCCATACCACCTAATGGAATATTGAAAAATATTGCGGCTGTTGATCCATCGCTCACAGGTATTACTGACCAGGACACAACAAACAATGTTTATACTGTTACCAGTAACGTACTTTCCGGCAACGTTGACTTTGTTATATCAAAAGCTGTAGACAATACCTGTGCAGACCCTACAAATGGAAATACCTATACCTTATCCGTTTCCAATACGGGTGCTACCAATAGTGTAGCTGGGCAAACTGTAACTGTTACAGATGTGATCCCCACAGGGTTTACAGTAACAAGCGCTTCAGGTACAGGCTGGACGGTATCCAATACAGGTAATACCTATACATTTAAGAGGACCGATGCCCTTAATTCCACTTTTGCTTTTCCTGCTATTACTATAAAAGTGAAGCCACCTTCATCCGGTACATCGTGGACAAACACTGCTACAGTTGCCTATAGTGGTACAGAAGCAAATACAACGAATAATACCAGCAATAGCGTACTTATCTATAGTAAGCCAGCTTCACCAACAGTATCTAGCCCAGTTACATATTGCCAGGGAAGTAATGGCCCGGCGTTAACAGCAACGGGCAATAACTTATTGTGGTACACTGTTGCCGCAGGAGGCACAGGCAGTGCAACTGCACCTGTACCTGGCACAACTACACCTGGCAGTACAACTTATTATGTAAGCCAGAGCAATGGAACGTGCGAGAGTGCATTAACCTCAATTGTAGTAAATGTAACCGCTGCGCCAGCCGCACCAACAGGATCTGCAACGCAAACTTTTTGTGCGATCAGTAATCCAACTGTTGCCAGTTTAATCGCGACAGGAACAAACATACAATGGTATGCCGCTTCAACTGGTGGTACAGCCTTAGCGTCAACTATTGCACTGGTAGATGGTACAACATACTATGCCACCCAGACTGTAAATGGTTGTGAGAGTATAAATAGGCTGGCGGTTAAAGTTTCTATTACCGCCACTGCTGCACCGACAGGCTCAGCAACGCAAACCTTCTGTGCAATTAATAATCCGACTGTAGCAAACCTGGTTGCAACTGGCACGAGCATACAATGGTATGCCGCGTCAACAGGTGGCACTGCCTTAGCGTCTACTACCGCGTTGGTAGATGGTACAACTTATTATGCAAGTCAAACAGCCAACGGTTGTGAGAGTGTAAGCCGTTTAGCGGTTAAAGTAAACATTACTGCTACAGCCGCACCAACAGGCTCAGCAACACAAACCTTTTGCGCGGTCAGTAATCCAACTGTTGCAAACCTTGCTGCGACCGGTACAAACATACAATGGTATGCTGCATCAACAGGTGGTACAGCGTTAGCGTCAACTACCGCGTTGGTGGATGGTACAACCTATTATGCAACTCAAACAGCCAATGGATGCGAGAGTGCGAGCCGTTTAGCAGTTAAAGTTTCTATTACCGCCACTGCTGCACCGACAGGCTCAGCGACGCAGACATTTTGTGCAATTAATAATCCAACTGTAGCAAACCTGGTTGCGACCGGCACAAGCATACAATGGTATGCTGCGTCAACAGGCGGCGTAGCGTTAGCGTCTACTACAGCGTTAGTGGATGGAACAACGTATTACGCAAGCCAGACAGCCAATGGTTGCGAGAGTGCAAGCCGCTTAGCAGTTAAAGTAAA
>JAFKHH010000007.1 GCA_017306865.1 Filimonas sp.
GGCGCGGTCGTAACCGGGGCTGGTGAGCATCGCTGTCTGTATGGGGCGGTTGAGGTTGTCATACAGGGTGGTGTGCCACCAGTTTTTGCTGCGCATGTTGGCGTCCTGGGTATAGACGAGCCTGTCTCTTTTGTCGTAGACCATGTATATCCAGCCTGCGCCGGGTACTTTTTTGGCGATCATGCGCTGGCGTTCGTCATACTCGTAGCGGTAGCAGAGTTCACTGATGACGGTGGTGCCGAGCTGCCAGTTGTTGGCTTGCAGGTTGGCGACCGCTTTGGGGGGGATGACGAAGCGGAGCTGGCTGAGGTCGTCGTACACGTAATAGGTGCAGAGGAAGCCGGTGTGACCGCTGTAATCGGCGGGTACACTATTGTCTATCTGTACTTTTTTTAGCACGACGTGCCCTTCTTTGTCTTTGTATTCTACAACAGCTTTACCGGCTTCGTCGAGGGTGACGGTTTTGTAGAGCTGGCCTGCTTCGTAGGTGCTGGTGCTGGCGGGGATGTTGTTGTTGTCGCCGATGGCGTCAAAGGTTATGGTCCAGCTACGTACGGCATCGGTGCTGCTGTTGACTAAATATTGGAGGGTTATGCCTTTATCGTTACCGGCCCAGCTATTGCCGGGGGCCATGGTTTTTAAAGGGCGGTTGAGGGGGGAGGCTTCAAACTCCGTTTTGCCAAAGAAGACTTGCTCGCCGTTAAGGGCTGCTTGTTCTGTTTTATAGCTGTTGGTATAGAAGCTGAGCTGGCTGTTGAAGGGGTCGGTCTTGAGGCTGCCGTCTGTGCCTTGGGTATAGGGCAGGAACTTGTAGGCTTCGCGGCCGTAGGCGTCGTACACAACGGGGGCTACGATGTCGGTTTTACCGGGGGAGGTCTGCCAGCTGACGGTCTGCAGCGGGCGGCCGAGGCCGTCTACATACTGGGTGGCTTTATGGACTTGCTCTACGGTGCGGCCACTGCTGGTGACATCGCTCTCGCTGCCGTAGGGTTGCTGGGGCTCCCAACTGCGCACGTAGTTCACGGGGATGCCCGCAGGATAGGCCGCGGGCGTGTACACTTTACCGGGTAACGCAGCTGCCGATTGTGTCGCACTGCCGGGACGGTTCTGCGCTTGTAATGCTACACTGCTGAGCAACGCCAGCACAGGTAACGCTAATCTATATCGAAGATTATATTTAATTATCATGGTTTAAAGGTTTGGGCCTCACTTGCAGCAGATCTGACTTGCTGCAAGTGAGGCTGATTTATTAACGAATGCCTTTTTTACATCGTACATCTAACATCGTACATGTAGGTGTTACTGTCCCTGGTACTTATAGTCAAACTGCTTCACGATGTTGCCTTCCTGGTCGCGGATGAGCTTTAAACGCTGGAAACCGTCGTACTC
>JAFKHH010000015.1 GCA_017306865.1 Filimonas sp.
TTCCGCAGAAGTGTTACATGTAATGGTATCACTAGAGTCACTAATATTATTTCAATTTATGTATATGCACCTTTTATAGCGGGCAAGGCATCCCCTAGTATAATTTATGCGAATTATTACGATTATTCGGATACTGTAAGAGTCAGCGTACCGCCAACGGGAGGCGCACCGACATTTACCTATTCCTGGTACACTTCCACCAATGGTACTGCCTGGGCGGAAAAACAACGTGGGGGAGACTTTATACCTCAATTCGATCGTAACGGGTACATCAAATGTCGCTTTGCTTCCAACGGCGTCTATGTGGAATCGAATACGATTAAAGTATTGTACCCTGTTAACCCGGGATATATTACGACAATTGACTCCTGGGTGAAGGACTCAACAACAACACTCTCTATTATCAGCGGAGCTGCGGCGTCTAATGGAATTGATACGACGACAACGGATTACAACTATACTTATCAGAAATCCTATGACCAGGTAAACTGGACAAATTTGCCCGGGGCTTCTATCTCCAATATTGACAAGACCACGTTTGTGCGCAGGAAAGTGCAACATGGTTTTGAAACAGCTTATTCCAATGTGATGACGGTTTACCGGTTGGGCTTCACGCCGTCTTATTATTGGCCGAACGGTGCCGCTGCACCAGCGAACGGCACACAGCCGGTGGTTCCTATGCCAACTTATACAGGTATCACAAACATTGAAAACCTGAACTACGTTAAGACAAGAGATTTTATCAAGCCTGGCGTTACTGATATAACAACTGCGGATGCACAAGCTGGCGTTTATGATGTGCGCCAGGTAACAGCTTATTTTGATGGGCTTGGCAGGCCGATGCAGACGGTTGCACAGCAAGCATCCCCGTTGCAAAAAGATTTGGTTACAACGAATTTCTATGACGTCTTTGGTCGGGAAGCACAGCAATATTTACCATACGTGGATTCAGTCAATACAGATGGTAAGTTCAAAACTGATCCATCGGGTAAACAGCTAGCTTTTTATGATAAAATGTTGGCTGGAAAAGAAAGCTATTACTATACGAATAATGTGTATGAAGCGTCTCCGCTAAACACGATTCTGCGCAGTACACCCGCCGGTAAAAGCTGGACGGGGAGGGATATTGGTGTGCAACAACTATACCGTACCAATACGGTAAATGATTTGGTACGAATGTGGAATATAGTGAATGATACGAGTTTACCGGTAGGAACACAGTATTACCCTGTCGGCAAACTATTTCTTCGTGAAACTTTGGACGAAAATGGTAACAAGACGATAGAATGCAAGGACTATGCAGGTAAGTTGGTGGCTAAAATGACGCATCCTACCATTTATACCAATGTAAATGTTACGAACTGGTTATACACCTACTATGTGTACGATGCGCTGGAAAACCTGCGATATGTGATTGCTCCCAAAGCGGTTACGTATTTGAATAGCAATAGCTGGACGCTGAATAGAGCCGTTGTGGATGAACTCTGCTTCCAGTACCGTTACGATAAGCGCAATAGGATGATCACGAAGAAAGTGCCGGGAGCAGGTATTGTAAACATAGTCTATGATGCAAGGGATAGGCAGGTTATGATGCAAGACTCTTTAATGAAGTCAAAAGGCCAGTGGAATGTGACCGTCTATGATGACTTGAACAGGCCGGTACAGACTGGTTTATGGAATAATGCAACGGACGCCGTAACGCACAGGCAGAATGCATACAATAGTTCGTCGTATCCAATGCTCGACAATAACTATACGCTCCTAACGGAAACGTTCTATGATGACTATAGCTGGAGAAGCAGGAGCGATATCAATTTAAGCGCGAGAGATTTTACAAACAAGTTTAATAATACAGCAGATTTACCAGTTATACAGGACAATGCGTATAGTCTCGTACCAACGGTATCCATACAAACAAAAGGATTGGTAACGGGGATAAGGGTGAGAGTGCTAGACACTACTTTTGCTAATACTTATTTGACAAGGATTAGTTGGTATGATGATCACAGCCGTCCAATCCAGGTACAATCGCAGAACATAACGGGAGGATGGGATACAGTAACGACACGGTATGATTTTGCAGGTAAGATTCTAAGTATAAGCGAAGCACATGCAACGTCTGCAGATGTTGCAGATATTAAATTCAATAAAATTTCTACGGCATATCTATATGATCATGGGGATCGTGTACTTAAAGTCACGAAGTTTTTAGATGGGAACTCAGCCTCTGAAACTTTGCTAGTAAAAAAATATGATGAGCTTGGTCGTCTAAATTCAAAAATACTTGGTGAACAAAAGCTGGACTCGCTGATCTACGATTATAATATACGCGGATGGTTGAAAGGGATAAATGCCGATTATGTCCGCAGCAATGCGACCAATCACTGGTTTGGGATGAACCTGAGTTATGATTATGGGCAGGTCAGGCCACAGCTAAACGGTAATATCTCCGCCAACGAATGGAAAACAAAAGGCGATGGTGTAGTAAGAGGGTACGGATATTTATATGATAATGTCAATAGGCTTACTACAGCCCATTATGGACAGTATAACGGGACTAACTATGTAGTGGACCCCGTGATTGATTTTATGGTAGATAGCCTGGCCTACGATGCGAATGGGAATATTCTGAACATGCGGCAGAAAGGGCTTGTTGTAAATACCTCTCCATATATAGACCGTTTGGGGTACACCTACCAGGGAACCACATGGACAAATAAACTGGCAAAGGTTAAAGACAATAGCACGGTGCAGGCCAAATTAGGTGATTTTAAAGACGGCACCAACACCGGTGATGATTATGCCTATGATGGTAATGGCAATATGACCAGCGATGCCAATAAAAACATCAGCAATATAGCATACAACCATTTGAACCTGCCACAACAAATAACGGTAGATGGCAAAGGCAAGATCACCTATATCTATGATGCAGCAGGTAATAAGCTGAAAAAAATAACCCAGGATGACAGTACCCAAACCAAGACGGTAACAACTTATATTGGTGCTTATGTGTACAAGAATGATACGCTCCAGTTTATAGGACAGGAAGAAGGCAGGATACGTCCAACGAAGAAAGATCAGGTACTCGCATATAACTATGATTACTTTATCAAAGATCACCTGGGTAATGTACGCATGGTGCTGACGGAAGAACGTCAACAGGATGTGTACCCGGTAGCAACTTTGGAGACAAGTGGCCTGGCAACAGAAAAGAGTTATTACAACATCGATGAAAACCAGATCGTCGGTAAAGATAGTTTGAGCGCTTTCAGGGCAGCAGCAAGTAGTAACTATCCAAACAACAACGGTAATCCACCTTATAACAATAACCCTGCAATGGGTAATGATGTTACGGCCGAAAGCCAAAGGCTCTATAAGCTGAATGGCGCAAATGGACAAAAACTTGGCCTCGGTATTACGCTTAAAGTAATGAGTGGCGATACCGTGTCGATCTTAGGTAAATCGTTTTTCCACCTGGATCAAGGGCAGAAATCTAACAATACAGCGAAGCTTTTATTTGATAACATTATCAATAGCATGTTCGGTGGTGGAGGTTTTGTAGGTGCTGACAAAGGAGCAACAGCAGCACTCCTGAACGGTTCGACAGCTACGACCACACCGTTAACGAGCTGGTTGAACAGCCAGACAGTACCGCCGGACTCGATCCCGAAAGCGTATATTAACTGGATCTTGCTCGATGAACAGTTCAGGCTGGTAACGCAAGGGGCTGGGTTCGATCCTGTGGGCTCAAACGATGTGATCAAATCACACCTACGTTCTGTTACAATCCCCAAGAATGGTTATTTGTATGTATATTGCTCCAACGAGAGTAATATCAATGTGTTCTTTGATAACCTGCAAGTGATCCATGCCCGTGGGCCACTATTGGATGAGTCGCATTATTATCCGTTTGGGTTAACAATGGCGGGGATAAGTAGTAAAGCGGCAGGGAAGTTGGAAAATAAAGAAAAAGCAAATGCTGGTAGCGAATTGCAAAATAGGGAGTTTAGTGATGGTAGTGGCTTAGAATTGTATGATGCTGTCTTTCGGATGTATGATGCACAGATCGGAAGATTTATGCAAGTTGATCCCTTGGCGGACGTGGTTCCAGATGAGACACCTTTTTCTTTTGTTCGAAATAATCCAGTTCAATTTACTGACCCGTTAGGCTTGCTAACGGATTCAACGAAAACACCAGGTTTTGTCAATAGTACCACGGGAGCAAACGATCTTCAAAGTGTGAGTGTGACAGGTGTCCGCACAAAAAACTTGAATCTATTCTCGGTTCCTCTTGTTCCTCCGGGTGATTTGCCATTTGCCCGTCCTATTAGTGTGGCTGGGGTTCCTGCCCTCCCGTTAACTCCTTACTTGTTGCGACCAATTACTGGTCCTCCTACTCCGGTGGTTCCTATCGGAGGAGCATCTGCTGTGGCAGAAGAAGCGACCGTTGCAAGAACAGCAGTCGCTGCCAATCCTATATTACTAACAATACTTGGAGTTTTTATTCCGACTTCCACTGGGCCAGGTGCCTCACGCGTACCTCATCCGTGGTACAGTCCGAATTTCAAACCTTGGCCGGGTCACGGAAACAGTCGAGATAATAGTAATCCGCACATTGTATATCAATTTACTTTCCAAGCTACTGATGGTAAAACCCCTGTTCTTAAGATAGGAATAGCTGACTTTTATGGTTGGGGATTTGATCGTCCGGAGAGTCAAGAGGCTGCATTGAAAGCAGAGTGGGGAGCTTCTGTTAAATGGAGAACAATTCAGACGGTGACAGATAGATCAGCCGCTTTATTTTTTGAAAAGTTATATCTTAGTCAGCATGTTGCGCGATGGGGAGAGTTTCCAAGGGAGCAGCATCTTCCGAGCAAGGCGCCTTCAAGTGTCTTACCATTTTAATACAAAAAGTAGAATGAAAAAAAATTACTTTAGGCTTGGGTCTACTGTTCCTGGTGGATTAGGTGGCCCTCAGACAATCGCTTTTGACACACTATACGCTTATATGCTTAGTGAAGTCTCTCAGGCATTCTATCGGTGCATTTTCATTGTCCAGATAGACAAAAGTTTGGATGAATTAGTACATTTTAGGAAGCACGATAATGAAGCTCATGTAAATTTAATATATCCCGTTGATCCTTTTGTTGATGAAAAAAGTGAGTTTGAAAGAAATGTTATCAGGCTTGATTTTGTTCATATGGGGATGTTACGGTTAGCTGCGATGGATGACAGAATCAAAATAGATAAGCTTGAAGAAGTTAAAAATTATCTAATTGAAAATGAATTTATTGTTGATGTTTTGTATAAGAAAATCGTTAATAAAAAGGATAAGACAATAATAGGGCGAGTTGTATTTAATCCAAGCGAAAAAGTGTTTTCCTTTTTTCTTATTATTGAAAATTTCAACAAAGAAAGAAAGCGTTATCCTATCGGCGAAGTGTTAACAACCGAATATACGGAAGAAAGGCCCTACTATGATGGACAATGGATAAGTGATCAGGAAATTTTTCTAATTAATTGTTTAACAGGGCAGGAGTTTAACTTTAGATCGTTTGAGTAATATGGTTATAAGTTAGGCAATGTTCCAGATATGTTGATGAAGGCTGAAACGCAATAGAATTAATATTAGAACAGTTAAATGAGACAATAAGTGGACGATGTTTTTCATCGTCCACTTTCTTTTGGGCTAATTTTGCTCTCCTAACGGAAGAAAACTGACCTAAGTGTTTCAAATATGTTGATGTGAAAAATGAATATACCTGATTGGAGGGCTTTTCGATATCGTTCGCTTGTAGATATTTGATTTGGAGGCAATAAACTATTTTCGGAAGCGTAATCAACATATCTGGTGCATCACTAATTTTTTACAGAAATGAATAAGAAGGATTTTTTTACATTCATCGTACTTAAGTTGGAAAAATATTTTAACGCTCTTGGATTCGTTTATAAAAGCTCATACAGTGGCTTTGTTAAACAAATTAACGATGGATGGTTTGCTGTTTCTTTCGAGTTTTATAAATCTGCTGGATTGGATAATTTTATCGTTGGTGTTGAAATCAGGAAAAATACTGCTCAAGATATATTGTTCAAGTATGTAGAT
Organism: Filimonas sp.; assembly: GCA_017306865.1. Lineage (GTDB taxonomy): Bacteria > Bacteroidota > Bacteroidia > Chitinophagales > Chitinophagaceae > JAFKHH01. The sequence continues at coordinate 6,107 of JAFKHH010000015.1, forward strand.
ATTAAACCTGCAGATCAAAAGAGATTTCCAACATTTAGCTTTACGTTGCATAAATTGTTCAAAGAAAAAGAAAATGCATATCGTTTTGAGACAGAACAGGAGTTAGGCGATCTTTTAGACAAAAACCTCATTCCTTTCTTGGAGACGCAGCTTCCTTATTTTGTAGAGAAATATAGCGAGCTTAAAAATCTTTATTTACTATTTTCTGATGTGAGTGAGGCGAACAATAGATTGGTTTGGCCTACATATGTTAATTATATTAACATGCTAATAATGGGTTGGTTACTTAATCCCCAAAAGGTTACTCAATTAGTTGAATATTGCAATGAACTTTTTCTAAAGTTGAAGCAAAAGTGGCCAGAACAATTGGACGTAGAATTATTTGAAAGAGATTTTAATAGTATTGTTCAAGACTTAATAAAGGCTAACGGGAGTTACGAAAAAACAGGTGAGCATTGGTCAATACATAATAAAAAATAAGGTAATGGGGTGTGTGCTAGATATGTTGATGAGGGCTGAAACTGAAGGAATCAATAACGGGATATTTCAAGAAAGGTAAAAAAGCGGACGATGAAAACATCGTCCGCTTTCGGTTTTAACAAAGACGATGATCGTGTCTCATAGGTCAAGACAACTCCTTTTATTATTGTCTTGAAGTTGCAGCAATGTTTCTACATCTGCATAATCAATATCCCTCCTGTTGTTTAGGAAGGTAATAATTCCATGCTGAATTGTAACCTCCTTTTGCATAAGGGGATGCAGGTTAACTTTTTTATCTGCTAGTTTATCGTTTGCGTTTATTTCCTCAATTTCCCTGACATACATATCAACGGTGTCAATACCGTAGGTCGAGATGTTTTCTATTGTGGAAAAATCCATTTCCAATAGAGCATCCAAACTATCAAGGCTACACGTGCAGGCATCTAATGCAGAGGATACATAAATAGTTGAAAAATGTTCAGTGTCGGGAGTAATCTTTTCTACTTGTTTAATAATCTTTTCGATGTTCTGTTTTTCAGGACGATTTTCAAAAAGGTTATCATGTAAAAACATTATTGCATTTTTAAGTTTATCCGGTGAGCCAAAATTGAAATTATTATAGAAAAATACATAGTTCCCGAATAGCCGTTCGCAAGTAAGATAAGCGAAGGTTAGTTTTTTTTTAAAACTCAAATTTTTTAAAGAAATCAGGTTTTCCGTATCCATTAAAGACTGGATTTATAAGTGACATTAATTTAGGTGAAATTTACTAGGCTTCTACCTGATGTAAAAATAGTGATTTAAGTACGAAATTGTCGAAGGTATAGAGCATGCCAGGGTGAAAATTGAAGAAACCATGATGCCAACACAATTGCAGGGCAATACAACCAGGAAAGGATACTTTGCAACAATGTAGTACAACCCAAACGGGTATTCCAAGAAGAAAAGAAGCTAAAACAAATAATTAAATGGAAATAGATAAAATCAGTGAAGTATTAAAACATCTTGTTCAATTGTTGTTGGCGGAAGATTATGAACGTATTTATGAAGCAGATATTGAAAAGAGACTTACTGTCGAGATGATAAAAGAGGGTATCGATGAATATGCAGAGGATTTTGGAGGACCATTGTCTGAGTTCGATGAGGACGGTTACGAAAATGCTAAATCGATGTTTCCAATATTAAATGGCACAAAGATGGTTGTGAACTTTTATTTATGGTTTGACGAAGAAGAGAGTGATCTTACATTGTCATTAGAATTGGTTAAAAATGCCGAGGGCAAATATGAATTTGCAATTACTAACCTTTATATTATGTAATAGCAATTGCCGAATTATTTATGTACGTAAATGCTTTGTATATTGGTTGTTTAGTGGATAATTTGAGAATCCTAACCTCATTTTGTTGACTTATTTTTGGGTAGCAACGAGGCGTTTATCTGGTAAGTAATTTTGCTAAGGATAATAATATTCAATCGAAGATTCAGTTTGTAAAATAGAATTATGTCGAGTGCAACAATTTATAAAATTGATAAAAAGGGATATTTACTGTTTGGATTAGTTAAAACAGTTAGTGGATTCGGAATTGGAATAGATCCATATATTCAAATTCAAGAAAAGGATATGAATTCCACTATTAATGATGCCCTAAAAAAGGTATTAGAAATAGATAATGCTAAAAGAGTGGCTGATCCTAAAAATTGGGATGAACATAGTAAATAGTTTCTACAAAAAACGGGATTAAAGTCATCAAATGATCTTAATAAGATTACCACTCTTTGCTGTGGTGTAAGGAGAGAGAACAATAATATTGTTTTCACCCCCACAAAGCACGCAGAACCTCCTGATCAGGGGTTTGTCAACGAAAGTAAAGACGAACCCTATATTACAGTTGCATATGACGCTTCTAATAAAGAAATTGTAGAAGCGTTTAATTTAGCCTTAAGCAGATGTGAGTAGCAAAACTTTAAAGTGCGACTCGGCTTTTAATTAATTGATGAATGGAATTGCTGCTTTTTGAATGTGTCATTTTGTAAATGGTATTGGTAAGATGGTAGAAAAGCCGACAAATCTCAGTTGTGAGAGATGGGGATGCGGATTATCATACTGTTTTTCCTGATTGGCTAAATATGTCAAATGCTAAGATTGAACGTGGGTTTTTTCCGGTTGCTTTTCACTTTGGAACAGGATAATTTTATCCGTCATTAGTGAGAAATATTAGTTTTTATGAAATTAGAGTTGTTTAACGACGAAGCAAATCGCATTTGGAAACGGGCAGCCGTTGAGGATGATAGCGTTTCATTGCTCCAGCCTGAGTTAGAGTTCTATAAGAAGATGCTTATTTTTTTCCAGATCGGGGAATCCTACTATCTTATTTTCAATTATCAAACATTAGAAATTGACTTTGTGAGCAGGGAGATTACAAATCTTTTGGGTTATGAACCTCATGAGGCTTCAACTGCATTCTTAATGTCCTGTGTGCATCCCGATGATCGTAAGTGGTTTCTTGATGTGCAAAATGCTTCGATCAAATTTTTAATGAGTCTGACTGCCGCGCAACAACTTAAATACAAATTGCGGTTTGATTGTCGCTTTCGAAAGAAAAGCGGTGAATACGTTAGGTGTATTCAGCAGGCAGTTGTGATTAAAACTGACACGGATGGAAATATTTATAAGACGCTCATCATTTATACCGATATATCTCATCTTAAATCTTTTGGGCGGCCCATTTTATCCTATATAGGTTTAGAGGGTGAACCGTCATATCTTGATGTGAATGTCTATGAGTCAAAAGGGCAGCTATCGAATAGTGTGCTTTCAAGAAGAGAGAAGGAGGTGCTTTTTCTTATAATGGAAGGGAAAGCCAGCAAGGAAATTGCTGGCATCTTGAATATTTCTAAAAGTACAGTAGACAATCATCGCAGAAATATATTGAATCGGAACGGGATAAAATCTACTGGTGAATTAATCGCTAAGGCAATTAAGGACGGATGGATTTAAGTAATGCCCCATCGCTGGGGCATGTTCACTACCACTCTAGACATTTGAACGCAGTAATTTGATCGTTTTCGATCCCATATCGTGTAACGTTGTCGTAACAGCCCGGTCCCAATGGGCCGCCCATTGGAGTAAGAAAATTTTCATCCTTGTAAAATTGCCAGGTTCCTTTAACGATTACAAAACTTGAGACCTGGTCATTCATAATAGTGCCAATGTTTCGGACATTCATGTTTGTTCGGTAGTTCCACCCCTGCCAGTTGATATGTTCGTAAACTACAATTTCAGGGAGGCAGTCTAATTTTCGGAGTGCAGGACTGATTGGTTCACTTACAGGTTCCATAATTTTGTTTTTTATTTGATTAAATAATTCTGCCAAATTAGTATGGTTATTTCCTCTGTGAAATAGTCAAAAATGACTATTGTAATTACTCCCGTTTTTAGTTTAATGTTACCGATGGCGCCCATTATACATACGGATATAATTCCAAAGAAAAATGGTGTTTTTTCCTGCACAAAGTCTCTTAGTTTGAGGTTCACTAAACTTTAAGCTACTATAATATTGAAAAATTGGAGCTTTAGGTTTTTGCTGGTGGCTCTTATCCCGCTGTTGGTTAATTCATGTAAGAAAGATTCGCATAATGTTCGCGATTGCGAACTCATAATAATTTTTATTAGGCTTTCATGATCGGTAGACATGTGAAAATTTGAAACTTTTGAGTATTCTTAAATCTTCATCAAAGAATCGATTACCTTTGTGCAGAACAACGTCTGGTTGTTTCGCAAAGTTCTTCAAAGCAAAGTTGTTATGCAGGGGGTTAGTGGAACATAGTCAGCACGTATCGAAAAAGTTGGCGAACCATTGGCGAACACCGCTATAATTAATTGAATGCCAAGGACTATGAGGTTCAAGTCCTGGGCACTTTAGAAATCCTGTAATTAGTTAAAGAGACTGAATTACAGGATTTTGTTATTTATGACACTTCCTTTTTTGTACACTTCTGTACGTTTCAAGTCCCTTCTTTTGACTTGCAATTGACATGCACTCTGACATGCACTTTTAAAACATTTTGTAATGAATATTCAGATCACAAAAAGAGCCGGAAGAGACGGCAAAAAAACATTTTATTTATTAGGCTGGGCCGTAAAAATGGACAACGATTTGCTACAGGTATTTACTGGAGATTTCGGAGGCATTGATCATGATATGGCAACAAAATATTAGTCAACGATTTTCGAAGCGAGGTGGTCAAAGTTGCCGGAATCTACACCCCAACTAAGCTTTCATTGTGCGTCTGGCAGACACAACGAAAGCCTAGTTATTAGCTATAGTTATTTTAATACACTATCAACTTCCACAACTTCGAAGTTGTCATTGTTTTGTAATAAATGCTTTAGTATTGGAATGTGTCCTTGCCCAAAAATTAAAATAACATATTTGTCCGAAGGCTCAACTTGATTGATAATATTTGAATAAATAGCCAGATTTCTTAGATACCAATCTGATACAGATTCTGCTCCTGCAAAATTTTTACCAGCTCCAATTTTTGATAAAAATTTTAGATAAAGTGATAAATTTCTTTTTAATTCTTCAGGCTTATTTATGTATTTTATTACATCTGTTAGCGTGCCTTTTTTCAATTGATTATCATAATCAGTTAGCAATGCATTTGCTGCGACTCCTAAATCTTTTAGCAAATAAAGCTGGTTATTCTCTTTTGCAGTTGCTGCCATTAGGCTATCGTGTACCATTCCGTAGAATTTGTCTATACAATTTACCTGATTTAATTTTAATTTTTTAGCTAATCTAAAGCCAATCTGCTCTCTTTCCGAAACGGTAATTTTATATTGATCTTTTAAATAAGAATGATACAAACTGTCGCTAGAACGTTGATCCGAAACAGGCCTTTCAATCATCACTTTAGTAGCTTTTGTTTGCGATAGAATATTAGTAAAGTCTTCTAATTCGTGTTGTCGCTTAACACTAAGGAAATCGTCCGTTTTAAGTTCAAATTGATCTTTATGCGGGGTTTCAAAATGAATTGTTCCTATTAATAAAATTTTTGTTTTCTGAATTTGTCCGAATACTGTATGTCCGAAAGTTAAGGCAAAAAATAAAAATGATAATTTCATGTATTTTGTTCTGTTTTTTTAGTCATAATTACAGCTTACAATGAAGCATTGGCGAAGAGACGGTGTAATTTAAACATGTCTTCGCTTTAAGCAACTAACCATTTTGTCCAACGTTATGTTGAACTAAACCTTCGGTAGCCTTGCCTTCTAAAGATCATATCTTCAAACCTACATCAAAAAATAAAATTTGCACCAACAAAAGAATATTCGGAATGCACAATGCGTTTGCAATATTACGCTGCTTTATTCCCATTCTTATTGTCGCCTATCTAAAGAGGCTTTATTGAGATTTGAAAGGGTGTAGTGTTCCAGATATGTTGAAGAAGGCAGAAACTCAATAGAATTAATGTCGGAGCATCTAAATGAAGACATGACCGGACGATGATTATTGCGTCCGCTTTCTTTTTTGGGGTATTTTGCTTTCGCAATGGAAGAAAATAATCCTAAGTGTTCCAAATATGTTGATGTGAAATACAAATATTCCAGAAGTGGAGAGATTGTGTTCTTTCCCTCTTTCTTTTGGGGGGGTAGGGTTAGATGGGGCGTATATCGACAATCGGAGACCTTTGAAGGATCTTGGCCTTCATGGACTTTGCTTGAAGAAAATCCTGTTCCCTATTCAAGAGTTGATTGGTATGATCATAGCCAACCTTGGAGTCATCATCTTGTGCATCAACATGTTTTCTACTTTGATGACTTTTGGCAAAAGCCAGATGGGTCCGATATTCCTTTTGAATGGAATAAAAAATGGTAATTTAAATACATGGACGCGTGTTTTGATATAATACTGCCTTTCTCGGTTGACCTGTCAACTCTAGGTTTTGAAATACCAGTTTTTGGAGGAGATCAGGAATTGTCTTTAAAAAAAGAAGGACGAAGAAAATTTGGGAATAATTTCGACTTACGCGTTTTTGATGCTGGAGAAGAAATGATAAAATTTCGAAAACGATTTTTACCAGAAGATTTTTTGAATAGAAAATGGATAACCATAGGGGTGGTTAATCTCAAAGGGTTTGATGAGTTCTATTTTTCAGGTAAGGGTTTGGGAAATCTTAGCGATCCGAATTCTCCAACTAGCATGTTGAATACAATACTTAAAAATGCACCGATGTGGGTTGTTGTGCTAAGTGATCAATGCGACAGCTTTGATTATGTTGCAAACGGTGATATTAGTGATGTAGAACAAGAAATTATTAATTACTACACTGGTGATAATCGAGGTTTTTTGATTTACCATTAAAGGATAATGTATCAGATATGTAATAAGGGCCGAAACATTGTAGGATTATTATCGGAATAGCTAAGTCTTATTATAAGCGGACGATGTTGCTTTCCCAATAAAAGAAATTAACCTACATGTTTCAAATATGTTGATTTGATTGGATATTTCGGGTGCATTGATCATGTTATTCCGTTGTCATCAAATTTATTCAGTATCAATAGAAATACTGGTTAATGATTTTAGAAACGAGGTGGTCAAAGGTTCCGGAATCTCCACGAGGCTTCGGAATTTCCTGCAAAATGAAAGACAACTCATTTGCTAATGAATTTCGGATTGAAGGTGACAGCGCATATTCACAAGTATGGAAAATCTGACGAAAATGATCTAATAGAAAGCCGGCTTATCTCCGTAAATACCCGGCTTATTTACACCTACACTCGCTTTTACATCTTTTCCGGGATGCTCAATAATGTTTACGATGTAGGCTGCAACAGCTTTTCTTGCCACTTCGGTTCCTACGAATGGTGCTCCTTTCTGCGTGGTTTCGTAAGCTGTTTCATCTTTGTCAGTCAACCAGGATGGGCGGATAACAGTATAGTCCAATGAAGAAGCCTCGATAATATCGGCTGCGTGGCGGTAACGAACCAGGTCGGAGCCAATCATCCGCTCATTCCATTGTCCGAACTTACCCGGTATCTCATGATAGATCCCCAACGAGGTAATGAAGATCAAACGCCTTACTCCGGCAGCCTCCATTGATCTCACAATTTCCTCCGCCATTTTATCCACCTGCCCGGCAAGGTTTGCGTAAACAATTTCCTGTCCCTTGATAGCATTGTCCAGGTCGGGCTTGTGTAGTACATCGCCATTGATGATGTTGGCATTGGGAGCTTGTTCTGCAAGACCATTTGTGTTTCTTGCAAACAAGGTTAATTCAATATTCTTTTTGTCTTTAAGAAAATCAATCACGTGCCGGGCAATCGCACCGTTGGCACCTAACACTAAAATTTTTGTTGCCATCTTATTTTCTTTATTTATTCCATAATAACTGATACGCTAATAATGCATGAAGAACAACGAAACAACGCCGGGCGTTGTTTGCTTACGTTGTTTCGTTACATGAAATTACTTGTTATAAATGCTCGTTATAAAAAGGAATTAATTTGTCCAATGCTATTTTTACAGGCACTGGTTTGTCGTACATATCATAATGCGACCAGCCTTCTACCACTACCAGCTCTTTCTTTTGGGAGGCCGCACGGCGAATAATCTCAAAGCCGTCCCTATATGCTCCGAAAGCTCCGGGCTTACTGCCCACAATCACCAGGAGGGGTTGTGTCAGCAACTTTTCCGCAAGGTTGTAAGCATCCCAGGCTATTGCTGCGGCATTATGTGAAAACAGGGTCTTGTTTACACCGTTTGCACGCTCGCCACGGGAAGTACGGTAGTATTCCGTTGCTTCCAAAAGATCGATGTTTGCACCGGCTTCTTTTGCCATTTCATAAGTAGGGTAAAGTCCTTGGTCTACTCTTAAGGCAACCCCTCTTGCTTCGGCAGTTCTTTGTTCTGCAATAGCTTCCAGGTTGGCAATCGGGTCACCAAACTCACGCATTACACGACCATAATTTGCTCCGGTAACCGTAGCTACGGCTTTGATACGCCTTTCTTTCATTGTTGCATTAATAGAATAGCCTCCGGCACCGCAAATACCCAACACGCCGATACGTTTTTCATCAACAAAAGGTAAGGTTACGAGGTAATCACAAGCATAGCTGTAATCTTCAACACGTAAAGATGGGTCTTCCAAAAATCGGGGTTCGCCACCGCTTTCACCTTGAAATGAAGCGTCGGGCACCAATACTACAAACCCTGCATTCGCAAGAGCTTGCCCGTACACATTCCCGGAGGTTTGCTCCTTGCAACTGCCAATAGGATGTGTGCTAATGATGGCCGCGTATTTTTTGTTTTCGTCAAAGTTTGGTGGCAGCAACAGATCTGCTGCTATATCCCAATAAAGAGCTTTAAATTTTACAGACCTTTTCATTTTATTAAACTTTGTAGTGAATTATAATTTTTCGGAAAAGAAAGGAACCAATTGAGCAATTGCCTCGTTCACATAATTTTCCCTGTCATAAAGAGACATGTGGTTTGCACCTGCTATAATATATTTTTTCTTATCGGCAGTTGCCGCAATTTTTAACAGGTCATCGCTCATCCACGCACTTCCGGCAACGCTTCCTACTATTGCCAGCAAGGGTTGTGTAAAGAATGCCTCGGCCTTGTTATACGCATCATAAGTAATGATCTGTGTCAGGCTTCTTAAAGTTGCCCATCCCGGTGCGGTAGGATATTGGCAACGGCTGGTATGATAGTATTCCCAGGCTTCTCTCAATTCTTCATTTGGCGCATCTTCCTCCTTCATCGGAGCCAATGGCATGGTTTGTAATCCTTCTTTTGCATCATTGGTTCTTGCGGTAGCACCTGCCACCAGGTACGGCATTGCATCCGCATCTTTTACATTGTTTTCCCATCCGTTACGGAACATGGAACCAATGTTTACTGCGCTCACCATTCCAACTGCTTTTATACGATGGTCGTTGATGGCGGCATTTGCAGTATAGCCTGCACCGGCACAGATGCCCATTGCACCTATTCTCTCTACATCCACATAAGGCAGTGTAGTCAGGTAATCTATTACAGCACTTACATCCTCTGTTCTGATGTAAGGATTTTCCAACTGACGAGGCTCTCCGGTACTTTCACCCTGGTAAGAAGCATCGTAAGCAATAGTAAGCAAACCTTTTTCCGCCAGTTTTTTAGCGTACAATCCGGCTGCTTGTTCTTTAACACCGCCGCCCGGATGAGAAACCACTACTGCCGGGTATTTTTTGTTTTCATTAAATCCTTCCGGAAAATTGATAACGGCAGATAAAGTAATCCCTTGTCCGTTTCCGTTTTTAATATCGATTTTTTGTTGTGTCATGATCTTCTTTTTTGAGGTTAAATTTCTTGTTACTTTGATAAGACAAAATTAGACACGGCCACATCCTTGAAACGTAGACAGATTACTCGAAAACGGAGACTTTTTACTGATCGGAGATTTTCTTTAAAACAAAAAAGCAACCCTTTAGGTTGCACTATTTTTAAGCTGTTCAGCTATTTCGCTATTACATTCCCCGGAATACTTTCGGAGATACCCCTGTTTTCTTACGGAAAAACTTTGCAAAATAATTGGGGTAATCAAAACCCAGGCTGTAAGAGATTTCACTAATGGAAAGCGAGGTGTTTTTGAGCTTGTCTTTTGCTTGTTTTAAAACAAAGTTATGGATATGCTCAATGGGCGATTCACCTGTAAAATGCTTGATCAGGTCTCCGAAATAATTAGGCGACAGATTGGCTTTCTGTGCAAACCAGGCAACCGAAGGAAGACCGGATATGTCTTCTTTTTTATTGAAATACTGCTTCAGGTTTTCATAAAAACTGTCAATCACCGAATGGTAGATACTACTTCGTGAATCAAATTGCCTGTCGTAAAACACCTGTGTGTAAGACAATATAAGGGCGATATAAGATAGGATAATCTCTTTGGAATACTGTTCCTTCCGAAATTCGTTGTACGCTTTTTTGAACAGATCCCATAGAATGGCCTCTTCGTCTTTTGTAAGGAACAGTGCTTCGTGATTATTGTAGTGAACAAAGTTATAATCCTTTGCCAGCTTGTTTACATACCGGGTGCTTACCAGTATGTTATAGCCGGCATCGGGAGCATTAATGTCCCAATCCAGGTTGTTTTGCGGGCAGTCAACATACATAAACGACTTTGCCTGATCTTCCAGGAATAGTGTTTCCGTAAAGCCTTTTTCCAAAGGCGGTTTTATAGCCAGCAAGTAGAAATCTATTGTGATGGAATTTGATTGCAGCCTTATGTCGCCTTCATTTTCATAGTTTACAATGAGCAGGTCATCATTCGCTGGTTTTGTTACATTGAGATACGATGCAAACTCCCTTATGTTATATATTTTATTGACCATTGCTTTATTAATAATACTTATGCAAAAGTAGCTTCTTTACCGGCTGACATATGGATACATTTTCAGGCAAAAAGGAAACATTTTACTGATTTAAAATTTTTCAAATTATGCACTAAATATGTTGATGAACGGGAACATCTGACGAAATTGACGGCATCTTGCTGATTGATTATCAATAGCAATACAGCGTTTGTCTTACCTGAATCTCCGCTGTATATCGCCTATTGAAAATGTGTTGCATAATCTTTTGCAAACTGTTCTACTGTGAGGGCTGGTTTTTCCAAAATCATTCGGACACAATCAGTAACAATTTGTGTTTCGCCATTGCGTTGTGCAGCGTCATAGCTGATAAAAGTATCTACTAATGCCGCAGGCATTCCTTGTCGCTCCATTTCTTCCCGGGCTTGTTGCAAAGAGATGGGAATATATCTTACTTCTTCATCGATTGCTTTACTGATTGCCTCAGCTACATCATAATAATTTAACGCTCTGTCACTGGTTAACAGGTATATTTTATCATAATGCTTCGCAGGATTGGTAAGACATGCAAATGCTACTGCTGAAACATCTCTTGCGTCAACGTGCGCACGTTTACCATCACCGGTAGATTCATGGAATCTGCGTTCTTTACGTACACTGTTGGCGATATCACCCAGCCAGTTTTGCATGATTCCGTTAGGACGTAACATGGTGTAGTGGATACCTGATCTTATTAAAAAGTCTTCGACTATCCCGTGTGTTTTGGGAATAAAAAAATGAGCATTTTTGTCGGCAGCACCGGATGAAAGTTTTACAATGTATTGTATATTCAACTCTTTTGCAGTGCTGATCACATTTTTCTGTTCTTTTATAAAGTCAGGGCTATTTCCTGACAATAGAAAAACAGCGCTGCAGTTTTTCATTGCCGCATGTAAGCTATTTTTATGTGCTATATCAGCCTCAATCCATTCTATATATGGATGCGGAACGGCCCTCCTGAGATTGCGCGTTACTGCAACTGTGTCAATTTTTGCCAGCGATAAAAGGCGGATCAACTCTAAGCCAATCTTCCCGGTTGCTCCGAAAACTGCGATTTTTTTGTTTTGCATTTTATACGATTTAAATAATAGCGCAAAACTATTTTAACCGGAAAGAGGGAAATTGAACAAAATCGACACTTTTAAAATTGCCATTCAGGGAAATTTATAGCCTGTTCATTTGCGCGCTGAAGAAACTGCCGCGGACTTACGCCCGTAAACTCTTTAAAGTCGCGGATAAAGTGTGCCTGGTCCGCATATGAGTGCTGATAAGCAATTGCTGTTAAGGAGGCTGATATTGGCGGCTGTCTCCGGACAAAATCAAGCGCGGCTTGGAAGCGGCAAATACGGAAAAAAAGTTTTGGCGAAATACCGATATTGCGTTTAAACATTCTCTCAAAAGAGCGCTCCGATAAATTTAATGCTGACCGGGCGTTAGCTAAACCATTTTCGTCGTTCGCATTTATTTTTGAGACCGCATAGGAGGCTTTGGTGTTATCCCGATGTTTGTTCAATTCGATTTGCCTGCTAATGAAATTGGAGATGGAACTGATCCATTTATCGGTATTCTCCTCATCTTGTAGTTGCCTTAGAATATCTGTTTTCAATATAGCCTCTAAATTCACATAGTTGTCGGTTAATTCACTTGCATCGATGCCGAATATTGTCTTTATTGAATGTGGCTGAAAGTAAACGCAAAGGTTGCGATACCTTCCAGTGGCCGTTTTGTGCGCGTGGGATGTAGTCAGGCCGTGCAAAAATAATTGCGGTAATTTCTCGTTGTTTTTGTCTGCAAAACAATCTGGATTTTCCTGGAAAATGAGCCCAGGGCAACCATCTGCGATTATTTTAAAAGTACTCGTTTGTTTATCTGGAGCATCACTTTCCAATACACCAAAATGACGGATGTATGACTGAAGAGGTGCGTCGGGATATATTTGAGTGTATCTCATTTATTTAAATAAATATCAAACCCAGCCTAATAGAAAATATCAGCCAGATGGCCCTTCTAATATCGGCAAAAAAAACGAAGGTGAGAATGATTTTCGACACGCTTTTGCCGGAAGAGGTTGTTGACGTTTCGCACCCTGTGGATTTTGAAACTCTTCTTTCCATTTTCTATTAGCATTTAAACCTATAAGGTTTTTGAAAACCTTATAGGTTTGGGCATCCCGGTGCGTACTTAGGTGCGCATTTTTTGAATGCCCCCTGAAATATGATGTAAGCTTGATTGCTAAAGAATAATTTTAAGCTTGACAGCTCCTGTTGACGCTATGCCTGGAGCGTCATCATTCACAATCAGCTTTAAATAGTATATTAGTCTTCTTATCCCTAAAAGCAGAAAGCCAATGAGCAATAAAGGCCATTATTATACCACCTTTACTGGTGAAGATGCTTACCGCTTCTATAAGACCCTACCATTTGCCGTGCAGTTGGCAAGCGAATACCCTGCTGTAAAAAGAGTCCATATTGTGATGGCGAATGCTAAATGCTTAGGCGTTATTGATACCGCGTTCTACATTGGTTTCGGCAGGGAGTTACTAACCAAAGGATGTGTGATGGGAGCGAGAAATTTACTCGTTATCGCCAATGCTGATATCGATGCGTATAGCCGGGTGCGGGAAGACGACCTTATTATTGCCATGTATTTGAAAGAAATTTCGCTTGAATCATTAGAAAAAAAACCTGGAGCAGCAATTATTGCGCTGCCCCAGAATATGACGACTGTAAACTCCTGGGTACAGACATGGGGGGCAATCAACATAGATAAGATGATAAAATGATGTTTCAAGACAGTAGCTTACTCTGAAAAAGCCTTACACCTTTACCCGATTTTTCACATCGGCCACCCAAAGTAAAGCCCGTTTATCTGCCTTACATGCTTACCCGTTGGCTTATCGCTTAAACCACCTGTGACTGGGGCTGCCATGAAACGCTTGTTCAAAACAAATGGCGTCTTTTTCATAAATTTAATACGGGAATCATCAAACAGTAAGGCTATCTAAACCTGTTCTATAGGTAATATCAGCGAACCCGGTTCTACTTTTGAAGAAAATTTAGCAACACACAATGAAAACAAAACTATTCAAATCAGTGCTGCTTCTCCATACACTCTTATTATGCTGTATGTACTGCCTTGCGCAGGATATGCCCGTATTATCAACTCAGCAGGCTATCCGCAAATTGGAAAGTGATATTCCAAGGCTAATGAAAGTATCCAATGTACCGGGACTTTCAGTAGCACTCATCCGCAACGGTAAAATGGTTTGGCATAAAGGCTTCGGAGTCATGAATGCAGCAAGCAAACAACCTGTTAGCGACAAGACCGTCTTTGAAGCCAATTCATTGAGTAAACCAGTGTTTGCCTATGCAGTGCTCACCCTGGTCGACGAAGGCAAGCTTAACCTGGACACGCCGCTTTTTAGATACATGGATCGTGACGATCGTCGTAGTGATGATGCCCGGTTCAATTTAATCACTTCAAGAATGATCCTGAGTAATTCCAGTGGTATCATCAGGTCTAAAACAGACCCGGAAAATAAAGTAGATCTCGCATTTGCTCCCGGCGAAAAGTTCGAATATTCCCCAACCGGTTTTCAACTGCTTTCCAAAGTAGTGGAAAAGATTACGGCTTTAAAAATCGAAGATTTTATCAGGCAGCGGGTACTACAGCCAATGGGTATGAACAGCAGCAGCTACGTTTGGCAGCCAGCCTACGATACGCTAAGAGCCTACAGTCACAATTGGCTGGCGCAGCCAAAAGCAGATCTAAATAAACCAATACATGGGGCGGCCTGCTGCAGCCTGCAAACTACTCCGGAAGATTACGCCCGGTTCGTCATTGGGGTTATGACCGGTCAACTGTTACAAACGGCTACCTGGAATGAAATGCTCAAATCACAAATTAAGGTTAGCGATAAGTTCCCGACCTTGTTTTGGGGGTTGGGCTGGGGGCTGGAAAAATCGGCCAGCAGCGAAGCCTTCTGGCATTGGGGCGACGGTGGGGTCTCGAAAGATTATATTAAGGCTGATTTAAAGAGCAAAAATGCGGTCGTGTTTTTTGCCAATAGTGAAAACGGCCAGATGTTTACCCGCGAGATTCTTGATGACGCCCTCGGCGGCCAACATCCCGGCTATAGTTGGTTGAATTACCAGCGCTACGATTCGCCCGATTGGTTATTATTAAACGATATCCTTGCTAACGGAGCGGAAAAAGCACTTCAGAAAAAGACGAATAATAACCTGACAGAAGCTCAAATGAACCAGGTTGGTTACCAACTGCTGAGCATTCAAAAAATTGACGATGCTATTCGTGTGTTCAAGCAGAATACCGACAACTTCCCGAAATCAGGCAATGTATGGGACAGCCTGGCGGAAGCCTATATGGACAAAGGAGACAAGGCTACGGCCATTGCTTATTACCAAAAATCATTAGAGCTTGACCCCACAAACACCAATGCAGTTCAAATGATCCAGAAATTAAAACAATAAAAAGAAGGATGCTTTCACATACTGGAAATTTCAAAACACCTGACCACCTGATTTCAGAAATGATTGACCGGGTGGTCAGTCATTTCACGTAAATTAGTAGACGTTCACGACGTTCAGTTGCAACACAACTGAAACTATACTATCTGTTTAAATTTATCTGCCATTTTTATGAAAATCAATTCCCAGAATGTCCTGGATTCCCCTAATAACAATACTATTTTCCTGGTATTTAATTTTAAGAAAGACGCTGCTGTTAATGAAGCCTTTAAAAACCTTTGTCAGTTGATCAGTAATTTGAACAACTCGGCCAATACCCGTTTCCCCAATGCCAAAGCCAGCGTAGTTTTAGGTATTAGCTTTGATGCATGGCAGTTGCTGCAACTCCCGGCGCCGATGCCCAAAGAGTTTGAAACCTTTACGCCAATAGCAGGTACTAAACACACAGCGGTAGCAACCAGGGGTGATCTGCATCTGCACATCCGTTCAGATATGTATAGCTTTTGTATAGATGCGGCAGCGGCTATTTCGGACACACTATCAGCGGTAGCAGTAGTGGAGCAGGAAGTACACGGGTTCAGGTACTGGGACAGCCGCAGCATTCTCGGCTTTGTAGATGGCACGGAAAATCCGCAGGGTGCGGACAGGGCCTATTTTGGCTTAATAGGAGATGAAGATCCACGCTACAAAGGAGGCAGTTATCTTTTTGTGCAAAAGTACATTCACAACCTGGAAGCATGGAAAGCATTGGGTGTAGGCGAGCAGGAGCGAGTAATTGGCAGATCGAAAGTTGACGACATTGAAATGCCCGACGGCATTAAGCCTGCCAATGCGCATTCTGCATTGGCCAATATAGGCGACGACCTTAAAATAGTACGGGACAACATGTCTTTTGGCAATGTAGCCACCAATGAAATGGGAACCTATTTCATTGCTTATGCCAGCTCATTTATCACGGTAAAAAAGATGCTGACCAATATGTTTGTAGGCGTGCCGGAAGGCAATTACGACAGGATACTGGATTTCAGCACTGCGCAAACCGGCACATTGTTTTTTGTGCCTACGTTTGAGATGCTGGATGACTTTGCTGGTTAGATAGCTTATTTTTTGACCATAATATAGATCATGAACATAGAAGCAATTATAGAAGAGAACGCGCATCATTTCCTGAAAGGATTAAGAACGGAGTACAGTGGCGATAAAGAAGCGTTGCTGATCATAAGGGAGTATATAGCAGGAGGCACTATAAGTGTAGAACAAGACCATGTACTAAAAATGCAATTGGCAGACACGCTTAAAATAGTTGGGATAGGTGTGCCCTTCGTGTTGATACCCGGAGCATCTATTATAATGCCCATATTGATAAAGGTAGCTGCCAGGCACAATATTGAATTGATGCCGGCCGCATTTGTGCAACCTGAGAAAAAAGAGGATCATAACGTGTAACAGATAACTACACGGCAGCAATATAAAACGATGATTGCATTACCGGCTAGTCGATAATGTTGTCCTCGCTTATTTTAATTTCCGGCGATTCTTCTCCTACGAGTTCCAGCAAGGTAGATTCAATCGTCAGGCACATTGCATTCAATGCAAGATCATTGGCCTCCGTGCCAAACGGTTGCTCTATCTCATCGGCAATAGCTTCAAATGCTACGAATGTGTAAGCAATGAAAACAACTATAAATGGCGTAAGCCACTGCAAGCTATCAACCAGGCCGAATGGCAACAACAAACAGTATAAATAAACTGTTCGATGCAACAACACACGGTAACTGTAAGGCAGCGGTGTAGATTTAATTCTTTCACAACCGCCTACTATCTCAGCTAACTTATCCAGGTTTTCATCAAAACGTATTTGTTGAATGGAATCGATTTTTTTATTGGCCCTAGCTTCCCTTATCCACTCCGCCATAAGCTTGATAAGCATAACAGGTTTAAACCTTGCCGGTTCAATTATTTTAAATTGCCCGTCGCTCAGGCGCCCTTTTAAATCTTCCAGGGCATCTGTGTCCCGCAATTGATGTTTCAAAGCATAGGTAAAGGAAATGAGTAGCTGAACGAAGTTTATGGTGGACTGTTTGTTGGGCGCCTCATCTATTAAAGTGATTGCCTGCCTCGCAAGCGATCTGGTATCGTTTAGCAAAGCGCCCCAAAGTTTACGGCCTTCCCAGAAGCGATCAAAGCTGACATTATTGCGAAACCCAAGGAATAATGCAAGTACAAAACCAAACAAAGTTAATGGAGCCGGATTGAGCGGAACCTTGAATGAAAAGATAGTTCCGTGCAAATAAACCACAGTTATTGACAATAGAAAAAGTAAGATCAATCGTGGCAGCAGCGCCGGCAAAACAGAACCGTTCCAGACAAAAAGCATTTTAAACCAATGCTCCTTCTTTCTTATAATCATTCGATAAGCGGTTTGCGGATTCCGTACAAAGTTAAAGATCATTCATATCCTAAGGAAATCCGGATTCAAGGTGGTGCCCCTCTTTGGGTACTTAGCCCCGGTACTACTATGTAGCATCGTTGCGTCGCACTCTTGTACGTTCCGTTCATTATTCATCATTTCCCACCACGCGGTAGAGACGCGATGCATCGCGTCTCTACCGCGATCCCAATCCTATAATGTTTCTAAAAACCTTATAGGATTCTGCATACATTTCCAAAGTAGTCAAGAGTCAGTAGAGTGAAGATTCCGGAGACGTTGATCATGTTACTTCAGCATGACGTTACAATAACGTTTATTCATTATCAATAGAAAAAACGAGGCAATGATTTTCGAAATGAGGTGGTTAAGGGCGCCGGAATCTCTCTTCTACAGCCAGTTATATTTTTGCGCCAGTTTGTCTTTTTGCGCTCGTGCAACCGGAAGCACGGTTTTATTTTGCATGGTTAATAGGCCATCATTTTTATTGAAGTGGCTTACCTCGTTTAAGTTGACGATGTATTGACGGTGAATGCGCAAGAAATGGCTTTCTTCCAGTACATCCTGTATGTCTTTAAGCGTTTTGGCAACCACCAGCGTACGGCCGTCAGTTAATAGTAGTTTGGAATAGTTACTGCTTGCTTCAGCATAGATGATCTCTTTTAGTTCAATAAATGACACGCCGTGCTGGGAGGAGATAGCTATCTTGCTGATGGGCGTACCCTGCATGTTTGCTTTTAGTTGAGCCAATTGCAAACCACTGGGTTGCACGGCACGGTTTACAGCTTCTGCCAGGTCCGCTGTATCAACAGGTTTAACGAGGTAATTAATGGCATTGAAGCGAAAAGCTTTTAGCGCATATTGATTGTAAGCAGTAATAAAGATCACACTGAAATGAAAAGGCGTTAATTTTTCCAGCAACTCAAATCCGCTGAGCCCAGGCATTTCTATATCCAGGAAAACAAGGTCCGGGTTGAGTAGTTCAAGCTCCTCAAGTGCAACCAGGCTGTTATTGAATATTCGTATCTCCTGTAGTTGCGGGCAATGTCTGCGAAGTTGCAACTCCAGCAGGCTTGTGCTGTCTGGTTCATCGTCTATAATGGCAACTTTAAGCGATTTCATTTTACGGGGAGTTTAATAGTGACTTTGGTGCCAGCAACACCGCCAGACGCATCTTTTAGGTCTTCAATATCAATACTGGCTTTCATTTTGTGTTTTTCATTTAATAATTCAATTCTTTCTGCCGTTACACGCATACCGTAAGACCGGTGTTGCGCAGTTATTTTACTCTTTAACATTGCCGCTTTTTCACGCCCGATGCCATCATCAGTAATGGTTACATGCAACATATGCTCCCTGTCGTCAAGAGCGAAATGTATGGTTAACGATCCGCCTTCCGGTTTGTGCATGAGGCCATGCCATATAGCATTTTCTACATAAGGCTGTATCAGCATAGGCGGTATCTCTATGAAGTCCGTCTCCACCTCGCTATCTACAATGATGTTGAAACGAAGCTTGTCTTTGAAACGCATATTTTCCATCTCAAGATACAATTGCAATAAATCCAGTTCTGAAGATAACAAAATGCCCGCAGCTCTTGAATGCTCCAGTATCATACGGATCAGCCGGGAAAATTTTGTCAGGTAGAGAGAAGCGGCCTGCGCATTGTTTTGTTCCGCATATAGTTTAATAGAGTTAAGGCAGTTAAAGATAAAATGCGGATTCATCTGAGACTGCAATGCTGTATAAGTAATATCATTGAGCCTGTTTTTGTAATCCGCTTCTTTCAAAGCCAACTGTGTCTTTTCTTTTGCCAGTTCTCCCCGTAGCTTAAGTGTATGTATGCGACTGCGGAAAAACCAAAAAAGTCCACCAAACAATACGGCTGCAAAGGTGAGAATGCTGTAGAGCCATTGCTGTTTTAACCGCAGGTCTGAGACCTCTTTTTGTTTATTTAGCTCACTTAAGCGAGACTGCTGCAGGTTATATGCATAACGAAGAGAATCCTGCTGTCTGCCAAACTGGAACTCCAGTTCGTGGCGTGTTATCTCTTTTTCTTTTTGTGTATTATATAAGCTATCACTAAAAGCGCTGTATGCCTGGTGAATGGCGAACGCCTCTTTGTAATTGCCTTGTAAAGCCAGTACTTCTGCGAGGTCTGGCAAAAAAGCTTTTAACTGTCGCCAGTCGTTGATGGAAAGTGCTGTTTCATGAAATTTAAGCAGATATGTTTTTGCCTTAAGCAACAAAAGCGAATCTGGTGGCGCTGCCTTCTTTTTGGCCATCAGGAGGTATGTTCTTCCAAGGTTTCCACGGTATTCATCCAGCAGTTCTTTTGCAAACTTACTTGCCTGGTCTTGTGTAAGCCGGATTGCTTGTTGATAAAAATGTATCGCTTGCATGTAGTTGCCGCTCTGCTGATAAGTATAGCCCAGGTTGCCATTTGTGCTTGCAATATCATCCTGCTCGTTAAGTACTTCAAAGAGGCGTAAAGCTTCTTTTTCGTAGGTAAGGGCAGTAGAATAATCTTTCATAAAAGTATAAAGCTTGCCAAGCCTGCTAAGTACGGATGCTGTATTCCTGGTGTTATGTATTTGTTCGTTTAGTGCCAGTGCTTTTTTATAAGCCTCTACTGCTGGTACATATTGCTTTTGTACTTCATAAGTCTCAGCCATATTCTGATAAGAACCTTGTTCCTTTAACTTATTGCCCATTTGCCTGTTGATCGCAATAGCTTTATGATAGTAGTCGATCGCTTTAGCATAGTTGCATTGTGCAAAATGTGCCCCTGCAATATTGTTTAAGGAGGTAGCAATACCTGCCGAGTCTTTTAGTTTTTCATGTATTGTCAACGATTTTTGGTAGTAATCGAGTGCCTGTACAAAATTATTCTTAGCCCATGCATTAGCGCCAAGCGAGGTCGCAGACATGGCAATACCCTTATCCCAGTGAAGTGCTTCTGCCAATGCCAGTGCTTGTGTGCCATAGGTAATTCCTTTGTCCGGGTCTACCGCAAAATAAGCGAAAGCAAGTTTGTAGAGCGCTGTTGCATATACAGTATCATTTGTAGTGCGGGATGATTGGACAATGGCAAGAAAGGAATCTACGCGATGCTGTTCTTTTCGTTGCGCGGTAACACCATAGGGAAGGAGTAACCATACAACAAGGGTAAAAAGGGTGATATGTGTAACACGGCGCATTGTGCTTAAAAGTTATGAATTTTTAGCATTACATTTTTTAGAATCTCTCTTAAGCAGCCCGGGATAAATTTTTTGCATAGCGTAACCGGAAAAATAGGAGGGAGAACCCATTGCATTGGCGGTTATTCCTGCGAGATTGCCTGCCTATGATGCTACTATGAACGCGTGCATATTTTAAAAACCATTTGTTTTATCGTCTGGTGTTGTTGTTTTTACTTTGGGATAATAACTGACGAGGTATTGAAAAGCTTCTATAATCCGGCTTTGATATTTGCCGTCAATAAACTCCTGGGATGTGGTATTAAAAAAATTGAGCACATCAATACCTGCAATGCTTTTAGCCCATCCTCCTGTTTTTAATTGTGGTGGAAAGCCGGTCGTGTCACTATTGATTTTTCTTTGTTGTGCTTCATTACGTGCTATGTTATCATCTGGTGCTTTCGAGGCATTGTCATAATTGTCAATTCTTGTGAAATCGCTTTTTAGTAACTCATGTTGCATCAGTTTGACACCATTTTCATAAGCGATTTGTCCGGCTAAAAGGCCATTGGAATTATTGGAAAAATTTGTCGCCCTTGAAAAATCAATTAATACAACACGGTAATAGGTCACATTGGTTGTATAGGCTTTCTTGCCTTTGCCATAATACCTTTTATCATGACCATAATGAACCAGTTTCAGGTAAGGGCTGTCTAGCTGAAAGACGGGCCTGTTTTCGCTTACCAGTTCTGTCTCTCCGTAATAACGCTTTTCTCTCAGGACGGCTACCTTTTCAAATTTTCGTAAGCACTCATTTAAAAACGCGACTGCTTTTTGCGGCGTGCGATCTTTTTGATACAAGTAATTTTTTTGCATTTGCAGAAAATATTCCTGTGCTTTTACCACATCTGCATACTTATCCTGGGGGTAGGTGTTTTTGTCTACAGTTTTGAAAAGCAGCTCACAATAAGAATTAAAAAGCGTAAAGTTGTCATACGTCTTATCGTAGCCTACATTAGCACTACCAGCCTGCAGGTAACTTTTATGTACGCTTTTGACATAGAGATAGAGTACAGGTGCTGTCCATTTCTTTCCTGTATTGTAGGCCAGTTGTGCCGCACCAAAATAGTTGCCGTTATCATACGCGTCCTGTGCCTGCTGAAATTTTAGTTTATCATCCGGGGTCATCTGCGCATAAGCGCCGGTCAGGATAAATACAGTGAGCAGAAGTAGTATTCTCTTTCTCATAATGTTCTTTTATTACAGGGAAACGCCCATTTCTTTAAGCATTTGTTTTGCATCAGTATCATTTCGCAGGTTGACAACCTTTTTAAACCAATAAATAGCTTTTTGTTTGTCCTGTTTTACCAGCTTACCGTCCTTGTAATAATAGGCGAGTGATGATGCCGCGTCTGCGTCATTTTTATTGGCTGCTTTGGCAAGCCAGTCTATACCTGTTTCTATTTCCTGGCTGCTAATGTCTTTTCCCTTGGAGAGATACGCTACATTGCCTATTAAAAACATAGCCCTTGCATCCATTTTATCTTTAGCTGCAGTTTGAATAGCTTTTGCAAACCAGGTGTTGGCTGTTGCAGGATTCTTGTCTACGCCCAGGGCATTTTTATACATGATGCCAATGTTGATCATTTCAGACCAGTTGCCAATAGCGGCTGCTTTTTTGCGCCAGGCCATTGCCCGTGCAAAATCACTTTCTTTTTCACCGTAAAAACCAAATGCAAATAAGTTAGCTATTTCACTGAAGGCATTGGAAGAGTCTGCTGTAGCAGCTTTATTAAACCATTTATCCGCCTCATTTTCATCCGGTGCATTACCCTGGCCCAGCCAGTACATTTTCCCTAACTGTATCATAGCAGTGGTATTACCATAAGTCGCAGCGGTTTTGTACCATTTCGATGCTTCGGCATAATCCCTTGGTACATTAATGGTGGTACTACGGCTTGCTGCTGTATCTACAGAAGTACTCATTGTTGTATCTGCAGTCATCCGGGTAGTATCCACGCTGTTAGGGTCGTAAGGTACCGGCGGAACATACGGATGCTCGTTATCATAACCGTTTGCATAGATGTTGCCCAGTTCGTACGCCGCTACAGCATTACTGTCTGCAGCAGCTCTCTTAAATAGGCTGATAGCTTTGTTATAGTCAGCTTGTCTTGTAGCTGATCCGTATTCATATTGTACTGCGAGCGCAATTATAGCATCCGTATAATTTTGCTCTGCTGATTTGTTCAGCCACGCCATTGCTGTTGAATCGTTTGCCGGTAGATTCATAGTGCCTGTATAGCCAATGCCAAAATGGTATTGAGCTGCTGCATCTCCCTGTTCCGCTGCTTTCCTGTACCATTTCATAGCCTCAGCCGGATTTTGTGTTACACCATTGCCATACATGTATAAGTCACCCAGGTTGCGCTCCGCGTCTACGTGCCCTTTCCCTGCTGCTTGTTGATACCATTTGGCTGCCTCGCTATAATTTTGTTTTACACCTTGTCCATTCTCGTATAATACACCAATGTTGTTTTGTGCATCCAGGTTACCAAGTGCGGCTGCTTTCTTATAATACACCATCGCTTTTGTATAAAGCCCATTTTGGTCAAAATCAAAAGCACTATCCATCAGTTGGGTAGCCCGTACGTTTTCGGTTATTGCAGCACTTGCTTTTACTGCCGGTGTAAGCGGTAAAAAGCTGTCATCCACGCTTTTTATTTTGGCTATTTTTTTAATCCGGCTTATCACATCTGCCGCCTCTTTTTTAGATGTATAAAAGCCCAGTAGCTGCCCAACGCCATTGCTATTAAAATAAAGCTGGAACCCGATCTTGTCGAGCATATCATTAAAGAGCATCCAGGAGTCGTCGCTGTACTTATTCAATGTATAACTTCTAAGCGTCACCTCTCCGGTGTTATAATTCCTTTGATAAGAAACATAATATACCTGCCTGATATTGTCTGGAATAAGGGTAGGCTTTCTGTTTAGTGCCAGGTTTTCGCCTATAATTTCCTTATCTATTGACCATTGCTGATCTCGCTGTCTTTTTTCATTCTCTGCCAATATTTTGTTCTGCTGTTCAAGTTGCGCAAGCCGCTCCGCTTCTGCCTGTTGTTGCTGCTCTTTTTGTAAACGCTCTTCTTCTTTGCGTTTGTTTTCATCGGCTTCTTCCTGTTGTTTTCTAAGCCTTGCAGCGTCTCTTTCCTGGTTTTTCTTTTTCTGCTGGTCCAGCAGTAAATTGCCAAAGTCCTGTATGCCATTGGATATAGCCGTATATGTATTACGGTTGTTTTCCAACTGCTGGTTCAGGTTATTCATAATAGCCTGGTTGCGTTGAGTAGCTGCATTGGTGGTAGAGGAAGTTGTACTGCTGGAGTATCCTGAAGACGTATTGCTGCGGCTGGAATTATAATTCGAGGAAGAAGAGGAAGATGTGTATGTTTTTGAAGCTGCTGCATTGCTTTGCTGTTTAAGTGCGGCTTGTGCTTTTTCCTGTTCCTGCTGCAGGCGTTCTGTTTCTTTCCGGCCTTGTTCGTAACATTTTTGAACCTCATCAGTTTCGTTACTTTCTACCTTATCGTATTCTTTCTTGTACAGCTCAGGACATATACAGCATTTACGGCTGTTGTGCTTGATGCAGACCTCTTCTCCGGACCAGCATTCATGTGCAAAGGCTACACCTGAGTATGGTTTAGTATAATAATATTTTTTTCGTATCCCGTCTTTTAGTGGCTGGTACTTTTGTTGAATGGCTTTGATACAGGCATCCGTTCCCTGCCAGGAACCTTGTGCAGTGGCAACAAACGGAACAACTGCCAGGAAGAAAAGGGCCGGCAAAAATGATTTTAACATGAGCAGGTAGTTTTGATCTCTGTGCTGAAATCTTTCAGCTTAAAGCTAACTGCATTTACCAGGGGGAATGCTAAAAATTGAGTGAATGACCTGTTATCCCATGCGGCTGACCATTCTATTGAGCGGGCGATAATGCTTTAGGGCAGCCGTTGGCTGAAGATATGCTACAGCAAAGAAGCAAAAACTACACCTTGCAGCGCGGGTATATTCATGCTGCATCTGTGTGGAAGAAAGTAGTGCTATGACAATGATTGCTTGGGCAATTGAACATAAAAAATTGTTCCTCCTTCGGGGTTAGCTTCAAACCATATTTTTCCTTTATGTGCTTCTACAATTTGCTTCGAAATTGCCATGCCCATTCCAAATGATTGTTCTCCCTGCGTGCCCGATCTCCCTGTGTTTGAATAAGGGTGGAAGATTGTTTTGCCAACAACTTCCGGTATGCCAATACCATAATCCTTCACGGAAATCAGTACTGTGTCCTGCTGGTCTTGCAGTATTACGTCTATAACAGCGCCGCTAGGACTGAACTTAATGGCATTTGCAATAATATTACTGAGCACACGCCAAAGCTTTTCCCTGCTTGCGAATATGAAAATGGATGAAGCCTGTAGTTGAATGGTCTGTGCTTTTTCTTTTGCAGTTGCTGTAAAAAGCCCCACGCTTTGCTGCAATAACTGGCCAATGTCTAACGCTTCCTTTTTTAACTCATTGCTTTGAGCTTTATTGACAAGCAGCTCTTCTGTAAGCAGCAGCAGTTTCTCTGTAGAGTCTTTGATCAGTTGGAGCATTTTAACGTCCTCTGAGTTTCTTTGAGGTGTCTCCAGCAGTATTTCTGCCAGGTTATATACGCCGGCTGCAGGCCCTCTCAGGTCATGTGCTACTATTTTCATCATGCGTGTATTTTCTGCATGGCTTTGTTCAAGGTCAGTAAGCGTCTGCTGCATAGCCACATTTTGTGCTACGATCAGTTTGTTTAATTTTTTCGTTCGCAGTAAGTTTCTTCGGATCACTATTAAAAAGATGCCCCCGGCAATAACTATACTGCTCATAAGTATAAGTAGCACAAGCCTTATCTGGCCCCTGACTTTTGTAAGAGCCAGTTCTTCTTCTTTAAGCGCATAATCTGTATAGTCAATAGCAGAGGTATTATCTATCTTTTGTTCGTTTTCCAGCGCCTTTATGTATAAAGCTGCATAATAGTTCTGGCGGAGTACATCCTTTGTTCTACTGTAATAATGATAGAGTTTTTCAGTAAACATACGTTCATAGACAACGTACGCATTTGTCTTCGATATATTTAGTCCAAGCTCATAGTACTGAAGGGCTTTGGCAGAGTCTAGCGGCATTAAGTGGTCTGCAACGGTTATTATCATGTCAAGGCTGGCAAAATATAACTGCTGATCAAGGGCCTGTGTTATTGCTTTTTCCAGTGCACTTACGCCCTCTTTTACTTTGCCGGTGTGGATCATATGTGCGGCAGATATAGAAGACAGCGCTATCAGCGCTCTTGTATCTGCATATTTTGTAGCGATCGCCGTAGCTTTTGATGTATAATAGTGAATGGAGTCGTCAGGTAAATTATGCTCATTTATGAGCAAATAATTAAAATAAACGATCGACAAAATTGAATCATTGTTCAGGTTACGTCCTACTTCGAAAGCTTTATTAAAATAGAATCTTGTCTTTTGCTCATTACCGAGGGTATTGTAAACCATTGCCATATTCATAAGTGTCTGTACCTGGTTAGAGACATCCGCTAATTCTGTATAGGCCTTATTCGCTTTATTATAAAAGTTAATAGCCAGTGCCAGGTAACCTTTTACATCATACACAATGCCTATACAATTGTAGCCGTCAGCTATCCCTTTTTTATAGTTGTGTCTTTCTGCAATGAGCCGTGCTTGTTTTATGTAGGAAAACGTGCTGTCTATATTTCTTTCATAAAATAGAAAACTAATGCGGCACATCAGGTCTACCTGCCGTAGACTATCTGCCGTTTGCGACAGTTCATGTTGTAGTTTAGTTATTTCTGTGTTCTGTATTTGGCAAGTTGCATGAAGAGAGAATAACCAAAGTAGAATAATTAGGATGGCTCTTGACATAGAATGGGGTGTTATTACATGGATTAAAACAATCCTGGCTATTGCTAATGAATGACCGGCTCTGATGTACCCTAAGATAATATTTTTTCTGCTGTTTGTCAATTAAGTAAGCTGAAGAGCAGCCAGGAAATGAGGCGGGGATGGCTTTTGCCGGTGTTGCCCGCTAAAATAGTTTGGAAATGCTGCTCATTTCATATTATCTTAGTAGCTAAGATATTTATTAAATAAGATAAAAATGGATCCTGAGTTTGTTACACAAATAAGGCGTTTAAGCCAGCTTTACGCCTATACTTCTATACAGATGCACGAGGCTGTCGGGCGAAAAGCTGGCCTGTCAGGCACTGATCATAAATACCTGGGATTTTTGTTGCAGAAGGGACAAATGACTGCGGGGGAGTGGGCCACATTAACAGGATTAACCACAGGCGCTATTACTGGTTTGATAGACCGGTTTGAAAAAAAGAAGCTGGTAAAAAGGCAGTTTGCAGAAGATGACAGGCGTAAGATCATCATAGTACCGGATACCAAAAAGATCATGGCACTTTTAGAACCCCTGTATAAAGAATACCGGGGTAAATCAGAGAAGCTGCTCGCTTCATTTTCTGCCAAAGAGCTTAAAGTAATAGAGTCTTACTTTCTACAAGCTGTTGAAATAATGCAGGAGACAACCAGTAAACTTTCCAATGAATAACCATAAAAAGCAAACTAACCATGGGCGTTTACATAACGGATCTTGAGCATGCAGGCCAGGCAATGCTGGGATTAGCAGGAGGGAAAGCGGCCAATCTTGGAGAGTTGTGCCGCATAAACGGAGTGTCTGTGCCCAAAGGTTTTTGTGTTACAACAAAGGCGTATAAAGAAACTATCCGGCAGCATCCTGCTTTAGAATTGCTCATAGCGCAGCTAAATCATTTGAGTGCAGACGATAGAGAAGGAATTGGTGAAGTTTCTGAAAAAATACGCTCCGCTATTATCCGTATCCCTGTTCCGGCGCCAATAGTAAATGAGGTGTTGGCCTGTCTCACCACATCAGGCGTACATGATGCTTATGCCGTGCGATCCAGTGCTACTGCGGAAGATCTGCCGACGGCGTCCTTTGCCGGGCAGCAGGATACTTATCTTAATGTAACCGGCGGGGATGCTATTCTGCAACATATTAGTAAATGCTGGGCTTCCTTATTTACAGAGCGGGCGGTTGCTTATCGCATACAAAACGGTTTTGATCATAGACAAGTGACCTTAGCTGTAATTATTCAAAAAATGATTTTCCCGGAGGCGGCAGGAGTTTTGTTCACGGCAAACCCCATTAGTGGCAATAGAAAAGAGTTGTCGATAGATGCAAGCTTTGGGTTGGGCGAAGCCCTGGTAGCGGGCTTGGTAAATGCAGATAATTACACAGTGCGCGGCGGAAGAATTACGAGCAAGAAAGTAGCAACAAAGAAGCTGGCTATATATGCTGTAGCTGACGGTGGCACAAAAAAACAGGATGTAGCTTCTTCATTGCAAGACAAGCAGGCGTTAACTGATGTGCAGATCTTACAGCTTGAACAACTCGGCAGAAAGATTGAACAACACTTCGGCACACCGCAGGATATAGAGTGGTGCCTGGCCGGGGATGTCTTTTATATTGTGCAGAGCAGGCCTATTACTACTTTGTATCCCATTCCGCCGGAAAATGACAACGGTAATCATGTATATATATCTGTGGGGCATCAGCAGATGATGACAGACGCTATGCGACCATTGGGAATTGCTGTATGGCAAATGACCACGCCGCGTCCCATGTCAGTAGCTGGCGGAAGGTTGTTTGTAGATGTAGCGAAGGAACTGGCCTTGCCCGGCACGCGTAATATGATCGTGAACGTGCTGGGAAAATCGGACCCGTTGATAAAAGAGGCATTGACAACTATTATAGAGCGCGATGATTTTATTCAACTGGCGCCGGATGAAAATGAGGATGCTGCTAACAAAAATAAAAGTGTGCCGCAGCGGAACTTTCAAACACTCGCAGACTTTGATCCGGTTATCGTTACAGAACTGATCCGCCGGAGCGAAACACATATACAAGAACTAAAGCATACTATCCGGGAAAAGAACGGGATTGCGGTAATGGATTGTATAGAGGAGGATATAGCTCAACTGAAGCAGAATACTGCGCAGTCGCAAAGTTTTGCCGTCATCATGTCCGGTATGAATGCAGCTACGTGGATCAATGAAAAAATGAATGAGTGGCTGGGCGAAACAAATGTCGCCGATACCTTATCCCAATCGGTAGTCAACAACATTACTTCAGAAATGGGGCTGGCGTTGATGGATGTGGCGGATGTGGTACGTCCGTTCCCTGAAGTAGTCGGCTACCTGAAACTGGCAACAGGAGAAAACCTTTTAGAAGGGTTGGCGCCATTGCACGGCGGCCGGCAGGCAAAGGAAGCTATTCTTGCGTTCCTGGATAAATATGGAATGCGTTGTGCCGGGGAGATAGATATAACGAACGCCCGGTGGAGCGAGAAACCTGCTACACTTATCCCAATTATTCTTACTAACGTTCGGCAGTTTGAGCCGGGTGCTGGTAAGCGAAAGTTTGAGCAAGGGCTGAAAGAAGCCAGGGCAAAAGAGGAAGAATTGTTGACACGCTTAGAGCAACTGCCGGATGGCGCACAGAAAGTAGCGGAAACAAAACGAATGATCGGCCTGGTGCGTAACCTGAGCGGCTACCGTGAGTATCCTAAATATGCCATCATTAACCGTTACTATATTTATAAGCAGGCGTTGCTGAAGGAAGCGGAGCGGTTGGTAGAGGCAGGTGTACTCCGGGCAAAGGAAGATATATACTATCTGTCATTTCACGAGTTGCGTAGTGTGATAGAAACGGGTAAGGTGGACTACGCTATTATTCATAAGCGTGAAGGAGCATATAATATATATAAGAAGTTAACCCCGCCACGCGTATTTACATCAGAAGGTGAGGTGATGACTGGAACTTATAAAAGGGAGAATATACCTGCAGGAGCCATTGTGGGGTTGCCGGTTTCTTCCGGTATTGTAGAAGGAAGGGCGCGTGTTATTTTAAATATGAGCGAAGCTGACCTGGACGAAGAGGATATATTAGTTACCACATTTACTGATCCTAGCTGGACACCTTTGTTTGTTTCTATAAAAGGACTGGTTACAGAAGTTGGCGGCTTAATGACGCATGGCGCCGTCATTGCACGCGAGTATGGTTTGCCTGCAGTAGTGGGAGTAGAACGTGCAACAAGATTAATAAAGGATGGACAACGGATCCGTGTGAACGGAAGGGATGGTTATATAGAAATATTATAATGTAAAAACTCAGATGAAGAAAAAGCAGATCGTGTACAGTAGGCAAAGACTTTTAAAATATATCACCTGTTTTTAATGCAAGCATAACGTAGGTATAGTTGTAACCATTCACAGTATCCCATTAATAATTTTCTTAAAGGGTTGACTTTTATCATCAGTAGCAGGAGGATAAAATCAACCCTTTGTTGTATCCTCAAAATAATCTCGGATGTATTCATCTTTTTCCGGCAACGATTGCGTGTAAAAAGTACAAATTCTATTCAGTGAAGCAGTCTTTTTCAGAAATGCGTAGCTTAAGTTGTTGAATATTAACGAGTTTTTTTAAAAGTGTAGAGGTTTTGGCGTACCATATAATTTGGAATAAGCACCTCTTTTGGCCCAATTTTGCATTTGTTTAACTAACTATCGGGCTTTATAAACTGCTTATGACTAGTTAGTAGCGTTTTCGATTCGCTACAGAAACCTGATGTACCCCACAGGAAAACTTGCCATTCTAAAAAGCACTTATCTGGCCTGCTTGCCAGGTTAAACACAATGACCAAAACGCTGATTAGCATCTGCCATGCTGCGAAAAGTGCCAACACGTTTCTTTAATCAAAATTGGTAAACCTTTATTCGAATGCTTGTCCATTACAGAGTATTACTTCGGGTGCATATCCGTGCACCATCATGAGTGTACACCTCTACACTAGTTTCACGATCGTATAAAAAGCGTACAGCTAAATCTATTTTTTTCATTTATCCACCAAAACTATATGAGCATTATGAGCAAAAGACATCTTTTGTCCTGGCTTCTGCTGTTTTTCCTGGGAATAGCCATTCAACAGGAAGGTATAGCGCAAACAAGAAAGATTAGTGGCACCATCAAAGATGAAAAAGGTGCTCCTATTCCCGGGGCCTCGGTCGCTGCAGCCAAAGCGTCAGCAAATGCCACCATTGGAACATTGACTGATGTACAAGGTAACTTTTCACTCACTATTGATCCTTCCTTTAAAGCGATAACAGTAAACGCTGTAGGCTTTGCCTCACAGGAAGTGCCAATTGGCAAAAATTCAGTTTTCACACTTACGCTGCAACCTGATGCGGGCAACTTAACTGATATAGTTGTAGTAGCCTATGGGCAGCAAAAAAAGGCTTCAGTAACTGCCGCTATCAGTACCGTTTCCGGTAAGGAGATCTTACAGGCACCCGTAGCAAACCTCAGCAACAGCCTTGCAGGCCGTATGCCTGGTTTGATAGCAGTGCAAAGCACAGGTAAACCGGGTTCTGATGCATCGAACCTTTACATCAGGGGTGTTGGTACCTATACAGGTAATACAGCGCCATTGATCATGGTAGATGGAATTGTAAGAGACTCTTACAACGACATCGATCCAAACGAGGTGGATAACATCAGCATTCTGAAAGACGCATCCGCTACAGCCGTGTTTGGTGTGCGTGGTGCAAATGGTGTGATCCTTATTACAACCAAGCGTGGTAAAGAAGGAACGCCTAAAGTAAGCGCTACTGTACAGTCAGCGGTTAACCAGTTTACAAGAATGCCTAAGTATGTAAACTCTTATCAATATGCAACATTGCGCAATGAACAGGTATTTGAAACTTATTGGCAACAGCATGCAAACGATGCCGACGTTTTAGGACAGGCAGATGGCTGGTCAAAATTTGTTTCTAAAAGAAATACAGGGTATGTTCCTCAGTTCAGCGCAGAAGATTTAAAATATTATCAAAATGCACATACGCCTAAACTGGCGGATGGTTCAGCAAACCCATATTACGATCCTTACTTCCACCCTGACCAGGACTGGCAGGCACAGATCTATAAAAAATCTGCACCGCAAACACAGGCTAACGTAAATATTTCCGGCGGTACTAAAGGCATGAAATACTTCCTGTCAGCAGGGTATTTAACGCAAAGAGGTTTGTTCAAAACTGATTACATGCCTTTCTCCAAAGAACTGGATTACAGGAAAGACAGGTATAACGTAAGAGGCAACTTCGATTTTGATGTTACAGACAATCTTAAAGTTGCGGTTGACATCGGAACACAGTTCGTGCAGATCTCAGGTATGAACAATGATGGTTATAACTATGAGAAGAACCTGATGTGGACAAACCCTATGGGTTCTCCGGGTTACATAGACGGTAAGTTCGCTTTTATCTGGGGACAGACTGCGGAGCAGTTCAACCCATTGTATAGCCTTGCCTCACGTAACGGTTATAACTTATATAATAATAGTACACTTAACTCGGCTGTACGTGTAACACATAAGCTGGACTTCATTACAAAAGGGCTTTCTATTAATGCAAGAGCTTCTTATGACAGCTACTTCTCCAGCAAAGCAACAGGGCAGTCAACTCCTGTGTTTTGGGCAGTACGTCCTAACCCTAACGGAGATAAGTCAAATCCGATCTGGGTACAGATGAACAATGAGTCACCTTCTTCCAGGAACCAGAATGAGTATAATGCCAAATGGCGTACATGGTATGCAGAACTTGCATTAAACTATAACCGTACATTCGGCGACCACACTGTTACTGCGTTGGCAATGGCTAACCTCAGTAAGAAGTTTGATCCAACCCTTCCATACAATCTTCCGCATGCTTACGAAAGCCTTGTGGGCAGGGTTACATACGCATACAGGGGAAAATACTTTGCAGAATATGACATGGGCTTCAACGGTTCTGAAAACTTTCCTCCAGGCAAACGCTTTGGTTTCTTCCCTGCATACTCTGTAGGCTGGATAGCCAGCAATGAAATTTTCTGGCCTAAGAACGATTACGTCACTTTCCTCAAAGTGAGAGGTTCACTTGGTAAAGTAGGTAACGACGTAGTAGGCGGTACACGTTATATGTACTTGCCAGACGTATGGGCATATAGTGGTGCTGTAATGTCCGGTTACTATTTCGGACAATATGGTTCTAACCGTAACAACGTACAGTCTGCTTATGAAAGCATTCTCGGTAACCCGAACGTTACATGGGAAACTGCGCAGAAAGCAAACGTTACTGTAGAAGCTAAATTCTGGAGAGATAAGATCAGCGTAGAATATAGCCACTTTACAGAACACAGGAAAGACATCCTTTCCGCAAGAGGCACTGTTCCGGGCATAGTAGCTGCAAACTTACCTCCGTACAATTTAGGTGAAGTGAAAAACTGGGGCGATGAATTGGAGATCACTTATAATGATAAGATCGGTAAGAAATTCAACTTCTGGGTAAAAGGCAATGCAGGAACGAACAACAACCAGATCGTTTTCCGTGACGAGCCAATTGTGCCGGGACTGGAATACCAGGCTGTAACAGGCAGGCCGATCAACCAGAAATCTTACCTGCAGGCAAATGGTTTATATACATCATGGTCTCAGTTGTATGAAGTAGATGGTTCAGGCAATCCTATCTTATCTAAACCTGTTTTAGCAAAAGATGGTAGCGGCAAACCTTATCAGAATGCTGCGGGCCAGCCGGTATATCAGAAAGATCTTTCTTTCGGTAACGTACCATTGCAACCTGGTGACGTATTGTTACAGGACATCAACTATGATGGTGTTATTGATAGCAAAGACTACAAAAGATCAGGCTATACAAATATTCCAAGAGTTACATATGGTATCTCTTTAGGCTTTAGCTATAAAGGTTTTGACTTCTCTGTGTTATTCCAGGGCGCAGCAGGTGTAGCGGCTGATCCGATGCCAAATACAAACCTGCACTTCAACGGTACTACAGAGGCATTGTTTGAAGTAGACTGGACACGCTTCACTCCAGAGCGTTATGCAGCCGGCGACAAGATCAGCTTCCCTATAGCTGCGTACAACCGCCAGGCATATCAGAATACATTCTTCAACCTGAATACTTCTTACATCCGTTTGAAGAACGTAGAAGTTGGTTACACGTTCCAACGTGGACTATTGGGCAAAGTGGGCTTGAACTCAGTTCGTGTGTATGCTAACGGATTTAATTTATATACATGGAGCAAAAACAAGATCTGGGGCGACCCTGAGAACATGGGCTTCATGGGTTATCCGCTCACGCGTACTTATAACGTAGGTGTTAATGTTGGATTTTAATTATTAAATCAACAAAACGAAAAAAGATGAAAAGATTATATATACCTGTTATGCTTGTTGCCGGAATAGTTACGGCTGGCATAATGGCTGGTTGTACAAAAAATTTCCTTGAAAAGCCTAAAGGCGGTGCCGTAACAGTGGATACTATTTTCCATACACAAAAGCAGGCAAACTATGCGGTAGCTGATATGTATGATTGGTGCGTACCTACTGGTTTTACCATGAACAACTCTGCTGATCCGCGTGAAGATGTACTGACAGACCAGGTGTACCTGTTACTGCCCGGTGCTGCATGGGTAGGCGGTAACCTGAACTACCAGTATTACGTAGCAGGTGGTATGGCGCCTACTTATAGTATAGACAGGGGACCGATACAATCGCGCGGCAATACTGCTGCGGTAGCTTTTACAAACTGGTATAAAGCTATCAGGAAAGCAAATTCCGTATTGAAAAATATAGATAAAGTAGTAGATGCCGGCGCGGACTGGAAAGCTGATGTGAAAGGACAGGCACTGTTCTGCCGTGCTATGGCCCATTACAGCGCATTCCGTTTATATGGTGGTGTTCCGATGGTATCTGAAGTACTGGAAGGTGATGGTAACATTGCCATCCCACGTTCATCTATTGCAACTACCGTAGATAGCATTGTTAGCTGGTGCGACAGAGCAGCTGCTTTGTTACCTGCTACCAGGCCAACAAATGACTATGGTAAAATAACAAGCCTTGCTGCACTCGCATTAAAAGCAAGAATATTGTTATACGCTGCAAGCCCGCTGTACAACACACCGGACAATATGAAATCTGCTATCGCAGGTGCACGTTTTGGTGGAGCAAAAGATTCCGTACTATGTTATCTTACTTACGATAAAGAACGCTGGAAAAGAGCTGCCGATGCGGCTAAAGCTGTAATAGATGCTGCACCAGCTTCAGGCGTTGTATTGTATAACACGAACAAACCAACTACCACTCCTAAAACAGATAACTATGCTGGTTTGGGTGATTACGAAGCCGTTTTCAACAACGTTTTCGGTACTACAGGTTCTTATGGAAACCCTGAGATGATCCTTGTAAATACGTACAACCAGAATGACCCTAACCGTGATGGCTGGGCTGACTGGGGCAGGTACAATTTCTCTAAAGTGCGTATGTATGACTGGGGTGCAAAAAACAATGTGCCGATCGAGTTCCTGCAGATGTATGAAAAAAGAGATGGTACTAAATGGACAGCAACGCCTTCAGGAAATGATTTCAAAACATACTTCGAAGGTTTAAACCTAGACCCACGCGCTTACCAGTGCCTTGCATGGGGTGGCGAATGGTTCAACAGCGCAAGCGGAAGAGCATACTTACCGTACTACAAAGCATCTACAGATGGCGCTTATGCTAAAGGCAAACTGGCTGACGACTCGAATGCTGGTGACAATACAGGTAGCGCAGTTGAGTGCGTGAAATTTGTGGCGCGTGTAGACAACAGCAATGATGGTCACTTCGCATGGCCTGTATTCCGCCTTGCTGAGTTCTATTTAAGTTACGCTGAGGCATTGAATGAATATTCAGGCCCTACAGGCGATGCATTCCAATATTTAAATTATATCAGGCAGAGAGCAGGCATGCCGGACAAAACATCTGGTATGTTGCCAGACCAGGCAAGTTTCAGAACTGCTATTCAAAACGAACGTTCTATAGAGTTGGCTTTTGAAGAACACAGGTACAACGATCTGCATCGCTGGTTAACTGCACATGTTGTTCTTAATAAATCCTTCACTGGTTTTACTGTAATCGCCTCTACAAATGGTGTTACGCCTAAACCAACCAATCCATTCCTGAACTGGAGTACTATTTCTTATGGTTCAAGATCATTCCCTATCAGGTATTACTACGTACCATTCCCTTATACAGAAGTTAGTATGAGGTATTTAGGCGGTAAAGACTGGGATGGCCAAAACCCTGGCTGGTAATAAAAAACTTGTTGAACGTTTAACTTGAAAAAAATGAAATATAAGAATATAAAACTGCTTGCTTTACTGGCTCTCTTTTCCGGAGTTTCGGCAGCGCAGGCGCAAACCTCAAATACGCGTAAGGCAGATTCCACTAAACTGCCTGCGACTATTATTGACCAGGGCATCAGGAGTGAACAAAGCTGGAGAACAACTGGTGCAATATTTACCATTAAAGGAGAAGAATTAACAAGAACAAACTCAGGCAACTTACTGAATACATTACAAGGCAGGATTCCGGGATTGACTGTAGCCACTGGTTCAGGTGAGCCGGGCTATGACAACCCTACTTTATACCTGCGCGGGCAGAGTAGCTGGAACATTGCAGGCAATGCAATATCCATTTATCTCGATGGCTTCCAGGTAGACCTGAATGCGTTGGCGTCCTTATCACCATTCGAAATAGAATCAATCTCCTTATTGAAAGATGCTGCAGCACTTGCTGTATATGGTTTCGATGGAGGCGCAGGTGTATTAAGCGTACGTACGAAAGAGGGAACAGAAAGTGGTAAAACAAAAATTGAAATAAACGCAAGATATGGTAACCTTACGCCGATCGCAATGCCTAAAGTAATGGATGCGTACGGCTATGTAACGGCTTACAATAAAGCTTTACAAAACGATGGATTGCCTGTCAAATATTACAACCCGGATCTGTACAAAGCGAATGACGATCCTTTTCATCCAAATGTAAACTGGTATGATAAAGTGCTGGGCAAAAGCTCTGCTACACAGGATTACAGCATCTCCTTCCGTGGTGGTAACAACAAAGCTAAATTCTTTGTATTAGGCGGCTTTACAGATTTCAAAGGTGCTTATAAAGATGCCGACATAATAGATAAAGACTATGGTACGAATGCCAAATACAAAAGAGTTTATCTAAGGACAAATGCAAATTTCCAACTGAATAAAAACCTGTCGGTAAAAGCAACTGTTTCCGGTTTTTCGGAAGACAGGAACACCCCGGATGGCTTTACCGCTTCGCAGCTTTTCTCCAACCTGTTGCGCATTCCTGCAGCAGCGTTTGCAGTAAAGAATTTAGATGGTAGCTGGGGTAACAGCTCTGTGTACAACTTCAACCCTGTACAGCTTTTAAGACAAAATGGTGTGTACAGCTCGCACACAAGAAGCATACAGACCAATTTAAGTTTCAACCAAAAATTAGATGCACTTGTAAAAGGTTTGTCAATAAACGGCGGTATTTCATTTGCCAACCAGTATGTTGGTGTATATGAAAAAAGATTCTCCGTTCCATCTTATGAGCTTACAAAAGATGCGTATGATAACCCTGTGCTTGATGTGAATGGCAACCCGGTTTATAAAGTATTAGGCTCTGTAAGCCAAAGTATATTCGATGCGGGCAACGCACACTGGAACCGGGACGCTTTACAGTTAGGATTGAATTACAACAGGACATTTGGCAAGCATACATTCACCGGTATGGTACAGGCAATACGCCAGAACTACTCACATGATGGGCAGTACTACTCAGTAGTAGAGCAGGGGTTGCGTGGTGCCATAACGTATGATTACGATCAGAAGTATGTGGCGGATCTCTCCGCTTCTTATGCTGGTTCAGGTGACTTCCAGGCGGGACACCGTTATGGTTTATTCCCTGCATTAGGTTTGGGCTGGATCGTTTCTAATGAATCTTTCCTGAAGAACAATAAGGTCGTTGACTTCTTAAAAGTAAGAGCATCTGTTGGTATCACTGCCAATACAAATGAGTCTTACCGTTTCTTATATGAAAAATGGGGTATTACCAACGCTGGCGTTACAATGGGTACTACCAACACTGGTTATGGCGGACGCTCGGAAGGTGCTTATCCTAACGCAGATTTTACGTGGGAACAAAAACGCTCAGCAAACATTGGCATAGAACTATCTATCCTGAAAAAACTGAACGCTACGATCGATGTATTTGCAGAAAAACGTACGGGCATATTGGAAGCTCCTGTTGGTGTACCTTCCTATACAGGATTTAACTTCAGAAATACCAACACTGGTGAAGCAACAAATAAAGGCGCTGAAGTTTCATTGCAATACCGCGATAAAACAAAAACTGGTTTTGAATATTATGCCGGTGCAATGTTCTCCTATGCTCACAATAAAATAACCAAGAATGCACAGGACGCACAGCCTTATGATTACCTGTACAACAAAGGTTACAGGATAAATCAATTCAGAGGATTGCAAACTGCAGGTTTCTACCAGGTAGCTGACTTCGATGCAAGTGGTAACTTAAAAGCAGGCGTTGTAAAATCTACTTACGGCCAGGTGCGCCCGGGTGACTTAAAATATGTAGACGTAAACGGTGATGGCCTTATCAACGACTATGACAAAGTGCCAATGAAGTTTACAAAACTTCCTGAGATGACGTTTGGCTTTAACCTCGGCTTCAAATACGCAGGTTTTGATTTCGACGCATTTGTACAGGCTGTAACAAACAGGACTGTAAGCTTACTGGATGATGCATTTGATTACACACATCCTTTGGCTAACAACAACAACATTACAGTTTTCTCTAACAATGCATGGACTCCTGAAACAGCCAACACAGCTACTACTCCAAGATTATCTACACTGGTGAACAATAACAACAATCAACAGGCAGATTTCTGGTTGCGTAATGGCAGCTTCATCAAACTGCGCAGTGTAGAAGTGGGATACAGCATTCCGACAAAAAGGGCGCTGAAGAAATTTGAAACTCTCAGGATCTATGCAAGTGGTAACAACCTGCTGGGCACTAAGATCGAAGGGTTAGAGCCTGAGCGCCTTTCAATGGGTTATCCTTTGATGAAGACGCTGACTGTGGGACTTAAAGCAAAATTTTAGAACGCACGAAATCATTACAGAATGAAAAAAGTTCAAAATAATATCATCATTGTTATAATACTCGCGGCATTCAGTCTTACTGCATGTAAGAAAGACTTCCTGGATGTAAAAAAGATCCCTGCGGATATGCCGGTAGAGTTGATGTATAAAAGATACGATTACATACAGGGCGTTGTATGGAGCGCATACTCTTACCTGCCGGATGGCTTTGCATGGGCAGATATGGAAGCTGCAACAGACGATGCGTATCATACCAACGTAAACAACCGCTCACACACGTTTAACTACGGCGTGTGGAACCAGTTCAACAACCCGGATGGCGTATGGGCAAACTGCTTCAATGGCGTGTACCAGGCAAACCTGTACTTAAAGAACAAAGACAAGGCAGACCTTTCCTCTATTGTGAACGGTATTGTGAACAATGACTCTACTGCATACAAAAGAGCGGTTGCCAATTTAAAATTCATGGAAGGCGAATGCTATTTCATTAAAGCATTCCTGTACTTTGAATTAGTAAAACGTTATGGCGCAGTTCCGATCATAGATCAGCCGCTGGACTACAACCAGCCTGCTTCATGGCAAGGGTTGCAAAGGAATTCGGTAGACGATTGTTTTAAATACATCTCTGCTTTATGTGATAAAGCAGCGGTTATCATCCCGGATAGTGTCCGCACAAGTTCTGTAACCAGTTGGTACGAATCTGGCAGGGCTACATACGGCGCTATCAAAGCACTTAAAGCAAGAGCATTATTATATGCTGCAAGCCCTCTGTTTAAAGAAGCAGGCTCTACAGTTACATGGGCAGATGCTGCAGCGGCGGCTCGTGAAGTAATAAAAATGGGCGTATTTGCCCTGGATGCTTCTTATACCAACCTGTTTGGCTCTACAAACGCCACATCTGCAGAAGCGATCTTCTTCAAAAGATATGGTGCGCAAAATGGTTTTGAGAAAAACAATTTCCCGATCGTGTTTGAAGGAAGCAATGGCAATAGCATAACACCGAGTGAGAATTTTGTAACTGAGTTTGAAGTAAAGAACGGCACTACATCTGTACCATTTGACTGGAGTAACCCGGTAATGGCGGCTAGCCCGTATGCAAACCGTGACCCACGTTTGGCAGCAACAGTAGTGTACAATGGCCTTTCATTCAAATCAACTACTATACAGACTTACTATGGCGGTAACAGCGGACAGCCAAAACTAAACTCGACAAAGACGGGCTACTATTTGTCTAAATACGTAAACCAGACTGTTGACCTGATCAACAATACAACAGCTACACGCCAGTTCTTATATTTCAGGTATGCAGAAGTTTTATTGAACTATGCAGAAGCGATGTATAATGCATACGGCGCAGCCGCTGATCCACAGAACTATGGTATGACTGCTTTACAAGCCATTAACGCAGTAAGAGCGCGTAGCACTATGCCGGCATTAACTACTATGTCGCAGGATGCGATCATACATGAGCGCAGGGTAGAGCTGGGCTTTGAAGGTCACCGCTGGTGGGATGTGCGCAGGTGGAAAAAAGGAGAGGTGTTAGGTGCGCCTGTTAAAAGTGTTTCCATTACACTGAACGGATCAAACTTTGTGTACACGCCAACTAAACTGGAAGACAGAGTATATGATCAGTCTAAAATGAACTGGTACCCGATCCCTCAGGCAGAAATTACCAAAACAGCATGGATGCAGAATGCAGGCTGGGGTAATTAATCTTAGCAGGATTTATCATAAACACAATTAAAAGTATGATTATGAAATCATCAACAAATTTCACAATAGTAAAAAGCATATTGCCGCTGGCGCTTGGTGCTATCGCTCTTTTTAGTTGTAAAAAAGATGCGAATACCAACTATGAAGTGTATGGTAAGGTGGATAGCCTTGCTGCTACATTTACAGTTACGCCTGTAGCGGGAAATGATACCAAATTTGTAATCACCAACACTACGCAGGGCGGCAGTGTTGGTACAAGATGGGATGTGGGTAAAGGCAGCGGCCCGGTAATGGGCAAAACATCCGATACCGTTTTTTATCCGCTGGCAGGTACTTACACCATCAAAATGCAGGCGCTGGATAAAAGGGGTAGGTTGTATAGTGCTACACCTGTTTCTGTAACGACAACAAAAAACGATCCTGCTTATGACAACCTTGTGAAAGGAGGAAAAATGAATGCAGGTGATGACCAGTTTTGGGGTAAGTATGACGCCAATGCGAACAAGATCATCTGGACGCTGGCAAATAATACGTACACAGCTACTACCGCTACAAGGCCGGTAACAGCCTCAGTAAACGGTGGTATATACCAGGCGGTACAAGTGGTAGCCAATAAAACTTACCGCTTTACTATGAATGCGGTATATGGTGTAACGCAGGATGCATGGCTGGAAGTGTATTTAGGCCAGACTGTGCCGGCTGATGGTAAAGACTATACGGACAATAAAAGGATCGGCTTAATCACATGGGGTACGTGGACTGCATTTAACGGGTCAAAAACATTTGACCTGACCTTTGGTGCAAGTGGAACTATTTACCTGGTGATCAAAGCGGGTTGTAACTCTCCAAACGGACATTTTAGCCCGCAGGGCCTTGGTGTTACGAACATAGATTTCCGTCGCATACAGGAGTAATACATTCAAATCACGAACGCGAATAAATGGCAAGCACTGGTAAAACAGTGCTTGCTTTTTTTGTTTAGGGTTGGTTTCACGCAAAGGCGCAAAGGGGGCGCAAAGG
Source organism: Filimonas sp. (assembly GCA_017306865.1). GTDB lineage: Bacteria > Bacteroidota > Bacteroidia > Chitinophagales > Chitinophagaceae > JAFKHH01. The sequence continues at coordinate 47,991 of JAFKHH010000015.1, forward strand.
ACGCAAAGAATTAAACTCCGCCTTGGTTCGTGTCCTCACGAACCAGCAGCTAGCAAAGAGAGTGGGTCACTTTCAAAAGACCCGCTTTACGTGTAATGAATGCGCTTAAAAAAGCGGCCCACTCTTTTGTTGCCCGGCGCGTGTCTTCATGCGCTGGCTGTTATTGGTTCGTGAGGACACGAACCAAGGCGACGATTGTATGGAACTTCTTCTGTGTTTCTGAGCCTCTGTGGCAATTCTTTGCGGCCTTTGCGATCCTTGGCGTCTTTGCGTGAAATATCTGCCAACGCGTGAACATGCTATAACTACTTCAGATCCCACACACCGGCACTTCTTTCCAGTTCTACTAATGTGGCTGCGTGGTTGTACAACGCCTGGTAATAATTTTGCTGTAAGTCGTTGTATGTTCTTTGTGCATTCAATACTTCCAGTAAAGATGTTTCACCTCTTTTGTAACTATAGATCTTCCCGTTCAATACTTTCTCTGCTTCTGACAAAAGCCCGCTTTCATATTGCGCCACCTGTTTCTCTGCAGCCTGGTAGTTCATATAAGCTTGTGTAACTTCCACTTTTATTTGCAGCAACACCTCATCATATTGCGTAGCCGCCTGCCTGATGGTAAAGTTCGCTGCCTTCACATCTCCTTTATACCTGTTGGATAGTTTTAAGGGAATAGAGATGCCAGCGTTTACACTACGGTAAGTAGGTGTTGGCGCGATGTCATTGGTTGATTCGCCTGAGTGTTGCATACCTACAGATACACCAAGGTCTATCTTCCTGTTAGCCATTACCAGTTGCTTGTTCTTAGCCGCAACATTTTGTGTGTTCTTCGCTGCTACAGCGTCGGCACGGCTAGCCTGTGCCTCTTCAACCAGCGCTGTAAGTGCGAATGTCCTGTGCAGTTCATCGAAGTTGCCTGAAGGTAATAACAGCGTATCCAGCACTTTTGATCCTGTATGCAGATTCAGTTGCACCAGTGACGTTTTCCAGTCCGCCTCACTCTGATAAACACTATTTAATAAATTACCCGCTTCCAGTTTTGACTGTCGTGCATCCACCTCCATAATAGCGCCCAGTTTAAAACGGATAGAGTCTGCTGTTGCCAGTTGTTGCATCGTAGTATAAGAGTTGTAGGTAACCTTATACAAGCTATATTCCTGCAGTGCATTGTAATAGGCTAGTGTTGCGTCTGCTCTTAAGTTACGAAAGTAATCCTGCAGCAATGCCTTACTCAGCTCAGCCTGGCTTTGTGCCAGCCCTATTCTTGCCTTACGTTTACCACCCAGCTCCAGTGTAGTGGAAAGCCCGGCGTTTACGCCACGTCCCAAATGTTTAGTGGCCTGTTGGTTGTCATAAGCGCCAACAGATAATGATGGATCGGGAAAGACCTTTGCGCTTTCAATGCCTGTTTCTGCAATGCTTACATCATATTGTGCTGCTATGTAACCAAGGTTTTGTTTTCCCACCAGGGACAAATAATTGTCAAGAGAAATTTTTCTCCTGTTAAATGCCGTGTCTGTTTGTGCATGCAGCGAAGTAGCAAGCATGCACAATAGTGCGGGTAATAAAAACTTATATCGATACTGTTGAATGATCATAAGACGAATTGTTTATACTGTAGTAAAACATTATTTATTTTATCAAACCTGGTTTTGTCTTTTTGCATTGCAGGCTTTCATTTGTCTACCGACGGTGTCACTTTTTGTCTTGATACAAAAAGTAACCAAAAAGATCAAGGCTGCTTTTCTGAGGCCGGATGCTTCTCTGCAAAAGATCGAAAAGAGAAACTATCTCCGGTTTTAAACCGTTCCTGTTTAGCCGGACAACAATGCTTTCTCTATTGCTCCATCACGGCGCGAACGATGAAGTGTGCGACGCAACGAATGCTTCATCGTAGCGGTGTTGCCCGGCTCATATTAATACGCATTAACTACTTTCTTTGGGCATGAAATCTTTTTTGCCCCATTTGTTTTCTAATAAGTAATAAAGTGCCGGCAATACAAAGAGCGTAATAGCGGTTGCTACAAAAAGGCCATACACAATCACCGTCGCTAACGGACGCTGTACGTCTGAGCCAATGCCTGTAGCGAGTGATGCAGGTAGTAAGCCGAGCGCGGCCACTGTTGCTGTCATCAGCACAGGGCGGAAGCGGTCTTTTGCTCCGGAGATTACAGATGTGAGCAAATCATTTCCCTTCTTGCGCAGATCGTTAATGTGTGACACCAGTATCACACCGTTTTGTATAGATACTCCAAACAGTGCAATGAAACCAACTGCGGAAGACACATTTAGCGTCATACCTCGCACATTCAGTGCAAGCATACCACCAAACAAAGCAAGCGGTACAATGCTAAGTATAAGACCGGCTTGCCTGAACTTGCCAAAGGCGCCATATAGCAGGAGGAACATGATCGCAAGCGCAAGTGGTACGATGATCATCAGCTTTGCATAAGCGCGGTTCTGGTTTTCGAATTGTCCACCCCATTTGATCGTGTATTTCTCATGGTCATACTTCACACTGGTTGCTATTTTTTGTTGCGCCTCTTTTAAAAAGCTGGTAAGGTCTGCGCCACGCAGGTTTAGCTTTACGGTCAGGTGACGCTTGTTCATCTCTCGTGTAATGGTGCTTTCGCCCGTAGTAGTGCGTATGGTTGCTATTTGTGATAAAGGGATCTTTGCACCTGTTTGTGAAGTCAGCATCAGGTTCGAAATTTTTTCCTGCGTATTGCGGCTCTCTTCGTTGTAGCGGCAGGTTACGTCAAATACCTTGTTGCCATCAAATACCTGGGCTATAGCCTTACCACCAATGGCTACTTCTATCAGTTCACTCACATCATTTACATTTACGCCATACCGCGCCATAGCATCCCTGTCTGCTGTTATCTGTAACTGTGGTAATGGCGGTTCCTGATCTATAGCAAGGTCTGCCGCACCCTTGATCGTGTGCAATGTGCTCAGCACATCCTCAGCTATGCGCCGTGTTTCTTTAAAATCCTCTCCATATATTTTTACGACCAGCTCACAATGCGCCCCGGCTATTTTATCCATTACACCATCTATCATTGGCTGGCTGAAGCCCACTGTATAGCCCGGCATAGAGGCATATTCTTTCGAAAGGTCATTGATCAGGTCTGCCTTTGTGCGCCCGTTTTTCCACTCTTTGTATGGCTTTATACCAATGCTGCATTCGTAGTGCGAAGCAGTCCAGGGGTCGGTGCCATCGTCATTGCGCCCGGCTTGTATCATCATGTACGTTACCTCCTCATGCTTCAGTGTATGCGCACGAAGTGTGTCGCTCATTTCTTTAGATTTTTCCAGCGATACACCCGGCGGTAGTTGCACCTGTAGCCAGATGGAACCTTCATCTAAAGGGGGCAGAAAATCTTTGCCTACCGTAACGAATAAAACAACAGCGCCGGTAAGCACAATAGCCAGCGGGATAAATACACGACGTGGCTTGCGGAGTATTTTCCTGATACGGCTATCATAATAGCTGGTAAGTTTTTCAAGCCACTTGTTGTGATACAGCTTTCTTGGTTTTCTATATACAATAAATGCAAGACCGGGAATAAGCAGTAGGGCTACGGCTAATGCGCCTAACAGTGCATAACCTACCGTAAATGCCATAGGTGTAAATAATTTTTTCTCTACACGCTCAAAAGAGAACAGCGGCAAGTATGCGGTAATGATGATGATGGTAGAGAATAGAACAGGTTTCGCAACGGCAAAAGCATACTGGCTAATGGAAAGTTCTTTCAATTCTTCTGAAGGATTGTCCTCCCGCTTTTTCAGGATGGTTTCCATCATTACAATAGCGCCGTCTACAATGATGCCGAAATCAATAGCGCCAAGTGACAGCAGGTTAGCCGGAATGTTGGTGAAGTGCATGAGTATAAATGCGATCAGCAAAGCCAATGGTATGGTGATGGCTACAATAAGCGCGCCGCGCCAATTACCAAGAAACAGGATCAGCACCAGTATTACAAGGCTCATGCCTTCCAGCAAGGTGTGTGTGACTGTGTCCAGTGTTGTATTCACCAGGTTAGTCCTGTCAAGGTAAGGGCGTATTGTTACCCCTTCCGGTAAAATGTTTTTATTCAGGTCATCTACTGCTTCATGTATGCCTTTCAGTACAGTAGAAGGGTTTTGTCCTTTTAGCAACAGCACTATTCCTTCTATGCCTTCACTATAGTTGACCTGGTGATCTGTATAACCGAGGATGCCTTTGCGTTCCAGGTTGCCGTATTTAATCGTGCCAATATCCTTTAAAAAGACCGGTACGCCATTTACAGACCTGACCACTACATTACCTAAGCCTTCCAGTTTTTTTACCAGCCCTATGCCACGTACCACATACCCAAGATCACCAAGTGTAAGCACGCTACCTCCAGCATTTGCATTGTTGTTGTTGATGGCTGTTTGCACATCTGTAAGCGAGAGGTGATATTGTTCCAGTTTATGCGGGTCGGCCTCTACCTGGTACTGCGTAGTAATACCGCCGAAGTTGGTTACATCTGCTACGCCCGGCACTTGCTTTATACGGGGAATGATCGTCCATGTTTGCAAGTCTGTCAAACTACGCAGATCATTGTTTTTGCTTTCTATAATGTAGCGGTATATTTCACCTATAGGAGAGGTGAGGGGATCGAGGCCGGGCTTTGCATTATAGGGAAGCGTTACATCATTCAGGCGCTCCGTAATGCGTTGCCTTGCCCAGTAATCGTCTATACCATCTTCAAATACGATAGTGATAATAGAAAGGCCGAACGTGCTTTTGCTGCGCATTACATGCAGGCCGGGCATACCATTGAGCGCGCGCTCAACAGGGATAGTAATCTGCTGCTCCATTTCTTCGGCTGCAAGCCCCGGTACTTGTGTAACAACCTGTGAGGTTACATCCGCAATATCAGGATACGCCTCTACAGATAATTGCTTCCATGAGTAATACCCGAAGATGCCAAGTAGTATGAATAGGGCTACAAAAAGCCATCGCTTTTGTATAGCGGTTAGTATAAGTTGTTTCATTGTGTTCGTGTTGCTTTAGCTCATTTAGCTTCGAGTAAATAAAATCCGCCTTCGGTAATAATTTTTTCGCCTGCATCCAGTCCGGATGCTATTACAACCTGTTCGCCGGATGCACCAGTCGTCACCACCTTTCTGCGTACATAAGCGCCCGGTGCTGTTTGTACAAATACAAACCCCGCATCGTTGGCTTGCATGACTGCGCGGGAAGGAATAAGCACAGAAGGCACGGCTGCGTTGGTGAAATTGACAGTCACATACATGCCCGGTTTCAATGCGCGGTCATGGTTATCTACTTCTATCAGTACTTCCACACTGCGTGTGCTTTCGTCCACAATGTCATTGATATGATAAACGGAGCCTTTCAAAAGTTTGCCCGGCAGGGCAGCGGCTTCTATGCTACAGTTACCGGCAATATGTATATGGCGAATGTCTTTCTCTTTTACCTGTCCTACAATCCATATCCTGGAGAGGTTGGCAACGGTTGCAACGCTGGTCGCATCATCTTTAATGAACTGGCCTAGGATCACTTTGTTTTCAATAACCTGTCCGCTAATGGGGGCGCGCACTACAAGCGGCTGGCCTAAGGATAATTTGGTAGGGTCAGCTTTGAATATGCGTATGCCTGCCAGGGCATTTTCATATTCTTTCTTTTCTACATCATACGCCGTCTGCGCCTCTTCAAGATCTTTCTGTGTACCCACGCCATGTGCTACCAGGTCTTGTTGCCGTTGGTAATTGCGCTGCGCCTGCTCCAGTTGCGATTTTTCCTGGAAGAATATTTTTTGTGCTGCTATAAAGTCGGGCGAGCTGATTTCGAACAGCGGTGTTTCCGGTGTGGTGCTCATGCCCAGGCTCAGGTAAGCGCGCGTTACGCGTCCTTTGAACGGCGGCGCTATCTCTGCATACTGTGTAGGTATAGCTCGCACAGTACCGGCAGTAAACAGTTGTTGCTGGTAAGACGTCTCTTGTACTGTGGCAGCTTTTATTTTATCTGCCAAAGGAGAGCCTGCACTGATGACTATTGTATCATGGTGCATAGTATAGTCCGTAGTAGCTGTGGTAGCCGTCTTGTTGTTACATGCAGCAGACAGCAGTATGCATAAGATACCTGCGGAATAAAATGCAGTCGTTTTAGTTATAACCATTGGTTGAATTTTTTGATGAACCATGTTTTGATAATTTGGGTGAGTATGCAATAGCCGGTAAGTATGCCGGTGAGCCATACGAAATAGCTGATAGGTAATGGCTGCAACTGTAGTGCGCCTGCAAAAGGTGAGAACGGAAGCAGTATGCCTATAAGCATAATAAGCGAGGTGAGCGCAATGACCGGTGCAGTAGCCCAGCTTTGTATAAAAGGGATCTTGCGCGTGCGGATCATGTGTACGATCAGTGTTTGAGAAAGCAGACCTTCTATAAACCAGCCACTCTGGAACAGCGATTGATGTGCGGGCGTATTGGCTTTGAAAAACCAATACATAACACCGAACGTGATGTAGTCAAACACAGAGCTGATAGGCCCGATGAAGAGCATAAAACGCTGTATGCCGGATGCATCCCATTTCTTCGGCTTCAGCAGGAAGTCTTCGTCCATTTTATCCCAGGGAATAGATACCTGTGAAATATCGTATAGCAGGTTTTGCACCAGCAGTTGCACCGGCAGCATAGGCAGGAAGGGGAGGAAAGCACTTGCGCCCAGCATGCTGAACATATTGCCGAAGTTGCTGCTCGCAGTCATCTTTATATACTTAATGATATTGCCAAATGTGCGCCTGCCATAGATCACGCCTTTGCGTAACACCATCAGGTCTTTTTCCAGCAGTATGATGTCTGCGCTTTCTTTGGCAATGTCCACCGCAGTGTCTACGCTAATGCCTACATCCGCATCGCGCAGCGCTGCCGCATCGTTAATGCCATCGCCCATAAAGCCTACGGTATGCCCTTTGGCCTGCAATATTTTTACAATACGTGCCTTTTGCAGCGGGCTTAGTTTAGCCAGTACTGATACATCATCTATTACATTCACAACCTGTTCATCACTCATCTGCTCCAGTTCGCCACCCAGCAATACCCTGTTAAAAGGAATGCCTACTTCCCTGCATATTTTTTTAGTAACAATTTCGTTATCGCCTGTCAACACCTTTACGCTAATGCCCAGTTTTTGTAACGCTTCTATAGATGCCTTAGCAGAAGGCTTGGCAGGATCTAAAAAACCGATAAAACCAGTCAGCACCATGTCGCATTCATCTTCTACAGAGTAGGTGAGTGCCCTGTCGTCAAACTCTTTAATGGCTACCAGCAGCACACGAAGGCCTTCTTCATTCAGTCGTTTGGATGTTTCCAGTACTTTGCGCCGCATTGTTTCATCCATAGGTATAATCGCATCCGTTTCTATATGCAGGCGCTTATCATCACCCGGATCAAACGCATAGCTGCACAGCTCCAGCATTTCCTCTACAGCGCCCTTGCAGATCAGTAAGTGTTTGCCGTTGCGCTGTTGCAGTACCACAGACATACGCCGTCTTTGAAAATCGAATGGGATCTCATCTACTTTCAGAAAATGTTCTTCTACTTTTAAATAGTCGTGTAGCTCTACGTGTTCCAGTATTGCAATGTCGAGCAGGCTCTTTAGTCCTGTCTGGTGGTAACTGTTCAGGTAAGCCCATTTCAGCACCTCGTCATCATCGTCACCAAAAATGTTCAGGTGTCTTTCCAGTACTATTTTATCCAGTGTTAGGGTGCCTGTTTTATCTGTACAAAACACATCCATCGCACCTATATTCTGTATCGCATTCAGCCGTTTTACAATTACCTTACGTTTGCTCATGCTTACAGCGCCCTTTGCTAAATTGGCGGTAACGATCATAGGCAGCATTTCCGGTGTAAGGCCTACCGCAACAGCTATGGCGAATAACAATGCCTCCATCCAGTTGCCTTTTACACAACCATTGATCACGAAGATCAGCGGCACCATTACCAGCATAAAGCGGATAAGCAGGTAGCTGACTTTGTTTACGCCTTTGTCAAAACTAGTCTCAGCACGTTTGCCGATGATAGACCTGCTTAGTGAACCGAAATACGTTTGGTTACCTGTAGTTACCACCATTGCAGATGCTGCACCGCTTACTACATTCGTTCCCATAAAGCAGATGTTATCCAGCTCCAGCGGGGAACGTGTATCTGCATCGCGAATAACAAGGCTTCTTTTTTCAACAGGCAATGATTCACCTGTAAGCATGGCCTGGCTTATAAAAAGGTCTTTTGATTGCAGTATGCGCGCATCGGCAGGTATCATATCGCCCGCTGAAAGAAAAATAATATCACCCGGTACAATCTCTTTTATGTCTACTTCCTGCTTGCCTTCGTTTTTTCGCTGCACCGTTACCGTTGTCTTCACCATGCTTTTCAGTTGCTCTGCAGCCTTGTTGCTCCGGTACTCCTGGAAGAAACGCAGCAGCGAGCTAACCAACACCATAATGGCAACCATGATAACGGTTTTGTAGTCTTCACTTCCTTTCTCCGACATCCACACATCCATGATCAGTGATATGATGGCAATAATGACCAGGATGCCGATAAACGGATTGATAAACGCCTGTAGTAATTGCTTAACCCAGGAAGGCGCCTTCTCGTGCTGCACTTCGTTTAGGCCAAACTGTTTTATTTTTTCTGTTACCTGTATTTCTGACAAACCTTCTATATGACTGTCATACATCTGTAGAAAGTGGCTTTGATCACTACGGCTGGCGGTGGTTAGTTTTACCGCAGCTTCATCATTCAACCCACTTCCATTACCAGAGAAGGAAAGGCGGCTCCTGATATTTTCTTTAACTGAAGTCAGCATCATTTTTTCTTTTTAGATTTCCCTGTTATTATTCGTACCAGTAGCAGAAAACAGATGGCAGACATGCCTATGATGGTGTAGCGCAATGCCGGTATTACATTGGCAGGGTGACGGTACCATACAGTATTTATGTCTATCATGTAAACAGCTACAGCTATTATTAATGTGGTATTTAGCCAGCGATTCATATTATATATCTGTTTGTTGCCCCGCTACCATCCAGCTTACTTTTACTACATGCTGTTCTATGGTAAAGCGTCCGGCAATACGTTCCATTAAATTGTCTTGTAGTGATTCGCTCCTGATCTCTGCGGTAATGATGGCGAGTGAAGGATTGCCATTGTCGCTGCTGGACAATGAACGTAACAGCAAACTATTGTCGTTGCCCACATATTGTATCATCAATACGCGCAAATGATTTTCCACTTCCTGTTTGCATTTGATCGTAAGCTGGTAATCTGTCTGTTCCTGCGGCATGTGCAGGAATGATTGTTTGCTGAGTTTCCAGCCAAGTGGTCGTAATAAAAGATGCGCGAGTATGACAATAGATGCTACAATGGTTGCCTCAGGTATCAAGCCCAGGCCAGCCAACGATCCTACAGCAGCAGAGCACCAGATAGTGGCCGCCGTGTTCAGTCCCTGCACATTCATACCATCTTTCATAATTACACCCGCACCAAGAAAACCGATGCCGCTAATGATATAGGAAGCAACGCGACCGGTAGCGTCTACGCCCAGGTCGACTGATAATAAGATGAAGGCTGCTGAGCCTAATGCAACCAATGTATTTGTGCGCAGTCCAGCGCTCTTTTGCCGCCACTGGCGCTCTACGCCTATGGCTATGCCTAGTATAGCAGCAAGCAGTAACCTTGTTGCAAATACCTGGATGGGCAGCACGTTTGAAAGGTTCAACATGATACTTTGGTTTTAATACTCCTGGCAGAGTACAACCAAAGTCATTCTCTAGCGGGAGTAGTTAAGAAATGAACTGTCTGACGGAGGATGTGTATCCATACAATACCTGTTTATTATTGTGCTGCAAATGTAAAATGGCCTCGTGAGAGAGGCCATTAGAGAACATATAGAATGTTGTTAGAAAATTATTAGAATGGGTATTGAGTTGCCGGCTATCGGGCCTTGCGCATCACTGTTGCGACGCTCCGTTCATCGTTCTGATTACTATTGAGCAAAGAATTATAAGTAGTCGTTGATGCATTTCCTGTCCGATGCGTCATTTGATTTTATGTCTTTTGCTAATAGGTTGCATACCTACGCCCAATATCATTAAGTTAACCACAAGGCTCACAATGATAACACAAAGGGCACAAGGGCTTCCCATTGTGCCCCTTGTGAAATAGCCTTGCGCTCTTTGTGGTTAGCTTCTTAACTTAATGACATAGCCCAGCGGGACGTCAGATTGGTTGTTTAATTATTCATGCAAGCAATTTCGCTAGCGCAGGCCTCCCGGCCTGTGCTGTATTGTTATTAAACCATACCTACATAAAAGTTTTACAAAAAATAAGCGTAGCGATACACAAATATTAGTAACAAGTAGACACAGGCCGGGAGGCCTGCGCCAGTAAAGGGTCGCAAAGCGGCCTCTCTATGTGATCTATGCGCTCTTTATACCAACAAACTTTGCTATTAATCAGCAAGAAAATAAAAACTATGTGCCTTTGTACCTATGCTTACTATGTGTTTAAAAATATTCGCTTCGGTCGCTAATATTCTTTCTCGCTTAACTTAATGACATTGGGCTTCTGCGTGTCGTAGGTATGCAACATATTGTTTGCTTTAATAAAAATAGTGACCATTTATAAATGCGGAAATGCCACGGTAAAAGTTGTGCCGCTTCCTTCCTGCGAGGTTACGTTGATTGTTCCTTTGTGTAGCTCTATAATACGGCGCGTGAGCGATAGTCCAATGCCATTGCCATCCGCAATCGTTTTATTGCTGCCACGGTAGAAAGGGGTGAAGATATGTTGTAGTTCCTCCTGTGCAATTCCGGCACCACGATCGGCAAAACCAATCGTGATGGTTGTGTCGTTATACGAGATCGTTACTGTACTGGTTTTGTCTGAAGAAAATTTACAGCCGTTCTCCATAAGGTTGATGAATGCTACTTTTAATAAATACTCATTGCCATGAACTGAGATGAAATGATCATGGTCAAATTCCTGTGCAAAAAGAATGTCTATCTTATATAACGGCTGATTGTGCAGTACCTCCATTCGTGCATCCAGCAATAGCTCATCCAGCCGGATATTTTTAAACGCAATTTCTGACTGGTCATAATTGGCTTTTGCAAAATTGAGCAGGCTATTAGACAACCGTATCAGCTTTTGTGTGTCTGCAATAGCATGTATCAATGCCTGTTTATATTCCTCCGCATTTCTTTCCCGCGAGGTAACCAATTGCATTTCTGTAGACATGGCTGTTAGCGGGGTACGTAGCTCATGCGAAATATTAGATACAAATTGTTTTTGCGCATCGAAGGAGTGTTCCAACCTGTCCAGCATCTCATTAAAGGTAATAGCGAGCGCCGCTATCTCATCCTTTTTATTACCCTCATCCACTCTCAGGTCAAGATTTGTTGCGGTTATTTTCTTCATCTTGTTCAGTAACGTGGTTACCGGCTGTAAAGATTTCTTTGCGAGGAACAAACCTGCAAAAAAAGTAATAATAATAGCAATCGCCAATGCAATAAAGATAGTGCTGCGCAGGTCGGCCAATTTTTTCAGCCCATATTCATCTATCGCTGCCGCGGTAATCACATAGTGTTTGCCATCATGTTCATAATAGAAACCAATCACCTGTACCATGCCGGGCAGGTAGAAATCTATTTCTTTATTCGACACAATGGTGTCGATCATCTGCTTTGTCTCCTTCACCCTGTCTATATTCACCGCATCATGGTAAAGCAGGTTAAAAGCCGTATCATAAATGGCCACCTCTTCCTGGAACAAAGCATTGGGCGAGTTTTTATAGATAAGCTGTAACACCTGCGGTGACACTTTTGTATCCAGCAGCAGGTTGGCTTTTGATGCAGCCTGTTGTTTCAATCTTTTAAAATATTCTTCCTCCCGGTTTTCAGAACTGGTAAAGTACACCGTCATTGCAAAGGTGACCAGCAGCGCAGCTACCAAAGCTGTGAACAATAAAGTAAGCTTTGTTCTTATCTGCATAATTTACTCTTGTTTGAAAATGAAGCCCAGCCCGGGTTTGGTATGAATGAGTTTTGTAGTAAAATCTTTATCTACCTTCTTACGCAGGTAATTGATATATACATCAATAAAATTGGTGCCCGTGTCAAAAGTTGTTTCCCATACATTCTCTGCTATTTCCGCGCGGGAAAGTACGCGTTCCGGGTTTTGCAACATGTATTGCAACAGCTTCAGCTCTTTAGGTGTCAGCGATAGTTCCCGTCCTTCACGCTTCACTATCTTGGTATGCAGGTTCAGTTCCAGTCCACCATACTTCAGCAGGAAAGCCTGTGGCTGTGCTTGTGCAGTATTGCGTTTTAATAAAGCACGTATTCTCACCAGCAGTTCCCTGAAGTCAAATGGTTTTACTAAGTAATCATCCGCGCCTGCATCAAAACCTTCCACCTTGTCATCTGTTGTGCCGAGGGCTGTCAGCATAATAACAGGCAAGTGCGGTTTTTTTTCTTTGATCTCTTTACAAACATCAATGCCGTTTGTCTTCGGCAATATAATATCTGTAATGACGAGTTCTATATCATCGTTAAAAGCGAGCCGCAGGCCAGTCTGCCCGTCATAGGCTACCATTGCCTGGTACCCATGTTCCTCCAGCCCCATCTTTACCAGTGAAGCAATACGCTCGTCATCTTCAATAATTAAGATCATAGTGCAAAGGTATTGCCTGAAGGAAATAAGCAACAAAAAACTATTACAACTCTCATCCTGGTCTCTGACCTACTGTGTACCCACATTTTTTTCGCCCTGGTTCGTGTCCCCACGAACCAGTTACCAACCGGAAATAAAATAGAGCCGGAGGCTCGTCAGAACGGTAGTATATAGCCATTTAATTCAACAGAGCTCCGGAGGAGCGACAGCATAGGCCGCATACCTACGGCATGCCGAAGCCTGTGTATTTGGGAAGCTACCAATATCTGATCCTTACAGGATCATAGCCCGATTCTATAAAAAACGTTGTATTTGAAATACTGATCCCATAGGGCAATGTCATTAAGTTGAGGGAATTCCATTGATCGGGTTTCATTCGCTGGTAACTCAAATATCGCAAAGACCGCAGAGAATACGCAGAGGTCGCAAAGCGGCCTCTCTATGTGATCTATGCACTCTTTGTACAAACAAGCTTTGCTATTAATCAGCAAGACAATAAAAACTATGTGCCTTTGTACCTATGCCTACTATGTGTTTAAGAATATTCGCTTCGGTCGCTAATATTCTTTCTCGCTTAACTTAATGACATTGCCCATAGGGATCAGATATGGGTAGCATATATTTCAAAAGCCCTGGTGCGCGTCTTCACGCGCCGGTTGGTAGCTGGTTCGTGGGGACACGAACCAGGGCGAAGACAGAGTCGACAGGCCACTGCGTCCCAGTCGGGAGACTGGGACGATTATATTATGGTTTCTTTCTTTCCCTGAAATAACCGATCGCCTCTGTTACGGCTGTCTCTGTGGAATGGTATTGCATGTTCAATTCCTCACGCGAGCGTTGATTACTGTAGTAAGGGTGCGTGCATAGCGCTTTCATATTGATCGTACTGAGGCTGGTGTTTATACCAAAAAAACGGATCGTGTCGCCAATAAAACCAACAATACGGAGTAAGAACCGCGGTACAGGTATAAGCCTGCTTTTCTGTCCACTTAAGCGACACAGGATACGAAAGAATTCTTTAAACGACATGTTGTCTCCGCATACAAGATAGCTTTCGCCTGTACGCCCATGCGTAAAACTTTGCAGTACGGCTTGCACCACATCCTTTACATATACAATGTTCTTTCCGCCCGGCGGATAGAAGATCCATTTCTTATCCAGCCCTGCGAGTATCAGACGGCCAGAGCTTGGTTTGCTATCAAGCGCACCGATCAGGAACGTTGGGTGCAGGATTACTACATCCAGCAGGTGCGACCGCATTTGCAGATAAGCTTCTGCTTCCTTTTTGCTTAGTGCATAATCTAGGTTGGTAAATGGGTATTGCATCGGCAACGTCTCTGTACCCGGCGTATCGGGGGAACCGTAACCGATCGTATTGGCAGTGCTTACAAAAATGAATCGCTTCACCTTTGCCTGTATGGCAGCATCAAACAGTTGCCTTGTCGCAACACAGTTAATGGCATGATAAGGCCCATAGTCGCGCAGATGTGTTGCTGTTTCTGCTGCGGTATGTACCACCATGTCTATATCTTTTAACAGCGGTGTATTATCTGCCTGCAGGCTGCCTTTTACCAATTGTAAGTGTTCCGACTGCGGCCCCTTGTATCGTGTGGGGTCGCGCACCAGTGCCGTTACTTCATAGCCCTCGGCAAGTAATCTTACGATAAGGTTACTGCCTAGCAGGCCGGTAATGCCTGTCAGAAAAACTTTTTTCATGCGATATGTTCAGTTCCTTTTTAATTGAATTAGTAAGCATTGGTAATTTGATCCAGATCGGCAGTAGTTTAAGTAACAACCAACTGCCCCTGTTTACTATAATCACCGTATCCCGTTTGCGTAACTTGCGCAGGCAGTAAGTAGCAACGGTGGCCGGGTCTAATGCCGTAAGCCTTGCAAAGAAACCTTGCTGTTCTATGCGCCTTGTTACATCCGGGTTCGTTTTCATAGGGCCGGGGTTTACTACGCTTACAAATATGTTGCTGTCTTTCAGCTCCTGGTACAAGCCTCTCGAAAACGAATGTACAAAAGCTTTGGACGCGGGGTAAACGGTTTTATACCCGATAGGGCTGAAGGCAGCCAGGCTGGATACATTCAGGATGTAGGCTTTTTCCTGCCGCCGCATATTGGTAAGCAACTGGTGCGTAAGCAGAGATGTTGCCATTACGTTCAGTTGAATGATGCGGTCTACGTACTCCGCCGATGCCTCGTCAAACCGGACAGTTCCACCAACGCCCGCATTGTTGATCAGCATACTCACTTCAAACTGTGCATTGACCTGGCGGGCCAGCTCCAATACGTTTTCGCGGCAGGAGAGATCTGTTTCAAAAAAATGAGTCTTCACGTTATAGTCAAAAGCCAGTTGGTCACTCAGCTCACCAAGGTGCTGCCCCGGCAGGCTGACAAGAATAAGAGCGTACCCCTGTTTTGCCAGCGCTGTCGCAAATGCCTTTCCAAGGCCCTGGCTCGCACCTGTCACTACTGCATAAGTTGGATGCATATCATTCGATTTAGTAACAACGAAATTACCGGCAGGTACTTCCGTAACGGTGCTATCTTATAAGGTGGTACAAAGTTGTAAGTTGCTGAAAATGAAGTAAGACACGTTCGTTTTTATAAAGTAGAACCAGCCTGCCTGTAGGCTGAAGGTGTTTGCCCGGTTATTTTTTTGAAGGTTGTGTTAAAGGCTGTTTTAGAATTAAAGCCCGCATCATACCCAATGGCAATAATTGTTAAGGAGGCATAACGTGGGTCTGTCAGTAATGCTTTTGCTTTTTCTACGCGGTAGCGATTAATGAACAGGAAGAAGTTTTCCTGGAAGCAAGTGTTGATGAGGTGAGACAACTGGTGTACGGAAAGCCCTGTCATTTCTGCCAGCCTTACCAGTGTTAATTCACTTTCAAGGTACGGCTGTTGTGTATTCATCAGGTGAAGCAACGCTTCTTTCTGTTGTAGCAGCGCCTGGTCTTCCGGGTCTTTTTTATTAGGCATGCCCGGTTTAGATATTTGTGTTTCTTCTGTAACCTCCGGTAACGTATATCCTTTCGGGTAGATCTCTTTTTGCTTGAGCGAATGATAGGCAACGAAGTAAACCACGCTCAAAAAGAGTGCATTGATAAATACATTCAACGCACCGGTGGTGTCAAAAATATTATAGACTATGGTTGCGACGGCTGCCAATGCAAGGGCATAAATAATATACAGCAGCCAGTGCAGGTCGATCGGTTCTTTAACGGACGCAAAAGATTCAATATTCTTTGCGTGTTGTCGTAGCCTGATGTAGGCGAGAACGTTATAGAATAATGCGTTGCCAAGAAATAATACAATGAAGGCATGATGGAATATACTGTTAGATAAGTAAGGCTCCATATATAATAATACAGTGAAAAAGACCGGCCCTAAAAGATAGATAAGGTCTTTTGGCTTGTAACGGTAACTAGGGTTGGTATAAAAAACAATGCTCAGGTAAAATGCGAGCGGGGTAAAAAACTGGAATAGTTGCAGTACGCGCAAGATTGGAAGAGGGATTAATACCTGTTCTAAAGCAACTACCTCATCCAGCCAGAAAGTTGACCATAGTAAGAGGAACAGGCCAAAATACCTGTTGGCCTTACCATTCACGGCAACGGCGTTGGTAAATTTAATAAATGCAAGGAGAAGGATACCACCAAAGATCAGTATGGTTAGTACAAGGTTAAGCATATAAAAGCGCCTGATGAAGCGGCAAGTTAACTATTTCTCTTTGCCAGCTATAATCCTCTTTTTAAACAGCTTGTTAAATGAAGGGCTACTTTGTAGTCCTGGTCGTAGCCTGTACTTTATTGGCCTTGTGTTGTTTCCTAAAATCCGCAGGTGTTAGCTGTTTATTTTTCTTGAACTGCCTGCTAAAGTGGCTTTCATCTGAAAAACCGAATTCATCTGCTATCTGCCCGATTGAGCGGTCGCTATATTGCAAACGGTTTTCAATCATATTCATTTTGTATTGCGTAATATAACAATGCAGGCTGTCGCCCGTCAGTTTCTTAAAATACTCGCCAATATAATTTGCAGAGAGATTAAACTGGTCTGCAAGATGCCTGATCTTTAACTTGTCAGGGTAATAGATGTGCTGGCTTAAGTATACCAGTATCTTATTGATCAGTGGCTCTTCATAATTTGAATTAACTGATGATGCGGTGTGCTGTGCAACATTCCTTGAAATAATATTTAGTACCAATGTGACAAGGTATTGCAGATTTTCTTCAAAGTACCCGCGTTTATGATCATACTCTTCTATAATGTTTTTGATCAGGCTTTGGATCTGTTTACAGTCGCCATCATGCTTTATTAAAACCTGTTCAAAGCGGTTGTGATGGGTGAAGATGTGTTCCAGTTGTTTGAGCCATTGCAACACATGCTCTTTTTCCTGCCTGCTTTTATATTTATCCAGGAAAGCTTCTGAGAACCGTATGGAGCAATATTTTGTTTTAGTCCGGCTGTCAAAACCACGGCAGTCCAGCGGTGTAAACAGGAAAATGCTTCCCTTGCTGTATGGAAATGTGTTTTCATTTACAACGCGGGTGCCTTCACCTTCCAGTATCTGTACTATTTCAAAAAACTGGTAAGTGAGTGGACGCTCATTCCAATGTTCCATATCGGACACGCACAATTCGAAAGGCTGACGCAGATGTTTACTTTTCATATCCTTGAAATGTACAAAAATAACCACCAGATGTTCCTGTTTCAACAAAACGGGCCGGGATAATTTTGAATAAATTAAAGGATATGATAACGAGAGAATTATTGACGCCACTTATAAGAGAAACATTTGCGCTGAGGAATAAAGTAGTAATGGCCCCGATGAACAGGCGCAGGGCCACGGATGGGATACCAGATGCATCTATGATCACGTACTATAAGCAACGTGCCGGAGCCGGGCTGATCATAACAGATAATACGGCCATAGCTTCTAATGGCGGTGCATACCTGCACACACCCGGTATTTACAATGAAGCGCAAAAAGCCGCCTGGAAAAAAATAGTAGATACAGTGCATGCGGAAGGCGGAAAAATAGTGATACAACTGGTGCATGCTGGCAGGATAGGGCATCCGGCTATACAGCACAACGAGCCGTTGATAGCGCCTTCTGCCATTAAAGTAAATGAAAGTATTCTTACGCCTGATGGCACTTACCAGCCTATGACTGAGCCGAGAGCGCTCAGTCGTGAAGAAATACCTTACTGGATAGCGAAATACAAAGAGGCTGCGCTCAATGCAATAGAAGTTGGTTTTGACGGAGTAGAGATCCATGCGGCACATGGCTTCCTGATTGATGAATTTTTAAATCCATATAGTAACAAGCGTACGGATGATTATGGCGGCAGCATTGAAAACAGGAGCCGTTTCCTGCTAGAAGTGGTGCATGCAGTAGCGGATGCAATCGGGAAAGATAAGACGGGCATACGCTTGTCTCCGTTCAGGGAGATCTACGACATTAAGCCTTATCCCGAAGAGCTGGCCACACATGAATACGTTGTAGATGAATTACAGAAAGCCGGCATCTGGTATCTTCATTTTTCTAATGCGGTTGTAAACGGTATAGGCACAATACAGGAAGATTACCTGCGCAACGTACGTGCGCGTTTTACAAACACGATTATGGTGGCTGGCGGTTATACAGCGGAGAGCGGGGAGGTGTTGTTACAATTAAAGCTGGTAGATTTAATTGCTTTTGGTAAACTATATATATCCAATCCTGACCTGGTAGAAAGGTTAAGGCAGAATGCGCCATTGGCAGAATGGGATGAGAAAACATTTTACCACGGTGGAGAAAGCGGGTATATTGATTATCCTAGTCTGTCTTAGCTGTGCGCTTGCGTATTTTGTGCGTTTTGTATTAAGGCTATCATCCGCGTTGCTCATTCCAGTAGTAACTGTCAGGGTACATTCTTTTGCCAAAGATGGCTGTACCTACGCGTACAATAGTAGCGCCTTCCGCTATGGCTGTTTCCATATCGCCGCTCATGCCCATAGAAAGTTCTTTTGCATCTGCGGCCAGCAAGCTTTGTGCAATACTCGCATCGCGGATCTGCCTGAGCAGGCTGAAAGATGGGCGTACTTTTTCGTGGTCAGCGTCAAATAAACCGATCGTCATCAATCCTTTTATACGTAAATGGGGAAAAGCGTTTACAGCTTTAATTAAGCTGAGTGCTTCGTCCGGATGAACGCCAAATTTACTTTCCTCAAATGAGGTATTTACCTGTATGAATATATCGATCGTGCGGTTGTCCGTAGCCAGTTTTTTATTTAATGCTTCAGCCAGCGATAAACGGTCTACAGATTCAATACAGTCTGCATATTTTAAAACATCTTTTATTTTATTGCTTTGCAAATGCCCGATGAAGTGAATGTTTTTGTGACTGTCTGTAAGTAATGGTATCTTTTTGTTCAGTTCCTGCACTTTGTTCTCGCCAATCAGCGTTTCGCCTGCATCTATTGCTATTTGTATTTTCTCCGCAGGAACAGTTTTGGTGGCAAGTAACAAACGTACATCTTCCGGTGGTCTGCCTGCTTTTGCGCAAGCGGTATATATTCTTTGTTTTACAAACGCCAGGTTACTTTTAATAACTGCTTCATCCGTATTATTCATAGTTGGTATTTAGTAAAGCAAAAGTGAGTGAATGCTTTTGCGGTCTTCTACACCAGAAATGATAAAGATAAATGGGCCAGTTTATGAAGGTAGTATCATTGTTAATGCAGGCGCTTGTGTGCTGCTTCTTGGTAAAAACATTTTTTCCGTTTTTTTTATGGCATCCTTTGCGTCTTTAGAGTCGCGCACTTTCCTGATCTTTTTTACCTGGTTCATATCATTGGGTACCTTCAGCCTTTGCACACCTTTCCATTTAAAATTGAGCCCTGTCAATTCCTCCAGCGCCCCCATGTCCATTTGAAAAACGGTCTTGTATTGAAAATCTGTAAAAGGTTCTTTTGCAACCATTGCTTTTTCTATCTTATATGTTTTGGCAAACATTTTCATTTCTTCCAGCCTGCGCTGATGGCTCATTACAAACCCTGTGCTGAACAAGCCTTTTGTAGTAGGGAATACCACTACTTTATAAAATAAGAGCGGTATCTGAAAACGCTTGTCTTCTATATACTGGGGGTCATTGCTTTTTAATACCGGCCCCGTAAAGACGGCTATCTTCTTGTTCTTGCTAGGCGCTGCGGCCTCGGTAATAATATAACTCTCCAGCGATTTCCAGATGCCTGTATTCAATACTTCTGCCTGCGGTACACTATTGGTAAAAAAGAATGTGCGGTAGGCACGCAACTGGGCATCAGTGCCCCATGCCATTTCATTGTTGGCCGCCATGTGCCCGATCTCAAATTCCGTAGGGCCATCTTTACGCAGGTCATAAAATGCGTTATCCAACTGCAAGGCTGTTTTAATACGCGGCTCTGGTCTGAAAGATGTTCTGCTGACCTTTTGTTTATCAGTACCATCAATATTGTATGCGGAAACAAAGGGTACTTTCCTGTCCGAGTTATATAGAACTGTAAGGTCGCTGTAGTGTAATAGTCCTTTTTTATTTCCTTCTACTTCGGGGTATTTCTCCCGCTCACTCGTAGGAACGATCGACTCATGATTTACAGGAATATTTTTATCGATGAAAAGGGTGTTGTATCCCTTGCAGGCAAGCAGCTTTTCTTTAGAAAAAGCATCAATCAGGATAGACATGGCTTTAGTGTTTAGTTAAGGATTGGTTGATTGTTAAATGTAGCGCATATTTCCGGCAAGTGCAATAGCCTGGAAGTGATTTGCGGGCAAGGCTGTGTGCAATCAGTTTCGTTGTTATCCGGCTAAGTTTGGCAAACTTTCAATTGCAAGCGTTCATTTGTCTACCGACGGTGTTACTTTTTGTCTTGATACAAAAAGTAACCAAAAAGATCAAGGCTTCAGAAAAGCAGGCTAAAAATTGTCCTGCCCGCCGAAATCCATTGAACTCGCCGCTTACAGCGTGAGTAAGTAAATTACGCCTGGCTCAAACAGCAATGGATTTTTCCGGCGTTCATGCCAATTTTCTTAACGCAGCTTTTCTGAGGCCGCACGTTTCTCTTTAAAAAGCTGATAGAGGAACTCTCTCAAATTTTGAAACCGTTTTTCGTTTACAATACTTTCTGGGAAACATTTGCAGACAACTATCTATTGACTTTCCCCGGACAGTAATGAATAAGGATGAGGGATGATTCAAGTGTTACAACGCATATAAAAAACGCAGCAGGAGAAACCTGCTGCGTTTTTTTATATAGATCAGTTACGGATGTTTAATTATAGCCCGGTGTTTGTTTAAACCCGGTATTGTTATAGCTTCTCGCTACATCCATTTCTGATTGCGGTACAGGCCACAACGTGTCCCGTAGCGGAAATGAACGGAACGAGTTGTTCGGATCTTTCACAGTAGGTATGATTGTTCGGTCCAGTCTCCAGCGGCGCAGGTCGAAAAAGCGTTGACCTTCCATCGCAAATTCTATTCTTCTCTCATGCTGAATACGTGTGCGCATATCTGTTTGTGACAAGCCGGATGGTAAAGGCGGCATATTTATGCCCACCCTGTTACGTACAGCATTGATAGCCGTGTACACAGTATTGTCCGGGCCGGTTGCTTCGTTCTGTGCTTCTGCATACATCAGCAAAATGTCTGCATAGCGAAGCAGTACCCAATCCTGGTCGCTCTGTGTAGCATACGTAGTAGGGAAGCGTGTGGAGTCAATGCCTTTTCTTGGCAGAAAGCCACTTGGCACTGCCGCCGCTGTAGGGTCAAACGCAGTAGCTGCAGTTGTACCTCTCCATGCGCCAGGTACTATTACCGTAAGTTTCAGACGCGGATCCCTGTTGTTGTAAGGTGCAGCAGCACTGTATAGCGGTGAGCTGCTGATCGGCAAACCATCTGTACACTCATAATCATCTACCAGGTATTTCAGCACCTGCACAGAGTTAGTGTAAGAAAATAACCAATCCTGCGGGCTGGACAGGTTCGGCATTTGAAAACGGGCAGAGAACATGATCTCTGGATTATTATTCTGTCCTGGTTTTAAAAACAAATTGCGATAGCCACCCGTGTACATACTGAACTTAGCTTCTGTTATTACAGTTTGTGCAGTCGTAGCAGCTTCCTGCCAGCGATTGTTTGCCAGCAACACACGTGTCTTATAGCCAAGCGCCGTACCGCGTACTGCATGGCCCGCGTAAGACGTATTGGGCAGGTTCGCAGCAGCAAAGTCAAGGTCGGACAGTATAGAATCTACCACCACTTTTTTTGCTGTTCTGGTAAGCATTGCGCTGGCATTATCATTGCTCAGCGGGCGCAAGGTTAGCACAGCATCTCCATACAGTTGGGTGAGAAGAAAATAATAATAACCACGTAAGAATCTTACTTCACCTATATACTTGCTCATTGTAGCAGCGTCCATCGGTACGCGGCCTATATTCGCCAGGAAGTTATTGCACGCAGCAATAGCTTTATAGGAAGTCACATACGCACTACCAAGTATATTGCCCGTACTCGTATCTGTAGATGCCTCGTAAGAGCCGGTAGATATATTGCCGAAGCTGCCACCGCTGGAAGTGGTGTATCCATTATCAGAAATAGTTTCCCAATACATAGAACCGCCGCCCCAACCGGCACCTGCCGCGCTTACACTGGTTGCATTTGCGCCGCGTGTGAAATAACTGTAACAGCCTGCCAGTGCCAGGTCTGCATCTCCCTGCGATTGCCAGAAAGTGTTACCGGAAAGCTGGTCAAGCGGGTTCTTATCCAGGAACCCTTTTTTGCATCCGGCACCAAACGTGGTAACGGCTATTAATACGATGAATAAAATAATATGTTGACGTTTCATATCAGAATCAGTTTTGTAAGATTAAAAGACTGCTTTTACTCCAAAAGAAAACACGCGGTTTTGCGGATGCGTTACATAACGTGTATTGGTTGCTACGCGCTCCGGATCAAGTCCCGGAAATTTGCTGAATGTAAGCAGGTTGTCTCCCGCAAAATATACACGCAGGTTGCTCATTGCTATGTGCTTTATAATGCGCGCCGGTACATTGTAGCCGAGTTGCAGGTTCTTTAAACGTAAAAACGAAGCGTCTCTCAGGTAATAGGTGGAAACGGTGCTGAGGTTGCTGCTTACATTGCCCGTACCTGTTATATAGATCAGTGGCATGGTAGTGCTGTGGTTTTGCGGCGTCCATGCATTGAACCAGTCAGTAGTTGGTACAGAGCCCTGGTTGAATGGTTGCATACCCCAACCGTTTACATATTGTTTTTGTCCTTGAGAGCCATAAAAGAATAGCGTCAAGTCGAAGTCTTTATAAGACGCGCTTGCATTGAAAGAGTAATCGAACTTAGGGAAAATGCCAGGCACGATCACGCGGTCATTCGCATCTATCGTCTTACTGTTGTCCTGGTCTTTAAAACGGAATGTACCGGGCACAGGTGAAAATGGTTGTGTAGGTGATGCGGCAATCTCATCTGTACTTTGAAAAATGCCGGCATACTCATACAGGAAGAAACTGCCGTATGGTTGTCCTTCTTTAATGATGGTAGTAGAGCCGATAGATGTAGCGCCATAGCGTACCAGCCTGTTTTTATTGGCCTGTATATTGCCGCCTACAGAGTAGTTTACTTTGCCTATGTGATCAGTGTACTGTGCAGAAAATTCTATACCTGTATTGCGCATTTGCCCGTTGTTTACAATAGGTGCAGACAGGCCAATGTACGATGGCAATACCTGGCCGGAAAGAATATCGTACGTAAACTTGTTATACCAGTCAAAGGTCAGGTTCAACCTGTTGTTCAGTAAACTTATATCTGTGCCGAAATCCAATACACGTGTTGTTTCCCATTTGATGTTCGCATCTACCAATGCTGTTTGTATAACACCCGGCGTTAATGAAGCGTCTGTGAACGGATAAGAAGAGCCGGTATTATATACGCTCTGATAAGGGTAGTTGCCTATGTTCTGGTTGCCCAGTGTACCGAGCGAGCCGCGTAGTTTCAGGTTAGAGATCCACGACAGCTTTTGCATAAAATGTTCTTTTGAAACAATCCAGCCCAGGGATACGGAAGGGAACAAGCCCCATCTGTTATTAGGCGGAAAGCGGGACGATGCATCGTAACGTGCATTTGCTTCCAGCAGGTATTTGCCGTCATAATCATAGTTCAGCCTGCCGTAAAAAGATAGCAGCGACCACTCAGATGCTGTGCCACTGTTTGACTGTGACCCTGCACCACCTGCATTGATCTCTTGTACTGAATTATTAGGGTAGGTGAGGCGTGATGCACCGAGCGATTGCGCTTTGTTATACTCAGCCTGTGAACCACCCAGTATTTTAAAATGATGTTTGTCTATGTTTTTGCTCCATGTCAATTGCGAATACACGATCGGGTACACATAGTTGTTGTCTGTTACAGTAAGCCCTTGCCCGCCTACATCCAAAGTTCTCGCCGGCGCATCAGTCGGGCCTGCAGACCAGTAATAGAGATTCACCACCGGTTTGTAATCGTAGATCTTCTGGAAATCAAAATTCAAACCGGCACTTGTTTTCCATTCAAGGTCCTTTAGCAGTTTTACGCTTAAGTACACATTGCCCTGCATGTAAAAATCGTTGTTGGACGCAAGTGCATTTTGTGCAATGGCTACCGGGTTTTTATTAGGCGTCTGAAATGGGAATGCTGCAAATGTATATCGTCCGCTGCCATCGGGTAAAGTAGGGCCGTAGAGTGGCGATTGGGAAAGTGTAGACAGGAACTGGTCCTGGCTTCCCTGGCGGGGATACACACGCTTGCTATAGTTGAAAGTAAGGCTGGTGCCAAATGTGACATTGTCATTTACTTTCGACGTAAGGTTAAACTGCATGTTGTATTTCTTAAAGGAGAAACCCAGCATAATGTCCGGTTGGTCTACATAGCCTAACCCTACATTGTAAGTAGTGCCATTGCGGCCGCCTGTCATACCCAGGTGATGATTTTGTACATACGCTGTGCCCATTACAAGATCAAGCCAGTTTACATCAGGGTACAATCGCTTATCTGTTGCGTTGGCATACGCATCTATTTGTGCCTGCGTAAAACGTAGCGATGCCGGTACGCCGGAGTTAGTAGCTGCCTGGTTGTATAGTTGCATGTACTGTACAGAATTGTACACAAGGTCTGGCAGTGCTGTTGGTTTTGTAATACCAATGTTATAATCGTAGGATAACTGGAATTTGCCGTTAGCACCCTGCTTGGTTGTAACAAGTATAACACCGTTTGCAGCACGCGTACCATAAATAGAGGCGGATGCAGCATCTTTCAATAATGTTACGGATGCAATGTTTTGCGGGTCCAAAGCTGTAAGGCTACCGGGAATACCGTCTATGATCACTAGCGGTGAGCTGCCTGCACTACTATACGTGCCAAGTCCTCTTACACGTAATACGCTGCCTTCATTACCCGCTTCGCCGGATGCTTGCGTAAGTGACAAGCCTGGCAATTTACCTTGCAATAGTTGTGTAGGGTCAGTTGCCACACGCTTATTCAGATCAGCACCACTTACGGTTGCAATTGCGCCCGTAAGGTCTGTTTTCTTTTGCGTGCCATAACCCACCACCACCACTTCATTCAGGTCGGTTGCTTTTTCTGTTAATACGATTTCAATTTGTTTTCTGCCTGCAAGATTCTCTTCCTGCGTGGAGAATGAGATGTGTGTGAAAACCAGGGTTGCCTGCAAGCTGGCAACCTTAATGGTAAACTTGCCCTCTGCATCGGTTGTACTATTGACAGAAGTGCCTTTTACATTCACGCTTACGCCTTGCTGCGGGCTGCCTTTCGAATCTCTCACAATACCACCTACGGTGGATGATTGGGCGTATAACAGGGATGAAAAAAGAAGTTGGAATAATACAATGGCTGTGAAGACCCAACGCCGGAGCCATCCGGACGCCAGGAAATGACCTGGTTTCTTCATAAAGTTTTTGGTTTAATAATGAAAATTGAAATTAGAGATAGTTGTTGCCAGTTATTTACACCCGATTATCCATTTACTCAGGTCTTTTAGCAAAGACGCAGTTGTATGATTTTGAGTTAATTAGGGTTTGTGTAGTGGCTAATTGGGAAAAGGGGAATAATTTATTTAAAATAATAAGTACACTTATTATATTTGCACTTATTAAAATTAATATTATGTGGACAAGATCTTATTCAATTGTTGCTAAGGATGTAACCGGAGAACAGATGTGGCGACTGTTTGCTGACGTAAATAACTGGCATACCTGGGATGATGGAATTGAATCTACATGTATGAACGGTGCATTTGAAAAAGGGAATCACTTTATATTGAAGCCAAAGGGTGGTCCCAAAGTGAAAGTGGATCTGCTGGAAACTACTGAGAACAAAAGTTTTCTTGATGTTACCAGGTTTCCGCTGGCAAAAATGTATGACAACCATACTTTTGAAGAAACGCCGGAAGGGTTGAAGATCACTAATACCATTTCGGTAACGGGTATCTTATCTTTTCTTTGGATTAAATTGGTTGCGCAAAACATTGTGAATGCTTTACCTGCTGATATTCCTAAACAGGTAGCAGCAGCAAAAAAATATTAAAACATGGCTAAATCAGATAAAGTATTTTCTGTTAATAAGGCTGAAGATAGTGTGGGCTTTTTGTTATGGCAGGCAACAACTGTATGGGAAAGAGGGGTCAAAAAAACATTAGAACCGTTTGATCTGACACACTCACAGTTTGTCTTGCTAGCAAGCCTGCTTTGGCTTTCCAGTCAACAAGAAAATGTAACGCAAATAGATTTGTCCGTACATAGTAAAATAGATCCGATGACAACCTCGAGTGTGGTACGGACGCTTGAGAAAAAGAAATTTGTACAACGGAAAGAACATAGTAGCGATACGCGCGCAAAAGCAATTACGCTGACCAGCAATGGGCTTGCACTTGCAAGGCGTGCTATAAAAGTGATAGAAAAATTTGACAAAGAATTTTTCGGGGCATTAAATCTAAAGCTGAATGATTTTAAAAATGCCTTGCAAACTTTGATAAAAGAAGCGTAGCGAATGGAGCGTATAAAAAAGCCGTGGCATACCACGGCTTTTTTATACGGGATTATATGTGTTTATAAGTCTTGTTGTATGATCACACATACATCTGATGCATCTCTTAGTGCAAACTCTTTTAGTCCCCACGGTTGTGTTTTAATATGCGTAAGATTTGGGTGCAATATGCTTTTGTCTTTTTGTGCAACTTCTTTATACAATGCTTCTATATCATCTGTTATCAGGCGGATCTCCGGCCGGTCTTTCCTGGCAAATTCTGCATCTTCCACCAGTATGATGCGTGTAGCGTCCCGCCTGATCACATAAAACTTGCCACCCGGTTCCTCGTATCCAATGCTGAAACCAAGGCAATCTATAAAAAGGTGGAGCCCTTGCTGAATATCTTCATAAAAGATCTTAGGTATGACGCCAAGCACTGACATAATATTTTTATTTAGTTGACATAAATAAAGAACAAATCATATCGCAAAATAAAACTCTTTTGATATGATCTGTATGAAGCTGGGCGTCTTTACAACAAATTAATACGAGTAGCTATATACAGGCTAACATTACTGTCTCATTGAGTGCAACGTTTTCAATATAAACGTGCGGCCTCAGAAAAGCTGCGTTAAGAAAATTGGGATGAACGCCGGAAAAATCCATTGCTGTTTGAGCCAGGCGTAATTTACTTACTCACGCTGTAAGCGGCGAGTTCAATGGATTTCGGCGGTCGGGACAATTTTTAGCCTGCTTTTCTGCAGCCTTGATCTTTTTGGTTACTTTTTGTATCAAGACAAAAAGTAACACCGTCGGTAGACAAACGAAAGATCACAATCGGATGAGTTACCAGACTTAATGCGATGCTGGGCTAATGATTAATTCTGCACAGGCTTTTGCATAGACCATAAAGTACTTTCATACTTCTGTATAGACTGTATAATGCTATCGATAAGACCGTCAGTTTCAGCGTTGATAGACTCGCGAAACCATCTGCCCTGGTAACGGGAGAATACGTTATGCCCTTCTATACAATCATTCAAATGTTCATTAAGGATTTTTGCTGCAAACCAGTCGCCTGCATACGTAAGTATGGCAGAATACATGCGCCCCTGGAAGTGAAAAGGTAGTACCATCGTTTGCATAAAAAGTGGATTTAGTGGGTAGAACAAAGCTACAAACCACCAGGGCCTTCTGCAAGGCATTAAGTATTTCTTGTATATAATTTAAGCCCCGGAGTGTTTGTTCAGGCCGTTTTAAGGATAATACATGCCTGTAGTAAATGCCCTTCGGGAAAATAATTTGATAGTCTCTTTATCCGGCGGTAAATTACTACAGGAGAGGCTGGTATGGGCTTATATAAACAGTCTCGTATTAACCAATGTATTACATCAGGAGAAGCTTGTATGAAATTGATTTTGAAACGCTATTTTGTCTTTTTAATACTCTTGGGCTGCAGTAAAAGTATGCTGGCGCAGTCCCGCATACAACAATGGGATGATGCAACACTTGAGTACCTGGCTGCTCACAGAACACCGGCGCAGACAAAGGGCTGGCTATTCATGTCCAAAACAAATACGTATATAAATGTTGCCGTTCCTGTAGGACTTTTTACGGCAGGTGTTATTAAAAGTGATCCTGATATGCGGCAAAATGCCTTGTACATAGCTACCAGCACTGCAAGCACAGTGATTGCGAATGCACTCATTAAAAAACTGGTAAAGCGCCGTCGTCCGTTTGTGCAGAATGTGCATATTTCCGCAGTATATCAACCTTCTACTTACTCATTTCCTTCCGGGCATAGTTCATCCGCATTCAGTACCGCCGTCAGTCTCTCGCGTGCTTATCCTAAATGGTATGTGATCGCCCCTTCGCTTTTGTGGGCTGGTACAGTCAGTTACTCCCGCATGTATCTTGGCGTGCATTATCCGTCAGACGTAGCTACAGGCGCACTATTGGGTACAGGTGCTGCATTCGCGCTCGGCTTTATGCGTCCATGACAGAAGGGTAAACATTCTTTTCTATTATTTGTTGAATGATTTATATAGTACGTAATAAATGAGCTGATATGCAGAAATATTTCCTGTTTTTTGTTTTATCCGGGTGGATGTTTGCCTGTACTGCGCAACAAAGTAGACTTGTTAAACAAAAAAAATGGATGATGTATCAAGAGGTAGTAAGGTCGCAGGATAAAAAAACGGATACTACGTATATAAAGACGAAAGATTTTAGTGTAATAGATCGCTTGTATTTTAATACTGCTGATAAGTTGGCGATTGTTAGCTATGGCGATTCCAGTTTGTATGATTACAAAATACAAGACAGTGTTTTAAGTTTCTGGCCTTCCAATAATACAGGTAAGATACAGCAATACCTTATCTGCACCGCTACAAGCGACAGCCTGGTATTGAAACGGGTAGAAGTGTGGGGAGGCAATGTTGCGTTAAAACTTACGGGAATGTATCACCTGTCTGCAGTAAAAGAATAACTGCCAGGTTGGATGCAATGTATTCTAGCGTATCGTTTAAGTGTTAGCCACAATGCCATTTCACAAGGATCATGAAGAGAAGTCCTTGTGTTAATCTAATAGCCTTGACTTATGGAATCTGCGTAAATCTGCGGCAATAATTCCCTGTCGCAAATGCCCTCTTTATTGTCGCAAATGCAACCTGAAGAATTTGTTTCCAGCGAATATTTTTGTGTAGTCAATCTTTCAGAACTACTCAAAACAAAATAATATGAACACCCTTTTAATCATTCTTTCTGTTGTTGCTGCACTTGTTGTATTACTGCTTATTGCATCGTTGATCATAAAAAAAGAGTACGCGTTAGAGCGGACAATAGCGATCAGTAAACCCCGTCACGAGGTATTTGATTACCTGCGCTGGCTCCGTAACCATAAGAATTTTGTAAAATGGTCAAAGATGGACCCGGCTATGCGGCAAACATTTAACGGCAATGACGGTGCTGTCGGTTTTGTATCTGCCTGGGAAAGTGATAATAAAAATGTAGGAAAAGGAGAGCAGGAGATAAAGAAGATAGCAGAAGGCGAGCGTATAGATTATGAACTGCGTTTTGAAAAACCATTTAAAGGAACGGCATACGCTTATATTATTACAACACCAGTATCAACAGGTGAGACAAAGGTAAGCTGGGGCATGGAAGGCTCTTCACCACGCCCTATGAATGTAATGAGCGCTATGATCCGTAAGATGCTGGTGCGCGACCTTGATGTTAGCCTGAACGATCTTAAAAGTTTACTGGAAAAATAACAAATATTCATAACAATAAAAATCAACCTGGTATGTTAACCATTCATCCTTATTTGAATTTTTTAGGCAAGACAGAAGAAGCTTTTATTTTTTATAAGTCTGTATTTGGCGGAGAGTTCTCCATGCTGTCGCGCTTTTCTGATACACCTTTTTCTGACCAGGTGCCAGAGGCAGACCGCAATAAGATCATGCACATCGCTTTGCCTATTGGTAACGGTATTCACCTCATGGGTACTGACATAGTAGAGTCAATGGGTCAGACGATGACTGTTGGTTCCAATGTACACTTAACCATTATGACACATAGCGAAGATGAAGCTAAGAGGATCTTTGCTGCGTTTGCAGAAGAAGGTAAAGTAACCATGCCGTTGGAGAAAACCTATTGGGCGGAGGCATTTGGTATGGTCATCGATAAATTCGGTACATCGTGGATGGTGAATTATGATGTAGCGAAATAGTTTCAAAGTTTCAGGGTTTCAATGTTTCAGTTTATCCGCAGATATTCCATATCTAAGAGATATGGAATATCTATGTTCTGAAACATTGAAACTCTGAAGTATCTACCAATAATGTTTTGTCAGATCATCAACCCATGCAGGTTGTTTTGTGTCGCTTTGCGGTTGAAATTGTTTAAAGACTGGCTTAATGTCCAGTATTGGCGTGCCGTCTATCGCATCCAGGTTTTTTACTATTAATGTCCGCCCGTCATGTGCAACCAATTCTACGGTACATAACCCTATATAATTAGGCCTGTCTTTATTACGTTGTGCCAGTATGCCCATTTCCGGGTAAGCGGTGTTACCGCGTGGGTGCCTGCTATATACAAAGTTCCCGTCGCCTACCAGGTGAAAGTGATAAATGATTTCCAGGTGAGAGAATAGTTCAATGTTTTCCAGCGCGATGGTTGGTATTTCATCCGCAAGTGTAATAGTAGATATAATTGCTCCCCAGTTATCGTCCGTAGGTTCCTTACGTGTATTGGTTACGTAAGCGATGGGTGAAAATTGAAAGTTAAGCATAAGTGTAAGCCGGTCTGTTGTAGCGCTAAAGTACAACAATGCAAAATAGTAGCGTAAAGCAAAAGCCCCACTTGTATAAGGAGGCTTTTGTATTGCTGTTTATGCTTTTTCAAGATAGTTCGGAAGCGAAGTGCCAACTATATAAGTCCAGCCTTTCTCGAAGTTGGCCTTTGCAAAATGTTGCTGTGCCGTATCAGGAAATGTCTCTAATCCCTTGTGCGTAAGTACCAGGCGTGTTTTATTGCCTTCCGGGTACAGCTCCCATGTTACAAACGATTCACCTGAATAATCTTTATATGTCCAGCTATGCGTAAGTTTCCTGCCCGGTATTACTTCGGTGATCTTACATAAGTGTACAAAGGTTTCACCTTCGTTTGTGCCGTTAAAGGTAAATTCAAACCCCATTTCTGGTTTAAAGTCTGCGATGTTAAAATACCATTCCTTCATTTGATCTTTATTAGTGATCGCGTCCCATACTTTGTTTGCAGGCGCATTGAATGTGCGCTCTATTACAAAAGGTTCATGTTGCATATCTATTTTTTTGATTGTTTACGTTTTGTAGTTGACTGTTTATTTAAGAAATTGTCCAGGGCGTCCAGTTTTTTCGTCCAGAACACGCGGTATTGTTCTATCCATATAGAAACCTCGTTTAGTTTTTGTAATTGTATCTCACAGTAGCGTTCCCGTCCTTCCTGCCGGATAATGATGAGTCCGCATTCCGTTAATATTTTAATATGCTTGGATATAGCCGGTCTGCTGATATTGAAATTGTCTGCTACCGCGTTCAGGTTTAAAGACTGATGCGCAATCAGGTCTATAATATCCCTGCGCGTAGGGTCTGCAATAGCCTGGAATACATCTCTTCTCATAGTATGATATAAAATTGTGTAACCGATTGGTTACATAAAAGTATGATCAACTTTTGAAGTATGCAAGTTTTTCTTTTATAAAGCCGGTAAAGTGTTCGTTTGCATCATGACCGGACAATAAATTGTCCGCTTCCGAACACACGCATTTTTTGTATAAAAAATTTTCTGTTTAAAAATCAATGAGTTAGTGAGAAAAAATGAATTGGCACTGCATTGGAATTTATTTGGCATCAAACAAAAAATAAATAAACTAATAATCTAAAACTTACAATTATGAAACGTTATTTAATCGCCGCAGTACTTTCTTTAGTCATCGTGTCAGCTTTTGCAAATGACAATAGCAAAATCGGAATTTTTGTAGTGAACAATTTTAAATCAGATTTTCCTGGAGCAGCAGGTGTGCAATGGACGATCAAAAATGAATTTGCTAAAGCAGATTTTACTTTTGATGGAAAGAAGACGCAGGCTTTTTATACTGCAGGTGGAGAACTTTTTGCTACAGGACAGAATGTTACTTTGAAAGATATACCAGCTAAGGCCGCTAACAAGATCCAAAAAGATTATGCAGACTATGTAGTGGGAGAGGTAGTTGCTTACGAGCAGGTAGAACAACCAATCAAATACTATGTATCTGTAGAAGATGCGCAGAAAAAAATTATTCTTGAAGTGAGTGAACTGGGAAGCGTGAGTGTATTTAAAAAATCAGATAAATAAGCAACATATCTATTGGTGATCATTATGAAGCCGTGCTCAGCAGAGCATGGCTTTTATTATTTTAAAAGGAGGGCAGGCAGTGGAAACTGCCTGCGGTAATAGTAACACGAGATTATAGATTCCAGAAAACAACCCTTGCAATCTGCCTTAGATTATTGCGAAGTAAAAGTAAACGGTAAAGTAAGCGGTCGGGTACAGCCTTGTCTGAAGTGAAGAAAGAGCGGGACAAGGCGTATGGTATGTGGTGTAAGGTGTACGGAGTAAGGGCTTTACTGCTTACACCTCACACCTTATGCCTTCAACCTTCCATATTCCCGTCTCAATACGGTTTTCTACCGTTTAAAGCTATTTTGGATACAGCAGGGTAGTGAAATAGATATATTTGGAACCGTTTAAAGCCTCTACATTGCACACGACTTCTATACGCGAACAGAGAACAGATACGTTGCTACGTATTTATGGCCCGATATGCCTGTGGCTTTTCCAGTTACTCTTTTTTTATGCAATGCTCTTTAAGACATTTGGGCATGCCTGGCGCTGGGCAGCGGTGTACACACCTTATGTAATTGTTATTTGGGAGTCGCTGCGATATGTTATCCTGCATGAAAGGAAAAAGATGCCGGGATTAAGAAATGTACGTCCGCGGATACTGCGTATCGTCTTCAAAACATTTATCATAACGGCTGTTATCAGCCTGCTTACGGACTGGTATTCCCTGGAGATGCACGTATTCAAATCAATGACGAATTGGGATCACTTCTTTTTCATGGGCTTGAATCTTATGTGTTCCGCTATTATTATCGGTATCTATGAGGGGATCTATTACCTCGGTGAATGGCAGCGTAGTTTTGCGGAAGCAGAAGAGTTGAAGAAGATCAACATAGTAACGCAGTTGGATTCGCTTAAGGGGCAGATCAACCCGCATTTTTTATTTAACAGCCTTAATACCTTGTCTTCTCTCATTATGCACGAACCTGAGCGTGCGGAAAAGTTTGTGGAAGAGATGTCAATGGTGTACCGTTATCTTTTAAGGAACAATGACCAGGAAGCAGGCTTGTCCAGGTTGAGTGATGAGCTGGATTTCCTGCAGTCTTACATACATATGCTCAAAACAAGATTTGATGAAGGACTGCAAATAACAATGGATATAGACCCGGAGTTGATGGATAACTATATTCCATCCCTCGTACTTCAGCTACTGGTAGAAAATGCGGTGAAGCATAATGTGGTGGCAGTGCGCAAACCGCTTCACATAAAGATCATTACAGATGCAGCAGGTAACTTACATGTGACCAATAACCTGCAAAAACGTTTTCACGCTGTGTTGTCGGAGAAAAAAGGGTTAAGTAATTTAATTACAAGATACAAGTTACTTAACCAGGCGGGCTTAAAGATCGTGGAGACGGATGATGAATTTAAAGTGTGCATACCATTAATGACAGAGAACGCTTATGAAAGTATTAATAATTGAAGATGAACCGTTAGGTGCAGACCGCCTGGCTAAGCTGTTGCATGAAATAGCGCCGGATATAGAGGTGCTGGAAATACTGGATGGGATACAATCATCCGTAGAATGGTTTCGCCAGCATGCTGCACCTGATATAGTCTTTATGGATATAGAGCTGTCTGACGGGCAGTGTTTTGAAATATTTAAGCAGGTTGATATTCTATGCCCGATCATTTTTACTACCTCGTACGATGAATATGCACTACAGGCATTCCAGGTAAATAGTATCGATTATTTGCTGAAGCCGGTAAAGAAAGATGTGTTGCAGAACAGTCTGAAAAAATATGCAACGCTGAAAGATAATTTTGGTGGTGGCAACCCGGATATTAATAAGCTTGTTTCACTGTTACAGGAGCGTACATATTCCGGCAGAAGCCGCTTCCTGGTTAAGTCGGGTCAGCGCTTTCATTCGGTAGAAGTAGGAGAGATCGCTTATTTCTATGGTATCAGTAAACTGTGTTTTCTTGTAACATGGAGTAACAAAAAGTATATGCTGGATTATACGCTGGACGAATTACAGAAGATGGTAAATGTTGTTGATTTTTACAGGGCAAACCGTTCTTACATTGTTCATGCGCGTGCTGTAAAAGATGTTGTTCCTTACTTTAATGGTAAATTAAAATTGAACCTTGCCCCGGAAGCAGAAAATGAAATACTGGTAAGCAGGGAAAAAGCAATTGAGTTCAAGATGTTTTTAGGAAAGTAGTTGTGTCCTTTTTATAAAAAAATAAAGCCTGTTACTGGAGAGTGACAGGCTTTTAATTTAATGGGTGCGCACATAGTGCGCTATAAATCTTGGGTTAGTTGCACAAAAGTAGAAAATAAAACACAACAAAGTTTATTTATTCAAAAATTAGTCAACTATTTTAATCACCTGGCAAAGTATTATCCAGCCACTATTTGTGTGACCCCACACACGCAGGTAATTTTCTTTTCCTTGTTTAGAAGTGATGGTGCCATATACATAAGCAAGATCATGCGTGCCGGAGATACCACCAGCTATAGGTGTGAAATGTATATCTTGTTGTAATGAAGTGAGTTGATGGTAAATGTTCTCAGGTGTTTTTGCAGGATGATGTTTATCCATGTTAAGCCAGGTGGCTTTGTTAACAACTGTCTTGTAAGCTTCAATACCTTGCTGTTCAAATAATGTGATGAATTGCTGTTCAATAAATAATGCAACGGTGTCTTTTCCTGTTGCAGGAATAAGGTGAGAAAAAGTTTTTGGCACAAGCGTGTCGTACAATGATGATGCGTAATTGGTGCCCAGATCTGCCAGCAACTTCCAGTTATTGTTTGCATCCTTTCGCCATATACTTGTGAAGTTGCCGAAAAAAGTGTTCGGGTTATTTCCTGCTTCATACGGGCCGGTAGTAAAGCCAAGTGATTCGTCTGCTGAAACAACATAATAAGCAGGATGCCAGCGCAGTTTAAAATTGTTTTCCGGCTGTTGCCGCCAAACGGCAAGCCCATTATAAGGAAGCCCTTTGTTAAAAACAATGCCACTGCTGTCCAGGAAATATAAGAATGCCTGCTTTGTTGTATGCGTAGACGCATACTGCGAAAACGCGCATTCTGTGTCTGGCAACCTGCCGTGTTTTTTCTCTTGTGCATATACGCTTGCGAAGGAAAAGTAACACACTCCGCATACGACAATTGACCACTTTGTCATATAGGTAAATAGTTTGGTGAACCATGAAGCTAACACACATTGCAACCCGGTAAAGAGGGTGGAATACAAGATGATTAAGTGTATTGTTCAGTTGTATGAAATAGCAACCGGGTTGTTATTTGCCTAACCACTTTTTAAACTCCCCGGCTCTTAACCTGCTGATGATTATGTCCTCAGAAGCGGCTGGTTTAACAGAGAGTTTCAGCTTGCCGTCAAACCAGGCATGTACTTTATCTATCGAATTATACTGAATGATAAACTGCCTGTTTACCCGGAAAAAATCTTCCGGGTCTATCATTCCTTCCAGTTCATCCATATTGTTTTCAATCATAAAGTCATTGTTGTCATTTGTTTTTAACCAATGTATCCTGTCCTTTGTGTAGAAGTATGCAACTTCTGTAATACAGATAGGGTACAGGCGTGTTCCTCTTTTGGCAAGGAACCTTTTTTTATAATGCTGATTGTAAGGAAGTGTCTGCACTATGTTTCTTTGCGATTGCAACTTAAACTTCTGTAACGCTGCGGAGAGTGCATCTTTGTTTACAGGTTTTAATAAATAGTCTATGCTGTTTAGTCTAAAAGCTTTGATCGCATATTCATTATACGCCGTAGTGAATATTACAGGACTTTGGATCGTGTGCTGTTTTAAAATATCAAAACTCTGTCCGTCTCCAAGTTCTATGTCAAGAAAGATCAAGTCAGGTTCCGGGTTGTTTGCAAAAAAGTCTACAGCGCTTTGTACGGAATCCAGCGTATCTACAATAGCTGCTGTAGGTTCAGTGTCGTTCAGGATCTTTTTTAAACGATTTGCAGCCAGTGCTTCATTTTCAATAATAAGTACGTTCATGTAAAAAGCAGTTTCAGGATGAAAAAATCTCGTTTTAGTTATTCGTCTGCATGATACGTCGTATCGTTATGATGCAAAAGCGAAAAATCCCGGAGCGTATAAAATGCGGATTGAAGTG
Organism: Filimonas sp.; assembly: GCA_017306865.1. GTDB lineage: Bacteria > Bacteroidota > Bacteroidia > Chitinophagales > Chitinophagaceae > JAFKHH01. The sequence goes on from JAFKHH010000015.1 coordinate 84,798, forward strand.
TTGGTGAATGAATGGATATAGTATTGCAAGGATGAGATTATTTATAAACATCGTTGCTTATCTAATAGTAAGCATTTATTGTCTACCGACGGTGTTACTTTTTGTCTTAATACAAAAAGTAACCAAAAAGATCAAGGCTCCAGAAAAGCAGGCTAAAAATTGTCCTGCCCGCCGAAATCCATTGAACTCGCCGCTGACTGCGTTTGTAAGCGAGTCGCGCCTGGCTCAAACAGCAATGGATTTTACCGGCGTTCATGTCAATTTTCTTAACGCAGCTTTTCTGAGGCCGGATGTTCACGAAGCTCTATTTGTTTTTAATATCAACCTTTTTGATTGTAATCTTTTGTGTCAAAAATCTATAAATGTTTTTGTGTGTTTTAGTCAGGAAACAATAGTTCAAAAAGAAGCCCCCGCAGCAGAAGCTGCAGAGGCGTTCAGTTGTTATACCCCCGTAAAGAGTTGTGTCGAATATCTTTCTGTGTTAAAAGCTGTAAATGTGTTTGATGGATGCAAAAGTAAATGACGTACACATACTGTAAAGCGCGTGCCGGTGCAAATGCCAGATCGCTTATTCGAAATGTCGTATGTGAAAGCTTAAGTTCACCGTAATGTATGCTGCGCGCAATCTTTTACACCCGGTAGCAAACGGCATTAATATTCATACCGGCACCCACCGAGGCAAACAGGATTATATCCCCGGCATGCAGCGCGTGTTCGGGTAACTCTCCCTTGCAAACCATATCGTAGAGTGTAGGAATGGTAGCAACAGAGCTATTGCCCAGCATGTGAATATTCATCGGCATAATATTCTCCGGTGCAGGCAACTCATATAGTTTGTAAAATGCTTTAATGATCGCTTCATCCATTTTTTCATTTGCCTGGTGAATGAAGATCTTCTTTATATCTGTAATGCTAATGTTGCTGGCGTCTACACATGCCTTCATAGCCAGCGGTACTTGCTTTAGTGCAAATTCATATACTTTTCGCCCCTGCATTTTTATATAAATAGTGCCATGCTCCGCATCCGGTGCGTACGATGGCCCCATATTTATATAATTCAGTTCCTCAAGTGTGAACGACTGTGCGCTTGCGCCAATAATGCCGGCATTTGTTGCCTTACTTTCAAGCACCACTGCTCCCGCACCGTCACTAAAGATCATACTGTCCCTGTCAAATTTGTCTATTACACGGCTGAGTGTTTCCGTGCCAACCACAAGGATCTTTTTGGCAATACCAGCTTTGCAAAAAGCATCAGCCTGTATTACACCCTGTAGCCATCCGGGACAGCCAAATAAGATGTCGTACGGAATACAATTCGGATTTTTTATTCCCAGTCCATGCTTGATATGGGATGCAATAGAAGGTACTGCATCTGACTGGGTAGAGGTAGCGCATACATTACCAAAATTGTGCGCAGCAATAATGTAGTCTATTGTTTCAGGATCTGTATTTGCATCTGCAATTGCCCGTTTAGCTGCAATAATTCCCATGGAGGAAGCCGTCATGTTTTTGTCTGCATAACGTCTTTCTGCTATTCCGGTAATGGAAAGGAATTTGTCAACAATGATCTGTGGTTCTGTCTTTAAACGTTCGTTGTCTTCTGCGTAAAATTCCTGTGTAATAAAATCCCGGTTGCATTTTACGGTAGCAGGTATGAAGCTGCCACTTCCTGTAATGGTAGTATGTGAATTCAAATTAATGGAGTCTTGAACTTGGTTAAACGCTTAAATGTACATTGTTTATTGCTAATGAAACAATAAATAAAACTACCAGTTGTTGTCGTATTGATCCGGGAGAGATGACTAAAAATAAAAACCGCAAAGAGTAGGTACCCTTTGCGGTGGAGGTTTTGATGTCTTGCTTTCGGTTAGCGGAGGTTTCTTTAGTGGTTCACCAGTTTCATAGAACCCTCACTGTATCTTTCCCCGGTGTTTGGATATTTTGCAACCAGCGTATTGATTGCTTCCACATCTGCGGCAGATAAGTTCACATCAGCCGCACCCGCATTCTCTTCTAAGTATTTTCTTTTTTTAGTGCCAGGTATTGGTATTATATCATCACCTTGCGCCAGTACCCAGGCAAGCGCCAGTTGTGCAGGAGTACAGTTTTTATCTTTTGCAAAAGCACCAAAAGCTTCTACCAGTTTACTGTTGTTTTCCCAGTTCGCTTCATCAAAGCGGGGCAGCGTACGCCTGAAGTCTGTTTCTGCAAGTGTTTCCTTACTGCTTACAGTTGCTGTTACCAGGCCTCTTGCCAGTGGGCTATATGGAACGAACGTAATACCCAGTTCGCGGCATACCGGCAGTATTTCTGCTTCTATGTCTCTTGTTAATACAGAGTATTCACTTTGCAAAGCTGTGATCGGGTGCACAGCATGTGCTTTCCTGATAGATGAGGCTGAAGCTTCGGATAAACCGAGATAGCGCACTTTGCCTTCTTTTACCAACTCTGCCATTGCACCTACCATTTCCTCTACAGGTACTTTGGGGTCTATGCGGTGTGCATAATACAGGTCAATGGTATCTATTTTCAGTCTTTTCAGGCTGCCTTCTACCGCATTGCGCATGTGGGCAGGAGAGCCATCAAAATAAGTAGATGATGTGCCAGCAAAGCCGTTGCCATCGTTATTGGTACGAAAACCGAATTTGGTGGCAATAAATACTTTGTCCCGGTTTGAAACAAGTACATTAGAGATCAGTTCTTCATTCTTTCCCTGTGCATACATATCTGCTGTATCCCAGAAGTTGATACCAAGGTCGAGTGCTTTGTGTAGGGTGGCAATAGATTCTGCATCGTCTGTAGGGCCGTATGCGAAGCTCATGCCCATACAGCCTAAGCCTACTGCGGATAGTTTTTCGCCGGTGTTGCCGAGTGGTCTGTATTTCATATTGATTAATTTTTGACTTTGATTGATATAGATAGTTGATGTGTAGCAATGTTGTTGCAGCCTACCGGCAGTGTTACTTTTTGTCTTGATACAAAAAGTAACCAAAAAGATCAAGGCTGCAGAAAAACAGGCTAAAAATTGTCTTGCCCGTCGAAATCCGTTGAACTCGCCGTAACAGTATTTGTATGTAAGTAGCGGCTGGCTCGGACAGCAACGGATTTTACGACGTTCGCGTCAATTTTCTTAACGCAGTTTTTCTGAGGCCGTAGCTGTTGAGAAATAGAATTGTTGTTATTGGATAAATAGTTGCAAAACCATTGAATGGCTATTCGTTTTGTGCAATAGCTATTGACAGGGCAAATGTAAAGCCGGTAACCGGCAATCTCATTATAGTTATCAAACCAAAAATTATAAAATTCAAACAGGTCAATTCCTGAAGGTGCGCGGTGTCATACTTGTCTGTTTCTTGAAGAAGTTATTGAAATAAGCCGGGTATTCGAAGCCCAGGCTGTACGCAATCTGTGAAACATTCCAGTCCGTATGGATCAGTAAAGCCTTTGCTTCCTTTATAATGCGCTCAGAGATCAGTTCTGTAGTTGTTTTACCCGTTACTTCCTTCACTGCACGGTTCAGGTGGTTTACATGCACGGATAGGCGCGTGGCATAGTCATTCGCGCTTTTCAATTGAAAGGAATGATCTGTATTGTCAATCGGGAATTGTCTTTCCAGTAACTCTACGAATAAGGTAGCGATGCGGGATGCGGCATTCTGATGTGTGAAATAAGTGTCCGCCGGTTTCATCTTCAGTGCCTCGTGTATGATCAGGCTTGTGTAATTGTGCAGTAAGTCATACTTATATATATACTCCGAGTCTATTTCCTCCAGCATTCGTTCAAAAATAGAAGCGATGAGCGCCTGTTGTTTTTCTGCCAGGAAATATACCGGGTTAGAACCAATCTTAAAGATAGGAGAGTTGTTCAGGTTTTCGTTCCGGTTATTTGTGTTGAAAAAGCCTTCCGTAAAAAGGCAGAAATAACCTTTTTGCTCCTCGCTGGAAGCTTCCCATGAGTACGGAACGTTTGGGTTGGAAAACAAAAGCGCCGGCTGGTCAATAGTGATGCCCTTGTCGGCATAATACAGTGTGCCGGAGCCGATCATATAAGAAATTTTATAGAAGTCCCTGCGACTGTAATTGGTTGGACGGCAAAAGAATTCTTCCCGCCTGTACACATTAAAGTGCCCGAATGCTTTATTCGATTCAGGAAATGGGGCATTGCTATTCTGGTAAAACTCACGAAGGGATTCTGCTCTGCTCATGGAGCAAAATTATGAAATTCAAACAAAAAATCAGATTTGAGATTTGGGATTTGAAATTTGAGATGAGAAAGTGGTAATATATTATTGATGGATAATGCAAGGGGTAATCTCAAATCTTAAATGTAATGTCATTAAGTTAAGAGAATTCCATTGGTCGGGTTTCATTCGCTGGTAACTCAAATATCGCAAAGACTGCAGAGAATGCGCAGAGGTCGCAAAGCGGCCTCTCTATGTGATCTATGCACTCTTTATACAAACAATCTTTGCTATTAATCAGCAAGAAAATAAAAACTATGTGCCTTTGTACCTATGCTTACTATGTGTTTAAAAATATTCGCTTCGGTCGTTAATATTCTTTCTCGCTTAACTTAATGACATTGAATCTTAAATGTCAAATCTCACATTTTAAAAAGTCTTTCATCAAAGCGGAAGTCGTCTGCGGCCCGTAGTTTCACCTTTTTGAAAGAAGGATGTTCGGGGTTGATCAGGTAATTATGTTCTTGCTGTATAACTGCCGACGGGCATTTAATAACCAGGTGTTTGTTAGACTTTAAGATCTCGCTGCCCATCCATTGAGAGTAATCAAAGTCGTTCCACCAGTTTTTTTTCAGCTCATCCAGTTTTATTTCATGTGGAATGGTGTGTGCAGGCAGTTCTATGGACACCAATTGAAGGGATTGTACCTGCGACAATGTATCTGCATTTACCAATACTTCTAACACGGTGAGTGAAATACATTCACTTGTATAGAGAACGGGGATGCCTTGCAGATTCCATCTGCCGCCAAATAGTTTAGCGCCGGTGCCTGATAGGTCTGTAGCAAATTTCTTTTGAGCCAGTCTGTATAAAATCATGAATAAACGCCGTATTGTATTCTTCCAATTTGATCAATGGTATCCTGGATACCCTGAGTTGTATATAAAGATTCAAAATTTAGCACTTGCCCCAATACTTTTTTTTCCTTTTTCAACCATTCATAGAAGGCGGCAGGTGTGGTAAACGTTTCCAGCCCCATGTCTATAAGCTGCTCTATATGCAAGAGCCTGTCTACATGAAGCCCCTCAAAACTTTTGGCCTCTTTTGCATAGCGCTGTAAAGTTCTTTCTGACAGGTGCAATATACCAGCCCATTCTTTTTGTGTAAAAGGAACTTTTGCCTCTATTTTTTCAAATTTTTTATACGTAAAGTCTGCCACTACAGGCATACGTTTTGCCGGATTGCCATAAACAGCGGCAGATTCATTCAACTGCATGGAATTTGGATCTGGTTCACGGGTACTATATTTTTTCGATTTCGCTGCTTTTGCCATAACGCGTCATTTGTCGCACAAATATACGACACTTGTCTTGTTTTTCCCATTTTATAAATATTTTCCCTTTTTTGTTACCGTTAAGATAGTTTTGCTTCTTTAACAAGTCTTTATGCAGGAAAATTATAGCCAGCTACGTGGTATGCTGGCCATTACAAGGGCAAGTTTACGCGCAACATTCCGTAGTCCGTCAGCAGTTGTTTTCAGTATTGGTTTCCCGCTCATTTTTATCCTTGTATTTGGGTTTTTAGGGGGTGGAGGCAATGTCTCCTTCAAAATAGCTTTTGCAGAAGGTTCAGATACCTCCAACGGTATTTATAAAGCCTTGCGCAATTTTCCGGCAGTAAAGGTTGTAGAAAAAACACCGGAGGAAGAAAAAGAAGACCTGGAAAAAGGCCGCTTACTGGCAATATTGGATATCAGGAAAAATGCAGATACAACGGGCGCTGATTACCAGATAGGTCTGAAAAGTTCTGAAGCAGTAAACATGCAGAACCTCACTTTTTTTAAAGATGTGTTCCTGTCAGGAGTGATCAGCCAGATCAATAATGCAAAATATGGCCATATAAAAAGTGTAGCACAGATTAATCCCCAGATAGAAAAAATACCGGGCCGTGTGTACCGTACCATCGACTTTATATTACCAGGCCAGTTAGGCTTTTCCTTATTGAGTGCAGGTATTTTTGGTGTGGCATTCCTTTTCTTCAACCTGAGGCAGCAATTGGTATTAAAACGCTTTTTCGCTACACCTATCAGGCGTTCTTATATTGTTTTAGGCGAGGCATTAAGCCGTGTTATCTTCCAGATGATAACAGCGGTGATCATTATAGGCGTAGGCACGCTGGCCTTTCATTTTACACTCGTAAAAGGTTTTGAAACTTTTATAGAGATCATGTTGCTTAGTTTCCTTGCGCTGATCGTATTTATGGGCTTTGGTTTTGTGGTAAGCGGCGTAGCAAAAAATGAAAGTACAATACCTCCGTTTGCCAACTTATTTACGTTGCCCCAGTTTCTATTAGCGGGAACATTCTTTTCTATAGATGCATTTCCATCCTGGTTACAACCTATTTGTAAAATATTGCCGCTAACGCATTTCAATAATGCCATGCGTAATATTGCATTTGAAGGTGCAAGCCTGCTCAGTTGCTGGCGCGAGATCGGCATATTAGCTATATGGGGAGTCGTTATTTATGCCATAGCGATCAAGGTGTTTAAGTGGGAATAGGCAATCGTGAGTCGTGAACCGGGAATCGTGAATAAAGCCATTCAACAATTCAACCATATAGCAATATATCAATTCAACCATTTTCAAATTATATATGCGTTTCGTAAAGCTCGGTATTATCAGTTTTGTTGTTTTATTCCTGCTGCTGACAGCAATAGGTAGTCTTTTTCCTTCCAATGTCATTGTGTCCCGTGCCGTAGACATTGCAGTGAGTGCAGATAGCGTAAAGCCGTATATAGCACAGTACAGTAAATGGAATGACTGGATGGAAGGAGCGAAGACCAGTGAGTTGAAAGTGGTGGCAAAAGATAGTACAGAAGCTTTCTTTGGCACGATGATTATTCGCGAAACGGCACAGACAGACAGCTCGTGGAGCCACGACTGGAAGGGGCGCAGTACCGTACAGCACTCTACTATACAGGTTATACCCGGCGCTACATTCTGTACTGTTCAGTGGAAATTTGAACAGCACTTAAAGTGGTATCCGTGGGAGAAATTCAGCAGTATGATGAATGATAAAATTCTCGGTACTTCTATGGAAAAAAGCCTGGCGAATCTTAAACAACAATTAGAACATCATTAATAGAGTGTGAGTGGTGAGTTGTCAGTAGCGAGTAAGCCCATTCACAACTGACAACTCACCACTCACTAATCATTCAATACACTCAATAGCGTTTCATAAATTGTATTCAATTCCTCTTGCGTAATGCAATATGGCGGCATAAGGTAAACGGCGTTGCCCAGGGGGCGAATATAAACGCCTTTAGCCATACACTTTTGAGTGATTTCCTGGCTTATGTTATTCAGGTATTCATCTTTACCTTTATCTATTTCAAATGCAATGATGGTTCCCTGCGTGCGTATATTTTTTACAGAAAACCCCTTAGCCTCGCGTGCAGCTAATTTTGCAGCAAACAGTTGATGTTGCGCAGTAAGCCATTCTATTTTTTCAATTACATTATTTTGTTTCACCAGGTCCAGGCTGGCAATTGCAGCCGTACAAGCCAGCGGGTTGGCTGTAAACGAGTGGCCATGGAAAAATGTTTTCAGCTTGTCGTCATTTACATACGCATTGTAGATCTTATCAGAACAGGCCGTAACGCCGAGCGCCATAGTACCTCCGGTTAAACCTTTGCTCAGGCAAATAATATCCGGCTTGTGTTGCATGTGTTCGCTGGCAAATAATTTACCTGTGCGCCCAAACCCGGTCATTACCTCATCTGCAATACAGATAATGCCTGTTTCCTGCATGATGCCCAGTAGCTCGTCCAGTAAGGCTGCATCATACATTTTCATGCCGCCAGCACCCTGTACCAATGGCTCATAGATAAAAGCCGCCACTTCATGTCCGTACTCTTCCAGCAAAGCTTTTGTTTGCTTTATATTATCCTTTTCAGGCGTATCTATAAACAATACTTCAAATAACAGGTCGTGGAAGGCCATGGTAAACACGCCACGGTCGCTTACGCTCATGGCGCCGAACGTGTCACCGTGATACGAATTTTTAAAAGCAATGATCTTATTCCGTTTAATGCCTTTGTGTACGCCGTTTTCGTACGCCTGGTTCCACCAGTATTGGATCGCCATTTTCAACGATACTTCCGTAGAAGTAGAACCATTGTCGCTGTAAAAGATACGGGTAAAGTTTTGTGGTAGCAGTGTAACCAGTCTTTCCGCCAGTTCTATAGCCGGTTTATGTGTGAAGCCTGCAAAGATCACTTGTTCCAGTTCCAGTGCCTGCTGGTACAGTTTTTCCGCTATGTAAGGGTGTGCATGCCCATGCAAAGTCACCCACCAGCTACTCACCGCATCAATATATGCGTGTCCTTCACTATCATACAGCAAAGAGCCTTTACCGCGCTCTATAAATATTGGGTCGAGGCGTTCCTTTTGTGGAGTAAAAGGGTGCCATATGTATTTTCGGTCTTTCTCTATCCAGTTCATGAGAGCAAAGGTACGTAAACGTGAAACGTGAGACATGAATCGTGAATGGGCTTATGTGAGTAGTGAGTTGTCAGTTGTGAGTAAGCCATTGACGTCTCACGATTGACGATTCTCGTCTCACGCCCCTGCTTATCTTTGCAACCCGGAAAATAATTTTTGCCCATATGCAACGGTTCTTTTCCGCCCGTTGTCAACTTCACGAATTCAGACATGACAGAGACCCGCAGACTCATAAAAGCCTGCATTGCAGGTGATGAATCTGCCCAGAAGCAACTATACGATACGTTTGCCGGGCAGATGCTGGGTGTTTGCTATAGGTACACCAAGTCGATGGATGATGCCCAGGATGTACTGCAGGAAGGGTTTATCAATATATTCCGCAACCTGCATCAGTATAAAGAGGAGGGCGAGCTGGGCGCATGGGTACGCCGCATTATGGTGAACGCCGCATTAAATTTCCTGAAGCAGAGTAAGAAATATCAATCAGAAATGCTGATGAAGGAAGAGTACCTGCACCCCGTGTCCGACGAAAACCCAATCATTAAACTAAGTGTAAAAGAGATCACTGCTTTGGTGAGACAATTGCCTGCGGGTTACCAGGCCATATTCAACCTGCATGCAATAGAAGGATATACGCATGTGCAGATCGCAAAAATGCTGGGGATTAGTGAAGGAACATCAAGGTCACAATATATGCGAGCAAGAAACCTGCTACTAATGTGGCTGGAAAAATACAATCTTGATTCTAAAACTATTAATTATGCCGGATAAGTCATTGGAACAGCAGATGCAGGAAATGCTGTCCGGTTTAGAATTTAAGCCGGATGATAAAGTGTGGGAAGTAGTCAGAACAGAGATCCGTGAGGATAAGAAAAGGCGCTTTGCATTCTGGTGGTGGCTGCTGCCCGCAATACTTGTAGGGGGCATCGGTGCGGGACTTTATCTACACAAAGGCTCAGGTGCAAAACAAACAACACCGCCGGCAATAACACAGCACGCGGAAAAGCCTGGTGGTAAAATTGTACAACAACAGCAACCCGTTAATACGATAACAGATAATGTAAACAAAGATGCAGATGAAGAGAAGACAGGAACAACATTATCTCACGATCAATTGATAACATCAGCTCACACGCAGGAAAAAAACGCACAGCGAACTGTGAGTGAAAAAGATAAAGAAGGGAATTTCTCCGCAGGCCAAAGTAAAGTTGTGCAGGCAAATACTACATCACAAAAATCTGATCTGCCGGTGGGTAATGGTCAGGCGCAATCCAAACCGGTTGATAATATACTGCAAAGCCAGGTAACAAGTCCTGACACGAAGACTGAAATACCTGGTCAATCTGTTGTACAAGAGCCTGTGGTTGTAAAAACAGAAACTGTTCTGGTAACGAAAGATCAGCATAGCGAACCGGTTGTTCAAAAAACAGACTCTGCTGCAACTGCAGCTCCTGCGGCAGTGATAGCCCATGCTAAGAAGAATAAAGCATGGAAGTTTTCTGCTGTAGCCGATGGTAGTGTGGCAAGACTTACAAAAGCAATTTCTTTTTTACCCGGAGCGAATGATGGCAGGTTATATGCGGATTATGCGGTTTCTAATCCTAACTCTGGATCTTCTCAGAATTATATAGCCACATATCGACAGCAAACACCGCTGAAGGGGTATAGCTGGTCAATAGGATTACGTGCGGAGAAATCATTAAATGACCGCTTCTCTTTTATTACGGGGTTGCAGTACCAGTATGTTCACTATGCAAACAGCACATATACCGCGAAGGATTCTTTTGTGTATGTATCTGCTTCCAGTAGTTTTACCAATGCAGGGCGCATCACTTCTGCAGGTGTAAACGTGGATTATTCGTTGCATTATTTATCCATTCCATTATTACTGCAATACAAGATAGCAAAGCCGGTTTATGTATTTGGAGGGCTGCAAAGCAGCTTCTTGCTAAGTGCAAAAAGAAGCGAGAAAAATATTGATTATTTAAATCAAAGTAACCTGACGACATCGGGTTCTGCAAAACCCGGTTTTTATTCTTACCAGGCGGCGCTTATGCTGGGCGCTAATGTTGCTGTGTATGATGGCAAAAAATATACATGGTTTGTTGCGCCTCATATCGACTATGGTCTGTCTAAAACTTTTAAAGAAGACCTGGAGCGTAATAATGCGCTACGCTATGGCTTACAGTTGTCTATACAGTTAAAGAGATAAGATGCTCTTGCTTTGCATATAATGCCGGGCAGGGAAGAAGTGAGTTACACAAAGTCCTTTAGTATTTACTAAAGGACTTTCTATTTTAATAATTACAAACATTATTGTCCGACTAAAGTTAATAGGCCGTTGTCTGTAAATGTTTCCCAGAAAGGATTATAGGCGAAAAAGAATAGTCTCAGAATCAGGGGAGGTCCAATCAGTTTTTAAAGCGAAACGTTCGGCCTGCTTTTCTGCAGCCTTGATCTTTTTGGTTACTTTTTGTATCAAGACAAAAAGTAACACCGTCGGTAGACAAATGAGCGCTTGCAATTGATGAACCTCTAAACTTACCCGGACAATAATGAATTACAAGCTTAAAATATTGTGTCTGCAATAAAACCATGCAACGGTTTCTGGTATTTCCTTTTCAGTAATGTAAAATAAATTAGCCATGAAACTAAAACTAACGCTGCCATTTCTCTTGCTTGCAGTTGCCATTTTTGGGGGGTGTACCAAAAATACGACGCATGAACGTTACACGATATATAGACCAATATACCAGGAGGAATCTGCGATAATAAGCAACATTAAAGCTACAGGGCCAACAAGCATCACTACGCCTTCCAAAATTTACATGCGTGGCAATTATGTTTTTATTAGTGAGGCATTAAAAGGTATTCATGTAATAGACATTAGCAATGTAACAGCTCCCCAAAACGTGGCTTTTATAAATATACTCGGAAATAATGATATTGCCATTAAGGATAACATACTGCTGGCAGATTGCGGAAAAACATTGGTGTCTATAGATATTACAAATCCCGCTTCGCCTAAAGTAGTCAATGCACTGTATGATGCATTACCTATTGCATGGTATGGAGGACTGGTATATGATGGCTCAAAGGTTATTGTTGGCTGGACAAAAAAAGATACAGTATTTACGATGTCCGACGAGGAATTTGATAGGTATAAAAACACTACTGCAAGAGGTTGGATGATCTATGCTTCAGCATCTAATTCCAGCGGTGCCAACCCTGGCGGTAGTAATAATGGTGTGGCAGGTTCTCTCAGCCGTTTTGGTGTGATCAACGATTATCTTTATTCCATTGGTTCATCTCTTATAACAACGATTAATGTACAAAACCCATCATCTCCAGCCAAGGTATCTACAGTGACTGGCTCAGGTGTTATGGAAACTATCTTTCCTTTAAATGATTCTAAATTCCTTGTCGGTACACAAACAGGTATGCTCGTTTTTGATATAACCAATAGGCAAACGCCTGCTAAGCTTGGTTCTTACACTCACTCCTCTGCATGTGATCCTGTTATTGCCGATAACCAATACGCTTATATTACACTGAAGGCCGGTACTCCTTGTAGTGGTGTGGTCAATCAATTAGAGATCGTAGACATCAGCAATTTTCAAAGCATAAAACAAGTTAAGACGTACCAGATGAAACACCCTGCCGGTTTGTCGAAAGATGGTAACACGTTATTCGTTTGTGACGATACAGACGGCTTGAAAGTATTTAATGCAGTTGATGTAAATAACGTTGCACAGATCGCACAATTGAAAAATTTTACGCCGAAAGACATTATTGCATCAGGCGGTAAAGGATTGGTCATTGCGAATGAAGGTTTCTATATGATTGATTATACAAACCTGTCTAATATCCATGTAACAGGTAAGCTGCAATAATAAGCTGGATGAAAAAAGATGCAGTATGAGGAAACTAATATTATTGTGGCTTACAGCATTTGCTGCGATAGCGGTGAGTGCCCAGAAAAAAATAATGGTGCAACCGGGCTACGGGTTTATAAATGGCAAGGAGAGTAATGCCAGCCAGGGTTCATTAGATGCGTACTACCGGTTGAAATTGTTTAACATAGGGCTGGGGGCTGCACTGGATGTACACTATCTTCAATCAGTTCCGCTATATGTGGCAACGCAAAAAATTATCGGGAAAGAAAAATTGCGATTTGTTGTATATGGAAATGGCGGCTTGAATATACCTGTGCCAAGAGATGACCAGAAAATCTACGATTGGCGTTTTTTCGGTACCGGTGCTTATAAGCCTGGCCACTATTATGATTTTGGCGCAGGGTTGGCCATCATGGTGACCCGTACCGAATCCTTATTACTTACATGCGGATTTTCTGGCAAGGGGACACGCCAGGTTTATACTACCGGTTATGGCCCTGCGGGGCGCCTGCCACCAGGTGAGGAGCAAAAAAGTACATTCAGTTATAATCAGCAACGGATCGTAGTACGATTGAAGTTGGAATTATAAAAGATATGAGATTGGATATTTGATGTTTAAAATAGAATGAATCTTAAATCTTAAGTTTCCTATCCAATGTGGTTGGATTCTTAACTAAACGACATTTAATTTCAAATATTCAATCTCAAATCTCAAATCAACTTATGTTGTTTTGATAAATTTCAGGTTCCGCTGTATACCCTTAAACTTGCTTCGCTTCAATGGTGAATGCCGGAAGATTGTTTTAAAACTTTCTTCCGTCATTTCTTCCCAGTCTTTTGTTGTGAGATTAAATATTTCAGGTATAGGAGTGAAGCCTCCTTCAGTAGTAGGTTTGCTAAAACGGTTCCACGGGCACACATCCTGGCATACATCACAACCAAACATCCAGTTTTGAAATTTCCCCTGCATTTCGCCAGGGATCAGCATATCCTTTAGTTCAATGGTAAAATAACTAATGCATTTGCTGCCATCTACTACCTTGCCGGGTAGTATGGCATCTGTAGGGCATGCCTCCACACACTTGTTACATGTGCCGCAAAAGTCTTGTATAAATGGAGGATCAGGTTCCAGTTGCAGATCGGTGATCAGTGTAGCAATAAAGAAGAAAGAACCCTGCTGTTTGGTGATCAGGTTACCATTCTTGCCCAGCCAGCCCAGCCCGCTTCGTTTAGCCCAACTGCGTTCCAGCACCGGGGCTGAGTCTACAAAACCACGGCCTTGCACTTCGCCCACTTCATCCTGCAACAGGCTGAGAAAGTGGCGTAATTTTTCCCGTATTACCTCGTGGTAGTCTGCGCCATAAGCATACTTAGAGATCCTGGGCTCATCATTCAGTTCCTGCTGTTGCTCCGGGTAATAATTACAAAGCAATGTGATCACAGACCTGGCGCCAGGCACAAGCTGAGTAGGATCTATGCGCAGGTCAAAATGGTTTTCCATGTAGTGCATATTGCCATGCATACCCTTATTAAGCCAGCTTTCCAGCCGGCGTGCATCATCTTCCAGCTTTTCCGCCTTTGCTATGCCACAATAGCTAAAGCCAAGTTGTGTGCTAAGGCGTTTGACCAATTTTGTATGTTGTTCTGTCGAAATCAACCCCTGTTAATTATTTTTTTTATGCATGTAGCGTCTAAATTGTATCATTGCAGTCGATATAAATGAATATCTACTATGAACCCTAAATCAACTTTCGTGGCGGCGGCTTTATTGCTATGCTCGCTCGTATCCGTAGCTCAGAAAAACAGACCAAAACTTAAATTTGGCGACGTCAAGCCTGAAGATTTTACCCCAACAGCCTACGAAGTAGATAGTACTGCAGATGCAGTCTATATTTTCGATTCAGGAAATTCCAGCTTCGAAGGTAACAATAAAGGCTTTTTCAACGTGGTTTTTAAAAGACATGTCCGTATTCGCCTGCTTCACAAAAAGGCTTTTGATGATATTGCGAAGGTAGAGATCACCCTCTTTGGCAAAGGGTCAGATATGGAACGGCTGGAAAAACTGGAGGCTGCTACATACAACCTGGAGGACAATAAGGTAGTTGCCACCAAACTGGACAAGGCATCTTTGTTTAAAGACAAAGATGAATCTGCTACTACAAAGAAATTTACATTTCCAAACATCAAAGAAGGCTCTATTATAGAGTACACCTATACGGTATCGAGGCCAGGTTTCTGGCACATACCATCCTGGTACTACCAGGGTAGCTATCCAAGGTTGTATAGTGAATATGAAGTAACCATTCCTGCATTGTTTGATTTCTCATTCTTCAAACAAGGGTATGTACCTTACGCAATAGACACGGCCATGTTGTCTACTGGTTCATACAACATCCTGGATCCGGGCGGTGCAGGTGAGTCGTCACAGGTGTTTACGTGGCGTGGTAACACGGTGAACAGCATTTGGGCCATGAAAAATGTACCGGCACTGAAAAATGAAATATTCACGACTACACTAGCCAACCACGTAGCCAGAATTGAATTTCAACTGGCGGCAGTGAAGCTGCCTGATCAGCTACCTAAAACATACTGGCGTAGCTGGCAGCAACTGTCAAAAGACCTGATGGCTAACGAAGACTTTGGTGCGCCACTGGCAAACAGGAACGGCTGGCTGGAAGATGATTTGAAGAAATTGATAAAAAATCCAAAAGATTCTGTAGAAGTAGCGCGTACGTTGTATAATTACGTGCGTGATAATTTTAGCTGTACAACTGATGAGGGCAAATACCTGTCCCAGTCATTGAAGAAAGTGTACCAGGCTAAAAAAGGAAATGTAGCAGACCTGAACCTGCTGCTGACAGCAATGCTTAAAAACAGGGGCTTTTATGCCACGCCGGTTATTCTAAGCACAAGAGACAATGGCATAGCGCTGGAAACATTCCCGATGCTGGCCCGGTTCAACTACGTTATCTCAAGAGTAGTGATCAATGATAAAGAATACCTGCTGGACGCAACACAGCCTTATAATGGCTTTGGTAAGTTGCCGGTGAAGTGCTACAATGGTTCCGGCAGGATAATAGATACCATTCCTTACCTCGTTAGTTTATCTGCCGATTCGCTGAAAGAAGCAGAAATGGTTACCGCATTCTTTATTAATAATGATAAGAATGAATTTGAAGGATCTGTAGTCTGGAATAATGGTCATTTCAGCTCCACCCGTTTAAGAGAGAAGCTGAAAACAACCAAAGAAGAGGACTTCTTCAAAGACATTAAAAAAGAGTTTACGGGTAATGTAGAGATGTCTAATACCGGTATAGATTCTTTACAGAGAATGGATGATCCTGTGTCTTATCACTACGACCTGAAATACCGTTTTGAGGATGAAGACCTTATTTACTTCAACCCAATGCAGATGGGCGACTTCTACAAGAAAAACCCATTCGCTTCTGCCGAGCGGTTTTACCCGGTAGAGATGCCATACTGTATGAATGAAATATATGTGCTGAACATGGAAATACCGAAAGGGTATAAGGTAGAAGAAGCGCCTAAGTCTGCGCGCCTGAAACTAAACGAGACAGAAGGCATATTTGAATACCTTGTATCTGTAGATGCAGCACGTGTGCAGTTACGCAGTAAACTGGCGTTGAATAAAGCAAACTTTGAGGCAGAAGATTACCAGACATTGCGCGAATTCTTCGCTTATGTGGTGAAGAAGCATAGCGAACAGATCGTATTTAAGAAAATCAAATAGAGGCATCACTGTATTGTTACATTGTTTAAAACGGTGACTGCACCAGCGATGTAACAATACATGCTTTATTGTATAAAACAACCAGACACACTCCGTATCATGTTTAAATATCTATGGTTAATACTGCTGGCGTTTCCTGCCAGCCTGTTGGCGCAAGACTACAACGTAGCGGCAATTCCCGACTCGGTGAAAGCGAATGCTGATGCAGTATTGCGTTATGAGGAATTGCACGTAACAATTAAAGGCATTAATAAATGCGTAAGCAAACACAAGTACGCGATCACTATACTGAGAGAGGCCGGTGATGGCTTTGCAGGGTACACGAACTACTATGATCAGCTAAAATCATTGAGCAGTATTGATGGCAGGTTATATGATGCATCCGGTAAAATGATCCGTTCCGTAAAGAAAAAAGACATTGCGGATAAATCTTCGGGAACTGACGATGGCCTGGCAAACGATAACCGGTACAAGATCCATAATTTTTACTACAGGCAATATCCATATACGGTAGAGTATGAAGAAGAGGAGGAATACGATGGCGTATTTTTTCTGCCTAGCTGGAGCCCGGTAGCGGGAGAGAAGTATGGAGTAGTGCAGAGTCGCTTTATTGTAGACGTACCTGCGGGATATGAGCTACGCTATAAGCAGTTGAATACAAGAAGTGACGTTGTTACCAGCGGTAACGATAAAACAAAAACATTTACCTGGGAGTTGAAGGGCTATGCACCGGTGGAGTATGAGCCGTACCAGGCGTTTAATATTTTTCCTACAGTGTATATAGCGCCTACAGATTTTCAGATAGGCGACTATAAAGGCAATATGGCTACCTGGCAAAACCTGGGCAAGTTTATTGTACAGTTGAATAACGGCCGCGATGTGTTGCCTGACAATGTAAAGCAAGATGTACACCGTATAGCAGATGGCGTAACAGGGAGCAGGGCGAAGGCAAAAGCATTGTATGATTATTTGCAAAAAAATACCCGCTACATCAGCATACAGCTTGGAATAGGTGGCTGGCAGCCGTTTGATGCCAAATATGTTGGTACAAAAAAATACGGCGATTGTAAAGCTTTATCCAACTACATGTACAGTCTGCTGAAAGAAGCCGGTGTAAAAAGCAATTATGTATTGATAAAAGCAGGTGCAGGGCGTCGCGGTTTGTGGGAAGATTTTCCTTCTCCTTACTTTAACCATGCTGTTTTATGTGTGCCTGATGGAAAAGATACACTTTGGCTGGAATGTACCAACCAGACAGTGAGCGCAGGGTATATGGGGGATTTTACAGGTGGAAGAAAAGCTTTGATGATTGATGAAGATGGTGGCCACGTTGTATCTACTCCCTTTTACAGCAGCAAAGACAACAGCCAGTTGCGCAAGATAGATGCAAGTGTGGATGCAGAGGGCAACTTGTCTGCCGTTGTGTTTACCAGGTTTTCCGGTACACAGCAAGACCTGCAGCATGAGCTGATCAATGGGGCGAGTAAAGAGCAGCGCGATAAATACCTGAACTCTACTTTACGCCTGCCTACTTATAAAGTGAGTAAGAGTAACTATACGGAGATTAAAAAAGAAGTGCCCGAAGTAGACGAGACATTGGAATTAGATGCACCAAACTATGCTTCTGTTTCCGGCAAACGCATTTTTGTAGAACCGAATCTCTTTAACAAGATCGGTTCAAAACTGACGGATGATAAGCCCCGTAAATATGATATCCGTATTTCAGACTCTTTCCTGGATGTGGATACGGCCATCATAAAAGTGCCATCCGGTTATAAAGTGGAAGCTGCACCAAAAGATGTATCGATCGAGAGTAAATTTGGTAAGTATAGTATTTCTTTTAAATTCAATGATAACAGTATTACCGTTATCCGTGTACATGAAGAAAAGCAGGCAATATTCCCTCCGGCAGATTATGCAGATTTTATGAAATATCATAATGATATGTATAAAGCAGATAGAAGCAGGATGGTGTTGGTGAAAATGGAATAAGCTGCGCATGTACGATGTTAGATGTACGATTTGATAACATAGGGATGCTGCGTAATGTATAAAAGAAGAAAGGGAAAGATGAACTTTAATATGTCATCTTTCCCTTTCTTATTAAAAACTATGCTTATTTACATCGTACATCTAACATCATACATCATTTCATTTGCTCATTCACCGCATTCATCAGCGCCTGGTACACTTCTTTTTTCTGTTCACTACCCAATAGTGTTTTTACAAAGAAAATACAAGCATAGCCGTGCGGATAGTCTACCACAGGCCATGTGCCGAACAATCCCGGGCTGCTTACCACGGTAGATTTGCCGCTGGCATCTGTTCCTAAAACCCATTCACCACAGGCATACGGATAACCTTCCGCTGTTTTAGGCGCATACTTTACCGTTGCATTTTTGGTTTGTATCTCCTGCATATCCGCTATCGCCTTTTCGCTTAATATTCTTTTGCCATTGTACATACCCTTGTTCAGGATCATTACCTGGAAGTTCATATAATCCGTAGCAGTAGATTTTGCACTGCCGGATGGATTAGTAGCTTTCAGGCCCGCAAACGTAGAATTTTTCATTCCCAATGGTCTGAACAGGCGGTCCAGCGCCAGGCGTTCAAATGGTTTTTTAGAGATAACCTCTAAAATTCTTCCGGCTATATTCAACCCGACAGAACTATAGAAAAATTCTGCTCCAGGTTTGGCCACTATATCATGACGGGATATAAAATCGTTTACCTCTTCTTCCAGTGTTTCGTAACGGCTCATTTTGAGTATGCTTGCCAGACCTGGTTTGTCCGCTGCAATGCCGGTAGTATGGGAAAGGCATTGCCTGATAGTAATATAGCCTTTATTATACTTTGCAGCGTCAGGCAGGTATTTGTCGATCCTGTCGTCCAGTGACAGTTTGCCTTCATCTACAAATGTCATTACAAGTGCTGCAGTCAGCCATTTACTGCAACTTGCTATTGGAGCAACTGTATTGGATTTAAAATCACCCATTTCTTTCTGGTAAATGATTTTTCCATCCTTATAAATGAGCGTAACAATGTTATTACCCAGATCTTTTTGATACTGCTGTAATTGTTGGTCAAGGCGGGAAAAATCGTATTGGGCAAATGCAGGCTGCAATAGTTGCAGGAAAATAACAAATAGGCTGACTTTCAGGCAGATACGAAAGGGTTTTACAGTCATATTTTCAGTCTTTATCGTGTTGGTTTGTATTTTGCTTTAAAGGTTACGCGTTTCAATGGTTTACGTGTTTCAATATAAAACACTGAAAGTTGTAGACGATTGAAAAGTTGTGAAAAGATGATTGCGTTTAATGAGTTTCATTATTTGTTTTGAAAGTATTAAACTTTTAAAACAGTGAGATTGAAAACTATTGAAACCTTCTTTTCTCTGAAACAATACGTAAAAATAACTGTTATAAATATAGACTATGAATTTGAACAATTATACAATTAAAGCACAGGAATTAATCCAGGCTTCACAGCAACTTGCTTTCAATAATAATAATCCAAACATAGAGACAGAACACCTGTTGAAAGCATTGATCAGCGACGAAGACAGTCCCGTAGATTATCTGCTGAAAAAAAATAATGTAAACGTTCAGTATGTCGAAGGGAAGTTAGATGAGGCTATTAACCGTTTGCCAAAAGCAACGGGCGAGCCGGCACAAGCGATTAGCCGGGAAATGAATAGCGTTTTGTTAAAAGCAAATGCATCACTGAAACAATTCGGTGATGAGTTTGTAAGCGTGGAGCATTTGCTCTTAGGTATTGTAAGCGGCAGCGATAATACTGCTAAGCTATTGAAGGATGCTGGCCTTACAGAAAAAGGCCTTGTAGCTGCTATAAAAGAATTAAGAAAGGGCTCAACCGTTAACTCTCAAACCGCATCTCAACAGTATAATTCATTACAGAAATATGCGAAAAATCTGAATGAGCTGGCTGGTGCCGGTAAACTTGACCCGGTGATCGGGCGTGATGAAGAGATCAGGAGAACACTGCATATACTTTCCCGCAGAAGCAAAAATAACCCGATACTGGTCGGTGAACCAGGTGTAGGTAAAACTGCTATTGCAGAAGGATTAGCTATGCGCATTGTAAATGGGGATGTGCCTGAAAACCTGAAATCGAAGATAATTTTTGCACTGGACATGGGCCAACTGATAGCTGGCGCAAAGTATAAAGGTGAGTTTGAAGAGCGACTGAAAGGTGTGGTGAAAGAAGTAAGTGAAAGCGATGGAGAGATCATTCTCTTCATAGATGAGATACATACACTGGTAGGTGCTGGTGGCGGTGAAGGCGCAATGGATGCTGCCAACATCCTGAAACCGGCGCTGGCGCGCGGGGAACTGAGAGCAGTAGGTGCTACAACGCTGAATGAGTACCAGAAATATTTTGAAAAAGATAAAGCGCTTGAGCGCCGTTTTCAAAAGGTAATGGTAGACGAGCCAAGTGTAGAAGATGCCGTAAGTATTTTACGCGGTATCAAAGACCGTTATGAAACACACCACCACGTACGCATTAAAGATGAAGCCATCATTGCGGCAGTGGAATTATCCAGCAGGTATATTACAGACCGTTTTCTGCCGGACAAAGCAATTGACCTGATAGATGAAAGTGCAGCTAAGCTGCGCCTGGAAATGAACTCTATGCCGGAGGAACTGGATAAGCTGGAAAGGCAGATCCGTCAACTGGAAATAGAGCGTGAAGCGATCAAGCGTGAAAATGATGAGCAAAAGCTGAAAGAGCTAATGCAAGAGATTTCTCTTTTAAGCGTTGAGCGCGATACACTGAAGGCAAAATGGAAACAGGAAAAAGAAATAGTAGAGCAGATACAATCTGCTAAAGCAGGAATAGAATCGTTGAAGCTGGAAGCCGAGCGTGCAGAGCGTGAAGGTGACTTTGGAAAGGTGGCTGAGATCCGCTATGGCAAAATAAAAGAACAGGAAAAAGTAATAGAACAACAGTCTAAATTGCTGGAAGAGATCAGCGAAAGAAGGCTGCTGAAGGAAGAGGTAGATGCAGAAGATATAGCAGAGGCTATAGCAAAAGCAACCGGCATACCTGTAAGCAAAATGTTGCAGAGTGAGCGTGAAAAATTGCTGAACCTGGAAGACGAATTGCACAAGCGTGTAGTAGGCCAGGATGATGCGATCACCGCTGTAGCAGATGCGATCAGGAGAAGCCGTGCAGGACTGAGTGACCCGCGCAAACCAATAGGTTCATTTATCTTCCTGGGTACAACAGGTGTAGGTAAAACAGAGCTGGCCAAGGCCCTGGCTGATTACTTGTTTGATGATGAGAATATGATGACGCGTATAGACATGAGTGAATACCAGGAAAAACATACGGTGTCAAGATTGGTTGGTGCGCCTCCGGGTTATGTGGGTTATGATGAAGGTGGACAGTTAACCGAATCCGTGCGCAGAAAGCCTTATAGCGTGGTTTTGTTAGACGAGATAGAAAAAGCGCATCCTGATGTATGGAACGTATTGTTACAAGTATTAGATGATGGCCGCCTTACGGATAACAAGGGCAGGGTGGTGAATTTTAAGAATACGATCATCATTATGACCAGCAATATCGGTAGCCACCTGATACAAGAAGCATTTGAAGATGTGGATGAGAATAATGTAGAAGTTGCTACAGAAAAAGCGAAAGCAGATGTAATGAACCTGTTGCGCCAGACGATCCGTCCGGAGTTTTTGAACAGGGTAGATGAGATCATCATGTTCCATCCATTGCTGAAGAAAGAGATTAAGAACATTATTACGATACAGTTGCGTCACCTGCAACAGTTGTTGACCAACAACGGCGTGCAACTGGAGTTTAGTGATTATGCAATTGATTACCTCGCAGAGAATGGTTATGATCCGCAATTTGGCGCAAGGCCGTTGAAAAGACTGATCCAGAAAGAGATCGTAAACCAGTTGAGTAAACGCATACTAGCCGGTGATATTGACAAAGAGAAACCAGTATTGGTTGATGTGTTTGACGGTGTAGTGGTGTTTAGAAATGAAGCCGAAGAAAAAGTAAAATAAGTATAAACTTTTGTGTGGATGATTAGGTATAAGCTCCTGTCTGTATAGGCAGGGGCTTTTTTTGATTTGAAATTTGAGATTTTAAATTTGAAATTGCTTTTACTGGCCAGGCCTGCGCCAGTGGGAGAGCGAAACAGATATTCCATATCTTGTTTAAATGGCTGATAACATTACGTTCTTGATAGGCATGGAATATCTCCTGGGATGCTTATTTTACAAACGAGGCAAAAGAGTGGTCCACTTTCGGTATGCTGGTTTTATTTGAACTACCTATTTCTGAAAAGTGGACCACTCTTGCCTCCCTCCGGAGCTTTTTAATCTTTTACTGGCGCAGGCCTCCCGGCCTGTGCTTTCTTATTACTACTCTATACATATTAGCACAGATTTGACTAAGTGCAGTTTTTACAATAAATGTTTTTCACAGAGATGTTTGTTTATGGGTAGGCTAAGTAAAAAATTAGCACAGGCCGGGAGGCCTGCGCCAGTGAGGATTGTTGAATGGTTATATGGTTAATAAGAAAAACAATTTAACCATACAGCTATGTAACAATTTTCACATCACACATCAAAATGTTTCTCCCAAATTCAAATACAAACCAGAATAGTATTTGCTAAAAGCGTAATCCAGTGTAACATTTGTTCGCGAGGTTTTATTAAACTTCACACGCAAGCCAAAGCCTGCTGCCGGATGCCAGTATTTAAACGTGTATCTGTCTTGTTCTGTAACGGAATTGACATTTGCAAATAACGCAAAGCCCAGTAAACCATTATTCGTTATATCCCTGCGATACTCTGACTCAAAATAAAGCATCCCTTTTCCACGGTAGCGGTTTTGTTCTATGCCGCGTCCCGAACGTTGCTGCACAGGGTCCCAGCCAATACTCGGCAGATCGAAATAAGGTACATTGTTATTCAATGCTGTCCAGTAGTAACTCCAGAACGCAAGTATATTTTGTCTATCCTTCACTTGTGTAAGAGAAATGTATTTGCGGAAATCAAAATATAAAGATTGCCAGTTTTCTGTGCTACCCATAAACTTCGGGTTTACCCGGTAAATGATGTTGGCATAATAACCCGGTAACGGGTTTGCCGGGTTGTTGCGCGTATCGTATAACAGGTTTACCGCAAGCCCTGAAGAAACAGTGCTTCTGCCTGTTTGTGTACCATAGTCATATTTCACAAAATCATTCAGCGGTAACGAATCAAACTCTGAGGAAATATTATAGTGATAGTCCAGGTCGTAACCTAAACCAATAAAGATATTTTTACCAATGCCCTTAAGCACGCTATTGTAAAAGCGGATATAGTTATACTTTGCCAATATCTTATCATCCTCATTTGTATTGCCGCCAAATCCCCAGGTGTATTGCGGGTAATATAAGAAGCGCGCATCACCAAGGTAATTAAATGCATTTTGTTTTGTCCACACATTTGATTTTAGTGTAAGGCCAAAGCGTCCATCAAATGTTACATAAGGGACAAATGTGGCGCTGGATAAAGAAGTGTTCGATTTATTCCCCAAATAGAACGCCGCATTCGTAGAGGTAACCAATGCACGTCCGCCGCCTGCAATGGATGAAGTAGTAGGCAGGAAGGAGAAAAACACCTTGCGGTGCATTTTGCCCGTAGTATCTGTTGGCTTTATATGGAATAATGATTTAGCAATATCTATCAGGTCCGTTTGATTGGTCGTATCCGGCTTGACCATTTCAAGTGAATTCGTATTGTTCTGTGCCCTCAATGCAAGGGGCAACAGCATACAGGTAAGTATGCATACGGTAATAAGCCTTACGTGTTTTTTATAGGTACTCAATTGCAACATATTGGTAGTAATCAAAAAATTGTACCAACAAATTGATCAACTGTTTATTGCACGTATTTACTATACAAATAACAGTTAATCCCTATACGTGCCATCGATCTTATTCCAGCCATATTTCTTAATGCTGTCCAGGATCATCCATCCTGCAGCTAGAGACATCGCTGAAAAAATGTACAGAACGGGAGTGATGCGATATACAAAATAATGGCCCACTACCAGTATAGCACTTATGAAAAGTGCCATCAACGCACGCATAAAATTTGATTTGCCTCCTGCTCCTTCTGGAGGAGAGGAAAAGGGGAGCTTATGAGATGTAAAATAAGCAAAAAGACCCATAATCAATAATTGATTACAAAAGCCAAGTATGATATTAGGTAAAACTGTTATGCCGCAAACAGCAAACAGAACTATGGCAACGCAAACACCTAATGGTAAGAAAAAATGTACGAGTGCGGCTTTGAGCGCGCCGCTTACAATTATACCCGGTGTTTTAACCGGGGCTGTAAAATAGATCCATGCACTTTTGTAGCGTTCAGAAATGCCCAGGTTACCCAACGCAGACGTCATTAAGAAACTGGTAAGGTAAATGATGGACAAAATATAAACAGGGCCCTGGCCTGTTTGATTACGGATGTCTGTGATCGTTGTCTGAAATTTGTTGATCATAGACATAACGATCAGTACAATCAGGTAACCAATAACGGGATACACTTTCATTTTGAAGTCACGGCTACGCAACATCATTTTCCACGTGATGAGGAAACCGGTTCTTTCTCCGCCTTTGCGTGTTAGTAGTTTTGCAAAGAAGTAGCTATAGCCTGTAAATGCTGTTTGCTTTTTTCGTGCAGAAGCTTTTATTAATACCTCGCCACTGCCAGAGATTTGGGATAGTTTGCTATTGAAGGATGGCGCAAAAAATTTGATAACGATCCAGACGCTGACGAATGGTATTACAATGCTCAATCCAAGGCAAAGCCACGGTTTAAAACCTGCATGTGCCTGGAATAGTTGTTGCCAGCCTCCCGCGAACCAGTAGCTTGGTAAAAACAAATAACCATTAGAGTCTGGCATAGAGTATGACGACAGGTTGAATTTATTGATCATCCTTGGTACCAGTTGATAGGCCGCGTAGGAAACAATAGCAAATACAATCTGGATGTAACTGATAACCTGTTGAAATTTTTGCGGTGTAGTCAGCTTAAGGATCAGGATATACACTGCATTTATCAAAAAGATGGTGAATAACGTTGCCAGCAGGAAAAACGGAACAAGAAGTAATGCGCCATAGAAACTGGTTGTTACCCACAGGTAAATAAACGAAGGAAGAGAGAGGGGTAAGACCACTTTTACAACATGTATAAAAATATGTAGCAGGCGGGAGAGTACAAATGTTTTATCGGATATAGGTTTGGGTAAAATAATATAATTATCGCGCACATCGATCAGTACATTGGTAAAATCGGCGATCAGCATACACGCAAGAAATGTGATGAAAAAGGAAAACAAAACCGTTAGCTGCGTTATTTTATCGTTGCCTACAGAAAAGCTGAAGAGGAAGATACAACCCATTAATGCAGAAACAAACATGGTGAGCAAGGTCGCTTTATTAGATACCTTTTTTTCCTGTTGTTTTATTTGCTGCCAGGTGTTGGGCCGCCTGTCATCCATGATCAGCTTAGTCGTTAAGATCGCCTTTAGATGACGCGTATTCACGCCGATCTTCTCATAAAATTTTTTAGGGAGCAAAACAAAAGACAGCAATATTCTATTCTGAAAATTCATAATAGTTACAGGTTTGGGTGGAATTAATCAAACGCATTCATCAACTGATCTGCAGCGTCTGTAAGGGAGGTTTGCGCTGTAAGATGGGCAAAGATCTTTTCCAGGCTTGAATCCCCCTGTTGCGCCTTTAATTCCTCAAATGTGCCGTTCGCTATCACGGTGCCTTCATTGATCAGTACAATACGGTCGCTCACCTTTTCCACTACATCCATCATATGGCTGCAATAAAAGATGGTTTTACCTTCTTTAGACAGTTTACTGATCAATTCCTTTACAATGATCACACTGTTCGCGTCCAGGCCGCTTAGCGGTTCATCCAGGATAATGATATCCGGGTTGTGCAATAGCCCTGAAGTGATCAGTACCTTTTGCCGCATACCTTTGCTAAATGTGTCCATGCGTTCGTGCATGTGGTCAGCCAGACCAAATGCAGCCAGCATTTTAGTCATTCGCTCCTGGGCCACGGTTGCATCCATATTATATAACTCCGCCATCAGGCTGAGAAACTCAGCCGGTGTTAATACATCATATAGTTCCGCCAGTTCCGGTATGTAACCGATATAACCTTTTGCTGTTACGGGGTCTTCTTTGGGATTGACGCCCTTGATCTCGATAGAGCCTTCATAGTCTGAAATAAGGCCACAGAGTATTTTTACCGTGGTGCTTTTGCCTGCACCATTCGGGCCGATATAGCCAATAACTTGTCCGGGGTAAATGTCGAGATCAATGCCTTTTAATACCTCTTTGCTGCCATAAAACTTACGGACATGACTGAGGCGAATAATGGGTGCTGTTGGTTCCATATTGGTTAAAAAAGTGGAATATCTAAGTTAAGGGATGTTGGAATGAAAATAACAGCTTAGTGATAAAAGGCAAGCGCAGATTGCAAAAGGTAATATTAGGAGCGGGGGAGAGGGGGAATTGTTTAATGGGTATATGGTTAAATTGTTTTCATTGTTATCCGGGTAAACATGTCGTAAAAGGTTTGTTACTCTTTGAGGAAACACACGGCCTCAGAAAAGCTGCGTTAAGAAAATTGGGATGAACGCCGGAAAAATCCATTGTTGTTTGAGCCAGAAGTAACTTATGTACGCACGCTGTAAGCGGCGAGTTCAATGGATTTCGGCGGGCAGAACAATTTTTAGCCTGCTTTTCTGGAGCCTTGATCTTTTTGGTTACTTTTTGTATCAAGACAAAAAGTAACACCGTCGGTAGACAAATGAAAGCTTGCAATTGAAGAACCACTAAGCTTAGCCGGACAGCAATGAATTGTTTTATTAACCATATATCCATTAAACAATTAAACAATTGCATGAAAAACTACATCGTACATTTCTTAGTGGCCGGTCACAAAATCATACACTTCCTTCGACACATTGGCCATAGCCTGTATAGCATCTTTTTCGTTATCAAAATTTTTGGATAGCAGTACCAGTACATACATTTTGCCATCAGGTAAGATTACAATACCGGAGTCGTGGTGAATGCGGGTGATAGAGCCTGTTTTATGTGCCACCTTTACGTCTTTAGGTAATTGCGCAGGTATAATACTGTTGAACTGCTGGTCCTGCAACGTTTTGATCATCGCCTTGCATGATTTTTTACTTGCAGCTTTTCCTTTGGCAATTTTCTCGAAAATGATGGCAAGGTCATTTGCCGTCGTCGTATTATTTAAGCCCTTGTCATACGCCTTCTGATCCTCCACACCACGCAAAACCTGTATGTCATTGGCACCAAAAGAGCGCATGGTTGCTGTTACATTTTTAGCGTCCACCAATTCTATCAGCATATTTGTAGCAAGGTTACTGCTGGCAATGATCATTTTGTAAAGCAATGTATCCAGCGTTGTTTTTTCACCGATGTGTTTATAGAAATACGGTTCACTATCATCGCCCGCGTTAAGCGAGAACGGGCTGCCATCTACAATGCTTTTAAACTCATTTTTGATAACGATAGAGTCGGAGAGGCGGAATTTCTTTTTATCTGCCTGGCGGTATAGCTCTATCATAACCGGCGTTTTCATCGTGCTAGCTGCATGAAAATTGTCATTGCCATTCACCTGGAAAGATTTGCCGGTGGATAAGTCTTTAAAGGCTACAGCAAACGTTCCCTTCTGCTGCTGCAATTCAGCGGCAATATTTGCCTGCAATTGTTCAACAGTAAGCTTTGATTGTCCAAAGGAAAGAAAGGATAGGAGCGCCATGCAAAAAGTGATTGAAAGCTTAGCCATTGTAGGTATGGTTTTAAAATCTAATATAAGAAAAACTATGTACGATGTTAGATGTACGGTGTAAAAATGAGTGGTATTTATGCCATGGCAAAACATTTTAAGTGTTGCTACGGGCGTTTAATAATTGCCAAATGGCTATATGGTTAAATTGTTTTTTATTAACCATATAGCCATTTGACAATTAAACAAGATGCTTATAAATGTACATCGTACATCTAACATCATACATTAGTCCACCACCACAATCCCATTCGCTGTAAAGCGGATTTCCTTTTTTGGTTGTGTGATAGCAGCGATCTCTTCCTTAGATTTTTTTGCATCCTCTGCGTAGTGTTTCAGGGCATCAACAGAAGTAGTTGTATTTTTTGCTTCGCCATCCAGTACGATTGTTTTACCAACCAGGCTTGTAGGAACGAAGAATGCGTAATCTTTCATTTTTACAAATGCAGTAGTTGTATCATTTACCTGCAGTTTTACCCAACAGCCTTTTTTAGGACAAACATCTACAACCTTAGCGATTACTTTCACATTTTTCGCTTCATCACCATTTAGCAAAAGAGGAAGTTTAGCAATGTTAAAAGCATCGGTTGAGGTAGTCTTCTGATCGCCATAGATCGTTCCTTTAGCCGCATTGCCTTGCGGTGGCTGTGCGTTTGCAGCAAGGGTAAAGAGAATCGCGGCAGATAATACTAGTAGTTTTTTCATGTCAACACTTTTTGTGAGTATCTAAAGTTTTAAAAATACGTAAAAATGGGATAAGGTAAAAGGTTTATGGTATGAAGCAGTATAGAAGGATATTGGGGTTTCTTCCTTATACCTCACGCCTTATTTCTTTTGCCTCACTTTGGCAGCGCCGGAATGCGCATTTTCCACGGTTCGGCTGTAATAGCCTCCAGGAAAGCAATAATGTCTTTTTTCTCCTCCTGTGTCAGCCCCAGTTTTTTAACCAGCACATCTGTTTTCGGAAACAATGTATCATTAGCCTGCTCTGGTTTTCTTTTGGGTTGCGGCATGCCTGCGTTATACATATTCAGTACGCCGTCCATATTATCAAACAAACCATTGTGCATCCATGGCCTTGTACGCATCACATCGCGCAGGGATGGTGTTTTAAACTTGCCTACATCTTCCGCCTTGTGCGTATGCTTATACAGACCGAGGTCTTCATATTCCCGTCCATAATAGGTCAGGCCAATGTTATGAAAGTCATTGTCTGAAAACAGCGGTCCATAATGGCAGTTCATGCAACGGGCTTTTGTACGGAACAAATGCAGGCCACGGATAGCAGCATCGTTCATCATTGTTTTTTTGCCTTCGAGAAAATAATCGAAATCGCTTTTGCGGCTTACAATTGTTTTCTCAAATGTGGCTATTGCATGTACAATCTTTTCTGCATCTACGTCGAAGCTGCCATAAGCGGAGTCAAAGAGCGATTTATAACCCGGAATGTTTTTTATCTTTTGCGGCACCAGCGCCATATCTGAGTGCATTTCCAGTTCGTTGTTGATAGGGCCGAAAGCCTGGTCTTCCAGTCCGCTGCTTCTGCCATCCCAAAACAGGCGTTTGAAGTACCATACATTAAACAGGCTTGGTGTATTGCGCTTGCCCGTTTGCTGATCATGCCCCACTGCTTTTTCCCTGCCATCTGCCCATGACAGATCGGGTATATGACAAGAGGCGCAGGAGATCTGTCCTGAGCCGCTTAATCTTGGGTCGAAGAACAAAATTTTACCAAGGTTAACCAGGTGCCTCAATGAATCCATTTTAGACTTCAATGGCGACTCCGGTGTTATACCTAATTCCTGCCATGGCACGCCTGCATCTACAAACGGCTTAGGCCACTGGGAAGAAGGTTGTGAGTAGATAGCACGAAGGCTATCTGTGTATGCATCTGTCTCCCTGTAATGATCCTCATGGGTAAAGGATAAAGACAAAACAATAATCGTAATAAGAGAAAATAGAACAACAAGTTTTTTCATGGGCTACAAATTTACGCCTATACTTAATTGCCACCACCAACGATTTGTGCCGGGTCTGTTTGTTGTAAACGGACCTGCTGTTCTGGTGTATGCTGTTGTGTATTGCGTGCCTGCTTTCACAAAAGAGGTTACGGCTTTGATCGGAAAACTATATAGCAATTCCACGCTTCCGTTCACGCTGTTTTCATTATAGTAATAGTAATCAGCGAATGCTACATTTTTAGTAAATGCATCTGCTTGTGTGGGAGTATTTACACTTGCTTCAATAGGGGTTTGTGCGCCTCCACGGATCTTTGCTTTAAATATATGGCCTGCTTGTGGATGCCAATAATAAGCGGCTGTTGCACCAACTGTTGCGAAGCGGTATTCTGCCCTTTGATCTGCCGTGCCATCAGCTTTTAATGTATTGATAATACTACCGTCTAAAGATAGTTCGTATTGCAACTGATTGTTTTTGTAATGACCATAAGTTGGTTGTATGGAGATCGATTCAAACGAATAAACATAGTTTATGCCATGAAGATTACTATTGAAATCTTTTCCTTCTTCATTAATGTAAGCAGCGGAGAGTGCCCAGTAATGATTACGAACCTGTTTTTTCCAATACAAAGATGCATCCCATGTGCGCAAGCTATAAGTAGAATAAGTAGAGTCCGTATCATTAGTCTCACTGGCAGAAGCTTTTTTTATGATGTCGGTCTTTAATTTTTTATAGCCGCCTTTGATGGCGAAATTGCCTATAGATGAGTTGATGTTGTAAATGCCTTTCATCGTCCAGCCCTGTGCCTTATTAGCGATAGATGTTGTTTTAGTAGAACCTGAACCACGAAGTTCACTAAAACCATAACCGTTTTGCAACCATACAGAATACTCCGGGTAGAATACGCTGTTCTTAAACGCATCATTTCTCGTTTCTGTTATAGTTTCCATGTTCTTACGGATATAACCTCCTTGTATGCCCACTGTTTGCTTAGACGTTATTTTGTAATTCAGTGTTCCGTCAGTTTGTAAGTAATACGTGAAGTAATCCGGGCGCGGATCTATTGCTCTCCAGGCGTTTAATGCCTGGTAGGTAACTCCCGCACCTGCTGTCCATTTTTCGTTTTTAGAAATAGGAACACTTACCATGCCACTAAGATTATACTTGCCTGCAATCCAGTTCCCTTTTTTGATAGCCCAGAAATAAAAAGGAGTTGATTCTTCCGTTTCATAACGGAGGGAATAACCTACGCTGTCCTGCGTGGTTCGTTCATACGAAAAAGAACCGCTTACGAGAAATTTATTCAGCTTTTTGGTTCCCGCTGTTTTAAGGTAAATGTCTGTTTGTTTTTCCGGCGCCTGCGCCAGTTTATAACTACCGCCGCTTTGCTTGAAACCGCCTTCTAAAATGGCATAATTGCTTAACTGAAGCAATGACTGGCTGATAGTTTCAGTGGAGAAAAATTTGTAGCGCTGCTGAAATTCCTCCGATAAGTAATTAACTGTAGTGTCCTGTGCTGTTGCCAGTACAGGTGCTAGCAATGCAAAACTTAATATTGATATATAGGTATTAGTACGTTTCATCTACTTGCGTATAAAGAGTTTTCAGAATTATTTGAATGCGCCCGGTTCGGATTTGGACAGATAGTCAAAATCAGTAGTAGAGTTATTGGTATCCGTCAAGACTCTTCTGCCTCCAATCGTTTTTGCAGTTTTGCGTATAATTGATTGGGAAGAATATTGCCCTGCCGGTACATTGGTCGCGCCTCCGTCAATAGTGCCGGTTATTTTGCGCGGAACCCTGCTGGCAGGCACCGCATGTTGTATCTGAACGCCATCTATTACATCTGCAATAGGTACTTGAAAATATTGTGTTGTTGCACTGCTGATACTGGTTACTGTTGGGTCAGGATATTGACTGTATTTTCCAACCATATCCCCATTAGATTTGAAAATGATCATAGCATCGCGACCCAGGTTATCCAGGATCCAGTCTTTGTTGCCACCACGATCTATCACTTCCATATTCGGAACATTCGGATTGTCAATATCACTGTTCAATGGGCTTGGGAAGTTTTTGCCAAGATATACTTCAAAATCTGCCTTGCTCAGGTCTACAGTCAGTGATGGGTCTTTAATCGGAATAGCTGTACCGTCGGCACCTACATAAGGTGCTTTATGGTTGATGGCTGTTGCTGCAATTAGGATGGTGCCGCCTGGCTGTACGGGGTAAGTAGTGCCAGTGCCTGGAATGCGCATAATCGTTTTAGCGTACACATATTTATCTACAGCGCCAATTCCTGATGGCATGCCCAGTGATTTTGTCCAGTCATATTGCCCTTTCAGAACACCCTCAGTTATGTAATAGCCCTTTGTATAATCCGGTGCCGCCGTATTACTACCATAGACTTGTGCTATACATAAACTGTCTGCGTACAATACATGATTAGAGTTGTTATAAATCTCTACAAACTGATCACGAAACACTGCACCAGTAGAAGCATTACTGCCGGCATAATAGATCTGTTTGAACACCCAGTCTCCGATAGAACCTAGCATTAGCTTGATGTCAATTGTTTTGTTAGTAACATCGTTTACTGTAATCTTACTTAAGCCTCCGTTCAGTGTAATGGAATCCCGCGATAAAGGAAGGCCAGTAATGGATTCATATGTTTGGCGGGATATAGTAATGGATGCGTTTACATCATAATTACCTGCAGTAATATCTTTGAAAGTAGCTGTACCATTGGCATCTGTATATCCGGTAATAACGGCTGTTGTATATAGATTGGTCAGTTTTACATAAATGTTGCTGAGCGGGAAAACATAGTTGCCACCTGAAGTGTCATAGGTAGCTTTTACAGATACTGTTATCGGCTTTACTGTTGGAGCAAAGCTTGCATCTTTTTTACAGCTTGCGATTAAGAGCGCTGCAAAAAGAATGATATATATGTTTATGGTTTTCATGACTCGGGATTATTTGATTGTAAAGATTAATTCAGCGCCGTAAGACGGTTGCCCGTTATAATAGCGCGTACCAGAGCGTGTTTTTTCCGTTGGCCTTATGTTGAACACGTTATACGCTGAGAATGAAAAACGAAGTATATCGCCGATCTCTTTGCTAAGGCGCAGGTGTATATTAGGATATACAAATGCCGGCGTATAACTCATAGACTCATTGCTGCCCACTTTTTTTAAATAGGCATACTTATCTGATCTCGCCTGTTCACTTGTCAAAGAATAAAAAAGACCTGCTTTGTCCAAATACCCTACCGGATAAATAGAAGTAGGTAATTGTTCAGACTGGTTTACCCAGAATAATTCACCTGTCAAACTAATGGCCATCCTGAGGGATGGGATATGAGTAGTCGAAATAAATGTTGATTTGACATTGGCAGTTTTACTTTCGC
This sequence comes from Filimonas sp., assembly GCA_017306865.1. GTDB lineage: Bacteria > Bacteroidota > Bacteroidia > Chitinophagales > Chitinophagaceae > JAFKHH01. The sequence goes on from JAFKHH010000015.1 coordinate 118,373, forward strand.
CATTTGCAAATACGCCATATACAGCAATAGAATCATACGGCGGATTGTCCGGGATGTTAATTGTATTTTTCTTGTTCTGTGAATACGTATAATAGAAAGAAGTGCTGAAACTGAATGATGTTTGTATCGCTTTTATTTTATCCGTACTCACCATTAACTCTGCACCATTTGTACGGCTATAAGCGCTATTGACCATACGATTGTAGGTAGCGTTGTAATGTTTTACAGAATCAAGTTGCTGGTAAGGTGGCTTGTCGTTAAATACAGGCAATGTGATAGGTACAAGTGTTGTAGCTGCAGAGAACCCGTCACGGTTTACGCGATTGAAGTAAAACAGTGATACATGCAATGGCTTCATGTCATACGACAACCCGGTTTCAAAAGTGTAACTTTTGTAAGGATGTAAATCCAGTTTTTCGAGGTTTACCACTTGTGTATAAACATAATATTTACTGTTACTTACGCTGCCTCCATACGAATTGATTACCGGGATATCTATGTAGGTATTTCCCGGGCTTATCTGCGAAAGGGCAGGGGCTTGTGTAGCTATACCGTATGCAACGCTCCAACGTAAACGGTTGGTCAAAGATAAATTGGCGTTCACGCGCGGAGATACAGTAAAGAATGAATTTTGCCAGTCACCTCTTATGCCTGCGTTAATGTTGAAATCGCGGGTTAATAACTTTGTCTTGAAACTATTTTCTACATAAATGCCAGAATTGCTAATAGTGGGTGTTTTATAGAAGGGGCGTGGGCGTTCATTTTTCAACCCACTATTTGGTAGTCTTGGCTGGTTTACATCTATTAAGATGCCTGGGCCTTTGTTTGCACTATAGGTATAGTTCACACCAACTGAAAGCTTGTAGGTAGTATGTTTTGCAAGATGGAAAATGCTATTAGCTTCTAACCGTGCGCCGGCATTTACAGGTTCGCCTATCGCATGCTTAACTGCAGTGTAATAACCTGGTGCGAAATAACCTTCGTTGAAGCCTGTTTCCATTGCATTGGTTACACCTATTACTGCATTACTATTACGGAAATATTGCTCATAAGATTCTTGTCTGCCTCCGCTATAGTTTGCGTTGAAACTTATGCTATATAACCATGGTAATTTCAGCGTCCAGGAACTTCTGTTGCTAACCCTAAAAGACTTATTCGTCATTTTTGCAGAGCGTTCTTCTCCGTCATACGGGTCTAATTTTGTCTGGTCTATTGCATTAGAATAATCAAAGCTTAGTGTATTTTTAAAACGCCCCGCGGATTTATTTTGATAACTCCATATAAATCCTGCACTAGTACGGTTGTATGTTTTTAATTTATTTCTCGGATCGTCGTTACTGTTTAAATAATCCAGGCTGAAGTTAATAGCACCCCATTTAGGGCCAAGCGAAAGACCTTTATTCAAACCAACATTCTGCGTTGCGTCATTCACACGTGTATTTACACGCCATGGTGTTACGCCTGCCTGTCTGTTGATGATTATTGCGCCTGTTGTATAATCTCCATAGCGGGCAGATGCCACGCCTGATACCACCTCTATACTTTCTATATTTTCCGCAGGTATCTGGCGCAAGTCCAGACCATTGTTTGCGCTAAGTGAATTGTACGAATCATAGAGTGTTCCATTTTTTAGGCTTCTGGATCCTCTAGTCTCTGGCTGTTGGAAATCGGTTACGCCTGCACCTGACAGTCCACTTCGTCCAACATTCATGGTTTGCATATTTGCAGCATTGGAAACAGAAGCGCCATCTACTTGTACTGAAATGCCGAACGCGTTATTTAATACATCTTCTCCATTTTGAGGAAGTGCGGCACGCATAGTTAAGATCTGTGGGGCCTGGACTGAAACGGTTGGTTTTACAATTGTTTGTCCGGGTAGATAGTTTAATACGTTGGCAACGCTTAATGCCTGCGTTTGCTCTATTGCTTCGCGATCAAACGTGATGGATGAGTTAGATGCGCCTGTTGTTTTACGGACGCCAGTAACTTCTACTTCTTTCAATTTCAGGTTAAGGTCATACATGCTAAACATGTGTACCTGGCCAAACTGTGAGGCAGGAATAAGGCGGAGCATACTTGCTTTGCCCACATGGCTTACCATCAGGCTAACTTCTTTTATTCCAGAAGGAACGGAAATAACAAATGTGCCGTCTGATAATGAGGAAGCAACTAGATCTGTCTGTATAATCTTAATGGTAGCAAATGGGAGCGGGCTGCCTTTCAAATCTGTGACTTTGCCTTTTATTTCCGTAGTCTGGGCAAAGGAAATGAGTGAACCAAACACAAAAGCCAATAGCAAGGGGATGCGTAGCAATAATTTCATTGGGTAGTAGTTAATTTTGGCGCAAATAGTCTACAAAATTAATAGACAATTGAGCCTTTTCCAATTTATTTCCGATTTTTTTGCCGCTAAATGCTGGATTTGACACATTAGCGGGTGCAAAAGTGAAGGTTTGTGAGGGGAAATGTTAATGAAATTGGGAAATTAGGTTTACGCAATCGGGAAAAGATAGGCCACGAAGACACGAATACACAAAGAGAGCGCGAAGAATAAGAGCAAGAAATCTCGCTTGAATGATGGGGCGGTTGACAGGATTAACAAATGTTGGATGCTGTATTCTCTACCTTGGGGCATCTTTGTGTCGTGGTGCCTTGGTGACAAATAACAAAAAAGCCAGCAAGCACAAACTTACCGGCCTTTCACCAATCTTTTATGGGACTATTTAAATAACTTCTAGGCCTTTTTCTTTGAAGCCTTGCAGGCGTTCATCGCTTGGTTCCAGTTCTGTGATCATCATATCTATATCAGATAGTGGGCAGATCTGCAGGCGCTGTACGCTATTCAGTTTTTCAGAAATAGCGAGGGAAATAGTTTTGTGTGCAGAACGGATCATCGCTCTTTTTACTTCTATTACTTCCCATTCCAGATCTGTAATGCCGTTTTCCACGTCTATACTGTTTGTGCCAAGGAAACACAGGTCTGCTTTTATTTCAGAGAGCCTGTTTACAACATCTGCACCAACAGCCATTTGAGCGTTTTTCAATAGTTTATTGCCCAGGAAAATGATTTCACTGGAAGGGTGGTTCAACAATTCCAACGCAGTAGGTAAACTTACTGTGATGAACGTTGCGTTCAGGTCTGGTGGCAATGCTTTGATCAGCTCTATGATAGTGGTACCACCGGAGAGCAATATAAACATACCGTCTTTGATCAGGCGAACTGCTTTATGTGCAATGATCTTCTTCTCTGGTAAAGAGTAGATATTATTGTTCTGTAATGTGAAATGAAACGACTTGCTTAATGCTCCACCATGCACCTTGATCAGTTTCCCTTCTTCTGCAAGCTCCTGCAAATCCCGGCGCACTGTATCTTCCGATACATTTAACTGTGTACAAAGGTCCGAAGAGAGGACTTTGTTGTGAATATTGATTTGCTGGATGATGTAAGCTTGTCTTTCTTTTTTCAGCATAAACACATATTGGTTTGGTAATGAAAGCAATAAGTTACGAAGTTTTCTTTTTCGCGAGCCAAATATATCCACTGAGCATCGAAAAAAACGAAATTATTAGTATAGAAATTTTCGCAATGTTCTGTTGACCGGCGTCTGCAAAGGCTAATGTAGTTATAAAGATGGACATAGTAAAACCAATACCGGCAAGAATTCCGGCGCCGATCATGTGATGCCAGTTGACGGCATTAGGAAGTTCTGCCACTTTTTTGCGTACAAGCCATAGGGCTGTAAGGCATATACCGAGCGGCTTTCCAACGAAAAGCCCAAACATAATGCCCCAGGAAAGCCGGCTGTTTAGTGCGCCAAAAATACCTGCGGGAAATATGATGGCTGTATTGGCAAGGGCAAAAACAGGCATGATGATAAAATGAACGAGGCCATGGATCTTATGTTGCAGGTGTTCCAGTTGCTGATTAGGGATCAGAAAGGCGAATACAACGCCTGCAACCGTGGCATGTATGCCAGAGTTGAACATGCAGTACCATAAGAGTATGCCTATTATGTAATGGAGCAGGTTGGCTTTTGTTGCTTTACGCATGAGTAACCAACCAGTAACGGTCAGGGCTGCGCTTGCAAGTAACCAGCCCATATGAATGCTGCTGCCGTAGAATAGTGCAATAACGATAATGGCGCCCAAGTCATCTATAATGGCTAACGCGGTGAGGAATATTTTGAGCGAAAGCGGTACTCGTTTGCCAAGGAGTGAGGCAATGCCTAATGAAAACGCAATATCCGTAGCCATAGGAATACCCCAGCCATTCTGCGTAGCTGTGCCTTTGTTAAACAAGGCATAGAGCATTGCCGGCACTATCATGCCTCCGATGGCGCAAAAGACAGGTAGCGTAGATTTTTTGAATGACGACAGCTCTCCATCTACCATTTCCTTTTTTATCTCCATACCTGCCAGGAAGAAGAACAAGGCCATGAACCCGTCGTTGATCCAGTGTAAAACGGAGTGCGGCAATAGCAGGTCATGTGCTGTATGGGAAGATAAGTTCCAGAAGCTGGTGTAGCTGCTGCTGACAGCAGGAATGTTGCTAAGTATGAGCGAAAGAAAGGTACAGCAGAGCAATAAGATACCTCCGGCACGGCTGTCTTGCAGGAAGATGCGTATGGGTGCTATAATTCGTTGTGTCAGGCGTGCATTCATAGTAAAGTTTCAATAGTATCAAAAGTTTCACCGTTTCATTTATATAATATGGAATAATTTAATGAAATGCTGAAACGGTAAACTTTGTGAAACTACGTTAATTGCCAAACAGGTCATACTTGCTTTTGGGCCTTTTGTCCGAAAGCCATTTAAACCCGCGTAGTTTCAGCTCTTCGTGGTTTACCTGGTTCATGGGAAACGTAGTGCCCTTTACATCACTGATGAGTTTTACTTTGTCTGCCTGTTTCTCTATAAAATACATTTCAATGCTGTTGGAGGAAGATTTGTTTACACCAACATACTTATTATAATCGTCAACAGCGTAATAAACATTCTCGGCATTACCTTTTGCTCTCACAAAATCTATATTACCTGTAGAATCGAAGTAACCATTAATCGTACGTCCTTTTACCTGGTTGTAGAAATCGCGGATACCCGCTTTGCTTATGATCAGGCCATTTTCAAATGCGTACAGGCGTTGCGGCTTTTTGTTACCTGTAAAAAGATACATGGTATCTCCGGTGATCTGGCTTTCGCGCGACCAGATAGCGGGTTGCTTAAACAACCGGAAGGTAGAGTCAAATGCGGAGTAGAACATGCTATCGCATACAGCTTGCATAGAATCTGAGAAAATGCGCACATGATAATAGGCTTCCACATACCTGTCACGGCTACTATCCGGCACATTGCTGGCCAGCGAGTCTTGCTTGTCTCTTACAACTGGAATGGTGCGGTCTTTCAGTGCTGTGATCTTGGCAGAATAGAATGTATCTGCTGCAAGAAAAATAGAATCCTTTTCCTGCTTCATGATCATTACCGGCTGTTGTGTAGCCAGGAAAGCACTTTCTTTTTTATTGCTTTTAAGATTGTTGGCTATAATGGTAAAGCCGTTTTTCAGGTCACGTAAAATAGCGTTGCCCTGCGCTTCGCCTAAGCCGTTTGCTTCATCATTAATGATCTGGTCGGCAGTCAGCGTAGTACTGTCGCTATATATAGTAGAGCGCTTGCCAAAGTAGCTTTGCTTTTTCTCCGTATCATAATATCCCTCGGTCGTTTCCACACGTTCATTCTTTCCCCGGATAGTAGTAGGAGATACAAAAGTTGCTTTCTTCTCATAGGTATTGTACTGCAGCGTATCCGTCTTGATCGTGTATTGCGGATCTACTAATACTACCTGCTTCTTAAAAAATACATCGCGCGTTTCACCATAATACACGCCCTCCAGGCTGGTCAGTACAGATTTGTCGCTTACCAGTTTGCCGCCGTTATTGTAGGTGCCTATTTTAGTTGACAGGTCGTAGGTGAGGTCTTGTGTGGTAAGTGTGCCTTTGCCGTCTGTAAGCCTTACATTCTTTTTCAGGTACACCTTTCTTTCTTTGCCTATATACTTCAGGTAGTCGGAATAAGTATGCACACTGTCTGCATCATTAATATGGATATGCCCGAATGCTTCCAGCGTATTTGCTTTTCTGTTTAATACAGCACTGTCAGCATAGAAAAGTGTTTTTTCTTTTTGTATTTCTACATGCCCTACAACAGAGGTTAATTCCGTAGAGTCGTTCACCTTTTCGTTAGAAGTGCGATCGGCATGAATGATCGTCAATACGCTTTTAGTAGAGTCTGCTGGTTTTGCCAGCGGAGTTGCAGGCTGTTGGGCCTGCAACTTCGTAGCGGCAAAGAATAAGATCAGTAGGGTAGTTAAATAGTTAAACCGCAGCATTATTTTTTAGTATTAGTGGTATCCACTGGCAATGGCGCCGTTAATGGAGTACTCTTATCTTTTTTACCGAAAACAGAAATACTCACATATCGTTTAGGATGTACTCTTAAGTCATCCATTAATATGTTCAGGCTGCGTACTGTGTTGTTAAGGTTATTGTATAGTTGTTTGTCGTTAAGCAATGCACCTGCTGTGCCGTCTGTAGAGTTAAGCTTATTCATAGCAGTGCCTAACTGGTCTACAGATTTTTTCAGGTTGTTTACCACGCCATCTATATCTGCTTTAGAGAGATGTTCTGTTGTCTCCTGTAAGTTGGAGATAATACCAGATACTTTTTCGTTATTCGCTGCAAGGTTATGTGTAAAGCTGTCAACATTGCTTAGTGTATGCGCCAGCACACCAGTTTCAGCGTTCATCATCTTTTGTAAAGATGCGGATGATACAACGAGGCTGCCTGTAGCTTTGCTAAGGTTGGCAATCACACTTTGCAGGTTACCTTTTGTATTAGGATCAAGAACGGTATTTACATTACGTAAAACAGAATCGAGTGAAGCAAGTGTTACTTTCAACTGATCTGCTACCGGGCCTACTTTTGCAGATAAAGAACTAAGCAGACCTGCATGTTCAGTAGATTTCAGCATACCACCTTCCGGCAATGGATTGGCAGAGTTACCAAGGGTGATTTCTACACTGGAAGCACCCAGCGGGCTGCCATTGATAGCAGCAATAGAGTTGTCGGGAATTACGTATGCGTCATTGAACTTGATCTCTACATTGATCTGGTGTAAGTTTTTGTCCACTGCATTGATCGCATATACGCTACCTACCTGGAATCCGTTGATGAAAACAGCATTGGATGGCATGAGCTGTTTTGTATCGGTAAACTGGGCGTTTAAAAAGTGCCCGGTTTTAAACAGGCTCTTTCCTTTCAGAAAGTTAAAACCCAGTATTAATAAGGTTACGGCAATAACAGTTAGCGCGCCGATTTTGGTTTCGTTTGATATTTTCACTTGTATGCTATTTATTGTTTCTACCGTTCCATGGCCTGTTTATCTGCTTGGCCGGTATTTCCATATATAATAATTATGTCCTGTCTGAATGTAAAGCAAGCTTTGTACCATCGCCACCTTTTTCTTTCACCCGCTTGTGTAAGGGAACACGATCGTTGTCATTCATTTGGGAATATACCTTTTCCTGTGCCCTGTAAAGTGGCAAAAGTAAGACATATTTATAACCTGCTTATAGAGAGGTTGTTAATTTAGTTTTGAGTGGGGGTGTCTGTGCTGTCGGCTGTAGCCAGTGGAATGTGGTTTTCCAATGAGTATTTGTAACGTTTCAGTGCTTTCACTATACCGTCTACCAATTCATTCTGACCTTTTTCACTATTCAGGTAATCTTCCTCTTCGGGGTTGGAGATATAACCGGTTTCTACCAGTACGCTTGGCATGGCTGTAGCCTGTAATACCCATATACCTACCTGGCGCTGGCGTGCCTCCCGCGAAACGCGGCCCAGTTTGGAAAACTCTTCCTCTACAGTCAAGGCGAGGCCTGCACTTCTTTCAAAGTATTGCTGTGTTTTTAGTGTATAAATGATCCTTTTTTGTGGGGAATCGGGATCAAAGTCTTTCATTTGGTCGGAAGTAGTGCTGTCCATATACAAGGCTTCGTTCTCACGCATAGCTACTTCTTTAGCCTCATTCTTATGAGCTGCCCATATATAGGTTTCTGTACCTTTTGCCGGGTTTGGCTCTGACCAGTACCGGTAAGTTGGTACTGTGCGGGTATGTTTTTTCTTGTTTTTGCCTTTACCTGTATAGTATGTTTCTTTTCGTGTGCCTGTTCTTTCACTATGGCGGATAGGATCGGCGCTGTTGCAGTGAATGGAAATAAAAAGGTCGCCTTTGGAGCGGTTAGCCAGGTCTGCACGCTCATGCAGGCTAGGGTAGACGTCTGTAGTGCGTGTCATAATAACGTTGATGTCCGGCAACTCTTTATTAATCCTGTCCCGTAGTTTCAGGGAAATGGCTAATGCTATATTTTTTTCGAAGGAATATTTGCCGGGAGCGCCTTCATCTCTGCCACCATGCCCGGGATCTATGATGATCGTACGGACAGCCGTTTTCTGAAATGTAGCAGGCGGATCGATGAATGAACTGAAGAGTGCCCACAAAACCGTAATTACAACAAATTGTTTCATTAGTTATCAAATACTTATACTAAAGATAATACTTACATCTTATTCCTTTTCAACCAAGTTGCAATTTTAACCAAAGGCTGTGAATTATGAGAAAAAGGGGACAAAATTGTGCCGTATTTAACGAAATATCTCGGGAACAAATAAGTCTCGAAAATGAACTCCTTTGCTAGTTAAGAGATGGAAAATGTTCAATATTCAATGCTCAACTCTCAATGAGCATTGAATATTGAAAGTGGAACATTGTGTCTTTAATTATTTATTGGGTAAGATGCCCAATGCGATGCTGATGAACGGACTGCGACGCAACGAAGATGATGTGAAATACTGACGCCGGGAACAGATAAAATGCTACAAATAACAACGGGCTACTAATAAGTAGCCCGTTGCCTGGTATTAATTATTATAACAATGGTGTTATTTTCCTTCAAGAAATGCTTTGTACTTCAGGACTGCATTTTTTACGCAGTCGCTTATTTCGTCTTGTCCTTCTTTGCTGTTCATATATGTTTCTTCCGATGGCGTGCAGATAAACCCGCATTCAACGAGAATGCTTGGCATAGCTGTAGCCTGTAGCACCCATATGCCTTCATAGTCTCGTTGCTTTACGCCAAGGTTCCTTCTGCCGGTTTTCACAAATTCGTCCTGTACATAACCTGCGAGCAGGCAACTATTGTCAAAATATTTTGCAGTTCTTAACGATGCGAGGATCTTAGACTGGGGGGAGTCAAAATATTGATAAGAGCTATCAGCTTTTTCCCCGTAGTTATCGTCTTGTGAACCTGTAAATTTCTTTTTTATATCATTTTTGTTCGTTGCCCATACATAGGTTTCCGTGCCGGTTACTGTTTCCGGAATGCGATAGCGTTTGGTGATGGGCACTTTGCGCGTCTTTTGTACTTTTTTCTTTTTCTTGCCTTTGCCTACTGTTGCCATGTAGGTCTCTTCTTTATACCCGATGATCTCCGTTCTGTATCGTTCATTGGTATCATTGATGTGTATGGCTATAAACAGATCGCCATGCGCTTCGTTTGCCATTTTGGCGCGCAACCTGTTTGCATCATTTTTATTGGTAAGGCCTCCGGGCAGCTCAGCAGTGGTGCGCGTGTAAATAATTTTACAATCGGGTAGTGCCTCTTCCAGTTTTTTTCCCAGTTGTGTGGCAATCGCCAGTGTAAGCGCTGCTTCATTACTGTATTCGCCACGTGCGCCAATGTCCGGCAGACCGTGCCCGGCATCAATCACTATCGTTTTTAGTTTTTTCTTTATGGGGTCAGAAAAGGGTGCATTACGGAAAGAGGATAGCGGAATGATCAGTAAGAGTAACACAGAAAGGAATGGAAAACCTTTTTTTATCATAATGCGTTTGTTTAGAGGAATATTCACAACTCTTTTATACTATTAACCCCTATTTTTGCTCACTTCTTATGGGTAAACGTCGTAAAGTTAGCATAAAAAAGTTTTTAACAGGGCTAGTATGTATATTACTGTTCTTTATAACGTTTGCCATTAATGCAAAAGGTAAACGCGGATTTGCATTTCTACAAGAGAACACTGCTGATACGACCAAAACAGATACGACCGGAAAAAATAAAAAACTACCTGTACAGTCAACGGCATCCATTACCGACTCGGCAAAAAAAATAACGGACACCACCCGCAAACCTAAGGTGGATACGCTTGCCATGTCTAAGGACTCGATCAATGCCCCTGTAGAATATAACGCAGAAGATTCGGCTGTATTACTTATACCATCAAAAAAGTTTATACTTTATAATAAGGCAAACGTAAAATACCAGGGTACACAGATAGAGGCAAACAATATAAACTATGACCAGGGCAAAAACCTGATACGTGCGTATGGCGGTACTGATACGTCCAGTAACCCGCTGAACCTGCCCAAGATCACACAGGATGGATCTACATCTATCAGCGATACCATCTGGTTCAATACAGCGTCGCAAAGAGCGCTGACCAAAAACACTTACTATACAGAACCGGGTAGTGAGATGTTTGTATTTGCAAAGCGGATTAAAAAGGTAGATACAGATGTAGAGTATGCATACGATGCGCGCTTTACTACCTGTAACCTGGATACGCCACACTTTGCATTTCATGCAAAAAAAGTAAAGCTGATCAATAATAAGATTGCTGTTTCCGGCCCTGCATATCCTGAGTTTGAAGGTGTGCCTATGCCGGTTGCCATACCTTTTGGTATTTACCCTTTATACAAAGGAAGGCACTCTGGTTTCTTACCGCCGCAGTTTACTTCGAACGACCGTATGGGGCTGGGGCTGGAAGGATTGGGATACTATAAGGTGATTAACGATAACTGGGATGTGACTACGCGTGCTGATATTTATACGTATGGTGGTTATAAACTGGTGATCAACCCAAAGTACATGGAGCGGTATAAGTACTCCGGTAACCTGAATCTTTCTATACAGCATACAAAGTCTGTGAGCACAGGTCTTTCAAAAGATGAGTTTGATATTACGAATACGTTTATGCTGAACTGGAGCCACACGGTGGATACGCGTGCAAGGCCAGGTACATCGTTCTCGGCAAACGTAAATGCGGGTAGTACAAAGTTTAACCAGAATGTACCGAACAATGTATCTGTAAACTTCCAGAACCAGTTATACTCAAGTATCAGCTATAGTAAGACCTGGGATGATGGTAAGTATAACCTGACGATGAGTGCGAACCATAACCAGAATAACTATTCGCACCTGATCAACATAAATGTGCCGACCGTAAACTTTACGGCTACAACAGTGTACCCGTTTCAAAAGAAGGAAGCTGTGGGTACGCCGAAATGGTATGAGAAACTGGGTATTTCTTACACTGGTACTATGCTGAACCAGATTGCGTTTTACGATACATCGTTTAGCTTTAAAAGATTACTGGACACGGCGCAATGGGGTGTACAGCACAATATACCGATCACATTGGCGTTGCCGGCGTTAGGCCCTTTCATTATATCTCCTTCGGTATCTTATGCTGAAAGATGGTATGGTCAAAAGATCTTGCGTAACTGGAACGACTCTACAAATAAGGTGGACACGAGCATCTACCGCGGTTTCTACGCCGCACGTGAAGTGCAATTCGGTTTAGCATTTAACACGCGCATTTTTGGTACGTTCAACTTTGGTAAGTCTTCGTTGCGTCATGAGATCAAACCTTTCCTGAGCCTCAACTATAAGCCGGACCTGGTAAAGAAGTATTATACGAATGTGCAGATAGACTCTACAGGTAAAAATTTCCGGCGTATGTCGCAATTTGACGGAAGCCCTGTGGGTAGCTTTGGCGAAGGGCAGTTTGGTGGTATGAACTTCGGTATAGATAACCTGTTTGAGATGAAGGTGAAAAACCCGAAGGATACAACGGGCGATCACCCGACAAAAAAGATCAGGTTGATAGATGGACTTAGTTTAAACTCCGGGTATAACTTTTTTGCAGATAGCCTGAAATGGTCTCCGATCAGTATCTCGCTGCGTAGTACTTTGTTTGAAAAAGTAAACATTACTGCGGGTGCAACAATAGACCCTTATGCAGTGGACACATTAGGTAACAGGATAGATAAACTATTGTGGAAACAAGGTAGCATAGGGCGTTTTACTGGTGGTAATATTGCTGTGTCTACTTCTTTCCAAAGCAAATCGAAAGATGGTAAAAAGGATAGCCAGCGATTGCAACCTGACCAGACAATGACGCCTGACGAGCAACAACGCCAGTTGGATATGGTGCGTAATAATCCCGCGGAATATGTGGACTTCGATATTCCATGGTCATTACAAACATCTTTGTCCGTAAACTTTTCGAGAATACTGAACCCTGACCTGAAGGGGTTCACAACACAAATAAACTCGAACCTGAATGTGAACGGTGACTTTAGCCTTACGCCAAAATGGAAGATTGGTGGCGGTACGTACTTTGATTTCCGTACGGCGAAGATACAGACGCTGACTATGTTCATTACCCGTGAGATGCACTGTTGGCAAATGGCGATTAATATAACGCCGGTAGGGCCATACAAATCATTCAACATTGTACTTAATCCGAAAGCGGGTATTCTGCGTGACCTGAAGATCAACAGGTCAAGATTCTTCTATAACTAATATTAGCTGAACTGTTGGGTGATTAAATTGTCAGGCGAAAGCAAGTAACAGTTTAACTATCCGGCAATGAAGTGCCCGGGCATTTATGTTTCCAGGCAGTCATGTAAAAAATGAGTTGCGCAGTAAGAGACAATCACGTATTCTTCTCACCATATTTCAGTTTACCCACGTATAATAAGATATTAATCTGCTCGTGGTTGCAATTGTTTTATTAGATTCACTGCTGAGACTTGATACGATAAAATGCGTAGCGTATTTAGTGCTATCGCAAAATTTCCCGTCTGTAGATGCAATAAAAAAGATTGATGAAGACATTAGTATGTATAACGCCTGGGCAGTTAGACTATACAACTACTGCTATACCAGAATTAAAAGAAGGATTTTCTTTATTAAAGATTAAACGTATTGGCATTTGCGGAACAGATCTGCATGCTTTTGAGGGTACACAACCTTTTTTCTCCTATCCAAGAATACTGGGGCATGAACTTGCTGCTGAATATGTACAAGGGGATGCGCCGGGGTTTGCACCCGGTGAGGCCGTTACATTTATTCCATACTTCAACTGCGGGAAATGTGTAGCATGCAGAATGGGGAAGCCTAACTGCTGTGCTAAGATGAACGTTTGCGGGGTGCATGTAGATGGTGGTATGCGGGAATACTTGCTGGTACCTTCCAATTTATTGCTACACGGAGAGGGGCTGAACTTTGATGAACTTGCTTTAGTGGAACCCCTGGCTATAGGTGCGCATGGTGTAAGGCGGGCAGGTGTAACACCAGGTGAGTTTGTATTAGTGGTGGGTGCAGGACCGATCGGGTTGGGGGCAATGGAGTTTGCGCGTATAGCTGGTGGTAAAGTAATTGCACTGGACATTAATAACAACCGGCTGGCATTTTGCAAAGAGAAACTGAAAGTGAGCTTTACGATAAATGGCCTGGAAGAAAATGTGGTAGAAAGATTACAGGAGATAACTAATGGGGAGATGCCAACTGTAGTAATTGACGCTACAGGAAACTTGCGTGCTATCAATGCCGGGTTTGACTATATGGCGCATGGTGCCAGGTATGTGCTTATTGGTTTGCAAAAAGGGGAGTTGGTTATTGCGCATCCCGAATTTCATAAACGGGAAGCTACGTTGATGAGTAGTAGGAATGCTACTCATGAAGATTTTAGTCATGTAATAGCATCGATGAAGAAGGGGCTGGTAAATCCTGAGACATACATTACACACCGTGTTACATTTGACCAGGTGAAAGATCACTTTGCTAGTTGGCTGAAGCCGGAAACTGGTGTTATAAAAGCGATGGTGTCTGTGGCGTAATTTATTTAACTGTTCAATAGATTGCTCCGCTTTTAAAGAAAGAGATTTATTATATAACGAACAGGGAGCAGGATGTAAAGACTGGAAATAAAAAAGCAAATCGAAAGATTTGCTTTTTTATTTGTTGCGCTCGAGCCAAAGACCTACTGCTTAGAAGGCAGCAGGTCTTTCTGCCTGCAACTATTCTTAGTCTGTAATGCTCCAGTCTATCGGGTCAATGCCTTGCCTGATTAAGATTTCGTTTGTCCTGCTAAAATGCTTACATCCAAAAAATCCTTTATCGGCACTGAATGGCGATGGATGTGCAGCTTTCAAAATAAAATGTCTTGACTGATCTATCAACACTTGTTTTTCTTGTGCAAAGCGGCCCCACAAGAGGAATACTACACCTTCTTTTTCCTGTGATATTTTTTTGATAACTGCATCAGTAAAATTCATCCAACCACTTTTGCTATGGCTTGCAGGTTCATTTGCACGTACAGTCAGCACAGCGTTTAATAACAAAACTCCCTGGTCTGCCCATGGCGTCAAATCACCATTGCGCGGAATAGGCATGCCAATATCTTTGTTTAATTCTTTATAAATATTAATGAGTGAGGGAGGAGGCGTAACTCCTTTGGGCACAGAAAAACTCAATCCCATAGCCTGGCCGGGATTGTGATACGGGTCTTGTCCCAATAAAACCACTTTAACTTTATCAAAAGGCGTGTGGGAAAAGGCATTAAAAATCAGAGAACCGGGAGGGTAAATAGTCTTGCCCTGTGCCTTTTCGGTCTTCAAAAAAGCAGTAATATTCTCAAAATAAGGCGTTGAAAACTCCGGGTAGAGCGCATCTTTCCAACTTTGTTCAATTTTTACATCCATAATTTGAAAAACTGTTTGGTTGCAAACTAATTAAAATTTACTTTTGCAGCCTCTCAAAAATATTAGAGAATATTTTTGAGAGAGAAAAAGGACCGGTAGCTCAGCTGGATAGAGCAGCTGCCTTCTAAGCAGCAGGTCATTGGTTCGAATCCAATCCGGTTCACAAAAGAGCAAATCATTTGATTTGCTCTTTTTATTTGGGGTAAGATGAAAACCTTTAATACTGTTCACTCCAGTTAACGTTGTCGTAAAGTGATCAGGTAATTTCATATCCCGGCATCTTTCTTAGATTTGCAGCGTAAAGAAAATTATACATGAAATTATTCCGGGAAATATTTGGCAGGATATGGGCATTGTGGGGGATCATTGTTTTTGTACCATCTATGTTTGTTGCCTTGCTATTTTATGTGTTTTGTTTTTTGATGAAAGAGCCGCAGGCTGCCCGGTGGCATAGAACTGTATCCCGTATATGGATGTATTATTTTCTTTTTCTTGTTGGCTGCCCGCTGCGCGTAAAAGGGGCTAATCACTTTATAAAAGGGGAGAACTATGTAGTTACCTGTAACCATAGCAGCCTGATGGATGTACCAGTGACCACACCGTTTATGCCAAACGCCAATAAGACGATTGCGAAGAAAAGTTTTACGGCTATTCCTTTTTTTGGCTGGATCTACGCATTGGGTAGTGTGCTGGTAGATAGAAAGAGCGATGCCAGCAGACGTAAGAGCATAGATGATATGAAAAAAATATTGACGCTTGGGCTTGATATGGTGATCTATCCGGAAGGAACCCGTAACAAGACTGGCGAACCTTTAAAGTCATTTTATGATGGCGCTTTCAAATTGGCGATCGATATGAATAAACGCGTTGTTCCTACACTGATTTTTAATACAGGGAAAGCACTTCCTCCAGGCAAACCGTTCTTTTTTTTACCCTATAAGTTAGAAATGCATTTCTTGCCTCCGGTAGAGTCAAAGGGCAAATCTGTTGCGGAATTAAAAGCAGAAGTTTTTAAAATGATGTGGGATTATTATGTTGCTAATCGTTCTTAGATAATCAGCTCTGCACTTTAATTAAAGTAAAAACAATGGTGTTGTAGTGCTATTTATCTTTTGCATATATGCCTGTTTTCGTGAAATATATGTTTTTGCTTACTTGTTCCCAATACTCTCACAAATCCATTCTGGCAAGCCTTTTTGCCAGTTATGTAAAAATATTTAACCGGTATTAACCCCTTTTTCTTGTTATCACTCAGGCAATTTGCCTTATGAATGAACATATTGTAAACAAATTGCGTTATCTATTGACATTGAACTAATTATCCAAATAGCTCCTGCTGAATGAAAAATCATACCTCACTGGAAGATTATTGTAGGTACATTAATGTTGCTGCACCTCTGAACACCACCGTAGATATAAGGCGTTTTGAAGATATTATTGGCACACTTAAAAGGGACATGGAACCACACAGGCATGAGTTCTATGCTATTGGCATGATCAACCGCTCTAAAAAAATGGTGGTACCTATGCCTCCTTCAGAAGATCCCCGCATCTTGTTTTTCTTTTCTCCATACCAGGTTATCGACTGGAATATAGACCCGGAGATGAGAGGTTATTACCTGTTGTTTACAGAAGATTTTGTGAGGAAGAGCAAGATCGGTAATAATATATTGAACGATTTTCCTTTTTTGCAACTGGATAAAACTGTTCCGTTTCCTGCAAGTGAAGAAGACATCCCTTGCCTGCAGATCATTTTTGAAAAAATACATTTGGAGTATTATTCGCAGAAAACAGACCGGTTCCAGATGGTGCAAAGTTATCTGTCTTTATTGCTATTGTATGTTAAACGTAGCTTCAATCATTTTGCACCGGAGAGTGAGGCGGAGGCGCGTACAAACAGGATTGTAGATATAAACCTGTTGTCCCGCTTTCAAACAATGATAGAATCTTCTTTTTATGAAAGCATGAGCAGGATAAATACACATGCCGTAGGTTATTACGCACAAAAGCTGTCCGTACATCCAAATTACCTGAATGCAGTGGTGAAGCGCATTACAGGCAAAACAGCAAAGCAGTTAATTCACAGGCACATCCTGATGCAGTCAACAAATCTTTTGAAAAATTCGGCTATGAGTATAAAGGAGATCGGGTATCATTTGCACTTTGATGAGCCATCTCATTTCAATGCATTTTTTAAAAAGCAGACAGGAAAAACACCCAATAAGTACCGTGATGGATTAGACCTTTGATTTTTGTTATTCATAGTTTGAAAAATGTAATTTATAATTAGCAGGTAACCTTAAATTTGTTATACATTTTAGCCCGTAACGTCAGACTTACGTTGTTGCATACACAACCAATGTAATTTCAGCACATTACTTTCTCCGTACTTCCGGCATCCGGAACTGAAAACTTCCTTACCTTTTTTGGATAACAAGACACAGTAATGCATGGCATTACCCAATATAGTTGCATTAGTAATTTTATATGTTTAAGCTAACCTGCTAATCTATGGACTACATGGAGTAAAGGAAACGGAGGACACTTTACTTTACTGGACGAGGCTGCCGAACGGTTTGCCTCGTTTGTTTTTTAGGCAGATTTCTTCAAAAAAAGCAATAGGAAGTCTTTCTTTTTCAGAAGATTAATTATTAAATTTGGTTAGCGCCGATATATAACTAATAGCTAAAGATTGTATTGCAGCTCGCTTGAGCTAACGAGATTATTTTACAGCAAGGCTTATTTCCAAAGGCAAACAAGCAAATTCCAGTATCAATTTAGAAAAACACGATTCTTGTCCGTTTCCGTATGTCATTATTACTGGATTTGAAACCAAAAAAATTGCCTGTTATGAGGAAAGACATTATTTTCTGGACACTTTTTGCCGTTGCATTGGTTAGTGCTTTAGTACTCTTTAGAAAATAAGGAATAACTAAAACTGACCCCCTATACAAGTAGTGGCCGCAATAGTGGTCATAGTACACCTTTCACTCTAATAAAATTACCCGCAATCACAAAGTGAAACCGCCTTTGTCCTGCGGGTGTTTTGTTGTCCTTTTTTATATCACTTACGCCATTACGCCACCGTCTATTGCCAGGTAAGTACCATTGCAGTAGCTGGAATCATCGCAGGCAAAGAAGATAAATGCTTTAGCCACTTCTTCGGCTCTACCCAGGCGTTTTGCCGGAGTACCCTGTACCCATGCGTCATGTATTTCCTTGTTGCCCAGGCCATCAATTAATGGGGTCTCTATGTAGTACGGGCATAGTGCATTGGCACGAATATTTTTATCTGCATATTGTACAGCTATATTTTTAGTAATGCCTAAGACGCCATGCTTAGCAGCAGTGTAAGCAACCAATCCATGTTCTGCTTTAAGACCTGCGAGAGAAGATGTGTTTACAATAATGCCACCGCCTTGTTTCAAAAACTGCTGCAGCTCATACTTTATACAATAGAACTGCCCGGTGAGGTTGATCTGTATAATCCTTTCCCAGTTTTTTTCTTCCGTCTCATGTATAGCTGCATATGGGCCGCCTACACCCGCATTATTAAATGCAACATCCAGCCTGCCGAACTTTTCTACTGTCGTATTGATTGCTTTCTTTACGCTTTCTACATCCGATACATCGATAGGTACAAAAAGCACATCTTTAGCAATGGCGCTTACTTCATCTACCGTAGCCTGATGGTTAGCCTGTGCGAGGTCGGCTATTACTACCTTAGCGCCTTCCCGGGCTGCTTCCAGCGCAGCCGCTTTACCTATGCCGGAGTTAGCTCCCGTAATAAATACAACTTTGTCCTGAAGCTTTTTCATGATTACTATTTTAGTGTTTATTAAATAAAATGCAGGTGCAGGCTATTATAATAAGCCTGATTTCATGAAGGAAGGGACAAGAGGTAACAGGGGGAAAGTAGAATTTGTTCGCGATCAAGCGTGAATTAACAATGTGTGGCTAAGATGACTGCAGGTTATAGTTAGCTGAATAATGCTTTACTGCATTTACATGCAATCTTTTTTGCACGAATGATCTGTTTCAGTTCGTCGTAATTAACAGCGCCTACATCGCTGGATGAGAAGGAAATAACGCTCCCTGATTTATGGGAGGGGAAAAGATATATCTGGTTATTGCATTCTACATAGCACTTGAAAAAGTCCCAGGCAACATAACTGCGGTCTTGCTCGAACATAAAGGTGATCTTGTCTTTGTTGAAAGAAACAGAACCTGGTATGTGTGCATAATTAGCAAGAGAGAATACATGCTCTTTCCGGGCAGATAATAACTGCGCCAGTGCAGCAATCAGCAATGCTGCGATCCAGATAAATACTACTGTATGGAAGTCTATAAACAACATGAAGAAGAAGGGATGTGCTTTGTTTCCTTAAAGATACGGTTTTATATTCCGGCCTCTATGCTTTTATGATAAAAGTCATCTAAAAAAAGTTGCTCATTTATAGTAGGAAAGATCGCATTGTGACTACCTTTGCGCAAATTAATTCCTGTTTGAAAAGGCTTGTTGCCTGCATATTGATCATGGCCGTATTGGCGCAGACCTTTAGTAAGGGGTTTATTCTTGTTGACTTCTTTGCAAACAGGGATTTCATTGCTAAAAACCTTTGTGAAAACAAAGACAAGCCCCAGTTGAAATGCTGCGGTAAATGCCAACTGAATAAGAAACTGAAGCAGGATGAAACGCCAGAAGGCCAGGGACAAAATACCAACCGAAAAGTTAGTAATCCTTCATTCGAACTGTTTGCAGAAACAAATCATTCTTCCTCTTTTTTACATATAGCTGGTAGTTTAATACATACAGATCAGACACAGGTTAAACACCCTGTAGACCAGCCTTCTTCCCATTTCCACCCGCCGGGTGCATAGTCTTACATATTATTTATTGTTCCTATTGTTAGCTGTTTGTACAAGACACTTATATGCTCGTGTAATGCATCCCGGGAATCGTTACTGTGCATAGTGAAAATGATATAGATCAGACGGGCAGCCAACTATTCCGAGAACTTTTGTTTCCCAACTTTTACCAGTGCGTAAATGTATGCAATGCTATTGCCATGCAATAACGGTTGTATGCAATAGTGAATGCTATGTGTGTGCCATGCACATATATAGCACTCACACGCACACCAATCTTACTGAATGAAAAATCTTTTAGCAATCATCTATAGCTGCATATTCCCGGTGTTACTATATGCGCAACAACATACGATTAAAGGAAAAGTATTCGATGCAATAAGTAAAGAACCCATTAACGGTGCAAAGGTCGGCGACAATGCAGGGCATAACGCTGTTACCGGCAGCAATGGGGTATTTCTATTGACGACAAATGAAACTGCTGTATATATCACATTTCCAGGCTACGATACGCTTACTACAAATGCAATAGCATCTGTTTCTATAGATATAGCCTTGCAACCCGCAGATAAGAAGTTGCAACAGGTTATAGTTACTGCCAGTAAAACGGCCCAGAAAAGGAGTGAAGCGCCTGTAGCTATCAGTGTACTGAATGCGCAAACGCTTGCAGAAACCAAGGCTAACCGCCTGGACCAGGTAGTAAACAAGGCAGCGGGTGTGTTTATGGTTAACCTGGGTAATGAACAACATGAAATGAGCATCCGTCAACCAATGACGACCAAAGGGCTTTTCCTTTACCTTGAGGATGGTGTTCCTATCCGCACCACTGGTTTATATAATCATAATGCTTTGCTGGAGATGAATATGGCGTCTACAAAGCAAATAGAGATCATTCGCGGCCCAGCATCCTCATTATACGGTGCAGAAGCCATAGGTGGTGCAGTGAACCTGATTACATTAGCGCCTCCGGCAATTACATCCGGCCAGGCAAGTGTAGTTATAAACAACACAGGATATAAACGCGCGGACTTACAGGCGGGCACTACAATGGGTAAATGGGGTATAATAGCCAGTGGCTATTACGCAAACAAACATGATGGGCCTATCGCTTATAGCGATTATCACAAGTCTACGTTTACTATACGTGCAGACTATAGACCTACAGATAAAACGACCTGGAGCAATAGTATTGCATACACAGACTATTATAGCGATATGACTGGCGCATTGGACAGTGCGCATTTTGCTAATAAAGATTACAGTACACCTTATTCGTTTACATATAGAAAAGTAAATGCATTGCGCATTAAATCCCAGCTAACGCAACAATGGAATACGAATAGCAGTACGCAGATCATTGCTATGTACAGGGATAACAGCGTTAAGCAAAATCCATCTTACAGCATTGCGAACAGCAGGACTAATCCTTTATTGGCAAACGGGCAGGAAAATAACAGCTCATTTAACAGCTATGTATTTATTGCACAGCATCAGCAATCTTTCAATTGGCTGAACAGTAAAATAATTGCCGGAGTAAGTTCGGACATAAGTCCAAGTAAATACCGCGCGCAATACATACGTGTACAGCGTGATGCAAAAGGAAACTATACCAGCTTTGTGCCTACGGATTCTGTAATGAGCAATTACAATACAGGTATAAGTAATGTAGCCTCTTACGTTCACATGGAGTTAAGCCCGCTAAACAGGTTGAAAGTAGTAGCTGCATTGCGGTATGATTATTACCACTACAACTTTACCAATTATTTGCCTGCATCCGCATCTACAGGTGCGCCTTCCAGCAAAACAGATTACAACCGCTTTACGCCAAAGGTGGGAGTAACGTATAACTATCGTACAGTCGGCTTTTATGCTAACTATAGCCAGGGGTATGTACCTCCGCAAATATCAGAGCTGTTCAATAGTGTAAAAGTGCCATACCTGCAGCCACAGTTATTCAATAGTTATGAGATCGGTGGCTGGTTGTCATTGATACAAAACAAATTGTACGCTGAATGGAGTGTGTATTTAATGAACGGGACAAATGAGATCATTTCTGTAAGAATGGATGATGGGACTACACAAAACCAAAATGCGGGCAGAACAAGGCATAAGGGAATTGAATATGGCATAACGTATAAGCCTGCTTCTGAGTGGATGCTCCGTATAAGCGCAACCAATGCAAGGCATACATTTGTAGAAAATGTAGAGAAGACAGGTGATTATAGTGGCAATGTAATGAGTAATGCGCCTGCATTTATTGCAAATGCGGAAGTGACGTATAAGCCGCGTTATATAAAAGGATTCCGGATAGGGGCTGAGTGGCAGCACCTGGATAAATATTGGATGGATAATGCCAATACAACCCAATACAACGGATTTGATGTAATTAATCTGCGTGCCGGGTATCGATACAAGCGTGCAGAAATATGGGTGAACGCGATGAATGTATTAAATAAATACTACGCAGTCATAGCTACAAAATCTGCTTATGGTTATTCTTATAATCTTGGCGATCCGCGCGAATGGAATGTAGGCGTAGCCTATCATTTTTAAAAGAAGCTTACTGCTGCATTGTTTTATTGTTGCATGGCTAAATTGTTACCATAGAACCATTAAACAATAAAACAATGTAACAGGTATGTACTTTTCTCAACGAAATAATCTACATGAAAAAAAAGATCTATCAATACCACCGGCAATTAAGCATCATCATAGCATTTCCTGTACTGCTATGGGCATTAAGCGGTTTTATGCACCCTTTGATGACTAATATACGTCCCAAAGTGGCCGCACAGGCTATTGCTGCTATGCCAGTGGATAGCAGTAAAATACATGTGTCGCTGCAGGCCGCATTGAAACAAAATAAAATAGACAGCTTTTCAGATTTTCGCCTGATCCATATAGATACTAACTGGTTTTACCAGGTGCAACGTGTAGGAGATATTCCCGTATATCTAAGCACTAAAAACGGGAACCTGTTGTCAAATGGTGATTGGCTATATGCGCAATACCTTGCAAGGCAATTTTTAGAAAAGCCCGGACAAAAGAAACCAGTTGAGCATACTCCGCAGCCTGCTCCTGCACCTGGTGCACATGACTGTTGCGATGCAGCTACAGACTGTGTATTAAATCCAACTCAGGGAACAGGGATTGGTTCTGTAGCTTTTCTTACAGCATTTGACAATGAATACAAAAGCGTGAATAAACTGCTGCCTGTATATAAGGTGGCGTTTGAGCGTGCTGACGGTATCCGTATATATGTAGAAACCGTACAAGACCGCTTTGCTTTTGCTATGGACGATAAGCGTGCTTTTTTTGATAAATTGTTTTTCCTCTTTCATACATGGGGCTGGTTATCGTTCTTAGGCAAAGCCAGGTTTGTGATAGAGTTTTTGCTTGTATTTGGTGCTTTTTGTACAACAGTAATGGGCATTTACATTTTCTTCATTACAAAAGCAAAACGTTCCAACGGAAATGCAATGGTGAAAACGAGACGCTGGCATAGGTTCACTTCCATAGGGGCCAGTCTCTTTACATTGTTTTTTACGTTCAGCGGTGCATATCACGCATTGAATAAAGTGGCAGGTAGTGAAACCACTGTTGCCAAGACAATGCGAAACGTTGCGGCGTCTTCTGTAAATTTTGATTTCCCTGCGTTGCAAAGGGCAGTACAGTTGCCGGTTTATAATGTAAGCCTGGCGCAATTGGGTAATCAATATTTTTATCGCATCGTATTGCAGGATGCCAGCGCCGGGGGCAAAAAAGATTTAATGAAAGATATGCAGGTGAAGCCGTCTGTGGTCAGCTACCTTGACGCGCAAACCTTAACTCAACTAGATGATGGTGACCGGAAATATGCAACAGCTTTGGCCACGCAGTATAGTGGTATGGATAAAAATTCGATTCAGTCTGTGGCCGTTATCAGCAAGTTTAATGACGCGTACAATTTTACCGATAAGCGTCTGCCTGTCTGGGAGCTTAAATATCCCGGCAGTAAAGCATACTATATCGAGACAGCCACAGGTACATTAGCAAAACGCTTAACACCTAACGACCTGGCTGAAGGAACAGTTTTCGCGTTGTTACACAAGCATCATTTTATGGACTGGGGTGGGAAAGGTGTACGGGATGCCAGTACTATGTTTTGGGCCATGGTACAGGTATTGATGGTAATTGTAGGATTAGTGTTATTTTTCCGGCGTAAAGCAGCGTTAAAATGACCATTCTTTCATTATATCACAGGTATAGCAGCCATCTCTTAAAACAGTTGGCTGCTATATTTTTTTTAACGTGTGTGCTGCCTGTACTTACTGTTGCACAAAAGAAAATAGCCATTTTGTTTGTAAATAAAGCCGGGGCTGAAACTTTGCAACCAGGGAACAGTTATATGAATGCATGGGGTGAAACATTTACTGTTTATAAATTCAAATACTACATTCACAATATCCGTTTCGCAGATAGCGTTGGTCAATATGTAACGGTAGATAAAGCTCATCATCTTGTGGACGCAGCAGATGCATCAAGCACAGTTATCCAGGTAAATGGATTAACTGGCAAACGCATCACTTCCATTCGGTTTACGCTGGGGGTGGATAGCGTATTGAATACAACAGGCGTACAAACAGGCGTTTTAGATCCGCTAAAGGGCATGTTCTGGACCTGGAATACAGGCTACATCTATGCTAAGCTGGAAGGGAAAAGTAATATATCTGCCATGCCTGGCAATATTTTTTCCTACGATGTAGGAGGCTATAAAACGGGGGAGAGTGCTTTGAGAGAAATTACACTGCCGGTAACAACAGATGGGAATATTACTATTGTTGCTGATATTCTAAAATGGTTTGATAGCCGTAATAAAATAACTATTGCGACAAATGCCGTTTGCCATGAGCCTGGCAATCTCGCTATGCAGTTGGCGGATAATTATAGGAACATGTTTCACACAGTACCTGTGAACGAATGAGAAAACTATTTGCGATAATAAGTGTGTGTTGTATTATCTGTATAGGTAACAGTTTTGTATTTGTATCATCAAAGAAACCCACACCACTGGCATTCACTATACCTAAAGGATGGCCACAGCCTGTATATGATTTTAAAAATAACCCTTTGACAAAAGAAGGGTTTGAATTGGGGCGGCGTTTATTCTACGACGGGCGGCTAAGCCGTGACGGTAATTTTTCCTGTGCAAGTTGTCATCAGCAATTTGCTGCATTTTCCACGTTTGATCATCCGCTGAGTCATGGCATTGACAACTCTTTTACTACACGGAATGCACCAGCGCTCTTTAACCTCGCATGGCAGAAAGAGTTTATGTTAGATGGTGGTATCAATCATTTGGATGTGCAACCGTTATCACCTATTACTGCACCAAATGAAATGGGGGAGACGCTTGAAAACATATTAGTTAAATTAAGGAGGGATGCGTTATATAGAAAACAATTTGTAGCGGCGTTTGGAGATACTACGATCAATACACAACGGATCATGAAAGCATTAAGCCAATTTCTTGTTATGCTGATCAGTGCAGATAGCAAATACGATCGTGTTATGAATGGTAAAGCCTCGTTCAACCTGCCGGAAGGCTTAGGGTATGATATCTTCAAACAGAAATGTGCATCTTGCCACAAAGAACCTTTTTTTACGGATTACACTTACCGGAATATAGGATTGAATATGGACACTACGATCAGGGATTATGGACGTATGCGCATTACACGCAACGTTGAAGATTCGTTGAAGTTCCGGGTTCCCAGTTTACGTAATGTAATGGTTACACCCCCTTATGGCCACGACGGACGCTTCTATACTTTGCAAAACGTATTTGAACATTACAGGAAGAAAACACCTAATGGCGGCACAACAGATAGCTTGTTAAGAAAGGGCATCCCATTATCCAATTTTGAAATAGGCCAGTTAACGGCGTTCTTATCCACGCTGACAGATACCACTTTCCTGCATAATAAACGCTTTGCGCTTCCTACAGGTATGACACTAGCCCCTGCACCAGATGCAGAAATGCACAGGAAATAACACAATATATATAAGTTTATAAAGTTGTATTGTGGTGAGAAGTCTATTGCTATTCAACTTTACATGCGCAGTAAAATTTTATATACAATAACTAATACAATCTGGCGCGCCAGTTGCAGTATTATTTAAAACAAATGGTATGTGGAGTAATCCGAGAGTAGCGGTTAGTCTAACAAGCCTGTATTTGTTGATATATATTGTTTTATTGCAATTTGATGGCGCCCTTGGTATAGCGATGTTGATGTTTTTCCTTTCTCCTTTTTTCATTGTATGGATGGTACTTGCTATACTGAAAAACGGGCATTTCGCGGGTAAGGAATTGCAGGATGGAGAAGAGTATGGCTATAGCGACCGGCTAAAAAAATAATAAGGTTACGCTTTTTGTACAGCGCTTTTTTTGTACTTTAAAAGTACAATGAAAAACATATGTTGCTAAAGCAAAACCTTACGCTTTATCGTGTGATCAAGATCACATGGAGAATAGACCTTGCCATGATTGCCCTTTGTGCAATTGCTTACTATGTTGATACCTACATTTTCCCTTCATTAAAAATTCCCGGAGCCCTGCCTACACTCGTTGGTACAGCCCTGGCCTTTTTCATCGGTTTTAGCAATAACGAAGCCTACAATCGCTGGTGGGAAGCGCGCATTATCTGGGGAGGCCTTGTAAATGATTCCCGCACCTGGGCAAGAAATTTATTGTTTTATACAGACAAAAAGGATGTAGAGGTAAGAGCTATCTGCAGAAGAATGATCTTCCGCCACATCGCTTTTTTATATGCACTTAAAGGCGCATTGCGCAAGCATGCACAGGATGAATCTTACAAACAATACCTGCTGGAAGATGAGGTAGACAGAATAGAGCGCCATTTAAACAAGCCAAGTGCAATACTTGATTTGCAATCGGATGATCTGCAATATTTGTCTAATCGAGGCGTAATAGATGGGTTCCGTTTTTTAACGCTAAACGAGATGATTAAAAACTTTTGTGATGGCATGGGGAAGTCAGAGCGGATTAATAATACCGTTTTTCCTACACAATACATTTACTTTACCCGCCTATTCATTTGGTTTTTGGTTGTATTACTTACCATGACCCTTAGCCAGGAAATAGGGCCAACAGCCATTTTGTTTGGCTGGATGATAGGGTTTGTCTTCCATGCAACACACACGAATGGCATGAGTATTATGAATCCATTTGAATATGAAGCACCTGCTATACCGTTGGATAGTATTACCCGCACGATAGAAATAAACTTGTTGCAAACCCTGGAAGAACGCAATATTCCAATGCCAATAGAGTCGGTAAATGGTGAGTTTATTTTGTGATGTACGATGTTAGATGTACGATGTGAAGGATGGTTACGGGTTGATGGATAGCTGGTTATATAGAAACAGGTAACTACTATTACAAAGTTGTCTAAACATTACATCGTACATCTAACATCGTACATATTGCCTATCTTCACCACCTAAACCTATACTTATGGATTTCATTGCTTCTTACTGGTGGATATTGCTGATCGCTATATTTATTTTCAGCGGTTTGGTAACCGTTAACCAGGCTACAATTGCTGTCGTTACCATGTTTGGCAAGTATCGCCGTATACTTCGCCCGGGATTAAACTTTAA
This sequence comes from Filimonas sp., assembly GCA_017306865.1. Lineage (GTDB taxonomy): Bacteria > Bacteroidota > Bacteroidia > Chitinophagales > Chitinophagaceae > JAFKHH01. The sequence goes on from JAFKHH010000015.1 coordinate 145,787, forward strand.
AATCCCTTTAATAGAAAGTATTTATCGCAGGGTAAGTGTTCAAAACCGTTCTGTGGAACTAGAGTTTCAGGCGGTAACACAAGACCAGGCCAATGTATATTTCAAAAGCATGTTACTCTACGCAGTAATGAATGCTGACGAAGAAACTATCAAAAAAGTAGCATTTAAATTCATTAGCGATAAAGACCTGATGCAGGCATTGGTGAGAACAATTGAAGGTAATATCCGTTCATTTGTAGCAACCAAAAGGCAGGCAGAGATATTAGGCTTACGCCGTGAGATCGTCGATTCTGTGAAATTGGAAGTAGATCACGTACTGGAAGATTGGGGGTATCACTTATTGGATTTACAGATCAATGATATCACATTTGACAAGACGATCATAGAAAGTATGAGCAAAGTGGTAGCAAGTAATAACCTGAAAGCTGCTGCTGAGAATGAGGGCCAGGCTTTACTGATCACCAAAACCAAAGCTGCGGAGGCGGAAGGTAATGCGATAAAAATTGCTGCTGAAGCTGAACGTGAGGCTGCAAGACTGCGTGGACAAGGCGTTGCATTGTTCCGTGAGGAGGTAGCGCGTGGTATGAGCCAGGCTGCAGAACAGATGAAACAGGCTAACCTGGATACAAACGTAATCCTGTTCAGCATGTGGACTGAAGCAATCAAAAATTTTGCGGAAGTGGGTAAGGGCAATATCATTTTCCTTGATGGCAGCCCGGAAGGAATGGAAAAAAATATGAAGCAGATCCTGGCATTGACAAAAGGTCGTGCAGAAGGGAAAGATTAATAGAATAACGAACCAGGAACAAGGAATTTCCAATAATGAGCAGGAAAACGCTCAATACTCAACTTGAAAATTGATAATTGAACATTGAGTATTGAATATTATTCTCCATTGGAAGTTCCTTGTTCGTTATTACCTCCGCCAAAGCCGGGAAAATGTGCAAAATCTTTCTTAAAACCCGGTTTGCGTGAAATTTATTCACAGTGTAACCGTTGTTTTGTGATACCTGCTTATTTTAGCAAATAACCGAAAACCAACACGGAATGGGTATATTACTACAAGTTGCGGATACAGCCAATAAAATTGCAAATGCGGCGGCTGCAGCCCCTCAAAAAATATCACTGTGGAGCCTGCTCGATAAAGGCGGCTGGCTCATGTATCCACTGTATTTGCTATTAGTTATCGCCATTTTTGTTTTTGTTGAGCGCCTGATTGCTATCAGGAAAGTTTCCAGGATAGAGCCTAATTTTATGAGCATTATCCGCGATAACATTATGTCTGGCAACATTACAGCAGCCCGCAGCCTGGCACGTAATACAGATAATCCGGTAGCAAAAATTATTGATAAAGGTCTTCAGCGTATAGGCAAACCGATCGATGCAATTGAAAAAAGCATGGAAAGCGTAGGACGCCTGGAAATGTATAAGCTGGAAAGAAATCTTTCCGTTCTCTCACTTATAGCAGGTATTGCGCCTATGTTCGGCTTCCTGGGTACAATTGTGGGTATGATCCAGTTGTTTTACGAGATCAACAGTACCGGCAATTTCGAATTAGGAGTTATTGCGGGCGGTATTTACGTGAAAATGATCACCTCCGGTAGTGGTCTGATCATTGGCCTGATCGCTTACGTAGCACATAACTTCCTTTCCGTACAGGTAGATAAAACTGCTAACAAAATGGAAGTAGCAAGCGCTGAATTTATCGACATACTGCAAGAGCCTACAAAGTAAGCCGTTGCCGTTTTTGACCATTAACTTACTTATTACATGAATATTCGCAGGAGATTAAAGACACATACGGAAGTTCATACAGGAGCATTGAACGATATTTTGTTCATATTGCTGCTGTTCTTTTTGATTGTGTCTACACTGGCAAATCCAAATGTGGTAAAAGTGAATAATCCTAAAGGACAAAAGGATACCAAAGCCAAACAGAACATTGTTGTTTCTATTACAAAAGATCAAAAAATATACCTGGGACAGGCTGAAGTGAATATTAATATGCTGGATAGTGTGCTAAAAATGGAAGTGAACAAAGCCCGCCCGCTGGTAGATACGCCATCTGTTGTGATCAATGCTGATACTACGGCCTATTATGGAGAGGTTTTTCGCATTATGCAGTCTGCAAAAAGAGCAGGGGCGAAGGTTGTTGCAAATGTGAAGTAGGATGAAATTGACAAATTGATAAATTGTTATATAGTCCAATTGTTGAAATACGATTGGACTTTTTTATTGTCAGATGGCTTGTAAACATGTTAATAGGAAGGCCCGATAGCCCTGATCATTCTTTCTTTTCCCTGCAGATCAATTTTTATCTCAACTTGCGTATATCCATTCTCAATGAGCATACCGGCTGTTTCTTTTCCATGCGCTTCATTTATTTCAAAAAATAGATAACCACCGGGTTTGAGGTGTATTTTGCCAAATTCAGCAATCTTTCTATAGAATAGTAATGGATCATTGTCGGGAACAAATAAGGCTACATGAGGTTCATGTTGTAACACATTGTTGTGCATTACAGATGCTTCACTTTCTTTTATATAAGGTGGATTGCTGACAATAATATCAAAGTGCCCTAAGGTATTCCAGTTATTCTCGGCGAGAATATCTAATTGGTGAAAATCTACGTCTAAAAGCTGTACGCTGGCATTACGTGCTGCAACACTTAGTGCGCCTTCGGATATATCAATGGCGTGTATATGAGCCTGTGGTATATATTTCTTTAATGCCAAAGGGATGCAGCCACTTCCTGTTCCAATATCTATTATGTTTAATTCCCTTTTTGTACCAGGTACTTCGTCCTTTGTACTTAAAACAATCCACTCCACCAGCTCTTCTGTTTCCGGGCGTGGGATCAATACATGCTCGTCTACATACAGTGCCATGCCGGCAAACCATGCCTCATGTAATACGTATTGCACGGGCTGGTGCGTAAGTAAAGAAGCAGTGTAATTTTGAAGCTGTACTACTTGGGATTGCTCTAGTAGCCGGTCTTTATAAACAATACGGTCAAGCTTATTTAGACCCGTCAGGTGTTCCATTACCCAATGGCTGATATTTGCAGCCTCTCGCTCATCATAAAGCCCCTTTAGCTCCTTAGTCAGGTTTTTATGTGCTTCTTGTATTGTCATGCTGCAATGTTAGCATACTTTTGCAACTTTCGTTTACAACTATGACAATTGATGAACAATACATGCAACGGTGTATAGACCTTGCCTTACAAGGGGCAGGACATGTTGCGCCCAATCCAATGGTTGGGGCTGTATTAGTTCATAATGGACGCATTATAGGCGAAGGCTATCATCAACAATATGGCAAAGCGCATGCTGAAGTAAACTGCATCAACAGCGTTCATGAAGCAGATAGACCTTTGATCAAAGAGTCTACGATCTATGTTTCACTGGAACCATGTGCTCATTTTGGCAAAACGCCACCTTGTGCCGATAGAATTATTGATGAGCAGATTCCTAACGTTGTAGTCGGTATTCGCGATCCATTCACTGAAGTTGATGGGAAAGGAATAGAGAAACTGCGTGCTGCAGGTATAAATGTGACTATAGGTGTTTTAGAGCAGGAATGCAGGCGGCTAAACAGGCACTTCTTTACCTTTCATACAGAACACAGGCCCTACATTATGTTGAAGTGGGCGCAAACTGCGAATGGCAAAATAGCTTCAACAGGTACTGACCGGCTTTTAATCAGTAATGAATATTCCAATAGATTGGTGCATAAATGGCGCAGTGAGCAAATGGGAATTTTGGTAGGAACCAATACGGCTCTAATGGACGATCCATCCCTTTCAAACAGGTTGTGGACAGGGAATAACCCTATACGCCTGGTGATAGATATGGATTTGCAAATTCCATCCTCAGCACGGTTATACAATGAGGAGGCCCCGACAATTGTTTTTAATAAACATCGTCATTCGCTGGAGTTTAAGAAAGACATGATTGGCGATTTGCCTCCTGTCTCTTATTACCAGGTAACCGAAAATGTAGATGTAATAACACAATTGCTGCATGCATGCTATCAAATGCAAATGCAAAGTATTTTAGTAGAAGGCGGCGCAAGGTTGTTGCAGCATTTCATTATAAGTGGCAATTGGGATGAAGCGTATGTGATAACGAATGAGACGCTTACTGTAGCAGATGGATTATCAGCTCCGGCATTAACAGATGCATTACTAGAGCATTCATCACATTTACAAACCGATAGGATAGATTATTTTATACACTCAAAACCGGAACATAGCGGGCTTTAATTTTACATGGCAGAACAGGATTATTTTCAGACAATCAGCCAGCCTTCGCTGGCGGAATTTAAAGACAGGGGCAGCCGTTTCCTGGCGTACGCATATCCTATTTCTTCCATAGAAGAATTTAAGGAACGCCAGCAAGAGTTAAAAAAGGAACATCCGAAAGCTGTGCATCATTGTTTTGCTTATCGTCTTGGCTTAGATGGAAATAATTTCAGGGTTAGTGATGATGGTGAGCCCAGTGGTTCTGCTGGTCGTCCGATCCTCGGGCAAATAGATAGCAAGGCATTGACCAATGTACTTGTGGTAGTCGTACGTTATTTTGGTGGCACATTGCTCGGTGTACCAGGTTTGATCAATGCATATAAAACAGCAACTGTAATGGCCTTACAGTTGGTGCCTGTTATACAAAAACCAATTGAAGTGCCGTATCAGCTACAGTTTGACTATACGCGAATGAATGATGTAATGACATTAGTCAAGCAAATGGGCTGTTCTGTAGTGGAGCAACAAATGCAACTATTCATCTTGCTTACTATTAATATTCCAAAAGCACGTTTGGATGAAACCTTATATAGGTTGAAGGAGATGCATTACGTAGAAGTGGTAAAGGTGTAAGTGATTACAAGGAAATAGTTTAATGAGCTAAAGGCCTGTTTAAAACCCAGTCAAAGGTTGTAAACAGGCCTTTGGTATTTTTAAATCTTACCGGTAAGTTTATATGCAACCATACCTACCCATTCTTTCAGTAATTTTTCCCATTTATATAATGCCTCTGCTTGTGGAATGAGCAGGTAGTCAATATCTACTTTGGGTTCAACGGTTAGGTAATTGCATGGGTAGATGACAAAATCAGTAAAACCCGCTTTTTTAAATATACGCTCTGAACGTGGTATATGCAATGCTGATGTAATGAGTACATAAGGTGGTTTTAAATGGATTGAGTCGATTATTTTTTTCGAGAAAATGGCGTTCTCATACGTATTCCGTGATGCATCTTCGAGAATAATGTCCTGAGGTGCAACGCCTGATGCAATCAGTTCTTTTTGAAGAAAAACGGCTTCTCTGTACTTACGATGCACCAGGCTGCCGGAACCTCCGGAAACCAATATTTTCTGTATTCTCTTTTGATGATATAATTTGACTGTTTGTATAAAGCGGTCTGCGTTTGCATTAAAGAAGCCTTCATCATTTTTATCATAGCCAGCCATTCCTCCCAGCAAAATGCCACAAGAATACTGTGTGCTATCTGTAAATACAGTTTGTTTCGGTTGATAGGCAACAGTTATTTTGGTAATGATAAAATTATTGGTAAAAAAGATGAGCAGTATCACTGCAGTAATACCCAACCTTTTTTTGAGTAGAGGGGACTTGCTGAAATAGCGCCATATCAATAAAATGAATATCCATGAAAGCGGGGAGAAGAGTGCTGCAAGAATTTTGGATAGAATAAAAAACATGTTGGTTTTGATTGCGGTTATAATAACAAATGGCTAAATCGCCATTTTTGAAACAGCAATTTAGCCATTTGACAACAAAAGTCTTATTTAAAGCGGTTGCTTACTTTTAAATCTTTTGATCCAGCGATGTATTCATAGAAGCCTTCGCCGCTTTTTACACCTAATTTTCCTGCCATTACCATATTTACAAGCAATGGACAAGGCGCATATTTAGGATTGCCAAAGCCATTGTGCAATACGTTTAGAATACTGAGACAAACATCCAGGCCAATAAAGTCTGCGAGCTGTAAGGGGCCCATCGGATGCGCCATCCCAAGTTTCATGATCGTGTCTATTTCCTCAACACCAGCAATGCCTTCATACAGGCTATAGATGGCTTCGTTGATCATTGGCATTAATATCTTGTTTGCAATAAAGCCTGGGTAATCATTTACCACACAAGGCACTTTATTTAATTGTTTACTTAGTGCAACTATAGTATCTGTTACTTCTTGTTTTGTTGCGTAACCATTGATTATTTCTACCAATTTCATAACCGGTACAGGGTTCATGAAGTGCATGCCAATAACCAGGTCAGGACGTTGTGTTGCCGCTGCAATCTTCGTAATGGAGATAGAGGATGTATTTGATGCCAGGATAGCCGTTTTAGGTGCGGCTTCATCCAATTGCTTGAATATTTTTAGTTTCAGCTCTGCGTTTTCAGTGGCGGCTTCAACTACTAATTCCGCATTTTGTACACCTGTAGTTATATCTGTAAATGTTGTAATATTTTGTAACGCATTGCTCTTTTGCGTTTCATCAACCACGCCTTTTGCTATTTGCCTGTCAAAATTTTTTGCAATCTGCTGGATAGCCTTTTCAAGTTGGCCAGCATTTACATCAACCAGGTTTACAATAAAGCCAGCCTGTGCAAATACATGTGCTATGCCATTGCCCATTGTTCCGGCACCTATTACTGCAATGTGTTTCATGATAACAATCGTTTGTTTTGTGTGACGAAGATGCGAAATAAATGAATTGCTTAATTATTCAATGGTCGAATTGTTTAGGGATACAAATTAATATTTCGCTAAAACTCAATGACAGTAAGGCTTCTGGAACTTGCGGTCGCAATTTGCGACCACAATATGTTTAGTTGGAAGCAGTTTAAACTGCTATTTGACTATGAATTTGATCAGTTTGAAAAGTGAAAATTCGCTAAAACTCAATGGCAGTAAGGCTTCTGGAACTTGCGGTCGCAATTTGCGACCACAATATGTTTAGTTAGGAGCAGCTTAAACAGCTATTTGACTATGAGTTTGATCAGTTTGAAAATTGAAAATCTGCTCAAACTCAATGGCAGTAAGGGTTCTGGAACTTGCGGTCGCAAATTGCGACCACAATATGTTTAGTTAGGAGCAATTTAAACTGCTATTTGGCTATGAGTTTGATCAGTTTGAAAATTGAAAATCCGCTAAAACTCAATGGCAGTAAGGCTTCTGGAACTTGCGGTCGCAATTTGCGACCGCAAGATGTTCAGTTAGGAGCAATTTAAACTGCTATTTGGCTATGAGTTTGATCAGTTTGAAAATTGAAAATCTGCTCAAACTCAATGACAGTAAGGCTTCTGGAACTTGCGGTCGCAATTTGCGACCGCAAGTTTTTGAATTTATATAGATTTTTTGAGGGGTGAACTCAATAAAAGCTAAGAATAACTCGTTGCATTATGGTTGAAACACCAATTTAATATGAAAAAGAACGAGCTGGCTGCGCTGGTAATAGAGCGGAAAATATTAAACCGCATTTACATAATTCGAGGCCAAAAGGTAATGCTGGATGAAGATCTGGCTGAAATGTATAAGGTTGAGACAAAGCGTTTAAATGAGCAAGTAAAACGTAACAGGAGTCGTTTTCCCAAAGACTTTATGTTTACGCTGAAATCAAAAGAATATGAGAGTCTTAAAGCAGAGTTCAATACAATAAATTGGGGCGGTAGGAGAAATTTACCCAATGCGTTTACCGAGCAAGGAGTTGCTATGCTATCGAGCATTTTGAATAGTGATATTGCTATTGAAGTGAATATCCGGATTATAAGGGTTTTTACTAAACTGCGAGAACATGCACTTACTCATAATGAGATTTTAGTGCAGTTAAGTAAGCTGGAAAAAGAGGTGAAAGTCAATAGTAAGGAGATTGAAAATATTTTTGTTGTATTGAAAGAGCTGATTGAAAAACAGAAAAGCCCTTCACCACCAAGGAAAATTGGATTTAGGAAAGATAAAGCATAAGTCAATATAGATTATCCATGTGTGTTTGAGAATGGACTTTTACCAAAAATCCCAATCGTCTGTAAAAACAATTGGGATTCTCTATAGTGTATTCATTTAAGAACCCACATCAATAGCTGCTTTGCTTTTTAAAGTCCCCTCGCTTCCAGGCCTTGATAAAGTCAGCCCAGGCCATTGGGTTAAACAGGTTGATCGGAGGTTGTTGTCCCTGGTAATAGTATTTCGTAGCCTGCTGGCGTAATTGCATATTTACTGCTTCTTGCCCATCTTTAGGCAGGGTAGCCATCAGTACACGACGTGTTTGTTCATTTGTGTTCTGACGGGCGATTTCAAGCATGTCGTCCGGTACATAAATTTTCACAAAATCCCGTTCAAACTGCTCACGCGTAGGTCGCGGTTTGAGTATGGTTGCAGGCAAATAGTTGGTATCAGTCACAAGTAATTGAATTACATTGTATTGATTGCCCTTAAGGTCTGTAGGGATCGGTTTAACCACATCCTTAAAGCCAACGCAGGAAAAGCGGATAGTATCACCTTTTAATACAACTATTGAAAAAACGCCCTGCTCATTCGTCATAGTACCCCTGCCTTTACTTTCAACAATAATACTTGCTGAAGGAATGGCCCGGAGACTATCGGCAGTCATGATAACGCCATAAAGCTGTACCACTGAATCCCTGTTACTTACCTTTTGCGAAAAGGCTTTGCCAAACTGAAAAAATGCGATTAGAAAAATGGATGCGTATAGTAAATATCTTTTCATTAATACAAAAATCAGGTTTAAGCGGTAAAGTTTTCTCAAATAGTAATTTATTCTTTCTTAATCCTAACAAAGTAACCCCATCAGGGGTTAATTTTGCACCGGTATTTCTCTTTTTAACAAAAATATGTGTGATGACTGAAGCAGACATTCTGAAGGCGTTAAGTAATGTTCAGGAACCGGATTTAGGAAAGGATTTAGTTACACTTAACATGGTGAAAGACATTAAAATAGATGGAAATAATGTGTCTTTTACCGTAGTATTGACAACCCCTGCCTGTCCCATGAAGGACATGATCAATACGGCCTGTGTAAACGCTGTAAAAATACTGGTAAACAAACAAGCCAACGTAACAGTAAACTTCACTTCAAATACCAATACGAAGCGTAAAGAAAATGACCTGATACTCCCTGGCGTAAAAAATATCATTGCCGTAGTAAGTGGTAAAGGTGGTGTTGGAAAAAGCACCGTTTCTACCAACCTGGCGATTGCACTGACACAAAGCGGTGCAAAAGTAGGCCTGATGGATGCGGATATTTATGGCCCAAGCGCACCAATTATGTTTGGAGCTCGTGGGGCAAGGCCTATGATGAAAGAAGTGAACGGTAAAGGTGTTATTGTACCTCTGGAACGTTATGGTCTTAAAATGATGAGTATCGGTCTTTTGGTAGACGAAAAAAATGCCGTAGTATGGCGTGGGCCAATGGCTAGTAGTGCAATCCGGCAGTTTGTAACGGATGTGGACTGGGGTGAACTGGATTACCTGGTTATTGACATGCCTCCTGGTACAGGCGATATCCATCTTACGCTTATGCAATTAGTACCTGTAACAGGCGTGGTAATTGTTACAACACCGCAGGATGTAGCTTTAGCAGATGCTAAAAAAGGTATAGCAATGTTTGGCCAGGCACAGATCAATGTTCCTATTATTGGTTTGGTGGAAAATATGTCCTATTTCACACCGGCAGAACTGCCAGACAACAAATATTACATTTTCGGCAAAGAGGGTGGGAAAAAGCTGGCTGAAGAGTATGATCTGTCGTTCCTGGGTCAGATACCAATTGTGCAGAGTATTCGCGAAGGCGGGGATAAAGGAGTGCCGGTGATGATGTCTGAGGATCCAATTGCAAAAACTGCGTTTAACCATTTTGCTGCGGAAACCGTACGTAATATTGCTATTCGCAATGCATCGCAGGCTCCCACAAGAACGATTGAAATGGTGGAAGGCTAGGTGAGTACGAGATATCTAAGCACAAAGTGTATTATGTGCGATCTTAGATGTACGATGCAATGAGCGAAATGCACTTAAGCATATTTAGAAAAGGCGAACTGAAAAGTTCGCCTTTTCTCTTTGCAAACTCAGTGTCTCCTTCGTGTCCTTTGTGATACTTTGTGCATTTGCGTGAAGAGTCTTGGCATCTTAGTGACTGCTCCGTACATCAAATTTCTAATTCTCATTACATTTGCGGCTCATTCAATTCGACGTCTCATGTATAAAATGCCTTATTACACTGTAACTGATAATGCGATACTGGTTGATTTTATGAAGCAATACCCCTTTGCTATTATTACTGCAAATGGTAAAGATGGTGTGCCGGTAGCATCTCATATTCCTTTGTTGGTAAAGGAGCGGGAAGGGAACCTGGTGTTACAAGGACATATTATGCGCAAAACGGATCATCACATTGCATTAGAAACTGCGCAAAAAGCACTGGCTGTTTTTTCCGGCCCACATGCGTACATAAGCGCAAGCTGGTATGCTGATCCATTATCTGCCTCTACATGGAATTATATGACAGTGCATGCCAGCGGGAATGTGCGATTTACTGAGCATGAAGAATTGCTGGAAATGCTGAAAGAATTAACTGCTCATTTTGAAGCAGCACCACTATCTCCGGCGCGGTATGAATTACTACCTGAAGAGTATGTAGCACGTCTTAGTAAAGCTATTATCGGGTTCGAAATAGTGATTGATAAAATAGAAGGTGTTTTCAAGCTGAGTCAAAATAAAGACCAGGTCAATTATGAGCGCATCATAGATCAACTAATGCAGCAGGATAGCGAGGCACAGGCGGTAGTTATTCAAATGCAAAAAAGGAAAGCAGGTTTGTTTCCTTCGGAAAAATAGGAGAAACGTTTACCTTCGCTGACAACTAATAGAAAATTTTGTTTCGATGACAATACCGCAACTTGTAAACGAGATTCAGCAAAAAAAATCTTTTCTCTGTGTTGGCCTTGATACGGATGTGACCAAGTTGCCTCCGCATCTGAAAAATATGCCCGATGCCGTATTCGAGTTTAACAAGGCTATCATTGATGCAACCAAAAATTATTGTGTTAGTTATAAGATCAATACGGCATTTTATGAATCAATGGGATTGAAAGGATGGGAAGCAATGGAAAAAACGTTGCACCATATACCTGCTACGCATTTTACAATTGCTGATGCTAAACGTGGTGATATTGGGAATACCTCCGCGCAATATGCGAAAACATTCTTCGAAACACTGCCATTTGATTCTGTTACCGTAGCGCCTTATATGGGAGAAGATAGTATTCGGCCTTTCCTGGAGTATGAAAATAAAACAACTATTGTACTAGGCCTTACCTCTAATAAAGGAGCAGCAGATTTTGAACTACAACGTACAGGTGAAGAGTTCCTGTATGAAAAAGTGTTGCGTACAGTAAGTACATGGGGTACACCGGATAATCTCATGTTTGTAGTAGGTGCAACACAGGCTAGCGAACTGGCAAATATTCGTGACATTATCCCGGATCATTTCTTATTAGTGCCAGGAGTAGGAGCGCAAGGCGGCAGCCTGCAGGAAGTAGCGCAATATGGCAAAAATGAAAGATGTGGCTTACTGGTAAATGCCAGCCGTGCCGTTATTTTCGCGAGCAGTGGTGAAGATTTTGCAGAAGCCGCAGGCATTGTAGCACAAGGATACCAGCAGGAGATGAGCAGTTATTTTTAAACTGTAAATAATAAAGCGGTTATAGATATTTCTTAAAAGAATGTAATGCCCATCTAATTCAAGGTTGGAAAGAAGTACGCAGATGGAAATTACCTTGGCTAACTTATTTTTTTAATATAAAAAATGCGCTTGCATATAGGTAAGTAATGGATAGCCACTTCGTCACCGACTTCTATCTTGTCACTATATTTACGATTTGTAGCAATTCCATTGCTGAATAAAAAATCAAATTCATCATTTAGCACAATTATTTTTGACACAGATCTGTAACTACTGTTATATTTCATTTGGGTGAATTTTCCTCTAAAAATTACCTTGCCGTTGGCTTTGATATCTTTAATTATTCCCAACATATAATAAATCGGAACGGCAGGCGCTAGCAGCATAAAAATGAACATACCTATTTCCAGTTTATGACTTCCCAGGAAAGAAAAAAAGGAACCATATACAGATGAATAAGATATATAGTCTGAGATAGTTGTGTACAATAAAAAACAAGGTAAGAGCAGGAAGAATAGAATAGCCCAGAAAATCAACCATTTAATTGTTTTTCGTAACAAATGAATGTCATCAATAGATAGTGGCGCTCTTGTTGCTAGAATGCTATTCTGTTTCATCAAAAGCTAAACGCATGTGCTAAAAGAATTATTGCCATCAAATTTTTTGTATAAAGGATAAACTAAGCCATTTATTTTCTTATTTAAGCTCAAAGTTCATGACTTTATGCGCAACCTTTTTATCTTTTAAAGAAAGGTTAAGCGTATTATTTTCATAATAAACAGTAAAATGATATTTAATAGTATCTGTTCCTTGCATGTTGGTAAAAGTGATTTTCTCAGGGTAATTATCCTGGTCGTATTGGTAACTATAGGTGTATTCATGAGGAAAATAGTTTAGACACGTGCCACTATTGTTGGAACGTTCATTTAAACAATTATTTCCTTTAAATGGAAAGTCATATTGAGGAAAAAAATAAGAAGGGTATAAAGCGTTATGCACATTGAATATGTAAAAAGCGCTGTTGACACCTGTAAATATGTTGACCTTATTGTCATACGTATAAGAGTTCTCTCGACCGCACACTAATGGGTTCGAATATCCCGTATTTAATTTTGTCAATTTTTTATCATTCCATTCAAGCGAGTAAAGTGTAGTATCCCTGTCGCCTGTATCTAGCCCATATGTATAGATTTTTTTCACTTTGTTGTCTCCATCATATACTAAAGAATCAACGAAACGCCCGCCATAAAATCTGGATAAAGGGTAATAAATGCGTGTAATCAGGCCAATTTTGTATTCGTAATGAGCTACCGTATCGGTTACCTGGGGTATTGTATCTGCAATGCCGAATTGTAAAGCGATTAATTTACTAGAAGAATCATAAACAGGAATCGTTAATGCGTACCATGATTTTGAAGTATCGCTGCCTTGATAATCGTGTCGTAGAATGCTGCTTAATAATCCTTGACTGTTATATTGATATTTAATGGAGATGGTAGTGTCGTTATCCAATACAATTGATGAAACCCTTTTTGTGATGACTTTTTCAATTGGTGCTGTTTTTGTATTGCAAGCAAACAATGCAAATGCAACTAAAAGATAGGTAACCTGCTTCATATTGTCTTCCGTACGAATGATGTTTATTCCCAAAGGAAAACGGATGTTTTTAAAATTTTATTGCTACAATGGAATTTTAAAAACTCATAAAAGCAGTATATATCATTTCTTTCCTTCCAGTTGCCTCTTATCCCACGAGGCACGTGTAACCGTTGTCAGTTGATTATTAGCGCAGTTCCAGATGGATACAAAATTTGCAGACATTACGTAATGTACACTCCATTGTGCCATTTTCTCATACAACATCAACGTACAAATGTCAGTCGCTGTTATGTAATCACCTGTTTCTGGTAAATGCGTGTGTACGCTTGCAAATGCAGCCTCCTTCGAGTATTCTATTGGCAGTATATTTTTGTGCAACACTTTTTTAGAGCGCAATTGGTTACTTTTTTTATCAAAAGTTAACAGGTAATCATTGCCAAAAACTACCACGCCAGATACTTGTGGGCCTGTTAATACATATACCTTATTCTCCGTTTCTCCGGTAATAGGTATCAGGTTCAGATCAGTATTTTTATACACCTTGAAAAAAGTATCTTTCTGTATTTCGCTTAACGCATTTTTTCGAAAGGAATAGATGCCCATTTCGTAAGTTGTAAAAGGGCGGCTGGCTGTATCTGTTACTGCTGTGGCAGTATTAAAACTGCTGTCAAATGTAATGGAACCAATCACCTGCGGTTGGGCATCCTTGGAGAAAAACACACAACGCGTAACAGCTTTATCCGCGTAAGAGAAATAACCACCAATATTGTTTCGCTGATCTTTGGCAACCTCTAAGAATATATCTGTGCCATACCAGGACGCCATCTCCGACCTATAAAGTGCCTTTCCTTCCTGTACAATGGAATCAACCACATGTTTATTGGCTTCCTGAGCTGATACGGTAAAGTAAAGACCGAGACAAATACAAATACATGCAAGTTGCTTCATGGAGCTGAGGTTGTATGTTCAATATACTAAACAATTGCAAGATTATCTCATTGTTTAATGGTCGTATTGTTTAATTGTTATGTAGATGAGTGACAATTAAACAATACAGCAATGCAACAATCCAGATTACTTTAGCTCTTCCGGCGTGCCTTTCTTTCGTAGCCGGACCGCTGCATTCTTCTGGTAGTTACTTGTCAGGTTCACCTCATAGCGGTGTTCCTTGTCTGTAATGATCATTAAAGCAGAGTTAGGAGGGATGTCGCCCAGGTTTTCTGCATACATCAGCAGGTCATTATTAGAAGAGATGGAATCTACTTTTACATAAAAGCTGATCGGCTTGCGTGTTTGCAGTTCTTGTTTAGAAACTATAACCTGGTTGTTGTATAAAACGGTGATGCTATCATGGTCATACTCACCATTATCATAAAGGTCTATACGTACGGAGTCCTCTGAAACCTCTAGCGTTTTTACCAGTTCCTTCCGGCGCATGTTTGCCAAAGAAACCTGAACAGGTACAATAACCGGCTGAGGCGCTTCTACTATTCTACTAAGCGTGTCACCTTTAGAAATCTCTTCCTCTACAAATTCCTTAAACGGCACTTCCTTCAGTTGTTTTACAAAGCGAACGTTGATAGGCGCGCAGGTATAAGCGTGTGATTCATCGCTTTTAAAGCCGCCTTGCAGCGCTGTTTCTACTCGGGATACTTTTAGTGTAAACTCACCCTCCATCGGGCAGTCAACGCCAATAGCTGTATTGATCGTTTTGTAGAATAGGATAGGGATCATTTTTATTTTCAGCAGGCGCTTGTCCGGAGTGTAAGTGCCTTTGATCTTGTTGCTGAAATAGCCATTGCGGAAGAAGTAATTGAACTCGCCTGTTACTACATTCCCTTTCTGTTCCAGTATCAGTTCGCACATATAGTTATTGGCGCTGCCGCCATCTTGTAATACCACATTACCCACGCCATACCATTTACCCTTTACTGTTTGTGCAGAAGCACCGGAAACAACAGATATAACCAACAGTATTGTTATGGTGAACAGGCTAAGTAATTTCATTTTTTGTGATTTAGCGGATAACGACAATAATCATGCAAATTATTTGATGTAGCGCTTGATTTCCTTCTCTACATCTCTTTTCTTAATAGTTTCCCTCTTATCATGCAGTTTTTTACCCTTGCCAATGCCAATCTCCACCTTAACCAGGTTCTTATCATTGATAAAGACCTTCAACGGCACTATGGTAAAACCTCTTTCCTTGGTTTTGGCCTGTATGCGTTTCAGTTCCTTTTTAGTCAGCAGCAGCTTACGGTCATGCACCGCAATATGGTTATTGGCAGTACCCATATCATACTCCGCTATGTATAAAGCGCGAACCCATAATTCACTCCCGTCAAAAAAGCAAAAGCTATCATTAAAGCTCACCTTGCCCTCGCGTATAGATTTCACCTCTGTGCCCAGCAATACAATACCTGCCACATATTTATCCTCTATGTGATAGTTAAAATAAGCCTGCCTGTTATTCATTTCCTTCGTAGCCATAATAAAAAATCCCGCCGTAAGACGGGATGCAAAAATAGTATTAATTGATAAATTGTCTAATTGCTTAATTATTCAACAATTTAACCATTGAACAATGTAGCAATTGGTAACAACTTAGCCTTTAAACAAAGTTATAATCTGTGCCAGTTTATCTCTCAGCACCTTCCTGTCTACAATAAAATCAAGGAAGCCGTGATCTAACAGGAATTCACTGCGCTGGAATCCCGGCGGCAGGTCTTTCTTGATCGTCTCTTTAATAACGCGCGGACCGGCAAAGCCGATCAATGCACCAGGTTCTGCAATATTCAGATCACCCAGCATACCAAAGCTGGCAGAAATACCGCCAAACGTCGGGTCAGTCAGTAATGAGATAAACGGTAAACCTGCATCGCTCAGTTGAGATAACTTTCCGCTTGTTTTAGCAAGTTGCATCAGGCTGAATGCACTCTCCATCATACGCGCGCCACCACTTTTAGAGATAACGAGGTAGGGGAGTTTATGTTCTATACAATAGTCCACAGCGCGGGAAAATTTCTCACCCATAACGCTACCCAGTGAACCACCGATAAATTCGAAATCCATAGCAGCTACAACCAACCCCTGTCCGTGTACGTTACCTGAAGCAACGCGCATACTATCTTTCAGGTCGGTTTTTGCATGTATTTCATCCAGTCTTTTCTGGTAAGGCTTCAGGTCTGTAAAGCCCAGGAAGTCCTTACTGCGGATGTTGTCGTAGTGAACAGTAAAATCCTTGTTGTCAAAAATAATTTCAAAGTAATCCTCACTACCTATGCGGTGGTGGTAATTACACTTAGGGCAAACAAACAGGTTTTCTTTCAGTTCTGTAGTTGTGCAGATGTAGTTGCATTCAGGACATTTGCTCCAAAGCCCTTCAGGAGTTTCTTTCTTGTCTGCTGTAGATGTCAGGATACCTTTACGAAGGCGCCTGAACCATCTTTCCTTGGCTTCACCCGTCAAATTGTTTTCATCCTCACCGCCGGCAAGATTCGAATCGAAATCCTCGTCCTTTTTCATAATTACGCTCATTAGGAATATTGAAGGTAATAAAAATAATTGCCCTGCCTTTACAGCACGGTCTTAAAATAAAAAACCTGCCCTAACAATTAGTCCGGGCAGGCTGCAATATTAAGCAATTATGCGATTGTAATCGAATTGTCGAGGTAAACATCCTGCGTAGCATTCAGCAAATCAACGCCTTCAGCAAAAGGACGCTGGAATGCTTTACGGCCCAGGATAAGGCCCATACCACCCGCACGCTTGTTAATTACGGCTGTGTATACAGAATCAGCTAAGTCAGATGCACCTTTACTTTCACCACCTGAGTTGATCAGGCCTACGCGACCGCTGTAGCAGTTCAGTACCTGGTAGCGTGTCAGGTCTATCGGATGGTCAGAAGTCAGGTTTTGGTACACCAATGGAGAAGTTTTACCATGCTTAGTAGCCAGGTAACCGCCATTGTTAGTAGGTAATTTTTGTTTGATGATGTCAGCCTGCAAGGTTACACCCAGGTGGTTTGCCTGGCCTGTAAGGTCTGCAGATGTATGATAATCAACGCCATCTACTTTAAATCCGTTGTTACGTGTATAGCACCACAGGATAGTGCACATACCTAATTGGTGCGCATATTCAAACGCCTCAGCTATTTCCTTCAACTGACGTGCGCTTTCCTCGCTACCCCAGTAAATAGTAGCACCAACACCGATTGCACCCATTTCCCATGCGCTTTTTACGCTACCAAACAAAGTCTGGTCATAACGGTTAGGCAGGCTCAGGAATTCGTTGTGATTTATTTTTACAATGAAAGGGATCTTGTGCGCATATTTACGACTCATGATGCCTAAAACACCAAATGTGCTCGCAACTGCGTTACAACCGCCTTCAATAGCCAGTTTTACAATATTTTCAGGATCGAAATAGATCGGGTTTGGAGAAAATGCAGAACCTGCGCTATGCTCAATACCCTGGTCAACCGGGAAAATGCTGCAATAGCCGGTATCAGCCAGGCGGCCGCTACCCAATAAAGTCTGCAGGCTACGCAAAACCTGGTTGCTACGGTTACTATTGATCCAGATATCGTCTACGTGTGTTGGAGAAGGTAAATGCAGATCTTTCTTATCAATTTTAGGTTTGTGTTCCAACAGATAAGAGGCTTTGTCGCCTAAAAGATCAATGATTTTAGAATTTGCCATGGCGTGTGATTGGTTAATATATTTTTATAATACGTGAAACGAACTACGGTACAAATCCCGGCTTTTGTTGTGTCACTCACTTCAACTGCCCCAAAAAGGCTGGGCAAATATAATGACTGCGAAGCATTTATAACGTATGAAATTTGCTAACGGGTGGTAGTGAGGAAATTGATTGGAAATTTGAGATTTTAGATTTGAAATGGGGGAGTGGGATATGGATAAATTGTTGAATTGATATATTGTTGAATTGTTCAATAGTTAAATTGGTAGTATTATTAAATAACAAGAAATAATTCCTCAATTAAGCAATTCATCTCAAATATTAAATCTCAAATTTCAAATTCCTCAAGTCGCGAAGCGGCTTTCCTATGCGCCCTATGCTCTCTTGAATAAATTGAACATAGCTATTAAACAGCAATCCTTCAATGTATCTTATGTGCCTATGCACCTACTGTGTCTATATGGCGAAAAACTCGCTTCGATCAAAACAATTTAACCATGTAACAATTAAGCAATATCACCTACCAATCTTTTAAAATAATCCACCGCTTTCACCATCCTGCTGCCATACCAGCTAAACATTTCGCCATCTACTAAGATCACTTTTGAAAATGGCAATTGTGCCTGCAGTTCTTCAATATGTTTTTCTTTAAACGGATATGGCTCGCTCGATAAAAAAACAAAATCAGGCTTCGCTTTTTGCAGTGCCTCAATATCTATTTCTGGATAACGGCGCAGGTCTGCAAATACGTTTCTAAAGCCACTTCGCGTAAGCATATCTGTAATAAAAGTATCGCCTCCAACCGTCATATAAGGCCCTTTCCAGATCAGGTAAGCGACTGAAAATTGGTGGCTGATTATAAGATTTTCAAAGCCCGCTTTTATTCGTTGAATAATTTCTGTAGCGTTATCGTTTTCGCCTGTAATATTTCCAACAGAACGGATCATTTGTAAGGCATCATCTAAATTATTGACATCACTGACCCAAACCGGCGCTATATTTTCAAGCGCCTCAATTTGCGCCTTTACGTTCTCCTCTTTATTAGCCAGGATCAGGTCTGGATTCAGCTCTTTTACAACATCAATGTGTACGTTCTTAGTCCCGCCCACTCTGCGTTTGCGGCGAAACCACTCTTCCGGGTGTACGCAAAATTTAGTGATGCCGGAAACGTTTGCATCCAGTCCCAGATCGTACAATAATTCAGTCTGAGAAGGAACCAATGAAACGATTGAAATGGGTGTACTTTCTACACGAATAGTGCGTCCTAGCTGGTCTGTAAACAATGGCATAATGCAAATTAAGTCGAACAGGCATTACATTTGCAAAATTGCTTTTCAATCATCGGTTGCTATATCAGACAGTTTACCATAAAAACACCTGTGACTAAAATCGACTGCAATCTTTTTCGCACAGGGCTAAACTGTAAATAACAAAAAGCGTATGAACATCAACAGGAACGTATTGACACTGGATGAATTTACCATCCAGCAGTTGCGAAATTTTCCCAACGCCACAGGTGAACTTAGTAGTTTGCTGCGCGATATTGGCCTTGCCTCTAAAAGAGTAAATGTAGAAGTAAACAAAGCCGGCCTGGTAGATATATTGGGCGATGCGGGCAGCATCAATGTACAAGGTGAAGACGTAAAGAAACTGGACATCTTTGCGAACAACCAGTTCATGGGGGTGCTTAAGCACGGTATTAGTTGTGCTGGTGTGGGTAGTGAGGAAATGGACGACTTTGTCGTATTTGACGATGAAGTAAGCAACAATAGTAAATACGTGGTCATGTTCGATCCGCTGGACGGTAGCGGTAACATAGATGTGAATGTGTCTATCGGAACCATCTTCAGTGTTTATCGCCGCGTAAGCGAAAGAGGTAAACCTTGTACCAAAGAAGATTTTCTGCAGGCAGGTAACAGGCAGGTCGCAGCAGGTTATGTGATCTATGGCTCGTCCACCATGCTCGTGTATGCTACAAGAAGAGGCGTTAACGGCTTCACACTCGATCCTTCCATTGGCGAATTTTGTTTAAGCCATCCCAATATTAAATGCCCTGAAGTCGGCAGGATCTATTCGGTAAATCATGGTAATTTCTTTCAATATGACGAACCCGTGCGCCAGTATATAGATACCTGCCAGCGTAAAACAAAAGACAC
The DNA here is from genome assembly GCA_017306865.1 of Filimonas sp. GTDB lineage: Bacteria > Bacteroidota > Bacteroidia > Chitinophagales > Chitinophagaceae > JAFKHH01. Next base: position 165,964 of record JAFKHH010000015.1, read on the forward strand.
CGGCGGCCCTTATACACAGCGATACATAGGAAGCATGGTTGCCGATGTGCATCGTAACCTGATCAAAGGTGGCATTTTCATGTATCCGAATACAATAGATAAACCAAAAGGAAAACTGCGTCTTCTGTACGAGTGCAATCCGTTTGCGTTTATAGTAGAAGTAGCGGGCGGTAAAGCGACCAATGGCAAGCAACGCATTCTCGATGTGCAACCAACAGAATTGCACCAACGCTCAGCCTTCTTCGTTGGCAGCAGGCTGATGATGGAAGAGCTGGAGAGCTATACGGGGAAAGTATAATTCAATTTGAAATTTGATATTTCAGATTTGAAATGGTTGGTTTCAAAGGTTTCAACGTTTACTGGTTTCATTATGGACTATTAAATGTTGAAACCTTTGTTTTTAAATGAAACGCTGAAACCTGTAAACTTTTGAAACCAATTTTTAGCGGGTGCAGCGAATATCAAATTTTAAATCTCAAATTTCAAATCCCCATCTAAATGTTGAAACCTTTGTTTTTAAATGAAACGCTGAAACCTGTAAACTTTTGAAACCAATTTTTAGCGGGTGCAACGAATCTCAAATTTCAAATCCCCATCTTTTGGTACAAATCTTGACTTATCTCCCTAAAGTTCCGATAAATGAAAAAGCTTCTTACGGCAGGAAGGGTAATTGTGTTAGGTTTCGTACTCTTTGCAATAGCATGTAAAACCGGCTCTACCAGTTCATCTGCGTCCCCTTCTAAAGACAAGATCATAGCCCTTGGTGGTATGGAAGACAAAATTCTATATTATGTCAATCAACACCGCAAAGAAGTAGGCCGCCCACCACTACAAATGTTGAGCGTGGCAAATACGGAAGCCTCCAGGCATAGCGCAAACATGGCCTCCCGCAAAACAGGTTTTGGGCATAGCGGTTTTGAAGATCGCGTAGCCCGCATCCGCCAGTCTGCCGGTGCAATATCTGCAGCAGCGGAAAACGTTGCCTATGGCCAGTTAAGTGCGAAAGACGTTGTGAATGGATGGATCAATAGCAGCGGGCACAGGAAGAATATGGAAGGCAATTATACCTATACGGGTATAGGTGTGGCAAAGGACAAAAACGGCACTATTTTCTTTACTCAAATATTCCTGAGCAAGTAGTAACTTGCTGCGGTTATGCAAAAAACGATCATCTCTGTTAAAAACCTGGTGAAGAAATACGGCGATTTCGAAGCCGTAAAAGGTATCAGCTTCGACGTATATGAAGGCGAAATATTTGGTTTGCTTGGCCCTAACGGTGCAGGCAAATCCACAACGCTGGAGATAATAGAAACGTTGCGGGAAAAAACGAGTGGCGAAGTCGTTGTAGATGGGTTTAACCTGGATACAGCGCCCAATGACATCAAAAAGCTGATCGGCGTGCAATTGCAGACATCCGGTTATTATCCCGGTTTAAACCTTACAGAACTCATTCAGTTGTTTTCCGGCCTGTACAACAGGGATATTGACCCGCTAAAATTGCTGGATACCGTAAACCTGCGTGATAAAGCAAAGAGTAAATACAAAGAGTTGAGCGGTGGACAGAAGCAACGCTTCTCCATTGCAACTACACTGATAAACGAACCAAAGATTATATTTCTCGATGAGCCGACCACCGGTCTCGATCCGCAGGCTAGAAGAAATCTCTGGGACCTGATACGTGAAATAAGGGCTAAGGGTACAACAGTGATCATTACTACACACTACATGGATGAAGCGGAAATATTATGCGATCGCGTGGCTATTGTAGATGCAGGAAAGATCATTGCATCCAATACACCTGACCATTTAATAGACGATCTTGTAGCAACTGGTTTTGAGAGACCTAAAGAAGTAAAAAAAGCCAACCTGGAAGATGTATTCATTCATTTGACAGGAAAGGCGTTGAGGGAGGAGTAAAAGAAATTTGAAAATGATATAATTTGAAAATGTGTAAATGGGTGGAATTGTTTAATTGTTAGATGGTTCAATTGTTTTCATTTTCAAATTAGCTTATTTTCAAATTTTCAAATTCATTATAATGGACGACTTAAGCTATCCCATCGGCAAGTATATACCACAGCCTTTTTCGCAGAAGCAGAAAGAAGAATGGTTATTGGACTTGAAATTTTTACCTGACCACTTAGAACTGGCCGTACAAAATATGGATGAGGCGCAATTGCAAACGCCTTACCGCGAAGGTGGCTGGCAGGTACAGCAGTTAGTGCATCACATAGCAGATAGTCACATGAATGCCTACATCCGTTTTAAGTTAGGAATGACAGAAAATAATCCAACTATTCGTCCGTATGAAGAAAAAGAGTGGGCTAAGTTGGATGATGTATTTGCATTGCCCATTAATATTTCTCTCACACTATTACATGCCTTACATCAAAGATGGGTTACAGCTATTAGAAACCTGTCAGACGATCAGTGGGAGCGTACTGTATTTCATCCTGAACATAAAAAAGAGATCACCTTGTGGCATTTGCTCGGCATGTACGCATGGCACAGCAGGCACCACGTAAGACATATTACCGCGTTGAAAGAGCGCAAGGGATGGTAGGTGGAAATTGCTAAGAGGTTGAATTGTTTTATTGTTATTGGCTTATATAAATTGAAGTATTCACAACAATAAAACCATATAACAATTTATCAATAAAACAATACATCACTTCCAGCATCTCAAATTTAAAATCTAAAATTTCAAATCATTATATGAGCGACTTAAAATGGAAAACCCTCTCTTCCGAATATATCCATAAGGATGAATGGCTAACAGCGCGCAAAGACCGCTGTGAAATGCCAAACGGAACAATTGTAGATCCGTATTACGTATTGGAATATGCAGACTGGGTAACAGTGTTGCCTGTAACGGCAGAAGGTAAAGTGATATTGGTACAACAGTACAGGCAAGCATTGGGTGAAGTAAGTATAGAGCTGCCTGGTGGCTGTGTAGAGCAGTCAGATGCCTCTTTAGAAGATGCTGCCCGTCGTGAGACGTTGGAAGAAACAGGGTACTCTTTTGAAACCATGCACTATCTCGGTAAAATATCAGCCAACCCATCTACGAACGCGAACCTGATGCACATGTTTGTAGCAACAGGTGGCAGAAAAGTGCAGGAGCAACACCTGGATCCAAATGAAGAGTTGGAGCTGCTGGAAGTAAGCTGGGAAGAGTTTATACAACTGGTAGAAGAAAAAAGAATAATACAGGCAATGCACATGAGCACGATCTTTTATGCATTGAGGTATTTGGATAAAGTTTCGTATAAATAAATTGCTTTATTGTTGTATTGTTTAATTGTTATTCGAAACAATTTGACAATTAAACAATGTAACCATAGAACCATTCAACAATTGAACAATGTCTAAAATCGCCATCATCAACGGACCTAACTTAAACCTGCTTGGCAAGCGGGAGCCGGCCATTTACGGCAACCAGGATTTCGATTCTTACTATACATCATTACAGCAGCTATACCCGGATATTACATTCAGCTATTTTCAGAGTAATGTAGAAGGCGAGTTGATCAATGAGCTACAACGTGTAGGCTTCGAATATGACGGTATTATTATGAACCCCGGCGGTTACACGCACACCTCTGTTGCTATTGGAGATTGTATAGCATCTATTACAACACCCGTAATAGAAGTACACATCAGTAACGTGCATGCGCGTGAAGAATTCAGAAAAATATCTCATGTATCAGCTAAAGCCAAAGGAACCATCTGCGGTCTGGGGCTGAAAGGATATGAACTGGCGGTAAAAGCGCTGGTAGAAAAATAAGGATATGCATGATGTTAGATGTACGATGTAAAAGCATAAGACATCTACAACTTGTTAAATGGCTATATGGTTAAATTGTTTTATTAACCATATAGCCATTTAACAATTAAACTATGTGTCAATCACATCATACATAATCTGATTTTATTCATATTTACCTTAAACAACACCTCCTACCTTTGTGTTGTTAAAATAAAACTATGGTTGCACCGGATTATGTTTCACCACAAGAAGCCCTTTCTGTTATACAATCCAATACCCGGATTTTTGTTCATGGCAGCGCCCAAACACCCGTTTTCCTGTTACAGCACCTGGCAAAAGAAGCCCACCGGTTAGAGCAAGTAGAAGTAGTTTCTATTACCGTGTACGGCGATATTCAAATAGATAAGCCTGCGTATAAAAACAATTTTCATATCAATTCTTTATTTGTATCCGCAGCAGTGCGGGAAGCGGTGAACGATGGCAGGGCAGATTATGTACCCGTATTCCTGAGTGAAATACCCCTGTTGTTTAAACGGAATGTATTGCCGCTAGATGTGGCAATAGTACAAGTATCTCCACCAGATGCACATGGTTACTGCTCGCTTGGCGTTTCTGTAGATATAGCGCGCACCGCAGTAAACGTAGCAAGGCTGGTAATAGCGCAGGTAAATCCCAATGTGCCGCGTACGCATGGAAACAGCCTGGTCCACTACAGTAAATTTCATGCAATGGTGTATTGTGAGGACGCATTGCCAGAGGCGCAGTTTGGTGAAAAAGCAGGGGCAGAGGAGCAACGCATAGGCGAGTATGTTGCCAGCCTGATAGAGGATAGGAGTACTTTGCAAATGGGCATTGGCGCTATACCGGATACGGTGCTGAAATGCCTGCATAATCATAAAGACCTGGGCATTCATACAGAGATGTGTTCCGACGGTATTATCCCCTTGTTTGAAAAAGGAGTGATCACGAACCGGTTTAAAAAAATACATCCCGACAGGGCCGTATCTTCTTTTGCACTTGGCACACGGAAGCTATATGATTACATGGATGATAACCCGGTTTTCTCATTCCTCGATATCGACTTTGTAAACGATCCGCATACAATAAAGCAAAACCCGAAAATGATCTCTATCAATAGCGCTATTGAAGTAGATATAACCGGGCAGGTGTGTGCAGACTCTATTGGTACTTATCAATACTCCGGGGTAGGCGGACAAATGGACTTTATGCGCGGCGCCGCACTGAGCGAAGGCGGTAAACCCATTATAGCTATGCCATCCCGCACACGTAAAGGTTTATCCCGGATCGTATCTACGCTGAAGCCAGGTGCAGGTGTAGTTACTACCAGGGCACACATGCACTATGTAGTTACAGAATATGGTATTGCCAACCTGTTTGGCAAAAATCTGCGCCAGCGGGCCAAAGCATTAATAGAAATTGCACACCCGGACGACAGGGGGATGCTGGAAAAAAACTATGGCGAGCGATTTAAAATGTGAATGGTGAATGGTGAGTTGTGAGTGAGCCACAGAACCTCTAGGACACAACGGACACTAAGATTTAGGCCTCGTTAATTTCCCGCTTAATAAATACAAGAAAAACCTATAAGGTTTTTAAAACCTTATAGGTCTTTTGGCTTGTGTTTCTTAATCTCAGTGCGAAGTCTATTATATATAATACGATACACAACCCCTGGTATTCCTTTCTGTCTCAGTACCTCCGTGGCGCAATTAAAAAAATAGTTCATCCCATTTACTCCAAACGAAAGATTGTAATTTGCAGGTATGCGAAATATTCTTCTTCTAATCGGATTATTGATTTTGTCTGTTAGCGGTATAGCGCAGTGTAAAACTTATAAACTGGGTGCAAAGGGCGATACGCTAAACTGTACGGACAAGGCAAATATGAAACAAGGTAAATGGGTAGTTCATATAAATGAATTGCGTGGTGAACCTGGTTATGAAGAAGAGGGGCTTTTTAAAGACAGCAAGAAAGAAGGCGTATGGAGAAGATATACACTTATGGGAGACCTGTTGGCTATAGAACGGTACCGCTGGGGGTATAAAGACGGTATTTCCCAATACTTTACACTAGCCGGGTTGCTGCGTGAGGAAAGCTGGAAAGCAGTAAACCCGACTAACCCATATGATACTGTAGAGGTGCCTGACCCGATAGACCAGTATAAGATAACCATGAAAGTAGTAAAGGTCGAAGGAACTACATTGAAACATGGGGAGTGGAAATATTACAATCCTGAAACCGGTCTCCTTGAAAAGAAAGATACTTATCTGCTTGACTCACTATATGATCCATCCAAAAAGCCGGTACAAATGGCTGCCGTAGACAACACCGCAGATTCTACGGGTGCATCTAAAGCTGACCCCAAAAAGCCAAAGCCAAAAGAAGTGGCTGACTTTGAAAAGAAAAATTCCGGAAAGAAGAAAATACGCGTACGTACAGGAAGCGCAGGTGGTTAATTGAAGTAAAATAAATAAGTGAAAAATCACGTTAATACATCTCGCACAAGAATTATCTTAGTGTAAGCTGCTGGTGTATTCGTGTGCAATGAACAAATTGTCGCTTATTCATTCATTTAATAAAAAACCTATGTCATTTCTAGTACGGTCAGAAGCCGACACCAAAAACACGTTAGTCAATGTATATGCAGGTATTGACAAAACAGCCTTGTCTCAAAAGATAGACCACGTATTTACAGTCAACAAATACAAAAAGAAAGAAGATGCTGTCGGTAACCAGGTCTATAAAAGGGGGAGCCGCTTTTGGCGCCTAATGATCGGCGCTTTCCACAAATATTTTAAATACACAGTATCTTATAACAATAATGCAGACGGAATAAAAGTTACTGTCGTGAACGAAACCTCAGGCATGTCCGGGGGCATGATCGGGATGAACCAGGTGAGCAAAGAATTCAAGAAAATAAAAGCGAACCTGAACAATCTATAAAAAATAGTAATATATTTATTTTAACACAATCTATTGTCAATTCTAAAAAGAATTAAATGGAACCACAGCAAACTAACTTTGAGCTGGAACTAGATGATGTTTCAGTCGTCTCTATGACACAAGCCGCTAAATGGGCAAAAATTATAGCGATTATATTCGCTGTCTGCTGCGCCCTCGGCGTACTATTCGGATTATTTGCAAGCACTATGCTAGGCACATTCATGTCGCAATATGGTGGTGCATACGGATCAATGTTTAGCGCTATGTCCGGTTTCATTGCGGTAATTATATTGATCGTAGCTGCTATTGCAGGTGTGTTCATTTATCTCTTGCTTAGCTTCGCTAACAACACATCAAGAGCAATGCTTACCAAAGATCCTGTATCCTTAGAAAAAGGCACAGGTGCGTTGAAGAACTACTTTCTGCTAGGCGGCATCTTTGCAATCCTCGGTCTGTTGTTCACCCTCATTAATCTATTCCGCTAAAAAAACAGTTATGGAAAATCAATTACAATCAAACCTTGCCAATAATATTAGCCCCGTAGTAAAAAACAATATGCTGGAAGCAGCAAAATGGGGTAGAATAGTAGCGATCCTTGCATTTGTATCTGCAGGCCTTAGCATTATACAAGCTGTAAGAGTAAGAGGCAGTTTACCAGGTGTTTTAATACAAGTATTAATCTCCGTTGCACTGAACACTTTACTATTGCAGGCGGGTAATCATCTTAAAAAAGGTATTGAAGCTGTAGAACAAGGTTCATTTAACGAAGGCCTGATAAACCTGGCGCGTTATTTTAAGTTCTATGGTATCTTGTTGATCGTTGCTATCATCCTGGTTATCCTGGGTATGTTTCTTGCGATTGCAGCAGGATCTGCATTCTACAATAGGTAAATAAAATAAAAGATCAATAAATAAAAAGCCTGCTAAATAATCTTAGCAGGCTTTTTTATTGGTGTGATTTTGTTCTCAAAAAAAGATACGCGCAGTATGATAAATGTTTTGATTGAAAAACATGCTTCACTGTCTCTGAAAATGAAGCGCTACACAACCTGATTTGAAACGTATTGTATCCACCAGTTTCAAGTCAAGTTTTTCCCGGAGACTACCGATAGGCATTAAATGTCTTCCATTGCCCACTATAATAGGATGAATGACCAAATGAAATTCATCAATAAGTCCTGCTGTTATTAATTCCGGGAGCATGCTTACACTATCTACTGAAATCTTTTTGCCTGGCTGTTGTTTCAGTTTTTGTAGCTCTCCTACAGGATTACTGTGCACGATCCGTGTTTTTTCATCGCCACGTTCTAATGTCCTTGAAACAACAACCCTGTCTATAGAAGAAAGCCTTTCTGCAAACCTGATCTCAGCGGCTGTACCGGCTTTGCTTGCTGCTACATCTGCCCAATACGGGAACATAAGCTGGTACATGATACGGCCATAAAAAAGCAGGTCTACGTCATCCATCATACCGGTAAAATAATCCATTAATTCCTCACTGGGAGTAGCCATAGTGTGATCGCAATAGCCGTCCAGGCTAATGTTCATGCCGAATGATACACTTCTCATCTGGATATTTTTTAAAATGTTCATCAAAAATAAGTATTGATGACAGCTAAAGAAAGGGTTACATGCGACAAAAACAGGGTGTTTTGAACCATGCTGTACAACTGTGATATGTGATACTATTAAGCCAAGAGTGGCCCACTCTGGCGTGTGTGCGATATATGTATGTGCAGCCTCACCAAACGCTATTATATGCAAGCGATTCTCTCCAAAACAAACAAAGCCGCCCAAGTGGGCGGCTTTACTTCATATTGAAAAAGAACTGACTGTTCTGATTTATTACGACTGGTTCGCATAATAGTTATAGTCCATCAAGATCCTTTCAAGAAACACAAGATTATCCTGTTCCTGCTCTATCTTTAGTATAGAGCGCAGCTTGTAAGCAATGTGGTCTGCCATGCGTGGATTACCAGCTTTCATTGCTGCATCAAACACACCTTTTATGATATTCATATCACGGTCACTCAGCAGCATTACGTTCGTATATAAAGGCTGGTAATTGCTATTGATCTCGTAAAAGACGGTTTCATCCAGCCTGCTTTCCTGTGTGGCACGGATCACAATAGTACCCGCAGCAAAATCACCTATGCGTTGGTGTTTTTTACTTAGCAATGCTGTTAATAATGCGCCGGTGCCCAACGTCAGTGTGAAGTCTACAAAACGCAGCAACCATCTTAGTAAATACTGGTGCAGGCCAGGACGGCCACCAGTTTCATTGATCACACGTATATTCATCAGCTTTTTACCAATGGTTTGTCCATTTAGTATGATCTCAAAAATGAGATGATACATAAGCGCAGGTATAGATGCGATCATGCCAAGTGCGGAAATGTTTTCCAGGAAATTATCGCTTGGTGTATCTTTTGTACCTGCAACGCTCTTCAATATTTTATTGACTATTATCAGGTAAGCAATGATGATAGCCAAATCTATCAGCCATGCCAAAAAACGCTTCAGAAAATCAGCGGCCTCAAACTCCAGCTCAATATTAAAGCTTGTTCTTACGTTTATTTTTTCCATTAAGGTTAAAACAAGTTGGTTAGTTTGTAAAGTAATTATATTTTCGGAACCTAAACAACCCATAATTGCGCGAAGCCCTATTTATAAAGCGAAATAAAGAGCGCTGGCAACAGATGCAGATGAATCCCAGCGATCACCCTGATGAAACCGCCGAAGAATTTATTCAGATAGTGGAAGATTTAGGGTATAGTAAAACCTTTTACCCAAGCAGTAAGATCACCCGTTATCTGAATGCGGAAGCAGGCCGCAGGTATCTCAATATTTACGATAATCAGAAACAATCTACTAACAGGCTGGTTGCCTTCTTTAAATACACATTACCAACAGTAATAGGTAAGCACCAGCGCCTGATGCTGATCTGTTTCCTTCTATTTCTTCTCTTTGTAGCAATTGGCTTTTTTTCTGCCCGAAACGATGAGACTTTTGTGCGCCGTATATTGGGAGATGGATATGTGAACATGACAGAGAAAAACATTCAACGGGGGAAACCATTTGGCGTATATGACAGCGGCAATGAACTATTGCTCTTCCTCCGCCTGTTCTTTAACAATATTGGCGTTGCCCTGAGAATGTTTGCCGGAGGCATATTGTTAGGCACATTTACCATTTATGCCTTGCTGACAAATGGGATAATGGTAGGCTCTTTTGAATACATGTTTTATAGTAAAGGACTTTTGAGTGAAAGCCTGCTCACCATTATGATACACGGAACCATAGAGCTATCTATGATCACCATAGCTGCAGCTTCGGGTTTAATACTTGCTAAAAGCTGGCTGTTTCCTGGTACGAAAAAGAGAGTAGACTCCTTAAAGCAAGGTGCGCTGGAAGGCTTGATCATAGCCATGTCCAACATACCCATGTTGTTAATAGCCGCCTTCTTCGAAGGTTTTGTAACCCGGCATGCAGGCATGCCTGCATGGCTGAAGCTGCTTATTATTACAGCCTCACTTATCTTACTCATCGGGTACTTTGTCATTTATCCATTAAAATTGAAACGGGCGCAGCGACTGGCGTTGAAGGAAAGTGGCGTATGAAAAAAAGAATAGTTCTCTCTCTCTACATAACTGGTCTTATCTGCTCACTGCTGTTTGCAGGCACTACTACTGTGTATGCACAATACGAAGAGCAGAGTGAGAAAACTGCCTCGAAGAAAAGTGTACTCGATTCGTCCGAACGATTTTTCAATACACGCGAATCTAATGAGCCATTTGTCTACGAGCAGATGCCAGTCCCCACTATCCAGCGTAAGAAGGTTGACGAGATAAAGAAAGGAAAAGAATTCTGGTATATAGACCAGATAGATAGCGCTAAAAATTCTGCAGAGAAAAAAATTGCGTTTCAGTTCGATTCCTTACAAAGGAACGGGGGAAAGCCAGAGCGTGTACCTAACGAGCAACTGTCTACACAGGACAGTGCATTCTATAGCCCTGCCGCACAGACCATTTTCTGGGTCATCATTATCGCGGTTTTTGTAGGTGCTATTGTATATTTCCTTGCAACGAATAAAGTAGGGTTCTGGGCGCCGCGTGATAAAAAAGAAAAGGCATTGCAGTCCGACGATGATATACTGGGTGAGAACATCTTTACCATACCTTATAAGGATTTGCTGGACAAAGCCTGCAAGGAAGGTAACTATCGCCTTGCAGTCCGTATTTTATACCTGCAGACATTAAAGATCTTAAGCGACCGGCAGATGATCCGCTTTCAGCCTGAGTACACAAATATTCACTACCTGATGCAGTTGGCTAATACGGACTATCAGCAGGACTTTTCTGTTATTACACGGCACTACGAGTATGTGTGGTATGGTAAGTTTACCATTTCCAAAGAGTTGTATGAAAAATTAAGCAGTGATTTTGACAAAATTCAAAAAAGGATAAGATAACTGCATGAAGAAGATCATACTCTATATCGCCATAGGTGTTGCAGTTGTTGTAGCTGTGTTGCTGATCCCTGTAAGAAATCAGCAACGGTTCAATTCGAAAATCACATTAGGTGTAAAAGATAAAATACCATACGGAACATATGCATCAAACGCAATTCTGACACAATTGTTTCCTGGTGTTAAAGTAACGGAAAATCATAAACCGCTGAGTGAATGGAATAGGGCAGAACTGGACTCCGGCAGGCAAATATTAATAATCGTGACCAAAGCCTTTGATCCGTCAGAAGAAGACCTGGATTATCTCACGGGCTTTGCCCAGAGAGGCAACAGTGTTTTCATTAGTGCGATGGCTATGAATGGGAACGCGCGTGAATTCTTTAAAGTACGTCAGCGTTTTGAAGGCGATTATTTCGAGGCAAATGTAGACCCGGGTTTCAGGCTGTTTGATTCTTTTGCCGTAAAGCTGGATACCGCTACGTTTGAGCAACCCCATACGTTTGGGTTTCCCGGTATGTACTATGATAACTATTTCCGTGAATATGATACCTCTATTGCATATGCCATAGGCTATACAAAAAATGAGCAGCCGAATATGCTTGCGTTCAATACATTCAAAGGGTCGATCTATTTACAATCAACCCCGGTATCATTTACCAACCTGTTTGTATTGCACCAGGACAATTACAAGTATATAGAGCGCATAGCATCCTTGTTCCCCGAAAACCCCAAGCGTATAATCTGGGACCAGTATTACCTGTATAAAAAAGACGATGACCAGAAGGGAGGGAAAGGCGAGGGGCTGTTATCTGTGATCTTACAGTATCCGAATTTCCAATGGGCGTTCTGGCTGGCGCTTTTATTCCTTGCGTTATATATAATAACAGAGATCCGTCGCAGGCAACGGATAGTGCCTGAGTATGGCAAACCGGCTAATGAATACATGGAATTTGTGTCTACTATAGGTAAATTGTATTACGAGAAAGGCGATCATCAGAACCTGGGAGAAAAAATGATCCAGTTCTTCCTGGAGTATGTACGCCAAAAGTATAAGCTGAACACACAGTTCATTAACGCGGATTTTGCGCATGCACTGGCTGTAAAAACAGCGATAGGGAAAGAGCTGGCAGATAATATAGTAACACAGATACACCAGACTCAGATAGGCGCTATTAATGCCGACGAGTTAAAACAATTGTACGATCTTTTAGAAACTTTTTATAAAAAAGCCTGATTATGGAAGATGAAACACTCTTTGAACAACGCATTGACGTAAGTGAGCTTAGTAAAGCTGTAGCAAATCTGCAAACAGAAATAAGAAAGGTGATTGTGGGGCAGGATGAAATGGTGCAACTGATCATCACCGCTATCATTGCAGATGGTCACGTATTGATAGAGGGCGTACCCGGCGTTGCAAAAACGCTTGCTGCCAAGCTGGTATCTAAAAGCTTGCAAACCGCGTTTAGCCGTATACAGTTTACACCAGACCTGATGCCAAGTGATGTGTTGGGAACCAATATATTTAATCCCGGCAGCGGTCATTTTGAATTTAAGAAAGGCCCGGTGTTTAGCAATATTGTGCTGATAGATGAGATCAACCGTGCCCCGGCAAAAACACAGTCGGCATTGTTTGAGGTAATGGAAGAGCGCCAGGTAACGATAGACGGAACCAGCCATAAAATGAAAAACCCTTTTATGGTGTTGGCTACACAAAACCCGATAGAGCAGGAAGGAACCTATCGTTTACCGGAAGCACAGTTAGATCGTTTTATTTTTAAAATAAAAGTGCCTTACCCGTCAGAAGCGGATGAGGTAACGATCCTGCAACGCTTTCACCAGTTAGACAATGATGGTAAAATAGAAGTGGTAAATGCAGTGCTGAATGCGGATGAGATAGTGCATTTGCGCCAGTTGGCCAGGAAGATCATTGTGGAGGATAAATTGTTGTCATTCATTGCTAAGATCATCACCGCCACGCGTAATGATAAAGCCATATACCTGGGGGCATCACCAAGAGCCTCACTTGCTATACTGCAGGCTGCAAAAGCAACGGCAGCAATAGCCGGCAGGGATTTTATTACACCAGATGATATCATTTTTGTAGCTGTACCGGTATTGCGTCACCGTATTATACTTACACCGGAAAAAGAAATGGAAGGTGTAAGCGAAGATGAAGTGATCAACAAAATTGTGCATTCAATAGAAGTGCCGAGGTAGGGGAATGTTTAATTGTTGCATTGTTTACTTGTTCTATTGTTAAGGCCGAAGTAGAAATCATACAATACGCTAGTCATTTAACAATATAACCATGTAACCATACAACAATTAAACAATACAACCATATAACAATGCATTAATATGAAACAATCCCAATCGGGCATGTCATTTTATTTCTCCCGGCTTTTTTATATTGCCGGCGGAGGTATTATTGCGCTCTTTATATTGGCCTTTTTCTGGCCGCAACTGGAACTGGTTGCGCGTGTTGCATTGCTTGGATTAGGGTTGGCTACATTAATAGACTTTCTGCTCGTATTTGCTAAACGGATACCTGTTACCGCTACCCGCATTACGGGAGAACGGTTTAGCAACGGCGATGAAAATAAAGTAACAATTCATGTACGCAATCATCTGAACTATACCGTGCATCTGTTTGTGGTAGATGAACTGCCGGTACAGTTTCAGCAGGAAAACAGCGAGCATAAACTGGCTGTCTCTGGTTCTGGTGAAAGCCAGCTTACTTACTGGCTAAAACCAACAGAACGGGGCGCGTATAATTTTGGCGTCATCAATTTATTTTTTACCGGCCCGCTAAATATGATTTCCCGCCGCATCAGGGCAGGCGAAGAAAAAGAAGTGGCCACTTATCCATCCTTTATACAGATGCGCCGGTATCACCTGCTTGCTGTTACCAACCAGCAAATGGAAATTGGTTCAAGGCGCCTGCGCAAAGTAGGTAACAGCCTGGAGTTTGAACACATTAAGGAATATGTGTTGGGGGATGATTACCGTACCATCAACTGGCAGGCTACCGCGCGTAAGAATGCGCTGATGGTGAATAACTATATGGATGAACGTAGCCAGCAGGTGATCTGTGTAATAGATAAAGGGCGTACTATGAAGATGCCTTTTGATGGTATGACCTTACTGGACTATGCTGTAAATGCTTCGCTGGTGCTGAGTAACATTGTGCTGGTGAAACAGGATAAGGCAGGTGTGTTGACTTTTGGTAAGAAGACTGACAGCCTTATTACACCAGACAGGAAAGCGTCGCAGATAGGCCTGATACTGGAAGGCCTGTACAGGCAAACGACAGATTTCCTGGATAGCGATTTTGATTCATTATATGCCAATATCCGGTATAAGGTAAAGCAGCGTAGTTTGCTGATCCTGTTCACCAATTTTGAAAGCATGTATGGCATGGAACGGCAACTGCCTTATTTGAAAAAAATAGCCAGTCACCATGCGTTGCTCGTTGTGTTTTTTGAGAATGCCGAGCTGGCAGATTTCATTAATAAAAAAGCTACTACTACAGAAGGTATTTATACACAAACCATCGCCCAGAAGTTTGCTTTTGAAAAGAAGCAAATTGTGAAGGAATTGCAGAAGCACGGCATTATGTCGCTGCTGACAGAACCCAAGAAGCTATCCGCAAACGTGATCAATAAATATTTAGAGATAAAAGCGAGACAGATTTTGTAGAGACGATCATGTGTGATGTTAGATGTACGATGTTAGAACTTTCAGCCGCTTGTTTAATTGTTAAATGGCTATATGGTTAAATTGTTTTTTATTAACCATATAGCCATTTAACAATTTGGCATATATCAAACATATTTATATCGTACATCTAACATCGTACATCCTAATACCCATTCTTCGTAAAGAACTCTCTAAAATATAGTAACTGATATTTCAGTGAGTTTTGCCAGTATTTCCAGTCGTGTTTGCCCGGACGTTCAGTATAGTCGTGTGGTATTTTTAGTTTCAGCATTTTCTGGTGCGCAGCACGGCTCATCTCTATTACAAAGTCGTCTACACCACAGTCCATAATGATAGCGAGTGAATCTTTTGGATAATGCTCCATCTCATACATTACAGAATAGCGGTTATACAATTCCGTATTCGTAGTGTCTCCCAGCAGTTTTTGCATATCATATCCTTTTTTGATCATACTGATGACCATAGCGCCACTCATGCTGCCACAAGCACCAAAATAGTCTGCATGCCTGAAGCCAAGGTATAAACCACCATGACCGCCCATACTCAGGCCCGTAATAGCACGTGCTTTCCTGTCCTGGATAGTTCTGTAGTTTTGTTCTATATAAGCGGGAATTTCTACTGCTACGTTTGTTTCATATCGCATAGTCGGATCAACCGGGCTGTCGAAATACCAACTGCTAAATGCGCCGTCCGGGCATACAATAATGAGGTTATACTGGTCTGCCAGCGTTTGCACTTCAGGCACTTTCTTTACCCAGTTGTTATAAGAGCCGCTATAGCCATGCAACAGGTAAACAACAGGGAATTTTTGTGTGCTGTTACTGGCATAGCTGTTGGGTTTTACAACTACACATTTAACGTCCTTATTCATACTCGCGCTATGAATAAGCGCCGTATCTACAGACGCTGCATTCGCTACAGAATAGCTGAGGGCAAAACCTGCTAAAAGGGTAAGCATTTTTTTCATGTAGGAAGTGGTTTTATACGAAAATAGGGTAATTGTGAAATTGTAGAATTGTTTTATTGTTAGGAAAACCGCAGCGATTTGAAATTTGAGATTTGAAATGAAGCTCCAAAAGTTCATTAGGAAATACGAAGCATTTCCCCTCCTTTGTGCGCTATGTTCTCTGCGAAAAGCCAGGCATAGCTATTACTTTATAGAAATAAACAAATCCTATGTGTTTAAACAAATTCCCTTCGATCAATAACAATGCAACCATTTAACCATGTAACAATTCAGCCATTCAGCCACGCAACCCCGTATCCATAATTCATTTGCTTATTTCAATTAAAGTATTATTTTTGATATCAAAATAATATCAAAACGGTATTTTATGGAAAAGATCATTAAACCCATATCTGGCTTTGCCGCCTTATTAGGAGGGCTGGCCTGTATTGCTGCTGCTATTGCGTCTCTCGTAGGTGCTATCGATCGGGAAGGGATAAGTAATCCCTTGCTCGCCGTATTAGCCGGAATCCTCTTTCTTGCCGCTATATTTTTACTAAAAGGGATAAAGGTGATTAATCCCAATCACTCCCGTGTATGTGTGTTTTTTGGTAAATATGCAGGCACGGTTAAAGAAAATGGCCTGATCTGGCTGAATCCTTTTTATACAACATTCCGCATTTCGTTGCGTGCACAAAACCTGAACGGACAAACGCTGAAGGTGAACGATAAAATGGGTAACCCGATAGAGATTGCCTCAGTAATAGTGTGGGAGGTAAAAGATACTTATAAGGCTGGTTTTGAAGTAGCCGACTACCAGCAGTATGTACAGATCCAGAGTGAGGCTGCTGTAAGACATTTGGCAACCACTTGCCCATACGACAGAATGGAGGATGAGAATGCAGAAGTAACGCTTCGCGATGGTGCGGATAAAGTAGTAGAGATGCTGGAACTGGAGCTGAATGAGCGTTTGGCCCCAGCAGGTATCGTTGTAAGAGAAGCGCGTATCAGCCACCTGGCTTATGCACCGGAAATAGCCGGCGCTATGCTGCAAAGACAACAGGCAACAGCAATTGTTGCAGCAAGATTTAAAATAGTGGAAGGTGCCGTAGGTATGGTAGAGTTGGCGCTGGAAGAACTATCCAAAAAACAGATCGTAAACCTGGATGAAGAGCGAAAAGCCGCAATGGTAAGTAACCTGATGGTGGTACTTTGCGGTGAAAAAGCGGCTACGCCTGTGCTGAATACAGGAACGTTATATAATTAATTTGAAATTTGAGATTTAAAATTTGAAATGTAGTAATGTGATCATCTCAAATCTCAAATATCAAATCTTAAATTAAAGATATGCCTGATAAGAAAAACTTTGTCCTTCGAATAGATGA
This sequence comes from Filimonas sp., assembly GCA_017306865.1. Classification (GTDB taxonomy): domain Bacteria; phylum Bacteroidota; class Bacteroidia; order Chitinophagales; family Chitinophagaceae; genus JAFKHH01. Next base: position 183,216 of record JAFKHH010000015.1, read on the forward strand.
TGATGTGTACAAGCTGCTGGAGAAGTGGGCTAGTGATGAGTTTCGCAGCGTGAACGGGCAAATAGAATGGCTGATAGATAAAGCATTGAAAGAAGCCGGGAGAAAAAAGGAGAATGGTGAGAAACCGGCGGCAAAAGGCAAGAAGGGATAAGTGGTTTAATTGTTTGTTTATACTTATTGGGTAAAACTAGCAAACCTATAAGGTTTTTAAAACCTTATAGGTTTTCGCTTATGTGGCAGGCCTGTTTAAAAGCCATTTTGCCAAGAGCGTGTATCTCAATAAAAAGCTCAATCCATTCGTTAGTGCTAAAATAATAACAGGGGTAAATTTTATGAATGATCTGGTATTATATACAATAAGAGACATCAAAACAATCTATCCTTTCCTGCTTGAGCAGGAAGGTTTTAACCTGTATGAGGATTGGAGTGACGATGATCATTTTTTAGTAGCAAAAGATGGGCTGCGTGTAGATGGACATTTTTATCTTGACTTCTATGAAGATGAAGCAACTGAATGTCTAAAACAAACATTCCATATTAAAGAAGCTGATACCGTACGTATAGAAGGTATTTTAGTGTTGGGGAACTTGGTTGCTACTGGTTCGGTTATTAATGAAGAAGGCGATTATGGCCCGTTCGTTTATATCAAAGGGAATGTCGAATGTCAAAGCTTACTCCTGGGCGGTGCGTATGTAATACTGGAAGGCAATGTAACTGCCACCGAAGTGGTAATGACGGATTACAATCATGGTTATTGTATGTGTACCGGCACTATAACATCACCCGTTTTTATTGTAGAAGATCACTATACCAGTTTTGCAGAACGGAACAATTCGCTTTTTTATTACAATTCCCACACAGGTGATCACCCTGCCGAAAATGAGCTGGAAGAGGATGAAGGCACCGGTGAGGATATTATTCCTGGTGTATTGCGCGCGCATCTTAGTAGTTCTCTTACGCAGGATTATGAAGAGCTGAAAAGAGATCTTGCCGCAGGAGAGTGGGTGCTGACAGGGCAAACTAAAACAATAAGAGATGCGGCGTATTGGAAAAAGAAAGTACAGGTAAACTATCGCGACCTGGGTCGCGTACCGGATGAATATAAAACCCGTGCTTTGTGTATGGAGGCTTTAGGCCAGACATTTTATGCACTGGAATATTTTCCTGACGCGTTTATTGATGAGCAGCTTTGTGCGCAGGTGGTAGAAAAAGATGGATTCGCACTGCGGGTTATACCCGAAGCGTTTATAACAAAAGAACTTTGTGAGGTAGCAGCGCAAAAAGGTACTTTAATACAATTTATCCCCGAACGTTTTCTTTCAGAAGAGCTAATTATTACCGCATTAAAAAATAGCGTTCATCAGCCTGACATTAACGATGTACCTGCAATATTCATCACCAAATCCCTGCTGGTGCAATACGTGCTGATGGGGAAAGGACTTTGGCTGGATAAGGCCTGTAAAGAAAACGATATTGATAAAACAGATGTGATTGCAGGTGCTATTGCAACAGGTATTGATTCGTTGGATAACATATTCAGCAATCATTGTAGTGCAGATGCATTTAATTATGCTGCCCGGTTGTACAACAAGGCGGAATATGCGCAAACATGGAGCAGTTATATGGACAAGTACAGGAACAAACTGAAACGAATAGGTATAGACGTTTGATAAGAGCGAAGGATTAAGCGCACAGGGCAATGTCATTAAGTTAAGAAGCTAACCACAAAGAGCGCAAAGCAATTTCACAAGGGACACAAAGGAAAGCCCTTGTGCCCTTTGTGTTACCATTGTGAGCCTTGTGGTTAACTTAATGACATTGCTCCTCTGCGTTCTTTGCGATATTTTCCTTCCCGAGAAATAAAACAAAAAATAGCCGCAACTAGTGCGGCTATTTTCATAAATCAAAAAATTGGGGGATTTGATTTATTGCTTAGTTCTTTGATGCAGCTTTCTGCATTGGGTTCAATCCTTGTGATTGTCCGCGTGCAGCCTGTTTCGTTTTATAGATGCTAAAGTTACTTGGTTGGTCTACCTTAGGCCAGCTATTATTGTTTTCGTCAATATCGGCTGTCTCACGCATTGGGTCTAGTTTTACTGCAGACACTTCTTTATCCAGCAAGAACAGTTTTGTAACCTTGTTCTCATTCTTACGCCAGATCTGCGCCGGAATGCGGTTTACCTCTTTGCTGCCATCAGCAAACGTAAACTCTACAATGATCGGCATTACCAAACCACCTTTGTTGCTGAATGTAAGCTGATACAAGTATTTACCTGCATACTTCTGTAAAGTAGCTTCGTCTGCTTTTTCTATTTCAGGGCGTGTTGCTTTTACCAGGTAAGTAGAGTCATAAGGCTCTATACCCCTGTCGTATTTCCAGTAAAAATCGCGCAGTGTAGTATCAGAATCTGTCAGGAAAGTGATTGACTTATCCTCACGGTTACGGATCTTGGAAATATCTTCAAACGCATTTACTGATGGTTTATCTATCGGGCGCATACCGTTTGCATTAGCAGCACCATTGCCGCCACGGCCACCGCCACCGGTAAATGGTTTTGGTGTACCATTCGGATCTAGTTTGTAACCGGTAACGCTATCCAGTGCTATGTCGCACGCATCTATGCTGTAGAACCAGCCTCTCCAGAACCAGTCCAGGTCTTCTGCGCTGGCATCTTCCATTGTGCGGAACAGGTCTGCAGGCGTAGGATGTTTGAATGCCCAGCGACGTGCATATTCTTTAAACGCATAGTCAAACAGTTCACGGCCCATGATCGTTTCACGCAAAATGTTCAAGCCTGTAGCTGGCTTAGAATAAGCGTTTGGTCCGAACTGTATAATGTTTTCGCTGTTTGTCATAATCGGCTCCAACTGGTCTTTCGGCATCTTCATGTAATCCACGATCGTCCAGGCTGGCCCACGCTTAGAAGGAAATTTGTTATCGTACAATTCTTCTGTCAGGTATTCTACGAATGTGTTCAAGCCTTCATCCATCCATGTCCATTGACGCTCGTCGCTATTCACGATCATAGGGAAGAAGTTGTGACCCACTTCGTGGATAATCACACCCAGCATGCCGTTCTTAGCTGCTTCGCTATAAGTACCGTCTTTTTCAGTACGGCCATAGTTGAAGCAGATCATTGGGTATTCCATACCATTCGCAGCTTCTATACTTTGTGCAACAGGGTATGGGTAAGGGATGGTAAATTTGGAATAGCTCTTAATAGTGTGCGCTACAGCTTTGGAAGAGAATTTCCTGTACAGGCCATACGCTTCTTTACCATAGAAACTCATACACATTACTTTCTTGCCCTCTACGTTTGCAGCCAGTGCATCCCAAACGAATTTGCGGGAAGAAGTCCATGCAAAGTCACGCACCATATCCGCCTTGAAGATCCACGTTTTAGTAGCAGTGCTTTTTGTTTTCTCCGCCTGTTTAGCTTCATCTAAAGTAAAGATCTCAACAGGTTCTTTTGTAGAAGCCTGTGCCTGTTGCCAGCGCGCCAGGTGTTTTGCATCCAGCACCTGTGCATAGTTCTGGCACTCACCTGTACCGCCCACTACGTGGTCAGCAGGTACAGTCATTTGTACTTTAAAGTTGCCAAAAGTCAGTGCAAACTCACCACGTCCCGTAAACTGGTGGTTCTGCCAGCCCTGGAAGTCACTGTACACGCAAAGGCGTGGATACCACTGTGTCATAGTAAACAAGTGGTTGCCATCTTCAGGGAAGTATTCATAACCGCCGCGGCCACCGCCTGCTATACGGTCTGTAATGTTATAGTTCCAGTCAATGTTGAATACGAAAGTCTGGCCTGGTTTCAATTGAGCAGGCAGCTCTACGCGCATCATTGTTTTGTTCACTGTGTATTTCAGTGCCTTACCTGTTGCGTCAGTGATCTTAGTGATGTTGTCACCATAACCATTTTCGTTTTTCTGTGCAGCCATCTTATCCAGCGTGCCCGCTTCTATAGAGCCGTTGCGGATAGACGAACCGTCCTGGTAATTGGCATTCTTGGTAGAGCTATGCTCATTCTCGTCCAGTTGCAGCCACAGGTAAGTTAATACGTCAGGAGAGTTGTTGTAGTAAGTAATGGTTTCGCTACCAGTCAGTTTCAGCGCTTTCTCATCCAGCTTACACTTGATGTCGTAGTCAGCACGTTGCTGCCAGTACTTAGGGCCCGGCGCACCACTTGCTGTGCGGTACTCATTCGGCGTAGGCAGAATAGTGCCCAGTTGTTCAAACTTGTTACCATGGTTTGAACCCGGGTTGTTCTGAATGTTTTGCGCATTGGCGCCAATAGCAGCAGCCAAGACAGAAGTGCACAAAAGCAGTTTTCTCATGATGTGTTATTTAATAAAAAGTTTCTATTCGATACTTTGATTTGAGATTTGATATTTAAAATTTGAAATGATGTCCTTAGAATAATCTCAAATCATAAATCTCAAATTTCAAATTGCTTTCAGTCTTTCTATCGCCATCTCCAATGCTACAGCAGCAATACCTCCACTTACAAACACCAGGAAGTCCCGGCGATTGAAGCGAAGCAAACGAACACATATAAAGGAGATTAGCAATACGATAGCCACGATAACCAGTTGGCCTACTTCAAGGCCAAGGTTGAAGGCGAGTAACTGTACAACAATATTATGGTCTCTGCCAAGCATGCTCTTGAGTAAAGTGCTGAAGCCAAGCCCATGTATTAAGCCAAATATCAATGCAAAAAGGTAGATAACCGGAAGTTTTGCGGTAAAACGAAAATCTTTTACGGTAAGATTGCTCAATGCCGTTATAATAATGGTAACGGCGATCAAAAATTCTGTCCAGTCCCGCGAAATATGTATAATGTCTAGTGTACTTAATGCGAGCGTGATGGAGTGTCCGATAGTGAAGGCGGTAACAAGTACGAGTAGTTTTTTCCAATCAGTCCACAAATACCGTAGACATAGCGCTGTTACAAACAGTATATGATCTATGCCATTCAGATCTGTGATATGTTCAATACCTGTAGGGAAAAAAATACCAAAATCACTCATGCTGTTCTCATGCTTTACTGATCAGTGACAACTGTTTAAGATCCGTTAACAATTGGGCTGATACTGAAAAGTTTTACAATTGAGGTTAAAGTTGGCAATATAATTAAGACTTTTGTGGCCACAAAATAATATACGCAGATGGCAAACGTACTGGTACAGCTATTAATGATGAGTTGGTTGAGTGTGGCACATCCCTTTTATGTGTCTATGACGGACATTAATCACAACACCGGCACGAAAGAACTAGAGGTAAGCGTACGCATCTTTACTGATGACCTGGAAGCGACACTGCGCAAAACATTTGGCGGTAAAATGGATGTGCTGCATCCGCAGGATAAGAACAAAATGAACCAGATGATCACTACGTATATTCAAAGCCATCTGCAACTGCAGGTAGATGGTAAACCTGTGCAACTGTCTTTTGTTGGGTATGAACAGCAGGAGGAAAGCATCTGGACGTATATGGAAGTGAAGAACGTAGCCAGTGTAAAAAAGCTGTCGCTCAAAAATAATTTACTGCACGACTACAATACGAACCAGATAAACATGATGCACGTAAAAGCAAACGGCAAGGAACAAAGCTATAAGCTGGACTATCCGAATACGGATGTGACGTTTACATGGTGAGGTGGTGAGGTGTGAATGGTGAAAATTTCAGGACTTATTGCTAAATGGTTACATTGTTTAATTGTTGTTTGAAGAAGCAATTAAGCAATGCGGTTAAAAGATATTCTATATCTTACTTAAAAGATAAATGACATCACGCTCTTGCAGATATGGAATATTTGGTGATTAAGTCAATTGCCAGGAAGTCATCAATTATGCATTTAATAGGCTACTCACAACTGACCACTGACCACTCACTTTTGCATTATCACAAACAACTCAAACCCGGCCCTTGGTGCAATAGAGTTGTAACATGGCTCCATGGTAGTGAGTTTGAAAAGAGGAGAGAAGAGATGTATATATTCTTCTTTGTTACCACCAAAAGGCGGCTCGCTTTTACCTTCAAATTCACGATTGAATAATACCCCAACCAGTTTGCCACCGGGCTTTAAGAGTTCATGCACTTTGTGTACATAATCTTTTCGCAGGCTTGGGTCTAATGCACAGAAAAATGTTTGCTCAACGATCAGGTCATATTCACCTTTCAGCTCAAAGAAATCTTCATTAATGATCCTGATCTTTCCTTCATAAGCAACGCCCAATTGCTCCCATAGTTTGTCGATCAGTTTGTCTGAAATATCAATTAATGTGACATCGCTAAAACCTTTGTTTAGTAAGTAATGCGCCTCATACGCATTGCCACAGCCGGGTATAAGAATGGCAGCCTCTTTATTAGTAAGCTGGTCAAAATATTCCTGTAACGGCGGCGATACCTTGCCCATGTCCCAGTGTGTATCTGCGCTGTCATAGCGTTTGTTCCAATATTCTGCGTCGAAGTGGCTCATGGTGTTATTGTTTCAGAAGTTTACAAGTTTCAAGGTTTCATGGTTTGGGAGATTGAAGCTACGATAATGAGCTATAAAATCGGAAAAGGAGCAGTAAATGAGATTCCAATATTGCTGGTAAATGATAGATCATATATCAATAGTAGCTTTGTTGGTTCAAGTCAATTAAGTGATTATCAGTAGATAATTTCGGAAAATAAAAAATGGAATAAAATCATATATTTGGTTTAGTGCCGATGATTTTATCTGTCAATCCGGAAAATACCTAAACAAAATGTTACAAATTTCTTACTACACTGGTTGCAGAAAATGTTTAAAAACTGAGGGCATCCGCTCATTTTATATGGTTGATGGAGCTAGTTTAAGCGATTATAAGAAGCAAGCTGAGTACCAAGTTATGCGACAGATAGAGAATTGGCGAAAAGAGGATGGGCACCTTTGCCCTCTTTGTGGTTCTCCAAATGTTGAGCTTACAGATATTCAGGTTGATAATTATCCTCTTTATAACTACGAAAATTTAGTTGCAAGAAATAGGATTACTAATGAAGAAATGTTTATGTTAAACATTGACAAGAGAGAATATGGATTAGATGTCAATGATGGTGGCAAAAATTATCCTGATATGGATTTTATTAATGATTGCTTTCTAAAACTTGTCGAGACTGTTTCTCAAATATCTAACGACAAATTCGTTCCACATAAAAGAGGTAGTTTTTTCATTTGCTTCACGGGAAATTATAATCTTGAGACAGGAAAGTTTAATGTTACAATTGAAAGATTTCGATTTCATGGAGTTACAAAGACTGATATTGCCAATGGTGTGAACAAAATGCTTTTGCGATATGGTATATCAGATTTTTCAATGATAATCGAAAGTGAAACATCTTCAGAAACTAATTTAGAACTGGATTTTATATGGAAATCATCCGACCATTTGAGGTTTGAAAATGGCAAACATGTTTCAGGTCCTCATGGAGGTGCAAGAAGGGCAGTTAGAGTTGAACCTAACAGTGGTGGACAAGGCGTAATTGTAACACTATACAACCTTGACGGGAATCATCCTGTTTGGCAAAATAATATTCAAATGGCACCCAAACAGATGGACGTGATACAGCAAACAAATAACAAAATAGTTTTGCGAGGTTACGGACATGACGACATGGGAGGTTCATTTGCCGACTATGGGTTGACAATTTTTCATAACGACGGAAATATTGAAAAATGCGTATTGCATATGCATGATCGGGGCGTTGATATAGAATATTTATGTTGAATGAATAACAGCATTTTTCCTCACAATGTCTCTTACTCTTAGCTTTGTGTGCTGGCAAGGACATTGTGTAAATAGCTTAGAGGCTATAAACCTAAACTGCTGCCACAATGTTCCTCTCTTCGCACATTCCCACGCGGAGGAGACGATGCGGAGAGAAATCTTTATAACAATTAATAACCCTAATCAAATAAATCATGAATCATAGCAATTTAGTTCAGTTAATCGAAAATTTTGCAGCACGTTCTCAGTCAAGAGAAACTTTCGACTTAATGAAAACGTTTCAAAGCCTATCCGCTGATCAATTTAAAAGAAATGAGGCACTTAAACTTTTACAGGAGGGAATCGACATCTATCAACAGACCGATGATTATTCTAAAGCAATTGGAAAAATTGATCTATCGCTCAGACTTTTTCCATCAGCAAGCGGCTATTTTAATAGAGGTGTCATTAATTGGTGTGAGCATAAGTATTATGAATGCTTTAAAGACCAATGTGCTACCCTGATTTTTTCAGCAGATGAGTATCCTCTATCATATTTTTATTTGGCACACTCATTATATAATGTGGCAGGAGATACAGAAAAAACTTCTTTGAAAGCTGAGCAAATAATTCTTGACTTCATTATTGAAAATTTAAAGGAAGGACAGCGAAGAGGAGATGAAAATGCACATAAAATGATTCATCATGTCATTCAGCATAGGGATGAATTAATCTAACAGTTTTCAGAAAGATTTAAATACGTCTATCCTTCTAAATGTTTATTATTAATACCCATGTAAATATTTTGCTTCATATAAATAAATGCACACCTGATTATCAGTCAATTTTTTTATACAAATAGCCACCACTTCATAACTATTATTAGAATATCGTGCATTTGTGGTTATGAACAATTGAGAAAATATCAAGCTTATACTCGTGGATATCTTTGTAAATTTCACCGCATTCTTGTAAATACGTGATAAAAACAGCTCGCAAAAAACACTAAAACCGTCCAACAAAATTTCCGCGCATTCCGTGTTTTCTGCGAGCCAAATATCTCTCTCCGCCCTCTGCGGTGAGAACTTTTACATCGCCGACATCAAATTAGTGATCGGGTCACCACTTGGTTTTTTAATGCGGATAGCCGCTGCCTCATAACCATTATCCGGGTATTGCGCATTTGCGGTCATCAGCAGGAAATAAATGCCATCAGGTTTGTATTCGTGGATCTGTTTGTATTCCCATTTCTTTTCGCCCACAGCATACGGCCACAGCCAATCCAGCGCCAGCTTAATGCCCCTGCCATCTGTTGTTTTATAGTTCCAGATATCTACACCCGCTTTTTGTGCAAGCGTGGCAACCTTAAACCAGGCATCTATATTGAATGTGCTATAACCCAGGGCTGTTGTACGTTCCAGTTCCAACGGTTGTTTACCGTCTTTTTCTATTTGCACCGGTATGCGCAGCAAAGATTTTTGTGCATACTCCTTCGCAAAGTCCTTTTTACCTAAGAAAAGAGAAAAAGTAAGCATCTGCATGTCATACCACGTGCCGTGGTTGTTTAGTGCATTGTGTTCGTCATTGCCGTTTTTGCTTGTCAGCATCCAGTTGCGGTAGTCTTCAAACCAGTTACGCAATTGCTGGTCAATAGCCGGTGTTAATGCAGCAGAGCCTTCCAGCAGCACAATGGCATCTGTAAGAGAAGTGAGCGATACAGTTTCGATAATACCAATACCTCGTCCATCGTTCACGCCCGGAACTGCCTGCGCATAGTTCAGGTTAGGATTCATACGGGTAGCTTTATCTATAAACCAGAATTGTAATAGTTGTGTACCCTTAACGGCATATTTTTCATCGCCGGTAAAATAGTAGGCGAGTGAGAGATAGCGACATGCACGTTCTATTGTGCCCATGTTGGATTTATCTGTGATCTTGTTGATCTCTGGATTACGCTCGCCATCCTTCCTGATGTATGGTTTGCCATCGGGTTTGGTCGGATCGGGCCAGAAATAAGGTGCCATACTCATATAGTCATGCTTATCGCCACTAGGTGGGGTGAAGCTTTTTTCAAGGATAGACTTGGGAACTAAGGTGAGTAACTTGTTGCTTTCTTCAACGATGGGCTTTACAAGTGCGACAACGTCACCATCGCGTTTCTGATACAGGGCTTTGGCTTTACTTAGCCTGGCACTGTCCAGTAGCAATGTACTTTTTTCCTGTGCGGACAAAGAAAAGGCAAACAATAAGGCGGCAATCAATAAAGGCATTTTTTTCATAAAACAAATCGTTGTTTGACTATAGAACCTGTAAGCTACAAATCGTTTAATGAATAAAATGCGCAACAGGTAAATATAACGTTTGACTTTAGGTAAAATAAAAAACTACCGCAACGTGTTACCGGAGCGGTAGTAAATGGGTTTGACGAAATCTGTTTTTATGGAGGGTTTGTAAAGTCTCAAGTGCAAACAGGGGCGAGGGTTGCCTATATTTTGAATGGTTGCGCTGAATTGATAGTGCAAGTAACATCGTTTTTTGATCACAAAACACATGATGATTTTCTTTTAAGCATGTATTAATGGCTGTTTAATAAACCACAGTGGGATTAAGGCGTTTTAAATATCGAACAAGGAACAAGGAATGTCGAATAATGCTCAACGTTCAATGTTCAATTTCCATTGGGCGTTGAGCATTTTCTTCCTATCAAGAGAGGCAGTTGCGGTGCAATCGTGCCTTTCATTGCCGTTCACTTTAGTGAACGATGGAATTTTTTTGGAAAAGGCATATTATTTCATGAAATTTGAAATAGTTGCATAGCGCAACTAATGGATGTTAGTTTGTATTGGTTCAATCATTATTTTTGCGAAGCCAAAAAAATAATACAGCATGCAATTTCAATTAAGCGAAGAGCATTTGATGATTCAAAAAGCTGCCAGGGATTTTGCAAGGAACGAATGCCTGCCAGGAGTAATAGAAAGGGATGAACACCAGAAGTTTCCAAAAGAACAGATCTTAAAGTTAGCCGAATTGGGCTTTATGGGTATGATGGTGGATCCCAAGTACGGAGGGGCTGGTATGGACACCGTTAGTTACGTATTGGCTATGGAGGAAGTGAGTAAGATAGATGCAAGCGTAAGCGTTTGTATGAGTGTAAACAATAGCTTGGTATGCTGGGGACTAGAGGCGTTTGGTACAGAGGAGCAGAAGCAAAAATACCTGACACCGCTGGCACAGGGAAAGAAAGACGGAGAATTGTATATAGGCGCATTCCTGCTGAGTGAGCCGGAAGCGGGCAGCGATGCGACGTCACAACGTACAACAGCGGAGGAAAAGGATGATCATTACTTACTGAGTGGTACAAAAAACTGGATCACGAACGGTTCTTCTGCAAGTGTGTACCTGGTAATTGCACAAACAGATGTCAGCAAAGGGCCAAAAGGCATTAATGCGTTTATCGTAGAGAAAAACTCTCCGGGCGTAACTGTTGCCGCCAAAGAGAATAAGATGGGCATTCGCGGTAGTGATACGCACAGCATACTGTTTACAGATGTAAAAGTGCCAAAAGAAAACCGTATTGGTGCTGATGGCTTCGGTTTTACATTCGCTATGAAGGTATTAGCCGGAGGCCGCATTGGTATTGCCTCCCAGGCATTAGGTATTGCAAGTGGCGCATATGAGCTGTCATTGCAGTATTCCAAAGAAAGAAAGGCTTTTGGTAAGGAAATCATGAACCACCAGGCCATCCAGTTCAAGCTGGCTGATATGGCAACAAGAATAGAAGCTGCACGCCTGCTTTGCCTGAAAGCTGCATGGCAAAAAGACCAGCATGAAGATTATACATTAAGTTCTTCTATGGCTAAGGTTTTTGCATCCGAGACGGCTATGTGGACGGCAACAGAAGCTGTACAGATCCATGGCGGCTATGGATACGTAAAAGAGTACCATGTAGAGCGATTGATGCGTGATGCTAAGATCACACAGATATACGAGGGTACGAGTGAGGTACAGCGTATAGTGATCAGCAGGAGCATTTTGAAATAGCTTACACAGTTTTAGTGTTTCAATGTTTCAATAGTTTACTTAGTTTCACCGCCTTGGGTCGTGTTTGCTCTATTTAAGTAAATACGTAGTAGGCCGAAGCAAAGTTTTTCACCACATAGGAGCATAAGGTACATAGGCATATAGGAAGGATCAGGGCTTTTTATTGATAGCATTAACTGATTCATGCAAGAGCGCATAGAGCACATAGAAAGGCCGCTTTACGCCCTCTGTGTCCTTCTTTGCGGCCTTTGCGATACTTAGCATCTTTGCGTGAAATGTCATAAGCGAATGGTTTCGAATGAAACTATTGAAACACTGAAACTTCTGAAACCGGGCTTCAAATGAAACTTGTAATCAATTGAACAATGCAGCCTTACAGGCTGATGTATGTACATCTTATATTTGGCTTGATTATTGATTTTTTACTACCATGCCGTTGGTAAACCTATTTAAAAAGCCTGCCCGGTATAAAAACTAAAGCAGGCTTTTTACTTTAAAAAACACCAGAACTTCAAACACTAACCTTATAAAGATCATGAGCTGGCTTATGCGGACTGGTATAGCCTTGGGTATGTTGCTTTTATCAGTATTCAATGGGTATGCGGAGGATTCTATTACCGTTTATAAACTACTGCAAAGGCTGGAAAACATCCAGTTGGCACGGGACTCTGCATTCCCTCCGGGTTCTTTTCCTTCTTACAGAAAATACAGCACGCGTGATGATGTCTATAAAAAGGATGACAATGCTTTTTTTACGGCACTCATTGCATTTACATTAAAACAGCATCAGTCTATGTACACGCCGGCAGAAAAGTTGCTGGCAGACCGTATTATAAACAGGACGAAGGAGTATTACCAGCTATTCCGTAATACGACCGGGCGGCATACGTATAATTTCTGGCGTACAAATCCACCTGTTGTTTTTCCCAATGGCGATTGGCTGAACTGGATGAATAAAACACACAAGCTTCCGGATGATATTGATGATACGGTTATGATACTGATGGCAACCGATACAGATGAGCATGTTGCTAAGAGTGTGCATACACTAATGGCCCAATATGCCAATACAAAAAAACGGACGAGTAAAAGCGCCTATAAGAAGTACAGGCGAATGCCGGTGTACTCTACCTGGTTTGGTGAAAAAATGCCGGTAGATATAGATGTTTGTGTGTTAAGCAATGCACTCAATTTTGTACACCAATTTCATTTAAAATATACCCAAAGCGATTCGGCCACCGTTAAACTACTAGGTGATGTAATGGCGCATAAGTATTATTTAACCAACCCTGCATTTATTTCCCCTCACTATGCACGAACGCCTATTATCCTGTATCATTTTGCCCGTATGATCCAACAGGGAAAGATTCATGAGTTTGATCAATATAAGCCACAGCTAATAGCAGATGCACAGGATTGCTATCGTAAGGCGGATAACTTTCTCGACCAGGTATTGTTGTCATCTGCGTTATATATGCTTGGCTCTAAACCGGGAACAATGATGTTGCAAACGGATGCAACATTCGATGTGCTGCTGGAGAAAAATGATTTTGTTTTTTTTGTCGCCAATATGAGTGCGATAATGCCTGCCAAAATGCGACAGCTAATGACATCAGCAAAGTTGGGTACGTTTTATTATTACTGTCCCGCCTATAATAACGTGCTGCTACTGGAAAATCTTTTGTTAGCGAGAGGCACTATGTAAGGAAGGAGGTGTGAGTGGTCAATGGTCAGTTGTGAGTGAGCTTATTGACGATTCCCGTCTCCCGATTCACGATTATCATTAATTTTGCCCACAAATTTCCTTTAGCATGGCGGTGAATGAAGCGCAATACAAATTAATTATAGAAGAATTAGCTAAGAAGCAGGTACAGTTAGTTGCTGTAAGCAAGATCAAACCGGTGGAAGATATACAAGCTTTGTATGATCTTGGGCAAAGGGACTTTGGGGAAAATTATGTGCAGGAGCTGGTAGATAAGCAAGCGCAATTACCTGCAGATATTCACTGGCATTTTATCGGTCATTTGCAAAGCAATAAGGTAAAATACATTGCTCCGTTTGTGCATTTGATACATGGCATAGACAGCACCAAACTATTGCAGGAGGTAAATAAACAGGCGCTTAAAAATAACCGCACCATAGATTGCCTGCTGCAAGTACACATAGCACAGGAAGAAACAAAATTTGGGATGGATGCAACTGAGCTTGCTGAGGCAATGAAGCTTGTTGCAAGCAATGCTTTGCCAAATGTCCGTGTCAAAGGACTGATGGGGATGGCTTCATTCAGCGATGATGCTGCAACTGTACGAAATGAATTCGGGCAATTAAAAGCGTTATTTGACCAATACGCAAGTAATACATTTACAACTTTGTCTATGGGCATGAGCGGCGATTACCAGATGGCAATAGAGGAAGGCAGTACAATGGTACGGATAGGGAGCTTGTTGTTTGGTGCGAGGGGCTAGAAGATTGTTCAATTGTTTTATTGTTCAATTGTTATTATTCACAACTGACTACTCACAATTCACACTATGATAATCACTACAGTTACTTCAGAAAAGGAATTAGACGAAATACATGCATTAAACAAAGCCTCATTGAAGTTTAATTTATCGGAAGAGGAAAAGAAACAGGAAGGTTTTGTTACCTGGTTATACTCACCGGAACTCTTACGCCAGATGCACTCACTACAGCCTAGCATTATTGCAAAAGATGGAGATAGAGTAGTTGGCTATGCACTGGTTACACCACGGGAGGCGCGTGCATTTCATAAAGACCTTGAAACGATGATCACGCATACACAGGATATTCCATATAAAGGCTTGCCGCTGATAGCGCATAACTACTACATTATGGGGCAGATCTGTATAGATAAAGATTACAGGGGTAAAGGGCTGTTCCGGTTATTGTACGAGAAACATAAAGAGTTGTATAGCGGTAAGTATGATATGCTGGTTACGGAAGTATCGACCAACAATAAACGTTCGCAGGCTGCCCATGAAAAAGTTGGCTTTGTAACGATCAATACTTACCCGGATGCAGAAGATGAGTGGAATGTGGTAGTGTGGGATTGGAGATAAGGATTTGAAATTTGAAATTTCAGATTTGAAATGAATATTGTTTAATTGTTAAAGGGTTAAATTGTTATAACACATATAACAATTTAACCCTTTAACAATTAAGCCATGTGTCAATGAATCATTTTCAAATTGACACATCTTCAAATTTTCAAATTACTTCAGCGTTTCTTCCAGCCAGCTATAAAACTCATGCTGCCATACAAGTGCATTCTGCGCTTTTAGCACCCAATGGTTTTCTTCAGGGAAGTATAATAGTTTGCTTTTAATACCTTTCAGTTGTGCCGCCTGGAATGCCTGTAAGCCTTGTTCAATAGGTACGCGGTAATCCCTGCCGCCTTGTACGATCATAATAGGCGTATCCCATTTATCTACAAAATTGCTTGGGCTTTGGCTGAAAGAGCGTTGTGCTACAGCGTTGTTTTTCTCCCAATATGCACCGCCTTTCTCCCAATTCTCAAAGAACAATTCTTCCGTAGTGCCGTACATGCTTCTGAAATCAAAAATACCATCATGCGCAATGAATGTTTTAAAACGGTGATTGTGCATGCCTGCTAATGCAAATACAGAATAACCGCCAAAGCTTGCTCCGATACAACCAAGCCTGCTTTTATCAACAAAAGATTCTTTGCTTACAGCATCAATCGCTTTCAGGTAGTCCTGCATTACCAGTCCGCCCCAGTCTTTACTTACCTGTTCATTCCATTGTGTACCATGCCCCGGCATACCTCTGCGGTTAGGCGCTACGATCACATATCCTTGTGAAGCCATTAACTGGAAATTCCAACGGAAGGAATACATCTGCGTCAGTGGTGACTGTGGGCCACCCTGGCAGTATAATAACGTCGGGTATTTTTTGCTCTTGTCAAAGTTTGGCGGATAGATCACCCAAACCAGCATTTGCTTATTGTCGGAAGTTGTTACAAATCTTCTTTCTGTTTTACACATACCGATGTTGCTATAAGCGGCATCATTTACATGCGTTAGCTGGGCAAGCGAGCCATCCTCAGTATTTACCGTGTACAGCTCTGCTGCATGGTTCATATCTGTTCTGGCTACTACAAGTGTATTGCCTTTCTGTGCCACAATACTGCTTACATCAAAGTCACCTTTAGTGATCTGTTTGATAACAGGCATTACTGCCAGTGCACCCGGATAGGTTACCGAGAATAGTTGTAATGTACCATTGATAGGAGCGATGAAGAAAACGTATTTACCATCTTCACTCCATTTAAAACTTTCTACATGAATATCGTCACGCTGTGCGGTCAGGTTTACCTTACCTCCAAGGCTGGTCGTAACCATAATATCATTCTTGTCACTTTCGTAGCCATCACGCTTCATGCGCAGCCATGCCATAGCGCCACCACTGCTGAATGCAGGCGCTACATCGTAACCTTTATTTTCTTCTGTCAGGTTCTTTGTAGTGCCGGAAGCAAGATCGTACTCATACAGGTCTGTATTCGTGCTTACTGCATACGCAGTACCGTATTTTTTCTTGGTAACATAGATGATCTTTTTACTGTCGGAGCTCCAGATAAAATCTTCATCGCCGCCAAATGGTTTTTGCGGACAGTCATAAGCCTCATTTGGCATAATGTCTTTTTCCTCACCAGCCTTGCCATTCACCAGCGGTGCTACAAATACGTGCCCGAAGTTGCCGTCTTCCCATGTATCCCAGTGGCGATAGTTAAGGGATGAATATATCTGTACGTTTGATTTAGTAAGCGAAGGGTAAAAATCACTGCCAAATACTTTCTTGATCTTTACTTCTTTGCTACTGATCACATATTTTCCATCAGGGGAAGTGCGGTCACTTGCAACAAGGCTATCTGCGCTGGCAACCTCCACAGGAGTGCCCCCGCCAACAGGGATCTTATACGTTTTAGTATTTGTTTTATTCTGCGCCACATCAGGAATGCCTACTGTGTACACAATAAATTGTTTGTCTTTTGAAAGCCCCACGCCATTTACACGGCCCAGTTGCCAGAGCATTTCCGGTGTCAGGTTTTGTTGTGCGGTTGCACCTAAAGCGCCGGCGCACAATAAGCCAGAGAGTAAAAGATACTTCATAACCAAGCATTTAAAATTAGATTGCAAATATAGAGGCAATATTGGTGAATTGTTGAATTGTTATAAGGTTGCGTATTTCACGCAAAAGCGCCAAGTATCGCAAAGGCCGCAAAGACATGTGTAGTGAGTGGTGAGTGGTCAGTTGTGAGTACTACCTCTGTGTTCTCTGCGTTACCTATCGCAAAGGTCGCAAAGGGTACGCAGAGACCGCAAAGCCATACTGTGAGTAAGCTCATTCACAACTGACCACTCACTACTCACCATTTAATCTCCGCGCAACTCCCCGTTCTCTGCGACTCTGCGGTGAATTAGTCGCGCAGCGCTCTAAAACAATTTAATTCTCCTTCACAAATGTATAAGGATCGTACTCCAGGAAGTCGCTGACTTTCAGGTCTACAGAAACAACTTTGTTATTTTGAATTTTAAACTTAGTAGGGAATATGCCAAATGCTATATGATTGTAACTAAGCAGCCATTCATTATTGTCCATATATTCCAGCCTGGCACGTAGTTGCCCATGGTCAGGCAGTTCTACATTCAATACGTTGCCCGATGCGGTGATCTTAATAGTGCCCATTAATTCGTTTTTGTAAGAGCCTGTATAAGCGCTAACCGGCAGGGCAGGGGCTTTACCTGTTACACGTGCCTGTAGTGCTTTTATATCCGAGATAGTCTTCGCCTGTTCTTTTTTGAAACCCGGTAAAGCTTCCTTGCTTTTGTTTACAAAAGGTACACCGAAGTAAGCATCGAGTATCTGCATACGCAACAGTTCAAAAAAGGATTGATTGTCATTGTTGGTAAGGATGGTAATGCCCAATCCCTCTTCAGGTACAAAGCAGGTATTGGTAACAAAACCATCGGCCCCGCCTGTGTGCCAGAGTACACGCCTGTTCTGGTAATAACGCTGAAATACGCCCAGCCCGTAAAAGACAGAACCTGCTTTGTTCGTCAGTGTATTTGCCTCCCGCGTGCGTTGCAATACAGCCCACGGCATAATGTGTTTACCCTCATAGCGCCCGCTATCCAACTGGAACATAAGCCAGTGCGTAAGGTCTTTTACATTACTTACTATGCTGCCAGCCGGGCCTATATTGTCTACCTGGTCGTAGGGGATAGGCGTTACCTCGCCTGTAAATGCAGAGGTGTAAGGACGTGCCGCGTTAGGCATCTCACTCATGCCTAAGCCAAGCGTATGGGTATTCGCCATTTTTAAAGGCATAAGAATGCTGTCATATACGTACACTTCCCACGGTTTGCCTGACACTACAGGGATTACCTCACCTGCAGTGAGAAAGCAGCTATTGCAATAGCCAAAACTGTTGCGAAAGCCCGCTACAGGTTTTAGCAACTTCATTTTATCCATGATCTGCCTGCGGCTCAGGGAGCTGTTCCAAAAAGTAAAATCGCCCTGGAACGTTTTTGTACCAAGGTGGTGCGTCAGCATATCGCGCACTGTTACCAGGTCTGTTGTATTCTTGTCATACAATGTATAACCCGGGAAAAATTTAGTGATCTTATCATCAAGGGAGAGTTTCTGATTGTACTCTAACTGTGCCAGCGCTGTGCCGGTAAATAGTTTACTATTACTGGCTATCATAAACAGCGTGTTTTCATCCACAGGTTCTTTTGTTGCCACATCACGCACACCAAAACCTTTCATGTACACTACTTTGCCGTCTTTGACAATGGCTATCGCCAATCCTGGAATGCTCCAGTCCCTGATCCCGTCTTCTATATACTGATCCAGGTCTTTGGTAATAAAGGAAGGTGTCTGCGTTTGAGCCGTTGCGCTGATAGCGGTGGACAATGCAAGGCCAAGTAATAGTTTTCTCATACCTGTAAATGTGCTTGAAAGTTAGTGATAAAGTTTCAGAAGTTTCATAGTTTCACTACTTCAAAAATGGCAAAGAACACTTTGAAACGTTGAAACAAGTAAACACTGAAATTACTATTTATGGAAAAGGCTTTTGCAAATACGTATTGCGGAGTGGTAGAGCATATGCCAAAGGATGGCGTACACCGTATTTACCATGATACGGAATATGGTTTTCCGCTAAAAGGGGATGATGCGCTTTTTGGCAGGCTGGTGCTGGAGATAAACCAGGCGGGATTAAGCTGGACGACTATTCTGAATAAGAAGGATAATTTCTTTAAGGCGTATGATAATTTCTCTGTGAAGAAAGTGGCGAAGTATGATGAGAAGAAGGTGGAGAAGCTGATGCAGGATGCGGGCATTATCCGGAATAAGCTGAAAATAAATGCAGCTATTCATAATGCAACGGTGATATTAAGCATGCAAAAGGAGTTTGGCTCTTTTGAAGCGTGGCTGGATCAGCATCATCCATTGACAAAAGATGAGTGGGTGAAATTGTTTAAAAAGCATTTCCGCTTTACAGGCGGAGAGATCGTAAACGAATTCCTGATGAGTTCCGGTTACCTGCCGGGCGCACATCACAAAGACTGCCCGCAATACAAGAAGGTGTTGAAGCTGAAACCGAAGTGGGCGACGACGTGAAACGTGAATCGATAATCGTGAATGAATAAACTTTTGCGTTCTTTGCGTATTCTTTGTGTCCTCTGCGTTACATATATCGCAAAGCGCGCAGAGGATACGCAAAGTACATAGAGGGTGAAACATGAATGGGCTTACTCACAACTGACAACTCACCATTCACCGCCTCAATCGCAACATACAAACCAAGATACATGCAACTGGCAAAGGACGTAATTGCCCCGGAGTTAAACATATTTACCGAGTATTATGAAAATGCTGTCAAAAGCAATGCGCTTTTGATGGACAGGGTAATGAGTTACCTCGTAGCTAAAAAGGGAAAACTGATGCGACCTATGTTTGTATTGTTATGTGCAAAGCTGGGTGGGGAGGTAAATGAGCAAAGCTATCGCGCGGCAACGTTGGTAGAAATGTTGCACACTGCTTCGCTGGTACATGACGATATGGTGGATGATGCTTCTGAGCGGCGCGGCAATTTCTCTGTAAATGCACTCTGGAAAAATAAGGTAGCTGTTATGTCCGGCGATTATCTTTTCGCCTCCGGTCTTATTTTATCTCTCGCAAATGGCGATACGCAAATACTGAAAATTTATAATGAGGCTATCCAACAAATGATCGAAAGTGAGCTATTGCAGATGGTGAAATCGCGTAAGCCCGATCTGAGTGAGGAAGCCTATTTTAAAATCATTAATGCTAAAACGGCTTCTTTTTTGGCTGCGGCATGCGCCGCAGGTGCAGCTTCTACCATGAAGGATGAAGCGGTTATACAAAAGATCCATTCTTTTGGAACCAAGGCAGGGATGGCTTTTCAGCTAAAAGATGACTTGTTCGATTTTGGTGTGGATGATGTAGGCAAACCAATCGGGAACGATATTAAAGAAAAAAAGATTACGCTGCCATTGATCTATACTTTGCAAAACAGTGCGCCTGCTATAAAGAAGAAACTGTTGTATATAGTGCATCATAAAAACGAAGATGCAGAACAGGTGGCGCATGCGATCGATGTAGTGCGCGCATCTGGCGGCATTGCATACACAGAACAGGTGATGAATCAATACCGTGACGACGCATTAGAACTATTGTATGAATTTCCCGCATCTGATAGCCGGTCTGCATTGGAAGAAATGGTACGTTATATTACGGACAGGAAGTATTGATTGTTGAATTGTTTAATGGATATATTGTTGTCAAAAGAGGCAGCAGAGAATGTAAAAGGGTGGTCCACTTTCTAAAAGTGGACCACCCTTTTACATTCAATAACAATTAAACCATACTCGTATGTTATTTCAGTAAATAATCAATCTAAAAAATAAAAAAATACCAAATGATAAGAAGATATAGGTTAGCCTAAGACAGGCATGATTGCTGCTATTTTCGCACGTAAATTTTAAAAAATGAAACTTATGAAAATTGCCTCTTATTTTTTGATGGTTTTCTTTTCAGTCTCAATTTTGGCTTGCTCTAAAAGCAAAGATGATGACCAGGTAAATTCCTATGAAAAGCTAGTAACTCCCGCAGTAGATAGCGTAATAAAGGCCATGGGTATTACAGTAAACAAAGGAGTTACCCCGCCTAATATCGAAGGGACGTATGTCGTGAGTAAGAGTTATGTTACCAAATCAAACTTTAATGATGCATTGCTCCATATTGTAACCGGGATTGATACTACTACCTATTTTAATCAAAATAACAGCAAGCTAAGTATAGATTGTAAAAGCCGTTTTAAATATACCTATACTTCCGGAAAAAGCCAGATCTCGACCGGTAATGGTTATTTCATTAGTGGAGAAGGAAATAAGTTCACGGTTATTTCATCCAATTATGGAGAGTTGACAGATAATATTACAGGCAAGACTGCAAAGTATAGAACAGTAGGAGTGGTGTCTGGTGAAATTGTAAAAAATGATAACGGTACAATAAAAGGTATTCAAAATTATCAGAGCGCTACTATTATGCAGGAGGTTTACCAGGAACCATCATTGGTGATTAAACCTAATCAGGCGAGAATGGGACAAAACGGAACTGGTGCAACTAGTGCCTTTGTTCCTAAAATAGATTAAGTATTGATTGTTCCATTGCTAAATGGATATATTGTTATCAAACTGGTCGGTAAGTGACTGGTTAATGAGGACACAAGCCAGGGCCGAGAATGTAACAGGGTGGTCCACTTTCTAAAAGTGGACCACCCTGTTACATTCAATAACAATTTATCCATTAAACAATACAACAATTCTCTCTATACAAACGCACTAAACCCTGTAATTGCCCGCCCCACTATCAACGAATTAATCTCTTTCGTGCCTTCATAAGAATAAATAGCTTCTGCATCTGCTACAAAGCGGGCTACATCATATTGCAGCAGTATGCCATTGCCGCCCATCACTTCGCGGGCACGGCTTACTATATCGCGTGTGCGAAGGGAGCAAAATACTTTGGCTAACGAAGCGTGCTCGTCCGTCAACTTACCTTCATCCTGCAACTGTGATAAGCGGAAGACCATTGCCTGCATGGCTGTCAGGTTAGACAACATTTCCACCAGGTGATTTTGTATGAGCTGAAACGCCGCAATAGGTTTACCAAACTGCTTGCGCTCACGTGTATATTTAAGTGCGCTCTCATACGCACCACGTGCGCAGCCTACCGCCTCCCATGCCACACCGGCGCGCGTCATGCGCAGTACAGCAGAAGTGTCTTTAAAACTATTGGCATTTTGCAAGCGGTCACTTTCTGAAACTACACAATCAGTCAATGTGATTAAACCATTTTGCACTACGCGCAATGCCATCTTATCCTGTATTTTTTCTACGCTCATACCGGGATTGCCCTTGCGTATAAGAAACCCTTTTACATTATCATCATCTAAGTCGCGCGCCCAAATAATAGTTACATCCGAGAACGTAGCATTGCCAATCCATTTTTTCTGCCCGTTCAGTATCCATTCATCGCCATTGCGTTTTGCTGTAGTAGTTAGCCCACCTGCCGCGCCGGAACCTACTTCCGGTTCTGTAAGCCCGAATGCACCAATCAGTTTCATTTGCTGCATATCTGGCAGCCATTCCTGTTTTTGTACTTCCGATCCCAGCAGGTAAATAGAGCCCATTGCCAGGCCGCTTTGCACACCAAAAAATGTAGCGATAGAGGAGTCTATACGTGCCATTTCCATAGCGAGTATGCCTTCCATTACGTTAGACAGACCGGGGCAACCATAGCCTTTGTAGGTAACGCCACAGATATTTAATTCAGCCAGCTTAGGTATTAGTTCGTGCGGAAACTCTGCTGTAAGCCAGTATTTGTTAATGATCGGGTGTACCTCTGTTTCCATAAAGTGCCGCACCTTTAGTTGCAGCGCTCTTTCTTCATCCGATATAGTTTCGGAAAGCTGGTAAAAGTCGCCATTAATAGGAGGTAGCTCTTTTTGTTTTCTGCCATTACTACTTAGCATTTTCATCAAGCCTTTCAACTGCTTGTCGTCAAGTTTACTAACGTTGTGCATCACTTCTCCTAAGTCTACCTTAGCAGCCAGTTTGTTCAGTGCATCAAGATCGATGTTCTGGTATAACTGATAAGCCTGTTTGATTTTTTTAAATATGGACATAGCTGTTGGTTGAATTGTTTAACTGGCAAATTGTTTAATTGTTTTGTATGTAGTGAGAATAATGTAGCCGGCAATTGTACTACTATCATCGTTCCTTGTGTCACTCACTTGTACTTCCGGTTCTGTATTCAGCATAACCAAACGAATAGCTAATTGTTGTATAGTATGGAAACAATGAAGGAATTTAACAATTCAAAAGATATAATTGCTAATGGTTAGATTGTTTAATTGTTGTGAGCGATGCTGGTGTTCTTGTTCAATAAAGGGCAAACAGTTGAAGTGTGCGACGCAACTAAAGTTAAATAGTAGCACAACTGTTAGGATCAAAAGAACATACTACGCCCTGTATGAAAAGGATAGTAGTATTGTGTACATATATAAATACTATGTCGTTTAGTTTGAGAGCTTAAAAATGAATAATTAAGAGTGGGCCACTTTTTAAATGCAGGCATAAACAGGAAGATATGCTTTTCGAAAGTGGCCCACTCTGGCCTATTCAACCATTAAACAATGCAACAATTTAACCAGGCAACCATTCACCAACCCTTAAACATTCAGCCGGGCAAAATAATCCTTCAGCTCTTCATCATTCAGCACATAATCAGCTTCTATGGCTTTGATGGCTTGTAGCGGCATATAGGGTATTTCTGCTGAGTCGGGGTGCTGCACTATGATGGTACCGCCATTGCGCTTTGCAGCTTTTAAGCCTTCCACACCATCCGCATTAGCACCGGAGAGTAATATGCAGGTAAGTTTATTGCCAAATACTTCTGCGGCAGATGAAAAAGTGACATCAATACTGGGGCGGCTATAGTTTACTTTCTCTGATACGTCCAGTGAAAAAGTTTTATCATTCTCTATCAGCAAGTGATAATCGGGAGGAACTATGTAGATGATGTTTTGCTGAATAGGGTCTTTTTCTTCTGCTTCTTTTACAGGTACTGTTGTTTTGGCGGAGAGCAGTTCTGTGAGGATAAGATCGTTGATGTTTTTGCGGTGTACAACAATGATGATGGCTTTTGATACAGGTACGCGAAGTTCCGGTAGCACCTGCAACAGTACATCAAGACTGCCGGCAGAACCACCAATGATTAATAATTCATCAGCAAAGGGTACTACACTTTTCTCCATATTTTTTCTTTATTACCTAGTTGCCTGTAATGGGCCGTAATGGAAGAAAATTTGATCGTTTCTTTGGAACCGAGTGCAAGATAACCAAGTGTCTCGAGGCTTTGGTCAAACAGCCTGAAAACTTTATTCTGCAGGTCTTTGTCGAAATAGATCAGCACATTCCTGCACACGATCAGTTGAAACTCATTGAACGAACTGTCTGACACAAGGTTGTGCGTGGAGATGACAATTTTTTCACCTAATGATTTATTGAAGATTGCCCACTCATATTGCGCAGTATAGTAATCTGACAGGCTGCTTGTACCACCTGATGTGTGATAATTTTCTGAATACTGCTTCATCTGAGATAAAGGGAATATGCCTTTACGCATTTTCTCTAAAACGGAAGGATTAATGTCTGTTGCATATAGCAGGGATTTGTGCAGCAGGTTTGCTTCTTTCAGCAAGATGGCCATAGAGTACACTTCCTCGCCTGTAGAGCAGCCTGCATGCCATATGCGTATAATAGGGCGGGCAGCAAGATTGGGAATGACTTCCTCGCGCAGTGTTTTGTAGAAGAGCGGATCGCGAAACATTTCAGTTACGTTTACCGTAACCTGTTCTACAAATCGTAACAGGTAATCATTATCCGTTCTCACTTTGTACCTGAACTCTGCAAATGAGGGGAACCTGTCTGTTATAAACAGGTTGGATATTCTTCTTTTCAGCGATGCTTTAGAGTAATTGGTAAAGTCGTAGCCGTGTATCTCCAGCAGGTCATTGATCAATAATTCTACGTCTTCATCTTTAATTATAAACATCGGAAACAGGTTTGAGTGATGGAGAGTCGTTAGTTGTGAAAGGATTTTTCTTTGTGGCCTCTGCGTATCCTCTGTGTCCTTTGCGTTACTTTTTATCGCAAAGAACGCAGAGATTAGCAAAGAACACAGAGGCTAACCTTCAAGAAAGTAAAACTCACAACTGACTGCTCACCACTTACTATAAATATTGTTTCAGCAAATACAGCAACTTATCTACATCTACTGGTTTTGAAATATAATGATCGGCACCGGCGCTCAGTGCCTTTTCCCTGTCACCGATCATGGCTTGTGCGGTAACTGCTATCACCGGTATTTTTTCAATGCCCGGCATTTTCCTGATCGTTGTTACCGTTTCATAACCGTCCATATCAGGCATCATTATATCCAGCAGTACGATCCTGATCGTTTTGTCTGCTGCCAGTAGCGTTAACCCATCCTGGGCAGATGATGCCGAAATGCAAACAAAACCTTTTGCTTTTAATACAGCCGTCAATGCAAAGATGTTCCGGGCATCATCGTCTATGATCAATATTTTATCAGGGCCTTCCATTATTAAAGAGATTGAATATTATTTTTCACTTTTATAAATTAGTATCGCAAAGAACACAGAGAAAACGCAGAGGTCGCAAAGAATGGCCACAGAGATACCGAAGGATTTTAAAGAGTCGCGTAGCGGCTTTGCCTATGTGATCTATGTACTCTTGAGTAAATCAATTTTACTATTACTTAATAGTCCTAAATTCATTCTATGTGTCTATGTACCTATTGTGCCTATGTGGTTAAAAATATCCGCTTCGATCTACACATTCCGTTCATACAGCCACACACGCAACAGCGATAACAACTGGTCTGTATCCACAGGTTTGGTAATGTAGTCGGATGCACCTGCATTTATACATTTCTCCCTATCGCCGGTCATTGCTTTTGCAGTCACTGCTATTACCGGCAATTGTTTTAATTGCGGGTCTTTACGAATACGCCCGATCGTTTCATAACCATCCATTTCAGGCATCATCATATCCATCAGTACAATGTCGGTATTTGGGTGGTCTATCAACTGGCGTAACGCATCTTTACCATCTATAGCGGTAAGTACGTTCATATTGTACAGCTCCAGTGTCTTAGTAAGAGAGAATATATTACGCACATCATCATCTACCACCAATACTGTTTTGTTGCGCAATACTTCGTTCAGTGCGCCCAGTCGTTTAAATATCTCTTTTGTTTCCTTCGGTTTTATATTTTCTTCTACCAGGTGCAGGAAAATGGAAACCTCATCTAATATGCGCTGGTAGGAATGCGCTGTTTTTACTACGATAGAATCTGCATATTGTTTAATGCGCATTTCTTCCGCATGGGAAAGGCTCTTGCCCGTGAATACAATAATTGGCAGGTTTTCCAGCCCTTCCTGCTTTTTCACTTCATCCAGCGTTTCATAAGAGCGTTGTGTCGGAATGCCCATATCAAGTATTACACAGTCCACCTGCTTATCCTGCAAAGCTGTGATACCATCTTCCACATTATCTTTTACTTCCGTTGTTACATTGAAGTTTTCGAGGAAGTAGGCGAGTGCTTTTGCATGTTTGGTATTTTCTTCTACGATCAATACTTTTTTAGGATCGCGTGTGAGTACCTGTTCTATCTTCTGGAAGATGTCCTGTAGTTTTTCAAAAGCCACCGGCTTGTTAATAAAATCAACAGCGCCATTGAGCAGGCTTTCCTTCTTCACTTCAAAAGAAGACATAATGTGAACAGGTATATGCCTTGTCAGCGGATTTTGTTTCAACTCACTCATTACCTGCCAGCCATTTTTTACCGGCAGTTGTATATCCAGCAATATACCACGGGGCTTAAATTTCATGGCAAGCTCTACACCTTCATCCCCACGTACTGCAATAATGGCTTTGTATTTTTTACTGCGTGCAAAGTCTAATAACGATTTAGCAAAATGTGTATCATCTTCAATAATGAGTATGACCGGATCTGTGTTGGTAATAGTATCCCTGTCGTCAGGTACGCTATCCGGTATAATGTCTGTCGTGTATTTATTGTCATCTTTTTTCTCTATAGACATGGCAGGTTCTCCCGGTACAAAGAGTGTTGCGTTGCTGCTGATTGGCTGGTCTGCCGGAGCCTGTGCCGCATACTGCGGGGCTGTAGGCAGGTACAATATAAATTCACTTCCTTCGCCCGGTACACTGCTAAGGGCAATATCTCCGTGCAGCAACTTTGCCAGTTGGCGGCTGATAGAAAGGCCAAGCCCTGTTCCACCGTATTTTCTCCTGGTAGAACCATCTGCCTGCTGAAATGCTTCAAATATCAGTCTTTGTTTTTCCTGTGGAATGCCTATGCCGGTATCTTTTACTGCGATAGCTATAACGCCTTGTTGGTTTGATGCATTGTCAAATGATAGTGACACATATCCTTGTGACGTAAATTTCAATGCGTTTGACAACAGGTTGCGGACGATCTGCTCAACCCTGAGTTTATCCGTCTGGATTATTGTATCTGGTGAGATGTTCATGTGGATCTGGAGATCTATTTTTTTCTCCTGTGCCACGGGGCCAAACAACACCTTCATTTCATCTGCTATCAGGTTCACTGTTACATCTGTGTATTCCAGCTCCATTTTACCTGACTCAATCTTGCTTAGATCAAGTATTTCATCGATCAGGGAAAGCAGGCCTCTGCCGGAGCTTTGTATTACTTGTGCATATTCTACCTGGTCGTTAGACAGGTTATGTTCCCCATTTTCGGATAGCAGGCGGGAGAGAAGGAGTATAGAGTTTAATGGTGTTCTCAGTTCGTGAGACATGTTTGCCAGGAACTCAGATTTATATCGCGTGCTTAATTCCAGCTCTTCTGCTTTCGCCTGTATTTCGAAGTTGCGCTGTACGATCAGTTCATTTTTGTCTTCTACCATCCTCGTACGCTCTTCCAGCTCCTGGTTGGCCTGCATCAGTTCTTCCTGTTGTACCCGCAGTTCCTCTTCAGATGCCTGTAATTTTTGCGTCTGCATTTCCAGCTCTGTGTTCAACCCTTCTAGCTCACTATGCTGCGCCTGTAATTCCTCTGCCTGTGATTGTGTTTCTTCCAACAGTTCTTGCAGCCGTTTCCTGTTCTGTGTACTGTTAATAGCAATGCCGATATTGTGAGATACAGTTTTTAGATATTTTATATCCCATTCTGAAAAACCTTTGGTAGATCCTAGTTCTATGGCGCCTTTTACAACTATGCCGTCAAATACAGGCAAGGCAATTATTTCTGTTGGTTTTATTTCGCCGGTTGCATAGGTAATGGCAACTGCATCTGCGGGAATATGGGTCAACGATATTTCCCTGCCGGAAGCAACAGCCTGCCCTGTTAACCCTTCACCAACCTTAATTATATCTCGTTTGCCGCTGTGGTCAAATGCGTAACCACTATAAAGGCGAAGCGTTTCCGCATTATCTTTTACATACAATGCGCCAACAGATGCTTTTGTATAACCGGCTATAATATTGATAATATCGCCGGATAAACCTTCCATTGTTTTTTCGCCGATCATTGCATCATTTAACTGTGCTACGCCTTTTTGCAACCATTCCTGGCTGGCAAGCGTATTAAACGAATATTCCAGCGATGCCGCCATTGAATTAAGAGAGTAGGAGAGCGCACCCAATCCGTCTGATCCTTCATCTGTAGTCCGTACTGCATAGTTACCGGCAGATATTTTTTCTGCAATATTTTGTATAATGCCAATGCGGCGCGAGATATCTGCATCTTTAGCTTCCAGCTCGCGCTGCAATTTCTCCCTTTGTTCAAAATCATTTTTTACACGCATATAAAAGAATAGTGTGATAATGATAGAGAGCAATGCTGCTATGACAATGAGTACAGGCGTGTACACTGCAAAACGGCTGAGGTTGGCATTACGCTGGATCAATAATGTATTTTCCCTGTCCTCCATAGTGCGTACTACGCTGCGTGCGAGGTCCATTGTCTGCTTGCCCCTTTCCAAATCAGTGGAGGTAAGCACCTCCCCGCGATCTTTTTTGGCAATAACCTCTTCCAGTATGGTCATCCGTTTAGAAACAATATTTGCCAGATCATCTGCACTTTTTGTTTGCACATCATTATCGATAGTCAGGTCGCGGATACGCTGAATAGTGTTCAGCGCTTTGTCCTTAGCACCTATGTAGGGAGAGAGGAATGCCTTGTCGTTTGCCAGCAGGTAACCTCGCTGGCCTGTTTCGGCATCTTTCAGCGTAGAGATGGTAGACTCCAGCTCCGTGATCACCTTGTTTGTATGCTCCACCCATCTTGCGCTTTCAATCAGCTTCTGAATGCTTACAAAAGAAGCAACCGAACTGATGATAAGTAGTAATAGCGAAAGACCGAAGCCGATGAGTAGATTTCTTTTAAAAGCTGCTCTCATTTATTTGTGGTTTCATTTATTTTTCAAAAAAAATCGAAAGGGTTTCATTGAAGTTTCAAAGACTACAAATTTCACATCCCATACTTTTCAATTAACCGAAAGGTCCATTAAGGTGATACAAGGGCTTTCTCTGTGCTCCTTGTGAATATCGTTGCGTGCTTTGTGGTTACATTGTTTTCAATAAGAAACAGTGAAACCTTGCAAACTGCTGAAACTAACTTTGCCTTAATGGTAAAACAATTGTAAAAGTTGCTCCTTCCAATTCCCTGCTGGATGCGGTGATAATACCATTGTGTTTGTCTACGATCTTTTTTACAATCGCAAGGCCAATGCCGGTTCCCTCGTATGCATCTTTCGGGTGCAGGCGTTGAAAAATGGTAAAGATCTTGTCGAGGTAAATTTCATTAAAGCCGATGCCATTATCCGTAATGCTGATCTTTATGTATTTACCAGTCTTAGCTTCCGGTGTGCCAGCCGATAACGTGGCAACACGTGTTGCCTTCACCTCTATTTTGCTTGGTATATCTGGCCTGGAATATTTTAGCGCATTGCTAATAATATTCTGAAACAATTGCGTTGCCTGCAAGGGAATCATTTCTACCTGTGGTAATTCATCCATTGCAATTGTTGCATTCTTTTCCTGTATCAGTATTTCAAAATCACTTAGCACATCTTTAATGGTTTTATTCAGGTCTGTGACCTGGAAAGCCTGTGATGCAGACAGCTTGGTATAGCTCAGCAGGTCCTGTATCAGTTGTGTCATGCGGGAAGAGGAAAGGATCACTTTATCTATATAATTCTGCGCCTTTTCATCTTGTTGCAAATATTTGTCTTTCACCACGTGGCTGAATATCTGGATCTTTCGCAATGGCTCTTGTAAGTCATGTGAGGTGATCCATGCAAACTGGCGTAGTTCTGTGTTAGCTACTTCCAGCTCCTTATTCGCTTCCTGCAAGGCTGTTGTACGCTCATATACCTTTTGCTCCAGCGTTTCTGCTGCCAGCTTTTGCTCGTCTATATCAGTAAATATGCCCACCCATTTAATTACTACATCAGCTTTTTTTACAGGCGTCATACTCAGCAGATGGTAGCGGTAATCATGCGCACCCTGTTTTTTGATCATTACTTCAGCCACATACTGGCTTTGCGATGCAATGGCTTTTTGAAAACAGGTTGCAATGCTTTCCGTACCGGGCATTGTTTCCGGGAAGGTGTACATGCTGGCATATTGATGCCAGTGCTGGTTTACATACTCAATAGTACCGTTTGACTGTGCGGTAAATGCTATGTTGGGTATAGATTCCAGTATAGAGCGCAGCTCTTCTACATTATACTGTAAGTGCTGCTCTGCCTGCTTCCTGTATTCTATCTCTGCTTTTAATTCCTGTTGTATATTATTCAGCTCTAACGTTTGCTCGTAGAGGCGGTAAAAGGTTTTCACCTTTAGTAAGAGAATATCCGGGTCAAATGGTTTTACTACATAGTCTATGCCGCCAGAGGTATAGCCTTTAGTGATAAATCTTTTTTCCGTATTAACGGCGGATAAAAATATGATGGGAATGTCTTTGGCTTTGTTGAAGCCGGAAATTGCTTCTGCTACTTCGAAGCCATCCATATCCGGCATTTGAACATCGAGGATAATAAGCGCATAGGTATTCTTCAATATCTTCCGCAACGCTTCCTCTCCGGAAAGCGCAAAATCTACTTTGAAATGATGAATTTCAAGTAGCGTTTTCAGCGAAAAGATATTTTCCTGCTTATCATCTACAATTAATATCATAGTTACTTATTAGGGTAGTGGCTTCTCGATGGTTAAATTGCTTAATGGCTAAATTGTTTTGTTGTTGTTTGTGAGGACACCAATGCTATTAAATTAACCACAAGGTTCACAATGGTAGCACAAAGAACACAAGGGCTTCTCTTTGTATTCCTCGTGAAATAGCCTTGTGAATCTTTGTGGTTAAACTCCCATTATCAATAGTATTGATAATACTGCAAACCAACGGATCATTCAAAACAATTAAACAATACAACAATGTAACAATTGTTACACCTCACTTATGCTCTCCAAACTCCCGTCTCAGGCAATCAGCTATTTCGCCTAACGTGCAATTGTTTTCCACCGCTTCTATAACGTATGGCATCAGGTTGCTACCGTCTTTGGCAGCAGTTGCAATCTGGTTCATGCATCGCGCTGCGTCTGCTGCGGAGCGTTCGCTACGCAGTTTTGCCAGCCGCTCGCTTTGTACTTCTCTTATACTATCGTCAATTTTAAATACGGGTGTATCGTTCGTTTCTTTAATTTCAAACTTATTTACCCCTACAATGATCTTACTGCCGTTCTCTATATCCTGCTGGTATTTATAAGCGCTACGCGCAATTTCGTTTTGAATAAATCCCTGTTCTATTGCACTTACGCTGCCGCCCATTTCATCTATCTGGTTGATGAGGTCCCATGCCTTTTGTTCCACCTCATCCGTAAGACTTTCAATAAAAAAGCTGCCAGCTAATGGATCTACTGTATCCGCTACACCACTTTCATAAGCAGTGATCTGCTGGGTACGTAATGCAATGCGTGCCGCCTCTTCTGTAGGTAAGCTAAGCGCCTCGTCATAACCATTGGTATGCAGGCTTTGTGTACCACCCAGTACAGCAGCAAGAGTTTGTATTGTTACACGGCTAATGTTGTTCAAAGGTTGCTGCGCAGTTAGCGTGCTGCCACCTGTTTGTGTATGGAAACGCAGCATCATTGCTTTTGTATCTGTAGCCCCCAGGTCTTTCATTATCCTGGCCCACATCCGGCGCGCTGCACGAAACTTAGCTACTTCTTCAAACAGGTTATTGTGCGCATTGAAAAAGAAGGAGAGGCGTTTACCAAATACATTTATATCCAGCCCTTTTTCCAGTGCGGCCTTTACGTATGCTTTTCCGTTGCTTAATGTAAATGCGATTTCCTGTACAGCAGTGCTGCCGGCCTCGCGGATGTGATAGCCGGAAATAGAGATGGTGTTCCATTTAGGCAATTCTTTGCTGCACCATTCAAAAACGTCGGTAATGATGCGCATAGAAGGTTTAGGCGGATAAATATAAGTCCCCCTTGCAGCATACTCTTTCAGGATGTCATTCTGTATTGTCCCGTTAAGTTTCTTCAAATCTGCGCCTTGTTTTTTTGCCAGAGCCACGTATAATGCCAGTAAGATGAAACCTGTGGCATTAATGGTCATCGAGGTACTTACCTCATCAAGCTTTATGCCATCAAACAGGCGTGCGATATCCTCAAGGCTGTCTATGGCAACACCTACTTTACCTACTTCGCCCTCAGCCAGCGTGTGATCGCTATCGTAGCCGATTTGCGTAGGTAAATCGAAGGCAACACTTAATCCCATTACGCCCTGGGATAATAAATAATGATACCTTTTATTGCTTTCTTCTGCTGTAGAAAACCCGGCGTATTGACGCATTGTCCAAAATTTTCCCCGATACATATCCGGTTGTACCCCACGTGTGAAAGGGAATTGTCCCGGCGCCTCATTATTGTTGTCAAGAAATGAGGCTATATCAGCCTTCGTATAGACTTCTTTTATTTCAATGTCACTATCGGTGAAAACTTGTTTTTCAGGCATACAATCGTTTTTAAAAGAATTTGAAAATTTGAAAATGAAGCGATTTGAAAATTGTTTAATGGCTTAATGGTTATATTGTTTTCCAACAATTAAACAATGTAACCATGCAACAATTAAAGTAATTTCTTCGCTTCATAGCTTAACGCTTCTGCCACCACTTCGTGCAGTGCGCCGCGTTTATCGTTCATCAGGTATTCGATCAGGCGCTTGTTCAGGTCTTTACCTGTTGCATTAGGGGGCAGGGAGCTGGCAAGCTGGTTTATAGCAAGCAGGTTTTGCTCCTTAAGGTTCTTTACTGCATTCCAGGCTGCAGGCGTTACATAGATCTGCTGAGTAATGTTGTATTCAAACTCTTCCCGGATATTATGTGTAAGTAAATGTTGCATATCCCTGGCAGACAGTTCGTTTTGAGACAGCCTGCTAATGAGGTTGGGTAAAGCAATTCTTTCCACCAGTAAGGTCAGGCGTTCATAAGCCTGTAGTTGTAATTGTTGGCTTCCTTGTACTTTCTGTTGTTCTTCCACCTTTGCCTTGCGTTGCAGGTAAAAAAGATACCCAAGCAGGGCCGCGATCATACACCCGATCAGCACCGTTAACGCAATTGTCGTATCCAGCATATTTGTATTTTGCTCAAATGTAAGGGATTAGGAAAGGAAGAAGTAAATTGTTACATGGTTATATTATTGAATTGTTCTATGGCTAAATGGTTTGAAAAAACAATTAAACAATATAGCCATTCGGCAATCAAACAATTCTTCATTTTCCGCAATCCGAAAATCTGCTTTTGGGGTGAAAATCAGATTGTTTGTATTTTTGCTGAATAACTCGATTGATACATGGAAGCAATAGCAACAGCACCCGTTACATTTACTGAAGGAGCCATCAAAGAAATTAAAAGGCTGATGACCGAAGATGGTTTTGACCAATCCCAATACCTGCGTGTAGGCGTTAAAGGTGGTGGTTGTAGCGGTTTGAGCTATGTTTTAGGCTTTGACAAGAAAGAAGAAGGCGACGCAATGTTTGACATAGAAGGCGTTACCTGCATCATGAATACCGGGCACCAGTTATACCTGTATGGTATGCAGATAGACTGGCAAGATGGCCTGAACAGCAGAGGTTTCACCTTTACCAACCCTAATGCCAGCGGCACGTGCGGTTGTGGAACGTCATTCTCCGTGTAATTTGAAATTTGAAATTTCAGATTTGAAATAATTTAGACACATAGCTACATTGTACCTATGTGTTTTTCTTATTATATAACCTGCTTATAATTTCAAATCTCAAATTTCAAATCAAAAATTTCCGTTTTCCCCGAAAAAATTATCGGATTTCGTTACTTTTCCTATCTTCAGAGCTTTAAATGAAGCACTTATATGTTTAAAACCCACAGAAAAAAACTATTGGTAACACTTGCAATGGTCGGTTGCGTAGCCGTAAGTGTTGCAGCTTATACCCCTGATGTGAAAGAACAGCCACGCAAAAGAAACCTGAAGGTATTACCTGAGAATATTAGTAAGGACAGCTTGCATGATGTAATGGAAGGATTTAACGACGCCTTAGGCGTGAAATGTAATTTCTGCCATGCACCGCGCAAAGATGATGCGACTAAACTGGATTTTGGCAGTGATGATAAGCCGGAAAAAGACATCGCACGTTCTATGATGCGTATGACGGCAGACATCAATGGAAAATATTTCAACTTCAACAGCTCTACCCGTCCTGATACCATCAGGGCCGTATCTTGTATGACTTGCCACAAAGGCAATGCGCATATTAATGATGTTGCTAAATAGAAGCGAATTGTACTGAATAATATGTTAGAGGCGACGTTCACAGAACGTCGCCTCTTTTGTTTGTTATTTTCCAGGGAAAGAAAATTATAGCTGTTGCTTCATCTTCAATGTAGTAAGGTCGTATAACAACATGGCGCCGCTCTCTGTCTTATCACGTTTCTGATTTCTGTTAACATCAAAATAGCCGGATACGATAAGTGTGCCCGTAGTTTCATTTACAGCGTAGGATGCAACATAGAAGGTGTCTTCTGTCAACTGTTTTAATTTTTCTCCGCTGGGTGTATAGAGCAATAATTGTCGCGGATCTGCCCAATCAATTCCTTTTCTATTGTCTATATCTACAGTGTTGGCAGTCACCAGGACGTAATTAATTTTCAGGCTATCGATCTTTATTTGTTCTACATGGCCTACACGTCCGCCTGGCGGAAAGTCCACTACGGTACTTGCGCCGGTTGCTGTGTTGATGAATAACAGGTTGCTGTTTACATTTCCCATCTTAGACCAGCTTTCTTCTGTGGCAACAGTGTACACCGTACCCTTCAGGTGCAGGAACTTATTGTATTCGTAAATGATCTTAGACTGGGCTGTTGCAAATAGAGTGGGCATAACAAGGAAAGCACATAAGAGTAGTTTTTTCATTTTTGCAAGGTTTTAGATTGGACCAAAAATGAAAAATATTTACTGGCCTTGCAATGCCTGTTACCGGATATAGGACTATTTTAACGTTAGCTGTTTTAGAATTAGCCGATCGCTTTCTCCTTTTTGCGGTTTTTTGCTATTGCCATTAATTGTGATATGCTAAACCAGTAAAAACCAATATTACAAATAGCAACTATAATCACCATCGCAGAAAAACCATCTTTTGAATATCCATGGTAAACGATATAGGTAAAAACCGGGCATAACAATAATATGATCCAGAAGGCTGGTGCAGATTTCTTAGATGGCGGTACATGGTTGCTGACGCGCTTGGTGGGTGTAGCATCTCTTGCTGCCATGGCCTGCTGATAAGCCACTGAGGTTTTCGGAAAGCTATCAGAAAGACTGAAGCCCGTACCAGATGCGATCAGGTCATCGTTAAACAGGTAACGAATCTCAGAAGGCTTGTCTTGTTCAATGGCATCAATTTCCTTATACAATGTTTCTAAAAAATCTTTGTTACTCGAATAGAAATTAGCCATCTCCAATGTACTGAGTATAATATGATCATTCGCCTGGAATTGTGCTGTTACATAACGAACGAAATCATCATAGAGTGGTAACAGATGCGAGTAATGGCGTTGCAGAAATTGCCCGGTGCGGGTGGAATTGCGTTCAAAAGCTTCATGGCTTATGGCAAAGTCAAGCGGAGAGGGAACATCACTGAGCAATTCATCAATCGCCGCTTCGTTACCTGTTTCCAGTAACTCATCGTATTGCTCCCAGGCTGGTTTGTGCTTGTCCAGGATCGATTTATCTAAAAGGCCGATCCAGAAAAAAGGAAGGGAGTTGTTGGCTTCAAATAAGTTGTCTTCTCCTTTATCAATGTACAGGTAACTTCTGTTTCCCATATAGGTTTGGTTTTGCGTACGGTTAACATACAAAAACCGTACAAAAGTAGTTGCGATCCTATTGGTCGATAGAGCCGGCAAAACAATCATACTAGTCTCCTGACTAGTATGCAAAAGATGATCGACTCTGTCGATAGATCTTACGTCTGTGATCTTTTGAAATTTCTATATGGTCGACAGAGTCGACAAGACAGCGCCTCCCAGTCAGGAGACTGGGAGGATACACAATCATACTAGTCTCCTGACTAGTATGTAAAGGATGATCGACTCTGTCGATAAATCTTACGCCTACGATCTTTTGAAATTTCTGTATGGTCGACAGAATCGACAAGACAGTGTCTCCCAGTCAGGAGACTAGGAGGATACACAATCATACTAGTCTCCCGACTAGTATGCAAAGGGTGATCGACTCTGTCGATAGATCTTACGCCTGCGATCTTTTGAAATTCCTGTATGCCAGTATCGTACTGGCTAAGGTTAAAATACCACCTAACAAAAATGCGGCTCCGGGAAACAGGAAGGGTGCTTTATTGCTGGTAAAATAGCCGAACAGGTTGGTCATAATAGGAGGGCCAATGAAAGCAGTAATGCTCATCAGGCTTGTTAGTGCGCCTTGCAATTCGCCCTGTTCATTAGACGGAACCTGTGCAGAGATAATGCCCTGTATAGATGGGCCCGCGATACCGCCCAATGCATATGGTATCATAAAGGCATACATCATCCAGCTTTTACTAGCAAAAGCAAAAAGCGTAAACCCAATGGTATATAATAACAATCCGATGTAGACACTGCGTTCCTGCCCCAGCTTAGGAATAGCAATGCGTATAAGGCCACCTTGTACGAGTGCGATCAGTAAACCTACAAATGCCAATGAAAGCCCTACCTGCAGCTCATCCCAGCTAAATTTCTGCATAGTGAAGAACGTCCATACACTTTGTATAGACTGTCCCGCGATGTAAACAAGTATCAGCGACGCAGCCAGGCCTACAATGGCCGGATGTTTTTTCAATTGAATCAATGACCCAATCGGATTTGCCCGCTTCCATTCGAAAGGCCTGCGATTTTCTTTAGGCAAAGATTCAGGCAATACAAAATAGCCATACAGGCAGTTAAGTAAACTCAAGCCTGCCGCCGCAAGAAAGGGGA
The DNA here is from genome assembly GCA_017306865.1 of Filimonas sp. Taxonomy (GTDB): domain Bacteria; phylum Bacteroidota; class Bacteroidia; order Chitinophagales; family Chitinophagaceae; genus JAFKHH01. The sequence goes on from JAFKHH010000015.1 coordinate 220,708, forward strand.
CGCGCATACCAAAATGCCCCAGCACACCACCCAATGCCGGACCTATGATAAAGCCTACACCAAAAGCAACGCCGATGAGGCCAAAGTTTTGCGCTCGCTTTTCAGGCGTACTAATGTCAGCTATATATGCACTGGCTGTGGTAAAGCTGGCGCCTGTAATACCTGAGATTACACGACCTACGAATAACCACCAGATAGAAGGAGCGAAGGCGAGGAACAGGTAGTCTATACCAAAACCAAGCAGCGAGAAAAGTAATACAGGCCGCCTGCCATACTTATCACTTAAGTTGCCCAGTACAGGTGCAAAGCCAAACTGTACGATGGCGTATGCAAATGAAAGCCAGCCGCTGTATTTGGCTGCAACACTGTTGTCACCATGAATAAGGTTTTTGATCAGATCAGGTATAACAGGTACGATAATACCCAGGCCAATAACATCTATTAAGAGTGTGATGAAGATAAAACCGAGTGCAGCTTCTTTCTTGTTTCGCATATACAATCTAAAAGTTGCGCAAAGTAAGGGAGAAAATGTCAATGGCAGGAGGGAAGAATGATGAACGTAAAAACGTGAGTCGGGAGACAGGAAACGTGAATGACTTACCCGGGTTCAGTCTTCTTCGGGTTCTTTAGGCTTTGCCTTGGTTCGTGTCCGCATATGAATCCTGGCAGGTCTTTAAGACCTGCCAGGATTTTGCAAGTGACTTACTATCGGGTTAAGATTGGGCCACTTTCAAAAAAGTATCTATTTCTGGTTATCAATGCACTTAAAAAGTGGCCCAATCTGGCGCTTTTTTTTCGCCTTGGTTCGTGTCTTCACGAACCTGTTGCATGCCGGGCTGATGCATACGGATTACAAATCCGTATTACCTGGGTTCGACATGCCCTTCGAAACATGTCGAGCAGCATAGAATAATCCTGAAAGGTCTTAAAGACCTTTCAGGATTTTGCAGGCAACTTACGTCGGGTTATCGCATAGTACATAGCCATTTCAAATCTAAAATCTAAAATTTCCAATCTCTTTATTCAAACGTTTTCGTAAAGGTAAATCGATCGAAAAGTTCTTTTCTATATACGCTTAATATACTCACTACAACGTTTTACTGACAAAAGAGCTTATAAATCGGGTAATTGGCGGAAATAATTATCAAAAAAATAGTACTTAATTGCATCAATCTTCGATTTTAAACAATTTTAACCTTTACTGCTATGGAAATGACTTGCCTCTATTTACCCTGTATGTACCTGCGATCGTACCCAGGTATATCGTAACAAAGTTTTCTTTTCACCAAATAAATAAACTATCAACGGGACTACTCATTAACTAACAGCTTATCAGCACCCAATGCTGGCTATTTAAAAAACTGATTGCTATATGGAAAAAAAATGCCTGCGAGGTAAAGGCATATCGCTGAAGCAGCGTATGCGCACTTTTGCACTGCTATTTATGTTACTGCAAATCTGCTTTCTCTCCAATGTGTTTGCACAAACTATCTCTGTAAACGGTGTTGTCAAAGACGGGAAAGGTTCTCCGGTTTCCGGCGTTACGGTTAACGTAAAAGGCACTGCTATTAATTCAATTACAGATATAGACGGAAAGTACAATGTGAAAGTACCAACCGCATCGTCTGTACTTGTTTTCACATTTGTTGGTTTTACAACAAAAGAGGAAACTGTAGACAGTAGAAAAACGATCAACGTAACCATGAGCGAATCTTCATCTGACCTGGATGAAGTGATCATCGTTGGTTATGGTGCATCTACCAAGAAAAAAGACCTGACCGGTGCTATTGGTACAGTTAGCTCAAAACAGATCAACGAAAGACAGCCTGTAACGTTGTTCGATGCCTTACAAGGACAAGTGTCTGGTGTAATGGTAATGAATGACAATGGCGATCCTGCGGGACAAGGTTCTATCCAGATCCGCGGCGCATCTACCATTAACTCCGGTAATGGCCCGCTGTATGTGATCGACGGTATTATGAGTGACAATGCCAACTACATTAACCCGAACGACATTGAGTCTATTGAAGTATTTAAAGACGCATCATCTGCTGCTATTTATGGCGCACGTGGTGCGAACGGCGTTATCCTGATCACTACTAAAAAAGGTAAAGACGGACGTCCGTTGATCAATGCAACGTACACACACACGATCGGTCAGTTAGCACATAAACTGCGCACTACGAGTGCAGATGAATTGCGTTTGTACCGTAAAATGCGTGGTGATGGTAATGCAGGTGCTAACGTAGACTCACTGAACCCATACCTGAACCAGGATAATGATTTCCAGGACCTGATGTTCAGAACTGCGCACAAACAAGTGTTTACAGTAAGTGCAAGCGGTGGACAGAAAGGACTGACTTTCTATACAGGCGCGACTTATACAGATGACCGTTCTATTGTGATCAATAGCTGGATCAAAAGAATACAGGCTCGCGCAAACATAGAATACCAGGCATCTAAAAAATTGAAAATAGTAAACAACCTTTCTGTGTCTTACCAAACGGGTAACGATATTCCTGTGGCAACGGCATTGAAAGTGGTATTTGATAGAAACCCTTGGACTGCAATAACAAGGCCGGACGGTTCTTATACTGGTTATGTAGAATCTAAACGTAACCCTGTTGCACAAGCGTTATTCAGCAAATCTGAAAAGAACCTGTTCACTGCACAGTACAATACACGTTTAGAATACCTGATCTATAAAGACCTGCGTTTCACAACCAGCTTCAACATTAGCTGGAACAATAACAGAAGCATTGACTTCGTGCCTAGTTCATTAACATCTACTGGTACAGGCGATGCAACAGGTGCAAACGGCTTTACGCAGTCAGCGTATTGGGAATACCAGGCGTTCTTCAACTACAATAAAACGATCAAGGGTAAACATAATTTCACTGGTTTATTGGGTTTCAGTGCAGATAAAAAACGTACGGATAACTTCAATATCAGCATGAACAACTTCCTTGATGAAAGCGTGTTCACTTCAAACGCTGCACAAACAATTAACCTGACTAAAACAGGTACAGATGCCAGCTCTGCTACAGATGCTTCTGTATTTGGCAGATTGGGTTATAACTACTCTGGTAAATATATCTTAGAAGGTTCTTTCAGAACGGACGGTTCTTCCAAATTCGGTGCAAACAATAAATTCGGTACTTTCTATGCAGGATCAGCAGCATGGCGCTTTTCACAGGAAACCTTCATGACATGGGCTAGTCCATATATTACCGATGGTAAATTACGTTTAAGCGTTGGACAAACAGGTAACGACCGTATTGATGATAACGCTTCCCGTACACTGATCAACTATGGTGGTGAATACTACAATGGTAGCAGTGTGGCAGCTCCAAACAGCAGGTTGGGTAACCCTAACATTAAGTGGGAAACAACTACACAGAAAGACCTCGGTTTAGACCTTACGTTCAATAAAGGTAAGATCACTTTTACTGCTGATTACTATATGAAAACAACCAGCAACCTGCTGTATAACCAAAAACTGGCAGGAGAAAGTGGTGTAACTGACGTATATGTAAACATCGGTACGTTGCAGACAAATGGTCTTGAACTGAACCTGACTGCTACTCCGGTAACTACTAAGAATTTTCAATGGCAGGTAACTGGTAACGTTACTTTCCAAAGCTCTAAAATTAAAGAACTGGCAAACCATCAGTCATTCATTTCTGGTGACAAATGGTTGATCCAGGAAGGTGGACGTTTAGGTGATTTCTATGTATTCCAGAATTTAGGTGTTTACCAATGGAATGAGTCAAACGCATATGATCCGGCTTCCGGCCGCAAGCTGGGTGTTGTATTGGGTGCAGATGGCAAACCAAACGGTTCATATACTTTAGACGGTAAACCATTTGCTGGTACACCACAGGCAAAATATACCAATGGCCTGAAATTATTGGGTGGTGATACAGAATGGCTGGACCTGAACAATGATGGTGTGATAGATGACAAAGATCGCGTGATAGCAGGTAATGCCGTACCAAAACAATTCTTCGGTTTCATCAATACTTTCCGCTATAAAAACTTCACTTTAAACTTCATGTTTAATGGTAACCTTGGCTACCAGATCTACAACGGTGTGAAGAACGCACAGAACGCAAACAGCTCTACTTATTCTCCGCCATCTTGGGATGCGATCCTGGGTTCATGGCAGAAACAAGGCGACATTGCTACATATCCTTACTTCCCTGCAAAAGATACGCGCTATGGTATCAGGAACGGTATCAACAGCCTGTACGTAGAAGATGGTTCTTTCATCAGGTTAACAAGTGCTAAACTGACTTACACATTTAGCGGCAAGTTTATCCAGCAGGTGAAAATGAAATCACTGGGTGTGTACATCTTCGGAAACAACCTGGGCACATGGACTAAATACTCATGGTATGATCCTGAGTTCAGTTCTTCTGGCCTTAACATCGGCGCAGACAATGGTAAATATCCAAAGAGAAGAGAAATCGGTTTAGGTATCAATGCAAATTTCTAAGCGATACAAAACTGAAGTGTTAAAACATTAAACCAGGAAAAAGTGAAAAAATTAATCAACATAGCAATAGCTGCAGCATCAGTAGTGGCAATGGGAAGCTGTAAAAAATTCCTGAATCAGCCGCCGCTGTCACAGGGTGAAACTTCCAATTATTATAAAAGCGGCAAAGACATGAATGCCGCAATAGCAGGGGTTTATTCAGCATTGCAAACGCAAATGCTGGGTGATGGCACCAGCAAATACGGCGGCAACTTTAATTATTGGGGTGAAGGCCGTGCAGATAACTTTGAAAGATCAGGTTATCCCAATACTACGATCACAGAACTTGCATTAAATGGATTGACTACCGGTAACAGTGCTACAGACTGGAGTGGTTTGTACCAGGTAATCAATCGCGCAAACTATTGTATCAAATATTTTCCACGCATTCCGGCGCTCGACAATACTGTTACACCAACTGTATTGGCAAATGCAATGGCGCAGGTATATGCTGTACGCGCATTGTCTTATTTCTACATTGTAAGATTATGGGGCGACCCGGTTGTATGGACGGATCCTTATGAGGATATTAGCCAGCCGAGCGCACGCCCGAGAACAGCGGCAGCAACAGTACTGGATACCGTTGTAATTGCTGATTTGCAAAAAGCGTATGGCCTCATTACAAAAAATGCTACACCTAACGTGTACAATGTAGGTGAAGCGGCTATTGCTGCCATGCTTGCAGATGCTTATATGTGGAAGAAAGATTATCCTAATGCTGTAACATGGATTGGTAATGTGTTCAAAGCAAAAGGGCCTACTGGTGCAGTGTACACAGGCACAAGCGGAGCAAACCTGGAGCCTATCTCTACCTGGAAAAACCTGTTTGTAGCACCTTATGCATCTGTTGAGAGCATTTGGAGCATCAACTGGGACCAGGCGTATAATGGTTGTGCATGTTTGCCAATGGGTATAGCAAAAAGTAACTCACCAGTGAGCGTAGACTCTTTGTTTAAAGCTACATGGAGAGTAAATACCAAGATTGATCAGCGTCTTGTAAAATCAATCGATACTCTTGCAGGTAATAACCATGATAACATTGTACCTAAGTTTTACAATATAGCAGGTAATGCAGTGCCAACAGGTACAGGCGCACCTGACGCACAACAGTACAATGTGTACCCGGTAATGTATCGCCTCGGTGATATCTACCTATTGTATGCAGAGGCATTGAACAAACTGAGTGATCCGACAAATGCATTGAAATACCTGAACTATGTACGTGTACGTGCTGGTCTGCCTGCTTATTTAGCAACTGACCCGGCTGTTACCGGTACTGCAAATCTTGAAAATGCAATATTGGATGAAAGGCATTTTGAACTGTTTGGAGAAGGAAAAAGATGGTTTGATCTGGTAAGAACAGATCACGTAAAACAAGTGCTCGACCCGATTTTGAAGATTAGGCAGGTTAGATTTGGTTCTCCTGCTACAGGCTTCGATCCGGGACCGAACAACGGTAAATATTTGTGGCCATTACACCGCGATGTATTGACTGCAAATAAAATAATCTCTCAAAACAAAGATTATTAATCATCTAACGACAAAGACAATGAAAAAGTTATCATTTATCATAGCTGCAGCCACATTTGCCATCACTGCTTCCGTAAGTCTTTCCAGTTGCTCCATCTTCGGGCTTGACTGGCAGAAAGATTATCACAGGGTAGTAGACACAGTAGACGCACATGTGTACAAAAACGCGTGGGACTACCTGAAACAACGTAGTATAGAAAACAAAACGGATACAATTTTTAAAAGAATGTATGACGGCATCATCTACAGTGGTATGGATACTGCAGAGTATATGAAGACAGACAGAACATTCATCTTCCTGCACAATGATGCGATTTACAGAAGCAAAGCAACAGACTGTTACTTTGGCGCTGTAAAAGATACATTGGGTAAAACATTAGGTACTACATGGACTACTTACAGAAAATCTGATGTAAAAGCGTACCTGCAATACCTGATAGTAGAAGGCCAGTATTCTCACTACAATCTGCCTATTACAAACATATCTGTACAAACAATCGGCCCTAAATCATTCTTCCCGCTTGCACCAGATGCAAAAATGAAAATGATGGTGCTGAACGGATCTAACGGTAACACACAGGACGACCCGATCATGCTGAACGCACTGATCTACGTTCGTACCTCTGATATTATGCCTACAAACGGTGTAATACATGTAATAGACAAATACCTGACCCCTCAGCAATAAAGGTTAATTGGTAATATAGCAATCAAAATAATGAGCCCCTCGTGGGCTCATTGTTTTTGGGTGGGCGTTTCACGCAAAGACGCTAAGCATCGCAAAGCCGCAAAGAATTATTTGTAAATCGTGAGACGTGAATGAAGAATGTGAGTTGTGAGTTGACAGTTGTGAGTGAAGAAAAAAACTCTGCGTTAACTCTCCGTCCTCTGCGTCTCCGCGGTGAATCAAAGTTGTGCATCGACTTCTTATGTGCGCTATGTACCTACTGCTTCTATGTGTTTAAAAAACTCCTTTGTAATCCGTTTGCTAAAGCGAAACGGTAATGAAAGGCTTTCTTGTATTAAAAATGAAGTGAAATTGCTGTAAGCTTGCATTGAAAAATTCATCCTCATTTCCTCTGCGTTAACTCTCCGTTCTCTGCGTCTCCGCGGTAAATCCAGCCTCCTTATATAAAACCTTCGCTCAAATCCAGCAATTCACCCATTTAACAATTTCTCCATTCTATTTATAACGTTTTACTTCTCCATAGCGGTTTTTATTAAAGCGAATGGCACTATATTGCCGTTATGAATATGAAAAAGCATGTTTTAGCGATTGGCTTGCTGCTGGCTGCTACGTTTTCCCAGGCGCAGCAGAGTACCCGGCTCAATAACAACTGGGACTTCTTAAAACAGGATCTGGGTGGTATATGGGAGGCCGTAAGGCCGGTGGGGAAAGGCAACCCGGAAAGTGTGCCTTTGTGGCAATCGGTAACGCTGCCCCATTGTGTAAATGCAGAAGATGCGGTTGATCCCGATGTAAATTACTACCAGGGACCGGCATGGTACAAAACACAGTTAGCAATCAATAATCCATACGCCAACGGAAGAACGTTATTGCATTTTGAAGGCGCAGGACAGAAAACGGATGTATATGTGTACACCACAAAAGTGGGTTCACATGTAGGCGGCTATGATGAGTGGACGGTAGACATAACAGATGCCGTAGCGGCATTTACTAAAACAGATGTTTATCAAAAACAGTTCAAGGGGAACATACCTGTTTCCATACGCACAGATAATTCCCGTGACCTGGAAATGATCCCTTCCAATTTGTCAGACTTCAATGTGTATGGCGGTATCTATCGTTATTTAAACCTTATATATACACCTGCATTATCCATTGATAAAATATTTGCAACACCTGTAACAGATGCAGCAGGCAAGCAAGGAACACTAAACGTAAAAGCACGTTTGTATAATCCGGCTAAAGCCAGCAATGCAGAAGCAACAGTTAAATTGCTTGACCCTAAAGGGAATGTTGTACAGCAAAAGCAGGCAACCTTGTCTTCTTTGAACGGTGATGTAACCCTGGCAGATTTTACAGTGAAAACGCCACAGTTATGGTCACCTGAAACACCAGCTTTATACACCGTACAGGTAAGTGTAACAAACAATGGCGTTACCTGCACACAGACAACAAAAACAGCTTTCCGCAATTTTGAATTTGTAACGAAAGGGCCGTTCATGCTTAACGGCAAAAGATTGTTGTTGCGTGGTACACACAGGCATGAAGATTTTGCTGGCGTAGCTGCTGCACTCACAGAAGATATGATCCGCAATGAGATGGTATTGATGAAAGAGATGGGCGTAAACTTCATCCGTCTTGGGCATTACCAGAACTCCCGCATCGCACTGAATCTTTGCGATAGTCTTGGTATTGTTGCATGGGAAGAAATACCCTGGTGCCGCGGCGGTCTGGGTGGTGATGTATATAAAGAGCAGGCAAGACGCATGCTTACCAATATGATTGAGCAACACTACAATCACCCGTCTGTGATCATCTGGGGATTGGGTAATGAAAACGACTGGCCCGGCGACTTCCCGGAGTTTGATAAAGAGAAGATCCGTGCATTTATGAAAGAGTTGAACACCTTGTCTCATAAACTCGATCCTTCTCGCAAAACTGCTATCCGTAGATGCGATTTCTGTAAAGATATTGTAGACGTATATTCTCCTTCTATCTGGGCTGGCTGGTACCGCGGTATCTATACCGAATACAAACAAACCTCTAAAGACGAGTTTGATAAAGTAGAGCATTTTCTACATGTAGAGTGGGGTGGAGACAGCCACGCCGGTCGTAACTCTGAAAATCCGGATAAAGCATTAGTACAAATAAAAACAGGTGGAGGTACAGATGAGCGTGCCGGTGATGCGTCTTTATATGGCGGCGCAGCACGTGTATCTAAAGACGGTGACTGGAGTGAGTCCTATATCTGTAATTTATTTGACTGGCATCTTAAAGAACAGGAAACAATGCCTTGGTTGACTGGTGCAGCCGCGTGGATCTTCAAAGATTTCTCTACACCCGTACGTCCGGACAATCCTGTTCCATACATGAACCAGAAAGGCGTAGTGGAACGCGATCTTACAAAGAAAGAAGCCTATTACGTATTTCAGTCATACTGGACAGCAAAACCAATGGCACACATCTACGGGCATAACTGGCCGGTAAGATGGGGTGATGCAGGTGAGGAGAAAATGGTGAAAGTATATTCTAATTGTGATGAAGCAGAACTGTTCCTCAATGGTAAAAGCTTTGGTGTAAAAAAACGCAACAGCCAGGACTTTCCTGCCGCTGGCCTGCGTTGGAATCTCGTGTTCAATGCGGGTAACAACACGGTAAAAGTAGTTGCGAAAAAAGGTAAAGAAACTGTAACAGACGAAATCAGTTTTGCATACCAAACAGAGAAATGGGGCAAGCCTTCCAGGCTTGTATTTGAGAAAATAAAAGAAGAAAACGGTATTGCAACTGTGCAGGTAAAACTGCTGGACGATAAAAATGTGTTGTGTCTTGACGCTGTTAACTGGGTTCGTTTTGGCCTTGCAGGTGATGGCAAACTCATCGACAACCAGGGTACATCCAGCGGATCAAGATTGGTACAGGTATATAATGGCCGCGCCATCATCCGCATTAAAACAAACAACGGAAAAAGTGTAGCAAGCGTAAAAAGTGATGGGGTAGGAACAGCGTTTCTCAATCTATAAAGTGTAGAAATGTACGATGTTAGATGTGGGATGTAATGTGAAAACCAGCTTTATATCAATAGCGGATGGGATGAATAAAAAACATAGTGTAATGAGTACTTCGCATACTATTATTCCTGTGTATTAAAGGAACTTTGTATTTCGCTTTTGATATATTAATATTTTACATCGTACATCTAACATTGTACATGAAATTTTCTTGTCCATGTGTAAAATCAAACTACTCGCATTAGCATGTTTATTGTCTGCGGTTGCAACAGCCCAGCCAGATCCCTCATTGAAGTTGTGGTATCAGCGCCCTGCCAAAGTATGGGAAGAAGCCTTGCCGCTAGGCAATGGCAAAATGGGAGCAATGGTCTTTGGTGGTGTAACCAAAGAGCGCTTCCAGATGAATGATAATACCCTTTGGTCTGGTTTTCCCAATCCGGGAAATAATCCCGATGGGCCAACCTACTTGCCGCAAGTACGCGAAGCCATTTTTGCAGGCGATTACAATAAAGGCGCAGCCCTGTGGAAGAAAATGCAAGGGCCGTATTCAGCACGTTACCTGCCCATGAGCGATCTGTGGATCGATTTCAATTTAAAAGATACCAACGCAGTACAGTACAACCGAACACTTGACCTGAATACTGCCGTTTCTACAACTACCTACAAAGCAGACGGTGTTACCTATACGCGTGAAGCATTTACCAGCTTTCCTGCGAAAGCAATGCTGATAAAACTGGCAGCAGATAAAAAAGGCGCTATCAATGCGACTGTTTCACTGACAAGTAAACTGCATTTTGTAACAGCCACTACCAGCAGTAACTATCTTGTATTAACAGGCAAAGCGCCAAAGATTGTTGCTAACAGGGCTTCAGAACCAATACAGGTAGGTTACGATGAAAACCCGAAAGGCGAAGGAATGACATTTGAAGTAAATGTAAAGATCGTAGCCAAAGACGGTAAAGTAACTGCTGTGGGTGATAAACTGCAAATACAGGATGCGACCAATGTTACTATTTACGTAACAGATGCAACCAGCTTCAACGGCTTTGATAAATCACCAGGCTTGCAAGGCAAAGACCCTGCAGTGGAAGCAAAAGCAAACATGAACAAAGTTGCTGCGCAATCTTATGAGCAATTGAAAGCTGCGCATATTGCAGACTATACAGCATTGTTCAATCGCGTTAGTTTCAACTTAGGTACAACGGCAGCAAGCAAATTACCTACAGACGAACGCCTGAAACAATTTGGCAAAACGAATAACGACCTGCAACTACCTGTTTTATACTACCAGTACGGCCGGTATTTAATGATCGCCTGTTCCCGCCCCGGTTCACGCCCGTCAAACCTGCAAGGTTTGTGGAACGACCTTGTACAGCCGCCGTGGGGCAGCAACTATACAACGAACATCAATACACAAATGAATTACTGGCTGGCAGAGAATACCAATCTTTCAGAATGTCACACACCGCTGTTTGACTTTATGAAAGAGCTAAGTATCAACGGCGCACAAACAGCTAAGATCAATCATAACATCAATGAAGGCTGGTGCTGCTATCACAACTCTGATCTGTGGGCAAAAACATCTCCTCCCGGCGGTTGGGACAAAGATCCGAAGTCTACACCACGCTGGTCTGCATGGCCTATGGCCGGCGCATGGTTCAGCACACACCTGTGGGAGCATTATCAATACACTGGCGATAAAGCATTCTTACAAAAGAATTATCCATTGATGAAAGGTGCAGCGCAATTTATGTTGCACTGGTTAGTAAAAGATCCTGAAAGCGGGAAGCTTGTAACCATTCCTTCATCATCTCCTGAAAACACCATGAAGGTTGGCGGTAAAGAATACGAAATCACTATGGCATCCACAATGGATATGTCTATTCTCCGCGAACTTTTCACTGATTGTATCAGGGCCGCTGCTGTCGTAAATGACAACGCATTCAAAGCTCAATGTGAAACCGCATTGGCTCAATTATATCCGTTCCATATAGGGCAATACGGGCAAATACAGGAGTGGTTTAAAGATTACGATGATCCGAATGACAAACATCGCCACATCTCTCAATTGTTTGGCCTGTACCCGGGCAGCCAGATCTCCGTGTACAATACACCGGAGTTAGCTGCTGCAGCAAAACAAAGTCTTATACAGCGCGGTGATGTAAGCACCGGTTGGTCTATGGCATGGAAAACAAATTGGTGGGCACGTTTGCAAGACGGCAACCACGCCTATAAAATATTGACAGGCGCACTGACCTTTATTGATCCCACAGTAGAGAAAGCACAGATGAGTGGCGGCGGTGCATATCCCAATTTATTTGATGCGCATCCACCATTCCAGATTGACGGCAACTTCGGCGCAACAGCAGGTATGACGGAAATGCTCATGCAAAGCTATGATGGAGCTATAACGCTATTGCCTGCATTACCTGATGTATGGAAAGAAGGAAGTATCAAAGGCATCAAAGCGCGTGGTAATTACCTGCTCAATATCGAGTGGAAAAACAATAAGCTCGTTAAAGCAACCATCACTGCAAACGAAAGTGGCAATTGCCGCATCCGCACACATACCCCGGCAAAAGTATTGGAAGCAAAATACACACCCGCAGCAGGAGGAAACAATAACCCGCTGATGCTGGCATACGGTGTACCTGATTATAAAAAAAGCGAGAAAGCCACATTGTTGCAACTCGATATTCCAAAAGAATACGTAATAGAGTTTAAGGCAGAGAAAGGCAAAACATATACGATAGTAGGGGAGTAACGTTTCAGTTGTTTGCTGGTTTCTCTGTTTCATGACAGAAATAATGAGCCCGGCAGTTGTGCTACTATCATCGTTCCTTGCGTCGCACACTTGTACTGAAGTTCTTTATTCAACACAACCAGCAGCCAAACCTGACAGGTCTTCAACACCTGTCAGGTTTGGCTGCTGAATAGGCAAAGAACAAAGAGAAAATCTCCGTGACCTCTGCGTTTACTCTGCGTTCTTTGCGATACAAACACGGACGCATGTCCGTCTTATAAAAATGATTGCTATGACAAAACGATATTATTTTTTATTCATCCTTCTTTTCGCATTCACTGCAAATGCGCAAAACATACAATGGACACAAGTGCAGCCCGGCGTATGGAAAGCTGTAATTGGTAAACCGGAAGCATATGACCTGCTCAAAGCATCTGGCGCAACGCCTGCTACTACAGGCTTACAACAAATGGGCAAAGCAGATTTTCCGTTGCAACAACAGGATATTTCAGCACGCATCGTAGACGGCAAAGTGTACTTGCGTTTTCCTTTGCAAAAAGAAGAACAACTCTTCGGTTTCGGGCTTAATTTCCAGACCGTTTACCAACGCGGTAAAATATTACAACTGCATGTAGATCATTTTGGCGGCAAAGACAACGGTAGAACACATGCACCAACACCATTCTACGTTTCCTCAAAAGGCTATGGCGTATTTGTAAACGCAGCGCGATACATCAATGTATATGCAGGCTCCGCTGTAAGAAAAGACAGCAAGAACCCTCCGGTTGAAAAAGACCGCAACACAGATAAAAGCTGGGCATCAAGACCATACTCAGATGCAGTAGAAATGCTGGTGCCTGCAGGTGGTGTAGAAGTATATGTATTCAGTGGGCCTACTGCAATGGATGCAGTGCGCCGTTTCAATCTCTTCAATGGCGGCGGCGTATTACCGCCACGCTGGGGGTTAGGATTTACACAACGTGTAAAAACATTATATACCGCTGATGAAGTAAAAGCAGAAGCAAAAGCATTTGAAGAAAAAGGGTTTCCGCTAGATTTCATAGGGTTAGAACCCGGCTGGCAAAGCAAAGCCTATCCATGTACCCTGGAGTGGGACAAAACACGTTACCCTGACCCTGCTGCATTTGTAAAAGAAATGAAAGAGAAAGGCATTCGCCTCAACCTATGGACGAATCCATATATCTCTTCCGCGGCATCTTACTACAAAGACTTACTGCCTTATACAGGTTCGCACACCGTATGGACAGGTGTAGTGCCAGACTTTACCCTACCACAGGCACGCAACACTGTATTCGGGCAAATGAAAAAAAGCCAGGTAGACATTGGCGTAAGCGGTTATAAAATAGATGAAGTAGATGGTTACGATCATTACCTCTGGCCCGATGTAGCCACCTTCCCATCCGGCTTATCAGGAGAGCAAATGCGCCAGACATTCGGACTATTAGTTCAGCGCTATACAGCAGACATATATCATCAGAAGAATCAACGCACTTACGGCTTAGTACGCGCATCCAACGCTGGTGGCGTATCCATGCCTTACGTGATATATGATGATTACTACAACCACGAAGATTTTATTACGGCACTCATCAATAGCGGCTTTGCCGGTGTATTGTGGACTCCCGAAGCACGCGCCTCTAAAACTGCTGAAGAATGGTTACGCAGGATGCAGACCGTTGTATTCTCACCAATGGCCATGATCAACGCATGGTCAAGTGGTACAAAGCCATGGTCATACCCGGAAGTAGCCGACCAGATCAAAGCAATGGCAACATTGCGTATGCAAATGATGCCTTATTGGTATTCCGCCTTTGCCCGTTATCACTTCGAAGGCATACCACCATTCAGGTCTATCAACCTGGAAGAAGGATTTTCTTACGAGCCGAAGAAAGAATCTGTCAATAAGAACCTGGAAGAAAACCCCTATGCAGAAGCTGTTTCCAAAGAAATAAAAGACCAATATATGGCAGGTGATGCACTATTGGTTGCGCCATTATTTGCAGGGCAAACAAGTCGTAAAGTTGTACTACCTAAAGGCAAATGGTACGATTTTTACACCGGTGCGTATGCCGGTAATGGAGAAGTAATTACTGTAACACCGGGACTGGATAAAATACCTGTATATGTAAAAGATGGAAGCATTATACCCATGATGCCACCCATGTTACATGCACCAAAGAAAGGAGAGAAAGTAGACCTGGAGATCAGGTATTATGGTGAAAAACCAGGACAGTATAAATTATATGATGATGACGGTGAAACTTTTGATTATGAAAAAGGTCAATACACCTGGCGCGACATCACCGTAACGAAAGATAACAATGGGCAATTGAAAGGAACCATATCCGCACCCGTAACAGGTAAGCCAAATACGGTGGGGAATGTGACATGGAAGTGGATGGGGAAGTAATTGTTTGATTGTTACATGGTTAAATTGTTTTTTAAAACATTGCGATCCTTGTGAAAACGCTGTGATTTTTGTGGTTTTATTTCTTGGTGAATTCCTTGTGTCTTAGTGCCTCCGTGGCAGGAAAAATAACAAACATGAAAAGATTATTTTTTGTCATTGCAGTATGTTTTAGTTGCACCGCGTTTGCTCAGTCTTCTGCTTACAAAGAAGTAGCTGCCACACTAAAGTCCCAGATACTGAAAGAAGCAGCATGGGCCATGCAGCAAAAGCCCGAAACGGTAACAGCTTCGCATTGTGAACGCAGTGCAGGCGGCAAACATGATTTTTATTCTGAAGGAGACTATTGGTGGCCTGATCCCAAAAATCCAAACGGCCCGTATATTCAACGTGATGGGTTAAGCAATCCCGACAACTTTGTTGCACACCGTCTGGCAATGATCCGTTTTAGCCGTATAGTAGGCGCATTAGCTTCTGCCTATAAAATAACAGGCGACAAAAAATATGTAACACAAGCCCTTGTCCATATCAAAGCCTGGTTTGTAGATACCACCACCATGATGAACCCGAATCTGCAGTATGCACAGGCGATCAAAGGCGTAGCTACAGGCAGAGGTATAGGCATCATAGATACTATACAGTTACTGGATGTTATTTATGGTTTGATGGCAATGGAAAACGGCAAAGCAATAGATGCTGTTACATTGGAGAAGATCAAAGCATGGTTCAGGCAATATGAATTATGGCTTACCACACACCCGTATGGTAAGGATGAAATGAATGCAAAAAATAACCACGGCACCTGCTGGGTAATGCAAACTGCAGCATTTGCAAAGTTCACAAAGAACGATACATTGCTTGCATTCTGCCGCGACCGTTATAAAAATGTGTTGTTGCCGAATCAAATGGAGCAAGACGGCAGCTTTCCCCTGGAACTGAAGCGTACCAAGCCTTTCGGCTATGCCTTATTCAATCTCGACGCCATGTCTACCACCTGCCAGGTATTGTCTGACAAGAAAGACAATTTATGGAACTATAAGACAAACGACGGACGCTACATGGAAAAAGGTATTGCCTTTATGCATCCGTTCATTGCAGACAAAAACAAATGGCCCTATGCAAAAGATGTAATGTATTGGGACAACTGGCCTGTGGCACAACCCGCATTACTCTTTGGGGCAATAGCCTACAATAACAAAACATGGCTGGCAACATGGAAAAAACTGGAACACGATCCGCAGGTAGAAGAAGTGATCAGGAACTTACCGGTGAGACATCCGATACTTTACATTGAGTAAGTGAGTGGTGAATTGTCAATCGTGAGTCGTGAATCGATAATCGTGAATACGCCTTTGTGTTCTCTGCGTTTCCTCTGTGTCCTTTGCGATACAGAAATCTCAAATCTCAAATTTCAAATCTCAAATGAATAAACTGATTCTCGCATCCATACTCTCTATAACCACGCTCTCTTCATTCGCCCAGGTCAAAGGCGATGAAGACAAAGAAATGTTCAACAACGCCAAAGACCGCGATCAGAAAGCCATTAAAGACGCACAAAACGGCTGGTGGAAGAAAAGCATGGTTACACACGACCAGCGCATAGCGTGGTGGCGCGATGCAAAATTTGGCATGTTTGTACACTGGGGTATCTACTCCCTGCCCGGAGGCGAATGGAAAGGCAAAAAAGTAAGCGGTTATGCAGAACACCTCATGCGGAAAGAAAAAATATCGCGTGCTGAATATTTGGAATTAGCCCACCAGTTTAACCCTGTCAACTTCAATGCCGATGAGTGGATCCGTACCGCAAAAAATGCCGGTATGCGCTATTTTATTATCACAGCAAAGCACCACGATGGTTTTGCTATGTACGATTCTAAAGTAAGCGATTTTAATATAGTACAACAAACACCCTTTCATCGTGACCCGATGAAAGAGTTAGCGGCTGCCTGTAAAAAATATGGGATCAAATTCGGGTTCTACTATTCCCACGCCTTCGATTGGGAGCATCCTGATGCACCGGGTAATGATTGGGAATATAAAAACCCCGGAGGCGATCAGAATTTATATGGCGGAACCACATGGTACGACCAACACCCGGAACTGCTGACAAAAGCAAAAAAATATGTGGATGAAAAAGCCATTCCACAAATAAAAGAGTTGCTTACACAATATCATCCCGACATCCTGTGGTTTGATACGCCACATAAACTACCATTATCAGAAAATATACGCATACTGGAAGCCATACGCGCCACAGACCCAAATGTAGTGGTGAATGGGAGATTGGTACGTAGCGGAAGTACGGGCAATATGGGCGACTATGCGAACACTGCCGACAGACCTGCTGAGTTTTATCCCGTTAATGGTGATTGGGAAGCCATTCCTACTACAAATGAATCTTATGGGTATAGCAAGTTTGACGATAGTCATAAACCCGCTTCCTTTTTTATACAACTAATAGCTAAAGCTGCTGCACGCGGGGGCAACCTGCTGATGAACATTGGCCCCAAAGGCGATGGTACAATGGATAAGCGCGATCTGAAAATATTAGACAGCATCGGGCAATGGATGAATGTGAATAATGAAGCAGTATATCAAACCCACTCATCTGTATTGCCATTTCAAAGCTGGGGTGTAACTACACAAAAAGACAACAAAATTTATCTCCACGTTTTTCAGTGGCCAAAAGATGGTAAACTATATGTAGGTGGCATCACTTTTGACAAAATAGCTAAAGCCAGCTTACTTGCAGATAAAAAGCAACTGTTAAGCATTATTGGTGCAGGGCAAAATGATTGTATCATAAATGTTTCCGGGAAGGTGCATAACAACATTAATACTGTAATAGTGCTGGAAACAAAAGGAACAATAAAGGCTGATTCCGTTATGTACATTGCGCCAAATACAGCCACAACAAGACTGCTCACATTTGATGCACAGCAACAGGGTAAAGGCTTCAGCTTTGCTGATGGCAAAGCCAACCACTACTATGTAGAAGGCTGGAAATCACTAGTTCAATCGTTGTCGTGGGATTTTAGGACTTCTGCTAAAGCAACTTACCGTATTATTGTAAAATATGTGGCCGATAACAAAACTTCGGGAACGTTTGTGGTAGCAGCCGATGAGCTGAAGAAAGAAGAAAAAGTAGAAGCCACCAAAGGAAAGCCTGATGTGATCACGAAGGAATTAGGGAACATAACTTTAGCTCCGGGTGTTCACCGCATAGCATTGCAGGCGAAGGAAATAACGAATGAAGAGCTGGTGAAACCATTGGAAATAGTGTTGGAGAAGATTAGTGAATAGATATTATGTACGATGTTAGATGTACGGTGTAAAGAGAGTATGATACAGTGAGTGGTGAGTTGTCAGTTGTGAATGAGAAAACAATTTAACCATTGAACAATTAAACAATTTGGCTTCGCCTCGGTTCGTGTCCTCACGAACCGGAACATAACTGTCTCGTGAAGACACGAGCCAGGGCACGAAAAGTAGAAGGTAGTCAATTGTGAATGGGAAAACAATTTAACCATTCAACACTTAAACAATTTAAACAATTTGGCAAATTGAATATTATGGTGAGAAAATTTTTATTACCTGTTGTATGCTTAGCGTCAACCACCTTTGTGAATGCACAAAAACTTGATTTTGGTGACATTTTTAAAGATGCAGAGAAGCAGACACAAGTACTGATTAAGAACACAGATGAGGCAAGAAAAGAAAATGACAAACTTGTATCGCCTCGCACACTGGAAAATGGTAAACTCAAATTAGTTGCATCCAAAGACTGGACGAGTGGATTTTTCCCCGGCGTGCTGTGGTACATTTATGAGTTTAACAAGAAAGGGCAGTGGTTAGCAGATGCGCAACGCTTTACGGCGCTCATAGAAAAAGAAAAGACAAATGGCACTACACACGATATGGGCTTTAAAGTGTATTGTAGTTTTGGTAATGGCTACCGCCTTACCAAAGACACAGGCTATAAAAGCGTACTTATTCAGTCAGCACAAACATTGGCCACCCGTTTCAGTCCTGTAGTAGGTTGTATCCGCTCATGGGACCACCATGCAGACCAGTGGAAATTCCCGGTGATCATCGACAATATGATGAACCTGGAGCTGCTGTTTGAAGCCTCTAAATTATCTGGGGACTCATCTTATTATAAAATTGCAGTAAGCCATGCTAATACAACAATGAAAAATCATTTCAGGGCGGACTATAGTTGCTACCATGTGGTAGACTACGATCCTGAAACAGGCAAAGTTGTACACAAGCAAACACACCAGGGATTCAGCGATGAGTCTGCATGGGCACGTGGACAGGCATGGGCGCTGTACGGCTATACTATGTGCTACCGCGAAACAGGCGATCCTGCTTATTTAGCGCATGCAGAAAAAGTAGCGGCATACATTCTCAATAATCCGAATATGCCGAAAGACCTTGTACCTTATTGGGATTTCAATGCGCCAAACATTCCGAATGAACCGCGCGACGCTTCTGCAGCAGCAGTTATTGCCTCTGGTTTGTATGAACTAAGCCAATACAGCAAAGGAAGCGCTAAATATTACAAAGAGACAGCGGATAAGATCATAAACAGCCTTACAAAAAGCTATCGTGCAGACAAGGGTACTTACCAGGGCTTTATCTTAACGCAAAGCACCGGTTCTAAACCGGCAAACAGTGAAGTAGATGTACCACTGAACTATGCAGACTACTACTATCTCGAAGCATTGCTGAGAGCCAAAAAAATAAAGGAAGGGAAGAAACTCTTTTAAACTATCGCAAACAGGCACTGTCATAAGTGCCTGTTTTAATTTATACAAACCCGTCAGCCATATGAGAAAATTAAGTACACTTTTGATTGCAACAGCATTGTTTGCACACGTACAGGTAAACGCAAAAGATTATACCGTTCACTCCGCCGCAGAATTGAGCCAATTAAGCCTCCAGGCAGGTGATAAAGTTATTTTAGCACAAGGAGACTGGAAAGATCAACAGTTAGTCTTTAAAGGAAAAGGAAAGGAAAACAAACCGATTATCTTAACTACCGATCAACCGGGAAAATTACAACTGACAGGTAATTCGCATCTGCTGATAGATGGTGAATATCTTGAAGTGAACGGCGTAACTTTTACAGATGGCTATTCTCTTAAAGGAGACGTTGTCGTATTCTCCGATGCATCGACCCATTGTCGCTTTACCAATTCTGCTATTATCAACTACAATCACCCGGATAAAAAAGTAGATTATAAATGGCTTTCCCTGCATGGCAATAACAACAGGGTAGACCATTGCTTCATGCAAGGGAAAACACACCAGGGTACAACCCTCGTAGTGTGGTTGTCCAATAAGGCAAATTATCACCGCATAGACCATAACTATTTTGGCGAGCGCCCGGACCTCGGTGTGAATGGTGGCGAGACTATCCGTATAGGCACGAGCGATTGGTCTATGCACGACTCTTACACAACTGTAGAAGAAAACATATTTTATCATTGCAATGGTGAAATGGAAGTAGTCTCAAATAAAAGCTGCAACAATACCATTGCAAACAACCTGTTTTATGAATGTGTAGGCACGCTTACCTTACGTCATGGTAACAGCGTATCCGTATATGGTAATTATTTTATTGGCAATGGTGTGAAAGAAACAGGTGGCATCCGTATTATCGGCGAAAATCATCGCGTGTATAACAACTACCTGCAAGGGCTTACCGGCAAAGGGCTGAAAGCAGCCATCTCCATGATGAATGCTATGACCAATCCACCACTGAATGGTTACTGGCAGGTAAAAAATCCTATTGTAGTAAATAATACCATTGTTGATTGCAAACAAGGATTCGATATTGGCGCCGGTAAAAATGATACACGCACTGTTGTACCTGTTAATGGCGTTATAATGAATAATCTTGTGCAACATACTCCAGCGATACAGCTAACAGACCAGCCGGAGAAATTTACAATCAGCAATAATATTATTTCAAACGATGCCGCAGCGGATGGTTTTACAGAACAGAAAAACGTATTAAAAAAACAAGATGGTTTGTACGTGCCGGATAATAGTGTTGTAAATACAGCAAAAGGCGATTATAGTTTTACGAATAATAAAAACATGGGCGCACCTGCCACAAATGCCGCACAACAAAAACTCTTAAAAGGTGAAGGTGTCGGCCCGGCGTGGATGAGCTTTGGTAAGGAATTGAAATTGTAAGTGGTGGAATCGTGAATCGTGAGACGATAATCGTGAATAGGCTATTCTGTGGTTTCCGTGTCTCTGTGGCAAATTTTATGACGGGACGATGAAGTGTGCGACGCAAGGGACGATGCTATGAAAAACTATTGCCCGGACAGTAATATCGTGAATCGTGAGACGATAATCGTGAATGGACTATTCTGTGTTTCCGTGTCTCTGTGGCAAAAGACCTTCCTATCTCAAATCTCAAATTTCAAATCTCAAATACCTTTATATACCATATATACATCGTAAACCGTATATCCCGCAAAGAAATGCCAATCTGTTTGAATAAATGGATAATCCCGCGGGCTTATACATCGTGAATAATTGGTTAGTTGCAATAGATTTAAACCATTGATTTGCCATATAATACTCACCTCAACATGAAAAAGATTTTAGTTACATTATTTGCACTGGCGATAGCCACGTCCTCACTTTTTGCACAGACGGACCAGGATAAAAAAATGGAATGGTGGCGCGAAGCCCGCTTTGGTATGTTCATTCACTGGGGCGTGTATTCTGTGCCCGCAGGTGTATATAAGGGGCATGAAATGGCGCGTGGTGGCGGTGAGTGGATCATGAACCGCTCTAAAATTCCTGTGGCGGAGTACCAGCAATATGCAAAACAATTCAACCCGATCAAATACAATGCGGAAGCTTGGGTAAAACTGGCAAAAGACGCGGGTATGAAATACATAGTGATCACGGCGAAGCACCATGATGGTTTTGCCATGTTCAAATCAAACGCGAGCAAGTGGAACATTGCAGACGCAACACCTTATGGCAAAGATGTATTGAAAGCATTGGCTGACGCTTGCCGTAAGTATAAAATGAAATTAGGCTTTTATTATTCGCAGGCACAGGATTGGAACAATCCCGGGGGATCTGCTGCACGTAAAGTTGCTTCAGAGGGATGGCCCAATCCTGATTCTGCGAAAATAGATGCTTACACAGAAGCGCATACAGGGCATTGGGACCCGGCGCAAACAACGGCTACCATGGCTGAGTACATAGACAAAGTAGCGGTGCCGCAGGTAAAAGAATTGCTGACAAACTATGGCGATGTAGCTGTATTGTGGTGGGATACGCCTACAAACATGACAGATGAGTTTGCTACAAAACTACAAGAGCAACTGAAACTGCAACCTAACATCATTACCAACGACAGGCTGAAACGTCCAAACTTTCCGGGCGATTATAAAACACCTGAGCAGAAAATCCCTAACCTGAAAGAACTGGATGGCCGCGACTGGGAAACCTGTATGACCATGAATGGTACATGGGGCTTTAAAAGCTACGACCACAAATGGAAAAGTGTAGAATTGTTGTTACGTAACTTAATTGATATCGCATCTAAAGGTGGTAACTATTTGCTGAATGTAGGCCCGACTGCAGAAGGTGAAATACCTGGTGAAAGCATAGAAGCATTGAAACAAATGGGTGCATGGCTGAAAGTGAACGGCGAAGCAATCTACGGCACAAAAGCAAGCCCGCTGGATACACTTGGCTGGGGCCGTTGTACACGTAAAGAAAACGGTAATAACACTACGTTATACCTCTCCGTGTTTAACTGGCCTGCAAGTGGTAAACTAACTGTTACCGGTTTGAATAGTGATGTGCTGTCTGCTAAATTATTAGCCAACGGTTCTACGCTTAAAACAACAAAAAGCGGCAACGATCTTGTAATAGACGTACCGGCAACTGCTCCTGATAAAATTGCATCCGTTATCAAGCTGGAAGTAAAAGGCAAGCTGGGTAAAGATGTAAAAAGCAAAGGAAAAGGACAGGAGAAGGCGTTGGATGAGTGATAACATTTAATTGTTGAATGGTTATATTGTTTAATTGTTGGGAACGTCTCGAACGCCCTGGTTTGTGTTTTCACGAACCAAGGCGTAACAACAATCTAACCATTCAACAATGCAACAATTAACCCATAGCTTGTTATAGAGGATCAATAACTGCTCAAAACTCAATTTGAACAGTATGCAAAAAAGTATTTCGTTTTTATGTTTCCTGCTACTGGCTGTGCTTACAAAAGCAGCAGTACATATAGATGTTACAAAATTTGGCGCAGTAGGTGACGGCAAAGTAATGAACACACAAGCCATACAGACTGCCATAGATAGTTGCAGCGCGCAAGGCGGCGGTAAAGTGGTATTCCCCGCAGGTACGTGGCTAAGCGGTACGCTGCTGTTGAAAACAGGCGTTACACTGTACCTGGATGAAAAAGCTACGCTGCTGGGCAGCACAGATATCGCAGACTATAAAGTAGTAGATGGTTTTAAGGATGGCTTAGGCCAGGCAATGGGTTATTGCTTTATCGGTGCGGTAGATGTACAGAATGTAGGACTGGAAGGCCTGGGCACAATAGACGGGCAAGGCAAGCTGGTACGCGAGTCCGGAGGAAAAGACAGGAGGCCTTTTCTTATTCGCTTTGTAAGATGTAACAACGTCTCTGTAAAAGAAGTACGCCTGACCGGGCCTACTGCATGGACGCTGCATCTTTTCCGTTGTAAAAATATTATTGCAGACAAAGTAGTGATACGCAGCCGCGGCTTAGGTAATAACGACGGTATTGATATTGATTGTTGCGAAGATGTAGTGATCAGGAATTGTGATATAGATAGTGGTGATGATGCGATCTGTTTTAAAACCACCAGCCCGTTCCCTTGTAAAAATGTGCTGATAGAGAACATACACATCTTCACAAGAGAAGGCGCTATAAAATTTGGTACAGAATCCGCAGGCAACTTTGAAAACATCAAAGTAAAAAATATTGAGATCATGTTTGCACGCGAAGGCGGCATCAAATTGTTCTCTGTAGACGGCTCTAAAATGAAAAACATAGAGATCAGTGATGTGGTCATGCACAAAGCACATCTGCCGATCATTGTTCGCTTAGGCGCAAGAATGAAAACCTTCCGTCCGGGCGATCCGAAACTGGAAGTTGGTTCTATCAGTAATGTAAAGATCAGGAATGTAAAAGTGTATGATGGCGACTGGATCGGTATATTAATGAGTGGTATTCCCGGCCATAATATTGATGGCCTTACCATGGAAAATATAGACATCAACGTAACAGGCAAAGGCACGCTGGATGATGCAAAACTAAAACCCGAAGAGAAAATAGATGCCTATCCGGAGATCTATATTTTTGGCAGAAGGTTACCTGCCTACGGCATGTACCTGCGCCATGCGCAGAACATTACTATGAAAAATGTAAATCTGCATATAGATTCTACAGATGCACGACCAGCGATCATTGCCACAGATATAGCCAATATTACACTGACAGACTGGAAACTATCAACGAACAACTCCCAGGAGCCATTGATCAACCTGGACGCAGCTAAAAATATTGCATTAACGAACATAACACCTTCTGCAAAACCAGCTACCTTCTTATCTGTAACAGGAAAAGAAAGTAAAAAGATTACTGTAAAACAAAGCAAGTGGGGAGAGAAAGCAGCAGTAAAATTAGCTGATGAAGTAGAGAAAGGGACTGTAGTGTTTAATTGATAAATTGTTGAATGGTTAACTATAAAACCTGTCAGGTTTATAAAAACAATTCAGCCATTCAACAATACAACCATCTAACTATATAACAATTGAATTCATGAAGAAAGTATATAAACCATTATTCGTTCTATTCGCTGCAATGCAGGTAAATGCAAACGTGTTTGCACAATCCGGTGATTTGGAAAACTGGCCCAAAGGCACTTCTCCGCAAGAAGTAGGTAAAAAAGTAGCAGAGCATTTTAATGCATCTCCACACCAGAACTTTGGAAGGCCCACACCACCTACACGCATGACCTATCCTGAAACATGCGCATGGTATGGTGCATTACAATTTGCAAAAGAAAGCAATGATAAAGCATTGGCTGAAAAACTGAAAAATAGATTTGAGCCTTTGTTTACAACAGAAGCAGGTATGATCCCACCTGCAGAACACGTAGACTATACAGTGTTCGGCTCTGTGCCATTGGAACTGTATATACAGACAAAAGATAAACGTTACCTGGATATGGGATTGGCCTTTGCTGACAAGCAATGGGGAGAACCAACCGGTAAATATGTAAAACCGGAAGAAGCGAAAACATATGCAGACCGTGGCCTTACATGGCAGACGCGTATGTGGATAGACGATATGTTTATGATCACGACCGTGCAAATGCAGGCTTACCGCGCAACGGGTGATAAGAAATACATGGAACGCACTGCAAAAGAAATGACGGTGTACCTGGATTCGTTACAACGCCCGAATGGTTTGTTTTATCACGCGCCAGATGTACCTTTCTTCTGGGGACGCGGCGATGGCTGGATGGCAGTTGGTATGACGGATGTATTACGTGCGTTGCCGAAAGATAACCAGTATCGCGAGCGCATTATGAAAGGATATAAGCTAATGATGGCATCCCTCTTGCAACACCAGGCTGCAAGCGGCATGTGGAACCAACTGATAGATGTGCCTGAAGCATGGCCGGAGACATCTGGTTCTGCTATGTTTACCTACGCACTCATTACTGGTGTAAAGAATGGCTGGCTGGATAAGAAAACATATGGCCCGGCCGCACGCAAAGCATGGCTGGCATTGATCACCTATATTGATGATAATAATGATGTGAAAGAAGTATGTGAGGGTACGAATAAGAAAAATGACCTGCAATATTACCTCAATCGCAAACGCAATGTAGGAGATATGCACGGACAAGCGCCGGTAATGTGGTGCGCGACAGCGTTGCTGAGAAAATAAGAGTTAAGTACAAAGGACTAAGTACGAAGTACAAAATTGGGAAGCCAAAAGTTGTGTTGCCGGCTGTAGTATTACTATTAGGCTTTACTTGCGTCGCACACTTCATCGGTTGGTATTCTATGGAACATTTTATAAAAGGTTACAAACCCTGGCAGGTCTTAAAGACCTGTCAGGTTTATAAAAACTTTGGGTTCCTTGGCATCGTTGCGTCTTGATGGCAAAAAACTTGTGTATGAAAAATCTACTGTTTCTTTCTTTGCTGCTGACCTGCTTATCCTCTTATGCACAGCAGTATGCTGTTACAGAAGAGAAAAGTGGTTCATGGCATGGGTTTACAAAAACTTCTTTCAAGATAGATGGGGTAGATGCATGGTATGCATCGCCTGCAAAACCATTGCCTGGCAATCCGTGGATCTGGCGGGCTTACTTTCCTGACTGGCATGTAGCCATGGACAGCATTTTATTGCAACGCGGCTTTTACGTTGCCTATATTGAGGCAAAAGATCTGTATGGCGCACCTAAAGCAATGATGCTTTGGGATAAGTTGTATGACTATCTCGTAAACCAAAAACAGTTTGCTGCAAAAGTTGCGTTGGAAGGTGTAAGCCGTGGCGGTTTATATGTATATGGTTGGGCAAAGCGCAACCCGGAAAAAGTAAGCTGCATTTTTGCAGAAGCGCCCGTATGTGATTTCACCAGTTGGCCAGGCAAGTTAAAGAATGGCAGTGCTGCCAGTGATTGGAAAAAACTACTACTTGCCTATAATTTTACTGAGCAGCAGGCACAGCAATACAATGATCAGCCAAAAGATAATCTTGATGCACTGGCAGCATTCAAAGTTCCGATACTGCATGTAATACGTACAGATGACAAATATGTACCTTATGCAGATAATACAAAAGTCCTGGTTGCCAACTACATTGAAAAAGGAGGCCCCGCCACAGTTATTCCTATGACAAGAGGAGAGCAGGATATGGATGGGCATCATTTTACCATTGAGCAACCTGCGGCGCTGGCTGATTGGGTATATGCAAACGCTTACCCGGTAAAGACGCTTTTACGGGCAGATGAATATATAAGGCCTTATGGCAACCTCAACAACTTTCTACATCGCATACAAACAGAAAAGAAAGCCACCATTGCTTTCCTCGGCGGCTCTATTACTAATATGAAAGGCTGGCGCGATAAAGTAGGCCAGTATCTTACAGAGTTATATCCAGAGGTTTCTTTCACTTTCATTAATGCCGGTATCCCTTCACTTGGCAGTTTGCCTCATGCCTTTCGTGTACAACATGATGTACTGGATGAAGGACGCGTAGACCTTATGTTTATAGAGTCTGCGGTAAATGATCATGGCAATGGTACAACAGAACTGCAGCAACGAAAAGCCCTCGAAGGAATTATCCGCCATGCGCGCAAAGTAAATCCCGCTATGGATATGGTGATGATGGCGTTTGTAGATGAAGATAAAATAGCTGACTACAACAATGGCCGTGTACCATTGGAAATAAAAGTACACGACGATCTTGCTAACTATTACAAGCTGCCATTCATTAACCTGGCAGAAGAAGTAAGCCGTAAGATCGCTGCAAACGAATTTAACTGGCAATACGATTTTAAGAATCTGCATCCATCTCCATTCGGGCAAGAAATTTATTTTGGAACGATTAAACGTTTACTGCAAAAGCAACTCATAGGTATGCCGGCTTCCCGTCTGCAAACTGTAACGTTACCTGTTGCCTTGCAAAAACTCAATTATGAAAAAGGCCGTTATGTAGCGGTCACCCAGGTACAAAAAGAACAAGGCTTTGCCATTGTGCCAGACTGGCGTCCTGCGGATTCAGCGCATACACGTCCGGGCTTTGTAAAAGTACCGGTGCTGGAAGGTAAGAACGCAGGAGATAGTTTTGAGTTTACGTTTACCGGCACTACTGTTGGGCTGGCTACGCTCGCAGGGCCAGACGCAGGCATCATATCTTACAGTATAGACGGCAAACCGGCGCAGCAGGTAGATCTTTACACAAAGTGGAGCAAAAATTTACACTTGCCCTGGTATGTATTGTTAGGAGACGATTTAAGCAATAAAAAGCATACAGTAAAAGTATCGATAACAGATACCCACAATACTTTATCAAAAGGGAACGCCTGCCGCATTGTTTATTTTCTTGTAAACGAATAAAGCCGTATGAATAAAATTTCCCCGGATATGAAACCAGCAACCCTTTACCCGGTATGGCGCGTTGCCATACTGTTTTGCTTACTGATCTTAAAAATGTCAGTACAGGCACAAAAAATGCCTGCCTCCACTCAGCAGATCGCAGTATCAGTAGATACATTTAACAGCCGGATACCTGGCGAAAAAATACACCTGCATTTTGATAAACCTTATTATGCTGCCGGAGACACCATGTGGTTTAAAGCGTACCTGCTACAGGCAAGCACTCATGCCTTTTCGCCATATAGCGGCATTATATATGTAGACCTGATCAATGATAGCAATAAGGTGGTAAAACGTCTTTCCTTTCCTGCTGCCTATGGCATAGGCTGGGGGCAAATACCGCTGGATGCTGAGACAGTGCCGGAAGGAGGCTACACGGTGTATGCTTATACGACCTGGTTAAGAAACTTCGGGCAGGATGCTTTTTATCGCCAGCACTTTATGATTGGAGGGTCTGAGCGGCAGTACTGGCTGGTAAAAGCCTCACATGAAACAAAAACTGTGAATGGAAAACAAGATGTACAACTTGCATTGCAACTATCAGACATTAACAACAATCCTGTAAAACAACAACAGGTAATTGTAAAAGTATTGGCAGATGGGAAGAAGGTTTTGTCTGAAAGCGTGGACCAGACAAATGCGGATGGTGTTTTTAAAACAACCTTTGCTGCAAACGAAAAATCTTCTTATAAAAACATCAGCATACTTGTACAGGATAAAAAAGATGCAAGTAAGAAAGTACTTTTCCCGGTAACAAAATACACAGAAGAGATGGACGTGCAGTTTATGCCGGAAGGGGGCTATATGGTAGCAGGTATACCTACACTCGTAGGCTTTAAAGCCATTGGCGCAGATGGCCTAGGGGTGGATGTACAAGGAAAGGTGATCGATAGCAAAAATAATACGGTGTCCAGTATCCAGTCCCTGCACAAAGGAATGGGCGCGTTTCCATTAACCCCGCAGCAAGGCGAATCATATACGGCCGTTATCACATCACCCGGAGGTTATACTGAAGCTTATCCATTGCCTGCGGTTAAAAATAGCGGCGTTGTCTTACACATTACGGACGACCAGGACAAGGATTCTATCCGGTTAAAAATATCTGTGTCACCAGATATGGTAAACGGCAAAGTATATCACCTGCTTTGTTTCTCTCGCGGCGTGGTTTGCTATGGTGCAAACATTACATTGAATAAAGCTGAAACAAACGGACGCTTTGCAAAATCCCTGTTCCCATCTGGTGTAGCGCATGCAACATTGTTCAATGAACTTACACAGCCGGTAAACGAAAGACTGTTTTATGTAGACAGGGGAGATAACCTGCAATTAAACATTGCTACAAGCAAAAGCAATTATACTACGTTTGATAGTATTCCTATCCAGGTGACATCAGCGAAAGACAATCAGCCGGTAGTAGGTAGTTTTTCTATGGCAGTTACAGACGATGCGCAAGTGAAAACAGATAGCGCCTACACGGAAAATATTGTAAGCCGTATGTTGCTCACCAGCGACCTGAAAGGTTTTATAGAAGCGCCTGCCTATTATACCACGGATAAAAGTAAAGAAGCGTGGAAAGCATTAGATGCCTTACTGCTAACACAGGGATGGGTTGGTTACAACTGGCCCGTAATTTTTAAAACGCCTGCACAGCCTGCATTCCAGCCTGAGCCGGAGTTTATGATACGTGGCAAAGTAACAAACCTGCTTGGAAAAGGCGTTAGTAAAGCCAATGTAATACTAATGAGCACAGGTAAAAATGGGATGTTCAGAAACGACATCAGTAATGCAGATGGCATATTTACATTCGCAAAGTTTGGCGCAATAGACTCCACCTCTTTTTTCGTGCAGGCAAGAACAGCAAGAGGCAATAGTTTTGGTCTCAGTGTAAAAATAGATGTGCCTGCCATGCCGGATATTAAAAACGACCGCGTTATACAACAGCAACCCTGGTTTATGAATAGTGATGAAACCCTGTTACAATATGTAAAGACAAATACACAAAAACAGGAAGCAGAGCTGAA
The DNA here is from genome assembly GCA_017306865.1 of Filimonas sp. Classification (GTDB taxonomy): domain Bacteria; phylum Bacteroidota; class Bacteroidia; order Chitinophagales; family Chitinophagaceae; genus JAFKHH01. The sequence continues at coordinate 250,865 of JAFKHH010000015.1, forward strand.
AGGTGGGGACTTTCATTTATTGGGAGAAGTAACAGTACGTACCAAACAAGCGATCCGCGGCTCCAATAACCTGAATGGGCCTGGCGGGGCAGATCAGATCATAGATGAGAATACCATTGTGAATGCAGGTAAAAAGAATATGGTACAACTGCTGATGGAAAAAGTAAAAGGTTTTCAGCGGTTCCTGCGCCCGGATGGCGAAGAAAGTTACCGTATCAATAATATACCAACTGTCATTGTAGTAGATGGCTTAATGGTTCAGCGGTTTGGCTCAGAGAAAGAAACATTGGAATTTCTGAATACAGAAGATGTAACAGGCATAGAAGTTATGCATTCTATTCGTTACAGCGCAAATTATAAAGCCACATTGCTGGATGCCGGGGAGCAAATGGCAATGGGCCGTACGGCCGAGCGTACATTTATCGAGATCACTACACGCTCTGGTAATGGTATGTTTATGAAACATTCTGCCGGAACAGATGTGTACAAACCTACACCGTTAAGCCGTCCCGTTGCATTCTATCGTCCAAGATATGTGCCAGGCAGTCATAGTGATAAAGACCTGCGTTCCACTATTTTCTGGCAACCTAATATAGTTACCAATAAAGAAGGCGTAGCCAATACATCGTTTTTTGCAAGCGGTAAAGAAACCTCTTATACCATCATTATACAAGGAAGCGATATGAACGGAAATGTAGGCTATAGTGTGAAGAAAGTGACGGTAGGGAAATGAGGCCGTGAATTATTGGGTGAGTGGTGAGTTGTCAGTTGTGAGTAAGTCCATTCACGATTATCGATTCACGTCTCACGATTTTTCCTTTGTGATCTCTGCGTCCACTTTGCGCCCTTTGCGATACTTGTGCGTCTTTGCGTGAAAAATATAGTTTAAATGAAGAAACTCCTTTGTTGCATAATCTTTTGTGTTATCCGTTTAGTAGGTAATACGCAAGACAATTCTTATGTATTAGACATGGTGCACCACAATCCCGGTGAACCATTGACTACATCTGTGTTTACCGATCCGGCCTATTTAAAACAATCAGGTTACAACGGACAAGTAATCAATGATTTTGTTTTTGCGCATGCAGCATTGACGTTTGACAAATTTGACAAGCGCATCTTCCCCCAAGGCTCCAAAGAGCGCGAATGGGTGTTGAATGCAGCTAAGCATGTACGGGAAAATATTGCTGCGGCGAAGAAAGCAGGCATTAAAGTCTATTACTTTACCGATATAGTAGTGTTGCCTAAAAAGTTGGTAGAACTTTACCACGACGAAATCTGCGATGAAAAAGGTAAGATTAGTTTTGAGAAACCCAAGACTATAGAAATACACCGCATCATGCTGGAGGAGTTGTTTGAAACATTTCCCGATCTTGATGGGTTGGTGATCAGAACCGGTGAAACCTATTTGAACAATGTGCCTTACCACACCGGCAACAATCCTATTACCGATGGCGAAACGTCTCACGTAAAATTAATCAACCTCTTACGGGAAGAAGTATGTGTAAAGCGCAATAAAATGTTGTTTTACCGCACATGGGCATCTGCTGGTATGGATCAGAAGCCCGATGTATATTTACGCATTACAAATCAAATAGAGCCACATCCAAATCTTGTATTTTCTGTAAAGCATACCAAAGGCGACTACCAGCGCACATTTGATTTCAATCCTACGTTGACTTTAGGAAAACATCCCCAAATAGTGGAAGTACAATGCCAGCGTGAATATGAAGGCAAGGGCGCTTATCCTGACTATATTATGGACGGCGTGATCAATGGCTTTGAAGAGTTCAATACAAACAAACCACAGAAAGGATATAAGAGTCTGAACGACATTAAAGGCAATGCCAACTTTAAAGGCATCTGGTCATGGTCCCGCGGCGGCGGCTGGGTTGGCCCGTATATCTCAAACGAATTTTGGTGCAAGCTGAATGCGTATGTGATCAGCAATTGGGCGCATAACACAAAGCAAACAGAAGAGCAGGTATTTAATCGCTTTATGGATGAGAATGGTATTGCGGGGGATAGCAGGCAGAAGTTCCGTGAATTGTGTTTATTGTCAGCCAAAGCAGTCTTGCGCGGACATACCAGCGCAGTCTTACCATTTGAAAATAGTTGGGTATGGTGGATGCGCGACGAATTTTTAAGCGGAACAGACGACAAACGTCTGCGCGATGCATTTAAAAAATTGTATGAATTAAAACTCTTAGATACCGCGATAGCAGAAAAATACCAGGCAGTTGATCTTTGGAAACAGATCGTAGCATTGAGCAAACAAGTGAAGATGAAGAATAAGAGCGATCAGCAATATGTTGTGGTATCATCACAGTATGGGCTCCTGTTACATCAGATCATTGCGGAAGGCTGGAATATTATGGCCTTAGGTTTTGTAGGTGATAGCACTGGTGTGTATGATAAAGCTGCGATAGCTGCTTCAATCAAACGTTATGACCAGGCATGGAAAGAATATGAACAGCTAAAGAAAGACAATCCATCCTGTGCTACCTTATACAAACCATTTATGTGGGCACATAACCCACCCAGCTATCATAAAACAGAAGGCATGGGCGCGAGTGTAGACAAGTATAGGAAGTTGTAATTGTTGTATTGTTGAATGGTTTAATTGTTGGGAAAATGCTCGCGGAAAACGCAGAAATCTAAAGGTGAGTAGTGAGCTGTCAGTTGTGAGTAAGTCCATTCACGATTGCCGTCTCACGATTCACGTCTCTAAAATGTATTTGAAAATGAAAAAAATAGTAATAGGCTTATTAACACTTTCATCCTACACCTCTTTTGCACAAAAGACAATGGATGAAATGTGGGATAAAACAGCAGCAACCAATAAGCAAAACCCCAACGTACAATGGTTTCGTGATGCCAAGTTTGGCTTGTTTCTCCATTGGGGATTGTACTCAGATCTTGCAGGCGTATGGAATGGAAAACGCTACTATGGTAGTGGTGAGTGGATAATGTCGCAAGGCAAAATACCTGCAGCAGATTATGCAAAAGCAGCAGAACATTTTAATCCTGTAAACTTTAATGCAGATGAGTGGGCTGCTATAGCAAAAGATGCCGGAATCAGGTATATGGTCATCACGGCAAAACATCACGAGGGGTTTGCTATGTTCGATTCCAAAGTAAGTGACTTCAGCATAGTAAAAGCCTCACCATACAAAAAAGACCCGATGAAGGCTTTGGCGGAAGCTACACGCAAGCAAGGTATCCAGTTCGGTTTTTATTATTCACAGTTTCTCGACTGGCATGAACCGAATGGTGGCGGCAACCGTTGGGATTTTGATGAGGCGAAAAAAAATTACTTAAAATACTACAGGGAAAAATCAATTCCGCAACTAAAAGAACTGATGACCAATTACGGGCCTTTAGGTGTGGTATGGTTCGACATGCCGGGCGGGTTAACCAAGGAACAAACACAATTCCTGGTTGATTCCTTGCGAAAGCTGCAACCAAAGTGCTTATTCAGCAGCCGTGTAGGGCAGGGGTTAGGCGATTACCGTGACTTCGGAGATTCGGAAGTGCCTCCAGCACCTATAGATGATGTATGGGAGTCTATCTATACGCATAATGATTCATGGGGTTATATTCAACATGACATGAATTTCAAATCGTCTAAAGAGATCATTCAGTTATTGGCAAATGTTGCATCCAAAGGCGGCAATCTGATGCTGAATGTAGGCCCGGATGGCAAAGGCAACCTGCCATATTATTCCGTAAAATTTCTCAGGGAGACAGGCGCATGGTTACGTGAAAACGGGGAGAGTATCTATGGCAGTACGTTCGGCTTTATACCGGCACAACCCTGGGGTGTTACCACAGGTAAACCCGGCAAATTATATTTACATGTGTTGAATACGCCTCACAACAATGTCTTGTTCATTCCTTCGTTTGCAGCTCAGGTAAGTAAAGTGTATTCATTGAAAAATAAAAAACCGTTGGCCTACAAAAAGGATGGTAAAGATCTTTATGTAACCATAGCTGGTGTGGGTGCCAATAGCCCGGATAATGTATTGGTGGTAGAATATACCGGCAAACCACAGGCATATGACACTACAGCACCTGTTACCATTTCCCCGCAATATGATTTTAGTAATGTAGATGCAGTAGCTGGAAAAACAACAGGTAATGCCAAAACGAAAAGCATTACGTTCAGCCACTATTACGGAGACTGGAAGCACGCTGTATGTATTACAGACATGCAGCAGCCCCAAGACCAGGTTTCATTCAACGTACGTATTGCTGAAAAAGGGGATTATAAAATACTGCTTGAATATGCTTGTCCGCAGGAGAGTGCCAAACAGGAGGGTGTGGTGAACATAAACAACCAGGATTATTATTTCAGAACATTGCGTACATCGGAGTATGAGAAGAGCGCGCCGCTTATGTTTATCAAACATCCTGTCGCCACCATTACAGTTGATAAACCCGGCATTTACACCATCAATATTCATCCGGTACAACAGGGAAAAGAATTGTTTAAATTGAAAACTGTTATAGTAGAAACGATGTAATGTATGGTATAGAGTGGTCCACTTTTCAAAAGTGGACCACTCTATACCATAGTTCTAGCGCAAGCCTACCGGCATGTGTTTAATTGTTACTTGTCTTTTAAGCGAATGTAGCGTGCGTTTGAAAATACCTGTTTCATTTTTCACATGAGTAACAGTGAGGCGCAGGCCGGGAGGCCTGTGTCAGAAGGAGTGTTTTTAAAAGAGTGGCCCACTTTCTAAAAAGTGGACCACTCTTTTAAAACAAAAAAGCATCTTGTTATCTTCTCTTCTCAATATCTTTTACCAGTTTGTCCTTTGCCTTCAGCATCTCAGCACCAGCCATCAGGTATGCGCCAATGCCATGCGTATCATTCAGCTCCTTCGGACGGGTATAATAGTAGCGCACATCTTCTTCAATGCTTGTGCCTATACAAATATCCTGTATCTCACCGTTGGCAGTAGTTTTGTTTAGTAAGCCTTCCCATCCGTTCTGTGCAATACTGATATAGCGCGGGTTGATCCAGCCATTGTTTACCGCTTTTGCTACTGCATATACAAACATAGATGTTACAGACGTTTCCAAGTAAGAGTCCTGTTTGTCCAGCACCTGGTGCCACAGCCCCGTAGCGCCGTCCTGGTAGCGTGTAAAACCAATGATCTGCCTTTGCAATAGCCTGATCAGTTCTGCGCGTTTAGGATGGTTTGCGGGCAGGTACGTCAACAGCTCAGCCTGTGCCATAGCCAACCAGCCGTTGCAACGTCCCCAACGGGCTACGCCGTTTGTATTTTCATCGTTATAAAAACAATGGAAGTATAACCCCGTAGTAGAATCATAAATGTAACGGTTGAAGCTTTCCACTTGCTTAATGGCAAAATCAAAGTACTTACTGTCACCCGTCAGCTTTCCCATACGGGCGATATAAGGCACACTCATAAAAAGATCATCAGCCCAGAGCGTCATTTTGCGCGGGCTGTTACGAGCCAGCGTACCGTCAGGAAACTTCACTTGTTTGTTAATGATGTAATCGCTTACCCGTTGCAGGTAGTCCATATAATCTTTACGCTTGTCTACGGCATATACATCTAATAGCGCGGCAGACATAGCGCCACAGGCATCCAGCGAACCCAGTTTAAACACCGCACTCCATTCCGTGTTTGTAGTACCCGCATCGAATTGCTTTTTATAAAAATCAAGGTTGTCGAAGATGAACGCATAATTCTTACGTGAGTAGTCTGTGTACTTCGCATCGTTTAATACAGAAGATAGTTGCACCATGCCAATGTTCAGTACACCGTTTACATACATCCATTTATTAAATTTTGAATCAGCTTTTACATCTGGTGAAGGTGTTACGCTTTTTGTAGATGCAAATTTTTCCCCGGTCTTCGTATTTACAAATTGAAAACTCGTTGTTTCGATCACGTGATCTGCTACTTTACGAACGGCTTCCTCCGTCGTCATCTTTGTTTGTGCTACAGCCGCTGTTGTAAGCGCAACCGCAGTCAATGCAGTTAAAAGTTTCATATGTTGTTTAGTTTGGCGACATGAGTAAATGTGGGATGTTAGATGTATGATGTAACATGCTATTGAACCTTTGTAATACAAAAGATGTTTCTCGCGGAAAACACGGAATACGCGGAATTGTATTTACCCCTCTCTTTGTGTCCTCTGCGAAATCTCTGTGTTCTTTGCGTTACTTTTTTCTATCGCAGAGAACGCAAAGAATACGCAAAGAACACAGGGGTTTACCCAAAGCACCCCAAACTCACAACTGACCACTCAGCACTCACAACTGACCACTCAGCACTCACAACTATTACATCGTACATCTAACATCTTACATTGTATTATTTCCCTTTTCTTGCTTTCAACTGCGCCAGGTACAGCGAAGCTGGCGTCAGTCCTTTTTTATTCTGTCCTTCCCAGATACCTTCATTACGACCTTTAAAAGAACCTTCTTTCTTTTCTCCCTGTGTACCTATGCTGAAGTTGTTACCGGAAACCCAAGGCGCCTGTACTGCAGCGGCTTTTACATCACAGTTCCACAATACCTGGTTTACACCAGCCCAACCGTGTCCGCTACCCATGTAGCCACGGTCCTGCACATTTATCTCTCCATCTGTTTTTATATTATCATACAGTGTACCTGTAGCCCAGCGGTGATGCGGGCCTATGTCCGCGTGTGTTCTCTTTGCCGAACAATTGAAAAACACATTCGGCCCCTTTACACGTGCGCCGGTTACAAAATCATGTCTTGCATCCGTAGAGTAGCAATTCATAACCAGGTTCAGTTGTCCGTCATTGTTGAAAGAGTAGCGACGGCCACCAGTAATGACAGATTTGCCATCCAGGTATTTACAATCGGTAATGGTGAAAAACTTTGCATCATCATTCAGATGTACACAAGAGTAACCAAAATATTTAGCTGTTACATTTCTTACCCATCCATTCTCTGCCTTATCAAATTCTACTGCAGTCCATCCATGATTTTCCGCTGTGTCACTCGTGTATTCAGATTCACAATACAGGTTTTCTACACCCACCTGTGCTATACGTCCCGGGAAAGTATATTTGAACAGTTCTCCGCCACCATACTTAGGCTCCATTGCCAGTACCACAGGTTCATTCAGGTACACCTTATTACCTTCTATTTTGGTGATCACCCTTTCATAACTAAGGTTGTATTCTTTTGCTGTCCATTGTTTCGTGCCTTTGCGTTCTACGATCTGATCCATTTTCAGATCAGAAACCCATTGGTCAGTGCCCGGGCGATAAAGAATAACATTATCACCCACTTTAAATCCGTTGGCAGATGCAATGTTGAAAGAGAAAGTGCCCACAGGCACGTAGTCATCTGTGATCTTTATATGAGCGCCTGCTTCTTTGATAGAACCGCTACCGCTGATGTTGATCAGCGAACGCTGCGTAGTGCCGGTAGCAATAAGCCGCGTATCGTCACCCTCGCCTCTAAGCACAATACCACTTGTTTTAACTGTTATAGCACCGCCTATTTTATACGTTCCTTTCTTTAGTAAAATAGCGCCACGAAAACCATTCGCATCCGGTGTGCGTGCCGCTACCTCATCTATAGCTGCCTGTATTACCTGTTGACTGTTGTCGCCATCTGCGGAAATGGTTTTAACGACTGCAACATCGGGTATTGCTTTGTCGCCACCGAAGTAGCCCACACGGCTAAAATCGGGTATAGTATTACCTTTTTCATCTGCGGTATAAGAGATCGTTCCGTCCGCATTGATATGCACAAATTTTGATTCCCATTCTTTAGGCGCATAGTAAAATGCTGAAAGGGTAAGTGCGGCAGCGCCGAGTAAAATAGGCGCGCTGCGCAAGAAAAATTTCCTGTATGACATAGCAAGTTGTATTTATTAAGCCTTGGGGCAATGATGAAATGTGGGCATTGGACAAGAGACTGATTGTATTGTTTAATCTGCCCGGCCAATTATGTTCCAATTTCAAATTAAAAATCTCAAATCTCAAATTCCTTTGTTTAACTTGACAGAATAGCTGAATGTTTTGCTAATCCGAGCAATTCAGGATAGGAAAAAACTTAGTCTATTGCAGTAAGGTTTGATTGCCGTTTGGATTGCTATATGAACTGATGTCATTTCTTCTCTTTGTATGGTGAATGTTTTATCTGGTAGAACCATACTGTTTAGCTTGTGTTTATGGTAAATAACGCATCTGTGTTATTGAAATATTGTATTCCGCCTGTTGTAGAAAACTAAACAGACCAGGAATATGTAGCCATTGGCTGTTTCAATAACATGGCATAAACAAGTGCAGTCTTGTTATGCTTCCGAAGGGAGCGGGCAGTAGTGTAGTTGTTTTTTGTGGAATAATAAATACTTATTTTGATATTAATAAGGCGCTCTATTAATGCGCCGGTTATACATTATGATCCGATATTTTTTTGCAGCAACAGCATTATTAAGTGCATCATTTGTAAATGCACAACAGAGCCGGTGGGCTATCCAGCCGGATGGAAGTATTCAATGGAATATCCAGGGACGTTTGCCTCACGCAGACCACATAGAAATGAGCGGGCAAAAAGTATCTTACTGGTTACAGTATGAAGTGGACACAGCGAAAGCACCACATATTACAAGAACGATCGTATTTCCAACTTTCAGATTGCAACCCAATAAGACATCAAGCTCTATGATGTACACGGTGACTGATGGGGAAATGCCGCGCGTGTTTATCAATGATAAATTATTCAAGGCCGGTATTTACAATGGCGGCCCGTCTAATGATCAGCCGGAGCAGGTAGTTGCTATTCGTCACAAAGGCATTATGCAGGTGGAAAGTGTTGCAGGCAAGGATAAAAGTATTTCATTGAAGCGCACTTATTTCCCATCTGTAGAAAAACCTATGGCACTGGAAAAATGGGTGTTTGTAAATAATGGTAAACAGCCTGTAAAGATTGAAATGGAAACGGTCAATAAGGAGACCCGTCCATCGGTAGAACGGGCTATTAATGGGCCATTACGTTTCTTACTGACGAGCGTAAATGCAGGCGAGCGAAACGTACAGCCAGGCGATTCTGCTGTTTTTACAATAGCATTTGAAGCACTGCGTGGTACTGAATCTCCCTATGCAGTAAATGTACAACAGGAAGAGCAGGAGCGAAAGCGCCGTATTGATGGCATATTGTCTCTACTACAACTGGAAACACCTGATACATTACTAAATACAGCTTTTGCCTTTGCTAAGATCCGTGCAACAGAAAGCATTTACCTTACGAAAGGAGGCTTTATGCATGGACCGGGCGGCTTACGCTATTATGCTGCTATATGGGCAAATGACCAGGCGGAATATGTAAACCCATTCTTTGCTTTTTTAGGAGATGATGTAGGTGTTAAATCTGCCATGAACGCATATCGTTGGTTTGCGAAATATATGAATGCTGACTACAAGCCTATACCTAGCTCTATAGTGGCGGAAGGAGATGGTGTGTGGCAAGGTGCAAAAGACAGGGGAGATATGGCAATGATCGCCTATGGTGCAGGCCGCTTTTCGCTTGCCTACGGCAATGAAGACTCAGCACGTTATGGCCTTTGATAGAATGGAGCCTCGAATATCTGCACAGAAAATTAAATGCAGAAGGTGTAGTGCTGTCTAATAGTGATGAACTGGAAGGACGTTTCCCCGCAGGTGATGCTAACTTAAATACAAGCTCATTGTATTACGATGCCTTGCGTTCTGCTGTATTGTTGGGTAAACTGTTGGGCAAGCCAAAAACACAAACAGATTTGTACACAAAACAGGCAGATTCATTACGTATCAATATCGATAAATTCTTTGGCGCAACAATAGACGGCTTTAATACTTATCGCTATTACAATGGCAATACCGTATTGCGTGCATGGATCACTACACCGCTAACGGTAGACCTCTTTGATCGTAAACAAGGTACAATAGAAGCATTGTTCTCTCCACGTTTATGGACAGAAGATGGCCTTGCTACACAAGCAGGTGATAAAACATTCTGGGACCGTTCTACACTGTATGGTTTGCGTGGCGCCTTAGCAGCAGGAGAGACAGGTAAAGCAATGCACTTCCTGGAATACTATTCAGAACGCAGACTGTTGGGCGAGCATGTGCCATACCCGGTAGAAGCGTACCCGGAAGGTAACCAGCGTCATTTATCTGCTGAGAGTGGTTTGTACTGCCGCATTTTTACCGAAGGTATGTTTGGTATGCGCCCGGCTGGTTTCCGTTCATTTAACTGTACACCGCGCTTGCCTGCGGGTTGGAATAAAATGGCTTTGAAAAATATTCATGCTTTTGGTAGTGTATTTGACCTGACCGTAACAAAAGCAGACAAAGGAAAACTGGATATAGTAGTACGCAATGGTAATGCAGAAAAGAAATACAGCGTGAAGGAAGGTGGAAGCGTGGTCTGCCAGTTGTAAATATGTACGATGTTAGATGTATGATGTAATAGTTGTGAGTTTGGGGTACTTTGGGTAAGCCTCTGTGTTCTTTGCGTATTCTTTGCGTTCTCTGCGATAGAAAAAAGTAACGCAAAGAACACAGAGATTTCGCAGAGGACGCAAAGGAATTTGTAAATATAATTCCGCGTATTCTGTGTTTTCCGCGAGCGTTTTTTCTGTGTTTATGTGGTTGTCTCTTTTTCATTTCTCTCGATCGTCCCTATGATATACTGCGTTTTCGCTAAATCTAAATTTGAATAACGATGAAAATGCAATCATTAGCTGCGATCATGCTACTAGCTGCATGTAGCAAAAATGGTGCGCCCGGCACTGCAATCTCTACTCCGGGGCTTGTTACTACAAACAGTACTGTTGCCACTGCAACACTGGCCACCAGCGGTGGCACGTTGCTTGCTGCCAATGGGCCGGGCAACACGTATGAGCTGATCAACCAGGTATTGGGCGGTACCGCCTATGAAGTACCGGACTGTAGCCATACCAGTTTTGGCAGGCACATATCAGAAGTGTTTGACAGCACACTGAATGAAAATGTATTTGTATTTACCATTCATGCAACGCCGGACAATGACCGTTGCGTAAACACCGACCGTCAGCGTAACGAAATTAAAACGTATGGCCCGTCACCGGACAGCCTGAAAGGCCAGTTGAATGAAACGGTGTTGTACACCTGGAAATTTAAACTGGATGCAGGTTTTCAGCCTTCACCAAGTTTTACGCACATCCACCAGATCAAAGCAGGTGATGGCGATGATGGCGCTCCGCTAATCACCATTTCACCGAGGTATGGATCACCGGACAAACTGGAAATCATCCACACTTCAGGATCGTCTTCTACAACTTTAGGTAAGGTGAAGATAGTTGACCTTGCACCATTTAAAGGTACATGGGTAGAAGTAACGGAAACGGTTACGTATAAAACAGCAGGTAGTTATGCTATCACGATCAAGCGCATTAGTGATGGTGCTACACTCTTAAGCTACAGCAATAGTAATATTGATATGTGGCGCACGGGCACCAGCTTTTGCCGTCCTAAATGGGGTATCTATCGCAGCCTGAACAATGTCTCTTACCTGCGTGATGAAAATGTGCGCTTCGCAGATTTTTATATTAAGGAGAACCCGTAGAGGGAATGTATGATGTTAGATGTACGATGTAATGGAAATGTGGGTGTTGAGTAGGTAGTTGTGAGTTTGGGATACTTTGGGTAAGTCTCTGCGTTCTTTGCGTTCTCTGCGATAGAAGAAAGTAACGCAAAGTGCACAGAGGATACGCAGAGGACACAAAGGAAGTAATAAATACAATTCTGCGTTTCCTGCGAGAAATACACTTTGTATCACAGAACCTTTACACCACATTACATCGTACATCTGACATCGTACATATCTCTCATATTTCCATAAAATAACTCGCTGCTCTTATTTCTGCGAAGCTGTAAGTGTCACCCAGCTTATTGCGGATAGCGGAGAATGTTTTGTCTTCGCTGCTGGCGATCATATCTATAATGCGTTCCATCTTTTCTTTTGACACAAATAGATCCACCTTTACCTCGCCGGTCTTAATGTATTGCATCAGGTGCGTTTCTACGGTGCCTTTGGCAAGGCTGCGCAGCTCTGCTATTTCATCTATGGCTTTCCCTTCCTGGTATAGTTGCAGACTGATGGCGCTGCTCTTTTCTTTAACCGGTTTTTCTACAGGAATATCATCTGTACTGTTTATGCTGATATGCGGGTGCCGCGCCTGTGCAGCCTGTATAAGAATGTCTGCTGTAGAGGCTTTTTCTGCAAGGCCTTTTGCAATTGCATTTGCCTGCAACAGATCGCGTTTCTTTCCCTCAAACAATGCCTTTAGTTCAGTAAGGCTTTTCAGGTAAGAGCGTACGCTTCTTTTAATCTTGTATTCGTTGTAATGCGCAGTATAGAGCGGTAATATTTCATCTGTTATCTGCGCAGAAAAATAATTTACTGCTGCTGCTACACGTTCTTGTAACTTACTATAATCGCCGTTTGCAGATGCAGCCAATTGCTGCAATTGTTTCTGAAATGATTCGGCTGTTTCGTTCAGCTTTATACACTTATTCACAAACGCCAGCGACCATTCTACGGCTGTTGTCTTATCCTCCAGCTCACGCTCGCGATAGTCTGCATGATGTTTTCTCACATCAGCAACCAGTGCAGAGAAAGAGAATAAGTGAGATATCTTGTCGGATAAATATTTGTACTGATGGCCTTGCAACTCTGCAGAAAGTGTTTCTTCCGGTAATTGCTGATCATAAAACTCCAGTACGCGATCATCGGTAGAGATGGCATCGCTATTAATAGGAGAGTGCAGCACCAACCCGTTAAGGGATGTTAACCGGCTTAATGCCACATATACCTGTCCTGCGGCAAATGCTTTACCCGCATCTACAATCGCTCTTTCAAACGTCAGTCCCTGGCTTTTATGTATGGTAATAGCCCATGCCAGGCGTACAGGATATTGCTTGAAACTACCCAACTCTTCTTCTTCTATTTTTTCTTCCGCCTCATTGTATTTATAACGCACATTTTTCCATTCCTCTTTTTCTATTTTAAACTCATCGTCGCTGCCGGGGAAGGTGATGTAAATATCATTTTCAGCTATACGGCTTATCTGGCCTATTTTACCGTTGTAGTATCTTCTTATTTCACCTTTATCATTCTTGATAAACATGATCTGCGCACCTTCCTTCAGGTAAAGGTCTTTTTCTGCCGGAGCAGCCTTCTCGTTAAAATCGCCTGTTATCTCAGCCGTGTATTGAAACTGTCGCCCCGGTAGTTCTGCCAGTGCTTTGGTATTTATTTCATCCGCTTTATAGTTATGCGTACTTAGGAGTATATAGTTATCCTCACGCTTTGCCTTGAAGCCCGGTTTATAATATTGCTGTAACAAACGCAGGTCGTCATCCGTAACCGTACTGTTGCGTACATTATTCAGTAAGTCAATAAACACATCATCGCTTTGGCGATAGATCTTTTTCAGTTCTATCACCAGCGGTTGCGTTACCTGCATTACCTGCGCGTCAAAGAAAAAAGGGCTTTTATAATACCTGCCCAGTATGCTCCATTCATCATCTGCAACTACGGGTGGCAACTGGAAGAGATCGCCAATATACAGCACCTGCACACCGCCAAATGGTTCATACATGCGCTTGCGGAAGTGGCGCAATATCAGGTCTACTGCATCCAGCATATCTGCACGCACCATCGACACCTCATCAATTACCAGTAGTTCCAGTTCCTGTAACAATTTTCTCTTGTTACTGTTGAAACGGATATTTTTAAATAGGCTATGCTGATCCGTTACCTCACTGTTAGATTCAAAACCTCTCTTAGTACCCGGTATGAACGGGCCAAACGGCAGTTGAAAAAAAGAATGGATCGTTACACCTCCCGCATTAATTGCGGCTACACCTGTAGGCGCTACAACCACTGCATTCTTTTGCGTAGAAGACTGTATCTTCTTCAGGAAAGTAGTTTTACCTGTACCTGCGCGCCCTGTGAGAAAAATATGCCGGTTCGTATGATTTACATACGACTCAGCCAGCTCAAATAAAGTGTTCCTGTTAGCATTCATGCGATATGGGTTGCCTTAATCCCGCAAAAGTAAAGATTTAATAGCGGTATTGTTTAATAGTTGCATGGTTACATAGTTGAATTGTTGAATAACCAGATAGTCAAATCGTCAATAAAGCTGGCTGGTTCGTCAGTCGTGAGACGGCAATCGTGAATGGGCTGTCGCCAAATAGAGAATGCCACCAAGGCACGAAAACAGCAACGCGCATCAAGAAGTTTCATGCAGAGCCGCACATATATCGCAAAGGCTGGAAAGACTTAAAAGCACTCAAGAAATACGAAGTATTTCCTTCTATGTGGTCTATTGTGTCCCTCCGAAGCAGTAAACAAAAGATTACTTATGTTGCCGGAATTTTTCTGCACTCATACAACGATGCTATTTCAAGCCAAATTTATTGGAGCGAGCTAACTGCCACCTATGTGTTTAAAAAAACTCCTACGTGTTCAATCGTCAATAAAGCTGGCAGGCTCGTCAATCGTGAGACGGTAATCGTGAATGGGCTTATTCACAATTGACAACTCACCACTCACGCCTTTATTCACGATTGCCGTCTCACGATTCACGAATGTGTTCTTCGCATAAAACAATATAACCATTGAACCATATAACAATTAAACAATTAACCCATATTTCTTAATTTGCCGCCTTCTATGTGGAATAGTACAGTTCAGGTTTACAAAAATGCATACAGCGGCCTATCGCGGCATACATGGTGTTTATCCATCGTTATGCTCATCAACCGTATGGGAACCATGGTTGTACCTTTTATGACCATTTATGCCACGCAAAAGTTACATTTCTCGTTAGGGCAGGCAGGTATCATTATGGCACTCTTTGGCATTGGCGCTATTGCAGGCGCATTCCTGGGTGGCAAGATCACGGATAAGTATGGTTTTTATTCCTTGCAAATAGGCGCCTTACTCAGTGGAGGGCTTTTGTTTATACTTATTGGTTTTTTGCGGACATTTCCCACGCTCAGCGTAGGTGTATTTGTATTAAGTCTCTGCAATGAAGCCTTTCGCCCGGCTAATTCTACTGCTATTGCGCATTATAGCTCTCCGGAAAACAGGACGCGTTCTTATTCCCTCAACCGGTTCTTCGTTAATCTTGGCTGGTCATGTGGCGGCGCATTAGGCGGCTTTCTTGCAGGGCACAATTATCACTTATTGTTTTGGGTAGATGGGTTCACCAACATTTTTGCAGCATTGTTGATGCTGAAGATACTGCCACGGGTTAAACATGAAAAAAAAAGCCGGCAGCAGGTGGAAGAGGCAAAGGCCGCATCCCCTTACAAAGACAAAATATATGTGTCGTTTATTGTATTGGTTACACTCTTTGCTACTTGTTTTCTGCAATTGTTCGGCATGCAACCGGTCTATTTAAAATCTGCATGGGGGGTAAGTGAGCAGCAAATAGGTATTCTAATGGCAGAGAATGGCCTCATTATCGCATTTGTAGAAATGATCCTGGTATATAAGATAGAAGGTAAAAAGCCCGGCCTTTTTTATATTACGAATGGCATTTTTCTCATAGGGATCGCCTACGTATTGCTAAATCTGCTACCACATCTTTTTATAGTTGCTGTAATCACAACGGCGCTCATTACCATGGGAGAGATCTTGTGCCTCCCTTTTATGAATAGTTACTGGATCTCCCGCACACAACCCGGTAACCGGGGTAGCTATGCCGCACTTTATACGATAGCCTGGTCGTCTGCGCAAATTCTGGCGCCGTCCCTGGGCTCACAGACAGCTCAGCATTTCGGTTTTACTACCTTGTGGTGGATTGTAAGTGGTATGTGTGGGTTGATTGTCGGCGGTTTTTTAATTTTAAGGAAATTAGATACGAAATGACCTCATTTAAGAATATCAATCCCTTCTCCAAAACCAATACCAATACAGGTTTTGGTACAAATGTGGGTGATTATGGTGGACGCTTTATCAATAAAGACGGCACTTTTAATCTTCGCAAGGAAGGCCTGCCATTCTGGAAAACGACCAGCCTGTACTATAACCTGTTGAACCTGCCTGCATGGAAGTTTGTAGTGTACCTGTTACTGGCCTATTTATCCATCAACGTTGTGTTTACGATGGTCTATATACTCATCGGCGTAAACCAGCTACAGGGCATCCTGGCAAAGGAATACTGGGGTAAAATCCGCGAGGTATTTTATTTCAGTGCGGAAACATTTACCACAGTAGGGTATGGACGCGTAAACCCCATAGGCGATGCCGCCAATATTGTATCATCATTTGAGTCTATGAGCGGTTTCCTTTCATTTGCTGTAGTAACGGGCCTTATGTATGGACGATTTACCCGTCCCAGGGGCTATATGGTATTTAGTGAACATGCAGTGATAGCTCCTTACCAGGATAAGACAGCTTTAATGCTGCGCCTGGCACCATACAAAGCACATCACCACATTACAGATGCCGACATCAGGCTGAATGTTGGGTTTATTGTAGATGAAAAAGGAGAGCAGGTGTACAAGTTTTTCGAGTTGCCTTTGGAGCGCTCGCATGTGGATTCGCTTACGATGAACTGGACAGTTGTGCATCCTATAGACGAAAACAGCCCGTTGCTTGGTTTTACAGAACACGATCTTGCTTCAAGCGATACGGAAGTATATGTATTGGTGAGGGGATTTGACGATGTGTTTTCCAATACGGTTATACAACGCACATCCTATACCTATAAGGAAATCATTTATGGTGCGAAATTTGTTCCGATGTACCGCGAATCTGATGACGGTAAAACAACCATACTGGAACTGGATAAATTAAATATGTACGAAAAAGTATTCAGCAGTTTGTGAAAAGGAAACCCACGCTAGAATCATATGACTGAACAGCGAACCTTAACATTGAAAAACATTTTAACGCAAACACGCATCGCATTACTGGTGCTGTTACTTCTTTGCATTGGTACATCGTGTAAACATTCGGATAAAAAAGTGTCCTTTTATTTTTGGCGCACCTCTTTTAAGCTGAATGAAACAGAGCGCGCTACACTTGCAGCCAACCATGTAGATACATTATTTACCAGGTATTTTGATGTTGCTTTTGCTGCAACAGATTCTGCTCCCAGGCCCGAGGGCGTTATCCGTTTTAGCGATAGCGTTAAGCAGGTAATTGTTCCGGTAATCTTTATCCGGAATAGTGTTTTTGAAAAAACAGACTCAGGCAGTATCTCCGGCCTGCGGGATAGCATTTACTCCTTATTGACAAGAATTAATACGGAAAGCGGTATCACTATATCGCAGGTGCAGTTTGACTGTGATTGGACAGAGGGTACAAAGAATAAATACTTTTACTTCCTGCAACAGTTTAAACAAAAGTACCCGTTACGATTGTCTGCTACCATACGCCTGCACCAGGTAAAGTACAGGTTACGTACCGGCGTGCCGCCTGTGGACTATGGTGTACTGATGTATTACAATATGGGTGCGATCAATGCCGGTGATCTTAACTCTGTGTATGATAAAAATGTGGCAGATAAATATAATGCCTATGTTAAGTCATACCCGATGCCGTTGGATGTAGCACTCCCGGTCTTTGCGTGGGGCATACAGATCCGCAATGGCAGGGTAGTAGGCCTGCTCAATAAAATGAACAGGAAGCATTTTGAAAATGATGCTAATTTTAAAGCAGAAGGAAAAGACAGGTTTGTAACGGTGCAGGCTGGCTTTAAGGGTGGCTACTATTTTCAGCAAGGTGATGAAATAAAGATTGAACACATCAGGGAAGATGATCTGAAAGAGATGTGCAGCGATATTATTGCAAACCCGTTGTACCCTGTGCACAGGGTTATTTTTTATGATTTAGACGAAAGTAATATTCAACAGTATGATCAAAAAATTTTTCAAGCCATTGCTGATCGCATCCGCTAGCCTAACCGCGATCTATGGTATTGTATGGGCTTGCGCCGGCGGCTGGGATGAAGAATATGGTAACTCCGGTTTTACCCCGGAGGCTTTTGTGGATAGTGCTTATGCGCCTTTTTTCTATTCGGAAGACTGGGCGTATTATAACATCCGTTATGACCAGGCGCATGATACTCGTTTCAGCAAAAGCAATGTAACAGAGTGGCGCAGTTATTTTAGTAATAAAGTACCTGCATCGGAACTTGATTATTTATTGAATACTGCCAGCCAGGGCGCTATAGACAGCGGTGCAGCTTATACAAGTGGCAGGATAAAAAAATTGTCTCCGGCTATTGCCTCTTATACTTTATTTCAACAGAAAGAAGCGGGCGAGTTTCTTGCTTATCTCAGCCTTGCCAAACAGAGTGAGACATTTGTGCTGATAGAGGATGATGTATGGAGTGGCGATAAGAAGAAGGCTGTTAATGCTAAAGCTGTAGATGCGTTGACAACAAAGCTGCAAAGCGCATTGGATAAACAACAGAACACATTTATCAAGCAAAGGATCTGGTTTCAGTTAGTCCGTGCAAAATATTTCAGATCAGCATGGAAGGAAAGCATTGCCATATTTGATAAATATAAAGCCGTATTCCCAGCAAATGAAGTGTATTATAGAACGCTAGCTTATGCAGCAGGCGACTATTATAAACAAGGTAATTATGCGCAGGCAAATTATTATTACAGCCTTGTTTTTAAAAGCAGCGATGCACTAAAAGTAGTGGCACACTGGAGCTTTCATCCACAGGAAGAAAAAGATTGGAATGCAACACTGGCTTTGTGTAAAAACAATGACGAGCGCACTACGTTATGGGAGATGCTAGGTTTGTTTTATCACGATGAAATGCGCTCTATAAAAGAGATCTATAAACTGGAACCGAAGAGTGAAAAATTGAATCTGTTGCTGGTGCGTGTAGTGAATAAAACAGAACAGCGGTTTAATTTTCATAATGAAAACTATTACCAGGACGGCAACGGCTTTGTAGATAAAGATTCTGCGGCAATGATAAATACCAAAGAGATCGGCGCCATTGCTGATGCAGGCAATACGGATAAGCCATACCTGTGGCACCTGGCCTATGGTTATATGAATTTCCTGTCTAACAAAATGGACGTGGCAAATAAGTATATTTCCAAAGCAGAAAAGAATCTGCCGAAACAAAAATTGGCAGAAGCACAGGTAAGATTACTAAAGCTAGCCGTGAAAGTTGGTAGTGTAAAAACGATCAATAATTCTTTTGAGAAAAATGTGCTGGAAGATTTTAGCTGGTTGAAGAATTTCAATGACTCAACTGCGGAGGCATTCAGGCATGCCGACCTGTGGAACTGGGTACGCAACAGGATGGCGCAAAAATATCAATCACAAAAAGAATGGGTAAAGGCTGAATGCTATGTGCATGGCTCTGACTTTTTTGTAGACAACAATAAGGTGGAGGAGTTGAAAGCGCTAAAAACAAAATCGAATGCGACACCTTACGAACAGTTCTTTGTAAGCCTGTCAGCATATAACATGTCTGACCTGCTGGAATACCAGGCCATACGGGACGCGTATAACAATAAAATAGATGACGCTATTGCTAAAATGAAGCAGGTGAATGCGCCAACACAACTATTGGGAAATCCGTTCAATGGTTTTATTAAAGACTGTCACGATTGTGACCACGCCGCACCTCAAAAAGTAAAATACAACAAACTGACCTTCTTGCAGAAGATGAAAGAAATGCAGGATAAGATCACTGCCGGGCAGGATGTGTATGGCAATGCAAGGCTATTGGGTAATGCCTTTTACAATATGTCACACTATGGCAATGCGCGGTATTTCTACGAATCTAAGATCATCGGTTCTGGGGACTATTCACCGCTTGCTATTGATTCTGTTTTCCGTGCTACATTAACAGATATGCACTGGGCAAAATATTATTACAACCTTGCTTTGCAAAACGCACAGACAAATGAATTGAAAGCGCAGTGCCAATACTTACAGGCCAAATGCGAAAGGAATGATTGGTTTACAAAGAATATATTTTCTAACCGCGACAATGAGTGGAATATACCAGACGCATTACCAGATGCAAGCGCAATGAGCAGCTTTAAAATATTGAAAGACCAATATTCGAATACAGCCTATTATAATGAACTGATACGTGAATGCGGTTGGTTTGATACGTATGTGACGAGAAAGAAGAAGTGACGAGAGCCGAGAATCGTGAATCGGCAATCGTGAATGGAGGCGAAGTGAGTTGTGAGTTGTCAGTAGTGAGTAAGCTTAATTATTACAAAGACCTATAAGGTTTCTAAAACTTTATAGGTCTTTCATTTTCTGCGATGAAATGTTACATTTCGTTTCGGAGACATAAAGATGTAAAAGCGCCCCAAGAAGCCGCAAAGCGGCTTCCTACTATGTGTTCTATTGTGTCCCTTCGGAGAAAATATAAAAGTGTAGTATCACCAGTTACACATCTGTTCGTACAGATTGCAAACTATTCCAAAGCAAGCTAACACAGACACCAGCCAACACCCTATGTGTTAAAACAAAACATCGTGAGTCGTGAAACGGCAATCGTGAATGGAGACCGTTTGCATGCTAAAAGACCTATAAGGTTTCCAAAACCTTATAGGTCTTTCATTTTCTGCGATGAAATGTTACAACTCGTCGTGGAGCCACAAAGATGTAAGAGAGCCCCCAAGAAGCCGCTTTGCGGCTTCCCACTATGTGTTCTACTGTGTCCCTTCGGAGAAAAAGCTATAAGTATAAAGCGCCTGCTACACATCTGTCCGTACAGATTACAGACTACTCCAAAGCAAGCCAGCACAGACATCTGTCAACACCCTATGTGTTTAAAAAAATGTGAGTGGTAAGTTGTCAGTAAGCCCATTCACGATTGCCGTCTCACGATTCACGGCCATCACTAAACGCCGCCGTAGCCTCTTCCCAGCGTTTACTTTCCGGGAAGAAAGAGATCAGTTTCTTTATTACATTTTCCACTACTGCATCCGGGCAGCTTGCGCCGCTTGTCATTAAGATCTTAACCGGGTTTTTAGCAGGTAAATAATCATGTATGGTACGCTCTTCCTTAGTGCGCCAGTCGCAGTGACTGATCTCGTTTTTACTGATCAGCTTATCGGCACTGCTAATAAAATAAGTTTGTAATTTCTGCTCACATAGCTCTACCAGGTGCGATGTGTTGGAAGAGTTGTAACCGCCTACCACAATAGCAATGTCGGCAGGTGTATTCAGCATACCCGTTACCGCAGTCTGGTTATCGTTCGTTGCATAGCATAGCGTATCGCGCGTATCTGCAAAACGCTCAGCTATTGTCTTGTCCTGCAGGTTATGATAAGTAGCGATCACATTTTTCAGGTATTCGGCAATCGCCTGCGTATCGCTAGCCAGTTGCGTGGTCTGGTTTACCACACCAATGCGCTCCATATCCTTTGCAATGTCAAACCCTGCGCTGAAACGGCCTTTAAATTCCGTATAAAAATCTTCCGCCGGCTTTTCCTTTGTAATGTATTTAGCCAGCTCTATAGCCTCCTGCATATCGTTTACAATCACTGTCGGCGTATGGGAAGACGCATGAGAGAAAGTTGCCCTTGTCTCTTCATGTTTAGGCTTGCCATGTACCACAATACTGTAACCCTTTTGGGCTATCTGCTCACTGCGGTTCCATACCTTTTCTACAAAAGGACAGGTTGTATTATATTTTTCTGTCTGGATCCCCTTGTCATTCAGCAGCTTTTCTATTTCCAGTGTAGTGCCAAAGGCAGGTACGATCACCACATCTTCAGAAGTCAGGTCCTCAAATGGGATAATCTGTTTGCCATATGTATCTTGTAAAAATTGAACGCCCTTTGCCAGCAGGTCTGCATTTACCTGTGGATTATGTATCATTTCGCTCAGTAAAAAAATGCGTTTGCCCGGATTTTCCTCAATCGTTTTGAAAGCGATCTCTATTGCATTTTCTACACCGTAGCAAAAACCAAAGTGGCGTGCGAGATATATCTGTACTGTACCGAAGTCCAGTAACGTCGGTGTAAAATCTTTCTTCAATTTATCCTGCTGCTTCCTGCTGTCCTTTATAGCACTGATCAGGTTACTGCGGTAAATATTCGGAACATTGAACTGCTTCATGAATCTGTTTTGCGCGCCAAAGGTACGAAGATGAAAGGGGATAGGGGGAATTGTTTAATGGATTAATGGTCAAATTGTTGTGTAGAGCCATCTTAACCACAAAGACCCCTGGGATTTTTAGTCAACAATGCAACCATACAACAATTAAGCAATCATTACTTCCGTTCACTTAAAAAGATAATTCCGTCCTTAAACGTTTGTATCGGGGTAAGTTTCCGGCGGGCCTTAATGAAATCCAGTGTAAGTAAGTCGCCGTCGTTGATGCTGGAAAACCAGACAATGTAGTAGGGCTCATTTGCTATAAACTCCTGCACATACTCCGGATCTACTGTATGGGGTACAGACTCCGCTGGTAAACCGGATACGAAATAGAATGCATCATTCGCGTTGCTGTATATTTCCATATCCTGCCGGAAGATGGCTTTGTTTTTTCTTAAGAAAGAAGCAATTTCCGAATTATGCCAGGAAGCATCTGTATAGCCCGGTATGCCGTAGCCTACGGTCTCACTATACATTATTTTAGTCTGTGTGTATTGGTTATGCTGAAACCATAAGAAGATAAGCAGAACAGGAACCGTAGCCCATTTGGCCACGCGCGTGACGAGACTGTCACGAAAAGCCGGCAGCCAGCCGGTAGCAGTCCATAACAGCGGTATATATGCAGGTGCTATAAAACGGTTGTTGATCGTCTCATATCTCGATAAAGTTGCTGTAACAACGATAAAGAGGACATATACCATTCCAAAAGCGCCAATAATATTCTGGTAAGAAGAAAAACGGGTTTGCCTGAATGCCTGTAAAACAAATGCTGCTACTAATAACACAAGCGTAATGGTACCTATGATCGTAGCTGCTTTCACATTTTCCGGCATAAACGAAAGCCACTCGCACATTACTTTTCCATAATGGCCTACGTTAGTAAAGAATGGAGTAACACCCTTTTCCCTGTCACCTGTTAACGTACCAGTGATTAAGGCATTGCGGATAAGGTTTACGACCAGCAGGGAAATACTGATGCTGCCGAATATAACGCAGTGAATAAATCTTTTTTTCCAGGTAAGTTTATTGTCCAGCAGTAGCAACAGGCCACCGGTGCCTATCAGTGTTACGCCTGCATAGCGTGTAATGGATGCGATAGATGCGCATAGTGCCACAATGCAAAGAGAACGCACATCACGTCTGTAGGTATATTTTTTAAAGAGGATAAAGAAAACAATAGACAGTATGATAAACAATGTTTCAGACCACATCATTGTGTACACATCCATTAACGAAGGGCTGATAATAATGCAGCTAAGTATAGCCCACTTGTACCAGGAGCGCCATTGCGGCTTGCTTTCCATTATACAACCGCAGAGATAAACGAGAATGGCAAACAATGCACCATTAATATACCTGCCTGCCTCAACCAAATCCTGCCTGGTGATCCATTTGATAAAAGATAAAAATAAAGGATACATCACCGGGAAGTCAACCAGTGGCATAGCGCCAAAGACCAATAATTTTCCTTTAGTAGCAAAAGTCTTAGCTGCGCTTGTGTACACAATAGAGTCTGGAGATATACCAATACCGCCATACTGTGTAAACAGCATAATGATAAAAAATCCTGCTATGGCCGCTATTAAAGAATCAATATTTTTCCTTGGGGAAATAAATGCAGTCAAAGTTGTCATTGGTTGTTACGGCGTTCAAGTATGCGCGAAAGTAAGGGAATCGAATTAACCGGAGTAAATATATATAATTTTTTTATGAAGTAAGAATCCATTAACAATTGAAGGAGTAACATCATTGTTTTTTGTGATTAGTTATATCGTAAATTGGAGTCAACTTATCAATCACATAAAGAGTTGAAAAACACGATTGCGCTATGGGAGACTTGCAAATCAAGAAACAATCCAAAACTTATGATGCCGTTATTGTAGGCTCAGGTGCCGGAGGTGGCATGGCTGCGTACATACTGGCAAATGCAGGCTTGAAAGTTTGCCTGCTCGAAGCAGGGCCTATGTATGATCCTGCTATCAATTCTTCTCAGTTAAAAAATCCGTGGGAATCGCCGCGCAGGGGCGCCAGTACGAAGTTCAGACCATTTGGAGACTTCGACGGTTGCTTCTGGGGATGGGAGATAGATGGTGAGCCATACACGCACACAGAAGGTACGAAATGGGAGTGGTGGCGTGCCCGTATGCTGGGTGGTCGTACCAACCACTGGGGCAGGATCTCTTTACGTTTTGGCCCTAAGGATTTTAAAAGAAGAAGCATCGATGGCCTGGGCGATGACTGGCCGATCAGTTATGAGGATGTAAAACCTTATTACGACAAAGTAGACCAACTGATAGGTGTGTTTGGTACCAATGAGGGATTGCCAAACGATCCCGATGGATTGTTTCTGCCGCCACCAAAGCCAAGATTGCATGAGCTGTTTATAAAGAAAGCCGCAGGCAACATAGGCATACCGGTTATTCCTTCCCGTTTATCTATTCTTACCAAGAAAATAAATAATGAGCGCGGGCAGTGTTTTTACTGTGCGCAGTGCGGCAGAAGCTGTAAAGCGTATGCCGACTTCTCTTCCTCTTCTGCATTGATTATCCCGGCAATGAAGACAGGCAATGTAGAGCTGATAACAAACGCAATGGCGCGCGAGGTATTGACCAACAAAGAAGGCGTGGCTACAGGCGTTTCTTATGTAAACAAAGATGATCTGCAGGAGTACCAGGTGTCTGGCAAAGTGGTAATACTTGCTGCCAGTGCATGTGAGTCAGCCCGTTTATTATTGAACTCCAGGTCGCAAAGGCATCCTAATGGCCTTGCGAATAGCAGCAACGTAGTAGGTAAATACTTGCACGATTCTACCGGTGCAGATATGGGTGGCATTATCCCTGCCTTGTTTGACAGGAAGCGTTATAACGAAGATGGCGTGGGAGGTATGCATGTGTACACGCCATGGTGGCTGGACAATAAAAAACTGGATTTCCCGCGTGGTTACCATATTGAATATGGTGGTGGTTTTGGTATGCCACTCTACGGTTTTAGCTGGGGCATAGAAAAACTGAACGGAGCCTATAAGGTAAAAGGTGTGCAAAAGGAAGCAGGTGGTTATGGTAAATCGCTGAAGGAAGATTACCGTTTCTTTTATGGTGCGCATGTAGGCATGGCTGGTCGTGGAGAAGCTGTAGCGCGTGCGGATAACTATTGCGAAATAGATCCTACCGTAGTAGATAAATATGGCATACCGGTATTGCGCTTCAATACAAAATGGTCTGATTACGAAATTAAGCAGGCAAAGCACATGAAGGAGACGTTTGCGGAAATACTGCACTCTATGGGCGCTGTAGTAACCTGGGGTGGGGATGATGGTGCGCATAACAATTATGGACTGCACAATCCGGGAAACATTATACATGAAGCAGGTACGGTGCGTATGGGCAATGATCCGAAAACTTCGGCCCTGAATAAATGGAGCCAGGCGCACGATTGTAAAAACCTGTTTTGTGTAGATGGCGGGCAGTTTGTATCACAGGCTGATAAAAACATTACCTGGACTATATTGGCCCTCTCCATGCGCGCAAGCGAATACATTGTGAGTGAGCTGAAGAAGAATAATATTTAATTTGAAAATTTGAAGATGAGACGATTTGAAAATTGTTATATGGCTTCATTGTTTTATTGTTGAAATAACAATTTAACCATGTAACAATGCAACAGCTTTCTCATTTACTTTCAAATTTTCAAATTCATCAATTTTCAAATTATATTACATGGACCGTAGAAAATCATTAAAAGCATTATTAGTAGGCGGTGTGTCTGCCGGCGCTTTTTTGGAAGCATGTAAGAATAGTGATAAAAAAGGGGCGGAGGCCAAAGCGGCTGCTGACCTGGAAGCGGGCAACAAAGACCGCATGAAGGAAGAGATAGACCGGAATGATAAACTGATGAAAGATACTTTCTTCACCAAAGAAGAAATGGCTACAATCGGCATATTGGCAGACATCATTATCCCACGTGATGAAGTAAGTGGCAGTGCAACAGATGCAGGTGTGCCAGCGTTTATAGAGTTTATTGTAAAAGAAAAACCAGAGCATCAAACGCCAATGCGTGGTGGCCTGCGGTGGATAGACCTGCAATCGCTGAACCGTTTTGGAAAAGCATTTAAAGATGCAAGTGCCCAGCAACAGCTTGAGATCGTAGATGACATTGCGTACCCGGCCAAAGCAAAACCGGAAATGAAACAAGGTGTTGCATTTTTTAATCTCATGCGTAACCTCACTGCATCAGGTTTTTATACATCAGAGATTGGTGTAAAAGATATGGGCTACATGGGCAACAAACCGAATCAATGGGATGGTGTACCGGATGATGTATTGAAACAGTATAACATGGCTTATACAGAAAAAGAGCTGAAAGAGTGTGTGAAGTTTGATTAAGCTGCAGATTTGAAATTTGAGATTTAATATTTGAGATGTTTAAAGTAGCACAGAGCAAAAAACTATGTATTTTAATTTCAAATATTAAATCTCAAATTTCAAATTAAAAAAGCGTCTGCACGCCGTGCGCTATTTTAAATTCATGGTCTAGTAACCATTTCTTCCTCCACAGTCCGCCTGCATAGCCCACCAGTGATTGATTGCTACCTATCACGCGATGGCAGGGCACTACAATGGCAATATTGTTTTTACCATTTGTAGCTGCCGCGGCACGTATTACTTTAGGATCACCAAGCCGTTTGGCAAGATCAAGGTAACTGATCGTTTTACCGAACGAGATATTCAATAACTCGCCCCATACTTTTAGCTGGAATTCTGTGCCTGCCTGGTGTACAGGAATATCAAACGAACGCCGTGCGCCGTGAAAAAATTCGATCAGCTCTTCCGTGCATTGATGTATCACATCAGAAATACCCGGTTCACCATACGTAACCTGGTCTTTATTATCTACAAAAGTGATCTCACTGATGTAGGTATCTGTACCGCCGATCTTAAGCAGCCCGACAGGGCTTTGGTAATATGTGTAATAAATGGGTTCCATTCGCCCAATTTTTTCACTGGATCTAATCCGCCATTTTTAAGTAAGTCAAAGATGGCGGATCATTTTTTCATAAAAACATAACATGTAATGCCACTATGAAAAATGTAACTGCAGGCCAGCGTTTGCAGCGCTATGTTAACCCTGTTACTCATCCGCAGTTGCTAAAACCGGGCTTAGCCTATCTGCTGTCCATTGGCTACTGCACGTTCTGGTTGTACTAAAATTACCTGATTATTTTCATCATACACGCCCAAAACGAGACATTCACTAAAAAAAGTGGCAATCTGCTTCCGTGGAAAATTCACTACGGCAATGATTTGTTGTCCTACCAATGCCTCTTTTGTATAATGTGCAGTTATTTGCGCAGAAGACTGCTTGATACCCAACGGGCCAAAATCAATTTTTAATTGATAGGCAGGTTTTCTTGCTTGCGGAAAATCATTAACTTCAACAATAGTTCCGGTACGAATTTCGATCTTCTCGAAGTCATTCCATTCAATAGTCGTATTCATTCAATTCATCTTTAAATCTAAAGTTAACTAAAATATGAAAAGACAAGCAACCGCCGTATGGAACGGCACCATCAAAGAAGGTAGCGGCAACCTATCCACGCAAAGCACTACGCTGAACAAAACACAGTATTCTTTCAAATCCCGTTTTGAAGAAGGAGTGGGCACTAACCCGGAAGAATTGCTGGCTGCAGCGCATGCAGGCTGTTTTACGATGAAGCTGAGCGCTGTGCTGACAGAAGCAGGCTTTAACCCAACATCGCTGGAAACGACTGCGACCGTAGAATTATTAAATGGCGCTATTACCAGCTCTCACCTGGTTGTAACAGGTAAAATAGACGGTATCTCTAAAGAAAAATTTGAAGAAAGCGTAAAAGAGGCAGAAGCAAATTGCCCGATCAGTAAAGCCATTAATGCTACAATTACGTCGGAAGCAACGCTGTTATAAGAATGTACGATGTTAGATGTACGATGTAAACAGGAAGGTGTTAAAAAGAAACTCAAAAACGTTTACAGCATTTAATTATTACAATAAAAAGCTCCTGTTAATAAAACAGGAGCTTTTTGCTTTACATTTTCGAAGGGAATCCGTTAGTTTCTCTCGATAAGTAATATGTTGTTTTTGCTTCGTTTGTCAATTCCATTGATTGAGGGATAGCGTACTCTTGTTTTATGAAGTAGATAGCATATTTACCTTTGGTAAATGGTGAATATTCATAAGAAGGGGAAATATAAAGAACATGATTTTGTAGCGACCAGGTAAAAGCAGCCTGTTTATTAGGTGGTGCAAAACCTTGACCATTTGTAGAAAAAGTAACAGAGGGACACACATTAAAAGTAAGCATTGTTCCATCGCCATAGGATATTGAGCATAATTTCCAATCTCCAATTATACTTGCGTCTTCTGTTAGTATAAAAGGCTTGATAGTTATAGTATCTGGTTCAACTTGATGATTCTTGCAGCCTGGTAAAAAAAGAGTAATGCAGAGTATTAGTAATAGGGTTGATTTCATAAGCTAAAAATAATCTATACATGTATCCTGTGGACAAAAAATAAAAAAAGTTCAACTGTATTTAACAATTGAACTTTCTATTTCCAGTGATTTATATAGCTTTCACTATTTACCGCTCACCACTCACTTCTTAATATAGCTTCTGATAAACCAAGCCCATTGTTCATGCTTTTGTAACAGGCCGGTAACGAAGTCAGAAGAGCCGAGGTCTTTGTATTGCTCTGCGAAAGTTGTAATGTCTGTGCGCAAGTACCTTGCGATTGTTTCATGATCATCCAGCAGGTTTTTCAATTGCGTGTTCTGATCATTCGTGTATTCACCTTCTTCAAGATTTGTCAGCTTGATAAAGTCTTTCAGCCTGCCTTCAGAATAATGCCCGATCTTACGGATCCTTTCTGCCACAGAGTCGATCACTTCGTCTAACTCTTCGTACATGCCTTCGTAAAATTTGTGCATTTCCATGAAATTCGGCCCTTCTACGTTCCAATGGTAATTTCTTGTCTTTGCGTACAACACAAATTCATCTGCTAATAACTTGTTCAGTTTTTCTGCGACAGCCTGTGCATGATTGTCTGCAATACCGATGTTTGCTTTCATAAGAAAATATTTAAAATAATAGTAGGTATAAAACTACGTGTAAAGCAAACAAATAAAAAGCTAAATGGTTTAGAAGGAGGTGGGAAACTATTGTTACTAATCCAAAATGGATGCCAGTTGCATTAGTTCCTTGTATTTGTACATGTCTGCCGGCGTTTCAAAACACTTTGCCAGTTCCTCAATCAATAGTTGAATGATACGGGCATGGTTTAGCGGCTTAAAGAATTTTTCTTCCGGGTAAATAGACAGACGCTTAAAGTAGCTCTCAATGTCCTGGTGACTAAATGGCTGACCGGAAGTTGCGTCCACATAAAAATGGATCTTATCCTGTGGATGAGTAAAATTGCATTTTTCCTCGTAGTCATCATGGAAAAAGGCCAGTACAAACTGGCGCGGAACATCTATAACCCGCACAGGTATATCCAGCAGGTCGCCGAGTATCAGGTAAAGGATACCGTTTGACAGGGTATTACCTTTTTTACTTTGTAAAACTTTGTGGAGGAAAAAATCGTCAGGGTTTTTATAACCGATCTCGCATCCCTTCAGGTTGTAGTAATTATATACAATGCTGGATATAACATTGGCCTGTTCAAGAGGAGTGAGGTAGCTGTTCAGCTCCAGCCATACATTACGCCTGATCTTTTCTATTTCCTGTATAACCGGCGTAGTCTGCAGTTCAGGATATTGAAATTTGCAAACCAGCAAAGCGCCAAACAAAAGATCATGGTAGGCGCTATTCTTCCATTCAGTAAGATCATTCGCCAGGTCGCTGAAGTGTAGCTTGTGGATGATCATTTCTATGCGCTCCTGTATGTCTTCTGCCGGAGAGTTTTCCCACAAATGCTCCAGGTTAGGTATAATACCCTTGCCATAATCAATAATGCGGTTAGAGATAGTTGAAAAAACTTCCTCATCCGGATCATCAATCAAGTTGAATAATGCTGATATTTCCCTGGTCTCCTGCATCTATCACATGGGGTTTAAATGGCTGATACAAACTAAAATATTTTTTCGTTAACATGCTAATACAATTTATTCAGTAGTGTGAATTACTTGCAAAATTTTTCCCTCTATAATCCCTATGTAATACAGAATTTTATCACTATATTAATGTTCTATTTACACAAAAAATGAAAAACGTATGAAAAAGACAATTGCCTGCCTTGCATTTTGCCTGGTTGTTGGCATTGCAAGCCATGCACAGGGCGGCCTGCTCAATACCGCTACCAAGGCAGCATCCGCAGCGGGTTTTGATGTGAGCAAGCTCACCAGCGGCATTATGGGGAAACTTGTTCCTTCTCTATCCCTCACAAACGATCAAAAACCAAAAGTAACAGATGCCATTAGCAGCTTCCTGGGAGCAAAATCAAAGATTCTGCCATTGCAGCAATCAGATCCTGCTTCTTACGCTACCAAGCAGTCTGGCTTATTCAGCTCTTTAAAATCAAAGCTTGCAGGTATGTTGTTGCAAAATCAAATGAACAAATTCCTGGGATTGAAGCCTAAAACAAACGATCCGACTAACGTTTTGTCCAATCTTTTTTATTAGCATAGGTTATAATTTGAAAGTCCGGGCTTGTCCCGGCTTTTTTATTATTGGGAATCGTGAGACGGAAATTGTGAATGAGCTTACTCTCCACTCGCACGGTTCCATTCCCGATTCCCGATTGACGATTCATAGATTTTGTGGATTACTTTTTTGATTGACGGATAATATACAGGTTGCTTTATGCGTAATGGTATATGAGGTAATATTGTACAAATCCCCTTTCCCATGCGAAAAATCCTTATAGCAACAGCATTGTTGTTGTTTGTTTCAGCCCAATCAGATGCACAGTTTTACAAATCTTTTTTGCCATCTCCGGGTTTTACATCTGCATTACAAAAGATCGTACTTGATTTCCGGTTAGATTACAAAACCATACAAGGTGACGCCAGGTTAAGCCAGGGCGAAGTAGAGACCTATGAGTCTTCCGTTGTCCTGCCAGGCGCCTTATCCTGTACTATTTACCGGTTCCATTCCAAACGGGACACTACAGCCAGTTGGCAGGGCGTAATGTACCAGGGAGACAATTATGAAGATGCGGTGAAAGCCTATAAAAATCTCTACCGGATGGTACACAAGAGCCAGTTGCGTTGGATAGACCGGAGTGCGGTTGGTTTTAAAGGTGAGCTGCGAGATCCAAAACAAGGCCTGTCATTTGCACAAACTACCTTAACGCTTGATGTTACAGACCGCAGGTATGCAAGTTTTGTGGCAGATATAGAATTGTCTGGCGGTATAGCCGAGTGGACTGTTTCTCTTTATCTGCACAGCAGGCAAGACGACCGGGCACCGTTGAATTAAAAGTGTTTCAGTGTTTACAGGTTTCAACGTTTCATTGCCCGATACTGATATATAGAGCTTGTGGATTAACGAAATCTACTATCTATCTGCTTGAAAATATAATTACGAGGCATAATAAAATACCAATTAATATAGCCAATGGCAGTTTGTATTTATCAAACAGCTCATTGGCTTTTTTATCTTTCAGTCTTTTGGCAATGATCTGACGACTTTCTTCCCCCGCTATCATTTGCATACGGCTTGCTATCCTTTCCGTATAAGCATAGCTGAGTGGTTCCGCTGCGTTTAGTGCAAGTTGTATTATGGCTTTATTCATATCCGCATCTCCATTTTCAGTGAGGACGCCAATGTTATAATCATCCAGTAAATCATATAACTGTATATACAAGCCATCTTTATCCAGCCTGAATACATCCGATTCCTTTACTACGGCGTCCAGCCGGATCATCTCGTCTAATATCCATCTTGGGGTTATCGCAGCCTGCTTCTCATAATGTTTTAAGAGATGAAAGTGTTCATAATTGTATGCCTGTCGTTTTGTATCATCAGCCAGTGTTTCGTAAGCTTCCTTTATTTCTTTAAAGTGGAGCGCAGCTATTTCGTTGCCGGCATTTTTATCGGGGTGGTACTGTTGGGCAAGTTTGCGATAGGCTTTTTTCACTTCTGCAGTAGTGGCAGCAGGAGTGATCCGTAATACCTGGTAATAATTCTTTTTTGAAACAGAAGGCATAAGTGTAATAGCAAATGTACAAAGCTAAGATGGTTTGAAAAGTAGGAGGGGTGAAATTGTTACATGGTTAAATTGTTCAGTAGCTAACCATGTAACAATAAAGCCATACGCTCATCTCAAATATCAAATTACAAGTACCATTAGCCATTTTGAGTAATGTATTCCACAGGAAACGCTCAATGCTTTGGTAAATAGCTGTATAATGCTGGTGGCATGGTTTTTTAGACAGGTATAGCTGCATAACATTATTTAATTATAAAACATCAATCTATGAGAAGCATATTATACCTGTTGGCAGTAATCCTGATAATTGGATGGTTATTAGGATTCTTCGTGTACAGTGCCAGTGGCCTGATACACATTTTACTTGTATTGGCAATCGTTTCATTATTGCTGGGCCTGATCAGAAGAGGCGCAGACGTTTAGCCAGTTTCAGCGATGTGTCTGAAACTTTGAAGCTATACAACTTCTGAAACGATCCATACTATTGGCAAAATGGAAGCATAAACAAAGGTGTATGAAGCAAGATAGATTGCTTTGTATGCCTTTTTTGTTTAAGGTTTCCCTGTTTCAGCGTTTCATCAATTGGGCATACGTACCTGAAACTTTGAAACTATACAACTTCTGAAACCTATCTTTGCGCCATGCATTATGTATCAGCAGAAGGATTGACAAAAAGTTTTGGCGTAACGCCGTTGTTCAGGAATATTTCTTTTCACATTAACGAGGGAGACAAAATAGCGTTGATTGCGCGCAATGGTGTGGGTAAAAGTACTTTGCTCAAAATACTGGCGGGCAGGGATACAGTGGATGATGGTAAGCTCTGGATCAACAAAGATGTGGATGTTGCTCTCTTTGAGCAGCAACCGGATTTTGATGAGGAAAAAACAGTCTTAGAAAATATTTTTCATGTATCGCACCCGGTAATAGCGGCTATCCGCGATTTTGAAGTAGCATCTGAAAGCAACGACGGTCATGCGCTGTCTGAGGCTATTACCCAAATGGACTCTCTCGGAGCGTGGGATTTTGAGGCTAAGGTAAAGCAGATATTGGGCAAACTGAATATTCATAACCTGCAGGATAGGGTAGACAGGCTTAGCGGTGGGCAGCGTAAACGTGTATCACTGGCAAAAACGCTGATAGATATTGGCTTTGACCACAAGCATACGTTGCTGATGATGGACGAACCGACGAACCACCTGGATGTAGAAATGATAGAATGGCTGGAACATTACCTGAACAAGGAAAATGTAACGCTGCTACTGGTAACGCACGACCGTTACTTCCTGGATGCGGTGAGCGATGAGATATGGGAGCTGGAGCGTGAAAACCTGTACCCGTATAAGGGCGACTACCAAAACTACATGGAGAAAAAGGTGGCGCGGCTGGATAGTGAACAGGCAAGTGTAGATAAAGCCAAAAACCAATACCGCAAAGAGCTGGAGTGGATGCGTAAGCAACCCAAAGCCCGTACTACAAAAAGTAAAAGCAGGGAAGATAATTTCTATGAAATAGAGGCAAAAGCAAAACAAAAAATACAGGATGCGCAACTGCAACTGCAGATGAAGATGAATCGCCTGGGCGGTAAGATCATAGAGATGAAGAAGGTGTATAAGTCTTATGGCGATAAAGTGATATTGAAAGGTTTTGACTATACTTTTTCCAAGGGAGAACGCATTGGTGTAGTTGGCAAAAACGGGGTAGGTAAATCTACGTTCCTGAATATTTTACAACAATTAGAAGAGGCCGATAGCGGTAAGGTTAACGTAGGAGATACAGTTGTATTTGGTAATTTTTCCCAGCAGGGTTTGGTTATTAAAGATGATCTGCGCGTAATAGAATACGTAAAGACTTTTGCAGAAAGCTTTCCGTTAGCTGGCGGAGGTAGTTTAAGTGCAGCACAGTTCCTGGAATTATTTCTATTCCCCCCGGAGAAACAATATACCTATCTGAGTGCATTAAGTGGAGGAGAAAAGAAACGCCTGCAATTATTGACAATCCTTTTCCGCAATCCCAACTTCCTGATATTGGATGAACCTACAAATGATCTTGACCTGCCTACACTGGCGGTGTTGGAAAATTTCCTTTCCGAATATCAGGGTTGTGTACTGATCGTATCGCATGACCGCTATTTTATGGACAGGCTGGTAGATCATCTTTTTGTTTTTGAAGGAGACGGCAATGTGCGTGATTTCCCCGGCACATATACGCAATACCGCATCTGGCAAAAGGAAGAAGAACGTAAACAGGAAGTGGTTAAACCGCAACAAAAGGTAGAAGTAAACACGCCAAGCGCTCCGGTACAAAAGAAAAAAGTGTCTTTTAAAGATAAAAAAGAATTTGAAGACCTTGAAAAGGAAATAGCTGCATTAGAAGCTGAGAAGCAACAAGTAGTAGAGCAAATGAGTAACCCGGACCTCCCTTTTGAGCAATTGAACATACATAGCAAGCGAATGACGGAGATAGCTGCGCTGCTGGAAGAAAAAGAACTGCGTTGGCTGGAACTGAGTGAAATTGTTTAAGATGATGAAAGTTTAGTATGCAATCTATTGCGTGTTTGCTGCAATGTTGCATTTTCTAATAACTTGTTTAAATGTAAAAGCTAATATATGGACTTTAATGTCGATGTATTAGCTTTTATTTTTATATAACCCCTTCATTGACAAGTTGTAATGTTGAACAAAGTATTTGCGTAAACATCCGGCTCTTTACCTTCACACCCGTCAAGCATTAACTCTTTTTGTACCAACATGAAACATCACATTTTGATGCCAGTACTATGGTTACTGGCATGCTCATCCTATGCGCAACCTATAGGGTGGCAGCATTTGGATTTAAAATCCGATCACTTTTTTGGCATCAGTACAAGCAAAGCCTACAGCGAACTATTACAGAACAAAAAAGCAACTACAACCATTGTGGCAATCATCGACAACGGTATCGACACTGCCCACCAGGACCTTCGCAACATTATCTGGACGAATCCAAAAGAAATAGCCCGTAATGGCATAGATGACGACAAGAATGGCTACCCGGACGATGTACATGGCTGGAATTTTTCCTCACCTGTAAACAATAACCCCCAAGCCGGGCAGTATGTAAGCTTCAACAAGGATGCATCCGGACCAAGTATGCCTGGTAAAATTGCATCGACGTACGGCTGGGATATTACTGGCTCTGCGCCATTGCATGGTACGCATATAGCAGGAATAATAGGTGCAAAGCGGAATACCGGCACAGGCGTACAAGGCGTAGCAGACAATGTAAAGATTATGTCGCTTCGTTGCGGCACTACTGACCAGGGTTTAGCAGATGCGATCCGCTACGCTGCAGACAATGGGGCAAAGGTTATTAACATCAGTCTTGGAAAGGAAAGTCGAAAAGGAGAAAACCAGGTAGATAATGCTATTCAGTATGCGATGAACCACGATGTACTGATCGTACACGCAGCAGGCAATGAAGGGCTTGACCTGGATAAAGTAAAGCGTTATCCAAATAGAAATTATTCAGGCAATAAAGCGCAGTCGGCTGCATGGATAGAAGTAGGCGCATCTGGCTGGAACAACGATAGTACTTTGTTGACGGCTTTTTCCAACTATGGCAAAACAACCGTGGACGTATTTGCACCCGGCGCCCGCATTTTTTCTACTACGCCTAACAATCAATATGCGTATGAAGATGGTACCAGTATGGCTGCACCGGTAGTCGCAGGCCTGGCTGCATTGATCCGTAGTTATTACCCTTCTCTTACGGCACCGCAGGTAAAAGAAATTATTGTAACCTCTGTATACAAGATCAATCACAATGTGTGGGTCGATCTGAATGGTAAGCTGGGTTTAAAACCATTTTCTGAAACAAGTATTTCTGGTGGTGTTGTAAACGCATACAATGCGTTGAAGATGGCTGCAGAAAGGGTAGAGGTTAATTAAGTTGCAGGTCTTTTGTCTAAACGTAAAAACCTGACAGGTCTTAAAGACCTGTCAGGTTTAGTGCATGCGTACTGGTGCTATTGTTACTAATGTTTGCATTGAATTGTTGTAACAAAGGTGAAGCTACTTCATCTTAAATTAAGTAAAAGGAAAGCACAGGCCGGGAGGCCTGCGCCAGTAAAACGTAAAAACCTGACAGGTCTTTAAGACCTGTCAGGTTTAGTGTATGTGTGTTGTTTTCCATCATCCCATCAGTTCCAGCAGATGATCCAGCGCTTTGTCAGAATGTAAAATAGCTGTTTGCTCCAGTGTTAAACCTGCAACCTCAGACGCTCGTGTACGCATTTGCTGCTCATAAGCCGCTATCGCATCCTGCATATCTGTGTATGAATTGTTAGCCAGGCATTCGCTTAGTTCAAGTGCATCCTGCATTGCCATATTTACGCCCTCGCCTGCATAAGGTGGCATCAGGTGTGCAGCATCGCCCAACATAGTAATATTTGGCTGCGCATCCCATGTTTGGTCTAATGGCATACAATATTGTGGGCGCGGTATAAACTTCGGTTCTGCATTGTCAAATAGTTCCAGCCATATCGGGTTCCAGCCTGTGAACGTTTGTTCAAACCAGGCTTTTACCTGCGCCTTATCAGTGTAGTCCAATCCATTTTCGCTAGACCAGCTTTCAGGCGTTTTAATGCCGAGGTAAAACACCAGGCTACCATCGCCTTTAGAACTTACAATAAGCGATTTTTCATCACCCATAGCGAATATTTTTCCATCATTAACCAGTGCATTTACTCCAGGAACGGTTGTTGCTGCATTGTACACTGCACCTTCAAGTATGGTTACACCTGAGTAAAAAGGCTTAACCGGTGTGATGAAGGAGCGTACTTTAGAGTTGGCGCCATCTGCTGCAATAACAAGATCAGCGATAGCATGTGTGCCATTGTGAAAGGACAATTGCCATTTGCCTTCCGTTTGTTTCAGGGAGATAAGGTAGCTGTCCCATATCACAGTGCCATCATTCAGTGACTCCAGCAAGATCTTTCTTAGCGGGCCACGGTCTATTTCAGGGCGAAAGTGAGGGTCGCTAAACGTATCTCTTGCTTCTTCTTCATGCTGATCAAGTAGTACCACAGCCTGTTTGTCTACAATGCGTAGTTTATCCGCACCGGGGCGATAGTTTGCCGTAAATGCGTCCATAAGGCCGGCTTTACGCAATGCGGCCAGGCCAGATTCATCGTGCAGGTCTAATGTAGCGCCTTGTACACGTACATCCTTGTTCACATCACGTTCATACACATTTACAGTAGCGCCCTGCATTTGTAATAACCGTGCAAGCGTTAACCCGCCGGGGCCGCCACCTATAATGGCGATCGTTTTATTTTCTAGTAAGTTCATCTTGTTTCTTTTAATGTTTGTTTTGTAAAATGCCTGCTATTACTGCATCGCAGCTTGACTGGAACAACTCGTCAGTTATTACCTGCACAGGACGGTCGGTATGTTCAAAGTATTCATTGATAAGGTCTAACAGCGGTGCAAATACCAACGCACGAAAGATCTGAATGGGAAAATTTTTTATTGTACCGGCAGCAGCATGTCTTTCTGCAAATTGGTGGACAGGGGTAAAGAACTGGCCTTCCGTAATATTACGTTCTTTGTAGGCCTTGTTTAGCAGGGGAGATGATTTTCCGTATTGCATCAGGGCAAAAGCATGCCTATTGTTTTTGAAATAAGTAAAACAGTTTTGCCAGATACAATGAATGCCTACTGCAAAATCCATTGTAGCAGAAAAATTTTCCAGGACAGCTTTCTCAAATGCACCGATCACTTCATCTACAAACAGTTTTATCAAAAGGTCTTCTTTATTCTCATACTTAATGTAAATAGTACGGGGTGAGATATTGGCAGCCTTAGCCAGTTTCTGCATGGTCAGGTTTTCCAGGCCATCTTCCGCAATCAGTTGCAAAGCCAGCTTCCTGATTGCTTCTTCTTTTTCTATATTCTTTGGTCGCATGAATAATTGAATTACGATGCAAAATAAGTAAACATTTATTTACTAATAAAATAATTCAATTAACATCTATCTTAAAACAATTAAACCATTTAACAATGAATCACTTATGGGGTATTCCTTAAATTAATCCCTCTAATGCTCAGCCTTATAAATGTCTGCCTGGTTAATTTCTTGCAGCCTTGCTTTGTTGAAATCAGCATTATCTGGCAGGCGTAGATGGGTTGCAGGAAGTAGCGCCAGTTCTACCAATAATGGTTTGCCTGTGCTAAAGGCCAGCATGTGGCCCCCTTTATTATGCTCGTTGTTGAGGAAGTGAAAATGAAATTCCGCTACGTTGATACTGCTTAGAAATGCCGGTGTGTAAAAGCCTTGCAATGTGCCACTAATGCCAGACATTTCAAATACAGATTGATTTTTAGCCGCATCTGAAAGAGACGGGTAAGGGCGTTGTTGTTTAGGTACGCTTCTGAACTTTAAAGTGTCGAAAGTACCGCTAACGCGTACCGCATATAGTTGGTTGGGCTTCATGTAAGCATGAATGGAATCGTATAATGCCTTTTGTGATAAAGCGTGTGTAGGTTGTAACACAAACCTTTTCTCCGTTTTGAAATAAACTGCATTTGCAAATGGCACACCTGTCTCATCTGCAACAATACTTACCGAGCCATCAGCCCCAGCACGGTAAACAGTATTTCCCGAAAGAATTAATTCTCCGTCCAGTTGGTTAAATGTGCCAAGCCCGAAATTGCCTTCTTTTTTCAAATCCCTCACCGTAAAATCTGTTGTTTCAAAAATTCCTTTTTGTAAAGCAGTGATCAGTGAATATTGAAAAAGTTCATTTTGTGGTTTATTGTACACAGCATTTTTATGTGTGGAACATGCTGCAAAAAAACAAAATAAAAAAACTGCGAATAAAATCTGGGAAAATGAAGGGCGATGCATAATGAAAAATTGTGTTTTAAAAATACTCCTGCTATCAATATCAATGAAATAAATCTGGTAGAAATGTATGGATGCTTTGCAAACGTCACAATGGTAAGTACGAACAAACAATAAGTTAACATTTCCTTGGTGAACATTTTATTGCCGGAGCCTGTTTTATTCTGGCAAGGTCTTTGGACAATTTTCCTCATTATTTAACTTATAAAAACCCAAGTGTTATGAGCATACAAAAAGTATTGATCGGCACTTTATCCGGTGTTGTTGCCGGTGTAGCCATTGGTCTCTTAGTAGCCCCTGAAAAAGGGAGTGATACCCGCCAGAAAATTGCAGATACTGCTGACAGTCTTAAAAAAAGGTTCCGTCGTTTACGTGGGCAGGCAAATAGTGAGCTGGACGAATTGAGAGACATTTTTGAACACGAGGTTGATGGCCTGAAAGATGACGTGCGCGAGCGCGTTCTCAAACTTATTGAAGCTTCTAAAAAGAGCTATAATCATGTGAAAGATGAAGCCATTCTTTCCTAAAACTTATTAGCAATCCGCAATTGCTATTTCCTACAACTATCGTAAGGTATATAGGGCATTCCCCGTAAATGCAGGGCTGCTTTATATGCCTTTCGTATTTTAAGGAAGTTAGCGGTAAAGGAGTCAGAATAATTTGAGATTTGAAATTTTAGATTTCAGATTAACCATATAAAAGCAGAGCGCCTGATTTATCAGGCGCTCTGCTTTATTTACATCGTACATCTAACATCGTACGTGTTCTTACTTTTTCTTCGCTGCCTTCTTAGGGGCCGCTTTCTTCGCCGCGGCTTTTTTAGGCGCTGCGCTTTTTTTAGCGGCCGCCTTTTTCGGTGCAAATGCACCAGGTACTTGCTCTTCAATCATCTTTTTCACCTCTTCCAAAGGAATATCTGCTACTTCTTCTGCTGCATATTTAGTACCGTCTGCCTTTCTACCAAGCTTCAGCATTTTTTTATTGAAACGGATAAATGCACCCCATCTGCCATTCTCAATTGTAATCTTTTCTGCAGGCCATTGCTGAATGTAACGGTTTGCTTCTTTGTCTACTTTTTTTACAATCAGCTCCTCACAGTCAGCCTGTGTCAGTGCATCAAAATTGTATGCACGCGGCACATTGATGAACATATCGTTCCATTTAATAAATGGACCGAAACGGCCTTTGCCTTTTGTTACAGGCTTGCCTTCATACATGGCGATAGGAGCGTCGGCAACCTGTTTTTCACTGATCACCTGTATCGCACGGTCCAGGTCTACTGTTACCGGATCTTCACCACGTGCAAGCGAAATAAAGTCTTCACCCCATTTTACATAAGGGCCAAAGCGACCTACATTCACTGCTACCTCTTTACCTTCATATTCGCCTAAGGT
The DNA here is from genome assembly GCA_017306865.1 of Filimonas sp. Taxonomy (GTDB): domain Bacteria; phylum Bacteroidota; class Bacteroidia; order Chitinophagales; family Chitinophagaceae; genus JAFKHH01. Next base: position 291,488 of record JAFKHH010000015.1, read on the forward strand.
CAATGGTAGTTTAAACAGATCCATTGCCTCATCGTATGAGATCGTTTCTATACTCTGTGTAGCTTTCAATCTTGCAAAACGAGGCTTCTCTTCATCGTTCGGGTCACCAATCTGCACCATCGGGCCAAAGCGCCCCATACGGGCTATTACTTTCTTACCTGTTTCCGGTTCTGTGCCCAGTTCTCTTTCACCCTTCGCTCTTTCTGCAGTTTCCAGCGTTATTTCTATCTCGTTGTGGAAAGGTTTATAGAAAGAGTCGATCATATTGTTCCACTTCATTTTACCTTCTGCGATCTCGTCAAATTCCTTCTCAATCTTCGCGGTAAAATTGTAGTCCATTACATTTTTAAAATACTGCTTCAAAAAGTCAGTCACTACCATACCTAAGTCAGTAGGGAAGAGCTTACTTTTTTCAGCGCCAGTATTTTCAGAGATCACTTCTTTGGTTATTTCATCTTTCTTGCTGAGGCGTACAATATTCACCTGGCGTTTCACACCTTCCTTATCACGCTTCTCTACATAATTACGCTTCATGATCGTACTGATCGTAGGTGCATACGTAGATGGACGGCCAATGCCTAACTCTTCCAGCTTTTTTACCAGTGATGCTTCCGTGTAGCGTGGTTGCGGGCGCGTGAACTTCTCAGTAGCTGTCATTTCTTTCAGGTCTACTTTCTGCTTCACGGCTAATGGTGGCAACATGCCTTCTGTATCTTCTTCATCCTCATCATCACGGCCTTCAGAATAAGCCTTCAGAAAGCCATCAAACTTCAATACTTCACCAGTTGCGGTCAATTGTTCCTTGTTGGTAGAAATATCAATTTTTGCAACAGTTTTTTCAAATTCCGCCTCTGCCATCTGTGAAGCCATTGTACGCTTCCAGATCAGGTCATATAAACGCTTTGCATCAGGATCGCTTACTGTATGATTGCTCATGTAAGTAGGGCGTATAGCCTCGTGCGCTTCCTGTGCATTTTCATTTTTGTTTTTGAATTTGCGCGGTTGGTAATACTTAGAACCGTAAGAGCTATGCACTTCATTTTTAATATCGCCCATAGCCGTATCACTCAGGTTAATGCTGTCCGTACGCATATAAGTGATATAACCGCTTTCGTACAGCTTTTGCGCCAGCAACATAGTTTTACTTACGCCATAACCCAGTTTACGGGAAGCTTCCTGCTGCAGGGTAGAAGTAGTGAACGGAGCTGCCGGAGAACGCTTAGAAGGTTTTACCTGTATATCAGATACTGTGTAAGTCGCGCCTTTACAGCTTTCCAGGAATTTTTCAGCAGACATCAGGTCGCTTACTTTCGACGGGCCTTCTGCTTTAAACGAAACAGCTTTATCCTGTATGTCTTTTGCAGAAAACTGCGCTTCTATTTTATAACTACTTTCCGTGGTAAAATTGTTGATCTCGCGCTCTCTTTCTACGATCAATCTTACGGACACACTTTGTACGCGCCCGGCGCTTAAACTGCGTTGCATACCCACTTTCCGCCATAAAACGGGGCTAAGTTCAAAGCCCACCAACCTGTCTAGTACACGGCGTGCCTGCTGCGCATTTACCAGGTCCATGTTTATATGACGTGGATTGTCCACTGCTTTTCGTATAGCAGGAGCAGTGATCTCGTGGAATACAATACGCTTGGTTGTTCTCGGATCGAGGCCTAATACTTCCGCTAAGTGCCAGCTAATGCTCTCACCTTCGCGGTCCTCATCCGATGCCAACCATACTTCATCAAATTTTTTAGATAACTGCTTTAACTCGCTGACCACTCGCTTCTTATCATCTGGAACAATGTATCTTGGCTGGTATTGATTTTGCAGATCTATGCCCATATCATCCTTCTCCAGGTCACGGATATGACCATAGGAACTCTTTACCTCGAAATCTTTTCCCAGGATCTTTTCTATCGTTTTTGCCTTGGCAGGCGACTCAACTATCAGTAGGTTCTTTGCCATAATTAATTCACGGTAAGCACTTTTATACGTAACGGTTCAGGGCGCAGCCCCGGCCGCTTTTTTTGCAAGGATAGTAAATAATTTAACTTGTCGTGTTATTAAGTTTTTATTGTTTATCCATTGTTGCCCCTGCAACAGCTTCTGTATAATGAACTTACAGATTGGTTTTGTAAACGGAAAAAACGGTTACTATATTATATATGGCATAGCTAAACGGATAAATTGTTAAATGGTTGTGTGATTAATTGCCGCATGGTTGAATTGTTACATTGTTGGGCTGTTTAATATAAGAGAGGTCGAACAGATGCGTAAAAACGAAACAACCCTGTCAGGGTTTGTACTGAGCATATAAAACAGCAATTAAACAATTCGACCATGCAACAATTAAACAATGTAACCATACAACAATTCCTATTTTTGCCCCTGAAACCACTACACGCATGCAGTATTCATCGCTGGAAGATTGTTTAAATGATTTAGAAAGGAACGGGCATTTAGTCAGGATAAAAGAAGAGGTGGATCCGCACCTGGAAATGGCAGCATTACACTTGCGTGTGTATGAGGCTCAAGGCCCCGCATTACTTTTTGAAAATGTAAAAGGCAGCAAATTCCAGGCTGCATCCAACATATTTGGCACACTTGACCGTAGCAAATTCATATTCCGGTCCACCCTCCAAAAAATGCAGCAACTGGTAGCATTAAAAAACGATCCTGTACAAGCGCTCAGGCATCCGTTTAAAAATATCAGTACCGGCCTGGCTGCAACGAAGGCATTGCCGTTGAAGAATCCATTATCAAAACCTGTGCTGGCAAATAAAATACAAATAACAGACCTTCCCTTGATCCAACACTGGCCTAAGGATGGTGGCGCGTTTGTTACGCTGCCGCAGGTATATACGGAAGATGCGGATAAGCCGGGTATTATGAGCGCCAACCTGGGCATGTACCGCATACAATTGACGGGCAACGATTACGAATTGAATAAAGAAATAGGACTGCATTACCAGATCCATAGAGGTATAGGTGTGCATCAGTCTAAAGCCAACAGGAAAGGGGAGCCGCTTAAAGTAAGCATTTTTGTAGGTGGCCCGCCATCGCACACACTCGCGGCTGTAATGCCTTTGCCCGAAGGGTTAAGTGAGATGACCTTTGCCGGGGCATTAGGTGGAAGAAGATTCAGGTACACTTATGTAGATGGTTATTGCATTAGTACAGATGCTGACTTTGTAATTACGGGTGACATTTATCCCAACGATACAAAACCGGAAGGCCCATTTGGCGATCATCTTGGTTATTATAGCCTCACACATCCTTTTCCTGTAATGAAGGTGAGGCAGGTATATGCACGTAACAATGCAATATGGCCATTTACGGTAGTAGGCCGCCCACCGCAGGAGGATACCAGCTTTGGCGAACTGATACATGAAATAGCCGGTAACGCTCTACCTAAAGAAATTCCGGGGCTGAAAGAAGTATATGCAGTAGATGCAGCAGGCGTACATCCGCTATTATTGGCTGTGGGTAGCGAGCGTTACACGCCTTACGCGGAAACACAGCAACCGGCAGAGCTATTAACTATTGCCAATCATGTATTAGGTTCAGGGCAACTGAGCCTTGCCAAGTTTTTATTTATTACCGCAGATCCGAATGACAAGGTGCATGCGCATCATGTACAACCGTTCATGCAATACCTGCTGGAAAGAATAGACCTAAGCCGTGATGTTCATTTTTATACTAATGCTACAATTGATACGCTTGATTACTCAGGCACAGCATTAAACAGCGGAAGTAAAGTAGTGTTTGCCGCATACGGCGCGCCTAAAAGAACATTGTGTACGGAAGTGCCAACGGTGCTAAAGGAATTGCAACAGTTTGAAAACGCGCAACTGGCAATGCCCGGAGTAGTATGCTTGCAGGCTAAGCCTTTTACTACGTATGACAACGCACAGGAAGAGATGAATGTGTTGGATGAACAATTAAAACCGCATATACAATCATTACAAACTGTGCCATTGATAATAGTATGCGACGATGCTTCCTTTACGGCACAGACAGAAAATAATTATCTCTGGGTAACTTATACGCGCAGCAATCCTTCCCATGACATTTATGGCGTAGATGCATTTATCAAACACAAACACTGGGGTTGTAATGGCCCACTCATTATAGATGCACGCGTTAAACCGCATCATGCACCTGCATTAGAAAAAGATCCGAAGATGGAAAGGAGAGTGGATGAGTTGATGAGAAAGATAGGAATGTAAAATTGTTTAATTGATACACTGTTAAATGGTCCAATTGTTTTATGATTGGACTTTTTTATTTGACCGGCTTAAGAAATTCTATTTAGCTGCTGTTGCGTCGCACACTTGTGCACCCGTCCTTTACTCATCTTCAGTTATTCGAATGAGATAAACAATTCATGGTAAGCTATGAAGCTTTCACTACTGACTATTCACAATTCACTCCAACAACTCATCAAAAAATCCTCATTTTAAAAAATAACACAAACGATTGTCTTGTGTTTTTTGTCTGCAAAAAATTAGTTCATTTTTTCATTTCTCCTATGAAAATCGTATCTGGGAAGCAGACAAACGTTTGCGCAGAAAAATTTTGTGCTTCATTGTTTTTAAAGTCTTTTTATGTCGGCTTTTTATTGGTACTGCAAACTAATTGATTGCTTATTTAAAACGGGAACAATGAGAGAATCCAAATGTAAGGGGTTCAAACCAACTACTGTGTTTGATCCTGTGCTCTATTCTTTTATCCACAAAAAAGACAACATGTACAACAAACTGATTGCTTTGCCCACGCGCAAAATGCGAAGGCATGTTAATCTGACTATGAGTGTAGGTCTGTGTTCATTACTTGTACTAAACACTTCTGCACTACATGCACGAGATGCCTTCTCTCCAGACTTTAAAGACGATTACTACCAGCAAACAGAAAAGGTGATTACCGGCCATGTAGTAGGCAAAGATGGCTTGCCGCTGGTGGCTGTATCTGTTATGGTAAAAGGAACTAAAACTGGTACCAGCACCGACAATGAAGGAAAATTCACGATCAAAGTGAACGACGATAATGCAGTGCTTGTATTTCAAAGCATAGGTAAGAAAGCCGTAGAGCTAAAGGCTTCCAATGCTGCTAATGTGGTAATGGAAGACGAAGACAACACGCTTACTTCAGTTATTCTGGTAGCGTTCGGTTCTCAGCAGAAGAAGAATGTAACATCTTCTATTTCGCAGGTAAATACAAAAGTAATGCAAGACAGACCGGTAAATAACCTGTCATCTGCATTGCAAGGGCAAGTGCCGGGTTTGAATGTTGTATCAAGTTCTGGTCAGCCGGGTGCAAACGCAAGCATTAATATCCGTGGTGTAGGTTCACTGATGAGTGGTACCTCTCCATTGATCATCGTAGATGGTATTCCAAGTTCATTGAGCATGGTAAACCCTAATGATGTGGAATCTATTTCCGTATTGAAGGATGCCTCCGCATCTTCCTTGTACGGTGCGCGCGCCGCCAATGGTGTAATCCTGATCTCTACTAAAAAAGGCAAGCTGGGCAAAACGGTAGTAAACTATTCCGGTTATGCTGGCGTACAAAAGCCAACCGAATTGTTTAAAGAAGCTGATGCCTATAGCTATGCTAACGCATACAATACAGCGCTGATGTATGACGCGATCACCAGGACGAATCCTACATTCAACGAATCCAGAAAAGTATTTACACAACAACAGTTAGATGGCTGGAAGTCCGGTGCAGTACCTAGCGTGAACTGGCGTAAAGCATTGTTCGATGCCAATGGTTTTACACAATCACACAACCTGACTATTTCAGGTGGTTTAAGCAATGAAAACGTAACGGTGCGTAACAACGCTTCTTTCGGTTACCTGCAACAAAATGGTAACGTGGTTAACACAAACTTTAAGCGTGTTTCTTTCCGTGACAACGGACAAATAAAATGGAAACGTTTTAGCATAGATATGAACCTGGGGGTAACTTATACCAATAGCCAGGAGCCAACATCTGTTGCGGTAGGAGGCTTAAGCTCTATCATCAGTGCTATCAACAGGCAGCGCCCAATGGACTCTATTAAGCGTGCAAATGGCGATTGGAACATTACCGCTACAAACGATACACGTAACCCGGTACGCCAGGCTGAAGAAGGTGGCTTATCCAACACGAAGAACTATAACATACTAGCCAATTTTATTTTGGGCTATGATCTTACAAAAGACGTAACTGTTAAGTTCTCTAACGCAGTTAACTACCTTACCAGTAACCAGGATGTGTTTAAGAATACACTGAACTGGTACAATGGTGAAACAACCGGCCCAAATTCTTCTACAAAAACAGATTATACAGATATTCACTACCTTCAACAATTAGACTTCTCTTATAAAAAATCTTTCGGCGATCATAATCTGAATATCATTGTAGGTGGTCAGCAAGAGTATCATACATACAGAAGCCTGATGGGATACAGGCAGGACTTTATCAACAATAGTTCTGGTAGCTTACAGCTAGGCTCTGCAACGGGGCTGAACAATGGTAGCTCATATTATGACTGGGGCATTATGGGCGTATTTGGCAGGATCAACTATGACTATAAGAAAAGATACCTGTTAGAATTGAATGCAAGAGAAGACGGCTCTTCCCGTTTGTCTCCGGGCAATAACTGGGATTTCTTCCCTTCTGTATCTGCAGGCTGGAGAATTTCTGAAGAAAATTTCATGGCGTCACTTAAACCGGTTGTTTCTGAGTTGAAACTGAGAGGCAGCTATGGTGTGTTGGGTAACCAAAATTTACCGGGAGTACCTACCGGAGATATTAATAGCGCTTATTATCCGTATCAATCAATCGTCGGTGGTGCGGTAGATCCTGCATATTGGGGGCCATTGTACTACGTATTCGGCGGTCAGTTGATCAATCCGATGACACTTACACAAGATCCAAACAATAAACTTAGGTGGGAACGTACAGCTATTTTAGATGTTGCGGTAGAAGGTACTTTGTTCAAAAATATGATCAACTTCAGTATTGGTTATTTTGATAAAACTACAAGAGGCATGTTGATGACGAAATATGTTTCTACCGTAAATGGCGCAAAAGATTACGTAGATAACATTGGTAAAATGCGTAACTCCGGCATTGAAGTGGAATTGGGTTACAATAAAACAACTGCCAGTGGATTTAACATAAGCCTGAATGGTAACTTTAGCTATATCTCTAATAAACTGCTAGACTTGGGCGGACAAAACCTGGTAGCTACAGGTGTAAATAAAAACACAGTAGGCTACCCAATCAATGCGTACTACCTGTACATCAACAATGGTTTGGTTACGAAGAATGAATTTCTTGATCCAAATTATACATTGCTGAACGGGCAGAAGTATGGTGACCAGAAAATACTGGACTACAATGGTGATAAGCTGATCAACGCTTCTGACAAGGTGATGCAGAACAAAAGCAGCACGCCAAGATGGATGTACGGTCTCAACTTTGACGTGTCTTACAAAAACTTTGGCATAGCGGGTATGTTGCAAGGTGCTGCCGGCAACTACTTATACTTAGGCGCAAGCACTGGTTATGGCTTTAGCAGCGGTTATGGTATTACGAACTGGACTATTGCTAATTCTTACAATCCATTGGTTGACGAGAATAATTACAACACAAGATTACCGCGTGTATCAGCAACAAATACGATTAACTCAGCATATCCTTCTACGGTATTCCTGTTTAACGCATCTTATGTAAGGTTGAAAAACCTGCGGGTGTATTATACCGTACCGGCAACAGCTACGAAAAAAATCGGCATCAGCAATTTGCGTGTGTATGCATCAGGGCAGAATTTGTACACGCTTTCCAAACTACCAAGAGACCTGGGTATAGATCCGGAGATCAGCAGCGCTACTTCGGGTTATCCCCTGGTGAAGATCTGGACTTTTGGTGTAGACGTGACATTTTAATACAAATCTTAAACGAATGCGATGAAAAAATATAGTTTAATTACCTCGATCATAGTAGCAGCGTTGGGTTTTAGCTCTTGTGTTAAGCTAGACAGAACACCAACAGATGCTTATTCCTCTGGCACATTCTTTACATCGGAGCCCGCTGCATTGCAAAATCTTGCAGCCGTGTACCAGTACACAAAAATGAGCGGCTTCTTCGAAGATGGCAATACCATTTATATGGATGATATTTCAGATAATGCCTATTGTCCTTTTGCCAACCAGTTGCCTTCCTTTATAGCGCAGGGCACTGCTACAGCAGCAAAAATATCTGGCGCAGCGTATGTAGACCTGTATAGAACATACTTTACTTACATAGGCGTAAGGAATGCCAACTTCTTTCTGCAAAACATAGACGCTACGCCTATGGATGCGGATAAGAAAAAAGTGATGAAAGCAGAAGTACGTTTTCTGCGTGCCTTCAACTATGCACGTAAACTCATGTGTTTTGGCGGAGTACCTATCGTAACTAAAGTGTTGGCGTATGGGGAAGAAAATAACATACCAAGAAGCACAGAAGCAGAGACTGCAAAGTTTGTTACTACCGAATTAGATTCAGCAGCCAATGTTTTACCGCTTACAAGAGGTTCTGCAGATTATGGACGTGTGACTAAAGGCGCTGCGCTGGCGCTGAAGGCTCGTGTGGAATTGTTTATGAAAGATTATGCCAATGCAGAGAAAGATGCAAAAGCTGTAATGGACCTGGGCCTTTACGACCTGTATAGCGATTACGAAGGCCTGTTTTGGGAGAAAAACCAGTCAGATGCGGGAAGAAATAAAGAAGTGTTACTGGAAGTAACTTACCAGGCGCCTACATGGGGTTCGTACATTGATGGGTTGTACACAGTAGCAGAAGGTGGATGGAACTCGGTGAATCCAACACAAAGCATAGTAGATGCTTATGAAACGAAAAATGGCAAACCTATTTCGCAAGACCCGACATATAATCCTGATAAGCCTTACGATAACCGTGATCCGCGTTTTTATGCATCTGTTATTTACCCGGGCCAAACATGGAATGGCAGGATCTTTAACAGCCTGCAACCCGTAGGGCCGGATGAGTATTACAACTCATCTAAAGGGAACAGATCACGTACGGGCTATTGCCTGCGCAAATTCTGTGCGCCACTGGATAAGTTGCCAAACGGCGATCCTACGCTTGCGCAAAATCTGAATTTTATCGTGATCAGGTATGCAGAGGTATTGCTAACCTATGCAGAAGCATTGATAGAGCAAAACAAAGACTTGCCATTGGCAAAAGCTGCGATCGAAAAAGTACGCGCACGTGTAAATATGCCTGTGCTTACTGAAACAGATCAGAGCGGTCTGCGTGCAAGAGTACGTAATGAAAGAAGGGTAGAGCTGGCATTTGAAGGCTTCCGCTGGTACGATATGAAGCGCTGGCAGATCGGTGGCCAGGTAATGAATGGCCCGGTGTATGGCGTGCGCCCGGGTACGGTAAATATGACTACCGGCGTAGTTACATTCACCAGTCCAAATCACATTACTGTGGGTAGTGATCGCGTGTTTAATGAAAAGCGTGACTATTACTTCCCGATACCACAGGAAGACCTGGATGCGGATGCTGCCCTGATCGGCCATCAGAATCCGCTCTGGTAATTGTATTTAATACCATTATGTCGCAAAAAGCCAAGAGCCGCAGTAATACTGCGGCTCTTGTATTTTATCCAACTAATGTAGTGCGGTCACTTTGTGTTCTCTGCTATACCTGTCTGGCTCATTTCAAATTTGAAATTACAAATCTCAAATTTTTTGTTTGATGATTTTGCGTGAAGTGTTATAAAAAATATAGGGGCGGAGGAAAACCAACGCCCCTTTTTCAACCCTAAACCCTTAAAAAACATTTTTAATATACACAAAACCATGCCAACTTTTGGCGCAACATCAATTTTTTCTGATCCTCAACGGGCTAGAAATGTTTACATTTTCTTAAAACGCAGAAAACAGGCTTTTGTACGGCTGGGATGAAAAACAAACAGTCTGTGGCAGTATTTTTTGACATAAAAAATCCCGCTCTGACAGGAGCGGGACAATATAATTCTGAGACTTCGAAAACTAGAAGCGCTCTAATTTAGAGAAGAAGAAGTCGCCTTCGATGATCGCGTTTTCGTCGCTGTCGCTACCGTGAACTGCGTTCTCACCGATAGAAGCTGCGAATTTTTTCCTGATAGTGCCTTCCTCAGCCTGAGCTGGGTTAGTAGCGCCGATCAGGGTTCTGAAATCAGCTACTGCATTTTCTTTTTCAAGAATTGCGGCAACAATAGGGCCACTGCTCATGAATTCAACCAGCTCACCATAGAAAGGTCTTTCTTTGTGTACTGCGTAAAATTCACCAGCTTGTTCAGCAGTCAATTTGATCCATTTCATTGCTTTGATGCTGAAACCAGCTTTGATAATCTGGTCTAAAATAGCGCCTGTATAACCTTTAGAGGTAGCATCAGGCTTAACCATTGTAAATGTTCTGTTACTCATTTTCTTTTTTAGAATTTGCGCCGCAAAGGTAAGGGTTTCAGTGTTTCAAAGTTTCAAACGTTTCAGCCGGAAACCAGGGAAACTTTGAAACAGGTAAACTTTTTCGAAATATATTTGAAGGTATGCGCTGAAACACAGATTTTTGCCGCCGTTCTTATGCAAAATATTGACTTATATTACCCTCTGTTGGAAAAGCCACAAAAAGTGGTGATTACCATGCATCAGAAGCCCGATGGCGATGCTATGGGATCGGCGCTGGGCTTGTATCATTTTCTGATCCAGTTAGGCCATAGTGTAACTGTAATTTCCCCAACCAATTGGGCAGATTTTATTCAGTGGATGCCTGGATGTGATAAAGTGATCAATTTTGAGTTAAACAGGGAGCGGTCTTTGCAGATCATTAATGCTGCGGATACCATCTTTTGTCTTGACTTCAATATATTGCACCGCACTAAGCACATGGAGTCTGCTTTGACTAAAGCAAAAGCCATGAAAGTGCTGATAGACCACCATGAGCAGCCACAGCGTGAAGTATTTGCCTATGGTATTAGCGACACAGGCAAAAGCTCTACCTGCGAAATGGTGTACGATTTTATAGTAGGTGCAGGGTATGCAGACAAGGTCAACCTGGATATAGCTACCTGCCTGTACACGGGGCTGATGACAGACACCGGTTCATTTCGTTTTCCGTCTACTACAGCATCTGTACACCGCGTGATAGCGCATTTCAAAGATCTTGGGCTAAACCATACGGCGATACATGAGCATATTTATGACAATTTCCTGGAGAACCGTTTACGCTTTATCGGCTTTGCATTGCTAAACAGGATGGAAGTATTCTACGAATACAATACGGCATTAATGACCATCTCAAAAGCAGACCTGCTACGGTTTGATATTAAGACGGGGGATACGGAAGGTTTAGTAAATTACCTGCTGACGATACAAGGCATGAAAATGGGCGCTATCGTGATAGACAGGGATGAAGAAAGAAAATGGAGCTTCCGCAGTAAAGGTAATTTCGATGTAAACATCTTCGCAAGGCAGCACTTTGAAGGTGGTGGACATAAAAACGCAGCGGGCGGCAGAAGCAGTGAGTCATTGGAAGAGACAGCAAAAAAATTCAAACAGGTTATACAACAATACGAAAATCAATTACAATAAAACAAAGCATGAAAAAATTAGCCCTCATTTTAGCGGCAGCCACAGCTTTCACAGCTTGCTCTGTGAATTACGAGAAAACCAAATCTGGTTTTCAATATAAGATCATCAAAGGTAAAGGTGGTGATTCTTTGAAGCCGGGACAATTCATGAAGTTTGACCTTATCTATAAGGTAAATGTAAATGGCAAGGACAGCGTACTAAACTCTACGTATGGCAAATTCCCTGCTTACTCTGGTATCGACACTGGTGCAAGAGCAAACTATTCTTTCATGGAAGTATTGCCAAAATGTACAGTAGGCGATAGCATCGTGTTCAACCTGAGTGTGGATACATTAAAGAAACTAGGTGCTATACCTGAATACAATAAAACTTTCCCTCGCGGCGGCCAGATCCATGGCTCTGTGAAGATCCTGAAAGTGTTTAAAGACGAAGCGGCTATTAAAGCGGATTATGAAGCTGAAATGGAAGCTACGAAGAAGAAAGAAGTAGATGCACTGGAGCAATACCTTGCTAAAAAAGGTGTGAAAGCACAAAAAACAAAGAATGGTGCATTTGTAGAGATCGAAGTTGCCGGTGACCAGGCGTTAAAAGCAGACTCTGGCAAACAGGTTACAATGATGTACAAAGGTTACCTGCAGGAAGACAACAAAAAAGTGTTTGACACAAACATGGACTCTTCTAAGCACCACACAGACCCATTGGTATTTGTTGTAGGTACAGGCCAGGTAATTCCAGGTTGGGACGAAGCTGTTCCTTACTTCGGTAAAGGCGGTAAAGGTAAAATCTATGTTCCTTCATTGTTAGGCTACGGCCCACGCGGTGCAGGTGCAGACATTCCTCCATATGCAAACCTTGTGTTTGACGTAGAGATCAAAGACGTGACTGTTGCGCCTCCGCCAGCTCCACAAGCTGCAATGCCACCGCCACCAGCACCAGGTCAGCACCACTAAGAAATATACGATGTTAGATGTACGATGTGACAGGTAACATCATAAATAAAAGGCACGAATCTTATTAGGTTCGTGCCTTTTTCTTTGTACCCGATCAATAAAACAATGCAGGCATGATACATCTAACATCGTACACCTAACATTCCACATAGCTTCACCGCTTCCACCGCCTCCTTCACATCATGTACGCGCAAAATATGCGCACCGTTTAGCAATCCTGCTGTATGTAGCACCGTTGTACCGTTTAGCGCATTTTCAGGTGTAGTATGTAGTGTTTTGTAGATCATTGATTTGCGGGAGATACCTAACAATATTGGTCTTTGTAAAATAGAGAAAACTGATAGGTTCTTAACCAGTTCAAAATTGTGGGCAATTGTTTTGGCAAAGCCAATTCCCGGATCAAGGATCACATCTTGAATACCTGCCTTACGGCAGTTTTCTGTTTGCACAATCAGGAAGTCCAGCACCTCCTGTACCACGTTGTCATACGATGCCAGGGATGGCATGGTCTGTGGAGTGCCCTTCATGTGCATGCAGATAAAAGGTACATGAAGAGATGCTGTGGTTGGCAACATGGCCTCGTCCAGCAAACCACCGCTAATATCATTTATAATGTCTGCGCCCGCTGCTACAACCTCTTTAGCAACGCTGGCCCGATAGGTATCAATGGAAATAAATGTGTCTGGAAAACGTGCTTTAATAGCTGCGATCACGGGTGTTACACGCGCAGCTTCTTCATCTGCTGAAATTTCCTCGCTGCCCGGCCGGGTACTTAGCCCACCAATGTCAAGAATGCTGGCCCCGTCTGCTATCATCTGGCTAGCCCTTGCTACCGCATCATCTACTGTAGCCTGTCTGCTGCCGCTGAAAAAAGAATCCGGCGTGCTATTGATAATGCCCATTACTACGGGCGTGTCGATTGTGAATAACCTTCCTTTACAATTCAATGTGAACATTGTACGCTTTCCTTATTTTTGATTTCTATAGCAAACTTAGCAATCAATCAGGTAAACAATGAGTAATACAAACCAGCAATATGATGCTGCTGTGGCAGAAAGTAAGGATATTTTTATAAAAAAGACAAAAGATTACGGCACTTCATGGCGTGTATTGCGCACCATCTCTGTAGTTGACCAGATTTTCATTAAAGCACTCCGCATACGTACCATACAGGAAAAAAAGCAGCAGAAAGTAGGGGATGATATCCGTTCCGAATTTAAAGGCATACTGAACTATGGCGTTATCGGTCTTATACAGCTAGAGTTGAATAAGCCAAGCCTGGACGATCTGCCGGTAGAAGAGGTGAATCGCCGCTATGAGGAAAAAATACAGTTAGCCAAGTCTACCATGCTGGACAAAAACCATGATTATGGCGAGGCCTGGCGCGACATGAGCCAGGAAAGCTTTGCTGACCTGATCCTCGTAAAACTACTGCGCATTAAACAGATATTGGCAAACGAAGGCAAGACCCTGATCAGCGAGGGGATAGATGCCAATTATATTGACATTATCAACTATGCCGTGTTTGCACTGATATTGATAGAAGAGGGGAAGCATTAAAAGATTTGATATTTCAAATTTGAGATTTGAGATGTGCTGTAGATTTGATTGAGCCATTTCAAATTTTAAATCTCAAATTTCAAATCCTCATTAAAACTGAATACGAAATGAAGTCAAAGCAGTTGTTGTTAGTTGTAAGATGGTTTGTAGGATTGTTGTTTATTATGTCTGGCCTGGTAAAAGCCAACGATCCATTAGGACTTAGCTACAAAATGCAGGAGTTTTTTGAAGCCTGGGGCACACATGCCTTTCATGATTATACATTGGCGTTGTCCATTGGCATGAATATTTTCGAAATTCTTGCTGGTGTCGCTGTTATTGTAGGCTGGCGTATGCGCCTCTTTAGCTGGTTGCTCTTGCTGCTTATTATCTTCTTTACCTTCCTCACGGGTTATGCATATCTATCCGGTAAGTTTAAAAGCTGTGGCTGTTTTGGTGACTGCTTACCATTAACACCGCTGCAGTCGTTTTTGAAAGATCTGTTGCTGCTGGCATTGATCCTTATCTTATTCGTCAATCGCTTTAAAGTCAAATCTTCGCTTGGCATCAGCGTACCCATTACCTTACTCATAGTAGTGATTACTGCGGGTTGGTTACAAGGGTATGTACTCCAACACCTGCCAATCGTAGACTGCCTGCCATATAAAAAAGGCAACAACCTGCTGGAGCAAATGAAGGTGCCTCCGGGTGCTTTGCCAGATAGTTTTGCTATCACTTTCAAGTATAAGAAAGATGGTAAAATATCCGAGTTTTCTATGGACTCACTACCAAGTGAAGAAGAGGGCTATGAATATGTAGACCGATATGATAAGCTGGTACGTAAAGGAAACGCAATCCCAAAGATTGAAGACTTTGCGCTTACTACACAATCTGGCAACGATACGCTACATGCTGTATTAGAGCAATCAACAGGCTACATTATGATATTCGTGCAGAATTTCAAACAATGGGACAAAGCAGCCCCGGCATTTGAACGTACATTGACGGCTGCGCATAATTATAAATTACCAGTGTTCATCGTAACACCAGCACCGGCGGATGCCGCAGCGGTATTAAAAGATAAACCTGTTACCATTCTCACCTGCGATGCAACTGTAGTGAAAACTGCCGCCCGCGTTGTTCCAACTTTATTTTTGATGATCGGCCCACGTGTAGTGGAAAAGAAAAGCTATAGAGATGTGGAGAGTTTTGTGAGTGTAGTGGGGAAGATGCATTCGTAGAATAGGTATAAATGAACCATAAAGAAGGCCTGCCGGGGTAACGGCAGGCCTTCTATTTTTTATGAACTTAGATGAGCAAATAATTCTTTTACAAGAGAATAATTAAACTCTCAAACTCCCTCTAAACCCACGTGCAGCATAATAAGATTCTGCGCCGTTGTGGTAGGTAAATACGTGATCGTAACGGCGATCGCAAAAGAGTGCGCCGCCATGTTTTCTCACCGCTTCGGGTGTCTGTATCCAACTAGATGTTTTCAGATCGAAAGCGCCAAGCTGTTGTAGTTCGCGGTATTCAGTTTCGGTCAGCAGTGTAATACCCATATCTGCCGCTGCGTTCACCGCGCTGTTTTCTGGTTTGTGTTCTTTGCGTTTTTCTAATGCTTCATGATCGAAACAATAGCTTCTACGCCCTTTGGGACTTTCGGCTGCGCAGTCGAAGAAAATGTATTCACCTGCTTTTTTATCATAGCCAACTACGTCTGGTTCTCCGCCTGTGCCTTCCATGGCATAGAGCGACCATAGTTTTGCTGGGCTGGCAGCTTCGAGCTTTGTTTGCACGGCTGCCCAGTCTAAGCCCTTATGCCGGTTCTTGTATTTCTCAAAGCGTGTTTTTAGTGTGGTGAATAGTTCTTCTCGTTCAGCGGATGATATGTTTTTCTTAGTCATAAGAATATTGTTAGCGGTGATGGTTTATTATGTGAAATAAAAATATCAAATACTGGATTAATATAATTGATAATCAGTGTAATTTAAATTTATCAAGTTTATATTCTCTTATATCTATAACAATGACACATTTTTTCAATTAATCATTAAGTCCTTTTCCTTCAAGTATTTGTGGAATGCACTTGTCAATCCTGGCTTCGCGGGTTTTGACCTGTTTGGCTTGCGAAAAATGGAGGAGGTAGGCTCGCTGACGACCGGGAGTGAGGGCTTCAAATGCTTTTTTGAGTGCAGGCTTTTTCTTCAATCTTGTGGCGAACTCTTCTACCATTTCAAACTCGGCGGTCTTTTTCAGCTTCACTTTCAGACCTGCTTTTTCTATTTCAACAGCTTCGTAGATGTAGGCTTTCAGCGCGGCTTTTATGGCGGTAATCTCTTTCAGGTTGGTAAAACGGATTTGCCTTGCAGCCTGTACATTTTTTGATTGTTGTATAAGGATGCCTTCGCTATCGTGCATCAGTGCGCCTTTGAAGAAGAGGTAGGCGCAATAATCCTTGAATTCATGGATGAGCGCAATGTTGGCGCCTTCGAATGTATAGCAGGGCGTACCCCATTTTAATTCTTCTTGCAAGCCACAGTCCAGCGCAATTTTTCTTAACTGGGCGGTTTCCTTCGGCCATTTGGATTTATCGAAATAGAAATCTACAGTTGGATTCATATAGCTCTTATTTGTTTGTGTTTGCAAGAGTGAGTTTTCTATCCATTGGCCTGAAATACCAGGACAGGATGGTTAGAACGAGCAATAACAAGGCTGGCCATATTTCGTTCATACCTTCATGGGCTGCAATATGGGAAAATATTGCGCCGGACATGACAAAGAAGAAGCCGGCGTAAGCCCATTCTTTCACCAGTGGAAATTTAGGCACTACTACGGCAATGGCGCCGAGTATTTTCCAAACGCCCAATATGGGCAGGAGGTAAGCGGGGTAGCCGAGGTGTTGCAGGCTGTTAAGCCCACCGGTGCCTTCTTTGGTTTGGAGCAATTGTACTATGCCTGTGGAGACCATGCCAAGGGCGAGCCAGAGAGTGGCGATCCAATAGGTTATTTTCTTTCCTTTTGACATACAATGTTTTATTTGAGGTTACTTAAAATATCCTGGATGCGATTGTGCGCCATATCTATACCTTGCGCGAAGGGGAGTTTGAGGATTTCGTTGCGGTTATGTATGGATTCGTAGATGACGTGCATGGTGAGTTTGCTGGTGCTATCTGTGAGGGCTTCAAACTCGTAAATCTCCAGTTGCACACCATAGGGTGTGTTTTCCATCTCAAAAGTGCGGGTGATCTTTTGGTTCGGCACGAGGTCATGTATGACGCCGCTGAAGCCGTGTTTGTTGCCTTTAGGGTCGGTGGTTTCGAAGCGGTAGCTGCCTTGTTTCTGGCTTTCGAGTTTCAGCACTTTGGTTCCCATCCATTGCTCCACGATTTCAGGCTGTACGTAGGCTGTAAATAAAAGTTCAATTGGTAGATCAAACTCCCTGGTAATGAATATTTCTTGTTTTCCATCTTCGGCGTGTACTTTGGTTTTCCGTTCCATGGTGTTACTGATTTTTAGGTTGGTAATTTTTCATAATGCTTTCCAGTTTGTTGAATCGGTCGTCCCACATATTGCGGAAGGGCTCGATAAATTCGGCTACTTCTTTCATTTTTTTTCCATTGATGTGATAGTAGATTTCGCGCCCGTTTTGCTCCTGCTGCAGCAACTCGCACTCGGTAAGGATCTGCAGGTGCTTAGACACGGTGGGCCGCGCGGTATTAAAATTGGCCGCTATAGCACCGGCAGTGAGCGACTGTGTGGCCACGAGCAACAAGATGGCCCGGCGCGTGGGGTCGGCTATGGCCTGGAATACGTCTCGTCTTATTTTCATTGCGTAGCTATTTGACTACAAATGTATGCGTAGCTATTTAACTACGCAAATTTTTTGAGGAAAAATTTCAAGCAAAAACGCCAAAGGAGGAAAGGACGTAAAGATTGGCTCGCAGAAAACACAGAAGGCGCGGAAATAGATTCTGCGGTTTTCCGTGTTTTCCGCGAGCAATTATTAAAGGCTGGAGTTCGTCAAAGTCCTGGAATTAGTGACCCATTTAAAATTTAACTACTGCTCCAGGATACTTTTCACATACCCGATCCATTTAAAAGCCGGCGTTTCGTTGCTGATGAAATAGTCGGGCTGTATGCCCCGATCGTCCAGGATATATTGCGGAATGCGCTTGCTGCGCGAAAGGCCGTATCCTAATTCATAATCGTTGCAGGGCGATTTTACGGCGTACATATTGGCAATATCGAGCGCGCCGTATGTAATAACGCCAAAGAGCTTTACTTTTTTACTTTGTTTTGCAGCCAGTAAAAACTGCTCGGCGGTACTGCCCACACCTCCGTCTATGATAATGCCCACTTGCCTCGGATATACTTTGGGGGCAATTGCCACTTCCGACGGGGCCTTAACGGGTTCATTCAAATGAACGAACGTTCCTACATGCTGCTGTAAAGTGTCGTACGATTGCTTGAGGAACTGTTTTTGCTCGTCCGTAAACAGCGTTTTGTATTCGGGTTTGGTAATGAAGTCGAGCATTCGTTGATTGTTGAGCGGCGTGCTCAGGTAATCTACACCGGGTGTGGAAATGGGGTTCGTTTTCAAATAAGGTATAATGCCGTTGAATGCGTAATCGCCGCCACCACCATTGCCACGAATGTCGATAATAAGATTAGGTGTTTTGGCCAGTATGTCCTTGTTGGCGGTAAGAACACTGTCGATCGCTTTTTTCTGGCTCAGCTCAAAAGAAGGAATCCTGAAATAGAGCGTACTATCGCCGAGCTGCTTCATATAAGGGCTGCGAGCATTTTGCATTTTCAAAAAATCCTGGACGTCTTCTTCTGTAGTAAGCGCCGGTACCAGCCGCTTTAGCCAAAGACTGGCTACCTGTGCATAATTTTGCCCGATAGCCTGTACATCATCGTTTTCCACTTTGGTATGATCGCGCAGGTAAAGAATGCCTTTCCATTTTCCACCATCAGTCTTTATTTCCAATTTTACCTGGCCTGCTTCCCAATAGGGCGGCACATTGTTTAGTAAAATACCTTTATACCCATCTGAGGTCTTTTTAATCGCTATTTTATAGGGCAAAGACTCCCAGATGCCTTCAAAATCAGGGGTGCTTTTGCTACCCAGGTATTGTTCAAATTCGGGAAGAGCGAGCTGTAGCCTGGGCCAGTCTTTAAACCGGCTTTTAATAGCAAGTGTATCCAATGGCTTGACGGGCGAGGCCGCGCCGGTTGCGGCTTTAGGCTCGAGTGACTGAATGTAAACATGCCCTTTGCGGAAAAAGCCGAGCCATTCCTGTAAAACGGGCAAACATGCTTCTTTGGTTTTTACGACATTGATTTTTTCCGCGATCGTTTTGTTATGGTAATCATACGCGGCCTGTCCTTTGATGGACAAGATGTAGGTAAAGCCCGCATCGTTTTCTTCGAACGTTTTTTTTAGCCACTGGAAGGTTGCATTGCAATTGCAGTCCTGGCCATAGCTAAAGCTGGTAACGAAAAAAAGCAGGCAAATATGCAGTGAAAGTTTTGTACGCATAGTTGGGTTGTAGTTGAAGATTATCGTAGACTGATATTTATATGGCGGTACAACGAAAAACCGGTATTTATGTTACAGGGCGAATGGGGAAATTTTGAGATTTCGATTGTAGCAAAGGTTTTCGTTACGTTTTTATCAACCAATGCGGCAGGGCAGGGGCGGCCTGATGGGTTATACTATGCTTGTCCGTTTAACGGCTTAACCGATAATGGTATGCGGAGGGAAATTAAAAAAGGATAGGGGCGGCGAAGCAGTCTCTATCCTTTTTCTTGTATGGGTGTGGGTGGGTGTTTGTGAGATGGATAAGCTTTTTGGGAGTTCATTAATTTGTAATACCAGCTATAGCATTTCATGGCATCACCTGTTGCGTCGCAATCCTTTCATCGGCATATTTTCATGGCAACAATGGACTGCGGTAACAATTTTTTCTAATTAACTCAAACAGGTTGTTATAAGCTTGAGAGGTTTTGATGGATATGTGCGATGTCATAGTATGGTTTGAAAAAGCTTTTATTTCGCTGGAAATTGAAATTGTTTTATATCAATTTTAGGAGACACTAAAGGTGCTGAGAGATAAATTGATTTTTTAATCTCTTGAGTTCTCTTTGGCGAATTTGCGAATATCAAGTTTTTTGAAGAAGTATTTGAGGGTATATCTATCTCCATTTCAGGCGTTATAAATAATTTAGTTTTGGACGGCTTACCTCCAAGAAATGCTAAAAATTTATCCTTTTTATTATTGAATATAGCCTTTACAACTATCTCATAGGGAGATAGATTTTTTGCATTTGTTCCATATCCATTTTCGGTATCAATAGCTATAGCCTGGCGAATATCATCAAGCTCTAATTTTGTAGCACTCATCACACCTTGTATTGATTTACTAAGACGTACTATGTCTGAAGGCAATACTTCCTCCGACCAATTTTCTTTTATCCAAGTAAGAATATCTTTTAGAACTGATGTCTTTGTATCTGTAATGGCCAATGCGGATGATACAGATACTACATCAACTTGGTCAATAGAAACTTCTGCATGCTCGAGCATTGCCTTTATTTGAAATGCCACCCTCTCTTTTCCCCAACTAATTGAATCTCCTTTATATATTAAGTCGTGGGTTGCTATTGACCATGCATGCTGCAGAAAAGTTTTGATCTGAATTTCAAAAAGTATATCATCGAGCTCAGTAGGAGGCCCCGTTTCTGATGGTTTTAATTTGACATACAATCGAAGATCATCAAACGAAAAAAGATCAGGTGTTTTATGCGTTTCTCCGTCGATTTGCGGTCTTCTATGCTGTATAGTGCAAAAACGCTCCACTAAATTTACGGCTTCAACAATAGCATGTCGATTTTCAACAACTATAGTGCATGCAAAAAAGTCCTCTAGCGCATTTGGAACAAATCTGCCGGTTTCAAGTTTCTGAGCAAAACTTTCAAGTTGTTTAACCCTGCCTTTATAGAACCAGTTATCTTTTTTGTTCTCTCCCAATAGCTGCTTTACCCTTTCGGCTAACACTTTATTAATGGTCTCCTGTGAGCTAAAAATATCTCTCACGGATTTTGAAATTTTCATTCTTTAGCTCGCTAAGTATTCAAATAAAATGTCGTTTCGCTTTCTTCTTTGAGGCTCTTCAGTATTAGCTCCTCTCGAATTTTCAAAATATTGAAAAGGCTTTTCATAAATGTCTTTATTGCCATCATTTAGAAAATTCTGTGGAGTCTCTGACTGTGAGATTTCATTAACACGCCCCATAAATTCAGCGTATTTCTCGGCGGTTGCAGTTTGGCGGGATAAGTTATTGTTGCAAAGCACGCCCCAAAGTGTAAAGAAATGAGTTGACGACTTCGCGTATGTAGTTATAACATTATTTGAGTTTTCAAATTCCAATACTTTACTTTTCACTTCTTCAAACTTTTGAACAAATTCATCTTCGGAAAAGTTTGCATCAAATTCAAGTGGTATTTCATAATTGGCATAATATTCCTCAATTTTATCTTGATCAAATCCAATTACTTCTCCGTCTAACATAACGGCAATCATCAATTCAGATATAAATTGAATATCTTTCATTCTACGTGCCCTAGCTGTAGTAGAAACCCCAAGCCTAGCCCATTCAGCTTTCCTTGCTTCTTCTTCTGCGAATGTTGCAAACCAACCATCGTACTTAGCATGTCTTAATTCCTGAGCTTCTAGGTTTTTAGCTGTTCTATTATACCTTCCAAAAATTTCTTTGACAGTAGCAGAATCTACAACGTCTAATAGTTCAACTGCGAATTGATAATTCCAGAATATTTTCTTTTGTTCAACGTCAAGCTGCCTGAATTTTTTTCCAGCTAAATTGGGATCATCAAAATCAGCAGGGATTGTAAGCTTATTATTTGCAAAGCTTATAATAGTTTCCAGGCGCTGCTTTCCATCCACAACGTGAAATGTGGTTACACCTTTATCAGAAATTGATTTATACAGAAACAAAGGAGGGCAAGGATAACCATGAAAAACTGTATCTAAAAAATATTTTCGTTCTTTAGGAGACCAAACGCTTCGTCTTTGATAGGGGGGAGAAAGATCTAATTTACCTCTTTCGTCTAAATCGAGGAACCATGTTACATCTTGAGGAGCAATATTTCTTGCCATGTGATATGTTGATTTAAGGTTATAATAAATTTAAAGATCAAAGAATGGAATTTCAGCAACAACTTTGACCGTTAAATGTCTACATCGAATTTGATCGTCTATCCACTTATCTGTAGATTGACTTTTTAAAGATTTTAATAACTTTTTGCAGGCTTTAATTCCTCCTTTCAATGGTTTCAGTACTATTAGGTGATTATCGACATAAACGGGTTCTGGCATAACTACCAAAGTGGCAATTGCCCTGTGGTTATCACCATGTCTTGATGTGCGTTTAACAACCACGAAAGGGGACTTTATCATCTTGCCTTTGTGCTTTCGTTTAAGGTCTGTGTGTCGCAACTCTGTCCATCCTTTTAATCCTCTACTTATCAAGTATGGTCTTTTGATACCTTCGTGAGGATCGCGATTATCTACAACAGTGCCAACGCTAACGTCGAAGAAATCAGAAACTTTAGAAGGATTTACAACTGAAGTATTCCAATCATGATTTGATTCTTCAGTTGCCAAATTCTTTTTTTTCAGCATTACAGAAAAAACATCAACATCTGTAAAACTGTCAAACTGACCCAGTAATTTAATGTTGTCTATTTCACAATATTTACTTACGTGTGCACGCCATTTCTGATACCGACTACCACTCCTCAATACGTCAGGCAAAATAGCAATTATTTCCGTCCCTGGATTAGTGTTGTTGATGATAGCATCTATAAATAAAGCTGCTGCTGAAACTTTGCCTGTAGCCCATTTTATACTGCGTGATGCTTCTATTTGATTAAATGGAGGATTAGTAAAGATGTGGGTTGCGCTCTCATAAAAAAGATTTGGCTGCAGGCCATTTGTTACTATAAATTGTTCGGAATAATCTTTGGCAGGATTTTGATGTAATAAATCAAAAATCGAAAGCCTGAGTTTTGATGCATCAATAAATTCCGAATGAATGTCTGTGCCAGAAACCTCTAACCTCACACGCTTCTGAGACAACTGTTTTTCATAGTGGCTTTTTGCGGAAATCAGCAAATTTCCTGCACCGCAAGCAGGATCATAAAACACGACTCTGTTACCAAATGTCAGTTTATATGAATTGAGTATTTCTGAGCCAAGTAAGGTGTCTGTAAAAAAAGCTCCACTTGAACGTCTTTCCTCAAGCGGCACACGGCTTCTTAACTCGTGACTAGCAAGACCATTAATAGAACTAATAGCTTTCTCTTTCCATTGAAGATCATTCCTCCCCTGAAATCCTGCTACTAGCGCCTGTAGGTCTTTGACAAATGGCTTATATTCCTTCATTTAGAATTGCAATATATATTTTCTTCCTATGATCATTGGCCTTATGTTGGCAAAGATACATTCTCTATTTTATGTCATCCAACTCCACAGCGAACAAACCGCTGAAGTGTGCGACGCAACGGATGCTTCATTGTAATTCTATTGCCGGGTTCATCATTGTTCTTATTTCCTCTCCATCAACTTCTCCAACCTCGCCATCATTTCATCTTTTTCCTTCAACATACGCTCATACAACGCGATCTTATCTTCATGAAGCTGAACTAATTTGTCGATTGGGTGAAAAGTAGGATTATTATTTATAACAGCGGCTTGATCGTTAAACGTATTTGCAATCACATTCACCGCCTGTTCCTCATCAAAATTCTGAATGGCTTCCACAGGTATTTTCAGCACGGCGGAGATTTGCGCCAGTAGGGTAGCGTCGATGGTTTCTTTTTGTTCGAGTTGAGATATTTTTTGCTGGTTCCAGTCGTCGCCCAAGTCGTAGGCCAGTGCATCTTGCTTAATGCCCAGCATTTCGCGGAAGCGTTTTACGTTGCGGCCTTCGTGTACTGCTTTGTGGTTAGGTGTTGTTGCATGTGTCATAGGGCAAATGTAAAATTTTTAAACTCACGTAAATTACAATTTTCCCGCGTAAAAAACGGGTGGTTTAAAAGAGTTGGCATTGTAACAAACCTGTTTACCATGTTGGATACGGCGGGCAGAAGGTCGTGCTTTGGTTGCAAAATAAAGCAACTTATGACCACAAACGAACAAACCCCAACCATGCCCGCCACGCGCCACATGACCATCTGCAACAAAGCCTTTTCGCGCAACAGCGGCCGTTATGTACTCTTTCCTATGATCAGCCTCAGCGGCAAATGGCTACAGGAAGCGGGTTTTAAAAGCGGCCAGGTGATAGACATTACCTGCGAAGATCGTAAACTGACCATCACGCTATCGAGCTATCAGCGGTTTTCGCACGTGTAACGCGTCTGCCGTGGTGACGTAACATTTTGTTACTTCCGGCGTGTATGCAACAGCAGGAAAACACGATTACAACACCGGAATACCAGGCAGCCAAAGCCCAACTGATGCAACATTTGCAAACGTTGGGCTGTGTTGTATCCGGGCAAAAAAGCGAAAATTCGGCAGGAGAGCACCGCACCGTAATTTCAGCCAATGGCGATGAACAATACGATCCATATCCGGCTGCTTGATCTTGACAAAGCCCGCAGCATAAAACTACCGCAGTCGGATTTCGATTATCAGCCCGATACGCGTGTGACATCGAGTCGTGTGTAAGCATCTCTAAAACTCTTTAGGTTGAATTAATAAAATCTCATTAATGCACGAAATGAGCTTTCTGCATTTCTTCAAACGTGCATTGACTAACCGCGGTTTCATTTTGAAGACGTCTGCATAGTTTTCCAGAAAGGACTTTTTTTTAAGAATTGCTCCATGAAACTTTCTAAGATTTCTATGGAGTGAGGCTAGCTCTGCAGCAGAGTAAGTTTGTGCGCGATTCATATATTATAAATTTTAAATATTAAGAGGTAAATGAGGAATTATTTACGAATTCGTATTTCAAAGAACCAAGACAATTCATTTGCAGATTATTATAAAGGTAATATTATTTTCCTATAATTAATATTATGTTAAGTTGTTAATTCGAAAACACTCTTCTTCTAATTCTCCTACATTCGTTTACTAATCAATTGCTTTTATGAGCTCGCAAGTCCTGATCGTTTTAGTCCTCACCTTTTTGATCAACCTCATTACCACTCCCTTTAAAACAAAAGAGCCGCTTCAAATGAAGCGGCTCTTTTTAAGTCGGAAAATCAATGATGTCTATTTGACCAATGACCTACTAACTTATTGTATTAATATTTTCCGTGTTCTGCGTCGAACTGTTTGTACAGCGCATCGTATTTATCTACGTCTTGTGGTTTTACGCCACGCGCTTTATCACGTTTCCATGAGTACAGGTTTGCCAGCCAGTCTACAGCCCTGCTTAAGCAGTTGTTCTCATTTTTAGTTCTTGTAGCTTTTGCTTTCAGCGCATCATATGCACTAGTCAGGTATTTGATTGCATCATCAGCCTGTACATATTGTTGTTTTACCACTTCATCACGCTGTGCTTTCAACTGTGCGCTTTGACCACGCAGATCAGAATAACGCTGGTCTAGTATGTTGAATTCGTTGTAGAACATAACGCCTGCATTGAACGCAATGATTGGGTTTGACTGATCTTTGTCGTATGCTTTTTTGAACGCGTCAGCCGCATATTTTCTGATCTCCGCCTGTTTTGTGCTGTCCAGTTTAGCTACTTCATCTTTGTTCGGATTAGCAAAGTACTCACCATAGTTAGAGTATTGCCCACCTGTTAAGGCTCCACCTGCATCTTCAGATTTATAGCTTGCTATCATCTGGTCCAGGCTGGAGTTGCTGTTTTTAAACTCCATACCATACTGCTCCCACATAGAAGCTTTGTCAGGATAAAGTGCCTTTGCCAGCGCCAGGTATTTCTGGAAGTTGGCATCGTCCTTTTTATCAGAATAATAGTTCAGCAGATAGCGGTACACGTCCATGTAGTCCTGTCCACCAATTTTTTCTGCTGCTATCTTTTTGTAATAGAAAACGGCATCGTCTGCTTTCTGCGCATTTTGTGCTGCATAACCTGCAAACAATACACTGAAAGTATCGATGTTCTGTTTATTGTTGGTCAGTCCTTTTTTAGACAGCATTTCGCCGATGTCTTCAGATACTTTGAATTTATCCAAAGCCTCGTTCCATTTGCTTTCTTTGAACAAGCCGTGACCAGCATTGAAGTAAGAAGAATAAATGATCGTAACTGCACGTAGTGCATCGTTGTCGCGGTCTTTACCTGTCAGTGCTTTTAGTGCTGTATCAGACTGGCGATATTTTGAGTACGCAGTGTAAGCGTCTTTCATCGCGTCAGGATATTTTTTAGAAGCTGCTGAGTCTAGTGCCAATTCAGAGTTAATCTTTAACCTCAGTAATAGTACTTCGTCAGTTTCTTTAGCTTTTGGGTCAGCCATCACTTTGTCCAGTTCTTTCTTTGCATCTTCATATTTATGAAAGACCAAATATTTAGTAACGCCATCCAGTTTCTGAGCCATTACTTTTGTGCCACCTATTACTAAAAGGGAAGCAATCAATAGCTTTTTCATACGATGATTTTTAGTTATTGTTATCGGTTGTTTCCTGGTCTGCAGAAGGCTCGTCGTTTCCGTTTTCACCTTCCTGGGTTGGTTCATTTCCTTCAGCATTAATTGAAGTATCACCCTCAACTTCTGCATTTTCAACTACTTCTTCCTCTTCTTCAGCCTGTATTTTTGAGATAGCTGCTATTGCATCGCTATCGTCAAGGCGAATCAGTTTTACCCCTTGTGTTGCCCTGCCCGCCTCTTTAATGCTAGCTACGCTGGTGCGCAAGGTAATACCAGATTTACAAGTAATCAACAAGTCGTTCGTTTCATTTACGTCAACAATACCAACCAGTTGCCCTGTTTTCTCTGTTACGTTGATGGTTTTTACACCTTTACCGCCCCTGTTTGTAATGCGATAATCTTCTACCGGGGTACGTTTTCCGTAACCTTTCTCGCTGACAACCAATACAGTCTGTGCTGAGTCGTCTTTATTGACACATATCATGCCAATCACTTCGTCATTCTTTTCGTCTACTTCTATGCCGCCAACACCTATTGCACCGCGGCCGGTAGAACGTACTTTATCCTCGGGGAAGCGGATTGCACGGCCACTCTTCACTGCCATCATTATCTCGCTGTTACCATCGGTCATTCTTGCTTCCAGCAGTTCATCGCCTTCTACAATGCTGATGGCGTTTACACCATTTGCACGCGGACGGCTAAACTCTTCCAGCAATGTTTTCTTAATGATGCCTTTCTTCGTACACAGTATAATGTAGTGGCTGTTGATGAATTCTTCATCGTCCAGCTTCTTCACTTCTATAATAGCGCGTACCTTATCGTCTGGTGGTATCTGTATCAGGTTCTGAATAGCACGGCCTTTACCCTGCTTCTCACCTTCCGGTATCTCATACACTTTCAGCCAATAGCATCTTCCTTTTTCTGTAAAGAACATCATGGTGTCATGGGTAGATGCAACGAACAGGTGTTCTACATAATCCTCCTCACGTGTTTTGCTACCTATAGCTCCACGGCCACCTCTGCGCTGCTGGCGATACTCGCTGGATGAGGTTCTTTTGATGTAACCTAAATGTGAAATAGTAATTACAACATCTTCTTTTTCAATGAAATCCTCAATGCTCATTTCATCAGCCAGATATTGGATCTCAGATCTGCGCTCGTCCGCAAATTTGTCTTTTACCTCCGTCAGTTCACCTTTAATGATGTCATAACGCATACCCTCGTTGTTCAATATTTCCTTCAGGTGAGCGATTGTTTTCATTAATTCAGCATGTTCATCGCGGATCTTGTCGCGTTCCATACCGGTTAAACGTTGCAAACGCAGTTCAAGCACCGCTCTCGCTTGTATTTCGGTCATGCCAAATTTCGTAATCAAGCCTTCGCGCGCCAGGTCTGGTGTTGCAGAACTCCTGATCAGGGAAATAACCTCGTCCAGATGATCCAGTGCAATCAGGTAACCTTCGAGTATATGGGCACGTTTCTCTGCTTCTTTCAGTTCGAATTTTGTTCGGCGAACCACCACTTCGTGGCGGAACTCGATAAACTCGCTGATCAGGTCTTTTACGTTCAGTATTCTCGGTCTGCCCTTTACAAGCGCAACGTTGTTTACGCCGAAAGAAGTCTGAAGCTCAGTGAATTTATAAAGCTGGTTGATAATAATATTTGCAACTGCATCACGTTTCAGGTCCAGTACTATACGTGTACCTTCCTTGTTGTTAGATTCGTTGTTTACGTGTGCAATGCCTTCTATCGTTTTGTCGGTTACCAACTGGCCTATGCGGTCAGTCAGCGCATCACGGCTTACCTGGTAAGGCACTTCTGTAATGATGATCTGTTCACGTCCGCTGGCTTTTGTTTCCACGTTCACTTTACCACGTACCACAACCCTGCCGCGTCCTGTATGCAAAGCCTGTTTTACACCTTCCATACCGAAGATGATACCACCTGTCGGGAAGTCAGGCGCTTTTACATACTTGCAGATGTCCTCTATTGTAATTTCTCTGTTGTCAATATAAGCGATACAGCCATCAATTACTTCGCCCAGGTTGTGCGGCAACATATTGGTGGCCATACCTACGGCAATACCTGACGAACCGTTTACCAGCAATTGCGGAATGCGTGTAGGCAATACAGTTGGCTCTTGTAAAGAGTCATCAAAGTTTAACTGGAAATCCACAGTGTCTTTGTCTATATCCTGGAGAATGCTTTCCGCCAGTTTTTGCAAACGCACCTCCGTATAACGCATAGCAGCCGGCTCTTCACCATCCTGGCTACCGAAGTTACCCTGACCATCTACCAGCGTGTAACGCATGTTCCACTCCTGCGCCATACGCACAATAGCAGCATACACCGAGCTGTCACCGTGTGGGTGATACTTACCCAGCACCTCACCTACCACACGCGCACTTTTCTTTGTAGGCTTGCTAAAGGACATGCCCAGTTCATTCATGGCGAAAAGTATGCGCCTGTGCACGGGCTTAAATCCATCTCTCACATCAGGTAAGGCACGACCAACTATAACCGACATTGAATAGTCGATATAAGCCGTCTTCATCTGTTCCTCAATATTTACCTGAATAATACGATCATTGTCGCTTGTCTCCTGGGGCAAAAGATTTTCTTCCATTGATATTATTCTCTGATCAAAAAATAAAGGTGCAAAAGCACTGTAGATAGTGAAATTGCAGCCCGGATTGTAATAAAATCTGACTTTTTTACAAGATGGCGAAGATAACTTTTTTAGCCATTATAATGCTTATAAACACTTGTTTTTTACACTGTTTTATCCACAAAAAAGTCTCAAAAGTTTACAAGTTTTAAAGCAGTTTCAATATGTTCTTTTCTACGGGTAAATCAGCGCTAAGCGCCCTGGTTGAACTTTACTTGCGACGCTCCGTTCTACAGTAGTAATTCTACTCAACAACTTGCGAAAACCTGACAGGCCTTTAAGACCTGTCAGGTTTAATACCCGCATTGAAACCATGAAACCCGAAAACTTTTGAAACCCCTTACGAAATGTGCATTACTTGAGCTGATTGCAATAAGTTTTCCCCATTTTGCTATTTAAGGTTTCGTTGCCGTTTGTGGCATGAATTTGAGATAAGTAAGGCAGGGAATAATAACAAAGCGTTTACAATAAACGCTTCGGTTTTGCATTAGTAATTTTTAAAGCCCTGATATGAAAGTTTACCGTTTACTCCGCAACAACCAGGAAACGGGCCCTTTTACAGCAGAGGAGCTACTGCAAAAGGGATTGAAGCCATACGACCTTATCTGGGTTGATGGTAAAAGCGCTGCATGGCGCTACCCTTCCGAAGTGGATGTTTTCAAGCCTTACATTGCACCCGTGGATGAGCAACCGTATGACAGGTTTTATAAAAAAAATGACAATGTGCCGGAAGAAAAACCAGCACAGAAACCACTTGTAAAACCTAAATTCAGGATACGTGCAGAGAGTCACAAAATAGAGTTGGTAGAACCTGAAAAGACGAATATTGCACAACCAGGAAAAGAACAACCTGCATCTCCCATTACTAAACCTGCGGAAACAACAATAACAGTTTCGGCACCTGTGCAAGAGGCTGCGCCTGCATGGCAGGATGCACTAAATGACTGGCAAACACAACAGCCTGAACAGAAGGAATCCACACCAGAAAAACAACCATCTACTATACAGTTTCCGCCAAATTCTCCCGACGAATTGGATGAAAATTATTCAGAACGTCTTTTCAGGGCTAAGCAAAATGGCAACAGAAGCCGCCAGGTGCTTAGCTACGCAGTGCTGGCAGTGTTGGCCCCTTTGCTGATAGCTGGTATGTGGTTTGGGTTTAAGCATAATGATGCCCAGGATGAACCGGCTACGACAGCGACCGTTACTGAAACGAAGGATGCTGAAAGTAAAGTATCTACTTCTGAATCAATGGTTAAACCTATGGTTGTTGAAGAAAAAAAAGAAGAACAGCATGCTGTAGTTAAAGCAACACCACCCGCAACCGGTGCACCTGTGACTAAGGTTGCTGTTGCGCCTGAGAAACACAATTCAGCAAGCGAGACATTGGTAAAGAAACCGGAGAATAAGCCAGTAAGCACCACACTACCTAAAGAAACGAATAAAGCTATAGCAGCCACTAACCTATCAGATCCGCATGTTGCTAAACCACCCGTTGTTACGCCTGGTAAGAAGGCAACAACAGCTCCGCAACAGGTAAATGCTGTGGCGCCGGCAGTAGTAAATGTGCCGGTTGCAAACAAACCTAAAGCGGATGCGGCTATTGCAAAAGCAAACACACCTGTAGCTACATCTGCTGCGGCTTATAATCCACCGCCCGTTGTATCTGGCAAAAAGATCAGCAGCTATGTAGATGTACAACAGGAGAGCTTACCTGCTGCGCCGGGTGAAAAAAGCGTACGCTTTCATGTAAAAAACCTGGGCGATGCACAAGTAGACCTGGTTGTATTAGACCTGCAATATTTTGACGGCAGGGGTAATTTGCGCAAAGGATCTACTATGTATTTCAAAAAGATACCCGCACAAAACGATATAGCAGTAGACGCTCCCATTGTAAAAGACGCAGACCGCGTAAGCTATAAGGTTTCGCTACTCAGCATTGAGCAAAAAGGTGTGTACATAGTAGCAGAGTAATGGTTTTATTGTCACATTGTTTTATTGTTGCATTGTCAGGCATTTTGTTGAGTAATGTTACGCAGTACAAGTGTGCGACGCAAGTAAAGCCCATGGGTATTATTTAGCTGGGTACATAAAAACATGCTAATAAGTCATGGTGCTTATGGGTATAAGGCAATTCAACGATATGGCTATCCGGTAATAAAACAATTTAGCCATGTAACCATTTAACAATGTATCCATTAAACAATTCAAATACTCTATCTTAGCCTAATGAAGCATATCCTACTTTTTGGGGCTGGCAAATCAGCTTCTGTTCTCATCGATTATCTCATACAGCTTGTTATTGATAAAAACTGGCACCTGACTATTGCGGATGCAAATGAAGCTGTGGTAAAAAGCAAGTCGGATGGCTATAATAATGTGACAGGCGTGGCTTTGCAGATACAGGATGATGCGAAAAGAAAGGGGCTTGTAGCAGATGCGGATATAGTGATCTCTCTTATGCCGCCTGCATTACACTTCATAGTAGCAAAGGATTGTGTGGCTGCAGGTAAAAACCTGTTAACGGCGTCTTATGTAGATGACAACATACGATCGCTGGAGAAAGAAATAAAAGAAAAATCATTATTGTTCCTGTGTGAGATGGGCCTGGATCCGGGTATAGACCACATGAGCGCTATGCAGGTGATACACCGCATTAAGCTACAGGGTGGAAAAATTACTTCCTTTAAGTCGCATTGTGGCGGGTTGGTTGCACCGGAAAGTGATGATAACCCGTGGCATTATAAGATCAGTTGGAACCCGCGTAATGTAGTGGTGGCCGGTAAGGCTGGCGCTATTTACAAAGAAAATAACGAGGTGGTAGAAAAAGGTTACAGGGACCTGTTTAACCCTGCGGTTGGTAATATACTGGATGTGCCAGGTAATGATATTTACGCGTTCTATCCGAATCGTGATAGCCTGGGCTATATACCTGTGTATGGATTAGAGGATACGCACACATTTATACGCACTACTTTGAGGCACCCCGCCTTTATTACCGGTTGGGACAAGATTATAGAATTGCGACTGACAGATGAAGAGAAAGTGTATGACACGACTAACTTATCATTTGCGGCATTCTTTTTACAACACCTGGAAAGATTCAGGTTTGCTAACTGGTTTGAAAAAGCGACTGCCAAACAGCGCGGTGCAGCATTTATGTCCGTAGATTCTGCCGGTAACCTAAGCATGGCTGAGGCGGACGAAACGGGTACAGAACAGGCCATTGTAGAGCAGTTGTATTTTCTTGGCTTTGATGATGGTGAACTGATCAATAAAGGTGTATGTAGTGCTGCTGATGTACTGCAACTGGCCCTGGAAAAGAAACTGATCCTGCGCCCTGAAGATAAAGACCTGGTGATTATGATGCATGAGTTTGAATATACACTGAATGGTAAGCAGCATGCCTTGTCAAGTACGCTTAGTGTAACGGGTGAAGATAGTGTACATACTGCTATGGCGAAAACAGTGGGCTTGCCACTGGGTATCGCTGCAAAGCTGATACTGGAAGAGGAGATTGCTGAAACGGGATTACACATTCCCATCTCCCCTGCCATATATGAACCGGTATTACAGGAGCTGCAACAACACGGGATAATATTTAAAGACGAAGAAAAATAAAAATAGAAAGAGGTGAGTCAAGTGACTCACCTCTTTTGTTAAGTGGATAATTTTTCGGATACATCTTTTCGTTCACATGCTAGTCTTTCCGGGAAACGTGCGGCCTCAGAAAAGCTGCGTTAAGAAAATTGGCATGAACGCCGGAAAAATCCATTGCTGTTTGAGCCAGGCGTAACTTATTGTACTTAATCTGTAAGCGGCGAGTTCAATGGATTTCGGCGGGCAGGACAATTTTTAGCCTGCTTTTCTGGAGCCTTGATTTTTTTGGTTACTTTTTGTATCAAGACAAAAAGTAACACCGTCGGTAGACAAATGAAAGCCTGCAATTGAATGCCTCACTAATTTACTCGGCAGCAATGAATTTTTATAGACCTCGCCATTACCTATACCTTCTCTTCCACACCTTATACCACGTTTTATTCTTAGGATAGCTACGTGCAGCCGTCATGTTGTTAAAGATGAGCGCTGTGAGTAGTAGTATGGTGACGCCACTGGCTACGGGGCTTAGCACGTACCAATAGCCAAGCTGCTGTATTTTGGCAGAGCCAATATTTGCAATGAGCCCTGTAGCGCCGCCAGGCGGATGTAGTGTTTTGGTGATCTGCATACATACGATGGATAAGGAAACGGTAAGCGCAGACGAAAGCCATAGCTCGTTTGGAATAAGCTTGTGAATAGTAACACCTATAATGGCTGAAATAATATGCCCGCCCAGCAGGTTGCGCGGCTGAGAAAATGGACTATTGATAACGCCATAAATGAGTACGGCAGAGGCACCAAAAGAACCGATCATAAAGAGATTGTCGTAGGCTGTTATGTATTGGCTGTTTAAAAAACCGATGAGGCCAATGCCGACAAAGGATCCGATAAATGTCCAGATGTGTTCCTTCGCATCTACCAGTGTTTCTTTATACATAATGTAGCGCGCCATGCGGTAATGCTTCCTGATCTTTTGTTTCATACGCTTTTGCAGCCTGCAGGTGAGGTTTTAAAAAAGATGACGGCAAAGATAAACCGAACCAACCAGGCAGACTATGAAAAAAGATAATGGAATAGAAAAATAAAAAGGCCATTTCATGTTGATGAAATGGCCTGTAGTGTTGTTGATAGGTCTACATGGGAAATAATAATAAACGTACCCGCCAATAGCAGGGTACAGTATAATAGGCAGCTTTTCTGCTCTTGCCGATAGTACTATCGACAGATGGATAAGCTGTTGTACGAACAGTCTATAAAGGGCCAGTATATTTATTGGGATAGGTAAATAATGCGAATAGCATTATCTATAAGTGGATGCGGTACAAAGGTGCGGCATCTTTACTTACCAGTTTTTTGCAATTGGTCAAACCAATGCCCTTATCGGACATTATTGTATTTTGTATTTGGCTTTGTACTTTTTGAAAGAATCCTGTACATACAGCATCATATCTTCCGCATTTGCTTTGCGGGCAAACGCATAGGTTGGCCTGTATTCGCGCATGAAGGTGATTAATTTCTCGCCTTGAAGGCCTGTTGCCATAGCTACGTAAGATGGATTGAAACGATAGTCAATATAATTGTCTTTTTCCTGTTCTTCCAGTCGTTTTCTTAGTTCACGTTTTTGCTTCTCTCCTTTTGAAAAATAAGAGATGGGGCTAACGCGAATACCAAACCCTTCGGGTGTAGTATTGCCGGCCAGCTTTACTTTGTTTTGATACAACTCCTGGTATTGGCTAAAGCGGCCTAAAGAGTCATGCCTGTACCCGCTGGTTACGGTTACCGTATCCAGGCTATTGTGGCTTACCTCCATAAATATGTTGTAAGACTTATTATACATGGACGCGCCTACTTTTACTACCTTGGACTTATACCCTATATAGCTGAAGCTGACGCTATCGCCGGGATTTGCGTCTATTTTGTAAAAACCGCCCAGGTCGGTTGAGGCATATTTATCAGTAGTGGCATTATATACGGTAACAGCAGTAAGTACTGTTGAGGAGTCAAAACGGACTACTTTTCCACGCAATTGATTTTGCGCCTGTAAGCGGTTTCCTACTGCAAGTGTTAGCAACAAAAAGAGAATATATCGGGTCTTCATATCACTAAATTATTGTATTACTGCTAAATAACCATCTGAAACATTTTTCCATTTTTTAAAAAATTAGTTCAAGCCTGTTGACATAGGGCTGTCACTAGCCGGTAGTTTCTTTGTATTCACAAACAAAAAAAACATACAACTATGTCTACAATCCCATCTTTAGTAAAAGAAATGAAAAACGAAGCAGTTACTACGCGAAAAATGCTGGCTGCGATTCCGAACGACAAATTTGACTGGCAACCTCATCCGAAAAGTATGACGATCCGCAGGCTGGCTACGCATATTGGCGAACTACCAAGCTGGGTTACAATGGTACTTAATACAAGCGAACTGGACTTTGAGCAAAACCCGTATGCTGTTCCTGTAATCAATAACACCACAGACTTGCTGGCCTATTTTGAATCTAACCTGGCTACCGGCCTTGCAGACCTGGAGAAGGCAACCGATGCTGACCTGGAACCAGACTGGACTTTGCGCAGCGGAGACCAGGTATATAGTGTAGATAGCAAAGCTGAAGTACTGAGAATGTCTTATTGCCAGATTGTACACCACCGCGCGCAATTAGGTGTGTACCTGCGCCTGCTGGATGTGCCAATTCCCGGCAGCTACGGCCCTAGTGCTGATGAACAGGGATTGTAGTCTATCAGCCAAAGCCATTGCAGACGTGTAGTGGCTTTTTTTTTGATTTGAAATTTGAGATTTGAAATGATGTGCTAGTCATTGTGCAACCTTTATACAATCTTTTGTATCCATTTCAAATATCAAATCTCAAATTTCAAATCATCTTCTGCATTTTCAATATCGGGTATGGTTTGCCTGCATCATCCAGTTCTGTTCTGCCGATAATAGTAAAGCCGGCTTTTGTATAGAAAGCAGTGGCTTGTGTGTTGCCTTCATTTACATCTACCCATTGTACCTGCAATTGTTCTATCGCAAACGTGATGAGTTGTTTTCCAATTCCCTTGCCTATATAAGCAGGTTGTAAGAAAAGCATTTCCAGCTTCTTTTCTGCTACGCCCAGGAAACCCGCTACTTCCCCACTGTCAGATACGTAGCAATACACTTCCAGGTCGTTGAAATTGATACTTTGCACAATCGTTTTATAAAACGCAATATCTGCTGCTGCCAAAAAATGATGGGTAGCCCGAACAGATGCTTCCCATGTTTGTATCACTTGCTCACGGTATGCGTCGGCATATTTGATTATTTGGAATGACATGCAGGGTATTTTTTTGAACGGGTAAAGGTAAGGTACATATCAACACTTCGTTTAATTGGAATAGTGTTCATCATTAGCATTACAAATTCTCTTACCATTAGTCGAAGGATTGATGTAAACAAAAAAGCGCAGGCTCATCACCTACGCTTGTGTAACAAAACAATATTTTTTGTTTCAGACCATTTGCAATGGCTGAAATTGTCCGTTCAATACATTGCTTACATCTTTCTGATCCAATGTAAACCATTCCTGTAAGATACCCGCATATAGTGCGCGGAAGTCGTGCTGCATCTGTACATTGTCATTCACACTCGCACTTGCCGGCAATACCGGGTTCGTACCATGTACTTTGGCTTTTACGCCATTGCCAAAGTAAAAAACAGGCGCAGCAGCGCCATGATCTGTACCTCCGCTTGCATTGGATTTTATTCTTCTGCCAAATTCTGAAAAAGTCATCCCCATTACACGGTCTGCACATTGCAGGTATTGCAGATCATCCATAAATACACCGATGGCTTCAGATACACGTTTCAGTAAGTTTGCATGCACACCTACCGTATTGTCTGCTGTGTCCGTTTGTTTGGAGTGTGTATCAAAGCTGCCGGTGCTTACCATATACACTTTTGTTTTTAAGCCGCCTGCTACCAGGCGTGCTACGATCTTCAACTGGTCTGCCAGCGGGTTTTTCCCAGGAGCAGGATATTTCGGTGACTGTTGTTTTACTTTCAAAGCCGCCTGTTTGATCACGTTTGCATACTGGTCCGTTTTTGTAGCAACTACTTCCAGGTAGTCGAGTTGTGCGCCCCAGCGTGTATTGGAATCTACATTTACTTTTCCTTCCAGCAAATTATAAAAACTGGATGGGTTACTGATAGCTAACCCCATAGTAAACGCAGGGCCCTGGAAAGTAGTAGAAACAACAGAACCTATTTGCACAGCCAATGGATCAGGCATTTTTGAATTGGGATATTCCGCAGGGAAGTTAGGAAACACGTCATCCAGGTATCTGCCAGCCCAGCCTGTGCTAATGATCTTGTCTGCATCAGAACCTGTCATCCAGATATCTGTAGCTCTGAAATGCGAGAAGTTGGGTTTGGGATAACTTACTGCCTGCACAATGCCCAGCTTACCATCATTAAAAAGCTGTTGCATCTCTGTCATAGCAGGATGCAGCCCCACTCCTTCAATGCCGTTTAGCTTAAGTGCTTTGTCTTCCGGTATGGCTATGTTGCTACGCGCCGCCGTATAGGCACTATATTGATCCAGTGGAATAACCGTATTTAGTCCGTCATTACCACCGCTTAATTGTATTAACACCAACACTTTGTCTTCTCCCATATACTTACTTGCCGCACGCATAAAAGGATTAGCACTCATGCCCTTCACTGCATATCCATTCAGAAAGTAAGGAATCGCAACACCTGCGACCGTATTTCGTAAAAAATCTCTTCTCTTCATGGTTATTATTTTATAAAGACAAACTGAGTATGTACGATGTTAGATGTACGGTAATTGGGAATAGCTGAAATCTTAGTTGACTTTTTTGACCAAATGTTCTATTCTTTTACATCTAACATCGTACATCAAACATCTTACATCAACTGGTATTGCGGTAAGTTCATCAAATATTTATACAGGTTCTTCAACTTGTTCGTTACGTTGTTACGGTTTGCTACATCATCGGGTTTATCCGCCAGGTTTTGCCAGGCCTGCGTCCAATAGTGGTCAGACATTTTGCCTTGCAATCCTGATAACAGTACACCTGATTTCAAATATTCTTTATCCTTATCAGACAAGTCCATCATGTAGAGGGATTGCACTGCGTCATTGATCAACGTATCCGGGTTGCCCGGATCAGAAAACTGTTTTGCATGGCCAACCGGATCTATTTGCACCTTTACCTGTTGCGGACGCACAATGCCGCTAAAGATCATGCGGTCAGAAAACTGGTTGCGCTTAGGCAAAGTGTCTGAATTGATCCACATCTTATCAAAGTCAGGTACTTGATAATAGGCAGGCCAGCCCGCTACGTTAGGCGGATCGCCAATGTTTTGCTGCATGTTCGCAGCAGTGCCTTGTACCTGCAACCAACAATTATACTGGTCTACGTAATTACTGTCTGGCGGGAAACCTAAATCATACTCGCGGCACAACCCAACAGCAAAATCAATTGGGCTTTTAATAATGCTACCTCTGAATGCGACATCAAAAAAGTGCTTGCTGCCTAGTAATTCTTCGAGTACAGGTTTTATTTCGTAATTATTCTTTCTGAACGTTTTGGCAAGCGGTGTAATAATATTTTTCTCTGTCGTATCATCTATCACATGATATACAAATTGCCGGTATAGTTTTCTGCAAATAAATTTTGAAACTTCTTCCTGTTCAAAGATCATGTTTAACAGGTCATCCAATTCCTTTTCTCCATCCGGCCCTTTACGCCCTGTGATCACGGTGTTCTTATAGAAAGAAGAAAACTTTTTATCTCCTTCATCGTGCCTGCCCGGCCCAAACTGGCTGTTGAATGTTTTATAGTCAATATAAAATCCCGTCAGTACATGCGCCGCGGCCTTTACATCATCTTCTGTATAATGTGAGCCCGGTCCTTTGCCTACAGTAAATAACTCCTGTAATTCACGGCCATAATTTTCATCGGGCGCTTTTTTTGTATTAGCTGTACCATTCAGGTAACGCAACATACATGGGTCTTTCGTAATGGCTTTTACCATTTCTTTGAAGTTACCCAATGCAAATACACGTAACAGTACATTGTGCTTGTATAACATCAATGCATTGTCAACTGTGCGGGTTTCTGTAGCGAAATGGTTATGCCAGAACAACACCATTTTTTCACGTAACGTTGGCTGCTGATTGATCATCAACCCGATCCACCAGCCTTTAAGTGAATTTTTGCGCCTGCCATTATTCATACCATTGTACTTCAGCGTGTTGATCCATGTTTGTCCCATTGGAATCTCTTCGTCTGTGTACTTATCGTCATTGTAATAATTGATAGGTGGGGCTGGCATTGGCTCTTCCGTGTTAACTAGGTAAGCAACAGCCTTGGAGGGAGACATTTTCAGGAAGAGATTAATGTCCTGCTGCTTTGCACCAAATGTGGTTCGCTTTAGTAAATGACGCACTTCTGTTGCAGACCATTGTCCTCTGTATTTTTTTAACCCACTGGTTACTGGTGGTAGCGTGTTTTCCTTTTGATTTGGATTTAAGCTCATACACTTTAGTAAATGAGTAAAGAATGAATATTAGCACATACGTTTGTTTCAACGCATCACTGCTTCAAGCTGACACTTGCACACTTTTGAAACATTTGGAACGCTGTTGTTCGACCATGCAAAACGTTTGAAGTTTAATGTATATGTTAAATTCTTAACATTAATTTGGACAAGAAGTGAGCCGGAAAATATGTACCGGGGTAAGTACGAATATGTACGATGTTAGATGTACGATGTAAAAGATTGGTGATTTCTTTGTGGCG
The DNA here is from genome assembly GCA_017306865.1 of Filimonas sp. Lineage (GTDB taxonomy): Bacteria > Bacteroidota > Bacteroidia > Chitinophagales > Chitinophagaceae > JAFKHH01. The sequence continues at coordinate 331,330 of JAFKHH010000015.1, forward strand.
TTGTGTCTTGGAGGCAAAGTCTCGCAAACTGTATGCATAAATTCTCTCGCGGAAAACACAGAATACGCGGAATTTCTGTTCTGCATTTTTCACGCTTTCCGCGAGCCCGGTATTTGCGACCTCTCCGTTCTCTCCGACTCTGCGGTAAAAAAATAGTCGCCATTGCAATCGATTACATATTGACGGCCGGATTTGAGTTTCTAAACGCCTTAAAAGACTTCAAACGTTTGAAGTGCTTTTTTTGGATAAAATATGTTTATTTGGCACTTGTTTATTGCATTGTCATACTTAAAAGTCAAGATTGCTGAATGAGACCACAACTGCTAAAAGTGTCTAAAGGGCCTACACAGTCATTTAGTGTCAGGCAAGACCTCGTCCCCCATGTCAACAACAGATGGCACTACCACCCCGAAGTAGAGCTGATCCATTTCAAAAAAGGAGAAGGAACCCAATTTATCGGGGACAGTATTAAACGGTTCAAGCCGGGCGATATTGTTATTGTTGGCGCGCATCTCCCCCACTATTGGCGTTTCGATGATTTCTATTTCGATGAAAACAAAAAAGCGACTGCAGACATTCGCGTAGCGCATTTCTGCGAAAACTTCTGGGGTGATCAGTTCCTTCAATTGCCGGAAAACAATGGCCTGAAAGTGGTGCTGGAAAAAGCACGCAGAGGCTTACAGATCATTGGTAAAACAAAATCGAAAGTGGCAGAGCTACTGGAAAAAATGCTGTACACGGATGGTGCAGAGCGCATCATATACCTGATAGAAGCATTGCTTACCGTATCTGAATGCAAACACCTGGAACCATTATCCTCTATTGGTTTCAAACACGATTTTGTAGAGGCAGAGAATGATCGTATCAATGACATTTACGAGTATTCCCTGGCCAATTTTAAACGGAAGATACAGTTGGAAGAAATTGCAGGTATCGCCAACATTAGCCCGAATTCTTTCTGCCGTTACTTCAAATCGCGCACCCGTAAAACGTATTCTCAATTCCTGATCGAAATACGTGTAGGGCATGCGTGCAAACTGCTGATTGAAAACAAGCTTAGCATTAAACAGCTTTGCTATGAAAGCGGGTTTAATAATTTCGCCTGCTTCCATAAGTATTTTAAACAGATCACCGGGAAAAGCCCGCTGAAGTATCAAAAGGAATTTGTGGCTTAAATTGTTGCATTGCTCCATTGTTTGATTGTTGTTTGAATAACAATTAAGCCATATAGCCATTTAACAATTTATCCATTTCACTAAGACTAATAACACACACAACTTCTCAACGTCGCCAAACATGAAAAAAATTGTAGTGCTGTTACTGCTGTGCAGTTATATATCCTCGTATGCACAACGGAACAAGCAAATTATTATCCAGACACAAAGTACAAGCCTTGTTTTAACGGTCGCTAAGAACGGAAGACTCCTACAGTCTTACTTTGGTAAACGCCTGCAAAGCGCGCAGGATAGCCTATTTACCGGTGGCCAGGAAATGTTCATTACTGCAGGTATGGAAACAGCTTTAGAACCTGCCTTCCGTACAGTGCATACAGACGGCAACCCTTCCCTGGTGCTGGAATATGTATCGCACGAAACCAAACTAACTGACAATAACGTAACAGAAACTATTATCAATTTAAAAGATCCCGTGTATCCTGTAACAGTGGCATTACACATTGCTGCTTACTCCCGGGAGAATGTGCTCAAAACCTGGTCTGATATAAAGCATACAGAAAAGAGTGCAATACAATTAACGGACTACGCTTCCGGTATGCTTCATTTTAAATCAGAACATTACTGGCTCACACAATTTCACGGTGACTGGGCCAAGGAAATGGGCATGGAAGAAAGTGAACTGACGCATGGTATAAAAGTGCTGGATAGCAAACTGGGTGCAAGAGCAAACATGTACCAGTCTCCTGTCTTCTTTCTTTCGCTAGATAAGCCATCCACAGAAACGGCGGGAGATGTAATGGCAGGTACACTTGCCTGGACAGGGAATTTCAAATTTGCTTTTGAAATAGACCAGCGTGATTGGCTGCATATAAGTGCCGGCATGAACTCGTATGCGTCTAATTACTCACTGGCACCAAACGAGACATTTATCACACCGGCATTCATTTATACACTGTCTTCAAATGGTAAAGGCGAAGCCAGCCGTAACCTGCACCGCTGGGCAAGAAACTATGGCGTACTGGATGGTACAAAGCCTCGCTTAACGTTGTTGAACAATTGGGAAGCAACGCGTATGGACTTTGATGAAAAACAACTGGTAACATTGTTTGATGGTGCAGTAAAAATTGGCGTAGACTTGTTCCTCCTCGATGATGGCTGGTTTGGCAACAACTTTCCACGAAATGATGATAAAACGGGCTTAGGCGATTGGCAGGAAAATGCAAAGAAGTTGCCGCACGGATTAGAGTATCTTGTACAGCAGGCAAAAGAAAAAGGTACACAGTTTGGTATATGGGTAGAACCTGAGATGGTGAACCCTAAGAGCGATCTGTATAAGCAACATCCTGACTGGATACTTAAATTGCCTAACCGCGAAGAAAACTACCAGCGTAACCAGTTGATCTTAGACTTAACCAATCCACAGGTACAGGATTTTGTGTATAATACGGTTGTGGGTATGCTGGACAAAAATCCGGGCATTGCTTATATTAAATGGGATTGCAACAGGACTATGAGCAACACGTATTCTCCATTCCTGAAAGACAAGCAATCGCACTTGTTTATTGAATATACACGTAGCTTATATAAAGTATTGGATAAGATCCGTGCGAAATATCCGCACTTGCCGGTCATGCTTTGCTCTGGCGGTGGTGGTCGTACGGATTATGGTGCATTAAAATATTTTACAGAATTCTGGCCGAGCGATAATACAGACGGGCTGGAACGCATTTTTATACAATGGGGTTACTCTTACTTCTTCCCTGCCAATACGATTGCCGCGCACGTAACTAACTGGAGTAAAGTACAATCGCTGAAATTCCGCACGGATGTGGCAATGATGGGTAAGTTGGGCTACGATATTAAAGTAGATGGATTTACAGAAAAAGAAGTACAGTTTACCAAACAGGCTGTAGCCACATATAAGCGCCTGAGCAACGTAATATGGCAGGGCGATCTGTACCGTATTATTTCTCCGTATGAAGAAAACCGTGCAGTGCTGATGTATGTAGATGATGCAAAAAAGAAAGCTGTACTCTTCAACTATAATCTTAATCCGCGTTACAAGCAAATACTGAGCAATGTAAAATTGCAGGGACTCAACCCAACTAAAAAATACCGCATAAAAGAAGTAAACCTTTTCCCTGATACAAAATCTGTAAACCCAGATGACAACAAGGTATTAAGTGGAGAATATTTAATGACCATCGGCCTGAATCTTGCAGCAGGAAAGTTGCAGCCGCTAACAAGTAATGTGTATGAGATAACGGAAGAATAATTGGTACATTGTTTAATTGTGTAATGGTTATATTGTTGATTTCAAAAAACAATATAACAATGTAGCCATTTAACAATTAAGCACATAACAGTTCAACAATATCATTTTCAAATTATCACACTTTCAAATTTTCAAATTCATGAAAAAAATCATTTTCTCACTCGCAATCGCTCTTCCATTCTGCACACAAGCACAGCATAAGCTGGAGCAAATATGGCAAACAGATACGATTGTAGCTATTCCTGAATCTATATTGCCTGACTTCAAAAAAGGCATCTTGTATGTATCGCTGATAGATGGTGGCGGCTGGGTAGTAGATGGCAAAGGTGGCGTAGGTAAACTATCTGTAGATGGCAAAAAATATGATAGCACCTGGATCACCGGGCTAAACGCGCCTAAAGGCTTAGGCCGTGTAGGTGATAAGTTATATGTAGCTGATGTAACAGAAGTGGTGGTGATAGATATGAACAAGGGAAAAGTAGAAAAGAAAATCGCGATAGCTGATGCAAAAAATCTGAATGATATTACGACCGATGATAAAGGTGTAGTATATATATCAGACTCTAAGACGGGAAAAATTCACACACTGACCAATGATGTACCGGCTGTATATATGGAAGGTATGAATGGTGTGAATGGCCTGAAAGCTGTAGGAACTGATCTGTACATACTGGCGAAAAAAGCAGTTTTAAAAGCAGACGCGCAGAAAAATGTTACGCAACTGACTACGCTGGAACATGGTGGTGATGGTATAGAGCCCGTAGGCAATGGCGACTTCATCGTAACAGAATGGGCTGGCTATATCTATTACGTATATGCTGACGGCAGAAAAGACTTAATGCTGGACACGCACGAGCAAAAGATCAATTCTGCAGACATCGGTTATGACCAGGCTAAGAAAATATTGTACGTACCAACGTTTAACGGAAAGAAGGTAGTAGCGTATAAAGTGAAATAAAATGAATTTGAGATTTGATATTTAAGATTTGAAATCGCTTCCAATGGTAATCTTAAATGTCAAATCTCAATTCCAATTAATCTAGTTATTATTAATCGCAAGCACATTTGCATGCAATGCCATACGTGTAGCCAATATATGTTCACAAGGGCCTTGCGTTAACTGATTGGCATTGTAAAATGAGCACTCACACGAGGCTTTTATTAAACGTTGATCTTTATCTATTACAGCCAGCGTATTGTACGTTTCCTTCTTCCCTTTTACCTTTCCGGTTATATGTAATGTTTCATTCTCTACATGCGTATTAATCTTAACAGCGGCTTGCGCTATCAGTTCACTTGCCATTCGCTCCTGCTCACTGCTAAAACGTAACGCATTAAAGTCAAGAGGGTCTTGTGTAAGCTCTCTTACTCTATATACACCATTTTTTAGATCATAAATCACCCTGCCGGCCTGCGTGTACGCGGTAAGCGCGGCTATTACAGTTGCTGAGGACAGCGATAATTTAGCCGTCAAATCCTCTACGCTTGCTTTCCAGTTTTCCCTTAACGCATTGAAAACCGTTTGTTTTGTTAACAGGTCCACATGACCACGTGGCGCCATTAGGTCGAAATTACCTGCACGGCTCCAATCATTGCTCGTCCATCCAGATAATCCCAATGTAAAAGTCATATCATCCATATCAGCCATAAAGAACGATGGCAGGCCAGAACCCAACAATGCTACGCGAATTTTTTTGGCAACAGGTATCAAACGTTCTAATGTCAGTAAACGCCTGCGTCCCCAGATCCTGATGGTTCTGTTATCATTTCCTGTATAAACAGACCGGTGAAAAGTGAGTGTTTCATACCAGGGCTCTATTACCAATTGTATTGGTTTGCCCGGCTCCAGCACAAAGCGCAATGCACGTGGTCCCTCCTGCTCTTTAAAACGACGCAGGTATTGGCAAAGACTATAAATATCCATCGGGTGCAGCTCAAAGGTAGTGGCAGGCAATGTCATAGCAGAGCTTACCTGCAAAAAGCCACGTACCCACGAGTCTGGCAAGTCTATTTTTACTTCTTTATACGTTGCTTCATTCGTAGTCTGTGTTTCAAAACCAGATGGGTCTATTACAAAACTCGTATCCTTATAGTTACGTATTTTTTGAAACTCGCCGTATAGTGCTGCGGAATAATCAATATTGGTAGTACCGCATGCAAACTCACTGATCCCCGTAAATACATTATAGTTACAACTCAACTTGCCATACGACGATTCATCCTGGCTGAAGCATTCAAAAAATACTTCATCAGGATGTACAGTAATCACCGGGTCTAATACAAACCATGCATCTTTATCTTTACTATATAAATAATCGAAATAGCTTCTTTTTGCTTTATTGAATGGCCCGGAAATCCGTTCTTTTTCTGCACGAATATGTTGTAATTCAGCTCTTACCTCCGCTAGTCGTGTGCGTACTTCTTCCACCTGCGATTGAGACATATACTCACTTAGCCATAACTTCTCCTGTTCTGCAGCCCATTCTTTATACGCTGTTTTATCTTTTGGTTTAAAACGCAGGTCAGATACTACTACATCATGCAACGCGGATATTGCTTCACGGAACGCAACCTTTTTATTCAGCTTTCCCACAAATGCTACAGGATCACGTAGTGTGTCCGGCGCAAAACTCATGGCTGTGCCATGCGTATCGCTACTTACAGTACTATTGCCAGCATATTTATAATCGAATAGCATACTGCTTAATTTTTAATGGTTAGGTGCATCGCCGTTTGCGGATAACGATGTTTGATGGCAGTTAAAATATCTATGCAGGTAGCTTTGTCCTGCACTGTTGTTTGTGCGGCTACATCATCCAGTAGAGCGGTAGCCCACTTAGCAGTAGCCTCATTCTTTAATGCTTCCGTTTGTACAAAAGCAAACACACGGTCTTTCGCTACCCTGCCTTTATTTACACGCATCAATACAGAGCGGAAATAAAATTCCAGGCTTTGCAATACAGGAAGATTATCAGCGGCATATACAGATAAATAACCGGTTACCAATGCCTGTACATTCAGGCTTGGATGTTGACTTAGCTTCTCAAGATATTCCAATGCATGTTCTGGCTTAAAATAACGGGTGATCAGTTCCTTGCCAAATGCTTCCACGTCCGGACGTATAGAATCTGTAATGCCTATCAGTGTATCTGTATCCCAGTCTGTTTCTTCAAAACTTGTTTTAAAGAAATGAAAAGCAAATGCGCGTGTATCATCCCATGTAGCATCAAGAATGCCCAACGCCTTGTTTTTTTCTGCACGGATGCGCTCCACATGTTGCTGAAAATAACTCCTGCTCCATTGGCGCAGTGCCAATAACTCGTGGTTGCCAAATGATATGATCTGTGGCAACGTAAATGCGTCAGGCCGGTCATAACCCTCCAATATTTCCAGCCCCAATAGTTGGCTTGGCCTGTATTGGGCGTGTACTAGTTTAGTAATATCCTTTGGTTGCAAGCCTGTATTCCAATAAGGCTTCAGATCATTGGATCCGAACTGTAACAATACGGCATGCGCTCCTTCATATTTTTCTTTACGTATCAGCGCATATACAATATTGCGCACTATCGTATTGCGTGTATCGGCAGTAGTAACAAGCAACAGGCGCAGGCGATTGACTACCGCATGCAAAACATCTTCATATTCACTGTCTGCCATATCCAGCAGGGATTGCAGATGTTCCGGTGTTTGTAAAAATTCCGTCGGATAATTATTCAGCAGACTGATGCCATTTTTCCGGATGTCAGCAACAGGGTTGCCTGCAAATAAATAGACAATAGAAAAAGGCACATCAGTTGCAGCGTCTTTTGTTTTAAATAACAAAATGTCTCCTGCCAGTAACTTGTTTGCATTCAGGTCAGAAGACATTAACTGGCCTACAATGCTCCAGCTTATTTGTTGTAATGGTGCTTGCGCTACCAGTTTCAATTTGTCTATTACAGCTAACGCTAATACGTTATTTTCTTCCGTATTTGGCAGGTGGAGTAGGTCTGTGATAACTTTACCCGTTATTGCCTGCAGACGTTCCTGTGCAAAGACGGTCTGCCGCAGCAAATCATTAATGAACGTTTTACAGTCTGCGTGTCTGTTAAACAAAAGCGTTAGGACAAATGACAGATCATTCATAAATGTTGTTGCATTCATAGTGATTACATCTTTTGCCCAGAACCTTGCGTCAGCGTAATTTGCGTTTAATACCTGCGCAACAAACAATATGCTGTTTTGCAATACATCTGCCTTCCTGGTCAGCAATTCATAGCCAAACTCTTGCGGCAACAGGAAATGTGTATTGAGTAGTTGGAGAATGGTTTGCTCATCAAATTTCGCGCAGATGGCTTCAAAATCCTTATGAGCTTTCAGATTGTTATAGGCAAAATTATGTATTGTTTTAAGCTGTGCCTGCATTAATAGTTGTACATACGCTTCCGGTATGCTATCCCAGTATGCCGCGTATAATTCTGTTCGCGGCGGCATTGTTTTTTTTATCTCCGGTTGTACAATAGCAGGTTGCACTGGTATTGGCGCCTGCTGGGGTGCTGAAGCAGGTGCTTTTTTGCCAAAGATGTTTTTGAAGAAACTGACTGCCGTATCTATCACAGAGCCACTATCTCCGTTATCACCTTGCGCAGTTTCGTTGCTACCATGTTGTAATGTAGCTGGCGTAGCAACAGGTACAGACGTTTCAGGTGAGTAGTAATAACGCGTGCTTTCTACATTACGCTTACCTGTAGCAAATTTTAAGGAAGGGAGTAATTCTCTTTTCGTATCATTACCAAATAAGATAACGGATAATAGCAATGCACTTGCGCATTCCGGATAGCTTATTAAAGTGTACGTATATTTTTTTGTTTTATAATCATATACCCCATACGGCGTCCTTGGCTGTTCTGTTGCTGCTTCAAAGTCTGTTTCCTTATATTGCAATAAAGTGGCCACAGCAAGGCGCACATAGGCTTTGGCATCGCTGAAATTATTTTCAGCACAGAGATAAGCCAAACTATTTTTCTGAAAATATTCTTTCGTGTATTGTGAAAAAGCGAGTTTGCTCTCTTTCGTTTTCAACTCTTTTCTTTCACGTCCACGCTTGCCGTCAGATGAGGATACTTTAAAGAACGCTTTTTCTTTTTCCAATCTATAAGAAAGAATCGCTACTGTAAACGCATCCTGTCGTAACTGTGCTAATTTATAAATGGCGCGTATATATTTGAAAAACGGTGGCGCAAAACGTACTGTTTTCAACACGCTATGCAATGCGGGCAGCAATGTTGTTTTCACTTTACACAGCAGGTAAAGGTCGGTAAGAAAATGTACTTCTTTTTGCTGCACTAATTGATTCAACACGGTTTCATACGTCACAATATCTTCCTGCTGGATAGTTGGTTGTAATTCCTCCGGCAACAAAGCAATTAGTTTGTTGCACAACTCCGTTGCGTTTTCAGTAGTAGTCAATGAAAGTAAACCTTCATACGCAATGTTGCGTACAAATAAATTTTTACCCGTGCTGAATGCAAACGACTGAAACAATTGCTGCGCCTGCAGTTCACGCATTTTTATCAGCATGTAAATGGCTGCATAAGTTTGCAGTTCATCACCCTTAGTTGCCAGTTTTAATATAAATGGAATGGCTTCCTGCATTTGCAAAGCGCCTGCTTTCCAGATTACACGACTTGTTTTCCAGCCGGTTTTAAAACTGTTCTTGCCATCTACTGCATCCTGCAAACGCCTGAGTATAGCGCCCTTTACTGTTTGAGTATTCACGCCTTCCAGCGAAGGCAATTCAATAAATGTCTCTGCTTCAGTTTGGTAGCCTTTAGCTCTTTTCTCGGCTTCCAATGCACTAAAAAGTTGCATTGCTTTATCGCGCGACACAGCTTCGGCTGTTTTCGTGCCTTCCTTCAAAGCCGCACCACGCCTGCCATAGCGGAAGTTGACCAAAAATTTGTCGCTGCCCATCTCACACAGGTCTATCTCATACACCTTGTCGGAGTTGCCTTCCCTGAAAAATAATTTTACCTGTTGAATCAGTTTCATAGTTGCCGTTTCGCAGGTTATGAATATTGTTTAAAAATCTACCTCATCCCAATCCTTCTCCCAAGGAGAAGGGCTATTGTTAAATCGTATTACTACAGTACAAGTGAGTGACACAACAGACGATGAATAGAATTACTACAGCTCGTTTCCAAAGTTTTCTATTTATTGTCCCGGCAGCATTGCTACTATCATCGACTGTTGCGTCGCACACTTCATCGTTCCTTTCTTTATTCAGCATTGTGCAACATCACCTTTCCTCATCCCAACCCTTCTCCTTGGGAGAAGGGTTGGGATGAGATTTAAAACACACTCCACCAATCCGTCTTATCTGCGCTTTTCTCTTTTGCTACAGTTGGTATTAATGTTTCCTTTACTTCCGCTACAACTGTTGTAACGGTTGGCTTAGGCATTGTATTATCTACCAACGGATAGCCATGTGTAGCCACTATTTTTTCCAGTTGCGTTTTATACAATTTCGCTTTCACCGGGTTCACCATATTCACGAAATTGATATACCCCTCTACAGCATTAACAAGGTGTTTGGCATTACCCCATTGCTGGTCTTTCCAGCCATTCATTTGTAAGTTGTGCAGTAATGCCCTGAACTTTCGTAACTGGCTTCTTTCCACATTCAATTGCTTATTCACTACAATGCCTGTCACCTTCTGTTGTCCACCTTTGCGCATAATATGTGTTTTGCCTGGGTGTACTTCAAAACCTTCTGCGGTCACGATCTTTTTAATAAGATAAAGCAACTTTGTTATCTGCTTTGCATTATCATTTGTAGTAGAGAATGTGAGATCATCTGCATAGCGCGTGTAAGCGAAGTTCAGCTTTGCCGCAAGGCCTTGTATCTTTTTATCCAGTTTATATGCAATGATATTACTGATAGCCGGGCTTGCCGGTGAGCCTTGCGGTAAACATCGTTTACCATTCTGTACATAATATTTTACCCCGTCCATTTCCACTTCTTCTGTCTCCGCCTGCGTACAAATAAGCGCAAAAATGATGGCCTGCTGCTCGGAATAGCCAAGCTTTTTAAACACACCTTTTACGCGTGCGTAAGTAATGGTTGGAAAAAAGTCTTTCAGGTCTACATTCACAATAATGTCTTTGCCCACATGCGGTGCTGCATTGGTAACAATGGAACGTTGCCTGATAAAGCCATGTGCTACCGTTTCATTTGGCAAATGACACAGCACATTATTCAATACCCAAAGTTGCAATTTTTTTAATTGTTTTTTAGGGGCGGATATACGCCGTTTGCCCCCGGATTTTTTGGGCACTTCAAATACATGATAATGATTGGTGCGCGATACCTTACGCTGGTACAGCAGGTAGCGCAACGTTGCCAGGTCTACCTGCATAGCATTTGCCAGCGATGGAATGTTAGGAAAAACAGGTAAGCCAAATTGTTGCAAAATCGTACTATCAGATACCGTATTATTAAGTCCTGCAGATACACCGGGGCCAAGGTAAATGATATTTTCAAGCTGTGTTTGTTGCCAGCTTGTTGCCTTATCCAGCTTCTTCTGTTTATTCTTTTGCTTAGTCTGTTCACGCTTTTCCTTTGCCAGTTTCATGCGCGCTTTACGCATCTCCTTCAACATAGCTTCCTGGTTGCTGAATTTCCTGTCCTTTGCTACCAGTGTGTTTAATTCTTGTGAGAGTGAGGCCTCTTTTTTAATCAAGGTTTCGGAGTAAGTAGGTACAACTGATGACTCCCAAAAACCGAGCCTCTGCATTTCCTCCAGAATGTATTGGTCCTTAGAGGTGGCCCTAATACGGTCATAGATCTGCTGTCTAGTCAAATTTGTTGACATCTCTTTAGGTTTAAGGTAAAAAGGCCTTGCTGTGACAGCAAGGCCTGGATCGGAACCTTCGTATTTTCCGCGGACTATATCAATCAACTCCGAGAACTGCACTAGTATGTGCGGTTGAACTCTTGGAGCGGGTACCGAAACCGCACATACTAGTGCGTGTTCTCCCCATAAGATTGCAGGTAGTGCCGAATGTCTTATAATGAATCAGTGATGACGATACATCATCATTTTCTTATTCAGAAAAGCAAGGTACTTTCCAAATCCGTGACGAATATATGCAAAAAACTGATTTGAGATTTGAAATTGTTTTACAGCTATAATCTCAAATTTTAAATATCAAATCTCAAATTATCAACTAAGCGAAGCTTCTACTGTTCGTACCGCTTCTCCCCTTTTTATCAGGTTGTGTTGCATCCATTTTTGTTGCATTACATTCAATGCCTGCTCCATTTGCCAGCTTGTTATTTTAGCTTTCAAACGTTCCAATGCTTCTTTTTTATTTTGCAATTGAGAACGCCTGTCAGATGCTGTAACGGAAATGCCAGAAGGTATATGCGTAGCACGCACAGCCGTTTCTGTTTTATTTACATGCTGCCCGCCCGGCCCGGATGCACGGCATGTTTTATATACCACATCCTTTTCATCTAGTTGTATCACTTCGCTTTGATCATGTGCCTGTATGCTTACAAACCAGTTTTTCCGCTTATGAAACTTTCGATAAGGACTTTGTGCAATCCACTGTACTGTACCTTGCCAACTGTTTACAAAAGCATGCAGTTGTTTCCCCTTTAGCAATACATTCGCAGATAATAGCGTACCATTTATATTGCCTTCCGTTTTCTCTATGACAGTAGCCTCTATTTTTTGATCACGCGCTTCCTGTAGCAAAAGCTCCAACACCTTCGCCACCACACGTGTACATTCTTCCGGGCCCTTACCCGCCGATATTTGTAATAAAATGTCCATATAAGTTCAATTTGAAAATTAATTGATTTGAAAATTTGAAAATGATGGGAGGAAATTGTTACATGGCTTAATTGTTACATTGTTAAAACAACAATTAAACAATATGACAATGCAACAATTGTCAAATTCCCACATCTTCAAATTTTCAAATTCTTTACTCTTTATTCATCCTTACCACTTTGGGCATAAACCTGCCTTCAATGGTTACCAACTGTGATTGTGCGCTGATCACTTGCTCTATATCCTTGTACGCATTAGGCGCTTCTTCTACAGAGCCGCCAATCAGTGTCACCTCAGCCTTAGCCAACTCCTTCTTCAAAGAAGAAACGGTAAAGCTTTCTTTTGCCCGCTTGCGCGACATCATGCGCCCTGCACCATGAGATGCAGAGTTGATGGAAGCAGCCACACCAGCCCCTTTTACCAGGTATGCAGCAGTTGTCATACTACCAGGTATAATTCCCATCTCGCCTTCATGCGCAGGCGTCGCGCCTTTACGATGAACGATCACTTCCTTGCCATTTAGCATTTCTTTCCACGCAAAATTGTGATGGTTCTCTATCGTTGCTAGTTGGCGCAACCCAAGTGTTTTACAGAGGTTAATATGAATACGCTCATGGCATGCTTTGGCATAATCACCGGCTAACGTCATACTCAGCCAATACTCCTGCCCCGCTTCACTATTCATGTCCAGCCACGCCAGATTTTTGGCTTCGCGCGGTAGCCTGCATACATCCATTGCTATCTGCGTGTAATGCATAGCCACTGCTGCGCCCAACCCACGTGAGCCGGAGTGTGATAAGATAGCTGTGTAGTTACCCGCAGGTAAGCCGGCGCTATTGTTATTAAACAATTCTATTGTGCCAAACTCTACAAAATGGTTACCACTACCGGATGATCCCAATTGCCTGTATGCCTTCCCTTTTAGATTGCGTAGCAGCTCTGTCGTGCTAAACATAACATCGTCCATTACTGCATGTTCCTGTTTTTGTTCCAGGCCACCTTCCATACCAAAGTGCGTATGTGCGCGTAACGCTTCTGTTATAGCATGCTTATTCCGTTTAATAAACGTATCAGCCGCATCCGTTATCGTCAATGCCATTCTGCAACCAATGTCTACACCTACTGCATACGGGATCACCGCATTGTTTGTTGCCAACACACCACCTACAGGCAATCCATAACCTGCGTGCGCATCTGGCATTAGCGCGCCTTGTACGGATACCGGCAATTGCATCGCCATTTGCATTTGTTGCTTTGCTGTTGTATCTATATGCTTGCCTCCATACACGGACAAAGGAGCAGCGTCTGCATTTAATTCATACGCATCAAATACAGATTCAATTGTTTTTTCTGTGAAACAGGAAGCTACCTTCCCCCAGTATTCATGTGACAACCATTCATCAGGCTGTTCTTTTACCTGAACCAACTGTGCCAGTATTTGTTCTTCTGTTTCATGTTTGCAATGCTTGTTTATGATATTGATAGCAGTACTTCGTGCTATGTCTGTTGTATATCCAAGCTTGCTAAGCGTTTTTAATTTTATATTGCCCATGTTGTTTTGTTTTTATCATCCCAGTCTCCCGACTGGAATGTGTTGGTCAATCGACTCCGTCGATCATTATTTCGACAGAGTCGAAAGCCCATGACATACTAGTCGGAGACTAGTATGATCTGTTTTGCTTTTCATTCATTCTGTAACCAATGCTCATCCAGGATTACAGTCAATGGTTTGTTTCTAAATTCCTCCATGTCCATTCGTCTTTCATGATCCCTTTGCGTATATGCTTTCCATTTGCACTTCCGGCCCCTGGTCAATCGTTCCATTCTATGCCTCAAACAATTCCGCTCTATATAATTTTTGATCAGTTGTATTTCCGATTCTAATTCCGTGTCTACAATCTTTTTCTCAGTGATCATGTGTGGACGAATTTTCGCTACAAACCGCCATGGTTCAGAAAACACGTATTTCTGTTGCCATCTTTTTCGCCAGTTGAGAAATAGAACCGGGTAGAAAAATTGTTGTTCCGCTTTGGTTAGTTCCAACTTTACAAAATCCGTATAAATTGGTTCCCGCAGTCGTTGTACTCTTTCTACATACACCTTCCGGCCACGCTTACGTTTCTTCATCTTAAAGTCCTTGCGGCTACTATAATCCTTCGTGTTGATCTTTTTTAAAATACCTTCAAAAAAGTCCGCATGTTTGCTACGTTTTACATCATCACGCAATTCAAAAGTTCTTATCCAACCACGTTGCACAGGTGGTATTAGTGGTTCAAAACCAAGGTTGCGTTCCTTGTTCCATAATTCACGCCGGTATTTTTCCAATTGTATTAATTGCTTATCACGATGTTCCTTTACCAGTCGTTTCTTTTGTCTTGCTGTGCGCAACCGGTAAGACATAGCAGTAGCATCCGGACACAGGTACGCCTGTCCCATAAAACTTGTATTTGTATTGCTATGCAATACGTGTAAAATAATTTGTGACGACCGGACGCGAAGAAGAGTAACAACTAAGATCACAACGCTTGACACTTAGTCCTCAAAGACTTTCTTAGTGTCCCACATAAATCCATTGTGTACTTTGTGATTAAGTATATAACATGCTCATTGTTGAAAACCAACAATTCCTATTAGTACTAAAACCTTGTTATAAAAATGGAAATAAGTGACTAGCCGCAAACTAAAGGTGTAGTGCGCCCGGAGAGATGATATGTAGTTATTGTTCAAGCATATTTGAAAATCCTCCAATTGTTGTTGAGTGAACAGGTGGAAGCGTAATGCGCGGCAAAAGTAGGAAAATTATTTAATTGACAAATTGTTTTATGGTTTAATTGTTTAATGGATAAATTGTTGAATTGCCACGAAGGCGCGATGACACAAAGAAGCACCAAGGTTTAAATCGCTATTTCGTACTTATTTTTACATCGTACATATTCGTATTTAGTACTTCGTAATTCGTACTTCAAATCCTACATTTGCTTTATGGGAGAATACAGCATGGGCGATGCCCTTCGAAATTTCTTGAACAAAAGCCGTCTGAAGAGTGGTATCCGTGCTGTGCAGATAGAAGAAGTATGGGAACAACTCATGGGCAAAACCATAGCGCGCTATACAGATAAAATACAGATCATAAACCAGACGCTATTCATCCGCACAAACGTAGGCCCGCTGAAACAGGAATTGCAGTATCAGAAAAGTAGTATTATACAAAGAGTAAACGAAGCGCTTGGAGAGAACTTAATCAAAGAAGTGGTTATTCAATAGTTGCATTGTTCAATTGTTTTATTGTTGAATTGCTTTATAAACTAAAAAGCGATCTTGAAGTTCATCAAGATCGCTTTCTTATTTAATTTATTCCTTATCCGTTCGATAAATCGAACGGCAATGAAAGGAGTGATTCATTATTTTATGCAACTCGAAAGAACAGTGATCCTTCAAATTCTTCATTCGAAATTCCTTGCTCCTTGTTCGATATTCTTTCTTCTCCGCTCATTCACGATTCCCGGCTCACGTCTCACGATCTAATACACTATCGATCCTTTCTCATACCCTTCCCCTACCCATTTATTACAGATCGTTTCTTCTGCCATAGCTGCCAGGTCATGATCATTTACGGCCTCACGTAAGAGGTCATTGATCGTTAAGACACCTTTAAATTTAAATTCATCAAATACCGGTAGGTAACGCGTTCTGTAGAGGTTCATCAGCATCAGGCAATGATCTACTGCATCATCGCTGCTCACATAAGGTAAGTCGCGCGTCATGATCTCTTTTACCAAAGTGGTATGGCTATGTTTATCTACCAATATTACCTTTCTTACATAGTCACGCTCCGATAATACGCCCAGGTAGTGATTGTTTTGCATTACGATCACATAGCTAAGGTTATCACATTGCATTTTATTCAGCGCTTCCAGCACTGTTGCATTTGCATCAACGAAATTGTTTTGTGCCCCTTTTTTGGCCAGCAATACTGATACTGTCCGCATAACATACTTGTTTGAAGGTTAGAAATTAGCAGGCAACCAATCATTGGCAGTTAAAAGGGAAGAAAAGAATGTTTCAATCGTTTACGAGTTTCAGCGTTTCATTCGTGTAAAACAATATCAAGTGTAAGAAAATGAAAACAGTAAACTTTGAAACAATGTGAAACTTATTTTATCGAACACTCACACGCGGATCAATGACACTATATAACAGATCCGCAAGTAAATTTACAATAATAAAGCATGTCGCGGTAATTAAAACACTGCCCATAACAACAGGAAAATCTAATTTTTCCAGGGCGTCCACCGTCAGCCTGCCAATGCCGTTCCAGCCGAAAATATACTCCACAAAGAATGCGCCAGCGAGCAGTTCTGCAAACCAGCCTGTTATAGCTGTTACCACAGGGTTCAGTGCATTGCGCAGTGCATGCCTGAACACTACCTGTACTTTGCTTAATCCCTTGGCGTAAGCCGTGCGTATATAATCCTGGTCCAGCACATCCAGCATGGCGCTGCGTGTAAGCTGCGTGATCACAGCTAATGGCCTGATTCCTAATGTGACTGCAGGAAGTATGAGGTTTTGTAATTGTAATTGTCGCCCGTTGATCGGGTCTATGCTAAACAAACTGCCCGTCATGTGCAAGCCCGTATAGTCGCTTAAAACAAATCCAAACAAATAGGCGAAGATGATCCCGACAAAAAAAGAAGGCGCAGAAATGCCCAATACACTTGCGAAAATAGCAGACGTATCCATCCATGTATTTTGTTTTACTGCAGATAAAACGCCCAATAAAATACCCAACACAGTTGCTATGATCATTGCAGCAAGCGCGAGTACAAACGTCTGTGGCAAAGCCTCCATCAGCACCTCAGATACATTCTTTTTCGTCTGGTAAGAACGGCGCAGGTAAGGCACTTTAATGCCCACCTTCGTTTCTCTACCGACGAAAAAGCCTTTTAGTTGTTTAGATTTGATTTCGTCTTTTGTATGAATACCGATGGGTGATACATCGTTCAGGTAAAACAGGAACTGTTTCCATTTGGGCTGGTCCAGCGCCAGCTCTTTGCGGATGTTCTGGATAGTCGCCTTATCCCCTGTTTGCCCCAGCACCAGGCGCGCCGGGTCTCCAAAACCCTGGAAAAGAAAAAACACCAGCACTACAACGCCAACCAAGACCAATAAACCGTACAATAATTTTCGCGTAATAAAGTTGAGCATTGCAGTAGCCAATTAAAGGAAGGAAGGTAAGGAAAAATGGGGAAATGAAAGTCGGAGTGTGCGGTTTTCTTGCGTGGTTGTGCTGTGTTATAAGGACATCCATTTTAGACATCTCATTTGTCTCAATGAAATTAATTAAATTTCAATTTTTTAAAATGATCCCAAAACGCTAATCATGAAAGAAGGTCAACGTTTATGGAATAGAGAGGAATTGATTCTTGCAATAAATCTTTACTGCAAACTTCCTTTTGGAAAACTCCACAAAGGAAACCCTGAAGTAATTAAGCTTTCCTCTCTTATAAATCGTACTCCTAGTTCTGTAGCATATAAATTGGTAAATTTTGCTAGTCTTGATCCAAGCCTAAAAGCAAGAGGCATTGTAGGTGCTCCTAATGTTAGCAAGTTAGATATAGAAATATGGAATGAGTTTTATGATAACTGGGACGAGCTTCCTTTCGAAAGTGAAAAATTACTTGCGAATATTGAACATACAACTGTAGAAAAACTTAATCATATTCCAGAGGATGAATTACCGAGTGATAAAACATTTAGAGAGCAACTAATAAAAATTCGGGTTAACCAATCATTCTTCAGAAGTGCGGTATTAGCTGCCTACAATTATACTTGTTGTGTTACAGGAATCAATCAATCGGATTTATTAATCGCCGGTCACATTCGTCCGTGGGGGCTTGATGAGAAAAATAGATTAAACCCTCGAAATGGTCTTACATTAAATGCGCTACATGATAAAATGTTTGAAAATGGATACTTAACAATAACGCCAGACTACATAATTAAAATATCTCCAATACTGATGAGCGAGAAGAAAAAAACGCCATTTGATTATTTTGAAAAATATCACAATCAGCTAATCATTCAGCCAACACGATTTTTGCCAGATGCAGAGTTTTTGAAATATCATAACCAAGAAAGATTTAAAGCCTGAGTCATTTAAACATTATAAACAACAACACCTTTAACAAAAAAAGCCGGCAGACTCCAAGTCCACCGGCTTTTATATTTTGTAATTCGTCTTCCCCTACATATATCCCAGTATCTTCAACATGCTCTGAGCTGTTTGCTCCTTTGCATATACCCAATCCACCAGTTTGCCGCTCTTGTCGTGGCCCACGATGATGTGTTTAGGTGATGGGATCATACAGTGCTTAATGCCACCGTAGCCGCTGATCTGGTCCTGATAAGCGCCTGTGTGGAAGAAGCCTACATACAGCGGTTCCTTGTTCGGGGAATCGCCCTTATTGTTCAGGTGCTCCAGCTTTGGCAGGAACACCTCATTGATGTGTTCCTCCGAGTCATAATAGTCATGGCTATCACACGTGATACCGCCTAAGACGACTCGCTGGTAATCGTTATCCCACTTATTGATCGGTAGCATCAAGAACTTCTCCCCTATACCCCACGTATCAGGCAGTGTAGTAATGAAAGAAGAATCGATCATATACCAGATCTCACGGTCATTCTGTTCCTTCTGGCCAATAACGCTATAAATGTGCGCCATGCTCTCACCTACTGTGTAAGAACCAAACTCTGTATAGATGTTTGGCATTGGCACTTTCGCTTTTTTACAAGCCTTTTTAATGTTACCAATGATCTCGTTGATCATAAACTGGTAATCGTATTCAAAGCCCAAAGAGTGCTTGATCGGGAAACCGCCACCTATGTTGATAGAATCCAGCTCAGGGCAGATCTTCTTCAACTGGCAGTACAGGTTAATCACCTTATTCAGCTCACTCCAATAATAGATATCGTCTTTAATTCCCTTGTTCAGGAAAATGTGCAACATCTTCAACTGGAACTTATGTTCGTAGCCTTCTATATTGTCTACATAAAACTCCAGGATGTCGCGTGCGCGAATGCCCAGTCTCGATGTATAGAACGGGAAGTTAGGTTCCTCTTCTGCCGCTACACGTATCCCCAATTTAAATGGTTGTCTTACGCTTCTTTTGTACGCGTCCAGCTCATCCTTATTATCCAGTACCGGTATTACATTTTTAAAGCCGGAATTGATCAGCTTTGCAATGCGGGATGTATATGTTTTCTGCTTGTAGCCGTTACAGATAATAAACGTTTCTTTCGTTATCTTCCTGCGGGCATACAACTTGTTAATGATCTCTATGTCGTATGCAAAAGAAGTCTCCAGGTGAATCTCGTGCTTCAGCGCCTCTTCTACTACAAAAGAGAAATGCGAACTCTTGGTACAATAACAATAAAAGTATTTGCCTTCGTATTTATGCTTCTTAAAAGCATCGGCAAACATCTTTTTTGCTTTATTGATCTGCATACCAATTTTGGGAAGATAGGTCAGCTTCATTGGCGTTCCATGCTTCTCAATCAACGCTTTCAAGTCTAGTCCGTTAAATTGCAGGTAACCATCGTCATCTACATTAAAACCTTCTTGTGGAAAGTGAAAGGTTTGTTTCACCAGGTCGGTGTAGGTATTGTTCATCCTCTTGACTCTGTTATTGCTTGGGTGAGTAATAAATTTGCGTACAAAAATAGCTGTTTGACAATTACATACAGGAAAAAAATTAATGCTCCGCAAACACAGGGAGTACAGGGAGGTTTTGTAGGGAATTACCAGGTAACCGACAGTAGATTCCCTGGTCCGGCTTTGCTTGCGACGCTCCGTTTATCTGTAGAATATCTATTGAGCAAGCGGAGGAAATATCGAACAAGGAACAAGGAATGCTGAATGAGGAATAATGTTCAATGCTCAACGTACAATGTTCAATTTTCATTGATCGTTGAAAATTGAACATTGAAAATTTTCTTTACTTCTTCATCCGAAATTCCTTGTTCCTTGTCCGACATTAAAAAAGGCCGCCCATTCGGACAGCCTTCTATTCATTTATTGCTAAGTGCAATTATTTTACTGAGTTAACCAGTGCTTTGAAGCTAGCTGGCTCGTTCATCGCTAAATCAGCCAATACTTTGCGGTTCAGATCAATACCTTTAACGCTAAGTTTGTTGATAAACTGGCTGTAAGTAAGACCTTCTTCTCTTACAGCAGCGTTGATACGCGCAATCCACAATTGACGGTATTCACGTTTTTTCAGTTTACGGCCTACATAGCTGTAGGTCATACCTTTTTCAACGATATTTTTTGCTACTGTATAAACGTTTTTACGTTTACCGTAGAAGCCTTTGGCTTGTTTAAGGATTCTCTTCCTCCTGGCTCTTGATGCTACTGCATTTACAGAACGTGGCATAATTAAAAAGTTTGAAGTCCTGGGTAGTTACACCTGACGACTAAGTTTTAAATTTTTTGATAATCACTTTCCCGGTGGGAAATCTCTATTTCAAACGCAACAAACGCTGAACGAAATCTTTGTTAGCAGGTCCTACAAGGCCTTTCTTAGCTAGATCTCTTTTACGTTTCTTTGATTTTTTAGTCAGAATGTGACGTTTGAAAGATTTTTGGTAGGTGATTTCGCCTGTTCCTGTCACCTTGAAGCGTTTTTTCGCGCTGGAGTTTGTTTTTACCTTTGGCATGTAAATAATCTATTACGATTACACCCTGCTGGCGTTCCGCACTGGCGGACTCTTGTTGAGCCTTACGGGTAATGTCCCTTTTGGGGTTGCAAAGGTAGGCGCTTTTTATTAGAATTCAAGCAATTAGGAGAAAAAAGTTTTGAGAAGGCTAAATTGTTTAATTGCCTGATTGTTAAATTGTTATGAAAGAAGCCCCTGTATTATTTACAGAGGCTTCATATCTTAAGAATATTTATCGCAAAGGACACAAAGAATACGCAGAGGCCGCAAAGCCTCATTACTCACACTTCACCACTTACTTAATAAAAAGCTATTCACGATTATCGATTGACGATTCACGTCAATCTATTTCGCTGCTTTTTTCTGCGATGCTTTCGGCGCAAACATAGCCAGCATACGCTTTCCTTCCATTTTCGGCATGCCTTCCAGCGCACCTACTTCTGTCAAACGTTCTGCAAACTTCAGCAATAATAATTCGCCGCGGTCTTTAAACATGATCGCACGGCCTTTGAACTGTACATATGCTTTTACCTTGTTGCCTTCTTTCAGGAATTTCTCGGCATGTTTTGCCTTGAAATCGAAGTCATGATCGTCAGTGCCTGGCGTAAAGCGGATTTCTTTCACCTCGCTTTGTTTGGCATTGGCTTTCATTTCTTTTTCCTTACGTTTTTTCTCGTAAAGGAATTTTTTATAGTCGATCACCTTACAAACCGGTGGGTCTGCGTTTGGTGAAATTTCAACCAGGTCCATTTCCTGTTGCTGTGCAATCTTCCTCGCCTCTTCTATCGGATAAACGCCTACTGTTACGTTGTCACCCACAAGACGTACTTGCGGAACCCTGATTCTTTCGTTAATACGATGTTCAGGCTCAGGTTGCCTGACCATCCTTGGATTAAACCTTCCCCTATTTGGTAAAGCCATTAAGTGTTGTTTATTGAAAAATTGATTTTACTGATAAAGATAAATATTCAAACGCAAACAGTACCTTTTTTCGATACTTTTTGTAGACAAGTACTAAGTACGAGGTACAAAGTACAGGTTACCTGGCCGGTTATTCACCGCTTTTACGCTCTTCTATTTCTTCTTTTATAGAGCTGATAAACTCTTCTACCGCCAGTACGCCCAGGTCGCCTTTGCCTTGTCTGCGTACAGACAGTTTACCTTCTGTCATTTCCTTCTCACCTATTACCAGCATGTACGGCACACGGCTCAGTTCCGCTTCGCGGATCTTCTTGCCTATTTTTTCACTGCGGTCATCTATTTCTACACGTACGCCGGCTTTTTTCAGTTTCTTTTTCACGTCGCTTGCGTAGTCCATGAATTTATCGCTGATCGGTAAGATTTTTACCTGTAATGGCGCTAACCATACCGGGAACTTACCTGCGTAGTGCTCCAGCAGGAAGCCAATGAAACGTTCGTGTGTGCCCAGTGGCGCACGGTGAATGATCAATGGTATTTCAGGCTCATTATTATTGTTGGTAAAAGACAGATTGAAACTGCGCGGCTGTGCAAAATCCACCTGGTTGGTTGCCAGTGTAAATTCACGCCCGATCGCACTCCAGATCTGTACATCTATTTTAGGGCCGTAAAATGCGCCTTCGCCTTTTACTTCCACAAAAGGAATATTACTTTCTACCAATACGGTCCTCACCATATCTTCTGTCTCTTTCCACAACTCAGGTTGATTCACGTATTTCTGTCCCAGTTTTTCCGGGTCATGCAAGCTTAAACGCATTACATATTTATCTATACCAAATATTTTGAAATACTTTTGGTACATATCATTCACCGCACGGAACTCAGCCGCAAACTGCTCTTTAGTACAGTAAATGTGTGCGTCATTCATGTGCAGGCAACGTACACGCATCAGGCCAAACAACTCACCACTCTGCTCGTAACGGTAGCAAGTACCGTACTCTGCTATGCGGTAAGGCATATCGCGGTAGCTCTTCGGTTCTGCATCAAATATTTTATGGTGATGCGGGCAGTTCATTGCTTTCAGATAGTATTTCTCCCCATCCATTTCCATTGCCGGGAACATGCTGTCTGCATAGTATGGCAAGTGACCGCTGGTGAGGTACAGATTTTCTTTAGCAATGTGCGGCGTTACCACACGTTTGTACCCTGCATCTTCCTCTGTTTCTTTCGCCAGCTTTTCCAACTCTTCTATGATCACTGTGCCGTTTGGCATCCATAATATCAGGCCAGGGCCAATATCATCGTTCATGGTATAGATCCCCAGTTCCTTACCTAATTTGCGGTGGTCGCGTTTTTTTGCTTCCTCCAGCATAGCGAGGTGTTCGTCTAACTCTTTCTGATTAGGGAAAGTCACACCATATACGCGTGTCAACTGCTTGTTTTTTTCGTCACCTTTCCAGTAAGCGCCGGCAACATTAGTCAGCTTAATCGCTTTGATAAAGCCGGTGTTTGGAATATGTGGCCCACGGCACAGATCGGTAAAATCGCCCTGTGTATAGAACGTGATCTTGCCGTCTTCCAGGTTAGACAACAGGTCTAGTTTATATTCGTCGCCTTTGCTTGTGAAATACTGTACAGCTTCAGCTTTCGGCATTTCTTTACGAACGTAGCTGTTGCTTTTTTTCGCCAGCTCATTCATCTTCTTTTCCAGCGTAGCCAGGTCATCTTCTGTTAGTTTCTTATCACCCAGGTCCATGTCATAATAGAAGCCTTTCGGGCTTTCCAATGCCGGTCCTACCCAGAATTTTACACCAGGGAACATAGATTCGATCGCCTCTGCCAGCAAATGCGCTGAAGAATGCCAGAAGGTTAATTTGCCGTCCGTATCATCCCACGTCAGTAGTTTAAGCGTTGCATCCTGCGTAATAGGTCGCGTGGCATCCCACACCTCACCGTTAACGTTTGCGGCTAAAACTTTGCGGGCCAAACCTTCACTGATAGATTTGGCAACATCCAGGGCAGTAACTCCCGACTCATATTGGCGAACTGCTCCATCTGGTAGTGTAATGTTAATCATACGAACAAATCCGTGTCTGGTAATGAATTAGTGTATTAAAAATGTCTGCAAAGGTACAGAATATCGAACAAGGAACAAGGAATTTCGAACACTGAATAATGTTCAATGCTCAACGTTCAATGACCATTTTTCAATTGAGCGTTGAATATTGAGCATTGATTATTGAAAATTTCTTCCTTTGGCGTTCGCGATTTCTTGTTGGCTATTCTTTAACGGTTCTTTACAAACCAAGTCTTATATTGCATGTTAGTTTTGTACCATCTATGCGGACGAGGATTCTATCATTACTTCTATTGCTATGCCCGGCACTGTTACCGGCCCAAAGCCTGACTGGTATCTGGCGTGGCACTTTTGTACAAGGTGTGGGCGCATTAAAAGATCAGTATAAATATGAAGTGCAGATCAACCAGGCGCCAAATAAGGCACTCAATGGTGTTACTTACTCTTATTTAAATACAGCGTTTTTCGGGAAAGCTGTTTTGCAAGGCATTTTCATGGATAAAACCGGGGATGTGATTGTAAAAGAGAGCAAACTGGTGGAGCTGAAAACAGCTACCGGCAGCCAGGGATGCCTGATGACCTGCTATCTTACCTATCATAAAGATGGTAATGAAGAATATATGGAAGGCTCCTACTCCAGCGTAAATGTAAAGGATAGTGGCTATTGTGGTGGCGGACGTGTGTATCTGAAGCGCGTGCCTGAATCAGAATTTGGCAAAGAAGAGTTCCTGTTGCCGAAGGATAAGAATGGACAGTACCAGGTAAAGGGAATAAAGCCGGGCGCGGCAGATGCCCTGGTATCAAACAAACGCCCGCAAACAACATATAGCAATACGCCGAAAACGAATGCAACACCTAAAACTTCGACAAGTAAAACGCCTACTAAACCTCCGGTGAAGCAAAGCCAACCGCTGGCTGGCAATAAACCGAAACCGAATACACAGTCGTCTGCACTGGGCAAGTCTAAAACAGATGCGGCACGGGTACCGGCAACTACAATACCGGTAAACCCGGATTCGCCGGGCATTGTAAAAACAGAACCTCCCGCCGTAATTGCGCCGGTGTTGCCACAAGTGCAAAAGCCGCAACTGCCTGTACCTTCCATTCTGAAGGAAAGAGAAAATAAACTGGTAAGAACGATTGTTACGCATTCTAATACGATTAAGATACAGTTGTATGACAATGGCGAGATTGATGACGATACGATTACTGTATATCACAATAATGCAATAGTTGCGTTTAAGCAACGATTGTCACATACACCAATTACCATCAACATTACAGCGGATGAAAATGACCCGTTGCACGAGTTGGTAATGGTTGCGGACAATATGGGTACCATACCTCCAAACACGGCGCTAATGGTGATATTGGCGGATAATAAACGTTATGAACTGACGCTGACATCTACAGAGCAAAAAAATGCGAAGGTGTTGATTAGGTTTGAGAAGGGATGAGGATAAATTGCTGAATGGCTAAATGGTTACATTGCTAAGCCTGCCCGGTCTTAAAGACCGGGCAGGCTTTTTTAGCCAGAAAATAGCTGAATAAAGAACGGAACGATGAAGTGAGTGACACAAGGGACGGTGAGAAATATTTCTACAGATAATACCACAAAAAAAAGAACCGGCTGGTAAATCAATTACCAGCCGGTTCTTTTTTTAAAAGCGTTATATCGTAGAGAACAAAAAAACCTTGGTGTTCCCTTTCTGTCTTTGTGTGCCTTCGTGGCTACGGCTACTTATGGCGGAAATCAATAGAGTCTTTCACTTCCCCACAGTTGATCATGCCGGATTTATATTTCGGATGTTTTTTACCCAGGTATGGATTCACAACATCCTTAGTATTGCTGATCCAGAACGCTTCCTGCTCGTCGTTGAATGCCATAGGGCAGTTTACATGATAGATCACCGCCTGGTCATAACGAACAGTCCTTACAAGGTTGTAAAAGTCTTCTGATAGTGTATAAAATGAATGGCGCTGCTCTGTAATCTCAGGAGTGCCTTGTATGGCTTTACTTTCTGAAACGATGCCATCTGCAAAGTTTTTCGCTGTGCTGATAATCGTTGTATCACTTTTCAGGCTGCCAAAAGGAATCTGGCTTACAGATGCCGCCAGGTCGCCTGCGGCTTTGCCTGCTTTGGTGGAATCCCACTCTACAAAAGCATCTTTCAATACATAGTATTTCTCCAGGGATGCTGCAAATGCTTTATTAAATGTTTCGTCATTTTTACTTACCAGCAATGCCTGTTGTTTAGGCTGCTCAGGGTTTTCATTGGCATTACGCTTAGACAACACGAAATAGGCGCCCACTGCGATCACAACAAGAATTAGAATAAGTACGACCGGTTTTTTCATGTTTTTCATGTTTTATGGAACAAAGATAAATTGTTGTATGGTTAAATTGTTTAATTGTTAGATGATTGTATTGCTGTCCTTAACAGCCTTGAAATATGGCTTTATAACGGTATAACTATGTAACAATTAACCAATTTAACCATTTAACTGCTATTTTCGCGCCGTAATTTGACTTTATGCTATTAGGTTTAAATAATGTGACATTTGAATTTGGCGCCCGTGTAATTGTAGAAGAGGCCACCTGGCATATTCATCCGGGAGAGCGTATCGGGCTGATCGGCTATAACGGTACCGGTAAATCTACTTTGCTGAAACTGATGGTGGGCCAGTACCAGCCATCTGTAGGCACAGTGGAAAAGAGCCGCGGCACTACGATCGGGTATTTGCACCAGGACTTATTGAGTTTTGATACCAATGATTCTATCCTGGAAGTGGCCATGGGTGCATTTGAGCGTGTGAAGCAGTTGGAAAAAGAGATAGAGGACTTGAGCAAGAAGCTGGAAGAAACCAGTGACGAGGCGTTGCTGAATGAATATATGGAGAAGCTGCATGAGCTGGAAGTGCTGGGCGGCTACGAAATTCACCACCGTACGGAGGAGGTTTTGCAAGGCCTTGGTTTTGCTAATGCTGACCTGGGACGGCCTTACCGTGAGTTTAGCGGTGGCTGGCGTATGCGTGTGCTGCTGGCAAAAATGATCTTGCAACAGCCGGACCTGTTGTTGCTGGATGAGCCTACGAACCACTTGGACTTACCTTCTATTGAATGGCTGGAAAAATACTTGCAGCATTACCAGGGCAGTGTGGTAATTGTGAGCCACGATAAATATTTTATGAACCGTATGGTGAATAAGATAGTGGAACTATACCAGCAACAATTGCACATATACTCTGGCAACTACGAATACTACGAGAAGGAAAAAGAGATACGTGTAGAGATGGCGCAGCGTGCGTTTGAAAACCAGCAGGACTATATACGCCAGCAGGAAAGGTTTATAGAACGCTTTAAGGCGAAGGCATCGAAAGCGGCGGCGGCACAGAGTGCTATGAAGCGACTGGATAAGCTGGACAGGGTGGAACAGGTAGAAATACAAAGACCAAACCTGCGCATCAACTTCCAAGTGGACAAGCAGCCGGGTAAGGTGCTGGTGGAACTGAAGCATGTAACAAAACAATTCAAAGACCTGACGATTGTAGAAAATGCAACGGCAGAGATAGAACGCGGCGATAAGATAGCCCTGATAGGCGCGAATGGTAAGGGTAAGTCTACCCTACTCCGCATTATTGCCGGTGTGGAGTCTTTTGAGGGACAACGTACCTGGGGACACAATGTGGATGAGAGCTTTTATGCACAGCACCAATTGGAGGCGCTGGACCTGAACAATACTATACTGGAAGAAATGGTTAGCTGCCGTAGCGGTAAAACGGAACTGGAACTACGCTCTTTATTGGGTTGCTTCCTGTTTGGTGGCGATGATGTAGATAAGAAGATTAAAATACTAAGCGGTGGTGAGAAAGCGCGTGTGGCATTGGCTAAGGTAATTGTAAGTAAGGCAAACTTCCTGATGCTGGATGAACCTACGAACCACCTGGATATGCATAGTGTGGAGCTGTTGGTGGAGGCGCTGAACAAATACCAGGGCAGTATTATATTGGTAAGTCACGACCGTTATTTCATTTCTAAAGCGGCTAATAAGATATGGGAGATCGTGGACCACGAGATCAAAGAATTTAAGGGCACTTACCAGGAGTGGATAGAATGGAAGGAACGTATGGCGAAGCAACAACGCCAGGCGGAACAACAGAAAAACAAGGAGGAACAGGCGACTAAAAAGATAGAAGAGGTAAAACCGAAAGAGGTTGCCCCCGCTCCTGTTGTAAACAATAACCTGGACAGGGACCAGAAGAAGGAACTGCAACGCCTACAAAAACAATTTAGCAAACTGGAAGCGGATATTGCTAAAATGCAGGAGGATAAAACAAAGATAGAATTAGCACTGGCTGACCCGAATAGTTATTCCGATAAAAACAATTTTGCTAAAGTAGAGCAGGATTATAAAACAATACAGGATAAGATTAAGGCTGCGAATAAGGAATATGAGCAGTTGTTTGAGAAGATTATGGAATTGGAAAGTTAATACTATGTACGATGTTAGATGTACGATGTACAGCGTAATGGCATAATTGATAAATGGCTATATGGTTAAATTGTTTTTCTTATTAACCATATAGCCATTTATCAATTAAACAAGAGACAGAAAGTTTTTACATCGTACATCTAACATCGTACATTATTCTACCACTTTCACGAAATCGCTTACCAGGTAACTGATCAATTTTCCTGTTGATTCGTTTCTTCTGCCATCTTCTAATTGCGTGGCGCCTTCACAAATATGTAAATAGGCTACTTTAGAATCTGCTGCGGTGAAGTGTATGTATTGCCTTGCATGTAACGGCTGAATGCCAACCGGTGATGTAGCGCTGCTGAGTATGTTTTCAATACAGTCCAGATCCAGTTCTATACCGCAATAAGTATCTTCTGTAAAACCTGTAGCATGTGCAATGGCCTGTATGAAGTTTCTTTTTTCATGGAGGAAAATATCTTCGTAGGTAATGATGTCAATAAATGGATCATTCACTATATCTATCCAGGTATTTTGGGTAAGGTAATTTTCATGTATGCCGATCACGCAGTATTTTTCTAAATAGCCATCTTCGTCTGCGTAGCGGAAACCATTGCCACTATGCCTGCCTTCTACCGGGCGGAAATCTGCGTGGGCGTCCAGGTTGATCGCATTGATCTGTGCTATAGGTATAACACCGGCCTTGTGCAAACCTTTTGCGGCGCCTTTAATACATGGGTATGCGTTGTTGTGCCCCCCACCTATTACAATCGGAATTTTACCGGCCTGCGTAATAGTCCTGACTACATTTTCCACTGCGTCATCTATAATGTTGACCGCGTGCCGGTACGCTTCTATCCTTTCTTCGTATGATAAAGTATTATTTTCAATGGCTTCGGATAAAGTGGAAAAATCCATTTGCCCGAGCATGAGTATATTATCACCTACCAAAAAATCATTGCTCTGTATATTCAGGAAAGATTGCAAGAATGGGGCCCATGCAGTGGCTGCTCCTCCTACACCTGCATTGGCTTTTACACCTATATCTTCAGGAATGCCAAACACTACAAACCTGGCCCTGGAATCTAAGATAGAGGGCTCTACTGCATGGGGATCTTTTAGCACGTGTACACATTCCCCCAGCTTGGTTTCAAATTTTCGTAAGCGTGTCAACGAAAGAATATCCTGCTTGGAGAATACTTTCAAATATTGCATAGGCAAGTTTTAAATTGTTTCAGCGGTTTGCCGTTTCATCGTTTCCATTTATGTTGAGCATTTTGTTATGCGCACAGTGAAATCTTTTTGAAACATAGCAGCTTATTGGAGCGTTACCTAAGATACACCTTATTCGTGTAGTTTTCTCCGCGGACGAATAAAATCCAACGGATATTTTTTTAAGTAGCGCCAGAGGATCTTTAAAAATTCCGGGTAGTCTTTTAATTTGATCCCACGGGATTTTACGGCAACGATAAAGGCAAGTGAGAAACTTACAAGGAAGTTGAAAAAGCCTATGCCGAGCACACCAAGTATAACTGTAAGCAGATATTGCCATTGCAGGTTTTGAAACCCGATGCCATATGTAGCAATGCCTACATTGGCTGCAGAAATGGTAATATGCCTGATGTCGAATGGTATGCCGAATACTTTTACAAGGATGCTGGACATGCCAAGGAAAAAGCCGAGCGATACGTTACCTGCTATAGAGCCTAGATGGTTCTGTATGTAATATGCAATGCGTTTTAATCTTGCGGGTGAAGTAGTGATGCTTAATACCGGGTGCTGCATCAGGCGATCCGCAATGCGGCTGTATTGCAATTTGTTCTGTATAAAACCTGCTATCAAACCGCTTAGAAAGAGGAATACGCCGGTATTGCATGCGTACAGCAGTGAGAAGCTATGCCACGGATGCTGATCTTCCAGCATCTTCATTGCATCTGCCCCTCCGGCTATTTTATGATGAAACAAGGCATCATATCCCCATGCAAGCATATAGGTGAGCGGGAATACAGCTACCAGGTTGCCAAAGAAGGATGCAAACTGGCTGCGCACTACACGTGCTACCGTAATGGCGAGGTTATATAAGTTGGGCTGTTCGTTCTTACGCGTATCCAGCGATTCTGCTACCGCACTTGCCGTAAAAGCAGGTTGCTTTGTGGCAAGTGTGGAGTGCGTTTCTTCTATTAGCAGGAACCCAAAACTATAATTAATACTATACGCTACTCCCTGCCAGAATGGGGGTAAATGCAGCCAACCTAGCAGGCTTTTGAATACAGCTATAAATGAGATTATAAAACCGCCCCATATAGCAGTGAGCATCATTTTATAATATTCCGCAGGAGATGACGTAATATACTTGCCTCCTTTTGCGCCTTTGTGTTCAGCTATCTGGTAAGCAACGTAGCCAAAGCTTTGCGAGAACAATTCGCGCAAGCTGTTCTTTCGTTTTTCAAACCGTACTACTAATCTAAAGAGGTCGATAAGTTTGTTGCTGTCAAAATGCTGATCGCCTTCCAATGCATCTGTCAGTAGCTTCATGCGTTCCAGGGAAGAATACATAACGAGTATGCTATACGTCAGCGAAAGGCTTGCGCCTGATTCGGCTTGTATTTCCCTTATTTCATCCAGGCAGTGCAGGCACTCATCTACTAATGTATTTAGTTCTTTAAAGCCAGGTAATAACGCATCGCTGTTTTGCCCTTCCAGCTTCTGCGCCTGTAAAATATTGGCTTTATGATTTTGCTTTATAAAGGGGTTGTCATAGACAGAGAAGGTCATATAATGACCCACAACAGGCTCCAACCCTAGCTGCGCTACCTTGTAAGACAGGGCTATTAAAGCCTGGTACAACTGGCTTTGCAAGGCCTGGTTGTCAAGCTTGGGCGACAGCCCGAAGTAGGAGAACAATTGGTGCCAGCTTTCGCGGGTAATTGTTTCTACCCAGGCATAGTCATCTTCTTTATAGAAAATATGATTAATGAAGTATAAAAAATCATCCTGCTGTTGCAATGCAGGGATGAACTTGTGGTTTAAACGTGTTATAAACTCCTGCACAAAACCGCGTGAGATCAAGAGGCCGCTTTCAGTGAGTGCGGGTAGTAGTTTGGTATTGTATAAAGTGCCTACTACTGCAATATGCAGGTTGTGACGCAGCCGTGCAGATTTTTCAAGATCAGCTATAACCAACTGCATATTGGTCTCGGCAGTTTCTTTCCGTTTCCATGCTTTAGGCCTGATGCGATTTATAAAATCAACTAAAAAAATAAGACATGCATCTTTATCGGACAACGACAAGGCGAGGGCTTCATCTATAGATGCCTTATAGGAATCGGGACGTTTATGTTTCTTTTTAAAAAGCATGTTTTTTATAGGTGAGTTACATGTTTAATTGTTGTATGGTTGCATTGTTACATTGTTATGATTTTCTCATTGTTGCAGCGTTTAACAATTTATCAATGTAACAATTTTCTTTTATTTCCCGTTTACCAGCACGCGCGCTATCAAGTTTGTGCTAAAAGCATAGGGCAAATATGCAATGGATGGAACGGGGCGTGTAATAATAAGATTTGCATTTTTTCCTACACAGATACTTCCTGTTTCATTTTGTACTTCCATTGCATAGGCTCCATTGAGTGTAGCAGCATTGATGGCCTCTTCAGGAAGCATTTTCATTTGTATGCAACTAAGCGCGACTACAAAGTTCATGTTTCCGCCTGGCGAAGAGCCTGGGTTAAAATCTGATGCCAATGCAACAGCGCATCCTTGATCGATCAATGTTCTTGCGGGCTGATAGGCCATGCGCAAAAAGAATGCAGCGGTTGGCAAGAGTGTACCTATGGTATTAGAATTTGCCAACGCATGTATGGCGCTTTCATTCATTGTTTCCAGGTGATCAACCGATACTGCATTTAGCTTAACGCCGGTTTCTACGCCACCGGATGCATGCAGTTGGTTGGCGTGAATTTTTGGCTTCAGGCCATGTTGTATGCCTGCTTTGCAAATGCGTTCCGTCTCGGCAGTAGAAAAGAAGCCTTCTTCACAAAAAACATCAATATAGTCTGCCAGTTTTTCTTTGGCAATGTTGGGCAACATTTCATTGATAACAAGATCTATGTAACCTTCCCTGTTATTTTTATACGCAAGGGGGATGGCATGTGCGCCAAGAAAAGTGGCTTTAACGGGTATGTTGGCAGCCTGTTTCAGCCTGTTTATAACCCGTAGCATTTTCAATTCACTTTCTAGTGTCAGCCCATAACCACTTTTTATTTCTATTGCTGTAGTACCAAGCTGTATCAGCTCTTGCAGGCGTGCGTATGATTGGTGGTACAATTCATCCTCAGGCATAGCGCCAAGTTTGGCTGCCGAGTTTAAAATGCCGCCACCTTTTGCTGCTATATCAGCATAGGTCAGGCCTTTTATTTTATCTACAAACTCATCTTCCCTGCTGGCAGCAAACACGATGTGCGTGTGGCTGTCGCACCAGCCGGGTAATACTGCACCGCCTTTGGCATCTATAACAGCCGCGGACTCCGGTAAGACCAAATGCCGCATTTCGCCATAGGCGGCAATCTTCCCCTCTTCTATCTGCAGCCAGGCGTCTTTTATTACAGGTAGTTTTTGCAAAGCCTCACCTCTTAATAATTCATTCGTCTCGCGAACATTTACCAGTATTCCTACGTTTATAATAAAAGTTGTGTGCATGGGGCAATATTACAAAAGCATTTGCTGTTATTCTGCAATTTAACTTATATATTTAGGTTGTTATTTTACTATGAAAAAAGCTGCTGTCTCCTTACTCCTGCTACTATTGTTTTTTTGCATTTCTTACTATGCACAGGCACAGCCTAAGATCGGATTAGCACTAAGCGGCGGCGGCGCAAAGGGATTGGCACACATCGGCATTTTAAAAGCACTGGATTCGGCAGGATTAAAGATTGACTATGTTACTGGTACTAGTATGGGTAGCATTATGGGCGCACTATATGCAGCAGGATATAATGGTGATAGTATAGAGCGTATAGCCCGTGCCGTAAATTGGGATGTGCTGTTGTCAAACTCTGCCTCTCTCCGCTCTATGAGCATGTCTGAAAAAAATGAATATGATAAATATGCGATAGAATTGCCGTGGGTAAATCATAGTTTCCGTTTGCCAAGCGGTGTACTGGAGTCGCAGGAACTGTGGCTTAAATTCAGTGAGCTTTTTTTCCCTGTCTACGATATAAAAGACTTCTCCAAATTTCCCCGCCAATTTCGTTGTATTGCTACGGATGTATCTACCGGTGAGGCGGTGGTAATGAAAGAAGGTGAGATTGTCTCTGCCATCCGTTCCAGCATGGCTATTCCTTCCGTATTTACCGCAGTAGATTACCAGGGTAAGAAAATGGTGGATGGTGGTATTGTAAGAAATTTCCCGGTGCGCGATGCTAAAGAGATGGGTGCAGACTATGTGATTGGCAGTAGTGTTTCCGGTGGCCTGCTTACAAAGGATAAGATCAACAATGTGTTCCAGGTATTGCTACAGATCGCTTTTTTCAGAGAAGATGAGGACTCTAAAAAAGAGAAAAAGTTATGTGACCTGTATGTACACCAGCCATTGGAAAACTACTCTATGGGTAGCTTTGGTTCTGCCAGCGAGATTATAGATTCCGGTATAGTTACGGGACGCAAATATTATCCTTTGTTCAAACACCTGGCGGACTCATTATCTGCTATATATGGCAATAAGGTGCTGGCGACAAAGATAGATCCCCCGCATAAAGATTCTGTTTATATCACTCAGTATGAAGTGAGGGGCTTACAACAAACAGAAGAATCATTCCTGATGCATCGTATGCAGTTTGAAATAAACCAATGGTACACTGGTAAAGAACTGGCAGACCATATACGTGCCGCATTTGGCACGCGGTATTACAGGAAAATTATATACAGCCTTGAGCCTTCTGCAAATGGTACCAAGATCATTTTTGATGTAGAAGAGAATCCGTTGACTTTTGCTAAATTAGGTATTCACTATAATTCCTTTTCAGGTATAAGCCTCATAGGCAATCTTACATCCCGCAACTTTCTTACACCATACTCACGGGATATGGTAACGGTGAATGTGGGTGAGAATATGCGCATTAAAGGGGAACACTTGCAGAACTTCGGTAAGTTTAAAAATTTCTCTTCATCCATATTTGCACAGGCAGAACAGCTTACATTCAATTCATACCAGGGTTATAATAAGGATGGGGCTTTTACTCAATCGTATATAGACCTGGATGTCAACTTCCGCGTCTCTCCTACGCGTAGTTTGCTAATGGGTGTAGGCAACAGGTTTGAACTGTTTCACTACAAACCGGACATAACAGCTAAACAAGTGCAGGTAAAGGGTTCTCACAGCTTTTTTAATGCGTACACGTTTATCAAATACAATACGCTTTCTAATAACATTTATCCGCGCAAAGGGCGAAAGATAGATGTGGAAGGTGGTTATATCTACAACCAAACGCCTGACTTCAATGTATATGGCAATGGTTACAGGACAAATAATTATGACTCGTTGGACCTGAAGTTTAATAATTTCTTCCGACTGATGTTTGATGGCATTAACTATACGCCGCTAAGCCGGCGTACTACGTTCATTCAACACTTGCAAGCTGGCATGAACTTTAACAACCAGCAAGTAATGCTGAATGATTACCGTATAGGTGGTATGAGTTATGAATTTAGAAACCAGGTATTGTTTGCAGGACTGAATGAGAATACGATAAACTCCGGCAGTGTTGCCACTTTGCAACTTGGTATGCGCTACCAGCTATATAGTAGCCTGTATTTTACCGCACGCGCAAATGCAGGTTATTATGATTTTATCAGCAGTAACTGGAAGGGTGTAAAGCCTACTTTCATTTCAGGATATTCTGTATCTCTCGGATACAACTTTATACTAGGCCCGCTTGAGATCAGTGCGATGTACAGCGATCAGTCAAAATCGCTGGAACCGTATATAACGTTGGGAATGGCGTTTTAAGTACGAAGTACAAAGGACTAAGTACAAAGTAAGTAGTGGGTTATAAATTGTGTCATTATCACTACTTCGTACCTTGTACTTCTTACTTAGTATCTTGCTACACATTCGCGATCCTGAACGGAATGACTTCATATTTTTCCCAGACTTTTCCTTTTACATACGGATCATCTGCCAGCCATGCGTTGGCTTCTTCTATAGTGGGAAAATCGATGATGAGCATGGAGCCGAACATTTTATCTTCATCAGTGAGCTTGGCGCCGCCAACAATGAAGTGCCCGCTTTGCTTAAATGGGCGCACACGCGCCAGATGTTCTTCCCGGACAGCAAGGCGCCTGTTTAAAGCTTCTGCATCGGTATAGTCGGTTGCAAGGATGAGGAATTGCATAAAACAAAATTTTTAAGTACTAAGTACGAGGTACAAAGTACGAAAATCCTGACAGGTCTTAAAGACCTGTCAGGATTAGTTGAAGAGCGTACAAAATGATGAAGAGAGTGACACAAGGGACGATGATGAGAATTACTATAGTCTGTTCCAAAGTATAGCGTATCTAATATTTCGGAGGGATAAAAAAGCTCATCATATACTTTGTACTTCGTACTTTCTATTTAGTACTTATTTTAGTCGGTCAGTAATATCCAGTCCATTTTCTTTCAACGTTTCTTTGGCTACATCGTAGCCGGCATCTGCGTGGCGGATAACGCCCATACCCGGATCGTTGCGGAGTACGCGGCTCAGGCGTTTTGCGGCGTCTTCTGTACCATCGGCAACGATAACCATGCCTGCGTGTATGCTATACCCCATACCTACACCACCACCGTGGTGTAAACTTACCCAACTGGCGCCGCCTGCGGTATTTACCAGGGCATTTAGTAAAGGCCAGTCAGCAACAGCATCACTGCCATCCAGCATGGCTTCTGTTTCTCTATTTGGGCTTGCTACAGAGCCGGTGTCCAGGTGATCGCGGCCTATGACAATAGGCGCTTTTACTTTACCTGTTTTCACCAGTTCATTAAATGCCAATCCTGCTTTTTCTCTTTCACCTTGCCCCAGCCAGCAGATACGTGCAGGCAATCCCTGGAAGGCAATTTTTTCTTTTGCCAGTTTTAACCACCGGTGGAGGCTTTCGTTTTCCGGGAACAGGTTGGCAATTACTTCGTCTGTAACTGCTATATCATCCGGGTCTCCGCTTAAAGCTGCCCACCGGAACGGGCCTTTGCCTTCGCAAAAGAGCGGACGTATGTATGCAGGCACAAAGCCTGGAAAGTCAAAGGCATTTTGCAGGCCGTGCTCTTTTGCGCGTGCGCGTATGTTGTTACCATAGTCAAATGTAACCGCACCACGCTCCTGCAGTTCCAGCATTAGCTCTACGTGCAGCTTCATGCTATTGTAACTATGCTTGAGATAGATCTCTTTATTCTGCTGACGCAATTCATTTGCTTCCTGCACTGTCATGGTGTGCGGTATATAACCGATCAGTGGGTCATGTGCAGAAGTCTGGTCGGTAAGAATGTCTATGTGTATAGATTTTTCCAGCAGGCGTTGTAATAAGTGAACAGCATTACATAACACGCCAATACTGAGTGCCTCCCCTTTTTGTTTTGCTTCCAATGCACGGGCAATAGCCTCGTCTATGTTTGTATATTTTACATCCAGGTATTTTGTCTCTAAACGTTTATCTATACGCCACTCTTCTACTTCTGCTACCAATGCCACACCTTCATTCATGGTTACAGCCAGAGGCTGCGCGCCACCCATACCGCCTAAACCTGCAGTTACACTCAGTGTTCCTTTTAGCGTACCATTGAAATGTTTGTTGGCAACAGCCGCAAAAGTTTCATAGGTGCCTTGTACAATGCCCTGGGAGCCTATATAGATCCAGCTACCTGCTGTCATCTGCCCATACATCATCAACCCTTTTTTCTCCAGCTCATCAAAGTGCTCCCATGTAGCCCACTTCGGCACTAGCTGAGAGTTGGACAGCAATACACGGGGCGCATCTGTATGCGTTTTCAATATGCCAACAGGCTTGCCGCTTTGTATTAATAGGGTTTCGTCATTCTCCAATACTTTCAGCGCAGCTATTATATTTTGCAATGCTTCATGATTGCGTGCCGCCTTGCCGCGCCCACCATATACGATCAGGTCTTCAGGTCGCTCTGCCACTTGCGGATCAAGGTTATTGAGCAGCATTCTCAAAGCTGCTTCCTGTATCCAGCCTTTACATGTTAACTGTGTACCGGTTGGTGTTTTTGGAATAATCATATAGCTAAAGTTTAAATCGTTTAATAGTTATGTTGTTGTATGGATGCATTGTTTAATTGTTATATGGTTAAATGGTTTCAAAGTTTCAGCGTTTCAATGTTTCTTGAAAAGGCTACAATGAAACGGAACAACAATTAAACCATATAACAATGCAACATTCTTTATACCTCATACGCTCTGATGAACGCTACTGCTTCCATCATATCATCATGCAACACACGGTCTTTTTCATTGAAGCTTACGCGTTCCCTAAATGCTGTTACTAATTTTTCAATAACGGGAGAGCTTTTCAATGGCCTTCTGAAATCAATAGCCTGTGCCGCACTCAATAATTCTATTGCCAATATTTTTTCTACATTGTTAACTACGCGCAAACATTTTGTAGCAGCATTAGCGCCCATGCTTACATGATCTTCCTGGTTGTTGGAAGATGATATACTATCTACACTTGCAGGGGTACATAATTGTTTATTCTCACTTACTATACCGGCTGCGGTGTACTGCGGTATCATAAAACCACTATTCAGCCCGGCGTCTTTTACGAGGAAGAGCGGCAGGTTTCGCTGCCCGCTGATAAGCTGATACACGCGTCGTTCGCTTATGTTTGCCAGTTCACTCATGGCAATGCTTAAGAAATCTAAATGCAGGGCTAATGGTTGTCCATGAAAATTACCTCCACTCACTATAAGGTCTTCTTCCGGGAAAACATTCGGGTTGTCTGTAACAGAGTTTATTTCCGTAAGGAAGACATTCAACACATTGCCAAACACATCTTTTGTTGCGCCATGTACCTGTGGCACACAACGGAAAGAATACGGGTCTTGCACCTGTTGTTTTTTCTGCGCACCTATTTCACTATTCTCCAAATATGCTTTGATAATACGGGCTGTACCCATCTGCCCTTTGTGTGGGCGTATGCGATGTATTTGTTCCTGTAGCGGCTCTGTAATACAATCGAAGGCATCGAAAGACAACGCACAGATGAGATCCGCCATCCTGATCAAATGTTCAGATTTTTTCAGGCAGTACATGCCATAGGCGCTCATAAACTGTGTGCCGTTTATTAATGCCAGCCCTTCTTTGCTTTTTAAGTGTATCGGCTCCCAGCCTAAGTTATTCAATACATCTTTAGCCGCTTTCTTTTCTCCATTGTGATACACTTCCCCTAAGCCGATCAATGGCAGGCTTAAATGACTTAATGGTGCAAGATCGCCCGATGCACCTAAAGAACCTTGTGTATAGATTACCGGCAATACATCCTGATTGTACATTTCCATGAGGCGCTTTACGGTATCTATCTGTACGCCACTATGGCCGTAGCTCAATGATTTTATCTTGAGCATGAGCATCAGCTTTACAATGTCGCGCGGCACTTCTTCTCCCATACCGCAGGCATGCGAGGTCAACAGGTTATATTGTAGTTGCTCTATCTGAGCATTATCGATCTTTACATTTTGCAAAAAACCAAAGCCGGTATTAATGCCGTAGAAAAGGGCATCTTTTTCTTCCATTTTCTTATCCAGGAACTCACGGCATGCGAGTATGCGCTCATGCGCATCAAATGTGATGGATACCAACTGATCAAAGTCCAGCAAATGCTTCACTTGTTCAAAATGCAACCATTTGCGGTCTAATGGCAAGTAATTATAGCTCATAGTTTTTTATGTTAGATGTACGATGTCAGATGTACGATATTGAATATGATTCAATCATACTTTATAAGCTATCATACATTCATTATAAATATTATATTCTCTTTCAGTACAAATGTTATATGCACCTTTTACATCGTACATATCTAATTTTTTAGTTTTTCCTCGATTCTCTCATACAACGATTTTTCCTGTGCGTTGTTCTCTATTTCTTCCAGCGATTGTAAGATGTATTTGCTGTGTTTTCCTTCCGAAGCCATTGCTTCCATCGCTTGCTGCAATGCAGCCCATACCGGCTCTATCTTCTGTTGTAGTTTTTCTCCTTTCGCTGTAAACGTGATGACTTTTTTACGTGCATCATCGGCAGATACTTCACTATGAATTAGTCCTTTCTCCTGTAAACTGCTTACCATTTGGCTTGCTGCGGAATGTGATGTATTTAGCTCGTCTGCTATCTCGCGGATAGTGACTTCTTTTTGCCTTGATAAGATATAAAATATGGGAAACCAGGAGGCGTCAAATGGGATTTTGTGCGTTTTATAGACTTTATTGATGTCTGCTATAAAACTGTCTCCCAGCCTTTTGAGCCTGCTGCCAAATACTAAAAAACCAAGCTGTTGGTAAAAATTCATAATTATATAAGCGCTTATACAATTTCAAATGTAGGGATTTGTTGGAAATGGAGAAAAAAATTGTTTAATGGATGAATTGTTTAATTGTTATGGCCTATGGGGTTGACTACTGACTTTACAAGATAGCATCAAACAAAAATCCTGTCAGGTCTTAAAGACCTGACAGGATTAAGATGGTAAGAGCAAAACCTATAAGGTTTTAGAAACCTTATAGGTTTGAGCGCAATTATGGATAGCTTAATCCCGCTCCCATTTTCTTCTCACCGAGCCATCTTGTGTAACTATTGCCCAACCTTCTTCTTTTGCTTTTTTAAACAGGCGTTTACGCAGTTTCTTTGGGTAAAATATGGTCATGTAAGTAATGGTATAACCATGTGCCGGTAGAATATCCATTTGTCCGAGTATTTCATAGGAAGCAGCTCCGCAGCGCATACCAAATAATGCATAATCATACGGAGCCTGTTTAAGATACGCTGCTGCTATACTGTCAAATTGTTGTTTTTGAACTACGGATATAGGGATGTAAACAATGGCTTTCTTTACACTATCACCATTGCTTCCCAGTATGGAATAGAAATTTGTGGAATCATGCAAGGCATACCTGCTATGCTTATCTTTTTTGGCGAAAACGTGAAAAGTGCCTTGCGGTACAAAATTTAAAATTTTACTACTATCCAATTCAAGCCCTACATGTCCGCCTAGCATGCCTCCGAACCATTTTGGCTCAGTCGCCGAATATTTCTTTTGAGGTTTGGAGCCATAGAGGAAATGTACTTTGAGATAGTTGCTGTCTTGTGCAGATGCCGTCAACAAAAGTGTGGCGCAAAATAGCAGTAATGTTATACGGATTATGTAAGGCATTTTTAAATATACCATTCTTACTGTGCAACTATTTCTTGTGCTGTTTTTTTAACATTTTTTACAAGAACGACATCAAATAAAAATCCTGACAGATCTTAAAGACCTGTCAGGATTAAGATGGCAAGAGCAAAACCAATAAGGTTTCTAAAAACCTTATTGGTTTGAGCGTAACTAATTTTTTTCCGATAATTCTTTCAGCCGGTCTTTTTCTTTTTTACTCAGGCTATTTATTCCTTTCTTGCTGATCTTGTCCAGCAGCTTGTCTAGTTCTTTTTGATTGCTGGTCCTTCGTTCATTATAGGCGTGATCAACGGAGTAATGATCTGTATGTTTTTTGAAATAAAAATTATCAATAAAGAGCAGATCCGGCCTTTTGATAATAATGAAGATAAATACCATCATCGGGATCATGATGATCAGGATAACGGGAAGGTTGGCCAGGAACGCTGCTGGGTTTAAAAGTAATGCCAGTACCATACCGATCAATGCGCCTCCCAGGTGAGATTCGTGCCCTATATTGTCCCTGTTTGAACGTATGGCATAGATAGAGATACCTATGTATAGCGCGCCGAATAACCATGCAGGTATTGGCAGGAACAACAAACCAACACGCATGCCGGGAAACAATGCAATGGAGGCGAAGATGACACCGGAGATGGCACCAGATGCGCCTACTGAGCTAAAATCACCATGATTGCGATGGATCAACAATGCGAGCAGATTACCTCCGATGAGACTTGCAAAATAAACGATACAGAAGCCTGCAATGCCAAGATACATTTCGAGGTTAAAGCTGAATGCAAAAAGACTGAACATATTGAAAATAAGATGCATCCAATTTATATGCAGAAATCCTGACGTGAAGATGCGATAGTACTCTTTGTATATGAGAATTTTATTGACCTCGAACTTGTATCGATCAAAAAAAGTGCTGTTATTAAAGCCTCTGTATGAGAAGAGGACGTTTGTTATAATGAGAATAAAACTAATTATGCCCATATCTTAGGGTTGTTAATTATGACAATAAACTTAAGGCTTGCGCGGGAGTTTTCAAGGGGATGAGGAAAATTTTTTGTCCGTATAACCAGACTGAGGGTTATTTTTTAATTCTTCAACAGGTTATCCCGATGGAATAAAAAAAGCCCGGTAGTTTCCGGGCAATATTATTTTGTTACAGGAATTAGTCATTACAATTCCACGGCAATTACATCTACCAGGGTTGTTCTTACGGATGCAGGTACAGTAACAGATAGCTGATTGCTACTGTAACTATACTGCAATGTTTTACCCTCCTGCCCCAACAGTTTTACTGATTTTGGTTTCGTATTTACCTGTAATGTTATAGTCGTATCTTTTGCGGGCAACATATCCGCATCATATTTTCCATCGCCTTTAAATTCACGAACTGCAAACAAATAGCGATAATTACCATTCGCAGTTGCGGGCACAGAGGCTATCTCTCCTGCGGGCAATCGCGTTGCCTTTTCGATCGAACGCTTGTTTATCGTCATCCAGTCCTGTACCAGTTTCATATTGGTATATACCTGGTCAGGAAAAACACCATCTGCAGTAGGCCCGACACCCAGCAAATAATTTACGCCCCAAGCTTTGCAGGCGGCCAATTGCGCTAATACAAAGCCTCCGGCGCGAAACGGAATGGTATTGCTGTTTGCCCAACTGGTGGTCCATGTGTTGCAAAACTCTGCCCATATATTACCCGGGTCCTGGGTTGGTGGATTTCGCTCAAACGTGATAAAATCGCCAGTGCCATGCATACGCGGATTCATGACTATGCCTGGTTGCATTTGCCTTATTTCTTCCTGTGTTATCACTGTTCCTCCATTTGGAATAGGCGCTTTGCCATCAAACCACAATAGGTCTATTTTGCCATAGCGGGTCATCAGCTCTTTTATTTGCCCTCTTACCATTTCACCATAAGCCTGCTGGTGTTTCTGCAATGCATCGCCACTTAGTTTTGTTGTACGTGGATTAAGGTCGCCGTCTACCTGCGGCAAGGATGGATTTTTCTGATAGGCTCTTCCATATATGAACGTCATATTATCCCTGTCGAAATACCAATTGGGCGGAGAATAATATAGGCCCACTTTTAGCCCGTATTTGCGGCAGGCATCCACAAATGGTTTGATGAGGTCTTTACCTCCCATATAGTTCTTTGTACTGAAGTCGCCATATTCGCTCGGCCACATTGCAAAGCCTTCATGGTGCCTGGTGGTAAGTACTGCATATTTAAATCCAGCCTCTTTAGCCGCTTTTATCCATTTGTCAGGGTCATAGTGTTGGGGATTAAATGACTTTGCCATTGCCCAATATTCATTGGGTGTAATAGCTGGCGGTTTACCATTCAGGTTAAAATCTTTTTCGCGTACTACGCGTAACAGTTCAGCAGAG
Source organism: Filimonas sp. (assembly GCA_017306865.1). Taxonomy (GTDB): domain Bacteria; phylum Bacteroidota; class Bacteroidia; order Chitinophagales; family Chitinophagaceae; genus JAFKHH01. Next base: position 374,613 of record JAFKHH010000015.1, read on the forward strand.
TCCAATGCTTTATTTACCAATGCCCTGCCGGGGATCATAGGCCAGGAAATGTCCAGGTTCTTAACAGAGGACAAGCCCCAGTGTATAAATAACCCAAATGAGGCCTCAGGATACCACTGTGCATCAGGGTTACTGGTGTGTACTCCTTTTTTCTCGTCTATGTTGATCATACCATGTTCGGCATTTACATCACGCGAGTCTTTGTTGGGCTTATTGGTTTGTGCAGTAGCAATGCCTGCAGATAGCAGGCTGCAGATGAGAAGGGATTTTATATGGCGCATAAGTAGAGTTTTCGAAAACAAAAATGGCTGCATTGTTAAATTGTTTTATTGTTATACAACCATTTAACAATATAGCCATGCATCAATACAACCATTTATTTTATCGCCCTGTCTAAATGCACGTAGCCACCATCCACATGGATCAGTTGCCCCGTAGTATGGCTAGACTTGTCTGACAGGAGAAATACGACCATACTGGCAATTTCTTCGCTGGTAGTCATTCTTTTTTCCAATGGTATTTTAGATGTAATAGCCTGTAATTTTTCTTCTTTGTCAGGCTGTTGGTTCAGCCACCATTCGTATAGTGGTGTCCAGCATTCAGCAACGATCAGGGCATTTACACGAATACTATATGGCAGTAATTCTACAGCCCACTCACGGGTAAGTGCATTACGAGCGCCATTAGATGCGGCGTAAGCGGATGTACCGCCTTGTCCTGTTTCTGCTGTTTTAGAACCAATATTTACGATAGACCCTTTTGATTTTTTTAATGCAGGTAAGGCATAGTGTGCCATCAGGTAATAATGCACTACGTTTTTATGTAGTGATGCCATGAAGGCTTCGTAAGTACCATTTTCAAGACTAACGCCATCGTTCACACCTGCATTGTTTACAAGACCGTCTATACGACCAAATTCTGCCAGCACTTTGTTTACTGCGGCTTCACTGGCTGCGGGATCGGTCAACTCTGCTACTACAGTAAATACTTTACCACCACTTTGTATTATTTTATCCGCAACTTTTTTGTTGTCGTTTTCATTCCTGCCAACAATTACAGGTATTGCTCCTTCGCTTGCCAATGCGGCTACTATGCCTTCGCCAATACCTTTGGCACCGCCTGTTACAATGACAACTTTATCTTTTAAGTTTAAGTCCATAGATATATAATTTGAAAATGAGATAATTTGAAAATGAAAAAATTAAGAGGTGTACTTATTTTCAAATTAGCACACTTTCAAATTTTCAAATTCATAAATTATAAAACTGGCTGGCATTTCCACCCCAGACTAATTGTTTTTCATAATCAGAAAATCCTGACAAATAATTATCAATAATCTCCGCTACTTGTGCATACGCACCTGCTACCAGGCATACTGGCCAGTCGCTGCCAAACATGATGCGTTTTGTACCAAAGGCATTAAACACTACATCCAGGTATGGCTTTATGTCTTCCTGCGTCCAATGCTGCCAGTCTGCTTCTGTTATAATGCCGGATACTTTACAGGACACATTGTCAAATGCTGCTATTTTGCGGAGATCACTCTCCCATTCCCCGATCGCTTTGTTTTTAATATATGGCTTTGCCAGGTGATCAATTACAAAGGGTTGATTAGGGAAACGGTTTACAAACTTTGCTACATTCTCCAGGTGCCTTGGAAACACGAGTATGTCGTAGGTATAATTATACTTAACCAGTTTATTGATGCCATTTAGAAAAGCAGGCTGCAACATATACGCATCATCAGCTTCTCCCTGTAAAATATGACGGAAGCCTTTCAGCTTTGTATGCTGCTGCATACCGGCTAACTGGTCATCAATGTCCGCCGCTTTAAAATCAATCCAACCAATTACCGCTTTTATCCAGTCGTTCTCTCCGGCTAGTTGTAACAGAAATTCATTTTCTGCTGCAGATTGGTCTGCCTGTACTGCCACGCAACCATCTATTGATTGCTGCTGTAGCAAGGGAAGCAGGTCTGCAGGCAAAAAATCACGCCTGATCACAGACATTTCATCCGTGATCCAGGCATGATCTTTTGCGTTATATCTCCAGAAATGCTGATGCGCATCAATTCTTTGCATACGCTACTACGTTTTGCTTTGCAGTGCCTAACCCATCAATGCCCAATTCTACTACATCACCCGGTTTCAGGTACACTTGCGGATTCATACCCAATCCTACACCATGTGGTGTGCCTGTAGAAACGATGTCTCCCGGCAACAGGGTCATGAAACGGCTGATGTAAGAAACAAGGAAAGGAATATTGAAAATAAAGTCATTCGTGTTACCGTCCTGGTATTTGTTGCCATTTACAGATAACCATAACCGCAGGTTGTGTACATCACTTATCTCATCTTTTGTAGCAAGAAAAGGGCCTACCGGTGCAAATGTGTCACAACCTTTTCCTTTATCCCATGTACCTCCTCTTTCTAATTGAAATTCTCTCTCAGATACATCATTGTGCAATGCATAACCTGCTACATAATCCAGCGCTTCCTCTTCTGACACATAGCTTGCTTTTTTGCCTATTACAAATGCGAGTTCTACTTCCCAGTCTGTTTTCACTGAATCTTTTGGAATAACGATTGTATCGTTTGGCCCTATAAGAGAAGTAGTTGATTTGAAAAATATGATCGGCTCTGCCGGAATCGCTGCATTGGTTTCTTTCGCGTGATTTGCATAGTTCAGGCCAATGCATACTATTTTAGATGGCCTTGCCACAGGAGTGCCGAGACGCACATCATCAGCTACTACGGGTAAGCTACCTTTGTTTACTGTAATGTATGCAGCCAGGCGTGCTAATCCGTCATTCTCAAAAAATGCTTCGTTGTAATCTTCGCCAAAAGCGCTTACATCATATCTCACATCATCTATAATAACTCCGGCTTTCTCTTTTCCGGCTGCTCCAAACCTGATCAGTTTCATATATTAAATTGTTGTATGGTTAAATTGATAAATTGTTTTATATCAGCTATCGTATTTCATGGCATCTTTGTTGCGACGCTCCGTTCATCTTAAGGAGTGCTATTAAGCAAAGCTCTAAACGAATAAACGCACCACAACAATATAACAATGCAATAATTAAACAATTGCTCTAGTTATTCAACCTGATAAACCCGCCATCTATATGATAATCGCATCCTGTAACAAACCCTGCTTCATCTGAACAAAGGTATAATACCAGGCTGGCGATTTCGTCAGGCTTGCCCATGCGGCCTATTGGCTGGCTCTTGGATAATTTCTCAAATATTTCGGTTTCGTTACCCGGATAGTTTTTGGCAATGAATCCATCTACAAATGGCGTATGCACACGTGCCGGTGAAATGCAATTGCAACGGATATTATCATTAAGGTAATCACGTGCTACAGATAGCGTCATTGCTAGTATAGCACCCTTACTCATAGAATAAGCAAAGCGGTCTGTAATGCCTACTACTGCTGCAATAGAAGATACGTTTAAGATTGCACCTCTGCCTTTGGCTTTCATTAATGGAACGGCTGCGTATAAGCAATTGTATGCACCTTTTACATTCACGTTGAATATGCGTTCAAAATCTTCCGTTGTTGTTTTCTCCAGGTTACCAACGTGCGCTATTCCGGCATTATTAACGAGGATATCTATATTTTTTATCTGGGAAAAAACGGCCAATACCTGCTCCTGGTTACTTACATCGCAGCTATGTGCAAATGCTTTGCCCCCGCTGTTGTGTATTTCATCCACCACTTCCTGCGCACCAGCAGCATTTAATTCTATAATATGCACTTCTGCACCCTGCTTTGCAAACAATAAGGAAATTGCTTTTCCTATTCCACTTCCTCCTCCTGTAATGGCGGCTGTTTTTCCTGTCAGACTAAACATGTATTCGATTTGAGATTTGAGATTTTAAATTGTTGAATGGCTATATGGTTTAATTGTTACTGGCTGGCCAGCTAACTGGCAACCTGTAACTCATATTACATCGTACATCTACCATTGTACATTACAATGATACACCTCTTTTCCATGGAATAAAATCATCCTGTCCAAGCGCTACAGATTTTGGCTGAGCCTCTCCGCTTGCTACTTGTATCACATATTCCAGTATGCGCTCGCCAGCTTGCTGAATGGTTTCTGTTCCTTCAATAATATTGCCACAGTTGATATCTATGATATCCGGCATGCGATTGAACAATTTTGTGTTGGTAGACAGTTTGATCACTGGCGTAACAGGGTTACCTGTTGGCGTACCCAGGCCAGTGGTAAACAGTACAATATTTGCCCCGGATGCAACTTCTGCGGTAGTACTTTCCACATCATTACCCGGTGTGCAGAGTAGTGACAAACCGGGCTTTGTCACTTTTTCCGGGTAGTCAAGCACATCTACAATAGGTGATGTACCGCCTTTCTTTGCCGCTCCTGCGGACTTGATCGCATCGGTGATCAAGCCGTCGCGAACATTACCAGGCGAAGGGTTCGCATAAAAACCGGAACCTGTTTCTTCTGCTTTACTGTTGTACACACGCATCAGGTGCATGAATCGTTCAGCAGTGGCTTCATCTACACACCTGTCGCTTAACTCTTGCTCAACACCGCATAATTCAGGAAACTCAGATAAAATAACAGAACCTCCCATAGCGATCAACAAATCAGATGTATAACCAACAGCAGGGTTAGCAGAGATACCGGAAAAGCCATCGCTTCCGCCGCACTCCAGGCCTATACAAAGTTTTGATAGCGGTGCTGGTTCCCGTTGTATATTATTGGCCTGCATCAGCCCTGCAAATGTTTGCTTTAATGCCTTATTCAGCAATTTATTTTCTGTGCCTTCTTTTTGCTGCTCCAGCATGTATAATGGTTTGCTGAAGTTAGCATCCCGTTTTTTTATTTCTTCCTGCAACATGCCTGCTTGTGCATGCTGGCAACCAAGACTTAAAATTGTTGCTCCAGCAACATTCGGATGTGTGATGTAACCAGCGAGCAACCCGCAGAGCGCCTGCGCATCCTGCTTTGTACCGCCACAACCCATTTCATGAGTAAGGAACTTTATGCCATCTATGTTTGGAAATATGCGGTTCTGCGATTTGCTTTCTTCTGTTTCCTGCAAGTCTGCACCCAGTATCTCTTCCACCGATTTGCCTGTTTTATAAAGGTCAATCAACTCTTCTGCTTTGTTGTCGTAAGCCTGTGCTTTTTTATACCCCAGCTTTTCGGTAAGCGCTTGTTTTAATACATCTACATTCCTGTTCTCACAAAAAACAAGTGGAATCACCAACCAGTAATTGCTAGTACCTACAGAACCATCTGCGCGATGATAGCCCATAAATATTCTTTCCGTCCATTTACTTACGTCTGGTTTTGCCCAGGTAGTTTTACGATCTCCAAGATTGAAATCGTTTGCAGCATGCTCCACGTTAGATGTTGCAATCACACCGCCTTCGGGTATTGCTTTACTTGCTTTACCAACCAGTACGCCGTACATGATCACCTGTTCGCCTTCCTGCAAAGGACTGATCGTAAATTTATGTTTTGCAGAAACATTATCGTTCAGCGTTATTTTCTTTCCTTTTATATCTACCTGTGTTCCTTTAGGTAAGTCTTGTAATGCAACCAGCACATTGTCGTCTTCATGAATCTGTAAGTAAGTATGTATATCCGTAGCCATAATGTAGAATAAAGTTTAAAAAGGTGTGAGACTTGAATGAATTGTTGACTGGTGATACTGTCCAATTGTTATATTTTTATGTCTAAACCATATAACAATGCAACCATGCAGCAATTAAACTTTAATGCTCACTTTATAATTCAAATATTTTATCCATCAGCAACCATTTCTCTCCTGCTTTAGCCTGGGGCAAAGCCTGTTGATACTTCCACATGAGGGTTTCCCACTCCTGCACTTTGGGGTTGGCAGCGTCCATAGCTCCTTTCTTTTCAAAGCTAAAGTCGTCACTCACTTCCATGATCATAAAGAGGTGGTTGGCGAGGCGGTAGATCTGCATGTTTTGAATGCCGGAATCAGTAATACTTGCTTTAATTTCCGGCCACACAGCTTCGTGGTATTTTTCGTACTCCGCAATAAGTTGATCGTCGTTTTTCAGATCAGTTGTTAGGCAATAACGTTTCATGCTATTCTAATGAACTGCACTGCAACAGCAAGGCTTGTTCTTTTTTAATGACTCACTAATATTTTTACATTTTTCTGTTCTTCTCCTGATGGCAATTCTACATCAGTCTGCTTGTATCCGCTGATGCCATACCAAGCTACCACTACAAAACAAACAAGGGCAACTACATATCCGTATTGAATATTATTGGTAACATCTGCTATTTGTCCAAGCACAGGAGGCAATAAGGCGCCACCTACAATAGACATTACAATAAGGCTTGATGCAGGCTTTGTATCTACACCAAGATTGCTGATGCCCAAAGAGAATATAGTCGGGAACATGATGCTCATAAAGAAGGCGATGCCTATCAGCGCATACACAGTTACTATACCGGAAGCAAAAATGGCAACGGCTGTCAGGCCAATATTAATAATAGCGTATGTGGCCAGCAGTTGAGTTGGTTTGAAATAACGCATTAGGAATGTACCAACAAATCTGCCTATCATAAATGCAAGGCCGTATACGGATGCATACTTTGCCGCAGCACCTTCTGAAAGCCCGGCTGATTTAGTAACAATGAGTACGAAGAAGCTACCTACACATACCTGCGCGCCTACATAAAAGAATTGTGCTATAACGGCGCCGCGTAAATGTTTATACTTCAACGCATGAAATAATCCTTTGTGTTCTGCTGCCGCTTCTTCCTGGTCTTTAATATCCGGCAATTTTGTAAAATAGATCAATACTGCTACTATCAGGATAACAACACCTAAAATGAGATAAGGCGTTTTTACGCTTGCTGCTTCTGATTGCAGGTAAGTTGTTCGTGCAGCATCGGTCATTGCTGCAATCTGGTCTTTGGTTACTTCACCGCCTGAGCTAAAAAACCAATGTCCTGCTATGGGCGCTACCGCCGCAGCAAGACCATTGAAGGACTGTGAGAAGTTTAAGCGTTGTGCGGCACTCTCTTCCGGCCCTAATATAGTTACGTACGGATTGGCTGCTGTTTCCAAAAAAGCAAGGCCACAGGCAATAATAAATAATGCGCCCAGGAAATAAACGTACTTAAACGTGTTTGCTGCAGGGATAAACAGAAATGAGCCGATGGCAAAAAACAACAGCCCAAGCAGGATACCTGATTTATAGCCATACTTACGCATAATTATACCTGCAGGAAGGGCCATAAGGAAATATGCAATAAATATGGAGGAATCTACTAAGGAAGATTCAAGTACAGTAAGGTTAAATACTTTGCGTAAATGTGGAATTAATATCGGGTCAAGGTTGTGCACAAATCCCCAGAAAAAAAACAAAGAAGTTACCAAGATGAGTGGGAACAAATAACTGGTCTTTTTTTCCATGCGTTTGCTTTTACTTTAATTGGGTTTATGCTATACACGATTGAGGTTGCAGCACGTATGTATAAGCCATCGGTTTGTATTTAAACGCACTGGTTTTTCAGTGAACGATGTGACCATGATACGACAACAGAGATCCAATCCATACAGCGAATGCAATCGATCTATTGGACTGCAAGAAATGAATAAATAGGCAGTTATAAATGTAAAATATTAACCGATTATTCTCTTATTTTGGCATTTTGATGGTAAATGAGCATAGTTTTTTAACCAACACAAGGACATTTCACGCAAAGGCACGAGATACCGCAAAGGGTTCCTTGCCTTGGTTCGTGTCTTCACGAACCAGCATACGTGCCGGGGCGGGTGCTTGCTGCAAAATCCTGACAGGTCTCGAAGACCTGTCAGGATTTTGTTCTTCGGCAGGTTAGCCAATATCGGCCGGGATGATCTTTATGTAAAATTTATTAATTTGACAACCCAACCGGTTTACAATTAAAACAGATTTGTACGTCATGGAGAAACATAGAATATTCACCACTTCATTTGCCAGTGTTTATCCGCACTATGTACAAAAGGCGGAGAAGAAGGGACGCACAAAGGCTGAACTAGATACTATTATTTCCTGGCTGACGGGATATGATGAAAAAGCATTGCAGGAGATAATAGACAACAAAACAGATTTTGAAACATTTTTTGCAAAGGCACCGCAACTGAATCCGAATGTGTCCAAGATCACAGGCATGATCTGTGGCTGGCGTGTGGAAGATATAGAAGACCCGCTGATGCAAAAGATCCGCTATTTAGACAAGCTGGTTGACGAGCTGGCTAAAGGAAAGGCGATGGAAAAGATTTTGAGGAAGTGAATACCGAGCAAGGAACTTCCGTAAGAAAGTCGTGAATCGTGAGACGGTAATCGTGAATAGAGGCCTCAGCGAAACTCTCCGTTCTCTGCGGCTCTGCGGTGAGCTGTGTTCCTTGTTCGATATCCTCTACTTATCCAATATGGTGAACTCGGTTCTCCTGTTTTGCTGATGCTCTTCTTCCGTACACGTTACACCATTACTACATTTGTTTACCAATCGTGTTTCTCCATAACCTTTTGCACTTAACCTATCAGCGGCTATACCGTGATCTACCAGGTATTTAACAGTGGACTCAGCACGACGTTGAGAGAGTTTCATATTATAACTGTCACTGGCGCGCGAGTCCGTATGTGAAGACATTTCCACTTGCCAGGTTGGATTGTCTTGCAGTAGTTTAACAAGTGCGTCAAGATCTTTTGCTGCATCAGGCCGTATATTCCATTTGTCCAGGTCGAAGTAAATATTTTCCAGCTTAACCGGTTTTTGCAATTCTATCTTAGATAGCACTATATCTTTTTTCAGTGTTTGCGAGGTTGTTAGTTCCGCAGTAGTTACACCAATGCCGGTAACCGTTGCATAATCTGTTTTTACGGCTGAGAGTTGATATGTGGCAACACTATCCAGCTTGAACCGGAAGCGCCCATTTGCATCTGTAATGGCCTTTTCCGGTGTTTGTGTGGAAGTATTGAAAAGGGTAACAACAACATTACTTAGAGGTTCTTTTGTTTTACTATCCCTTATGGTACCTTCAAAAGTGAATTTAAGTATGCGTGCAAAATTGAACCGGTAGATATCATCGCTTCCTTTTCCCTGCAGCCTGTTACTGGAGAAATATACTGTTTGATCCGATGCAAAGAATGGTGCAAAATCATCTTGCGGACTATTTACAGGGCATCCCATATTGGTAACAGTCCAACCGCCATTCCCATCTGGTATTGCTTTATAAATATCCAATCCCCCCATTCCTACCCTGCCATCGCTGGCGAAGTAGAAATTACCTGCATTGTCAAAAAAAGGAGTCCGTTCATCACCCTCTGTGTTAATGGATGGCCCCATATTCGCAGGCTGCTGCCACTGTCCGTTTACATCGCGTTTCGCATAATAAATATCTGTGCCGCCGATATTGCCTGCGCCATAGTTTGCGGCGAAATATAATGTCTGCCCGTCTGGTGTAATCCATGGATCACCTACAGAATACTTAAATATTTCATTGTATGGAAAATCCAATGCTTGTCCCCACGCCTGCCTTGCTGTGTCCCATCCGCTTTTTTTTACTTCTATATTCAGCGTATATGGTTCTTCTTTACCCAAAAAACTTCTACCTTTTTTTTGTAAGAACGTGGCAGCATAGTACATTTCTTTTCCATCTGCCGTATAGGTAGCGCTGGCGCTATGATAATCTCCATTAAGACCTTTGTTTAGCAACACGGCGCTGGCGCTATCCTTTCCATTGCTTTCATATAGATGCAGGTAACCGTTACCTGTCATACCATAGTATTTTCGCTTAACGTTACTTGTACTAAAAAAAGGCTGCTTGCGCGATGAGTCGTAAGGCCTGTCAGATGCAAAAATGAATTTGTTCTGAAACATTGCTGTGCCCCAGTCGGAGTATTGTGTATTCAGTGCCTGCATATTTTCTATGCTTCCCGGCACAGGATGCGCAAGCCAGTCCTGTGCAGCATCGCAACCGGCGAGTAAGTTAGCAGCACGTTTGTCATCCCTTCTTTGCCCCAGGTAGCTTTGTAGCTGCTGCTTCGCTTCAGCATATTTACTGTTGTTCATCAGCACTTCTGCATAAGCTAGCTCATCCTCCGGGGTATGCCCTGGCATAGCTACCACTTTGGCGCACCATGACTCGGCAAACGCATAGTCTTTCGTTTCTGTATAGATCTGTGCCAACCCACGCGCAGCCTCTATGGTTTTTTTCTTTTTATACGCTTTAGCATAGAGTGGCTTCGCTTCTGTATAGTCATACAAGGCTGCCCGGTCATTTGCCATCTTCAACACATATTGGCTTTGTACAAGAGCTGCGTACAAAAAAGCAGGGATGAGTAATATGATGATTTTGCGTAGCATAATTTTACATTATTGGTGATACCTGTAAGCCGGTTACACATCTGGTTTTTTAGAAATACCTTGGCGATAACATTTTTGCTTTAGGGTTGAGGAAGAAATAGCCGAGTGAAATTTCGTGTGTGGTATAGTTGTTCGCAGCAGTTCCGTTAATGGTTTGATCGTATGCATACCCCAATCTTAATTTATCGTTGACAAACACTTCTATCATTCCCACAATGGCTGAAGATTTCATCAGGTCGCTTTGCAGATTGTTTTTGCTGAATATGGCGGTACGATAAGAGGCCCCTACCCATATTTTTTTATCGATCAGCAGGAAGCTGTTCAGGTCCAGGCTTGTAGGCCCGGCAAAATCTTCCTTCACCAGTATAGATGGTTTTAATAACAATGTGGTAGAAAGCGGCACTAAACCACCCACAGTAAAGTACATGTGTGGTTTTAATGGCAGATAAGTCCTGTATATTTCATCTTTTTGAAACAAGTTGGTGATGAGGTTATCTGCTGATACCCCTGCGTAGAAACGTTCGCTATTATAGAATACGCCAAACCTTGCATCCGGCATTAGTTTTGTTTTCTGTGCATTCATTAATAAAGGATCATTGTGATCAATCGGATCGAGCGCATTCACATCTAACTGCTGTTGCACAAAGCCGCCACTAATACCTAGCGCGAGCGTTTTATCGCTGTATGCATCCAGCGGAATACGATAAGCATAGGTCGCATAAAACGAGGTATTGTTCTGTGCCCCCAGCTTGTCATTCATTACCTGGAACCCTATGCCTACACGATCATTATTCGCAGAGCCATCTGCTGCTAATGAAAAGGTTTTGGGGGCACCGGGAAATCCTGTCCATTGTGTACGATAAAACATATTTACATTCCACTGTTGCCGGTAACCTGCATAGGCTGGATTTATATACAAGCCATTGAACATGTACTGGCTGAACTGAGCGTCCTGCTGGGCCTGCGTTTGCAGGAAAAGAAGCACTAGCCCGATTGATGTAATTAGCTTTTTCATAAATGTCCAATTGTTGTATGGTTAAACTGTCCTATTGTTATATGATTGTTTCATAAGTTTTCAGTTCCAATGTTTTAGTAGAAAAGCTGAAAAGTTTTGAAACAAACTATTGTTTCATTGTTATATCGAAAGTTTGAAACGCTGAAACTTGCAAACCTTTAAAACTATTGCCCTCCCCTGTTCAGCAATACCCAACCTTTAAACTCTTTCTCATCACCGGATGGTAGCCTTAATTTTAATACATAATAATAAGTGCCTTCAGCCAGTCCGTTACCATCCCATTTATTATCATAATTATTGCTCCTGTATACCTGGTTACCCCACCTGTTGAAGATGAGCATGGTTGAGTTGGGATATTTCTCTATACCTACCACAACTAGCTGATCGTTTTTGCCATCACCATTTGGCGTGATCATATTCGGTATAAATATTTCTTCCTGCCCGCGGACTACGACTGCCAGTGTATCACCGACATTGCAACCAGAAGCCATACCCATATTGATGATGTATTGCTGGTTGCTGCTGATGGTTGCAACCGGGTTTTGTATGGTTGCATTACTTAACCCTGTAGATGGCACCCACAGATAACTGGTGTTGCCTATATTCCTTGCGTTTAATTGTGTTAATGCATTAGCTGTTGTGTTCACCGCTGGTAATGTCTGACCAGCCTGCGGCGCTTCTATGGCCAGTGTTTTGGATATACTATCTGCCAGTAATGGACATAGTTGTGGCATTACTTTTAGTCTCATCACTACATTGCCGGTTTGTGTATAAGTGATCACAGGTGATTGTACCGTGCTGGTGTTACCTACATTGTCTGCCCAGAGATAACTAACTGTGCCGCTATTGGTAATCGTAGACTTGTCGGTGTAGATAACGGGCACATTGACGCAATAACTGCTAAAGTCAAAGTTGGCTGTTGGTTTTACCAGCGCTGTTATTTTAACATTGCCGGATTGCTGTACGCTACAACCAAACGCTGTAGTAGCAGATACGGTGTAAGTACCACCGCTTGTAGCGATCAGTTGTGCAGCCGTTGCACCGGCAATCATGTTACCATCCTGGTACCACTGATAAGTAGTGCCACCTGTTGCAACAACCGGGATGCCCGATCCAGTGCAAAGTGTAGTACCCAGCGGTGCAGTAAGCGTGCCCACTGGTGTTGCATTTACTTTAATGCTTATTGTAGCCGGAGCGCTCATGGTACAACCGGCTGGCGTTATGGGGTCTATTGTTATGGTACCACCGATAGATTCTACATAAGGGTTCTTCGCTACAAATGAAGCAATGGTTCCTGTGCCACTGGCTGCCAATCCTATGTCAGTATTACTGTTGCGCCAGTTATATACCGTACCAACAACAGGCCCGGTTAACTGAATGGTATTGGTAGATTGTCCGGCACATAGCTCCTGGTTAGCTGGTGTTATGTTTAAAGACGGTGCCGGGTTTACCGTAACCGTTATGTTGTAAGAAGCAGCACAACCATTATAGGATAATGTGTACACATAGGTAACATTGACCGGAGCGCTGGTTGTATTGATCAGTGTTTCATTTATGTTGTTTGTACCTGTTGCAGCAGCATTGCTGATGCCGGCTACTGCGGCACGAGCCCAGGTATATGTTATGCCTGCTACCGTACCTGTAGGAGTATATTGAAATACTCTGCCGGAGCATACAGAAGTAGGTGTTGTATTCCCTGTAAGTGCCAGTTTTGGATTCACCGTTACATTCACATTATATGTGTTATAGCATTTACCAGCACTTAATGTATAGGCGTAAATAATACTAACCGGCACATTCGTATTGTTGTCTAGTATTTCGTCCGGGTTATCTTTTCCATAATTGGCTGTATTACTAATACCCGGCACGGCGACCCTGATCCAGGCAAATGATGTGCCCGGCGTATTGCTGGTTGGCGTATAACTGAATAATGTACTATCACAGATTGATTGCAAACTTACGTCACTCGTTAGCTTAGGGCGGGGGTTCACAGTCACAACCACGTTGTAGGTGCTACTGCTACATCCGTTTGCACTTAAAGTATAGACGTAAGTAACCTGCACTGGCAATGCGGTTGTGTTATCGAGCATCTCATTTGGATTGCCTGTACCTGTTGCAGCAGCATTGCTAATACCTGGTACTGCGGCACGAGCCCAGCTAAATGTAGTAGTGGCAATATTTGCAGACGGCTCATAGTTAAAGATCGCACTATCACAAATAGCGTTTGGTGTAGTCGTACTGGTGAGCTGAGGTAGTGGATTTACGTTGAACGTAAAGCTTTGTGCAGTGCCAAAACATGTTGCTGTAAATGGTGCTACCATCACCGTTGCGGTGCTGGTAATATTACCAGTGTTAACGGTGGTAAAGGATGGTATGTCTCCCACACCTGCCGAAGCCAGCCCGATGGAGCTGTTATTATTTAACCAGCGGAAGGTAGTGCCTGCAACATTGCCGGTAAAATGTATAGCAGTTGTTGCCTGCCCTGCACATAGCTGTTGACTCGCAATAGCAGCTACAGTTGGTGTAGGATTTACGGTGATCGTAAATGTTTGCGCCGTACCGCTGCAGCCATTGCTGGTTGGCATAACTGTTATTGTTGCTATGATTGGTACGCTGGTTGCATTTGTTGCGTTGAATGATAAGATATTGCCAACGCCACTTGCAGGTAATCCTATCTCCGGATGATCGTTTGTCCAGTTGAATGTAGTGCTGGTAATACCGCCAACAAAGTTAATGTTGCGTGTATTGGTGCCATTGCACAATACCTGGTCTGTAGGTTTTACAACTGTAGGTGTCGGGAACGCAACTACTGACTGTGTTAACTGTGCAATGTATCCTCTTGGGCCGGTTACAGTAAGTGCCACTACATACACACCAGGTGCAGAATAACTATGGATTTGATTTATGGATGAGTCAAGCGCTGTACTGTCGCCAAAGTTCCAACTATACACTAACGTATTCAGGTTACGCGCAGTTGTGGTATTTGTAAAGGCAAAACTGTTGCCTGCAACACACTGTGTTGCGTTATTGATCGTGAAGCCCGGAACAATATTCGGGTTAATGGAAACAATTACTTTCTGTGTGATCACATCTGTACAACCTAACGCACTTGTTACCAACAACTGCACGTTATACGTACTATCTGCGGCGTAAGTATGTTTGGGAGACATTTCCATGGAAGATGAGTTGTCTCCAAAATCCCATTGGTAACTGGTTAACAGGCCGGAACTGATAATGGATGTATTGGCGAACTGGTATGTATCATCACTGTTAGGCGATATAATGTCATAAGCAAAACCTGCAACCGGCGAAGAATTTACCTGCACTGTCTTATTGATTGTCGAACTGCAACCGGCTGCAGTTATGACCTTCAATGAAACATTATACACACCTTCTGTTTGATATACATGTGTTACATCTTGCGATATAGCAGTAGTGCCATCATCCAGGTTCCATACGTAAGACAATGTGCCGCCGCCTATAGAAGAAGTATTGGTAAATACAAAATTATTTTTGGACAGGCATTGTATCGGTAGATTGATCGTAAAGTCTGCAACCGGTAATGGATTTACCACTACAGTCACGTTCTGCACCACACTTGTACAACCATTGGCGGTAAGTGTGTAGGCATAGGTTACGGTTACCGGTAAGTTGGTTGTGTTGATCAGCACTTCTTCCGGATTACCGGTGCCTGTTGCAGCCCCATTGCTGATACCGGCTACTGCTGCCCTGCTCCAACTGTATCCTGTACCCGGTGTTGCGCTTGTGGGTAAATAACTAAACGTAGTACCGCTACAGATAGCCGCTGGTGTAAGCGATGAAGACAACGTAGCCGCAGGGTTTACAACAACCTGTATAGTATAGGTAGCTGCACTATTGCAGGTGTTGGCATTTACGGTGTACACGTATGTAACGGTAATTGGCAATGCCGTTGTGTTGGTCAGCGTTTCATTGGGATCACCCACTCCTGTTGTGGCGGCTTCGCTGATACCTGCCACTACTGCCCTGCTCCAGGTAAATGTGGCACCGGCTGTTGTGCTTTGCGGTGTATAATGGAATGTCGTACCGCTACAGATTACACCACCGTCTGTACTACTTGTCATTACAGGGATAGGATTAACGGCAACAGTAAACGTTTGTGCGGCACCAGTACAACCGTTGGCAGTAGGCAGTACTGTTATCGTTGATACGGCAGGTGCAATGCTATTGTTGATGCCTGTAGTAGCCGGAATAGTATTGTTGCCGCTGGCTGCTATACCGGTAGTGGTATTGTTGTTGATCCATGTATAGGTAGCGCCGCTTACATTGCTGGTAAAGTTTACTGCAGCAATCGTACCACCTGCACAAAGAGACTGGTTTACATAACCACCAACTGTAGGTGTAGGATTTACAATGATGCTAAATGTTTTTACATTACCGGTACATCCATTGGCTACCGGTGTTACAGATACGGTTGCTGTTACAGGTGTGTTACCTGCATTGTTTGCAGTGAAGGAAGGGATATTACCGGCACCTGCGGTTCCTCCTCCTATGTCAGTATTCATTGTCCAGTTAAAGCTAAGGCCCGGCTGTATCGGTTTAAAGATAACCGGTGCTGTTGCTGACTGGTTACATACCGTTTGGTCAGCAGGCTGTACCATGTCCGGTGTGGCAAATACGATCACGGTGTTTGACACATCATCATTAAAGGTATTAGTACCATCTGTGCCGGTTACATGCAGTTTAACTACATAAGTGCCCGCAGTAGCATACGCATGCGTTGGGTTTTGCAGGTTACTGACAGGTGTGCCATCACCAAAATCCCAGGTATAGCCTGTAACGGTGATGCCGGCGGCTGTTGTGGTCGCATCTGTAAATGTAAAGTTGTTACCTCCGATACATTGTGCTGCATTGTTGATCGTAAAGCCTGCAATCACATTAGGATCTTTGTTCACGATTAATGTGGTACTGGTAGTTGCACTACAACCAAGTACACTGGTTACAGTAAGTGTAATGGTATAGGTGCCGGATGCAGTGTATGTATGTGTCGGGTTCTGCGTGGTGCTGGTGTTACCATCACCAAAGTTCCAGCTATAGGATGCCAATGCTCCTGAGCCGATAATAGACTGGTTGGTAAACTGGTATTGGTCATTGCTGTTGGGTGCTATGGTATTATAGATAAACTGTGCTACCGGTGATGGCTGTACTAAAACAAGATGTTGAACGGTATTAGTACAACCGGCAGCAGAAGTAATGGTAAGCGATACCGGGTATAAACCATCAATCGTATAACTGTGTGATGGATTAGTACCGGTTGTTGTATTGCCATCACCAAAGTTCCATGCGTAGGTAGTTGCTCCGCTATTAGGGTTAAGTGAGAATACAAAATTATTACCATTGAGACACTGCGGCCCGTTGGAGGAAAAGTCGTCATCCGGGTCTGGGTTTACAACTACCTGCACGTTTTGTACACTGCCTGCACAACTGTTGGCACCTGTGGTGTACACATAGGTAACAGTGAGCGGCGCTGTGCCTACATTTTGCAATACTTCCAGCGGATTACCGGTGCCGCTTGCGGCGGCGTTATAGGCGTCTGCGGCACGTGCCCAGGTAAAGGTTGCGCCTGCTGTTGCGCTCGCAGGCACGTAACTAAAGCGTGTATTGTTACAGATGGCTGCTGGTGTTAAGGTAGATGATAAGCTTGCTGTAGGATATACAGTAACAGGTATAGTATAACTTGTAGTACTGTTACATCCGTTAGCAGTTAAACTATACACGTAGTTTACTACAACCGGTGCTGTAGTGGTATTAATCAGCAGCTCACCCGGATCTCCTGTGCCGCTTGCGGCCGGGTTACTAATGCCTGCTACAACAGCCCTACTCCAGTTAAAGGCCACTCCTGTGACACTACTTTGTGGTGTATAATGGAATGTGTTTCCGTTGCACAATGTAGTGGCTGCTACACTGCTGGTGAGTACGGGTAATGGCTTAACTGTAATGGTAAATGTTTGTGCCGTACCAGTGCATGCATTTGCTTGCGGGGTAACGGTTATAGTAGCTACAACCGGCACCGTTCCATTATTCAATGCTACAACAGATGGAAGGCTGGCCGAGCCACTAGCAGGAATACCTATTGTGCTGTTATCATTGCTCCAACTGAATGTAGTGCCGCTTACATCACTCATAAATGAAATCGGGAAGATGGAATTGCCGGCACATGGCGCTAGGTTAGTATAACCACTTACGTTTGGTGTAGGGTTCACCGTAATAGTAAATGTTTGCGCAATACCATCACAACCATTTGCATGAGGCATAACTGTTATCGTTGCTATTATTGGCACATTACCTGTATTGGTCGCTGTGAATGAGGCAATGTTACCTCCTGACCCACTGGCGGCAAGACCGATCTGCGGATGATCATTTGTCCAGCTAAACGTAAGCCCCGGAACAATCGGTTTAAATCTTATAACAGGAGTAGCATTGCCATTACAAATAACAATGTCTGACGGGTCTTCCATCTCAGGTGTAGCATACACCGTTACGGACTGGCTTATAATATCGGTATAACCGGTATTGCTGGTCACTTGTAACTGTACAACATAGTTGCCACCTGCTGTATAGGTATGAGCTGGCGGATTAATACTTGCAGAGGTAGTGCCATCACCAAAATCCCACAAATAACCTGTAATAGTAGCTCCATTACCTATAGTAGAGGTATTGGCAAACAGGAAGCTATTACCTTGCAAACATTGCATATTATCATTGATAGTAAAGGCTGCAACAAGATTTGGATCTACAGTAACAGTAACGGTTTGGGTGATAGAAGCGATACAACCGTTATTACTTGTTACTGTTAACACTACCGGGAATGTACCATTTGCTGTATAAGTATGTGCAGGGTTTTGCAAAGAGCTGGTTGCTCCATCACCAAAATCCCAGGCATAGGTAGTGATGCTTCCTGCACTTATGCTGGACAATGAAGTAAACTGGTACGTATTATTTGTATTGGGCGAGGTAATATTGTAAATAAATGATGCATTGGGCATCACATTCACTACTACATCTTTTGAAAAAGTAGCACTGGCACAAGTGCTGCCGGCAACTAAGGCATTTAATGTGACGGTATGCGTACCTGATACCAGATACACATGCGAAGGATTTTGTATGGAACTGGTGACGCCATCACCAAAATCCCATAAGTAATCCACTCCACTGGCGGGTACTGTCTGGTTAGTAAATGTAAATACGTTGCCGGACAAACACTGTGGTGTGGTATTGATTGTAAAAGCTGGTATAACAACAGGATTTACAGTAATGCGGGATGTGGCAGCGATACCTGCACAACCATTTACTGAAGGTATTACCGTAACTGTCGCAGTCACCGGTGCATTACTGTTATTTATAGTTGTGAACAGCGGCAGATTACCAGTGCCGGACAACGGCAAACCAATATTCTTATCTACCGTCCAACTATACACTGTGCCGGCAGGGCCAACACTGCCGAAAGCTGGCATGGTTACCTGCGTTCCGGGGCAGACTGTTGTATCGTTCAGTTGACTTGCTGTTATAGTTGGATTGATGGTAATGGTAAAATCCTGCGGTGTGCTTACACATCCCAGCACTGGTGGCGTGGTTATCGTTAATGGCGTTCCCGGCAATAAAGCGAACTGCTGATAATTGGCTATTGCTGTCACAGAGATTGTTGCTGTAACAATTATATTGGATGCATTACCTGCAGTGAACGTTGGTATATTGCCGCTGCCATTTGCGTCGAGACCAATGCTTGTATTTGTATTATTCCACACGTAACTTACTCCCGCCACACTACTGTTGAAGTCAGCTATGCTTACCGGGCTGCCATTACATGCATTTATATCTGCAGGTGTGGTAACTGTTGGAACAGGATATACCGTCGCGTACACTATATCATTATGTACACAGCCATCTTGTGAGGTAAGCGTGAAAACATAGTCAACTGTTATAGGCGATGCAGTTGTATTTGTAAGCACCTCGTTAATGCCATTTGTACCACTGCTTGCAGATTGTGTTATACCTGCAACAGCGGCACGGCTCCACGCAAAAGATGTACCTACGGTGGATGCGGAAGGATTGTAACCAACTGAAGTGCCGGAGCAAATGCCGGATGCGGTAGTCGCACTGGTCAATGCAGGCGTAGGGTTTACAGCAATGGTAAAACTGTACTGGCTGCTGGCACAACGTGTATTTGCCTGTACCTGTATATTGGCTGTTTGTGTAGTACTACCAGTATTGATAGCATTGAAGGATGCAATATCTCCTGCCCCACCGGCTGCAAGACCAATGGATGTATTATCATTCGTCCACGTAAATGTGGCTCCGGCCACAGAACTGGTAAAGTGTTCTGTAGTTACAACATTGCCCGCACAGACAGACTGGCTTACATAGCCTGTTACATCTGGTACCGGGTTAACGGTTATCGTAAAGGTTTTGCTACTGCCAATGCAACCGTTCTGTGCCGGTGTAACAACAATAGTTGCGACAGCATCGGTTGTGCCGGTGTTGATAGCCCTAAAGGATGCAATATTACCAGTGCCACTTGCGGCCAGACCTATTGAGGTATTGCTATTTGTCCAGGTGTAAGTTGGGCTACCTATCGTACTGCTAAAAATCACACCACTTGTATTGCTGTTATGACATACTGCCGGGCTTATTGGTAATACTACATCAGGTATGGCATATACGTTGACTGATTGTGTAACCACATCTGTAAAGCCGGAGCTGCTGGTAACATTTAGCGTTACTGTATATGACCCTGCTGCTGTGTAACTATGGGATGGTGATGCTGCCGTACTGGTAGCGCCATCACCAAACGTCCAACTGTACCCTGTAATGGTAGCTCCACCAGATGCAGTAGACGTATTGGTAAATACAAAATTGTTACCGGTCTGGCATTGTGCAGCATTGCTGATCGTGAAGCCTGCAATAAGGTTGGCTGTCTTTTTAATGGTGATCACTTGCGATGCACTTGCGGTACAGCCGTCAATAGTTGTTACCGTCAGCTTCACCGTAAAGTTGCCTTCCGTTGTATAAGTATGTGTTGGTGCTGCTGTGGTTGCGTATGTACCATCTCCAAAATCCCAGTAATAACTCATGCCTGCTATGCCGGCGGGTGACGTAGATGTGCTGGTAAAACTATACTGATCATTACTGTTGGGGCTGGTAATAAGATAGGTAAAAGATGCTGTTGGTTGCGGCTTAACCGAAACAGTACTGGTAAGCGTCTTACTACAACCTTTATTAGATAACGCAGTTAACATATACGTATGATCACCTGCCGTTGTAAAAGCATGCGACGCGTTCGTTGTAGTCAGTGTACCGCCATCGTCAAAACTCCATTGGTACGTCAATGGCGTATTACCCGGTATAGATGAGGTATTGGTAAAAATAAAATTATTACCGCTCAGGCATTGCGTAGCCAGATTAACATCTGCCAGTGGCTGCGGGTATGGATTAAGTGTGTAGGTAAATGTACCTGTTGGGCCTACACAGCCAGTGGCTATAGGCGTAACAGTTACGGTACTTGTTACAGCAGCACTACCTGCCGGTAGTATATAGGCAAATGCAGGAATATCGCCTGTGCCGCTTTGCGTATAACCAACATTGTTGCTCATAGTCCAGTTGTACGATGCAGCAGGAATAGAGCCGCTAAAACTTACTTTGGCTGAACTGGTACTTCCTGTATTGTCCGCACAACTTTGCTGGCTTGTAATCGCATTAACTGTTGGTATTGCATTAACAGTGACAGGCGCAAACACTTTTGTAACACAACTCCCTGCACCTGTAACGGTATAAGAAATGTTAGTAGTGCCCGGAGCTATGCCTGTTACTTTACCTCCTGCGTCTACAGTTGCAATAGATGTATTATCGCTTCCCCATACGCCGGAGGCAGTGGTATTATTTACATTAATAGAAGAGGCAACACAGAGTGCGCTATTGCCGGTAATCGGGTTCACGACAGGCAATGGATTTACTACAAGTGTTTGTACTGAGCGGTTGCCTCCGCACGCATTGTACACCTCATACATTAGCGTCTTGCCATTATCTGCAGTAGTGACAGGTGTCGTAGCAGGATCAAAATCTACACCACCTAAATACCATTTTGCTGATAATACGGGCAACCCGTTCTGTGTAATAGCAGGTGTATTAACGGTTAAGCGTGTACCGGCACATGTGGGCAATGCCAGTGGCCCTGTTGGCGTTAAAGTGGCCACATCATTTACAGTCATTACTACGCCATTGCTTGTAGCTGTGCCACACGCATTAGTGGCCTGGTACACTAGTGTCTTATCATTATCCGCATAAGGCACTGTTGTGGGGTCACAAGGAACACCATTTACATACCAGCCGGACGCCGTAACGGGCGAGCCATTAGCATTAACTACAGGCGTGTTTAACCCACCATTGAAAAATAAATTGCCATTACCACATATAGCAGATGGTGTAATAATTGTTCCTACAGATGGCCTGGTAGCTACAGCTATTGTTACGGGTTGCACAATAGAACAACCATCGGATGAGAGGGCTTTAATATAATAAGTAGTTGTAGTGATGGGTGTAACTGTTGATGGATTAGACACAGTAGTTGTAGCACCCGCATTTGTATAATAACTGAGTGATGCAATGTTACTACTACCGGCTGTTATAGCTGCGTTGGTCAGATCAGCACTGCTTCCTGTACAAATAGCCGCAGGATTGCTAATAATGAGATTGGGCTGAAGACCGGGCGAGAGCGTACGTGAATCAGTCACCGTACAGCCTGCACCGGATACAACATTCACGTTATAACTACCACTCTTACTTACATCAAAATTTGTTATAACAATAGAATCAATATTGTTTACTGTACTACCATCGGGTAGTGTCCATAGTATACTTGTTATCGGCCCTATAGGTTTTATCCGCATTACCACCCTATTACCCGCGCAAGCAGCACCAGCATCGGTAGCACCGGACACAGTAAGAATAGAATTTGCCGAAAGGCTTATCACCTGTACGGTTTGCACTACTATATTATTACAACCATCCTGTAATTGCACATCATAAAAACCAGGCGTAAGTCCCGGAAATACATTGCCAGATTGCTGTGTACCAAATGACAGATCACCCTGCTTCCTGATGGCATATTTAAACGGAGGATAGCCATTCGCTACAACGGTAAGAGATCCTGTTGACTGGCCGGGGCATACCACGCCATATGTTTTATTTACATCTACAGAAGGTGTGCCGAATACAGGTACAGTAAGTTTAATCGTATCCCAATATGTGCAGGAAGAAGGGTTGCTTGTAAACTGCCCCAAATTGGGTGCAACAACAATAGTGTACACCCCGGGTGATACATTTGTAAATACATTCTGTTGTATGCCACTCGATAAGTATTGTTGATAGATACCTGCAGGTGATAATACTTTTACGACGAAATTGCCGGTATTGTTAGGGATTGTTTTACCCAACGTATCCCTTACAGCTATACGTAGTCCAATATTGGCTTTATTGCCTGAACAACCTGCACTCCCAATAGTGTACCATACGCTATCCAGTTTGATAGAACTATATGCATATTTCTTTTGCAGGTAAATGGTAGATACATAACCAGTGTCATTTCTCGGGCAAGTCCACTGCGCTGCTATTTGCACTGTTGCATTATCCGGCAGTAATGGTATTTTCCAAAGATTGATCCAGTTGTTATTGTTAGGGTAAGAGGATATTACAACAGGTGGATAAATGCTCAGATCAGGTAACCCCGTAGCAGAAATCAGCTTTAGCGTTACAGGATAGGGGCCGCCTTGTAAAAACGAGTTTCCTGCAACCATCAAATATTGGGAAGACAAACTGCAATCTGAGGGATCAGCCGATGCCGAATACGACAGTTTCTTAGGAGACGATGCTGTTATTACAACCGTTCGTTGCTCCTGGTATTCGTTTTTATCTGTCAAGGTAACCACATAAGCGCCTGATGTTACCGGCTGATAAAAGACATTGTAAGAACTAAATCCACCAGAAAAAATTGTTGTGTCTTTTAGAATAGTTCCTGGATCTGTCGATTTTACTACAGTAAAACGAATAGGATAACAATATACTGCTGTCGTGTTCAGAGGGCCATAAAGAGGAAAAGCAACAGTAATATATGGAATGATCGAATCACAACTATTTGCTACAATATATGGGGTGGACCAACCTGTTCCCATAGAATTATCGGGAAATGTAAAGACTCCTTTCTGCCATACACCAGTACAAGGGTTTTGTACCCATACATTAAACTGTGCATTGTTTATATCAGCCGGAGGTTTAGGCGAAGGGAAGGTGACTTTTAAAATAGTACTACTTACTGTATCCGTGAAATTTCCTGACCCCGCGGGAAACTCGGCATACATACGTAATGGAGTGCCAATGCTACCGTTTGAAGCAGTTACATTCATATATATATCCAGTCCTTTACCACAGGTAGTAATAGAAGATGGTGTATATAAACTTACGCTCATCTGAAATGTAGATGGATAAGTATTGGCTGTGCCAGCTACAGCTATTGTATTGGTCGATACAGTCGTATTACATGCATCCGTTAATGATATTATATAATTCCCGGAAGACAACCCGGATATACTACCGGAAGAACTTCCTGCAGGCACAATTACGGGTGATGGTATAGTAGGGCCTGAAAGAACAGATATTGTGTAGGGACCTTTACCGGAATATGACCAGGAAAGAGATACCCTGCCTGCTGTAATATTAGAAGTACATGTAAAAGGTAAGTCATTTTGTGCAGAACCCAAGGCGCTGCTGATATATAAGTTGCTATAGCTTGTACTCACAGCCTTGCTGCTAGTTAGCACAGGCACAGACGGATGATTGGCGTCATATACTGCAACAATATACGTTGCAGGGGAAAGCCCGGTAAAGTTGCTATCCTGTTGGGCTGGCCTGATAACAGTACCTACACTGTTACGCAATTCAAAACTAATAGGCGCAACAGCCCCTTTAGTGCCAGCCTGAATACTGGCATCTGACTGGCAAGTGCCATTTGTACCGGTAATAGTTACAGATAATTGCGCATTTGCTGTTGTACAGATGATGGCAGCTCCAAGCAACAAGAATAAAAGGCTTTTTTTAAATCCCTTTTTTAGCATTCTAAAAACGTTAGCATTTTCATTAAATAGTTCGAAGAGTGCGATAGCGTAAAGACTATCACAAACACACTATTGTTTGCTCTTAGATAGTTGTACAGAAGCAGTATAAGTATTAGCAAGATGGTATAACGGTGATTTGAAGGGGGACAAACAAACCGTAAGCATTTAGCTTTGTAAAAGCTCTAACAGGCAAGATTTTTAAGAGTTCATAATAATCTGGAAATGTAAAAGAGATACCTCAAGAAGTATCTCTTTTTTTATATGCGTTTATATTGTTTGGAATAATTTTTTTTACTTATATCATTGATTTATAAATGAAAGAAGCAGCTCAAGTGAACATACTCTATTTAGAGATACTCAGAGATTAATTTCTAACGGCCTAACTCGCCGCATTCTCCATTTGCCCTGCCTCCCATCCTATCATCGCCATCTTACGTGTAGTGCCCCAGCGATATTCACCAATAACGCCAACATTTTTAATGACGCGGTGACAAGGAATGATATAGCCTACAGGGTTGTTGCCAATGGCTGTGCCTACTGCGCGGGATGCCTGTGCTTTACCAATCTGCTTTGCAATACCGGAATAGTCAACCAATGCACCTTCTGGTATTTTCAACAAGGCCTCCCATACTTTTAGTTGAAAATCTGTTCCTTTAAGATGCAATTTTATTTGTTCCGGCTTATTTCCCTGTTGAAAAAAAGATTGAATTGCTTCATGATAGGTATCCCCCTGTTGAATGAACGTAGCATTTGGCCATTCCTGTTTTAATTGCGCAATGGCTATGTTCTTATCGTCATAAAAAAATAAGGTGCAGATCCCTTTACTGGTAGAGGCCAGCAAGTAAGCGCCGAATGGGCTGTCATAGATATTATAATGAATCGTAAGTGCGGCACCGCCATTCTTGTAGTCTCCGGGCGTCATCCCTTCTATAGAAACAAAAAGATCATGAAGCCTGCTGGTGCCGGATAGTCCGGCTTCAAAGCTGGCATCAAATACAGTTGCTTTGCTCTCTTTCAGAATATCTTTTGCATATGATACAGTGAGGTATTGTAAAAACTTCTTGGGGCTTACGCCGGCCCACTCCGTAAACATCCGTTGAAAATGAAACGGGCTTAAGTGCACATTCGCAGCTATATCGTCAAGTGACGGCTGTTCTTTAAAGTTTGTGCGGATATATTGGATCGCTTCTGCTATTCTCTGGTAGTTTGACATAACATCTCTTTTTCTGATACAAAAATAGAGAAGGCTACGGGGACAAACAATCCGATTCTTGCGCTTAAGATTCCTGGCTTGTAATGTCGTAATAAATGAGCGTTAACTCAGTGATTTTACTGAATTGCTCATCGGATGTAACAAGAGGGCAATTATAGGCGATTGCTGTAGCAGCGAGTAGACTATCGGGTAACAGCATTTTGTATTTGGCCTGTATAGCTGTGGTGATCTTTGTTAGCTCATCCGTGAGGCCAAGTACACTCAACTCCTTTAGTAAATGATGTATTACAGCATGGTCATGTGTATGTGTAGCTATATATTCCCGCAATTCCATTTCTGAAACCACAGACATGCAGAGTTCACTGTCATCACACAATTGTGACAATACTTCATCACCATTTAACAGCAACAGGATTATATGGGTATCAAGTAAGAACTTATTCCCATTCATTTCTTAATCTTTTCTGCCAGGAAAGTAAATCGATCGTCACGCGGATTTTTCCGCTATACTTTTCTGTACTTATCTTTTTGTTACAGACTGTATGCAGCTTTTGTTTAATAGACATGATTGCGTCAGGATGGGTTTTGGATTTCAATAAAAACATATTACTGTTTTTTACAAATCTAATAAAATATTAATATCATCCCGAATGCATTATACATTTTTCAAATAATACATTCGGAGGCCATTATATTTTAAAACATTCGTGTTTATCCAGGTAAGCCTGATCTACATCCGCACCTATACCCGGGGCATCGTCAACTGCCAGATGCATTTGCTCATAACGCACACCGCCCAGCACCGGATCTGCTAACTGGCCTAACAGGCAGGTATCAAGATCATAAAAACGGATGTTAGTATTTGCCATAGCAAAATGCAGGTTTGCTGTTAATGCGAGCCTGCTTTCCAGCATACTCCCGATCATACATTGCATATTGTTTTCAGCAGCCACTTTGTTGATCAGTGTCGCCTCATGTATTCCTCCGCTCTTTGCAAACTTGATATTAATATAATCTGTTGCATTGCTTTTGATGATGCGTGCAGCATCATAATGAGTAAACACGCTTTCGTCTGCTGTCAACTTTATGGGCGAAAGGGCTTTTAATTCCGGCAATAAATAATCAAAATGTTTGCGCATTGGTTGCTCACAAAACTCAATGTTGTATGCAGCCATCTCTTCAAGCGCAATCTTTGCATCTTCAAAGCTCCAGCCCTGATTTGCATCCAGTCTCAGCACAAGTTCATTCCCTACAGCCTCACGAATGAGTCTCACACGCGCTATATCATCTTTTATTTTCTTACCCAGTTTTATTTTAATGATGCGCACACCCTGCTCTTTATATTTAATTGCAGTTTGCGCCATTCCTTCCGGAGTGTCTATCCCAATCGTCAGGTCTGTTTCTATGCTTCTCTTTTCACCCCCGAGAAACTTATACAAAGGCAGGTTCGCGTGTTTGGCAGCAATATCATATAATGCAAGATCAAACGCACTTTTTATGGTATAGTTGCCTGCGGCATATAAATGCAGTTCATCCATCCTGGCTTGTATGTCAAGCGCCTCTTTATCTTTCCATATTTGGGCAAAATCTTTTGCCATCTCAAAACAGGTGGCCTGGGTCTCTCCTACGATCATAGGAAATGCGGAGCATTCGCCTACACCAGAAATGCCCTCATCTGTATGTATCCTTATAAAAATGTTCTGCGAAAAATACATGGTGCCTGTTGCAATAACAAAAGGTTCTATAGGGATGGGATATTTATATATTTCGAAAGATGTTAGCTTCATAAAATCAATTAAGTAAAAGTTGCGCTAATATAAATGCAATCGATTTATGAAACTATTTTGAGAGGAAGAATTTAAAAAATCATCTATAATGCAATCGTTTGTCAAACATTGAAGATTTGAAATTTAAGATGAACGTAGTCTTTATAGCATCTGAAAATGTTAACCACAAAGGGACACAAAGAAAACCCTTTGTACACTTTGTGTATTCTTCACGCTTTGTGACCGGATACTGAACTAAATAGTTCAATATAGTATGGCGGAGGCAAAACAATATTTTAGTATGATGGCATCATTGATGATGTAATATCTGCAATTTCAATTTTTATTTTTACATGCAGCTAACCTAATACAATGCCGCCCAATGGTGGTAAATGAACTGTAAGCTTATAAGTTTGTGAAGGCTTGTCAACCAATTCTGCTTCAATTGTAGGGTTGTACACATCACCAGATCCCCAATATTCCTGTTTGTCACTATTAAATAACTCTTTCCACACGGCCTTACCTTTTACATATACTTGCCAGTTAAGTCTTGGCTCAGGCTTCATATTCAGGATCACCAATACATCATCTTCCTGCTCACCAGAGCTGCGTTTATAAGATACTACAGCCTCTTGCCTGTGATCCAGGTCTACCCATTCAAAACCGCCTGCTTCAAATTGTTTTTTGTATAAGGCCGGATAAGTTGCATATAACGCGTTCAAATTTTGCACACAATATTTTAGCCCGTTGTGGCTGGCGTGTTGTAGTAACGGCCATTGCAATTCTGTTTTATAATCCCATTCCTTTGTTGCGCCAAATTCATTTCCCATGAAAAGTAATTTAGCTCCGGGATGGGTAAACATATACGTATATAATAACCTCAGGTTGGCAAATTTTTGCCAGTCATCACCCGGCATCTTATATAGCATGGGGCTTTTACCATGCACCACTTCATCATGACTCAATGGCAAGAGAAAATTTTCGTCATAGAAGTACATCATACTAAAAGATAACCTGTCCTGGTATAATGACCTGAACTGTGGCTGCATTTTAAAATAATCAAGCGTATCATGCATCCACCCCATCATCCATTTCATACCAAAGCCCAGGCCGCTTGCAAACGTAGGGCGGCTAATACCGGGCCAGTCTGTTGCCTCTTCTGCTATTATTTGTATATCGGGAAAATCTCTATACAGCGTCTCATTCAGATCCCTGATGAATGCAATTGCCTCTATGTTACCGTTCCCTCCATACTTATTAGGCTCCCACTCTCCTTCTTTCCTGCTGTAATCTAACCTGAGAATAGAGGATACAGCATCTACACGCAATCCATCTGCATGAAATACTTCGCACCAGAAACGGGCATTGCTGATCAAAAAGCTTTTAACCTCACCTCTCGCATAGTTAAAGATGTAAGAGTTCCAATCCGGATGAAAACCTTTGCGACTATCTGCATACTCATATACATGCGAACCATCAAACATATACAACCCGTGTGCATCGTATGGAAAATGTGAAGGCACCCAGTCCAGTATTACGCCAATGCCGGCTTCGTGCATTGCATTTACCAGTTGCATAAACTCCTGCGGATTACCGTAGCGGCTTGTGGGTGCGAAATAGCCTGTGCCCTGGTAGCCCCAGCTACCGTCAAACGGGTGTTCCATTACAGGCATAAATTCCACATGCGTAAATCCCATTTCTTTTACATAGGGAACAAGCAGCGCAGCTAATTGTAAATAAGAATTGTAAGATTCTTCATCGTCCGGTACTGGCCTCATCCAGCTTCCGAGATGTACTTCGTATATAGAGACAGGCGCATCCAGTGCATTTTTTTCAGGGCGGCCTTTCATCCACTCCGCATCATTCCATGTAAATGTGGTGCCCCATGTAATAGACGCTGTTAACGGTCGCTTCTCCCAATAATGCGCAAACGGATCTCCTTTGTCCAGCAGCATACCGTTCGCACCATGAATATGATATTTATATACTTCACCTTTTTGTACACCGGGTATAAAGCCTTCCCATATACCAGATGAATCCTGCCTTACGTGTAATGCGTGCAATGATTTATTCCAGTCATTAAAATTACCGGTAACCGTAATTTTTAACGCATTCGGAGCCCATACCGCAAAATAAGTACCCGGTGTTCCCAACACATCCAGTTGTTTATTGCCAAAGACTTTATACAAACTGTAGTGTGTGCCGTTTTGAAAATTGCGTATGTCTTCGTCAGTGAAAAGTGAATAGTTCCAAACAGACTGCTCGCTGTTGATGAAATGTTGCTCTTCATATTTTTTTTCAGGCATAGTCCTAAGGCTTTCGGTTCTAATACAGCAGGCAATCGAGTTACCGGAAATACATTAAACTTTTGTTTAACGTAAAATTAGGATGGGCGGTAACAAAAAGATGAGACATTTTATGCAATTTGTCCCCGTTTGCATCAAAGACTTAAAACTAACAATTTAAATGAGATTATCAGCCTTAGGCCTCTGCCTTTTATTTTTATTTTCCGCTTCTTACGGACAAAAGGCATCTATCAAAGGGGCAATTGCAGACACATCCAGTAAAACAACGTTAGCTAATACGGTTGTGTCAGTATTAAACGCGAAGGATTCGATTTTGTACAAATTTGCGCGTAGTAAACCTGATGGCAGGTTTGAGATCAGTGATATGAAGGCAGGTAAATACCTGCTGATGATCACCTATCCTACTTATGTGGATTATGTAGATCCATTCTCCCTGACGGATACGTCTAATCTGAATTTCGGCCACATCAGTATGATCACTAAAGCCAATTTGCTACAGGAAGTAATTGTACAGCAAAAAGTCGCTGCCATTCGTATGCGAGGCGATACAGTGGAGTTTAAAGCGGATAGTTTTAAAGTAAAAGAAGGTGCAACCGTAGAAGACCTGTTGAAAAAACTACCAGGGCTGACCGTAGATAAAGACGGAAAAATTACAGCCCAGGGCGAAAAAGTAGAAAAAGTATTGGTAGATGGGGAAGAATTTTTTGGTGACGACCCTACCGTTGCGACTAAAAACCTGTCTGCCGATGCCGTAGATAAAGTACAGGTATTTGACAAGAAAAGCGACCAGGCAACTTTCACAGGCATTGACGATGGGCAGAAATCGCGAACGATAAACCTGAAATTGAAAGATGATAAAAAGAAAGGATATTTCGGAAAGCTTGACCTAGGCGGCGGTAATAATGATATGTGGAATAATACCGCAATGATCAACCGCTTCAGGGCAAAACAGAAATTATCTGCTTATGGCATCATGAGTAGTACAGGTAAAACGGGACTAAACTGGCAGGAAAACAATCAGTATGGCAGTGGTAATAACATGGAGTATAACGATGACTTTGGTGGTTTCGTTTCTTATGGTGACAATGATGATATGGGTGGTTCTAACTATTACGGGCAAGGTTTACCAAAAAGCTGGGCTGCTGGCGCAAACTACTCCAACAAGTTTAATGAAGATAAGCAAAACTTAAATGGTAGCTACCGTTACAATAAGTTGAATACAGAAGGCAGTGGCAATACAATCTCCCAGTCTATTTTGCCTGATACCACTTTCTTTACAAATGAAGCCCGCAATAGTGTAAGCAGCAAACAAAGGCATTCTTTGAATGGCACTTACGAGTATAATATAGACAGCTTTACCTCTGTAAAAGTAACAGCCAACGGATATACTGGTACACAAAACACGTATTCTAAATACCTGAGCGAAACAAACAACGCAAAAGGTACATTGCTGAATAAAAGTTACCGTACACAAAGCAGTGATGGTAACAACCAGAACCTGAAAGCAAACGCGATCTTCCGCAAACGCTTCAAAAAAGTAGGTAGAACTATTTCTCTTAGCCTGGATGAACAATATAGTGCGAATAGCTCTACAGGTTACCTGTATGCAGACATCACTACATTTAACGCCGGCATACCGAAAGATAGTCTTACGGACCAGCGCAAAGTGATCGATACTAAGACCTCTGTATTTAACACGAAAGTGACCTACACAGAACCACTGAGCAAGAAAATATTTACTGAGATCAGCTATGCATTCAGAAGCAGTACCAGCAATTCTGAAAAATTATCTTACAACAAAACTCCGGATGGTAAATACGAATCACTGAGTGATACATTTAGCAATAAATACCGCTTTGATGTATTTACCAATACTGCTGGTCTTGCATTTAAATACAATGGCAAGAAGATAACAGCAGGCATAGGTAGCGATATAGCTTTCCAGAACTTTAGCCAGAAAGACCTGTTGAGAGATACAGCGTTTGACAGAACTTACAAGAACTTTTTCCCTAAGGCAAATTTCATGTACAAGTTCAATGCTAACAGCCGTATCAATATAAACTATAACGGTAGCACCCGTCAACCATCTATTACGCAGATACAGCCTATTGCGGATAATACCAACCCATTGGTGATCTATGTAGGTAACCCGTTATTGAAACAAGAGTTCAGGCATAGCATCAACTTTAATTTCAACTCATATAAAGTAATGAGCCAACGTGGTTTCTACATCTATGGTAACTTCTCTACTACCTCTAATGCTATTGTAACTAATCAGCAAACAGATTACAGTACAGGTAAAACGATCTACCAATATGTAAATACAAATGGAAACTACAATGGAAATACCGGCGGCGGTTACAATATGAAGTTTACAAAGATTGACATGTATTTCAATGCTGGTTACAATTTCAACATCAGCAAAATGAGCAACTTTGTAAACGGTTTGCAGAATACAACGAATAACGTTGCGCCAGGCATCAACTTTAGTTTAGGAAAGAGCAAAGAGAAAAAATTCGATGTGTGGATGTGGTCTAGTGTAAATTATAATATGTCTAAATCTACCGTTAACACCGGGCTGACAACCAACTATTGGACAGCAACCAGCAACCTGGAAGGAACAGTGTACCTGCCTTGGAAAATGGAAATAAACTCTGAAGTTAACGCCAACTTCCGCCAGAAGACTTCTACGTTCGACAGGAACAACAACGTTGTATTGTGGAATGCATATATCGGCAGAAAAATATTACCTAAAGACAAGGGCTTGATCAAGTTTAGCGCATATGACTTGCTGAACCAGAACAAGGGCTATAACCGTTATATCAACAGTACAGTAGTGCGTGAGGATAACTACCAGACCATTACACGCTACTTCATGCTGAGCTTTGTGTGGAATTTCTCTAAAAACCCAATGGGAAATACACCGGCACAGTAAGGAATATAAAGATGTAGGATGTTAGATGAGGTACGAGGTACTAAGTACGAAGTACAGGGGGGTGAAAAATTTGATTTAGTAAGAATGAATTTTTAAAATATTGAATGATAAGGCGTAGGCCTTAAAACTTACGCCTTATACTGTAAACCGCATTTATAAATGAAAAAGTTATTCCTATACATACTGCCTGTTTTCTTTGCAGGCGCTGTTTCTGCCCAGCAAACATTTATTGCAAAGGGCAAGATAGAATTTGAAAAAAAGATCAGTATTCACAAAGCATTGGATGCAATAGTAGGTGACGATGAAGGTGAAGCAACATGGATAGCGCAATTAAAAAAATCGCTCCCTGCTTATAAGAACGTGTATTTTGACCTCTATTTCTCAGGTGATAAAACACTATATCAACCAGGACGCGAGGATAATGCACCGCAAAAAACACCGGACTGGGCACTGGGGCCGGCAAACGATAATATTATATACTCTGATCTGAGCAAAGGTGAAAGCATTAGCCAGAAAACAGTATATGAAGCGACGTATCTGATACAGGATAGCATACGCAACATCAAATGGCGTATTACACCTGATACAAGAACCATTGCAGGACTTGAGTGCCGCAAAGCTGTTGGCGTTATCATGGATTCCGTATATGTGATCGCTTTCTACTCTGAGCAGATATTGACAACCGGCGGCCCGGAATCTTTCTCCGGTTTACCAGGTATGATCCTGGGCGTAGCTATTCCTCGTATAAATACAACCTGGTTTGCTACTAAACTGGAGTTACAGGAAGTAAAACCAGAACAACTGGTTGCACCTAAAAAGGGCAAAAAGACTGATAATAAAACGCTATTAACACAGTTGAATGCCTCTACAAAAGATTGGGGTAAAAATGGTAAGCGAAATGTCTGGTGTGTGATGTTGTAGCGCTATGAACGTGGTTCGTTGAACATTTTATTCTTGTTATATAAACCGGGATGTCTTTAGCAGGCTTCCCGGTTTTTATTGGAAGTATTGAATAAACAAACCTATAAGGTTTTAAAAACCTTATAGGTTTATGACGACCTCTTTCCCTGTTACCTTCCATGAGCATTGTTCATTGAACGTTGAATATTTAACATTTTCCCGCATGCCCCGGCGTGTGTCCTCACACGCCGGTTCGTAACTGGTTCGTGAAGACACGAACCAGGGCTAAAGTAAATCTCAAAGAATACGCCAGAGTGGGCCACTTTTCAAGTTCATCTATAACATAGAAAATATGCCGTTCGAAAGTGGCCCACTCTTTACCTCTATAAGAACAAACCTATAAGGTTTTAAAAACCTTATAGGTTTATAATCTGCTCAACCCAAAACCACAAGTAAAATGCAACAGCCATAGAAATACGGATAAGCCCTTCTGTGCCTCTGTGGCAAAAAATCCTACATGCAAAAACGTGACTGTATATTTCCTTTATGCTCCAACCAATATGTAGCACATAACTTTTTTTGAACATTCAGGTTTCCGCAGGTTTATCTTATTGTTACCATTTGCTTGTTTTTGCTGATTTACACCGACTAAGCGAGGCTTTTTGATGCTTTTCGGTGAAATACATATAAAAAATTAGCATTTAATTGGCGATTATCCTAACATTGTGCCGCAATTGCAATAACTGTTGCAGGTTTTTGCAGTTCAGAAACTCCATTTTTAAACGAACGCCAGATATGAGAAAACAAGCCAACCGGCATTCTTCGCGAAGAATGCCGCTGCTAAGCATGCTTATGAGGCAGGCAATGATATTGCTTTTCCTCTTCCTTTCCGTCCTAGCAGCAAACGCACAATCAAAAAAATTTACAGGTAAAGTAACCGGAGCAGACGGAACCACGCCATTGAGTGGTGTATCGGTTACGATCAAAGGCACCGCCAAAGGCGCAACGACCGATGGCGAAGGACGCTATGCTATTAATGCAAATGCAGGCCAGACGCTTGTATTTAGCTATGTAGGTTTTGCTTCACAAGAAATTTTGTTGTCAGACGGACAATCGGTTAACGATGTGTCTCTCAAAGCAGGGCAATCTACGCTGAACGAAGTTGTTGTTGTTGGTTATGGTACGCAAAAGAAAGGCAACCTGACCGGCGCAGTAGCTACTGTAGATGTAGCCCGCACTTTTGACAGCAAACCCCTCACTGACCCTGCTAAGGCATTGCAAGGCGTAGTGCCGGGTTTAACGATTACTTACGGCAACGGTGGCTTAACAGCAGGCAGCGACATTAAGATCCGCGGCATTGGTTCTGTTAGTGGCGCCAGCCGCCCGCTGATCCTGGTAGACAACGTTCAGACAGATGACATCACACTGGTAAATCCGAATGACATTGAGAGCATTTCTGTATTGAAAGATGCGGCATCCGCTTCTATCTATGGTGCAAGAGCTGCTTTTGGTGTAATCCTGATCAAAACGAAATCCGGCAAAAGAAACCAGAAATCAACTATCTCTTACTCAAACAACTTCTCCTGGAACACGCCTACTGTGCTTCCGGACTTTGCAGACCCGGTTCAGGAACTGCAAGGCATGTATGAGTCTGCGGTGCGTGCGCAAATCACACCAGAGATCTTCGGTATGCAATTGCAAACATTGCGCAACGGCATTATCAAATGGAAAGAAAATTATGCCAGCAAAAATACAGGGCTGGAGATGATCAAAGGCGAAGACTGGAATATTGAAAATGATGGACGTACATACTTTTACAAAGTATGGGACCCTAAGAAAGAGATGTTGAATAAGTACACTTTTTCTCAGATCCAGAACCTGACCTTCCAGGGCGGTAGTGAAAAAATAAACTACTATGTTTCCGGTAACTATAGCTATGATGGCGGTATATTCAAAATGAACCCGGATGCTGTTAAGAAGTATAACATTACAGCAGGGATCAATGCAAGCGTTACACCTTGGCTGGACCTGAGTGTAAAAACATTGTATCGTAACTACGAATATGATTATCCATTCAACTATCAATCTGCTGGTTACTGGTATTATTTCTGGCGTTGGGGTGCATACTTCCCTTATGGTACTTACCAGGGCAATTATTTCAGAACAAACTCAGCATACCTGGCTGGCGCAAGCAAGTCGAGCCTTGTAGACAACTACAATCGTATAGACCTTGGTGCGACCATCAAGATCAACAAAGATTTCAATATTCGCGCAGACTACACGATCGTAAGAGAGAATGCACTACGCCACGAAACAGGCGGTCCTATACAGGCATGGGATTTCTGGACTACAGGCCAGTTAAACCTGACCAACATTGCTACTGCTGCACAAGATGCGGTTACTTACACAGCAGGCAGATACCTCATCAACACATTGAACGCTTATGCTACTTACCAGAAAACGCTGGCTAATGCGCATAACTTCAAAGTGATTGGTGGTGTGAACGTAGACAACAATGAGAACATTAATTTCTTTGCAACAAGAAGAGGTTTGCTAGATCCATCACAAGGTGAATTAAACCTTGCTACAGGTGACCAGTTAGTTGGCGGCTCCAGCGGTGTTACCTATGGCTATAGCAGAAACGGTCATGGTAAAAAAGCATACGCTGGTTACTTTGGTCGTTTAAACTATGACTACCAGGGCAAATACTTATTGGAACTGAACGGCAGATATGATGGTTCTTCTTCATTCCCTGCACAAGACCGTTGGGCATTCTTTGGTTCCGCATCAGCAGGTTACCGTATTAGCCAGGAAAGTTTCTTCGAGCCATTGAAATCTACTATCAACGACTGGAAGCTACGTGCATCTTATGGTGAGATCGGCAACCAGGATCTGGGTGCTACAAACTTGTTCCTGCGCAATATGACGGGCATACAGGCAAGTTGGATGAATGGTACTACATATGCACAGAGTATCGGGCAACCGCAAGCCGTAGCAAACTCATTGCAATGGGAACGCGTATCAACACTTGACTTCGGCACAGATATTCGCTTCCTGAAAAACCACCTGGGCGTTTCATTTGACTGGTATGAGCGGAATACGAAAGGTATGATCCAGTCAGTAACTGTTCCCGCAAGCTTTGGTGTATCCGGCCCGAACATCAACGCAGGTAATTTCCGCAACCGTGGTTATGAGATCAGCATAGACGGAAACTTTGAAGTAGCAAAAGACTTCAACATCTATGCGACTGTAACACTGGCTGATGGCAAAACCGTGTTTACTAAATGGAACAACCCGAACAACTCCATCTCTACAGCATTGAACTATGTAGGCAAAACTTACGGTGAGATCTGGGGTTTTGAAACAGATGGTTATTTCACAGATAAAGACCAGGCAGCAGACTTTGCAAAACAAAAGACACTACAGTCTGGCAACTTCGTATATGGACCTGGTGACGTCAAGTTTAAAGACCTGAATGGTGATGGCGTGATCAATGGTGGTAAAATGACATTAGACGATCATGGTGACCTGAAAGTGATCGGCAACACACAGCCACGTTATCAGTACAGTGCGCGTATTGGCGGCACATGGAAAGAACTGGATTTCGACATCTTCATCCAGGGTGTAGGCAAGCGTAATTACTGGGGCGTAGGTAACGTAATATTACCAATGTACCAGGGTACAGATATCCTGTACGCAAATCAGTTAGATTACTGGACGCCGACTAATACAAATGCGTTTTACCCAAGACTATACTCTGGTAACGGCAGCGGTACCGTAGCAGGTTTAAGCGCAGGTGGCAACAACTTTTATCCACAGACAAAATACTTGTTGAACCTTGCTTACTGCAGGCTGAAAAACGTAACGATCGGTTATAGCCTACCTAAAAAAATGTTGACAAAGTATGGCATCCAGAAACTGAGAGCGTATGTAAGTGGTCAAAACCTGCTTACGATCTCTAATGTAGGCGCACCAATTGATCCTGAAATTACAGATGGTGATAACGGGTTTACGGGAAGAACTTATCCTTTTGCCCGTACTTACTCTTTTGGTTTACAGCTTACACTCTAATACATTTTTATACGCATAATGCTTCAGTTATGAAACTAAATAAAATGATATTGCCTGTGATGCTTATTGCGATAAGTGTAACTACGGCATGTACAAAATATCTTGATAAAACAAATCCCGATACAGAGGTGGACCCTACCTATTGGAAAAATGAAAATAGCGTAAGGACATACAACTGGGAATTTTATAACCTGTTTACCGGCTTTGGTACAGGCGCGAGCGGTGATTTTTATTTTTCTACATTCAGTGATGACCAGACGCCTTCCGGTTTCTCACAGTATCCACAAACTACAGCAGCAACCAATGGTTCCTGGTTTTTTGGATATGTAAGAAAAGCCAACATTATGCTTGAGCGTATAGATGGCGTACCTATGCCGGACGAGGCGAAGAAACACTGGAAAGGTGTAGCGCGATTCTTCAGGGCGTACCAGTATTTTACCCTGGTACAGACATTTGGCGCAGTACCGTTTTACAACAGGTCTTATGATGTAACAGATACCACCATGCTATACAGGCCACGCGATCCACACATGACTGTAATGGATAGCGTATTATCAGACATCAATTACGCGATAGATAATCTTCGTGCAAAGGATATAGACAACACGGTAAACAAAGATGTAGCGCTGGCATTGAAGTCAAGGATCTGCCTGTTTGAAGGTACTTACAGAAAGTACCATACAGAACTGAATGCTTCTGCAGCATCTATTGCAGACTACCTGACACAGGCAAAAGATGCCGCATCTAAACTAATGACAGGTACTTACACGCTGGCAACAAGCTACCAGACATCTTATAACTCTATGGACCTCTCTTCTGACAAAGAGATGATCCTGTATAAAAAATACCTGACAGGTTACCTGACACACTCCGTTATTGGCTATACAAACAGCAGTACACAAATGCACGGTTTAAGCAAGTCTGCTGTGGAGTCTTACCTGTGTACAGATGGACAGCCGATTGGCCTCTCTCCTCTGTACCAGGGTGATAACACGATTACTACAGTAAGAGCAAACAGGGATAAGCGTTTGTTGCAAACTATTGATACATTCCTTTGTTACAATGGTACTTTGATCAATGGTTTGAACTCCAGTACAGGTTATCGTCCGGCTAAATTTTTACAACCGGCAGCCGCACAGCTTGCACCATACAATGATACAGACGCGCCATTATTCTGGTTAGCGGAAATATTGTTGAACTATGCAGAGGCGTCTTACGAGTTGGGTGCTATTACACAGGCAGACCTGGACAAATCCATCAACCTGCTGCGTGCAAGAGCTGGCGTAGCGCCGCTGTCTGTAATAGTTGCATTCAACGATCCTAAGAGGGATGCAGATGTGGCTCCGCTCCTATGGGAAATACGCAGGGAAAGAAGAGTGGAGTTAATGATGGATGGCTTCCGCTTGCAAGACATCTACCGTTGGAAAAAAGGCAGCTATATGGATAGCAAATTAAATCCTGATTCTTTCCTTGGCGCAAAAGTGCTGGACAATGGTAAAGTATCAAGAAATGCGCAAGGTTATATTATGCCTTATCCAACCACTTCACAGCGCGTATTTGTAGATCCTAAAAACTACTTATCCGCAGTACCAACTAACCAGATCTTATTATACCCGGCGTATATGCAACCAACAATGCAGAACCCAGGATGGTAAAAGACAATTCTAAACAAAAATCGGAAGCACTTGCTTCCGATTTTTGTTTACTATCTTTTGTTTATAAAAGAACATTATTGTCTGAGCAAAGTCAATAGCTAGTTGTATGTAAACGTTTCCAAAAAAAGATCGTAGATGTAAAAGAGTGGTTTCAAAATTGGGGATTTCCCCTATCAGCTTTTTTAAGAGAAACGTGCGGCCTCAGAAAAGCTGCGTTAAGAAAATTGGCATGAACGCCGGAAAAATCCATTGCTGTTTGAGCCATGCGTAACTTACTTACAAACGTTGTCAGCGGCGAGTTCAATGGATTTCGGCGGGCAGGACAATTTTTAGCCTGCTTTTCTGGAGCCTTGATTTTTTTGGTTACTTTTTGTATCAAGACAAAAAGTAACACCGTCGGTAGACAAATGAAAACTTACAATTGAATAAGCAAAAAAATTTTACTCAGACACGAATGACAACAAAATTTTCCTCATGAAAAAAATGTATTTTCTTTTAGGCTTGCTTGCATGCGGATTGACCAGCATAGCACAATCATCATTCAAGTTTGCCTTTGTTACAGACACACACGTAGGCAGTGAAACCGGTGCAGCAGACCTGAGCAGAACCGTACAGGATATTAACGCTGACCCGACTTTAAAATTTGTTGTACTCACCGGCGACATCACAGAGTTTGGTGCAGATAGCGAAATAAAACTAGCGAAGTCCATTTTAGACAGTCTCAATAAGCCGTGGTACATAATACCGGGCAACCATGATGCCAACTGGTCAGAAAGTGGCAGCAATACATTCAAGAAAATATTTGGTGCAGAAACCTTTGCCTTCCAGTATGGCGGTTATGGTTTTGTAGCAACAGCGTGCGGCCCTAATATGCGCATGGGACCGGGACAAGTGCCAAGAGAAAATATTGTATGGCTGGATAGCATATTGAAAACGCCAGCCTATAAAAATATTCCCCTGGTGTTTCTGAATCACTACCCGCAAGACTCGGCATTAAACAACTGGTACGATGTGCTGGATAGATTGAAACAGACAAATGTGCAGCTGATCTTATGCGGGCACGGGCATAACAACCACAACCTGAACTTTGAAAATATTCCTTCTGTAATGGGACGTTCTAACCTACGTGCAGGTAAGCCTGTAGGCGGTTACAACATTGTTTCCTTTGACAATGGCATGGCAACTTTTACTGAAAAAACACCGGGCACAACTATTACGAAGCAATGGAACGAAGTAAAACTATATGATCATCATTTCAAAGCGGAAACAGCTACATACCCTCGTCCGTCTTATGCGCTTAATTCGACTTATAGCAACGTTAAAGAAGTATGGCAATACCAGGATGATAGTGATATAGGATCAGGTGTAGCTGTTACAGGCAACCTGGTGATCGGCTCCGATACAAACGGTTGGCTGTTTGCACTGGACAAGAAAACGGGCAAGAAAAAATGGGCATTCCGTACACAGGGAAAAATATACGCAACCCCTGCCGTATCCGGTGACTACGTAGTTATAGCCTCTTCTGACAACAATGTGTATTGTGTAAATGTAAACACAGGAAAGCAAGTGTGGCAATTTGCCACATTAAAGCCCGATATAGCGTGTCCTGTTATAAAAAATGACATTGTATATGTTGGCGGCTCTGACGGCCATTTCAGGGCACTGGCATTAGCTACAGGAAAACTGAAATGGGACTTTGCAGAAGTCAAAGGTTTTGTAGTTACGAAACCACTCATTTACCAGGATAAAATTTACTTCGGTTGCTGGGCAAATGATTTCTATGCCTTAGATATAACAACGGGTAAGCTTGCATGGAAATGGAATAACGGCGCCAGCAACAGGATGTTCTCCCCTGCTGCATGTTACCCGGCAGGAACCAATAACCGCATCTTTATTGTTGCACCAGACCGATATATGACTTCATTGAATGCGACTACAGGTGAGGTTATATGGCGCAAACAAATACCAACAGTACGTGTACGCGAGTCTATGGGATTGTCAAACGATAGCTCGCTTGTATATGTAAAAACAATGGAGGGTAATGTCTACGGCGTATCTACCACAGCGGACACAATGCAACTAAACTGGAAAGCCAATGTAGCATTAGGGTATGAAATATGCCCTACGGCTATAGTAGAGAAGGAAGGCGTAGTATATGTGCCGACTAATTCCGGACTTGTTGCCGCAATAGACAGCAAGACGGCAAACGTACTTTGGCAACACAAAATAAGCAATGCACTTGTAAGCAGTATTTACGCCTTAGGCAATAAAGCCTTGGTAGTAACAACTATGGATGGTAAGATCACGTATATCAATTTTTGATTTGAAATTTGTGATTTGAAATAAGCTGTTGCAGAATGAAGACCTATAAGGTTTCAGAAACCTTATAGGTCTTTGCTTTTCTCGTAAGCAGTATTCATCCTATAGGCAATAAAGCATTAGTCGTTACGACGATGGATGGTAAGATCACGTATATTCTTTACTGGCGCAGGCCAGGAGGCCTGCGCTAGCGAGTCATGTATATCAATTTTTGATTTGAGATTTGCAATAAGTTGTTGCAGAATGAAGACCTGTAAGGCTTCTGAAACATAAGCGTTCGAAGCATCAAAAGTCTCATAGGGCAATGTCATTAAATTAACCACAAGGGCTTCTCTTGGTGTCCCTTGTGAAATGACTTTGCGCTCTTTGTGGTTAGCTTCTTAACTTAATGACATTGCACAAAGATCGGTAGCTTAATTATTGCATACAAGCATTTGGGCTTTGGGAGAGTAACAGGATAAATAACCCTGGAATAACAATAACATTTATGCATTTTAAAGTCAAGTTATCCGGCTAAAAATTCTCCCATTTTAACTAACCTTTTATAAGCCTGCACTTTATTGTGCGGGCTTTTTCAATGGTTAAATATCGTTTTTTAGCGGTTTTCGTTTTTTACAGGTAGTCCAAAACAACCATTTATGCTCTTTTTTGCTGCTTTTAAAAACCTTTCCCGCAAAAAATTTAAATTTTAATGCGGAAAACCGATTAAAACCGATATATTCGTTTCACGTGTGTGAAAACTAATTAAATCCGTAATCGAATTAACCCATTGCAGTCTTTTGCGTTTTTAATCCTGTTGCATATATACACGAACGGAACAATTCCAAACAAACTGTCTTAAATTCCAAACAACTGATATGAGAAAATTAGCATCCATTTTCCATGCAGTCATGCTTTTGCTG
The DNA here is from genome assembly GCA_017306865.1 of Filimonas sp. Taxonomy (GTDB): domain Bacteria; phylum Bacteroidota; class Bacteroidia; order Chitinophagales; family Chitinophagaceae; genus JAFKHH01. Next base: position 417,224 of record JAFKHH010000015.1, read on the forward strand.
CTGCTTTTCTTTCCATTTCATTCGTTCTCACAAAGTTCAACGGTATCTGGTACTGTTAAAAGTGCCGATAAAAACGAACCACTTACCGGGGCCACTGTCAAAGTAGATGGCGCACCTACGGTTGTGCAGACAAATGATAAAGGTAACTACCTTATTAAAGCTTCTGTAGGCCAGACGCTAACAGTAAGCTACATTGGTTACGCCACACAAAAAATCAAAGTAACAAGTAATGTCCTGAACATTACTATGGAACTGGCGGTGAACTCCGGTGATGAAGTAGTTGTAACCGCTTACGGTCAGAAAAGGTCTAAAAAAGAACTCTCTTACCAGGTACAGGAAATTAAAGGTGACGAAGTTGCCGATACCCGCAGGGAAAACTTCCTGAATGCACTAGCAGGCCGCGTAGCGGGTGCAACCATCACTCCATCTTCTGGTATGCCCGGTGCATCTACACAGATCATGTTGCGTGGCGGTACCTCTATAGATGGTAACAACCAACCTTTGTTTGTAGTAGATGGTATCCCTTACGATAACCAGACACTAAACCAGGAAAACATTGTTGGCGGTGGTGCTAACAGGAACTCCGATTATGGTAACCGCGGTGCGGACATTAACCCGGAGGACATTGAAACGATCACTATCCTGAAAGGCCCTGAAGCTGCCGCGTTGTATGGCTCGGACGGTGCTGCAGGTGCAATCATTATTACTACAAGAAAAGGTACCAAAGGCAAAGCGAGTGTGTATTATGACAACTCATTTAGCTGGGCCAATGTGAACCGTTTCCCTAAAATACAGACAGACTATGGCAGAGGTATTAACGGTATTTCCGATAACTCTTCTACCATTAACATGGCGTCTATCTCTTCTACATTATACCTTTCTTACTTTGGCGACAAAATAGCACCTGGTACACAAGTGTATAACAACATGAAGAATTTTTACCAGACCGGTACTACACAGAACCACAACCTGAGTGTAGAAGGTGGTTCTGACGCAGCTACTTATCGCCTTTCTGCAAACTACCTTACACAAACAGGTACAAACCCTGGAACCGGATTTGATAAGTTTTCTGCAAAGATGTCCGGTACACTTAAAGTATCTTCTAAGATCAACATCTTATCCTCTCTTACTTATACAAAGACTAATACAGATAAAGTATCAAAAGGAACATTCGGCTCCTTCCTTACTTTACTTACATGGCCTTTCTACGACGATGTGACCAACTGGGTTAATGCAAACGGAACACGTAGATATGTACGTGGTACAAGTGCAGAATATGACAACCCGCTTTGGGATGCCAATAAAAATCCGTGGTCAGATAAAATGGACAGGATCACAGGCAACGTAACAGCAAACATTCAATTGTTCCCTTGGTGGACTGCTGCATTAACAACTGGCGTTGATTATTACACACAGATTGGTGACCGTTTGGTAAATCCGCTGTCAAGTGAATATGTAAGCGTTGGTGGTTACTATAGCATTTACGAACAAACAACACGTAACATCAGTAACCAGCTTTCTACTACGTTCAGAAAAAAAATCAACGATTTTGATAACAGGTTATCATTCGGTTTTGTAAACGATGACAACCGTACAGATATCCAGTCTCAGGACGGCACACAGTTGTACGAACCAGACTTCCGCTCTATCAACAATACATTGTTGGCAAGCAGAAACTCTATGTACTCCATGAGCTCAACACGCAAGGTTCGTTTCTGGGGTAACTATAACTTATCATTCAGAAATGGACTGGCAAACTTCTCTCTGACAGGTTCAAGAGAAGGTAACTCTACTTTCATGTCACGTAAAATTGACAAAGATCCTTTCTACAACTTCGGTGCGGCATCATTAAACTTTGTATTGTCTGACCTGGAGGCTATTAAGAAGATAACATGGATCACCTACCTGAAACCAAGGGTATCTTATGGTACTACAGGTAAAGGTCCGGCAACTCCGTTCAACATTGACCCTAAATTTACACCAGCAACTACTACAGGTGGTGGATACAGCCTGGGTACTACAGCAGCTAACTATAACCTGCAACCAGAACGTACATACAATATTGAATACGGTGCTGAAATGCAGTTCTTCAAGAACCGTTTCTCACTTGACTTTACCATTTACAACATGCGTAGTAAAAACCAGATCGTAGGTGCCCGCGTAAGCTACGGTACAGGTTCTGTAATACAATACATCAATGGTGGTGAAGTAACGAACAAAGGCATTGAGATCCTTGCGAACGTAGACGTAATTAAAAGCAAGAATTTCAACTGGCGCACTACATTGAACTACTCACGTAACAGAGGTACTATTACGCAAATGCCATCAGGCTTGCCTACTTATTATAACTCTGACTCATGGGTGGCAGGTAACATCCGCTCTCAAATGTTTGTGGGTGCAGCTAATGGTAACCTGGCAGGCTTTATTTCAGCAAGAAATACCAATGGCCAATTGTTGATCAACCCGTCTACCGGTTTACCTACTTACAACGCTGAAAGCTTTGTATCTATTGGCAACCGCGCTCCTGACTGGACTGGCGGTATAATCAACAGGTTCTCTTATAAAAACCTCACCTTAAGTTTTACACTTGACATTCGCAGAGGCGGACAGGTGTTTAACGGTAATGAATTTTTACTATATCACATCGGTCTAAGCACTCGTACAGTTGACAGGAACAAACTGGTAATATTTGATGGTGTGTTACAGGATGGTATGCAGAATACAACCAACCCAACAAAGAATACAGTTATGATCAACCCACTGACAATGTCAGACTACTACTCTTCTGTTGCAGCAAATCCAGAATCTCAATTTATTGAAACAGTTAACTGGGTTCGTATGAGAGACTTGACGCTGAGTTACTCACTGCCTTCATCCTGGTTGAAAAAACAAAAAGTTGTATCAAGTGCATCTGTGTTTCTTGTGGCAACTGATCTGTTTATGTTGACCAACTATTCAGGTGCAGACCCAAGTGTTAGCGTAAACAATGCAAGTGCAAGAGGTTATGGCGGCGGCGGTATCGACTTCGGTTCCCTTGCAGCGCCTCGCGTATTTAGTGCAGGATGTAAAGTGAAATTTTAATCAAACAAAACTGAAAAATTTATGAGACTAAAATATACTGGTTTATTAGCTGCAGCTTGCTTTCTTGTCACAGGGTTGACAAGCTGTAAAAAATACCTGGATGTGAACAGCAGCGAAGCTGCTCCGCAAGACCCAAGTGTTTCATCTGTTTTCCCTACACAGCTTGGTGCTATACCAAGAGGTTTACAATATGATTCAAGGTACATAGGCAAGTACATACAGAACTTTGGCGCAGCCAGCTCTATGCTGACCTGGGACAATATGGGTTACGATGCCTCTTCGGACAATGGCGGTGATATCTGGCGTATGACTTATTATGGCCTCGGCAAGAACCTGAACTTTATCATTAATAAAGGCATTGCCAATGGCCAATACGATTATGTAGGCGCAGCGTATGCACTGAAAGCATTAAGCTTTCAATATGTAGCGGACGAATGTGGCCCGGTTATTTTTACAGAAGCATTTCCTGCCGATGAAAACGTTGTTACATTCCACTACGACGATCAGCCGGTAGTATATGCAGGCGTTGATTCACTTTGCCGTGTTGCATTGTCTTATTTAAGCAGAACGGACAACAACACGAACATGAAGCCGCTAAGCGCCGGTGATTATTCTTATGGTGGTAATACTACACTTTGGAAGAAAATGGTCTATGGCCTGATGGCTCGTAACTTTCACAGGACAACCAATAAATCTGACTACCAGGCTGACTCTGTAATTAAATATTGCGACCTGGCAATGCAGACAGTTGCGGAAGATTTTGTGATTCCGTTTGATGCGGCTAAAAATGATGACGCCAACTTTGCAGGCGTAGCAAGAAGTAACTATACCCTCTTCCGTCAGTCGGCTTACATCGTAAGCCTGCTGGATGGCACCATCCTTAGCGGCCAGAAAAGTATGGCAAACAGGGACCCAAGGATCAGGCACATGCTTACCTACTCCTTGGATACAAGCGGTACAGGCAATGGCGGTTACAGAGGTGTAGCTGCAGGTGTTGCAGACCCTAATTACACGCTATCCAATACCAATGCTAAAGCTATCCCATTCCTATGGTCAGATACTATTTCTGGTAGCGCAGCAAGTGTATTAATTTCTAGAATTGCTGCTGCGCAAGGCAAATACCTTTTCTCTAATAAAGCCGTATTACCTGTTATTACATCTGCAGAGATCCAGTTTATGAAAGCAGAAGCAGCCTTCCTGAAAGGTGACCAGGTTACAGCATTTAATGCATACAGGAATGGTATCAGCCTGCATTTTGATTTTATCAATTACACGGGCTGGCCAAAAGGCAATACACCTTTATACTCTACAACAGGCATCACGCTTACTGAAAGAGCCAACTATCTCGCAAGCACAAATGTGAAACAAACTCCTTCGGCGTTGACAATAGGCGACATTATGCTGCAAAAATATATTGCACTGTGGGGCTGGGGCTTTTTTGAAACATGGGTAGATATGCGCAGGTATCATTATATAGATCTTGACAGGGACCTTGCAAGCACAAACGTACAGGTGTATAAGAATTTTACATTACCTACTCTTGCCAGCACCAACGTGGGCAGGCCGGCATACAGAGTACGTCCGCGCTACAACTCTGAGTATGTATGGAACCTGGACGAGCTGCAAAGATGGGGCGGTGCAAATACCAACTATCATACGTATGAATGCTGGTTTAGTCAACAATAATCTATCACCCAAAAAAGCGAAAAATGAAATTATCTAAAATACTACTCGGACTGGCAGTCGTTTCGGTCTCCATCCTTGCATATAGCTGCAAAAAAAATGAATTCAGGACAAATGAATATTTGGACGCAACTGGGCTGGCACAGATAAAAGTGGTGTGTTTCAGCCCCGACTCAGCCAACCCTTCTGTACAGATTTATATCAATGATGAAAGGGTAAGTAACAACGTAGCGATCACCAACCAACCTTTTCCGGGTGGTGGTTACAATACCGGCGGTGATACCTACAACGGTTATCTGGCAATTGCACCAGGCAATGCAAAATTTAGATTTGTACAGGCTACATCTTACAGCTCTATCATTACAAAAGACCTCTTTACCACAAGCGTAAACCTGGAACCGAGTGCAAAACAGTTGGTGTTCCTGGCAGATACGGGTGTAAACAGGCAATTGTATGCAGTAAAGTGTGAAACCGACAGGCCGGATTCTGGCTATGCCAAAATTCAGTTTGTGAATAATATGGCTAACACCGCTAATATTCCGATCAGTGTTGTATTCAATATCAAAAATACAGATACCCTGATGGCACACCAGTTGAAATTTAAAGATGTAAAAGACTTCGTAAAAGTGCCAACGTATTTTTCCGGTGCTACTGTAAAGCTCTTCCCATCTGACAGCCTGAAAGTAGGTAAAAGTGTATCCGGTAAAGATTCTGTATATGCACCCGCTACTGCACTATTGGGGCAATCTTATGTTTTCAATGGTTTAAGTAATAGAAAAGTGTATACCTGTGCTGCAAGAGGTATTTATAAATCTACCAACACAGTGGCACTCCCTAAGGTTTCATTCATCATTGTACAATAATCATTTGCTGAAAACCATCTGATATGAAAAAGAATAACAACTATATAAAAATATTAGTATGGGCTATGGCAAGTGCTATTGCCCTGAATCTCACGTCTTGTACTAAAGACGACAACAATGCCCCGCAGTTAGGTACAACACCCCTGCATGACCTGATCAAACAGGACACATCATTAAGCATTTTCACTGCTATACTGGAGCGCTCACACCTGGACATATACACAAAAGGCCCTGGCCCTTTTACCGTATTTGCACCAACGAATAGCGCATACAGGCAACAAGGCATTAACACCGTGGCGGACGTTGCTACCCAAGACTCTACCTTTCTTTTGAACAAAACAGCATATATTATTGCTACAGGTGCCAGGTCATCCTACTACCTGGTGGGTTTGAACGTACCTATCAGTACTGTGCTGTCTACACCGGTGTTCTCTGCAACAGCTACTGCTGATTCAGTTTATTTCAACGGCTTTGGCGCTAAGAAAAAAGACATCATGGCAAGTAATGGTGTATTGCATATAATGGACATCTGTATGTTGCCAAATACAAACACTACCTCCGTAACGCTCAGCCAATATCCGGGTACATTTAAATTGTTTTCCCAGGCTATAGCAAGAGCTACATCCGGAGCTACTGTAGTAAATACAGCAACAACTACCGTATTTGCACCAACAAACGATGCAATGATCGCGGCCGGTTATGATTCCGTAGCTATATCAAAAGCTACAGCAGCCAACCTGGCTAACCTGGTAAGGTATCATACTACTTCCACCCGTTATTACAGGTTTGCACTGAAGAGCGGAGACTTAAAAATGGTCCTGGGAAGAACGGTTCTTATCAACAACACAGGTACGACTGTTACAGTTAAAGGTTCAGGAAATGCTACACCGGCAAATTTTGTAAGCTATGCATTACTTCCAACCCCTGTTACCACATTATCAATGGTTCCAAGTGTGAATATGACTTCCAGCAATGGAGCAATACATGCTATCGATAAAGTATTAGTACCATAGTACGCAACTCGGTTACTTTTAGAATTATAATTGCGTGATTTGTTAAGCCGTCGTTTTAGAACGACGGCTTTTTTATGCAATTTTTTGTGCAGGTTCTTGCAAGTATCAAATACGTTTTTTATATTGGTAAAACCACTTTTTTCACAAAAAATCAAAGGGTAATATGAAAAACAAAATCACTATTCTTTTGCTTGCCACTGTCGTTTTGCTGCTTAGTGCGGCTCAGTTTTCCCGCTCTTCCAACAGGCTACATGCCCAGACTAAGAAAACCACAGATGCCTATGTAAGCTTTGACGTTTCTGAGAACTCCCTCAACTCCAGCTTCCATTATTGGTTGTCTGTTTCTGAACCGTTATGCGAAGACATCACGGTGGATGGTTCGTTCACTGTAAACAATGGCAGGCACAGCTTTACGTACACTATTCCTGCAGGGCAAACGCAGGTACAATTTGAAGAAGGTGGCTGCCCTCCGGCATTCAGCGCGGAAGGTATGCGCGTAGACAATGTGTCTACAAATAATGCTTGTGGTACAAACATTTACTGGTAAAAATCTTCTAACGGGCAGGTTTTCAAAAGTCGATTTGTTTCAAACGCCTGCCCGTTCTTTATCCCCTCCTGCCGAAAAAATCGCGGTTATTGGCATCTTTCTTTCCGCACAATGCAGCATTTATTTTGTTTAAGCCGTCATTTTAACTTAACTATGTGTTAACCTTTAAGGTATTTTGCGTGTTTATGCAAGTTATCTTATCGTTAAGGGCTATTTATTAAATAACCGTGAGCTAAATTAAACCACTATGCGACTACTTGCTTTTAAAGCAATGCTCCTATCTGCATTGCTGCTATCTGCGTTATGGGCAGGTGCACAATCCAGTACCATATCCGGTACGATCACATCTGAGGATGGAACACCGCTCGAGGGTGTTTTAATTACCAACGTAAAGTCGAAGCAAAAAACATTAAGTACCGCTGCAGGTAAGTTTACCATTGCAGGTACAAATGCAGATGTTTTTGAATGTAGCTATGTCGGCTACACCACAAGCACCTTTACGGGTGAAGAAGCGAAAAATAGTGCAGTTAAAATGAAGGCGTCTAATGTAAAACTGGACGAAGTTGTTGTAACGGCTATGGGTATCAAAAAAGAAAAAAAGGCATTGGGCTATTCTGTACAAGAAATTAAGTCTGATGAACTTATGAAAAACAAAGATGCCAACGTAATCAATTCCCTGAATGGTAAAATCGCTGGTGTTAACATTACGCAAAGTGGCGGTGCTCCGGGTGCAGGTAGCAACATCATTTTGCGAGGTGGTACATCATTACAACGAGACAACCAGCCTGTATTTGTGATCGATGGTATTATTTATGACAATGGTACAAACGTAGGTGGTAATAGCGGATTTGATGGCGCTCAGCGTACCGCTACGACTTACGGTAATCGCGTTATGGACGTGAATCCTGAAGATGTAGAAAGTATATCAGTATTAAAAGGTCCTGCGGCCGCAGCATTGTACGGTTCCCGTGCGGCGGCTGGGGTTATCGTGATTACAACTAAAAAAGGACAGGAAGGTTCCGCACAAGTAAATGTAAGTTCTAAATACATGAATAACTGGGTAAACCGTTATCCTGAACAACAGGATATGTATAAAAGAGGGACTTACAACGCTGCAGGAGTATTTAGTGATTATACAACGCAATCCTGGGGCAACAAATTTGGCGCAAACGATACAATGTATAATAACATAAAAGACTTCTTTCGCCATGGCAATATATGGGATAACAGTGTAAGTGTTTCCGGAGGTAGCAAGAATACTGTTTATTTCCTTTCGGCCAATGACTTTAGGCAGTCAGGTATTATTCCGGGTACAGACTATAATAAAGATGCGTTCCGGTTTAATGCCGAACAGAAATATGGCCGTTTATCTATTGGAGCAAATGTTGCTTATACATATTCCAAAACAAATAAAACATTAACCAGCGCCGGACTTTATAATTCTGGCGGCACAGGTGCATTGGTTTCTTTGTATACAGCATCCCGCAGCGACGATCTCAGCCATTATCTTAACCCTGATGGATCAAGATATCGCATGTTTGCAGGCCTTCAACAACCACAAGATGATATAGACAATCCATATTGGATCATTAATAAAGATCAACTGTATGATCAGAATAATCGCTTTACCGGTGGTTTAAATTTCAATTTTAAAGTAGCTGATTGGTTCAATATCATTTATAAAGCAGGGTTAGATCGTTATACAACGACATCTCATACCCTGATCTACCCTGGCTCTGGTGTTGTATTGCAGTATCAGAACGGTATGATGTCACAGGCTGATTTCACCTACCGTTACTTAAGTTCAAACTTAATGTTGAATTTTCAGAAAAGAATCAAAGATTTTGATCTGAACCTACTGTTGGGTACCATGTCAGAAGATACTAAAACACAAGAAAATGACCAGCTAGGTTACAACTTCATTATTCCTAAATTCTTCAGCTTTGGCAACATTGCTGCTGCTAATAAACTGAGCAGGCAGGTAAACACACAAAAAAGGTTAATGGGTGTGTACGGTGAATTCAGAGCATCTTATAAAAACATGTTGTATCTGACAGTTACTGATCGTAACGACTGGACATCGACGCTTCCATTAAACAGCCGTTCATACCAGTATCCTTCTGTAAGTGGATCGTTTGTATTCACAGAAGTGATACCTAAAAACAATATTTTGTCATTCGGTAAAGTACGCGCATCATGGGCAAAGGTTGGTAAAGATGCAGATCCATATGTTACAAATACGTACTTGTGGGATCCAAGAAATTATCTGGGAGGCATAGGTACTACAAACTCTTGGACGCGTGGCAACCCATTCCTGGTTCCCGAGATGACTAAATCTACAGAGTTAGGGATGGAATTGCGTTTCTTCAATGGGCGCCTGGGTGTTGATTATACATATTACACAAACAATAGTTTCAACCAATTGTTACAACCTCGCTTAAGCCAAACAACAGGCTATATCTTCATGACATTGAATGCTGGTGATATCAAGAACAAGGGTATGGAATTGTCTGTAACAGGTGTTCCTGTTAAAACAAAAAATTTCACCTGGAATTCTACCATCAACGTTTCCGGAAACCGTGGCAGAGTTGATAACCTAATCACAGGAGTAAATGTATTATATGTAACAGATGTGCAAGTTGGTAACGCCAAAGCTGCATCATTCAATGGCGGTAATTTTATGGGCATTTCCGGTTCACGCTGGACAAGAGATGCAACTACTGGCAAAGTAGTATTGGATTGGAATACGGGTATGCCAACTTATGATGGCGTAACGACTTATTCTATCGGTAATAGGGAACCTAAATTCTTTGGAGGTTTCAACAATAGTCTTCAATATAAAAACTGGAATCTGTCATTCTTGTTTGATTACCGCGTAGGTGGTGATATTTACAATGGTACCGACTATGCAATGACTATTGCTGGGATGAGTCCCCGTAGTATGAACCGGGATAAGATTACAATCTCTGGTGTAGCTAAAAACCCATCAACAACTAAGCTGGAAGACAAAAGTTACACGTTCGAAGCTTCTAAATTCTATGACAGGGCTACCTCAGCCGAAGTGCCTGCGGGAACGGCTAACTCACAAAGTGGTAAGTACATCATTCAGCAATACTACCAGACGTACTACTCTTATGAGTCCGCCAATTATATGACTAACACAAACTGGTTACGTTTGCGTTCTTTGTCGGTGTCTTATGAAGTTCCCAAAACTTTCCTGAAAACAAAAACACATGACATCATTAAAGCATTGAGGGCTACCCTGACCGGTACTAATCTTTTATTGTGGACAAATTATAAAGGAATGGATCCTGAAACATCTGCCGCAGGTTCTGGTGTTTCTGGCTCTAGCTCAGTGGGTATTGATTACGCGGGTGTACCGGCGACAGCAGGTGTATCTGTTGGTTTGAATGTAACATTTTAATCAGACTAAATTGTTTTAAACACAATTCAAAGTTTACAATATGAAAAAGATAGCATATATACTATTAGGCGCTACACTCCTCGGCGGGTTCAGCTCCTGTAAAAAATGGCTTGATGTTAATACGAACCCTGATACAGGCTCCAACACTGTTGCATCAGTAGATACACGTCTTTCAGGCATGCAACACTATTTCTTGTATGGCTATGGTACTGCAGGCACTCGTTCTGCATTGATCACAGGTGCCCTCACCCGTTCTTATGCTCCGGCTAATACTCACAATCAGCTTGCAGCCTGGGATCCCATTATAGGTAGCGCCACTACACCTTATCAGTATTGGTTTGTAGGATGTGCACCAAACATCCAAGATCTGATTGATAAAGCAACTGCAGAACAAGCATGGTACTATGTAGGCGCTGCAAAATTACTTAGGGCAATGGGCTTTATGTTGATGGTAGACTGGTATGGGGAAATGCCTTACACAGAAGCTTTAGGCAATATTCCAACTCCAAAATATGATCAGGGTAAAGATATATTCAATGGATGCCTAAAAGACCTGGACGATGCTATTGCATCATTACAGAAGACGCAGCCGGCTACCGCAACACCATTAGCTAAAGGTGATGGCTGGAATGGTGGTGATGTATCTAAGTGGATCAAGCTAGCCTATGGCTTAAAAGCTCGCTGGTTAAATAACTTATCTAAGAAATCTGCATTGTATAAACCAGATGATATTTTGGATGCTTTGACTAAAGCTGCACAAAGCAATGCAGAAGGGACAATCATCACACATTTCAATCAAGCAAACGATAATGTTGGTGACGTACTATTAGCAGATCCACTATTAACATCTATTGCTTTTGATGGTATTGGCCTGAACAACTACTTCTTCCCTACTAAATTCTACATGGATTTATTAACCAATACGTTTACCGGTGGTAGCGGTGTAGTAGATCCACGCACAGATAAATTAATACCAGCAGCACAATACAATATCAGTGGAACAATCCAATTAAAGCGTTCGGCTCCGGTTGATATGATCACTAGTGATATTAGATTAAAAAATGGTCCGATTATTCCTACTTATAATGCAACAACACACAAATGGACCGTTAATACCACAGATCCTAACAGGATGGCAGATTCTTTATTTGTAAACCTTCAGTCTTATGGGGCTATGAAAAATCGTCCAAGCGCAACAGACGATGACACCTATGTCGCAGATGATGGTCGCATTATGTCTACAGGTACGTTTTATACTCGTGGCGATGCACCTACTCATTTGTTAGGATATCCAGAATTGTGCTTTATTAAAGCTGAAGTATTGTTTCGTAAGGGAGACAAAGGAGGAGCTTTAACTGCTTATCAAAGTGGCATCAGAGCGCACATGGAATTGATGAATATGAAGTTAGCAACGTACAAACAAGGTACAGCAAACACAAGCAAAAACATTATTCCTGCAGCAGACATAACGACGTTCCTTCAGAGTGCTGCTGTTGCTCAGACAGCAGGCGACCTAACAATGGCGAAGATCATGCAACAAAAATTCATTGCATGCTCTTATTCACAAAATAACTGGAACGATATGAGACGTTTTAATTTCAGCGCAGGTAATGTTGGTGGTTTTGGTGTAGTATATCCAGACTTTGACAGACCAAAAGAATTTAGCAGCTCAGGCGCTACCAAACTAATCGGTGGCTCTAAAGCAGACCCACGCTATTGGTTCCGTCGTATTTGTCAACCAGCTATTGAAACACAGTACAATCAGGCAAATCTAAAAGCATCTAATCCGGAAGCATTATTGCCTAGTATTTGGTCAGTGCCTGTTTGGTGGGATATTGAAGAATAGTTTTTAAAATATTGCTTAATCCAGGATTGATAAAAGAAAAAGCCGTTTGAAATCAAACGGCTTTTCCTTTTATCCTACAACTAACTATAATAAAGTCCAACAATTTATCGAGATCATCCTCAAAGTAGGTTTTTCCATATTCAGTAACATTTAGTTTGCTCGGATTATATCTTGTCTATTTATATCGAACCTCAATTATATCTAATACAATAAATACTTATTTAAAAAACGCGTATGCAATGAAAATAGCAGCTATCACCCCTATCAGGTCTGCTAACATGCCCGCCCAAATAGAGTAACGCACTTTTTTAATACCTACACTGCCAAAATACAGCGCAATAATATAAAAAGTGGTATCTGCTGACCCCTGGAATGTGCAGGCCATTTTGCCTACAAAACTATCCGGGCCATACGTTTTCATGGCATCAATCATTAACCCACGCGCGCCGCTTCCGCTAAAAGGCTTCATAATAGCAGTAGGCAATGCCGGCACAAAGTCTGAGTTAATGCCCGCAGCCCTGATCACATAACTAATACCATCTACCAGATATCCCAACGCACCGCTGTCGCGGAATACACGAATAGCTACCAGCATACCAACCAAATATGGAATGATCTTGATCACTACATTGAACCCTTCCTTCGCTCCGTCAATAAATGCATCGAAAATGGCTACTTTCTTTACTACGCCTCCAACGATAATGGCAACGATGATCATCATCAAGATCAAATTGCCGGAGATCGTACTAAAAGCTGCTTTCCCCGCAGGAGACATAAAGCTTACGCCTACCAGCAATGCTGCTACTATTGCTAAGAGACCTAGGATCCAGCCGGCAAGCACAAAATCCCACTTCAATTTCTGTTTTATACCCACCACTACTATCGCTGCCAGTGTAGTAATTACAGTACCCGCAACGCAAGGAATAAAAACGCTGGTTGCATCTGTAGAGCCGGCAGCCAAACGGTAGGTAAATATGGATAGAGGTATCAATACTAGCCCGCTGGTGTGCAACACCAAGAACATGATCTGTGCATTTGTAGCCGTTTCCTTTTCCTTATTCAGGCTTTGTAGGCTTTCCATAGCCTTCAGACCAAAAGGGGTAGCCGCGTTGTCTAAACCCAGCATATTGGCGCTGAAATTCATCACCATTTGCCCCATAGCCGGGTGTCCGTCCGGCACCTCAGGGAACAGGCGCTTCATAAATGGGTTAAGCTTGCGCGCAAGCCAGTTGATAGCACCGGCTTTCTCAGCTATATTCATCAACCCAAGGAAAAAGACCATTGTGCCCGCTAATGGGAACGCCACATCTATTACCGAGCTTTTGGCAGAATCAAATATCCCGTCTACTAAAACTTTAAAAATGGAGGCATCCTGTAGAAATAAGAACTTACAACAAGCAATGAGGAATGCAATAAGGAAAAATGCAACCCATACAATATTCAATGCCATAGCGTTATTTTAGGAGTTATGCGTTAAAAATAAATCATTATTGCAGCTTTCCAACGAATTACTACTTTTGCCGCCGAAAATAACTGTTTCAAAAATTGTTTCAGCTTTTTAAAGTTTCAGCATGAAATGCTGAAACTGCAAACTTTTGAAACTTTGAAACACATTTGGTTTAGCACTTTCAAAAACTAAAATAAATATGGGTTTAAAGGCTGGTATTGTTGGTTTACCCAACGTAGGAAAATCTACCCTGTTCAATGCAGTAAGCATTAGCGCCAAAGCACAGGCTAGCAACTACCGTTTCTGTACGATAGAGCCGAATGTGGGCCTGGTAGATGTACCGGATGAAAGATTGACTAAATTGGCAGAATTAGTAAAGCCAAACCGTATAGTACCTACGCAGATTGAAATAGTGGACATTGCCGGCCTGGTTCGTGGGGCTAGCAAAGGTGAAGGCCTTGGCAACAAATTCCTTGCAAACATTCGTGAAGTGGATGCAATTGTGCACGTGATCCGCTGTTTTGAGGATGAAAATATTCTTCGCGATGAAGGCGCTATTAATCCGGTAAGCGATAAAGAAATTATCGATACCGAATTACAGTTGAAAGACCTGGAAAGCGTAGATAAGAAATTGCAACGTACAGAAAAAATGGTTAAGACCGGCGACGCAAAAATAAAAGCGGAGTATGAAGTATTGAAGCAATGTAAAGAACACCTGGAGCAAGGCAAAAACATTCGTGAGCTTGGCCTGGGCAAAGAAGATAAAGTAGCAATTGCAGACCTGTTCCTGTTAACAGAAAAACCAGTATTGTATGTAGCGAATGTGGACGAGCCGTCTATGCACACTGGTAATAAATATTCTGAAGCATTAAAAGCGGCAGTAGCTAAGGAAAATGCACAGGTAATTGTGATGAACAACTCTATAGAAGCACAGATTGCTGAAATGGAAGATCCGGGAGATCGTGAACTGTTCATGGAAGAATATAAAATGACTGAGCCGGCACTGAACAAGCTGATCCGCTCTACTTACAAATTGCTTCAGTTGCAAACATACTTTACTGCTGGTGTGCAGGAAGTACGCGCATGGACAATACATGAGGGATGGAAAGCGCCACAGGCTGCCAGTGTGATCCACACAGACTTTGAAAAAGGTTTCATTAAAGCGGAAGTAATTGCCTACAATGATTTCGTTCAATACCAATCTGAAGCAGCTTGCCGCGATGCGGGCAAGCTACGCATAGAAGGTAAAGAATATGTAGTAGCAGATGGAGATGTGATGCATTTCCGTTTCAACGTGTAATAGTGAATGGAGAGTAGTCAGTTGTGAGTGATGTGGATGATATGGCTTAATTGTGCAACTGGTACATTGTTATAAAAAAGAAAAACCGATCTTGAAAAATTTCAAGATCGGTTTCTCTTTTTATTCATGCATGTTTTGAAATTCGTTGCTCCTTGTTCGATATTCTCTGTACTCACGACTGTCAACTCACCACTCACCTTCTAATCTGCCAACTCCAGGTGATCAACAGAAAACTCAACTAACATTACCTGTCCCAGGCTTTCAAGGCTAACATATACTTTACGCTTGCCAGCCACTTTTACCACCACCCCTTCTTTATCCATAAACACACCCTGGGTAATCCTGATACGTACATCTTTTTCTAAACTGTCAATCGACTGTACTGTAATAGCGGCATCTTTTTGCGACAGGTAAGATTTGATCAGCTCTATCTCCTCACTACGAATGATGGCAGGTTTGGAGAGATAATATACAAAATTCAATACCCCATCTGTTTGCAACACTTTCAACCGTTCTGCCTCTGCTATATGTACAAATACGTATGATTTAAACAACGGCTCTTCCACTATCTTTTTCCTGTCACTCCACTGGCGTTGCACTTTTTGCAAAGGGCACCAGCTATCTACGCCCTTTCTTTGCAGTACCGCATTTATCTTCTTCTCCCACCTGGGTTTGGTGTAAAGGGCATACCACTTCTTCTCGTTTACATCGGTCGTCATTTGTTATAAGGTTAAGGTCTCACAAAAGTATGCAGGGTAATTATTTTTCTATCAACACATATAAAAAATTAATTACCAGCTTTTTTAGCTGCCGCAAGGCTCTGCTGACTTACCATATCAGCCACTATTTTAGCCGTTTCATCTATATAAATATCCGTACGTAATCTCTTCAGCCAATCCTGGTAACGGTCCCCTTTCGCCTTGTCCGGGTTATTAAAGAACTTGTCTTTATCCACCGCCAGGTTAGTTACGCTCAATGGTGCCGGCAATTTCAATACGCTCTCGTTTTGCTTAACAGTGTTACGTAATGCTTTTTGCTCTTCACGATATTTTTTCAGGTTCAAACTATACGATTTATCTGCTTTCGTATTTAACCATTCAGTATTTGTACGGATGGTCTTGAATGCACTGTTTGTATCGATCCTGCTATTAGCAGATTTTATGATATTATTCCAGTCAATACCACTCTCCCATGGTGTATAGGTAGATTGTGGTATCTGGTCCCATTTCAGTGCTGATGGGTTATCTTTTTCGCGGAATTTCAAATACTCATAAGAGTCAGGCAATACGATATCCGGCGTCACACCCTTTAACTGAGTAGAACCACCGTTTACACGATAGAATTTTTCAAATGTCAGTTTCAACGCACCATACTCTGTTGCCCCGCTGAAGAAATCCAACGGTTTACCCAACGGCAGACTTTTCTGCACAGTACCCTTACCGTACGTAGATGTACTACCTACAATAATACCGCGTTTGTAATCCTGTATAGCTGCCGCAAATATTTCAGAAGCGGATGCGCTCAATTCATTTACCATTACGGCAAAAGGTCCGTCGTATAAGAAATTACTGTCATTATCGCTTAATACAGTTGGTTGCCCTTCACGGTCTTTCACCTGTACTACAGGGCCGTTTTTAATAAACAAGCCAACCATTTGTACCACTTCCATCAATGAGCCACCGCCATTAGAGCGCAGGTCAAGGATAATGCCGTCTACTTTTTCAGCCTTTAGTTTAATGATCTCTGCTGCTACGTCTGCTGCACATCTTGAACCATTTTGTTTTTCAAAATCTGCATAGAATTCCGGCAGATAGATATAACCAATTTTGTCCTTACCCTTTGTAACGATTGCACTTCTTGCAAAAGCTTCATCCTGTACAATCTCATCACGGATCAGGGAAACCACCTTTGTAGTACCGTCAGCTTTCTTCAGTGTCAGGCGTACTTCAGATCCCTTTGAACCACGTATCAGTTTTACGGCATCTTCTACACCCAAACCGCTTATATCCACCGGATCACCCGTACCCTGTGCTACTTTTACAATTATATCATTCACCTGTATTTGTCCGCTTTTCCATGCCGGGCTACCTGCTACAAGACTTACGATCTTCACTCCATTGTCTTCTTCGCGCAGTTGGGCACCAATGCCATAAAAGCGATTGCTCATTTCTTCATCAAACGCTCTTTTCTCTATAGGAGGAAAATAATTTGTGTGTGGGTCCATTTCTGCAGTGATCGTATTCACAAACAGGTTATACTGTTCTTCTTCTGTTAGTCTCTTCTTTAAGCGGGTAAAGTTCCTGTCCATAGAAGTCAGCACTTTTGTACGTGCATCTTTCTCTAATTGTTCATCACTTTTCTTTGCTATAGAATCTGTTGATTTTGCTTTTTCTTTTTGCTCAAGGCTTGAAGAGTAATTTTCCAGTACCATGAACTTCATTCTTTTTCTCCACACATCTTTACGATCGCTTTCACTTACAGGGTAATTTGCAGAGTCTCTATCTAACTGCACACTTTCATCCGCAGTAAACGTAAATGGCTTGCTCAATGCTTCCTTGTAATCCTGCATAGCGCTTGCCACACGTTTGCTATAAATAGCACTTACTGCCGGGAAAAAACGGATCGGTTGATCGCCATGTATTTCATCATCGATCGTTGTTTCATATTTCTTCAGCTCATCAATATCGCTTTGAAGAAATATATTTTTATCAGGATCTAATGTCTCGAGGTATTTTTTGAAAATGACTTTAGAAAAGGAGTCATCAATTTTTTTGGGGCTGAAATGTCTTTGTTCGAGGATTACGCCTATTGTGGCCAGAAGTTTTTGTTGACGAACCAGTAAATTATCATCGTTACTCCTGGTTTTAAATGCCCAAAAACTAACACCAAATAAAACGACCAAAACCAGGGGTAGTACTTTTCTACTCAGCATGATACGCAAAATTTTTCTTGTCATTGCTTCAAAAATAACGTAATTCTAATCGTAATAGCACAATAATTATCCCAATTAACAAAGGGTATTGAGCCATTATTTTTAAAAACATTAAAAATATCTCTGTCAACTTTTGTTCATTATAATATTTTTTCTATTTTTGCAACCCAACAAAACGGAGGTTGTAGCTCAGTCGGTTAGAGCGTCAGTTTGTGGCACTGAAGGCCGTGGGTTCGAGACCCATCATCCTCCCGGAAAAATGAAAACCTTGTAAACAATGTTTACGAGGTTTTTTGTTAAATAATGGTTCCGGTTTCCGGCCCACGATACAAAGAACAACAAATGACTATTCCTGCTTTAATCGCCGTCCCTATTCTCACCGCCTTTACAGGATGGTTGATCATACAACTAATAGCACGCTTATTATTTTCCCCGGCAACGCCCAAAAAGATATTTGGCATCACTGTACAAGGTATTTTACCGGCTATTCAACCGCTAATTGCGGAAAAAGCCGGGCAAATGGCCAATGCCGCATTTTCCTTTAGTGATATAGAACAAAAGATCACCAGCCCGGAAGCTGTACAGCAGATTATGCCGATCGTTGAGGGGCATATAGATTTTTTTCTACGTGAAAAGCTGAAAGAAAAGATGCCAATGATCAGTATGTTTATTGGCGACAAAACAATAGCACAGCTAAAAGAAGTATTTCTTGCAGAGATTGCCTCTATGTTTCCTGAACTGATCAAAGGCTACCTGGGTAACCTGAAACAGGATATGAATGTAGAAAAAGCTATTAAGGATAGAATAAATGCTGTTTCCCCCACACAGCTAAGAGCCGCGGCGACCTCGCCAGACATGAAAAAAATGATTCACAAAGCAGCGTTTGCAGCAGCTTGTATTGGCTTTATAATCGGATTAGTCCAGTTGGCTATTTTATTGTTTGTTTAAGTACAAAGGCCCTATTCCAGAATGGACTCGGGTATCATAAACCGGCTTTCTGAAGAATGACCGTTGAAGAGCGCGCCAATTGCCTA
Source organism: Filimonas sp. (assembly GCA_017306865.1). Classification (GTDB taxonomy): domain Bacteria; phylum Bacteroidota; class Bacteroidia; order Chitinophagales; family Chitinophagaceae; genus JAFKHH01. The sequence goes on from JAFKHH010000015.1 coordinate 436,394, forward strand.
ATTTCTTTTTATGGCGACCGAATAAAAGACAAAATGCCGGTAGCCTTGTCGTCCTTTGCGTTATAAATGATTGGTATCGAGGAAGAAAGATGAAAAAAAGTGGATTCACCTGAAAAGACTTTGTGTTGACCGATTTACGCTACCGCTCATCATTATTAAACATTTGGTTTAACATATCGCTATACAATTTTGCCTACGATTTAACATAGAAAATAAAACATGAGAAACTTTTTACTGATTTTGGTCGGAGCCTTTACATCGCTCTCCGTTTTTGCACAACAACGTCCCAGTGGCGGCAGTTTTGCAGGCAGAGCAGGTGGTGGCAACATGAATGCAGGCCATTTATATGGCAAAATAGTAGATAGTAAAACAAACAAAGGCCTGGATGCGGCAACTGTGCAACTGATAGGCAGCAAGTTTGATACTACTACCAAAAAGATGAAAGATGCCATTCTTGGCACTGTAATTACACAACCTAATGGTGATTTCAGCCTGGAAAACCTGCCAGTTTTTGGCAAATTCAAACTTCGGGCAACAGCAGTAAGTTATAAGGATTATGAAGCACAAGTAGGCTTCGACATCAAAATGCCACAAGGTGGTGGCAGCGGAAACTCTGGTGGCGCTGACCGCATGTCGCAAATGATGAATATGATCGATAAAGACCTTGGCAACATTAAAATGGAAGAATCTGATGCAAATCTGGGTAACGTAACAGTTACTACAAGTGCAAAACAGTTCTTTGAAATGGGTGTTGACAGGAAGATCTTCAACGTAGATAAAAACATTGTAAGCTCCGGCCAGACAGCAACAGAGGTAATGAAACAAATACCTTCTGTAAACGTGGATATAGATGGTAACGTAACATTGAGAAATGCAGCACCTCAGTTATTTGTAGATGGTCGCCCTACTACACTTACATTGGATCAGATCCCTGCAGATATTATAGATAAAGTAGAACTGATCACAAACCCTTCTGCAAAGTATGATGCATCCAGCGGTGGTGGCGGTATCCTGAATATCGTATTAAAGAAAAACAAAAAGACTGGCTATAATGGTGGCGTACGTGCTGGTGTAGACAGTCGCGGTAAGATCAATCTCGGTGGAGATTTCAACTATCGTGAAGGTAAATTGAACTTCTTTGTAAGTGGTAACTACAACCAGCGTAAGTCTAAATTCACGACAGATGTAGACAGGTATAACTTTCCGTTTAGCACAACACCATCTTCTTACATTGTACAGAACATTAATGGTGTAAATAATGGTGAGTTTGCATTCCTGCGTGGTGGTTTTGACTATTTCATTGATAACAGGAATACGTTAACCATTACCGGCAGCTATGTACACGGTTCATTCAACAACAGCCAGCCTCAGACAGTTGACTCTACCGTAAATTCAGCATACTGGTCACACAGTGATTTGAGCTCTTTAAGTAAAATGGATTTCAAAAATGTGGGTAGCCAGCTAAGCTTTAAACACAACTTTGCGAAAAGCGGACATGATATCACTGCTGATTTGAACTATAACTCTAGTAATAACTCTAACCTCAGCAATGTATATTCTAATACTTTCTTCCCTAGTGGCGGTAACAAATCAAACTACACGCAAGCAAATAATGGTAGCGGATACAACAGGTACCTGACTATTCAGAGTGACTACGAAAACCCGCTTACTGAGACATCTAAGCTTGAAGCAGGTGTACGTGGTGCTATCAGGAACTTCCGTAATGACAACTTCCAGTATTACAACGATACGTTTAATATCAACGCAAGTAGCCGCTATAAATATACCGACCAGGTATATGCAGCTTACGCAACTTATAGTTTCAAAACAGGCAAAAAATGGAGCTACCAGCTTGGTTTAAGAGCGGAAAGTTCTAGCTATAATGGCACTTTGATAGATGGCAACCATAATAAAACACAGGATACAGCATTCAAAGTAAGCTATCCGGTCAGCCTCTTCCCTAGCGCCTTTATTACGTATAAATTAAATGACAAGACGGATATCCAGATCAATGCTTCACGCAAGATCAACCGTCCTAACTTCTTCCAGTTATTACCAGTAGTAAACCTGAGCGATCCGCAGAATGCTACAGTAGGTAATCCTGGTTTGAAGCCTGAGTTTACACAATCGTATGAGGTTTCATATAACAACAACTATATGAAGGGTGCAAACTTTCTTGCATCTGCTTATATGCGCTATACAAGCAACATTATTACAAACTATTTGTACAGAGGGCCAAATCCATTGCCGAATGTAAAACCTGATAGCATTACGTTCAGTACTTCTGTAAATGCAAATAACAGTTACACTTATGGTTTAGAGTTGACCAATAAAATGACATTGGCTAAAATATGGGACATGACGTTGAATGTGAACCTGTATAACTCTATTATTAACCTGGATACAAGTACTTACAAAGGATTGACTGGTGCTACCAACCAACGTGTAAGCTGGTTTGCTAAGATCAACAACTCATTCAAATTGCCTAAAGGATTTTCTATACAGTTATCCGGCGACTACCAGGCTAAAACAGTGTTACCACAAAGCTCTGGCGGCGGAGGTGGTGGCGGTGGCCGCGGTGGTGGAATGTTCGGCGGCAGCAACTTTGCTACAGCACAGGGTTATGTTAATCCTCGCTATGGTGTAGATATTGCAATCAAAAAAGACTTTACGTGGAAAGGTGGCAACAGCGCCTCTATTACACTTAGCATGAATGATATTTTCAGAACGGAAGTGTACAGTACGCACTCTGAATCTTCATTCCTGGTGCAGAACTCTATCAGGAGACGTGATCCGCAGGTATTGCGCCTGAACTTCAGCTATCGCTTCGGTAAATTCGACGCGAGCTTGTTCAAACGCAAGAACAACAAAACAGACCAAAGTGGCGGCATGGACATGATGGGTGGCGGCAGTTAATTTCAAACAACCTCCTTCAATAAAAAAGCTACTCTAATCAGGGTAGCTTTTTTATTTACTCAAACAATAGTATTAGTACACATAAAAAATACAATGCGAACAGATGAGCCTGTTCCCATATTCGCTAAAGGTGTTTCTCACTGCTTTAGTACTTTGAAAGAGGCGAATACATCTTCCGCATAAGGAAGTTTCCCTTTTGACGACATTACCGCTATACGGTACAATTTGCCATCCGACGATTGTACACTAGCTACTTCCAGACGAAACAGGATATTGTCTATGACATACTCCATTTGGTCAATCACCGACGGCATGCCATTAATAATTGTTTCTTTGTGACTAATTACACGAAAACCTTTATTCTTTTTGCTATCATCTACCAAAAACTCGCTAAAGCCTTTTAAGGTATAAGGATATTGAGCCAGCTTACCATCTTTTGTTCTACGCTCTTCATAGGCTACTTTAGGATCACCTTCCTCTGCAATATTGACAATATCATCTTTATCTCCATAACCAAATGAAAAACGAGTTGGGTTTAGATTTTGCTCTACAAAATCTTCAGGTACGCTGATACTATATTCGTTCTTAACGGTGTACTCTTTCAATTTTTTCTTGCCACAACTAGTGGCTAGCAATGCCGCAGACGCTACTAATACGAACAAAAGATATTTAGGCTTCATTTTGCTATTTTTAATTCTTTACTATTTTCATTAAGCGTATATATAACAACCTTTCTATTAAGCCCTTATTTACGCTCTACCGCATCAAAGGCATAATTTCCCACCAATACATAGCCAAACGGCATGTGCCTTTTGGTATTAAATTCTTCAAAGTTTTTGTTACTTATAAAAGATGCCAATTTCACTTTATATTCTTTGGAACCAAATGCAGCCGGATTGGAGGATAGTTTATCCCAACCACCCTGACTATAAGTGTCTATTCTTTCTATCATATCTTTTGTATGTACAATCACCAACGTATCTCCACTTACACGCTCTACTTTTACCAGCGCGCCTTTAGGTTGCCTATTTGCCTCTTCATCCCACATAGCTTTGTACAGGTCTCCTGTTTGGAGGTTGGCTAATATTTCAGCTTGCTTGTTTTCGTTAAATTGTTTGACTCCTTTTGCACCTAACGCGAATAGAATGAGGCCAAGATACCCATAATAGGAATCAGCATGCGTATATAGCTCATGGATAAAGAGACCTGTACACATCCTTTTTTATTGCATACCGGACAGGCTTCCTCCGGCAACATTCTTGTGGTCAGCGGCTTGTTGACGATTTCGTAATAATATACCATCTCCTTGTATTATAATAAGGTTTTATCGCTCGCTATTAACCTTGTCTTTCATCTGGAAAACCGTTCGTTTCAATTGTACCATATCCGTATCCAGGGAGGCTATATTTACCCACAACAAGGCCTTATTTTTTTCTGCGCGTTTCAAAAAGCGATTTCGCAGTGTTACATCTTCTATCCTGCCTGCATAGCTGCCCCTATCTTTTACATCTATAATCAAGTATTTGGGGCCATTTCCATAGTACCACATATAGGTTTGCATATCTACCTCCATACATGTAATGATGTCCTGCCACTCAACTATGCCAATCTCTTTGAATTGCTTTTCATTAAAACGGATACCCGTAGGTTCAAGTGTGATCACTGGCACATCCCTGCGCATTTTGCGCCATGTACATATAATTACCACAATCAGAACAATGAGTGCCAGAAGAAAAATGCCTGTGTCATCAGATTCATACGTATATCTGGCCTTTCTTATACTGTTCAGCATAGCCCATGTACAAAAAAATACAAGTGTGGTATAAAAAATTAACGCACCACGTAGTGCTTTTTTATTCTGATAAACATTATAAGGTAATGGATACATAACAGTTTGTTTATTTGACAGTAAGATGAAAGTCTGTTTGTCTGACTTAGAAAAACGAGAAACGCCTGACTTTTTGATTTTATTGTTCTTATAAGCAATTCCTCCACTATTTTTTATTTCAGGCACAATAAAACTTTCCTTCTTGCTGTTTACAATAAGCCTCATTATTTTCCAATCAGCCAGTCCTATAGAAAGATGTAAAACTAAAAACAGGAAGCGTGAAAAAATCAACAATTGATAAGGAAGAGAAAAAAGCGTTCAATTTTGATACCTTAAAATCATTCTTCAAATCTTCCGTTCCAGAGGATCCCGCCATGAAGATCTTTATATCAAACCTATTTATGCGAACTTTTAAGAAAGGAGAGATTATAAAAAATGCCAACGAGGAAGACCTATACTTAAATATTATTGTCAAAGGGTCTGCAGGGCTATTTGTTCATAATGGGAGACACAACATTTGTATTACTTTATTTTATGAGCATGATTTTCTATGTGATTATCTCTCTTTACTGAAACAGGAAAAAACGTCTATTCAACTGGTTGCCTTAGAGCATATAGAGTTACAGTCGATAGAGTATTCGAAATTGCGAAAGATAAACGAATCATCTATTACAGCCGCTAAGATTGCCAAAACAGTTGCCGAGCATTTGTACATACAAAAGCAGGAAGAGTTGATCCACATGCTAACATTAACGCCTGTAGAACGATATAAAAAAATGCTGGAGGAGAGGCCGGATATTTTACGCCGAACGCCTTTAAAAATATTGTCGTCTTATCTTGGCGTAACACCAGAAAGTCTTAGCCGACTGAGGAAAACCTATTATCAAAAGAACTCCGTTTAGTACAACGGCTTGAATGCTCAGCTTATAAAAAGGCGATACAACATCGCATAAATATTTTCAGGATTTTCATTCTGCAATGGTATCCTTAACACCTGCCGATAGGCCTGGTTGACGCCCCTCCTTTTGATAGCGGTAGTCGTTGCAAAAAATCTTTATTGGATCATATGCCACAAACATCCATTCGGCAAATGCTGTTTGCTGCTCATTTAAACGAAGGCTGTTATCATATTTGACAATAGCATTGTGCAACAATTCGTGGTGTGCGTCAATTGCCTTTTTATCACTGGAACTCATACCATCCGGGAAACGCGCCTCTATTATTTTATCTACTGAGTCACTTAATTCATAGTGGCCATGTGCAATATACTCCTGGAAGGAAACGCCAAAGGCATCTAGCTGATTGAGAATACTATCGAACTTTTTCAGTGTGTCGCCTCCAAAAGACAGCGCGTTTAGTACATTTCCGCGCAAAAGATTATTGGGCTTGGTACTCACTGCTTCTACATTTTGAGCAGCTCCCGTCTTTTGAGTGCCATTTTCTTTGCAAGCAGTAAACAAACAAGCTGCCATTATTGCTGTAAATAAAATTATTTTCATTTGTAGCGATTTAGACATGGGTCTTAAACCTTATAGGTTTCTGATCATTGTTATGATTATTTATCCTTTCAGAATCTTTGCTTTCTCTGCATCAAATTCCTCCTGGGAAAGAATACCTGCATCCAATAAATCTTTCAGATCAAGCAACGCCTTTTTCTTAGCAGCCATCGGATCACTGTTAGTTACAGTACCTGTAACGGTTTGCACTTGTTGTACAGTTTGCGACACGGTTGTTCCTGCCGGGCTTGCTTTCAATATCAGTTCTGTGATCTCGTTAAATCCTTTGATATTGCTATAATCAATTGCTTTTTGTTCTTTCACGTTTACAATAGTTACGTCCGCCTTATTGTCCAGTAAGTGTTTCACAACATCTTTCTTACCGGAAGCCGCCGAATAGTGCAACGGAGTATTACCGCTCTCATCCTGTATATTAATATTGGCGCCCTTTTCTATTAGCAGCTTTACCATGCTCAGGTTGCCTTTTTTTGCTGCTACATGTAACAGGCTTTCACCTCCGTAGCTATAAGATGTATTCAATGAAAATTCTGCTTCTACAGAGATATTATTTGCCGTTTCCACCCAATTCAGATATGCATTCATCGTAGTTGTATCCTGGCTTAAAGGCTTGCTGTAATTTACATCTACTCCATTTTGTAGGAACAGTTCTACTATCTCCTTTTGATTATTGCCACACGCATACCATATTGGAGACAGGCCTGTATTAGTAGAGATTAATACATCTGCACCACGCTCTACCAGCAGCTTCACTATCATGCGGTTGGTCTGGTAGCATGCAATTAATAATGCGCTTTCTCCGGCATGGTTTACATGATTCACATCTGCGCCATTGTCCAGCAGTAAAGTGATCATCGGTATTGCTTTGGCAGATGTAGCAAAGATCAGTGGTGTATTTCCTTGCTTATCCGTAGTATTTACATTTGCTCCTTTGTTAATCAGCAATTGCGCAACTTCTTTATTAAACTGGCTGGCGGCAATAGCAAGTGGCGTTTGTGCGCTGTTATTGGGCAGGTTTACATCCATGTCCAATTCCAACAATTTAGCAACCACTTCTGTTTGCCCGGTCTGAGCTGTCAGGTGCAGCAGACTATTACCCAACTTATCGTTCAGGGTAGTTCCAGCGCCTTGCTCCAGCAGGTACAATGCAGTTTGCTTTTGTTTTTGAAGACAGGCAAAAAACAAAGGCGTTTCCGCATTATGATCTTCATAATTAATATCTGCGCCTTCCGCAACCAGCATTTTCGCAATATCAAGATATCCTCTGTGTGCCGCATAGTGCAATGCTGTGCGGCCTTGCTCATCAGTGTACTTTACGTCCACTTCTTTATTGCTTAGTAATAGTTCAGCTATTTTCCTGTTGCCGTTTTCACAGGCAACTATAAATGACATTGACATGAGAATTGGAGATTTAAAATTCTAAAATTTGAGATGACAGCAATGATTATTGACGCATTAGTAACTCTACCGATTTTACCTTTAAGTTATCCTGCTGCGCTAGCATCAATGGTGTTTCATCCTTATCATTCGTAACAGATGGATCTGCTCCTGCATCCAGTAATAATTTTACTTTCTTGTACAGATCACGTGCAGCTTCTGCGTCATAGTTTACATTGAAGCCACATACTTTATGCAGAACTGTATTGCCCTGGTCATCCCGATTATTTACATCCAGTGCATTCTTGCTTAAAACAAACTGCAACACAGCAGCGTTCTTTTCTGCCAACCACGCAACAGCAGATTTTGGCTGACCATAATAAAGTGAAGTATTTGTGAGTGACGCCCCGGCATTTATCATTTGATCCAATAAACGCAATTCGTTTTCGCCACCACGCATCATCCGCATAAATTCACCAAAAAGTGTAACACCTTCTGTGGTTGTACTGTCAAAATCCGGAGTGCCGTATTCACATAACAATCCAAATATTTCAGGATCGAATTGTTCTGCTGCGGCAAAGTAAAAAGCTGTTTTTCCTTTTTTATCCTGCTCACCCGAATTTGCACCATTTTGTAATAGGTAATCTATGTAAGAACGTTTGCGGCTTTTCACAGCCATCATCAGCGGCGTTTCGCCTACAATGTCTTTCTCATTCACATCTAGCCCCTCGCCCACCAGCACTTCCAGGTAAGCGTGGCCTTTTTCTTCCGCAAGCATATTTTTATTTACAACTGTATGGAGAAAACTGCGTTCTGCATTGTTTTTATATCGAGCGTCGCAACCAACTTCTATCAATGTTTTGATCACTACAGGTGAAGCACCTGTTTCAAGGAAGTATCCTAACAGGGTTTGGTCTTTTATTTCATCATTCTTATTCTCAACTTTATTAAGAAAGCTGCGTAGAAATGCAATAGATTCCTCCTCCTCTTTCATCTCCATCGCGATATTTTTAAAAAAAGAGCGATCGAAATTGTCCATTTCATAAATATCTGTCTGAATTTGCCCGGCAGAGATGAAGTAATCCACCATATCAAAAGCCTTGTGCCGCAGGACGCTGCTAAATAACTGGCTCTTATTGTTTTCTACATATTGGCCTGTAAGTGTTTCTCCGTTAGCCAGCAAGGTCTTAGCCTCGTCAAATTTGCCGCTAAAAATAGCTTCAGCAGCTTTGTTTGGTGTGTACATATGTTAATTTGTTACTTAGGATGGTTAGTTTTTAGAAACCGGTGTTTAAAGTCAATTATATATGAAGAAAATACAATGCCAAAATTATAGCCGCGGGCATTTTACAGGCATGAGAGCACTATTTTCCAGATGTGGACAAATAGCTTTCACTATTCTTGTATGACATAAGATATAAAAATGCATCCTGGAATCATATGCTTTTATTTGCCGCGTTCAATTACATCAAATGATAGGTTCATACTGCCTTTGCCCAAAACAGCACCTTTATAAGTTAGCCGGTTGTGATTCTCAGCGTTAGGATATTCAAAGAAATCCGTTGCCGAGACGAAGCTGGAGAGCCTTAACTTATACTCTTTATTATCAAAGACTGGTGACAGTTTAGCCCACTCTTTTTTATCGTACGGGTTTGTATTAAAATAATCCTTACTTATCACAACAAACATAGTATCTCCCATCATTCGTACGTTCTTTACTAATACACTCGCGCTTTGTACGCCATCTCTATCCCACGATCCCTTGTAAATATCTCCTATCTGCGGATGGGATAAAGTTTCTTTATTTTTTGCGACTTCATTTTTCTGTAAACGTGTCGATACAAGCGCGATCCCTATAATGATCAACAACACAAACCAAAAAGACCACGGGTATAACAATTGCCATGTGGTACGCTTATGCGTGCTTCTTAAATTCTGAATTGCAACCGCAATGTTGTCTGAATACTTTTTCTTTACAAAGATGGATGCGTCAGGGTTCTTTATTTCATGGTTACATGCTGTGCAATGCACGCCTGTTCTACGTCCCATTCCATAGATAGGAATGAGCATCGAAATGTATCTCATGTACAAGGTAAGTTGCAAACTTCCTTTCGTGCTGCATACCGGGCAGGTTTCGTCCTTTAAAGGCTCTGAAGCCAAGGGCTTCGTTACAATCTGATAATAATAAACCATAATTAAATTTTAAAACTCTGTTATTGAAAGCAGTTTTTTGTCCATAAATAAATTTTTCAGGCCTGGACGTTTATGCCCCGCATAAACGGCGTTTATACAAAGCAACACGCACTATCTTTTAGTAATCAACCCCCATATTTTTACATCACCTAACATTCTCTCCCCAGTTTAGCAAAATATTTGCCATAGATTTTAATCTATGGCACACCTGATCAAATAAGAGCAAAAGCATTAAACGAAGAAATACTAAAAAATATTGAGTACTTGTAATAATTAAATTTCTACTTGCTGCACTTATCGAGAGATGAGACCTTGCTACAGCTACTGCAAATAATTACATAAAAAAAGCACATGTATAATACATGTGCTTTTCGATTCGAAATAGTAATATTTTTACCCCTTCAATTCATTCACCAGTTTTACATATTGCTCCATGGCACTATCCTTACTGGTTCCTTTCAGTGATTCCCAGGCATCGTGTTTGGCCTTTCCTACAAAATCAAATGGATTGGCCGGGCCATCACTGACATTATCACCTTCAGTTGCTTGTTTGTATAAAGAATAAAGTTTTAATAACACTTCATTAGATGGCTTTTCTGCCAGTTGTTTACTGCCCGCAACGGCTGCTTCAAATTGTGCTTGTAGTTCCATAAGTTATTATTGAATTTGTTGTTCCAGCATTTTTTTGCCTTCCGCCTTCAGGGCTACATCATCCGGTAAGCGTGTAGGCAACTTTACCAGTTTATTAAGCACCTCCATTGATTTAGGTGGGCGGTTTGCTGCCTGGTAAGCCTTAGCAAGATCAAGAAAGTTGGCAACGAAGTATGGATCCTGCACCCTGCACTTTTCCAGGTAAACGATGGCTGTATCGAGGCTCACTGCAGGCATACCACCATACAATGTTTTAGTAGCTGCTTTCTTAAACCAGGAAGCATTGTTCATTTCCAGGTGCCACTTTCCCAACAGGTAATTACCCTTGCCATAAGTAGGGTCTATTTGTATTGCCTTCGCACTGAATTGCTGCCACTGACGAATATCTTCAGCAGATTTTTTATTCTCTGATTCTACTTCCAGTTCTTTTGATGCAGCTAATGCCATTGCATAGTTTGCTTCTGCACTGTTTTCATTCGCAGCCAGTGCCTGCCCCGCATACACAACAGCCTGGTCATAAAATGGTTTTCGTGCTTTTTTATCAATAACCCTTCCGCCTATCGCGCAGCTTATTTCAGTCAACCTTACGAGTGCCTTAATATTTTTAGCATCTATAGCTAACACCGCCTTATATTTTTCAACTGCATCCGGTTCTTTCAACTGGCGGTCAAAATTGTCTGCTTCTTTCAATAGAACATTTACATCCTGTGCATGGCATACAGTTATGAGGAGGCTGCTCAACAACAGGAATATCATTTTTTTCATGGCCTTCTTTTTAAGGAATAGTGAATACCTATGCTACCCGTAAAATTGGTAATAGGTGGATGTAATTTACGGATGATAACTTTTACTTCCTCTACAAATACATAATGCGATATAATGCTTTGTGCTATGTTATGCGCAACTGTCTCCAACAAGTCTTCCCGCTTTTCCATAATGGTTTTTATCATGGCATATACACTCACATAATCCAACGTCTCTGTAATATGTTTTACAGGCGTTGCAAGCGGTATATAATCAATAAACAGGTCCAGTTCAAATTCCACGCCCACAGAAGCCTCTTCCTCATACAAACCATGATAACCAAAAAAACGCAGCTTATTAAATTCTATCTTCAGCATACTTATAAACGGTTATATTGTCAAATGGTTATATTGATATTGATAAAACAATATAGCAATATAACCATTACACAATTTAGATATATAGAAAGACCTTGTCTTACACAAGGCCTTTTTCTGTAAGATAACGTTCCGCATCTAACGCAGCCATACAACCACTACCAGATGCAGTAACAGCCTGCCTGTATATTTTATCCTGCACATCGCCCGCAGCAAACACCCCTTCTACATTCGTTTTAGCTGTGCCTGGTACAGTCTGGATATAGCCGGTTTCGTCCATATCTATCCATCCTTTAAAGATGTCGCTGTTTGGCTGGTGTCCGATAGCAACAAAGAATGCACTAACCGGGATAGTGGTCTGCACTCCTGTTTCTACGTTCCTAACTGTTAATCCTTCTACTTTATTTTCACCAACTACTTCTACTGTTTCTGAATGCCAGTACACTTTAATGTTAGGCGTGTTCTTCACACGGTCCTGCATAACCTTACTAGCCTTCATACCGTCTGGTCCTTTACGCACGATCATGTGAACAGTTGTTGCAAGCTTAGACAGGTAAACAGCCTCTTCACAGGCTGTATCACCAGCACCTACGATCGCAACCTCTTTGCCACGGAAGAAAAAGCCATCACATACTGCACAGGCACTTACACCATACCCGTTGAGTCTTTGCTCACTAGGTAATCCCAGCCATTTAGCGGATGCACCGGTAGAGATAATCACCGTATCAGCTTCAATCCATTTTTCCTCATCGATCTGTACTTTATGTACAGGACCGCTAAAGTCCACCTTTGTAGCAAGACCGAAACGTATATCTGCACCCATGCGGGCCGCTTGTTTTTCAAAATTCACCATCATCTCCGGCCCCTGTATTCCTTCAGGATACCCCGGGTAGTTTTCTACCTCTGTTGTAATGGTTAATTGTCCACCGGGCTGTATACCCTGGTACAATACAGGTTTCATATTGGCACGTGCTGCATAGATAGCTGCCGTGTAGCCTGCAGGGCCAGAACCTATAATTAAACAATGTACTTTTTCTGCTACTTCGTTTGCCATACTTAACTTATATCTTTTAATCTGCAAAAATATTAAACCACAACCGTATTACCCGATTCGTTTTTCACACTTTAGCAAGTTGTTGGGGATATCGTCGGGGGAAATTTGAAATTTGAGATTAAAAATTTGAAATGAGCCCCCTCGCTATACTGAAAGATGCCAGGTATCGCAAAGGCCGCAAAAAAGACGCAGAGGTAACAAAGAATTGTTATAAAGGAACGGAAACACAGCAGAAATTTTAAAGAGTCGCGTAGCGGCTCTTCCTATGTGACCTATGCTTTCTTGAAAAAATTGGCTATGCCATTATTTAATAACCCTCGACTTATCCTATGTGCCTTATGCTCCTATGTGGTGAAAAAAATCGCTTTGCTCTACTACTTATTCACTTATTTTGATGGCTATGATGTCCTCACGAATCAATAACAAAAAGTCCCCGTCTTTCGGCGGGGACTTTACAATTAAAACATAAAATCAAATTATCCTAAATAGGCTTTAAGCGCATTGCTGTAGCGTGCTTTTTGCAGACGCTTGATCGCTCTTTCTTTAATCTGACGGATACGTTCTTTTGTCAAATCATATTTTTGGCCGATCTGCTCAATGGTTACACCATTTTCGCCATCTAAACCGAAATATGCGTTAACAATTTCCGCTTCACGTGGGCTTAAAGATTTCAGCACGCGACGGATTTCTTCACGAAGAGAATCTTTCATTACATCTTCGTCAGTGTCATCGCTACCTTCCAGCAGGTCGCCCATTGCTACGTCTTCAGCTTCGTGTACCGGAGCATCCAATGAAGTGTGGCGGGTGTTGCTTTGGAAGATGTTGTTAATTTCTGTTTCGCTCATTTCCAGGATATCAGCCAGCTCTTCTGTAGAAGGCTCACGCTCATGTTCCTGTTCAAAAGCCATGTAAGCTTTATTAGCTTTGTTGTATGTGCCAATTTTGTTTTGTGGCAAGCGGACTAATCTGCCCTGCTCTGCCAACGCTTGTAATATGGATTGGCGGATCCACCATACAGCGTAAGAAATGAATTTGAAACCTTTAGTTTCATCGAAGCGTTGTGCCGCTTTAATTAAGCCGAGGTTACCCTCGTTGATCAAATCGCTAAGTGATAGGCCTTGGTGCTGGTACTGCTTAGCAACAGATACCACGAAACGAAGGTTGGCCTGCACCAGTTTGTCTAGAGCGCGTTGATCGCCCATCTTGATTCGCTGTGCCAGTGTTGTTTCCTCTTCTGGGGTGATCATCGGAATCTTGGAGATTTCCTGCAGATACTTTTCTACTGCCTGCGAATCACGATTGGTAATCTGTGTGGCAATTTTGAGCTGCCTCATAATTGATTGTTACTTGTTTAATTATAAACGTTTATCCTTATCTAAAAGTTTGCTAAAACCCGCAGGATAAATGTTAAACTATCAGGAAAATAGTAAAACGCCTGCAAAGTTACGCCAAAGCATTGTATTATACTATATTTTGTGGAAAAAAGAATCGATTTTGGTGAGATTTTATTTTGTTGATAAAATTTAAACTTGTTACAACGTTTGATTCTTTTGATTTGTTGCCCCAAAATATAACTTCGTTGCTCTTATGACCATAGATTTCCGCTCAGATACTTTTACAAAACCTACGCCAGCTATGTTGGAGGCCATGATGAAGGCCCAGGTAGGTGACGACGTTTTCCAGGAAGATCCCACTGTAAATCAACTAGAGAAGAAAGCTGCCGACCTGTTTGGTATGGAAGCGGCCATCTTCTGCCCTAGTGGAACCATGACAAACCAGCTAGCCATTAAATGCCACACACAGCCGGGCGATGAGGTTATTTGTGACCATTTGTCACACATTTACCAGTATGAAGGCGGAGGCATTGCCTTCAATGCCGGCTGCTCTGTAAGGTTATTGCAAGGTGACCGAGGAAGAATTACAGCAGATCTTGTTAAGGAGAGCATTAACAATCCGTTAGATGTTCACAAACCATTATCCACACTTGTTTCTTTAGAAAATACAGCCAACCGTGGCGGCGGCAGTTGTTATGACTTTGCAGCTTTTGAATACATCAGGGAAGTTTGCAAAAGTAACGGGCTGGCCTTTCACCTTGATGGCGCCCGCCTTTTCAATGCCATTGTTGCTCAAAAAGAATCTACCAAAGAATACGGACGCGTATTTGACTCCATTTCCATCTGCCTGAGCAAAGGTTTGGGCGCACCTGTAGGCAGCGTGCTGATCGGCAAAAGGGAGTTTATACAAAAAGCAAGGCGCATCCGCAAAATATTTGGCGGAGGTATGCGCCAGGCAGGCTTTCTTGCTGCTGCCGGTATTTATGCATTGGACCATCATATAGATAGACTGGCCCAGGATCATGACCATGCAAAACAGATAGCAACTGCATTGTCTTCAAAAGACTTTGTAGGCACAATGCTGCCGGTAGAAACAAATATTCTCATTTTTGAAGTGAAGGGAAAATATACTGCAACCCAATTGGCTCAGATATTAAAAGAGAATGGTATATTGGTGATTCCTATATCTGCAACACAGATCCGCATAGTGGTACACCTGGATGTATCCCCGGAAATGGTGCGAAAGACCATCCAAGTAATCGAAACCTTATAACTCCAAAAAACAAAAACGGGTTACATACCCGAGGCATTTTTATTTAAGATTAAAAGCGCAATTCAATGCTACCGAAAGTAAATCCTACGAACACACAGGCCTGGCTATTATTGAGAAAACATTTTGAAGAGGAAATGCAACGCGTCAAATTGCGTGATCTATTTGCTCATGATGAAGACAGGTTCAAAAAATTCTCTACTCAATTCAACGATATTCTGTTTGACTATTCAAAGAATATCCTCACAGCTAAAACACAACATCTCCTACTCCAGTTAGCAGAAGAGTGCAAGCTACCGGAAGCTATAGAAGCAATGTTTTCCGGGCAGGCAATCAATGAAACGGAAGGCCGTTCTGTATTGCATACAGCACTCCGTAATTTTTCCGGCAAACCGGTACTAAGCGATGGCAAAGATGTAATGCCTGAAGTAAAAAAAGTACAGGCACAGATGAAGAGCTTCAGCGAAGAAGTACATAGTGGCAAATGGAAAGGCTATACAGGTAAAAAGATCAAATACATTGTCAACATTGGTATTGGCGGTAGCGACCTCGGACCGGTAATGGTAACCGAGGCGTTAAAACCATATTGGGTTCCAGGTATAGAAACATACTTTGTAAGTAATGTGGACGGCACGCATATAGCGGAAACGCTGAAAAAAGTGACGCCGGAAGAAACACTCTTCCTGATAGCATCCAAGACTTTTACTACGCAGGAAACTATGACGAATGCCCACACGGCACGTACATGGTTTCTTGAAAAAGCAAAAGATGATAAGCACGTTGCCAAACATTTCGTAGCACTTAGCACCAACGAAAAAGAAGTAACAAAATTCGGCATTAACCCAGCTAACATGTTCGTGTTCTGGGATTGGGTAGGCGGCCGTTACTCTTTGTGGAGCGCCATCGGTTTGTCTATTGTACTGACTATTGGCTATAGCAATTTTGAATTGCTACTAAAAGGTGCTTATGATGCCGATGAGCATTTCAGGCATACTGCTCCTGACAAAAATATCCCGGTATTAATGGCCCTTGTTGGCTTGTGGTACACCAATTTCTTTGGCTCACAAACAGAGGCAATCCTTCCTTACGATCAATACATGCATCGCTTTGCGGCCTACTTCCAGCAAGGTAATATGGAAAGCAATGGCAAGAGTGTAGACAGAAATTGTAATGAAGTAAACTACTCTACCGGCCCTGTAATCTGGGGTGAACCTGGCACAAATGGTCAACACGCATTTTACCAGTTGATACACCAGGGTACAGTATTAATTCCTTGCGACTTTATCGCACCTGCTATCAGCCATAATCCATTAGGCGATCATCATGTAAAACTGTTGAGCAATTTCTTTGCGCAAACAGAAGCGCTGATGAATGGCAAAACAGAAAAAGAAGCGAAGGCTGAATTGGAAAGCTCAGGCAAAACAGAAGCTGAGATTAAAAAACTAGTTCCATTCAAAACGTTTGAAGGCAACAGACCTACAAACAGCATTCTTGTAAAGCAGATTACCCCATATACATTGGGTAGCCTGATCGCGCTATACGAACACAAGATATTTGTGCAAGGCGTTATCTGGAACATCTTCAGCTTTGACCAATGGGGAGTAGAGTTAGGCAAGCAATTGGCAGGCAAGATTCTCCCAGAGTTGGAAAACAATGATGTAGTTACATCGCATGACTCCTCTACTAATGGTTTGATCAATGCTTTTAAAGCAATGAGAAACCAGGCTTCGTAAAAACAAACAACTTAGGTTTATAACAAATAAAAGCCGCCGGAATATTCCTGGCGGCTTTTATTTTATCAGCATCTTTATACATTACCCTACATGATACAAAGCACTCACCTTCCTCCTGTCTCCCACCAGCCAGATAATGTCATCCCACTCAAACACTACATCTGAAGCCGGGTTTAGTAAATGTTTCCCATTACGTTCTATGCCAAACACCAGGCCATTGGTTTTCTCACGAATTCCGGAGCCTCTTATAGTTTGCCCTTTCAGCCTTGTATATTCGTCTACCAGTATCTTCTGTAGTATAATGTTATCCGTAGCATTTTCACCACTATCATCATACTCCACATCTATAATGCTCCTGAAGTGTTGCATTTGCTCATCTGTACCTATTACGCCAATTTCATCGTAAGGAAATAATTTTTCATCCCTGCTTGGCGCATAAATGATCTTGCTACCTCTTTTAATAAAGGCAATGTTGATACCATATTGTTCACGCCAGCTTAATTCTTCCAATGGTTTATCGATAAAAGACGCTTCGGGCGACACTTCAAAATCTGCCAAGTGCGCATCCCAGTGCGAGAGATTTACGTTGGATGCAGGCGTGGTATTATTTTCTACAGCTTCCAGGTCGCGGGCATTCAGGTTGTTTAAAAAACGGTTTTCTATCCTGTGATAAAAAGATTGAATACGTCTTGAAAAGACCAGCACCATCACGATCATAACAGGCAATGCCACAGCAAAAGCAATGAGGCTGGAAAATAACCTGTCCACCAACAGGCCGAAAAGAAATACAGCCAGCAGGTTTCGTAATATTTCAATGATCACCAGCGGGCCGCGGTTGTATTTATTATCCAGCCACAGATCACGATAGTCAGAGGAAGACGGTTTTTTTGAGATCAACGCCCAGAAGAACGGCATAGTTACAGCCAGCGCTATAATAAAAGTGATTAGTTTGGAGATCCAGCCGCTTGCAAATTTTGAATTGATAAACGGCGCAAGAAATGTAGATGTCAACAATGCAACAGCTACTATTACAATGGCATTTGTTCCTATAATAATGCCATACGATTTCAGCACAGACTTCCACCTGCTCTCTGCCTGTATATCCTGCGCACCGGTTGAGTATTTGTTCAGTGAATTACGTACACGTTCCGGCAACATTCTATTGATCGCATTATACACCGGTTCTGAAAACTTGATCAGGTAAGGTGTGGTAAACGTTGTAACAGCCGAGATTGCCACAGCCATCGGATACAGGAAGTCGCTCGTAACCTTTAGCGTTACACCCAGCGTAGCAATAATGAAAGAGAACTCACCTATTTGTGCAAGGCTCATACCTGCCTGTATAGATTGCTTAAGCGGTTGCCCGGACAATAGCGCACCGATAGATGTACTTAATATTTTACCAACGATTGTCAGCACGGTTAATAATAAAACAACCCACTTGTGTTCTACAATCGCACCAGGGTTTATAAGAATACCTACAGACACAAAGAACACTGCAGCAAACAAATCTTTTACCGGCTGTATTATATGTTCTATACGTTCTGCACTGGTTGTTTCGGCCAAAATAGAACCCATTACAAATGCTCCTAACGCCGGAGAGAACCCGACTTTAGTAGCCAGCACAACCATCCCCAAACATAAGCCGAGCGAAACAATGAGTAGCATTTCTTCGTTCAGCAGTTTCTTTATTCTTTTCAGGAACGTAGGCAACAGGAAGATGCCTGCCAAAAACCACAGGGATAAAAAGAATAATAATTTCAATACGGATACCACCATTTCCATACCGGCAAACTGCCTGCTGACAGCAAGTGTAGACAACAATACCAAAAGCAAGATGGCTACAAGATCTTCTATGATCAGCACGCCAAATACAACACCGGCAAACTGTTTACTTTTCACGCCCAGTTCTTCAAATGCGCGTATGATAATGGTTGTAGACGATACAGATAAGATACCACCAAGGAAGATCGCGTCCATAGATGACCAGCCTAATAATTTGGCGGCACCATAACCAATCAGCATCATGCCAATAATCTCTACAATAGCCGTAATGGTAGCCGTACCTCCTACACGGACTAACTTTTTAAAACTAAATTCCAGGCCAAGACTAAACAATAAAAATATCACGCCTATTTCGGCCAGAATATTGATATTTTCTTTGTCTACTACGGTAGGCACAAAAGTAATGTGCTGACCTACCAGCAATCCCGCGAGAATATATCCCAACACAACGGGTTGCTTCAATTTCTTAAAAATGAGTGTTACAATACCACCGGCCACTAGTATCAAAGCCAGATCCTGAATCAAATTAGGTAAATGAGCCATAAGCAAATCCTTTTCATTTTTTTGAATTTATATAAATGCCAGTCTTTGGGTATAGCTGCGCAAGCAGGGTTTCCATACACAATAGTGCTATTATGCATGGCGCAGATACTCGAATAATACTTTTTTTCCCGCTTTTGACCAAGAAAAATTAAAAGATATTTCGAAAAATGAAAGATATTTTAGCTGCAAATGCCCGGCAGCATTGCCATGTGGTCTAATTGTTAAATTGTTCTAAACAACATTGCAATTAGCACTTAAACAATTCAGGAAAAAGCATTTTTACATCAACTTCTCTAATACATAATAAACGGCAGGGCAAAAAGTTGAGTTTTTCAGCGTGATATTTACACGCTTTAGCAGTACGTCTTCGTTGGTATAAGGAAAACGTTCGCAGTCAGAAGGACGCACATCATAGATACTACAATAATTATCACTGCCGAGAAACGGACAGGGAGATTTCTTTACTACATAATCACCATCTTCATCCAGCCTCAGGTAGGTATCAATAAAATTACTCTCCCGCATTTTCAGGTGTTTGCTAATGCGTTTAATATCCGGCGTTTTAAATCGCGGTGAGTAATTCTTACAGCAGGCAGCACAAGACAAACAGTCTATTTTGGAAAAAGCTTCTTCATGTAAGTCCGGCAATTGCTTCAATATCTTACTCTTATCTGCTTTTTGCAGATATTGTTTGTATTTCTTCTGATTATCAGCAGCAATCTTTTGCCAGTTATCCAGTTTCACTTCCCCCATTTCTTTACAAACGGTTTATTTGATTTAAAAAAGTATCTGTTACTTTGCAGCACAACCCCAAAATTAAATCAATCACATGGATGGTTTGAAAGAATATTGGCTAATCTTAATCTCTACACCATTTTACCTTTTCATTATTGGATTGGAGTTATTGCTGTCTCACATGCAGCACCGCAAGCTGTACACGCTTAAAGATACGGCTACCAACATTTACCTGATGCTGTTAAACTCGGCAATAGACCTGGCCTTCCGTTTGGTTTATCTTGCCATTTTTGCATACCTGTACAAGCATTCAGAATTTCACTGGACACACCCGATCGGTTACTGGCTGGCGCTTATTTTACTGGAAGACTTCCTGTATTATTGGCTGCACCGTTTCGATCATGAAATACGTCTCTTCTGGGCCGCACACGTTACACACCACAGCTCTGAGCATATCAACTTTACTGTAGGTTTTCGCTCCTCTGTATTTCAGCCATTATATCGCTGGCTGTACTTTCTGCCGCTACCCCTCATGGGCTTTAAGGCTATGGACATTGCGTTTATCTATTCCGCTACACAGATCTGGGGCATCTTTGTACATACGGAATTGGTTAAAAAAATGGGCTGGCTGGAATACATTCTTGTTACACCCTCACATCACCGCGTACACCACGCATCTAACCCGAAGTATCTTGATAAAAATATGGGCATGTTCCTCATCATCTGGGATAAGATGTTTGGCACATTCCAGGCAGAATTACCGGAAGAGGAATATCAACCGATCCGTTATGGACTGACGAAGAATTTAGAAAAGCAGAATGCCTTTACCATCGTTTTTCATGAATGGGTGCAGATCATAAAAGACATCCGTCAGAAGGGGCTTTCCTTCAGGCAAAAGCTTGGCTATATTTTTGGCCCTCCTGGCTGGAGCCACGATGGAAGCCGGCAAACGAGTGAGCAAATGCGTGAGGCGGAAGAACCAACGATTGAACCTGAAACAATACTGGATGAGAATCCATTACCTGTATTGGCGAACCGGGAATAGTGAAACTGTAATCGGAAATACTTATTACATACAAAGAGTGCTAAGTTTTCCTTAGCGCTCTTTTCGTTTAGGCCTCTTTATTTTTATTGTCCGGGCATTTGTATCTCTGCGCATCGCCTGTTGCGTCGCACCCTTCGACTGTAAATCGTTATTCAGCATTCATTAGCCTAATTTACTGGCGCAGGCCTCACCAACTGGCGCAAAACCTGACAGGTCTTTAAGACCTGTCAGGATTCTAATTTGTTGACTGCCGGTAACCTGCTGTTCACCAGGCCGATAGAATTACTGCAGATGAACGGAGCGTCGCAACCAAAGCCCAATAGCAAATCTACAGTCCACCCAATAACTATATAACAATCAAGCAATTAAACAATTCCCTCTCCAGATAAGCACACCCTTTCCCCATAACGAATGATTGTTAAGGTTATACCATTGCTTACACGTAACTTTGCGCATCTTTTTAAAAAGTGGTCAACCTAATATCGTATCATGAACCTATTTGAGTTACAACACAGCGAGTTTCAAAGAAGACATATTGGCCCCAACGAAGCCGATACCAAACAAATGTTAGCAACGATCGGCGTCAGCACACTGGATGAGCTGATCAGCAAAACCATTCCTGCCAGCATCCGGCTGCCAAAAGCACTGGATCTGCCAGCAGCAGTGGGAGAACAGGAATACCTGCAACAGCTAAAGCAGGTAGCCACTAAAAACAAACTCTTTAAAACGTACATCGGACAAGGTTATTACAACACGATTACGCCAAGTGTAATCTTGCGCAATGTGTTTGAAAACCCAGGATGGTACACACAATACACACCTTACCAGGCTGAGATCTCTCAAGGCCGCCTGGAAAGCTTACTGAATTTTCAGACAATGGTGTCTGACCTGACAGGACTTGAAATTGCAAACGCATCATTACTGGACGAAGCAACGGCTGCTGCAGAGGCAATGGCTATGTTGTTTCACCACGTAAACAAAACAGATGTTGCTACAAAGCCTAAATTCTTTGTAGATGAATACACTTTTGCGCAAACAAAAGATGTATTGATCACACGCGCTACGCCAATCAATATAGAACTGGTATTTGGCGATTTCAAAACTGCTACGCTGGATGAAACTTACTTTGGTGCATTTGTACAATATCCAAACAGCGAAGGTGCTGTAGAAGACTACAAAGCGTTTATTGAAAATGTGCATGCATTGGGTGGTTTTGTGGTGATGGGTACTGATCTGCTGGCGCTGACTTTATTGGCTTCTCCGGGCGAATTGGGTGCTGACGTTGCTGTTGGTTCTGCTCAACGTTTTGGTGTGCCTTTAGGATATGGCGGCCCGCACGCTGCATACTTTGCAACTAAAGATGAATTTAAACGCGGCATTCCAGGCCGTATCATTGGCGTAAGTGTTGACTCACAAAATAACCGTGCATTGCGTATGGCGTTACAAACGCGCGAGCAACACATTAAACGTGAAAAAGCAACTTCTAACATTTGTACTGCACAGGCGTTGCTGGCTAATATGGCTGCAATGTATGCTGTATTTCATGGCCCTAAAGGCTTGAAGCAAATAGCTGAGCGCGTTGCTTTGCTGACGCAGACACTGGCGGAAGGCCTGGCTGAAGAAGGCTACGCAAATGTAAACACCTACTATTTCGATACACTGAAAGTGAAAGCGGATGTTGCGAAGATCAAACCGATCGCATTGCAACACCAGGTTAACTTCCATTATACAACAGATGGCTTCATCGGCATTTCACTTGATGAAACTACTACACAGAAAGATGTACTGGATATCCTCTACATTTTTGCTGAAGCAAACGGGCAGGCAGCAGTTGCTATTACATTTGAAAGTGAAGACTACAAACTGGTAGGCATTCCTGCATTTGCAACGCGCACTTCCGATTACCTAAAGCATCCTGTATTCAATACGCACCATAGCGAAAGCCAGATGATGCGTTACATGAAATCGTTGGAAAACAAAGACCTGTCTTTGAATACCAGCATGATCAGCCTTGGTAGCTGTACCATGAAGCTGAATGCTGCTACTGAAATGATCCCTGTAAGCTGGCCAGAGTTCAGCCAACTGCACCCGTTCGTACCAGTAGACCAGGCGAAAGGTTACCAACAGATCATTGAAGAGCTAAGCCATTACCTGAATGTTATTACTGGTTTTGACGCTTGCAGCCTGCAACCAAATAGTGGTGCGCAAGGCGAGTATGCAGGTTTGTTAACCATAATGGCATACCATAAAGCAAACGGCAATGCTCACCGCAATGTGGTGCTGATCCCGATCTCTGCGCATGGTACCAACCCGGCAAGTGCGGTATTAGCAGGCATGAAAGTAGTGGTTGTAAAAAGTGATGCAGAAGGCCATATAGATGTAGCAGACCTGAAAGCAAAAGCGGAACAATATAAAGACACGTTGGGTGGTTTGATGGTGACTTATCCATCTACACACGGTGTGTTTGAAGAAAGCATTAAAGAGATTTGTGAAGTAGTACACACATACGGCGGACAGGTGTACATGGATGGCGCAAACATGAATGCACAGGTTGGCCTGACATCTCCTGCAACAATTGGTGCAGACGTTTGTCACCTGAACCTGCACAAAACATTTGCTATTCCACACGGTGGCGGTGGACCTGGCATGGGCCCTATTTGCGTGAAAGCGCACCTGGCTCCTTACTTGCCTGGTCACGTATCAGTAAATGGTGAAGTGGCTGCTACAGGTGCTGTAAGCGCTGCTGCATTTGGCTCAGCCTCTATCCTGCTGATCAGCTATGGCTACATCAAAATGCTGGGTGCAGATGGCGTGAAAATGGCTACAGAGTTTGCTATACTGAATGCAAACTACATGAAGGCCAGGTTGGAAAAATATTATAAGATCCTGTACACAGGTACGAACAATACAGCAGCGCACGAGTTTATCGTAGACCTGCGTCCGTTCAAAGCAAGTGCAGGTGTAGAAGCTGAAGACGTTGCAAAACGTTTGATGGATTATGGTTTCCACGCTCCTACATTGAGCTTCCCTGTTCCGGGCACGATCATGATCGAGCCAACAGAAAGCGAAGACAAACCTGAACTGGATCGCTTCTGCGATGCGCTGATCAGCATTTATGAAGAGATCAAAGCAATTGAAAACGGTGTAGCTGATAAGACAGATAACGCATTGAAAAATGCGCCGCATACGCAGGCTGTGATCTGTAACGATGAGTGGAATCACAAATACACACGTAAAGATGCTGCATTCCCGCTGTACTATGTAACACTGAACAAGTTCTGGCCTTCCGTATCACGTATCAACAATACATACGGCGACAGGAACCTGATCTGTACATGCGAGCCGATGGAATCGTATATGCAGTAGGATTGTTGCATTGTTAAATTGATAAATTGTTATAAAAAAGGTGAATCGTTTGATTCACCTTTTTCTTTTATCATGCTATTCGTTCTGTCATTTAACGGATATACATCCGTCTAATCTGCGTTCGACATGCGCTTCGCTAACATGTTGAACAGCAATTAAAAATTAAACAATTTAACCATCTAACAATTAAACAATTCCTCACTTATCCAAGCGCAGCAATCACTGTGTTTAATACATTCTTTGCCGCATCCGGCTTACCTAACGCCGCTGCTTTTTGATGCATTACTGTAAGCTGTTCCGGATGCGCCATCAATTCACGAACACGATAGGCCAGCCCTATGGCATCTATCGCCTTTAATGCAGCACCTTGCTCCATAAGATAATCTGCGTTATGCTCTTCCTGTCCGGGAATGGGTGCGTGCACTATTATCGGCAGGCCAAGTGCCAGGCACTCAGAAGTGGTTAACCCGCCCGGCTTGGTAATGACCAGGTCTGCACAGATCATCAGCTTTTCTACATGATTGGTAAATCCTTGCGGGAATAAACGACCTGGGTAACGGATTGCCAATTGTTGCAAGCTGTCCAATGTATTTTTATTACGCCCGGCTAATACGATCAATTGAAAGTTTTTATCTTGTTCCAACAGCTCTGCAGCCACATCGTCCAGCCTTCCCATACCGGCACCACCTCCCATTAATAGCAAAACAGGATGTTGTGTATTTAATCCTAAAGCGGTGCAAGCATCCGCTTTATTCATTGCCTTAGCAGCCACAAAAGCAGGCATAACAGGTATGCCAGTTACATGAATGTTATGTGACGCAATATTATGATGCTCTAAACGAAACTTCACTTCCTCGTTGGCGGTGAAATAGCCTGCCATGTGCGGCATAACCCACATACGATGTAAATCGAAATCAGTTATTTGAACCCATACAGGTGTATTAAAATCACCCTTGTTTATTTTATGCATCAAAAGTTCGGCAGGCAAAAAGTGCGTGCAGATAATCGCATCTGGTTTGAAGTTTTCAATCGCTTTGCTTAAAGCCCTCATATTTAATCTTTCAGCCGCGCGGCGTACTTTTTGAAACAGGTCGTCCGGGTTTGCTTTTGTAGTAACCTTATATACAGCGCCCCATAGTGAAGGAAAGTGTTGTACTAACTTAAGGTAAGAGTCTACATACAACTTACGAAAGGTTGCGGGCACATAATCCATCACATCCAGGTGCAGTGTCTCTATGTTTTTAAAATTTTCTTTAGCGCATGCATCTAATGCTTCTGATGCACGTACATGCCCGGCTCCTGCCGATACACTGAGCAATAGTATTTTATGTGACTTCATGCTGTCTTTTTATAATAGGTTTAGTGTACAAATATAATCGACCAGCTTTGCCACATTTGCTTGAATCTGTTAAAGTATGAATTAAGCCTGGGCTGCCAAATGTAATGGCATTGCCTCACTGTTACATGATTAGATTGATCCATTGTTATAAAAAAGGTGAATCAAATGATTCACCTTTTTTATGTTGTTCGACATGTTAGCGAAGCGCATGTCGAATAGCAATAATCCTGACAGGTCTTAAAGACCTGTCAGGTTGATTTCATCCTCGTTCGTGCGAACAAGAACCAGGGCAAAGAGCATTTACTTCCCTGCAATCACATCTGTATTTGCCACATTGCATAAAGCGGCATCATGCACAATTACTTTGTTATTTAAGTGCGATACATTGATCCAGCCATAATATTTTTGATTGTTTACTTCTATGCATACTCCAATGTAATTATGCAGTTTGTCTTTCCAGGTTCCCTGCCAATAGTCAACGGTAGGTGTAATAACCTTTTCTACAATAATACCGCTTGGCGAGCGCAACCATGCGTACCCTAATCCACCATCTTTTCCAATGACAACATTAGCAGCATGTGCTTTTAATTGTTCGTTCGAATTAATAAGCAGTTTATTCGTGCCATGAGATACCAGGTGATATTGCTGATGATCTCCATTGCTGTCAGCGGTAAGCGAAACAGTAAAGAAAAAATCCATCGTACCGTCTTTATTTAAATCCACTTTAAACTCCTGGTTATAGCGGATAACACTATCATGGTAATCTGTATAGTCCATAGTGGGCAGAGGTGTCGCGGGGTTCTTTTTGCAGGCTACAAAACTGCCTGCAATGAGTACCAGCAGGAAAATCCTTTTCATGTTTTAGTTATTTACTGCAAAGGAATTTTCCAAAACCCGCACAAAAAAGCAAAAATGGATGAGAGGTGGAATAATACGCTGAAGTGTAGTAAGTGAGGTGGCAAGTGATGGAATACATGCCTGAAGTGTGCATTATTCCGCTGAGGGTTTGTTGAATGGTTATAATACGGCATTGATAAATTGTTCTAAAAGAAAAGGTGAATCAAATGATTCACCTTTTTTATGCTGTTCGGCATGTTAGCGAAGCGCATGTCGAACAACAATTTAACCATCTAACAATTAAACAATTTATTTCACCGTTCCTTCCAGCGCCAACAGGAAGGC
Source organism: Filimonas sp. (assembly GCA_017306865.1). Lineage (GTDB taxonomy): Bacteria > Bacteroidota > Bacteroidia > Chitinophagales > Chitinophagaceae > JAFKHH01. The sequence continues at coordinate 463,380 of JAFKHH010000015.1, forward strand.
ATATTGCAGCGCTACATCTTTCAAATAGTCAAACCTGCCGGATGCGCCACCGTGCCCTGCCGACATATTTGTATGAAGTAGTATGATGTTGTTATCCGTTTTCAATTCACGCATTTTTGCAACCCATTTGGCCGGTTCAAAATATTGTACCTGCGAGTCATGCAGCCCGGTTGTGATCAGCATGTTAGGATATGCCTTCTTCTCTACATTATCATACGGGGAGTAAGACTTCATATACTCATACGCATCTTTATTTTTCGGATTGCCCCATTCGTCAAATTCGTTTGTTGTCAATGGAATGCTTTCATCCAGCATAGTAGTCACCACATCTACAAACGGTACTGCGGCAATAATACCATGCCACAGGTCCGGACGCATGTTGGTAATAGCACCCATCAGCAATCCGCCGGCACTGCCGCCCATCGCATACAAATGTTCTTTAGCTGTATATTTTTGCTGAATTAAATATTCTGCACAATCGATGAAGTCGGTAAACGTATTTTTCTTTTTCATCAGCTTTCCATCCTCATACCACTGACGCCCCATCTCCTGTCCACCGCGAATATGAGCTATTGCATATACAAAGCCGCGGTCTAGCAAACTAAGCCTGTTACTGCTAAAGCTAGCATCCATACTATTGCCATAAGAGCCATAACCGTACAGTAGTAACGGTGCAGTACCGTCCAGCTTCGTACCTTTTTTATACACAATGGATACCGGCACCTTTACCCCATCTCTTGCTGTAGCATAGCTGCGTTCGGTTACATAATCTTTCACATTATAACCACCTACTACTTCCTGCTGCTTCATCAGTTGTTTGGCCTTTGAGTTCATATCATAGTCAAACACAGAACCGGGTGTAGTTAGTGAAGTATAGTTGTACCGAAGCTTAGTTGTATTATACTCCGGGTTTGCGCCCACACTTGCCGTATAGGCAGGTTCTCCAAAATCTAAATAATGCTGATCGTTTGTTTTCAGGTTACGCACTTGTATTTGTAACAAGCCGTTTTTACGTTCTGTTACTACAAGGTAATCGCTAAACACATCTATACCTTCCAGCAATACGTCATTCCGGTTAGGGATCACTTCTTTCCAGTTCTCTATGCTGGTTTTATCCAGCGGAGATTCCATCAGGCGGAAGTTCTTTGCATCCTTATTGGTAGTAATTAAAAAACGGTCGCCCTGGTGGTCCACATCATACAGTACATCTTTCATTCTTGGTGCAAATACCTTGAATGCGGCGTTCGGCTCGTCTGCACTTGCGTACTGCATTTCCGCAGACATAGTAGCAGCAGAATAAATAAAAATGTATTTGTTCGATTTACTTTTCGAAACGCCTATGTAGTTGGATGGATCTTTTTCATTGTACACCAGCACGTCTGTTGTTACAGGTGAGCCAAGCGTATGTTTTTTGATCTTAACGGTTAATAATGTTTCCGGGTTTTTCTCTGTATAGTACAGCGTCTTGTTGTCATTAGCCCATACACTTCCGCCGGATGTCAATGGAACCTCATCCTTGTATATTTCTCCTGTTTCCAGGTTCTTGATATATACATTGTATATTCTTCGGGAAAGGGTATCCACGCCGAATGCCAGCAACTTATTATCAGGGCTGATATTAAAGCCTGTGGCAGAATAATAATTATGCCCTTTCGCCATAGCATCTACGTCGAGCAACATTTCTTCGGCTGCATCCAGGGAGCCTTTCTTACGGCAATATTTAAAATACTGCTGTCCTTCTTCTGTACGTGTATAATAGTAATACCCGCTTTTAAACACCGGTACAGATTCATCTTTCTCTTTAATACGGGCTTTCATTTCTTTGAACAGGTTTTCACGAAAATCTTTCAACCCGCTCATCATAGTATCCGTATAAGTGTTCTCTGCCTCCAGGTATTGCACCACTTTCGTACTGTCAGGCCCTTTCTTAAAGTAATCATTCATCCAGTAATAATCATCGATGCGCTTGTCGCCAAACATGCCCACATCTTTAGGTTTCTTCTCTGCTACCGGTGGTTTCACGCCTGCCGGCCATTGATATGTTTGTTTTTCCATTTTCGGTTTACATGATTGAGCAAAAGCCACAGCTATCAGGGTAGCTGCAAGTGGTATATATTTTCTCATAAACTCGGTTTGACATCAATTTAATCAATTCCGAGTATAATCTTCGCCAGTTCGATCATTTTGGGATCACCGGTATATTTTCCCTTTTCGTCGGACAGTTTTATTGTCGACGCCCATTTCATATTAGCAGGTTGTGCCTCCGTCAGTTTCATTACAATATTCATGGGCGTCAGTCCTACATCATTTGTCAGGTTAGTGCCTATACCAAAAGAAGCATTGATCTTTCCCTTGCAGAAAGCCGCAATGGTTTCCACCTTTTCATAGTTTAAACCATCTGAGAACGTGATGGTTTTATACAAGGGATTGATTCCTAGTTTTTGGTAATGCGTAATGGTTTTTTCGGCAAATGCTATCGGCTCACCGCTGTCATGCCTGACCCCATCGAACAGCTTGGCAAATTTTTTATCAAACTGTTCAAAGAACACATCCGTTGTATAGGTGTCTGACAACGCAATGCCAAGATCACCACGAAAAACGTCCACCCAATGTTCAAGCCCAAGGGCATTGGCCATTTTATATCCATAACGTGCTGCGTGAAACATAAACCATTCATGCGCATGTGTGCCGATGGGTTTGGTGTTATACAACATGGCCAAATGTACATTGCTGGTGCCTATAAAACTATTGCCTCCGTTTTCTTTTAATGCTTCCAGCACTAACCGGTGCACAGCATAGCTATGGCGTCGCCTTGTACCAAAGTCGGCAACCGTTACACCCAGCGCATTGTAGCGGTCTATCTTTTCCTTTGTAATACGTTTTACCTCGTCATCACTGATGCGTTGCAAGCCGTTTAATTTATAATACAGTTCACTGATGAAGGAAAGTAAAGGCACCTCCCACAATATGGTTCTATACCAGTAACCACTTACACTTACATGTAACTCACTTCCCTCCTGCTCTATTTTTACTTCCGAAGGATCATAGTGATAACCTTGCAAAAAATCGAGATAGGCAGGATCCAGATAAGGGCAATTACGCAGCACAAATTGTTTTTCCTCTTTGGTAAGTTTTAACTCTCCCATTGTGTCAACCACGTGCCGCAATGCCTTTCCAAAGCCTTCTGGAAAGGCGTGTTTACCTCTGTTTATAAATTGATAATGCACTTTTGCATCAGGAAATAGTTTTACCACTGCATATTGCATGGTGAATTTGTAAAAGTCGTTATCTAAAAGCGAATGTGCAGAAGGTGTTATATCCATAGCATTGATTTAAGTGTGCGTCATTTTATTCATCCAAAATAAGCCTGGTAGGAAAGTTAAGCATATCGGGCGTGAAAAACCACACTAAAGCATGCTGTTCTCCGCATTGTCGGCTTTGTAGATAATCTTTACCTATGCACTTTATAAACTGGGCTACTTATTGTTCTGCTTATAAAGCCAATCACAAGGAGACTACTTTAAAGATTCAAATAAATTTTAAACTACTAAAACTATTCTGAAATGAAGAAAACTATCCTAAGCCTAACGGTATTATTTGCTGTATTAGTGGCGCAGGAGAAAGTTGCTGCACAAGGTTTTCTAAAGAAACTAAAAGACAAAGCCAACCAGGTAGCTAACCAGGTGGTTGACAAAAAAGTAGACCAGGCTGTTGGCAATACGACAGGCACAACCCCATCAGGCCCTTCAAACACAGGCGGCATGCCATCTTCTAGCAGTTCATCAACTGGTAGTAAGGCATACAATACCGGCGGAGAGGGACTGAAAAACACGACTCCACCAGATGTGAATCAACAGATCAGCGATGCTGAAAAGGCAAATGATACAAAGAATTACAGCGACGCCCGCTATTCTATACAGCAGGCTTTATTGGGTGTAGAATTACAAATGGGGAAAGAGATCTTGAAATCGCTACCGGACAATGTTTCCGGTCTTGCGAAAGACACCACCCAGGACAGGGTAATGAGTACGCACTGGGGCTGGAATAACTTAACGATCCAACGTATATACAAGAAAGACAGTAAGGAATTTTCTACCGTTGTGGGCAATAATTCTTTTTACAGTGGCTGGTTAGAATTGTATTTCAATGGCACGTATGCCCAGTCAAATGGCGAAACGCAAAACATGAAGCAGATACGTGTAAAGGGTTACAAAGCCGTTATCAAGTTTGATAAAAATGAAGGCTATACAGTGCTGATACCTTTGGGGCAATCCAGCTTGGTCACGTTTAACGGTATCAACTTCGCCACAGAACAGGAAATGACAACCGCGGTGAACAGCTTTGATATTGACGGCATTAAGAAAATGCTGGGTGAACAATAAACTACCATTACTCACAGAATTATTACTGATACATGAAAAAGATATTTCTACTTACGATTATTACAATTACATCTTTGGCGGTAAAGGCACAACAGGACTTTAAAACAGCCGCAGCAAGTGCGCGCACTGCATATGCAGCCGGTAAACTGGAAGACGCGCACTTCTCTTTGCAACAGGCATTGCAGGAGCTGGATATCATTATCGGGAAGGAGGTTATAAAACTGCTGCCTGCAAAAATGGACAGCCTGAATACAAATGCTGCAGAAGATGGCGTTACCAGTACGTCAGGTTACTTAGGTACAACTATACGCCGTGTGTACACTACACCATCTAAAAATGCAGAGCTGCAAATTGTAAGCAATTCACCACTGATAGGTACGCTAAATGCGTTTTTAAATACACCGCTTCTTGCCGGGCTGGGTAGCGACGGTAAAACTAAAGTGATAAAGATAGCTGGTTATAAAGGCCGCCTGACTAAGGAAGATGGTTACAGTGAGGACGCGACTACTCCGGCACAACCATCTTACAAAATTGAAGTTCCGTTTAGCAATGCGTTGGTAACATTTACTGTTACAAAATCTAATGAGGCAGAGATTGTGCGCCTGGCAAATACCATTCCGCTGGCACAGATTGCCAAGCTGATACAATAGTCGTTATGGTCATCTATTATAAGCCGCTTTCCTTTCCAGGGGCGGCTATTTTTATTGCTTGCCACTAAGACAGGAAGACACAAAGAAACGCCAAGGAAAAGAAGATAAAATCTATCTGCTCAGTTTTATACTAAGCTGAATAAAGAACAAATAGTTACAGTGTGCGACGCAAGTAAAGCTCAATGGATATTCTTCAGCCGGGTTCATAGAAAATACAAAAGCCCCGGCGCGTGTCCTCACGCGCTGGTTGGTAGCAGGTTCGTGAGGACACGAACCAGAGCGAAGAAAATATTAAGTGTTCAGTAAGACTTGTGGAATCATTGTGTCTTCTTGTCTTTGTGGCCACAAAAAGAAAAGGACTGACTTTCGCCAATCCCTTCTTTTGTTCAGAAAACTGAATATACCTAACATGCTACAGACTCTACCATTGCGGCGCACAGGATACTGTAGCAGGTAGACCAGGCTTCTTCTGCATCTTCGTTCCATGCAGTGCCCAGCCGCTGCTCCAGCGTCCATAAAAGCACTTCGCCTACCACAACGTAGTGATAAGGCTCTACGCCGTACTTTACGTGCCGCTGTGCCAATGCTGCTATGTCGTCTACGAGATCTTCCAACCTGTCTAGCCGGGAGATCACGTAGCCCAACATAGCCATCAGCTTTTTAGATTGTTCAAGAACTGGTGTGTTGTTAAACATAGGTTGCACTTCTGGTGCTATTTCAAATAGGCGCGTATAAAACAACCGGCCGATAGTATCTGCATCCGGCGATACCAGTCGCCAGTTGTTCCTGATGGTGTTTATTTGTTGCCTTGTCATACGTACGGATTAAATAATACTTCAAAGTTAATCCCGCAGATAGGCGCATCAAATGTGATAAAACACGCAAACGAATATTTTTATCACGTACCTTCAGGAGATAAACAACAACTCGGAAATCTGCTCATATCATGTTACGAAAAACCAGGCTATTATCTCTACTCGTATTATTGCCGGCTGTACAGGCAGCCGCGCAGCCTAAAACGGATAAAAAACTGCAAAAACTGATAGAAACGTATGCTTCACCTCTTTTGCAGCGGGTACTGAATGCCCCTGACACGTTTCATTACCAGTTCATTTATACGCGTATAGACCGGGACAAGAACAATGTGCCGCATTTCACCAATTACTACCTGAATGTGGACAGGAATGATTATTTCAATCCTGCGTCAACCGTAAAGCTGCCCACTGCACTGGCGGCACTGGAAAAGTTGAATACAATGAAGGCGGCGGGCGTAGACAGGAATACAACCATGCTGACAGATAGCGCTTACCCTCGCGAGACTAAGGTATATACAGATGCCTCTGCACAGAATGGCCTGCCATCCATCAGCCAATATGTAAAAAAGATATTCCTGGTAAGTGACAATGACGCATATAACCGGCTATATGAATTTGTAGGCCAGCAGCAACTGAATGAGACACTATGGAAAAAGGGCTACACAGATGTGCGTATTACGCGCCGCTTTGCAGGTACTACAGAGGAAGGCAACAGGCATACGAACCCGATCCGTTTTATGAATGGCAATACACTGGTGTATGGTCAGCCGCCGGCTTATAGCAGCATTCCATTTAACTATAGTAAAACGATCCTTGTGGGAAAGGGGCATTGGGATGATAAGGATAGCCTGATCAATACGCCGATGGATTTTACCCGGCATAATAATTTACCACTGGAAGATTTACAACAGATCATGCAGTCTGTTTTGTTTCCGGAATCTGTGCCGGCAAAGCAACGCTTCAATCTTGCACAGGATGATTATGCTTTTCTTTATCGCTATATGTCCGAACTGCCATCCGAAAGCAGGTTCCCGACGTATGATACAACAGAATACTTTGACAGCTATACAAAGTTCTTTTTGTTTAAGGCAGGCAAATCTAAAATACCATCCAATATTCGTGTGTTTAATAAAACAGGTTGGTCTTTCGGCTACCTGACGGATGTAGCCTACATTGTTGATTTTAAAAACAAGGTAGAGTTTATGCTGACAGGGAACATCTATACGAACAACGATGGCATTTTGAATGACAACAGATATGAATACGAATCTATCGGCTATCCTTATTTTAAAGAGCTGGGCAATATCATTTACCAGGAGGAACTGAAAAGAAAGCGTAAGCATGTGCCCGATTTGAGCAAGTTTGTGTTTGATTACAAAAATTAATGCATTGTTCAATAGTTGAATTGTTGGGGAATCAACTGTAGAATATCTATTAAACATCGTTGCGACGCTCCGTTCATCTATAGATTTTCTATCATCATCAATACAAATATTGAGGTTGTAATAAATAGGAATACTTTGAAAAACAAATAATGCTTATGTCAACGAAGTCGCTTTTCACCCAGCAAAATAATTGCACAGATATTGACTGGCAACAGATTGCCGATATGTTCCTTGCTGTTGGCTGGAATGCCCGCACACCGGAGAACATACAATTATCTTTCGAACGCAGTTCTCATGTTTGCTTTATAAAGGATGGTAATGATATTATCGCCTTTGGCAGAACGGTAGATGATGGTTTATATTATGGCCTTATTGTAGATGTGGCTGTACGACCAGACAAGCAAGCGCTTGGCTTAGGTACACAAATTGTTTCGCATTTGCGTGATCAGATGAAAGGTTATAGTTTTATTACTTTGACCGCTGCGCCGGGCAAAGATGGCTTTTATGAAAAAACAGGATGGAAGAAGCAGAAAACTGCTTTTATCTGGCCTAGGGACAGTAAGCAGGAAGAGCAACATTGTTTTTAATTACATTTGAAAATGTTCCATATTATATGGAACATTTTTTTGTTACACGTCAAACAAATCAATTGAATGAAAAAGATCGGACTCGTTGGAGGTTTCAGTTGGGTTTCCACATTGGATTATTATAGGTACATCAATGAAGGTGTAAATGCAAAACTAGGTGGCGTAAATGCTGCAGAGTGCCTTATTTATTCTTTCAACTATGCTGACATAAAGCGTAACAATGATGCTAATGCATGGGATAAGACTACAACTATGCTATCAGAAGCTGGTATCCATTTGAAGAATGGTGGTGCTGAAGCGCTATTGCTCTGTGCAAACACAATGCACCTGATTGCAGACAAAGTAGCTGCACACACAGGTTTACCTGTTATTCATATAGCAGAAGAGACTGCAAAAGTAATTGGTCAGAGAGGACTGAAAAAGGTGGCTCTGCTTGGCACAAAATTTACCATGGAGCTGGATTTTTTCAAGGATAAATTGCGGGAACACAATATTGAAGCCATTATACCGGGTGCAGAAGATCGTGACTTTTTGCACGACACGATCTTTAATGAACTGGGTAAAAACATTATTACACAACCGACCAAACAGCGCTACGTCTCTATCATTAATTCGTTGATAGCACAGGGTGCAGAAGGTGTCATTCTCGGATGTACAGAAATACCATTGCTGATAAAACAGGATGATGTAAGCGTACCGGTTTTCGACACAACACTGATACATGCAAGTGCGGCAGTGGAGTTTATATTGAGTTAACTCTTTGCGCTCTCTGCGTTTCCTCTGTGCCCTTTGCGATAGTCAGTACTGTTTTTATCGCAGAGAATATAGAGATTACGCAAAGAACAAAGAGAATATTTCATAGCAATAAAAAAGTCATCAGTGTTCCTGATGACTTTTTTTGACTAATAACTTTATGTCTACTGTGACTTAAGCATTTTTAATAGCTTCTGCTATTTTCTTGTACAACTCATCGCTAACAGGGGTTACCGGAAGGCGAAGAAAGTTGTTGATCAAACCCTGCTGTGTCAAGAATGCTTTTACACCCGCCGGGTTGTTTTCAGCAAACAACAGATCATAGATCTTAATGTATTTGTTATTGATGGCACGTGCGCCTTTAAAATCTTCTTTCAGGCACAGGCGTACCATTTCAGAAAAACGTTTAGGATACGCATTTGCAATAACGCTGATCACACCGTCCATACCTGCTGCTATCTGAGGCAGTGTCAGGCCATCATCACCACTTACTACCAGGAAGTCTTCCGGCAAGTCGCGGATGATCTGTGCAAGCTGCGTCATATCTCCGCTTGCTTCTTTAATACCTACAATGTTTGGTATATGAGATAAGCGAACGATTGTTTCCGCAGTCATGTTACGACCTGTACGTCCCGGAATGTTATATAGCAAAATTGGCTTAGGCGATGCTTCTGCCAGTGCTTTATAGTGCTGAAAAATACCTTCCTGGGACGGTTTGCTGTAATAAGGTGCAGCGCTCAATACGGCTGTTGCTTTATCCAGCGGCGTAGATTGCAGTTCGTTGATCAACTCAGCAGTATTGTTACCGCCAATGCCAACTACTACAGGTACACGTCCGTTTACCTTATCATAAGTATATTCGATGATCTTTATCTTCTCGTCCTTATTCAATGTAGGTGTTTCTCCTGTAGTACCCAGCGTAACAACGTATTCCACGCCGCCCGCTATTACATGATCTATCACACGGCCCAATGCATCATAATCTACTGCAAAGGTCTCGGTGAATGGTGTAACCAATGCTACACCTGTACCTTTTAATTGTTGACGAAAAGACATTTTGATTCTTACTTGTTATGATTGTTGATATAATGAAGAGTTGTTGTGGAGGTATTGTTAAATGGTTGCATTGTTTAATGGCCAAATTGTTGGGCTTGATTCATTGCAAAACTACTTAACAATGTAACCATAAAACCATTTAACAATTAAACCATGTAACAATTAAACAATTTTACTCCTCCTCCCAGAAGCCCATCTTACTGAACTTCTCTATGCGTTCTTCCACCCGCTTATGTGGATCTGTATTGCGTATTTCGCGAAGCGCATTTAAAATTGAATTTTTCAGGTTGTTGGCAGACTCATCATAATCCCAGTGTGCGCCACCAATAGGCTCCGGCACTATTTCATCTATCAGGCCAAACCCTTTCATGTCACGTGCTGTTAACTTCATCTGTTCCGCTGCCACTTCTTTCTTATCCCAGCTACGCCACAAAATTGTACTACAGTTCTCAGGAGAGATCACCGTGTACCATGCATTTTCCATCATCAGCACCTTGTCTCCCACACCTATACCTAATGCGCCACCACTTGCCCCTTCACCAATGATCACACAGATCACCGGCACCTTCAGGCGCACCATTTCGTAAATGTTGCGTGCAATTGCCTCACCCTGCCCGCGCTCTTCAGCTTCCAGGCCCGGGTAAGCACCCGGCGTATCTATCAATGTAACAATTGGCTTATTGAATTTCTCTGCCAGCTTCATCAGGCGCAGGGCTTTCCTGTAGCCTTCCGGGTTTGCCATACCAAAGTTGCGCTGTTGGCGCATCTTAGTATTGATCCCTTTCTGCTGGCCGATAAACATGATCGTTTCTCCATCCAGTTTGGCAAAACCACCAACCATTGCTTTGTCATCCTTAAAGTTGCGGTCGCCATGTAACTCCATAAATTCATTGGTCATTTTACCAATATATTTCAGCGTATAAGGCCTGTCGGGGTGACGGCTTAACTGTACACGCTGCCATGGAGTAAGTGATGCTGTGATGTCCCTTCTTTTGTCAACAATTGCGTCTTCCAGTTTTTGAATACTGTCAGACATATCAATTTTGCTTTTTTCGGAAGTTTGTTTCAGCTTATCAATCTCTTCGTATAAAGTTTTGATGGGCTGCTCAAAGTCTAAAAACTGTCTGTTGGGATATTGAGGCATATTCTCTTTTCTACTGTTGGGCGGTAAAATTACAGTTTGAAAGCATTACTTGCGCAGCATGGGAGTATTTTCTCTCGAAATCAAAGGTTTGCGGGGCCATTTTGAGGGAAAATGCGGTGAAATTGAGGGGAATTGCCTTATTGTTTTATGGTTATATTGTTACATTATTGAAATAGAAAGAGCCGCACAGATGTATAAAGACCTATAAGGTTTTGAAAACCTTATAGGTCTGTGCAGATTAAAGTTTTGAAACAGAAAGAGCCGCTGCGCGGCTCTTTCTGACAATTTAGCTATAAAGAATTGAACAATATCCTAGTATAAAATCCTCACTTTGATCGTCTCTTTCACATTCTTCAAGAGATCAAGCGCCTGTTTAGACAATTTCTTATCTACATCCAGCACTACATAGCCGATCTCGTCATTTGTTTTCAGGTATTGCCCTACTATATTAATATTGTGGCGGGATAGCTCAGTATTAATCGCGCTCAATACGCCCGGTACATTGCGATGTATGTGTAAGATACGGTGCGCCCCCTCTACTGGTGGCAGGCCGATTGCAGGTACGGTATGAGAGCCATTGGTAATACCTTTCTCCAGGTAATTATACAATTTGGCGCTTACATCTTCACCTATATTCTGTTGCGCTTCTTCAGTAGAGCCACCTATATGTGGTGTCAGGATCACGTTTGGCAATCCCTGCAATGGTGATTCAAAACGGTCTCCATTTTTCTCCGGTTCCCAAGGGAACACATCAATAGCAGCTCCGCTAAGATCTCCTTCTTTCAGCGCTTTTGCCAAAGCACTCAGATCTACCACTTCGCCACGTGCATAGTTGATGAGTATAGAACCTTTCTTAAAGTTCTTCAGCACAGCTTTCGTGATCAGGTTTTTAGTCTGGGCTGTTTCCGGTACGTGCAGTGAAACGATGTCCGCTTTACTTACCAGTTCTTTCAGGCTTCTGCAAGCGTCTGCATTGCCCAGCGGCAATTTGGTTTCCGTGTCATAAAAAGCCACTTTCATGCCCAGTGCCTCTGCGAGTACGCTTACCTGTGACCCGATGTTGCCATAACCTATTATGCCCAATGTCTTTCCTCTCAGCTCAAAAGAACCTTTCGCTTCTTTTTGCCAGATGCCTTCGTGTGCTGCTTTATTCTTGTCGGGTATGCGCCTGATCAGTAAGATGGACAAACCAATCACTAATTCTGCCACACTACGTGTATTACTATAAGGCGCGTTGAATACAACCACCCCTTGCTTAGTTGCTTCCTTCAGGCTTACCTGGTTTACACCAATACAGAAACAACCAATAGCCTGCAATTTCTTAGCAGCTTCCAATACTTTTGGCGTGATCTGCGTCTTTGATCGGATACCCAGTAAATGAACGTCTTTTACTTCTTTTATCAGCTCTTCCTCGCTTAATGCGCCACTGAGCTTCTTTACATTTACATAGCCGTTTTGTTTGAATAACTGTACAGCCTTGTCGCTAATGTTCTCCAGGAACAAAATGTTGATCTTCTCTTTTGGATAACTTGTTGTCTGGCTCATCGTGTGTATCGTTGGTTGCGGTTTATAATAGTGAGTTGTGAATCGTGAGACGTGAGTCGGGAATCGTGAATGTATTCACGATTTTACGATTGACGATTCACGAATTGGCTCACATCCTAACTAATGCTTGTGAGGTAAAAACAAAATCCCCCCGTTTGTAAGCGGGGGGATTCGGTAATTCGTTACTTTCTTGCACTGATTATTTCTTTGCGTAACGTTTGTTGAATTTGTCGATACGTCCCGCTGTGTCAACCAGTACATTCTTACCTGTATAAAAAGGGTGAGAAGTGTTTGAAATCTCTAGTTTGATCACAGGGTATTCATTACCGTCCTCCCATTTAACTGTCTCTTTCGAGTGTGCAGTGGAGCGACCTAAAAATGAATTCCCGTTACTCATGTCTTTGAAGACTACAAATTTGTACGCTTCAGGATGGATACCTTTTTTCATTGTTTTATGATTTTGAGGCCAACACGGATTTTGCCGTACTGATTAAAAAAGAAATGCAAAATTAGTCATTAATTTATTTACACCCAAATTATTATAAGTTTCATCGTTTCAATAGTTTACAAGTTTCAAAATGAAACATTGAAACACGCAAACCTCTGAAACTGATTACGATTTCATATTAATGAACTGCAATGGCAAGTTAAGGTTTCCTCCCCTGCATGCCGCTATAACTTCCTGTAAATCATCTATTTTCTTACCAGTTACGCGAACAATGTCGTCCATAATCTGCGCCTGTACCTTTAGTCCGCTGTCTTTTATCAGTTTTACGATCTTTTTAGCGTCGTCCTGCTTTAGCCCATTGGTTACCGCCACTTCTTTCTTTACCACCTTGCCGCTAGGGTAAGCATCTTTATCAAAATTGAAAGCACTTGCCTCTATCCCCTGCTTCATGGCCCGGCTAATGATCACATCTATCATCTGCTTTATTTTCATATCGCTGTCGGCTTCCAGATTCACCACATAGTCTTTCTTGTTGAGTTCTATCACCACATGAGAATCACGAAAATCAAAACGGCCACTGATCTCTTTCTTAACGGTGTTAATGGCGTTGTCCAAAGTTTGCAAGTCTACCTTGCTCGAAATGTCAAATGATGGCATACAATAGGTATTTGATTACAAATATAATACAATGTACGGTGTTAGATGTACGATGTAAAGTATGTTGTCCCAACTCAGCATTCAACATCCAATGTCGTTGAATTAACCACAAAGTTCACAACGGCCAGCACAAGGATCACAAGGTAAGCCCTTGTGATCCTTGTGTAATATCCTGGTGTTCCTTGTGGTTTATTTCTTATTTCAACGACATTGATTCAACATCTACCATATTACATCTAACATCGTACATAAACAAAGAGGCCCCGATAGAAATCGGGGCCGTTTCCCTATATAATGCACATGAGAAAACGTTGGAATGTACGCGCTGTCTTCACTTTTTCTTTTACAATTTTTGAATACGTGTTATTCAAAAATTTTCCTGCCGCGTATTGTTGAAAATATATTCGAAATGATTGTCTGCGATACCATTAACACATTGCGAAATTGTGCTTGTATTTCTTAATAAAATTGCAAAATGAGGATGAACGGTAAAGATTATTTACGAATGATTTCTGACTTGGTTTGTGTATGTACAGTTTACAAAGTAGATAATGTTTATTGAGAGGGTTTATACAGTTATGTTTAGTCTTTATATACCGTATAAACCCTATATACTTTATCCACTTCATTAATTTCCGCCACCACCTCCTACTCTGTTCTGCTCATCACCGGCACCACCCCTTCTGCGTTGAGACTGGTTACCTGCCTGTCCTTTGCTAAAGCGGTAAGTAAAGCTTGCTGTGATTACCCTGCTGTTCCATTGGTTTTTGATGTTCAGGTCTATGTTCTGGTAACGGCTGTATCCGCGGAAGTTTTGTATTCCTAACACATCACGAACGTTCAGGCGGATAGTACCCTTGTTTTTCAAGATCTGTTTGCTCACACCAATGTTCACCGCACCCATTGGCTGGGAAACCAATGTGCCTTGCAGCGTTCTACTGCGGAAGAAGCCATTTATTTCAAAACCCAAACCTTTTGGCAATTGGAACTGGTTAGACGCGTTTACAACAAACCCGGATCCAGATACATTCAGGTCTTCACCGTTTACCAAACCGTTAAATGTACTGTAGTTAAATTGCGCATACAGGTTCAGTCTCCACCATTTCTTTATAGGCGCATTTATGTTTGTGTTGATCGTCCAGCTACTTGACTTTGCCACATTACGTTTATTGATAAACGTTGTTTTAGTACTATCTACCTGGCTTAGCACATCCAATATAATATCTGTTGTTTTGCTGTAGCTGACACCAGTAGTGATCATGTTCCTGTAAATGTGGTTCAGTTCTACATTCTGGCTAAACTGTGGTTGCAGGTAAGGGTTGCCTACCTGGTAAGTGTACTTATCCAGGAAGTAGTAGAAAGGGTTCATATCCTCATAGTTTGGACGTTGTATCCTTCTGCCATAGTTAAAGCCCAACTGGTTTTTGTCATTAATGTTATACCCGATAAATGCGGTTGGGAACAACTGAGTATAGTTTCTTTTAAAAGTCTGTCCAGTTGTTACCTGGTTGCCATCGGCATTGGTGTTTTCCATACGTACGCCTACCTGGGCATTCCATTTTTTAGAAAATTCCTTAGCCAGGTTTACATAAGCGGCATTAATATTTTCTTTATAGATAAAATGATTACTACGGTTTGTGTTCAGACGCCAGTCCCCGCTTTGAAAGTCAAAATACTTAGCGTCATTATCAGTCTTCACATAGCTTGATTTTACACCTGTTTCCAACTTCCAGTCCTTCTTAAACGGATGGGTAAAATCAGCCTTGGCACTATAAATATTGATGTCAGATGGCAGATCGCCTTTCAACAGCTCATCAGGGGATATGACGTGATGCGAATTATCATAAAAGATGTTGCGGAAATCCTGCGTTTTAGTTGAGTTATAACCTACCACATCTACATCCACATTCAATTCAGTACCAGTAGTATCAAATAATTGTCTCAAATTAAAATTGAAAGAATTGCCCTTCCACAACATGGTTTCATCATTTGTAACCACAGTCTGGTTTTGCAGCTTCGCATCAGCATCCATTATATTCGTAACCCCGTCAGTTCGCGTTTTTCCAGGGTTGTAATAACCGGAGTACACAAAGCCAATCGTTGTCTTTTTGTTCATGAAATAGTCCGCACCAGCCTTGTAGTTATGGCTTTCATATTTGCTATCCATGTTGGTCTCCTGCTGAAAGATGGTAGTAACTGCGTTTGTGGACAGGTCTCTGAACTTTCTTGTCAACTCCAATTTTCTTGGATTTTTATTATACGCATAGCTATAATTACCGAAGAAATTCCATTTACCCGTACGATAATTCAGGTTAAGGCTATTGTTTGTCTTCGGCGCTGCCTCTGCTATACCCATTCCAATACCGCCACCCACAGTTACTGAAGCATTCAGGCCACGGATCTTACTCTTCTTTGTTTTGATATTGATAATGCCCGAGTTGCCCGCAGCGTCGTATTTTGAAGAAGGGTTACTCATAATCTCAATCTGATCAAGGCTTGTGCTTGGCAAGTTTTTCAGGAAATTCACCAGATCCGTAGCACTCATATAAGTTGGCCTGCCATCGATCATTACCGTTACACCTCCCCTGCCTTTCAGGCTGATATTACCATCCTTATCCAAAGTGATGCCCGGAGATTTTTCCAACACTTCCAGCGCGTTCAAGCCAACATTAGATGGAGAAGCGTCCACATTTACCACTGTTTTATCCAGCTTCTGTTCTATCTCAGGTTTCTTGCTAGTAACTACTACATCGCCCAATTTCTGAGCCGCTGCTTCCAGGGAAATTCCTGGCAGTTTATAACTATTTTGCTTTTCATTTAATTCAAATTGATTGCTGTAATATTTTTGATAACCAACTGATTGAATAGCTACAAGATATTTCCCTGATTTTATCTTTTCAAATAAAAAATTACCTATTTTATCGCTGGCGATCTTTTGTACAACTGATGAGTCGCGTGCCAGTAGCAAGCCTACTGATGCAGCTTCTACAGGTTTATTTTGAGCGTTTATGGCGCCGGAAACAGAACCTTTTTGAGCATTGGCCAGGCTGGTAAAACCAGCGAGGGAAATAAGCAGTAAGTAAATCTTGTTCATAATATGTTTGTTTAGTACTTGTCTTAATCAATTACAACACAAAGATTAGTACTATGTTTTGCATAGTACAGTGCAATAACATGAAAGGTTAATTTTAGGGATAAATGGTTAAAAGACGGATAAATGGAAGATTTGCGTGAGGAATGGAGGGGTTCGGAGTATGGATGGTTGATTATTTCAACTGGTAAACGGCCCAGTGTTTTATTGTTGCCGGATGCTTGCACGGAGTATTAAAACAATGTAACCATTAAACAATTAAACCAATTAAGCCATAAAAAAGGATGCCGTTCCGGGCATCCTTTTATAATCATGTACTCAGTTTTTGTTCTATTGCACCACAACCGTATTCTTTGGTTTCATCGGTTTTAGTTTCGGTGCTACAAGATACAATACAACGCCGGCAATCATTAAAGCACATGCGATGATCTCAGCCTGCGTGGGATGCAGACCAAAGAAATTTTGTTTTGTATTCACACGGATCTGTTCTATCAAAAAACGTTCAGCACCATTTACAAAAAGATAAATGGCAAATAAACGGCCTGCAACTTTTATACGCTTACGCAAAAACCATAACAAGCCAAACAATGCTACACCCATTACTATTTCATACAAAGGTGTAGGAAACACAGGCTGTGGTAAGTGCGTACAGTATTCGCCCCAGTTACAGTTAGGTAACAGTATGCCTTCCTTGTTTACATTATGCGGATAGTCATATGCCCATGCCCAATCTGGTAAAAAGGAAAAAGGGTTTGGCTTATTGTTTACAATACCCCAATCACCATCACCGGCTACCTGGCACCCTATACGGCCGAGGCCATAAGAGAGCATCAATATTGGCGCTAATGTATCTGCTGTATAGATAAAACTAATTTCATGTTTGCGCAAGTACCAGGCTATAACAATGGTTGCCACAATTAAGCCACCATAAAAAGTCAAACCGCTTGGTGAGATCAGATTCTCCAAAGGCGCCTGTATAAAGCGATCCCAGTTTTCCAGGTTATCAAAAATTTTCGCACCTAAAAAACCACCTACTGCTGCAAGTATGGTTATATCACCTACCCTGTCGCTGGGCCAGATGCGTAAAGTGCGTTGTTCAGGTTTAGCCAGCTTTGCTTTATTTTTTTCACGCCATTTTACCCACGCAAAAAATGCACCTAGTGCTATACCTGCAGGCCAGCTTCCGCGCCCGGAAAAAATAAATGCCTGCGGATCATTAAATGCTTCTGCAATAAAAAATGCACCGAGTATTTTAAAGCCAAAGACAAAACCCAGGATAAAATTAAGCGCCAGCTCAGAAGTAGTAGCAGGCTTACCAATGGTTACTACGCTTTCTGTATAACCTAATAAACCTTCTGCCTGCTTACGTTTAAACTCTTTTACAATTAACCAGGCTGATATCAGAAAAGAAATAGCCACGAAGAAACCAAATGAGTTTACAATCATCAGTGGTTTAAAATCCAGGCCAAACAAATCTTTAAAGGCGTAATATAAATTAGGATACATTATGCGATAGGTTAATGAGTTGCAATGATAAAGAATATCGAAGGAATAATGAGCAAGGAACAAGGAATTTCGAATGCTGAAGTGCGGAAATATTCAATAATCAATGTTCCACACCCATTGAAAATTGAATGTTGAGCATTGAACATCGAACATTATTCTTCATTCGAAATTCCTTGTTTCTTGTTCGATAAAAAAACCTCTTGAAGAATCAAGAGGTTTATTACTTACTAACCCATCCCATGACACATGGCAATAAAGCCGCATGGAATTATTTTAACAGCTACTAGCAGTATTGCTCAAAAGCTGCAATAAGATTGTTTGCGATCACTTGTGCAGGGCGGCCTTCTATCTGGTGACGCTCTACAAAGTGAACCAGTTGTCCATCTTTAAACAAAGCGATTGCTGGTGAAGATGGTGGATAAGGCAGCAAATGCTCCCTTACTTGTTTTACTGCATCTAAATCAAAACCTGCGAATACTGTTGTTAAGTTATCAGGACGTTTTTGCGCATTGCTCACAGCCATTACCACACCTGGTCTTGCACTACCTGCTGCACAACCACAAACCGAATTTATCATTACTAATGTTGTACCTTCTTTTGTCAACGCCGCATCTACTGTAGATGCATCTAATAACTCATCAAAACCATTATCTGTTAACTCCGCCTTCATTGGAATTACTATCTCTGCTGGATACATCCTGTCCTCCTTTTCTTTAGTGGAAGACAAAAATAAGAGAAATACAAATACCACAAAAGGAGAAATTTAAAGACTTTTTGTCACTTAAAAACAATCAAATAAGACACAATGTCACTTAAAATGGAAGTACCCAGCCAGAATTGCGCGAAAACTGGCATGGAACACAATTTGAACTATACAAGCCAAACAACAAATTCAAAAAATTAAAAATTGATAGGCTATGACACTCGTAAAACACAATTACAGAAACCTGAACAACATCTTCAGCGAATTATTCAGCGACTTTCCTGCAACAGCCTGGAACAGAGAACAAAACTACCAGATACCTGCAGTAAATATTCATGAAAATGCAGAAGGTTATCAATTAGAAGTAATGGCTCCGGGTTTACACAAAGAAGATTTCAAGATAAATGTAGAAAAAGGTTTATTGACAATTAGTTACGAAAAGAAAGCGGAACAGGAACAAAAAGAACAGAAGACACATCGCCGTGAATTCCGTTTTGCGAGCTTCAAAAGAAGCTTCAATGTAGATGACCAGATCAATGTAGAAGCGATCAACGCTAAATACGAAAATGGCATACTTACATTGACTCTTCCTAAAAAAGAAGAAGTGAAAGTGTCTCCTAAAGAGATTACGATACAGTAATAAAAAGTTTTTTCATAAAGCAAGTTGGTTTTGGTTAGTCGACCCGTGTTTCCACACGGGTTTTTTCTTTTATAAAAAAGCGGCTGTCTTTCCTGTAAAGACAGCCGCTTATATTTTTATCTGCCAGTGCAGTGTACAATTACTTAATACAGGACCAGTTTATTCTTAGTCGCAAATTGCTTTTGCGCTGTTCTGAATTGATCATCCAGCTTAGACTCGCTGGTATTAATCCGCGTGTTGATCTCTTCCATTTTCTGCTGGTCCGCTGTTGAGAAGTCTGCGCCTTTAGCTAATAGGTTGCCCATATCTCTCAGATCCTTGTCCAGTACAGAGTGATAAAAAGTAAACAGTTGTACTGCCGCGCCGCGCATAGCAGTATCGCCATTCCAGTCTGGCATGCCTTGTACATCTACAATATCTTTATCTACTGAAGGTAAAGTACTGTCGATGCTTTGGATCAACTTTGTAGCGCCAGCCTTCATTTCATCTGCATTACTTACAGACGCCAGGGAAGCTGTAGCCGCTTCAAATCTTTTTTGCAAAGCCATCTGTTTGTTTACGATATAGTCGTTGTACTGGCGGGCATCCTTATAGGTTACGCCATTTTTCCCTTTAGATCCGCAAGAAGCAATAATGAATAAGCAGCCTAGTAAGGCAAACGATGCAAGTGTTTTTTTCATGGTTCAATTTATTTTAACGGCACTAAAGTAGCAGTATATTATAAAATATCAAGTCTTTTGTGTAATATTTTATTCCTTTATACTACTAACACATAAACGTCAAAAAAATTGGTACGCAACCTCCTGCTTTTCACGCTACTTCTGCTGGTATCCACCGCATTTGGACAAGCCCCAAAAGAGAAAACACTGCTTTGGGAAATTTCCGGCAAAGGCATCAGCAAACCGTCTTACCTCTATGGTACTTATCACCTGGTATGTCCCAATGACTTGCAGGTAAGCCCGGTTATCACACAGAAGTTCGCCACCACACAGCGCCTTTTTCTTGAGCTGGATATGGACGAGCCAGGCATGCAGATGAAGACAATGCAGTTTGCCATTATGCAAGACAGTTCCACGTTAAAGTCATTGCTTGGCAAAGATTATGATTCTGTTGCAGCCCTGTTTACCAGGAAGACAAGCTTACCTATGGCATTTCTTGGTAAGATCAAGCCGGCAGTTTTAGGGATGATGCTCTACCCTTCTATGATGAATTGTACGCCTGAAGGTTGGGAAATGGTTTTTATGCAACTGGCAAAAGACCGTAAGATGGATATAGCGGGACTGGAAACGGTAGAATTTCAAATGGGCATCTTTGACAGCATACCATATAAAGAGCAGGCCCTGCAACTAAAAGAGATGCTGTATAAATATGACAGCCTGGTGAAAGAAAATAAAAAAATGATCCAGCTATACAAGAATAAAGATCTACCAGCGCTATATGCACAACTGCAAAACGATAAGGACATGAAAGACTATGAAGATGTGCTGCTGATAAAGCGAAACAAAAGCTGGATACCAACTATAGAAACAGAGACGAAGAAGCAACCCATCTTTATAGCAGTGGGCGCCGGGCACCTGGCTGGTAAAAACGGTGTGATCGCTTTATTGCGTAAAAAAGGATATACTGTTAAGCCGGTCATGTATTAATTTCAGCAGTGCACAAGATTCAACGTTTTAGAATTGTGCATAATAGTAAACCCTGTAACTACCCAGGCTATAAATAAAGAATAATATGTCTATCACACAGTATGTTTCAGATGAAACTGGTAAACTAATGAAGCGTTAAATGGAACTGGAATTTATATCTCTTATTGGCGAGCATCAACGTATCATATATAAGGTATGCAACCTGTATATGGACAATGCTGCTGACCGCGACGACCTGTTCCAGGAGATAACGCTGCAGGCATGGAAGGCATACCCTAAATTTAAAGGTGAGGCGCGCTTTTCCACATGGCTCTACCGCGTGGCGCTGAATACAGCGATCACCTATTTTAAAAAGGAACAAAAACAAGCTATTGTTTTTTCATCCGAAGTGTTGCCGGACGCCGCAGATTACCATGACCCGATTGAGGAGCAGGTACAGGCAATGTATAAGGCTATTGGCGAACTATCCAAAATAGACAAAGCCCTGGTTACACTCTACCTGGATGATTATTCCTACCAGGAGATCGGCGACATGCTGGGTATAACAGCAAACAACGTAGCGGTAAAAATGAACCGTGTGAAACTAAAATTAAAAGAAAACAGTAAGCAGTACTATCAACACGCATAAGGTATGGAACTGGACGATTTAAAATATAAACTAAAACAGCAGGCAGACAGAGAGCAACCTTCGCTCTCTCCTGAGGCACTTGCTGCCATGCTGCAAAAGAAAACACAGACGCAACTGGACAAGATCAAACGAAGCCTTGTCTTTGAAATAATCTTTACCACCTGCTTTATCATTGCATGTGCTGCACTCTCATTCAGCAATATAAGCTGGTACACCAGGATCTATTTTCTTACGTTTGGCGTTCTTAGTATTGGCATGATAGCCCTGCTTTATTATTTATGGAAAAGAATAGACACGCTGTCCAATGATGCGTTGCCTGTGAAGAATAATCTTGAAACACTGGTACACATATTAAAATCGTTTGCGAAACGGTATTTACAATTTTCCGTTCTCCTGCTGCCTACATGTACTATGTATGCACTAATGCTGGTACAGATAGAAAAACAAAAAGAAGGCCTGAACATTTCTTTGTTTGATCAACCGGTAAAGCTGCTCATCCTTATTGCATCCATCATAGGCCTGATGTTCCTGGCATACTTCTTTTCTAAATATTATATCCGGAAGCTCTACGGCAGGCATATTGCACAACTGGAAGCAAGTATGGCAGAGTTAAACCAGGAAGTGTAATTGGGAAATAGCGAAAGCCAGAAACGATCTTCGAAAATGTAAACTGACGCATTAAGCCTGCCAGCTTTTTTCACCATTGCCCATTTACAATTCACTATTTTTGCATCTCAAACTTTATTCACATGGGTATATCAGACAGGCTAGCTGAAATGCGCGATAAATTGTCGCAGGAAAACCTGGAAGCAGGACAAGCATTCTTAGCAGCAAACAAAGAAAAAGAAGGCATCGTAACATTGCCAAGTGGTTTACAATACGAGATCATAAAAGAAGGAAATGGTCCAAAACCAAATGCTACACAAACCGTAACATGCCACTACCACGGCACCCTGATCGATGGCAGGATCTTCGACAGCTCTGTACAAAGAGGCCAGCCGGCCAGCTTCCCGCTGAACCGTGTTATTTCCGGTTGGACAGAAGCATTGCAATTAATGTCGGTGGGTAGCAAATGGAGACTATTCCTTCCTCCCGGTCTTGCTTATGGCAATAGACAAGTAAGCGCAGAGATAGGGCCAAACAGCACACTGATCTTCGAAGTAGAGTTGTTGGGAATAAAATAGAATGTGTTATTTTTAGAACAGGCATGATGGAGACATTGCTCCGGTCTGAGCCTATAATCCAAATAACATTTCTAAACGCTTTACATGAGTGTAATAAACAAGCATGCTGAGATGCGCGATTTAGCGCAGAAAAATCTGAGGGCCAGCGTAGCCTTTTTAGCAGAAAACAATATAAAGCCCTCCATCACCACACTAGCAAGCGGCTTACAGTATAGAATGCTGCATGCAGGTGATGGGCAACAGCCGGATGATAACAGCACTGTAATTTGTCATTACAAAGGCCAGCTTATCGATGAGCGCATCTTCGGTGCGTCAGATCCTAAAGAAGGGCCCGTAAGCTTTGTTGTAAAAGAGCTCATTCCAGGCTTGAAAGAAGGATTGAAATTGATGAAAGTTGGTGGTATTGCGGATTTCTTTATTCCACCTGATCTTGCTTATGGTGACAGGCCAGCAAGCTCAATCATCGGCCCAAATGTTGTTTTAATCTACAGGATAGAATTGTTGAAAATAAAATAGGCAACATACATCTTTATTACAGCTCACGGAAAATGTTGAATATGCAGAAAAAGTAAATGACACACTGCATATAATATTTCCCGTGAGCTTTTTTTATTCCCACTCCTTTCTTCTACCGGTATGTTAATTAAATTTAAAATCTGCTGTTGTTCTCGCTTGTAAATACAAGAAAACAGTTAGCGTAGCAAAGATTGCGCAACGACCACTTTTAAAATCAGCTTAAAATTTTTACTTTTGCTGCCGACATGGCAAGCAAAGGCATACGCATATCATTCACACTTATACTACTCTTATCTTTTTCGATAATGAGCCTTGCCTTGCCGGGTAACCATCTTTACCATGAATTAAACATCGGGAAGCAATACAAATCAGAACTCAGTATCAGCGATCCTGTAAAATGCAATTACCTGGTAAACGACCTGATCGGCATATGGGTAGACCATGATGATACAGCACATCCACCCGAGACAGACCCAGTGGTGCAACCCGTACTCAGCGCTTACATTAGCCAGTACACCAACATAGCGCCCCGGTGCATATTGTTGAATACCGATCTGCTCTACACTTCATACTCTCCTTTAGGAGAATTCAATGAGAAGCCAATACAAAATACGGTTGCTACAATTCCCGTTCGTTTAAAACAACCGTCTTACTACGCCTTTCTCTTCAGGCTTACCCCGTTCTAGTTTATTATACCTTACTGTATCACGTTGACATACGCATTGCGTGCGCTATTTTGTTTTCAACAAAGTAGTTCATGTATTTGTATGCACGGGTAACAACAGTCTCCTTTTAACGACTCCTTCTTACAACAAACCTGTTGCCAGGTATTGTTGCCATCTATTTATTGATCCACTTAATTAATGATTAATGAGAAGCCAATTCTACTTAATTGCTGTCGCTTTATTATTGCTACAGGCATGCACAAACGGGAAATCATCAGAGAACAAAGACAAACTAGTGCAGGAATTTCCTGTGGTACAGCTATCCCTGCAGGATACACAACTACATAAAACATACGTAACATCTATTGCCGCAAAACAAAATGTGGAGATAAGGGCCAAAGTGTCCGGCTTTCTCGAAAAGATATTTGTAGACGAAGGCAAAGAAGTTTCCAAAGGCCAGCTACTCTTTCAGCTAAACGATAAGGAATACCAGATAGAACTGGCAAAAGCGCGTGCAAGCCTCGCATCTGCTATGGCAGAAGCCAATGCTGCAGAGCTGGAACTGGAGCGAGTAAAACTACTGGTGAGTAAAAATGTAATAGCAAAAACAGAACAACAACTGGCACAGGCGAAAGTGAAAGCTGCCCAGGCCAGGATCAGCGAAGCTAAAGCCACAGAGCAGGATGTAGAAACACGCCTGTCATATACTTTCATCCGCGCACCATTTAGCGGCATTATAGACAGGCTACCGTTGAAACTTGGCAGCCTGGTAGAGCAAGGTACACTCCTTACGACCATATCTGATCTAAGCGCAGTGTATGGTTACTTCAATGTATCTGAAATAGAATACCTGCACTTTACCGGTAAAAAAGGAAAAGACAGCAGTAACCAATTTAGCAATATACAATTGACACTGGCTGACGGTACGCCTTACCCGCACAAAGGAAAAATAGAAACTGTAGAAGGTGAGTTTGACCAGAACACCGGCTCCATCGCATTTAGAGCTACATTTCCCAATCCGAAGAAATTGTTGAAGCATGGCGCTACAGGTTCTATTCAATTAACTACTCCTAAGTCCAACTCAATATTAGTCCCGCAAAAGGCAGTGTTTGAAATTCAAGACAAGAACTATGTTTTTGTAGTGGATGACAAAAACATTGCACGCATGAAAAACTTTGAACCCGAAGCACGCGTTGGCAATTACTATCTCGTAAAAGAAGGCCTGAGTGAAAAAGACAAGATCGTGTACGAAGGCATTCAAAGCATTCGCGATGGTGAAGCCATCAAGCCAAAAATGACAGAGGCGAAATAGTAAATGGCGAGTTGTCTGTTGTGCGTATGTATTGATGAACCGGGCTGTAGCAATTCTACTCAGCACCGCTTGCGTCGCACACTTCAGCAACAGCACTCCTATTCAGCATGCTGTTCGACATGTTAGCGAAGCGCATGTCGAACGATAGATAAAATAGGATGTATATCCTTTTAAAGGCGGATTGCAAATCCGCATTACCTGGGCTCGACATGCCCTTCGGAACATGTCGAACAGCAGCGTTCGCACAACGCTATAAAACATTGAAACAATTCTACAATGATTGAAACATTTATAAAACGGCCGGTGCTATCACTGGTTATTTCTCTTTTCCTTGTATTGCTCGGCGTGCTGGCATTGATCAGACTGCCCGTAACACAATTCCCGGACATTGTACCACCATCAGTAGTAGTAACAGCAAAATACACGGGTGCAAACGCAGAAGTGTGTGCCAATGCTGTAGCTACGCCGCTGGAACGCGCTATCAATGGCGTGCCTGGTATGACGTACATGTCTTCCGTATCCAGTAACAATGGCATTACTTTAATACAGGTTTTCTTCAACGTAGGTACAGATCCTGACCAGGCTGCCGTAAACGTACAAAACCGCGTAACAACAGTTTTGGATGAGTTGCCGGAAGAAGTGATCAAAGCGGGTGTAACTACGGAGAAAGAAGTAAACAGCATGTTGCTTTACCTCAATATTACCAGCAAAGACAGTACGGCCGATGAAGAATTCATTTACAACTTCGCCGACATTAATGTATTGCAGGAGCTAAAACGTATAGATGGTGTTGGTTTTGCCGAGATCATGGGTGCGCGTGAGTATTCTATGCGTGTATGGCTAAAGCCTGACAGGATGCTTGCATACAATGTTTCATCAGAAGAAGTAGTGCAGGCACTGCGTAACCAGAACGTAGAAGCAGCGCCGGGAAAGACAGGCGAAAGCTCCGGCAGGCAACAGCAAGCTTTACAATATGTACTGCGCTACACGGGCAAAATGTTTGATCCGAAACAATACCAGGAAGTCGTGATCAAAGCAAACGAAGAAGGTAATATACTCAAGTTAAAAGATATTGCAGATGTAGAGTTTGGTACACTGAGCTATGGCATGGTTTCGAAAACAGATGGCAAGCCTTCTGCCTCTATTATGATCAAACAAAGGCCCGGCTCTAACGCAAGCGAAGTAATTGACAATATTAAAAATAAACTGGCCGAGTTAAAAACAACCAGCTTTCCGCCGGGCATGGAATATAACTATGCGTATGATGTATCACGATTCCTGGATGCCAGTATCAGTGAAGTATTACATACACTCATAGAAGCCTTTATACTTGTATTCATTGTAGTATTCATCTTCCTGCAAGATTTCCGCTCCACCTTAATTCCGGCATTGGCTGTACCTGTTGCACTCATCGGTACACTTGCCTTTATGCAGATGCTCGGTTTTTCCATCAACCTGCTTACCCTCTTCGCCCTGGTATTGGCAATAGGTATAGTTGTAGACAACGCCATTGTAGTAGTGGAAGCTGTGCACGTAAAAATGCATGAAGAACAATTGTCTGCCATGGATGCAACCATCAAAGCCATGAAAGAGATTGCAGGCGCTATCTTAGCCATCACCTTAGTAATGTCAGCCGTGTTTATACCGGTAGCATTCCTATCCGGCCCTGTTGGTGTATTCTATCGCCAGTTCTCACTCACACTTGCCATCTCCATTGTTATCTCCGGCATCAATGCCTTAACCTTAACGCCGGCGCTATGTGCGCTCATGCTGAAACCATCACACGGCACGAAAAAGAAAGGCTTATTGCAAAGGTTCTTTGGCGGGTTTAACAAACGTTATGATAAAACAGAACGCGGCTATAAAAAACTGGTTACACGCATAGCAGGCAGAAGGTTAGTAACCTTTGCCATTCTTATTGCATTCTGTGCAGGCACATGGGGCCTGGGCGCAATACTGCCTACAGGCTTTATACCTACGGAAGACCAGGGTATGATCTATGTGAATATAACTACACCGCCCGGCTCTACCGTAGAGCGTACGGAAGAAGTGTTACAACAAGTACAAAGCGTTACTTCCAAACTGGAGGCAGTAGAGAACGTGAGCACACTTTCCGGCTACAGTCTTGTAAACGAAGTAGCCGGTGCATCGTATGGTATGGGCATGATCAATCTTAAATCCTGGGAAGCGCGTGATAAGACCGTACAGGAACTGATCACAGAACTGGAACAAAAGACAAAGCATATTAAAGATGCTAAAATTGAATTCTTCCCACCGCCAACCGTTCCCGGTTTTGGTAATGCAGGCGGTTTTGAATTACGCCTGTTAGATAAAGGCAAGAGTGGCAGCATTGCAAAAACAGCAGAGGTCACCAATCAATTCATTGATGAATTGAAGAAATCAAAAGTGATCGGCGCGGCCTTTACCAACTTCGACGCCAGCTTTCCGCAATACATGATCCATGTAGACCAGGACATGGCAGCGAAAAAAGGCATTACGGTGGACAATGCCATGAGCACATTGCAAACATTATTGGGTAGCTATTACGCCACCAACTTCATTCGCTTTGGGCAAATGTATAAGGTGATGGTACAGGCCTATCCTGAATACCGGGCAAAGCCGGACGATATTCTGAAACTCTATGTAAAGAACGATCGCGGAGAGATGGTGCCCTATTCTACATTTATACGCCTGGAGCGGGTATATGGCCCGGAGCAATTAACCCGCTACAACATGTACACCGCAGCAATGATCAATGGAGATGCTGCACAAGGCTACTCCAGCGGTGAAGCCATCAGCGTAATTGAAAAAGTAGCAAAAGAGAAATTGCCCCGCGGTTACAGTTACGAATGGTCTGGCATGACGCGTGAGCAAATATTATCCGGCAACCAGGCTATGTATATCTTCATCATTTGCCTTGTATTCGTTTACCTTTTACTTGCAGCACAGTATGAAAGCTTCCTATTGCCATTGCCAGTTATCCTATCGCTGCCAACAGGTGTTTTTGGCGCATTCTTATTCCTGAAATTACTAGGGTTAGAAAACAACATTTACGCCCAGGTAGCATTGGTAATGCTGATAGGCTTGTTGGGGAAAAACGCAATCCTCATTGTAGAGTTTGCCATACAACGAAGAAAAACAGGCATCTCTATTTTAGAAGCCGCAAAGGAAGGCGCCGTTTCCCGTTTGCGCCCCATTCTTATGACCTCATTTGCCTTTGTTGCTGGCCTTATCCCACTATGTATTGCAACCGGTGCAGGAGCAATGGGCAACCGATCTATTGGTACTGCATCCGTTGGCGGCATGCTTATCGGAACATTGTTTGGCGTTATCCTCATTCCTGGCTTATACGTTGTATTTGCCAGCTTAGACGAACGCAAAAACAAACATGCAAAAAACGTTATTCCATTAACAGAAGAAGTAGAACAATAAACGAAATGAAGAACAAGATAATTTATACAATACTATTAAGCGGCCTTATCTCCTGGGGATGTAAAGTTGCTAAGCCTGTGCAAATACCCGATACCGTTACGCCGCCGGAAAAATTTTCTGCAACAACAGACACGACTAACATCGGGCTTGCTCCGCGCAAAGTTTTTTTCAAAGACAAATTCCTCCAAAGCCTCATTGATACTGCGTTACAGCATAATACAGACTTACTTGCTTCCTTGCAACGGATAGAAGCTGCACGCGCCAGTTTAATGGTCGCAAAGGGTAATTTATATCCTTCGCTAAATGCAGTAGTTTCTGCAGGTGTAGACAAGTACGGTAATTATACACAAAACGGAGTAGGTAACTGGGATACCAACCTGTCCCCTAACATAGACAAAGACCAGCATATACCACAGCCAGGTGTGCCTGATTATATGTTAGGTTTCAGAAGCTCGTGGGAAGTAGATATATGGGGCAAACTGAAGAATAAGAAAGCAGCAGCCTTAGCCAAATTCATTGCATCGGAAAACGCAACACAGTTTCTGAAAACAACCATAGTTGCTAATATAGCAGGCGCTTACTACGAATTATTGGCACTGGACAATGAGCTGAAGATCGTAGAGCATAACAGTACTTTACAGAAAGCGGCGAGCGAAGTGGTAAAGGTACAGAAAGAAGGTGGCCGTGCTACACAACTAGCCGTTCAGCAGTTTGAAGCGCAGTTGTTCGAAACACAAAGTATAGAATACAACATACGCCAGGAAATAACAGCAACAGAGAACTACATTAACCTGCTGATGGGGCGCTTTGCACAGCCCATTCTACGTGATACGACTTTTAACCAGGCTATCTTAGTAAAACAAATGCAAACAGGTGTACCATCTTCTCTCCTGCTAAACAGGCCGGATATACGGGAAGCTGAAATGCAATTGCACGGCGCTAAAGCAGATGTAAAAGCGGCACGTGCTGCATTCTTTCCTTCGTTTACCATTACACCTTACGCAGGCTTGAATGCGTTTAGCGCTGCATTGTTTTTCAATGTCGGGTCACTTGCATATGGCATTGTAGGTTCACTGACCGCACCGATCTTTAACAACAAGCAAAACCAGGCCAATTATACAGGTGCTATTGCTCAAAACAAAGAAGCATATTATAACTATCAACGCTCTATCATCAGCAGCTTTAATGAAGTGACGACAGACATAAGTAAAATTGAGAATACACAAAAAGCATTAACGCTACGCGAGAAACAAGTAACAGAATTGAAGAACGCAGTCGGTTCGGCAAAAGATCTTTACCTCGCAGGCTACGCTTCTTACTTAGAAGTGATCACTGCGCAAAAAAGTGTCTTGCAGGCCGAGATAGAGTTAAATGATAAAAAGAAAGAATTGTTCCAGACACAGATCAGCTTGTATAAATCTCTAGGTGGTGGATGGAGGGAGTAGCATTGTTGAATGGTTACATTGTTTTTCACCGCGGAGACGGAGAGAACGAAGAGTTACGCAGAGGCTTTGTGTCCTCTGCGTTTTCTTTGCGGCCTTTGCGTGAAATATTCAACAATTTATCATTCCAACAATTCAACCATTTATTTCAACTCCAATATCAACATTGTCCACGGCTCTATATCATGTGACTTCTGTATTACAAAATCATTGCCGTTCTCTACATCTGTAGCTTTAGTAATCTGCTGTGTGCGTTCTGTATAATCGGAGAAAGAAAATTTTTGTTGTTTGTCAGATGTATTCATAATGCACATTACCGTCTGCTTATTATCATAGCGGAAATACACATACAGACCATCTTTAGGCAGGTACTGCATTAGCTTACCTGTTTTAATGGCTGAAGATGATTTACGGAAGTTCGCCAGCCTGCGAGTAAAGTCTTGTATCTTTTTTTCATCCTCGGTTAAGTTCTGTCCTGTAAACGCATTTTTCTTATCACCATTCCATCCACCCGGAAAATCAAGCCTTACCCATCCGTCCGGGTTAGACTCACCTTTCATTAATACTTCTGTACCGTAATACATCTGCGGAATACCGCGCGTAGTCAGCAACCAGCCAATACCCATTTTTTGTTTCGCTACATTCTCTTTCACCACAGAAAAAAAGCGGCTCATATCATGGTTATCCAGGAACACAACGTTACGCATCGGGTCTTTATACAGAAAATCATTACTTAACGTCGTGTATAACTTATTTACGCCATCAGTCCAGCCGAATAGCTGCATCAATGCAGGTTCTATCCCATAAAAGCGGCATTGAAAATCTACTACGCCTTGCAGGTTACTCTTAAAAGGCACGTTGATATTATTGTCCGCAAAGTATGCCTGTGCTGCTGTACCATGCACCCAGGCTTCGCCAAACATAGTAAGACGTGGATATTCCTGTAATAATTCTTTATTGCAACGGTTCATAAAATTCAGATCATTATAGATGTACGTATCTATACGCCAGCCATCTATGCCAAACATTTCCACGCTCCACAAAGCATGTTGGATCAGAAAGTTGGCAACATAAGAATTAGCCTGGTCGAGGTCAGGCATTTGACGAGTGAACCATCCATCGCTCGTTATCTTTTTGTCATGTGCAGAAGCATAAGGATCAAACAATGGCTGGTCTTTAAAGCTCGTTTGTGTATAAGAAGGCCATTGATGAAACCAGTTTTTCGCAGGCGGGTCCAGCATCAGGAAATGAAATGAGCCAGTGTGATTATATACAGCATCCTGTATCAGTTTCATATTTCGCTTGTGCAATTCATCACTCAGTTGCAGGTATGCTTTTTCGCCACCTAAACGCGCATCTATTTTATAATGATCGGTGAAGGCATATCCATGCTCAGTACGGTCCGGCATATCATTTTCCAACACAGGCGTCATCCACAAAGTAGTCACACCCATTTTTTGTAAATAGTCCAAATGCTGAATAATGCCTTGCATATCTCCACCATGACGAAGGAAAATAGAATCCCGGTTCAGTGACTGATCGCGCATGCCCGGTATTTTATCATTAGAAGGGTCACCATTACTAAAACGATCCGGCATCAGGAAGTAAATAAAATCACTAGAAGTTACCCCTTGTGCATATTGCGTTCCATTGCCCTTTCTCCGTGGCAACAAAGGCCACTTTATCGCATGAGCTTTGCCATCTTTTATACATTCAACAGACACATCTCCCGCTTTGGCAGTAGCCGCTATCGTTACATCTACCGCAATGTATTTACCATTTTCTAACGCATGTGTTCCTGTAATAGTAACGCCTGGGTATTTAATCCGTACCTGTTCCTTGCTGAAGCCATCATATTCTCCTTTGATCAGCAACTGCACTTTATTGTGCTTCATGCCAACCCACCAGTTCGTCGGGTACACTTTTGCATATTGCGCAAACAAGGCAACATGTAAACAAGTAAAAACAAAAAGGAACAGTATTTTTTTCATAGCAGGTATTTTAAGCTATTAAGATGGAAAGAGGTTGCATTCGTGAATCGTGAAACGGCAATCGTGAATATGCTGTTTATGTTTCTATGCATCTGTACTAATGAAAGTACCATTCACGATTATCGACTCACGATTCACGTTTTATTCTTATCGCCCCTTCATCATATACAAACATAGCGCTGATGGCTGCACAAATAAGGAAGAATCCTGCCAATACAATTGCGTAGATGGGTTGCCCATTGTACAAATGCTTTACAATGAAACCTCCGAATATGCCATTGACTATTTGTGGTAGCGTAATAAAGAAGTTGAAGATGCCCATATAGATCCCCAGCTTTCCTGCGGGAATAGAGCTGGACAAAATCACGTAAGGCATTGCCAGGATACTGGCCCATGCAAGTCCTACACCCACCATTGCGTAACGCAGCATGGCCGGGTCTTTGATAAAATAAATGGAGATCAATCCAACACCGCCTGCCAGCAATGAGAAAGCATGCGTTGCTTTTCTCCCGATGTACTTAGCAAGTAACGGCAAGAGTAAAGCATATACGGCAGCAACCAGGTTATACACCGCAAAGGCCGATCCTACTTTATTACCGGCATCGTTGTACTGCACAGATTTAGTATCAGAAATAGGTAAACCATATACATGTGTTGCGACTGCGTCGGTTGTAAAAACCCACATACTAAATAAAGCAAACCAGGAGAAAAATTGTACCAATCCCAGTTGCTTCATAGTTTTAGGCATAGCCGTAAAATCGCGTACGATCTGCTTTAACCCTGTATGCGGCTGCGGCTCAGGTGTACCATGATATTTTTCATACTCAGCCGGAGCGTATTCTTTAGAAAAAAATACGGTTACCAAAATAGCGATGATGAAAACGGCTGCGCCTATATAAAATGAATAACGGATATTGTCTGCAATGCCTGTAGGCCCAGCCTCCTGCGATACGCCCCAGCTTGCCATCATACTTGGCAAATCAGAACCAACTACAGCGCCTACGCCGATCAGGAAGGTTTGTATGGCAAACCCTTTCGTACGTTGTGAGTCTGGCAGGTTATCAGCAACGAGTGCGCGAAACGGTTCCATTGCCACATTGAACGATGCGTCCATGATCATGACCATACCGGCTCCAATCCATAAGGCCGGTATTACGCCCGCTAATATTGCAGAGTTGGGTAAAAATATAAGCGCGGTGGCAGAGAGCAATGCACCGGTTAAGAAATAAGGTTTGCGCCTGCCGATACGGTTCCATGTTTTATCGCTATAATGACCGATCAATGGTTGTACGATCATACCCAC
This sequence comes from Filimonas sp., assembly GCA_017306865.1. Lineage (GTDB taxonomy): Bacteria > Bacteroidota > Bacteroidia > Chitinophagales > Chitinophagaceae > JAFKHH01. The sequence continues at coordinate 496,861 of JAFKHH010000015.1, forward strand.
CAGTGGCGCTACGATCCAGAACATTGGCAACTGATCTACATCGGCTCCAAATGAGCGGAGTATGCGACTGGTGTTACCATTCTGTAATGCAAATCCAAATTGTATTCCCAGGAAACCAAAGCTCATGGTAACGATCTGGGTAATAGAAAGCCGGGGCTTAGCTGTAAGCGTAGTTTTGGAAGTAGAAGCGGCAGTAGCCATGTGCAATCGTTTAGTAAACAAAAATGTGTAAAAAATACATAATAAAAAAGAAAAAGATTAGAATTTGAGATTTAAAATTTGAAATGATAGTTGAATTTCTGCTGGCACAGACCAGGATGCTATAAGTGTTCGAAAGAATAATAAAGTCCCAGAGGGACGCCAGATTGGTAGTTTAATAATTCACACAAGCAGTTGAGCTCCGGAGGAGCGGCAGAATGAATCGTTTTGTAAGGGAATAATTCTGTCGCCGCGCTGCGGCTCTGATTGGTGTGGGATATATCTTTCTACCATTCTATCGAGCCTCTGGCTCTCTATCATAGCAAGTACACGCTATGTTTTTTGCTGAGATTATATATCAAGGTCTTTCGAATGTTTATAGCAAGGATGCCTGCGCCAGTGAAAATTTAAATCAAAAAAAGGCTGACGATTGTCAGCCTTAAATATTATGTTCAGCACAAGGGAAACGCGGAAAACACTATGTAAGCCCATTCACGATTCCCGTTTGACGATTCACGATCAGATCGTAAACCCATCATGCAGGATAGCGCCCTTCTTCACCACCACTATTCCATCTTTTACAGTGTAAAGCGGATGATCAATATTTTCCAAATGTGGGCCGCCATTAATGCGTACATCGTTTCCAATGCGGCAATTTTTATCGATGATCGCGTTCTTGATAAAACATCTTTCGCCTATACCTACCTGCGGAATGCCTTTCTCTGCATCCGCAGCCATTTTTTCAAGCGTCTCATAGTAATCATTACCCATAATATAGGTCGTGTCTACAGTTGAGTCTTTACCAATGCGTGCGCGGATACCGATCACACAATTGTTCAGGCTGCTTGCGCTAATAATTGATCCTTCTGCAATGATCGTCTTGGTAACGGTTGTACCACTCAGTTTTGCAGGAGGCAACATGCGTGGACGCGTATAGATCGTTTTAGTCTTGTCAAATAAATTGAACAGCGGTAACTCATCCGTTAACGCAAGGTTCGCTTCAAAGAAGGAGTAAATATTACCAATATCTGTCCAGTAGCCTTCGTATTGATAACTGGTAACCTTATAACGCTCTATCGAGTTAGGTATAATTTCTTTACCAAAATCTGTATAATCAGGATAAACATCTTTTAAAATATCCATCAACACCTGCCGGCTGAATACATAAATCCCCATAGAAGCGAGGTAATTTCTCCCCTCTTTTTTCATTTCATCACCTGTATCACTAGTCCATTCAGGTAACAATTCTTTTTTTGGCTTCTCAATAAAAGAGGTGATGATATTATGTTCATTCGTCTTTAAAATACCAAAGTCAGATGCTTCTTTTTCTACCACGGGAATAGTAGCGATCGTAATGTCTGCCCCACTCTCTTTGTGGCTGTTGATCATTGACAGGAAATCCATCTGGTATAGCTGGTCACCACTGAGAATGAGCAAATATTCAAAATCAAAATTGTAGATGTGCCGCATAGATTGCCTTACTGCATCTGCTGTGCCCTGGAACCACCCCGGGTTTTCCGGTGTCTGTTCAGCAGCAAGAATATCCACAAATCCGTTGCTGAATGCGCTGAAGTGATAGGTGTTTTTGATGTGCTTGTTGAGCGATGCGGAGTTAAACTGCGTCAGTACAAACATGCGGTTGATGTTTGAATTGATACAGTTGCTGATCGGTATGTCTACCAACCTGTATTTACCTGCAATCGGAACGGCAGGTTTTGACCTGCTGGCTGTTAACGGGTACAAACGTGTGCCGGCTCCTCCACCGAGGATAACGGCAAACACTGATGTTGAAATATTGAACATAGGTTTCCTGATTTTTAAAATTTAAGGCTCTGATACACATTCAGGTATTGTTGCACTGCATTTTCCCAGCTATGGTCCAGCTTCATCATATGCTGTTGCATACGGGTAAGTTCTTTTTTGTCTTTATACACTGCTGCTGCACGGTTCACTGCATGTGTAATGTCACCTACAGAAGCATGTTCAAAACGTATGCCCCATCCGCCATCTCCCATATCCAGTACCGTATCGTGCAAACCACCGGTGTTTCTTACCACCGGCACAGTACCGTATTTCATGGAGTACATCTGGTTCAGCCCGCATGGCTCTACCCTGCTTGGCATCAGTAAAAAATCTGCTCCTGCATACATCTGGTGGCTCAATGCTTCATCATAACCAATAAATACATTGTAGTTGCCGCTTAATGCTCCTGTCAACTGGCTTAACTGCCATTCAACATGCGGTTCTCCGCTGCCAAGGATAAGAAAATTTGCGTTTCCCTGCAAACTATAGAGTGATGCAAGTATAGCGTCCGGCAAAACATCTGCCGCTTTCTCTCCTACCATCCTGCCTATGAATACAATCAGCGGGTTTTCTTCATTAAGATTAAAACGCTCGCATAATACTTTTTTATTTGCCAGCTTACCCTCCGTCATTGTTGCCGTATCGTACTGATGGCTGATATACTCGTCTGTTGCCGGGTTCCATATATCCGTATCTATACCATTTAGTATGCCTACACATTTACCTTGTTCATACTGAAATAATTTTTCTAACCCGTTAGACATATACTTCAGCTCTTCCAGGTAACTGTTACTTACAGTTGTTACTTTCCATGCAGTTTTAATACCGGCAGCAAGCGGATTAAGGGTTTTATTCCACTCCAGCAGGCCGCCCTTCCACCTGTCCCATACAGGCAGGTAAATGCTTTTATCCCAGCCCATCCAGCCCTGGTATTGCGCATTGTGTATAGTTAATACAGTCGGCACATCCTGCAGGCGGTTGTACTGGTAAGAATGTTTCAGGATAAATGGAATAAGTGCAGAATGGTGATCATGGCAATGAATAACACCGGGCTTGTGCTCCCAATGATTCACCCAGTCTACCACAGCTATCTGGAAAGCAGTGAAACGTTCAGTATCATCTGCGTAGCCGTAAATTTTTTCCCGGTCTAGTAATCCGTTTATGTCAACAAGAAAAAGGTCAAAACCCAGCACATTGTTCTTCTCTTTGATAATGGTGTAATCAAACCACCAGTTACCCATGTTTGTACGGCCTTTAAAATCTATTGTCCACTCGTGCTGATAGAGAAATTTAGTGCGGTACATAGGCATTACGACCTTAGCATAATGTCCCATTTTGCATTGATATTTTGGCAATGCACCTACTACATCTCCTAAACCACCAGCTTTAGCAACAGGATAGCATTCCGCACTTACATGTAAGATATCCATTTCCCTCCCCTTGTCTTTGTATGAATTGTGTTCCAATTTAGTAAGGAATATTTGATGCACAAAAAACTTTGTTACGTTTTGCATTACAAAATGGCTTTATTTTACACATTCTATTCAATAACGCACACAATTATTCTAAACCGTAACGATTGTTATGATCCAACAACCAAACAACACGAACAAGGGGGCATTCTATACCCTTGTCAGTGTCTTTTTCTTCTGGGGATTCGTTGCAGCATCCAATGACATTCTGATCCCTGTATTCAAAGAAAAGCTTCACTTAGAAGTATGGCAATCGCAAATGATTGCATTTTGTTTCTACATCGCGTACACAGTCGGCTCGCTCATTTACACAGGCCTTTCCAAAGCCAGTGGCGGCGACATGTTGAACAAGATTGGTTACAAAAATGGTATCGCTATAGGTCTTTTGATCTCTGCGATCGGCACATTACTCTTCTATCCTGCGGCTAACAGTGGTTCGTTTAACCTTACGCTTGCCGGCTTATTTATCGTTGGCTTAGGTTTCAGCCTTCAGCAAACAGCAGCCAATCCATTGGCTATTGTAATAGGCGATCCTAAAAGCGGCGCACAACGCCTCAGCCTTGCTGGTGGTGTAAACAATTTTGGTACCACTATCGGCCCATTGATCGTGAGCTTTGCCATTTTCGGCAGCAGTACCGGTAATTCCAGTGAACTTAGCATCAGCTCAGTAAAAGTGCCTTACCTTATTTTAGGTGCAGCATTCATACTGGTAGCATTGGTATTTAAATTCTCATCTCTTCCTAACAAGATCGAAACACAAGATGATGTAACGGAAGGTTCAGCAGGTGTACCTGCAAGAAAATCTGTGTTCAACTATCCACAGTTAGTGTTGGGTATGTTAGCCATCTTTATTTATGTAGGTGTGGAAGTTTCTACAGCAAGCCACTTACCTATTTATATCCAGGAAAAAATAAAGCATATAGATGGCAGCGCTTTCAGAACAGACGAAGTAGCGCCATTTGTATCTCTGTACTGGGCAAGCTTAATGATTGGCCGCTGGACTGCAGCGGTGGGCGCTTTCAACCTGAAAGACAGCACAAGAAAATTATTAAGCATTATTATGCCGTACATCGCGTTTGCAGTGTTCCTGCTGGTAAACGTTATTGCGAAACATGATATCAGCCATTTCTATGTATATGCCGCAGTTATTGTGGTAATGATTATTGCGGACCTGTTAAGCAGAGGCAACCCTGCAAGACAACTATTGTTGTTCTCTTCATTGGGCATTGTAGCGCTGGTGATCGGTATGTTGACAGAAGGCATGGTGAGTGTGTATGCACTGACTAGTGTTGGTTTGTTCTGTAGCACACTGTGGCCATGTATCTTCACCCTTTCTATAGCAGGCTTAGGCAAACACACAAACGAAGGTTCTTCTTTCCTGATCATGATGATCATGGGTGGTGCGCTTATTCCGTTGCTGCAAGGTATTCTTGCGGGTGATGCAATCTTAGGCATACATCATAGCTTCATTGTAGGCGCTGCATGTTTTGCATACCTCGCTTTCTTCGCAGTGAAAGTAACAGGTATATTGAAGGCACAAGGCATCGACTATGATAAAGCTGCTGCTACTGGCGGCGGTCACTAACATGGTTTTCGTTTATACAGTATATAAGGTTTATAAAGTATATAAAGTTTATGCAGCATAATCCTTATATACTTTGTAAACCTTACTCTTTTTATACTAACAACTATTCTTTTACAATATATCACACTTAAAAACTATGTCTCCTATTCCGGTTTCGCAGCAGATGGCTATTGGTATCGATATTGGCGGTACAAATACAGTTTTTGGTCTTGTAGACCATCGTGGTGAGATTCATTACCGCGGCGCTATTTCTACAAAAAAGCACCGTGACGTTAAGTTATTTATTGAAGAATTATACGAAGCGATAAAGCCTGCTATTGATGAAGTTGGCGGCAATGACTTTATCCGTGGCATTGGTATAGGTGCGCCTAATGGCAACTATTATAATGGCTCCATTGAGTACGCCCCTAACCTGCCCTGGGATGGTTTTATTCCGCTGGCTGAGATGATCAAAGAACGCTTTGGTTTATTGTCTGCACTTACCAATGACGCCAATGCAGCAGCAGTTGGTGAAATGATGTATGGCGCAGCCAAAGGCATGAAAGATTTTATCATGATCACCTTAGGTACAGGTGTGGGCAGCGGCATCGTTGTGAACGGACAGGTGGTGTACGGCCACGACGGCTTTGCGGGTGAACTTGGCCACACAATCATTATTCCTGGCGGCAGAAGACACTGGTCTACCGGCGCAGAAGGTTCACTGGAAACGTACGCATCTGCTACGGGTGTTCGCCTGACTGCACTGGAACTACTGGAAAAAAATCCTGGCACAGATAGCTTACTTAGAAATCATATTCCGGAAGACATAGATAGCCGTCTTGTGTACGACTGCGCTATCGAGGGCGATGCCATCTGTAATGAAGTGTATCGCTATACAGGCGAAGTATTAGGCAAAGCGCTTGCAAATTTTGTAATGTTCTCTTCTCCTGAAGCGATCATCCTGTTTGGCGGTTTGTGTAAAGCGGGCGACTTATTATTCGATCCGGTACAAAAGCACATGGAAGCAAACCTGCTCCCTATTTTCCAGAATAAGGTGAAACTCTTTATGAGTGAGCTGAAGGAATCTGACGCAGCCATACTAGGTGCAAGTGCATTGGTATGGGAACTTCGTGAAGACTAATTCGGGAAACGTCAATCGGAAATCGTAAGAATGATAAACGATTTATATTACAGAAGCGGCGGGATTATCCTGTCGCTTTTTTTGTGCCACCAAGACAGGAAGGCACAAAGTAGCACCAAGAGAAAAAAGCAACCACAAAGATCACAATGCCTTTGCACTAGTTTCGCCCTGGTTCGTGTCCTCGTGAACCAGCTATCACAATCATGCTAGTCTCCGACTAGGATGTAATGGTTACCCGACTCTGTCGGGATTTATCGACGGAGTCGATGGGCCTAAGCATCCTAGTCGGAGACTAGCATGAGGTACACCAGAATCATAAGCCAACGGCCTTGTGATAAATCATGGAGTTCGTTTATCCCTCCATGCAGAGGAGCATTTATTGTACAATAGGGTATTTTTCCCCTTCGGCATCACCCTACTTTTAGCTGGGAAAGATTTACTTTTAAGATAATTAACTTGTTTATGAATTCTCCCTCATCCCTTTTGCATGTAGAAGGTCTTTTAAAGCCTGAAGAATTAATAGCTATTGATCAGTTGATAGGCACCATTCCTTTTGTAGACGGAAAAGCGACTGCTACCGGAGCAGCAAAAGAAGTAAAAAACAACCTACAGGCACCTGGCAACGGGAACGAAGCAAGTGTGCAGGTTCAACACATTGTTATTAATGCAATGTCTTCCAGTCCTATCATACAGGCAGTATTGTTGCCTAAGTTTGTATATCCTCCCATTATAAGTAAATACCGGGATGGCATGCAGTATGGCTGGCATACAGACAGCCCTATCATGAGCGATGGAAGTGGAATGGGTGCTATGCGTGTAGATTTAAGCATGACCATTTTCTTAAGTGATCCAGCATCTTATACAGGCGGAGAATTGGTGATTCATAACCCGACGGGGTTTGTACAGTATAAATTAAAGAAAGGCGATGCGATCATATATCCCACTACTAAATTGCATTGTGTAAATCCTGTTACTGCGGGTGAGCGTATAGCTGCTGTTACCTGGATGCAATCGATGATCCGCGATACAGAAAAAAGAGATCTATTATTCCAGTTGAAAACCGTGCAAGAATCACTTGGCAAACAAAATCCACAATCAGGAGAACATTTAGTACTACAACAAACATATAGCAACTTATTACGCATGTGGGCGGAGGTGTAGCCACAAAGACATGGAGCCACAAAGAAGCACCAAGATTTTATGCTCACTCACTCATCTTAGTCTCCGACCAGGATGAGTAAGCTCATCGACTCCGTCGATAAATCCCGACAGAGTCGGGCATCCATTACATCCTGGTCGGAGACCTACTGTGTACCCACATTTATTATTACCAGGTTGCATACCTGCGGCATGCAAGAAAATCTGATAATATATACTACCAATATCTGATCCCTACGGGATCATAATCCAGTTTCATAAAAGTCTTTGTATCTGAAACGCAGATCCCGTAGGGTAATGTCATTAAGTTAAGAGAATTCCATTGGTCGGGTTTCATTCGCTGGTAACTCAAATATCGCAAAGACCGCAGAGAATACGCAGAGGTCGCAAAGCGGCCTCTCTATGTGATCTATGCACTCTTTATACAAACAAGCTTTGCTATTAATCAGAAAGAAAATAAAAACTATGTGCCTTT
>JAFKHH010000039.1 GCA_017306865.1 Filimonas sp.
GTTTGCTTGCCTTGCTGCTGGTTGCTGCTGGCGGCTAGTTCACTCGTCCGTTTTTCCAACTTATTACCGGTAGCATCATAGATGTAAGTGATGGTGCCTTTTGCTGTACCATCATCGTTCTTGACTGTTACCTGGTAAGGGAGGTTGAGGTGGTTATAGCTGATGCTTTGGATGTTTTTGTTTTTGTCGATGGTGAGGTTGCCGTTGTCGTCATAGGCGTAATCATCACCGGTAGTGTTCTTGTCTGTAAAGTCGCCTAGTTTGTTGTCGCCTGTTACGGCATCTGTTACAGCAGCGAGTTTGTTGCTGAGGCTGTTGTAGCTGTAGCCCAGGTTGTCTATGGGTGTACTGGCGGTGCCTTTAAGGCCTACCTGGAACATGGCTTTGATGTTGCCGTTCTCATCATAGGCGCTTGCATGATTTTGACCATCGCCCATTTTCATGGAGAAGTCTATGTTGGCGGTGTTGTTCCACCCGCTGCGGTATTCTTTAAAGTCGCCGTAGAGTAACCGGTTGGCGTTGTCATAACCTGTCTGCCAGCGCATGCCGGCTATGTTGCCGTTGTACTGGTTTTGTTCATACCCCCAGTCGTAGCTGAGGTCGAAGGCGAACCACCTGTTGGTCTTGGCGCCTGTCTTGCTGTTGGCTGTTCCATAGCCGTCCCAGTTGATGCCTTTGAGCCACCCGCGGATGTTGTAGGCGTAGTCTTGGGTCTCGAGGTACTGGCCTGCGAGGGGGGTACCTGTTTCATCGGTTTTCTGGCCGAGTTGTTTGGTTTTTAACTGACCGAGGGCGTCGTAGCTGTTTTGGGCGATGACGCGGGTTTTGCTGAGGTCGTCGTTGATGGTCTTGCGCACCTGGGTTACACGGCCTGCATGGTCGTAGTCCATGACGGTGAGGATAGATTGGTTGTTGATGCCGGCGCTTGCGTTGCTGTGCATCTGGTAGGTGCTTAGCACTTTACCGGTAAAATCATAGAGGCTGGTCAGGGCGTCTTCCCCGCCTTTGTAGTTGGTGGCCTGTACTTGTACTACCCGGCCTTTGCTGTCGTAGAAGCTGGCAGCTTCGAGCCATTTGCCTTTGCTGAGATCACCGGCGTCTTCGAGTACGCGGACGCGGGTGCCGGTTACGAGCCCTTGCACGGCGGTGTTGGTCGTTGTGGGCAGGGGTTCGCTGTAGGTGCTGTTGCCTTGGGATAGTTTACTGTTGTATGCTGTTTTGTATTGTTTGCTGGTCCAGTTATAGTTGTCGTAGTGGGTATAGGTGAGCGCTACCAGGGTGGCGCCACTGGGTACGGGATAGGTGTTGGCGGTTTGCTGTACGGATGCAGGGGTGCCGGTGCCGGCTACGATCTCTACAGTGTACTCGGCATTGTCGTTGCTTACAAACCCGTCGTTGATGGTGACGCTGTTGCTGGCCTGGTAGTTGACGCCGGTTTGCCACTGGCTGACGCTGAGGTCGGCGGTGATGCCGCTGGTGATCTCTACGCTGGTATTGACGGTGGTGGCACCATCGCTTATGCCGTTGACAAGGCTTTGTAATGTGGCGCGGTCGTAACCGGGGCTGGTGAGCATCGCTGTCTGTATGGGGCGGTTGAGGTTGTCATACAGGGTGGTGTGCCACCAGTTTTTGCTGCGCATGTTGGCGTCCTGGGTATAGACGAGCCTGTCTCTTTTGTCGTAGACCATGTATA
>JAFKHH010000040.1 GCA_017306865.1 Filimonas sp.
GAATTGGATGTATGAAAGTCTTTTTAATTAATGTATCTTCACAAAAATGTTGGAACATTGCACAAATACTGTCACGCCTTGTGACGGAAGACCCTAAGCCAGTGTCCACTCAGTAAAGAAAGACCAGTTTACTTACTAATTGTAAAGTAATGCTTAACGCAAATTAAGTAATAGGAAAAACTATGCTTATGAAACAGAAAAGTGGAACCGTTCTGTATGTATGTTTATTGCTGGTATGTATAGTAGCCAGTGGCCGCCTGGTAGCACAGCAACCCAGTGAGCAGGCAGTTATCAGTAATGCATCTTTGGATGTAATAGAAAAGAAATACAAAGGACTAGAGCAGTCGCTGCAAAAGCAGACAGAAAAACTGCTGCAACGCATGCAACGCAAAGAAGCCAAATTGCACAAAGCCATGTCTGCCAAAGACAGCACAGCCAATGCTTTATTTACCGGCAGCGAAGCACGGTATAAAGAGCTGGAAGCAAAGCTGAAAAGTACGGCATCCATCAAAGACAAATTCCCGCTGAAAGAATACATTCCCGGCCTGGATAGCGTGCATAGCGCCACCCGCTTTTTAGAACAGGCAAAAGATAAATTACCCGCCGGGCAACTGGAAAAAGTACAGGCACTTAACGACCAGCTTAAAAGCTTTGAAAGCAAGCTGCAACAGGCAAATGATATAAAAGCCTTCATCAAAGAACGCCAGCAACAACTAAAGGCCGAAGTAGAAAAGCTCAACCTCACCAAACAGTTCACCTCGCTGAACAAAGAAGCCTATTACTATAGCCAGCGTTTACAAGAGTACAAAACCCTCATCAACGATCGCAAGAAGCTGGAAGAAAAAGCACTCGCCACCTTGCGCGAGTTGCCCGCATTCAAAAACTTCCTGCAAAAGAATAGCTATCTCGCGCAATTATTTGGCACGCCATCCGACCTCGGCAGCCCCGCAGCGCTCGCCGGTTTGCAAACCCGCGCACAAGTAGGCAGCATCATCAGCCAGCGCATGGGAAACTCCCCTTCAGGGGTTGGTGGTGGGGATGGGGGAGTAGATCCATCCTCCATGATGCAACAACAGATACAGGCAGCACAGGCACAGCTAAACCAGTTAAAAGATAAAGCAAACCAACTGGGCGGTGGCGGCAGTAGTGATTTGGATATGCCCGCCTTTAAACCCAACCAGCAGAAAACAAAAAGCTTCTGGCAACGCCTGGAGTATGGCGCCAACCTGCAAACAGCAGGCACCAGCGGCCTGCTACCTGCTACGATGGATATAGGACTGTCACTCGGCTATAAACTGAATGATAAAAGTGTGATCGGCATTGGTGG
>JAFKHH010000010.1 GCA_017306865.1 Filimonas sp.
GGAGAAATCCTGAACTTTAATCTTTCTGGAGATAATCCTGCATATGTGGATATGCCGATTTGGTACACCCATAATATAAAAAATACTGGGAATGATGAATTATATACGATTTTTTGGATAAATGAATTCTTTGATCCTAATGATCCGGATACTTATATGGAAAATGTATAATAAACTCTAGAAAAAGTTGTAATGAGGAAATTAAAAGTAATGACTGTAGTGGGTACACGCCCTGAAATTATCAGACTTTCTCGTGTTATAGCTAGATTGGATGAATCAGAAGCAATTGAGCATATTATTGTACACACAGGGCAAAATTATGATTATGAACTTAATCAAATATTCTTTGATGATTTAGGTATAAGAAAACCTGATTTCTTTCTCAATGCTGCTGGCAGTACAACAATGGAAACTGTTGGGCAAATTTTGATAAGAATTGATGACATATTGGCGAAGCAATTGCCTGATGCTTTTCTTGTTTTGGGCGATACAAATTCATGTCTTTGTGCTATCCCAGCGAAAAAAAGACATATTCCTATTTTTCATATGGAGGCAGGCAATCGTTGTTTTGATCAACGTGTGCCGGAAGAAACCAATAGGAAGATAGTAGATCATATTGCGGATATCAATCTTACATATAGTAGTATAGCAAGAGAATATCTTTTGCGAGAAGGGGTATTGCCTGATAGAATTATTAAAACTGGCTCTCCAATGTTTGAAGTGCTTCAACATTACATGCCATCAATTAATAAATCATCTATTTTGCAAACGTTGAATTTAGAAGAAGGCAAATATTTTGTTATTTCAGCACATCGGGAAGAGAACATCAATAGCGAAAGAAATTTTGGAAACCTTATTCTAGTACTCAATCAAATAGCAGAAAAGTATAAGCTTCCCATAATAGTAAGTACTCACCCACGTACGCGAAAAAAAATTGAAGAAAAGAAAGTAACTGTACATTCTTTAATTCAATTTTTGAAGCCTATGGGCTTTAATGATTACAATTTTTTACAGAAAAATTCATATGCAGTAATATCTGATAGTGGGACAATTTCTGAGGAATCTTCTATACTTAATTTTCCTGCTCTGAATATAAGGGAAGCTCACGAACGCCCCGAAGCTATGGAAGAAGCTGCTGTAATGATGGTAGGCTTAAACCCTGAGCGAATTCTCCAAGGATTAATTCAAATATCTATTATAGTTAAACAGGGAAAAGAACGGATATTTAGACTTGTAAATGACTATAGCGCACCAAATGTTAGTGATAAAGTCGTTAGAATAATTCTTTCCTACACGGATTATATAAAGAGAGTTGTATGGTCAGAAAACGCGTATTGATTTTCACCAATCATTTTTACCCAGAAACGTTCAAAATAAATGATGTAGCATTCCATTTAAATAATGAAGGATTGGATATTACTGTTATCACGGGAATTCCTAATTATCCTAAAGGGAAATTCTTTCCAGGGTATGGTTTTTTTAATAGAAGAAAAGAAGAAATCAATGGTGTTCGAGTGATTAGATTGCCCCTTATACCTAGAGGAAGAGGCTCTGGTGTCAGATTAGTAATTAACTATATTAGCTTTGCTATTTCTATTGTTCTTTACTCCCTTTCTCTTTTTTTTAGAAGAAAAGAGAAATATGATATAATCCTTGTTCATCATACTTCTCCTGTTTTTGTTGGAATAGGAGGAGTTATCGCCAAAAAAATGCAAGGAGCAAAGTTACTATTTTGGGATTTGGACTTGTGGCCGGAAAGTATCATCGCCGCAAGTAATATTAAAAATAGATTAGTTATTAACTCAATTAACAAGCTTGTGCGATGGATATATAAAAATTCCGATACAATATTTATAGGTTCAAGGAGCTTTTCCAAACCAATAACTGAAAAAGGGGTTAACAAGAAAAAAATAATTTATTTTCCAAATTGGGCTGAAGATATCTTTACGAAAGAAGCGTTTGTTAAACTAGATAATAGTGACTTTGCCAATTCATTTAATATAATGTTTGCTGGTAATATAGGAGAAGCACAAGATTTTGATTCAATAATAGAGTGTGCTAAATTGACTCAAAAATATAACATAAAGTGGTTGATCGTAGGGAATGGGAGAAAGCTACATTGGGTAAAAGAACAAATAGAACGTTTTACTTTGAAGAATATTATACTGATGGGACATTATCCTATAGATAACATGCCGGGTATTTTTAAATATGCGAATGTAATGCTCGTGTCTTTAAAAGATCGGGAAATTTTTAAACTTACAGTTCCGGCTAAAATACAAGCATACATGGCTTCTAAGAAACCAATAATTGCAATGTTAAATGGAGAAGGGGCACAAATTATAAAAGAAGCAAATTGTGGAAAGGTGTGCAATGCTGAAGATTTTCTTGAGATGTCAAAAAAAATATTAGAACTATATAGCCTATCTAATGAGGAACTTATTCAATTGGGGTTAAATGGCTTTGATTATTATAAAAAGCATTTTGAAAAAGAAAAGGTTCTTAATAATCTATTAGAAGTTATACAAGCATGACTAAAAGATGTTAATTTACAAATAAATGATTAAAAAAGCCCTTATTACTGGCGTTACAGGACAGGATGGAGCCTATCTTTCTGAACTCCTTTTATCGAAAGGATACGAAGTTCATGGCATTAAAAGGAGAAGTTCTCTTTTTAATACAGACAGAATTGATCATTTATACCAGGATCCACATGAGAAAAATGTAAAATTCAAATTACATTACGGTGATCTTACGGATAGCACCAATCTTATTCGCATTATACAAGAGGTGCAACCAGATGAGATTTATAATCTCGGTGCGATGAGTCATGTAAAGGTGAGTTTTGACACACCTGAATATACTGCAAATGCAGATGGTGTTGGTACGTTAAGGATTTTAGAAGCTGTTCGTTTATTGGGGTTGAATAAAAAGACTAAAATTTACCAAGCATCCACGTCTGAATTATATGGCCTAGTGCAAGAAGTACCTCAAAAAGAGACCACTCCATTTTATCCTCGCTCTCCTTATGGGGTTGCGAAATTATATGCGTATTGGATCACAGTAAACTATCGTGAAGCTTACGATATGTTTGCTTGTAATGGAATTCTGTTTAATCATGAAAGTCCATTACGTGGAGAAACGTTTGTAACACGTAAAATTACCCGTGGAGTGGCGAAAATTGCTATGGGGTTGCAAGATAAACTTTTCATGGGGAATTTAGATGCGAAACGAGACTGGGGGCATGCAAAAGATTATGTAGAGGCCATGTGGCTGATTCTTCAACAAGATAAGCCTGAAGATTATGTTATTGCTACAGGCATTACTACAGAGGTTAGAGAATTTATCCGAATGGCTTTTGAAGAAGTTGGTATTGCTGTTGAATTCAAAGGTGAAGGGGTAAATGAAAAAGGATATGTAATAAGTTGCTCAAACGTTAATTTTCAATTGGAAGTTGGGAAAGAAGTTGTATCAATTGACCCTGCCTATTTTAGACCTACAGAAGTGGAATTACTGATTGGAGATCCAACTAAGGCAAATCAACAATTAGGGTGGAAGCCTAAATATGATTTACCTGCTTTAGTAAAGGAAATGGTACAGGCCGATGTGCAATTGTTCCAACGTGAAAAACTGTTGAAAGAGGCCGGGTTCAAAATCAGAAATCAATACGAATAAAGAAGAACATCTATTATAACATTGAACTAATCCAAATATGAAATTAGCAGTTATAGGTACCGGTTACGTTGGGCTCGTAACCGGTACCTGCTTTGCAGAAACAGGTAACTATGTCACATGTATCGATATCGATGAAAATAAAGTAAATAAATTAAATGGTGGCGAGATAACCATTTTTGAGCCAGGACTAGAAAAGTTGTTTGCGCGCAATCAAAAGAATGAGCGTCTTAAATTCACCACCAATCTTACGGAAGGAATTAAGGACGCTGAAATTATCTTTTTAGCATTGCCTACTCCTCCTGGCGAAGATGGAAGTGCTGACTTGAGTTATGTTTTAGGTGTTTCAGATCAGATAGGCAAGCTATTAACGGATTATAAAGTTATAGTAGATAAAAGCACTGTACCTGTAGGCACTGCTGAAAAGGTACACACAGCAATAGCCAAAAATTATAAAGGAGAATTTGATGTAGTAAGCAATCCGGAGTTCTTACGTGAAGGAGTTGCTGTAGAGGATTTCATGAAACCTGACAGAGTTGTAATTGGTACGAGTTCTGACCGGGCTAAAAAAGTAATGAATGAGCTCTATCTGCCTTTTGTTAGACAAGGTAATCCAATCATCTTTATGGATGAACGTTCTGCCGAGTTAACAAAATATGCTGCAAATTCATTTTTAGCTGCAAAGATTACTTTCATGAACGAAATCGCACAGCTGTGTGAATTGCTTGGTGCAGATGTAGATCAGGTAAGAAAAGGAATAGGTTCAGACGATCGCATAGGCAAAAGATTTTTATTTCCAGGCATAGGTTATGGTGGTAGCTGCTTCCCTAAAGATGTGCAAGCGTTAGCAAAATCAGCACAAGAAGTTAATTATAACTTTCAAATGTTAAATGCTGTGATGGATGTGAACGAAAAGCAGAAAGTTCATTTAGTACCAAAAGTAAAAAAGTATTTTAACGAAGAATTAAAGGGTAAGCATATCGCTGTGTGGGGATTAGCGTTTAAGCCTAATACAGATGATGTACGTGAGGCGCCTGCTTTTTACATTATTGAAGCTTTGTTGGAAGAAGGTGCTACAGTTACAGCCTTTGATCCGGAGGCTATGGCTAATACAAAGAAGCATTTTGGGGATAGGATACAGTTTGCTGGTGATCAGTACGAAGCGTTGGCAAATGCAGATGCTTTGATTATCGCAACGGAATGGAGTGAATTTAGAACACCAGATTTTGAAAGAGTAGGTAAATCATTAAAAAATAAAGCCATTTTTGATGGTAGAAACTTATTTGATGTGAACCATACCCGTTCTCTTGGTTTTCATTATGAAAGTATTGGACGTCCATAACCTTTAAATCTTCTAAATCCCTTCTATTTATGAAAAGAATATTGATCACAGGCGCAGCAGGGTTTCTTGGATCACATTTGTGTGATCGCTTTATCAAAGAAGGATATCATGTTATAGCAATGGATAACCTGGTGACTGGTGACATGAAAAATATCGAGCACCTGTTCCCTTTACCCAATTTTGAATTCTATTTTCATGATGTAACTAAGTTTATTCATATACCAGGTAAGCTTGATTATATATTACATTTTGCTTCACCAGCAAGTCCTATTGATTATCTCAAAATTCCTATTCAAACATTAAAGGTAGGAGCAATGGGAACTCACAATTGTTTGGGGCTGGCAAAAGCAAAAGGCGCTAGAATGTTAGTGGCTTCAACTAGTGAAGTGTATGGAGATCCATTAGTACACCCGCAGACCGAAGAATATTGGGGGAATGTAAATCCAGTTGGCCCACGTGGTGTATATGATGAGGCCAAGCGATATATGGAAGCTATTACAATGGCTTACCACACGTTTCACAACGTAGAAACCCGTATTATACGGATATTCAATACTTATGGCCCTCGCATGCGTTTAAATGATGGCCGTGCATTACCTGCATTTATTGGGCAAGCATTGCGTGGTGAAGACCTAACCGTTTTTGGAGATGGCAGTCAAACACGTTCGTTCTGCTATGTAGATGATTTGGTCGAAGGTATTTATCGTTTATTGATGAGTGATTATGTGCAACCGGTTAATATTGGAAACCCTAATGAAATCACACTAAAAGAGTTTGCTGAGGAAGTTTTGAAATTGACGGGCTCTTCTGTAAAGATCTCGTATAAGCCATTACCGGTAGATGATCCGAAACAAAGAAAACCTGACATTACTAAAGCCAAAGAACTTTTAGGCTGGGAGCCAAAAGTGGATCGCGCAGCAGGCTTGAAAAAAACATACGATTACTTTAAAAATCTTCCTAAGGAAGAATTATACAAAGAACCTAAAACGTTCCAGTCGAAATAGTATGGAAAAGAATGCGAAGATTTATGTAGCCGGGCATCGCGGTATGGTTGGTTCTGCTATTGTACGAAAACTAGAGCTGGAGGGGTGTCAAAATATTATAACCAGATCATCTAAGAATTTGGATTTAAGAAATCAGCAAGCTGTTGCTGATTTCTTTGCAAAGGAGACGCCTGATTATGTTTTTTTAGCCGCGGCAAATGTTGGCGGAATAGTTGCGAATAATACCTACAGAGCTGATTTCATCTACGATAATTTAATGATGGAAGCCAATATAATCCATGAGGCGTATGTAAATAAAGTAAAAAAATTAATGTTCCTTGGCTCATCTTGCATCTATCCAAAGATGGCACCACAACCATTGAAAGAAGAATATTTGCTTACAGGGTTACTAGAGCAAACCAATCAGCCCTATGCTATAGCAAAAATTGCAGGGATAGAATTATGCAATTCTTACAGGGCACAGTACGGCTGTAATTTTGTTTCTGTAATGCCAACGAACTTATACGGCCCTAATGATAATTATGATTTAGAAAAATCCCATGTA
>JAFKHH010000021.1 GCA_017306865.1 Filimonas sp.
ATTAGTAGATAGAAGTTTACGGTTATACAAAAATAGTATAGCTGAATTCTCCGAAGGGACACAGTAGGCCACATAGAGGAAATACTTCGTATTTCTTAATCTGAGCGAAGTTTTTTAAACACATAGGGGTGTTGACCTGTTGCTCCGCGTATCTGTTTAGGTATATCATAGCGATATTAGTAGATAGAAGTTTACGGTTATACAAAAAATTTATAACTGAATTCTCCGAAGGGACACAGTAGGACACATAGGGGAAATACTTCGTATTTCTTGATCTGAGCGAGTTTTTTCACCACATAGGAACATAAATAAGGTACATAAGATGAGTTGAGGTCTATTAAATAATAGTAATGATCAACTCTGTTGCGAAGGTATAGGGGACATAGCGAAGCCACTTTGCGACCTCTGCGTCTCCTCTGTGGCCTTTGCGATATATGAAGCAAGTTTATGAAGACGCGAACCTGGGTAATAAAGAAATTTATTGGGTTGCAGGAAAATTGTTTGGTAAAAACAATAAAACAATTCAATTTATCTCACCTCGATCGTTCTCTTCTCCCTGCTTGATTCAAAAGCAAGTTCAATTAACTTGATGGTATTGTAAGCCTGTTCCGGTGTAACTTTTGGCGGAGCACCATTGGCGATGGTGTCGTACAGATCGCGGTAGAAATAACCAAAACTGCCTTGTAATGTAGGATATTTCATTCTTACAATTTCTCCATTCATTTCTGTATGCAGTAGGCCGTAGTTTTCCGGTTCTTCTTTGCCCCAGTCTTCACTTACCGGCATTATACCTTCTTTTAATAGCGCTTCCTGCGGGTCTTCGCCATATTTGATAAATGAGCCTTTTGTACCCTGTATCATGTAGCGTGGGCCTTGCTCTCGTACCAGCATACTGGCTTTGAGTGTAACTATGTTGAACCCATAGTCTAGCTGTATGTCAAAATAATCGTCCGTGCGTGCGTGTGGTCGTTGCATACGTACGTCTGCAGTAACGTTTACCGGCATGCCAAAGAGTGCCTGCGCCTGGTCTATGAGGTGTGCGCCGAGATCGTACAAAATACCGCTACCTGCCGTAGGTTCCTCCCGCCATGCGTTTGGTTTAGGCTCTGGCCTATAACGTTCATACCGACCTTCAAATGCATGAATATCGCCTAACAGACCTTGTGATATGATGGAGTGCATGGTGAGAAAATCACCTACATAACGACGATTCTGGTAAACAGATAAGACCTTTTTGCATTGATTGGCTGTGGCGATCAATAAGCGTGCTTCATCTGTTGTAATGGTAAATGGTTTTTCTACCACTACATGCTTTCCTGCCATCAGGGCCTTTTGTGCGTAAGGGAAGTGTGTATCATTAGGTGTTGTAATAACAACAAGATCACAATCTGCTTGTAATAATGCATCAAGATCGCGCACGATCTGTGCGTGGGGAAACAATGCTTTTGATTCTGTTCTATTTCTTTCCAGCACAGCCGTCACTTCATAGTCTTCTGACACGTGGAGGAAGGGAGCGTGCATCACTTTGGCGGCCATACCGTAGCCAACCAGTCCTACTTTTATTTGGGATTTCATATAGGAATAATTTGAGAATAAGCGAATTTGAGAATTTGAAAATACAGTAAGGTAATTGTTATATGGTTGTATTGTTTAATTGTTAACCATGCAACCATATAACAATGTAGCCATTTTCAAATTAATACATCTTCAAATTACTTTAATATCGGCTTTAGCACTTTTAACCTGCCATCTATCGCTTTTTTCTTATACTTCAATTGTAATATTTCTGCAATAAGAGGATATACATTCACGTTCTCAAAAGAACCGATGGTATAATTGTTTTTAAAGTGCGGCCCCCATGCAAAGAATGTTGCCTGCATATCTGGCAGATCATTGTCAAACCCATGCTTACCGGGCTTTACTTTTCTATTCTGTACATTAAATGCCTTTGGCAAATGTGGAATAAGGATGATATCGCCAATCCTGTTGTAACGGTCATCTTTTTTACTGTAGTGCCAGCGTTCCGGTAAGTCGGCAGCAAGGTAAACGTCATAGTCTTTTGCTTCTTTTTTCAACGCGTCATAGGTAGGCTGAATATCTTTTTTGTCCTTAGCATATAAATGCATTAATGCATCGCCCCATGGAATGATAAATTTTGCTGTATCGATGGCTTTGGGCATAGAGATCCACTCCTTTGTGTCTACAGTTGTCATGCCATGATCAGACACAAAAACAAAATCTACAGGCAGGCCAGTACTTTGTACGGCAGCAACCAGTTTGCCAATGCTCTGGTCTACGAAATGTACGGCCTCTTCCGTTTCCTTTGACTCCGGGCCATAAGTGTGCGCCTCATGATCTACTTCCGGTAGATAGAACGTGATCAGGTGCGGGCGTTTATCTTCAGGCAGTTGTAACCATTGTTTCACTGCCTCTATGCGGTCGTCGATTTTTATTTTTTCATTGTAGATGTAGTAATAGCTTGGCCTTTTACCTTGTATAGCGCTTTCCGACGCCACCCAATAAAAGCTTGCAGTAACCATATTTTGTTGCTCTGCCAATGTCCATAATGGAGTGCCTCCGTACCAGGAACTATCCCCAACGGCTTTTTTATCAGACATACCATAGGATTGGTTCCTTTGTTCGTCGTAGAAAGAATTGTCTACCAAACCATGGTGAGCAGGGTATAGGCCGGTTACAAGTGTATAATGGTTGGGAAATGTGAGCGATGGGAATGATGGTTTCATAGATACCGCAGCAACACCTTCGCTGCTCAGACGCAACAAGTTAGTCGCGTTGTACTTCTTTGCAAAATCATACCGGAATCCATCCGCTGAGATCAGGATCACATAAGGCTTTTTCTGCTGTTTCGGGTTGTTTGCTCTGCCTGGCACTACCTGCTGTGTGGTATCCTGGGCAAATGTTGCCGAACCTATCAGTAACAAAAATGCCGTTACCAGTCGTTTACACATCATATAAGGAAATTTTTAAAGATGCAAATGTAAGAAGTTAGCAGTTGCGGCCAGACGGCTTAACGTTTGGTTGATAACTGGTAACAGAGACTTCATATCTGTTTCAGAAAAAGGCTGCAAAATCGTACATTTGCGCTCATTTTCCAGAGGCAAATGCACCTGGAAGGCCTGGAACAATTATGAAATACGAAAAAGAACTTAACCGCCGCAAGACGTTTGCGATCATTTCCCACCCGGATGCGGGTAAAACAACCCTTACGGAAAAATTCCTGTTGTTTGGTGGTGCTATACAGACTGCGGGGGCGGTAAAAAGCAATAAGATCAAGAAACATGCTACGAGTGACTTTATGGAGATCGAGCGCCAGCGCGGTATCTCTGTAGCTACTTCCGTAATGACTTTTGAATATAAGGATACCCTGATAAATCTGCTGGATACACCGGGCCACAAGGACTTTGCTGAAGATACTTACCGTACACTTACGGCAGTGGATAGTGTGGTGCTGGTAATAGATAGTGTAAATGGTGTGGAAGACCAAACACGCCGGTTGATGGAAGTGTGCCGTATGCGTGATACGCCGGTAATTGTATTTATCAACAAAATGGACCGTGACGGTAAAAACCGTTTTGATTTGCTGGAAGAGATTGAGGGCGAGTTGAAGATACAGCTTCACCCAATGACCTGGCCGATCAACAGTGGTAAGGATTTTAAAGGGGTTTATAACCTGCATGATAAAAGCCTGCTGTTGTTTACAGCTAACACAAAAGCTACGGATGATGAAGATAGCGTGGTGATCCATGACCTGAATGATAGTGTGTTGGATGAAAAAGTAGGGGATAAGGATGCGGCGCAATTGAGAGAAGATGTAGAGCTGATAGATGGTGTATATGGTGAACTGGAAACGCAAAAATACCTGGATGGTAAGGTGGCGCCGGTATTCTTTGGTAGTGCGATTAACAACTTTGGTGTAAAGGAAATGTTGGATACATTTATCCGCATAGCCCCTGTGCCACGCAGCAGGGAAACTACCAAGCGAATGATTGATGTAAAAGAGGAGAAATTCAGCGGATTTATCTTCAAAATACATGCGAACCTTGATCCAAAACACCGCGATAGAATTGCGTTTTTGCGAGTATGTAGCGGACGTTTTGAGCGTAACAAATATTATCACCATGTTCGCCTGGATAAGGAAATGCGCTTCAGCAACCCTTATTCATTCCTTGCCCGTAGCAAAGATGTGATTGACGATGCGTACGCAGGTGATGTAGTAGGTCTATTTGATACAGGTAACTTTAAAATAGGAGATACGCTTACAGAAGGGGAAGATTTTTACTTTACCGGCATCCCTTCATTCTCTCCTGAAATATTCAAGGAGCTGGTGAATAAGGATCCGATGAAAACCAAGCAACTGGAGAAAGGTGTAAACCAGTTAACTGACGAAGGTGTGGCGCAGTTGTTCACGCAGTTTGGTGGTAATAAAAAGATCATTGGTTGCGTAGGTGAGCTTCAGTTTGAAGTAATTCAATACCGCTTGTTACAGGAGTATGGCGCGGCGTGTGAGTTCCGTCCATTGCCTTTCTATAAGGCATGCTGGCTTACAAGCAACGACCAGAAGAAGCTGGAAGATTTCCTGCGTTTTAAGCAACAAAACTCAGCAGAAGATAAAGACGGCCATCCTGTTTACCTGGCACAAAGCGAATGGTTCCTGAATACGGAAATACAAAACAACCCGGATATACAGTTCCACTTTACGAGTGAGATACATAAGTAAGTAGGAAGAATGTACGATGTTAGATGTACGATGTAAAGAGGAAAGTTCAAGGTGCTAAGTACGAAGGGAAAATAGTTTGCAAAGCAATTGCTCGAAGGGCATATATCAATTAGCCTTAGGCAACGCCCTTGGCTAGTAGTAAAAAGAAGAAGCCGCCTGATAATTCAGGCGGCTTCTTCTTTATTAAGCTATTGACGATTGTCGTCTCACGATTCACGATTAATACACCGGAGAAATACCCGTATAATTATGTGGTGTAATTGCTTTCAATTCTTTCTTTACTTCAGCGCTTACTTTTAAACCTGCAATAAAGGTGTGGATATCAGCTTTTGTAATGGCTGATTTACCTCTCGTCAGGTCTTTCAATGCCTCGTAAGGTTTTGGATAGTTTTCCCTTCTTAGGATTGTTTGTATAGCTTCTGCTACCACAGCCCAGTTATTTTCCAGATCATCTTTCAGTTTAGCCTCATTCAATACAAGTTTACCCAAGCCTTTTTCAATAGACCTGAATGCGATGAAGATGTGCGCTACAGGTACGCCTAGGTTTCTCAACACAGTGGAATCCGTTAAGTCACGCTGCAAGCGGCTTACAGGCAGTTTAGCTGCCAGGTGTTCCAACAGTGCATTGGCAACACCAAGATTACCTTCTGCATTTTCGAAATCGATAGGATTTACCTTATGTGGCATGGCTGAAGAGCCAACTTCACCTTTTTTTGTCTTTTGCTTAAAGTAATCCATGCTGATGTATGTCCATATATCGCGGCACAGATCGATTAATATATTGTTGATGCGTTTAAGTGTATCCAAATGCGCAGCGAGGTTATCATAGTGCTCGATCTGCGTAGTAAACTGCATACGTTGCAGACCTAATCTGTCTTCTACAAATTCATTTCCCAATGCAACCCAATCCTTTTTAGGGAAAGCTACTTTGTGTGCGTTAAAGTTGCCTGTAGCGCCACCAAACTTAGCTGCATAAGGGATATAAGAAAATAACTGCACCTGGTTTTCCAGCCTTTCCACAAATACCATGATCTCTTTGCCCAGTTTGGTAGGAGATGCAGGTTGACCATGTGTACGTGCCAGCATAGAAATATCTTTCCATTGTGTAGCCAGTTGGCGAAGGCTTTGCTGCAGGTTTACAAGGCCCGGCAAAAGTTCCTGTTCCATGCAATGCTTCCAGCTCAACGGGATAGAAGTATTATTAATGTCCTGAGAGGTAAGGCCGAAGTGGATCCACTCAGTTTCAGTAGTTACACCTGCTTTTTGTAATTGTTCTTTCAGGAAATACTCAACCGCCTTTACGTCGTGATTGGTAACAGATTCGATCTGTTTGATCTGCTGTGCATCGTCCAGGCTGAAGTTGGCTGCAACCTGTTGCAAATGCTGCCGTCCTTTAGCAGACAGTTTAAAAATCTTTTTATCGGCAAGAAAAAGAAAATATTCTATTTCTATCAATACACGGTATTTGATCAGTGCAAACTCGGAGAAATAATCGTCCAGGAATGCGGCTTGTTTGCGATAACGCCCGTCTACGGGAGAAATAGCGGTTAATTGAGTTAACTCCATAAATATGTGAAATGGCTTAATAGTTAGATGGTTGCATTGTTATATTGTTGATAGCTATAGTTTAGGCTCCTCAACAATTTAACCATGTAACAATTAAACAGTTAAATGAAACAACTAATTTTGCGCAAAAATAAAAGAATTGGAGAAGATTAAAGTAGGGGCGGTAAGTTATTTGAATACAAAGCCTTTGTTGTACGGAGTTAAACGTTCAGAAGAGTTGATGGCGCGCACGGAACTGGTGGAAGATTACCCCTCACGTATAGCACAAATGCTGGTAGATGGTACGATAGATGTGGGTTTGGTGCCGGTGGCTGTTATTCCCAAGTTGAAAGAATGGCATATTGTCTCTGATTTTTGTATTGGCGCGGAGCAGGAGGTGGCGTCTGTGTGCCTGTTTAGCGAAGTACCAATGGAAAAGATTGAAAAAGTGTTGCTGGACTATCAAAGCCGTACTTCTGTAAATCTGTGCAAGGTTTTATTAAAATATCACTGGAAAATAACGCCTGTGCTGGAAGATGCAAAGGAGGACTACCGGGAGCATATCTCAGGTACAACAGCAGGTGTAGTAATAGGCGACAGGGCGCTGGAACAAAGAAAGAAGTCGACTTACATATATGATTTGGCGGCTAATTGGATCGAAATGACGGGTTTCCCGTTCGTCTTTGCCGCATGGATAGCCAATAAAAAATTGCCGGAGGACTATGTGGAACTGTTCAATAAGGCCAATGCTATTGGATTCGATCACCTGGAGGAAGTAGTTGCAGAAAATCCTTTTGAAGTATATGACTTGCATACATATTACACACAAAATATTAGTTATAACCTGACGCCGGAAAAGAGAAAGGGTGTAGAGAAGTTTATTGAATTGTTGGGAACGGTGTAAATTTTGTCCATCAGGCAAGAAATCTGTAAGTTGCCGCCTGATTATGAGAACTAAACCCTTTACCCTCGTCTCTATCCTGATCCTGTGTTTTGCCGCAAATGCCTTTGGTTTTGATCTGAACAAAGGCCTGAAGGCATACTATCCCTTCAATGGCAATGCAAATGATGTAAGCGGTAATAACAACAATCCCAGTTTTAATAACGCAACACTTACCACGGATTATTATGGGAAGCCGAACAGCGCCTACTACTTCAATGGTGTTGATAATTACATGCGTATTCCCAATTCCGCTACAATAAATACAACTGGGCCTATTTCTATCTGTGCCTGGATAAAGCCAGTGGGTTTTTACAAAGGAAAATGTCATGGGAACAGAATTATTATGAAGGGTGACGCAGATTACCTTACCGGTAATTATTTTTTGACATACGATGATAACCTTTATACCAGCGGCCAGAATTGTTTTACTTCTACTGTAGATACGATTCACCAGACTTTGTATGCACCTTCTACGGGTGTATTACCGCAAAATGATACGCCTTATATTCAAATGAACGTTTGGAGTAGTCTTGTGTACACATATGATGGGGACAGGGCAAAACTCTACATCAATTGTAAGCTGGTACTTGATTATCCTGTAAAGAATCTGACGTTTACGAATAGCTATGATCTGTTCTTTGGAAAAATGAACAATGTTCAATATCCTTATTGGTTCAATGGTGTGTTAGATGAAGTAAGAATTTATGACAGGCCACTGGATGAAAGTGAGGTTCAGGAATATTCATTTGGCTGCGCGGCAAAACTGCCTTGTAGCAACTGGCTGCAAACAAAAAATACGCTTTCAGGCGCGCAGATTGGAGACTTAGATGTTGCTGGGCAACAATTAACTGTTGAAGCTGTTTTTAACAGGACGCAACCTTACACAGGTGGGCGTTTGTATGCCGGAGATCTTGTATCTAAACATATTGGCCCTCAAAGTACCAATTATTTATTGCGACCATCCAGTGCGGAGATCACGACTTCTGATGGATATTTTATTACGCCTGCAATCTGTGACATAGAGTTGAATAAGGTATATCATGTAGCTATGGTATATAACGGCAAAGAATTAAAATTCTATCGAAATGGTTTTTTGATGAGCAAGGTTGCAGCTACGGGTAATCTTCTTACCAATGATTTAATTACTACTATTGGCTCTATTGCCACCAATGTAGGAGGCGTGCCTGATGAATCATTCTTTGGTTATATTAATGAAGTCCGTATCTGGAATATTGCCAGGACACAGGATGCCATAAAAGCAACAATGGATGGGGCACTGCCTAACCCTTTTAAAAAAGATGGACTACTGGCCTATTATTCATTTGAGGACACGAAGAACAAACAAGGAGACTCTAAATGGGATGCAAAGCTGATCAACGGGGCAGTTACTAACGCTGCTAATCCATTGTGTGATGCTTTTGTTGTGGATTCTTGTGGCGTTATACCTAATCCATCAACCCCAACTGTTATTGCGTCTTTTTCTACGCCTGATACAGTTTGTGTAAATACGCCGGTGAAAATTAAAAATACCTCTGTTGGTGCATCCAGTTTCTATTGGAATTTTAATGGGGCGGATCTGAATGCGGATCCTCAAGCTGTGAATATTGGTAGTTTAGCAGGCATACTTAATCAGCCAGTGTTTATGGATCTGGCAGAAGATAATGGTCGCTATTACGCATTTGTTGTTAATCATTTGCCTGGAGCATTAGTACGATTAGATTTTGGCAACAGCTATCTTAATACACCCACAGCAGTGAATCTTGGCAGTTTTAACGGCATGTTTAATAGTGCTGGCGGAACAGAAGGAATACAGATTGTAAAAAATGAAGGTAAGTGGTATATCATCGTAGTGGGCAAAGTGGGGCAGACCGCGGCATCACACGTAATGCGTATCTCATTTGGAGACAAACTAAGCAACACTCCCGTGGCTACTGACTGGGGAAATATAGGAGGGTTAACTTACCCGATAGATCTGCATTTGTTCCAGGTAGAAGGTAAATGGTATGGGTTTACTACTAACTCGGATAATTCAACGTTAACAAGGTTTTCTTTCGGCAGTAGTTTTGAAAATGTACCAACAGGGACTAACCTGGGTAACATTGGTAATATGAATTACCCTACAGGTGTATTTGCCATTAATGAGAATGGGAAAAATTATGTATTTGTAGCTAATGGATTATCTAATTCCATTACAAGGCTTGATTTTGGTAATTCATTATTAAATATACCAACTGGGGTTAACCTGGGTACTATAACACCCAATGACCAGGTGTCTGAGCCCAGGGATATTACTTTCATTAAAACATGTAACCAGGGATATATCGCTTTTGTGGTCAACAATCGAACAAACCAGGTTACGAGATTGAACTTTAATTCTATTACATCTGCACCAACCAGTAAGGTGTTGGGAAATATTGGTTCTCTCAGCTTTCCCCACTCATTATCCAGGTTTTTCAGAGATGGGGCTGAAATCTATTCGTTTATAACAAACGTTAACAACAATACCATTACAAGAATTAAACTTGAAGGAGGTGCTGGTGCAAGCCAAAATACATCTACTCTGCAAGATCCACCTGATGTTACCTATACGCAACCAGGTATTTATAATATTCATCTAACCACAGATGATGGGCTATCTACGCAGTCTGCTTTTTGCAAACAAGTAGTGGTGGTGGCGCCACCGGTAAAAGTGCCATTAAAAGATACAACGTTGTGCGCTGACAGCCTTATTTTAAAATCACGCTTCATTACCACTAGCCTTTGGAGTGATGGATCGGTACTTGATTCATTAGTTATAAAGCAAAATGGCCAATATTGGGTGAGTACGGATAGCTACGGTTGTGCTGCGCGAGACAGTTTTAATATAAATCTGAAAGGTGGTGTAAACTTCTCCCTTGGAGCTGACTCTTCTTTTTGTAAAGGAGATACCATCAGGTTAACGTACGCAAAAGCCCCCGGCGATATTTTACAATGGCAGGATGGTTCATCCGGGGAGAGTTATGATGTTTCCGTTCCTGGAGAATATAGGCTGACGGTCACTACTGTATCGGGCTGCTCTGCTTCAGACTCAGTAAATTTTATAATGAAAAGCGCGCCACTAGTGCATGTTATGAATGATACGGTGGTTTGTAGAGGAGCCAGGTTTATTTTATATGCCAGTGCTTCTACTACGGACTCCCTTCGTTGGAGTCCGGCTACAAATATATCTGACACAAAAATACTGACCCCACTAGCAGCGCCAACACAGGATATGACTTACGTATTGGCGGCATACAAAGATGGCTGTGTGACTACGGATACTGTCTCTATTGCTACCTTAGCCTCTCCGATATTAGCAATCAGTAAAGATACGGTCATCTGTAAGGGCGGAAGTGCTGTGTTGCATGTAACAGGTGCCGATAGTTATCAGTGGCTGCCGTTAAGAACGCTTTCCTCATATACCATAGCAAACCCGGTCGCAACTCCCGCAGCTACTATGAAGTATTATGTTGTTGGTACAAGTGTTAATGGCTGTGCAGCACGAGATTCAGTTGTGGTAGGTGTAAAAGAGAAAACAATATTCTCATTGGCTCCCTTTGCGAATAGTATCTGTAAAGGTGGAAGTGTGGTTTTGACCATACGTGGAGATGG
Organism: Filimonas sp.; assembly: GCA_017306865.1. Classification (GTDB taxonomy): domain Bacteria; phylum Bacteroidota; class Bacteroidia; order Chitinophagales; family Chitinophagaceae; genus JAFKHH01. Next base: position 10,857 of record JAFKHH010000021.1, read on the forward strand.
CACTTATGAATGGCTGAATGGAGTAGACCAGGCGGATATAAATGAACAAATGGTTACTGTTATCCCATTTGTAAACACACAGTATAATGTTGTAGCGAAAGATGTATTCTGCAACACCAGCGATACTTTGAGGGCCGATATTGTGGTGAAATCATTACCAGTAATTACTTTAAGTAAGTCAAATGATATTGACTGTATCTTAGGCGAATCTAAGTTGGTAGCATCTGGTGGAATTAGCTATAGATGGTCTCCGGCTCAGTCTTTGTCAAACAGCTCAATTTTTAATCCTATAGCCAAAATGGATTCTACGACTACTTTTGTTGTATCTGTTACTGGGCAGAATGGATGTGTATCTAAAGATAGCATCAATGTATTCGTAACCAAAAGTGGTATTAATAGTTACCCGGTTGTGAATGCTTTTACTCCAAACGGAGATGGGCTCAATGACTATTTCGGTATAAAATACTGGGGATACATCGGAGATTATCAAATAAGTATCTTTAACCGGTGGGGGCAGGTAGTATTTACTTCATCTAACCCGGATAAAAAATGGGATGGCACATATCAGGGAACAGCCCAACCTGCCGGAACATATATCTATAATATTAAAGCATCTACCTTGTGTGGCCCTGTAATTAAAAACGGTACGATAGTGCTTATAAAGTAAAAACTCATAGAATAAGTAAGCCGAAAGTTTATTGACTTATGCTTATTGTGAATAGGGGTTACGCCTCTTTTTTGCGAAAAATAAAGAGCACGTATTTGTCTGCCATTTTATTGATCTCAGTTGAAATTTTACAAAAATAGACAGTTGGGAAAAGGATAATTGAAAAAACGATACTTCGAATAGCTGCATCTATTATAACAGAACGTTGAGGCGGCAAGTAATATGCAGCCGTAATAGCAACTACTCCTATAAGTAAAGCAACGAGATGCTTAGCTGTGTATGGTTGCATGTCAAACTTATACCATAGGAAAATATAGCGCATGATGTTGTAGAAGGTATGTGATATCAACGTGGAATACGCCGCACCTACTAGTCCGTAATGTGAGATAAGCACATAATTTAAAGGAATAGCAACAAGCGTATAAAGAACGTTCGTAATGAAATTAGCACGCCAGAAACTTGATGTAGCTAAAATTTGTTCGTTAGCGCCAGTACCCAAGTCTATTAATTTACCAATGCCAAGTAAAAGAACCAGCATCTTTAAATGCTGATAATCCTTGCCCAGGTATGCAACCATAGTGTCTGCATTTAACCAAAGCAATCCAAACATGGCAAGACCAATCACCAAAAGGTTTGAAACACTGCTATTATAAATATGGTTTATATTCTTGAAATCTTTATTGCGCCAGGATTCGGAAAGAATAGGGATAGAAATTGCGGTGAGGCTTCGTTGTGGTATTTGCATTAGAGTCACAATCTGCGTTGCAATAGTATATACAGCCGCATCTGCCAGGCCCCTGTCGGATTTTGCAGTTAAAATGAAACTATCGCTGGTAATAGACAACAAGTTTAAAAACTGGGCGCCAAAAAGGTACAGTCCAAAATTGGCCATTTTACCTTTTATTTTTTGGGTTACTGGCGAAATGATAGGATAGACACCAAACTCACCCGTATTTTTTAGTACAATAAATAGCGTGATAAATGCAGGAACATAAGCCAATGAAAACAACCAAAGCAGTGAATTGACCGGGATTATTTTGAAAATGAACAACACCAGTAGTATAGTAAAAATCAGCCTAGGGATAACCTCTTTTAGTAAGCTGGAAGTAACGGTACGCCTCAGTGTCCAGCTAAACGCCTCTACCCACATAAATAATAGCATAAATAGTGCGAGCGGATAAGCTAAATAACTATACTGAACAAACAGGGGAGATTTGGCGCTATACTTCCTTACGATCAGGTCCTTTGAGAAATACCCTACGGTAAGTACCAATATAAAACCTACGATACATATTAGAAGCGTAATAAATGGCAGGTCGTTTTGTTTAGGTTTCAGGTAATTTTTATAAAACGGGAAAAATTTATAAATAATAGCAATGGAGCCTAACGTAGAAAATGTTGCCAGGGTAAGACCCACGTCTGTAATCACTTTGGTAAGGCCATATTGCTCCGCCGTCAATACCTTAGGGGCTATAAGTAGCTGGTTGATGGCTCCTATAGCAAATCCTATCATAATAATCAGGGTAGATCTAATACTTTGCTTCTGAATGATTCCCATTGAACGGCCCGGTGTTTAGATAAGTAGCAAAAGAACAACTTTTTTGCCTTCTGACGGCTAAAAGAGAAGATATGCACTGCTTGCCACTCGTTTTTAGAATGAAAGTGTCTTTTTCCCTATTTATTTATTGTCGCTTTATAGCCAAAGTGATACTTTTGGCTAATTTTTTTATATGAAGATTGTAATTTTTGCAGGAGGCTTAGGAACAAGGATTTCGGAAGAAACAGATATTCGTCCTAAACCTATGGTGGAGATCGGGGGAAAGCCGATCCTCTGGCATATCATGAAGATTTACAGCCATTATGGATTTAATGAATTTATTATATGTCTCGGTTACAAAGGATATGTAATAAAAGAGTACTTCATGAATTACTTCCTGCATAATTCAGACATCACCATAGACGTGGCAAATAACAAAATGGAAGTGCACGGCAGTAAGAGTGAAAATTTCAAAATCACGCTGGTAGAAACCGGCGCTGAAACAAAAACAGCCGGACGCCTTAAACAGGTGCAGAAATATATCGGTAATGAAGATTTTATGCTGACGTATGGTGATGGTGTCTCTGATGTGAATATTAAAGAACTAATTGCTTTTCATAAAGCACACAATAAAATTGCCACAGTAACCGCTATACAACTGGAAGCGCGCTTTGGTGGTATGGACCTTGGAGCGGATGGCAGTGTGGTCTCTTTCAGAGAAAAGGCCAAAGATGAAAGCAAATGGATCAATGCCGGCTTTTTTATATTGAAGCCAGAGGCTTTTAAATACCTGGAAGGGGATATGAATGATATGATGTGGGAAGATGGTCCCTTGGAGCAGCTTACATCAGATGGTCAGTTAATTGCCTATCAGCATAAAGGATTCTGGAAGTGTATGGATGCATTGCGTGATAAAATAGAGCTGGAGGCATTATGGAAAAATGATTGCGCACCATGGAAACGCTGGAGCTAAAATATGAGAGCATATTTGCAAAATAAATATAAAGGAAAGCGGGTTTTTGTTACAGGGCATACAGGATTTAAAGGTGCCTGGCTGGTGCAACTTTTAAGCATGTTGGGTGCAGAAGTAAAGGGCTATGCACTGGAGCCTTATACAAAAGATGATGTATATAATATCGTCATAGACCCGGCTAACATCCATTCCGTTATTGGAGATCTCAGAAATAATCTGCTGCTCGAAAAAGAATTGCTATCCTTTCAGCCTGATTACATTTTTCACCTGGCGGCACAACCGCTGGTGAGATTATCGTATGAAATACCGGCTGAAACATTTGAAATAAATGCTATTGGTACTGCCTACCTGCTGGATAGTGTAAAAAAGCTGGAAAAGCCCTGTAGTGTAATACTGATCACAACAGATAAAGTATATCATAATTACGAATGGCTTTATCCGTACCGTGAAAATGACCGGTTAGGTGGCTATGATCCATATAGTGCCAGCAAAGCTTGTGCAGAGTTGGTAATAGATTCGTATAGAAATTCTTTTTTTAATAAGCAGCATTATGCCCGTCATCAAAAAGGGATAGCTGTAGCCCGTGCAGGCAACGTAATTGGTGGGGGAGATTGGGCTAAGGACCGTTTGATTCCTGATATAGCCCGTGCTTTGGGTAGTGACCTCCCTTTTGTAATGCGCAATCCGCAGGCTGTCAGGCCATGGCAGCATGTGCTGGAGCCATTGACAGGGTATCTCTTACTAGGAGGTAAATTAAGTGAAGAACCTCAGTTGTATTCTGATGCATTCAATTTTGGGCCTAATGCAAGCGATACGCTTACTGTAAAGGAAATGGCAGGCATTGCAATTGATTGCTGGGGAAGCGGACAGTTCGAAGTTGTATCAGATAAAGCACAACCACATGAAGCAGGATTATTAAAACTGGATATAAGTAAAGCCCAGGCTCAATTAGACTGGCATCCTGTATTGAATGCTAAAGCTGCTGTTACTTTGAGTATGGAATGGTATAAAACATTTTTCAAAGACAAAACACACTTGAAAGACTTAACGAACGAACAAATAAACTCTTTTCTACAAAAAACAGTGAATGAACATGCGTAATATAATCCATGAAGATGTAGAAAAGGTTATTGCCGGGATGTCAGGTTGGGAACGATTTAGAAATAAGGTTGTACTTATTTCTGGTGCCAGTGGCTTTCTGCCTGCTTACATGGTAGAAGTGCTGATGCATCTGAATAGTGCATACAACATGAATGTCAAAGTCATTGCACTTGTTAGAAACATTGATAAAGCGCATAAGCGGTTTGAACATTTTTTATCCAACGCGCTTTTGCAAATAGAGCAACATGATGTCTGCCTGCCATATTCTACGCAGGAAAAAATAGATTTTATAGTTCATGCCGCAAGCCAGGCCAGCCCTAAGTTTTATGGTGTAGATCCGGTGGGAACATTAAATGCGAATGTGCTTGGAACAAACAACTTGTTGACCCTGGCAAAAGAGCATAAAGTAGAAAAGTTTCTCTATTTCAGCTCAAGCGAAGTGTATGGACAATTGACTCCGGATAAAATACCAACAAAAGAAACGGAATACGGATATATAGACCCGATGAATGTGCGTGCGTGCTATGGAGAAAGTAAGCGAATGGGGGAAACCATGTGTGTAAGTTGGTCGCACCAGTTTGGTGTACCTGTAAGTATTGTACGTCCTTTCCATACCTATGGCCCGGGCATGGACCTGAATGATGGACGCGTATATGCTGATTTTATTGCTGATATTGTCAATAATCGCAATATTGTAATGAAGAGCGATGGCAGTGCTATCAGGGCTTTTTGCTACGTTGGTGATGCCGCAGCAGCTTTCTTTACCGTATTGCTAAATGGAGAAAACCAGGCCGCGTATAATGTAGGAAATGCGTATGGCGAAATAAGCATCCTGGAACTGGCAGAAAGATTAGTTGCATTATTTCCTGCTAAAAGGTTAAGCGTAATAAAAAAAGCAGATAGCGAGGACAATAAAGGATATATTAATTCCCTTGTTTCGCGCATAGTACCCTCCATGGAAAAAATCACTATGTTGGGGTGGATGCCGCAGACAGGAATAGAAGAAGGCTTTTCACGTACTATTAAAAGTTATGCATGAGTTTATTTGATATAAAAGAACAGTTTGCTACAAAACAAGTAGATAAGTGGCAGTATATTGACAAGATGTATGAAGTGCATTCCATGCTCTTTGACTATGCCTCTTTCATAAAAGGAACAAATATTTCTAAAATAGAAATAGAAGATGGTAATGTGATCATGACATTCCGTGACTCTGGCGTTAAATTTATTTGCGCTGCAGGTGACAAGCGCCTTGCACCATTTGATGCGTTGAATTTTGGTGGATATGAAGAAGAAGAACTGAGCATGCAAATGGCATTGATCGGTAAGTACGATGTTGTTTTTGATATCGGCGCAAACTACGGTTGGTATGCTGCGCATATGGCAAAACGCTTTCCTGAAGCAAAGATATTTTCTTTTGAACCGATTCCTAAAACGTATGAAAGCCTACAAAAGAATTTGTCGTTAAATAACATTCATAATGTTACCGCGGTAAATATTGGCATGGGAGAGCAAAAAGATCGGTTCGTTTTTTATTATGATCCGCAGCTATCAGTAAACGCAAGCATGAGCAACCTGACTAATGCAGCGTCTGTAGAATCTACTGTTTGCGAAGTGTCTACATTGGACCATTTCTCAATTGAACGTGGACTGAAGGTTGATTTCATAAAGTGTGATATTGAAGGTGCAGAATTACTCGCGTTTAAAGGAGGCCGGGCATTACTGGAAAGAGACAAACCTATTATCTTCTCAGAAATGTTGCGCAAATGGACCGCCAAATTCAATTATCACCCCAATGATATTATTGATTTTCTGAAGGAGCTGGGATATACTTGTTTTGTTATTAGTGAAGGTAAGTTGATGCCATTTTCGCGGGTGGATGAAAACACAAGCGAAACAAACTACTTCTTCCTGCATGCAGAGAAACATATTGGACTGATTGAAAAATATTCTTCGAAATTATAAATATGACATCAGTAGAATTTAGTAAGGAGATACGGTTGAAAACCCTCGAAATGGTTTACAAAGCAAAAGCATCGCATATAGGTGGCGCTTTTTCTATGGCGGATATCCTTGCTGTTTTGTACACAGATATTTTGCGGATCTATCCTCATGCCCCCCAGGCTACGGACAGAGATCGGTTTGTTTTATCAAAAGGGCATGCCTGTACCAGCCTGCTGGCTACGCTTGCTATAAAAGATTTCTTTCCGGTAGAGGAACTGGGAACGTATGCACAAAACGGAAGCAGGTTATTGTCCCACACCAGTCATTATGTGCCGGGTGTAGAATTGTCTGCGGGTAGTCTGGGGCATGCACTTCCTGTGTGTGTAGGCTTTGCACTTGCCGCAAAGCGTAAGCAGGAGCAATGGAAAACGTATTGCCTCGTAAGTGATGGAGAGCTAAATGAAGGGTCAAACTGGGAATCGATCTTGCTTGCCCCTCAGTTAATGCTAGATAACCTGGTGCTTATTGTAGACTATAACAAAATACAAAGCCTCGGCGCTGTAAAAGATGTAATAGAGCTGGAGCCGCTAAAGCAAAAATTTGAAGCATTTCGCTGGGACGTATTTGAAACGGATGGCCATGACCATGTAGCATTGAAGCTGGCGTTTACGGCTGCTATGCAAGAGAATAAAAGACCTAAAGTAATTATAGCGCATACGGTTAAAGGAAAAGGCGTCTCCTTCATGGAAGACAAATTGCTATGGCATTATAAATCACCGGATGAAAAACAATATTCAGAAGCCATAGCAGAATTATCAGCATAAAATGAGAACAGCATTTATAAATCAATTGATAGCAGAAGCGGAGAAAAACGACAAAGTGTTTTTACTTGTTGGTGATCTCGGCTTTAGTGTTGTAGAGCCATTTGCCGAAGCATTTCCCGACAGGTTTCTCAATGTCGGAATTGCAGAGCAAAACATGGCAGGCATTGCAGCAGGCTTAGCCAAAGAAGGGTACTGTGTATTTATATATTCCATAGGTAACTTTCCTACATTACGGTGTATGGAGCAGATCAGGTACGACATCTGCTATCATAACCTGAATGTGAAAGTAATAGCTGTTGGTGGTGGATATGCGTATGGCGCATTAGGTGCATCACATCACGCCACAGAAGAGGTTGGTATGTTACGGATCATTCCAAATATGATCGTTTGTGCCCCTGCAGATCCGCAGGAAGCAAAAGCTGTTACTACTTTTGTAACAGCGCATAATGGTCCATGTTACATCCGTCTTGGTAAAGCGGGTGAGCCACAAATACATACAGAAGCGCTTTCCCTGAAAGAAGGTGAAATCCTGACTGTGAAGGAAGGGGGGGGTGTTGCTGTATTGAGTACAGGCGCAATGTTGAAATACACGCTGGATTTTTTACAGGTAAATAATATCGATGCAAGTGTTTATAGTTTCCCTTTTGTGAAGCCGATTGATCAGGATAAACTGGCCATTATTTTAAAATCGTATAAAAAAATAATTACCATAGAAGAGCACCAGGCGCAGGGAGGATTTGGCTCTGCTATATTGGAAATATCCAATGACTTGTTAGAGTATAATAAGATTGAGAAACTTCCGTTGATCAAACGTATTGCTATTAAAGACAAATTTTACTCTGTTGCAGGCAGCCAGGAGTATTTACGGGAGATAGCCGGCATTACATTAATGCCTTCTTTTTTCACAATAACACAGACAGATGCAGTATAAAAATATAACAAAGGACGTAGAAGAATCATTACTTACCAGTTTGTCTGGAAGGTTAAAAAGAATTATTGTACCGGGAGAAGATTACATACCTGTAACAGGAAAAGTAATAGATGAGGCTGATATTATGCTTGGTGTAGATGCTATGCTGGATGGATGGCTAACTGCCGGACGTTTTGCAATAGAATTCGAAAGAGAATTAGCAAGATATTTTGGCTCCCGTTTTTCCAGCATGGTCAATTCAGGATCATCGGCCAATCTTTTGGCGTTCTATTCGCTGACATCTGAAAAATTAGGCGAAAGAGCCATTAAGCCAGGAGATGAAATTATCTCCGTTGCAGCAGGGTTTCCAACTACTGTAAATCCTATTTTACAATTTGGGTGCATACCTGTTTTTCTTGATATAGACATTCCAACATATAATATTAAAGCAGAGCAGATCGAATCTGCTATTACACCTAAAACCAAGGCTATTTTCATTGCACATACACTTGGTAATCCATTCAACCTTGAAGTAGTAATGGATGTAGCTAAGCGGCATAACCTGTGGGTAATCGAGGATGACTGTGACTCGCTCGGTGCTACTTACAATGGAAAGAAAACAGGTACATTTGGTGATTTGGCGACGCTTTCTTTTTATCCCGCACACCATATTACAATGGGAGAGGGAGGAGCTGTTTTGATCAACAATGCAAAGCTTAAAAAAATAGTAGAAAGTTTTAGGGATTGGGGCCGTGATTGCTGGTGCGAACCAGGAAAAGATAATACCTGTGGCCAACGTTTTTGCCAGCAACTAGGTGAGTTACCAGATGGCTATGATCATAAGTACACCTATTCACACATTGGCTTTAATCTGAAAGGAACAGATATGCAAGCCGCTATAGGTGTGAGCCAGCTTAAAAAAGCAGATGCGTTTGTAGAAAAAAGACGCGCCAATCACCAGCTTTTTTATAATAAGATGAAAGAGCTGGAAGAGCATTTTATTTTACCGGAAGCTACACCAAATGCTTCGCCAAGCTGGTTTGGTTTCCTCCTGTCTGTACGTGATGGTTCGAAGATTAACAGGAACAAACTTGTTGAACATCTGGAAGACAATAAAATAGGCACAAGACTTTTATTTGGCGGCAACCTTACTAAGCAACCTGCGTATAAAAATGCGAACTATCGAGTGTTAAATACACTGGAAAATACAGACAAAGTAATGAATGATGCTTTTTGGCTGGGCGTATGGCCTGGTCTGCAAGAAGCGCATTATGACTATATGATCGATGTTTTGAAAAAATACATTCATACTTTATAGAAAATATCAATGACAGAAACTGTTCTTACAATCGCGATACCAACATATAACAGAGCCGCTTACCTGGACAGGTGCCTGGGTAATATCGTGTCTCAACTGGGAGAACGAAGAGATATGGTAGAGCTGGTTGTATCAGATAATGCTTCTGCGGATCACACAAAAGACATTGTTCAGAAATACATTGACGCAGGCTATTCAATAAAGTATATTAAGAACGCTGAGAATAAAGGCGCAGACTTTAATGTAGCACAATGCTACAACAGTGCTTCCGGGAAGTATGTTGTTACGTTTGGCGATGATGATGTATTTGTAACAGGAGCTATTGAATTATTGGTAGACTTTCTAAAGAGCAAAGAAGTCGGCATCGTATATATGAAGAATTACGCATTGACCTCAATGCAATTCGACGATCGTGCTGTAACGCCATCGACAGTTCCTGTAACAGTCTTTAGCAATACAAAAGAGTTTGTGAAGCGCGTTAGTTATTTTACTACTTTCTTATCTGGTAATATAGTCAACAGGAAAGCATTGCAACAGGTTGATCTTGCAGAATACCAGGGATCAAGCCTGGGGCATGTGCCGCTGGTATTAAAAGCAATGACCAGTTTTCCTGAAAATGTAATTGTAGAAGAGCCTTTAGTTGCAATGCAAACGGAAAATACAGGTGGTTACAGTCTTTTCAGGACTTTTGCCACTAACTATATGAAAATACTGGATAAGGCATTCCGTTCGGAAAGAGAAAAGGAGTATAAATCGATCATAATAAAGGATCTTTTAAAGACATTTTACCCGGTTTGGATATACAGGTTAAAAACGCGAAATAATTTCCAGAGCGAAGAAGATGTTTATGGAATTATGCATCCATTGTTTAAGGAATATAAAGCGTTTTGGTTGTATAATTATCCACTCATCAGGTTAAGTGGCACGCCTGCAAAGCTGTATTATAAAGGAGTGAAAGCTATAAATTCTTTTACCCCTAAAAAACGGTAGTTCAAACTATACACACTGTATGAGAGATCAGCTACTTAGAAAAATATACAAATTGGGGGCTTTTTGCCGCTCGAAACGTATTGATGTTTTTAGGAGAATGTTAGGTAAAATACCTCTTTTCTTTAAGGCAGGATGGGTATCTAAAAAGTTTGCTACATGTGGTGAAAATTTTTACATCGAATCACCTTATACTATAGTAGGGCATGAGTATATAAAGATTGGAAACAATTTTGAGTCAAGAGGCCGTTTGAGATTGGAAGCATACGCAACGCATGGTGGTGAAACCTATACGCCAGAAATAACCATAGGAGATAACGTCGCATTAAATTTTGATTGTCACATTGGTTGCATTAACAAAATAGTTATTGGTAATAATGTGTTGATGGCAAGTAAAATATTTATAACAGATCATTTTCATGGAGATGTGGATGCTACAATTTTAACCACACCTCCGGGACAGAGAAAATTAGTGTCAAAAGGACCGGTGATCATTGAGGATAATGTCTGGATAGGGGAAGGTGTGGTAATAATGCCCAATATTACTATAGGGAAAAATAGTGTGATTGGCGCAAATGCAGTAGTTACAAAAAGCTTCCCGGCAAATGCTGTTATTGCTGGAAACCCTGCCAGGCTGATCAGGATAATTGAGTAATAATATACAAAGTACCTGCATTGTAATTGATGCGGTTGTAATAAATACTATGAAGATAACTTTCACATTGTGTTCGGTTAATTACATGTCCCAGGCATTATCACTGGGAGATAGCTTGAGCAAAACCAACCCTCAACACAGGTACATCATTGGTTTAGTGGACAGATTGGACGACCATCAATTTCCCAATGACCTGAAAGCGCTCATGGAGCGTTATGAAGTAGTAGAGATGCATACAATCGGCATACCTGCTATGCAGCAAATGATCGATAAATACGATATTACAGAACTGAATACTGCAGTAAAGCCTTTTTATATAGACTACTTTTTTAAAAAATATCCAGATGTTACACAGGTGATTTATTTTGATCCGGACATTCTTGTGTATGAAGAATTGAAAGCATTGGATCAAAATTTGGAAACACACAACTTTGTTATTACCCCACATATAATGTCTCCTATTAATGATGAATTGTTGTTGAGCGAACAGGATATTAATAATACAGGATTATACAATCTTGGGTTTATCGGAGTAAAAAGATCTGAAGAATCGTTTAGGTTTTTGGAGTGGTGGAAGGCCCGGTTAGCCAGGTACTGTTATGTGAATTTTCAGAAAGGATTGTTTGTTGATCAGCTATGGATCAATTTTCTGCCACTTTTTTTTGAAGGTACACATATAGAGCGTGATCCGGCTTATAACATGTCATATTGGAATCTGCATGAAAGGACTGTGATTAAAGAAGGAGATAATTATTTTGTAAATGGCTCTCCCTTGAAATTCTTCCATTTTAGTGGGTATAAGATCAGTGACCCCAATAAAATATCCAGGTATCAGAATCGGTTTACCTTTGAGCAAAGACCCGATATAGTGCCCTTATATAAAGGGTACGATAATGCTTTAAGAGAAAATAAGCAAACAGAATTCGGTCCTTATAAATGCTATTACATCAGACTAAGTGAAAGTGCGGGTGTTGGCAAAAAGTTCAGGAAATTTAAACGGGAAGTAGTGAAAAACCTGATCATGAAACTGGCGGATTATTATTTGAAAAAATTCAATTATTAAGATCGCATAGGATTGAGAAACAATTATCGTTTTGACATGCAACTGAATACCAAAGTTTCGCTTTTATATGATAGCCAGGCGTTCGATATACAACGATACGGAGGTGTGTCAAGATATTTTTCTTCCCTGTTCGAAGAGTTTGATAAAAGACAGGATATCAGTTATCAGTTACCCATCGGGGCTAATGACAACGAATATTTAAAAGAAATGGAGCAATTTTCTTCTTCGAAATACAGAAGAGGAGCACTCTGGTCTGGAAAAGATTTTAAAGGGAAAAAAACACTTTTACGCATTGCAGATAAAGCTAGCCCCGGAAGCAGTTTTAATAAAGGCATTAAAAGCCTGCAGCAACACGCATTTGATTTATTTCACCCTACGTATTATGACCCATATTTTTTAAAATACCTTGGAGAAAAACCTTTCGTATTAACGGTGCATGACATGATACATGAAAAGTATCCCATGTATTTTAAAAATGATCGTTTCCCGGATTTTAAAAAGAAAGTAATTCCGCTTGCAACTAAAATAATTACAGTCTCAGCTCATACCAAAAAAGACCTCATGGAGCTATATGGCATAGCGGAAGAGAAAATACAAATCATTCATCTGGCAAATTCGTTGGCGCCGATATTGGAAAAGCCGGCTGGTGTGCAGGAATTGCCAGAGCGTTATATTCTGTATGTCGGTTCCAGAAGCCGGTATAAAAATTTTCAGGGCTTTATCAAGGCAATAGCACCATTACTAAACGAAGATAAAACGCTGCATGTAATTGCCGCAGGCGGATACGCTGCAAACAATACATTTTCTAATGAAGAACTGAATTTGTTTGCTACTCTTGGTATTGATGAAAATCGCATGCACCAGTTTTCTATTAATGATACTATACTCGCATGGTTATATAAAAATGCACTATGTTTTATCTTTCCTTCTTTGTATGAAGGTTTTGGTATTCCTGTTTTAGAAGCTTTTGCCTGTGGCTGCCCTGCTATACTGGCTAATCGATCATCTTTACCAGAAGTAGGTGGTAATGCCGTACTGTACATAAATCCCGATGAGGAGGAAGATATAAGAGCAAAGATTAAACAGGTACTTGATAATATTGACCTGCGAAAAGAATTAGTTGAAAAGGGATATGAACGCCTCAAAGCATTTTCCTGGAAACACACTGCAGAGCAGACTATTGAATTGTATAAAACTATAATATAATAATGAGCTATCCGTTGATTTCTGTCATCACTGTTGTTTATAACGGTGCGAAAACACTGGAAAAAACTTTTCAGAGTGTCTTTGCGCAAACATACCCTAATATAGAGTATGTAGTGATAGATGGAGGCTCAAAGGATAAAACAATGGACATTATAAAGAGAAACCAGGAAAGGATCAATTACTGGATCAGTGAACCTGATAAAGGGTTATATGATGCGATGAATAAAGGCATTGCAGCCGCAAAAGGAGAATATCTTTTTTTCCTGAATGCGGACGATGAGTTTTATAGTAAAGAGGTGTTAGCGCAAATGATAGCAACAAAAGCAGACGCAGATGTCTATTATGGTGATGTAATGTTTATAGAAGAAGACGGTAAGGAAATGGGCTTGCGTTCTGTGGTTACACCACATAAAGTGCCGCAGGTGTTAACATGGAAGAGTTTAAAACATGGCATGGTAGTATCCCACCAGGCTTTTTTAATAAGACGTGCTATAGTAATACCTTATGATCTCCGGTATAAAGTAGCCGCTGATATAGACTGGATGATCGCTGTATTAAAGCAGGCGAAAGATATTTGCAACACATCTGTTATTGTTGCAAAATTCAGGGTAGGAGGAACGTCAACCAAACGGCAGAAACTAGCATGGAAAGAACGCTATCATATACTTGGGAAACATTATGGGAAAGTGCCCAATTTATTCCGGCACATGTATATTATCCTGCGTTATATAATCAGAAAGCCATTCTCAAAATAAGAATGGCTTTCTGATATAAGTTAGGTTCTCCTTTAAACCGCGGAAGAACCTGTGTCCTTTTTCCTGGCTTGTATAAATATCATCGATACACTTCCAATAAGTACAAGTAGTACAATGATGTTGGAGATACTCGCTATTGTATACCCCGCTTTGTAAGAAGCCGGTTCGAATTTAAAATCTATCGTATGTTTTCCTTGTGGGATAACAATACCGCGAAGTACATAATTCGCCTTAAAATAATCCGTTTTTTTACCATCTATATACATGTTCCAGCCACCAGGGTAGTAGATCTCACTTAGTACGGCCACTTGTGGAGACGCTGCAGATGTCTCATACGTAATAGCATCATTAGAGAATTTTACCTGCTTGATGGTAGCTGTAGAATCGTATGTAAATGATGGGATCTGAGATTTGAATATATCTTCTACTATAGCTGTATCCTTTGCATTAAAGTAAGATAAAGCTTTCATTTCTTCAGCAGGGCCACTTACCAGCTTCACTGTTTTTACAATCCATGAATTGCCCAGCCTTTCCGGGTTTTCAATTGCCACCGGTTTGTTTGTCTGCGGATTGGTCTGAATGATGTACTTCGTGTTCAGCATATTTACAACCTGTGGATTAGGTCTGCCTGATAATTGGTAAGTAATCAGGTCATCATATATACCGATCTTGGCAGCATTATATCCACCTATAGATTTATGATAGTAGGATGTCATAGATTCCTGGAATGGATCTTTGCCATTACTCATATTAAACACCCTAAAATCAGGTTCTTTATCTTTTAAGATTGTTTCATCTGCATCTGTCTTTGCAAAGCTTTGCGTTTGTAACTGATCTGTGTCAACAAAACTTTCTTCATTCAGATAACGATTATCCACCAATAATAAGTCAGAGAGAAGAAATATGCCTATTCCGATATACAACACATTCATAGATATCTTTCTCCTGATAAATAAACCTAACAACACTACTACAGGTAGAATGAACATCAGGGAACGGAAAATATCTTTTCCAAATGTTGCAGCCCTGTCTTGCCTTAGCGCATTTAAGACCCCCTGGGCAATATCTTTATTTCCTTTTGTTTGATAGATCAGATCTTCGTATAATCTGTTATCAGATTGCGGAATATATTTTTCATCACTATTAAGGGCCTGTAGCTTTTGTGCTGCATCAGGGCTATTGCTGCTAATGATCTCATTAAAAGCCGCAGTCCGCTGTGTATTTTCATTTTTATAGTCTAACTGCAGATATAAGAGCCCTGCAATTACAAATACACCTGCCGTAGCAATAACTGCTGTTTTTAAGTTTTTCCATAACTCCTCCTGTTTTGCAGTGCTTGAAACCAATTGCTCTATTGCCAATACACCCAACATCGGGAACAACATTTGCGGCACAATCAGAGACATCGTTGGTACCCGGAATTTGTTATAGAAAGGGAAATGGTCAAAAATAAAATTATTGAACGCAGGGAAATTATGTCCCCAGGATAGCAGGATGAAGAAAACAGATGAAATCAATATCCACCATTTGTGGACACTTTTTACATAGGTTAATCCAAAAATAAAAAGAAAACAAATGACTGCACCTAAATACACTGTACCATCTGTAAATGGTTGCTGGCCCCAGTAAAGTGCACTAGACATAGACTTGGCTATATCTGCAGACTGCTCTTCAGATTGACCAGCCTTTTCCTGGAAAAACTTCGCTACATGAGAGTTTGGAGTCAACTCACCGCCACGGGACCCATATCCCATTACGCCGGGAAACATTAGTGTAAACGTTTCAGCTTTACCATAACTCCACTGAAAAGCATATTCGCGTGAGAGGCCCTTAGTTTTGCCGTTTATCTCGGTTGTCGTGTTTTCTTTTTTCTTATCATTTTCACTGAGAATAAGCTGGCCCCCTCTTTTAGAATATTTTGTATAATCATAAGTTGTAAAGAGGTTTACTGCATTTGCTCCTACACCGAGCAATCCAGCCACGATAACAAGACCAATTGCCTTGAATGCGTGGTTATATTCTTTATTTTTTACCCAGTTAACTAGGTATGCCAGTGTAATGATACCCAGTATAAGGAAAATATAATAACTAACCTGCTGGTGGTTTCTGCCTATTTCCTGCATTGTAAATAATGCAGTAAGTGCAAAACCATACAAGTATTTTCTGTTATACAATAAGATAACCCCACCAATCAACGCCGGGCCATAAGCCATAGCCCAAACCTTGGTTATGTGGCCTGCGGAAATAATGATAGGCGTATAAGTTGCAAATGCAAAACCAAGGGAACCGAGAATAGCTATATATGGACGAACGCCAATACACATGCAAAAAATGTAAAAGCATATACAGCACAGGAAGAAATATTGAAATGGTTCCGGCAAGCTTAATGTCATTATTTTCTGAACAGTTTCCGTAAGCATTGTCGGAGCTGGTACACCTAATACATAAGCAGGCATACCTCCAAACATTGAGGTGAGCCAAAGAGGAGAGCCGTTGGCCGAATTATCAATAAGGTTTTGTTGCATGCCCTGCACCAATACCATATCATATTTGTTTAGTGTTTTACCACTCTCCAAACCTGTTTTGCAGAACAAGAGGGTTACAATCAGAAACACCCCAATAGCTATCAAATGTGGGTAGATACGTTTCCAGGGAAAATTCTTCATATTTAAAATTTATGAGACGGGCAAACCTACAGGAAAATCTGCATTTTACATATCATTTGTTTAAATTGATTATAAAGAGATTAGGCTAAAAATAATGTAAGAGCGGTGACCGCAGCAGCTAATTAATTCCTACTTTAGAGTCCAAAAAAGCATGCGCGCTTTATTGTTCCTCGCAAGGGTAGCCCTTATCTGTAATATTTTCTTTCTGGCATGCCTGTATTTGAGGCATGTGGGCAATATTGCAACGCCGCAAGGTTTAAACGGGTTTCTGATCATTGTAGGCTGGGTAATGTCACCAGCGTTGAACCTGGTCGTAAACGTATGGCGTGCCAATCTGCTGGTTTTAAGAAAGCCTTCGCCGATACCAAAATGGCTGGCAATCATTAATTTTCTATTTCTTCTATTCCAAATAATCTACTTCTTCCTGTCATGATCCAAAATATACTGAAAGATAAACCGACGAAACTTTTTCTTGGGTTTACAGCCTTTTTTGTTGCCAATGCACTCATTGCAGAATGTATTGGAGGCAAGATCTTCTCATTGGAAAAGATCTTTGGCCTAAAGCCAGCAAATTTTACCCTCTTCGGACAAAGCGGCCTGTCCTTCAACCTTACCTGTGGCGTACTACTCTGGCCATTGGAATTTGTAATGACAGATATTGTAAACGAATATTTCGGGCCTAAAGCTGTAAAGCGGATCAGTTATACAGCCGTAGCATTGATCTCCTATGCCTTTATCATGTTTTACGGCAGTATTCATATACCACCGGCTGATTTCTGGATCGGCACAAAAACCGACGAAGGCGTTCCTAACATGCAACATGCCTTCAATGGCATTTTTGGACAAGGCATGTGGATCATCCTGGGTAGCCTGGTCGCATTCCTGGTAAGCCAGTTAGTGGATGTACTGGTCTTTCACCGCATCAAGAAGATTACGGGAGAAAAATGGATCGCCTTGCGTGCCACCGGTTCCACATTAGTATCGCAACTGATCGATAGCTACATTGTGCTAATCATCGCCTTTAAGTTTGGCAGTAACTGGACATGGCCACAAGTACTCGCAATAGGCATGATGAATTACATCTATAAGTTTGTCGTAGCCATCATACTCACGCCGGTGATCATACTGGTAGAAAAACGCATAGAAAAATATGTTGGCCACGAGACTGCTAAGAAAATGAAACGCGCAGCAATGGGGCAGGAGAGCGACGGATTTCAGAATATTCCTACAGCAGGATAAGACTTACCGGCGAGCGTCTGCTAGACCTATAAGGGTTCAGATACCTCATAGGTCTTAAGTCTGCTTTTTATGAGACGGGCAGCAGAATCATTATTGGGCTTTAGTTGCGTCGCACTCTTGTACTTTTTGTTCAGTCTTCAGCTTATGCGGGCAACATTTAACAATTATTAATTAACCTGATTTCAAAATAAATTGAATGAGTACGCCTAAATATTTCAATGTAAGGATCTACGGTATTTTAATGGATGAAAAGAAAAGAGTGTTAGTTGCAGATGAATTTATCAGGGGAGAATTCTTTACTAAATTTCCAGGCGGTGGACTGGAACTGGGAGAGGGGACGCGCGACTGCCTGAAAAGAGAGTTTAAAGAAGAAACAAATATGGATGTGACCATAGGTGCCCACATTTATACAACTGATTTCTTCCAGGTATCTGCGTTTAATAAGAATGACCAGATCATTTCCATTTATTATTTTGTACAAGCCGCAGATACATCAGGGTTGGCTACATCGGAAAAAGTATTTGATTTTACCGAAGAGCAGATCGCTGACAAAACTGCCCAATATGAATCATTTCGCTGGGTAGAGTGGGACAACCTGAATGCTGACGACATTACCTTGCCAATAGATAAAATAGTAGTGAAGATGATAAAAGGAGAAAGCTAAATTGTTGTATGGCTGCATTGTTTAATTGTTTGGGGGACCATATAACAATTAAACAATGCGACAATTCAATTTAAAACCACTTCTTCTTCATAAAATACCATGCTATGATAATAGATATAGCAATGGATAATACCACCGGTATATAAAACGCGTGCGTAGTATGTGAATATGGAATATCTACGTTCATGCCATAGATACTTGTAACCAAGGCTGGTAATGAAAGAATGATCGTAATAGAAGTAAGGCGCTTCATCACATTATTCAGGTTGTTGCTGATAATGCTCGCAAACGCATCCAAAGTACTACTTAAGATATTTGTATAGATGTTCGCCATTTCCAATGCCTGGCTCGTATCTACTATCAAGTCATCCAGAAATTCTTTTTCATCCTCTGTCAGGCCAAGAAAGTTTGTTCTTGCCAGTTTTATCATCAGCAGTTCATTACTACGCAGCGCTGTTACAAAGTACACCAGGCTTTTCTGAATGCGCATCAGTGACAGTAGTTCTTCATTACGATTACTGTCATACAGTTTTTGTTCGTACAGGTTACGCTTCTGGTTTATTTCCTTCAGGTATTCCATGAAATTCTGAACTACCTTTTCAAATATTTTCAGCACCATCATATTGCGTTTATCCTGGTTACGCTTTACAAACGTATTCAGGAATTTTTTGATAGCGCCATTGTCAAAAGAGTTAACTGTAACGATCTGGTTATGCGTAAGAATAATGCAGATAGGAATGGTAATGTAATACGCATCACTATCGTTGAATGAATTGTTTTCTGCCGGAGTTTTGATAACAATAAACTTTACATTATCCTCCAGCTCATAACGCGGCCGCTCATCAATGTCCAGCGAGTCGCGCAGAAACTCTATGGGAATATCCAGCTCACGCCCAAGTTCCACAAACTCCTCTTCCTTAAATGGAGGAACAAGGTTTACCCATGTACCATTTTCAGGTTTATCTATCTCAACGGTCTGGTTGTTGCTATTTATAAAGTATTGTATCATGTTTTTTCAGGTTGCCTGAAAGAGATCAGTTCGTTTTGTAAGGGAGTGAAATGCTATAGATCTACAGAACCCTGGTACACCAGCTCTGCCGGTCCACAAAGCCATATATCTGTAAATTCTTCATCACCCTTCTTGGTAAATTCAACAGCCAGTCTTCCTCCCAGTGTTTGTACTTCTACACGGTTAAAGCCATTGTCGTTATGTGCATACACCAATGCTGATGCCGTAACACCCGTACCACAGCTTAATGTTTCATCCTCAACACCTCTTTCGTATGTTCTTACAAAAATGGATCTGTCATTCATCTCCTCTACAAAATTCACATTGATGCCTTCTGCTGCAAACTCATCACTATAGCGAATAGAGCGGCCTGTTTCCACTACCTTATAGTTCCGGATATCTTTTACAGACTTTACATAATGAGGGGAACCCGTGTTTAAAATGAAATTACCGAACTGATGGCGAACACCATTCACGTCTTTCATTTTCAGGTACACCCATCCATTATCCTCTATAGTTGCCTCATGCGGACCATCCGTAGCGATAAAGCTATATTTATTTTTGAGGATACCCACCTGGTGCGCAAACTTTACCAGGCAACGCCCTCCGTTGCCACACATTGTACCTTCCTTGCCATCGGCATTATAGTAAATCATTTCAAAATCGTATTGCATATGGCTATTCAACAGCATCAAACCATCTGCTCCAATGCCAAATTTTCTTTCGCATAAATGCTTTACCTGTTCTGTTGTTAGCTGAACCGGGTTCTTACGATTATCTACAATAACAAAATCATTTCCTGCGCCCTGGTATTTATAGAATGTCAGATTCATTTCCCTTTATTTCTGGCTTTTCAGTAATTATATATTTTCAACAATGCCCAATGTTTTTTTGATCAGTTGCTGTACCGTAGCAGCACCATCGCTCGAAAATTGTTTAGTAATACGATTGGCAACAATTGCACTAAGGCTCAGGCACTGATGTCCTAGCAATTTACCCAAACCATAAATAGCGCTTGTTTCCATTTCAAAGTTGGTGATCCGGTGGTTACCGTAGCTAAATTCCGTAAGCCTGTTAATTAATTCCGGATTAGTTAACCCAAGGCGCAGAACACGCCCCTGAGGACCATAAAATCCCGGACAAGTAACAGTAATACCATGATGAAACCCTTCTACAAAATGTTTTAATACTCCAGCACCAGCCTGGGTAATGTATGGTTGGGAAAAATGGCTGTCTAGCTGCGTATGTGCAACGAACTGTTGTACCAGTAATCGTTCTTCATCATTATTGTCATGACGGTAGTAGTTCAACAGGTTGTCTATACCAAGGCCATGCGTACTGGCGACAAAGCTGTCTACCGGTATTTCAGCCTGTAGAGAACCGCTTGTACCCACACGTATAATAGTCAGCGGTGTTAACTGTGACTTTATTGTTCTGGTACCAAAATCAATATTTACCAATGCGTCCAGTTCATTCAGCACAATATCTATATTATCCGGCCCGATCCCCGTTGAAACAACGCTGATTCGTTTCTTGCCAATAAAGCCGGTATGTGTTACAAACTCCCTGTGCTGGCGCTTTACCTCTATGTTGTCAAAATGCTTACTTACCTCGCCCACACGATCAGGATCCCCAACGGTGATGATGGTGGTAGCCAGCTCATCAGGATGCACATCCAGGTGATAAATAGCGCCACGGTTGTTGATGATAAGCTCACTTTCTGCAATAAAGTTCATACATTAAATTGTTTTGTCCCGAGCGCAAATTACGGCTATTGCTCGGTTTATTAAACAATAAGAATATCAACGTATTATTAAAGTGTTTTATGTAAAACATTTTTTGAAGCAACACATTAAATTTCATAATATTGCTAATCCAATCATCCTCCGAGAAGTCTAACTGCATGTGTCCTCATTTTACGTAACCCTTGTTCTAACATCATTTCCATTTTATATCTCATTGCCGCCCTGTCAATCCATGTACTCATGTGACTGAGAGTAGCGAAGCTTTTACATCTACTTATCTACTATGAAGAGAATGCTTTTTCTGTTAGGAATAGCGCTATACTGCTATGCCTGTAATCCTGCGCGTAGGGTGAACCATGATTTTGCCTATTTCCAGCGCGGTATGGATAGTTTAGGAACTGTAGCCTATAAAGAACCGCCCATCCAGCCCAACGATCTTTTGTCTATCCAGGTTTTCAGCGCCACATTAAACCAGGAACAAGCGCTGCTCTTCAATTTGCCAAATACAGGCGGTAGTGTAAGCCCAACAAGTAATCAAGGTCCTTTAGCAAATAACGTTGGTTATCTCGTCGATAACGATGGAAATATTGCTATGCCTGTTATTGGAAAAATAAAAGCAGCTGGCTTAACGCGGGGACAGTTGTCAGGAATACTTACGGTTAAATTAAAAACGTACGTAAAGGACCCTGAAGTACTTGTACGTTTTCTTCAATTCAAAGTGAATATACTGGGAGAAGTGAAAAGTCCGGGAGCACATATTTTCCCTTCAGAGAAAGTAACGTTAATAGATGCAATTAGTGCAGCAGGGGATTTAACTGATCGCGGCAAACGTGAAGATATAACAGTAATACGAGAGGAAAACGGGGTACGTAAATCATACGTTGTAGACCTTCGAAGTGGTGCAGCTTTTCAATCTCCGGTCTATCAATTAATGCAAAATGATATTGTATATGTTGGCCCTACCAAAAACAAATTGAAGGAGGTAAACATCAATCCCAACTTCCAGCGCGATTTGCAGACAGGCGTAACTATCGCATCATTTGCAGCATTACTGATCAGTATCCTAAATCTCATTAAATAAGACGGAACTATGGCGGGCTCATCAAATAACACTTCTATTCTAAACAATTCCGAGGTTGTAAAATTCACACCAAAGGAATTAATGATTAAGTATTTGGCTTATCTCCCTTATTTCGTTGTATCCCTGGCTATATGCCTGGGGCTTGGGGTTGCTTATACGCGTTATGTTACACCTGTATACAAAGCGTCTACTAAAGTGTTTATAAAAAATGCGGATGATAATACAACTAGCAGGAGTGGTAATAACGACATTATTGACAACGCATTATTTGGTGGCAAGCAGGTAAATATTGATAATGAGATTGTACTAATTCAATCTAAGAATTTGCTGCAACGTGTTGTAGAGAAATATCAATTCAATATTCAATATTATAACGAAGGAAATATAAAGAAGAGTGAACTGTACACGGAAGCTCCTTTATTGTTTATGCCTATCTATATCCCAGATTCAACAGCTATGCTACAATTTTATGTAAAAGATGTAGATAGAACCAGTGGTTTATTGGAATTGGATAAAGGGAAGCAGATAGGAGGAATACACTCATTGCGCTTTCAATGGGGGAAAGAAATTTCATTAGGCGGCTACAAATTTATATTGCTTAGTAAGCCGGGAATATTGAATAAACAAATATTTCCCTTGTATGTATCCTGGTCTCCTGTAAAGAAAACGGTTGGTCAAATACAGGCGAGCCTTCAGGTTTCACCCTTTGGGCCTAAGGCGACGGTTATACAATTAGATATGAAAGCGGCAAATGGCAAAAGAGCTGCTGATATATTAGATGCAGTGGTTAGCGAGTATAAGCTGATGAATATTGAAGATAAAAACAAGGTGTCTGAAAATACTATAAAATTTATAACACAACGATTAGAGTCCGTTACCGATGAATTATCCGGAGTAGAAAATAGCCTGCAAGGTTTTAGAGGAGAACATAAAATTATTGATCCTGCAACTCAGTCCGTACAGTTTTTACAGAATGCAAATGACATAGATAAACAAATAACTGCTATCCAGGTAAAGCAAAAAGTTGCCGGGATGCTGTATGATTACTTATCTAAAAATAGCGACAAACTTATTCCTTCTAATCTTGGAGTGGAAGATATTACGCTTACTGCACTGATTGCAAAATACAATGAACTGCAGTTGCAAAGAGAAAGACAGACACCTTATCTGACTAAGGAAAGCCTTGTTCTAAGCGATCTTAATAATCAGCAACAGGAAATTCGAAATAATTTACTTGAGAACTTAAGGAATGTGAGTAAAAACCTGGAAGTACAAAGTAATAACCTGCGTGAAAAAAATGGCGAATATCAATCTGTGATTAACAGCATACCGAAGAACGAAAGAGCTTTACAGGAAATTAAACGTCAGCAGAACGTTAAAGAAGGATTATATCTCTACTTGTTACAGAAAAGGGAGGAGATGGCAATTACATCATCCTCTATGATTTCCAATTATAAACAATTAGAACCTGCAGAAGCGTCTGGAACACCTATTGAGCCAAACGTAAAAAATATTCGTTTATTTTCTATTATACTTGGATTATTGCTCCCTCTTTCCTTGATCTATGTTGTAGATCTGTTTAATGATAAAGTAAGAAGCCGTGATGACATCACTAAGAGGACTCAAACTCCATTTATAGGTGAAATAGGGCATGTAGATAAAACGCATGCGCTTGTTGTTGCTGATAAGAGCAGAAGTGTGATTGCGGAGCAATTCAGAATCTTGCGTACGAATCTATCCTTTCTAATTAAGGATAATAAGACAATGTTAATCACCTCTAGTATTAGCGGTGAAGGCAAATCTTTTATAAGTCTGAATCTAGCGGCCGTATTAGCTATCTCAGGAAAAAAAGTTGCTCTGCTGGAATTTGACCTTCGTAAGCCCCGTATTATGGAGAGTATCGGCGTGGTAAAGAAAACTGTAGGGATTACAAATTTTTTGGTAGGACAAACCACCGATGCTACTCAGTTGTACACAGAGTTAGCAGGATATCCAAGCCTGCATGTTTTTGGATCTGGCCCAATACCTCCAAATCCCGCTGAATTAATACTTGGAGATAAGTTGCGTGTGTTTTTTGACTGGTTACATGCAAACTATGACTACATTATAATCGATTCAGCTCCTGTAGGGCTCGTGGGAGATAGTTTCACCCTGGCAGCATATAGCGACGCAGCTCTTTATATTGTTCGTCAACGATATACACTAAAAAAGCAAATAGATTTTGTAAACGATATCTACACTTCTGGCCGTTTTAAAAATATGGGATTGGTGGTTAACGATGTGAAACTAGGTGGCCGTTACGGCTATTACGGATATGGACAGGCGTATGGATACGGAGGCTCTTACGGTTATGGATATGGCGGCGGAGACAATTATTTCGATACCCCTAAAGAGCATTGGTTGCGTAAGATTATTAAGAAGAAAAAATAGGCGTCGACTTTTTGCAGTATTGATTAAAGTAGATAGCGAGTGAAAGCAATCAGCAATTTGTGAACGCAGGATATATATACTAAGTATGTTTAAAAAATTATTGAAAATAATTATTCCATTTTTTTCTTTTCAGATTCTTATACAAGCTATTGATGCATTTTCAGGAATACTCTTAGTAAGGAATTTATTAAAAACCGAATATGCCTATTTTGGTATTATAAGTTCTCTTGCTTCTTCTGCATTAAGTACTACTATTTCAGGTATGGATAGTTATTTAATTTCTAAAGGGATTGAGCTTAAAGAATATAAAACAAGCTTTAGCAAATTATTTAATGAGCTAATTTATTTTCTTCGAAATAAGCGAAAATTAGTCTTATTAGTATGTGTGCCTATAGGTCTCTGGATGATGCTTAAAAATGGAGTGACACCGGAGAGAGCTGCACTCTTTATAATATTATTGATAATTGATAATTTTTTCAGGGTTAGAATTCAGTTATATCAGGGAGTATTTAATATACACCAAAAATTCAATTTTATCCAGGTTGTAAATTTAGCGGGGAGTAGTTTTAGGTTATTATTTGTTCTTACTGCTACCCGATTTTTAACTGGCGAGATAGCTTATGCCAGTATGGTGCTTTCTTTTTTAGTTCAATTAATAATATTGAATCACTACTCTAAAAAGTATATTCAAAGCGAAACTGTCACTAAAGAGAAGCATAAAGATTTTAATAAACTATACTATAGCTTGCTTCCTGTTTACGTTCATACCGCATTCGATGGTCAAATTGTAATTTTGATACTTACTTTCTTTGGAAATACTACACTTTTGGCGGATGTAAATGCAGCGGGGAAATTAAGCCTGATTGTTGTCGCTGTTAATGCATTTATTAGCAATTATATTACAGTGAAATTTGCAGCTATAAAAACCAAAGAAGATTTCATAAAGAAATTATTCTTTACATCTTCTATTTTTATAGGATTTTATATAGTTAGCGTTTTTGCTATCATGTTAGTTCCTCACTGGTTTATTTGGCTTATAGGAAGCAAGTACACAAATCTGGAGCCTTACTTGTATTTAGTGGTAATTAATATCTGCGTAGGTAATTTTTCAGGACTGCTGCTTGCTATCAATTTTTCGAAGACATGGATTAGAAAAAATTGGCTTTCTATTCCTTTAACAATTCTCTTTCAAATTGTAGGCTTAAGCTTCTTCCCTCCAAAAGATTTTCAACATGTTTGGTACTATGCAACGTTTTGCGCACTTCCGACTTTAGCCATAAATGTTTTATTCTGTTACAAAGGTTTCCTAACGTTGGGGCGGCAAAATAATGCAGGACCAGAACTTGCGATAATTAGTAAATGAATTATTTAAATAAGATCCGGCAAAAAATTTTTTTTGCGTCTTTGCGAAGAAAAGGAGCACAGATAACAAACAATCTGCAAGCTCCGTATAATTTCTTCAATGGTTATGCCAAGGGCTTGTATATTAAAGATTATGCATGGATAGAAGAATATTGTAAAATAGGCATCAGCAAAAATGAAAAGCAGGAAACCTGTTTAAAGATTGGAGATAGATTTTACATTAATAGGTTCTCAATTATCGACTGCCATTATAAGATTACTATTGGAGATCGTGTTCAAATCGGACCACATTGCTATATATGCGACTTTGATCATGACTTGAAAGTCGATTTGACGCAGCCTTTTCATCGCATGGATGATTCTTTTGCAGAAGTTACTATTGGGGATAATGTTTGGATTGGAGCCGGCGTGATTATTCTGAAAGGAGTTACTATTGGAGAAAATGCTGTTATTGGAGCTGGGTGTGTAGTTACTAAAGATGTTCCGGCTAATACAGTTGCTGTTGGAAATCCTCAGAAAATAATTAAAACAATATAGTGCAACAAAGACTGGTTAGTTTAGATGGATTAAGGACACTTTCGATCTTAATAGTCCTGTTTGCTCATCTCTCTATAACAAAAAACTTTCCAGCCAGCAATGTACCGGTTGAATCTATTTTGACTGGTGATATGGGCGTAAATATTTTCTTCGTTATCAGTGGTTTTTTGATTACGCTGCTTTTATTAAAAGAAGAAAATACGAAAGGAGAAATAAATATTAAGCATTTCTATATTAGAAGAATATTCAGAATACTACCGGTTTATTATTTTTTTTTAGCGACTTGTTTTTTGTGCCTGAATTTTAAAATTGTCCCTGATATTTTGATTGATTCTTTTATTCCTCCTTTGACATTTACTACAGGGACACTTCCTATTAAAACAGGCTGGACTTTAGGGCATACCTGGTCTCTTTCTATAGAAGAACAATTTTATCTGATTTGGCCTGCGTTACTAATATGTATAAAGAAAAAAAGAAACAGAAATATTCTTTTAATATTTATTATTTCAATTACACCAGTAGCTAGAATATTGTATTACTACCATTTTCGGGATTTGTCGTATATGTTTATACTTAGAGGTGATTGCCTGATGATGGGATGCCTGCTTGCTATAAATAAGGATATGATACAGTTGTTTTATCAAAAGATAAAAGCAAAATATTTAGTTGGCATTTCTATTTTCAGCATTTCATTGTTGTTAAACTATCTCTCGAGTTCGGGAAGTATGGGCAGTGTCACTATACCGCTAACTTTCTTTTTGCATGGGATACTGGGTGTTTATCTTATTGTTGCCAACACGCTAACAATCTCTAATAAAAATTTATTTTCCAGGTTCTTAAACCTGAAGCCTGTAGTCTATTTAGGAAAACTCTCTTATAGTTTATATATATGGCAGCAATTTTTTCTTCAAAACAGAACTACTGCCATCTCTGGGGTTAAGTTGTTCCCTATAAACATTGTATTAGTATTTATCGTTGGGTATTTGTCATACCGGCTAATAGAAACGCCTGTTTTAAAACTAAAGGATAGAATTGCCAGGCCAGCTGTATCTGTAGCATAATTACCTATTAGCAGATACAACTATTTTATTTTTTGAAAATATAAGAATGATTATAACACAGTTATTGGGTGGCATGGGCAATCAAATGTTTCAATATGCAATAGCGAAACATTTGGCAATTTTGAATAATACAACTTTAAAAGTAGATACAAGCATTCTTTTAGATTGGTCCAAGGGTAGGCATGCTGTCAACCGGTCTTATGACTTAGATATATTTAAATTGCAAGTAGAAACTGCTTCCCGGCAGGAGATAGCAAGATACAATAGCCAATTAATGTCAATGCCGGAAAAGTTGTATTTAAAATTCAGAATAGGATATTTAAATCTCAAGTAACTAAAGAACAGTTCTTTCACTACAACCAGGATATATTGAACTTGCGTTCTAAAGTTATTTATTTAGCAGGAACGTGGCAGTCGTATAAGTATTTTGAAAAAATTGAAGATATAATAAGGACAGATTTTACATTCCGGGACAAACTTACTGGTGAGGTTGAAGGAATAGTGGATCAAATGAATAAACAGATCTCCGTTTGCTTGCATGTGCGCCGGACAGACTATATAAATGTAAAAGCATCATCAGATATTATGGCAACTGTCAGTTTAGATTATTATAAACAGGCAGTTGAATATATTCAGAAAGAGATCAATGAATTTAAAGTATTTGTCTTTTCAGACGATCTTGAGTGGTGCAAGCAAAATCTGCAATTTATACAACAGCCAATAGTTTTTGTTAAATATAAAGGCCAGGGGAAAGTTTATGGACAAGATTTGCAGTTAATGACTCAGTGTGACCATTATATTATTCCTAATTCTACTTTCGGATGGTGGGGCGCATGGCTTAACCCAAATGCACAAAAAATTGTCATTGTACCTGAAAAATGGTTAAACGATCCGGCAACTAATACAGGAGATCTTATTCCCGATTCATGGATACGACTATAATCTTGTTGCCAGTCTCAGCTATTATTCCTACAAAAGACCGATCAACAGTTCTTGCGGACACATTAATATCCTTATCTAAACAAGAATATCAGCCACAGGAAATAATAGTGATAGATGCATCAACTGACAGGAAAACAGAATTAGTTTGTGTTGCCGAAATCCCCAATTTAAAATCTATTGTTGTTTATGAGAAAGCAACATATGTTGGGGCTGCGAAGCAACGTAATCAAGGCTTACAAAATGCAAAGCATGCATTTGTTTTTTTTATGGATGATGATATATTGTTTGAAGAATATTGTATTGAAAAGTTATGGAAAGGCATTTATAACAAAAGTAACGTAGGTGGGGTCAATGCATTTATAACTAATCAGCATTCTCAACAACCTGGTAAAATAACGTCTCTGATTTACAATATAATCGGCGGAAGAAAATACAAAGGGCAATGGGGAGGTAAATGTTTTGGACCAGCTATTAATGTATTACCTACAAAACAAGATGCCGTTATAGATTATTTGCCTGTAGAATGGTTAAATTCAACTTGTACAATCTATCGGAAAGAATCCTTGCCCAATCCTGTATTTGACCAACATTTTACCGGCTATTCATTTATGGAAGATGTAGCCCTCTCATTGCAGGTTGGAAAACGGTATAGGCTAATAACATCTTGCAAAAGCGCGATTTTTCATGATAGTCAGCCTTCAGATGAAAAAAAGGATAAACGAAAAATGGCGGAAATGGAGCTGGTGAATCGATATTATGTTATGTCAAAAATAATGGGGCAGAAAGGCCCAAGAAGCGTTTTTCAACTTATTATTCAACAACTTTTTTCCGGAGTAAGTACCAGTAATATTCTAAATAAACAATATCTATTGGGGAAATATAGTGGATTGAGAAGAATTATAAAAGAGCGATAAAAAATCAGCTAATAAATCCTGTACGGTGATCTATAGATATACAATAGAAGATATTCTTTTTAAAAAAAGAAATGGTTTACTTAGCCGTTTTCGAGTATTGTTATTCAAATTTCTAGGGATGCAATTGGGTAGCAGGAATCGATTTGAAAAAGGAAGAGTAAGAAGATGTACGCAAATAGCGATTGGCAGTAATAATGCGTTTACAAAGGGATACATGCTTTGGCCTGAAGATGCTGCATATGATGGAATTAGAATTCAAATAGGCGAAAAGAATTATTTTAATAAAAACGTAATGATAGATGCGTGTGGTAAGATAGAGATTGGCAATTACAATATGTTCGGCCCCGATGTTTACATTACTGATGCTAATCATTCCTTTGGCAAAGAAGTTTCGCCTTCCATGGCATCAATGCAAGTGGGACAAACAAAGATTGGGAATCATTGCTGGATAGGAGCAAAGGCCATTATACTGAAAGATGTGGTACTCGGTGATTATTGTGTAGTGGCCGCCGGAGCAGTTGTTACCAAAAGTTTTCCATCCGGAAGTCTTGTTGGAGGTGTGCCAGCCAAATTATTAAAAACTTTGTAATAATATTTTTAAAAAGCCATTCCGATTGTCTTTTCAATTGCCTATAACAGTAGTTATTCCTACTTATAAACGAACAAACAGTCTTGTTAAAACGCTGAAAAATATATATGAGTGTAATCCATTGCCGGCAGAAGTTATTATTCATATTGATAACGGCGATGATGTTACAGAGCGAACAATAAAGACTACGTTTAGCTCGGTGAAAATAGTAAAAAGTAATATTACGCAAGGGCCAGGAGGCGGGAGAAATAAAGCTATTACAGAAGCTTCAAATGATTTGATAGCAAGCTTTGATGATGATTCATATCCGGCTCACATAGACTACTTTGAACGATTGTATAAAGTGTTTAATTTGTTTCCTGACGCCGCAGTTATTGAGAGTCGAATCTTTCATCAAAACGAACATAAGCCTGAAAGCGAGTACCAGTTTTGGCGGTGTTATTTATTTACAGGTTGTGGCGTTGCGTAT
Organism: Filimonas sp.; assembly: GCA_017306865.1. Classification (GTDB taxonomy): domain Bacteria; phylum Bacteroidota; class Bacteroidia; order Chitinophagales; family Chitinophagaceae; genus JAFKHH01. The sequence continues at coordinate 41,505 of JAFKHH010000021.1, forward strand.
AGGAAAAAGAAATTCTTAACGATCGGAGGGTATGTTCCTACGGCTGTAGCTTATGGCTTAGAGGAGGTGGATTTTTCGATGAGGGCATTTGCTTACGAAGAAAAGTTTGTCAGGACTTCCTGGTTAACAGTGTTTCATGATACACAATTGGTACATCACCAAAGCGCCGAAATTAATAGTGGTTATATAACTAATTTGGGAGTATTGGTTTATCTAAGATACCCCCAGGTAATGTGGTTTTATGGAGGGTTGCAGGTATTAAACAGGGTTGCATGGGCAATAGCACATAAGCGATTTCGGGGATTATTGCCAGGGTTGATGCAAATTCCTTCTAAAAGTAAAAGTTTAAAAAAATATAAACGAGTATTACCCGCAAAAACAATTAAGCGATTTTTGAAAGTAAGGGCTTCTCAAGAGTTACATTACTTATAAAATTTTGTAGTGAATAAGTATATATAAGTTAATGAAAGTTCTTTTAGTCCATCCGGGAACGCAACATTCCAGGCAACTTGCTCTGGAGCTCTATAAAAGAGGGATTTTGTATCAATATTGGACAGGTTTTGCCTTAGCGGAAAGTAATGTGTTTGCCGTATGTCTGAAAAAAATATCCGCGAGGATGTATAAAAGAATAAGCAACAGAGTTATACCTGAGCTTCCCTCACGAAAAATAAAGACACTTCCGCTTTTAGAATTTAAAGCAATAAGAGCATTAAAAGAGAGCCAATCAAATAAGGAATTAATCTTATTTACCCGAAATGAAGCTTTTCAAAAGCAGATACCTGATAATATTATCCAGAATGCTGATGTCATTATTGGATTTGACACATCCAGTTGGATATTGGCAGAACGGTGTAAGAAGTTTGGGAAAAAATTTATACTCGATATAAGTATTGCACATCCTGCTTCAAAAGAAAGAGCCTATGAACAAATACTTAAGCTATATCCGGATTGGTTTTTTACACTGAATAGAAAAACAGGGAAACTAATTCAGATTGAAGAACAGGAAATGAAACTGGCTGATAAAATAGTAGTTGCCAGTTCGTTTACACAAAAGACTTTAACTGAGAATGGGGTAAGTAACCGGAAAATAGTTATGAATCCTTACGGAGTTGATGCAAGTGATTTTCATCCTGTTTATAATAAGCAAAAGGGTAGGACACGGTTTGTGTTTGTTGGTCAGGTTGACGCGAGAAAGGGAGTTCCATTGTTATTAGATGCATGGATGAATATTAACAGGAGTGAAGCATTATTAACTCTAATTGGCCCAATTAGCGATAGTACAGCAGATTTTATCAAAGCTCATTATTCTGATGTTGAAATATTGGGGAAGGTTTCTTTTGAGGAACTGAAACGGATATTGCCGGAGTACGATGTATTTGTTTTTGTGAGTTATTTTGAAGGATTCGGGTTGGTTATCCTGGAAGCAATGGCTTGTGGGTTACCCGTGCTGACTTCTGTAAATACTTGTGGACCCGATGTGCTGGATAATGGGAAGAGCGGGTTTATTATAGGGTTGGACAATGCACAAGAATTAGAAGAGAAAATGAGATATATGATTGACCATACTGATGAGAAAGAACTTATGGGAAAATCAGCCAGGTCGAAAAGTGAGCTCTTCACATGGGATAGTTATGGTGACAGATGGGAGAAAATTATTTATGAAGTAGCAAACGACAAATAAGATTAGTTTAATAATTATGATGCAATCAGCATTAAAAATACATGCAATTATTTTAGCCTTAAATGAAGAACAATTTATTAAGGCTCAATTAGACACGATATATCCATTTTGCTCTAAAATTTCGGTTATAACCCAATATGACAGGGATTGGTATGGAACACCTGTACAACCAGATAATACAGTTCAAATTGTCCTTAATTATAAAGATCCGGCAGGTAAAATAAACTTAGTTACCAGAAGGATGCCTGATGAAGCAGCTGCACGAAACATGGAGATGCTTTCATTTAATAAAAAGAGTTTCACTGGTACAAAGTCGCATGGACGGGCAATGAGTGATATCGCTGCATTCCATTCGGCACCAGATTATTTTTGGATTATAGATGCAGATGAATTGTATGACGTAGATACAATTCCTGATATTTTAATGCATTTGGAACTTAAAAAACCAACTGGTATGCGCGTTACCGGTTATAATTATTTACGTACATGGAATCAACGGGTTCCTCGTAGTGTGATAGATTTTACGCATTTTGGTTTTATAAAGCCCGGCATCTTATTCGAACAAAGAAGAGTGATAAGTTGGAATGAATCCCGTATAAAATATCTGTTGCAGAAATTACATCTGCCTGATTTTTCCAGTAAGTTATTTGGTTTCATTAACTGCCCGGAAGAAATCGGAGTCTTTCATCATGCGTGTTGGCTGGGAGATAATAAAAGGATAAGAAATAAGTTTGATAAGTCCTCTCATAGAGAATCATTAACTTATAAAGAAGCATCCGTAGATGAAATAGAGAATATATTTATTCCAACAAAAGACCTCCCTAAAAACATTCAAAACGCCAGTTGGCCTGTGGACTTTTTTTGTGACACAAAAGGAACAAATGGTGAGGTTATTTTAGAAGGTTGAACTAACCCTGAATATTAGTACTTAGTTAGAAGAGCACAGTTGAATGGAACGAAATCATAGATTTTTTCAGTTAGATAGTTTACGGGGAATAGCTGCTTTTGTAGTGATGCTACATCATTATTTTGCTATTTATGATAGAGATTTTAAGCACAATTTTTTTGTTCCGCCTGTATTTATGTATGGGTTTTATGGGGTAGAGCTTTTCTTTATAATAAGTGGGTTTGTTATTTATTACACGCTTCACTACTGCAGAACTGCTGGAGATTTTTTGATAAAAAGATTTATTAGGCTATTTCCTACATATTGGTTGTGTGTTTGCATAACTTTTCTGGCAATAACATGCTTTCCTCTGTCTGCTTTTAGGGATACCACGTGGAAAGATGCTTTGGTAAATATGACAATGCTAAATGGGCTTGTGGGAGTTAAGGGCGTAGATCCGTCTTATTGGTCTTTGCAGCCAGAGCTCTTTTTTTATTTATTGATGACATTTCTTTTTTTTACCAGGCTATCAAAATATTTATATACATGCTTATGGGTTTGGTTAGGGTTGATTTTATTTTATAACCTTGTTCATAAAATTCCAGTAGCAGGGGCTTTTTTAAATCTTAAATACGGGTCACTTTTTATTGCAGGTATTTGCTTTTATAAAATCAAAGTAGAGAAAGACCTGTCTTTGCAAGCTTTGTTTTTACTGATTGCAAGCTACGTTTGCACACTGGTAGTTCTTAGGGACTTGGAAGGAGTGTATGGCTCTATAACAATTGTTTATTTATTATTTATTTGTGCCTTATTCTGCAAGATGAAAATATTTTCATGGAAGGCATTAATCTTTTTAGGTAATATTTCTTATGCACTCTATCTAATACATCAAAATATTGGTTTTATTATTATTCGCCAAACAATCTTATGGACAGGCATCTCGGGGCCGGAAGTAGTTATTCTTCCCATTATAATTTCAATACTACTTGCGTGGCTAATAACCTATTATTTTGAAAAGGAGGTTATATCAAGATTAAAGCGATTACTGTTGACAAATAAAACAAAGGGGGCGTCTGAAAAATGGGCTTATTAAGGAGTGTGCCGGATAAAACAAAAGTTCTTGTTATTATTCCTTCAGGATTCTGTTATGGGTTACAGCACATAAGTTTCAGCTTATTCAACACATCCAGGGATAAAATAGAACCTTTTTTCCTGATCAGTAAATGGAGTGATGGTGAGTTTGAGCGGGAAATCCAAAGAATGGGGTTTAAATTCTCTCATAGTTGGCTAGGCATGTTTAGCAGGAAGATGGATGCTAAAAACATAAAAATGTCTTTACATGCCTTGAGTAGATTGCCAGCGTTATACAGAGACTTTTGGAAATTATATAAGTCATTCAAGCCTGATATACTTTTTTTTGCAAATCATCATGAACTGATCCTGCTATATCCGGCTTTAGCCTTTATTAGGCGCCCAGTCGTGTGCCATATGCACGATCCTGCACCTGCTCTTTCTTTTCAAAAAAGAACTTTTTCATTTTACATGAAAAAAGTTAAAAAAATATTAGCTATATCTGAGAATGTAAAACAGCGAGTAATTGCTTTAGGCGGGAAAGAAAATGAGATCACAGTTCTGCACAATGGAATAATGATTCCTGCTACACCCGATTTTGAGCGTGATAATACATTATGTAAAAAAGCTCAGTGGCCAGATGACGTGTTTATTATTGGGATTACAGGGCAAATGTCAGCAACAAAAGGGCATGAAGATTTATTAAATGCGTTTGCGAAGGCATATAAAAATAATAAGGCATTGAGGTTAATAATAGGAGGGAGGCCATCATATCCTTTTTTCCAAACACTACAAACACTAATAGATAGCCTTGCATTGAAAGATGTAGTTTATTTTTCCGGATGGCAAGAAGATGCATCCTCTTTTTTTAGATCAATAGATCTGTATGTACTTGCATCAAGACATGATGAAGGCTACGGTTTAGTTATTGCGGAGGCAATGGCCTTTTCAAAGCCAACTGTTATAACTGCCAGTGGTGGAGCTGTGGAGCTGGTTAAGGATGGAATAACGGGTTTTATTGTACCTAAGCGGGATATAGATGCTCTTGCCCAAAAGATTGAAACATTTGCGACAGATAACGTCTTGTATGAAAATGCCCGGCGTGCTGCGTATGCCTACGTGAAAAGTCATTTTGATTTGCAGAAAAAGGCAATAGAGTTCAGTAATTTTTTAGAAAAAGTGAAATAGAAATTGAATGTATTACGGAGAGAAAAAAATACCCCGCGGGCTTGTAAATGCTGTTATTCTGTATCTCCTTTATTGTCTATTATTTACCCCTAATTTTTTAATTACAGTTCCTGTTGCGCTTTTTCCCTTATTAGCTTTCAGGTTATTTTGGGTAGATAAACATCCTAATGTGCTTTTTTTTGGAATGATGATACAGTGGATGTCAGCTTCATTGCAATTGCTATATTGCAATGTGTTAAGGGTTACACTGGAGGAGAAAATGAGAGTTTCTTCATTCCCTGCTTATACAATGGAGTATGCTACTTTTCTATCCATTATTGCATTATACTTTTTTTCCCTTGGCTTATTTGTTAAAATAAGAAAATTGAAAGTCGAAGATATTTTTGAAGCGTTTAATAATTATAGCGCGCGAAATATTTTATTAGCGTATATCATTTTTTCTGCGATAGTCTATTTTACTTCGGGACTGATATGGAAATATCAAAGTGTAGTACAATACATTTTTTTCTTCTTTTATATTAAATGGGGGTTATTCTTGGTAGCTTTTTACGCTGTTCATAAAATAGATAGGAGACTGCGAAATCTTTTTTATTTAATAGTATTAATTGAGTTCTTATTATCACTCGTTTCTTATTTCGCCAGCTCTTTCTTAAATATCATTTTTTTCATGCTCATAGGTTTAATCACTATTCAGCCTAAATTAAATCTAAGATCATATTTCTTTCTTTTGATATTTGGAGTTTTTATTTTTCACATTGGCGTACTATGGACTGCAGTAAAAGGAGATTACCGTTCATTTATTAGTGGCGGAACTACTGCTCAGACAGTAACTGTATCCCGTAATGAGTCATTTAATAAGTTAATCGACCTCCTCAAAAATGTTGATGATACTAAGTACAAAGCGGCTATTGAGCAAACTATAGATAGGCTTGGGTATATTCAATTTTTTGCAGCATCCCTGGATTATGTACCGCGTGTAGTGCCTTATCAAAACGGGCAAATATATTTAGAAGCAGTTGAGCATTATCTTGTACCGAGGTTCTTGAATCCCAACAAAGCTGTGCTGGATGATAGCAAGCATGTAAATCAATATACCGGATTGCGGGTTACAACAAGTGAAGGCGGGGCCTCATTCAGTTTGGGATATGTAGCGGACGCTTATATTGATTTCGGCCCGGTATTTATGTTTACGGTTATTTTTGCGTTTGGCTATTTATGTGGCATATTTTACAATTATCTCTTTAAACGTTCTCCTAACCAGGTTTGGGTATGGATCTTTACAGGCCCCTTTTTTTTACTAATAAATGTTTATGGGGCTGATACGAAAAAAGCTTTGGGATTCATTTTAATATATTTTATAACAGTAGCAGTATTAAAGAATTTTTTGATTAAAAGAGTCGATCCGTTTATTCGGGCATAGTCTGGTATGAAACCTATTATTTTTTTAAACTCTCATCCTATACAATATTTTGCTCCGTTATATCAGAAGATTAATAGGGAAGAACCTGATTTTAAGTTGGAAGTTTTGTACTGCTCTGATGCAAGTGTAAAAGGACAACTTGATAAAGGGTTTGGCACAAAAGTTAAATGGGATATACCTTTATTGGAAGGATATAGGCACGTTTTTTTGAACAATAATTCTCCTAAACCTTCTGTCCACAAGGGATTCTGGGGAATCATTAATTGGGATATAATTAAATATCTTAAAAGGAAACAAAAATCAATAATTGTGGTACATGGCTGGGGATATGCAACAAATGTGATTACGATTATTGCTGCAAAGGTTTTAGGGCACACTGTATGCCTAAGGGCCGAAACTCCTTTAAATCAAGAGAAACTCAAGAATAGAAAAATTACTTATCTGAAACATCTTTATTTGAAATTTCTATTTCTTTTCGTTGATAAATTCTTATACATCGGCTATCAAAATAAACTTTTTTATCAGTCGCTTGGAGTTAAACATAATGCACTAATCTTCGCGCCTTATACAATAGATAATGACAGGTTTAAAAAAATAAACGACACCGTTTGTAAACAGGAAGCCAGAGACAAGCTTGGATTAAGTAATCTTAATGGGAAAAAAATTATTCTATTTTCTGCCAAATACATAACCAAAAAGCGCCCGCTGGATTTATTGAAAGCAATAGAAAATATAGATAATGTTTTTGCAATTATGGTTGGGGAAGGAGAACTCCGGCAAAGCATGGAAAGTTTTATTGATGAAAAAAGGATACATAGCAAAGTAAAACTTACCGGCTTTATTAATCAGACGGAGATACCTCTTTATTATGCCGCTGCTGATATTTTTGTTTTGTGTTCCGGGCTAGGCGAGACATGGGGATTGTCTACGAATGAAGCGATGAATTTTGAGTCGACGTTGGTAATCTCCGATACTTGTGGAAGCAGCTATGATCTTGTGAAAGAAAGCGAGAATGGATATGTATTTAAAACGGGCGATATAGAGGATTTAAAAAAGAAAATTGAACTATGTAGAGATATGACAGAAGAGCAATTGAAGCACGCAAAAAAAACTAATATGAGCATTTTGCAGAAATATGATTACTCGACTGTAATAGAAGGACTAAAATGTCTGCAAAATATGTCTATAGCATGAAGTGTTTTTAATCATTATTTAAAGCCTTCTCTATAGTTAAAATGCTAACTTGGTTACATGTGCCGCATAGCCGGAATCATAGATTTCCAATCACACCCTGCTGAACAATTACTGCTGCAAATGAGAGACTCCATGAAACATGGAGGTCCTGATGATGCCGGCATTTATATGGATGATACATGGCCGTTACTATTTGGCCATCGTCGTCTTGCTCTGATAGATTTGTCTCCTGGTGGACATCAGCCAATGTTATCGCCTGAAAAAGATATAGTAATTGTTTTTAATGGCGAAATATATAACTACCAGGAATTAAAGGCAGAATTAGCTAGTCAATACAACATTCAATTCAGAACCGGTTCAGATACGGAGGTAATAATACACGCTTATCGTGTATGGGGTAAAGAATGTTTCAGCAGGTTCAATGGTATGTTTGCGCTTGCCATTCTCGATAAGCAAAAACATAAAGTATTACTTGCAAGAGACCATGCCGGAATTAAACCCTTGTATTATTCTTTCAAAGATGATTGTCTTGTTTTCGCCTCGGAAGTACGTGCATTTAAGTCTGTAAAAAAAGACTGGCCGGAGAATAAAGATTGGAGGAAATACTTTTTATTATTCGGGCACTTACCTGAGCCTGTCACAACATTAGAGGGAGTCATTCCTTTGAAAAAAGGCTGTGTTTTAGAGTATGACCTGCAAAGTAGGAAAGCCACGCATTTTCAAACACAACCCTTTTATTATAATTACCAGGCCTATTCTGAAGAAGAAGCAATCGCACTTGTGCGGGAAAAGCTGGATGTAGCTGTTCAACGGCATCTCATTTCTGATGCACCAATCGGTTTGTTTTTAAGCGGCGGATTAGATTCAAGCATTCTTACCATATTGGCAAAAAAATATTGCGGAGAAAATCTACAAACGCTTTCGATAGACTTTGAAAATAGTAAATACTCTGAAAAGCAATACCAGGATATTATTGTAAAGAAGACAGGTGCCCGGCATCAATCATTTCTTGTTACACAGCACGACTTTGAGTCTTCGATAGATGATATTATGGCAGCTATGGACCAGCCAAGTACAGATGGTATTAATTCTTATTTTATATGCAAATATGCGCGCGAGTATGGACTAAAAGCTGTATTAAGCGGTATTGGCGCAGATGAATTGTTTGGAGGCTATCAATCGTTTTACAGGGCTTCGCAAGTACGTAAAATCACTAATCTTCCTGCGTTTGCATTGGCAGCAGCGAACATAGCAAAAGGGGATAAATGGAAAAGGATAAGCTTCCTGCAGCGCAAAGATGGGCTTGGGGAATACTTGTTTAACAGGGGCTTTTTTGTGTCATCACAGATCGCAAAATTCCTTGATTGCCCGGTTCAGGAAATAAACGAATTACTTGAAAATATACCATTCCCTGGTTTTGTGGCTACAATGGACGAGAAAGAGCGTTCAAGCTATTATGAAACTAACTGGTACATGCAAAACCAATTATTGAAAGACACGGATTATATGAGCATGTGGCATGGAATAGAAGTGCGTGTGCCTTTCTTAGATAAAGAACTAATGCAGGCCATTTATTCAATACAGCCTGAGCTACGATATAAGATCTTACCCAAGCATTTGCTCATTAAAGCATTTGAAACAGAACTGCCGGAAGCAATTTATAAAAGACCTAAACAAGGGTTTGTCTTCCCTTTCGAAAATTGGATGAAAAATACGGAGTTGCCGGTTGTGAAAAACAATCATGAATCAGTACGGCTACAAAAAGGTTTTGCGAATGGGAAAGTGCATTGGAGCCGGTATTGGTGTTATGTTTTGGCTATGTCTTACGGGACTGTTATGATCTAGTTTAACTTATGAAGGTTCTTTTTTTATACCTAAAAGCTTTTTCATTTACCGGGGGGATTGAGAAATTTAATCGTTGCCTGATGAAGGCAATGCATGAATTATTTGTAGATGAAAAGATAGTAGCTTCTGCAATGTCATCTTACGACAGTACTCCTGATGAACGATATTTTTTCAAGAATAATTTCAAAGGATGGGGCGGGAACAGAATTGTCTTTGTGTTTGATGCTATAAGAAAAGCTGTTCGCAAAGACGTTGTCATTATAGGGCATATCAATCTTGCCACGGTTGGCTATTTGATCAAGCTATTAAAGCCCTCAGTAAAAATTGTACTAATCATACATGGCATAGAAGCCTGGTCAACACAGACATCTTTTAAGAAAAAGCTACTGGAAAAGGCTGATGTAATCCTTGCTGTAAGCCACTTTACGAAGCAACAGGTTTTGTTGTATAATCCATTTATCAGTGAAGAAAAAATAACGGTTTTCCCCAATACAATAGATCCGTATTTCGAGATGCCTGCTGATTTTGAGAAGCCAGCTTACTTGCAGAGGCGATATGGTTTTGACGAGCAGACAAAAACAATCCTCACAGTTACCAGGTTATTTGCAACGGAAAAATATAAAGGATATGATAGTATTCTATATGTTTTGAAAGATGTATGCAAAGTTGTACCAAACGTCAGGTATTTACTGATGGGAAAAGCGGATGAAAGAGAACAAGCCCGGATACAATTATTAATAACACAACTTGACTTAAGTGAGAACGTTTTGATGGGAGGATTTATACCTGAAAATGAATTGATAGACCATTATCTTTTGGCAGACACTTTTGTTATGCCAAGTAAAAAAGAAGGGTTTGGTATTGTGTTCATAGAAGCTATGATATGCGGCAGGCATGTTATTGCCGGGCATAAAGACGGCAGCCGCGATGCATTAATGGAAGGTGAGTTTGGTACGCTCATAGATCCGGATAACCTCGAAAATCTGAAGGCTGAAATAGTAAATATATTGAATGCACCTGCAATTGATGAAAAAGCATTACAGGAGAAAGTGTATAAGCAGTTTGGCTTTCCTGTTTTTAAAGAAAGATTACTAACGATATTAGACCGGAATTAATAGCGTGCAAGAAAACAATAAACCCATAGCCCTTCTCTGTTACGATTTCTTTTACCCTGGGTTTAAAGCCGGCGGCCCGATCCAGTCATTAACCAATCTTATAAATGTTTTACAGGAGACGTTTGACTGCAAGGTACTTACTTCAGCACATGACCTGTATAGTGATCAAGTATATGAAGGGGTACGGGTAAATGAATGGAATACGGTGACCGTACCCGGCACAGCGCGCGCAATAGAAGTGTGGTATGCTGAAAATGGTAAGCCTGCACTATCAGATTGGAAAAAAATAATCACGCAATGCAAGCCGGAGTTTATCTATCTCAATGGTATGTATTCCTACAGGTTTGTATTGCTTCCTCTTCTTACAAAAAAATTATACAAAAGCTGCCGGTTGCAGGTGTATGTTTTATCCCCCCGTGGTATGTTACAACGCGGGTCGATGGAAGGCAAGTTTGCAAAAAAGAAGATCTATTTCTCCCTTATACGTTTATTGGGCTTAATGAAAGGCATAAGATGGCATGCCACGAATGAAGAAGAAGAAAAGGATATACGACTTAACATCCACGCTAACGCAACGTATATACAGATAGCGGCTAATGTACCTAAAAAGCCTGTTGAGTCGCTGGAGAAGATGGAGAAGAACGTAGGCAGGCTAAGCATAGTTTACCTGTCCCTCATTGCAGAAAAGAAAAACTTATACTTCCTGTTAGAACTGATAAAAAAAGTGGGGGATCGTGTATCGCTGGATATTTATGGTCCGTTAAAAGATCCTGCTTATTGGCAAAAATGTAAAGCACTTGCAGATACAATGCCAAATGTGCAATATAAAGGTGAAGTGCTGCCGCAAAATGTACAATCTACTATATCGAAATATCACTTGCTCGCACTGCCTACAAAAGGTGAAAATTTTGGACACGCTTTATATGAAAGCCTCAGTGTAGGCAGGCCCATAGTTACAAGCTACTTCACACCATGGAATAACCTTGAAGAAAAAGGCGCCGGCTGGAATGTAGATATCAATTCAATTGATGCTGCCAGTGCTGTATTAAATGAAATAATAGCAATGGGGCAGGAGCAGTTTGATCAATACTGTACAAATGCATTGCAACTGGCAAAGGAGTATTACAAACCTGCAACATATAAACAACAATATCAAAAAGTCTTTTCTAAATAAATATACTACATGATCATTCTTGGTATCAATGCGCATCATGCAGACTCTTCTGCAGCAATTTTTGTAGATGGAAAAATGATTGCGGCTATAGAAGAGGAACGTTTCAGGCGAATAAAACACTGGGCTGGGTTTCCTTCACAAGCCATTGCATTTTGCTTACAGGAAGCAAATGTTACACTTCAGGATGTAGACTATATCTCTATTGGCAGGGATCCTAAAGCCAAACTGTTTAAGAAAATATTGTTATGGGCAAAAACGCCTGTTAAATCACTTTCTTATATAAAAAACAGGATAGGTAATGCCAAAAGTGTTTCGCTTGATATTGCAAAAGAATTAAGTGCCCTTTCCGGTATTAATGAAAGTGATGTAAAGAAAAAAATGATACAGGTAGAACACCACAGAAGCCATTTGGCAAGCGCTTTTTTTGCCTCTCCGTTCGAAGAGGCAGCTATCTTGTCAATTGATGGTTCCGGCGATTTTACTACAACTATGACGGCTATTGGCAAGGGAAATAATATAGAAGTACTGGAGTCAATTGATTTCCCGCATTCGATAGGTGTTTTTTATACAGCATTTACACAGTTGCTCGGCTTCCCACACTATGGCGACGAATATAAAGTAATGGGACTGGCGCCTTATGGAGAGCCTAAGTATGTGGAAGAAATAAAGAAAGTAATTCAGTGGACAAAAAATGGCCTGTTCCGGTTAGATCTGTCTTACTTCCGCTCACCGGCAGAAGGCTTTGCTTTTTATGAAGATCATTTGCCAATAGTGCCTCCGCTATTCAGTGCAAAAATGGAAGCAAGTTTTGGTAAGGCAAGACAGAAGGACGAGCCGCTGCTGCAGTATCATAAAGACATGGCTGCATCAGTACAGAAAGCAACAGAGGAAACCATTTTCCAGTTGCTTACGTATCTACATAAAAAGACCGGCCTGGAAAAGGTTTGTATTGCCGGTGGTGTTGCACAGAATAGTGTTGCAAACGGAAAGATCACACGCAATACACCATTTAAAGAAGTATATATACCATCTGCCGGGCACGATGCAGGCATTTCTATGGGGGCGGCATTGTATGTGCAGCATCAGTTAAAAAGATTACCAAGACAAAAAGCCATTTATTCTGCATATACAGGTAGCCGGTTTGACAATGCTTCGATTGAGCGCTTTTTAGAAGAACAATCCGTTGCTTTTGAACGGTTGGATAATGAAGCATTGTATGATAAAGTAACAGAATGCTTGTTGAATGGTGGCGTAATAGGTTGGTTTAACGGACGGGCAGAGTTTGGCCCGCGTGCATTAGGTGGCAGGTCCATTCTTGCAGATCCACGACGAATAGATGCAAAAGATATCCTGAACAGGAAGATAAAAAGGAGGGAAAGCTTCCGCCCATTTGCACCTTCTATACTGAAGGAGTATGTAGATGAATACTTTGATGTAAACGATGTTGTGCCTTTTATGGAAAAAGTATTCCCTATAAAAGAGGAGAAGAAAAGCCAGATACCTGCAGTTACGCATGTAGATGGAACCGGGCGCCTACAAACAGTAGACAGGGAGATTTCCCCCCGGTACTATGATTTGATAGACGTATTCAGAAAAAAAACCGGTGTTCCTATATTACTCAATACATCGTTTAATGAAAATGAGCCGATCGTTAATTCTCCTGAGCAGGCGCTGGCTTGTTTCCTGAGAACAAATATGGATATGCTGGTATTGGAGAACTGTGTTATTTCCCGTTAAAAACCAGGGAGAAAAAAAATTAATAAAAGGGGAATTTTAACCCCTGTCTATTCACAAAAATATTTACCTTACATCTCAATCCAAATAAGATTCATCTAATCCAAGTAATCCTCTTTTAAGACCTTTCAGCAATTTAATCCGTAAATAATTTTCAACTGCCTTTAAAAAAAATCGCTCATGCCCCTATGAGAGTAACGATTATTACTGCCACTTTTAACAGTGCTACGACATTGCGTGATACGCTGATGTCTGTTGCCCGCCAGACGTATAAGAATATCGAGCATATTATTATAGACGGAGGGTCGATAGATGATACCTTAGCCATAGCCGAATCATTTAAACATGTTCATACCATTATCTCCGAACCGGACAAGGGTATTTATGATGCAATGAATAAAGGCATTAACCTGGCAACCGGAGATATCATTGGTATCCTTAATTCAGACGATTTCTTTCCCAATATTTATGTACTGGAGCGCATTGTTAAGAGCTTCCAGGAACAAAATTGCGATGCAACTTATGGCGACTTAAATTATGTGAACAGGGATAACACCGCAATTATAAAACGTAAGTGGATTGCTGGTGGTTATTCCCGTAACCTCTTCTACAGAGGATGGATGCCGCCTCACCCCACCTTTTATGTAAAACGTAGTTGCTATGAAAAATATGGTTTGTTCAACCTTTCTTTCAAAGTCGCTGCTGATTACGACATCTTGCTGCGCTTTTTATTTGTGAACCATATCAACGCATTTTACATACCTGCAGTATTGGTGCACATGCGCGCCGGTGGTATTAGCAATGCCTCATTCAGGCAACGGATAGGTACACACCTGGAAGATCATCGTGTCTGGAAGATAAACGAGCAGAAACCAAAATGGTACACACTTGCATTTAAACCATTAAGGAAAATAAAACAATTTATCCTGCCTAATGTAAAATTATTGGGAAATCCGGGTAAGAGCAGCTATGAAAAAATGCAGGCACCGATTATCACATTCAAATACCCTGACGAACAATGTTTGCATCCTTATTCAGAAAAAAATCATCAGAAGTAAGAGCAGCCAATAAAGACTTTTCATTTCTTTCAGTAGATATTCATAATCACGTACTGCCGGGCATAGATGATGGCGCGCCTGATGTACAAACCTCCTTGCAACTGATCAATGAACTGCATAACCTGGGTTTTCAAAAGGTAATAGCTACGCCTCATATACTGGCAGATCTTTATCCCAACTCGCCGCTTACTATCCGGGAAGCATTTGAAACCACCGGTATTACTGCCAGTTCGCTTGGTTATGCGGCAGAGTACATGCTGGACGATCAGTTTGAACAAAAGATAGCGGAGGGTAAGCTGTTAACAATGGGAGATAAGTATATCCTGATTGAAATGTCTTACCTCGCAGAAACACGTAATGTGTGGGAGATCATTTTCCAGTTAGGTATCCATGGGTATAAACCCATTCTCGCACATCCTGAAAGATATAATTACTACCACACACAGTTCGACATATACAGGCGATTTAAAAATACCGGTTGCCTCTTGCAGTTAAACCTGCTTTCAGTAACGGGTTACTATGGACCCGGCGTAAAAAAAGTAGCAGAAAAATTATTGAAAGAAGGCCTGGTAGATCTTGCAGCAACGGACCTGCATCACGAAAGGCACCTGAGTGCATTACAGAAAATGCCTTTTTCCAGAGAATGGAACACCATAAGCACCTATCCATTCAAAAATGCCCAATTATTCGGGTAATTTTTTTTGATTTGTTTAAATTAAAACTTTTCCATTATTTTGCAACCCTGATTAAGAAAAGGTCCTGTGGCCGAGTGGCTAGGCAGAGCTCTGCAAAAGCTTCTACAGCGGTTCGAATCCGCTCGGGACCTCAGAAGCGGTCTTCATTTATGAAGACCGCTTTTTTTATTCCCTTTTTTGTAAGCGATTAGTAAGGCCAAACTAGTAGACGATTGTATGTATAGTTTATTCAGACCGCAAGCTTTTTACAGGGTTTGCTATAGCTGCCCTGATCGTTTGAAAGCTAACGGTAAACAAGGTGACAACTAATGCGCCCGCGCCCGCCAGTATAAAGATCCAGATACTGATAATAGTCCGGTAACTGTAATTTTCCAGCCAGCCATACATACAATAATAGGAGAGCGGAAACGCAATCAGGAAAGATATAAGGACAAGTATAATAAAATCGCGCGACAACAAATTCCACACGCTGAATATAGAAGCACCTAAAACTTTGCGTACACCTATTTCTTTTTTCCGTTGTTCTGCTATAAAGGAGGTTAGGCCAAACAGGCCGAGACAGGAGATCAGCACTGCGAGTATAGTGAAGATGCCTGCAAGTTTTCCAATGCGCTCTTCATTACCAAACTTCGTTGCATAGTCTTCGTCTACAAACTTATATTCAAAAGGCTGCTCCGGGTTATATTTCCGGAAGATAGGAGAGATCTTTTCTATTGCTTGTGATGGCGCAATAGCTGGATTTAATTTTAGTAGCGCAATATTACCAGGAAAATTAAGGAATGTATATACGACTGGCCTGGATTCATCATAAGGTGATTCTGTTATCATATTTTGAACCACACCAATTACTTTCAACGGCTTATCCCACCACGTAATATTTTGTCCCACAGGGTTAGTAAGGTTCATATAACGAACGGCTGCTTCGTTTAAAATAACCGCATTCGAATCCGTTACAAAACTTTTATCAAAGCCCCTGCCTTCTTTTACATGCCAGCCAATTGTTTGTCCATATTCTACAGAAGAAGTAATTACACCAAAGTCTGTAGACAATCCCGGTGATTTGCCGGGCCAGCTAAAGCCACTTGTACTATTCCAGATACCTGTAGTGGGACTTTCAGATGCAGCGAGAGATACAACAGCACCTGTTGCCAACAGTTCTGCTTTTACAGCTTCAAAATGATCGTGGATAGCAGGGCCGGGCGTTCGCACACTGATGAGACTGTTTCTCGAATAACCTACCGGCCTGTTCTTTGCGTATTGTATCTGCTGGTACACAACAATCGTTCCCACGATCAGGGATACAGAAACCGTGAATTGTATTACAACTAAAACTTTGCGGGGAAGCACAGCACTTTTATTCGCTTTAAATACACCTTTCAAGACCTTGATAGGTCTGAAGGAGGATAAATAGAGTGCGGGGTAACTACCGGAAATAATTGCAGTGAAAATGATAAAGGCTAATCCTGCCAGCCAGAACCCTGCATTATTCCATAAGATCGTCATTTGTTTGCCCGCTACAATATTAAAATAAGGCAGTACAACGCAGGCTAAAAAAATGGAAAGACAATAAGCTATAAAAACAGTCAGCAGTGATTCTGCAAAAAACTGACGGATCAATTGCTTGCGCGATGCCCCGATCGTTTTTCGTATGCCCACTTCCTTTGCGCGTTTTTCACTTCTTGCAGTGCTCAGGTTCATGAAATTGATACAGGCGAGCAACAATACAAAAATGCCAATTACGGCAAACATGCGCACATACTGAATAGCACCACCAATATTTTTACCATCTTTAAATGAGCTATATAAATGCCACTTATCCATTGGGAAAAGGAACAATGCAGGCTTCTTTGTTTGCAATTGCGTACTTACCTTTTTTAGCTTGGCATCTTTGATCTTTGCAGAGACCGCATCAAAGTTTGCATTGTCGTTTAGCTCTACAAACAGTGTGGTAAAATTAGGACGCCATATGTCTTCAGTTTCTTTCAGGTTGTTATTGCTGTGATACCAGAAATCAACAGAGGCAATATAATTCAGTCCTGCAAAAGTTGAGTTTTGTGCAAAATCATCATACACACCAGCAACCATTAACGGTTGCATTTTATCAATTTGAATGCTTTTGCCTATTGGATTGTCAGTACCAAAATAGGCTTTAGCTGCAGACGCTGAAATAAGCATTTTCGACTGATCGTTTAACGCAGTAGACGAACCGGAACGCATAGACAGCGTAAACATTTCCGGCATTTCTTTTTCAAAGAACCCGCCGTGGTCACGGATCTGTTGATCGCCGATTGTCAGGATGTGATCGTCATAATTCACGCCCATAACAATGTGCTTAAAATCCGCACCGTAGTTTGTTCTTAATTCATTTGCCAGGGGAAACGGCACATCCCACCATGTTTGTACTTCTCCATTGTTTGTTACATTTTGAATGACCTGCGCTATCCTGGTATGGTGCTTAAAACTCTTGTTGAAAGTCAGTTCATCATAGATCCAAATGCTGATGAGTATGGCAACAGTCATCCCCAGGGAAAGACCGGTAATATTAATGACAGCATGCAGCTTTTGTTTTGTAAGATTCCGCCATGCGGTTTTGAAATAATTTCCAAACATAGAGGCTGGGTTTTGCTATTTGTAATCAATGCTTATGCCAGCTAAGAACAAACTGATTATCACTGTGTTTATTAATATGGTAAACCACATGTGTTCGGAAACGAACAGTTTACGTACGGGATCAATACAAGCGCAAAGTATTGTATGAATGCAGACGATAAAACGAATAAAAGTATTTCGGCTTACTCTTCCAATGGTACAAATGTAAACATCCACTTAACCGGGTTTTGCCAATCTTTTCCCTTGAACTTAGCTACAGGCATCTTCAACAAAACAGTATTCCATCCTTTATGAAAATAGACCTGGGTAGGCGTACGGTATTCATATCCTTCATCCGTTAGTGGTATTTCTATGTTGCCGGGTAAGCCCGCCCTGTTCCATGCAGGAGGAGCTATCTTTTTTCCGTTTACCCATACAGCACTTCGTTTATTGTCCCATTCGTTACGAGGTGGAGCATCTGTAGCCATGGAGCGGGATAAATTATTAAACCCGATCCAGCAATTTTTCAACCCGGCTTCATCGCTCCAAATGTGTGTAGTCGCGTACCATGTCGTATTTTCTTTTGCGCTATCAATCGCTCCTTTGATCAGTGGTGCCCACCAATGTCGGAGGACTACAGTACCGCCGGTTACTTTCTTATAAGCGTTGATTGCTGTTTCGTTCCATGAGTTGCTTTCCGGTAAGAATGCTTTGCTTACATCTCCTTCATTATTGTATGGTCCCCACGATGCCCATTGCAGGTTTGACTGTCGTACATAAGGGAATGGCAAACCAGTGAAGTATTGTTTCTTATGTGCGAGTAACCGGTTTTCAAAATCTGTAAAAGCCTGTGTATTTCCATCACTTATATTGGCTATCCAGCCATCTTGTCCACCACCTTGCCATACCCGTTCTGCAAAAGCAAGCATGCCAGGGTAAACCGGGTTCATTTGCAATACATCTTCCTGCTTTGTAACAGCCCTGTCGTTCCACACACATAGTGTTGCACCCAACGCATTGGTGTCTGCATGATCCTTATTTGCTATCCTCCGATTATAAATGGTCGTAACGGCCTCCAGTGGGTCCATGTGGTTGAGATACAAATGGCGTGAGTCTATATAGGCATAACCTTTGTTGCCAGAGAGAAATGCAGCATCATCCATCCACAACTGCCGTATAGTACTATTGTCATAGTTGCCACCTGGCTGCCAGCCTATTACTTTCTTGCCCAAACCTTCGAGAAAGGATGTCACCTCAGGTACAAAATTCCTGTTTGTTATTTTTACCTCATCTGCCCCAACGTGGATATAAGAGACATCAAAAGAGTCACAAATTTCTTTGAGCATATTTTTTACAATCGCAAGCCCGCTATCGCTTTGCATGTCTGTGTGCATTGCACGTTTAAACGCAGCACTATGCCCGGGCATATCTATTTCAGGTATAAAAGTGATATATCTTTCTTTGCAATACCGGACCAGCTCGCGTATGTCCGCTGTAGTATAATACATGCCCTTATTGCGTAGCATATTTTCAGCCGCAGTCAGTTGCGGATAGTGATTGATAGCTATACGCCAGGCAATATCTTCAGTCGCGTGAAAATGAAATACATTCAGCTTATAATGGCTCATAATATCAATCTGTTGTTTTAGCAATTCCACAGATTGAAAATTCCTGCCTACGTCTACCATATAACCACGAAAGCTGAAAGCAGGGGAGTCTCTGATCTCGCATGCGCTAATGGTCTTGCCATCTTGCATCAGTTGCCTCAGCGTTTGTATCGCATTGAAAATGCCATGTGGTGTCGTAGCTGTAAGTACTACACTTTTTTGAGAAACGCTTAACCTGTACGCTTCTGATTGTGATAACTCTTGTGAATTATTCTCCAACATTAATTGAATAAACGGGCCTTTCTGCGGCAAGTGGGTTGTTATACGCATACCTAAACCCATAGCCCCGCAGATGCTTTTCAATAGCATACCTTCTTTTTCCAAACCATTTTGAATGACAAGGGTAGTACATTTTTGCAATGCAAAATATGCGTCTCCCCATTGCACTGTTTGTGGCATGGGTAAAAGAGCCGGTTTGTTTTTGTCAGCAGGTGCAGGCAATATCTTTTGTGCACGTGTGATACATGCACAAAAGATCGATAGCAGGAAAAAAATCAGCAAATATCGTTTCATGATTTTTGTAAATGGGTCTGAAGTAGTTGCCAGCAATACCACTCCTGGCGTGGCAGATGGAACGGGCCTTTAAATAAGTTGCCCTTGGCCGTCTGCGCAATTGTGCCATCCCGGTGCAGGTAACCAAACCATTCGCCATTTGTTTTGTCGTGAAAGTGATTGTACGCGTATGTATGCACCTGCTCATGCATAGCTGCATATTTCGGGTTGCCTGTCATTAAATATGCCAGTAGCGTAGCAATGATCACTTCATTGTGCGGCCACCAGAACTTCATATCCTGCCAGTATTCCTGCACAGGCTTATCATGCACATCCCTGAAATAAAGAATGCCGCCATACTCCTTGTCCCATCCACGTTCCCACATATAATCTATCATCCGGCAGCCAAGCGCTATCAGCTTAGGATCATTGTTGCGATGGGCAGCTTCATGCAAAATAAACCATGCACCTTCTATAGCATGGCCAGGGTTTAACGTTCTGCCGTCAATATGATCGATGATGCTGCCATCCGGTGCCACTTGCTCCATTACACAACGTATATCATCTTTTACAAAATCGCGTTCTATCTCTGCTATCCATGTAGCAATCCATTCGTCACATCTTGCATCGCCAATTGTATCACGTAACTGCTGTGCTGTATTGATCATGATCATTGGCACACCTATACCTTTAGCCTTGCGCGTATCGGCAAACTTACCTGCCAGTTTTTTCTCGCCACATGCATACGCAATACAGTCGCCAAATACCTGCCTCGCCTTTTCCGCAGCAGTAGCATCACCGCTTGCTTTGGCATAGGCTGCCGCTGCAATAACATAAAACGTTTCGGAGAAAAAGTATCTTCTTTTCCTTATTGGTTTTCCATCACGCGTTACATGAAAAAACATTTGTCCATCTGTATCAAAACAATGTTTATTCAAAAAATCATAGCCTGCTTTTGCTGCGGCCAACCACTCCGGTTTTTGCTCTACGGTGTTGTATAAAGTAGATAATAACCACGTAGCCCTGCCTTGTATCCATACGGCTTTATCATCATCTATCAGCGAGCCATCTGCATCACGCATGAATAAAAAACCGCCATACGTTGTGTCCAGCGAGCGGGGAAACCAGAAAGGAACAGTGTCTTGAAGTAATTGATTATAGTAAAAGTTTTTAAGCCCGGTTAATTGTTGTATTGTATAATTCATTTCGTTTGTTTTAGTATGGCACGCACCGGTACTTTTATAAAGTACAAGTCCTTTACACCTTCGTATAACATGCCAATGGTGTTCGTGTCAATTGTTGTAAGGCAGGAGTAGCCATATACATGCCGTTCGTCTATAAGCAATGTATTGGCGGCATGCCATGTTTCACCCAGGTCAAAGCTTGCTTTTACAGATATATTATACCTGCCGCCGGACGTATTCGGATTGCTGAAGAATAATACGTCTGATACTGTTTTACCCGTATTCACTTTTGCCTTCAGCAGGCTACCCATACATACCGGGTCTTGCAGTGCGTTGAAAGATGTAGCATGCTCTGTCCAATGCCCGCCCATATCTTGCGTAGTCGCAATACTGCGGTAACCACCACGGTTGTCGCGCATGTTCAGCATCAGCGTGCCGCGTGTTGTTTCCACCACCTGGCTCTCTGTTGTGTTAGATTTAGGCCCGGCTATTTTACCCTGCCAGGTATTGCCATGATCTTTACTGTAAATGATGGTAGCGTAGGGCAGCTTTGCCTCATCCCAATACTGTGCAGGAAAAACCAGTGTGCCATCCTGCATAGCAACGCCTGCGCCGGGCCCGTCAAAAAACAGATGCCAGCGTGGTTCTTTTACCTGTGGTGTGATCGTGTAGGCTGCAGACCAGGTACGTCCATCATCAGCACTGCTTACCAGTACCAACTGTCCTGTGGTATCAGGCGACAGGCCGGGCTTTGAACCGGCTATAGAGCGGTTGCCCTTGCTCCATAGCGCAGCTACAAAGATCTTTTTGGTAACAGGATCAAACAATATGGAAGGATCACCTACGCCATTGTTCTCCTGCGGCGCACCCATATCCATAATGGTCTGCATGGGTTCCCATGTAGTACCTCCGTCTGTGCTTCTGCTCATGCCTACATCTATATTACCCGGCAGGTCGCGGCTGTCTTTGTAGCGGATATCATACACTGCTATCAGAGTACCACGGTCTGTCTGTACAATGCCGGGTATGCGGTAGGTATCTACGCCATTGTCACCCGCTTTGCGTATAGCTACACCTGTGTACCGGCCGCCTACAGATCCATCTTCCTGCACGGTTAATAAGCGATTGTTTACATCTGTCAGTTGCTGGCAATGCAACTCTACCATATTACCTACGGGGGCATTTTTTTTCAGTACGATACTTAGCCATATACATTGTACACCGGGTTGCATGTACAGTGTAACCGGTATGTCAAATGTGCGTGCAGTGGGTGATATCACAGCAAGCAGGCTATCGGTACTAAACGGGCTTGCACCGGTCAGGTATGCTTCTACCTTCTCTACGTATGTGATGTCATTTAGTGTGCATTGCAGTTTTTTATATTGTTGCGCCGCGCCGCCCGCAGGTATAGATACCATGATCCGTAAAACAGGGTTAGCTGCCAGTCCTCTTATTACTGGTATAGCTGGTGCGTGTGCAGATGCTGTAATGTTGCGTGAAGACTGCGACATAGTGGTAACAGGCATCAGGCCAATACCACATAACAACAGCAAAAGCGGAACACAGATTTTATTGAATGGATTATTCTTTTTCATAATTGTGCATCGGTTGTTTTTGGTCGTAGAAAATACAATTGCACCAGCAGCGCGATCAGTACAATGCCGCTGAGCATAGCAAAGCTTTTTCCAAGATGGCCACCATCACTAGACTTGCCAAGCAGATCAGTAATAAATGCACCTGCAAATACACCTGTCATATTCATTAAGCCATAACCTGTAGCCCTATACCTCGCAGGAACAAACTGGCAGAGAATGGGCAGGTTGTTGGCATCAAACATGCCGAATCCGAAACCGAAGCAGAATGCGGCACAGAATAGGGTGAATAATGAATGTCCAAACCCGATCAGTAACAATGCTGGTATAGTAAGCGCAAGGCCAATGGCACTCGTATAAATGCGCCCACGAATATTCTTTTGCACCCATCGGTCCGATAAGATGCCACCTGCTATTACGCCAATGAATGAGGAAGCCGCAATAGTGATGGTAGATAATGGGCCTGCCTGGCTCATGTCTATATGCAGGCTGTCTGCAAATAAAGTAGGCAGCCAGTTTTTTACGCCCCAGCCGGGCAAACTCGGTACGGCAAAATAGAGCAGGATGATCCAGAATGAACCGCTGCTTAACAGTACTGCCAGGCCTTTAAACAAAGAAGGCTTTTCATGTGCAGATGTAACAGGAACAGATGTATCTACCGTTCTTTTCTCTCGCAGGAAAAGTATAAGTACGAGTGCATAGATGATACCCGCCATGCCAAAAAAACGAAAGGTATGCTGCCATGATAAGGCTGCTGCTACTGTAGCGCCAAAGCCGCCAAGCGCCTGGCCCACATACAGGCCGGTCATGTGTATGCCTACTGCAAGCGATCTTGTTTTGTCAGGATGGTAATCTGCTATAAGCGATAATCCCGCAGGGATGTATAAGGCTTCACTAATGCCCATTACTGCCCTGAGCCAGTACAACTGCTGAAAGGAATGTACAAAGCCCATGGCAAAAGTAACTGCGCTCCATACAAAGAGGCTGCCAACGATCAGCCACTTGCGATTGCTTCTGTCTGCTATTATACCTGCTACAGGGCTCATAAAGCCATAGATCCACAGGAAGATGGCCATGAGATAACCGAAGTTGGTGGCAGATTGCAGTTCATGAATGTCCTGCATCATAGCAGGCTTCATGGTACTGAGCATCTGCCTGTCCATATAGTTGAGTAAGGCCACTACCCATAGCAGGCCCACTACTATCCAGGGATATTTGTTTGATGTCTTCAATGCTTTTGACTGCTGATTTTGCCAGATAATATGCGAGGCGTGCGAACGCCTGCTTTTATTTCTCCGCTTGTGATAAATATTTCTTTGCCACAGTTAACAACGGCTGTTGTAACCGGTGTTTCATAAGGAATGGTGCCTGCGCTTATCCATTCATTTGTGGAAATATTGTATTGCAACACTTCATTGCTGAATCCCGGATGGGTAGATTGCACCTGTATCTTTTGTGCATTCAGGCTATCCTTTGTTGCAGCATCCGTTGTAGCATTGATAGCAGCAATCGATAATTCTGTTGTATGAAATGTATGGCCTTTGTCTCCGCCCAAAAGCAAGAGCTTATCCTGCTGTAATGCAATGCCTGTACCCGCAGAGAGATTGTAGGGCAACGATTGTAACGCCGTCCACTCATTTGTAGTAAGCGAATAGCGCCAGAGTGTTTTGTACAATTCACTTATTCCGTTTGCGTTCTTTTTTCTGCCGCCTGCCAGGTACAAACTATTGCCCTGTGCTATAAGTACAGCATGTGATACCCGTACGGGTAGTGTGGTTAATACAGCCCAGCCTGCCGCCGGTGCATCCATATTCAGCAGGTAGATCTTATCGGAAACACCTGTGCCTGTTTCTCCTCCGGCTACATATACACGATTGCTGTGTATAGCGGCAGCGGCATTTGTAAGTGGCACAGGCAGTGATGGCATTGCTTTCAACGTGATATTCTGTTGCGCTGCACTCCATCCGATCAGGAACACATTGGCAGTAATGCCTTGCTCGTTTTCTCCACCAATACATAGCAGGCCGTGTGCAGTCTGCACACTTGCACCATACGCAACTGCCTGCGGTAAAGTATCTATACCGGCAGATTGCCAATGGCCTTTTACCTGTTCAAACAAATACACTTCCCTGCAATAGTTTTTCCTGCCGCCCAGCCAGGGCATCTTACCGGGGAAATTTGCACCGCCTGCAATCACTAGTTTTTGTGCTACCATTCCGGCAAATGCGCCCGCTACTCCAGGGTTTGCCTGCAGGCCATTGATAGCTGGCAACACTGTTGCGACAGACCATTCTATCGTAATCGGGCGTTGTGCTTTGGCAGGTTGGGATAAGGATACTGTCATAGCAAATAAACTCAATGATATGTATAAGCGGTATTTCATTTTTCTATATTCAGCTATCAATGCTGTTGAATAAACCACAAAGCTCGTAAAGGTTAACACAAGCGCTTACCTTGTGTAATATCCTGGTGTTCCTTGTGTTTTATTTTTTATTTCAACAATATTGATTCAGCCATTGGTAATAACAGGCGATTGAGAACGGAATGATGGAAAGCCTACGCTATCCGTATCTTTTTTAAAGGACACAAAATCATCTGCTGTCATATTTTTCACCGGCAAGCGGAATTCGCCACAGTCTATCCCGATCAGTTTCATATAAGCTTTACCTGTTGCAATGCCACCATATTTGCCCAGCAACCGTATCATGTCTATGGACTGCTGCTGGTATAATGCTGCTGCATGAAGGTCGCCTGCATTAAACGCGTCTATCAGTTTATGATACAACGGAGCCGCATAGTTAAAGGTACTGCCTACACCTGCTTTTGCACCAATAGATAAGGCAGGAAGAAGATTTTCATCCCGTCCCCACAGCATATCATACTTCCCGTCGCGGAAGTGCATGCAGGAAAGAAAATCCATGAAGTCTTCATGGGTATATTTTACGCCTGCAAAGTTGGGCAACTTACCATCCAGCTCTTTCAGTAAACTAAACATCGTAAAGTTTACACCTGTCAGTACCGGGATGTGATAATAATAAAAAGGCATATCAGGCACTACTTCCGCTACAGCTATACAGGCTTTGGCTAACATGGTTACATCTACCGGTTCAAAATAAAAAGGGGCAGTAAAGGACACGCCATACAAGCCTGTTTGTCTTGCATGCAACGCCAGTTCTTTACAGTCTGCTATGCTGGTGCCGCCCAGCAGTGTCATTACCTTAAATGCATCGTCATGGTTACTACACGCGGCCCATGCTTCCGCAACAGCCATCTTTTCTTTCGTGGTCATAGATACGCCTTCGCCCGTAGAGCCACAAATAAAAGCACCGCTTATTCCATTTGCTTTCAATAGCTGATAGTACGCCGGAATAATATCCAGGTTGAGGGAACCATCGCTATGCATGGGTGTAAACGGCGCTGCAATTAATCCTGATAAATGCTGCATCTTCATCTTCTAAAGTTTTATAATAGTTCTGATAAAAGTTTTTCTAAATAACGGGGGCAAGACTACCCCCGTACGGGTTGCAACCAGCCTCGGTTGCGTATGAGAAAAAATTAATAGCCCGGTGTCTGCAAGAGCAGTGGATCATTATTGATCATACTGGCAGAAATCGGTAACAATAATTTAGCTGTAGAGGTAGGGGACAGGTAAGCCGGGTTAATGGCAGCATATACATAACTGTCGCCTGCACGCCGCAGTGCCCACCAGCGTTTACCTTCACCTATAAACTCACGCAGGTTCTCTTCCTGTATCGCGTTTATATTGGCAGATACCGAACCGCTTACAAAAGCAGGTGCGCCTGCGCCATACGCTCTTGTACGTATCTGTGCAATTTCTGCAGACGGGTCTTCACCTAACTGCGCTTTGGCTTCTGCCAGCAGCAGCAATACATCTGCATACCTGTAGATCGGGTAATCATTATTATACACCTGGCTTGTGCCGGATACAACGCCTATCCACTTCGTAAGGAACACGGCACGTACCGGGAATGGCGAAGCAGCAGCGTACATAACTTTAAATGAATTGGCCACACGCTGATCTGCAGGGCCACTCGTTAGCCGGGTGATCATTGCCTGGCTCATGCCAACCCTGTTTGCACCATTTACATAAGGGTACACAGTATTTACAGTTGGTGTTGCAGACGGTGCAAAAGAGTAGGAGGAGGCCTGCACACCATTTACAGAGAAGATAGTGAAAGTGCCTTGCGTTGCCTGGCCTGATTCGTAACTCAATGCAAAAATGATCTCCGGGTTGTTTGCTTTTTTAGCCGGGTCAAAAATGTCTGCATAGTTCGCATCCAGGTTAAGTGTACTGCCCTGCAATGCTTTTACTTCCAGCAGTGCATTTTTAGCAATGGTAAAGTCTGCATTGCCACCACCCATGTTAGCACCGGACCATAGGTACACATCACCTTTAAGCGCAAGCGTAGCTACGCGGTTCCAATATACCCTGTTGCCGGATGGAAACGTATTGCTACCGCCAAACAACTGCAATGATTTTTCAATATCGCTTTTTACCAGCAGCATTACGGAGTCTTGCGGACTACGTTTTTTATATGTCTCCGCAGCACCGTTAATGGTCGTAACAGGTACAGTGGTAAGTGGTACGCCGCCCCATGTTTTCAGCATGGTGTAATAGATATACGCGCGCATACCATACATCTCCGCCAGCCATTTGGAACGGTTAGGATCGGTAACCGGGCTTTTGGGTAATACATCTATCACATTGTTGATGGTATAGATGAGATTGTAAAAACTACCCCAACTGCTATAAGGTACGTTCAGTGCGCTGATGTTGTGCGTGTATAACTGTTGCGATGTAGCATCTGCCGACTCTGTAAACAAACCGTCAGCCCATATATCGGAACGCATTTCTCCCAGGTTAAACAACGTACCGTTGTATGCACGCAGTCTTGCATACGCGCCTATGTATAAAGTTTGTGTTGCATTTGCATCTGTTAGTGCCAGTTGTGTGCTAATGGCATCTTGCGGTACTACCTCTGCCAGTTGTTTTTTGCAGGAAACCATTGCGCTTAGTGATAATGCACTGAGCAGGATAAAGAGCGCATTTATAGATCGTTTCATTCCTTGTAAATTTTGATTGTTCAGTATGTACTTTTTAGAATGTTAGCTGTGCGGCAAGTGTTAATCTTCTTGGCAATGGATAACGCCCATTGTCAAAGCCACCTACTTCAGGGAATGTGCCACTGTACTTAGTGAAGTAAGCCAGGTTAGAGCCGGTTACAGACATGCTTATACCCTTTACCCTGTTGCCAAAGGCTTTGCGTAACACGTCATGTGCAATGTCATAGCTAAGTGTAAGCTCCCGCAGCATCAGGTAGTCTCCCTTCTCCCACATATTAGCAGGAGGGTTGTTGCCCGATGCATCAGTTGCATAGTTTCTGCCCTGGTTTGCCCAGTAATACATAGGCAACGATGCGTTAGGGTTAGATGGCGTCCATGTATCCAGTATATCTTTTGTGCCGTTCTGCGATCCTTGTACCTGGCTCAGTCCTCTCAGCTTTTCATTGTTCAGTACCACAAAGCCATAGGCATAGTCAAATGCAGCATACAAAGTGAAACCTTTGAAGCCTCCATTGAGGAAGAAGCTACCGGATGCCTTAGGTGTAGTGCGGCCAACAAAAACAAATTGCCTGCTGTCTATTGTATCATTCTTGTTTACCTGCGTCCATTGTGCATCGCCCAGTTGCTTAATGCGCTTGTTGTTGTATGGCAGGAATGAATTGTACACATTCGCATCCTTGTTCAGCATGTCCTGTGAGGTATAAATGGCAGACCATTGCGGCGCCCATACTTCATCTGTCCCTATACGTTGCCCTTCTATCAGCGCACGTACAAATTTTGTTTTACCAGGATTAGCCGGGTCCCACACTTCCAGCGGGTTCAATCCATTAAAGCCCGTTCTGTTGCCAGGCAAACTATTATATGGCAATTTGATCGCGTAGCTTTTTACCGTGTAGAAAGTAAAGCCTGCATCAAGACTAAGGTCACCTTGCTTAACAGGACAAATTATTTTTGCATTGACTGTTGCTTCAAAACCCCTGTTCTGTAACTGGGAAACATTTGTAGTGTAACCAGTAAAACCTGTTTGTGCAGAAATGGTCAGGCTTGCCAGTTTATCAAACACATTGCGTATAAAATAATCTGCGGTAATGCTGATCCTGTCATGCAGCAAGCCTATGTCTGCTCCAAAGTTCAGTGAGTTTGTTTTTTCCCATCTCAGGTCAGGGTTTATGTAAGATGGTGCATACGTACCGCCAAGGCCATTGTAAATACCTGCGGATGAGTACACCTGTGCTGTAGGAAAATAGTTGTTGCCAAAGCTTTGCAGGTTACCATTTACACCATAGCTGATGCGTGGCTTAATGGTACTTACATAGCTGCTGAGGTTGCTTCCTTTATAAAACGCTTCGTTGTGTAAGTTCCATCCGAGAGACACGCCGGGAAACAGCCCGTAAAAATTATTACTGTTCAGCCTGCTCGAACCATCCAGGCGCAGTACACTGTTTAGAAAATACCTGTCCTTGTAAGTATAGTTGAAACGTGCAATAGCAGAAGACAATCTTTCCCAATACTGGAAATCAGATGAGGCAGAACCTGCGTATGCCAGTGAACCATTGATAACGGTAGGCGATGGGTCTGCTATCAGCCAGGGAACAAGATCTGTTGGCGCACCTTGCGCACTACCGGAAAAAGTATAGCGTTTGTAATCTGTAAACTCTCCGCCAGCCATTAGCATAATGCTATGTGCATTGAATGTTTTAGTGAATTGTAAAAAGCCATTGTACGTGTATTGTATATCGCGGTAGTTACTGAAAGAGCCTGGCCTGTTGGAGTTAACAGCGCCGCCGTTACCTGCAATGTATGCTTTGGTAAAACTGTTGGCATTGCCATAGCGCATAAAGCCTGAACCACTCGCAATGATCTTGAGAAAAGGCAGGATTGTATATTCTGCATTCAGGCTGCCGGAGAAGCGTTGTTCATTATTGTTGTTTACATACAGCGTACTCCAGTATGCCGGGTTGCCCAGCGTTACATCGTTCGGGCCAGGCAGCATAGCGCCTGAGGTATCATTGGAGTAGCGAACTGTAGGCGCTACACCTATAAAGCGTTGCAGTAAGCCACCTGTAGTTGCAGAGAGTGCTGATACACCCAAACCTACAGTGCCCGGATCGTTATAAGGCGAAGTAACATTTACTGTATAGGCAGATGTATTGAGCGATAGCTTTAAGTCTTTACCTACATTCAGTCCGCCGTTAAAGTTCATCGACAACCGTTTTAGTTGCGATCCCGTAATAGTACCATTGTCATTTAATGCACCTATGCCCAGTGCAAAAGATCCCTGGTCATTAGCACCGGAAAAATTCAGGTTATGCTCTGTCGTAGAGGTATTGCCCATAATCATTTTTTCCCTCGTGGCAGCATCTATGTCTTTGTATAGAATGCTATCCGTAAGTGAAGGTGAAAATGGGTTCGCATCCACCAGTAGTTTCCAGCCCGGCATAGCCAGGTATTGCCTGTTGGTATTGCTTAGTTTTTGCGTAGTGTACAAGCCCGTTGCAGGATTGCCGAATGTAGCGCCAAAGGCCCAGCCCCAGTTACCTGTCAGTTGTCCTTTATCTGCATTCATGGCAGCAGTGTTTGCGTCCAGCGAGTCAGCAAGGTAGCGTGCGCGAATGCCAGACCTGTTCATACGGATATAATCTGCAGCGCTGAGGTACTGGTCGCCGATCGTTCTTACATAGTTATACGTTTGCTTAATAGTGTATTGCACCTGTGTTCTGCCTTTCTTACCCTTCTTCGTTGTTACGATCACTACACCGTTTGCCGCGCGTGCGCCATAGATGGCAGTAGATGCAGCGTCTTTCAGCATATCCAGCGACTCCACATCATTCATATTAATACCATAGAGAGAAGGAACAACCACACCATCGAGTACAATGAGCGGCGAGCCGGAGCCGTCAAAGTCGGTGCCACCACGGAACGTAATGTAAGGCGTACTACCCGGAGCGCCTGTAGTCTGCTGCACCAGCAGGCCGGGGACAGTGCCTTGTAGCGCAGTGCCTACGTTGGAGCTTGGCGTGTATTTAGTCGCAAGCGGATTTACCGTTTGTACAGAACCGGCAAACTCTTTCCGCTTTTGTGTGCCATAGCCCACTACTACCACTTCACCCAATCCTGCGGCATCTGCCGTCATGGAAAGATTGATTGCGGATGCACTGGCAGTAACCAGCATTTCTTTAGGCACATAGCCGGTGAAGGAAAATTGCAGTACATCGCCATTGGCAGCATCAATGGTATATCCACCTGTAGCATTGGTTTGCGTACCT
The DNA here is from genome assembly GCA_017306865.1 of Filimonas sp. Classification (GTDB taxonomy): domain Bacteria; phylum Bacteroidota; class Bacteroidia; order Chitinophagales; family Chitinophagaceae; genus JAFKHH01. The sequence continues at coordinate 72,441 of JAFKHH010000021.1, forward strand.
TTTTTTTTGCCTTTTACCAGTACCGTTACGCCCTGCATAGGTCTGGCGTTTTCGTCGGTAATGGTTCCCGATACCTTTCTCGATTGGGCCCGGCTACCGGGTACGAGCAGGTGTAGCAGAAGGAGGCAAAAAATACATTTCAGGAGAACAGATTTCATAAACAGGCAAGATTTAGTTTGGTTTAAAAATGTATTATGTCAGACATAATAAAATTAGAGTTTGATTCCATCCATGAGTTTAAAAGTTATCCACATTTTTAAAATGGATTGATTATCAATTGTTAATCGAAGAGAAAATTTGCAAAACTGGCGGGAAATAGAGATATTGCAGCACAATTAAGTTATACATAATAATATGCTTTCAGTCATAAAAGAGGGAATACCGGCCATTGACAACAGTTCGCTGGTAGATAAAGTAGAAGCGAGCCTGGTACAACTTTTACAGCAACAAAAGCTGAAGATCGGCGACCCGATACCGAAAGAAATGGAATTGGCTACTACGCTTGGCGTAAGCCGTACGGTAATACGGGAAGCGCTGCTGCGCCTGCGTATGATGGGGCTGATAGAATCGAAGAAAAAGAAGGGCGCCGTTATTACCAGCCCGGATGTGTTTGGCAACATCAGCAAAAGCATGAACCCTTACATACTGGACCAGGAAACGCTAAAGGAAATGTTTGAACTGCGGTTAGTGCTGGAAATAGGTATGGCGGACCTGCTCTTTAACCGTGTAAAGAAGGAGGACATAGAAGAGCTGAAAAGGATAGTGGCGAATGAGCCGCCGGTAACGCAGTACCATCTTTTCAATATAGAGCATGAGATCGCTTTCCACGGAAAGCTGTATGAAATATCGGGTAATAAAACGATGAAGAAATTTCAGAAAATGTTGCTGCCCATTTTTGATTATGTACACAACAGCGGCATATTGAAGGAGCAACCTTTCATTACTACTTTCGTCTCGCATAAAGGACTGGTAGATATTTTGGAAAAAGGAGATGCAGATAAGTTCAGGGCAGGCATGCGCAACCATCTCGAAAATCATTTTAAACGGCTTTTTTAAAAGCCGTTTTTCTTTTATACAACATCGTATTGCGGCCTTGCATAAAGAGAGTCTCATTCGTACTTTTTTTTCCATTGTTCCCTCCATTTGTACTTTGGTACAGGCAATGATCTGCTTTTCGGAATATAGGTATAAGTTTTCTATAATATTGTTTGACTATAAGTGGCTAAATATCTACGTGGGATATCTTCTTTCGGAAAAAATAAACTGCGCAGATGTATTGCGTAGTTGATGTTGTACTTTGTATCTGATTTTTTAATAGGTACCTCATGAATACAGCTATAGTTCATTTTTTTGCAAACAGTTCCGACCTTGATGTGCTTTCCCTAAGGCCATTATCACATATATCAATGTGCTGGGAGCTTATATGGGATGCCGACCGAAATGAATATGAGCGCGAGGAAGGTACTTTAGCAGGTTTGCTGAATGACCTTATCATTGAGCTGGCGCAGTGTACGGTACCTACAAACTACCATGAAAACGAAGACCGTCTTGCAAAATTTGTTGCAGATAACCTTAACTGGAGAATAAAGAAAGAAAAAGGCAGATGGAATGGCGCAGCCTATGAATCTATTTTAGAGCAGGGCGGCTTCGGTGACATTAATCAGTGTGATTTAGTGATAGCTGCTACAGGCAGGGTCCAGGCAGCTATCAAACATGGCCAATACAGATTTGACGATATGGAGTTCGGACACAAAAAAATACTGGCAGAACTGATTGCAATTATTCTTTACCACAGGTCATAACTATTGACCCTGGCATTATTGTCTTTGTTATCCTTTCTTCCCGGCAGTGTCTCTTATTCCTAGCCATGTGTGTAGCATGGACGTTGCCACTTACTGTTTGCCAGTTAACAAGAACTGCCAAATGAGGCTAATTATTGCGTAACAATAATTAGCAGCACTCCGCCTTTACTGGCAATGTCCCTTGCTACACATAACCTCACGCTGAGGAGGCATTGTGGAGAGGAAACTGTTTAAGTTATTTAAAAGCATTTGTAATACAGCTTACTTGTTGCCATGAAATACTACAGATGAACGAAATGCGATGCAACGAAGATGCCATGAAATGCCCTGGCTGGTATCAAAAACGATTAATTCAAACAGTGTCGAATCTTTTCATGTCTTAACTGGCAGCAACTTTCCGATCCATACGGGTTTTTTCCCGCTTTTTTATGTTTTACGTAGAAGAGTTGTAGCTTCAAGCCGTTTTAACCAAATAATGATGTTAATCTGCATGGCTTATGAGATGGGAGTAATCTCCCCGCTTATTGTATTGCAGCAGTTATAACCTTACCGATAGTATGAACACAGGTAACAAAAAGATCCTTTTTTTTGCAATTGCTGCGCTGGTTGTTCTATGCCTTGCGTATTCCAACCACTTCAACAACGGGTTCCATTTCGATGATTCGCATACTGTAGAGGAAAATGTTTTTATCAGGAATACTAAATACATTCCTGACTATTTTACCAATCCAAAAATGTTTAGTGCCGATCCTGACCACTGGGGATTGCGCCCTGTAGTAACGACTACGCTGGCCATTGATTATAAATTGGGTGGCGGGTTAAAACCATTTTATTTTCATTTGTCTACTTTTCTCTGGCATATTGCATTGTGCATATTGCTGTTTTTTGTCTTCCGCAATTTATTACGCAGAACCATACAGGAAGACCGGGCCTCATGGATGTCGGCTATAATGGCTGCATGGTTTGGCTTGCATACAGCCAATGCAGAAACGATCAATTATGTCATATCGCGGTCGGATGTGCTGTCCACATTTTTTATTACAGCATCCTTCTACATTTATATTAACTGGCCGCAGAAGCGGAAATATTATTTATACCTTATTCCGGCAGTGATAGGTGTATTTGCCAAAGAGACTGTGCCTATGCTGGTGATCATTCTCTTTTTCTACATCCTCTTTTTTGAGAAAGGCTTATCGGTAGCAGATGTGTTTAAAAAGGGTGGAGGTAAGGCTTTCTGGAATACGGTAGTAAAAGTATTGCCGTTGGCAATAGTAGTGGCGCTGGTACAACTATACACACTATCAAAAGTAACTGCCATACCTGGTATCAGTAACCCAATGCTATACTATGTACTTACACAGTCTTATGTATGGGTAAGATATTTCCTGGCTTTCCTGGTTCCGGGCAACCTGTCTGCTGATAGTGACTGGACAGTGATCACCAATCCTTTTGATGAACGCATTCTTATCGGGCTTGTATTTGTAACTGCTCTTATTGTTATCATTATACGTACTTCTGCCAAAGCGGAAACGCGTCCTATTGCCTTTGGCCTCGTATGGTTTTGCGCAGCATTATTGCCCACATCGCTTGCGCCATTTGCAGAAGTGACCAATGACCATCGTATGTATTTTGCTTTTGTCGGGCTGGTGCTAAGTGTGGTGAGTTATGCAAATATTTTGTTGCAACGTGCGCCTGCTACAAACATTTTTAAAAGCTGGAAAATGGCGTTGCCATTGCTGGTGGCACTCGTATTAGGGCTGAATGCATACGGCGTTTACCAACGGAATAAAATATGGAAAACGGAGGAATCTCTCTGGTATGATGTAACAGTAAAGAGCCCTGGCAACGGACGCGGGCTGATGAACTATGGCCTGACACAGATGGCGAAGGGTAACTACCCGGTAGCACAACAGTATTATGAAAAAGCATTGCTCTCATTGCCTTATTATCCGACGTTGTATATAAACCTTGGCATACTTAAAAATGCACAGGGGCAGCCACAGGCTGCGGAGCCTGATTTTCAAAAGGCCATTAACCTGAGCAACGGCAGTGCAGAATCTTATTTTTATTATGCTCAATTCCTGGCGCGTAACCGCAGGTTTGCAGATGCGAAGACTATTGGGGAAAAAGCATTAAGCGTTAATCCGAATAATGTACACACGCTGGAAGTATTGATGGATGTTTATTACAACCTGGGCATGAGTGCTGAACTGACGAAGACAGCCAATCAATTGCTGGCATTGGTGCCGGACCATGTTGCCGCAAAAAAATATCTTGAAATAGCGAAAGGTAAGGCAATGCCTGTTGCGCCGCAGCAACCACAAACAGCGCCTGCTACAGCGAATGATTATCTTAACCTGAGCCTGCAGCAATACAATGAGGGGAAGTATGAAGAATGTATAGAAACATGCAAGAAAGCGTTGCAACTAAAACCTGATTTTGCAGAAGCATACAATAATATTGGCGCTGCCTATAATCAATTGAAGCAATGGGATAAAAGCATTCCTGCACTTAAAAAAGCATTGGAGATCAGCCCGGCTAATAAGTTTGCTGCAAACAACCTGAAATGGGCGGAAGAGCAAAATAAAGCCGCCATTACCAAATAAAAAATACCCTTATAACCAATACCGATATGCCACAATTGCACTATACCCCCGGAGAAAAATTACCAGTAGCTAAGGTTAAAGACAGGATCGATTACCTTAAAGCAGCCTGCGTAAATCAATCTGTACTGGACCTCGGATGTTATGATGAAACAGCGCTGATCAAAAAAGAATCCGGGCGTTATTTGTTCAATGAAATAGACGAAGTGGCAAAGTTTCACCTGGGCGTAGACAACTCTTCTCTTTTGCCGGAAGAAGGTATTACTATATCTGATAAAAGTAAAATACTGAGAGGGGATATTTATAACCTGGATAAAATGAATATCGCGTCTTACAATTTTGATGTGATCATTGCAGGCGAGCTGATAGAGCATCTCTCAGATACATTGTTGTTCTTACGGAAAATGAAAGAGTGGTTTCCGGGCAAGCGCCTGATCTGTACTACGCCGAATACAACAGCACTGCACAATATGGTGTTCACATTGGTAAAACGTGAGTCTGCACATATAGATCACTTACAAGTGTACTCTTACAAGACGCTGAATACGCTATGCAGGCATGCAGGATTTGCTGACTGGCAGATCATTCCATATCATGTAAAGTTTACGGAGATGAAGTTGGGCGCAAAGGGCATTAAGCGTCAAATAGTGGGCGCATCTGAAAGTATTGTAAATGGTATAGAACGTTTGTTCCCTATGTCTGCCGGCGGCTATATGGTAGATATACGATTGTAAACAAGCGCTACATATTTTCTTTGTGGCCCAGGCGGTAGATGCCAGACAGCAAGCGGGCTACAGGCTTGCCCCATATTTTTTCAAACATCATCAGCTCTTCCTGTTGTCTGCGTCCGTTACTAATCTGTACTGCGGTCTCGGATGCTTTGTGTATGCGGTGGCTCATCAGTTTCTGATCTATATAAACAAATGCACCTTCCTGTTGCGCCAACTGGTACCATGCATCCCAATCTAACACACAGGAAAGTTCTGTAGAGAAGGAGAAATTGCCAATATTGTTTTTGTGCAACGTAACGGAAGGGCAGCAGATAGGATCACCACCGGATAAAATTGCTTTTTTAAAGAAACGGCTGTTCAACCTTTTTGTAAAGACAAAAGGGAAAAGCATCAGTTGTTTTACGATGGCATTTACAGAAAACTTTCTTTGTTCTCCATTTACCACGTCATGGTAATTGGTAAACGCCAGGAGCACTTTTTCCTGTTGTGCTTCTTTGATGGCGGACAATACTGTTGCTGTAAACTTTGTGTCATACAGATCATCCTGGTGCGCAATCGTTACATACGGCGTTGTGGCTTTAGATAAGGCAAAGTTCCAGTCTGAAGCAATGCCCGGCGACTCATTGTTTACAAAATAGGGCAAGTTATACTTTGCTGCCAGTTGTTCCAAAAAAGGAGACGGGGTAGAGGTCGTTAATATAATAGCCGACTGTACAGTCTGATTAAGCAAATGAGCGATACACTCTTCCAGGTAGGGAGATTGTTTATAGGCGGGTATTACAAAACTATGCTCATGGATGCTCATCTGCTGCAAGATAATATTTTGTCAGAGTATAGAGAAACAATCAGGTTCGAATCCGCTCGGGCAATGCCATTAAGTTAACCACAAGGCTCACAATGATAACACAAAGGGCACAAGGGTTTCCCTTTGTGTCCCTTGTGAAATAGCTTTGCGCTCTTTGTGGTTAGCTTCTTAAATTAATGACATTGCCGCTCGGGACCTCATCTTTTCGCTATCTTTAATTGCATGGATACGCTAAACAAACTTGTGACTCAGTTTAATGCGATTGTCGCTCAGTCTACAGATAAATTAGCCTCAAATGGATTAGAGGCGAATGTTGGTATATATCTTAATTCAGCTTGTCTTAAATTGTATAAACCCAATTGGGCTTATCCACAGAGCACGCCTGTGACTGCAGAGACACGGATATTTTTTTCTATATGGGTGACGCCTGAATCTTTACTGGCGCAACAATTGTTCTATAATATTCATGCTTTCAAGTTACGTAAGTTTCCGGGGTACAGAATTGAGAGCCGGAAGTTCGCAGCAGCGTTTCGTAAAAGGTTTGAACCTTATTCCAGGGATTGGCCAAATGTTCGGACTGATTTTGGACCATTGACCCTGATGGAGGGCAGCTTACAATATACACAAACTGATTTTGATGAAATGGTAACGAGTCTGTTACTACGGTTTTTGCGCATGTCAGTTATCATAGATGAAACCTTGTCTTGTTTTGTCTATAAAAGCAAGCCTTGAAATGAATTTAGCCAGAGCGATGATTGATAATTGCTTTTGCACGTATTGCGGGAGCTAGTGGAGAATAATTGGTTCAGCAATTGGATGGTGCTTTGAATCAGATGCTTCTAAAATATATATTTTTTTCAAGGATTAGTATGTTTAAAAAAAGAAAAGAACGAAAAATTTCGACAACGTTTAGCTGGAGGATGCTCTATTGTGATTTGATGCATAGCGATGAAGAGCTAAAGCGTATAATTTCAAATGGGCTTATATCGATTGATAAAATTTTAATTTCGGTTGACTGTGAAGAAAATAGGACTTTAATAAAAGAAGCCTTGCAAAAAGGAGATATGAAATCTTTGAAAAGAATAATGGAACGTATTCCTTTGGATTATGATACTGTCGATTATCCCCAGCTTAGCCTGTTTTCTATTGTTACAGATGCACACAGATACTTTGTTATTTTGGCTCATGACGAGAAAGTGTCAGCAATAGTTTATAAGGAAATTTTGGAAGAGCCAAGAGTTTCATTAGATAGCTGGGAAATAAAAATGCAAATATTTCCTCTTAACGCATAATAGAAAACTGGTAGAGTCGAATTTTCTTCCCCACAGCATCTCCTCCGCATTAATCTTGCGAAGTGGGCCGCGTTGCGGCAGCTAGCAGACCGACAATTAGTTTGCAAACAATAATAATCTTGTGTAACATTGTTGCTATGTGGGACCCTCAACAACATTACCCTTGTAAGCTCTGCGGAGGTAAAGCACAATGGTTTAATATTAGATTTTTGTATATGAAGACAGGTGTCTTGGAATTATTATTGTGTCTTGTGGTGTTTACGAATTGTTCATCTTCGAAGCAAGAGCTTCCAGGTGGCATAGGTCATTATTCAAAAGATGTTTTTGAAAATGAATATTTTTCTTCCGGGAATTTTAGGGATGAGTCAGTCGATAGTGTGGAAAGTGGTGTATGGATGATATCTGGTTTAACAACTCCTGTTGTGCTGTATGGCAATTATGCAAATGGATTGCCGAGTGGAGATTGGAAATTGGTAATTAATGACCAGGTGCTATCAAGTTTGTGGTCAAGATATGAGATAGCGGCTAAGAAATGCTCATTTTCACTGCCGTTTCAATATAGAGAAAATAAACTGGATTCGAATTACTTTAAATTACTCACCAACAATGACTCCATAGGAAATGTTTCAATAATCATTGGGGTTGATGGCATTCCGAATAAAGAACTGAATCTTCCCGTTTTTGTTGAAAATTTTGAAGTGAACTTAAGGAAGCAGCATTACTCTTTCTCAAAACGAAGCCGTGAATTAGAAACAAGTGGGGAACATTATTTTTTTAATGAATATAGTTTAAAAGATACGATGAGCAAGACGTATGAACTATATCATTTTTTTGGATATACTCCTTCAAAAAAACATTTTTTAGAACTGATGCTTTTTCATAATGGGCCAAAGAAAGAATTGGTGGAAATTGTATATAGTATGTTTTCGATGAACTTTTACATCGATAATGAAAGGTTCTTTAATCCGTTTGTAAAGAAAGGGACATAAAGAATCAATACAACACGAAAACGCCGAAGGCATTGTGCTTACTATGACGTGATCATGAATTTTATTTATCTCCTAATCTCACGATATGACTATCGAACAAATATTTCAAGACAAATCAATAAAAGCAAAGGCCAAAGTATCCACCATTGGAGAGTGGCTGATAAACGGAGAACTACACATGGAGGAGCTAATAGCGTATGCTGAAACACAAAAAGCAGCGGATAAGGCTACGTGCATTGAGTCAATGGAATACGCTACTAAGAAACTACCATCTCTTGCTGATGAAAACCTGCTCGCTTACGTAACGCATGCGCTAAAAAATGCTGAACCAAGAGTGAAGTGGGAGAGTGCCAAAGTGATCGGAAATATTGCTAAACAATTTCCTGATCAACTCAGCGAGCCAATCAAAAATCTTTTGTCAAACGCTGAAAATCCCGGAACAGTGGTGCGATGGGCTACAGCTTATGCGCTTGCCGAAATACTTAAATTGAAAACTGAGAATAACATAAGGCTGTTACCGAAAATAGAAGCGCTCTGCAAAAAAGAAGAAGATAATGGTGTCAGGAAAAATACGAAGAGGCGTTGAAGAAAATACAAAAGAAATGATGACTGATAGGGGAATGTTCTCCTCCGCATTACATCACTTTTTTCTTATAATCCCCTCACTTAAAAATCACCCCTTTCCCCTCGATCAACCCACTTGTTCCTTATTCCGTAAACATTTTTACCAATCCGGCAGTGATTCCAAAGTGTGGGCGCGCACCTTTGCGAACGATAAAATCCTGCTTATGATCCATTCTGCTACAGAACTACTCAATAACGATACATACGGGTATTGGCAGGACCTCTTTTTCACACAAAAAATAGATATATGAAAGCGAAATTATTATTGCTCGGTGCGCTCCTGTGTGCAGGTGTAAACGTATTTGCACATGCTATCTGGATAGAGACAAGTAGCAAAGGCACAAAGGGAAAACAGCAAAATGTACAGATATATTTTGGTGAATATGCTGAAAACGAAAGAGACTCAACTGCAAAATGGTTTAGCAACCTGCGCGATATACAACTGTATCTCATAGCGCCAGATGGTACAAAACAGAAGCTGGACACCCATGCAGAAACCGATCACATGGCGGCTGCATTTACCCCGGCAAAAGAAGGAACCTATACGCTTGCCGTATCACATACGGTGGCGGACATATATGCCGAATCAAAAATAGAATACTATACCACTGCTGCCGTATTTGTAAACAGTAAAGAAACGAAAGCCTTACAAGCAGCTACTGCGCTTGCTGTGCAGCCCGATGTAGCGGCAGCAAGCGTTGGTAAGCCTGTTGCATTGAATGTATGGTACAACCAGTCTGGTGTAGACAATGCAAAGGTGGTGATCTCTTCACCGGGTGGATGGCAGAAAACTGTACATAGCGACGCAAAAGGTGCTGCATCATTTGTGCCTGATGTAAAAGGTTTGTACCAGGTAGAAGCGATCCGCGTAGACAAAACGCCGGGTACACACAATGGTAAAGCGTATAAGTCTGTTACGCATTTAGTCACTTATTGTGTAAATGCACAATAGTGTTGATGACAAGAACTGTAAGGGTTCAAAAAACAGAAACGTTTAGAAGATGCTAAGCATCTTCTGGATGAGAAGTATGAAACATATATACTTCGCCAGAGAGCCGGAGGCTCGATAGAACGGTAGAAATAGATATGCCCCAACAACCAGAGCCGCAGCGCGGCGACAGAATATGATTAGCTAAGGGCTTCTTTCTTCTGTCGCTCCGCCGGAGCTCAAATGCTTGTATGCAATAATTAGACTACCAATCTGTCGTTCCTCCGGGCAATGTCATTAAGTTAAGAAGCTAACCACAAAGAGCGCAAGGCTATTTCACAAGGGACACAAAGGGAAGCTCTTGTGTCCTTTGTGTTACCATTGTGAGCCTTGTGGTTAACTTAATGACATTGCCCTCCGGGACGTTTGATCTTTCGAACACTTATGTTTCAAAAAACCTTACAGCTCTATTATAAGAGTAAATGGAATGTATATGATGAAAGGATGTTGCTGTATTATTATTACTCTTTTCGTAAATCAGTTTTCTCATTTCGTCAATGTATTCATTCTAATTGTTTTCATTTTGCGCCAAATTAACCTGCATGAATCTTTCTAATAAAAACTGTAAGCGACTGCTGCAACTTACAGGTACATTTTTTCTTTGCGTATTGTTTTCAACAGTTCTTTATGCCCAGGGCGAAATAAACAAAGGTGTTATTTCCGGGCAGATCATTACGGCAGATAATGCACCGGCAGAAGGTGTAGTGGTAAAACTGAATGGTAGTGACAAAACAACCATCAGTTCTGAAAATGGGTTCTATATCTTTAAAAATTTACCAGAAGGTAAATACACGGTAGAAGTGTCGCTGGTAGGGCATAAGACAATCAGTAAAGTAATAACACTTGCTGAAAACGGGAAGAAGAACAATGTTTCTTTTCGCCTGGAACTGTCAGATGCGGAGTTAGGTGAAGTAGTAGTGCGCTCCGGCAACCGCTATAAAGCAGATTATGTATCTCCTGCATTGCGTTTGCAAAGTTCTATTTTGGAAACACCGCAGAATATACAGGTGATCGGTAAACAACTGATGGCAGACCAACAGGTGTTTGACATAGTAGATGGCATTACCCGCAACGTGAGTGGTGCTACGCGCCAGGGCCACTGGGATAACCAGTATGCAAACATCAGGATGCGTGGCTCTAAAATACCGGCTTTCCGCAATGGTATGAATATAGAAGCAAGCTGGGGGCCAACTGCGGAAGATGCTGCAATGATAGAAAATATTGAATTTGTAAAAGGCCCTGCTGGTTTTATGCTGGCAAATGGTGAGCCGGGCGGGTTTTATAATGTGGTTACCAAAAAGCCATCTGGTGTAAACAGGCAGTCTATTACATTTAGTGCCGGTAGTTTTAGTACTTACCGTGCTGCTTTGGATCTGGATGGTAAACTGAGCAGCGATGGCCGCTTATTATATCGCCTGAATGTAGCCGCGCAACAAAAAGATTTCTATACAAAATACAACTACAGTAACAGGTTAATGATCTCTCCGGTGATCAAATACCTGGTAGATGATAAAACATCTGTTACGTTTGAATACAGCTACCAGGGTTCTAAATACCTCGCAAACGGTAACTATGTTTTCTCTAAGAAAAAACTACTGGATGAAGATATTTCCAATGACTTCTTTTATGGAGATCCTTCTCTTGATCCGGGCAAATTACGCGACCACAGTGTGTATGTATATTTAGACCACAAGCTGAATCAAAAATGGAATGCGCATGCACAGGTTGCTTATTTCAACTTCAGCATGATCGCAAACAGTGTGTGGGCATCCAGCCTGACCACGGCGGGTGATATGGTGCGCTATTTCAGCATAGGCGATGAAGCTGGTGAAAACAGGTTTGCTCAATTCTCGCTGAGTGGGGAAGAAAGAACAGGCGTTATCCGTCACCGCATTTTAGCAGGTGCGGATTTTGGTAACAAAAAGTTCTGGGGCGATTTCAGGCAACTTTCTCCTTCACTGAATTTTGCAGGAGGTAAACCGTTCAATGTGTACAATCCTGTATATGGGTTGCCTTACGATTCTATACCAAGAATAGACCGTTCACAAAACATACGTACACGCGCAGGTTCTACCGCGTATGCAACCGTTACTGATTATGGTTCCATTTATGTGCAGGACGAATTAGGTTTCCTGGATGATAAGTTGAGAGTATCTGTTGCGGGCCGTTTTACGTATGCGGAAACGGTAGGCAAAACAAAAGCTGCTGATGTAAAAGATCACGTGTTCTCTCCAAGATTTGGTGTCAGCTATTCTATAGATAAACAAACTTCTGTTTATGCATTGTACGATCAATCGTTTGTACCGCAAACGGGAACTGATTTCTTCGGTAATGCTTTCAAACCGGTAAAAGGCACAGATATAGAAGGTGGCGTGAAGAGAGAATGGTTTAATGGAAGATGGCAATCTTCCGTAAGTGTATATAGGATCGTTCGTAAAAATGCACTTACGCCGGATACGGATCCTACACACGTAGTAGGTGGTACTACCTTCCAGGTGCAACTGGGTGAGACTACTACCAAAGGTGTGGAACTCGATATTAATGGTGAATTGGCAAAGGGGCTCAACCTTAACGCGAATTATGCTTATACAAATTCTAAGATCACGCAGGAATCTCCAAACCAGCCAACAAAGACGGTAGGTAATGTAACGCCAAACACTGCTGCGCATGTTACGAATGCGTGGTTGCAATATCGTTTTACAAAAGGTTTCTTTGAAGGCTTTGGTGCATCGTCCGGCATTCAATGGCTGGCAGACAGGTACACGGGTACTACACAAACGCCAAACATGCCGAACTATTTCAGGGTAGATGCAGGGCTTTCTTATCAGAAAGGAAAATTTGGTATCTCGTTCCTGATGAACAATTTGCTGGACAACCGCAGGTTGCTGACAGCAGCTTCGCTGGATACAAGGCCAACCGTAAATACATCTTTCTATTCTTATATAGTAGAAGCACGTAGAAATTTCAGAACCTCTTTTACCTATAAATTCTAACGAACAGATGTCTGATACAAATGTTGCGGCAATGCCGGCTATAAAAAAGCCGGCAAAAGCTGTTTTAAAGAAAAAATCGAATAAGTCGGTGTTTTGCCGTATCAATGACTGGCTGCACTTATGGCTCGGTCTTACCAGTGGCATCATTGTCTTTATAGTGAGCGTAACGGGCTGCATTTATGCGTTTGAAAAAGAGATCAGGAGTGTTACACAACCATACCAGTTTGTAACGCCGCAAGACAAAGCTTACATCAGCCCTTCTGTACTGAAGTCGCTTGCGGAGAAGCACCAGTTTGGTGCAAAAGCAGGCAAGCCCGGCTCCGTTATACAAGGCGTACAATACCCGGGAAAAGATAAAGCGGCTATTGCAACTTACCGCGATAAGAAAACGGGGTATATGATGATCTACATGAATCCTTACTCCGGTGAAATAGTAAAAGTGAAGGCGCTGGAAAAAGATTTTTTCCGCATTGTCCTAATGGGGCATTTCAATCTATGGTTGCCGAGAGATGTAGGCCAGCCAATTGTTTCGTGGGCAGTCCTCATCTTTGTAGTATTACTTATTACAGGCCTGGTTATGTGGTGGCCCAAAAACCTGAAGAAGGCGAATGTAGATAAGAGCTTTAAGATAAAATGGAAAGCAACGTTTAAGCGGGTTAACTACGACTTGCATAATGTATTAGGGTTTTATGTAGTAATAGGCGCACTTATCATTGCCATTACAGGATTGTATTTTGGTTTTAAATGGGTGCCAAAGTCTATCTATTGGGTGGCATCCGGCGGTAAGACCATGCCAGACAGGAAGGGTAAGTTTACGTCGGACACTACTGTATTGCTGCAGCCAATAGCAGCAGCAAAGATCACCTCACCTGCAGATACTGTATGGTCAAGATTGTACACGCAATACAAAGGACAGGGTAGTTTGCAGATACAATTTCCGCTGACCAAAAGCGATGCCATCACTGCAACGTATAACAGCCAGGAAGGTACATTTTACAAATCCCTCACACGTTACTTCGACCAATACACGCTGAAAGAAATAAAGGCCAATACGATCTTCAACAAGCCTTACGAAGAGAGTAATGCGGCTGATAAGCTGATACGGATGAACTATGATATACATATTGGTGCAATTGGCGGTATTGCCGGTAAGAGCCTTGCATTCCTGATCAGCCTCATTTGCGCAAGTCTGCCGGTAACAGGGTTCATTGTGTGGTGGGGTAAGCGCAAGAAGAAATCGAAGAAGCAAAAACTTCAACCAAAAATAGCTGTTGACAAATCATTTGTTACGGCGCAGTAAAACTATAAGTAATAGTGGTAGTATAAGTCCCCGCAGGTTTACTCAACACCTGTGGGGTATTAGCTGCACTGATCGCGTATTGAATACTAAGTGAAGAATTGACGATAGGTAAAGCAGATGAATATATTTTTTGAGCAGTTGCAGATAATTGTACAGGTGTAATACCCGTTTGTGATGCCGTACCTTGTATGGTAATCACGCTTGCCGGTATGGAGTTCGCGCCTTGCAGCAAGGTACTTCCCGAAGCCTTTACATATACATCCATAGGCGTGGTCTTACTTACTGACACATGCGAAGGCATATCTACCGAGATCCCATTTTTATAATCTGTTACGTTATTAAACGTTAAGGACACGGTGCTGTTATTCACCAGCAGTTCCTGCAAGTCAGATGTTGTTTCTTTTATATTATAGCTTGCTGTTTGTGCTGTAAGTGTTGGCGATGTCCTGGCATCATTTACCTGGTATGTTGCCAGCACAGTATAATCTCCCGCGGCCGTAAAGTAGGTAGCAATATCTGTGTACGCAATTGTATGTAATAGATTGATCGTTGTAGAATTGCCTACAGGTACACTAATGGAGCCGGACAAAGCCTGGTAGGCAGTAGTGGGGTTTACATTAATGGAGCCTGTTAAGGCTTGTGGTTGTATTAATACTTTGCTGATAGGAGTAGTAGGTGTTAAGGATGCATTGGCCGCAATAGGCGTGTATGCAAAATTCGTTGTATTGCCATTTACTTTTAAATTAAATGGTACGGTTGCCTTAACTGTTAAACTATTGGAGGCGGAAGGTGAGGTGGTTCTGAAATTAGTAAAAGCACTCGCCAGTAACGTAACGGCACTCGGAGAACTTAAATTCATAAAAGCATCAACCGTAACGGTAAGATGCACTGTTGTAGTCGCAGTGCCAAGGCACAATACTCCGCCTGGCGTTGTGTAAGTAAGATCAACAGAGTAGCTGCCTGCTTCCCAGGCTGAGCTGGTCATATCTGATTGTATAATGCGATAACGAAAATTGACGGTTGAACCTCCAAGATTAACTACTGCTAATGCACTATAAAGCGTCTGATCAGTTTGAGATAAAATTATTTCTGTATTATTAGTGCCAAGGTTAACAGTACCGCCTATGCTGTTAATAAAAATTCTAATCTTTGATAGAGGGATTGTTTTTCCTGTAGAAGCATCTGTAAGAGTAGAGCTGTTTGCCCGTACTTTTACACTTGGTGCAACACTAAGAAGACATGGAACGTCAAAACTATTTGTTGTAGAGTTCTCAATGCCTATTGTACTACTTGTAATGGCAATAGTCTGTGACCATGCAATAGAATGACACAGGATAAAGAGGATGCTACATACAAGTAGGTGTTTAGTCATACGCGACTTCTTTTTCCGCTACTTTCAGGTCAGAGTCTACGCCCGTATCCAGCAAGGCAACAATTAAATATTTCTTTCCTTTTAACCTGGAGGGAAGATCTAGTTGTACTACTTGTTCGGTACCGGGCAACATAGAGATAGCTTTTGACGGGAGATGAATTTCATCACCGCTACTTTTATCTGTTATTTCAAAGCGTAATTGTGCATCAGCAATGATCTCACCCGTGTTTTTTATTTTAACTGCAAAATGTTTGATCGTATCCGTTTGCCTGGTGATGTCGTCAAACGCAGCGAATGAAATATTCTTCTTTGTAAAAACCGGAGGTGTATTATATATATGTATGCCTATTTCCAGCCTTATGCGAATGCCGATAGACTTGGCTGCAGATGGGTTGCCGGATGTAGCTGCCTGTTGTTCATTTACCTGCGAAAGAAACAACATGGAGTTAAATACATTTTGATCAGCCCCCGCATTTTGCGGTACACGCATCGTAATAGTAATAGTCTTTTGCTGGTTGGGTGCAAGTTCTATTACATCCGGTGTTACCTCCATCCAGTTGGCATTTGACAATGGTAAAGTGCCCTTGTCAAAATAAATTTTCTCGCCCAGGCTATCACGTTTAAAATCTTTGAAAGAAGCTTTAAATATTACCGGTTGATTACTGCTGTTGCTTATAGCCAGTACCTGGGAAGCAGTTTGTCCTGGTGTTGCTGTAAAAAAGCAACGTGATGGAGAAACTGACACACTTTGCGCTGTACTAACATTGATAAAGCCATCGAGTAAAAAAAATAAACCTGCAATAAGTAAAGAAATTCTTTTCATGTGCATTACATCTTTATATGCAACGGCTAGTTATTACTGATCGTGTACGTAACAGTTGTGCTATAAGTATCCGCTGGTTTGCCTAACACCTGGCTGGTGCTGGATACGCTGGATGGTATAGCATATTTAATGTTTACGTTCTTGTTGATCACCGCTGTGGCCGATGATAGTATCGGTTGGTTAGTTGACGACAGTGAGTTTACTGTATTTGCCGTACCGCCTAATGCCTGTGCAACAGGGTTGTCCAATTGTACACTTACAATGGATGCATTTAATGTAGCAACGTTAGCACCTGTTCCTGCAAGGGTAGCAGCAGCAGTCTTTACATTTAATGTATAAGCCTGGTTGCTTGATACAGTTAAATGGCTCGGCATAGTAACACTAACGCCGTTTTGATAGTCGGCTGTTGTAACAAACTGAAGTAACACCGTTGGGTCATTTACTGTAATACTCAAGGCATCATTCAGTTTTACATTTAGAGTGGTGGTTCCTGAAGTCTGTGCTTTTGCCCCAATGCCGGCAAGCACTGTAACGAAGAGTACGGCTACGAAACGTAGAGTTGAGTTTGACATAAAAATGGTTTTTGTTTAGATTGTAAACTTATAAAGAGGAAAATCGGAGTGCAATTAAATAGTACTTAACAAGCATTATAAATGGTTTAGGTAAATTGGTTAATCATGTTTTAATTATGATTACAAACAAATTTATCTTTTTTTTGTTCAAACAAAAAAGCACCTCAATTGCCCTAAAGTTGTTGAACACTAAAAAAAATATCAGCCATCTATTTGTTGTGATCTGTTTTTTGTTTTCTACTGCACTGCATGCACAGACAACAACTGTTTCCTATCGGTTTCAGAGTGACTCTATTGTGCTGTCACATCGGCAAACATTTTCAAACAAGCTGATCGTTCACAACGGTTATCAGCACAACATCATTTTATATAATACTACATCTGCACAGGATGGAATGTTGGTGTCATTGCCTGATACTATTCGTATGAGTGCAGGCGAAGAACGTAGTTTTCCTGTCAAATATCTTGCCTCTGCAGACAATGGCGGAATGCGTAGAAAGCGCTACAGCATTGTGTTACAGGCGGATAAAGATGTTTTAATAAATAGTCAAGCTTTTTTTAACGTGCTATGGAATAATGACGCGCCATCAATTTTAATTACACCTATTGAGCCTATTGTTTACATCAGCGATGTGATTAAAACAACGTCTGTAAAATTCCGTTGCGTGAATAAAACTGATGACGATGTGTCAGCCGTACTTACTGTTCAGGCTGTGCCGCAACAAGGAATTACTTACGTGCCGCCGCAACAAACTTTGGCACTGAGAAAAGGTGAGGAGAAGATCATTGAGATACTCGTGAACAAAATGAACAAAATGAACAAACAAAGCGAGTCATCTGACTTTAATCTTAACGTGCAGGCGAAGGGTGCAAATGGTGAGATACTCGCATTGAGTACAGCACGCATTATTAATATCACAAATGATAAGCGTATAGGATTGCCGGGTGATATAATGAATAAGATGCCACAAAACGCAATAGCTGCTACAGCAGTAACAGGTAATGCAAGCGGTAACTACTATCAGTTGATGGGTAATGGTATTATTTATAGTGACAGCCTGAGAAAGCTATCCTATAACGCCACTGCAAATTATTACCAGGATAAAAACTATGAAGTGTTTGATACATGGGTAGCATACGATGGAAAAAATGTTGGCGTACGTGCCGGCAATATTTATAAAAACATTGACTATGCTCTATATGGAAGAGGTGTGGAGCTGGAAGGGAAATTGGCAAAAGATAAAAGCATCAGTGTAGGATATATAGAACATGACTACAGGTTGTTTACAAATATTCCAAATATTACAACAAGCAGGCCCCAAACATGGGAGATGAGTTATAACAGTTATGGAAAGAATAGAAGCTATGATAATATTACTGTGCTGACTACTTACGATGACTATATAAAACAACGCACCTGGTTAGGTACATTGCACAACAATTATTCACTTGGCAAATCTACATGGCTGGAAGTGCAAGCTGGTGCAAGTAATGAAGTGATGGCACAAGATAGTCTTTCGCATAAAGGCTTTGGTGCGGGATTTATTTTTACAACCATGAATGATAAGTGGAGCGTTTCTTTGAATAATTATTACGGCTCACCTTATTATAGTGGCATACGACGTGGCAATCAGCAGTGGGATGAGCGCATCGGTTATAATATTTCTCCACGTGCCAATATTTTTGCGCACTATAACCTTACAAAGAATGAGCCCCGCTTTAACAGTATTATAGATACCATGCCTTTCAATAATAATTCTTCAGAGATAATAGAGGCAGGCATACAGGCGCAACTGTCAAGACATTTTTCATTAACAGTGCATCCGTATTTATTTAACCAGGACATTAGTTACACACGGGATAAACAGCTCTTGTATTTTTCTTCCTCTTATATGCGGCTGGCGGTAGATGCCCGGTATATAAAAGGCAGCCACTCACTCTACCTCACGGCTGACTATGGCTATTCTGTAAAAGAGGCGGAGCCGGGTGAGCAACATTCCATCCGTGGCATATTGAATTATAACAACAGGTATTTTGGTTTTACAGGCATCGCGCAGTTTAATCCTTACCTGATCACGGATGAAGCGTTTGCTATTCCTGGTAAACGTTTCCTGATGTACTCGTTTGGGCCAAACGTACATTTACGTGCGGGCAAATTTGACTTTGGCGTTTTCTATAACGCGAACTATACAACAAATTACCAGACATGGAACCATACTGCCAATGCAGTGGCGCGTTATAACCTGGCCAGCGATTGCCAGGTGACAGGGCAATTTTTTTACAGTAGTTATATAGATCAGAATTTTACACAGACGCGTGTAACATTGGCAAAGCAATTCATCAGCACAAAACAACCGGGACGTAAGCAAATAGAACTCACTTTTTTTGCTGACGATAATGGTAATAAGATAAGAGATAAAAATGAACGGGTCTTAGAAGGTATTGTTTGTACGGTATCGGATGTAATGACGAGCAGCGATGCGAGGGGACGGGTACGTTATACAAATTTACCTGTAGGTGTGTATGATGTGCGTATAGCTGCGGGCAGCCAGTACAGGCTGGCATCCGATTTTACAATTAGCGTTAATAAGAATGATGAATACAATGTGCCATTGGTTATGTGCGGACGCGTGTCCGGCAAACTGGAAGTAGTGCAGCAAAAGTATCAACTGTCAGATGTGTTGCTGGAAGGCATCCGTATAAATGCGATTGATGCGCAAGGGCATTTGTTTACGACCTTAACAGATGCAGAAGGAAGTTTTACTTTCTTGTTGCCAGAAGGGGCTTACACATTTGATGTGAAAGCGCCGGAAAATGTGGGCGTAGTGAATAAAGGAGAAAAAAGAACGATCTCTCAAAAACAGAATGAACCGCTGGTATTCAAAGTAAAGAATGAAGGAAGAAAAATAGATGTCATACATTTTTAAGTGTGAATGGTGAGTTGTGAGTGAAGCATACGTATAGCTATTGCACAATTTCCTGTCAGCTTTTTTCAGGAGAAGCTCCATGTGTTTAGCCTATTTCAAAAGTAATTTTCTAAATTTCTCCAGCTCTGTTTTTTCGGCAGGCAATAACTCCCGGTTGTTTTCCAGTCTTGCTTTTAAAAATAAGATCCGCTTGTGTTCCGGGTATTTATCTAAAATAGCCTGTATGGTGTGTTGCAGTTCCAGTATTTCGGCGGAATTATCTGTGCGTTGTATGGTTATTTCGTTAGCAGCGGCTTTATAGCGGGTTGGCATTTTCAGGATCGTTGCTTCCAGCGTCGCCATCCAGTTTTCAGGTAGTGTGCCTATTTTCACCGCCTTTTGGTGAAGACCTTCCAGTTGTTTTTTGCTAAGTGATCCGCGTTCTTCATATTGATGCATCAGGCTCATAAAGAACAGCGCGTCAGGCCGTGCCTCATAGCAGGCATCCAGTATTTTGCCGATAACGTCTACTTCTGATCTTTTCTTTTGCATCATGCACAATTTGCATGCGAAGATAAGGAAAGGTGAAGAGTGTAAAGGCCTTAGTGGCCTTTGCGTATCCTCTGTGCGCTCTGCATTACTGTATATCGCAAAGGACGCAGAGGGTACGCAAAGAGTGCAAAGTATGTTTTAAGGTTGAATAAATTCATTTATCATTCACGTCTCACACCTTCTTCGCTCTTTCAAAAAAGCTTTCCTTTTTCATTTCTGCCTCTACTTCACTTATTGCTTTAAAGAGATTGTTTTGTGTATCAGTAAGCGAAGCAATGGCCTTCGTCATGATCTCCCAAACGGGTTGCATTTGCTTTACCAGTCCTGCGCCCTTTGCTGTCAGTTGCAACAGCCGTTTGCGTTCATCGGTTTTATCTTTTTTGGAACTGATCAGCTTTTCTTTTTCCAGTTCTTTCAGCAAACTAATGGTAGAAGGGTGGCTATAGCCAATTTCTGCAGCTATCTCTACCACACTTAAAGTACCTTTCATGTGCAGTGTGTATATAACCGGGAACCATTTAGGTTCAAAAGCTATGCCGTGAGATTGATAGATCTGTTGCCCGTCTTTGCGCAACTGATCGCTCAGCCGCTGTAGCCTTGTAGAAATAGCCAGTAGGCCCGATTCGTCCAGTACGTTCATGGCAGTGCTTTTAGGACTTGTTTACAACAAGGTGATAAAATACAGTATCCGGTCTCATAAACGGGAAGTAAGATGGCAGCGACTCTTTGGGCTCACGCACAAAACCATTTCTTTCATAGAAACGATGCGCGGCTTTCAATATGTCTACCGTTCCTAAATATACATCTGTTATCGCTTTATGCTTACAATCTTCCAGCAACGTATCAAACAACTGTTGTGCTATGCCTAATTCCTTTCCGCGAAAAGCCTGTTTTACAAACATCTTCCGTATAGCGCCTGCATGCTGCCCAATGTGCAGCAATGCGATGGTGCCTACCAGTTCACCGTTGTGAAATGCCCCCCAAAAGCCACCGCCGTCTTGCAGGTAGTTTGTTTCTATATCCAGCAGGTCCGGCTGGTCTTCCAGCTTTATAGGAACATTAAATTCCACCTGTTGTATGTGGAGTATAAGGTCTGTTATCTGTTTGCAATACTCGTTTGTCAGTTGCCTGATTGTTATTCCTGCACTCATAAAGATCAATTTATGTACAAAACTACGTAGTTGACTACATAAATGAAAATTTTTTTTATTGCTACTGTATTTATTGCCTATCCAATTGCAGGCTTTTATTTGTCTACCGACGGTGTTACTTTTTGTCTTGATACAAAAAGTAACCAAAAAGATCAAGGCTGCAGAAAAGCAGGCTAAAAATTGCCCCGCCCGCCGAAATCCATTGAACTCGCCGCCTACAGCGTGAGTAAGTAAGTTACGCCTGGCTCAAACAGCAATGGATTTTTCCGGCGTTCAAGTCAATTTTCTTAACGCAGCTTTTCTGAGGCCATACGTTTCTCGGATAGAGTAAAACACTGGTTTTTATAGCTGTTGTTTTAATCGTTACTCTTAGTGTTAAACAATTGTAAGTGTTTAATCGCCTGTTTTCTCTGATGTTAATGAAAATTTTACAGTGTATAAGGTTTATAAAGTGGCAAAATGCAAGCCTTTGTGTTTCTTCCTGTCTTCGTGCCCTGGTGGCGGAACTTTACTGCCATCCGCCGCCCAATGCAGCATAGAGATTAACGATTGCCTGTAGTTGTTGCAGTTTATCATTCACGGCGCTTAGTTTAGCCGACAAGAGGTTTTGTTCTGAAGTAAGTACGTCTGTATAGTTGGTGTTAGCGGTGTACTTCAATAATTCACTTGTGAAGAAAACAGCCTTTTCCAGGTTCGCAATTTGTTCCTTACGGGAACCTGCCTTTTCGTTGGCCATTTGGTACTGGTACAACGCATTGGAGACTTCCTGCCCGGCAGTAAGCAATGACTGGCTAAAATTGTACTGCGCAACTTCGTAGTTGGCTTCGGCTGTCTTCAATCGTTGCTTGTTCAATCCCTTGTTGAAAATTGGCTGCGTAATACCTCCGACAAGATTGGCAAAGAACGCTCCCGGTTTAAAGAATACACTTAAGTTGGTGGAGTAAAGGCCGGCCTCTCCTGTAATTGTAATGGTGGGATAGAAATAAGTGCGCGCAACATTCGTCAATTCAAATGTGCTGCGTAATTGTAACTCAGCTTCGCGTACATCCGGTCTGTTGGCAAGCAATTGTGCGGGAACCCCAATCTTCATAGACGCATATTCCTGCTCATTGAAAATGCTGTCCCGCGCTATAGTGCCTGGGGGCCTTGCGAGCAATAGTGATAAGGTATTCTCCGCCATCCGGATATTGTTTTTTATATCAGGAATGGTTGCTGATACGGAATAATAGTTGGCAGCGCTTTGTACCACTGCCGCACCTGTAACAACATCGCTGTTTTTAAGGATCTTCATTGTCTCCACATCCTTTGCATATTTTTCAACAGATGTTTGTGCAATAGCCAACTGCGCATCGTAAGCCATCAGTGCATAGTAGGTGCCGGCTATATCTGCTACCAGTTGTGTTTGTACAGCCTGTTTATAAGCGTCGCTTTGTAAGAGTGATGCGTACAGTGCTTTTTTACTGCTTTTCAATTGTCCCCATATATCTGCCTGCCAGGATGAAGTGGCGTATAGCTGGTACAATGTGGTGTTACTTGCCTGCTCGTTAGAGGGGCGATATACGCCTCCCTGCGCTGCAACAGACAAAGAAGGATAAAACGCCAATTGCGCTTGCGTGTAATTGGCCTCGGCTATTTTTATATTAGCAATCGCTGTTTTTAAATTGAGGTTGTTTTGTATGCCTTCTTTAATAAGGCGTAACAAAATGGTATCTCTGAAGATGTCGCTGAGTGGGAGTGTGGCCATATTGGAAGAATCCACAGGCAATGAATCCCTGTAAAGATTGGCAGACGGCTGTTGATCGTTCTTATATGGTTTGGTTACAGAGCAGCCGTATAGCATACAGGCCGCGCTGCTAAGAATGAAAAAATATGGTAAGTACACTATCCGTCTCATGGATATGTTATTTTAGTTTGATGAAATCAGCTCGCCGTTTTCATCATATTTATTTGTCTTTATTTTTTCCTGTAACCCCTGGAACAGTACATATAATGCGGGTATAGCAAATACGCCCAGCAAGGTGCCGAACAGCATTCCACCTATTGAGCCAACACCTATAGAGCGGTTGCCATTAGCGCCTACGCCTGTTGAAAAGAGCAAAGGCAAGAGGCCGCATATAAACGCGAGGGATGTCATTAAAATAGGCCGTATCCTGATCCTTGCACCGGCTATAGCACTTTCCATCAGGCTTACTCCTTTTTTTCGTTGCTCTAGTGACAGTTCTACCATAAGAATGGCGTTTTTAGCAAGCAGGCCGATCAGCATGATCATAGAGATCTGTATGTAAATGTTGTTGTCTACGCCAAACAGCCATGTAAATACAAAGATGCCGCTCAGGCCTATAGGTAAGGATAGCAATACAGCGAGCGGTAATATGTAGCTTTCATACAGGGCACTAAGCAGGAGATACACAAAGCATAAGCTAAGCAGGAAAATGAAGATGGTTTGCGAGCCGCTGTTTTGTTCTTCTTTACTAATGCCGCTGTATTCAACATTATAACCGGGAGGTAATGTTTTAGCTGCTTCATCGTCTATGGCCAACATAGCCTGTCCTGTGCTTATCTGGTCATTGGGAGAGCCAGTTACGGCTATCGCATTGTACATATTGAAGCGTGCAACAGAAGATGGCCCATATACTTTTTTCATATTTACATATTCAGATATTGGCGTCATGCCACCTTTTGCATTCTTAATCATGATGGAATTCATTTGCTCAAGCGTGCCCCGGTATATAGTGTCTGCCTGCATAATGATCTGGTATTGCTGGCCGAACTGGGTAAAGTTGCTGATGTATGAGCCGCCATAAAAACTATTCATCACATCCAAAATGCTGGAAGGGGATACGCCATCGTTTTCAGCCTTGGCTACATTTACCTGTACTTCATACTGTGGAAAATTTGGATTGAAAGCTGTAGCCGCATATTGAATTTCCGGGCGGTTGTTTAGTGACCCTAAGAAATTTTGTGTTACTGCATAGAACTCATTGATCGTATGCCCGCCTCTGTCTTCTACCTGGAAGGTAAAGCCGCCGCTATTACCAAAGCCTGTAATGGTGGGCTGTTGCATCAGTGTTATAGATGCACCCTGTACTGATTTTATTTTTTTATTCAACTGTAGAATGATGTCTTTGTCTGTAACGCCGGGCCGTTGACTCCAGGACGTCAGGCGTAGTATGAGCATACCATAAGAGCTGCCGCTACCACCCAGGTTATTTTGCCCCAGGGTAGACATGGAGGCCATCACCTGCGGAATAGTATGGCATATACTATCCAGTTGGCGGTTTACAGCTTGTACTCTTTCTTTGGTAGCTGCTGCCGGCAGGCTGACGTTTACAAAAATGGTTCCCATATCCTCTGCTGGTACAAAGCTGGAAGGTGTGCTTTTGATGAGTGTATAAAACAACCCGGAAAAGAATAGTACGATCAGGATAGCCAGCCATTTTCGCTTAGCAATACCATGTACTGCGGTGGTATATTTATTTACAATGTTATCATACGTGTTGTTAAACCCTTTTTTGAATTTTTGCAGGAAAGAAGTTTTGCCGCTTTCATCATGCGCTTTTGGTGGTTTTAAAAACATAGCCGCCAGTGCAGGGCTAAGTGTTAACGCATTTAAAGCAGAGATCATAATAGCTATAGCGAGCGTAACACCGAACTGTTTATAAAAAACACCGGCAGAGCCTCCCATAAAAGTCACAGGTAAAAAAACGGAAGCCATCACCAGTGTAATAGAGACAATAGCGGCAGCTATTTCTCCCATCGCATCTATAGATGCTTTGCGCGGCGATGTGTAACCATGTTCCAGTTTACTATGTACAGATTCTACGACCACTATGGCGTCATCTACTACTATACCGATAGCTAGTACCAATGCAAAGAGCGTAAGCAGGTTCAGGCTATAACCCAGCAGGTACAGAAAGAAAAAGGTGCCGATAATGGAAACCGGAACAGATATGCCGTGTATAATGGTAGAGCGAACGTCTTGCAGAAAGATGAGGATAACAAGAAACACCAGCAGAAAACACTCCACAAGTGTGTGTATTACTTTATTGATGCTTTCACTTAAAAAGTTGTTGATGTTTACCAGCTCTATACTTTTTACACCGGAGGGAAAAGTGGTAGCTGCTGCTGTTATCACTTTTTGCGACCCCACTATTACATCCTGCGCATTGGAGCCCGGCGTCTGGCTTACTGCAATAGCTACGGCGGGCATACCATTAATGGTGGTAGCGCTGGTATAAGTTTGCGTGCCCAGTTCTATTCTTGCAATGTCTTTCAGGTACAGGTATTGGCCATTGCCTATTGTTTTTATAACGATGTTTTCAAACTGCTGTGGTTGTGTAAGCGTGCCCTGGTAAGTAAGATCATATTGAAAGGCCTGGTTGCCATTGTCGCCAATCTTTCCGGGAGCAGCGTTAAAATTTTGTGCATTGAGTGCGTTAGTTACGTCTGCGGGCAGTACACCATAAGAGGCCATCTTATCAGGCTGCAACCATAAGCGCATAGCATAGGTCATTGCTCCGCCAAATACATTCGCACCTCCCACGCCATTCACTCTTTGCAACTGTGGCACAACGTTTATGGCAGCATAATTCTGTAAAAATTTTTGATCATATTGACTGTTGGCGCTGTATAAACCTACAATGAGTACGTTGCTGTTTTGCTGCTTACGTACAGTTACACCTGCTTGTGTTACCGCCTGTGGTAATTTGGATAACACTGTGCTGATCCTGTTTTGTACATCCACTGCTGCCTGGTCGGGATCGGTGTCTACGCCAAAGAAAACACTGATAGAGGCAGAGCCTGTATTGCTTGCTGTGGAGGTCATATAAGACATGCCTTCCACACCATTGATCTGTTGTTCCAGCGGTATTATCACACTATTGATCAGTGTAGTGGTGTTGGCACCGGGGTATGATGCGGATACCTGCACTGTTGGCGGCGCAATATTAGGATACTGTGCTACGGGCATTTTGCTTAACCCCATTACGCCAAGAAGCACAATGATTACGGAGATCACCGTACTTAGTACCGGCCTTTCTATGAACAGCTTTAACATACGTTATTGATTATTGTTCCTATCCATACGGTTGAAAATACTATCCTGGTTAACAGTCATCGGTTTTATAACTGTGCTGTCGCGTATATTCAGCCCATTTAATAAGATCCGGTCTCCGGGGTTAATGCCACTGGTGATAACGGTAAAATTTCCATCGTCTGTAGTAGAGGTGTTTACCAGCGTGCTTATTACCTTATTGCCGTCGATCAATTTGTACACAAAAGATTTGTCCTGTAGCTGGTAAATGGCTATTTGGGGAACAAGTAATGCGGAGTCGTCCGTTCGTGGAATGCGGACTGTTGCGCTTGCGCCGCTTTGTATAACACCCAGGGTATTGTGAAAGGCTGCTTTAAAAGTAGTGGTGCCGCTACCTGGGTCTATTGCGCCTCCGGCAGTCTGCATAGTACCCTTTACAGGGTAGGTGCTGCCATTGGCTAAGACAAGTGTAAGAGGTGGTATGTGCGATATTTTTTCTGTCATTGTGGTGCCAGGCAAACGTTGCATCATGCCCAGCACTTGCTTTTCTGTAAGTGAGAAGTACGCGTATATGTTGCCGGTGTTAGATAGCGTAGTTAACGGGTCTGTATTGGTGCTATTGATCAGTGCGCCTACTTTGTAGGGAATAAGGCCGATGGTGCCATTCTGTGGGCTTTTAATATAGGTGTACCCCAGGTTGGTTTGTGCGTTGGCCAGTGTGGCATTAGCCTGTGCCAGCGCGGCTTCTTCGGATTGTAAAGTGTACACGGCTGCATCTAACTGGTATTTGCTTACAATTTCATTTGCTACAAGCGGCTTCACTTTTTCTACATTCATTCGCGCCGTGTTTACATTTGCTTCTGCAATTTTTATAGCAGCTTTGGCTGTGAGAATGTCCTGGTCGTACTGGGGATTTTTTATTCTGAAGAGTAATTGCCCTTTCTGTACAGTAGCGCCTTCTTCTACATATATATTCTCCAGGTAGCCGGCTACCATGGGCCGGATCTCCACAATGTTTTCTCCCTGTACAGTGGCAGGGTGAGACCAATAAAACGTTACTTTTTGAGGTGTGACGGTTAATACCTGGAAGGCTGAAATTTCTTTGTCTTTTTTTACCTGTTTCTGTTTACAGGAGAGGATAAGTAAAGTGCCGGTTATGACTAGAATAATACTTGATTTCATATTGAAAAGTGTAAGGGGATGAAACCGAATACCAACCTGATGTTGTGTTAGCTGTATCAATTTATTACTTAATTATGGCTTTTATTGATTTGACCTCACGGTTTTAATATTTTTTTACATATTGAATGCCTGGGTTATGAAGCTAAAGAAAAGGTATCTCCACGGCACCATTATCCGGGTAAGATGTGCTGCATGACAGCTATTTATATCAGCGGCTAATGTCAAGAAAACACACAAAGTGATAAAAGGTTTATAGACGGGTCTTAAATCTTCAACCGGGAGGTGCAGATCTTCTGAGAGATGTGAAAGCATGTAGCTGAGGTTATTTCTTATGCCTTGCTGTATAATCAAGAGTTGTGTTTCCTGGTCTTCTTTGGTATTCTTAACCTCATAGGGAGGCCTGTAGTTTTGTAACTAAAATGACAGCAGGTAAAACCCGCTGCCTCGAATGATAAATTAGTATAGCCGTTGAATGACTGACTACCATATCCATCAGTAGTTACCAGGCTTATTGCATTCGTCTATAGTTGTACAGCGCTAGTCTTGCTAATGATATGGCAAGTCATAAATCTCACTTCGCTGTTCGACATGTTCCGAAGGGCATGTCGAGCCTGGATGAGACGGATTTGTAAGCCGTGTCTTCACACATCGGTAGGTAACTGGTTCGTGAGGACACGAACCAGGGCGACAGGAATGCCATTAAGCTAAGAGTGGGCCACTTTCAAAAAGCATATTTCTGACTATGGCTGCACTTAAAAAGTGGCCCACTCTAGCGCTTCATTTTTAAGTCCGTTTAATTTAATGGCGCCGTTGCCTAGCATGTTCCGAAGGGCATGCCGAAACCTGTGTATTCGGGAAACTACCGATATCTGATCCCTACTGGATTATAGCCCGATTCTATAAAAGCTTTGTATTTGAAATGCAGATCCCGTAGGGATCAGATATCGG
Source organism: Filimonas sp. (assembly GCA_017306865.1). GTDB lineage: Bacteria > Bacteroidota > Bacteroidia > Chitinophagales > Chitinophagaceae > JAFKHH01. The sequence goes on from JAFKHH010000021.1 coordinate 101,106, forward strand.
TAGCATATATTTTATCTGGGTCTTTTGCATGCCGTAGGTATGCAACCTTGTTATGAAAGATGTGGGTACACAGTAGGGTCAGAGACCATGATGATTCTTGTGGGGGACGATGAACGGAGCGTCGCAAGGGACGGTTAATCATAGCGGTGGGGTCGGGATAAAAAATGGCTGGGGCATAAAAAAAACGTGTGGAAATAGTCAAAGACCGTTTCCACACGACATAAAGGATGGGTTAGTAAGTATGCTATTTTTTTGCTGCTTTCTTTTTTGCAGGTGATTTTTTAGCCGGGCTTTTCTTTGCTGTAGCTCTTTTGGCCGGTGCTGCCACTTCTTTTTTAGCCGGAGCTGGTGGTGGAGTAGCTGCAGTTTGCCCGCTGCCTGTAGCAGTAAAGCCTTCACTTAGGATCTTTACAGCTTTTTTTAGCCTATGTTCAAATTTCTTATCGCCAAGCGCTGCTTTCAGGTGAGGCAGGGCGTTTGCCACTAGGGTGCTTATCTGTTTACGGGCTTCTTTTTTGGTGGGTGTCACTGGTTGTTTTGTAGGTTTATCAGCCATATAATTATGATTAATGAAAAAATGATAACACTAATTTAATATTAAAGTTTATCACCGAATGTTAAGTTTTATTAGCGAAGGCTGACCGGGGTCGATAAGCCTGTAAGAAACCGGCGAATATTTTTTACGCTAATGGATGTCTTTGGGAGCAAATGCCGGGTTTCCTGCCTTAACTATAAAATAATATTTTCTACGGATTTTGATCGGTCTAAATGCGGAAATTGTTCGTGCAAACTGCGGCCTTTTTTTTCAACACGGTGTGTATATTGTTTTTACCTATTCTATCTTCTGCGTAATACCTTTGACCTAGTCATTTGGTTCTTGGGTGGATAACTCTATCCGCCAGGATGAAAAGGGAAACCGGTGCGATTCCGGTGCTATCCCCGTAGCTGTAATCCTTATACTAATTAAGTCAGAGTTGCCGCCAAACCCGGTAACGGGAGTAACGGACAAGATGTCTGACCGGAGTTTTCGGAACTACAAAACCACTGTTCCGGTATGCCCGGAATGGGAAGGTGTCTGAAAACAGGAAAGCCAGAAGACCTGCCAATATGACGACAGTAACTGTGGCCTTCGGAGGAAAGGCAAGGGCGTTATACACAAGTTGTAAAAACCTGTATAGGCCTTTTTTGCTCCGGTGGGTACGAATGAAATCACTAAACAAAACGCGTTGGTAATGGAGAATGAATTGCTTTTAAAAGAGAACAAAGACAGGTTTGTTCTGTTGCCCATCAACTACCCGAGAGTGTGGGAAATGTATAAAAAGCACGAAGCCAGTTTCTGGACTGCTGAGGAAATAGACCTGAGCGGCGATCTGAAGGACTGGGCTGCTTTGAATGATGGCGAAAGGCATTTCATTTCGCATGTACTGGCCTTCTTTGCAGCGAGCGATGGTATTGTAAACGAAAACCTGGCAGTGAACTTCATGAGTGAGGTACAGTTGCCGGAAGCGCGCTGTTTTTACGGTTTCCAGATCATGATGGAAAACATCCATTCTGAAACATACGCATTGCTGATCGATACTTACGTAAAAGATCCGGCGGAAAAGAACCGCCTGTTCCACGCTATAGATACGGTGCCGGCTGTAAAGAAAAAAGCAGAGTGGGCTTTGCGCTGGATTGAGAATGGCAACTTCGCAGAACGCCTGGTGGCATTTGCTGCGGTAGAAGGCATTTTCTTCAGTGGTAGCTTCTGTTCTATTTTCTGGATGAAAAAGCGTGGCCTGATGCCGGGTCTGACATTCAGCAATGAACTGATCAGCCGTGACGAGGGTTTGCATTGCGAATTTGCCTGTTTGCTATATAGCATGCTTGAAAATAAATTGTCGCAGGAGGAAGTATATTCTATCATCGGCGACGCGATCACGATCGAAAAAGAATTTATTACAGACGCATTGCCTGTAGACCTGATCGGTATGAACGCTAAACTGATGCAACAGTACATTGAGTTTGTTGCAGACAGGTGGCTGGGGGAGCTGGGTTATCCTAAAATGTTTAACACAGCAAATCCATTTGACTTTATGGAGATGATTTCCCTGCAGGGCAAAACTAACTTCTTTGAAAAGAGAGTAGGAGATTACCAAAAAGCGGGCGTAATGTCTTCTAATAATAAAGAAGCTCAGTCTTTCTCACTTGACGAAGACTTCTAAATATAGTTTCCATGTTTCACAATTTCATTATGAAACATGGAAACTTCTGAAACAACCAAATCCAATTGCTATAAGAACTATGAACTAACATTAACTAACCAATTTTAAATTCTGTGCCATGTTTGTAATTAAAAGAAAAGGAAACAAGGAGAGCGTAAAATTTGATAAGATCACGGCTCGTATTCAGAAGCTATCTTACGGGTTAAGCCCGTTGGTGGATGTGATTGATGTAGCTAAGAAAGTGGTGGAAGGTATTTACGATGGCGTTACAACGACGGAACTGGATAACCTGGCAGCGGAAACAGCCGCATCACTTACGATAAAACACCCGGATTATGCACTGCTGGCATCACGCATAGCTGTGAGCAACCTGCATAAAAACACGATCAAGTCTTTCTCTGAAACAATGGAGTTGTTGTACAACTATATTGATCCGGCTTCAGGCAAGTTGTTGCCTTTGCTGGCTGATGATGTGATGGAAGTGATAAGGGCAAATGCTGAATTGCTGGATAGCAGTATTATATATGACCGTGATTTCGGTTTTGACTACTTCGGTTTTAAAACACTGGAGAAATCTTACCTGCTGCGTACAAATGGTAAAGTGGCTGAAAGGCCGCAACACATGTACATGCGCGTGGCAATCGGTATTCATAAAGACGATGTGGAGAGTGCGATCAAAACATACAACCTGATGAGTGAACGTTGGTTTACACATGCTACGCCAACTCTGTTCAACGCGGGTACGCCAAAACCACAGATGTCATCCTGCTTCCTGCTGACAATGAAAGAGGATAGCATAGATGGTATCTACGACACACTGAAACAAACAGCTAAGATATCTCAGAGCGCAGGCGGTATAGGCCTGGCTATTCATAACGTACGTGCTACAGGTAGCTATATCGGCGGTACAAATGGTACAAGTAACGGTATAGTGCCAATGCTGCGTGTATTTAACGACACTGCCCGCTATGTAGACCAGGGTGGTGGCAAACGTAAAGGCGCATTTGCCGTATATCTTGAGCCGTGGCATGCGGATGTGTTCGAGTTCCTGGACCTGAGAAAGAATCACGGTAAAGAAGAACTGAGAGCGCGCGACCTGTTCTATGCGTTGTGGATCTGCGACCTGTTTATGCAACGTGTAGAGGAAAACGGCGAGTGGAGCCTGTTTTGCCCGAACGAAGCACCGGGTTTGCATGAATGCTTTGGTGATGAGTTTGAAGCATTATATACGAGATACGAAAAAGAAGGCCGCGCACGTAAAACGATCAAGGCGCAGGACCTGTGGTTTGCAATACTGGACTCACAGATAGAAACAGGTACGCCATACTTGTTGTACAAAGATGCTGCTAACAAGAAAAGTAACCAGCAAAACCTGGGTACGATCAAGAGTAGTAACCTGTGTACAGAGATCATAGAATATACCAGCCCTGATGAGGTAGCGGTATGTAACCTTGCATCTCTTGCATTACCTCGCTTTGTACAGGATGACAAATTTGATTTTGAAAAACTGTATGAAGTAACGTATGAGGTAACTAAGAACCTGAATAAGATCATTGACTTTAACTACTATCCTGTAGAAGAGGCGCGTAACTCAAACATGCGTCACAGACCAATCGGGTTAGGTGTACAAGGCCTGGCGGATGTATTCATCCTGATGCGTCTTCCGTTTGAAAGTGACCTGGCAAAAATGTTGAACAAAAACATTTTTGAAACGATCTATTTTGCAGCTATGACTGCAAGTAATGACCTTGCTAAGGTGCATGGTGCATACGAAACATTTGCAGGTTCTCCTTTGTCACAGGGTAAATTCCAGTTTGACCTGTGGGGACAGTCTGCATCTGAAAGATACGATTGGGATGCATTGAGGCAGAGTGTGATCAAACACGGTGTGCGTAACTCACTGCTGGTGGCGCCAATGCCTACTGCATCTACATCACAGATCCTGGGTAATAACGAATGTTTTGAGCCATACACTTCTAATATTTATACAAGACGTGTATTGAGCGGCGAGTTCATCATTGTAAATAAACATTTGCTGAAGGACCTTGTAAACCTGAAGCTGTGGAATAATACAATGAAGAATAACATCATTGCTGCAAATGGTTCTATTCAGCACATAGATGAGATACCTGCTGATATTAAAGAACTGTACAAAACAGTTTGGGAGATCAAACAGCGTAACCTGATCGATATGGCTGCGGACAGAGGTGCATACATCTGCCAGTCTCAGTCACTGAATCTCTTTGTAGATAGCCCTACAGCTTCCAAACTTACCTCTATGCACTTTTATGCATGGAAGAAAGGCCTGAAAACAGGTATGTATTACCTGCGTACGCAAGCTGCAACGCAAGCTGTACAGTTTACTGTAGAGAAACAAGGCAGTAAAGAAATGGAGCCTGTAATACCGGTAGCAAACACCAGTGCAGAAGATAGTAAAGTAATAGAGGACATAGAGCCAACTATTACCGGTGAGGTATGCAGAATGGAAGAAGGCTGCGTAGTTTGTGGCTCATAAATAGTGTATATATGCTCTAAATAGAGATAACCCAGGCAATTTCGAAGAGATGCCTGGGTTTTTTATTAGAGATGATTGTGGATTTTTGTTTAAGTATGCCATGTTTTTTCTATTATAGGTTTAGACAACCTAACTTTTTTTAAGATTTTCTAAACAAAATTTCAACTCTTGCTGTTATAGCTCTACATAGTTGTAACTATCGCACTTTCTCCCCTTACGCAGTTACGTCTATCTCTATGTGAGAACACTCTAGTCCGCCTATGTTTACTATTATGTAATCTGAGATTTTATCCTATTTCATTGGAAAAGCAAAAAAGCTAAGGCATGCGTGTACTTATCCGTCAGCGTAAAGCCATGGCAGTATGCTTTGTTGTAATGCTAGGTGTATGTATTAATACACAGGCACAAACTGTGTCCCGTAAGCCTTTGGGTGATAGAAATAAGGCTTACTTCGACAGTTTGAGAAAGATGAATTACAACTACGTACTGCCGGCATGGGGCAAACGTGTTTACAAAAAGGGGTTTGATATACCTTATCCATTGGGTATAATGGTCAACTATTTTTATGGTAAGCAGAATATACTGATCAGTAATATGAGCATAGGGATATCTACGCCGGATAAGACATTGCCCCCCGTAAATGTAGACAACTTTGTAAAGTTTAAAAGTGTACAGGCAATAGCTCAGAATGTAAACATAAGAGCCGATGCATACGTACTTCCTTTTCTGAATGTGTATGGCATGTTTAACTATTTCCCCAAAGCAAAAACAGAGGTAGAACTGTCTGCACCTGTATCGCTGACATCCAGCGCTACACAATCCGGCTACGCGTATGGATTTGGGGTAATGGGGGCCGGTGGATTTGGCCCGGTGTGGGTACAGGCAGACTTCAATGTAACGTGGGCTAAGATGGAGCTGCTAAGTAACAAGGTGTTTACGACTATTATGGGTTTCCGTATGGGACATACGTTCCCGCTGGGTAACAATCCGCAACAAAATATAGCTGTATGGATAGGTACAATGGGGCTTTCTGTTAATGCAGAAACGAAGGGCGAAGTGTATTTGAAAGATGTATTACCGGATGTGCCGCAATCGAAAATAGATGAGATAAAACAGAGCTATGGTAACTGGTATAACAATCAGCCTGCAGTGAAAAAGGCAGTGGTAGACAGGATAATGCAGGCATTGCAGGATAGGGTGAATGGAAATAATATAGACGATGTAAAGATCATTTATGAAATGGACAAAAGACCTGAGCAAAAGTGGGCGGGGCTGGTAGGTGTGCAATACCAGATGAACAAGCGCTGGCAGTTGAGAACAGAGGCAAATATAGTAGGGAACAGGTCGTCTATAATGGCGTCTATCAATTACCGGTTTCTTGGGTTTAAAAGAAAACAAAAAGGAACATAATCTTGGCAACGAATAAATTTTTAACTGTGGGAGAAATGACAAAACGAGCGCTGTGCATTGGATTACTGCTATTGGGATGGTTTTACAGCAGCCAGGTAATAGCTCAAAAGAAGCACATCAGCGTGCGAGATTCACTTGATCATGCCTTTGATCTCAGCAGTTATATTATTGATGCGAATGGCTTTGTGCCTGTACCTGTTATTATTACAGAGCCTGCGCTAGGTGGTTTTGGTGGAGCGCTTGCGCCCGTTTTTATAAAAAAGCAGAAGCCTATTGTAAAGGGCGATAAAGTGGTGCCTGTACCGCCGGATATTACTGTTGGATTTGGTATGTATACGGCAAACAATAGTTGGTTTGCCGGTGCCGGGCGCTTTGGCACTATCCGGAAATGGGGCATTCGATACCGTGTATTTGCTGGGTATGGGGATATAAATATGTCTTTTTACAAAACGCTTCCTACAGTTGGAGAGAAAGAGTTTGAGTTTAATATGAAAGTAGTGCCGGTGTACTTGTTTGCAGAGAAACAGATCGGTATTTCTAACTGGTTTGCAGGCATGCAATATATATACGGGCATACTAAACTGGCCTTACGTAATAATGATAAGCTGCCGGACTGGGTTACGGATAAAGAAGTGAGTAGTAATGTAAGTGAACTGGGGGCTGTAATAGAGTATGATAGCAGGGACAACATCTTCACGCCTGATAAGGGATTGAAAGCACACGCACATTTTAATGTAAGCAACAGCATTTTCGGCAGCGACTATAACTATGAAAGGCTTAACAGTTTCATGTACTGGTATCAGCCATTGGCGGAAAACAAGGCAACCGGCAAAAACTGGATCAGTGGATTACGGTTCGACTATCAAAACGTGTTTGGCAACGCTCCCTTTTACCTGCTTCCGTTTATAGATATGCGGGGCATACCATCGGCTCGCTACCAGGGCAAAATAAATGCGCTGATAGAAACAGAGCAGCGCTGGGATTTTACACGTCGCTGGAGTTCTGTATTCTTTGGTGGTGTAGGCAAGGCATTCAATGAATTTAGTGATTTCGGATCTGCAGACTGGGTGTATAGTTATGGTATTGGCGGGCGCTACCTGCTTGCACGTAAGCTTAAGCTAAGAGTGGGGGTGGACTTGGCGCGCGGGCCTGAGAAGTTTGCCTACTACATTGTTTTCGGAAGCAGTTGGATTAAATAGAATAAACACACAAAAATACCCAAAATCAAACATCGCAAAACCTTAAAGCATTAAAACAAATTTTATGGAAAAGATTGCAACAACTGTACTGACAAAAGCCGACATTGAACTACTCGATTATCTCAAGCATAACGAGACAGAAGGGTTCAATATGCTTTATCGCAAGTACTGGCAACAGATGATCGCTTATGCATCTATCTATTTGCCTGATAAAAACGATTGTGAAGAGATTGTACAGGATTTCTTTGTACATCTTTACACCAGGCGAAATGATATTCTCATTAAGAACTCATTGTCTGCTTATTTAAAAACCTCTTTGCGTAACCGGATCTTTAATCATTTGCGTAACGAATCTGTGTATAAAAAGCATATAGGTGTGGTAGGAACAAAAAAGCAAGAGCATAACGATGTAGAGCACAAAGTAGTAGAGGCTGATCTGAAAAAAAATATTAAGCATTGCCTCAGCTATATGCCACAACGTTACCGCCAGGTATTTATACTGAATCGTCAGCAATACTTTACGCTGAAGGAGATATCTCAAAAGCTGAATGTACCGGTAAATACTATTGAAAAGCAATTGCGTAAATCTATTGCTCTACTGAAAGGGTATCTCGGTCAGAACTAATGCGTACTGGCAAAAAAAGTGGAATTTTTTCCTCGAAAAAAGGCGGTACTGGCTTCTGTACCGTGTCCTTATATAAAGGGCAAATATTTAACGACTAATACAACTGCAGGCAAAGCTAACATTGCTTGTTCAGTAAAGACATAGGTTATAGTTTTCTCATAAGCAGTCAGGAAAAGATTTTTGCCGGCGCCGCTTTTTTAAGCGGGGCCGGAGCAAAAATCATTTGAACTACCCGTAAAATATTGGCTATCCTTTTTTTAAATAAAAACATTACTATGAAAAGAAATGTCTTGTTTGTAATGCTCTTCGCATTAAGCCTGGGCGCATGCCGTAAAGAGCCGGATTTCAGTCAACTGTCGAGCAACTTTGTTGTTGTTACGAGTAAAGACCCAGCAGCAACATTTAGCCAGTACAAGACCTATTACATCTCTGATACGGTAGGCTATATTTCTACATCATCTACTGATACCATTCTCGTAGGGCCAAGCGCACAAGCCCTTGTGAAAGCAGTAAAAGATAATATGACTGCAAGGGGCTACCAGTTTGTACCAAAGAACGCTAATCCTGACCTGGGCATTAATCTGGGTGTGGTTAAAAACGTAAACGCAGGTGTTGTGTACCCTGGCTGGTGGTGGGGCTATCCGGGTTGGTGGGATCCTTGGTATTGGGGTTGGTTTTATCCATACTACTACCCATACACAGTTACGTATGTAGTAACAACGGGTACAGTTATCTCAGACCTGATAGACCTGAAAAATGTGGCTGCAAGCAAGCAGTTAAAAGTATTGTGGTCGGCTGTAAGTGGCGGTGCTGTTGGTTCAGATGTAAACACAAACCTGCAACGCGGTATCAATGCCATTAACCAGTCGTTTACACAATCACCATACATCAAAGCGAACTAAACCTGATCAGTGAACAACAAATAAAATTTTATGCGAGTAAAAAATATATTTTTCACCATAACCGTGCTTATGCTTTCTGCTACAGCATCGTTTGCACAAAGCGGTTCATTAACCAATCTTTTTGCTGGCTCGTGGGAAATTGCATTTCCTGTCAATAAAGATTTTTTAACCAAGACCAGTCTTTCCGGGGGACGTTTGGAGTACCGGAAATTTATTAAGCCAAATGTGTCCGTAGGGCTTGCCGCCAGTTGGAATTCGTTTGACCAATACTTTAATACGGCAACTTACCAGAAGTCGGACGGAACCGGTGCAGTTACTACAGACATGGTTCGCCAGATATATACGGTACCCATTACAGCTACCATACACTATTACCTGAAAGGTGGTAAGCATGTATTGCCTTATGTAGGAATAGGTATAGGAACCCAGTACAGCGAACAGAATGCATACTTTAATGTGTATGAGTTAACCGCTAATAACTGGGGCTTTGTTGTAAGGCCGGAAATAGGGGTACTGATGCCGTTTAACAGGTATTGGAGCGTCTTACTGGCGGGCGGATATAATGTTAGTACAAACAAAAATGATGAGTTTAAAATAGATAACCTCAAGCAATGGACTTTAAATGTGGGCCTTGCATGTAAATTCTAAATGAAAGCGCCTTTAAGGCGCTTTTTCTTTTTAATTATAAATCTACCATTATGATACTTACCCGCAGAAAATTCTCTATAGAGGATAAGCTGAAGATATTAAAAGAAGCTGCTGAAGGAGGTGTAACGGCTATCCTCAACAGGTACAACCTTTCTTATAGTGTATATGTAAAATGGAAGCAGAAACTGAACAACATAGAGCTGCAAGGGCAGGGGCACCAAAACCTGGCCCACATACAGCAACACTTGAGAAGTTTGCAGGAAGAAAATAACCTGCTGAAAAAAATTATTGCAGACAGGGCCTTGCAACTTTCCATGAAAGAAGAGGAGCTGAGAATGATCGTCTCTGTCTGACTTTCTTTTCTCATTTACAAGTAATACTTCATAAACGACCTCATATTGCTAAACATCTTTGTATGAAAAAGAACGCTTGCATTTTTTTTGTCCTTGCTTTTTTCGCTGGTATTACAAGTACTGTACACGTAGTGGCGCAACTGAAAGGCAGCCACGTGCTGGGCGATGCCGGGCTACAATCCGGTACACAAACAATGCCTTCCATTGGACTTGCTTTACCTGTTTATTTCTATAACGCGTCCAGCTTGCGTAATAGTAGTGGCGATGCCATAAACAAAAGCCCGGATATAAATATGTTTCTAACCGGCCTGGGCGGCTCTATTGTGACCAATAAAAAAATATTGAATGCAAACTATGGTGCTGGCGCACTAATCGGGTTTGCCTCAAACAGGATAGAGGGCAACGCATTACAGGCTAAGTCGCCGTTTGCGCTTACGGATATGTACATTCAGCCAATACAACTTGGCTGGCACAATAAACGGGCTGATTTTGTTGCAGGTTATGCACTCTATCTGCCTACCGGTAAGTATAGCGTAGGAGGTAGTGACAATAGCGGCCTGGGGCAGTGGGCAAACGAGTTCTCAGGCGGTACTACCTTATATTTTGACCCGAAGAAGACCTTTAATTTTTCTGCGCTTGCATCGTATGCGCTCAACAGTAAAAAGAAGGACTCTGATATTAAAACCGGGGATGTATTAAGTATAGAAGGTGGCCTTGCTAAAACATTTTACAAACCTGTGCAGGGGTCGCATCTTCCCATGATCATCAATGCCGGTTTAGTTTATTACATGCAGTTCAAAATGACGGATGATAAAATACCGGTTGGCCCTATTACTATTACAGGGGATAAAGATCATCTCTATGCACTGGGTGCAGAAGTAAATATTTTCCTGCCTAAGATATTATCCTCCGCTTCCTTGCGCTGGCTGGGTGAGTTTGGTGCAAAGAACCGTTTCCAGGGAAATACAGTAATGATCACACTGGCGCATTTGCTGAAAATGATGCCACCTGCAGAGAAGAAATAAATAGTTATTCTGCTGTAGTGGGAGATTCCGGAAGTACAATGTGTGCTTTGGTGCCGGAATTAATTACGCTCTCCATAGATAGCGTACCCTTGTTGTTTCTTGTCAGTTCCTTTACAATGAATAAACCAAGGCCGGTTCCTTTTTCATTGTTTGTGCCACGGTCACTTGGTACTACCGAGCTACCGCTAAGTATATTATTTAGTTTTTCCGTCTCCATTCCTTTGCCGGAGTCTGCCAATATTATTTCCGTGTGGCCATTAGCGTTTTGGGCGCTTAGGGTAATAGTACCGCCAACAGGGGTAAACTTGATCGCATTGGAGAGCAGGTTGCGCAAACAAACCTTTATCTGCGAGCGGTCTGCATACACAGTAGATACATCATCAATATTGAAATGAATATACAGTTGTTTCGAACTGACTTCTTTTTGGAAAAAACTTACCACTTCGTGTAATAGGGGGCCGGCCTCAAAGTATTCCGGCTGGTATGGAAATCCTTTTAGTAGCAGCTTTGACCAATCCAGCACTTCTTCCAGGCTGATCAGGAGATTTTGCACCTCTTTTTTCATCTCCGTAGTATGCGTCTTAAATTCTGCTTCTGCTACATAGCCTTGTTCCAGGCCGTTTAGCAACAGGAAGAGATTGTTTAGCGGTGAGCGGAAATCGTGTGCGAGTAGGGAGAGGATATGTTGCCTGCTGTCATTTTCCATAGACAGTTGCGTATTCATATCCATCAATCGCTTGGTATAAAGATCCTGTTGTTGTTTAAAAAACTCAAGCAGGCATAAAACAATTATGGTGATAAGGCATATTGTCAATACAGGCCTTAGCCAGGATAAGCCCGGAATAAGCGGTTTGCGGTTATAAGCCCAATAAAGTGCGATTACCAGCGATAGGAGGTGAAATGCCTGCAGGCGATGGCGTACATTCTTTTTGCGTACCAGCAATGCCGTTATTGTCATCATCAGCACAATGCCGTATTCCATGCCATTGCGTAGCAGCGCACAGCAAGTGGCGAAGTAAATGCTAAACAGCATTAATACGATATATAATCCTGCCTGGTATCTTTTCAGCCGTCCGAGGAACAGCATTGAAGTGAGGAGTAACAATAGTAAACCGTTGAAAAAGGCCAGTATCCAGAGACCCGAAATGATGTTGAGAACAAGGAACGAGGTTGTGGCAAGAAATGCAATGATTCCGGCTAATGCGTAAAGGGTTGGTTGCTTCGTACTGATCTCAGGTATCGCTTCCAGGCCTGTATCCTTGACAAACTGTTTCCAATTCATATTATGCACTCAGAGGGTCTAGCAGCTCTAAAGGTAATTTAATATATCATTCTACCCGGCTAATTATACGAAGTAAATCTACTTTGCGATAAATAAAAACGCTATATGTCAAATATTTTCTACAGAAGCAGAAGATTTGTAGTGTAGTAGGATGTAGCAATTCTCAGGAAAAAATAGAAGGATAAAAAGGTAACTAAGTGAAATAAGAATACTACAAGTCTTGATATTACATATAGCGATAAAATGTTTTCCCCGCAGTTGCAAAAGCTTCCCGGTTTTCGGTCTGCACATGGTTAAAATGTGTACTTAAAGAAATGATAAAAATTATAAATGCGTCTATTTTCCGTCTTGTAAAAAGTAACGGGCAATTGACATCTTTTATGTATAGATCATCAACTGCCCGTGAAAATGAGGGGGTACTTGTATGAATATATTATAGCGGCTCCGTGCTACCATTCAACATCCATGGCAGATTGAATTTGTGAAATTCTATAGAGCGATGGCTGGTTGTATTATTGCTTACATCCTCATTTATCTCTATCAATGCGCCAATGTGATAGTCTGCCGTTTTCACCATACTGGAGTAGCCGCCTTTGCCCTGGTCACAAGTCTGATCATCTGTTAGCCAATCATGTATCTTACGGCTGATGGGCCAGGTAAGGCCACCATCATAACTAATACGTACCCGCATCTTACACCGCCGCTCTGTACTGGCGGGGTTCAGAAACATAATGCGGTCCGGTGATCCGGTGTAACGTACAATAGATCCCTCACATTTTGGGTCCAGCAGGGTATTGTCAGGGGCAAAAGCACTGAAGCCATTCTCAATCGTGCCGCGCGCCACCTGTCTTCGTTTAGCCACATCCCACTCTGCGGTGATGGGGCGATCATTGCGGAGTAACTGCCCATTGACCAGGTCTACGATAGTGCCCTCGCTGGTGCCGGAAGGTATAAGTGCATACTGCCAGCTAACGCCGTGGTCATCACTATAAATATTTCTGCCCGTTGCCGGTATGATCAGGCGACTACCCACTTGTATGCCTACACCCGGCCCCATTGCATCCCAGGTATAATTGGACGGAAGCAATGCCGTGGTCCTGTCTACAGGTGTAGACCATGTAATGCCGTCATCATCACTATAGCTGGAATAAACCTTTCGCTCGCCCCACGAATCTATTTTCTGGTAGCCATCTGTGCCTGACTGGTTGTGGTCCGCATCGTTCCAGGAAAGAAAGATCCATATCCGCCCGTTGGAGCGGTCTACAACGGCCGTAGGATTGCCCCATGTGCCCAGGCCATTGCCAACCACCTGCCCAAGAGCGGACCAGCTTACACCATTATCTGTAGAGCGCTTATACACTACGTTGATATTGCCATAGTCATAATTGTTGGACATGCGGCCTTCTGCAAATGCGATCAGTGTACCGGCATTACTTCTTACAATAGATGGAATGCGGTAGGAGTGGTAGCCATCGTTACCGCCGTTAAACAAGACCATATAATCATGGTTTTGCGCCGCTGCTGCAACTGCTGCTGCATTTGTATTAAGTGCATCCTGTGAGAAAATAGTTGTGGATTTTTCCGGCAGCAGATTCTTCTGGCAGGCAATAGAAAGTAGCAGGATGGGGAGACATTTTAGGTGAAAGTTTTTTTTCATACGCAATAGAATGGTTTAATAATTTGTAGTTATGTAGTACATAATAAAAATAAAATCCTTTTTCGCAAAGTCAAAGTCTTTGACTGATATATTTTTTTAGTGTCACCTCATTTTAAGCTGGAGAAAATTATTTTCTTGTCTTTCAGCGGCATGTATATAATATTTAGGTTCAATAGCTGAAACTTTTTAATTTCACCCCGATTAACTGCTGCCATATAAGACCATCAATACTATTTATGCAAGCCGATGATATTTTATTTGAGCGTAATCCCAACCCGATGTGGATCTATGCGATAGACACCCTGCGCTTTCTCGCTATAAATGAGGCGGCAGTAGAAAAGTACGGCTATACAAAAGAACAGTTCCTGCAAATGACTTTGCGCGATGTACGCCCTGAAGATGCAGTAAAGGCAATGGAACAGAAAGTAGCCGAAGTTGCAGAACATTCATTGTCATCAAAATCTTTATGGACGCATCGCAACTCTGCAGGCGATCTGTTTCATGTGCGTGTAAGCTCCGGTGCTATAGAATATGCAGGCGTACCGGCAAGATTGGTTGTTGTGACTGATATAGAAGACCTGTTTCGCCAACAGGAGAGAATAGAGCAGTTAAACCATGAATTAAGTTTATACATAGGCTTTAGTGAAGAGCGTTTTTCAAAAGTATTTCAGCACTCTGCCATTGGTATGTGTATTGTATCTGATGAAGGACGTTTTCTAAAGGTGAATGAAGCGCTCAGCAATATGCTGGGCTACAGTGAAACAGAATTGATGAACAGGTCTTTCCAGGAGTTAACGTATGCAGAAGATCTGAAAAAAGACCTGGATCTTTTTGAGCAAATGAAAGCCGGTGGCCTCGAAACGTACCAGATAGAGAAACGCTTTCTGCATAAGAACGGGAGTCTTGTGTGGACTGTATTAACGGTGTCTGTCTCCCGTAATGCACCTGCGCCGCCATCGTTTGTATCACAACTGGTAGACATTACTGCTATTAAGAAGAAAGAGGATGAGCTGTCTGATTCGCTAAAGATCATCAGTGAACAGAACAATCGCTTATTCAATTTTGCTAATATCGTTTCACATAATCTACGGGCTTATTCCAATCACTTTCAGCTATTGCTGGAGATGCTTGGCAAACAGGAAGACCAGGCGAAAAGAGAAGTGTTGCTTGCACGCATTCGCCGGATATCCGGACAGCTTTCTGAGACGGTGGGGCATCTTGCAGACGTGGTGTCTATACATAATACGGAGCAAAAGGCCATTCATCCGCTTTCCCTGCGATCTTATATCAACAAAACGATAGAGGTATTGGAAGCGCAGATAGAAGAGAGCAGTGCAATTATAGATGTGGATGTAGATGATGATGTAATGATCAATTATAACCCGGCTTACCTGGAAAGTGTATTGCTGAATCTCATCTCCAACGCTATTAAATACCGCAGGCCGGAAACACTTTCACACATAGATGTATCGTTTTACCGGGATGATGAAAACCAGGCTGTATTGCAGGTAAAAGATAATGGTATGGGAATAGATTTATCTCAGTACGAGGCGCGTTTGTTCAACATGTATGAAACGTTTCACGGCAATAGTGATGCGCGTGGTATTGGGTTGTTTATTACAAAGAACCAGGTAGAGGCAATGGGAGGACAGATAAAAGTAGAAAGTGAAGTAAACAGTGGTACTGTTTTTAAAATATTGCTGCACGAAGAAGAGACGGAACATAAATTTTGAGACAAATAACAGTATACATAAAGAAATACGCGGCTATGAATAAATAGGCGCGTTTTTTATGCGATTAACTCAATAAATAGTCGTTTATAACCGTTAAACCATTTCGCATAATAACAGTTGTGAAAGGATAATTCATTATTTGTTGAGCGAATGCTTGCATTGCAAAAAGAATGAAGGTGCTGCACGCAGGATCGGGTATTTATTAAATGAACTAAAACCTATGTTTGAATGAAAGGAAAATTAATTGCTGTAGTAGCCATACTCAGTGTTGTTATAGCCTTTGAAGCAGGATGTAATAATGAAAATAACGGTAAGAAGAGCACGGTCGTAAAAAATGAAAACGCCAATACTTCACCAGTCATTGATACACTACACGCGGGTACTGTAACCTTGTATGTTTCTGCAGCTACAGAGCAGGAATACCAGCAGGTACCGCGGAGCGGTTTTGATGCTTATGCACATACCAATGCGGAAGAGCCGGCTATTATGGCAGCGGCAGGCGGTGCTATTGCACGCAATGGCAGGGCGCTGGTCATTACTGCTGCTAACGGTAAGGTGTTGCAACTTATAAACCGTGAGTTTTCGGATGAGGAGCTGCAGGCCACTGAGCCATCTTCCTATACCTGCTATGCCGATTTGAAAAATATGGGGTATTGGTTGATTGCACACAGTGTACCTGATTTTTCTAATTGGATCTTTGTAAATAAACAAACAGGGGATACGTCGCAGGTAATGGCCTATGGCGCTATTTCTCCTTCAGGTAAGTATTATATGGCCACTCTTTGTGGTGGAGAAGGATCACCCTGTAATAATGGTGAATTGTACCTGTATGAAAATAAACAATCCAAAATGGCATTGGCGGCTGATGTGGAGTTGATGCCGGGTAAGGTATGGATGCCGGATGAGATAAAATGGATCTCTGATACAAAAGCAGTAGCCAAAGTAAAACTGGCTGAAGATGAAGAGGGGAACACGATCGCTGATTCGAAAAAGCCTATGCCGCAATATGTAGTATTGGAAATGAAGTAGTGCCGGGTATATAAAAACGGGTGGTTGTAAAAACTTAGCAGACAGCCAACGTCTTTGGCATTTGCTTTGTTCTTTCTTATACATTCCGGGTCAGAATTATTCTACCCGGAACCAGGCTAAATGCGTCTATGAAAAAAATAAATCTCCTCATTTACTGTATCAGTGTACTATTAGCAACACCTGCTACCGCTCAGTCGTTCCTGGATGGTGTATGGGAAGGAACAGAAAAACGAACAGCAGAGTGGGGCACAAGTGTGTTCTATACCAGGCCACAACCCTTAAAGATAGAGGTGAAGATAGATACGGCGCCGCGTAGAATAACTGTAAACAGGTTGTTTAATATACAGTGGAATGGCGATAAGGTAGGAATGACGGCAAGTATGATAGGATACTTTCGCGGACGTTACTATGCGATGCAGGAAGAGCATATTACCAGCCGGCAGTTTGTTTTCCGTTTTCCTGGCTTATACAGCGATATGCCGCACTACTTGTTTGAAGACGGTTACCTGTGGTACTATATAGATGGAAACGAAATTGTGCTCTATGCCAGCATGGAAATGTATGAAAGAAACTATTACGATAATAATTGGGCAAGGCCACATGCTGACTGGCACAGCGCACATTTTAAAAAGCAGGAAGATCCTGCTACAGCCAGTCATAATTATGATAGCTACTATGGCGGATATACGAAGCCGGTGATCATTCCCGGAGGCTTTTTTTATAAAGCGCCTGGTGAGTTTAACTCCCCAACGTTCAACCGCAGCATGGCAACTTACTTTTGGACATTGCGAAAAAAATTGCCTGCTGACCAACTGAAAGAAGCAACTGATTTATTCGTACAATCAGGCTCAACAGAATTAACGATCCCACTAAAAAAAGATACAGTTGCTATTCAGAAAAATATCATTAATGAAGTAGTACAGGTAAGCAATAAAAAAATTGAAGTCGCTGTTTTTGATAATGCGATAGAGGATGGTGATATTATCACGCTGCTTTTGAATGGGGAGCAGGTGGCATCGAAACTGAAGGTGACTAAGGAAAAAAAGATGATTAGACTAAGCCTGAAGCAAGGCGAAAACCTGCTGACAATGCTGGCTGAAAATGAAGGAAGCATTCCGCCTAATACAGCCGCATTTACCTTTAGCGACGCAGGCAATACACAAACTGTTATTTTAAATAGTACAAAAGGAAACACACAATCGGTGCGGATCCTGGTAAAATAGAAAACGCCGTTTCATCATTTTACATAATATTAACGACAGCAGGGGAATACAAAGCATCACTGTTACGCTGTTCGGGATGTTAGCGCAGCGCATCCCGAACAGTAGATAAAAAAGATTTGTGATCCCCGCACTGCGGCTCTATCCTCGGCAGGCAAAAATCGTCTGCTTTTAATTAATAGTACAATAAGTAACCTCATTTGATAATTCCTGATAATTGGCAAGCAGTACGCGCAGTGTCCTTGCCACGCACCAGGCTAGGAGAAGAAGCGCTGCCGGGAAAAAATCCAATTTCTTACACTGCTGTTTTATTTAAAGTCAAATCATTTGACAATAAGTTTGTTGGTTTATAAGTATCACACAATTTATTAAAATCATTCGCTCTTATTTTTTATTTTCATGTAGCTATAATCTGCATAAATAAAGTTGCTAAAAGTTCTACTTGCCTTTATCTAAAATTCAAGACTACTGTTATGAAAAAAGGCATTGTATGTGTATGTATTTTTATTCTTAGCATTCTGCTACAGGTGTTCGTTTCATTTTATTTGTTAGGTTTTCTATGGGGATATATGTAAAGCAAAAAGAGCGATTATCTACGCAACGATTGCTTGCTATGGCGCTTTATTTCTCTTGCGTTGATTTTTTAACTAGTTTATAGTTATTATTAACGCGGTCTTTTTCAACGGTGTAGTCTGCTGTCAATTCAAGTGTCCAACCATCACCCGATATGTGGTTGCCTTCCATCCGGGCCGGGTTTGTTATGGATATTCCACTCCAGTCGGATTTCATTAAAGCGCCATTTTGAACCGTAAGAATGCCCCACACGTCTGTAATTCTCATATTAGGATAAATGGTTCCTTGGTCTTTTATTGGTATGATGTTTCTCGGGTCAAAGGATACATTCATTTTTTGAAACCCGATTTCAAAATGAGGTTGCTCTATAAATTTAAGCCTGTAGCTTGCAATAAGTTCTTTGTTTTTTTCCTCCCTTTGGGTTTCTTCTTCTATTATAACGTTTCCATTATAAGTGGTTGCTATAGCATCAACTGCCTTCTTCAAATCTGCTGGCATATGGATTTGAAAGGCATTGATAAAATAACTTGTCAGGTTGGTTTGTTGTGAAATCTTTCTATTCCAGTTTTTATTTTTTGCGTATAATAAATAACCATATACTGGAATGGTGTAATATGCAAATGACCGGACAAACGTAGAATTGGAAAAAAAATCATTTATGCCGGTCTCAAAAAATGACTTTACCTGCGTGTTGTTTCTACAACTGACAATTACACCTGTAAATTCTGCGACTCCTTCATTCAGTTCCAGTTCATTTTCCGTTGTATCTGAACCTTCATAAATTATATGGCGGTATTTTCTGAAGATCATTGCATTGGTCAGGTGTTGCAACTGCTCTTTAGAGGACGAGCAGAGTACAGCTTTTTTTAAAGCTTCCAGTTCTAAGCGGAGGTATATTCTTCCGTCTTTTTCATCAAGATGATTGTTATCTACATTGCTAAGTGCAAATCCTAAAGAGGGTTGTGCCCTATGAAATAATTCGTGAGCAAGCAGGTTGATCCTGTTTTGTTTGTTTTGGGGAAGCGGCAACATAACCATAGCCCAGGTTACTCCGCTCCAATTGACAGAGGTGTTGGCAACATTAATATTGCCGGGTAAGACACCTGAATAAATATTACCTGCGGGCTTTAGTATTCCGGCTGAATCTGGCCGATTGGCGAAAACCTCGCGGCTTTGCGGATCTACCAACAAGATGGGCCCATAGAGGTCTCGTCCCCAAAGAGCAGTATTGTTTTTTTCGGCAGTTTTAATTTCGTCAAAATACACAGGCAAACTATCCTGAAAAAATTGTTGTTTTTGACCGCTTGCAGATTGCGTAAGCAGGAGTATTAGGAAAATCCCAATGGATAGTTTCATAACCGTATGCCTTTGTAATTTATGGGCAAAATAAACAATTGGGTAGATATTTTATTCACCTTCATCTACTCAGATGCGTTCGTTAAACGAAAGAGACTACCTACAAATGTATTCTTTAGGTTTTTTATGGAGATATGTGCAAAGCAACCGGGGGCTTAAGGGCTTTTGCGTTATTGTTCCTATGAGTAATCTTTATTCTTTTATTCTTTGCTGTTCGGGATGTTAGCGCAGTGTATTCCGAACTGTAGATAAAAAGGATTTGTAATCCTGTAACGGCATGGAAACGTCCTTGTCTTCCACATAGCCTGGCTAAGAGACGTTGCTGGAAGAAATGTAGCCAAGAAGAAAGACAATAAATAATAAAAGCGCATTGACATACAATCTAACAGCCCAATAGCGGTACTGCAGATGAACGTAATGCGACGCAACGAAGCCTGATCTGTGTTGCAAAAGCTGGTAACCCTGAATAAAATAATGACACGGCTAATGAATAACCCGTTATCCTTTTTTCTCTTTCATTTTTTCTTTCATCATTGCCTGCATTTCCTGCTCACTCTTTTCATACTTACTGTACTGGTCTGATGTAAGTATCTTCTTCAGCTCTTTGTCCTTATCCTTGCTATCAGATTTTAAGGCCTTGGCTGCTTTGAATTTTTGAAGCTTACGTTTTGCCCCTTTTAGTTTGGCGGCGTCACCCATCATTTCCTGTGTTTCTTTCAGGTTTACCTGGTACACCTGTGGCACCTGCTCATCTGTAAGGTCCAGTTGAGCCGTCATCATTTTTGTCTGCAATTCGGCAGCCTGTTCTATTTTGTGTGCCTGCATCAACTTCTTCTGATCGTCGTTCAGTATGCCGGTTAAGGCAGTATTCCTCTGTTTCATAATACCCATTACCTGTTTGGCAACGGCTTTTCCTTTAAATGTGGTATCCTGTTTAGCTTTTTGTGCTGTTTGTACCAGGCTGGCTGCTGCTGTTTTATTAAAACCCAGCGCCTGGGTTTTCTGGGCATCGCTCAATTGTAAGTAACCAAGGCTGTCTGTCAATGCCTGCGCCAGCTTATCTGTTGCTTGCTGGCTGTAGCCCTTTATTACGCCTGCTGCAAGGAGCAGGATAAAGAGCAGCGTGCGGGGTATGAATGTTAAGCGCATAAATTGGTTTTATAAATTAGAAGATTCGGTTTGTTATGAAAACATGAATTCATACATGAGGGTTTATGCTTAGAGATGCATAAGGGGTATTCTTTTTTAAAGAGATTTTGTGTGTGGTACAAACGAGCGCAAAAGTGTTGTAATAAATAATATTGGGCTTTCATAAAATTGGCATTCAATCGCTATCTTCCCTTTAAAACTTCCTTCCGGATATGGCAAAGAAAAAGAAGACATTACCTAAAAATTTTAGCGAGCTGATTGAGGCTGGGGATATAGCAGCGTTGATGGCGGTGTTTGATACATGTGAATTGGATGCAACAGGTGGTTATACGAAAGAGACAGCACTTAGTTTTTATAATGTGCCGGATGAGCTGGTTCGCTGGCTTGTGCAGGCAGGTGCAAATATAGATGCAACGGATACTTATAAGCGTACAGCGCTTCACCAGCATGCAATGCGGCGCAGTGGTAGTGTTGCTGTTTTCTTAGAATTAGGGGCGGATATAGCGGCAAGAGATAACTATGGGGATACGCCTTTGCATATGGCTGCGGGCAGCTCATTTAGTGTCCAAAATGTACAGGTACTGGTTCAAAACGGAGCTGATATTGCAGCAAAGAATGATAGTGGTGAAACACCGCTGGTACATGCTTTAAAGCGTGCTAATAATATGGATATTAGGAATCTTACATTTATCGCAGATATTTTATTACAAGATGGAATACCTGTAACCGAAGAGATGCAAAAAGCTGTTACGCGCATTGGAGAAAATTTTGAATTTCACAGGGCTGGTTTCAACAAAGAGTATCTTCCTGCAACAGATGAGGCATTGTCTTTACTCTATCAAAAGTTTAATACACCTCCCGTAAAAACGCGGCAGGTGCATGATGGCGTTTCTCCTATAATAGTTCCCGCAGGTAAATGGCAAGATCAGTATAGTGTGTTGTGGGATCTGTTAATACCCTCAGGCGGCCCGGCAAAAACGGTGCAGGGTGAGGTGGTACGTATTACAGGGAAGGTGCGGGATGAGATCTACCGCAATGGCGGCGCAAACTGGGATGCAGATTTCAAAAAAATGCTGGATGCTTTAATTGTACACTTTGGTACTGGTGTACCGCTCAGCGAAGCATTACTGACGGAAGCAAAAACTATTGCAAAAGAGGTTAGCCGTACGGGTGATGGTGAGGAAGACTTGTCACGCTTATGCGAGTTGGCTACAGCATGGGTAGTTGCGAATCCAGGACCGGTAGCGTTAAGTAAACCGGAATATAAAAGATAGTATTTTAGAAAGAATGATTGCCCCTGGCCGAAATGATTTGATAACAAAGGGGGATTTAAACTTTACGAATAAAAGATACTCTAAGAGCAGGCTTAAAGCCTGCTTCTTGCATTTAAACAGGCCATGAAAATGAACAATATAGACATAAAAAAAGGCCCGGATAGACATCCGGGCCGCAACCAAAACTAACTGCTTATGAGAAAATTTACTATTCTTAATTATTGTACAACAAAGATACACTACAATTTCATTTTGATGTGTATGCGAAACACTAATTAACATCTTATTTGATATTGTTAAAGCGGGTTAACATTAAACCCCCACAAAAACAGCAGATTCACCGATCTACACAACCGATTGTGTATTATTTGCGGGTTTGATGGATGAAAAAACAGTAATCATTTATTTTCAGACACCAATACCTTTTGATTATATAACCATTACAACACGAACATGCTATGGACTCCAGGAGAGAATTCCTACGAAAATCTTTGTTATTATCAGGCGCAGCAGGGTTAACCAACATATTGCCTGCCTCTATTCAAAAAGCTCTTGCAATTGATCCACCGGCAGGCAGTACCTATCTTGATGCAGAACACATCGTTATCCTGATGCAGGAAAACCGTTCATTTGATCACTGTTTTGGTTCTTTGCAGGGCGTAAGGGGTTTTAATGATCCGCGCGCTTTGCGCCTGCCTAATGATAACCCTGTCTGGTTTCAGACAGATGCAGCAGGTGATACGTATGCTCCTTTCCGGTTTGATATAAAAGATACCAAGGTAACATGGATGGGATCGTTGCCGCACTCACGCGCCAGCCAGGTAGATGCGAACAATGCGGGTAAATACGATCAATGGCTTTTAGCCAAACAGTCCGGTAACAAGAAGTATGCTGCTATGCCGCTGACCTTGGGGCATTACACGCGCCAGGACCTTCCGTTTACGTATGCAATGGCTGATGCCTTTACGGTGTGCGATCAGAACTTTTGCTCGGCTATGACGAGTACAACGCCGAACAGGTCTTTTTTCTGGACTGGGAAGATCACAGAGATGGAGAATGGCATTACTAAAGCGAATATTCGTAATGATAACTTCAGCTTTGGTAAAATGCAGTGGCAAACATTTCCTGAGTTGCTGGAAAAAAATGGGATCAAATGGAAGTTTTATCAGAATGAATTGAGCTGCGGCGGAGGTTTCTCTGGAGAGGAGCGTTCGTGGCTGGCAAACTTTGGTTGCAACCTGCTGGAATTTTTTAAGGTCTACAATGTAAAGTTTGCGCCTAAGTATATTCAAAGCCTGCAAAAGCAGGTAGATACTTTACCGGGAGAAATAGGCAAGCTGCAAGAGGAAAGTCCTTCCAGCGACGATGCTGCGGACAAGATAAAAACGGCGGTAAAGAAAAAGCAGGAGGTGCTGGATAATGCACAGGCCGAACTGCTGAAATGGAATACACAGAATTTTGAAAAATTATCTGCTGAAGAAAAGA
The DNA here is from genome assembly GCA_017306865.1 of Filimonas sp. Classification (GTDB taxonomy): domain Bacteria; phylum Bacteroidota; class Bacteroidia; order Chitinophagales; family Chitinophagaceae; genus JAFKHH01. The sequence continues at coordinate 124,745 of JAFKHH010000021.1, forward strand.
GTTTGTTCTTCAGCGCGTTCACAGTTAACTCCGGTGACCCTGACTACCGCTCCCTGGTAGAACTGTCTTACACAGATACATCTGGTGGCAAAGAACGTAAACTGAATGTGCCTAAAGGTGATATTCTGCACCAGTTTCGTGAAGATGTGAAAACCGGTAAGTTGCCAACTGTTTCGTGGCTTGCAGGCCCGCAAAACTTCTCTGATCACCCAAGTGCGCCCTGGTATGGTGCATGGTATGTGTCGGAAATACTGGACATACTGACGCAAAACCCTGAAGTGTGGAAGAAAACCATTTTTATAGTTACATACGATGAAAACGATGGCTACTTTGATCATGTGCCGCCATTCGCTATACCGGATAACAACAAGCCTGGCACTGGTAAAGTATCTGCAGGTATAGAAACAGAGATGGAGCATGTGCGGCTGGAAAACGAATTGAAGCAGGGCATACCAAAGAAGCAGGCGCGTGAAGCTCCGATTGGTTTAGGTTTCCGTGTACCCATGGTTATAGCCTCACCATGGAGCCGTGGTGGTAAAGTATGCTCTGAAGTATTTGATCATACTTCATCATTACAATTCCTGGAAACATTTGTAAACAAGAAATATAAAAAGAACATTCACCTGGATAATATCAGTGAATGGAGAAGAACGATCTGTGGTGATCTTACTTCTGCTTTTACACCGTTTAACGGAAGTAAGCTGGGCAAAATCCCTTTCCTGAACAGGAACCATTTTGTAGAAGATATTTATAATGCGAAGTTTAAAGAAGAGCCAACGGGTTATAAAAAGATAACGGAAAAGGATATAGAAAAATTTAAAATCAATCCTGCTACTATGGGCATTATGTCGCAGCAGGAGAGAGGGGTGCGACCTTCCAGTGCATTGCCGTACCAACTATATACGAATGGCAAATTGAATACAGCAAAAAGTAGTTTTGAGATCAGTTTCAATGCGTCTAACGAATTATTTAAAGCGGCTGCCGGCTCTCCATTTACAGTATATGCACCGGGGCAATATAAGGATGCGGAGAATGACAACGCAGCGGATACTGCAAGAAACTGGGCCTTTGCAGTAAAGGCGGGTGATACTATTACGTACAACTGGCCTTTAAGTGCATTTGACAATGCGCAATACTTTTTGCGTTTGTACGGCCCAAATGGTTTTTATCGCGAGTATAAAGGCTCCGCAAGCGATGCTGTGCAGGTGGTGTGTGACTATGAGCGTAAGAATGGTTTGGCAACAGGTAATGTGGAACTGAAGGTGACTAACAATAGTAATGCAGAGAAAACGATTTCGGTGCTGGACTTTGGTAAAACAAAGAATGACGTGACTACAAAAATTGCTGCAGGTAAAACAGCGTCTATTGTGTTAAATTTAAACAGTGCGTACAACTGGTATGACTTCAGTATAAAAGTAACAGGAGATGCCGCGTACGAACACCGCTTTGCAGGCAGGGTAGAGACGGGGAAAGAGAGTTTCAGTGATCCTGTAATGGGGAGGGTGTAGGTTGTTGCATTGTTTAATGGTTAAATTGTTGCATTGTTATATGAATCGGCTGTGCAAGGCACAGCCGATTTGGTTACTTATTCCTCTGCCTGGTTTTTTATGAAGTCTGAAAAGTCTAAGTCTTGTAACGCGCCTATCTGAGACGATATCTCACCTTTTAGTTTTATTACCTGCTTATTGATTTTGAGCGCTATTCCAATTTCATTTGATTTTGCTTCACTACGCCATGTGTGATAAATGCTATATTCAATGTTGTCATTGACGAAACTTAACGATATGTCTCCAAATGCTGCATTGCTTTTTCCTCCACTACGATGAAGAGAGTAATACTTGAAATTTTTCCATGAAGATTGATCCGCAGATTTTGGATAAATTAGTTCGACACTGTCTTTTGTTCCAAAACGATAAACGATGTATCTCTCTTTTTTGTCTTTGCAAATAGAAACTACTTTTTTATTTTTTGTGAGCTTGAAACTAAAAACAATTTCTTCGTTGTCTTTGCAAAGCCTGTCAGACAAATTATCGGTTATAAAGCTGCTATTTAAAACAAGTAATGCGGCGAGTAATAGTTTCATGTTCTTAAAAGTTAAGGGTCGCTAAATGATAAATATAGCGGATGTAAAAGAAATGCTTGTTTTTATGACCGTTGTGGGTTAAGTACTATATGGTACAGATTAATAAAAGTGTTTGGGCATATAGCTGATACCTGCAAACAAATATCTATAGCCGCCACAGAATACACGGAATGGCTTTTCTGTGTTTCTGTGCCTCTGTGGCAATTTTTTTGCTTATTGGGGAGAGAAGGCTTGTTCTCGTCACTACGCTTGTTCTTATTTATTTCTTTTTCACCTCAGCGCTCCACTCACTGCCGGAACCGATGTGGTATGTTTTTGCAAAATCGCCTTCGTTTATGGCAAACGACAATTGCATCAGGCTATTTAAATAGGCGAGTGGCTTACCCTTTGCTACATAGCCAAAAGATTGCGCATAAGGCATGTCGCCGGTGTAAACGAGCTTGTTGTTATGATACAGTTTTACCTGTACTATATCACCAAACGAAATGTTGATCGTTTTAAATAATGTATCGGTAATGTTTGTCCAGACATTGCCATATTGCACGTCCAGGATAGCGATGTTTCCTTTGAGTGTACTACCTGTAAGCACTGCTTTTTGATATGGGATAGTAACAACTGTTTTAGGTAACGATGGGCCTACCTGTTCAAAACTGATAACACCGGCGGCGAGCCGTGCAGCAGTGTAAGCATATACATCACGGCCATGAAAGGTATAAGAGTTGCCGGATGCCTTTCTGCGATTTACTGCTTCATCTATAGCGCGCACTTCTGCTATGCCCAGCGATTCTGCTATTAGCGTAAGTGTACCATTGTCCGGTGTTACAATAAAATGCCCGCTCCTGGTTTTTAGCACAACAGATTTCCTGTCTGTACCTACTCCCGGATCTACTACAGATACAAACACAGTGCCTTCCGGCCAGTAAGGCACTGTTTGTGCCAGCCGGTAAGCTGCTTCCCATATATTGTATGCAGGGATCTCATGCGTAAGATCATATAGTTTAAGCTCGGGTGATACTGCTGTAGCCACACCTTTCATTGCGGATACTGCACCGTCTTTCAGCCCAAAATCCGACTGGAATACAACAGTTTTATTTTGCGCCAGCGAAAAGAAGGATAGCCAGGAAAAGAGGAAAGCCAGGGCCAGGTGGCATAATTTGTTTTTCATGATGCTGATTCAGCTTTTTGGTCTTTGTAAAATTACCGGAAATGAAGCCAAATGTTGAAAACTTACGGGATATGCACGTATAGCCCTTTTCTCCTGTTTCCCTCTCCGCTCAGATTCAATGCATTGGAAACGTGTTGCGTAAGTTATCCCCAAATTTCAAGTCGTATTGCAGTCCGTGTATGGGTTATTTATATTTGAATAATGCCTTTTGATAACATACAAGCCATCCTATATGAAATTAACACTCGTACTATTATCCATTATTGCGCTTGCTATTACACTCATGTATATGCGGCACAGGAATCCGTTTAAAGCGCTCTACCGCAAAGGACTCCGGTGCGAAAATAACCGCGACTATGCAGGTGCTATTGAGGCGTACGAACTGATACTGGAGCAAAACAAGCAACTGACATTTAAAGACAAGGCGCTGGCCCGTGAAGCGGAGAACCGGCTGAAAACTTTACGCTCAGAAGTGTATTATGAAAAAGGGTTCCTGATGGAGTACCCGCTAAACCGGCAGGAGGATAAGTTGCACGGACTTACTATCTGAAACATACAAACCCACTAATACAAACAGAAGAGGTGCATTAGGTCATAATGCACCTCATTTTTTTAAAGTTAAGGGGTGAGCTGTCTAGTTATTTATAACTAAACGGTTATTGAGGAAATGTAGTTTCTGCAAAAAAAGTTTGAGATTGGGTGCAGATATGCTGATTGGGGCTGATTGCCTGCTTATGGGGTAAGCTTATGCACATAGAGGAACAAGCAGCAGTATATAGTTGCGGTCTTTCGTTCATGTGGTCCTTTGTCAAGCGTGGTTAATGATGGCGTAAAAGTGAGCCTTTTTTATGAGAGCAGAAATACTGAATTATTGGTATATCACTATTTGACCTGTTGAATAATTTGGATCAAAATAACAGTTGATGTTGAACAAAGCGATAAAGAAAATCAACATCGTTTTATAACATGAGCAGTTATTTAAATACAATTCAATTTGAAAATTTAGCTATTATGAAATATGAAAAATAACATGTGTTTTTTCAAACGATTGAACCTGGTTCTTTACAGACAACCAGTGAGGAAAAACAAGCATAGCTTATAAAAAAACGGCTTGCATACTTGCAAGCTGTTTTTGATTTGGAATATGAAGTGAGAATCAACAGTTGGAATGGTGAGATTGTAAGCATATTTGTCAGCGTCTTTTTAAACCGCCACCTCTGCTACCTCCTAAGTTACCACGGTTAAAAGAGCGTTCATTATTTTGTTTGTATTGCTGAAAGCGTTGCTGCTGTTGTTGTCCACGTTGTCTTTGTTGCTCAGATGTGTTTAGCTGATGCTGGGTACTACCTTCTCCACCAACACCTTGTTTCCAGGAGCCGTTACTGTATTGACTCCAGTTGCCACTTGCGTTTTTCTTATAAATGTTTCCATCGTGACCTACGTATGTATTGTTTGGATTTTTGACCACCGTACCACCCGGGCCGGTATGGATTACACCATGTTGCCCGGTAGATGTATTATAGCCGGCAGTTGTACCTCTTGCTGTAGTTACATGTCCTGTTTGTACCCATTGGTTGCCCCTGGTAGTTACAGAGCTGCCCCATTGCGCATACGCATTATGCCCCTGTCGGGTAGATGTGTATGCACCTGTCCATGGATTGTATGCGTGTGCGGCAGTGCGTCCGCCATATAGGCCTTGTACAGAGGCAGAGCGTCCGTACCTGCCTGTAGCAGGGTTATACCAGGCGGCTGTGCCTGCAGCGCCATAAGGGCCATATACAGAACGGCCGCCAGCAAAGCCACCCGTCCATGGGTTATAGGTAAACCCTGCGCCGTATGTAGCGGGCCATGGACGATAAATAGGATACAACCTGCCAGGTGGATAAAAGAAGTAAGGTGGATGATACCATCCTGTGCCATAAGCTATGCAGGCGCCTATGCCAACGCCAATGATAAAGGCACCAAAATAGCCGGCACCTGTACTGCTTTCGACAGTTGTCTCTGTGGCGTTCGTTTGCTTTACATACGTAACATTATACATTGGAGAGTCTGCTGGAATTTTGTAGATCTCATCCGGTACTATATCACACACTTTCCATGGTCCTGTAGGTGTGGTAGACATGAACCACACGGCCTGGAAACACAGGTAATACATGTCGCCATATTTGATCACCTTTTCCTGCGTATTTGTTGCATAGTCAAGCGTTGTTCCATCTATTTTTTTAAAATCGGGTGTGCCATCATACGTCACTTTTACTTTGCTTTCCACATCCTTTTTATTTACTACTGCTGTTGTAGGTATTTGCGCCAGCATTACTGCATCAGATGCTTCTATAGTACCTGGTATAGATGCCAATACATTTCCTTTAGGAGAGTTTTCCGGGATCTTGGTAAAGTCTGCCGGTAATTTGTCGCCGGCGTAAGACCACGGGCCGTTTAGGTCCTGTGCCGCAAACCAGCGCCCGGAGAGCAATACATAAAATACTTTTGTAGCATCATACAGGAAAATGTCATTGTCCGTGTTAGTTACATAAAAAAGTTGTGTGTTGGTAATGCGCGTGTACACAGGCGCTCCTTTAAACACGATCAACTCCGCCGGTACATTACTGTAAAAAACCTGTTGAGGGCTTGCTGATGTGGCTGGTGGCGGAACCATTTTTTTTACATCATCAAAGTTCTCACCTGAGGGTAGCTTGGACATATCTTTTGGCAATGTCTTGGTATAAGTCCATGGGCCTTGTAGGCGATCTGCAGTGTACCACACCTGTTGCCCAAGCAAGTAATATTTCTTTTTTGACTTCTCATAAAACACGTCCCAATTAGCATTCACTACAAATTGCAGGTCTGTCTTAGACACTGGCGCTAATACCGAGTCGCCTTCTACGGTCAGCAGGATGGCGGGGGAGGCGCTATAGAATATTTTGGGTGGATCGTTTTTTACCTGCACAGTTGTCGGCGGGTGCTTTTGTTGATCCACCTCCGCCATAATACGATCCAATGAAATGGGCTCACCCGATGTGGGAAAAAGTTTATGGGAGATCATTTGCATTTTATTCGCATCACTTTCTTCGAGCGAAGGAAACCGGATACTTGGATAAGAAATTGATTTCAGATACACAGTCCTGTTTTCTTTGTCTACTGTAGTTTCACTTTGAAAGGTTGCTACACCATGTATTTCTTTACCGTCTTTAGGTGTGAGCGAAAAAGCTATATTCCCTGTTAGCGATTTGTAATCTTTCCAGTCCTCTATCTGTGGCTGGTAGATAAGCAATGTGCCGTCATCATTTTTTATTTGCCTTGGCCAGCCTGCATCTTGCTGTGCACGTGCAGTAGATGGAGAAAGTACGGCTAGGTAGCCCAATAGTATAACCGCAGTAAATAATGTACGGCTGGCATAAGTGCAATTGTTCATGATAAATGCTTTAAGTAGTAGCTGCGCCATATATGTACAAGGCGCACAAATACTTTAATAAGACACTGGCCGGCCGGCAGCTCCGCCAATAAAATATTTTTTTTGATGTATTTTTTTATGCAAGACAAACACAGAAAATGTTGCTGAACAAATCAGCAATTCCATTGTTACAGCTACATTATACCGTCCCATTCTCCCCTTAAGCAAGACGGTCAATTGTGTCGCATACTTCAGCGATGTACCATTTTACTATTTACCACATTATGAAAAAAATATGCATCCTTATCTGTTGCCTTGTAACAGGCTACGTTGCTTCCGGGCAGATCCTTGTGGCGATTGTATTTGGAGATAAATTGAACTCAGGTAAACTTGAGTTTGGATTAATGACCGGGCCTGTGTTAAGCAATATATCCAATGCTGATGCTAAGGCAAAAATGGGCCTCGATCTGGGTTTGTATTTTGATGTAAATGTAAGTGACCGTTTTGTCTTCCATCCTGAAGTAATTGTGAAATCTGCATTAGGCGCGAAGGGGATTACGCCGTATGCAACAGGAGATAAGCTGTTGGACTCACTGTTTAAAGGAGGAGAAGTGCTACGGAAATTTAAAGCGATCAGCCTGCCGTTTATGTGCCGATACAGAATTGCAGGGTTGTTGTTTGTAGAAGCAGGCCCGCAGATAAACTGGATGGTGAATGCAAAAGATATTTTTAAAACAAAAGAGAATGATGGTAAGGTGAGTTACACGACTGATATAAATTCCTCTATTACTATGCTGGATATTGGCTTTGCCGGCGGCCTCGCATATCGTTTGCGCAAGTATGGCGGTATTTCTTTTGCATTGCGGTACGCCAGGGGCATAACTGATATAGAAAAAAACACGGCAGGCAGCCAGCAGAACAGTACATTACTTTTTAATGTATATATTCCTATCGGCGCAACAAAGGCTACTAAATTAAAGGATGGTAAATGAGTGCATGTTAATCCGCAAGGTTACTGTTGCAGAAATGCGTAAGAGCTCTTCTTTGTGTGCCTTGTGACTTTTGTGGTTCGACTTTACTAAGCAGCATTACATCTATCGATATTCCCCCAGGAGTATTTTATTATTAATCATTGTTGTCCGAGTAAGTTTAGTGGAATTTCAATTGCAAGCGTTCATTTGTCTACCGACTGTGTTACTTTTTGTCTTGATACAAAAAGTAACCAAAAAGATCAAGGCTGCAGAAAAGCAGGCTAAAAATTGTTCTGCCCGCCGAAATCCATTGAACTCGCCGCTTACAGCGTAAATAAGTAAGTCGCGTATGGCTCAAACAGCAATGGATTTTTCCGGCGTTCATGCCAATTTTCTTAACGCAGCTTTTCTGAGGCCGCACGTTTCTCTTAAAAAAGCTGACGGGGAACTCCCCAAATCTTGAAACCTTTTTCTGTCTACAATCCTTTCTGGGAAACATTTACAGACAACTGTCTATTAATTTTAGTCGGACAATAATGATTATTTATCGTCTGATGAATCTTTGAGCAATACAAGCGGAGCTGCAGGTGTAAGAGTCGCTTCTTCTGTTTCCATAACAGGTGTATAGCCGGAAAATACAGCCGTTTCCATAGCTCCGTTTTCTTCATTTATATGATGTAACTCCCAATAGCCTCTGATGTGTACTACAGATTGGGATTGTAGGGAAGGAAGCACAGCCGCAGGCGTAAACATAAAGCTATTGCCCATGGTACTTACAAATAGGCCTGCTCTTGAAGGTATAACGCTCAACGGATCTACCGGTACTGCTGTAGGCGCGTTGCGCTGTATCATAACCCGCCCCATATCCACAGGCATTGCAGGTACAGCCATACCTGAGGTAACACCAAAGGGCTGAAACATAAATTGTAACAGTATAATGCAAGCCAGTATTGCAAAAAAAGAAATGATACCGGCAATACGTGAAGTGCGGTTGTTTACAGCAGCAGAAACTTCTTTCATCAGGATCGTTTTTAGAGACGTAGTGTATAAGAGGCGCAAAGTGGCAAATAAGCTGCCTCGTACCGTGATAATTTAGAAATTAATCTTGCTCCCTTTCTCCAGGCCTTAATACAGCCTGCTTTTCGCAGATTTTGCTGTAACTGGTAAATGTGCTATCTTCTCAAAGCCCTTCATTCTTCTAAGGAGTTCCCGGCACAGTACTTATTCTAATGCATGAGCTTATGTTGTTGATTTTTGGACAATACATTATCCTGATCCTCTCTATTTTGTTGCTGGTAATGCTGGCAGATAAAATCCGTATTGCCTACCCGATAGTACTGGTAGTAGGCGGCCTGCTGCTTAGTTTCCAGTCCTGGTTTCCATCTATGTCTATTAATCCTGAACTTATTTTTATCATATTTCTCCCACCATTGTTGTATGAGGCGGCCTGGTACACCTCATGGAAGGAGTTGTGGCGGTGGAGACGTGTCATCTCCAGTTTTGCAGTGCTTATTGTAATTGTAACAGCTTTTGTAATAGCAATGGTGTCCAGTTGGCTGATCCCTGGCTTTACGCTGGCGCTAGGCTTTCTGCTGGGTGCTATTGTGTCACCTCCGGATGCTGTCTCAGCCTCGTCTGTATTACGTTATGTAAAAGTGCCTAAAAGGCTAAAGGCTATACTGGAAGGGGAAAGCCTGCTTAACGATGCCTCGAGCCTGATCATTTTTCGCTTTTCATTGATAGCAGTTGATACGGGCCGGTTTGTATTGCACCAGGCCGCGGGCAGTTTTGTAGCTGTTATTATCATGGGTATAGCAATAGGCATTGCTATCGGGTTTATTTATTACTGGGCCCATTTGAAATTACCTACTACGCCCCAGATAGATATTGTACTGACTATTACAGCGCCGTATGTTATGTACATAGTGGCAGAGGCCTTTCACTTCTCCGGTGTATTGGCTGTAGTTGCAGGTGGCTTGTTCCTTTCTGCACGCAGTCACCGCTTTCTCACTTACCGCAGCAGGTTCCAGGGGTCTACGGTCTGGTCTATTGTTGCCTTTGTGCTGAATGGTCTTATCTTCATGCTTATAGGCCTGGAGTTACCTGTGATCATCCGTGAGTTAGGCCCAGTAAGTTTATGGCAGGCGATAAACTATGGATTGATACTGGCGGCTGTACTGATCGTGTGCAGGCTCTTATGCACATTTGGAGCTAGTGTGTTTACCGTTTTTATTAGCCGCTATATTAGTACTGCTGATAACAGACCGGGATGGAAAGGCCCTTTACTGTTTGGCTGGGCAGGTATGCGTGGCGTGGTGTCATTAGCTGCAGCATTGTCTATTCCTATTTACATGAGCAGTGGAGCATTGTTCCCACAGCGTAACCTGATATTGGTGATCACCTTTGTAGTAATACTGGTAACGTTGATTGTGCAGGGGCTGACGCTACCCTGGATCATCAAATGGATAAAAATGGAAGACCCTGACCATCATTTGCCGGCGCAACAACAGCATAATCATATTCGCAAAAAACTAACCCAGGCATCTGTTGCTTATCTGGATGCACATCCTAACGAAAGCCTGAAGTCGAATAGCCTGTTACAACAGTTGAGAGAAAAATGGCAGCAGGAAGCACATGATCTGCTAAATGAGCATTTTGATGAACTGGAAGAGTTTGGAAATGTCTACCTGGAAATATTAGAGCGCCAGCGTAGCCTTTTGCTTGATATAAATAAGGAGCCTGAAGTAGACGAAGATCTTGTACGTGAATACCTGGCAGTGATAGACCTGGAGGAAGAAAAAATAAGATCGAGATACATAGAGAAGCGGGAGGCGTGATGGTTCGAATAATCAATCTTTATGAAATTTTCAACCCACTGCAATTCTCTGAATAATCTATGGCATATGCTTGTACAACTAAAGATCATTTTACCCTCACTACCTGGTAAAAAATGCACATGTACTGTCGTCTTGTAAGACTGTTCATGTCTGACTTTTCTTTAGCTTTACCCGAAAGACCATTTAAATCAAAAACCATAACTGTGAAACGTGTAATACTGATCATAATATTTTTATGTGCCTGTTTTGACGGTTTTACACAAGAGACAGATCCTGCATCAACCGATTCTTTATCGGAAAAAAGCAATGAGCTAAGCAGGAAAATGTATTACTACAACCTGCAAAAACCTTCGGCAACTTTATTCGTCCACTTTGATAAAAATATTTACACAAATAATGAAAGTGTCTGGTTCTCTGCTTATTTGCTGAAAGGGATGGCAAATGAAGCATATAGTGCGCTATCAGTTGCATTACTGAACAACGCAGATAGTACGGTGGCTATGCAAGAGAAGTTTTTGATGGCAAATGGACTAGCGTATGGAAATATGTTACTGCCAGATTCGTTGCCTGCAGGCAACTACAGCCTGATCGCATTTTCTAATCAATTGGTAAATGGTGTGCCGGAAGATGTGTTTGTGCAGCCGGTTACAATTAAAAGTGTTACAGAACCACGTTTCCTGGCATCGTTAAAATTGGGCGATTCACTAAAAAGCTTACAGGACACAATACGTGTAGCGTTGAAAGTAAATACAAAAGATTTCAGAGTAGTGAGGGATGCGGAGGTGCTGTACACTGTGGGTAAGGGCAAACAATTATTGTTGTCCGGGAAAGCTAAGACTGATTTTTGGGGTGAATATAAAATTGCTATTCCAGCAGCTAAACTAAATGCGTCTAACAGCCTGTTGCAGGTACAAGTTAAAGCGGATAAAGAAACAAGAAAGCTGCGAATGCAACTGCCGGTGTTTGATACATTGCCTAAAATGAACTTTTATCCCGAAGGTGGTTATATGGTAGAGCAATTACCCGTTGTTGTAGCGTTTGAGGTAACGGCTGCATCGGGCGAGCCATTACCTGCTATTGCACTGTTGTATGAGAATGATCTTGTAAAGGATACAGTGCATACAGATGCATTTGGCATAGGTAAATTCAGAGTGAAAGCTTTGCCCGGAAAAAAATATACGGCAAAGTTACTGGGTAAGACCGGAACGGGTAAGGCATACGAATTACCTGCTGCACTGAAAGAGGGCGCCGCTATACATGTAAAAAATGCGATTGCAAATGATACTGTTTACATCAAACTACTGACGCAGCATGCTGGCATGTATCATATGTTATTGCATAATTATAAGCAGGTGTACCAGGAGTTTGATCTGCAGGCAATGCAGGCTGTGTCAAAAGAACTCTCTTTTTCACTGGCAGAAGTGCCAAGAGGGGTAGTGGCCGTTACACTATTGGATAGCACAGGCAAGCCTTGTGCAGAGCGGATGATCTTTGCGCATTATGATCAACGGCCTGTGGTAACAGTTGCAACAGATTCATCGGTTTATGCCACGCGTAAAAAAGTGCGGCTATCCTTGCGAATAGCAGGAGATACTACTATAACAAAAAACGCACTGGTGTCTGTAGCATGTGTGCAGGAAAATAGGTTGGATTTGCGCAAGGCGCAGGACATAGAAAGCTATTTTTATTTTAAACATGACATGGCTGCTACACAGTATCCGTACCGCCCGTTAAGTAATGATCCGTTAATCCTTGGCTATCTTCAAAACATATTGCTGGTAAAGGGATGGCGAAAATACACCTGGCAGGATATGCAGGCTGCGAAGCCGGAAGATACCGTACAGCGCAGATCATCCCTGGATGTAACAGGGTTGGTAAGGAAGTACGAGAAGCCGGTAAAGAAACCTACACCTTTGGTTATAATACACACCAGCAGTTATAAATTTTTTTCAACCGACTCTTCCGGCAGGTTTACTTTGGCGAATGACAGCATGGTGATGGAGCAGGGCAAAAAAGCAATGCTAACAGTTGCCGGAAACAATGTACGTAAGAGCGATTATGGCATTGAAATAAATGATCCTTTTGCTATATGGAATAAGAAACTGGCAGTAGAGAACACTGCGAACTGGGAGGAACCGAAAGTGCCGGTGCAGGACACGCGCTTCACCCTGATCCCCAATAATGAAAAGGTAAGAACGCTGGAGACTGTAGTCGTAAGCACTAAAAACGACAATTCAGTATACGGCGCAACAAGAAATGCATGTGGCGACTACGTCTGTATGTATAACATTTTGAATTGCCCTAATCACACTGTTGGTGGGACAATGCCGATAGAGGGGCACACCTACAGTTTTCCCGGTGGCGGAAAGATCGTATATGCAGGTTGCAATGAAGTGGCACATGATAATGTTGTATCCGTAAAAGGGATCTATATGCATAAAGAGTTCTACGGTTCCGATTACGCTGTTGCCAACCCAACCGAACCAGAGTACATCTCTACCATCTTCTGGAAACATGAAGCTATGCTAACGCCACAGGCTGAAACTACTTTCTCTTTCTACACAAGCGATATTACAGGACGTTTTAAAATAGTGGTGCAAGGCATCACCAGCAATGGTGTTATATACGGGGAGCAAACGTTCAATGTGATTAAGGGAAATTAGGAAGAGGTGAAAACAGTAGAGGAATGAAATGTTTAAATATGTTTAAATCGATCTTCCACATTTTTAGGATAGGTTAATAGGGTTACTTTTTCTTTTTTTTATATGTGAAATAAAGTAGATATTTGTGTCTGGTTGTCGACACTCTACCTTCTACTATCAGGCCTTTAGCCAAATTATTATTCCAAAAAGAAAAGCCAGTCAGATTTAGCGCGCATCAGGATATTATTTAAACCCTAAATAACTGATATCTTATGCCGATACTTATAAGAAACAAAGGTGTAGACTCATATCCTTACAGTCCACATGTATCTGCTAGCAGCGTGCAACTGCTATATTGTAAACTCCTTTTACTACTCTTTTTTTACAGACAACCCACCGGTTTGTTAAGAATGAAAAATTTGCACTGATGTTATCTCATGGGATTTGCTTTTGGTGTTTGTGCCAAAGTGATATTGCCTAATAGTGTTTCTTCTTCAAACTATTAAGTACAGTTGCCTGATATGCCATCTGCCGTTACAGTGGAAAAGGATCGTTGTGATCAGATAAAACAGAAAATGAATTACTGAAAAAAGAGGGCTTTGGTAGGTGACGGAGTGTTTTAAAAAGAAATATTTAAAAATAAAAAATCGTAAACCCTAAAGAATAGTCAAATGAAAAATGTCATTTTATTTTTTGTGCTATTATTTGTGTTAGCTGGGATAAAAGCACAAGTGAAAAGCGATAATGGAGGAATAAACTTCCCGTCTGACAATGTAATTCCACCATCTCCCAATGCTACATCTTTAAGCAGGTTTGGACAATACCCTGTGGATTATAGTACCGGATTGCCTCAGATAGCTATACCCTTGTACACCATCAGTACTCCACAACTAACATTGCCCATATCGTTGTCTTATCATGCATCTGGTGTGAGGGTAGATGAGATACCTGGTTGGGCAGGTCTTTCATGGACACTACAAGCCGGAGGTGTAATTAGTGTTACCGTACAAGGGCTGCCTGATTTTAGTTCGAACAAAACAATGATGACTTCTGCTGATTTTGATAGAATGGCTTCTTCGGATGCTGTAGCTCCATTGTCTGAAATTAGTTTAGGATTGGCAGATGTAGGATATGATATTTATTCTTATAATGTTCCTGGCAAAATATCAGGAACATTTACCTATTCAAAGAGTGGTGCATTAGTAGAGTTACCCCGAACAAATAATAAGATAATAAAGACAGTAGATGGTTTTACTATTGTTGCTGATGATGGAGTAACTTATGTTTTTAATGGGTTGGAAAAAAGTAGCTCATCAATTGAATATGTCTCAGCGTATTATTTAACGAAGATTATATCTGCAGATAAACAGGATGAGATTACTTTAAGGTATATAAAAACGCCAGAGAGGTATTCTGATAATTTTATTTCAACCTGTTTATGGAAAGGTAGTGATTGTAGTGATGCTGAAATTGAAATGTCTACCTTGACCCCTTACCCGCTTATGCACCTTACAGAAAACTATCCAAATGTGTCCTCCTCTGTTGGGTATGACGAATTATTACTTTCTGAAATAACTTTCACAGGAGGTAAAATAATCTTTGAATCTGAGGGTGGACGTTTAGATAAAAGAAAATACCGGATAAAGAATATACAAATTATACAGGACGAATCGAATAAGATCTTACAAAAGATTTCATTTGAGCATAGTTATTTTGAAGCATATGGTGATGATAAACGTTTGCGTCTTGATGCTGTTGAAATAGCTGGAAATGGCCAGGAAAAAAGCAGATATCAATTGTATTATAATAAAGTGATGTTGCCAGGGTATTTTAATTTTTATAATGCCATAAACGGTTATTTTGGCCAGGATAAGTGGGGGTATTTTAATGGAGTGATGACTAATGAACATTTCATTGGAGCAGATTTTGATGCGGCTGATTTGTGGAGAAAACCAAGCAATAGGGCTCCTTCCGAATATTTCCGAAAAGCTGCTTCTTTAGAAAAAATTGTCTATCCGACAGGCGGCTATACCATCTTCCAGATGGAATCAAATAAAGACAAACAAGGAGATATTTATGGCGGGTTGCGTATAAGGCAGATTACTTCCTATGGAAATGATTGCAAGCTGCTGGAGACTAAACAATATGAATATGTGAGCGAAGGCCCTCAGTTACCATCGGATGATATTAACAATTATCAATATTATACATATACGCAGGCATATCAGAGATATGTTCCAGCTAATAGTCATAATCAATTCGGTTATGTTCAAAGTACGAAAAAATTTTATGTTTCTACACCTATTATTCCTTTTGGTCTGCAGGGAAGCCCCCAGATACTGTATAGTAAAGTAACAGAGTATTCTAAAGTAGGTTCTGACGATAATGGTAAGACAGAGTTCATATATGATTGTACTCCCAATGATTATTATTACACACCACAAACACCTACGATGATGGGGACTTTGCCAAGATACAAGCGTTATGTAAAAGATAAAGTCTGGCAGCGTGGACAATTGTTAGAAGAACGTATTTATAAAAAAAATCAAGCAGGCTATGAATTGATAAGGCGAACAATAAACGAATATAATGCTATAGAGGATAAAGATGCAATTATTGGAACGACTGTTAATAATGGAATAATAGTCACGAATCTTTCAACTGCTAAAGAGAATTTTTGGTGGTTTGATATTAAGGTTAGTACAGGATATAAGAAGCTATCAAAAACGTCTACAGTAGACTATGTGAATGGCCAGGAAGCGTTAGTTAGTTCAACTCTATTTAATTATGATAAAAGTAATAGCCCTGCAAACTCTCATTTGTTTGTTACTTCAGCTTCATCAAGTAACTCAAAGGGAGAAGAGCTGTCAACGCGCTACAAATATCCTCCTGATTTATTGGTAAGTGGCAATTCACAGGATGCGCTTGTAATAAAAGCAATGTGTGATGCAAATATGATCTCTAGTCCTGTGGAGCAAGTTAACTATGTCAGGAAGAATGGTGATGGCTATAAAGCAGTTAAAGGCAGTTTACTTAGATACAATTTTTTTAATGGACAGATTAAGCCATGGCAAATATTAAATTTAGAAACTACAGCTCCTTTTTTATATGATGGGATTGTACTAGATGGCACTACCGGATTTGCATTGAATGATAAATATAAACTTAAAACAACTTTTAGTTTGTATAACACAAAAGGAAGATTGTTAGAAGCTATTAGTAGTAATGGTATTACTAAATCTTATATATGGGGCTATAAATACAATTACCCTATTGCTAAGGTAGAAGGGGCAAGTTACAGCCAGCTCAAAATAGCAATGGGAAAGCAAAATGAAAATGATGATTTGGCATCGATAACGACTATGTCAACACCGCAATTGTCTGTTGTCTTAAGCGACTTGAGAAATAATCTAAAACAGGTTGCTCCCCAAGCACAATTGTCGTCGTTTAGTTTTGATTATTTAGTTGGTTGTCTCTCCGAAACAGGCCCTAATGGTATATCTCAGTCTTATTTGTATGATGGAATGGGCCGGTTGTCTGCCATAAAAGATAATACTGGTGCAATAGTAAAGGCATATAGTTATAACTATGCCGGGTCGCTTAATAATTGTGCCGAAAATTCGGATAATACTGGTGCATATTATAATGATGAAAAGTCTGGCGTATTTACAAAAAATGATTGTACTGCCGGAAGTGCAGGTGTACAGTATTTCTATTTTGTTAAAGAGAAAACTTATATCTCTACGATTAGTAAAGAGGATGCCAATAATATGGCAATCGCTGAAATAAATAAATACGGTCAGCAGTTTGCTAATTTATATGGGGCATGTCAGACACCTGGTATGGTGACTTTAAAATACTCGAATTCGACAAACTATACAGCAACACTTCAGATGACAAATGCCGCTGGAGGATCCTATCTTTTTGATCTTCCTCCAACGCAAGGTAGAAGAGTAGATGTTGCAGAAATTAAAGAAGGCGTATATACAGGTTCAATAACGACGAGCAGCCCTAATGCATGCAATTTTGCGGTGTACTATCAAACCGCTAACGGAGTTAAGTCTATGTATTTTTCAAATATCAATTTTTGTGCTTCTTGTGCGATTATATCCATTAATTAACCAAACTAACCTATGACATGAATAAGATAATTATATTTTTTTGGGTATTGTTATTTAATATATATACTGTGTCTGCGCAGAACCGTCCCGGCAGTGCGACGCAATCGGCAGCTGCGTTACCCGGTAAAGTGTACACGCCCGCGGCCTATCCTGCGGGCATCCCCGTGAACTACGTGCGCAGTTGGGAGCCCCAGGTACCCTACAGCAGCGAGACAGATGTCACCAACAGTGGCCGCACCGTAGAGCAAGTACATAAAGCCACCCAGTATGTAGACGGCCTCGGCCGCCCACTACAAACCGTCAGTTGGCAGACAGCGCCCGGTAAAACCGACATTGTAGCCCCCGTTGTGTACGACGCCTTCGGCCGCGAAGCCTACAAGTTCCTGCCCTATACCCAAGGCACAGACGGCAGCCTCAAGACCGACCCCTTCAACAACCAGCTCAGTTTCTATACCAACAGCTATAAAACAGAACAAGCAGCCCTCAGCGGCGAGCAAGTCTTCTTTGGTAAAACTGATTTTGAAGCTTCCCCCCTCAACCGCCCCCTCAAGACCATGGCCCCCGGCAACAGCTGGGCCGGTAATGATAAAGGCGTAACCCTGCAATATTTAGTCAACAGCAGCACCGATGCCGTACGTAGCTGGACCATAACCTTTGACGCCCCAGGCGACAACAACAACATCCCCGCCAGCACCAGCACCTACGAAGCAGGCCAGCTCTACAAAACCGTCACCCTCGACGAAGCCGGTAAAGCTGTTGTAGAATACAAAGACAAAGAAGGGCACGTCGTGCTAAAAAAAGTACAGATAGGCGACAACAGTACCATCGCCACCGATTACAGTGGCACCACCGGCTTCCTCTGCACCTACTACGTGTACGACGACCTCAGCCAGCTCCGCTTCGTCATCCCCCCCAAAGCAGTCACCAACCTGCAAGACAACAACTGGCAGCTCGGCACCACTGTCATCAGCGAACTCTGCTTCCGCTACGAGTACGACGAACGCCAGCGCATGATCGCCAAAAAAATACCAGGCGCAGGCTGGGTATACATGGTCTACGACAAAAGAGACAGGCTCGTCTATACCCAGGACGCCAACATGCGCAGCAAAAACTGGTGGCACACCACCCTGTATGACAACCTCAACCGCCCCATACAGACAGCGATGCTCACCAGCCCCGGTTACGACCGCGCC
>JAFKHH010000022.1 GCA_017306865.1 Filimonas sp.
TATTAAAGAATTAGCTGAGATTGTTCAAGGGATAGTAGGGTACACGGGCCAAATAAAATTCGATACATCTAAGCCAGATGGCACACCAAGAAAATTGATGGATGTAAGTAAGCTCCATTCATTTGGATGGAAAGCTAAAATTCATTTGAAGGATGGTATTCAAAGTGTTTATGAAGAAATAAGAGATAAGTTCTAGTTCGTTGATTATAAAAAATAGATAATGAAATCTATCTTAATTACCGGCGGCGCCGGCTTTATTGGTTCACATGTTGTGCGACTGTTCGTAAGAAAGTACCCGGATTATAAAATAGTAAACCTGGATGCATTAACCTATGCTGGTAACCTGGAAAATCTCAAAGACATAGAAAAGGAAAAAAACTATGCCTTTGAAAGAGTAAATATTCTTGACGCAGATGCGATAAAAGAAGTGTTTAAAAAACATCAGATTACAGATGTCATTCATTTGGCAGCAGAATCCCATGTAGATAGATCAATTCATTCTCCATTAGATTTTGTTTACACAAATATTATAGGAACGGTGAACTTGCTTAACCAGGCAAAAGAAGATTGGAAAGCGGACTATAGTAAACATCGTTTTCATCACGTGTCAACTGATGAAGTATTCGGAACACTAGGAGAAACAGGTTTCTTTACGGAAACAACTTCTTATTCGCCTAATTCCCCATACTCAGCAAGTAAAGCCGGATCGGATCATTTTGTACGTGCTTATGGTGAAACGTATGGTTTAGGATATGTGATGACGAATTGCTCCAACAACTATGGGCCTAATCACTTCCCGGAAAAATTGATTCCTTTATTTATTAATAATATCATTCATAAAAAAGGGTTGCCTGTTTATGGGGATGGGAAAAACACGCGTGACTGGTTGTATGTAATTGATCATGCAAGAGCGATAGATACTGTTTTTCATGACGGTAAAAACCACGAGTCATATAATGTAGGTGGATTTAATGAGTGGAAAAACATTGATCTTGTTAAGTTACTTTGCAAATTGATGGATGAAAAATTAGGAAGAACTACTGGCGAAAGTGAGCAATTGATCACCTATGTAAAAGACAGACCTGGGCATGACTGGAGATATGCAATTGATGCGTCTAAAGTCAATAAAGAGTTAGGCTGGTCTCCATCTGTAACATTTGAAGAAGGATTAAGCCAAACTATTGATTGGTACCTTGCAAATACAGAATGGTTGCAAAATGTTACATCAGGAGCGTATCAACAATATTACGAAAAGCAATATAATTAGTGAACAATGAAGGTTGAGCAAACAAAATTAGAGGGTTGTTATATCGTTCACGATACTATATTCAATGACAATCGGGGATATTTTTTTGAAAGTTTTAATAAGAGAAAATTTGAAGAGCTGACCGGGTTTAATACAGAATTCGTTCAGGACAACCAATCTTTTTCTTCGAGAGGAACATTACGCGGCTTGCATTTCCAGCAAGGAGAACATGCACAGTCAAAATTAGTCAGAGTATTATCTGGGGCAGTGTTAGACGTAGCAGTAGATCTTAGACCAACCTCGAAAACCTTTGGGCAACATGTTGCTGTTGAATTAACAGGGGACAATCATGTACAATTATTCATTCCTCGGGGGTTTGCACATGGTTTTGTAGTTTTGAGCGATACAGCTACATTTTTTTATAAATGCGATAATTTCTATAACAAAGCATCAGAGGGGGGGATTATCTATAATGATCAGGATATCAATATTGACTGGAAATTACCGCATGACCAATTAGTATTATCTGACAAGGATATGGAGCTAGGGGCATTAAGAGATTTTAAGTTTTAACCTAATACAACAATCTATAATGAAAGGTATCATTCTCGCAGGTGGATCAGGAACAAGATTATATCCTATTACTCGTGGGATTAGCAAGCAGTTAATGCCTATCTACGATAAACCTATGATCTATTACCCCTTGTCGGTGTTAATGCTTGCAGGCATAAAAGAGGTATTGATCATTACAACACCTGAAGATTCCAGTCAATTTCAGCGATTGCTGGGCGATGGTAAAAACCTGGGATGTTCTTTCTCATATGCAGTACAGGAAAAACCAAATGGCCTTGCTCAAGCTTTTGTAATAGGTGAAGAATTTGTGGGTGATGACAAAGTCGCCTTGATTCTTGGTGATAATATCTTTTGGGGTGCTGGGTTTAGCCAATTAGTACAATCCTTTAATGATGTACAAGGTGCCGCAATATTTGCCTACGAGGTGCACGATCCCGAGAGATATGGAGTAGTTGAGTTTGATAGTGATCATAAAGCCATATCTATAGAAGAAAAACCGGCTGCTCCAAAGTCTAATTATGCAGTCCCTGGTTTATACTTCTATGATAATGAAGTAGTAGAAATAGCAAAGAATATAGCACCTTCCGCAAGAGGCGAATATGAAATTACAGATGTAAACCGTGTTTACCTTGAAAGAGGGACACTCCAGGTTGGTGTTATGAATAGAGGTGTAGCATGGTTAGATACAGGTACCTTTGATTCCCTGAGCGATGCATGTGAATTTGTACGTGTAATAGAGAAACGTCAATCCACAAAGATTGGATGTATTGAAGAAGTTGCATACAGAATGGGCTTTATCGATCATGGGCAACTAAAAGCTTTGGCGAAAGAATATGCAAAAAGTGGCTACGGTGCTTACTTGGAGCAAATAAAGAAATAGTAGTATTTTGTCTACAGGAAACTATGTGAAAGCCCCGTTAGGGGCTTTTTTCATGCCTGCACCCGAACTTTTTTGAAACAGGCTTGTTTCAAATAGTATGAACGTGTTTACCATACGCGATCTTGAAAACCTTTCTGGCGTAAAAGCACATACAATTCGGATCTGGGAGCAACGCTATGCCTTTCTAAAACCCAAAAGAACAGGTACGAATATCCGTTACTATTCGCAAGATGAATTAAAGACCATATTAGGAATCTCGCTTCTTAATAAATATGGGTTTAAGATATCACACATCGATAAGATGGCTCCTGTTGAAATAAAGGAACGATTGCTCACTCTTTCTCAAACGGAAGCGAGACAAGAGCGTATAGTGAATGACCTGATTTTATACATGGTTGATTTGGATACGGATGGATTTGAATACACCCTGGGAGAATATATACAGACCTATGGTACTGAAAAAACAATATTGCAAGTTATATCCCCATACCTGGAGCGCATAGGGCTGCTATGGTCTGCAAATCATATAAACCCGGCACAGCAACATCTTATCACTAATATTTTAAGGCAAAAATTGATTAGCGGCATAGATAGCTTGCCTATCCCCCCTCAGGGTGGCAAATCAGTTCTGATCTTTTTGCCAGAGGGTGAGCATTATGAACTAGCTCTGCTGTATGTATATTATATGCTGAAAAGAAAAGGGGTGAGGGTTTTGTACATAGGTATGAATGCTCCGCTTAAAGATATTGAATATGTTGCCAGGTTAAAAGCACCCGGATTACTATACACACATTTAACCACATCTGGCCATAACTATACCTCAGACCGTTTTTTGCACAACCTGGCTTCGCATGTTACAAATATTCCCTTATTAATAACTGGTGCCAACAGCCGGGTATATAAGAAAAGCCCTCCGGAAAATATTCATTTCGCCTCTTCTTTCCCTGAAGTATATGAATTTGTGGCCTCCGCACAATAAAAAGCAGATATACTGATTGATAATTTATTGTGTTTTTATCATTAAATTTTAAACAAAATGCTTTGAATTGGGCTTTTTTTTGTTAAGATTTGGTATATACCTAATTAAACACTTGCTACCATGGCTAACATTGAATTTAATCAAACACTGATGAGCAATGCGGAGTTTTTGAAACCCTTTGCCATTACTCTTACTAAAGATTCGGAAGCTGCTAAAGACCTTTTCCAGGAAACATTGTACCGGGCACTAGCCAACAAGGAAAAATACAATGTAGGTACCAACATTAAAGCATGGTTATACACCATCATGCGTAACATTTTCATTAATAACTACAGGAGAAGATCTAAACAGCACGTGATGTTTGACAGCTCACCTAATGATTTCTTATTAAATGCTAATCAAACTTTAGTTCCCAATCTTAATTCTGCAGTTAGTAATCTGAGTATTAAAGAAGCGCATCACATGATCAACAACCTGCCGGAGATATTCAAAAATCCATTTTTGTTATACTTCGATGGCTTTAAATATCATGAGATTGCAGAAATACTTGGGGAACCTCTTGGCACTATCAAAAGCCGTATTCACTTTGCCCGCAAGCTATTAAAGGCACAGTTACAACGATTTTAATCTTTGGTCCGTGCCCTATTATCCCTTATTAAGCCTTATGTTATTTATTTGAAAAGGGGATGCATTGTTATGTTCACACATGTAAGTATTCCTGTATATTTATTATAATTTTTGCTCATGGAACAGGTAGTACTTGTAAATGAACTTGATGAAGTAGTAGGTAAGATGGAAAAAATGGAGGCACATATTAAAGGAGTACTTCATAGGGCCTTTAGTGTTTTCATTTTTAATGGTAAAGGAGAGCTATTACTACAGCAAAGAGCGTTTAGCAAGTATCACAGTGCTGGGTTATGGACAAATGCATGTTGCAGCCATCCCCGTCCGGAGGAAGAAAATTGTATGGCGGCGCAGCGCCGTTTAAAAGAAGAATTGGGGTTTACTACGCCATTAACTAAAGCTTTCGACTTCATTTATAAGACCAGGTTTGACAACGGATTGACAGAATATGAGCTGGATCATGTCTTCATAGGGGAATATGATGGTCCTGTTTTTCCTGTACCAGAAGAAGTAGCCGATTACAAGTTCTTCTCATTAGATCAGGTTGCAAACCAGCTTCAAACACATCCTGAAAATTATACATCCTGGTTTCACATTGCTTTTCCCAAGGTGAAAACCTGGCAAATGCCTGATTCTGAAAAGCTAAGAATAGCTTAAATGTCTTTTTTGTTTCCTCCATTCGTAAAAACGGATAGCTGATCCTGTCTATCTTCATTAAAAAATTCGAATGAAGCGTTTCTTATTATTAAGCCTCCTTGTGACGGTTTGTTTTGCATTTACGACCCTTCAATTAACCCCAATTGATTCAAAAGAAGGTATTTCATTTACTATAAAGAACTTTGGACTAAATTCTAATGGTAATATTTCCGGGTTGAAAGGGGCCATTAAATGGGATGATGCTAACCCTGCAGCAAGCTCGTTCAACGTATCTGTAGATGTAAATACAATTAATACAGGCATTGACGGAAGAGATAACCACCTTAAAAAAGAAGACTTTTTTGACGTAGCCAAATATCCCCAGATCACCTTTGTGAGTACTGCTATCAGTAAGAACGCAGATGGGACCTACCAGGTAGCCGGTAATCTGACTATTAAAGGGGTGACAAAACCTGTACATATACCTTTTACGGTTAAAATGCAGGGAGGTAACCATGAGTTTGAAGGAGAGTTCTCACTTAATAGAAAAGATTATGGCGTAGGCGGGTCTAGTATGACAATGTCCAATGATGTGAAGATAAAACTGAACGTTCAGGCTAAATAGTTTGAGCAGACAAGTCCAAAACTATTATTTTTGCGCCGCTGGCTTCGTAGTTTAATGGATAGAACGAGAGATTCCGGTTCTCTAGGTTGGGGTTCGATTCCCTACGAGGCTACTACTAAAGAGGAAACATAATTATATGTTTCCTCTTTTTATTTTGCCTAACTGATGAGAGTAAATTGTTCTTATTGAGTATTAATTTTTACAACTCGACCAAAACTTGCCATTTTTTGATAAACCTGATTGTTTTTATGCGAGTTACGCTCTTTTAACACTGTCATTTATAGAATCTATACTGCCATATTTTTCATACCAGCCATTCTTTCTTTGCATCTGAAATTAATCTTTAAAAAACAATACAAGTATGAGAAAGATTTTATTAGCAAGTGCTATGATGTTAGGTTTGGCTTTTGGTGCTAACGCACAGAAAGGAAGTACATTATTGTATGGTAATGTAGGCTTTGGTAACTCTAAAGTAGGCGGAGTAGATGGATCTACTTCAACATTTGAATTTACACCAGGAATCGGATACCAATTCAATGAAAACTGGACAATTGGTGCTGAACTGGGTGCAGCTGCAGCTAGTCATTCTACTCCTAGCTTTAATGCTGGTCCATTTATCCGTTACACACACAATTTCTCTTCTATTTTTGGTATCTATGGTCAGTTAGGTGTTGGTTACACACATATCGGTGATGCTACATCTTACAACCTGTATGGTTCAGAAGTAGGTGGTGGAAATGGCTTTTACGCAGCGTTTACTTTACCTACCATTGCTATCAATGTGCACAACGGCTTAGCTGTTAACCTTGGTTTTGGTAATGTAAACTTTGCCTCTGTAAAACCTAATTATGACGGCGCTAAATCATCCTCAGCTTTTGGAGTAAACTTCGGCCACGGTATTAGTCTTGGCATCTCCAAAAACTTTGGCGGAAAAAAATAATAAACCTATGAAGAGATTATAAACAGTTACAAACCCTGTGAAAACATTATAATCTAATCTCTAAACCTTGGAAAACACTATATGCCCGTTGCTTTTGCAACGGGTTTTTTGTTGTATATATAATAACAATAATCATGTACATGATGTGCGAATGGTGCTAAACGTGTTATACAGTAGTGACGATTCTGAGCCTGTGATAGAAAGCAATAAAGCAATCAGGATAAAAGAAGGAAACAGGAGATAGGTAAAAAAATAAGTCCCGCCAGAGACCAAGCGGGACTAAATCCAAATAAATGAAAAACCAGTTGCGCATCAAGCATCCATAGATGCGACAACCTACCCTTCTGAATGCTAAGGTAGAAAGAACCCTATCTTTTTAATAACCGTACGATTTCATAAAACAACAAAATTGTACATTGTATTATATCGCTTTACTATAAACCGGTTTTTGTGATAAAGTTTCTTTATTGTGCAATAAGTGAAGGTCGAAGGCGCTACAGATATTTCTGATGAAATTCTTTCCGATAGCTGTAATGCTTATCCCGTCTTCATTCCAGCGGATTAGATTATCTGATGCTAATGCTTCTAACGCTGGAAATACATGCTTACGTAATATTGGAAGGTTCCTTTTCTCAAATATTGTTTGCCCATTACAGCTCAGATCGAGTATATATTTCCTGAAATCTCGGTCTTCCTCACTCAAAAAATATCCCTTTTGTATTGAAAACTGCCCGTTATTAATAAAAGCATAGTAGTCTGAGAGCTTTTTTTCGTTCTGATAAAACGCAGAATTGACATCCGAAATGCTTGAAACGCCTAATCCGATCATTAAGGACGCCCTTTCAGAACTGTATCCCATAAAACTTCTGAATAATTTTTTTTCTGTTGCGGCAATAAACAGATCATCTGTAGGAAGAGAAAAATGGTCCATTCCTATATCATGGTATCCATTAGAAAGAAAAATGGCCTTACCCGTTTGGTATAATTGTAATTTTTCCTCTGCTGAAGGAAGATTCGTTTCGTCGAACAATCGTTGGCTTTTGCTTGTCCATGGTACATGTGCATAACTGTAAAAAGCAATCCTGTCAGGTTTAAGCGTCAAGCATTTAGCAACTGTCTCTGCAATGCTCTCTTGGGTTTGATAGGGAAGACCATAGATGAGATCGAAGTTTACGGATGTAAACCCTATTTTTCGTGCAGCTTCTGTTGCATGCTGCACATTTGCAAAGGGCTGAATGCGGTTGATCACTTCTTGTACATGGGCATCGTTGTCCTGTACGCCAAAACTGATCCTTTTAAAACCGCGGCTATGTAATACTTCCAAATGCTTTTCCGTTGTATTGTTGGGGTGCCCTTCAATGCTAAATGAGTGAGCGTGATGAATTGTAGATGTATTAATAATATGGTCCAATAACATTGCAAGATGCTCCGGGCTAAAATAGGTAGGCGTACCTCCACCTAAATGCAATTCTTTAATAATAGGTTTTTCCGGTATTAGCTGTAAATACATATCCCACTCCTTCATCACAGCTTGTATATAAGGCAGCTCAATATCGTGATTAGATGATATTTTCTTCATACAACCGCAGTAAGTACACAATGACTCGCAGAACGGAAGATGGATATAAATACTAATACCATCTGATGAATTGTACTTTTCAAAGGCTTGGATGAAATGTTGCTTCACTGTATCAACATCTATACCCTCTTTCCAGAAAGGAACGGTGGGGTAGCTTGTATATCGGGGAACCGGAACATTATACTTGGATAACAAAGCATTATCAGGTTGCATAGCTTAGTTTTTAGCAAAACTATTATGACTGATGCGCGGCAATTATGACTTTCATCATGCAAGTAAAAAGTACTGTCACAGTTGTGTAATAAATGCTTGTTTAGGCTATTTTCGGCTATCCGGGATAATTAAAGTATTTTTGCGCAAAGCAAAGGACCCGTCTATGAAGAATGTTTTTGAATTGACGCAATGCCAATCTTGTGAACAACGCTTCACTTCAGTACTTTGTAAAGCCCGTGCTGAATACCTTACAGAGATAGACGATCACAAAATTCTCAATCAATACAAAAAAGGACAGGTGCTTTTCAATGAAGGTGCTTCTCCTTTTGGTGTTTACTGCATCAGTAGCGGTAAAGTAAAATTGTCTCATCTCGGAGATGATGGCAAGGAACAGATTGTGCGCTTGCTGCGTGATGGCGATTTGCTTGGGTATAGAGCATTGCTTAGTGGCGAGCGCTATACAGCATCTGCCGTGGCACTGGAGGATACTCATGTTTGCTTTATCCCTAAAGAATTATTTATCAGAGTCTTAAAAAGTGATGCCAATCTCTCTTTTGAGATGATGAAATTATTGAGCAACGACCTGCATAAGGCCGAATTAAAAATAACACACCTTGCTCAAAAGCCTGTGCGCGAACGCCTGGCTGAAACTTTACTTTTTATAAAAGAAACATATGGCTATGAGGGTGACGGTATAACCCTGAATGTACGCCTGTCCCGCGATGAAATAGCGAATCTTGTTGGTACTGCTACCGAGTCTATTATCCGCTTACTTTCTGAGTTTAAAAAAGATGGTATGTTAGAGCTGGATGGTAAAAAAATAAAAATTACCAATGCAAAAGATTTACTTCGGGCTGCTAACCTGCAAGACTAAATACTGATAAAAGTCATATTCCCTGTTGAGAAAACTCATGCGCAGTCTTTGACATGCAGATTACCTTGCAACTTAAAAATGGGGATATATGTTGCAACAGGGGCTGCATAATTCTGATCTACAAACGCTTTCAACAATAGAGTTGTGTGATTTCATTGAAAATGAATATCATAACAGGATAAAGCAGTATTGCTGCAATGTACAGGTATTCCTGGAGGCTAACCCTCACATCCAGGATCTTCCTTTTTCTACTGCTGAACTTTTTCACCTGCTTACAGACAAACTCTGCGCGGAATTGAACTCTCTTTTACTTAAAGAATCAGGGATTGTATTCCCATTTATCCGTCAGCAGGCAAAAACATTTCCGGCTCAGAATTGTATTGAAATAAAAGCCGCAGATACCATAAGGATAAAGCAGGATATTATTACCATGTTGCTTCAGAAGATCAGGGCATTATTTAATAATTATACGAATCAACCAGCATGGACAAACCAACTGAAGATTTGTGTAGGGGAGTTATTTAATCTTGAGCAAACAGTACTTCAATGGATACATACGGAGCAATACCAGTTGTTTCCAAAATTCAAATAAATGACAAGCAGGCAAATTGAGCGCGTATGGAACAGGTAGGAACACAAACTGAAACAAAATGTTATCACTGTGGCGAAGACTGCACTAGCGAAATAATTCATGCGTATGATAAAACATTTTGTTGCGCAGGCTGCAAAATGGTATATGGCATACTTGCAGAAAGTAATCTGTGTGAATATTATGAAATAAACCAGGCGCCAGGTATTAATCAACGACAGGCAGTCAGGGAAAACAAGTTTTCATTTTTGGACGATATTTCCATCGCGCAAAAGCTCATTTCTTTCAAAGATGAGGAAAGAACGCATGTTACCTTTTATTTACCTCAGATACATTGCAGTAGCTGTTTGTGGCTACTGGAAAATTTACATAAACTGAATAATAATGTCATTTCCTCTACGGTAAACTTTGCGCGGAAAGAAGTGGAAGTGATTTTCCTGCATGGAAAAGTATCCCTTAAGAAAGTAGCTGAATTATTAACTGCTGTTGGGTATGAACCATACATCAGTCTTCAAAATATAACAGCCTCCAAGCCTAAAGCCAATAGAGATAAACTATATAAACTTGGCGTAGCTGGTTTCTGTTTTGCTAACATTATGCTCCTTAGTTTTCCGGAATACCTGGGTGTAGATGCTAAAGAGCAAGGGCTTTTACATGTATTCAGATGGATAAATGTAATCCTAAGTCTGCCCGTATTTTTTTACAGTGCGACAGAATTTTATCAGAGCGCATGGAAGAGTTTGAAACATGGATTTTTAAATATAGATGCGCCCATTGTATTAGCTATTATAGTTACTTTTTGCCGAAGCATATATGAAGTACTTACCCAAACTGGTGGTGGCTATTTTGATTCTATGAGCGGCATTGTATTCTTTATGTTGGTTGGGAGGGTATTACAAAACAGAACATATGACCATTTGAATTTTGAGAGAGATTATACGGCCTATTTTCCTGTAGCAGTTACCTTAATAAAAGATAATAAAGAACAAGCCATTGCACTACCAGACATAAAGCTTAATGATACATTACTTATTCATAGCCAGGAGCTGATTCCGGCAGATGGTATTCTTACCCGTGGCAAAGCGTTGATCGACTATAGCTTTGTGACAGGCGAAAGCATGCCGGTAGAAAAAGAAATGGGAGAGATTGTTTATGCTGGTGGAAAACAACTGAGCGGTAACATAGAAATACTGGTAGTAAAAGAAGTGTCGCAAAGTTACTTGACAAGATTGTGGAATAGGGATGAGCTTAAGCAAAAGAAAAATGACGAAACCAAATCCTTTGTTCATTTCTTAAGCAAATATTTTACCGTCATTGTTCTAACGATAGCATTCTCTGGTGCATTATACTGGTTTTTCCGGGATAAGTCTGTGATGTGGAATGCTTTTACGGCCGTATTGATAGTGGCATGCCCGTGCGCGTTATTACTATGCAACACGTTTACAAATGGCAATATCCTACGCATTCTTTCTAACAGGAAATTGTACTTGCGCAACGCACAGACGATAGAAGATATAGCAAATGTAGACTTGGTTGTTTTTGATAAAACGGGAACATTAACCACCGGTTCTTTCTTTGATATACAATATGATGGAAGACCATTAACAGAAGAGATAAAACAAAAAATAGCATTACTAGCTTCTCAGTCAGTACACCCGATGAGTAAGTCTATAGCTGCATTATATCCGCGAAGAAATACCGGAGAGGTCGTCGCGTTTACTGAAGTAGCGGGAAAAGGAATAGAAGGTATTATACAAGGAGATCTTGTAACATTGGGTTCAAGGGAATATGTGACCGGAAGTACAGAAAAAGATTTTGATTCTGGCGTATATGTTGCGATAGAAGGCTCATTACTCGGAAAATTCAGTTTCAAAAATCATTATAGGGAAAATGTCGCTTCCCTTATTCAACGGCTGCAAAAGAGATACCCGATAGCCATTCTTAGCGGAGACAACGAAAGCGAAAAAAGATACCTGAAGTTATTGTTAGGAGAAAATGCGGACACATACTTTAACCAGAAACCGGAGGATAAACTAGCGTTTATTAAAAAGAAACAGGCGGAGGGGCATAAAGTAATGATGATAGGTGATGGTCTGAACGATGCTGGCGCGCTAAAGCAGGCAGATGCAGGCATCTCTGTAACAGAGGATAGCAACAATTTTACACCTGCCAGTGATGCCATCTTAGAAGCAAAAGAATTGAATAATTTACCCCGTTTTATTGCTTTTTGTAAAGCGAATGGTGTGATTATTATGATAGCCTTTATTATCTCTATCTTATATAATATTGCTGGTATTTACTTTGCGGTTACCGGGCGCTTGTCCCCAATGATTGCTGCAATATTAATGCCCTCCAGTAGTATTAGCATCCTTCTTATAACTTTTGGCCTGAGTAACCTGTTGGCAAAAAAAGTATTTCGAAATTCTGGCGCTAACTAATAAACTGCCGGATGCATCTCTTTTAGAGATACATCCGGCAGTTTATTAAAAACCATGCAAACAATTCCATATTCATACGCGTATATAACCTTGATTTACCGTAAGCGAGTGTATTTGTATCCCCTTCCCGCACATTCGTTTCGTTTTTCTTGTACTTCCCCTTACTCCGGCTACTGCCCGGCATGACAAAAATCACCTTTTCAAGTGAGTAATATCATAGTCGTGCCCATAGAGCTAATTTAATTTCGCATTAACATTTTCAGAAATGAGTGTCATTATCCTTTTACTCATCGCAAGCATAAGTGTAGCTGCATTATTCCTGTTCGCCTTTATATGGAATGTAAAAAGCGGACAGTATGATGATGATATCAGTCCACCTATGAGAATGCTGCTGGATGATAAGAAAAGCAAAGACGACGCTGAAGGTTAACCCTTTTTCTAGCACACAGAATCACTTAAATAGAATTAAACAAATGCAGGTAGAGAAATTTTACTACGACAACAAGATTGTAAAAATGTTTGCCTACGCTACTATTTTGTGGGGAGTGGTTGGTATGCTTGCCGGTTTGCTGGCGGCAATACAGATATACCTACCCGGAGCAAACTTTAATATGCCTGTCACAACCTTTGGTCGCGTAAGGCCCGTTCACACAAACGCTGTCATTTTTGCCTTTGTCGGAAATGGTATTTTCATGGGCGTTTATTACTCTTTACAACGCTTGTGCAAAGCCAGGATGTATAGCGATATGCTAAGTAAAATACATTTCTGGGGCTGGCAGCTTATTATAGTAGCCGCAGCCATTACTTTACTAGCCGGCTATACAACAGGTAAAGAATATGCAGAACTGGAATGGCCTATTGACATTGCCATCACACTCATTTGGGTAGTGTTTGGTATAAACATGTTTGGCACCATTCTCAAAAGACGCGAACGTCACCTGTATGTAGCCATCTGGTTTTACATAGCCACATGGATCACTGTTGCCATGCTGCATATTGTAAATTCTATTGAGCTACCATTTAGCTTTATGAAAAGCTATAGCTGGTATGCAGGTGTGCAAGATGCCTTAGTACAATGGTGGTACGGACATAATGCCGTTGCATTCTTCCTTACAACTCCGTACCTCGGCCTCATGTATTACTTCCTGCCAAAGGCGGCCAACAGACCTATTTACAGCTATCGCTTATCCATCATACATTTTTGGGCATTGATTTTTATTTATATCTGGGCAGGGCCGCACCACCTGTTGTACACAGCATTGCCGGATTGGGCGCAAAGTTTGGGGGTTGTGTTCAGTGTAATGCTTATTGCACCTAGTTGGGGCGGCATGCTCAACGGTTTGTTTACGTTACGCGGCGCATGGGACAAAGTAAGGGAAGACCCGGTTCTGAAATTTATGGTTGTTGCTGTAACGTGCTATGGTATGGCAACATTCGAAGGGCCGTTGTTAAGTTTAAAAAGCGTAAACGCGATCTCACACTTTACCGACTGGACTATTGCGCACGTACATATTGGTGCATTAGGCTGGAATGGGTTCCTTACATTCAGCGTATTGTATTGGCTTATACCAAAGATCTTCAAAACACAATTGTATTCTAAGAAACTCGCAAATACGCATTTCTGGATCGGTACAAT
Organism: Filimonas sp.; assembly: GCA_017306865.1. GTDB lineage: Bacteria > Bacteroidota > Bacteroidia > Chitinophagales > Chitinophagaceae > JAFKHH01. Next base: position 13,833 of record JAFKHH010000022.1, read on the forward strand.
CGGTATAGTCGTGTATGCAATTCCTTTGTATTGGGCGGGCTTTGAGCAAAGCACTATGTGGAAAGCATTCAACGAAGAAGGGGGATTGAAATTCTCTTTCATAGAAACTGTTACCAGCATTATACCAATGTATGTAGCTAGAAGCCTTGGTGGTCTCCTCTACCTGGTAGGCGTATTCGTGATGGTGTACAACATTGTAAAAACAGTTAAATCTGGTAAACTGGTAGCCAACGAAGAAGCAGAAGCAGCACCACTTTCCAAAGTTGTTGAAACACATGGTAAAGAACACTGGCACAGGTGGATAGAAAGAAAGCCGGTACAGATGCTCATTTTTAGTCTTATAGCTGTGGCTATAGGAGGCATACTCGAAATGGTGCCAACATTCTTGGTGAAGTCAAATATTCCAACCATTTCCTCCGTAAAACCATACACACCACTTGAGCTACAAGGTAGAGATATTTATGTGCGTGAAGGGTGTTATACCTGCCACTCACAAATGGTAAGGCCATTCCGCGATGAAGTAGCACGATATGGTGAATACAGCAAAGCAGGAGAGTTCGTATATGATCATCCGTTCCAATGGGGTAGTAAAAGAACGGGGCCAGACCTGGCGAGAGAAGGAGGGAAAAACCCGGATAGCTGGCACTTCATGCACATGTGGGACCCGCGCAGAACATCAGACAAATCAATCATGCCGCAGTACACATGGTTGTTTAGAGACAATATAGATACAGCTATAACGCCGGCTAAGATTCGCGCTATGCAAACACTCGGCGTGCCGTATGAAAAAGGATATGACCAACTGGCAAATAGTGATCTGAAAGCACAGGCAAAGTCAATAGCTGACGGATTAAAACAAGATACACAGGTTAAGCAGTTGTCATCAACTGAAGATGGCATAGATCTGAAAAACCTGGAGCAGAAAGAGATCATAGCGCTGATCGCCTACCTGCAACGTATAGGTAAAGACATAAAGGCTGAACCAAAGAAAGAAGCACCAATAGTAGAAGTAAGTAATAAATAATCGCTGAAAAAATCAGATATGAAATTCATTAATTATCTCGAAAAAATTACCGGCGTAAGCATATACGGACTTAGCTCCTTCATGATCTTTTTTATCATCTTTCTCATAGTGCTGTTCTGGGCAGTGAAGGCCGATAAAAAAATGATCGAAGAAATCAACCGTATTCCTTTAGATAATTAACCTGTGGATACTTTAATAAAAAAGCGACTGACGATGAACCAAAATAAACATAAAAAATTACTCAGAGCAGGAATGCTGGTAGCAGGTATTTGCATAGCTAGCGGTGCTTTTGCTGATGGGCCTCCTAAACCAAGTGAGTTAAACAATGCACTGGCTATTACACTGGTTTGTGTAATAGCTGGGTTGGCACTAGCTATAGGCATACTGGCAAACGTGGTAATGAATGCCGCAGGCATCTATTTAAAAAAGTATAAAGAATCAAAAAAAGAAGCGGCAAACATAGCGAAGGTTGTTTCAGTTTTCTTGCTCTGCTTATTAAGCTCATCATTATTTGCAGAGGAGACTGCTACTGCTGCAACAAGTGTGGCAGCAACATTTGGCGGATTGTCTGCTGGCTCTTTCTACATGCTTATATCTGTAATAGGCCTTGAGATCATCATCATTCTTGCGTTGCTGTACAACCTCAAAGTGTTGTTGCGTATTGAGAAAAATCCTGTTGTTGCCACTGCTGAAGAAACGACTAGCGTGAAGAAAGATTCTGCATGGAAAAAAATATGGATTAAGCTGAACAACTTTAAATCTGAAAAAGAAGAAAAAGATTTGTTGCTTGATCATGACTACGACGGCATTAGAGAGCTGGATAACAAACTTCCTCCATGGTGGTTATATGGCTTCTACGTATGTATCATTTTTGCTGTGGTGTACTTATGGCGATATGAAGTTGCCCATAGTGCACCCTCAAGCCAGGAAGAATTTAAAATGGCAATGGAAGAGGCTGAGAAACAGAAAGAAGCATACCTGGCAAAAGCTGCAAATAATATAGATGAAAACTCCGTAAAGCAAATGACGGATACAGACGACCTGGAAGCAGGCAAGAAAGTTTTTACAACAACCTGTGCCGTATGTCACAAAGCTGATGGGGGAGGCATGGTAGGTCCTAATCTTACAGATGATTACTGGTTGCATGGCGGGAGTATAAAAGATGTATTTAAGACCATTAAGTATGGTGTGCCAGACAAAGGGATGCAAAGCTGGAAAGATAATTTTTCTCCCAAACAAATAGCGCAGTTAGCCAGCTACGTAAAATCGTTACATGGCACGAACCCGCCGGGAGCAAAAGAGCCACAAGGTGAATTGTATAAAGATGCTGATGCAGGGGCTGGAGCAGCTACAACTACTGACAGTACTAAGGCTGCACCCGAAGGCACTACTGCACCAGATAAAAAGTAATAAAAGAAATGAGCAATAATCCAGATAATAGAGACGCCGTTAAAGAGAGCTTTAGAGACAGGATAGCGACTGTAGATGAAAGTGGCAAACGCAACTGGATATACGCACAACAGCCGAAAGGAAAATTTTACAGAATACGTACTTATTTAAGTATCCTTTATTTTTTGATATTCTTTGGTCTTCCGTTTATTTATGTAAACGGAAGGCCATTTCTCATGTTTAATATTCCCGAAACAAAGTTCATCATCTTCGGGAAAGTCTTCTGGCCCCAGGACTTTTTCATTTTTGGCCTCGCCATGATCGCCTTTATTTTCTTTATCATTCTCTTTACAGCATCATTCGGGCGCTTGTTTTGCGGATGGGCATGCCCGCAGACAAATTTTATGGAAATGATGTTCCGTAAAGTAGAATACCTGGTTCTTGGAAGTGCGAACGAACAAAAAGCACTAAAAAAGGCACCGTGGACAAGTAGCAAAATAAGGAAAGTAGCATTGAAGCATATTCTCTTCTTCCTGCTGGCATTTATTATTGCTAATTTTTTTCTTGCCTACATTATTAGTATAAAAGAATTGTGGAAGATCATAACGGAGCCCATAAGCGAGCATGTTGTAGGGTTTACCTCACTGCTGGCATTTAGTGGCGTGTTCTATGCAGTATATGCATTCTTCAGAGAGCAGGCGTGTACAGTCGTTTGTCCTTATGGCAGACTACAAGGCGTACTGTTGGATAAAAACTCCATGGTAGTTGCGTACGATTATAAACGTGGTGAACCAAGGGGTAATATCAAAAAAAGCACAGCAGAAAATCCACTTGGCGACTGTATCGATTGTTTCCAATGTGTAAGAGTTTGCCCGACAGGTATAGACATTCGTAACGGTGTACAGATGGAATGTGTGGGCTGTACAGCTTGTATAGATGCCTGCGATAGTGTAATGGATAAAATAGGCAAGCCAAGAGGCCTCGTCAGGTATGCATCTGAAAATTCTATTGCCAAAGGGGAAAAACTGCATTATACTGTAAGGATGAAGCTGTACACTGGGTTATGTGCCCTTGTGTTGGTACTGTTGAGCATTATATTAGTTACAAGAAAAGATGTTACTGCAATTGTAACCCGTGCATCAGGCCAGTTGTTCCAGGAGCGCGGAGATAGTATATCCAACCTGTACAACTTACGCGTAGTAAATAAAACACTCAACAAAATACCACTAACCGTAAAACTGGCATCGCAGGATGGTGCAGTAGAAGTGATTGGTGGCGCACATGTAGAAGTGGCGAAAGAGGGGCAGGGAAATGGCGTGTTCTTCGTAATAATACCCAGGAAAGCAATTCAAAAAACGAAAACACCTATCATGTTAAACTTGTATGAAGGAAACAGGTTGATCGCCGAAGCTAAAACGATCTTCCTTGCACCTAAACAGGAATAAGATTAACTCATTTAAATTGTATTATATGAATTGGGGAAAAGGAATAACCATTGTATTTTGTTTGTTTGCCGCGCTAATATGCACGCTGGTGTACAAATCCACTAAAACGAAATTTGACCTGGTAAGTACAGAGTATTACAAAGATGAACTTAATTACCAGGACAGGATTGAAAGCATGAATAACGCGAATAAACTTAGTGATGCAAGCATTACACAAAATGCAGAATCTGTTATCATTACTATGCCGAAAGAACAGCAAGGTGTAAAAGTGCAAGGTGAAGCATGGTTTTATTGCAAGACAGATGCCGCAAAAGATAAAAAAATAGCGCTGACTCCTGCTGATAATGGCGTACAGGTAATTGATAAAAAAAGATTGACAAAAGGTATCTACCAGGTAAAGCTTGACTGGAAAGACAGTAAAGAGTCCTATTACACAGAGAAAGATATAGTGATTAACTAATGTATTGGCAATTACTCCTACCAGCATTGATACTAGGGCTTGTAAGCAGTCTGCATTGTGTAGGTATGTGCGGCCCTATTGCATTCGCATTGCCCGTACGTTTCCTTTCTTCAGGCAGGCGGATAGGTTTTGTGTTTTTGTATAATCTTGGACGCATAACAAGCTATGCTGCGCTCGGAGTAGTGTTCGGTTTTGCTGGGAGACAGATCTTCTTAGGAGGCTTCCAGCAAGTATTTTCCATTATAATGGGTATTGTAATTCTCCTGGTTGTATTACAGTCAATTATTGGCAAACGCTTGCTGCATATAAAAGCAATGGACAAAGCCTACCTGAAAGTGCAGGTAACGATGGGTAAGTTTTTAGGCAAAAAACAATTGTATGCCGCCTACCTTGTTGGCATTGCAAACGGGTTTCTGCCATGCGGCATGGTCTACCTTGCTATAACCGGGTCACTTGCGGCAGGAAGTGTACAGAACGGCGCTTTGTTCATGGTCTTCTTTGGATTAGGCACATGGCCAGCCATGCTCGCATTATCCTTCTTCAGTGTAGTGATCAATATCTCCGCAAGAAATACCATAAAAAAAATAACACCCTACTTCGCATTGCTTGTAGCGGTGTTATTAATTCTGCGCGGTATGAATTTAAACATACCCTATATAAGTCCATATTTGGTAAATACAGGCGCAGCAATATCTTGTCATTGATTTGAGATTTGAAATGATCGATGATGCTCAATCTCAAATCTTAAATTTCAAATCTCAAATCTGTTTTAGTTCATTTGCTCCTTCGCCACTGCCGCGTACTTTCTTTCACCTATTTGCTGGCGCCACATTGCATAATAAAGGCCTTTTTCTTCCAGCAGTGCAGCGTGTGATCCTGTTTCTACAACCCGGCCACGTTCCAGTACATAAATACGGTCTGCGTGCATAATCGTACTCAGCCTGTGTGCAATCATCACCGTTATTTGTTCACGCTCAGCAGAAATATTTTTAATAGTGGAAGTAATCTCTTCTTCTGTAATAGAATCCAGTGCAGAAGTCGCTTCGTCAAAAATTAATAGGCGAGGTTTACGCAACAAACTTCTTGCTATGCTCAATCGCTGCTTTTCGCCGCCGCTTAACTTCAGGCCACCTTCACCGATCATTGTATCTATTCCCTTCTCCGCCCTCGACAGCAGATTTTGACAGCTCGCTTTTATCAAAGCATCCTGCAAGTCTTCATCTGTTGCTTCCGGTTTTACAAACAGGAGGTTCTCTTTAATAGTACCGGCAAACAATTGTGTATCCTGCGTTACAAATCCTATTTGCATACGCAGCTCATCAAAATAAATTTGTTCGCTATCAACGCCGTTATACAACACACGACCCTCTTCAGTCCGGTACAGTCCTACCAGCAATTTTACCAGTGTGCTCTTACCTGCACCAGACGGGCCAACAAATGCGATTGTTTCACCTTTACGTACATCGAAACTAATGTTGTCAATTGCTTTATACTGAGCCGTTTGATGCTTGAAAGCTACATTGTCAAAAGTCAATTCACTGATGTTGCCAATATGTGTAGGCTGTGCCGGGGAAGGCTCCACCTGCCTCTGCATCAGGTTGTGAAAATTGTTCAATGACGCTTCCGCTTCACGGTATGCTAAAATGATGCTACCGATCTCCTGTAGTGGGCCGAATATAAAGAACGAGTAGAATGTAAGCGACATCACTTCACCCGGCGTTAATTTACCCCGGAATACCAACCATAATAAAGTGAACATGATCACCTGGCGGAGGAAGTTTACAAAAGTGCCTTGTATAAAACTTAATGCACGAATACTTTTTACCTTCTTCAGCTCCAGGTTCAGGATCTTGTACGTATTATTATTTAGCCGTTTTATCTCCTGCTCGCTTAATCCCAGGCTTTTTACCAGTTCTATATTGCGTAATGACTCTGTTGTACTTCCTGCAAGCGCATTCGTTTCTTTTACAATCGTTTTTTGAATAAGTTTAATACGCTTACTCAATACACTTAGTAAAAGACCCAATAAGATCATACCTGATACATAGATCGGCATAATAGACCAATGAAGGCTAAAGGAATAGACAGTAATGAAAATAACCGCAACAAGCACCGTAAAGATCACATTTACAAATGGCAGAACAAATCGCTCTGTATCTGTTCTCACCTTCGATAAAGTAGAGAGCGTTTCACCACTTCGTTGATCTTCGAAATCAGAGAAAGGCAATTTCATGGAATGCTTCAAGCCATCCGTGAAAATTTTAGCGCCAAATTTTTGTACAACTACATTCGTAAAATAATCCTGGAAAGCCTTTGCAATCCGCGATACCATAGCAACGCCAATCAATAAGCCCAGCGCAGTCAAAACACTCCAGATAAATTGTGATTGCGTACGTACCCCGGTTGGAATAAAATTCTTTTTCTTGTCAAAGTAGCCTGTTTCATGCGGGTGGGTGATCAGTTGATCAAACATCTTCCCAAAAATGTATGGGTCCAGCATGGAAAAAACCTGGTTAATAGCTGCCATCAGCAGCGCCAACATCACCAGCCATTTATACGGCTTCAAATATCGTAGTAAGATCTTCATAAACTATGAAAGGTTATTAATAAGTGAAATTAACATGTAGCAGCGACATGTCGAATGTGAAAATTATGGTTGCTGCAAAACCATTGAAAAATAAAACACGGTTAGCGCAAAAGCTCAAGCATTACAGCAGATACAGCTACAGGTACAAGTTCCCGTATCTTTTGCAAAGCGATGCTCTTTTGTTTTTTTACAGTAAGTGGTGAAATATTCAGATAAGCGCTGATCTCCTCATTGGAGAAACCTTCGAAGAAACTCATTTCGAAAATAGCCTTACATTTTCCAGGTAATTGTAAAGCAGCTTTCTTTATTTGTGCGATTAATTCTTCCGCATTATTATCCGTTTCCGGTGACTGATACTTTGCGTATGCTTCCAATACTTCCTCCTCTTTCTTTCTTTTCCTGCCATAATCCAATGCCGTGTATCGAACCGTCTGGTATAAATAAGCCGCCGGGTTGTCTACATGATCCAACGTAAAACGCTTTTCCCAAAGTTTGAAAAAAGCATCCTGCACCACCTGGCAACAGGTATCCCTGTCGTCCACGAGTTTTGAGCACAAGACCACCATTTTCTCAAAGTGTAGTTTATAGAAAACTTCAAAGGTGCTGACATTGCTCCAGGGTAAGTTGTCCGGTACGCGCTTCATTATCGGAGCATAAAGTTAAGTGTAAATTTTTTTTATGCTGCTTTACTCCGCAAAGCCTTTTTTTACGTCATGGGGTAAACTAACTACATGCAGGCGCAACAGGAATGGGAGATATGGCTGGAACAATACCTCAACGGCACTGCCGATGAGCGGACTGTACAGCAGCTAAAAGATTGGACATCAGCCTCAAAGGAGAATAATCAGCTATTCCTAACGTTTGTTCGTTCTTATAAAATGGCCGTTCCTGCATGGATAAAAGAAGTCTCTGCCGAACAAACCTGGCCCGAACTGGCGGAGCGAATCCGGCAACATGAAGCAGCCAAAACAAAGAAAAACGGCGCACTCATTGCGCTGCGTTGGGCCGCTGCTGCTGCCGTTGCAGCCTCTTTCCTCTTTTTTATTTTCAGGTGGATAGAAGGCAACCGTGATGAATACCTTGTATATACAACTACTGATGCACCTCAACAAATAACCTTACCCGATAGCTCTCATGTGCAATTAAATGTGCGCAGCCAGATCAAAATAAACAAGGGCTTTGGGAAAAAGAACCGTTCTGTGCTACAGGAAGGGCAAGCCTTTTACGATGTAACAAAAAATCAGCAGTTGCCTTTTGAGATCCATACAGCGCACGCGGTTACTACAGTAGTCGGTACCAGTTTTGATCTGTCAGCCTACGAAGAGAATCCTGAAGAGCGCTTGTCTGTAGTGACTGGTATTGTAAACTATCAGCCTGCTAACACAACAGTAAACTCAACACTTGTGCGTGCAGGCAACAGCCTCGTCTATGCTTATAACACGCCACAGTTAACCACCAGGGCAGTCATAGCAAACCAGCAACTGTACTGGACAGGAAAACTGGTTTTCGAAAATCAGCCGTTGCAATCTATCATTCCTGCATTACAGAATTATTACCATGTGACTATTGCCGTTAAGAATGCTGCATTGCTATCTAAAAGCTTTACAGGTTCTTTTGAGAATGAGTCTTTGCAGAATGTATTAAACACAATTTGTTTCACACTAAATATAAAATACCAGCAGAAAGGAAATATTTATCAATTGTATTAGTTGTCGCATACGTTTTAGCTTTTAACACCCAGAACTAACATGAAATATTTTTTAATCAGTACCCTGTTCTTACTGGCACTATGTGCTACAGTAAATGTAATGGCGCAGGAACAGCCAGTGAGATATGTTCCTAAAGAAACAGTAAAGCTTAGTGAGTTTTTAACCATTCTTGAAAAGCAATATGATGTAAAGTTTGCGTACAGCGCAGACGTGCTACCGCTGAATAAGATGGTTCCCTTCAAAAAAACGCTTTCTCTTGAGCAGGCTTTAAGTTATCTATCGAAAGAATTGGACATCCTGTATGTCATTAGTGGCAAACGCGTTGTCTTAACCAGGAATGAAAAGAAACCGCAGGTATCTACAGAAAAGAAAACTGTAGCAGGCAGCGTGTTTAATAGTAAAGACGATATGCCGTTGGAAGGCGTAGCTGTAAATGTAGCAGGCACACATAACAGTGTGCTTACAGATGCGTCAGGCAAATACCTGATCACAGTAAACAAAGAAAGCGACATCCTTGAATTTAATTATATAGGTAAAGAACCGCTGCGGTTAACGATAGCACAAGCATCTATTGTAAAACTGAATGATGACTCCCGCATGTTAGACAATGTGATCATCACTGGTTATGGCTCTACAGAGAAAAAAGAAAACCAGGTAGGTAGCGCATACCAGATCTCCAGCGAAAAACTGGAAAGGAAACCTGTAGATAGAATAGATCATATGCTGGATGGATTAGTGCCAGGGTTGAGATGGGACGTACAAAGCGATAACCAGACAAGCGCCCGCCCGCGTTACCAGACCCGTATAAGAGGTGATGGCTCTTTCAACGCATCAGGTGAACCTTTATGGATCATAGATGGAGTGCCTTTATATACAGGTGGCAGCACGAATCTTATTCCCGGTATAAACACGAGTGTGAGCCCGCTATCTTATATCAACCCGAATGACATTAGGTCTATTACTGTTTTAAAAGATGCTACAGCTACATCTATATATGGTGCTAATGGATCTAATGGTGTAATACTGGTAACAACAAAAAAAGGCGCGGTGGGCGCTAACAGGACCACTTATAGTGCAAGAACTGGTATAAACATTATTACCAATACCAAATTCCAGGTGCTGAACGGTGATGAATATAGAATGCTGCTGAATGAAACATACAAAAATTCAGGGCAAACTCCACCAAACTATATTCCGGCGAAAGACATCTACAATACAGATTGGTATGATGTTTTTTTTAGAAATGGATTGACCAACATGCAAGACCTTTCTTTTTCCGGTGGAAATGAAAATACCCGCTATTATATATCCACTTCCTACTACAATGAAAAAAGCACCATGATCGCTAACAACACGCAGAGACTATCTATGCGCGTGAACCTGGATCAGAAAGTGGCGAGATGGATGAATGTTGCATTTCGCGTAGGAGGTTCTTATAATAAAAATAAAATATTCTCTCCCGGAACAGACTATTTTGTAAACCGGCCTACAACATCACCGTACAATCCTGACGGGTCATTCACTATGTTTGATTCTGCAATGAATCAAAAATTCTTTAACTCATTTGCAGCAGCCAGCCAGAACGATGATAACCAAAACACAATGGCGCTTAATGGCAACATCACTGTAACCATCAAATTGCTAAAAGGCCTTGAGTTCACTTCCACAAATGGTATCGATTACCTGAATGTGAAAGAAGATGAATACGAATCTATGTATAACTGGACTGGCAGTAGCTCCGGAGGCGATGCAACGCGCTCGCAGACCAACTATCTGAAATGGATCAGTACAAACAGGATTAACTATACAACAAGGATTGGCAAAGGAAGATTTGATGCGCTGGTAGCAACAGAAGCATCTAATGCAAAACGTTCTTCTATTACAGCAGAAGGTTATGGTTTTGCAAATGATAATATTCGTGAAGTCAGCTATGCCAGTACAAGATTAGGAAGTAGCAGCGCGGAAGAAGAGGCCGCACTGTCATTGTTGTCCAGGGTATCCTACTCATGGGATAACAAATATTCCATCATTACGAATTATCGCAGGGATGGCAACTCCAGTTTTGGTGCAGATGTGCGCTGGGCAAATTTTGCTTCCATCGGTGGTTCATGGAATATCAGCAACGAACGTTTCTGGCATATTAGGTGGATCGATCTAGCAAAGTTAAAAATCAGTTATGGTACCAACGGTAACTCTCGCATAGGTATCTATGATGCAAAAGGCACATACAGTTTTGATAATACCTACTCCTACAATAACGCCCCCGGAGCAGTTATGACAAGGGGAGAGAATCCGGGTTATAGCTGGGAAACCAGTAAACAACTAAACGTAGGTGCATCGTTGAGTTTTTTCAACCGCATCAACCTGGATATAGAGCTTTATCGTAAACGCACTATCAACCTGATTGATCTTGTGGACGTAAGCCGTACTACAGGCCAGACAAGAATAAACCAGAATGTAGGTTCAGTAGAAAATAAAGGGATAGAGATTACCCTGTCTACAGTTAACGTGAGATATAAGGGATTTGAATGGGTAACAGACCTCAACCTTACACATAATCGTAACCGCATTTTGGCATTGAACAATGAAAACAGCAAAGTGTATGGAGATAACATACGGCAGGTTGGAACAGATATGAATGCATTCTACCTCATACGCTGGGCTGGTGTAGATCCGAGAGATGGTGGCCCACTGTGGTACGATGCAAGAGGAAACATAACAAAGCTGTATGATCCGCTGAACCGCGTAGCCGTAGGTTCCTCTACGCCAGATGTATATGGCGGTATTAATAATACTTTTTCTTACAAAGGATTTTCTCTTTCCGTACTGCTGAACTATACCATAGGTGGATATGCATTTAGCAGCTTGCGCAGAAATGCGGAGACAGATGGATATGAAATATTGAATAACAACCAGTCGAGAAATCTCCTGAACAGATGGGTTGAAGAAGGCGACCTTACTACTGTGCCTAAACTGCAGTCTAAGAGCACAAAATCCTTTATGAACTCAACCCGCTTCCTGCACCATAAAACAAGCTTGCGGTTACAGAACATTGCACTTAACTATAATTTTCATCCCGATGTAATAAAACATTTGTGGATGAGAAGTTTGAGTGCATACGCACAAGCTGATAATGTGGGCATGTGGACACCTTATGGCGGAAGCAGTGACAGGAACACCTATAAAAATTCATTCTCACCATTCCCTGTTCAGTGTGTGATCTCACTGGGTATTGTTGCAGGATTTTAAATCGTTTAAGCAGAAAGAAATGAAAACAGTATATAAATACAGCATAGCATTGATATTATTGGCAACAGCAATGTCATGTTCTAAAAGCTTCCTTGACAAGCAGCCGATAGGCCAGATAGGCAGGGATGGATTATTCCAGGACGTACAGGGCGCAAGGGTTGCATTAAACGGCGCTTACAACAGGGTAGCCTATTATTATGCAAGAGAGTTTACGCTTTATGGGGATGTAGCAAGTGATGACGTAGTGGTGCTCCAATCCTCTACAGGCGGATCAGGGCAGCAACTGACAATGTTTGATGAATACAACTTTCAATCCACAAGAGATGGCGAAACCTCTGCAGTAGGACACATCTGGCTAAATATACTGGAAGCGACCAACAACATTAATAACATCATTAATGCAGTTCCTGATTTAAAAGACAAGTACCCCAAAAGCAAAGGCGAATTAGACTCCATTATGGGGCAGGCATTAATACTACGTGCATTGTGCCACTTCGATCTCAGCAAAGTATATGCACAGCAATACAAGTTCACCGCGGACGCGTCACATTTAGGTGTGCCCGTATTATTAAAAACGCCATCACCCAAAGAGCTGATAGCGCGTAAAACAATGAAAGAAACGTACGCACAGATTATTGCAGATTTGAAAGCCGGTGTTGACCTCCTTAACCAGCACCCGTTTCAAAATAGATTTGCTGCTACCTCTCAGGCCGGTATGGCATTGCTTTCCCGTGTTTATTTATGTATGGGAGAATGGGATAACGCACTGGATTATGCAAACAAAGTCATTCAACAAGGAGGCTTCTCCCTCGTATCCGGCAATGACTATGCAACAATGTTCCTGAAAGACTCTGTGCAAAGTGAAATGATATTTAAACTTTTCTGTAGAAAAGTTCAATAGTCCTCATTGACAAGTACGATTGCAACGTATTATGCAAATACACAGGCACGGGCGGCAGATGCACTGTTCAATAGTTTCGATACAAACGATGTGCGGAAGACGAATACCATGACGGCTACCAAAAGCACACTTAAATACGGGAAAGATAGTACCAGGAACTCCGCCGGTGCCCTGGACTGGATTGCCGATCCTAAAGTCATCCGTCTTTCAGAATTATACCTCATTCGCGCGGAAGCTCTTTGGCAAAAAGGCCAATATACTGCTGCAGCAGATGACATAAAAAAAATATCCCAACGTGCGCATCTTACAACAACAGTCAATATCACCTATTCAACTCCGGCAGAGCTATATAAGATCATTGCGGATGAAAGAAGGCGTGAATTATGTTTTGAAGGATTTCGCTTATACGATCTTGGCAGAAGAAAAGAAAGCATCACCCGCGGCGCGGACTGTATAGCTACAAAATGTACAGTGAACTATCCCAACGCTCGCTACGTGTTACCAATACCCGGAAAAGAGCTGGATGCCAACAGGGCAATGCAACCTAATCCTGAAATCAATTAACCGAGAAGCATGAAAAGTATAACGATAGCAACCTTACTTATTATAGCGTCAGTAATAGCGTTCTCCTCTTGTTCCAAAGATGAGTTTCCTCCTTACGACAATCCATTTTTTTCGATCAATGTAGATAATAAAGACACCGTATATGTACAGTACAATAGAAAAGACACTGTAGACTATAACATATACCTGAGTGCCAAACTACAGTTTGAGCCCATAGACGTTACCTATGACGCAATCATTGGCAATGGTTTGCAAGCCGGGAAAGATTTTGAGTTAATCAACACAACCAAAACATTGAACTTCCCGAATGGTATTTTCCAACGCCCGGTACGCATAGTATGGAAAGAAAATCCTGTTGATCCGTCAAAAAATAATAGCATTATTATTAAGATACTTAGCAACACTAAAAACTATACGATAGGGTTACCAGGGCCGGATAAAAAACAAAGTCAGTTAGTTATAATAAAAAGATAGAAATGAAGGTTTATCAGCATATAATAATTCTTTTTGCATTACACCTGTTAGCAGGCATAGCATCAGCACAATCACTAAAAGCGGATGCAAAATTGACTACAGGAAAATTACCTAATGGATTTACGTATTACATATACAAAAATGCTAATCCGGAAAAACAGGCCGTACTGCGGTTGCTCGTAAGGGCCGGATCATTACAGGAAGAAGAAGACCAACGCGGTCTTGCGCACTTTGTGGAACACATGGCATTTAACGGAACCAAAGAATATAAAAAAAATGAAGTAATAGAGTTTCTCGAATCCAAAGGTGTAAAGTTTGGCGCTGACCTCAACGCCCATACCAGCTTTGACGAGACCGTCTATAAAATAAGCATCGACATTCGCGATCCTAAAAACCTCGATACTGCTATAGGCATCATGAGCTCATTTGCATCAAGTGTAACATTTGACAGCACAGAAGTAGAAAAAGAGCGCGGCGTAATAATAGAAGAATGGCGCAGCAAGCAAGGTGCAGCATCGCGCATGCGTGACCAATACATGCCACTATTATTTAACGGATCACGGTACGCAGAACGCATGCCCATTGGCAAAACTGAGATCATACAACATACGCCCGCAAAGCGCATCAAAGATTTCTACGAAAAATGGTACAGGCCTGAGCTGATGGGTATAGTAATAGTCACCGATGTAGATGCTGCAATAGTGGAAAAATACATTCGTAGCCATTTTGCTGCATTAAAGAACAAAAGCAAAGCAGAACGCATTTATTATACACTACCTGCGCATAAAGATTCCCTGTTCAGTATTGTAACCGATAAAGAGGCAACCGCTATAGACCTTACTTTTTTACAGAAAAGGACAGCATTCAAAGACATCAATACGGTGGAAGCGTTTAAAGAAAACATGCAACGTGCTTTCTTTAACAGTCTTTGTAAAGAAAGGTTTGCAAGGATCAGCCAGTTGAAAAGTAATTTCCGCGATGCGGGTATGTCCGCAGGTGACCTGACATTGAAAAATGCAATGGTCTCCTCATCTGTAACGGTCTATCGTAACCAGGTAGACGATGGCATCAAATCCTTTTTAGCTGAGCGCGAACGCATCTTCCGATACGGGTTTACCACTCCGGAAATAGACAGGCTAAAACAGGAATATATAGAAGCATATAAGCGTATAGTAGATGCCGCGGACAAAACAACATCTGACGCTATCGCAAACGAATTGACGAATATGTTTTACAACGGTAATACACTCATTACAAAAGCAGACAAGTTTGCTTTGATCCGGCAGGTGTTACCCGCTATAGATTCAGTTACCCTATGTGCTTATGCACAGTCAATGCATACTGCCGGCAATACAGTTGTACTCTTAACTGCTCCTGCAAAAGAAAGTGCCTCACTGCCTTCGAAGGAGAAACTGCAACAGTTAATTGGGGCCGCAACCAACACTAACGTACTTCCCTGGAGTGATGTTAGAATTAAACCTAAACGCTTATTGGACCAACAACCTGTAGCCGGCAAAATTATCCGTGAAGTAGCAATAGATTCCATAGGTGTGTACAAGTGGCAGTTATCTAACGGGACCACTGTGTACCTCAAACAAACAGAAGATGTGAAGGATAACATCCAGTTGTCTGGTTTCAGACAAGGGGGCATATATGCGCTGGATTCCACTTTATATCTTTCTGCCTTGTTTGCGAAAACAATCATCAGCGCCAGCGGTGCGGGCCCATATTCCCGCAGGGAACTGAGCGATTACCTTACCGGAAATTCAGCCACAGCAATTTTTGCTTTGGCAAACAGCAGGGAAGGCGTTGTAGCCAACGCGCAGTTGAAAGACATACAAACTATGTTTGAGCTCATGTACCTGAAATGGACGCAACCCCGCTTCGATACAACCGTTTTCAACCAGGTAAAAAAGCAAGCGTTGGAATCAGCAGCTACTGCGCAAAATTCCCCGACATATAATTACAACCAGCTCATCAATAAACTGATCAACGAAGACAATTATATGATTGGCGTGTCTTCTCCTGACCGTATAGAAAAAGAGTTAAGACCGGAACTGATACTGCCTGCGTTTAATGAACGTTTTAAATCTGCAGACAATTTCGCATTTGTAATTTTATGCAGTTGCAAGCCGGATAGCATTCGCAACCTGGTCTCTACATACATAGGAGGCCTTCCTGCAGAATCATTTAACAACACGTATAAATATACCGGGCCAGAAGATCAACTGAAAAATGATAGCATTACTGTCTATGCAGGCGAAGCGCCAAAAAGCACCGTTAACCTCTTCTACCAAAGCAGGGCTATTCAGTATAGCTATCCTGTAATACTGCAACAACAGATGCTGGAAGAAGTACTGAAAGTGAAATTGCGAATGAACCTGCGGGAGAAAAACTCAGGTGTATATGGCGTAAGTGTTTCCATTTCCTCTACCAGCAAACCATCGCAGCTCATCCGCTCGCGCATTTCATTCACCTGCACACCGGAGGTGACAGACTTCCTGGTAGCACAGGCAAAAGAAGAAGTAAAAAGAATAGCGGAAGATCCGGCTTATTTCAAAGATGAGCTAGTACGTATCCGCACACAATTAATAGACGAAAACAATAAGCTGTATAAAAAGAATGCTTATTGGAGCGCTGCATTACGCAATCATTTTTACTATGGCCTCAGCGGCTTCCAGTACATTACAGATTATGAGAAACAAGTAAATGCAGTAACGGCTGAAATGATCGCAGCCTTTGCAAAAAAATATTTAATAGAAGCGTCAACAGTAAAAGCTGTGTTGATGCCCGAGAAAAATAAATCCCAAAACTAATCCCGTATGAAACAAACAACATTCATCAAAATATGTACATGCCTTGCTGCAATAGCAATGCTTGCTGCATGTAAGAAAAAACAAGATGTAGTGTACGACAGGGATATAAAGTCATTTGTATTTCCTGCAGCACTAAACAAAGGCTTACTAACAGACGTAGCCTGCGAGATTAAAGGCAATGATATAACCGTGCACATGTCCAACGCGGCAGATGTCAAAAACCTTATACCTGTTTTTCAACTCGAAAATGCACGCACCATTGTAAAAGCAAATGGTAAAGTGCAGGAGAGTGGCATTAGCGCAGTGGACTTTACTGCTCCCGTAGAATATTCCGTAAAATCAGAAGATAAAGCCGTACGATCTTATATAGTAAACGTAATCCGTAATGCAGGAATAAGAAAATTCGGTTTCTATACAGACGACAACAAAAATGTGCTGTTCAAAGGCGATTATCAGGGAATTATCAACGGTCTGAACATTGCCGTGAATGTGCCTGTGGGAACGGATCTTAGTAAACTCATTGCACGCTTTGAGCTGTCTGATGGTGCGCAGACAAAAGTAAAAGGAACGGTGCAGCAAAGCGGAAAAGATAAACAGGATTACACACAACCTGTTACATTCGAAGTGCCGGATGCTGCAACAGGCGCAATAGACAAATTCATTGTAACAGTAGGTTTCCAGACAGAACCTGTCTGGACGCTGATGAGTGATAATATCACTAAACCACGTGCAAATAATTTAAGGCTTGCCATTAACCCGGTAACAGACCTGCCATATCTTGCCTTCTACCGCACAGGTAATGACGAAGACGGTGGCACTATTGCAACGGCAGACAGGCGCGCAGTAGCCATGGCATATAACGGCAACTCATGGTCATACCTCGGTGATAAAAAAGGTTTTACGGAAGGGCAGGCGAGTGATGTCTTTATTGCAAGTGATAATGCCGGTACACCTTATGTATCCTTTGTAGATTATGCAAATGCCCAAAAGGTTACGGTGAAAAAATATACAAACGGTGCCTGGAGCAATGTTGGTACACCAGGCTTTACCATTGCTAAACCGGATTATTCAGCATTTGCTATAGACGGCAACAATACACCTTATGTTTCGCTTTCAGATAAAGCGGGGAGTGTAGCGGGCGTAGCACGTGGCGCGTATGCGATGTACTTCAACGGAACAGCGTGGGTGCCTGCGCCATTGTCAACACCTACTGCGGTTTTCTTTACAACATTAATATCAGCTAGCGGCAAAGTTTACATGGGCATCATGGACAGGTCTACAGGCGGTAACAAACCTTCTTTACTTGTTCGTGATGGTAACGTATGGAAATATGTCGGCGCATCTTCATTCAGTGCCAATGGGCAGGTTGCATTCATGGGGGTTTCTCCTGCCGTGGCGCTGGATGAAACTGCGTATATGCTATACCAGGAAGCGCCTTCCAGCGGAAGAGTAAACCACGTAATGCAATATAAAAATGGCGTGTGGGCAGAGATAGGTACACCAACCATTGTTGGTAGCGAAAAAGACAACTGCGTAATAGCAGTGCATCCAAACGGCAGGTTATTCTTCGCCTATTCGGATGGTTCGGCTTTGTTCGTAAAGGTCTTCAACACCAATACCAACAACTGGTATCCTGCAGTAAAATTCGGCGATACAAAGCCAAACGAATTTGATCTGAAAATTTCACCGCAGGGCATCCCTTATCTCGCTGTGAGTTTTTCATCATCAGACAAAACAACTGTATATAAATACGACATCCCTTAACCTTACTTAATACGTAGTACATAGTGTGTTTTTCTCATGTTTTGCTGTACCCCTTGAAACACCAACAATCAAAAGCCCCGCTATTGCGGGGCTTTCTTTTTTAACACAGGTCAATATCCCGATGCACTAACTTTATACAAACATTAAAACAGAATAGTTATGACGGTAGGATTTATTGGGCTAGGAAATTTAGGTACGCCACTCGCTGCCAATTTACTGGAGAAAGGACATGCGCTATTGGTATATAACAGAACCGCGTCAAAAGCGCAACCACTAATCGAAAAGGGAGCCACAGTTTGTGTGTCTGTAAAGGAACTGGCTACAGCGTGCGATGTGGTATTCAGCATTGTAGCAGACGACGCTGCGCTCAATGCGATTGCAGAAGGTGCAGATGGCCTTGCTGCTAATTTGAAAGAAGGTGGTGTACACATCTCTATGAGTACTATATTGCCAGAAACAGCTACACGCTTACATGCATTACATGCGGCGCATAACAATACGTACATCGCCAGTCCTGTAATGGGAAGGCCCGAAGCGGCGCAGGCACGCAAGATGAACTTTCTTGTTTCAGGTGATAATGCTGCCATTCAAAAAGTAAAGCAACTAATGAGTGATGCAGGCGCAGCAGGCGTGTGGGAATTTGGTGATACGCCATCTGCAGCTAATGTAGCCAAGCTGTGTAGCAACTTCGCTATCATATCTGCCATAGAGACAATGGCTGAAGGAGTGAAACTGGCTAAACAAAGCGGCATTGATGCAGAGAAATGGTTGCAAATGCTGACGCAAACTTCGTTTACCTCTCCCGTGTATGTAAACTACGGTAATACCTTATTGAAAGAAGCGTATTTACCAGCAGGCTTTACGTTGAAACTCGGCTTGAAAGATGTAAACCTCATCAACCAGCAAGCCAACGCAGCCGGTATCAATATGGATTTTGCCAAACTGCTAAAGAATAAACTGGAACGTGGCATCAGCGAAGGCTTAGGCGACCATGACTGGACAGCTATAGCAATAGTCAAAGATTAATAATGTAAAAATAGCCACCAAGGCTCCAAGACAATAAGAAACACCAAGTCGACAAGTATGTCTTGGTGTTTCTTTGTGCCTTTATGTCTTTGTGGCTAATCTCAAATCTTAAATTTCAAATATCAAATTATTTTAATCCGTATCTTAATTTTAATCAAACTTAAAGTTCTTCTTTTTGTTAAGTTTTTGATTAATTTGGTTCAAACTAGTTGCATAGCTAACTATTTTTTATCTTTAACGCTCAATGATTTGCTGAAGATTTTTTGAACCGGAAATAAATTTATTCACGAAGCATTATTACTGCACAGCAGTAACAATGAAGAAACATGTTGCAATATGAAAAGAGTCATCAAGAAAGTTGCAGTGCTGGGAAGTGGCGTAATGGGTTCACGTATTGCCTGTCATTTTGCAGGCGTAGGATTACAAGTATTGTTATTAGACATTGTACCAAAAGACCTGCCTGCTGATGCAAAGCCCGCAGAGCGAAATAAAATAGTAAACGATGCGTTGCAGGCTGCTATCAAAAGCAATCCCTCTCCCGTTTATACAAAAGATGTGTTGAAGCGCATCACTACCGGCAACTTTGATGACAACATGAAAGATATTGCTTCATGTGACTGGGTAATAGAAGTGGTGGTAGAAAGATTAGACATCAAAAAATCCGTTTACGAAAAAGTAGAACAGTTCCGCAAACCAGGCACACTCATTACATCCAATACCTCCGGTATTCCCATCAATATGTTGAGTGAAGGCAGAAGCGAAGATTTTAAAAAGAACTTCTGTGGCACACACTTCTTCAATCCTCCAAGGTATTTACGCTTATTAGAAATTATACCAACAAAAAATACTGATCCGGCGGTAGTCGATTTCCTCATGCACTATGGTGACCTCTATTTAGGTAAAACCACGGTGTTAGCAAAAGACACACCTGCATTTATTGCAAACCGTATTGGCGTATTTGGCATCATGAGCATCTTCAACAGCATGCAAAAGCTGGGGCTTACTATAGACGAAGTAGACGCGTTGACAGGCCCGGTTATTGGTCGCCCTAAATCTGCTACATTCAGAACAGCAGACGTAGTAGGCATAGATACATTAGTAAACGTAGCCAAAGGCGTTGCGCAAAATTGCCCTGACGATGAAGCCAAAGACATCTTCGCCATACCGGCATGGCTGGAAAAAATGGTAGAGAACAAATGGCTTGGTGATAAAACAGGACAAGGCTTCTTCAAGAAAACAAAAGGCGCTGGCGGCGATAAAGAAATATTAGTGCTCAATCTCGATACACTTGAGTATGAAGCACGCAAGAAACCAAAGTTTGCCACAGTAGAAACAGCCAAACCAATAGAAGATCTTAAAACGAGATTGAAAGCATTGGTTGCAGGCACTGACAAAGCTGGTGAGTTCTTCCGTCATTTTCATTACGCATTATTCTCCTACATCTCTTTCCGTATCCCTGAAATAAGCGACGAGCTATATCGCGTAGACGATGCAATGCAAGCTGGTTTTGGATGGGAGATAGGCGCATTCGAAAGCTGGGATGTACTAGGCGTAGCAAAGACCACAGAAGCCATGAAAGCGGCTGGTTATAAAGTTGCACCGTGGGTAGATGAGATGATTGCTGCCGGTAACAAATCCTTCTTCAAAGTAGAAAATGGCAAACGTTATTCTTACGACGTTGCCACTAAAACATACAAACTTATTCCGGGTGGTGAATCCTTCATCATTCTCGATAACTACAAAGACAAGATCGTTTGGAAAAACAGCAATGCAGCGTTATACGACATTGGTGATGATGTAGTGGGTCTGAAATGGAATACTAAAATGAACAGCATTGGCAGTGAAGTGCTGGAAGCTGTAAATAAAAGTATTGGCATTGCGGAAGAAAAATTCAAAGGCCTTGTTATAGCAAACGACGGCGCAAACTTTAGTGCAGGCGCCAACGTAGGCATGATCTTCATGTTTGCCATAGAGCAGGAATACGATGAGCTGGATATGGCGATCCGTATGTTCCAGAATACCATGATGCGTACACGGTACTCATCCGTTCCTGTAGTTGTAGCACCGCATGGCCTGACACTGGGTGGCGGCTGCGAAATGAACCTGCATGCAGATAAAGTATTTGCGGCTGCAGAAACATACATTGGCCTCGTAGAGTTAGGCGTTGGCCTCATTCCTGGTGGTGGTGGTACAAAAGAGTTTGTATTACGTGCGGGAGATGAAATGCACGAAGACGAGCCGGAAACAATCACGCTAAAAAACCGCTTCCTGACAATTGCAACTGCTAAAGTAGCTACCTCCGGATTAGAAGCATATGATCTCGGCATCCTTCGTAAAGGCCATGACGTAGTAGTGATGAACCAGGGAAGAAGAATAGCAGAGGCAAAAGCAGCTATCCTGGAAATGCACGAGCAGGGCTATATAACACCTGTGCAACGCAAAGATGTAAAAGTGCTGGGCCGTTCCGCATTGGGCGCATTGTACGCGGGTATCAATGGCATGTGGCGCGCGAACTATGCAACGGACCACGACGCACTGGTAGCACGTAAACTCGCTTATGTAATGTGTGGTGGTGATCTGAGTGAGCAATCTTTAGTTAGTGAACAATATTTGTTAGACCTCGAACGCGAAGCCTTCCTGAGTCTTTGCGGCGAACGTAAAACATTAGAAAGAATACAAGGCGTACTCAAAACAGGTAAGCCCGTAAGAAACTAAGTTGATCGCTTTTCCTTGCACATGGAAACCTTCAACTTACACATGAGAAAACAGAACAAAAAGCAAAGCGCCGGGTTAGTCCCGGCGTTTTTGTTTTGGGGGAAGTGTATAAAGTATGTAATGTATATATGGTTTATATAGGAAGGAATAATCGTTACCCAGCTAATCCTGACAGGTCTTCAAGACCTGTCAGGATTTAGTAACGTTCTTTCCGGGAAACGTGTGGCCTCAGAAAAGCTGCGTTAAGAAAATTGTCATGAGCGCCAGAAAAATCCATTGCTGTTTGAGCCAGGCGTAACTAACTCACTCATGCTGTAAGCGGCGAGTTCAATGGATTTCGGCGGGCAGGACAATTTTTAGCCTGCTTTTCTGGAGCCTTGATCTTTTTGGTTACTTTTTGTATCAAAACAAAAAATAACACCGTCGGTAGACAAATAAGCGCTTGCAATTGAAGATCCACCAAACTTACCCGGACAACAATGATACATTACATACCCTATATACTTTACAGATTTTAAATAATAATCGGGAATATATTCAACAGGAAAATGTAAATCCATCTTTCTTTTTGAAAAAAGAACAAGCGTATTTTTAAAAGATCTTAATAGCGTTTCAATAATTTCAGGGTTTCATTGTTTCAGATGAAACGGTTTAAACTTTGGAACCTTTTGAGACTAAAACAGCTTGTTGTATGCGTAATAAAATATTGTTGTCTTTTCTTTTAGTCGCATTGGTAAAAATATCATTCGCCAATATCACGTTGCCAGCCATCATCAATAACAACATGGTGTTGCAGCAAAATAAAGCGATCACACTGTGGGGCTGGGCCACACCTGGCGAAACGGTAACAGTAACAGGAAGCTGGGACAATAAGACAACGAAGACTGTAACAGATAAAAACGGTAACTGGAAAGTAAATCTTACAACAACTAAAGCAGGTGGCCCATACACACTAACCTTTAACGGGAAAAATACCATTTCTCTTGACAATGTATTACTGGGAGAAGTATGGCTTTGTTCGGGACAATCAAACATGCAGTTTCCCTTGGCCAAGCAAAAGACAGGTTGGCAAAATGGCGTATTCAATTATGAAAAAGAAGTAAGCGAAGCCAATTATAAAAACATTCGCCTCTTTACTGTAAAGCCCGTTGTTTCCGATACCGTTTGTAAAGATGTAACAGGCAACTGGCAGGAGTGCGATCCTGCTACAGCAGCCCCCTTTGCAGCAGTAGCCTATTACTTTGCAAGAAGTATTTATAAAGAAACAGGTTATCCGGTGGGCTTGGTAAGCTCCAACTGGGGTGGCACACCTGCCGAATCCTGGACAAAAAAAGAAGTGTTGGAAAATGATCCTGCGTTGAAAGTTATTTTAGAAAAATACAACGAGCAATTAGCTCAGTATCCGGCGCAACTGGAGCAATATAAAAAACAGGTAGACGCATGGAAAGCAGATACTTCCAAAACTAAAAAAGCAGCGCCTAAAGAGCCTTTTGCTGCTAACAATCCTAAGTCGCCATACAAGCTATACAATGCCATGATTGCCCCGATAACCAATTTTACTTTCTCAGGTGTTATCTGGTATCAGGGTGAGAGCAACAGTGACAGGGCCTATCAGTATCAAACACTATTTCCCGCAATGATCAATTCATGGCGGAAGGAGTTTAACAACAAAGAACTACCCTTTTATTTCGTACAAATATCACCGCAATATGCGCAACACCCGGAAATAAGGGAAGCGCAATTGCTGACCTATGAAAAAATGCCACATACAGGTATGGTCGTTACAACAGACAACGGAGACTCACTTAACATTCATCCACGCAACAAACAATTAGTAGGAGAGCGATTGTCTCTTTGGCCATTGCATGATATGTATGGAAAGAAAACCACTGAATATAGCGGCCCTTTGTATCAGTCCGCTAAAACAGAAGGTAACAAAATCCGCATCAGCTTTACACATGCGGTAGGAATGTATGCAAAAGGAGAAGTGCTGAAAGAATTTACCATTGCCGGTAGTGATGAAAAATTTGTGCCAGCCTCAGCGAAAATAGAAGGTAATACAATTGTTGTTTGGAGCGATGCAGTTGTCAAACCAGTTGCAGTTCGCTTCGCCTGGAAAAATTTCCCGCAACCTAATTTGTATAACAAAGCAAATTTGCCTGCATCTCCGTTTAAAACAGATAACTGGAAATGGGAAACAGAAGGTAAAGTAAGCTGGAACTATTAAAGTGAGTAGTGAGTGGTCAGTTGTGAGTGAAGAAAAGCTATTGAGTCCTTAACCATCTCTCTGTGATCTCTGCGTTTCCTTTGCGCACTTTGCGTTATTGTATCGCAGAGGGCACAGAGGTAGCGCAGAGTGCGCAAAGGCCACGATTCACGAACCTCATTTCAGCGTTAAATGCGTAAGCAATTGCCCGTTCAAAAAGCGTAAAGTAACCAGCAAAATAAAAATGCTCCATTCCAAAATAAGAATGCTTTTGTCCAGTAAATAAATCTTTCGCTTTATATCAAGTAGTTCTTTTTTTTCAAGACCAATACTTCCGGCAGATTTCAATTGCTTATTAAGAACACAACGCCATATAATAAGACCAACGGCAATAATAGACAAGACGCCCGCAAGCCATAATAGCCAGCGATAAGGGGTTACAGGTAGAAAAAGCAACGCACTGAAAATAACAATTGCAAATAAAGGGGCAAGCCAGGCTTTAAACATATTTACCCTTTTTAAAGTACACAAATAACGAAGCCTGCAACGATAGACAGCGTCTCGCAGTTACATAGAACGTCAGTGAAAGCTATTAACAAACAAAGTGTGGGTATGTGGCGCAGCAAGGGCATTCAATAACTATCTGCCATCCAAATAGTGCCTCAATAGCGATACGGATATTCCTATACTTTAAAGATATAAATAGTTAAATGAAAATCAATGTATTAAGAAAATAAACATATTACGCGGACCATGAGCGCCCAAAACAAGCGATTGCTCTATATCTGCAGTCTTAGACGGCCCTGCAATAAAACTTGCAAACCCATATTGCGAATCACCTATTACCTCGTATGCAGCATGCATGGTAGCAACCAGTTTGTCAGCAGTTAATACAATAGCCAGGCTATCTGCAATGAAAGGTGTTACCCGCTGCACCATCTCGTTTTCTGTTAACCACACAGCTCCATTCTCACACACACCCAGGCGTGCGTCCAATATAGCAAGGTCAACGTTTTCCAACGAGTGTGGATCGGCAGCAATCCAGTTCACATCCGCAATCCCTGCTAATGCAGCTATAGAAGTGATCTTGCGTGGTAATTGCTGAAATTTCTCCTGCAATATTTCTTTTACTTCAGTTATATCTTTTACAAAAAAGATGGTAGCGCCTATTGCCTGTACTATAGTTGCAAACTGTTCTTTAGATGCAAGTACAGGTTCCTTTAAAAAAGCAATATCCGGTAACGGTGTATGCTCTGGTTGACTATTTTTTACAGCAGCTAATATTCTTTCTCTTGCACTCATTTCTTTTTGTTTTGGGCATACCACTCTCTAAATGATTGTTTCGGGGCTTCAGGCATTTCACGTTGTTTATACCACGGGTTTAGTTTGTTGTTTACTAATCCCGGTACTTTACGGATCATCCAGCGGCCTACCTTGCCTGCGCTTTTGTACATGCCAGGTTTAGACAACGTTGTTGCCATAGCCTTCATGGCAAGTGTTTTCGCTTTAGGCGTATAGCCGTCCTGCACCAGTACCTGCCGCCACTTGTATAACTGGTCATGTATATCAATTTTTACCGGGCATACATTGCTGCACGAGCCGCATAGCGTAGAGGCAAACGGCAAGTCTGCATATTGCTTCATATCCAGGTTAGGCGCCAGTATAGAACCGATAGGGCCGGCAACAGCCGTATGATAACTATGCCCGCCACTTCTCCTATACACAGGGCAAGTATTCATACAAGCGCCACAGCGGATACACTTCAGCGAGTTGCGAAACGCCTCACGCCCAAGTTGTACGCTACGACCATTATCCACCAGTACTATGTGCATCTCCTGCCCTTTACGTGGTTGTTTGAAATGGCTGGAATAAGTAGTAATTGGTTGCCCTGTTGCACTGCGCGTAAGCAATCGAAGGAATATACCTAAGTGTTCTCTTTTAGGAATCAGTTTTTCTATACCCATGCTCGCAATATGCACATCTGCCAGATGTGCGCCCATATCTGCATTCCCCTCGTTTGTGCATACAACAAATTCGCCTGTTTCTGCAATCGCAAAGTTTACGCCTGTTAAGGCCAGCTTGCGCGTCAGGAATTTTTCACGTAAGTGCAGGCGTGCTGCATGCGTTAAGAATTGCGGATCTGCATTCCCCTCCGGTGTACCAAGATATTTATGGAACAATTCGCCTATCTCTTCCTTCTTCCAGTGAATGCAAGGCAATACAATGTGGCTTGGTGGTTCCTTTGCCAGTTGTACAATACGCTCGCCCAGGTCAGTATCTATTACCTCTACACCATGCTCTGCCAGGTAATCATTCAAGTGACATTCTTCTGTAAGCATAGACTTACTCTTCACCATTTGCGTAATGCCATGTTTTTGCAATAGGCTATACACAATTTCATTGTGTTCCTTCGCATCCGCAGCCCAATGCACTGTTATGCCATTAGCTATCGCATTGCGTTCAAACGCTTCCAGGTATTCAGAAAGATGAGCAAGTACATTGTGTTTGATCTGAGATGCAGCTTCCCGCAGCGATTCCCATTCAGGCAATTGCCATACAGCCTTATCCCGCTTTTGGCGTATCCACCATAGCGTTTCATCATGCCAGTTTACACGAGGCTCATCTATGTTGAACTTTTCTGCTAATTCCGAATGAGTTTTATCGCTGTGCATGATTGTTATTGGTTTCAATGTTTCATAGGTTTACAAGTTTCATAGAAATCTTAAAACCCCTTGAGTTTATTTGCTTTTATTATTTCAAGTGTAGAAAATTTACAAGCGTCAAACTGGAGCATTGAAACTTGCAAACCCCTGAAACTTTTTTATTCTGCATTTAATATCTCTGCAATATGTTTCACCCTTACCGGGCTGTTTTGTCTTTTTAAAATACCTTCCAGGTGCATGAGGCAGCTCATATCTGCACCAGTTATATATTCCACACCATGCTTTACATGATCCGATACACGGTCCTTACCCATCTTTACACTTACCGCTTCTTCAAACACACAGAACGTGCCTCCAAAGCCACAGCATTCATCCTTCCTGTCAAGCGTTACCAATTCCAAACCAGATACCTGTTGCAATAACGATTCAGGTTTAGAGAACGGAGCGGCTACCAGCTCGCTCATTTGAGAAATGTGCAAGCCGCGTTGTCCATGACAGCTCTGGTGCATACCTACACGATGTGGGAATGTTGCTTTGATAGGCTGTTTCAGAACATCCGTAATAAATTCAGTTAACTCGTAGATCCGTTTGCGAATGTGTTGCGCACCGCCCTCGTCTTGCGCATGCAAGTGGTCTTTTATATGTAACGTACAACTGCCCGAAGGGCAAACGATATAATCAAACTCCTTAAAGTTGTCTACAAACAATTCATTGCAATCACCCGTTAAATGCTCATAACCTGAGTTTGCCATTGGTTGCCCACAGCAGGTTTGCCGGGTAGGAAATACGACCTCGCAACCGAGCTTCTCCAGCAACTGCAACGTGGCAATAGCCACCTGGGGATAAAACTGATCTACATAACATGGAACAAACAAACCGACTCTCATACACGCTACTTTAAAGGAAGTCTTTGCCCGGCAAAGATCTATCTGCAAATTTAACCCGTAAAGCAGGTATAGTATTGTCAGCTCAATTTACATATTAGTGGCTTGTTTTGGCGTTTCTGAGGTAAATGAGAGATAATTCATGTAGTGCACCACTAAGCTTCTAATCCTGACAGGTCTTTAAGACCTGTCAGGATTGAGCAATTAAAAAGCCTTAGTGGCAATAAAAAACTCCGAAGCATTATGCCCCGGAGTTCTATTTATTTTACTGCTGACAATTTTCACCATTCACGATTGCCGATTCACGTCTCACATACCTAGCTCACTCCTGCACCTGCATTCACCTCGTTATCCGGGTTTACAAAGTGCAGTTTACCGCTTGCATCTTCCGCCATCAGTATCATGCCATTGCTCTCAATGCCACGCATCTTGCGTGGCGCAAGATTGGTAACCACAGTTACCTGCTTGCCTACGATCTCCTCAGGCTTAAAGTGCATAGCTATACCGGAAACAATAGTACGTGTTTCAAAGCCCAGGTCTACCTGTAGTTTCAGCAGCTTATCAGCCTTCTCTACCTTTTCAGCAGATACGATCTTACCCACACGTAAATCTATCTTGGCAAAGTCATCAAACTGTATGGTTGGCTTTATCTCCGCCGGTGCTTTTTCAGCAACAGGTTTCGATGCCTCCGCCTGTGCTTTTTCTGCATCTTTTGCTTTAGCCGCTGCTTGTAGTTTCTCCACCTGTGCTTTCACCTCGTCGTCCTCTATTTTGCGGAACAACAGTTCAGGCGCACGCAGTGTATATCCAACGCTCAGTAATTTCAGGCTACCTGCATTTTCCCAATCCAGTATTTTTTCTACCACCTTCATCAGGTGCAGCATTTTCTTCGCGGTAAACGGAAGGAATGGATGAATAAAGATTGCAAGGTTAGCAGTTAACTGTAAACACAAATGAAGACAGTTGTCAATCAGCTTTTGTGCGGACTCTGTAGTGTTACCATCTTCGCCGGTTTGTTTCGCAACGATCCACGGCGCTTTGTCCTGCATGTATTTATTGCCCTTACGTGCAAGGTCTATTACTTCAAACAAAGCATCGCGGAACTTATATTGCTCCAACAAAGATTCTATTGTTTCCTTAGCTGCCTTTATATCTTCTATCAGTTTGTTGTCCGCTGCATCCGCTAAGTCTGCATGATACGTAGGTACCTTGCCACCGCACAATTTATGCATCAGCACAAACGCCCTGTTTACAAAATTGCCAAAGATGCTTACCAGTTCACTGTTGTTCGCATCCTGGAAACCCTTCCATGTAAACTCGCTATCCTTTGTCTCAGGCGCAATCGTAGTCAGGTAATAGCGCAATACATCCGCCATCTGGCTACCACCATTCTCCTTATTGATGAAGTCATCAATATAATCCTGCATGTCCAGCTTCCAGTTACGGCTCGTGCTCATCTTATCACCTTCCAGGTTCATAAACTCATTTGCCGGAACATTCGCAGGCAATATATTGCCATGCAGTTTCAGCATAACAGGGAAGATGATGCAGTGGAACACAATATTGTCCTTACCTATAAAGTGAACCAGTTTGGTATCCTTATCATTCCAGTATGGAGACCAG
The DNA here is from genome assembly GCA_017306865.1 of Filimonas sp. Classification (GTDB taxonomy): domain Bacteria; phylum Bacteroidota; class Bacteroidia; order Chitinophagales; family Chitinophagaceae; genus JAFKHH01. The sequence continues at coordinate 43,332 of JAFKHH010000022.1, forward strand.
TCCTTGTTATTATCTATTGCCCATTGCTTAGTCGCACTGATATAGCCAATAGGTGCATCAAACCATACATACAATACTTTTCCCTTCGCGTCTGGCAACGGTACTTGTATGCCCCAGTCAAGATCACGCGTAACGGCACGTGGTTGCAAGCCCCCATCTATCCAGCTTTTACACTGGCCTACTACCGTACTGCGCCAGTCGTTGCCATGCTCCTTAATGATCCATTCGCGTAGAAAATCTTCATGCCTGTTCAGTGGCAGGTACCAGTGTTTCGTAGCCTTCTTCACAGGTGGCTTACCACTCAGCGTGCTCACCGGGTTTATCAGTTCGTCCGGGCTTAAAGCAGTACCACATTTTTCGCACTGATCGCCATACGCATTTTCATTACCACAGTTAGGGCAGGTGCCCTTGATATAACGGTCTGCAAGGAATGTTTTTGCCTCCTCGTCATAGTATTGCTCACTATCCTTTGTTTCCAGGTCACCATTGTTGTTCAGCACGGTGAAAAATTCCTGTGCCGTCTCATGGTGAATAGGCGCACTGGTACGGTGGTAAATATCAAACTGGATACCCAGGTCTTTGAAATTCTGTTCAATGATCGGGTGGTATTTATCAATAATAGCCTGTGCTGTAGTGCCCTCCTTCATCGCCTGTATAGGAATAGCTGTTCCATGCTCATCACTGCCACACACAAACACAACATCGCGTTTTTGTGCCTTCAGGTAACGAACGTATATATCCGCAGGCAGGTAAGCACCCGCCAGGTGCCCTATGTGCTTCAATCCGTTGGCATAAGGTAAAGCTGCCGTAATCAGGTATCTCTTTGGTTGACTCATTTTCTATTTCCTTTTCTATTCCTACGGGCAATCAGCCCATTGGGGCTGCAAAAATAACACATCTGGCGCGGAATGCCACCGCCAGGTTACCGGTTAGCCAGATAAGCCTCGTTTTGGCATCTGCAACAGAAACCTGGCAGGTCTTTAAGACCTGCTAGGTTTATCGCCGGATTCCGGCTACATTACTATTGCCGCGGTTCGTGTCCTCACGAACCGGAATCTGGCGATTCTACACTGCTACATGGCCCCGGCTACATTACCACTATGCAGCTTTACTTGCGACGCTCCGTTCATCTGTAGTAATGCTATTGGGCAGCGATGTATATAGAGTAGTCCACTTTTTAAAAGTGGACCACCCTATATACATATCATCTTTGACCATTATTAACCAAAAGATTATATTAGCGCCGTAAATTATATGTCTATGTTTTCCACGTTAGATAATAAGCTGGTAGGTAGCAACATCGCTAAGTTGCGTCGTCATCGTGAAATAAAAGCGACTGACATTGCAAGCAAATTGGGGTTGAGTGAATCTGCCTATACTAAGTATGAGCGGGGTGAAACCGCTATTACGCTTGAATTCTTAAGTAATGTTTCGGAATTCTTTGAAGTAAGCCCTACTGAATTTTTAAGCGCAACGCCGACTAATATTGTAGAAAACATTCACAACAGCCAAAATAATTTTTCAAACACAAGTAGCCATGTTTTCAATTTTGGAAATGAAGCACAAGAAAAAATGTTTGAAAGTATTCTTGAGCAAAACAAAAAACTCACAGCATTACTGGAGAAGTTAGCAGAGAAATTATAACTAACTCATCCTAGTCGTAGACTAGGATGTTTGGGGTTATCGACTCTGTCGATCCAATGTTCGACGGAGTTGAAATGTCGATACTTCCTAGTCGGAGACTAGGATGATAAAATGAACCTTGCAAAGAAAAAGCACCGGAGGTGCTTCAGAATGGTAGCCCTAAATATTCCCTGGTCGCATGAGCTCCGGAGGAGCGACAGATATATTCTGTCGCTCCTCCGGAGCTTTGTTCCGCATAACGTTTGTTTCTACCACTCTGTAGTTCCTCCGGAACTTAAAAAAGATGATGTTGCTCAATAGAATTACTACAGTACAAGCGAGCGTGGCAAGGGACGATACTAGTAGTAGTACAGTAGTACAGATGATGCACAAAATAGATTTATACGCCCGGCGCGTGTCCTCACGCGGGGATAAGCAGGTTCGTGAAGACACGAACCTGGGCGAAGTATCTGCATCTTATATATAGCAATTCAACAATACAACCATAAAGCAATTAACCTCCAACCTCTATGAACCGTAAAAGCTTCTTACAACAAGCAGGAATGGCGCTTGCGGCTGCAACAGCCGCCCCATCGATCTTGTATGCACAACAAAAGAAAAAAACACAAACACAATCGAAAGGCTTGATCATTCCACCTTATTTGAAAAAAGGGGATGTCATCGGTATTACCAGTCCTGCCGGATACATCCTGGAAAAAGACATTCAATCCGCCGTACAACAAATAGAGACATGGGGTTTCAAAACAGAAGTGGGCAAAACAATTGGTACGCGCGATGGCAGCCTGGGCGGAACAGATGCAGACAGGCTTGCGGATTTTCAATATATGCTGGATAACAAAAACATCAAGGCGATCTTATGCGCGCGTGGTGGTTACGGTGTAGTGCGGATTATAGATGGGATAGATTTTTCCAACTTGCGCCGTCATCCCAAATGGATCATTGGTTTTAGCGATATAACTGTATTTCATTGCCATATCAATCACAATTATAACGTGGCAACGATACATTCTAAAATGTGTAACAGCTTCCCGGATGATTGGAGCAAGGCTGATGAAACGCAACTGAAAACCATACAATCTATACAGCAGGTATTGTCTGGCGAAAAGATGAGTTACAATGCGGTGTTTAACCCGAACAACAGGCTGGGCAAAGCCACGGGCGCATTGGTGGGAGGCAACTTGCGAACGATGGAAAACCTTGCAGGTACAAAATCAGATATAGATGTAACGGGAAAAATATTGTTTGTAGAAGATGTAAGCGAACCGTTATATAATATTGATCGCATGTTCTGGAGCCTGAAGCGTACTGGTAAATTAAAAAACATAAGCGCACTGGTAGTGGGCGGCTTTAGTGTAAAACCAGAAACCAACCCGGACGATACATTCTCCAGGGATTTGTACGCGATCGTAAACGAAAAAGTAAAAGAGTACAAGTATCCCGTTTGTTTTGACTTCCCCGTAGGGCATCAAAGAAATAATTACGCGCTGAAGTGTGGCATTAGACATAAACTAGAAGTGACAGAAGTAGCAACAACTTTATCGCAATTATAGGGGAAACACATAGACACATAGATTGAAGAAAAGGGCACATAGTTAAACTTTGCGCTCTCTGCGCATTCTTTGCGTCCTTTGCGATACTTGGCGCCTTTGCGTGAAGTACTTGTTTCAGAAAAATAACTCACATTTGTAGCCAGATATAAAAGAAATACAGAAGATGATTACAGTGCCGCCATATTTGAAAACAGGTGATACAATCGGTATAGTTTGTCCGGCAGGATACATGTCACAGGATAGAGTAAAAGTTTGTGTAGACACCCTACAGCAGTGGGGTTTTAATGTGAAAGTAGGCAAGACAGTAGGTAACCAGTTTCATTATTTTTCCGGTACAGATGCAGAACGCCTGGACGATCTGCAACAAATGATCGACGATAGTAGTGTGCATGCCATCCTATGCGGGCGCGGCGGCTATGGTGTAGGCAGGATCATTGATGATATTGATTTTTCTACCTTCATTGCAAAACCGAAATGGATTATCGGGTTTAGCGATATTACGGTGTTGCTTTCTCACCTATATACAAAATACAATACAGCCTCACTGCATTCGCCAATGGCGGGTGCATTTAACGATGGCGGTGCGTCTAATGAATATGTACAATCATTACGCAAAGCAATAACAGGTGAACTGACAAGTTACACCTGCAAAGCAAATGCACTAAACCGGAAGGGAAAAGCAAAAGGAGACCTGATCGGCGGCAACCTGTCACTGATCGCACACCTGGTAGGCACAGAATCTGACATAGACACAGACGGAGAAATATTATTCCTGGAAGATGTAGGCGAATACGTTTACAACGTAGATCGTATGATGCTGCAACTAAAGCGTAGCGGTAAACTGGCCAGGCTGGCAGGACTGGTTGTGGGAGGCTTTAGTGAAATGAAAGATACCACTACTCCGTTTGGTCAAAATGTATATGACCTGATCTGGGATAAAGTAAAAGAATATAATTACCCTGTATGCTTCGGTTTCCCGGTAAGCCACGATACAGAAAACTATGCATTGAAAGTAGGTGTAGGCTATGAGCTGGAGATAGGAGAAGAAGTACGGTTGAGTGAGCTGGGATATTAGGTATGTACGATGTAAATAAGATGTTTAATTGTTAAATGGCTATATGGTTAAATTGTTTTCTTTTTAACCATATAGCCATTTAACAATAGTTCAAGAACCCGCCATTGTTTACATCGTACATCGGTTAAATCAATTAGTTTTGCTATTCTTATAGGCTCACTTTATAGCAAGGCGATGACATTAACTCAATTAGAATACATTGTAGCGGTAGATACACACAGGCATTTTGCAGAGGCAGCACAACACTGCTTTGTTACCCAGCCTACGCTGAGTATGCAAGTGCAAAAGCTGGAAGAAGAGTTGGGTGTTAAAATCTTTGACCGTAGCAAACAGCCCGTATTACCTACGGAAGCCGGTAGCGAAATTATAGAACAGGCAAGACGTGTGCTGGCCGAGCGCGATACGCTTACAGAAATGATTGCGTCGCGCAAAGGAATCGTAAACGGCGAATTGAAAATAGGTGTAATACCCACACTCGCGCCATACCTGTTACCCTTGTTTGTTCCAGCCTTAACCAGGAAATACCCGAATGTAAAACTGGTGATCATAGAGCTGACAACAGCAATGATCATTACCCGCTTGCGCGAAGGGAAAATAGATGCCGGTATATTGGTTACGCCACTGAATGAGCAAGGGATAAAAGAAGATATTTTGTTTTATGAAGAACTACTGGCGTATGTTTCGAAAAACAATACTGCCTATAAAAAGCATTATGTACTGGCAAAAGACATTGACCCCAATAAATTGTGGTTGCTGGAAGAAGGGCATTGTTTCCGGTCGCAGATCATAAACCTGTGCGAGCTACGAAAGACCGGGAAAGAGTCCAGCAATTTTGAATACGAAGCCGGTAGTTTAGAAACGCTCCGCAGGATGGTAGACTTGAATGATGGCATTACCATCTTACCAGAACTGGCTACGCAGGATATGACAGCCCATCAGTTGAAAAACCTTCGCCATTTCAAAGTACCTGCACCCGTGCGTGAAGTGAGTATTGTAACACACCGCGACTTTGTAAAACGTAAGCTGGTGAGCATTCTGAAAGAAACAATCTTAAATGCCATCCCGGAAAAGATCAAGAAAAATAAGAAAGCACAGGTAGTGCCGGTATAATTTGAAAATAATCAAATTTGAAAATATACTAATTAAAAGAGCCTGCTTAATATTAAGCAGGCTCTTTTAATTAGAATGAGTAAAAACAATGTATCAATAAAACCATTAAACAATTATGTCCGGGCTTCATTTTCAAATTTTCAAATTCGCCCATTTTCAAATTCGTTTAATAATCATCCAAATCTGTAAACACCCTCTTCAGCGGTAAATTACGGGACGGAGAAACGATCAGTGGGAACTTCTCTACGGTTACAAAACTTGGGTCGAGGCCAAAACCGCGTTCTTCCGACAAGCTTATCTCCTTCAGCCAGAAGTATAATTTCATGATCACCTTTTCTGTAAATGGCAATTCATTATCACTCGACAGGAATTTTTCCATTACTACAAATTGGAAATCGCCAACAATATTGTTGCGCTCCAGGCTTTCGTAACGGCTGGTAATATTCACCTCCTTATTAGATACAAGATCTTCTACAATCTTGCGGAACATCAGGTTGATCTTCTGTTCTACACGGAAGCCGACACGTATTTCAATGCGGATAATATCATTCGGAATAATATGATCTACTACATACTCACAAGTATATGGGTCGTCCAACACATCTACGTGTACAAACCAATAAATGTCTGCACGTTTCGGTTTACGGTTGAGTATAGAGTAAATGATCTTATGCTCAATCTCTTTCGGATTATTCGCACTCGTCATATACACCAGGTGTGTTGCATGCTTAGGTACGGTACGGTCATTACTCAGCTCCTGGATCATAGGCAGGTAGTGTTCCAACCGCACAAACTCCACATACCTGTTCTTGATCTTGCGGCTGCGGAACCATACATACATTACCAGGAAGAGCGCACCACCTATAACCAACGCCGCAAAGCCACCCTTCATAAATTTCTCTACAATGTTGGCATACAAGAACGAACCCTCAATAGTCAGGTAAACCACGAGGTATAAATATATCCAGGCTGCATTTACACGCCGGCTTACAAGATAGTTGGCAAAGAGAATGGAAGTACTGATCATACATAGTGTGATCGCCAGGCCGTAAGCCGCCTCCATATTAGCTGACTCCTGGAAGTATAGTACAAAGCCGGAGCAGCCCACAAATAAAATAGTATTGATACCCGGAATAAAGATCTGGCCTTTTTCTTCCGAAGGGTAATTCACTTTCAGTTTAGGCCACAGGTTCAGGCGCATCGCTTCCGAGATCAGCGTAAATGATCCTGAGATCAACGCCTGGCTCGCAATAACGGCTGCTGCTGTGGCTATGATGATGCCGGGCATCTGGAACCATTGCGGCATAACTGCATAGAAAGGATTAATGATCGTGCTTGCTACTTTATCGTCAATCAATACACCATTGTAGTTAGCCAGCAACCATGCACCTTGTCCGAGATAGCTAATGATCAGGCAGGTTTTTACATAGATCCAGGAGATACGGATATTACCCCTGCCGCAGTGGCCAAGGTCGGAATAAAGTGCTTCCGCACCTGTAGTACAAAGAAATACTGCACCTAACAGCCAGAAGCCTTCCGGGTAATGCGTAAGCAGGTCGATGGCGTAGTGCGGGCTAAGTGCTTTTATAATAAAAATGTCATCCTTCAAATGGCTGCCGCCAATAATGGCCATCATGGCAAACCAAAGGAACATAATAGGGCCGAACATACGGCCTATGGCGTGTGAGCCGAACTGTTGCAGGAAAAACAATACCACAAATATGGCAAGTACAATATATATAATAGTATGTTGCCCGATGCCCGCAAAGTGCGGTATGGCCCGTAAGCCTTCTATGGCAGATGTAACGGTAATAGGTGGGGTGATCATGCCATCAGCCAGTAAAGCCGCGCCACCGATCATGGCAGGCACAACAAACCATTTTTTCTGCCGCCTTACCAGGGCATACAAGCTGAAAATACCACCTTCGCCTTTGTTATCGGCCTTTAGCGTCAGGATCACGTATTTAACGGTGGTTTGTAAAGTCAGGGTCCAGATAATGCAGGAGAGTGAGCCTAAAATCAGTTCTTCTGTTATAACCCGGTTTTTGATAATGGCATTTAACACATAGAGAGGAGAAGTACCGATGTCGCCATAAATAATGCCTAGTGCTACGATTAATCCGGCTGCGGTTACTTTATTTAATTGCTTGCCCACACAGAAATGATTGGTTAAATAAATTCAAAAATTAGAACAAATGTATAGTGAAAAACATTGTTAACGCAAAAACAGTAAAAACGTTGAATTTATTTAAGCTACACTTAATAAGTCTCCCTAATTTATCGTTATTTTACCATAGTGTCAGTTCCCTTAACCTTACATTTGTTAGTCCAAATTTGATGTCAAATGAAAAAATTGCGTTCCCTGTTATTTCTGTTTTTTTTGACGATGGTTGCAGGCTATGGATACGCGCAGAAAGTGACGTATGCGGAGCCGGATAAAGACGATGGAAGAAGCCTGAACTTTGAGATCATTGGCAAAATGAAGGACCATTATGTAATCTATAAGAACTACCGCGATTTTCATTTTATATCCCTGTACAACGATGATATGAAAATGACCGAAAAGGTCAGGCTGGAATTTATGCCGGATAAAGTGATCAATACGGACTTCCTGGCCATGAAGGATTCCTTTTACATTTTCTACCAATATCAGCGTAAAAGCATTGTTTACTGTATGGCTGCATTGATAAATGCAGACGGGCAGCCAATAGGTAAGCCAATAGAACTGGATACTACGAATATCAGCTATGCCAGCAGTAAAAAACTCTATTCTATACTCATCAGCGAGGATAAAAAGCGTATCGGTATCCTGAAAGTGAATGCCAAAAATGACGATTTGCATATTGTGACCGTATCATTTTTTGACAGGAGCATGCAGTTACAGGACAAAACGAAAATGGCCATCCTGATGCCGGAAAAGAATGATTTCCTGACGGAGTTTACCCTGGACAATGATGGCGATGTATCTTTTTTGAGGGCGGCAGGTACGGCACAGAACGATAATATTACCAAGCTGGCGCTTATTACGCGCTCTTATAAAACAACTGATATTGCGGTAAATAATGTAGACCTCAAGTCTGTGTTTATGGATGATGTCCGCCTGAAAGTAGACAATATTAACAAGCACATTCTGCTGACTTCTTTTTACAGTAAAACAAAGCGTGGCAATATAGATGGTTTGTACTGTAGCCTTTGGGATAAAACAACCAGCACACCGATCGCTACCATCTGTAATTTATTTGGCGACGATTTCAGGAATGAGGCAAAGGGTGAAAGCAGTATGAAAACTGCCTTTAACGACTACTTCCTGCAAAATATATTGATGAAGAAAGATGGCGGTTTCTTTATAGCTGCCGAGTCGGTTTACACCTCTTCCCGCACAGGTGCAAACAACCGTTGGGATTACATGTACGGCTCTCCGTTTATGAGCCCATACAACAACTATTATTACTACTCTAACCCATACAACTATTATTATCCATGGGGAAGATGGGGAAGCTTTAACCAGGTAACACGTTATTTCGCAGACAATATTGCCATACTTTCATTTGGCCCATCAGCACAGATAGAATGGGCAGACGTGGTTAAAAAATCACAGTACGACGATAATTCCGACAACTTTATTGGTTATGGTACTATGACAATGGGCTCTGAAGTACATTTCTTGTTTAACCAACTGGAGAGAAGAGACTTGCTGCTAAACGACCAAAGCATAAGTGCCGACGGGCAGGTGCGTCGCAACCCGACATTAAGAAACCTGGACCGTGGTTATGACTTTATGCCACGTTTTGCAAAACAAGTAAGCAGTTGGCAATTAATTGTGCCTTGTGAATACAGGAATTATATTTCCTTTGCAAAAATTGAATTTTAAGTGGTATCTCTTTTCCGGGAAAAAACATCAGGCAGTGTCTTCTTATTGCTTTTGTTAAGCATTGCTATTCATTTGCCATTTTTTGCACATCCGCCACAGGTCTTGGTTAAAGATCACAGCGGGTTACTTGCTGAGTGGATGAAGCCATTGCAGGCATTACCAGATGTTCTGCTAATGCTCATTTACCAGCTACTCGTTGTGCTGCAGGCGCTTCGGCTAAACTATACGCTGAACGAAAGCAGGATGTTCCAGAAACAGACATTTACAGTAGGCATGGCCTATATACTGCTGACCAGCATATTGCCGGAGTGGAACAACATAACGCCCGCACTCATTTGTAATAGTTTTATTATCTGGATATTGCACATGGTCGTAACCGTAACCAATTCGGCAAGTGCCAAATCCGCTATTTTCAATGCAGGTCTTATTGCAGGCGTTTCTGTCTTGCTCTATCACCCATCCGTATCCATTATATTATTCTGTTTTATCGCCATTGCCATAGTTCGTCCTTTTGAGCTGAATGAATGGTTTGTACTCTTGTTAGGCATTCTATCGCCTTTCTATTTTTACCTGTCCTACCTCTTTTTGACGGATAAACTGGGCAACATCAGGTCTTATCTGCCGGCCTGGGATCCGCATGAAATAAAACCGGGTAAAAACCTGCCTGCGCTCATTGCTACAATCAGTATGCTTGGCTTTTTACTGCTACTCGGTTTGTACGTATGGCGCGCCACCAGCAGCCGTCTCCTGATCCATGTGCGTAAAAACTGGTCTTTATTGCTTTTTATGCTTATCGTATTGACTCCCATGGTATTTATAGCATACAATACAGGTATAGAAGCCGGTGTTATGAGCATGGTGCCGCTGGCTGCATTTGCAGGAAACGTGTTTTTATACCCGCGCAGCCGTTGGATAACGGCGCTGCTTTTCTGGGCTGTTGTCGGAATTTCCCTCTATAACAGCGGCGTGTTTAACCTTTAATTCTCCTTCATTTTGTCTAACTTTGCGGCTTCCTATAGAAGCCCTTAGCTTCGTTTTATTGATCAAACAAATAAATACACCCAGATGAAATTTGGCGTAGTCGTATTTCCCGGTTCCAACTGTGACAGAGACATGCAAAGATCTTTGCAACATGATTTAAACAAGGAAGTGATCATGCTTTGGCACAAAGATGAAGACCTGAGTATGTTTACAACAGAAGATTGTATTGTTTTGCCTGGTGGCTTCTCTTATGGCGACTACCTGCGTTGCGGCGCTATTGCGCGCTTTAGCCCTATTATGCAGAGCGTGATCGCTTTTGCTAATAAAGGTGGTAAAGTATTGGGTGTATGTAACGGTTTCCAGATCTTATGCGAAAGCGGTTTGCTGCCCGGCGTATTATTAGGAAATGCGAACCAGCAGTTCATCAGCAAGAACGTATATATAAAAGGTGAGAATGGCGAGGCGTTGAAAATTCCGATCGCACATGGCGAAGGCAGGTATTTTGCCGATCAGAAATTGTTAGACGAACTGGAAAAAAATAACCAGGTGATCTTCCGCTATTGCGATGAGAAAGGTGCATTGGACGCAGGCGGAAATCCAAATGGAGCGGAACGTAATATAGCAGGCATTACCAATGCCGGCAGAAATGTGTTTGGTATGATGCCGCATCCTGAAAGAGCTACCTCTGCATTACTGAATAATGAAGATGGCAGAAAGGTATTTTCTTTACTGGGGCTGAATTAATCTTAACACGGTATAAGGAAAAATTATACGTAATTCGGTATTTATAAACGAGACTTTACATGAAGAAAGCACTGTTAGCATTTTTACTCCTGGCAATAGGATTTGTTTCAAATGCTCAAGTAAAAGACCCTGTGCAGTGGACATATACTGCAACAAAAAAATCTGCAGATACGTATGAAGTGGTGATCAGTGCAAAGCTGCCTGGTCCATGGCATATTTATTCCCAGGCAACACCAGACGGAGGCCCAAGGCCAACGATTATCACTTTTAAAACTAACCCTTTAGTAGCCCTGAATGGTAAAGTGAAAGAAGTAGGTGCGCTGAAAACAAGTCATGATGAAAACTTTGGCGTTGATGTAAAATATTATGCCAACAAAGTTGACTTTGTGCAGACAGTTAAAGTAAAGAACAACGCAAAAACCAATATTGCGGGTACTGTTGAATATATGGTGTGTGACGACAGCCAATGCCTGCCGCCAACTAAAAAGCCATTTAGTGTGCAATTACAGTAAGGTTTTAACCAATAAAAAAACACCCCCACATTGAGATGAAGCGTTTTTTACTGATCTTAATAGCTCTTATCGGAGCAACAACAATAGTAACTGCACAGGATAAATCTGTGCAGTTTTCTTATTCTACGGAGCGTGTGAACGATTCCCTCGTTTACCTGCATGCAAAAGCTGTAATAGCAAAAGGTACAGCGGTCTTCACTACCAAAAAGCAAAATGCAGAAGATGCTTTTGTTACGACCATTCAGTTGGACTCTGTAAAATATACAAGGCCGGCAGATACCATTATGGAAAAGGGTACACTGGAAGTGGTAACAGACGCAACTGCCGGGGCAACATATCACCAATACAAGGATAGTGTTGTCTTTACCATACCTGTACACCTTGCAGCTACAGACAGCGCTGTAGTAAAAGGTAATGTAGCATGGCTGGGTAAAGATGCGACCAGCTACCCAAGCGAAGGCGATAACTTTTCTGTGGAGATAATGCCCTCAACAACAAAAGCTACTGTTGGTACTACAACCGGAGATGTGAAAGATAAAGGTCTTTCCGGCATCTTCCTGCTTTGTTTTGGTGCGGGCTTACTGGCGGTTATTACACCCTGCGTATTCCCGCTGGTGCCGGTAACGGTTAGTTTCTTTCTTAAAAGAAGCAAGAATAGAGGAGAAGGCATTCGAAATGCGTTGACTTATTCTCTGTCTATCATCCTGATTTATACAATACCTACATTAATCTTAACGAAGATCTTTGGAGATACCATCTTGTACACCATATCTACAAGTGCTATATCCAACCTGTTGTTCTTCTCTATATTTATTGTGTTCGCCATCTCCTTCTTTGGTGCATTTGAAATATCGTTGCCCAATTCCTGGGCAAACAAGGCAGACCAGCAGGCTGGTAAAGGCGGACTGATCGGTATCTTCTTTATGGCGCTTACATTGGTTATTGTATCATTCTCCTGTACAGGGCCTATTGTTGGTACATTACTTGGGCAAACAAGCAAGCAAGGTATTGGCATTGCTCCATTGATCGGTATGCTTGGCTTTAGTCTTGGTTTGGCATTGCCATTCTCCATCTTTGCCTTATTCCCGTCCATGCTTAACTCTTTACCGAAGAGCGGCGGATGGCTCAATAGTGTAAAGATCACGTTTGGCTTTATAGAGCTGGCATTGGGTATGAAGTTCCTTTCCAACGTAGATCTTATTTATGGCTGGCATTTGCTGGACAGGGAAGTGTTCCTGGCTATATGGATCGTATTGGCAATCCTGCTCGGTTTATACTTAATAGGCAAGCTTAAGTTCTCACACGATAGTGAAGTAAAGTATGTAAGTATTCCACGTTTATTTTTTGCAATAGCTACATTCACTTTTGCCGTGTACCTGATCCCGGGTTTATGGGGCGCTCCGCTAAAAGCAATGGGCGGCCTGCTACCTCCGGCATCTACACAGGACTTTAACCTGGATGAGCTGCAATACAAGATTGGAAGTGGCGGCGGACATACCAACGCTACTACTTCTACCAGTACAACGAATACAGCGAAGCCACCGGTGAAGCTGGTAGATAAGCTGCATGTACCTTATGGCCTTGTTGCGTACTTTGATCTGAAAGAAGGCATGGAAGCTGCTAAAGCACTGAACAAACCTGTGATGCTTGACTTTACAGGACACTCTTGTGCAAACTGCCGTAAGATGGAAAATACGGTATGGAAAAACCCGGAAGTGCTGAAAAGAATGAAAGAAGATTTTGTTCTCATAAGCCTGTATGTGGACGAACCTACAGACCTGCCGGCTACTGAACAGTACACAAAAGATGGAAGAAAGATTGTAACAGTTGGTGACAGGAACCTGGACTACGAGATTACAAAGTTTGGCTTTAATGCACAGCCCCTGTACATGTTCTTAGACCTGGATGAAAAACCATTGAGCGATGTTAAGTACAGCTACGATGGAGATGTACAGAAATTCATTGATCACCTGGATACTGTGAAGAAGAAATTTTATAATAAATAAATGATCCGTGTGTTATTAATAAAAAGAACCGGCTACAATATGTAGCCGGTTCTTTTTTTATGGTTCCTTATGTTAAAGGTTGTACTCTTTTTTCAATTGCATAATGGCCTCTTGTATAGTAGCGTCTACCTGGTCTATCAGGCGCGGAATCATCTCTATATTTTCCTGCTGCTTGGCATTTTTTTCCAGGGTCCGGATCGTTTCTTTAATGCTCACCATGCCCATACTATCAATAGTAGATTTCATTTTGTGCGCCATTTTGCCAACCGTGTCCAGGTCGTTCACTGTATAAGCATTTCTAATGATCTGTATAGTAGCGGGTGCGTCCGTCATAAACACATGGCAAAGCGATTTTATAAAATCCATATTGCCTTTGGCAATTTCTTTCAGGAAAGAAAGGTCATATATATGCTGTGTATCCATCCTCGTTCTTTTTGAAAATTGCGCCCATTGTATAGAAGAAACGTGATTACCCGGCAAGCACTTTTTCTATTACGGAATACAATTCATTTTCAGTAAAAGGCTTTACAAGATAATCATTGATGCCAACCGAAAAATATTTTTCTTCTTCGCCCTTCAGAGCGTTTGCAGTAAGCGCCACAACCGGCACATGCCGCTTTTGCGCATCCGCCATTTTCCTGATTTCAATCGTAGCCTCTATGCCATTGATCTCCGGCATTTGTATATCCATCAATACAAGATCAAATTGCTCCTGTTCCATCCAGTCCAAAGCTTCCCGCCCATTGTTGGCTATCACGCATTCAAATCCCCAGAACTGTAAGATCCGTTTAGCCAGCATTTGATTGATCTGGTTATCTTCTGCAAGCAAAACGCGCAGGTGGCCCAATTTATTGACAACAACAGGTTTGGACTTTTCTTTTTCCGGTAACTCATCCAGCTTCACCATCTCGTATGGTATGATAAAATGGAACCTGCTTCCTTTTTGCGTTTCACTCTCCACCCATATTCTTCCTTCCTGCATTTCTACAAGGCTCTTGGTAATAGCCAGCCCCAGGCCGGAACCTCCATACTTACGGGTCGTTTCCGGGTTTGCCTGTATGAATGGTTGAAACAGTCGTTGCATATATTCAGGATCTATACCAATGCCCGTGTCTGTAACACAAAAGTGGATATAGGCCATACTGCTCGATGTAGTGTCTACCTCTGCCAGTATAGAAATCTCGCCCTGGTGTGTAAACTTGATGGCATTACTCATCAGGTTATTCAGGATCTGTATCAGGCGTGTGGGATCACCTATAACCTTGAAGTGGCTTCCCAGCCGGTTTATAAAATGGATGGAAGTATCCGGGTTACTTAAAACGCGGAACAGCTTTATCGTCAGTTCTATTTTATCCGTTACATCAAACGCTATTTTCTCCAGCAATACCTTGCCGGAGTTGATCTTTTCAAAATCTATAATATCATTAATAATGCTTAGTAAGTTGTGCGCAGACTGCTCTATAATATCCAGGTAATTTTGTTGCTCCGCATCTATAGGCGTCTTTTGCAATAATGACGTAATACCGAGAATGCCATTCATTGGTGTGCGGATCTCGTGGCTCATATTAGCAAGGAAGCGCTCTTTCGAACGTACATTTTCTTCTGCTGTCTTCTGGGCCTTTTCCAGTTCTTTTTGTGCAATCAATGCCTCTGTTACATCTGTAGCAAAGGCAATAACAAATGGCTCCTTATTTTCATCCTCCACCTTTACGTTTCGGTACAGCAAATATTTCTTTTTACCGCTGGTAGAAATAACGGTGAAAAGGCCATGCGCAATATTGCTGTGCTGAATATCGGGCAGGTATTTTTCGCCATAAAAATCTTTATGCTCAGGTGGCAGGAAGTCCCCAATGGTTTTTGTGATCAGCTCTTCGGGGCTTATCTCCAATGCCTCGCATAAGGCAGGGTTTACCTCCAGCAGCTTCCCGTTTATATCATGCGTACATACAAGCGCCTGTGAGTGATTAAACAAGTCACGGTAACGTTGCTCACTCTGGGCAATCTTATTTTCTATCAGCTTACGTTCTGTAATATTCAACCCGTAACCTATATATAGTTTTAGTTTTCCCAGCTCATCGTACACCGGTTTTACTTTTCGGAGGTTATACACCTCTTCACCTGCTGCGTTGATGGTTTTTTCTTCCCATGTATATTCTTTTCCCTCCTTCGCTATACGTTCATACATCTCCCGGCGCAATTGTCCCAGCGATTCATCCTTACCCTTCAGGCGATAATAATCTGCATCCGTTTTACCAATGATCCATTCACGTATCACCGGATCTTTGATCCCTATTTTATTTACAAAAAGATAGCGTTGCTCTGCGGAGAAAACACCAATATCCGCAGGTATATTATCCAGCACATCTTCATAAAACTCTTTTTGTGCCTTTAGTAATTCATTCGTCCTGATCTTTTCGGTTTCGTCTGAGTAGCTCCACAAGTGCCCGATAAAATGCTCATTGAAGAAAATAGGCCGGTGGTCGCGCAGTATAATGCGTCCATCTTTCAGGTGAAACATGTCGTTGTCTGCGGCCGCTTTTGATTCATATAGTTCCAGTACTCTTTTCTTAAAAGACTCCATATCTGCCAGGCCTAAGTGCGGCATATAAAGAGTAGTCTTTTTGCCTGCCATCTCTTCCGGTATGTCCGCCAGGTGAAAGAGGTCACAGAACTGCTGGTTTACAGCGATGATCTCCATTTGCTCATTGGTAAGTAAAGTAGGTCTTGGTAAGCTGGAAACTAATGTGCTGGTCCACGTCTTTTGGGCCGCGTATTCTGTATGGTACGGTTGCGGATGCAATTGGTCTTTTTATTTTACGATTTTAGTCCTGCAATACACAGGCAGATCGTTTCAGTAGGGGGATTTGGATTTATTAAAGAGGTATAGTTCACAGGATACAAAGGGTTGCGTAGCGCGCATTGCGAAACACGCGATAAAGATATTAAAAGTTTAGGAAAATGTTTGTTATGATGCTGTAAAGCCCTGTCTATTCAGGCTTTGCAGATTTCTTAGGAATAAGTAGTTCGTTGCTGGTGATCATCCGGTAAATAGTAGAGCGGCCGACATCCAGTAAAGCAGCAACCTTATTTACATCATAATCATTACTGTCAAGGTAATGCTGTATAATGCGGCTCGTATATTGTTTTAATGTAAGATGTTCCTTGTCATTTATATCAATGTGCTGCGGCATTATAATATCCAGGTGTTCCGGGGAGATCTCATCAGAGTCGCTCATTACGCAAGCCAGTTCCAACATCGATTTCAGTTGTCTTATATTACCAGGGAAAGGCTGTAGCAGCAGTAATTTTTTAGCGTCAACAGATAAAGACTTCACCGGTAATTTGTTCTCCTTACAAAACTGGTCTATTACATACTTTGCGATCAGCAAAACATCATGCTCACGCTCACGAAGTGGCGGCAGGTGAATAGGTAAACCAAGAATACGGTAGTACAGGTCCTCGCGGAAATGTCCTTTCTTTACCTCCTTCAGCAGGTTCTTATGAGTAGCCACTATAATGCGGCAATCCGTTTTAATAATATCATTGCTGCCTATGCGGGAAAATTCCTTTTCCTGTAATACGCGTAACAATTTTGCCTGTAAATTAATGTCCAGTTCGCCTATCTCGTCAAGGAATAATGTGCCCTTGTTGGCCTCCTCAAACTTGCCGATGCGCTGAGAGATAGCACCTGTAAAAGCGCCTTTCTCATGTCCGAACAGTTCAGATTCTATCAGGTCTTTTGGTATAGCCGCTACATTCACGGCTACAAAGGCTTTTGCCTTACGTTGCGAATTGAAGTGGATTGACTTTGCCACCAGCTCTTTACCTGTACCTGTTTCGCCTGTTATACTTACAGTGATGTTACTGGAAGACGCCTTGTCCATCAGGGTAAATACCTTGCGCATGGCAGGGCTATTACCAATAATGGCTTTGAACGTGTACTTGCGCGCCACCTCATCTTTCAGCGATTCCAGTTCTTTGTGCATCACAAAGTGCTCGCGCAGGTTTTGCAGTGTGATCCAGAGATGGTCTGTGGTATTTTCGTTCTTAATGATATAATCGTAAGCCCCTTTTTTTAGCAGGTCAATTGCCGTTTGTATATCATTTTGCCCTGATACTACGATCACCTTTGTGTCCGGGCTTCTTTCTTTTATTTTTTCAAGGAGGTCTATACCTGTAGCGTCAGGCAGGCTATAGTCCAGCGTTATCACATCCGGCTTTTCATGCAGGGCCTCCATAAGCATAGAGGCAGAGCTGAACTTTTTTACTTCAAAGTCAGGGTTTAATGACAGGAAATGCTGCAGCATAGCGCCATAAAACGCGTCATCTTCTACTATATATATGCTAATACTGTATTGGCTCATCAGGGAAATGCGTCGTTCAATGCCTGTAAATATCGTTTATTGAGAGGAGATAACAACATAGAATTAGGTAAAATGGTGATATGCCCGGGCAACGGCTTCATAGCTAAATTGTTTAATTGTCAAATGGTTGGAGAAAGACAGTACAACAACGTAACCATTTGGCAATTAAATCTCCGTTCCTACATTTTTCTGCCTATCTTTCAATGTTTCAGTTATTTTTGTTTATATGGAAATTACAGACAGTGTATTTGAACAATTGGCGAATTTGTCACGCTTGTCTTTTAGTGAAGAGGAAAAGCAGCATATCAAATCTGATCTGCAACGTATGGTTTCTTTTATAGAGAAGCTGGATGAAGTGGATATAGCGGATGTGCCGCCATTATTGTTTATGAGCAATGCGGTGAACGTATGGCGCGAAGATGAGGTGCGCGGGTCTGTCAGTAACAGCGAGGCGTTGCAAAACGCGCCGCAGCATGATGAAGCGTTTTTTCAAGTTCCGAAAGTGATTAAAAAATAATATGCAGTCAATCATTCACCTGGAAGGTATTACTAAGAACTACTATATGGGCGGACAGGCAATACCTGTTCTGAAAGGCATATCACTGGATATTCACAAAAATGAGTATGTAGCATTGATGGGGCCATCCGGTAGTGGCAAGAGTACGCTTATGAATATACTGGGATGCCTGGATACACCTACTGGTGGACGCTATGTGCTGAACGGTAGTGATGTGAGCAAAATGGCGGATGATCAACTGGCAGATGTGCGTAATGGGGAGATCGGTTTCGTGTTTCAGCAGTTTAACCTGTTGCCGAGGCTGACCGCTGCGGAGAATGTTGCGTTGCCGCTTATCTATGCAGGCGTAGGCAAAAAAGAGCGTATGGAACGTGCAATGGAAGCGTTGAAAAAAGTAGGATTGGGAGATCGCAGCCACCACAAGGCAAATGAAATGAGCGGTGGACAGATACAACGTGTGGCGATTGCGCGTGCTATTGTAAATAATCCTTCTTTATTATTGGCTGACGAACCTACAGGTAACCTTGATTCGAAAACATCCGTAGAGGTAATGGAAATATTCGGGCAGATACAGGCTGCGGGCAATACCGTGGTACTGGTAACGCACGAAGAAGACATTGCCGAATATGCTAAACGTGTGGTAAGATTACGCGATGGCCTGATAGAAACAGATAAGCTGAATGAACATACAAGAAAGGCAGTACTACAGTGAGTGGTGAATGGTCAGTTGTGAGTGAATTGTCAATAGTGAAAGTGGGTTACAAGATGTAAAATAGCTGATAGTAAAATTTATAACAGAACTCCGGGGTGTGATGCTCCGGAGTTTTTTGTTACAAAAGATCTTACCTGCTAAATCCTGCTAGTTCTTAAATACCGGTCAGGATTGGAAAAACTTTGCGGCTTGGCGTTTCTCTGCGCCTTTGCGTGAAAAACATCGTACTTTGTACTTCGTAACTTGTACTTATTATGGCTTTCAAAATATACACCAAGACCGGTGACAAAGGCAAAACCTCTCTTATTGGCGGAACAAAAGTGCCTAAAAGTGATATCCGCATAGACAGTTATGGAACTGTAGACGAATTAAATTCCTACATCGGGTTAGTAAGCGACCAGGTTGTAGATGCGCACAGCATTACTATACTTCGCGAAATACAGGACCGTTTGTTTACGATTGGTTCTTCGCTTGCATGTGACCCGGATAAGGAACCTCTCATGAAAATTCCCGATCTGAAGGAAGAAGATATTGCGCTACTGGAATCGGAGATAGATAAAATGAACGAGGTACTGCCTCCGATGAAATCATTTTTATTGCCTGGCGGGCACGTAGCTGTATCTACTGCGCACGTGGCGCGTTGTGTATGCCGCAGGGCAGAGCGTATTTGTGTAACGATGCAGGAACAGGGACAATTCATAGAGCCGATCGTTATCAAATACATCAACAGGCTGAGTGATTATCTTTTTGTACTGAGCCGCTACGTAGGGCATTTGCTGGGTGTAGAAGAGATACCGTGGAAGCCGAGAAAATAAATTGATGTAAGTACTAAGTACGAATTACAAAGTACAAAGTATTTGCATCATAAATAGTTTATGTCTTGTCACGATGAAATCCTTGGTGCGCCTTCATGTCTTTGTGCCTTGGTGGCAATCCCTGTGTGAAATTTAAAGCCTTGCTATATGAGAAAAATCTATTTGCTATTTATCCTATTCTTCATTGCGTATTCTTCGCATGCACAATACAACAAAAAACTGGCAGACTCACTCGGCGCTGATCAATATGGCATGAAGCCATACGTATTAGTCATTCTCAAAACAGGTAAAACAGAAATAACAGACAAAGCCAAACTGGATACTATTTTTCGCGGGCACATGGCAAACATTGGACGGCTGGCAAGTGAAGGAAAATTAGTTGTTGCTGGCCCTCTTGGTAAAAACGACAAAGCATACCGCGGCATCTTCATCTTTAATGTGAAGACTATAGAAGAAGCGAAAGCACTGGTGCAAACTGATCCCGTTATTCAATCCGGTGTAATGGAAGCAGAACTATACCCGTGGTATGGATCTGCGGCATTGCCCATGTACTTAAAAGTGCATGAACAGATAGAGCAGAAGAATCCATAGATACATATACTAGTATTCAGTCGCGGCAGCGCTTTAAGAGCTGTCAGGATTTTTTGAATTGCGCGACATTACACGCACCTAATTGTTTTGTCTCAACTAATTTCCCCGAAGTATTAAAAATCTGCCAGGTGCCGCATGGCACTTCTTCACAATCATCGCAGCCTGAAACATATTGTGATTGTTGAAGTAATATTTTACCACTATACTTTTTCTCTGTTTTAATGTAAGCAGAAAAATCACAGGTTTGATGTTTGTCTATCACGTATTCTTTTTTCCATTCCGAAAGGAGTGCACCTGTTTTCGAATAGCTCTTTTCTGCTATCACCTTGTCACAACCGTTTATTTTTTTCGTAGCAGATATGTGGTATGTACTACTATCTGTGGAATACCATTTATGTGTAGACTGTGCATAGGATGTAGCGCAAACAAGAAGTAAAAGAAGTGCGAATATGTTTTTCATACAGGTTGGCTTTAAGTACAAGTTATCGAATAAACCAATCGAAAAGCAAGTCCGTTATGATGGGTACCAGGTCAGCGGGATAAATTACAAATACGGAAACGATGTACCTGGTACTCCCTTTCTTTAAGAAATGAAGTAACTGAAAGATGCATGTTAAACAATCAACCCATCTTTCATGTGAAGGGTTCTGTCGCTCATGGCAGCCAGCTCTTCATTGTGTGTAACGATCAGGAATGTTTGTTGTATCTCGTTGCGTAAACGAACAAACAATTCATGCAGTTCCTTCGCATTCTTACTATCCAGGTTGCCCGTAGGCTCGTCTGCAAATACAATGGCCGGTTTATTAATGAGGGCGCGGGCTACAGCTACACGCTGCTGCTCGCCGCCACTAAGTGCCTGTGGTTTGTTTTCTGTACGGTCGCCTAGTCCGAGCATTTCCAGCAGCTTCATAGCCTCCTTCTCCACTTCCCGCTTGTTGCGCCCGGCAATCCAGCCCGGTATGCACACATTTTCCAAAGCCGAAAACTCAGGCAGCAGGTGGTGAAACTGGAATACAAAGCCCATGTATTTATTGCGGTAGGCAGCTAACTTCTTGCCAGTAAGGTGGTGTAAAGGCTCATTTTGTAGAAAAATTTCTCCTTTATTCGGGGTGTCCAGCGTACCTAGAATATGCAACAGCGTGCTTTTGCCCGCCCCGGAAGAGCCGACAATGGAGACAATTTCGCCTTTTTCTATGGTTAGATTTACCCCTTTCAACACCTGGAGCTGGCCATATACCTTCCTAATATTCTTGGCTGTTAGCATACGTAACGGTTCTAAAAGCTACAAACTTACCTGAAACAACTAAGGAAAAACGAAGGATTCCTGTTTTTTTAAACATTTATTTGCACGCTTGTGTAAAGCGTAATTTGGTTATTTCATTGTAACAGTTACATTTGCGAAAAAATTGGAGTTTTGGCAATAACTTGCCCTGGCGCTGCACAAAGTGGCATAGTTTTGTAAGTAATTCATAGCAAGTAATTTATGAGCCGGTTCCAAACTAACCATATATCTAAAAAACAAAAAGTCTTACTATGTTCTGGACATTAGAATTAGCCAGCTATTTAGAAGATGCACCCTGGCCAGCAACCAAAGACGAATTGATCGATTACGCTATTCGTTCAGGTGCGCCAATTGAGGTGGTAGAAAACCTGCAGGAACTGGAAGATGAAGGTGAAGTGTACGAAAGTATCGAGGACATCTGGCCTGACTATCCTAGCCAGGAAGATTTTCTATTTAACGAAGATGAATATTAGCAAGTAGCTGATAAGATATTTAAGCCGCTGTCGAGCGGCTTTTTTATTATTTCATGCAAAGGCGCATAAGTATCGCAAAGTGCGCAAAGCCCGCATGGAGAGTATAAATCGTGAGAGGGTAATCTTGAGTGGGCTTACTCACAACTGACCACTCACCACTCACACTTGTTTTATTTACGATTGCCGCCTGCCGGTTCACGATTCCCCAGCGGGTTCTTATACACCCAAATAACACCCACCAACGACACCACCACTGTGATCAGGTAAAACAGCAGGCTGATACAAACCGACTCGGACTGGTTTAGCAGGAACTGCTTACTGCCCCATAAAAAAACAACTTCCCGCGCGCCCAGGCCACCGATAGTGAATGGCAGGATAGCTACAATGGATGATAGCAGGAAGATGAATATATAGGCTGAATAATGCTCCTGTAAGTGCAGAGACTGCATAATGGCGTAGGCGCATAGTACCTGTAACGCCTGAACGGCAATACCCAGCCATAGGGTAGGCCAGAAGCCCTTTATAAAAGAGGGGAATAACTTTCTTACAAATAAATAATACAGCGCAATACCGGGCGCCAATAGCACCAATAGCCACAGGGAGTAATTAGCGCCATTATACAGCAGGTAATAATAAATGACTGCCAATATACCCAAACCCACAACGCCGCTGATCCTGTCCAGCAAAACGGCTGCTGTTAATTGTTTGGCGGGGTACTGGTAACTGCGGTTTAATAAGATCACCTTATACGCATCGCCCCCGATGCCACCGGGCAGAAAGAGATTGTAAAACATCCCCAGCCAGTACAGTTGCAAATTGGTACGCTGGGCAAGCGCCACATGGATATTGCCAAAGTAGATATTGAGCCGGATGGAAGCAACAACTTTGGACGCCGTAAAAAGAATAACAGCAAGCAACAGCCACAACAGGTTGCTTTGTGCAAACGTGTCTATGGCCGTATGCCAGTCTATCTTCCTGCTCACATACCAGAGGCACACACCGGTCACAGCCAGTTTTAAAGCGAGCTTCGCTATGTTTTTAAACTTTTGTACGGCCATAGATCTTTCTTACACGGTATGTTTTCTTCTCTGTAGACTCGTAATAAGTACGCATATTAATTTCGGCAATGATGCCGATCGTAATCAGTTGAATGCCGCCAAGCAATAGGATCAAACCCAGTATCAGCAAAGGTTTCCCCCATATATCATGCCCCATCAGTTTTATTACCAGCAGGTACAGGTTGATGATAATACCAAGGAATACACAAAAGAAACCGATCGTGCCAAATAGGTGCATTGGCTTTTGGCTGTAACGGCGGAAAAATACCATCGTTACCAGGTCACTCATTACACGGAACGTTCTCCCAAGGCCGTACTTAGACGTACCAAACTGGCGTGGGTGGTGTTTTACATCTACCTGTGTAATGCGTGCGCCCTGCATAGCCGCCAGCACGGGAATGAAGCGGTGCAGCTCACCATACAAGCCTAAGTCTTCTGCTATTTCGCGTTTAAAAACCTTTAACGTGCAACCATAGTCCTGTATATACACCTTAGTCATATATCGGATAATTGCATTGGCTATTTTACTCGGTATCTTGCGAAGAAATACGCCATCCTTTCTCTTCTTACGATTACCCGCTACCACATCCCAATCCTCTGTTTTTAAAAGGTTTAGCATAAACGGAATATCGGATGGGTCATTCTGCAAATCACCATCCAGCAGGGCAATATATTTTCCGCTGCTGTGGTCTATACCTGCAGCCATAGCAGTACTTTGTCCATAGTTCTTACGCAATTCTACCAGCACGATCCTATCATCAATAATCTCTTTGATCCTTTTTCGTGTAGCATCAGTGGAGCCATCGTCTACAAAGATGATCTCATAATCCAACGCAGATAGTGCATTACGGATGGCTTCAACCAGGGGGCGAATATTGTCTTCCTCATTCATTACAGTAATAACTACTGATAGCTCTTTCATACGCTCTTCTTAACATTTTGAAGGATGAAAAGTTGCCAGGAGGAATTGGTGAAATTGCGGCAAAAATAAATCTTTTAAAATAAAGTCAGAAAGTGATCGGTCAACGGGCGTTGATTTTGCTGTTAGATGAAATGCCACAAAGACACGGAGACACAAAGAAACACTAAGACCGCTCGCGGAAAACACGGAAAGCGCAGAAGAGTATTTCCGCGAATAACTTTCTTTGCGTTCTCTGCGTCTCCTCTGTGTGCTTTGCGATACTTAGTTGAAACAAAAAAGTCCCACATTTAATGCAGGACTTAACTTAAACCGAGAACAAGAGAAAAAAACAATATGTGTACAGGCACGGTTCACCAGTGCCGCTACTATTTACACTATTCCCGCCAACTCCAAACTTCTCTTCTGGATATTTCTCAACTCTATACTTTCTATCACCGGATCAGGCGACAGGATTACAGATACGCCCGGCGCTTTCCACCAGTCGCTCTTAGACAATTTATCAAAATGGATAACACCCACCAGGTAGCTTCTGATCTGCCCGCTATGCCATTCTTCAATCCACTCAAAATCATCTTTATTAATATCGCTCAATGCGCCGAAGCTCACATACGTGCGTACATAGAAGTCGTTTGTCAACTCACCCGGTGTGTGATAATATAGTTTCTTGTATTCGTAACGATAGTTATAACGCAATGCAGAAATATCACTTAGTACGGCAGATGCAGTAGGGAAGCTACCTGCGCCTTTACCATAAAAGAATTGTTTGTCTGCAAATCCACTCTCAATCACCACACCATTGTATTCATTCTTCACAAAAGACAATTGCTCATCATGCTTTACAAATTGTGGTATAACGAATGAAGCCACCTTGCCATTCTTCAGTTTCTGCGCCTGTGCAACCAGTTTAATGTCGTAGTTCTTTTCTTTCGCAACCAACGCATCAGATAATTGAATATTCTGAATGCCTGTAAACACTAAGTTGTCAGGATGTGAAACAATGCCATAAGCGTGGTTCAATAAAATAGCCCATTTGTTTACGGCATCATAACCTTCCACATCCAGCTTAGGATTGCTCTCCGCAAAACCCAATTGTTGAGCAAGTAACAATGCCTCCTGGAAGTCCAGCTTATCCTCAAACATCTTTGTTAAGATGAAGTTGGTAGAACCATTTACAATAGCCTTAATGCCATGTAACAGGTCATTGTCATAATACTCCTCCAGGTTACGGATAACAGGTATAGAAGCACAAGCAGCAGCCTCACATAAGAACGGTAGATCCGTGTCCTTTTGAAACTGCAATATTTCAGGTAAGTGTTCTGCGATCATCTTCTTGCTCGCACTTACAACAGCCTTACCCTGTTGAAAGGCGGTAGATACGATGTCAAATGCTGCATTCGAATCATCGATCACCTCTACGATTACATTGATGTCTTTGTCAAACAACAATTCGTTCTTGTCCGACGTAAACAATTCCGCAGGAGCATTTCTTTTCTTATTCGGGTTCTTAATACAAACCTTCTTAATCTTTGCTTTCAGCGAAGGTGTTTGTTGCAATACTTTATACAAACCCTCACCAACCACACCAAAGCCAAACAGGCCAATTGTCAATTCCTTATGTGTTTCCATTGCTCGTTTTTTATGCACCAGCCGGTTCTAAAATTTTCCCCGGCTTAGTTGTATTATTTTGTTGTAAAAAGTCTTTTATCAAAGTGCTGATCGCGTTATACTCAAGCAAAAAGCCATCGTGCCCATAGTGCGAGTCGATGACTGCAAAGCGTGCGCCCGGAATATTTGCTGCCAGGTACTCCTGCTCTGCAGGCGGAAACAGCAGATCTGAGCTAATGCCGATCGATAGTGTTTTTGCTGTTACACGCTGCAATGCTTCTGCTGCAGAACCCCTGCCTCTTCCCACATTGTGCGTATCCATAGCCTTACTTAGAAAATAATAGCTGAACGCATTAAAACGCTTTGCCAGTTTTTCTCCCTGGTATTGCTGGTATGTTTCAGCCTTAAATACCTGCTCGTCTACAGCATTGTCCAGTGTAGCATCTGTAAAGCCATGTTGAGAATGATGGTATGTGTGGTAGTGCCTGTAAGAGATCAGGGCTATCGAGCGCGCTACCTTCATGCCAGCCAATCCCGCATCAGCGTTCTTTTCCTTCCAGGTAGGATCAGCTTCTATACACATACGTTGCGATGCATTAAAAGCAATACCCCACGGTGAATGCTTCGCATTAGTAGCTATCGGGAAAATATATTCAAACAACGATGGTTCCTCTATCGCCCATTCTATCAACTGTTGGCCGCCCATAGAACCACCAATGCCAATCTTGACAGAAGTAATACCCAGGTGCGCCTTTAAATGCTGATACGCACGTATCATGTCCCTTGTAGTGAACAAAGGAAAGTCGTGGTAGAAAGGCTCTTGTGTCTGCGGGTTAATGTCCAGCGGAGAAATACTGCCATAGCAACTGCCAGGCATATTTACACAAACGATAAAATACTTTGCCGGATCAAAAAAATGACCATTGCCTACAAGGCCCGGCCACCATTCAGCAGGATTAGAATTAGCAGTTAATGCGTGAAAGATCCATACAACATTGTCTTTAGCCTCGTTCAGCGATCCCAATGTTGTATAAGCAAGATGAAAGCCCTTTAATACTTTGCCGGACTCTAGCGCAAAATCCTGTCTGTATGTAAATACTTGACTCAAGGTTGTTTGTTTTTTTCTTTTGTACTCGTATATGTATAGTTTCAAAAGTTTCAACGTTTACAAGTTTCATTTGAAACGTTGAAACTTTTTTGAAACATTGAAACCCTTATGCTGTTACTGTCGCAAACACTTTATTAAATGCCTGCTCAAAATCCGCTTGTATATCCTTGATATGTTCAATACCTACACTTACACGCACCTGGTTAGGTGCCACGCCACTTTGTTTTTGTTCCGCCTCGCTCAGTTGCTCATGCGTAGTAGATGCAGGGTGTATCACCAGTGTTTTTGCATCACCTACGTTTGCGAGATTTGTCGCCAGTTTTAAACTGTCGATAAATGCAGACGCTTTTTCCTTACCTCCTTTAATGCCGAATTGCAATACGCCGCCAAAACCATTGGTCAGGTATTTAGCTGCCAGTGTATGATACGGGCTGCTCTTCAATCCAGGGTATAATACATAATCAACTGCATCATGTTTTTCCAGCCATTCTGCTAAAGCCTGCGCATTATCAACGTGGCGTTGTACACGCAGCGATAATGTTTCTAAACCTTGCAACAACAGGAAAGAATTGAATGGACTTAATGCTGGTCCGAAGTCACGCAGACCTTCTACACGCGCACGTATAGCGAATGCAATATTTGGTAAGCCAAGTGGGTTGCCTTCACCAAACACTTCCCAGAATTTCAGGCCATGATAGCCTTCTGCTGGTTCAGTAAACTGGGGAAATTTACCATTGCCCCAATTGTAATTACCACCGTCAACAATCACACCACCAATAGAAGTGCCGTGTCCGCCGATCCACTTTGTAGCAGACTCAACCACCACATTTGCGCCCCATTCCAATGGTCTTGACAAATAGCCACCTGCACCAAAAGTGTTATCCACGATCAGTGGCAGATCATACTCTTTCGCCAGAGCAGCGATCTTTTCAAAATCAGGAACATTCAATTGAGGATTACCAATTGTTTCGAGGTAAATAGCTTTTGTATTCTTGTCTATATGTTTTACAAAACTCTCTACATTATCACCATCTGCAAAACGCGCTTCAATGCCAAGGCGTTTAAAAGAAACCTTGAATTGATTGTAAGTGCCGCCGTATAAATAAGACGTGCTTACAAAGTTGTCGCCAGCCTGTAAAATATTCGTCAAGGCAAGGAACTGTGCTGCCTGTCCTGATGCAGTAGCAACTGCCGCTACACCACCTTCCAATGCTGCGATGCGTTTTTCAAACACATCCGTTGTCGGGTTCATGATGCGCGTATAGATGTTGCCGAATTGTTTCAGACCAAACAGGTTAGCTGCATGTTCTGCATTATCAAAAGCGTAAGAGGTTGTCTGGTATATAGGTACTGCACGGGATTTTGTAGTTGGGTCTATTTCTTGTCCTGCATGCAGTTGTAATGTTTCAAAACGATAATTGCTCATAAAAATTATGTTGTTTCAGTAATTGAAAAATGAAAGTCGATAAGTAAGATTGGAGATACCCGCGCAGGGTATGTAGAGTATATATTATGCCTTGCGGCAACATGCACAACAACACGCCAACATGATAATGTTGTTTGTAGAAATTGCTATGTTGTTTTGTTTTTGCATTGATTTGAATACTCTACAAAAATAGAGGGGTATCTCCGATATTTCCAATTTTTCTTTCCTGAATTTTTTTAGACGGTTGCTAATTTTTTATAACTAACGCTTGTTTTTGCCTCTTCCTGTAGCGTTGCAAATGCTTGCTCCAGGTCACTGATCAGGTCTTCAACTTCTTCTAAACCAACAGATAGCCGGATCAAACTATCTGCCACGCCGCTCGCCCTGCGCTTGTTTTCTGGGATCGATTTATGCGTCATTGCAGCCGGATGGCACAGCAAACTTTTAACACCTCCAAGGCTCTCCGCCAGCTTAAAGTATTTTGTACGCGTTACAAACTGTGTTGCAGCCACTGCCGTATCTGTTTTTAAAGTGAAGGAAACAACACCGCCAAATGCTTTGCTTTGCTTCGCAGCAATATCGTGGTTATGGTGTGTTGTTAAACCCGGGTAATAAACCTGGTCTACCAATGGGTGTGACTGTAAATACTTCGCCACTTCCAGTGCATTCGCGCTATGCTGCTTTACACGCAAGTGCAATGTTTCTATACCACGTATTACCAGCCAGCTATCGAATGGGGAAAGGATAGCGCCGCTTGCGTTTTGAATAAATTTTATTTTATCGCCAAGCTCTTTCTCTCTTGCAACTACAAGCCCTGCGATCAGGTCGCTGTGGCCGCCGAGATATTTAGTGGCAGAATGAACTACAATATCAGCTCCCAGCGTAAGAGGTTGTTGTAAGGCTGGTGAAGCAAAAGTATTATCCACGCAAAGTAAACATCGGTGTGCTTTTGCAATTGCTGCAATAGCTGCGATGTCAGAGATCTTCAGCGTAGGGTTGGTCGGCGTTTCCAGCCAGATCAGTTTTGTTTTTTCAGAGATGGCTTCAAACACATTTTCTGCTTTTGTTGTATCAACATATTTAACTGTGATACCAAATTTTTCATAGATGTGTGTGAACAAACGGAAAGCACCGCCATAGATATCATCTACAGCAATAATTTCATCACCCGCCTGTAATAGTTTTAATACTGCATCTATAGCAGCCAGGCCGCTGCCAAATGCCACACCTACCTCGCCTTTCTCCAAAGTGGCGATAATGCTTTCCAGTGTAGCGCGTGTTGGGTTGCCGGAGCGTGCGTAATCATAACCCTTGTTTACGCCAGGTGCTTCCTGTACAAAAGTAGAAGTCTGGTAGATTGGTACTGCGATAGAACCTGTTTGCTCATCCACAGGTATGCTGTGGATCAATTGAGTTGCGTTGCTCATGTTTAGACATTTTTGTTGCCCGCCCCGGTGTGTCATCACGAACCGGATTGAAGCGTTGATTAATTGATTAGACAAGTCTTTGAGTAAAGCGTAAAAAGAAAGGTATAAGGCGTGAGGCGTTGAAAATTGAATGTTGTTTGTTGAGCATTGAACATTATGGCAAACGCTCAATGTTCAATTTTCAGTGATCAATGTTCAAGTGAAAGAAATAAAAAAAGCCTGTCCGATAAGTCAGACAGGCTTGAGTATTGTAAGCGACAGAATCGCGTAAGAATCAAACATTTAAATCTGACTTATCTCTCCACATCCTGTTACAGATTGTGGTTGGAGTTGGCACCTTTCACGCTTGTGACGTGTGGTTGCCAAGGCTTCATCGGGCCATATCCCTCTGCCTTTCTTGATAAGTAATACTAAAAGAACTGGCGCAAAGATAGGGAGCGGGGAAGATTCGACGCAAATTTTTTTTAGCGCTGAATGGTTGCATTGCTAAATTGTTATATGGTTACATTGTTTAGTAGATGTGAAAGCAGAATACATCCCCAACAATTTAGCCATTCAGCAATGCAACCATTCGCCTCTCCATTCACAAACAATCGTAAGCATATAAAACTTTTTTTCAAAATAGTCTACAAAATTTGTGGAAAATAAAAAATCCGTATTATTTTTGGTCTACCTACTTAGTAGGGTTTAAAGTAAAAACGAGTAGTTGATGGTACGAATGATTATAAATATGTGTTGTTGTCCTTGCTGTAAATAGTACAGCAAATTCTCCTGTCCTTTCTCTTTTCACCATCAACAATTTTTCAAAAATGTCAGTAACAACACAGATTTCCAACATAACAGCAGAGGTAGAAGCAATCGTAGCTCAATCAAATGGTATTGCTGACACGATCAAAAATTTAGCGGAAGCTTTTCCTGGTGAAATTGTTTTCTCAACCAGTTTTAGCTGGGAAGACCAGGCCATCAGTCATTTCATCTTCAGTCAAAATTTACCGGTTGACGTATTTACATTAGATACGGGCCGTTTATTTCCTGAAACATATTCTACCTGGAGCAGTACGCTGAGCAGGTACAACCAGCGCATCACCGCGTACTACCCGGATGCACAATTGCTGCAGGAATTTATTGCAGAAAAAGGGCCCAACAGTTTTTACGAATCAGTAGATAATAGAAAGCAATGCTGTTTTATACGTAAAGTAGAGCCATTGCAACGTGCATTGAACGGTAAAAAGGTGTGGATCACAGGTATCCGCGCGGCACACTCGCCTAACAGAAACGATATGACGCAGGTGGAATGGGACGGCTCAAATAACCTGGCAAAATATCATCCGTTACTGAACTGGACAACAGAGGAGTTAACTGGTTTTATACGTCAAAATAATGTACCTTATAACCCTTTACAGGATAAAGGTTTTGTAAGTATAGGATGTGCGCCATGTACAAGAGCCATTAAGCCGGGCGAAGATTTTCGCGCAGGCAGATGGTGGTGGGAAGATGCAGATAAAAAAGAGTGCGGGTTGCATGTACATAAATAAATATCGAACAAGGAATATCGAACGTTCAACGCTCAATATTCAATGATCAATGTTCAAATTAGAAAAAGCCCTTGGTGTTCCTTTGTGATTTTGTGCCTTAGTGGCCCTTGTGGTTTTAAAGTTTTTTTATAACAAACGACGGAAGAGAATATGGGAGCAAAAAATTTTGATTATTTAGATCAATTAGAATCTGAAGCGATTCACATATTTCGTGAAGTAGCAGGGCAGTTCGAAAGACCGGCTTTATTATTCAGTGGTGGTAAAGATTCTATTACACTGGTACATCTTGCATTAAAAGCATTCAGGCCGGGTAAGTTTCCTTTTCCATTAGTACACATAGATACAGGGCACAACTTCCCTGAAGCATTACAGTTTCGTGATGAGCTGGCGGAGAAGATAGGTGAGAAACTGATTGTGCGCAAAGTAGAAGATACAATCAAAACGAAAGGCCTGGCAGAGCCTAAAGGCAAATTCGCCAGCCGCAATGCACTACAAACATTCACCCTGCTAGACACAATTGAAGAGTTCGAATTTGATGCCTGCATCGGTGGCGCAAGAAGGGACGAAGAAAAAGCAAGAGCGAAAGAAAGGATCTTTTCTGTGCGTGATGAGTTTGGTCAGTGGGACCCCAAACGCCAACGCCCTGAACTGTGGAATATTTACAACGGTAAGATCAACAAAGGAGAGAATGTACGTGTGTTCCCGATCAGTAACTGGACTGAGTTAGATATCTGGAATTATATCCGTCGCGAAAAAATCGATTTACCTTCTATCTACTTCGCACATGACCGTGAGGTACTGGAACACGAAGGACAATTCGTGGCTACATCAGAGTTCATCAAACTGGAAGAAGCAGATGTAATCTCTACAAGACGCGTACGTTACAGAACAGTGGGTGACATGACTTGTACGGCAGCAGTAGAATCAAGTGCATCCAACATTGATGACATCATTAAAGAAATTATCGCTACCAAAACAAGTGAACGTGGCGAAACAAGAATAGACGACAGGGTATCAGAAGCAGCGATGGAGGATAGGAAGAAGAATGGATATTTTTAGCGTGAATCGTGAGCCGGTAATCGTGAATGTATAACTCACTACTGACCACTCACCACTCACAATCTCAAATTTCAAATCTCAAATTTTCATGGACTTACTTCGATTTATAACAGCAGGCAGTGTAGATGATGGCAAAAGCACATTGATTGGTCGTTTATTATACGATAGCAAAAGTATAATGATAGATCAGTTAGAAGCGATAGAGCGCCAGAGTAAAAACAAAGAAGAAGGTGAAATAGACCTCGCTTTGTTAACGGACGGTCTGCGTGCAGAGCGTGAACAGGGTATTACCATAGATGTAGCATATAAATATTTCTCTACGCCTAAGCGTAAATTCATTATTGCAGATGCGCCGGGACATATTCAATACACGCGCAACATGGTAACGGGCGCATCTAATTCAGACCTCATTATCATATTGGTAGATGCAAGGCATGGTGTAATTGAGCAAACGCGTCGCCATTCCATCATCGCCTCATTACTGCGTATTCCGCATGTAGTGGTAGCGGTTAACAAAATGGATTTAGTAGAATATTCGCAGGACGTTTACAACAACATCCTGATCGACTATGCTGCTTTAGCAAAAGAATTAGGGCTTACGGACATCACTTATATTCCTATCAGCGCGCTGAATGGCGACAATATTGTAGAAAATTCTACGAACATAAAATGGTACGAAGGCGCAAACCTGCTGGAAATACTGGAAAACGTGGAAGTGAAGAATGATGTTGACCTGAAACATGCACGCTTCCCTGTGCAATATGTGATCCGTCCGCAGACAGAAGACCTGCACGATTATCGCGGTTATGCAGGCAAGCTGGTAAGCGGTGTGTACAAAAAGGGAGACACGGTTACGATTCTGCCATCTGGCTTTATAAGCACTGTAAGCGATATAGAAATAAACGGCAAAAGTGTAGACGAAGCGTTCGCACCTCAGAGCATCATTCTGCACCTGGCAGATGATATAGACATCAGCCGCGGCGACCTGATCGTAAAAAGCGATGATCTGCCTAAAGTAGAGCAAGAGATAGAAGTACTGCTTTGCTGGATGGATGCAAAACCATTGCAGGCAGGAAAAAAATATCTACTGCAACTGAATAGTGCAGTTGTAAAAAGTGTAGTAAAAGAAATTGAATATAAAATAGACGTGAACACGTTGGAGAAATTACCTTCTCCTGAGCAGGCCGGTCTAAATGACGTAGTAAAAGCGGTAATAAAAACAGCAAAGCCAATTGCATTTGATCCATATCAGAATTCTCGTGCAAATGGTGGGGCCATATTGATAGATGAATCGAGCCTGGTAACCGTGGGAGCGTGTATGATACAGTAGCGACCGTCAATCGTGAATCGATAATCGTGAATAGGGCTTCTCCTTCACGACTCACGTTTCACGATTCACGAACAACAAATCAATAACATCATCAATTTTAAGCAGTGAGTCAACAGCAATTCATAAACAATCTTCTCAACCGCAACAGGCAGGCCGTTGCAGGTTTTGATAGCAAACTGCTGACAACAGAGTTTGCAGAAAAAGTATTCCGTTTCCTTTTCGGAACATCCAAAAGGATCCGCACCGCTACAGAAGTAGAGAATGAATACAGGTTATTAAAAAGTCATTTGCAATCATTGTTGCATGATATTATCCATAATGTAAAGCTGGTAGAAGAAACCACTGCAGCGTTCTTTGAAGCATTACCTGCTATCTACGACACATTACTGGAAGATGCAGAAGCTACAGTAGCATTTGATCCGGCAGCGGAGTCTGTGGAAGAAGTGATCATCGCCTATCCGGGCTTTTATGCAACCGTAATCTATCGCATTGCTCACCAGTTGTTGCAATTGAAAGTGCCGGTTGTGCCACGTTTATTAACAGAGCATGCGCATGGACAAACAGGTATTGACATTCATCCTGCGGCAAGAATAGCAAAAGCTTTTGCCATCGATCATGGTACGGGCATCGTAATAGGTGAAACAACTGTGATCGGTAACAATGTGAAATTGTACCAGGGTGTTACACTCGGCGCATTACATAGCGGTAGTGATGATGGTACTGGTAAGCGTCACCCTTCTATAGAAGACAACGTAATCATATACCCGGGTGCAACTATATTAGGCGGCAATACCGTGGTAGGAAGAGACAGTATCGTAGGTGGTAATGCCTTCCTCGTGTATAGCGTACCTCCTTCATCTGTAGTATTCCACAGAAGTGAAGTAAGTGTAAAGGAGAAAGAATACTTTCCGGAGTATCTGCAGCCTTCACAGAAAATAGCAATAGCAGTCTGATCTTTTTTTATATCGTATTATCCTAGTAAAATAGTGGAATAATGCAAACAAACAAACAAATGGGAAGAGTAATCATAGCAGCAGCAGGACCGGGCGATCCGGAACTGATCACCGCAAAAGCAATACGCTTTCTGCAACAGGCAGACATTGTATTGACTGACCGCCTGGTGAGCGACGTAATCCTTAGTGAATACGTAAATGAAAATGCGAAGATTATTTATGTAGGTAAGCAGTGCCGAAGAGGTGCATCCACGCCACAGCAAACGATTAACGAGCTAATGGTACAACACGCACAGGATGGAAAACTGGTTGTACGCCTGAAAGGTGGCGATGTTTCTATCTTTTCCAACGTACTGGATGAGTTGGAAGCTTTAAAGGCGAATAATATTGCGTACGAAATTGTACCCGGCGTTACTTCCGCATTAGGCGCAGCAGCATATGCCGGTATTCCGCTTACTGCCCGTGGATACAGTACTGCAGTTCGTTTTCTCACTTACTATAAGTCTGAAGTGATCAACGACGGGTATTGGAAAGAATTGGCTTCCACCAACGATACACTGGTGTTTTACATGTCTGCAGACACATTGGAAGATGTAGTATCAAACCTCATCAAACATCATGTGTCACACGATGTACATATTGCCGTGGTAGAGCAGGCAACCACGCCTTTACAAAATATCTATCACGATAATATTTATGCTTTTGCCAATGTGGTAAAACAACAATCTTACGTTTCACCTACACTGGTGATCATTGGCAAAGTAGCTGCATTGACGCAGCAATATGGCTGGATTGAAAATAGCGGAAGTAAAGAC
This sequence comes from Filimonas sp., assembly GCA_017306865.1. Lineage (GTDB taxonomy): Bacteria > Bacteroidota > Bacteroidia > Chitinophagales > Chitinophagaceae > JAFKHH01. The sequence continues at coordinate 78,817 of JAFKHH010000022.1, forward strand.
TACTATTTCAAACCGGTGGCCTCTATACACCCTTCTACTCACACTACTAATACGATATCACATGTTAGCAGAGCCTAATTTAAAAGTATTCCAGGAACTTGTAAGTAACGCATCCCGTGATGAACTGATCTGGATGAATGGCTTTCTTGCGGGGCTCATGCAAACGGGTAATGGCGTGCAGGCTCCTGTAGAAACTACGCCCGCTATTACGGTGAAGAAAATAACTATTGCCTACGGAACAGAAACCGGTAATGCAAAAAAACTGGCTACACAGTTTGCAACTGGCGCTAAGAAAAAAGGCATAACCGTAAAACTAAGCGGACTGGATCAATACAAGCTGAATGACCTGGCTAAAGAAGAATACCTGTTTGTAGTGATCAGTACGCAGGGGGACGGCGAACCACCAGCCACAGCAAAGAAGTTTTACGATCATATACATAGCGCCACAGCACAATTGCCCAATTTGAAATTTGGCATCCTTGGACTTGGCGATACATCCTACCCACTCTTCTGCAAAGCAGCAGAAGATGTAGATGGACAGTTGGAGAAACTGGGCGCACAGCGCATTGTTCCTTTGCTAAAGTGCGATACAGACTATGACGCAGATGCCCAGCAATGGATAGAACAATTGTTTCAAAATCTGTCATCTGCACCGCAAACAGCGGGAGCCGTTGCTACGCCTAAAAAAACAGGTCACAAAAAAACATATACGGGCACTATAGCTGCTAATATAAACCTGAACGACAGAGGTTCTAAAAAGCAAACGCATCATATAGAAATTACCAGTGAGGAAGAAGTGGATTACCTGCCGGGCGATTCATTGGGATTAATTCCGCATAACAAAAAGCAGGTAATAGAAACCATCTTATCTGTATTGAGTACAACGGCAGATAAAGAAGTGTTTTACAAAGAACAAGCCTATACATTAGGCGACCTGCTTACAAAAAGAATAAACATCATACATCTGCCAGAGCGTGTTGTTGCAAAATATGCTGCAGTGGTAGGACAGGAAATACCTGCTACACGTATAGACCTGGCAGACCTGCTGAAAATATACCCGGTAAAGGATTTTGCACAGTTTGAAGAAGTGCTGGCTATCCTGGAGCCTATTACGCCGAGATTATATTCCATTGCTTCTTCACCTGCTGCGCATAGCGGTGAAGTACATTTAACTGTATCATTGAACACTTTTGATATTAATGAGGAAAAGAAATACGGCTTATGCTCTGAATTTTTATCTCAATTGGAAGAAGGTGCACTGGTAGATTTTTATGTGCATCGCAACAACCAGTTCCGGTTACCGGCCGAGGATAAAAATGTGATCATGATCGGGCCGGGTACAGGTATTGCTCCTTTCCGTTCCTTCATTGCAGAGCGCGATGCAAACGGTGCAAGTGGACAGAACTGGCTTTTCTTTGGGGAACAACATTTTGTATCTGACTTTTTGTACCAGACCGAATTCCAGGACTACGTGCAGACTGGTGTGCTGAACCGGATCAACCTGGCGTTTTCCCGTGACCAAAAAGAAAAGATTTACGTGCAACACCGCATGAAAGAGCAAGCGGCTGAACTATGGGAATGGTTAAACAATGGTGCATATCTCTACGTATGTGGCGCTAAAGCACCTATGAGCCTGGATGTAGAACAGGCACTGACAGAAATAATACAGGAATACGGAAATAAAACGGAATCAGAAGCGAAAGCTTATATAGAGCAGTTAGAGAATGAGGGAAGGTTTTTGAAGGATGTCTATTAATAAATTGTTGCATTGTTGTATTGTAACATTGTTGTGTTAAACAAACTAGCCATATAACAATTAAACAATTTAACCATGTAGCGATTTAGTGAAACTTTGCGCCCTTTGCGATACTTGGCGCTTTTGCGTGAAACAACAAACAAACAATGGAAGAGCAACAACAAAACAACTTATCACCTGTAGAAAGGATCAAGCAAGCCAGTGACGGCCTGCGGGGTACTTTGAAAGAAAGTCTTGCCGATGGACTAACAGGCGCTTTATGGGAAGATGACCAGTCTTTGATCAAATTTCACGGTATGTACCAGCAGGACGATCGTGACAGGAGGGAGGAGCGCAGTGCAAAAAAGCTGGAATGGCTTTACTCTTACATGATCCGGCTGAGATTACCAGGGGGATTTATCACGGGTGAGCAATGGGAAGCATTGCATAATATTGCTGGTGAACATTCCACAGGTGTTATTAAGATAACAACGCGACAAACAATACAATTACATGGCATTTTAAAATCCCATGTAAAACCAACGATACAGGATTTTCATACGGCGAAACTGGATTCTATTTCCGCCTGCGGCGATGTGAACAGGAACGTAGTATGTGCGGCACATCCTAAGCAATCAGCTATACATGAGCAGATCTATGCTTATGCCGGGAAGCTGAGTGAGGTAGGATTGCCGAAGACGAGGGCTTATTATGAAATATGGCTGGACGATCAACCACTGACGGATAAAAAACAGGAAGAAGATCCGCTATACCAGGACAGGTACCTGCCACGTAAATTCAAAATGGCAATTGCCATTCCGCCAAACAACGACGTGGATGTATTTGCGAATGATCTTGGTCTGATCGCTATTATTGAGAATGATAAACTAATTGGTTTTAATGTAGCAGCCGGTGGCGGCCTGGGTGCTACACATGGCAATGCCAATACCTATCCGCGATTGGCGAGTATGCTCGGCTTTGTGGAAGCAGATGAAGAAAAGGTCTTGAAAGTGGCGTATGAAATAATCACTATTCAACGTGATTATGGCAATCGCAGTGATCGTAAAATGTCCAGGCTGAAATACACCATTGATAAAATGGGCGTGGAAGCATTTAAAGCAGAGTTAGAAAAACGTTGTGGTTTTCCGTTAGAGAAAGAAAGGCCATACGCATTTACAGAGCGTGCAGACATTTATGGCTGGCAGCAGAATCATGAAGGCAAATGGTTTTATACTGTGTTTACAGAAAACGGACGTGTATTAGACCATGAAACCGTGGCACTGAAAACTGCGTTGCTGGAAGTATCGCAGACAAGAAAAGCAAATTTCAGGTTTACCTGCAACCAAAAGCTGATCTTGTCCGACATAGAAGAGAAAGATAAAAAAGAGGTGGAAGCTATACTGGCAAAGCATAATGTGCTGAAGCATACAGATGACGCGAGCGATGTGCGTAAGAATGCAGTAGCATGTGTTGCATTCAATACATGTCCGCTTGCACTGGCAGAAGCGCAACGTTACCTGCCGTCGCTCATTACTAAGATAGAAGGATTGTTCTCTAAACATAAACTGGAAGATAACGGCACCATCATACGTATGACCGGTTGCCCTAACGGATGCGGAAGGCCTTATGTAGCGGAGATCGGTTTTGTTGGTACATCTTATGGACATTATAACATGCACTTAGGTGGAGACAGGCAGGGTGAAAGGTTGAATAAAAAATACAAAGAGAGCCTGAACGAAGAAAGCATTTTACAAGAACTGGATTCACTTTTCGCACTGTATAGTAAGAAGCGGAAGAAAGCAGAAACATTTGGGGATTTTGTGGTGAGAGAGAATATTGTGTAAAGTGTGAATGGTTTAATGGCTGAATGGTTACATTGTTTCTATCGTTTCGGATGTGCGCTTTGCGGTCTCTGCGTATCCTTTGCGCCCTTTGCGATATGTCCGCCTTTACTCGAAAGAGTGGGCCACTTTCGAAAAGCCAGTTTAAATTATAAAATGAACACTTAAAAAGTGGCCCACTCTATAGGACGCTGGGAAACTGAATAAATAATATACCAATTAAACAATGCAACAATTGGAAAATATAGAGACGGAACAGTTTGCAGAAACAGTAAACACGCAAGAGAAGAATCATCTCTTCCCTGTTTTCCTTAAACTGGAAAATCTGAAAGTGCTGTTAGTCGGTGCAGGCAAGGTGGGGCTGGAAAAACTTACAGCCATTATACACAATGCACCTGCTACTGAGGTGACTGTTGTAGCCGATAAGATAAGTGCAGAAGTAAAACACCTGGCACAAACGCACGACAATATCCACATAACAGACCGTTTGTTCCAGGCAGATGACCTGGATGATAAAAATATTGTTGTAATTGCTGTAGACGATAAAGAAACCAGCGCATACATCCGCGCCCTGGCGAAAGAAAAACGATTATTGGTAAACGTTGCCGATACGCCGGACCAGTGCGATTTTTACCTGGGTTCTATTGTACAGAAAGGAAGTTTGAAAATTGCTATATCTACCAATGGTAAATCACCCACGGTAGCTAAACGGATAAAGGAAGTATTGCAAACTGCATTGCCTGCCGACCTGGACAGCGTGATCAATAACCTGAATGCGATCAGGAACAGGCTAAGCGGTGACTTTGAGGCTAAAGTAAAAAAGCTGAATGCGCTTACGAAAAGCCTTGTTGAAAATGAGCAGGCAGAAAAAGAAAGAAAATGGAGACGCGTAGCAACCTATTCATTAATTGTTTTTGCATCCATGCTCATCGGTCACTTTATCTTCTACTACATACCTATGCAGAAAGTAGCGGATGGTGCAGTTAGTTTATACAATTCCCTCGACAGGACTTTTCTCATTATGATTGGAGCTGGGTTCCTTGCGCAGTTAGTGGATGGTGCTTTGGGCATGGGCTATGGTGTAACCAGTGCCACGATCCTGTTGTCTGCCGGTGTAAACCTTTCCGCTATTAGTAGTAGCATTCATACCGCAGAAATGTTTGCAAGCGGTGCGTCAGGTTACAGCCACTACAAGTTTGGCAATGTAAATAAGAAGCTGTTTAAAATATTGGTGATCCCTGGTGTGATAGGCGCTGTTGCCGGAGCCTATCTTCTGAGTAAGTATGGTGATAAATACGCCAACTATGTACGCCCCTTCATGGCGGTTTATACATTGCTGATCGGTGTACGCATTATGATGAATGCTTTTCGTCAGAAACTGCAACAGAAAAAATTTAAAAATTATCGCGTGCTTGCATTAGCTGGCGGTTTTTTAGATTCATTTAGTGGCGGTGGTTGGGGGCCGATCGTAACAACGACATTAATCTCGCGCGGCAGAAATCCGAAATATGTAATCGGGTCTATTAGCCTGACGGAGTTTTTTGTAACACTGGCAAGTGCGCTCACCTTCTTTTCACTGATTGGTGTAAGTCACTGGCAGGTAATAGTAGCGCTCATTATAGGAGGGTTAACGGCTGCTCCTGTTGCTGCAAAGCTGGCAGGAAAATTACCGAAGAAAATTTCCTTTATCTTATTAGGGCTACTCGTTATTACATGGAGCATTAAGATATTGGTAAAGATATTTTAGCATTGTTGCATGGTTGTATGGTTAAATTGTTTCGTCACGGTTCGTAGGACGAAAACCTGACAGGTCTTAAAGACCTGTCAGGTTTAGAGATCATCAACAATGTAATCATATAACCATAAAACAATTTATCCCGGGCTTTGCCCGGTTTATTTATCATCTTTTAGTCTACAAAAATTATAGACTTATATTTTTTAAACATAGCAATGAAAAAAGCAACCAAACCTAACATCGCTTCAAATGAATCAACATTCTTAGTTGATCATTTTCAAATTTTCAAATTCCCAAATTTTCAAATTGTCATGAAGTACTTACTAACTGCTTTACTCGTGCAGCTATTCTTCTCTGCACAATTATTGGCGCAAGGCAACGCACTGATAGAAATATCGGGCAAGGTAACCAACGAAACAAAAGAGCCTTTATCGGGCGTAAGCGTACAGATCAAAGGCGCTGTTTCAGGTGCTGTTACTGCCAGCGACGGCGTATTTAAGCTACGCACAAAATTAAAACTGCCATTAACACTTGTATTCTCCTCTGTAGGTTTTCAGCAGCAGGAGTTCACTGTGGAAAGCCTCGGTTCTCAGTTGCAAGTGGCATTGGTTACGCAAACTTATCTTGGTAATGATGTAGTCGTAACTGCATCGCGTGTACCGGAAAGTATTTTGAAATCTCCGGTAGCAATAGAGAAACTGGATATACGCGCTATCAGGGAAAGTCCGGCGCCAAGTTTTTACGATGCGTTGGAAACGGTAAAAGGTGTACAGATGACCACATCGAGCCTTACGTTCAAAGTGCCTAACACAAGAGGTTTCAACATTCCTAACAACTTCCGGTTTATGCAACTGGTAGATGGCATAGACATGCAGGCGGCAACATTGGGTGTGCCTTTAGGCAATGCTATCGGGCCAACAGAACTTGATATTCAGAGCGTAGAAATAACGCCTGGTGCGGCTTCTGCTTTGTATGGTATGAACGCGATCAATGGTATGGCAAACCTGATCACCAAAAGCCCATTCACAGACCAGGGGTTAAGTTTTTATCAAAAGACAGGTTTAAACCATGTAGGTGGTACGGGCCGTGACCTGAGCAACCTGACTGAAACAGCTATCCGTTTTGCAAAAGCCTTCAACAACAAGTTTGCCTTTAAGGTAAATGCAAGTTATATGCGTGGCACAGACTGGGTCTCTGACACAAGGAAGGACCAGAACCCGAACAACCTGAAATCTGCCAACCCGGCTTTTCCTGCTTTGAATGATGCGAATGCTGCATTTGACGGATGGAATAAATACGGTGATGACGCACTTGCAGGAAGTAATACAGTTTCTATTACAGGATTAACAATCAACGGGCAGGCAAACCAGACATTGACTGTTGCCCGTACAGGCTATTGGGAAAAAGATTTAGTTAGCCCTACAGTTGACAACCTGAAATTTGACGGCTCTATTCACTTCAGACCAAGTGACAAAGTAGAGATCTCTTATGGTTATCGCTTTGGTAAAATGGATGGTGTATTCCAGCGTGGCAATAAAGTGCAGTTGGATAACGTGATTGTACAAAACCATAACATAGAAGTAAAGGGAGACAACTTTGTGATCCGCGGCTATGTGTCTTTAGAAAATACGGGGGACTCTTATAACGTAAAGCCACTGGCTGATAACATGGATTTGTATAGCGGCGGCAGTGGTTCTGCATGGGCTGCAAAATACAAAGCAGCATTGTCCTCTTATGCTGCTTCACATGGTGGTTCATTATCGAATGATAACCTGGCTGCTGCTACCATCTTTGCGAGACAGCAGGCAGATGCAGGACGTGCGGAACCAGGTACGGCGCGTTTTGACTCTATCAAAAACGTAATACGCCATATCAATAACTGGGATATACAATCCAGCGCCATCCCTGATGCGCCGGTAACAGGTGGTGCTGCTTTAATTCAGAAAAGCCACCTATATCATATAGAGGCACAATGGGACCTGACTAAATATGTAAAGGTGTTCAACCTGTTGGTTGGCGGCGATACGCGTATTTATGAAGTGATCCCTGATGGTAATAACTTTGTAGACTTCTCACGTCCTATTGCAGATAGGAACAAGGTATTGCCAGACGGTAGCTTTGGTAAAAATGTGTATTATAAAAAATATGGTGGCTTTGCACAGGTAACTAAAACCTTGCTGGAAGACCGGTTAAAATTGTTCGGTTCATTGCGTTATGATTACAACCCTGAATTTACCGGTAAGTTTACGCCACGTATAGCTGCGGTGTACACTGTAAACAAGGTGCATAATTTCCGTGTAACGTACCAGTTAGGGTATCGCTTCCCTGCATTGTTTGAGGCGCTGTCTTATGTAAACAATGGTCGTGTAAAACGTGTGGGCAGCCTGCCTTACATCAACGAAGGGCTTGGTTACCTGAACAACAGCTATACACAGACATCTGTTGTAAACTTCAACGCTGCGGTAAAGGCCGCAGGCAATACAGACGCCGCTGCATTAGCCAACAGGAATTTACTACAGGTGGCTAACCTGCCTGATGCCGCACCTGAAGAAATAAAATCGTTAGAGTTTGGTTACAAAACTGTACTGCTCAACAACAAACTGACTTTTGATGTAGATGCTTACACAAATACATACAATGGCTTTCTCGGACAGGTACAAGTGTATGTGCCAAAAGGAGAAACGGTAGGCTCTGATGCTGCTGTAATAGCAATGCTGGACAGGAACCGTGATGCAACCGTGGCAAGCGGAGGTAACGCAGCAAGCCAGGGGCAGGATAGATACCGCGTATATACCAATGCGAAAAACTCTTACCGCAACTATGGCTTTGCTGTAGGTACAACGTATAATTTCTATAAAAAATATACCATTGGTGGTAACGTTAGCTTCAACAAGATGAAAGCGAATAATACGGACGACATTTTTGTAACTGGCTTCAATACGCCGCAGTGGTCTACGAACATCAGCTTCGGCAATCGCGAAGTAGTGAAGAATTTTGGTTTCAGCGTAGTGTACAGGTGGCAGCAATCTTTCCTGTGGGAAAGCCCGCTTGTAACAGGCCAGGTGCCGGCATTCAGCACGTTTGATGCGCAGGTATCTTATCGCTTACCTGCATCCAAAACGACACTTAAGTTTGGCGGCACCAACATCTTCAATAAAAAATATATACAATATGCCGGTGGTCCTACGCTCGGAGGCTTGTACTATGCTTCTGTAACGATCGATGGCATATTGACTAAATAGTTTCATAAGTTTCAATTGTTTACGGGTTTCATTTGAAACTATAAATTTCTCATTTCCGTTGTTTGTTTTTTGGGCGGCGTTTGTTCTCAATCGCTGCCCTTCTTTTTTTTAAGTCATTGAGACATTAGTCAGGGAGTCATTATATGCCATGAATTTTTTTGCCACTGAGCCACAGATATACAGGGGGGCTTTTTCCGTGTTTCTGTGCCTCAGTGGTAATTCTTTCTCTGGCGCAGACCTCGCTGCTATAGGTGTTTGAAAGATCAGAAAGTCCCGGAGGGACGCCAGATTGGTAGCCCAATATGTCCCCAAAATGTTTAAGCTCCGGAGGAGCGGCAGAATAAATTCGTGCGGCCTTTGAGAATGATTCTGTCGCCGCGCTGCGGCTCAGGCTATTGAAATGTATGCCTTTCTACCATTCTATCGAGCCTCTGGCTCTTCCTCATTGTGATCTTAAGATCAGCAGAGAGGGGGTTCATTTTTCATTCATTCTTCCTTGTTCCTTGATCGTTATTCCGAAGACTAACGCCTATTCGCTCAGCCATTAAACAATTCGTCTATCTAACCATTAAACCATCTTCCCTTCGTATCTTTGCGACCTAAATTATTTATATGGCACTAATGGAAGTCGTACGCACAAGTGGTGATTACGGATTTACTGCCACTGATGCAAAAGGTCATAGTTTAAAGATAGATATACCAGAAGACCAGGGAGGCAATGGAGATGGCTTACGTCCGATGCAACTGCTGCTGGCAGGCTTAGGTGGTTGTAGTGGCGTTGATATTGTAAGTATTCTGAAAAAGCAAAAACAAGAGCTGAAAAACTTAGCGATAAAGATCGACGGTGAAAGAGAGCATGGTAAAGAGCCTTCTGTATGGGCAAGGCTGGAGATCATATTTGAAATAGAAGGTGATGTGGAAGATGCAAAAGCTTTTCGCGCAGTAGATCTTTCTATGAATAAATATTGCTCAGTAGGAGAGACCCTTCGCCGTGCAGGCGCACTGTTTCACTGGAAGGTGAAGGTGAATGGAAGGGAAGTGAATGGATAAAACAATGTACGATGTTAGATGTACGATATAAGTACGAAATACAAAGTACGAAGTACGTTTTACCCTGGTGTTTCTTTCAGACTTAGTGCCTTGGTGGCAAATTTCAAATTTCAAATCTCAAATTATAATGTCTAACAACTATCATCCAAATACAAAAGCTGTGCGCATACAGACGGAGCGTACGGGACAAATGGAACACAGCACGCCACTTTACCTGACATCAAGTTTTACTTTTGGTAGTGCGGACGATATGCGCGGTGCATTCGCAGAAGAAAACGACGACAATATTTATACACGCTTCAGCAACCCGACTGTACAGGAGTTTATTGATAAAATATGTGCGCTGGAAGGTGCGGAAGACGGTTTTGCATTTGCAAGCGGTATGAGTGCTGTATTTGGATCATTTATGACTTTCCTTAGTACAGGTGATCATATTTTAAGCTGTGCATCTGTATTTGGTTCTACACACACAATTCTCACAAAGTACCTGCCTAAATGGGGTATTGACCATACATATGTTGACGTAAACGATGTAGCATCATGGGAACAGCATATTAAGCCTAATACCAAAATGATCTACCTGGAAACGCCAACCAATCCGGGTTTGGATATAGTAGACCTGGAGGCGGTAGGTAAGCTGGCTAAAAAGCACAACATTATCCTGAACGTAGACAACTGTTTTGCAACACCTGTATTGCAGCGCCCGATAGAGTTTGGTGCTGACCTGGTATTGCACTCTGCTACTAAATGGATAGATGGGCAGGGTCGCGTATTGGGCGGTGTGGTTGTTGGTAAAAAAGAACTGATCCGCGAATTGTATCTTTTCTGTCGTAATACGGGGCCGTCTATGTCTCCGTTCAATGCATGGGTATTGAGCAAGAGTTTGGAAACGCTGGATGTGCGTATTCAACGCCATTGCGATAATGCGGAAGCGCTTGCCAACAGGTTGGAGGGCAATGCTAATATTAACTGGATCAAATATCCTTTCCATAAATCTCACCCGGCATACGATATTGCTAAAAAACAAATGAGCCGTGGTGGTGGTTTGCTTACATTTGAGCTGAAAGGCGGATTGGAAGCAGGCCGTAAATTTCTGGATGCGTTACAACTATTGTCTATGACGTCTAATTTGGGCGATAGCAGAAGTATTGCTTCTCATCCGGCGTCTACTACACACTCTAAATTGAGTGTGGAAGAGCAGGCTGCTGTAGGCATTACGCCGGGCCTGATCCGTATATCGGTAGGTTTGGAATACATTGATGATATTGCAAATGATATTTTGCAGGCGCTTGACAAGGTGTAAATAAAGCATGAGGAATAAGGTTTAAGGTGAAGAAAGCCAATACTTTCATATCTTGAACTTTACATCTCACACTATAAACCTTAAACCATAAACCTCACATTTATACAATGGAACGAGTAGAAGGACAACAAATAACGATCGACGGAGTTGGCGAGTTCTTTTTAACTAAAGGACCCGATAGCATTTTACTATGGCAAACAGAGTTAAGTCAGCCTGTAGTTTATGCTGAAGATCCTGTAGTGGTAAATATTTTACTGGAAGGAAATGACAAGCTTGAAGATGTCAACTTTCCACTTGTTCAACAAGTCGTTTCATCGTTGGATGATTTTCTTCTTAAAGGGGTTTCTTTCCTGCGGGAAAAATTGCAGAGCGAGCCTGATTTCTTTGAACTGGACGAAACGGAAGCGCAATCTTTTCTGGAAGAGCCAATTGAAACGTTTCCATTGTACGGCCCAGGCTTGACATTTTACACAGGCGGGAATTGGTTCATTCAATTCGCCGAAGGCGATTTGCCTATCTGCGATCCTTACGGCATCATCATTGCTTTTAAAGGCGAAGAGCCGGTGGAAGTGGAAAACCTGGCAGACAGTGATGAATTTGAAGATTAGTGAACTTGAAAATTTGAGAATGCCTGAGCGATTAGTTATAGGCGATTCGGTTTCAAATTTGCACATCTTCAAATTTTCAAAATTATTATCTTTAATTAAAACCATTTCCCATGTCACTATTAAATGCAGGTAAAAACAACAATAAAGACAAGAAAAAAGGCGGTCAACCAATAAATAAACCAGGAGGTTTTGCTGCACCACAAGGTGGTAAAGGCAATACGAAATCTGCTGCCAAGAATACAAGAGTAACTGGCAGAGCGCAGAGGGGATCGTAAGATTCGAAATTTTAAATTTGAGATTTGAAATTGTGATAAGATAAAAAGCCTGACAGGTCTTTAAGACCCGTCAGGTTTAGGTGAGTAAAGTTTATACAGATGAAGAGTGCGACGCAACGAAAGTTATATAGCAATTCTGTTATCTCGGTTCATATGCTAATCTCAAATATTAAATTTCAAATCTCAAATCATAAGAAAAGCCGTTCAAAATTTTTGAACGGCTTTTCTATTATCTATGATTAACAATTTAACCATGTAACAATATAAGAATGTCTTCTACTGCGCAGCTTCTTTCTGTGCATCTTTCTTCATCTTATCATTGGCAGTGATCAGGAATTCTACACGTCTGTTTTGCGCGCGTCCTTCTGGCGTGCTGTTCGGATATTTCGGAAAGTTCTTACCAAAGCCTTTTGTAGTTACCCTTGCAGATGCAATGCCGTTTGTAAATAAATAACCTGCAACCGCACCAGCTCTTTTTTCAGACAAAGTCTGGTTGTACTCCGCTGTACCTGTGCTATCAGTATGTCCATCTACTTCCAGGTTGGTATCCGGGTACTTGTTCAGGATAGTGATCAGGCTGTTCAGGTTTTGTTTAGCGCCATCATTCAGGTCAAACTTGTTTAACTGGAACAATACGGCACTGTTGAACTCAACTACGATACCCTCTTCCACACGTTCTACTTTTGCATCAGGCACCTGTGTTTTAATTTCCTCAGCCTGCTTGTCCATTTTGTGACCGATTACTGCGCCTGCACCACCACCTACTGCTGCACCTATAATGGCACCGAGGGCAGTATTACCAGCTATTTTACCTACAATAGCGCCTGCGGCTGCACCACCGGCTGTACCATAGGCTGCGCCTTTTTGAGAATTATTCCATGTCTTACATGAGCTAAAAGCTATGGCTAATGCTGCGAAACCAATGAAACTTAATCTGAGGGTTTTCATAATGTTTATTTTAAAAAATGTGATTGCCAATTATTATGCCATTTTCTATAAACGGCACTATAACTATTTAAAAATCAAAGGTAAGAGAGAATGGTTTGTATTTTGTAAATTATCAACTTTTATCATCACTCTTTGTTCTACCTTCGAATATTGAAAGTTATGGCCAAGGCAAAAAAAGAAATCCTGGTACCACAGGAAAATATAACAGAAGAATCGATAGAAGTGTTTGGTGCAAAGGAACATAATTTGAAAAACATTGATATCAGGATTCCCAAAAATAAGTTAGTCGTTTTTACAGGAGTTAGTGGAAGTGGTAAATCCTCACTCGCATTCGATACTATTTATAATGAAGGGCAGCGCAGGTATATGGAGAGTTTCAGCGCTTATGCCCGCCAGTTTATTGGCGATATGGAGCGGCCTGATGTAGACAAGATACTTGGTCTTAGTCCGGTTATTTCCATTGAGCAGAAAACGACAAATAAAAACCCCCGTTCTACAGTAGGCACTATTACAGAGTTGTACGACTTTATGCGTTTGCTTTATGCGCGCATAGGTGAAGCATATAGTTACAACACTGGTAAGAAAATGGTGAAGTTTAGTGAGGAAGAAATAGTACAGGATATTTATACCAAGTACAAGAATAAAAAGATCACTCTGCTGGCGCCGTTGGTTCGTGGACGTAAAGGCCACTACCGGGAGTTGTTTGAAGATATACGTAAGAAAGGATTTTTAAAAGTGCGTGTAGATGGGGAGGTGCAGGACATTACGCCGCGCATGCAGTTGGACCGCTATAAGATACACGATATAGAAGTAGTGATAGACCGCCTGCAGGTAACGCCTGATATGAAGGTGCGCATAAGCCAGAGCGTGCAGCAGACACTGAAGATGGGTAAAGACCTGATGTTCCTGCTGGTGAATGAAGGCGGTAATGTAGTGCAGTATTCAAAGCAACTGATGTGCGCGGATACAGGTATTAGCTATGAAGAACCTTCACCAAATAGTTTTTCGTTCAACTCACCTTATGGTGCATGCCCTACGTGTAAAGGTTTAGGTGTTGTGTACACGGTGAGCATGGACGCAATATTGCCCGATAAATCGCTAAGCATTAAAGATGGCGGTATTGCCCCATTAGGCGAAGAGCGTGAAGCCTACATGTTTAAAAGTGTGCAGCAGGTTGCAAAGAAAAACAAGATCAATCTTGACAAGCCTATCAAAGACCTGTCTGAGCGTGCAATGAACATCTTGCTCTATGGCAATGAGGCTGGTGAGACGGAAGATATTGTAGAATACGATACTGCTACTGAGGCGCAGCCGTATGAAGGCGAGTATGAAGGTGTAATACCTATGTTGCGCAGATGGTTTGCAGGTGGTAACAGTAGCGATAGTGTGCGTGAGTGGGTAGAGCAGTTTATGGAACTGAAAACCTGCCCTACCTGCGATGGTGCAAGGCTAAGAAAAGAAAGCCTTTGGTTTAAAATAGATAAAAAGAATATCTCTGAGATAAGTGAGCTGAACCTGGATAAACTCATGCTGTGGTTTAACGGCATAGAGAAAAGACTGAGTGATAAACAAAACGCGATAGCAAAAGATATTCTGAAAGAAATACGTGAGCGTCTGCAATTCCTCTTAGATGTGGGATTGACTTACCTCACGGTTAACCGTCCTTCGAGAACGCTGAGCGGCGGTGAATCACAACGTATCCGTTTGGCTACGCAGATCGGTTCTCAACTGCAAGGTATCACCTATATACTGGATGAACCTTCTATCGGGTTGCACCAGCGGGATAACCATCGCCTGATAGAAGCGTTGCGTAACCTGCGTAATATAGGCAACAGCGTACTGGTGGTGGAGCATGATAAAGACATTATGATGGCGGCTGATCACCTGGTGGATATTGGCCCCCGTGCAGGTAAGTATGGCGGACAGATCGTAGCCGCGGGTACACCACAGGACGTATTGAAATCTGACTCCGATACAGCGCTATACCTGAATGGAAAAAAAGAAATAGCTGTACCAAAAGAACGAAGAGAGGGCAATGGTAAATTTCTTGAACTGATAGGAGCGAAGGGGAACAACCTGAAAAATGTATCAGTCAAACTTCCTTTAGGCAAACTTATACTGGTAACAGGTGTGAGCGGTAGTGGTAAGAGTACGCTGATCAACGAAACATTATACCCAATCCTTTCTAAACATTGCTACAACAGCCGTATGACGCCGCTGGAGTATAAGAGTGTAAAGGGGCTGGATAATATAGATAAGGTAATAGAGATAGATCAGTCACCAATTGGGCGTACGCCAAGAAGTAATCCTGCTACGTATTGTGGCTTCTTTACAGAGATACGCCAGTTGTTTGCTGCAGTGCCGGAAGCTAAGATACGTGGTTACAACGCGGGGCGCTTCTCCTTCAATGTGAAGGGAGGACGTTGTGATGTATGTGAAGGTGGTGGTATGCGCGTGATAGAAATGAACTTCTTGCCGGATGTGTATGTGCATTGTGAAAAATGTAATGGCAAGCGATACAATAGGGAAACACTGGAAATACGTTATAAAGGAAAATCTATCAGTGATGTGTTGGAGATGACGGTAGATGAAGCATGTGAATTTTTCCAGCAAGTGCCATATCTCTATCGCAAGATCAAAGTGTTGCAGGATGTTGGTTTAGGATATATCACGCTAGGTCAGTCTGCAGTTACATTGAGTGGTGGCGAAGCACAACGTGTGAAGCTGGCTACAGAACTGGCGAAGAAAGATACAGGCAAAACATTTTATATACTGGATGAGCCTACTACGGGTTTACACTTCCAGGATATACATCATCTGCTGGATGTGCTGAACAAGCTGGTAGATCGTGGCAATACAGTCTTAGTGATTGAACACAACCTGGATGTGATAAAAGTAGCGGATCATGTAATAGACATCGGCCCTGAAGGTGGAGACGGAGGAGGTGAAGTATTGTTTGAGGGCACACCGGAAGAAATGATCAAAAACAAACGTAGCCATACCGCGAAGTTTTTAAAAGAGGAACTGAAGTAGGAATCGTGAGACGGGAATCGTCAATTCACGATTCTGCGTAACATTATTCACGATTATCGATTCACGCTTCACGAAAAATACCATGGGACTATTAGATAACTTAAGTGGGATGCCCGATTGGGATGATGAGTTCATGAGTATGTACCAGGACAGCGAGAAAGAAGACTGGCAGCCTGATGCAACACATGAAGCCTGTAAGGCATTGTACCTGCAATGGAGACAGGTCGTATTGCTGCTAAACGGCTTACTGGATTCTGTTACTACTACGGAAGATTCTTTTCCCATGGAAATACTGGAAAGCCAGAAGGAGATCGTATTGGTAGACGCGCATGAAGTGGCAGCTAAAATACGCAGCTCTGAAGCTGGTGGCATTTATATTCTTCGCATGGAGAATGCGGCCATCATTCGCAAGAATGCACAATTCATCAAAACATCTATTGCAGGTATGCTTGCTGAAGAGGTGATAGAAGAACAACACGGTGAACTGGTGCGCGCAGAAATAGACAAGTTCCGCGAACTATTTAAACAATGGATAGCGACGTTTAAGAAAGATGAATTTGATGATGAGTGGGGATTGTTTGTGTGAGGGTATAGTAAAATGGATCTACAATAAGTACCGCATGAAATATTGGTTTTTCTTTTTTTCAATTATTATTTTATCCTGTAACAATTCATCAACCCCTGATTCTGCCAAAGTAGAGCCGGTAGCGATGAGCTATCTCAAATACAACATTCTCAAAACCTATCCGCACGATACTGCCTCATTTACGGAAGGCTTATTTCTGCATAATGATGTGCTATATGAAGGCACAGGCCTCGAAGGGAAAACGAATATCTACCAGCTAGACCTGCAAAGCGGAAAAGTCTTAAAGCACTATAAAGAGAAGGATGCCTCTATATTTGGAGAAGGTATTTCAATTGTTGGAAATGATTTATACCAATTGACGCTGGATAATAAAGTAGTCTATGTGTATGATGCGAAAACATTGGAAAGAAAAAGGCAGATGGTGTCACCTCTAAAGCAAGGCTGGGGTATGACGACGGATGGCAAGCAACTTATAGCCGGCGATGGTAGTAGCAAAATATATTTTCTTGATCCTGTTGCATTAAAGATTATCTCCTCTTTGAATGTATCTGACAATTACGGCTATGTAAGTAATATTAATGAGCTTGAATTAGTGGATGGTTACATTTATGCCAATATCTGGCAAACCAACTATATCGTCAAGATCAATGCAACAACAGGTAAGGTGGAGGCGAAACTGGACTTAGCTGGCATTTTGGATAAAGCCGGAATACCGCATGACCCATCTAAAATAGATGTACTGAATGGCATCGCTTACAATCCTGCCAATAAACATTTCTATGTAACTGGTAAGTATTGGCCTGCTATTATTGAGATTAACATTCAATAAACAGAAAGACTTATGCCTTTAACTTTTTAGCAACCATAGCATTATTATTTTGAGGTCACAAAATCAACCTTAAACATTTTGCCATGTTTGTCAAATTGCTTTTACTATCGTTTGCTGTATGCGTGTTCTCTTTTGGGTATGCACAAAATCCATGTTCGGTTAAAATTTTATTACCTAAACAATTACAGGCGAAAAAAGTAACTTTTACTTTTTTCAATGGGAAAAAGAAAAAACAATGGGATGTAACTAACAAACAGTCAAATATTACATTTTCAGATAGTCTTTTTGTAAAGTATGGAAGTGTAAAAATTAGTATTGACTCCAATAAATTAAATGTTTACCCAGGGACATATCATTCTTTTTTCATTCTGCAGGGTAACTCTCTTATTGATCTATCTCATTATTATAAAAGGGAAGGATATGCTTTTCTACAATCAAGTTCGAAAAACGCAATGAGTATAGACACAGAAATGGTGGGATTCCTGTCTTGTGCAGAGAAAGAACAGGAAAAATATATTCAATATTGCAAATCCCCTGAAGGATTAGATCTTGATTCTGTAAGGTTATATAATGAACCTGTTCTTGCGAAGCAGTTGTCTTTTTTGAAAGACAGCTTGAAAGGTGAGGCTACCGAATATATTGCACTTGAACTTTTCAGAACCTTCCTTGCGCCAAACATGAACTATGAAGCAAGGAAGGTGGAGGATTTTTATAACACATTTTTCTCGGCAGAGTTAAAGAAAACTGATGCAGGGAAAAACGCCAGGGATATTGTAAATGGAAGATTATTAGCCTCGCAGGATAGCGCCCAAGCGCCGCCTTTTTCAACAAAGGACATAACAGGTCAAATTCTTAGTTTTGGCGACCAGCCAGGTAAATTGATATTACTCAATTTTTGGTCGTCTTCCTGTGGTCCTTGTATAGCTGAAATGCCTGCTATAAGAGAAATAAGGGCACAATTTCCGAAGGAGGAATTAGAGGTGATCTCCGTTTCGGTTGACAGGGATTCTACTGTTTTTATCAAATCCATTAAAAAGCACCAGATGAATTGGACGAATGTTTACCGGGACATGGATTTGATTGCTTTATTTGGTGGGGCGCAAGCAATACCGCAACTTTTCTTGATTAATAAAAAAGGCATGGTTGTGTATAATCGGGAAAGAAGTGCGGAAAATGATCCAGAGAAACTTACGACACTAAAAAGTATCATTGCCCATGAGTTACACCAATAACATCTTCACATGATCAATTCCATCCTCATCATATACCTCGCTACAACGGACAAAGCCGAATGAACCGTAGAATTTTTCCAGGTATAACTGTGCGCCGATCTTGATCGGGCCTTTTCCGAAAAGGCGATAGCAATGCGCAATAGATTCGGCGATCAATTGTTTGCCCGCGCCTGTGCCACGGTACGCCGGGTTGCTAACCACGCGGCCTATAGACATTTCATCATAGGTAACGCCGGGCGGTACAAGACGGGCATAGGCTACAATGGCGTCGCCATCCAGCAGCATCAGGTGGTGACAGGGCTGGTCATTATTATCCATGTCCAGGAATACACAGTTCTGTTCTACCACAAACACCTCGCTACGCACACGTAGGATCTGGTATAACTCATCCACAGTCAAGTCGTTAAAGTGCTTCACTACCACACGGATATTCATATAGTTATTTTAATAGGTGAGAACAGGCTGCAAAAATAATCTCCACCTGCCAAAGGATAAAATCAGCCTGAAAATCGCTCTGATTGTCGGTGAAAAGGATAAATGGCCATTCCCATAAAAAGAATCCAGTTATCTTTGCGCCGTTTATAACTCGAATAAGATTTATATCTACTATGCGTAATTTAAAGACTGCCGGATTTGTTGTTGCATTGGCTTTTTTATTTCCACTTTTAGCTACCGCACAACAAGGTGAAAAGAAAGAAAAAAAAGAAAGGAAAGGAGAGTTTTATTTTTCGTGGGGCTACAACAAAGAATGGTACACGCGTAGCAATGTAACCATTGATCAGCCAGAGCTTGGGAACAAATTCACAATGCGTAATGTTCGTGCGCATGATCACCCGGGATGGGATGAAGGCCTGTTTTCAAAAGCTATTTCTATTCCTCAGTACAACTACCGTATAGGCTGGTTCTTCAACAGGAAGAAAGGCTGGGGTGTGGAGATCAACTTTGACCATACAAAATACATCATTGCAGACGGGCAATATGTGCATGTAACAGGTACAATGAATAATAAGCCCGTTGATGACAGGGTAACATTCAAGGAAAATCAAAATGCACACGCTGGAGATAGCAGCTCTTACTATTTTCTGAACAACGGCGCAAACTTTTTACTATTTAACATCGTTAAACGTTGGCACCTGTACAGCAACAAAAAAGAAACGGTGGTTATAGATGGATTGACAAAAGCCGGTATAGGTCCTGTGATCCCGCACGTTGAGAATAAATTTTTCGATCAGCCGGGTAATGATCCTCATTTCCAGGTGGGCGGTTGGAACGTAGGTTTGGAAGGCGCAGTACGTACAACCTTCTTCAAATATGTTTACCTGGAGTATGCAAACAAACTTGACTACGCACGTTATTCCGGTTTGAAAATATACAAAGGCAAAGCAAAGCAAGCTTTTGGTACATACGAAATGATCCTCAACCTCGGTGTTACATTCCCGATAGGAAAGAGAGAAGAGTAATTCTATGTGTGATGTTAGATGTACGATGTAATTCTGCTCATCTAATTATAAATAATAAAGAACCAGAAGTTGTTACAGCTTCTGGTTCTTTAACTATTAGGTATAAGCTATTATATTTTACATCATACATCTAACATCGTACATGTGACTATCTTCCTACTCCCGGCACTACCGGCAGGCTTTCATTGCCTGATTCGGTTACGGATTGTATAGCGAAGAAATAATTGTCTTTAGAGTAAGGTAATTTTATTTCTGTAGCAGTCGTAAAAATCTTCTTTTGCCATACCGCGCTTGTTGTCTCACGCATCATTACATAGTAGCCTTTCACTTTACCGGTAGCTGGTGCTTTCCAGTATAAGTAAGTTGAGTTAGTCAGGTTCTTTACATCCACCTTTACCTCTTGTGGCATAGATGGTGCTTTAGCCAGGTTGGCTAACGTGGCAAGATTAACGCCTGTATTCTTGCGTAAATATTCAAAGTCCATAAACTCGGTGAGGTCACCATATTGTATATTGTTTTCCTTGCGTATATCCTGGTGCTGGTGATTATAGTTCTCATTCATTTCTGTCAGGCGCACGGCAGTAAAACCATTTTCTACAAATGGAGAATGATCACCACCACGCAAAAAACGATCATTGCGATAGATCATCACTACCTCAAGATTATCTACATAGCGCTCACCCGTTTCTTTTACATAACGCGCCAGTTGCCTTGATGCACCATCATTTTCCAGTCCCATCTGGCGGATCATTTTTCCTTTCTTATCAAGATCAACAGCGGGAATACCTTCACTAAATACACGCAGCCGGGTATTGTCAATAATATTTGTTTCATTGCTGTTGTTGCTACCCATTATATCATTGTTCAGCATAGCCTCCACATTCCATGATTCCTTCTTTGCTTTGTTCGCCATAAATGTAGAGCCAAGCAATGATTGTTCTTCACCGCTTACAGTAACAAAAATAATCGTTGCAGGAAATGAATGTTTACTCATTACGCGCGCGCACTCTATTACCGCCGCAGAGCCGCTGCCATCATCATTTGCCCCCGGCGCATCCTTCTCCCTGTCCATTACATCTGTACGCCGGCTATCTAAGTGACCACTTATAATAAAGACACGCTTATCGTTCGGGTCTGTACCTTTTAATGTAGCTACCACATTGCCCAGCAACGTAGGCGCATCTACACGCTTGCCATCTGCGGCAATAGTAGTTGTATCAATAAATGCAGAAAGCCTGCCGTTGGATTGTGGTGCAAATGATTGGAACTTCTGTAACACCCAATTACGTGCGGCACCTATACCCCTTTTAGTGCCGGACTGTGCACTGAGTGTATTACGTGTGCCAAAGCTTACGAGTGATTGGATATAGGACTGTAATGAATCGGATGAAATCTCTTTCACCATTTGTTCTATCTCTGCATCGCGTTGTATAATTGTTTGTGATCTGCCTTGTGTATAAACCAGCATAGCAAATGCTGCAATACAAATAGATTTTCTCATGTAGTGTAATGATTGAATCTTAAAGATAACCAACGGGTAATAAAGAAAATGTATTCATTCAAACTTCTCGGCGAGATGCCGCAAATGGATTGCGGGCTTGTGCTGTTTTATGTAGATGGGAAGAAAAATATTCAATCCACTTATTTATACCTGTTGAAAAAATTATTTCTTTATTATCATTTTATTTCTAATTTGGTGGAGTAACGCACATGATTCCTTGCTATAATGCTATCTGCTGAACTGATAAAAGCCACAATAAACGTTGCTGAAAACGATGACCAGTCTTCGTTCCAGGTAATATTTCGTCACTTCTTTCCGGGTCTGCTTTCCTTCGCTGAGTCTTATATGAAGAACAGGATGTTTGCAGAGGAAGTAGTGGAGGATGTGTTCATTAAATTGTGGGAAGGAAGAAAAATGTTGCCCGCCATCAAGAACCTCAACTATTATTTATATGTAGCCACCAAGCATGCTGCTATCAACTATCTTGAAAAGAACCGGAGAAATAATAAACGTTTCGACATTGAGGAGTTGGAAGAAGAAGCATTGCATTTCCGCTACACACCAGAAGACGCACTGATCTCCAGCGAAGCGCTAAGAGAGATTGAGCACGCCATCAATACATTGCCAACAAAGTGCCGTCTCATATTCCGTCTTATTAAAGAAGAAGGGCTTCGTTACAAAGAAGTTGCCGAGCTACTAGGCATCTCCATTAAAACGGTTGAAAATCAAATGACCATTGCACTGCAAAAGATCACCTCGCAAGTAGCGCATATAGTGCCGATGAGGAAAATTGGCGGGCGTGAATCGTAAATCGATAATCGGCAATAATTACTTTACAATATTTTTCGAAGATTCAAATTACCATAACTGACTAGTTATTAACTCGTTTGCCTATTCACGATTGCCGATTCTCGTCTCACGAAAAAAATAAATCAATTTTTTTTCTTTTGTTTTAGGGGTATCCTCAAAAAAAACTGCCTTTATATAGTCAGGTAGTCAATTTATTTATGACACAGAACAGATTGTCCGATCTTATTGCAAAAAAGAAAGCCGGTGAAATCTCGCCTTCAGAGCTGATAGAATTGAATGCGCTGCTGAAAGGAGATGAGACCGCTGGCGAAATGCTGGCTACAATTGATACAATCTGGAACGTCCCTCTCGAAAACGATTTTAGTAGCGACAGCTATCTTAATGACAGATGGCAATCATTGAACAGTAAGCTGTTTAAGGAAGAAGTAAAGCCCGAAGAAATAAAGAAAAGAAACGTGGTAAAGTTATTTACCCGTTATGCTGCAGTAGCTGCTTGTGCAGCGGCTGTTGTAGTAGGCAGTTGGGCTGCTTTCCGTTATTTCAGTGCGCATGAAGCACCTAAGCAAAATATTGTTTCTACAAAAAATGGGTCACGTTCTAAGATAGAGTTGCCAGATGGTACACAAGTATGGTTAAATGCCGGTAGTAAACTGATTTATAACGAGGCTTATGGTAAAGAACTGAGAGAAGTAAAACTGATCGGCGAAGCGTTCTTTGATGTAACGAAAGATGCTGAACATCCATTTGTGATACATGCAAATGAGATGAACATAAAAGTTTTAGGCACTGCATTTAATGTGCGTGCTTACCCGGATGATAAGAGAACTGAAGCAGCTTTGTTACGGGGTTTGATTGAGGTTTCTTTCAACGGGCGGCCTTCGGACAGGTTATACCTGAAGCCAAATGAAAAAATATCTGTAATGAATGGAGAGATCCAAAAGATGGATTTGAATAACAATATCATTGCTGATACCAAACATCCGGTAAACAGGAATGCGGATGAGCCACTTATTGCATTCTCTAAAATTTCTTACGAGTCACCAACAGATAGCACCATATTAGAAACGGCCTGGGTAAAAAATAAATTCATATTCAGAAACAAAAGCTTTGAAGAACTATCGCGCGATATGGAGCGCTGGTACAATGTGAGTTTTGACTTTAAAGATAGCCTGATCCTGCAAAAGCACTTTACCGGATCATTCTATCATGAGTCTGTGATCGAAGCGCTGGAAATATTGAGATTATCTTATCCATTCCATTATAAAGTAAATAAGACTACAAACTCAATCACTATTGAGTAGCCAAAATATCACTGACGCCATATGACTATTACTAACTAAAAACGATTGCCCATGAGTTCCCCAACTTAACCACCATACCATAAAAACATAAACGGGAAATGCTGCGAACATTCCCCGTTGGAAAGACAGTTTACTAAAGGCCACGCTCTTTTTGGAAGGAGGGTAGTGACCTCTATTATCTAAACCGTAATCAAAACTAAATTATGAAAAAAAATCAACTGGAATGTGCTTTTTCCAGGAAAAGCATGTTGTGGAAAATAACTGTGCTTATGAAGTTGACTTTGATCCTGACACTTGCCTTTTGCCTGAATGCCTCAGCCAGGTTGCATTCACAAACCACACTAAGCCTGAAGGTACGCCAGATGCCGCTTAGCAAAGTATTTCTTGAGATAGAACAAAAGACGAACTATCGTTTTCTTTTCAACAATGAGTCCATTCCTGTAAACAAAATGGTGGACCTCGACATTAAGAATGAGCAGATCAACAAAGTATTAGATAAAATTTTATCTAATACCTCGCTCACATACAGAATGATCGACGACAATGTGATCGTGATCATGTCTGCCGAAGCACAAAAAGAAAAGATCAAAGGCCGTGTTACAGACAGTAAAGGCCAGCCTGTACAAGGTGTATCGGTAGTAGAAAAAGGTACTTCTAACGGAGCTGTTACAGATAACGATGGCTGGGTAACACTAAACGTAAACAGTGCTGAAACCGCGGTGCTGGAACTAAGCGCCTTAAACTACCAGGTTGCCAACTATGCTTTACAAGGTAAAACAGAATTTTCTGTAGCGCTAAAAGATGCGGTTGCAGGCCTGGACGAAATAGTAGTGATTGGTTATGGCTCACAAAAAAGAAGTAACGTAACTGCTGCTGTTTCATCTGTAAAAGCAGACCAGATTGCTACAACTTCTGCGGGCCGCATAGACCAGGCATTACAAGGCAGAACACCCGGTGTAACTGTATTGCCGGCTTCAGGCTCTCCTGGCAGCGGTATGAAAATAAATATCAGGGGTGTTGGTACAAACGGATCTGCAGACCCTTTGTATATAGTAGATGGTGTGCGCGCTGGCGGTATTGAATACTTAGATCCCTCCGAAATAGCAACCATAGATGTACTGAAAGATGCATCAGCCGCTATTTATGGTATGGACGGTGCAAATGGTGTAATTATTATTACCACAAAAATGGGTAAGAAAAATTCATCAGAGATCACTTACAACATGCAGTATGCGCAGCAGTCTGTAGGTAAGAAAATGAAAATGATGAATGCGCAGGAATACCAGCAATACCTGACAGCATCTGGTACACCGGGCGGCCCAACTGCTGCGGATGCAGCAAAGGTTGGCAACGGTACAAACTGGATGGACCAGGTATTTCAGACAGCGCCTTTAATGCGCCATACATTGGCATTTAGCGGTGGCGGAGATAAAGGCACCTACCTCGTAGATGGTACCTACTTTACACAGGATGGTATTATTGGCGGAAGCAAAGCAAAATTTGACCGCTATACAGTACGTGTAAATACAGAAAATAAATTAAGATCATGGTTGACTGTAGGTGAAAGATTGTCTTACGCCAACTTCAAAAAACAAGGTATTGCAGAAGATAACGAGTTCGGTTCTGTATTAAGCAGCGCCATCGTATTCGATCCGCTTACGCCAACTGTATATACCGGCGCATTATCTACACGCGCACAAAATGCGTTGAACGCTGGTAACACACTGGTAAAAGATGATGCAGGCCGTTACTACGGTATTTCTGATTACATCTTTGGTGAATATGGCAATCCATTGGCAATGATGCAGACAACACATGGCAACACCATACAAAACAAAATAGTTGGTAATGCGTATGTAAATATTGAGCCAATCAAAGACCTCGTTATTACATCCCGTTTTGGCATAGATGCCGCTTTCCAAAAGCAACATAGCTGGACACCTACTTTCTGGTATTCCCCTGAAAAGCTGAATACAGTAGCCGGTGGTGCAGATCGCCAGGATAACTGGTTTAGCTGGCAGTGGGAAAACTTCGCTACTTACAGCAGGAAGTTTCATGACCATGCATTCAGCCTACTTGGTGGTATGTCTATCCGTAAAAGCACATGGAACTATGTGGGAGGTTCTTTCTCCGGCTTGTTTAGAGAAAGCGATGCATTTTCCTATGCCGACTTTACACCAGATACACAAGACAGAATTGGTAGCAATGCAACTGCTACTACACAGGCATCATTCTATGGCCGTGTAAGCTATGACTATAAAGGAAAATATTTAATACAGGCATTAGTAAGAAGAGATGCCTCTTCAGATTTTGCTGATGGACACAAGTGGGCTACTTTCCCATTCGTATCAGGGGGCTGGGTAGCATCTAACGAAGGTTTTTATTCTTCAGGCCTTGCTAACGTAATGAACTACTTAAAACTGCGTGCAAGCTGGGGTAAAAATGGTAGCAGCTTAAACGTAGGCCCAGGTAAATGGCAAAACTCCATCTCTACAGCGCCTCCGGGTTATCCTGACGCAAGCGGTACATACCTGATCGGAGCAGCTCCGTCAAACCTGCCTAACCCAGACCTGACATGGGAAGTGAGTGAGCAAACAGACTTTGGTGTTGATATGGCATTTCTCAGCAACAAACTGAGCGTTACTATTGACTATTATAAAAAGACAACAAAGAACCTCTTAACTCCTGGTGGTGGTGTTACACCACTGTTTGCAGGTAATACATTGAACGTTGTAAACAGTGGTAATGTATTGAACAGAGGCTGGGAGTTTGACGTATCATACCGCGGTGGTAAACAAAAAGGGTTCCACTATGAAATAGGCGGTAACCTCTCTACTATTCATAATGAAGTACTTTCTATCAACCAGTTTGTAAGCCAGTTAAATGGCGCAGGTGTTGGTACGGGCTGGACAGCATCCATCTTCAAACCGGGCAACCCTATCTGGTACTTTAGCGGCTATAAAACAAATGGCATTTTCCAGAACCAGGCACAGATCAACGATTACCTGGCTAAAACCGGTATCACAGGCTATTCACCAAAACCAGGTGACCCGATTGTACAGGATGTGAATGGTGATAAACAAATAAGTCCTGCCGACCAGACATACATTGGTAATCCACATCCAAACTTCGTATATGGTTTTCGTGTAAACCTTGCGTACAAAGGCTTTGATCTGATCGCATTCTTACAGGGCCAGTCTGGCAACGATATCCTGATGGGCTTCAACCGTACGGACCGTCCTACTGCCAACAAGCCTGAATTTTTCTATAACGATCGCTGGACTGGCGATGGCAGCACCAACAAATGGTTTGCGCCAAACACAAGCAGCATCTATGTGTACAATAGTGACATGATGATCTTCAAAGGCTCTTATGCACGTATCCGTCAATTACAATTAGGTTATACGTTCCCTAAATCACTAATGGATAAAGCATACCTGCATAATGTAAGAGTATATGTTTCATTGGATGACTTTTTCACGTTCACAAAATATCCAGGGCTGGATCCGGAAGCGGGTAGTTCAAAAGACAACAGCCTCGGTATAGACAGAGGTGTTTATCCTATTCCAAGGAAAGCGATGGTAGGCTTAACATTAAGCTTCTAATCGGCAGTGTATTTATCTATTGAATTATTAAACATTACGTGATGAAAAACTTATTCATAAAAAAAGCAATGGTTATAGCAGGGATCTCTGCACTTACTATATCCACTGGTTGTAAAAAATTTTTAGAACAACCGGTAACCGGCATCTTGTCGGAAGATGAATTTTATAAAACGGATGCAGATGCTATGCAGGCCACTACAGGCGTGTACGATATGATGCAAACAGATTACAATACTGTTTGGGGCAGCTTGTATATGGTAAAGCTGATGATGTCAGATGAAAGCAATGCAGGCGGCAGCGGCCCCGGTGACCAGCCAGGTTACCAGGACCTTGACCAGTTCAAGCACGATAGCCAGAATGATGAAGTGTACTGGACATGGCGCATGTGCTACTACACGATCTATCGTGCAAATAAAGTAATAGCGAAAGTAACGCAGGATAATGATCTGCGTAAAAGACTTGTAGCAGAAGCAAAAGCACTGCGTGCTTACAATTATCTCGATCTTGTTTCCCTGTGGGGAGATGTGCCGTTGGTGCTGAATGATATTGCCCCGGCAGATTATACAAAAACACCTCGCGTAGCAAAGGCTACTGTCTATGCACAGATCGTAAAAGATCTGCAGGAAGCAATCGCTGTATTGCCAAACAAAAGCGCCTATAGTACAGGCGACAAGTTCCGCGCGTCTAAAGGTATGGCGCAGGCATTATTAGGTAAAGCATACCTGTACCAGGAGAAATGGCCGGAAGCAGCAGCACAGTTTGATCTTGTAATTAAATCAAATGAATACGGTCTTGAACCATCCATCGCAAAAGTATTTTCCAAGGCAGGTGAGTTTGGTTTAGAATCACTTTTTGAATTGTCTTACGACTCAGGCCAGTCTTACGATTGGGGTAACTTCCCTTGGGGCGGCAGACCAGAGAGTAACATTCACATACAGTTAATGGGGCCACGTTCTGACTATTACACTAAAGCGCCAAATGATTCGTTGTTGGCAGGCTGGGGCTTTAACTGCCCTAAGAAAAAAATGTATGATGCTTACGTAGCAGCAGGCGATGTAGTAAGAAGAACAACTACTGTTATGTCTGAAGCTGAGTTGAAAGCAGCCGGTGGCAACTGGAGCGCGCCAACAGCGTATGAATATGAAGGTTATTTCCAACGCAAATACGGTTCATTCAGCTCGCAAACAAGCTCTGCAGGCAGTGCAATTCCAGAGTTGAACTATGGTACAAACTGGCGCCTTATCCGTTTTGCAGATGTATTGTTAATGGCCGCAGAAGCATACTATCGTGCGGGTAACGAACCTCAGGCACGTACCTATCTTACAACAGTAAGAAACAGGTCAGGCCTTGGTACAGTAACTGCAACAGGTGCGGCATTGTTTAATGTGATCGTCTCAGAGCGTCAACTGGAATTAGCATTTGAAGGCTTCCGCTTTATAGACCTTGTACGTTGGGGCCTGGCAGACCAGGAATTATCTCCTTTAGGATTTAAGAAAGGTAAAAACGAATTGTTACCTATTCCTAACCAGGATGTGATTACCGCAGGTTTGAAACAAAATCTTCTTTATTAAAAAATAAAAGCGATTACCATTAGGTAATCGCTTCTTTAAAATTGATGCATTGCTAAATGGTTGAATTGTTACTTGAATGCTGTAGCTGGCAACAACACAACAATTTGGCCATTTAACAATGTAACAATCCTTAGCGATCTCTGCGTATTCTTTGCGCCCTTTGCGATACTCATATCTCGTGACAAAAAACAATTTAACCATTTAGCAATGCAACCATTGCACTCTAACAGATCATTCATGTTTAGGAATACATTCAAAAAATTGCCTGCGGCAATACTACTTTTCGCATCCTATAGCTTACAAGCACAATCAACGGCAGACAAAGACATTGATGCGAAAGTGAATGCTACGCTGAAGAAGCTGACACTGGAAGAAAAAGTAGCGATGATACATGCCAATTCAGGGTTCACCTCTACCGGCGTGCCACGCCTCGGCATTCGGGAAATAGTCATGTCTGATGGCCCGCATGGGGTAAGGCCGGAACAGGGACGCTATTGGGTACAGACAGAAAAAGTATTAGACTCCGGTACATACCTGCCAACAGGTGTTTGCCTTGCAGCAACATGGAACCCTGCATTAGGATATGCTTTCGGTAGTGTGCTGGGAAGTGAAGCCGCATGGCGTGGAAAAGACATTATACTCGGTCCCGGTATCAATATTATTCGTACGCCAGTTAATGGCAGAAACTTTGAATACCAGAGTGAAGATCCGTATCTCGTATCCAGGATGGTAGTGGGATACATTAAAGGCGTACAGGACCAAGGCGTATCTGCCTGCGTAAAACACTACGCAGCAAACAATATTGAGACAAGAAGAAATTTTGTAAATGTATTGATGAGTGAGCGCGCACTACGCGAAATATATCTTCCTAGTTTCAAAGCAGCAGTTACTGAAGCAAATGTAAATACGCTGATGGGTGCTTACAATAAGTTTCGCGGACAGTACTGTACACACAACGATTACCTTATGAACCAGGTGCTAAAAAAAGAGTGGGGTTTTAAAGGATTCGTAATGAGTGACTGGGGCGCAGTGCACAATACAATAGAAGCGCTCTATTATGGCTGTGATCTTGAAATGGGAACCGACCTGAGTATGTTGCCCAATCCCAACTATGGTAAATTTTTTATGGGCGACACCGTTATTGCTTTAGTGAAAAGCGGGAAAGTTGCAGAAAGTATAGTTGACGAAAAAGTGAGAAGGATTTTATATGTAATGTATAAAACAAATATTATAGAAGGCCAGCGTAAAAAAGGGGAATACAATACACCCGCGCATCAGCAAACAGCAGAAAAAATAGCTGAAGAAGGAATTGTATTATTAAAGAACGAGAACAACACATTGCCATTAAGCGCATCTGTAAAGTCTGTTGCCATGATTGGTTATAATGCTGACAGAAAACAGTCTATGGGCGGAGGCAGTTCGCAGATAAAAGCATTTTATGAGATAACACCGCTACAAGGGTTGAAAACATTGGCTGGAAATAAGATAAACATTGCCTACAGCAAAGGCTATAATATAGCGCGTGGTGCAAAAGCAGATCCGGCATTGATCAGCGAAGCGGTAGATGCTGCAAAAAAAGCAGATGTGGCGATTGTTGTTGGAGGCTGGACACACGGTTATAACTATAGCGTATGGTCTGATAATGCCTATGATGCAGAAGATACAGACAAGCCGGATATGTCTATGCCTTTCGGGCAGGATGAACTAATAAAAGCAGTAGTAGCCGCAAACCCTAAAACCATAGTAGTACTGATAGGTGGTGGTGCAATCGATATGTCACAATGGGTAAATAAAACACCGGCTATTGTACAAGCGTGGTATCCTGGAATGGAAGGTGGAACTGCGCTGGCTAAAATTTTATTGGGACAAGTAAACCCTTCGGGTAAACTACCAATGACATTCCCTAAAACATTAGCAGATGTACCAGCCGAAAGACTGGGCATGTATTCCAAAGATTCATTGACCATGTACTATACCGACGACATCTATGTAGGCTACAGGTATTTTGATACATACAAAGTAGAACCGCAGTTTGCATTTGGCCACGGATTATCATACACTTCTTTTGCCTATAGCAACCTGAAAGTAAATGGGAATACCGTAACGTTTACAGTGAAAAACACAGGTAAAGTTGCAGGAGCAGAAGTAGCACAGTTGTATGTAAAACAAGAGAAGGCTTCATTGCCACGCCCAGAAAAAGAGCTGAAAGGATTTGATAAAATTGCATTGCGGCCAGGCGAAGAAAAACAAGTGAGTATTGCACTGACAGAAGATGCCTTTAAATACTTTGATGACAACAAACATACATGGGTATTAGAGCCCGGCACGTTTGACATACTTGTTGGCGGATCATCGAGAGACATTAAGCTGAATGGAAAAGTGACAAAATAAGTAGACGTGAATCGTAAGACGGCAATCGTGAATCAGCTTACTCACAATTCACTTTGTGACCTTTGCGTTTCCTTTGCGCCCTTTGCGATACTTATGCGTCTTTGCGTGAAATAAGCAGTAGTTTATAGTTTTATAGCAGTCGTAGGTTTTCTCAGGGCATCCGTTTGAATAAAATGGGTGCCTTATTTTCAAGTACGAAGTGAAGAAACTTTGCGACCTCTGCGTCTTCTCTGTGTTCTTTGCGATACATTTTGTGAAACATAATAATATGAACAACAAACTCTACATATTACTTATAACCTTACTCTCACTCAACTGTAGTAAAAAAAGTGATGGCGGCAATCCTCCATCATTACCCGCAGTATCTGTAGACGATATTAAACTGCTGGAAGGCAATAGCGGTTATACCAATGCAATATTCACTATTAAGCTGGATAAGCCCACTGACAAAACAGTAACGGTTACCTGCAATACAATAGATAAATGGGCTGTACACGACCAGGATTTTGTGCCGCTTACAAATAAGCAAATATCTCTTCAGCCCGGTGAAACACAAGTACAATTAATTGTACAAATAGTAGGGGATGATATTAAAGAAGGAGACGAACCTTTTGTTCTTTCTTTATCCAATGCCACCAATGCTATGTTTAACAGGGAGCAAGCCGTGTGTACGATCCTGAACGATGATACAAAAGTACCCTTTACAGAAGCCGGCTACACAACGCCGCTTTCTTATCCCGGTTATACACTTGCATGGAGTGACGAATGCAACGATGGTAAACTAAATACAACTATCTGGAGTTACGAAAATGGAGATGGCTGTCCGGGTATCTGCGGCTGGGGAAATAATGAACAGGAATATTACAAACCGGACAACTTGTTTTTCCAGGATGGCAAAATGATCATAGAAGCACGTAACGACGGTTATAGTGGAAAGCCATACACTTCTACTAAAATTTTGACACGCGATAAAAAGCTCATCAAATTCGCACGCATAGATATTCGTGCAAAACTACCGGTAGGCAAAGGCATCTGGCCTGCCTTCTGGCTACTGCCACAAAGCAATGTGTACGGAAGCTGGCCTAAGAGTGGGGAGATAGATATGATGGAAGCGCTTGGGCATGAAACCAACAAAGTATATGGTACGGCGCATTATGGTCCCGGACCAGGTAGCACACAGATCGGCAGGAACTATGTGATTCCAAACGGTAGCTATAACGATTCGTTCCATGTGTACTCGCTTATATGGAAACAAGACCAGATACAATGGCTGGTAGATGATAAACTCTATTCAACAGTAAATAAAAGCGATGTAGGCAGCAATACCTATCCGTTCAATGAAGACTTCTTCTTTATCATCAACATGGCTGTAGGCGGCAACTGGCCTGGCAACCCCGATGCCTCCACCTATTTTCCGCAATGGCTGATCGTAGATTATGTGAGAGTGTTTCAGTAGGCGGCAAAATGTACGATGTAAAGAGGAATAGCATAATTGTTAAATGGCTATATGGTTAAATTGTTTTTTTCTTATTAACTATATAGCCATTTAACAATTAAACAAGAGACTGAAAGTAGTGTAAACTTATTCACGATTGCCGTCTCACGATTCACGATAATGCTTCGTGGCCTCAACTCCTACGCAACGACGACTCCCTCACAATCAGCTTTGGTTTCAATACCACCTCCACATCACGCATATCACCATCATTGTGTAATTGTTCAATAAACAATTTAGCCGCCGCCTTTCCTATATCAAATGCAGGCTGGTCTACACTGGAAATGGACGGTGCTACAAGACTGGTAACAGGATCGTTGTTAAAGCCAACCAATCCAATATCATCCGGCATGGACAAGCCCTTCTCCTTCACTGCGAGCATAGCGCCAATGGCAAGCCTGTCGCTTATAGTAAAAATTGCATCCGGGCGTTTCTTCTTGGAAAGCAATTCTTCTGTAGCAAGAAAAGCATAATGCTGGTTGAAATCGCAATAGATAATATTATCTTCTTCCACTTTGCGCTTATATTTCTTCAATGCAGCGAGATAGCCATCCAGTCGGTGATTGCTGATAGATAAATTTTGCGGCCCCGCCAGTATAGCAATATTTTTATAACCCTGCTCTATCAAATGTTCTGTAGCAATAAAGCCCCCTTCAAAATTATCTAACCGCACACCCGGCGCATGAATGCCTTTTGCAAGCCGGTCAAAGAACACCATAGGCGCATTCAGTTTTTTAAAATGATCATACACCTTTGTTTCACTGGATACAGAAATGATAAAGCCATCTACTAAGCTATCTGCAAGCCGCTTTGCATTAATGGTTTCCCTGCCAAACGATTCATTGCTCTGGCATACCATTACTGTATAGCCTGCCTCCAGCGCCACCTCATCAATGCCCTTTACCATATTAGACATTACATAGTCCAGGTTAGGAACAATCACACCGATCGTATGCGTTTGCTTTTGTTGCAGGCTAAGCGCCAGTTTATTCGGGCGATAATTTAATTGTTCGGAAAGCGCCTGCACTGCATTACGTGTTTCAATGCTTACATCAGATGCGTTGCGCAACGCACGTGAAACGGTAGAGGTAGATATTTGTAAGGCTTTTGCAATATCCTTGATCGTAGCAGGTTTATTCATTTGTCCGGTATTACACAGCGGCAAGTTAGGCTAAATAATGAGAGAAATTCCGGGAATCCCGGTAGCGATGCCGGGAACGTTCCCGGTGTGCAATCGTTAGAAAAAACGTTTTTAAAGCCTTGTTTGATGAAAATATTTTAAAAGGATGCGGTTTTTTTTATTTTTTTCAAATGAGCACCCTTTGCTTCCCGCAGGAAAATGGAATTAATATTACACTTATAATTTCTAACCGATTTAATCTGATAAGATGTACACGTTAAAAGGTAAAGTAGCTATTGTAACTGGTGGAGCAAGAGATATAGGCAGACAGGTTTCGTTAAAGCTGGCTGCTGCGGGCGCAAAAGTTTGTGTGAACTATTTTGAAAATGAAGAAGCAGGTAAAGAAACATTGGCTGCTATTAAAGCGGCAAACGGCGAAGCAATACTCGTACAAGGTGATGTAAGTAAAAGTGCTGATGTAAAAAAAATAGTAGAAGAATGCACAAAAGCATTTGGCAATACAATACATATAGTAGTGAACGTAGCAGGTGGTCTGTTCGGTAGAAAACCATTAGCAGACCTGGACGAAGAGTTTTGGGATAGAGTAATAGATGTAAACCTGAAATCTGTTTATCTCACATCCCGTGCAGTTGTACCACACATGACAGAAGGCGGCGCTATTGTAAACTTTAGTTCGCAGGCTGCACGTGATGGTGGTGGAGGTGGTGCATTGGCATACGCAACATCAAAGGGTGGTGTATTAACCATGACAAGAGGCCTATCCAAAGAGCTAGGGCCTAAAGGCATTCGTGTAAACTGTGTGTCTCCGGGCATGATCAATACTACTTTTCACAACACATTTACAAAGCAGGAAATCAGGACAAACGTAGCTGCTGCAACACCTTTGCGTCGTGAAGGCGAAGCAGGAGAAGTAGGCGATCTTGTTCTATACCTCGTGAGTGATGCTGCCTCCTTTATCAATGGTGAAAGTGTAGAGATAAATGGAGGGACATATTTCAGTTAAATTGTTGCATTGTTTAATTGTTATATGGCTAAAAAGCTTTTCAACAATTTAACCAAATAACAATTAAACAATTTAATCTTACTCAAGCTTTCATTATACTAAACGATTAATCATGCGATTGCTTCTCATATCCCTCTTTTGTAGTCTTGCTGCTTTTGGGCAGCGGCCATCTGTTTACTTCACACCGAAAGAAGTAACACAGGTGAAAGCTGCTTTAAGTAAATACCCGCTATTGCAACAATCACTGGACGATATAAAGCATAGCACAGATGTGTATGTAGGAAAAGATGTAGATGTGCCGTTTCCCAAAGACATGGCTGGTGGCTACACGCACAATAGACATAAAGAAAACTACATGCTCATGTTTAACGCTGGTGTACTGTACCAGTTCACAGGCAATGAAGCGTATGCAAAACTGGTGAAAGATATGTTGCTGAAATATGCGGTGCTGAACCCAACATTGAAAAATCACCCGCAGGCAAAAAGCAATGCGCCCGGACACCTGTTTCACCAGGCATTGAATGATGCCAACTGGATGGTATATACAGGCATGGCCTACGATTGCATTTACAATACACTGTCAGCAGCAGACCGTAAAAAGATAGAAGATGGCGCATTCGCACCGGAAGTATATTTTATTACACATGACCTGGAAGAAGAGTTTAATCTTATACATAACCACGGTACGTGGGCTTGTACAGGAGTAGGCATTATTGGGTTAGCCACAAAAAATGAAGACTACGTACAGCAAGCGCTATACGGCACGCATAAAGATGGTAAAGGGGGCTTTATGGCACAGATGAGCCAGCTCTTTGCACCAGATGGTTATTATACAGAAGGGCCATATTACGCCCGTTATGCTTTATTGCCTTTTTATGTTTTTGCAAATGCATTGGACAATGCAAAGCCTGAGCTGAAAATATTCTCTTACAGGAACGATATTCTGAAAAAAGCATTGGACGCGTGCCTGCAACAAACAAACACAGACGGTAAATTCTTTCCGCTAAATGATGCGCTGAAAGAAAAAGACTTTACAACAGCGGAGCTGGTAACAGCCATAGACATAGCTGCAAAAGTATATGGCGCAGACAGTGGTTTGCTCGCTGTTGCCAAAAAACAAGATGCCGTATCTCTAACTGGTGGTGGCGCCATAGTAGCTGCAAAGTTGGCTGGTAAAGTGCCTGATTACTACAGTTATCGTTCTGTTGCCTATACCGATGGCGCTAAAGGAGACGAAGGTGGCCTCGCAATACTACGCGCAGGCAAAGGGCAACATCTCACCTCGCTCGTATATAAATATTCTGCACATGGTTTGTCACACGGTCATTATGATAAACTGCACTTCTCGCTTTATGATGATGGTAATGAAATATTCCAGGATTACGGCGCTTCGCGCTTTGTAAACGTAGAGCAAAAAGCCGGTGGCAGATACCTTCCTGAAAACAAAGGCTATGCTATGCAGACCATTGCACACAATACGCTGGTGGTAGATAGCAAAAGCAACTTTGGTGGTAAAGAAGAAGCAAGTGAAAAATATCACCCCGAAAAAATATTCAGCGACCTGGGCGGAAATGTACAAGCGGTAAGTGCGAAAGAAGAGCATGCGTACGATGGCGTGGCGCTGCAACGTACTTTGTATATGATCAAACTGCCAGAAAGCAAAAAGCCTTTGATTGTAGACTTGTTTAAAGCAAACGCAACTGCACAGCACCAGTACGATCTGCCATTTCACTACCTGGGCCAGTTCATAAACGCATCTTTTACATACGAACCCAATACTAAGAAATTAGAGCCGCTGGGTAATAAAAACGGGTATCAATACCTATGGAAAGAAGCAGAAGCCACAAAATTAAAAACGCCTGCACAGTTTACTATCCTGAATGGCAATATGTATTACTCTGTTTCCTCGCTGGTTGATGAAAGCGATACCATCTTCTTTGCAAGAAGTGGTGCAAACGATCCCAATTTCAACTTGCGTAGCGAACCGGCTTATATAATCAGGAAACATGGCGATAACAAAACTTTCCTGAATGTGATAGAGCTACATGGTAAATTTGATCCTGTGAGTGAATTTTCTGTTGACTCAAAACCTGCGGTAAGCAATATGCAATTATTGTATGACGATGCAAACTATACTGTAGTATTGGTAACAATTGGCAATAACAAGATCCGTATTGCGCAGGTAAATAACAAAACAAGTGAGACTTCGCACACAGTAAATGCAAGCGGAGAAACGATAAAGTGGAGTGGTAATTACAAAGTGGATTTTTTAAAATAAATGAATTTGAAGTTTTAGATTTCAAATTTGAAATGAACATTCTTGAGTTATAAGTCATCTCAAATCTAAAATTTCAAATCTCAAATTATAGCATCGCGCCTTTGCGTAAAAAACTAAAATATTATGGCAATACAATTTGAAGAAGACAAAGTCTTCATAAAAGACGAGAACATAGAGTGGGAACAGGTAGACCCGAAGGTAAAACGCAAGATCATGGCTTATGACAAAAGCCTGATGATGGTGAAAGTAGCGTTTGAAACCGGTGGCGTAGGTGCATTGCACAGCCACTTTCACACACAGATCGCACATGTAGAAAGTGGCGTGTTTGAAGTAGAAGTAGAAGGCATAAAGCACATTTTAAAAGCAGGCGATGCCTATTACATTCCACCCAATGCCGTACATGGTGCAGTATGCCTGGAAGCAGGTGTGCTCATAGATATGTTCAGCCCGATGAGGGAAGATTTTATCCAGGCTAAATAAACGACGTATGCGCCATATGAAAGGACTCAGGTGGTGGATCATCGGCCTGATCATGCTTGCAACCATTATCAATTATATAGACAGAAATGCCCTTGCCGTTATGTGGCCAGGCATCTCTGCCGACCTGGGTATGGATAAAACACAGTACGCATTTATTGTTAGCTGTTTTACCATTACCTATGCCATCAGCCAGGCACTTACCGGAAAGCTATTTGATAAAATAGGTACACGGCTAGGCTTCGTATTATCCATTGCCGTATGGTCTGTTTCTGCTGCCTTACATGCTGTTGCAAAAGGCATTACCAGCTTTGCCATTTTCAGGGCAATACTCGGTAGTGGTGAAGCAGGTAACTGGCCGGGAGCCGCAAAGAGTAATGCGGAGTGGTTCCCGGTAAAAGAGCGTGCATTGGCGCAAGGGTTATTCAATGCCGGCGCAGCTATAGGCTCCATTATATCAGCGCCATTGATCGCATTTCTATATGGAGCAATTGGCTGGAAAGGAAGTTTTGTTATTATAGGTGCATTGGGTTTGCTATGGATTATCCCGTGGCTCATCATCAATAAAAATATTCCCTCAAAACATAAATGGATCACGGAAGAAGAGAAGCAATACATACTGGATGGTAAGGCACCTGTAACAGATGAGCTAGCCGTAAGCTGGAAACAAATACTGTCACATCGCCAAAGCTGGAGCGTGATCGTATCCCGCTTCCTGCTCGATCCTGTCTGGTGGTTATTTGTAATCTGGTTGCCGATCTATCTTGTAGACAGGTTCCATTTCGATATAAAACAGATAGGTTCATTTGCATGGTTTCCCTATGTAGGTGCTATGATCGGCAGCATTGGCGGAGGCTGGCTCTCCGGCTACTTCATCCGCAAAGGATGGAGTGTAAATAAAGCACGTAAAACAGTTATCACCATTGGTGGGTGTTTTATGATGCCTGCACTCATCATTACCATGTTCCTCAACGACCCGCATTATGCAATGGTCAGCATTTTCTTTGCCTTACTTGGCTTTCAGTGTAGCATTGGCATTATACAAACCCTTCCATCTGATTTCCTGAGTGGGAAAGCGGTTGGTTCTCTTGCAGGGCTTGGTGGGTTTAGCGCCAACCTCGGCGTGTTATTATCTACATGGCTTGTACCGTATTTAACGAAAGTGTCATATACCCCCTTTTTTATAATGGCTGCACTCCTGGTGCCACTAGGCATTGCAGCCATTTATTACTTCAGCGGGCACATCAAAAAAATAGATACTATATGAAAAAAATATTGATTGGTTTGTTCTTCGCCTTATTTGCGCTCAACTGCTTTGCACAGGATGCTGATACTGCAAAGAAAGCAGTAGTCATGCCCACAGGATATACTTCACAGATAGATGTAGTATATACCAAAGTAAAAGATTGGGAAGGTAAGATGGACTTGTACCTGCCTGCGAATAATGGCAAGCCCACTCCCGTCATCATCAACATTCATGGGGGTGGCTGGAACCACGGTACAAAAGAATCGCAAACAGGGTTCAATACCTTTTTCAAAATGGGCTATGCTGTTGCCAATGTAGAATATAGGTTAGTACAGGTAGCTACTGCGCCGGGCGCCATAGAAGACACACGCTGCGCACTCATCTACCTGGTCAAAAATGCAAAGCAGTTAAATATAGACGTGAACAAAATCGTTGTAATGGGCAGCTCTGCTGGCGCGCACCTTGCATTGATGACGGGCCTGCTTGGCAATGATCATCGCTTCGATACTAACTGTCCGGGCACTGACAATATTAAAGTAGCAGCCATAGTAGATAAGTATGGCATTGCTGATGTAGGCGACTGGGCCTATGGCCCAAATATTCGCAGCAAGTCAGCCGTAAACTGGTTGGGCGCAAAAGCAAATGATGAGAAGTTTCGCCAGTCTGTATCGCCGGTATCTTATGTCACAAAAAATAGTCCACCTACTATTATTATTCATGGTGATGCTGACCCGGTAGTACCCTATCAGCAATCAGAAGACCTGCATAAAAAATTTGTAGAAGCTGGCGTGAAAACTCAATTCCTGCCAGTGGCTGGCGGTAAACACGGCGGCTTCCCTACAGAGCAAAATTCAGATGTAAACAAAGCGATCGCAGCGTTTCTGAAAGAAGTGGTGAAGTAGGGGGATTGTTTAATTGTTGTATGGTTAAATTGTTATCAAAAAGGGTGGTCCACTTTTAAAAAGTGGACCACCCTTTTTGATATAGCTACTAGCATAACAGACCTATAAGGTTCTAAAAACCTTATAGGTCTTGAGATAGAACCGTAATGCATTACAAAAAAATGGAATGAAAAGATGATTACCACTCCCGCTCTCTTAACGCCTCCTCTGGATCTATATTGATTTCAAAATAGTGAATGATGTTGTCGACTGTTGCGCCGATAGACTCTCTTGCACCTGTTTCCAATTCGCTATCGTGTTCATAAAACTCGTCCTGTAAATCATTTATTTTTAATACCGCATTGTCAAATTGTGCTTGTATTAAATCTGTGTCAGTATTACCTTGTTCAAGAAAGGATACTACACTTTGAAGAATTTCTTTGATTTTATCAACGAGAAATTTTGGAAAGTATTCATCTGAATACATGTCTTCCAAATAAACAAAGTCGGCAGGTAATTTTTTTACGCCCATCTTTTTGGTTTAGGTTAATAATACCGCAATATAAAAATTACTTTCTTTCAATGGTCTGATGCTTACGTAGAAATGCTGAGAAATTCTTATTTCAGTATCATTTACAAAGGCATCAACGTAGTGCCATTTACCGATACAACGGTAGTTGGAAATAATGCTTTAATTTTTCTTGCTTCTGTTGGATCAATCTTACCAGATAGTTCCAGTTTTTTAATATTAATCTTCGCAAGTTCATCAGGAATGTGAATATCCTTGTTAAAGAAAATCCACAATATGCCAATTGACTTGATAGATAAAATTTTGTCAGGTACCTCATCTACATTGCTTATAGATAAATCTTCCACCGCATCGTTGTATGAAGCGTTTATGGCAGGTGAATTCTTGTTTACCACAGCCCAACCTATTTCTGGGTTTAACGTATAGTCAGTTTTGTTTTGAGACAGCCCGGCGAAGCCTGCCCAGAATTCCATCTTATATTGCTTGCCTGCTATTGGATCTTCTAAAATAAAAGGCACTTTTACAATTTCAGAAGCAAGGTCACTGATCTTCGTAATGGGTTTTAGCCCTGTCTTTTTACCTTCTTTTGTGTAAGGAAAAAATTTGACGATCCATCCGTCTATCGTAGTCGGCGAGCCATATTTTTTCGCTGTATGCACCTTCACCATATTCATCCAGAATTTTTTATCAAACCTTCCTTGTTTCGCTTCTATGATTTTAGATAAGATCGGTTCCAATTCATTTGTCCACCATTGCAGGTCATACTTTGCGAGCGTTTTTGTTTTCACCAGCACACTTTCCCAATCCTGTACAGATCCTTCAATGGTGATTGTAGGAATACCACAGCCCACCAGCAATACCTTGTAATTGAAATAAGCCTGCATGGCATCCATAATAGTGATCTGCGAAGCGATAAGCGATGTGGAAGTAGTGGTAGAAAAGTTAGCAGTAAGCGTATTGGTCAAACCCTTGTCTATATAATCATCGATCTGTTTGGTAAACTGGGGAAAGACTGATTCCCAGTTGCTCTTTGGATCACCAAGTCTAATCTCCTGTGAAGCGACTGTCAAAGTCTTTTTCCCATTAAACTGTACAAGTTTACTTCTCAGTGCTTCTGCATTGTTGCCTACATGTTTGGCAAATCCCTGGTTGATCAATAACCAAATAATATCCGGTGAAAGTACAAATGGCCTATGTTCCTGGTATGCTTTTAAAATACCCACCAGGAAACTGTGGTCTCCAAACGAAACAAGGCTATCCTGCGTAATGGAATTTTTCTCGATTTTGTCCTGGTAGGAAGCAAATACGGATTGCTTAAATGTCTCTGGTAATAAATTTTCCGGCTTCGGTTTCTGCTCTATTTCGAACCTTGTTGCATCCTGGGCAACACAATGGGTGCTAAGGAATAACAGGATGATGATGAATACTTTTTGCATATAGCTAAGTTTGTCAGGATTGCAAATCCTGAAACCAGATGCATAAGAAAGAAAGATTACATAAAGAATTTTTTAAAAATACATAGGTGGGAATAGCGTACATAGATGATCTCTTTGTGTCCTTCGCGTAACTCCCCGCCCTTCCCGTCTCCGCGGTGAATAACTATTTCCCGAACGACCCGATGTTACTTGCAAAGATCTTTACTGCAATCGCCAATAAGATCACACCAAAGAATTTACGCAGTGCGTTTAAACCATTATCACCTAAAATGCGTTCCAGCCATACCAGTGATTTCAGTACGAAATAAATAAAGAAGAGATTGAGTAAAATACCTAATAAAATGTATTTCTGTTCGTAGTTTGCCTTCAGCGACATGATCGTAGTCAGCGAACCACTACCCGCAATGATAGGAAATGCAATGGGAACCAGCGTGCCGGATTTGGCGTCAGAACTGCCTTTAAATATCTCATGCCCAAGTACCATTTCCAGGCCCAGCAGGAATATAACGATAGACCCCCCGACAGCGAAAGAAGCCGCTTCAAGCCCCAGCATGTTCAGGAACTGTTGCCCCACAAAGTAGAACACAATCATCAGTGCGCCTGATATAAGTGTTGCCTGTAATGCGCGGATGCCCCCCATCTTTTCTTTAAGACTGATCAGTAACGGAATAGAACCGATAATATCTATTACCGCGAAAAGGCTGAAGGTAACAGTAAACAGTTTGCTGAAGCTAAAATCCATTGGAAGGGTGTTTGGTTAGTGTAAAGATAAATTTTAAAAGATAAATTGTTTAATTGTTGCATGGTTTAATGGTCGTTCACAACAATTGTTGTCCGACTAAAGTCAATGGATAGTTGTCTGTAATCGTTTCCAGGAAAGGATTGTAGGCGAAAAGAATGGGTTTCGAAATTTGAGAGATTTTCCCTATTAGCTTTTTAGGAGAAACGTGCGGCCTCAGAAAAACTGCGTTAAGAAAATTGGCATGAACGCCGGAAAAATCCATTGCTGTTTGAGCCAGACGCTACTTGCATACTAATGATGTTAGCGGCGAGTTCAATGGATTTCGGCGGTCGAGACAATTTTTAGCCTGTTTTTCTGGAGCCTTGATTTTTTTGGTTACTTTTTGTATCAAGACAAAAAGTAACACCGTCGGTAGACAAATAAAAGCTTGCAATTGAATATCTGCTAAGCTTAATCGGACAATAATGATTCACAACAATTTTTCCATATAACCATCCAACAGTTAACCTGGCTTATGCGTTTCCCTTTCATCCGGCTTAATATTATGTAAAACCTCATGCTGAAATCCTGCACCCTGCTTTGTAATACGTACCACACAGCCATAATGTAAGGAGAAAGCGCCGAAAGAGTCTTTCAGGTCAGTATGCGTGATATGGGAAAGAATACTACGCATGACACCGCCATGCGTTACTATGGCCAGGGGGCTGCTATCTTGTAGCGAGTCAAACAAAGCAGCCGTGCGCTCATATAACTGTACATAATTTTCGCCATTTGGAATGCGTACGTTCACAAAATCTTCCATCCAGGGTTGTATCTGTTCTTTAGCAATGTCGTCCCACTTCATTAACTCCCAGTCGCCACAATTGATTTCTTTCAGTGCATCATGATATACGACATCCTGCTCCGGAAATAAATATTCTGCCAGCTTGCGGCAACGTTGCAGCGGGCTGCTATGTATATGGCTAATAGAGGCAGGAATATGTGTACGGATCAATGCAGCTTCCGAATGAAATGATTCTATGACATCTATATCCGCCTGTCCATAACAGACACCCCGTTCTACAGCCGGCGTAGTATGCCTGATTAAATATATTTCCATAAATATTGTTTCAAAAGTTTCAAAGGTTTGCAAGTTTCATTTTTGAAACCATTGAAACTTGTAAACCTTTGAAACGCTATTTAAATGTTGTCAAAATCAAAACAGCTATATACAAAGCTACTTCGCAAACCTGCTGTGTCGCGCCAGCGCAATCACCTGTCTGCCCACCGATCCATTTATAAAAATAAGCACCCAGATACAAGCGTGCAATGATCACCAACACCAGTGCTATAAGATAAAGTGGTGGAAGAAAGCAAAACGGTAAAAGGCCACCTATAATAGCAATGATCAATTCTGTTGTATTCAGTTTTCTGTCTGCAACAGGTTTGGATTTGCTCTGATCAGCATCTGTTACGTAAGCATATTGTTGCAATAATGTAACAGCAGCTAACCTGCTGCTACTATGTCCTGCCAGCAAGACAAAAAGAAACGTTTGTAATGGTAAATGACCCGCCAATTCTTGTAGTAAAAGAAACTTTGTACCCAACATAGCGATCAGGCCAATAACACCATAGGTGCCAAGCCTGCTATCTTTCATAATAACCAATATTTTTTCCTTTGTCCATCCGCCGCCAAAGGCGTCGCATACATCAGCAAAACCATCTTCATGAAATGCGCCGGTAGTAAGTATGCTGATGATCATTGCAAACACAAGCGTTAACTGCAAAGGAAAAATAAAATGCAGCAACCAGAATGCAAGTACATTGATACCGCCTACCAGCAAACCTACCCAGGGGAAATAGCGTGATGATTTTTGTAGCATGTCGCTACCATGCCCGATATTACGCGGAACAGGGATGCGTGTGAAGAACA
This sequence comes from Filimonas sp., assembly GCA_017306865.1. GTDB lineage: Bacteria > Bacteroidota > Bacteroidia > Chitinophagales > Chitinophagaceae > JAFKHH01. The sequence goes on from JAFKHH010000022.1 coordinate 123,013, forward strand.
TGACTGCAGTGAGAAAAATATCACGCTCCTTGCGAAGCTTACTGTTAGACGTATTTGTGTTCATACCTTTTTATGCTATAGGGTGTAAGGAGTAAGGTATAAGATAAAACCCTTATGCCCTATGTCCCATGCCTTCTACCTTTTATGCTTTATTGCTTACCTGTGCGCTGTCAAAACTAGCCATCTCATTCAGGAAGTTGACAGCAGATTGAATCAGTGGCATTGCCAACGCTGCGCCTGTACCTTCGCCCAATCGCATGCCTAATTGTAACAAAGGAGTTGCCTCAAAGTGATCGAGTAAAGCCGCATGTGCATGCTCATCGCTTTGGTGGGCAAAGATGCAGTTGTGCAGAATACCCGGATACAATTGTTGTGCAACCAGCAAGGCTGCCGTGGCAATAAAGCCATCAACAACAATGATCATATTGTTATCCGCTGCTGCTATAAATGCACCCACCATCATAGCTATTTCATAGCCACCCACAGTTGCCAATAATTGTAAAGGATTCGCTGCAAGTGTAGTCAACTCGTGAAATTCAAACACCTGCTGCAGCGTACTGATCTTTGTTGACAACTGTGCATCATTTACACCAGTACCCCTACCTGTACAAGTTGCTACGGGTAAGCCAGTAATAGCACTCATCAGCAGTGTGGCAGATGAAGTATTACCAATGCCCATTTCTCCAAAGCCAATACAGTTACAGTCATCATTTGCAAGTCGTGCCACAATCAGTTTGCCTGCTTTTATAGCTGCATCACAATCGGCTTTAGTCATTGCCCGTTGCTCCATATAGTTGGCAGTACCTTTCGCTATCTTACTATGTATAATGGGTAGCTGTGGATCAAAATCAATATTTACGCCTGCATCTACCACCTTCAGTTCAAGCTTATGTTGCCTGCAAAACACGTTAATAGCAGCACCGCCTGCCACGAAGTTCAGTACCATTTGTGCTGTTACAGCCTGTGGGTAGGGGTTTACTAGTCCCGTAGCCGAAATGCCATGGTCGCCTGCAAACACCACTATAGCAGGATTAGTAATCTGTGGCGTAACCGTGTCCTGGATTAGCCCTACCTGTAGCGCAATTGCTTCCAGTTGTCCCAATGCACCTACAGGTTTTGTTTTATTATTAATGGCCTGTTGTAATACAGGTCTCAGGTTCGCTGTTTCCATAATTATTTACGCTGGTAGTAAATCACAAAAATAAAAGTTATAGGAAGACGGTTGGTCCATTGAATTAGCGCTGTCCGCATTTGCCGGTGCTTTATACGTACGTGCCACTATTTCACCTTTTGTATAAGGAACGGGAGATTTAAAAAACGGGCCGTCGAAAACAAAAGAATGATATTCTCCATTTTCTCCGCATACATCTACATTGGCAGGCAGGTCCCGTATAAAGTTCTCATCTATTAACCTGCCACAAAAACTTTTGTCGAGGTATTGTTCATTCACACAAACAATGATCGCCTTAAAACCAAATGATAAAAACTCCTGCATCAGTTCTTTTGTATCCTCTTTCCAGAGCGGGAAGAGGCAATCTATACCCATGGAAGCTAGTTTTTGCTCACGATATATTTTTAGATCTTCAAGAAAAATATCACCAAAGATAGCATGCGTCAGCCCATCCGCTTTTAAAGCCTGCACTTTCTGCAGCATGGTTTGTTCATACACATCCATAGAGGGCTGCTCCGGCAATTCAATTGTCTGCAAAGGAATACCTATTGCGCTGGCCTGTGCCTGCAACAAAGTTCGCCGCACGCCGTGCATAGAAATGCGTTCATGCGCACTGTTTACACTCGTGAGCAGGTATGGTATATGATAGTTATTATCCCGTAACAGCCTGTTCAGTGCAAGGGAAGAATCCTTACCTCCGCTCCAGTTCATATAAGCATTCATCATGCTGCTAAGATAGAAGCTTTGGAGCCGCTTTAAAATTCCTTATTGGCTTTTGTTGCAAACAAAAGCAACAAGTGAATAGTTAAAACGGGCATTCATGCTTTTATGACTACGGGAATACCTGAGATCATCAGTACAACCTTTCTGGCTTTTTCTGCTATGTATTGGTTCGCCCATCCTTGCAGATCAGTGAACTTCCTACCTATTTCCGTTTCTGCATGTACACCCATCCCAATCTCATTACTTACAATCAGAAAAACACCCGGATAGCTGTAAAGAAGGTCTATTTCTTTTTTTATTGCTTCCAGGCTTTCTTCCACATTGTATTTGAACCGGGAAAAAAAGTTAGTGAGCCATAAAGTGACACAATCGACCACTACGGTTTTGTCAGTGATGGGTAAAGCGCTTACGTGTAAAGGTTCTTCAATTGTTGTCCACCTGTCGTCGCGATCATTTTTGTGACGGGTTACCCTTCGTTCAAACTCGTCGTCATTAGTCACGTTGGCTGTTGCTACATAAATAGGGCTTCCGGATAATTGCAGGGCCTCGGCCTGAGCATAGCTGCTTTTGCCGCTGCGTGCGCCTCCGGTAATAAAGTAAATCATTGTAAAAATTTTTCCTTAAATAGTACGTATTTGTTTTTTAACTCGTAAAGACAAGCAACGCAAAGACAATCGTTAAATCTTTCTTCTATAAATTTTTTTTCTTCATCTGTAAATGTTAGGCCGTAGCATTGGCAATGTGTTATATCACCAACTTTACATTCAAAAGTTTTCTGGCATCTTGGGCATTTTTTGTGTTCATGGTGTGGCATAAGTTCGGTAACCGTTTTTTCATTTAAATGGATTCTTAAACTGTTACAGTAGCAACTTTTTCCTCCACGGCAAGACATTTATGTCGTAGCCGTTTAGGCATTTTAAACAACTGCGGATGAAATAAGGCAGCCAGCAATTCTATGCCGTCTGTAAGGGTAGAAGCGCTAGGTTGTGTAAACAGATCGAAGTCTATTATATACACCTGCTTCTTTTTTACGGCAGTCAATTGGGGCCATTCTTCTTTTTCCGTCAGTAAATGAATTTCTTCCAGCGATCGTGAAGTTGTAAAACCACATGGGGCTATGATCAATACTTCGGGGTCGTATTTTACAATTTTTTCCCATTGCGTTACAATAGAGTCACCTGCCGGGTTACTCAACATGTCAATTCCGCCTGCCTGTGCTATCTGGAATGGTATCCAGTGCCCACAGTTGTAAATAGGTTTGATCCACTCAAGGAGAGAAACCCTTTTCAACGGCATGCCGTGCAGCCTTAGCGTATCAAGAACGTTGGCAGTTCTTTTCTGAAGTTCATGCAGGTAGGTTATACCCACTTGTTCTTCTCCCAACGCTTTCGCTATTGTTAAGACAGTCGCATATACATCATCTAAGTTTTGAGGCGTCAGTGGGATAATCAGCGGTTGTTTATCCAACTTGGCTACAGCGGCGGCAGTGCATTGTGTGTCTATCTGGCACACCTCGCATACATCTTGTGTAAAGATGATGTCCGGCTGTATTTCTTTTAGGAGGGCTTCATCCACATAGTAGAGGTTTTTACCTTCTGCCTTGGATGCTGAATAAATTTTGTCGATCTCGGCACTTGTGTAATTCTTTCCTTCAAGCACACATCTGACCACCCTGCTTTTTTCTTCCAGTGCTTTTGCAGGGCATTCAAACGTAACACCATACAACAAATGTTGCAGGTTCATATCATAAATCATCTGCGTTACCGCAGGCAAAAAAGAACAAGCTTTCATAGTGGTACCTTGACATGAATGATGATGCATTTGCGGTGTATAACAGAGGGTAGCCGTTCACGTAGCTAAGGCATTCCGTTGCTAATATACGGAATGCCTGTAACCTACGGTTCTTACTAAGCCCCAATCATTATCCACAAAGTGTTAATCTTAAGAGAGGGAGGAGGCGCGGAGCCTTGGGTAGCGGTTTTGCAGCAGCTCAAATGTGCCGAATAGTACGGCGGTGTATATAATAGTACCGGCAGCAAATTTCCATTCGTACGGTATTGCTGCAGCCATGCAAAGCCACCAGCCATTGAGGTCTTTGCTATACATAGTACCTTCCAGCCATACACCAAAGTCTGTTACCACCCAGTGTATCAGCACACATATTATGGTTGCCCAAAATATATTTTGGATACTTACTTTCTTAACGAAAAGATTGCCTGTCAGCGCCATAAGAGCAAAAGCGCCGTAGGTCCAGTACCAGCCGGAGTACAACAGGCCATTACTGTATTGCTTATACACTGTAAGAGAAAGCACTACATCGCTTACAAACAGTGTAAGCAGCGGCAATGCAAACGGTTTTACTTTACCCGTAAAGTATGTGCCGCCAAAAAGGGCAATAGCACCCAACGGAGTAAAGTTTGCCAGCGGCCCCATGTTCGGGCTGAAATTAGTCGCTGTTCTGATAGCGGCCACTACTACTATAATGACAAGTAGTAAAATGTTTCTCGGATTAAATTTTGAGATAGCCATAGCAAAGGAATTTATAGATTAAAAATTCACAGACACACCTACTTGTAAGCTGGCTGGCTGCGTACTGTAGCCATATACTTCTACATAGTCTGTATTGGTAATGTTTTTAAAATCTGCAAATGCTTTAAACTGCTTACTAAACCTGTATTCCGCATACGCATTCCACAACGTATAAGCAGGCAGGTTTACAAGGCTTGCAGGGTAAGTGCCGAAATCCATGTCCACACGTTTGCCGATAGACTGAATACCTGCGCTCAGGAACAGCTTTTTAGTGGCGCGGTAATTTACTGTCATGCTATACGTATCATCTGGCCTGCGCAGTAAAATGTTTGAGCTGGAATCCTTACCATTATTTTTTGTGGTCAGCTTTCCTTTTACATGCGCATACTTCAGGATCAATTGCACGTCATCAGAAATCTTGAACGTAGGTTCAATCTCTATACCCCAGTCATTCTGTTTATCTTGGTTTACGTACCTGTTGGTAAATGCAATTACATTTTTTACATCACGCTTAAAGATCACACCACGTATATTGAACTTTTGATCCTTTGAAAAATATTGTACACCACCTTCATACGTTACTGCAGATTCTGGTGTCAGTGATTTATTGCCATACGTTGGTGCATACAATTGATACAACGTAGGTGTTTTAAACGCACTGGAAATATTCGCGAAGATCTTTACCTGCTTATCTATGAATACAAATGGGTTGAAATTGTACGTCCATTTAGTGCCATAAGTAGAGTGATGGTTATAACGAGTACCTGCTTCTATATGAAAGATTTTGCCGCCATAAGAAAGAGATACATAGCCATTTTCCTGGTGTTGCTTTGCACTGTCCTTGTTCAGGCTGGTTGCATAAGGGCCAAAAGAAGAGATGGATAAATAATCCTGGCCTGTATTTGAATTACGATAGTCAACACCCGCTACCAATTGCAGGTTCTTCGCCAGTTGGGTTGCATACACCAATTCTACAAAATGGTCTCTGCCCTGGTAAGAGCCTTTGGAAAATTTATCAAAAGCAGCAGGGTTTACATATCCTGAATCGTTATAATCACTTCTCTTTACGTTGTTGTAACTATAGTTAAGCGTAAATGTACTTTTGCCTACTTGCAACTCGCTGCGCAGACCGGTTTGTAACGATTTGTTTTTGTATGTATAATCTTTATCATCCAGGAAAGCACCATAATCCAATGCGCTGCTGTAGTGGCTGTAACGCAGGAATGGCATTAACTTCCAGTTATGCGTAACCTTAATGCCTATGTTAGCCAAGATCGCGTTTTGTGTATAGCCATTTTTGCCAAAGTTGTTATTGCCCGTTGGGTCTTTTGCTTCGCTAATGCCATCTGTGTGCTGGTAAGTATATGCTACGTTATAATCTACTATAGCTGTACTGCCATTGATACCGGCATTTCCTTTAAACGTATTGAAACTGCCATAGCTGCCTGTGGCAAATGCCCCGATTGATTTATCGCCTCTTTTCCTTGTAATGATGTTGATCACACCCGCAATAGCGTCAGAACCATACAGAGTAGACTGGCTGCCCTTCAGTATTTCAATCCGTTCAATATTGTCGATTGGGATAGAGCGCAGATCAAAGCTTGCACCAGTACCTGCAGGGTCATACACAGGTATGCCATCTATCAGTACCAACGTATAATCGCTTTTAGCGCCGCGGATAAAAATACTTTTATCCTTACTCGGGTTGCTTGTTGCGCCATTTACAACAATACCTGTTTGCTCATTCAGTAGCTGTGCTACGTCTTTGCCGGCACTGCGGTCTAGCTGCTCGCGGGAAATAACGGTTAAGACCTTACCTGTTTCACTTAATTTTTTGGGGCTCTTTGTTGCGGTTACCACCACATCATCCATGTGCGTGGAATCTCTTTGCGCATTTGCAGTAAAAGCTGCTGTTAAAACAACAGCGGAAAGCAGTGTTCTTTTCATGCTCATTCCTCTTTTTGATAATTGTTTGGAAGGTTTACGAAGAATGAACTTTCGAATAATAGAAAGAGTAGAAAAGCAGCGATTGTATTTTCAGTACAAAAAAGTAGTCGCTACATCTCCGGCTTTTCTCCCGAAAGCTCAGTGATCCTGTTTGGAACCGGCAGGTCTTCTGGCTCGCTTACTGTTTGAACACCTTCCCATTCCGGTACAGCGGAACAGTGGTATGAAGATTCAACAGTTGTGAGAGTACTCACTCAGCTTACAGCTACGGGGATAGCGCCGGACTTACACCGGACTTCCCTTTTAATAACGTTTGCACGTTAACCGAATCCGGGGCAAAAGTAGTAAATAAAGGCAGGAATAAGACGGAGCATCTTTACATGATGATTATATCATCTGAAAGTAGGCCTGCTAAAAAGAATGTACTGTTTAACCATTAATAATTTTATCAACATTATGATAAAGCAATAGTATGGGTATCTTTTTTGGCTCAAACTATAGCAACCGTATCAGTTGTTGCGCACAAAATATCTGGGCGATATTTTCTATGGAAATATGATTATCCGCATAGTTGGGGTTAAGGTATTGCATTACCAATGTATTCTCCAGGAGTGTTGCATAGCCAAATTCAACACTAGCATTTGGCGTTATTACAATATATGTTTGCTTACCTGATAATTGGATTGGCTTTTTCTTGTCCCGTTCTTTATCAAACAATAAATAGGAAAGCAAAATATCTGCAACCTGCAAGCCTTCATTGTTATCATTTTGCATTACGTCATTCGGAACCTCAAATGCCATCCAGTGCTGATTTTGCAGGCTATGTGGCAGAGAGAAAGGGATAAGAGGTAAAGATGCTAAAAATGTTTTCTCTCTATATTTCTGCACGTAATCATTCTGCGCATAACGGCTTACAAAGCTAATATTGCTGAATGATGCGGGGAGGGTTGTATTGATTTTTATCATATCTCCCTGGCCATATAAAAACCAATCAATGTTGAGATCGGGATAATTATCTAAAATAATCCGCAGTTTATCTACCCCCAAACTCTGCCCACTGTCTAGAAAACCAACAGATAACCCGGTTTTTTTATAAAAACTATTTTTTGTAATAGTTTTATAATCAAGGAATTGGATTATTTTATCTTTATCTGTCATGATAATTATCTATATTTTTCCATGTTTGCACGATAATTATCATTATATTTGCGTTTTACAAATGTGCTGATGGCTACATTCAAATGGATTTGTACACAAGTATAATGAGGGTATAATGCCATAACTATAATACACGTGGGGGGCATATTGTTTATAGACATAGCATATATAACAAAACAAATGTGGTAATCATTGGCTTGGCTAAAAGTGATGTCTGTCGGACGCTTTAACAAATGCCAAAAAAACATGTGCTAACCGGTCTGAAGATCTTCCAGGAAATGCAGTCCGGTGCACATGAATGACTCCTTAATTCGTTTTTAAATATCGCATTATTGAACTCTAACAAAAGAGCAATGAGCAAAAATATCCAAAAACATACCAATCGCAAATCTTATGATGCGATACGGGCGTTATTGGTTAAAAAATTAGCTAATCAATACAAAGTAACTGACCCTACTATCCGTAGTGCAATTAATGGTTTCGGCAAGGGTCCTTATGCTGATAAGATCAGGATGCAGTTTGAAAAAGAATACAAACAATTAACTGAAATCTTATCAGGCTAAAAATAAGTAAGGTAATAATAAGGCTGAGGTAAGCGCATCCAACTCTTACCGGAATATCCTTTTATTCATACACTTTATAATATATCAACTACTAATCCAATCTTCCTTTCAAAGCCATTTCTTTCTTAATAAATGAATGTCCTCTCTTCTGATCCTATGCCCCGAGGCATACAGGATTCTCTTTTTTTCAACAAATAAGGCGATCTGAGTAAACTGGTCTATTACAGCGTGAATAGTTGCAGTTTGTAAGATTATGCTGCAATAGCAGGCTTGGTCCGTAAAAAAATCAATGTGTAACAGGGTATGTTCTGCTTCTGTATACACAGCGGTATAGTAGTGCGCAAACTGTTGCGTGCCTGATGATATAGTAATTATTGATTAAACAAGGGATGAAATGAGAAAATTTTTACACTTTCTTCTTCACAGGAATCTATCTAAAAAACTTCTTTTAGCGCCTGCAGGCAATTTTGTTATGCGCTTTTGTTTTTTATTCTTTTTCTCACTAATCATTACAAATATCATTCATGCGCAGACAAGTGGTGGCGCAGACAGGAATGTAGTTGTTCCTCCTAAAAAAAGATTGCTGGGAGGAAGTGGTGGTGCAACTTCCGGAAGTGGGTCCATTGCCGTAAACCGGGCCAATAGTGCATTAACACCGGATCAGCTAGTGAACCAGATTTTTACCAAGTCGGATGGTTCTGTTACAATTAATAATGTTACTTACAAAGGCCACGGCTGGAACCAGGCTACAAAAACATGGACTAGTACAAACAGGGGATTGGGATACTTTAACCAAAATGGTTCTGTATTTCCATTATCAGAAGGATTGATTTTATGTACGGGAGACATTCAATCTGTAGAAGGGCCTAATACCAGCTCGAATGGTGTTAGTAATGCTGCTAATCCGGTAACAGGCGATGCAGATCTTTCATCGTTAATATCACCAACCACAAGTGTAACTAATGTGTCAGTTTTGGAGTTTGACTTTGTGCCAAATGGAAGCACAGTGCAATTCAGGTATGTTTTTGGTTCAGAAGAATATCAGTATTATGTCAACACACAATTTAACGATGTATTCGGCTTTTTTATAAGTGGACCTGGTATAACAGGAAATAAAAATATTGCATTATTGCCCACTACAACAACCGGCTCTAGTGTTGTTGCCATTAATAATGTGAATGGAGGATATAAAACATATCCGGCGCATAATTGTGCAGGCTATGGTACAAATCCCAGTAACTCTGCATATTATGTAAACGTTCCTGGGGATGCAAGTTTTGGTAGCACATGTACCTCTACAGATGCGAATCTTACAAAGAGCATAGAGCTGAATGGTGAGACAGTTGTATTGACAGCAACAATGAATGTTACACCATGTCAAACATATCATATAAAGCTGGCTATAGGCAATGTTTCAGATCAAGCTTTACAATCTGCTGTACTGCTGGAAGGCAAAAGTTTTTCTGCCGGTGGGGTGACGAATATTGGTAATGGCGTTTCAGGCTTTAATAAAGTCTATAAAACTTGTACCAACAACTTTTTGCGGATTAAAAGACCTGATGCCGGTGGAACAAGTGCTGTAACTGTTAACTTAAGCTACGATGGACCAGCTAGCAGTACAAACTATATACGTACTTACCCCGGAGGTTCAGCGCTCCCTACATCTGTTACTATTCCCGGCGGGCAGGATTATGTGGATATTCAGTATGAAGTGGTACAAGGAGGAGGGTCGTCAAATGATGTTTATCTCAATGTGAATATTGTAAATGCCTGCGGCACACAAAGGGCACTTCAGCTTTTCTTATATGATACGTATTCAAATTTCACCGCTACTCCGACAGGCGCTTGTTCTGGTGGTAATAATGGTAAAATAGATTGTGCAGTTACAGGTGGCTCTGGCATTTATCAAACATCTTTCAATGGAGGCGCATGGACAAATACCATGTCGTATACAGGCCTGGCAGCAGGAACTTACACTATTAAGTTGCGAGACGACAATAGTTGTTACGAAGAGACACGAACGGTGCAGGTAAGTGAGCTGAATACGCTGAGTACTACTTTAGCACCTCCGGCAATATGTAGTGGAAGTGTGTTTAGCTATGCTCCGGCAAGTGCTACCGGCGGCGTTACATTTAATTGGTCAAGAGCAGCCGTAGCCGGTATATCCCAGGCAGCAGCCAGCGGTACAAATAACCCTAATGAAATATTAACCAACACAACAAGTGGTGTTGTAAATGTAACGTATGTGTACACACTTACGGGTAACAGTTGTACCAATACTCAGAAGGTGATAGTACCGGTAAACCCATTGCCTGCATTGAGCCTTACCAGTGCGGCCGCAACAGCTAACCAGACGGTATGTACAGGAAATGCAATAACTGGCATTACTTATAAATATAGTGGTGGTGCAACAAACACCACAGTAACGGGATTACCTTCAGGTGTAACTCCTGTTATAGCCGGCGGTACAGTAACCATAAGTGGAACACCTACTGCAGTCCCAGGCACATACACATATACCGTAACAACAACGGGTGCTATAGCCCCTTGTGCAGATGTGTCGTTAACCGGAACCATAATTATAAGTCAGACGCCAACAGTTAACGCTGTAGCCAACCAGGCCTTATGTAATGGAGCTAATATTACGGCTGTAAATTTTGATGGCACTGTAAGTGGTACCACCTATACGTGGACAAATAATACGCCATCCATAGGGTTAGCAGGCAGCGGCAGTGGTAATATTGCTTTATTTACTGCTGTAAATAATGGCGCTACACCGGTTACTGCAACTATAACCGTAACACCTTCCACAAGTACATGTACCGGTGCATCTAAAACATTTACTATTACGGTAAATCCTACGCCAACGGTTAACGCCGTAGCCAGCCAAACCGTATGTAATAATGCTAGCACTACTGCTATAAATTTTGGCAGCAACGTAATCGGTGCTACTTATACGTGGACAAATAATACGTCATCTATTGGTTTAGCAGCAAGTGGCAGTGGTAACATTGCTTCATTTGCGGCTGTAAATAATGGTACAGCCCCGGTTACTGCAACCATAACCGTAACACCATCTGCTAATACATGTAGCGGTACTGCCAAAACTTTTACCATTACGGTAAATCCTACGCCAACAGTTAACGCCGTAACTAACCAAACTGTATGTAATGGGGCAAATATTACTGCTGTAAATTTTGGTGGTACAGTAAGTGGTACAACGTATGCCTGGACGAACACTACAACATCCATAGGTTTGGCTGCTAGTGGTAATGGTGATATAGTGTCATTTGCTGCTGTAAATACTGGTACTACACCGGTAACGGCAACAATAAAAGTAACGCCATCCGCAAATAATTGTACCGGTACCGCACAGACGTTTACAATTACAGTAAACCCTACCCCTACAGTAAATACGATAACAGGCCAGACATTGTGTAACGGAGCAAACACTGCGGCGGTGAATTTTGGCGGCAGTGTAGCCGGTACAACATATGCGTGGACAAATGATGCTCCTTCCATAGGTCTGGCAGCGGGCGGTACGGGTAATATCGCATCCTTTGCTACTGTGAATAATGGTATGACACCTCTTACCGGAACAATCACAGTAATACCATCAGCTAATAACTGTAGTGGTTCTGCGAAGAGTTTTGCGATTACAGTAAATCCTACGCCTACAGTAAATACAATTAGTAATCAAACAGTGTGTAATGGTGCGTCTGTCGCTGCCATAAATTTTGGTGGTACAGTAAGTGGTACAACGTATAGTTGGACGAACACAGCTTCTTCCATCGGTTTGGCAGCGAGTGGCAATGGTGCTGTGCCTGCCTTTACTGCTGTAAATACTGGTACTGCGCCGGTAACGGCAACTATTGTTGTAACGCCATCTGCAAACAGTTGTAGTGGTGCTGCGGGCAGCTTTACTATCACAGTGAATCCTACTCCGTCAGTAAATGTTGTAAGCGACCAGCATGTATTTTCCGGAGCAAACACTGCTGCGGTAAACTTTAGCAGTACTCCGTCAGGAGCATCCTATACATGGGTAAATGATAATACGAGCATAGGGTTAGCTGCCAGTGGCAATGATAATATAGCCTCATTCACAGCTATTAATAACGGAATGACGGCACAGGTAGCTACAGTGAAAGTAACGCCTACACTCGCCGGTTGTGTGGGCAATATCCGCACATTCAAAATTACTGTAGATAACTGGTCATATACGAGTTGGAAGATAGCCGATAAGACTGAGATCAAAGTAAATGACCAGGTCACATACACGATCCACTTCAAGAATACAGGTAGTGTGACGATCAATAATATAACCGTTACAGATCCTATACCGGCATATACCAGCTATGTAAGCGGAGGTACGTATAACAGTGGTACCAACACAGTAACATTCAGCACCACGAGTGCAAACCTGTTACCAGGTAATGAGACAACTTTCGTTTTTGTGGTAAAAGCTGCGAACGATCTTACCGGGGTAACGAGTATTACAAACGTAGCCACAGTAAGTGGTGGCAATGGCGATGTTCCAACCGATTGTAACAATGCACCTCCGGGTACGCCGGGCTGCGGTAGCAATATCCCAACAGATAATGCACCTCACTACACAAGTTGGAAGACAGCAGATAAGACTGAGGTCAAGGTAAATGACCAGATCACATACACGATCCACTTTAAGAATACAGGTAGTGTAGCGATCAATACGATCACTGTAACCGACCCTGTGCCAGCACATACCAGTTATGTAAGCGGCGGTACATACAATAGCGGCACTAATACAGTAACATTCAGCACCACAAGTGCGAACCTGTTACCAGGTAATGAGACAACTTTCGTTTTTGTGGTACAGGCAGCGAGTGATCTGACCGGTGTGACCAGCATTACGAACGTAGCTACTGTGAATGGCGGTAATGGCGATGTTCCAACTGATTGTAATAATGCACCTCCGGGCACACCGGGTTGTGGAGGAGACGTGCCGGTGGACGTAACACCTCACTACACAAGTTGGAAGACAGCAGATAAATCAGAGATCAAAGTAAATGACCAGATCACATACACGATCCACTTTAAGAATACAGGTAGTGTAGCGATCAATAATATTACCGTAACCGATCCTGTGCCAGCACATACCAGTTATGTAAGCGGCGGTACATACAATAGCGGCACCAATATGGTAACATTTGCGACCACAAGTGCGAACCTGTTACCAGGTAATGAAACCACCTTCAGCTTCGTAGTAAAAGCTGCAAGTGACCTTACCGGTGTGACCAGCATTACGAATGTGGCTATTGTGAATGGCGGTAATGGTGATGTTCCAACTGATTGTAACAATGCGCCTCCGGGCACAGCGGGTTGTGGAGGAAATGTGCCGGTGGACGTAACACCTCACTACACAAGTTGGAAGACAGCCGATAAGACTGAGATCAAAGTAAATGACCAGATCACGTACACGATCCACTTTAAGAATACGGGTAGTGTAACGATCAATAACATAACCGTAACCGATCCTGTGCCAGCACATACCAATTATGTAAGCGGTGGTACGTATAACAGTGGAGCCAATACGGTAACATTTGCAACTACAAGTGCGAACCTGTTACCAGGTAATGAGACAACTTTCTCATTCCAGGTACAGGCAGCGAGTGATCTTACCGGTGTAACTAGCATTACGAACGTAGCTACCGTGAATGGCGGTAATGGAGATTCTACTACCAATTGTAACAATGCACCTCCGGGTACGCCAGGCTGTGGTGGCAATATCCCAACAGATAATGTACCTCACTACACAAGTTGGAAGACAGCCGATAAGACTGAGATCAAAGTAAATGACCAGATCACGTACACGATCCACTTTAAGAATACGGGTAGTGTAACGATCAATAACATAACCGTAACCGATCCAGTGCCAGCACATACCAATTATGTAAGCGGTGGTACGTATAACAGTGGAGCCAATACGGTAACATTCACCACCACAAGTGCGAACCTGTTACCAGGTAATGAGACAACTTTCGTTTTTGTGGTACAGGCAGCGAGTGATCTGACCGGTGTTACCAGCATTACAAACGTCGCTACTGTGAATGGTGGTAATGGAGATTCTACCACCAACTGTAACAATGCGCCTCCGGGAACTATTGGTTGTGGAGGAGACGTGCCTGTGGACGTAACACCTCACTACACGAGCTGGAAGACAGCGGATAAGACTGAGATCAAAGTAAATGATCAGATCACATACACGATCCACTTTAAGAATACGGGTAGTGTAACGATCAACAATATTACGGTAACCGATCCAGTGCCAGCACATACCAGTTATGTAAGCGGTGGCACGTATAACAGTGGCACCAATACGGTAACATTTGCAACCACAAGTGCGAACCTGTTACCAGGTAATGAAACCACCTTTAGCTTCGTAGTAAAAGCTGCAAGCGACCTGACCGGTGTAACCAGCATTACGAACGTAGCTACTGTGAATGGCGGTAATGGAGATTCTACCACCAACTGTAACAATGCACCTCCGGGAACTATTGGTTGTGGTGGAGACGTGCCGGTGGACATAACACCTCACTACACGAGTTGGAAGATTGCGGATAAATCAGAGATTAAAGTAAATGACCAGATCACATACACGATCCACTTTAAGAACACGGGTAGTGTGACGATCAATAATATAACCGTTACAGATCCTGTACCAGCACATACCAGTTATGTAAGCGGTGGTACATACAATAGCGGCACTAATACTGTAACATTTAGTACCACAAGTGCGAACCTGTTACCAGGTAATGAAACCACTTTTAGTTTCGTAGTAAAAGCTGCAAGCGACCTGACCGGTGTAACCAGCATTACGAACGTGGCTACCGTGAATGGCGGTAATGGGGATTCTACCACCAACTGTAACAATGCGCCTCCGGGAACTATTGGTTGTGGCGGAAATGTGCCTGTGGATGTAATACCTCACTACACGAGCTGGAAGACAGCGGATAAGACTGAGATCAAAGTAAATGACCAGATCACATACACGATCCACTTTAAGAATACGGGTAGTGTAACGATCAACAATATTACGGTAACCGATCCAGTGCCGGCACATACCAGTTATGTAAGCGGCGGTACATACAATAGTAGTACTAATGCAGTAACGTTTATGGCGATCAATGCGAACCTGTTACCAGGCAATGAAACAACTTTCTCATTCCAGGTACAAGCTGCGGGCGATCTTACCGGCGTAACCAGCATCATGAACGTAGCCACAGTAAATGGAGACAATAAAGGCGATTCTACTACCAGTTGTAACAATGCACCTCCGGGAACTATTGGTTGTGGTGGTGATATACCAATAGATACGGATCCTCATTATACCAGTTGGAAGACTGCGGATAAGGTAGTTATAAAAGAAGGCGATACGATTACTTATGCAATTCACTTCAAGAATGTAGGGAATGTGGCAATTAATAATATTGTTGTAACAGATCCGGTACCACAACATACAACATACATAAGTGGTGGTGCTTACAGTGCTAATACAAACACAGTAACATTCGGTGCTACAACTGCCAACCTGTTGCCTGGTACAGAGATCATCTTCTTGTTTAAAGTGAAAGCGGCTAATGATCTTACTGGTGTGACCAGCATTACGAATGTGGCAAAAGTAAACGGCGGTAATGGAGATTCTACCACCAACTGTAACAACGCGCCTCCGGGAACTGTTGGTTGCGGCGGTGCGATACCGGTAGATGACAACATTATAGGCGTAGGTCCGGTGTGTGTAAATGCAACACTCGCGCTGCGTACTACTGTAACCGGTGGCGTATGGAGCAGCAACAATACGGGCATAGCACAGGTAAATGCCAACACTGGTGTGGTTACAGGCATCAGCGCAGGTATAGCTAGGATCAGTTATACAGCTAACGGTAAAACAGTGCAGGCAGACATAACAGTGAATCCGCTGCCGGTAGTGCCTGCTATAACTGGACAGACTAATATCTGTATTGATGGTGGCGGTACATTGAGCAACACAGTGCTTGCCGGTGCGTGGAGTAGCGATAATACATCCATAGTTACAATAGATGTCAATACGGGTGTTATGACAGGGAAAAGTGCTGGTAACGGTGTTATTAAATATACAGTAACAGATGCGCTTACAAAATGTCAAACAACAGTACAGGCAACCATTACTGTTTATCCGATGCCGGTAGTACCAGCGATCACCGGTTCAACACAAGTGTGTGAGCAATCATCGATCAACCTCAGCAATACGGTAACAGGTGGTTTGTGGAGTAGTAGTGATCCGGCAATAGCTTCGGTAGATAACAATGGTAAAGTGACAGGTGTTGCTTATGGTGAAGTTGTAATAAGCTATGCAGTGAAAAATAATGGTGGCTGTACTACAATAGTGAAGAAGACTATATTGGTAAACAAGAAACCAGCAATAACCACCGTTGCCATCAGCCCTGTGTGTGCGCCAAACACAATAGACCTGAGAACGGGCATCAGTAACTATGACGCCAATAACTACAGCTATACCTTCACCGACGCAGCAGGCATAGTGGTAGCCAACCCTGCGGTGGTAGGCGTAACAGGTATATATAATGTAACTGCGGAAAATAAGGTGAGTAGTTGTGGTGCCGATATGCAGACATTACAGGCCGTGATCAATCCAAAACCAGTAGTGAACGTAGTTACGTTTACCCCAGGCGAAGTATGCGCACCATCAACAGTGAACATCCAAAGCCTGATCACGAACTACGATGCCACTACCTATAACTACAGCTATACAGACCAGTATGGCAATGCAGTAGCAACTCCAACGGCGATAAGCGCAAGTGGCAACTATAGTATTACCGCAACGGACAAAGTGAATGATACCCATTGTTCCTCCCAACCGGTAACAGTAGTAGTGACCGTTAATCCACAACCCGTGATCACGGTGGTGAACAACGGCAACATGACGCTATGCGGCAACACTGGTACAGTAGACCTTACCACCGGTATTAGCAACTACAACGCAGGTTATACCTACATCTATACCGATGCAGGCGGCAACCCGTTAAATAACGTATCGGCAATCGGTACACCAGGCACCTACTATGTAACGGCAAAGGATAGCAAGTGCTCCTCTGTGAAGACAGCGATCATCCTGACCCGTTATGCAACCCCTGTAGTAACGATTACTGACCCAGCGGCAGTGTATGATCCATATACGGTAGACATCACCGCAGCGGCTGTAACAGCAGGCAGCACAGCCGATCTGACAT
>JAFKHH010000023.1 GCA_017306865.1 Filimonas sp.
AAAGGCACATAGTTTTTATTTTCTTTCTGATTAATAGCAAAGCTTGTTTGTATAAAGAGTGCATAGATCACATAGAGAGGCCGCTTTGCGACCTCTGCGTATTCTCTGCGGTCTTTGCGATATTTGAGTTACCAGCGAATGAAACCCGATTAATGGAATTCTCTTAACTTAATGACATTGCCCTCCGGGACTTTATTATTCTTTCGAACACTTGCGGCCTCCCGGCCTGTACCAGCCATAGTACAAATAAAAAAGTGTTGACAAACCTGCCAACACTTTTTGCTTAACGATTAAACAATGTAACCATTATAAACCATATAACAATTTATCCTTTTATACTGATACATTGAAATCTCTCAGCGCATCGTTCAGGCTTGTTTTCAGGTCTGTGCTAGGCTTACGCTGACCAATGATCAAGGCACAGCTTACCTGGTACTCGCCCGCAGGGAATTTCTTTGTATAGCTTCCCGGAATTACTACGCTACGTGCAGGTACACGGCCTTTTGTTTCTACCGGCTCGCTGCCGCTTACATCTATGATCTTAGTAGATTGTGTTAATACCACGTTTGCGCCCAGTACAGCTTCTTTTTCCACAACTACGCCTTCTACTACTATACAGCGGCTGCCGATAAAGCAACCATCTTCTATAATAACAGGAGATGCCTGTAATGGCTCCAGTACGCCACCTATACCAACGCCACCGCTCAGGTGAACGCCTTTGCCTATCTGTGCACAGCTACCCACTGTTGCCCATGTATCTACCATAGTGCCCTCGTCTACATAAGCACCAATGTTTACATAGCTAGGCATCAACACCACATTTTTAGCAATGTATGCGCCATATCTTGCCACAGCGTGAGGCACGGCTCTTACGCCTAAAGAAGCATAATCTTTTTTCAGCAACATCTTGTCATGGAATTCAAACGGCGGAAGGTTCCACGTCTGCATCTGCTGAATGCCGAAATACATCAGGATGCCTTGTTTTACCCACTCATTCACTACCCATCCGTTTTCAGAAGGAGAGGCTGTACGTAATCTTCCTTTATCTACATCTTCTATCACTGCGCGTACCGCATCTGCATATTTCGCATCTTTCAGCAATTCCCTGTTATTCCAGGCTTCCAGTATCAGTTGTTGCAATTCCATCGTTCAAATTTTGTGCGAAAATAAGGGAGATTTAAGATTTGAGATTTGAAATTTGAGATGTTTGATAAAACCGCAAAATAGTGCAAGAAAAGGATTTGAAATTTAAGATTTAAGATTCAAAATGAGCGTAATTCTGCAAACTACTTCGCCTCTTTGAGTGTTATTCATTTCAAATCTTAAATATCAAATCTCAAATCACAACCCCAATATCTCCTTCAGTTTTCCATATCCTGTTTTACTAACAGGTAGTCGTATTCCTGTTTGTAACAATACAAGATGCCCGTCTTTTTCATATGGGTCTATGCGGGTGATCAACTGTACGTTTACAATGTAAGACCGGTGTATCCGGATAAAGTTTTGCTGTTCGAGTAATTGCTCGAAGTATGCCATTGTTTTATTCTTCAGAAAGCTGCCTTCCTGTGTTATGATCTTCACATAATCGTCAGCCGCTTCAAGGTATTGAATCGTATTAACCGGTATAATTTTTATTTTGCCACCATCCTTTAATACGATCCTGTTGTGCTGCGATGGTGATTGGGATGCTGTTTCCAGTAAAGATGCTGTTGCTTCTTGTGTATTCTTTTCTGAGCTACGGTCGTCCAGCCACTTTTTGATAGCCTTATCAAAACGTTCTTTGCTGAATGGTTTTAGCAAGTAGTCCACTGCGTGTGCTTCAAATGCTTTGATCGCGTATTCTTCAAACGCAGTTGTGAATATAACGGCCGGAGGATGCTCTATTAATTCCAACATTTCAAAGCCATTTATTTTCGGCATCTGTATGTCCAGGAAAATAATATCCGGCTTATGTGTCGTTATGGCTTTTACGCCCTCAAACCCATCATTGCATTCCTGTACTATCTCAAATTGTGGATATTGCTGTAAGTATTCACGTACAATACTTCTTGCCAGCGGCTCATCATCAATTAGTATTGCTTTTATCATTTACCTGTGGAATTATTAAAATGGTTGTAAATATATTGTTCTCTGCTTTTGTTTGTAAAAGATCGTTGCGGGCAAAAAGCAGGAAAAGTCTCCGCTGTATAGAACTCAGCCCAAACCCTGTTCCAATAGATGTGTTCGTGGTCTCTGGATCAAAAGGGTTGCTGATGGTAATAGCCAGTTGCCTGTTACTCACATGTGCGTCTATGGTAATGGTAACGGCATCTATCGTATCGTACAGGCCGAATTTGATCGCATTTTCCACAACAGGCTGTAGCAACATGGCAGGTACAGAAAACCCTGCAATGTTTTCATCGTAATTGGTAATTGTTTGCAGCCTGTGCCCAAACCGTACTTTCTCTATATCCAGGTAAAGTTCGAGATAATGTAACTCCTCTTTAAGCGGTATCCATTGCTGCTCTTCCTTACGCAATGTGCCGCGGAGAAAGTCGGACAATTGCTGGATCATGTGGCGCGCTTTTTCCGGCTGACTGCCAGCCAGCGCGCTAATCGAGTTCAGGCTGTTGAACAAAAAATGTGGTTGCAATTGTTGCCTCAGTTTAAATAGCTCTGCATCACGCGTCAGCTTTTCCGTTTCTGTGCGGCGTTGCGCTATCTGGCTTTGTTCTTCCTGTGTAAACCATAGCAGGCTAAGCATGGCGATGCAACCAACAGAGAGAAAATTGAAACCAAAACGGATGCTCACAGATGCTTTTAGGAAAGTAACATATACGGTGTCTGCCCTGAATATGCCGGAGAGCATCCAGCGGGAGAGTAGCAGGCACAGGCCGCCAAGACCGGCGCTGATAATAAAGACATACCAGTATTTCTCCCGCCGTGGCAAATAGTAACGCATGTTGTTTACCAGTTGCAAACAACATGCGCACAAAAGAGCATTGCTTATGAAGGCGTCTGTAAAGGATTGTACAAAAGAGAAATCGTATTGGTATATAATAATTGTTTGAATGATCAGGCAGATCAGCCACCAGCTAATGAAGTTTTTCCGGAATGCATTGCGTGAAGATAGATATGCCAAAGCTTGTTAGTTTTTTAATGTCTCCAGGAAACGTTCTGCTTTCTCACTTAACAGGTGAGAGGCTTTTAAGTTAGTAATATGAGTGAAATTATCTGCATCGTCTTCCTCTTTTATTTGCGAATAAATTTCTGCCCCATCTATTAACTTATCCAGCAGGTGCAGCTCACTTACATTAATAAACTTCCATTGTACCGGGGATTGCCTGCAATTAAGAAACGTATCCTGCTCACGGTGCCCGATCATTTGCGCTTTATTGAAAGCATGCAGATCGTCTTCTGCAAAAATAAGGCGGAGTTGCTCGTCAAACTGCGGGGTATGATCTCCTTCGCCACAAATAATGCGATAAACTATTTTAGCCAGGTACCATTGCATATGATAAAGTTGAAAAATGATAGAAAGAAGTTCATTTATTGTTGCATAGTTGAATTGTCTAATTGCTACATGGTTATATTGTTATTGAATTTAATGCTTTAGTGTTTTGCTGTTTCATAATACACTTAAATCCAAAGCAGCATAACAATTTAACCATTCAACCATGTAACAATTTAATAGCTATTAATCTCTATACCTCCGAATACAGATGTTCCTCTAAGTATGATCGTTTTGTTCGGATCTACCGCTGTTGCCACCATCGGTCTTTTATCTTCTACGCCTCCAAATACAGCAGCTATTTCTGATTTCAGGTCCCAGTTAGGAGGGATGATCAGCTTAGTGCCGCCGAAGATCTGGGTCACATCCAGTATTATTTGCCCCGCTATGTCCGCCTGGCCCAGGTCTATTTCTGCACCGCCCATAAAACATACGATCTCCCCACCTCTGAAATCTTTGGATAACACACGTTTCTTTATGGAGCCGAACACGCTTGATATTTCTAAGGTTTCTGTACTTCCTGTTCCAGTGTTGAAGGACGTGGGGGGTGTGGGGCCTTGTCCCTGTTGCCTGTACTGCTGATCATACCAGTCATTGCGCCAGCCGGTTCTTCTTTCCCAGCGTGCGCGTCTTCTCTCTAGCCGGCGTGTTGCGCAATTCTTCTTGGGGCGGAGTATAAACGCCAGGCCAACAAGAATGATAATCACTGGAGCTATATACTGCCTGATATTCGTATCGGGATACCAGTTGTCCCAGGAAAAAAATACACCTACACCTATCAGTATGATCCACGATGGGTTGGTAAACCGGTGTCTGATGCCTGTGAAGAGGCCAATAGCAATGAGGAGCATAGGCCAGGTAAATAACCAGGATGGGATAGGCGCGCCCATTTTATATATAAGTAATAAAAAACCTGCTGCCAGGAGGAATAATCCAGTCCAGATCCTGTCACCGGCCTTGTGCATATTCCTGTTGTATTGATCGGGGTTTTGTTGTTCTTGTGAGTCCATTTTGTATATCATTAATTTGATAGAACAAAACTATCCCGGTTTTCATACTTGTAAAAGTGTCTTTAGGCTGCCGTCCGTGAACGACCGGTAAATGGCGGAAAAAAGGCGGTGAATGAATCTGAGGTTTGAGATTTGAAATTTGAGAAGGCTTTTGCCCGGAGTGGCTAGCATTTGACGGCGAATCGTGAGACGGCAATCGTGAATCAATGTCGTTGAAATAAGAAATAAGCCACAAGGAACGTCAGGATATTACACCTACTGTGTATCCACATCTTTTACCACCATGTTGCATACCTACGGCATGCAAGAAAACCCGATAAAATTATACTACCGATGTCTGATCCCTCTGGGATCTGCGTATGCCATACAACGATTTTTATAGAATCGGGCTATGATCCTGTAAGGATCAGATATTGGTAGCGACCTAAATACACATGCTTCGGCATGCCGTAGGTATGCAACCTATGCTGTCACTCTTTTGGAGCGCTGTTGAATTAAATGGCCAAAGCCCCGGCGCGTGTCTTCACGCGCCGGTTGGTAGCAGGTTCGTGAAGACGCGAACCAGGGCGAAGCTGCCGTTCTGACGAGCCTCTGACTCTATTTTATTATCAAAGATGTGGGTACCCAGTAGGGATATTACGCAAGGAACACAAAGTAAGCTCTTGTGCTCCTTGGGTTAGCCTTTGCGAACTTTGTGGTTAATTCAACGACATTGAATCGTGAATATCTACTCACTACTGACAACTGACAACTCGCATTTGCCACTGAAGCGCAGAACAGCCCGTTCACGATTGTTGTCTCACGATTCACGCCCGATTGTTCAGATGAAACATTTCAAATCTCAAATTTTAAATCAGTTATCTTTGGCGCATGAACATCGGTTTTGAAGCGAAGCGTGCTTATACAAACGGCACAGGCCTGGGACACTATAGCCGCACATTGGTTAGCTCTCTGGCTACTTACTACCCGGATCATGAATATTTCCTGTTTACGCCGAAACATACCAACCGTTTTAATGCAGATGCTTTTCCAAATGTGCATGTGGTTACGCCACAGCGCTTCCCTGGTAGCCTGCTTACTTCTGCCTGGCGAAGCAGTTGGGTTAAAAAAGACCTGAAGCAACTGAACATAGACATTTATCATGGCCTTAGCCATGAAATACCGGTAGGTATGCCTGCTACAGGTATCCCATCGGTGGTAACCATACACGACCTTATTTTTGAGCGTTATCCAAAACAGTTTAAACCGATCGATGTAAAGATCTACCGGAAGAAATTCAGTTACGCCTGCAAAAATGCCAACCGCGTTATAGCGATCAGTAACCAGACAAAGGAAGATATTATGTCTTTTTATGGTACTTCGGCAAGCAAAATAGATGTGTGCTATCAAAGCTGTAATCCAATATTTGGTGTACAGGTATCCGCAGAGGAAAAACAACGGGTAAAGGAGTTGTATAAACTGCCTGACCAGTTTTATCTATATGTTGGCTCTGTGATTGAACGGAAAAACCTGCTTACAATATGTAAGGCGCTGAAGATAACGAAGCAGAAAAACCACATTCCGCTGGTGGTAATAGGAGATGGCGATTATTATAAAAAGACAGTTACAGATTATATAAGGGAAAACGGCCTGGAGAAAGATGTTATCTTCCTGTCTGACGATCCCGCTATAAAAGAGATACCAGCGTACCGGTCAGCAGCAGACTTCCCGGCTATATACCAGCAGGCAGTTTGTATGATCTATCCTTCTATTTTTGAAGGATTCGGTATCCCCGTTTTGGAGGCTTTGTTCAGCGCCATTCCTGTTATTACAAGTAATGTATCCTGCCTGCCGGAAGCTGCGGGGGATGCAGGTCTATATGTAGACCCGTATAACGAGGCGCAGATGGCAGATGCTATGCAGCAGGTAATAGAGAACAGGGCATTGAGAAATGAGTTGATAGAAAAAGGCTTGGTGCATGCGCAACAATTTACACAAGAGAAATGCGCAGCATCGGTGATGGAAGTGTATAAGAAAGTTTCATAGTTTCTTTGTTTCAGCGTTTCAGATACGCTGGTGAAACTTTGGAGCTATTGAAACAATTTGAAACGAATAACATGATTGATTTTTCCTCTGATATAGAAAAATGCCTGGAAGTACTGCACAATGGAGGTATTATCTTATATCCTACAGATACAATATGGGGATTGGGATGTGATGCAACCAACGAGGCTGCGGCTGAAAAGATCATGGCGCTGAAGCAGCGTCCGCAAAACAAAAGTTTTGTTGTACTGGTAGCATCAGAAAGGGAAGTGCTGCAATATGCTGCATCGCCCGACCTGGCTGTATTTGACTATGTGGCCGGGGCAAATAAGCCGGTTACGGTAATCTATGAGCATGCCATAGGGCTGGCAGATAACGTAACGGCAGAAGATGGTTCAGTAGCCATTCGTATATGTAATGATGAATTCTGCCGGCATTTAATCAAGCGTTTCCGGAAACCAATTGTAAGCACCTCTGCCAATCTTAGCGGCGATAGCTCTCCCGCGCTTTTCAAAGAGATAGTACCCGCTATCAAAGCGGGCGTTGATTATGTAGTACAATACCGGCAAAACGACGAAGTGGTGGCGGCGCCTTCCTCCATTATTAAATGGGGAATAAACGGCCCACATATTATACGTCCATGATATATGAATTTGAGATTTGAAATTTAATATTTGAAATGGATATCATATGAAAAGAGGGATGCCATTCGAAATGAGCGCATAATCTTTTACAGTTCATCTCAAATCTCAAATTGCTTGGTTTTATGAATTGCAAATTTGAAATGTAATATTTGAAATGAATAGCATATGAAAGGAGGGATGCTATTTGGGATGCGTGCATAATCTTTTACAGTTCATCTTAAATCTCAAATTTCAAATCTCAAATTGCCTTGTTTAAAGAGTGCAGCACATTTTCCACATAATTTTCGACTCAATTAAATTTTGTTTTTTTTAAAGAACTTAATCCAAATTGTTATGAAATGTGATCTATATTAGATACATTAAAGTAGCAAATGCTTGCCTCCATTGTTTAACCTATTCAATTTTGTGCGTTATGGCAAGAGTAATCTTGGACATACCTTCAGAGAAAATGCACTCTTTTCTGAAGATGGTCCTAAAACTAGGGATTGACAAACACGCAATCAGTTCTGAACACATTGATGGCTATGACAATCGTATTGACATGGCTAAGAAAACACCAATTCAATTACATCTCGACAAGCTTCGTTCCTCTTTTCTTTTATTTGATTGGGAGTTTTTCAGCAATGAGTTAGAGTTTGAATAAACTCGCATTTCAGCCTGGCTGCTGTTACATTGTCCTTTTATTTTGTCGTAAATGGTTGATCCAATCTGTCTGATCGGGTCAAAAAAGTCATTCGGAAAATGAGTGCCGCCAGGCATCCATTATGGCTTTGCTTATCTATTGCTCCAATGGCTTATGGGCTAATGGTCAATAACTTGGAGCGCTCATTAACAATTAGGCCATTTATCAATTAAACAATTTCCCCATCCCGTATCTTTGCGCCGATGGAAATAAACTGTACTGGTAAGGAATTATTTTTACTGAAGAAGATTAGTAAAGCGGCAGAAGAATTGAATTTACCTTCATTTCTGATCGGAGGGTTTGTGCGGGATAAGATCATTGGCAGACCAACCAAAGATGCAGATATTGTATGCCTGGGAGACGGCATTTCGCTGGCGCACCAGGTTGCCAACCAGTTTTCTCCGGTTCCTACAGTTGCTTATTTCAAAAATTTTGGAACGGCGCAGGTAAAAGTGCATGACTTTGAAGTGGAGTTTGTGGGCGCACGTAAAGAGAGTTACCGTGCAGAGAGCCGTAAGCCGGAAGTTGAGGCGGGTACGCTGGAAGATGACCAGGACCGTCGGGATTTTACGATAAATGCGCTGGCAATTAGCCTGAACAAAGCAGACTTTGGCAAACTGATAGATCCATTTGACGGATTGGGGGATATAGAGCGGAAGCTGATCAAAACACCTTTGCCACCATTGCAAACGTTTAGCGACGACCCTTTGCGTATGATGCGTGCAATCCGGTTTGCATCACAACTGGGTTTTACCATAGACCCGGAAACATTCCAGGCCATTAAGGATAATGTGCATCGCCTGCGCATTGTATCGCAAGAGCGCATAACGGACGAGATCAATAAGATCATGCTGAGCCCGGTACCGTCTATCGGCTGGGACCTGCTGTCTAAGAGCGGGCTGCTAACTGTTATATTCCCGCAAATGATGGACCTGCATGGCGCAGAGTATATCGATGGCAAGGGGCATAAGGATAATTTCTACCACACGTTACAGGTGCTGGATAATATTACGGAACATACAAACGATCTGTGGTTGCGCTGGGCCGCATTGTTGCATGACATAGGCAAGCCGCCAACCAAGCGATTTGAAGAAGGCCACGGATGGACGTTTCATGGGCACGAAGTAGTAGGCGCGCGAATGGTTCCCAAGATCTTTGCGAAGCTGAAACTGCCGATGAATGACAGAATGCGTTTTGTACAAAAACTGGTGGAGTTACATCTGCGTCCGATCAGCCTGACGAAAGAGAACATTACGGACAGTGCAATACGCCGGTTGCTGTTTGATGCCGGAGAAGATATTGAGGCGCTGATGATGCTATGCAGGGCAGACATTACCAGCAAGAATAAAATGAAGGTGAAACGTTATTTGCAAAACTTTGAACTGGTAGAAGAGCGACTGGTAGCGGTAGAAGAAAGCGATAAGCTGCGAAACTGGCAACCACCCATAACCGGTGAGATCATTATGCAGACATTTGGCCTCACTCCCGGAAGAAATGTGGGCATTATTAAAGATGCAATACGGGAGGCAATACTAGATGGTGTTATTCCAAATGCGTATGATGAAGCGTACGGGTTCATGCTTCAAAAAGCGGCAGAACTGAACCTGTCACCGATACAATAAATTGTATTTTCGTCATTTTCCGGAAACTTCGTTGCAATTGGTTTATAATTTGTTGTTAGTTATCTCCGGTAAAAAAAGCCCGATCATAGAATTTGGAATTGTAAAGGGTATTTTGTTACATTGTACAACCTAATCTTATAAATCAAACAGAATGGCGGTTTTAAAGTTCAGAATTTACTTTGAGGAAGATGATGCTGTTTACCGTGATATAGTGATAAAGCACACACAAACTTTCCTTGATCTACACCAGGCTATACTGAAAGGGTACGAATTTGATTCAAAACATCAATCTACTTTTTACCGTAGCAATGATAACTGGCAACGTGGGCGTGAGATCAGCTTTGATAAATATGGCGACAGGCAATACAAGGCCGAACCGCTGATTATGAAGGATACAACAATTGGCAGTGAAATACGCGATACAAATCAGAAATTTATTTATGTATATGATTTTGTAAGGAACTGGACGTTCCTGGTAGAACTGATCAATGTAAGCAAAGAAGAAAATGCTAAACAGGCATATCCCGGCACTACACGTGTAGAAGGCATAGGCCCGCAACAATATGGCACTAAAAGCCTGCTGGGCGATAAGTTTGTAGACATAGAAGAAAAATATGATCTGCAAAAAGGAACAGAAGGGTTTGGAACAGAAGGTGGGGACGGGGATAGTGATGGAGATAGCGACAGTGATAGCGATAGCGGCGAGGAGTCCTATGGCGATGAAGGCCATGGAAGCGACGACTATTAGAAATATTCCTGATATGTATAGGATAATGGCACGCGAACGGTTCTTCTGTTGCGTGCCATTATTATTTTGTGCCTGCAATTTTTAAAACAAAGGGCGCTGCTGGATTAAATTAATGTAAACTCTGTATTAATAATTCTCTATTCTTTGCAGAAGCTTCTTAAATTGGTAGTATGAACGTGCTTATTACTGGCGCAAATGGTTTTTTAGGCCAGCACCTGACTTTGTACCTCGCTTCTAAAGGATTTGTTGTTTCGGCGACCAGCCGTAACGCAAGCCGTATTCCCTCCCGTGAAAAGTTTACCTATTATAATGTAGATCTGACTGATGAAACAGAAGTGAAACAATTGGTAGCAACTGTACAGCCGGATGTGATTATCCATACAGCAGCTATGAGTAAACCGGATGAGTGTGATGCAGACAAGGAAGCTTGCCTGCTGCATAACGTAGCGGCAACGCAGTTTTTGCTGGAGGCGGTAAAGGCATTGAAGCCGGCAGCGCATTTTATCTACACATCTACAGATTTCATATTTGGCGAAAATGGCCCGCATGCAGAAAATGAGGCGCCTGCTCCATTGAACTTTTATGGGGAGAGTAAGCTGCAGGCTGAGAATGCTGTTATGAACAGCGGTCTCTTTGCCAGTGTGGTGCGCCCGGTATTTATTTATGGAGAAATATGGGAAGGATTACGCCCGACATTTCTGCATTGGGTAAAGAATAGCCTGGAGCAGGGAAAAAATATTAAAGTTGTAAATGATCAGCGAAGGACCCCAACTTTTGTGCAGGATTTGTGTAATGGATATGAGCAGATCATAATGCAGCGTAAAAGCGGTATTTATAACCTGGCCGGACAAGATGTTTGCTCGCCTTACGAGATGGCTATTGTAACCGCAAGAGCGCTGGGGCTAAACGAAACGCTGATAGAAAAAGTAACTTCCGATACTTTTAAAGAAGTCGTAGTAAGGGCTAAACAATCAGGATTAAAAATAGACAAAGCAAGAGCAGAGCTGGGGTATAGCCCGGTAGCATTTGAAGAGGGCGTGAAACTGACTTTTGGTATTTAAAAAATAGCGGCGTTAAACGATAGTAAAATACTTTATACCTGGTACTTCGTAATTAGTACTTATGCAGACACAGTTGCAAAAATATTTTGCCCAACGGGTAAAGAACTTGTTTAATCATTTGCATGACTTTGATGTGAATGGTGATGATGTGTCTATGCATGACCTGCGTGTAGAGCTGAAAAAATTGCGTTCTGTTATTAAGTTTCTCCGACAGGTATATCCCAAGCAAAAACTAAAAAGAGCCTCTCATTTATTGCGGGCTATCTTCCAGTCTGCAGGCGAGATCAGGGAATACCAGATATTGACACAGTGGCTGGAAAAACATGAATGCCATGTTATATCCATGCACTATTTTCCGGACGAGCGACTTACTAAAATGGTTGAAGACTTCCGGGGCCGATCGGAAGAGTGGAAAAATGATCTGAAGGATATTTTTGAGCAGGCTGGGAAATTTGTAGTGATCACCAACGAAATATTAGCCGAACAATACTTTACAGACCTGAATGCGCAATTGCACGAAATGACAAATAAAGATCTCCCCGTATCTGAATGGCATGAAATGCGAAAGCTGATAAAACAGTGGATGTTTGCGAGCAACTGGATAACCCCGGAGGAACGTGCAGAAAAAGAAGCCGCTTTTTCCTATTACAACAAACTACAGGAGCAGATAGGGCAGTGGCACGATATAGAAATGATCAAAGAAGCCTTCTCTCAAAAGCAAATCTATCTTTCCCAGAACATTGAGATACAAAAAGACTTTAACCACGCCTGGGAAAAACTCAACAACGCTACAAAATACCGCGAAAAGCAAATAGAAGAAATGCTGGCAAAGCAGGCTGCTTAACATGTACGATGTTAGATGTACGATGTAATGCCGTACATGAATATTCAATCACTGGTCGTTAAATGCTTCGTGTTCCTATATGCCGTTACACTCACCGTACATCTAACATCATACATCGTACATTGAATCACCAATGCAGCCATCCCTTCACCTCTGTGTCAGACTTAGTAGAAATACTGCTGGGTGGTTCTTCGTTTACAAAGTAATTAGGACGCTGTATTGTATTGCTTTTGGAGTAAGGGGCAATAGTCTCATGTCCGTAAGCCGCACTATTATCACCCCTGCGGGAATAGATGATAAGATCGAAGTAAGCAACATCAGGTGTGTTGTTTATGACGATGTTTTTAGTGCCGGTGCGGGATAGTTTTATTTCAGAAAGATTAGCGGTTTCAAAATTTGTCTCTTTGATGAGTATATAATTTTTTACATGCTGCTTGTCTGTGATCACAAATACGTTGTAGGCGAAGAAACGGCAATAGCCAAAACCTGCGGCACACAATGCCAGGAATAGAAAACAAATACCCTGCGGGCGACTTTTCGCGGAAGGAAACAAGACTACTAAAAGCCCGGTGATGGCTATGGCTACAAGCAATATAATTACGTAAACGATGATGTCTGATAACATATAAAACGATGTTGAATAGTGACGTTTAAAATTGTTGTCTTTGCGCCTGTACAGGACTATCCTGATTGCTTTTCAGGTAAGACTGGTTGAGAATGTTTTTTGTTTCTGCAAGCAGTGCGTCAATGTGATTAGTCTTTTTTACACTCATCAGGTTGGCTTCTTTGGTCTTGCCATTTACAACAAATTGTATGCGTATATCTGTACCAGTGTACATGCCATTGGTACGACGGCGTACGATCAGAAACTGGGAGAAGGTATTCAGCGGGTACACCTGTTTAAAAATACCCGCATAAGAAACCGTAAGCGTACTTGCGGCAGTATCAAATATTTTCTTTTGCAGCCACATGCCAATACCTACAACAACCGGGATTAGTCCAAAGAACATCATTTCGCGGCTATCCTGTTTGTTCACACCCAGTGCTATTACGGCTATACCTATACAGATAAGAACAAAAGACCAGACCTTATTGCTTTGTTTCAGTTCAAATATATTGCCTTCGTGTTTGTAATAAGTATAGCTGGTGATGGCGGGTATTTTTGTTTGCTCTTGTGGGGCAATGGCTGGTTTATTCTCTTGTATAGCCGTCATATTAGCCAGCAGCGGCAACACATTTTTTTCAAATTCAGCTTTCTCTTTATTGGTAACGCCTGCTAATACTGTGCCCTTGCCAAACTTATCTTTATTAGAGAATAACCTGAATGTTCTTTCTGTACCTGTCACATATTGTATGGCATAGATGTCAGTAAAAGACATCAGCCGTCTTGTAATAAAGAAAGATTGCTTCATTACCATCTTGCTCTCCTTGTCGAAAATTACTTTTGTTTGTGATCCAATGTAAAAGAGGAGCGGGAAGAGTAATGCAAAAGCAAGGTATATGAATGAGATGGATAAAGAGATATCCGTATCAGATGCCTGCTTAAAACTAAAAAAGAGGAAATAAAAGAAAGGTAAAAGGATCAGGCAGCCGAAAACAATGGACAATACTTTGAAAATGATATAAGGGTAGAAGATGATCCGGTCAGGCTCTATTACGTATTTTTTTGCCTTCATTATAGTAATGGTTTGGAGTGTTTAATAGTTAAATAGGTTAAGCAGCAAAGGCTGTATTTTATAGTCAAGTTGTGTGCCAAATAATATGACATACTGTGCTATTTGTAAGGAATGCAGATCAACGTATTTTCAATGAGTGAGGAGGGGCGAGTTTTAACGTAACACATCTATAGAAGCATTGCAATTATATTTTGCAGTGCTGAAAACCGCACTGAATACTGTATTACAAAAGGTGATGGTTAAACGCCCGTTGGATTCGGTAACATGTACGGTACAAGTACTTTGCGGGCCACGTATATCATACATGTCTCCCCAGTATTGCATCCAGACCTCATTCGCTTTCAATTTCCTGTTTACCATTTGATCACTGCCAGTATATGTGCCTGGCTTAGGTAAAGATGTGCCCGCAAATGTCAGGAACATGTATTTGTTGTAGCTGCCATAGGTAGAATACGCATGAATGGTAATGGTATTTTCCAGGCTGTCAGGTGCATATGCAGTGGTAGCAAATTGCGCCAGCTTATTGCCATCTACATTAAACGTGTTTGATGCAACCAAACACATATTCTGAGGTTCTGTAGAAGGTGAATCTTTGCTGCAACTGATAAACAGCAATGCGGTAATAAATATGATAGTGGTGTAATAGGTTAGTTTTGATTTAATGGCATGTTTCATTGAGTATGGAACCGGATAACGTGCAAAGATTTTCTTCTATTGCCCGGGTGGAAAATTTTCTTAGATAGTAGGTGTAAGTAGACAAGCAAAAAGGTTAGCTTTTGCAAGTAGAAAAGCTAACCTTTTTTGAATAGTGTAAGTATTAAAATGCTATTGTGCGGGTGCAAATATTTCTGCCAGCATACACCGGGCACTACCACCGCCATTAGTTTCTATCGTATTAAGATCAGCGTGTATAATGCGGTTGTAATTTTCCAACGCATCTAATTGATCCGTAGTCAGGCTGTTATAGGCTTGTGTTGACATAATAAGTAGTTTTTCTCCTTTTGTATTCTCTACTTGTAACATGTTGCCTGCAAAGTGCGCCGTCTGGTCGAGCGTAATTATAACAACTTCCTTTTCTGTACCATTAATAGTAGCGATCACTTCGCTTTTTTCAGCCACACTTTTTATTGATTCAAGACATACAACTACATAATAATCAGCTACACACATCATTACGTTGGTGTGGTAAATGGGCTGCCCTTTAGCGTCTGTTGCATGAAAGAGAACAGGCTCGTAACCGCTTTCTTTGGCAAACTGCATCACTACCTTTTTATCTGTGCGGGGAGATAAACAGGCATACGCTATTTTAAACTCCCGGTCTAAAACCATGCTGCCGGTACCTTCTAAAAATTTATTATCCTTTTCAAAATGAGTGAGATCGATAGTTTTACTGAATTTAAATTTCTTATTCAGCTCGTCTAATACATGTTGTTTTCTTTCCTTGCGGCGGTTCTCTGCATACATGGGGTACAGGAACAGTTTGCCGCTTTCATGAAAGGAGATCCAGTTATTTGGAAAAATGGAATCTGGTGTGTGTGGCTCTTTTGTATCGTTTACCACAGTTACATCCACATCATTATCCCGCAATAGCTGTACAAAATTGTCAAACTCCTGCACTGCTTTTTCCTGTGCGGCCTCTTGCTGACCTGCTACCTGGAATGCATTGTTCACTGCCGTCTGCTCATTGTAAGTAAAATGAGCCGGTCGGATCATCAGAATATGGGAAGTGTTTTGATTATTCATTGTTTAATAGTTGCATTGCTATATTGTCGCATTGTTATATTGTTGAATTGGCTTAAAGAGATGTCTCACTAAGTTGGGCAAACACCTGTCTCCAAAGCAATTAAAACAATATATCCATTTAACAATTAAACAATTATTCTTTATCCTGTTATTTATAATTTTTCTCTCAATAATGGCATACTCATACAGTGCGATCCGCCACGGGCGCGGGATAGCTCTGCAGACGGCAATAAGATCAGCGTGTTTTCCAGCGAGTGTGGGTCTACGCCGCTATCAAAAAGCTCGAAGGCCTCTTCTGTTCTTAGTACCTTAAAGCCATGTTCCATAAAAGCCTGCGAAGTTTTGTCATTCCGGTCATACCCGATCACCACACCTTCTTTTACAGCTACTACGTTACAGGAATCCGTCCATTGCTCACGATCATCGTGTGGGAAATCATTTGCGCCGCTATAGATAATCTTTACATCCTGTGGTGAGCATCCGTAATCCTCTACACTTACCTGTACAAGAAGAGCTTCTATACCTGCCGGATTATGCTTAACACTATAATCCTTATTGCGTTGGTAAGGTTCACTTGATTTTTTATAGAACTGTATAATCTCCGGTGTTTCCATAACAGGGTAACCAGACTTATGTTCCAATAATGACAGGTAAGATTTTTTGATATTATTTTCCGCTTCCAGTATTCGCTCAGAATAGCGCCCGTACAGTACCCACACATTCCGTTTTACCTGGGTGAAAATAGTATCGATGTGCATTTGCGCGCGCTTCTTCGGGATCTTCACCACTGATATTTTTTCTATCTCCAGCTCTTCGCGGGAAAACAGTGTATGTATGATCTCATTTACTGCATTGGCAGATGTACGTTCGCTACAACCTACGATCAGGTGGCGCGGATGTATCATCATTACATCTCCGCCTTCAATAGAGATAAAACGCTGGCGGCGTTCTTCCTCTTCATAGAGGAAAAAGTCACTCTCTTCTATGATCTCGATCACTTTTTCCGGGGTGTCTTTAAAGAAATAATACAAAGCAAGGAACTTGGTGATCAGCGATTCCCGTTTGCGGGCAGTTGTCGCCATTCTACTTAGCAATATGTGGTCCTTTATCATAATCCCGATATCTCTTGAAAAGATGAAGTTCGGAATAGGAGGAAAAATATATTGCTCTTCCTTAGTTGCATTCTCACTTGCGGGCAATACCCCCGTGATCAGGATCTTGGCCAATAAAGCCGGATCTGTAATATTTTCCAGCTTTTGTTGTATGCTAAAGCTGGATTCCTCATAAGAGCAAATGGCAGAGATAAGCCGAAGCTTGATCTTTTCATTTTGCACTATTTCCTGTAGCAGGTTTTGTGCCTCCAGTACTTTATCTGAGTTGAAGTATTCTTTTTTACCGGGAATAAAACAGTTTGCTTTTGTAGCTTCATCGCCCGATTCGTTGCATTCTTTTATGTAGGCAATTTTTTCAGGATCAAGGAAATATAAAAGAAGCTTCACATAATGGTTGTACTCCTTTTGCATGTTTTTCAGGTGTACAATATCATCATACAAGTTGTCTTGAAAAGTGCTGGGAATGATCTTGCCGATGCCTCCGTCCGGGCTGTGGATCAATAATTTTTTGAGTGTGCCTAATTCTGATTCTACGTAATAATTAACCTGTTCCAATGCCATAAATCTAGGTTTGGTGATCAAATAAAATACCTGCAGGGCAGGCCTGTACTGTGCTGTTGGTTGCTTGCGCTGGTAATGCTAATGCGCGTATCAGTAATCCGGCGAACCGCAATCTGCAGAAGAAATGAGATTGAGGAAGTAGGCTAGAAGTAAAACCGGATTGATATGTTTAGTGCTAAACATAAGGCAATTTAGGGATTAATTGTTACATGGTTAAATTGTTGCATTGTTAAATGGTTGAATTGTTGGGCCGCATAGCGGCTTTTTCACCGCAGAGCCGGAGAGAGGCTATAACTTTACGATATTCATCTAACAATTCAACCATGTAACAATTAAACAGTAAATACACTCTAATTAAAACTCGCTCTCAATATCTCCATTCTATACTCTTCCAGTATGGCGGATTTGGTAATGAATCCCAGCCATTGATTTTCGTCGTTGACAACTGGTAACAACTGCTTTTCAGATTGGTCGAAGCGGTATAAGGCACTTTCCACCGTGTCTTTGGTGGACAGAGGCAAGGTTTTCGTCATAACGTCGGAAAGTATAACCGCATCAGTCTTTATGTCTTTGTCAAGAATAATGGATTTGAGATCTCCAAGATAGAGTGTGCCAAGAAGCTTTTGCTTTTCATCTATAACAGCATAAGCATCTTTTGTGTCATTGATCATTTTATTGCGTAGATCTGCAATAGTAGCGGTTGGCAGAAAATACAGGTAAGTTTTATCGATCATACGGATCAGCTCCAGCCTGCTGAGCAGGAATTTGTCTTTGTCACTAGGATTTAGCGTGCTATGCTCAGACAGTTTTTTCATCTCCATAGATAATGGCTCAAATGATTTTACTACGAAAAAGCTGATAGCTGAAACGAGCATTAGCGGAATAATGAGACCATAGCCTCCGGTTATCTCTGCAATTAAGAATATAGCAGTGAGTGGGGCAAAAAACAGGCCGCTTAGCATACCTGCCATGCCTGCAATAATGAAGTTGGCAGTAGGTGCATTCTGATAGCCCATGAGGTGAAACAACTGTGCAGCAAAGAAACCTAATACACCTCCTATAAATAAGGCAGGGGCGAAGCTACCGCCATTTCCTCCACCCTGCAATGTAAAACCGGTCGCAAACACTTTGAACAGGATCAGTGCAAGCAGGAACAATAAAAGCACCCAACTTTTTTCCAGGTGCGGAAAAAGGATAGGCAACTTATCTATTTTGTTTGTATCCGCCAGTATTTTAATGGTAGAGTAACCCTCTCCAAACAGAGGTGGAAAGAAGAAGATGAGGGCGGCTAATAGTGCTGAGCCGATCAGCCATTTTTTTACCGGGGATTGCATGACTGCAAACTTGCGCTCAATCCAGGTAAAGGCACGCGCATAATACAATGCTGTAACGCCGGCTAGTAAACCGAGTACGATATAGAATAAAGTGTTATTGTAATTAAATGCCTGCATGTTATTGAAAGACAATAGTATATTGCTTCCAAGAATGATCTTTGCCAGCAAGGCGCCTGATGCAGCAGAAATAATGAGAGGAATAAAAGTATTGATGGTGATGTCGATCATCAACACCTCAAGGGCAAACAATACTCCGGCAATAGGCGCACTGAAAGCAGATGCTATGCCGGATGCTATACCACAGGCCAGCAATACCGTGCGTTCTTTATAAGAGAGGTAATAAATACGTCCAAAGGTGGAGCCTATAGCAGCCCCTGTTGCTACCATAGGTGATTCCAGCCCGGCTGAGCCGCCAAGCCCCACGGTAACACTACTGGTGAGCAGGTGCGAATAGGTTTGGCTGCGTGGCAAATTGGAACCTTCTTTTGCTATAGCATATACGATCTTGTCGTTCCCTTTCAGAAATTTTCCTTTAAATACTTTTACGATCAGGAGGCTGCTTATACCTATACCCAGCATAGGTAGTAACATCTGGTACCACAATACATTGCCTGCATGAATGCCTCCGAAAAACAGCTCTTCCAGTTTGAATACAAATAACTTTAATGCAATAGCGGCGAGGCTGGTCGATACGCCAACTACTACACAACTGAAGAGAAGGAACTGACGATCGGTTAGCTTTTTCTTGACGTATAGTATGCCGCGCTTTATCTGCCTGTGTATTATCCCTAGCATGTTGCAAAGGTAGGTGCATTGTATATTGTTCAATTGTTTAATCGATGCATTGTTTTCATGGATAGTATTGCAATGTAGCCATTGAACAATGCAACAATTTTTACCCCCAACAATTCCCCTTTTCAGTTGTTGTTCAATGCTTCCCTTACTGCACAACGGTATCTTGTCTGGTTGCCCTTATGACCGTTTAAACAATACTAACTAACACAAAAACTGAAACTATGCACATCTTCTTATTGCAGATTGATGATCTGACAAAGCGTTCTATGACATGGATCACAGCTATTAAAGACTGGGCTGTAGGATATGCCCCCAAGATCATTGGGGCTATTTTGTTTTACCTGATAGGCTCCTGGCTTATCAGTAAGGCAACTACGGTATTGCGTGCTGTATTTACCCGCAGGCATTATGATGCGTCATTACAAACATTTCTGTTGTCAACCATCCGTGTTGTGCTGCTTGTAGTACTGCTGATCTCTATAGCCGGCATATTAGGGGTAGATACCACTGCCTTTGGTGCATTACTGGTGGGCGCAGGCGTAGCGATCGGGTCTGCATTGAATGGTTCTCTCGGCAACTTTGCCGGTGGTGTGATGATGCTCATTTTTAAACCGTTTAAGATTGGCGACATCATAGAGGCACAAGGGCAAGCTGGTAAGGTTACGGAGCAAGGTGTGTTTAATACCGTATTGGTTTCGCCGGAAAACAAAACAATCATTTTACCAAATGGGCCATTGTCTACGGGGGTGATAGTAAACTATAATGCAACAGGATACCTGCGTGTAGATGTTACAATGGCTATAGCGCCCGATCAAGACCTGGCTAAGGCTAAAGAGGTGGCTATTGCAGCTATGAAGCAGACGCAGGATGTATTGCAAAACCCTGTGCCGGAAGTACATGTATTAAAAATAGCCGATGGTATGGTCACGCTCGCAGTACGGCCTTATACTGCGCCGGAAACCTACTGGTCCGTCTTCTTCAGTGTGCAGGAAGCTGTAAAGGCAGCTTTTGATAGCAACGGCATTGCAGGCCCCGTACCACACAGGATCATTATACAGAAGTAGCCTGGATGATTACTTACTAATAAAAATGTGTGCTATAAAAACAGCAAGCTCCCTGGAAAGGGAGCTTTTTCATTGTTGGATGCTTATGAAAATTAATTGCAACAATATTGCAAATATATGAAAATGTCCTATTATTGCAACATTGTTTCAAAATTTGAGAAAATGACCATTATTCAGCGTGGGCCGCTTCTAAAACAAGGCGCTACAAACGATCCATTATTAAAAAAGTGGCCCACTCTCATGTTTACCTGGTTATCCTTCTCCAAAGCATTCAAATAGAAAAATGGAAAAAAAGCTTCCTGTAACTGTGTTAAGTGGATTTCTTGGCGCAGGCAAGACCACTTTGCTTAATCACATACTGCACAATAAGCAGAATCTGAAAGTAGCTGTAATAGTGAATGACATGAGTGAGGTGAATATAGACGCACAACTGGTAGAACGGGAAAACACGTTGTCTCATGTAGAAGAAAAACTGGTGGAGATGAGTAACGGTTGTATCTGCTGCACGTTGCGTGAAGATCTGATGATAGAGGTGGAGCGACTGGCAAAAGAAAACCGGTTTGATTACCTATTGATTGAAAGTACCGGCATTTCCGAACCTGTTCCGGTAGCACAAACGTTCAGTTTTGCCAGCGATGATGGCAAAATAGACTTATCACGATTCAGCTACATAGATACGATGGTGACAGTAGTGGATTGTTTCAATTTCATCAAGGATTTTACATCTGATAGTTTACTGGCTGACCGTTCACTAACGGAGGATGAACAGGATGTGCGTACCATCGTAAACTTGCTGACAGACCAGGTGGAATTTGCAGATGTGATCATCCTGAATAAAACAGACCTGGTAAGTAAGGCTACGTTGGTAACGTTGCAGGCAATGTTGCATAAACTGAATCCCGGCGCAAAGATCATTCACTCACATCTTGGTAAGGTAGAGCCAAAGGAGATCCTGCACACAGGATTGTTCAACTTTGATAAGGCGCAAACCTCTGCGGGATGGATAAAGGAATTAGAAGGCGGTCATCATACGCCAGAAACAGAAGAGTACGGCATTTCTTCTTTTGTATTCAGGGCGCCGGTACCTTTTCATCCGCGCCGCTGGTGGGAGTTTTTGAACCTGCATTATCCTGAAAATATTATACGGGCTAAAGGGTTATTCTGGTTGGCGTCCCGTCCGAAAATAGCGATTAATTTTAGCCAGGCAGGTGGTAGTCTGCGTGTGGAGCAGGCTGGTGTATGGTGGGCAACTATGCCATTGAGGGAGCGATTACGGTATGAATCTTATATACAGCATCAATCATCAATAGAAAGCAGGTGGAGTAAACAATGGGGTGATCGTATGCAGGAGTTGGTGTTTATAGGGCAGAATATGGATAAAGAAGTTTACCTGCAACAAATCAATGCATGCTTACTGGCAAATGCGGAAATAGCCATCTATAACAGGGAAGGTGGATGGAGTGGGAGTGATCCGTTTCCGGAGATGTAAGACATAGATCGGGAAACGGCGATCGTGAATAAGCGATTATTGACTATAAGGTGTATGGAAATATAAAAGGTGACGAGTTCGGATGACCTGTCACCTTTTATTTAAAAATTTATCCTAATAGCTGTTGTACCTGTTTTTTCAGAAGGATAGCGACAGCTATATAAATTTATCTGTAATACATTAAATCATTTTTTTGCGTAGCTCGCATTCAACACCTTTTTATTATCCATCTGTCAAAATACAATGTACAATTATTCGGATATTGTTCTTTTAAGCGTTTGCTTACTGTATTTATCTATTGTATAACAGGTACTATCATTTATCTATCTAACTGTTAATTGTCAAATTACCTTATTAAGACAAGTGTTCCTTTTAATATTTGTTGTGCATTTTTGCTGTCTTTATATACGGCATACCAAACGTAAGTGCCTAATGGCTGTAGCTTACCTTTATAGTAGCCGTTCCATCCCTTAGACAAATTGTTCGATTCAAACAAATGCTCTCCAAAACGATTGTAAATCCTCAATACATAGTTCTTTATCATCCCCCATCTCACGGGTCTAAATACATCGTTTAATCCATCGCCATTGGGCGTAAATGCCGATGGGAACAAAAGATCACAGTCCTCCAGTATTTGTATTCTAAAGGGCTGTAGTGCTGATCTGCAACCAAGACCATCTGTTATATATCCACCATAGCTACCTGCATTTAGTTTAAAAAAGCCTCTGGTATTAACGGTGTCAATCCCTGTTATGGAGTATGTATATGGTGCTGTTCCGCCACCTGCTGCTATAGTTACCTCTCCTGGAATTATTCCCCCGCATTTTAAATTAGTTACATGTACTGCTGTCTTTAATGAATCCGGTTGTTGAATGTTTACTGTCAGCGCTTGTGTACAGTTGTTATGATCGGTAACCTCTAAAGTATAAACATCTGCTTTTAAATTACTGAAGGTTGCTGCGCCCGATGATACTATATTAGCATTAGTTTTTGACACATAAAAATTATATGGCGCAACGCCACCTGTAACATTGGTTGTAAAACGGCCTGTATTAGTTCCGTAACAGGTTACGGCTTGACTATTTGTCAATAGTATGTTTATTTTCTCCGGTTGAGTTAACACAACAGCAACAGGATCGGAGGAGCAATTACTTTCATCCCTTGCTGTTATAGTATATGCACCAGCCTGCAATGAACCGAAATCACCGGTGGTGTGGGTACCAATGGTGGTACCATCTAAGACCAAACTGTAATGATAAGAGCCGATACCACCGAT
Source organism: Filimonas sp. (assembly GCA_017306865.1). Lineage (GTDB taxonomy): Bacteria > Bacteroidota > Bacteroidia > Chitinophagales > Chitinophagaceae > JAFKHH01. Next base: position 23,174 of record JAFKHH010000023.1, read on the forward strand.
TGCCCGGGCCGATATGGTACCTGTATTTTCACCGGCACACAATATATTAGTTCCCGCAACTGATACAAACGGGGCATCAGGTTGTGAAATACTGACACTGATACTACTGCCACAATGGTGCCTATCTTTTATATACAGCGTATAGGTTCCTGCTTTTAAGTGTGTAAATACACCTGTGCTTTGCCAATTGGCGTTATCGATGCTATAGCTATAGTTAGGCGTTCCACCACTGCCTTGCACTTCCAGCGTTCCGTCAGATAGTCCATTGCAACTTACATCATTACGCCTTTCACTTATTTCCGTAATGCTTAATATTGCCGGCTCGTTGATCGTTACGCTTGTACTTGTTATACAATCATGCGCATCTTTCAGGTACAGAATGTAGGAGCTTGCTTTTAAACCGGAGAACACACCATTGATTTGCCAATTGACATTGTCGATGCTGTATACATAATTTGGTACTCCGCCGCTGCCTTGTACTTCCAATGTTCCGTCGGATCGCCCATTGCAGCTTATGTCTTTGTGATTTGCACCTATTTCCATTATACTTAATACCAAGGGTCCGGTGATCGTTACACTTGTACTCATTGTACAACTATGCGAGTCTTTTACATACAGTGTATAGCTATCCGCTTTTAAGCCAGTGAACACTCCGTTGCTTTGCCAATTTACATTATCAATGCTATAGCTATAGCTAACTGTTCCTCCACTGCCTTGCACTTCTAAAATTCCGTCGGATTGCCCGTTGCAGCTTATGTCTTTATGACTTGTACTTACTTCCATTATGCTTAATACCAGGGGCTCAGTGATCGTTACACTTGTACTCATTGTACAACTATGCGCGTCTTTTACATACAGTGTATAGCTATCCGCTTTTAAGCCAGTGAATATTCCGTTGCTTTGCCAATTTACATTATCAATGCTATAGCTATAGCTAACTGTTCCTCCGCTGCCTTGCACTTCTAAAACTCCGTTGGTGACTCCATTACAACTTACATCTTTATGACTTGCGCTTACTTCAGCTATGCTTAATGACGAAGATCCTATGATTGATACACTTGTGTTCATCGTACAACCATGCGCGTCTTTTACATACAGTGTATAGCTATCCGCTTTTAAACCGGTGAACACACCATTGCTTTGCCAATTGACATTGTCAATACTGTAACTGTAGTCCGGCGTTCCACTGCTGCTTTGTACTTGCAATGCTCCGTCGGATTGTCCGTTGCAACTTATGTCTTTATGACTTGTACTTACTTCCATTATGCTTAATACTGAGGGTTCGGCCAGTATTACGCTTGTACTTGTTGTACAATCATGTACATCTTTCATGTACAGAATATAGGAGCCTGCTTTTAAGCCGGTGAACACACCATTGCTTTGCCAATTGACATTGTCGATGCTGTATACATAATTTGGTACTCCGCCGCTACCTTGTACTTGCAATGCTCCGTCGGATTGTCCATTGCAGCTTACGTCTTTATGACTTGCCATTACTTCCGTTATGCTTAATATCGATGGCTCATTGATCGTTACACTCGTACTCGTTATACAATTATGTGCATCTTTTACATACAGGGTATAAGCTTCTGCTTTTAATCTGATGAAAACGGCGGTATTTTGCCAATTTATATTATCGATACTGTAACTGTAATCAACTGTTCCGCCAATGCCTTGCACTTCTAAAATTCCGTCGGAGGCTCCATTACAACTTATATCTTTATGATTTGTATTTACTTCCGTTATGCTTAACATAGATGGTTCCGTTATTGTAATGCTTGTACTTGTTGCACAATTATGTGCATCTTTTATATACAGGGTATAGCTACCCGCTTTTAAGCTGGTAAATACGCCGGTATTTTGCCAATTTGCATTATCGATAGTGTAACTGTAATCAACTGTTCCTCCGCTGCCTCGCACTTCTAAAATTCCGTCAGAGGCTCTATTACAGCTTACATCTTTATGACTTGTATTTACTTCCGTTATGCTTAACATAGAAGGTTCCGTTATTGCTATGCTAGTACTTGTTGTGCAATTATGTGCATCTTTTATATACAATGTAGAAGTACCTGCTTTTAAGCCGGTGAACACACCATTGCTTTGCCAATTGACATTGTCAATACTGTAACTGTAGTCCGGCGTTCCACCGCTTCCTTGTACTTCCAGTGCTCCATCGGATTGCCCATTACAACTTATATTTTTATGACTTGTGTTTACTTCGGTTATGTCTAATACCAATGGCTCTGTGATTGTTATACTTGTTCTGGCCGGACAATTATTATTTACATCTTTCATATACAGGGTATAAGTACCCGCTTTTAATCCGGTGAATATGCCGTTGTTTTGCCAATTGACATTGTCAATGCTGTAGCTGTAGCCGGCTGTTCCACCGCTTTCTTGTACTTCCAGTGCTCCGTCAGCTAGCCCGTTGCAACTTGCATCTTTATGGCTTGCTATTATTTCCATTATGCTCAACGCCGAAGATTCTATGATCGTTACACTTGTACTCATTGTGCAATCATGCGCATCTTTTATGTATAGGGTATAGGTACCTGCACTTAAGCCAATGAACACACCATTGTTTTGCCAACTGACGTTATCAATACTGTACTTGTAGTCGGGTATTCCTCCGTTGCCTTGTACTTCCAGAGCTCCGTCAGATAGCCCGTTACAGCTTACGTCTTTATGACTTGCCATTACTTCCGTTATGCTTACTATACTCATAGCTGTTATAACGACAGAGGCCGTATCCAGGCATCCGTTTGCATCCTTTACTTGTACCGCATACGTGCCCGCTGCCGGCTGCAAAAAGCTACCGGTAGTATTTTGGGTGCCCCAATCGTCAAGCGTATATATATAAGGCGCTTTACCGTTTGTTGCTGATGCCGATATTTCATACACGCCTTTACAAGGGGCCGTTACCTTTTGTGTTGCGGTAACAACAGGGCTGGTATGAATTATTACATTCACCGGCAGAGTATTGGTACAGCCTGTAGTAGCGTCGGTAACCTTAATATAATATACGCCCGGTTGCGCAACAGTATTCGGGGTGTTTAATACCTGTGTAGCTGTAGCATCCTGCCAGTAGCTTAAGACTGTGTTCTGCGTACTCCCGTTGATGATGCTTTGCGCTGTAAGGTCAACAGTAACGGGGGAGCAGACCGGAGGTGGGTCCGTAATTGTTTGGTTTGGCGGGGGAGATAGATTAACCGAAATAGGTTTTACCTGGCTGCAACCCACGGCATTCTCTGCCTTTATGTAATAAGTACCACTTTGCATAACTTGAGAAGGCATTCCTAAATAATTATTTAGAACAGCATCTTCAAAATAAGAAAACGTCAACCCCGGCGTACTGCCTGCAGTAACGGAAGCATCCGTAAGATTGGCACCGGTAGCAGCGCCACAATTTGAAACGGGGTTCGCCACTTTAAAGTCCAGGGGTGCAGTTGAATATTTAATGGTAGTGTACACAGTATCCTGGCAACCTAAACCGGGATATGGTTTTATTTCAACCGCAAACACAGTTCCGGCCGGTGGAAGATTCGTCAAATTCAAAACATTGCTTGTACCTAGCACCCGGGAAAAATTTGCATCAAACCATTTGTATTCGGCATACCCGTAAGGCGCCATCAGTGTTGCACTGCTCATCCCCGGACAAAATATATTACCTGTTATCGGAGATGTGCAATTTTCGTTTACGTCTATATAGGCATATCCGAAATGGGCGCCTTGTGTACAATCATTGGTGGTAAACTCCAGTCGAATGGTTTTACCGGCATAACCGTTCAGTTTAATGGTAACGGGTGACCAGGGTTTATAAAAGATCGGAGTTGGCGGTTCTCGAGACACCGGGGAAAGTAAAAAGCCCGGCAAATCACCCGAGGCCGTAAAAGAAAAAGACGCGCAATCTATATACTGCCCCGCTGTTACATCAAAAACATTTGCCGTGAATTTAGGTTGTTGAAATGGCTTGTGTTCGGGATTTTCAAGTACTACCGCATAGTTATAAATGATACTGTACATGTTTTGCCCGGCTGGTATGGTAAATGTGTAGCTTACTCTTTCTGCTTGTGCGTCTGCCTTATTATTACCCAAGCGTATGGAATAATTACTGCCGTTGGGACAATTGACAGGGAAATTGCCGTACGGATCCATTTCTTGCGGAAAAGATTTTTGATAAATAGTATGCCTGCCAGGTATCGGCGCTACGGGCGATACATTGATAACAGCAGTATAGAAATCTATTTTTCCGGCAAAACACTCCCAATTGGTAAAATTCCCCATTTCAAAACCAATGTTTGGCGGGCATTGTGCCAGCAGCCTACAGGCTGTAGCAGATAACAGCAATACAATAAAGATTCGCAGACAAGCGATCACTACTTTTCTCATGTGTGTAGCTTTGTTTTGGAATAGTTTTTCAATAGGTGGTATCTTTTTGATAGAAAGAAAGTATTTGCTTTCCCCCTTTTTTTAATTTGGAGCTGTTGAGGTGATCAATGATATACACGGCTCAGGCTCATTACTCCAGCCAGGAGCATACAATACCAGATAAGCATGATGGGTGGTTTCGAAATTCTTGTTGTCAGACCAGTTGTGTTATGACCAGTCTGTTCATCAAAAACTTCGAATCTCAAATCATCAAACTATTTTTGCACATTTCATAAATGTGCTCTTTGGGGATATTCTGTGGGTACTCAGGGAGAAAGTGCGCCCTGCTTTATAGAGACGAAATCCTTGAATTTCCATCTCTTCGGGCAGAAGCTTCGGAATTTAATACCTTCTTTATGGTCATTCGGTTGGGTGCGCACGATTGTGCGGTGCATAAGCACATGAGTGGTAGTAATGTGTTCATTACGTAATAGACTTTAGTTTTTCAATAGAATTTTAGCCGGTATGGCTAGCGAAGAGGAGGTTGAAGCACTTTGTAGCTTATGCGCAGATGGCTTATTTATTCAGTCCTAAATATAGGGTTTACTTTTTATTACAAAAAAATATCTGCTTTATTATAGATTGTATTGCGAATCTTCATTTCACGATTGCTGATTCTCGTCTCACGATATTATCCCAAAAAGAAAGAAGCCCTTGTGAGGCTTCTTTCCTTATTAAACACAATATAAACACTACATCTCTTATCTCATTCTTCTCATTCCTCCGCCACCGCCACCACTGTTTTCCCTATGTTGAGGAACCTCTCTTGGTGTACTCATAGGTTGTTGACGTTGTGGTTGTGTCCTTGGCTGTTGTGGCTGCGGCTGTGTTCTCTGCTGTTGCCTGATCACATTGTTTTGTGCCGGTTGCCTGTTACCATTTCCCCAGTTTTGCGGACGGGTTGTATTCTGATTCTGCGGTTGTTGCTGTTGTGTTCTTTGTTGTTGGTCCCTTCTTGGCTGATCCATTCTTCTGTCCGTCCATGGTGTGTTCTGTCCACCATTTTGAGGCTGGTTCGTGTTTGGCTGTGTAGGCCTGTTATTATTATTTCCCACCGGCGGGTTGTTGCCCGTTACCGGCGGCCTGTTGTTATTGTTTGGCGTTGTTGCAGGTGGGGTAGTGGTACCATTGTTTGGAGTACCATCCTGGTGCCTGTTTTGCCACCAGGCCGGCCTGTCGCCATTGCCATTATTTATATTCGGCCTGTTGTTGTTATTCACATTACCCGGTTGGTTTACAGCCGGAGGGTTTGTTGGTCCCTGTATCGTATTACCGCCAGGCCTTACATTCGTGTTGTTATCACGGTTTTGTTGCCAGCCATTTTGCGGAGGACGATTGTTATTGTTGTTACCATTGTTGAAAGCATCTTGGTTGTTACGTTGTGATTGTTTCACTACCGGGCGATACAGTTGCAGGTCACGGCCATTATTGGTAAATGACTGGCCTGGTCTTGTACTGTTCTGAATACGAACCGGATTTACGCGTCCACCTACATTCCTTTCTACATCCCTTCTGTCCGGGCCGGTAATAAACCTCGTATTCCTGTAGTTGTTGGTATTATTAATGATCGTAGTGTTATTAATAATAGTCGTATTCCTGGAATTATTGATGTAATAGTTATGCACGTCACCACGTGTTATATACCTGTTAGGTACAAACGTCCAGTGATTGGCAGGTATGCCTCCGAAGTTAATATTTACACCGATGTTCATGCCGGGACCTAAAGGAGCCCAACCGTACATACCCCCACCTGTGCGCCAGCCTACCCATGCAGGAGCCCATTCATAACCGGGAACCCACATCCAGCCATATCTGCCTTCGTAAGCCCAGCGACCATAGTGGAATGGTGCCCAACCCCAGTTATAATCAGATGCCCATGTCCAGCCGTAACTGGTAAATACCCAGTGTCCGCCTGTGCTGTATGGTGCGAAGCCGGGAACATTACAGATCCATACCCGTCCGTAAGAGGGATACTCCATCCAGGTACCATAAGGACTCAGATCGTTGTAAAAATCGTCGTACGTAACTTCCTGGTCTGCTGTATATGTATCACCATCTTGTGCATAATTATCTTGTGCAGTAGCATAGTTAGATGTGGAACATGATACAGCTGAAACGGCGAGAATTGCAGCGAGTACGATTATATTCAGTTTCGTGTTCATAGCTGTATGTTTTAAAGTGTGTTACTAACCTTATATAAGCAATACTAATACCAATTAGTATCTCTATGGGATATAACGTATCCTTTTGACATTCTGTTGTGCAAAACGTTTGTTAACGGTAGGTGAAATGAGGCGTTTGGACGGTGAAATGAGTGGGGCAGGCTCAATTGTTAAATGGTTTAATTATTAGACAGGCATGACAATTAAACCATTTGGCAATAAAATAATAGTATAGTTCGGCACTTCTATCTCCACCCGCAACCCTGGCACGCCTGAACAGCTCTTTCAGTAATTTATTTGCGCCCTGGTTCGTGTCCTCACGAACCAGCAACTAACCGATGCGTGAGGATACACTCGGGGCAATGTCATTAAATTGAGACGCTAACCACAAAGAGCGCAAAGCTATTTCACAAGGGACACAAAGGGAAGCCCTTGTGCTCTTTGTGTTATCATTGTGAGCCTTGTGGTTAACTTAATGACATTGTGCGCCGGGGCTTTTGAGAATGTTATAAGCTGCCGGGATTTTTACTCCATGAAAATAATTGGTTAACCCTGCCATAAGTACTATGGTAAACAGAATGCCTGATACCAATATTAGCATTGTTTGTTTCTGAGGCCGAACGTTTTATTGTAAAAATTAAAACAGGGGTATCGCATTTTTTATCTCTGTAATCCATTGTCACAAAGAGTGGCAAGCATTTCTGCGTGTTTTAGCCGGGCAATAGTGTAATCATATAACAATTAAACCATGCAACAATGCAACACCTATATCTCCACATGCAACCGCAACGCAACTACGTGCGCGGGGCCACGATCTTTGTTATACCCGGGATGTAAGATGAACTGATAATCTGGTGTGAGTGATAGTTTGCGCCAGATGTTTAAAAAGTAATAAGCCTCTATAATATTCTCCCTGCTGTAGTTTAGCTTACCATCACCAATGATAAAACCATAACCACCATTGGCAAGATAGGTACGATGATCGTTTGATAGCCCGTTACTTACCACGGCAATACCAATGTTGTCATTTTTCCGTTTCCATAAGCTTCCTTCTATGCGTGTAGCAAATGCATAGCTATTATCAATCTCTGTAAACGCCCATGACTCTGCTTTGCCATCGTTCCAACTGCCGCGTACGAGATAGTGGAAGGGACCGCTATTCGTTTCCCAACAGCCATATATGCCTTTTTTTACATTGCCATATTCCCGGCTGTCTGTAATGTCAGGTGGTGCTGCGTTTACCAGTCCTGTATGTATAGACTGTGCATAGTTGCCCATACGCGCCTGGTTGTAAAAGACGCCGATGTGCGCGCTGGAATAATGTGTGTCATCTTTTTGTAGCAGGTGTTGTTTTTCTATTTCCAGTACCATGCCTTCCGCTTTGTTTAAGCGAAACTCCATATTGGCTTCATTGGCTTCTTTAGGCATGGAGGTAATGGCATAGCGGAATGCCCAGTCATGGATATAAGCTTGTATAACTGCACCAAAATTATATCCCCTGGTATTTGCCGGGTAGTCCCAAGCACCGCTTGCCATCAATGACCAGTTGTAAAACTGTGTACGCGGGTCCTGGCTGGTGTTGTTGCCATCAAAAAAATCTGTCAGTGCAAACTTGCCGCCTATGATAGAAATGTACTCCGTATTGTTATACTCTTTTACCTGGTTCAGGTCATCATCCGTAAAGTCTTTTTTTGGGGAGAGAGGGATGCGCTGCTCTGCATATAAACGTGCAACAAACAGTTTAGGTGCAGGATCTCCTACACGATATATTTCTCCGTTAGGGAAACCTGCAACACCTAATGTCTGGCTTAATCCTTTGCCTGCTGCAGCTTCGGGTTGAAGACAACGTAGGTATGTTTGAATGGTTTGTATGCTGCAAAGATGGTACTGGTAAAAGATGTTTTTACCGGCTCGTTGGGTAAAAAGCTATTGTCCCCGGAATAAGGCGCTTTAAAGTTGAAATGATATTGAGGTATAGTTGTGAATTGCCAATGCAGTGACAATTTTTTACCTGTTGTGTCAGTTGTTTTTTCCTGGCCGTAAGTCCGTTCTTTTGCTGCAAAAAGGGTAAGCAGCAGTATTACCTTTTTCATTGTGTACAAAACTAAATTGATCGTTTATAAATGGGTTACTATCGTTGCGTTGTTAATGCAACATCGTTTCGTTTAAGTAATAATTAATCTTATGTACGATGTTAGATGTATGATGTAAAATAACGGGGCTTTACGAAAATTGTTGAATGGTTATATGATTTAATTGTTGTCCTATTAAGTGTATAGTCATTCAAGAATTAAACAAAAAGCAATGTATGCCCAACATCGTACATCTGCCATCTAACATAAAAAAGGCCATCCCGGGGAACCGGGACGGCGTTTGTGTTTGGACATGGCTTGACGCTAACTACTCACAGCGCCGAGCTTCTTTAGTATTTTTCTGTTCTCTCTTTTATGAATGAACATATGCACTTGCGAATAGATGATCGGGAGTATCAACAATGTAAGAATGGTTGATGTAACCAATCCTCCGATTACAACGATCGCTAATGGTTTTTGTGTTTCACTGCCAATGCCTGTGCTGATAGCTGCAGGTAACAAACCTATAGCTGCCATCAATGCGGTCATTACTACAGGGCGTACACGGGAGATCACTCCATGTAGCACAGCCTGGTGCAGGGTCATTTTTGCTTCAAGATTTTTTCGGAACACGCTGATCAGGATCACACCGTTCTGAATACAGACCCCGAATAATGCAATGAACCCGATGCCTGCCGAGATACTGAAATTTAACCCGGTAATATGTAACGCCATAATACCGCCTATTAGTGCGAACGGCACATTAAGAATGGTAAGAATGGCATCTTTGGCATTGCCAAACGTCATGAACAGGATAAGGAAGATGGCCAGCAGGCATACCGGTACTACATTGGATAATGTTTTAGTAGCACGTTGCTGGTTTTCAAACTGTCCATTCCAGCTCATACTGTATCCATCAGGCAATTTCACTGCTGCGTCTACTTTCTGTTGTGCTTCTGCAATGGTACTGCCCATGTCACGTCCGCGTACAGAGAACTTAACAGGAATATACCGTGCATTATTATCTCTATATACAAATGCCGGCCCTGTCAGTGTTCTGATAGTTGAGATCTCTTTCAGCGGCACTTTTGCACTGTCTTGTGTTGGCACCATCAATTGGCGTATTTTTTCTTCCGTATCACGGAAGTCTTTCTGGTAGCGGATACGAATATCAAACTTGCGTTCGCCTTCATACAACTGTGTAGCAGCTTTACCACCGATCGCCATTTCTATTACCGATTGTGCATCGGCTGTATTCACACCATATAATGCCATTTTTTCCTGATCCAGCTCTATCCTGAACTCTGGTTGTCCCAGGTTGCGCAGGATACCTAAGTCTTCAATACCGCTGATCTGGCCTAGTGTATTTTGTACTTTATCTGCCAGTGAGTCCAGTGTTTTGAAATCCGGCCCGAATATTTTTACCGCCAATGAGGCTGGTACACCTGCTACTGCTTCTTCCACATTATCACGGATAGGCTGGGAGTAGTTGAGCAATAAGCCCGGTATCTTACTCAGTTGCCTGTCCATACTATCTATCAGGTTCTCTGTTGTTACACCATTGCGCCATTCATCTTTTGGTTTCAGGTCTACTGCTATTTCCACATTGAAGAAACCTTTCGGGTCTGTACCGTCATTTGTACGGCCTATTTGTGCAAGTGTATGTTTTACTTCCGGGAACTGTCTCAGTATTGTTCCCATTTTATCGGAGATCTCTTTGCTTTGCCCGAGCGATGAACTCATCGGCAACTGTGCTTTTACCCACAACGCACCTTCATCAAGATCTGGTAAGAACTCAGAGCCAAGGAATTTCGCAGAGAAGAATGTGACTGCCATAATACCTACTGCAATCAATACACTCAACTTAGGCACTCTATAGGCTCTTTCAAATAAGAACTTAACGCCTTTCTCAAAAAAGATCACTACCACGTTGTGTTTCTCACGCACATTCTTTTTTAACAAAATGCTTGATAACGCCGGAACTAATGTGAGCGTGAAGATCAATGCGCCTAATAATGCAAAGCTCAGTGTGTAAGCCAGCGGGGAGAACATTTTGCCTTCTACTTTCTGGAAAGCGAAGATGGGGATAAGACAGGTAATGATGATAACTTTGGAGAAGAAAATGGCTTTACCCATTTCCGTACCTACCTGTTTGAACAGGCCAAGTTTTGCCAGCTTATTGAATTTCTCCATGCCCACTTCCTTCGCCCGGTGATCGAGTGCCACAAAGAGCCCTTCCACCATTACCACGGCTCCATCTATGATGATACCAAAGTCAATAGCACCCATCGATAGCAGGTTTGCCGTCATGCCTTTGATGCGCATGCACATGAAGGCGAAAAGCAATGCCAGCGGAATGATAATACTTACCGTAACTGTAGTACGCCAGTCTGCCATAAAGATGAGTACAATACACGTTACCAGTACAATGCCTTCTATCAGGTTATGTATTACGGTATGTGTTGCATAATCCATCAGTGTAGTGCGATCATAAAATGTATCTATATGCACATCTTTTGGCAATATCTTCTTGTTCAGCTCGGTTACCTTGTCGTGTATCCTGTTCAGTACCTCAGTCGGGTTCTCGCCTTTACGCATTACGACAATGCCTTCTATCACATCGCCTACGGTATCTCTTGAAACCTGCCCCAGCCGAGGTTTGCCAGCTTCTTTTACAGTCGCTACATTTTTTACGAGAATAGGAACACCATTTGTTTTGGTAATGATGATGTTTTCTATCTCCGGTATGTTGTTTAGCAGACCAATACCACGCACTACATATGCTTGTCCGTTTCTTTCTATCACATCGCCACCTACGTTGATGTTACTTTTGGCTACGGCATTATACACATCCAGTGAGGAGAGACCATACTTGGTAAGGTAATTGGGGTTTACACTTATTTCAAAACTTCTTTCTTCACCACCAAAACTGTTTACGTCTGCCACACCGGGAATAGACTTGAATTGCCTGTCTAGTACCCAATCTTGTATTGTGTACAATTCACGGATGTTGCGTGTAGGGCTTTTCAGTGTATAACGGAAGATCTCACCCGTAGGGCCATACGGAGGCTGCACGTCCGGCTTAATGCCATCCGGCAAGTCTACGTTTGTAATACGGCTGAATACCTGTTGTCTTGCAAAAGCATCATCTACATCATCATCAAAAATGAGGCGCACATAAGAGAGGCCAAATGAAGAAGTAGTACGAAGATTTATTTTTTTCTGAACAGAGTTTAAAACTGTTTCTAATGGTATGGTAACGAATTTTTCTACTTCCTCTGCACTTCTGCCAGGCCATTGTGTAATAATGATAATCTGCGTATTGGTAACATCCGGGAATGTTTCAATAGGCGTGTTTCTATAGCTGATAAACCCTATAACACCCAGTACTGCGGTCAGGAAAAAGACCAGGTAACGGTGACGTAAGGAAAAATGTATGACTTGTTTAATGAATTTATTCATCTTACCTGTTTTTTAAAGTGAATCATGAAGGCTTCTTGTTTTTTTATTTCACGATTGACTCTGATTCACTTAATTATTTTCATTCAACAATTGCTGGAATATCAACAGTTCATTTTGTACAATGATCTTCTGTCCCGGTGTTACGCCTCCATTGAGGTAAGTCTTATCGCCGGTCGTTTTCCTGATGTCCACATCGGCAATCTTCATGTCGTCTTTTGCATTGAAAACAACTACATAGTTTTTGCCGTTCTGTGAGATCAGTGCTTTGGTTGGAATACAAATGGCCTGTGTGTTCTCAATGTTTGATACGCTTACTTTCGCAAACATCTGAGGACGCAGCATCATGTTTTCGTTCGGTATTTTGATGAGTATTTTTAATGTTTTATCTGTTGGGTCGAGCACCTGGCTCATTTTATCGATCTTGCCATTAAATACTTTGTCAGGATAAGCAAGAGTAGTTACTGCCACACTGCTGCCTTCTTTGATCTTAGGGATGTCAGATTCAAATACATTGCCCCATACCCATACATCCTTCAGGTCTGAAATAGTGAAAAGATTATCTGCCATATCTGGACGGATGAATGCACCTGCTACTACTTTCTTCTCTACTATATAGCCGGAGATAGGAGCGGTTAATACATACGTGCCGCCTGGCTTTGTAGTGCCGCCGCTGTTGATGTTCAGTGTTGATTGTATCTTTTCTTTTACAGCAAGTGCCTTCTGGTAATTCTGTTTTGCTTCTGTATAATCCTTTTCGCTGGCAATGCCATTTTTATACAGCGCCTCAGTATTGTCCATCTGGCGTTTTGTAATTTCTATATCGGCATTAGCACTTGTAAGGTCAGCATAACTGCCGGCTACATCCGCACTTTTTATCACTGCCAATACCTGGCCTGCCTGTACTTTATCTCCAAGTGCAACTTTGGTTTCAACAACCTGTCCGCTGCTGCGTGGAAATATTTTTATGACACTATTTTCATTAAAACTGATTTCGCCGCTAAGGGTAATGGCATTGTCTATATTGCACATCTTCACAGAGTCGAGTGTGATCATTTTAGCCATAGTATCGCTTAATACATATTTCTTACTCTCTTCCTTCACCGGCTCTTTCTTAGAGTGGCACGATGCAAGACAGATAGTTATAATAGATACTCCGGTAAGCAGATATTGTTTCATCTAAATGGATTTAAAATTGTTGTTCATTATTTTATCACATCAATTCCTACCTGGTAGTTCAATTCGTCTTTTGCCAGTTGCAGGTTCAGTTGTTGTTGGTTAAGTCTTTGCTGTAGTGCTGTATAATCATTAAAGAAGTCCAGGAACTCAAGCAGGTTTATCTGCTTTTGCTGATAGCTCTTCAGCATGTTCTGGTACATGTCTTTATAGCGGATGTAAAAGTCTTGTTGCGCGCCATTGTTTTGCTGTATGGTCAGCAATAGTTTTTTGTAAGCGCTGTTGACATCCTGGTACAAATTTGTTTCAGCATCCTGTACCAGTGCCTGCTGCTGTTTTACATTGAATTCAGCAGCCTTAATATTGCCTTTGTTCTTGTCGAATACCGGTAAAGGCAATGAAATACCCAGTCCGACGTAATTAGGTGCGTAGTTGGAGTTCCGGTCAAAGTTTGGCCCTAAAGTAATGTCAGGGCTGCGCAGCGATTTCTGGTAAGAAAGGCTTTGCTGCTGGTACACTACCTGGGTCTGTTGTAAAAGGTAGCTTGGGTTATTTTGTTTTGCCATTTGTACAAGTGCGTCGAAGTTTTCCGTAACACTTGTGGCTCCGGCAGATTCAATTGCCGGTTTTATGAAGACATCGTCTTTCATCTGCAGCAGCGTTTTCAGGTCTGACTGCGTGTCTGTAATATTTTTATCCAGCTCTGTTAAATCCTGCTGTAAGGTGATCAGGAGTGCCTGTATACGTAAGTATTCTTTTTGTGCAATATTACCTGCATTTAGCTGGCCTTGCATGGCTGTAAGCAGGTGCTTTAGCTGGTCCTGCTGCGACAGTAAAATATTTCTGTCTGCCAGTTGTTGGGAAAGCGTGTAATAATCGGAATGCAACTGTGCGCGCAGGTTGCGTAACAAGTCTTGCAGTTGCCATTCGCTCAATTTAGCGTTTGTGCTTGCGAGATTAATAAGTTTGCCTCTCTTGCCGGCTGTTTTAATTAACTGTTGAACCTGGATGAAATACTGACCGTTGTAAGTGCCATCAGGGTTTTTGCCATAAGGGAAAAACTTGCCATTGGCATGGATCACCTGGTCTGTGTTCAATACCGGGTTATCCCATACTTTAGCCTGCTGTATCAGCGCCTTTTGGGCATCCACATTGTAGTGTGCAGCGAGCAACTGGAAGTTGCTGTCGATAAATCTCTTCTCAACATCGGTCAGGGACAGGGTAGTGGTATCACCAGATCTGGATGTTTGGGCATGTGCATTTAGCTGCATGCAGCATAGCGCAGCAAATGCATGTCGCCAGAACATACGTACGTTCATGTTCGGTTATTGTATTATAGTAAATGAAATAATAGAAATACCGTTAATACGATATAGCAAGCCTACAAGAGTAACAATGTGGTTATATTAAGCTTTGGGAGGAGGAGGGTTTATCTCCTTGAAAAATAGAAAATGATAATCGTCGGCGATCGGGCTAACGTGATTCCGTTCGTCGGCAATAGTAACAGGAGTAGCTGCATACAGATCACAGTCTATCATCTTTACAGTTACATGCTTGTGCATCTGTAGATCTTTGTGTGCGCTAAATGCGTTGTTCTGATATTCAGGAACAGCATTGTCCTGGTCGAGAACCACCTCTGCTACGTATTCTATTACGGAATTGTATTCGTTGAATTCGCCAATGGAGTTGGACGGTTGAAGAATAGGCTGGAAATCCTGCGTGTAGATACTCAGGTTGAGTATTTGCAGGGCTACAACAAAAGCTAGCAGCTTTGCAATATGTAGTTTAAGTTTCCGCATGTCCAAAGTAAACCGTTGTGCAAGTTTACGTCACGATATTCTAAACATTTTCAACGTGGTAGCAAAAAAAGGGTTTTTAATATGAATTTAATATGCGGTAAAGTGAATGCAGAAAAAGTTGTTAAAGATATGTTAGGGAGTAATTTGATTGTCTTCGATTGTGCAGGGGTTTCAGTATCTAAAAGACCTATAAGGTTTTAAAAACCTTATAGGTCTATATTATAATTTTTGCGAGCCCTTACACATAACAAAAAAGAGGTCACCTTTCGGCGACCTCTTGCTCAACAATACAAAAACAACAAGCTTATTTTATCTCTTCTGTTTTTTCTTCATGTTTCGTATCTACTTTTCTGTATGCCCATGCAAATATTAATGGGAATACAAGCAGGGAGAAGATCATGGCACAAAGAATCCCGCCAATTACTACACGTGCCAATGGCCTTGAACTTTCAGAGCCGATGCCATGTGAGATGGCCGCAGGGAAGAGGCCGATGGCAGCCATTAACGCTGTCATCATTACTGGTCTTATCCTGGAGATAACGCCATTTTTAATCGCGGTATAGAGTGAGGCACTTTGTCCCCGTATGTGTTCAAGATTCTGCTTAAACACGGTGATGAGCAGTACGCCATCCTGGATACAAATACCAAAGAGCGCAATGAAACCAATACCGGCAGAAATACTAAAGTTAGTGCCCGTAAAGTGAAGAGCGAGTAAACCACCTACAATGGCAAATGGTACGTTGAGGAACACAAGCCCGGCATCCTTCAGGTTACCAAACATGGTAAACAACAGGAGGAAGATTAAAAGTAAGCTAATAGGGACTACCTGTGCCAATCGTTTTTCTGCACGTTGCTGATTTTCAAAATCACCCTGCCATACCATATTATAGCCGCGTTTCAGGCTTACCTGTTTGTTTACTTTTTCCTGCGCTTCTGCAATAGCACTACCCATATCCCGTCCCCTGATGGAGAATTTTACAGCGGAATAACGTTCGTTGCCATCTCTGAAGATCAAGCACGGCCCGGTTTTCAGTGTAATGGTTGCTATTTCTTTAATGGGCACTTTGGAGCCATTCTCTGTAGGCACCATCAGGTTACCTATTGCTTCTACATTATTGCGATACTCTTCAGGAAAGCGGATCCTGATGTCAAACTTCTTGATGCCTTCATACAAAGTACTGGCTGCTTTACCACCTATCGCCATTTCTATTACCGCATTTGCATCAGCAGTAGCAACACCATAAAGCGCCATTTTGTGTTGATTCAGATCTATATCCAGTTCCGGTTGTCCCAGGTTTTTGATTACGCCGAGGTCTTCAATACCCTTAACCGTTTTCAATACGTTATATACTTCATTCGCTTTGCCTTCCATATAGTTCAGGCTGTCCCCATAGACCTTTACGCAAATAGATCCCTTTACACCAGATACAGCTTCTTCTACGTTATCCATGATCGGTTGCGAGAAGTTGAGGTTGGCACCCGGAATGACTGACAGTCGCGTATTCATCTGGTCTATCAGTTCATCTTTATTGATCTTTGGTTTCCAGTCACCTTCAGGGTAAAGGCGTACATTGAACTCATTGTTGTAGAAACCACCTACGTCTGTACCATCGTCCGGGCGGCCCGTTTGTGAGGCAACCGCCTGCACTTGCGGAAACTCCATCAGCATACCGCGTACCTGCTTAGATACGTCTACTGATTTTTCCAGTGATACGCTATAGGGCAATTGCACACGCAGCCATATAGCACCTTCATCTAATTCAGGAAGGAATTCTGAGCCAAGAAATTTGTATGAATACAAGCCAAGTGACATGACAATAAGCGCGGCTGCAATAGTAGTCTTTTTATGCTTGTACGTAAAGACAAAGCCTTTTACAAAAATACCGGTGAGCCAATGTACAATTGGGTTGTGCTTCTCTCTTACATTTTTTCTTAGCAACATATTGATCAATACCGGTACTAATGTAAGCGTAGTGATCAACGCGCCCAGTAACGCAAAGCCTAATGTATAAGCCAGCGGAGAGAACATTTTGCCTTCTACTTTTTCAAAAGAGAAGATCGGTAGCAAGCCTGTGATGATGATCAGTTTTGCAAAGAAGATAGCTTTACCCAGTTGTGCGCCATGCTTTTTGATCAGGCCCATCTTGGCCAGTTTATTAAATCGTTCCATACCCACATCCCGCGCTTTGTGGTCCAGCACCACAAACATTCCCTCTACCATTACGACGGCTCCGTCTATAATGATCCCGAAGTCTACAGCACCGAGAGAGAGCAGGTTGGCCGACATGCCCATTAATCGCAGGCAGATAAATGCAAAGAGTAGCGC
Source organism: Filimonas sp. (assembly GCA_017306865.1). Classification (GTDB taxonomy): domain Bacteria; phylum Bacteroidota; class Bacteroidia; order Chitinophagales; family Chitinophagaceae; genus JAFKHH01. The sequence goes on from JAFKHH010000023.1 coordinate 40,596, forward strand.
AAGCGGTATAATGATGGACACAATGAGCGTAGTGCGCCAGTTAAACATGAAGAGCGATACCAGCAATGTTACCAGTAAGATACCCTCTATCAGGTTGTGCAATACAGTATGTGTTGCAAACTCGATCAGGGTTTCCCTGTCGTACAGCGGTATGATCTGCGTGTCGGCAGGAAGCACATCTTCATTGATCTTTTTCAGTTTTGTTTTCAATGCAGCTACTACATCTGCCGGGTTCTGGCCTTTGCGCATGATCACAATGGCTTCTACCACATCTTCCTCATCTGTACCTACTGTCCTTTTTCCGTTCGCATCTATATAGGCATCTATCCTGCCCACATGCCCCAGGCGTGGCAGGTTGGAGATTTCTACATCCGCTACATCTTTTACCAGTACGGGAATGCCGTTTACGTTTTGAACGATAATATTTTTGATCTCATTGATGTCATTCAGCAATCCAATACCACGCACTACATAAGCCTGGTTGTTTTGTACGATCACATCACCACCAATATTAATGTTGCTTTTACCTACTGCATTATATACATCCAGTGGCGTAATGCCGAAGTTGGTTACTTTGCCCGGGTCTACTTTTATCTCATAGGTTTTAGCAAGGCCGCCAAAGCTTACTATGTCAGCCACACCCGGCACTGCGCGTATCTGCCTGTCTATAATCCAATCCTGCATGGTCTTCAGCTCACGGGCATCGCGTATTTTACTCCTGAGTGTATAACGGAATATCTCGCCTGTAGGGCCGGTAGGAGGCTGCACCTGTGGTTGTATGCCGTCGGGCAGGTTTGCATCGCCCAACAGGTTATTGACCTGTATGCGTGCCTGCTCGTTTGTAACCTTGTCTTCAAAGATGATCTTTACATAAGAGAGGCCAAAGATACTTGTAGAGCGAAGGCTTACTTTTTCCTGTACCGGGTTGAGCGCAGTTTCTAAAGGAATGGTCACAAATTTTTCCACTTCCTCTGCACTGCGTCCTGGCCATTGGGTAATGATGCTTATCTCCGTGTTGGTCACATCCGGGAAAGCTTCTATAGGCATCTTTTTGAAACAGATGATACCTGCTATGACAAGTAGCAACGTAGCAAAAAGAATGAAATATTTATTCTTGAGAGAAAAGGCAATGATGCCTTTTAATACTTTATTCATTGTGTGAATCTTTTGATTTGAGAAACAAGTGGTGAATTGTCAGTTGTGAGTGATGAGAAGTGAATGATTAATAGTGAATGGTGAAATTTTCCGGAGAGTTGTATTAATAGTGTAGAATTAGAATCTACCCTTATCTCGACCTTGATATTTTCACAATCCTCTTTCACAACTGACCACTGACAACTCACATTCTAGCTATTCAACGCACCGTAGATCAATATTGCCTGAGAACCGATGATCTTGTCACCTTCCTTCAAGCCTTCTGTGATGTATGCGCGCTGGCCTACAATGTTGATGATCTTAACAGGCCTTATCTGTACATCAGATTTACTATTGTAGACTACTACAAAGTATTGGCTGTTGTCGAAGATCAATGCCTGCGAAGGAATGCTCAACGCTGTTTTGTTTTCCTTGTTACTAACGGTAACGCTGGCAAACATTTCCGGCTTCAATGCGTAATCTGTGTTACTTAATACTACACGTACCTTCATTACCTTGTTAGTAGGATCAAGTACATTCATGATCTTATCGATCTTGCCTTTAAACACACGGCCAGGATAAGATAGGGTAGTTACATCCACGTCATCGCCAACGTGTACATTGCCAATGTTAGATTCATAAACATTTGCCCAGATCCATACATTTTTCAAGTCAGAAATGGTGAACAGATCATTGTTGTTATCCGTACGGATCACCATATTGTTTGTTGCCTGTTTCTCTACAATGAAACCACTTACAGGAGATTTGATGAGGAAATCACCTTGCGTATTGCCACCATTTATTTTCAGTACCCTGTTTACCCTGTTCAATTCAGATTGTGCCTGTTCGTATGCTGCTTCAGCGCCTAGTACATCTTTTTGAGAGGCGAGTCCGCTTGTAGCCATATCTTTTGTTGCATCAAGATTTTTCTTTGCTACGCGCAGGTTTGTTTCCGCGTTGATCAGGTCATTGCTGTAACCTGCCATTTCGCTACTGTGTATAACGCCCAATACCTGCCCCGCATTTACATAATCACCTAATACACCACGTATGTCTGTAACTGTACCACTCACCATCGGGTATATCTTAGCTACGTTATCTTCATTAAAAGATACTTTGCCTGTAAGCGTGATCGCATTTTTTAATTGTTCTGTAGAAACAGTATCAATATTCAACGTTTTAAGTAAAGAGTCTGGAATAGTGTAGGTGTCTTTTTTTACACTGATACTTTTGTCATCTGCATCCCCTTTGCCGCCGCATGATTGGAATATAGCAGTAGCTGCTGTTAATAGAGTGATGGCGATGATATATTTATATGACTTTTGCATTTGATGAGCTGTTTGTTAGTTGAAAAAATTGCTGCCTGTATAAAAGTTGATGTCTTCGAATGCGCTAACGCGGTTAAACTGAATTGCATTTACCTGTAATACATTCTCTTTATAAGAATCGTAGAAGTCAAGGAAATCCAGCAGGCTGATATTCCGGCGTTGATAGTTGATCAACACTTCACGCATTAGCCGTTCGAAGTCGCCGGAGAATTTTGGATCAATGTTTTTGTACAGTTTGTCTGCATCTGTTGCTTTTTGCAACGAGCGGAAAACATTTTCTTCAACAGTTGCCTCCACGCTTTTTTGCTGGGTAGCATTTACATCTATCATCTTTTTTGCACCCTTGATGTTGCCCTGATTGCGGTTAAAAAATGGCAGGTCTATTGCAAGCCCGGCAGAGTAGAAGTTGTTTCTGTAACTGCCTTGTTGGTCGTAGTTGACATTGGCTGTCAGGTCAGGAACGGCATTGGCCTTTTCATAGGTATAATTCAGTTTACTGATGTCTGTATTTGCTTTTGCAATCATCAGGTCCGTACGTTGAACGTATGCTGAATCTATTAATGTAGAGAGTGAATATTTAGCCGGATTGAGAGATGCAAGCGTACTGTTATCTATTACCGGAACAATATAGACTTTCTTCTCCTGCAAAACCAGGCGTAATTCACTTTGCAGGTCGTTTATCTGGTTCACCAGGTCATTGTATTCACTTTGTAAGGCGTATAGTTGTGCCTGTACACGTACTACTTCTTTCTCAGCTATATATCCTTTGCCCTGCTGTTCTGCAAATGCCTTTGTTACCTGTTGCAGAGAGCTGATCTCCGCATCATATACCTTAGCAGACTGCTGCAGGTAATAAATGTTATAAAAGTCTGTGCGCAATGTATATTTCAATGTTCGCACAAGGTCGTAGAACTGGTATTCAGAGAGCTTTACGTTTGCTTCAGCTATTTTAATGGCCTTATTTCGTTTACGCGCTAGTATGATGGTTTGCGATATACCTGCGGTCAGCTCCCCGTTTTCTGTAAGCGGAGTTGAAAACCATTTTTTGTGGTCTCCATCATAAACAGCAGTCGCCATCTGAATGTTTGGATTTGGGTACAGCTTGGCCTGTAGTACCAACGCTTTGCTAACGTCTATGTTATACCGCTGCGCTAAGAGTGCGAAGTTCTGGTTTAAGAAGCGTTTCTCTGCGTCATCCAGCGTCAGCCTTAGTGTGTCGACTGCCTGGGCTTTAACGGTAGAAAAAGAGGGGCACAATACAGGTATGGTACACAGGGAAATGAGTGTACGAATGACCGTCCGGCGCAGCAGCCCGGAGGTACGATAATTGGGTTTCATTATGTATGAAAATTGAGCTTTTTAAAATATAAACAGTTTCTGTGGTAACAGTTAGCAGGGCATGCTTTGTTATGGATAACAAGGCCGCCAGCTATTTGTTTACAGCATGTTTCCGATTACAGGCAAGCCGGTAACCAGGGAATTATAATCTAATTAAACTCAGGCTTTTGGTGGGGGAGGTATGATGTTTTTGATAAACAGGAAGCGATAGTCTTCATTCCTTGGGATGGAATGTGTGACATTGCTATCGTAAACGGGTACTTCTGCAACTTTAATACTCTCGTTGAAGAGCTTGACAGAAATATGTTTTATCTGGATGGAGTTGTGCGCTGAACCATCATTGTGCGCACCATTTTCAGGAAATGCGTCTTTGTGTCCGAGTATGATCTCTTCAAAGTATTCTATAAAGGAATCTATTTCGTTGTATTCACCTATGGTAGGATGACTGCTTGCAAGATATAACTGGTCAAAATCTCCACCGTACACACTCATATTGAGTATTTGTACTGCAACTACTATCAGTATGCAATGGGATAATATTTTTGACAGGGTTTTCATGCTCGCCACAAAATTATGTTGTGCAATTGATTATGAATGTTAATGTGAGGTGAATTATAAAGTTTTGTTGTTTAACAAATGGGCTGATAAATAAACAAGCCCGTTGCAGGAACGGGCTTGTTTCAAAAATTATTGTGAGGCAATCTCTTATTTTTTCTCTTCTGCTTTACCTAAAGGTTTGTTTTTACCAAAGTCCACCAGGATAGGAGCTGCTACGAAGATAGAAGAGTATGTACCGGTTAATACACCGATCAACATTGCAAAGGCGAAACCTCTTGTAACCTCACCACCAAAGATGAAGAGAATAAGGATCGTCAGGAATACAGTGAGCGATGTCATAATAGTACGGCTCAGTGTCTGGTTGATCGCGGTATTTACCACCTGCTCTTTAGACAGGTTAGGGTACAGGCGGCTGTCCTCACGAATACGGTCATACACGATTACCGTATCGTTCATGGAGAAGCCTATCACCGTTAATATAGCGGCGATGAAGTGCTGGTCTATCTCTAACGGGAACGGTACTACTTTTCTTAAGAAGCTGAATACCGCCAATGTTACAAATACGTCATGCAACAATGAGAAGATCGTACCTACAGAGTATCTCCAGTCGCGGAAACGGATGAAGATATACAGACAGATCACGATGATCGCAAGTATGGTTGCTTTTGCAGCACCGCTTTTCAATTCATCAGAGATGGTTGGTAATACCGTCTGAGAACTTTGTTTGTATTTCGTATCAAACTCTTTGTAAGTAATGCCTTGTGGCAAGTGCTGTTGCAAGCCTTTGAACAAAGCAGCCTCAACTGTAGAGTCTATATTGTTGCCAGTCTCATGGATCTTGTATGCTGTAGTGATGTTCAGTTGTGTAGCTTTATCTACTGTTTTTACAACAGGATATTCGCCAAATACAGCTTTCAGGTCATCTCTTACTTTGTCCTGGTTAGGCGCTTTTTCGAAAAGGATCGTATAGCTACGGCCACCTTCGAATTCTACACCCTCATCAAAACCATTGAAGAAAGAACCGATACCTAACAGGAATACAACAACGGATATACCATAAGCCACTTTCCTGTATTCAACGAATTTGAATGCAGCGTGTTTGAATATTTTTCTTGAGATGTTCGTGAAATATTCAAAGTGACGGTTTTTCTCTTTGTTTGTGTACAGGTCAGAGATCAGTCTTGATACCAGGATACCGCAGAACAGGGACAACAGGATACCGATGATCTGTGTAGTTGCGAAACCTAATACCGGGCCTAAACCAAAGTATGCAAGGATGATAGCCGTAAGTAATGTAGTTACGTGCGCATCCAATACAGGGGCATAAGAACGTTTGTAACCGTCGCTTACAGCCAATTGGTAGCTTTTACCCCGGGTTAGTTCTTCCTTGATCCTTTCAAAGATGATTACGTTCGTATCCACAGCCATACCAATGGTCAATACCAGACCTGCTATACCAGGCGCTGTTAGTGTAAAGCCCATTGAGCTTAAGATGCCGATTGTAAACACAAGGTTCAGGATAAGGGCAATATTAGCAACCCAACCCGCTGTGTTGAAGTACAACAGCATGAGGGCGAATATTACGATGAATGATATGCCGAATGACAACATACCACCTTTTACAGCCTGGTTACCCAAAGTAGGGCCTACTATCTGCTCTTGTACGATCTTAGCCGGAGCTGGTAGTTTACCTGACTGTAAGATATCTGCAAGGTCTTGCGCTTCTTTTACTCTTGCAGCGCCTTTACCCATTGTGATCTCTGAAGATCCGTTAGGAATAGGGCCGTTTACTACAGGAGCGCTGTAAACGATATTATCAAGTACAATTGCAATAGGTCTGCCTACGCCATTGTTATTTGCAGGAGAGCATTTTTCAGTCATTTTAGCCCAGATACGGGTGCCGATAGCATCCATACCCATTCTGATCACAACTTCGTTCTTCTCATTGAAGTCTTGTTTCGCGTCACTTACGTGCTCGCCTTCCAGTTCTGCTGCACCGTTATCCAGTGTCTTAATTGCATATAAAGAAAGGAAGTTCTTCGATTTAGAATCAGCGCTGTTGTCTGCCTTGCTGTACATGAATACCAGGTTTGCCGGCATTTTGCTTTTCACTACCTCATTTCTCAGGTATTCATTTACCAGGCCTGTATCTTTTGTCTGTACATAACCGATGTTAGGAGGGAAGTATGTTTTACCATCTTTCTGATCTCTTTCCGGTTGTGCAAATGCGATTACGCTTTGCAGCGGATAATCGTCTTTGTTTACTTTGCTTGTGTCCGCTTTAGCAGTAGTATTTTTTGCACTGCTGTCATGTACATCAGATAATGTAGCAGTCTTATTCGTATCAACGGCTGCTGCTGGTTTAGTAGCTTTAGTTGAGTCTGCTTTAGCTACAACTGTTGTAGAATCTTTTGGTTTATTGCCATGCAGGTAAGCTGCAAGACCTTTTTCTGCGTCTACAATACCTTGTCCGATATCGTTGATGCTATACACTTCAAAGAACTGAAGGTTGGCAGTAGATTGCAGGTAGTGACGTACTCTTTCTGCATCGTTGATACCAGCCAGTTCTATCGTAATAATACCTTTAGCCGGATCTGGATTGATGGTAGGTGATGCTACACCAAAACGGTCGATCCTGCTTCTTAAGATCTTATATGTGTTGTCAAATGCAGTTTTACCCTGGTCATTCAGATAAGATATAACAGTTGCGTCTTTACTGTCAAACTTAATTTTACCATTGCTGCGGCTTGCGAAGAAAGGAGCCAGCGGCTTGCCTGTTTTCTTATACTCGTCAGTAAATAAAGTAATGAGGTTTGCTTTGCTATTGGCTTTAATAGCAAGTGCTGCATCTAATGCTTTGTTGAAGTCAGCGTCTTTGGTGTAGTCGGATAAAGAGTGGATAAGGCCGTCCATGCCTACTTCCATTGTTACACTCATACCACCTTGAAGATCGAGGCCGAGCATCAATTCTTTTTCTTTCGCATTCTGGTAGGTCGTCAGGCCAAAAGGACCAATCTTGGTGTCTTTTGTGCTGTCGAGCATGCGATGAAGATGTGCTTTGTTAATCTCTTTCAGAGAATCTGCATAAGCTGCCTGAAGTTCCTTATTGTCGGGATACTTCTGTTCTGGTTTTTGAAAATGATCGCTTACCCATTTATCTGCTTTAGCTGCAATACTGTTCTCATGGCTCTTAACGATCCATGTAAACGATAACTGGTACACGCAAATCACTATCAACGCAATCGTGAAAAAACGCACTAAACCTTTAAGTTGCATACTGTTAAGGGTTTTCAATTTTTTAGTTAGCGGCAAAGATAGGGGTTTGATAATGAAATTGTGACAGCGTTTTTTAGTTCTGCTTTTTCTTCACTCCATTTCGGCGAATTCCGCTGTAATCCAGCGTGGGCAAGGCTATGCGCGCACAAAATAATTTTTCACACCATGTTAGTAACGTCGTTTTTCAAATATTATTGAACATTTGGGGCAAAAAAATAGGGCCAGGGTAAACTTACCTCAGCCCTGGTTTTCTCATGTAATCGGCTCTTTAATATTGTATAGTATTACTGTACGTCAACAAGAGTGATCTCAAAATATAATGGTGAATTAGCCGGAATAGGTCCGTTTGCATAACAGCCGTAACCTAAATAAGAAGGCAATACCATTCTTATGCTGCCACCTTTGGAAATGTAAGGAAGTGCTACTTGCCAGCCTGGGATCAGACCACCCAGCGTCCAGCCTGTTTTAGATGCATCAGTTTGTGCATCAAATTGCGTATCAGTTAATAAAGTGCCTTTGTAAGTAACAAACACTTTAGATGACGCTGTTGGTTTAACGCCCTGTCCTGCATTGGTTATTTCGTAGTAAATGCCATTGGCATCTTTTTGCGCGTTAATGTTGTGGCTAGTGCAGAAGTTCGTTATTACAGTCTCCTCAGATTGTGGGCTTTTTGCCTGGCATCCCTGGGATTCACTTCCACTTTTCAAACAAGATGTAAAGGCAATGCACATGCCCGCTGCTGCTAATACTAGAATTTTTTTCATTGTCGATTGAGATGCTTTGGGGATTTATTTTTTGCGAATATAGTGGTTAGACTACAAAATTGGTTTTTCCGCTGCATCACCACTTTCGTCTTTTCTTTTTTTTGCCAGCAACTCCCTGTAATACTGGTCATTCATATCCCACCGGTATTTTTTGTAAAAAATGCCGAAAAAAACAACAATCGCCAGTATGGCAATGATCAGCACCACCGGGTTGAACTGGCTGTTTGCGACCATTGTGGCGCGCTCATACCAGCCGGACATGAGTGATAATATTATACCTATGGCAATCAGGAAGCCAATAGGAAGGCCGATGAAGAGAAAGCGCAGCGATCTTTTTTCTTTCTCCCTGTTTGTTTCCCAGTATGCGAGAAATTTTTCCTCTCTTTTTGTCAACATGCGGCAAAACTACAATGATTTATGTTTTTTGTTCGTTATACATTCTAGTTATAAATTATTTATTACATTGTAAAAAAATTTTGCGTGAGCAAATACGATCCTTTAATCCATGAGTTCCTGGTGCGTAATAAGAAAATAGCCCTGGAAAAAATCGGTGAATTTCTTGTATCATCCGAATCTGTTTCGGTCGACTCTAACGGCAACTCCGTAAGCATTCCCCAGGTTGAATTCAAATACAGCCGCAGGACAGAGACCTCGCCAGAGTTTATTGAATACCTCGCCAATCATTTTTCTAAAACGACCATGCTTATAGAAGCTGACTTTGCATCTGCCCTTGAGCAGGCAAGACAGTATATTAATATAGGTAAGTCCTACGCCATTCCGCAGGTTGGTATAATATCAATGACTAAAACGGGGGAGTATGAGTTTACACAGCATGCTACTGCATATAAAACGGAAGAAAAACAGCAAAGCAGGCAACATGCACCTGAATCTGTGCTGGAAGACAGGGCTCGTAGCAAAAAAGGAATTACTGCAATAGCTGTTGTAATTATACTGCTCATCCTGGCTGGCGCCGGATGGGGCGCTTACAGTTATTTCTCCGGCAAAAATAAAAACACAGATACGGTAGATTCTACCGCATCGGCTCCGCCAGTAACGGATACTACGCATCATACACCAGATTCCACTTCATCTGTGAAGCCTGCGGATAACGCTATACCACCTGTTGCCAACAATACAAAAGACAGTATGACGCTTCGTTTTGTATTTGAGACGACAAGTAGCGGTGACCGGGCGCGAAGCAGAACGGCGCAGTTGCGTTCCTTTGGAGATCCGGCCCATTATGATAGTACAATCAGTAATGGAGATACCTCTTACAAGTTGTTCTTAAGAAACAGGGTTGCGATTGCTGATACGGCAAGGATCAGGGATTCCCTGCAATTGTATTTCCAAAGAAAAGTAACGATACAATAGCTGTAGTACGCCTATAAAAAGCTGGAATAGTGCAAGTGGCTGGCCCGTTTAATATTAATATACAGGATACTTTTTTTGTTCTATATTTATAGATACCAATAAATGTGTTCTTGAAAACACGAACGACAGCCATATTATCGGTGTTATTTCTTGTAATCGCCGCCTCCGATTGTTTCTTTATTATTGACGGAAATAAATTTGAGCGTTTTATCTCCAAGCCTTTACTCATGCCTGCGCTAATGTACCTGTTTACAGTATCGGTAAGTGGTACAAAGAAAGAGATGATAAAGCATGTGCTGACGGCACTCATTTTTTCATGGATCGGGGATGTTGTTCTTTTGTTCTCCGGGCAGGCTGCATTTATAGGAGGAATGGTCGCATTTTTAATTGCACACATTTTTTATATCAGGGCATTTATCGGCATTAGCGGCAACCGTATCCGGTTCGGGTTGCCAATCTGGTTTGCGATGGCCTTAATGGCTGTTGTTGTTACCACACTTATGGAGATACTATGGCCTTACCTGGGAGCATTGCGCATACCGGTATTGGTATATGCGCTGACAATTGCCTGCATGTTCCTGTTTGCCTGCAATGCGGCAATGTTTATTCAAAATAAAATGATCGCGTTGTTGCTTGTATTAGGCGCGGCCTTATTTATCGTTTCCGACGCCTGTCTTTCATTGAATATATTCCGGTATAATAATTCTTCTTTCCCCATTATAGTAATGCTCACGTACTGTGCAGCCCAATTTTTATTGGTAAAAGGCTTTAGCGCATTCATTACCGGCAAGCCGCAACAGCAACCGCTGGATTTGTTGTTAGAATAAGGTTTCAAAGTTTCAACGTTTCATTCATGAAACGTTGAAACTTTTGAAACTATGTAATGTCTATTAATTGAAATGGAACATTCAACGCCTGAAACGCATTGGTCAACCTTTCGCTATGGGTATCTGTAATAAAAACCTGGCAATCTTCTTCTATGCAAACCTTTAATAGCAGGTTATGCATACGTTCGGCATCCAGTTTCTCAAACACATCATCCAGTAAAAGGATAGGGGAGAATCCCTTCTGTTGCTGAAGGGTAATAAATTCTGCAAGCTTTAAAGCAAATAACAAACTCTTGCGCTGGCCCTGGGACGCCAATGATTTGAATGCAATGTCTTGCATGGTTATTTCTATATCATCCTTATGAATGCCGCAACTGGTCCGCTGCATGTAGAGATCGCGCTGACGGTTGTCTTGTAACAGGGTTTCCAATGAACCGTTGAGCATCTGGCTGTCGTATGATAGTGTTACGGTGTCGTCCTTGCCTGCGATAGAGATATATTGTGCTTGCACAAGTGGTAGAAAATCAGCCAGGAAAGTTTTCCTTTTTTCAAATATCCATTGCCCTTTACTGCTTAGCTGCTGATCCAGGATGTCCAGCAACGCGTCATCCATGCGCCTGTTTTCTGCTGCAGCTTTCAGCAGGCTGTTCCGTTGCTGTAGTATTTTGGTATATGCAATCAGCTCTGACAGGTAGTCCGGCGATAGCTGGGATAAAATGGTATCCATAAACTTACGGCGCTCCTCGCTGCCACCAACAATCAGCTCCGTATCGTCCGGGGCGATCATAACACAGGGAAATTTGCCAATGTGCGCCGATAGCTTTTTATAGACTTCATTATCAATGGAGAACTCTTTTTTGTTGCTTTCCCGCAGCACGTTTACTATACGGAATGGTGTATTGTTTTTGTCTAAAATCCCTTCCAGGCGCAGGCCTTGCAGGCCATGTTGTACATTCTGGGAATCGGGGCGGGAAAAATAGCTCCTGGTAAAGCAGAGATAGTAGATCGCATCCAGCAGGTTGGTCTTGCCACTGCCATTTTTACCACAGATAGCTGTTATCTTCTCCGTAAAATCAAATGAACGAAAAGTATAATTTCTAAACTGGGTCAGGCTTATGTTTTTGCAATACAACATGAAAGGCGAAGATAAGTACGAAATACAAAGTACGAAGTACGAGGTGATGAAATACACATAAGTTTGACTTACATCAGCGGCTGATACTTCGTACTTCGTAATTTGTACTTGTTTTTATTGGTGCAAACGTTGTCGTAACCTCATAACCCTCAGGCTGTAAACGTTTCTTTGAACTTTAAATCACAATCCCCTATATTTGCCCCTCAAATTTTAATACCGTGGCAACAAAGTTTTCTAAAGAAACTTATCTATACTGGTACGAATTGATGCAGTTGATTCGCCAGTTCGAACTTAAGGCAGAGGAAATGTACAAAATGGCAGGAAAAATCCGTGGCTTCTTTCACGCTTACATAGGCCAGGAAGCAATTGCCGCCGGTTGTATGACTGCAACTCGTCCAGAAGATCCATTTATTACCGCTTATCGTGACCACGGCTTAGGTCTTGCAAAAGGCATGAGCCCGAATTCTTGTATGGCTGAACTATATGGTAAAGCTACAGGTTGTGCGAAAGGAAAGGGTGGTAGTATGCACTTCTTTAGCAAAGAGCATTATTTCTTTGGAGGCCATGGTATCGTTGGTGCGCAAATAGGCACCGGCGCAGGTTTGGCTTTCGCTGAAAAATATAAAGGTACCGACAACGTAGTGTTGTGTTTCTTTGGTGATGGTGCTGCCCGCCAGGGTATCCTCCATGAGTCATTTAACCTGGCTATGACATGGAAATTACCTGTGATCTTTATTTGTGAAAATAACCACTATGCAATGGGTACTTCTGTAGAAAGAACATCCAATGTAGTGGACATTTATAAACTGGCAGACGCTTACGAAATGCCGGGCGACCAGGTAGATGGTATGCAGCCTGAAACTGTACACGAGGCTATTGCCCGTGCAGTTAAAAGAGCACGTGAAGGTGAAGGCCCTACTTTGCTGGAATTGAAAACTTACCGTTACAAAGGGCACTCTATTTCTGATCCTCAGAAATACCGTACTAAAGAAGAAGTGGACGAGTATAAAGCAAAAGATCCGATCCAGTTAGTATTAAAAACAATCAAGGACAATAAATACGCGACTGACGAAGAAATTGCAGCCATTGATGCACGCATCAATGATGTGGTAGAAGAAAGCGTGAAATTTGCTGAAGAAAGCCCTTGGCCGGATGATAGCGAATTACTGAAAGATGTTTATCTTGATCAGAATTACCCGTTTATTGTTGACTAAATTTACAACCCCAATTTCAAAATTGATATATGTCTGAGAAACAAGTGCAGGCTGTAGAGCCAAATGTAGCGCTAAACAAGGCGCAAGGTTTTTGGCAAAAGAATCAAAAAGCTATTATCGGTGCTGCTGTAGTAGTTGTAGTAGCAGTAGGTGGCTATTTCGGATACCAGAATTACATTGTAAAACCGAAAGAAGAAAAAGCTACTGATGCGATCTTCAAAGCACAACAGTACTTCGGTATAGATTCGCTGAACCTTGCATTGAACGGCGACGGAGCTAACAAAGGTTTCGTGTACATTGCAAATAACTACAGCGGTACAAAGGTGGGCAACCTTGCAAAATACTATGCAGGTGTGAGCTACCTTAAATTGGGTGACTTCAATAACGCTATCAAATACCTGAAAGACTTCAGCACAGATGCTCCGCAGGTACAGATGATGGCTTATGGATGCCTGGGTGACGCGTATAGCGAAACAAACAAGGTGTCTGAAGCGATAGACAGCTATAAAAAAGCAGCTTCTACGTTTGAAAAAGACGAAACCAACTCTTCTGAATATTTGTTCCGCGCGGCTTTATTAGCTGAAACAGCTAACAAAACGCAAGATGCGATCGCTTTGTACAAACAAGTGAAAGAGAAATTTCCGAGAACAGAGAAAGGTTTCCAGGCTGATAAATACCTTTATCGCCTTAGCGTTGAAAAAAATGACTTTAGTGTAAAATAATGGCAACACAAGGAAATACATCATTGCTCAAAGGCATCCCCAAACTAAAGGATGCCTTTGTAGTTATAGTTAAGACAGAATGGAACGCCGCTATCATCAACAAGCTGGAAGCGGGCGCCAAAAAGATATTGAAAGAGCTGGGCATTGAGAGCAGAACGCTGGTTGTGCCAGGTGCAGTGGAAATACCATATGCCGTGCGTACCTATGCAGAAAGCAACGAGCGGGAGGCTGATGCCTTCATTACATTGGGCGTTGTGATCCGGGGAGATACGCCACATTTTGACTATGTATGCAAACTGGTGACAGATGGTGTACTTTCACTGAACCTTACACTGGATGCACCTGTTATCTTTGGTGTGCTGACTGTGGAGAATGAGCAGCAGGCAAAAGAGAGAGTGGGTGGCATTCATGGCCATAAAGGCGAAGAAGCAGCGGCAGCAGCAGCGAAGATGATAAAACTGAAGAGGAGTTTGAAGTAATTTGAAAATATGCAAATGTGCTAATTTGAAAATTGTTTAATGGCTATATGGTTTCATTGTTGAAACAATTTGACCATTAAACAATTTAGCAATTAGACTTTTTTACATTTTCAAATTTTCAAATTCACAAATTTTCAAATTATTTCGATTGTGGACGTACAATTATTCATACCGTGTTTTATAGACCAGCTATATCCTACCGTAGCCTTTAATATGGTGAAGGTACTGGAGAAGGCGGGCTGTAATGTGAAATATAATACGAATCAGACCTGTTGCGGGCAACCTGCTTTCAACGCCGGATTCTGGGGTGAGGCGAAAGATGTTTGCTCCAAGTTTATGAAAGACTTCTCCGGTGCAGACTATGTGGTGGCACCAAGTGCAAGCTGTGTGGGTTTTGTACGCAATTACTATTCAAAATTGTTCGATAACTCATCTGTGCATAACGAAGTAAAAGCGTTAAGCGATCGCACCTATGAGTTTTCGGAGTTTATGGTAAAAGTATTAGGTATCGATAACGTAGGCGCCAGGCTTGATGCAAAAGCAACTTACCACGATAGCTGTGCAGGCTTGCGTGAGTGTGGCATTAAGGCTGAACCACGTCAACTGCTGGGCAATGTACAGGGGTTAGAGTTGGTAGAGATGAAAGATGTAGAAACCTGTTGTGGTTTTGGCGGCACATTTGCTGTAAAATTCGAGTCGATCAGCATCGGTATGGCTGATCAGAAAGTAACCAATGCAATTGAAACAGATGCGCAATACCTCATTAGTACGGATATGAGCTGCCTGATGCACCTGGACGGTTATATTAAGCACAAGGGAGAAAACATTAAAGTATTGCATTTAGCTGATGTATTGGCAAATGGGTGGTAGCAGAATTGCTGAATTGTTATATGGTTAAATTGTTGGGCTTTTTGTTATAACAATTTATCAATGAAACAATGGAGCAACGACCCGCTAATTTCAAATTTTAAATCTCAAATTTCTAATTGATATGGCTCACTGGTTAATCAAATCAGAACCTTTTAAGTATAGCTGGGACCAGTTTGTAAAAGATGGTCAGACCTTTTGGGATGGTGTGCGCAACTATGCCGCACGCAACAACCTGCGCGCAATGAAAAAAGGTGATGAGGTATTATTCTATCACAGCAATGAAGGGGTAGAGATAGTAGGTATTGCAAAGGTGGCGAAAGAAGCATACCAGGACCCAACAACGGACGATACCAACTGGGTTGTGGTTGATTTTAAGCCTGTACGCAAGCTAAAAAATCCTGTAACATTAGTGCAGGTCAAAGAAGAGAAAAGACTCGCCAATATGGCGCTTGTAAAGCTTTCCCGTTTATCTGTACAACCTGTCACCGATGAAGAATGGAAAGTGGTGATGGAAATGGCGGGAGAGAAGAAGTAGGTTTATAAAGTAGTATAGAGTTTATAGGGTATATAAAGAGATTTAAGAAGGCATTGATTGATTTTGCAATCGATGCCTTCTTCTTTATTAAAAGCACGACGTTGCAAAATCCTGACAGGTCTTGAAGAGGATTAAAAAAAGAATCAGTCTTGCAGACCTGTCAGGATTACTCCAGCGGGCTTGTTTTTTAGTCAACTATTTCAATATTGCGATTATAAAAAACTATAAGGTTTTGCTTAATTACAAACGAACGTAGAGTCTTCTTTATTGAAACGAGTACAATAAAAATGATATTCGTTCAAAGAAAGTCTGTTTGTTGAATTGGACTTAGGATCTGGTTTTACTTGACTAAACATAAACCAATTTACATGATCTATTATGCCTGTGCACCCCCCTGCTATATAAATATGCGTTGTGTCGGATGCGTGCCCTAGAAAGATATCTTTTAAATGAATGTAATTTTTTGATGCAAGGATATCGAACGCATAAATAGTTATTGATGGTGAAGAGTTAGCAGTAAGTTGTACTAATTCCTCAATACTAGCTTTTCGTTTTAGCTGGAGGTAGAGTTTATGATATTTATTTTTCGTTTCTGGTATTCCTGCATGGCCAACAGGATATCCCAAATGAATTAGCTTTTCTTTTTGTAAGCTGGCTACTATTGATTCTATTTCAGGTCTGATCGAAATAGATTTTGTTTGCGCTCGTAGGTTCGAGCATGCTATTACAGAAACAAATAGAACGCTGCAATATGATATAAAAAGATACCTTACCATTATAACTTTAGAGTTTAGTAGATACAAAATTATTACTTCTGCTCTAAGAGCCACCCGATTGTTTTCTCGGGGTCTGCGATGCTCCATGAATGCGGATGCCTCGTGTTGTCAAACTTGCGATAACCTTTATTTGTGGTTGTAACTAATATTGCTTTGTCATTCCCAAGCCTTTTTAATTCATTGATCATAGCTGCATGATCCGCAACATTCATATAAGAATAATCATACCCACGATTGGCAAGCCACCACTGAATATCCGGCTCTGCAATAAGCATTACGGGTAATTTAACTAATGGTTTGATTGCGCGTTGCGTTGTATCGGAGAAAGAGTAAGGTGAATTGTTGTAATAGTTTTCCAATGCTGTTTCCGGTGTACCGTGCATTTCTTTCTCTATCCGGTCAATCATATAAGTTACTTCGGGGTTGATCTGATCTGTTTTTGAGAGCCTGACTATTCTTTTGGCTGAAGTGTAAAAACGTTCCCAATCAAGTGGTGGGTCAACTGCAAAAAGTGCTGCAGGTTTTACAGGATAATTTTTTTGTATAGCTAATTCTGCATACTTCACTGCGCAAGTACCGCCAATAGAAAGACCGCCAATATAAAAAGGCTTTCCTTGTATGGCATACTTTGAATAGATCAT
Organism: Filimonas sp.; assembly: GCA_017306865.1. GTDB lineage: Bacteria > Bacteroidota > Bacteroidia > Chitinophagales > Chitinophagaceae > JAFKHH01. The sequence continues at coordinate 57,564 of JAFKHH010000023.1, forward strand.
TTCTACCATTTCTTTTAAGGATGCCTGCGATGCGCTGTCACTTCCGAAATACAATCTCCCTGTTTTTAATAAAGGAACAATGGTGAGTATGTTCTTTTTTGCTGCATACTGTGGTAAGTCTGTTTGCATCAGCAGACCAGACGGCGAGTTGCCAAAGCCATCTAAAAGAAACATACAAGCATCAATAGTACCGCTTTCTGGTTTTACTGCAATATACATATCTGCTGTGCTATCTTTTGTATTCCGGTACACGGTTTCAATCTTTTGACTGAATGTGGTATAAGAGCAAGCGCAGAGCAATAAGAGAAGTAAATATGTACGCATGATAACTCTATTAATGACTGGAATAATAAAGCAAGAATCAAGTTTTGTTTTGATCAAAGCAGTTTATGTAATTTAAGCAAAACTGTCTTTTCAGGAAAATAATTAACAATATTAGAGTGAAATGCCAGGCTTTAGTCTGTACTAATTAACAGGCCTCCACTCTTGTGATTGTTTTAATGATAATAACCGGGCATAGACTTTCTTTAATGCTTCAGGGCCACTTGGTCCGTAATCTGTAATGGTTTTGCTGCTATCATTTTTTAACCTGATTGTTAATGTATATGTAGGAAGATCAGTTCGAGGATTAGTATATGTTTCTTGCAGATTCCAAATATTCTGAATTGAAATTAATTGGGATATACTATCCATTTTTTCTTTATTGATGAAGGTCTGTAATTGCGTAGAGTTGGAAAGCTTGTCTGGAATATATAAAGCTCTTCCATCATTGTAAATTGTTAGAGAAAATGCCAGGCATGTGCCTTCACACTCTCCATTCGATTTTAAATCGATCTGAATAATATTAAGCGATTCGCGTGCTGGATGGCAGCTTATTGTTATTGGAAGAATGAAAATGAGTAATACAAGTATTTGTTTCATAAAAAGTAAATATAGGCTTTGTGATGTAGATGCCATAAACGGAGAAATGCATAATTTTATTCCAGCTTCTTTTTGCAGTCATTACAAAAGTCAGCAGCACCTTCATCAATAGTAGACACCTTTTCCTTGCCCGCCTCCATAATGCAATGAAGTGTATTGCAATGTGGCAATCCCATATTATGACCTAACTCATGGATTGCAACACTTTTAATGCGATGAAGATAGATTGCCGTATCTGCGTGGCGTAAGCGATAGGTGGATAAGACACAGGATACACCAGGTTGCGCACCATAGCCAAAGATGCCCCAAACAACATATTTATGCGCAGGTTGCTTTACAGTTCCATCTTGTTCTCTCATAGTGGTAAAGATGTCTTTCCCTGTTATGCCCAATACGTTTGTAATACTGTCTGTCTTATAGCGGGAGATGAAATGTAAGAGTGAGTCAGCAGAATATCGTTCCCCTTTTTCTTTGTTAAGATAGACTGGCGGAATAGGTTGGGGCGGCAATATATCTACTTGGCATTTAAAATAGCTATGCAACTCTTGCTGTAAAAAATTAATAGTATTTGTGTCCGCTTTGCTTAACGGCAGCAATGCAATGTGCAATGCTTTTGGTTTAGATACTTCCTGCTTAACAGGATGGGAGTTGGTGCATCCTGCAAGTATGAGCAAGCAGGATATGAATAGGATGGAAAAGCGCATTTGGTTGGGTTTAGCGATCGTATTTATAACACAGAACGAAGAAAAGTAACCCATACAAGCAACAACTTTTCTTTTTGAATTCTTTAACCAAAATGCCGGTTACTTTTCCGGAGACAATGCTATTAATGTTTGCAGGCCTGCTTTAGAAACCCGATACGTTACTATTTTAAAAACACAAGTATGAAACCTAAAACCATTGTTGCTATTGCGATAGCTGCCGCTACTACTATGCTTTTTATTTCCTGCTCCTGGTTTACCGCTAAAGAAAAAAAGAGCTCGCCGTATGAGAAGATTGCCGGAACCTGGCATTACGAAATAGATACATCTAATGATGTAGCAATGATTGCACTGCTTGCTTTTATTAAAAAAGATCCACTCAAATATTCCTTCCAGTTTACCAAAGACAGCTTGTTTTATATATGGAATAACAAGCAAAAAGAAGATAGCGGCAGGTATGAGATAGATACAATTGCATCTGCTCTTTACTTAAAGAATGTGCAGGGTACGGATACTTTTCATGTCAAACAACTTTCTGATAGTGCATTTATATTATCTGTTCACAACGCGGACTCAACCCATATCAAATTAACCCGTTAGACAAACGCCATCTTTTCGATTGCCTGCTATATGAAACATTTGTTCACACGTTAATCAACTCAATTTATGAAAGCATTATTATATGCCATGAGCATTATCATGGTACAGCTTGCTGTGTCTTGTGGCAACCAAATGCCAAACGCAGCAAAACAAGACACAACAAAATCATTGTTGCGTGAGCAGCAAAGTGAAAGCCTGCGCGGTAATACAGAAGAGTATGCGCATATAGAAGAGAACAGGTTTTTATCCGTTAGTGATCAGCCTTTATCTACTTTTTCTATTGATGTAGATCGCGCAGCATACTCAAATGTGCGGCGCTTTATAGAAGATGGTACATTGCCGCCGGCCGGTGCCGTACGTATAGAAGAGATGGTCAATTATTTCGACTATACCTATCCCCAGCCTACAGGTAACGATCCTTTTTCTGTAAATACAGAAGTAGGGGATTGCCCGTGGAATACCAGGCATAAACTCATTCATATTGGGTTACAAGGGAGAAACATACCCGTAGGGAATTTGCCAGACGCCAATCTTGTATTCCTGGTAGATGTATCGGGGTCAATGGAGGCTGAGAATAAATTACCATTGGTGAAGACATCGCTGAAATTGTTATTAAAGCAATTGCGGGATAATGATCGTGTGGCGATCGTAACTTATGCAGGCAATGCAGGACTTGTATTGCCCTCTACAAAAGCAACGGAAAAAAGAAAAATTGAAAATGCCATTGACAACCTGGAAGCAGGGGGAAGCACCGCAGGTGGTGAGGGTATTCTGCTTGCATATAAGGTGGCAAGAGCAAACTTTTTAAAGAATGGCAACAACCGCATTATCCTGGCAACAGACGGAGATTTTAATGTAGGGGTAAGCAGTGAAAGTGATCTTGTTCAACTGGTAGAACATGAGCGGGAAAGCGGCGTTTACCTGACGGTGCTTGGCTATGGCATGGGCAATTATAAAGACAATAAGATGCAGCAACTGGCAGACAAAGGAAATGGTAACCATGCCTATATAGACAATGAAAGTGAGGCCAATAAAGTATTGGTGAAAGAATTTGGCGGCAGTTTATTTACCATAGCCAAAGATGTAAAAATACAGGTGGAGTTCAATCCTGCCATTGTAAAATCATACAGGCTTATCGGTTATGAAAACAGGCTGTTGGGCAACGAAGATTTCAAAGATGATAAAAAAGATGCCGGTGAGTTGGGATCGGGGCATACAGTGACTGCATTGTATGAAATTATTCCTGCAGGCATACACGATGAGTTTGATCGGGACACCGACTCACTGAAATACCAGGTTAAACACACGGCTAACAATGTAGCAACAGCTACAAATGAAATAATGACGGTAAAGTTACGCTACAAACAACCCGGTGGCGATAAAAGCAAAGAGATCGTTCATATAATAAGTAATGATGTGCTGGACTTAAATAAAACATCGGAGAATTTCCGTTTCTCCGCAGCCGTTGCTGAGTTTGGCTTTTTGCTGGTTGACTCCAGGTATAAAAAAGATGCATCCTATACACAGTTACTTTCCCTTGCAAAAGATGCAAAGGGCAAAGATGAAAACGGGTATAGAGATGAATTTATCAGCATTGTAAAAAAGGCAAGCACGTTATCGCGTAATAAAGAGTTGTAAATTTAGCCTATGGAAAGAAAGCATCTGGTTGTGTTAACAGGCGCAGGCATAAGCGCAGAAAGTGGGCTCAAAACATTTCGCGATAGCGATGGCCTGTGGGAAGGTTACGATATAGAAGATGTAGCAACACCGCGTGCATGGAAAAAGAACCCGGCTTTGGTGTTGGATTTTTATAACTTCAGAAGAAGGGAAGTGGCTAAGGCACAGCCCAATGCAGCGCACATAGGTCTTGCTGACCTGGAAAAAGATTTTGACGTAACCATTATTACACAGAATATCGATGACCTGCATGAGCGTGGTGGCAGCACCAATGTGTTGCACCTGCATGGTGAAATTTTTAAGATGCGTAGTGAGTACGATGATGATGTGATCTATGATATTAAAGAAGATATCTTGCCGGGGCATAAAGCCGCGCACGATGGGGAACAATTGCGTCCGCACATTGTCTGGTTTGAAGAGCCGGTGCCTATGATAGAAAAAGCTGCCAAGGTTGTACGGACAGCCGACATCTTCGTAGTGATCGGCACATCGCTGAACGTATATCCGGCAGCAGGATTGCTAAACTATGCGCCAATACACATTCCTAAATATGTTGTAGATAAGAAAATTCCCTATATCTCTTCTGTTGGCCGGTTAACCACCATTGAGGCGCCTGCTACAGAAGGTATTAAACAATTGCAGCAGCTCATCCGCATGGGCGTAGATTAATCCGCCTTTCGTCGCTGGCTGGTTACCGGGTGGTATGGTACATACCTTTTGCCAAGAGCCTGGTAACCGGCATAGCGATACAAGACCTATGAGGGAGTAAATTTAATTGTGAGACAAGTTTTACAGCCGAATGGTAGCTCTGTGATAAATACATAACTTTGAGCATCATGAAAGGAGTTGTTTTAAGTAATCTCATCACCGTACTTTTTGCATTAGCATTTATCGGATACCAGGTCTTTTACGCACAGGAAGCCTTATACCCAGTGTGGTATGTATGTTGTCTTGCAGGTGTTATCCTGTTTATATGGCGTATTGTAAGAGGGGATGACTAGAGGTTAGATATATAAAGTAGATAAAGTATATAGGTATATAAGTGATTAGCGCCGGTTCCTGGTGCAAGTAAAGTATTGTCCTGTTTTTTGAAATGCCAATCATCTACGTTGCCTGCCCGAAAAGAATTTATTCCACTCAGTTGATCATCCGCGCGTCGCACTTTTCAGCTACAGATCATCTTTGCCTAAAAAATAGTTGTGCCAAAGACTTTGAAAGGCTTAAATAGTGGTGATAAGTTTTTATATCGGCTATGTCTTTATAAAGGTGTCGATTGCTATAACTGAAACCAATTGTTTACACCACATTATCCAGGTCTTCTCCCAGGCGTGAAGTCTCGCCTTCGTCCAAGTCATCATTGGGGCTATGAATATTATCCGGATCCATTTCCATATCTGCTTCAGCTTGCTTATGTGCGTTTTCTACAGACAGGTACTGTTCATCAAATTTGTTCTTTGATGTTTTTTCAGAAGATGGCTGATTGTTTTCCGGCTTCTGTTGCTTTTCCCCTGCGGAATTGGTTACCGGATGTTTTTTTATATTCATAAAAACTCCTTGTTTACTACGCGTGAAAAATCATGCCAGTGGAAAAAGTTTCAACAGTTTAATATGGTTTCAAAGTTTCATAATAAGCTCAATGAAACTTTGAAACGTTTAAACTTCTGAAACTATACTATCCTTTAAACCCATTCTTCGTATGCGTACCGTCACAAAAGGGCTTGTTGCCAGAGCCACCACACCGGCAGAATGCAGTGACTTTGTTTTTCTTAACCTCAGTCCCGTCTGGCTCTTTTATCGTGATATTACCATATACCAGCAGCGGGCCATCGGGCACCACCTCCACAATGCTTTCTGCATCTATAGCTGGTGTTACCGCATCTACAGCTTCGTCATTCATATAATAGCTCAGCGCACCACTCGGACATTTTTTTACCTGTTCTACCATTTCATTTGTCGTTGCTTTCTCCATTTCGATCCACGGTTTGCGAGATGGATTAAACACCTCAGGCAATCCTGTTGCTTTCTTCCAGCATATAGTTGAGTGTATGCAGGTTTGTGGTTGCCATACGATAGTAACTTCTCCGTTGGTGTACTTTTTTTTGATGTCTTTCATTATTTGTTCTTTGAATGTTGCACAAATTGGTTTCTAAAATTACACATTCAAACCGAGCTGTTCATATCATTTAATAGGAAAGTGCTCCTGTAGAAAAGAACGATTGAATAGATTGAAACACAGACGGATGAACGGTTTTAGCGGATGAAAGTCAACATGGGTAAAGAGAAAAATGGTGAGGTATGGGCAAAAAAATTCCCTGTCATGAATGACAGGGACTCAACCCTAAACCCTAAAAGGCCAAAATTACATAATTGCGCTCTCTATTTTGCATAACGTCAATAATTTTTTATTGCCTTGTAGTAAAAGCGCCACAAGAATGCGCTAAGTTTGAACCGCAACGTAATATCGAGATACAGTTTGTGAATGATTCGCTGTGTTCAAATGCAGATATTCTATTTTTTTTATATAAAAAATTGCTTTCATATTCCATCTGTCTTTAGATAAATTGCGTGTGCATTGCCGTTTTCCAAAGCTTGCTTTTTATACTATGAGAAAATATATCCTAACTGCTTTCTTTATTTCATTATCCTGTTCCTGTTTTTGTCAGTCGGTAGAGGAGAAGTTGAACGAGTTAAACGCTGTGATGGAAAAAGCGCCGGTCTTTGATAAAGACAAATTACATGCAATAGAAAAACTACGGACAGAACTAAAACAGTCTGATCCCGCTAATCTGCTTACACAGTATAATTATTCGATCTTACTCTATAATCAGTATAAAGTTTTCAAATACGATTCGGCCTACGTGTATGCACGCAAAAGCCTGGATATAGCATATCAACTGGGAGATGCACAGAAAATAGCATCTGCTAAAATATTACTCAGCTTCACGTTGCTTTCTTCCGGCATGTTTAAAGAAACAGCCGATTCATTGCAGAACATGCGGATAACAGCATTGCCTGATTCATTAGTTGCAGAATATTACGCATTAAGGGCAAGATACCTCTACGACCTGGCAGACTATGCGAATGATGCTTTTCATACAGGTAGTTATAACAAACAAGCGGCAAACTATCTTGACACAGCCATTGCACACTATTTACCCAACTCTTTCGCAGCTATATATTATACGGGATTAAAAAATATCCGCTCCGGCAGTAAGGAAGAAGCCATGCATTACTTCAACATATTGCTTGGACAAGGTGGCCTTACAGATCATGAACTGGCTGTAACAGAATCTACCTTGAGTGATATTTATATTCAAAGAGGAAATACTGATTCAGCCATCTATCTGCTGGCTTCTGCGGCTATAGCAGACATACGTTCTTCTACTAAGGAAACCGCCGCCATGTTCAACCTGGCACAGTTACTATATAGAAGGGGGGATGTAAAGCACGCATCACGGTATATAGAGTATGCTATTAACGATGCGGGTTTCTACGGCGCACGGCAACGTAAGGTGCAGGTAAGTGCCATTCTTCCGCTGATAGAGGCTGAAAAGATCAACCGTGTAGAGTCTCAGAAAAAAATACTGATCACCTATTCCATTCTCATCACAGTATTGTTAGTGGCCGTCGTTTTCCTAACCATTGTAGTGTACAGGCAGGTGCGTAAGTTGAAGCATGCACAAAAAGTAATTTACGAAGCGCACCTGAAAGAGCAGCATGTAAACCAGCAATTAGCCGAAACCAATGCAATGTTGTCTGAAGTAAATTCAAAACTTACGGAGGCTAACAAAATCAAAGAAGAATACATCGGCTATTTCTTCAACGCCAATTCCGAATTCTTTTCACGCATTGAAAAATTCAAACGTTCGGTTGAGCTGAAAGTGAGTGAACGGAAATTGGATGAGATCAAGTTCCTCGTCAATAACATTAACCTGCGCCGGGAGAAAGAAGATTTGCTAAAAAACTTCGACAAAGCCTTCCTGAAATTATTCCCTCATTTTGTGGAGGAATTTAACCTGCTGTTCCAGGAAGAAGATAAAGTAATATTGAAAGACGATGAACTGTTAAACACTGATCTCCGCATTTTCGCCCTGATCCGCATGGGCATTCACGACAATGAGAAGATTGCCCAGATCCTTGAATATTCGCTGAATACGATTAATACTTACAAGACCAAGATCAAAAATAAATCCCTGGTACCTAACGAAGAGTTTGAACACCGCATTATGGCAATAAGAACGCTATAACGCCCTGATCCTGCCCCGAAAACTGCGTTATCTATATTATATTTAATTAATTTTAATATAATTTCAATTAATTGAATATCAGTTATTTGATTTTATAAAAACACCGTTTTGGAGGAATATTTCCTATATATTGCCAATATAAATTGCGAATCGCGCGCTTGTTTTCTTTTTTTGATCTGCAATAACCAAAACAGGTTATTCTTCAATTGCCACATATGAAAAAGAAGACATTTCTCCTCCGGAGAAAAGCCAAAACTATGTTCTGCGAGGCCATCCCCACTGCAAAAAGATGGCGTCCACCCAACTAAAATAGTGAGTTGTCAGTAGTGAGTGGTGAATAGCAAATCGAATCAGGCTCTCACAACTCACGTAACTCAACTGACTACTCACGCTTCAGCACTTATAATTCACTTTTCTAACCCAAAGCAGGATTCTAAAACCATCCTTCAAAAACAAAACGATTGTTTATGCGAAAAAATCGATTGCTTAAAACGCAACTTATTGTTTTGCTTATGCTGTTTGTGCAGTTTGCTTTTGCACAACAGAGCAGGACAATAACCGGAACGGTGACTGATGATAAAGGCGCCGCACTTGCCGGAGCATCCATCACCGCTAAAGGCCTTACCACAGGTGCAAATACAGCCGCAAATGGCGAATTTAAACTGACCGTTCCTACCTCTGTTACGACACTCATAATCTCCTTTGTCGGATTTGAAAACCAGGAAGTTTCCATTAAAAACACAACCAACGTTTCTGTAAGCCTGCGCCCTGACAATGGCAGCCTTAACGAAGTAGTAGTGGTTGGTTATGGTACGCAGAAAAGAAAAGACGTTACAGGATCTGTATCATCAGTAAAAGGCGACCAGATCAGGAGCCTGCCTGTAACCAACGCCACAGAGGCATTGCAAGGGCGTGCAGCCGGTGTGGAGATCATTAAAAACTCTGGTCAGCCAGATGCTACACCCACTATTATTATCCGTGGTTTATCATCGCTGCACCAGCCTACACCATTATATATTGTAGACGGCGTGAGAACGCCGGGCGATAATATTAATGTGCAGGACATTGCTACAATAGATGTATTGAAAGATGCAAGCGCGGCTGCAATCTACGGTTCGGCAGCAGCAGGTGGCGTTATCGTTATTACTACTAAAAAAGGAACGGGCAATAAACCAACCGTAAACCTGAATGCACGTTATGGTGTTACTACGCCTAAACTGATAAAGCTATTGGACAAAAATGATTATATCCGCTTACAAAATATTATCAATCCTCAGTTCTTCGCAGGTGCTACACAAACGGATACGCTTGCCAATACAGATTGGGTAGATCAACTATATGGTAATGCAACAGAGCAGAACTATAACTTATCTGTAGCAGGTACTACACCTACTGTTAGCTACCTCATGTCTGGATTTTACAATGCACAAAAAGGTATTTATATAAAGAATTATTCCAACATTGGCGGAGCCCGTGTAAACACGGATTACAAGCTGGGTAACTTTATTAAAATAGGAGAGCAGTTGTCTTTGTCTCAACGCAAGACATCGCCCCCGGTAGGCAGCGAAGCGCAATTACATAATGCGCCTTTCCGCACACTGCCCATCATTCCTGTACAAAATAAAGATGGTAGCTGGGGCGTAGTACCTCCAGGATACAATGGCCTTGCTTTTGGCGGACCAAACCCGGTAGGTGCAGCAGAATCTGCAGATGCACTTAACTATAAAAACAATTTGCAAGGTAATGTATATGCAGAAGTAAAACTGCCGTTACACCTTACATTCAGAACCAACTTTGGTTACTCTTACTACCATGAGACGCAGGATTATTTCCAGAACTCTTTCAACTTCGGTACAGTAGTAAACAATATTAACTCACTTACTAAATACTCTATAGAAAGCAGCCAGGTACTTAGCAACTATGTACTGTCTTATGACCAGACCTTTGGCTTGCATAATATTAGTGCCATCGCCGGTTATGAACAGATCACTTCTAAATACAACAGTATCTCCGGTACACAGAGCTATGTAGGCTTACCTGGATTTTCTTTTATCCAGACATCACAATCATCCAATACACTTAGCGGTAAGAATGATCCGAACGGTTTGATCAAATCATTCTTTGGAAGGATCAATTACAACTTTAACAGCCGCTATTATTTGTCTGGTTCATTAAGGCGCGATGCCAACTTTACCGTGTTTGGGCCAAACAAACAACGCGGTACATTTGGTGCATTCTCAGCGGGCTGGACTATCAGTGACGAAAATTTCTTCAAAGGGCTTAAGCCTATTGTAAACTCATTGAAACTGCGCGGTAGCTATGGTACTTTAGGTAACAGCGCTATTCCGCCATACACTTATACATCTTCTTATGCACCGTTTGTTGGCCCTTCAGGCCTGGGCTCTCTTACCGGTTCAAACTATACACCGGGCGGCCCGATAGATATTGGAAACACCCTGAATGCAATCCCTAACCCAGACCTGCATTGGGAAACTGCTTACGAAACCAACCTCGGCATAGATGGTGAGTTGCTGAAAGGCAAATTATACTTTACTGTAGAGTGGTATAACAGAACTACAAAAGATATGTTATATGCACTGCCTGTAGCAATCAGCGCAGGTTATACTGCACCCTACTTTACCAACATAGGACAGGTAAGCAGCAAAGGTGTGGATGTATTAGTTGGCTATCGCGACAAAGTAGGCAACCTCGGTTTTGATGTAAGTGCAACAGCGGGCTTTAATAAAAACAAAGTAATTGATCTCAGTGGTATCCAGACAGACGCATTGTTTGATGGTTACAACTATTATAGCAATGGCGATGCAGGTTTTAATATGATGCCTAATCAGCCATTAACGATCACAAAAGCTGGTTTGCCATTTGGCTCCTTCTATGGTTACAAAGTAGTAGGCATGTTCCAGACAGATGCAGAAGCGGCTGCCAGCGCACAGCCAAATGCAAAAGCTGGTGACTTGAAATTTGCACACGATCCCAAGAATGGTGCTACACTAACAGCAGATGACAGGCAAGTGATCGGCAACCCAAACCCTAAATTAGTGTATGGTGTAAACATACGCCTGAACTGGAAAGGCTTTGACGCTGCTTTACTCTTCAATGGTGTGGCAGGTGTAGATCTGTTCAATGGTGTGAAGGCGTATGAAATGTCTGTGTTTGCTGATGGTAACACAACCAGCAAAGTATTTAACGCATCTTTCCTGGGCAGCAATGGTTTAACAAACCAGCCGCGCCTGGGTGTAAAAAATACGAATGGTTCTTTTACGCTGGATCCTAATAAAAACTACTCTTCTGTCAACAGCTATTTCGTGGAAAATGGTAGCTATCTGAAATTGAAAAATCTGCAGATCGGTTACACATTTGCCAATGGCGTATTAGATAAAGTAAAAATTAAAAGTGCAAGATTGTTTGTAATGGCAAACAACCTCTTTACTATCACCAAGTATTCCGGTCTTGATCCGGAGCTGGGCAGCAGCTTCTCACAGGCAGCTATGTCAGGCTTTGTAGGTACAGGTGTAGGCGTTACAACAAGAGGTGTGGATGCTGTATCACAATATCCACAGACAAGAATTTATTCTGTAGGTCTTGACATTAATTTCTAATACAGTTTCAGCAGTCTCATTGTTCCAAAGTTTCATTTGAAACTGTGAACCCCTGAAACCATAAATATTATTACAATGAAGAAAGTATTATTTATCATATTCTCTGCGGCGCTGGTGATCACCGGTTGTAAAAAAGACCCGGTAAATGTAGCGCCTACAGATAGCTATGCAGTAAGCAAGTATCCTGCTACGCTGGCAGACCTGAACAGTATATTAGGGCCAGCCTATTCTAACCTGCGCGATCCAAACCTGTTTGGTTTTAATCTTTTGCCAAAGGCGCTCGCAAACTGTACGCACACAGCAAACAGTGCATATGGCGGAGATGCAGGATGGAATGAAATGACCAATATGAACCTGAGCATTACCAACTCGTATGTAGATGGTGCATGGAGGAGTTTTTATACAGGCGTAAAAAACTGTAACGTCTTCCTGAATGCAGTGCAGGTATATAAACAAAACTATATGAAGCCGGCAGACCAGGCAACAGTAGACCAGATGTCTGGCCAGGCTTACTTCCTGCGTGCATTCTATTACTTTCAACTGGAGTGCTACTTTGGTGAAAGCTATATTACCACCGCAGGTGGCGGGGACAAAATGGGCGTACCTCTGCAGGATAAATTTATTACCAGCCTGGATAGCGCGCAAAAACCGCGCTCAACGGTAAGGCAGACATGGGATTTTATAATCAGCGACCTGAAACAGGCAGCTACTTTACTAAAAGGAAAAGTATGGACTGGTAATGACCAGGGCCGTGCAAGTGAATGGGCTGCAAAAGCACTGTTGGGTAAAGCATATGTGTTCACACAAGATTGGCCAAATGCCAAAACAACGTTGCTGGATGTAATACAGAACAGCGGAAAAACGTTAATGCCTTATAGCAAATATCGTGATGCCTTTATCGGTATTTCAGCCAACGAGTTTAACGAAGAGTCTTTGTTTGAGTTGAATATAGACCAGGACTCCAAAGGTAACTATGGTGTATATGGCAATACGCCCAATGCTACCTCTATCAACGGTCTTATCTGGCCTCCGTGGGCTTTAGGTAACGATGGTACAGAAGGTAATGCTAACCCGTTGGGTTATGGCAACGAGATTATGCATGATAAAAATGTGCTGCGTTTTGGTTATAAAAACGGCACATACAACCTGGTAAACAATCCTGCATTTGATGCAAGTAAACCTGCTACATACAAGAACCCTAAACAGGTGATGGACCCGGTATATAAAACAAATTCATTACTGGTACGTGCAAATAAAACCGCAGACCCTCGCTTGTATGTGAATGGGTTGGAACCATGGTTAGATTCAGTAAAATTTGACGGTCAGAATTGGTACCCTGTATCACGTCCTAACTTCTATGCGAACCAGTCTGACAAATATGGCTGGAGTATAAGAAAGTATTCACCCATCTTCAATAACATTAACAACGTAGGGCCGGCTGATGCATGCAATATTTATTTCCTCCGTATGGCAGATGTGTACCTCTTGTACGCAGAAGCTGCAAAAGGTGGTGGTGATAATGCGACAGCCCTGGAGTACGTTAATAAAGTAAAACGCCGCGCATACGATCAGCCGATCAATGCACCATCTCCATTTGACTATGCAAGCCTTACAGCAGCTACAAGCGCTGCCGGCGATCCTGTACTGGGCAATAATCCTTTGTACTACGAACGTTGGGCTGAACTGTTCAATGAAGGCCACTGGTGGTTCGACCTGTGCCGCTGGCGCATTGGCAAGTCAGAAGCCACTTACTATGGCACTGCTATAAACCTGAGCGGTAACCCGATCAACTGGAGCGATCAAAAATCTTATTCATGGCCAATACCATTAAGTGAGATCAACTCCAATGCAAAAATGGTAAGGCAGCAGAACCCGGGATATTAAGGCGTGAATTGTGAATCGGTAGTCGTGAAATAAGTACGATTTAACTATAAGGTTTATTCACGATTATCGATTCACGTCTCACGATTCTTCTTCATCGCTGTGCATGGCAACACTACCGCGCGCATGGCAATACCTATGCTTTATATGAAGACAAATAAATTAAGGCTTGTATGTCTCTTGCTTTTTTGTATGCATGCACTGGCTGCATGTGCGCAGGAAGACCAACTGAAAAATATACCTGAGCTGAGCTTGCCGGTTGCGGATAAGAAAATGGTGATCGCACATTGCATGACTAATATTATCCGGTACAAAGGCCATAAGCTGGAAGACAGTTGCAATCCCGACTACTATGCACCCACAGGAAACATAACGCAACCACTCGGCGGGCTCACGCAAGTGTATGTGACCAGTGATAAGCTGCTGCAAAATGCATCACTGGATGAAGCTGTAGAGTTTGAAATGCGGGCAGCTATTAAAAGCGGGATAGATGGGTTCCAGTTTTACTACACACTTGGTAATACTGATTGGGACGATATTATAAAAGCGTATTTGCGCGTAGCAACAAAAAAGAATATCGACTTTAAATTCACCTTTTGTATCTCTCATCCTTATGGCTCTACAGAGACTGAGAAGATAGCAGAGTTTGCAAAGCGCATCAACAGCATAATGGCTGAAGCAGGGCATGATAATAAACATTGGCTACGCACACCGGATGGCAGACTCTTTATCTACATGTGGTATGGAGAAGCCCTGGCAGATGTACCTGCAAACGCACCAAAGCCGGAGGCATACTATGTAGCACATGCGTACAAACGCCTGGCAGATGCAGTACATGAAAAATTTGCGTGCATCTATTCGATCAACGAAGAAATTACACCTAAAAAACTGGATGACTACCTGGACTATTTTCCGGCCACATGGGTATGGACACTAGCCTACACCGATCACTATGCAGGATGGCGTATAGCAGAAACTTGTAAAAAGCGCAACCGTACATTTATGGGTTCTACGTTTGCAGATTTCTATACATCCAAGCTGCTGAAGAAAGGTACATGGGATATGTTTCACTACGCGGAAGAAGCCGTGAAAGCGGGTATCCCAAACGTAGAGCGGAAATATATGATCACCGGTTTGTCCTACAACTTCCGCAAACTGTGGGAGTTTGGCATTCAGCAGAACGTCTCTGTAATGAATATCATTACATGGAATGATTATCCCGAAGGACATCATATCGCACCGGAGATCAATCACAATGATGGATTTGCGGTATTGCTAAACCAGTATAAGAGCATGTGGAAGAAAGAAGCGTCTCCTTATGCAAATAAAGATGTAGCAGTCGTTTTTTTCAAGAAATACAATCACACACTTCAGCCTGACCCTTATAATATAAAAGTGGTCAATTTCCAGGAAGGAGCCTTGCCCGCATCCTCAGAGGATTCTGTGGAGGTAGTAGCCATTTTACAAGCTCCCGGAATGATATGTGTAAAAAATACACAAATAAATGCGCCTTTTGGACTTTCATCCCATAAATTTGCTGCCGCCAGCGGCGCCGTAAATGTTGCCGTCAAGCGTGGTAATGCAGTGGTGGCTGAAGTAAATCCGCCGGAATGGATCACCGGTAAGCCATACAGGTCAGACAGGATCACGTATGCGTTGAGTAGCGAATACGAAGCATTTGCCCGGGATCTCTTTGGGGATATGCCGCTTGCCACTTCGCATGAATACAATGAGAAGTATGAAGTGAGAAACACGAAGCATTGAGTATGTACGATGTTAGATGTACTAAGCATAAAAGCTTTGTGTTCTCTCATCCTGGTCTCTGACCAGGATGTAAAGGACTGTCGACTCTGTCGACAAAGACATTCGACGGAGTCGAAAAGCCGGAGCATCCCAGTCGGGAGACTAGGATGAGAGAATTTGATCGGATGAACCTTTAAAAAACGTAGTTACATTTTTAAAAGATAAATTGTTATGCCAGGAAAAAATCTTGTTGCTTGTTGCGTTGCCGCATTTGCGTCCCTCTCGTTGTATGCGCAAACCCCGGTGGTACAGGCAGGAAATATTGTAAAAGTA
This sequence comes from Filimonas sp., assembly GCA_017306865.1. GTDB lineage: Bacteria > Bacteroidota > Bacteroidia > Chitinophagales > Chitinophagaceae > JAFKHH01. The sequence continues at coordinate 73,284 of JAFKHH010000023.1, forward strand.
AAAACGGAAGGACAAGTCGTTAACATCCAGGCAGAGCATGCAAATGCACAGGTAATTGTTTATTCTCCAACTGTTATCCGCATACGATTAAATAAAGAAACGCTTGCGGACGATTTTTCTTATGCAGTGGTCGGCAAACCAGAGCAGGCCAAAGTGAGTATTGCGCAAAGCAATGGTGATATTACTGTACAGACAGATTCACTGAAAGCTGTGATCTCCGCAAAGCCATTTGCAGTAAGTTTTTATAACACGGCAGGGCAATTACTGAATAAAGATGAAGACGGGCTTACCACATCGTGGATTGGTACAGAAGTAACCACCTACAAAAAAATGCAGGATGGAGAACGCTTCATCGGGCTGGGGGAGAAGAATGGTAACCTGGACAGGGTAGGCACAGGCTATACTAACTGGAATACAGATGCCTTTGGTTACTCCACAGCACAAGACCCCCTCTATTCTACCATCCCGTTTTATATAGGTATTCACCACGGGCTTACATATGGCATTTTCTTCGACAACAGTTATGAGAGCGCGTTCAACTTCGGCGCAAGCAATGACCGCTTTTCTTCCTTTGGCGCAAAGAGCGGGGAAATGAATTATTATTTTATTGGCAATAGCAATGTAGCCGGTATTATTCAATCCTACACAGCATTGACAGGCCGTATGCCAATGCCGCCATTGTGGAGCCTCGGCTACCAGCAAAACAGGTATAGCTACTACCCGGATACAGAAGTGTATCGCATTGCGCAAACTTTACGCGAAAAGAAAATACCAGCCGATGGCATTACACTGGACATACATTATATGGATGCGTATAAGTTGTTTACATGGAACAAAGACCGCTTTCCTGAACCAAAGAAAATGACGGACAAGCTTGCATCCATGGGTTTTAAAACAACCGTGATCGTAGATCCGGGCATTAAAGCGGAGAAAGGATATGATGCGTATGAAGATGGTTTAAAAGAGAACATCTTTTTGAAGTATAACGATGGTAAGAATTATGCAGGACAGGTATGGCCTGGTTGGTGCAACTTCCCGGACTTTACCAGCAGCAAAGGAAGGAACTGGTGGCAGAAGCAAGTGACCCGTTTCGCTAACGATGGTATATCCGGCATCTGGAATGATATGAATGAGATCGCAACATGGGGACAGAAATTTCCTTCCAATGTGGTCTTTGATTTTGATGGTCACCCAACCACACACTTACAAGGGCATAACGTATATGCGTTGCAAATGACACGCGCCAGCTATGAAGGTGCAAAAGCAAGCATGAACAAACGCCCATTCCTGCTTACAAGAGCAGGCTATGCAGGCTTGCAACGTTATACGGCAATATGGACAGGCGACAACCGCTCTGAAGATGACCACATGCTGGCCGGTGTACGTTTACTGAATAGCTTAGGACTGAGCGGTGTTGCATTTACAGGCATGGACATAGGTGGCTTTACAGGTAACCCTTCCGTAAACCTGTACACAAGATGGATGCAATTGGGCGCATTTCTTCCCTATTTCAGAAACCACACAGCCGTAAATACCAAGTCGTCAGAGCCGTGGACTTTTGGTGAGGAGTCAATGGAAATATCACGCAACTATGTAAACATGCGTTATCGCCTGTTGCCTTATCTCTATTCCACTTTTTACGAAGCTACACAAGATGGTATGCCTGTGGTGCGTTCCCTTGCTATTGACTATACACATGATGCAGCCATATACAAATCGCCATACCAGGATCAGTTCCTTTTCGGAAAATCCATAATGGTAGCCCCGGTAGAAGGCAACAGGGAAATAGCAAAAGTGTATTTGCCTAAAAATAACTGGTACGACCTGTATAATGATAAAGCATTGCAAGGCGGACAAGAGACCCTGGTAGAATTAAGTATGCAAAAACTGCCATTGTACGTAAAAGAAAGTAGCATTATCCCGATGCAATCACTTATACAATCTACAATGGAAAAGCCGACGGATACATTAACCTTACATATTTATAAAGGAGATATAACCAATAGTTTTGTGTATTATGAAGATGACGGCGAATCGTTTAACTATCAGCAAGGTGCTTACTACAAACGTCTTATTGAATACAATCCGGCAAATAAGGAGATTGTGCTGAATGCAGCGCAGGGAAGTTTTGCTTCCAAATTTAAAACGATCACATTTGTACTGCATGGTTTTAGTGGCGTGGGTGATATAAAAGTGAACGGAAGTGCTGCTACTGCAAAAGACGGGCAATTTTCCTTTCTCTCTCCCATATCGCGTTTTGACCCCCAGGGTGGTGTAACCGACATAGACCATTGTGCGGTAAAGCTGCTATCCGTAGCAAATGGTAAAGACAAGTTTTCGATCACTTATCAATAGAACACAGCGTTTGTAAAGAGCAAGCAACTGCGTTGTGGTGCGGCCCCTGAAGGGCCGCATTTTTTTTAACAATTTTCCGATAGATTACGCTATCGTATTATATGATAAACGAATATATTTGTTGCCTAGTTAGCATTAACCTGTAACGTTGCATATATACAGCACCAGGACAAATTGAAAATTGTCAAAAATGATTGTCACTATCGTCGTATCCCTTATTACGTTAATAGTTGGCTTACTGATTGGGGTAGCCCTTGGCAGCCGCAGCAGAAACAACTTCACTATTCAATTTGATATAAAGCCGGCTGATATTGTACAGGCTGGTCAGATTCCCAACAAAGAAGAAGTATTGGTAACACAACAGATCACTATTTCCAGCCTTATTTCCGTGCTTGCCAAAAAAGAGTTGACCGACATGGAAAAAGAGTATGTACTAAAAGCAATAGAAGTAGCAGCGATCATACCTGAGGTGTAAGCTGTATGAATTGCGAAGAAAGCCGGAGCGGTTTATGATTATCTGCGTTAAATAAAGCAATACTGATACTTGTTTCTTCATTACGATTATATACCTCAATAGCTACGTACCTATGTGGCAAAATTCTATGTGTTTAAAAAACTCCGCGTAACTCTCCGTTCTCTGCGACGCTGCGGTGCATTTTTTGCCTAACCAAAAAAATAACGCAACCGTTTGATGTGGCTTATTTCAAATTTGAAATCCTAAATCTCAAATTGCTATTCTTATCTTAGTTATCAATCATCCATAGAATGAAAAAACTAACTGATAACTCATCCCAGCTCAACAGGCGGAAATTTGTATCCACTTTTGGACTGCTGGGCCTTGCAGGGTTGTTGCCCAAAACAGGCGATGCTAAATTATTACCGGACACGACGGGCAGTATTTTAAAAACAGGCCCATATTTGCAAACACCCTTGCAGGACAGTATTACAATACGGTGGATTACACAAGTACCTTGCTATAGTTGGGTAGAGTATGGTGAGCAAAAAGATAAACTGGATAAGAAAGCGCATACATCCGATCATGGATTAGTTGCCGCAAACAATACCATTCATGCCATTACAATAGATGGCCTGCAGCCGGCACGTACTTATTACTATCGTATCTGCTCGAAGAAGATTGAAAACTTTCAACCATACAAACTGGTGTATGGCGATACTTTTACCAGTGAGGTCTACACATTCGCTACCCTGGGGCAAACAGATAAGGAAGTGTCTTTTCTTATCTTTAACGATATACATGACCGGCCTGAATCGTTCCCGCACCTGATGCAGTATGCAGGCAATGAGAAAAACGATTTTGTATTTCTCAACGGAGATATGTTTAACTACCAGGTAGATGAGCAACAATTGGTAACAAATTTATTAGACCCTTTGGGTAAATTGTTTTCAACCAATACACCCTTTATTCTCTCAAGAGGCAACCATGAAACCCGTGGTAAGTTTGCGCGCCAGCTAATGGATTACTTTAATAGCGACCGGCAGAACTATTACTTCTCTTTTCAGTGCGGCGCTATGTATGCAATAGTGCTGGACTCAGGCGAGGACAAGCCGGACGAGACTGAAGTGTACGCAGGTATTGTAGACTTTGACCGCTATCGCATACAGCAGGCAGAATGGCTGAAGAAAGAAGTACAGAAAAAAGAATTTAAGAAAGCAAAATACAAAGTAGTCTTTAGCCACATACCATTGTACTACTCCGGCGAATGGCATGGGACCATGCACTGCCGCGAAGTCTGGGGCAATATTTTAAATGAAGCAAAGATCGATGTACTTATTTCTGGCCATACGCACAAATATGGCATTCACGATCCGGTAAAAGGGCAACATAATTACCCGATCGTAATAGGTGGAGGGCCGCTAGATGGCAAGCGTACCATTACAAAAGTGAAAATAACACAACACGCATTCCAATTATCTATGTTAGATGATAGCGGGAAGGAGGTGGGAGCGTTAAAAATTTGAGATTTGAGATTTAAAATTTGAGATGAGTGATGCCGCGCGTCGTTAATTAACCACAAAGATCACAACGCAATAACACAAGGAACACAAAGAGGAACCTTTGTGTACTTAGTGCAACCATAGTGTTCTTTGTGGTTATACTTATGGGCTTCATTTCAAATTTTAAATCTCAAATCTCAAATCAAAAAAGAAAAAGCCACCTAGACAGGCGGCCTTCTTATTCTAACTATAACGAACTGATCAAATCTTTATAGACCGGTTCCTTCTTGTTCAACTCCTGCAATAGCCTTATCTGGTTTAGGCCCCGGTTATAATTGTGCTTTTCATATTTAGGTGTGTAATACACATCATTATTCAGGTAATCTGTTATAAAACGCAACGCCTGCATGTAGATAATAAACTGTCCAGCATAAAAGAAATACTGTTTCTCTATATCTGTCAGTGCATCCCGCATTTCGCTCATATAGCCTGCAACGATCGCTTTGAAAAATTCATCACGCACATTGATCTTATCAAAATCTGTTTCTTCCTCACTTGCGTCAGACAGGTATGTACGCATCATATCGCCCACATCGCTTATAAAATAGCCCGGCATTACTGTGTCGAGGTCTATTACACACAATGCCTTGTTCTGGTCATTGAATAGTACATTGCTGATCTTCGTGTCATGGTGCGTAACGCGTTGCTTAAAGTCGTTGTCACTTAGCAGGCTGTCATAAATATCAGCCAGGTTCTTTTGTGACTGTAGATAAGTAATAGCAGCGGCAGATTCTTCTCTTCTCATCTCGTTGCCGTGCGCAAGTGCATCTGTAAACTGCTTGTAACGGAATCCCAGGTTATGAAAGTCAGGCAATGTGCATTTCAATTGCATTGCATCAAAGCCGGAAAGTATTTTGGTAAATAAAGCAAACTGTTTAGCAGCTTCAAAAGCCTCGCCCGGCGTAGTTACAATATCTATTGTGTGCGAGCCTGCAACAAAAGGAAATAGCCTGTAATAGCCATCATCCGCTACGAAAGTCAGTTCTTCACCCGACAGGTTCTTTACAGGCGCCACAAACTGGTAGCCCGGTGCATTCACCTGTAAATAATTGGCTATAGCAGAAATGTTATACGCTATATCGGACGGATGCCTGAAAATATTATGGTTGATCTTTTGAAGTATATAAACCTTATCCGGTGAACTAACTTTCCACGTACGGTTGATCAGGCCAGTACCAAAAGGTACAGCCGTGAATTGTTCAGGGTTAGGGAAAAAGGATGCTAGTATATGCGCTATCATAGTTTACAACACCAATTTTTTATAAAAGCGGTCTCAAACATAAGTAAGAAAATCAAACAAAAAATTCGCAAACGTTTGTGCGAATTACGAAAGCGTTACCGGAAGATCAGATTGCCGGACGGGTGGATAGTAGTATTGTGTACGAATACATCTATGTAATAACAATGAGCAAATAAAACGCAAACGATTGTGCAAATTTATGGGAGAGGAGGAAAGTAGAGGTAGCTAAAGATTCTATGGTTACATTGTTGCATTGTTTTATTGTCAGATGGTTTTGCTAAATGTTTAGTGCAATATGAATAGCCATGTAACGATAAAACAATGCAACAATTCAGTACTGAATTATTAATCCCCCCAGGTCATCAGTTTACTATCCAGTATGATCTGTTCTGGTTTGCGGGACTCATTTGTGTCAGAAAGAATGTTGAACAGCAAGTCCATTGCTTTGGAACCTTGCTCATACGGAAACTGTTCTACAGATGCAAGCGGCGGATTGTCGAGGTAGTTACAAACCGGTAAATGTGCATAGCTTACAAACGAAATATCTTTATTGATCCTGATCTTTTTACTCTTTGCATATTGCATTGTCTCCAATGCTACATAGTCATTAAAGACTACCACTGCTGTAGGCTTACTCTTTAAGTCAAGCAGGCTTTGCACTGCAGCGTAGGTACTTTCTTTTGATAGATCAGTTTCTACGATCAATGCAGGATCCGCTTTTAGTTTATTCTTTTCCAGCCCTTCGATAAACGATTTCTCGCGCTGGTTACTGGCAGGCAGGTTTGCCGGGCCATTCAGCAAGGCAATACGTTTGTGTCCTTTGGCCGCAAGGAAGTTCACCGCCTCAATAGTGCCGGTATGCAAGTCGCACGATACACTGTTCAGGTCAGGTTGCTCCGGTACACAATCAAAGAATACAACCGGTATATTATATTTCTTTAGTGCATCAAAGTGTTCAGTAGATTTTGTGTTCTTAGCTACCGATACCAGTAAGCCATCTACACGGCTATTCTTCATTGTTTCTACAATCTGTTGTTCACGTTCACTATCATCATACGATTGTGCAATAAGTACATTGTATTTATTCTTGCTGGCAACATCTTCAATGCCACTGATAGCAGTTGAAAAAAACTCTTCAGTAAGGCGTGGTGTAATCACACCAATGATAAAGGTTTTGCGTTGCTTGAACATAATAGCCGTTTGGTTCGGCTCATAGTTCAGCTCTTTAGCCAAAGCCTTCACCTGCATCTTTGTACGCAGGCCAATCGTGTGGTGGTCATGTAATGCACGTGAAACAGTAGACACGGATACGTTCAGGCGCTTGGCGATCTCTTTAATCGTAGGCAATTTCTTTTGCATCGTCGGAGGCTATTGCCTGCAATATAAGCAATAGAATACTGAAGTAGGTACTCGTATTGGCAAAAGGGGTGTTTTGCAACAGGCCAAACCTGATCATAAATATTTTACACAATCGATTGATATTTGCTTCGCAAACGGTTGCGGAACATTAAATGAAATGGTTCTGAATGTGAAGCCGTTTGAAAATCAAAAAAATATAGCAACTTAGACTAACCGGAGCACACACGGTCACGAGAAAACCAAACGCTGCAAAAATCCTTTTGAAAAAGACCTGATCGTAGAATTGTTTTCATGTTTTTATGTAGGAAAGGATGCCAACCTTTCTGTAATGGTTCACATTTAAACGGGCACAAAACTCTATTTAACACTGCTTCTACCGATGTATCGGAAAGCAATGTATCATGGTAAACGACTGCTTATGAAGTACTCTGCAAAATTCTTTCTCTGTATGTGCATCTGCCTGCTACTGACTGGCGGCTTATTTGCACAACCCTTCCTGTTGAAGGGACAAGTATTGGACGAAAACGCGGCTACACTTGCCGGCGTTACAGTTGCGGTTAAACAAACCGGCAAAACATTAGCTACTGACGCTTCGGGCCGCTTCACCATGTCTGCAAACAAAGGTGATGTACTGGTCATAACCTTTGTCGGTTATCAGAAGCAAGAACTCACAGTTGCGAACAACAAAGAACTTGCGATCGTGCTGCAGCCAGAGCACAACAGTCTTAACGATGTAGTGGTGGTTGGGTACGGCACAGTCCGGCGAAAAGACCTGACGGGCGCAGTAGGCCAGGTAAACATGGAAGACCTGAACAAAGCGCCGGTAAAATCTTTTGATGAAGCGCTTGCCGGGCGCGTAGCAGGTGTAATGGTTAGTTCAACCGAAGGCCAGCCCGGGTCAGCTATCAACATTGTAATCCGTGGCAACAACTCTATTACACAAAGCAATTCTCCGTTGTACGTAATAGATGGTTTTCCTATTGAGAACCCGGATAACAACATTCTCAATCCGCAGGATATTGAGTCTATCGATATTCTGAAAGATGCATCTGCAACAGCGATCTATGGCGCAAGAGGTGCAAATGGTGTAGTGATCATTACCACCAAGCGGGGAAAGGTGGGCAAACCTGTGATCAGCTACAATGGCTATTATGCACAGCAAAAAATAACGAAGACCATTCCTGTAATGAACGCTTACCAGTTTGTAAAACTGCAAAAGGAAATGGGGGTTGACCTTTCACAAACATACCTGGCTAATGGCGTTACTGTAGATGATTACAAAAACGTAGAAACGATAGACTGGCAGGACAGGTTGTACCGCACAGCGCCCATGCAAAGTCACAACCTTTCACTGACTGGCGGCACACAGCAAACCCGCTATGCAATAAGCGGGCAGCTATTCGATCAGCAGGGTGTTATTATCAATTCCGGTTTTAAGCGTTACCAGGGTAAAGCAAGCCTGGACCAGGTGGTAAATAACAAACTGAAAGTTGGTGTGAACATGCTCTATACAGCTACACAAACCTATGGCACGCAGCCGTCAAACCAGTCGGGTCAGTCAATGAATAACATGATGTATAGTACATGGGGATTCAGACCTGCTGCACCAATCAACCCTGCTATAGATGTACAACCAGATTATACAGACGACCTGATAGACGATATGGTAAACCCCGGCACAGACTACAGGATGAATCCCGTATTGCTGGCTGAGAACGAATACAGGAAACGTTTTGTCAATAGCCTTATTGCAAACGCGTATATTGATTACAGCATTACCAAAGACCTGAAACTACGCATTACCGGTGGTTTGAATAAACTAAACCAGCGTAACGAAGCGTTCAATAATTCCAAAACGAGAAGTGGTAACCCAAATACCATTTACGGCGTGAATGGTTCTATCAATTACTATGAAACGAATAACTGGTTAAATGAAAATACCTTAACCTATACCAAACGTTTCAATCGCGACCACAACTTCAGTGTATTGGGTGGTCTTACTATGCAAGGCAACAATTATCAATATTCCGGCCAGTCTGCTAACCAGTTGCAATACGAATCGCTTGGGCTAAATGGTTTGCAGTTTGGTGTACCACAGCCTATCACATCTGGCACAAGTGAGTGGACCGCAGTTTCATGGTTGTCACGTGTGAACTATAGCTATAAAGAAAAATACCTGTTGACTGCATCTTTCCGTGCAGATGGCTCTTCCAAATTCAAGAAAGAAAATCAATGGGGCTATTTTCCTTCAGCCTCGGCTGCATGGCGTATTAAACAGGAAGCGTTCCTGAAGCATGTTTCATTTATTTCCGATGCAAAGATCCGTGCCGGTTATGGTGTAACAGGTAATAATAGGGTGAGTGAATATGCAACCTATGCGACCATGAGCTTCCCCGTTGGTTCTTATTACTCTTATGGCAATGCACTGCAAAATGGTGCAATACCTGCATCACTCGCCAGTGAAGACCTGAAATGGGAAAGTACGGCGCAAAGCAATGTGGGCATAGATATGGGTTTTCTGAAAGACAGGATCTCCATTACAATAGATTATTATAAAAAGATCACCAGCAACTTATTGCTAAATGCAGATTTGCCGCCAACAAGTGGTTATGGCAAAGCATATAAAAACATTGGAAAGACAAGTAATGAGGGCATTGAGTTCACGTTGAATACAACCAATATCAGCAACAAGAATTTTATGTGGACATCAAGCTTCAATATCTCGTTCAACAGGAATAAAGTACTCGCACTTACACAAAACCAGGATGCATTTACATCCAGCCTGCCGTGGGATGGCACACCAGGCTATTCAGATGTGTTTTACTTAGCAAAAGTAGGGCAGCCCCTTGGCCAGTTCTACGGGTATATCTGGCAAGGTGTGTACCAATATGAAGACTTTGATAAACTGCCAAATGGTAAATACCTGTTGAAAGACAACATACCTACAAATGGGAATACCCGTGCTGCCATACAACCCGGAGATATTAAATACAAAGACATTAACGGAGATGGTATAGTAGATGGGAATGACCGCACTATTATCGGTCGTGGATTACCAGTACATATTGGTGGGTTCTCTAACAATTTTAAGTATAAAAACTTTTCGCTGAATATCTTTTTCCAGTGGTCTTATGGCAACCAGATTATGAATGCAAACCGTTACAAGTTTGAAGATGGTTCGAAGTCGTTGCTGAACCAATATGCAAGCTTTGAAGACCGGTGGACGCCTACGCATACCAAGACAACTATGCCAAGGGCTGGTGGACAATATGCCAATATGTATTCCGACAGAGTGCTGGAAGATGGTTCTTACCTGCGTTTGAAAACGGTGCAACTGAGTTATGCATTGCCGGAAAAACTGATCAAAAAAGCGGGGTTGAAGAGCTGTAGTTTCTATACATCAGCTCAGAACCTGGTCACATGGACTAAGTATTCCGGTTATGACCCTGAAGTGTCTGTGAACTATTCTGCGCTTACACCCGGGTTGGACTATTCGCCATACCCGCGTGCACGCACGATCACATTGGGCGCAAACATTTCATTCTAACAACATTATCCAACTGATTCAAATTGATCGCATGAAAAAAATATTCATCATCGTTTGTTCTGTCATACTGGTTGCAACGGGCATAGGTTGCAGCAAATTTTTAGATAAAAGCCCGACAAGCACTTTGTCTCCTGTAAACTATTATAGTAATGAGGCTGAAGTAAACGCAGCGCTTGCCGGTACATATAATATTTTGTGCCTCGAATTTATGTGGGGCGGCCGTATTCCTATCCGGCACAACGCAAGTACAGACGAATCATTCTTTTCCTATACCAGTTTTCCTACAGGCCCGTTTTGGTACAACTACGACGCCACAGATGCAACTGTTACAGAAATGTGGACATACCTGTATCAAGGCATAGAACGCGCAAATACTTTGCTCGCCAGTTTGGATAAGGCCACTATGGATAAAACAAAAAAGGCTACCGTACGTGGCGAAACTTTGTTCCTGCGTGCATTCTATTACTTTACACTGGTTCAGTATTGGGGAGACGTGCCATTGAAGTTAACGCCATCTACCTCTGTAAACGATGTAGACATCGCACGTACATCCACTAAAGATGTCTATGCACAAATTCTGAAAGACATGCAGGAGGCAGAAGGCCTGGTACTGACTTGCGGGCAAACAGGTAATACAGAACGTATTTCAAAATCTACCGTGCGTGGCCTGCTGGCAAGAGTTTGCCTTACTATGGCGGGCGAACCTTTGAAAGATGTGTCTAAGTATAAAGATGCAAGAGACTGGGCGCAGAAAGTGATGCAGTCTGGTGACAATGCATTGAATGCGGATTATAAACAGATCTTCATTAATGAGTGTGCTGATATAGATGATAATAAAGAGTGTATATGGGAAACAGGTAATTGGGGTTCCAATAACGATGCTAACAGGATTGGTGGGCGCATAGGTAATGAGAATGGGGTGAAATGCAGCGCCACAGATCCGGCAAACGTTGGCTATGCGTATGGTTTCATCAGTACCTCTTATAAATTGTACAACCTGTATGCAACAAATGATCTTAGAAGGGACTGGGCCATATCTACCTATACGCTGAGTGCTACCGGCGTCAAAACAAATATAGCCGCTACCAGCATCTATACACGTAACTGCGCTAAATGGAGAAGAGAGTATGAAGTAGTGAAACCGATGAATAAAAATTATACGCCGACTAACTTCCCGATCCTTCGCTATGCAGATGTGTTGCTCATGTTCGCGGAGGCAGACAATGAAGTAAACAGCGGCCCGTCAGTTGCTGCTTACGATGCCATTAACCAGGTGCGCAGAAGAGGATATGGTTTGCCAACCGGCACCGCTAACGCAACGGTCGATTTCTCTGGCTTGTCACAGGCAACATTCCGCCAGCGCATACAGGATGAGCGGGCGAGAGAATTATGCTTTGAAGGCTTGCGTAAGCCTGACCTGATCCGCTGGGGATTATTCCTTACCGCTATGCAAGACCAGGTAAGTGAGATACAGGCAAAAGCGCCAACTACTTACCAGTATGCAGCTACAGCAGCAGCGCGTGTAAGCGCACGAAACCTGCTATACCCGATCCCTGCCAAAGAGTTGTCGTTAAACAAAGCATGTACACAAAACCCGGGTTATTGATCTATTCATCATTCCAAACAAAACTAGTATGCGAAAAATAGGATATACATTACTAAGCCTCGTCCTGCTGGCGGCATGTAGCAGCAAAGATGTGTCGTCGCCAGACTTTACTGTAAAGCTGAGGAGCGCTGCACTGCACGCGGGCGACACCGCTTTCTTTGATATAACAGGCGCTCCATACAATATGACCTTTTACTCCGGCGAACCTGGTAAACAGTATAAATACAGAACACGTACATCAGCAGAAGGCATCCCACAGTTGCAGTTTACCTCCTATATGCAGAATGGCACACAGGCCAACACTTTGCAACTGCTGGTGTCTACAGATTTTTCTGCTACGTATGATTCTGCCAGTATCTATAAAGCTACCTGGACAGATATTACCTCCCGCGCCAAGTTATCTACAGGCACCAACAATACCGCATCTGGCATTGTAGACCTTTCTGATTTTGTAAACGGAAAGCCTGTTTACATCGCTTTTAAATACACCGGTCAGCAGAATACTTCAGTGCAGCGTACCTGGACTATTCCGACTTTTACTATAGCGAATATTTTGAAAGAAGATGGCAGTAGTCAGCCGGTGATTAGTGCATTGGCAGATGCAGTGTTTACGGCTGTAAATATGAAGGGCACTGCTGTGAAATGGAATATCAGTACTACGCAAATGCAAATAGCGGGTGGTGTAGCCAATAGTCCTGCTACAGAAAACTGGGCTGTGTCAAAAGGGTTGATGCTAAACAGGGTAGTGCCGGACCCCGGTACGTCTATTAAGAAAATAACAGACAATGGTATCAGCGCTTATTTTTATGTGTACAAAACAGCAGGATCATATACAGCTACATTTGTTGCGGCAAATACAACTGTGTACGATTCTAAAACAGATGTGAAAGAAATTCCGGTAACAGTTAATCCTTAATGGCTCATGATAAAGTTTTGTTTTTTATTAGTTGCATCCGTTTTCTTCACTGTAGTGAAGGCGCAAACGGATGCGCTTTTTTCACCAGGGAAAGGCCGGTTTATTGTTGCTGCAGAACAGGCGCAACACAGGATAGTGATCATAGATGCAGATAAGAAAGCAATCGTTTGGGAATGGATACCCGCACAGGTATTGCCTGTTGCGGAAGCAAAGTGGTTTACGAACCCCAGCGATGCCAAGGCTGTGTATAATAACAAATATCTGCTGGTAGTAGCGTCTGGCGGCGGTGTGGCCCTGGTGCGCATAGCAGACAAGAAGACCGTCTTCCATGCGTATGCAGGCGGCAACACACACTCCGCAGAGGTACTGCCGGATGGAAATATTGTAAGCGCATCCAGTACGGATAATTATCTTACCGTTTTTAAAGTAGATACTACGACAGCGCCAGGTAAAGTATATTCAAAAAGAATTTACATTGCATTTGGGCATAACGTAGTGTGGGATAAAAAGCGAAATTTTTTATGGAGTGCAGACATGCATCAGTTGAAAACCTTTCGCTATAACTTTAACTGTGCGCAGCCCGATCTTACATTGATAGATTCTGTAGCAGTAAAAGGAAGCGAAGGGCATGACTTGTTTCCGGTATTTGGGCAAGATAGTTTGTGGCTGACCAATAAGTCTGGTGTGTTCAAAATAAGTGCCGCAACTAAAAAAATGATTGTTGCCAATACGCCGCAAAAAAGTGTGAAGAGCATTACATCCGGCCCCACAGGTTACCCGGCAATTGTAATGATACCGCAGGAGCAATGGTGGACAGATGAAATAAGAGATGTAGACGGGAATAGTTTATTTAAACAGGCAGGTTTAAAAATGTATAAAGCCCGTTGGATATTGGAAAATACATTTAGCTACTCAGAAAACGATACATTGAAATTGTGTAAATAAAACAATATGAAAAGCATGCGTGTTCCTTTGCTTGCCCATGTAGAAAAAGAGGGCGATTTGAAAGCGCTGTCAGCAATGATGGACAAATTGCAACATCAAGTGATTGATATTACATCATGGGCTGATTATGCATACAAGCCCGGTGTTTCTTTTGCGATAGCACATACAGATGACTGTGTCGTACTAAAGTATTATGTAAAAGAAAAAGATATACAGGCAAAGCATAACAAGATCAATGAAGCTGTATATAAAGACAGTTGCGTAGAATTCTTTATTGCATTTGATGAGGGCGGTTATTACAATTTTGAGTTTAACTGCATTGGTAACTGTCTTTGCGGTTACGGCCCTGCAAAACAAGACCGGGAAGCGTTACCGGTTGCACAATTGCAGCGAATAAAATACCAGGCAACTATTCACCGGACATCTGCGCAGGCAAATGCAGAATGGGAACTATTGGTAGTGATACCGGTAGATGTGTTTAGTATTCATTCCTTATCGTCTTTAAATGGGCTGACTGCTACAGCTAATTTTTATAAATGTGGCGATGAGCTACCGGAGCCACACTATGTTTCCTGGACAAAAATAGAAACTGCACAACCGGACTTTCATCAGCCGAAGTATTTCGGGGAGTTGAAGTTTGAGATGTGAGAATGCGTGAATCGTGAGCCGGTAATCGTGAATGCAGGTAACCCTCGCCATAAAATGCAGCGTTTAAAGCGTGAGTGGTGAGTTGTCAGCAGTGAGTAAGCCCATTCACGATTGCCGATTCACGGCTCACGGCTTTTGCTTTTGTGGGAATTTTTTATGTTTAATAAATTAAGATACTAGATGAAGAATCTTTTGAATTGCATCCTTTGTTTATGCGTTGCTACAAGTATAACTGCCCAGGCAAAACGGAATTTACTTGCTGGAAAGTTTAATGTAAATGACCTGAGGACGGCTTTGGTCTATGATAGTAGCTGGGCGCCATATCCTTCTTATTACGATCGTGCAAAATGGGACAATATTGCACCAGCCTACAAAGCACAACTGATAGCCAAAGGCGAGGAGGCATTAAAATATAAATGGCAGGTAGTGCCTGCAATGGCCTATATAGAATATACTCGCTCCGGCAATAGGGCCGTAATGCAGGATGTATATGGCCAGAACGTAGGTGCATTGCAATCCCTTGTGCTGGCTGAACTGGCAGAAGGTAAAGGCCGGTTTATGGACCAGATGGTAAATGGCGTATGGACACTTTGTGAGATGACCACCTGGGCATTGTCTGCACATTTGCCAGCCCAAAAGGCTGGGGCAGGCTTGCCGGACGTGAGCGACCCCATCATAGACCTTGGCGTAGGCAATACGTCATTGCTGATGGCATGGACACATTATTACTTCAAAAGAGAATTTGATAAAATAAATCCGCTGATTGCTAAGCGTATCAGCTATGAAATAAACAGGCAGGTACTACAACCCTACTACACAAGGGATGATTTCTGGTGGATGGCGTTTAAAAACGATAGTTTTGTAAATAACTGGAATGTGTGGGTAAACTACAACGTACTTAACTGTATTTTACTGATCGAAACAGATCCACAAAAAAAGCTGGATGGGGTATATAAAACCATGCGTTCTGTAGATAAGTTCATTAATTACTACAAAGATGATGGTGCATGCGAGGAAGGGCCGGCTTACTGGAGTGAGGCAGGCGCTATGATGTACCTGTATCTGGATATACTTCAGCGCGCTACAAAAGGGAAAGTAGATCAGTTCAATGAACCGATCGTTAAAAACATTGGCGCTTATATTTATAAAGCGTATATCAACAAAGACTACTACATCAACTTTGCAGATGCATCCGCAAGGTTGCGCCCAGAGGGAGGATTGATCTATAACTATGGCAAAGCTGTAAAAGATACAATGATGATGGGCTTTGGTAGTATGTTGGCACAGCAGCAGGGGTGGAAAGACCGTTTACCGAATGCATCGATCGACATTGCTGTAGCCGATATTTTTGATGCAAAGGAAATACTGGAGTACCCGTCTCGTGCGCCTTTTATTGGAGACTTCTTTATGGAAGGAACACAGATCATGGCAGCGAGAGAGTTCCCAGGTACAGTCAATGGGTTTTACCTGGCTGCTAAAGCAGGACACAATGCAGAGAGCCATAATCACAATGACGTAGGAACCTGTATTGTGTTTTATAATGGCAATCCATTGCTGATAGACATTGGAAGCGAGACTTATACCAGGCAAACATTTAGCAAAGAAAGATATACACGATGGGCTATGCGTTCCGCTTATCACAACGTGCCGCTTATAAATAATGTAGAGCAACATGAGGGCGCTACATATAAAGCAAGCAGTGTAAATTTTAAATCAACGAAAACGGCTGTTAGCTTTTCTGCTGATATCGCCGCAACTTATCCGGCTGACGCAGGCGTAAAGAAATGGGTGCGTGGTTACGAGTTGCAAAGAGGTAAAGGCCTGGTGATAAAGGATACATATGAATTGCTGAAGAACGAAGGAACAAGCGAGTTACATTATATGACGTGTGATAAAGTAGAGAAGGTAAAGGATGGCGTGTTGCAGTTTACATTGCCGGATGGTATGGTAGATATGATATATGATGCGGCGGCGGTTACTCCTGTTATAGAGGCCATTACTATTACAGATAACAGGTTACTAAACTCGTGGCCTAAAGAGATCTATCGCATTATCTTAAAACTGAACAATAAAAGCTTATCCGGTTCGAATACGTTAACATTGCAAACTCATTCATTTAAACGCTAAACCATAAACCGATTCCTGACATGAAGTCATTTTTGCTTACCACTGCTTTTATCACAAGCAGTATAACGATTAGCTATGCGCAACAACCAACAAAGAGCGCTTTTCTCAAAGACAATTTTTCATTTGCAGAAAAGCAATTAACCGGTCTTACAACTATTGCGGACAAGAACGATACGCTATACCCACGCACAATGGATAAAGCCGGCAACATGAAGGGCACAAACAAATATGACTGGACAAGTGGTTTTTTTGCGGGCAATCTTTGGTACACTTATGAGTACACAAAAAGCGAAGCCATAAAAAAAGAAGCTTTAAAATGGACTGAATCTCTTGAACCTGTAAAATATTTCCACGGGCATCACGATGTTGGTTTTATGATGTATTGCAGCTATGGCAATGCATATCGCCTTACCAAAAAAGCTGCATACAAAGACGTGCTGGTACAGACCGCAAAATCTTTGTGTACCCGTTTTAATACTACAGTAGGTTGCATTAAGTCCTGGAACGACTTCAGGTCTATGCATGGCAATGCGAAATATTACTTCCCGGTGATCATCGACAATATGATGAACCTGGAATTGCTATTCTTTGCTTCTAAAGTAACCGGGGACAAAACATATAAAGATATTGCGATCAGGCATGCGGAGACTACCATGAAGAATCACCTGCGTAAAGATTACAGCTCTTATCACGTAGTATGTTATGACACAACCAATGGTAAAGTTCTGGCGCAGGAAACAGCGCAGGGCTATTCCGATAACTCTATGTGGGCACGTGGACAATCATGGGGTATCTATGGCTTTACTGTAGTGTACAGGGAAACGAAGGACAAACGCTTCCTGGAAACAGCACGTAAAATGGCAGATACTTTTTTAGACAATGCTAATCTGCCGGCGGATAAAGTGCCGTACTGGGATTTCAATGCCGGGCAAGTGGGTTATGAGCCAAGCGTAAATTCAAAAGCGAAAACAAATCCATTGGCACATTTGCGTGACGCTTCTGCGGCTGCTATTACCAGTTCTGCTTTGTTTGAATTAAGCACCTACCTGGGTAAAGACGGCAAAAAATATTACGATGCCGCAGAATTGATATTGCATTCTCTTGCAGGCGATGCATATCGTGCAAAATTGAATGAAAATGCCAACTTCATACTCATGCACAGTGTGGGAAGTATTCCGCACGGTTTTGAAGTAGATACACCATTGGTATATGCAGATTATTATTTCCTGGAAGCATTGCAACGATATAATAACCTGAAGAAATAGATTAATTGTTCAATTGTTATATGATTTGAATACAACTGGCCTGTGTTTTCACGGGCCAGTTGCGTTTTAATCAATCCTGACAAAATTAGTGTCAAGAGTGGGCCACTTTCAAAAGACATACTTGTTGGGTTATTGATGCACTTAAAAAGTGGTCCACTCTGATCTATCTGCTGGCAAAATGGAGATTTTACAATCCTGACAGGTCTTTAAGACCTGTCAGGATTATGTATAAGTTTAGATATTCTACAGGCGCAGGCCTCCCGGCCTGTGCCTGGCTGTTACTTGATTTAAGTTCCAAAGTGTTATCCTTTTAACGTGCTGCTGCTGCGTAATCATTAGTAATATGAGAGTACAAGCCGGGAGGCCTGCGCCAGTTAAACCAGTTACGTTATAATCAACCCTGACAGGGTTAGTGTCTGTATAAGAGTGGGCCACTTTCAAAAGACATATTTGTTGGGTTACTGATACACTTAAAAAGTGGCCCACTCTGGTGTATCTGCTGGCAAAATGGAGATTTTACAATCCTGACAGGTCTTTAAGACCTGTCAGGATTATGTGTAAGCTTAGGTATTCTACTGGCGCAGGCCTCCCGGCCTGTGCCTAGCTGTTACTTGATTTAAGCCCCTGAAAAGCTATCCTTTCAACATGACGATGCTGCGTAATCATTAGTAATATGAGAGTACAGGCCGGGAGGCCTGCGCTAGTAAGACATTCCATATCTATAAGATATGGAATGTCTATTGTTGCATTAATTTGTTGATTATTAATTGTTTGTCTTGTTGCAGGTCTTTTTCTGAAAAATATTTCAAAATTTACCCAACCCTTTTTCAACTGCAGCGGTACTACTGGTATAAAACATTTATTCAAAAGCAAAAAAGATTAATTATGAAAGCAGTTTTATTGGTAATGTCCCTTTTTGTAACCGCTATAGCCTGTCAGAAACCTTCAGATGATACTGTGCCGCAGCCAACAGAAAAAAATTATATAGGTAAATATAAGATTGCAAAAATGTTCTTTAAAGTAACCGGTAAGCCTGACCAGGACATGATTGCAGATCAGCCCGCCTGTGCCCAGGACGACCTGTTGTCTTTTGAAGCAAACGCCATATTCAGGTATATAGATGCAGGTGTATCCTGTGGAGATGAGCCGGAAGCACCAACTAAATGGAGCGTAGGTGGCAAAAAAATGACGATAGACGGAGTAATAAGCGACATCCTTTCGTTTGATAATAAGACACTTGTTTTATCTACACCAATGAACATGTTTGGTATTCAGGGTGTGGTAGAGCAGACACTGGTAAAGCAATAGTTGCCGTTTGTGTATAACCTGCATCCGCAAACACTGGAAAAATTTTTATTTTACATCGCTACGGGCATCCGTATCAAGGTTATATTTAAATGAAAAAAGTTTATATAAGTTTCCTGCTGCTTCTTTTTGTATCTCTCGCACATGCGCAACAGCAACGCGACCGTGTAGGGGTAGATATGCAGCTACAGCCATACAAGGTTTCGGAAAGATTGCTGCCTTTCAACAGGGGCGCAGACTTTGCAGGGTATAGAACAAAAACCTTTCGCAGGGATATCCGTTCCTGGTTTTCTTTTGGTTCAATCAATATAGAAAACGAAATACTGAAGATAGATGGCATTCCGTTGTACAAGAAAGACAAGCATCGTTCCGTTGATATATTTTCTTTTTCACTGGTTGCAGACTCTGGCGTTGTAGCCAAAACGGAATGCCGTGCCATCTTCAGGAAGAATGAGACTTTTAGCCTCTTCAGGCCGAAAGACTCTTCTTTTTTCAAAATAAAAAATGTAGACTTCCTGCAGGCTCGCATAATGGTAGATGCCGATACCAGTAATATCTGGTATATGGCAGCGGCTAACCTGAATGGTAGCGAGAACGATGAACAGAGCGGTATTATCCGCTGTGGTGAGAAGGAGATCCGTTTTGCCAAGGCTACACGTATGTTGCGCGATGAACCAGTGGGCAGGGACAAAGTATCCAGCTTGTTTACCTCGCTCAATATAGTGTACGAATTTACGTATAAGGATGAGGTGATAGGAGCTGTCAGCTTTAAGCAGTCCGGCAGAAAGTTTTGGTGCAAAGATGACCTGGACGCTACGCTGAAGAAAGTAATGGCAAGCGTATCAACAGTGTTATGTCTTAGAAATGATTTGTTTTACTAATAGTTACATTCAACAATGAAATATATACCGGTTATTATAGTAGCAGCAATAGGCATAGTTTCCTGCAAGACAACAAGTATTAACGTTGCCGTACCCGATCAGTTTGCGTCAAAAGCCACGCAAATGAAAGTGTCCGGCCTGAACGGATGGCAATTTAAACCGCAGATTAACTTTGGTAATTACCAGACGTCAAAGGTGAAAACCGGATGGATTGTAAGTTCAGGAGGTAACGATCGTAATTCTGGTATAACCAATGAAGAGCGACTGTTGAAGGTCTTCAATATGTCTCATGATAATATTACCACGAATAGTAAAAATAAGTTTCAGTACAGCATACAGGATGGCAATCTTATGGCTGATATTTATTGTCTTGAAAAAGCCAGCAAAGAAGAGGTAACAACAAAAACGCCCCTGGGGGAATTTAGCAAGACAAAGAATTTTCAATATTCCTTTTCCGCCGCAATACTTCCGCAAACTGTTAAGGACGAGCAGTGGCAGTTGGTCTTTTACAATAGTTACGATCGCTCAAAAGATACGGCAAGAGGATGGTTTGATCAGCCTAACGTTGAGCATGAAGGCTATGCCACAAACGGCAAACAACTGATAGATATACGCCCGATCATTACAGACAGGGTAGTAGGTAAGGATGGTAAAGAGTCTAAGACGCTGGTAAAAATTTTAATGGCGTATGAATTAAAGATTGGTGACGGTGTTATAGGTGTAATAGATGTGTTCAATAAAAATGTATGGATCTACAACGACCTTGATAACAATATGAAGTTGGTTGTCGCATCTATTTCATCAGCTATATTATTGCGTAAACTGGAATTGAGTCACACATAATGCATATTGAAAGGGTAGCCCGTTTTCAAAAAGAAGCTCCCTTTCAATAGATGATTTTGAATTGGCAACGCAGGAGATAGATATAACACCTTTGATTGAAGGCTGCAAGCGGAATGAACGTAAAGCGCAGGAAGCGCTTTACAGGCATTTCTATTCTTTTGCGGCCACTATTGCCCTGCGCTATGTAAAATCTAATGATGATATGGCTGATGTGGTCAGCCTTTCATTTATCAAACTGTTCAAGGCGCTTCACACTTTTGATACGGCGCGTGGTTCCTTCCATGCATGGTTTAAAACAATCGTTATACATGAAGCGCTGGATCATATTAAAGCAGAATCAAAATTCACAACGAGCGAAGAGATTGATGTTGTAGAAGAAGTGGGCGTTAATAATACCGCACTCGACCGCATATCAATAGGAGAGATCATGCGTATGATACAAAAACTACCACCTGCAACGCACGCAGTCTTTGTGTTATATGTTGTGGAAGGCTACAACCATAAAGAGATAGCACAACAATTAAATATTAGTGAAGGAACAAGTAAATGGCATCTGAGCGAAGCCAGGAAATTGCTCAAACAACAAATAACAAAAAGCTAGTTTCAAGCGTTCCAGTGTTTCAAATGAAACGATGAAGCCTGTAAGCCTTTGAAGCTTTAAAAAAGACATGAATCAATTACCTGCATACGAGCAATGGATAGCAGAAAACATAGAAGGCATAGAAGTGCCTGCTATGGCGGATGCTATCTGGAACCGCATAGAAGCGGTGCTTGATGTGGAGATGCCTGTAAACCAAAACCCGCAACAGGCGCCTTCCAGGGGTAATTCCTTTTTAAATAATCCTGTGAGTTTAATTATAGGAGCAGGCATAATCGCCATCATCATCACGCTATTCATTTTGTACAGGCATAATAAAACACAGGCACCTCCAACTACACCGCCGGTGCCACAACAAATATTGCCGGCGCCATCACCAGAAATTTCCCCTCAAAAAGATTCAGCCTTGCATGATACCCCGCATGCAGAACAATCGAAGCAATCAGAAAAAGAAGTCTTTGAAAAACGTACTGTAGACACTGCACACTATACCCCGTTGCTGGATAAGCGTGACAGTGCTGCAAAGTTGACGAAAGATAGTCTGCGTGTACCCACCACTATTAAACCATCTATTGGCATCATGCAGAATAAGAAGTATGGGGTAGAAGTGCCGGATACCGGTTATAGAATGACTACGGAAAGGAAAGAATAAGGTTTATGAAGTATATAGTGTGAATGGTAAGTCGTCAGTAGTGAGTATGCCATTTACATAATCTTTGCGGAAGCTCCCCCAAGAAATGCGTAGCATTTCCCCTATGTGTTTAATACTTACCACGCCAAGCCGCACAAGTATCGCAAAGAACGCAAAGGATACCGCAGAGAATACAAAGATGGACCATCAGGACACCAAGGCTTACCAGGCATCAATAATCGTGAATAAAACCCGCGCCAAATAATTCCGCGTATTCCGTGTTTTCCGCGAGAAAAATATCCCCCCGCTCTTCCTATCTCAGCGATAAATCCCGGAAAATGGCGAAGTGATTTTATAAAGTGGAAAAGCTATGTTTATTTGGCAAAAATGAGTCAGAAAGTGCCGGAAATAAAAAAGGCCCTGAGTCCTAAATAGAACGGGCCGTTGCTAACCTATGAAAAACACCTTCTTAAATATCGTTGAGGTGAACTCTTTAATAATTTGATGATGTAAAGATATTCATTTGTAGCAATAAACAGCAATTAAAAAGTGCTAAATTCCAAATAATCTCTAAAAATTGTTTGTTAAAGCTGTGATTTACAGGCGAATATTATTTCACCTATAAAAAAGCCTGTTTTGCAGGACGTTTATATTCACTCATCGATAAAGCCTTTTTTAAGGTGTAAACACTAAGCCTTTTGCTTTTAAAAGACGACATAAAATTGTCACGTTTTCTGGTATTGACTGGCTGCTAACCGAATATGACAAAGATGTGAAAGTGTATCTAACGAGTTGTAATACTTATGTTAACATCTTATCATTTAAGCTAAAATAAAGCTCCACGCAATTGTTGTATGGTAAATTTGTAGAATGAATTGTATAAACTCAAATCCCAAATCAATGAAGAAAGTCGCAGGATGGGTTGTTGTAGTGGTAGCAGTTGTTGCAGCCTTTTCATTTATCACGGATTCTTATAGTAAAGCAAATTCAGCAGGTGTAGTCAGTGCCCCTTCAGTCAATGTAACCACGAATATGCCGGGAATGTATGACAGTTTGCAATTAGACAAACAAGGTCTTTCGCGCGAGGCATTCAATAATGCTGTAGAAGGGTATACGATTTTAGTATCGCAAGGCAAAGTGAGCAATGACCAGATGTTGTCCATAATTGACTTTAGTTTGCCATCCAGCCAGAAACGGCTTTTTGTAATAGACATGCTTAATAAAAAAGTATTGTTTAATACGTACGTATCGCACGGACGAAACTCCGGCACTTTGATGGCCAGTGATTTTTCCAATGATGCAGAAAGCTTGAAAAGCAGCTTAGGGTTTTATTTAACCAAAGACACTTACAAAGGAAAGCATGGTTATTCTCTTCGCCTGGAAGGGGAAGAAAAAGGTATTAACGATCATGCGTTTGAACGTGGTATTGTAATGCATAGTGCAGGCTATGTGAACGAGTCGCTGATCCGTTCGCAAGGTTATATAGGCCGCAGCGAGGGATGTCCTGCTATACCTCCGGCATTGCATAAAGCCATTATTACGAAAATTAAAAACGGAAGCTGTCTTTACATTTACAGCCCGGACAGCTACTATGCTTCACATTCAGTATTGTTGAACAAGAAAGATTCGTTTGCAACTGAGCGTGATACATTAGGATAAATTCCTTAGTCATTAAGTCAATAGGTCGTAGTGAAAATGACGTATTGACCATTGATTTTTTATATTGACTTAGCCGTTATTGATCTGTAAACATTTTTTTCGCCTGTACCGTATCATGCCCATAGATATCCTCTCTGAAGTTGAGTGAGCTATTTCCATCTACCCATGCCGTATAATACGTAACCAACACCGTAACCGCATTTTTAAGCATCACAGATTTTTCCTTCGCTGCATTCATTGCTTCATTTATTTTATCCGGTGTCCATGCGGCATCATCTTTCAGTAAGTAAGTAGCCAGCTTTACCGGGTCGCTGAGGCGGATGCAACCATGACTGTAAGCCCGCTGATCACGGTTAAACAGATCTTTTGCAGGTGTATCGTGAAAATAAATATTGAAGTCATTAGGGAAAAGAAATTTGACTTTACCCAAAGCGTTCTTGTTACCCGGTTTCTGTCTTATTACCGGTAACCCGTTTTCTTCACGCACCACCTCCATATCGTTTTGCGCCAGGTAGTTTTTATTTCTTTCTATAGAAGGTAATATTTCTTTGCGTACAATACTAGGCGGAATGTTCCAGTATGGACTGAAGATAATTTCGTCCAGGTTACCTGTAAAGATCACGGTATTGTGCCCATCCTTACCCACCACTACTTTCATATCAAACTGAGCCTTGCCTCCATCATATACATATAGTTTGTATTCTGGAATATTGGTTACGATCAGTTTGCCTTTAGGTTCATCCGGCATCCACTTCATCCGGTTCATATTGATGATGATCTGAGAGATCCGTTGAGTTACAGGAATGTTCAGAATGTTTACCAGTGTATCTGTGATGTAGCCGGTAGGTGTAAAGCCCAACGATATTTGCGCAGCTTTTACAGCATTTACAAGCGTATCGTCAAATACTGCAGACGTATCTATTATAGGCATTTCACCAGTGGCACGTAACCGGTTTTTGATCTGTACTACAACCGGGTCGGTAGCACCTTTAGCCAGTTTCTTTTTTGTCAGGACAATAGGTTGCCAACCGCCTTTTTTTGCAACGTCGTAGTAGTGCCCCAGTTGTTCTTTCAACAGTTTAAAGTTGTTGTTGGAGTTGGAATAAGTGCGTAAGCCATCCTTGTTTTTAATAATGCTTTCAGCAGTTTCCATCAACGGTGTTTTCTTTACAGGAATAAAATTGTTTACTTCTTTATCCGTAAGTGTCACCCCATCGTTTTTAGCGAGATACTTAAAGAAATATTGGGTTAATAATAGCTCCGTTTTTACCACATCGTTATCCTTGGGGGATATGGACATGCTATCTGCAAGAATGAAATCCTGCATTTGTTTTTTCAAAGTCTTATTATAGATCGTGCTGTCTTTGCTGGAAGAAAAATAATAATTATAAAGGTTCCAGAAACCTCTTCCTTCCTCTGTGAGGCCCGTACCGGAGAACCAGGCAAACTCAAAATTGCGTTTGTTGTAAAAGCCTAGTATCTGTGCAGCTTCATCCTGGGGTACTTTATTTTTTGCAACAAAGGAAACGAATGTGTTACTGTCAAGAAAGATGTTGTTGTACGCATTGCTCGCTGTAATGCTGTAATCGCGTGTTACAACCTCGGCCTGGTGTTTTTTATCTGTATTAGTGTTGCACGCCGATAATGCAATAAGAAGGGATACAGGTAAATAGCATAAATGTTTCATGCTTATTCATAATTGCAAAGCGCATGCCTTCGCATCTGCAAAGAGAAATAAATAGCCCGTATTGTGGATTAAATGAAAGAGTGGGATTTTTTTCTACATTTCACGCAAAGGAATGGTGAAACGGGAACCGGCAATTGTGAATGAGCAAATGCACAGATTAGGCAATATTCACGATTGCCGGCTCACGACTCACGATCTACATCCTGCCTCTTAATTGTATAAGTTCTGTCTGCATTTCTTTTACCCTGTGCAGTAAATGATTGATCACATCCATTCCCTCCATATTTATATTCAGGTCATAGTGCAGGTGAATATATTTCTCCAGGTCGTGCAACTCGTCCGGATGAATATATTTTTGTTGCTCCTGAACTGTTATATGAATTAATTCAAATTCCTCCAGGGCATCAATAAAAGAAGGCTCTATATTGTACTGAATGCAGCACGTTTCTGTAGTAATAAGTGTTGTTTCCATGGCAATGCGTTTAGTCTTTTAAATCACGTAATTGTTTAAACAATTCCTTCTGTGCATCTGATAAATGTGTTGGCAGATGTATAGTATATGTAACAAGCAGATCTCCCGAAGCATTTTCCTGCTTATAAACAGGAAAGCCCTTGCCCTTTAATTTTACTGTCGTGCCATTTTGTGTTTCAGGGGCCACTTTTAGTTTCACTTTTCCCGTCAGGGTTTCTATCATCACTTCTCCGCCCAGTATAGCAGTGTACAGGTCTAGCGGCACATTCATTTGAAGATCGTTGCCATTGCGTTTAAACGCAGGGTCGTCTGCTATTGCAAACGTAATATATAAGTCTCCCGACGGGCCGCCATTTACACCAGCGCCGCCATGGCCTTTTAGTTTGATCACCTGGCCGTTTGCAATACCTGCCGGAACTGTAATGCGCACATTCTTACCATTTACGGTTAGCGTATGCTGATGGGTCGTCGCTGCTTCACGCAGGCTAATGTGAAGTTCCGCATTGTAATCCTGCCCTTTGAATTTTACATTACGTCCTCTGCTGCTGCCGCCACTGTTACCAAACATAGAAGTGAAGAAATCTGAGAAGTCACCATCATCTCCATAGCTACCGGAGAAGCTGCCTTCTCTAAACGGATTGCCGGCGCCACCGGCATAACCCTGTTGTTGCTTTGCCTGCTCAAACTGTTCTGCATGCTGCCAGTTCTCGCCGTATTGATCATACTTTTTCCTTTTATCCGGGTCGCTCAGTACCTCATTCGCTTCATTGATCTGCTGAAATGTTTTATGCGCAGTCGCATCATTAGGATTCAGATCCGGGTGATATTTTCTTGCCAGTTTACGGTAAGCCTTCTTAATGTCGTCGGCAGAGGCTGTTTTGTCTACGCCTAACACCTTGTAATAATCTATAAATGCCATAGTCTTAAAGTTAGAATTGTTTAATGGATATATGGCGAAATTGTTTAATTGTCTAATGGTTAAATTGTCGGGTGTTGTGAAATCCTGACAGGTCTTAAAGACCTGTCAGGATTAGTTGAGTTATCTTAATAATCGAATATTCACCCCAGCAATTTAGCCATTCAACCATTGAGCAATTAACTTCTTCCAACTCCTTAGAATGCTGCAACAAATAAGTAGCAGCTTTTATTTTATAAGGAAAGAAGGGAGCCTTGCTTGCGGGATATTGCAGGTTTTACTACCTTAGCAAAAAGCATTTCATTGAAAAAGGTTAATTATCTATTGTCAGCAGCAGGAATAATCGCTTTCGGTTGTTCTACTTCCAAACAAGCTGCCGTATCCACCCAAACTCCGGCTGCACAGGTTATTGCGGATAGTATCCGTAAAATATATGCCCCTGATAAGCGCGTGGCGTTATTTGATGTAAATGCAAATGGAAATGTAGTGGTTGGTGAAACGAATATGCCTGAGGCAAAAGTTGCATTGACAAACGCATTACAAGTAGCTAGGGTTACCTATACAGATAGTGTACGTGTATTGCCAGATACATCGCTTGCAGAAAATCTGCAGGCCGTAGTAAGTATATCTGTGGCTAATATACGTGTGAAAGCCGGCCATGCAAATGAGATGGCTACGCAGGCTACATTGGGCACTCCGCTGAAAGTATATAGAAAAGAAAAAGGCTGGTACCTGGTACAGACGCCTGATAAATATATTGGCTGGACAGAAGGTGGTGGCATTAAAACAATGAATGCATCTACGTTTACACAATGGGAGCACGCGCCGAAAATTATTTTTACAAAGCCGTATGGTTTTGGCTATACCGCAGCTAATGAGGAAAGCCAGACTGTTTCTGACCTGGTGTATGGCGATGTAATGGCTGTAAAGCAGCAGGCTAATGGGTTTTATGAAATTGCTTTTCCTGATGGGCGGGCAGCATTTGTGCCTGTAGGTGATGTAATGTTATATAAAGACTGGGCTGCATCCCGCAAGCCCACACAAGAAAATCTTGTTACAGCCTCTAAGAAATTGATGGGTGTGCCATACCTGTGGGGTGGTACCTCTTTTAAAGGAGTGGACTGTAGCGGTTTTACAAGAACTGTTTATTTTATGAATGGCCTGATCCTTCCGAGAGATGCCTCACAACAGGCATTGGTAGGGCAGGATGTAGATACAAAAAATGGCTGGCAAAACCTGCAGCCGGGTGACTTGTTGTTCTTTGGCGCAGCGTCTAAAGACGGTAAGCCGGCACGTGTTACGCACGTAGGCATGTGGCTGGGCGGGCCTAACAATGAATTTATTCAATCTTCCAGCAGGGTGCAGATCAGCAGCTTCAACCCATCAGCGGCTAATTATGATGGGGGCGAACACCATCGCTTTATCAAAGCGAAACGTATTACATCTAAAGATGCTTTGTTCGATCTGAGTGTAGCTTCATTTTATTAAGAAATTTGAAATTTGAGATTTAATATTTGAGATGAGAACGTTTGGGCTGTAAGCCAATTTCAAATATTAAATCTCAAATCTTAAATGACCACATAGCGCGCTTAATGACATTTTTTCTTATACCGTTTGTCTTATTCCTTTTTACTGGTTCGGAAAAAAATGCTATTTTGGTTTTCGCATCAAAGAAAACCAATTAACGCATGAAAGTAAAACTACTGCTTTTGATCGGCGCCACGTCGACCCTCAGCGCCTTTTCCCAGGACAGTAAGTATGCATGGAAAGAAAAAACGGAGAATGGTTATACGTATAAGTACGTAGCAAACGACCCAATGAACACACGTTTTTACACGTTGAAAAATGGGTTGTCTGTGATCCTTTCCCCCAATCACAAAGAGCCACGCATTACAGTCCGCATCCCGGTAAGGACAGGAAGTAACAATGATCCTGCTGATCATACAGGGCTTGCGCATTACCTGGAGCATTTATTATTTAAAGGCACAGATAAGTTTGGCTCCCTTGACTGGGCTAAGGAGAAACCACTCCTGGACAAAATTGATGACTTGTATGAGCAATACAATTCAACAACAGATAAGGAGAAAAGAAAAGCAATCTATCGCCAGATAGACAGCGTTTCCGGCCTCGCATCTCACTACTCCATCGCAAATGAATACGATAAGATGATGGCATCTATCGGTTCTCAACGCACAAATGCACATACATGGGTAGAAGAAACAGTATATGAAGAAGATATTCCTTCCAACGCGGTAGATAAGTTCCTGACTATACAGGCAGAACGTTTCCGCAACCCGATCTTTCGCATTTTCCATACAGAGCTGGAAGCTGTGTATGAAGAAAAGAACCGTAGCCTTGATAATGATGGTAACAAAGTATTTGAGGCAATGGGCGCATTAGTGTTCCCTACACACAACTATGGACAGCAAACAACTATCGGTACAGTAGAGCACCTGAAGAATCCTTCACTGAAAGCTATCAGGGCGTACTACTATAAGTATTATGTGCCAAACAATATGGCCATTGTAATGGCTGGTGATTTTGACCCGGATGTATTGATCAAAAAGATCGATGCCTCATTCTCTTATATGCAGAACAAACCTGTACAGGAGTATAAAGGGCCAACTGAAGCACCTATTCATGGACCATTGGTAAAAAATATCTATGGGCCTTCGGCAGAAAGTGTACGTATCGGTTTCCGCGTAGGTGCATCTTCTTCTAACGAAAGCCTGTTAAGCACACTAGCTTCTTCCGTATTCTCAAATGGTAAAGCTGGTTTGCTGGATCTTAACCTGAATAAGCAACAGAAAGTACTAGGCGCAGGCGCAGGTGTAGAGCAGTATAAAGACTATGGTATTTTTATGTTGTCTGCATCTCCAAAACAGGGACAAACGCTGGAAGAAGCAAAAGATTTGTTATTGCAGCAGGTAGACATACTGAAAAAAGGAAACTTTGATGAGTCGCTGATGAAAGCAATTGTTGCAAACTATAAGTTGTTCAGGTTACAAAGCTTTGACAGGAATACATCCCGTGCAGAAAACATAACAGATGAGTTTATCAAAAACAAAGGTTATGACTGGAACAGGGAAGTAGCGGTACTGGATGATATGGCTAAGATCACCAAAGCGCAACTGGTAGCATATGCAAACAAAATATTCCAGGATGACAACTATGTTGTGATCTACAAAAGAAAAGGTGTAGACTCTTCTATTGTGAAGGTAGACAAACCTCCAATCACACCTGTAGAAACAAACGCAGGCAAACAGTCTCCATTTGTAAAAAGCATTACAGAAACGCCATTGCCTTCTATTCAACCGGTATGGTTAGACTTTAATAAAGACTTACAAAAAGGCAAAGCGGGCAATGCGGAAGTGTTGTATGTGCAGAATAAAGAAAATGAAATCTTTACCAGCACTTACCGTTTCGATATGGGTTCTTACAACAACAAGGTATTACCTATAGCGTTACAGTACCTGCAATTCCTGGGTACTGATAAGTACACTACAGAAGATATCAGCAAACAGTTCTACAACCTGGCTTGTAGCTTCTACACTAACCCGGGAGCAGAAGAAGCAACGGCTACAGTAACTGGTTTGCAGGAAAACTTTGATAAAGCAGTAAGCCTGTTTGAGCATTTGCTGACAAACTGTAAAGCGGATGAAACTGCATTGGAAGCGCTGAAAGGCCGTTTGCTGAAATCCCGCGCAAACAGCAAATTGAACAAAGCTGCTATCAGCCAGGGCTTAAGAAGCTTTGCAACGTATGGTGCTAACAATCCATTTAACTATGTATTGACTGATGATGAACTGAAAGGATTGAAAGCAGATGACCTTGTTGCCGTTTTACATGCATTTGGCAACTACAAACATGCCATCTTATACTACGGACCACTGTCACTGACTGCGTTTAGTGCAAATATTCAGAAAGTACACAAACTGCCGGCTACATGGACACCAACACCTGCTGCTGTGAAGTTCGAAAGAACAAAGCAAACAGCTAACAGCGTATTGTTCGGTGAATATGATGCGGTACAGGCGGAAGTTTACTGGAACAGGAACATGATGCCATATGCTCCACAAGAAGAAGCAGTAACATCATTGTTCAATGGCTACTTTGGCGGTGGCATGGGTGGTATTGTTTTCCAAACCATTCGTGAGTCTAAAGCATTGGCATATTCTACTTATGCATCTGTAGGCACACCTGCTAAAAAAGAAGATCCGTTTACATTTACGGCTTACGTAGGTAGCCAGGCTGATAAAATGAAAGAGGCGATCATTGGTATGAATGACCTGATCACTACACTGCCTGAAGCTGAGCAGAATTTTGAAAATGCAAGAAAGAACCTGCAAAAAGACATAGAAACTGAGCGAATCACTAAAGACGGCATCATCTACGCTTACCTTGCTGCTAAACGCAAAGGTGTGGATTTCGATATCCGTAAAGAAAAGTATAGCCAGTACGCTAAATTAACACTGAAAGACCTGGTTGCTTATCATAAACAAAATCTATCCGGCAAGCCGTACACATACACTGTTGTAGGTTCTGAAAAGAAACTGGACATGGATGTATTAAAGAAATACGGTGAGGTAAAAATGCTCACGTTAAATGAGATTTTCGGTTATTAAACTGATGCAAATTTGAGTGAAAACAGAAGGCTGTCCTGCAAAGGGCGGCCTTTCTTATGTAGTGATGTTAGATTGTGAGTCATTGTTAAATTGCTTAATTGTTTTGTTGCCAAAAGCCCCGGCGCGTGTCCTCACGCGCCGGTTGATAACTGGTTCGTGAGGGCACGAACCAAGGCGAAACAAAATGACACAGGGCAGGGACCCAGCGGACATCATCCTGGTCTCCGACCTACTGTGTACTCACATTTTTAAAAAGCGTTTAATTTTTGATAAAGAGCCGGAGGCTCGTCAGAATGGTAGTATATAGCCATTTAATTGAACAGAGCTCCGGAGGAGCGACAGCGTAGGTCGCATACCTACGGCATGCCGAAGCCTGTGTATTTGAGAAGCTACCGATGTTTGATCCCTCCGGGCAATGTCATTAAGTTAAGCGAGAAAGAATATTAGCGACCGAAGCGAATATTTTTAAACACATAGTAAGCATAGGTACAAAGGCACATAGTTTTTATTTTCTTTCTGATTAATAGCAAAGCTTGTTTGTATAAAGAGTGCATAGATCACATAGAGAGGCCGCTTTGCGA
>JAFKHH010000024.1 GCA_017306865.1 Filimonas sp.
CTCAACCTCCCTTACCAGGTAACAGTCAAGAACGATGATGGTACAGCAAAAGGCACCATCACTTACATCTATGATGCTACCGGTAATAAGTTGGAAAAACGGACGAGTGAACTAGCCGCCAGCAGCAACCAGCAGCAAGGCAAGCAAACTACCACTACTTATCTTGGCAGTTATGTATATGAGAATAGCATACTCCAGTTCTTCGGCCATGAAGAAGGTCGCGTGCGTCCTGTCACCCCTCCAGGGGCCGGGGGTACCAGTTACGTTTACGATTACTTCCTCAAAGACCATTTAGGCAACGTCCGCATGATGCTCACCGATGAGCACAAGACAGACCAGTATCCTGTAGCCACACTCGAAGCAGGCGCTGTGCCAACAGAGAAAAACTACTACAGCATAGACGATGGCAGTATCGTACCCAAGAATAGCATAACAGGGTTCGTGTATGCCGCTAACAGCACCTATGCCAACAACAACGGCAATCCACCCTACAACACCAACAACACCAGTAACGTCAATGCAGAAAGCCAGAACCTCTATAAGATCAACGGCAGCAGCACCAACAAAACAGGGTTAGGCATTACCCTCAAAGTAATGGCAGGGGATAAGCTGAGCGTGTATGGCAAAAGCTATTACTTCCAGAACAATACCAATAATGACAACAACTACCGCGTACCTGTAGACCAGATCATCATGGGCCTGCTGGGCGGCGCAGGAAGTGTAGGCAACAGCCACAACATCACCAGTGGAGATATAACAGGTGGCGCAAACGGTAATGTAAGTATGATCAGCGACCTGCTAAACACGCAGGCCACCACCAACAACGCCACCCCATTAAAACCAAGGGCCTACATCAACTATCTTTTGTTCGATGAACAATTTAAATGTGTAGGCACCGGCACCAGCCAGGTAGGTACAAATGGCGAGATCAAAGATCACAACAGTGAGTTAGGCAATATAGCAGTAAGTAAAAATGGGTATATTTATGTGTACTGTTCTAACGAAAGCCCGGTAGATGTGTTCTTCGATAACCTGCAAGTAGTACACGGCAGAGGCCCGGTACTCGAAGAAACGCATTACTACCCGTTCGGGTTAACGATGGCAGGGATCAGTAGTAAGGCAGCGGGTGGAATAGAGAACAGGAACCTCTACAATGGTAAAGAGAAACAGGATAAAGAGTTTAGTGATGGTGAAGGTTTAGAATGGTATGACTATGGCGCAAGAATGTATGATGCACAGATTGGAAGGTGGGGAACGATAGATCCTCATAGTGAAAATTATAATGCATTTTCTCCATTTGTGTATGTTGGCAACAATCCATTATTATTTATTGATCCTGACGGGAAAGATTGGTTTTATTATTCCAAAGATGGTAAGGCAGCAGCGACATGGCAATGGCAAGAAGGGAGTATTTATAATACAGGAGTTAAGGATGCAAATGGTAATGATATTGTATTGCAAGGGACTCAGGCTGTTGTTGTATTTAATGGGTCTAGAGATGAAAAACTAGGTACCAAAAAAGGTAAAGAGGGATATATAGATGGAGAGGGAGCTGTTACTGCATCTGTAACAGTTTATGGACCTGATGGGGCGAATGATGTACATACCTATAAAGGATATACAATGGGGTCTGATGCACAAAAATTTGGAGCCATTGATGAAGGGACATATGATGGGAATTATGATGCCGCTGGTAAGAGCGGTAGTTTACAATCACATTGGGCAATTAATAAAAGAGGAAACGTTCGAACATTAGATGGAGGTGTAAATCCTAACGCCCCAGATCAAATAGATGCAAATGGAGAAGGTTATAAAGATGGAATATTTATTCATTCTTCAAATAGTACGGGTTTTGCTGGGACTTACTATGATAAAAAAGCTAAAAAAGATAAAGGTATTTCCGTTGGATGTTTATTGATCGCGCCAAATGATTGGAAAAGCTTTAATGAAGTTATGAGCGGGGTTAAGGATTTTAAAATAGAAGTCATAAGATCTATCAGCCGAAAAATTCCATTGCAAGGTGTGAATGGCCAGATTACAAATATTTCCATTATTCGAAAAACAATAAAAAATGATTAAACTTATAGTAATTTCAATTCTTTTTTGTTTTAGTTCAATTGTTGTAAGAGCTAGAAGTTCTGATAGCTTGGTTTTGTCAAATGTAAATTACTTTGATAAGGCCGAAGTTGAAAAAGAAATGCCAAAAGATGCTCATGTTAAAAAAGAGAACACTAAATTAAGGGTTAGTAAATGCATGTCCTTTCATGATAAGAACACAGATGAAGAAAATTCTATTTATACGTATTTGGGAGATTTAGATTCGTTGCAGAATTATAAAGTTGTTAAGGAAACTTTGTATAATGGGGAGGAGTATTTAGTCGTAGATGTTTTGAATAAATGCAAAGTGACATCATTACTTGGTAAGCCTCATCTTTTTGGTTCGTTTATTATTAACTTGAATGAATCAGAAACAACGGATAAGAAAAAAATTATAGAGATATGGAAGTTGTCTAATAACGGGCTTAAAAAACATAAGGATATTTATTATAAAAAAATGTTGAATGTTTTAGAAATTCGATTTTTGGATAATAAGTTTATTATGAAAGATACGAGCGGTAGATATTGGCAAATATCAGTTTGATATCATAGCGCATAATTTTATTCACTGCGACAGTCCTTTCTTTCCCCACAATGTCTACTCTATTTAGATTAGGGATGTAATTGACGCAACAATATTGTTTTACTTATTGCTTTCCCAAAAACCACTCTTCGGAGTGGTTTTTTAATACCCTAAATCCTTCACCAACTTAAAACACATTTCCTTAATACTCGCTTAGCATTCCCGTAACATAGCCCGGTTATTTTAGTCGCATGAAAATAGCCGGTTGGTTACAACAGTTAGATGAAGGTATTTTTAGTCTCATTAATGTGGACAGCGCGCCATTGTGGCTGGACAAACTGATGATGACACTGCGTTACCCCATTACCTGGGTGCCGTTGTATATAATACTGTTGATCGTTTTCTATAAAAAATCGCCCCGCTATTTCTTTCCCCTGTTATTAACCACCATAGTCACATTTGCACTCACAGACTATATCAGTGCCAGCGTACTGAAGCCCTTTTTTGAGCGACTGCGCCCTTGTCATGATGAAGAGAATATGGGCATTGTGGTGCGCCATGTAGTAGCGTGTGGTGGTAAATACTCCATGCCTTCTTCCCATGCGACCAACCATTTCGGGTTGGCGATGTGCTGGTATAGTATAGCAGCACTATTGTATAAGCAAAAATGGTATTGGGTGTGGGGCTGGGCTTTTGTGATCTGTTATGCGCAGGTATATGTAGGCGTACATTATCCGTTAGATATATTCGTAGGGGCCTTATTGGGAATCCTCATAGGTTTTTGTACATTTAGTCTATTCAAAAAATGGTATCGCTTAAAGGAAAGCAATAACAATAAAAAGGCTTTCCATTTTACCTAGTACATGGATAATTTCCTGCAACGCAATTTTCAATGGTTCCTGTTATGCGGCATCTTGCTAAACATTCCCGGCCTTTGGCTTGATGTAATGGCACCCGATAGCGCTTTATATGCAACGATAGCAAAACACATTGCACAGCACAATGATTGGGTTAATTTGTATGGTGATGGGCACGATTGGCTGGATAAGCCACATTTCCCCTTCTGGGCAGCAGCATTGAGTTACAAGATTTTTGGCGTGAATGGATTTGCTTATAAATTCCCCTCCTTCATTGCATGGCTTATTGGCATTTATTATACCTATAAAGTTGCGGAACATATTTTCAGCAGGTATGTAGCACAGTTAGCCGTTGTTATTTATCTCGTAGCATTACATGGCGTGCTGGCAAATTTTGATGTACGTGCAGAAGCTATATTAACTACAACCATCATAGCTGCTACCTGGCATTTGATAGTGGCAAAAAAGAAAGCGCATCACATTATTTATGCGGCTATATGGGCAGCAATGGCGGTAATGACAAAAGGGATTTTTGTACTGGTGACCATTGGTGCAGGATTTGTATTGTACTGGATGATCTGTGGAGAATGGAGGCAATTTTTTAACTGGCGTTGGTGGTTGTTCCTCTTGCTCACCATTGTTTTTATTACGCCGGAGCTATATTGTCTGTACACACAGTTTGATCTTCACCCGGAGAAAGTGGTGTTTGGCAAAACAAATGTTTCGGGTATTCGCTTTTTCTTCTGGGATAGCCAGTTTGGACGCTTTTTTAATTCCGGCCCTATACGCGGCACAGGTGATAAATTCTTTTTCTTTCATACCTTATTATGGGCATTTTTACC
Source organism: Filimonas sp. (assembly GCA_017306865.1). Taxonomy (GTDB): domain Bacteria; phylum Bacteroidota; class Bacteroidia; order Chitinophagales; family Chitinophagaceae; genus JAFKHH01. Next base: position 4,320 of record JAFKHH010000024.1, read on the forward strand.
ATGGTCAGTCTTGTTGTATGTGGCATGTATTGCACTTATCAGGAGAGGAGGGGTGAAGGATAATCCTGTAAAATGGATTTTATACGGTAGCGCAATAATCACCTTTCTGCTGTTCTCATTATCAAAATTTCAACTACCGCATTATATCATTATTCTCTTTCCGCACTTTGCCATTCTTGTTGCACATTATTTATTGACGGTACGCCTGCAACGAATGAAAAAGAGTTTTGCCATTATACAAACATGCGTCTTGCTCCTTATAGCCATAGCAGCAATTGCATTGGTGTATATTATAAAAATGCCTCTGTGGTGGTTGCTTCCGGTAATAGCTGTCATTATTCTCGTAATTACATTTCTGAGTGCAAGCCAGGAATTGTTAGCAACAGCCATAGTGCGTAGTTATGCAGTGGCAGCAGTGTTGTACATTTTTCTATTTTTCTTTTTTTATCCCTTTGTACTCCAATACCAGTCGGGCAGGCATGCAGCAAAACTAGTCGGCATACGACCGGCGGGTATGTACAATTTGTATGATTATGATTTTGAATTTTACGCACCGCAGGATGTAAGCCGGTTGCCTTCTATTGATTCGTTTCAGCGCTTTACATCAAAGCCCTGCGCTGTCTTTATGCCTTCTCGTATTGCAGACAGCATCGTACAGCATAATGAACATGCGAAGCTTGCAGGGACATTCAACTATTTTCATATTACGGAATTGACGGCTGATTTCATTAACCCAAAGACAAGAGAAAACGTAACAGAGAAAAGATCCTTGGTCTATTTTTATTAAGAGAAAGGTATGGGATATAAGATGTAAGGTAAATGTGAGTAGTCTTTCTTAAACCCCAAACCTTACATCTCTTTCCTTACGCCTTTTCATCCAACTCTATCTTGCAGCGCTCATTTTTCAAAATCTCCAGGTATTCTTGTTGCTCAAATTCTGATTTTACACGAGCTTCTTCCTGTTTGTAATATTTTTTCAACTCCTTTCTATGTAACGCTTCAAAAAAACGGCGTATATCCACTTTACTTTTCAGGAGAAGCCCTGGCACCAGTATAGGTTTGTGTGCTTCATCCATAGCCACCATTGTAAAGTAGCTGGTATTCGTATGCGTAACAGCGTGTGTTCTTACGTCCTGGGCTTCTACACGAATGCCAATTACCAGCGAAGATTTACCTACATAGTTTACTGAAGCATATAAAGACAGTAGTTGTCCCACTTCCACCGGGGCCAGGAAGTCCACTGTGTCAATAGAGGCTGTAACGCAGTATGTGCCCGCATGTTTTGCCGCACATACATACGCTGTTTTGTCCATCAGCGCGAGAATATGGCCACCATGTATCTTGCCACCAAAATTTGAGTACGAAGGGATCATCAATTCTGTCAATACTGTAGCAGAATCGGAAACAGGTTTAAACTCATCCATAGACATTACCATTATGATTGGTAAAACTAGGGGATGAAACAATATGAAAGTTGGTAAGTGGTGAAAATAAAATTACTAAGCGATCCTGCTCTCCAATGTGTGCAGTAATTGACGGAGCAGATGACAGAGCTCATTGAAGTGAAGGTGCTTGTTGAAGAATGAAGTTGCGCCCAATGAAAGCACTTCATGCTCCTCTTCACCTACAGAAGACATCATGACAAAAGGGACTGGGTCGTTAAACTGGTTACGCACAGCATGCAGAAAAGACTTGCCATTCATAATAGGCATCTGTATGTCTGAGAAAATGATGTCAGGCCGGAAGTCGTGTAACTTCTCCAGGCCATCCTGTCCATTCTCGGCAAACTGGTAGTGCGCTATGTGTCCCGTACTGCTGATTGCTTCCTGCAATAGCAACCGGTCATCGGCGTCGTCGTCCACCAATAGAATGTTTAAAAAGTTCTTCATAAGAGTAACTTTTCGCGTGATAAAATAATGGGAAAGGGAAGAACCTACGAATGATTTACTAGATAATAGTAGGAATAAGTCATTGGGTGATGGATGTAAGGTAGGAGATAAGTGATGAAAAACAACATTAAAATTATTATGGATATATGAAGAAGGGTGAGATGTTAATATTTAAAAATCGCAACACTTGTAAACAGGGCGTTATGGGATAGAGCTGTTAAAAATGTCCTGGATTAAAATTTAAAAGAAGGCCACCAAGACACTAAGACAGTAAGGAGCACCAAGAATCGTCAATCGTGAGCCGGGAATCGTCAATAACGTTTCTCCGCACAACGTTCTAACCCTATAAAGAAGCTTTCAAATACGCAACAGTACCCCCCAGAAGCCCCCCGCGGCTTCCCCTATGTGACCTATGTGACTCTTCGGAGCAAACGCAATAAATATAGCAAAGTGTGTTACACCTCTGCCCTTAAAGGTTATGTACCATATCACACCAAACTTAGTCGTGCAACCTGCCAACTATCTATGTGTTTAAAATATTCCACGCAAAGGCGCACAAGTATCGCAAAGAGCGCAGAGAAAACGCAAAGGACACAAAGATGGCCACCAAGACACTAAGGCAATAAGGTACACCAAGAAAAGAAATACGAAGTATTTCCACTATGTGCCCTATTGTGTTCCTTCGGAGAAGGGGCTTTGAAAATACTTATTACATTGTCATTTCTTTATCCTTATGTAGCTATGCTATCTCTTATCAACCCTATAGAGAAACGTAGATCACCCTATGTGTTAAACAAAAATGGCCACCAAGACACTAAGGCAATAAGGTACACCAAGAAAAGAAATACGAAGTATTTCCACTATGTGCCCTATTGTGTCCCTTCGGAGAAATAGCTTTGAAAATACTTATCGCATTGTCACTTCTTCATCCTTATATGCCTATGCTATCTCTTATCAACCCTATACAGAAACGTTGATTCTCCCTATGTGTTTATCAAGTAAGAACGCAAAGTGAATCGTGAGCCGACAATCGTGAATAGGCTTATTCATCAATCGCGTTTAATCCCTGCACAACTCTCCGTTCTCCGCGGCTCTGCGGTAAAAAAATTAAATCTCAAATTTTTAATCCTTCGTGCAACGTTTTTATTCCGCCTGGCGTCATCCCCTCAAACTCTCCCAAAAAATCCTCAAAAAAATTTCTGCCCTGACCCAACGTTTGAAAATATCCAGCCGTTTAGGTATATATCCTGGCCGGGAAGATTTTATCACGTTCAACTAAAAAATGAAATGAAAAAGATAGTTGGTTTCCTGACGTTGGCTGTAGCCGGCAGTATTTTATTTGTTGCTTGTAATAAAGATAAAGATGAGACACCTCTTCCTGCCGCAATTGTAAAATTGACGAAGGGTAGTTGGAAGATCAATAGTATTACAAGGCCTAAGATCACAGATCCTACACAGGATAGCGTGATCTCTAAACCATGTACCTCAGACGATAGTATAGCATTCGCGGTGCAGGGAACTTACGTATTCAGTGATGGTAATACAAAATGTGACAGCACTATATTCCCTTATTCCAAAGGGGCATGGCAGTATGATCTTACAAAAGATTCTATTCGCCTGGGTGCAACCAATCCATCAAAATATTATTCATGGAAAGTATTGACTTTGAACGACAGCGTGCTGAAAGTAAACTATATAGACAGCACAGTGGTAACGAACAAGGTTACAAAAACTGTTCTCTTCAAGCGTTAGGGAAAACACCAGGGCTGCAGCTTAGCTGAGGGGCGGCTGCAGTCCATTTAAAACAACCATTTTTCTGGAAGATTTACAACAAATATTGGAAGGGTGCAGGCAGAATGACAGGGTTTCACAAGAAAAACTGTATAAGTACTTCTATGCAGATATGTATAAGCAGTGCCAGCGGTATGTATCTGACCCGCATACAACCCTTACTATATTGAATGACGCTTTTCTCAAAGTGTTTAAAAACATTGCACTCTACCGTGCAGAGGGCGGCGCATTCCGTGCATGGTTAAAAACGGTTGTGATCAATACAGCTATTGATTATCTCAGGAAAAAAAAGAATGAGCTAAGCATCATTCATATCGATGCTGTACAGGAAAGTGGTGAAGACGATTTTTATATTTATTATAAATGGAATCATGAGCAATTGGTAGCTCATCTGTTACAGTTGCCGCCTGTTACACGCATGGTGGTAAACCTGGTAGCATTTGACGGATACTCCCATAAGGAAATAGCAACAGCCCTGAATATCTCTGAGACAACGAGCAGGTGGCATTTATCTGAAGCCAGGAAAAGACTGAAGCAGTTGCTCCATTTGAATGACACCAAAATGAGCAGGCCATGAGCGAAAACGAAAATATGGATTTTACACCCCCCATACCCGCAGGTGAAGGCTGGAGCCAGATGCAGTTACTACTGGATGTACACATGCCTTCTGCACATCCTAAAAAAAAGCCAATCATTTATTATTGGCTTGCGGCAGCATTGCTCGGTTTATTGCTCGCCGGTTTTCCGTTGAAAGAAACCATTAAACCTTTACAAAATATTTCATTGCAAGCAAATGATGCCGGTGCAGCAATTGTATCACCGGTACAGGCTGCATTGCTACAGTCTACAACTTTTGATCCTTATAAAAGAGACATCAGAGCTGCAAATAACACCCCTTATAATGCTATAGTTGGGCATGCAAATACTATAAAAGAAGGGGAGGTGAAAGATAGTAGTAATACAATCTCGTCACATAAACAAGATACCGTTGATGTCTCCACCGTTGCATTGGCAGATAATATTTTTTTAAGTGAGACAAAAGCGGCTACTGTTACAGATAGCGTACCGGCTACTATTAAAAAGCCTGCTACGAAAAAATCGAAATGGCAATTATATGCAGGCGCCAGTACAAATATTGTAACCTCAGAAAAGACGAAAAACTTTCAACCATATCCAACCGCAGAAATTCGTTTTGCACCCAACAAACATATTTTTATCTCCGCGGGCCTCGCGGTCATGTCCCCGGTAACCTCCAGCACCAGCGCAGTAGAAAAGAGTTATCTGCTGAACGATACGCTGAATAATGTAAAAATCTACAACGAAAATGTGGTCTATACCCGTTTACACTATGTAGATGTGCCTTTAACCTTTGGTGTCAACCTGACCAGGCATTTATCCGTATCTGCAGGTATGCAGGCATCAGTCCTGTTATTTTCCGCATCTTATAATAACGCAGAGTCATATGACTTTCAAATGAACCGTATGGACGTGCAGGCAACAGGCCTGGTGGCGTTGCCTAATGTAGACAAGCCGGACGAAACTTTTGCTGTCAGTACCAGGAAAGTAGAGTTCCGTTATGTAGCAGGCGCTGAATACAGGTTTAACCGTTTGGCAGTGGATCTCCGCTATCAGCATGCACTGGCACCTGCTGTCAAAAGCGAGGTAACACGCGGCCACAACAATAGTCTCCTCTCTGTCGGATTGAAATACCGGCTTAAGTAAGAAGCTGTATAGCCAAACATCTTACGAATACCTGTATAGTGGCCTTACTGTAAAGGCATATCTATGTTAAGCTGTTTTTATGCTTTTTTAAATTGAGCTTTCAGCTATGTATTCCGGCAGATAGCCTACATTTGTTTGTGTAAATAGAAAATAAGCATGCGTATTCTCCTCTCTCTTATTTTGTTGGCTATTGGTACAACTGCGTTTGCACAGGATGATATGCCCGACTTTCGCAGCAAAAAAGATAATTTTTCCAAAATGCAGGAGAAAGAAATACGTGCAGATCTTTCACGTTTTACACTGGCTGGTATAGACGAAGGTGTAGGCAAAGAACCTCTGAAATCTTTACCTATTACCAGCAATACAAGCAATGCTGTTGTCTTTGAAGGAAATGATATTAAAGTGGAAGTGAAGACGGCTGCGTTTGATCCCTCCAAACACAAAATAGGTTATAGCGATAAATACGTAGTGAAGATTGACAACAAGCCTTTCTTCGGAAACTATGGTGCTATGCCTCGCAAGATCATACAGTCTGTTACGGTAACAATGGGTGGCGATACAGTGGTAATACCACCAACAGCATTTGTAGATCTGTATGAGCCTATACTGGCTTACGATTCTAATAATAAATCGCAGAATGGTGTATATGTTTCTCCTGACGGACATAAACTATACATCTACATGCTGAATAGAGAACAGGTTGGCAATTACGAAGTAACCTGGGTTATACAGGATAAAAAATACCTGAGAAGAACAGTAGATACAGGTTTATTGAAATAATACGTACCTCTTAAAAACGTTTCCCTTTTATTCCCGATAGCACATGCTTAAAAAGCCGGGTGTGTATAGCACGGCATTTTTATGACATACTATTTTCAGCCCATTCCGCAAGGCTTAAAAAACAACATTAATCCACCTACACAGCGTAGAGAATTGTACCCACCTGAAAATGAACAGCCCAACCGCCCGGATTGGCGAGCAATTTGCATTTTTTAATTAAAGACCCTTCTTTGCGATCAGCACGAAGCAACTTTTAACGGACGATGTTGTAAGTGAAAAACCATTGGCATTATACCACTTTAATGCTATTACTCCTATGGCCGTGCGCAGCAACTTTTGCGCAACCAAAGGCTGCATTTAGCAGTAATACAACTGAGGGCTGTACACCATTGATTGTACAGTTTACAGACCTCTCTGCGCAAAATCCAACCAATTGGCGTTGGGACTTTGGTAATGGCAATACCTCTACACAACAAAACCCTGGTGTTATATATGTACAGCCGGGCACATATACGATCAAGCTGGTGGCAGGTAATGCATCCGGTGTAGACTCCGTGATTAAAACGGCATACATTACCGTATATGCCAAACCCGATATACAGTTTACAGCAACGCCACTTACAGGTTGTGTTCCTTTAAATGTGCAGTTCAGTTCTCAAAGTACTGCGGGCTCAGGTACTATTACGGAATACATATGGGACTTTGGTGACGGTAAAATATCGCCGGATGTAAACCCAGTGCACACGTATAATACAGTCGATTCATTTGATATATCGTTGACCGTAAAGAACAGTTATGGGTGTAAACAACTGTTGCAACAGAAGGCCTTAGTGAAAGTGGTAGATAACGTAACGGCAGCATACTCATTTTCATTTGCCAATGGATGTGCACAATCAAACGCTATAAAATTTACTAACCAGTCTACAGCAACAGGTACATTAACCTACCAGTGGTCTTTCGGTGACGGGCAAACTGCTACGGACGCATCGCCTGCACATACGTATAGTGGTGCAGGTAGCTACAATGCGCAATTGGTTGCTATTTCATCCAGCGGTTGCAGCGATACTATTGTGCAGGCCGTGACTATAGGCCAGTCTAAAACAGACTTCACTTCAGCGGCAAACGCATGTACCGGCAAGCCTGTTGCATTTACCAATGCCTCTGCTCCCGCACCAACAATTGTAACATGGATATTTGGCGATGGGCAAACAGGCTCAGGTATTAATACGCAGCATACTTATACTAACCCGGGCACATATGTAGTAACGATGAAAGCAGACTTTGGCGGCTGTACAGATAGTGTGTCAAAGCCGGTTACTATTACCAATAAACCTGCCGGCTCTTTTACTACGGCTGTCCCTGCATCATGCACAACACCTGTTACGGTACAGTTTAATAACACTGCAACAGGCGCCGTTGCGTATAAATGGAACTTTGGCGATGGAGATTCTTCCGCGGACGTAAACCCGGCGCATACCTATCTAAATGCTGGTTATTATACCATTACTTTAATATCTTTTAATGCCAATGGCTGTAGTGATACACTGGTAAAAACAAATGGTGTGAGAATAGGGCCAGGCCGCATATCCGGCATATCTACCTTGCCCTACTCCGGTTGTGCGCCTGCTACAGTACAGATGGGCTTGTTATACGATTCCGTACAGAATATTACCTCTTACGCATGGGATTTTGGCGACGGCACATTTAGTAATGAAGCCAATCCTTCACACAACTACGCACAGCCCGGTAACTACAATGTTACTGTAGTCATTAGCACCAATACAGGGTGTAAGGATACATTTTCTATACAAACCGGTGTGTCGCTGGCACAGCGTCCCAAAGCCGATTTTTCAGCCTCTCCGCTAGCGCTTTGTGGTTCCAGGCCATTCCAGTTTACCGATGCATCATCTGCTGATGCAACAGCCTGGTTGTGGTTGTTTGGCGACGGGCAGTCCAGCGCACAGCAGAATCCAACTCATGGATACAAAGACACCGGTTATTATACCATTACCTTAATTGCCAGCAATAAATTGTGCCGGGACACAATGATCAAAACGCAATACTTACATGTAGATGCGCCTATAGCAAGGTTTAATATTACGTATGATTGTACAGCGCCTTACCGCCGTTTCTTTACAGATGTATCTATAGGCGGCAATACATGGCAGTGGGACTTTGGTGACGGGCAAACTGCGTCTGGCAAAAATGTAAATCATACGTACAGTACACCTGGCACATATACTGTACGCTTAACAGTGAGTAACGGCAGTTGTTTCGACAGTACATCTATGCCTGTATATATAGTAGACGATCACCCTTCTTTTACAATAGCGCCGTCTATACCACCATGCAAGTACCAGTCAGTGCAGTTTACTGCACAGCAATATAGCGTGGGTGCAATAGGCGCATTCTATTGGGACTTTGGTGATGGCACTAATTCAGGGTTTAGCTCCACCTACGCTACTATAAAACACGTGTACCAAAAGGCAGGAAGCTACAATGTAACCTTGAAGGTAAAAGATATGAATGGTTGTGTGATCACTGCGGCGCAGCAAGCACCGGTTGTTGTATATGGCCCTACTGCTGCTTTTTCCAACCCTGCAGGTACATGTCTACAAAAAAGAGGTGCAATTACGTTTAATGATATGTCTGCTACAGATGGCAGCCATGCAATAGCAAAGTGGGATTGGAGTTTTGGCGATAATAATACGCAGTCTTATACCACAGGCCCGTTTGCACATGCGTATGCTGCAGTAGGTATTTATACCGTTGTACTAAAGGTTACTGACACGTACGGCTGTTCCGATTCTATAATAAAGGGGAATGCTGTTACTATTACAAACCCGAAGGCCGCCTTTACTTTGTCTGATACGCTTCGTTGTTCTTCAAACAATATATCGTTTATCAATCAATCCAGCGGTTCGTCATTAACGTATGCGTGGAGCTTTGGCGATGGGCAACAATCTACACAACCATCTCCGGTACATAGCTATGCAAGTGAGGGTGTATATAATGTAGCTCTGGCTATAAAAGATGTGTTTGGCTGTACAGACAGTGCTTATAAAACAAATGCACTCACCGTAGCCAACCCGCACGCATCATTTAATTTGTTAGATACATTTATCAGTTGTCCACCGCTCATTGTCAGCCCGCAAAATACTTCGCAGGCTTACCGCTCTTCTTACTGGGATTTTAAAGACGGCACATCTTCCATACTCACCAATCCTGAGCATGCGTACGTGCAGGGTGGTTTATATAAACTTACCCTTATTGTAACCGGTTATGGCGCTTGTGTGGATTCTGCCTCCAGGCTGGTTACAGTAAAAGGGCCAAGTGGTACATTGTCCTACAGTCCGCTAGCCGGTTGTAATACTTTGAACGTTGCTTTTAAAGCAACAACAAAAAATACATCTACGCTTGCATGGGACTTTGGGGATGGTACCGTATTACAAACAATGGATTCGCTGGTGAGCCATACGTATGACTCCTATGGGCGTTATGTTCCCAGGATTGTATTGATAGATTCTGCCAATTGTAAAGTATCCATATTCACAAACGATACCATTCGCGTAGCAGGCATTAGTGCAAATATGGCGTTAGGTTTGCAGAAAGGCTGTGACTCATCTCTTGTTACTTATAAAGACTCCTCTGCCGTATTTTATGACCAGATTACTAGCTATACATGGACTACAGGAGATGGTGTTACGTTGACAGGGAATAACGCATCGCACTACTATAAAACCACCGGCACGTATAACGTGAACCTTACTGTAGCTACCGCAAGTGGTTGTAGCAGTACAGTTACGAAGTCATTTGGTGTGCAGGTATATAAAAGCCCGCACGCTGCGGCGGCAGCAGAGGATTCTGTTTGCCTGAAACTGGCCACACATTTTACGGCACAGGACAATGCCACAGATACAACGATCGGTACATGGAAATGGAATTTTGGAAACGGGCAATCGGGTTCTGGCCAGAATATTAATTACACCTATCCAGCGGCAGGCACGTATAATGCTACAGTTACAGTCACCAACCTGTATGGTTGTGCCAGTAGTGCTGCGCATACAATAGTGGTGTTACCATTACCTGCCTTAACACATACGCCCGATACATCCATTTGTCTCAATCAATCTGCTAACCTGGTGGTTTCCGGTGCAAATAATTATCAATGGACGGTGAATAGTACACTGAGTTGTACTAACTGCGCCAACCCTGTGGCATCGCCAAAGACATCGCAGCGTTATTATGTACAAGGTATTAGTTATGGCTGTAGCACTTTCGATTCCCTATTTATAGACGTAAAACAACCGGTAAAGGTAAATGTAAAACTCGCTGATACTATTTGCATAGGGCAGTCTGTACAGCTAAATGCCAGTGGGGCAGAAGTCTATAGCTGGCAACCGTCTACCGGGTTAAGTAATTCAAACATTGCCAACCCGGTAGCCACACCAGCAGCTACCACAGTGTATGCACTTATTGGCACAGATAGTAAACGGTGTTTCAGCGACCAGGCAAATGTTACAGTACAGGTTTACCCTATACCAGAGTTCAATATTATAGACAGCATGGTTACCCTCAATGTAGGCAGAAGCGATACATTGCGTACCACCAACTCAGAAGATATTGTACGCTGGCAATGGTCTCCGCCACGCTGGCTGAGTTGCGCCGACTGTCCTGCACCAATAGCAACGCCTCAAAACAATATTACATACGTAGCCAGGGCTTATAATGTAGCAGGCTGTAGCTCATCAGATAGAGTAACCATACAGGTATTGTGCAACGGTGTAAATGTATTTATGCCGAATACCTTCACGCCAAATAGTGATGGTATGAATGATGTCTTTTATCCGAGGGGAACGGGATTGTTTACTGTGAAGTTGTTGCGCATTCTAAACAGGTGGGGGCAGGTTGTATATGAGAAGACAAACTTTACTGCAAATGCGCAAAGCGATGGATGGAATGGTATGTATAACGGAGCGCCTGCCGAAGCAGGTATATATGTTTATTTCATGGAAGTGATATGCGAGAATAGCCAGTCTGTACAGTTTACAGGAAATGTAGCATTGCTGAGGTAAAGAGGGGGTAAGGAATGAGGTATATGGTTTAAGGTAAAAATAATATCTGGTAAGTAATAAATATCGGATTGCAGAAAAGCTCGGCCTCAGAAAAGTTGCGTTAAGAAAATTGGCATGAACGCCGGAAAAATCCATTGCTGTTTGAGCCAGGAGTAGCTTACGCACTCATGTTGTAAGCGGCGAGTTCAATGGATTTCGGCGGGCAAGACAATTTTTAGCCTGCTTTTCTGAAGCCTTGATCTTTTTGATTACTTTTTGTATCAAGACAAAAAGTAACACCGTCGGTAGACAAACGAATGCGTACTATATAGAAAAGTAAAATCAAAATTAGATGAGCGATTCGATTATAGTTAGGTAAGTGACAGATATAAGATACCCGTCTATATGATATAAACGTATCCTATGATTTAAATCCAGCAGTTATGAAAAAGAGGTGGACGATATATTGTACAGTAGTCATATTAACTACGACGACGCGTGTTGCCGCACAGGACCCGCATTTTAGCCAGTTCTTCCAGGCGCCTTTATTACGCAATCCTTCGCTGGCAGGCATTTTTGACGGAGATATTCGCGTACAAGGCGTGTACAGAAGTCAATGGGGAAGCGTGACTGTGCCGTACCAGACAGGCTCTTTTGATGTTGAATATAAACAGCCTATCGGAAGTGGGAATGATTTTATAACCACCGGCCTACAATTGTTATATGACAAAGCAGGCACGATAGACTTTACTACCACATCCATTTTACCTGCTATTAACTATCATAAATCATTAAGCGACGATAAACTGCAATACCTCTCACTCGGATTTATGGGCGGTTATGTACAACGTAGAATAGACCGTACTAAGGTAACTACGAATAACCAGTTTGATGTAAACGGCTATAACCCTTCACTTTCAGATGGAGAATTGTTTGCGCAGAACAGTTACGGTTATTTCGACGGCAGTATTGGTATGTCTTACAATGCCGCTATTAATGGAAGTAAGGAAAATAACTACTACATAGGTGTTGCATATCATCATCTTAACAGGCCGAAAAATTCTTTTTACAAAAATCCTGCTATCGAATTATATGCGAAGTGGCAGGTGTCTGGTGGGCTGAAGGTATCGATCAATGAAGTTTCTTTTATGACGCTATATGCAGATTATTCAAGACAAGGCACCTTCTCAGAAACAACAGCAGGTGGGTTGTACGGCTATAAGATAGGAGCGGATTATGAAAACCCGGCTTATATTTTTTATTTCGGTGGCTTTATCCGTTGGGCAGATGCTTTTATTCCAGTTGTAAAATTTGATTATAATCCATTCTCTATCACATTCTCTTACGATGCCAATATTTCACAAGTAAAAACGGCTGCACAAAGCCTGAATGCAGTGGAAATATCTGTAGCCTACAAGGGATTTACCAACCGGAATAATACAACTCGCAATGCCGTCTTATGTCCTAAGTTTTAAATAACAGGATAAAAAACAGGCAAAGGCATAGATACTCCGCCAATATTGGTTATATTAGTAACGGTTTTCTCCCCTTATATTTTCCCCTTTTATTTAAAGAGACATGTAATGCCTGGGGCATACATCGTTGTTTGCAACGCTGCAGATAATGTCTACCCGTCTACCTAATACTTTTTATATGCATGACCTAACCTATTACATTAGTACAAACAAGAAGTGCGTTGTTGATCTTATTGATCATATGCGGACCATCAGCGGGAAAAATTTTTATGTTGAAGGTGACCATGTCGTATTTCCTCCGGAACTGGCTGAAGGGCGTATGGAGTTTTATGAGTTGGCAGATAATTTGTCGCTCTTGTTGATTGATTTTGTGTTGCATAAACAATTATTCAACCTGATGCGGGAGCCCGTACGCAGCAACGATTATTATGTTATGTTCATCAGCCTGGATAGCATTCCTGTGCAGATCGAGGCCAACAACAAAGACATACAGGACCTGGGGGGTAATTTAAATAATGCCGTTTATTTTAGTTCAACAGCAAATGCCATACATTTCTATGGGAATGGGGAAGGGCATCGTAAGCGCCTGGGGCTCATCTTTACTAAATCTTTGCTTTATAATTACCTGCAACGGTATGCTGTACCGGTAAGTGTACCATTATTACAAAATTTTATAAACGATGTGCCTTTGCAATTCCGCGCGCAACTGGACCTGAACAGCCTGCATGTTGTAGAAGATATTTTTAATGTAAAACTGCCATTGTTAACCCGCTCACTGTATTATACAGGCGATGCTATGCGACTATTGGCTATTTTCCTGAACAACATTATAGAGATCAGTGAGAACGAAGAGAACTTTAAGTTTGACGATGTTGGACGTATTATGAAACTTGTAGACGGGATTGATATCATTGATTCAGAAATTCCTTCACTGGAGCAGGCGGCAGAAGATTGCCTGATGAGTAAGAGTAAGTTTATTAAGCTGTTTAAAGTTGTATATAAGCTGAGTTATGGCGATTTCTTCCTGGAAAAGAAATTGTCTAAAGCGGCAGAGCTGTTACGGTCTGGTATGCAGGTGTCCGATGTGGGCTATCGCATTGGCTATAGCAATCTTGGACACTTTGCCGCCGCATTCAAAAAACATTACAAACAAACACCTAAGCAATACCAGTTGCAGCAACCCTCGTACAACGATGATTAAAAAGATTTATTTGAATGTTCAGCTATCCTTTAGTTATTTAGCGGTTTAATTCGATATAGGTATGCGTTATTCACAATTAATCGGGGCCATAGCCGCTATTCTTTTGATCATAGGATGTTTTATGCCCTGGAGTTATATTGCGTCTAACGGTATTGAGGTAAGCGGGTTGAAAGCTGTGGGAACCAATTTCGGTAAGCCCGGCATGTTCAACTTAATTCTTTCCAGTATAGCGCTTATCTTTTTTATAGTACCGAAAATATGGGCTAAACGCATCAATGTATTTGTGGCAGCATTGAACCTGGCGTGGTCTATTCGTAACTTCTTTTTAGTAACTGCCTGCCTTATGGGAGAGTGCCCGGAGAAAAAAGCAGGTATTTATATGGTACTCGTTTGTAGCGCTGTAATGCAGATAATGGCCTTCCTCCCTAAAATGTCCGTGGCAAAACCGAAGGACTAATGAAGTGAATTGTGAGTGGTCGGTAGTGAGTTTAGGTTTATAAAGTATATATGTATATAGGGTATATAAAGTAGAACTAATCGACTTTATATACCCTATTTACTTTATGAAATATATAAACGGCAGGTAGCTGATTTGTTTTTTTTATTGCTGTTCGACATGTTCCGAAGGGCATGTCGAACGACCGATAAAATGGATTTGAATCCATTTATACCTTATATACTTTACAAACCCTATAAACCTCATGCCTGCTCAAAGTAACAGATGCTACCACCCACCCAGGTTTTATCCTTGTTATATCTTGTTCCGATCATTTTGCCTTTACTGAGCCTTGCAAGGTTATGCGCTGCAACGGGCCTTGCTTCACCATCTTTCCAGAAATAGAAGATACGTATTTCAGCTTTAGACGGTTCATTGTCCGGCGTAGGGATCACGGCGGCATATTCTACTTTACGTTGCAAGATCCAGTTCTGTGGGTCAGTAATATTTTCAATGTCTGCTTTAGTTACATCTATAATAACACCCTGCCCGGCAAACGAAAACAAAGGTTTCAAAACATAATTTTCCAGGTCGCCGGGAATGGTTTTAATATCGCTGAGAAAAGAAGTAGCAGGTACATAATCATGCTGAATATACGGTAGGGTAAACTTACTTATGCGGTAAAACCAGTTGGGATGGGTAACCCATGTTACATCCACATCATTAAAGAAAAATGCAGCCTTGGCTTTTACCTCGTCTGATTGCTGTTCCAGTTCATCAAAAATAACCCGGTTGAAGATCCGCCTGATCTTTGTCTTGCGTTCATTACGCATATAGAACAGTTCGCGGCCTTCTTGTATGATCTCAGTAACGCATACAGGCTGTATGCCTAATAATTCTTGCGTATATACAAAGTCTATCCTTGTCTTTTGCTTATGCGGAAATATCTCCAGCAATATCGTTTCTTCAGGTTTGCAGTCTGCAACCATAATATCACGCAACAATTCTTTGTATGTATGTGCATCAAAGCCGTTGAGGTAGGAGGTAAGTTCACCCGGTAAATGGAATGTTTCCCTTATGAGTTTGTCAGAAGCGCATTGGTAAGCAAACAAAGTAGCAAAGCCCTGCATTTCTATTAACTGCGGTTCCAGTTCTTTATCCTTATTAATGCAAATGCCAAAATCAAAGGCAATAAAATGTGGTTCACCGTCATCACCTGGTACGCGCCACGTTGTGGGAATAGCTCTTTCTGTCTCTGATTTAAAATTCGGGTTGGTTACTACATCAACAATGCTTTCACAAGCAGCAAGCATTTTGTTTTTAAACCCCTCATCTATAAATACAGGTGTTTCTGCTATTCTGAAGTCAAGTGCGCCAGGATGCTGTTTCTCAAACTGGTTGAGCAATGAATGATATTTCTCTTCCGTAAAATTTTTATTGAACCATTGCCTGTAAGCCGGAATCATGGGATATGTTTTATGGGCTAAGATAAGGGGTGTGCGTGAATCGTCAATCGGGAATCGTCAATCATTGCAACGGCACAATGTGAGTAGTGAGTTGTCAGTTGTGAATAAGTCTATTCACGATTACCGTCTCACGATTTGCGATTATTGGCATAAAAAAGATGTTAGGCATTTGCACACCTAACATCATCTTATAGTTGACTGTTTATATATCTAGTCTTGCTCTACCAATATGCCAACCGCGTGGTTAAGGAAGTTGGGCAGTATGTGGCTATATGTGTAACTGATCTTTTCCGGGTCATTAAGCTGGGTGATCATGCTTTCCCATTTCTCTTTGCCGTAGTTGTCAATTACAGTTTTCTTTTTATCATCCCTTTGCAGGTACATGCTCATGCCTGTAGCATCTGCTTCCGGATGGAACTGTGTACCTACGAAATACTCGTTGAAGCGGAGCGCCATGATCGCACGCTCGTAAGGTACGTGTGGCCTTTCTTTTTCAATAGCGAGCAATGTAGCATTCATTTCGCCCAGTTTGCGATAGTTAGGCGCAATTACCTGGAAGTCACGACTGTCAACAGTAAAGAATGGGTCTGCAAGGTTGGAGAAAATCGGTTCGTTTTGTCCTTGAGGCAACATGTGTACAGGGAATACGCCAAAGGCTGTAGATTTCCGTTTGCAAACAGTGGCAACATTGTAATACCTGCACATCAACTGGAAGCTGTGGCAGATAAAGAACACATTTTTCTTCTGTGTTTTAGTTACGTCATTGTTCCAATCGTCTATCATTTCCACCCAGTCGAAATAAACTCTTTCCCATTCAGAGTTAACGCTGTCGAGCGGAGAACCCGGGCCGCCTGTAGAGATGTACGCATCATAAGATGTGTCAGGAACAGCTAATTCCCTCCTTACATCATAGATGTCGAATACGATATCGTATCCGTTTTCCCGTCCCCAACGGTTTGCGATATCACGCAAACAACGCATTCCTTCGTTAGGGTGGCCGTCGTAAAGGTCTAAGATTGCGATTTTCACTTTCATATTTGGATTTTGTAAAGTCCGTTGTAAAATTACGTAAAAAGCCTACCTTTTTCTAAGTATATAGTAAATTAAGTAATTTCTTCTCACATAGTTACAAATAACTCAAATTTGTTTTTGGGGTTAGTGTTAATAATGTTTCGTACATCAATAATATGGTGTTTTCAATATCTTTTTTGTGCAACATTTCCACAGTTGTGTGCATATACCTGAGCGGTATCGAAATTAAAACCGATGGACAACCATCGTTTGCGTATGCAAAACTATCCGTATCTGTACCAGTACTTCTGCTCACAGCTCTCAATTGCACCGGTATCGCTGCTTTTTTTGCTACATCCTGTACCAGGTCCAGCAATTTATTATGCACCGCCGGGCCATAGGCAAGTGACGGGCCTTTACCGCACATTACATCACCCTCTACAATCTTATTGACCATAGGCGTATTTGTATCGTGCGTTACGTCTGTTACAATCGCTACATCTGGTTTTATACGGCGGGCGATCATTTCGGCGCCACGCAGGCCCACTTCTTCCTGTACTGCATTTACGATGTACAGGCCGTAAGGCAGCTTCTTTTTATTTTCTTTCAGTAACCTTGCTACTTCTGCAATCATAAAACCGCCAACACGGTTGTCAAATGCACGGCCTATGTAGTGGTCGTATGCAATCTCTTCAAAACCCTCTGTATATGTCACTACCGCACCAATGTGGATGCCCAGGTCTTCTACTTCCTTCCTGTTGCGTGCGCCACAGTCCAGGAACAGGTTGTCTACACGTGGTTGCGGTTCTTTCTGGTCAGGATTGCCAAGGCGTGTGTGGATCGCCGGCCAGCCAAATACGGCAGTTACCGGTCCTTTTTTACCATGAATGAAAACCCTTTTCGCAGGGGCTACCTGGTGGTCTACACCGCCATTTCTTTTCAGGTAGATCAGGCCCTGGTCGTTGATATAATTTACAAACCAACTGATCTCATCAGCATGCGCCTCTATTACCACCTTGAATGGCGCTGTAGGGTTAATAACGCCAACAGCCGTACCATAAGGGTCTACAAAATGCGTGTCTATATACGGTTGCAAATAGTCCAGCCACAATTTTTGGCCGCTGCTTTCAAAGCCAACCGGGGACGCATTGTTTATATAGTTTTTAAAAAATGTAAGGGATTGTTCTGTAACAACGGATTTACCTTTTGCCTTTTCTTTCGGTTTTTTTTCTTTTGACATAGTTCTCTTATTTAATCAATACAACACCAAGGATGCCGCACAGGGCCTTCACGAGCATTAAGCCATCGATTATTGCAAGATAATACATTATGCTTTTACGATGACGCAATGAATAACCCACAAACGTTAATAAAATGAATGGAATAACGTTGATGAATTTTTGCCATGGGAAGTGATTGTACCACAAAAAGAGCAGGAGCGATAGGAAACCAAGAAAGGTGAGAGGGAAAATAATATAGAAAAGTGTACGGCGCAGTCCAATGCGGACCACAAATGTTTTAAGTTCCTTGTTGGAATCCGAAGCATAATCTTTTATATCAAACATGATGCATAAGACAGTAATATACATCCAGTTTTTAAGGAAAAACCATGCCTCCATCCAACCCATCAGGTGATTAGATTTTGTCTCTATCAGCCTGCATATAACGGGATACACCGTTACACCGCCTGCCCATACAAAGCCAATAACAAAGGGCTTAAGCCAGCCAGTCTTGCGCAGGTTGAGCCGGAATATGCGGAAAAAGGAAATATCATAATAAAATGCGGCTACAAAAGGGAAGATCAGTAACAGGAACCAATGCCATGCAGGAATGTGAAATATGTCTTTTAAGTATTTGACTAACAGGTATATGGCTCCGATAGCTGTAATAATAGTTAAGATGACCTGGCTGGCATGAATAAACCGTTTATGTGTACTGTACCACAGATTTCGCCTGTTGTGCAGGTTCGTATATGTTTCGCTGATGTACGCCTTTGTATAATATACGACGGTGCCGCAGAAGAGGGTAAGATAGAAAGCCGGCTCATTTAGTCCAACGCCTATTTGCAGGTTACTTTCCATAGCAAGGGCTACCGCGCACAGCGCATAAAAGTAATTGCCAAACAGGATGAGATTAACCAGCTTACGCCACAAGTACTGAGAATTTAGTTTAAATTATTTTAGAACTACGATCTGTGGGGTGGAAATAGTATCGCTTCTTTTACTGCCATTCCTGATAAAAAATCTGAAATAACCGGTATCATTTTGTGAACAGCTAGGTTGAGGTATCTGAACACCGCTGCCGCCGTAACTAAAGGTAAATGTCAATGTACCTTTTAAATATGGACGTGCAGGAATATTCGGCAGCGACATAGAGTCAATGTAATTACTATTTGCACAATGCTTCGTCGTATAAATAGTCCAGATGGTATCTTTTGACATATCGCCATCTTTGTCAGCAAAATCCAGGTTTATTTCTAAGCCACCGCCTAGCCCGATAACCGTGCCGCTAATGCTTTTAAAAGCTAAATAAGGTCTGTCCGTAAATACATCTTTCTTACAACCTACAGCAATTCCTGTCAGAATTAACGCCAGTATTGATAATTTTGCTTTCATTTTATACGTTTCATGTCAAATTTAAATAAATCAGTCAACTTGCAGACTGTTGATGCACAGTTTGTCAACAATATTTTTAAAGATACCCTTGATTTTGAAGCTGCTGCTTTAAGCCTCTTTCATTTTCAATACAACAATAACGCGGTTTACAGGCAATGGTGCGAGTCTATTTCCGTACCTCCGGCCAGCGTAAATGCGATCTCAAAAATCCCTTTTTTACCTATTTCCTTCTTCAAAACGAAAAAAGTGGTGTCAGGCGTGTTCGAGCCTTCGTTAATTTTTGAAAGTAGCGGCACTACACAAACGGTCAATAGCCAGCACCTGGTAAAGGATGGCGCTATTTATGAGCAGAGTTTTATTGCGGCTTTTGAGCGGGAATACGGCCCGGTCAAAGATTGGTGCATAATAGGCTTGTTGCCTTCTTATCTCGAAAGACAGCATTCCTCCCTTGTAGTAATGGTAGATAAATTTATCCGGCTTTCTACTCAGAAGGAAAGCGGGTTTTACCTCTACGAGCATGATAAGCTGGCGGAAGTGTTGCAGCAACTGGAAATGCGTGGCCAGAAAACATTGTTGATCGGTGTAACGTTTGGTCTGCTGGACTTTGCAGAAAAACATGCATTGCATCTGAAGCACACAATAGTAATGGAGACAGGCGGCATGAAGGGCAGGCGCCAGGAGATGACGCGTGCAGAAGTACATGCTTTGCTGAAAGCGGGTTTTGGCGTTACACAAGTACATTCTGAATACGGCATGACAGAGTTGTTAAGCCAGGCCTATTCCAAAGGCGAAGGGCGTTTTCATTGTCCGCCGTGGTTGCGCATGCTTGTGCGTGATGAGGAAGACCCATTGGCTGTTAGTGAAACAGGAAGAGGTATTCTCAATATAATTGACCTGGCAAATGTATATAGCTGCTCCTTTATAGCTACGGATGATGTAGGCGTTATATCCGATGACCGCAGCTTTGAAGTATGGGGGCGTGTAGACAATAGCGACCTGAGAGGTTGTAGTTTACTCGTGGTGTAGAGGGATTGCTTTATTGTTGCAGGGCTTAATTGTTAGTCGCCTCGCGGAGATCAAAGCAAAGTTTTTCACCACATAGGTACAATAGGTACATAGGCACATAGGAAGGATGGGGCTCTTTATTAATAGCATTAATTGATTTATTCAAGAGAACATAGACCACATAGGAGAGCCGCTCTGCGACTCTTTGAAACTCTTCTGTGTTTCCGTGCCTCTGTGGCAATTTTTTGCGTACTCTACGTTCTTAGTGAAACTTAGTGTCTTGGCGCCTTGGTGGTTCTTCTTTGTGCCTTTGCGTGAAATTTCTTTGTAAAACAATGAAACAATGAAACAATGAAACAATGAAACAATGAAACAATGAAACAATTCATTTATCAAACCTTCCCCACATACATCTTCGTCTCATAATTAATCTGGATCACATTATTTTCTTTGTATTGACTAAAAAGATCCTCCAGGTCTGCAATCATCTCTGCTGATCCTTTTTCGCCTTCGGCCGGCATGTAAGAGGAGGAGAGTAGGCGGCCTTTCAATCCTTCATAATCAAATACCTGCCTGTTCTCAAAAGAAGTGAGTTCAAACGGCTGCGGTGCAAAGAAAGCTTCTATTGCCGGTGTATCTATATTACGATGGTCCACTTTTACATAGTCTATACCATGTTGCATAATGAGTTCATCATACGCTTTTTCAAACGGAGAGTCTGTCAGCCGCTCGTTCCATAACAGTACTACGATGCCTTTTGATTTCAGTATTTTTTTGAAAGCCGCTTTTGCTTTATCCCGGTCAAACCAGTGAAAAGCCTGCCCTGCAATAATAGCATCTATGCTTTTTGATTTCAGGTTTGGTTCCTCAGCAGTGCCATCTACCGGGTGAAAACCTGTGAAATGTGTTAGAAGCGTAATAGATTTATCGCGCATTTCTTTATTAGGCTCTACACCATATACTTCATAACCGGCGTTTAAAAAAAGAGTAGATGATATACCCGTACCTGAGCCAATGTCTGCAATGACTTTGTCGGAAGATAATTTGTATTGATCCCGCAGATAAGCAATGATCTCTATAGGATAATCCGGCCTGTATTTGACATAATTCTCTACACGGTTGCTAAATCTTTGTGTGCTGTCCATAGTGACTATATTATCATTAATCCTGCACTTCCAGCAAGGATTGTGGCACCAGGCTTTCCTTATGCTCCATTCTCCATTGCATCATAGACAGGATTATTTTGTCCAGTGTTTTTCCATACGGTGTTATTTCATACTCTACCGTAATAGGTTTGGTGTCGCAAACTGTCCTCGATACCAGGTTTTGGCTCTCGAGCTCATGTAATTCCTTTGAAAGCATTTTGGCAGCTATACCTTTCACGTCCCGCAATAATTCCATAAAGCGTTTTTTCCCACTGAATATAAGTGTGCCTACAATCAGTATTTTCCATTTGCCGCTCAACGTGTCCATTGTCTCTTTGACAGCAAGCATAATCGTTTCTGGATTTGTAGTTTCTACCGCACAATAGTATGCTTCCATTGCCGGTACCATCATAGCAGATTCCATGCCCATTTTTTTTGCAGTGAACAATAGTTTCCCGCGGAAACGGTTGTAGTTAAGGTGAAGTAAAAATAATTGATCATATTTATATTTAGCGATCTAATATTAGAAGCGGCTTACGCAAAACGAAAACAGATTTATTTACAAAGTTGTGTAACAAAATGTTGCGTTTAAACGTAATAATTCTAACAATGTATTAAAACGCCCAAATTTGAAATACTTAACTACCGCTTTTCTTTGCTCCATTTTTTCGGTTACGGCATACAGCCAGGCATTTGTTACTTCAGACATAGATAATTTCTGGAACGCTTACGACCACATCAAGTCAACAAATGATTCCGCTCAGCAATACGGGTATATTCAAAAACTATATATAGATAAAGGAACGCCAGGGTTGAAGGCCATTATGCAAGCCCGGCGTTACAGTCCGCAGTCTTATATAAATGCGATAAAAGCATATCCTGCTTTTTGGGCTGCTGTAAGAAGAAATACGGCACATGCCGGTAATGCAGCGGAAGACATAGCCGCAGGTGTAGCCCGGTTAAAAAAGTTGTATCCGCAACTGAGACCAGCTACTGTTTATTTTACGATCGGGGCATTGCGTACCAATGGTACTATACGCGATAGTATGGTACTGATAGGTAGTGAGCTGGCAATGGCTGATCCAGCAACACCTGTATTCGAATTCCCGTCAACTATGTCGCACCTGAAGCCATACTTCGCAACAGATCCTGCAAAACATCTCGCGTTTTTAAATGTGCATGAATATGTACATACGCAGCAGAAAACAAGCATTGGAGATAACCTGCTTGTACAATGTGTACTGGAAGGCGCTGCAGAGTTCCTGGCTGTAAAGGCCATGGATCAGGCATCGCCAACACCCGCCATTGCTTATGGCAAAGCGAATGATGCGAAAGTAAAAGCACGTTTTTTGAAAGAAATATACTCCCCATATTTTTATAACTGGTTATGGAATAGCCCTGATAATGCTTTTAAGATCCGCGACCTCGGCTATTATATTGGTTATGCTATTTGCGAAGCATATTATAATAAAGCGCAGGATAAACAACAGGCAATAGCGGAGATGATCACACTGGATTATAATAATGCAAATGCACTGAATGCGTTTGTAGACAAGTCTGGCTATTTTGGAAAAACAACAGCCCAGCTTATGGCTGCGTATGAAGCCGGCAGGCCGGTAGTGTCAGGAATAAAGCAGTTTACTAACGGAGATACACAGGTGAGTCCGCAGGTGACACAAGTAACACTTGTATTTTCTCAGCCAATGGATCCGCAATACAGGAATTTTGATTTTGGTCCATTGGGGAAAGATGCATTGCTAAGCGTGAAAAAATTTAATGGCTTTTCTGATGACAAACTTTCAGCTACGTTTGAAGTGGCAATGGAGCCAGGTAAACATTATCAACTCCTGATTGGCGAGGGCTTCCGTTCTGTAGACGGAGTACCATTGAAGCCTTACCTGGTAGAAATAACGACGGCTAAGTAATAGATATGCTGTTAGGCAACTCTTACAAAATCGTTTTCAGTAGCAGTAATGCATATGATGAGCCCGCAGTTACGATATGCTTTTGCAACATTATAAAAAGCAACGGTGGTTTGCAGCATAAGAAGTAAACAAATGCCAGCGCTGGTATTGTCGCAGAAGAAAGCAGCTTCCGCATCGTTCTTATAAAAGCCGGAGAATCCTCTTGCTCGACCTATGTCCACCCAGCTTCGGGATGCGGTTATCCAATAATTGTTGTCATGTGCATAGCTCTTGCATATATACATGGTACTTTCCCAACCATTGTCCATATCGTAATATAAACATAGTGCAACGCTGTTTTCTGTCTTCGCCCGTGAAATACAGGTAGACATTTTGTTATTTATCCGGTTCTCATAGCTTTTAAGATTTACAGACATTATTTTGTCTATAAGCTCTTTACTGACACCCAATTTTATCGCGATCTCTGTAGCATAATCCCTGGCATAGGCAATCTTATCTTCTTCAATCAACTTTTTGCAGTGCTCCCAATGTTCATAATGCATCATAGTATAGCTATTTAAAATGGAATGGTCAATGCCTGTTTTCTATAACACGAACAATAATAACGTACGTTGTAGAATGATTATTGAACAATTGTTAAAAATGTCACGTAGTCGCTTTTTTAGAAAATCGGTTAATATATTTAACGGGATAAACCTAACATACAATGACCCTAAAAAAAATGGCGTTACTCTCGCTGCTATTGGTTACGAATATTGCCTTTGCCCAAATGAAGTTGTCCGATTATTATAAATTTTCGGCAGACACCTATAACGCAATACAAAAAGATTCTAATCTCTGGCGTGGTGGTATAACATCCTCTGATCTTTCGTTCATTGGTCTATACAAAGAGGCATTGGTGGAATATGATAAACCCCGCCAGGACAAAAAGACTATTTCAAGCGCAGATAGCTTACTTTTCGTGAAAAAATACCATCCGGTTGATGCTAAGGCTTTTATCCTACAAAAAGCCAAAGAAAATCAAATTGTCATTTTCAACGAGGCGCATTACAATCCCCGGAATAGGGTATTTGTAACCTCCCTTTTAGCTGATTTGAAAAAGGCCGGGTATAAGTACTTTGCTGCGGAAACTTTTTCAGAAGAGCGTGTATTTAGAAATGCAGAACATCCAGGCATACTTACAGGGTATTATTCAGTGGAGCCGCAGTTTGGTAACCTGGTGCGGGCAGCCACAAAGCTGGATTATATATTATACCCTTATGAAGATACTTCACGTGTATATAACGCAAAACAAAGGGAGATAGGCGAGGCTACTAATTTAGCTACGCTTTTAAAGAAAGACCCGGGCGCTAAGATCATTGTCTATTGTGGATTCAATCATATATATGAAGATGCTGTTGTTAACTGGGGTAAAGCAATGGCAGGGCATTTAAAAGAATTTACCGGCATCGATCCATACACCATAGACCAGGTTGATCTTAGCGAGAAATCTGAAACAGCATTAGAAGCCCCGGAATATCGTATTATTCAGTCTGCATTTCATCCGGCTGCATATACAATCATGGTAGATGAAAGTGGTAAGCCGTTTACGAATCATAGAGTAGATGCGCTGTTATATACACCGCCAACAGTGTATCAATACAACCGGCCCGGTTGGATATTTGAAAATGATAAGAAGCCCTATTTTCTTGATGCAACTAAAATAGAAATATCATTTCCTATTATCGTAAAAGCATATCCGGCTACAGATGATATACAAACAAAAGTGCCTGTTGATATTATAGAAATTAAAAGTAAGGCAGATGTAGCAAACACCGCGCTTGCTTTAGCGAAGCAAGGGTTATTCATTATTACAATTACCAACAAGGAAAATAAAACACAGCAGTTCACTATCGGCAAATAGTTGGTGCGGTTTAATGTCTTCATATAATGTAAAGTACAACTGTAGAGACAGTAGTGTGGACTAACCTAATCCATAAGAAATAAATAAAATAACCTCAGATATTCGGGGGCAAACATAAATGTGTTTACCAGGCTTCTTTGATAATTGTGCTCTTTCTGCGTATTCAAAATCATACGGAACAATAAAGAGTAAGTAAGCCTTTACGTTGTGGCTAACTCAAGATAATACGACCGACTTTTTTATGCATGGTTTGAGATGATTTCATTTACTCTTTCTTTGTACAATTCGAACATTTTTATGAAAACAAGTTACTTGCTCACTACAATTAGATTATTCCACGGTTTAATATCCTTTCTACACCTCGCTCAACATTTATGTTGAATAAAGTAGGTTGATTAGTGCAATTATAATTGATTACTAGATGATAAGAGCGGTTGGTTGCAGTAAAAGAGGTCTGTAAATTCATTTAAGCCAGCACAGAGTGCCATTTCTTTTTGAAATTGGTTTTATTCCATACAGAACTGCTAATTTATGTATAGTGATTAATACAATTTTGTGCTTTATTCTATCGAAAAACCACTGAAAATATCCCATGCGATATTTATTTATTTTTTTTGGATGCATATTTATTTGCATTCAAAAAAATTTTGGCCAACCCAATTTACCATTGGCTGTTCCTGCTCCATGCGGTACAGATGAAAAAATACAAGGCATTGTCAACACATATTATCCCGGTGCTGAAAGTGTTTCTGCCGGGGCAACCCAGGTTACTATAATTAACTCACCTGTAGGTGCTACTTCACAATTAATAAAACCTGGTGATAGGGTGCTTATTATGCAAATGCAAGACGGTATAATTAATAGTTCCAATAGCATTAAATATGGAGACGGGGCTACCGGTGGAGGGTGCATTGATTATGGAAATGCAGGGCTGTATGAATTTGCTGTTGTTAAAAGTTTTGCAGGTAGCATTATTACCCTAGATGCTCCCTTGCAGCGTTCTTACAGTTTTATCAACTCTGGTAATAGAAGATCAACATTCCAGGTGATCCGAGTACCTGTTTATAAAAAAGTGCAATTGATTGGGGCTGTTACAGCACCTGCCTGGAATGGTATTACAGGAGGAATAGTTGCATTTCATGCCTGGCAGCAGTTAGACTTTAATGGGAATAAAATTGATGTTAGTTCTCTTGGATTTAGACCTGGGAAAAAGAATTCTGATGGAATGAGTGCCAATGTGCGTGATTTATTGGACTATGTGAGCGGGAACTATGTAAATTTCGCAGAAAAGGGTGAAGGAATTGCAGGAACTCCTAATCTTTCTTATCCTGCAAGTGTCGGATATCCGAATGGCAGTGGTGCACGTGGGGCACCAGGTAATGCGGGTGGCGGAGGAAATGCCCATAATTCCGGAGGAGGCGGTGGTGCAAATATTGGAGATGGTGGTAAGGGTGGGTATCAGTATGAGGGGTATGGTGCAAATGATATAGGAGGGCTTGGAGGACGCGGCTGTCCTTTTATTTCTCCTGCCGAATTGTGGTTAGGTGGTGGTGGTGGTGGTGGTCAACAAAATAATAATGGTGCTACTGGAGGAGCGGGAGGTGGAGGGATTGTTATAATAACAGCAAACGCTATCATAGGGACAGGAGCTATAAATGCTAATGTTATTGACGCTGGTACTTCAGCAGATGATGGGGCAGGCGGAGGCGGTGCTGGTGGCGGTATTGTTGTACAATGTGTCAATACAATACCAAATACAATATTATTTTCTGCTAATGGAGGTAAAGGAGGCAATCAGTATTTGTCGCCCAGATCAAATCACGGGCCAGGTGGTGGAGCCGGTGGAGGTTTAATTGCATTAAGTAATGCGGTGCCTGCGAGTCAGACTTCAGTAACAGGAGGGGGAAGAGGACTGGCAACAGGTAGTGAATACGGCGCAGTTGATGGAAGCGGGGGGATGACTATTGTACAAGGTATGCAAAGTCTATACCCTTCAAAAAGTGTTGCTGTAGAATTAATAATAACCGATCCTGCCCAGGTTTGCTATGGGGAAAGTGTAGATATTGTGCAGGCTGTTGTAACTGCTGGTAGTGACAATGGCCCTCAATATAAATTGTCTTACTGGCTAGATGCGAATGCAGCACTTCCATTATCCTCGCCTTCTGAAATCGTCCAATCTGGAACATATTATATCCAATTAACGAACACATATACTGGATGCGATATTACTGGACCTGTAAAAGTAGTGATCGCTTCTATGCTAAAAGTAGATGAGGATACTTATAATAATGTAAGCTGCAATGGCTTGTCAGATGGAAGCTTGCAAGTAGCTGGTAGCGGTGGCACAGCTCCATATAATTATAGCATAGACAATATTAATTGGCAAAGTAGTACTTCGTTTAATAATTTGAGCGCTGGTGAGTATTCAGTTTATGTAAAGGATGCTAAAAGTTGTACCTCTGGCACTACCTTGATGATTACACAGCCTGAGATATTAAAAGTAGGAGAGGATACGCATGTTAATGTAAGCTGCAATGGTCTGTCAGATGGAAGCTTGCAGGTAACTGGTAGCGGCGGTACTGCTGCCTATAATTATAGCATAGACAATGTTAATTGGCAAAGTAGTACTTCGTTTCATAATTTGAGTGCTGGTGCTTATGTTGTTTATATAAAGGATGCTAAAAGTTGTACCTCTGGCACTACCTTGACGATCACACAGCCAGAGGTATTAAAAGTAGCAGAGGATACGCATGTTAATGTAAGTTGCAACGGCCTGTCAGATGGAAGCTTGCAAGTAATCGGTAGCGGCGGCACTGCTGCCTATAATTATAGCATAGACAATGTTAATTGGCAAAGTAGTACTTCGTTTCATAATTTGAGCGTTGGAGAGTATTCAGTTTATATGAAGGATGCTAAAAGTTGTACCTCTGGCACTACCTTGACGATTACACAGCCTGAGATATTAAAAGTAGGAGAGGATACGCATGTTAATGTAAGCTGCAATGGTCTGTCAGATGGAAGCCTGCAGGTAGCCGGTAGCGGCGGTACTGCTGCCTATAACTATAGCATAGACAATGTTAATTGGCAAAGTAGTACTTCGTTTCATAATTTGAGCGCTGGTGAGTATTCAGTTTATGTAAAGGATGCTAAAAGTTGTACCTCTGGCACTACCTTGATGATCACGCAGCCTGAGATATTAAAAGTAGGAGAGGATACGCATGTTAATGTAAGCTGCAATGGTCTGTCAGATGGAAGCTTGCAAGTAACCGGTAGTGGCGGTACTGCTGCCTATAATTATAGCATAGACAATGTTAATTGGCAAAGTAGTACTTCGTTTCATAATTTGAGTGCTGGAGAGTATTCGGTTTATATAAAGGATACTAAAAGTTGTATCTCTGGCACTACCTTGACGATTACGCAGCCAGAGGTATTAAAAGTAGCAGAGGATACGCATGTTAATGTAAGCTGCAACGGCCTGTCAGATGGAAGTTTGCAAGTAGCCGGTAGTGGCGGTACTGCTGCCTATAATTATAGCATAGACAATGTTAATTGGCAAAGTAGTACTTCGTTTAATAATTTGAGTGCTGGAAAGTATTCAGTTTATATAAAGGACGCCCAAATATGTGCAAGTGTTGTAAATAATATTATAATTATTCAACCGGATTCTTTATTTGTGTCAGCCTCAGTTGCTGATGTCTTATGCAATAATAAAAATACAGGGGAAATTACATCAGTAGCTTGGGGGGGAGTAACTTCTTATATTTATAGTCTTTGGAAAAATGAGATTGAGATTAGCCATAATGAAAATGGCTTTTTTACCTCATTACCTGCTGATTCATATATGTTATCAGTAACAGATGCGAATAAATGTGTTTCAGCTCCTTTGCATGTCACAGTTAACCAGCCATCTGCATTAAATGTAAAAATTACGAGTTATAAAAATGTATCGTGTTATGGGGGGACAAATGGCATCTTTAGCGTCAAAGCCTCAGGTGGTATATCTCCATATAGTTTTAATCTTGAAGAAATGGGGCAATATATAATATCATCCAATATCGCGTCTTTTGGGGTATTGAAAGCCGGTGATTATACATTGTTAGTAAAAGATGGGAATAGCTGTGATCAAACAATGAAAATAAATTTAGAACAGCCAGATTCATTGATCGCTGCAATGCAGGTAACGAACTTAACATGTGGCGGTAATATACCCGGAGGTGTAGATATAAGTGCAACGGGAGGTGTTGCTTCTTATCGTTATAGTATTCAGGGGATAGATACCAGCAATAATACAGGGCACTTTCTTTTAAATGTAGGACGCTACCAGGGATATGTAACTGATAAAAATGGCTGTCGTACTACTCCCCAAACATTTGAAATATCTATATTAGAAGATTGCGATTTACTTTTCCCTTCGGGTTTTACACCTAATGGGGATGGCTTGAATGATCTGTTTCGACCGGTAAGGTGGGGGTATATTAATAATTATGAATTGCATGTATATAACAGGTGGGGTGAAATAGTGTATGAAACGAGACGCTTAGGTGCCGGATGGAACGGTATTTATGGAGGGAAGCTTCAGCCTTCGGGGACCTATGTTTGGTATGCAATATATAGAGATAAAAATGGTAGGCAGCGTGTATTAAAGGGAACAGTGGTGCTGATAAGGTAACAGTAGAAACTAATGCTTTATACAATAAAAAAGTACGGCTGTGGAAACAGCCGTACTTACTAAACTAAATGAACCCCATAAAAAATAATTTCGGCAAGACCGTATAAACTAAGCACGGCGCGTTGCATACTTCCTGGAACCAGCTACGCAGATGATTACAGCTATTGTAATAGCGATCATGCCCATGCCAACTGTTTCATGTAACAATGTTGCCGCCAATGCTAATCCAAAAAATGGTTGTAACAATTGTAGCTGACCAACTGCGGCAATACCACCTTGTGCTAACCCTCGATACCAGAAGATAAAACCTATAAACATACTGAAGAGTGATACGTACGCCAGCCCAGCCCATGCAGATATACTTACT
This sequence comes from Filimonas sp., assembly GCA_017306865.1. Classification (GTDB taxonomy): domain Bacteria; phylum Bacteroidota; class Bacteroidia; order Chitinophagales; family Chitinophagaceae; genus JAFKHH01. Next base: position 34,774 of record JAFKHH010000024.1, read on the forward strand.
GCACTAAAAGAAGAGGGGCGTAGCAGAAAACTTAATGGTAACATAAGGGGCAATGATAAGACCAGCGCCCACGATATTACCTGCCAGCCACCTAATTGCTTTGATAATTGTGCGCCTTCCGCATAGCCAAAACCACATAGTACAATAGCGAGGAGCATTAACAGGTCTCCGATAGGCGAGGAGGTAATGCCTTGTGCTATGGCATAACCGATAACAAGCAAGCTGCCTATTACAGAAAAGAGCCAGAAGGCTTTACCGGGACGCTCACCGCCACGAAGTACGCCAAACATAGCAGTCATTAAAGGAAGCAGGCCCACAAATACAATAGAGTGCGCAGATGTAACGTATTGCAATGCCAATGCGGTTAGCAATGGGAAACCAAGCACTACACCCAGGGCAACAATGAGTAAAGATGAAACCTGCTTACGCGTCGGTCGTCTCTCTTTGAAAATGAATAAGATCGCTAACGCCAGTAATCCCGCAATGGTGGCACGGATGGCTGTTACAAACAACGGGGGTAAAGATGCGATTGCGGCTTTGGTCGCAGGAAGCGAGCCGCTGAATATGACCACACCTATGAAGCCGTTGATCCAGCCATTTGCCTGCAGCTTAGCCTGGTCGCTTGAAGAAGTATTTTTATGCATCTGAATGATTATTTAGAATGTAAAAGTAGCAGGCCCGGTTTAATAAACACAGTCACAGTTTTGTGTGTTTTGATGGACACAGTTACCTTTGCATATATGAAGAAGAACTTCCTGTACAACGAGATAACCGGTAACCTGGCAAGCCAGATTAAAAACGGTGTATTGAAAGATGGTGAGCGGTTGCCATCTGTACGTATGTTAAGCCGTGAGTATGGTATAGGCATGAATACGGCTAAGCGGGTTTTTCTTGAGCTGGAAGCACTCTCGCTTATACAATCCAAACCGCAGTCCGGATATTATGTAAGCCAGCAAAAATACCTGCGGTTACCGCTACCGGAGACAAGCCAACCTTCGCCTGCTGCAAAAAGCAAAGAGCCCGCGGAACTGATCAGTAATGTATATGCTAATATGGGACGTGAAGATCTTACGCTCCTTTCTATCGCAGTTCCTTCAGGTGCGTTGCTGCCACTGGCAAAACTGAAGAAAGAGATCATTCTCACCACGCGTGAACTGAAGGAGGCAGGAACGACATACGAGCCTTTGCAGGGCAATGTAAAACTGCGCAGGATGGTTGCTTCTCGCTCACTTACCTGGGGCGGCAAACTAAAGGAGAGTGATCTTGTTACAACCAGCGGTGGTATGAACGCTTTGTTCTTATGTATCATGGCGCTTACAAAACCGGGAGACTGCATTGCGATAGAAAGCCCTTGCTATCCCGGCATTTTACAACTGGCTACAAGCCTGGGCTTAAAAGTATTGGAGCTGGCTACGCATCCTGTTACAGGAATAGATATGATTGCATTAAAGAAGGTGTTGCATAAAATAAAAGTATGCCTGTTGGTTCCCAACTTCAACACGCCTTTGGGAAGTTGCATCCCTGATGAGAACAAAAAAGAAATAGTAGAGCTACTGGCTACATACAATATTCCGCTGATAGAAGATGATGTGTATGGGGATACTTACTTTGGTGATAAACGCCCGAAGTGCTGCAAATCTTTCGACAAAGAAGGAAATGTATTGTTGTGCAGTTCTGTATCCAAAACATTGGCACCTGGCTATCGTGTTGGCTGGATCGCTCCGGGTAAATATAAGGAGCAAATTTTGAGGTTGAAGCTAGTACATTCCATATCCTCTACAACGATCAGCCACGAAGCGGTTGGTAATTTTCTGAAGACGGGTAGATACGATCATCACCTCCGCCAGTTACGACGTACACTACAGGAAAACTACCAGCATTTTGCGCGCGCTATTGCAGAATATTTCCCGGAAGGAACAAAAGTAAGCAGGCCACAGGGCGGCCTTGCTTTGTGGGTAGAATTTGATAAACACATAGACACAACAGAATTGTATGACCTCGCATTAAAAAAGCGCATCAGCATAGCACCCGGCAGGATGTTTACCTTACAAGACCAGTACCAGAATTGTATGCGCCTCTGCATCGGCGTAGAATGGACAGATGATCTGAAGTTTAAATTAAAGCAATTGGGGACGTTGGCGAAGATGTTGTAGTTTTTCGTGCAAAGGTGCTAAGTATCGCAAAGGACGCAAAGACGAACCACTAAGACGCCAAGGCACTAAGTTTCACCAAGAAAAGAAATACGAAGCATTTCCCTATGTGTTTGCTATACAAAAATGTAAAGAGGGGCGTGAATTGTCAATCGGCAATCGTGAATAAGCTCTCTGTGTACTTTGCGTATCCTCTGTGATCTCTGCGTTACTATATCGCAAAGGACGCAAAGACGAACCACCAAGACGCCAAGGCCCTAAGTTTCACCAAGAAAAGAAATACGAAGCATTTTCCTATATGTTTATCATCTAATACTTGGTGTTTCTTTGTGCCTCCGTGCCTTCGTGGCAAAAAAAAGGTACATAAAGCATGCTTTCGCACACCCTATATACCTTATAAACAATAAATACTTTATCAACTATAGGTCCATGCTTTCCTCGTACACCACACCAAACCTGTCCGTTGCTTTTACCGTAATGCGTTTTGCATTGGCGGATGGTTTTGCAAAGAACATATGGTCGTTTAGTGTAGGCTCTACAAACGGATGCTTTTTAGGCAATTTCGGACCGGCATATAGCTCTACAGCCCATGGGTCGTACGCTACACGCTTTTCCATCTGGCCTTTAGATACGCCATCTTCAAACCATTCCACCTTCCATTTATTATCCCAGTTCCAGGCGTTCACAGAAATCTCTTCAGGCGCGTCCTTCAGTTTACCTTTAGGGTAGATCCTGAGTTGTTTTTCTTTTGAGAGGCCGGTTGATTTGTAATACCATTTAACATCGTTGCCATCTACTTCATACACACCGTAACCTGCCGGTGTACCATCGCCACAAATAGGGCCTGTCCACCACGCACCACACACCGTACCGTGATTATGCTCCATGATATTACCATCTTCCCAGTTATCGTTGAAGTGCGTATGCCCGCTCATGATGTGTACCTTGTAAGGAGCCAGCAACTTAAACAGTTGTTGCCTGTTAGCAACAGAGCCGCCCAGCTCTTCCTCTTTATTATCCCTGCGGGCTTGTCCTGTCTGTGTAGGAATGTGCAGGCTCACTACAACTGTGCTGCCTGGTTTTACCTGGGCAAGGTCCTGCTCCAGCCACTGCAATTGATTTTCTGTAATATAGCCAATGTATTTTTTAGCCGTACCAATGAAGAATACATCATCCAGTGTTACATAGTGAATATTACCCCTGTTGAAAGAATAGTAAGTAGGGCCAAACTGCTGTTTGAATGTATCAGCAGATTTATCGTCGCTGCGGGCATTAATATCCATATCGTGATTACCGATCACGTTATAGAAAGGGATGTCGCTTAGTTCCACTGCTTTCTTATAGTCTTCAAACAGTTCAAAGTGGTCCCATACAAGGTCCCCGCAACCAATGCCGTGAAATAAAGTACCCTTCGGATAAGTTTTCACTAAAGCCTGCAGGTCCGGTACAGACTGCGTCATCATTAATTCCACATCTGCTTTTGATATTACCTGCGTATCTGCCCACACAACAAAGTTGTGTTTGCGATCGTCAATCTCCAGTTTAGTCAGGTTAAAATCGTACGTGCCTGCAGCCTTAGATACCGGTTTGTAAAAAGCTGCGATGCCTTTGTTTGCCGGTATAGCATAACCTGAGGGAACACTGATATAAACAAACTGTGCTGTAGCATTGCTTGCCAGTTCATATTGCCCGTTCTTATCAGTCAGTGTTACATTCATGCCGTCTGTAACAGCTACGTTTGCTATACCTTTTCCCTGGCTTTGAACTTTTCCTTTTAATACAATCGTTGAGAGGTCTATGTGATCAGGTTTTACACGTGGTTCAGCCTTCAGCATAGCTGATGGTATTGCCAGTAAAGAACCTGTTATGCCTAAGTTTCTTAAAAAGTGTCTTCTGTTCTGCATATCCTTGTTGGTCTAATGTTGTTATTATTGTTTCAACGTAGTAGCGCCATCACCTTCGATCATAGATACAGGTGAGGTTTTGTCCAGCAGCAGCGGATTGTGCACACGCGCTTTTGTCCATTTACCCAATGTAGGGTTATACTCACCACCCATCATATTGAAATAGCCTAAGTCTGCTGTCAGGTACGGAATAGACAGTGTATTAGTGCCTGCGCGGTAGTAAGGCTGCTCCTCCAGAGTGATCGGATTTTTTACATCGTACCAGTCTGTATTGGCAATTTTATAACCAAGGGCTGGCGGGCCGGGAGTAAACAAACTACCACCTGTAGCTACAAAAAGTACATCCAGCGGTTTGGGATCAGAAGATAAGTTCACACCATCAAATACGGCTATGCCGGATGCGTTACCGCTGTTAGCCAGCAGACCGCCTGTAGCTAAACCTACACCATTATCGCCACCGGTTTTAGTATAATCAAATGCCCTTACCCAGTTAGACGCAGACATACTTGTAGAACCAGAGCCATTGATCGCTTTACCTGTACCACCTACATAGAAGAACGTTCCTTTTTTAGCAGTACCCGTTGTCAGGTTAAACTTGAACGTGCGCATTTCACCGGTCATCCAGCCTTTACCCGGATAGCCCGTAGGCGTAGATGCGTTGGCGTTGTTTGTAACTATAACGGAGAATGGTGTACGTGTGAAGTCAATATCTTTTGTAGCCATCAACTGCACATACTCATAGTTGCCATCAGGTCCCTTTACATCACTCATAAAACCTGTAATGATAACGGGAGTAACCTCGATAACGGAGCTTAATATAGTAACGTCGTTACCTGTGCGTAATCTGAATTGTGGAACTGATTTGCCATCACCACCTTGTGTATTGAATATAATGCCTGTATAGTTTGCACTAAAAGCTAAAGGTGCATTTGCAAACGTGGCAATTGTTTCCGTATGTAACGTAAGATTACCAAAGCCATCATTCAGTTGTTTGTCGCCTGCCAGTATATCTGTTGGCGCCGGCAAAGGATCAAAGCCTCCTTTAACAATTACGGATAAAACACATTCATAATTATCAGGTGCTGCCAGGATCTGATTTGTTGGAACACGATTCACAGGAATAGGCCTGTTCGACGCTACTTTAGTAACAGCATCTTTAGCAACGTTGGTTATTTGTAATATACCATTTACTCTTTTCAATACTGCGCCATCTACTTTGATGTTAACAGAGTCTCCGGGAACATAGTTGGCGGCATCAGCACCCAAAGGAACTGCTATACCACGCAACTGGCCTAAACGACGGGCATCCTGCAGTATTAATAATCCGGACGGAAGGTTTTTACCAGTGTGATCAGATACGACTACTCCGGCGATCATTGTAGCGCCAAACATGTTGTCACTGGTAAGTGTTATATCCGCGCCCTTGTAGATATTGCGTACATCGTATAAGGCAATGTAATCACTTGGTGAGCCTAACGGTAAATGGTCTTTTTTGCATCCCCACATTGTGAAGAAGGCAGACAGGGTTAAACAGAATATGGCTAATTTTTTCATTTCATTCGTTTTTTGTGGTTACGGTTTTTGCCACCATACCTGGGTAGATATTACATCCGGGCCCTGGGCAGCTACTGCTATTTTATAGTTAGTAGGGTTGGTTGATTGCACATATACAGGATACGTCATACGGGCAGGCATTACACCATTGTTCCTTAAGCCTGCGCCCTTTGATAGTGTTGGGTGTCCTGTGCGGCGATACTCAAACCACTGTTGCATATCGGTAAGAAACAACGCATAATATTTTTGCATGTGAATGCGTTCCATCTTTTCATCCATCGTCAACGTAGGTAACCACTGCATATCAGCATTCGCTAAATAAGTAGTAACCGGCGTAGTCCACTTGGTCGGTAACCACTGTAAAATGCTGTTCTGTACACCGTCATTATAGTATGTTTCAGCAGAGCCGCTTATCCAACCCTTAGCAGCAGCTTCCGCAAGTATGAATTTTACTTCAGGGTAAGTCATCATCAACCCAGTCATCGGTTCTGTCTGTAAAGAAGAAGTAGATGTGCTGGAATAGAAGTAAGATTTTTTCTGCGGGTTTTCACCAGGTGCATAACCACTTGGTACACCTAAGTAAGCACCCTGGTAAGGAGCAATACCCCACCTGTTAATGCCGTTTGTACCATAGGTAGGAATGTCTATGCGCGGATCGTTCCATGCAACCAGGTGGTCCATGAAGAAGCTGGCAATAGCAGGTGAACGGAAATCCTGTTCGCGCACACCAATGTATGGAGACGTGTACGGGCCAACGCCGGTCCATCTTAGTATGGCAGACTCATCGTTAGAAGCCATAATAGGATAGGAGGATGCACGTACATCTATCATATCTTTTATTTTGGCTATTACATCTGTTGATACTTCCGCCTTACCTGAGATGCGTAACAGTAAACGCAGGTATAATGAATTACCGAATTTTCTCCATTTAGCTATGTTACCACCAAATACAGGATCGCTTGATGCTACAATGCCTGTACCTGTAGTAAGCAATGTGTTTGCATCTTCCAGCTTTTTAAACAAGTCAAGATAAATGTCTTTTTGCCTGTCAAAACGCGGTTCATAGATGCTACTGTCTTTTGCAAGGTTTGACTGGAAGTAAGGAATATCTCCGTACGTGTCTGTAAGAATGGAATATATCCACGCCTGGCAAACAAGTGATATGCCCATGTACGACTTATTGTAAGTCACCTCCTGTGAAGCAAGTTTGTAAATGTCTTTGAAGTTGGTTAACTCCGTATATAAACCATTGTACAGGTAGTCTGCCCAGTTAGAACGGAAGTCGTAACGGAACACCTGGCCTTCAGCATCTGTCATGTTTACAGTAACCTGCATCAGTTCATTATTGAAGTTGCGGTTACGCAGCATATTGTAACCCTCTACACTTACCAGTGCCGGTGCCAGCAATTGCTGTGGCAACGCAAAGAAGGTAGTATTCGGGTTTGTATTGATCTGTGTAAAATCCTTTGTGCAGGAAGACAACCCTAAGGTTCCTAACAATGCCAGACAGGATATTTTATAAATAAGCTTTTTCATTGTGATAATTTGATTAAAGTCCAATAATGAGGTTTGCGCCAAATGAACGTGTAGAAGGGAACTGGCCCACTTCAAAGCCTCTTACGATATCTGTTCCGCTCAGTGTACCAAATTCAGGATCGAATATTGGCCATGGAGTCCAGATAAAAAGGTCGCGGCCATAGATACCGATCTGTGCTCTTGAGAGACCTATGCGTTTTAGCAACTTTGGTTTAAACGTATAAGAAAGGCTTGCTTCCCTGAATTTGATAAAGTCTGTAGAGAAAGTACTTCCTTCTGCATTATCAGCTCCCATCATAGAACGGTAGTAGTTGTCTACGTCATAAGTAAGCACGGTATTCTTTACGTATTTACCATCTGCCCCCTGGATCACGCCATTACCAATAATGCCATTGTAACGGCCCGGTAATGTATTCGTAGTCTTACCCTGCTCTACCAGTTTGTAGTTAGTGAGTGAGTGAGATACTGCGCCCCATTGTGCATCGAACAATAAGTGCAGGTTAAATCCTTTATAGCTGAAATCGTTGATCCAGCCTAGTTTTCCTTTAGGGATTGTATTGCCTATGTATATTACATCCTCTGTAAGTTTTGCAAAACCAGTAGTAGGGTCAAATACGATCTGTCCGTCTGGGGCACGTACAAATCCTTTGCCATACATGTCACCCATACTGCCACCTACTTTAGCTACTAACTGACCACCGCCCACAGGGCCTGTTTGCAATACAATAGAGCTATCAGGTAATGAAGAGATCTTGTTCTTGTTAGTAGAGTAAGTAATACCGGTTGACCATTTGAAGCCGCCTCTCGTTATAACCGGTGTAGCATTTACAGAAAGCTCTATGCCTTTGTTGTTTACAACACCTGCATTGATCACCGCGCGTTGAAAGCCGGAAGCCTGGTCCAGCCTGCGTTCTAAGATCTGGTCTTTTGTGTTGCCTGTATATACGGTGATGTCAAAGCTTAGCCTGTTCTTAAATAAGTTAACGTTAGCACCAGTTTCGTATGCGTTTGTTCTAAGCGCTACAAGGTTAGGGTTCGTCAACAAAGCAGGATTATCCAGACCACCATCGTACAGCGGGCCGGCAGATGTATAGCTAAATGATGTACGGTAAGGAATAGTAGTACCACTACCTACACTGGAAGCAGATAAACGCAGCTTCACTACATCTACATAAGCAGGCATTTTAACCACATCCGATAAGATGAAGCTTAACGCTGCAGATGGATAAGTGAAACCTGCATTATCAGTACGCTCAGGTGTAGCCAGTGTACTGTTCCAATCCTGGCGACAAGTAAGGTCTAAATATAAAAGCTCCTTATAGTTTGCAGACATTAAAGCGTACAAGCTGTTAACCTTGTATTTACTTTTATAAGGATAAGTTGTTAACGGGCCTGCATTGTTAGCCAGGGTATAAATACCCGGCACTGTTAATGAGTCTGCACGCACTTCATCTCTTGTATATGTATTCGTTAATGTGCTGCCACCTGCAGTGAAAGAGAATTTGACATCTGTATTGATCCTCGTGTCATATTTCAACAGGAAGTCTGCGCCGGATTCCTGGCTGGCTATGTTTTGTGTACGGAAACTGCCTTTTGTAAACTTAGCGCCTGCATCGTACGGGCGTTGCTGAGAACGGTTTTCTGTAGAAAGGTCCAATGTTGTTCTCACCTGTAAGCTCAGGTGCGGGCTAAAAGTATAAGTAGCCTGCACGTTACCTGTAACCGCATTACGGTTCATCTTATTCAGGAACTCGTTTACAATAGCATAAGGATTTTCCGGGTAGGTACTGAAAGGATAAGAGATCTTTCTCTGTGCCTGTCCGTTCATCCAGTAATTTTTCAACCAGTCAATATCAGCATTTGGTTGCCAGAAAATGTACCAGTACATGATAGACTGGTTACCATAACCCGCACCAGGCAGGTTGTCGCTTGATTTATTGTTATAAGTTGCTTTCGCTGTGATCTGCAACTGATCATTCATTTTAGAAGTAACAGATAGTCCCAATGAGTTACGTTTGTAACCAGACTGAGGAATGATCCAGTCATTCTTCACGTTTGAGTAGGAGAAGCGTGCATTTGTTTTATCTGTACCACCTTCTATGCTTATTGTATTCGTATAAGTATGTCCCGTCTGGAAAAAAGAATTAACCTTGTTGCGATAACCCACCCAAGGTGTTCTCACCGTGTCCTGACCTTGTTTACCCGGGTTGTATTGATAGAACATTTGCCCATCGAAACGTGGTCCATAAGCAGAACTTGTACCGCTTGTACTTGCCCCGTCAGCAGATGCGCCATAAGAGTAGTAAGATGCACCTCCAAGTCCTTGTCCATATTCATACTGAAGGTCAGGCCAGCGGTTCGCCTGTTCCATGTTAGCATTAGAGTTAAATGAAACATTCATTTTTCTTTGCTTGCTCACACCAGACTTTGTAGTGATCATAACCGCACCATTTGCTCCACGTTCGCCATAAAGGGCCGCGGCGCTAGGGCCTTTCAGTATTGTCAGGGTTTCAATATCATTCGGGTTAATGTCATTTAAATTGCTACCATAATCGGCAGGCATATTATCACTGCCCGTGCCATAAACAGCCTCACCGCTGATGTCTGTACGACGGCCGCTACCAGAGTTGATAACAACACCATCTACTACGATCAGCGCTTCGTCAGATGCACCACCCAGCAGGTTAGTAGGGCCACGAAGCACAATTTTGTTAGAACCGGCAGGGCCACTGTTTGAGCGGATAAGGCTAAGGCCTGCTACCTTACCGGACAATGCATCTGTCCAGTTGCCAGACATAGCTGTAGTCAGGTCTTCCGTTTTCAATGTTGCTGTAGAATAGCCCAATGCACGTTCCTGGCGTTTAATACCAAGTGCAGTGACAACCACATTGTCCAGCTCCTTTACATCGCTGTTCAACTGTAGATCTATTCTTTCTTGTTTGCCTACTTTTACCTCCCTCGGTAAAAAACCTACCGCGGAAAATACTAATATCTCATTTTCCGATACACTAATAGAAAAAGAACCTTTTTCATTGGTGTTTGTACCACGTGACGTGCCTTTTACGCGTACGCTTACATCGGAAATGGGCTTGTCGTCGGCAGGATTGACTACCATACCTGAGACCTTTCTTTGCTGTGCAAATAACATCGTGTTAAACAGTACTAGGGCTATGACACCGATTACGCGGAGCTGCCTCATTTTGTTTTTTCTGACTGTAACAGGAGGTTTCATTGTGGGCTTGCCGCTCGTTGCGCTATGCGCATGCGGGCACTGGCTGAACAGGGAAAAATGTTTCATTAAACAGAGTAGTTTATATGATTGGTACGCACGAACAATTCAAGCCGGTCAGTTACCTGTCCTGCTTTATAAGGTCCGTATTAAAGTTTTAGGTTATATTTTCAGGTGGCGAAAGTAGAAGGGATATGTGAAGTTTATGTTAACACAGGATTAACGTTATGTGAACGAGTACTACATGTTGTAAATGAAGAGAAGTGAGATGTGTAAGTCGGAGATTTTGTGCAAAAGAACTAAACGTGCATATATTATAAATGCTATTCCACTAAAATTTAACCACAAAGATCATAAAGCCACTACACAAAGAGCGCAAAAGAAACTCCTTGTGTAGTTTGATGAAATGTAGTTGTATCAAGACAAAAAAGTAACACCGTCGGTAGACAAATGAGCGCTTGCAATTGATGATTTACCAAACTTACTTGGACAACAATAAAAAAACTATTCTGCTTTTAAGACCACAACACCATGCGCTGCTATAGTAAATATTTGTGATTCGCCCATTTTGCCAAGGTCTTTATGTTGCCATAGATCTCTTAAAGACGCATTTTTCTGAATGCCTGCTTTTGCTGCTGTTAATGTTACTTGTGTTTCTTTGTTACTGCGATTTAGCAGTGTAATAGCTTTCGCTTTATTGCCTGGATTGCCCAACGGCTTTATCCAAAGTTCAATATCATTTTCTTTTGATACTCGCATAGCCTGTTTAAAGCCCTTGTCCTGGTTTAGTGCAATAATCTCTTTGTTAGTCAATATTTCCAGTGTTTCTTTCGACATATTGCGTAAGTCATTACCCGCAAGCAGGGGAGAGTTCATAATGCACCACATAGAGAAATGTGTTTTATCTTCTTCGTATGTCATACCACGACCCACTTGTAACATGTCCATATCATTATAATGACCGGCAGAGGAATATTTAGCCAGATCAGCATTAAGGTCTATAATCTTAAGTATTGATGCAAACGTAGCACGTATGTCTCCGGATATACGCCAGGAATCAGCTTTTTTAATCACCCATTCACCGGGAAACTGCCAGCGGCATACATTGAAGATGATGTTAGGGCTTGTTGCCCTTACCGTATCTATAATAGCAGTGTAAGTAGTAGCCTCATCCAGTTTTTGTTGTTCCGCGCCACACCAGTCTACCTTCAGGAAATCAAATTTCCATTCCTTAAAAAACAAACTGCAATCCTGCTTAATGTGTCCGTATATACCAACGCCTATACCATTTGCATCCTTGTTCCACATAGAGCCGCAGGTATTTTTGCCTGCATCTGTATATATACCTGCTTTCAGTTTTTTGCTATGGATATAAGCTGTTAAAGACGCCATGCCCGATGGAAATTTTTTAGCGTCAGCATAAAGTTTACCATTCGCATCACGCCCGCCAAAGTAGCCATCATCAATATTAATAAAACGATACCCCGCATCGTACATCCCGGATGTGATCATTGCATCTGCCTGTTCACGGATTATTTTCTCGTCTATATTGATCTGAAAATTATTCCAACTGCTCCATCCCATAATAGGCGCTTTGGACTTTTGTGCAAAGAGCAGGTTTGTTGCTGCGATCAGTAATACCAGCAGCAGTGTTGCTTGTTTTTTCATTGAGTTATTTGTTATAATATATTGTTCCCGGCTGCATAGCCCTGGGCTGCATCGTTGCGTCGCAGTCCGTTCATCAGTTGTACTACTATTGAGCAATATATCGAAATTGTATCATGCCTGCAACGACAATCGTTTGCGTGGATTTTTCTGTTTCAGCGTCGTTTCCGCCGCGTAGCCCAATGTCATTAAGTTAACCACAAGGTTCACAATGGTAACACAAAGAACAAAAGTATAAAAACATTGAAGCAACTTTATCATCCTGGTCTCCGACCTATTGTGTACCCACATCTTTTATCACCAAGTTGCATACCTACGGCATGCGAGAGAACCCGATAATATATACTACCAATATCTGATCCCTACGGGATCATAACCCGATTACATAAAAGTCTTCGCTAGCGCAGGCCTCCCGGCCTGTGCTGTATTGTTACTAAACCATACCTACATAAAAGTTTTACAAAAAATAAGCGTAACGATACGCAAATATTAGTAACATGTAGACACAGGCCGGGAGGCCTGCGCCAATAGAGAGAGAACCCGATAATATATATACTACCAATATCCGATCCCTACGGGATCATAACCCGATTCCATAAAAGTCTTTGTATCTGAAACGCAGATCCCGTAGGGATCAAACATTGGTAGCTTCCCCAATACACAGGCTTCGGCATGCCGTAGGTATGCGACCTATTTCTCCTGCTACCTGTTTTAAAAAGTGTAATGATTGTAATACTTGTGATCTCAAGAGAGCCGGAGGCTCGGCAGAATGGTAGCCATGAATAATAATAAGAAAAGAGCCGCAGAGCGGCGACAGAATCCATCCAAAGCCCCGGCGCGTGTCCTCACGCGCCGGTTGGTAACTGGTTCGTGAGGACACGAACCAGGGCGACAAAGATGTGGGTACACAGTAGAGCTTAGTACCGGTGTAACGGAGATTACTGTTTACAGCGCATTTAGTATCGCTGTATAATAATCCATTCCGTGTTTTTTATCTATCACTATTACCTCCACACCATTTGCCCTCAGCAGATCCAGTTTAAAACCCGCATCTGCTTCATACGCTTTCGGTATATAGTAGCATATTTTGTTGCGGATGTTTATCTTTTTGTCATAGTAAAGCAGCCTTGCCCTGTACGTGATCAACCACCACAAATCTATTTCTACAAAGTCTAGCGTCAACCCGATGATGTGAATGTCTTTCATGAAAAAGAGATCTACCCATGAGTTGATCTGCTTAATACCTTTTGGTGTCCTCATACGCATATACAGCGACTTCTTTTCTATTTGATCGCTTTTGTAGTCAGGTACAGCCACTACATAGTTGCGGATCTTTTGCAGTTGCCCGCAATAGTGATCATAACCCAGGTTAATGCTTTGAGGCGATTTACAATCACCATGTACATGCCAGTAAGAAATGTTGTCCAGGTTATACCTGCGGAAAATGCTGTACGTATTTTCAGTTATAATACTGTCATTCTTCTTCGGCGTTTGTCCCTCCAGTAAAAACTCGTAATTAGCCGTCATGATGTGTGCCGGTGCAATTTTCCTTATCAGTGCATGAATATCATTACCGGCAATGTCAGATACTTTTTCTCCAATAAACTTTTTTAGTTCTGTTTCCTTTGCAAAACGCTTGCGTTTAATCGCATTCAGGAAGATCTCTTCATAAAACAGCGGGAAAGGCTTAGATGCGTGTTTATGGATTGTTGAGTCCTTGCAAAAGTCTATGATCTGGTCAAGCAATTCAGACCACTTGATGCCCTGGGACATTGCATTTACACCATTGCCAACCAGGAGGGCTATGTCTTTCATTTAAAATGGATTTAGTTGAAAGCATGAAAATAAAAAAGAACAGGCGTAGAATACACCTGTTCTTTTTTAAAATCGAAATTTATTTAGAGAATGCCCTTGCTGTATTTTATTTCACCTCCTCCGGGTCACCCATTTTCCATACTTTATCAAAGAAAGCTTTTTCCGGGCCATAGAAACGTGCCATTATTTCAAAGCCGTGTTTAGGATCTGTAGGTGTCCAGTTGCTCTCTTTGCCATCCGGCGCCTTAGGGCCGAAATAAAGATCAATGGAGCCATCTGCATTTTTTTGAAGTCCTGGTGTAGTTGATGCACGGCTGAAGTAAGGCATGCCCTGCATTACACCATGCGTTTCCCTGTTATAGGCTGTAACAGACCAATACAATGTTATAGGTACATTGGCAGGAAGATGCAGACGATACAGCTTTGAACCATCCAGGTTTTGACCTGTGTTATCTTTCAGGTTTACCAGGTAGAACTGTCCTGCGCCCAAATGTTTTGCACTGAAGTAAGCTATAGAGAATATAATAGCCCTGCCATCTATAGGATAAGAGTTAGGATCTGCATAGTCTGTAACAACAGCGTTTCTTATTTCCATTCTTGCAGGTAAAGCCCAATGTGTATTGTCATAAAACGGCGGTACAAACAGTGTTTCGTATTGTTCGTTGATCCACTTATGCGCATCTGCAATAGCCGCTTCCAGTATTTCTTTTGTACGTGCATCGGGGTTGAATGTTTTGCCTTTTTCTATACCAATTGTTTTAAGCGGATCTATCATAGCCTTATCTCTTGTAAGCCAGGGTTCTCTCTGCACAAAACTATTCAGTCGTTCAAAGAACTGTATGTTATAAGGAATAGTATTGCCAAATGGTACATTCAGTAAATCTACAAATGTTGTTTGCGGTGGATTCGATGCCTGGGCATACGGGTAGATCTTTACTCTTTTACCATATTCAATTGCCCGTGCTACATCATCCTTATCACCAGTAGTAAGATTGGAACGCAACACCGCATATCCGGTATATATGGAAGACGGCATAGGGAAATATCCTTTAGGCACCGGGTCTTTGTAACCCGGAGGTAGGATGAGGTATTTACCACCTTTACCTTTATCCAAGCCTGCAGGGCCAACATCTTCTATTGCAGTTTGCCAGCTATCATCTACGCTGCCTGTAATAGATGAGTTGCCTTCTGCCGGAGGTATCTCTAAAACGACTGGTCCTTTACGTGTATCGTAAAATGGATTGATATAAATTACATCTGTGTTTGGCGTTAATGTCTGATTGTTTGAATTGAGAAGCCCTGACCAATATACCACCTGGTTATAATCGCCTTTTGCCTGGAACAGGCTTGCCTGCATCAATTCTGTATTTACAGCAGCCATGCCCCATATTACAGCATTGAATGCCCGGGAGTAAATAGCTTGTTCATTTGGGCTGGTTGCTTTAAATGTGAGTGATTTCGATTGAGTGCTGTCTGCCGTTTGTACATTGCCGTTTTTGTTTTGTCCGCAGGCAAACAAAAGCAACAATGGCCCCAGCAGTAAAAATTTTGTTTTCATTTCGTTTTATTTATTGTTATTGTACTACTTCAAAATCACCAGGCTTCCATGTGCCGTCAAATGCTGCCTGATCGGGGCCATAAATACGTATGTATGCAAACCAGCCTTTGCCCGGTATGGTTTTTATCCATTGTTTTTCTTTTCCTGCGGGAGCCTTAGGCCCAAAGTACAGGTCTATTGGTGCATCTTTTGGCAAGTCTTTCAATTCAAACATAGAACGCAGCGCCGCATATCCCTGGTCGGTTATTATCTGGCTTCTTGTTTCTGCGTCATAAATTGTTACTGACCAGAATAGTTTGGCGGGAACAGGTTGTGGCATGGTTAGCTTATAGGTGTTGCCTCCATCTACATATGCACCGGTTTTATCACGCAGGCCCAGCCAGTACAATGAGCCCTGGCCTGCCTGTCTTCTAAACATGGCGGGCGATGCACCTATGGCCTGGTAAAACCATACTTCTCTTGCATCCATATCTACATATGATGGTGTATCAAAATCTCCGTTTTCGGGCCTTAGGCCAACCCATTCCCAGCGACGGTCATTCCATACTACACGGTCTGGTCTGCGGTCTGCAAATGATTGCACACGCATTTGTGCATTGCCTATTTTGGCTGCTTTTTCCAGGATGTCTTTCATACGCGCATCAGGACTGAATGGTTTTCCCTTTACAATACCTAATACAGCCAGATCGCCATAATAATTTCGATAGCCCTCGTAAGCAGGCTCCCTGTCTATCACCTTCGCCAATACTTCCCAGTACTTAATATTATTTTCCCATTCCAGCGGCGTCGTATTTTGTGGTTTGCCCGTAAGGTCGAGCCACTGAATAGCCGGTGCAGCAGGATTATTCAATGGATAAAATTTGATTGTTTTAATACGTTCCATAGCAGCTTGTACATCGCCTCCTACAGGTAGTGAGCGTACACCAACAGTAAGGTTATTTGATGATGCCTTCCAAACGTGATATCCGGAAGGAATATTGCCTTTGTATCCCGGCGGCAAGATCAGGTGTTTGCCTCCCTTTCCTGCATCTGGGCCGGGAATGCCCATGTCTGCTACCCAGCGCTGGTTTACGTCCATCGCTACTACGATCAGTGGCCCGGCGGGTAAGTCTATTACATAAGGGCCGCCCGACAGGTCCAGCAACAGCGGGCCATAAGGGGTATCAGAGTTTAGCGTAAAACCTATTTGCTGAGGTTTGGTATCCAGTGTACCGGATGTATTATTAGGATGCACATTTATGGCAAGGTTGCCCTGCAAAATGGCTTCACCTGATACAGTCGCATAAAAAAACTTGTATGCCTGTATTGCCCGGTTCAGGTCAGCATCATCGTATGCTTTTTTTATGGTAGCTTCTGTAGGGTAGCCGCCTACAAACTCATACCCGGCAATGTTTTGATTGCTGGTGGAATCGGATGAAGACTTGTTTGCAGAAGGCTGGTTATTGCACGCTGCGAGCAATAGTGCAGGCCACAATGCAAGATGTTTGATGTTCATGGTTGCAGACGTATTTATTGTTTGTAATATCTTAAGACACTATGGAGCACCTGCTTCCGCCAATAGTGTAGTTATTTTTTTAGGTAAAAGAATAGTGCAGGCGAAGCGGGAGTGTAAATTTTCTGCTTCACTAATTGTATGTCTTTTAGCGCCTTGGGTTCTTTGCGCCTGTTATTTTTTAAAACATCTGATGTTTGGAGCATTCTTTTCCTACTTTTGCTAAACATCAGATGTTTGAGGTTTATGGCAAAAAGAGAAAAATTAGCCGACCAGGTCATTGCAAAATTGCAGGAACGCATTTCCATGGGTAAATGGAAAAAGGGAGATAAAATACCTGCGGAACCGGAGTTGATGGAGCAATTCAAAGTAGGGCGTTCTACTATACGGGAGGCAATTAAGACCATGGCAAATGCCGGCGTGCTGCACGTGCAGCAAGGTTCAGGCACATTTGTAAATGAAATGGTGCAATCAGCAGAATCATTGGAACAGCGGCTCAGGCGTGCCCGGCAGGAAGAACTTAACCAGGTGCGTGTGCTGCTGGAATATGAGATCATTCGCCTGGCTGTAACACACCGTACACAGAAAAATATCCGCGATATGAAACATGCGCTCGATGCACGTATCAAGGCAATAGACGCCAAAGATTATACGGCCTCTATAGATGCGGATATAGTTTTTCACACCACGCTGGCAACAGCCAGCCACAATAGTGTGCTTGCTGATCTGTATGCAAGTTTTACACATGTATTACGTAATTCTTTTCAACAGCGTGATGCCGGCAGTGTGGTACAGTTTAGAAAAACACATGCACTGCATGAGCGGTTATTACAGGCTATTGCAGACAAGCGGGAAAGTGTGGCGATTGAATGTCTCGATGCTTTATTACAGAACAATTTAATTCGTGCTAAATGACAGTTTTAGTTTTTACACTCATCTTATTTGTGGGCGCCTATGCCGCAGGATTGATCGGGTCTCTTACAGGTCTTGGCGGTGGCGTAGTTATCATTCCATTGCTCAGCGTCTTCTTAGGTATAGATATTCACTATGCGATTGGTGCAGCGCTGGTTTCCGTTATTGCTACTTCCTCCGGGTCTGCAGCAGCTTACGTGCGCGAAGGTATTACCAATATGCGTATTGGCATGTTCCTGGAGATAGCTACAACCATTGGTGCAGTAGTAGGCGCATTGGTGGCGACCATTGCACCTACGCACTTTATTGCTGTATTGTTTGGTTGTATTCTTATTTTTTCTGCCATGAATTCATTGCGGAAAAAAGCAGTGCATGTGCTGCCGGAGTCCAGCCCGCTAGCAAAGAAATTAAAGTTGTATGGCAGTTACCCTACTGCATCAGGTGTAGTGCATTATGGCACAAAGAACGTTGCAGGTGGATTTGTAATGATGATCGTAGCGGGTGTATTATCCGGTTTACTGGGTATAGGCTCCGGTGCATTAAAAGTGATAGCGATGGATAACATTATGCGCATACCATTCAAAGTGTCTACCACTACCAGCAATTTTATGATGGGCGTTACCGCTACTGCAAGTGCGGTTGTGTATTTGCAACGTGGCTATGTGCAGCCGGGTATCTGTATGCCTGTTGTGATTGGGGTGCTGTTAGGTGCATTGACTGGGTCGCGTATCCTGATCAGATCTTCGCCGGAAAAACTGAAAGTGTTTTTTGCGATCGTGATCACGCTACTAGCCTTGCAAATGATCTACAACGGCATAACCGGTAAGATCTAATCATTCATTGTACAAAAAAGTATTATGGAAAAAACGAAACAAGCTCTTAAAGACAAAGACCTGCAATATATCATAGGAAATCTTTTACGCTGGGGCGTATGGTCATCTATGACCATCGCTATTATTGGCGGTATTATTTATTTATCCCGTCACGGGCATGAGACGGTTTATTATCCAAAGTTTGAAGAGCAGGACAGGAGTATGCTCACTATTTTAGGTGACATGTTCCGCGGGCTTGCTGACGGGCATGGCAGAGCGCTGATTATGCTGGGCATTATACTCTTGTTTGCAACACCGGTAATGCGTGTTATTTTTTCGCTGATCGGGTTTGCTGTAGAAAAAGACAGGATGTATGTAGTGATCACGCTAATCGTGCTGCTGATCATTTTTGTAAGCGTGAGAGGTGGTTTAGGATAGCGGGCCGGTGATAGGGAAATAAAAGAAACGGGTTGAATGTTACGTAACAGATACGCGAACACACAACCCGTTTCCGGTAAATTATATAACCCGGTATTTTTTTATTTGCAAGGCGTTTCTTTTAACTGGATGCTATTGTTGTATTGCAAAGAATCAATGTTGCTGAAAATTGCACTGTCTTTGCTTGTGTAAATGTTTCCATAACCTTCTTCCAGTGTAGTGCCATTCTTCCTGAACGCCACTTGTCTTACAGACTGTTTGCCTTCGGCAAAAAAAGTATAGTAACCAACCAGTACAGGCCCTTTCATGTCTCCGGTAAACGTTCCCTTGTTAGCATCTTTTCCATCCAGTTTATAAGTCAGCATGCCACTTACAACGTTGCCTAGGTAAACAGCTCTCATAGTTACGGTATCTTTTCCTTTGATGTATTCGTAACACTTGTTTACAGGTACAGTGTCCAGTGCATTCGTTGCTGTAGAGTCATTGATTCCATTGTTTTTAGCCTGCTGTGAATTACATGCAATCAATGTGGAAAGAGCTGCTGCAATAGAAAGTATAGAAAGGCGCATAGTCTGGTAATTTTTGCTAAAGCTAATACAATTACCGCGCCTAAAGAGAGGTAATCGTGAATGGGCCTCTGTGTTCTCTGCGTGCCCTTCGCGTCCTTTGTGATACTTCGCAGCTAAGGAATGAAGCGAAGCATTTTAACACATAGAAAGCATAGGAACAAAGGCACATAGAATTTGGCTACAAGTGTATGAGTAAAGGCTGAACTGTTTTAGCTAAGGGAGCATAGAACACATAGGGAAGCCGCTTTGCGACTTTAAAACTTTTTTGTGGACTCTACGTATCCGGTAGTGCGAGGAGCGCAGAGGGTACGCAAAGTCCACAAAATGAAGCTTGAGTTGTCGGTAGCCCATTCGCGACTGCCGATTACCGATTCACGTTAAATATTCATACCGCCGGATACTTCTATACGCTGCGCGTTGATCCATTTGGCTTCCGGCGTACACAAGAATGCTACTACACCGCCAATATCTTCTGCGTATGCAATGCGAGGGATTGCAGTTACCGCTTTAATGTGTTCCTGCATTTCGGCGTTGTCGCGTAATCTGCCGCCGCCAAAGTCTGTAGCGATTGCACCCGGAGCCACTGTATTTACATTTATACCACGTATGCCCAGTTCTTTTGCCAGGTATCTTGTCAGCACTTCAATGCCGCCTTTCATAGCGCCATAAGCACCATATCCCGGAAGGCTGAAGCGGGCAAGGCCGGAAGACAGGTTTACAATGCCTCCATCATCATTCAGGAATGGCAATGCTTTTTGGGTAAGAAAGAAAACACCCTTTAAATGAATGTTCATCAATTCGTCAAACTGCTCTTCTGTGGTTGTAGCGAAAGAAGTAGTAGGTAAGCCTATGCCTGCGTTATTGATCAGGAAGTCGATCTTGTCCGTGTTGAATGTTTCCTGCAATACTTTTTTCAATGAAGTAAAAAATCCGTCAAAGCTTTTTACGTCGCCCACATTCAGTTGTAAGGCTGCTGCTTTTTGCCCGGACTGTTCTATAGCTGCAACCACTTCCAGTGCATCGTCTTTTCTGCTGTGATAAGTAAGTACTACATCAATGCCTTTTTTAGCAATGCTTAATGCCATGTCTTTGCCTAACCCACGGCTGCCGCCGGTAACCAGTGCTATCTTTTTTGTTTGTGTCATATTGCTTATTTTTTACCATACAAAATTCCACAAAAACAGTGTATCCCTGATTGCGCATATCAATCCAATGTTTGCAAAATTCAAATATGAAGGATTGTTTAATGCTTTGATGGCCGGGGTGCCGGGTAGTTAAACAATCAGGCGCGGAATGCAACAGGCGAGACGGTCGTTTGCTTTCTAAAAAAATTAGAAAAATGTGCTACTTCCTCAAAACCCAGTGTATAGGCTATCTCAGAAACATTCCAGTCCGTTTGCTTCAGCAATATCTTGGCTTCCTGTAATATACGGTCACTGATCAGTTTCGACGTTGTCTTGCCAAGGCTTTCTTTTAATACCTTGTTCAGATGATTTACATGCACAGACAATCGCTCTGCATAGTCTTTGGCAGTACGCAGGTTAATCCTTTGTGCAGGTGATTCTATAGGAAATTGTCTTTCCAGTAATTCTACAAATAAAGAGGCTACACGGGCGGAGGCGTTGTGCGAATTGTACAGACTGGCGGCAGGCTGTAATTTTTGACCATAGTGGATCAGTTCCAATACATAATTGCGGATCAGGTCATACTTATATATGTAGTCTGAAGCCAGCTCCCGCTGCATCTTTTTAAAAATGTATTCTATGTCAGCTATGTCTCCTTGTTGCAATTCAAATATGGGATAACCGCCTGAACGGAAAATAGGCAGGTCATCCAGCACTACGCCGCTTTTTGAATGAAGTAAAAAGTTGTCTGTGAATATGCAGAAATACCCTGACTGGTGCATATCTAGCGGCAGGTAATTGTATGGGATCTTCGGCGTAGCAAACAGCAGTGCATGTTTTTTTATCTCTATTGTCTTGTCTGCATATTCTGCCCGGTTATGCCCGTTGATGAGGCTGATCTTATAGTATGCACGCCTGTTGTAAGGCATGGTCACTTTTCCTGCCTCACGCATTTTACGGAACAATTCTTCCGCGTCAAATACATTGAAATGACCCACTTCTTTAGAAATACCAGCCGGTAACAAAGTATTCAGGTCGCTATTGGTAGAAGACGCAATGTCTTCGTAAAAATTTTCTACTGATTTCGTTTTCACATTAACTGTCATTTGCAATAATCAAATATACGAAAGGATTGGAAAAGCATCTCTTTGTTCATTTTGCCACCTGTTGCTTTTTTAACAATACTTCGCTGCAAAGGTGATTTTAGTCACCTTTTATCTGATGCCGGTTATTGAGTTTTGCTTTCATAAACAAATGTTTCATTCAATTTTATCTAAATCATCAATTATGCAGATTGAACAGATTTATACCGGTTGTCTTGCACAAGGAGCCTACTATATAGAAAGCAATGGAGAGGTGGCAATTATAGACCCGTTGCGTGAAACGGAACCGTATATAAAACGTGCGACGAAAGACAATGCGAAGATCAGGTATATATTTGAAACGCATTTTCATGCTGACTTTGTAAGCGGTCATGTAGACCTTGCAAAGAAGACAGGCGCCACTATTGTGTATGGCCCAACCGCAAAGCCTGCATTTGAGGCACACGTAGCCGCAGATAACGAAGTGTTTAAGCTAGGCGATCTTACTATCACTGTACTTCACACGCCGGGGCATACCATGGAAAGTAGTTGTTATCTGTTGCATGATGCAACAGGTAAAGCGACTGCGTTGTTTACTGGCGATACTTTATTCATAGGTGATGTGGGTAGACCGGACCTTGCACAAAAGCTGGTGAGCGAACTGACGCAGGATGTGCTGGCTGGTCATTTATATGATTCGTTGCGCAACAAGATCATACCATTAGCGGATGATATTATTGTTTACCCTGCACATGGTGCGGGTTCTGCATGTGGTAAGAACATGAGCAGAGAGACGACTGATACATTGGGGCATCAAAAACGCGTTAACTATGCGCTTCGCCCAATGTCAAAAGAAACATTCATTAAAGATGTAACAACCGGGCTGATGCCGCCGCCGGTTTATTTTCCTCAAAATGTACTGATGAATATTAACGGCTATGAAAGCCTGGATGCGGTGCTGGATAAAGGCTTGCGTCCACTGACGCCGGAAGCTTTTGAGGCTGCGGCTAACAGTGGTGATATGCTTTTGCTGGATACACGTGATGCAAAAACATTTGCGCGCGGATTTGTACCGGGTTCTGTCAATATTGGCATTAATGGAGGTTTTGCACCATGGGTAGGGGCATTAATTCCTGACATCCGCCAACAGCTACTGATTGTTTGTGAACCGGGTACAGAAGCCGAGGTGATTACCCGGTTGGCACGTGTTGGATATGACAATACCATTGGTTACCTGCAAGGTGGTTTTGATACATGGGCGACTGCAGGTAAGCCTGTAGACAAAGTGATGTCTGTAAATGCAACATCTCTGCTGTCGCATTTGCAACAGGAAAAAGACGCTGTGTTGCTGGATGTAAGGAAGGAGAGTGAGTACCGGTCTCAGCATGTAGTCGATGCTGAAAATGTACCATTGGATTACATCAATGATCATATAACAGCGGTAAAAAAGGATAAGACATATTATGTGCATTGCGCTGCCGGGTACCGCTCTATGATCTTTATTTCCATTTTAAAAGCGAGAGGATATAACAACCTGGTAGATGTAAAAGGGGGAATGAATGCCATAAAAGAAAGCAATCTTTTCCGGGTGACTGATTATGTTTGTCCTATAACGATGTTGTAAAATAATAAGACGAATATTGCGAAGGATGATGGGTGCATAGCCTGTCATCCTTTTTATTTTGTTATACCCCAATAGGTGCTGTCGCTACTCTGCGGCCCAATTATCTATTGCTACCATTCTAACGAGTCTCCGGCTCTCTTGTGATCGCAAACACGGTAGTAGCTGGTTCGTGAAGACACGAACCAGGGCGAAGAAAATCGAGGGGTTTCCTGTTTTTAATCTTACGGGGAAACGTGCGGCCTCAGAAAAGCTGCGTTAAGAAAATTGGCATGAACGCCGGAAAAATCCATTGCTGTTTGAGCCAGGTGTAGCTTATTGTACTTAATCTGTAAGCGGCGAATTCAATGGATTTCGGTGGTCGGGACAATTTTTAGCCTGCTTTTCTGGAGCCTTGATCTTTTTGGTTACTTTTTGTATCAAGACAAAAAGTAACACCGTCGGTAGACAAACGAGCGTTTGCGATAGAAAATTTACTAAATCAGGTCGGACAATAATGATATTTTATCGAATTCTTTTGCACGCCGTAGGCATGTAACCTATCAACAAAAGCTTAGGCATACAGCAGCCTCAAAGCTATGGGGTGACAAGAGGGATATTGTGGCCACAGACATATGCCTGTACCTATTTTTTTGTATCACTCATATTAGATTTTTTTTCTCTTTCATGGCGGTTTCCTTTTATCGCTAGTGTCCTGTATGTGTAAAGGACATGGCGTATTATCTAAACTTTGATGTGCGAAATAAAAATGTTTAGCTGCATAAATTATCAAATACCCTGTGCTAGCTTGTTTGTGTTACTACATACACGTTGAAAACCTATTAAAAATAAGAACTCCCGATCTTTTGGTTAGCCAAGGGTTGACTATTAGAAAGGGGGTTCACCATCTTTTAAAATCACAACAGATATGAAGAAAGTATTTGTCGTAGGGGTTATTATATTATTGGGTGGTTTTGGTTTTTTCAAAAATATTTATGCTGATCCGCATATAGGTCAGCAAAATGTAAGAGACAACGAGCTGCCTTCCTGGAGTGATGGCAATACGCGGCAACGCATTCTTGAGTTTGTACATAACGCCATAATGGAAGGCAATGCCGGCTTTATACCTGAGCAGGACCGTATCGCAGTTTTTGATAATGATGGCACTTTGTGGTCTGAACAACCATTATATTTTCAATTTATGTTTGTG
The DNA here is from genome assembly GCA_017306865.1 of Filimonas sp. GTDB lineage: Bacteria > Bacteroidota > Bacteroidia > Chitinophagales > Chitinophagaceae > JAFKHH01. The sequence continues at coordinate 59,424 of JAFKHH010000024.1, forward strand.
CTGGACCGTGTGAAAGAGTTGGCACCTCAACATCCTGACTGGAAGACAAAAGAACCGTTTAAATCTGTTATTGCCGGTGACCTGAAAACTGCGCTTGCCTCCGGAGAGAAGGGGCTTGCTGCAATGCTAGCTGCTACATCTGCAGGTATGACTACAGATGAATATACACAGTTGGTAAAAACATGGATAGCTACAGCGGTGCATCCGGTTACCAAGAAGCATTATAATGAAATGATCTTTCAGCCAATGCTTGAATTATTACAGCTATTACGCACCAATGGGTTTCAGACGTTTATTGTATCTGGTGGCGAAACTGATTTTATGCGCGCCTGGGCAACTGATGCTTACGGCATACCACCGCAGCAGATAGTTGGCAGCACCTTAAAAACAAAATTTGAAATAGTGAATGGTAAACCCGTAATAAGACGGCTGCCGCAACTCAACTTTGTAGATGATAAAGCAGGAAAGCCGGTAGGCATACAGCAATATATTGGTAAAAAGCCCGTGTTTGCAGCGGGCAATTCAGATGGCGATTATGAAATGCTGCAATGGACTTCTTCTAACACACTTCCTCATCTTGGTATTATTGTGCATCATACGGATGCTCAACGGGAATTTGCATACGACCGGAAATCTCATATAGGGCAATTAGCCAAAGGGCTGGATAGCGCTGCCCGGTATGGCTGGCAATTGGTTGATATGAAAAATGATTGGAAAACGATCTATCCATAAGCAATTTGATATTTCATATTTGAAATTCGAAAATTGAAATTACTCCATGTAAAGTGTGCGCTTAACCTATTATTTCAAATCCCAAATCTTAAATCCACACCATGGTACTAGAGCAGATAAAAGAGTTATCTCGCCGTATGGAAGCATCCATCATAGGGCAGCAAGATATCATTACAAGAATATTGATCGGGCTGCTGACTGATGGGAATGTTTTGCTGGAGGGATTGCCGGGGCTTGCAAAAACACGTGCAGTAAAGAGCCTTGCATATAATCTTGATTGCAAACTCAGTCGCATACAATTTACACCAGACTTGTTGCCGTCCGATATTACGGGAACAGAGATCTATCAGCCTCAATCTGACGAAAAATTTGTTTTCCAGCCAGGGCCAATATTCAGTAACCTGATCCTTGCAGATGAGATCAACCGTGCGCCCGCAAAAGTGCAGGCTGCGTTGCTGGAAGCTATGGAGGAGAGACAGGTGTCTGTTGCCGGAAAAACGCATCAGATGGAGCCGTTGTTTATGGTGCTTGCAACAGAAAACCCAATAGAGCAGGAAGGAACATATCCCTTGCCAGAAGCACAATTGGATCGCTTTATTATGAAGATAGAAATAACGTATCCAAAGCAGGAGGATGAAATAAAAATAGTCAGGCTGGTAAGAGAGGAAACAAGGGAAGCTACAAAGGGAAAGCCTGATGCTATACCACAGCAGATCATTTTTGATGCACGTAAAGAGATCAGTAATGTACAGGTGAAAGAACCGGTAGAGAAATACATGACAGACCTTATAGCCGCCACGCGATACCCGGATCAATTTAGTAAAGCGTTGCAGAAATGGATTAGCTACGGTGCAAGCCCGCGCGGTACAATAGCGTTGGATAAATGCGCGCGGGTAGTGGCATGGTTGGATGCCCGTGATTATGTAACGCCGGATGATATACGCTTTATTATACACGACGTACTGCGCCATCGGCTTATTCTCAGTTATGAAGCCAATGCGGATGGTGTAAATGCGAATAATGTGATAGACGAAATACTGAAAATAGTTTCGGTGAGCTAGGGACGGGAGGCTATGATCGTGAATCGTCAAACGGGAATCGTGAAATAATAAGACCTATAAGGTTTCAAAAACCTTATAGGTCTGAGCTGACTTTAAAGATCACTGGGCAGCAAAGAGGCGTGAGTTGAGTTGTGAGTAAGCCCATTCACGATTGCCGGCTCACGATTCACGAATAACACAAATACATGTTCAACAAACAAACACATAACGATCCTCCTGAAGTGGTGACCAGTCTGCATGATCTGATGGAATATGAATACCTGGTTCAATCACATCAGTTGTTGCCGGATCATCCTGTATATTCCATTTTAGCCGGGCGACATGCTTCTAAGTTGCGCGGGCGGGGCCTTGATTTTGAAGAAGTGCGGCAATATGTAGCGGGCGATGATATTCGCAATATCGATTGGCGTGTAACGGCAAGAGTTGGTAAGACGCATTCTAAAGTTTTTACGGAAGAAAAAGAACGTCCTTTCTTTCTTATTCTTGACCAGGGCAGCAGCATGTTTTTTGGTTCGCAACGGTTTGTAAAATCTGTTACTGCAGCGCATGCTGCTGCGTTAAGTGCATTTTATACTATAAAGAGGGGCGACCGTTTTGGTGGCATTATTTACAATGAAGACGGCTTTGACTACATAGTGCCTAAAAGAAGTAAGAAGCTGGTGCAGCATTTTTTGCAATGTGTAGTAAACAGGAACGAAACGTTACCATCACGTACCACTATAAGGCCCGGAACAAGCTTGCTGAATGATATGTTGCGTAGAGCGCAATCACTTGTTACGCATGATTACGTGGTGGCGGTTATCAGTGATTTTTCTTCTATCGATGATGAAACGCGCAAACACCTGCGTAGCATAAGTTATCACAATGATGTAATGCTGGTACATATAGAAGACAAGCTGGACGATGCTTTGCCAGATGGCAGGTTGGTGTTGAGTGATGGGAGAAGACAAATTGCCTGGCAAAATACGCGGCATAACTGGGGGCAGAAATATACCATCGCTTACAGGAACTGGAAAACTGAATTTGTAAACGAATTCAGGCGTTACCGTATTCCTGTACTTTTTTTTAATACAACAGATACAGTAGAGGACCAGGTAATGAGGGGTATGGGAAGATTATTTAAAAACAAATAAGAATGGACGAACAGTATGGACAATTGATAGAGCCAACGCCCGTGAAATTTAGTTTTGGCGCGCCAGGATGGTACGTGCTGGGCGTGCTGTTTTTGCTCGTGCTGGTTTGTGTTGCGTGGTTGCTGTACCGGTATTATAAACGGAATAAATACCGCGCGGAGGCTGTGAAACAATTGCAGGCCTTGCAGTCACAATGTGTTGCGTCAGGTGCGCAGGCGCAACTTGTTTACGAAGTTAATATGTTGCTGAAGCGTGTAGTTATGGCGCGGTATCACAGGCATGCTACCGCAGGTGTAAGAGGTAATGTGTGGATCGCTTATTTAAACCAAACTGCCAATGAACAACTTTTTGATGAGGCAGATGCAGAATTGTTGACGGATCATATTTATGCTACACATGCAGTTGTCCCGGCGGAAAAAGCGGATGATTTTGCAGAAAAAGCAAAACGCTGGATGAAAACACATAGAAGGAAAATAGCTGAACTGTCTTAAGACTGAATTACAACATGCATTTCGCAATACTATACAAATGGGTTTTCCTGCTATTGCCATTACCACTGGTGATCTATTTTTTATTGCCGCCACTGAAGAAACGCCGGGCTGGCCTGATCGTTCCTTTTTTCAGGCGTGCGACTGTAGTGTCCGGGCAAACGCCACGAAAAAGAGGCTGGATTGCACGTCGTAATTTTTTTGGCTGGATAGCATTGTTCTTATGCTGGTGTTGTTTGCTCGCAGCGTTATCAATGCCACACCTGGTAGGTCAGCCGGGTAAGAAGACCAAAACTGTAAGAAGCTTTTTAATAGCGGCGGATATATCGTTTAGCATGGCGGAGCGTGATTGGGTTGTAGATGGGAAGCGTGAGTCGAGATGGGATGCCGTAAAATCTATTATGCAGGATTTTGTGAAGAATAGAAAGAGCGACCAGGTGGGGCTGATTATGTTTGGTACACATGCGTACCTGCAAGCGCCTCTGACAACAGATCTGAGCGCGATCAGTTGGTTAATGGACCAGACTGAAGTAGGTATGGCAGGACAAATGACGAGCATTGGTGATGCGATTGCGTTTAGTATAAAAGTATTTAAGGAAGATACCATTAAACAGAAGATCATGTTGTTGCTGACAGATGGTATAGATGCAGGTAAGGCCATACAGCCGCTGGATGCAGCGCAGGCTGCTCGAAAAGATTCCATCGTGATCTATACATTGGGAATAGGAAAAGCAAAAGGTAGTGGTGGATATGACCTGGATGAAAAAACATTGCGTGATATAGCCAACGTAACGGAAGGGAAATATTTCAATGCAATGGACGAAGGGCAGTTAAAAAATGTGTATAAAGAGTTGGATAAGCTGCAGCCGGTGGTATATGAAGAGGATGTGAACAAGCCCAAAAAGTGGTTATACATGTATCCGCTTGCTGTGGCAATAATAATAGGCTTAGCGTTTCACCTGGTCAGTGGAGTGGTGAGTTTGTTTAGAGGCGATGTGTCGTGATGTATTCACCGCAGAGACGCAGAGGGCGGGGAGATTCGCAGAGAAAGAAATAACCACAGCGGCACAGAAACACAGAAGTGCTTATTTGTGCCTTTGTAGCAAAAGAAACTCTGCATAGCTTTTGTAGTCAGTGGTGAATGAACTTGTTGGTAGTGAGTTATGGGGAGATGGGAAATAAACGCAGATATACAGAAATAAGGAAGCGCATAGCTGTATTTCAGTGGTAAAAACTCCGCGTAACTCCCCGCCCTCTCTGTCTCCGCGGTAAACTCTTTTAAAACTCAAATTTCAAATCCCTCATGTGGAGTGAAGTAAAAGATATGTTGACGGGTATTGACTGGCAGCAGTTTCATTTTCTGCGGCCTAAAGCGTTATATCTTTTCATTCCGCTGGCAGTTGCTGTTGTCATTTTAATTATTGGAAACCGGGAACGGAAAAAATGGAAAAAGATCATTGCGCCATCATTGCGCAGGTATATGTTTTCCAAAGGGAGTGTTTGGGCATTTGCAATGCCGCTTTTGTTATTCATTATCGCTGCGTCTTGTATTATTGCGGGGCTTGCAGGGCCTGCCTGGCGTAAGCGCCCTGTGCCTGCGGAGAAGATACAGGCGGTGGTACTTATTGCGCTGGATCTGTCACGCTCTATGCTTGCAAAGGATATACAACCGAGCAGGCTGGAGCGTGCCAAGTTTAAGATCAGTGATTTTCTAGATGCTAATCCACGGGCGCGTGGTGGACTGGTTGCCTTTGCCGGTACTGCTCATCCCGTATTGCCTTTTACCAGCGATTATAAACTGATCAAGCACCATGCTGCCAGCCTGGTGAACCGTATCATGCCTGTGCAGGGTACAAATATGCCTTTGCTGATGGATGAGATCGATTCTTTAATGAACAGTGTGAATGCGCCTAGTACAGTGCTGTTAATGACGGATGCTATAAGTGCGGAAGAGGCTGCACTGCTGACCAGCTTTACACAACATTCTGTGCATCGTATAGAAATACTGTTATTCTCTACACCTAACGGAGCGGCCATTCCTGGGTATTCATCTGTTATTTCCAAACAAGATCCGGTAGTATTGCAAAACATGTCACAAGACACTGCTATAACTATTACACCACTTACGTTGGATAAGTCTGATGTAGAAGGTATAGCGCAACGCATTTCAAAGCGGCTCATTTTTGAAGAAGAAAAAAAACAGGATGAGAAAGATTGGGACGATGCAGGTTGGTTACTCATCATTCCTGCTGTTGGTATTACACTGTTCTGGTTTAGAAAAGGATGGGTGATACAATGGTGCTGGCTACCGCTATTGCTGAGCCTTTCTTCCTGCGGCGTAAAAAGCAGGCATCCCGACTGGTGGTATAGTAAAGATTACCAGGGACAATTGTTTGAAAATGATAGGCAGTATAGTGAAGCTGCTGCGCATTTTGATGATGATCAACATAAAGCTGTTGCTTACTTTAAAGCTGGTAATTATGAGGCTGCTGCCGACCTGTTCGCATTAGATAGTTCCGCTACAGGCGCGTGCAATCGCGGTATTGCTTTAGCAAAAATGGGACGGTATGATGAAGCGATGGACGCATTCACAAACGCGGAAGACCTGGATCCTTCTTTAAAAAATAGAGCAGGTAACAGTTTGTTGCAGGCGCAGCAGGCAAAACAAAAAGCTGACAGTATATTGAAGATTGAGCAGACGAGCGTAAGTAAGCATACAAAGGATGTGAAAGGAGAAAAAAAGAAAGACAAAAAAGATCCATTAAAAGAGCATAAGCCGGCGTCGAAAGACGAGGAGTTAAGTGCGGATACGCGGGTGAAGGAATTGCCAAAGTTTGGCAATCGTGCTACTGATGAGGCGGTGAGTAATATACACCGGGCAAAGGAAGCAAAAAAGCCGCCAAAAGATTTTACACCTGACAAGGCAGACAAGACTGCATCTAATGTGCTGCTGCGGCAAACGGCTGCGGACCCGGCTGAGTTCCTGCACCGCCGGTTTGAACTTCAGGTGAAACGTTATTACAAACATGTAAAAAAGCCTGCGCAACCTTGGTAAAATACTTCTTCATATTATGTTGTATGTTGGTGTTGTCTGCGACAGCTAAGGCGCAATCTTGTTTTGTAGAAATATCGCTGGACCGTACCAGCGTATATGTACAACAGCCTTTCAAGATCACAATTACTGTATTGACTTCTACCTGGTACACTGCGCCGCTTGACTTTGATAATATACAGATCCCAAATGCATTTATTCTTTCGTTTGACCGGACTACTCCGGGTATGTTCACGGTTAAAGGCAAACAATATGCAGGGTTGCAGTTTTATTTTATCGTATTCCCGTATAAGTCTGGCAGCTTTGCTATACCATCATTTAATATAGTGGCAACAACGCCACCACCGGGCACGGCTGTAGCAAATAAAATAAAACTAAAAACACCGGCGCGCAATTTTGTAGTGAAACCTGTGCCGGCTACTGTAAAAGGGGATAACTGGTTTGTAGCAAAAAATGTATATATATCAGAGAAGTGGAACAGATCGTTGTCTAACCTGAAAGTAGGGGATGTGATTGAGCGCACAATCACTGTAAACGCGAGAGGGACATTACCACAATTTATTCCAGAGTTGACCCTGGGCCAAATTGATTTTGCAAGTATTTATCCGCAAGATGCTGATCTGGCTGATACAAGGGACGATTATGATGCAAATGGCAGAAGAACACAAAAGATCATCTACCTGCTGGAAAAGCCGGGCGATTTTGTTATACCGGCTATACCTGTACAATGGTGGAATCCGAATAGCAGTAAGCTGTACAGCAGGAGTGTGGCAGCAGGCAAGATCCATGTTGCACCCAATCCCAACCTTGGTATTGTACAAACGTTGAAAGATAGCCTTAACACAACGAAAGCGATGCAGTCGCAAACGAAGGCGAAGCATGGCCCCAGATTGTTTTATGGTTTGCCCTGGTATTTGTTCTTTACGTATGTGCTGATTGGTCTTATTCTTTTTTATTTCCTCACTCGGTATGTTATCCGGCTGTATCGTAAAATACATGCGGCGTATTTAGCTTACTTGCAAAGCGAAGTTCATTGGTTTATACGCTTCCTGCGTTCGTCACTACAATTACCTGTTATTGTAAATAGGTTATATGCATGGTGGGATAGAAGAGGGGCTGCCAGCGCAACTAAGTGTGCAGCCGTAAATGCGGTACTGCGCAATGCTAATGAGGAAGGATTGCTGAAAGAGTGGGATGCGTATAATAAGCAATTATTCAGAGAAGAGAATACAATTAACCCGGCAGATAAGAATTTTAAAAAGAAAATAAAAGCATATCGTTCCCGCGCAAAACAAATTGTACATACAAGTAATGAGATTAGCCTGCGCCAGCAACCATTTGAAATAACATGATGTGTGCCTCAATACATACTCTTAATGATGAATTATAAGGTAGAATCGAGGCTCGATAGAATGGTAGAAAAATATATCCCACACCAATCAGAGCCGCGGCGCGGCGACAGAATTATTCTCTTGCAAAATGATTTATTCTGTCGCTCCTCCGGAGCTCAACTGCTTGCATGAATAATTAAACTACCAATCTGGCGTCCCTCCGGGACTTTACTATTCTTTCGAACACTTATGGCCGGGAGGCCTGCGCTAGTGAGTGGGCCACTTTCAAAAGACTTATTTTGCTATTTTGGATACACCTAAAAAGTGGCCCACTCTGGCGTATGTGTTGTTCAGGTTCTCTTAGCTTAATGACATTGCCCTACGGGATTATAACGTCTTTACTGACGCAGGCCTCCCGGCCTGTGTCTGCTTATTACTAATGTTTGCGTATCGTTACGCTTATTTTTATAAAACTTTTAAGCAGGTATGGTTTAGTAACAATACAGCACAGGCCGGGAGACCTGCGCTAGCGAAAGTAGGTATGTAACCTGTTGACAAAAGATATGGTTGCCCGGTAAGTGTATCCTGTTTATTCTTTATTTTGCCTTCTTGTTTGGATGTTGGCTGCCGTGTGTAGCATTTGCTTAAAATAAAGAATATGAGATTTAACAGGAGCAATAAACTGTGGCTTCATGTATTCATACAACTACTTGCCTTAATTATCCCGGTTGGTTTGTTTTTGTTGTGGGGCAACATTGCTGCACAGCGCGAAATGAAAAGGGAACATCATGGTGATCCTTTCCTGGGTATAGCCCTTATGTGTATTGTTATATACGTTTGCTGGATCATCTATTTGTTGATTAGCAGCATGTCGCTGCATGTAAAAAGATTGTATGCTTTACGCAATGCAAACTGGATCATTGCAGGAGCGGCTATACTAATTGCTATAGTCATTCGTTATATGTAAACACTTTATAGTAAAAAGAGAGACACAAAAGATGAAGTTTATTGTAAGCATGACATTCTTGCTTTTCGCTGGTTGTGTAGCGGATGCACAAACCACGAATGTGATTGACAAAAAACAAAAATTGGCCGGGAATTATAACCCTGCGCTGAATATTATTCAACCGGCTGATAAAAATTATGCAACCGGCATTTTTAAAAATGGTGTTGCTATACTTATAAAAAATGGAAATAAACTGGGGTTGATAGATAAGAGGAAAGTCATTATCGTTGATCCTGAATATGATTATATCGCCTCATCTTGTGATGGTTTGATGAGTGTACGGAAGGGCGACTTAGAAGGGTATATAGATACTTTGGGTAAAATAATTGTGCCATTACAAAAAGCCAGCTTTAATGATGTTATTGGCAATGGGAGGATTGTATTTTCTTCCGTTGTAACCGGAAATAAAAAATATGGCATAATGGATTATAAAGGAAATGTAATTGTATCGCCATCTTATGATTACATTAGCCCGTTTACAGAGATAAAAACTGTCTTTTCAAATGGTGATTTTAATAGTTACGGATTGATGGATATGAATGGACAGGAGTTGCTGCCGTGCAAATATCGAAGCGTCCAGATATTTAACAAAAGCGGGCTTGTAACGGCCCATACTAAAGATAGCGTTGAGTTGCGGGACATTCGCACTGTAGGCCTGGTTTTGCAGCTATCTGGCTGGGAACTGAAAAATCCTTCCTTGTGGGATAGCAAGATCATTGCTATAAGAAAGAATGGGAAATGGGGATTTGTAAATAATGAAGGAAAAGAGTACATCCCATGTGTGTATGATGATGTCTCTGAATATAACTCGGGAGTTGCCTCATTTAAAATGGATGGACAATGGGGGATTATGAATATAAAGGGAGAGCCAATTGTTTCGCCACAATATGACGGGCTTACATACTTTTCAGAAGGGTTAGCGGTTTATTCCAAAAGTAAAAAGTCAGGTATAATAAATGTGAAGGGAGAGATAATTACAAAGCCGCTATATGATTATATAGCCCCATTTAAAAATGGATATGCAAAAGTAAAAAATGGTTCAAAATGTGGGCTTATTGATAAAACCGGTAAACTTGTTTTGCCGGTGCAATTTTCTGATATTTCTGTTGGAGAACCTGGAACTGCAATTTTGGTTGAGCAAAATAATAAGTTTGCATTTGTCAATTTTGCAGGCAAATTTATTACGCCTTTCACGTATGACATGGCCCTGCACTTTGATAGTACAGGCATTACTTTTGTTAGAAAAGATGGAAAGCATTTCTTTGTAAATATTGCAGGAGAGTAGTTGATGTATAATAAAAGAGCGCGCATAGCTCTGATGCTATGCGCGCTTTTTAGTACGTGTGTACATGTTTGCTGAATAATGATTGGGACGCTGAAGTGTGCGACGCAACAAAAGCTGAATAGTCTTTCTACAGGTTACTCAACAATATAATGACACACAATTTGTCCATGTGGTTTTTGCTCTAACTCTTCACACACCTGAAGCCCAGGTTGCTCATGCCGGAGTCATGCGTGCTTTTCATCCTGCGGGCTACTCTATAACCGGAGCAGTAGCTCTCATTGCACATGAATGATCCGCCGCGCGTAACTTTTTTAGGTGCATAAGGCTCCTCCGGGTCGAAGCTGTTATCGGGCCCTTTCGGGTCTTTTATTGTACCGCCCTGTTGTGCCAGTTTTTGATAATAATCATTCCTGTACCAGTCTGCGCACCATTCCCATACATTGCCCGCTATATCGTATAGCTTGTAGCCATTTGGCTGAAATGATTTTACGGGTGCTATTCCTACAAACCCATCGCGGGCAATATTCTTATCAGGGAAATGCCCTTCCCATGTATTAGCTTTTGGTAAACCTTCATTAATGCCTTCGTTGCCCCATGAATATATTTTGTCCTTCAGGCCTCCGCGTGCAGCAAACTCCCACTCGGCCTCGGTTGGCAGGCGCTTGCCGGCCCATTTACAATAAGCCTGCGCATCGTCCCAGCTTATATGCACCACAGGGTAATTCTCTTTTCCGTCAATGTTGCTGCCCTTACCCTCGGGGTGGCGCCAGTCCGCACCGGCTGTCCATGTCCACCATTGGGAAAAATCATTCAACGCTACGGGATGGTTGGGCGGGGTGAAGACCAGTGATGCTGCTACCAGCATACTATCAGGCGGCTTCGGTGTGCCGGGCGCTACTTGTGATTTTATGTCTTCCCAGTCGGGCTTTCTTTCTGCTGTGGTAACATAACCGGTAGCGTCTACAAATTTTTTGAACTGTGCGTTTGTTACTTCGTGCGCATCCATCCAGAATGGTGAAACAGAAACGCTGTGTTTGGGAAACTCATCCGGGGCAGCCTGGTTATTGTCTCCACCCATCATAAATGTACCGCCGGGTATATAGACCATGTCGGCAGTAGATGTATCTCCGCTGAAAGCTATACTGTCTGTGTGTACCTGCGGTGCTACAGCAGCAGGCTGATCTTTGGTAGCCTGGGAATTGCCGCAGCTATATAGAGAGAGGGCAAGCGCACACATAGCAAGACCTGCCACCAGTTTGTGTTGTGGTGAAATAAGAGTAGCTGCCATAATTTATTTGCTTTTCGTATTGCTTAGAGAGTCTGTTTTTTTAGCGCCGGGCACCCCAGAGATGGCGAAGCGGGGCGGTGTTTTACCTGTGCAGCAGCTTTTGGTGTCTTTTGCAGCTTTCGTTTCTGCTACCTGCTCCCGTGAAAGTTGGCCACTGCCGCAACTGCAAAGCAGTATTGTACAGCAGGTGATTGTCAGTATTTTCAGTTGGCTCTTCATCGTATATATTTACCTGTTATGCCAGTGGCGTTTGATGCCCTTGCTGGTATAGGGAATGCTAAAGGTATTTATAAAAAGACACTTTTGCGTATAGGATTCCGCCTTGTTTCCTGCTTTATTCGGTAAAAAATATGCCGGTTACAGGAGGAAAATTGCAAATCGGGTCTTTTTGTATCCCGGAAATGGCTTTTCGTCGAAAAGCCATTTCCGTATAGAGGAAGTCATGCTACTTTGGTAGTGTTATTAAGAACTGTATTATGAAACGCCTCCTTATTGTCTTATTATCTGTTTTATTGTGCCTCACGCTCTGGCAGCTTGCAGAACATAATGCTGCTATGCCTGCAGTGACGTCACAGGAGGGCGGCGAGTTTTTTTATTACCATTACGGCATTGGCCAGCCTAACTGCGTAGTTCCACTGTTGCGTCATCCCTAGATTATCTTAAGTGTAGAACCTGACTATAAAACACACCAGTCTATTGCGCAGGGGGGACAAAGCAATGTCTTTGTGGTTACCTTAATTCTATTTCACTAATCGATTCCATACCGTCTTCATAAGTCAATTTTATTACGGCTGTTCAACACGCTGTTTGCTTTACTTCATACTCATTATATGTGTGAAAATGATTATGTAATGAATGAGTAGTGAACACGGGGAGTAATAAAAAATAGCGGATTATGTAGTGTGAAATCTCACACTGCGGCAGGCATGTAGTTGCATGAAAATAAGTTGTTAAGCGTAGTGTATTCATAAGTAAGGCAGATGTACTTCGTGTCAGAAAAATACGACATCACTTGTAGATGATTTGCGATAAGCATTCCGTGTGGTTACTACAAGGGCAGATTAATGACGGCTGTATTTTTATAACAAGTTTAAGATCCAATATCCCTGCACTTGTTTTTAATCCGTATCATTTGTCAACTTAAGCAACGCCTGGTGTATGAAACATGAAAACCCTTTAAAGAAACTCCTCTTTATATTTCGCCAGAGAGACTTTGTGCGAAATACTACTGCCATCTTTTCGATGCAGGCGGTTCTGTTCACCATACTCAGTCTAATAGCGCCTGTACAGGTAGACCGGCTGGTTTTGATTGGGTGGGGGCTGGCATTTAGTGCATTATCAGCAATGGGTGTGAGTGTTTTTCTCACGCTGCGGTTTGTACCTTATCTGCGTGCAGCAGCATTGCTGAAGAAGCATTATGAAGACAGCGACTTTGTTCATGTAACAAAAAAGATGACGAAGCATCCTCACTTTATTCAGAAAGCGGTAGAAACAATATTGGCTGATTGGGATATTGTGGAAAAAGAGCACAAGCGCCTGACTTCATTACTGTCGCATGATATGCGTACACCACTTAGCCAGATCATTAGTCTTTGTATGTTACTGGACGAAGAAACAGATGAGGCTGTGCGAAATGAATATTTACATTATATCAAATCTCAATCGGCTACGTTGCTGGATATGCTGACGGATACCTTGCAGATGATGCAAGCGGCAGGCATACAGATCAGGAAAACAGATGTGGTAGAGCTGGACTTGCAAGTGATCGTAGAGCGGGTTTTATTATTGCTCTCGTCTCAGGTAAATGCAAAACAGGTTTCTGTATTAAAAGATATTACACCGGGATTGCTGGTGCAGGCAGAAGAAAAAAGATTTATGCTGGCTATTGTACAACTGCTGGCAACTGCGGTAAAACTTTCGCCGCCGGATGGCATTGTTTGCCTGAAGGCAAGAGAAGCCGGTGGCAGGATCATTATCAGTATAACTAACCACGATAGCGATGATGAGGTGCTTTCCCAGGTGTATGAGGCTTTCCCCGCAGCAAAAGACATTAGAGGAAGCCTCCGGGTTACCAATGGTAATTCCCCATCACTCAACCTGGCAGAACAGATCATTGTAAAACATAATGGGCGTTTTGTTTCAGGTAATGAAGATAATAACGGTTATTTCTTCCAGGTGCATTTGCCTATTTGTGCCAATTAAAGCCACATCTACTAAAGATTCCTGATATTCCTCGGGAGCGCTGTTAAATTAAACGGTGTATACTACCCTTCTGATGAGCTTCCGTTTTTTATCTAACCCGCATTTTTTTACATGTAGTGACACAGTAGCTTTAGATGTAAATGTTATGTAAGGTTGCCATCATGTTATTGAATAATTGCATGGCGGCTGCCCTTTTTTAATTATATAGCAGTAAATAACCATACGTGCTTCTTTTGCCCTAATTTCAACCCTCAATCATTAACCACGGATTTCTATGAAAAAAAGTTTTCTTATTACTTTTCTATTTGCCGGTGCCGCATGGTGTGCACAGGCGCAAAAAAATATGTTTACACCTTACAATAACAAAATAGTTGCCCATAGGGGTGCATGGAAGGCAAACCATTTGCCGGAAAATTCCATTGCCTCTTTAAAGCAGGCGATCGCATTAAAATGTGCCGGTTCTGAATTTGATGTGCATCTGACGGCGGACGACTCTCTTGTTATTAATCATGATCCCACCTACCAGGGATTAACTATAGCAACTACTACATACGCGGAGCTGGCAAAAAAGAAATTGAGCAACGGGGAAACGATACCAACGTTACAACAATACATTGCCGCAGGTATGCAGAACAACAATGGGACATTGCTGGTGCTGGAGGTAAAACCTTTTCCGTCATCGCCGGAACGTGCTTTACGCTGTGCGGAAAAATCCTGGAAACTGGTGCGTGCTATGGGCGCAGCTTCACGTACGGTCTATATTAGTTTCGACTATGAGGTGCTGAAAAAAATACGCTCACTGGATGCAAAAGCAATAGTACAATACCTGAACGGAGAGAAAACACCGGCGGAGTTAAAGCAAGACAAGATAGATGGGGCGGATTATCACTTCTCTGTTTTTAAAAAGAATGAAGGCTGGATAAAAGAGCTGCGCAATAATAAACAGATCTGTAATGCATGGACGGTGAATGATGCGGCAGAAATGGATTGGCTGTTGGCTAACAACGTGGACTATATCACTACAAATGAGCCGGAGCTGCTGGCAACCCGTATTGCTGTTGCGCCGGTAAATAAAGGATGGAAGCTGGTATGGTCTGATGAGTTTTTTACACCGGGACTTCCTGACTCTACAAAATGGAGTTACAACGTGGGTGACCACGGCTGGGGCAATCACGAAAAACAATATTATTCTAATGCGGATACTGCTAATGCAATAAACAAGAATGGTGTGCTGCATATAATAGCACGGAGGGACAATGCTACAGGCAAATACAGCTCGGCAAGAATGGTCACTAAAGGAAAGGGCGACTGGCTGTATGGCAGGGTAGAGGTGCGGGCTAAAATACCTGCGGGTAAAGGTTTGTGGCCCGCTATCTGGATGCTGCCGACAGAGTGGGCGTATGGCGGCTGGCCTAAGAGCGGTGAGATAGATATTATGGAGCATGTAGGTTATATGCCTGATTCTGTATTTACAAGCATTCATACAGAGTCGTTCAATCACGTTATCCATACGCAAAAGACAAAAGGCTTTTCGTTGCCAGATATGTATGATGCCTTTCATGTATATGCGATCGAGTGGAAAAAAGAACGTATAGACTTTTTTGTGGATGATGTATTACGCTTCAGTTTTGATAATACAGGCAAAGGATCTAAAGAATGGCCGTTTGATAAAGCATTTCATTTATTGCTAAACGTAGCGGTTGGTGGAGACTGGGGCGGAAAGCATGGTATAGACGATGCCATTTTTCCTCAATCCATGCAGGTGGATTATGTGCGCGTGTACCAGTAGAGTGACTGGCTGTTACTTAACTTTTACATAAAAGAATAATGTACAAACGAATAGAAAGCTGTTTGCAGAAATGCGGGCAGCTTTTTCTTTTTTGGCGTAAAATCTGGAGAGATAAAGAGTACATTTAAATAACAAAAAATACGATAGTGTTATGGAAACAAAACAAATAGCAGAACGTCTTGCAGAATTGTGCCGGGCAGGGCAATTTGAAGCTGCGCAAAAGGAATTATTCGCGAATGATGCGGTTAGCCTGGAACCCTTTGCTACACCTGATTTTGAGCAAGAAACAAAAGGGCTGGATGCTATTATTGAAAAAGGGCACAAGTTTGAATCGATGGTGAAGGAAATGAATGATATAACTGTATCGGAGCCGCTTGTGGCAGGTAATTCATTTACTTTCCTGATGACGATGGACCTTGTTATGAAAAAAGACGATAAGCGTTATAAGATGGGCGAACTATGTGTGTATGAAGTGAAAGACGGTAAGGTTATTTCAGAAAGATTTTTTATGTAGCCGCATCCGGTGGAATGATCTGGTTGGATATTCCATATTGCTTACAGAGCGCTGTGGCTTTTGTGTGAAATGCCTGCCGGTAATAACCTGGCATTTCATTACTGGTACCGAAAAACTGCCTGTATTTGGCTGACAGGTGTGGGTAGTGTTTGTCTATAGCTCTTAATACAAGCTGTTTGCTATCTGCGGGAGCGCTGCCAAATAAAGTAAGCGTTGCCGGTAAAACATACTTTGCACCGGCCGTTTTAAAACTGCCGAACATTTCGTCTAAGTGCGCTGCCGTATCAGATATGTAAGGTAGTAATGGCATAAGGCTAACCCCGGAGAGAAAACCACGCTGCACAGTTGCGTTAAGTGTTTGTAACCGCTTAGATGGCAGTGTGGCGCCCGGCTCAAATACATGCGCGATCGTATCGTCTGTAGTAGAGAAAGAAAAGGTGATGATGGTGCCGCGTTGCAGTGTTAAAGCCAGATCGGCGGGGAGGATCGCTTTGTTATCTATCTCGGCCAACAGGTCAAAGTCCCGTGCTACAAGGTCTGAGCGGGTAATGATGTGTACGGGAAACCGGTGATGTAAAATTACTTCCAGCGCCTTTTGTGTCAGCAATTCTTCCTGTTCAAAATGCAGGTAAGGTTCGGTAGCTGACGACACAACAATAAAACCATACTGCTTCTTTTTCGCACGCGCTGCCAGTTGCTTATGCAGTATATCTATAGCGTTTTCCTTAATGGAAAGTGCTGCCGTCATATTTTCTCCATACTTGCTGCCACGTATGTAGCAGAACAGGCAATTGAATGAGCATCCGCTATACATGTTGATCGTATAGTCATCCAGGAACCAGCTATCACGCTTGCGTGTTTTATTCAGAACAGAGGTTACTTGTATGCGGTGTGGCATCTGGTATAATTTGATAGGCTATATTGTTTCCTCCCGCAGCTCCTCTACCTGCCTGGCATGGTCTGTATCCAGTTTAGAATGGTGCTTTGTTTCCTTCATGGTAAGGTAGATGATGAGCGAGATAAAAATACAGCCTGTTACATACCAGTAGAAATAAGATTCGTGCCCGATGTTTTTAAACCACAGACCAATGTATTCTGCTGTGCCGCCAAAAATAGCGACGGTAATAGAGTAGGGAAGCCCAACGCCAAGCGCACGCACTTCAGCAGGGAAAAGCTCTGCTTTTACTACTGCATTGATAGAGGTATATCCGCTTACAATTACCAGCGCAGCCATCAGCAGGAAGAAAGCGTCCATTTGTGTAGTGGTATGGCTCAGCGTAGTCAGGATAGGAACGGTTAATAAAGTGCCTGCAATGCCGAAGAAAAGGAGCAATGGCCTTCGCCCGATCTTATCTGATAATAAGCCAAAAAGCGGCTGTAATAATGCGAAAATAAAAAGCGACAGGAAGGTTGTTTCCGTTGATTGATCTTTAGTCAGGTGTACTGTGTTTACCAGGAATTTCTGCATGTAAGTACTGTAGGTATAAAAAGCGATCGTGCCGCCCAGTGTAAGTCCTATCACTGTTAAGATGGCTTTTGGGTGCTGCAGTAATTCTTTTACAGAACCTTTCTTTTTTTCATCTACTGCTGCGGTATGTTTAAATGCTTCTGTTTCTGCTAAATGCTTTCTCAGGTAGAACGCAAATACAGAAAGGACAGCACCAATGGCAAACGGGATACGCCAGCCCCAGGCGTGTAGCTCATCGCTGGTGAGAAAAACCTTTTGCAGCAGCAATTGTACTGCAAGCGCAATTAACTGTCCGCCAATAAGCGTAACGTACTGAAAGCTGGAATAGAAACCGCGCCTGTGTTTGGTGGCAACTTCGGTAAGGTATGTGGCAGATGTGCCATACTCGCCGCCTACGCTCAGCCCCTGGAGTAATCTTGCTATTAGTAATAATGCTGGTGCTGCTATACCTATCTTGCTATAGGTGGGGGTAATGGCGATCATTAAAGAGCCAAATGACATAAGGAGCACAGAAACGGTCATAGATAGCTTTCGTCCATTCCTGTCTGCAATACGCCCGAAAATCCATCCGCCAATAGGGCGCATTAAAAAGCCCACTGCAAATATGCCTGCGCTATCCAGTAATTGTGCTGTAGGGCTTGCATGCGGGAAAAAGGAGGCAGAGAAGTACAACGCAAATGCAGAATAGGTGTACCAGTCATACCATTCCACCAGGTTGCCGATGGAACCGCCTAAAATAGCTCTTACACGCTTTGCAACCTGTTCTTTACTTTCTGTATGGGATGTGCCTGTGGCCATTTGCGTTTTCAATTGAAAACACAAAATAAAGTTTCAGTTCTTTAAAAGCTTAAATGTTTCATTTTTATTTATGGAAAGAAGAACACATGGCGCAATTCCGGGCTGATGCTAACAACAAAGCGCCGGCACGGTAGTGCGGCGCTTTGTATCGTAAGGGGATCCTAGGCATACGGTCGTTGATAACGGGCTTCTGCGGTAAAAATATTTTCTGGCAAATGCATTAATGCAGGAGACAGAAAAGGGTTTTCATGAGATAGGTGTAGCACGAATGATGATACCTCGCGTTTGTCCTTTTCATTCAAGGCCGGTGATTCTAAAATCCTGGCTAAATTCCATAGGTTAGTGTTTCTGTTATATAAAGTTTCCATTGCTATCCACTTCAGCAGTTGGCGCTTTCTATCGCACAGGCGGCTGTTGTAGAAGATCAGTTCCAGCAGGTCTTCCACACCTGAGCCGTATTGCGGAATGAACAGCGAGAGAACTGTAAAATAATCTTCAAAATAAACAGAAGAGAATGAAACGTCAGTAGACGTAGTGCTTTCATTCGGTTGCAAAAAATGATGATCCGTAAGTGCTGCAAAAGAGTCTGTGTCTTCTTCTATTGCATCAGTGGAATCAATATTATTGATATTACGCTCCACTATACGTTGCAGGTAATGAAACTGTGATAGTCTTGACTGGCCGTTATTAAAGAAATGGTGCGCCTGTTTGCGAACGATTTGCATAGCCAGGTAATCTTCATTAAACTCATTCTTCTCAAGCCACAGGTTATATACCTGCTCCATATAAGCAGGATATTTTAAAAGCGAAACAAACGGTGCTGATGATGTGCTGATGTGTGCAGACAAGTGTAAGTGGCCTGCCAGCAACAAGTCCTGCTCAGCATCAGTGAATGGTAAAGCCTGGTGCATGTAGTCATACTGCGGATAAGACTTATCCATAAACAGCAGGTGATCTACAGATTGCTTACCATTCAGTGGTTGCATAATGCTTCTCCAACACGAAGGGCGCATGGCAATAATGATCTTGACGTTGTGTTTGTCTGAATCCTCTGTTGCCAGTGAAGTCAGTTTATCAAACAGGAACTTCAGTTTCTGCATTGGCATGCAACGCTCGTCAAAACTGTCTATTACCATTACAAGATTGCCGGAAGGATTCAATGCTGAGATCCATTCAGAAAAACTGGTCTTCAGTGCAATTAACTGGTACAGGCAATGTGCATGCAGGTAAAGGCAGGTTTCTTTAAATGGTGCTTTTTCATTGAGCCAGAGAGACTGCACAGCATGTGCAAGTGCAATAGATTTTCCGCTGCCTGCCGGCCCTATCACAGGCGCTACGCGCTGTTTGGACGACATGAACTTCTTAATGAAAGAGTTGAAATCTTTTCTTTCAATTGTTTCACTAAACGGAATGCCGGACGAATTTTTTACAGATAATAATGTTTGCAGTGCATCCTCGCTGCATGCAATGTTTACAGTTGCAGGTATCTCCGTTTTTAACTTAACGGTATCTGCGGTTTTTGTATTACCCGCTTTTTCGGCAAAGCCTGCCAGGCTCTTGTAGCCGCTGTACAATGCCAGCGCTTCAAGCGTATAACTGGAAAACTCAAAACTTTTTCTTGCAAATCCCATAATCCTTTTCAAAGTAGTTTCACTGACAGTGAAACCGGTTACCTTGATGATGTCATTGGACAGGTTTTTGCAATCAGAGGGTAGTAGATTGTGCTTACCGTACTTACTCAGTACCTCGGCAATTAATGAGGGTACAATTTTTTCTTGGGCATACTGGTTCATAAGACAAGGTTATGTTAGGCAATTCAGTTTTTACCGGATATGAGCGAGGTGGCAAGGGTATGTAAGGGTTTTACATATCTTAGGACGTAGCTATAAAGATAGCCAGGCTGATAATTCCGGAGGGCGTTTTCATAGTTTCGGTCTGGGTGTTCTTCAAGACTAGTAATACTAAGAACCGGTCCTTTAGTATTTAAGTCTGGGATTTTTCATAAGCCGCATTAATTGGGAATGTTCTAACCTTGTTATATACTGACAGTACAATATTATGAATTGTAAACCAATATTATTGTAGGATAATATGGAAAGGTTTGTAGAAAAAAAACTACATTTTTATTTAGCTTTTCACCCTTTTTATATTAACTTCCAAAAAATATTATTTGGAAAAGAAAAGGGCATCTAATGCCTAATGTGAGTTTTATCATGATGGAAATACTATTAGCAGATGACCACTCTATTGTACGTTATGGATTAAAGTCAATTATCAAAAGTCTTTATCATGATGTATCTATTGTAGAATCAGAGAATTTTGATGACGTAATACGATTGCTTGACCAAAAGAAATTTCACCTGGTAGTACTGGATATTAATATGCCGGGTGGTAATAGCCTGAATATGATAGGTGCAATCCGTTTAAAACAGCCGGATGTACGCATTTTAGTATTTACAGGCTTTAATGACCAGATATTGGCATTCCGCTACCTGCAGGCAGGTGCAAATGGCTTTCTTGTAAAAAACTTCTCGGAGAAGGAAGTGGAAAGGGCTATTAAAACAGTAATGGATGATGATATATATGTAAGTGAGTCTGTGAAACAGAATTTCCTGCATAACATTGGTGGCAAAAAGAAACTGGTAAACCCGTTGCAAGACCTGTCTGACAGGGAAACAGAGGTTATGCAATTGTTGATGCAGGGTAAAAGCAACTCTGAGATCTCCAAAATATTAAGCCTGGAAGCGACTACTGTTAGTACATATAAAAACAGGCTGTTTGAAAAGCTGGATGTGAAAAATGTAATAGAGCTGATAGATAAGCATAAGATATTCTCAACTTCTTTATAAAGACAGATTTTTTACTTTACCCCCACAAATAAAAAAACCGCTTTAATCCAGCGGTTTTTTTTGTTGAAATATGTTTGGCGTGATCTTATTTTGATCAGCATTTGATCCATAATTATGCAGGTATTTCAATCAGGAATTTTGATCCCTTGTCTTTTCCTGCGCTAAAAGCTTCTATCCGGCCATTGTGTTGCTCTACAATTTTTTTCGTCAGGTATAAGCCTATACCTGTTGTGTTTTCTCCCTGTGTGCCCATTTGCCTGTTAGGAGTGTAGCGCATGAAAAGGGAAGAAGCATGTGTAGGGTCGAAGCCTATGCCCTCATCTACCACCTCAATGTTTGTTTTGGCATCGCTCTGCGTAGCCTTGATCTTTACTGCCGTATTGTTGTAGGAGAATTTTACAGCATTCGTAAGCAGGTTTTGCAGTACATGTGTAAACCCTTCTTCATCTACATTCACCGTAATGCCTGGGTTAAAGTCTCGTTGTACTGTAATCCCTTTTTCTTTGGCAGCCTGGTCCATATTTGTCAGCGCTTTATTTACAATTACCTCCAGCGGCACTTTTTGTAGCTGGCTGTTGTATAGGTGCAGGTCATCTTGTGAAAATGCTTCGAGGAAGGCATTCAGTTGCTGTATTTTTTCTTCAGAGAGTTTTTCAGCCATCGTACATATTTCCAGTACCTTTTGCCTGTTCGGCATATCGTTGTCCATTTCACCTTTGATCAGGCGGCAGAACAATGCAAACTGGTACAGCGGACTTCTGAGATCGTGTGAGAGCAGCGCAGAAATATCTTTTTTCTCTTCTATAAGATTGTTCAGCGTGTTGATGGTGAACTGGATCTCTTTCATAAGGATACCAACCTCATCTGTATATGTAACAGGCAGGTCTGGCGTCTTCTTTAAGGTAATATAATCATTCAGCGCTTTTTTGGACGCATGCAATGGTGCCAGCAGCGAGTAAAATATGTATAACGTAATGGCTGTTGCAACAAGTGTGGCCAGTAAGACGATTAGAATAGCATTTAGCTTGGTAAAATGTAAATCGCCTACAATAAGGAAAATACAAAATGCGATAAGTGGTATGTGAATGCCGAGGAAGGCAATCGTCATAAACTTAGCAGGGTAACTGTTTTTAAGAAAGGGCCAGGTAGAAAGGTTTTTGTACGTTGATGACAATGATGACATATGCAATCCGGTTTGGTTATTACAGAATATAATTGCCTTTCGGCAGTTGAAAGTAAATTGGTTAATTGGGTTAGGTATATATGCTGAGGATCAGCTTTGCCGGGTCAATGTGACATTATTTGGTTTGCGTTAAAGGATATTGTTTTCTCTA
Organism: Filimonas sp.; assembly: GCA_017306865.1. Lineage (GTDB taxonomy): Bacteria > Bacteroidota > Bacteroidia > Chitinophagales > Chitinophagaceae > JAFKHH01. The sequence goes on from JAFKHH010000024.1 coordinate 81,754, forward strand.
TACAATATACTCTATTATTGTATTTAACCAAAAAGAATAAACTATTTTTTTAATAAGAAGGAGAAGTCTCCATCAGGCGCAATTTCTGTAGCCGGCTGGCCTTGTCTGAAAATCCGAACGCTCTTGTTGCCTTTTACAAGAATGTGATCATCTTTTATTAAAAACATACAACCTTCCCTGAGACCGGCCACATACTTGTCCGGGTTTGCTGCTATATATTCCATCAGGCGTTGTTCCCGTGTTTCGCCCGCATGCCCGTCAGGGTGGCTGTCGAGATAGTGCGGGTTGATCTGGAAAGGCACAAGATTAAGTGCCTGGAAGCTTTGTGGCTCTACAATAGGCATATCGTTCGTGGTACAGATGGTAGGGGTTACAACATTTGACCCTGCACTCCAGCCTATATAGGGTGTGCCACCCAATACCTTCTTCCTGATCGGGTCGATCAGTTTCTTGTCCTGCATATTTTTCAGCAAGTGAAATGTATTGCCGCCACCGATTACAATGGCTTGCGCATTTTCTATAGTAGCAACAGGATCCGCACTGTGATGAATGGATGTAACAGTTACATTAAATTCTGCAAACCGTTGTTGCACTTTCGCTTCATACGCATCATACGAATAAGTTACCGCAGCAAAAGGTATAAATACTGCACTGGATACACCATTCGGTAACAGGAAATCCGCAATATGTTGTTTAGGATATTCAAGATAATCTTCACCTGCATTCGTAGAGTTGCTTAACAAGAGTAATTGCATACAAAAGTTTGTGAGGCGAAATTAAGTACGCAGTATAATAATTAAAAATACTTTTCTATTGTAGCGCCAAATGTCAGCAGCAGGTTCTCATGGTCTGTACGGTTCACCTTGTTATAGTTTAAGGAGGCAGTCAGGCGTAGCCACTCTTTTAGTTTTATAGAGAAGTTGTTGGTAAAACGCAGTACATAATCATTGATGGATGTAATAGATGGTTGCACAAAGTCCGAGCCATCAAAGACCAGCAAGTCCTTTATTTCCCATTTATATTTTATTCTCAGGGTATTCCTTACTGTATTGTACACATCATGTCCCAGTTTGTTGTCGATCAGGTCCGCTGTTTCAAACAGGAACCCATCACTCAATACAAAGTTTAATGTCTTCGTATTAACGAATGTATAGCCGATACCTGCACCCATTTGTAAACGGTGGTTGATCTTCAGGGAAAAGCTATTGTCGTAGCCAACCAGCCCCCAGTAATATAGTTTCTGCGTATTCTTCAGGTAGTCCACATCCGCTACGGCAGAGAAGTCGTTATTCGTAAGGTCATTGTTCTGTACGCCATATACCCAGGAAGCATTAGAGTTGATCGTTACCTTTTTTTTATTGATGTTGAACGTAAGGCCATTATTGAGCACATAGGAGTTTCCGTCATCTGTTTTGTTGACAACGCCTGTGGTAACATACCGGAAATAATAGTGTGTAGAATCATTGAACTGGGCTATGCACGGTGAGGTGAGCAAGGCCAGTAAGACTATTTTTATCAACTGCATAGCGGGGAAATTACAGAAGATAAGGTTAACGAGAAAGTGTATCAGCCTTTTATCTCGTCTATAGGCACATCTTCTTTCAATGGCTTCAATATTTCATACAGGTTATTCTCAAAGTTTTGATAGCCATCTATGGAGACGGGACGGGCGAGAAAGCCTGCCGGGTCCAGCTTGGAGGCCTCGCTTTTGTAAGACTCATCGTAGCCATTATCTACCAGCACAAAAGAAATGGCTGCATATGTATCGCTTGCCTTTAGCTCTTTTAATATCTCCACGCCATTTTGTGCAGGCAGGTGATAGGCGCATAGTATTGCATCTGGTATATTGCTGCCTAATTGTTTCATCAGCTCGTTCCTGTGGCTGGCCATATAGATAACGCTAAAATGCCCCGACGCCTCCAATGCTTCTTTCAATAGCTGCTGTTCATCGAGGTCATCTTCCACTACTATAAGGGAAATCTGATTTTTCATAACGCTCTTTTCAATGTCACAACAAAGAGCGTACCCGTATGAAAATGAATGACAGGGCGCTTCTGAACAAAAAAATATAAGAGAGGGAATAAGCTTATTGTAGTAAAGATTCCCCAAAACAGCTTTACCGGTGTTGCTCGTAGGTATTAGGAGGTAGCGCATGTTGCAGCGCGCCGATTTCCGCAGGTGTTAAAGCCGGAGCAGCAATTGTTTGCAACACATCACTTAATTGTGCTGCTGTTCGCATCCCAACAATGGCCGCTGTTACGGCAGGCTGCTGCAAAACGTATAACAATGCTGTTTGCGTAGCGGTGCGTTCTGCTAAGGAAAGATGCCTGGTTACAACCGCCGCTTTCGTTACCTCGTCTGCAGAATAGTTGAGATATGGCTTTGCTGGCTTACCGCTTAGTAAACCCTGCGCTATACTGCCGCGTGCAAGTATGCCAATATTGTTGCCTGCTAATAAAGGTAATGCTGTTTCTTCCGGGCGCCTGTCCAGGAGGCTGTATTGCATCATAACACTGGCTATATGCGATTTAGCCACATATTCCCGGACCACGTTCGGGCGAATAGAGGATATGCCATATTCCCTGATCTTGCCTTGCTGTTTGAGTAACTCAAACGCCTCTATCGTTTCATCTATATTGTCTTCGATCGTACCGCCATGCAATTGGTACAGGTCTATATAATCTGTCTGTAACCGTTGCAGGCTCGCCTCTGCAGCTTGCAGTATGTACGCTTTGCGCGGGTTCCAGTCCCATCCTGTGCCGTCTGCCTTCCATTGGTTACCCACTTTTGTAGCAATAGCTACGTCCTTTCTTTTTTGCCTGAACGCCTTACCAACTATCTGTTCATTCTGGCCTTTATCATACAGATCTGCTGTGTCAAAGAAATTGATGCCGCCATCCAGTGCTGCGTGTAACAACTGTTCTGTCGCTTTATCATCCTGCTTTAATGACATACAGCCAAAACCGATGCTGCTAACCTGTATAGGGGTTTTTCCTAAGTTATTATATTTCATCTTGCCCGTTTGTGCAAAAGTATTTGCTTTTTTTGTTTGGCTGAAAATGAATGTGCATAACGATTCCAGCTAAAATGGGAAGCTTTTTAGGGAGCTTTCTTACCTTGCACGATATAAGGCAAGTATTTTGCTATTAACCAGGAACATAAACTTTGAATTAACTATGAAAAGAGCATCCTTCATTGTACCCGTGGCAGCATGCGCCATTATAGCTGCTGCACTGTTTAGCTGTAAAGGGAAAAATGCAGCGAACGACAAGACAGCCAAAGATTCTACTAAAACAACATCCCAGGCCCTTGTGCCGGGCGGTTACATGAAGCTGGACAGCAGCAAAAGATATATCTTCCTGACGTTCGATGACTCTCCCCAGCCTCCGGGAACAACTGTATGTAAGGCTATCTTCCATGCAAACGGGGTGAAAGCAACTTTCTTTGCTGTAGGTATGCACCAGTTCGATTATTACCGTAAAATGGTAGTAGACAGCATTCGTAATGCGTACCCGGAATTCCTGTTAGCGAACCACAGCTATTCACATGGTTTCCAGAATAACTATAAAAAATTCTACGCAAGCCCTGATAGCGCCGTTTCCGATTTTATAAGAGCAGAAGCAGAAATGAAAGTGCCTGTTAAGATTATACGCCTGCCGGGCAACAACTCATGGGTGTTTAAAGGTGCTGAAATGAAAGGCCCTAAATCAACTATGCAGGTATGTAAACGCCTGGACTCATTGGGATATAGTGTAGTGGGTTGGGACATAGAATGGCAGTTTGTAGGTGGTTCTAAACCTAAACAAAGTGTGGAAGAAATGCTGAAAGAGGTAAACAACAAATTTGATAACATGACAAGCAATTATCCTAATACTGTGGTGATACTTGCGCATGACCGCATGTTTGCAAAACAACCTTACTCAGACTCATTGAATAAATTTATTGGCGCATTGAAGGCTGATCCTCGCAATGCATTCGAAACAATAGATCACTATCCGCTGATCCATAAGAAATAATTGTTGCATTGTTCACTGGCTATATTGTTTTAGCTGTTGGAAGAACAATGAAGCTTAATCCCGGCAGGTCTCTAAGACGTGCCGGGATTTTTTTGTGTTGCATTGAACAATGAAGCTCAATCCTGACAGGTCTTAAAGACCTGTCAGGATTTGTACTGGCGCAGGCTGGGAGGCCGCAAGTGTTCGAAAGATGTTGCTATATAATCTCAGCAAAAAAATAGCATGTAATTGCTATGACAGAGAGCCGGAGGCTCGATAGAATGGTAGAAAGATATATCCTACACCAATCAGAGCCGCAGCGCGGCGACAGAATTATTCTCTTGTAAAACGATTCATTCTGTCACTCTTCCGGGCAATGTCATTAAGTTAAGGGAGAAAGAATATTAGCGACCGAAGCGAATATTTTTAAACACATAGTAAGCATAGGTACAAAGGCACATAGTTTTTATTTTCTTTCTGATTAATAGCAAAGCTTGTTTGTATAAAGAGTGCATAGATCACATAGAGAGGCCGCTTTGCGA
>JAFKHH010000025.1 GCA_017306865.1 Filimonas sp.
CATAGTGTCCAATCTCTGCCACTGTTGGTGGTGGCGGTATTACTTTAAATTCATCCTGCGCATGAAGCGTAGCACAACATAAGAGTGCTGCTATCATTATCAATAATCTTCTATTCATAAAATTTGAAATGACGTTTTTAAAAATTGTATCCTACTCGGAACTTCAATGCCTGTGCCCTTGGCACCCGGCTGTAACTCAAAAAATCCCATAATACCTGTAGCTTCCCATCCTTCTTTCCTGCTTTGAATTTCTTTGTCAATCCTATGAGTCCGCTCTTCTGCCACACATCCAGATTCTGGATAGTGCTTAGATTTTTGAAAGCCTGTTGATAGTTGTATTCATAGCCACCGCTAATCCAAATACTACCTTTTAGTTTGATGTCTAGGAAAGAACGAAGGCCAATGCCCTGGCTGCTCAGTTCCATGTGGCTGACAGGTTTACCTAAACCAAGTTTGTAGCTTCCGCCTATGCCTATCACGCTTTTATCATTTAACTTATAGCCAAGTGATAATCCCAAATCCATCGTTGCTGGTAACAACCCGCTTGTTCCTGCCGTCTGCAGGTTGCAACCGTATTCCAATCGTTTCCAGATAGATTTTGTTTTCTGGTTGTTTGGTTTAAAATCCGGCAAGTCTGCATCACTGCTGCCGCCACCCAGTTTGTTGACTTTATCTTTTAGTGCATTCAGCTCGTTTTGCGCGGCTTGTACTTGTGCCTGCATCATAGCCAATGCATCCGGAACCTGTGTGTCAGGTGCTGTAGCGCCACGCCCCATGCGCTCATTTACAATACTACCTACCTGCGCTCTTGTCTGTAAACCGGCAAGGGCCTGCGCCGTGCCATAATTACCTGGCATGGGAAATAGTTGAGAGAGATAACTATTCTTTTGCATGAAGCTTTTAAATGCAGGTAAATCACGCAATGCAGCGAGTGCTTTTTCTTCCAGCTTCTTCCGGTCACTCACCATTGCTTTATATTCCTGCAAACGCTGGCTATAGTAATATGCTTCTTTATTAAAAGATTGTAACTGTTTACCGAGGTTGAGTTTTTCCAACTCTGACTTGAGTTGCTGCTGGCGTTCTTTTAAAAAGGCTTTTATATTATTTGCCTGCTGTAGTTTGTTTTCCAGGCTACTTAGTTGTGTATTGATCGCAGTCAATTTTTCCAATTGCCCTACGGGAAGTTTACCTTTTAACTGATCCAGGTATCTCATAGCGGTGTGGATGCTATCCAGGCCGGGTATGTACTCTTTAAGGCCGTTCAATTTTGATACGGGAATAGATCCGCTGGTTTGCTGTTGAAGAGAAGCGTATTTACTTAGGGCGTTTGCATATCCTGCATCATAAGACGAATCCTTGACCACCATTTGCTTATGCAAATTCGCTTCCAGGCGCAGCATACGTTTGAGTAGCTTATCCCTGGCTTTACCTAATCCTTGTTCAATGGATTGATATTTACTTTCAATAGATGAAAGTGTTTTAGATGTAATTACATTAGTTTCAGGAACTGTTTGGGAACTGCAAATAACAGGGTGAACACTGGCCGCTATAGTCAGTAATACAATAAGGATAGGGCATAACGACATAGGGTTGGGCACGGCATTTATTTGGATAGGGTTGAAAATATTTAGCAAGTTTACAAGCAGATGGCCATCGAAAAATGCTATGTGAATAAGTTGATCCAAAAATCAATGTTTATTCACAAATCGAAGGTGACAGCATGGGGGAATCGCTGGCAAAGGAAATATCACTGCGTCAGATGTGATTTATTACATCCGCAACCCATTCTAATTATATTTGCTATCCATCTACATTCCTTGAATGTAGTATAGGGTTTAGGGTTGAGTTCCAGTGTTTCCACATTGGAACTTTTTATTGTAAGACAGTCAGTGTTGGAAATCTCTACACCGTGGGTATTTGATTTTCTAGATAGATGGGTTAAAGGTTTCTGAAATCTCAAATGCTCTAGCAGAATTCGTTCAAACTCATCCAAAAGGATACACAACATGAATATAATTTCAGAAATATCATACATAACATTTATTTTCCATCGTATGCAGAGGTCATTAAAAATTTCGAGACAACATCCTTCTTCGAATAATCTAACTCAATTATATCAGCCAAAGCTCTCCGTTTATCAGTAGCCTTCTTGTAATAGGCTTCGCATATTCGATAACCGATGAAATAGCCAAGATCTGGCGCTGGCAATAAAGGATTATTGCCGGTACTTACCCAATTATCATTGCTGGAAGAATACATCTCCTTTTGGAAAGATTGCCAAACCTCCAATTCATGCTTTCTTCCATATCGAGTGTATGGCTCATCAACAGGGATACCGGTTACCAGGGTGGCAATGAAATCACAGGCCCCCTCCCTGATCGAAGATGTAAGTACGTCAATCTTTTGAAAGTCCGGTCTTACTTGTTGTGTGTGTATGAATTCATGCATTCCCATGCGTACTAAAGATTTTTCTGTTACACCAGGTGCAGCGCAAACAACCTCAGTACCTACCAAAGACACACTTCCACGTATGGTCCCTCCTTGTTGACGGATCCCTACTAAATAGAAAGTTTTGGCAGGCTTTGCTGATGGATACAAAGAATACAAATGATGAATATTTGATTCAAGAAGCTTTGATGCACGCAAAATTAGTACACGTCGATTTGCAATAGAATCCCAGAATGAAGGAGTATCAAGGATTAATTTTCGCCATATTAGATCTAATCCATCTTTGTTGCGCATAAAAGCTTGAAGGCCCTCACTGGCTTTATCTATATATAGTCGATGTACAAATGCCACCTGCTTTATGCTATCAGGACATGCCATGACGCTATCCCGCATATTGAGAAAATTATTGAAGTCAGTTATCGAAATCTCTTGAGTATTACCGACTATTGGGAGAAGATAAATCAGCGCAAGAACGAAATTCTTTTTCATATTGCGGATTTAAAGTTTTTCAGCTATTATTTGGAAAGACACAAATATACGATCACTCTCGTACTTCGATTCAGCCAAGTACATTTAAAAACCTCAATTTAGATATTAATTGGAAAATCTGATAAAATTGCCCCCTCGTGCTCAATGATATTATGCTGAGTATTTCGGACACGTTGACCACCTCATCTCGCAAATCATTGACCAGTATTTCTATTGATACTGAGTAAATTTAATAGTCATGTCATGATGTAATAACATGATCATCGTGTCCGAAATATCCAGTCATGGGCCGGCCAGCATTTTACATGGTTGATGTATGGAGTTATTCTTTCTAGTTTTGCATGAAATATTCTGTATATTTAGATAGAAGACTAGCCGACCAAGCATGTACGCCGGACTACTAACTGATTCCCTATTAATCTATAGAAAACATGACCTATATTGCTGCCCCTGAGTACGAAAGTCTTTTTTATGTCTTCAATGCTATATACCCTTTATCCCAGGGACTTTGCGACGAAATAATACAGCAAAGTGAAATCAAACAGATCAAAAAGAGAACAGTATTATTGAAGGCCGGAGAAACCAGTAACACGATTTACTTTATCGTCAAAGGTGCCGCTCGGGTTTATTATATGAACAAGGAAGGAGAAGAAATCACCTCCTGGTTCCTGTTTGAAAATGAACTACTCATTTCGGTATACAGCTTTTTTACCGGGCAGCCTGGATTTGAATTCCTGGAAACAATAGAAGACTGTGTATTTATCGCGCTCAGCAGAGACAAGCTAAATGTACTCTACCTGCAATACTTGGAATTCAATGTAATCGGACGCAAGCTCACTGAGTACTACTATATCAGGAATGAAAAACAGGCTAACGACCTGCGAATGCTCAGTGCCAAAGAACGTTATACGCAACTGATGTCTACAACACCGCAGTTGATCAACCGGGTGGCATTGGGATATATCGCCTCTTATCTGGGCATCTCTCAGGAGACGCTCAGCCGCATCCGTAAACAAATTTGATTTTTTTGATTTTTGTCAAGAAGAACTCGCAGGAGCCAGCCTATTTTGGGGTCAGTATAAACCAAAACAACATACTATGCACGCAAGAAAAAATCGTGCAAGGGTACTAGTGCTGATACCCTTGTATATGCTCTTCGTCCTCTCCTGTAAAAAAGAACAAGCACCGGAAGATTTCCTCTCAGGTGCAAAAAAATGGTACGCGTCGAAAAATGAAAAATCCGCGGCTGTCCTGAAATCCGATTTAAATAGCACCAAATCCATCCGCCAGGAAGTGCAATGGAACCAAGCGAAGGTTTTGAGAACCAGTAATGGCGACGAGATCGTTAGCGCGCCGTTACTTATCACCGGCGATGGAGTAAAAGGCAGTTTTATGTTATTTATTTTCCAAGAAAATGGCGCTTATAAAACGACTGTTTCCTACAATGAAAAAAGCAACTATTTTAATGTGGGTTTATCCAATGAACAAGCGTTGATCGCATATGCTAATGCCATTAGCAAAGCAGCCACACACAAGCGAAAAAGCGTACCATCAGCTAACGCCAAATTAAGCCTGGTACCCCCAGGTGATGGCGGAGGTCAGACCTGTATTGACTGGTATTTAACCACTACGGTCTATGATGATTGGGGGAATATTCTCGATTATTATGAAACCTATTTGTATACTACCTGTAGCGAAAACGGCGGTGGCGGCGGTGGGGGTATTGATCCTGTAGATCCTGATCCAAATTGCTCGGAGGCGACGGCTAATATCAGTGGCAGCGAAGTATCCTCGAATATGACGGCATCTGTAACGGAGACCGGCGCCACTATACGCAAGGTTAGCTACGAATGGAAATACCTGGAGAGCCTACTTTGGTACTATGTCAGCGCCGAGAAAGGGGTGCATAAAAAAGTAGGCAGTGAATGGCAATGGGAAAGCCTGACACACGACAGGGTATACAGGCAAGGCACAGTGATCGGTGGCACTTTGAGTATGACCGTGAGAGAGAGTACACCTACTGTTGGCGTATACGTTGCTGGCATGACGATCAAATATGATTTTTACGGCGCAGCGGTCTGTAAAGGTTCACCCATTGATTATTCCAGAAACAATGTAACCCAGCATAGCCCTGTGTGGAACTGTAATGATCTATAAAATGAAAAATACCACCTGTTCCATACTGTTCACCGCTGCAGCCGGCCTGCTTATTGCAAACTGTAACAAGGCCGGTGAACAGCGTGGGATCAGGGCAATCGAGCTGATCACACAGGCACAATTTGTCGCAGCAGCCAATGGTCAAATCTATGATAGAAAAGATACCGTGGTATTAGGCTATCTTGATGACATAGTAATCTTGAAGGAGCCGTATACCGACGTCAAGTACAATAAAAATGCACTACATGGCAATACTCTCGTGGCGTCCGATGATCCCAAAACCATCGATGCGAAAGAGCGAAAATATGATTATAGCATTTGGAAGAAAGATGCGAAACAAGGTATCAGGTACAGCGATAAAGTCTTTCCTGAAATAATAGACATTGACGCAGTTTACCGTAAAAAGCTATTCATTGATGCCACGTTTTACAACGTTGCCCATGACAGGCTTATTGAAACAAAAACTGAAGGAGACAACGGATCGTTCCTGGAAAAGTATGCTTGTGTAAGCAAGCCCGACGCCAGTTATTGCGACACGACCTGGTACCGCTTTTCCACTACATACGCTGATATCCCTTATTCTTTATCCTCTATTGCAGACAGTCTCAAAGGATCCCGGCTGATCGAGGTACGATATGTTTACAACGCGATCCCTAGAGGCATTTCAGAAAAAGTCGATCTTCCCAGAAGAGAAATGAGTTTTAAGATCAACAAGGTAGTCATGCCTATAGATAATTATCTAAAAGCCTTATTAAAGCGATTTGAAACCGATAGCAAAAAACTGATAGCACAATAAAGATAAATAAGCCCACAGATTAAATTCGACAGCTAAACTTCTTTCAATAAATATCATGTGCACCGTGCTGCACTTAAAAACCTAATGATCCCATGATGAAAAAATTAATGCACCCCAAAGTCTATTGCCTTGTAGCAATAGCGATCCTGCTCTTACTCATTAGTTACTCTTGTAAAAAAGAGCTTGGCCATGCTTTACAACAACAGGACATCTCCGAATTAAGTCAACTCAAAGAATGGTATAACAACAGGCGGTCTTTCGTAGCCGCCAGTTGGCTCAGCAGCTATGAACCGGACTGGAATAACGTAAGTGTTACCAAAGACGGAAACAGCCAGGTTTATACAATCAACCTGAAAAACCCCCGGCATATTTTTGCTGCAAGCAGAGAACTGATTCCTGATAACGCAGCTCAATTCCAGCATTCGAGCATAATGAAGCTGGTGCTCATCACGAATGGTTCAACAGCGCAGGTCACCGGTTCACGTTTCATGGAAATCATTGAAACAGAAAAAACGCAGGTATCCGCTCCATTGCTGTATAAGCAATATGGTACGCTAACCGGAGCTGTCAATTTCTATGAGCTGAATGGTATATTGTCTAACGGATGGCGATATCAGCACGGCAAAATAAATGGCCGCACCTCCTCTCTTTTGTCACTTGGATTGAAGAATACAAAAATACAAGGCACCAATGGCAGCATGGCCAAACTCATGCTTCAGGCGCCGGTTGAATGCGGGTCAATCAGTGTACCACACTGGAGAGAAACCTGCGTTACTGTAGGTGGCTTAGAAGGCTGGGGATATGACGGTAGTGGAGGTACAACAACTTGTCGTTGGGAAGTTTATCATACTACTGAAACAATCTATTGTCCAACATTCGATGATGGCGGCGGGGGCGGTGTTGGTGGCGGAGGTGGTGGTACTGGAACTGCACCAGGTTCAGATGACCAGACAAGCCCGTACAACGTAGAAACCAAGCAGGATGGTATAGATCTTAAGAAAAAATTGGATTGTCTCAAACAGATACCCGATGACGCTGGCACAAAGTATTCAGCTATTCTATACGCAGACTTACCGAACAATGATAACGAAAACAGCCTATTATCTAATGGTTGGCCCGGTCACTCTTTTATTACGTTGACGAAGAGCAATGGTAATTTCTCAGTCACCGTAAGTTTTGGTTTTTATCCCAAAAAAGGATGGAAATCAACCATGTTTGCAGCAGTCGATAGTCAGATCAACGACAATGGTGCGGATCATCATGAGTACAATGCAAGCCTGGCGGCGAACAACCTAAGCTATGCTTATTTTAATGCTATAGTCAACATGGCAATCGCTCAATCTAGTAGGTATTATGACCTCAATGACTATAACTGTACAAATTTTGCTGTGGATGTATTTAATGCCGGAATGGACCTTAACAACATGATCAATCCCGCCGATTGGATAGATCAACTGAGCGGTGTGAATTTTAAGAAAACACCGAATAGTCTCTATCGGACAATTAAACAAATGAAAGCTGCTGGTAATCCCAATGCAAAAACAACAACCGGCAATGCGCCTACTTCATCGAGTTGCGAGGAATAAGTTGTACAGGAAATCAATCATTGTATTTTGCAACGTAATGGTGGTATCCACTATACCACCATTCATCTTTTTATAAAGGATTATTGGCGCTGGAGAAAGGTTAAATCCCATTAGCATTATACTATCCTTCGAAAATCAAGCCTTTAGTATATCTCAAAAGAACGTTCAAACATTACCCACTGAATGACTCACCCGTGTGAAATAGTTTTTTTGTCAACATAAACATACAAGCGACCAAATATTTGCAAGGAAGCAACATTGTTAAAAAATAAAAACTAGAAGTTGCAAGTTTCTTTTACAGCCGGCCGACAGCCCGCAACTTTAATTCTACAAGCTGTATTCTTATGACGTCATTCTTAGGTGCTGCTTGAAAAATCTGATTTTTACCCCCATTTCGCTGGTTACCTATCAATTAGCAGGTTGGGGCACTTCCGTAAGATTTTCCAACTTAACTGATGTTTCTCATAGTAATCTTGTACTCTTTGTCGTTAGGTTCGTGTATATCCATGTTTAATAGCCATAATCTTGAGTAATGTTTCTATTTGCTTCTATCACCGCCTGCGGTATAGGCAACAGTTCACTGTGGTTAGCAGTAAAAAGTTGCGCCACGTTCGTGATCCACGATGCCGTGATCGCTTTTGTCCAGTTGATACGCGTGTAGCCAGCAAGAGAACTTGGTGATGCCTTGTACAATGAGTTGCCCCAGATCATCTGCGATGAATTAGGCAGGTAATACATGTACTGCGGCACTTTATCATAAGGCGCCTGCGCATTCAGCATCTTGGTATAGTTATCCCGCACTTCCGTTATTTTCTGCGCCAGCAGGTTCCAGCGGATAAGATCATATTTACGAATGCCTTCTGCGCCAAATTCTAAAGAGCGTTCTTTTATCAGTGCGTTAAAAAAATCCTGCTTTGCTGTAGGTGTCGTACCAATCTTTGTTTCGTTCCCTTTAAATCCTCTTTTCCTTACTTCCTCATACGCTTTGATCGCGTCAGCACTTGGGCCGTTGTTAACTTCATTATCTGCTTCAGCAAACATGAGCAACACATCTGAAAAACGGATTACGGGCCAGTTAATACCGGTAGCCTGTATCGCAGAGTTCAAGGCAGGTGTGATCCAGTCTGCACGGAATTTACCACTGACCATATTCACGAGTGTTTGCCCTGCTTTTGTATTATCTGCGTTCATATAATAAGGGGCGCAGGTAACATCGCGACGCGTATCCACGGAATCGAATGAATAAAAGTAAACAGGGATAATCCTGATAGAGCCATTGCCCAGTAGCGCTGTATTGCCCGGTACATAAAATCTCGGCCCGTCATAATAGCCCAGCTTGCTATCTACTTCTCTTCCCATCGCTACTTCAAACATCACTTCTCCATACGGATCTATTTTGTATGAATCAATGGCATCTTTAAACACTGCCTGAAAACTTGGATTGAGTGTGTGCTGATCTCTGCGCTGCATGATGGCGTAACATTCATCACGGGCTATTTTATAGTAATCAAGATAATCTGTGCTGCGCTCCATGCCACCTGACTTACGCAAAGAGTATCCGCCGCGGAACAGCGCTATTCTTGCACGCAATGCTTTTACTGCGCCTTTGGTGATGCGCTCGTCTGATGTTACGTCCGTGCGCCACGGCACAAGGTCTTCTGCCGTCTTCAGGTCTTTCAACAATTGTGTATAGATCGTATCCCTGTTCAGTTTACCAGCAAAGAGATTGGGCTGATCTATAGAAGGAACAAAAGAAGCAGGTACATCTCCCCAGTTACGGATTAGTTCAAAATAAAACTGCGCACGTAACGTAAGTGCTTCACCATGCAATCTTTTCAGATCAGCAATATCACTACTGCTGCCTTTGGCATACAGGTCCATCGCAGGAATATTTTTGATACAAATATTCGCTCGCTCTACGCCCACATACAACTGGCTGAAGGGAGAAAGCAATTGTGCATTTGTCGGCAACAGGTTATAGCGAGACAGATCTCTTGAACTATTGTCGGGCGCAGTACTATTAGTCACACCGATCATTTCATCATTGTCGTACGGATACATGAGGCTAAGGCGGCTGCCATACGCCTGGTCGCCGGCAAGCTGGTCATATACGCCCAGTACTGCGCTTTTCGCATTGTTGACAGTGCTGAAAATATATTGTTCATCATAAGCAGAAGATGGTTCTTCTGCAAGATATTTTTTACAACCAGCAGATAACACCATTACGGGAACGATCAGTAGCAGTATATATAGATGTTGTTTTTTCATAACTGTTGTTTTAATTATAAGGAAACATTTAGCCCAACCAAATAAAGCCTGCTTCTCGGGTACGCGGCGTAATCTACGCCGGGCGTTACAGGTGTTGTTCTTCGCGTATTTACTTCGGGATCATAACCGGAGTAGCTGGTAAGAATGGCAAGGTTGTTTACTGTTGCATAAATGCGGAGGGTACGGAATTTTACTTTCTTCAGCAGTTTCTCAGGAAGTGAATAGCCAAGTGTGATATTGTTCACTCTTAAGAAAGAACCGTCTTCCATCGCCCATGAAGTAGGATACCACGCTCCTGCCCCGCTGATCGGGATCCATGTGTTTGCATTTTTATTCAATGCAGCCAACGCATCGGGTGCAATGCCTTTTACAACCTGTTGCCCGGACACGGTAACAACCTGCTGCACTACATTCCCATTGGCATCTACCGTGCGCCAACGCCCATTGTTGATCGCAAGGGAATTGCTGTTTGCACCATAGCCATTGGTAAACTCAATCTTATTCGCATTATAGATTTTGTTGCCATAAACAAAGTTGAGGAAGACACTAAAGTCAAAACGTTTGTAGGTAAAGCGTTGATTCAAGCCTCCTGTAAATGTTGGATTGGCATTGCCAATAATTGTTTTATCCTTATCATCAATGATATGGTTGCCGTCGAGGTCCTTCAATTTCATCCAGCCGGGTTGAGCTGTACCGATCGCATTGGACACATCCGTTACGCCATTCTTTAACGTATAAATAGTTGTAGCCGGATCATAATTGAAATCATTCACTGTATAAAAACCATCGGATACATAGCCATACATCGCTCCTAATGGCTGTCCTACTTTTACAATGTAATCAGCAGGTTGTCCGGAAATACCGAAGCCGGAGTATGCAAAGTAATGATCCTGCCCGGCGGCTAATTTTTCAATTTTATTTTTATTGAAGGAAATATTGAAATCTATATTCCATGTGAAGTCTTTCTTCTGAATGGGAACACCACTCAACTGTATTTCCAATCCCCGATTGGAGATATTGCCCACATTTTGCAATTGTGTACTATAGCCGGCTGTTGGTGGAATGGGTACATCCACCAACAGGTCGCGGACTGTATTTTTATATACGTCCACGGTTAATTGTAACCGGCTATTGAGTACGGATAAATCTAAACCGATATTCCTTGAAACGGTTGTTTCCCATTTCAAATTTTTATTGGGCAGGCTGCTTACCATGTAAGCAGGGACTATCTGTTCATTCAATGCATATTTTGCATTAGGTGTAAATATGTTTAAGAACAGGTAATCATCTATGCGGTTGTTACCGCTTGTACCATAAGATGCGCGCAGTTTCAAGTCAGAAATGAAAGTGCTGTTCTTCAGGAAATTTTCTTTTGACACGCGCCATGATATAGCACCAGCCGGGAAGTAACCCCATTGGTTGCCTGGTGCAAACTTGGAAGAGCCATCTGCTCTTACACTAAAGTTCGCCATGTACTTATCCTTGTATGCATAATTGATCCTTGTAAAGAAGGATGCAATATTACTTGCATAGCTGTCGGATTTTGGATAAGTCGGAATAGTTGCGCCGAGACTCAACTGGTTAAGCGCTTTGTCTGCGGTAATGCCAACCGGGAAATTTTTCAATTGCAGGTCTGTGCTTTTTGCTTTTATGTTGTAAAACTCATTACCTAATATGGCATTAATATGATGATCTGTTTTCTTTGCATTATTGGTATAAGTAAGCACATTTGAATTAGAGAAACTATTCACTTTATTAGTTGTTACGCCTGCCATTGGCAGGCTGGCACCTTGTGTACGTGCTTTGGAAGTAATGTAATCGTAAAAGGTATTGTAGGTTTGATCCGTAAGATTTACACCGACTGTTGTCTTGAATGAAAATTGTTTATTGAAAACATAGTTCGCATATCCATTCAGGTAAGTGATGGTGTTTTGCTTCATGTTGTACTGTGCATTACTTAGCAAAATAGGATTGATAATACCCAGCGCATTACCCGTATTTGTTTCATCATAGTAAGCCTGGTCCAGATCATCTAGCGATGCATTGCCTTGTAAGTAGGGTTTGTACTTGATCGTGTGACGAAGCATGTTGTAGGTAGATGCACCTGCATCTGACGTGCCCGCACCGGTTATTTTCTGATCGGAGTACCTGAGGTTCACACCTACTTTCAGCGGGTCGCTCACTTTGGTATCCATTCTGAAGTTGGCTAGTTTTCTTTTGAAGCCTGAGTTAAGCATTACGCCATCTTCATCATTGCTCGTAAGACTAAGGCTGTATTGTGTTGTTTTATTGCCGCCTGTTACACCAACGTTATGCGTCTGCATCCACGCATCATTTCCGAATGTTTGTTTTTGCCAGTCCACAAAAGGCGTTGTTTTATACGCGCCTAAACTATCCCACGGGCCATAAAGGGCAAGGAAAGAAGCCTGCCCTTCATTTGTGGAGCGCGTCCTTTCATATTGCATCATTACAAAATCATACGGCTGCATTACTTCTAATTCTTTCGCCAATCTTTTAAGGCCAACCATACCGTTATAACTGATCACCGGTTTGGCTTCTTTGCCACCTTTGGTGGTAATGATCACTACGCCATTGGCGCCACGCGCGCCATAGATGGAAGTAGCGGATGCATCTTTCAGCACATCTACAGATTCTATATCCTGTGGCGAGATCCCATCAAGGCCGCTTTCTACCTGCACACCATCAATGACATAGAGTGGTGACATATCTTGTGTAATAGAACCATTGCCTCGTATTTTTATTTGCACGCTTGCACCCGGCATACCTTCGGCTGTGGTTACCTGTACGCCTGCAAGCCTGCCTGTCAGCGCTTCAGCGAGAGAGTTTACCGGTATATCTTTTAATTGTTTGGCAGTAATGGATGATACGGAACCCGTAAGGTCTTTCTTTTTCACGGCGGCATAGCCTACCATAATCACTTCTTCCATTTGCCCTGCACCTGAACTGAGCTTAATGTGCAGCGTGGAAGTACCCGCCTCAACTTCCAGTGTGCTGTAACCAACGTACTGTATCTGTAGTATGAGTGGTGTAGCACCAGCTGGAACGGTTATCTCAAATTTTCCCTGTGCATTCGTTAATGCTTTCCGGGCAGTTCCTTTCACCTGTATTACTGTGCCTTCCAGTGGAGCGTTGGTAGCGGAGTCCACTACCTCACCAGTGATGCGGCGATTGTTTTGTGCATAGCAAAGAGTAGCAGTACTCAACATCGTTAACAGCAGTAGAATAGCAATTCTCATCTCGTTTGTTTTTTGATATTAGCAGGGAGGGAACATACGCGCGCAGTGTTATATCATCAATCGTTAATCGTTTTCGGGCAGGACGGCATATAGATTCTCTCAGTTTAGATCCAGCAATCGTTAAATTTTTATCCAAAGTAGATTTTTTTGCTCCAGTTTGCCCGGTTACAAGCCCAATAATTAGCGGTAACGTTACCGCTAACGCTACCGTTAATTAGTTTTATCCTATTGATAAGCACTTGAGCGAAAGGAAGTACATTGGTAATACATTTTCTCATAATGACGTAAATGACAGATATATGAAAAAAATTTTTTTTCTTTTTGGTGTAGTTATTTTGGCGGCTGGTTTTAATACTGACAAAAAACCGACCATTTTTTCTATTGGCGACTCTACCATGTGTGACTATGATGATAAGTACCTGAATGGGTTTGGTGGTGACAACTATCCTATCCGTGGATGGATGCAGATGATGCCACAGTTTTTTACAACTGATGTCAAGATCAGCAACATGGCCCGCAGCGGCAGAAGCACCAAGAGTTTTAGGGATGAGGGCATATGGAAAAAAACAATTGAACAGGTAACAACGGGTGATTATGTGTTTATCATGTTTGGCCCTAATGATGAAAAAGCAGACACCGCCCGTCACACAGACCCTGCTACTACCTACAGGGAAAACATAATGAACTATGTAAAAGAAACCCGCAGCAAAGGAGCTTATCCTGTTTTGTTCACTTCTATTTGCCGCAGGAAGTTTGATAAAGCCGGAAAGTTATTCCCCGATACTTTTGATCCTTATGTACAAGAAGTAAGAACTATCGCACGGGAAATGAATGTTCCACTTATAGACATCAACGCTAAATCACGTGCTTTAATGCAGCAATACGGCCCGGAAGAATCAAAGAAATTATACGTTTATATTGAACCGGGCCTTTTCACCAAACTACCTAACGGTAAAAAAGATGATACGCATTTGTGCGTACGTGGTGCAACAGAGGTAGCGAAACTCGCTTCCGAAGGATTAAAAGAAATTCATTCTCCCCTTGCTACATATTTGAAGTGATGAATTTACCATCACTTCAAATATTTATTCCTGTCAGTCTATCGCATACCAAATATCGCAAAGACAACAGAGGATACGTAAAGGCCGCAAAGATTGCCACTGAAACACAGAAAGAGCACCAAAGAGCTGCGAAGCAGCTCCTCTATGTGCTCTGTGCGCTTTTGAATAAATCGAAGATTGAGATTGCTATTCGCAAATAGCTCTGAACATATCCTATGTGTCTTATGCACCTATGTTACCTACGTGGTAAAAAACATCGCTTCGATCACAAGCAGCATGTGTTCATAATGGCTGTCGCCGCGCTGCGGCTCTATCGACCGGGTTATTTCTTTCCCGACCATTCTGTCAACCCTTCGGTTCTTGCCTGCTCGAATACAAAAATCACTATTCATCAAAAAAAGCAGATAGAGAATCAGCTATCACTTCAACTGTATCACAACCAAATCATATAAAGCTAACTGTGGGATGGTAAACTGAATACTTCCCTGCTCTTCTTTAAAGCTTATACCATTTGCTGTTGATGTTGCATCAGGGCTAAGCAGGTTGATATCTTTCACTTTCTTTCCCGCCGGTGCTTGTACTTTCACCTGTATATTTTGTACCGCTCCTTTTTTATAATTGAAATTTACCAAATGCAGCAACAACCTGTTCTTATCATCCTGTTTTAAAAACTCTGCTGTTACTGTTTCGGGTGCATTTACATGAAAGGACAAAGGTGCGCCCGCGGCCCACGAAATTGCATTGATGAGCTGCTCATGGTTCCTAGCCAGCTTATAATAATTTTCTGTGGCTGATGCGTTAGCCGCCTGTGTAGGGATAATCTCCGGCAGATAGCTTACTTTCCCTTTACTAAATTCGTTGCGTTGCTCTGCTACCTGCAAGATCAATTCCGGCGCACTGCGTTTGTGCCATGCAGGCGCTTGTACTTTAAACAGGTCAGCCAGTCCAAAATTTTCTTTACGCTGATGCCAGTTTGTGTAAAGCGAAGTATGCTCTGTAGCAACCAATCCACCGCCATTACGTACAAATGCCCGGATGAGCTCCTGTTGTTCATCGGTCAATGATTCCTGGTCAGCCAGCACCAATACTTTATAACGGCTCAGTTGTTTTAGTTGGTCATCAAAGATGATATCAAACGGCACTTTCGCCTGTATCAGGCTTTGCTCTGCGAGCATTGTACTTTGATAAGGGCGCTCATTGTCATACGCCATTGTAGCAAAAGTGCGCAGCACAGCTACGTCTGCAATGTTTGTTGTGTTGCGGTAGTAGTCAAAATTATTTTTAAAGAACTGTACATAAGCTTTTTGTTCTTTGCTTAATTTAAAAGGTTCATCGTGGTTACCACCTTCCATTTCATCCAGCCCGCCTATCATACCAATGCCTTCCCTGTTGTAAGCAAGTACTTCAGCCATTTTCAGCAGGCTCTCGCTGGTGTTTGTAAACACCCTGTTATTGTAAATACGCGCCATTTTAAACGTGCGTATTTTAGACATGAGTGTGCCGTCTTTCAAATCTGTACGCTCGCCTTCTGTCCAGAAAAAATTAGTATGCTGTAAGATCCTCGGAAAATCTACACTTTCATTCCACATAGAATTGCGTGCATCTAATCCATGCGGATTACACTCTACAGCCACTTCAGGATTAAGCGAACGGATATATTGCGCCATTTCTCCATAATAGTTCGCGAGTTGCTGACATCTGAAATCCGTCCACTCCTGCGATAAAGGATCATGCAATATTGTTACCGATTTAGAGTACGCAGGTGGCTCTACATACCTTACATTACTAAATCCTAAGCGCAATTTTAGTTGCTCAGGCGTGTATTTGGCCTGCAAAAATTTTCTAAAATCAGCAACAGCCTGCGGATGATAAAACACTGTAGGAATGGCCTGTATAGAAGAATTATCAAAGTGAATAAGATCTACTTTCAAATCTTCCACGGCTAATTTCAGCACACGTTTCATATACGTTTTATATCCTTCATGCTGAAAGTAAACGAGCTTGCGAAAGGTCTGGCTACCGTATGTTACGGGCGCTCCCATATACGGCGGCGCTATCCACTCCTGCGCTTCCGGCTTTTCTACGAGAAAAGTTTCATACGGCATTGTAGCGCCCACATACGCGCCTACTTTTAGTCCGTATTTTTTACATAGCGCTACCAGTTTGCGCGTGTTGTCTATTTCTTCTTTCTCTGCATCCAATCCAAATCCTTTATAGAAAAAAGCCATGACCATCGTCGCCCCCATGTCTTTATATTTCTTTACCTGCGCTTCTGTCGTTTCGTTTTTATATACATCATCCATCCATACGGGATTAGCGCCAACCCTGCGCCTAAAAGTGGGCTTTACATCCCAATCTCCTACCATGATCATCGGGAAACCTTCTACCCATTTAGGCTGCGCTTTAGCTGTATTGCCTGTTGTCGTTTGTGCCGTTGTTATTTGTACAGAAAATAATATGCAGATGTAAAAAAGCAGCGTGTATTTATAACTCATAGAAGGAAGGTTTAAAAATAAGCTAGGCAGTTAGTTATTGATACATTAACCACAAGGAGCACAAAGAAGTCCTTGTATTTCTTGTGTAATTTTTTGTGAACTTTGTTGTTAAGCTATACTCACAATTTTTCTAATACAAAACCGAATGCAGGCTTTAACGCAAGTTCGCCTTGCACAACAAGGCCTGTTGCAGTTTTCCATTTGCCTTTCGACAACGTAAAGGTAATGGTGTCCGTTGCGTTCGGATTTACAACAACAAAACCTTTTTGAAAATGACGAATCCACACATTGTGCTCTTTACGCACAGTGTCCAGCGGTTTGCCGATGTTTACATCCATCTCCGGGCGATAATGAAACTCCTGGTAAAATGCTTTCTTATCATATCCCGTAATCGCGAGTGTGCTTTGCGGGCCACGCGTTAAAAGGAAGTTCGCGATCACCCATTCTATTTGTGAAGAGTCCGCTTTATCTACTACATTGTTTACCTGGTTAATAGAAACATATCCTTTTGTAGGTGCAATATGTTTTAAATAAGAAAATTGCTTTTCCCATGCAGCGCCTGTTACATTTTTCCCGGTATGTGTAAACCCGTTTTCATCCAACCATATATCTACCGTATTCATCATGCGCAGCACAACATCTGACGATGCGCTGTTGGCTTTGATATTAGCAGCAACTTTTACGCCTAAGGGATGTAGTTTATCAACTAAGAATTGCATCCAGCCGATCATAGCCCACTGAAAAGATGAATCATTTTTCTTACCCGTGTACAACGGCGTCCATTTACCATTGGTAAAATGTCCGCTGGCTTCGGGCCAGTTGCCGAGGTCTACATTATCCATGGCAACTACTTTGTAGCCTTGCTGCACAGCAGGCATAATGAACGTAGAGAGGTAATATTCTTTTACATCGTTGTTAGAAACGTCCAATGGAACCAGCCCGCCATAGTCATAGATGTAACCGTATGCAGGCGTTGACTGGTCTGCTTTGTACATGATCCAGTCAGGATGATTTTTTTTATACCAGTCAATATCCAGTTTTCTTTCCGGGTTGCGGATAGAGGGAAAATATTTACTGCCGGTGATACCTTTTGGTAATTGCGCAGAGGAGGAGCCCCACACAAAGAAAACTTTATTCGCATGTTGCTGGTAAACAGCCGGATCAGCTACCCTGCTGTCAAATATTTGCGCCAATGGCACACCGTCTTCCGGTAGTTGTAAGAAGTAGTTTGTAGCGCCGGGTTGCGCACTGATGTTGCGTGAACACAACATCAGTGACAGGGCCACGCATATATGTACACATTTCATTGGCATCGTTTTTTATGCTGGTTATTTAGCTAACACACCCGGCGAAAGTAAGGCCGCAGATGACTTATCCAAATAAAATAGGCAGGAAGGATGTAACTGCAGGATGCTTGCCGGGAACAACGGACTTACAGGCTGCTCCAGGCTGTCTTTAATAGCCTGCGCTTTCCTCCCATCAGGTACAGAACAAATAATGTGTGTTGATTTCATGATCTGCTTTACAGACATGCTGATGGCCTGCGCCGGCACTTCTTCAAGAGAAGCAAACCATCCCTCTCCCATTTGCTGCAACCTGCACTTTTCATCAAGATTCACTACAAGGTATGAATCTTCCGTATCAAAATCTGCAGGAGGATCGTTGAATGCAAGATGGCCATTTTCTCCAATACCAACTAATGCTACATCTATCGGGTATTGTGCAATGAGTTCATTCAGGCGCTGACGTTCTTTCTCTGCATCGCCTTCTCCATTGATGAGGTAACTGGCTGCAAGCGGTGGCACTTTGTCTAAGAAACGTTCTTTCAGGTATTTCCTGAAACTGGCAGGATGTGCAACAGGCATGCCGATGTATTCATCCAAATGAAACATTACAACTTTACTCCAGTCAATATCTTTTTCTGCAATCAATTGTTCCAGCGTCTGAAACTGGCTCGTCCCTGTTGCGAGTATCACATTTGCTTTACCCGTTTCCCGTATAACGTCGCGGATCAGTTCAGCGGCCTTTTGTCCCGCTACTTTACCTAATCCATGTTTGTCGTTTTGAATAACCAACTCCATAGTGATCTATTTTTTAAAATGTTTGAATAGAAAATGATGTGTTCAAAAGTATTAATTACACCACCGGATCACTCGTTGTACGGGAAATAAAATAGCGATAACGTTCTCGATAAGGCTACCGGCAACGTTACCGTTGTTTTATTGGCTTAGCGAAAAGTTACAGGGGTAAATAATGTATATTTTAGCCATGCGATTTCTTGTTACACCAGTATTATCAAACTAGTTATGATGAAAGAAAACATATCCGGAGCGCTTACAAAAAAACAGGTCCGTACTTCTATCGCTATTATTGCAGTCGTGTTTTTTGTGATCGGTTTTATCTCCTGGATAAACTCTATATTAATCCCGTACTTTAAATTAGCTTGTGAACTCACCACTTTTGAATCTTACTTTGTCA
This sequence comes from Filimonas sp., assembly GCA_017306865.1. GTDB lineage: Bacteria > Bacteroidota > Bacteroidia > Chitinophagales > Chitinophagaceae > JAFKHH01. The sequence continues at coordinate 19,036 of JAFKHH010000025.1, forward strand.
CGTTCGCCTTTTACATTTCGTACCTTATTATTTCTGTGCCTGCATCCTTCCTGCTAAAAAAGACGGGCTTTAAAAAAGGAATGGCGATTGGTTTTGGCATTATGGCTGTGGGCGCTTTTATTTTTATCCCTGCCGCCGCCACACGTATGTATGGCTTGTTCTTAACGGGCTTGTTTGCATTGGGAGTAGGCCTGTCTGTATTGCAGACAGCCGCCAACCCTTATGTAACGATTCTCGGGCCTATAGAGCGCGCTGCACAACGCATCAGTATACTCGGTGTGTGCAATAAGGGTGCCGGCATTTTGGCGCCGCTCATTTTTGCCGCGGTTATCTTACGCACTACGGATTCAGAACTCTTCAGGCAAATTCCGCTGATGGCAACTGCACAAAGAGAACTGGTGTTGGATGAATTGATACGGCGCGTAATGTTGCCATATTGCGTTGTTGGTATTGTATTGTTGCTATTGGGTTTGCTGATACTAAAATCTCCTTTACCGGAGATCAATACAGAGCAGGAAGACCCGGAACTGTTGAAAGCGAATGCGGCTAAAAAAAGCATCCTGGATTTTCCCTGGCTTATCCTGGGTGCTGTTGCTATTTTTTTACACGTAGGCACACAGGTTATTTCTATCGATACAATTATTGGTTATGCTACTTCTATGCACATACCTTTGCTGGAAGCAAAGGTGTTTCCATCGTACACCTTATTTGCAACCATTTGTGGCTATGTGTTAGGCGTAGTACTGATCCCGAAATTCATCAGCCAAAAGAATGCTTTCAGGATATGCACAATATTGGGGCTTACTTTCTCGCTGCTGATCGTGTTTATTAAAGGGAAAGCGCTATTTCTGGGACATGATGCGGATGTATCTATTTGGTTCGTTGTGTTACTGGGCTTTGCCAATTCATTGATATGGGCAGGTATATGGTCCTTGGCGATAAATGGGCTTGGGCGTTTTACAAAATTGGGCGCATCCATCATGATCATGGGGCTTTGCGGTAATGGATTGGTTCCATTGGTGTACGGTCACTTTGCAGATAGCTATGGTATAAAAGAAGCTTACTGGCTCCTGGTTCCTTGTTATCTCTACTTAATTTTCTATGCTTTCTACGGGCATCGTATTAAGCGTTGGTCTTTAAAATAGTTGAACTATCACATGAGTAATTATTTAAAAATAGTAAACGCGCAGATTGTTACGCCTTACCGCATTATTCAAAATGGAACGCTTGTAGCGAAGAACGGAAAGATCGTAAGCGCAGGCGATAAGCCTGTGGAAATAAACGGCGCTACGGAAATAGATGCGCAAGGTTTATATCTCGCGCCAGGTTTTATTGATCTGCATGTACATGGAGGCGACGGGCACGATTTTATGGACGGCACACCGGAAGCATTTCTTGCCATAGCAGAAACACATGCGCGCTATGGTACTACTGCTATGTATCCCACTACGCTTACAAGTGAGAAGAAAGACTTGCTGTCAACACTGGATGCATACGCCATAGCTAATAATAAAAATCATAAGGGCGCGCAATTAATGGGCATGCATCTGGAAGGCCCATACTTTGCTCTTAACCAAAGAGGCGCGCAAGACCCGCGATATATCAGAGAACCTGATCCTGAAGAATACATGTCTGTGATTGCGCACAGCAATTGCATTAAACGATGGAGCGCTGCGCCGGAATTAAAGGGCGCTCTTCCTTTTGCACAATACTTACTTTCAAAAGATATATTGCCCGCAATAGCGCATACAGATGCGATCTATGAAGAAGTGATAGATGCTTTTGAAAATGGTTATACGCTGGCTACACATTTTTATTCGGGCATGTCGGGCGTAACACGCCGGAATGGATTTCGCTATGCCGGAGTGATAGAAAGCGCTTACCTGATAGATGAGATGGATGTAGAAGTGATTGCTGACGGCGTGCACTTACCCGCACCATTCTTACAACTCATTTATAAAATAAAAGGTGCAGATCATATTGCGCTGGTAACAGATGCGATGCGCGCTGCTGGTATGCCGCCGGGCGATAGTATCCTCGGTGGTTTAAAACACGGCGTAAAAGTAATTGTAGAAGATGGCGTGGCTAAACTGCCTGACCGCAGTTCTTTCGCAGGTAGTATTGCTACTGCCGACAGGCTGTTGCGCAATATGCTTACATTGGCGAATGTGCCTATGACAGAGGCTGTACGCATGCTCTCTACTACACCTGCACGCATTATGAATATTGCTGCGCAAAAAGGTTCTTTAGTAGAAGGCAAAGATGCAGATATGGTATTGTTTGATGCAGACATTAACATCCGCAAGACGATCATTAACGGGCAAATCGTTTACGATAGTGACACTAATTAACGCTGCGTTGATTCACGCACGATGAGTTTTCCCGGCAGGATCACATCCTCCGGGATAAAATTTCTTTTACCAATATGCTTTAATAATAGCTCTGCACTTTTCTTACCTATTTCAAAAGCAGGCTCTGCTATAGTAGAAAGTGTAGGTGTTACAATAGCGGACACGGGATCATTGGTAAAACCAATTACACCGACCTGCTTGCCAACAACAATTCCTTTTTCTTTCAGTGTGACAATAGCGCCAATGGCTTTACGGTCATTCACCGCAAAAATTGCATCTGGCGGATCTTTCTGTTGTAATAATTTCATAACATCTGCCTGCCCATCTTCCTGAGAAAACCCAGAATGCACGATCCATTTTTTCTTTACAGGTAGTTTATATTTTTTCAATGCATCGATAAAACCTTGTTTTCTTTTCTGTGTAAAGTCCAGCACTTCAGGGCCAGCAATGTGTGCGATTTTTTTATAGCCTTGCGCTATCAAATGCTCCACCGCTTCAAATGCACCGTTGTAATCGTCCTGCATCACTTTGGATGTGCGGATGGTATCAGGTACCCGATCGAAAAAAACGATCGGCAAGCCTGAATCAATTAACTGTTGAAAGTGCTTGTACGCATTGGAATCTGATGAAATAGAAATCAACAAACCATCAAGGCTTGAAACAGGCAAATTATTGATGACAGATAATTTACGCTCCGGTGAATCGTTGGTAATATGTAAAATGATATTGTAATTGCGCTGATACGCCATCTCTTGTATGCCGGTGATAACAGTAGAGAAATAATAGTTTGTAACAAAAGGCAGGATCACTGCAATGTTGTGTGTGCTTTGGTTGACCAGCCCCGTTGCGTTGAAATTCGGCCTGTAGTTAAGTTCGCTTGCCATCGCCAGCACTTTCTCTCTTGTTTCCTGGTTCACATCGTATTTATCACGCATTGCCCTGGATACGGTAGAAACAGAGATGTTTAATTTTTTGGCAATATCCTTAATGGTAACAAAACGGCCCATGCAAATAGTTTATATGTTGACGATAATGAAGATACTGATTTAATAGAAGCGTTGGTAAATGACTTCCAAAATCAAGTTGTCAGAAGTTTCTAAATCACCAACCTGTACCGCAGTTAAACTTATCCTTTCACAAACCATTTTTAGTTAGATAAAAAATCTTTATATCCTTTCCACGTTCCGCATTTGTCATAATGAGATTGCGTATCCATTGGGATTTCTTTCGGAATTATTTTATCCTTACAAAGGGCGATAAACTTATTTTTTGATGAGATATGAAAAGGTGCGATGAAAATAAAATTTACAAAACCAGCAACGGGTATTATAAGCGGTAAGACCTTGACCGGTATTGCTGGGGCGAGCAAGTGAGTGCTAGCTCTTTGAAACTTAAAATGTGATAAATAGCGAGGTCTTGTTTACATGTCAATAAGTCTAGCAATTAAAAAATCAAACCCGCCGTTTGGCGGGTTTGGTTTTTAAGGCTTGATCTGTTGGAAGAATATCCGGAGATGGCAACTCGCTGATAGTTTGAGACTCATCTTTAGGTCGATGCCTTTTATATACGCGTTGTACCTGTTTGGTTGTAGTATGTCCTAACAAAGCAGCAATGGTAGGGTCGTCGACATTTTTGTCCTTCAGAAGGATCGAAAAACTTAACCTGGCGCATGACCAGGTGATCTCCTTTCCAATTCCGGAATTCTGTACCCATTGCTTTAGTACTTTATTGGAACCATCATGTGTTGGCAACCCAAACACCCTATCCTTTGGTTGAGCTCCTTTGGCCAACAACCTGCGCTTTTCTATTATTGCCAGCGCAATTGGGTGCAATGTAAGGCATAGTGGCTGTCCTGTTTTTGCCTGAATAATCCTGGTGATAAGCTTTCTGCCTTCAATATGCTCCCAGTCCAAAACCTTTACATCTACAAATCGCAACCCTGTGTAGCAGCAAAAAATAAATGCTTCTTTTACATGTTCATTAAAACAAGGTGTTTGCAAAAGTGCCAGATACTCCTCCACTTCGAGATGTTCCTTCAAACTACTACATGGGTTGGATTTTGCCGGAACCTTTTCCGAAGGATCAAATCGATAATATCCATCTATTGCAGCAGACCGCACTACCTGTTTGAACCTTGTAAAGTAATTCGCAGGCGTGTCCCCATTAAAGTTATCCAGCAAATAACGCTGATATCTCGAACAAAGATTTTCTGTAATATCAACAGGTGCAATAAAATCCTTTCCTAGAAATTTTTTGAAATGGGTCAGGCTATTTCGGAGGTGCCGGTTACCATCTCTTTTGTTTTCCTTGACGTATCGTTCATAATAATCAAAGAAATTGCTTTCAAATTTTCTGGCTGGTATAAAGCTCGAACCAGTTGCCTGCATGTCCAATGTGCATTCAGACACCTTTACCTCCAACAAAGCCAGCGCTTCTTTATTATGATTCTTTTGAATCTGGTCTTTCGGCTTTCTATAGGTGAAAATACCAGTCGCCGGTCGCTGACCCGGACCACGTCCAAAGTCATAATGATAATAGATCTTGTCTCCCTTTTCGTTTAGTCTTTTCCACAAATTCATACAGCTACATTTTTAAAGGTTAAGAAGTAAAGATCAAGCAGCGTGCCATGCCAGGTAAATAGTAGCCGGTTTGTCAGTAGCAATTGGCTTCGATTTTCGCGACCGAAAAGAAGAGAATAGAAGTGGACAAAAGCAACAAAGTAAAAGGAAACATAATTTTTCCACGTTACCAGATGTCTGCCAAAAGCAGGTAATTGCACATCAGGATAATTGCCAATAGGCATTAAATTGGCCTGACAAAATACAGCGGTTTTTACGGAAGAATGCCCAAATTTCAAACTCGAAATGTGACAAATTTCATGTGTCATTTCATGTGTCAATTATGTGTCAGAAAATGTGGTAGAAAGCGAAAAGAAGTGACACTTTTTGACACACGGGCATAAAAAAAGCCTTGTAAATTAATCATTTACAAGGCTATCAGGTGCCCAGGACTGGATTCGAACCAGCACATCCTTGCGAACGCTGCGACCTGAACACAGTGCGTCTACCAATTTCGCCACCTGGGCATTTTCGTGTCAGGGGTGCAAATATAGAGTAATCTATTTTCTCACCAATTTTTTTCTCATATTTTTTATTGATATTCAGAACCTTTTTCCAATTTTCTTCTGAATGCTCTTATTGATGCGCTTGCTGTCATATGAAAACAAGTTTCCAATTCAGGCAATCTGAGCTTCACCCATTGCACCCTGTCGTTCTTGTGCATCCAAAGAAATGTAAATAGTTAGACCGCCGCCAGGGGTATTCATTAACTGTATCTGTCCATTGTTGGCAAGCACAAAATCTCTGACAAGTAACAATCCCAGGCCTGTCCCTTTCTCCCTATAAGTGCCGGGCGTAGGCTCAAGCGTACCATACTTGAATTGCTCTTGTTGTTTTTCTGTCATGCCCACTCCGTGATCTATTACTTCTATGATCATATCGTTGCTTACGACACGCCCCTTAACCTGTATAGAACTACCTGCATTGGAATATTTGATAGCATTCGACAGGATATTACGTATAATAAAATCAAACTGGTCTGTATCTGCAAAGACAAAGAGCGATTCATCTACTAAACATTGTACATCCAACTTTTTTTGTTCCAATTGCCCTTTCAGTAAATTAATAGCATGTTCTACACTGTCATACACGGCAACCGCATCGCGCGTTACTTTCACTCCATACAACTGAGACCTGGACCATCTGAGCAAATTATCTAATGTCTCCATCAGGTAAACACTCTGAACCCGCAGGCTACTGATCATTTCCCGCTCTTCTTCGTCGGTAAAAAGCCCCGCCCCCACTACATGCAAGCTCTGCACGAGTCCACTTGCAGGACCGCGCAAATCATGGGCGATAATTGAGAATAATTTGTCCCTTACCTGTAACGCATCATTAAGTTTTGTGTTTAGCCTGTTCGTCTTTCGAAGGAACAGAAAAACCAGGATCACAAACATGGCGAGCATACTTATAAGTAAAATAGCAATAATCCGCTCGAGTCCAGTCCTTTCCATTACCCGCTCCATCTGCAATGCCTGCTGATGTAATACTTGTGCGCTTTGCGAATCGCCTCCTTGTGCTAATCCTTTTGCTGAATCATTTATTTGAAGAATCTGCTGTTGTATTTCTGTAGACGCAACAACTGATGGTTGTCGGCTACAACCAAAGAAAATAGAAAAAAACAGCACACCACTTATTTTAATACAAAGATGCAACCATGACTTATAAGAGGGAAAACGTAACGGATCTTTAGGATTTGGGTATATCATACGACTAAAATACTTGTTCATCGTCGCTAAACCGAAAACACGGGGAGGGCATTTTTCCCATTAAGAGCAAATATTTACAGTAAGAAATTCAGTGTATTTTCATCAGTTCTCTATTCTCAATACACAAGAGTTTCCTTGTTGTGTAAGTACACAAACACATCTGCTTTTTTCTCAATAGTTGTTACATCAATACTTAGCAACCAAGCAAACGGAATAATTCACCATTTCTAATTTCAGATGTTTCTTCTCTCGAATAGAAATGAATCTTATCGCGCAATTCACTAAGTGTGGTTAGCGGGCTTTTCAGATAGCCGCTATAAACATCAAAGCTTACAACAACAGCCCGTCCACAAAGCAAGTCTGTAAGACCATCCATCTCAAAGCCAATGGCATATTTGTCGTATTCATTTTCATCAATACCATACAAATAATCACCATTTTGAAATGCATGCTCAAATTGAAATGTATCACCTACTAAATGACGTAACAGCCCTACATGAGATTCAAAGTCTTCAGGACAATATCTTACATAAGTAATGTCCTGTAGGTCCGGATTAATGAGTAAAGCCAACATAAGGCATCTTTATACTCAGCCTTATGCAAAGAAGATACCAGCAATGTATCCGGGACATTTTACTCCCAGAAAATAACGTTTATTTCTGTGAAATATCAAATAAACCTGCTATCTAGGTTTTGTTTCGGTTTTAGCCTGTTTAAGATAAGGAAGAAATACCACTGCAAACATCCATAAGAAGAGGTAAGGAAAAGGGGACATACCCCAATAATAAAAGGAACTCCAAAAAAAGATTTGATTGAGCGTGGGGTTACCGTGAAAGAAAAGAACTGGCAGCATTCGCATACCGGCAGCCACTAATACTATTACATACCAGATAATCCATAATTTCTTCACCCAGGTTAATCGTAGATACGATAGTCCTATATAACCAAGCACAAATACAATAAGTATATTACCTGTTCTGATAATCGAACGTAGCATTAGCCCTTGTTGCCTATATAGATATTCTTTAAAATACCCTTCTACAACCAATGCCTCTTCTATCCATTCGACAAGAAAGATGAGCAATAAGAACGCTAAAGAAATATAAATATCACGCCGCTGCAACCTCATCTTTCTGCGTTTTCTTGACAAATAACACCCATAAAACAAAAGTTAATGCATACACCACTGCTTTAAACAAATAATGGTGAGCAAAATCCCGGGCCGACATATTATGCAAATACATTTGGGCCAACAACACCAATCTTATAATGTTAGCAATATAAATAGCAGCAACACCTATGATGGAGAAAAGCAAGATCTTTTTAAATGAAGAAGGAAAAGAAAACAAAAAACCAATATATAGAACATATAACTCTAACGCATTACATGGATCTGCAACGCCTACTACTTTCCTTCCTGATAACAGAAGCATATCCATACAAACAATTTCATTGGTTACCAGATCAGGATTACACTCTTCTCTAATACCCGTTTCACTACCGGGATGCATTTGTTGCAACGTCCATCTTGCACCAGCCGAAGATATATGTGTCAACGGTGCGTCTATGATACGACCATTAAATAAAAAAAGATGATAGATTAATTTCCAGATGATAAAAATGAGCGCTGCTCTTTTAAGAAAAACCTGTATTTCCTTTGGAATATCGCTCCATGTGGTTTTCAACCAGCCGATCACGTTCATAAGCATAAGGGCATTAGAATCTCAAAAATAGCCGGATTACCTATTCCATCATGTGAAAAGCGTGTGTTATTTTTTTATATAAAACTGCAATATGTAGTAGCTTATCTCTTATGCGATTTTAGAAGGGGCTGCGCCAAATTGCTTTTTAAACGTATAGGAAAAGTGAGACAAATCCTCAAACCCAAGATCAAGGTATATATCAGAAGCTTGTTTCTTTTTCTCTTTTATCAGGTAATACGCCTCTCTTAAACGCCTATTCAGTAACCATTTGCTGGGCGTTTCATGAAATATCCGCTCAAAATCACGCTTAAAAGTGGATAAACTCCTGCCTGTGAGATAAGCAAACCGCTCCAGTTTTACATTGAAATGATAGTTCTGCTTCATAAAAGCCTCCAGGTCTAGCTTACCTGGTACAGAAAAGTCAAACAGTACATTACGCAATGTTGGATCTTGCTGTAGCAAAAGCAGGACACCTTCTTTCTGTTTCAGCCTGATCAGCGCATTGCTACCTGCGGGCAGCTCTTTATATGCCTGTAGCGATTGTATATAAGATATAAGTAAGGTGGATGACGGCAGTTTTGCAAACGCAGGTACTTCAACGTGATCGTTCGCGGTATATCCTTGTTCCATACTGACTTCCCGCAATACATCATCATCGAAATAGATGGATATGGACATAAACTCACCCTTCTCTTCGGGAAGTTTTTTAAACTTCACCAGGTGATTACGCCGGGAGGTAAAAATATCTCCTTTGCCAAATGCTATTCTATGCAAACCATCATCCAGCTCCATTACGCCGGACAGGACCATGCCTAGGCTATGCGTCGACACAAACTGTTCGCCCTCGCGGAATAAAGCCAGATGACAGGAATAATTGATCATATACTATTGTAAAATCGCTTTAGGTTCAAGATACGCTTCTAATCCATATACACCATATTCTCTTCCTATGCCAGATTGCTTAAAGCCTCCAAATGGAGCCTGCGGATCGTGAACAAACTGGTTAATACAAACCCGGCCTGCATTGATCTGGGCCGCCACACGCTCCGCATGTTTTACATCACCGGAACTTATATATGCAGCAAGTCCATACGTAGTATCATTCGCAATTGCAATGGCGTCAGCTTCGTCCTTATAAGGTATAATGGACAATACCGGCCCGAAAATCTCCTCCTGCGCTATACGCATATCATTACGAACATTGGTAAAAATAGTCAGCTTCACGAAGTTGCCTTTCTCCAATCCCGCTGGTTTACCTTCTCCCCCGGCCAGCAATATGGCCCCTTCGTCCTTACCTAGTTTAATATAACCCTGTACCCGGTCATATTGTTTTTCACTTACCAGTGGGCCTATATTGGTCTCTGCATTATTGGGTAGCCCTACTTTCACCTGTGCCGCTGCCGCTTTAGCCAAAGCATTTACCTCGTCCAGCTTGGATGCGGGAACAAGTAACCGTGTAGGTGCTATGCAAGCCTGTCCACTGTTCATACCTACACCAAAAACTGCCTGCATAATAGCAGCAGGTAATTCTGCGTCATCCAGGATGATATTAGGTGATTTACCCCCCAATTCCAGTGTTACCCGCTTCATTGTATCTACAGCGCCTTTTGCTATGGACTTGCCTACTGCAGTCGATCCGGTAAAAGATATTTTAGCTACATCCTTGTGCGTGGTAATGGCATTGCCAACTACATTTCCCAGGCCATTTACAATATTGATCACACCGTTTGGCAAGCCGGCTTTATGCAGGCATTCCGCCAGTAACTGTGTTTGACGTGCGCTCATTTCGCTTGGTTTAATCACCGTTGTACAACCTGCTGCCACAGCGGCTGCCAGTTTATTGCAGATAAAACTATTGCTGGCATTCCATGGAGTAATGATACCCGCAATGCCTAGCGATTCCAATCGCACTTTAGATTTTCCAACTGTTTTTTCAAACTCGAAGTGTTGTAATGTTTCTATCATATTGGAGAATGCATCAATCCCATTTTGAACACTCATCCGGGAGAATTGCAACGTGCCTCCGTACTCTTCCACCATTACCTGCACCAGCTCCTCTTTACGGGCATTCACTGCGGCTTGCAGTTGGTGCAAATACTGAATGCGTTCTTCTTTTGTTGTTTTTGAAAATAATGGTAAAGCTCGCTTTGCGGCTGCCACAGCTAATGCTACGTCTGCTTCATCTCCCAAGACCACCTCGCCGGTCTTTTCGTTGGTTACCGGGCTGATCAGTTCAAATATTTCTGTTCCATGCGGGTTTACAAACGCCCCATCTATATACACCTGTTGTATCTTTTGCATATACTAAAATTTATACTACAAAGTTCTATCACATTTGCTCCGGGCGTTTGGCTGATCAGTCCAATTTTGGTTTGTTAAAAAGTTCACCTGTGAAAGTTTTCTCATATCCACCGCATTCACCATTAACCCCTTTTGTCCAGATGTCATCACCAATCAAATGAATTATTTTTCTATAGCATCAACTTATTCAGACTATATTTGTTACTATTAGCTCATGATCAAACACACCCACACTATTTTCCCGCTGTACCCACTGATTGACTGCTTAAATCAAACATAATTTGAAACGAATTTTACTCGTCGATGACGACATGGATGACTTGTTCTTTTTTTGCGAAGCATTGGGAGAAGTTGCTCCTCAAATTGAATGTGAGACTGCATTCAATGGAAAACATGCGTTACACAAGCTGCAACATGAACGACCGTTTTTCTTTGATATTATTATCACAGACATCAACATGCCGTTAATGGATGGCAAATCACTTATAGAGGCAACTAAAACATTCAACCATTGCCCGCCTATTATCATCTTATCTACTAGCAGGGAAGATCCGGCACTCCTTTTACTAGGCGCTGCAAAAGTTTACAGAAAGCCCTCTTTTACAATTCAGCTAAAGAAGATCATAGAAGAAATCATTGAAACGTATTCTATCTAAGAAATAGCATTGTTACATTAAATCAATTCCTCTTTTCACCCAATTCTGATGGAGAATATCCATAAAGCTTTTTGAACGCAAATGAAAAATGTGACAGGTTTTCAAAACCAACTTCGAGGTACACATCAACCGGCCTTTTCCTCTTTTCACTTAATTCATAATGTGCCAGCTCTAGCCGTTTTTGTACCAGCCACTTTTGCGGTGTAGTTCGAAACAACCTTTTAAAATCCCGGTTAAAAGTAGAAAGGCTTCTGCCTGTAAGGTAACCGATCTTTTTTGCAGGCATATTAAACATAAAATTTTTTTCCATAAAACTGACGAGATCTATCTTCCCCGGCTCATCAAAATTGGCCAGCAATTGATCTATGTCAGCATCTATCACTCTCAAAATGCTGATCGCCTCATTTATCTTCAGATCTGCTATTGACTCAGGTAGCTTATCCTGCAGGTCAAAGTAAGGTATTAAAGAGGCCAGGCAGCTTTTAAGTAATGGATGTTCTTTGTATGAGCGAATCTTTTGTGACACAGGTTGGCTACCATAGGTTTCTTTATCACGATAAATATTAGCAAGACGCTCTGTGGTCAAATGCATGGCAACAGCCTTATGTGGAAGTCCATCTTTGGGGTAATTAATGATCGTTGCAGGTTGATTACGGGGAATCAGGAAAATATCTCCAGCTCCAAACAAGTAGGTCGTATCAGCTTGTATAATCTTTGTTTCACCTGAAATAAACCAGACTAACATGTGATATTCAAACAGCACTTCTGTTTTAAACAACTTGTCGTCATAACTGGACAGCTTAATGTCAGGTGTAATATATTTTATCTGGAAATCCATATTATACTTATACGGTCTGATACACCGAATGGTTTGTCGATTAAAAATAATTCAATATACTAAAGCAAGTATGCTATACCTTTCATTAGTCAGCATTAAATACAATACCTGTCATACGCTCACTCAGTGCCCATAACCGTTGTGCGTTCTCTTTATCTAACGAATAATCCCGCACACCTCTTAATGTAGACGGCTCGTTGTATAAATGTTCTATATTACCAGCATCCAGCTCAGCCACATCTGCATCTTCACAATATACACCACCTATATTATTAAGTAAAGGACTTGTCGCACACCATATTGTTGTTGCTGCGCCTTGTGGTATGGTTTTAAGTTTTGCTGCTACTTCAGGAAAAATATTACCATCCTGGTCGTGTGTTCCCATCTGCTTAAAAAGCTCCATCGGTGCCTCACGCCCAAGGTCTGTACTATTTACAGAGCCTGGATGTAATGAATATGCGCGTATATTAGATGTTTTTCCCCTGCTATCCAGTTCTACAGCAAATAAATTGTTAGCTGTTTTCGACTGGCCATATCCTTGCAATGTTTCATATTCACGCAGTTCAAAATCCGGATCATCAAAATTAAACGGTGCCATCTGGTGCCCGAAAGAAGATACATTTATCACCCTTGCACCATTGGCTTTTTTCAGCGCAGGCCATAACCTTGCAGTCAACAGGAAATGCCCAAGGTGATTAGTTGACAATTGCGATTCATGCCCTCTTTTATCACGACGTAACGGAACCCACATAATACCTGCATTATTGATCAATAAATGCAGTGGCCTGCCGGAAGCAATAAATTTCGTTGCAAATGCGTCAACCGATGCAGGATCTGTGAGTTCCATTGTACCGAGTTCCACACGGCACAAGCCCTCTAAATTACGTTTTGCTTTTTCTATATCACGCGCCGGAATCACCACTGTTGCTCCTGCGTCTACCAATGTCTTTGTTGTTTCAAGACCTATACCTGCATAGCCTCCGGTCACTATAGCAGTCTTGCCGGAAAGATCTATCCCCTTAATAACATCTTTGGTTGTAGATTTTGCATTAAAACCTGATAGCAATGGCTGTTGCAGCGCGCCATAATAATTATTCTGTTTCATTCAACTTGTATTTTGTTTAAACAAAACTAGTACGCACACAAGCTGGGTGTTTTGTTTAAAACGTCATTCTTGTTTTGCTGAAACTGTCACTGTAAAATCAGGAAAGAGTAAGAGAAGGAAAATAACGTTTGGACGTTGACTTCAGATCACTAGAAACCGGGCTTAGAAAAGCCCGGTTTTCAACCCTAAACCCTAAAAAAATAGGAAGTGCAAAAGTAATTGGTTGATTGGTTTTTACAAGGCTTTTTTTCCCGTATTGAAATTTTCTTTTAAAAAATTTGTTCACATCGTTAATAAACTACCGAATGGGTCGGCGATCTCTGCTTTTTTTCCGGTCATAAAAGCTTCTACATTTTCAAGTACAATCATCGCTTTTGCTGCATCCCCAATATTATCCATCTTCCCAATTACCTGCAGCCCGCGCTTGCGGCTACTCTCCAGTATGGGCCGTAAATATTCATTCTTCACTTGCTCACTTACTATACGCAGGTTTGTGCCATCAGTAAAAGTATATTCGCCAGCTTTTTTAAACGGAAGGTTAAGGACATAAATACGATAACGCCACTGTTTAGGATTCATTTGCTTTTCGAGTATAATACAGGTCTTGGTCATGCATTGGATTAAGATTGAAAGATAAAATATTTCCCTTGCAACACAATTGACTATTGTTACCTATTTATACAACCTTGCCACTCCTGCTGATTCTTATATTACTTACTTCAACCGTTTCCATCCTGCTTTAATTTATCTGAATCCGTTAATTTTATAAAAAACACCATGCCAGCCTTCGAATTTGATACACCACTTATAGATAACAAACCCGCTGCATTCGTAACAGAGATTAAACTGGATGACGCCATACTGGCATTACAAGATGCATGGCCATGCACGCTTTATCTTTTCGGTGGTAAAATAGCATCGCCAACACCTAATTATCCAGACGCACACAGGCTCGCATTTACCATTGTTGAAAAAAGAGAGAATAGAGAATTTGTTTTTCATGAACTGGAACAACGCACTATTTCTACCATGTTTGTAACACCAGATGAAAAAGACAGATCAGAGATGGTAGATATGCTAAAGCCTGCTCAATTACCATCACTTCATAGAAAGCCCAAATGGAAAGTGTATGATGGCCAATGGCCTTTTCACGAAGACAAACCTTACCATTTTATAAAACAATTTTTCTTTGACAGGTCTTTCAAGAACACTGTTTCATGGGATTTTTCTATTTACCTGTTCTCTTTTTTTACACCTGAAAAATTGCACCTGCAAATATTTACACAGGATATGAATGAGCAGACAGCAGAAGATCATTACCGGCTGGAAGAAATGATGGCAACGTTTGATGCAGACCTAAAAGATCACAACAAAGTTGAAACACTTATAAAAACTGGCGACAAATTTTTCCAGGAGTATGTGCTAGAACATCCAAAATGTGACAATGCCATTATCGCATTGATTGCACAATATGGAAAAACGAAGAAGCTGAAAGATGCTGCGAAGAAAAGAATATCGAACAAGCAATAACATGTCTATTAGTAACGTCTTCAAACCTGTCAGGTTCTTTCTTGGCGCTTCGCTAACATGTCGAACAGCAACAACACTTTCCTGGTGTCTCTTCCTATCTTAGTGTCAATTTTTTTAAAACTGGATGATCTACCGCTCTCGCCTTTCTTTATCTTGTCAACATGAATATTCATTACTTCCAGCATGTTCCATTTGAATCACCGGGTTATATATCCGAATGGTTATCCGGCAAAGGCTACACGGTAACCTGTACAAAATTCTATGAACCTGATTACGTGCTGCCTGAGCTTGATAAGATAGATGCACTGATCGTAATGGGCGGCCCTATGGGTGTATATGACGATCATTTATACCCATGGTTGCCAAAGGAAAAAGCTTTTATAGAAGACGCGATACATGCAAGTAAAAAAGTATTAGGCATTTGCCTGGGTGGGCAATTAATTACGACTTGCTTAGGTGCGTATGTAAACACTGCTCCTCATAAAGAAATAGGTTGGTTCCCTGTTTACCCTACCGGCGAAAAAACAACTTATACATGGCTTGATGATCTTTTCATTGATAGCCCAACTGTTTTTCATTGGCATGGCGACCGGTTTGACATTCCTTATGGCGCGCATAACCTTGCCAGCTCTGATGTCAACATAAACCAGGCATTTCTGTACAAGGATCATGTACTTGCTTTACAATTTCATTTAGAAGTAATGGAAGATAACGTGCAAGCTATGTTAACGCATTGCGGACAAGAGTTAACCGCGGTAAAGCATATTCAATCGCAGCAGGAAATACTGGAAGGTAAAAAGTATATCCAACATACAAATGAATTGATGAAACGCATTTTGGAAAACTTCATTGGGGCTTAAACAAAAAGTAACTATAGAACACAGTCGCTCTTTTGCGGTAGACAAGAGAATGCCACATAATTCCCATGATGGGAAAAAGAAACAGGCATGTTACTTACAATGCCATCAACAGTAACGACAGGATAACCTACTTCGTTTTTCCTTACACTTATACGTTCCGTATTGGAATAGCTGAAATGTTTTGTAAAAAGCTCACGTACAGCAAGTGATTGTTCTTCATAAGTATCCTTGTCTGTACGTTGTATGGCCCATTGGGTTTCAGTTTCCCGGTGTGCCTGGGCTATGGAGTGGATCACATCTTTGTAAAAGTAAGATGTTCCGTAAAATGTGTGCCCATCAAGTGATATCACAGATCTTACGGAAACATCCGCTTTATACATATAATCTACGGTTTCAACATTATTCAATTGCAGAATTGCGCCAGGCGCAACGGATAATTCCTGTACAATTGTTTTGCGGGGAGCAAAATGCAGGGCCGGATTATTTCGCTTGTGAAACTTAAAAACGGATTCTTTAATAGACCATAACAACCAGACGTATGTAACAAAGGGCAGTTCATTATGCGCATTGTACATTTCTATTTCAGCAGGAACCAGCATTTTACCAAAAAAACGTGGCTGTGCAGTACGTTGGTTGTCTATTTTTGAAAGATCTACAATATCGTTTCCGGTACTGATCAATTCTTTTCTTTCATTTTTTCCAAAATGACATCGATACAACTACCTACATTATTAATCTTTTCTGCAGCATCCATATCTATTTCGATATCGTATTTATTTTCTGCGTCGATAATAATATCAACAAGGTTTGCAGAATTTATTTTCAGGTCCTGCGTAAGACTTGTTTCTTCATTAATTGAATTAAGGGCCTCTTTGTTCACTGTATAGGGAGCCAACACTTTCTTTAATTCCTCAAGGATTACTTGTCTATCCATTGTTTATTTAAATTTTGAAAAAATCATACACGCATTTACATCCCCAAAACCAAAATTGGCTTTGGCTGCAATATTAATGTCTTTATGAATCAACTGAGTCGGTAACGCCTTTTCCCCAGCCAAATCCAGGATTTCCGGGCTCGGATCTTCTAAATTAATGTTGGGATGGACGAAACCGTGCATAATCTGCAATATTACGGCTACTATTTCAATTGACCCAGCGGCACTTAAACAATGCCCGATCATTGACTTCAGCGAATTCACAACCGGGAAGTCTTCCCTGCGCCTGCCAAGCGCAGTCGCCCAGTTTTCAATTTCCAGTTTATCAGCCATTGTTGCCGTCAGGTGTCCGCAGATCAGGTCTACCTCCTCGCCCGATATTTTAGCGTTCTGCAAAGCCGTCTTTATACAGCGTTGTATGCCCTGCGGATTAGGCGCTGTCATAGAGCCGCCCGCTTTTTGTC
Organism: Filimonas sp.; assembly: GCA_017306865.1. Taxonomy (GTDB): domain Bacteria; phylum Bacteroidota; class Bacteroidia; order Chitinophagales; family Chitinophagaceae; genus JAFKHH01. The sequence goes on from JAFKHH010000025.1 coordinate 36,105, forward strand.
CGCCAGAATTGGTATCACCGCCAAGGATCTCGGCATAGATCTTAGCACCGCGCTTCAGCGCAAATTCAAGCTCTTCTATCACCAGTGCTCCGGCACCGGAGCCTGGTACAAAACCATTTGCGGTTGCGCTCATCGGCCTCGATGCCCTTTCCGGAGTATCGTTGAATTTGCGTGCCAATACACGCATGGAGTCAAAAGAACCGAAAACATATGGGCCAATATACTCATTGCTGCCTACCACCATTCTATCTGCAGCCCCTTGCTTTATATACTCATACCCCATCAGTACAGCCTGAGAACCGGTAGCACAGGCAGCGGAGTTCGTAATAATCCTGTTGCCCAGGCTCAGTAACCCCGATACATAGGCCGTAGCGCCACTATTCATCAGTTGCTCCACTACACGTGATCCCAGCTTTCGCGCCTGTTTTTCATCTACCAGGTCTATCACTCTTTTCATCGCTTCTGTATCAGCTACACTATTGCCAAATACACAACCGGTATTCCAGTGTATCTCGTCTGTATCCAACGTATTGCCTGCGTCTATCCATGCGTCTGCTGCAGCCTTGATCGCATAGCCGATCGTACTGCCTTTCAGGCCGTAATAGGTAACTTCAGACAGGTAATTCTGTAAATCGCTGAAATCAAACTCTGGCACGCCACAAACCTGGCAGTTGAAATTCAGTTCCTTATAACGGGGCATAAATTTCAATCCTGAAACACCATTTTGAATAGCATTTAAGAACGCCGGCACTCCTACACCATTCGGAGAAACCACGCCCAAACCTGTAACAACAACTCTACGCTCCATCAATTATAGTTGGTCTTTAACTTTAGTTTTAAATCATTCATTCGCCTCACAATAGCCGTCAACATAAGATATTTCACGCAAAGGCGCCAAGTATCGCAAAGACCGCAGAGGTCGCAAAGCGGCCCCATTCGCTATGTGACCTTCGCCCTGGTTCGTGTCCTCACGAACCAGCCAGCTTCCGGTTCGTGAGGACACGAACCAGGGCATTTTAGTTTTTAACCTAGTTTCCTGATCATACCAGCAAACATGCCTCTCGCTACTAATTCCTGCTGCTCATCATACATTTCTATATAACATTTGAGCTTACTAAACCTGAAATATTCTTTTTTCGAGATCACGGTCACCTTCTGTCCCGGCAACACCATTTTGAAAAAAGAAACTTCCGAAGAAGTAAGCAAAGGATATACCTGGTCTACCTTTTCACCTTCCTGCTGCGACTGCAACAGGAAATAAATACCCAAAACCACTACACCTATCTGTGCCATAATCTCGGTAACAATAACGCCCGGCGTCACCGGGTTACCGGGAAAATGATCCTCGTAAAAAAAAGCATCCGGCCGCAATGTATATTCCCCCGTCACCCCATTTTCGTCGATCGCTAAAATGTTATCGACAAAGCGGAAAGAAGACTTATATGGAAGATGATCTAAAATTTTGTTCATTCATGTACGATGTTAGATGTACGATGTATCCCACGCAAAACTGTATCGCAAAGGACACAGAGGAAACGCAGAGAACACAGAGATTTTCACCTCACATTTGACTTATTGATTAAATGACTTTTTCTTACTCACCACTGACAACTCATTACTCACACCGGTCATTCACGATTGTCGATTCACGACTCACGTTATTTACAATGCTCCCCTCCATCCACATGCAACAATGCGCCATTGATCCAGCGCGCTTCATTGGTGCAGAGCAGGTAGATCACATCAGCCACATCAGATGGCGTGGTCATGCGTCCCAGCGGGTTACGCGTTTCTGCGTATTCCATCAATTCTTTACTGCCTGGTATCCTTTGCAATGATGGTGTTGCCGTAATGCCTGCCTGTACTATGTTGGTACGTAAGCCATATTTCGCAAACTCCACAGCCATATAAGTCGCCAGGCTTTCTATAGACGCTTTGGCAATAGATACAGCCGCATAGCTGTCCCAGTGTTTATGCGCACCTTCGCTCGTAAGGCCTATCACGCGTGCCTCTTCTGCAAACAGGTTTTCCTGTAGCAACAACCTTGCCCAGTCCAGCATACTATTGCTCATGGCATAAGCCGTTAATTGCAGGTCTTCTGCAGACAGCACATCGCCCTCTTCCGCCACCAACGGCTTCAGGTTGCCACGTGCAATGGAGTGCAACAATAGTCGCACACATTTTTTATCGCCAATTTTTTCAGTGAACTGTTGTATAAATAAGGTACGCCCGCCTTCTTCCAGCGCGTTAATATTAAATGGTAGGATCTGCACCTGCGCCTCATCTGCCAGCGCAGCCAATTCAGCTTTCAGTTTTTTCTCCGCTGCTGCCGTCTCCCGGTACAACAATGCCACGTTCATGCCATGTTTTGCCAGTTTACGTACTGTTGCCAGCCCGAATCCGCTTGAGCCTCCCAATATGATTGCCCACAATCCGTGAAATTGCTTGTTATTGTCCACCCGCTGCATTTAAATAGATATTACCGGAAGGACCCGGCAAGAATTTTTCTCAAATCAGTTGATCTTGTTGAAGGGTAAAACCTACTCAACAGGTCGGAAAGATATGGGGTTTTTCGGTTAAAATAAACTATTGATTAACAAAATTGCCTTAAACACAAACGATTACAAACGCTCACAGTTAAATATATATCTTTGGCCACATTAACCGGGACTATGAATTTTAAATTGTTTGTTTGTTTCTTGTTTGCATTGTTTTTCGTGTCGCATAAAGGATTCGCGTTTCAACAGGAATTTGATAAAAAGGCATTTTATAAGATTATTGAAAATGGCAACGTTGACGATATTGATAAAGAAATAATTGCAGTTACCAACTCCAATATACCTGAAAAAGAAGCATATAGAGGCACTTTACTCATGCGAAAAGCAGGGTTGGTAAAGAGTGCAGTGGCTAAAATGGACAATTTCAGATCTGGCGCTATCAGGCTGGAAAGAGCGATCCGCGACGATAAAACGAATGTAGAATTCCGTTTTTTGCGTTTAATGATACAGGAACATGCGCCCAAGATCACGAAGTACCGGAACAAATTATCTGACGATAAAGAATATATAAAAGCTAATTTCAGCAAACTGGAGCCATCGGTACAGGATATAGTAAAAGATTACAGTAAGACATCTACCATTCTTAACCCTTCGGATTTCTAAACACCGCATTTGCGCATGAGCAAAAAAGTTCTGGCCATTTACTTTTCACAATCGGGACAGTTAGGAGAAATCATTGACAACTTTTGCCAACCACTCATTGCGGCAGGCAATTCAGTTGAAAAAGTACAGGTGAGGTTGAAAAATGAATTTCCTTTCCCCTGGACTAGCGAACGCTTCTTTAGTGTGATGCCGGACTGTGTGCAAGGCATTACAGCAGAGCTGGAACCGTTTTCTTTACAATCCACATCTTATGACCTGGTAATACTAGGCTACCAGGCGTGGTTCCTGTCGCCAAGCATTCCGTTTAATTCCCTCATGCACCACCCCCAATTATTGGGTGTACTGAAAAACACACCTGTGATCACCATGACGGGGGCCAGGAATATGTGGGTGAATGCTTTTGATAAGATCAAAAAGCTCATTCTTAATGCAGGGGCGAATCATGTGGGCACTGTGGCGTTGGTGGACAATCATCTGAACCTGGTAAGCATTTTCACCATTTTTCACTGGATGCTACGGGGAGAGAAAACACGTTATCTCGGCTTTTTCCCTAAACCGGGTGTAGCTGCGGAAGATATAGCGCACACCAGCACATTTGGTGCAACTACCCTTCCCTATTTACAAAAAGGCGAATGGACAGGGTTACGCGAAGCGCTGATAGAACAAAAAGCAGTTGTGCCAAAATTCCACCTGCTCTTCATGGAAGGAAAAGCTGGCATGATGTTTAAAGTATGGGCGAATATTATTTCGAAAAAGAAGAATCGCAAGCCGTGGCTTGTTGCATTCAAATATTATCTTTTAATTGCGCTGTTTATATTTGCTCCGATCGTATTTGTGGTGGACCGGTTGATATTCAGGCCGTTTTTCCCGAAATATGTAAAAGCTAAAATAGCATCCTGTTTAAAACTGAATTAATCAAACGAATTATGCCACTAAGCGAGGTTTACATTACAAACACATCGATTTATCTTCCGAACGAAGCGGTTCCGAGCGATGAAATGGAGGAATACCTGGGCTACATTAATGGTAAACCATCCAAATCCAAGAAGATCGTATTGCGCAATAATGGTATAAAGACAAGATATTATGCGCTAACCAAAGAAGGAAAAGCTACACACACCAATGCTGAAATGACGGCCAATGCAGTGAGGGAATTGTTTAACAATGACAAAACAAAACTACAGGAGATAGAACTGCTCTCCTGCGGCACGTCCTCGCCTGACCAGATGATGCCATCGCATGGCGTAATGGTGCATGGCTGTCTGCCTGAAACAAGATCTATAGAAGTGGTGTCCCCCGCCGGCGTATGCTGTGCAGGTATGCACGCTTTCAAATACGCCTATATGGCGGTAAAATCCGGTGAGGTGAACAATGCTGTGGCAACAGGTTCTGAGCGGTTTTCCGGCTCACTTGTTGCGCACAATTTTGATGAAGAAGCGCACAAGCTGGAACAATTAAATGAGAACCCATTCATCAGTTTTGATAAAGAATTTTTACGCTGGATGCTGTCTGACGGCGCAGCGGCTTTCGCCTTAAGCGACAAACCGAATGCGGAAGGATTGAGCCTGCGCGTGGACTGGATAGAAGGTGTGTCTTATGCCAATGAGATGGATACCTGCATGTATATGGCAGGTGAAAAGCAGGCAGACGGTTCCCTGAAAGGGTATCTTGATTTTACGCCGGAGGAGATTATGACAAAATCGATCTTCAGCATTAAGCAGGATATTTCTTTATTAAGTAGCAATATTGTTCCACTGGGTGGAAAGAAAATAAAAGAGATAGCCGAGCGCAGAGGCATGGACCCGGACGATATTGACTATTTTTTACCGCACATGTCCAGTGAGTTTTTCAGAAGCAAGATCAAAGAGATTATGGCTGTGCTGGGTAAAGATGTGCCTGAAGAAAAATGGTTTGTAAACCTGACTAAAATGGGCAATGTAGGCGCTGCTTCTGTTTACTTCATGGTGCATGAACTATTCAAAAGCGGTCAACTGAAGAAAGGAGAAAAACTATTATTACTCGTACCGGAAAGCGCGCGCTTTTCTTATATGTATGCGCTGCTGACGGTGGTGTAATAACCACCAAGACACAACGACTCTAAGAGACACTAAGAAAAATATCGAACAAGGAATGAAGAATAGCGAATAATATTCAACGCTCAACATTCAATGATCAATGTTCAAATAAATTAAAATAAGCTCAATAATGGATGGCAAGTTGAAGAGTGCGACGCAAGTAAAGCTCAATTCTTATTCTACTGCTGGTAACATAATCTTAGTGCGCCTTTGAGCCTTAGTGCCTTTGTGGCAAAAATTAAATAAATGAAGAAACAAGACGTTCCGCAAGATCTCAGCTCGCTCGGTAAGTTAACGACCGAAGTGTGTTATGCAACGGATGAATCCGGTAAGTATAGCGCAGAGCAGAGCCGTGGCTGGGATGTAAAGATCCAGGCGCTGGATGTGACGTGGGATGAGGTGAAAAAGAAAATGGAAACTGCGAGGCAAAAAGCGCTGAACAACGAAGTAAGCCCACTGCAGTTTTTTATGGAAAGAGGTGTAATGGATATTGGCATATTAGCCAGCTATGCAGGTTTATTTAAATGGCAGGTGAAGCGTCACTTAAAACCATCAGTCTTCAATAAACTATCAGATAAAAGATTACGTAAATACGCTGAAGTATTTAACGTAACGGTGGATGAACTAAAAAGCATGAATGTGCATGAACAGTAATTTTCAACATAAGCAGGCTGCACATTGTGAAAGCGGTGTAACTAGAAATTTATTACAAAATATCGGGATCGATAAAATGACGGAACCGCTTGCATTTGGCATTGGTTCCGGTTTGTTTTTTGTCTATATCCCATTCATCAAAATAAATGGCGGCCCTGCTATTGCATTCCGTTCCATGCCGGGCATTATTTTCAAACAGACATGTAAGTCGCTTGGCATAACAGTGCATCGCAAGAAGTTTTCTTCTAAAGAGAAAGCACAGGAATTTTTAGATGCACGCCTTGCAGAGGGCCATGCAGTTGGTTGCCAGGTGGGTGTTTATTACCTGCCTTACTTTCCAAAAGAATACCGTTTCCATTTCAATGCGCATAACCTGATCGTGTATGATAAACAGGGTGATAATTACCTTGTAAGCGACCCGATCATGGACACACCCACTTCGCTTACATCTTACCAGTTGGAACGTGTACGCTTTGCAAAAGGTGCATTGGCCCCGAAGGGACAAGTGTATTATGCGGAGCAGCAACAACCGGTAAGTGATGCACAAATGAAGCAGGCGATACAAAAAGGTATCAAGAAAAATGTGTTTAACATGCTGCGCATACCGGGACCGATTGCTGGCATAAAAGGCATAGAATTTACCGGGCGGAAAATAAAGAACTGGCGCGATAAGCTGGGGATAGAAAAGGCAGGCTTGTACCTTGCACAACTGGTGCGGATGCAGGAAGAGATTGGCACAGGCGGCGGCGGCTTCCGCTACTTATATGGTGCTTTTCTACAGGAAGCACACCAGTATCATGCACATGATGAACTGATACGTATCTCCAACATATTTACACAATCCGGTGACCTCTGGCGTACCTCCGCAGTACAGGCAGCGGGCATTTACAAAGGCAGGCTGGGCAGCCAGGCTGACTTTAATACAATGGGCGATTACCTATTGGAAATAGCGGCACTGGAAAAGAAAGCATTTGAAGACCTGTCTAAAATCAAATGGCACTAATGAATGAAGCTGCAATCAATATAACTGATCTTGGCTTTAGCTACCGCGGCGGCAATACGCTCTTTTCCGGATTGAACCTGCAGGTACCGGCTGGTGAAAGCTTTGGCATCTTTGGCCCCAATGGCGCTGGTAAAACATCGCTAATGAGCCTGATGACGGGCTTACTAAAATATGAACAGGGTAAGATAGAACTGTTTGGAAAAAAGGTGGCACCTAATCATAAATCTGTAAACAAACTGTTTGGCTTTGTGCCACAGGATTTTGCTTTCTACGACGAATTAACGCCGGTAGAAAACCTTGCTTTCTTTGGTGCATGGGCCGGCTTGGGTACACGTGAAATAAAACAACGCACAGATGAACTGCTGGAGGTAATGACACTGACGGATGTCCGTGACAAACAGGTGCGCACTTTTTCCGGTGGTATGAAACGCCGTGTGAACCTTGCGATTGGCATTATCCATCACCCCCGCATCATTTTCCTGGACGAGCCTACCGTTGGTGTAGATGTGCATACGAGGCATGACATTATCCATTACCTGAGAACACTGAATGAAGACGGCACTACACTTGTGTACACTTCACACCAGTTAAGTGAAGCAGAGGGCTTGTGCACAAGCATTGCACTGATCGACAATGGCCAGATCATTGCGCATGATACGTTGGATAGCCTATTAACAAACCATCAGCAGCAAGACCTGGAAGGGCTCTTTTTAGCATTAACAGGAAAAGTTTTCGAAGACGCATGAAATTACGCGCCACTATATTAAAAGATGTACGCATACTCTTACGTGACAGGATGGGGCTGGTAATGATGTTTGTAATGCCGATCATACTTGTAGTGATCGTAACATTAATTCAAAGCAACACATTTGACCTGATCGATAAAAAAGCTTTGCCTCTTGTGATCTGTAACAGGGATACGGGGCAGTTTAGCAAAGATTTTGTGCATGCAGTAGATAAACTGGGCATGTTTAAATTAGATGAATTACCTGCATCTACGGATACGGTTACGATCATTCAGCACATGCGGCAGAAGGATGCACCTATCAGTGTCGTGATCCCTCCCATATTTTCAGCACAAATAGCAGAAAAAGCAAAAAATCTTTCCGGCAAAGCGTTAAACTCCTTTGGACTGGAAGGCGATACTGTTGCGGCAAGACTGGCAGCATTGAACTCGCTGACACTATATTATAAACCGGAAGTGGAGCAGTCTTTTAAAATATCTGCTCAGAGTGCATTGGGCAGTGCGTTACAAATGGTACAGAGCAGGCAAGTACTGCGGGAACTGTATCATGCTATCAATGAAAAGCCACTCCCCGACTCTACTGAAAAAGAGATGCTGGACCAGAAAATAAATATGTCCACCATTGCCATTACTAAAAGTAATGCTGCGCCTGTGCCAAATGCCACACAGCACAATGTACCGGCATGGACGCTGTTTGCTATGTTTTTTGTAGTGATGTCTTTGGCAGGAAGCATAGTGCGGGAAAAGATCAACGGTAGTTTTATCCGTTTAAAAACACTGCCAACCAGCTTTGGTGTTGCACTGTTGTCCAAGCAACTCACCTACCTCGTAGTTACTTTACTGCAAGCCGTGGTGATCTTTAGTATAGGTATGTGGATTTTTCCACACATAGGGTTACCTGCGTTGAACATGCCTCCGGACATGTTTGCTTTGTTGCTCGTAACATTTTTGTGTGGCTGGTGCGCAGTCAGCTATGCAATATGCATTGGCGTCTTTGCAAAGACACAGGAGCAGGCAAATGGGTTTGGTGCAGTATCTATTGTTATTCTCGCCGTAATCGGCGGGCTCATGATCCCAAGCTTTGCTATGCCTGATTCCTTTAAGGCCTGGGCGCAGTTCTCACCGCTGCACTGGTGCCTACGCCTGTATTATGGTTTGTTTTTGGAGGGCGGAAAACTAACAGATGTTTTAACAAATATCTTACCTTTATTACTTATCATTGCAGTATTACAATTAACAACGTTTATAGGCTTGAAAACTAAGAGCCTCATCTGATTTAAGTTCAATGGAAACAGCAGTATTAAAAGAGCAATTAAAGAAACAACTAATAGAGTTTTTAAACCTGACAGATCTGAAGCCGGAAGATATTAAGGACGATGCGCCTTTCTTCGGTGACGATGGGCTTGGCCTGGATTCAATTGATTCGCTTGAACTGATCGTATTACTTCACAGGGAATATGGCATCTCTATAAAAGATCCAAAAATCGGACGCAAAGTTTTAGTTGACATAAATACACTTGCTGCCTTTATTGAAGAGAACAGGACAAAATAAATTCTTTATTGTTTGAGTAGGATTGTTGTTACTGGAATGGGCGTTATCAGTGCAATAGGTAACACTGTAGCCGAAAATCATTCAGCACTTATTAACGGGTCATGTGGTATAGGACAACTGCAGGATTTCCCTTCTAAATATGCTGGCGAACTGCCGTTTGCCGCAGTCAAACTAAGTACAGAAAAATTAAAGCAGATATTAGGTGTTACAGATCCGTCTGTAACAAGAACTACTTTGCTGGCAATGGCGGCATTTACCGAAGCCATACAGGACGCTGCACTTGCTGCTGCTACACTTTCATCTCTAGGCACCGCATTAATAGGCGCAAGCACTGTAGGCGGTATGTGCCTTGCCGATGAGCTGTACAGGGATGCCAACGAAAGCTATAAAGAATCGCCTTATCTCTCCTCATACGATTGTGCTTCTGTGTTTTTGTATATGCAAAAGCATTATCAATTGCGCGGACTGATCAATACGATCAATACGGCTTGCTCCTCTTCCGCAAACGCTATTATGTATGGGGCACGCCTTATACAAAATGGCCTGGCAATCAAAGCCATTGTAGGAGGTGCAGATAGCTTATCCAAGTTTACCATTAATGGATTTCACGCATTACATATTCTTTCACCGGAAATATGTACCCCATTTGATGAGAACAGGCAGGGGCTGAACTTAGGCGAAGGCGCAGCATTTCTTGTATTGGAAAAAGCAGAAGACGCCGCAGGCAAAAAGATCTATGCAGAAGTAAAAGGCTATTGCAATACAACGGATGCTTTTCACCCTTCTTCCCTGTCAGATAATGGTGACGGCCCTTACCTGGCTATGCAGGGGGCGCTTGCATCTGCTAAGCTCCATGCAGCAGACATTGACTTCATCAATGCACATGGCACAGGCACAGAGAATAATGACCTTGCTGAAAGCAGGGCTATGCAACGCATTTTTGATCATGTACCGCCATTCAGCTCTACCAAATCATTTACAGGCCATACATTGGGCGCCGCAGGCGCTATAGAGGCCGTGTACAGCATTTTGAATATCATCAATGGGGAAACACATCCTACATTGCATTTTAATAACACCATCCCGGATACGGGGCTAACACCTGTGACTACGCACCAATCCATCAAAGCCAAACATGTAATGTCTAATTCTTTCGGCTTTGGCGGCAATTGTTCATCACTCATTTTCTCAAGCGTATCATAGATGTTTTATATTCAGCAAATACAATGTATCTCACCTCAACAAACCTTTCCGCAGGCATCACTCGATACACTGCTGGACCCGGTGAATAATAAGCTGAACGTAATAGAACCTTCCTATGATGGCGTTCCCCGCAATGCCTTACGCAGGATGAGCAAGTCTGTACGCATAGGCGTTGGCGCAGCCCTACCCATCATTAAAAATACCGGCACACATATAGATGGCATTATCATTGGCACTGCAAATGGAGGTATGGAAGACAGTATCGTCTTTCTAAAACAGGTGATTGAATTTGAAGAAGGCGTTATTACCCCCGGGCATTTTGTACAAAGTACAGCCAATGCTACGGCAGCTCAGCTAAGCCTTGTAAGCGCTAATAAAAACTACAACATAACCCACGTACACCGCGGGCACGCATTTGAGCTGGCACTGATCGACGCTGCAATGCAGTTGAGAGAAAATGCAGACAGTAATTATCTTGTTGGTGGCGTGGATGAAATATCTGTGTACAATTATAAGCTGGACGAACTGGACAACTGGTATAAACCAGCTCCCGTAACAGCAGGCAACTTTTATACACAAAACACACCGGGAAGTGTAGCCGGTGAGGCCGCTGTTATGCTGCTTGCCACTAATGACAGTGCTAATGCAATAGCCGCTGTAATAGACATTGTTACTTTACACACGACAGATATAGCTGACGTGCAACTGGCTTTACAGAACATACTTGCTAAACACGGCGACACAATTGATATTTTCCTAAGCGGCGAGAACGGGGACAATCGGTTTGACACTTTCTATACTGCGGTGGAAAATGAATTAAATAATGATGTAACAGTCGCAAGGTTTAAACATATCTGCGGGGAATATCCTACCGCTACTTCTTTTGCTTTATGGTTCGCCTGCGAATTGCTTTCCACCAGCCATATACCTGCACATGCAGTAAAAAAGCAAGGAAGCTCTTCTTTTAAAAATGTATTAATCTATAATGTGCATAAGGGCGTGCAGCACAGCTTCATCCTAGTTCGTGAATCGTGAGACGGTAATCGTGAATGACCGATGTGAGTGGTGAGTTGTCAGTAGTGAGTAAGAAAAAGTCTCTGCGTACTTTGCGTATTCTCTGTGACCTCTGCGTTACCATATCGCAAAGAACACAGAGGATACGCAAAGTACGCAGAGGGGCTATTCACGATTACCGTTTCACGATTCACGACAACGTACTATACTTTGTCTTACTCTTATAACAAGCTTTCCCATTCACCGAGATCACACCAGCCACTTCATACTCATCCTCTTTTACTACATATTGAATACGGAAAGAACACACCGCATCCGGCGTTATGTGCGAGATATATTTGACATTACCGGCTTTGCGCAACTGAACATGTTGACCAATTGCTTTCTCTAGCAATTCTTTTTCCATTTGCAACATACAAGCGCCCGGTACAACCGGTTGGCCTGGGAAGTGCCCTTTGAAGATGGCATCCGTAGCATTAAAAGATACTTCGGCAGAAACTATTCCGTTTTCATGTTCAAAAGAAGTGATATGATAAAATGAATTTTCCAGCATAAGAGCATGTTTGCTTAACCACAATGATCACAAAGGTTGCACAAGGTTCACAAAGAAAGTCATAGTGTTCTTGGTGTATCCTTAGTGTTCCTTGTGGTTAAATAGCAGATAATAACATGAATGAATGATGCGTATTTTGATAGTTGTTATACACTAAAATCTTTTTCGGTTTTGCATACAACAAACCTTCAAACACCGGCTGGCTTCTATAGATCATATTTGCAGCTAACCACAATGCAAACGAACTTGACGTCGGATATTCCCCGGTCAATTGTTTATAATGCACAATTCTCTTCCCAGCAAATACGCCGCTATCTAATGAGTGACGAACATTTGCATTTCGGCTATCACCATCATTCCCACTCACCACACAGCTAATATCATCTATAGAGACGCTATGCGAAGCCAGGAATTGCTGTATTCCCTTTTCTATAGCATTCACATCTTCCGGCTTGTATAACGTAGCAACGCCATCTAACACGGCATAATCTGTTGCAGACGGCTCACTTGACAATAAGAAAAAGTTTGATCCTTCGCCTGCTATAGTGCCAACGGTTGCTGATTGCATCAGTTGCAGGCTGTCTGCACTTTCCTGTTTATATAGATTGAAGCGTCGTAAAATATCGAAACTATATTTCGTTATCTCATCTGTACCTCCTACCAAAACCGTTTTAGCTTCGTTTTCTTTCAGCAACAAGATGCTATCTAGCAACGCACTCTCAAATGAAAAGGCTTTATGCACAAACGTGTTGTTATAGTTCGTGCATTGCAGTGTCAGCGCTATTTGTGCGCCAACGGTATTGTGTGTAGATTGAATAAACGCGGTTGGTGACAGCATTTCTTCCTGCTGCTCTATCAGCCTGCTTAGAAATACACCGGTATCTTCCAGACAACCATAAGCCGTTCCTGTTACGATGGCATCTACGTTTTCAGCATGCGCATCACGCAGGCATTGGAGCGCTGCTGCAACGCCCATACGTATAATGCGGCTCATTCTGCGCGCGAGCTTCGGATCAATATAATTTTTATAATCAGGCTCTTTTGTTTTCAACACATTTCCCTGGTAAGAGATGGGCACAATGGAGAAAGTAACATTGCCAAATGTATCCTGTGCTGATATAGCCGCTGCTGAACGTATGTATATCTTCATTTATGCAATGTTTGAAAAGATGAGTGAAGAACAGTTACCGCCAAAGCCAAATGAATTAGACAGTACATGCTTTAAAGGCTGATTGGTCAGCAATTTGGTTTCTGCGGCGAAAGGAAATGCTTCTATCGGCGTTTGCAAGCGCAGGTTCGGATATACGAGTCCATGCTTTAATGCCAACACAGAAAACACGGCTTCTATCCCACCGCTCGCGCCCAATGTATGCCCGGTAAATGATTTGGTAGAACTCATTTTAGGGTAATGTGGTTCAAACAATCTCTGTATAGCTGTACCTTCTGCCTGGTCATTGTTTTGCGTGCCTGTACCGTGCAAATTAATGTAATCAACATCCGCAGGTTGCAAACCACTCATGGCCAATGCGCCCTGCATTGCCATATAAGAACCCCTCCCATCTGGCGAAGACGCTGTTTGGTGATAGGCATCATTTTTATTGCAATAACCACTCAGGTAAGAAGTTGGCAGATCAGCAAGTGTAGCCGCTACCTTTTCTGATACCAGCACTACATATCCCGCACCTTCTCCCAAATTCAATCCCTGCCTGTTTTCATCAAAAGGTTTGCAATATTCGCGATCCAGGATCATCAACGTGTTAAAACCATTCAGCGTAAACTTCGTTAAAGCGTCTGTGCCCCCGGCAACTACTACATCCAGCATGCCATGCCTGATCAGGCGCGCGCCAAAGAAGATCGCATTGGCAGAAGAGGAACACGCTGTACTGATCGTAGTTACATAATCTTTTATATTCAGTGCATCTGCTACCAATTCTGTAACGCTACCGCATTCATGGTTCACTACATCTCTTAGTCTTCCTTTCTCTGCGTCAGTTAAGAATGCTTCAAAGAACTGCTCGCTCTTATCCATTCCACCCACAGTATTAGCAGAAATAAATCCCGTACGCAGGTTGGAAAGGGATGGGATGTTTGCCTGCTGCAATGCCTCCTTTGCAGCCATCATACTCAGCAATGCCGTACGGCTTAGTAATGGGGAGACATTCAGCCGTGCAGCCAGTGCCTCATTGCTTAGCTTCACTTCTGCAACAGGTATCTGGTTACGGTGGATCGTATCCAGCATTGTTATACCGCCCATGCCAGCCTCACCTTTTTCGAGTGAAGCAAGGCATTCTTCTACATTATTCCCGATAGCGGAAATAACGCCGGTGCCTGCTACATATACACGTGATTGTATGTTTGACTGATCCTGCATTATCAATTTTCTCCGTTAAAAATAGTACGCATATTATCCGCAGTAAAAGCAATTCCTTTATCGCTATTGGCTACAAGGAACAGTACTGCTTTGTATGACTCATCTAATACATCTACCCAACCACATATACAATGCGTGGCGCTCTTTCGGTCTAATAGACTGCCCACGTATTGCGCCGTCAGTGTTGCATCAAAAGTATTTGCAACAAAAAAAGCATTCTCTCCTTTAAACTTGTGCCTGATACTGATCTCCCCTATTACAATGTTGGGTAAGGTGTAAACAAACAACGCCGGGCTGGCAATATCGCTTACCGTTTCATAATACTTTACATCCGTATCCAGGCTTGCATGGGCATTTTGTAATACAATAGCCATGTCCTCTGCACGCACATCCTGCAACTGCTCCTCTTTCAACAATACTTCCGCCGCCAGCCAGCCAAGCTTACTGATATGATCCATTTTATAAAACTTAGGATAATTCAGTTGCAACTGCTGGTAAGCAGACAATAGAAAGGATTGTACGTCTTGATTCGTGCTATCGCGAACTAACTCCATTCCGTCGCGTGAAGACACGCGCCGGGGCTGTTGTACGCCTTGGTTCGTGTCTTCACGAACCACTTGTACGCCATTTTTCACAATGGTATTATCTGCAATGATACAAGAAGCAATTATTTTTTTATCTATACTCAATGATCCTGAACTTTATTTTTTATCAATTTCATGTAAAGGCGTAATCGTGAATCGTGAAACGGTAATCGTGAATATGCCTCTGTGTACTTTGCGTATTCTCTGTGACCGCTGCGTTACTGTATCGCAAAGGACACAAAGGAAACGCAAAGGACGCAAAGAGAGGATAAACGATCCGCGTACCTCTCCGCTCTCCCCGGCTCTGCAGTGAATGTTTAAATTTTACTAAATACAATCGCACCATTACACCCGCCAAAGCCCGATGCAGTCTTAAGACAATGCGTCAACGTCTTTTCCTGCAATTCTTTCGCCACATTTATTTTTGCCGACACTCCCAGTTGTTCAAAGCCCGGCGTTGGTAAAACAACGCCCGCTTTCATGGATTGCATCGTAATGATCGATTCTATTAATCCCGCAGCACCTAATGTATGCCCGTAGTTACCCTTCAGGCTGTTAACAGGCGCATGCGCCAAACCGGCTAAAGCAATTGCCTTTGCCTCCATTTCATCATTATAAATAGTAGCCGTGCCATGCGCAGAAATAAAATCTATCTCCGTCGCAGATACCCCAGCCTCCTGCATTGCCTGCCGGATCACATAACTTAACTCCTCGCCAGTCCTGGATGGGCCAGAAATGTGGTTTGCATCATTACCTGTTGCACCACCAGCCACTTTAATATTGGTATCGCTTATTTTCTTTGCAGATAAAACAACTGTTCCCGCACCTTCTCCTAACGTAATGCCTACACGATTTTCATCAAAAGGTTTGCAAGGCTCCGCACTGATGGCCTGGAAAGATTGGAAACCCGACATAATAAAACGCGAAATAACATCCGCACCAGCCACTACTACATTTTCATATACGCCAGCCTGTATCAGCCTTGCTCCTGTTATAATTGCTAACAACCCGGATATGCAGGCATTGGAAACGATCAAAGGTGTATTGACAAAACCAAAATGAGCCGCTACCATGTTTGCAGAAGATTGCAAGGAAATACGCTGCTTCAATTCGTCTGTCAATGTTTCTGTTTCCAGTAAACCAATGTTGCCCTTTGTGGAAGAAATGATCAGTAATGTCTTTTTATCTGTAGGGCTTATTGCAACTTGCTGCAACGCATCATTTATTGACGCGATTAAGAGCGCTTCAAACTTTGTATAGGCAGCATCGTCTGTTGTGAAAGTTGTATGCTTACCAAATAAAGACGCATACACAGGTTCCGGCGCCAGCGCTTTATCATCATGTAATTGTACACCCGAAGCCAGGTTGGTTAGTTGCCTGAAATTATCAACAGTAGTAACACCAAGCGGGGAAACAATATTATCTGCCACTACAAATACGTCTGCCATCTGTCTGTATTATGCCTTTGTTACAAATGTAGCGACTTGAGGTTATAAGTTTATAAAGTATATAGGGTTTATACGGTGTAAAAGCAGGTTGGAGGCGTGAGCATTTCACGCAAAGAGGCAAAGGACACAAAGCTCGCAAAGAGGCCCTTCGCGCCTTGGCGTTTCTTTGCGTCTTAGCGGGCAACCTACTCGTCTAGTACTATTTTCATCTCGCAGGATGCGATCACCTCATCGTTACGCTTTACAATTCCGCTGACTACAGAAATATTCATCACCTGCTCTTTAACGGTGACCTCTGTTACCAGTTCGTTGCCGATGGCTGGTAGTTGATGTACTTCAAATTCAGATACAGATGCAATAAAGCCAACCTGTACAGGCTTCCCCTCCTTCTGTGCTGCATACCCGGCACCTGCCGCTGCTGTCTGTGCCATATTTTCCATTAACCCGGCTGCGGTAAAATAGCCACCTTCCACCAGCACATTACCTGCCTGTACTGTAAATGCAGTCCTGCTAACGGTTTCATCAGCATACAACAAAGTATCTATCATTACGAAAGGAGGCTGTTGAGGTATGAGGAGGGACATAGCAGATTTGAAATTTGAGATTTGAAATGGAGCATAAAGGCTCTGTGTTCTCTGCGTTACCTCTGTGTCCTCTGCGATACAATAACCCAGAGGGCGCAAAGAATACGCAAAGAAAGAGAGATGACTTATTGACCAATGACCAAATGACTTTTTTGACCCAATGACTTCTATGAATATAACCCGCCGTTCACAGACAATACCTGCCCGGTAATATACGCCGCTTCCGGCGATGCCAGAAAGCCCACCGCGTGCGCTACTTCTTCCGGCTGGCCAAAACGTCTCGCAGGCACCAGCTTTTGAATATCTTTCTCCTCTATGCCTTCAATCATATCCGTCTTTATAAAACCCGGCGCTACGGCATTCACCGTTATATTCTGACGCGCCACTTCCTGCGCCAATGCTTTTGTAGCACCTATTACACCAGCTTTCGCTGCCGAATAATTTGTTTGTCCCGGTAAGCCTTTCAGGCCAGAAAGCGACACCACATTTACAATTCGTCCATAGCGTTGTGGCATCATACTCTTCAGCACCAGGCGCGTTACATAAAAGAAACTATCCAGGTTGGTGCGTAGTACATTATCCCATTGCGCATCTTCCATCCAGCTCATCAGCGCATCTTCTTTTATGCCCGCATTATTTACCAGTACCTCTATATAGCTATCTGTATTCGTCTCTATCCAGTTACCCAATACATCCTGTATCTGCTGCTTATCCGACACATCAAACTGTAGTAATGCGCCATCACCACCTTGTGCCTTTATCGCTGCCAGCGTATTTTCCGCCTCTGTTACATTTGATTTGTAATTTACCAGCACATAGTACCCCATCGCAGCCATTTTTATACAAACAGCTTTGCCTATCCCTCTTGATCCGCCGGTAACCAATGCACACTTCATACGTTATGCTTTCTTGTTGAATGATATGATTTCCGCAGAAGATTGTAAGAATGATTTTACACGTTGCAAATCCTTATACTTAGGCAGGTCTTCCACAAACGAAGGAAAGATCTCACGCAGTTGTGTGTACACCTTACGTGTAAGCGGAGATAGTTTTTCCTGGCAGGCAAGATGCTCAATCGCTTGTAGTATAGACATGGCCTGTATGCTGATCACCGTAAACGTATTATCCATTACCTTCTTCGCTATCAGCGCGGCATTACTGCCCATGCTTACAATATCCTGGTTATCGTTGTTGTTCGGAATACTATGCACATACATCGGGTAAGACAATGTCTGGTTCTCTGCTGTAGTAGACGTTGCGGTAAACTGCATACCCTGCATACCAAAGTTGAAACCCAATACGCCCAGATTCACAAATGGCGGGAACTTCTGGTTCAGCTTCTCATTCAGCAAATAGTTCAGTTGCCTTTCAGACAACATACACAGCTTTGTGATGGCAATTTTCAGTTTATCCATTTCCAGGGAAACATAGTCGCCGTGAAAGTTTCCACCGTGAAATATATTTTGATTCGCCGTATCTATTACCGGGTTATCATTTACAGAGTTCAATTCATCCGTCACTACTCTTTCTGCCTGTACTATTGTATCATACACCGGCCCTAACACTTGTGTTACACAACGCAATGAGTAATATTCCTGCACCTTGTCCTCAAACACTTCCTGCTGAATATTATCCGGGTGATACAAATGCTCAGACCTGTCGCGGATCATCTTGCTGCCACTCAGCACCTCACGCATCATTTCACCAATGCGGTTCTGCCCTACGTGATGTTTTACAATGTTCAGCTCATGCGAGTAATGATCGTTGTATGCTTCTACCACTTCATTCATCATAGATGAAAGAACCACGCTCCACTCCAGCAGCTTGCGCGCCTGGGATATATTCACCATACCCATGCCCGTCATAGCAGATGTACCGTTCAGTATAGCCAACCCCTCTCTTCCATAGATCGTAAGCGGTTTTATATTGAAACGGTTGAAGATCTCTATTGTCGGATACAGCTTTTCTTCAAACACCACCTCTCCTTCTCCTATCAAAACCAGCCCCAAATGTGCCAATTGTACCAGGTCACCGCTTGCCCCCACACCACCATGTTCATAAATGCAAGGCGTAATGTTGCTATTGATCAGGTCACGTAACAGTTCCGCCACTTCCGTATGTACGCCGGAGTAACCTCGCATAATGCTATTCAGGCGTGCCACCATTAACCCCTTCACTAGATGTGCAGGCAATAAATTGCCACTACCGGAGCTGTGGCTGCGGATCAGGTTGTATTGCAATTGCAGCAGGTTCTCATCGCTCACTTTGTATTGAGCCATCGGACCAAAACCTGTATTAATGCCGTATATGATTTTGTTAGCGGAAAAACTTTTGAGAAAGCGGAAACTATTGTCTACCCTTTCTAAATCACCTTTCTCAAGGGTCACCTTGTCGTTGTTAAATACAATACCTGAGAAATCCTCCAAAGAGAGCGTGCCTTTTCCAATGGCTGTCATGGGTAAAATTTTAAGTCCTTGAGCTTTAACTGAAAAGGGCAAAAGTAGGGAAAAAAGGAGTATTCTCTATGTACGATGTTAGATGCCTGTCCGACTAAACAGGCGGGTACGATGTAATAGTAGCCATTATTTCGGGGCCCGGCTAATGGTTCGCTATTTAGCTGCCGTTGCGTCGCACTCGTCAGGGTTCTGTTCGTCATTCATCTATTCCTGGTCTCCAAAAGCCCCGGCGCGTGTCTTCACGCATCGGTTGGTAACTGGTTCGTGAGGACACGAACCAGGGCGAAGGAATAGGTCACCTGTCGACTCCCGTCAACATATATTCGTCAGAGACGAAAACCCGGAACATCCCGGTCGGAGACCAAGATGAGGAAACACTAGTAATAAGTAGACATAGGCCGGGAGGCCTGCGCCAGTAGCGGATAAATCTTGGTGTCACTTTACGCCTTGGTGTCTTTGTGGCAACTCACGCCCCGCGTTTATCAATGAATTTTGTCACCTTCCGGCTTGTTTCAGACACCTGCATTTTAATAAGTTCTTCTGGCGCCGCATAACGGACAAAAGGCGTTACACGTAGTTTGGCTTGCAGGTAAGCCCTTATTTTATGGTCATTCTCCTCAGTTTTGGCTGCTGGCACAAGATGTAGCAATATCTCATCCAGCCCCACTTCGTTAGTAGACACCTCCACTACATAATCTACTATCTCATTCATGCCGTTCAGCAGGTCGAATAATGCCGAAGGATATAATGTGGTGCCCTTAAACTTGATCATTTGCTTTTTACGCCCCAGTATCGGCGACAGGCGCATCGTATGCCTGCCACAACCACAAGGCTCATCAAAGTACAGGCAAATGTCTCCTGTTTTGTAACGTAACAGTGGCATACCCTCTATTCCCAGCGTAGTAATGGTCACCTCGCCCGGTGTGTTGGCTGGTACAGGTTGATTGTTCTCGTCTAATAGCTCTACAATGATCAACTCAGGCTGGTGGTGCCCGCCACGCCCTTCACTACATTCGGTAAAGGCTGTTTGCATCTCGGTAGAAGCATATGTTGAATACAACCGGATATCCCACGCCGCTGTGATCTTTTGCCCAAGTACATTCAGCGAACAATCCTGGTTACGGATATTTTCACCAATACAGATCGCCTTTTTCACAGATGAGGCATTTATATCAAAGCCCTTGCTTTTTACATAATCGATCAGCTTTAGTATAAACGATGGTACCGCTACTATCGCGGTTGGTTTCAATCGCAAGATCGTTTCCCATTGCAACGACGGTACGCCCGGCCCCATACGAATAATGCCCGCGCCCATTTTACGGATACCGGAGTAGTATGCAATACCTGCCATAAACTGCCTGTCCAGCGTTAACATTAGCTGGTAAATATCTGTAGGCATACCTCCTGCCGTTACAAACGAATTGTATTCATTTTGAGCAAGCCTGTTTAGATCATTATCTGTCAAGGCAATCGTAACAGGGCTTCCCAGAGTGCCCGAGGTGGAAGTATATTCTATCACTTTTGACCTTTCTACACAAAGAAAATCGTCATTGTATTTTTGCAAATCATCTTTCGTCGTAACAGGAATAGCCGTTAATTCTTCTAGTGTACGTATTGACGTTACATCAATATTATTATCACTAAACAAACGCTTATAAAAAGGAGAATGCTGCTGCAGGTAAGCCAATAGCTGTTGCAGCTTTTGTTCCTGCGTTTGCCTGATCGTTTCTCTTGATTGAAATGCTATATCCTGTATCATTGTTATTCTATAGTGAAGCCTGCTACAGCCCTTATTGTGACGAGAGACAAAGAAACCGAAATTTTAAAGATATTCAAAGAAGCTCTTTCTTACCCCTCTTATAGCCCGGCATCCATCGTAGGCATTCTTACGTATATTACAGTACAATTGGCTCACATGTTCAAATACCTGTTATCGTTAATCTGCATGGCAAGCATTACCAATACATCCTATTCACAAGAGCATATACCAACGAGATATAAAGATGTGGTCTCTACGCAGGTGCAGGTATCAAAGGACATTAGCTATGCTGACAATATACCGGCAGGCTCAAAAGAAAAATATTACCGCTTCAACCTCTATCAGCCTGCCTCAGACAGCATGCAGGTAACCAACAGGCCATTGATCATTTGGATGCACGGCGGTGGATTTAAATTTGGTTCTAAGAATACAAATGAAGTGGAGGCCTGGTGCAACTATTTTGCACAACGTGGCTACGTGGCCGCCGCACTTAATTATCGCTTAAGCAAAAAGAATACACTGTTTAATTTTAAAGACCTGGTAAGCGGCGCTGCAGACGCAGTTGCAGATGCACGGGAAGCCATTGTGTACTTCAAAGCTCATGCGAAGGAGTATGGCATAGACCCAAACCGCATCATTCTCGGTGGCAATTCAGCCGGAGCTATCGTGGCATTACAAACCGCTTATAGTACGCCTTCCCAGTTGGCATTATTGGCTAAAGATACTATGATAGATACGCCTGCTGTTACTACTGGCAAAATAGCTGCTGTCATTAACTTCTGGGGTGCTTTATTTAATATTGAATGGCTTAACAGCGCTACCGTTCCTATTGTGAGCGTACATGGGCGTAACGACAAAACTGTACCGGCTAACCAAAAAGGAGAATCGTTTTTTGGCAGCATACCGATCCATCAAAAGGCGGATGAACTACATATACCCAATGCCGTAAAGATATATGACGATTATGCGCATGAACTGGACAAACATTTCAACCCGTTATTTTCCAGCGAGCCTGCAAGACAGAGAAGATTGGAAGCGGCACAGTTTGCAATAGATTTTTTGTATAAAGAATTAGTTTTAGGAAGTAATCATTAGGACATTAATCAAGAGGCATCTTTGTGTTCTCTGCGTTATTGTATCGCAAAGGACGCAGAGGATACGCGGAGAACACAGAGATATTTACAAAGAAACCTTTCGACAAATCGAACTACAGCGAAAGGCCGGTCCTCCGCCAGGCATTCACCACTCACACCTGACAACTCACAATTCACCATTCACCTCTTCACAATTTCATAATCTGTACAAAACAGCACAAGCACCTAATTTTGGCCGCTCTCCCAATTTTCCTAAACAGATGACCACATGATACGCAAAAAACTATTCGCAGCTTTAACCGGAACGTTCTTACTAAGCAATTCTTTTGCCCAACAAGTACAACACGTAATAATTGTAACAATTGATGGCTTCAGGCCAGACTTTTATCTGCAATCATCATGGCAGACACCTAATCTTAAACGCCTGATGAAACAAGGTGTATATGCAATGGGTGTAAATAGTGTGCTACCATCTGTCACCTACCCTTCGCACACAACCATTGTAACAGGTGTACAACCTGCGGAGCATGGTGTTTACTATAATGGCCGCTATGATGCTACAGGTAACAAGAGCAATGAAATTTATTGGAACGATACATCTATACATGTGCCCACATTATGGAGTACATTACACCAGCAGGGCAAGAAGGTTGCATCACTGATCTGGCCTGTATCGGCCGATGCTCCTGTTGATTACAACATTCCCGACATCGGCAATATGGGAGAGGATGTACGTAACACATTCAGCAAACCAGCCGGATTTATTGATGAAGTAAAGAAAAACGTGTTTAACGATACTGCCGCGATCGATTGGGGACGCGATCCGAATGTAGCACGTATTGCAGCATACATTATTGCTAAAGACAAACCGACCTTGATGACAATTCATTTGTTGTCTGTTGACCATGCAGAGCATACGCAAGGCCGCTCCGGTCCTATGGTGGAGGAATGTATAGCCAGCGCAGACAGTGCAGTGGGCATTATACAAGAGGCATTGGTAAAAAATGGCATTGCGGATAATACATTGCTGATCGTAACAGGTGACCACGGTTTTAAAAACGTAACAACAACAGTAAAACCGAATGTTTGGCTGGCAAAAGCTGGCTTGCAAAACAATATTAAAAAAGGAGACTGGAAGGCTCGTTTCTTCTCTTCCGGTGGTGCTGACTTTTTGTATATCAAAGACAGGAATGACGCCGCTACGACTAAACAGGTAAATGATTTGCTGAAAGCGTTGCCCGATTCCGTAACAAAATATTTTGAGATCATAGACAGGAAGCAGCTGGATGCAATTGGGGGTAACCCTGAAGTTGCGTTTGTTTTGTCAGGCAAGAACGGCGCAGCATTCAGCAATACAGCTACAGGTGAAGCAATAGAAGCAGGCAAAGGCGGCACACACGGCTATTTCCCTAACTCTAAGGAAATCCAGACCGGCTTTATCGCTTATGGTGCAGGTGTAAAGAATAACGGCACTGTAATCAATGAAATGAACCTGCGCGATATTGCACCGTTGGTGGCGCATGTACTGGGTATCTCTTTCCCTTCTGCAAAAGGTAAGATTCCCGCAAGTATCCTGGCTAAGTAACTAACGTCACACTTTTATTATACATTCAACCGTAAACAAGTGGGTTCCTTGCTTTTGGGCAGGGAACTTTTATTTTACAGATATGCATCGCGATGTGCAATTGTGAATGGCTTTATCATCACTGCTGTGCATCTATTAAGACATAAAGCAAAAGCGGCATACACAATTGTGTATGCCGCTTTTTTTAGTAAAGACATTCCATATCTGGCCGACATGGAATGTTTATTTAAGTCGGGTTATTATTTCAACGTTGCCATATCTATCACAAAGCGATATCTTACATCGCCTTTTTCCATACGCTCGTAAGCTGTTTCAATATCTTTAATATCTATCAGTTCTATATCTGACACAATATTATGCTCTGCACAAAAATCCAGCATCTCCTGTGTTTCTTTGATGCCGCCAATGCTTGAACCCGCAAGGCTTTTACGGCCTGCAATAATTGCAAATGGAGGAATAATGCTTGGAGTAGAAGGCACACCTACACAGATATGTACACCGTTTGTCCTAAGCAAAGAAAGGTACAACGGAAAATCATGTTCCGCACTTACTGTATCTAAGATGAAATCAAATGAACCTTTTGCTTTGGCCACCTGCTCCGCATCTGTTGTTACAACAAAATGATGTGCGCCTAGTTTTTTAGCGTCAGCCTCTTTCTTAGGCGAAGTGCTCAATACGGTTACATCTGCGCCTAATGCTACGCCAAATTTTACAGCCATGTGACCTAAGCCACCCAGGCCTAATACCGCTAACTTATGGCCCTTACCTATTTTCCAGTGCTTCAGCGGGGAATAAGTAGTAATACCGGCGCAAAGTAATGGCGCAGTTGCTGCAAGCGGTAACTTGTCCGACACGTGCAATACAAATTCTTCTTTTACCACTATTGTGTTAGAGTAGCCACCATACGTAGGCGCCCCGTCTGTGTATTGGTTCTTGCTGTTGTATGTAAATACAGCGCCATTGTCACAGTATTGCTCCAAACCGTCTTTGCAGTTGTCGCAAGTATGACAGGAATCAACCATACAGCCAGTTGCCGCAAGATCGCCTACTTTAAATTTGGTAACATGCGCGCCTACTTTTACTACGCGGCCTACTATTTCGTGACCGGGAATCATCGGAAAAATACCTTCGAACCAATCGTTCCTGACCTGGTGCAGGTCAGAGTGGCATACGCCACAGTATAAAACATCAAACTGCACATCATGAGGCCCCACTTCCCTACGCTCAAAATCCCACGCCTCAAGCGTAGCGCCAGCCTTTTGTGCTGCATAACCTTTTGCTGCTATCATAGTTTATCTTCTTTGTGTTGTAAAATTAGTTTCTGCCACGCCAGGGCCAATTATAAAATTCAAATAGAAAATTGTAAAATTCAAATTGCCGACACGGAAAAGGTATTCGTGAATCGTGAATCGGCAATCGATTCCCAACAAATTACATCCTCTCATGCAACGCTTTCTCCTAAATAACCATCAACCGTGCAAATCGCCATAATACTACAACTTAAAAACCAAATTGTTCAGGTTATGAAAGCTACATTAGCCCTCACATTTATCCTGCTTGCCAGCACCTTCTTCTCATCCTGTTCTAAGGAAAAGTTCAATTATCAAAGTGATTACGATAAAAGTTATCACGTATGGCAGGCATTTAAAAGCAATTCACACAATTCTTACCGCTACAAAGTGGTTAGTGGTTCATGGATAGGAACAAGCTGGCAAACGGTCATTACTGTTACAAATGGCAAGGTTACGCAACGGTATTATAAACATACTGCGCCAACAAACTTTCCATCTTCCAGCCAGCAGGAATGGACGGAGGATGAGAGCCACCTGGATACACACCCGCAAAGCGGCGCACTTCCTATATGGACGCTGGATGATATTTATGAAAAAGCTAAAATTGACTGGCTGCAAAAAAGAGATGACGCTACTACTTACTTTGAAACGAAGAACAATGGCATGATCTCAAATTGTGGCTATGTGCCAAATAGTTGTGCGGACGATTGTTTCAGGGGAATTACAATTACGCTGATAGAAGCGTTATAATAAGTGGGATTTATGCAAAAAAAGAGGAGAACCGGTTGGTTCTCCTCTTTTTACTTATTTGCGTGTTACTTTTTTGATTCGCTGCTCCGCCTCTTCCATAGCAATGCCTTCATAAAAATCTCTCACAAACGGCATATCCATCTGGCTTTCCTGCGGCACCAGTACAGGGCGGCCTCTCCTGTTGCTTACATACACTTTCACCTTTATATTGATCGTCTTTTCATACGGAGAAATATTATTACTCAGGTAACCTAAATAACCTGTTTCATAATCTTCCGTTTCAAAGTTTGCGATGTAATCATTAAAACTTTTTTCACCCAGTGATACCCACACACCATAATCAATTCTTGCATTGCTGCCTTTTACACGTTGTGTAAGTACGGCACGTACAAAGCGGTTTGTTTGTCCCTCATGCTCAATAATGCAAAAATCTTCGCTTAATGCAGCAAGGTCATCCTTTTCATCATCTGACAGCCAGGAATAATAAATTGGCGCTGCATAGCCAATAGCCGGCCATTCTTCGTGTACCTGGGTCGTGTGGTTGGGGTTATATTCCATTTCAACAAGATTCATAACAAAAATTGTTTTTTAACGATTAGGCGTATGAGTTGTAAACGAGGACAATTTAGATGTTAGTTTACATTGAGCGACTCCACACCACACGTTACATTATCACAACATATCCACATTCACTATTAAGATTGTTTGTATCCTGCATTTTACTGTAACAAAACAGCCGTTTTTTGCGTATAGGATCAGATAATTTTTTATATGAAAAATTTTGCTACGTTATTCTTATTGTTTATTTCATTTTATACTACTGCCCAGCCACAATTTGCGAAAATGAATGAGGCATTGCGCGCAGGTAATTATGAAAACATACACAGCATCCTGATCTCGCAGAATGATACAATTATTTACGAAGCATATTTTAATGGTTACAACCGGGACAGCCTTCACGATAGCCGTTCTTCTTTTAAATCCATCACCAGCCTTTTAACCGGCATTGCCCTGGACAAACAACTGATCAAAAATGTGAAGCAACCCATATCTACTTTCTTTCCTGCCGAAAACATTTTCGCTGCCGATACGCTGAAAAAACAAATCACTATTGAAAACCTGCTGGAAATGCGTTCGGGTTTTGATTGCAATGAATGGGATGATAGCAAAGATTGTGAAGCAGAAATGGAAAAGACAAGTGATTGGGTAAATTTTTCGTTAAGTATTCCTATGAAGAATAAACCGGGTACAACCTGGGCTTACACTTCATGTAATCCTGTGATCGTTGGCGGCATTATTGAAAAAGCCGCGAACATGCCGGTGATACAATTTGCAGATACCTATTTTTTTGCGCCGCTCGGCATTACAAAATACCGGTGGACCACTGACCCAAGCGGACACGGCATGACAGGAGGATCATTTTACATTCGCCCGGTAGACATGCTGCAAATCGGGCAGCTTGTTCTTAACAACGGGAAAAAGGGCAATACGCGCATTGTTTCAGAAAAATGGCTGGAAAATTCCACGCGCTGTAACATACCAATACCGGGATCATCATTTGTACAAATGAGCAGGTCAGCAGCAGCTATACCACAGCCTGCATACTATGGTTATTACTGGTACAGGGAGGAAATAAAAACAGCATCTGGTTCATATCCACTACTGTTTGCTTCCGGCAATGGCGGGCAATATATTATGATCATTAAACCGTTGAATATGGTTGTTGTATTTACACAAGGTAATTATGGAAAACGTGTAGCAAAACAGGCATTTGATATATTGGCAAAATATATTCTTCCTTCTGAATAAGAAGACAAGGCGGGCAGCATTGTATATTTTATAAGTAAGGCTGGCAAATGATGCAAACCAATATGCATTTGTACTTCTTTTACCGAAAGAATACATGTGTTCTTTTTAAAAGCCTTTAGATTAGCCTTCTATTGCAGCCAGCTATGAATTATAAAAGTATTATCTTATTCGCACTCCCCTTTGTCAGCATCAACACATTTGCGCAATCAGCAAAAAAAATAGCTAACCAAAGTGAATGGGTTTCGTTGTTACCTAATGGTAAGCTCCAGTATAAAAACACAGCGTCCGGAGATAAAATAATGGACTTTTCATATGCAGGTTACATGGGCGGCGGCATTTCCTTGCCGCAAGTACCTGCAAAACGTACACTGCAACCCTCAGGGAACGACGACACCAAAATGATACAGGATGCAATAGACGAGGTAGCACAATTGCCTCTTGTAAATGGCTTTCGTGGTGCAGTGGTGTTGGGTAAAGGAAAATTCACCTGTTCTTCCGGCATTCACATAAGCGCCAGCGGCATTGTATTACGCGGCAGTGGTAGTGGTAAAGATGGTTCTACCCTATTTATGACGGGCAATAAACATACAGCTATTATAATAGAAAATACAGAGAAGCAAAGCAACACTGCTAATGTAAAACCGCTTTCTACCGATATTACGGACAAATATGTAGCTGCAGGCGCACATACTTTTACAGTCGCATCATCCGCGGGTTTTAAAACAGGTGACCGGGTAATCGTTACCAAACCGGCTACAACCAGTTGGATACACTTTATGCAAATGGATAGCATGAAGCGGGATGGTAAGCAACAAAGATGGATTGCGAACAATGCAAATTTATCAATGGAGCGGACGATCACTAATATCAGTCACAATACCATTACCATCGATGCGCCGTATGCAGATAACTTTGATCCATTGTACGGAGGTATTGCTACTGTGACGTTAGCGCTGCCTTCTACTAAAGCTGAGCGTATTGGCATTGAGCAATTACATATACAATGTGCGCCATTGGCTGTCTCATATACTGAAGCGCCTTATGCGGCAGTAAGAATAGCTGGTAATAATTGCTGGGTCAAAGATGTGTATTGTGAAGAAACAATGAATACGATTGTATTTGCAGGTAATCACAATACAGTACAGGATGTGCATGTAACGCACACGTATCCTAACCTTGGCGCATCTAAGCCTGCGGACTTTAGCCTGGATGGCAGCCTTAATTTGATAGACCGTTGCAGCAGCATGGGTGACAATACGTATTTTGTATGGACGTCAAGTCTAAAATCTGGCCCTAATGTTTTGCTGAACTCTACTTTCCGTGGACATGGCAGCCGCATACAACCACACGAAAGATGGTCTACAGGTTTACTGGTAGATAATTGTACTATACCAGACGGAAACATCGACTTCATGAACCGTGGTGTGGCGGGTTCAGGACATGGCTGGACAATGGGCTGGGCTGTTGCCTGGAATTGTATTGCACAGAATTACATTATCCAAAACCCGCCGGGTACACTTAACTGGGCTATCGGCTGTATTGGTGGAAGACAACAAACAGCAAAATTATTTGACAGCGCACCTATATTACCAGATGGTGCATTTGACTCACATGGATCGCCTGTGCTTCCGCAAAGTCTTTACCTGGCTCAGTTAGCAGCAAGGTCAGGAAAGCAGGCTATTGAAAATATTGGTTACAACGCAAACGATCTCTCACAGTTTAAGAATAAGAATATAGCACCACTCCCTCCACTTGTACGCGAAAAGGACGGTACACTTGGGGAGAATCTTGCGTGGCATCACCCGGTGAATGCCAGCAATACGCGTGGCACTTCGCGTGAGTTTTCCGGGGAGAACGCAGTAGATACAGACCATGCAACTTACTGGGCTACGACTGATAATGCAGCGCAGGCTAACCTGATCATAGATACAGAAAACCCGCAAGACATAAATGCCATTACACTAAGTGAGCCGGCAGGCATACAGCATATACGTGCATATAAGATCGAAGGTCAGGTAAATAGCGACTGGAAGGTATTGGCTGAAGGAACGACTGTTGGAGATAAAATAACACATCGTTTTCCAACTGCTACTGTATGGAAAGTACGTATCACCATCCTGCAATCAGATGGCTATGCAGCTATTAATAATGTTGGTTTTTATTTAGCGAAAAAATAAACGCTGTTTTACAGTAATCAACAGAGTGGGCCACTTTTTTTAAAGAAATAGTCCTGTTGAAAGTGGCCCACTCTATCGATTTTAGCGTTTTGACTTTGTAAACAGGTCGTAACTCACAAAGATGCTGGTGTAATGAAAGCTTTTATTGTACCAGAGACCGGCAGAACTATTTTCAATACCGTTTGCTGTTAAAAAGTTTACGCCGAAGCTAACCTGCTTTAACGAATAGCCTGCTGTAATGCCACCGAAGAACGCTGCAACAGATGGTTTTGCATAATCACCGCCTACAGACACTTTACCACCCAGCTCTCCTATGCCTACTTTTGGCTCTATGAAGAAATGCTGAATATTTTGCTTGTATCCAAACAGGATGGGAATAATACGCGTAGTAGCGTCTTCTGATTTACCAGACGTTCGCGGCTTGAAGGTGGAAAAGCCTGCGGACAAGGTTAACTGCGCGGACTTGCCAATGCCGTATGCGCCTTTTAGAGAAAAGCCGAAACCATTGTTGTCTTGTAAAAAAGGAACGGCTACTTCGCCATTTACACTTAATGCATTGTTTCCTTTTTGAGCATACACACCTGAAATAATACTACTGAATAGGACAATAAAAAATAATTGTTTGCACATGAATATCCGGGTTTTGCAACTAAGAGATACGAAAGAGATAAAACGCTGTCTGTTATAAAAAGTTAATTTTCCAGTCCTTCTTTAGAGATCATCTTTTCGTTAAGATTATAGGCGCATGTACAACAAAGAACAAAAAGTACAAGTGTGCGACGCAACAAAGATGAGCAAAGGTTCTGCTGCTAAGTTCGACAACACATAACCTCTGCCAGGTATTTAGATTTCGGCATTTTGTATAAAAAAGACGACAAATTTTTCTCTTTTTTTTATGGGATTTATCCCATTGGATGTGTGCTGAAAAATCAGTAACATTGACTTTCCCGATACCAAAACATTTGATAACATATAATGGGAAAGTGTGCAACCCGACGCTTCTGCAAATGTGTTCCCATCATCATATTACAAGACGCTTTTATATACTGGTGTTAAAGAGATAAAGCAGATGTTGAGACTTTAGGATTTATACCCCGTCAATTAACTCTATATGATGATATACAAACCCTTTCTGACTGCTATCTGCTGCGTCAGCCTGTTTACAGGATACGCTCAGAAGATCCATACGGGCGGCAATAATATTGACAATATGATTGCGCCTACATCTGCTAAAGGGCTTTTTAAAACAACATTTATTTTAACCAGCAAAGGGGCGTTATCCTTTGGCCTTGGCTATGGCATCTGGCAGGAAAACCCGTCGTTGCAATACTCCCTTAACAGCGGAATTATGTTTCGCATAGGCAAGCATTTCCTGGGCAATTATATGAACGATAAGTACCCGAATGATTCGAGGTCAAAACTCCAGGTTAATTTTGTTTTTACACCTATGATAACTGCGCGGCTGGCGGGTGACATGTATGTGTACCAGCCGTTGGAACCTTTTTACCTAGGAACGCCAAATGCTGTTTACAACCGGTATAAATATTCACTTACGCTGGGCTCATCTTTTGTGATCAGCCCACGCGGTACTTACAAAAATGTGTACACGACCCGTAACCGTACACAACAGTGCGCAGTAGTTGCACTGAACATTAAAGATTTTAATTTCACGATGTATGACGACTATCTGCCTAAAATAACAACATGGGCGCAACTGGGTGATAACTGGGACCGCTACTTTACAGGTGGTGGTTTTGTCCGTTACCGTTTTTCCGATGAGCTGACTGCACATCTTTATTCAGAAGTCTATACGGGTATCAACAGGGCTAATGCTTTTCTGAACCCCGACATTATTAGTTATACGCATCGCAATGGCAGTGAGGTGCGTCAGAATTATGCCAACCAGGACCCCGGACAGGAATATTTTAATGCTTCCTGGTTTATTGGCGCGCTGTCCTATACACCTCGACCGGGAAGTGGCCAGAGTTATAGCCAGGCACCTACTACACACTTAATGGTTGGCATTACTAAACCGTGGACGATGTTTTCCCAGAACCTGATCCACAATCTCATAACATACGATCCGGCTAATGACTTGCATTTTCATCATTTCCTTAACCGGAACAATGTGCCGGGCAACTACCGGAAACAATCCACTATTATCATGGCTGAAGCTGAATCAAATTTTGCCATGTACTAATTAAAACAAACGTTATGAACCTCATTAATAAATACATTTTCTCCATATGCTGTGTAGTGGCAACTGCAATAACGCACCCGGTAAAAGCACAGGACAGTACGGATAACATACGGAAGTATATGCAGATAATACGTACCGCACTGGATAAATCAATTTTCGCAAACCGGTTTGAATCCATTGAAACATCCTGTTACATACTGGATAGCACGGATGACCGGAAAGCTACCAGGGTTAGTTTTACAGATAAATACATTAATGCAAATAATAGAATACGCCTCTATAGCGGCAAGCCTGATACAGCCGGTTTCAAATGCCTGAGTGAAAACTGCTCCCGCTATCTCCGGTTGAATGTAGTATTTATAGACGCGGAACAAAAATGCATGAGGGGAACTGTAGAAAATACATATGCATACCCTGCCCCTAGCCTGATGCAATACCTGGGTATGACTGCAAATGCTACAAATCCGACAGATGCTTTCTTTCAAAAAATGATCAGCAATAAAGGAACTTTTACGCTGTCTCCTAAAGATGATCGTTACCAAATAGAGATCAGTTTTCCGGGTGGTCCATTCGAAGGTGATTTTACCATGTACGGTTATGTTGACATGGTAAAAGCAATGGACGGCGATACAACTCCTGTATGCCAGATATTTTTTGACCGTATGGCAATAAAGAAGGGAGATGACAACAATCGCATAATGCTGAAGTTTACTTCTACTTCGCCAAGGTTGGAAAAAATGTACTTCACACGGATGATCTATGATGTACTGTCCAGGGAAAACAGGGGCTCTATAGAGGACCGCATGAATGCAGTGTGGCTGCGCAATTACCTGGTACGGACACCGCTTTGTAGTCCGCTATTACAACAGGCTAATTTCTTCCTGCGCAGTAGCAATTATTCCACCCCCAACATAAATCCAACCCCAGCTAAATAAACAACAAACAAAATATATGAAAAGAATATACCAAGCCATAGCAATTACGCTTAGTTGCGTTTTTTCACTCTTGCTCTCAAAAACGTATGCGCAGACTGCAACAAATTTTTCTTTGGGCAGTAACTTATACGAGTTTCGCACAACGAAGGTAGATAGCGCGCATGTGCAATTCAGCATTGCCCAATCAACTGCTAAAAGCAGCGATAATACAAACAAGACAGATAGTAAAATATTGCTGAACAACATTTCTGCCGATGAATTCGGCAAGCAGTTTGACCTTGTTATGCGCGTGGTTGACACTACTTATAAGGCTACGCCAACAGACTCTACCATAAAAGCTGACCTGGCAAGTGCTAAAACAAAACTATTTGCGGTACTTATTCCCCCGCCGACAAAGAGTACGCTGGAAACAAAGGTGGACGAACTGAACCTGCGATTCAATAAGGTGTTTGGCGCACAGGCAGACATCCGGCCAGTGGGCGTGTTCTCACTGGTGGCAGACACTTGCCGGATAACCGACACAGGCAGGGCTAAGCCATCTGCACGCATTAAATCAGTAACGATCCGTATTGCAAACGGCTCTATTGCCAAAAGAGGCCTTGAGGTGGTAATGGCAGACAACAGGCGCTTTACCAATATGAATGCGCCAATAAACCTGTATAATTTTGCAAAGCTGAAAAACTTAACACTGAAGATAAAGGACAACCGAAGCAAACAAACTATACAGGTGGGTGATGTAATAGACTACAACCCACTTAACAATCGCTTTTATTACCCGGCAGACCAGGACGACATTGCACTATCGCCAGACGCAAAAACGGATACGATAAAACTGGCCACAGACATTAACCACCTGCTGGATGTGAGCGCTTACACTGATCTCTTTGGTCTTTTAGGACATAAGGCAAACGGTATTTTGCAAACAGAGGCCACTGGCAATTTCATCAGTAATACTTACTCTCTCAAGAATACAGACATTGTTTTCAATAATTTCTTCCAGCCGTATTTCCGCTGGTCTAAGTTTGACAGTAAGTTTGGGCAACTGGATAGCAGTAAAATAAAATTTGGTAAAAATGGCGCGGCTGATACAGTAAACCGTACGTACCTGAACCAGATCAGTTATCTGCAGGCTGGCTTGAAGGTTAACCTCGTTCGTTTTGCTATAGGTAATAACCAACTAGTGTATATCAATGGTGGCGTAGATATAAATCTCTCTGCTGCTGATAGCCTTTATAACAAAGACATCTCTTTTATTAATTACTACCCGGAGGTTGCCTATGCTATCACCTGGACGAAGAATTGGGAATTTAATATGTATGGCAAAATGTATTTTCAATCACTTACGGGAGACGCGCCTTTTGCTAACAGGGAAACAAATCATATTATCTCCTTTCAGGCAATGATCAGCTATTATCCATTCACAGACCCCGACAGCAGGATCTATATGCGGTTTAATTACTTCAACAATACTGACAACAACAAATACAATTACTCTCAATTCCAGGTGGGTTGGAAAACAAGCCTGTTTGCACAAAATAAAACGATAGCGAAATAGTTACGCAGGGAAGCTTCTCGTGACGATAAACGCAGACAGGGCTTTAAGCCCTGTCTGCGTTTATGATTAAAGGATAATCCACTTTCTGAATGCCAGCTTATTTGTAGTAGCGTGGTTTAAAGGTAGACTACCCGGGGTGTGCCTGTAGCGCGTACGGGAATCGAACCTGCACAAATGACAAAAGCCCCACATTTCTGTGAGGCTTTTGCGGACCGGACGGTTCTTGAACCCAGTACTGCCATACTTACAGCTTCTTACACCAGTTTACATTCAAGTAATTGATTTTCACAATTTTAAATCAGTAATCCCCCAAAGGGTATTCGTACCTTTGTCGTGGCTTACAACTATTTACTCGAATAAAAACTCGAATAAAGATGTTGTGGCCATTAAAACTTGTCTCTCCCAAGCGGGCAATACGCAGGGACGGCACCGCCCTGATCTTCATCCAATTCTGCGGCAAGAACAATAACACCAAACTGTTGCCCACCGGCATCGCCGTCCCACCCGCCTACTGGAACAAACGCCAATGTAAAATCGTAAAAGGACTGCCCGCCGAGCACGGGCAGCCGGAAGCACTCAACCAAGCGCTGTCCACTATGAAGCGCACCGTGGAAGACCTGGCTACCTGGGCGCATAACAACCAGGTGCCGGTCATCGCCGACTTCCTAAAGGCAAAATACCAACCGGGCTTTTCCTTCACCAGCTTCTTAGAAGAGCAGGCCGCACTTGCCACCATTCCCGCAGTGGAAGTCATCGACTATAGTTTTTTCGGCCAATTCGATGCGTACCTACTGATGAAACAGAAAAAGGTGTCCGGGGGAACGGTAACAATTCTAAACACGGTAAAAAAACACCTGCTCGATTACCAGGTGTTTTCGGGCAAGCCGATCAGCTTTGAAAAGATCGATTACAATTTTTATGAGGGCCTGCTGGACTTCCTGACGTACGACTACCGGCTGATGCGGCGAAAACAACCGGTGTACGGCCTCAAACTAAATAGCATCGGCAAGACCATCAAGCAGCTCCGCATCTTCCTGCGCGACCGCATGAAGCGCAAGCTGATCGCCCACATCGACCTGTCGGATTTTAAAATCCCGGAAGAAGAACCGGACGCCATTTACCTGACCTGGGAGGAAGTAGGCCGGATCTTCCGGCTGGACCTGTCGGAAAAGCCACATCTGGAAAAGTATCGCGACCTCTTTGTGTTGGGCTGCCAGACCGGCCTGCGGTTCTCCGACTTCACCAGCATTAAGCCGGAGGATATCCGCGGCGGCTTTATCCATAAGGAACAGGAAAAGACGGATAAACCGGTAGTGATCCCGCTCATGGACGCGGCCCGTGAAATCCTGCTCAACCGCTTTGGTGCGCAGATGCCGCACGTCAGCAGCCCGAAATTCAATGAAGCAATCAAAGAACTGGCCCGCATGGCAGGTATCACCGAGCTGGTGAAACATACGCACAAGAAAGGCAACAAGAACATCGTGGAAGTACGCCCCAAATACGAGTGGGTAACTTCGCACACCTGTAGAAGGTCATTTTGCACCAACGAATTTTTGGCCGGCACACCAGTGGAGCTAATAATGAAGATCAGCGGCCACAAAAACGTACGCGACTTTTACCGGTACATCCGCATCACGGAAGAAGAAGCGGCGCGGCGCGTAAGAGATATTTGGGAGAAAAGGACCGGCGCCGGGATACTCATGCAGGTGCCTGATCTGATCGCGGTTTAATGGGCCGTCGGCACACGGATGTTAAAATTACATGTTGAATTAGTATATTGAGGCTTAGGGTTAACAAACTTTAATTCAAAATAGACCGGGCCACCTTATCCAGGGCGGCCCTTTTACCTTGCAGATTGATTGCACTCACACGAAAGAACAATTTCCGTAGACAACAGCACCGTCTGCAATTTTATAGTGCACTGCCATTAATTTTTTCTGAACGGCTCCAGGTTTGTAGCCTTTGTCCGTTGCTTCGCCTTTTCCAAATCATAGCTCATTTGCAGTTTTGCCCAAATATCGGCAGAACCACCAAATACCTTGCTTATACGGAACGCCATTTCCAGTGAAATTTTAGCTTTCCCGTTTATTACCTTCGATAACGCAGGCCGCGAAACGTGCAATAACTTAGCCGCCTGCGTCACATGTAATCCATGCGCGGCGACAACTTCGTCACGCAATATTAAACCTGGGTGTTCCACTAAAATATTGTTTTTCATGATTTTAGGATTTTATACAAGTTTTTACTGTTAGCGGTTAGCAGGCAAACCAACAAACGCCCCGATTGTGCGACAATGTAAAACGAAGGAGGCTGAGAAATAATATTGTAATGCCCGTCTTTAGGTCCTTTAAAGCTAAAAACAACACCCGCTGTTATCATGCAGTGATCATATCAAAAAACTGCATTTTTCCTAGCTGCCTTTCGACAGCAATCGTAAAATTCATTTATACAATAGATTAGCCGAATTAAGCAAACTTTTGCTTCGTTAATAGAAACAATTTAGATAACGAAACGTGCGATCTGCATTTCATCCATTAGGATGCCCCAGGTCCACCGAACACCCGAATCAACTCGGCCCTTTTGTCTTTTAACTTTTGCTTTATAAATTCGGTGATATGGTTTGACCATAGTTCTATAGACGCATTGTTGCTATTCACAAATTGGAAGGTCATAGAAAGTAGATTTCGTGCCATCAATTTTGCTTTTTCAGGATCAAGCTCGGGGATATCCACGTACACCACCAACCTATCATAACTTGGTAAAATCAAGCCATGTTCCGAACTACTCCACGAAAAACTATCAGGGTTGTATTCGAACAATTCTCTGTCACCCGTAAACGGAAACTCAACAGGAAAAATATAGTGCGACCTGCTCAATCCGAGCATCTGTTGCTGAATCGATGGCGGACTTTCGTGATACCTATGTTCGCCAACTTTAGGCTCTCCAATCTCTACTTTTTTAAACACCACGTCCCCGATAATCCTGGAAGAAGTCTGCGCAAAAACAGCATCGTCTTTAACATCACGAAGTTGCAGATTATTGATGTGTGTGGTTATACTCGCCTCTCTTCTTTGCTTGATCGTTGTCAGGAAAGGACGCCCCGTTGGGGATACAAACTGATTGTACATATTGCTTGTTTTATGTGTACTAATTATTTTCCCGTTTTATCCGCTTGCATAACAGCTCTTAATTCCCGAACCTCGGTTTCCAGCGCTGAAATTCGCTCTGCGTTCTTAGCATTCTGGATAATGGCGATAGTCAGGGTGTATATCGATATGAAAATTGCCAGTGCCGTGGAAACTATCTTAATAATATCAAACAACTCCTCGGCAAACTCCTTCATTGCCAAACGGGGATATTTCCTGTCCTGGAGAGCAACATTTCCCTTTGCAGACAGCATAAATCGCATATCGTTACTGCCGCCATTGCGGTATACTTCATCTATGGCCAACAGCGCGTCAACTTGATTATTTACCGAACTCTTTTCGATACCCGTTCTTTTCGACATTTCCAACACAGTCAATTCCATATCCACCGCATAGTCCGGATGATCTTCATCCTGAATATTCTTGAGCACCCTCAACATTTCATGCCGGATGTAGTAACGTGGTTTAATATATTTAATCATAATACTTAGTTATCGTCAAATACTACCTTGGTTAACTAGCAACAATGACTTCAACATTGAATTTGTGACCAGCCTTTACGCGCTCACCATCCAGATCTTTGAAATTAGACAGATCGCGCGTTTTCCTTTCCGGATCGTAAACAAAACAAAAGAGTTTTTTCAACCACTTGCACTCATGATAAGATTCGAAGTCTACTTTCAGCTCTTCGATAAAATTCACTTCGTTGCTATCGCCTGCCTTGATCATCTTTGCCTCTATCAGTATGCCCTCTGCGCGCAGGATCAAATCAATCTTTGTAGACTTACCCCCAACTTTAGGAATAGCATCTTCGTCACGCAAGGAAGGAAAGTGCGACTTGAGGATGACATACAGAAGGTCTTGCACATCGTACTCATCACGGATTAAAAAATTGTCGTGCCCCTTTCGCCTGTTCTTAGTGACTTTCTGGACCGCGTTACTGAAATTATTCAGTACTGTACGAATTACCTCTTCGGCAGACTTGTTGACGTAGTGTGTTTCAAGGAGCGTTCGTTCCAGATCTTCGAGCAGCAACTGTAACTGTACGTCTATATCACCGGCAACTACAGCAACAATAGCGGCATTCAAATCGCTCTGTGGCACCGCAACTTTCTGCAAAACGGATCGGACCAGTGCCGCTGCCGGGTCATGATTTATTTGGGTTGATGCAGTAACCAGGTCGTTATGCAACGAAGGCTCCATCCTTGCCAGGAAGTATTTTTGTTTCAGGTCGCCCTCCATGAACTTTGCCTGGAGTAGCTGCTTTAACTGCGGTTCATTCTTTGCTGCCAGATAAAGGCCTGTAAACTTAAAAATATTAGATGTTGCACTGATACCCTTAAACGCAGGCTTTGTTACAACAGCCATCACTCTCACTGGGTCCTGCTCACCCTTATAGCCAAGCAACGCAACCTGCTCTTCCGGACTCAAATCAAAAGAATGCGTAGCAAGATCTTTTGCACAATGCAGGTGCAAATATGCAGCCAGCTCTATATTGCCGCTTTCCAGCAACCTCGCTCTGTTCTCCTTTAATATTTGTCTTAAATAAACCATAACTTTTCACTTACTGCTTTTAGTCTATCGTAATCCCATCCGCTAACCATTTTCAATTCTTCCGTCATTCTGGCCATCAAAGAAGGGTACATAATCGTCACCGTTCTTTTTGAAGGCATATAACTCCTGTGAGAGAGGTGGGAGAACCAATATACCTGTTTGGCTATATAGAACAGGCTCGTAAACGTTGAACGCTTATCCAGCTCGATCTTTAAAGGCAAATCGCTTTTGGCAACAAAATGCAGCAGGGCAGTGTATTGGCTCAACTGAATATAAGTACCCGTACGAATATCATACTGTCCATCATTGTTATAAAGGCGAAAGTTGTGACCATAGCCCAAATGCACCAACGCAAATTCAAAATCATAAGCCGCGAGCCGCTGTTTGAGGCCATTGACAGCCTTAATTTCGTACTCTTCACTTGATGATTTAAAGAGGTGAAATATCAGGCGGAAACTTCCCGCTTTGCTCATCTGTTCTACCAAAGGCTTCAACGTTTTGTAAAGATGTTCCTCGAGGTTCGCCGCATAATTATCGAAAGTTGACAGCGGAGAACAATTACCAGTCATATACCGGCCATCGTTATGGAAAATCTGCGCAATTCCAAGCACATGCTGCCCTCCGGCGGACAAGGTGGAACCAATACCCACCACCAACTCATCTTTGAGTTTATCTTCCTTTTCAATCGTCCACGCAGTGCCCCCCAGCTTTGCGTAGGAATTAAGCGCAATGTTGGTCATCGTAAATGGACTTGGTTTTTGCCGAATTGTTTCGATCTGGACATCCTGCGTGGGGATACCGTTGCCGATAAGTTTTGCTTTGCAATAGTAGTAGGGCGACATATCCGGCGAAAGTTTCTCGTGCGCCTGGTTTACGATGACATAAATAAGCTGGCATTTCAGGAGCGCATCATCGTACAACACTTCCTTATAGTTTTCCAGCGCTTTACCGTCAATCGGTTTTAAGAAGAAACTCAATTGATTAAAATGAAAGTCTTCTTTCAACTTCGCTTCTATTTTTCTGACAAACCCTTCCGTTTCACCCTGGTATTCCTTAGGGCATATTACCCCGATAGCGATCGGTCTGTTTTGGTACAGCTCCAGCGAATAAGGCTGATAACTCTTTACCATCTGGTCATAATACTTCAAACCCTGGGTATTCTTCCTGTTACTGTAGAAATACCGCTCCGGCTTCGCTATGATTTCAGACCTAACAAGATTATCCTCGAAAGGAAGATACCTTTTCAATATCTTTTCCATTGACAGGTTGAACGGCAACTGTAAAGTCCCTTTGGCATTATCCAGCCACTTATAAAACTTATCGATGACTTGGAACGATCTTACCGGACCGGATTCACTTTCTACAATGTTGTCGTAGATACCTTGTACGCCCCTGGTATCAAAGAACCGCTTCAACGAATGTAAATCTGCATGAATCTTTCCTTCACGTCCTTTTAACCCCTTTACATCAATGCCGAATCTTTCAAATTCATCACGACCCCACGTAAACGTATTTTTCAATGATGTTGCCAGTGAAAATCCGAGCATCAATTTTCCTTCCTTAAAAAAATAGTTGCTGGAAAAATGTACAACCCGGTGAAGCGACAAACCTTCGATCCTGCTTTCTAACAGGTCTTTTGTAGCTATCAAATCCCAACAGTTCGAATACTTATTCTTGTGGGCCTGGTATCCAAGAGCTGATACTGCTGCTACGATAGCATTTTCAATGATTCGGCAAAGAACCCTCGGCTTCGTAGTAAGATCCATTTCAATCTGGGCTATCCCAGGCGGTTTGTTTACGGTGGCCTTTATAGTCCATAGCAGGATCTTTTCGCCGTCACGATAAAACTGCACATCTGGATACGTTTCTTTTAATTGCCTGAATGCCTCTTTTGTGTTGTAACTACTGTAGTCAATAACATCAATTTTTCCTGCTTTTGCAGTAAGAATTGTCTGGTAAAAGTTCAAAAATAATCCGCTCATTATACTTATGCATTTTACATGGAATTGCCTGATGTACAGAAGGATTATTTCCGGCCTTTTATGACCTGATGCCACAACTTTAATTCGCGAGGGCGGAGCAAATCAATATTCAAGCAATTAAATTTCTAAATACCTATTTTAACGCGAGGAGTTCTTCTATAAGCAAGTGAACCATTGTACAGGGATTTTGGTTCGCATAATCATGCCTACCTGCAAATCGAGCTGCAAGGCGTTTCGCATTTGCTATTGCCGCAGCCGGGTTTCCGTGCGTTTTTAAAAGGGCGTACATCTCCTCATCATTTTTTAAATATTCGTATTGTTTTCCAGCAAAAGGCCGGACATTACCTTCAATCAAATTCTTAAAGCCACCTCTTTGCATATGGTTTTCATAATATTGAAAATGCAATAAATACCATAGTTCAAATGCTTCATTACTCCAGGCGCAGCCAATGGCCGGTTTATTATTGGCACAGCGTGTTATCGCCGCATTAAAATTTTCTGCTGAGAAACTATCCCTGTCAAAGACAACCCATAAACGGTCAACTGGACGGCTGTTCAATCTTTCATATTTCTCTTTGAGACGAAGTGCTTCATCTACCAATGATTGCGTATTCATGCCAGCTCCTTCTATATCTATCTGGCATGCCGTCAATACGCCTTTGGGCAGGTCCCGTTTGAGGCCTTCAAAATAGTTAGGCTCGGTAGCCTTCCCTTCACACACAATGAGGTAATACTTCCGCTTTTCCCGAACATTCTTAGCACGTTTATGCTCCTGTCGTGCGAAGCGTTTTTTTATTTCGTTTGAAATTTTTACTTTTCTGGCCATTCTTTTGTACGGGTTGTGAGGTTACCGATAAAAGGAATTGCCCCATAGCGTCCTTCGATGTAATCCTTTTCAAAAGAACGGTCCTTACGAACAGCTTTACCTCCTTCCTTATATTCTACAAGAGAATACATAGTAGAGACACCACGGTTATCCTTTTCCACGAAATAAATTTGATCCCTGCGATAGTCCCCATAGTTGAGCAGGTTAGTATCATGAGTAGCAAAGATCAACTGGGCATTTTTGCAATTCTGGTCTTTTGAATTAAACAATCTTGTAATTGCCAGCGTAAGCAGCGGATGAAGACTTGCATCAAGTTCATCAACGATCAGAACGCCACCATCATTGAGCACATCGAAAACGGGGCCCGAGATATTAAAAAGTTTGTTGGTACCAGATGATTCCTGGCTGCGCATATCAAATTCAACTGTATCGACCATTTTATCATTGTCATACTTACTGTGAATTGTTTTGATATCAATTCTGAAAGCACCTTCAAGATCAGTAACCATTTGCTTTACCAGGCTCTCCGGCATATCAGCAGGCAATTCCTTTGGATCAAATAACTTCTTACTAATAGAAATGTCGTCAAAACCAAGATCAAGTCTTTGATAAAAGTTTAGTAAGTTATTGGCAGTATCCTTATTCTCCAGCATTGTAAATGTTACCGCCTTATAACGCTCATGGCTCAAACCAGAAATCGTAATAAAATTGTTGAACCAGGCCATGATCTTTTTCGCGATCTTGCCATTAAATTGATCCACCACAGTAAGGAAAAGGGCGTTTGCTCTTGTTCGGCTTTCCAGCTTCGTTCCTTCGGAGAAAGATTTGCCCACCTCAATATCCTGCGCCTGGCGGATAAATAGCAATTTTTCAGTAGACTTCGCAGCTTCATACAGCCATTCTGAATGAACCTGCGTATCATCCACCTCAAAACCGTAACGGTAGCGAAAACCATCAATAACAAATACCATCTCAAACAGTGAGGGAGATTTTTCTGTCGCTGTATCCAGTAGAAAAGGTGTGATATCCAGCTCATCTTTTGACGATTGTTCGAAAGACTCCAGCACAAGCCTGCGCATCGTGGACATGGCATAAATAAAAT
Source organism: Filimonas sp. (assembly GCA_017306865.1). Lineage (GTDB taxonomy): Bacteria > Bacteroidota > Bacteroidia > Chitinophagales > Chitinophagaceae > JAFKHH01. The sequence goes on from JAFKHH010000025.1 coordinate 79,274, forward strand.
TACTTTTACCACTTGCATTTGCCCCAAAAATCACCGCACCTTTAAGCAGGTCGTTGCGCACCGTAGAAAAGATATTAGTATCAATAAACTCTTTAATCGAGGCCGCTACAAGGCTAAGCGTTGTTCTCTCCTTAAAGGAGAGAAAGTTACTAACTGTAAATTCTTGTAACATAGGATTTTGTTTTTAAACTGAGAAAAAATCTCAATTTTAATGGAAATTGATCTTAAAATAACCTATAAATGAGAAATATTCACAAAATTAATAAATAATATTTACACAACAATAATTTTTGTGAGAAAATTTCTCATAAAATCCATTAAATAAAAGCAATCTTATGTACATAGCAAACTCAACATTTGGGAAAAACGTAGATGCGACGCTCGCCACTCTACTGGGCGGCCAATACTTCTGCCCAAGTTGCAAAGAGAAAGTTGTCCTGCGGGAAGGATTGATAAAAATTCCCCATTTCGCACATCTTCCGGGGGCTTCTTGCGAATATGCCGGGGAAAGCATGCTTCACCTTGAAATGAAGCAACAGATCCATAAGTATTTGAAGAAAAGATATGATATCCCCAAATCGGGCATAGCATTAGAAAAACCGTTTGGCTTAATCAGACCAGACATTTACCTCAATTGGCATGGAAAACACATTGGCATTGAAGTACAAACATCCTCACTCACTCCTGAACAAATCATCTCCCGGACAATTGCTTACCACCGGCTGGGGTTATATGTAGCATGGGTATTACCATATGATATTAACCGATATCAGCCCATAAGTAAAACCACCAATCGTAGATTCTTTGGAGCATTCCGTCTGAAAGAATATGAACGTATTATCTCTCAAATGGGCTTTAAAAGCATGTTATTGTGGGATATCGAAAGAGACCCAAAGAAAGGATTTATCACTCTACGACTTGCAGACCACTTTAGTGAAAGCCGGGAATTTTATGACAAGGAAAGAGGCGAAACAGTCAGTTACGGACCCAAAAAGTTAAAGACGATGAAATTTGCTGACGCACACAAACCATCAGTTCATTTTCATGAACTACATTGTAAGCAATTACAACCTTTTCAGGCTGGCAGTGCAACCTATCAATTGCCTGCACGCAACTTAGTTTTCTATAACTGGCCTCCCGAAGAAAAAAGAGTTTTCAAACGGCGGACATGGCCTTACTAAAACTGATTATTAATCCAAATTCCCGAAAAGAGTGTTGTCTAGTGTTCACTATTGACAAACGCAATCAATATGCTCCAATAAGCATCAAAAATAATCGTACTTATCAATCAGTCCTTTTGACATTAAACCGTAACTTTTCTTTTCCTTCCTGGACCCCAACAACGATTTCGTTTCGCAAGTTATATCAAGATAGGATACTGTTTCCAGGTTGACGCAGCCAACATTCGAGCGAAGACTTTGTTCCTGGCCCATGTAAACAGAAACCTTGCAGTCTTTACTTGCCCCCAGGTAAGTAACATCAACAGCAGACAACCTGGAATTATTTGAATCGCTATACAGTGCAGAAAGATTGATTTTAACGACTGCCCCGGAATTATAAAAAGTGTCGATCACCACTTCATTCTTTCGTTGTGGATTTTTAAGATTTGCCGCACAACGATCATACGCATGAAAATCGTAATGCAGCAAAGTGGTATCCCCATGTTGCATAGTTGAAGCATCCTTATGTACATCAAGATGGGCTTCCCTAAAAGCAGCCGGTTTCCCGTCAGGTTGCAAAGTATGCTTTGCGATTACATAACCGAATAGCAAAAAGAAAACTGTACAAATAAGAAATGCGCCTGATGAAAACAAAATAAATGGCCTAAGTCTCATCTTTTAAAAATTTAAATTCTGGTGATAACAATTGCCGGCTTGTTTTATCTTAAACCGGTATAAACTTATTTAGGGAAGAGCCGTAGAGGCATCTTATATTGACTGGCTTTAAAGGAGCTGGGTTATATACAATTTACGAAGTCTTTTTTGAAAAATCATGTACAAAAAATAAACTAGCATTTCTTTTACAGCAGCAGGATTGACCGCCATATTAATGCAGTCAAAAACTTCCTCTTTCCATTCATACTCACTACGAAATTTCCTTTTTTGCGTAACCTGCATTTACTCAACAATGTATCTACACGTACATCAACAACAGGTATCTACACTGCAATTTTGAATTACTTCTTTTGCGTTGATATTCTACCTTAACCAGGTAATTGTGCAATTGATAATGTGAGTTTATGTACCAGTCTATGATTACTGCTTCGGCTATGGGCGCCGCAGCGCCAACAACGTTTCCCGCACCTATACCCTACCCTCCCGCTTCTATCGCTCTCCCCCATCCTCATTTAATCATTCATTCGCTCCCACAGCTAATACGCCCACAATGAACCACGGCTCGCTATTCAGCGGCATTGGTGGTTTTGATCTTGCCGCGCACTGGATGGGTTGGACGAACCTCTTCCATTGTGAAATGAATCCTTTTTGCAGAACCGTCCTGAAACACTACTGGCCCTCCGCTACCAGTTATGAAAATATCAAGACGTTCGACGCCCGCATCCACCGCGGCACAGTCCACATTATTTCCGGGGGATTTCCCTGCCAGCCATTCTCCCAGGCCGGGCAGCGACAGGGCACGCAGGATGACCGTTATCTCTGGCCGGAAATGCTTAGAATCATACGCGAAGTTTGCCCGCGCTGGGTGGTCGCAGAAAATGTTTTTGGCCTTACTAACTGGAACCGGGGAATGGTCTTCGACCAAATTTATACTGACCTGGAGAGTGCAGGCTACCAAGTCCAATCATTTGTTCTTCCGGCTGCTGCTGTCGGGGCAAACCATATCCGAAAACGAATATGGTTTGTTGCCCACGCCGATGGCTTTGGACCACGCGGGCGGCGGTACGAACCCCTTAAAGAAACACACCAAGAGAATACCAATATACCTGGCAGATTATTTCAACCGGAAATATGGACGCAGGGTACGAATGAATCCCCGGTTTGTAGCCGGCATGATGGGTTTTCCTTTGGACTGGACTCAAAAACCTTTCCAAGGTGGCGATCCGAAAGCCTGAAAGCATTTGGCAACGCCATCGTGCCGCAGGTCGCTTACCAGATCTTCCGCACCATACAAACCTTTGAGACAATCCAGGAACAATTGTAAAAATCACCGCCTTCCGATTCCAGCCTCCCGCACACTTTAAAAATCTGTGTATGGAATCACTCACTATCATTTCCCTTGGCCTCGGCGTACAATCCACCTGCCTCTATTACATGAGCAGCTTAGGAGAACTGCCGCGGGCAGATTACGCCGTCTTTGCCGATACCGGCAAGGAACGCAAAGCAACCTACGACTACCTCCGGTATTTACTTTCCTGGCAGGATGTACATAATGGCATACCCATTATCATTTGCAGTGATCGCAATCTTTTTACGGATCTGCTTTCTTCTGCTAACAGCTCCGGCCGCAGGTTTGCCTCAATACCCTGTTTTACGAAAAATGAATCCGGCACGACCGGTATGCTCCGGCGCCAATGCACCGGCGAGTATAAAATCGCGCCGGTTGATATTGCCATCCGACAGCTGTATGGGCTGCGCAAAGGACAACGCCGCCCAAGGACATTTGTCTGGCAAGGCTGGAGATTTCGCTGAACATGACCACCTGATTCCGGGATAACGTGACCACCTCGTTTCGGAGCAAACTGACCACCCTGTTTCGGAGCAAATTGACCACCTTATTTTTAGCTGGAGATGGCGTGCTGTTAAACGCCTTGTTTTTGAAAGT
>JAFKHH010000016.1 GCA_017306865.1 Filimonas sp.
GATGTACCATCATACTTCGCTAGCGCAGGCCTCCTGGCCTGTGCTATATTGCTACTACACTTTCCTGGAAAAAGTATTGCAGCAACATGCGCAATTATACGCAAACATTAGTAATAAGTAGGCACAGGCCGGGAGGCCTGCGCCAGTAATCTTTATCCAAACTCACTCATCCTAGTCTCCGACCTACTGTGCACCCACATCTTCTATCAATAGGTTGCATACCTACGGCATGCAAAAGAACTTGATAAAATATATACTACCGATATTCGATCCCTACGGGATCATAACCTGATTCTATAAAAGTCTTTCTATCTGAAACGCAAATCCCGTAGGGATCAAACATTGGTAGTTTCCCAAATACACAGGCTTCGGCATGCCGTAGGTATGCGACCTATGCTGTCGCTCCTCTGAAGTGCTGTTGAATTAAATGGCAAAAGCCCCGGCGCGTGTCCTCACGCGCCGGTTGGTAACTGGTTCGTGAGGACACGAACCAGGGCGAAAAAAAATGTGGGTAGACAGTAGGTCGGAGACCAGGAAGATAAAGCACCTGTAACCACTACACTAACGCTGACAGGGCTTCATGCCCTGTCAGCGTTTTAAGACGTTTTACTATTGATGTGTGTATTTTGTTGAATAGAGAGATGCAGCCGAAGTGAGTGACACAAGGGACGATGATAGTAGTACCGTAGCCGATCAAATAAGCTCAAATAAAAAGCGCCTCAATCTTCGATTGAGGCGCTTACATTCATACAGTATACTATGCTTATGGCGCAACAAGTCTGAAACCGTTGCCATGTATGTTTACTATTTCAATATTTGAGTCGTCTTTGAGGTACTTACGCAGCTTGGCAATATACACGTCCATGCTTCGTCCGTTGAAGTATGTATCACTACCCCAGATTTTCTTCAGCGCACGTTCGCGTGGCAGTAAGTCATTTTTATGCTCTGCCAGCATTTTCAGCAATTCGTTTTCTTTTGGAGAAAGCGTTTGCGTTTTACCGTCGTGCGACAGTTCGCGCAGTTTCGGGTTGAAGTGGTATTTGCCAAGATCGAACTCTATGTTTTCGTTTTCTTTGGCTGTCTCTTCGTTGCGTTTCAGGATTGCTTTTATTTTCAGCAGCAATACTTCGCTGTCAAATGGTTTGGTGATATAATCGTCCGCGCCCAGCTTGTATCCCTGGATAATGTCTTCTTTCATTGTTTTTGCACTCAAAAAGAACAATGGCACTTCGGGGTCAATATCGCGGATTTCTTCAGCCAGCGTAAAGCCATCCATGTTTGGCATCATTACGTCGAGCAGGCATATATCGAACTTTTCACGTTGGAAGGCAGCAAGGCCCAGTCTTCCATCCCTTTCCAGTATTACGTCATAATCGTTTAGTTCCAGGTAATTCTTCAATACCATTCCCAGGTTCTGATCGTCCTCACATAACAAGATTTTGTATTTCTTTCCTTCCATAAGTTTAAGATTTTGTGGCTAAAATATGTGATAAATTACAAAAGTTATCTTAATTCCTGTAATGTCATTTTCTTGAACAGCGCTCTTTTTCCCATATACTCCCATTCTACTTCGTTATCCGGGATGGCTTTGTCGCCTGCTTTTGGCGCCAGTTTCCCTGACGATCCCGCTTTTATACAGCGAAAGACATCACTATCTACATAAACAGTTTCTCCGGCCTGATAGTTCTGTAGGGGCTGCCATTTTTTAGCCGCGGCAAAGCCTGAGGTAACAGCCACCCAGCCATATACGCCACTTGCCGGATATATGTTCCTGATAATGGAACCGGCGGAGTAGTTGCCATAATCGGGCACCTTATCGTCATAACTTTCAGAGATAATACGTGGTTTTTTAGCCTGGTTATAGCCGGGTATGATCACATGTGGGTTATCGTCTGTACTACCGGCATAGTTGTTATTGAAAGATACCAGGGGAAAGTATTTATCTTTTACCACGCTATACTCCGATATGGCATCGGAGAAGCCGATCTCATCTACCATGTGGCCATGTAACTGATTATTGGCAACTATAAGATTATTGAATTTTCCAAACCCATCTGCAGTAAAATATATACCGTGCGTGGTAAATACGGTATCGTATCGTGTCTGATAATTGCTTCGTTTGTTATTACGCATCTGGTTATCAGTAATACTAAAGTTGGTGATCCATGCATTTTGTGCGTCTATGTAAATATCAGCGGCGACCTTATTCCTAAAAATATTTTTGCCATCTATAATCGTATTGCCGGATAGCTGGCTGTAAAGGTTGGTACCAATGGCGCGCATGAAAATGCCGTTTGTACCAAACGTACTGATGTAATTGTTCTTCACTTTTATTTCACGGGATTGCCCGTTGATGTAGATCGCATTTGTTTTGACTTCAGTTAATGTATTGCCTTCTACGAGAATATCACTACTCTGTCCCTTTGCGGTGTTGATGATCATGATACCATTACCATCCTCCAAAGACAGGGAATGGTTAGAGGTATATTCGGGCACGCCAATCTGCTGAATGCTGTTGTTGACAACTTTGATATGACTAGCGTCTATCAGGTAGATGCCGCAGTTCTGATACGCTTTCGCCATATCTTTTTGTGGGCTATAAACGAATGTGCCTTTGATAAAATTATTACTGATAACAGTGTTATCAGCTTTACCATATCCATAATCATCTCCAAAGAAAATGGCCGCAGCGGAGCCTGCACCACCGGCATGCTTGTCCCCTGCATTTTCAAAAAAATTGTGACTGATCACTACCTGGCTACAGCGCTGCAGGTCTATACCGTTGTCCCCCGTGTTTTGCAATGTGTTTGCAGTAATCTCCACATGCCCGCACTCCTGGTTGGCAATACCAATGCCACTGATGTTCTTAAGCACATTGTTTTTTATTTGTAAAAATTCTACTTTATAGGAGGAGAAACAATGTGTGCCAATGTTTTCAAAACGATTATTCTCAATAATTACATTGCTGCATTTATCTCTTGCAAAATTACTGATAGCGCCATCTAATGCTGCGAAGTCAACGTTGTAGCGTCCGATCCTTCTAAACTCGCAATCGCTGATAGTGATGTTAGATGCGCGATACAGAACAGCACGGCCAAAGGCATCCTGGAAAGCACACCGTTTGATTACAATATCATTTGCTTTTTCTATATCAAAGCTGATGTTTAATATGGAATATCTTCCTTTCTGTGACACAGAACGTTGATCGGGCGCAATGGGCCTTCCACCTGAAAAACCAATATCCTCCAGGTGTATGTTGTCTCCAGAAGATTTTATAAGTGCAGGTGCGGCATCGCTATATACAGAATCTGTTGTGATCTGTGTAGCGCTCATGTTTACACCTTTCAAAAAAGAATTTGCAGGTAAGTGCAGTGACGCATTTGCAGGAATAAAATAAACACCTGCGGAGAACAATACTTGCGACTTCAACTTTACCGCCTCATCTATGGCGGCTTGTATGGCTGGTGCGGCGTTGTCCTTGCCATTAGCAATTGCGCCAAACCAACTGACTCTTATGCCTCCAATGGGATCAAATATGCGCATCCAGCTTCCTTTACCAAGTGCCTTTGCGCGAAAGGTAGTGCCTTGGTTTACAAGCGTATCTTCTGAATATCTGAAAAGGCCACCGCGTACACTGTCTGTGACTACTGCTACAGCAGTTATGTCTGTTAATTGCTCCAATGTTTCTACAGTAGGCAGTACAACCATTTTTGCGGAGAAGGGTTGTTCTGGTCTTTTCGTTTTTTGTGCTATCGCATTTCCTCCAATTAACAAAATGGTAATCCACACTACACTACGCATATATCCCATGCTAAAAAAATTGTTTCGGTAGAATGCTATCCACAACCGTACCAATTGAAGGTTAAACAATTTCAGGCACAGTTGTTGCTTTTTGCTAATATATTGCCCTGCGTGCCCATTATCCAAAGAATAAAAGCCCAATTGTATGAGTTCAAGATTTGATTACATCGTGCGCATCTCTCTACTACTGCTTGACTTTGCATTACTAAATGGCGCGCTCTTTACAGCGTTCGAAATATTTGATTCTTACAATCTTATGCAACCAGACACACGGGTGAACCTGGTATATATTGTAAACCTGATCTGGCTTTCTTTTTCTGCTCTTCTAAAAATGTATAACTACCGGGTATCGGGCAGATACTCTCATATAAAGAATACAACTATTAACGGTTTATTGGTTTTTGTGCTGATGTTCGGTGTGTACCAGGTGATTGTAAAAAAAGATGATCTGACACTGGGATTTTCTTTTTACTTCATGTTGCAGTTTGTGGCTACCATTTGCGCCAGTCGCCTGCTGCTGAAAAAAATTATCCGCAACTACGTACGCAATACCCGTACAAGGAAAAAAATTGCCATTATAGGTTTTAATGAAACGGGGCGAAAGCTAGCAGAATATTTTACAGGCCAGAAAACCGCTTTTGAATTTAGCGGTTTTTTTGACGATGATATTGTCAAAACGAAATCCTTAACACTGAATCCATTAAAGAGCAATCTCAGTCAACAGATCAAGGGCTCTGTAAAGGATATTATGAATTATGCGCTGAAGCATGATGTGCGTGAGATCTATTCCACGTTGTTGCCTGATGATAATACTTCCGTAAAGGAGCTGGTACAGGTAGCAGACGAACATTGCCTGCGCATTAAGTTCGTTCCGGATTTTACACACAGCCTGAATGCAGCCTACCATATCAACTATTTAAACCAGTTCCCCGTTATATCCTTACGCGATGAACCACTGGAAGATATTCGCAATCAGCTATTCAAGCGGGCGTTTGATATCGTGTTTAGTGTGTTGGTCATTGTATTTGTACTTAGCTGGCTATTCCCTTTGCTGGCAATAGCTATAAAACTAACATCCCGCGGCCCGGTTATTTTTCGCCAGTTAAGGTCTGGACAGGATAACAAACCGTTCTGGTGTTATAAGTTCCGGACAATGACAGTTAATTCCAATGCCGATAATCAACAAGCGACAAAGAATGATGCAAGGGTAACATGGCTGGGTAGCATTTTGCGTAAAACAAGCCTGGATGAATTTCCACAATTCTTCAATGTACTGAAGGGAGATATGAGCATTATAGGCCCACGCCCACACATGCTGAAGCATACGGAAGAGTATCGTGCTATCATTAGCAAATTTATGGTGCGTCACTTTGTTAAGCCTGGCATTAGCGGCTGGGCGCAAGTGAATGGATTTAGAGGTGGTACAGATGACAATGCTTTGATGGAAAAAAGAGTGGAATATGATATATGGTACATGGAACACTGGTCTATGTGGCTGGATCTAAAGATCTGCTTTAAGACGGTGATGAATATATTTAAGGGCGAGGAAATGGCTTATTAAATTGTTGGATTGTTACATTGCTAAATTGTTTTTACTTATTTGAATATATCTTTTACGCTTAACTTTTTATTGCCACGGAGACGCAAAGGCTCCAGGAAACACAAAGGAAAATAACCAAAGAACTTGGTGTCTTGGTGGCCTCACATGTTTCTTCTCAGCAACTGATTTCTCTTTACTACATACGGTAGTGCCAGCAAGATCCAGGTAGACAGATAAGCAAACTCTGGAACAGACACCATCATGATCAGATATGTTGCAACGAGTGCCGTTACGTAATAATATTTCAGGTCTTTATCAATAAACTTTACATAGGCGTGTTTAAAGAAGAATATGGTAAACACCAATATCCCAATAATGCCATTATTGACCAGTAAGGTGGAAAAGAAGTCTGTAGAACGGATATAGCCAAAGCCAATACCAAATAGTTTACCGGGAAAGTTTAAATTTTTCCAGTATGTAATATGATTGTGAAAAAAGGAAGATCGATCACTGCCGGACTGGTTGGCTCCTGTTATTTTATACCAGATCATTTCATTGAAGATGTTGTGCAATGATGGTATGAATAAGATGATTGCCAACACAACAATGGCGGCCGGAAAAACCAACAACCATTTTTTATCCTTCATGGCTTTACGTGCAAACCATGCACATAGGAAAATAAAGATGCCGAGAAATGCAGAGGTAGAAAATGTAAGTATAAGCGCTATCAAAAACAGGATAACGTCTATCTTTCGTTTTAGTCCTGTGGCTAATATCCAGAATGGCACAATAGTAAGAGCAAACATGGATGGCTCGCCAGTCAAGCTTTTAAGCCGCTGTATTGCATGCCCTCCAATAAGCATCGTTTGAAACAAACTACCTGTTCCCGGTACGTGGTTAAACTCGCGGTTGCTTAGGAAATCTCCATTATGCCCGGTTATTTGAAAAATGATCACTTCCAGGAAGCCATAAGCAACGAGTACGCGCAATGCCCAATAATAAATATTTAAATGATTCTTGGTTCCGTAATACTTCAGGTAGAGATACAATAAGATGCCCGCAAAGAGATACACGGATTGAGAAAATAGTGTGGGCCGCAATATTACTTTTCCTGTATTGCCAGGCTCTGTAAGGGTGATCACATCATTTAGCTGCAAATGAGAAAGCACGTTATTTAATTGCGCCAATCCATTTAATACCACATAGATGAGCAGAATAAAAAAGAACTCTTTTACAAACTGCTTATGCGTGTGCATACTATGCCAAAAGATGAGCGGAAAACCGAGGTAGACCAGCACGTATGCAGGTACTGTGATGGAATAAGCAGGCCACAGGACAATAGAAACAAATGCAGCCAAAAACACAACTATGTTCAGGTATATGGATACATACTTTGCTTCTCTCAGATTGTACATAATGCCTTGGCTTTTTGTGTCTGGGTAACTTTTGCGACAAATGTTTTTAATTGTTCTATAAAATGAACTTCACCAAACGATTCTGCATGTTGCTTTATAAAGTAAGGATCAAAGCTTAATTGTTCAAATTGTATAACTGCATTTACGATGGCATGTGGAGTCTGTGTATCAAAAAACAAAGCGGTAGAGCGTAATGCGTTTCCCTTGTAAGGAATCATGGTATCGTTTACGCCACCTTCTTTATATGCTATTACCGGTCTGCCTGAAGCTGCCGCTTCTAATGGCGTAATGCCATAGTCTTCATGCTGTGGAAAGATGAGCGCCTGGGCGTCTGCAAAGATCTTGGCTAACTGCCGGGCATCTAAGGAATGGAGGAACTGTATATTAGCACCAGCTTTTTTATACAACTCTTTTTCCATTGATCCTTTGCCTACTACGATCAATTGCCTTTCGGGCATTTGGTTGAATGCATCTATTACCACATCTACTTTCTTGTATGGCTCGAGGCGGCAAACAACCAGGTAGTATTCCTTTACATCTTCTGACACATAAAAGTTTTCCGTCTTTACAGATGGGTTAATCACTGTTACTTTATTGCGCGGATGGTAGGTTGTCTCAATTCTTTCTTTTACTTCCTTTGCGTTGGTAATATACCAATCTGTGCGTTTTGATGCTGCCAGGTCCGTTTTACGGAATAATTTACTGGCGAGTAGCAACGCCCATTTCGTAAAAATATTTTTATTAATTACATTTTCGTAAGACTCAGGGCGCCATGCAAGACGAAAGGGTGTATGGCAATAGGTAATTAATTTGGTATTCTCCTTTACCCGAATGTATTTTCCGCAATGTGTGGTGGATACCAGCACTACGTCATACGCGCTTAAATCAAGCGCACGCATTGCCCACATGGCAAATGGAAAGAAAAGCATTTTCACAAGCTTATCGCTTTTGCCAATCTTTTGAAACCAGGAAGTAATTATACGTGCTTGTTTAAATTCAGGGTAAGTTTTGTCCGGATTGTAACACAATGTATAAATAGGCGCCTGCGGGTATGCTTTATGCATACTCAGCACCACCTGCTCAGCACCGCCGCGCCTGACCAGTTCATCCTGAACGATTGCAATCTTCATTTACCTGGTTTAATTCCGGGACTTAAGACAAATAATATACCAACATCATGTACGATATTAGATGTACGATGTAAATAATTAAGCACTAAGTACAAAAAACGAAGTCTCTGCACTAAATAGTTGCATTGCAGAATTGTTTTATTGTTGAATTATTTAAATAACAATTTATCCATATAACAATTAAACAATCCCGACTGCCAGTTCCGCTATCGTCTCTGCTGATCTTTTCCAGCTATATCGCGTTGCCATATCAGTAGCGGGTGGCTGCAATGCTCCGCCCGCGGCCTTTTTCAAAGCTTCTTTAATTGAATTGATATTCAACGGATCAAAGTAGGTTGCATGCTTTCCTGCTATTTCTCTGAATACGGGAATATCAGCAGCTAATACCGGGATGCCTGCTGCAAAAGCCTCTACAATAGGCAGTCCGAACCCTTCATATACTGAAGGCATTACTAGTGCTTCTGCAAAAGCATAGCACTTGGCCAGTTCTGCATCAGTAACCGGTCCTGCAAAATGAATATTGGGATGGGTTTTATACTTCTCGATCTCACCTTGAGTCGCAGCATTGAAACTTTTGTTGACTGCACCAACTACCACAAGATGCATATCATGCAGTTGTACTTGCGCAAAAGCTTTCATGAGTGAAGAGAGGTTCTTTCTCGGGTCCATTGATCCTACAAACAAAAAATAGCGGAAAGGAAATGGATTAAATGTTGCTTGCTTATCAATGACAATAGACGATGACGACGCGTTGGGCGCTACTGTTATTTTGGATTCCGGCACTTTATAATAGTCCATTAATTCATGCTTAGAAAATTCGCTAACAGTTAATAAGTGTCTGCTGCTATTAATAATCTTTGGGATAATGAATTTGTAGTAGAGTCTGAATTGCCTGGAGAAGAATTGCGGATACCTGATAAAAGCCAGATCGTGTATGCAGGTAATTTTGTTTTTGTAAAACAAAGGTGCTGCGTTACACAAATTGAGCAGCAACGGTTGATGATGTTGTTTTAAATATTTTGGCAAGGTAACCTGTTCCCATTTCACGCCTCCATCTCCTCCATACAGTTCTACCTTTTTACCGTTTAGTCCATCGTTAACAGCCGTAACATTATTGGGTGCAATTATTTCACAGCCTGGAAGAACCTGTAATAGCTGGCGGCTAATTTCTCTTGCATATCGTTGTACCCCAGTCAGCCGTTGTGTCAAAAATTTTCCATTAATGTACAATTGTTCCATTCACGCGTTGTTGTTTTTTATAATCGCTGGTTAGGGTAAATAATAGCCGGGTTAAAGAATAGCCCCGCTACTATGCCACGAATGCAGATCCTTGACTTGTATAGGCCCCTGAAAGACAGGAGGCTTACTAAGGACAGGCGTATGTAATGAAAAATATCACTTACTACATCTATCGCTTTTTTATGTTTACGGCTTATATAAATATTGTTGCGGATATTATAAAAATGCAACTCCATCACGTGTTTATCTTTCTCTGCAACAATGCTGTGCTCGCCCGTGACTTCGCCAGCAAACATTACCGTGCTGTTTGCTGCTATAAAGCCCGGCGCTGTTTTAGCAAGCCGGCTGGTGAAGTCTATATCATCACCATAATTAAAAAAGTCTTTTATCGGCAATCCAGCCGTATAAATGCTTTTCGAATTGATCAGTATAGATACCAGGGGAGCGCTATTCACAGGCATCAGGCGTTGGTCTGCGAAAAAAGAAAGCCCGGCAGCTTTGCGCCTGATGCCACTTGGTTCATTGATAAATGCGCCTTTACTATCTTCTATTTTACTACTGATAAAGGAAAAATTGTGCGCTGATTTTGCAGCAGCTATTAATTGCTGCAAAGTGTCCATTTCTATTACAGTCTCATCATTTACCACCCACATATAATCATACCCTTTCTCCACACAATATTTAATGCCTGAATAAAAACCACCTGCACCGCCACGGTAGGACTGGTGTAAAGCTTCTATATCCTGCTGTTTGTCCAGCCAGGATCGGGTACTATCTGTACTTCCATTATTCACTACTACAAGCGCATTATAATTATACGTTTGTCCGCGTAGCTTTTGAATGCACTGCTGTAATAATTCACAGTGATTATAGGTTACAACTATTATGGCGGTTCTTCTTTCCATACGCACATTGCCTAGCTTTTGGGCCTGGCTATTTTTAAAAGGTGTTTTCCTGTGCCGATAATATATCCGGCATTGAAATATCGTTTATCAAACAGTGACACCCGCAGCTTCTTCAACATCAGGCTCATGCAGATAACAATGATAATTTCTGTGCATACCCAAGCAATAGCTGTACCATAAGCAGCATAAACAGGCGTCAATACAAGATTTAACACTATGCAGCATACTGACCCAATAACAGATGCTATGAAAAAGGAACGATCCTGCTTCATATTCAACATTGCCTGTGTACCTAACAGGTTGCTGATACTGACAATAAACACATTACAGCTCAGTAAGCGCAAGATCCAGATCGCGCTTTCAAACTTGTTACCGAAAAGCACACGAATAGCAACCGGTGCTGTGATAAACAAGCACACTGAAACGAATAAAGAGATCAGTAAAACAATAGGAAAAACTTTGCGTAGCGCAGCTAATCCTTCTTCCTTGTTTTCGGAAAATCGCTCGCCGATATGCGGGAAGAGCGTTTGACTCAATGGCATAAGGGTCAGCATTTGTACAACGGCAATAATGCGTGCGGCTGCCGTGTAGATGCCCACTTCTGATTCAGGCTGCATAAAGCCTAATATAACGATGTTGCTTGTTGTATATAAATTGATCATTAGCGTAGAGAAAAACAGCATTTTATCTGTCTTTAATACGCTGCGAATATTCTTTATGCGTTGAAAACTGACCTGTACGTTAAATCGCTTTATGCCATAGGCAAACAATGCAACACTTACTAAGATCTGGGAGAGGCTAGAGAGTAACGCATATAACCAATAATCTTCTTGTTGCCTGATAAAGAAAAGCATAGAACCGAAAAAAACGATTTTAGCCACCAGGTTGAATAATGCAAAACGTCGCAAATCGCCCATGCCCTGAAATAGCCAGTTGGGTAAGAGTACGTTTGCAAAACAGCCAGCGAATATCAATATGCTTACAAACCCGTTTTTATGAAGCTGTGGTATGCAGAAAAATAATATGCTGAATAGCAGGATAGAAACAACAAATAAAGCAATCTTGGTAAATAACACTTCTGAAAAAACCGTATCAACTATTTCTTTATTTTGCTTGTTGCCCGCAATGGTGCGCGTAGCACTATAATCAAACCCGTAGTTAATAAAGAGAATAAAATAGGTGACAAATGCGGTTAAAAAATTAAGCAACCCAAACTTATCCGGCCCTATTATACGCACGATCAGGGGGAGTACGATAAACGGAATGAAGTAATTGGCGGCCTGTATTACAGATAACGCTCCAAAATTTTTAGTAAGGTCTTTCGCTTTGGACATAGTTATATTCAGCGCATTCAATGCAAAAAAACTGCCAGAATCGCAATTTAACCAATGATATACGAGTAAGAAACATTGTTTTCACCGAATAACCACATGATTTTGCGGTACTTTTGCGGCATTAATTGGTTTTATTATGCTTTTAACGCCAGATAACAAACTAAAGAAACTTATTATTATAGGCGACCGTGTTTTAGTCAGACCTTCCAAATCTACAGATAGAACAGACAGTGGTTTGTACTTACCTCCGGGCGTGCAGGAGAAGGAAAAGGTGCAGCAAGGATATATTATTAAAACGGGCCCAGGCTATGCCGTACCTGTACCTGCGGAGTCTGAATCCTGGAAGGGAGAAGAGGAACAGGTAAAATACATTCCACTACAAGCGCGTGAGGGCGACCTTGCCATTTTCTTGTTAAATGGCGCTACTGAAGTGATGTATGAAAATGAAAAATATTTTATTGTTCCTCAAAGTTCTATCCTGATGTTGGAACGCGAGGAAGAACTTTAAAGAGGCGTGAGGGGTAAGGTATAAGGTGTAAGACAAAACGTTTGTTTTCCTGTTACCTCATACCTTATGCCTCTCTCGTCAAACTTGGCATTATTTTTTCTTCACCTAAGTCTATTTTTTGATATGCCGCAATATGATTTTTTGATCGTCGGAGCAGGGCTTTATGGTTCTGTATTCGCGCATGAAGCAACTAAACGAAATAAAAAATGCCTGGTCATTGACAGGCGTTCACATACAGGAGGCAATATTTATTGCGATTCTATTGACGGCATTAATGTACATACGTATGGCGCACATATTTTCCATACAAATGATAAAGATATATGGGACTATGTAAACAGTTTTGTTCCTTTTAACAGGTACACTAATTCTCCGCTCGCGCTTTATAAAGGAGAATTGTACAACCTGCCTTTTAACATGAATACTTTCTATCAACTATGGAAAGTAAAAACACCGCAGGAAGCACAGACCATTATTCAACAACAGATAGAGGACTTGAATATCGGTGAGCCACAAAACCTGGAAGAGCAGGCATTGTCTCTTGTTGGTAAAGATGTATATGAAAAGCTGATTAAAGGATATACAGAGAAGCAATGGGGCCGTAGTGCAAAAGACCTTCCGGCTTTCATCATTAAACGCTTACCAGTCCGGTTTACATATGATAATAATTATTTCAACGACAAATATCAAGGTATCCCTGTCGGTGGTTACAATAAATTAACAGAGGGCTTGCTAAAAGATATTGAGGTACGGCTGAATGTTGATTATATTAAGGAAAGAGCAACATTAAACAATCTTGCAGATACGATTGTATTCACAGGGCAGCTAGATGAATTTTATGATTTCCAATTTGGGCAGCTTGCTTACAGGAGCCTGCGGTTTGAACATGAGCATCTGAAAGACACGGCAAACTTCCAGGGAAATGCGGTTGTTAATTATACGGAAAGAGAAATTCCTTTTACAAGGATCATAGAGCATAAGCATTTCGAGTTTGGTCAACAACCTACGACTGTTATAACAAAAGAATATCCGAAAGAATGGGAGAAAGGTGACGAACCATATTACCCGGTAAATGATGATACAAATATGCAATTACTCAAACAATATCAACAATTGGCAGCGGCTGAAACAAAGGTAATTTTTGGAGGCAGGCTGGCTGAATACAGGTATTATGATATGCACCAGGTTATTGGCTCGGCACTTGCAAAGACAAGAAAGCTATTTGAGGAAAGTTAAATGCAGTGACGCCTTTGGCGCTGTTGCATCATATATAAATCTGAATAAATGAAGCTGGCTATTTACGATAACACCAAAGTATATGTTCCATGTCCTGCTAATCATGCTACCGGCGGAACGGAGGTAGCGCACCAGTTAGTGTACGAGTTAAATCAAATGGGCATTGAAGCCTATATTTATTATTACCGTGCGCAAAAGGACATAAATCCAATTCACCCCCAATTTCAAAAATATGTCTCTACACATGCTCCAGTAATTGAGGATGCACCTGAAAATATACTGATCGTACCCGAAACAAGAACAGAGTATCTTTTCCGGTATCAATCTATTCGTAAGGTGATCTGGTGGCTGAGCGTGGACTTTTTTTATGATTCAGCAGACATTGACAGGATATCTACACTAAAGAAAATGTTAGGTATCACCAAGCGGTTTAATCTTGCAAAACCAGAAAAATTACAGGTAGATCTGCATCTTGTGCAATCTGCTTATGCAGAAGATCATCTTCGTAAGCATGGTATTACGAACATCGCACACTTATCTGATTATTTGAATGCAGCTTTCCTATATGATGACGCCGCCCCTACTGAACGAAAGAATATGGTATTGTATAATCCGAAAAAGGGGATGCAATTCACACAACAGATTATAGACCGTAGTAAGGAATTATATTGGTTTCCACTAATCAACCTGACTCCGATGCAGGTAGCAGAAGCTTGCAGAACAGCAAAGGTGTATATTGACTTTGGACATCACCCTGGCAAAGACCGTTTCCCCCGTGAAGCAGCCATATCAGGTTGTTGTATTATTACAGGCAAAAAAGGCGCTGCCTCTTTTGAAAAAGACATACCTATCGCGGATAAATATAAATTCGAAGACAAGCCTGAAAGTATCTTATTGATCATAGACAGGATTAAATACTGCCTTGATAAATACGACCAGGCAACAGAGGATTTTGAAAATTACAGGGATATTATCCGTAAGCAGCAAAGCGAATTTCAGCAAAACTTAAGAGAAATTTTCGTTCCGGCTAATGCATAAATGGAGAAGCAGAAAGCATATATCATACTCGTAAATTATAATGGCTGGCAAGACACCATTGAATGTATCAACTCTTTGCTGGCACAAGAATATGCGCTTTATGAAATAATAGTAGTGGACAACTGCTCTACAAACGACTCCAGAGCAGCGCTCTTGCATTGGGCAGACACAACGAAACAGGCATATAAGCATTTGCACTATAGAAATAGTAAATTCGAATACATTCAACAGGCAGATCGCGCCTGCATAACTTTTATATGGTCAGATAAAAATGGAGGCTTTTCCTACGGGAACAATATTGGCGTTCATTATAGCTTTTTACAATCTGATCAGCATTTTGTCTGGTTTTTAAACAATGACACCGTTGTTTTTAAAGACACCCTTTCCATTCTGGCTGATTTTTTTATTCAGCGCAACGCTACACAAAAAGTAGGCCTTGTTGGATGCCTGCAACTGTTTTACCACAACCCTGCACTGATACAGTGCACGTACGGACATTATAAAAAAATACTTGGTCTGCCGGAACAATTGGGAGAAGGTGTACCGGTGAATGACATTAAAACTATACCACAAAAAAGAATAGACTATTTATCTGGTGCAAGTATGTTCACACACAGCAGTGCACTGAGTGATGCGGGCCTTCTAAACGACGACTATTTCTTGTTTTACGAAGAACTGGATTTTGCCTACCGGCTAAAACGAAAACACTATACATTATTATTTTGCGCAGATGCCAGCATACTGCATAAACATGGTAGTAGTATAGATGGCAAAACAAGTAAGGGATCGGAGGCTTCTCCTTTTAGCAACTATCATCATTTCAGAAGCAAGTTTTTGTTTGCAAAAAAATATTACAAACCTTATGTTCCGCTATACCTTTTGATCACCGGTCTACAGGTCTTAAATCGTTTATTGAAAGGAAATAAGCAAAGTGCTATGGCTGTTTTGAAAGGAACGCGTGATGGGTTGCTTAAATAGCTAAGAAGATCGAAGCGATATTTTTTTACCACACAACTTGTCCCGGTAACATACCGGGAGAAGCATAAGGTACATAGGAGAGGTTGAGATCTATTGAATAATAGCTACGATCGAAGCCTATCCGTGCTTCCGTGGAAATTCTTTACACTCTCGCGTAGGTCTGCTGTCTTTGCGATATGTAACGAAAAGAACACGGAGAGGATGTTGAATAGAAGATGGAACGATGAAGTGAGTGACACAACTACTGCTCAATAGACATTCTACCGTTTGCCCCATAAAAAAAGTTTCAGCATTTCAAATTGAAACGCTGAAACTTGTAAGCTTTTGAAAGTATATTTTATTTAAAGTCTTCTTCTGTAACGCCTGTATTGAATTTTATTTCAGATACAGTCAGTTCCATTGTCTGCGCTTGTCCACCAGCTTCCATAGTCAATGTACGCTTGTGAGGCATCAACACTTTACCTACAGATTTATAATCTGCGAACTCAATAGTCGTATTTAACGTTCCGCCCTGCATTGCTTTAGCGCTTTCCTCTTTCACCAGCAGTTTAGTATTCATATCATAATACTGAGTTGTTACTTTTCCGCCCGGATCAGTAACTACAACCTTATACGCATCAGCACCATTTACTTTTTCAATGCCTTTTGATTCCAGTTTGTAACCGCTGTTAGCTGCTACATAATCAACCTGCTCAATGATATTCGTCTTCTTTTGCTTAGCGACTAATTCATCAGCAGGAGAAGGTATTTTCTGTCCGCGCTGTAAAGAATAACCTTCTTTACCGTCAAACACTTCTTTATTCAATACATTCGGCCCCATTGACATAGTCATAGACTCTTTGTTAGGCGAAAGATATTTTTCTACCACAGAGAGGCTCATGCCTTGTACAGTCATTGAAGATGTTTCTACAGCACTTGTGATCTTTTTCAGCTCACTTTCTCCACCAATTGCTGCAATGTAGTTTGTGATTACAGTAAATGCGCTAAAGCTTACTGTAGAGCCAGCACTTTTAGGTGCAGGAGCAACTTCCAAAGATTTTGCAAATTTGTCAAACTCTTTTACCGGGTAGCCCAGCTTCTTCAGACTTTCGCCCACCTGAGCAGCTTTACCAGTAACAACTATGCGCGTGTTTCCTGCATTAAAATATTTCTGTGCAGCTTTCTGAATATCATCAATAGTTACTGCATTTATTTTTTGCAGGTATGTACGATAGAAGTCTTTCGGCAAATTATTCAGGATAACGTTGCTTGCGTACGTTGCAATACGTGCCGGATTTTCCATACCTAATGCAAAAGAACCGTTGTACAATGCTTTTGCAGAAGCCAACTCTTCAGGAGTTACTTTTTCTGTACGGATACGTTTGATCTGGTCTACAAACTCAACGATTGCGCTATCTGTTTTTTCATTTCTTACAGATGCAGAAGCAGTGAAAGTTGTCTGAAATCTTCCTGCGCTTATAGAAGAGTATGCGCCATACGTAAAGCCACGTTTTTCGCGAAGTGTCATAAACAGGTAGCTTTCAGAGCCGCCACCCAAAATCTGGTTTGCAAGCATTACTGCAAAGTAGTCAGGACTGCTTAACGGTAATGTAACAAGGTTAGTTACCCTGATCTCTGATTGCACCGCATTTGGAACATCTACCAGGTCAACCTCAGTTGTTGCAGGATTTTTCACCGGTTGCAATACTGGTAAAGTCAGCGCTAAGCCTTTCCATGTACCGAATGCTTTTTCAGCCAATGCCTTTGCCTGCTCAGGTGTGATATCGCCTACAAAAGTCAGGAAAGCCCTTGAAGTAGTGATGTATTTAGCATACGCATTTTTTACATCGTCCAGTTTTAATGCTGACACTGATTCTTCAGTAGAAAATTCACCATTAGGGTGATTTTTACCGAACACTAATGCTGCTGTAACGCGGCCAGCTATAGCTTTTGTATTACGTTCAGTTGATTTCAACCCCGTAATCATCTGAGACTTTAGTTTATCAAATGATTCTTGCTGGAAAGAAGGGCTTTTCAAAGCTTCTGCCATTAGCATAAACGACTTGTCAAAGTAACGTGTCAATGCAGAGGCAGTACCGCCTAAAGAGTTCAGATCAACGCTTGCACCCATTTTATCTACCTCTTCATCAAACTGTGCTTTTGTTTTCGAAGTCGTTCCTTCATTCAGCATTTGCCCCATCAACGTCATTACACCAGCTTTGCTTCCCTCTGTAATAGGACCAGCATCTATGCTGTATGTTGCGGATACTTTCGGCAGTTTATGATTTTCTACCACCAATACGGTAATGCCATTGTTCATCTTATATATTACCGGATCGGCAATGGTAATAGAAGGGGCCGGGCCTGCTTTAGGCGGCTTGCTTCTATCTATTTGTGTTTGCGCTCCTACATGGTATATAGAGAGTGCGCTTGCTATTATCAGGAATGTTTTTTTCATCTCAGTAAAATTTTCAAGATTAAATATTAACGGTATCTCTCTTATTTAGTAGCCGGCAGGTAATACAAAACAACACGCTGATTTTTATTCAGGTATTTTTTTGCCACCTCACGTATTTCTTCCCGTGTAATTGATTTAATCTCGTTCAGTTCTTCGTTTATGTGGTTAGTATTCTTGTTATAGAAGGTATAACCGTTAGACAGATTCTCTGCAACACCCAACATACGCGTGTTAGCGCTTACATAATTATTTTCTGCCTGGTTCTGGATCTTTTGATAGTCAGACTCACTGATCAGATCAGTTTGCAATTTTGCTACTTCCTCATCGATATCATTCAGTAGTGTTGTAAGTGGTGTATTATTATTTGGCAGGGAGTAAACAATATATGCACCATAGTCTTCCAGTGCATAGTTAAATGCAGCTACTTCCAATGCTTCTTTCTTATCATCTACCATTTTCTTGTACAGTTTAGAACTTGCACCACCAGATAAGATAGAAGAGATCATTTGCAACACTTTGCTGTCACGTGTGCTACGTCCCGGTGTACGGTATGTAGTTGTGATCATCGGTATTTGTATGTTGGAATCATACGCAGTATCCACTATTTCTTTGGTGATCGGCTCTTCTTTTACAACAGGCTGTATTACATCCGGGCCACGCTGTGCAGCACCAAAATAAGAAGTGATCAGTGTTTTTGTTTTTTCAATATTAATATCACCTGCTATTGTCAGTACAGCATTGTTAGGTATATAATATTTTTTAAAGAAGGCTTTAAACTCATCCAGCTTTGCAGCGTTCAGATGTTCCATAGAACCAATCAGTGAACGGTGATAAGCATGATTCGTAAACAGATCTTTGAAAATAGATTCAACCAATTTTCCATAAGGCCTGTTTTCGAAACTTTGTCTTTTTTCTTCTTTTACTACTTCATTTTGCGTTCTTACACCTATTTCATTAATAACAGGGTGCAGCATTCTTTCGCTTTCCAGCCACAAGCCCAACTCTAGCTGGTTGGAAGGAAATACTTCATAATAGAAAGTTCTATCCTGTGTAGTATTCGCGTTATTCTGCCCACCATTTGCAGAAACAATTTTCATAAACTCACCACGCTTGATGTTGTCGCTACCTTCAAACAACAGATGCTCGAAGAAGTGTGCAAAACCTGTGCGGGCCGTGTCTTCATTTTTTGAACCGACATGATACATTACAGATACTGCTACAACCGGCGCAGATTTATCCTGGTGTAAAATAACATGGAGGCCGTTAGGCATATCGTACTCCGTAAACTGAACTTTCTGAGCTTTTACAATGGGCGCGGATAATAAAAACATCGCGGAGGCCATCATCAAACTCCTTTGCCGTTTTCTCATAAATGTGGTTTATTATTAAAATAAGTAGTTTCAAATATAGTTTTTTCACTCTGTCAGCAATGTCTCAAAAGGCAATTTGGGATAAGCGGTAATACTCCTATTACTTTTTTCCATATATTTCTTTCGTATGGATGCGGTTATTTACAGCTTTCGCAATATTTGACATTTCTTCCTCCAGTGACTGGGTTGCATGATGCGCTTCCTGGTTCTTTATATACGCTACTACTGCAGGCACAAACGACTCACTTACAGAAACTGCATAATAATCGTCCTGCCAGGCAAATTGTTCTGGAATGAGACGAGTGTTATTTATCCAAAAGGAAGACGCGCCTTTAATCAACTTTGCAACGTCTGCAATTGTCTGTGTCCCTTTTAATGAAAGCAAGCAATGCAAATGATCTGTATATCCATTAATAGCTTGCAGGAAAATCTGCTTTTCCCTGCAATGGGCCATGATAAAACGCTGTACTTGTAACCGGGCTTCTTTAGGTAAGAGCGGTTCTCTTCTTTTGGTGCTGAATACCAGGTGTACCCAAATTCTTACGTAGGACATTACCCTCAATTTTAGGTTAGGGGTTTGTGGATGAGAAGCAATGTAGGAGAAAATAACAAGATATGGGGCTACTAATATTTTGACAAAAGCCAAGCGAATATCTATTTTGAGAGATGCTTTATTTTTTCGTTCGTTGAAACGAACGGCAATGAAAGGCTTATTCAAGGTTGTCTTCACTTACTACATTTCAGCGTTCTCTATTACTCAATAGCCTTTCTTTACCGGCTGCTTTAGCAGACGAAGGCAAATAAAGAGATTTTTAAAAGCATGTGCTTGTCCAATTGCTATTTCTAAAACACATTATTCTTACATTAATTCCTTTTATCGTTCGCTAAAGCGAACGGCAATGAAAGGCTTATTCAAGGTTGTCTTCACTTACCACATTTCAGCCTTCTCTATTACTCAACAGCCTTTCATTGCCGTCAGCTGAAGCTGACGAGAGCAAATAAAGAGAGTTCTAAAAGCATGTATTTGTCCAATTGCTAATTCTGAAACACATTATTCTTACATTAATTCCTTTTATCGTTCGCTGAAGCGAACGGCAATGAAAGGCTTATTTAAAGCTACCTTCAATTACTACATTTCAGCCTTCTCTATTACTCAACAGCCTTTCATCGCCGTCAGCTTTAGCTGACGAGAGCAAATAAAGAGAGTTTTAAAAGCATGTATTTGTCCAATTGCTAATTCTGAAACACATTATTCTTACATTAATTCCTTTTATCGTTCGCTAAAGTGAACGGCAATGAAAGGAAGTTTCAAAGCTGCCTTCACTTATTACATGTCAGCACTGTCCATCCCCTCAATAGGCTTTCTTTGCCGTCAGCTTCGGCTGACAAGAGCAAAAAGAATAATCACACCTCCCATATTTCCCACAGAAACTTTACTTTAGCTACAAATATTATTTATGAGCGACACCTTTTTAGCTGCCATACAGCAGGGCTACACCTTCAAGGGAGAATCTGTAAAAATCGGGAATGCCATTCTCAATGGCGAAGTAGTGGAAGGCGCCGACATAAAACTACCATTCAGAACACTTAACAGGCATGGACTGATTGCCGGTGCAACGGGTACAGGCAAGACCAAAACACTCCAGATGATCAGTGAATTTTTGAGTGATGCCAGTATTCCTGTTATATTAATGGATATAAAAGGAGATTTGAGCGGATTGGCTGCCGCGGGCGCTTCTAATGACAAGCTAACCGAACGTTACCAGAAATTAAACCTCACCTATACGCCAGAGGCTTTTCCAACGGAGCTACTGACATTAAGCAATGAGAAAGGCGTGCGACTGCGTGCAACAGTCAGCGAGTTCGGGCCGATACTCTTAAGCAAGATCTTAGGTTTAAATGATACACAAGCAGGCGTTGTTGCCATGATGTTTAAATATTGTGATGACAGCAAGCTGCCACTTCTCGACCTGAAAGATTTCATTAAAGTTTTGCAATATGTAAGTGACGAAGGGAAAGCAGAACTCGAAAAAACATACGGTAAAATATCTACTACATCTACCGGCACCATCCTACGTAAGGTGGTAGAATTGCAGCAACAAGGCGCAGACATTTTCTTTGGCGAACCAAGCTTTGAAGTAGATGACCTGATGCGGATCAGTAACGACGGTAGAGGCATTATCAGCATATTGCGTGTAACGGATATGCAGAACAGGCCGAAACTCTTTTCTACATTCATGCTGCAGATGCTGGATGAATTATATGCAACCTGCCCGGAAGAAGGTGACCTGGACAAACCAAAGCTGGTAATGTTTATAGATGAAGCGCATTTGCTGTTCCAAGAGGCGAGCGATGCCTTGTTACAAAAGATAGAGACAATTATTAAACTCATCCGTTCAAAAGGGATTGGCATTTACTTTTGTACACAAAACCCACAGGATGTACCTGCTCCTATTCTAAGCCAGCTAGGTTTGAAGATACAGCACGCTTTACGTGCGTTTACCGCTGCGGACAGGAAAACAATAAAACAGGCAGCAGAAAACTTTCCTGTAACAGACTATTATAAAACAGACGAACTGCTTACGCAAATGGGCATTGGTGAAGCACTGGTAACGCTGCTGAATGAAAAAGGCATCCCTACTCCTTTAGCGCATACTATGCTTTGCTCACCACGCAGCCGCATGGACATATTAAGTGAATCTGAAATAGACACGATCGTAGATAAAAGCAAGCTCGCTACCAAATACAATAAAACGGTAGACAGCCAAAGCGCGTATGAAATACTAACAGATAAATTAGCGGAGGCTGAAAAGAAAACCGCAGAAGAACAAGACACCAAAAAGAAGCCGGCGGCAAAAGAAGAAGGTTTCTTCGACAATCCTATGGTGAAACAAGCCGGCAGGACCGCTGCCAGCATCATTACGAGAAGTTTGCTCGGGGTACTGGGGCTTGGAGGCAGAAGCAGCAAGAAAAACAGCCTTTGGTAATACAAGTCAGAAAGTCAATAGACAATAAGTCATTGTTTTAACCAAAAAATAAACAAGACCTATAAGGTTTTTCGAAACCTTATAGGTTTAATTCAGATTAAACTCACCGGTATCGTATTGTGATCTTTGTGGTTATTTTTATTCCCAAATCATTTTTTTACACATCCCTCCTTTATTTATCCATAAGACAGTTTGACAATACAACTGTCTTTTATTTCCGCTTATCTTAGCCGCTTTAGAAAAGCGCAAGATGAAAGAGGGAACACCGAAGCAGAAAACCATCATTTTACCGGCACAATCAAAAGGGAAAAACAAACAGACAACAGTTACCTCTCTATTGATTGATGTATCCGGAAAAGATGGTAACGCATTTAAAATATCCGGCTTACTCGTTATAGAAATAAATGGGAATCGCAACTATAAAGTATTTCCGTTGCAGGATGAATTATCTGCATTCGAATTCAAATCCGTTCCACTGGACGTGGTTCGTATTATTTTAAAACTTACGCGTGACAGGATCGCTTCTGAAAAACAGTGGCTTACAGAAAATTACCTGACGAAAGAAACAACGCTCTCACAAGAAGCCTATGTAACACAAGGCTTGCGAAATTACCTGCATGATGTATTGCAACAGTTACGCCCCTTTAATGCCTTATTAAAATGGCATTACCAGGCAGTGGATGAGATGCTACTCACCACCACTTTTATCAAACCTGCATCTATAAGCAACTATACACCTAAGCTTTCATTCGAGTTGGTCAGAACAGATAGCGGCGTTTTACGCCTGCTCGCACTCGTAAGTATTAATAATCAGTTGTACCCAATCACTGATTTTCTTCGTTATGATTTTTTATTGCGCAGCAAAAATGAATTTTTCTTGCTGCAACCCAAAGATGTACCTGCGTTAGAGCAATTCTCTACTGGTTTTATAAATGTACCTAAGCAGGAAGAGGCCGCTTTTATAGAAAAAGTAGTAAAACCACTGGCGGATCTTTATGAAGTAAACCAGGAAATTTTACTTGACATAGAAACTATCGATATTGAACCACAGTGTCGCATACACCTGAGCGAACTAAATGGTAGTTTTCTTATGATCAGCAGTAAATGGCAATATGGTGATTTTGAACTGGAAGATAACCATGAAGAGACAACAAGCATTATTGCTGATGGTGTGCGATACAATATTATCCGCCGTAAGGAAAAGGAAAAAGAGATCACCGAATTCATTCGCGGACAACATGCCCGCTTCAAGCAACAGAACAACGGCTACTTTTACCTGTCTTTTACTGAAGCTGAAAAAAGCCAATGGTTCGTAAAGTTTTACCGAAAGCTTAGTGACAATAATATGCCGGTATATGGCATGGGTGAATTAAAACATTTCAGATACAACACCAATATTCCTGTTATTACCATTACCAATAATAGCAACGGCATAGACTGGTTTGACCTGAAGGTAGAAATCAGTTTTGGGGATCAGAAAGTAACACTGGCAGATATACAAAAAGCCATCATCAACAAACAACCTTACTTGTTATTGAAAGATGGTACACTTGGCGTAATTCCTGATGACTGGAATAACAAATATGGATTGCTCCTGAAGATGGGGCATTTGCAAAAAGACACGCTTCGTCTATCTAAGCTGCATTGGACACTTACGCAAGAGCTGGACAACAAAGAGGAGCTTGCACAATCAATCATTACAGAGGATTATCGAGGCAAGTGGCAGCGTATGCAGGAAAAAGGAACATCGCTCTATAATATACCGGCAGGTGTAAACGCTACGTTACGTGACTATCAGAAGGCTGGCTTTGACTGGATGTGCTTGCTGGACGAAATGCAATGGGGTGGTTGTCTCGCAGATGATATGGGTTTGGGGAAAACATTGCAGACGATCTGCTTCCTGCAGCACCTTACGGATAAATATAAAAAAGAAACGCACCTGGTTGTTGCGCCAACTTCACTGATCTATAACTGGGAGAGTGAATTGAAAAAATTTGCGCCCGGCCTTACGTATCTCATTCACCACGGACAGCAGCGTAAGTTTGACGAGAAAGAATGGAAGAAATATAATTTGATCATTACAAGTTATGGTTCTGTCCGAAGCGATATAGAGCAATTAGCAACTTTCCGGTTCGGATATATTATCTGCGACGAAAGTCATGTGATCAAAAACCCGGCAGCGCAACTAGCCAAAGCAGTATTGCAATTACAATCGCGCAACAAACTGATCTTAAGCGGTACGCCTATTCAGAATAACACATTTGATCTGTACACGCAAATGCATTTTGTGAACCAGGGGTTATTAGGTAACCGTGAATTTTTCAAATCTGAGTTTGCGGTACCGATCGATAAATATGGCAGTAAAGAACAGGCGACTAAGCTGCAAAAACTTATTTATCCATTCCTGCTAAGGAGGACGAAAGAGCAGGTAGCAAAAGACTTACCAGCTAAAACAGAAATTACACTCTGGTGTGAAATGGGTGAAGAGCAACGGCGCATGTACGAGGAAGTGAAGAATTACTATCGTCATAACCTATTGGAAAAAATAGGAACGGAAGGCATGGGTAGCAACACAATTTATATCCTGGAAGGCTTGACCAAGCTGCGCCAATTATGTAATGCACCGCAATTAATCAAAGACTATGCAGGTACGCCAGCCAATGAATCTGTAAAGCTGGATGAACTGATGAATGAAATAACGGAGAATACAGGTTCCCACAAGGTGCTGGTCTTCTCTCAATTCACAGGCATGTTAGGCCTTATTAGCGAACGGATGAACAACCAGGGCATTCCGTTCCTTTATCTTGATGGCAGCACTAAAGCTACAGACAGACAAGCGCTCGTGAATCAGTTTCAGCAGGACGAAAATGTAAAAGTATTTCTCATCAGTTTAAAAGCGGGCGGTGTGGGCCTTACATTAACAGCAGCCGATTATGTTTACTTAGTTGACCCTTGGTGGAACCCTGCCGCAGAGCAGCAGGCCATAGACCGAACGCATCGTATTGGTCAGCAACAGAAAGTGTTTGCATACAGGATGATCTGTAAAGACACGGTGGAAGAAAAAATTATGGCACTGCAACAGCGTAAAAAAGCGTTAGCGGATGATTTGATCAGTGAAGACAGCGGATTTATAAAATCATTGACAACGGAAGATGTGGACTTCCTGTTTAGCTAAGGAATATCGAACGAAGAATAATGTTCAATGTTCAATGCTCAATAATCAATTTTCATTGAGCATTGAACGTTGAACATTGTTCGTTGAAAATTATCTCCTGAATATTTTACCAGCATCATCTATTTCTATTTTTCTTTCGCTTTGCAGATAGCGAAGCACTTCCCATACCTGCTCTTTTCGTACAGCTTTCATTTGCTCAAGTAGCGCAGTAGTTGTCAGCTCATTTTGCTGTAACAACTCATACAGTTGCTTTTCTATTGCCTGCATATCTTTTCCGGATAATGGCTTAGATTTTCTTTCAAGACAATTATCACAAATACCACAATCACGTACACCGTCATCACCAAAATAAGCAGAGATAAATTTGCTTCTGCATTCCGTAGATAAATGCACATAAGCAATCATTTTTTCAATACGCTCAGTGTACAGCTTTTTACGTGCTGCGTAACGCTCTACATTAATCACCAGGTACTCTGCCTGCGCCCTGTTTTCTATATACTGAAGTTGTGGTGTTTCCTTTTGAGGAAAATATTCAATAATGCCGTAGGCCGCCAGTTGCAACAAAGCATTCCGCGCATCTTCAGGCGTCATGCGGCACATCCGTGCTATTTGTTTTTCATACACGGATACACGGTTGTCATAAATACCCTCATACGTTCTCAGCAGGCACTTCATCACCTCGGCCAGGGCAGGCTGCACTTGTTCAAAACTTTCCATCATTTCGCGCGAAGTAGAAAAGCAAACCTGCGACTGCAGAAATACACTTTCATTAAATGCCAGGTAGCCTTCCTGTTCCAGCATCTTAATGCCATTCAGCACAAACATTGTATCAAGCCCAAACTTTTTAATAAAATCGCTTGCATCAAAATCATAATACACGCCTTCGCCCGCACCAATGGGAATATGCAGGTAATCTGCTAACGCCTGGTATAACAATCGTATATCAGCAATGCTTGGATATTTGATGTCCGGCTGCTTTCGCAACGTCTCTACATCATTGGCATTGCACAGTAATACGGCGTAAGCCCGTTTACCATCACGCCCGGCACGTCCTGCCTCCTGGTAATAATTTTCCAGGTTATCCGGCGTATCATAATGCACCACCACACGTACATCCGGCTTGTCTATCCCCATGCCAAATGCATTTGTACAAACAATCACACGTGTTTCATTATTGATCCATGCATCTTGTTTTGTACTTCTTTCTTCCTGTGATAGCCCGGCGTGGTAAAAATCCGTAGAAACCCCTTGCATTGCCAATAGGTTGGCCACTTCTTTGGTTTGTTTCCGTGTACCGCAGTACACGATAGCAGTGCCCGGCACCCTGTTCAATATTTCTGTAACCTTATTGATCTTACTATCCGCAGCAAAAACACTATAGGAAAGATTTGGTTTTTCGAATGACTGTTTAAATAATTTCTTCCCGGAAAAATCCAGCTTCTCCATTATATCCTGTTGCACACGAGGCGTTGCAGATGCCGTTAATGCAAGCACTGGCACACGCGGCAACTCCTCTCTTATGGCAGCAATGTTCAGGTATGGCGGCCGGAAATCATACCCCCATTGTGAAATACAATGCGCCTCATCTACGGCCAAAAGGCTTACTTCTATTGCAGGCAGGTATTCTTTAAACAGGCGCGTTTCCAAACGCTCAGGGGACAGGTATAAAAATTTATATTCACCATAGCTAGCCTTTTGCAATACGCGTTTCACCTCGAAAGGCGTCAGGCCGCTATGCAATGCTACAGCAGGAATGTTTTTCTTCTGCAGGTTCAGCACCTGGTCTTTCATCAGTGCGATCAGCGGGCTAATGACTAAGCATACCCCATCCATCATCATTGCCGGCACCTGGAAACAGATGGATTTTCCACCGCCTGTTGGCAATAGCGCCAGCACATCTTCGCCCTTTAAAACAGACTCAATAATATCCTTCTGCATTGGACGAAAAGAAGCATATCCCCAATATTGTTGTAGTATATTTTCAGGCGTCATCAATACAAATAAAAGAAATTTCGGGCAAAGGAGGGAAAGCCACCAAGACAGGAAGGCATGGATGGCACAATGTGAGCAGTGAGTGGTGAGTTGTGAGTACACCCATTCACGATTGCCGTCTCACGATTCACGTTTAATCCCTGCGGTGAAAATCCTACGCTACTTTTTTGAAGTTCAGCCGTACAGAGTTTATCGCCAGCACTACATCACTAAAGCCCATTATCAACGCGCCGAATGTCGGGCTTAAGAAACCGAGAGCAGCCACAGGTATAGCTACTATGTTATAGATAAAAGCCCAGAATAAATTTTGTTGAATAGTCCGGTAAGTATGTTTCCCCAACCCAAGCGATAGTGGCAAATGTTTAAGCCCATTGTTCATCAATACCACCTGCGCACTTTGCACAGCAATGTGAGACGCATCACTAAGAGATATCCCAACCGTTGCTTTAGCCAAAGCCGGTGCATCATTAATGCCATCACCCACCATAGCAGTAGGCGCTATTTTATTAAGCGCATCTATTTGTTGCAGCTTTTCCTCTGGTGTTTGCTCTGCTATTACTGTATCTATTCCGAGTTTATTCGCCACCTGCTCACACTTCTCTTTACGGTCGCCGCTCAATAAGATTGTTTTAATGCCTTTTGTTTTCAGCGCAGCCACTACTGTTGCTGCTTCCGGACGTATCTCATCAGCTACATCTATCCAGCCAAGCAGTACCCCATCGCGCAGCACATATACGTTGTGATTATCTTCCGTAGTTGTCCCCAACGCCGCTTTGAAAGAACCGGCAATGTATTCGTTACCTTCCTTGTCAGTAGCACGCATACCCAGCCCTTTTACCTCTTCTATTTTCGCCCATCGTATTTCATCTTTCACCTTCCATTCCTTTGCAATACATTTTGCAATTGGGTGATTAGAATATTTTTCCAATGAATATGCAATGCGTTTGAATGAATCTGCCGCTTCGTTATTTAGTACAGAAAAATCCTGCAACGAAAATTGTCCTGTAGTCAGCGTTCCTGTTTTATCAAACACCACCTGCTGAATATCTTTAAATACCTCCAGGCTACGTGCATTTTTAAACAACACGCCATTTCGCGCAGCACGACCGAGGCCAACAGCTACAGCGGCAGGCGTTGCCAGTCCCATCGCGCACGGGCAGGCGATCACAAGTACAGCTATGCTGCGCAACAGGCTTTCACCAAACCCAACATGCGTAAAAAAATAGTTAGCCAGCCACGTTATTACAGCTATACTCACAACCACTGGTACAAACACTGCACTTATTTTATCCGCCAGTTGCTGCACAGGAGGTTTTTCTGCCTGTGCATCCTTTACCATTTGCAATATGTGGCTCATTACAGTATCCTCCCCCACAGCCGTTACATAAGCCTTTGCGCTGCCGTTTTCCAGTATACTGCCCCCAATCAGTTTATCATTCATTCTCTTCTCCACAGGTACACTCTCACCAGTTACAACAGCCTCGTTTACGCTCACCTCTCCCGATAGTATTTTACAATCCATCGGCACATATTCACCGCTTTTGATCAGGATCAGATCACCCACTTTTAAATGCTCGCTATCTACAGGAAAAACATGCTCTACATACTTATCATCATAGGCAATCATATTTGCCATGATCTTTTGTGATACAGCCAGCTTACGTATAGCAGCCTGCGTTGTCTCCACAGACTTATCTTCCAGGTAATTGCCAAAGAAAACCAGTGTGATAACCGTAGCAGCGGTTTCGTAAAACATATATTGTTCCGCCTGGCCTATCAGTGTTCCGTACAAGCTATACCCAAACGCTGCTGTTGCACCTAGCGCAATCAGCACATTCATATTAGGTACCCCCTTCAGCAAACTTCTGATGGCACTTTTTCCAAAGAAATCCATTCCCACCAGGTAGACCGGAATGGTTAGCGCCAGTTGCACATACGGATTCATCAATGCATGAATGTGCAGCCCGGGTATAAGATGAGAGATAAATAAAGGAATGGTAAATACAAGGCAGAACCAGAAACGTTGCAAATGGTTTTTAAACCATTTTTTCTTTTGCCCGGCCCCTTGCAGCACTTCGTCCATGCCTTGCACATGATAGCCCAGGTTATTAATCCCTTTTGCTATATCTGTTTTAGTAGTGTTGCCGTTAATGTCGAAACTTACATCGCCCCCCATGAAGTTTACCTTCACGTTTTCTACGCCCTTTTCTTCAAGATATTTATGAACGGTGAGCGCGCAGTTAGTACAACTCATCCCGTCAACTTTCCATTTCACTTTTTCCATCAGGTAATTTTAAATGTCATCAATATGACTTAAAAGACATGGCAAAGTTACTTTTACAGGCGTTGCGGCACTTTGCGATAGCCGGAATATCTTTTTTACGTAGTTGCAATTTTCACCCAAAGGAGCAAAGATTTGAAATGAGCCAACCATTTAACAATTAAGCCATTTAACCATATAGCCTATTCATTTTTAAATTCAAGTATCTTGCACCTATGAATATCACCTTCCGCTTAGCAGACTTGCCGCAGGTAGTGCAGCAGGCATGGAACGAATACAAAGACTACACTACATGGGCCTTTCATGCGCCTATGGGTGCTGGCAAGACCACGTTCATTCATGCGCTTTGCGAGCATTTACAAATAACAGACCCAGTAAGCAGTCCCACTTTTGCACTGGTAAATGAATATAAAAGCCCGGTAACCGGCCCTGTTTATCACATGGACTGGTACAGGATCAAAGACGAAGAGGAAGCCATACAAGCTGGTATAGAGGATTATCTCTACAGCGGCAACCTTTCCCTGGTAGAATGGCCTGAAAAAGCAGCAGGCATACTTCCATCAGGTACGCTACATATTCAGTTACAGGTGGTTGATTCTGAAACACGTACTCTTTTAATAACCACCTGAGTTTGCTCAAAAAAATGTAGTTTTAACCCTCAATATCAATTGAACGAAACATGCCAGCAGCAAAGCCTATTGTGAGTACGTCTTTCAGGTACGAGACGTTGGAAGAGAAACTTGACATTAAAAAAGGCGGCAGCCATCTTACTATTGGAATACCCAAAGAAACTGCGTTCCAGGAAAACCGTATTGCCTTAATACCTGAAGCAGTTGGTGTGCTGGTAAACAATGGCCATAAAGTTATCATAGAAACAAAAGCAGGCGAAGGCAGCAAATATGCTGACAAAGACTATAGCGAAGCCGGAGCCATTATTGCTTACGATAAAGCAGATGTGTTTAAAGCGCCTATACTTATTAAAAGCGCGCCACTGCTGGAAGAAGATGTTCCCCATTTGCAATTAAACCAGACTGTGATCTCTCCTATCCATCTTTCCCTGCTGAAAAAGGGACTAATGGAAAAGTTAATGGAGAAACGCATTACTGCACTCGGTTTTGAGAACCTGAAAGATGATAGCGGTACTTACCCTATCGTACGCAGTATGAGCGAGATTGCAGGTAGTGCTGTTATGCTCATTGCTGGCCAGTACCTCGGTAGCGCCAATAATGGCAAAGGCGTATTGCTCGGCGGCATCAGCGGCATTCCTCCTACCAAAGTTATCATTATCGGAGCTGGTGTAGTAGGTGAGTTTGCTACGCGCACGGCACTTGCACTAGGTGCTTCGGTAAAAGTATTTGACAATAACGTATATCGCTTAAAGCGTCTGCAAAACAACCTCGGTGTGCGCGTGTGGACGAGTGTAATAGAGCCCAAAATTTTAGCCAAACAATTAAAGACCTGTGAGGTAGCTGTGGGTGCATTGAGCAATGAGAATGGCAGAAGCCCGATAGTGGTTACGGAAGATATGGTTGCAAATATGCGGGCAGGCAGCATTATCATAGACGTAAGCATAGACCGCGGTGGCTGTTTTGAAACAAGCCACATGACCTCCCACGAGAAACCGACTTTCATTACGCACGATGTTATACACTACTGCGTACCTAATATACCAAGCGGCTTTGCACGTACAGCCAGTCATGCCATTAGCAATGTATTAATGCCTTTGTTGCTAAATGCAGGTGATGCGGGAGGCTTTGACGAGATGGTTTGGCATAATATCAATCTACGTCACGGCATTTATTTATACAAAGGCGCATTGACCAACTTCTATATCAGCCAGCGGTTCGATCTGAAATATACTGACCTGAATTTATTAATCGCCAGCAGAAGATAGTCTGCCGCGGAGATACAAAGGAGTGCCTTATGAAAAAGATCTTCTTGCTATTGTTCTTTCTCTGCTTGGTTAGCATAGGTTTTAGCCAAAAGGCAGTTGTACAACAAATGTCTAAAGGCGATATTGATAACATATTTACAACCGGAATCAATAATCAATTCAGCATTGATTTTCCAATATGGAAAGCCTTTCGTGTTTCTGACAATACGGGTTTATATTTTATTGCACTTACGGAGAAAAGTAGTTCTATTACTTCAAATGGCGACACACTGCATGATGCTATAAAGGCGTTCTGCCTTCAGCAACAAAAAGATTCACTCATAAAAAAATGGGTAATCACTGATTTCGTTCAAAAAGATCCGATGCAGGGATTTGTTGAAAGCTCTATCTGGTTTTGGACAAAATATACTTCGTTTGATGATATTGATGGAGATGGTGTCGCCGATCCTATTGTTATATACGGAACAAATGGTCAAAACGGTTATGATGATGGCCGCATTAAATTCATTATCTATTTTAAAAATAAAAAGATTGCGATCCGCCATCAAAACGGTGTTTTAGATGATGAGCGACAAACACAAGTAGATGCAACTTTCTATACCCTTCCTCTTTCTATCCAACAGGCCGTACAAAAAAAGATGAAGTTAATGGTAGCAAACGGCCACGCAATTTTCCCTTATGGCTGGGAGAAAGCCATGACCAAGAAAAAGACTTTTTTTAGCGAACGGAATGAATAATAAATAAAAGTCTTCCTGTAGGCGTTGGCCTTCTGCCCTATTCACTGTTTATCATACCGTTTCTATCCCAGGAAATTCAATAGTTATCATGCGGGCTTTTGCACATATACACTGTTTTATTATTTAAGCAAATACTTAAATACTCATTACCTTTGTCACAAGAAGCAGTTATATGCAAGTAAAAAATGTATGCATACGTGAAGAGGCAGATCCCACACAGATTAATAGTTGCAGGAATAAAGTTGCAGCAAATGAAACTTCATTCGCCCAACTATCCGGCATTTTATCGCTGGCAGGTAATGATGTAAGATTAAAGATCCTCTATCTGCTGGAAGAAGAAAAGGAACTTTGCCCTTGCGATTTAAGTGACATACTGGATATGAGCATTCCTGCCATATCTCAGCACCTTCGTAAATTGAAAGATGGCAACATTGTCACATCCCGTAAAACCGGGCAAACCATTTTCTATTCCATAAGAGTGGAACACCTGAAATTATTACGCCCATTCTTTAAGATCATCAACCAGTTGAATTTAAAAAGCACCGCAGTATGATCAGTGAAAAGAATAATAAAGCGCTGCTTGGCTCTGGTCTCCTACTATCGCTAACATCTTCCCTTTGCTGCATTACACCTTTGTTAGCGCTCATAAGTGGTACAGGAAGTACAGTAGCTGCTTTTAGCTGGGCAGAACCGCTACGCCCTTATTTACTTGTGGCTACCATACTGGTTTTAGGCATTGCCTTTTACCAGGCATATAAACCAAAGCAAAAGGATGAATGTGGATGTGCCGGAGAAGAAAGAAAAAAAGGACTGCAGTCTAAAAGCTTTCTTTGGATAGTTGCAATCCTCTCGCTTTCACTCTCTACGTTTCCTTACTACGCAAAGTATCTACAGCCAAAACCGGTTATTAAATCCATAGCGGCGACCGATTCTACACACATACAACAGGCTATAATCAGCCTGTCTGGTATGAACTGCGAGGCATGTGAAGGCCATGTAAATAATGCGCTACTACATAAAAAAGGAGTACAACAAGTAAACACATCTTATTCAAATGGCACTTCTACGGTAAAGTTTGACAGCACTATAATATCGTTGTCTCAATTAGCTGCTACAATAGAAAACGAAACCGGTTATAAAGTAACCTACATTAAAAATTAAGCTGAACTATGGATAAAAAAACGATAGAACTTACATCAATCCTTACCTGTCCACATTGCGGATACAAGAAAGAAGAAATAATGCCTACTGATGCATGCCAATACTTTTATGAGTGTGAAAATTGCCATCAACGACTTAAACCACAGGCAGGCGACTGTTGCGTGTACTGTAGCTACGGTACAGCAAAATGCCCTCCCGTTCAGAACAATAATTGTTGCTATTAGCTATGCGGCATAACTAGCTTAGTTAGGAACACATACATTTAAATAAGACGCTATTTTTTTCGAAGGATGCCTTATACCACATAGAAAGATAACCGCCCTTACCGCCTATACACAGCACCCTCGTTTTACGAAAGTAAAAATATTACACCCTTACAAAACCTGACAGGTCTTTAAGACCTGTCAGGTTTATTTGGAAGATTATCTACCGGCATTACTTTTTCCCTTTCTTCCAAATAATTAAGGCTAACAACGGCGCAGCGGCAAAGCATCCGTACAGTACAATAGCAGCATGTCTTACGCCTTCAGCTCCATTAGCAATACCGGCAATATGCGTTACCAATCCAGCCAATGCAGCGCCAAATGCAGTTGCGATCAATTGAATGGTTGTGACAGAAGAGGAGGTAATTTCTTCTTCTCCCTGCTCTGCCTGTAGGAACACAGCCGTGATTAAATGAGGCCAGCAAATACCAATTCCTCCACCTGTCATTACAAGTGCCAGCCCTATCAACGTTACCGTTATCGGGGTGTACGCAACAGAAGACATGAAGACAAGTAAAATCAATCCTGCTAACATCATTACCGTACCACACGTTACTACAAGGCTCAATTTAGAGCGTCCAGCACCAGAGAAAAGTACGGAACAGGCTGTCCAGCCAACAGCGATCAACACGGTGAAATAACCTGCCCTCAATGGTGAAAAATTAAACAGCATTTGCGAAAAGTAAGGCACATATATTTCAACAGTAGTGGCAATCGTTAATAAGCCCATCACCAGGAAATATATTTTCAGCATACTTGCTTTCCTATATGTGCCTGATGGCAATAACTTATTTGTACTTTTCTTGTCCAGCAACAGCGTTAATACAAAAAGCAATATTGCAAGCACTAACGTGCTTATACTATATTCTATACGACTGAGCAGACTGCCTGTTGATACGGCTATTGCAGCCAATGCCAATAAAAACAACCTGGTGTAAGGCACTTGCATTACAGGAGCATTCACAGACTTTTCTTTTCCCGGCAGCGTCCGTTCTGTCATCCAAAGTAGCGGCAAACATAATAGCCCGATCGTAGCAAATGCTAACCGCCATTGATTGAACTCAGCAAAGATGCCGCCTATAAATGGCCCGGAAAATGCAGCTACGCCCCACATACTAGACACAAGCGCCATTGCCCTCGCCCATAAATTTTCTGTAAAGATGATGCGCACCATTGCATAAGAGAGTGCGAAGAGTAACCCACCACCAAAGCCCTGTATAGCACGGCCTATGAGCATTACGGTCATAGATGGTGCCTGCATACAAATAAGTGCGCCTATTACAAATACTATAATGGCAGAACGGTATGTAACCTTAGGGCCACTATGTGCAAGAAAGAAAGCTGAGATGACCGCACCTATAATAGAAGTGATTACAAATACCGTGGTATTCCATGCATACCATTCCAGGCCTCCTATTTCTTTAACCACCGATGGCAAAATGGTTGTAGATAAGTATATATTCGTTGCGTGCAGGGCTACGCCAAGTGCCAGTGCTATTGCCTTCACTGCATTCTCGCCTTCAAAAAGCATTTTCCATTCGCCCCGTTTCACTGTTGTTCCCATAGTTCATTTTTGAGTGCAAAGTTCATTTTAAACAAACCTGCAGTCAATAACCAAAAGACGGCAACAATATCCAATTTTACGGGTTGCTACGGTAGTCAGCAGGTGTAGTTTCAGTTTTGCTTTTGAAAAAACGACTGAAATGAGAAGTATTATCAAAGCCTGCCTGGTAGGCTATTTCCTTAATGGAGTGTTCCGTATTTTTTAAGAGATATTGTATTTCCAGCAGCAGCCTGTCATGTATGATCTCCAATGCAGTTTTACCTGTTTCTTCTTTTACGCTTTCGCTTAAATGTTTTGCAGACATATTCATGGCGGTTGCATAATCGCTCACGTTCCGCCAATCATTAAAATGTTTTTCTACCAGTTGTCTGAACGTATATGCAATTTGAAATTGCCTGTTCATTCGCTTATTAAACTTCAACAGGCAATATTCACAAGCGCGGTTATATTCATACAATAGCTCTATTAACTTGAGACGAATTATATTCAGGTGAAAAGCAGATTGGCGGTCAAGCTCGCTTTTTATTGCTTCAAATTTTTGTCGCACGTTTTTAAATACCGGCAAGTCCAGCGGATATACAGGCGGATACTCCGGGTGAATATCCAGCAGATCATCGATTACATGCTCCCTGACATGGGATTTGTACAAAAAATCAGTAGAGAAACAAATACACAATATTTCAGAAGGCATTGTCTCTTCCAGCGTTACCAACACATTTGCGTTGAGCAGGCTATAATCGCCTGTAGTCAATTCAAATTCATGAATACCTACAGTCGCTTTATAGCGGCCTTTTTTCACCAACAGTAATACATGGTAACCCAGTTTTACAGGGCTGCCTAATGGAAATATTACGCGAGATGAAAAACAAATATTCTCAGATGCGTTGGAAAAATGATGCACTATTGCTTGTTGCTTCATTATACAAAATTACGGATTCGAAGAAGTGCCTACCAGGTATCGGCTTTCGCAACACGGAAAAGAAATAGCTATAACCTAATAAACCAATCGCTTCGTTCGTTGTTGTATATCGCAATA
Source organism: Filimonas sp. (assembly GCA_017306865.1). Lineage (GTDB taxonomy): Bacteria > Bacteroidota > Bacteroidia > Chitinophagales > Chitinophagaceae > JAFKHH01. The sequence continues at coordinate 36,022 of JAFKHH010000016.1, forward strand.
AGCAGAATTACTAAAACATCCATCATGAGTTACGACGTACAGTTATACCGTATCGAAACAAAGGAACGCGAAGAACATAAACAGGATAAGGAGTTTTTCGATCACGAAGAAAACCTGGAGCCATTTACTGCGGAGCAATTACAAGATTTGAAAGAAAGATTAGTGCAATATGCGTATGTAGAAAACAGGCAAGACCAATATGGAACACATTACAAGCATGCAGAGTTAGGCATTACAGTTTTATTAACGAAGCACGGATTGTATTTTCAAACGAGTGGCGATCAGGAAGCTATTTTTGAAATAGGCATGACGGCTTCTGAGTTCACAGATAGTGGAGAGTTTGCCAAGTACGATCCGCAAGCCGGCGGATGGGAAAAGGTATAAATTCGAATGATCCGCTTAAGGTTGAATTTTCTCTCTATTCAATGTTATTTATTTTTCAGAATATTTTGAAAATTCAAAATAAATAGTAATTTTACAGCAGAAAGTATTTATCAGTAAAGCTTATTGCTATGAATACAACTGCTTACATCATTTACCTTCTTGTCACTTATGTGATTACTGTAAGGGTAGGCTTCCTCTTCTACCGCAATGGGCGCGTTTTTATCCTGAACCTGCTGCACCATGATGAAAGGCTGACTGATTTTATTAACCGCATTTTGCTAACCGGTTATTACCTGTTAAACCTGGGTTACGCAGCATTGATGCTTGCAGGCTGGCAAGCCATTACATCCTGGCTGGACCTGTTTACTTCTATTATCTCCATGACTGCACGCATTATGCTAACACTGGCTGTTATGCATTTCTGCAACATGATAGTCATATACTTTCTAAGTAAACGAAATGTGCATTTTACTCAAACCAAAATATAATTTATATGAAACCGTCTTATCATTTTATTACCTACCTCATCTATTTGCCTATTGTCATTATACTTACCTGGTATGTAGCACATACCTTATTTAAAAACAGCAGGGTTTTTATGCTGGATATTTTCAGTGGCAAATCAGAGATCGCCATTGCAACAAATAAGCTGTTTGAAACAGGCTTTTATTTACTCAATCTTGGGTTTGCCTTTTGGGTAATGAAAGTTGTTGACGACATCTACACCGGCCAGGGCATGCTGGAGATATTAAGCACAAAGATTGGCGGCTTCTGCATTTATCTCGGCATTATGCTCTTCTTCAACCTCTATTTATTTTTCAGGGGAAGAAAAATTTCAAGAGAGAAGGCACGTCTGGCAATAGCTCATCCCCAATCTTAAACTAAGAGAGGTCCACTTTTTTAAAAGTGGACCTCTCTTAGTTTACAAATACCTTTTAAAAACTGAAGGTTATTACAAAGTCCGCGCTGTTACTTTAGGTTCCTCTCCGGCCGGAACAATAAAAATAGCATTATCCTCTACACTCTGCCCCGGATCAAGATAGTACCCAGCTACTATCAGCATAGTGGAATTTACAAGTTTCCCATCCTTATCTCGCGCCAGGTACGTTACATTCACTTTATGTTGCAGCATGCCTATTGTCATTCGCTTAGATGTTAATCTTGCGCCTGTAGCATTCAGGCAATTTACTTCTACCAGTTTTCCACCTGATATACTTGCCGCATCAGGATATTTGTCCAATCGCACATTCAGCGATTTTCCGGAATTATTTTTTACGCTGGCCACTACTTTATAACGGTCATAGTTTGTACCACCGCTTGAAATCGTTTCTTTATTTACGATCCTGAAAGTTACCTCCAGTCCATTCAGATCTACAGGTACGCCATCTTTAAGCTGTTGTGCTTGTAGCTGCTGACAGCTGGCAGCAGTAACCAATACAAAGAGAAGGAACGCTAATTTTTTAATGGGCATATATCATTTTTTGGATTAGAAATAGATGCGAACATAAATGGTAAGCCTGAGATTAGATTAGCATAGAAAGTATTATAATTTTACTTTCCTCTCAGCTTCGCATTTAATCAAATATAACGCAAAAGATTATTGAAATGTTCCGGAGATAAATGGCGTTAGTTTAACCACAAAGTACACCAGGGATAACACAAGGTGTACAAGCGCAGAACAAAAAAGCGTAAAGCATTTTCACGCCTTACGCCTAATATCTTTAGTCCTACCCTGGTTTAGTAATCCAGTTCCATTCTCAGTCTGTCTTTCAGTTCTTTCACCCAAGGGAATTGCTCTGCAATTTTTTCGAACCGCTGGCGGCTGTTAAGCTGCATGTGCAGTGGTACTGTTTTATCTTCCACCTCACCTTGCTCTACAACAATCTGTATAGTGATAGAGCGGTTATTAAATGCCTGTTGTATAGCATCCGTCAGATTCATTTTTTCTGCCTCTACAAAACGCTGTTGTGTTAATGCAAACACTCCAACAGTCAGCCGGCAATCCGATTCAATATTAAGGCGTGCTATTCTAAAGGTATTCGAAGCCGAGTGTTTTTGCTGGCCTTCCAGTTTGGCAACATATTCATCCCAGCACACGCGTAGTTTATCCATGGTTAAAGGCTCTGCTTCTTTTACCTCTTCTACGCGATATTCTTCGCCATACTTATCACGCAATGCTTCCAGCAAAGACTTCTTTGTTTTTACTGCCGGAATAGTGGTAGAGCTCATAGCCGGCTTTACCGGGCGCTGTGGCTGTGGCGCCTGTTGCGGCTGTTGTTGAGATGCAGGTTGCTGCTGAGGCTGAGTCGTAGGCGTTTTCCCTTGTATATATAATTTGGCTTCTTCAGCAGGTTGCGAAGATGCCGGCATTTTAGGCTGAATAGATGGTATCGCTTTTACCTTAATCGCTACCGGGCCGTCAAGTCGTTTTTTTTTAACAACAGCGCCATTGTCTACGGTCAGTTCCAGCGCTTGTTGCAGAAAGTTTAACTTAATGAGTGCCATTTCCACATGCAGGCGTTTGTTACGCGCCATTTTGAAATTGATCTCGGCCTCATTCAATATATTCAATGAACTTATTAAATAAGAAGCGCCTGCTTTTCCTGCAAACGAAGTGTATTTTCCCTGCATACCTTCCACTACATCCAGCAACGCCGCAGCACGCTGATCTTTACACACGAGCAGGTTACGGATAAATTCTGCAAAACCATTCAGCACAAGGTCGCCTTCAAAACCTTTACGGTTAATCTCATCATACAACAGCATTGCACCTGCAAGGTCTTGCTGCTGCAACATATCCAATAAGCGGAAGTAATAATCGTGGTCAAGAATGTTCAGGTGTTCCAGTGTATTCTGGTAAGTAACCGTACCATTCGTAAAACTTACAATCTTATCCAGGATACTCAATGCATCGCGCATACAACCTTCGCTCTTTTGGGCGATCACTTGCAATGCGGCTTTTTCTGCATTAATATGTTCTTTCGTTATAATATCTTCTAAGTGGCCTACGGTATCGTTGGAGGTGATGCGCTTAAAGTCAAATATCTGGCACCGGGAAAGAATGGTTGGCAGGATTTTGTGTTTCTCCGTAGTAGCCAGGATAAAGATGGCATAAGACGGCGGCTCTTCCAGTGTTTTCAGGAAGGCATTGAAGGCACTGGCACTTAGCATGTGCACCTCATCCACAATATATACTTTGTATTTACCAGCCTGCGGCGCAAAGCGTACCTGCTCTACCAGTGAGCGGATATCATCTACGGAGTTGTTGCTCGCAGCATCCAGCTCATGAATGTTCAGCGAAGTACCTTCATTAAACGTGCGGCAGGAGTTACACTCATTACAAGCCTCCCCATCTGGCTGCAGGTTCTCACAGTTGATGGTTTTGGCCAGAATACGGGCGCAAGTCGTTTTACCCACACCACGAGGACCACAAAACAGGAAAGCATGTGCTAACTGGCTGTTTTTGATGGCATTCTTAAGTGTAGTGGTAATGTGTGCTTGTCCTACAACCGTATCAAAGGTTTGTGGACGGTATTTCCTGGCTGAAACGATGAACTTATCCATAAACAGGTGCAAGATACACAGAAGCCGACAAGGTACAAGGAGGTAGTTTTTCACATTTTCACCGCAGAGCCGGGGAGAGCGTGAGGGAGATAATTATTGAGCATTGAGTATGTTCCTCTTCTGCCCAAAGATATTCTGTAGATGAACGGAGCGTCGCAAGCAAGGCTTAATCAAGGTTCATTAGCTGGCTCCAAAAATCCTCCGCGAAACTCCCCGTCCCCTCCATCTCTGCGGTGAATATATTTATGTATTACTTTGATTTATCTACCAAAAACTATACTATTTCATTTGTTGCTTAAAAAGGCAAACTAAGTAACAGGTAGACACAGGCCGGGAGGCCTGCGCCAGGTAAGATAATTATTGAGCATTGAACATGTTCCTCTTCTGCCCAAAGATATTCTGTAGATGAACGGAGCGTCGCAAGCAAGGCTTAATCAAGGTCCAGTAGCTGGTTTCAAAAAAACTCCGCGAAACTCCCCGTCCCCTCCGTCTCTGCGGTGAATATATTCTCTCTTTTTTCACTGAAACAATAGAACTTTGAAACTACTGAAACTTATATCTATGGTTCCTGAAAAGCTAAGTGGCTTCCGGCATTTTATGCACCAGTTGGTCCCCATCTCCGATGCTGTATGGGCAGACATCAGCCAGCACATAACCATCAGGGAAATGAAGAAAAAGGAACTATTCATTACAGAGGGAAAAACCTGCCGTGAAATCGCTTTTATCAACAAGGGTAGCTTTCGTTATTACCAGACCGTCGACGGCAGGGAAATGAGCACCTTTTTTTCGTTTGAAAACAATTGTGTGAGTGCGTATAACAGTTTTGTATCGCAAAAGCCATCTGTCGTTTCTATAGAAGCAATGGAAGATGCTGAAATTGCCGTTATTAGCTTTGATGCGCTGCAACAATTATATCAGCAACATACTTGTATAGAGCGTTTTGGCAGGCTGGTAGCGGAGTATATTATTTCCTGCCTGGAGGAGCGATTGTATGCAATGCTGCTTTCCACACCGGAGGAGCGGTATGCCCGTGTGGCAAGCGATCGCAACATTCATATTAACCGTATTCCCCAGCACTATGTAGCCTCTTACCTGGGCATTACACCAGAATCTTTAAGCCGGATCCGGAAAAGAAGGATGCATAAAAATGTTTCTTAACTATAGTCAACGTTTTCTGCTGCTGGCGGGTTATAGTTTTGTCTTATAAAACAAAACAAAATGGCACTTCATACAATATTAGGCGCAAACGGAACTATTGCTACAGAGTTATTACCTGTACTACTGGCCAACAAGGAACAAGTAAGGCTTGTGTCCCGGTCAGCAAAGCCGGTGGAAGGCACAGAAACAGTTGCCGCAGATGTACTGAACGCACAACAGGTACGTGATGCCATTAAAGGTTCGGCTGTTGTGTACCTGCTGGTAGGATTGCAATATGACATTAAGGTTTGGCGGGCTTCATGGCCTGTGATCATGCATAATGTAATAGACGCATGTAAGGCAGAAAATGCAAAACTGATCTTCTTCGACAATGTATATATGTATGGTAAGGTGAACGGAAAAATGACAGAAGAGTCTCCATATCATCCTGTAAGTAAGAAAGGCGAAGTGCGTGCCGCTATTGCCAATATGTTACTGGCAGAAATGAAAGCGGGCGCTCTACAGGCCGCTATTGCCAGGGCAGCAGACTTCTATGGACCACGCTGTACAGACAAGAGCGCAACAGGTATTCTATTTTTTGAGAGGTTAAAGAAAAAACAGAAAGCCCAAACTTTCTCTAACGCACAGCTACCCCACTCCTATACCTATACACCAGATGCAGGGCGCGCTTTATACACACTAGCCAAGAGCGATCTTACATGGGGCCAGGTATGGCACTTGCCTACTGCAGCACCAGCCCTTACCAGCCAGCAGTTTGTAGACGTTGCTGCAAAGTATATGCAGGGAGGCAACAAGGTACAGGTATTACCTACATGGATGATTGGTGTTATTGGCTGGTTTAGCCCAATGATGCGTGAGATGCACGAGATGTTGTATCAAAATGAATACGCGTATGTGTTCGACTCGTCCAAATTTGAGCGCACATTCAACGAGCTTCCTACCTCTTATGAGCAGGGCATTAAGGAAACTGCGGAGTGGTTTTTAAGCCGCTGATCTATATTATTACGGTCAATAAAAAAACTCCGCTTCAGAGCGGAGCTTTTTATTATAATAAGTCTGACAAATTAGTTGTTGTCATCATCAGAATCGTCATTGCCCGTTTCAGGAGCTTCTGGCAATTCTTCGATTGCAGTTGTAGGCTCGTCGTCAAACAATGTACCCGGAGTACCCACTGATGTTTCCGGCTCAGGCGTTACCACCGGTGCAGGAGCTGGAGCTGGCTTCTTCTTAGGAGCAACTTTTTTCTTTGCTACTTTTTTAGGAGCTGCTTTTGGCGCGGCTTTCGGTGCTACTTTAGGGGCTGCTTTTTTTACTGCTTTTTTTGGAGCAGCTTTAGGAGCGGCTTTCTTAGCTGTTTTTTTAGCGACTGCTTTCTTTACCACTTTTTTCACTGCTTTCTTAGGAGCAGCTTTTTTCACTACTTTTTTAGCAGCCTTTTTAGGAGCTACTTTCTTAGCGGCTTTCTTCGCAGCTTTTTTAGGAGCTACCTTTTTTGCAGCTTTCTTAGGAGCAGCTTTCTTTACTACTTTTTTAGCAGCCTTCTTAGGAGCAGCTTTTTTAGCGGCTTTTTTAGGAGCAGCCTTCTTCACTGCTTTCTTAGGAGCGGCCTTTTTTACAGCCTTCTTCGCAGCTTTTTTATTTGCTTTTGCCATGGGATGAGTTATTTAGTAAGATATGATTAATGAAAGTTAAAAACAGATTTGCATATTCAACAATAAAAGGCACACTTTTTTCTATAAAACAAACCATCCTTCTATTCACCAAAACCGTATAAAGAAAAATTTATGCCAACCGGCGTCAAAGATAAGTATAATGGTATCTTCAGTGAATATGATTTTTTTGTTTTAATTCAATTTTTCTACCCTGCTTACGTTAAAATCTTATGCGTCTACCAATAATTGCAATACTATCCTTCAGTACCATTACCGGGTTTGCTCAAAACTTCCAGGCATTGCATGGCTCCCCCTATGCAGGTAGCATGGGTACAGACTACAATCCTGCTGCGGCTCTGAACATGCCTTATAAGTGGGACCTGACTATTCTCGGCCTGCAGCAAAAGTCAATCACCAATGCTTTCTACATAGAGAACGCCGGGTTGTTTACTACAGATACGGCTTATGTAAAAGGGAAGAATGGTTACTTCCGCAGGTATGCACACGCGTCCAATGCCATTAATCTTTTTCACTTTAGCTACCGTATAAAAGAGGACAAGGCGGTATCCTTTGGCATCAATTTGCGTAATTATGTCCATGGCAGCACTACCCCCTTTTACTGGAATGATACACTGACCAACGATGCGCTAACATTCATGCAGAATAATGCACAAACGCCCATGCTGAAGGGGCAGGCACAAACGAGCAGTTGGGTAGAGTACAACCTTGGTTACAGCCAGGTGCTGAAGAGTAACGAGTTAGGCAGATGGCAGGCTGGGGTGCAGTTACACATTATGCAAGGCATTGCAGGTGGGTTTGGCAGGCTGGACAATATCAGCTTCCAGCAACAAAAGGTTGGTAATACGACTGACTTTTTATTGACAGATACATACGGCAGGTATGGCTATTCAAAGAATGCAGATGCCCTGGACAGCAACCTTTCTACCGGACAGAATATCCGGAATTTTCTCAAGGGAAATAAGTTAAGCCTGGGCCTGGACCTGGGCATAGAATACGTGCGGTACTATGAAGATCCGGTAGGCAATAGTACCTCATCACCTGCAGACTATGATTGGAAGATAGGCGTTTCTTTACTGGACATAGGTAAGAACAGGTTTGAATATGGCAAGGAAAGCGCCATTGTTAGCGGTGCCCAGCCTAACATATACGTAAGTCAACTGGAAAATAAGTTCACTAACGTTAAAAGCGCAAGTGCTTTTAACGACAGCGTGCGCACTGTTGTAGGACACTTCGATACACTTAGAGGCACCTTTAGTATTAATAACCCGGCCCGCATGCTCATCAATATAGATAAGAGCCTGCCCAATAATTTTTATGTAAATGCAGAGTTGCAGATACAATTTGCATCAACCCGTACACCACTCCGGCTAAACACGAGAGAGCTAAGTGTGCTGACTGTTACGCCACGCTGGGAGACCAAAAACCTGGGTGTTTACTTACCGGTGCAATACACAACTGAAGCCAACCTGTGGGTTGGACTTGGCCTGAAGGCGGGCCCGCTTGTAGTAGGGCTGCACAATCTTGGCTGGCTGTTTGGCCGTAATAGTTTGCCAAACGGTGGTGGCTATATTGGCATACAGATCCGCGCAAAACAACCGAAGGAAAGAGATAAATGGCTTTGCCCTACCACAAAATAATTTTCAATAAATTTTGAAATTTCAGAAACACGACATAGTTTTGGTATATGAGATTGCAAGAAGCCAGACAGCAGTTTATACAAAGTTGGGGTGTTTTAGGCAGCCAATGGGGTATTAACCGTACTATGGCACAAGTACATGCCTTGCTATTGGTAGCAAGCAAACCGTTAAGCACGGATGATATTATGGAGCAACTAAATATCAGCCGTGGTAATGCGAACATGAACATAAGGGAACTGATGGACTGGAGCCTGATAGATAAAGTAATTGTACCAGGCGACAGGAAAGAGTATTTTTCAGCAGATAAGGATATCTGGAACGTGGCTACACGCATTATTGCACAACGCAAGAAACGCGAACTGGATCCGATGTTGAAAGTATTGAATCAATTGTCTGAAGTAGAGGGCGACAAAAAAGACCCGGAAACAAAAGCTTTCATCGAAACGATTGGCAGCATTAAAAAATTTGCCGGTCATGCGGAGAAAACATTTGATACAGTGATCAAGGCAGAAGAGAATTGGTTTCTGAATAGCTTTCTGAAATTATTGAAGTAAACAGCATCATTCAAAACATATTTCTAATAGAGCCGAAATACATTCGGCTTTATTTAAGGACTAACATTTCAATATTTATTGAAAATTCCATAGTTACAAAATAATTGTTATGAAAAAGTTTAAGTTCACAGATCTCGCCATACAGTGCATACTTATAGTAGCCATCATTCTTATGATCATTTTCAGGTATGAGCAGGTGCTTCTCTATTACATCCTGCTCGTAGGCTGGCAGTTGATGAGTATTGCCGTACATGAGGCCAAATTTTGGTTCTTACGTAACAAAAGCAGGCGATATTATCACATCACTATTTTGTTCATGCTTTTTGCCGGATCATTATCCTTATCCATCCCCGTATTATCATACGCCATATTGATCATCTTGTTTTGGTCTTCGGTAATGGTCGTGTATTATTTTATTCTTTGCCTATGGGAATGGCACCAGTTGCACGTACGCCCTTTATCTATTTTAAAATAACTGTTATGAAAAATAAAAAGATTGTTCTCGCAGGGGGAACAGGTTTCATCGGACAACAACTCATGTCTCACTTTGGCCCAGACAATGAGATCGTTATTTTAACCAGGAATACACCACGTGAGAAGACCAATGCCTTTAATGACTTTGCTATTCCTGATGCACTAAAGGAGCATGTAAAAATTGCGTATTGGGATGGCAAAACAGTGGGCTTGTGGGCACATGAGCTGGAAGATGCAGCCCTACTGATCAACCTTGCAGGCAAGACCGTTAATTGCAGGTATAGTGAGGCAAACAAACAGGCCATCTTTGATAGCCGCACATTACCAACTAAAGTGCTGGGACAGGCTGTTGCGCAATGCGTGCATCCGCCTGCTTTATGGATCAACGCATCTTCTGCTACTATCTACCGGCATGCCATAGACAGGCCGCAGGATGAGTTTACGGGCGAAATAGAAAACGATTTTAGTGTGCAGGTATGTAAGCTATGGGAGAAGACATTCTTTGAGCAGCAAACACCACGTACAAGAAAGATTGCCCTGCGTACTGCTGTAACCTTAGCCAATGGAGGCGTTATGAAGCCTTACCTCACTTTATGTAAGTATGGCCTCGGCGGCAAACAAGGTAGCGGCAAGCAAATGTATAGCTGGGTACATATAGAAGACATCTGTCGCATTGTCGATTTCCTGTACGAAAGACAAGATCTGGAAGGTGTGTTCAATGTAAGCAGCCCTTACCCTGTAACCAACAGCCAGTTCATGCAACTGCTTCGTAAAAGAGCCGGCCACCTTTTTGGCCTGCCTGCTTTTGCATGGATGTTATATGCTGCAAGATTCTTTACCGGCACAGAGCCGGAGTTGTTACTCAAGAGCCGTTGGGTACTACCAACCAGGCTGCTGAATGAAGGCTTTGTATTCAAGTATGCAAAACTGGAAGATGCGTTTAACAACATCATCAGCCAGATGCCAAGAAAAGAATATCATTTGCTCTAAAGCAATATTCTCCTAACCTAAAACCATTTGTATGAACATCTTACATGACAAAAGACTGAAACTGGTACAATGGAAAGACCTCACTAAACTGAGCCCTTTTGAAACATTTGTAGAGAACTCACTGAGCATACCCTGGTTACTTGCTTCATGGATGCTGGCTTACTATCATTACTACCTGCTTGCGTTGCCCTTTTCCTTTGTCTTCTTTCTTACCGGTCTCAGGCAGGTGCATAATGGCTTTCACTATACGTTGGGTGTTTCCCGTAAGCTGACTGCGCTTACATTATTCTTCAATAGCCTGTTAATGCTGGCAGCTATGGATGCGATTAAATACAACCACTTACGTCACCATAAACATTGCCTTAGCGATGATGATGTAGAGGGCAAATGTGCCAGGATGAGTGCAGGCAAGAGCTTGCTTTATGGTCCGCAATTTATTTATGAGCAGCATGTATCTGCTTTACTATCCGGAAAGCGAAAGGTTGTTATACCTGTTATCCTGGAAATGGCAGGCATTGTTATCACCGTTACATGTGTACTCATTACTAAAGTTGATTTCCTGGTGTATCACATAATAGCCATGGCTATAGGAGAATTATTTACCGCCTTTTTTGCTATATGGACAGTGCATCATGATTGTGATGAAGAAGAAGTAGCCAGGACTTTGAGCAATAAATGGAAGAATAGATTTACATATAATATGTTCTATCACCTGGAACATCACTTGTTCCCCGGCGTGCCTACTATTAAACTACCGGTACTATCTAAAAGGATCAGGCAACAGTTACCTGATGCAAGGCCGAAAGAAGTGTTTTAGCTACTGCACCACTCAGACACAAAGGGCTCAAAGATTCATTTGAACACTTCGTGTATCTTTTTGCCTTGATGTCTTGGTGGCCTCCTTTCCGTGAAATGCGTTAGTTTTATTACATGAAAACCTTTCTCGCAGCTTTTGCAATAGTTATAGGTATGCAAGTGTCAGCACAAACAAAACAATTCTTTACTGTAAACGCAGATAGCTCAAAGTTCCACTTAACGGTAGAGGGTGCATCGCACCTGGCAGCATTGCCCCTGAAATGTTTACAACAGGAGTACCCTAATAAGACAAGCCATACATCCGAAGGCAATGAAGACCATTTACGTACGCCTAAGCAAATGCATCCGGCGTTTTATGGTTGCTTTGACTGGCATAGTTGCGTACATGGCCACTGGATGCTGGTAAAACTATTGAAACAGTTTCCTGATCTGCCTGAGGCGGCAAAAGTGCGGGCAGCTATATCGCTGAACATCACACCAGAAAACATACGTGGCGAAGTAGCTTATTTCAAGTCGCTTTCTAAAAACTACGAACGCACTTACGGATGGGCATGGCTGTTAAAACTACAGTCAGAACTGACCAACTGGAATGATGCAGATGGCAAACGATGGAAGGCAGCATTGCAACCTTTGTGCGATACGATTGTTAATTTATGGATGGATTATTTGCCTAAGCAAACTTATCCGAACAGAACGGGGGTGCATCCAAACACTGCTTTTGGTTTGGTGTTTGCACTGGACTATGCAAGAACAGTGAACAATAAAAAGTTTGAGGATGCAGTAACAAAGGCAGCTATCCGTTTATATGGCAAAGACAAAAATGCGCCTGCAAGCTGGGAACCGGATGGTACAGATTTTCTATCACCTTCATTAGAAGAAGCGGACTTGATGCGCCGGGTGCTAGGTAAAGCTGAATTTGTAAAGTGGTTTACTGCATTTATACCACAGGCATCTTTGGAACACTTAACACAACTACCAGTAGTTTCAGACAGAAGCGATTACCAGATCGTGCATTTGGATGGTTTGTGCTTTAGCCGTAGCTGGTGCATGAAAGGTATTGCTTCAGAATTACCAGCAACTGATAACCGCAAACAACTATTGCTGAAAGCGGCAGTACATCATTTAAATGCAAGCCTGCCTAATGTAACAAATGGAGGCTACGGTGGCGAGCATTGGCTGGCAAGTTTTGCGGTATATGCGCTGGATTAACATTGTGAGTGGTGAGATGCTAGTTGTGAGTTTGTAACTGGCCATTAAGTCAGAAGGTCACAGGGGGTCAAAGAGAATGAAACTATTGGAACACTGAAACGTTGAAACTATTATCTATGGAAAAGAAAACCGTTGTTTTAGGAGCGTCAGAAAACCCGGAACGTTACAGCAACATGGCTGTGCAAAAATTGACAGCACATGGGCACCCTGTAGTGGCAATAGGAAAGAAGGCGGGTAAGATAGGCAATGTTGATATCACTACCGAACATGCAGAGCTGACCGATATAGATACTGTAACCGTGTACCTGAATGCGCAAAATCAAAAAGCGTATTATGATTATATTCTTTCTTTAAAGCCGAAGCGCATTGTTTTTAACCCAGGTGCAGAGAATGAAGAGCTGGAAGATATAGCTACAAAAAACGGTATTCAACCCGTAGAGGCATGTACGTTGGTGCTACTGAGTACAGGGCAATATTAAGTCCATAGCTAAGGGTTATGCTAACCCCAACGTTTTTATCTAAAAGACGGAAAGATTAACCTTTCCTGCTTTTCTATATCACTATGTATTGTTGACTCAATACTACCAGATAAGTAATTGATCTATAGTTGTAACCTTCAAATACACCCTATCTGTCTGTATAGTTCAGCGCTCCTTTTCCCCATCTGTTAATAATGAAATTAAGCGCCAGTCAAGGTTTTGAGCTGTTATTTTACGTAACTTCAAAAAACCTCATACATATGCGTTGGAGAAAATCCAATGGCGAAAACATCCATCTTCCTATCAAAGATGCAGTAGAAGAGGCGATAAAGAAAGAAGCTGAAAAAGGCGTTCGCCTCAAAGTTTGCATCGGTACAGACAGCCAGGTAAAAGGAGCGGAAACAGAATTTGCAACAGTAATTGTATTCTTACGTGAACACTGCGGTGGTTTCATGTACATCCACAACGAAAAGACAACTCACAAGTACAACATCAAAGAAAGAATGCTGGTAGAAGTAGCTAAAAGCATTGAAATAGCTTACGAGTTGTGCAACCTGTTTATTGCTTATGATGTGGATATGGAAGTGCATGCAGACATTAACACTAATCCGCAGTTTAAAAGCAATGATGCATTGCGGGAGGCTATGGGCTACATACTGGGTATGGGCTTTGCCTTCAAAGCTAAACCGGAAGCGTTTGCCAGCAGTTGCTGTGCTGATAAGGTAGTAAACTAGCATTTACACTACCCGATCTTTCCTTGCCGGTGGTTAGTTACAATCACCGGGCGAAATTGTCTCCTCTATTCTTTCCTGTTTTATTTGCACTGACGTTTTTAACACTTGCTCTATCAGTATCAGCAAGAGTTACATGACAAGGCCTTGCATGCTTTTACCAATAGGCGAAATTGCCTTTTCCTGTAAGATGAACAGTAATAGTTATTTCTGTGCAGCTACCTGTTTATTGTAGTCCTGTATAAGATCCAGGATTTCATCTTTGCCTCTTTTGTCAATAGCGCTTGTGATAAAACTTGGTGGAAGGAACTGCCATGTCTCACGCATGGCATCAAGAAATGCTTTGGTATTTTTTTCTGTTGCTTTAGGCTTATTCTTATCTGCTTTTGTAAAGACAATGCAGAATGGGATTTCCCATTCACCTAAAGCATTTACAAATTCCAGGTCGATCTTTTGTGGCTCATGCCTGCTATCAATAAGCACAAACACATTCACCAGGTTCTCTCTTTTACGGAGGTAGTTTTCGATCATTTGCTCCCATGTGCGGCGTGTTTTCTGCGCTGTAACAGCATAGCCATAACCCGGTAAATCCACCAGGTACCACGGTGTTAGCGCTCCTTTTTCCTTGGCAGCACTTTCTATTGTAAAATGGTTGATCGCCTGGGTTTTACCTGGCGAAGCAGAGGTTTTCGCCAGTTTTTGATTATTGCAAAGCATATTTATCAGGGAGGATTTGCCCACGTTACTTCTGCCTATAAAAGCATATTCCGGCCTGTCCCCTTTTGGGCACAGATCTACTGATGGGCTTGATATTAAATAGCTCGCTTTTTTGATAATCATACTGCAAAGGTACAGTTTCAATAAGTTTTAAGAGTTTCAAAGTTTCATTTATAGTAAACCCTATAAGGTTTTAAAAACCTTATAGGTCTGTATTCTGGTACATTTCATTGCAGTAAATACAAAGCCCGGCATTGCCGGGCTTTGTTCATGAAACACTAAAACAATTGAAACTATTTAAACAATAATGTCTCCCGTCATTTCCTTTGGAATGGGGAGCCCCATTATTGTGAGTATGCTTGGCGCAAGATCACCCAATTTACCCGGCTTTAATGTGCCTTTGTAATCATTGCTGATCACAAAGAAAGGAACCAGGTTCAGCGAGTGCTGTGTATTTGGCGAGCCATCTTCATTGATCATGTTATCTGCATTGCCGTGGTCAGCAGTCAGGAATATGGTATAGCCATGCTGCAACGCTGCCGTTACTACACGCTCTACGCATTTATCTACTGTTTCTACTGCTTTTATTACGGCGCTAAATACGCCTGTATGCCCCACCATGTCAGCATTTGCATAGTTCAGGCAAATGAAATCTGATGACTCTTTTTCTATCTCAGGAATCAGTTTATCGGTGATTTCTATAGCGCTCATTTCCGGCTTTAGATCGTACGTAGCTACTTTAGGAGAAGGCACCATAATACGGGATTCACCATTAAACTCTTTCTCACGACCACCACTGAAGAAGAAGGTTACGTGTGGATATTTCTCTGTTTCTGCAATGCGGATCTGTTTCTTTCCGTCACGTTCCAATACTTCACCCAGCGTATTATTCAGGTTATCATTTTCAAAGATCACATGTACATTTTTAAACGTCTGGTCATACTCCGTCATGGTAGTATAATGCAGGTTCAGTGTAGTCATGTCCTGGTCAGGATGGTTCTCCTGTGTAAGTACATTTGTAATCTCACGGCAACGGTCTGTTCTAAAGTTAAAACAGATAGCTACATCTCCGTCTTTGATTGTAGCCACCGGTTGCTGTGCCTGGTTAACGATAACTGTTGGTTTAATAAACTCATCTGTAACCTCTGCCGCGTATGATTGCTCTATAGCTGTAATAGCGTCGGTAGCTTTTGCACCTTCACCTTTTACCATTGCATCATAAGCCAGCTTTACACGCTCCCAGCGTTTGTCGCGATCCATTGCATAGTAGCGACCGCTTACAGTTGCTATCTGGCCCACACTTCCATAGAGGTGTGTTTGCAGCTCTTTCATAAAGCCAAGTCCACTCTTAGGATCACAATCGCGGCCGTCTGTAAAGGCATGTATATAAACTTCTGTTAATCCTTCCGCTTTTGCTACATCACAAATAGCTTTCAGGTGATTAATATGGCTATGTACACCTCCATTGCTCACTAAGCCCAGTAAATGCAGCGGCTTGCTGTTCTGTTTTGCATAGCGGATAGATGCCAGCAGGTGCTCGTTCTTTGCGAACTCACCCGTGCGTATAGCAACGTTAATGCGCTGAAGCTCCTGGTACACAATGCGGCCTGCTCCCAGGTTCAGGTGCCCAACCTCACTATTTCCCATTTGCCCGTCTGGCAAACCCACCGCTTCGCCACAAGTAACCAGCGTTGTATGAGGGTATTTGCTATATAAAGAATTTACGAAAGGAACATTCGCATTTTGGATAGCGTCAGCATTTTTATGCTTGCCAAGACCCCATCCGTCCATAATGATCAGTATTACTTTTTTATTTTCCATGCTTAAAACTACTTTAATTTGAGGTTTTTCGAGAGCGTTAACCAGAAGTTTGCAATATTATTTTAGTTTGGCATATTTTTCGCGAGTTTTGGGCAAAATAAACAACATAATAATCTCATTTTCTATGAAAAAGATATTGCTATTGGCAGGTTTGGGTTTGATGCTCGCATCATTTACGCTCAGCAGTGATACTGATAGCATTGTAAATGCCCTTAAACAAGGGAATGCAGAACAGGTGAGCCAATATTTTGACAACATGCTGGATGTAAAACTTCCGGAAAAGGATGAAATCAAAAATGTAGGCAAGAACCAGGCGAGCATTACTGTAAAAAACTTCTTTGACGAAAATAAAATCAAAGGTTTTGAGCTTTCTTCCCAAAGGGAAATGGGTGGTACTATGTACATGGCCGGTAAGCTGCAAGGTTCGGCTAAAAGCTACAACATTACCCTCATGCTGAAAGCGCGTGGAGATAAGATGTCGATCATTACGATACGCATTAACTAAACCACCAGGAAAGAATTGTAAAAGTCCCGCATGATGCGGGACTTTTTTTATGTAAGATGTTAGATGTACGATGTAAAACAAAATAAAACTTCATAAATAGTAAAGCTCCAAAGTGCTCAATGTCGGGTCTCCGCTATTTATAATACTCCCAACATATTTACATCGTACATCTAACATCGTACATAATTTTGCTAGCTTTGTTCCTATGGACTTTAATAACAGGTTACAACATTTGGTTGCCGAAGCACTGGCAGAAGATATTGGAGATGGAGATCACTCTTCGCTTGGCTGTATTCCCGCAGACAAAAAGGGAAAAGCTGTTCTGAAAATAAAACAGGATGGTGTGCTGGCTGGTGTGGATGTAGCAAAAGCCATTTTTGCACAGGTAGAGCCCACTGCTGCTTTTACGTCTTTTAAATCTGATGGCGATCAAATGGTCTTTGGAGAAAAGGCATTTGAAATAACAGCTTCCATACATACTATTCTGAAATGTGAAAGGCTGGTGCTTAATTGCATGCAACGTATGAGCGGCATTGCAACGCTTACAAGGCAGTATGTAAATAAGCTGCAAGGCTATCACACAAGGGTATTAGACACGCGTAAAACAACGCCTAATTTTCGTTTACTGGAAAAAGAAGCAGTGCGTATAGGCGGCGGCGTAAACCATCGTTTCGGTTTGTTTGATATGATCATGCTAAAGGATAATCATATTGATTATGCCGGGGGGCTGGAGCCTGCCATTGAGAAGGCATGGAATTATGTACAAACGAAAAAGCCAGGCTTGAAAATAGAAGTAGAAACACGCAGCATTGAGGATGTGAAGAAGGTGGTAGAGATTGGTAAGGGTAAGGTATTCCGCATTATGCTAGACAATTTTGCGCCTGAAACAGTATTTGAGGCAACAAAAATTATTGCGAGCGAATTTGAAACAGAAGCAAGTGGTGGCATTAACCTGGACACGATCATTGACTATGCTAAAACAGGTGTAGATTACGTGAGTGTAGGTGGCTTAATACACCAGGCGCAAAGCCTTGACCTGAGTTTGAAAGCAAGTTTTGAATAAACGAAGTGTACTATGAGTAAAAAGAACAAAGCCGACAATAATGGGTTTGTCTATAGCACAGATCCGAACTTTCATTTTAGTAATGAAGAGGAAGAACAGGCTGCAACATTGCCACCTGCCCAGCAGAAACTACGCATTCATTTAGATACAAAGCAACGTGCGGGTAAAGCTGTTACATTGGTAAAAGGTTTTATTGGCACAGAGGAAGACCTGGAGGCGTTAGGTAAAAAGCTAAAGAACTTCTGCGGCACTGGTGGTGCCGTAAAGGATGGAGAAATATTAATACAGGGCGACCAGCGTGATAAGATCTTACAATGGTTACTGAAGAATGAATATAAGCAGAGTAAGAAGGTTTAATTGTTATAAATGCTGCAAACGAAAAGACCTATAAGGTTTTTAAAAAACTTTATAGGTCTCATTTCAAATCTTAAATATCAAATCTCAAATTAACGTCCTTTAAATATCGCTTTCCTTTTTTCCAAAAATGCACTGGTTCCTTCTTTTACATCTTCCGTACCGAAGCATTCGCCGAAGGAATCCAATTCTACAGCATAGCCATTTTTGGTTTCATCAAACACGGCATTGGCTGCAGCAATACACTTACTTACAGCAACGGGTGCTTTTGTAGCTATTACAGCTAATATGGATTTGGCTTTATTCAGTAATTCTTCCTGTGTTGTTACATAATTCACCAGGCCATACTGTAAGGCTGCATTGGCATCTATCATAGCTGCACTCAGCAGCAACTCCATGGCCCTTCCTTTGCCTATCAGTTGCGTGAGGCGTTGTGTACCACCATAGCCGGGAATAAGCCCAAGATTGACTTCAGGCTGCCCAAATTTTGCATTGTCAGATGCCAGCCTGAAATGGCAGCTCATTGCTAATTCACATCCGCCGCCTAAAGCAAAGCCATTGATGCAACCTACAATTGGTTTGGGTGCATTTTCTATTTTGAAAAAGATGTCCTGCCCTTTCTTAGCCAGTGCTTTTCCCTGCGCTACTGTGAGGCCATGAAACTCGCTGATGTCCGCACCTGCAACGAATGCTTTAGTGCCTGCACCAGTTATAATAGCGGCTTTAATATCTGCGTTGTTATATACTTCGTCTACAGCATCGCTGATGTCCTGCATCACACCTGCATTAAGCGCATTCATCTTATCAGGACGATTGATGGTGATCGTAAAAATTCCATTTTCCAGTGAGGTTAGAATATTCTGATATGACATACAAATGTTTTTATAAGTCTAAGATAGAAAAGTTCGTTTCAATAGTTTTCAAAGTTTCCCTGTTTCATTCTAAAACTTTGAAAGATTACTTTATCTTTCTGATATGAAACTCGTTGACTTTATTATTTACGCGGGTATTTTCGTGTTTGCTATTACGGGTGCCCTTAAGGCGAGAACGCACCGGATGGATATTTTTGGCGCTTCGGTACTGGCTTTTGTAACTGCTTATGGTGGGGGTACTATTCGTGATCTGCTGATTGGTATCAGGCCGATCAATTGGATGAATGACTACATTGCTTTTTCGCTTGTTTTCTCTGCAGTGATCTTTACTTTTTTAATTAAGTGGAATATTCCAGGCTTTAATAAGATTGTCTTTTATACAGATGCGATCGGCTTAGGCATGTTTACTGTTGCCGGTATAGAGCGCAGCCTGTCGCATGGCATCAATGATTTGTATGCGGTAATGATGGGTGTAATATCTGCTACGTTTGGCGGCTTTGTAGCAGACATTATCAGTAATAATGTGCCTGCGCTATTGAAGCGCGGTGAGCTGTATGCAACAGCGTGCGCTATCGGCGGCGCTATTTATATTGGTTTGGAAAAAATGGATTTCAACCAGAATGCAAAACTGATTACTTGTGTTGCTGTGATTGTAGCTATAAGAATTGTAGCGAGCAGAAAACGGCTGGAACTGCCGGAAATTTAAACGTCAATCGCGAGACGGTAATCGTGAATTGAACATTCTTATTCAGGAACATTACCTTACAAAATCATATCGCAAAGAACACAGAGAAGCGCAAAGTCCGCAAAGAAAAAATCTGTATCTCTGAACCGAGTGATAGAAAAAGTCTGTCACTGAGGAACAGAAGTACAGATTGAGATTTATTCATTCACGATTACCGTCTCACGTCTCACGCCCCATATTCCATCACCGGGTGTCGCTCAAACGGATTTTTTGATTCGTCGAAGTTTATACGATAGGTAACCATGCGGCGGCTTTGGGATGCGCCGAGACTTTTATAGATGTTCAGCATCTTGGGATTCCAGTCACCCGCCCAACCCATTTCATACGTATCGTACCAGCCTTTGTTTTGAATTAGCAGGCCTCCTTCATAGATCATGTAGGAATCTATGCCAAGCGCCTGGAACTTGGGTACAATACCAAAGGCTACGCCTGTAAATACTTTACATTGCCCGGTCTTTTTCATCCATAGCAATTTCAGTTTTTGCAGCAGTCCCAATTTGCCATTGAAGTGCTTGAAGTATTGGTTCAGATCAGGAATATTGATCCACATGGCAATTGGTTCTTCTTTATAGTAGGTGAACCAGATGAGCCTTTCGTCCATGATCGGCTTCATCTTATTGAAGAGTTTTATTACCTGTTCTTTTGTTATTTCTTTTGCTTCACCGTGTTGCGCCCATGCAGAGTTATACACGTGTGCAAAGTCCGCTGCATGTTTTTCCAGGTCTTTTATGCTGATGTGTTTTGCGCTGTAGCCGGGCTTCGAAGCAAACTTGGCGTGGCGCTCCGGGAAGCGGGATGGTAATGGATCATCTACCTTCATTGCATAGTAATACTGGTTGTAGTAATTCTGGAATCCATACGTTTCAAACAGTTTCTCGTAATAAGATGGATTGAAAGACATGCCGTAGATTGGCTCGCGTTCAAAACCTTCTACCATAAGCCCCCACCATTTATCGCGGTCGCCAAAGTTGATTGGGCCATCCATTGCTTCCATCCCTTTGCTTTGCAACCATGCTTTCGCTGTGTCAAATAACAGGTTGGCTGCTGCCTGGTCATTAACGGAGTCAAAGAAACCTACGCCGCCTGTTTTGAATTCTGTGCCTTTATTTACATATTTCTCATTGGTAAATGCGGCAATGCGCCCAATAGTTTTACCCTTATCGTCCTGTAAGATCCAACGTTTGGCTTCTCCGTATTTAAATGATTTATTTTTTGCTTTATCAAACACGTCATTCACCTCATTGTCAAGCGACCTGATGTAGTTCACATTATCCTTATTCATTTCCGCATTCACTTTCAAAAATTCCCGAACCAATGCACCATTGTTCACTTCTAACACTTGCATATCGTTGAGTTTATGGGTAAAAATAAGCCCTATAACTTACAGTTTCAAAAACTTCGTTATAGGGCGAATATTGTTTCAGTAGTTTAAGTGTTTCAAAAGTTTCAAGATGAAACGCTGAAACTTTGAAACGATTGAAACTATATTAGTTCGCTTTCACAAACAATTTGTCCAGCATTTTTTTATCATGTCCGTAAATGTCTTTGCGGAAGTTCAGTTTACCATTGTCATCCACCCATGCTGTCAGGTACAGGATGTAAACCGGAACAGTTTTGTCGAGCGTAATCCATTTTTCCTTTTTCAGATCCATGCTTTTGGCAATGCTGTCTGCTGTCCATTTAGGATCGTTGCGTAGCAGGTATTCAGCCATTTTAGCCGGCTCTGACAAACGGATACATCCGTGGCTGAAGTTTCGGCTGGAAGAGGTGAAGAGGTCATGGTTAGGCGTATCGTGCAGGTATATGTTATAGCTGTTCGGGAACAGGAACTTCACTTTACCAAGTGAGTTACCTGGGCCTGGTTTCTGTCTTACAATTGGCACTTTACCACTATAGCCGGTTATTTCCATATTGTGGGAGGCTATGTAATTGCTGTTGCGTGCTATACCTGGCATGATCTCGTTTTTCACAATGCTTTCAGGAACGTTCCAGTAGGGTGCAAATACAATGTAGCGCAGATTGCCATTAAAGATCACCGTGCTATTTGCGGCTGTACCTACTATTACATTCATTTCAAAAGCCTGTTCACCATTCTCGTACACGTGTAGTTTATACTCAGGAATATTTACGACTACATAATTGGAATCCCTGCCGCCGGGTAACCAGCGTAGGCGTTCAAGATTGACCAGCATTTGCTTTACACGTGTGCTTGGCAATATGTTTAACTCTTGCACCATTTTAGCCCCGATAACGCCATCTACTCCTAACCCCATTCTGCGCTGAAAGCTTTTAGCGCCATTCACGAGCGTGCTGTCAACTATAGCTGTTGAGTCTTCTGCGGCCATATCGCCTAATACAAACAGGCGATGTTTTATCTGCATAACAATATCGCTGGAATCTCCTTTTTTCAAAGACTTTTTGGGAAGCGGAATAGAATCCCACTTTTCATTTTTTTCCAGTTGCACATATTGCGATAGAAAGGTTTCTATCTGCTTGTATTGCGGATGCAGGTTTGCATATTTATCTGCTTCTTTTCCTTTTGCGTGTATTACAGAATCCAATACGGCAGTAATGCTTATTTTTTTCCTTGGTATGTACCAGCCAAGTGTTGCAGCGTCTATATCACTGCCTTTATAAAATTTGGATGCATAGTCAAAGAACTGGCCGGTGAGTAACAGTTCTGTTTCCAGTATGTCATTCACTTTTTTAACCGGTGTGGAGTCTCCCGCAAAGGCGCTATACAGTTTGTGTAACTTTTGATTGTACATGCTGCTGTCCTGCATTGTAGATACTGTATTATCCAGCAGGTTTACAAAGTTGCGTGCCTGCTCTGCTATACCTGTACTGTCAAACCAGGCAAACTCATAGTTCCTTTGTTTGTAAAATTCTATGTACTGGGCTTCATACTTCTGGTAGGTGGTGTCTGCAGACAAAAAGGTATGTAGCTGCACACTGTCCAGGAAAAGATTATTGAAGGAGGTACGGAGGTTGATTGTAGTGTCTCTTACAACCGGCTTTTTTTGTGGATGGTTATTACATGCCCACATTATTAATGTCAAACCGATAAATAACAATACCCGTGTTTTCATATAAGGTTTTATATAGGTTAAATTTATTACAAATTCATAAGCAAAGTTGCTGCCACAATGCCTGCTGTTTCTGTCCGCAGACGTGTATTGCCCAGTGCTACCGGAGCGTATGAAAGTAGTAAGGCTTTTTCTATTTCTTCA
Source organism: Filimonas sp. (assembly GCA_017306865.1). Classification (GTDB taxonomy): domain Bacteria; phylum Bacteroidota; class Bacteroidia; order Chitinophagales; family Chitinophagaceae; genus JAFKHH01. Next base: position 58,998 of record JAFKHH010000016.1, read on the forward strand.
GGTGAAAAATCACCTTCAGGCCCAATTAACATTAAAATGTCATTGTCTATTGTGACAGTCGCTAATTCTTTTTTTTCATGGGGCTCGCAGTGTGCGATCAGTCGCTGCTTTTGCCTGCTGTTCTCAATGAGGTCCAGCCCTTTTTCAGGTGTGCGCAAGAGCGGCAGCCAAACCTGTTGACTTTGCAACATGGCGGATACAAGTATGCCTTGCATTCTATCGAAACGGAAATGTTGTTTTTCCGTCCGCTGACAGAGCATGGGAATAATTTCACTCACGCCTATTTCAGTTGCTTTTTCCAGGAACCATTCAAAGCGGCTTGCATTTTTGAGCAATGAAATCCCCATTGCTACATGCCGTTGTTGCTTTTCTATGAATTGTATTTCTTTTACCGCAACGGAGCAACTGCGCTTATCAAGATCTGTTATGTTGGCTGTAAATAAATGTCCTTTGCCATCTGTTAGCTGTAATGCATCACCTGCTCTCATGCGCAACACCTGGATAGCATGTTTAACGCTTTCGTCACTGAGTGTGTGGTGTTTTGCATCCGGCAATATCTCCGGTTCATAGAAATAGGGCAATGACATTTTTATGTACGATGTTAGATGTACGATGTAATGATAGGTGCGAGGTACGGAGTACCTGGTACGGATCTACCCACATCTGCTAATCAATACCGGCAAAAATAAGCTGAATGGTGTACTGAATGTAGAAGTGTGCGACGCAACTTCTGCTAAATAGTTATTCTTCAGCATGGCTTATAAAAGCCTTCTACTTATTTCTACGATATTGATCTGCTAATAACTTATTGACTATTGTCTTAATTTATTTGAATTAAAATGGTGCGTCATTTTCAAAACCATCGTCAAATTCTCCGCTGTTCATTTTACTTGCCTGTACAAAGAATTTGCCGCCATCGCCGGGAGCGCCACCTTCACCGCCTTGTGCCGGTCCGGCGCCAATCGGTTTCCAGTTGCTACCGCCCAGGCCTTGTATGCCTTCATCTCCATCCCACTCTTCAAATTTCTGTATGTGAAGTAAGGCGCGCAGTTTGATGGTTTCGAGAGAACCGTTACGGTGTTTGGCTATACGTACGTGCGTTTCACCTTTGGTACTTTCTCCCATTTCATTGTTCATTACCTCGTAGTATTCCGGACGGTAAATGAACATTACCATATCGGCATCCTGTTCAATGGCTCCGGACTCACGAAGGTCACTCAACTGTGGCATCTTGCTTTCTTTCCTTGTTTCCACCGCACGGCTTAACTGGCTTAGTGCGATGATAGGAATATGCAATTCTTTTGCCAATGTTTTCAAGTTACGTGAGATGGTACTGATCTCCTGCTCACGATTGGTGTTTTTGTTGTCTGCACTACCGCTCATCAACTGGAGGTAGTCGATAATGATGAAACCAACTTTATGTTTGTTTACAAGCCTTCTTGCTTTCGCACGGAATTCGAAGATGTTCAATGCGGCTGTGTCATCTATATAGATGGGTGCTTGTTCTAATCGCTTAATACCTTTTGCATGCAATTGCTGGTACTCATAATCTTCCAGTTTACCTCGGCTGATCTTTTCCAGCATGATCTCACTCTCGGCACTTAAAATACGCTGCACCAACTGTGCAGCACTCATTTCCAGTGAGAAGAAGGCAACCGGTGTCGGCTTTGTCGGGTTCATAGCTGCGTTGCGGATCAGGTTAAGGGCAAACGCCGTTTTACCTACCGCGGGACGTGCGGCAAGGATAATGAGATCCGAAGGTTGCCAGCCATAAGTAACCCTGTCCAGCGTTGCAAAACCACTTGGTACACCAGAAATATCTTCCGTCTTGTTACGCAATTCATCAATACGGTTGATGGTCTTTGCCAATGCACTACCGATATCGTCGTAATTCTTTTTGAGGTAGTTGTTGGTGATGTTGAACATCTTTTGTTCTGCTTCATCCAGCAGGTCAAATACGTCGGTGCTGTCTTCATAAGCATCACCAATGATCTCACCACTGATGCGGATCAGCTCCCGCTGAATGAACTTCTGCAATACGATACGGGCGTGCGCTTCTATGTTTGCTGTAGATACTACGGAATTTGTAAGCTTGGTAATGTAATAGGGGCCGCCTATTACTTCCAGCTCTTCTTTCATCTTAAGCTCTTCTACCACGGTAAGTATGTCTATGGGCATACTTTTCTGGGCCAGGGATTGGAAACATTTGAAAATGCGCTGGTGCGCATCTACATAAAAACATTCGGGGCGGATGATCTCGATCACATTGTCAAACGCACTTTTTTCCAGCATGATGGCTCCCAACACAGCTTCCTCCAGCTCACGCGCCTGTGGCGGTACTTTCCCGTACACCATAGTGCTCATGTCAGCAGTGTTTTTCCTTCTGTTCTTTCTGTCTTTGTTTATATTAGTTAGGTCCATCGCATAAAAAGTTCTACGGGTTAGTAAACTTTTGTTCACCAATCCTCGCCGGGTTGCTTACCAAACTTGATCAGGTAAAATTTCACACAACGTTACCAGAATGTTACCCCGTTGAGCAAAGGACGGCGAATATAAAGATGGATTAGTCGCCACAAAAAAATATTCTGACTTTATATTTATTCTATTTTCCCGCACATATCGTCCACCGCCTAAATAGGTTTATCCACAGAATATATTGGCTATTCATCATTATATCACCAGTTATGCACAATTTAAAAAAGTTTTCCTACGTTTCCTCAAAGAAGTTAACAACGGTTTGTGCAGAAAGAAATCCTTTTTTTTCCAATGGGATTACGGCTTTTTGTTGTAACTGTAGAAGGCTACCGGGCAGCAATTTTTTAAAGTTTATTGTCATGGAAACAAGCCACTTGTAATATACTGACAGAAGGAAATAGGCAGAAAAACCTATTTTTGCCTGCTCAGTAGGAAAAGCTGGTCACAGATAAACAGATTTGAAGCGAAATAATTCAATGTAAATGATTCATCCTCATACTTATATCCATCCTAATGCCAAGCTGGCACAGAATGTTAAGATTGATCCTTTTACGGTTATACACCAGGACGTAGAGGTAGGCGAAGGCACATGGATAGGCAGTAATGTGACCATTATGGAAGGCGCGCGTATAGGCCGTAATTGCCGCATTTTCCCAGGTGCAGTTATTGGCGCCATACCGCAGGACCTGAAATTTGAGGGTGAGAAAACTTACGTAGAAGTAGGTGATAATACGACTATACGTGAATTTGTAACGATCAACAGGGGCACTAAAGCCCGTGGCAAAACGGTAGTGGGCAATGACTGCCTGATACAGGCTTATTGCCACATTGCGCATGACTGCATTATTGGTAACAACTGCGTAATGAGTAACAATACGCAGATGGCTGGCCACGTAACAATGGATGATTGGTCTATTGTAGGTGGCGTAAGCGCTGTACACCAGTTTGTACATATAGGCCAGCACTCTTTTGTAGCAGGTGGCAGCCTTGTAAGTAAAGATGTTCCTCCCTATATTAAAGCTGTGCGTAACCCGCTAAGCTATGGTGGTGTAAACAGTGTAGGGTTGAAAAGAAGAGGTTTTAACCTGGACCGCATTAATCATATACTGGATATATACCGTGTTATATACAACAAGGGCCTGAACATAACACAGGCGCTGGAATACATTGAAGAAGAGATCTCTGCAAGCGACGAGCGCGATGAGATCCTTACTTTCATTCGCGAGAGCGGCCGTGGCGTTATTAAGCGTTACACAAAAGGTAATGGCGAAGAAGAATAACCAGGCACTTTAAATTTTACTTCAAACTTATCGTTCTCCATGCTGATACAACTATCCGATGCAGGTAAAAGATTTAACCGGGATTGGATATTCAGGCATATCAGTTACCAGTTTCAAAGTGGTGATTCTTACGCCATTATAGGCTCTAACGGGTCTGGCAAATCCACATTATTACAGGTGATCAGCGGGTCTATGGGCACCAGTGAGGGTAAGGTTTCTTACTCCACTAACCAGCAGGACATAGCACCTGATGCTGTTTTCAGACAGATAAGTATTGTGGCCCCATACCTTGAGGTGATTGAGGAAATGACGGCAACAGAATTTCTCACTTTTCATTCCGGTTTCAAACCATTTATTCCGGGTATTTCCATTGCGGAGATCATAGATGTGATTGGATTGTCCAGCCATGCAAACAAACAGATCCGCTTTTATAGCAGTGGCATGAAACAACGGATAAAGATAGCGCAAGCAGTATTTTCTGATTGTGCCATATTGCTGCTGGATGAGCCTTGTACGAATTTTGACAAGACTGGTTTTGCTTTATACAATACACTTATAGAAACATACGCAAAGAATAAGCTGGTGATCGTAAGCAGTAATGATGAACAGGAATATCATTTTTGCAAGCATCGCATTTCCATTGCGGATTATAAATAGTTTCAGAAGTTTACAGGTTTCAATGTTTCATTTTGGAACCTATACTATTTTACTGTTATATTTTCATTTCCATGTAATAATGCTTTTAGCAACGCTACGGTCCTGTTTTACTGCAACTTTGAAGCGCTGAAACCCTGAAACTGCCTTAGTAAAACGATGTAATTGCGTAGCGCAATCGTTTCCTATAATTCATCCCATTAAAATCTTGAACCTATTTCATTTTGCTGTAATTTCACGGCTCATTTTAAACGAGCAACCGAATTATGGCCGAAGTGATATTAATGCCCCGCCTGAGCGATACCATGACTGAAGGTGTTATCGCAGCATGGCACAAGAAAGTGGGTGATTCCGTTAAGAAAGGCGATTTGTTAGCTGAAATTGAAACAGATAAGGCTACCATGGAACTAGAGAGCTACCAGGAAGGTACGTTGTTACACATTGGTGCTCAGAATGGTGGTAAACTACAAGTAAACGATTTATTGGCTATTATAGGTAAGCAGGGCGAAGATGTGAGTGCTTTGGTAGCACAGCACAGTGGTGGCGCTGCTGCCCCTGCTGCTGAACCAGCGGCTAAGGAAACAAAAGCTGCTGAAAGCAAACCGGCAGAAGCTGCTCCGGCTGCATCTTCTTCTATAGATGTAAGTAAACTGGAGGAAGTAGTATTGATGCCGCGTCTGAGTGATACGATGACTGAGGGTGTTATTGCTGCGTGGACTAAAAATGTAGGTGATGCAGTAAAAAAAGGCGACATACTGGCTGAGATCGAGACAGATAAAGCTACTATGGAGCTGGAAAGCTATAAAAACGGCACTTTATTGTACCAGGGCGCTAAGGCTGGTGAAAAGATTGCTGTAAATGACTTGCTGGCTATCATTGGCGAGCAGGGCAAAATAAATGTTGATGAGATCGTTGCTGCTGTTAAAGGTGGCGGCGCAGCTCCGGCTGCTGCACAGGAGAAAGCTGCAGCACCTGCTGCGCAAAGTTCAGCTCCGGCTGCAACTGCTGCTCCGGCACAATCTCAACAGGTAGTGAACGAAGGCAGGATCATTGCATCTCCTTTAGCTAAGAAATTAGCGGAGGAAAAAGGTGTGGATCTGAAATATGTAAAAGGTAGTGGTGATAACGGCAGAATTGTAAAGGCTGACGTTGATACGTACACACCATCTGCTCAACCGGCTGCGAGCGCTTCATCTGCAAGTGCAGTTGTAAGCAGTGCGCCTGCGGGACAAATTAGCTTTGATGAAGTTCCGGTTTCTCAAATGCGTAAAACTATCGCGCGCCGCCTGAGTGAGAGCCTGTTCACCGCACCTCACTTCTACTTAACTATGGCTATTGATATGGACGCTGCAGTTGCTGCACGCGCTCGTATCAATGAAACCAGCAAAGTGAAGATCAGCTTCAACGACATGGTATTGAAAGCAACTGCTGTAGCGTTGAAACAACATTCTAAAGTAAACAGTAGCTGGTTGGGCGATAAGATCCGCATTAACCATCATGTAAATATTGGTGTAGCGGTAGCTGTGGAAGAGGGCTTGTTGGTACCTGTAGTTCGTTTTGCAGATACAAAAAGCTTCTCACAGATAGCTGTTGAAGTAAAAGATTACGCTCAAAAAGCAAAAGATAAAAAACTGCAACCTGCTGATTGGGAAGGCAGCACATTTACGATCTCTAACCTGGGTATGTTTGGTATAGACCAGTTCACTGCCATCATCAATCCGCCAGATGCTTGTATTCTTGCAGTAGGTGGTATATCCCAGGAGCCGGTAGTTAAAAACGGGCAGATCGTACCAGGTAATGTAATGAAAGTTACATTGAGCTGCGACCACAGGGTGGTTGACGGTGCAACTGGTTCTGCATTCCTGCAAACGCTGAAAAGCCTGCTGGAAGAGCCGTTGAGAATGCTTATCTAATTTTTACCTAATCATTCATAATAGAAAAAGCACTTAGTTTCCACTAAGTGCTTTTTCTATTATGGAATATCGAACAAGGTAATTCTGAATGAAAAATAATGTTCAATGCTCAACACCCAATGATCAATTTTCAATGAACGTTGAACGTTGAAAATTGATCATTGAAAATTTTCTTCATTTCCTAATTCGAAATTTCTTATTCCTTGTTCGACCTCTCCCTTTTTGGCATGTCAAATTAAAATATACGCCTGTGCCGTTCAATAATAACAGGCATCTATACGTTATACCTCGACAAAAATGGATGGCATCTTTATTATAGTAAAGAACATTCAAAAAATTAAACTAAAATAAGTAACTATGGATCAAACAACCTCAAGCTCTTACAAAGCATTTGGCATCGCAAGCCTCGTTCTCGGTATTCTGGCCTTTGTTTTCTCTTTTATCCCATGTTTAGGTGTGTATGCAATGTTCCCCGGTATTGTTGGCATTATACTCGGCATTATTGGTTTCGTCCAAGCCAATAAAGCAAAAGGTGCAAAAGGAATGGTCATCGCTGGCACTATTTTATCATTACTGGGTACAGCAGTTGCGTATACGCAATACAAAGCCTTAAAACACGCTGTTACTGAAACTACAAAAGCGCTGGAGACGATAAATCAGTCAATGGACTCGTCATTAAAAGCCATTGATTCTGTAAAAAAAGCTAATGATTCTGCAATAAATGAGCTTGATAAAACAAAGTAGCATTTTTGGACAGACGAATGTATTTCTATTTCAATCTGCTTATAGCTGGCATAATTATCCTGGGGGGTATTTATGCCAGTTTTTTTGCAAGTAGTAATTATTCATTACACTGCACTTATAAGCAAATAACGGGAAGCGTATGTCCTACTTGTGGACTTACCCGTGCGTTCAATTATATTTTACAAGGGAAATTTAAAGATGCGGCTAGCTTAAACCGTTATAGCTTACAATTATTTACCTTTTTTGCTATCCAACTTTTATTAAGGCTTGCGTTGCTTCTTCAGCACTTTTTCGGTAAGAAAACTAGTCGCTTGATCATTAGATTAGACACTCTCTTCTCAATCTTACTATTTCTTATTTGCTTTTGGCCTTTATTATTCCTTTCTAAATAGCATGTTTATAATATCTATGAAAACATGGATTTAAAAATTCCGATGCTCTTTCACCCATTCGCTTATATAGCTTGCTATATCCACTGTAGATGTGCCGGGCGCAAATAGCTTGCCTACGCCCATTTCATTTAATTGTGCCATATCATCTTCAGGAATAATACCACCACCGGTGAGCAGCACATCATCCATTTGTTTTTCTTTCATCAGGCCGATCACTTTGGGAAACACGGTCATGTGCGCGCCGGATAGGATGCTGATGCCAATAGCGTCCACATCTTCCTGCAGGGCGGCATTCACCACCATCTCTGGCGTTTGACGAAGGCCTGTATAAATAACTTCCATGCCTGCATCCCGCAAAGCGGCTGCTATTATTTTAGCTCCGCGGTCGTGTCCGTCTAGTCCTACTTTGGCTACTAATACCCGTATTGGTCTGTTAAGCGTTGTTGTCATTATGGCTAACAATTGTTTGCATTTCAAAAATAAGGTTTTTAATTGCGGAAAGTCTCTATGCGACTTTGGAAAATTTTACCGCGGAGCCGGAGAGGCCAGAGAGTTTCGCAGAGAAAAGGTTTATTCACGATTGCCGCCTCACGATTCACGACATTTCAAATCTGGCAATCTGTTACTTTTGTAAAATAATAACCAGGGTATGAGCCAGTTTTTAATTGATAGCATACGCAAATATGTATCGCTTTCTGAAGATGACATCACTTTGTTAGATGAAGTACTTACAATACGTAAGATTAAAAAGAAACAATGGATCATTACACCAGGTGAGGTTTGTAAAACAGAATTCTTTGTAAACAAAGGTTGTTTCCGCTCTTACTTCATAGATGACAATGGACATGAACATATTACCAAGTTTGCAACAGAGGGCTGGTGGATCACAGATATATCCAGTTTCTATACCGGCAAACCAGGTCACATGTATGTAGAGGCATTGGAAGATGGCGAGGTAATCCCTTTGCGCAAAGAAGTATTGGATACCCTGGCTGATAAAATACCGCAACTCAATAAGTACTTCAAACTGGTATATCAAAAGGGGTTAGCTAACAGTTGCGACAGGCTGCTTCGTACTATCAGTAGTAGTGCAACAGAACACTACTTACGATTTATAGAGGAATATACGGATATAGAAAAGCGTGTGCCGCAATATATGATCGCATCTTATTTAGGTATCACACCAGAGTTTTTGAGCAAAGCTAAAATGAAAATTTCACGCACAGCTTCTTAATCAAGGTTAAGCGAATCGCTTAATATAGTTTATTGGCTGCCCTTTCACACAAAAATAGTTTTGTCTAAAACTTTTTAGTTATGGACAAACGGTTTACGATCTTACAAATAGATTCGAGCGCAAGAATGGAAAACTCTGTCAGCAGGAAACTGACAGCACAGCTAACACAACAATTGGCTTCGCAACATACATACGCAATCGTTAAGGAAAGGATCTTATCTGATATGATCTTTTTGTCAGAAGCAATGGTGGAAGGTATGTTTACGCCTATTGAAAAAAGAACGCCGGAACAAATTGAGTCACTTCATTTTTCAGATTTCCTGGTAGAAGAATTGAAACAGGCGGATGCTTTGGTGATTGGTTTGCCCAATTATAATTTTGGCATACCAGCTAGCCTGAAAGCTTATATAGATCTGATCACTCGCTCTAATGTAACTTTTAAACATACAGCGGAAGGTTTCTTCGGGTTACTCCCTGACAAACCTGTTTACATTGTTATTACATCCGGCAGTACTGCGCTGTATGGCCCTAAAGATTTCATATCAGACTATATGAAATTCATTCTTTCTTTTATTGGCTTAAACAATGTCACATTTATAGATGCGTCGAAGGTGCATACAGATAGGGATGGAATTATTAATAATGCGTTGCAAGCGATTGGCCAAATAGAGTTGAATATGTTAGCAATGTAAAATTTACCATAGAGGCACAGGGCAGAAAGAAACCAAAGGATACAAAAAAGCCTGTTTCATTTTTTGAAACAGGCTTTTTCTATGGTGACTCTAATTATTAACTTAATAATCCCAATGCGTGCTTAATGCGTGCAATGGTTGCTTCTTTTCCGATTAGTGCAGCTATATCAAATACACCGGGGCCAAACTTGCCGCCAACGAGCATTACACGTAAAGGCATCATCAGGTCGCCTGGTTTGATCTGGTGTGCTGCAGCCATTTCCTTAAACTCTTTTTCCAGGTCATCATGCTGCCATTGTGGTGTCAGTTCAAATGCGCGGATCAATTCAGCAAAGAATTGTTGCTTCTTTTCATCCCACTTAGGCTTTACTGCATTGATATCTATCTCAACAGGATTTTGAAAGAAGAAAGAGGCCTGTGCTACAAAATCACTTAGCAATGTGCAACGGTCTTTTACTAATTCCAATACATGATCAAACTTATCATCTACAACAATTCCTTTCGCGTCAAAGAATGTCTTCACCGTATCTCTATATGATGCTATGGGCAAGCGTTTGATCCATTCACTATTGAACCATTTTGCTTTTTCATAATCAAACTTAGCGCCGCCTTTGTGTACACGGGACAGAGAGAAGCTTTTCACTAGTTCATCCAATGTAAATATTTCCTGGCCGGAGCCATCATTCCAACCCAGCATTGCCAGCATGTTTACAAATGCTTCCGGTAAAAATCCTCTTTCCCTGAAACCCGTGGTCTGCTCATTGTTACGCGGATCAGTCCAGTCCATAGCAAACACAGGAAAACCTAAACGGTCGCCATCGCGCTTGCTCAACTTGCCATTACCATCTGGTTTCAGGATCAATGGCAGGTGTGCCCACTGTGGCATATTTTCCAGGCCAAACAAATATTTCCAAAGCAATACATGCACCGGCGCAGAAGGTAGCCATTCTTCCCCACGGAAAGCATGTGTGATCTTCATCAGGTAATCATCTATTACTACAGCGAGGTGATACGTCGGCATACCGTCTGCTTTCAGTAATACTTTATCATCTACCTGCGAGGTGTGAAAGCTTACTTCACCACGTATTAAATCGGTAAAGGTTACTTCTTCATTCATTGGTAGCTTAATGCGGATCACATGCGGCGCGCCTTCACTTAACAATCTCCGCACTTCATCTTCAGATAAGGTAAGTGAGTTGCGCATTTTTTCACGCAGTACATGGTTGTACTGGGGTGAAGGGTTTGCTTCCGTTTTATATGTAGAACGCATTTCTTCTAACTCCTCAGAAGTATCGAATGCGTAATAGGCATAACCATCCTGCACCAATTTTTCCGCGTATTCACGGTACATTGGCTTGCGCTCACTCTGCCTGTAAGGTGCGTAAGGGCCACCATGCAACGGGCTCTCATCCGGTTCCAGGCCGCACCATTTCAGTGTATTGAAAATGTACTCCTCTGCCCCAGGTACAAAACGGGTTTGGTCTGTATCCTCAATACGCAGGATAAAATCGCCTCCGTTTTGTTTTGCAAACAAATAATTGAATAAAACAGTTCTTACTCCTCCCAAATGCAGGCCTCCCGTAGGCGAAGGCGCAAAACGTACCCTAACTTTATTTGTACTCATAATGCTGCAAAAATAATCCTTTCATGCAGGTCTGCTACTCGAAATTTCGGGTTATTTTACAACTGAACAGCTTAAACACCATAATGAAACATCTATGAGAAAAATTTGCTTCGCCTTATCCTGTTTATTTATTACAGGAATAGCGGCTGCCCAGTCATCCACCACCTACACACCGGCGGCATCCAATTTACAAGCGAGGGAATGGTTTAAAGATGCACGGTTTGGCCTTTTTATACATTGGGGGCCATTTAGCATTCCCGGCTCTGGCGAGTGGGTAATGAACCAGCGTAAGATCACGGTAAAGAACTATGAGCGCCTGATGCACTTCTTTAACCCGATCGACTTCAACGCAAAGGAATGGGTAGCGCTGGCTAAAAGAAGTGGTATGAAATATATTACGCTTATTACAAGACACCACGATGGGTTCAGCATGTGGGACACGAAGTATTCTGACTTCAACATTATGAACTCTCCATACAAAAAGGATATTGTAAAGGAGATGGCGGATGAATGTCATAAACAAGGCGTTCAATTATTTCTTTATTATTCGTTGCTGGACTGGAGAAGAGAAGATTATCCGCATGAGACGGGCAGAACAGGGCAATACTCCGGTCGTACAGGCAAGGGAGATTATGCCAGCTATCTGCAGTTTATGAAAAATCAATTGACTGAGTTACTTACAAAGTATGGCAAAATCGCAGGTATATGGTTTGATGGACATTGGGACCAGACGGCACCGGAAGGTGAGGCTGACAGAAGCTCAAGAATAGACTGGCATTATGATGAAATTTATAGTCTCATTCATCGCTTACAACCACAATGTCTCATAGGTAACAATCACCACCTCACTCCTTTTTCGGGAGAAGATTTCCAGATGTTTGAAAGAGACTTGCCAGGTGAGAATAAATCAGGTTTAAGTTTTCAGAAACCGTCTGACGCCTTGCCATTGGAAACATGCGAGACGATCAACGGATCCTGGGGATTTAATATTACAGACACAAGCTATAAAACACATAGGCAATTGATCGATCTATTGGTAAAGGCAGCAGGTAATAATGCGAATTTATTATTGAATATCGGGCCAATGCCAAATGGTGAAATTCAACCGGAGTTTGTAGAGCGTATGGAATATATGGGCAAATGGTTGCGCACGTATGGCACTAGTATTTACAATACAAAAGGGGGGTATCTAAAACCACAGGACTGGGGTTGTGTTACACAGACTAGCAATAAAATATATGTGCATGTACTGAATGCTGCTACCACAAATATTTCATTACCGGATTTTCCTTACGCAAAAGTTGTGAAAGCATATTTTCTAAAAGATAAAACGCCCGTTACTATAGCTTTGCAAAATAAAACCGCTGTTATTTCTTCGCTGCGTTGCAACAAACAGGAAGAGGATAATGTAATAGTAATAGAGGTTGAATAAAATAAGTAGCGAATGTACCTGATTACAACACCGTGGTGGCTTCGGGCTTTTTATCCGTCATTCAGATGGAGTTATGAAACAAATAATAAAGAACTTTATCTCACATTTGATGATGGGCCTCACCCTGAAGCCACTCCGTTCTTATTGGATGAATTAAAAAAATATAATGCAAAGGCAACTTTTTTCTGCATTGGTAAAAATGTTGTAGCGCACCCGGATATTTATCAGCGAATCATTGAAGATGGGCACAGAACGGGCAACCATACTTTTAATCATTTAAATGGATGGAAGACGGATAATAAAACCTATATCGACAACGTTTTTGAAGCAGCGAAGTTTATTGATTCTGATCTCTTCCGGCCTCCGTATGGCCGCATCAGTAAATTCCAGGCTAAGCTGTTGCAAAAGCAAAGGCAGATCACTTTCCCAGCCTCACCTTTAAAAATCATTATGTGGAGTGTTTTAAGCGGGGACTTTGATACGAAGCTATCCCCTGAAAAATGCCTGAATAATGTGATCCTGAATGCTAAGCCAGGTGCTGTAATTGTGTTTCATGATAGTGCTAAGGCGTGGGAAAGATTACAATATGCTATGCCGAGAGTGCTGGAATATTTTAGTGAGAGAGGTTATGCGTTTAAAGCGATTAATTAGTTTCAGCAGTTTACCAGTTTCATCGTTTCATTTAGAAACCATAGTTAGTTTCAAAGGTTTAAACCGTTTACAAGTTTCATTTTAAAGCGTGGGTAGGTAGGCTCGTTTCATAATGGAATTTTTCAGGCTTTTGCTCCTAAGAAACTATAAAATAAAAAGGCCGAGGTAAAAACCTCAGCCCGTTTTTAATCCGTACCCTATGAAAACTGAATCAAATATAGGGTGTTGGAAATTGACATCAAAATTTCATGTTAAAAATATATGGGTGTATCTACACTTAAGGATGATTTAGCAGGCTTATGCTGCATTGCTGATTGAATTTGCGGGAAATAAAAGAATTTTGCGGTTATGGAATTAATAGATACACATTGCCATCTGTACGGCAAGGATTTTAAAAATGATATAGCAGAAGTAATAGAGCGGGCACAAGCTGCCGGTGTGACTAAATTTTACTTGCCAGGCATTGATAGTGAGGTGATAGATAGTATGTTGGCATTGGAAGCACAGTACCCTGGAGTTTGTATTGCTATGATGGGGCTTCACCCTTGTTCTGTAAAAGAAGATTATAAAGAGGAATTAGCATTGGTTAAACATTGGTTGGATCAAAGACCTTTTGTTGCTGTAGGAGAGATTGGTTTGGATTTTTATTGGGATAAGACGTTTGCAGCACAGCAATATGAGGCTTTTGAGATGCAAATGGAATGGGCGTTGGAAAAACAAATTCCGATCGTGATCCATACCCGTAATGCCATGCAGGAGACAATAAATACTGTAAAGCCTTTTGCGAAAAGGGGCCTTCGTGGTATTTTTCATTGCTTCAGCGGCAGCTATGAGTCTGCTACACAGATCGTTAACATGGGTTTTCTCTTAGGAATAGGTGGTGTGCTTACGTATAAAAACGGGGGATTACCTGATGCTTTAGAAAAAATAGGGCTGGAACATATGGTACTGGAAACAGATGCACCGTACCTCACGCCTGTGCCATTCAGAGGTAAAAGGAATGAAAGCAGCTACCTTACCTATGTTATAGAAAAGCTGGCAGCCGTAAAAAATGTGCCAGTAGAGGAGGCTGCAAGGATAACAACAGAAAATGCACTGAAATTTTTCGGAAAGTAAGATTGATAACCGTATTTTTGCGCCCCGTTGATATTGTTTCAATGGTTTAGGGTTTCCAATGTTTCATTTGAAACTTCCAGACTTTTGAAACGTTTAAACTACAATGGAGACGTGTCCGAGTGGTTGAAGGAGCACGCCTGGAAAGTGTGTATACGGGAAACTGTATCGCGAGTTCGAATCTCGCCGTCTCCGCATTGTAATGCAAATGACCTGCTAAAGCGTTAGTTTTTAGCAGGTCATTTTTCATTTAACCTAAATCTTCTTCGATAGCTATTGTACAATTTCAAGTTATTGTAAATAAGATTATTAATTGAAACAAGAGGTTCGATTCTGCAGACAATACAATCTTATTTATATTATGCAAGGAGCTTTTAGTTTTTAGTGAATATCTACTGTTGCTTCGTCGCTTAGAAAGCGTTGTTTTGTTGTTCAATCCTAGGTAAGGATAATTCTTTAATGATACCGTATCAGTAATTCACGATACTATTTGACAAGTGCCGGATTGAAGTCGAATGTGATCAGTTTTAGCGAGGACATTCTTTTTAAGAGCTAACTTCAAGTTTATATCCTTTGCCGCGTATAACAACGATGTTGATATTGGGATCCAACTCCAGTTTTTTTCTAAGTTTTGAAATGAACATATCCAGGCTGCGCCCCACAATAACACCTTCATCTTCCCATATCTCTTTTTGTAGCCGGCTTCTTTCTATAGCCTGGTTAGGAGCAGATGCAAAAATATGCAATACACGGGTTTCAGTTCCAGTCAGGTTTATCGTGTTTCCATTTATTACAAGCTTACGGTTCTTTGCATCAAACAATATGGAGCCCAAAGTAACTGTATCAGTATTTTGATCATCAACTAAGGTTCTTCTTGGCTTAACATATCTCAAAAAAATGAGCCCAACAAATGCTAAAAACGACAGGCTGCCCAGAACATATCCATTCTTTGCTGTATTTATTCCTACCGGTTTAAATTTAATGTTGACTATGTAACATCCTTTTGGTTGCACTCTTCCCCTACAAGCTACAATATCATCTTTTTTATTGTTGGATATAGCGTACCCATAAGCTACACTGGAGTTGTCACAGTTCAGAACATTCACTACATAATCACGTGCGAGCGGGTCTTCGGCCAACAAACGCCGGGTAGTGTTCACCAGTGAGTCCGGTTGAAAAGTAAGCTGATTCTCAAAGCTGATCTGGTATTCATTTTCGGTGATCTTTTTTACCGGGAGCACCCTTGATTTATTGTCGCCCGACTGTGTGAGTAGTTCATCTCCTATCTTCCGAAGTAAAACTTCTCTCCTGGCGATATCAAAGTCTTCACTGCCAGTCGTACTGAATGCCACATATATTACAGAGATAAGCAGGAGTAGTATCAATCCCCACAAATACTTGCGTCTCCCGAAAAGTAAATTTCGGATGTTAAGCATACCATTTACAATTTATTTACAAAGGTTACATTTTTATTTACAATCCAAATTCCCGCGTTGAAAAGCGCCGGGATAATTTTGCTGCATCAACTTTAATAGAAGGTGAAAAATAAAAAAATCCTCAACCGGTTCTGATTTATCAACAGATCGATTTATGTCAATTAAACCTACAAAAAATATGAAAAAAGTTATTTATGCGCTGATCTTACCGTTGATTGTGGTAAGCGGGTTAGTATTTGCTAATTTCAAAATTAAAAATGAAACTGCTGAAAGGTCAGCCCCAAAACCTCTCTCTGCTGCTGAAACAGAAGCTGAACGGAAAAGATGGGAGGCTACCCCTGAAGGTGTAAAGTTCAAGGAATGGGAAGTATCTCCCAAAGGCCAAAAAGTGCTTGACGATATTGCTAAAATAAGTAAGTACACAAGTGCTTTTACCAATATGGAGGCAGTTGTAACCTCTCTTTCTCTTCCACCAGGCTCACGGTTGGGTTTCGGTGTGATGGCGAGGATTGATAGTGTCGATTACATTGTAACATTTGAACCGGAAAAGTCTCAACTTGAACAATTGCAGAGCCTGAAGGTTAACGACAAAATAATTATAAGAAGCCATTATGTATCGTACGCGCCCAAGTATTCATACCCTATAGTATCGGTCGAATACGTAGAACGAGATAGTAAAGTGATTTTTAAACGTGCCCCTCGCAAAGGCGGTTGCTGAGCAAATAAATTATGAAATAGGCGCACGTCTTAATAAAAAATTGAGGGGCTCCATTATTAAGTAACAGCTCCACTTTGGAGGCTTTGATCCGTGTTGCATTAACAGGGACACAATTATTTAATTCCGTCCAAAAATATCAAAAGGGTACTAGGTGTTCGACCGCAATCCCCTTCAGCCCACAAAAAAGGGAAGCAATTGCTTCCCTTTTTTATTTGCCGTACACGGTACTTAAATTTTCTGTTTTAGTGGAAGTATATACTTGTTATATATATACACCGTCATTGGCTTTAATCTTGAATGTGTAATTGGATGGAATCCATCAGAGGTAAAAAACACAATATCTTTCCCCCTATTCACTTTAGTGTAGCATATAACCCCCTTCGATTCTAAAGTAATAGTATCTGGACGGGTTATTTTTTTAAACGTAATTATTTTGACAGAATCAAAAGCAACTAGTATTGTATCACTTCCGTACTTCTTAGTACAATCTATTTCTTTATATTCTTCACTTGCCCAATACATACATCTTTGCGGTAATAGTGTCGGGGGTGAGCCAATCTGAGTAGCGATTTTTTGCCCATCCGGTTTTCTCAAGGCATAGCCCAACACACAAGCTATAATTAAGAACGCAATTGAAATAATCACATATCGTTGCTTTTTATACCCTTTTTTAGACATCCCATTAGGTGCATCCCCGTCAATACTCTCATTACTACTCACCTGCTTAAAAATGCTCCTTTTCTCTTCCTCACTTTCTTCTTTCCTATCATCAATTTTCTCCGGTTCAGTTTTTTCTATATTAAAAAATTCGGTCACTTTTTCCAATTCACTAAGCAAGCTGTTTTCTTTCACTTTCCCATCCACGACTTCTTTGACCTCTACCACTCCTTCTTCATTATAATCTCTTCCAACCTCATATGGCCTAGGCTTGAAATTGATCAACCAAGCTAAAAGGTCTATAGTACCTATATCTGGCTTATTGATTTTCCCATTAAGAAAATGCAGCAGAGGCCTAAACCTTGCTATTTCGCATTTCTTTATTTTTTTCAAACAATCATCCTTGTCTTTAATATGACTATACTTCAAAAAGTATTCAAGGATTTTCACATCCTTTTCATCATAACGAGAATTACACACTCTTAAACATTCGTCTTTAAGTTTCGCAGGAGTTGGTTGGGTTAAGTTTAACGATAGCACATTAATCTCTCGCTTTTGCAAGTAGTCGTTAAATACTAACTCTTTGTAAAGATTACTAGACATTTTTGCTCATCTCTGGTTTACTGGACGAAATGGAATTCCAGTTATTCCATTTGGAATGACTGGAATATATTATGAATCAGGCACTTATCCATTCTACTTTTGACTCGAAATCAAACACACCTCACTAGCTACGAGGAACACTGTACAGGTTGATTTCTTACAAGAGCGACGAAAGCGGCAGCTAATAACCGACTTGGGAAGCGTTTACAAGCTTCCGCTATCAATGCTCTTTCCTTCCCAAACAATCTGGCAAGAAGCGCTTCTTACTAGACTCTCGACATCGTGCCGGCGTGTTCGCCTGCGCACATTTTTCCAAACATAAAAATCTTACTAAAATGTTCCATTTAATATTGGCAATGTTCTGGGCATTCGCATGTCCTAACCATAATAGCAATAATGCAAACAACCACAACAACCCGCAGGTAACTGCTGCAGACGAAAATGGTGGTAACAATGGAGGTGATGATACAACCGGTGAAACTGGTCACATCCCTACCAAACCACCAACCAATCCGTAAATTGTTGTCTGGTATTATTTATCACATAAGGCAAGATTTTTTCTTGCCTTATTGTTTTTACGAACATCTTGTTGTTACTTAGAAATAGATGTTTTTCTATTTTTAAGTCAAATTGCCAATTCTTGAAAAAATTGCTTCTTTTAACCCTTGTCTTAATTTGCTGCTTATTTGCCTGTCAAAAGCATCAGAAACCCTTCATTGCAAAGACTGAATCAGATTACGAAAAAGCCGACTCTCTTTTCAGTTCCAAGCCAGATTCAGCTTTTTATTATTATAATAAGGTTGCGCTTAATTCAAAAGACAGCTCTCTTATAGCCCGTGCATATAACGGAATGGCCGTAATACAGTCAGATGCCGGTGATTATTTTGGCAGTCAGCAAAGCTTATTCATTTCCTTAGGCTACCTGGATGAGCAAAAAGAACAAGATCAATATTCTCTACTCTCAGATTATAATGAACTCGGAAGTACCAGCTTAAGTTTAAAGAACTACGACGCTGCCCTGGGTTATTATGATCGTGCAGCCCGGTTTTGTAAAGACAAGGATTTTAAGATAATCATGGACAACAATAAAGCTGTTGCCTATCAGAAATTGAAACAATATGACAAAGCTATTGCCATTTATAATTCAATCATTACGGGAAATAACAAAAAGAAAAAGGAATATGCAAGGGTATTATCCAACCTAGCCAGGGTGAGATGGTTGCAAAATCCTAATTTTAATGCCGCACCAGATCTTCTTCAAGCCTTACAAATACGAAAAGAAGAAAAAGACTTAGGGGGATTAAATGCCAGTTATGCGCATTTATCCGACTATTATCTTCGTTCGCATCCTGACTCATCATTATTTTATGCCAACAAAATGTATGGAACAGCACAAGAGCTAAACAATCCTAGTGATCAACTGGAGGCGTTACAGAAACTGATACAGCTAAGTCCTGCAGCCGAATTAAAGCCCTATTTCACTCGTTATCAATACTTAAATGACAGCATTCAAACCAGCCGGAATAATGCAAAAAATCAATTCGCGTCTATACGATTTGACGCGGAAAAAAATAGGACAGAGAACCTGAAACTTCAAAAGGAAAATACAGAAAAGAGAGACCAGGTCATAATTCTGTTTGCTACACTTATTGTTGCCGCTGCGGCTATCGTTATCGGCATTCTCTATTATAGAAAACGACAGCAACAAACGAAATGGGAAGCCCAAAACCAGATACAGCAATCAAAGCTTAGAACTTCAAAGAAAGTGCATGATGTTGTAGCTAATGGCCTGTATCAATTAATGTCAAAAATTGAGTACAACACAATTGAGAAAGAGCAATTGCTGGATGAAATAGAAGCACTATATGAAAATTCTCGTGACATTTCCTATGAACAACCAATCATTAATCGTGTTGATTTCCATGAAGAAATACAGCAATTATTGACTTCTTTTTCTACACCCAAAGTCAAGGTGCTCTTGACTGGGAATGAAAAAGATTTATGGAATAATGTGAGTGAAGAAGCAAAGTATGAACTAAAGCATGTTTTACAGGAGCTAATGGTAAACATGAAAAAACACAGCTCCGCACAGAATGTGGTAGTAAAATTTGAACAGGAGAATGGTAACCTACATATTCAATATACAGACGATGGAATTGGATTACAGGGTGAATTAAAAAAAGGAAATGGGCTGACGAATACGGGAACCCGTATTATTGACATTGGCGGCAAACTTATTTTTGACTCACAGAGAACTACCGGATTAAGAATCCACATCTATATTCCAATCGCTTAAATTTTATATGATTAAGAAAGTATTGATAGCCGAAGATCATGAAAGTGCCAATATTTCGTTACAAAAAACAATGGAGGAGCTTGGCATTACCGATTTCCATCATGCCTTTTATTGTGATAATGCTCTAGAGAGAATACAAAGAGAGAAAGCCCGCAATGATTCTTACGATCTTTTAATTACGGACCTGTCTTTCGAAGAAGATAGCAATGTTCAAAAAATAAAAGACGGCTTAACGCTTATTAAGGAAGCACGGCTGGCACAGCCAGATCTTAGAATACTTGTCTTTTCCGCAAGTAAAGAAGCTGCTACAATAGAATTGTTGGAGAAAACATTGCTGATAGATGGCTATGTACGCAAGGCCCGGAATGACGCCAAAGAACTAAAAGAAGCCATCGAAAAAATAGCGAACAACCAACGGCATTTTCCCAGGCATTTAATGGAGCTGGTAAAACAAAAAAACGCGCATGACTTTACTAAGTTTGATATAACGGTTATCTCTTTACTTGCCCAGGGAACTTTACAAAAAGACATCCCCGTTTATTTACAGGAACACAATATCAAACCAGCCGGTTTAAGTAGCATAGAGAAGCGTCTTAATCTTATGAAAGAATCTTTTGGTTTTGCTAAGAATGAACAACTTGTTGCCTATTGCAAGGATATGGGCATTATTTAATCTTCCCTTTATTTTTATCTTCCCATCTCTGCAATAATTATGATAATCAACGCATGTATAAACATTGCGTTGATTTTTCGTTTTATCCTATACTCCCCTCAGCATTACGGTTTCCCATAAAATAACACTTGATAGAGCAGCTACTTTTGAGATCAGTAAACAACTCTAGTTCCAATTAAACAACAGCAACAATGATGGACTTTAAAGATGCCATTAAGCAGATCTCTGAGAGAGCGGAAAAGCTAAAAGACAATTTACAAACAGAAGAGGCAACCAAAAACGCTCTGGTATTACCTTTCTTACAAGCCTTAGGATACGATGTGTTTAACCCACTTGAGGTAACACCGGAATTCGTCTGCGACATCGGCACAAAAAAAGGAGAGAAAATTGACTATGCGATCTTTAAGGATGGACAGCCGATCATGCTTATTGAATGCAAACATTGGCGCCAGGATCTAACACTTCACGACAATCAACTACTACGTTATTTTCACGTATCAAACGCAAAGTTCGGCATCCTGACCAACGGTCTTATTTATAAGTTTTATACGGATTTGCAAACGCCTAACAAAATGGATGAAAAGCCATTTTTAGAAGTAAATCTTTTAGACATCCGGAATAACCAGATCGAGGAGCTAAAAAAGTTTCACAAAACATACTTTGACATCGATAGCATTATGAGTTCTGCTAACGAGTTAAAATATACAAGCGAGCTAAAGAACATCTTATCAAAGGAGTTTTCAAACCCAAGTCCAGAGCTGGTAAAATTTTTAGCTAAGCAAGTGCATGATGGAATGATCACGCCAAAATTGCTGGAGCAATTTACTATACTCGTACGGCAATCTATTGCTATACACATAAGTGACATTATCTCTGACAGGTTAAAAACTGCTTTAAAAACGGAGACATCAGAAATATCACCAAACGCTACAATTGACAGCGTCACGCCTGAGAGCAACGAAGAAAAAATTGTTACAACAGAAGAAGAAATCGAAGGTTTCTTTATCGTAAAATCAATTATTCGTTCAAAAATAACTCCTGAGCGAATAACATACAGAGATGCACAAAGTTATTTTGCAATCTTTGTTGATGACAATAACAGGAAACCTGTCTGCCGACTCTACCTCAATTCGGAAACAAATAAACAGATCGCCTTTATCGGAGAAGACAAAAAAGAGATCAGACACAAAATACAATCTCTTGACGATGTATTCTTTCATAGCGAAGCACTACTAAAAGTGGCAGAAAAATACGTAGCTACCTTACAGACAGAGGTTCAATAGAACGTACGGGATCGTTACGGTTTCCCGTATAAAAATACCTTTTATCAAATCTACTTTTGGTTCACAAACGTTCACTGCTATGAAAAAGAAATACTACGTTTCCACAAGACCACAAAACAATGGCGACCACGAAGTGCATGAAGAGGATTGTGTTTGGTTACCAGCTCCTCAAAACAGGATTTATTTAGGTGAATTCACGTCTTGCCAGGATGCAGTTACTGAAGCAAGGAAACATTACAGACAGACCAATGGGTGCAAGTATTGTAGCAGAGCTTGCCATACACAATAACCCGACAACTTTCCAATTGATACTTTAATCCGAATAAATCCTGTTACATGAAACTCTTACTACTTGCTTTACTAGCAATTAACAGCGTCCACTGCTCTACTAGTATGGTGTATGTCTGTGGTAGTCCCACAGCTACAAAATATCATCTAAGCCCTAGTTGCAGGGGATTGAGCAATTGCAACTACAGGATCGTAGCCATTTCATTGGACAGTGCAAGAGAGAGTAATAAGACTTTGTGTAAGTGGGAACGGTGATATCTTCTTTAAAAAGTATTTCGTAACAAAGTAGTTAAGACTTGTATATCAAAACCATATCAATTTATAAGGAATCGCTAAAATGAAGCAATTCAATGAAACCAAAAATATTTACAGCAATATTATTATTCATAAGTGCATATGCACCTTTATTTGTAATTCTTGCTATTAAAGATTTTGACTTTGATTGCTCAAAAGCATTCAATCACTCAGTGCCAATTCTTATTCTCTTAGGTGTGACAGCCATAAGCGTTACTTTACTTTTTTATGCAATTAAATCAATTAAGAGAGGTAATATGCCCGTTAAAGTAAAAAGTATAAAGAATAGAGCTATCGACCTAATTAACTACACAATTCCGTATATAGTTTCGTTTTTTGGTTTCGATCTTTCAAAAACTGCCGACGTTTTTTCCTTAGTAATCTTTTTATTATTAATGCTTCTAATGACAATAAAAAGCAAATCCGTTTTCATGAATCCCATCTTGCTTTTAGCTGGCTATAGTTTATACGACCTAGAATATGAATTCGATGGAAAAATAAATTCAACCATAATAATATCTAATCATGACATGCGTAATGGTGAAACCTATTACATTAGAAGTTTGACAAGATTCTTGTATTTCGTAACAGAAAAAGCACTTTAATAGATGGTAGCAACAATTTCAAGCAAAATCAAATTAAGAAATTTAAAAGAATTGAACTTATCAAGGGCAAACACATCTCTTGCTATTATTAAAGAGTATAAACTTGACAGAGTCTCTCATTATGATATTAAATACGTTCCTATACAAGAACGTCTAGAAAAAAGATTGAACGGCATTGTAACAGGTCATGTTACGAAATCAAACACAGTTGAAGAGTATTCTTTTGATTGTCCTGAACCTGAAGAAGATCAAACCAGAAGCATAAATTATGAGGAAACGGATTTTTTTAGAATATTCGAGCAATTATCACACTTAAATCCAGAGGAAGATATAATAGAAGATATCGAAGAATTAATTAGAGCTAAAGCATATCTTATCATTTTAAGGAGTACAGATGGGATACAGCTAGTTGGCTTTAAAACGCTCCCCGAAAACTGGAAAATGAAGCATCAAAGAGGTTTAATCCCTCTTCTCTTTTCAGAAAACAGCTTTAAAGATTTAGAAGAAGATAACGTTTTCAGCATATCTAGTTTTATAGATTTATTTTATTTCAATGAGACCGTATTCATCTTATCCAAAAAGGAATTTGAAAGAGGTTTAAATTTTAGAGAAGGCATGTTACACAATGCAAGTCAATTATATGAAGAAGCTGCCCAATTAAACATATTTGGCAATTTGGAAATTTTGACTTCAAGGGTTGGAAATAACCAAAGATATTTACGAAAAATTGCAACAATCAGAAATTTAGGGCATTTCCGTAATACAATATTTATCCAACGCCTTGAGCAATTGAGTTCAGTCAAAGGATGGAATATAAATTTTAAAAATGGGCAAATTGTATTTACGGAAGAAACATTAGACGACATACTAACATTACTACAAAACAAGCGACTACATTCAGAATTAACAAATGAAGATTTTGATGTTGAAAGCGCGAAACCATTGCAATAAATCTTCAACCTTAACATTGATTTTTCGTTACTCAAACTTATACTTAAAATTTAGATTCTAATTTTTATTATTTTTTTACATCCTCATGTTTATTAAATGCTCTATATAACTTAAAACTGAATTCATTGTGAACCATGTCATGAAATATTAGCCTTAAACTTCACGATAATAGCGCACCACAAATAAAAAAAACAATGCCAAGAATAATTTTACAAAACGACAGTTCAAATTGGGAGGCAAATAGGAAACAAACAATCACTACAGGTCTAATAAGCGATAGAGATCTGCTCAAAGCACGTTCAAAAAATTATCTATCACTAATTGCAGGGCTGGACGCCAAAACTTTATCTGATACGAAAGGCATGCAAGAACTGATAAATGCCATACAAAAAGAGTTTGGCACAGCGGATATTGCAAGTTTGCCATTGGGCATTGTAGCGAAATGTTTTTTAGGACATCCACACGAGGTACATACACTTGACCTAAGCGGAAGTCAAATAATCAAACATTATAAAATTGGTGAGTCTTTGCCCGGAAATTTTGAAAAAGGCAGAACACTAGCGAAACACAATGCCTACGCATTTGTGGAAGTATATGCTGACAAGGTGATTCTTATCAGAGAGGACGGAACAGCAACTAAACTTTAAATAAACTAATAAACTGCTATATGTCGCAACAAGTAATTTCTTACGCAGATCTAACAATCATTAACAATGCCCTACGTTCCATAAGCAGAGACATGTCAGGTGTTCATTCCGAATTAGGTGGCTTAAATCAAAAACATGCACAGCTAGAAAGTGAACTGGTGCAACTTGCCGATTCTTTTGCCGACTTTGTTGCAGCAGATTTAAAGCACAAAGCTTTACAACTTGCGGAAACAAGGCAAGGTAATTTAAAGCAAGATTTGCAGATCAAATTTGGCTACTATGCTGAAGTCCGTAGAATGGCCACCGGAATTTTGCAAGGAGTAGATGCCGGAGTTATAGGTGATGACACATTACGCTTTACGACAGAAGAAGTGATGATTAAGGCTCCGGGGTATTGGCTGGCACCTGCGTTAGTCGCACTGGCCTCATGGATACGAAATGATAAAAGTAACAATGAAAAAGCATTAAAGGAAAGCTTGAAAAGAGATGATTATAAAACGACTCTCTTTTTTATGCTGGTCATGCGAAGGCTGACGAGAAATGAGGCAAGCCTAAAGTGGCTCGAACGCTACTTTATGCATCAAAATCCGCACAATCTTGACAGAGACTTTATCA
The DNA here is from genome assembly GCA_017306865.1 of Filimonas sp. Classification (GTDB taxonomy): domain Bacteria; phylum Bacteroidota; class Bacteroidia; order Chitinophagales; family Chitinophagaceae; genus JAFKHH01. The sequence continues at coordinate 84,268 of JAFKHH010000016.1, forward strand.
TCATTCTTGAAGCTATAACAACAGGTGTATTTCCGCCTGCTGCCAGGCAACTGATGATGCTTAATGTAAAAAATTGGCTTAATCAACTTACACAAAGCGACGATTACATTAATGAACAAAAAGCGCAATGGGTGCATTTTTTTGAAGCAAAAGGGCCTTTGCCTGAAGGGAAATATCCTTTGCTAGAAAAGTTTGCAATCAACTGGAACGCTCTTGAAACATCTTTGAAGGAATCCAGGACACACGGAGCGTTACAAACACATTTCAAAAACATTCTTATTTCATCGGCTGATTTTTCAAAGGCAACAAAAGTACAACTAGATGAAATACTCAGTTTACTGGTTACAAATTTTGATGATGAAGAGCTTCCCCTGCAACAGCAGGTAAGATTGAATCAACTCATTATTCAAATGGATGGTGACAAAAATGCTGCCCAAGCTTTAATGGATGCAGAAAAGCATATCTATGAGGAAAAAGTTGATTTTCTACAATTATTGACTAACGCCGCCTTTAATCCGGAGTTATCGGGGGCGACAAAAGTAACGCAGGCACTTGCTGTCTCCATCAGTCAGCCGTGGATAGTAGAAGCCCATGATACATTTACCGCTAATAGCAGAAATAACGTTCCCGCAGCAGTTGACTTAAGCATTGACGGCTTCAATACATCCACGCAAAACGGGAATGATGAAGAAGAGCTGCTACAGCAGCATGAAGACTATTGGGCAACCATTCTGCGAAAAGAGTTGAGCAATTTATCCTCTCCTTTCGGAGGTGTGCTTATTGGCGTTTTAATCTGCATACTAGGTATTTGGTTATTCAATTTTCATGTCATTGCCGGAATTGTAGCTATCGGAGTTGCGAGCGTTTGGACCTGGAATACAATCAAAACTCACAAAAAAGCAAAGAAAGCTATACAGGTAAATATTGAAGAACGAAGCACAAAATCAAGAGAAGTATTACGAGGCTGTATTGCAGAAATAGTCGACTATAGAGAAGAGTCCGTAAGAGAAGACGAGAAAGCGGAAGAATTACATCACTTACTTGCATCAATTACACATGAAGATTTTTCAAGTATTTCAAAAGAAACGAGAAATATTTTACAAACACACTAATATCAAGTACAATGGAAAAGAAAATTCTTTTGGATAATAATGCTGAGCAAAGGAAAGACATAAACAATAATTCTTCAAAAGACAGTTATGTTAAACCCAACCTGTTTCAAGGTAGAATTGAAGCAGAAACCAATAATGCAGCATTTCCTGACTGGGATATTATTCCTCCCAATCAGTTCATTAACCCGCGAACAAAACCACAGTAATGGCATCACCAACAACATATGCTGCCTGGGCTGCTGTTCTTGAGAGATTTGGGAATGGCGATGATACTGTATATGAGGCTATGAATACAGGGTATTTTGTTTTAGATGCAGGAACCGCTCAACGCTTCTATTTAAGGGTAGAAGAAGTGTACAAAAAAAGAAAACAAAATTGGCTAGATAAATTTCAGCACTCTTTTCGCTTACAACACATCAAAACTGATGATGATTTTGCTCTTGCGTTACGCAACGGGAAACAAAATCTCCTACCGCTTTTAAAATTCGTATCTGCAAAAGGGCTACCTGATGACCTAAAAAAAGCTTTACAAAAAGATCTGGTGGATTTTGTTTCCGAAATAAAAAAATCTTTGAAAGACAATATTTCAAAGAATAGCGCATCCGGGGATAGTATGCTAATACTATTAAGCGGTTTTTGGCTGCCAGAAATAATAGATGAAAAAGAGAGCGCAAAAAAATTGTCCGAAGAAAGCAATAATACAATCACACCTACAGGTAGAAAAATAATTTTTTAAAAATGTCGCATAAAGTAGAATTCAAGACATCATTACTACGCATGTTTCGGGCAAGAATACCGTTCATTTCCATCCGTAGTATTGAACGATCAAGAGTGCTGGAGGTGGTACAACAACTGGCAGAAGAAATCAATATTCCCATATACGTTCATAGTCTTTCGCATGGAATGATGGATATAAAAACGAAAAAAGGGGTAAATGATGATCGATCCGTTTCCGGTGGGATTGACTTCGCAGTACAAAACATTTCACAACGCCAAAATCTAACTTTTGTTTTTACAGAAGTAAGTGATATAGAAGATGACAATGTTGTTTCACGTCATGTTTACGATTGTGTAGTACAAGCCATAGAAAGAGGCGGCAGTGTTTGTATTATTTCAACAAAAAGTGTTTGGCCTCAATTGCAACGCCTTGGCATGACACTAACCCTCGATGCTCCCAATGAAGAAGAAATGCTGGAAATAGTAAAAGATTGCGTAATACCTTATAAAGGCTCTATTCAAATCGAATGGGAAGAAAATGACTATAAAATGGCCGCTACTATTTTGGCAAATATGACCAAAATTGAGGCAGAAAATGTCTTGGCTACTCAAATGGCAAAGGGTGCGTTGACTAAAGAGGATATTAAAGAGTTAAGCCAGGCAAAAGACAAACTATTTAGCGACATTTCCGGGCTTGAAAAGGTAAAGCTTGATTCCAGTACACTCTCAGTAGCAGGGCTAGGAGGATTACAACAGTGGTTAGATAATCAAGGGCAACTTTTAACTGCTGATTTAAAAGCTAGAAAACTCCGGCCACCGAGAGGAGTTTTATTAGTGGGTGTTCCCGGCTGCGGAAAATCTTTATCCGCGAAGTTCATTGCTTCCTCATGGAATTTACCACTATATCGTCTCGATTTTGCATCTATACAAGGAATGTATGTGGGGCAATCAGAAAACAGGTTGAAGGAAGCACTTGCGTCTGCAGATAATGCCGCGCCCTGCATTTTATGGATTGATGAAATTGAAAAAGGACTTGCAGCAAGCGCTAACGACTCATCTGGTGTTACTACAAGAATGGTCGGGCAGTTTTTATTTTGGCTACAGGAAAGCATGGCAAAAGTTTTTGTTGTGGCTACTGCAAACGATGTGACCAAATTACCTCCGGAGTTGCTTCGCAAAGGGCGTTTCGACGAATTATTTTTTGTTGATCTACCGGAGGAGCAAGAACGTAAAGAAATTATCAACCTTTATATAAGAAGAAATCTCTTGCCTGAACCATCGGCAGAAGCATTTGAAAATATAATCTCTCTATCAGAAGGTTTCGCAGGTTCAGACCTGGAAGGGGCCGTTAGAGATATAGCAATACAAGCAGTTATTCATGGCAATGAAACTATTGATGACACCCTTTTTAAAAAGTGTTTTAAAAATATTGTTCCGTTAAGTAAAACTAGCCCTGAAAGAATTGAAGCCATCAGGTTATGGGGACGAGAAAGAGCTGTGCCGGCGTCTGGACTTGCGTGGAATACCACATCTGATAAAGTTATTGGTAAGCGTTCGATCCTTATTTAGAAATGCGGTATGACAACTTAGGTTATTTTTTATTATATGCGCAGTAGCACAATCCCTTCCTTTTACGGTTTCCCATAAAAAACAACAATTCTCAGCATCTATTTTTGATCTATAAAACAAAGAGGCAATGCAACAGACGTTTTATCTATTTAAAAGATTTCTGACAGTGTATTTCATTCTCTGAGGGTAAGCAACAAGATACTACAAAGTATCAAGACCTGACGTAGCGCTTTAGATAATAATCCAATTAATCATTTACCACAACTACTGCTTATATGTTTGACCCTACCTTTAGTCGTTATAGGCATATCCGGTTTAAATCTACCAATACATACCGGCGTTATGTAAGGAAAGAAGACGAACTACATTCTGCTAAGGCTACTGCCGATACAAACAATATCCCAGCACACGGGCCTTATGGTGCTTTATTATTCAGATCCGAATGGAGGATAAAACGAAGTGCCATTCTTTCCAGGGATAAATGTTGTGTAATCTGTCATGCCAAATTTGACTTACAAGTACATCATAGACAATATCATTTCGTAGTCAGAGAAAGAAAGTTTAAGCTTCCTTGGGAATATTCAGACAACCTATTGATCACATTATGTTCTTCTTGCCACAAAAGAGGGCACAGCAAATTTAAAGTACCAACTATTAATGTATAAAATCAGACAATATGGGATTATTCAATTTATTTAATAAAAAAGAGAATAGTGCTAATTCTCCTTTTTCTCAAAGTACAAATAATGGAGTGACTTTACCGGAAATACCGGAGACTGTTTTCATTGCAAAAGAAGCTGAAGATAATAAAGAACAAGAAGATAAAATTGCTACGCCACCAAGTGAAAACGGCATCACTCTTTTATTTCAATTCTTAGAAAAAAATCATGAAGGAAAAGGTTATGATGATGCTTTAATGAACCCAGACAATCTACACTTGCAGCAAAATGTAGAAAGCTTAAAGAATGATATGGAACGCACTATGAGAAAAATTAAAACCTTTTATGAAGATTTTATCAGAGAAATAAATTTTCATATTGAAAGCAGGGGTAGATGTGGAATGATTGATACAGCAGAAGAGCTTATTGTAAAAAAAGAAACAGCAGAAAATCACATTCAAAAAATTATTGAGATTGAAAATGACGCTAAAGAAAATAGAGGACTGGCACAAGGAGTATTATTGAGTTATACAAGAGGATTTAGAAATGGATTAGCGGCTATTTCACATCATTCTATTATGAAAAAAAGCTTTTAATATGAAAAATTTGTGGATCCGTTTCGGATGCTTTCTCACGGGTTATAATTATAACATTGTAAGAAATTCAAGCGAAGTTGTTGCCAAAGCCGTCAAGAGATATACCGCAGCACTAGTAATCATTTGTATTCTCTGGTCATTTATAGGATTCGCTTTTACCAAACGCTATATCTTACACAATCAGGGTACATGGGAGGGATTTTTCGGAGCAATTATAGGAATAGTAATAATCGTTCAAATCGAAAGACAAATAATCTTATCAATAACTCCTTCAAAGTTTCTGTATGTAGCAAGGGGTACGATCGCTCTTATGATGGCGATAATCGGAGCTGTAATTGTTGATCAAATTATTTTCAAGGACGATATAGAATTGGAAAAAACAACCTTCGTTGAGGCCAGGGTTAAACAGGCATTAATCTATAAAACAGCGGAGCTGAGAGAGCAATTGCTTGAACTTGATAGCACTATCAGTCATAAAGAACAAGAACGAATTAAGACAATAGAAGACATTTCCCTCCATCCAACCACCCTAGTCTTCTCTACTCAGCCTGTTTTGAAAACAGAACGAAATATCAGTAAGGACACGCTTACAAATAAATCTTCTGTCACCGAGAAGTCAACACCTATCATGGTTACGACGAGTTCACACGTAGCTAATCCCAAAATCGCATTATTGCCATCAATCGATTCCACACTAAAAAATCTAAGAGCTGAGAAAAAACAAAAAGAAGAGGCATTATTAAACGTCAGGCCACAAATAGAAAAGGAGATAAACTCAAAAATTGGCTTTCTGGATGAGCTGAAAGTAATGCTTTCTTTAATATCCGGCTCCACTGCGGCCTTACTTTTTTGGTTACTATGGTTCTTTTTCTTTTTAGGTCTGGAGATGTTGGTTCTTATAAGCAAAATCAATGACAAGGAGGATGATTATGGCAGAACAGTAAAACATCACATGGATTTACAAATAAGAAAACTTGATATGTTCGCCAAGATGGGTACTCACTAAAAAATAGGCTAATCCAAGTTGAAGACTTTTTTAAAGGCTAATATCCTCTCGCTTTGCCTCTTCGCCAGTTGCCACGAAAAGACCGCAACGCCACTCACCTTTCCGTTTGAAGGCAAAGTGGTTGCGATCAATGATGGAGATACATATAAAGTGTTATGTAATGGCAATCTGCAAACCATTCGTTTGGCACATATAGATTGTCCGGAAAGGAAGCAGCCTTTTGCTGCACAGGCAAAGCAGTTTGCAGCAGACCTGTGTTTTGGAAAAAATGTACTGGTAAAAACTGATGGCAAAAGAGACAGGTACAAACGGATCATCGGTGAGATCATTTTGCCCGATGGTACTAATGTCAATAAGGAATTAGTCAGGAATGGATTCGCCTGGCATTATAAAAAGTATTCTACCGATACAGCATATGCTAACCTGGAGGCCGCCGCCCACAGGCTGCAAGTGGGATTGTGGGCAGATAAAGAATCTATAGCGCCGTGGGAATGGCGGTTTAAACGCAGTCACCACCTGCCATTTCAATAACCTTAGACCTTTTTTATACCGAACGGGATGCTTTGCATCCCGTTTTTCATTCCCCCTAACTACCTTATTTTTCAATCACTTACAACATTTCTCCAATTTTAATTTGTGCAACCAAAAAGTTGCATGTAAATTAGCAACTGAAAGGTTGCAAATAATTAATTGAACTGGATGAAGAGAGATGTGTTTTATGCTATCGCAGACCCGACGCGCAGGGCTATTTTGCAATTACTGGCAGCCCAGGCGATGACACCAAATGCGATTGCGACACATTTCAACACAACGAGGCAGGCGATATCCAAACACATCCAGGTATTGGCAGAATGTGGTTTACTAAGGCAGCAACAAAACGGGCGTGAGATATATTATTACATTAATGCGGAAGAAATGAAAGAGTTGGATAACTGGTTGGCACAATTTAGGGCTGTACTTAATAAACGGTTGAATCAATTGGAGAACTTATTGAAAAAATTAAAACATAAAAATCATGATTAACAAAGAAACAATCTTCTCAAAAGACTTGCCTAACAAACGGCTAACCGTAGAAAGGTCTTTTGATGCTTCACTAGACCTCGTATGGAAGGCCTGGACAGAGAGTGAAATACTGGACCAATGGTGGGCACCGCATCCATATAAGGCAGTCACAAAAACCATGAGCTTTAAAGAGGGTGGTTACTGGTTGTACGCTATGACCGGGCCCGAAGGAGATAAACAATGGTGCGTAGAAAATTTCAAAACGATTGAAGCACAAAAACGTATTACCAACACAGTATCATTCTGCGATGAAGCAGCAAAGATTAATACAGCATTTCCAACAATGAGTTGGGAGAAAAAATTCCATCCTAATGGTGAAACCACTGTTGTAAAAGTTGACATTAACTTCGACAAGGAGGAAGACCTGAAAACTATTGTTGAAATGGGCTTCCAGGAAGGCTTCAAGGCCGGGTTGGACAACCTGGATCATTACCTGGAAACGCACTTCAGGCTGCGTAAGCAAAACAAAACGAGTAACGCGCCCAGGGTTTCATCTTACCTGAACTTTGCAGGCAAAACAGAAGAAGCATTTAATTTTTATAAGAAAGTCTTCAAGACTGAATTTAGTGGCAAAGGGCTTCAACGTTTCGAAGATATTGATTTGCCAGGAGAGCATCCACCTATGAGCGATGCAGATAAAAAACTCATCATTCACGTAGAGCTAACCATTTTGGGTGGCCATGTGCTGATGGCTACAGATGCACCAGAAAGCATGGGCTTCAAACTACATCAGGGCAACAACATGCATATATGCCTGGAGCCTGATACAAGAGCGGAAACAGAACGGTTGTTTAAAGAACTGTCAGAAGGTGGTACTATAACTATGCCGCTGGCAGATATGTTCTTTGGCGCATACTTCGCGGAGTTTACAGATAAGTATGGTATTAACTGGATGCTGAACCATCAGACAGTATAAGAATAAAAGAGTACTGGTATAGCAGTGAATTACTATAACAAAAAAGCTCCTTCAATCATTGGAGGAGCTTCTTTGTTATATGTTATAATGTCCGCTTGCTTCAGGCTGATAATAGATCTCTTCTATTTTCAACTCACTTGTGCCGGTTGGCATCTGCCAGGTAATTGTATCACCTATAGAATAGCCCAATACTGCAGCACCTACAGGCGCTAATACAGATACCTTTTGTTGCTTCACATCTGCATCGTTCGGATACACAAGCGTCATATCAATCATTTTGTTGTTCGACACATTGCGCACCCTTATTTTAGAGTTCATGGTCACTACCTGCGCCGGTATTTTTTCGGACGCCACTTTCTTTGCCCGCTCTATATCTACTCTCAGGCTATGAATACTTTTTCTTTCATTGGTAGCAGTGCCTCCATAGGTTTGCAGCACTCCTTTCAAACGTTCGTAATCCGTTTGCGTTAGCATAATACTTTTCATTGCATTAATTTTTTGGTGTAAATAATTGACAGGCAAGACAAATACTCATTTTCCTGCCGGAAAATGAACCTGTTCTTTTAAAACATTTTCCGGTTTATAAATGGAAATCTTTCGGTGTAAGAATGATCGGGCATGCAGTTACCGTCGGCGAAGATGTGCCGCCCAGGATGAATAATATGGTACTCAATAACTGTTGCATTCCTGTAAAACTAACTTTTAATATGTTAGGTATTTATTAAAAACGATCTTACCCTGCTTAAAAACGTTGGTTGCAGGGCTTTTATTATGAATTAAGTGAAAACGTTTGACTTTTTTTCTCCATCTTTTAAGACTTAACTTCCGTGCGGAAACGCTTAAAACGAATTTTCAATCAATCTTGTTATGTATCTAAAACCTGCCTTTTGCTTGTCGTTTGGATTATTGGCTTTTTCCAGTTTGTCCTTCGGCCAGTTCAAATCCATTTACCATGATGGTTGGATCGACTTCAACAAAAATGGGAAGATGGACGTTTTTGAAAATCCCAAACAGCCAGTTGAGAAACGCATTGAGGATCTTTTATCCCAGATGACCGTAGATGAAAAGACGGCGCAGATGGTTACCCTCTACGGGTATGGTCGTGTACTAAAAGATGAAATGCCAACACCTGAGTGGAAAAATGAGATCTGGAAAGATGGCATTGCGAATATTGACGAAGAACTGAATAGCCTGCCTTATAACAATAAAGCAAAAACAAAATACTCTTACCCGTTCAGCACACATGCTGAAGCCATTAATACAGTGCAAAAATGGTTTGTGGAAGAAACACGCATGGGCATACCGGTAGACTTTACCAATGAAGGTATTCATGGTTTATGCCACGACCGTGCTACACCATTACCAGCTCCCATCAGCATTGGGAATACATGGAATAAAGACTTAGTGCTAAGAGCAGGGCAAACCGTTGGGCGCGAAGCAAAGGCGCTAGGTTATACGAATGTGTATGCGCCTATACTGGATGTAGCGCGTGATCCTCGCTGGGGACGTGTGGTAGAATGCTATAGTGAAAACCCTTTCCTGATTGCAGAGCTTGGCAAGCAAATGACATTAGGTATTCAACAGGAAGGTGTAGCTGCTACACTAAAACACTACGCTGTATATAGTGTGCCTAAAGGCGGCCGCGATGGCAATGCACGTACCGATCCGCATGTTGCGCCACGCGAGATGCACCAGATGTACTTGTATCCGTTCAGAAGAGTCATACAGGAAGCCAATCCGTTGGGTGTAATGAGTAGCTACAACGATTGGGATGGCGTGCCTATTACAGGCAGTCATTATTTCCTTACAGAATTATTACGCGAAAAATTTGGTTTCAAAGGATATGTTGTATCTGATAGCGAAGCGGTAGAATATTTATTCTCCAAACACCATGTAGCAGATACTTATAAAGAAGCAGTAAGACAGGTAGTAGAAGCAGGCCTGAATGTACGCACCAATTTTACACAGCCTAAAACTTTCGTAGAGCCGCTACGCGAGCTGGTAAAAGAAGGCAGCATTTCCATGAAAACATTAGATGCACGCGTAGCGGATGTATTGCGCGTAAAATTCCTGTTAGGCTTATTCGATCATCCTTATGTGGCTGATCCGAAGAATGCAGACAAGGTGGTACACACAAAAGCAGATGATGAACTGGAATTACAACTGAACAGGGAATCGCTGGTACTATTGAAGAATGCGAATAATACTTTACCGCTGAATAAATCGGCTGTAAAAAATATACTGGTTACAGGTCCGCTGGCTGATGCGACGAACTATGCAGTTAGCCGCTATGGTCCATCAAACAATCCTGTTACCTCTGTATTAGCCGGTGTGAAAAATTTTGTAGGCAATGGTGTGAATGTGCAATATGCGCAAGGTTGCGAAATTGTTGACTCTACATGGCCTGAAAGCGAGATCATTCCTACACCGCTAACAACTACAGAAGAAAAATCAATTGCTGATGCGGTGAAAAAAGCCAAACAAAGTGATGTGATTATTGCTGTATTAGGTGAGGATGAAAAACGTGTAGGAGAAAGCCTTTCACGCACTGGTCTAGGGTTACCGGGCAGGCAGTTTCAACTATTACAGGCGCTGTATGCTACAGGTAAACCTGTGGTGCTTGTGTTGATCAATGGACAACCGCTTACCATTAACTGGGAAAACCGCTATATACCAGCAATATTAGAAGCATGGTTCCCTGGCTCATCCGGAGGTACTGCCATTGCAGAAGCATTATTTGGTGCATATAACCCAGGTGGTAAATTGTCTATGACTTTCCCGAAGACATTGGGGCAAATAGAATTCAACTTTCCATTCAAACCAGCATCGCAGGCCGGTCAACCGGGCGACGGGCCTAATGGTTATGGCAAGACAGCAGTAGTGGGCCCATTATATCCATTTGGCTATGGACTTAGCTATACCACATTTGAATACAGCAACCTGGTTGTAACACCTGAAACACAAAAACCACAAGGCGAAATACAAGTAAGTGTAGATGTAACAAATACAGGTAAGTACAAAGGTGATGAGGTGGTGCAATTGTACCTGAAAGATGTGATCAGCAGTGTAACTACTTACGAGTATGACCTGCGTGGCTTTGAGCGCATCACGCTGACTCCGGGGGAGAAGAAAACAGTAAAGTTCACTTTACGCCCGGATGACCTTGCACTGTTGGATAAGAATATGAACTGGACAGTAGAGCCAGGCAAATTCGAAGTCATGATCGGCACTTCTTCTGCAGACATAAAACTGAAGAAACCTTTTACTATTGTTCCGGTGGAATAATATCAACTGATTTAAAAAGTAAAGGGCTGCTAAAATTTAGCAGCCCTTTACTTTTTTAGGTATTCCATTTTTTGAAGAGATGGAATATCAATTATCGTATCACGTACTCCACTTCATGCGCTTCATGCAATTGTGGTACTTCCAGTTTGCTTAGCATCTTATCCAGCGCGCTTTGCGGCAGTGCATATTCACGCGCTTTATTTTGCATAATCCATTCTTTATAACCCGTCTCTATATACACAATTTTCACCCTTGCTTTGTATGACGCAAACAAAGCAACTAACTGGCTACGCATTTGTGCTGTAATATTGGTTGCATTCCATACAAGCGGCGCCCCTTTTCGAAGGTACACTCTTGCCTGCTCTTTTGCCTCCTGCACCACCCAGCCCGTAGCAGCCTTATCCAAAGGATCCAGTTTATGCTTACGACGGATATCATCCAAACTAATTACAGGATAATCTTTATACCGTTGTTTTATATAATGATCCTTCCCCATGCCTGGCAATCCTGACATAATAATTGCTTCGGATTTAAGATCATCAAACGGTACATAGTCTGTGTAGGTTTCATCTGAATTAAAATAATGAAACCTCGCCTGTTCATTACTGAATACTTTTGTTTTTCCTACACAATCATTTTCCTCACAGTACGCTTTGAAGAACGCTACACGCTCCAGCATTCCCGCTTTATCAGTACAAATACGCCCTTCCATATCTGCCTTTGCTAAACAATACAGCAACGTAGTGTCAAGCCGTAACGAAGTGAGCAATAATGCTTTTAGCGGATCTGGCTTCTCCAGTATCCACAGCGGTAATCCATGATACCTGACTAAGGCTGCAATTTGCTCTCTTATTGCAAAAGGCACTTGTAAGTCTCTGTATAAGATCTGGCGAACAGACATCTCTCCTTTGCGTGCATGTCCATGAGATGTAATGCGTCCATCCGGCTCATGTACGGCTGTTGATCTTTTTTCTATATCGTGCATCAACCCTGCAGTCCAGAGTATTTCTTTTGTAGCCGTTGGCATTTGCTGATACGTTGCATCCGCTTCCAATGCAGCCAACACCATTTGTGTGTGGATCGCAACATTCCCTTCCGCATGATGTAACGCATCTTGTGGTACTTTGGCCATATCCCTTACCCATTCGTAAGTATGCTCCAATACGCTCCATTCTTTATTTTTAAAAATCTGTTCCATAAAATATTTTTTTGCCACAAAGGCGTAAGAGAAATCGTGAAACGTGAATCGACAATCGTGAATAAAAGGTTACACAAACCCATAAGTCCATTCACGATTCTCGTCTCACGACTCACGTTACTGTTCCCATATCAATTTTGCTCTTTTCCAGTTTCTTGTCCAGTGTTCATCTGTTTTCACGTGTCCTTTTCGTACATATTTGAAAACGTTTTGCGCAAAGTCTGCGGTAGAAAATTCTGCTGTATTACGCGTTACCACACCTTCCCGTGTACATATACTTCCACTGATAACGTCTGCCGATCCGAAAGCACTTTCTTCATTAGCAAATTCGATCACTGTCTTATGTATAATCTCTTCCGATATTCCTGATACTAATTCTTCCTTCAGCTCAGGCACAGTAGGAAAGTCAAACATCGCTGCATAAAACTGAACTTCTTCCCAGCTTAACCATGTATCTAAGCAACGAACAGCAAATACATAATAATGATGCTCCAATTTTTCATATTCTATAGAGTGTATTGCATACAGGTTTTCACCGAATAGCTCTATGTCTCCAAGATCATGTCTGATCATTTGCCATCGCATCCGTATGTCTTGCGTCCACGGCGATACTGTTGGTGCAGCATGCGAGCGCGCAAATACACCATGCTGATTCAGACAATTGTTTTCACCATCCAGCTTCTCTGTGTGTACAATGTGGTTCATTTGCTGCACATCTTCCCAATAGTGCGTATTGATCCTGTCATCACTTGTAGTACCGGGTGAAAAAGGAAAATGATAAGTTCTTCCATATTTTTCTGATAAACTCATTTTAATCAATTGGTGGGCATGCTTTTACAGGCATACAATTACGCCAGCAGTGCAACTAATATACTTGTACTTATTAAAAGCCTCCCGGGTGAAATAATAAATAGTAATTAGCAACTATCTTATTTCAATACAAGACATAGGAATATTAATACATTGCACACGCAGTTTTAATCTTCTTTTATCTGGTACAGGAAATAGCAATAGCCGATCGGCAGGTTGCCGAAAATTGTGAGTGATAATATGTGTAGTTAACCAGGCATTTCTTAAACCCTCCACTTTCGTGTTTGGTTTGTTTTATTTTATAGCGCAGCAAAAATACTCAAATTTTGAATAAATCAAACTTATATTAAAGAATCTGCTTCCCGCTGTAAATTAATCCTGGCTTGCTTTTCATACAGACCAGCAAAGTGTTTAGTTTTATAGATACTATCCATCAACAAAAAATGCTCCAGCACTTTTCTTCTCCCCGGTTTATATAAAGCATCAGGATAGATATAATATTCTTTGCGAACATTTATTGCATATGTGTCATATACGGCAGGCGATGCACCTAATACTGATAGATCAGCATCGGTAAACAAGTCTGTATCCACGTCATTTGTAATGATGTGTTTTTTCGTAGCAATAATTTGTTTTTTACATGCCTCAATCCTCTCCTTATCAAGTGTAGTTTTATTTAATCGCTTTACAGCCAGCTCAGCACTCTTTTCTTCATTATCCTTCTTCATAGTACTGTACACGATGTCATGATAAAAAACGGAACATAACAGTACATCCCAATCAGCAATTTCATTTTTTACAGGTAATAGTTGTTGTACCAGGTTATCCAGGTGATGTAACGTATGATAATAACGACGCTTTTTTGAATAAGCAGTTTCTATTTCTTCCCAAAGCGTTGTAGCATACTGTGCATCGGTATATGATGACATCAATTCGTAAAATAGATCCTTAAGCAAGGCGTTTTTTTCTTCAAGTTAATCATAAAATCCACAGCAATCGCGGCATTAATGCAAACGCAATCGTTTGTCTGATTTTGCAAATCGTGCGTTATGTAAAAGGATAAGTGATAAACTTGCAAACAAACAATAACGGCGTATGAGCACGACATGGCATCGCAGAAAATTTATTAAAAGCAGTGCAATTGCCACTGTAGGCATTTCAGCCTTAACCTCCGGCATACAATCTTTTGCTGCACCGAAGAAGAACAAAGTCCGCATGGGCCTGATTGGTGTGGGCGCACGTGGCGTAGGCCATCTTGGCCTTTGCCTGAGAAGAGCGGATGTAGAAGTAGTAGCTATATGTGACCCGGATACGAACTGGGCTATTCCTAATGCAAGAAAGAAAATACAGGAATTATATGGCAACAAGAAAGTTGCTGAATATACCAATGGTAATGAAGATTACCTAAACCTGCTAAAGCGGGATGATATAGACGCAGTGATCATTGCAACGCCGTGGGAGTGGCATACTGTACAGGCAATAGCAGCTATGAAGGCAGGCAAAACACCTGCAGTGGAAGTGTGTGGAGCAATGGATTTGCAAGACTGTTGGGACCTGGTGAATACAAGTGAGGCCACTGGCGTACCTGTATTCGGTATGGAGAATGTGTGCTACAGAAGGGACGTGCTTGCTGTGTTCAACATGGTAAAGCAAGGCCTGTTTGGTGAGATCATTCATTTACAAGGCGGTTACCAGCACGATCTTCGTGGTGTTAAATTCAACGATGGAGAACATTTATATGGTGGTGGTGTAGAGTTTGGGGAGAAAGGTTTATCAGAAGCTAAATGGCGTACGCTTCATTCTGTACACCGCAATGGTGATCTATATCCTACGCATGGTCTCGGCCCTGTGTCCAATACCATTGACATTAATCGTGGTAACCGCTTGGTATCATTGGTTTCAATGGCTACTAAGTCACGTGGCTTACATAAATACATTGTAGATCATCCGAAGGGTGGCCCAAATCATCCAAATGCTAAAGTGGAGTTTAAACTGGGTGATATTGTAAGTACGTTGATCAAATGTAATAACGGTGAAACCATTATGCTGTCGCATGATACAAACTCACCACGCCCCTACTCTTTAAACTTTAGAGTGCAGGGTACAGAAGGTTTGTGGATGGATGATCAGAAAAGTTTGTACGTACAAGGCAAGAGCCCAAATGATCAGTGGGAAAAAACAGGTGATTTCAAAGATCCGAATAGCTACTTTGGCAAATATGATCATCCGTTGTGGAAACGCTTTGAAAAAGATGCAAGTGGCGCAGGGCATGGCGGCATGGATTACTTTGTGATCAATGCGTTTGTAGAGTGCATTAAGCGTGGCGTGGAATATCCGTTGGATGTATATGATCTTGCTACATGGTATGCCATCACTCCGCTCTCTGAGCGCTCCGTTGCAGAAGGCGGCATGGTACAGGCAATACCTGACTTTACAAAAGGTAAGTGGATGAATAGAAAACCTACGTTTGGGCTGAGTGATGAATACTAGATATGTGTGATGTTAGATGTACGATGTGAAATAAAAATGCGTTTCATAAAAAGCAAAGACCCGAAGTATTCAGCTTCGGGTCTTTGCTTTTATAACGTTCTATACATTTTCACATCGTACATCTAACATCGTACATCTATCTGCCTACCAGTTTCCTTTATGTTCATCTATCACTCTTTCGTTTTTACCTACTTTGTGCGTACGCCATTCAGGGTCGTATTTTACAAACCAGCTTAGCCAGATACTGCGCGAGAGGCGCATGAAGATAGGTTGTAGCGCAAGCATAAAAAATGCGTTGATGCCCAGCCACCAGAATATCCTGTTATCATCAAGTGAGAAGCCGATCAGTACCCACCATGCAATAAATGTAGCAACGGAAAACGCAATAGTAAGTGCATAGCTTACATACGCTGTGCCGTAGTAAAAACCAACTTCTACTTCTGTAGGCTGGCCGCATACGGGGCATTCTTCATTCATCAGCATATACTTCTTCAGGTTGTAAGGGTTACTTATCTTAAACATATTACCCTGCCTGCAACGCGGGCATTTATTAGACAACACACTTACCAGGTAAGTAGGCCTACGGTGTATTTCAGTTTCTTCCTGCATAAATCAACAATTGGGTACAAAGGTACTATTAGTTATTAGTCTTCCAATATGCGCTCCATACGCATGCTGCGGGACCCTTTCACCAGTATATATGCGTCATGAAATTGTTGTTCTTTAAACCAGGCTTTTGCTTCCAGTGAATCTTTAAGATAAATAAACGGCGTGTCTATTTTTGCGAAGTCACCACCTACTAGTACTACTTTATCCCAAACATATTGTTGTATGAGCTGCACAATGCCAATATGTTCCTGCACACTTTCCTGTCCCAGCTCCATCATTCCCCCCAACATTAATATTTTTTTTGCAGCATGGATCTTAGCGAAGTTTTCGATAGCGGCTTTCATGCTTGTAGGGTTAGCATTGTAAGCATCAAGTATTATTTTGTTTCCGTCTCTTTCAATTAGCTGAGACCGGCTGTTACCAGGCGCATAATTTTCGATAGCCTGTTTTATCTTCTCATCAGGTACACCAAAATGTTTACCTACAGCAATTGCGCACAATACGTTTGGCAGGTTATAATCGCCTACCAGTTGGGTTTGTACAGAAGAGAATGTTACGCCTGCCGTAAGCGCAACTTCCAGCAAAGGTTCACTTTTTTTAATGTTGCCTGTCACACTACCTTTCTGTGTACCATACCAGGTAATAACGTTAATACCTTTGCTCATATCGTGCAGGTAATCGTAATCGTCGTAAGCAAAGATGCTTCCTCCATGTTCACGTATATAGGCATATAATTCGCCTTTTCCTTTACGCACGCCTTCTATACCACCAAAACCTTCCAGGTGCGCTTTGCCTGCATTGGTAATAATACCATGCGTCGGTTGCGCATATATGCAATAGCCTTCTATTTCTTTCTGGTGGTTAGCGCCCATTTCTATTACTGCAATCTGCGCATCAGGTTTTACACGCAGGAGTGTAAGCGGAATACCAATATGATTGTTCAGATTGCCTTGCGTAGTATAAGTGGTAAAGTGTGAGGCCAACACTGTTGAGACTAATTCTTTTGTTGTAGTCTTGCCATTGCTGCCAGTAATGCCAATAAATGGAATACTGAATTGCTCCCGGTGATATTTTGCAAGCGCCTGCAATGCCTTCAATACATCTGCTACTATTATGATCCTGTCATTGGCAGGTTTGTCCCACTCATCCACAACTGCGTAAGCTGCACCTGCTGCCAGGGCTTGTTCGGCAAAAGCATTCCCGTTAAAATTATCGCCTTTTAATGCGAAAAACAGGTCATCCTTTTTCAGTTTACGGGTATCCGTTTCTACAGAAGGGTATTGTTTGTATATGCTATATAATGCGCTTATTTCCACTGCAATCAGATTTTGGGCTAAAGATAAGTTTCATTGTTTGAAAGTTTCATCGTTTCGCTGTAATCCTGAAACGGTGAAATAATGAAAGTTTGAAACTTACTGATAACAAAAAAGCCACCCGATATGCGGATGGCTTTTGCTTTTGTATTTACCTTTTCCTTATCTTCTTTGACGGCGAGACGGGAAGAAGTTACCAGTTTTACGCTGGTTACCTTCTGGCGCTCCGTAGTGTGTCATTGCACAACGGAAACCTACCGTACTACTGCTTTGATCTTCCTCCAGGAAGCGACGTGTTCCCGGACTTAACCAATAAGGCATATCGTTCCAGCTACCACCTTTAATCACTCTTGATTTGTCGCTGATCAGTGTAGTGATTCCGTAACCATAGCTTACATTGCTCAAAGAGTCACCATCAAGATAGTTGATAGCGTAAGATTTCTGGTAGTTACGGCGATTGCGCAGTGCTGAATCATTTTCAGGGATGTATTTGATACGTCCCAGGCTGTCACGAAGGTTGCCTTCACCTCCGCTCATATCAACCTTTTTAAATTCGTTACCACGGTAAGGGTTTATATCATCTTCTTCTGTACCGGTCAGAGGACGATAAACGTCCGCAACCCACTCACTTACGTTGCCGCTCATGTTATATAAACCAAAACCATTTGGAAAGAAAGAAGTTACTTCTGCCGGGTATGCAGAACGGTCATTCAGACCACCTGTAGTACCCATATAGTCACCATTGCCACGTTTAAAGTTTGCCAGGAACGCACCTTGCCAGTTGCCACGTCTTGTAGCACGCAGGTTGTCGTATCCATCATTTTTCCAGCTATAGATCTGCTTGTTTGCAATCAACTCCTCACCGCGTTTTTTCTCTGTTTTACGAGGCTGCGGGTTTTCGTTGATCATACCTAAAGCTGCATATTCCCACTCAGCCTCTGTAGGCAGGCGGTAATCCGGTAACAAGATACCATCTTCAAATTTCACAGTAGTCCTTGGACGCCCCTGGGCATCTTTCAGATCATTCTTTTTAGGTTTACCCGGTACACCCTGGTATTCACCCAACAAATATGCTTTTGTGTTGAAGTTATCTTGTCCGCCACCATTCATTTCCTGTTTTAGCACATTCTTATTCTGGTAGCCTTTCTGGATCAATTGTAATTCATTTACCCTATCCGTACGCCAGATACAGAAATCGTGTGCCTGTTTCCAGGTTACACCTACTACAGGATAATAGTTATAAGATGGGTGACGGAAATAATACTCAACCAATGGTTCGTTGAATGCCAGCTCACTACGCCAAACAAGGGTATCTGGTTTTGCACCATCTAATACTGCGGCGTACTGAGGATCCTGGAATACGTTTTCCAGCCAGTAGAGATACTCACGGTAGTGCACGTTTGCAACTTCCGTTTTATCAATAAAGAAGGAGTTAACTGTTACACGGCGGGGTACGTTGTTCCAATCGCCCATTACATCTTCCTGTGTTGCCCCCATGGCAAAGCTACCACCCTGTACGAACACGAGGCCCGGACCGGTTTTGATATCTTTTGGCTTAGCCACATAGAATCCACCCTGATCTTTATCGTTGTATTTCCAACCGGTTGCGGTAGAGGTTTCCGATTTCTTTTTGAACAGGTTACATGAAGCCATACTGCCAGCGGCAGCAACTATAAAAACACAATGTCTAAGTCTTAATAACATTTTGCAGACTAGTTTTATCTCAAACTTTAAACGCCGGGGTCTTACAATTATTGCATAAATACCCACGAATTGCGAATATAATTGATTTTGAATTGAAATTGCGAGCCGTAAAATGAATTTGTCACTATTTTTTTACGGGAAAAATCCGGTGCAATAATTAAAATAAATGAGTACTTTGCAAATGTTAAAATTCACCATTTTTGACCAATTTTTTAACTAGGACCTTAAAAAACTGCTATCGATACTACTTCTACTCCTATTTAATTAAACAGGCCTGACCAATTTACCGGGGTATTATTACTCCTGGAACAGGTAACCTTTAAATTAACAGTTATAATGAGATTTAATGCCCTCAAAGCAATAAGGATATTGTTCCTTCTTGTCTTTGCAACCCCGTCCCTGATCTATGCGCAAAAAACTATAAATGTAGTTACTACGGCTGTGCCTTTCCTGAGAATTTCACCGGATGCACGTGCCGGAGGTATGGGAGATGTGGGTATTGCAACTTTACCGGATGCCAACTCTTCGTTCTGGAACCAGGCAAAGATCCCTTTTGCTTCCCAGGTAACTGCTGTAGGTGCTACTTATACTCCATGGCTTGGTGATATTACACGTGATGTGTACCTGGCTTCCGTATCTGGTTACCACCAATTGGATGAAAATTCTGCCTTGTCCGGATCTATACGCTATTTCAACCTGGGCGATATCCAGTTTACAGACTTTAATGGTAATGCATTAGGCAGTTCAAAACCTCGCGAGTTCTCCATAGACTTCGGTTATTCCCGCAAAGTATCCAGCAAGCTGGCCGTGGGTGTAGCGCTCCGCTATATCAATTCCAGGCTGGCTAGTGGCGATGTAAATAATTCAGGCACAAACTATAAACCTGGGCAGTCCGTAAGTGCGGATATCTCATTATACCATAACGGTATAGGTGCGGATGGCAGCGGGTTAACTTATGGTGTTGCTATTACTAACCTGGGAACTAAAATAGCTTATACAGATAATGCGGCGGCTAAAGAATTTATCCCGGCAAACCTTGGTTTAGGCATTGGCTACACGTTTGTACTGGACGAAGTGAATAAACTGAGCTTTGCGCTAGACGCGAACAAACTATTGGTTCCTTCTACGCCAACAGATTCTGCAAGCCTGGCTCAATACCATAATTATGGTGTTTTTGAAAGCTGGTCCAAATCATTTGGCAGCGGAAGCGGTGGCTTTAAATCCTGGCAGTTTGGCCTGGGCGCAGAATATAATTATGACGACTTGTTCTTTGCACGTGCCGGCTACCACTATGAAGATGCGAGCCAGGGCAACCTGAAGTATCTTTCATTGGGTGTAGGCATCCGTTACAATATTGCAGGACTGAACTTTTCTTACCTGATCCCTTCCGGCAATGGGGTTACACGTAACCCACTTTCCAATACGATCCGCTTTGGCGTAACGTTTGGATGGGACAAAAAGTAGCGTTATGTCGGATGTACGATGTTAGATGTACGATTTTCATTTGTTAATACCATCCAACATCGTACATCCGACATCGTACATATTGTTTATTTTCGCCCGAAAGTAAGGTTATGAATATCAGAATCGGTTCGGGCATTGATTTTCACCAGTTAGTAGAAGGCCGCGATCTGTGGATCGGTGGCGTAAAAATCCCTCACACAAAGGGAGCATTGGGGCACAGCGATGCAGATGTTTTGCTGCATGCTATCTGCGATGCATTGCTGGGGGCACTTTGCCTGGGTGATATTGGCGTACATTTTCCTGATACTTCCGGGGAGTTTAAAGACATAGACAGC
Source organism: Filimonas sp. (assembly GCA_017306865.1). Classification (GTDB taxonomy): domain Bacteria; phylum Bacteroidota; class Bacteroidia; order Chitinophagales; family Chitinophagaceae; genus JAFKHH01. Next base: position 105,113 of record JAFKHH010000016.1, read on the forward strand.
AAAATATTGCTGAAGCGTACATTTGACCTCATCTCTAAAGAGGGCTATTCTATTGTAAATATTGACACTTCCCTTTGCCTGCAGGCTCCTAAAATCAAACCGTATGTGGATAGTATGCGTGAGACGATCGCCGGCATTCTACAGATTTCCATAAACCACATTTCTATTAAGGCTACAACTACCGAAAAAATGGGATTTGTAGGCCGTGAGGAAGGATTGGTTGCTTATGCGACCGTATTATTACAAAAGCAATAGTTTTCCCTTAATGGGTTAGCTTTGCCCCGTCTTTTTTAGCAACTACTTTATACTTAAATAGCTGAGCATGAAAAAAATGGTCGTTAAAATCATCAATCAATCCAATAATCCGTTACCAGCTTATGCAACAGAAGGTTCTTCGGGAATGGACATGAGGGCTTCCATTACAGAACCTGTTACATTGGCTCCATTGGAAAGGGCGCTTATACCAACCGGCCTTTTTATAGAGCTACCGCAGGGTTATGAAGCGCAGGTACGCCCAAGAAGCGGCCTGGCGGTAAAACAGGGATTAACCTGCCTGAATACCCCCGGCACGATTGATGCGGACTATAGAGGTGAAATAAAAGTGCTCTTAATAAACTTATCTAATGAGCAACAAGTCATACAACCAGCCGAGCGTATTGCACAGATGGTAATACAGCAGGTAGAGCAGGTAGAATGGCTGGCAGTAGAGACGATCGATTCAACAGAAAGAGGCAGCGGTGGTTTTGGCCACACTGGCAAGCACTAAAACCGTATTATGAAACAAGGTATATATCTATTTCTTGCGTTTGGACTTTTCCTGGGTACAGCTTGTAAAACCACCCAAAAGGTGCAAAAGATCGATAACGCTATTTCGAAGAAAGACACCGCAGTAAAAGTAATTGTAAAGAAGGAATCTGTAGACTCCATGTCCATTGTAAAGGACATAGTACAGGGGTTGGAAAAAAAGAAGATTGACTTCAAAACGTTCAATGCCCGTGTAAGGGTGGAGTATTCAGACAAGGATGGCAGCGACCAGATCAATGCCACCATCCAGATGCAAAAAGATAGTGCTATCTGGATCTCCCTTACAGGCCCGCTAAACATAGAGGGCGCGAGATTACTGGTAACGATGGACAGTGTAAAATTGTACTACCGTCAGAAGAAAACTTACCAGTTAAGAAGCATTCAATATCTCAGTGAACTGACACAAATACCTTTCGACTTTAAAACATTACAGGATTTGCTGATCGGTAACCCGATCTTCCTGGACAATAATATTGTGTCTTATAAAGATGCAGGTAGCAATCTGCAGGTGTTGATGATCGGCCAGTTGTTCAAACATTTATTAACGATAGAAAAGGGATCGCAACGGGTACTGCATAGCAAGCTGGATGATGTGGACCCAACCAGGAACCGGACGTGCGATATTACACTGAGTAATTATGAACAGAATGGTGATATAGATTTTGCAACGCACCGTAAAATATCTGTAGCAGAGCATTCAAAACTGGATGTAACGCTTGATTTTAAGAAATATGTCTTCAACGGGCCGGTAAATTTTCCTTTTACAATTCCTAAAAATTTCAAAAACAAGTAATTTTTGTGGAATTTTTCCGTTTAATCAATCATAATACGATCTCATTCCTTATTCTTTAAATAAAACAGCATGATCAAAAAGCTTCTGGTTTCAATAGTTGTTGTATGTGTGGGGGTAGTAGCGCATGCTCAGCAGTCAAGAGAAGAGATTCAAAGACAGCAACAAAATCTGCAAAAAGAAATAGCAGACCTGAATAATACATACAACGAGATTAAGAAAAACAAGAAGCAATCGCTTAGCCAACTGGCTTTGGTACAGCGCAAGATCAATGCACGTGAGGAACTGCTAAAGAACCTAAACAGGGATGTTCGCCAGATAGATGATAATATTTACCTGACTACCCTGGAGATCAACCGTATGAAGCGTGAGCTGGATACGCTGAAAGAGAATTATGCAAAGAGCCTTGTTTTTGCTTATAAAAACAGGAGCAATTACGATTACCTCAACTTCATTTTTTCCGCAACCAGTTTTAATGATGCGTTTAAGCGTGTGGCATACTTAAAAAGCTATCGCCAGTTCCGCGAAACACAGGCTGACAATATAGTAAAGACACAAACTGTACTGCAACAAAAAGCAGGCATTCTTGCCAATAGTAAGGTAGAGAAAAGCTCCGCTATAAAAGAGCAGGGCAAACAACTGGAAGTACTGGAAGAGGATAAGAAAGAAAAAGACAGGGTGGTACAGGACCTGAAGGATAGAGAAACAGATATAGCAGCAGAAATAAAAACACGTGAAAAAACGAGGCAGAAACTGAGCCAGGCATTGCAGGCCGTTATCCGCAGGGAGAAAGAGGAAGCACAACGCAGGGCAATAGAGCTTGCTAAAAAACAAAAAGAGGAAGAGGACCGTAAAAAGCGTGAAGCAGATGCAGCAAAAGCTGCGGCCGCTAAAAATAATAATAGCACAGCAGGCACATCACCAGCTAAGGCCCAGCCCCCTGCAACCAGCAATCCGGTATCCGGCAATTCAGATGAACCTGTTAAAACAGGCGTGGTAAATACAAACGCATCCAATAGAAAGTATGACCCGTTAGAGTCTACTACAGAGGGACTGACTTTATCATTAAACTTTGAAAATAATAAGGGCCGTCTTCCTTGGCCTGCGGATGCAGGTGTGGTGATCATACCTTATGGCACATACACTATTCCCGGCACGAAGCTGAAAGGTGTGAGCGATGGTATAGTAATAGCATTACCGGTTGGCGCCAACATTAAAGCTGTTGCTGATGGAGAGGTTACCGCGGTTACTGACATTGGAGGCCAGCAGGTAGTGATACTGATACATGGTAAATACTTTACCACTTATAGTAATTTATCTACAGTAAATGTGTCGAAGGGGCAAAAAGTAAAACCGGGCACTGTTTTAGGTAAAGCTGCTGAGGGCAGTAATGGAGAAGGACAGTTGACCTTCATGGTGTCAAACGACCGTACGAACTATAACCCGGAAACGTGGCTGAGAAGAAAATGATGCTATGTACGATGTTAGATGTCTGATGTAACATACACTAACAGTCCGCTATAATTGTGAGAGGTGAGTTGTCAGTTGTGAATAGATTATTCACCTTCGACAACTCACCTCTCACGTTTACATCGTACATCTAACATCGTACATTCTTACACACATGGTTCCATTCTGCAAAACCTGCTATACAATTTTTCGTATAAAGGTATTACAGTTTGAATGTCGTGCTTGCATGCCTGTTCGTATGCCCTGGCTTTGAATTGCTCAAGTATTTTATCATTCTGCAAAATGGAGATCGCTTTTTCACTCATAGCCGCTACATCCCCAATATTAGTCATGTAACCTGTTACACCATCTATATTGATCTCCGGCAGACCACCTGCATTGGTACTGATCACTGGCACTTTTGCAGCCATTGCTTCCAGCGCTGCCAAACCAAAGCTTTCATATTGGGAAGGCAATAAGAAGAGATCAGATATAGCAAGTATTTCTTCCATCTGCTCCTGCTTGCCCAGGAAACGCACATCGCTGTCACCACCAATATTACGTACCATCTCTTCCACCATCGGCCTGTCTGGCCCATCGCCTACCATCAGCAATTTTACAGGCATCTGTTTTCTTACTTCTTCAAACACCTTTACTACATCAGCTACGCGTTTAATCGGTCTAAAGTTAGATGCATGCACCATGATCTTTTCATCATTGGGTGCAATTACTTTTCTGAATGCATCAATCGGGCGTTTGTTAAACCTGTTTACATCCACAAAGTTGTGGATCACTTCAATTTCTTTGGTGATATTGAATGATTTATAGGTTTCCTCTCTCAGGTTTTGCGATACGGCTGTGATCGCATCACTTTCATTAATAGAGAAGGTTACAACAGGCTCGTAGGTTTTGTCCCTTCCGACCAATGTAATATCCGTACCATGCAGTGTTGTAATAAAAGGCACAGCACGCCCTGTTTTCATTACGATCTGTTTCGCCATATACGCTGCTGACGCGTGTGGTATTGCGTAATGCACGTGCAATAAGTCCAGGTCATGATTGCGGATCACATCCACCATTGTACTTGCCAATGCAATTTCATAAGGTGGGTAATCGAATAACGGGTACGTTGGCACCCTTACTTCGTGATAATATATGTTTGCACTGAAGACGTTTAACCTTACAGGCTGCTGGTATGTAATAAAATGTACTGAATGCCCTTTATCTGCCAATGCTTTTCCTAACTCGGTTGCCAATACGCCGCTTCCACCGAATGTGGGATAACATACAATTCCTATCCTCATGTAATAAATTTTACAGGACAAAGGTAAGGCCTGAGTTTTATAAAGTATATAGGGTATATAAAGTAGCAATTACTTTATATACCCTATATACTCTACAAATTTTATATACTTATCCCGCTACCAAAGCTGTTTGCCCTGGTAGTAGTCGAGTACTTTGTTGCGAATAATGAGGTCATATTTGGCCACAACAAAGTTGATATTACTTTTATCTGAATTGTTTTTTGCGATCAGGTAATCTACAGACGTGATTGCTCCGGCATTGAATTTCACTTCTGCAATTCGGAACGATTCCTGGAAGGCTGTCTGTTGTAGCTGCAATACCTGGAATTTGTCCTGGGAGGCAGTCATATTAAAATAAGCCTGCTCTACATTTTGTTCCAGTTGTATGTGCGTAGACTTTGCTGTTATTTCTGCATCTTTCTGCAATATACGCGCCTGCGCAATTTTGTTTTTGTTGGAGAACCCATTTAGGATTGGCAATTTCAGGCCTATACTTACAGACGTGTTCAGGTTATTGCTCAGTTGTGATCCATAACTGATCTTATTAGAATTGTAAACCGATTTCTCTGACATTACAGGCAGGTTACTTCCGCCTACGGTTACATAGTCTCCATTGGGCTGGTACGATTTACTCATCAGCTCCTGCATTGCCGCAACACTTGAATAAGTAGAATATAAACCACCACTTAAATATAAGGTAGGAAAGCCGGTGCCTTTTGCAACTTTTACTCCCTGGCTGGCGCTTTCTTTCCGCAGATCTACAGCTTTAATAATCGCCAGGTTTTTCTCTGCGTTCTGATATACCTGCTCACTTGTTGCGTCATACAACAGCGGCATCTGGCTTTCAGGTAAGCGCTGTACTTTTATGTTTTTATTATATGGAATATTCAATAACTGGCAGAGTGAAAGCTTGGCATTGTTCAGATTATTGCGGGTGGTTACCACATTTACCTGGTCGTTTGCATACGTTCCTTTCAGGTCGTACAACTCATTCGGATTAGCAGCTCCGTCTTTATTTAGAATATCTAACCGCTCCACTTGCTTGCCGGATGTAGCCTGCTGCTGCACCGCAAGGGTAAGCAGATCTTCATTTGTAAGAATTTGCAGGTACACGAGTATTACATTCAACGTGGTATTATCTTTTAACTGCTGCTCTTCCATCGCGCTGGCTTCATACGCACTCCTGTTTTGCCTGATGGAATTTTGCAGCGCGCCCCCATTGAATAAAGTTACACTCGAGTTCAGGCCATAGTTCGCATACGTATATTGCTGATCTATGTAGCTGTTTGAATAAGGGTCAACACTTCGTCCCTGGTTTGAACCATGTACGATGTCGGCATTCAGTGAAGGAAGCAGGTTACCCCTTGACTGTTGCAGATTAATATGTGCCGATTCTTTTGCAAGTCCTTTCTTTTGCACGTCAACATTGTTCCTGATAGCCAGCTCTACACATTGCTGCAGTGTAAATACCGCACTGCTATCCGTACCCACCTGGGCTTGCGTTTTAAACCCGGCTAACAATACTATCAGCCAGCATATTTTTCTTTTAAACATTATTTGTACTAATTGCCTGTTCATAACTATAATTCAATCCTTGCGTCCAACAGATTAATAATATGTGATCCGTACTCTGCATTTTTTTCAGAGTGCGTTACTTGTATAATGGTAACATTCTCTTCCTTATTCAATTGTGTAAATAGCTGCATGATCTCTTCACCTTGTTTGGAATTGAGGTTACCTGTAGGCTCATCTGCAAGCAGCAATTTGGGCTTTGCCACTAATGCGCGTGCTATACCTACCAACTGCTGCTGCCCTCCGGAGAGCTGTGTTGGAAAGAGATCTTTTTTACCTACTATCTGAAAACGGTCAAGCATATCTGCTACAATCGCTTTTCTTTCCGCTGCTTTTATATTTTGATAAATAAGCGGTGTCTCTATGTTTTCATATACCGTTAACTCATCTATAAGGTGATATGCCTGGAATACAAAACCGATGTCTTTTTTATATATCTCCGTACGTTGCTTTTCCTTCAGCTTATGAACAGGGTTTCCTTCAAAAAAGTATTCTCCTTCATTTATTGTATCCAGCATCCCGATCACGTTCAACAGGGTGGACTTACCGGAACCGGATGGCCCCATAATAGAAACAAATTCTCCCTGCTTAATCTCGAGGTTAATATCCTTTAGTAAGAAAACCGGGTTGCCACCTACGTTCACCCATTTAGAAACATGTTGCAGTTGTATCATATCGACATACAAAGTTTATGGTTGCTTAAAGTCTCAAATGTATGCCAGTTCTTATATTATTGATACACAACAAGTTTAATTTAGCACGCATATAAAACTGTTCGCTTTCGATACAGTTCATGTGCTGTTATTGATACAGGGAGGATGAGAGGAATTGTGAATGGTGAGTGGTCAGTTGTGAGTACCTATCGTGTGCGACAGATATTCCATATCTCATTTAAAAATCAATATTATCCAGTTCTTACAGGTATGGCAGATCTGAACTCCCAAAAGAAGCTTATGCATTTAGCGAATAAGAATTCGTTCTTCGAGCTATACTCACAACTGACCACTCACCACTCACTATTCTATTCCGTGCGCAAGCTTTGTACCGGGTTGGCAAAAGCTGTTTTAATAGTTTGCCCTATGATCAGTAGTACAGTTACTATGCCTAATAACGCTACGCATAGCAGGAATGGCAGGGCTGTAATGTTTATTCTATAGACATAATCGTTCAACCAATGTTTTGCTAATACAAATGCAACCGGACATGCTACTACTGCCGCAATAGCGATCAAAGGAAGAAACTCCCGGATGAATAAGGTAATAATGGATGCAACCGGTGCGCCAAGTACTTTGCGTATGCCGATCTCTTTTGTTCTTTTCTGCACGGTGAGAGATACAAGGCCAATAACGCCTAGCAGCACAATAACCAATGTAAGCAATGTAGCTGCATACGCACCATTTTGCAAACGTAACTCTGACTCATATATGGCGCGGAGGGAGTCTTCCATAAAACTATATTCAAACGCAGCGTCTGGCAACAGTTCTTTCCATTTATGCTCTATGGCAGCAATGGCCGATGGTATATTACCAGGCTTTACTTTAAAAGAAAAAAAGCGGTACACAGGTGCTAACCGTACATTTAAAAACATAGCTGGTTGTATTGCTACCTGTTTGGAACCAAAGTGGTAATCTTTTACCACGCCCGCTACTGTATAGATCTTCGGATCTGATGGAAATCGTATTTGTCCGCCAATGGCAGCGGCTGCAGTTTGCCAGCCAAAAGCTTTTGCTGCCTTCTCATTGATGACTACTTTGGTGGAATCATAGCCACTTCCTTCATGCGCAAAAAACACGCCTGATGCCAACGGGATATTATAGGTGTCTGCAAACTTCTCATCCGCCAAAAATATCTTCATTGTTTTTGCCTGTGTAGAATCGGCTGATGCGAGGTAAGGAGATGCGCCGCCACTATTATTTCCGTTTGGTATCTCATACGACAATGAAACATTTTGCACTACGGGCAAATGCGCAAACTCATCGCGAATGCGTTCCATCTTTCTAACGCCCTCGGGTGTCCAGTCGCGCGGTACTTGTGCCGACAGCATGTATTCTTTATTGTACCCCAAACTTTTATTGAAAAAGAAATTGATCTGTTGTGCTATGAACACTGCAATGATCAGTACCGTAGCCGCTACACAGAACTGGAACGCCACGAGAGATTTGCGTACCCATATTTTTTCTTTGATGCTGCTGAATTTTCCTTTTAGCGAGTCAATCGGTTTCAGGCCAGCCAATACAAATGCAGGATATGCCCCTGCTATTAATCCTACAATAACAGCAACAATAAAAGGTAATGCTATAAACCAAGCCGGGTAAGATAACAAAGAGGGGATTGTTATATTCATTTTGCCGGAGAAGAGCGGGCGAACCGATTGATAAATGAATAATGCGAACACAGTTGCACACAATGCTAATACGCAAGATTCAATCAGGAACTGACGAATGAGTAACCCTTTACCACCTCCTATTACTTTACGCACACCGATCTCTTTCATTCTTGTGCCGGACTTACTTACAGAAATGTTGACAAAATTGATCACCGCCATAAGCAGGATAAACAGTGCTACAAAAGAGAGCGTAAACAACATTTTCTTTACAAGACCATTATTGCTTTGTAAATGATATGCTTCCAGGCTGAGGAGATACGGTTTCAGGTTTTTACTTACAGTCTCATTTGTATTTTGTTTGACAAGCTGCTGTATAGGTAACTCAAGATCTTTGGGCGTTACGCCTTTTTGCAACTCCAGGTACGACACAATATAAATATTTGCCCATTGGTCCATATCACGTCCGAAGAACTTGCTGTTGTTCGATGGAACAAATATGTCATCATTCGTTTTGGTAATATTGGTAACAGAGTTATCGGGCAGATCTTTTATAACGGCAGATACTACGAAATCATGTTTGGTTCCTGAAAAATTCTGAATAGCCAATAATTCTCCGGCAACGTTTGTTTTACCAAAGTATTTTCTTGCCTTGCTTTCTGTAATCACAACCGAAAACGGATCATGCATTGCTGTGGCTACATTTCCGTCTATCACAGTCCATCCGTACATATTCAGAAACGTAGAATCGCCTATCTGTACAGATTCTCGAAATACTTTATCTCCATGAGATACATTGGTTGTTACGCCGTCAAAACGATAATAGTTGGCTACCAGGTTGGGATACTGTTCCTTCAATGATTTTGCCAATGGACCGGCTGTAGTTAGTTCCAGCCCCATATTAGGATCAGCCCATTTACTTTGTACGATGTATTGGTGATCTGCATTTTTTAGATCTGTGTTTACATGTACCTCATTCCACACATATCCCATAATGCAAAAAGTAAACGCAAGCCCCATTGCCAGGCCAAGAATATTGATACCGGAATAAAATGGATTCCGTACAATATTGCGCCAGGCTATTTTGATAAAGCTTTGTATCATACTCTACTTTTTAAGGAATGAATGATAGTTACTGGTTACCGGGTAGCTGGCAACCATTCTATTCCGTCCGCAAACTTTTTACAGGGTTAGCAATAGCAGCTTTTACAGATTTATAAACGACTGTAATTGCAGCAATAATAAATGTGCCTAAGATGGCTAATACAAAAATGCCTAGCCCGATATTTATCCTGAATTTGAAATCCTGCAGGTATTTGTTCATAGCCCACCAGGCAAGTGGTGCCGCAACTACAAATGCTATTAATAAAAGTTGAGAAAACTCGCGACCAAAGATCCATAATATATCAGGCACGCTTGCGCCTAATACTTTACGCACACCTATCTCTTTGGTTTTTCGCAGCGCCATAAAGGACACAAGTCCATACAGGCCAAGACAGCCTATAAGAATAGCAATGCCGGCGAATGCAACCACCAGTTTCAACATAATGGTGTCCATTATATAAAAGCGGGCGATCCTGTCATCGAGAAATGAATAACTATACACATTTTCGGGATAGGTTTCATTCCATATTTTCTCTATAGCAGGAAGTACTGTTTTTACATTCTTCATATTTATCTTGACAGCACAGTTGCCATAATTGCTGATATTTTGACCGATAATAATTGGCGCAACATTGCTGCGAAGTGAATAATTGTAGAAATCTTTTACTACGCCTACAATTGGTTTCTTCACTCCATCTATCGTTATCGTTTTCCCAATGATCTCCTGTGGGCTGGCGATATTCAGTTTTTTTACAAACGTCTCGTTAACAAGATATTCATGAATAGTATCTGAAGGATAAAGGTTGCGCCCAGCAATTAATTTAACACCAAATGTTCCTATATATTGATCATCGCCATTTTTGATATTAACAGACCAGCGTTCCGGTTCGGACTTGTTCTCAAATGTCGGGTTTGAGTTATTGTTATTGCCTGCGGCTGGCGGCATATAACAGTAAGACAATTTATCTACACCGGGAAGGCTTTGCAGGCGTGATTTCATAGTGGTCATCTTCGTTTTATCGTTCGAAGGCACCGGGATCACAACGATGGCTTCTTTATCAAAACCAAGGTCTTTTGTTTTGGAATAATTCATTTGCCCGGCTATGACTAATGTTCCAATGATCAGCATTTGCGATATAGCAAACTGAGTTACTACTAATATCCGGCGCAATGAAAACCCGCCTATACTTTTTTGAGAGATCTTGCTTTTGAGTGCAATAATCGGTTTAAACCTGGCCAGTACCAGCCCGGGATATGAACCTGCCATAAAAATAACCACCACACAAAGCAATACGATAAACACCAGCAGGCGCAGATCTAACAAAATGCTAATAGACATCTGCTCTTCAAACATCCTGTTCAAATAAGGTAAGCCGGCTTTCGCAAGCCAGTATGCAAAGGCAATAGCAATAACTGTAATGATGGTAGTCTCTGCAATAAACTGCCAGAATAGCTGTGAACGCAGGCTTCCCAATACTTTGCGTATGCCCACTTCTTTAGAACGGTTAAGCGCCTGTGCAGTAGCCAGGTTTACAAAATTCACGCACGCAGTTAAGACAAGAAACAGCCCTATAAAAGATAACGCCCAGAGATAACGCTTATCAGCATTACCATTCAGTTCTCCATCAAAATGCATTTCTGCAAGTGGTTGCAGTCTGAAATTAAGCTGCTGCACATCGCGCCCGGTATAATACTTATGCGGCACAGCCGCCATTTGCTTTTCAGCAGCCTGTTGCGTAACGCCAGGCTTCAGGAGCAAAAAACATTGGGATTCGCTATAGACACCACTCCAAGAACTATCACCGGCCAGCCATTCGTTCCGTTCTTTCAGGTTCTCATATGACAGATAAATTTCCTGCCTTCTATCTGTATTGGCAGGTAAATCTTTCATAATACCCGTAATCGTATAATTAGTCTTATTCGACATGCGGATAACCTTACCGATCGCATCTTCCGTATTAAAATATTTCTTCGCGAGCGTCTGCGTTATAATAGCAGAATTAGGTGAGGACAAAGCCGTTTTTTTGTCTCCTTGCACCAACGGAAAATTGAGTATATCAAAGAAAGCCGGCTCTACAAAACCGACGCCGCTTGCCTCTTCAAATTTTTTCACTTGTTTTTCCTGCGGCAGTGAAATAAGGATATCATTAAATGTAATCACACGGGCCACCTTATCTGCAAAGGTGAAATCGTTGCGCAGTGCTTTACCCAAGGGACTTGGCACTCCGGGATTGCGATCTACGGTTTCTCCATGAAATTCGGTATAGGCGCGGTAGATCCTGTCTTTATTTGAATGGAAGCGATCGAAACTAAGGTGATAGCTAACTATAGTAAAGATGAGTATGGCACATGCTATACCCAAAGACAAACCGAATACGTTAATAAAAGCGTATGCTTTATGACGCTTGAGGTTTCTCCATGCTATTTTAAAATAATTAGTCAGCATGCCGGTAAGGTTTAAATAATTATTATTTGGATTTATTCTGTTCTCAGGCTTTTAACGGGATTCGCAAGCGCAGCTTTAACAGCTTGGAAGCTTACCGTTAATACCGCTATGAGCATAGATACTACTCCTGCTACTGCAAATACCCACCAATGAATGCTGGTGCGGTAAGTATAATCATTCAGCCAGTTTTTCATCAGCCACCATGCCAGTGGGAAAGAGATGATACATGCCAGGCCTACAAGCTGCAAGAACTCTTTTGAGAGCAGGTTTGTAATGCCCGATGTAGATGCACCTAACACTTTGCGGATGCCTATTTCTTTTTTGCGCTGCTCTGCCGAGAATGCTGCAAGCCCAAAGAGACCAAGGCATGAAATGAAGATGGCGAGTGCTGCAAAAACGGCGGCTAACTTTCCGATCAACAATTCACTTTTGAAAAAACTATCGAAATATTCATCTACAAAATTTGATTCGAACGGATATGCCGGATTATTGGCCTTGATCACAGTCTCTACTTTGGCCATTGCACCTGGCAGATCCGAAGTTGGCTTCAGCTTGATGAAGATGTTGTATGTATTGGCAGGCGCATAAAAGAATATTACAGGCTCAGGCTCTGCATACATATCATTATACACAAAGTTTTTTACAATGCCGACTATCCGTAGCTGCCTGTCACCACGATTGATGATCTGTCCTATACCGCCTGATTTACCCATGAGAGACGCAAGCTTTTCATTGATCACCACATTGTTGCTGTCCACTGTAGATGCATCGTAGAAATCCCGTCCTTCCTTCATTTTCATACCCATGGTATTGAAAAGGCCGGCTCCGCTATTCACTAGCTGTATCAGTATTTGTTTGTTCGGGTCTTTGCCCTGCCATTTAAAATCCCCCGTATTGCTTCCTATGTTCAGGATGTATTGATCTGACAGCGCAGCATTATCTACCACACCTGTTTGCTGCAACTGGGATTTAACCGCTGGAAAATGATCTACCAGGCTTTTATATCCCGGTGTTATTAGCAGGTGATCTTTATCATAGCCAAGGTTCCTGCTTTTTACATGCTGTATCTGCTGGTAAATAACCGTGGTGCAAATGATGAGCACAATAGAAATAGCAAACTGGAAGATGACCAGGCCCTTACGGAAGACAATAGCTTTTACGCCGGTTTTTAGTTTCAATCCTTTCAATACAGCCACAGGGTTGAACGAGGATAGATAAAATGCCGGGTAACTACCTGCAAACAAACCGCACACCAACCCGATTGCGAGCAGTGAACCAAAATGCAATGGTTTGAACAACTGCATAGTCAATTCTTTATCTACCATTTTGCTGAAAGCTGGCAATGCGAGGTAAACAAGCAATACAGCAAGCACTACTGAAAGAAGCGCCATAACCAGTGCTTCGCCAATAAATTGCGCAATCAGCATTTGCTTTCCGGCACCTAATACTTTTCTTACACCTACTTCACGCGCCCGTTTTTCACTGCGCGCTGTTGCCAGGTTCATAAAGTTGATACAGGCAATGATCAATATGATCCATGCGATTATAGAGAAGAGTTTTACATATTTTATTCTGCCACCAACCTGGTGACCGTTTTCAAACTTGCTATACAAGCGCCAATCGTTCATTGCAAACAGGAATGGTTGCGTAGTGGTCTCATTATTCATTTTAGCTTTGATGAAACCACTAAGCTGTTTATTTATCGCAGCCAGGTTTGCGTTGGGAGCAAGCTCTACCATTGTTTGCAAGCTGTTGCTTCCCCAATTAGTCAACCATGCATTTCTCTCTTCATACACGCGGAATGAAACAAGCCACTCAAAACGAAGTGATATATTTTTGGGCAGGTCTTGGATCACACCTGTTACAGTGTATTCCTGTTGGTTGTTCATTTTAAGGTTTTTGCCCATTGCTTCAGAGGCACTACCGAAAAATTTATTTGCCATCTTTTCTGTTACCACAATTGAATGTATGTCAGCAAAGGCTGTTGCGCTACTGCCTTTTATAAAGGGTAGCGTGTACATATCGAGGTAGGAAGAGTCTGCGTAATTTCCCTGTTCATAAATGGATTTATCTCCCAGTGTAAACAACGCTCTTTCTCCCCACGTAATACGGGCAGAATTCTTAATACCGGGAATATCTGTTTTAATAGCAGCGGCTAATGGGCCAGGTGTAGATCCAAACGTCATTACCTGTCCGTCGTACGTTTGGTTTTCCATCACTTTGTAAATGCGGTCTCTCCGTTCAAACTGGTGGTTGTATGTCAGTTCGTCTTCTACCCATAAAAAGATCAGTGCAGCACAAGCCACACCGATCGCTAACCCAGTAATATTTAAAATACTATACGTTTTATTCTTAATGAGATTCCGCCACGTAGCTTTCAGGTAATTCTTAAACATTGTATAATGATTTGTATTTGAGATTTGAAATTTGAGATGAAGCGTATCAGCGCAACAGCTCATTTCAAATCTTTAATCGTTCTTATTCTGATCTTAAACTCTTTACTGGATTCGCCATTGCTGCTTTGACGGACTGGTAACTTACTGTTATCAACGCAATGAAAATAGCTCCAAAGCCTGCCATTGCGAATAACCACCAGCTAACTTGTATTCTATAAGCATAACCATCCAGCCATTTATTCATACCATACCAGGCCATTGGCGATGCAATAAGTATGGCAATGACTACAAGCTTCACAAAATCTTTTGACAACAATGTGGTGATGCTGAAAATAGATGCACCCAATACTTTACGTACGCCTATTTCTTTCACACGATTCTCGGCCATATAAGCGGCCAGGCCAAACAGGCCAAGGCAGGAGATAAAGATGGTTAGTGCTGCGAACAAGCCTACAAATTTTGCCGTACGCTTCTCACCATCAAATTTTTGTGCGTATTCTTCATCTATAAAACGATAGTCAAAAGGATATGCCGGGTTGTATTTTTTAAAGATGGCTTCTACTTTTGCCATGTTTGCAGTAGCTGAGTTGGCTCCGTTCAGTCGCATATGAATAACATTGAACCATCCCATTGCACCTTCAATCACCATTGGCACTGTTGGCTGATAAGGTGATTGCAATATAAAATCCTGTATTACACCGACTACATGCCAGTCCCGGCCATTGTCCTTCACTATTTTTCCAATGGGGTCTTTAAAACCCATTACTTTAACTGCAGATTCATTTAATATAATTCCAAGAGAATCGGTCTTGTATGCGTCAAGATCAAAGTCTCTTCCCGCAACTAGTTTGAACCCGGCAGTTTTTACGATATTATTGTCAGCTACATAACGATCCAACACTATTTTTGAATTAGGCTCTTTACCTTCCCAACCAATGCCCCAACTATTGCTCCAACCTTCTGTTAAAGGCGCACTCGTTTTAGTAACGGAAGTAACTGCGCCAGAGCTGAGTAGTTCATTCCGGACAAGTGAATAATTTTTCTCCAGGTCGCCCTTAAGAAACGTATATACGATACCATCTCTCACATAACCACTCTGTCGCTGTTGCGCATATACTATTTGTTTCTGCACTATAATAGTGCTGATAATAAGTGAAATTGCAAACGAGAATTGCAATACCACTAATACTTTACGCGGTGTAACCAATGCACCGGATGATTTGAATGTACCTTTTAGTATAGATACCGGCTTAAACGAAGAGAGATAAAATGCAGGATAGCTACCGGCAAGCAGGCCTGTTATTAAAATAAATGCTATAGCCGACAGCCAGAACCAAGGACTTGCATACGGTACGTATAATTGTTTATTGACAAGATCATTAAACGCCCCTAATGAGAGCTGTACCAGAAGCAATGCAAATAAACCGGCAATAAAGGAAAGCAAAACAGACTCTCCTATAAATTGCCCGATCAATAATTTTTTACCCGCACCCACTACTTTCCTGATACCTACTTCTTTCGCACGTTTTTCACTACGTGCAGTGCTCAGGTTCATAAAGTTGATGCAGGCAATTACTAAAATGAAAAGTGCAATAAGGCCAAACATACGCACTACAACAATTTTACCTCCTGCGATCTTTCCATTTTCAAAAGAGGAATACAAATGCCATTTAGCCATCGGATGCAGAAAGACTTCTACATCTTCTTCATTTTTTGAATGTCTTTTGGTTACATCTTTTACTTTATTTCCAAAGGCCGCAATATTTACACCGGGCTTTAATTCTGCATATGTCTTTACAGAATTATTTCCCCAGTATTGATCATCCCATCCCAGCTTAGTACTATAGGACCAGGGTATGAGATAGTCAAAAGCAAAATCTGTTGTATTAGGCAAGTCTTTCAATACACCCGTTACCGTAAAGTTATCCGAAGAGTCGATAAGTATTGTCTTATTCATCGGGTCTTCATTACCAAAAAGCCTTTTTGCCAGCTTCTCCGTAATTACAATTGAAGACATATTTTTTAGTACGCTATTCTTATTGCCTTGTACAAGCGGGAATGTAAAGACGTTCAGAAAATTGGAATCTACAAAGCTACCGCTGGCTACCAGTTTTTTTTCTTTTACTGTAAGCAATAAACCATCAGCGCCTCGCTTGCGCGTCACCTGTTCTATCTCCGGGTAATCCTGCTTCATTGCAGCAGCTAACGGTTTTGGCGTCACACTCCAGCATTGTATTTTGCCATCAAACACAGCTTTGTTCCAGACAGCATAGATCCTGTCTTTGTTTTCATGATACTGGTCTATACTCAGCTCATTTTGCATCCAAAGTAGGATAAGGATAACACCTGCCATGCCCACAGCGAGGCCTGTAATATTGATAAAAGAGAAGCTTTTGCTCTTCAACAGGTTTCTTACTGCGATCTTGAGATAGTTTTTAAACATGGCAGTTAGCTTTGGTTGGTTTTAATATTCGTTTATTGCGAAAAAAGGAATCAACGGATGTAATTCTATCTGTTTCCTGATTGAAGCGGGCTTAAATGCTGATACAGTTACGCGGCCATCATTCTCACTGTTTTCATCAGCAAGATTGTCCTGCGAGATCATTATTGTCAATAATGCAGTAGAGAATACTGCCAGGAATAATCTTGCAATACGTATGGTACGTGTATTCTTTGTTTCGGTCTGTAGATCTGTCTTTTTCACTTTTTACGTTTTTAAGGCTTCAGTCAGGCATGATAGCTGCTTACACCATTATATTTTCCATTACAGTATGACCATCCAGCATGCGGATGATGCGATGGCTATACCGTGCATCATGTTCACTGTGTGTTACCATCACAATGGTTGTTCCCTGCTCGTTCAGGTCTGTCAGCAACTGCATTACTTCATTACCGTTTGAGGAATCGAGGTTACCGGTAGGCTCATCCGCCAGTATAAGCTTCGGATTGTTTACCACTGCGCGGGCTACGGCAACACGCTGTTGCTGACCACCGGACAACTGTTGCGGATAGTGATTGCGCCTGTGCATGATCTGCACTTTATCCAGCACTTCTTCTACACGTTTTTTCCTGTCAGCAGGTTTTACACCAGTATATATTAATGGTAACTCTACGTTTTCAAAAACGGTCAATTCATCGATCAGGTTGAAGCTCTGGAACACAAAACCAATATTGTGTTTGCGCAGGTCTGCGCGTTTACGTTCATTAAAATGGGCTACTTCAATCCCGTTGAAGATGAAGCTACCTGCATCAGGATCATCCAATAAACCAAGAATGTTTAACAAGGTAGATTTACCACAACCGGAAGGTCCCATGATGGCCACAAATTCACCTTCTTTTACGTGGATGGATAATTTGTTCAGCGCAACAGTTTCAACTTCTTCTGTGCGATAAATTTTCTCAAGGTTTGTTATTTTGATCATATAACAGGTTTAATTATAATTTTTATTCTTCTTATTGCAGTTGACTAAAGTTAACTGCAATGAAAGGTTTGATTCTCTGTAAAGCGTTCTCCTGATTGCTTATTGAACATTGAATGTTGCGTATTGAAAATTATTCTTCATTCTATACTCCTTGTTCCTTGCTCAATATTCTTACGGTTTCTTCAGCACCAGCTCTTGCATATTTCCATAATTTTCATAGCTGCTGGTTACTACTTTATCACCAGGTTTAAGGCCTTGCAATATTTCATAGTAATCAGGGTTCTGCCTGCCCAATTGTATATCTATTTTATACGCCATTGTTCCGCTCTCATTCACTTTAAATATCCAGTTACCGCCAGTCTGTTGGTAGAAGCCACCCTTCGGCAATAACAATGCTTGTGTCTCATCGCTTAGCGCCAGTCTTATCTGTAATGTTTGTCCGCGTCTTACACCTTTTGGCACATCACCTATAAATTGCATATCTACCTGAAAGCGTCCATTCGTTACCTGCGTGTACACTTTAGTGATCTTTAGTTTATAATCTTTATCAGCAAATGTAAATTCACCCATCAGACCGGTAAAGATGCGGGAGATATAATGCTCATCTACATCCACACGTACTTTAAACCCGCTCAGTACATCCAACTGTCCCAGGCGCTCTCCTTTATTTTTGTTTTGCCCGATCTCTACATCCAGTGAAGTCAATTGACCATCTACCGGCGCACGCACAATCAGGTCACCTACTTTTTTACGCATTACATTCAGTGCGTTTTGAGATCCTTCGTAAGATTGTTTTGCCTGCGATAGTTGCTGATCGTTGGATGCAGAGTCTTGTCTTAAGATCTGTTGCGTAAGACGTTTACGCTCCAACTGGTAATTGTATTCGTTTTCTGATTTTTTAAACTCCTGCAGACCGATTGCTTTTTGTTCGTACAGGTGTTTATTCAGGTTGTACACACGTTCTGCTTCTTTAAATGCACTGCTTACATCCGCCATCTGGTTCAGCTTGTTCACCGTGTTTTGTTGCGCGGCATTGCGGGAGATCTGCATTTGCGTAAGCAGGTTATAAACAGATGTTTCCTGGTTTACAAGGCTTAGTTGCAGGTCGGTATTAGACAGGCGGAGAATAGGCTGGCCCTTTGTCATTACCGCTCCGTCTTCCACATACTTTTCTTCTACACGTCCGCCTTCCGCAGCATCCAGGTATATAGTTGTGATAGGAAGCACCACACCGTTTACAGGAATAAATTCCTGGAACGTTCCTTTCTTGATCTCGCTAATGGTGATCCTGTCTGTGTTTACATTCAGTTTACTCTTACCCGATGTGAAATAGACGCTCGCACTTATCAGCGCAGCAAGAGCCAAAACCCCTACGATAGTCAGGATCTTTTTTGTATTCCATTTCTTCTTTTGAATCACTCTGTCCATTTGATAGCTTGTTATTTTCTATTTTGGTTTTTAAAAAACACCCGGCGTAAAAACACCAGGTTATATTTTCTTGCACATGGGAAAACTATAATGCCAGATACAATAGGAATGCTGTGCCAATTGAAATGAATACTGAAAATCAATCAATTATATTTTAAAAGAGGTGTACGGTTGAATCAAAGCGGACACTAAGTGTACGGTTTTGATACACCGCTTATGTACGATGTTAGATGTACGATGTAAAGTGTGGATACAGGCTACCAGTTAACAGGCTAGCTAGTAACCTACAATTACTCAAGAACCTACTGCGTTTTACATCGTACATCTAACATCGTACATTCCATGCTTTTCACTATTTTCACATGCCGTAGAAAATCTTAAACAGCCTACGCTGATTTTATTACAATGACTTTAAAGAACGCTTCAATACTAATCATAGATGACGATCTCGATGTACTGACCGCTGTGCGGCTTTTGCTGAAAATGGAAGCAAAAGAAGTAGTGACCGAGAAGAACCCGGAAAATATTCGCAACATCTTAAGCAAACAAACCTTTGATGTGATCATGCTGGATATGAATTTCAACAGCTCGATCAATACAGGTAATGAAGGTTTGTTTTGGCTACGCAAAATAAAAGAGCTCGGCTCGCAGGCTGCTGTCATTATGATCACTGCCTATGGCGATATTGATCTTGCAGTACGATCGTTAAAGGATGGAGCATCAGACTTTGTAGTAAAACCGTGGCACAACGAGCGCCTGATAGATACGATCAAAGAGGCATTGCGCAAGAAGGATAGCAATAAAGCTGATAATGGAAAATCTAAATCTGATATTATTGGTACAGAGCTATTGGGTGATAGCGAGGTGATGCGCGATATCTTTTATAAGATAGAAAAGATTGCACCAACAGATGCCAACATCCTGATACTGGGAGAAAATGGTACTGGTAAAGACCTGATAGCAAAAGCTATTCACCAGCAATCATTACGTACCAGCAAGCCTTTTGTAAAAGTAGATGTAGGTGCGCTGACAGACAGCTTGTTTGAAAGTGAATTGTTCGGTTATAAGAAAGGTGCGTTTACAGATGCGCGCGAAGACCGTATGGGACGTTTTGAATCTGCAAATGGCGGTACATTGTTCTTAGATGAGATTGGTAATATTTCATTGCGCCAGCAAGCGAAATTATTGACTGTGCTACAAAACAGGCAGATCAACCGGTTGGGTTCTTTAGATAATATTCCAATTGATATAAGACTCATCTGCGCAACGAATGTACCTATGGTAGAGCTGGCAAATGAGCAGCGTTTCAGAAAAGACCTTGTATATCGTATCAATACGGTTGAGATCACTATGCCACCGCTGCGTAAGCGTGAGGATGATATTATTTTACTGGCAAGCCACTTTAGTAAAGTATATACGGACAAATACATGAAGCCGGGCCTTGCGCTGGCAAAATCTGCGATAGAAAAACTGCGTCAATATCACTTCCCTGGCAATGTGCGCGAACTGCAATATACTATTGAGCGTGCAGTGATCATGTCTGAAGGCGATGAGCTACAGGCAAAGGATCTGATCTTCTCCCCGATAGAGGCTACGCGCGATGTGCCACAGGAAGAAGATGACTTTAAGCTAAGTAATATTGAGCGCAACACCATTTTGAAAGTAATTGAAAAACATAACGGTAATATCACAAAAGCAGCGAAAGAACTTGGGCTTACGCGTACTGCTTTATATCGCCGTCTGAATAAGTATGACATTTAACAGATTCGAATGGCGCATCATTGTGCGCGTAATACTGTTGTTCATTACCCTGCTTGCTGCGGCTGTGGTTGTGGTAAACACGTTGTGGGTGTACTTGTTTATACTTGTACCTATTATCGTTTACCAGTTGATTGATTTTTATAAATTCAATAAGAAGGCACAGGAAGAATTGGACCAGTTTGTCGAATCTATTCACTACCGTGATTTCTCCAGGTATTTTGATGTAAAGCAGGCACCACTTGAGCTGCAACCTTTGCGTAAAGGTTTCAATGAGATCAATTCTACTTTCAAGGTGATCAGCCGGGAGAAGGAGACGCAATACCAGTATTTACAAAAGATATTAGAACTGGTAGATACAGGTATTTTATGTTATGCTACAGAGACGGGCGAAGTATCGTGGATGAATGAATCGTTTAAAAAATTATTGGGCATTCCTTATTTGAAAGCAATTCATTCATTAGAAAAGCGCGACCCTCTTTTATACCGTGAGTTGCTGGAACTGAGAAACGGCGAAAGCAAGATCACCAATGTTACAAAGGATAAAAATTCATTTAAAGTATTGGTTACATCTGCGGCATTTCAGACAGATGGCAAGGTATATAAACTGATCGCTTTCCAAAATGTGAACGAGGCATTAGATGAAACGGAATCTAAAGCATGGCAACGATTGCTGAGTGTAATGACGCATGAGATCATGAACTCTGTTGCGCCTATTTCGTCACTGGCAGATACACTTAAAACAAGACTGAACCAATCGCTGCATGAGGTTCCGCCAGAACAATCTATGGTGTTTGAAGATCTTGAACTAGGTATTGGAACTATCAAACGCAGAAGCGAGGGTTTACTAAAGTTTGCGGAGACTTACCGTAATCTTAGTAAGATCAATAAGCCCAATGTGTCACGTGTTTTTGTGGGCGAGTTTTTTGAGAATATGTACCAGCTCATGCAACCTACACTGGAGCAAAAAAACATTGAACTGGAAATTATACTGAAAGATCCGCAGCTATCTGTAGAGGCCGATCCAAACCTGATAGAACAGGTACTGATCAACCTGATCGTAAATGCGATGGAGGCTGTAAAGGAGCAAGCTCAACCTAAGATTGTTTTATCTGGCGGTATAACGTCTAATAACCGTGTTATTATTAAAGTGATTGATAATGGCATTGGCATACCGGAGGAGTTGTTAGATAAGATCTTCATTCCATTCTTCAGTACACGCAAAACCGGCAGCGGTATTGGCCTTAGCTTATGTAAGCAGATTATGATGCTGCATAAGGGCAACATACAAGTACAAACAGCACCGGGTGAGGGCACGTCGTTTAACTTACAGTTTTAATTTGAGATTTGAAATCTAAGATTTGAGATTGAACGGGGTCTTTTAAACACATAGAGACATAAGGTTGCATAGAACACATAAACACGCCTTATATAGCTTTGCGGCCTCTGCGTCTCCTCTGTAACCTTTGCGTTACTTTTTCTTCTACTAAATGAGAAGTACAACAGTAAATTTCTTGGAGTTTCTTTCTGTCTTAGTGCCTCAGTGGCAAGGGAGAAGCTGACACAACGATCTATGTTAAAGACACAACAGACGGTTTGATGTTTTAAAAGTATTGCAACTTTTTTACAATTCAAACAAAAGAAATAAACAGTTACGCTTCAGCCGTGTTATTTTCTCCGGCAGACTCTTTCTCTTTATGCGGGAAGAATTTTTTCTGGCAGATCAGGATCACAATTACCCCTACAGAAATAGAGGCATCTGCGAGGTTGAACACCGGGCGGAAAAATTCAAAATCTTCGCCACCCCATATTGGCACCCATGACGGGAAATGTGCATTGGTAATAATTGGGAAGTACAACATATCTACCACACGACCATGCAGGAAAGAAGTGTAACCTTGTCCAAAGCTCACCAGCTTTGCTGTGTTTTGCATCAGCGGATCGCTGTTTTCGAATATCAGGCCATAGAACATGCTGTCTAGCAGGTTGCCTAATGCGCCTGCATAAATAAGGCCTGCGCAAATGATAAAGCCTTTATGGAAGTTTTTCTTAATAATGTTGCGGAGGTAAAATGTACCAAGGATAACTGCTACCAGGCGAAACAGGGTGAGGATGATCTTACCGAATCCACCGCCAAATTTCCAGCCCCATGCCATTCCTTCATTTTCAACGAAATGCAGCCTGAACCAGTTGCCCATTACCTTGTGCTCTTCACCAATATAATAATTGGTTTTAATATAAAATTTAAGGGCCTGGTCCGCCAATAAAACAAGTACAATAATAAATGCGAGCTGCTTTCCTTTCATATTCAAAAATGTGCTCAAAGATAATGGAAAAGGTGAAAGGTGAAGGAGCGGTATATAAGTTTAATAAAGTATATAGAGTTTATACAGTAGATCAAGTTTGTGCTCTTACCAATACTATTTAACCACAAGGCTCACAATGGTAGCACGAAGAACACAAGGGCCTCTCTTTGTGTTCCTTGTGGAATAGCCTTGCGATCTTTGTGGTTAGTTTCCTGGCTTAATACTATGGTATTCTCACAAACCGTTTGGCATAACGCGCCGAAGCATCAGGAAATGATCTTAAAATCTTTATATACCATATAAACTTTACATACTTTATACACCATTCTTATTCCTCTATATACACCCGCTTCACTCTTTGCCCTACGCTGGTAAGTACTTCGTATGCAATGGTTCCTTCCATTTTGGCTACCTCTTCTACTGAAAGGTTCGGGCCAAATATCTCCACTTCGTCTTTTTCCGTAATGCCCGGCACATCCGTCACATCAATCATGGTCATATCCATGCAAACGGACCCGATCACGGGTGCAAGCGTTCCATTGATCCAGACTTTACCAGCGCCATTGCCCAGCCTACGGCTGAAGCCGTCAGCATAGCCAATGCGAATGGTGGCAATAAGCGATTCTTTAGTCACTTTTCCCCTGCGGTTATAGCCAATGGTCTCCCCGGTTTTTACCTGGCGTAACTGCGCAATAGTCGTTTGCAACGTGGCCACTGTTTGTAACGGCAACTGGTGTTCGTTGGAACTGTCTACGCCATACAGCCCAATACCTAAGCGCACCATATCATATTGCAAACCGTGCAGCGTTGCTATAGCTGCCGAGTTGGAAAGATGTTTTATAAAGTCATACCCAATCGCTTCACGAATCTGTGCGCAGCAATTTTCAAAACGCTTTGCCTGTAGCAGGGTAAATTCATTTTCCAGCGGATCATCACTTGCAGCCAGGTGGCTGAAAACAGAAGTAACAATCATTCGCTGATTGCCTTTCAGCAAAGGCAACAGGGCATCCATATCTTTCTCTTCAAAACCCAGGCGATGCATACCTGTATCCAGTTTGATATGCACAGGATACTGTTGTAAACCTTGCTGCAACAGGAACTTATCAAAAGCCTGTAATACGGGGAACGAAAAAAGTTCCGGCTCTAAATTGTAGGTAATAATGGTTTCAAAAGCCGCTTCATCTACATTCAATATGAGTATAGGCAGGCTGATGCCGGCTTTACGTAATTCTATTCCTTCATCGGCATACGCTACTGCCAGGTAATCTACTTTATGAAATTGCAGCACGTTTGCTACCTCAGCGCTGCCGCTGCCATAGCCAAACGCTTTTACCATTGCCATCAGTTTTACGCCGGGGCGTAACTGTTGCTGGTATAGTTTCAGGTTGTTGGCTAATGCAGTGAGGTTAATCTGCATGACGGTCTGGTGCACTTTCTTTTCCAGCAAAGCAACGATCCGTTCAAACATATATACACGTGCGCCTTTGAGCAGAATGGCTTCATTCCTGAAATGGTTGGCTGTTATTTTTTGCAGGAAGGTTTCTATGTTGGGGAACTGTTCTACCGTGGCATTTGCTAACAGGGCTTTATGCTGCTGCCATGCGTTACCAATCGTAATGACTTTATTTATACCTCCTGCGTTCAATATTTGTGCTACTTGTGTATATTCTGTCTCCGGCGTATTCTCCGGCAGGTCAGATACAATAACCGTTTTATTCGCAAACTGGTGTTGTTGTAACAGAAAATCTATCGCCACAGAAAATGAGGTAATGTCAAAGCTGTAGCTATCGTTAATGATAGCGCAATTATTCATTGCCTGCATCATTTGCAGCCGCATATCTACCGGTTGCAACAGCAACATGCGCTCCGCAATTGTCTGCTGCGCTATTTGCAGATACAACATAGTACACCAGCAGGTAATTGCATTCTGTATGGATGCATCATCTGTAAAGTCAATGTTTATTGAAATAGCTGTGGACTGGTACAATGCTTTTATATGCGTGCTCGTTGTTCCTTTTTCTACAGACAATACCTGTAACGTAGCGCTGGCACTTTTTCCCCAGCTAAATAATTGTGTAGGGTCTGAAGAAGCTTGTTGCTGTGCTTCTATTACCTGCTGTACCTGCATATCGTCCGCGCCATATATAATTACCTGCGCATGCTGAAACAATTGTATCTTTTCTAACGTCTTTTCTTCCCTGCTGGCGAAGCCTTCGCTATGCGCCTCTCCTATATTCGTAAGTATGCCAATGGTCGGGTGAATGATCTTTTCCAGTCTTTCCATTTCACCGCTACGCGAAATACCTGCTTCTATTATTGCGAGGTCAGATTCTTCGTCCATCTGCCATACACTCAGGGGAACGCCTACCTGGGAGTTATAGCTACGGGGGCTCCGTACTATATTAAAGTCTGGTGACAACAAATTGTATAGCCATTCTTTCACAATGGTTTTACCATTGCTACCAGTAATACCAATAACAGGATATTCAAATGAAGTACGTCTATAGGCTGCAAGCGTTTGTAATGCTTCCAGCGTGTCTGACACTTGTATAAAATTACCTTCAGGAAAGGCTGTAAAATCAAACTGGGGATGTACAATAAAATTACGTACGCCCCTGTCATATACTTCCTGTATAAAAGCATGCCCATCGCGCCTGCTTGTTTGCAATGCGATGAACAAGGATTGCAGTGGAAAAAATATACGACGGCTATCCGTACACAAATAACTGATCGTTGCATTACTATTGGCAAACCGCTCTTTCCCTTTCAGAATATCTGCTACTTCCTGTATAGCGTATGCTACAGCCATAAATGTGTGTTTTATCCTTCGGTCGCTTTTGCATCTTTGTTATTGCGCCAGATTGAATACAGTATAGAGGTAACAATGCACAATACAATTACGCTAAGTGATATATAAATGGAGATGTGTATATGCCAGAACTCTATCAGCATTTTTGCGCCGATAAATATGAGTACAAATGCAATACCCTGCTGCAGGAAACTGAATTTGTCTACAGCACCACGTAAGAGGAAGAATAAACTACGTAAGCCCAGCACGGCAAAAATGTTGCTGGAATAGATCACCAGTACATCATCTGCAGTAAATGCTGCCGAAGCTTTTTCCCTTACCAGCGTTACAACAGTAGGTATGCTATCCAGCGCAAAAACGATGTCCGTAGCAGCCAGCATCAATACCACCACAGAGAGAGTAGTAAAAAACTTCTTACCATCTTGCTTTACCACATATCTGCCCATCGGCTCCACGTCTGAAATACGGAACCGCTTCACCATCCATTTATATATTTTGGAATCGGCAGGGTTGTATTCATCATCTTCTTTCTGAAAGAAAAGCTTGGCGCCTGTGTATAACAGGAATGCGCCAAAAATGTACAACAACCAATGGAACCTGTTAATGAGTTCTATACCGAGTGCGATAAAAATGATCCTGAAAACAATTGCCAGCAAAATGCCGACCAGCAAGGCACGACCAGCATCATGTTCGTTTACTTTAAAGAAGGTGAAGATGAGTATGAACACAAATATGTTGTCTATACTCAGGCTCCATTCCATCAGGTAAGCTGATATATATTTTGTGGCCGTTCTATCGCCTTTCTCAATCCATACGAACACCCAGAACAACAAGGAGAGCCCTACCCAAAAAAAGGTTTGTATCAATGCCCTCTTGATCGTAATGGTCTGGCCTTTCTTGCTAAGAAGACCGAGGTCAAAAACGAGCGCTAATACTAATACAATCCCGAAAATTAAATAGACCAACTGTGTTGTGTTCATGCGAAATGGTTAAAACTGGATTATGATGCTGTTATATAATTCGTGAATCGTGAAACGGAAATCGTGAATAAAAATCAGTGTTTCACGCGAAGACCGTAAAGTGAGTGGTGAGTTGTCAGCCGTGAGTAAACCCATTCACGATTGTCGTCTCACGATTCACGTTTAAAGCCTCAAATTTCAAATCATTTATACGCAAATTTCTTCTTCCTTCTCCACTGAAATAAAATGCCGATCAATAATATAACGCCGATTGGTAATACGATGTTGATGATCTGCCACTTAATTTTTTCTTCTTCTACTTTTCTTTTATCTAAGAGCCTCAATGTAAATTCTTTATTCCTGGCTACAAAAATATTACTGGCATTCACAAGATAATCAATGCTATTCTGGAAAAACTCCCTGTTGGCAAACCGGTAATTTTCAAATGGAATCATCCCCATAGGTAATGGCCCGGATGTATTTGTAACTGCGTTGGTAAATATATCACCATCAGATACTACTATCTGTTTGCCTTCCGTTGCAGATGACGCAGCAAACGGCAGTCCCAGCGCTTTGGCTACAGAATCCTGTATTTGCGGTGTTAGCCTGTTGGCAAACAAGGATTTGAACTGGCCTTCCAGCAATACAGCCACGGGTACATAACTTTTATTGAAAGTCCGGAAATCATCATCCGTTAGTGCAGTTGCATTCAGCGATACCATAGCTGGTGAGCTGATTGTGCGGCTGTTGGTATCCGAGGCCAGCAAAACTGTTTTGCGAATACCAGGCGCCGATACAGTATCTATACTGGAAGGAAAGATCGGAAGAACTCTATCCAGGTTTTTGGAAATAGGATTATTGCTATGTGCAGACAAAAACGGGTAATATGGCCACGGCAGGCGGATCATTTGCGGACTACCATCCGGGTTATACCCCCGCACTACCGGTATCTTGGAGCAGTTGAGATCTTGCAGCAGATCACCATTTATACGAACACCATATTTAAATAAAATATCATCCAGGTTCAGGTTGCGGTCGAATGCAACAAAGTCCGCCTGGCTGCGCATAAGGCTATCCAGTTCCGCATACAACTTATCTACAGCCCACACCACTTTACCGCCGTGCATAATGTACTGGTCCAGCTTCAACTTGTCTTCGTCTGTAAACGGCTGTGTTGGTTTTACGATCAGCAATGCATCAATTTCTTTTGGATTGGGGTAAGACTTTTTCAGATCGAAAATGCCGAAACGATATTGATTACGCAGGCTTTGCATCAGGTCATACACTTTAGGTGCAGGTGCTTCCCCATTACCTACCAGGTAAGCTATGGTTGGCACTTTAGTACGCGTAAGTTTATCTATTGCATCAGCAAACTTAAACTCCAGCAATGCCTCTGCGGCGTTGCGTGTTGCTTCTTTGTCTATTTCAGGATTGTCGTTTACTACATTGTATGTTTTAAATACAGTACGGCTGCTACGTAGATCGATAGCTACTGGCTGTTGATCTCCATACGTTACTAATGCCGATGGTATAATGATCTGGCTGGTAGATTTATTTGCAGACGTTACATCTTCATTTCTTTCAAATACTACCCCCAGACGGGAAAGACTATCATACAGGTTTGCCTTTGCTGTATCATTCAGCCCCTCACCTGGTATCTCAAACGAGATGCGAACCTTATGACTCCTATCGCGAAAGTCAGCAAGCAGGTCTTTGGTAGCAAGACTTAGTTTTTTATAGTCTGCCGGCAAGTCTCCTGTCAGGAATACCTGTATATGCACCGGCTCTTCCAATTTGCCTAACAATTGTTTAGTTGGCTCGCTCAGGCTGAACCTTTTTTCCGCAGTAAGATCAAACCGGTAATGTACTGCACCAGCAATAAATGTTATTGCCAGGAATATAGCCACCACAACGATCCACCAGTATTTCTTTTGTAACCAATTCATGTTAGCTGCTTACTTTTTTGCAATGTTTCGTTGCGTGATCAATAATGCGACACAAATAACCAGGAAAAAGTAAATCATATCCCGCGTATCTATTACCCCCCGGCTAATGCTGTTATAATGGAAATTGATGCCCAGCATTTCTATATAGTAATCCATCCCTTTAAACACAGGTAGTTTGCTGATGGCATCAAACCCGTTAAATAAAAAGTAGCCGGCAAAGGCTGCAATAATAAAAGCGACAACAGTATTGTTGGTAAAGCTGCTGGCGCAAATACCAATTGCAGTAAACACTGCACCAAGAATGAGCAACCCAATATAGCTGCCAATTGTACTACCTGTATCAACTCCTCCAATGGTACTTAAATGCTGTATGGACCAGGCATAAATAATAGTTGGAATAAGTGCAATCAACACGACTATAAGCGCACCGCTAAATTTACCCCATACGATCTGCCGTGGTGTAAGCGGCATCGTTTTCAGCAATTCAAATGTGCCAGACTTGTATTCGTCAGAAAAACTGCGCATGGTAATGGTTGGCACCAGCAATAGCAAGATCAATGGGCATAAAGCGAAGAAACCGTTTAACGAAGCATACCCGAAACTGAGCAAACTGGTATCGGGGAAAACGAACATAAAAAGGCCGTTGAGCAACAGGAAAATAACAATGGCAATATAGCCGGTGAGGCTGTTGAAGAACTGTTGCCACTCTTTTTTGCATATTATCCACATGCTCCAAAGCTAAGGTTAAGTTTGAGTTGTTGCAATTTGGGTTGAAAAAATTATGGTCGTTTTAGGGAAATCCACCTATTCACCGCAGAGACGGGGAGAGCGGGGAGATACGCAGAGATTAAACGTGAATCGTGAGACGGCAATCGTGAATGGGTTTACTCACAACTGACCACTCACCACTCACTTTGCTCTCTTTGTCTGAAATCTATACAAACAAAACGGCCCCGTATTCCGGGGCCATTGTTTTTGCTTGTCAAACGATCTAAAACCTGATTGCATCAGTATTCAAAGGAAACGGGAATTACTTTTCTTTCATGATGTCCATTGTCAATGTTGACTTTCCATAGTTGGTGCTGCTACCAGAGGTTTCTCCTACTACATTTAAATTAGTCACCCTGATCAGGATATTTTTTGATGCTCCGCCTACTGATGTTGGAGGCGCTATAGTACCGAAGATCAAATAACTGTCCGTAAGATTAAACGAGTTACTGCCGGTTGACGGAACCGTATTAGCGGTTGGTGCAGTCACACCAACTGTTGCCAGGTTCAGGTCGGGTAATGCAGGGTATGTATTGTATAACGCAGCGGTAGTTGGCACAACCCTGAAGTTTGTTTTCTTCAGGCTGGTATTTGTCACCGGGTTTGCCGGGTTCCATTGCGTTGTTCCTCCAGGGTAGCATTTATAACCACTGATGGTAGCAGTGGATGTATTGGCCGGATTGTAAAAGGTAACAGCCCCGGCACTGGTGGCAAAAATGTGAAAGTCTATTTTAGCATCCAGCGGGTTTGCGCCCTGTGTTGCAGAAGCGAGATCGCAGTTACTGCCCAATGATAAGGCAGATGTGCCCGTACCAATAAAGAAGCATGCAGTACCGCCTCCATTCGCATTGCCCTGCGCCGTCATTGTTACATTTTTCCAATAGTAATAACCCAGCTCTTTCAATGGAATTTTAGCTGTGCCTGTACGACCGCCATCATCCTTCACTACAATCTTACAAGTATCTACACCTGCGCTGAATGGAAAATCTGTTATACTAAAATTATACGTCTTGGATGCAGGCACAGGTACTTTTATACTTGTGAGTGTAAGTAATGTTTCTGTTGTACCGGCCACCTTATACACTTTAATATCTGCAAGATTAGTATAGCCGGTGATCGCTCCTGTAATGGTGGCGCCACCATCAGGCAGCGCATACCCAAAGGATGCAGCAGAAGGTATTATGCTCGGATTGAACGGTACATTTACAAATGCGATATTTGTACTGTTCTTTAATCCATAAATATCGATCGCTTCTATCTTCATATTCTTTGCGCCAAAGCGATAGGTATATTTATAGCTAACTGCAAGATTTTTACTGTTGTTTCCTGGTATGCTATCCACCACAGTAAATGCACCTGTACTATCATCATACACATATACTTTTGTAAGGCCAGGCTCTGAAGTAATGTTGCCTGTAATGTTTGTAGTACCAGGCATTGCAGGTGTGATCGGTGTTGCAAAGTTGCTGAACTGTGGCGCAACAGGATCGTAATAGGTAACTTTGATCACCTGGTCAAAGAAAGAGTTGTCCGTGTTTCTTACCAGTATCTTAATCCCTGTTACAGCAGACATATTGCTTGTCTGCAAGCTGGCTGTTACATCATCCTTTAGTTGAAACTTATATGCTTTCGTATCTCCCTGCGGCATATCTGTCTGGATCAGGGAATCCTGCGCTCCACTGCGTTGCAGGTAATAAAATACCACTTTTACACCTGCACTTGAGTTAAGCGTACCGCCAACAGGCGTGGGGGAAAATTTACCTGTGGCTTTATTATAAACGTATGCATCTGCAGTCATGGATGTAGTGGATTGCAACTGGTCTTTCTTGCAGGAAAAAATACCTACAGCGCACAGGAGCAATAAAGAAAAATATGACAATATCGTTTTCATTTTTGCAGTTTTAATTGGCTTTGGAATAGGGGATTAATAGCCACTGTTTTGTTGAATAGCAATCTCGTTGTTCGTATCTATCTCTCGCTGTGGTATTGGCAGCAGCGGGCGCTTATCCACATTGGTTTGCAGCTCTGCTAGTGTCAACGCAGGCTTATATTTGGAGTAGTGAGAGGAATATTCTGAAGCAAAATAATTCTTCATTACCTCGGCAAATTTGCCCGTGCGCTGTAAGTCGAACAGGCGCTGATTTTCGAATGCAAATTCATAGCGGCGTTCATCCAGCAGTGCATTTAAAAATTCATCCTGGCTGGAGATCGCGTTGGGGTCACTCGCCGTAGTGGGGTACAAGTAAAAACCTGTAACGAAGCTTACGCCTGTAGCATAGTTTGCCGCACCTGCTCTTTTTCTTATTTGATTAATAATAGTAACGCTACTTCCATTCTCACCATCAAAGCCTGTTGCTTCCGCTTTCATCAGCAATACATCTGCAAAACGGATCACAGGAAAATCATTTTCACCATCAAACTTGATCTTAACCGGTGAAGTGAATTTCTTTACATATTGTTTAGAGCTGGTGTATTGATCCACTGTAACCGCTTTTCTGCCGTCTACTGCGCCGGACACAAGTGTTTTATACCCGTTGTAAATGCTTGTTGTCGGGAAGTTATACCCGCTACCATCTCCCAATATAACGGCAGAACCGCTGGATACTGGTGCGAAATAATTCCCTAATGGAGAACCTAAACCCAGGCCACCAGCTTTGAAACGGATCGCAAAGAGTATTTCTTTGTTCATTTCATTGGTAATAGAAAACACACTTCCATAAGTAGTTTCTAAACCGTAACCACTATTATTGATCACATCATTCAGCAAAGTCAGTGCATCCGCTTTATTGCCTGTTGTCAGGTACAGTTTAGCAAGCAAAGATTTTGCTGCCCATTGCGTAGCGCGACCTAAGTCGTCGGAAACAATTTTAGAGTAAGGCGTTGCCGGCAACCAGTCAGCCGCCGCTTTGAGATCGGCAGCAATAAATGTATAACAATCATTTACAGAAGCACGGTTCAGCTTTTTCAGTTCTTCAGGCAAATAGATCTTTGCTACGATCTGTACACCGCCCCATAAACGCACAAGATTGAAGTAATGATATGCACGTAAAAACAACGCCTGACCTGCTAGTGACTTACGTTGTGCATCTTCCATTTTAGCGCGTGGGTTAGCAGTAAGCGTAATAGCGCCGTTGTTATACTCCACACCTAAACTCGCTAACACGTAATTAATGCTGTTGATATTTGTATATGTATTCAACCAATAGGTGTAAATAAATGGTTGCGTAGGGTTAGCCGCATACATATTTATTTTGTTCAGCTCCAGGTTGGTTGCGTTTGTGCTGGTAGGCGCGCCTTGCTTTGCATTGTCGCTTCTCAGCTCAGTCATCATCCATTCGTTGTCTAATGATTTTTGCAAACCATAGTAGCAGCCTGTGAGTGCTACGTTCGCTTCATTAAAGTTGTTGTAAAAATTTTCTGCACCTATGTTAGCCTGCGGCTGCACTTCGATGATCTTTTTGCACGACACGCTTGCGGCTACGCAAAGTGTAATGACTAATATTTGAATAAATGATTTCATGGAAATATGTTTAGTGATGAACATGCTGGTTTTAGAAATTGAGGTCTAAGCCAAATGTAAATGTGCGTGCGATCGGGAATGCACCGCGCTGATAACCGTCTATCAGCGGCGATTTATACACATCTGTTGTTGCTCTTGCTTCCGGGTTAATACCGCGATAAGACTTAGGCATGATGTAGCATAAATTCTCACCTGATACGTACGCACGCAGGCCATTCAGCTTGAGCTTGCTAAATATTTTTTTAGGAAATGAATAGCCTAATACCATATTGCGCAACGCGGCATAAGAAGCATTTTCAATTACATAGTCTGTCAGCATCCAGTCTTCGCCATTGGTGTTATAAGGCGTTTTGCCATCCCCCGGGTTAGCCGCACTTACCCAACGGTTATCTGTATTATAGTTTTTGTTGATCCTGCGTGTTTCCTGGTAGTAGCCATCACCATTATACAATTTTCCACCCTGCACACCTTGTATGAGGAAGGTGAGGTCAAAGCCTTTGTACTTGATCGTATTCGTTATACCCCATGTAAACTTAGGGAACGGGCTGCCTAGTACGGTACGGTCATTAATATCTATTACACCATCACCATTCACATCTACAAACTTCAATCCGCCTGGTTGGTAATAGGCTGCTAAGGCAGAGGTCTGTCCTTTTGCTTTGGCAGCATCTATTTCTGCCTGCGACTTCCACACACCATCTGTTTTGTACCCAAAGAACTGGATAGATGGTTGTCCTACTATGGCCGTGTATATTTCATTACGCTCGCCATATGTATTGATGTAAGGAGATCCGCCAAGGCTCAATACTTTATTTTTATTGAAGGCAATATTGAAGCTGGTATTCCATTCCAGTTTTTTGCTGCGCACATTCACCGTAGACAATTCCACTTCAAAACCTTTATTGCCTACTTTGCCAGCATTGTTCCAGTACTGGTCAGGACCGCCGATCGCCATAGATGGTTGTGCCAGCAATAGCTTGTCTGTTGTAGCGGTATAGTATTCTAACCCAATTGTAACACGATTATTGAACAAGCCCATGTCTATACCAAAGTTGTACTCAAACGTACGCTCCCAGGTAATGTCCGGGTTGCCTTTAATGCTACCCGTAGGCGCCTGGCCGGAGCTTACGCTACCCGTACCAGAACCATAAGAGTATGCACCGCCATACAGCAGTTGCATGTAAGCAAAGTCATTGATGTTGTTATTACCTGTTGCACCCCAGCTAGCCCTAACTTTCAGGTTGTTCAACCATGTAATATTCTTCATGAAATCTTCATTGCTCATCAGCCATCCCACAGAGGCAGACGGGAACCAGCCCCACTTACGGCCTTCAGCAAAGCGACTGCTGCCATCTGTACGCAAACTGGCAGAGGCCAGATATTTTCCTTTATAGTCGTATGTCAAACGGCCAAATGCAGAAAGCAAGCCGATAGGCGTTGTCCTGTTTGCATAGGTATTAGGATTGTCCGGGCTGCCATGATCTATAGTGGTAGCCTGGTTAATGCTTTTAATATCATCCGAAGGCAGATCATACGCAGTTATCTGGTTTTCTTTAAACACTGTTTTTTGCGCAGAGTAACCCAGCAAGCCTGTGAAATTGTGACCACCTGCTTTCTTGATATAGTTCAATGTATTCTCCCACAATAAATCGATGTATTGCTTATTGTAGTTTACAGCAGAGTTGGTCGTGTTATCTGTTCTTGCATTACGGCGTGTAAATGTGTTATTCTCCTGTGAATAATAGTTTACACTTCCGAATGTTTTAAAAATTAGATTCTTCGAAATAGTTACAGTAATGTCGCCACCACCGATCATGCGATAATATTGCGTACTTCTGTCTTCGCTTGCTGCTATAGACGCAGGTGAGTTATTTGTAGAGCTCCACGGCGTTACTTGTCCGCCGGCAGCAGCAAGTGAAGGATCGGTTCTGCTATCCCAATATGAACCATCCGGCATAGTGCCGAAATAATATCCATTATTGAAGTGGCGTGGTTGCGCCCAATCTCCGGGACGGATACTTGCCCATTGCGGATTCTGGTTTACAAACGCAGCAGTAGCTGCATTATGTTTTACGGGCATGTATGAGTAGAAACGGTAATAGTCTGTAAAGTTAGCTGCAGGCCTTGTATTGTAAGAGTAAGATGGATTGAAATTGAAACCAAACTTCACTGTTTTACTTAATGTACCATCTACTTTAGCTCTGAAGTTTACTTTATCATAACTGTTATACAGCATAATGCCGTTGTCCTTTTGGTAGTTGCCGGAAATATAATATTTCAGGTCTTTCTTACCACCAGATATCCCTAGCTGCACATTATAGATGTTAGCATCCTGCAAGGCAGCATCCTGCCAGTTAGTAGCTACACCGCCATCTATTGCACTCTCTATAATGTAAGCTGCTCTCTCTTGTGCAGTGATCAGGTTTTTATTAGCTGCCGGCACAGTAGTATCGCTTTGGCGCATACCCGCTTCTTTATACAGCTTGTTTACATAGTCTGTAAAAGTCATCAGCGGATTCAGCTTGTAGGCACTCTTTACACCGGTGTATGCTTTCAGGTTATATTTTGGCTTGTCCGCTTTACCACTTTTAGTAGTGATGATAATAACGCCATTTGCTGCACGTGAACCATAGATGGCTGCGGATGCGGCATCTTTCAATACTTCTATAGACTCTACGTCAAATGTGTTGATGGAAGCAAGACCATCTGGTACCGGTTGCCCATCTACTACATACAGCGGATCGGAACCTGCGCTTAATGAGCTAAGGCCACGTACACGTACGCGTGATGATACGCCCGTTTCGGATGTTGTGTTCTGTACATTTACACCAGCCAGTTTTCCTTGCAGTGCTTTATCCAGGCTGGAGGTAGGTATTTCATCCAGGTTATCATTCTTCAGTTTTGCGATAGAGCCGGTCAGATGTGACTTTCTTTGTACACCATACCCAATTACAACCACATCCTCCATTACAGAATCTACAGCCTGTAGTTTTACATCGATCATTGCTCTGCCTTGCACTTCTTCAAAATGGCTTTTGAAGCCAACGAAGGAAAAACCGAGTTTTGCTTTTTGCAGACTGGAGACTTTAATGGAGAACTTACCATTGGCATCAGTAAACACCGCAGTATTTGTTCCCACAACGTTTACACTCACATCGTTTATTGGTTGACCAGTAGTAGCATTCGTAACACGTCCTTCAACAGTTTTCTGGGCATAGGCGGTAATACACAAGCAACTGGCAAAAAAGAGGAGGAAGCTCAATTTTCGTTTCATGACAAGCAGTTTTAAATTCAAATGAGGTAAGAAGCAATCTTTTCGTTCGTTGATTAAAAGTAAGGATTTTAAGCAAATTGGTTAGCCAATTTACCAAGAACAGGATTTTATTTTCCAGAATAAATTATAAAATATTGGTTTCCAATAATATTACCTGAATAAGATTTTATTGAATCTATATACTGACTAACCAGACTACCAATTTTACGAAAACGTTTTATATTTGTATTCAATCGTTTTCCTTATGGTAGACCAGTTGCTCGAAAATTTTGAAGAGATTTCTGTAGAAAGGCCATCTGAATTAATTATCCAGCAGATAAAGGACCTGATCAGCACGGGTATGCTACAGCCCGGCGACAAATTACCTTCTGAACGAAAGCTTGCAGAAAAATTAGGGATCAGCCGCTTACACGTCCGCGATGCTATTAAGAAACTGGAGTTTTATGGTGTAGTAAAAGTATTGCCGCAATCCGGTACAGTTATATCCGGCCTGGGCATTCCTGCTATTAATGGAATGCTTGGCAACATCTTAAACCTGGACCACTATAGTTTCTTTTCACTTGTAGAAACGCGTGTGTTGCTGGAAGTGGAATCTGCTAAGCTTGCTGCAGAAAGAAGGACAGAACAGGATGTTATAGAACTGGAAGAAGCGCTGAATACTTACATGAAGAAAATTGAAGAGGGCGGCGCCGCATCGGATGAGGATATTATGTTTCACCTGAAGATAGCGGAGATCAGTAAGAACCCTGTGCTACGTTCTTTAATGCTGACTATTACACCACAGATATTAATGAACCACGGCAAGTTCAATGTTTGCCTGAATGTATCTGATACAACAGTGATGGAACATAAGATGATCTTCCAGTACATCAAAAATCAAAACATTAATGGTGTTGCTGCTGTCATGCGCCAGCACTTATCTGAAGTGTTAGAGATGTCGAAGAACCTGAAAGGACCAGACCTGGAATTTTAGTTTCCTGTTTTAAATGCGCCACATGAAATTAATTGCCTGCCTCTTTACAGTATTCATATTTTACTGTTCGTTTCCGTGTGTTGCACAAAGCAATACCGCGTTACCACACACTATTATTCTTGACCCTACACTACTGGCAGAAGGTAAGGCCCGCATTCTGAAAAGTGATGCTACACTAATGCCTGCTTACAAGGAATTATTGAAAGATGCGAACAAGGCATTGCTTGCAGGCCCGTTTACGGTAACTGCTAAAAAGAGTGCTGCCCCGGCAACAGATATGCACGACTATGTGAGTATTGCACCTTATTGGTTTCCTGATCCTGCTAAAGCAGATGGTTTACCTTATATCAGAAGAGATGGTGTACACAATCCTGAAGTAGAAAATTATCCTGATAAGGACGTATTGCCTTCCATGGTAGATGCGATTGAGAAGTTAACGCTTGCGTATTATTTCTCCGGGCAGGAAAAATATGCTGACAGGGCTGCGTTTTTGATCCGCACCTTTTTTCTTGACACTGCTACCCGCATGAATCCTAATATGAATTTTGCACAAGCAATCAAAGGGCGAAATGATGGCCGCGGTGCGGGCATCATTGAAAGCCGACTGTTGGTGAAAGTTGTGGATGGTATTGGCTTAATCAACAATTCGTCCTCCTGGAAAAAAGAGGATCAGCTTGGCATTGAAAAATGGTTTGCAGAGATGTTGAGCTGGATGCAAACAAGCACGAATGGTAAGGACGAGAATAATACTAAAAATAATCATGGTGTATTCTATGATATGCAACGCATGTGCTATGCTACACTTACAAAAAATGCGGTTTTACAAAAGGAGATCATTGAAAAAGTAAAATACAGGATAGATCATCAGCAGGCAGAAGATGGTAGTTTTCCCGCAGAGCTGGAACGTACTATCGGATTGCATTATTCTACATTTATTTTAAAAGCATTCTATGCGATTGCGTTTATGGCAGAGCGTATGCCAGAGCCTGTAGATCTGTGGCACTATGTTTCTCCATCGGGGAAAAGCTTACAAAAAGCAACTGAGTTTTGGTATCCTTATGCATCTAACCAGGCAACATGGAAGTGGCAACAGATCAAGCCTTATGCGTATAGTGATGAATGTGTAGACATGCTGAAGATTGCGAGTATAAAGTATAGTGATACGAAGTATGAGAAGAGTATAGGTAAGGTTATAGACGATAGTAAGGCTGAGAAACATTTGTCAAACCTGGTGGTGGGGATTGATTTGAAATAGGATGCATTGTTATATGGTTTAATATGGAGTAGCCGCTGCGCGACTTTATTTTAACCGCAGAGACGGGGAGTTGCGCAGAGATTTAGCGTGAATCGTGAGACGGCAATCGTGAATGGGCGTACTCACTACTGACAACTCACCACTCACTTTGCGCGCCTTCGCACGAGATCCGTTTGCATAAAAAAGAGCCGTCTATTGACAGCTCTTTAGAAATATTATTTATCCAATGTATTTTATACCGCGAAGCTTTCTCCACAACCGCAGCTACGGCTTGCGTTTGGATTGTTGAAAAAGAATCCTTTTCCGTTCAGTCCATCAGAAAAGTCTAATTCCGTTCCTACAAGATATAAAAAGCTTTTCAGGTCGGTTACCACTTTTATACCGTTGTGTTCAAATACCTGGTCACCGGTTTTTACTTCATTGTCAAAATCCATCTTATAGCTTAGTCCTGAACAACCACCACCTACTACAGATACACGCAGGAAATAAGAAGGATCGTTACCCACACCGGCTTCTTCCAACAGCTTAAAGACTTTACCTTTTGCCTTTTCGCTTACTGTTATGCCATTTTCTGTCTCTACCATATTATTCAATTTGAAATTGATGATTTGAAATTTGAGATTGTTTACCTGTTTTAATTATTACAACAATTAAACCATTTAACAATTCAACAATACATCAATTTAGATTAATGAATTCTTTCTTCAAACACCAACTCTTCCAAACCGTTCTTTTTGCGATAGTCGTTGATCGCAGCTTTGATTGCATCTTCTGCTAATACAGAACAGTGGATTTTTACCGGCGGCAGGTTCAGCTCTTCTACAATCTCCATATTGTCGATCTTTAAAGCTTCGTCTACACTTTTG
Organism: Filimonas sp.; assembly: GCA_017306865.1. Classification (GTDB taxonomy): domain Bacteria; phylum Bacteroidota; class Bacteroidia; order Chitinophagales; family Chitinophagaceae; genus JAFKHH01. The sequence continues at coordinate 144,585 of JAFKHH010000016.1, forward strand.
CCTTTCAGCCATTCAGTAGCCAGAGAGGAAGAAGCAATAGCAGAACCGCAACCAAATGTTTTGAATTTAGCGTCTTTAATCACACCTGTTGTCTCGTCTACTTCAATCTGCAAACGCATAACGTCACCGCACTCAGGAGCACCTACAAGGCCGGTACCTACGTTTTTCTGTCCCTTATCCAACGTACCTACGTTCTTCGGATTATTATAGTGATCAATTACTTTTTCTGAATATGCCATAAAAACGATTTGAAAATTTGAAATTTATAATTTGAGATTGTTGTATTGCTGCATTGTTAAATTGTTATGACAACACTTTTAAAAACAATTCAACAATGTAACCATTTAACAATGTACCAATTTACCCATTAGTGATGCGCCCACTCTATCGTGTTCAGATCAATACCTTCTTTGAACATTTCCCACAGTGGACTCATTTCTCTTAACTTGTTCACCGTGTTAGTTACCTGTTCTATTGTATAGTCGATCTGCTCTTCTGTAGTGAAACGTCCCAGGCCAAAACGCAGGGAGCTATGTGCCAGGTCATCACCCAGGCCTAATGCTTTTAATACATAGCTCGGTTCAAGCGATGCTGACGTACAAGCAGAGCCGGATGATAGGGCAATGTTTTTATTAAAGCCCATCATTAAACCTTCACCTTCTACATATTTGAAAGAGATATTGCTTACATGTGGCAGGCGATGGTCTTTGTGACCATTCAGATAACTTTCTTCTACTTGTAATAAAGCATTTTCCAGTTTATCGCGCAGTGCTTTGATGTGTTTTGTATCCTGCTCCATTTCCAAGCGGCATAGTTCACATGCTTTGCCCAAACCAACAATACCAGGTACATTGAGTGTACCACTACGCATACCTCTTTCGTGTCCGCCACCGTCCATCTGTGCAGTTACTTTTACACGAGGATTTTTGCGGCGTACATATAATGCACCTACACCTTTAGGTCCATACATTTTGTGTGCACTGAATGCAAGCAGGTCAATGCCGTCTTTCAGTACATCTACCGGTATTTTGCCTACAGCTTGTGTAGCATCTGTAAAGAATAATACGCCGTGCTTTTTAGCAATAGCGCTGATCTCTTTTACAGGTTGTATTACACCTACTTCATTGTTTGCATACATGATAGAGATTAAAACCGTTGTAGGTTTAATGGCTGCTTCCAATTCGTGCAGATCAATCAAGCCATCAGGTTTTACCGGAAGATAAGTTACTTCTCCTCCTTGCTTTTCTATATGCTTACAAGTATCTAATACAGCTTTGTGTTCGGTAACACAGGTGATGATGTGGTTACCTTTGTTTGCATACATTTCGAATACACCTTTGATAGCAAGGTTATCCGCTTCTGTAGCGCCTGAAGTAAAAATGATTTCTTTTGGATCGGCTCCTATTAATTTAGCCACCTGCTCACGGGCATAATCCACAGCTTCTTCTGCTTCCCAACCAAACGGGTGGTTACGGCTGGCTGCGTTACCAAAATGTTCAACAAAATAAGGTAACATCGCTTCCAGTACACGCGGGTCCATTGGTGTGGTCGCATTATTATCCAGGTAAATAGGAAGTTTCAACATGATTCAAAGAATGTTTATACTAATTGAGAATACCGCAAAAATACATTAAACCATTGTATTTTAGGGTGGTGAGGGTATTGATAATATCTATTTTCTTATATCGAAAATCAATGTTATATGCAAAAAGTTGAACATATTGGCATAGCTGTTAAAGACTTATCTGTTTCTATTCCGTTGTTTGAAACATTATTAAATACAAACTGCTATAAAACGGAAGAAGTAAGCAGTGAAAACGTTCGAACAGCCTTCTTCCAGACAGGCAACACGAAAATAGAATTATTGGAGAGTACTACGGCCGATGGCGTAATTGCTAAATATGTAGAAAAGAAAGGTGAAGGCATGCACCATATAGCCTTTGAAGTAGCTGATATTCATGCAGAAATGAAGAGATTGGCGGATAATGGCTTTCAATTATTACAGCAAGAACCAAAGCGCGGTGCGGATAATAAACTGGTTTGTTTTCTACATCCTAAAACGACCAATGGTGTGTTGATAGAGTTGTGTCAGAGTATAGTTTAATTGACTGATTGTTGTATGGTTAAATTGTGAGTAGTGAGATGTCAGTTGTGAGTAAGCCGATTCACGATTATCGTCTCACGATTCACGCTTATAACAATTTAACAATTCATCTCCCGAATCCGTAAAAGATTGTTAAGCTATTGCTTATCATTAATCCCGGCAAGCAAGTGGTTATCTAAATAGCGGAATAAACATGATATGCTATGAAAAAGATAATGGCTGGTGGGATTTTATTATTGGCTGCCGTATTCATTTTTGCGGGCTGTAGCAGCAGTTCAAAGATTACCAATAGCTGGAATGCTGCAGATGCAAAAAACGTTCCCCTGAAAAAGATCCTGGTGCTTGGCTTCTTCAATGACAAAGACAGGAGTATGCGTGCGCGCATAGAAAACGAAGTAGCTACGGACCTAAAAGGACAGGGGTATGAAGCCGTCACTTCTTTCAATGAATATGGGCCCAAATCGTTTGAGAATATGAAAGAAGAACAGGCTTTACAAAAATTGCAATCCGCAAATTTTGATGGTGTACTGACTATTTCTTTATTGGACAAGAATAAGGAAAAACGGTATGTTCCCGGAACAATGTCTTACGCACCATATCCGTATTATGGACGTTTCTGGGGCTACTATTCCTATTATTACCCACGTGTATATCAACCAGGTTACTACGAAACAAGCACTCGCTTTTTCTTCGAAACAAACCTGTATGACATAAACAGTAATAAGTTATTGTACTCTGCACAATCGCAGTCTTCCGCTCCTTCTTCATTAAATGCACTGGCAGACGATTTCTCCAGGACAATTGTGAAGGATATGAAGAAAAGGAAGGTGATTAATTAATGGTTGTATTGCTTAATTGTTAGAATAACAATTTAACTAGTTGAGGTTTTAGTCTATAGTGGTTTTACCGTTTGAAGGCGTTTCAGAAAAGTCACTTATAATGCACATGAGGGCTTTACATTCTGGGCGCCTTTTTTTATTGATTAGAGGTAAGTAGCTTCACGACTTCGATTCACCGCAGAGACGGTGAGAACGGAGAGTTACGCAGAGAAATCGTATGAGTAAATTGTTGGAATAACAATTGAACAATATAGCCATATAGCAATTTAACCATATAACAATTCAGCAATTTGAAAATGCAACATTTTCAAATTGACTCATTTTCAAATTACAACCCTAACTTTTCTATTGCTAATTGTGCCGCTACCTGGCTGGCGTCTTTTTTATTGTAGCCTTTTGCCTGTGCCAATACTTCACCATTTAATACTGCGGCAATAGTAAATACACGTCGTCCGTTTTCCATTTTTTCTTCAATGGTTTCAAACTCGAGTGATTTACCGTTTTTGCTTGCCCAGCCGATGAGCTTGTTTTTGAGGTTGATGTCGATCAGTTCCAGATCGTCAACAAAAAGGTGGGGAAGAATAATACTTCTCAAGACCCATCTATGCGTACGCTCATAACCTTTGTCAAGGTACACAGCGCCAACAAGGGCTTCTAAGGTATTACCAAATATCTGGCTTGATTTGAGGGAATTATCGAACTTGTTGTACATGGTCAGCTTTTTCAGCCCCATCTTCAGCGCAATATCATTGAGCTGCTGACGGTTTACCATTTTACTACGCATTTCAGTAAGGAAACCTTCGCCTTTGTAGGGATATCTTTTAAAAAGATAATCCGCCACAATTGCACTTAGCACGGCATCGCCGAGATATTCCAGCCGCTCATTGTTTTCGTCAGGCCCTTCCTTTATGGAACGGTGACTCAGTGCAGTCTTATACAACGCTACTTTGGTAGTTTTAATACCTAACAGGTTGTGTAGCTGCGTTTCAAATGATGGCTTGGATGGCTTGTTAAATAATTTCCTTAAAAATTGCACAATCTCAAGCTACGTATTTTTTTACAATCACGCATGCATTATGTCCGCCAAAACCAAAAGTATTGCTTAGGGCAGCATTTACAGTACGCTTTTGAGCTTTGTTAAATGTGAAGTTCAGTCTCGGGTCCAATTCAGGATCGTCAGTGAAGTGGTTAATGGTAGGAGGCACTTCATCTTTGATCACACTATACACACAAGCTATAGCTTCAATAACGCCTGCAGCGCCAAGGCAGTGGCCTGTCATAGATTTAGTCGCACTGATGTTCACTTTGTAAGCGTGTTCACCAAAAACGTCTACGATAGCTTTTACCTCTGCTACGTCGCCTAGTGGCGTAGATGTACCATGTGTATTGATGTAATCGATGTCTTCAGCTTTCATTCCGGCATCATCCAGTGCTGCCAGCATTACATTTCTTGCACCAAGCCCTTCGGGATGTGGAGCAGTAATATGATGTGCATCTGCAGTAGCACCAGTACCAGCTATTTCACAATAGATCTTCGCACCTCTTGCAAGAGCATGTTCCAATGTTTCCAGTACCAACATACCGCCCGCTTCTCCCATTACAAAACCATCACGGTCCTTATCATAAGGGCGGCTGGCAGTTTTAGGATCGTCGTTGCGTTCGCTCATTGCTTTCATGGAGTTAAAGCCACCTACACCTGCCTGGCTGATAACGGCTTCGCTACCACCTGCTAGTATAATATCTGCTTTACCTAATCTCAGGAGATTAAATGCTTCCATGATCGCATTGGTACTGCTGGCGCAGGCGCTCACTACTGCGAAGTTTGGACCACGCAGGTTATGGCGCATAGATATTTGCCCTGCGGCAATATCCAGGATCATTTTTGGAATGAAGAACGGATTGAAACGCGGCGTTCCATCGCCTTGTGCAAATTCTATTACCTCGTTCTGGAAGGTGATAAGGCCACCAATGCCGCTTGCAAATACAACACCAATCCTGTCCGGGTTAATATTGTCTCTGCTCAGTCCTGCATCAGCCATAGCCTGGTCACTTACTACCAGCGCGAACTGCGTAAAGCGGTCGATCTTGCGGGCTTCTTTCTTATCCAGGAATTCTGTAGGGTCAAAATTCTTCACTTCGCAAGCAAACTTTGTCTTAAACTTTGAGGCATCAAAAAGAGTGATATTGTCTGCACCGGACACACCGTTGATGAGTCCGTTCCAATATTCATCAGGAGTATTCCCGATTGGTGTTAATGCGCCAATACCAGTTACTACAACTCTTTTGAGATCTACGTTCATAATTTTTTACAAGCCTGTGTTTGAAGTGATAAATCCGCCTACGGGGCAAATGCTGATCCGCAGGCGGATTATAATTAATATCGCGAAGTACGGTTATCCGTTACTTAGCATGCTCTTCCAGATAAGCAATAGCCTGGCCAACCGTAGTAATAGTTTCAGCTTGTTCGTCAGGAATTGAGATGTTGAATTCTTTTTCGAATTCCATGATCAGTTCTACGGTGTCCAAAGAATCGGCACCCAGATCATTTGTGAAAGAAGCTTCATTCGTAACTTCAGCTTCATCTACTCCTAATTTGTCAACAATGATCTTCTTTACTCTTGTTGCGATGTCTGACATTTTGAAAAAGTTTTGTTACAGGCGCAAAAATAGAATTTTTGGCTTATCAGCAAGTTTTTCGTCAATATTTGTTTTCACATCTCGGTAAATGCCAATCCCGCGATGCGCAAAACATGCCTGTAAGCCTTTGCTATCCCCGTTTTGCCCCTATGAATTTTAATAAATATTAATGTGTGTCAGGAACAAAAAACACTCGTTTTATGGTTTTTCGCCCTTATTTCCGAACAAATAATCCTCGTAATAGTTTTGTGCACGACGAAAATAGTAAGTCAAAAAGACCCCGAGCCCCAGTACGAGTATAAGGGTAAAATAGCTGTTTTGCTGGTACAATAGGCCTGCCAATACGACTAGTACACGGGCATATTCCAGGTAAAACACCCATTTTTTCTGCTCTAATATGGCCCCGGTGTTGACCACGCTCAGCAAAATAAAGACGGAAAGCAAGGTTAGTTGAAGCGGCCCCAGCATTTTTTCGAACAGGCAGGTAATAAATAATACTAATAAAGTAACTATCGTTTGTGCCATTATATATTGCCGTTGGGGTTTGGTAATGGCTTTTTGTGCAGCAGATTGTGTTAAATATATGTTTTCCAGCCTGTTACGCAAATCAGGATCGATATTGTCCGGTTTGCCGAAAATGAGGCGCAGTTTTTTGCCAACGGAAGGCAATTGCTTGCATGAGTACCAGATTTCCAGGGCAAAGTGAAAATGCTGCCACAAGAAACTGTGGTGTTCCAGCGGTTTGGTAAGGCCATATTCAATCTTTCCCGAGCCTTCTTTCTTAAATGTACCAAACATTTTATCCCAGATGATGAGTACATCACCATAATTCTTGTCTAAATATTCCGGGTTTGATGAATGGTGTACGCGGTGATGGGAGGGCGTTACTAATATATATTCCAGCCAGCCGAGCTTTCCGATAGTCTGGGTATGGATAAAAAACGGGTAGAGGCCGTGGATGAGTAGGAAGCAGGTGATCATTTCCGGAGGAAAACCGATTAAGGGCAATACTGACCAAAACAGGCTGCGAACTATAGCCTGGAAGATGGTAATACGGGCAGAAACGGTGTAATTAAAGTCTTCGCTCTGGTGATGTACTACATGTACTGCCCAAAAAAGGTTTATCTCGTGTGCAAATCGGTGGTACCAGTACCACACAAAATCGGTTAATAAGAACAATATGACCCAGGTGTACCAACGCGCTGTAATGGAGAACAGAGCAAAGTGCTCATATATAAATTTGAAGAAATAAAAGAAGAGGCCTGTGGCAAATACATCCGTTAACCGCTCGGCAATACCAACATTAAGATTGGCAATAGATTCTGCAAATTGATAATAAGAAAGGCCTTTACGTTTTGCATACCAATATTCCAGCCCTATAAAAAAGAGAAAAAATGGTACGGCAAAGCCGATGATGTTAATACTCATATCAAGAATTCTTTTAGTCCATCAAATAAGTAGACTATTCAAAAATAAGGGAACTTCTATTTCCGGGCAAAATATTAGGTCGACTAATTATGTTAATACCTTCTTACTTAGTTGCAGAAAATGTCTATTCTTTTTAAAAATGATATTATATTGGAACCCTCTAATGAAAACGGTATGGCGTTAAAGATTATAGATCACGGCAGCGATGAGTACAAGCAAATGGTAGAATTGCGCTACCAGATCTTGCGCAAACCCCTGGGACTGGACTTTTTGCAGGAAGAATTGGATAAAGAAGCTGAAGATATCCTTATCGGTGCATTTGATGATGACAAACTGGAGGGTTGCTGTATGCTTAGCAATGCCGGTAATAAGACTGTGCGCCTGCGCCAGATGGCTGTCATTGCAGGCTTACAAGGTAAGGGCCTCGGCAGAAGCCTGATGCAGTTTGCTGAAAACATTTCCCGTGATATGGGTTATAGAAAAATAACCATGCATGCACGTACTACAGCCGTAGGCTTTTATGAAAAACTGGGTTATAAAGTTGCCGGTGAAGAGTTTACCGAGGTAACGATCCCGCACTTTACAATGGAGAAGGCGCTTTAAGCGAGTTTTATAATGTAGATAGGGTTTATAAAGTCGCGAAGAAGTTTTGTGCTTTCACAGAACACTTAAGAGCAGTGCAATAACTCTCTTTTATCTCGTCCTAATTTCATTACAATAAGATCGACCTGTTATTTCTTGCCTATCTTTTGATTTAATATTCCCCGGAGTTCATGGCGCATATCTTCCGTCATATTTTCTTTTGGTACGATGAAAAAAGAGCGTGTATTAAAATAGAGATGAAAGAAATTGGGGCTTTCGAAGAAACTGGAAAAGGTTTCCCATTTCCATGACATGGCGCCACGTTCATTTTCAAGGCCGACATATTTATCCTGGAAACTGATAATAAACTTATCCCTGAAGGTTTCACTACGCCTGTAAATTAACCATGGCAACAGGTACCAGAATGCAATCATAATAATAAGCCACAATACAGAGCCTAACAGGAACGGCTCTGGCCTGATCTTTTTCATATAAAACAATATTCCTGCTACGATGGCAAAAACATTCACCAATATAATCAGCACTTTTATTTCAGGACGCGTAATAAAATGATAACGCAGTCCTTGTATTACTTTCTTTTTGTCGTAGGCGATGGGAAATTGCATAGGGCGCAAAAATAGGAATTTGACGATTGCTACATGGTTAAATGGCTAAATTGTTTAATTGTTGTCGGTGAAATCAATTAAACAATTTAGCCATTTAGCAATTATTCAATTCCCTAGCCCCACTTTTCAGCATAGGCCATATCGTAGTCCTGCTTGTACCTGTCAGGCACACAATTGTCAAGCATACAATTGGTAGGCACGGAAGGAAAGATATCTTCAAATGTTCTTACTTCATTCATAAATACGCGGCGGTAAATATGTGAGCGTGTCAGCTTTTTATAATCCTCAATTCCTGCGGCCCCAAGTAATTCTACAAATGTTTTCACTGTATCATCGTGGTAGTTGGCTACACGGTGTTTTTTATCTGACACTACGAGTCCTACAGCCAGCGCCGGGTTTTGTGTAGCCACACCCGTAGGGCATTTGTTCGTATTGCACTGCAATGCCTGTATGCAACCAATAGCCATCATCATAGCGCGTGCGCTGTTACATGCATCCGCTCCCAGTGCTACGGCACGTACCATGTGGAAACCGGATAATATTTTGCCGGAGGCGATTACTTTAATGTGTTGCCTGATACCAAACCCGGTGAGCATATTGTGTACGAATGCAAGCCCATCCAGCAAGGGTGCGCCTACATAGTTGGAAAACTCCTGCGGTGCAGCGCCTGTGCCACCTTCACCACCATCTACAGTAATAAAGTCAGGATAGCAATCGAGTTCTATCATGGCTTTACAAATGCCAATAAACTCGTTTTTTCTACCTACGCATAATTTGAAGCCTACCGGTTTGCCACCAGATAACTCCCGTAGCTGTTTTATGAATTTTACCAATCCTACCGGTGAGTCAAAAGCGCTGTGATATGGAGGTGATGCAACTGTGGTTCCTGGTTTTACGTGACGTATAGCCGCAATCTCAGGTGTGTTTTTAGATGCAGGTAAAATACCGCCATGACCTGGTTTTGCACCTTGTGATATTTTCAGCTCCACCATTTTAATCTGTGGCTTATCTACATTTTGCTTAAACACTTCAGGTGAAAAATTACCTTCATCATCGCGGCAACCGAAGTAGCCTGTACCGATCTGCCAGATAATATCACCACCATGCTTCAGGTGATAGGGGCTTATGCCGCCTTCGCCTGTATTGTGTGCAAAGTTGCCAATCTTAGCGCCTGCATTTAATGCTTCAATGGCATTGGGGCTTAGTGAGCCGAAGCTCATGGCACTTACATTGAAGATGCTTGCTGAGTATGGATACTTACAATCTTTGTTTCCAATTGTCACACGCGGTGCATGGTCCAGCTTGGTGAAATCTTTTGAGGCAATGGAGTGGCTCATCCATTCATAACCTTCCGCATATACGTCTAGCTGTGTACCAAAGGGCATGGTATCCGTTTCCTGTTTTGCACGCTGGTAGATCGTAGACCGGTCTATACGGTTGATGGGCCTTCCGTCAATATCTGACTCTACAAAGTATTGATACATTTTGGGGCGTAACGCTTCCATCCAGTAACGCATCCTTCCCAATACAGGGTAGGTACGCATAATGGAATGTTTTGTCTGGATCATGTCTCCAATGCCCAGGATAGTGAGAGGCAAGACTACTGCTAGTAAGAGGTACCACCACGGGTTTATAAACAAGCCTAATAAAATAGCGGCAATTATACCTGCCGCTGCAGAGAGTATAAATCCTTTTCGCATATAGGTAGCATTTTAACCAACTGCGAAGATAAACTTTAAAACGCTAAGTATTAGTGAAAGAAGGGATGTACGATGTTAGATGTACGATGTAAAAATATTCCGAATGATTAATAAACGAACTAGCTTTTGCGCTGGAAATCAGCAATACCCCCATACCACACCTGTCTATTAAAAGTACATAAGTCTATACATCAAACATCGTACATCTAACATTTTTAATCTCCATCCAGCAGGTTGCCTATGCCGCCGAGAATGCTTCCTTCTTCTCTGCGTTTGTAGGTGCCATATTGTAAGATCCTGCCGGCAAGACGACTAATCGGCAAGGTTTGTATCCACACTTTACCAGGGCCACGCAGTGTTGCGAAAAACACGCCTTCACCACCAAACAGGGTATTCTTTATGCCGCCTACAAATTGAATATCATAGTCAACACCTGCCGTAAATGCGACTATACATCCTGTATCTATTTTCAGTAATTCGCCAGGCATCAGTTCTTTCTCCATTACATGACCGCCTGCGTGCATAAAAGCCATCCCATCACCTTCCAGCTTTTCCATAATAAAGCCTTCCCCTCCAAAGAGGCCGGTACCTAATTTTCGTTGAAATTCTATGCCTATGCTTACTCCTTTTGCGGCGCAGAGGAATGCATCTTTCTGACAAATAATGCGACCGCCTAATCTTAGCAGGTCTAGTGCAATGATCTTACCGGGATATGGTGACGCGAAGCTGACGTGCTTTTTTCCCTGTCCAATGTTTGTAAATGCGGTCATGAATAAATTTTCACCCACCAGCAAACGTTTACCTGCACTGAACAGCTTACCTAGCAAACCACCCGATTGTTGCTGGCTGCCATCACCAAAAATAGTTTGCATCTGTATGCCATCATCCATCATCATAAATGCACCCGGCTCTGCTACAGCAGTTTCTCCGGGATCAAGCTCTACTTCTACGTACTGCATTTCTTCACCATAAATGACGTAGTCTATCTCGTGATTATTAATCATAAAAAGGCTGTTTATTTTTTGTTGAAAGTAGGTAAAGGGCGAATATTCTAAACGCCGTCTATCAAATAGTTAAGCAAAGAGATTTGCCACAGAAGCGCAGAAACACAGAGGAAGAAAAACTGCTCACAGAAAACACGGAAGACGCAAAAGTTAAATCATTCCGCGATTTCTGTGTTTTCCGCGAGGTATGTTATTTTAAAATCCGCCCGCTAAAGCGTATAGCAACGAAAGGTTTTATTCAGCATAAGCTTACTCACAACTGGCAACTCACCACTCACATTCCCCGCAGATGCAGCGCTAACCCAATAGCTTATTCACGATTACAAACTCCCGAGAATAACAAAACCCCCTGAAGAATCAGGGGGTTTGTTTATCCGCTTACGGATTTATTTAACCAAGACCAACTGTAAACTTTTATTAGAACCAGCTTCCGATAAACGCATCATTTACGTTTTCGTTGCCTCTTAATCTTCTTGCACGTTTTGTTCTCTTGTAACGCTGCCTGATCATTGTTCCAATCATCATCAATGAAAAGAGCAACGTGATCGGAGGCAGGCCTGCCATACTAACCCATTTACCACCGTACATTTTGCGCATTGGCCTGCGAAGGCGTTCTGCGATCAGGTACATGGATGGTACAATGATCAATGTCATAAAGAATGCGAATGCCAAACCAAAGATGATCGTCCAGCTCAATGGTTTCCAGAACACCACGTTATCACCACCAAAGAAGATATGCGGGTTCAGGTCAGAGAATAAAGTGATAAAGTTGATATTGAAACCAACCGCAATCGGGATGAAGCCAAGGATCGCTGCGAGGGCTGTCAGCAATACAGGTATAATACGTGTTTTACCTGCCTGTATTACAGCTTCTCTTGTACGTAATCCGCGACCTCTTAATTCATCCGCAAACTCGATCACCAGGATACCATTCTTCACTACTATACCAGCCAGACCTACAATACCCAGACCAGTCATCAGTACCGACACCTCCATTCCCGTGAAAGAGAAACCAAGGAATACACCAATCACGCTGAAGATAATTTCCGTAAGGATGATTACTGATTTGCTGATAGAGTTAAATTGTAACACCAATACCAACAAGATCAATCCTAAAGCGATCAACAATGCTTTTAAAAGGAAAGCGCCGGTTTCTGCCTGTTGTTCTCCTTCGCCTGTCTGTTTAATCGTTACACCATCCGGCACTTTCTTAAAGTCCGCAATATATTTTGCCAGTTCAATGTTCACACCAGTTGCGTTATAGCCCTGTGTTGTTAACACATTTGAACGAACTGTGATAACACGTTTCTGATTTTTACGTTTTACACTACCCAGCGTACTTGTAGGTTCTACTTTTACAACCGCACTGATCGGAACGTTTTTCATCTGTCCCTGGTTAGCCATATCCTGGAATGAAACATTCATGTTTAAGATATCTACAAGATTGTGTCTTTGTAAAATATCATTCCTTAACTGGATCTTATATTCTTCTTTACCTTCTTTGATCTTCGAAACCTCTCTACCGAACAATGCGGTGCGTATAGTCTGTCCAACCTGGGCAGAAGAAACACCTTCTATTAATGCACGCTGACGGTCAACTGTCAATGTAATTTCCGGGTTAGTCAGATCCACATCCATTTTCAACTCTTCCACGCCCGGCACCTGTATAGAATCAAGATAATTCTTAAGGTTAACCGCAGTTTTGATCAGGTTGTCAAAGTCTTCACTAGCTACTTCTATATTCACCGGAGGATCTGTTGGTGGACCGCTACTTTCCTGGTCTACGCTTATTTCTGCCCCTGGTATGCCTTTCATTTCAGCACGGATTTTATCCAAATATGGCCGGGTAGATACACCATGGCGTTTTTCATATTCTACAAAAGAAACCTGTATCCTGCCTAATTCACTTCTTGTACTTCTGTCGCCGCTGCTTGGGTCACTTGCTCCAATTGCCACGTTACTGATCACACTTTCTACAACAGGATTCTTTTTACCTTTTGCATTATCTATTCCTAAAACTTTATCCACGCGATCTTCTAATATGCGCGTAACAGAATCTGTATATTCCACGTTCGTACCTACCGGTAATTTCAGGTACACATAGATCTGGTTAGGATCTCCTTTCGGGAAGAAAGTAACACCAACCCTGCCCGATGTTATTGATGCAGAGAATATGAGAAAAGATAGTATAAGCAAACCAACTGTACCTAATAACAACCACACAGGTCTCCAGCCTTTTAATGCCCAACGCAATAAGCTTTCGTAATGTCCCATGATCCAAGGCAAAGCATGGTTCTGGAAATAATGAATAGCATCATCCAACACAAACCTGTTTAGCAATACCAGGAGCATAAAGAAGATCAACAGGTTACCCAGGAAGGTAACACCAGCTATATCAAAGAGAATACCTGCAATAAGAACAGCCCAGAAGAATTTCTTTTTAAAGATGGCACTCTTCGGTTCTTTATGTTCCCCTTCAGGATGGTTCATGAAGTCAACCGCAAACACCGGGTTCATGATAAATGCCACGATCAATGATGCTGTCAATGTAAAGATCAACATTGTTGGGAGGTACACCATGAAGCGCCCGATAATACCCGGCCAGAATAAGAGTGGAAAGAATGGAGCGAGTGTAGTAAGCGTACCCGCCAATACAGGCACGAACACTTCTCCGGCAGCCATCTTAGTCGCTCTGTCGATCTGGATTTTTCCTTTTCCTTCCATGAAAATACGGTGCGTATTTTCTATAACCACAATCGCATCATCCACAATGATACCTAAACCAAACAAGAGGGCGAATAACACAATGAAGTTGAGTGTAACGTGTGTGCCAATGATCAGGTCTGCACCCGGCAAGCATACAAACGCTACGAACATACTCAGTGGTACTGATAATGCCACGAAGAAGGCATTCGTTACGCCCATGAAGAACATGAGTACAATCAATACGAGTATGAAACCAATAACAATTGAGTTTACAAGGTCATTGAATGATGTTCTTGTTTGAATACTCTGATCACCGGTAATAACAGCATTTAGTGAGCTAGGGAAAATTACGCCTTTAGCTTCTTCAACCACTTTCTTTACACCATCGCTGGTTTCTATCAGGTTTTCACCGCTACGCTTAATCACATTCAGCGTTACTACGTTCTTACCATCCAATCGTGCATAGCTTTCACGCTCTTTAGTAGTATCTATAATAGTCGCAATATCTTTCAGGTAAATAGCTGCGCCTTTGGAGTTTCGTACAACTACCTGCTGTATATCGTATGCTGTTTTAAACTGGCCTTTCAACTGCAGGTTACGTTTCATATTACCTACATCGAGCAAACCGCCCGAAATGTCCATATTCTCATACTTCACAGCGTTCTCTATGTTATCAAAAGTTACACCGGCACTCTGCATGCGGAAATTATCGACATTGATCTGGAATTCACGTTCAGGCGCACCTACTATATCTATACGGTTGATTTCAGGTAAATCTTCCAGTTTATCTTTCAGATCATCCGCATATTTCTTCAAACGTACCATATCAAAATCACCGCTCAGGTTCACATACATGATTGGCTGATCAGACAGGTTCACTTCTAATGCTGTTGGCTCTTGTGTAAGATTTTGGGGTAAGTCCTGCTTGGCTTTGTCTATCGCATCTTTTACCTTCTGCAAGGCAATATCTGTTTTCACCTCCGTATCAAACTCAACAATGATAGCTGAATAATCCTGCTGGGAAGTACTTGTAAACTTCTTAATCTTTGCACCGGTAATACCTTTGATCTGTTTTTCAATAGGTCTTGTTATCAGGTTCTCCATATCTTTTGGAGAATTACCGAAATTGATCGTTTGTACGTAAATAGTGGGAATAACAATATCCGGAAACTGCTCTTTCGGTAATGTAACAAACTGCATGATACCCCATAATGTCACAAACAACATCATCAGGTAAACAGAAGTTTTATTTTTAACACTCCAGGAAGTCGGCTTGAACTGTTTAAACTTTCCTGTAATATTTTCTAAAGCACTCATAGTTTTATTTTTTTACCACACAGGTACAGTAGGTACATAGTGGAATTTAAGTTTTTGGTAGTCGCGCAAAAGCAAGAACTATGTGTCTATTTTCTATTTTGTAGTAATTGGCTGACCATCATACAAGCTCTGGAAGCCGTCTACTATCAACTGATCGTTTGCTGCAAGGCCACTCTTAATCTCAGCTTTGTCCCCATATAGCTCGCCTAGTGTTATAGTTTTTTTACGGGCAACCATTTTCTTACCTTCAGTAACAGCTACAAGCACAAATTTTCCTTTTTCATCCGTCTGTACCGTATTCATTGGAACAGTGATTGCATTATTAGAAGAGTAGTCTTGTATTTTAGCCAGTGCGATTTGGTTGGGTTTAAAATCTTTTCCTGAAGGCAAATGTGCTTCCACATAAAAAGTACGGCTCATCGGATCGATCTGCTGACCAACCAAATTAATTTTTGCATTCACAGTTTTGCCAGCATCAGGCATCGTGATCACGATATTATCACCTGTGCTTACACGGCCAATATAATTTTCAGGCACCTGTGTAATCACTTTCAAGTTTTCTGTATTAACTATTTTGATGTATCCGCCGGCTGGTGTTCCTGTAAATACTTCACCTACACGGATCGTTACTTCATCCGCAACACCATTCATTTCTGCATATACGTTTGTAAATCCTAATTGCTCTTTAGCCAAATCCATTTGGCGCTGTACCTGGTCTACCTGGTTTTTAGCTCCTATCAGATCCACTTCCGCACCTATATTCTCTTTCCACAGATTATTACGCCTGTTATAAATATCTTTTGCGTAAGCCAATTGTGTTTCAATTTGCGCTATTTGTCTTTTGGCAACAGCGTCATCCAGCTTTAACAACAACTGTCCTTTTTTTACATAATCGCCTTTCTTCACAAAAATGGCTTTCACCTGTCCGCCAACACCATTGCGCGGAGTTACATAAGCAATATTTTCTGACTCAATTTTCCCCTGCAGGTCTATATAATGCGTGAACGTAGCCGGTTGTATTGCAGTCAATGCAACCAGTTTTGGTTTCTCTTCTTTTGCGGAAGGATCCAGTTTTACTATTTCAGCTTGTAGTTTAGTGATCTTATCTGCTAGTGCAGTCTGTTCATTTTTTAATTTATCCAGTTCTGCTTTTTTCTCGGCCAGAGGATTTTTTTTACCTCCGCATGCAGCTAGTGTTAAGGCAGCAGTTATTATTACAAGGTTTACTATCTTTTGCATATACTATAGATAATTAATTAGCGTTTTATTTAAGTTGGCCCGAAGCTTTCATATAATCTACGCGAGCAATGATACCATTGTATAAAGCATTTATATAATTGCTTTGTGCCACACGCATGTCTGTTTGCGTATTTGTGAGATCGGTGCTGGAAGCAAGACCTGAATCATATTTCTTCTTAGTCTGATTGTACACACTTTCTGCCAACTGCATGTTTCTCTTTTGAAAATTGATGGTAGAAATAGCTGTGCGATAATCATTCCTTGCCTTCGTCACGTCATTATCTATATTCAATTTCAAATTTTCAATCTGGTTTTCCGTTTGCTTCAATTCTATTTGTGCCTGTTTCACGTTCGCATCTTTCGCAAATCCACTAAAGATGGGAACTGAAAGATTCAGACCGAAGTAAGAAGTCGTAAACCAGTCACCTTTACCAAAGAAGTTAAACTGTGTACGCTGGGCTGCTTTACTATAGTTGCCTATTAAGCTCAGTGTAGGCAGGTAACTCATCTTATAACGTTTAATGTTATACTCTCCCAACTTTTGCGTAAGTAACAAACCCTGGTATTCTTTCCTGTCTGTATATTGGTAAGTGCCATCATCTAATGATGCGGAGGAGATTTGCTCATCGGTGATCTTATCAGTGAGCACCAGTGAATCTTTTACTGGCATACCCATCAATAATTTCAACCCGAGGTAGCCATTATCAATTGTATTCTGTGTTTTTAATTTCTCCGTTTCCAGGTTTGCCAGTTGTACGTCAGCTTTATCCACCTCCAGCTTTTCAACAAATCCATTCTGGTTCAGCAATTTGGCATCGTGAGATAGCTTTTTAAGCAGGTCTATGTTTGCATCAATCTGATCCATTTGTGTTTTACTCACAACCAATTGATAATACACTTTGTAAATATTTGCCTTAATATTTTCCTGCGTTATTTCAATATTTTTCTGGTAATAGTCAATAGATGTACGGCGGGCCTGTAATCCTACAAACACCTGCCCGTCAAACAAAACCTGTTGCAAGGTTAAGCCTGCATTCACATTATACTTTGTACCAAACTGTACCGGAAGAAAAGTACCCGGTGCACCGCCTGAAAACTCTGCAGGAATCAAAGTAGTAGGGATATCTATGTAATCTGTAAAAGAACCGCTACCAGCTAAAGAAGGCAAAGCGCCGGCAGTAATTACTTTATTTTTTTGTTGCTGAACCTGCACATCCAGCAATGCATTTTTTACCTGTACATTGTTTTTTGCTGAATAATCAACAGCCTGCTGTACACTAAACTCGTGATAGGTAGAACCAGCAGGAGATTGCAGGGTTTGCGCAGCAAGCACACCCGACACCAGGCAAAAACAAGACAATAAAGTCAGCCTCATATAGTTAACGATTTTTTCTGTTCACGTTGTTGCAGGTATTTCTGCATTAATTTACCACCCTTAGTCGTAGTTACGCCATGCAAAAAATGTAAGAGCAATTGCTTTTCTACTTCTATTAGAGTGAATTTGTTTTTAGGGAAAATATCCACGTTTGCAGAAAGCATTAGTGTACCTATTCTGAATCGCGTTAATATCTCCACATCAATATCCGGCCTGTACAATTCTTCCGCAATACCTCTTTCCAGGTTTTCCATGATCATCTTATACAAGAAATCGTTCTTGTATTCTTTGAACTTCTGGAACACTGCCGGATGAAATTTTTCCAGGTCATACAGGATGTACGGATTCAATGTTTTCAACATATCCTCCATCATATCCAATGCAAGAAATATTTCATGGACCGCGTTGTCTGCCGCTTCTTTATCAGCCACACAACAATCCTTGCTTTCAATCATGTGCTTATTGAAGACGGCAAATACCAATTCTTCTTTATCTGCAAATGACTGGTAAATGGTTTTCTTCGAAATCCCCAGTTGGCCGGCGATTTCGTCCATTGTCACGCTACGGATCCCGTAGCGATAAAAAAGCTCTTCAGCCTTTTGTTGTATTCTTTCCTTCATTTCCATAACTGTTCTCAATGGGTGGACAAAACTATGGAAACTTTTTTTGTAAAACGAGTTTCCGCTACCTTTTTTTGTTTGAGCGGCTTTTAAACAGGATGAGTAAAGCCCGGAGATCTTGTTTATAGGGCTTATATAGTATATATGGGAGTAACCAGCTTTACTGACACTATATACCTTATATACTTTACATACTCCCGCACTCTTCCCAAAACTTGCCTACTTTTGATCCTGAAAACCTATAAAGCATGTCAACCGAAACAAGAAAAGCCTGGTTTAGATTGAAATGGAGAAGGTTGATACAATTCCTGTTACAGGGAGTAGTGGTGCTGGCACCAATATGTATTACCGCTTACGCCGTTATCTGGCTTTTCCGTACTATAGACAACATTCTCCCTAATATCTTAAATGATGTTTTCCCGGGTGCCTTGGAAAAGAATGCAACAGGTGATCTGCGGCGTTTTCCGGGGCTTGGGGTTATTATCGTATTATTAATATTACTCTTTGTTGGCTGGCTCTCCTCCTCCTTCTTTGTCGGCAGGCTGGTGCATGTATTCGATAAAGTACTCGAAAATACCCCTGGCGTAAAATTCATTTATACTTCCGTAAAAGATTTCCTGGAAGCATTTGCAGGCAACAAGAAGAAGTTTGACAAAGCCGTGCTGGTAAATGTAGACGCACCGGATGTATGGCGCGTCGGGTTCATTACACAGGAGGATGCGCACAATTTTGAAATGCCGGGTCATGCCATTGTGTATGTGCCCCACTCATATGCCATCTCCGGCATTACCTATATAGTACCTAAAGAGAGGGTTAAACTACTGAAACATACCAGCTCAGCGGAAGCCATGAAATTTGCGGTGTCGGGCGGTGTTACAGAAGTGGAAGGATGATATTATAGTTTCAAAGGTTTACAAGTTTCAATGTTTCATTTTGCATAACTCTGACAGGGTTTTAAACCCTGTCAGAGTTATTCGCTTTTATCCATAATGCAGGAAGATTGTTCAAGAAAAAAACTAACAAGCGATCTAGTTTTAATGCATTTGTACATTTCGGATGAAACTATTGAAACTTGTAAACGCATTGAAACCATTGAAACTTTAAAAGCGTTTACTTTGCACCTCAATCATTTCACACATGAAGATGCATAACTTTAATTCAGGTCCTTCTATCCTTCCTGCAGAGGTATTAGAGCAGTCTGCCGCAGCTATCCATAACTTCAATAACCTGGGTTTGTCCATTTTAGAAATCGGTCACCGTACACCCTGGTTTGAAGAGGTATTGCACGAGGCTCAAAACTCGGTAAAGGAATTGATGGGGTTGTCTGATGACTATGAAGTATTGTTTCTTCACGGCGGTGCTACTACGCAGTTTATGCAAGTGCCGATGAACTTACTGGACGAAACGAAAACAGCGGCTTACTGCGACAATGGTATCTGGGGTAATAAAGCGATCAAGGAAGCGAAACTGTTTGGCAATGTAAATATTGTTTCTTCCAGCAAAGACAAAAACCATTCTTACATCAATAAGAATTTTCCGATACCGGAAGACAGCGCGTACCTGCATTATACTACCAACAATACAGTAGAGGGCACTCAATGGCACTCCATCCCTCATACAGATGTACCGCTTGTAGCTGATATGAGCAGCGATATTTTTTGCCGCCCGATGGAGTTCAACAAGTTCTCCCTCATTTATGCGGGTGCTCAAAAAAACATGGGTGCTGCAGGTGTAAACCTTGTGGTGGTTAAAAGGGATATCTTGGGTAAGATCAACCGTCCTATTCCTTCTATTATGGATTACCGCAATCATATAGAAGCAGGATCGCTACTAAATACGCCACCGGTATTTGCCATTTATATTGCCATGCTTACGCTACGCTGGATCAAAAAAGAAGGCGGCCTGAGCGAGATGGAGAGACGTGCGCATGAAAGAGCCGATCTTTTTTACAAAACATTAGATAATCTTTCTTATATATTTACACCGATTGTAGCAGCGGAAGACAGAAGCCTGATGAATGCTACATTCTCCATTAAAAATGAAGAACTGGAAAAAGAGTTCCTGGGTGAGTGTAAGGCAAACGGCATGGTGGGTGTAAAAGGCCACAGAAGCGTAGGTGGTTTGCGTGTATCTATGTACAACGCCTTACCGCTTAGCAGTGTAAAAGCAATGTGCGAATTAATGGAAAACTTCGCCAAAAAGAAGGCATAAGACATAAGGTGTAAGATTTGAGAAAGAAGCCTCATGCCTTATACCCTATACCTCAAACCATAATCATATTTAACCAACATACATCAATGGCAATTATTAAACCTTTCGAAGCGTTAAGACCGCAGCCCCAGTTTGCAAAACAGGTGGCGAGCAGGCCTTACGATGTATTGAACAGCCAGGAGGCTAAAGTAGAAACTCAGGGTAACCCGAATTCATTCTTACATATTACTAAAAGCGAAATAGATCTTCCGGAATCTGTAGACATTCACAGCCAGGAAGTATATGAAAAAGCAAAGGAAAATCTTACAGCTTTTATTAAAAGAGAGTTACTGTTCCAGGAATCTAAAGAGTGCTATTATATCTACAAACTGGTGATGAACGGGCGTAGCCAGACAGGACTTGTTTGCGTGAGCAGTGTGGATGATTATGAGAACGACATTATTAAAAAACATGAATTTACCCGTCCTGAAAAAGAGCAGGACCGCATTAATCATATTAAAACAACGGGTGCTCAAACAGGTAATGTATTTCTTGCGTATCGCAATAATGCAACGGTGGACAGTATCATTGAAAAATGGCAGGCCAACAAAAATCCTGTCTATGATTTTGTAGCTGATGATGATATTCAGCACACGATCTGGATCGTTAATGACGATGCTACTGTAAGTGAAATATCGGCTGTGTTTGAGAAGGAAGTGCCTTGCACTTACATTGCAGACGGGCACCATCGCGCAGCTTCTGCCGCAAAAGTGCGTAAGGCATTGGGAGATGCTGCTACAAGCGCTTCCGGTTATTTTCTTACTACGCTTTTCCCTTCTAACCAGTTGTATATAATGGATTACAACAGGGTGGTAAAGGATCTGAACGGCTTGAACAAAGAAGCATTCCTGGAAAAACTGGAAGTAGCTTTTACTATCACAAACAATGGCCAAAAAGCGGTACACCCGGCTAAACTTCATGAATTTGGCATGTATTTGGACGGGGCATGGTACAAATTAGCCTCAAAACCAGGTACTTTTACAGAAGATCCGATCGGCATCCTGGATGTTACGGTGTTATCTGAAAATGTATTGGATAAAATTTTAGGCATTAAAGATCAGCGTACGGATAAGCGCATTGACTTTGTCGGTGGCATTCGCGGACTGGGCGAGCTGGAAAAAAGAGTGAACAGCGGAGAAATGGCTGTTGCATTCAGCCTGCACCCGGTTACAATAGAGCAATTGTTTGATATTGCAGACAGTGGTAATGTAATGCCTCCGAAAAGCACATGGTTTGAACCTAAGCTGAGAGATGGTTTATTAACCCATCTTATTTATTAATAGATATTAACCTTTATGAAGAAACTTTTATTGTCTTTTTTCCTGGGTGGTCTTTTAACTGCAACATCTTTTGCACAAGACAGCGCAGATAAATCCCTGTATGATAATGGTAAGGCATTTATGCGCCAGGGCGATTATGAAAATGCACTGATGGTACTAAAACGTGCCGCAGCACAGGATCCGTCCAACCTCAACATTAAGCGCGATATTGTTTTTACTTATTACCTCAGCCGGGATTATTCAGGCGCAATTGCAGAAGGCAAAAAACTAATAGACCAACCCGGTGCGGATGAATTCAGTTTCCAGACACTGGGCCTGGCATATAAGGCTATTGCAGAATACAAGGAGTGCGAGAAGCTATATAAAAAGGCAATAAAGGCTTATCCTAACAGTGGTGTATTGTACAATGAGTTTGGCGAATTGTATGCTATGCAGCAAAAACTGGATGAAGCTATTCAATACTGGGAAAAAGGCATTGAAGTAGCGCCTAACTATAGCACAAACTATTACAACGCTGCCCGATACTATGATCAGAAAGGCACAAAGACTATTTGGGTACTGTTGTATGGCGAAACTTTCATCAACATTGAAAGCTTGTCTGACAAAACGAGCATGATGAAAAAGATACTGACAGACGCTTATAAATCGCTTTTCCTTTCACCTGATAAATTAAAGACGATTGCGAAGCAATCAAACGGCTTTGCACAGGCTGTAGCGGAAACACTAAGCAAACAAAGTGATGCTGCAGGTGATGGCGTTACAGCAGAATCCCTGACTGTAATCCGTTCTAAATTTATTGCAGAATGGTTTAGCAAATACGCAACACAATATCCTTACCGTTTGTTTGATCACCAACGCCAGTTGATCATGGACAATTCTTTTGATGCATACAATGAATGGGTATTTGTTTCAGCAACTTCGCCCGATACATATACTACATGGGTAGAGTCTCACAAAGAATCGAATGACAAATTCATGCGTTTGTTGAGAAACAGGGTGTTTAAGATACCAACAGGACAGTATTACGCACATTGATTGTGAGTGGTGAGTGGTCAATTGTGAGTTCAGAAAAAGCGGATAATGAGAAATCATTATCCGCTTTTTTATTGCCGGTGTATTCACAACTGACCATTCACCACTCACCATTCTGTTTTAAACAGTTGCTGAAATAAACTTAAAATCGTTTAACATCTAAACTCTTAAAAGCCTGTTAATGCTATTTCTTTCCTGGCACGTGCGGCACGTTTGTTGGTTTATTACAGGTATAAATTTTTGTTACCTAAAACGGAGGTGTTTATGAAAGCTAAAACAGCAACATTTGATTTGACAGTGAATGGTACTACTATTTCAGTGATCGCGACCCCTTATCAAACAGCTACATCTGAGAAACGTTATAGAGTAAGTATTAACGGAAGCCCTGTGCATATTTTTGCATTAAATCAAAATTTACAGCGCTTTACAGATATTGACCGTGGTGTACTGAGTAGCGAAATACCTGAGCCGTTTGAAAAGGCAATTGGAGAAGAGCTATACAGTATAGCGGCGTAAACGTTTTGAATATCTCATAGAACTTTAAAAACACCCAAAAAGCAGGCTTCCGGTTATTCGAAGCCTGCTTTTTGTTTTTTGGCGTATTTCAGCGTATCTTAAATGACGAAAAACCAGTCAGCAATTTGAACATGGCCGAATTATAACATGTTATATTCATTAGCTGACCTACATTTGTCAGTAATCGTTTGAATAAAGCTAAATAGATTGTTTGCATGACACCTAAAAGACTTTTTGACGCAGTAGAATATCAACTTTCTAACAGCCCGAAGGAAGACATGATGGCCGCTAAAATAAACGGCCAATGGAAAAAATACAGCACACATGAAGTGGCGGATATTGTAAAAAAATTCAGCGCAGGTTTATTACAGCTTGGCGTAAGTGGCAATGACTTCAATGAAGAAAGCTCCGATAAAATAGCCATCATCAGTAACAACCGGCCTGAATGGATCTTTACAGACCTGGCTGTACAGCAGGTTGGCGCTATCCTGGTTCCTGTTTACCCTACCACTAATCCGCTGGAACTGGAGTTTATACTAAATGATGCCGCTGTTAAGTACATCTTTGTCAGCAACAAAGAACTGCTGGACAAAGTAGAGGGCATTAAAGAAAAAGTAACTTCTCTGAAAGGCATTTACAGCTTTGATGAAATAGCCGGTATTGAAAACTATACCAGTATTTTATCTCTTGCAACAGATGAAAATATTCAGAAGGTACAGGAAATAAAAGCATCCATACCGGAAGATCATATTGCTACATTCATTTATACTTCTGGCACTACAGGCACGCCTAAGGGTGTAATGCTGACGCATAAGAATATTGTAAGCGACGCATTTTTTTCCAAAGAAAGTTTTCCATTCGAAGATCAGCCTACAGCCAAAGTGTTGAGCTTTCTCCCCTTGAATCACATTTTTGAAAAATGCGTTACATATATCTATTTCTTTAGCTCTATCAGTATCTATTATGCAGAGAGCATGGATACAATCGGCGACAACCTGAAAGAGGTACAGCCAAATGGCTTTACTACTGTACCAAGGTTACTGGAAAAGGTATTTGAAAAAATACTGGCAACAGGCCATCAGCTCACCGGCATTAAACGTAAACTCTTTTTCTGGTCATTAGCGCTCGCAGAAAAGTATGACAACAATGTTAGCGGTGGCGCATGGTATAATCTGCAATTGGCTATTGCCAACAAACTGGTATTTACAAAATGGCGTGCAGCATTAGGCGGTAATGTTGAGTTCATTGTAACAGGTGGCGCGGCATGCCAGGAAAAACTGTTGCGCATTTTCAATGCGGCTCAAATACCCGTGTATGAAGGATATGGCCCTACTGAAAACAGCCCGGTTATATCTGTAAACAGGAAAGCAAAAGGCTTGTCTAAGTTTGGCACTGTTGGGCCGCCAATCAATGGCATAGAAGTAAAGCTGGAAGAAGATGGAGAGATCTGTGTGCGTGGTACTACCGTAATGAAAGGTTATTATAAACGGCCTGACCTGACAGCGGAAACGGTAATTGACGGCTGGCTGCATACAGGTGATATTGGTGTATGGGATGAAGGAAAATTCCTGAAGATCACTGACCGCAAAAAAGAACTGTTTAAAACAAGTGGCGGTAAATATGTTGCACCAGGACCGATCGAAAATAAATTTAAAGAGAGCCCTTTCATAGAGCAAATGCTGATCGTAGGGCCTGGTAGGAAATTCGTGAGTGCTGTTATTGCACCATCGTTTGCTACATTGAAAACATGGATGAACCAACGTGGCATTAACTTCACTACAAATGAGGCTGCGATCAAAGAGCCTAAGGTTATAGAGATGTTCCAGGGTATTGTAGATAAATACAACCAGTTCTTTAACCACGTAGAGCAGGTGAAAAAATTTGCATTGCTCTCCGATGAATGGGGTGTAAACACTGGCGAAATGACCCCTAAGCTAAGCGTAAAAAGAAAAGTAGTAACAGAAAAATATAAAGATGTGATTGAAGGAATGTATGTGGGAGATAAGGAATGATTTGAGATTTGAGATTTAAAATTTGAAATTGCTTATACACAAAGCCTTTTAGCAATAGCTAAGAGGCTTTGTAAAATAAAAACCCTGATGTTCCCAACAAATTACAAATGACTTTACCTACTAAAACCCTGAACATAAATATCCCATTTGAACTGCATATTACGGTAGACCGATTAAAGACAGAGAGCATTGAGCACTTTACAAAACTTTGCGCTCAAATCGAGGCAAAGCCACTTCTTATACAGCTTTCGCAAGGTGATTCCGTAGAACAGCCGATGATAAGTAAAATCATCCTGGATAATAATTTTGACAATGTGCTAAAGCTTGCATCATCTTACTCTTCTATATTGAGAAAAGCGTCTTATAATGTGAAGCGTCTGAAAATAGAAGTTCCGTCAATGAATGCCCATCTGTTTGAAAACTTTACAACATCGTTCCGGAAATATTATGAATGGCATGCAAAGGTGAATTATGACCACGTAAGCTTGCTATTGCAAATATGTGATACACATAAAGCTCACCTATCTTTAAATGCGTTGAAGAATAGTGAAGCAACACGTTTTATTACTGTCAGGGAATTTGGGGGAAAAGAATTTTTCGACAAGCGGGTTAATGATCTGAAAGAAGAGCTTCAGTCTGAAGGTTGGAACATAACAAAGGAACAGGCCGAATATTGTATTTATGATAATAATGAGTTTTTAGACAACGGCTGGTTGCCACAGTAAATTATAGACATGCAAGAAATTGATTACAACTTATTAGAACAAATTGCCTGTGATGCTTTTATCCGTCGGGCAGCAGAAGTGAACCTTCCTTTTGCGCTAAAAGGCAGCTACCTTACACGTCAATACTTTGAAAATCCTGAGGATAGAATTCCTGCAGATCTTGACTGGATTTATTTAAATAAAATAAAAGATCCGGAAACCGCAAGGGAAGAATTTGACAAATGGATGATTGCTATTACGGAGCTTCCATTACATGACAATGTCTCTTTTCGCAGTTTTAGAGAAAATCAATTTTGGCGGATGATGGACTATGCGATGGCGGATGATTTTCCAACTGTAAATACTGATTTTAAATGCTGGGCAAATGGTATCGAACTGGATATAAGCCTGGATATTTCTTTCAATTTACCTATCCAGGATGTTCCTGTTGCACTTGAATACAGGCCTGTTCAGGGAACCCCATTTAATGTTTCCTATACAATCCCCTTAAACCTGCAAATAGCCTGGAAAATACACCAAACATTAGTCCGACCTAGATTCAAAGACCTGTTTGACCTAACTCACCTAGTGCAACATCCAACAATGAATAAAAATGTTTTGCAAAAAGCGATTGAAGCATTGAAAGAAGAATGTAAAGCAGACAATGTAAAACAAGAAAAAATAGATAACTTTTTTACGTATAAAATAGCAAAGTTATTCACTGGTGCATCAATTGATGCTGCATGGAAACAATGGAGGCATAACGGACCGGGTTGGGGTTTACACGAACAAAGGGTTGCCTTCATCTTTGACAACAATACTGTCCCGGAAGATTTATCTGTATTCCTGCAACAATTTGAAAGCAATATGCGAAATGCAGGATTTGATATGACAATAATAGAGCAGGTGTTTCAGTCCCATTTAAAAAAAAATCAATCTACATGGTATTATATCAAAAGCTTTTTTAAATAGACATAGTAAGAAAGCTTATACACAAAGCCTCTTAGTACTGACCAAGAGGCTTTGTAATTATTGCTCATTTCAAATCTTCCATCTCAAATTTCAAATCCCTATACACATATACTTTACAATCAAATAATCATCCACACCGTACATGCTTCCTTCTTTGCCAAAGCCACTTTGTTTAATGCCGCCGAAGGGCACCTCTGCAAAGGAAATAATGCCTTCATTAATACCGATGATACCATATTGCAATTGCTCTGCTATACGCCAGATTTTTGCAATATCTGTTGCGAAGAAGTAGGCGGCTAATCCATATTCGGTTGCATTAGCCAATTGAATAGCATCTTCTACGGTATCAAAAATATATACCGCAGATACCGGCCCGAATATTTCTTCATGGCTTAAATCCATTTCAGCAGTACACTTCGTAATTATAGTTGGTTCGTAAAACAACTCACCGGCAGCAGCTTTCTTTCCTCCCAACAACACTTCTGCACCTTTATTCAGTGCATCCTGCATCAGGCGTTCTACTTTATCTATCGCATCCTGGTTGATCAATGGTCCGATCTTTACATCCTTATCTACACCATTACCCACCATCAATGCAGCAACAGCTTTTGTATATGCTTCCATAAATGCCGGGTAAATGGAGCGTTGCACCAACACACGGTTTGCACACACGCAAGTCTGCCCTGCGTTGCGATACTTACTTGCCAATGTACCTTTCACCGCCTTCTCTATATCTGCATCTTCAAACACAATAGCAGGCGCATTACCTCCCAGCTCTAAAGACATTTTTTTAACGGTAGATGCAGCCTGTTGCATCAGTATTCTACCCACTTCTGTGGAGCCCGTAAAAGATACTTTCTGTACTACCGGGTGCGTCGTTAATACCTTACCTACTTCTACAGCCTGCATAGTGGGTAAGACATTAAACACGCCTGCTGGTATGCCCGCTTCTTTTGCCAATACTGCCAATGCCAATGCACAAAGCGGCGTATCTTCTGCCGGCTTTAGCACCACCGTGCAGCCAACAGCCAGCGCAGGCGCAATCTTGCGTGTGATCATAGCAATGGGGAAGTTCCAGGGCGTAATAGCAGACACTACACCTACAGGCTGCTTGATCGTTACAAAACGCCTGTCTGTCATAGGAGAAGGAATTACATCGCCATATACACGTCTCGCCTCTTCAGCAAACCACTCTATAAATGACGCACCATATTGTACTTCCCCTTTCGCTTCTTCCAGTGGTTTGCCCTGTTCTGATGTTAACAGCAAAGCCAGGTCATCTGTATGCTGAACGATCAGGGAAAACCATTTTTTTAAAATAGCTGCACGTTCTTTTGCAGGCAAAACGCTCCATGTTACAAATGCCTTTTCTGCGGCAGCTACAGCGGCTTCCGCCTCTTGTACACCTGCATCGGATACCTGTATCAACGTCTCTCCATTTGCCGGATTATAAACAGGGAACTTCTTTCCTGTTGTATGCCATTCATTATTAATAAAATAACCGGACTGTAGCAAAGCCGTATTGGATAATTTCATAGTGTGTGCGTTTGAATACTAAAGATAAAACAAAGTACGAAGTACAAAGTACCAGGTACGAGTCTCTATGCTATGCATTCTTCACTTCGTACTTTGTACCTCGTACTTTCCCTTAACTTTGATTTATGGCATACCAACTGGACAAATTCCAACAGATTTATAATAACCTGAACGAGCAGCAGAAACTGGCGGTAGATACGATAGAGGGGCCAGTAATGGTAATTGCAGGGCCGGGTACAGGTAAAACACAAATATTGAGTGCCCGTATAGGTAAGATATTACTGGAAACGGATACACGTCCGGAAAATATTATTTGTCTAACCTATACAGATGCAGGTGTAGTAGCTATGCGTAAGCGATTGCTCAACTTCATTGGCCCGGATGCATATAAAGTAAACATTTACACGTTTCATGCTTTTTGTAATGACGTGATACAGGAAAATTTATCCTTGTTTGAAAAAACATCTCTGGACCCTGTGTCAGAGCTGGAACGTACAGACTTTTTTGTAGAGTTGATCGATGCTTTTCCAAAAGATCATCCACTAAAGCGTTATCGTGGTGATGTATATTTTGAAATTAACAACCTGCAACAGCTTTTTAGTACGATGAAGCGGGAAGGCTGGACTCCGGCATTCATTAATCAAAAAATAGATGAATACATCAACAGCCTGTCTACACGTGATGAATATGTAGCAAAACGTGCTACCAAACAATTTAAGAAGGGAGACATCCGTACAGATAAGATTGAGGAAGAGAAAGAAAAAGTTGGCAAACTACGCGCAGCAGTAAATGAGTTTAACAGCTTTCAACAGATCATGGCGAAGTACAAGCGCTATGATTTTGATGATATGATCAACTGGGTGATCAAGGCATTTGAAGAAAATGAAAATTTGCTTCGCCGTTACCAGGAGCAATTTTTATACATACTGGTGGATGAATACCAGGATACGAGTGGTACGCAAAACAGGCTGGTAGAGTTATTGATCAACTATTGGGATGTGCCGAATGTGTTTGTGGTGGGTGATGATGACCAAAGTATTTACCGCTTCCAGGGTGCGAACGTGGAGAACATGCTTGCGTTTGCAAACACGTATAAGAATGACTTACTAAAGATCGTACTGACGAATAATTATCGCTCTACACAACCCATCCTTGATATTTCAAAAACACTGATCGACCGGAACAA
Source organism: Filimonas sp. (assembly GCA_017306865.1). Lineage (GTDB taxonomy): Bacteria > Bacteroidota > Bacteroidia > Chitinophagales > Chitinophagaceae > JAFKHH01. The sequence goes on from JAFKHH010000016.1 coordinate 174,250, forward strand.
TGAACGGCTGATCAAGCAAATAGAAGGACTAAGCAAAACACTGACTTCTTCCAACAACGCACTAAAGCAACTGACACATACACCGCTGGTGAAGGAGTATCAAACACAGCGGGAAGAAATGATTGGCATTACGCAGCAGGTACAAACGCTGCTGGAGCAAGGTGTGTTGCCAGGTCGCATCGGTATCATTTATAAAGAAAATAAATACGGTGAAGAGCTTGCACAATATTTTAAATTAAAAGGCATTCCTGCATATAGCAAAAGAAGCATCAATATTCTGACACTACCATTAATACAAAAGATCATTTTGTTGATGGAGTTTTTAAATGCAGAACATGATACGCCTTATGGTGGCGATGAAATGCTGTTCGAAATACTGCATTTTGACTGGTTTGGCATTCCTCCTATAGAGATAGCGCAGCTTAGTATGGAGGTGGCCGATAAATTATTTACAGAAAATAAAACATCCCTTCGCAGGTTGTTGCACACTAAAAGTACGCAACCACCAAGAGATCTTTTTTCAACAGGCATCCATCCTAATCTAAAGAAAGCAAGTACAATCATCGAATCGCTGATCACGAATGTAGCAAACGTGACATTGCAGAACCTGTTTGACGAAATTGTACGCACTACAGGTCTGCTAAACCTGGTAATGCAGAGCGAAGACAAGATCTGGCAACTACAGGTTATTACTACTTTCTTCGACTTTATAAAAGAAGAAACAAGGCGCAATCCTTTTCTCGACCTGAAGACAGTGGTGAAGAACATTCATTTAATGATCGAAGAAAAGATCAGCATACCATTAGTACAGGTAGGCGGTACAGAGAAAGGCGTTAACCTGCTGACTGCACACGGCTCAAAAGGTTTGGAGTATGAATATGTTTTCTTTGTAGGCTGCAACGCATCCAGTTGGGAAAAGAAAAGAAAGCCAGGCAGTGGTTATAGTTTCCCCGATACCATGTTTGCATCACAACCTAAGCAGGTGGAGGAAGAGGAATTACGCAGGTTATTCTATGTAGCATTAACCCGTGCAGAAAAACATTTATATATTTCTTTCGCTAAGTTCAAAGCAGATGGTAAGGAGTTGGAGCCTTCCATGTTTGTAGCAGAGATACAGGAGCAACATTCGTTGCCTGTTGAAACAGTGGTCATTGACCAGGAAGTTTTAGCAGCGTTTAGTGTACTCCAGTTCTCAGAAGCAGCGCCGGAAATAGAAAAGCTGGAACGCGAATTTGTAACACGTCTGCTGGAGAAGTTCACCATGAACGTTACGGCACTGAACAATTACCTAAAATGTCCGTTGGAATTTTATTTCAAAAACCTGGTACGTATCCCTTCGCCTAAGAATGAAGCAACAGAGTTTGGCTCTGCCGCACACTATGCGATAGAGCAGTTGTTCAAAAAGATGCAGAACTCGCCATCCAATACATTCCCGCTGGTAAATGAATTTATTTACGATTTTGAATGGTACATGCACCGTCACCGGGAGAGTTTTACACAGGAGCAGTTTGACAGGAGAATAGAGTATGGCCGCGAGATCCTGACGAATTATTATAACCAGTACATAGACAACTGGAATAAGATAGTTGCCACAGAAAGAAGCATTCGCAATATTGTAGTGAATGGCGTACCGCTGAAGGGTAAGCTGGACAAGTTGGAATTTGAGGGTAAAATGGTGAATGTGGTTGACTATAAAACAGGCGACCCGGAGAGGGGCATAAAGAAGATGAACCCGCCAAGTGAAAAAGAACCAAACGGCGGCGATTACTGGCGACAGGCTGTCTTTTATAAAATACTCCTTGACAACTATGATGCACGCGACTGGAAGGTGATCAGTTCAGAGTTTGACTTCATTGAACCGGATAAGAAAAAGGTGTATCACAAACAGAAAATAGTCATCTCGCCGGAAGATGTAACCACCGTAAAAGAGCAGATACGGGTAGTGTGGGAAAAGATACAGGCGCAGGATTTTTATACGGGTTGCGGCAAGGAAGATTGCCATTGGTGCAATTTCGTCAAGACCAACAACCTGGCGGTAGCATTGCACGAACCGGAGGAGGAATCGTGAAACGTGAATCGATAATCGTGAATAAACGACTGGGATATGGAGCCATTCACATCTCCCGGTACATAATTGTCAACAGGCACTTAGGGATGTTTTGAAAACCGGAACAGCCATTCACGATTATCGATTCACGTTTCACGATTGAAGGTGCGTGGATTTACCGTATTATTAGCTACGGCGTGTCTGCAAAGCCCCTATGTTTGCATAATTATAGCCTCTCCCGCAGGGTTATATCCAAATTAAAACGAATGAAGAAGGTTAGTTTCAGTTTATATTTTCTCTGTATTGGCGTATTGTTTTCCATTATCCTGCTTACGGCAGGTGGCTGCGCCAACATTATTCCACCCGGCGGCGGCCCAAGGGATACTATACCTCCCAAACTGGCAAGTGCAGTGCCCAAAGACTCTGTAACATCCTTCAAAGGCAACAGGATCGTTCTTACCTTCAATGAATATGTGACGCTGGACAACATTAATGAACAACTGGTGATGTCTCCTTTTCCTAAAAACCAGCCAATCGTAGAGAGTAAGCTTCGCAATGTAACGGTAAAACTACGCGACAGCCTGGAAGCGAATACAACATACACGATCAATTTCGGCAACGCTATTAAGGACGTGAACGAAGGGAATGTAGCCAGGCAAATGCGTTATGTATTCTCTACCGGCAGTAAAATAGATGGTGATTCAATAACCGGTCATGTACAACTGGCGGAGACCGGTAAGATTGATTCTACTTTACTTGTGTTGCTACACAGCAATCTTTCTGATACAGCCATTTATAAAGTACGCCCCAGGTATATTGCCAAGCTGGACGGTAAAGGCAATTTCCGCTTTTTGAATATGCCACAGGGTAAATTCAACATTTACGTACTACCCAATGATTATGCAAAAAAGTACGATGACAGCACTAAGATATTTGCGTTTGGAGACAGCATCATCACAGCAGGCAGCCACCAGAACCGCGTATTGCTGTACGCATACCAGGAGTTTAAAGAGGTAAAAGAGCAACGTAAATCTTCTTCCACAACGAAGAAAAACGATAAGGAAAAGCCGAAGGAAAAACCGCTGAAATTATTGACCGCTGTAAATGGCGTACAAGATCTATTGGAAGATTTTGAGATAGCTGTGGACAGGAAGATCAGGAGTTTTGACACTGCTAAGATCGTATTGACAGATACAAACTATAAGCCTGTTTCGAATATCCACTTTTCATGGGCAGATACCTCTTTCACCAGGATTGCCCTCAAACATCCGTGGGTTGAAAACAGTCACTTTAAGCTCATCATCCAGAAAGATGCGTTAACAGATTCTGCAGGTATTGGCCTTCCCAAAACAGATACGCTAAGTTTTGTTACAAAGCGTGAGAGTGAGTACGGCAGCCTGCTGTTGCGTTTCCCGCAGATCGACCTCTCACAAAATCCAGTATTAATGCTGCTACAGGGAGACAAACAGATTGTAAGTGAACCTATCACTAAAGTAGAATGGTATAGAAAATTGTTCCCTCCGGGCGACTATGAAGTACGCATTTTATTTGACCACAATAAAAACGGTATATGGGATAAAGGCAACTTTAAAGAGAAGATACAACCAGAAATAGTGCTTACCGGCAAGCCGGACAAAGTAACAGTAAGATCAAACTTTGACAGGGAGTTTGATGTAAGCGTGGAGAAGGTACATTGATGGTGAGATTGTTATATTGATAAATTATTAATGGGCACGGAATGCGCCCATTTTGTTTTCTGCCGCTTTGCGGCTGACCTCACCACAGAGGTGGAGAGTATGGGGAGTTTCGCAGAGCTTTCTATCTATCCAGGATTACCCCGCCTGAATGATATTCGTCGGGCAGGGACTCACGATTGACGAATAATCCGTTGCGCGAAGCCGCCCCAACAATTTATCCATATAACCATTTAACAATTGCCCCAGCAATTTTCAAATTACCTCATTTTAAAATTATCTTTGCTCCATGCAATTGCCTTCTACTTTACTGGAAAATGCGGTGAATGAATTTTGTAAGTTGCCCGGCATAGGCAAGAAGACTGCACTTAGGCTAGTCCTTCATCTTTTAAAACAGGACGTAGGCCAGGTACAATATTTCGGAGAAACTATTGCCCGGATGCGGAAGGATATTAAGTTTTGCCAAAGATGCTATAATATCAGCGATGCGGATATTTGCTCCATCTGCGCCAATTCTATGCGCAAAAGGCAACTGATCTGTGTGGTAGAGAATATACGTGACGTAATTGCTATAGAAAACACCCAGCAATTCAGCGGAACCTACCATGTGTTAGGTGGCATTATCTCCCCGCTGGATGGTATTGGCCCCGACCAACTAACCATAGAAGCATTGGTACACCGTGTAGAAGCTGAACAAACCGAGGAGCTGATCTTTGCATTAAACCCTAATATACAGGGCGATACAACCATTTATTACATTCAGAAGAAGATACAGCACCTGCCTTGCAAGGTTACCACTATTGCCCGTGGCATTGCCTTTGGCGGCGAACTTGAGTATGCAGATGAGATGACGCTTGCCCGCAGCCTTACCAACCGCATGCCGATAGAGAGTTATATATCGAATAGGTAACATAAAGTATTTATGGTGTATAAGGTATATAGAGTAGCCACCTGGCTCTTTATATACCTTATCTACTTTATAAGCCCTATCTATCTCCCGCCCCTTGCCAATTCCCCCGTTTAGCTTACTTTTGTGTCACCGCAGGCGGATTTGTTTATTGTTCAGCCTGGCCAAAGAAACTTGTTTCATTGGGAAATAGAACTAATAAACGTCTAAGGAACTCCTCTATTGTTTCCCCAACGTTTATAGACTCTCCATGCAACAAGTGTTTTATTACACATTTGATAAGTGATGTTATGAAGACAATACAAGACTGTTTGAAAGAGCGTATCCTGATCATTGATGGCGCAATGGGTACGATGATACAACGTCATAAACTGACAGAAGAAGATTATCGCGGAGAAAGATTTAAAGACTGGCATTCGGATGTAAAAGGCAACAACGATCTGTTGTGCATTACCAAGCCTGATATTATTAAAGGCATTCATAAACTATACCTGGAAGCTGGCGCTGATATTATTGAAACAAATACATTCAGCAGCACAACTATTGCGCAGGCTGATTATGATATGCAGGCTATTGCATACGAACTGAACGTGGCTGCTGCACAGTGTGCAAAAGCTGCGGTGGCAGAGTATGTAAAAGAAAACAATATTACAGAACCAAAGTTTGTAGCAGGTGCCATAGGCCCGTTGAATAAAACGCTGAGCCTTTCTCCTGATGTAAATAACCCTGGCTATCGTGCAGTTACTTTCGATGAGGTTGCAGACGCATATTACGAGCAGATCAAAGGACTGGTAGAGGGTGGTGTAGACATTCTACTCATTGAAACCATCTTTGACACGTTGAATGCAAAAGGTGCGATCTATGCTGCGAAAAAATTCTTCCGCGACTCTGGTAAGGAATTACCGATCATGATCAGTGGAACCATCACCGATGCCAGCGGCAGAACACTAAGCGGACAAACATTGGAAGCGTTTTATATTTCTGTTAGTCATGCCAAGCCATTGAGCATTGGTCTTAACTGTGCGTTGGGTGCATCCGATATGCGCCAGCATATAGAAGAGCTCTCTCAGATAGCGGCATGTTATACATCTGCTTATCCGAATGCGGGCTTACCAAACGCCATGGGCGAGTATGATGAGGCGCCACATGAGACAGCACACTTTATAGAAGAATGGGCAGAGCAGGGCTTTGTAAATATTGTAGGTGGCTGCTGCGGCACTACACCTGACCACATCAGGCATATAGCAGAAGAAGTGAAGAAGTTTGAGCCGAGAAGATTGCCAGTACTGGAAGAAGCTTTGTAGCCACTAAGGCACGGCGGCACAAAGGAACACCAAGAAAATAACCTAAGAAAAATACCTAACCCATGAATAACAGGCTTTTTAGAGCAGACCAGATAGGAAAACAGATTGTTGATATTGCGTTTCAGATTCATAAGAAGATCGGCCCGGGATTATTAGAGAGTGTGTATGAAAAATGTTTTTGTTATGAATTAGGCAAAAGAAATATTCCTTTTCTATCTCAACAAAAAGTACCTATCCAGTATGATGACATAGTCATAGCAGAAGGCTTAAGATTAGATCTTTTAGTAGACGACTTAGTTATTGTGGAGTTGAAAGCACAGGAAGATTATCATCCTGTATGGGAAGCACAATTATTGAGTTATTTAAAATTGAGTAATAAACATTTAGGTTATATAATAAATTTCACTGTACCATTAATTAAAGATGGCATTAAGCGCATGGTTTTATAATTGGTGAACCTTGGTGTCTTAATGTCTTGGTGGCAAAAACAAACATGGAAGCAATTACTATTAAACCTTTTTTACGTCTGTCGGGCCTGGAACCTTTGATTGTAAGGCCGGAGACGAATTTCATTAACGTAGGTGAGCGAACCAATGTAACCGGTTCGAAAAAATTTGCGCGCCTGATCAAGGAAAACAATTACGAAGAAGCGTTAAGTGTGGCTAGGCAACAGGTGGAGAGTGGCGCACAGGTAATTGATGTGAATATGGATGACGCACTGCTGGACGGCGTGCAAGCCATGACCACTTACTTAAACTTACTGCAAAGTGAGCCGGATATTGCTAAGATACCGGTGATGATAGACTCTTCTAAATTCTCCATTATAGAAGCGGGCTTAAAGTGCGTACAAGGCAAGTGCATTGTAAACTCTATCTCGCTGAAAGAAGGTGAAGAAAAATTTATAGAGCAAGCCTTTACTTGCCTGAGCTACGGTGCTGCTGTAGTGGTAATGGCATTTGATGAAGCAGGGCAAGCGGATACTCGCCAACGCAAAGTTGAGATCTGCCATCGCGCGTATAAGATATTGACAGAGCAGGTTGGTTTCGATCCGCAGGATATCATTTTTGACCCAAACATATTTGCGGTAGCAACAGGTATAGAAGAGCACAACAACTATGCGGTTGATTTTATAGAAGCAACACGCGAAATAAAACAACTGATGCCATTGGCTAAGATAAGCGGTGGCGTGAGTAACGTGTCGTTCTCTTTCCGTGGTAATGAAGCTGTGCGTGAGGCCATACATAGTGTGTTCCTATACTATGCAATTAAGGCTGGTATGGACATGGGTATTGTGAATGCTGGGCAGTTGGTAGTATATGATGAGATAGAACCGGAGCTACGTCAACTGTGTGAAGATGTATTGCTGAACAGGAACAATGATAACAACGAGGCTACAGACAAGTTGATCACTTTTGCAGAAACAGTAAAAGCAAAAGGAAAGATTGAGGTAAAAAACGAAGCATGGCGAAATGCGGATGTAGAAGAAAGATTGAAACATGCTTTGGTAAATGGTATTACTGAATATATAGACGCTGATACGGAAGAGGCAAGACAGAAATACGCCAAGCCATTGGACGTAATTGAAGGGCCTTTGATGGCTGGTATGAACGTGGTAGGTGATCTGTTTGGCAGTGGTAAAATGTTTCTGCCACAGGTAGTAAAGAGTGCGCGTGTAATGAAAAAAAGCGTAGCCGTACTTACGCCATTCATTGAAGAAGAGAAACTGAAAAATGCAGGCGCTCAAAAAGGTGGTGCAGCAAAAATATTGCTGGCAACTGTAAAGGGAGATGTGCATGATATTGGTAAAAACATTGTAGGCGTTGTATTGGGTTGTAATGGTTACGACATTATCGACATGGGCGTAATGGTTCCGGCTGACAAAATATTAGAAACAGCACAGAAAGAAAATGTAGATATTATAGGTTTGAGTGGTCTTATCACCCCTTCGCTGGATGAGATGGTGCACGTGGCAAGAGAGATGAAGCGAAGAGGTATGGCACAGCCTTTACTGATTGGCGGCGCTACTACTTCACGCACGCATACTGCAGTGAAGATAGAGCCGGAATATGACAAGGGCGTAGTGCATGTATTAGATGCGTCAAGAAGTGTAACTGTTGCCGGCTCATTGTTAAGCAAGGAGCAAAAGCCCGGTTTTCTTACCGGTGTGAATAAGGAATATGAAAAACTGCGCGACGATTTTGGCAAACGCAAATCATTCAAGCAGTATATTTCGTTTAAAGATGCGCAGGCAAATGCGGTAAAGGTTGACTGGCCATCCTTCAATCCCGTTAAGCCAACTTTCATAGGTGTAAAGGCATTTGAGGATTATGACCTGGCTGAATTAAGAAAATATATAGACTGGGCTCCATTCTTTATTTCATGGGAATTGGGCGGCCGCTTCCCCGATCTGCTTACAGATAGCGTAATAGGTAAGGAAGCAACAAAATTGTACAATGATGCGAATGCACTACTAGACAGGATCGTTTCAGAAAAATGGTTAACACCAAAAGGTGTGATCGGTTTCTGGGAAGCAACTAAAGTAGGTGCGGACTCTATTGCCGTAAATAATGAAGGCAAAGAAGTGCGGTTAGAGTTTTTGAGACAACAAGTAAAGAAGGCAGCAGATCAGCCGAATCTTTCTTTGGCAGATTTTGTAGCACCTAAAGAAGCCAGTAAGAATGATCATATAGGCGCTTTCGCTGTTACCATTCACGGCATTGAACCATACCTGCAAAAATTCCAGGAAGAATTTGATGATTACAATAAGATCATGCTGCAGGCGCTGACAGATCGTTTTGCAGAAGCATTTGCGGAGTTACTGCACGAGCGTGTGCGTAAAGAATATTGGGGCTATGCAAAAGACGAGCACTTGAGCAATGAAGAGTTGATTAAGGAAAAGTATGAAGGCATTCGCCCGGCGCCGGGTTACCCTGCATGCCCTGATCACACAGAAAAGTATAAACTATTTGATCTGCTAGAGGTAGAAAAACATACAGGCATTTCACTCACTGAATCATTAGCTATGTATCCTGCAGCAAGTGTATGCGGCTGGTACTTTAGTAATCCTAAAAGCCAATACTTTGGTGTAGGCAAAATAGACCAGGACCAGTTAGAAGACTATATGCAGCGTAAGGACTGGGACAAAGATGAGGCAGAAAAATGGCTGAGACCATCGCTGGATTAAAGTTTCAAGAGTTTATAAAACAAGAGTGGTCCACTTTTAAAAAGTGGACCACTCTTGTTTTATAATCTAGTTGCCATAGAGGCTCAGAAAAGGGATTTTATTTTAATCCGTCCGCCAAAGCGGACGGCAATAAAAGCCGTGATTCTGTGTAACTATATACGCCCACTCACAACTGACTACTCACCTCTCACAATTCTATTCTTCCTCCTTCTCCTCATCCAGCTTATTCGAATCCCTGTTACGACGCAGTTTCACTTTAGGATCACTTTGCGTACCTACAACAGTAAATGGAATACCAAAGATGCCGAACGGCGGCAATCCTAATCTGCCGCTAAGATTCAGTTTTCCATCAAGGCTTACCTGTCCTTCAAAGCGTGGGCGGAAACCAAACACCTTCATTTTCGTACGCTCAATCGTCAGTATGTTATTGGCTATGGTCGACTTGATATCTACTTTAGACAGGCTTGGGTTATTTACGCTATCCCTGTTTGTTGCTTTACTTACAGCACTGAATAGTTTCAACCCTTTTATCTTCACTTTCTCCAGGCTCAGTACGCCCCCACCTTTCAGTGAAGGATAGATTGGCGACATGTTTGCATCCAGCTTACCACCAATCTTATAGTCCAGAGAAATGATGCCCTCTGCACTTGCGGCAGATGGCGCCATATCATGAAACATTTTCACTTCATTATACGCTCTTTTTACATCAAAATCTTTTGCACTGATGTGATAGTCAAAAATGGCTTTTGTAGGCGTTACGCTGCCATATTTTGCATCCATGCTCACTTTTGTACCTACCAGTTGAAAACCTGTTTTATCCAGGATAATATAGCCGCTATCGATGCGCATACCTCCTTTGAAATCTGTCAGGTTCAGCGCGTCATATTTTATCTTCTTCACATCGGCAGTGAACACAAGCGAAAGATTTGACGGCACGATTATTACGCCAGTCGGTGAAGATGATTTTTTAGCTGTTGAGGCAGACTTGTTATCCGCAAAAGCCATAAACTCATCTACAATAATGTAATCGCTCTTCAGATCAAAGTTGCCTCTCAATGGTGCATTTTGTTGTGTTGCATACGCAATCACGTTGCTTAAGTAACCATTCAGCGTAAAGTATGATTTGCTATAGTTTGCTTTGAACTCATCAAACCACATTTTATCCTGCTCAAAATGAAAGACACCGGTCTTTATTTCTAATGGTTTAGGAAACAGGTCGGAAGTAATAGCAATGTCTTTAATCTTCAACGTTCCTTTGTTATTCAACTGATCATAACGTCCTGCAACAGCATCGCTTTGTGTACCGCGCAGCGCCAGGTTTGTCTGTATGAATCCTTTCAGGTCGTACCCTTTCACTGCAAATACTTTGTATATCTTCCCAAGATCTATTACACCATTAGAGAAAATATTATACCGTAGATCATCAAAATTTTTCAGGTCAGCCTTCATTACAAACGGTTGCCCTTCAAACAGGAAGGATACCGGTTTCAGGTTCACGTTTAGTGACCGCATATTACCGGCAGTATTAGTTATAGTAGCATCTACCTGTATTTTTTCTAACGGGTGCGGATAATATTTTGTCTGCACCATACCATTATCCATCGTAAACTTAGCTGTAGTAACCGGGAACAAACGCTTGGCTGCTACATATTTCCCCTTAGTCTTTACATCTATATTCAGATCACCGGCAAGTGTCATACTATCCAGCGGGTAGAATGATTTTATATCTGACAAATGAAATACAGATTGTATGCTTGCATCTACCGGGAAGTCCTTTGCATTCGCCATTCTGAAGTAGCCCTTAATGTAATTGCTCAATACGTTGGCATTGATGTTCTCAAGGGAAAGCTTTGTATTTTGATATACATGGTCCGGGCAATTGGCTTTCAGATCAAAGCTGATATTATTAACCGCCTGCGGCAATGATGCATATTTAAAATAGCCATCACGGAATGTGGCATCCAAAGAAAATTTAGGAATACTGGTGATTACCGTATCTACACCACGCAACCCTTTTTTTACCACACCTTTTGCATATTTACCGTCTGCTAATAAGTGCAGCGACATTCTACCTTTGAGATCATACGGTTCCAGCCCCATTGCCTTATCCCATTTTTCCAGGTCTATTTCAGAGTTGATCTTTGCATAGATCTGCGGCTCCTTCAGACCGGTTAATCGTATGATAGAGCTGAAATAATCTTTATCAATATTGAAGTAGATGGAGTCTACATTTACATGCAAACTATCTGTATTTAACTGCACAAGCTTCGATTCAAAATTCAGGTACAGGTTTTTAATCGGCGATGGTGCATTATTGTTACTGATCATACCATTTCGCACTTTCATATTGAAGGCGAGGTCCGGCATTGTATTGGTTTCGGCAATATAATCACCTTTCAGCGTTGCATAAATATCACCAAAGCCAGTTATCTTGGTTTTATCAGACCATGTTAAATATTCCGGAGGCAATGCAGAAAAAATGTTTTTCAGGTCCGTTTCTTTAGACTGCAACTTGAAATCCATTTTATAACCATTCTTCAAAAACTCAAACACACCATTAAACTGCATAGGCAGATCGTTCAGCTTCAGATCATTTTTCTCAAACGCAAGTGCCAGGGAGTTGGTATTGATCTTTGTTACCAGGTCAGCATTTATTTTCTTTGAATTGATGTACCGCGTTTTATTATAGTCAAGGTCAAGTGAATCTACATGAAGATGGCTTGCCAGGTCAAACACCGCTTTCGCCAGGTCACCTTTACCCAAATAGTTCGCCCCTTTGGCATTTATAAACAGTGGTATAGATTTATCATCATACACAATATCTGTTTTATCTATCTGTATGCGTTCTATTTTTAGCGATGCACTGCTTGAGTCTGCAGGATTAGCTACATGTGCTGTAGTATCCGACTTATATACGTTGTAATTCGGGTTCCCTTTTTCATCTACTAAAATGTGGATATAACCCTGGGTAAGGTATATCTCATTTATCGTGATGCTTTTGGAAAACACGCTTCCTAAACCGATACCAAATGACAGCTCATTTGTTTTAACTAACGTGTCTTTCTCAAATGGGGCAGACCCTTTGAGTGAACAGTCGTACAATGTAAGTGTAAGGGAAGGGAAGTGTTTAAAGAAGGACAAACGTGCTTTAGAAAAGTTCAGTTCACCATTAATGCTTTTATTCGTCCACACCTTTATTTTGTCAGAAACAAAGCCGGGAAAAATGTAAGGTAAAGTGAAAATAATGATCAATATCGATATGATCGTAATACCGATAACCTTTCCGGTTTTCCAAATAATCCTGCCAATGCCATTTTTCATCAGGTAGTATGTATTTTCAAATGTTTCGGGGACAATAATATAATGAATTTAAGGAATAGTCAATAGTGTAGAGATTAGTTTTTCTCAAATAACCACCACATTCTACGCCTGTTTTTCACTTTATAGTTCACCGATATATATTTTCCAATATGAGCGATAGCCTCATCTATATCATCTGTCAGTAATACAAGTTTCATATCGTCGGGAGAAATAGTTCCCTGGTCAGCCATATCGTTCATATAATCCATTAATGGCTTGTAATATTCCACCCCGTATAACACAATAGGGAAGTCATTGATCACTTTCGTCTGTACCAGGGTCAGCGTCTCAAAAAATTCATCCATAGTACCAAATCCCCCCGGCATGATGACGAATGCGTAAGAATATTTTACCAGCAATACTTTTCTTACGAAGAAGAACTGGATATTAATAGACTTATGCAGGTAGGGGTTTGGCTGTTGCTCGTGCGGCAGCACAATGTTAACACCTACAGACGCTCCATTGTTTTCAAAAGCGCCCTTATTGGCAGCTTCCATAATTCCGGGACCTCCGCCCGTCATGGTAACAAGGCCCATTTCAGCAATGCGCTTGCCAAACTCTACAGCAGCTTCGTAATAAGGATGCCCTGATTTGAAACGTGCGGAGCCAAAAACGGTAATACATGGGCCCAGGAAATGCAGGTTTCTAAAGCCTTTGATAAATTGCCAGAAAACCTTCCAAACGAAGCCCAGCTCATATATACGTAGCTTGGGGCCATCCAGGTACACGTCCGTTCTTGCAGGAATAATGCGTGTTGGGGGTACATTAGTATTCGTCATAGAATATAAAAGTACGAGATAATACCAATCTGTTGCATTACTTTGCAAATACAAAATTTTACTACCGTGCGTATCATTTCTTATAACGTAAATGGCATCAGAAGCGCTATTACAAAAGGTTTTACAGAATGGTTAAAATCTGATCCGGCAGATATTATATGCCTGCAGGAAACAAAAGCGCATAAGGATAATGTAGACTACGCGTCTATAGAAAAACTGGGGTTTGAAACATATTGGTTTTCGGCGGTGAAAAAGGGGTACAGCGGTGTAGCTGTATTTACAAAGATAAAACCGGACAATGTGTTTTATGGCAACGGTATTATGCAAAGCGACGCGGAAGGCCGGGTAATCAGGCTCGACTTTGGCGATGTAACACTGATCAATGCATACTTCCCTTCGGGAACAAGCGGCGATGAGCGGCAGACGTACAAATATCAATGGCTGAATGAATTTGCCGAGTATCTCTCTGCATTACAAAAAACAAGACCTAAGCTGGTGATCTGTGGTGATTATAACATTGCACACCAGGAAATAGACATTCATGATCCGAAGGGAAATAAAAAATCTTCCGGCTTTTTACCAGAGGAACGCGATTGGCTGACAAAGTTTTTGGAGAGTGGTTATGTGGATACATTCCGTCACATACGCCCTACAGAAGCGCATCGCTATAGCTGGTGGAGCCAGCGTTTCCCAAGTGTACGCCTGAATAACAAAGGCTGGCGTATAGATTACATCACCGTTACAGGCAGCCTGAGAGACAAGATCGTTGACGCAGAAATTTATCCTGACGTAAAGCACAGCGACCATTGTCCAATTTATTTGGAACTGAAATAATATCGTGAATCGTCAATCGATAATCGTGAATTCACGTTTGCCGTTTCACGACTCACGTTTAAAACATCGTACATATTTATGCTTATTTATAACGTCACTACAAAAATTGATTGGCAGATACATGATCTGTGGAGAGAATGGATGCTGAATGAGCATATTCCATTGGTATTGGGTACCGGGTGCTTCGTAAAACATCAATTCGTTCGCATACTGGAGATAGACGAAACAGAGGGACCAACGTATGCAATACAGTATTATACGGAAAGCAAAGCACAATATAATCGCTATAATGAACTATATGCAGCCGCATTAAGACAATCTGCACTTGACCTTTGGGGAGACAGAATTATCTCTTTTCACTCTCTTATGGACATTGTGAATTGAGTGTGGAAATTTAAATAGATTCATTTTGCAGATCAGCAAACTATTGTATATTCTTTCAAATATACAGCAACAAAGGGTTTCAGCGTGACACGCCTGAAACCCTTTGTACATCTATGTTTCACGCGATTGCAGCAGTAAGATGTGAAGACATTTATTTTACACAATGTGCTGAAATGCCTATGTACAGTGACATACAGCATGTTATCAAATTGCGAAAGTTGTATAAAAAATATTTTGTTGCTATGGAAAAGCGAATAAATTTGTCGCACTTTAATAAATAACAAGCTAAAAGATAACACTATGAACAAAGCTGAATTGGTGGCAAAACTTGCCGAAGATGCAGAAATCACAAAGACACAAGCAAACGCTGCTCTTGACTCTTTCATCGAAGCAGTAACTAAAACTTTGAAAGGCGGCGGTAAAGTTACCTTAGTAGGTTTTGGTACATTCTCAGTTTCTAAGCGTGCTGCTCGTACAGGCCGTAACCCTCAGACTGGTGAAGCAATCAAAATCAAAGCTAAAAAAGTTGCCCGCTTCAAAGCTGGTAAAGAATTATCTGCTAAGATCTAAGGATTCTAAGCAACCGAATAAAAAAGCAGAAGAAAAATCTTCTGCTTTTTTATTGGCAATAGTTGAAGGAATTTTCGCATTTTTGCAGCCTGTAACGATTTTTTTAAACGTTTAAAAAGCAACATTATGGGCAGAGGTGATAAAAAAACCAAAAAAGGTAAAATCTTTAAAGGTTCTTACGGCAAAAGCCGCCCCGCTAGACCAGCTAAGAAAGCAGCTGAAAAGAAAGCGTAAGGATATCAAAACTGAAAATTTGATTGTTTCAATAGTTTCAAAGTTTCAATGTTTCATAATGAAACACTGAAACTTTGAAACGCTGAAACTCAGTTCCTCTTTTACGGTGCTAATCGCTCTATCTTCCAGCTATTATCACTTTGTTTGGTGTACAAGATCCTGTCATGCAGGCGGTTACTTCTTCCCTGCCAAAACTCCACTTCCACAGGCTGTATTACATATCCACCCCAGTGTTCCGGCCTTGGTATATCAGTTTCAAACTCTTTTGTGTATTTGTCAATATTTGCATCCAATACTTCACGTCCGGCAATCACCTCACTTTGTGGTGAAGACCATGCGCCAACGCGGCTGCCCGGAGGTCGCGAGTAAAAATATTCATCGCTGTCTGCTGCACTTACTTTTGCTACTGTACCGGTTATGCGCACCTGCCTTTCCAGCTCTTTCCAGAAAAACACAAGTACAGCGTGCGGGTTTTCTGCTATTTCTTTTCCTTTATGGCTATTGTAATTGGTAAAGAATACGAAGCCTTTATCATCATAACTTTTCAATAAAACAATGCGCGCAGCAGGTATGCCTTCTTTAGATGCAGTAGCCAGTGTCATCGCATTTACTTCATCAATCTCGCTTGCAAGGGCTTCCTTCCACCAGGTAGCGAACTGCGTTATGGGTTCATTGGCTACATCGGCTTCGTTTAATGTCTTCTGTTTATAATCCGTTCTTATAGCGGCTATTGAGGCATTTATCGACATAGAAAATGATTTTAAAGTACACAGCAAAGTTATTCTCTCTCTAAACAATAAAAGCTGCCAAAAAGCAGCTTTTATTTGAATATTATTCGTGAATCGATAATCGTGAAGTCCACCCCAATTACATCATACATTTAACATCGTACATCCCTTGTATTTTGTAATTAGTACTTATTTAGCTTACCAGCGTGCCCACATTCATACCTTCCACTACCTGTAACAGGTTGCCAGGTTTGTTCATGTCAAACACGATGATCGGTAATTTATTTTCCATGCACAGTGTGAACGCTGTCATGTCCATTACTTTCAGGTTGTTGCTGATACACTCCTGGAAAGTGATTTTTTCGTAACGCGTAGCAGTCGGATCTTTTTCAGGATCTGCTGTGTAAATACCATCTACACGCGTTCCTTTCAGGATCACATCTGCTTTTATTTCTATCGCACGCAGGGAACCTGCTGTATCTGTTGTAAAGTATGGGTTACCTGTACCAGCACCGAATATTACTACACGGCCTTTTTCCAGGTGTCTTATAGCTTTACGGCGTATATATGGTTCTGCTATCTGCTCCATTTTAATGGCGCTCTGCAAACGCGTATAAACGCCTATTTTTTCCAGCATAGCCTGCATAGCCATACCATTGATCATAGTTGCCAGCATGCCCATGTAGTCGCCATGCGCTCTTTCTATACCACTTTCGTTTTCGTTCATACCACGGTAAATATTACCACCGCCTATCACGATCGCTACCTGTACCCCCAGGTCTGTTACCAGTTTAATGTCATTTGCATATTGCTCTATAATGCTCGCGTCAAATGGGTCAAAACCGTTACCTGACTGGCCTATGAGCGCCTCTCCTGAGAGTTTTAAAAGAATACGTTTGTACTTAGGAAGCATGGAGTGTGATTGAAAGATTAAAGTAGATTTCCGGTTGCAAATAACCTCATTTTTCTGCGAATTTGAAAATTTGAAAATATACAAACCAGAAAATGGGGAAAACTGCAAGAATCCTTTAAATATTCACCTCTATTTTCAAATTTTCAAATTAACTTATTCTCACACTTAATAACGAGTCATATGGAAAGAAAGCCTGTCTATTACGGAGATTACCTGCAGGTAGATACTTTATTGAACAGTCAGCACCCGGTAAGTTTTGAACCCGGCAACAGTCCTGCGCACGATGAGATGCTGTTTATCATCATTCACCAGGCGTATGAACTTTGGTTTAAGCAGATTCTCTTCGAGGTAAATGCAGTGAATACAACCATGCAGCAACCCGCTATTAATGATAACACGCCGGAGCTGCAAACGGTTGTACACAGGCTGAACCGTGCAGTAACTATACTGAAGCTGCTGGTACACCAGATAGATGTAATGGAAACGATGACGCCTATGGACTTTCTTGATTTCCGTGACCTGCTGCGCCCGGCATCCGGCTTTCAAAGCTGGCAGTTTAAAACACTGGAAGCCAAACTAGGGCTACGCTTTGAAGACAGGCATGGCCAGGAATATTATACCTCTCAATTAAAACAGGCCGAAGTACACATTATTAAAGACGCCGAACATGGTCGTTCTCTTTTATCATTAGTAAATGAGTGGCTGGAGCGTTTTCCTTTTTTTGAAAATGAGAAAGCATGGCAGGCATTTAAAGGTGGGCATACAGAAAATGGTATCCACCCTTATTGGGCCACGTACAAGCAACTATATGCAAGCGGACTTGCGGAAGCAGAAAAGGGAAATCTGGAAGCGTTTAACCGCATTTTTATTGAAGGCAAACAAGATGGACAATTATCAGCCAAAGCAAGCCGTGCTGCTTTATTCATTATGCTATACAGAGGCTATCCTATTTTGCACTTACCATTTGAATTATTGAATGTCTTACTGGAAATAGATGAGCAGTTGAGTACGTGGCGATACAGGCATATGAACATGGTGCATCGCATTATCGGTACACGTATTGGCACAGGTGGAAGTTCCGGAAAAGATTATTTAAAAGCAGCACTCGACAAACATTACATCTTTAAAGAAATAGCCCAGCTAACCAGTTTCCTCATTGAGCGAAGAAGATTGCCCGAATTGCCGGAAGGATTGATACAACACCTGACGTTTGCAAAAGAAGAAGCGTGAATCGTCAATCGAAAATCGTGAATGGCATTTACTGTTTTACAGTTTGTACTTAGTACTTTGTATTTCGTACTTATTATTTACATCGTACATCTACCATCATACATAGAAAAAGGGCCTTGCGGCCCTTTTTCACTTATGCTATGCATAATATAATTAACCTAAAGCAATACGTTTGAATTCGATTACTTTCAGGTCTTTGTCTACAGATTTCAGGTAAGCTTCTACACTCACACCGCCATCTTTAACGAAAGGCTGTGCCATCAAAGTTTGTTCTTTGAAGAATGAGTTCAATTTACCTTCAGCAATTTTAGCGATCATGTCGTCTGTTTTACCAGCCATTTTAGGATCAGCCTTCATTGTGTCTACTACGATCGCTCTTTCACGTTCGATAGTTTCAGCAGAGATGCTATCAGCATCTACAGCCAGTGGGTTCATTGCTGCAATCTGCATTGCAACGTCTTTACCAGCTTCGCCAGCTTCTTTGTTGAAACCAACTAATACACCCATACGGTTTGCACCGTGAATGTAAGATGCTACGAAAGGAGCTTCTACTCTTTCGAAACGGCTAACACCGATTTTTTCACCGATAGCAGCTAATTTGTCGTTGATCAGGTCAGCAACTTTAGCGCCATTGATCGTTACTTCATTCAGCTCTTCAGCAGATTTTACATTATTCTCGATAGCTGCGTCTGCAATGCTTTGAGCAAATGCAACGAAGTCAGCATTTTTAGATACGAAGTCAGTTTCGCAGCTAATGCAAACTACTATACCTGCTTTGTTGTCAGCAGTAGTTTTTGCCAATACCACACCTTCTTTCGCTTCACGGTCGCTACGTTTAGCAGCTACTTTCTGGCCTTGTTTACGTAACCAGTCAATAGCAGCTTCAAAATCACCATTTGTTTCAGTCAATGCTTTACGACAATCCATCATACCAGCACCTGTGGTCTGACGCAATTTATTAATTTCTGCGGCTGTAATCTGAGCCATAATAATTTGAAATTTGAGATTTGGAATTTGTATTGATGAACCAGTACGATTCAATCTGCAAAGGAAAGACAGAACAGTTACTCCTGTATTTCCGTTATATGATATTAAAGTAAAATTGCTGAATTGATAAATTGTTCTATTGCCGGTAGCCCGACAATTTAACCATATAACAATTCAGCAATTATTATCTTAAACTATCTTCTGCCACCCTGGCCACCACCACCGCCTGGTGCAGGTCTGCGGCTAGCGCCACCTGGTACACGGCGTTTAGGTTGGTTGCCACCATGAACTTTACCGCCACGTGCAGCTTCTGCTTCTGCTTCAGCCTGGATACGTGCAGCTTTCTTTTCATTTTCATTATCTACTTCTTCTACGTCATCGTCTTTAGCAGCCTGACGTTCAGCCAGACCTTCAGCGATAGCTGCAGTGATGTAGTTAGTGATGATAGCGATAGATTTTGTAGCGTCGTCATTCGCTGGGATAGAGAAGTCTACTTTATTAGGATCACAGTTAGTATCTACCATACCAAATGTAGTGATGCCTAAACGTTTAGCTTCAGCTAAAGCGATGTGCTCATGCCCGATATCAACCAGGAACAAAGCAGCCGGCAGGCGGCCCAACTGAGCGATACCACCCAGTACTTTTTCCATTTTATCGCGGTCACGGCTCAGTGTCAAACGCTCTTTCTTAGTTAAGCTTTCGCCACCGCCGCCTTCAGTCAATAATTTTTCAATGCTCTGCATTTTCTTCACGCTCTTACGAACAGTGTTGAAGTTAGTCAACATACCACCCAACCAACGTTCAGTTGCATAAGGCATGTTTACTTTTTTAGCGCATTCGCTAACTATTTCTTTAGCTTGTTTTTTTGTTGCAACAAACATGATCTTTTTACCGCTTTTAGCAATTTGCTTCAAAGCTGCTGCAGTCTCCTGCAGGTGATCAACAGTTTTGTTGAGATCTATGATGTGAATACCTTTCTTCTCAGCGAAGATGTAAGGTAACATCTTAGGATTCCACTTCTTTTTCAGGTGGCCAAAGTGTACGCCGGCCTCCAGTAGTTGCTGTTGTAATGAAGTGTTATTTTCCATCGTAATGATTTGAATGTTTTAATTTGAAATTTGAGATTTCTGAATCTGAAGATTTGGAAAGAAATTCTTTCAAATTTCAAATTCCAAATCTCAAATAATAAAGTATTAACGTTTGCTGAACTGGAAGCTGCGACGAGCTTTCTTGTGACCGAATTTCTTACGTTCAACGCCACGTGGGTCACGTTTCAGGTAACCAGCAGCTTTCAGCACAGGACGGTATTCAGGATTCACTTCCAGCAATGCACGGGCAATACCCAGTTTTGCTGCTTCAGCCTGGCCTTTCAGACCACCACCTGCTGCATTTATAACAACATCGAATTTATCAAGAGATTCGATTGTTTTTAGAGGAGCTTCTACCTGGTTTTGCAGGTAAACTAGCGGAAAATATTCTTTGTAGTTTTTGTCGTTAACGGTAATCTTACCATCACCCTTGCTAATAAAAATACGGGTAACGGCTTCTTTACGACGACCTACTGCATTTTTTTGCTTTTCCATGTTATACTTGATTGACCCTCTGGCTTATGCAAGCACTAAAGGGAGAATGTTTTAAATTAAAATTTCAACTCTTTAGGCTGCTGTGCAGTGTGCGGATGCTGGTCACCAGCATACACAAACAATTTTTTAACCAGTTTGCGGCCCAGGCGATTCTTAGGTAACATACCTTTTACAGCACGCTCTACGATCACTTCAGGACGACGCTTGATCAGGTCTTTTGCAGCTTCCTCTTTTTTACCACCAGGGTAACCAGAGTAGTTGATGTAAGTTTTGTCTTCGAATTTGTTACCTGTAAAAACTACTTTGTCAGCATTTGTTACAATAACATAATCACCACAGTCTACGTGAGGCGTATAATACGCTTTGTTCTTACCACGAAGAACAGCAGCGATCTTTGCACACACACGACCAACGGTTTGATTAGTACCGTCTACAACGTACCAATTGCGTTGAACGGTAGCCGCATTCGCATGCTTGGTTGTGAAATGAAGTTTGCTCATTTTAATATCTTTTTTTAGTGAAATCCGGCGCTAACCCACCGGCAAGTACCCGAAAATTCGGAGCGCAAAGTTGCGAATATGCATTCGTTAAACCAAAAATTGAAGAAATTATTTTGAGACTCGTTTTTGTAATCAATTGATTTACAATAAAAATTTTGCACCAATTTTATCAAAGGTATGCAAAATGCCCGCCAGAACAGCGTTTGACGTCCTCACCCAATGCCAAATAGCCGTTCCGGCTGCCTTGCCGGGCAGGGACAGATAGTATCTATATTATATAGTAATACGGCATTTTCGCCACCTGCATTATTGAAACAAGAATGATAAGACCTATAAGGTTTTTAGAAACCTTATAGGTCTGTGCCGCGGCATGCAGTCTCTCGTCTTTTCCGCCTCCCGCTGAAATGTTAATTTAAATTCTGTTTAGGAGCATTTAAAATGTACCCGGCACACAACTCTAACGTTTCCCCTTACCTTAGCACCTTCAAATTTTTTAAACGAGTGCATATATGATGAAAAAGATGTGGCTGATTGCAGCCTTCGCCCCCTTTGCCATTCCGGCATTCTCACAAGACAATCTTGTAAACTCGCTTAATACAAACAAAAGCGAACAAGCAAAAGAAAAATTCACGTTCAAGACGATTATCAACATTGAACGCACTTCTATCAAAAACCAGGGAAGCAGCGGTACTTGCTGGAGCTATTCCGGCAACTCATTCCTGGAGTCTGAAATGATCCGCATGGGTAAACAGCCGGTGGACTTATCTGAAATTTATACGGCACGTTGCTCTTATATAGAGAAAGCAAAACAGTATGTGCGTATGCACGGTGCTGTAAGCTGGGGCGACGGTGGTGAGCTGCATGATGTAATAAACATGTATGCTAAATACGGTGCAGTACCTCAGTCAGTATATACAGGTTTGAACTACGGCACTAAGATCAACAAGTTTGGTGAGATGCAGGATGTACTGAAAAATATGCTGGATGGTGTAGTGAAAAACGCGAACGGCAAACTAACGCCAAACTGGCTGCCTGCATTTACTGCAGCGCTGGACGCCTACCTTGGCAAAGTACCTGACCAGTTCCAATACAACGGCAAAACTTATACGCCGCAGACTTTTGCTAAAGAGGTAGTAGGATTAAATGCTGCCGATTATGTAGAAATGACTTCGCTGACGGATGCACCTTATTATGAAAAAGTATTTTTACCTATTCCTGATAACTGGGCATTTGAGCGTGCATACAATATACAGATGAATGATATGATCTCTGTAATTGACAATGCATTGAAAAATGGTTACTCTGTTGGTTGGGCTACTGATGTAAGTGAAAAATATTTTAGCTGGAAAAATGGTGTGGCTTACGTTCCTGAAAAAGAATACGAAGACATGACTGAGGCTGAAAAGAAAGAATTGTTCAACGGACCTAAGCCAGAAAGAACAATTACAGCAGAAATGCGCCAGGAAGCTTTTGACAACTATAGCACAACAGACGATCATGGTATGCAGATAGTGGGTACAGCAAAAGACCAGAATGGCAAGGACTACTATATTATTAAAAACTCATGGGGTGAAAGCAATGACTATAAAGGATACTTATATGTAACTAAGAACTTTGTGTTGTATAAAACAACCGGGTTAATGGTACATAAGAATGCTTTACCGGCTGATCTGAAAAGTAAAATGAAAGTTTAGATAAGTACGAGGTACTAAGTATGAAAGAAAAAGCTGTTCCAAAATGGAACAGCTTTTTTGTTTGCTTTGTTCTTACAAAGAAAAAACCTGGCAGGCCTTTGAGACCTGCCAGGTTTCGAACAAACAGCAATCTTCTATTGCTTATATATATCCGGGTTATGCTTCTGCATTATGCGCGACACCAGTTCTTCAGGTATAGCTGTCCAGCCATTTTGTTCATACAGTCCATGTGCGTCGCGTGTTACCAGCATCCACCTGCGGAGGCTTTGTAACTCCGGGTGCGCATGTATCACTTGCATTAGCCATTTAGATAATCCTTTACCTCTATATGCTGCCAATATAAATACATCTGCGAGGTAAGCGAAGGTGGCTTTATCTGTAATCACACGGGCAAAACCAATTTGCTTATTTCCTTCATACATGCCGAAAGCGATTGAGTTTGCAATCCCACGTTCCACTACTTCCAATGGAATATTTTTAGCCCAGTACGATTCTTCCGAAAGATATTGATGTATCATCTTCAGATCCAGCTTTGCCGGATCAGTACTAATAGTGTGCCCCTCTTTTACAACCAGGTAATAGTTACTCATTAAACAACTTTTTATAGATGGTCTTTGCCGGCAGGCTAATGATGTCGCCGGGTTGCATATTTCCCAGTTCTATGTTTTCAATCCGGTAACGGATCAGGCGTAAGGTAGGGAATCCTACTTTGGCTGTCATGCGCCTCACTTGCCTGTTTTTACCTTCCGTCAAAACAAGACTGATCCACGGTGCCGGTATTTCTTTTCTTATGCGGATGGGGGGTACGCGCGATGGAACAACGGGTTCTTCCAATAATTTGGCTTTTGCCGGTTGGGTTGCAAATGGTTTATTGTCGATTGTTATGGTCACTCCATCCTGAAGTTGCTTGATAGCGTCAGAAGTTACTGCACCATCTACCTGTACCCAGTATTCACGTTCGTGTGCAAACTTTGGATTTAATAAACGATGATTTAGTTTAACGTCGTTTGTTAAGATGAGCAATCCTTCGCTATCATAATCTAACCTGCCTACAGGATATACATCTTTCGGAACGTCAAAAATATCTTTCAACGTTTGCTTGTCACCTTCTGATGTAAAATGTGACAGCACCTGGAAAGGTTTATAAATGATGAAATAATAAAGAGATCGCATACGCGTTATATGTTTACTTCAGTTTCTTCAACAGCTATCCTATCTGTAAAAAAACATCAAAGATGAGTGCAAATAAAAAATCCCGCAGAAGCGGGACTTTGTTATATAGATGGGTTAGTAAGTACTGGGAATATCAATTCCCATCACAATATTAAAAATACTTTTTTCTAACACAAAAAATTTTTACATAAATTTTATTCACATTTTTTTTAATAGTGTGAATTAAGCCGTCTTTAAGGTTGCAAACGGGACGTGCGTTTCAGCCATTTTTATCCTTTCACGCATATAAGCTATTGTTTTACGCATCTGCTGTAAGCCTTTATTCATACATCTTTCAGCTTAACATCATTTTTCATTCATGTGATAAATCACATAACATACAATTAGTTTTCTGCACCTTGTTTTCTCATAAATGCAGGCTTATAAAAATTTCTGAAGGCAGGCGCCCTTCTCACTACCTTTGGTGCGCAAAAAACATTGTTTATATGAAATTTCCAGCTCCCGTTACTGTCAAATGGATTGCAGAATTAATAGGTGCAGAAGTAGTTGGTAACGATCAGGCATTAGCAGAAGGCATTAATGAATTACATAAAGTTGAAGCAGGAGATCTTGCGTTTGTAGATCATCCTAAGTATTATACAGCTTGTCTTGAAAGTGCCGCAACACACATTATCATCAACACGCGTGAGGTAACTGTACCGGAAGGAAAAACATTACTTGTAACAGCACAACCATTCGAAGCATACCTGAAGATCGTAAATCACTTCAGGCCATTTGTTCCGGCTACAGAAGCTATAAGCAAAACGGCACAGATAGGTGAGGGTACTGTTATAATGCCGAATGTATTTATTGGCCAGGATGTACGCATTGGCAAGAACTGTATCATACATCCAAACGTAAGCCTGATGGATTATACAGAGATAGGCGATAACGTGGTAATACAAGCCGGAACAATCATCGGCAGCGATGCATTTTACTACAATACAAAGAAGGACCGTGAGGTGTGGTATAAGCGTATGCAAAGCTGTGGCAATGTGGTAATAGAAGATGATGTGGAAATAGGTGCTGGCTGTACAATTGACCGTGGCGTAACAGCATCTACCCGCATAGGAAAGGGTACAAAGATGGATAATATGGTGCACATAGGGCACGATACAAATGTGGGTAAGAATTGCCTGTTTGCTGCACAGGTGGGCATAGCAGGCGCTACTATTATAGAAGATGGTGTAGTGCTATGGGGACAGGTTGGTGTAAGCAAGACGTTAACGATCGGGGCCAATGCTGTTGTGCTGGCACAAAGCGGCGTTCCTTCTTCACTGGCAGGTAATAAAACATATTTTGGCTATCCTGCAGAAGATGCATCTGTGAAGAAAAGAGAATTTGTTTGGATAAAACGTATTCCTGAATTGTGGGAGAAGGTGATGAAAAAGTGAGTTGTGAATGGTGAGTTGTGAGTTTCGTGAATCGTCAATCGGCAAACGTGAAATGTTTAACTTTTTGACACTTGATCAGATACTCACAACTGATTACTCACAACTCACCATTTAAATTATTTATTCAATAGTCCTAACTGCTTCGTCGCATTCTCATCTCCCGGTTTCATTGCCAGCACTTTCTGATAATAATACTTTGCTTTTTCTTTATCGCCCGATACGGCGTATCCTTCCGCAAGGCTATCATACGTACCTGCATTATCAGGATACATAAATGTATTTAACTTAAAGATGTTCAGCGCCTGCGTATAATCTTTTTGATACAATACCAGGTAGCCGAGTGAATTAATTTCTCCCATTGCCCTTGTCATCGGCTTCATAGTTACAGCCAGGGACTGCAATTCTGCATCAGACATTGGTTTACTTTTCCGGGCCACTTCTTTGTGCCAATAGTTACCCGCTTTATAATTAGGTGTGTACGGTTGTTTTTGCAGAATAGTCAGCAGGTCTTTTTCGAGTGATACAACCGGGCTTTCAACTATTCTGCCCATTTCAGATTTACCATATATAACAATGGTTGGTACGCGGAATATAAAAAGCCCTTGCTCTTCATGCTGTGGACTTTGTTTGTATTTACCCGGGGTATTGTCCACAAAGATGAGTTTCAGGTTAGCGGTATCAAAGTGCGCCTGCTGTAATATTTTCACAAGTCTTGGCACTTCCCGTTGGCTATCCCCACACCAGGTTCCCAGGAATACTTCAATCGTTTTTCCTTTTAGTGCTGAACCTAATTGGGCTATGGTATTGCTATCCGTTTTATAATTACTAAAAGAGGCGCTGTACCATTTACTGTATGGTTCCCTATTCAGCTCTGCAACGCTGCAATGACCAAGTAGCATCGGTTGCCCTGTTGCTGTTTTTGTTTCTGTATTTACAACTGGCGTGCTGGCCGGAACAGCTCCGCGATGGCATGAAGTGAAAAGAATAAGGCAAAAAGATATAGTAATGAATATCGCTTTCATTGTAATAAGATTGAAAATGAGTAAATAGAATACTTTAACCACAAAGCACACAACGGGTGTGCAAGCACAAAGAATAACCTCGCAGCCTGCATGCATCTCCCGTGTTCTTCGTGATGGAAAACGCCCGAACAAGTGTATAAGCTAATAGGAACAATCAATTTTGCAGGACGTGCACTATCCTGCTATTGTTTGCATAGCGTTTAAACAGATGAAATGATATGTGTTAAGCAACAGATGGAGGATGGAAAATATCCTTACGCCACTCATCTTTTATAAGAGGATTATTAAATGCGTGGTATTCGATATTATTTGCAAGCGTAGTATGGCCAATAGTTAATTGATCCGTTTCAAGATATTTCCAGTCGCCGTTGCGTGATATTTCTTTTTGTTTATCATCAACAGGGGCGGCGGGTACAGGAGCTACGGGGTTAAGATTATCACAACCACAATCAATTGTGCCATTTTTCTTTACATCATCATGCGTGGGAAGTGATAGCCGGCAATGCGCATACGCAATGTAACGCGCAAGGTGCGGTGCATATAGGCTGCATGCCAGCAATATCGTGACCAGGTATTTCGTAGAGGGTTGTGTTTACTCAAATATATACTTTTTCTTTAACTGTTCACAGACCCTTTTTACTGTATCATCAATTGGTGTGTAGTTAAATTCCGGCAAGTATTTTAGCAGCTTGCTATTGTCAAAGTTCACCTTTGCCTGCGCGGTACGCGCAGTTTCTTTTGTAAGCATTGGCGCTTTGCCGGTAAACATTCCTTTTATTGCTTCCATACGCCAGACCACGGCAGCAATAAACGGTGTTACTTTTTTATGTGGTGCTTTTTTACCAAAAGCAGCGGCTATTTTGTTGAATAAGGAATGATAGGATATGTTTACTCCACTAATTATAAAACGCTGCGATACAACATCGCTGCGCATCAGGCTACTCATTGCCCATACTACATCCTGCACATCTACAAACCCACTGATGCCATCTGTATACCACGGAAATTCATCATAGATGGTTTTGAATATTTCTGTTGAGCCTTTCTTCCAATCACTTTCGCCTAATATAATCACCGGGTTTACTATAACAGCTTTCAATCCTTCCCCTATACCACGCCACACTTCCATCTCACCCAGGAATTTGCTTTTGCCATATTCGCTATTACTGGTTTCTTCTGTCCACTGCATCGTTTCATTGATCGGCTCATCTTCTCTTATCCTACCCAACGCAGCAACGGAGCTTACGTATAGCAATTTCGATACACCTTTTTCAAGACACGCATTTACAACATTAGCGGTGCCTTCTACATTTATTTTATGAAGCTGTTGTTTATTTTTTGGATTAAATGATACCATGCCCGCACAATGATATACGGCTTCAATACCTTCTAACGCATCTTCCAGGGATAATATATCTTGTATATCTCCCTTTACCCATTCCACTTTATCGCCCTGCTCAATTGCAGGAACACCTGCACGATAAATAGCGCGCACCTGTTCTCCCTGCTCTACCAGTTTTTTTATCAATGCTGATCCCAATAATCCCGAAGCGCCTGTTACTAATACCATGTGTTAGAGTATATAAAGTTTGTAAAGTATATAAGGTATATAAAGCATATAAGGCAACTACTGTATAAACGCTATATACCTTATATACTTTATAACCATTACTTAGTATTCATAAAATCCCTTCCCCGTCTTCTTTCCCAGTTCGCCCACATCTACTTTGTGCTTTTGCAATGGCGATGGGGTTAGCCTTACCGGTTTACCCAACGCTTCCCAAACAATATTACTTACAGAATAGTTGATATCCATTCCTATCAGATCCATCAGCCGGAAAGGCCCCATTTTAAAACCGGCATTTTCCATTAGCGCATCAACCGTTTCTACAGTAGCTTTTCCCTCGTCTACCAGTTTTAATGCTTCGAGATAATAATGTCTCGCTACGCGATTTACAATAAACCCGGGTGCGTCTTTACACACAACAGACACTTTCTTAAAATCCTTTGCGAGCTTCACCAACATTGCAACAGTTTCGTCACTACTTTGTTCTGCCCGGATCACTTCTACCAGTTGCATTAACGGAGCAGGATTGAAGAAGTGCATTCCTGCTACCCGACTTGGGTTAGGTATTGTCGCAGCGATACTGCTAACTGCAATGGATGATGTATTTGTAGCCAGTATTGTAGTTGGGTTGTTTAAAGCGGCCAACTGTTGAAATAAGGTTGTTTTTATCTCCAGCTTTTCCACTATTGCTTCTATTACCACATCTGCTATACAATCGCCCAGGTTACTGGTAAAAGAAAGATTGCTTGTTGTGTTTGCCGCTTGCTCAGGCGTCATTTTCCCTTTCTGCACAAGCTTTTCAAGGTTTGCTGCAATATTTTTTTTGCTCACTGCCAGCATATCTGCATTCACATCGAACTGTATCGTTTTGAAGCCATTCTGCGCTGCTACCTGCGCTATACCGCTTCCCATTGTTCCTGCTCCGCACACGCAAATAGTTAAAGACTGTGGCATTGGCATAATTTTTACAAACATACATCGTTCATAAGATACTTACATATTATCCACGACCGATATGAAAAAGTAGTAATCAGTGTAAATCATTCCTATTTTTACATTATGCGACAATTAGATCTGTTTGGCTTCACAGAAGAGAAATCTGCACCTGCGGTAAAAGAGCAGGTGGAAGAGGCACCTGTCAGCACTGCAACAAAAACGGAAAAGGCAGAGGAAAAAGTAAAAGCAGAGGAACCCAAAGCTCAGGAGGAAGAGCCATTTGTTGCAGGATTTGTACAAACTTCTATCCTGGATGCCGTTGCCGCTGAAGAACCTCAACCAGTACCTGCAGCAGCACCGCAAGACAACGTCGTTTTTTCTGACAACAATATCAAGGTTAAGATAAAAGTAAAGGCTGTAAAACAAGCGCCTGTTGCAACGCCTTCAGAAACGGCAGACGCTGCTATATCCGCAATCGAAGAGCCGGTAGTAGATACCCTTCCGGAAGTTATTACAACACCGCTTCCTGTAGAAACGGAAATAGAAGCTGTACCGGAAGTAGTTGCACAAGCAGACACAGAAGAAAATATAGTAGTAGCTGAAACGGAGGAGACAACCACAGAAGTTATCGAGGAGGAGGTTATAGAAGAGCCGGTTGCTATAAGTGAGCCGGAGATGGAAGAACCTGCATTAGAAGAAATAACAGCACCCTTACAGGAAAAAGAGCCTGCGATGGTAACAGCGGCAGCGCATACGGAAGAACCTGTGACAAAAGCAATACAGGAGGCTGCGCCAGAAAAAACTGAGGAGCCCGTGATTGCGCCAAAGAAAACGACCACAGTAATCAAGCCGGAGGAGAATAAAATATTGGCGCCCGTTACGCCTAAGCCTGCCGCACGTAAGACCCCACCACCTGCGCCAAGCAAAAAAAGAGGCCGGAAGTCTTTCAAAGAAATAGATGCGGAAGTGGACCTTGTAAATGTGCCGGACGATGATGCCTTGTTCCTGAAACAATATTACCCGATCAGTACAGTGGCAACATGGTTTAATGTAAATACGTCTCTGTTGCGCTACTGGGAAAATGAATTTGACATACTAAAACCGCGTAAGAACCGTAAAGGGGATCGCCTATTCAGACCGGAAGATGTAAAGAGCCTGCAAACGATCTATTACCTGCTTCGCCAGCGCAAGTTCACGATAGAGGGTGCAAAGGAATATCTGAAATCGAACAAACGTAAGGTAGACCTGAATGCACAACTGGTACAATCACTCACGCGGTTCCGTAGCTTTTTGCTGGAACTAAAAGCGAACTTATAAAAATTGTTTAATCTTATTATGGCTGCACATACGCAGCCATTTTCTTTTACTACGATGAAAAAATACATACTTCTTTGTCTTCCTGTTTTTACGGCACTCTCCTGTACCGTTCAACGGCAAATAATATCTAACACCGGGCATCCTTATGAAGCGACGAAGGACAGTGAAGCCAAAATACTGAAAGGCTTGCTGACACGTAAGGATATAGAATCGGACACGTCATTCAAATGGTTTAAACAGAATATGCAATATGGACAGGCAGACGCAGCAGCGGTAGAAGCCTTTACCAAACATGCGAATGATTTCCAGGTAGTGATCTTTGGTGGCACCTGGTGCCATGATACACAAAATTTACTCCCGGTATTTTACAGGCTGGTTGATAAGTCTGGCTACAATGAAAAGAACATTACGCTGATAGGTGTAGACCGGGCAAAAACAACATTGGACAACCTGCATACGGCCTTCCATATTACCAACGTGCCTACGTTTATTGTAATGAAAGATGGCAAGGAAATAGGCCGTATAATAGAGTATGGAAAATACGGGCAGATAGATAAGGAGCTGGGTGAGATAGTTGCAGGGGCGAAGTAAGTTTATATGGTATGTAAAGTATATAGGGTATATAATGGTTTGCTGTTTGGTATGTTAGCGTAACGCATGTCGAACAGCAAAGTTGGGAACAACCTCCAAAAGAAATAGGGTATATAAAGTTTGAAATCAGACTTTATATACCCTATCTACTTATATACTATATAAACTTACCTTAGTTATTCTTCACGATCTTCTCGGCATTTTCCGCTACCTGCAGCGCTTCAATAAACTCATCAATATCACCATTCACTACTGCGTCCAGGTTATATGAAGTAAGACCAATGCGATGATCGGTAACACGTCCCTGTGGCCAGTTATATGTACGGATCTTCGCACTGCGGTCACCTGTACTTACCAATGTTTTTCTGTGGCGGGATATTTCCTCTTCCTGTTTGCGCACCTGCTCTTCGTATAGTTTGGTACGCAACATGGTCATCGCTTTCTCACGGTTGCCCAACTGGCTACGTTCTGTCTGGCACACTACTACTGTTCCTGTAGGTAAGTGCGTCAACATTACTTTTGTTTCCACTTTGTTTACGTTCTGTCCACCTGCACCGCCGCTTCGTGCTGTCTCCATTTTCACATCAGCAGGGTTCAGTTCAAAGTCAACTTCTTCGGCTTCAGGCATAACCGCTACAGTTGCAGCAGATGTATGTACACGTCCCTGCGTCTCTGTATTCGGTACACGCTGTACGCGGTGTACCCCACTTTCAAATTTCAATGTACCATATACGTCATCTCCTGTAACCTCTACCATTACCTCTTTGTAGCCGCCTACTGTACCTTCGTTCTCGCTCACCACAGCCGTTTTCCAGCCTTTCTTCGCGCAGTAACGCAAGTACATATTCAACAGGTCACCGGCAAAGAGGGATGCTTCATCACCACCCGTTCCTGCACGGATCTCCAGTACCGCATTCTTATCGTCCTGCGGATCTTTTGGTATCAATAGTTTGGTAAGATGTTTTTCTAAAGCGTCTTTCTTTTCCTCCAGCTCAGGCAATTCCATTTTCGCCAGTTCACGCATTTCTTCATCGTTGCCGTTCAGGGCATCTTTGCTAAAATCGTAATCTGCCATCACTCTCCTGTACTCTTCATAGGGTTTAACCAGCTTTTCCAGGTCACGATATTCCTTACTCAGTTTCCCAAACTCCTTTTGATTATTAATAATCTCCGGGTTGGTGAGCGCAATACCTACTTGTTCAAAACGGGCTTTTATCGCATCCAGTTGTTCTAACATATAAATTCTTTTATTACCGTTACCCCTGATAACGAAGCTATTAGCCAACTTGTTATTATCAGCGTGCGGAAATGTCGGCAAAGATAATCAAGAATTGGGAGAGGATAAATTGTTCAATGGTTAAATGGTTAAATTGTTCAATACGGTGGATTTATTAAAGCTGCCAAAAACAATGTAACAATCAAACAATTTGACCATAATCCCTATTAAATTGCGTTCAAAGCAAAAGATGGTGAGCAAGTTAAAATTCAGATCAGAGCAGTTATTTACAGGATTGGAAATGCTGGACGAAACACAAGTATTGGTTACGAATGACCAGGGTGTAGTAGAGGGCATCGTTCCAGCGGAAGATGCAGGAGATGATGTGCAATTACTGGATGGCATTATCAGCCCGGGTTTTATTAATACACATTGCCACCTGGAACTAAGCCACTTAAAGAATGTAATACCGGAAGGAACCGGCTTGGTGGACTTTGTAATGGGCGTAATGCATCAGCGGAATTTTGCGGAGGAAACCATACTTGCGGCCATTGAAGCGCAAGAGCAAGTTATGTACAACAACGGCATTGTTGCTGTGGGGGATATTTGTAACACAGCGCATTCATTTGCTCAAAAACAAAAAGGCAAACTGCATTATTACAATTTTATAGAAGTAAGCGGTTTTGTTCCGCAGTTTGCAGATAAGCGTTTTGAACAGGGACTTACAATTTACAACCAGGCTACAGACAAAGAGTCAAGCGCTATAGTACCCCACGCACCTTACTCCACTTCGCTGCAACTAATGCAGTTGGTAAATGAGCATTCTAAAGGAAAAGTAATTACGATACACAACCAGGAAACAAAGGAGGAGGAAGATTTCTTTATAACGGGCGACAGCAAGTTTCGCAAGCTTTTCGATACATTCAATATTGATATTTCATTCTACAAACCGTATGGGCAAAACAGCCTGCGTGTTTATTTACCTTATCTCAACAAAGCCTCTTCCATATTATTGGTACATAATACATTTACAACCTTACCGGATGTACAGTTTGCGCTGGATGAAGCTGCGCTATTTAACCACGATCTTTACTGGGCATTGTGTGTAAATGCCAACTTATATATTGAGAAAAAACTACCTCCTGTGTATCTGTTGCGTGACCATGAATGTACCATTACATTGGGCACAGACAGCCTTGCCAGCAATCATGGATTAAGTATTTTGGAAGAAATTAAAACTATCCGAAAAAATTTCCCGGAGATTGAATTGGAAGAAATTTTGCAGTGGGCTACTTACAACGGCGCAAAGGCGTTGCAAATGAGCAAACACTTAGGTAGTTTTGAAAAAGGCAAGCAACCGGGCGTGCTGCTGATGGATGAAAATCTGAAACAGGTGAAAAGGCTGGTATAAATGTTCGCTGCGGAGGCCTGGAGAACGGAGAAGTACGCAGCTTATGAATCCATAAGCTTTTTGATCAAACCAATATTTATTTAAAAACTTTATCATCTTAATAATTTTATATGCTGAAACAAATTTGTGTGGCTGGAGCCATTTTTGTGAGCCTGGGCGTGCAAGCGCAAACAATCTCTTTAACAAAAGGACAAAAGCTACAGACGAGAGTGGTTACATCAATGAATGTAGGCATGGAAATGCTTGGACAGAACATTGAAACAATTTCCAAGAGTACGAATACAAGTACCATAGAAGTAAAAGACATTACAAACGATAAGTATGTTTTATCTGGCACGCTGACCCGTATGGAAATGCATTCCAGTGCAATGGGGCAAACATTAGACTTCGATTCTGATAAAAAGGAAGACCGCGAAGGTGAAGTTGGTAAGGTCTTAAGCGGACGCCTGGATAAAGCACAAGAAATACAGGTAGACAAGCAGGGTAAGATCAGTTCTATACAAGCGATAGACAGTGCAGGTAATAATTTTGCAGATCAGCTAAATTTCGCTGAACAAATGGCACAAGGCCAGCCTTATCCTTACCTGTTGCCGCTCTCCAATACCGGCAAGTTGAAATCAGGTGATTCATGGGTAGATTCTACAGGGAGCAATGAGACGATAAAAGTTATCACTACCTACACTGTAAAATCAGTTAGTGCAGATGAGGTAAACATCAGCTTTACAGCAAAGACTACTAAGTCGGGCACTACAGATGTACAGGGTATGCCAATGGAAGTGAATATTGCCGGCAATACTACAGGATCTGCTACTTATGAGACTGGCACAGGTCTGCTTAAACAGAACAATGCAGTGTCAACCATCAAAGGAGATATAGGTGCTATGGGTGGCAAATCACCGATAACAATTAGCAATACGGTGAGCACTACGGTGAGCAAACTCTAGCCACCAAGACACTAAGGCAGTAAGTAACACAAAGTATAGTGAAGGTTACAAGTTACCGTTAAATGGACGCTTGTAACCTTTTTTACTGTTTGTATAAATAGCTTTTACTTATCACCATGAAGTCTTTTTAAATTGCCAATTCCTAACCCTTCTTGGTGTTTCGTTGTGTCTTTGTGCCTTGGTGGCTACGATAACACTTCACTCAGTATTTCCAAACTCTTTAGTTCTCCGAAGTCATTTACGTGCAGGGCAATGTATTGCTGAAAAGATTGTAGTAATTGCTGGCGTATAGTCCTGTTAAGCAGGATTGTCTCAAGGTCGTTGTAGAAGTTAATAGAATTAATACGTGATGCTATTGCTGCAAGATCGCCAGTAATGTAATAGGGATGCAATGGTATTTCGCTGGCAAAGTTCCCTTCTTTTAAATCCAATACAGGTGTTTGTTGGCTATAGGCCCCTTGTAACTGGAAACCCAATTCCGACCCAAGGTGCAATGTAAAATATAGCGGCAGGTTGGCGACCAACGCACCGTCTCCTCTGTCCAGTTGCTTTAATGTATCCTGTACAAGATAGAACAATTCCGGGTTGGCTTCCGGCTGCTTCAGGCTATGTTGTAATAACTCAATGACGTATTGTGCAACTGCATTTTTCACCACATCGAATAAGACGGACTGGTATAAATAATCCCAATTGTATTCTTTAATAAACTGGAGATTTTTCAGCTCGTTGTGATACACTTCCATTTCCAGCATGGCAGAAGGTTGAAAATAACCAGCTTTGCCTGCATTTTTTTTTCCTGATTGCCGCACACCTTTTACAATGTAACTCTGAATGCCAAAAAGCTCTGTGTACACAGAAGTGATGATGCTTGTTTCACCATACTTGATCGTGCGTAATACAATGCCTTTGGTGCGGTGTGTCATTGTGGTGAGTGGTGAGTTGTCAGTTGTGAAAGTTACAAAGCTTTTGTTGTGAATCGTCAATCGATAATCGCGAATGGATTGCTCGCGGAAAACACAGAAATCGCAGAATTACTAAACACATTATCTACTAGTATATCCTAACAATTAAAGCATTTATCAATTCCCAAATTCCAGTTCAAATCTCAAATATCAAATTTGCAATCTTTACGCTTCCACTTCTTTCACATTACCTGTTCTTTTCAATACGCCCCAGTGTTGCAGCTCGCCTTTGATCGCTCTTCTGAATGAACGGAATAGCACAATGATCATTAGCCAGCGATAGATAAGACGTTGTGGTATTACCCAGAAGATCTTCCACGGTTTTTCTTTCTCCATTATAAATGCGATGAGTGCAATAGCCGCATCTATTAACAGGAAGATGAGATAGTAGCCACCAATCTTTGTTGCATTACCCGTTATAAGACCAATGAGCATAAGTACATCGCCAACAGGTGTAAAGAATGGAATAAAGTATTTGAAGAGCAGCATATCCGGCAATGCGATCCAGCCCAATGAGCCGTATTTGGGATTAAACAGTGCATCCCTGTTTTTCCAGAATGTTTGCATTACGCCAAAGCTCCAGCGGAATCGTTGTTTCAGGAATTGCTTTACAGTTTCAGGCGCTTCTGTTAATGCCAGTGCGCGCGCTTCATTTGCTACGGTATATCCACTGCGTAAAATACGAATGGTAAGATCACAATCTTCTGCAAGCGTATCTACAGTGAAGCCGCCTGCAAGTATGAGTGCATCTTTTCTAAAACCACCTATAGCGCCAGGCACTACAGTAATAGCATTCAGATAGGCAAATGCTTTCCTGTCAAAGTTTTGGCTGGTAATATATTCTATACTTTGCCACCTGGTCAATACGTTTACTTCATTGCCCACTTTTACTGTACCTGCCACTGCGCCTACATTTGGATCGGCGAAGTTTGACAACAGTAACCGTACTGCATCCGGCAATAATTTAGTATCAGCATCTATGCACACTACAAAGTCTGCATGTGACTGGGCAATGCCATAGTTAAGTGCAGAAGCTTTACCCCCATTCGGTTTGGTGAAGACTTTTACTTTCGGATGATCTTTAAACGCTTCATGTACTTTGTCGTACGTTGTATCTGTGCTACCATCATCTACGAAGATGACTTCGAAATTATCATAGTCACAACGCAGCAAATTATTCATGGATGCTACGGCATTCACTTCTTCATTAAAAGCAGGTACAATAATGCTTACTAACGGATGCCCGTCTAAATCTTCTTTCTGGTTTTTCTTTTCTTTTCTCTTTTGCAGGATCGTCAATACCAAAATAAAACCAAGACGAAGCATGCTTAAAATAAGGAAAGCAAGAAACAGCGTGAATAAAAAGTGACCACCGTAATAGCCCAGCAACACCAGGTAATAATTGATCTGTAAAATGTAATAACCGCTTCCTTTAGGAATAGGCGGCATCAGTTCATCCCGGGTTTTGCCAAGCAGGCTACCAACACTTACAAACGTGTAGCCCTGGGCCCTGTAATATTGAATAATGCGGGGCAATGCATCCACCGTTGCTTCGCGCGGACCACCTGCATCATGCAAAAGAATGATGCTGCCTTCTGTCTTTTTCTGCCTGCGCACTACACGGTTAAACAACGTATCCGCATTGTAGTCAGGATTGATCGTTGCCTCCCAGTCGTCCGGGTCTATAGACTCCCCAATGTTCAGGTAATTCTTTGTACGGCTGAGCGCCACAGGAATCATCTCTTCCATTGTCTCCGGTTCACTATCCGCATTATACGGCGCGCGGAACATAATGGTTGAATGTCCTGTAATACATTCTATCAGCAAGCGCGTGGCATCCATTTCCAGGAATGCACGTTGCTCACTTACTTTTGCAATGTTGGGGTGTGAGAAGGTATGATTACCAATTTCATGCCCTTCGTTATAAATTCTTTTTACTAAAGGAATATTGCTTTCGGCCTGCTGCCCTACCAGGAAGAAGGCTGCCGGCACACGATATTTGGCAAGTGTGTCTAATATTTTTCGCGTGTACACAGGATCGGGGCCATCATCAAATGTCAGCACCAGTTTCTTTCCCTCCGCTTTGCCCCAGCGTTGTATAACAAAGGTAGAAGGCAGTGAATCATAGCGCTCTTCACTGATCAGCATATTTGCTGTATCCATCTCTGAAGAGATGTGCCCATCAGTAGGCCGGGCTACCACGTCTAATATTTCTCCTTCGCCTATATAGTCAAAATCGTTTGTGCCTTCCACTTTAGTGAAGTCAGTAAAATTAAACTTTCGCAAAGTGCGTTTGTCCATTGGCTGATCATAAAAGTCCCACAGCCTGTTGTCTTCACTACCTAAGCGCCACAGTGCAGTGCCCGCCAAACCATCTTCTGTTGCAAAGCGCAACGTATTAAAGTTGGTAGCGGCATCGGTACAATAAACGGTATGCGGCACATTGTTTTCATCTACATAAGAGAACTTGAGGTTATAAGTATCGTTATCGAAGTCAACCGGTGCATTAAACTGTTTTGCCAGGCTCAAAGCTTCCTGGTAAGAAACAGGTGTACCCTTTCGTCCTTTCGCCCAGTTATATCCATACCCGGCAATACAGAGAATTACTTTTTCAGAAGGGATCACTTTAGTAATATGATCTACTGCAGCTTCTATCCATTTCTGGCTGCTGACAGGGCCCGGTTTTGAATCCCCGGAAAATTCATCATACGCCATCAGGAACAAATAGTCATTGTATTGCGCAAGACTGGCGTAGTCATAATCTTCATTGAAAGGTTGCACAGATTGTGTAACCAAAAAACCTTTTGCATGTAATGCAGTGTAAAGGTCTTTTTGAAAATTGGTTAATGGCTCATTAGTCTGCTCCTGTAGTTCTTCAAAGTCTACGTTTACACCATGAAACTTATTTTGTTCAAGATACTTGATGATATCATTGATCAACCGCGTTTTCTTTTTTTCATCATGTAGTATTCTATGTACCACGTCTCCCCTAAACCGGTCAAAAATGTAGTTGGTTAACAAGGGCACTACTTTTATCCCGGACTTTTGCAGCACACTTTTTACCCTGTTATCCATTTGGGGAATAAGCGTATCAGCCTTTGGATCGAGGAAGAAGCACTCCGGCAATACCAGGTTAAGCTTGGATATATTTTTTTCTAAAGAGTAAAATGATTGAGGGTCCCATGCCACAAAAAAGCCCGCCCGGATACCTAAACTATCACTGAATAGATTGGTACGGGAAAGGTCTGGTACAGAGCTTTGGCCACAGCCTTTTCCTTTCAGCCATTTGTCTTTGATGAAGGAGCGAAAGCCCTTGTATTCTTTACTAAGTTTTGATTCTTTATAAGGAGCATTATTGTCCAGCAATACATTTTTCAGCAGGTCGTTTTGATCTTTTAACTGGGGAACAGATGGCATGTACACATTGCGTAAAGCAAAAAATACAACAACCCCACAAACTAGCAGGAGAAAAAGAATAATACGTCCGCCCCATTTAAAACGTTGCCATCGGCTTGGGTTGGATGTCTGAAAAATTTGAGTCGCAGGGGTCTCCATAATTATATAGTGATGCAAACTACATACGAAGTTCGAATGTTACACAAAAATTAAGCCCGCTTTAATGAAAAAGCCGCCCAATCGGTAATATTTAACGCTTAATAGGCAAAAATCTATGTCACATTGAAATTCTTACGATATAATAAAGAGTGGCCCAATCTTAAAGATTGGGCCACTCTTTATTTATACTCGGAATTGATCATTCACTACTCACTACTGACCATTCACACTTCTTATCCTTCAAAGCTGCTATAGAAGTATGGCGTCTTCGCTTCAAACTCAGCACTACATGTGTCTACCATTTTGTACACACGGGTAATGCCCAGCGCTTTTCTTTTTTCATACACATCATCGCCCGTAACATTGTTTTTCACAATGCGCGCGATCTGCTCGTCACTAAAGCCGCTTTTCTTCGCTTCTTTCAATATTTCCACCGGCAATGTTTCCAGTGTGTACTCTGCCATTTTATGTTCCTGGTTGCAGATATCCTGTATCTGGTAGATAAACCAACGGTCAATGCCTGTAGCCTGAACGATTGTTTTCACCGTTACACCCTGCATCAATGCGTCTTTGATACGGAAGATGCGATCCCATTTCGGCACTTTAATGTATTCGATCAACTCTTCGCTCTTCATCAGGCTTTTGCCATAGTAGCCAAGACCAACAGCTTCGTTCTCCAGGCTCTGGCAAGCTTTCTGAATTGCTTCTTTGAAGTTGCGGCCAATCGCCATTACTTCACCTACGCTCTTCATCTGCAGGCCAAGTGTATCGTTAGCACCTTTGAATTTGTCAAAGTTCCAGCGTGGTACTTTTACGATCACGTAGTCCAATGCCGGCTCAAAGTATGCTGAAGTTGTTTTTGTGATCTGGTTTTTCAGTTCATCCAGGTTGTAACCAATCGCCAGTTTAGCAGCGATCTTTGCAATCGGGTAACCAGTCGCTTTAGATGCCAATGCAGAAGAGCGGCTTACGCGTGGGTTAATCTCAATCGCAATGATCTCTTCTGTTTCAGGGTTCAGCGAGAACTGAACGTTACAGCCACCGGCAAAGTTGCCAAGGTCGCGCATCATATCTATAGCGGTATTACGCATTAGCTGGAATGCAGTATCGCTCAGAGTCATAGCAGGCGCTACTGTAATAGAATCACCTGTGTGAATGCCCATCGGGTCAAAGTTCTCTACTGTACAAATGATCACCACGTTGTCTGCCGAGTCACGTAATAGTTCCAGTTCAAACTCTTTCCAACCCAGTACAGCTTTTTCTACCAGTACTTCATGGATAGGAGATGCAGACAAGCCACGGTTCAATGCTTCGTCTAGCTGGTCTTTGCTGTGTACGAAACCACCACCTGTACCACCCAGTGTAAACGAAGGGCGGATTACCAATGGAAAACCGATCTCTTGTGCAAACTCTTTACCTTCCAGGAAGCTGTTTGCTGTTTTTGCAGGAGCTACAGGCACACCCATCTGGATCATCCACTGGCGGAATTTTTCCCTGTCTTCTGCTTTGTCTATTGCTTTTATGTCTACACCTATCAGGCGTACATTGTATTTTTCCCAAACACCCAATTCCTCTGCCTCTTTTGCCAGGTTCAATGCAGTCTGGCCGCCCATAGTAGGCAACACAGCATCTATCTGGTTCTCTTCCAGGATCTGTTCAATGCTTTCTACTGTCAATGGTAGCAGGTACACTTTGTCTGCCATCATCGGATCGGTCATGATCGTAGCCGGGTTACTGTTGATCAGTATTACTTTAATACCCTCTTCACGTAAACTCCTGGCTGCTTGTGTACCGGAATAATCAAATTCGCAGGCTTGTCCGATAATAATTGGGCCTGAACCGATAATCAACACTGATTTGATAGAATTGTCTCTAGGCATGGTAGTTGCTGATATTGCGCTTGTTATGATTAAAAATCCTTTATCGGATGGGGTGAGCCTGACCGGATAAATTGCGCAAAAGTAAGACTCGAAACGATAAGAATTTGGTTAATTTTAAATTTTCTATGTTTTATTAAACTGTATAACCTCATGAAACTACCTCTACAATTGATCTTCACGGCAGTATTTTTTTTCACCGGGTTCATTTCCAATGCCCAAAATCCGGCTACGGATGCCAATTATTTCAGGAACCCACTGGCAATTCCGATTGAGTTGAGCGCAAATTTTGGCGAGGTAAGGCGCGACCATTACCACATGGGGCTGGATATACGTACGCAACAGCGGGAAAACTTACCTGTGTACGCCGCCGCAGATGGCTATGTAAGCCGCATTTCTGTAAAACGTGGCGGATTTGGACGTGCTATATATATTACGCACCCGGCAGGATATACAACCGTATATGCGCACCTGAACAGGTACTATGATGAACTGGAAAACTACCTGGTGCAGCAGCAGTATGCTGCTGAAACCTGGAGCTTTGATAAGACTTTGCAGCCAGATCAGTTTCCGGTAAAAAAAGGGCAGTTTATTGCTTACAGCGGAAACACCGGCGGCTCTGAAGGCCCGCATCTTCATTTTGAGGTAAGGAATACGAAAACAGATAATAATATTAACCCGTTGCTTTTTCGCCTGGGCGTACCGGACAATATACCTCCGGTGATCTCTTCCCTATACTGGTATGACAGAAGATATAGCACTTACCAGGTTGCACCTGCAAAGATCGCTATTAAGAAAGTGGGGAACGGTTATACAACAACATCGCCTGTACAAAAAATTGGCTCCCGCTTTTTATCCCTTGGCGTAGTTGCAAAGGATAAAACCAATAACTCTCCGTTCTACTTTGGCATGTATAGCGCTGATGTGTGGATGGATGACAGCCTGCATTTTTCCTTTAAAATAGATAGTGTATCGTATGCAAATACAAGCTATGTAAATGCAGGAATAGACTATGCGTCCTATATCAGGAGCAGGATCGAAATACAACATTTGAGCAGGTTGCCGGGCAATATACTTCCATTCTTTACAGGAGAAGACGATGGCGTATTATACCTAAGGGATGATAATCCGCACACTGTTACGATCAGGATAAGAGACATTGCAGGCAATGAAACACAGTTTCAGTCACAACTACAATATGATGCGTCTTTGCAGCAGGACCTGTTTTTTACCCAGCAATATCAAAAACTGTTACCTAACCAGGTAAATGATATTGTAACAGATAATGTAAAATTACGCTTTGGCCCAATGGCACTGTATGATATGGTTCCATTTGTATTGTCTTACACAGAAAACAGGCAATGGCCAAAC
Organism: Filimonas sp.; assembly: GCA_017306865.1. Lineage (GTDB taxonomy): Bacteria > Bacteroidota > Bacteroidia > Chitinophagales > Chitinophagaceae > JAFKHH01. The sequence continues at coordinate 216,557 of JAFKHH010000016.1, forward strand.
GCATCTGTAACAGCACAATTACATGGCAACGAAATACCTGTACAAAATAGTTATGATATTTCGCTAAAGCTGAATAATCCCGCCTATTCCATTTACCGGGACAGGATGGTAATAAAAATGGAGAATCCTAAATACGGCTCTATCGCCAAAGCCACTACACAAGATGGTGCATGGTATAAAGCTTCGTTCTCTAAGCTGGGCAATGTTACGTTGCTGGTAGATACGGTAAAACCTGTGATCAATATGATCAGCAACAATGTAATCAGCACAAAAGGCGCCATCCGCATACGTACCTCTGATAACAGCGGCATCAAAAATTTTACGGGCATACTGGATAGTAACCAGTGGCTGTTATTTTCCAACGCTACATCGGACTATCTTTACACCGTGGATGAACACTGCCCGGCAGGAGATCATACACTTACTATAACGGTAGAAGACATTGCCGGGAATATTGCTATAAAACAGTTCAATATTTCTGTGCGTGAAAACTTACCTGCAGTAAAATCAAAGACAACACAAAGCGGCAAAAAAACAACGAATGGCAGCAGCACTAAAAGAAGGAAGTAAAGCTCCTGTGTTTAAAGGAGTGGATCAAAACGGTAACCCGATCTCATTGGCAGACTTTAAAGGCAAAAAGGTAGTCCTCTACTTTTACCCGCATGATAATACGCCTACGTGCACTGCACAAGCCTGTAACCTGCGCGACAACTATGGGGCGCTGATAAAAGCGGGCTTCCAGGTGGTGGGAGTAAGTACAGATGATGTAAAGAGTCACAAAAAATTTGAACAGAAATTTGATCTGCCGTTTCCACTGATCGCAGACCCGGAGCTGAAAATTGTGAACCAATACGGTGTTTGGGGCGAAAAGAAATTTATGGGCAGAACGTTTGACGGCACGCACCGTACAACTTTCCTGATAGATGAAGCGGGCAAAATAAAAAAAATTATTACAAAACCGGTTAGTAAGAACCATACGGAACAGATTTTGCAAGCTTGGGAAGAGTAATTTTTTCCCTTTTGAAACAAAATCAAACCCCATTACCCGTATCTATGCCCACATTGAAAATAAAGATCAGGGAAAATGCCCTGATCGCACGCATTGCTGCATGGCGCATGCGTACTGTTTGTGTAGCAGTAGTGGTGGGTAAGACTATTTACCTGTGGAACATAACACGAAATGATTTCCTTGGCAATGAGGCTTGGGTAAAACATGAGGTTGCCCATGTACACCAATACTCAAAATTGGGTATCGCTCGTTTTCTCTTCCTTTATCTTATAGAGTCTGCGAAGAAAGGTTACTTGCACAACAGGTTTGAAATAGAGGCGCGTGAGCGGGAAACAGAAGTAACGCTACTTGATGGTATTGTTTTCACTTGACAGTTGTACTGATTTTTTATACGCCTCCAAATCCCATTTCATATTAAAGCCTTGCAAATACACATCGAGCGGTGGTAGGCCAATAGCAGCGCGGCGCTTATCTACATTATCAGGATCTTCCAGCGGCGTCATAGTATAGGTATTTAATTTTATATTCCACATTACCTGTGTGCCGTATAGCTGTTTTCTTTTCTCTTTCAATGCCACGCGGTCTTCGAGCAACGCCAGGCTGGATGGCCTGAGTTTATTATCTTTTACCGCCTGTCTTACCATAGGTAAATATCGCTGTTGATTAGGCAGGTCTGCATGCTGGATCACAAAGAAGATGGTCAGGCTTCGCTCTAATCCTCCTATCGATTCAAGAGAAGGCCAGCCATATTTTTCCAATATCTGTTCTATAGCAATCATATTTGCAGAATCGGCAGCAGCCATTTTTTTAAACAGCATATCTATTTGCCGGGTTAATTCGATGGTATCATTCGCAAACTTTGCACGGACGATTTCCTGTTGCCCCCTGTATTCCTGGTCAAGGCTACGGATACTGTCTAATTGCTGAATTAAAGAATCATTTCTTTGCTGCGCTGCAAGATGATAGCAGGTAAAGAGGAATAATATGAAAGCTGCTTTTTTCAATTGCTATTTGTATGACAAGGTACGGAGAGATTCTGCAAAACACATAAGAGAGGGCTCGCAGAAAACACGGAGTTTATTTTCATTTTTCATTGCAGTCCGATAAATCGGACGGCAATGAAAGGTGTGGTTCATTGCAAACTTTTTTCTTTGTCACAAGGGGGTTCGGAAACATTGAGGAAAACATTCGATAAATCAGGAGACAATGAATAATGAAAGGCGTGATTCAACCTGGTTTTTTGCTCACAACTGACAATTCACCTCTCACTTCAACACCCACTGTACTTGCCCAAAAGTAAAATATTCATCTGCGGCTTCTTTTACCCAAAGCCTGCCCTGCTCATCTACATGATCTATTACACATTCGAATGCAATATTTTCTTTTTTCAACTTCACACGTTCGCCTTTTTTAAACAAAACCTGGTTGTAAGCAATCAGCAGATCATCAACACCTTTTTCTGCAAGTTGCAAATACCTTTTTTGCAGGTGCGCGCAAAGCTCTTTTCCCAGCACTACTGAATCGAAACGTTTACCCGTGATCTGACGCAGCGAAACTGCATTTTGTACTTCCGGCGGAAAAGCTACCTGGTTGATATTGACACCTGTACCGGCGACAGCCCACTGCCAAATATTGCCCTTTATACTATTCTCTATCAAGATGCCCACTGCCTTTCTGTCACGCCAATAAATATCATTAGGCCACTTAATAGAAGTCTCATCGCCTGCATAACTGCTAAACATATCATACACAGCCAGCGCAACGGCAATGCTTAAGTGAAATTGACTGGAAACGGGTAACCAACTGGTATCCAGCAAAACGGTCTGCGCAATATTCTCACCCGGCTCAGATTTCCAGGTCTTCCCGCGCTGTCCTTTACCTGCCGTCTGGCTATGTGCAAACCACGTACTTCCATGAGTAGCAGCACCATTCTGGGCCATTCCCATGGCATAGTTGTTGGTACTACCCACAGACAATAATTCTGTGAAAGGTTCTCCAATTATATGGTTGGATTGTGGGATCGGCAAAAGAATTATTATTTTTGAGGGCCGAAGCTACGATAAGTATAAAATGTACAACGCGCTTTTTGTATTTTGTAAGCAAAAGCCAGGTTTAATAAACCGTTTCGCTGTTCCGTTTGTTTGTGAAAAAAGACGGTTCAAAATTTATCAATTACTAAAATTTGTTTGATTATTGGCACCATTATCTGTTTTAGCTACGCGCTCTAAGAATTCGGCATCTACGCTCACAAAGAATTCGAAACTTTACAAAACTATTATCAAGGCTATCCAGGATAAAAAAGGGGAGAATATTGTTTCGCTCGACCTTAGGAAGATTCCTGAGGCTGTAGCGGATTTTTTTATCATCTGTGAAGCAACCAGCACCACACAGGTAAAAGCTATCAGCGATTATGTGGAAGTACTGGTACGTGAGGAACTGGAAGAATCTCCATACAAACACGAAGGTTTCCAGGCATTGCAGTGGGTCTTAATTGACTATGTAAACGTGGTGGTACATGTAATGCAACCCGAAACACGCAATTTTTACAAGCTGGAAGAAATGTGGAGCGACGCTCCGGCTGAGAAACACGAAGAATAATATTCTGCTGTGTATGCAGCATAATTCCGACTTTTGGAAACTTAATTTAATACAACAAGAGAAGTAACGACCGTATGGCACAAGATGATAAAAACTTAAAACCCAATTTCATGGACAAGGGCGATGACAAAGGACAAAAGCGAGGGCCAAAATTCAACATTTACTGGATCTATGTAATCATTGCGATTATACTTATCGGGTATAATTTCCTTAACATAGGCTCATCTAATGCCGCACGCACCAGTGAGCAGGAGTTCAAGCAACAAATGCTTTCACAGGGAGACGTTGACAAATTGTTACTCATCCGTAACAAACAGGAAGTACGGGTTTTTATAAAGAAAGACAGTTTAAACAAAGCTTTTTATAAGGATAAATTCAAAAGGGGGTTAAGTAATTCCCAGAAAGAATCTCCTTTGTTTGAGTTTAATGTTACCGACTGGAAAAGCTTTAACGATGGTATGACCGAGTTTTACAAAGAAAACCCGTCCATACCGCAAGTGAAAAGCACAGTAGACGAAGACCCTGAGTGGTTTGGTCCGGTAGCAAATACTATTGTAACCATCTTGCTACTGGTAGGTATGTGGGTGCTGCTGATGCGTAAAGTTGGCGGCGGCGGTCCTGGTGGCGGTGGTCCTGGCGGCATCTTCAACATAGGCAAATCAAAAGCTCAGTTGTTTGAAAAAGGTACACGTGTTACGATCACCTTCTCTGACGTAGCCGGCCTAGACGAAGCGAAACTGGAAGTGATGGAGATCGTGGATTTCCTGAAAAATCCTAAAAAATATACTGCCCTGGGTGGTAAAATACCGAAAGGCGCCTTACTGGTAGGCCCTCCGGGTACAGGTAAAACATTGCTGGCAAAAGCAATGGCCGGTGAAGCGCAGGTTCCATTCTTTACCATGAGTGGTTCTGACTTCGTAGAACTGTTCGTAGGTGTGGGTGCGAGCCGTGTACGTGACTTGTTTAAACAGGCACGTGAAAAAGCGCCTTGCGTAATCTTCATAGATGAAATAGATGCTATCGGACGTGCGCGTGGCCGCAATGCGGTAATGAGCAACGACGAACGTGAAAATACGTTGAACCAGTTACTGGTAGAAATGGATGGCTTCGGTACAGACAGCGGCATCATTATCCTGGCTGCTACGAACAGGCCGGATGTGCTGGACTCTGCATTGCTGCGTCCGGGACGTTTCGACCGCCAGATCAGCATTGACCGCCCGGATGTAAAAGGCCGTGAAGCGATCTTCAAGGTGCATTTGAAACCAATCAAAATATCTCAGACATTAGATATTCATAAACTGGCAGAACAAACACCAGGCTTTGCCGGTGCGGATATTGCCAACGTATGTAACGAAGCCGCTTTGATAGCAGCCCGTAAAGGAAAAGATGCAGTAGATATGAGCGATTTCCAGGATGCAATTGACCGTGTGATCGGTGGCCTGGAAAAGAAAAACAAGATCATCTTACCAGAGGAGAAAGAGATCATTGCTTATCACGAAGCTGGTCACGCAGTATGTGGCTGGTTCCTGGAGCATGCTTATCCTTTACTGAAAGTAACGATCGTACCGCGCGGCACAGCAGCATTGGGTTACGCACAGTACACACCAAAAGAACAATACCTGTACAATACGGACCAACTGATGGACCAGATCTGTATGACTTTGGGTGGCCGTGTATCTGAAGATATTTTCTTTGGTAAAATTTCTACCGGTGCGTCTAATGACTTACAGCAGATCACAAAGATGGCTTACTCTATGATCACCGTTTATGGTATGAACGAGAAAGTAGGTAACATCAGCTTCTATGACCCTCAGCAGGAAAATATGTTTACAAAACCTTATAGTGAGGAAACTGGTAAACTGATCGACGATGAGGTGCGTAAACTGATCGAAGTAGCTTATGCACGTACTAAGGCATTGCTGACAGAGAAAAAAGATGCGGTTGAAAAACTGGCAAAAGAACTATTACACAAGGAGGTTCTTTTCCAAAGCGATGTAGAAGCGCTGATCGGCAAACGTCCATTTGAAGACAAGAAACCATTAGACATAGATCCTGATCCGAAACATCATTCAGAAACAGGTTCTATCAGCGAAGGCGTTCCACCTTATGACAGCAGTGCGAACGTACCGCCGCTGAAGTCTTCTGAAGAAGCATAGATGTGAGTGGTGAGTGGTCAATAGTGGGTGTGGTATAAACATTCACTGATTACTCACCACTGACCACTTACAACTCACAATAACATACGATGAAAATCTCTCCATCAAAAGAGAACATTTTAAAAAAGATAAGGCAGGCACTGAGTAACACAGTGCCTGTTCCGTTTCCGCAAAATGAGGGAACGGGCAATGTATTTCAGCCTTCGCAGCAGGAATTGGAACTGGAGTTTGCAGAGAATTTTACAAAACTGCAGGGACGTTTCTCTTTTTGTGCAAATGAAGAAGAGCTGGTTGCACAGTTGCAGGCTTTATTAAATGCACGCAGTTGGAAGAAGATCTATTGCAAGGATGAAGCTATAAAAACAATGCTTTCCTCTAAAGGATTTAATTCATTCGATGCGCAAGACCTATATAGTTGCGATGCCTCTATTACAGATTGTGAAAAGCTGGTTGCACGCACGGGTAGCATGGTAATGAGCAGTGGGCAGCAAAGCGGACGTACTACAAGTGTGTACGCGCCTGTACATATTTGTATTGCTTATACAGACCAATTGGTGTATGATATAAAAGAGGCTTTGCAATATGTAAAGGATGAATATGCAACTTTTCCTACCATGCTGACGCTGGCTACCGGCCCAAGCCGTACAGCCGATATTGAAAAAACATTGGTGGTAGGCGTACATGGACCGAAGGAGGTGTTTTGCTTTTTGGTGGAACGGACGTGAACCGAGAATCGGTAAACGTGAATATAAAGTGCTTGCATTGACGATTCCCGTTTCACAACTCACTACTGACAAATTACTACTCACTATTTTACATCATGCAACTACAACCTGGTAAAAAAATATACTTTCTTTCTGACTTTCACCTCGGCGCTCCAAACTATGACAAAAGCCTTGAGCGTGAGAAAAAGGTTGTTGCTTTCCTTGAAAGTATCCGACATGACGCGCAGGAAATATTCATTGTGGGAGACTTGTTTGATTTCTGGTATGAGTATAAAGAAGTAGTACCGAAAGGTTATGTGCGTGTACTGGGCAAACTTGCAGAGATTACGGATAGCGGCATCCCCGTTCACTTTTTTGTAGGCAATCACGATATGTGGATGCGGGGCTATTTTGAACAGGAATTAAACATTCCGGTGTATTATGAGCCGAAGACCTTTAACTGGAATGACAAGTCTTTTTATATAGGGCATGGCGATGGCCTGGGCCCAGGCGATCACGGTTACAAGTTTTTGAAAAAAGTGTTTCGCAATCCTGTTTGCCAATGGCTGTTCGGCATTTTACACCCGACATGGGGCATTGGACTGGCGAATTATTTCAGCCGGAAAAGCCGCGCTAAAACAGGCTCTGCTGATCAGCATTTTTTAGGAGAGGACAATGAATGGCTGATCATCTATTGCAGACAGGTACTGGCTAAGGAGCATTATGATTTTTTCATTTTCGGGCATAGGCACTACCCGATGGATTTTCTATTAACGCACAACAGCCGGTATGTAAACTTAGGCGATTGGATCACTAACTTTACATATGCCTATTTTGATGGAAATGATATGCATTTAAAGAAATTTGAAAACCAATAGTATTGTTACATTGTTTAATGGAATAATTGTTATGTCTTATGATGAAAACAATTAAACAATATATCAATTTAACCATGTACACCTCCGATGAAACAATTTCTGAAAACGATCATCCTCGACAATACAATTGAAACATACCTCTATGTGGCAGGCGCTATTTTATTTGCCTTGCTGATCAGGCGGTTTGTTTCAAAATACCTTGCCATACTACTGTTTAAGCTGTTTGCAAAAGCTGGTAAAAATTTTCATAAGGACTCGTTTGTTAACCTGATCATCGGCCCGCTGGAATGGTTCCTGATGTTGCTGATGATCATAGCGGCATTAGACAAACTTACGCTCCCCGCTATATTAGATTTCAAATTATATCATGTATCGAGCAGGCGTTTCTTAGAGATCGTTGCCAACGGTGCAATGATCATTGTATTCATCAGGCTTTGTATTCGCATGGTGAAATTTTTCTCCATGATACTGGAGCAAAAGGCAAACCTGACAGAAGACAAGGCAGACAACCAGTTAATTGTTTTCTTTCGTGATTTTTTAAAGGTGTTGTTGATCATCGTAGGCGGTTTACTTGTGTTGCGCTTTTGTTTTAATTACAACATCAGTAATTTATTAACCGGCTTAAGTATCGTAGGTGCAGCCATTGCATTGGCAACAAAAGAAAGCCTGGAAAACCTGATTGCATCGTTCATTATTTTTTTCGATAAACCTTTTGTAACTGGCGACGTGGTAAAAGTAAATTCATTTACCGGTACAGTAGAGAAAATAGGATTGCGCAGTACACGCATTCGTACTGATCAGAAAACATACATTACCGTTCCGAATAAACAAATGGTAGACTCCATACTGGACAACGTTACTATGCGTAGCCAGCGTAAGGTGGAGCTGCGCCTGGAAATAGGCTTATCCACTACTTCAACACAACTCACCACAATCGTAGCGGGTATCAAGAAAATATTAGAACGGGATGAGGTTTTAAGCAAAAACGTTTTCGTTAGTGACACAGGTAAGAATGCGCACCTGGTTACAGTGGACTATTTCACAAATATGTACCAGACCAACGACCAGTTTAATGATACACGGGAAAAGGTTAACCTTGCTGTAATAGAATTACTAAGAACAGAAAAAGTAGACCTTGCGGCAGCAAGTTCAGACATAGTAGTGCATCAGAAGGAAAACTGAATTGTTTAATTGTTAAATGGTTATATTGTTATTTCCCATTATAATAAAAGCGCTAAGAAAGTATTCTTAGCGCTTTTACTTTTATATCAAAACAATATAACCATTTAACAATGCAACAATCCCTATATGCCCCCGGTGAATTGCTTTAAGAATCGCACATCATTTTGAGAATACAAACGTAGGTCATTCACCCTGTATTTGATCTGGCAAATGCGCTCCATGCCCATACCGAATGCAAAGCCAGTATATTTATTTGAATCTATACCAAAGTTGTCCAGCATTTTAGGATGCACCATACCACAACCCAATATCTCTACCCAGCCAGTGTGCTTACACAAAGAGCAGCCAGAGCCGCCGCACACGCTGCAGCTAATATCCATCTCAGCGCTTGGCTCTGTGAAAGGAAAGTAAGAAGGACGGAAACGTACTTTTACATCTTTACCAAACATCTCTTTTACGAAGAAATACAATGTCTGTTTCAGATCGGCAAAGCTTACATGTTCATCCACATACAAGCCTTCTACCTGGTGGAAGAAGCAATGCGCACGCGCACTGATAGTCTCGTTACGATATACACGGCCAGGGCAAATGATACGGATAGGCGGCTTATGCGTTTCCATCATACGCGCCTGTACGCTGCTGGTATGTGTACGTAACAACCAATCAGGATTCTGAGAAATATAAAATGTATCCTGCATATCACGCGCCGGGTGATTTTCCGGCAGGTTCAATGCAGTAAAGTTGTGCCAGTCATCTTCTATTTCAGGGCCTTCCGCAATAGCAAAACCCAGTCTTTTGAATATAGAAACAATCTGGTTACGCACAAGGCTGATCGGGTGGCGTCCACCTACACTTGCTGCATCACCCGGAAGGCTCCAGTCAATACCAGACTCTGTAGTACTGTTATCTTCTGCACCTTTCAGGCTTTCCCATTTTTCTTCCGCCAGTTGCTTCAGGCTGTTCATTACCTGTCCAAAGTCCTTTTTCTGCTCGTTAGGCACACTCTTCATTTCGCCCATCAAGCCTTTTATTATGCCTTTGGTTCCCAGGTATTTAATACGAAAAGCCTCAGCCGCTTCCCCATTTACCCCCTCGAAAGCGTTGATCTCCTGCTTCAATTGCTCTATCTGCTGTAACAGTTGTTCCATGCAGCGAAGATAACCAGATAAAAGGAAGTAACAAAAGGACAAAGAGGGCATTGGATGCAAAATAAACCTGCGCATTTCATTGCAAACATTTGTAAGCTTAACCCATTATTTCATCAGTCCGGTTACACCTCACAAAGCGTCCGTAGTTGTTATAGTATTTTGCCACTCATCTTTTTTCATTTTACAATAAATCTTCATTTATGGAAACACTACGGTACAATCCGTTTCACCAGGTGCACCAGGGTCTGCGTGCATTGTTATATCACACCGCACTAAACATTCAACACACGGATTTTACAAGCGACATACAGCGAACTTCTGTAATAAACGAAATAGCCAGTGTACTTGACCTTTTTGAATCACATGCACATACGGAGGATACTATGGTATTCCCCCTTGTTCATAAACATGCTCCTGCTATAGCAAATGAGTTTGAGCAGCAGCATGTAAAAGATCATGAACTGTCTGTACAACTTAGTGCCAGTATACATACACTGAAGGAAGCCGTTACGCCTGAACTACGTTTATCCGCCGGTAAGGCGCTCTATTTTGCTTTTACAGACTTTGTCGTGTTTAACCTCGCGCACATGAAGCAGGAAGAAATGTTGGTGAATGCTGTACTATGGACTAACTATACGGACAGCGACCTGCATGCGCTTACCATGCAGATCGTAGCGCAAATACCACCGGAAAAGAATATGCGATACAGTTACTGGATGCTGAAGGGATTGAATGATACAGAGATTGCAGCATGGCTTACCATCGTAAAACAAACGGCACCTGCACCTGTATTTCATGGCCTGATGGAAGTAGCACAAAAGGCTATGCCACAACAGCGACTTGCACAACTACAGGCTGAGCTTGACCTTGCAACAGTTTAATATTACCTTTAGGGAATTGTTGCAATGCATAGAAATGTATTGCAACAATTCATCCCAAAACCAGTTGCGCTATGTTATCGATACCGCCTTACATTGCCATTCTTTTTATACTGACGACTTTACTCGCCCTGGTTTTCATCTATCACGCCGCTAACAAATCTAAAACCGTACTTGTTGTTTCGCTAGCCTGGTTATTATTACAAGGCATTATCAGTATGCGGGGCTTTTATGAAAACACGACTACTGTGCCGCCAAGATTCGTCTTCCTGGTGCCGCCTGCATTATTATTCATCCTTGTACTTTTTGTTACAAAAAAAGGAAGACAATTTATTGACGCACTAAATATCAAAACCCTTACATGGTTACATGTTGTTCGGATACCCGTTGAAATTATTCTCTACTTATTATTTGTCAATAAAACGATACCGCAACTAATGACATTTGAAGGGAGAAATTTTGACATTCTCGCTGGTATCTCTGCTCCTATAATTGCCCTTATTGCATTCAGCGGTGAACGGGTGAAAAAGAGGTTACTGCTATACTGGAACATTATCTGCATCTGCTTGCTATTAAACATTGTGGTCAATGCAATATTGTCTGCTCCATTACCATTTCAGCAGTTTGCATTTGATCAGCCAAACATTGCATTATTATATTTTCCATTCACCTGGTTGCCTTGTTACGTTGTACCTGTTGTATTATTTGCGCATTTGGCCAGCGTACGCCAAATATTAAAACATGCAAGGAATTAATTTCAAACAAAGCCGTTTATCCATTAGAAGTAATTCTAATAAACTACATAGCATGCGATGAAATAAGCAGTTTTTACTTATCAGCTTAATATTTTTCCTGTTTTCATAAACCTTTGAGACAATACAGGTTCACTTTTGCAGCTTAAATAATCATTCCATTTATGCTGAAAAGAATAATGCTCCCGTTACTGGCCCTGTGTATATGTTTTGCAGGTATAGGCCAGGTGACTGTGGGCTCTGTGTCAGGCACTGTTACTTCCATAGAAAACGAACCTGTAGAACTAGTTTCTGTTTCTTTAATAGAACTTAATAAAAGTACACTTACCAATACGAAAGGCAGCTATACGCTGAGTGGCATACAACCAGGCAAGTACACTATACGCATTCAAATGATCGGGCTGAAAGAAAAAGACATTTCAGTAGAAGTGAAAGCGGGTGAAAATACTGTTGTTGATTATAAGCTAACAGAAGAAAACATACAAGCACTACAGGAAGTGCGGGTAGTACACCGTATAAATAAATTTTCCCGGAAAGAAAGCCCTTATGTAGCAAGAATGCCACTTAAATACCTGGAGAATCCGCAAGTATATAATTCCGTTCCGAAAGAATTGATCACAGAACAAATGGCAGTAGACCTGGGCAGTGTTACAAAGAATGTACCTGGCGCAGGCATTCCGATGATTGCAAACCAGGGACGTGTAACATTACGCTCCCGCGGTTTTGAAACAGAACCCAATGCGCGCAATGGTGTAGCCGGTGCCGCATTTTCTTTCCTGGACAATGCTAATCTTGAGCGCCTGGAAGCTATCAAAGGCCCGTCTTCTACTTTATTCGGCACAAGCATTTCCAGCAGCTATGGTGGTTTGTTTAACCGTGTAACGAAGAAGCCGTATAATGCAACCGGTGGTGAGGTAAGCTATACTGGTGGTAGCTGGAATTTCAATAGACTGGCGGTTGACTTTAATACGCCGATAAATGAAGATAAGACAGCACTATTCCGTATTAATGGCGCTACTACTTTCGAAAAGAGTTTCCAGGATAATGGTTTTACCAACAGCGTGGCATTAGCGCCAAGCTTTTCTTACCAGGTAAATGATCGTTTATCCTTATTGCTGGATGTTGAGTTTGGACAAGCGAAAGGCACATCTGTAGTACGTTTCAATCCTTTTACCGGCAGCAATAAAACACAGTCTATTGTGGACATGCGCTTCCCTTACAAAAAAACGTTCCTGGGAGATGATGTGGCATACACTACTCAGATGCTGAATATATTTGGACAGATCAATTACAAAATATCTTCACAGTGGACGTCGCAAACAGTTTTTTCCCGCGCAAGATCTACGATCAACGGATATATTACTGCACTGAACGGACGTACGGATAGCACATTACGTGCAAGCGTGATCATAGGCAATACGAACTTTATTGCAACAGATATTCAACAAAATTTTATAGGTGATTTTAAAATAGGACAGTTCCGTAACAGGATGGTGATTGGTCTTGATTACTATAACAACTATAACACTTTTGACCGTGTAACAGTGAATGGCCCTACGGTAAACTTCTTCAACACACCGGCGTCCTACCGTGTAACACGTTTTACACTGGATTCCTTGACATCGTCTGGTACACCACGTAAAGAGAAGAATAGTGATGACACATATGCGGCATATGTATCTGATGTATTCAACATTACTGACAAGCTAATGGTAATGGGCAGTGTGCGTGTAGACAACTACCACTACAATGGAGTGTATAATGTTATGACTGGTACTACTTCCGGCGGCCTGGGTGCAGGCGGTGTACAGGCTGGCCCTTATACACAAACTGCTATCTCACACAAGTCAGGTATCGTATATGAGGTGGTAAAGGACAAGGTGTCTTTGTTTGGCAACTACCTGAATGGATTTTTTAACATTAGCGGATCAGATAAAAATGGTAACGCATTTAAACCGCAGCATGGTAACCAATGGGAGACTGGTGTAAAGGTGGATGTGTTTGATCATAAACTTGTAGGTACAGTAAGCTACTACGACATCAATGTATCCAATGTATTACGTACAGACCCTACAGATGCCAACTATTCTATACAGGATGGCACACAATATAGCAAGGGTATAGAGATAGACCTGACAGCGAACCCTGTAACAGGGCTGAACATCGTAGCCGGTTATGCATATAACAAGAGCAAGTTTACAAAGGCGGATTCTTCTGTGTTGAATTTACGCCCTGCTTTATCCGGGCCGGAAAACATGTTTAACTTCTGGGTAAGCTACCGTTTTAGCAATGGTCCGCTGAATGGATTTGGCGCAGGTTTTGGCGGCAATATTGGTAGTATGTCTTATCAGACTAATACAAGAACAGCAAAGGTGATTATTCCATCTTACCAGATATTTGATGCGACGATCTTTTATGATCAGCCAAAATTCAGGATAAGCTTAAAAGCAGATAACATTACGAGTGAGCAGGCATGGTCGGTTCGTTTAACACCGCAACCACCTGCAAGATTCCTCGGCAGCTTTGCTTTAAAATTTTAACAGCATAACTCTTCACCAGATCAGCGTTCCGAACATGGAACGCTGATCTAATTTTTAGGAATATCTTTTTGAAACTTTGCATAGTATGAAAACAATTTATTTATCTGTCCTATTCCTTTTGGCAAGTCTTGTATCTTATGCTGATGGTTACTGGCTGGAATTAACTGGCTCTGGTAAAGTTGGTGACACGGTGCATATCCGTATCAGGTATGGTGGCGTGGATGAGCAAAAGAACCGCTATATTAAAAGCGGTACGGACTTAGATAAAATGAAGGGATTTGAATTGTTTTCGTTTGATGCGGCAGGACATAAAAAAATCATTCCTATTCAACAATATGATTCATCCTGGGCAGGCTATTTCATTCCTTCATCCGATGGACAATATACCATACTTGCAAAAAACGAAACACTACCTGTTGTAGAAAGGCCGGATAGCTTACAGAATATAAAACCTGTACAGTACTTGTGTGCTTCATACAATGTCGGGATTAACTCAAAACAACTGGCACCGGTACAATATTTAGATATACGTGTAATGCTGGAAAAAAATACGATCATCGCCCATCCGTTTATACAACAACAGCCTGTTGTGAAAGGAACGAAGTTGCGCATTTTTTATCCAGACAATCATGATGAACCTGTGACAGTAGATAATGAGGGGAAAGCCGTAGTAAATGTAATAACGAAAGGACTTTACCTCGTTCGCTTAGATTGGGTTGATCATACGCCAGGTTCATACAAAGGAAAAAAATACTATGCAATCAGGCACAGATGTGATTATGCTGTAGAGGTGAAGTAATTTTTGTGCTACAGATGTCATTACATTAAGAATGGAGCTGACGGGGAAAAATCCCCTCTGCATTGAGGTCACTTTCTGTTATCTTACTTGTCTACTCAACTTCAATCCTATCATATGGCACGATTTACTGTAACAGCATATAATTATTCTCCCAATAATTGGAACTTATGTAGCAGTTACCGTTTCGCTCCCGATCCGTTACTTTCTCTTTGCGTTGTACAATCTTATCCTTTTCCAAGAGCCACGTCACCAGCCACGCCGGGAAAACAAACTTTTAGTTGGGAACCCATTTTTTCTTTTGCGGCATTGTTTCACAGACATGGACATGTTGGTGTTATTAATACTACTCCTGCAAGTGCTCAGCTCAATGCAACAAACATTATAGTTGATCGTGACCTCATTCACTTTACGCAAACAAGACAAGATGCTCCGGAAGATTTTTTCATGATAGAGACTGACAGAGTTCCTATGCCTAGCGGGAACCATATTGGGATTGGTTCTTTTCATACACGTACAGTATGTTGCTTTGTAAAAGATACTCAGCCCAACAGCAGGTACTTATTTAGGCCTACTGGCCCTTTAAGTATTTTCTTTGCCAGCAATTCGATGACTGGTAGCGTCATTACACCGGAAAATGAGAGCAGGATGTTCGATTTAAATTTTCCTGAGGGTGAAACAAACATAGAGGTTTCTCTCACACCACAAAGTGTATGGCAGTTAGGAAGAATGCAATAGATAAAACGAACTATATGAGCTGCCTATAGAGTTATTGCTTCTAGTTTTTATTATTAATAAGATTCACCACAACTTTAATCATTATTTCTTTTTCTGCAGGCTTGCTTTCTGCTATCATAAGGGTTAATGCGACCAGGGCATTGTTCGCAATACGTTTTGCACCATCCTCTTTGTACAACAATCCATTTTTTTCCATAAACCAAACAAATATAAAAGCAGCTATCCGCTTATTTCCGTCAGAGAAAGAATGATTCTTAACAATAAAGTATAATAAATGAGCCGCCTTTTCTTCTACACTAGAATAAAGTGATTCCCCGCCAAAAGTTTGATAAATAGCAGCAAGCGATCCTTTAAATGATTCATCCTTTTCATTTCCAAATAAACTGCTACCACCAAAAGTCTTTTTCAATTCAGCAATCGCGTTCATGGCACTCTCATAAGTAATAACAAATACGTCGTCAGACGTAGTGCCAGTAATTTCTACTACCTGGTGATCATATTTATCTAATATATCGAGCGCATAGGCGTAATCAGAAAGCACTTTCAAAAGTCCGGTAGCTTCATCTGAGTTTAATTGTTTGGCATCAACAATATTGCCTAGTAGCTTCACGGCCTGGCGCAGCTCTTCCAGTTGTTCTGTTTGTTTTTGAAAACATTTTTGGTCGATGGCATACCCTTTAAGTAAATAATCTTTAAGTACCTGGTTAGCCCAAATACGGAAGCGGGTCCCCTGCTTGGAATTTACTCTATAGCCAATAGAAATTATCATATCCAGGTTATAATACACTAACTCTCTGGAAATCTGCCTTTTACCTTCCTGACGAACTGTTCGGAAATTCCGAACAGTTGATTCCTGGCCTAACTCGCCGGATTCATAAATATGCGTAATATGTTCGCTGATATTAGCTTTACTACTCTTAAACAATTTAACGATTTGCCCCTGTGTCAGCCATACTGAATCATTTTCCAGCTTTACTTCTACAGAAATATTCCCATCCTGCGATTCATACATCAATATTTGCTTGCTCTCATCCATGATTGATAATTTTCATATATAAACGCTCCCGAGTAAAATATTCATGTACCCAGATGGTTCTTTTTATAAAAGATTTTTTCTCCTTTCTAAATATAATTTATTTCAGGTCAATATTTTCCTTTCGTCTTTTCAAACAGAACAAGGACAATATTTCGCTTCTTTTTCCATAAACAAAAACCGCTCAACTTTTTACGTTGAGCGGTTACACGCTTTATCACTGTCCACCGTATTCTTATAATTTATCTTCTTGTGTGTTCGTTATGCCTTTGTTCGTGAGCAGGTCTATTTTCTCCTCTCTGCATACGATTAATACTTTGTTGCTCTTGTGCATTTGGTGCAGGTCTACCTGCAGCACGGCCGCGACCGTTATTCTGATCCATGTTTTGAGGACGTGGCTGTCCTGGCGCTACATGATGAGCTGCCACCTGCCCTTGCTGGTTAAAGCGTTGTCCATTCACACCATCCATTGCCATTGTCCGGGGATGCCCGCCATTACTGCTCGCCAGTTGGTTTCTATTACTTCCCGCGTTTGTTTCATGAGATTGTTGAAGAGAGGTAGCAGATACGTGTCGCTGATTTTCATAAGACCGTTCCTGTTGTGTTGGTTGAGCAGTAACGCCACCTGTTCCGTTAAAACTATTACGGTTGACTACTACATTATTGTTATTGATAACTGTCTTGTCGATGTAAGTGTTGTGAATAACAGTTGTGTTCACATTGGTAACAGAGGTGTTGTAACGAAAGACATTTCCCGCCCATGCACCACCACCATAACCGACACCACCATAACCAAAGCCATAATTTATGCCTCCGTAAAAGCCTACATGTGCGCCCCAGTAACCAGCATGCCACCTATATATTCCACCTGTAAAGCCCCAATAGCCGGGTGTCCATAACAAGCCAGGGCTCGGAGGTGCTATCCATACACCAGGCACCCAGTAGTAACCGGTGGGACCATAATACCAATAGCCTGGCGTCCAGAGATACCCTGGCGTAGGACAAGGCGGTTGTGTATATACTGGTATAGCTGGCGGAGCTGTATGAACTGAAATACCAACAGACAAACTTACCTGTGCAGAAGCTTTTATTGCAAACTGAAAAATACCCAAACAGAGTATTAATACAGAAAGAGGCTTTTTCATACGAAGTGATTTAAAATGATCAATACTCTATTGATTGATTAAAATTCATATCGTTTAAAAAAGAACCTGCGGGTGTCGTTAAAAGAATGTTAGTTCCGTCTTTACAGAATATGTTTTAATGCATGAGATTAAAGAGGCTATCATTGCATCAAGCAAAAAGCCGCTCAATAATTTGAGCGGCCTTTTTGTTACCCGACCTGGATTCGAACCAAGACAAGCAGAACCAGAATCTGCGGTACTACCGTTATACTATCGGGCAATAGTGGACGGCAAAAGTAAGGATTTGTATTGCTGGTGCCAAGTTTTTGTTCGAATCAGTTATAAAAGAACAGGATATAATATTATTTTTTCATCTATACATCACCCTTCTATTTCAATATTTGCTCTATACGGGAAAGCTCCTCTTTGCTGAATATGATATTATCCAGCGCCTTCAGGCAATCTGTCAACTGCTGTGTTTTACTTACGCCGATCAATACAGAGGTAATGCGCTCATCCTTCAGTATCCACGCAAGCGCCATTTGCGCCAGCGTCTGCCCGCGCTCACCAGCCAGCGTATTCAAGTCCTGTATGCGCTGCAGTGTTTCCTGTGTCAGTTGATTCTCTTGCAAAAAGCCATGCGGCTTTGCTACGCGGGAATCTTCCGGAATGCCTTTCAGGTATTTGTCTGTCAACAAGCCTTGCGCCAGTGGAGAAAACGGAATGCAACCTACGCCTTCGTTACCCAGCAGGTCCAGCAAGCCACCTTCTATCCAACGCTCAAACATGGAGTATTTGGGCTGATGGATGAGACATGGCGTACCTAATTCTTTCAGTATGGCAAACGCTTTAGCAGCCTCTTCTGCTTTATAGTTAGAAAGACCAACGTACAATGCTTTGCCTTGTCTTACAATGAGGTCAAGTGTACGCATTGTTTCTTCCAGCGGAGTTTCCGGGTCCGGGCGATGATGATAAAAAATATCTACATAGTCCAGTTGCATTCTTTTTAAACTTTGATCAAGACTGGATACCAGGTATTTTTTAGAACCCCAGTCTCCATAAGGACCATCCCACATGGTGTAGCCGGCTTTTGTAGAAATGATCAGTTCATCCCGGTACGGGCGGAAATCTTCATGCAACAGCTTGCCAAAGTTTTCTTCCGCAGAGCCGGGAGGTGGTCCATAATTATTTGCAAGATCGAAATGCGTAATACCACTATCAAAAGCAAGACGAAGAATAGCGCGGCTGTTTTCCAGTACATCTACATGACCGAAGTTGTGCCAGAGGCCAAGAGAGACTGCGGGTAATTTAATACCGCTTTTACCGCATCTCCTGTATTGCATATTGGTATAGCGTGAAGGGCTGGCTATATAGCTCATACGTGTGATTTGTTTAGGCTTAAAAATAAGCTATTCACTGCAGAGGCATAAAGAGCGGCGAGAAATTTATTCACCCAAAATGCAACGGGGCTTAACAACAAATCAGCCGGTAATAAGCAACAAAAAAGCCACCCAACGACGAGTGGCTTATAAAGGAACCGTAAGAACCAAAAGAGTAAACCAACTTATTTAGCAGGCGGTGGCACTGGCTGTGAGCCTCCCGCTTGTGGTGTTTCCAATAGTTTAAAGAATTGATCCAGTTGTGGCAGGATCACAATTCTGGTACGACGGTTGGCAGCTTTACCATCCGGCGTGTCATTACTTGCTACAGGCAGGTATTCGCTACGGCCTGCTGCTGTAATGCGGGAAGGTGTAATGCCATATTGATTTTGCAACAAGCGTACTACCGATGTTGCACGTTTCACACTCAGATCCCAGTTATCCAATAATACACCACTTCTGTATGGTACATTGTCTGTATGGCCTTCTACCATAAATTCTATGTTCGGCTGATTGTTCAGCACAGCAGCTACTTTACCCAATACCTCTTTTGCACGGTCTGTTATATCATAGCTACCACTTTTAAACAACATTTTATCCGAGATGTCAATGTACACCACGCCTTTATCTACTTTGATATTGATGTCCTTATCATCCAGGTTGCCGATAGCACCTTTCAGGTTCATCACCAATGCCATATTCAACGAGTCCTTTCTTGCAATAGCAGATTGCAGGTCTTTGATGTATGCATCTTTTGCGCCTATATTTTCTAATGATTTTTTTATGCTTTCAGCTTGTGAACCAGAAATAACTGACAAGTCTTTTAGCTGATTCAGCATTTGCGAATTGTTTTGTTTTAGCATTTCAGACTGATCAGTCATATTGCTCAAACGGGATTCATACAAGGCCTTTCTTTTTGCAAATGCAGCGCTGGAGTCGCGGCCTTGTTGTTCACAGTCACGGAGTTTACCTTGCAGCTCAATATAAGCACCGTTCAACTGGGAGTATTTAGCTTCTGATTCTCGTAGTTTCTTCGGGCTTACGCATGAAAACAAGGCCAGTGAGCAGGACCCTGCCAGTAACAAATACTGTAGTTTCATAATTATTTATTTAATGTGCAATTAAAATAACCACGCATGTTGAAGTTTGTTCATTAACATAAACAAAGGAGGCATTGCATAGCTATTCAAATAATAAGAAGCATTTCAGCTTCTGTTTAACAGGACATGGTATCCCAAATTGTTTGCCAATTCATGCCAATAACAAGCTTATTATGTAAATTGTTTTGACTGTCATAATTTTATTGGCCTAAAACCACTGTTAATACAATATGCTTGAAGAAAAACTCCTGCTTGTTATAGGATTGTTATTTGTTGTTTCTATGCTAAGCCTCCTTAGCGAGAAGGTGCGCGTCCCGTATCCTATTTTTCTAGTACTTGCAGGCTTATGTATTAGTTTTATCCCGAATGTGCCGCACATTACATTAGAGCCGGACTGGGTATTTATTATTTTCCTTCCACCGTTATTATATGCCGCAGCATGGAACACATCGTGGAAAGAATTTTTCCTGTTTCGCCGTCCTATATCCATGCTAGCATTCGGGTTAGTCATCTTTACCTCTGCGGCTGTGGCAATCGTTTCTCATTATATGATACCCGGCTTTTCATTAGCTATGGGCTTCCTGCTAGGCGGTATTATATCTCCGCCGGATGCAGTAGCAGCTACTTCTGTTTTGCAAAACTTTAAAATGCCCCGGCGCATTACAACTATACTCGAAGGAGAAAGCCTGATCAATGATGCATCAAGCTTGATCGTATTCCGCTTTGCACTAGCCGCCATCTCTACCGGGCAATTCGTGTTGTGGGAAGCTGGTCTCGACTTTGTTGTGGTTGCTGGTCTTGGCATTATTATAGGGCTCGCGGTTGCACACATAGCCTATGTAGTACATCGTTTTCTGCCTACTACACCTAGTGTTGACACTGCCATTACCCTGGTTACGCCCTACCTGATGTATATACTTGCGGAGCGGTTTCATGCGTCCGGTGTACTCGCTGTTGTAAGTGGAGGATTATTCCTGACGTTCCGTTCTAATGATATTTTTTCCTACAACAGCCGCATTCAAACACAAAGTGTATGGAACACCGTAGTGTTTTTGCTAAATGGTGTAGTGTTTATCCTGATCGGATTACAACTACCGGACATTATAAAAGGAATGGAGAATTATGAGCTTTCCCAGGCTATTGTTTATTCCATTGTCATTAGTGTGCTTACTATTGCTATCCGTATTATATGGGTTTTCCCGGGCGCTTATTTACCCCGCATATTAAGCAAACGTATCAGGAAAAAAGAGGAACGCCCAAAACCCAACACCGTATTTATAGTAGCGTGGAGTGGTATGCGTGGTGTAGTATCATTAGCATCAGCTTTGTCCATTCCATTGTTTTTAAGCAATGGCGGTGTGTTTCCTCATCGTAACCTCATCTTATTTATCACTTTTGTAGTCATATTATTTACGCTGGTACTACAAGGGCTTAGTTTACCGTTAATAATTAAGTGGCTGAAAATAACGCCGGACGATGTAGTGCATGAGCATGAAATGGAACAAGGTATTCGTTTACGGCTGGCTGCTGCTGTTGTAGATTTTATGACAACAGAGTATGGTGCAGAGGTCGAAAAACACGAAGTGTTTAAGCGAGTGAAAGAACGCTACGAACGCATGGTTGAATATGCTGATCAGCGATTAGCTAAAAAAGATGATGACACAGCAAAATCAATACTACCTAAGTATCGCAACATGCTGCTATCGCTGGTAGATGTAAGAAGAAATGTATTAGACAAAATGCGACATGAAGCAACTTTTCCTGATGAGCTGATCCGAAAGAAAGAAGCAGAGTTGGATTTGGAAGAGGCAAGGTTGAGAAAATAATCGCTTCAAAGGTTTACAGGTTTCAAAGTTTCATTTGCATTCTTGTAAACTAAGGCTATAAAAATAAATTACTAACTGAGATGGTTTGCAGGACTCATTATTTTACTTGAAACCTGCAAACCATTGAAACATTGAAACCAATAATATATGAACTTCATAGGCAATCTTATCTGGCTGATCTTCGGAGGGCTGGCATCTGCCCTGGGTTATGTTTTTGGAGGACTTGTTCTTTGCATTACAGTTGTAGGCATGCCGTGGGGACTGCAATGCTTCAAAGTAGCCTCCATGGTATTATGGCCTTTTGGTAAAAAGGTAATTACAACCAGCTCTTCAAATGGCTGCTTACCCATGCTATGCAATATTATCTGGATATTGTGTGGCGGTCTCTACACAGCCATCGTTCACATTGTCTTTGCGTTCCTGCTTGGCATTACAGTTATAGGCATCCCTTTTGCAAAGCAGCACTTAAAATTAGTGGAACTTTCATTGATGCCTTTTGGAAAAGTAATTGTAGATGCCTGATATTTGCGGCAAAGTAACCATGAAATTATATACCACAAATTAGTCGACCTATGCGTCCAGCTAAATACCTGCAACTCGTTTTCCCCATCTTCAACGCAAAGCGTACAAAAGAAATATTTGCAGTTAACCCAACTATAGCCCCTGTGCGTGAAGAAGCAACAGAGGTAAAATTCTATGTGTTTGAGTACAACGCAAGCAGCTTTAAAGAATACGAGCTGGCAACAATTGCAGAATGCGTTGCCCTAAAGCATGACAATAACGAACACATCAGTTGGATCAACATTGATGGGCTACGCAAGGATGAAATAGAGAAAGTGTGTAAGCATTTTGGCATACACCCTTTGTTAATGGAAGACATCTTAAGCATTGGGCAGCGACCAAAAATTGATGAGATAGACAACAGGCTCTTCATACTGCTAAACATGCTTTACTTTAATGATAAGACAAGCGCCGTAGAAACAGAGCAGATCAGCATTGCGCTGGGAGAAAATTTTGTCATCACGTTCCAGGAAGATGCCAACCGGGATGTGTTTAATTCTTTGCGTGAACGGTTGCGCTACCCATCCAGCAAAATACGCCAGAGCCACGCCGATTATTTATGTTATTCTCTCATAGATATGATCGTGGATCATTACTATGTAGTACTTGAACAATTGGGAGAAAAAATAGAATTGCTGGAAGAAGAAATTATCCGTGTCGGCAACACTCGCTCTCTTGTTAAAATAAACATGCTGCGAAAGGAGTTGATCGTATTAAAACGGAACGTATCTCCTGTGCGCGACCTGGTCAACGTTTTGATGAGAAGTCAAAGCAACCTGCTGGAAGAGCGTACGACTAAGTATTTCAAAGATGTATATGACCATATAGTACAGGCCAATGACCTGGTAGAAAACTATCGTGATATGATGACATCGCTGCAGGACTTATACCTGAATAAGGTAAACCTGCGCATGAATGAAGTGATGAAGGTGATGGCAGTAGTAACCTGCCTGATGGCGCCAGCCACTGTTATAGGTGGCATCTTCGGTATGAACTTCGATGTAATCCCTTTATTACATCAGCACCGTGGCTTTTATATAGCCGTTGGGCTAATGTTTATAATACCAACATGGATGTTGTGGGTATTTAAGAAGAGAGGATGGTTTTAAATATGTACGATGTAAAGCTGTAACTTTTCGGAATAATTGTCTAATTGTTAAATGGCTATATGGTTAAATTGTTTTTATTAACCATATAGCCATTTAACAATTTTGCGCCTTACTCGAAATTATCTTTTCTTATAAATCGGCACCGTACTGCATGGTTCCCCGTACATAATGCTCTTGGCAAAAGGACGCAATTTATTAGTGATCTCCACATAAGCGGCTTCAGGAATAGCTATGTCGCCACACCCTTTTACAACCACACGCTTATCCAGGTATTCTTCTCCGTTTACAGACGCTAGGTTTTTCAGGAACAGCGTATTCAGCAGTGTAGCTTCATTGCCAAATACAACTTCCTTGGCCACGGGCTGCAGATAAGCAGCGGACAACATGTATGCCCACATAGGAATAATGGCATCCGCAGAGCAGGTGATCGCTACATTCTTATCGCGGTATTGCTCCACGTCCAGGGACTGCAACGCAGCACGAAAGTCTTTTTCTTTTAATATGAGGCCCATAAACAGATGGTCTTTCAGGTCAAAAACCGCTACAGGCTCTTTAGGGTAAAACGTTTCTAAGTCAAAGGTTATCAATCCGCTTTCAGCTACTTTATTAACGATCTGTTCCATAATTCACAATTGATGAGTACAAATTTACGGTTTTTGCCACGAAGCCAATTACGAGTTACGAAGTATCAAGCCAGCCACCTCTACCAAAAATTTCAAATCACAAATCTCAAATTTTAAATTCTTCTATCTTCGCGGCATGACAGGAACAGACAGTGTACAACTATCGCAGGTGATCGTACATAAAGTAGGAAACCCTACCCGTGGTGAACAATTACAACTTTCAGAAAATACGCTTACGCTAAACGATGAGATCGTCAGAAAACTATTGTCAAAATATTTTCTCGGCTCGTTCAATGAAAACGAACAATACCATTTTTCACATTTGAGCGATGTACAGCTAAACGAGGTTTTTACTTACGTATCTGCCATTTTTGATGACGAGAAAGATTTTTTAGCACAATCCGCACTGCTTGCGCAATTTCTTTATTCAAAGAGTACACACGCTAAAGTAAAGGAAGGCGAGTTGTATGTAGCCTTGTTTGACGATGTTCCTTTCGAAACAGAATACATTAAAGCTGTCGGCATTTTTAAATCAGAAACTAAAGACACTTTTCTGAAAGTATTTCCTCACGGACAGAGCTGGGAGGTGATACATGAAGAGGGTGTCAATATCAACAAGCTGGACAAAGGCTGCCTGGTGTTTAAAAAGAACCGTGAAGAAGGCTATATCGTATGTGCTATCGACAGTACCAATAAATCAAACGATGCGCAATATTGGATGAAGGATTTCCTGCAAATAGAACCTTACTCAAATGCGTATCACAATACCAATAATATCCTCGGCATGTGTAAGCAATTTATTACACATGAATATGCAGAAAAATTTGAAGTAGCTAAAAGTGAACAGATTGATTTGCTAAACAGGTCAATGGAATATTTTAAAACGAATGAAACATTTGAGCTGGAAGAGTTTGCAAAAGAGGTGATGCACCATGAAGAAGTGGTAGATACATTTATGGCATACAAGTCCACTTATGAGAATGCAAAGAATGTGCAAATGGAGGAAAGCTTTAACATACACTTATCTGCTGTGCAAAAACAAGCGCGCAATTTCAAAACGGTATTGAAGCTTGATAAAAACTTCCATGTATATATTCATGGAAGAAGAGACCTGATAGAAAAGGGTGTGGATGAAATGTCGGGAAAGTATTATTACAAGCTGTATTTTGATGAAGAGAGTTAGTTGATAAATTGCTATATGGTTAAATTGTTTTATTGCTAACAATTTAACCATATAACAATGTAACAATTACAATATTTCCTCCA
The DNA here is from genome assembly GCA_017306865.1 of Filimonas sp. Classification (GTDB taxonomy): domain Bacteria; phylum Bacteroidota; class Bacteroidia; order Chitinophagales; family Chitinophagaceae; genus JAFKHH01. Next base: position 241,957 of record JAFKHH010000016.1, read on the forward strand.
ACTCTTTCAAATGATATACTGTGTGCGTTGGTATAACGTGAGCTGTGGCGTTAATGTGATTTACAAATACGGTATCTAACCCGGCATTGATGCCACCCTGGATATCTGCATCCAGGTTATCCCCGATCATAATGCTATTCGTTGTTGTTGCGCCCGTCTTAGTCAATGCATATTCAAATATTTCCTTCTGCGGCTTCAGGCTGTTACTGGCTTCTGAAGTGATCATTTCTATAAAATAATCGCGTAGCCCACTATGCTCCAACTTGCGTTGCTGCACCAGCTCAAAACCATTGGTGATCAAATGTAGCTTGTATCCCTTTGCCTGCAGGTAATTCAGTATTTCTATCGTATAAGGAAAGATGTTCTTTTTAGTAGGCAGTAATTCAAGAAACTGTGCAGACATTTCACGGGATACTTTTTCATCTGCAAACTTGAAGTCCAGCAATGCCAGCCACATTCTTTTCCAGCGTAATTCATCTTGTTTAATGAAGCCTTTTGTATATCTATCCCAGAGCTTCTCATTGTGATAACTATACCGTTCGAAGAAGAGAGAAAAATCGGTAACGCCTTTCTGTTGTAACTCATTACTCTCATACAAATCTGCCAGTGTCTCACGCGCATTTGTTTCAAAATCCCACAAGGTATGATCCAGATCAAAGAATAAGTGTTCGTATTTCATGCCGCAAAGATAAGAAGAGCATACTTGAGATTTGAAATTTTAGACTTGAGATAACAGAACCTTATCATAGTCAATTGCAATCCATCTCTACATAGCCTTTTGTGAGGATAGCATAGCTGTCGACTTAAAGCATTTCACGCAAAGGCGCCAAGTATCGCAAAGACCGCAAAGCAGCCTCTCTATGCGCGGGCACGAATAGAGGTGAAAGTTCTCATTTCATAGGTGCAAAGTATAAGCGTACTTCGTACTTATTTTCTTTGTACTTTTCCTTCTGAATCTTTTGATTATGACTATCATTATAACCGGCGCTTCTAAAGGATTAGGCAAGGCAATTGCAGAAAAGTATGCTGCAGACAAGATGCATAATATATACCTGTGCGCAAGGAACGAAGCGGCATTGCAGGAATTGGCTAATGAACTTCTAAAAGATTTCCCGGGCACAAGAGTCTATACATTCGTATGTGACATGTCGGACAAAGCGCAGGTTTTTACTTTTGCAAAATGGTTGCTGGACCAACATGTTACAGTAGATATACTGGTGAATAATGCAGGACAGTTTATCCCTGGGAGTGTCTATAATGAGCCGGAAGGTGCTTTGGAAAAAATGATCGAGGTGAACTTATACAGTGCTTATCATCTCACACGTTCTTTGCTCCCTTCTATGATGCAGGCAAAAAGCGGCCACATTTTTAATATGTGCTCTATCGCTTCATTAAAGGCTTACGAAAATGGCGGAGCCTACAGTATCAGCAAATTTGCGCTGGCTGGTTTTTCTAAAAACCTCCGTGAAGAATTAAAAGCCTACAACATAAAGGTTACGGCTGTATATCCCGGCGCAGCTTACACAGATTCCTGGAGTGGCTCGGGTGTAGATCCATTACGCATTATGGAAGCCAAAGATGTTGCAGAAATGATCTACGCATCTTCTACATTATCAATGCAGGCTTGCGTGGAGGAAATTGTGTTGCGACCGCAATTGGGGGATTTATAAATCTAATTGTTCAATTGTTATTGATACGACAGATATTATAAAAAAGGTGGTCCACTTTTTAAAAAGTGGGCCACCTTTTTTATAACTACAGTCGTCAATAACAATTAAACAATAAAACCATTCAACAATTCTTCTCTACAATTTCTTAATCTGTATGTTCCTAAACCAGACATCATCGCCATGATTTTGTAATGCGATGCGGCCTTTTTTGTAAGTGCCGAAGCCTGGCCATGTTTTGAATTTGCTACCAGCGATCAGTTGTTTCCAGTTATCATCCCACATAGTGGTAGATACTACCTGCACACCGTTCAGGTATAGGTCCAGTTTACCATTCAAGACTTTTATCTCTGCGATGTTCCATTCGCCAACAGGCTTTACCGGTTCACTGGAACTTGCGATCAAGTCATACAAGTCACCAGCACGATGCTTATGGATCTTCCCATCTTTATGGCCATCATTATCTATTATCTGCATTTCAGGCCCGGTCTGGTATGTTTGTTTAAACTGCGCGGTATCTTCATGCACATTAAAAATAATACCACTGTTGCCGTTTTGAGAAACCTTCCATTCCAGCTTCAGATCGTAATTCTCGAACTCTTCATCTGTTACAAGATCACCACCTAGCTTCTCCTTCGAATCAAGATGAATGGTACCGTCTTCTACTTTCCAGGATTTTGTTACAGTTGATTTTCCGTAAGTATGCCAACCTTTGGTTGTTTTCCCGTCAAACAATTGGATCCAGCCGTCTTTTGATTTTTTGCCTTGTGCATTTGTATTTACAACGGCAAACAAAAGAGCTGCACCTGCTAATAGATACTTCATGTGGCTTTATGATTTTGTTCGTGATTATTTTGCTTTCAGCAACAGCACGTATTTGATCATTTGCTCTGCATCTGCCTGGCTCACGCCTGCATGTGGTGTCATTGGCACTTGTCCCCAAACACCTTGTCCACCTTTGATCACTTTATCAGCAAGATGCTTAACGTTCTCCTCATTATTTTCGTATTTAGCTGCTACCTCCTGGTAAGAAGGGCCTATTAATTTCTCGCTTACTTTATGACAAGTAAGACAATCATTTTTTGCAATCAGCTCTAAGCCTTTTTGATAGTCAGGATTTTTTGATTTATCATCAGCGGCTGCTGTTGAAGAAGACGTTGATGCATCAGCGTTTTCTTTCTTTTCGTTTGTATTTCCTCCGCATGCGATCAATGCTGCGGCTATACCCGCAACCAATAGATATTTTTTCACCGTCAAACAATTTTAAATTAGATAATCAATCGCATTAAAGATAGGCAATTTGATCTTAGACACTTGAAAATAAGTGTAAATGTTGAATGGTCAAATGATTACATTGTTAATGGTTGGATTAACAATTAAGCGCAGAGTGGACCACTTTTCCAAATTACTCTTTACAGGGAAAAATGCCTATTGAAAGTGGCCCACTCTTACCCTCTATCTTTTTAAACTATCAAGCGTTAATATATAACGCACCATTTCCTTTGCCTCATTCAGATCTATTGCCGGGTGTGGCGTCATTGCCACCTCTCCCCAAATACCTTTAGAACCGTAAATAATACCATGCGCAAGATTATCTACATTTCCTTCGTTGTAGTGGTATTTTTTTGCAATGTCCAGGTACGAAGGGCCTATTACTTTCTTCTCTATACTATGGCAAGTCAGGCAATCATATTTTGTTATGAGCTTAGCGCCAGCCAGGTATTCCGGTGAAGCCACGCTTGCCGCATTGTTAACCAGGCTATCTGTCTTTGATGGCACACCTTGGTTTTCCTTACGGGATTGCGTGGTACATGCCATTGTTACGGCAATTAATATGAGGATCGCGACAATGTATTTCATAGTAATTGTTTTACTATGAAATACATTAAAAATCATTCCAGACCAAGCACGGTCCTGTTCTTTTTCGCGTCTACACCAGAAGCTGCGAAGTCGTCGAATGCTTTATCTGTCACACGTATGATATGATCACGAATAAATGCAGCACCTTCTCTTGCGCCATCTTCAGGATGTTTAAGACAGCACTCCCATTCCAATACAGCCCATCCTTTGAAATCGTATTGCGCCATCTTACTGAAAATGCCTTTGAAGTTCACTTGTCCGTCACCCAATGAACGGAAACGTCCTGCACGGTCTATCCAATCCTGGTAACCACCGTACACACCTTGTTTACCGGTAGGATTAAACTCAGCATCCTTCACATGAAATGCTTTGATGCGTTCATGGTAATGATCTATGTAAGTAAGATAATCCAGGCATTGTAAAATGAAATGGCTTGGATCATATAACAGGCAGGCGCGTTTGTGCTGATTTACTTTATCCAGAAAACGCTCGTAACTAATGCCATCGTGTAAATCTTCGCCAGCATGTATTTCATAACAAACGTCCACACCATGTTCATCAAATGTATTGAGGATCGGTAACCAACGTTTTGCTAATTCATTAAACCCTTCTTCCACTAAGCCAGCGGAACGCTGTGGCCACGGATAAACAGTAGGCCACAATAATGCACCACTAAATGTTGCATGTGCATTCAATCCTAAATTCTGAGAGGCTTTCGCTGCATACTTCAATTGCTGCACAGCCCACTCTTGCCTAGCTTTCGGATTGCCACGTAATGCTTCAGGAGCAAAGCCATCAAACAACAGGTCGTATGCAGGATTTACTGCCACCAGTTGTCCCTGTAAGTGTGTAGACAGTTCTGTTATTTCGAGTCCTGCACCATTTACAATACCATTTATTTCATCTGCATACGTTTTGCTTTCAGCAGCTTTTTGCAGATCAATAAAACGTGGATCAGTCGTAGGTATTTGCACGCCCTTGAAGCCTAAACTTTTTGCCCATTCGCAAATAGATCTCAGATCATTGAACGGTGCTTTATCTCCGATGAATTGGGCCAGGAATACCGCAGGGCCTTTTAGTGTTGTCATACAATTACTTGCTTTTTATGTTTTAAAAAATAAGTACTAAATACGAAGTACAAAGTACGAATGCGAGTACCACTTTGTACTTCGTACTTAGTAATTCGTACTTTTAAAATTTCAGCCATTTCGTATCCATCTTTCCACTCTCCACTACTTTCTCTATAAAGTTCATACCACGCACACCATCTTCCAAACCAGGAAAGTCAAGCCATTCAGGCTTTGGCGTTTCATTATTCAGTTTTGCTTTTACAGTCAATGCAAAATTGCGATAGTGGTTTGCAAATGCTTCCAGGTATCCTTCGGGATGCCCCGCAGGTGTACGGCTGTTGTGTGCAGCATAAGAGCTTACATACCCCGTACCTGTGCGATAGATTTCAACAGGTTTATCCAGCCATTTTACAAGTAGCGTATTACAGTCCTGTTGCTGCCATTCCAACCCTCCTTTTTCACCATATACACGGATCTTTACATTATTCTCTTCACCTGCGGCAACCTGCGTTGCGAATAAAACGCCGCTTGCACCATTTTCAAATTTCAACAGCACAGCGCCATCATCATCCAGTTGACGTCCCTCTACCACAATGTTTATATCTGCGCACACACCACTCACTTTTTGTCCGGAAACATATTCAGCTAGGTTAAACGCATGTGTGCCTATATCACCCATTGCACCGGCTATACCACTCTTAGACGGATCAGTACGCCAGCCTGCCTGTTTGTTATTTTCTTTTTCAAGAAAAGTACTCAGCCAGCCTTGCGGATATTCTGCATAGATCTTTCTTATTTTTCCAAATACGCCGGATGCAATCATTTGTCTTGCCTGTTTTACCATGGGATAACCCGTGTAGGTATGTGTGAGGCAAAGCACTGCATTATTCTTCTCTGCAATCTTTTTTAATTCTACAGCTTCTGCAAGGGAAAATGTCATGGGTTTATCTAAGACTACATGAAAACCATTTTCCATAGCCAGTTTAGCCGGTTCAAAATGTACGTGGTTGGGTGTCACAATACTTACAAAGTCCATACGTACATCAGCAGGCAATTGCTTTTCTTTTGTAATCATTTCTTCAAAAGAAGCATACACCCGTTCGTTTGGCAAGTACAAGGATGCGCCTGCCGCTTTGGATTTTTCTTCGCTGCTGCTAAACGCGCCACACACTAATTCTATTTCCCCATCCAGGCTTGCAGCAATGCGATGAATAGCGCCAATAAAAGCACCGGGCCCACCGCCGATCATACCCATTCGTAATTTTCTGTTTTCCGCCATTATAAGTCAGTTTAAAATTGTTTCAAAGGATTGCAAGTTTCAGAGTTTCACTTCATAGTGCTTAATCAGCCACTAACCATAAGGGCACCTTTGTCCTTGCAATTAACTCAAGGATATTAATATTTCACTAATTAATCTTTTCCCTCCGCATATTCCATATCTTATATGGCAACCTCCTGCTTTGAGGCTATTGATAGATATGGAGTATGTAGGCTTTTGATCTAAGCAAAACTTTGAAACAATGAAACTATGTGAAACTTTCCTTACGCAACCGTTTGTTTAGAATCCGTTTAATATTCAGACGCATCTAAAATTAAATGAACAAAAAATATTAATGTGTTTGCGCAACTAAAAATAAAAAAAATTACATTTATCACTCGTTATTACATATATAACAGTAAACGATATGCAAGCCTCCAAACTAACTGCTTATATTTTTAGGCCTGATGGCCTATGTCGTTTGCATCCGCCTTACTGTGATACCATAGCAACCTTTTATAATCCCTTATAACCAATACAACAACCGTATGAGCATTAGCACACGCTTTAAATTATCATTCATGATGTTCCTGGAGTTCTTCATCTGGGGCGCATGGTTTGTAACGTTGGGTACTTTCCTCGGCAATAATTTGCATGCAACAGGTGGACAAACAGGATCTGTTTTCTCTACGCAATCATGGGGTGCAATCATCGCGCCATTCATTATTGGCTTGATTGCAGACAGATATTTTAATGCGGAAAAAATATTGGGTGTGCTTCACATCATTGGTGCCATACTTATGTACCAGATGTATAAAGCAACAGACATTGCAGTATTCTATCCCTATGTATTATCGTATATGATCTTATTTATGCCAACACTGGCATTGGTTAATTCTGTTTCATTCAATCAAATGAAAAATCCTGAAAAAGAATTTTCCATTATCAGGGTATTTGGAACATTGGGATGGATCATCGCGGGGTTGACGATAAGCTTTGTTTTCCACTGGGATGCCACAGAGAATGTTTCTGCCGGTATGCTTAAAAATACATTCCTGATGGCAGGTGCAGCTTCTTTGCTGTTAGGCCTTTTCAGTTTCACATTACCAGCAACGCCTCCAAAAGGCAAAACAGGTGAAAAGGTAAAAGTTTCTGACCTGCTTGGTTTAGATGCGTTGAAGCTATTGAAGGATAAAAACTTTGCAATCTTCTTTATATCGTCCATTCTCATTTGTATTCCATTGGCATTTTATTACCAGAACGCAAACGCCTTTCTTTCCAATGTTGGCGTTACCAACCCGACGGGAAAAATGACGATCGGCCAAATGTCAGAAGTCTTATTCCTGTTGTTACTCCCGGTATTCTTTAGCCGTTTTGGCTTTAAGAAAACAATCCTGGTGGGTATGCTTGCCTGGGCAGTACGATATGCATTGTTTGCGTATGGTAATGCAGGCGCATTAAGTTTCATGTTAATTATCGGCATCGCTCTTCATGGCATTTGTTATGACTTCTTCTTTGTATCAGGTCAGATCTATACAGATTCTAAAGCTGGTGAAAAATATAAAAGTGCAGCACAAGGTTTAATTACGCTGGCAACATACGGTGTTGGTATGCTAATCGGGTTTGAGGTAGCAGGTCATATAACTGATACATACAAAGCTGCTGATGGCACGTTTGACTGGAAAATGGTGTGGATCATTCCATCTGGTATTGCAGCGGTTGTATTCTTATTATTTGCATTATTATTCAATGATAAAAAAGCTGACGCCAAAGCATAATTTATGACATCTGAAAACAGCAGGAGAAAAGCGATTAAAAACATTGTAGCAGGTAGCGCTGTAGCGGCTATCGGCTCCAGTGTGCTTACTTCATTTACCAACATACCATCTACTCAAAATCAAACATCCACTGCTTTGAAAGGAAATATACAACACGCTGTTTGCCGCTGGTGCTTCAGCGATCTGTCTGTAGAGCAACTATGCATTGAAGCAAAAAAAATGGGCATCACAGGCATCGACCTTGTTGGCCCTAAAGACTGGGATACGCTGAAGAAAAACGGCCTGTTCTCTTCTATGTGTAACGGCGCAGAAATAAACCTGACAGACGGATGGAATAATCCGCAGTATCACGATACGCTGATCAAAAACTATACGGAGCATATTGATTATGTTTCGAAAGCCGGCTACAAAAACCTGATCTGCTTCAGCGGCAATAGGAAAGGCATGGATGATGAAACAGGGCTGAAGAATTGTGCAGAAGGATTGAAGAAAGTGATTGGCCTTGCAGAAAAAAAAGGAGTGGTCTTACAAATGGAATTGCTAAACAGCAAGCTGAATCATAAAGATTATATGTGCGACAGAACATCCTGGGGCGTAGAGTTATGTAAGCGTATCGGCTCTCCTAACTTCAAATTGCTCTATGACATTTATCACATGCAGATAGATGAAGGAGATGTGATTGCTACGATCAAAGCAAACTCAGCCTATATCGGGCACTATCACACGGCAGGTGTACCTGGCAGGCATGAGATAGATGATACACAGGAGCTATACTATCCGGCTATCATGCGCGCTATTGTGGCAACAGGCTTTAAAGATTTTGTGGCTCAGGAATTTATTCCAACGGCAAAAGACAAACTGGCTTCGCTGCAAAAGGCGATAGATATATGCGACGTTTAATGTCAGTGGTGAGTTGTCAGTTGTGAATACGCTCAATGAAGAAAGCACTACTCACAGCTCACCACTCACAATTCACAAACTGCTTTTCAATTTTAACCATAATAAACAAACGACATGGCTGATCAAACGTTCGATGCAATTGTAGTAGGTTCCGGTATTAGTGGCGGTTGGGCTGCTAAGGAACTTACGGAAAAGGGATTGAAAGTATTGATGCTGGAACGTGGTCGTAATATCGAACACGTAAAGGATTATGTAAACGCGACGAAGAATCCCTGGGATATTCCGCACAGAGGGAAAAACACACAGCAGATGATCAAAGATTATCCTGTGTTGAAAAGAGACTACACGCTGAATGAAAGCAACCTTGACTATTGGGTAAACGAAAAGGAATGCCCGTATAGCGAGGCAAAACCATTTGACTGGTTTAGAGGTTATCATGTAGGCGGACGTTCTTTAATGTGGGGAAGACAAAGTTATCGCTGGAGCGATTTTGACTTTGAAGCCAATGCAAAAGATGGCATGGGCGTTGACTGGCCTATCCGCTATAAAGATATTTCCAAATGGTACGACTATGCTGAAACATTTGCCGGCATTAGTGGCTCTATTGAGGGGTTACCTCAACTACCTGATGGTAAGTTCATGCCACCAATGGACCTGAACTGTGTGGAGAAGGATGTGGCAGCAAGAATTAAAGAACACTTCAAAGACTCACGAAGACTGATCATAGGCCGCGTTGCAAACATTACGCAGCCACACAATAATAGAACTAATTGCCAATACCGTAACAAGTGCTGGCTGGGTTGTCCGTTTGGTGCATACTTCAGCACGCAGTCTGCAACATTGCCTGCGGCAATGAAAACAAATAACCTGACACTGCGTCCGTTCTCTATTGTTACAAAAGTGTTGTACGATAAAGATTCAAAGAAGGCAACAGGTGTAGAAGTGTTGGATGCAGAAACAAATAAAACGTATGAGTACAAAGCAAAGATCATTTTCTTAAATGCGTCTGCGCTTAACTCTGCATGGATATTGATGAACTCTGCTACTGATGTATGGGAAGGTGGTTTGGGTAGCAGTAGCGGAGAATTGGGCCACAATGTAATGGACCACCATTTCCGTTGCGGCGCTAGTGGTGAGGTAGAAGGATATGAAGATAAGTACACGTTTGGCCGTCGCGCAAATGGTTTCTATATTCCCCGTTTCCGCAACTTGTTTAACGACAAACGCGAGTATCTCCGTGGCTTTGGTTACCAGGGTGGTGCAGGCCGCCAGGGATGGGGAAAGGATGTTGCTGAACTAGGTATAGGCGCAGACATGAAGGAAGCAATGACTGAACCTGGTAAATGGACAATAGGCATGACCGGCTTCGGCGAAATACTTCCTTATCATGAAAACAAAATGTACCTGGATAAGGCGAAGAAAGATAAGTGGGGCTTGCCAACGCTGGTGCTTGATTGCGAGATTAAGGATAATGAGAAGAAGATGCGTACAGATATGATGAATGATGCGGCAGAAATGTTGCAGGCGTCTGGCATTAAGAATGTAAAGACTAGCGACAATGGTTATACATTCGGACAGGGCATTCATGAAATGGGTACGGCACGTATGGGCAAAGACGCTAAAACATCTGTGCTGAACGGCAACAACCAGATGTGGGATGCGAAGAATGTGTTCATTACAGACGGTGCCTGTATGACATCTGCGGCTTGCGTAAACCCGTCATTAACTTATATGGCATTGACAGCACGCGCTGCTGACTTTGCTGTGAGTGAATTGAAGAAGGGGAACTTGTAAGTACAAAGTACTAACTACGAAGTACTAAAAATGTACGATGTTAGATGTATGATGTAATAATGAAAACGTATAAGCCTTTGCGACTTTGTTTATTCTTTGCGGCTTTGCGTGAAATTTTTCAAAAAAATTAAACCAACATTATGATAAACAGAAGAGATGCACTTGCGCGTGTTGGCCTTATAATGGGTGGCGCGGTTATTGGTGCTGAATTCTTTTTAAGCGGTTGTAAAAACACGGAAAAGAAAGACGGCGCTTCTTTTTCTGAAGATGATATTGCCTTGCTAGATGAGGTGGGCGAAACAATTATCCCTACTACATCAACTCCGGGTGCGAAATCAGTTAAGATAGGCGCATTCATGACGATGATGGTGCATGACTGCTATGATGATAAAAATCAAAAAGCTTTCACAGAAGGTTTAAGCAAACTGGATGAGGCTAGCAAAAAGAAAAACAATGCGTCTTTCATGAAAAGCACACCAGAGCAACGTACAGCTTTGCTGAATGACCTGGATAAAGAAATGCGTGCTTATATGAAGGAGAAAAAGAAAGAAGATGCCGCGCATTATTTCAAATTGATGAAAGAGCTTACAATCTTAGGTTATTTCACCTCTGAAACAGGTGCAACAAAGGCATTGCGTTATATGGAAACACCGGGCAGATATGATGGTGCATTTCCGTATAAAAAAGGCGACAAGGCCTGGGCAACGTAGTGAAGTACTAAAGACGAAGTACAAAGGTCAAGCGAAGTGCTTTTCTGTACTTGGTACTTAGTACCTTGTACTTATTTACTTTAACAGTTTAATCGATTGATAATGGTACAGAATCGAAGAGATTTTTTGAAAATGGCTGGGTTTGCTGCCGGAGCTTTACTGCCTGCGACTAAATTACTTGCAGGAAGCAAAGGAACTAAACCATTCGGCATACAGTTATATTCGATAAAAGAAGATATAGCCAAAGACCCGAAAGATGTATTGAAACAACTGGCGTCTTATGGTTATAAACAAATAGAAAGCTTTGAAGGCTCGCAAGGCATTTTTTGGGGCATGGCTCCAAAAGAGTTTGGCAAGTATGTAAGCGACCTGGGCATGAAGATCATCTCTGCGCATTGCGATATTGAAAAAGATTTTGAACGCAAAGCAGCAGATGCGGCTTCTATCGGTATGAAGTATTTGTTGTGCCCATGGAAGGGCCCGCAAAAATCAATTGATGCTTTCAAAAAATTCGCAGATGAATTTAATAAATGCGGAGAAATATGTAAGAAGAATGGCATCCGTTTCGGTTATCACAACCACGATTATTCTTTCAAAACAATTGATGGACAGTTACCGCAGGATGTAATGATGGCGAATACTGACCCTGCATTGGTTGACTTTGAAATGGATATGTATTGGGTGGTAACGGCGGGCATGGACCCGATTGCATATATGCAGAAGCATAAGAACCGTTTCCGCCTTTGTCATATTAAAGACCGTGTAAAGAATGCGCATGACCAGTTTGACTCGTGTGTATTGGGTACAGGAAGTATTGACTATCCATCTATCGTGAAGAAAGCGAAAGCATTGGGTATGCAGTATTTCATAGTGGAGCAGGAGAAGTTTGACCAGGGTACGCCAATGGAGTGCGCGCAAAAGAACGCGGTGTATATGAAGACGCTTAGCTTATAGTATATAAGTTTATAAAGTAGATAGGGTATATAAAGTAGTTTTTGCTTTATATGCCCTTTTTTAATGAACAGATCTAAGCGATTTTTTCACCACATAGACACAGTAGGTACATAGTCACATAGAATAGGTTAAGGTCTTTTTATTAATAGTTATGCCCGATTCATTCAAGAGAACATAGAACACATAGAGGAAATGCTTTGCATTTCTTGGTGTGCCACTGTGTCTTTGTGGCCAAATAAAAAATGTTAGACGTCCAACGTAACAAAGCATCTCGGCTTCATTACATCGTACATCTAACATCATACATATTTCTACCTTGTACTTACAATTTCGGCCATCCTGCCCTATACTCTCTTTTCACAAACTGGTTGGCATCATCGTAGTTGGTTATGCGCATTGCCTGTGCATCCCATAGTAATTTTTTACGGCCGGAGAATTTACCGTTTGCATCTTTCAGGTTCCAGCTACGGAGCGCAAGATTGGCAAACAATACGGTCTCCGTTAGCGGACCGGCATAGTCAAACGGAGAGCTCAATTTGCTTTTTCCATAACCCGCTATACACGCATTTACCCATTGCTGATAGTGTCCTTCCGGCACGCGTGCCAATGTTTTAGCCACGTTAAGGTCTTTCATTTTTGAAGTAGGTAGTAATGTAGGATTGCTACCATATGTGCCATACATGATCTTACCTTTGGTGCCTTCAATTATACCACCACCATCTCCATTGCCCATTGGTTCGTCCGGGCCTAATTCGGCAGGTCTTTCAGGGCGAATGTTGCCATCCATCCATGTCAGCTTCACATCGTTCTTACCTTTTTTACCGGGAAATTTAATACTTACAGAAGAAGCAACAGGGCAACTTTCCGGATGGAAAGCTGGCTTCCACATTACTTCATAAATATCTGCCACGCTACACTCCACTTCTGATGGATAACCTAGCTCGCATACATTGAACGCAGGGTCTATGATATGGCACCCCATATCGCCCAACGCGCCTGTACCAAAGTCCCAGTAACCGCGCCAGTTAAATGGCACAAATGCGTTATGATAATCATGGAACTGGGTAGGGCCTAACCAGAGATCCCAATCCAGCTCTTTAGGTATTTCTTCTTTTTGTGTTGGCGCTCCGCCACCTTGTGGCCATACGGGGCGGTTTGTCCAGCAACGTATGGTATGTGCTTCACCGATCAGTCCGGCAGCATACCATTCCTTCATTACACGTACACCATCACCCGACGAACCCTGATTACCCATTTGTGTAACTACTTTATAACGCCTTGCTGCTTCCGTAAGCATACGCGCTTCATATATGTCGTGTGTGAGTGGCTTTTGTACATACACATGTTTGCCTAACTGCATGGCTGCAATAGCAGCAGAGGCGTGTGTGTGGTCAGGTGTAGATACAGACACGGCATCAATATTTTTATGCTCTTTGTCCAGCATCTCACGAAAATCTTTATAACGTTTTGCATTGGGAAACGCAGCGTATGACTTAGCTGCCTGGCGGTCATCTACATCGCAGAGAAACGCAATATTCGCTTTGGGGCTTTTTGCGAACTCGGCAATATCAGACTGGCCTTTACCTCCAACGCCTATACCGGCAATATTCAGCCGGTCACTAGGTGCAATAAATCCTTTGCCCAGTACGTGACGCGGTACAATATAAAAACCTGCTAAAGCAGTTGCGGCCTGTTGTATGAACTTTCGGCGCGACTTGTTTGTTGTTATTGGTTGCTTAGGTTTCATGCTCGTAATCGTTAGTGAAGAAAAGTTGCTCTTGAAGATAAGTATAATTATATAACGAAAATTATGATATGGCTTAATTTACAATCTGTTTAAATTTGGTTTGGTCCGGACTATTTTTTTGTAGTTTGTATTTTACGCAAACGGTTGATTGAATTTGATATTTTAGCTAAAGAATTATATTCCCATGAACACCGAGGACTTATTAAAAATACGATACTACTTCAATAGCGGCGATACGCGTACATACGCAGTGCGGAAGGTACAGTTGCAGCATTTAAAAGAAGCAGTGAAAAACTATGAAGGCCGAATTATAGAAGCCTTACACGCCGATTTACATAAGTCGGCAGAGGAATCATATACTACAGAGATCGGAATTGTTTATGCAGAGATTTCTCATACACTGGCTAACCTGAGGGTTTGGATGGAAGATACGCACGTAAGCACGCCACTGGCACTCTTCCCTTCATCCAGCTCTATTACGCGCGATCCATGGGGCATTAGCCTGATCGTAGCACCGTGGAATTATCCTTTTCAACTGTTGATCGCACCGTTGATAGGTGCAATAGCAGGTGGCAATTGTGCTGTACTAAAGCCGTCGGAGTTTGCGCCGCGTACTGCTGCAGTCATCACGGCAATGATCACAGAGCATTTTGCCTCTGACTATATTGCTGTAGTAAATGGTGACGGAGCTAATGTGATCCAGGATTTGTTTTCCCGTTTTCGCTTCGATCATATTTTCTTTACCGGTAGCGTAAATGTAGGCAGGCAGATGGCGAAGATGGCGGCGGAGCAATTGATCCCAACAACACTGGAACTAGGTGGCAAAAGCCCTTGCATAGTTGATAAGGATGTAAACATTAAAGTAGCCGCCGCGCGCATCGCATGGGGTAAATTTACCAATGCAGGACAAACATGTGTTGCCCCGGATTACTTGCTGGTGCATGAGTCTGTAAAAACATCTTTGATAGAAGAGATCATTTCCTGTATTGATAAATTTTACGGAACTAACCCGCAGCAATCTGATGATTATGGGCGCATTATTACGGACAGACATTTCGGACGGCTTCAGTCTTTTCTTACACAAGGTAAATCTTTGACAAATGGCGAGGTGAACAGCGAGACTAGATATATTCCACCTACCTTGCTGGAAGATGTACCACTAAATGCACCAGTAATGCAGGAAGAAATTTTTGGGCCAATACTACCTGTATATTCTTACAACACAAAAGAAGAGGCGCTATCGTTTATACAGCAACATCCGGATCCGTTGGCCTTATATGTATTTAGTAACAATAAAAAGATACAGGCTTATTTCACGCAAAACATCTCATTTGGTGGGGGCTGTATTAATAATACGCTGGTGCACCTGGGTAACCCGGAACTACCGTTTGGCGGCGTGGGGAATAGTGGTATAGGGCAATATCATGGCAAGTATAGTTTTGAAACATTTACCCGCCCGAAAGCTGTATTAAAAACGAGCACCATGCTTGATCCATCAATTAAATATCCGCCGTATAAGGGGAAGTTGCGTTTGCTAAAATGGCTGTTGAAATAGTTCCAGGTGTTTCAACGTTTCATGGGGTTTCATTGAAACGTCCTGCAAAAAGCGGTATTAAACACATAGGTAAGATAGGAGAAATCGCTTCGCGATTTTTGAATAATTAACCGCTGAGCCGCAGAGAACGGGGAGTTACGCAGCAATATTGTTCACGATTCTCGTCTCACGATTCACGATTATTTCTTTGCGACCTTTGCGACACTTGGCATCTTTGCGTGAAACATATGAACTATGACCGGTAAACAATCATTCTTAAAAAAATTATATCCTTTGCTAATGAAGGTGACAAACCTCTTTGGCGCAAATAATAAAGTATTGGACAATAACAAACACGTTGCGCCCCCACAATCTTTGTATGACCTGGCAGCAACACAAAATAACGGGCAAGCAGTAGCATTGAGTAATTTTAAGGGAAAGAAAATCCTGTTTGTCAATACTGCTTCCAATTGCGGTTATACCGGGCAATATGCAGAATTACAACAATTGCACGAGCGTTTTCCGCAACTGGTTATACTCGGCTTTCCGGCAAATGATTTTAAAGAACAGGAGAAAGGGTCTGATGCAGAAATAGCCGAGTTCTGTAAGGTGAACTATGGCGTAACATTTCCGATCATGCAAAAAAGCAGCGTGATCAGAAGCGCAGAACAAAACAAGGTTTTTGACTGGCTAAGTAGCGCTGCCAAAAACGGATGGAACGATCAGCAACCGGAATGGAATTTTAGTAAGTATCTTACAGACGAACAGGGTAACCTGCTGCACTATTTCGGCCCATCGGTTTCACCATTGAGCAAGGAGATAACAGAAGCTATCAACATATAAACACGATAACATGCTAACAAAATCCCTGATTGAAAAATACTTTGTTGCGGAAAAAAATGCGTGCCTGGTATTCATCATTATAGGCATTATAACAACGCTTGTTGCTATTACAGGCTATCTAGTTTATAAAAATAATTTCTGGAAGGGCGCGTTCATCCCATTGTTATTGCTTGGCACCGTTCAGATCATAACCGCATATATGCCGTATAAAAAAGCGGATGAATTTCGTACGGCAAATGTGTATGCAATGGACATGAACCCTTCTCTGCTAAGAGAAAAAGAGTTGCCACGTATGCAACAGTTACAGCGTAGCATCAATTTGTTTCGCTGGATAGAAATTGCGCTTATTGTTGTAGCCGCAGTTCTGATCTTTCGTTTCAGGGCGAACCCGGAGCAAGTCTATTGGTATGGCTTCGGCGTAGCATTGCTGATACAATCGGCAATTTTATTAGTAGGCGAGGTCATGGCTGGTCAGCGGGCATCAGGATATTTGTTGCAATTGGAAGCATTTATTAAACAAATAGGATAAACTATTCACCGCAGAGCCGCAGAGAACGGAGAGTAACATAGAGAGAAGCCTATTCACGATTGCCGCCTCACGATTCACGAAACCTCCTTTGCACCAACTGTAATACTTATAGGTCTTTGTGTGACATAAGTGTTTAAAAGAATTTTACTACAGGTTCTTCGCCCATTTTCCCAAACATACCAGTAATTGTCTTTATTCTGAATGCGAAGATCTCTTTCAGCTTAGGCCGTACTAGTACGCTGTTTGCGATGTCTCCTACGAACCAATAAGGAATTTTATAATGCACGAGATCAGTCATTTCTACGCCGCCCGCTATTTCTTTAAAGTGATGTTGATGATGCCATAGGGAATAAGGCCCAAAACGCTGTTCATCTACAAAGTACGTCTTGTCTTGCACATGTGTTATCTCTGTCATCCAGTACATAGAAATGCCGAGCAAAGGTTTTAGTGTATATTCTATAACCTGGCCGGCATACATAAAATCCTGTTGCTTGCTTGTTACAGTAAACGACATATTACCTGGTGTAATGCTTTGCAGGTTGGCAGGGTTACTAAAGAACCGCCACGCTGTATCGAGGTCAACCGGCATTTGTTGTGTTACAGTGAGTTTGTAAACGATCGACATAAGTTTGGGTTTGTCACAAAAAAGAGGTTATAACGCAAAGGTCGCAAAGGAAACGCAGAGATTTGCCACAGAGGCATGGTAACACAGAAATTCACCATTCGAAATTCCTTGTTCGATATTTAATGACTTATTGACTCTCTTCTTGCTTTGCTGAATTAAACAAAAAGGCCCATCTTAAAAAAGATGAGCCATTATTATTCGTTCTCGCTAGACTGTGTTGTTATGCTGCTTTTTTTACCGCAGGCTTTGCAGCTTTGTCTTTATCTGCTTTTGCCTCTTTCTTTTCTGCTTTATCTTTTGTGCAGCATTCTTTGTTTTCTTTTTTGCAACAAGCTTTGTCTTTTCCTTTTTTGTCATCGCCTTGTGCAAATGCAAAGCTGGTAACCAATAAAGCCGCTGTTGCGAGTGTAAGTATTTTCTTCATACCGTTTTATTTTTAAGGTTTATTGTAACGTTACTGAAGATACTGTTTTTTAACCCCGCTGCTGATAAGTGTTTGTTAAAGTAGCGGATGTTTACACAAGCGGTTAATTCCAGCTTGCCAGCACTGTTACACCACCTTGTACTACCTGGTTCAGGCTAACTTCTACTTTAGTGCCTACCGGCAATAATACGTCTACACGGCTACCAAATTTGATAAAGCCCATTTCTTCTCCTTGCTTTACCTGCTGACCTGCTGTAAGGTAATTGCAGATACGCTTAGCAAGGGCGCCGGCTATTTGTTTTACAAGAATGATCCCTTTTTCATTTTCCAACACTACACTATGTCTTTCATTCTCTGTAGAAGATTTTGGATGCCAGGCTACCAGGTATTTGCCTTTGTGGTACTGGCTATATTTTACGTTGCCGCTCATGGCATTCCTGTTCACGTGTACGTTTGCAGGGCTCATAAAGATGCTAACCTGTATGCGTTTGTCTTTGAAATATTCTACATCTACAATTTCTTCTATTACTACCACTTTCCCATCTGCCGGGCAGATCACTTTGTTGTCATCTATGGTCAACTTCCTGTTAGGAATGCGGAAGAAAGAAACAATGAAAAGGAAAAGGCCCAGTGT
Source organism: Filimonas sp. (assembly GCA_017306865.1). Classification (GTDB taxonomy): domain Bacteria; phylum Bacteroidota; class Bacteroidia; order Chitinophagales; family Chitinophagaceae; genus JAFKHH01. The sequence continues at coordinate 260,284 of JAFKHH010000016.1, forward strand.
TACAATGAAAATAATACCGGCCAGCCATGGCAAATTTGCACTTAAGAACGTAAAAGAGATAATATTGAGCACACCGAAGATCAATGCTGCAATGCCAATGGATTTGTATCCTTCTTTGTGAATTGTCATTTTTTTGATTTGAACTGCAAAGGTAGATTTAAATGGGGGAATTGTGGCATTGTTTAATAGCTAAATTGACTGGAATATATGAGAAACAAGGAGTTAGAAAATTACTAAATCACAGTCAAGAGGCAGAGGGCATAACGATTGCGCAGAAAAAAGAAAATGAATTTGCCGCATAGACTCAGAAACACAGAAAAGAAAACTTATCGGGCCTCTCCGTTCTCTGCGTCTCTGCGGTAAATTTCTTACGCCATTACCAGTTTTAAATATAACCACACAATGGGTGTTGCCAGTAAGAGTGAATCGAAACGGTCGAGGAAGCCGCCGTGACCGGGCATCATGCTGCCGCTGTCTTTTACGCCCGCCATGCGTTTGAGTTTGCTCTCCAGCAGGTCACCGGCTGTACCAAAAATGGCTGCAATAGCAGAAACAACGAGCAATAGTTGTGTATCGCCCATATAAGCCCAGTTACCTACCAGCGTTACAACTACTACCGCAAGTATAGCACCACCTACGGTGCCTTCCCATGTTTTCTTAGGAGATATTTTGGAGAAGGGCGTTTTACCTATAAATGACCCGACAATGTATGCCATGGTATCATTGATCCAGATAGACGCGATTAATACAATCGGTATGCGCCAGCCAAAATCAGGGAACGAGAAGTATTCTGTAAATCTCGTATCATAATTACGGATGTTGATCATTAAACCCCAGCTTAGGGATATGTACAATAAACCGAGCAATGAGTGTACAAGTACTTTTGGATTGAACTTTTTGCTGAGCAAGACTTCCACTACGGGAATAGCAATTGCGAAAACGATCATGAGCCACTTTCCTATTTCCGCAAAATAAAAACCACCTAACCTGTATGACTTGTTGGTCATAAATAACATGAAGCCCCAGCCGAGGAGCATGATACCGTATTTATGAAAAGGATTGATCTTTTGATATCCGGGATCAATTAGCCCGATGAGTTTCTGGTATTCATGCCAGCAACCAAAATGTATAACAGAGAAGAGCAGGAAGAATGTCCAGTGATTGAGCAACAGACCTGTGAGCATAATGATCACAAAGAATACTGCTGATAACGCACGTGTCTTAAAGGTATCTACGTTGAAAGCCAAGGTGAGATGATTTAGGTGTAAAAATAACAGGGAATTGTTGAATTGCTCAATTGTTACATGGTTATATTGCTGTATGGTTTATCCAAATAACAATTTAACCATAAAACCATTTGACCACAATTATCCGCGCATCAGTTTAATAATCCCTTATCCAGCAACCCTCTCGCTATTTCTTTAAAATGAACCGGCACATATATTTCAATATCGCCATAGAGCATACTGCTGTCCTGTTTGTTCAGCAGCATTACGCGGATCTGGTTTTCTTCCAGCATGCCTTTGATAATGCTGGCCTCAGTCGGATTTTTAGTTGCAAAGAGTAAGTACCAGGGAGCCATCAGGATATTTATTGATTGTCTGTTGTGGTTGGTATAGCATGCGCTGCCTGTAATTTATCACTTTCTTTTTTGAAATAAATAAACAGGGCTATTACAGCAATTAATCCTATTGCACCAAAATAATATGGATATGTTTCGTTCATGCTATCTGCATCCAGCTTACCTGTCTTGCTTAGCACATACATCTGCGTTACAGCAAGTGCATTGTTTACAAAATGCGCAAGAATATTCAACCAGATATTTTTACTGAAGTAAAAAAGATAGCCAAGCATACCGCCTAAAAAGAGGCGTGGCAAAAAGCCGTAATACGATAGATGAAAGGCGCTGAAGATAATGCTGGTAATAAGGATACCGATCCATGCACGTTTTGTCCAACGTACCAGTAACTTCTGCATACAGCCGCGGAAAAACATTTCTTCGACCATTGCGGGTACAAAGGCGAGAATGACAAGGGTATAGATATATTCACCAAAGGAACGCATGTTGGCAATAACCAATACCTGTTGTGTGTATTCGTCCTCTGCCTTCCTGAATATTTTTTGCCAATGTTTGGAAATAGGGATCTGTTCATTCAACTGGGCAAGGCTACCGCTTACAGCTAATGCGACTAGCACTATGAGTACCATTGTGCCGATCTGTTTGGCATTGATAATGCGTGAGAAGCCTAGTTCTTGCAGGGGGTCCTGGTTGAGGATGCGACCATATAGCAGTGCGGGGATACCAAGTGCTACAAAGGCGCCTACGCCTTGTATGAGACGGATAACGGAAGCATTTTCCGGCTTTAACATTTCAAACTCCATCTCGGTTACGGGTACGTGTAAAAGACTGACTACCAATATGGCTGATGCCATAGCTGCGAGTATAAGTCCTACGCCGATCAATCCCAGCAAAATGCCAAACTGCCCCAAATAGCTAATTCTTCCCTGTTGGTACATATAAATCCTGTATAAGGTTGTAAATTTGCGTCCTTTAATTGCGCTGCAAAGTAAGTCAAGTTTCAATGTTTCAGCGTTTCAAAAGTTTCAATGGTAAAAATGAAACGGGTAAACGCAGCAATTTTTAAAACCCTTCGAAGTTTCTTCGCCTGATCCAGACCTGGCCGGGCAATAAAACTTCGCTGAGGAAAATGAAACGGGTGAGACTTTGAAACAATGAAACTAAAAGTATGGTACGTATTGGCAATATAGAACTTCCTGATTTCCCGCTGTTACTGGCTCCTATGGAGGATGTGAGTGACCCGCCTTTCCGCGCGGTGTGTAAGGACAACGGAGCAGACCTGATGTACACGGAATTTATCAGCAGCGAGGGGCTAATACGTGATGCTATTAAGAGCAGGCAGAAACTAGACATTTTTGACTACGAGCGCCCGATTGGTATCCAGATTTTTGGAGGGGATGAGGAGGCGATGGCACTGAGTGCTAAAATAGTAAGTACGACAGACCCTGATCTGGTGGATATTAACTTTGGCTGCCCGGTGAAGAAGGTGGTGTGCAAAGGTGCCGGCGCTGGCGTACTGAAGGATATAGACCTGATGATACGCCTGACGAAAGCAGTGGTGAACTCTACAGATAAGCCTGTAACAGTAAAGACCCGCCTTGGCTGGGATGAAGATTCTATCAATATAGAAGAGGTGGCGGAACGTTTGCAGGATGTAGGCATTAAAGCACTAAGCATTCACGGACGTACGCGCTCCCAGATGTATAAGGGTGAGGCCGACTGGACGCTGATTGGTAAGGTGAAAAATAACCCTCGTATCCAGATCCCGATCTTTGGCAATGGTGATATTGACAGCCCGCAAAAGGCGTTGGAATATAAAAACCGCTATGGTGTAGATGGCATTATGATAGGCCGTGCGGCGATTGGTTACCCGTGGGTGTTCAATGAGATTAAACATTATGTAGCAACAGGCGTGGAAGCGCCTCCCCCAACTATACAACAGCGTGTGGATGTGATCCGCAAGCATTTACAAAAATCCGTGGAATGGAAGGGTGAAGTGGTGGGCGTATTGGAAATGCGCAGGCACTATACCAACTACCTGAAAGGATTCCCACACATAAAAGAATTCCGCAATCAACTGGTGAATCTAAAATCAGTGGAAGAAATAGAAGCGGTACTCGCAGAAATCGCCATCCGTTACGATGGCCTTGTTCCCGAAAGAAAAATAGCAGCAGTAGCGACAGAAGAGCGGTGTGATTGAGCACGTGAATCGTGAGACGATAATCGTGAACGGCTAACTAGTCTTCAAAAAAACTTTAATAGCGACAAGTTGGTATCAACAGATCCAGTTTGTGCCATCATTCACGATTATCGATTCACGTCTCACGAATCATCCTACCAGCCCCGCAAACCTTTGATACAACGGCGTGGTGCTGTTGGCATTTTTTGGCGCATACTTACCGGCAATGATCGGCACGTAGATCACGCGTCTGCGGCTGCTTTCACCTACTACAGATGATTGCGCTACGCGATGCCAGAGGCGTCCGTCATGCACGGTAAGGTCGCCGGCAGCAGGAATAATTGCAACTTCTTTTTTATCGGCTTCGTTATCCAGGAAATATTTTTTACGGAACAGTAGATTAAACAGGCTTTGCCTGTGTGTACCCGGCAAAATGCGCAAGCCGCCATTCTCCGGCTTTAATGTATTGAGGTGTATGCCCACATTCAGCATGGGGTTTAGCTTACCACCCAGGAAGAGATCGCGAAGGCCGTCGGTGTGCCAGCCCATTTTAGCAAATTTGCTGTCGGGCCCATTGACATAATGATTGAAGACCATGCCGTCTTTTTCATCTACACCAAAGCGTGCGCCATCTCCTACCAGTTGAAGTAAAGCGGGTATGCGTTGATCGTTAAAGAAGGATTGAAGTGTGGGGTGATGTTGATTGATAAAAGCAAAACGCTGAACAATAGTATTACCGTCCAGGTCTTTACCATATTTTACCGGAACACCATTTACCTTTTCTACATTGTCGCGCTTCCATTTTGCCTCCACTTCTTTGGAAGCGGTGATGTAAGCCTGTACTTGCTCTGGTGCCAGGAAATTTTTAAAATGAATAAAACCATGTTTGTGGAAGAAATGCAATTGTTCATCCGTAAGAGATCCCTGTAGCGTAAACGCCGGATATGCTAGTGCCATGATAATCTGTTTGTGTAATGAGTAAAAAGGTTTGCTCCTTATAAAGACAACCGGGAAGGATGTTACCCTACGTGCCTAAGGAAATATTTGCCCACTGCTGTGTGGGATTAAACCAGACAACAAGAAGACAGGCTATAAGCCGCTCGCAACAGCGGCCTGCGCATACGGGAAGAAGTAGATTTTAACTGCCAGGTCATTAGTCTATCATTTTTATAGACTAAACGAAGATAAGATTTAAACCCAATCGGCCAAAAAAATTTGCCACAAAGACAAGAAGACACAAAGAAGCACAAAGGCCCTTGGTGTTCCTTGGAGCTTTTGTGCCTTTATGGTAAATAAAAAAGGAAGACACTTTTGCATCTTCCTTCTTCTCTTTGGGTTATTCGCCAAGGCTCGTTGCCCAAGATTATAGATAACGGCCCTTCGGGCCTTTATTACTTATGTAGATTTTATACCTCTTCACATCGTACATCTACCATCATACATCCTTATTCCTATCCCGGTATTCTCGAAATATACTTTTCTATTTCTTTGATCTGGGCAACCACTTCTTTGCTCTTTGGATTACAAGCTTTTGCTTTACGGAAAAACTCTTTTGCAGCGCGGAACTCACGCTTGTTCATAAAGATCTGGCACATGCTCAGGTAAGCTACGGCTTCGCTTTCTTTGTCCGGAATACCGGCACGGATCGCTGCGCGGATATACCCTTCACCACCTTTCATATCGCCACGCTGCAGGGCCATCATACCCAATTGCAACTTATTAGCTCCTTCTGCTTCAGGCATTGGTGCGCCTAGTTCAGAACTCTTTTTCAAATGCTTCTCCGCAGTGTCAAAGTCCTGCTTCATCATGGCCATGTTGCCTTTGATGGTATAGTAAGTAGAGCGGATGGGCTTAAAGAGCAGGTTAGGAAACCAGATACTGCTTAGTATTTTTTCCACTTCTTCTATATTACCCTGTTCCATTGGTCCCTGGATGAGACGCATTGGCCCGATAAAGAAATGGCTAAACAGGCCGATCACAGCCAGGAAATATAATGGGAAGGTTGGCCAAAAACCGGCAGAATGGGTCACATTTAGTGCAACCGCCGCTACCAGCGCAATGATACTCAACCAAAAACGATATTTAATAATGACATTGTAAAACTTCATACACTCCTTTTAAGACGCGCAAAGATAAGGGAAGGCAGCCACTAAGACACCAAGGCAGAAAGAAACACCAAGACAAGTTTTCGCTGCGAACTTTTCCTAATCTCTATAGAATGAGAGACAATTAAGACCGTGGTGTATCTTCCTGTCTTAGTGCCTTGGCGGCTATTGTCTCGCGTCATTGATCTCTATCCAATACCCGTCCGGGTCTTTCAGGTATAGCTGCTTTACACCATCTACACGCACGGCATATTTTCCTTTTTCGCCACCCCAGTTTTCAAATGCAACTTTTTCTTTTTTCAGGATCACCATAAAATCATCCACCGAAGGCACACTGAAGCAGATATGTGCATTTTTATCATGCGTTGTCGCTGCTTCAGCACCCTGGATCACATGAAGATGGCAATTCTCTCCTACACGAAACCAGGCATGTTTGCCGTCATGAAAAGGCTCCGGCATAGTATCCAGCCCCAACACGTCACGATAGAAATGCACACTCTGCGGCAAATTGACTACATACACAGCTACGTGATTAAGCGTAACGGATGGTTTTGCTTTTTGCTGAGCGGAAGCAGTAAGCGTAAAGAAGGCTATGCTACATACAAATAAGAATTGGACTTTTCTCATACTGACAAGTTAGATGATTTCACGCAAAGCCGCAAAGCAACACTAAGACAGCAAAGGCTCTTGGCGTTTCTTTTAGTCTTCTGGCCTTTGCGGCTACTTTTCTTATTGTTTTCTCGTGGAAACTGTTATTTTTGCGCCCGGCTGACGCCTAAAGTCAGTTTGTTGGTCCCGTAGTTCAATGGATAGAATAGAAGTTTCCTAAACTTTAGATACAAGTTCGATTCTTGTCGGGACTACAAATTTTTCGCGAAGGCGCCGATTTTACCGGCGTCTTTTCTTTTCTACGACTTGGTTGACTTTGGGGTTGACTTACAAATTCTATAAGAAACATAGAAATTTTAAAAGAAAATTTCCCTTTATTGAAGAAATGAATTTCTTAATAGGAAATTTCAAAATTTTGTTACAGGAGGTTCTGAAATTTCACTTTGCTAACAAAGGTAAAAAAGGAAGTAGTAGAAGATCCCGAAATTTTTATCATTTTGTTAAACAACAATCCTTATTGTCTTTAACATTAAATATTGCCTAACTACGCCGTAATCGCGCCAAAGACGAAAAATAAGTTTACATATGGACGTTTAAATTTTCAAGCATCACAACAGCACTTATTAATAATCTATGAAAGTCTTCACTGGTGAAAGATATGTCAGGGTCACATTTTGCCTTAATAATGCTATGTCCTTGATGCCTATCTTCCACTATTTCAAAAGTCACTCTACGCCCTCTTAAATCATAGCTAACCTTTCTGTTTGTTTGATATAAGTGCATTGGATAGGAACAAAACACTAGCAGTAATGAAGTATAGTCTTGAATATCAAAATCAATTTTATACGGTGGAAGCTTTTCCAGTTTTTGTCTTAAAATTCCTAAGCTCCCTACAAACTTTGATAAAAGCACAATTGTGGGAATTACTGATATAGTTGACAAATATCTACTGAGAGTCGGAGATAAATTTATTCTCTTATCTGAAACATTTACTCTAATTCTATTGGACCTAACAATATTTCTTAATGAAAGAATTTTTAATTCAGTCAACAATAAATACATATCCACGAATAGTCTGTTAGGAAACATTGCCCTAATTTGCAAATCAAGTATATCGCTCTGAGCATTGGTAGAATAATAGTGAACTTTTTCAAGTTGGACACTTACTAATTTTTCAGCTTCCTCGTTGTAAGTATAGTAAAAAACATTTGTTGAAAAAAACTTATCTATATAACCAGAATAATCACACTCTATACCAAACTTATGAAAAAAGATATTCTGCAAATTAACTTCGTCACAAACAACGACAACTTTATCGAAGCCAAATTTATTTTTTTCATTATTTTGCCAATTAAAACTTGCAGCAAAAACATTCAATAATCTAAAAATATGTTCTGGGTCTATTCGCTCCAAATCATCAATAATTAACACAGAAGTCTTTGTCTTATTTATATCCTCTATCTTCTTCTGAATAATTTGAGAAATAATATTATGCTCGTATATAGCGCCTTCATTATCTTTTATTGACGCCAGGAAAGAGGTTACGGCTTCTTCTTCATTATATTTTTTGTTCTTCTCTTTTTTAAATTCCGCATAACTAGGCAAATCATCTAAAAAAAATTTACTAACCGTGTCGATTATTGCAGACAAAGAATTTGTACCAGGCAAAATAGCTGCTATCCGTTTTAAAGCCATCTTTGAAATAGTAGAGCCATTCTCTTGGAGATATAAAAAAGAAAAATGAGAGAAGTTTAAATCAAGTTTATCAAGCTCAACGCCGTGTTTCAACAATTCAATTAAAATGTCATGCTTTATATATTCTAGAATATCCTCGTTAGCACTGATTGAGTAATTAACTGGATATAAATGCACTTTGAAATAGCTTTCATTGCTTTCAAAAAAATGATTGATGAAAGTAGTTTTACCTGTTCCAAATTTTCCTGAAAAAAGAATTCGATCATTATTCTTATCCTCTAGATGATTTTTGAATAAGGCTTCTATTGATTTAAATACACTTTGGTCAATTGACATACTACAAATAGCTGAATTTTATACTAGCTACTTGTTATATAAGTAGCTAGTATTATAGTTAGCGTTTCGAATCGGATTGTGACAAAATTGAGGCAGCCAACTGTTTCGTTGTTTCGCTATATTTATCACTCTTTAAAACATTGGATGCAATTGTCTCCATTGATTTACCCGTTTCATTTTCTTTATTTACTTGTGACAATACCGATCCTGCTAATTGCTTAGCAATGGAAGAAGAGCTTGAATTGCTAAGTGTATGAGCGGCGATAGATGCTAATGCTCTGGAAGTTACTTTTTTATTACTCATAATATTTGCTTTGGATTATTTTGTTACTGATTTTAAGCGAAACTCTTCATAAATTTTCCCAAAAAGCTGCTTAGTTTCAATTACTGATGATAAAATTTCTTTCGTAGAATATTTTCTAAACTCAAACACACCAGTATCGAGAAAATAGACCCCCATATTTAACTGCCTAAAATTGCACTTGACATTATGCTCACTCATATACTTCTGTAAAAGTGGAAATCTTAATTCTTTTTTCCAGTCATATTTTTTTTCAATAACATAGTAAGCAAAATATTCTTCCCCACTTTCAAAAACCCAAGGAGTTAGACCAGATAAATGTATTTCTGGAATAATAGGCCATCTTATCCGCCTTCGCCCATCATAAAACTGAAAATTTTGTTTTTCATAGCACTGATGATACTTAACCAATTGGTCTAACAATAAATTTTGCTTATCACGATTTCTTTTGTTATCATCGAAATTGCTATAAAGCGAAGTCAATGTCTTAATTCCCGATGATAAATTCAATTCATTTTGATGTATTTTTTTGGATACATCTTGCCAATAAGCAAACATCCCGTGAGTACCTCCTCTACTTATTTTTTCTCCGGTACTCAACAACTCGACATACGGCAAATAATTGTTTCTTACTTGCTCTAAAAGTGAACACGAAATTGTTAACATATGTTAGTTTTTTGATTACTAAGCAATTGTTAACGCGCTGATAAACAGCGAACTGTAGATTGTTCTTTGTGTAGAAAAATTTGCGGAGAGTTAATTGGTAGAAAATTTGTAATCAAATAAATAAATTACAAAATCTAGTTTCTAGACATTACTTTTGCTCAAATTTTTCTTTCAGTTGAGAGTGGCACTGCAAAGTGCCAGGGCTCCACTCCTTTCTCAAACTGAATACAAAGCCCTTTTACAGTTTCTTGTAAAGGGCTTTCTTTACATACTGACGTTAACTATTTTCATCTTTTTTTTCATTATTATTATCTGAAATTAATTTTTTAGGATCTATTACTGGTAATAATATCCCTCCAGTAATAGATGTCGCTTGTGTACGCGTATATATTATTCCCCTAATTGTTGAATAAGCAATGCCTATCAAAGTTCCAAGCATTATCCTGTCTATTATTGGCTCGGAACTACCTTCGGAAAAATCTAGAAAATCATCTAGATTATCTATTTCAAACACCAGTTCATGCGTAAACGCAGCATGTACACCAATAGGCATTTTATCTGAATCTACAGCTTCGATTGTAACGGAAAGAAGAAGTCCAACAACTTTCTCTTCTGCTTTAATTGCATGTTCGAGTTCGAACGAAAAAGAGTAATTCCCTTCTTCGTTTTTAACCGCAGCAGTCGTATCTATGCTTCCTTTTATTGCGCGAAGCTTTACTATATTAATCTTTTCAGGCTCTATCTTTCTATCGTCTTTCATATTTACACAGCTATAACTCGTTGATTTGCATCAATTGACATATCAACTACTTTCGCATACTCCAATGATATATCATCTTTACCCATGTTAGGTTTATACCCTTTGAACTCTTGATAATAGCATTTTTTATGTTCATTATATTCCACATGGAATTTAAGAGTATTTCTTCTCTCATTCGGAACGCAAATAACTTCATTCTCAAGAGCTACTTCCAATTTTATTAAAGAACGTAATGTGTAATTATGAAGACCGGACAACCATTTGCTTACTTCTGCCTCCGTTTTGCCCATTATTAATGCCAATTCCTTTTGCTTTAGTCCTTTTCGATCCATTAGTAACATTATATAGTTAGCGATATCGAGAGACTTATCGACAAATCCCTTTTCTTCTGGAGACATTAACTCAATAGTCTTTTGAATTTCAGGTATACTGATTGTTTTTTCAATGCGCTTTTTCATTTCATACTTATTTAAACGACTATCAAATTATATATTTAAAACAAATCCATCTTCAATAAGAAAATCATTTCCATTTATTTCTAAAAAACCTTCTTTTATTGCATTTAAAATCCCATAAGCAGTCTTTTCTGCAAATATTAAATGATCCTGACCATCCACGCTCTTATCTATGCTGCTTGTTGTTTTTATGTCACCATTTAGTAGGATAACAATCTCATCGCTTATTTTAATACAGCATAATCTTAATTCCAAATTTGACTTTTCTGAACTACTAATAAAGCAGTATGGCTGTAGTTTATTTTCTTTTTTAAAAAAAATATCTTTAGCACCGTATAAGCAACCCATCTGCTCAATAACCCTAAAAATTATCGCCATCTGTTTTTGGCGATCCCTTAATCGAATTTCAAAATCTTCAAATTCCGCATAGGAACGATCGCTTACTTTAACAGTATAGTAAGAGACCTTGTCAAATTGTAAGGTACGAACATAAAGTATCTCAGTTTTCAACTTAACTTAAAAGTTAAGTAAAGATATAGCAAGTAGTAGAATAAATAAAATAAAAATATTTCAAACTATTATTTTCCATTAAACTTATTAACAACAGATGCTTACACAATATTATTTTATATATATATCGATGGGCCCAAAAAATAATCGCATCCTCAAAACTGCTATTTGCTTACTTAAAAATAAGAACTCATTCCATTTTTCTTAAATACTGATTCAGAACATATCAAATTTCAGCGAATAAATTTTTTATCAATAAAAACTCCCTTGATCGGCACATCATATCCATCGTATTCAATTGTATAGTTGTTAGGATAAGTAATAGTTATATTGCCCAATTGACTAAAGATGTACCCCTCTTTGGTTTTCATTACTGAAATTTCATCTTCCAAATACCTTTTACTGATTTGCCAAATACCAACAATATTACCCTTTTCAAGTAAGTATATTTTAGAATTATAAAAAATTAAATACATATTGGATTTTATACTTTTAAATTGTGTCTCTACGCCATTTGGGTTTTCTCTATATTCAGAAATTTTCCAAGCAACACTTTTCGGATTATTAATAAATGCTTTGGGGAGATAAACATCATTTAGTTTAGGTAATGGCAATTTTGATTTATCTTCTTTCTGTAATGTATCCCGCATAAGACTCGGTTGTGCATTTTCAAAACAGCCACGAACGTAAAAACGAAATACTTTCTTCCATGCATTTATTCCTTTATCAGCGTCAATTGCTTTTCCACTTCTAAGTTCAATAACACAACCTTTATCTTTTGTTTGTAAGACACGAAGTTCGCAGGTAGAGTAATCATCAACCCATGTTCCAGCATAGCAAACCTCTGTTACAGCCCCAAGTTCACTATCATATCCATTTGTTGTTGTAGTCTTTTTTGTATATCGTGCTGACCAATCATTTCCATTCTCCCACTTCAGTAAAAAAGTACGATTAGATTCATCTAGTTCAAATCTTCCATTTGAAAAAGTTTCACCCATATTTTGATAATACGCCTTATATATCCCGTCAAGTGCTAAAATAGGACGTTGATATTGCATTAATCGATAGCCATAAAATTCAAGCTTTTTTGTCTGAGCATGTAGGAGGCTTGAGGAAAAGACAAATAGAAAAATGTAAAATGTTCTCATAACGAATTATTGTTTAAGATTAAAAATAACGCATATATACGTCTATTCAAAATATACAAAAAGCCCAATTTGGGCCGGTGATAAGTGTCAAAAATAAAAAATTAATAAAAGCAATCGGTGAACAAGTTCGCTCGGTACGCCTACAACTTGATTTATCGCAAGAGGAGTTGGCAAATGAGGCAGATATTCCATTATCACAGATTGGCAGAATAGAAAGAGGTGAAACAAATCCAACTATTTCAACCTTATTTGTAATAGCAGAAGCTTTAAAGACAGATTTAAAAAATCTGGTGAGTGTGAAGTTGAAATAAAGTTTTCAGATTTCCGAAACCCTTAAAATCCTACAGAGCTTTTTTACTGCTATTATTGTCCAAGGCATCAAGTAGATCAAAAATTACTTCTATATTCTTAAGTATATTTTCAAAATCTACAGGTAAATTGTCATAGTAAGAAGCAAAATAACCTAGCATAATTCTTCGCAAGGATCTATCCATCATTTTTATCTCCACATCGCTAACAATCTGTAATACTTTATCAATACTCAGCATTATTCATTTTTTGCGAATGTCTGCAGAAGGCATACAAAGAGCATATAATCGCATATAAGTTTTTTATGACCCCTATATTGCAAGAAAGAAAGAGAGTTGGCGAATTTGCCGCCTTTTTCATAAAGCCAATATAAGGGCCATAAAAATTTTATATTAATTGACTTCATTTAAAAGATGAAGATCATTGGGGTAAAATTCTTGCCAATGCTTATACTCTAATTCCTTAATTATTGGCAATTTTGTCTTCTTTATCCAATTTATTCCTCTTTTAGAAATCATCACTCTTGGATAAGACTTGCGTTTGATAGTTACCCACTCTATTTTAAACCACCCAAGCTTCAGTAAGTCTTCACATGGCTTATTATGATTTTTTCCCTTTTGCAAAACTTTCAACTCACGTAAGTATTCAAAAAAAATATTTCTACCCATTAAATATTGACCAATCTTAAGGTTAATCATTTTTAAAGCTTGTGAAATAGTATAATAATCTTTTTGATTCATGTTTATTTTTTTAAAAAAGCCAGTGGCAAAATACCACTGGCAAGGATTCATAGGATGTAGGAAATTTAAGAATTGTGTCTCTAAGCAACTTTCTTATATTCATTATGCTTCGGCTTGCTTAACATCTCTGCATTCACTGCTTGAGTCAAATAACTCTCTGCCGTTTTTTCTGGAATCTGCATGAGATTTGCTATATCCATTGCGTCTTTTCTGTTAAACTGTGACGGAAGAGATTGAATATATTTTTCTTTATTACTTGCTCTACCAGTTTTTGTTGCTTTTAATGTAGAGTAAATTTCTACACTATGATAGATCAGGCAATCGATCATCCCGGTCGTTGTTCTAAAATCAATATCAGAACAGACTATTTGAGATGGCAATATTTCATTTTCAGCAATTCTAATTGTTGTCAAAATCATGGCAATGCGAAAAAATATTGTTCCCATTCTGCGTATCGATGCCAAAACATCATCTCCATATATATTCTTCAAAGAGATGCTCTTTTCTCTAAACCAATCATTAAACTCTTTTCCTTGTTGTTCGGATAGAGAAAATTCAATCTCATCGCTTTCCGCCCCATTTAAAAAGTCAAATAAATATGGTTTAGTAATATCAAATAACCTCACCCCTTCACTCCTTAGTTTGTAATCACAACTTTCTTTTTTTGCAAACACATCTTTCCAAATACATTCTGAAGAAAAGGAGTAAAACAAAAACCTACTTGTCAATCCATTCTCAGAACCTGGCAACATTCTTCTAACTTGATTTGGGGTACCTGAAACAAGTACAGAAAATGCAGAAGAGTTTATACAACAATATTCATCATTAGTTTTTCTTTCATAGGAGATATCTTCATGATGAAAAGCCTTGCGGTAAATCTCAGAAAAATTACCATGTTCGGATTTATTAGCATTAGTCAAAGTATCAGCCTCCGTATCAAATACCAACCCCATTTTTTTATTTCCCTCGATGGTATTCATTAATTTAGCTGATGTATTATTGGCAGGCACAAAAAATTTTTTCATAACAGGAGGTATTATGCCTTTTTTCCCATCTTCCTCCAGCGCATCATAAGCACCTTTTTCATATTGGTAATCATCCAAAAAGCGCTTGTGAATTTCTCCTCCTAATTCCTTGATGCCATTTAACACCCCTTTTCCACTTGCCGCGGGGGCAGTAATAAATGAGAAAAGATTTGCATGAATACGTCTGGAATCATAAACACCAAAAACTCTTGGAAAGCAGGTACTAAGTAGAGTAAGTGTGCCGAGAAGAAACATATCCCTTTCTCTAGCATCATCATAAAGTGACATTATTCCTTTAATGAAAGGGGGCAAATTTTGATATGCCATATCAGGAATAACAGGAGTTTTCCAATTTTCAGTTTTATCTGTCCAACTGGAAAAGACTTCCTGATTTTTCTCATACATACCATCGAACACGCGATATAAATCATTTTTTTCATCGAAAGGATTTGCCTCGCAAATTACTGCCTCGCTATTCCAAAAAAACGTTTTAAAATGCTGAATCGCCTTTTCCTTAGTAATTCCAAAAGAATTGCAGTAAACTGCTAGCTTCACAAGCCAATTATGCCTATTTCCCACTTTAAAGTCACCTGCATCACGCGTAGCTAGCCTGCACAATGAAACAAAATTTGAAGGGTCGTTTCTTTTTTCATAATTTAATCTAGAAGATAAATATTGATATCCCTTCTCAAAAAGAATATGTGCTTCGTTTTTTCCTATCTCATTGTTGGCACTTGTTGCACTTAACCTTTTAACATTTTCAAAATACTTATCGGCCAAAAATGTATAGTAGCTATTTGATTGTATGTCATATAAAGTAGGATTATAATAAACATCCGCATCATGGCATAAAAAACAGGCTCTTGAAATATTAGAGCAACTTTTATCAATAGCATTTTCTGGCAGGCCTATGTCATTTATCAAATAATCAACATATGCATCAAAATTGCGTTTAAAGCTAAATTGCGGATTACATGGAAAGATGAGTTTCAAACCATTACCCCTTGGGGATATAAATGCCATTACTAAAATCTGCTCTGCAGTCTCCAACACCTTTTTTTTGAAATCTTGAGCGTTGTTCAACCCATCAATATCAAGGCAGATTAAACCAGATTCCTGAACAAGATCGCCATCTTTTCTTGTTTTAAATGTACCTCCAAAAGTTACATAAGGCAATTGATTTTTCTTATATAAACTCTGAAGAGCAGGGAGCGCTTTGCGCAAATAAGCAGTTTTCCTTTTTAGTTCTTCATCTGCTTTAATTAAATTAAACACTTCATCAATACTGATTTGAGACTGCGGGGTAATATTTGTTATACCGGCAGAAAAGAAGTTAATTGTCATTTTTAAAAAAATTAATAAATGAAACCGATTTGTTCTTTCTACGATTTTTAAACTATTGTCAGCAAAAAGCTGATTCCCTCTTTCAAAGAACTTCAGCGAAGAACATCACACTAATCACTCTTCACACATCGCTATATATAGAAGTCAAACAGTAATCCATTTGACTCAATAAGAAAAATTGACAGTATATAAACTATTAATATTTTATATAATTTTTTATTTGATATTATAATTTATATAGCTGCAATTTTTTCATGCTCATGACAAAATGGATTAGCGGTATCCTCTTATTGCCTTGATCGATTTTTCTAGATCAGATTGCCAAAAGCGTTGACGTGTGCCTGAAACCGACAACGCTTTTACTCTCCCCTCTCTTATGTATTTCGAAAGAGTAGGAGCAGAAACACCTAAAAACTTTGCTGCCTCTTTTTTTGTTAGTAGGCTATCGTCTTTCTTTTCATCAGCAGAAGGAGTACGTATGTTTACTATAGCTTCTTTAACTGCTTCAGTAATATATTGTTTCAATAGATCGATACTGTGTACTTCAATAAATGTTGTTGACATAAAATCGGCTTTATTTTTTAGTTATAAATAGCTTTCGCTGTTACCGATTTGTCACCAGCAGTGAGGTTCGCTGGCGATTTTACAATTTTTGATGCGAGATGCATCGGAAGAACAAAGGAAAATGAAATTTAAAAACTTTCGCTATTATGCTAAGAAAAGATCGAATATTTTTTTAACGCCTCGGCGTTTTGTTGTTGACTAATTCTTACATAGCTCTGAAATGCGCGCAATGATTTATGCGCCGTCATCAACATAATACTACTTGTATTTATCCCATCTAAAATTGAATTACTTATTAAGCTTCTTCTTCCAACATGGGTTGTAAGTAACTGCCATTTTTCTTTTGTTGCTGTCTTTTTATTACCTCCAATAGTTTTTGTAACGATGACCGGATCATTCAATTCTGCTTTTTTTCCAATTTCCTTCAGGCAACGATTCGATATCTGATTGCATGGAGCTTTGGGTAATTCGTAGTTATATTTTTCAAATACCCTGCGAACATGAGAAGAAATGGGTATTACAACTTCTTGACCGGTCTTTACTGTTCTTACAATTAAAACTTCATCTTTTATATTCTCTTTCTTAAGCCTTACAACATCTGAATACCTCAAGGCTGTATAACAGCTAATAATAAAATAATCACGTACTACATCGTTTGTTTTATCGTCAGAAAGGTCAAGATTCGCCAGTGTTTCAATTTCTTCTTTTGTAAGAAAAATCCTTTCTACATCTTCTGCTGGCTTTTGAAAGCTTTTGCTTCTGAATGATAAATTTGTGTTCAGACCTCTTTCGGTTGCTTCATTCATAAATACCTTCACCGTCTTAATATGCTTCCCTTCAGTATTGCGACCTATCCCTCTAGATTGAAGGAATTTAATAAATTGACTACGCCATTCTATTGTAATATCATCATACTCAAAACTTCTCTTTGCTAACGTTTCAGCGAACTGTTTCATTCTCCTATATGTACCCCAGTATGTTTTTATTGTTGCTTCTTTCTTAATTGGCGTACAGTCTGAAATATATTGCTCAATAAAAGGAAATAAGGAAAGTTTTTGGGGTGCAGCTTCTTTAATGCTAACTGGTAGAATATTTAGTTTCGAATTAACTCTTTCTTTCAATTCACTAGCAAGTGGCACAATGCCATCAATTTGAAAATTGCGGAATTCTTCTTTGAAAGTATTTGCCATTTTATCAAGCCAAAAATTCAATGAGCTTGACATTGGCTTCTGTTTTCCAGCAATAGCTCTTTGAGATGCAAAACTCCAGGCAGTTGCAAGGATTTTTTCACCTGTTGTAAGAGTAAAACGTTGAGGCCCTTCAGAAGCAGTGTATTTTACATCCATATAAATCAGCGTTGGCTCTTGTGACTTGGGGTCTTTTAAGTAAAACCGTGGTTCAGGAATCATTATATTTGTTTTATTATTATAATTATTTTATTTAAATAAATAATTGATTATTAAATAATTATAGTTGTTTTTACAGTTGACTGCAACTTTCGCACATTTTTTTCGAATTATTAAATCTTTTTCAGAAAAGCCTATAAACAACAACAGCACACATCTGTGTGCTGCGAAGGGCAGTAAAGAGCAAATAAGGGCAATCAACTGTTTGCCGGACTTGTCGGGACTACAAAAGCTCATCTGAAAAGATGGGCTTTTTATTTTTTAGCTAAAGATATTTTAAGCTTTATACTTACTTAAACTGACGATGCCCCATGCAGCCAATAAAACCTCTACAACTAAACCCACCAAAAAGAAATTAGAAGGGGTTCCATCGAAAACAATGCTGATAATTCTACCTGAAGCAAGACCAGCCATAAACAAAATATTGGCGATTGTTGCAGGCTTCCAGTATGCTGGTTTAATAATTCCAACAAACCAAAACGCAGCCATCGCGATGTACAAACCCATTAAGGCTCTAAAAATGCCTGAAAGCCCTCTCTGTTCTAATGTGAAATGAAAGCAGCTTTGCATAAATCCACCGGGAAGTAGACCATACACTATTGCTATCGGAACAATGACAATAATGGACGCCAGTAAGTGAATATTCTTTGCTTTCAAGATCATCTTTTAAAATATGAGTCAAGGTAACCAAACATATCGGCCAGAGAGTATTTAAAGCAAGACCTCCAAATTTTAAGAAGAAAAGTGTCTATAATCGTCGTTTTATGTATCAACATAGCTTTGATGAGCTGGATGCCCACCACTGGAAATATATGTGGGTGAATCTGAAAGGTGTACCGGAGGAGCATCAGGAGTGTGAAGTTGCGGAGAGATGAAAGACAGATGCTTTACGTTATGCAGAAAGAATCTGAAAACTGTGCAGCACAAATAATGGCTACAACTGGATGCTTACGACAATTAAAGAGTGAGAATACGAATACTTAAAGAAGATGATTGGCTAACATTTCAAAAAAACAAGTAACCGCTAGTTGCGCAAAATCGAACAACTTTTCTATTAATGTCTTCTTAGAAGAAGAAACTTGATCTTCCGTCTGTTCCATGGGCATGAATTTATTTGCCGGATAATACTTTAAAAATATCCTGGTATTGCAAAAAATGACGCACCTCTCACAACAATTAATTGTTATTAACCTTTCACAAAACAATTAATGATCAAACAAAAGGTAGCCAACACATTCAACTAAAAACCACAGGGCACCAGAAAAATTTCGTTTTCGTTTTTCCTTAGGCGGAAAAGGTTGATTGTCCGTCTGCTGCATGTTTATAATTTATTTGACTGTACACTATGCTAAATATATTTTACTATTTTATAAAGATGCTCCATCTCTCTGCCAATTAATTGTTATAAAAGCTCAAGGCACAGCCTATCCTGGTTGTGCCTTGAGCTAGCAAGCTACCCCATAAGGTTACTAAGTGCGACAAAACTCTATTGTCTATTATTTCATTTTATTAAACATATAACGTGCTATTTTCCATGAGCCATTTTCTTTTTGCAATACAAATAATTCCCGGTTTTCCTCAGGTGTAGTTTGGCCTGTGGCATGAATAAGTGTCGTTGCTTTTGAGGTAGTACGGGCGAATGCATAATCACCGTTAACGACTATTTCATCTATATGGAATGCAATTTTGAGTTGTATGTTTTTAAATACAAACTCATACGCGTCCTTTATTTGCGCTTGCCCTATTGAAGTAGGCGCATTAGTGGGCATAAACACGCCTTCTTGTGCATAGAGGGGTAATACCTTGTTTACATCAGAAACATTTAACGCATCTCTGTAGGCAAATAATAATTTTTCGATTGCTGATTTTTGTGTACTTGTTTCCATTGTAGCATTGTTTTGTTGTTCTGAATTTTGTTGTTGTGTTTCATTATTACAGGCTATCAATAATAGTATTGTGGCAACTGTCAAGAACGTTTTCTTCATAAGTGATGTGTTTAAATGAACAACACAAAATTGTCCCGGAACCACTATTTATGCCAATGACCTACAGCAAGAAATAATCTTAAACTAGTTTAAGCATAACAACGGTCATATACCTGCAATAACAACAGCTCTATTACATACACAAAAAAGCATCGCCTGAACAAGCGATGCTTTCGTTACTAAAACAACCCACCATTTATTATAAAACTATAACAATGTGGCAATGACTTCACACAGTTTATCTATCTCCTGTTCTGTGTTATAGTAATGTACCGATGCACGCACTACAACATCAAGTTGCTTACGGTTCATATAGTAAAGTGTAGATTTGGCAAAGCCGATAGTTACATTAATGTGGTGTTCTGCTAATGTTGCACGTACCTGTGCAGCATCTATATTAGCAACGGAAAAGGTTACAATACCGCAGAGATCATCGCCCTGGTCATGTACTGTTACGCCAGGTATGCTGCGGAGCGCATTACGCGTGTACGTAGCAATGTATTGATTGCGCTGCCAGATGCGGTCTATACCAATATTCAGCGCATACGCAATGGCTTTTTGAAAGCCTAGCTGTACTGCATGATTTTTTTCATGCCATTCAAAACGTTTGGCATCTGCACGTACAATATAGTTCTGCTGGCTCATGTCTGTAACTGTACGGCCGTCCATCTGGAAGAGTTGCAGGGTGTCCTGTATTTCTTTTTTTACATACAGGAATGCTGTACCGCGCGGACCGCGCAGGAACTTTCTCCCCGTCGTTACCAGTATATCACAACCTATTTGCTTTACATCCAGCGGTACCTGGCCTATGGATTGGGCAGCATCCAGCAAGTAGGTAATCCTATGCTTTTGTGCAATCGCTCCTATTGCCACAACCGGTAGTACATTACCAGCAGTAGATGGTATATGTGTTACAGCTATCAGTTTTGTTTGCGGCGTAATGGCTTCTTCCAGCTCTCGCAAAGGGAAATTTCCCTGCGCATCATTGTTAATGACGATAATTTTTACGCCGCGCAATTGTGCGCTTACCAGGCCTAAAACATTAGATGCATATTCCATTTCAGACGTAACGACTTCGTCGCCCGCTTGCAGATTCATGCCATGAAAGGCAATATCCCAGGCCGCGCTGGCATTTTCCACCAGGGCTATTTCGTCTGCACCTGCATTAATAAGCTGTGCAATAAGCGTATGGGTATGATCTAGTTGTGCCTTGTACTTTGCTTCTGTTTCATATCCACCATATTGTGCTTCTTCCTGCAAGAAGGAAACAATAGCCTCGTTTACCACATCGGGAGGCAGGGAGGCGCCGGCATTATTTAAGTGTGTGACAGAATCCGTTCCCTTTGTATCAGAACGGAATGATGCAATTTCCTGTGGAGTGAATGGTGTTTGGTTCATTTTATCTTATTAAATATCAATAGCGTTTTTTAACTATACAAAATAACTGCAAAGTCTAAAAGCAAAACAGATTCAGATTTTTTAATTTTGACCAGAACAGATGAATGTTTCAGAAGTTTCAACGGAACATTTATGATCAGGTAATGAAATGAAACTTTGAAACTTGTAAACGATGGCACTATTATTATGAAGACAGAACATTTTTTATATGAGCAGATCGTGGAGCGATTTACGCAGCAGGTAAAGAATCAGTTGCTAAAGCCCGGCGACAAATTGCCTTCGGTCAGGTCCCTAAGCGAAGAGCAGGGCATAAGCATGAGTACAGCGTTCAAAGCCTACACAGAACTGGAAAATATGGGTGTGATAGAGGCCAGGTCTAAGTCCGGCTATTACGTTCGTTTTCAGCCCGAACGCTTTTTCAAACAACCGGAGTTCATGCTACCGGTAAAAAAGATATATAAGGCGAGCGTAGAACAAATGATCGCTGAGGTATATGATAGCCTGTCAGAAGAGGGTGTACTCCGTTTGTCCTTATCCGCTCCTGATCTTAGCCTGATACCATTAGCGAAGCTGAATAAATCTATGACAGAAGCCATTCGTGAAAGCCCATCAGGTAACAGTCATTATGAGCAGGCACAGGGAAACATGGCTTTACGTAAACAAATAGCAAAGCATGCATTTAACTGGGGCGGGGTTATTACACAAGACGACATAGTAACTACACATGGCTGCCTGGAGGCGCTTGCATTTTGCCTGCGGGCAGTTACACAACCGGGAGATACGGTTGCGATTGAGAGCCCTACTTATTTTGGTATTTTCAACATTATGCTAAGTCTTGGTTTAAAGGTAGTGGAGATACCGGTTAACCCTCTTACAGGTGTGGATATAGATTACCTGGCAAAAGCAATAGATAAGGTGCCGGTAAAAGCGTGCCTGTTCGTAACAAGTTTCAGCAACCCTGTTGGCAGCTGTATGCCGGAAACGCATAAGCAGAAGCTGGTACGTTTGCTGACAAAAAAGAAAATACCGCTGATAGAAGATGATATTTATGGCGAAACATATTTTGGAAAAAATCGCCCGCGTACCTGCAAGAGTTATGATAAAGATGGCTGGGTAATGTTATGTTCTTCCGTATCTAAATCACTTGCGCCTGGCTATCGCGTTGGATGGTGCATTCCGGGACGGTTTAAGGAGCGGATCATCCAGATCAAGATCATGCATACTGTTACGTCTGCAACTCCCACACAGGCAGCAATAGCCCGTTTTTTTGAAACAGGCCGTTATGATCTGCATATGCGCAACCTGCGTAAAGCGCTGCATACCCAATGTCTGCGCTATATGCACGCAATAGCAGAATCGTTTCCTGCATCTACAAAAATCAGCAGCCCGCAAGGCGGTTATGTATTATGGATAGAGCTGGATCACAACATTGATGCGCTTGCCTTATACCAGGCAGCTATTGCAAAACAGATTAGCATTGCTCCGGGGCATATTTTCAGCACAGATATGCGATTCACTCATTTTATTCGGATCAGTTTTGGTATTCCATATGATGCAGTGGTTGAAAGAAGCATTCATGCGCTGGGCGCTATTGCACATAAAATGCTTGGTGAGGTACGAAATACAAAGTATAAAGTCCGAAGCCAGGGGTAGACCGTTTATCCTATTTAGACAGTATCTGCGCAGGCGATAGCGTATATTTATGCTATGCATTACCAGGAGTTTACACCGCCGCCACATCTCGCCAAATATGTCCGTTACTTTTGGACGCTGGAGAGTGATGGTCCACAGGAGGAGGTACAAACTTTCCGGCCTATTGCAGATGGCTGCCCGGGCCTCATTTACCAGCCGGGCTTTCGTGATGAAACGAACAAGGAATTACCAGATCTCTTCCTGTACGGACAAACTACTACGCAGGTAGACCTGACTGTAAACGATAAGATCAATGCAGCAGGTATTTATTTTCAACCTGATGTATTACGTACACTTTTTAACCTGAATGCAGTAGAGCATACAAATGGCTGTCTTGATCCTGACTTGCTTTCCGGCAAACAGCATGATAAATTTCTTTCGGAAAAACTACTATCTGCGTCCTCCCCGGCTAATAAAATTGCGGTGCTATCAGACTATGTGTTATCGCTGCTGAAGCGGAATAACCTGCAGGAAGATGATGTAACGCAATATGCCTTGTCCCGCATTCATGCATCGAATGGTATTCTTTCTTTGAAAGACTTGCATGAAGAAATCCGTTTATCGGAAAGAACATTGGAACGTAAATTCAGGGAGCAGGTAGGCATCTCGGCGGGCTTGTACGCACGCATCTGCCGGTTTCAATCTGCATTGGATCAATTACGGCAAAACAACTATGATAAGTTGTCTGACATTGCGTACGATAATGAATATGCTGACCAATCACATTTTATCAGGGCGTTTAAAGAGTTTGCAGGATCTACGCCAAATCAATTCCAGAAAAACGCTTCTGAATTAGTAAAAAACTTCCCGGTCGTTTCACACAAAGAAGTGCCACCAAGACGCCAAGGCACGAAGAAACACTAAGGCAGACGAAGCATTTCCATTATGTGCCTTATTCTGTCACGGGCATGTTCGTTATATTCTCCAAACAGCCTTATGTAGCAAGAAGTCAACATTTCCTTCTGTTCAAAAAACTTCGCTGTGGTAAGAACAATTTAACCATGTAACCATTCAACAATTCCTTCCCTGTCGGTTTTGTTCTATTTTATCCTTCCGCTTCTTTCTTTTTTTGCTATAGAAAAACGAAAAGAAGTTATGAAAACGTTTATAGCAATTACGCTTGTCGGAGGGGCATTGATTTTATCCAGTGCCTTTCGCGCACCGTTATCAGGTAAATCTTTATTTACGGAGAATTGTATCCGTTGTCATGGAGAAGACGGCACACGTGGTTTCCTGGGTGCAAAGAACCTGCGCAAAAGCACTCTGGCTGATTCCGCTATTATTTTGAAGATCACCAATGGCAGAAGAATCATGCCGTCGTTTAAGAAAAGATTTACGCCTGAAGAAATAAGAGAGGTGATGGAGTACGTGAAGACGTTGAGAAAAACGTGAGACGTGAACCGCCAATCGTGAATATAACGATTGTGCTTTTATTGACGACTCCCGTTTCGCGATTCACGTTTCACTATTCACAATTGACTATTTCATATGAAAAAGAATACTATGTTAAGTACACTCATTTTAATATTGGCGGCGGTGGCTGCTGCTTTGATGGCCGGCCTGTTTTATGCGTGGTCTTGCTCTATTGTACCAGGCTTGGCTACAGTGCCGGATGATATGTATGTACAGTCTATGCAGGCATTTAATAAGGCTATACTGAACCCCGTTTTTTTCGCTGGTTTTATGGGTGCTTTGCTCTTATTACCTATAGCAGCTTATATGCAATACACACCTTCACCTTCTTTGCGTTTCTGGTTATTGACAGCAGCGTCGGCTGTATATATTATTGGTGTGTTTGGCATTACTGCAGCAGGGAATGTACCGCTAAACGATGGGCTGGCCGCTTTTGACCTGGCACATGCAACACCGGAAATGATCAGTGCGGCACGAAAAAAATTCGAAGACCCGTGGAATCAGTTGCAGACAATAAGGACTGTATGCGCCATTGCAACAAGTATATTGACGATAATTGGTTGCATAAGCAGGTAGCCGCTAAGGCACGAGACAAAAAGCAGTACCAGGAATAGACCATTTATGTATGCAGCAATTAAGCAATTCCTGCTTAATTTCACTTATGCCCAAAGAGTCCCCGGAAATATTTTTAAGCGGCATTAAGCTTTCGCGAAAATCCAGCGAGCCTTTGTATGCACAGCTATATGCGCAACTACGCGAGATGATCATTCACGGACGTTTGCGCGCGGGTGATCGCTTGCCGGCAGGAAGAACGCTCGCAGAGGAGTTAGGTATTTCACGTGTGATTGTGAGCCAGACTTATGAGCAACTGACGATAGAGGGATACTTAATTGGCAAAACAGGTTCCGGTACTTTTGTAGCAGACACGTTACCTGATCATCTGTTACATGCAGGCAAACTTAAGGTCGTATCTCCGAAACCGAAGAAGGAGCCGGTTGTAAACATTAACGAGTCGACGGTACGTCTACCTGCCTCTAGTACGGAGAATGAGATTGTACCATTTCATCTTGGCGTTCCATCTCTTGATTCATTTCCTTTCAAAATATGGCACCAGATCGGCAACAAGGTATTGAAGGATTTGAAAAAACAAAATCTGGGCTATAATAATACGCTTGGCTATTGGCCTTTGCGTAAGGCAATTGCATCTTACCTGCGCTTGTCACGGGCAGTACAATGCGAAGCAGAGCAGGTGATCATTGTTACAGGCGCACAGCAAGGTATGAACCTGGTTGCACAATGCTTGCTAAAGCGGGGCGACAAGGTTTGCATAGAGGACCCCGGCTATTTTGGCGCAGCATCTGCATTTGCCAATGCGGGTGTAGAGATGTGCCCCGTACCTGTCAGGGAAGATGGCTTTGACGTTGATTACGCGCAAGCAACGTATAAAAATATAAAACTGGCTTATGTAACGCCTTCTCACCAGTTTCCGTTGGGCTATACTTTATCGCAGGAAAAACGAAAGCAGTTACTCGCGTGGGCAGAAGCAAATGATACCTGGATACTGGAAGATGATTATGATAGTGAATACCGCTACGAGGGCAGGCCACTACCTAGCCTGCAAGGATTGGATACATGTGGCAGGGTAATCTATTGTGGTACGTTTAGTAAAGTACTGTTCCCCGCATTGCGTTTAGGGTATCTTGTTTTGCCTTCGGCAGAAATGGTGCAGGGTTTTAAAAAGATAAAACAGATCATTGACACGCAACCTCCATTGATGGAGCAACTGATCTTGTGTAGCTTTATGGAAGAGGGTTATTTTTTGCGGCATATCCGTAAAATGCGTTTACTGTATGCAGAGAGATTAAATACGCTGTTAACTTTAGTCAAGGATCAATTAAGTGAATTTCTAACCCCGAATACTTCACAGTCTGGTATGCACCTGTTATGCTGGTTGTCTGATGATATTGATGCGGCGAAACTAAAAGCAGAAGTAAGAAAAGAAAAGGTGTTTGTTTCTTTCCCTTCGGAATATACCATACAGCATCATATGCCCCCATCGATTACGCTGGGCTTCCCTGCATTTACAAAATATAGATTGAAACTGGGTGTAGAGAAGCTGAAGGTATGTATGGAAAGAGCAAGAAAGTAGGTTTCACGCAAAGGGGCTAAGTATCGCAAAGAACGCCAAGAAAACACAAAGATCGCAGAGATTTGCCACAGAGATTCTGAAACACGGATGAACCCTTTAGTCAAAACATCGATTCATGATTATCTAGTCACATTTCATGACTCACAATTGACAACTTACCACTCACTATAAAATTGGTCTTATCACTTTCTGCAAAATGGATATAAACATCCTCTGTATGCATGATTAGTTTTGTTTCAGCAATAAAAACTATAGATCATGCAAGCAACTACTACACCGGTTTTCTCTACTATAGAAACAGAGGAACCAATAAACGCGAAGGATACACTTACTCGCAAACGGGTGAAGGTATTGGACATTGAAATGAGTTTTATAGATGAGGGGCACGGCGATCCTGTTGTGTTCCTGCACGGCAACCCGACTTCATCTTACCTGTGGCGCAATATTATTCCTTACTTATCTAAATACCGCAGATGTTTAGCGCCTGACCTGGCGGGTATGGGACAGTCTGATAAGCTGCCAGGTAACCAATATACTTTCTTAACGCACAGCGCGTACCTGGATGCATGGTTTGAAGCTGCAGGAGTGGATAAGCCTGCCGTATTGGTTTTACATGATTGGGGTTCTGCATTGGGTTTTTACTGGGCGCACAGGCATCCGGAAAGAGTGAAGGGTATTGCTTATATGGAAGCAATTGTGCAACCAAGATTGTGGAGCGATTTTCCGGCTGGCCGGGATGCAATTTTTCGTGCGTTGCGCTCTGAAAAAGGCGAAGCAATGATCTTTGAAGACAACTTTTTTATTGAAACCGTGTTGCCGAAGAGCATTATGCGTAAGCTAGCCGATGAGGAAATGGATGCTTATCGCCAACCGTTTCAAAATAAAGAGGATCGTTTACCTACGCTGGTTTTTCCCAGGGAAATACCAATAGAGGGTGAGCCTTTGCATATTACACAGATCGTAAATGAATATGGCGCATGGCTAAGTAAGGCTACTTTCCCTAAACTATTGATCGCTGCGGAACCTGGTGCATTATTAATCGGCAGTGCGTTAGAATTTTGCAGACGCTGGCCTAACCAGCGGGAGATAACAGTAAAAGGAATTCACTATATACAGGAAGATTCTCCTGCGGAAATTGGTATTGCGGTACGGGAATTTGTATTGAATGATTGTGTCGAACGACAGCATTAATTTCACGATGTTTGAAGGCTGCTAAATTTTGCAGATGCAGTGTGCTTAGCTACAATGTTAATTTTGTCTTGATACAAAAAGAAACAAAAAAATCAAGGTCAATCCGACCGCTCCGTACGTTTGGTTTTGTTCACGCACCTTCTGTGGAACAGATAACATCATCTATTATCAATTCTATTTTAAAAAATATAATTATCATTATGAAATCAAATTTTGCGCAACTATACTTCCGGGTGGCGATTGGTGTTGCATTTTTTATACTTGGCCTGGACCGCCTGGGCGCCTGGGGGCCTTATGGAAGTAAAAATGTAGACTGGGGAGACTGGCAACACTTTTATACATATGCACGGTCACTTATGTTTTTTCTTCCCGATAGCCTGGCTTTTGCGGGTGCAGTAATTGCAACGGGATGTGAGATTCTATTTGGCATATTGCTGGTCGTTGGCTTGTTTACGCGCGTGGCTGCTATTGGGAGCGCCATACTTACGTTCTCATTTGCTGTTTGTATGGCTTTGGCTAATGGCATTATGTCTCCTATCAATTATTCTGTATTTGCAGTAAGTGCGGGCTTTTGCCTGCTGGCTAGTGTTTCAAATTACAAGTGGAGTATTGATGAATGGCTGGCATCCCGGAAGCCAAAAAAATAATTGTTGCCAGCGGAAAGTCTTATGTCGATTTTACCTTTTTATATAGTGAGCTTTCGCTGGTCTACCGACGGTGTTCCTTTTTGTCTTGATACAAAAAGTAACCAAAAAAATCAAGGCTCCAGAAAAGCAGGCTAAAAATTGTCACGCCCGCCGAAATCCATTGAACTCGCCGCTGACAGTTCTAGTAAGTAAGTTGTGTATGGCCCAAACAGCAATGGATTTTTCCGGCGTTCATCCCAATTTTCTTAACGCAGCTTTTCTGAGGCCAGGCGCCTCTCTACAAAAAACTAGTCGACTTACTATATCAGAGAACAATGGTTAAAAATAAACAGATGAAAAAAAGAATCGGGATACCGGAGATTCAGCCGGAAGCATACAGGGCGTTAAAGGGCTTGGAGAATTATACAGCACAAACAAGTATCGATCCGTTACATAAGGAGCTGATTAAGATTCGTGCTTCGCAAATAAATGGCTGTTCGTTTTGCCTGAATATGCATGTAAAGGATGCACGCAAGAAAGGAATGCCAGAAGAAAAAGCATTCCTGGTCAGCGCCTGGCGTGAGGCAGAGAATGCCTTTACAGAAGAGGAGTTGCTCTTGCTACAATTAACAGAGGAGGTAACGCTGTTACACAAACAGGGGCTTACAGATACAACTTATGATAAAGCGATTGCACTGTTTGGCGAAATAAAGACAGCCGAGATCATTATGTGTGTGATTACTATTAATAGTTGGAACCGGATGGCTGTAGCAACAAGATTGCTACCTGTATTGGAAAACAAATAAGCTTTACATTTTAATGACGACAGGTGCGTATATACCATTTACCTTTACACGCTTAAATAACTACTATGACTAACTACGAGGTTTTTAAAGGCTTACACTACGAGGAGGAGCCGTTGCTATTGGGAAATGCATGGGATGTGCAAAGTGCGGCACTCTCTGTGCAAACCGGCTATAAAGCTGTTGCAACATCCAGTTCTGCCATTGCAAATATTCTTGGCAGTGAGGATGGCGAAAATATTTCTTTCAGTGAGTTACTGTTTATTGTTGAACGTATCGCAAAGAATATTCAACTGCCATTGACAGTGGATATAGAATCCGGGTACAGTGAGAACGTTTCGCAGGTTATTGCAAACATAGAGGCGTTATGTGATATTGGTGTTGCGGGTATAAACCTGGAAGATGCGGTGAAGAAGCAACTTATTCCAGCAACTGCATTCATGGCTAAACTAGCAGCAATAAAAGAAGGCCTTGCCAAAAAGGGAAAACAAATTTTTATCAATGCCCGTACAGATGCTTTTTTATTAAAGCAACCCAATGCTTTAGATGAAACACTGGCGCGAATAAAATTGTATGAAAGCTTTGCTGACAGCATTTTTGTTCCGTTTGCTACCGAGGATAGCGATATTAAAACTATTACTGCTGCCACAAAACTGCCGGTGAATATACTGGCTGTTGCGTCACTTACGTCTATTGATAAATTAAAAGAGCTGGGTGTAAAAAGAATCAGTATGGGTGGAGGTTTGTTCCGCTCTGCTTACAAACATGCCGGTTCCTTACTTGAGCAAATAAAATCACAACGCACACTACAACCTCTTTTTGCATAACTGCTATGTTTAAGAAAGTCGCCAATACCTATCGAGATTCATTTACCGGGCTTAGCAGGGAAACCTGGTTACTGAGTGTTGTAATGCTCATTAACAGGGCCAGCACTATGGCCGTTCCTTTCATGAGCATGTACATTACGCAGAGTATGCACAGAAGCCTTACAGATGCAGGCCTGATCATTACTTTGTTTGGCGTTGGTTCTGTGCTTGGCTCTGCATCGGGTGGTTATTTTATTGACAAACTGGGTTTTCGCCCTGTGCAGATATTTACCTCACTGGTAGGTGGCGTGTTGTTTATGGTCTTTGGGCACATCAATCATTTTCCTACGTTGTGTGTTATGACAGTTGTACTGAGTTTTGTTGCGGAAGCATTTCGCCCTGCGAACTTTACTGCCATTGCAACATATTCAACACCGGAGAAGCTTACGCGCTCTTATTCGCTAAACAGGCTTGCAACGAATATAGGTTGGGGGCTGGGCATTTCATTTGCCGGTGTGCTGGCTGCGATCAATTATCATTTGTTGTTTTGGGTTGAGGGTGGTACTTATATACTGGTGAGCGTATTGATTACGCTGTTATTGCCGAAGGCGAAACAAATAGCAAAGCCGGCACACAACCTATCAGCGCCTGTACCATCATCCTCGCCGTGGCGCGATCCTTTCCTGCTCCGGTTTATTGTATGTGTGATTGTGTACACTACCTGTTGTATGCTGATGTTCCGCCTCGTTCCCGTGTACTGGAAGGAGGTTTTGAAAATACCTGAGTGGATGATTGGTATATTTCTTGGCCTGAATGGAATTATCATTGCGTTGTTTGAAATGGTACTGGTAAGACGTTGGGAAAACAAACGGCCCAATATGCATTATATTATTCTTGGTGCATTGGCAACAGCATGCGGCTATTTACTTCTGATCACGCCGGGCATATCGCCTTTGCTAATAGCAACAGGGACAGTTATCCTGATCACTGTTGGTGAGATGCTGGCTTTTCCTTTTATCAATACAGTAATTATGAGCCGTGCAAGCGAACACAATCGCGGTCAGTATGCGGCATCTTATGCCCTGTCCTGGTCTGTAGCGCAAATAGGCGGGTCGGGCGGCGGTGCATTGATTGCGCAGCATTGGGGATTTAAAACTTTATGGCTGGTGCTGGTAGTCTTGTGTATTGGTTGTGCAATTGTGTTTAAAAGTATGGCGCACAGGGACAGGAGAACTGAGGTGCTGGTAGAAGCGTAAGGGGATTGAGATTGGACAACCGTTTAATGGCTATATGGTTTAATTGTTGAAGTATGCTGAGGCAACAGGATTTTTGCAACTTCCGTGTTTTCCGCGATGACTTCATTCTCGATTCTTCTTACCTGAATGACACAGTCGGGCAGGCAGAAATATCTAATAAGGAATTGCTTAGAGAGGATTTTTTTCACCACACAGGCAAGTCGCTGCGCGACTAAAATAAAATTGCCACAGAGGCACAGAAACACGGGGGTATTTTTAACTCATAAATTGCTCTCCTTGACTTATCTAAAATTTCAAATTTCTTTATTTTTTCTTTTTTGTTTTGCTGGACTTGGCTTTTGCATTGAAGTCGAGACAGAGTTTGATCCAGTAGTCGAAATCTTTTTTTGTTTTTATCGCGTCAGGCGCTACATACACGTATCCTACAATCGGTTTATTGTTGCGATACATGCCACGAACGCCATCGCGTTCCATTAGTGGTTCCCATATTGTAGGGTCTATGCGGCACATCATTTCATCTCCACTAACGCATACACACATTTTATCATTAACCATGAAGCATAGTCCACGGAACATTTGTTTCTCCTGAATATCAGTTACTGATTTCACGAGCGCTTCGCGTATGCGGTCGGCAAGTTTTTCATTGTAAGGCATAGGTAAAGTTAAGAATATCGGGCAAGGAACAAGGGATATCGAATGTAGAATTAGATTGTCACAGAGACAAGAAGAGAGGGATATCGCAAAGGACACGGAGAAACGCAGAGGTCGCAAAGTCTTTTACTGGAAATATTATAAAAAGCCTTTTCCTATTATACAAAGGGCTTACATATAAAAAGACCTATAAGGTTTTTGAAACCTTATAGGTCCGTAATAATTCTTCTCACAACTCACATTACTTCTTCCTTAACTCTATTACGGTAATCTCTGGCCAGATGCCTACACGGCCTGAAAAGCCAAGGAAGCCAAAGCCCCGGTTTACATATAAGTGCCTGTTGTTTTCTGTAGCAAGCCCTGCCCAGTTTTTATACCGGTATTGCACAGGGCTCCATTTGAATAATGGTGTTTCAATTCCCATTTGCATACCATGTGTATGACCAGACAAAGTGAGGTGGATATGTGTGGGATGATCTTTTACTTGTGCATCCCAATGCGATGGGTCGTGCGATAGCAATACTTTAAAGTCTTTATCATCTACACCATTCAATGCCTTATTGAGATCGCCTTGCATTACAAAGCCTTTACCCCAGTTTTCCACACCTACCAGTTTTATAGTAGCTCCGCCTTTCTCCAATGTAATGTTTTCATTGAGTAATAAACGGAAGCCCATGCTTGCATGGTGTGCTTTCAATTTATGCAAATTCTCTGCTTTTGCTTCGGCAGAAGGCCATTGAATATAATCACCATAGTCATGATTGCCGAGGATAGAAAACTGTCCGTGTTTTGCTTTAATTTTTTTAAAGGTATCTATCCACGGCTCTATTTCTTCTGCGTGGTTATTTACGAGATCACCCGTAAAGACAAACACATCAGCATCCTGTTTATTGATAAGCTCTATCCCTTTTGCTACGGCTTCTGCATTATCGAAACTGCCGGAATGCACATCGGAAATCTGGGCTATGGTAAAACCGTCAAATGCTTCGGGCAGGTCATCAAAGTACAATACTTGTTTATGTACTTTATACCTGTATTTTCCTTTAGTGGTTCCGTACACAAAAGATGCAAATGGCACCAGCGCAATAAGTAAACCAGCCTGGCTTACGACTGCCTGTCTTTCGGGTAACACGTGACCAGTAGTACCATTAAACAAATGTGCTACAGCTACTACACCGCGGTAAATATCTTCACCAAACAATACGATGAGTAATGTAGCCTTGGTAACAAGTAAGGTTATAAATATGTTGAATGTTGCTTTGAAGTAGGCGGGAATGTTTTTACTCCCCCGCATGTTTAGCATACCGTACACAAAGAATAATAAAATACCGGCAGAAACAGACCAATATGCTGCGTGTGCAAATGTTGCAAGCGCGCTGTTTGTTTTCGTAGCTGTTTCTATTGCCTGGAATGCATACACATCGATCCCTAATACAAGAAGAATAATCAACACAAAAATCATCAAGCGTCCACTCTTCATGAGAGAATAATTTTTTGAGACTGCAAGTTACATTGGCAATTGTCGCCATTGTGTCACAAGAGACTGAAAATGAATTAAAAGATGCTAAAAAAAGAGGGCAACACTTGCGATTCGCTGATTTACAAATGGATGCAAGTGTTCTAATGAAATACTAAAATTGGTTGCAGGTTGCCGGCAATGCGATTCCTGACTTTATTCGGACAATACTTGTAACTGGCACGGCAGCTAGCCTCTATTTCATAATGGTAACATTGCCTGATATGGCTTCGAAGTCAGCATCAGGTTTTATAACATAATAGTAGGTGGCAAATTGCAGCATCTTGCCATTGAATGTTCCATTCCATGGATCGGCATAACCGCGTGAATGAAATACATTTTGCCCATAGCGGTTGTACACATCAACCGTACATTTTGGATAGCGTTGATTGAGCAATGGAATGATCCATGTTTCATTAATGCCATCTCCGTTTGGAGAAAATGCATTTGGCGGACTAATAACGGGCTCTTTAACAACAATTTTTACTGATTTACTGATGGAACAATTAAATCTATTCGTGGCTTTGATGTAGAAGCGGCCACTTGTATCAATGGATGTAGGTGTGGCTACTGATTTTGTCAGCGCATCATTTGTCCAATAGGTATAATTCAGATTAGCAGATGAATGTGGTAATGTAGTCAGATCCATTACCGCAGGATAAAAGATGGGTGCAGGATCCGTAAGTGTAAAATCCGGGTTAGGATATACGGTTACGTTCACAGGACGTACGATAGCGCAATCGTACAAGTCGGTTGCTTTAATGTAATAAACGCCACTTTGTGTAACAGCATCTACAGGAGATAATGCTGCCGTTGCTTCGGGGTTTGTCCAATAAGTAAGTGCGTAGCCGGAAGTATTATTATTCCTTGCAGACCTCTCCAGGTTTACCTGTGCGCAGGCTATTGCATCGGTAAAAGAAATATCAAATTGTTTATCGATTACTATGCTTACAGGCTGCACTATACCACAACCGCCTGCTGTTAGTGCTTTAATAAAATAAATGCCGGTTTTGCTTATAGATGCAGGATCTGGTATAGCACTGGTTGCTGCCAGGTCTGTCCAATAGGAATAAGTAAGCCCTGCATCGCTACCTGCTATAATGCTGCTTTGTGTAATATCGCCAATGGCAGGGTAGCATGCAGCAGGGGGATCTTTAATTAATAAATTGGGAGTTGGTGCAATGTTTATCCTGATCTGTTTAACCTCGTTGCATCCCGCTTTATTTGTTGCCTTTACAAAATACATCCCGCTTTCCGATACTTTTTGCGGATAAGAGAGATAATTATTTTCATTCTGGTCTGTGAAGTATTCAAACTCAAGATTAGATGAACTGCCTGCTGTAATAACGGGTGCTGTGAGGTTTACACCTTTGTCTCCACAACTATCTACAGAGCTAAGTAGATTAAATTTAAATGGCTCTGAAGAATAGGCAACTTTTGTTTTAAGTGTATCGAGACATCCCTGGTTTGGATATGGTGTAATTATCAGGTTGTAGAGTGTGCCTACAGCAGGAATAGTTGGAAAGGTCAAAACGTTGCTGGTGCCTAAGAGCTGGCTATAGTCTTCATTATACCATTCATAACCGCTAAATCCGTAAGGCGCCGTTAAGCGTAGCCCGGTAGCGTTGTCGCAAAATGTATTGCCTGTTATAGGAGAGGTACAGTTTTGCATTACGTCAATATAGGCATAGCCAAAGTGCCCGCGCCTGGCGCAGTCATTGGTTGTAAACTCCAGGCGTACAGTTTTGCCAGCATAGCCTGTTAGCTTAATGGTAATGGGTGACCATGTTTTATAATACACTTCCGGCTTACGTGTCGATAACTGGAACCCTGGCAAGCTACCGCTGGCAACAAATTCGAAAGAGGCGCAATCTATGTATTGGTTGTCGGTAACATTAAATACTTTGGCTGTAAACCTCGGTTGTTCGGCTGCGGTATGACTCGGATTTTCGAGCACTACTGCATAGTTGTAAATAATGCTGTAGTCGCCCATGCTGGCAGGAATAGTAAAGGTATAGCTCATCCGCTCTGCCTGTGCGTCTGTTTGCTCGTTACCCAATTTTACAGAATAGATGCTGCCGTTGGGGCTATAAACAGAGAAGCCTCCATAATAGTCTTTTGCATTGTCCCCGGTATTTCTTAGCAATGTGTGCCTGCCGGGTATAGGAGGCGTAGGGCTTACCGTAATATTACCCCCGGCGTCTACAGAACCTGCATAGCAGTCCCACCCTGCAAGGCTGCCATCCTCAAAGCCAATATTGCCCGGACACTGGGCCAGGCTTTGCTGTACGGCAAACAACAAAATGATACAGAGGGATGCGCGAAGCAATTTCATAAAAGTTTATCTTGCTAAAACTTCCTTGGTACGGGAATGTCTCCAGGGGTTTATTGCTGTTTAAGTTCCAGGTCTAAAATTTTATCAGCTAAGGGTATCAACGAAACTTAAACGGCTTTTAAATTTAAAACATATTCCCGTATGGCTTATTTTTAATAACACATTTCTATTACAAAACGTAAAGACGGTTTGTTCGGCGTATTTTTTAAAAAGTCGCCGTAATTACGCAGAATTCGGACTATGAGGAAAGTTACCATTCACGATATTGCTAAAAAACTGGAGCTGACAGCCGCAACTGTTTCCCGCGCCCTTAATAATCATCCAGCTATTAGCGCTGCTACAAAAAAGCGGGTGTTGGATATGGCCAAGAAACTCAACTATACACCTAACAACCTGGCAGCTTCTTTGCGTATTGGCAAAACGAATATGATCGGGGTGATTATTCCGAGCGCAGAGCTCCATTTTTTCGGTTCGGTACTACATGGTATAGAGAAGGTGGCTAATGAGCATAAGCATAATATTATTATTTGCCAGACGAATGAGAAAACAGCAGATGAAATAAAAAGTATTGAGGCATTACTTCACTCAAGGGTTGATTGCATACTTGCCTCACTGGCAAAGGAAACAACAGATACGAGTCACTTTGCAGAACTGAAGAAAAAAAATACACCGTTAATATTGTTTGACCGTATCAGCACACAACTGGAGGTGCCTACCGTATCGGTAGATGACTATAAAGGTGCATTTATGGCGGTGGAACATTTAATTAAACAGGGATGTAAACGGATTGCGCATATAGCGGGTACAGAAAATGTACTGGCCTTCAGCGAGCGTATCCGTGGTTATAAGGATGCATTAAAAAAGCACAAGCTGCCGGTAAGTAAAGAGCTTATTTTATATGGCGATATGACGCTTGAATCCGGCGCGGCTATTACGTCCCAGTTATTGAAGTTGCCTACGCCCCCGGACGGCATTTTTGCCGTAGAAGATTTTTCTGCACTGGGCGCTATCAAAACATTGCAGCAAAAGAAAATACGTGTACCGGAAGATGTTGCTGTAATCGGGTTTGCCAATGAAAGTTTTGGCCAGTATGTAACGCCTTCTATCTCTACCGTAGACCAACAGGCCATTAAAATGGGCGAAACGGCCGCACAACTCTATTTCAATTCCTTGCTGAAAAAGAATTTCCAGATCAGCCACATTATCTTAGAGCCTATGCTGCTCATCAGGGAATCTTCGGATAAAGCATAAAGAGGTGAGAGGGATAAGGAGTAAGGTTAAAGGAAAACCGGATACCCTCCTCCAGACCTCAAATCTCCTGCCTTATACCTTGCTCTTCCTCCTATTTTTATTAACCTTAATTAACATTTCCGAAAAGTTTCGTATTTCAAAAAACTTCCCTACATTTGACCTACTAAATTTTTCGTAGTTCAAAAACATCTCACTATGTACAAGCAAATCATACCCGCATTAGCCCTGGTTCTTGGCGTGAGTACGCTACACGCACAGGTTACAGAGCGCAAAGATGAAAGCATTACTATCCGCAAAAAAGGCGACAGTAAGGAAAAGACAACGGTTATTATTGATGGAGACAAAGTAACGATCAATGGTAAGCCGATCGAAGATTTTAAAAGCGACAATGTAGATGTATTTGTAAACAAGGGTCGCAGCAGGGTCTTTGTTGCGCCACGTGCCCCTATGCCTCCCGGCGGTGCAAAAATGTTCCGCTCCAATAAAGCGTTCTTAGGTGTTACAAGTGAAAAAACAGATGGTGGTGTAAAGATCATTGACATAAGAAAGGAAAGCCCTGCCGAAAAGGCTGGTTTGAAGAAGGATGATGTGATCACTAAAGTAGGTGATACAAAGGTGGAGGATACCGATGACCTGTTTGATGCAGTAGGCAAATACGATGCAGACGCTAAGGTGGATATTACCTATAAAAGGGACGGCAAGGAAACAAAAACGCCTGTTACGCTGGAAAAGAACAAGAATGTAACATTCAACTTCAACGCGGATGGCGAACATTTTAACCTGAATATGCCTGCTATAGAAATACCTGAATTCAATTTCAACAGCAACTTTATGCGCAGACCACGCCTGGGAATACAGATACAAGATACTGAGGATGGCAGCGGCGTTAAGATCCTGGATGTGGACGACGAAACACCGGCAGCCAAAGCGGGCCTGAAAAAAGATGATGTAATTACAGGTGTAAATGGTAAAACTGTAAAGGGTGTGGGTGAAGTGAAAGAGGCTTTGGACGACGTAAAAGAAGGCGATACGGTGAAGTTCTCTTACAAGAGAAATAGCCAGGCGCAAACGGCTGACGTAAAGTTCCCTAAGCGTTTAAGAACGTCTAACCTGTAGGTCGTAGCGTTTTATTAAGTGAGAAGAGTTTGTATCAATTATAGCTCTCATGTGCAAAACCGTTGTTTTCCAACAGCGGTTTTTTATTAATAATCATTGAAGCCATTGGTCATAAAGTCATTTTGGAGTTACCGTTTGGCCAGTTAACGGACTAACTGATGGCCTGCAAGTAACTGACTTATTGACTCTTTTGACCAATGACTTATCTGTAAATGATTTTATTGAGTCATAATTTGGGTATTTTCGCGTAATTGTTCGTTCAAGCATTACTTAATGGATTATTCAGAAAAATACGAGGTGGTCATAGGGTTGGAGGTTCACGCGCAACTGGCTACAGAAAGTAAGTTGTTTTGTGGTGATGCTACCAGTTTTGGCGCAGCTCCGAATACACACATCAGCCCGATTACAATGGGGCATCCGGGCACACTTCCTAAAACCAATAAGAAAGCAGTAGCCTACGCAATAAAAATGGGTATGGCTTGTAATTGTGAAATAGAAAAGGAAAACTATTTCGCACGCAAAAACTATTTCTACCCTGACTTGCCAAAAGGTTACCAGGTATCACAACATACTACGCCAATATGTAAGGGCGGATATGTGACGATCAAAACAGCGGCAGGCGCACGTAATGTGCAGCTAAACCGCATTCACCTGGAAGAAGATGCAGGCAAGAGCATCCACGATATTAATCCCGATTTCACTTGCCTTGACTATAACCGTGCAGGTGTACCGCTGATAGAGATTGTAACGGAGCCTGATTTGTTTAGTGCAGACGAAGCTTATCAATACGTAACGGAGGTAAGAAAACTGGTACGATGGATAGGCGTGTGTGATGGTAATATGGAAGAGGGTAGCCTGCGTTGCGATGCGAATGTATCTATACGCCTGAAGGGTGAGACGAAGCTGGGCACAAAGGTAGAGGTGAAGAACCTGAACTCCATCCGTAATGTAAAGAAGGCGATTGAGTTTGAAATACAGCGTATGATAGCGTTGGTAGAAAGTGGTGGCAAGGTGCAGCAACAGACACGCAGTTTTGACGCGAGCGATGATACGACGTTTGCCATTCGTGAAAAAGAAGAGGCAAATGACTATCGTTATTTCGCAGAACCTGATCTCTCCCCTTTCAGCTTAAGCGATGAGCTGCTAAATGATATTAAGAACAGCATGCCTACTTTGCCTGCTGCATTGCTACAGCAATACATTGCTGAGTATGGGCTAAATGAATATGACGCCACACAGTTGTGCCTGGAAAAAGAGACAGCGGATTACTTCTCGTCCCTTGTATCGCATACCAGCAATTACAAGGCTGCTGCAAACTGGATGAATGGCCCGCTACGCCAGTACA
Source organism: Filimonas sp. (assembly GCA_017306865.1). Classification (GTDB taxonomy): domain Bacteria; phylum Bacteroidota; class Bacteroidia; order Chitinophagales; family Chitinophagaceae; genus JAFKHH01. Next base: position 299,548 of record JAFKHH010000016.1, read on the forward strand.
TGAATGAGCATAAATTATCTTTTGATTCATTTGCATTGGCTCCGGAAAAATTAGCTGGTTTATTAAAGCTGGTTGAAGAAGGCCAATTGAATTTCTCCATTGCTTCTTCCCGCATACTGCCGGTAATGATCGAAACAGGAAAGGATGCTGCCACTATTGCAACAGAGTTAAACCTGTTACAGGTAAGCGATAGTAATGAACTGGAAACATGGGTAAATGGTGTGATAGAGAAAATGCCAGACAAAGTTGCCGAATACAAAAAGGGTAAGAAAGGATTGATTGGCTTGTTTGTAGGTGAGGTGAAAAAGGTGAGTAAGGGTAAGGCTGATCCGAAACTGGTAACAAGTTTATTAGAAGAGAAGTTGAAGTAGTGAGAGGTCAGTTGTGTGTTGTGGGACGGAAATAAGATTGTAGTTAAAATATAGATCAATGAAAAAGATATTTGTAATACTAGCAGGAGTTGCTTTATTCGCTGGGTGTCAGCAGAAGCAGCATGGAGCGTTTGTAATTGGTGGTGTGGTTGAGCATGCACCTTCTACTAAGTTATACCTGGAAGAGCTACCATTTACGGGTACTGCTCCGGTAATACTGGACTCTACTACGCTAAAGTCTAATGGCTCATTCGAGTTACGTGCTTTAGCAAAAGAAGAAGGCTTGTATCGCCTGAGTTTTGATAAAGGTGGCCCTGAGTTTGTTTTTATTAATGATAAAAATAATATCCGCGTAAAGTTTGACATCAATGATTTCAGAAACCCTCAGATAGAAGGTTCTGAAGCTACAAAGAGTTTGTATGTGTTCTTCGACAATTATCGTAAAAAGGATTCGGCATTGATGGAAACATTTGTAATGCTGGACTCTTTACAAAAAAAGCCTGGTGTAAAAGATAGCGCTATTAGTGTATTACAGGCATCGAGAACACAGGAACTGAATAACCTGAACGATGTTATTAAACGTTACATAAAAGAGGCGGAAAGCCCGGCCGCCGTTTACTACGCGCTGGTACTTGGCACCAAGACTATGGGAGTAGAAGATCTGAAGCCGTTGGCTGACGCTGCAAGTGACCGTTTTAAAAATCATGGCGGTCTGGCTAAACTAAAGAGCGTTATCGCTATGCAAAATGCCAGCGATGCTAATGGCAGCCATACAGCATATCCACTACTGGATAAGCAGGCGCCTGACTTAACAATGAATGATGTAAATGGCAAGCCGGTAAGCATCAGTAGCTTTAAGGGCAAATATGTGTTGGTAGATTTCTGGGCTAGCTGGTGCGGGCCTTGCAGGCAGGAAAATCCGAATGTGGTTGCTGCTTACAACAAGTTTAAGGATAAAAATTTTACCATACTCGGCGTATCGCTGGACAACGATAAGAAGGCATGGCAGGATGCAATAGCAAAAGACGGCCTTACGTGGACACATATGAGCGATCTGAAGCAATGGGAAAGCACGGCAGTAAACATTTACCAGTTTAATGCTATTCCTTTTAATGTTTTGATAGACCCAACCGGAAAGATCATTGCAAGTGAACTGAGGGGAGATGAGCTATTGAAAAAGCTGGGTGAGGTGTTGAAATAATTGTTGCATTGTTAGATTGCTACATTGTTGTAGTTGATATAGAAACCCGCTTCCTGTAATGCAGGAAGCGGGTTTTATTTTTTAGCGGTTATGGCCACCAAGACCCCAAGGCAACACGCATACTTTATCCTTTGGTGCCTATTGAGTTAAAATACTAACCACAAGGCTCACTACGCTGTAACGCGAGGAACGCAAAGAAAAGCCTTCGTGATCCTTCTGGCTAACTTATTAGTAACTCGCTGGCTCAGGCCGGGAGGCCATAGGTGTTCGAAAGAATAATAAAGTCCCAGAGAGCAATGTCATTAAGTTAAGCGGGCTTAAAAATAAATGTACCAGAGTGGGCCACTTTTTAAAAGCAGCTATAACTAGAAAAGTATGCTTTTTGAAAGTGGCCCACTCTTAACCTAATGACATTGCCCAGAAGGACGCCAGATTGGTAGTTTAATTATTCATGCAAGCAGTTGAGTTCCGGAGGAGCGACAGAATGGATCGTTTTGCAAGAGAATAATTCTGTCGCCGCGCTGCGGCTCTGATTGGTGTGGGATATATCTTTCTACCATTCTATCGAGCCTCCGGCTCTCTGTCATAGCAAGTACATGCTATGTTTTTTGCTGAGATTATATATCAACGTCTTTCGAACACCTATGGCTGGGAGTCCTGCGCCAGGAAGTTCACAAAAGAGCTAACCTAGTTTGTACTGTTTCTTACTCATTAAAAACCGCTATACACAAAAAGAGAAGCCCGGCAATGATGCCGGGCTTCTCTTTTATTACGATAGAGATTATAGCTCTATAGAAATGTAATGACTAGTTATTCAACACTGGGTTATTGTTAACCTCAGCTTGCGGAATAGAGAAAGTCAATTTAGGATCATTATACGGGAATGACTGGCCAGCAAAGAACAAGTGGTTAGAACCTCTTGTTATTGTAGCTTTATTCCTCTTCATAGCCAGGTAAGATTTGCCTTCACCCCAGAATTCTACACGAGTCTGGAAGTAAATTTCATTTAACAATGCCTGACCTGCTAATGCGTTGATATAAGATACGTCTGCAATTCTATCACCATTACCTAAGAATGAAGTAAGTGTAGTTCTCGCAGCACCATCCTGCCCTAAACGTGCGTTTGCTTCAGCATTCAACAAATAGAACTCATCTGAACGCATGTACACAAGGTCAGTAATCACTTGTCTTTGTCCACCTGGAACACGTCCTGGATCAAAGAATTTGTATAACGGCATAAATGCAGTGCTGCTAAATTGTTTCTTCCTGATGTCATCAGCTCTGATCGCATCGTAAAGACCTTTGTCGATCAACTTTCTGTCACCTGCGTATGCATAGCTGTAAGTATAGTAGTCAACTTGTCCCCACCATGAAATCAGGTCAATACCGCTAGCGATTGTTAAGTCTACACCCCACATCCAGCTAGGAGTTGCAACGTTGTTAAATCCAGACTCAGGATTTGTAACAACTGTACCATTCATTACTGCAACTGTTGCGCCTTTTGTAGTTTTAGGATAAGCAGACATGATGTCCTGAGTGATTGATAACACTTGTGTCCAGTCTGCCTGAGTACCTCTAGTAGCCAGTACATAAGCTAACAATCCTTTTGCTACATCTTTATTCACTTTGTCTTTACTACCTAACCTGTCGAAACCATCCAATAATGTAATGGCATCATTCAGATCAGAGATCATCAGATCAAACACAGCTTTTGCAGTGCTTTTAGGCTGGTTAGGCACTTTTGTATCTTTGTAGATCGGCAAAATTTTAGTAGAGCCGTCACCGTAGTCACCACCATAAAGTTGAGTCAGGTAGAAATAAGCGTATGCACGCATCGCTTTTGCCTGTCCCATAATATACTTTGCAGTAGCAGTTGGCGGCGTAACTGTTGTACCACCCAACGCATCTATGATAGTGTTAGCACCAAAGATTTGTCTGTAGTAGTATCTCCACGGAACGTAGTTCTCGTTACGTGTGAAGTCAATGGTAGCCTGGTAACGAACAAGGTTGGAATACCAGCCATAGTTCAATGCGCCCAGTACCATATCAGAGCACAACATATCTGTATAGATATCTATACCTTTCTGACCAAAGTCATCGTGTCCTGTTGTACCACCTACGGCTGGTGTAAACATTGTAGTGTACAAACCAGCAATGTTACCATTCAGTAATGATGGATCTTGTTTGGAAGCGTCGATCAACTGATCTCCGGAGATCAACTGAGTTGGCTTTTTCTCAAGAAAATCTTTTTTACATCCGGTAGCTACTGTTGAAGCAACAACAGCCAGGGATAAAATGTATTTCAGTTTCATAATTCTCTTTTAAGTGGATTAAAATTTAACTCTTAGACCAGCAGAAATTGTTGACAATGGATTGTACCTGTAAGTGTTAGACTGACCATCTTCTGCAGTTGCAGGGTTAAATCCTTTTCTTTTAGTAGCCAACCACAGGTTGTCACCAGAAACCCAAACGGTTGCCTCTTCGAGGATACCAGTTCTCTTAACAATTTTTGAAGGAATAGTATAACCGATACGTACGTTGTTCAATGCCAGGTAATCTGCTTTTGTAACAAAACGGGAAGATGTTGCAGTTACATTCGCGTCAGCATTGTTTGAAATACGAGGTACATCAGTTACATCGCCTGCCTTCTTCCAGGCATTTCTGATATCAGTGCTCCAGTTGTTGCTACCTATCAGACCATTGCCCATTAAGCCAGCATAGTCATAATCATAAGCGTAACCACCAACGCTATACAATATCTGTACTGCGATGTCGATACCTTTCCAGCCGCCATGCAGGTTTATACCGCCTCTAAGTTTAGGAATAGCAGATTTACCAATATAGTATTGAGTAGCCTGGCTATAATCTTTAGTATTAGTAGTTTTCAATGCACCAGCTTTGCTAGGGTTTGCAGCATTATATGTTTCCAGATCTGTTACCTGCTCACCAGCATCAAATGTACCGTTGGCATTTTTATCTTCATAGTAAACAGTCCACATGCTCTTACCATCAGTAGGATCTACACCTGCATAGTTCCTGATATAGAAATCATATACAGAATGTCCTACTGCCCAGCCATAAGGAGACTGGATATCAATTACTTTTTGTTGACCAGTTGCCGGATCAATTGGCATAGTCACAATTTTGTTAGTGAAATGTTCGCCATTGATACCAAAGTCAAAGAAGTAATCTTTCTTGTTGATCAGGTGTGCTGTCAGATCGAACTCAACACCAGAGTTTCTTAATCTGCCATCATTTACCTGGATCAATGCATAACCGATTGACGGACCTACTCTTCTATTGAAGATCAGGTTGTCTGTATTTTTGATATAGTAATCAACAGAACCTGTCAGGTAGTTACCCAGTTTGAACTCTACGCCTGTCTGGAACATTTTAGATGTTTCCCATGTCAGGTTTGGATTTCCTTTTGTGTTGAACGCAAAAGAAGGTTGGTTGTTCAGGTTATTGATAGTGTACAAGTCATAACCAGGGTAGTAACCTACACCAGACTGATCACCCAGGATACCATAGCTTGCTTTCAATTTCAGGAAGTCAACAAACTTCAGGCTTTTCATGAAGTTCATGTTTGTCATAACCCAGCCAAGACCTACAGATCCAAAGTTACCCCAAGTGTTTCCTTTAATGAAACGGGAAGAACCATCTCTTCTGATAGTACCAGATACATAATACGTACGATTGAAGTTATAGTTGGCTTGAGCAAAATAACTTTCTAACGCATATGTATTAGAGTAAGAAGATGAAGGGTTTGATACAACTGCATTGTTCAACTCCAGGTTATCATTTTCAACCAGGTTGTAACCAGATGCGTTTGCAATATTCTGTTTGAAATTAGTAGCCTCGTGAGCTGCCAATACTTCCAGATCATGATCACCAAATTTCTTAGCGTAGCGCAATAAGTTCAACAAGTTCAAATTCATCAACTCAGTTTTAGTCTGGCTGATAGAACCTTTTTGAGAAGCAGAGCTTCCGTAGAATTTGTTAGAACGGCTTACAGCAGCATTGTTGTAATACTGAACACCCAGTTTAGTTTCAAAAGAAAGCTCTTTTGTAAACTTCAGGTTTAATGAAGTATTACCAGTCAGCTCATTTCTTTTTGCCTGAGATGTGTTATATGTAACGTCCGCAATTGCGTTTGTCAGAGAACCGAATTTTCTTCCCTGGTCACCATAATCATACTGGTAACCACCAAAGATCGGGTCAGCTACTTTGTTACCTGTAGCCGGGTCACGCAAAAACAGTGGGTAGATAGAAGGCATATTATCTACAAACCAGAAAACGCTTCCTGAGTTGCTAGACTGTCCGCCATTGTTTGTTGTTGTATTTGCATAGTTGATGTTCACGTTTGCAGACAACCAAGGTTTAACTTCCTGGTTTAAATTCAAACGGCCAACAAAACGCTGAAAGTCTGTTTTAATAGAGTAGCCATTATCTTTCAGGTAACCGAACGATGTGTAATAGTTTGTTTTACCCTCGCTACCGCCCAACTTCACATTTACTTCTTTCCTGGATGAAGACTGGAAAGCATAGTCATCCCATTTTTCCGGAGTGTACTTACGTGTAACACCAGATTTGAATGCACCAGTAGTAGGATCTATCAGATCTTTACCTGCAGCATTCCAGATGTTGTAGTTAGGGCTAATACCGCTTGCAGAATACAAGTTGTTGCTTGCAGTTGTCTGCGCAGCAGCAGGAGTAGCACCGCCAGCAATAGCCTGGTTGTACAGTGCCTGCCAGCTAAGGCTTATATACTCTTCTGGTGAAGAGATTACACTGTAGCGAGGCAACAGTTTCATGTTAGAACCGATTTTGCCATCTACTTCAATAAAGGATTTTTTACCTCTACCTGTTCTTGTTGTAATTACGATTACACCATTCGCACCTCTTGAACCATAGATAGAAGTTGCAGCAGCGTCTTTCAATACTGTAAGATTTGCAACGTCTTCCATGTTAAGTGCATTCAACTGACCTGAGTATGGGATACCATCTATCACATACAAAGGAGCACGGTTACCATTTACAGATCCGATACCACGTATACGGATATCTGCAGATACACCCGGCTGGCCAGATGTATTGATAGCCCTTACACCAGCAACTTCACCTGCAAGCGCCTGTGAAACGTTAGAGAGGTTTTTATTGTTCAATTGCTCACCGGATACCACCTTCGCAGAACCAGTAAACGCCTCTTTTGTTGTTGTGCTATAACCTACAACAACTACCTCTTCTATCTTAGCTGTCGATTCCTGTAACACTACAGAAATATTTGCTTTGCTACCGATCACAATTTCCTGGGTAGCAAAGTTTAATGACGCAACCACCAGTGTTTTGGCAGTAGAAGCTACCTGGATTGTAAAATTACCTGCAGCGTCAGCGGTAACACCAGTTACTGTTCCTTTAATGGTTATGGATGCATGAGGAATTGGGTTCCCTTTATCATCCAATATCCTACCGGTTATTGTCCGGTTTTGTGCCCATGCCTGTAAAATACAGAGTGTCATGCACACAAGTAGTAGCAGTTTTCTCATAATTAAGGGTGATTTTTAATTTAAGTGAACTTGAAAAAAATATATACGCGCAGCAGTTTTTTCCCTTGTTCTTAACAAGTTCAAATACTAACTAGACTAAATGTTGATTGAAATTTTGCTTATTTAGATCCGCAGGTAGTTATTGTTACATTCTAGATGAAGTAACGAATGATCGTAGTCATACAGGCAGATTAAGCTGAGTAGTATTGGTTTTCTCATGACTCAGTGGTTAAATAATTTTATCTGGATTTGATGCAATGTGTTCGCGAATATATTAAGATTTTGCTAACAATTCCCAAAAGAATTTTTTCATTTTAAAAAAGATCATATAGGATTTTTTCTCATAGAAATCCTAATAATCTCATTACGAAACCGTTAAACAGAACCCTGAATTTACAATTCATTAACAAAGACAGTTAGTTTTTTTAAATAGCTGCATCTGTTTTTATACAAAACAATGTTTGGGAAGAAAAAAAATACATAAATAATTAAAAATGAGCAGGGAGGCAGACAATATCGTTAGAACATTAAAATTTGATAAGACAGAGGAACGAGGATTCCGTAAAAGAAAAGCCGGCTGAAACGCCGGCTTTTTGATGATATGTATATAATCGATTTAATATCCAGGATTTTGTTTCAGATTATTATTAAAGTTGAGCTCAGTTTGCGGGTAAGGTAATTGAAAACGATAATCCCCAACTTCTAGATTAGTATAAACGTACGGCGTACCCGAACCGTCCGCTTTATCTCCTTTGGTTGGATCTCTATGCACAGGCACATTCTGCCTCTTCATATCCCAAAAACGATCACCTTCAAATGCCAGCTCTAATCTTCTTTCTTTTAAAATTTCAGTTAACAATGTTTGCCCCGACATTGTAACCGGAGCATAATCGGAATATCTATTTTTCTTCAAAAGATTCAAATCAGCAAGAGCGTCAGTCTCATCTCCTTTTCTATAGTACGCCTCTGCCCGATTCAACAACACTTCTGCTGTGCGCAAAACCTTAGCATCACAAACACCCGCTGGCTTTCCCTTGCCTCCCGCATACTTAATAACGTCATTATACATACTTCCTAAATAAGGAGCAGTTTTTATATATGCTGATGTCCTTATGTCTGTCGTCTTAAATATCTGCATGAAGTTATACTCGACTACAAATTCTGATTTAATTTCACCGCCTGAAACCTGATAATAATTTACACCTTGTGTATTTACGTTGTCTACAGCAGTATTGTACACTTTGAACAAAACTCCAGACTCTGTCTCATCTGTCCAGATTTTTGGGAAAGTACTTGCATCAGGCAATACAGGAGATGCACCTAATGCTGTATTTGCAGCGTTAATTACTGCATCATAGTCTCCTTTATATAGATTTACCCGGGAAAGCAACCCAGCTACAGCAGCCTTATTAAGCCTACCTGTGCCATTACTTGCATTTATTAGTGGTAATGCAGTATTTAAATCATTCAGCACCTTATCATAAAAACCTTTCACGGGTTCTTTTGAAGGCATAATTGTAGCATCTGTTGTTGTAATGTATGGCAACACAGAGTCTGTAGCTATTGCATTTTGATATGTCTTGGCATATACTCTTGCCATATCAAAATAAGTCATGCCGCGTATAGCAAGTGCTTCGCCTTTTGCATTATCCCGAAAGGTACCAGCGGAAAATTTATCAATATTCTCAAGTATGGCATTTGCTCTCCTTGTCATAGTATAACCGCCAGAAAAAAGAAGATATGTGTTTGATCCGTTTAACATCCATTGGTTGTAAGAAAGCAAAGAACCACGACCAGCTTTGTTAGTAAGCAAATTATCTGATAATACATCTGCTACTATATTCCATGTACCATTATAATAAGAGCTTGAGGCCCTAATTCCATAATACATACCATTAACAGCCAAGGTAACATCTGCCTGCGTATTAAATGCTTGTGTAGTTTCCACCTGATTATACGGATATAAATCAAGCTCACTTTTTTTACAGGCTCCTATTAATAAGAAACCTGACAATGTTATATATAAATATTTCTTCATTGCAATAGATTTAAAATTTGATATTAGCTCCCACTGTGAATGCTTTATATTGAGGATAACCATATAAAGTCAGTTGCCCCGGCTGGTAAGAAGTGTTTTCTCCATTTGATTGACCTACTTCCGGAATACCTCTAAATTTCGTTCCCATCCATAAGTTTGTACCTTGTATGTAGACCCGGATAGATTTAAATTTGATTTTTTGAGCTATGTCAGCAGGAAGTGTATATCCAAGAGTGATATCTCTTAACGACAGATAGTCACCTTTTTCCAAATACTTATCTGTATCATATGTTACTCTTTGACTTGGGTCTTTTATATTAGCCATTTGCACGTTATCACCAGACTTCTTCCAATAGTTTAAAGCATCAGTAAATTGGTTTTTGCTTATTTGCTCCCCTTCGGATGCCCCAATCTGATACAGTGCGTTGAAAATATAATTACCACCAGAATAATATAACTGTGCAGACAAATCAATTCCTTTATAGGATAAAGAAGTATTAATACTTCCATTAAATTTCACCAGAGGAGACTTACCATTCATCATCACTGCTTGAGAACTAGGATCACTTTCTGTTAAAGTCCCATCTATTTTATAATATTGATTTTTACCATCTGTTGGATTTACCCCTGCCCACCGAACAAGTTTATAGACATATAGAGGTTGCCCAATTTTCAATAATGCTAAGCCACCTTGTGTTGGTACATTATCTGAGTATAATTCAAGAACTTTATTGTCATTGTTAGCATAGATAACAGATACATTCCAGTTAAAATCTTTCTTTTTAATTATGTCTCCACTTAATGACACTTCAATACCACGATTTCTCAGGCTTCCTACATTCCCTGTATAATTTGAAAACCCTGTAGTTTGAGAAACATTTACATTATATAAAAGAGAACTTGTTTTTTTATTATAGTACTCGATTGTTCCGGTTATTCTATTGTTTAGTATACCAAAATCAATTCCAACATCAAATAATGCAGCTTTTTCCCAAGTCAAATCAGGATTTGCAAGATTGTTTGGACTAGCAGCCGGGCTTCCATTGTAACTAACATTTAATGCATACGTTCCTAATGCCTGATAATTTCCAATACCATTATTATTTCCTGCTGTACCATAAGATGCTCTAAGCTTAAGATCACTAACAGGTTCCACCTTAAAGAATGTTTCCTTTTTTATATCCCATGTTGCTCCAACAGACCAGAAATTCGCGAATCGATTATTTTTCCCAAATCGAGATGAACCATCTGTTCTAGCAGTTAAATCAATGAAATATTTTTTTGCGTAATTATACTGCGCTTTGGCAAAATAAGAGATCAAAGACCAATCTGATCTCGATGTAGTCGCTTGTGTAGGTGTAGCACCATTTTCAAGTGTATTTACACTTGCAGTAGGAAAACCTCTTGCAGTGAGAGAATAACTATAAAATTTATCTTTTGTAAATTCGGAACCAATTAGTCCAGAAATATTATGATTTGCTCCTAGTGTTTGTACCCAGTTGGCTGTATTTGTGAATACATAAACAAAATCTCTGTTACCATTATCACGTTTTTGATTATATCCAAGTGTCTGAGCTAAATAAGAACCGGGCTCAAGATAGTATTCTTGGCTTAACGTGTTGTAGTTCATCCCTATTTGAGAGCGAAGCACTAAATGCTTTAATAACTTCGCCTCTCCATAAATTGTAGCAAAAGATGAAATTCTATTCGCAACGTTAGGATTATCATCTGTAGTTTCCATTGCGTTTTGTCCTAAAGATGTAATGTTATATTTCCCATTTACATACAAAGGTTCATATGCATTCAGCAAAAGAGCAGAAGTATATGCCGCTTGACCATTATACACTTCTCGTATTACATTCTCTACAGAATTAGTTACCCCGAGATTCGTCCCCATCTTCAACCAACTGTTGGCATTATATTCAACATTTAATCTACCTCCAACTGTATTAAAATAAGAGCCATAAACAGTACCCTCATTATTTGCTTTTGAGAGAGATAAATAATATCTAAACTTATCAGAAGACCCAGATATAGATGCATCATGTTTAATAAATGTTCCCGTAGGCAACATTGCCTTTCTCCAATCACCTTGTCCACGGCTAGTTGCTAGGCTCCACAATTGTTGACGTTGGTCGTTTGTCATCGTCAAAAGAGTCGTACCTGGGGCGTAAGTACCATTACTTATCCTATTCGAAATCATTGAATCCAAAATCCCATTTCCATTATAGTATCCCCCATCAAATTCATATTGAAATTTTTGCATAGCATTCATTACATCAAGATGCTTAAGTTTCAATGCATTCATTTTACCATATTGAAAAGAGTATGACACTACTGGAGCGCCCTTTCCCTTCTTACTTGTAATTAAGATAACGCCATTAGAACCTCTTGATCCATAGATGGAAGTCGCAGAGGCATCTTTTAATATAGTAATATCATCGACATCGTCAGGATTAATCATATTAAAGGCAGTACTAGAAATAGATACACCATCCATAATAATTAATGGCTCTGAAGAAGCATTAATAGAGCCCGTTCCTCTAATTCTAATATAAGCGTTGGCACCTGGTTTTCCACTTTGTCCCATTACCTGTACACCTGCGGCTTTTCCTTGTAATAATTGAGTAATAGATGCAATAGGTTTTTCAGTCAGCTCTTGACCATCCACTATTTTTACAGAGCCGGTAGCATCTTTCTTTTTTATTGCCTGATAACCAACTATGACGATGTCATCTAAAGACGTTGCATCCGAAGCCTGTAGCTGAACATTAAACATTTTTTTTCCAGCAAGCGAAATTTCCTGTGTCTGAAAATTTAAAGAGGTAATAATGATTGTTTTAGCAGCATCCCCAATAGAAAGTGAAAAACTGCCATCATCTTTGGTATTAGTTCCTGTGTTTGTACCCTTGATTGTTACAGATGCCCCATGAACAGGCGCTCCGCTTCCATCTGTAACCTTCCCCGTAATAGTTCGGTTTTGCGCCCACGATTGTACAATGCACAAGCAAGTGCACATGAGCAGTAGTAGTAGTTTTCTCATTGTGTAATAAAAGTTTGTTTTCAAAAAAAATTTAGCCGGTACGGCTAGCGAAGGAGAGGTTGAGGCACTTAGGAGTTTGTGCGCAACTAGCTTATTTATTTGGATTGCCGAGACAGTAAATATAGGTTAACATTTTATTATAAAAACTTTTTTCACCCTATTATCTTATCGCTGCGTCAGCATCGCAACACGTGTTTAATTAATCAGTGCAGACAATTAAACAAAAAGCCTTGACAGGTATTAAAGACCTGTCAAGGCTACTAAAAACAACACCCCATTGTTTACTTAAGTATTACCTGCTGTGTTTTGATTAGCTTTCCTTTCTTATCTCTAATTGCCAATACATATTTTCCTTTAGGCAAATGACTCACTTGTATTTTTGCAGACTTCGTTCCTTTCTTTATCTTTTGAGACAGGCTAAGTTTATTCGATTCAAAATTGTATAGTTCTACTCCATAGTCATCAGGTAAAGCAGTTACATTCTCTAAGCTAATCATATTAGATGCCGGATTTGGATAAGCGACCATGTTAAAATCAATAGGTTCAAACTCGCCTTGACCACCTTTAATAAATCCATCAAAGTAGCCATAACCACTCCACGTTCCGCAATTAGTTGTACCAGTTGCTGAAATTGAAAACTGATTATCTGCTCGTATTCCTCCCGCACCGAGTTGTATGGTAACATTTCCCGTTCCTTGACCAGATATTATCGTTCCTCCTATTACGCTCCATTGCACATTCGAAAATTCATTATCCTCTATTATGCAATTAATAACAGAATATGGATCAAACGGCACTCCTTGGTACTGCGGACAACTAATTCTTGGTATAGGAGTTCCTACAGCTATATTGGTTTTAGTAACAGTGAAAGTACCACATGCATTATTTATTGTAGCTGTTAGCGTAGCATACCCGCTAGTATTTTGTGTAAGAATAGCCGATCCTACTCCCGGCGTTACTGTAAGAATTCCAGATGGAGTAGCACTCCACAAAATCGTTGATCCTTGAGGTAGACCTAATATTTGATAAGTTGCATTTGTACAAAGATTACTCGGCCCACTAATCGTATAAGATGGCGCCGTGTTTGTTACCGTTGCAGTATATGTTCTATAATCCTGCTGATTCATTCTTACTGTAACGGATACATTTTGCAATGCAATACTGCCTGAAGGTGCTAGTATTAAAGTGTTCGCTGTTGTAGAAATATATTGCGGCGCAGCGATTCCATTATACAGCCACCCATTGTTCGCTCCCAAATCCCACTCATAAGATGTAACACCAGGAGAATTATAAGCGTTGGCAACAGCAAATGTTTGCGGAGCAGTGGAGCCGCAAGGCACACTTATATTATTGATCGAAAAAGCTGGCGCAGGTGGCGTTTCTGTAATCGTAATTTTTCGAACATTTATCGTCTGTAGGTCGGCCGCAAGTGAAGGTATTGCCGAAACATTGAGGTAAGACCACTGGGTAGCATATACAGGAAGATTAAATGTATAATCATTCCAGGTAGTACCAGAGATAATTGTATTACTAACATATCCATTCCCTGATGCATTGGGATCAATGATGTCACTGCCATTACAAATCATATTCGCCCCTCCGCCATTTGCCTGCAATAATCTTAAGCGAGCCGAGGTGCCGCCTACACAAGAGGCATTAATAGTTACTTTGTAAATATAATTTGCTTTAAAATTATATGCAAGACGATACTCTGTTCCCTTAGTTGTGCCGCTGTTTTCTGTCTTACAATCTAGCATAATGCTCTTGTTCACACTACCATACATAGGTTGTCCTATAGCCGTCTGGTGTAAACTGGAAGTACTTGCACCATTAGCCATAGCGGGTACGTTCACTCCTGTTGCAAACGCATTACAGGCGGAAGAACTCCAGGCTTGATAATCAATAATAGTTTGAGCAAAGAGACTTGTACATACAAAAGAGGCGAATAAAATAAGTGTAAACTTCTTTCTCATAGAACAGTTGTTTAGGTGATGAATAAAAATGAGAAAGGCAGGTTGGCATCTGTACGGTTGTAACGCTATGGTTCTGCATCTGGTTGGAGATGGTTAAATATACACGATTTCCCAATATTTCACACAGGCTTTTACCTATAAAGAATGTAATGTCACTATCGTTTATCGTTTCATGGCAAACGGAGATACAATTGTTTAATTTACAAAGTGAATTATTTAAACAAAATGCGCCGACCTAATTATACTTGTCCTTACAAGCTAAAAGTCATTACTTCGCGCGATCTGTTTATACACAATTACCTGAAGCATGTAGTATGAAGAGAAGATTACTTGCATTACTCACCTGTATTATAAGCGCAGTATCACTGGCGCAGGCGCAACGCGTAGACTTACCTATTAATAAAAATAGTTTTCTTGACATCTGTTATCGTCTTAAAGGCATCCATTATAAATGGGCGGGCGCTACTACAAAGGGCTTTGACTGCTCCGGCTTTATTATGTATGTGTTTAACAAGTTCAACGTACTGGTGAGCCATTCTACCAAAGAGCTTGCCACTACAGGAGAGAAGGTGATGCTGTCTGAAGCAAAGACTGGCGATATTATTATTTTCACCGGCACTAAAAAGAAGGATAGGTCACCGGGGCACGCTGGCATCGTAGTGAGCAAGGAAGGCGAGCCGCTTCAGTTTATTCACTCCTCTTCTTCTACCAAAAAGAATGGTGTAATTGTTACCACTTATGATTCGAGTAATTACCCGGCACGCTTTTTAGATATTCGCAGGGTTACAAACATTGCTGATTGAGTTGGGATATAAAGATTACAAATTTGAGATTTGAAATGCAGGGGCGCGAAGCGGAGCTGCTATGTGGTCTTATATTACCTCTACTGAAATAAAGACGGCTGTTTATTAAAAACTTTCACCCTCCCTATGTCTTCTTTTTACCTATGTCCCTATGTGTTAAAAAAACTCCCCAAATGTTTCTCGCGGAAAACACGAAATACGCGGAATTAGTTTTCGCGCAAAGATTGCAAATTTGAGATTTGAGATTTGAAATGAGGGATGCAACGCAGACCTCCTCCAATGTGGCCTTATATTCCCTCTATTGAAATGAAGACGGCTATTTATTAAAAATTTTCGCCCTTCCTATGTCTTCTTTTTACCTATGTCCCTATGTGTTAAAAAAACTCCCCAAATGTTTCTCGCGAAAAACTGTTTTCACGCAAAGGCGCATAAGCATACAATGATTACAAATTTGAGATGCAAGACCTTATGTCGTTTAGTTAACCACAAAGAACACAAAGTATGCACAAGGATCACAAGGGCTTCTCTGTGTACTCCTCCCTGGCTCCGTAGTAAACAATAAAAAAGGGCTGCCTCTATTACGAGACAGCCTCTTCTACTAAATGTACACTATAAGGGGAATGCTTAATTAAAATTTATCCCAGAACAATTTCACTTCTACTTTATCACCACCAATAGCAGCGGCGGCGGCTGTGTAGTTTTTATTGTTCAGCGTTTGTTCGTTTGTAGGATAAGTGAAGCGGTTAGGGAAACCAGACTTCGCTGTTGTTGGCGGTGTGATCACCGGGAAGTCCAACCTTCTCAACTCTGTCCACGCTTCATAACCACGGTTATACAAGGCCAGCCATTTTTGTGTACCGATCTTTTGCTTGTAGTTGCCCGCAGCAGTTGCATACGCTACGTCCGGCCTTGCCAGGTAAGTAGCTACATCTGTAGTCGTGCCACCCCAGTACAAGATGGATGCAGCTATAGCATTGTTGTAATGCTCCGCAGCAGTACCACTTACAGTATATCCACGCTCTATGGCCTCTGCACGATAAAACTCAATCTCTGAATAGTCCAGCAACAATGCAGGAAAATCCATCGCTACCATTTTATCACTTGCTTTTGCAAACAGGGAGAAGGTATTCGTAGCGCCGTCTATACCACCTACATACTGCCCCGCATCGTTTGGTTTCAGGTATTGTTTAAGACGTGGATCGCTAAGTGCATTCATTTTATCTACCAGTGTATTGGCTGCAATAAAATCCTGCCTTTTACTTTGTACTAGGTCTGTCCAGATAGGATTGTTATTTGGCGTAACAGAATAGTATTTGAACAGGGCATTGTCCGTAGCGCTGGCAAATGCTTTTGCATCTGCAGCTTCTATGGCTGTTTTAGCTTTCCCGTTGTCGTCATCTGCGGTGGTCATTGCCAATCTTATTTTCAATGAATTGGCAAACTTGATCCATGCAGTTATAGAACCTCCATAAACAAGGTCCTGGTTTGCATCAAATCCTTTTTCTGCCGTATTCATTGCAGCAATGTCTGCATCTACTCTTGCCATTAGGTCTGCATAGATGGTTTTGGCATCATCGTACACAGGGAACAGGTTGTCGGAGTTTAATGCTTTGCTATAAGGCACATTGCCAAAAGTATTGACAAGCACAGAATAGGTGTACACCTGCATCAGGTCTGCAATGGCATTCTGGTTAGCCTTTGCACCTGCAGTTACTCCTGCGGAAGAAGGTATTTGTTTTTTACACTCTGCCAGGTCTGCCAGTACATCTTTATACATTACTGTCCACCAGCGCTGCGGAATGTTTCTTGTAGTAAAGTCATAGTTAGGCTCATCCGTATAGGTAGTTGTAGCCCAGTGTTGTATTACCAGCCTGTACACATTTGTGTTTACGTTGGAACTGGTTAATACATCTGTAAGGTTGCGTACTGCGTTGGAAAACAAAGTGGGCGCAGGTGCAGAAGATGCCTGCTTTGTCTGATCATTATAGTCTGATATATTTTTTGTACAGGCTACTAATGAAAGAAGTGATATAGATAATAATATTTTTTTCATCGCGCTAAGATTTAAAATTTCAATTTAAGATTCACACCAACGCTTCTTGTAGTAGGGTATGCACCACTCTGGTAACCTTGTGCGTTGCCCGCAGTCAGGTTTTCTTCAGGGTCTGCATAAGGAAGATTTTTGTGAATGATCCACAGGTTTCTTCCGATCACAGAAACGTCAATTCCTTTAAACACTTTCCATTTTGAAATCAGGTCTTGAGGGAATGAGTAGGTAAACGTGAGCTCTCTCAGTTTCACATAGCTTGCATCATATACAAATGCAGCAGCCGGGTTGTAAGAGTAACCGTAGTAACCAGTCTTCGTATTGTCAACACGTTTTGTATTTGCTTTTCCATCTGCAGTTACACCAGGCACCAGCAGGCCGCCATTTGTTGTTACAGCAGGGTTCGTTCTCTTGTCTACACCGAACTCATTTGTTCCCACGGTTTCAGGGTACATACCTGTGGCAAGGCCATAATACATATCCAGCGAGAATACATCGCCACCTTTTTTCACATCTATCAGGAAGCCAAGCGAGAAGTTTTTATACTTGAATGTGTTGTACACGCCGCCATACCAGTCAGGGTTTACATTACCTATTACGTTGTTGGTAGTAGTCGTCTGTACATAGTAACCATTACTGCCCACCAGTTTTTGCCCGGTAGTAGCCTCGTACGTCCATGTTTTACCCTGTATAGTTCCGTAAGGCTGGCCTACAGTTGCATTCACCGTTACACCACCCTGGAAAGAAGCCAACTGTAAGTTTTTGCTGCTATCGTACAAAGACAATACTTTGCTGGTATTTTTTGTCCAGTTCAGGTTAATGGTCCAGGAGAAATCTTTTGTTTTAACAGGCGTTGCAAATAAGGAAAGTTCCACGCCACGGTTACGTACATCACCAGCATTTACATACTTGCTGGCATAACCTGTAGCCGTAGATACTGCAACAGGAATGATCTGGTCTACTGTATTGGTTTGATAGTATGTAACATCAAAACCCAAGCGGTTTTTGAAGAATGCCATTTCCAGGCCCACTTCTTTACTCTTCGTTCTTTCTGATTTCAGGTCCCTGTTGTTTTTAGTATCAGGCAAAGAGAACAGCACCGCATTATTGAAAGATGTGTTTCTATCATACGCATCGTTCAAACTTGCAAATGGCGCACCGTTACCTACTTCCGCATAGTTCAGCCTTACTTTACCCTGGCTTAACCATGGCGCATCTATAAACTTAGAAAACAGGAAGCTGGCAGATACCGCAGGGTAGTTATACGCTTTGTTGTTGATAGGCAGCGTAGAAGAAATATCCCTTCTGAATGAGGCATCCAAAGAAAGGAAGTCTTTGTATGTCAGCGTAGCATTTGCATAGTAACCATCTACCGCTATCTTTTGTGCAGACTCTGTAGGGTATGCAATCGGGTTTAGTGAGTTGCCTAAGAAATACTGACCAGGCACTACCAACCCTCCGTTCGTAATTGCATACAAAGAATTTACATAGTTTCTTCTCAGGTTAATGCCCGCTACAGCATTCAGCTTAAGATCTGTAGACAGGTTTTTGCTGAATGTAGCCATCAGGTCGTAGTTATACTCTCTGAATGTTCTTTCGAAGCGGCTGTAAGATGATACAGCTACGCTACCCACAGCTATTCTTTCTTCTTCCAGTTCATCATAAGAGTCTAATGATACGCGGCCCAGTATGCTCAACCAGTCAGTTACATTATAGTTGAGTGACGCTGTACCAAAGTACCTGTAGCGGCTATCTGTCTCATAGTTCTGGTTGCGGATGAAATAAGGGTTGTCTGTATAGATCGGGTACAATCCGCTACCATCTGTTTTAGTAGGGTCAGCCCAGTTCCAGGTAATGTTCCTGCCTGTTCTGTTGTACGCATCTTTCAGCTCCTGCATGTCTACGTTTGTTTCCCACCACTGGCGGAAAGACTGGTTTACGTTGTATTTGCTGTAACCTGTACCATAGCGGCCTTTGCCATCTATCTTGGAGAAGTTTAGCGAGCCGCTTACTGTTACCTTACTGGTTACGTTATAGCTTGCGCCAAAGTTTACAAGGTTTTTCAGCAAGCTGCTGTTTGGTAAAATACCTCTTTCATCATTGCGCGTATAGCCCAGTTTGAATGACCCTTTGTCTCCACCACCATCAAGATATACACTGTTGTTGGTAGATACCGCAGTCTGGAAGAAAGTTACCGGATCGTTAGCACCAGCTACCCACGGCCTCATTTTTTTATAATAAGGAGAGGTGGAGTCGAATGCATCCCAATGATACACCATCAACGACGGGTCAAACTTGGCACCATAAGAAGCATCTTCTGTTGTAGGTACAATCAGGCTTTTAGTACCTGTGCCAAATGCATCTTTGTACCAGAATGCCGGGTTAGGCGAGCCGTCAGTCGTTTTACTATAGCCACCCTGCTGGTAACCGGCGCCATAATCTTTCTGGTATTTAGCATAAGTGCTCTTATCTATTTTACCAACTGTTACGCTACTGTTCACTACCACACCCAGGCCTTTCTTTGCCTTCTTAGTGGTGATCATAATCACACCATTTGCAGCGCGTGAGCCATACAGTGCAGTAGATGCCGCACCTTTCAGCACTGTTACAGATTCTATATCGTCAGGATTAATATCTGCACCGGCATTACCATAGTCATAACCGCCACGGCCATTAGACTGGTCAGCAGATGTTGTACCTGTTTTGTTGGAGCCGTTGTTATTAGAGTTGTCTACAGGCACACCATCTACTACAAACAGCGCCTGGTTATTACCTGTTAACGATTTAGCGCCACGTATTACTATGTTGGTAGAAGCGCCCATCGCATTACCTTGTTGTATCTGCAAACCCGACACACGGCCCGACAAGCCTTGTGCAAAGTTGCCGCCTCTTGTCTGGCTTACCTCAGCACCGCTTACCTGCTGTGCAGCATAAGGAAGCGTGTTCCTGTTTCTTTTAATACCAAGTGCCGTAACCACTACTTCTTCCATTACAGCATCCGCTTTTTTCAGTGTAACGTTCACACTGCTTTCGCCAGCCAGTTTCAGTTCCAGCGTAGAAAAGCCAACGGCAGTAATAACGAGAATGTCACCTGTTTTTGCGGAAATTTTAAAATTGCCTTTTGTATCGGCGGCAGTACCGGCAGATGATCCTTTGACTTGTACGGAAGCTCCGTCAACGGGGATGTTAGATTCATCTGTGACTTTACCGGAGATGGTCCGGGTTTGTGCATACGCTCCCAATGTGCACAGGAACGTACATACGAGTAATAGCAGTTTTCTCATGACTCATTTAGGTTTAATAAAAAAATACAGCCTCTTGCGGTAGCCTATAGGGTGGCCCCGAAATATGTTTCCTGAGGCTACCTAAAATTCATTCATTGCTTTTCTTCTGCTAATTTTTGGCTGCAACTTCGTTAGATTTTTCGCTGTAGTAACCAACTACATCTGCAAAATCTGCCTTGTTTCGCTCAAAAATTAGTACACAATAAAAGGCAACAATAAAATTTAGGCAGCCTCTTCATGATTTACAGTTTAGTTTTCTTGATAACTAAAAGAAGTTCCAATAAGGCGGGATCAGATTAATACATGTTTTTCTCACTAAGCTTTGATGCACACTCAGGCAAGATATTGAATATTTAAACTCTCACAACTTTCCAAATTTTCTGCGTTAATTAAAAGCAAATAAAAATTCACCTTATAAAGCAGCCTGTTTACCGACAACTTCTTGTAAATCAGCACAAAAAAGCCTATCATCTTAGGAGACAATAGGCTTCAAAAAAAAATTTAAAATGTCAAAAAAAATGGCTGAAATGAGCCTATTTTTCGTGCTTTCTACGCGAAATCCAGATCAAAACCGGCAATAATATCAGGTTTGTAAGTGTGCCCACCACCAGCGTTAGCGATGTTAGCCATCCAAGGGCTTTTGTACCGCCAAAATTACTGATGCAGAATACGATGAAACCCGCTATTAATACGAGCGATGTATAAATAATACTTACACCGGTGTGATGTATGGTTTGTATTAAGGTCTGTTTTACGTCTTTGTTATAATGCGGCAGTTCCTGCTTATAGTTGACCAGGAACCGTATGGTAACGTCTATGGCTATGCCAAGCGCTACGCTAAACACAAGCACTGTAGAGGGCTTTAATGAAATGCCTACCCAGCCCATAACGCCCGCCGTTACTACCAGTGGTATGAGGTTAGGAATAAGTGAGCAGATCAATATTCTGAAAGAGCGGAAGAGGTAAAGCATGCACAGTGCGATAAGGCCAAACGCCCAGAGAATACTTTCTTTCAAACCATTAATGATAAAGCTAGAACCTTCCAAAAAAGTAACGCTGCTACCTGTGTAGGTAACTTTGTAGTGCGCTGTGTCAAATATTCTATCAGACTCCCGCTTAAAGCTATCAATGAGAATAGGCAGTTGTTTGCTGCCAATATCTTTCATATTTACTGTAATGCGCGCTACCTGTTTATTGCTATCTATGTAAGATGAGATCATTTGCGAGAAGCCTGTTTTTGCTTTAGGCGCACCCGTAGTGTCTTTATTGGTTTTGAGATAGCTGGCCATTACAGGAATGTCAAACGCCGTAGGCGTTGCATAATAGGTGCTGTCCCCATCATAAAAAGCCTGGCGTGCAAACTTCAATCCTTCTACAAAGGAGAGTGGCCTTGCTGTCTCTGGCTTATCGCCGATAAAGCGTGAAAACGTGTCGATCTTTTCAATCGGCTCTATACCACGCGTAATACCGTTTTTCTTTTTTGTATCTACTAATATCTCCAAAGGCATTACACCGTTAAAGTTGCTTTCAAACCATTTAAGGTCTGTATAGATCACATCACTCTTTGGCAGGTCATCTACAATGAAGCCTTCACTTTTCAGCCTAAAAATACCAATGATGGCTACTATCATTACCACAGCTGTTACGCCAAACACAGTAGGCCTGTTATTGAACGTCCACTTTTCTATTCGCACCAGCAGTTTTTCCAGCATCTTATTGTCCAGGTAACGCACGTGCTTCGGCTTGGGCGCAGGCAAATAGCTTAATACAATAGGAATAAATATAAGAGAGATGATAAAGAGGGCCATAATGTTAATGCCAGACACTACGCCAAATTCTTTTAACAGATCACTCCTGGTAAGCCCAAATACGGCAAACCCTATAGCGGCAGCAATGTTGCAGAACAGGGTTACAATACCCATTCTACCCACCATTGTTACAATCGCTTTTTGTTTATCGTTTGTATCGCGATAGGAAGTGTGATACTTATTCAGGAAATAAATACAGTTAGGAATGCCGATCACTACGATCAATGGCGGTATCAATGCAGTGAGCAAGGTGATCTTGTAATGAAAGATAACCATTGTTGCTACACTCCATACAACGCCCATGCCTACTACTAGTAAACTCATAATGGTAGCGCTGATAGACCGGAAGAAGAGCAATAGGGTAATAGCAGATAACAGGAGTGAGCCAATAAGGAACCACTGCATTTCTTTCTCGATCTTGTTTGCAACGGTTGTACGTATATATGGCAAACCACTTACATGCGCTTTGATATTTGTTTTTTTCTCAAATGTGCTGATGGCTGCTACTATATCATTTACCAAACGTTTTCTCGATTTACTGTTGGCTGTATCTTTATTTACCTGCACGCCAAAGAGGTACGCATGTGTTTCTGCATTGTATAAAAGAGAATTGTAAAATGGCAGGTTTTCAAACACGGCGCGGTTGCTGTCCAGTATAGCCTGGTCCGTAACCGGTGTATGAAATATTCTTTGCGGCACTATTTTATCGGAGCTGTCTTTAACCAGCGTTACGGCCTCCGGTATGCTCAGCACACCTTCCACGCCTTTTACTTTGCGTAGGTCTTTGTGCAATTCTTCTGCAGCATTGAATACAGGCAGGGTGTAGAAGTCTTTCGAATCTACGCCTACAACAACTGTATTGCCGTCATCGCCAAATTTTTCCTTGAAAGCTTTGTATTCTTTAAACTTAATATTGTCAGTAGGTACAGCGCGGGAGAAGTCATAACTCATCTGGATCTTGGTAGCCAGGTAAGCCATAAAGCCGGTAATGACAATCAGAATGATCAATAATGCTAACCTGAACTTTAAAATAAACTGTCCGAGTCTATACCACATACTGCTAGTTTTCCAATTATTAAATGGGGTACAAAGAAAAGCAATCTGGAGGATATATGTACGATGTCAGATGTACGATGTGACGTGTAATAGCTATTAAGTAAGTGTTGCAGGTTACCGGCTAGCCAGTTAACTGGCAACTTGCAGACGTAGATATTCCATATCTGCAAGTACATGGACAATAAATCTTTAGAATGAGATATGGAAGGGCTCCCGGTACCCCAATGTCATTAAGTTAACCACAAGGCTCACAATGATAACACAAAGGGCACAAGGGTTTCCCCTTGTGTCCCTTGTGAAATAGCTTTGCGCTCTTTGTGGTTAGCTTCTTAACTTAATGACATTGCCCAGTACCCCACATCTGCCATCGTACATTTTTGCTGGCATTCCGTTTGCACTATGCTCTTCAAAACCTTTCATATATGGAAAAGCGAATGTTTGGTATAATACTCACCATTTTGGGTATTGTGGGGCTGATACTGGCGGCAGTAAATTTCCTGAACGGCGGTGGCGGCGCTTACAATATAAAAACCATTATAATCTACGCCATTTTAGGCGCCGTTTTCTTCTTTGCAGGTATCGGCTTGTTAAGGAATACGAGGGATAAGGCTACGTAGGGAAGTGTTTAATGGTTATATGGCTGCATTGTTTCATTGTTGTCCGACTAAGCTTAGTGGATTTTCAATTGTAAGCTTTCATTTGTCTACCGACGGTGTTACTTTTTGTCTTGATACAAAAAGTAACCAAAAAGATCAAGGCTCCAGAAAAGCAGGCTAAAAATTGTCATGCCCACCGAAATCCATTGAACTCGCCACTAACAGCATGAGTACGTAAACTATCCCTGGCTCAAACAGCAATGGATTTTTCCGGCGTTCATGCCAATTTTCTTAACGCAGCTTTTCTGAGGCCGAACGTTTCTCTAAAAAAGCTAACAGGGAAACTCTCCCCAATTTTGAAACCATTCTTTTTCTTCTACAATCCTTTCCGGGAAACAGTTACAGACAACTATCTATTACCTTTAGTCGGACAACCACAGGAATTATTATATGACAACCATTAAACAATTTAACCATATAACAATTATTCCTACATACTCCTCCTGTACTGCCCACCTACTTCATACAGCGCATGGGTGATCTGCCCGAGGGAACAATGCTTCACGGTCTCCATCAGCTCTTCAAATAAATTGCCGTTATGTACCGCTGCTTTCTTCAGTTTATTCAGCATTGCCGCTGACTGGTTTTCGTTACGCTTCCAGAAGGCACGCAAGTTTTGGATCTGCTGCTCTTTTTCTTCTGTTGTACTCCTGATCACTTCTCCCGGAATTACAGTCGGGCTTCCTTTTTTATTCAGGAAAGTATTTACACCCACTATCGGGAATTCACCTGTATGTTTCAGCATTTCATAATGCAGGCTTTCTTCCTGTATCTTATTACGCTGGTACATGCGCTCCATGGCGCCCAATACACCACCGCGTTCCGTCAGGCGGTCAAATTCCGCCAGCACAGCTTCTTCTACCAGGTCCGTTAGTTCCTCTATTGCAAAGCTACCCTGTATAAAGTTTTCTGTTTTCGCACTTCCCAGCTCACGGTTAATGATCAGTTGTATAGCCATTGCACGGCGCACACTCTCTTCCGTAGGCGTAGTAATAGCCTCGTCATAAGCATTTGTATGCAGGCTGTTACAGTTATCATAGATGGCATACAAAGCCTGGAGCGTAGTACGTATATCATTGAAGTCTATCTCCTGTGCGTGCAGGCTTCTTCCGCTTGTTTGTATATGGTATTTCAGTTTCTGGGAGCGGTCATTTGCCTTATACTTATTCTTCATGGCCTTTGCCCATATTCTTCTTGCCACACGGCCTATCACACTATACTCAGGGTCCATACCATTACTAAAGAAGAAAGAAAGGTTCGGCGCAAAGTCGTCAATATGCATACCGCGGCTCAGGTAATATTCTACGTAGGTAAAACCATTGGACAACGTAAACGCCAATTGCGTAATAGGGTTGGCGCCCGCTTCGGCAATATGATAACCGCTGATGCTTACGCTATAGAAATTGCGCACTTTCTCTTTAATAAAATACTCCTGCACATCTCCCATCAGCTTTAATGCAAACTCTGTAGAAAAAATACAAGTGTTCTGCGCCTGGTCTTCTTTCAGTATATCAGCCTGCACAGTACCACGCACCTGTGACAAAGCTTCTGCCCTGATCTTTGCATACACATCTGCTGGCAATACTTCATCTCCACTCAGGCCCAGCAGTTTCAGGCCAAGCCCATTATTTCCCTCCGGCAATCTTTCGGGAGCTGAAGGGTTATAATAAACAGGTTTTGTTGCGTGCTGGTATTTTTTATTGAAAGCCTCTGATACTTTATCCCACTGGTTATTTTCTTCAATCCATTTTTCGCATAACTGGTCTATTGCCGTATTCATAAAGAAGGCCAGCAATATTGGCGCAGGCCCGTTTATCGTCATACTTACGGATGTTTTCGGATCGCACAGATCAAAACCACTATAGAGTTTTTTGGCATCATCTACCGTTGCAATGCTTACACCCGCATTACCTACTTTACCATAAATATCCGGCCTGTGGTCAGGATCTTCGCCATAGAGTGTAACGCTGTCAAATGCAGTAGACAAACGCTTTGCAGGTTGTCCTAATGACACATAGTGAAAACGTTTATTCGTTCTTTCCGGGCCACCCTCACCTGCAAACATGCGGGTAGGGTCTTCGCCAGTACGCTTCAGCTCAAACACACCTGCCGTATAGGGAAACTCGCCCGGCAAATTTTCCTGTAGCTGCCAGCGCAGCAGATCGCCCCAGTCTTTATACTTGGGTAATACTACTTTTGGAATGCGTGTGCCGGATAAACTTTGCGTAGTCAACGGCTGCTTGATCACTTTATCACGCACCTGGTATTCAAAAAAGTCTGCGGTATATTTCTTTACTATTTCCGGCCAGTTGGAAATCAGTTGCCGGTTAGCCGGGGACAAGTTATCAGTAAGCGATTCTCTCAACTTACCTAACTCACCGGAAGAAGTTTTTGTTAATTGCAATACACCGTCTACCTGGTATAGCTGTGTGGCTATTTTACATTGCTCATTCACCCACTCATCATACGCGCGGTTGTTTTCTGAGATCTCAGAAAGATAGCGTGTACGTTTTGCAGGTATGATCACACCATCTATGGTATCTGCTGTTGCAGGCGCTTCGTATGTACCGTACGACACATGCAGTTTTTCTTCTACCTTTTGCAGTAGCAACTGGAACAAGTTGTTTACACCATGATCGTTAAACTTATTGGCAACCGTACCCATTATCGGCAGCTCATTATCTTTTGCCATAAAGAGCTGGTGGTTGCGTTTATATTGCTTGCGTACATCCTGCAATGCATCTAATGCACCTGCTTTGTCAAACTTATTGATGGCTATTACATCTGCATAGTCCAGCATGTTTATCTTTTCCAGTTGGGATGCAGCACCATACTCTGGCGTCATTACGTACAAGCTTACATTACAGAAGTCAAGAATGGACGCATCACTTTGCCCTACACCTGCACTTTCTAAAATAATGAAATCGTACCCAGCCTGCTTTACTATTTCCAAAGCCTCTTCTACGTATGCACTCAATGCTACATCACTATCACGCGTTGCAAGAGAGCGCATATATGCACGGGGAGAGCTGATGCTATTCATACGAATGCGGTCGCCGAGCAACGCACCGCCGGTCTTCTTCTTAGATGGGTCAACAGAAATAACCGCAATGGTCTTATCTGTAAACGTGCTTAAAAAGCGACGTACAATCTCATCCGTTACTGATGATTTACCCGCACCACCGGTACCTGTAATACCCAACACTGGCACCACGGTAGCAGACTTGGCAGGCGCACCTTTCTCCAACCCTTCTTCCACTATAGTAATGGCACGCGCAATCCTTCTTACATCCTTTGCTTCGCCCAATGGTAATTTTCCATTCCATGTCTTGGCAGCATTCCAGTAACCTTTACCCTTAGACGCTTCTTCCGGCTCACACTGCTTCAGCACATCTTCTATCATACCTTCCAGCCCCATGTGTCGCCCGTCGTCCGGCGAATAGATCTTTGTGATACCGTATGTGTGTAGCTCCCGTATTTCTTCCGGCAATATAGTGCCGCCGCCGCCACCAAATATTTTAATATGCCCGCAACCATTCTCTTCCAGCAGGTCTTTCATGTATTTAAAAAACTCCACATGTCCGCCCTGGTAGCTGGTAATAGCAATGCCATGTGCATCTTCTTCAATAGCAGCTTCTACTATCTCATGCACACTTCTGTTGTGTCCGAGGTGTATAATTTCAGCACCTTTACTTTGCATAATACGGCGCATTATATTGATGGCAGCATCGTGCCCGTCAAACAAACTGGCAGCGGTAACAATTCTTATCTTCTGATTGGTAATAAACATAGCAGGCAAATTTCGCGCTATCAAAGGTAACGAAAAGGCGGGTTAAAATAACAGGTGTTAGTTTTCGAATTGAATGGTTGTATTGCTATATGGTTAAATTGTCTGAATACCCAACAATTTAGCCATACAACAATTTGACAATTCCCCTCACAGTTATTACGTAACTTCCTGCCCCAATTATACAACCACATGCCATTTGAACTCATTGTTAACGATAGAAAAGACGTTATTGTATTAAAAGATATTACCGGGAACTGCGAGGCTGAAATTTATTGCACAGGCGCTTTACTAAACGCTTTCCGTGTTCAAACCGCCGCCGGCAATTACAATGTAGTACATGGCTTTAATTCTGTGGAAGAGGTAAAAGAAAAGATCACCGCAGGTTTTCATAGTGCCAAATTAAGTCCATTTGTATGCCGCTTAGACAAAGGCAGTTATGTACTGGCAGGAAAATCTTATACGATAGAAAAATTTTACCTGCCGCCGCATGCTATTCACGGCATTATTTACGACGAAACTTTTTCTATTGCCAGCACACATGTAGATGGTAAAAGTGCCTCTGTAACACTACAATATCATTATAGCGGGCAAGACAGTGGTTATCCTTTTCCTTACGACATCTCTATTCAATGGACGCTGAAGGAAAAACAAACACTTTCTGTTACTACTACTGTGCAACATGCAAACGACAATTATATTCCGTACGCTGATGGATGGCATCCGTATTTTAAACTGGACACTGCTACAATAGATGAATGCACATTACAGTTCGACTCATTTACACAAGTGCAGTTTGACAGTACTCTAATCCCTACGGGCAAAGTATTGCAGGATGTACGTTTTCAACAGGCAGCTACCTTACAAGGCGTGGAGCTGGACAATTGCTTTACGCTGGATCCGCTTACGCAGCATTCCGGATGCGTACTTACCGGCAAGCAATTAAGATTAAATATCAGGCCCGAAAAGGCATACCCATATTTACAGGTGTACACACCACCACATCGTGAAAGCATTGCTATAGAAAATTTAAGCAGCGCACCGGATGCATTTAATAACGGCATTGGCCTGATCATGATGGAAAAAAATAAATCGTACAGTTTTACAACAAGCTATATTATAGAAACCGTCTAACAGTTATGAGCGAATCAGCACTAAAGTCTTCAGTACAGGAATTTTTTATTTCTAAATTCAACACAACTCCCCGTTTATTTTTCTCTCCGGGCCGTATCAATTTTATAGGAGAGCATGTAGATTACAATGATGGTTTTGTAATGCCTGCAGCTATTGACAAAGGCATTGTATTTGCCATAGCGCCCAACAACAGCAATATGCTCCGCATCCACAGCATAGACATGAATGACTACTATGAAGTAGCATTGGATAAGATAGAAAAACATCCGGGCTGGCAAAACTATGTACTTGGTGTAATAGACCAGTTTCAGCAATCCGGCCTGCCTGTGAATGGTATGGATGTAGCATTTGGCGGCGACCTGCCTACAGGCGCAGGCCTGTCTTCTTCCGCAGCAGTAGAGTGCGGATTGGCATTTGGCATCAGCACCATTTTTAATATACCTATGCCCCGTGTACAGGTAGCATTGTTAGGGCAAAAGGCAGAGCATACTTTTCCCGGTGTGCAATGTGGCATCATGGACCAGTTTGCCAACATGATGGGCAAGAAAGGCCATGTATTGCTACTGGACTGCAACTCACTTAATTACCAGGCGCTGCCTTTACAACTAGATAATTATGTGATCATGCTGGTGAACTCCAAAGTGCATCACTCCCTTGCAAGCGGCGAATACAATGTTCGCAGAAAGCAATGCGAGGAAGGCTGGTCTATATTGCAAAAGCACTACCTGCATGCAAAAACATTCCGGGACATTTCTCCTGACCAGGTGAAGCAACTGGAAGACCATTTTGATGCAGATGTATATCGCCGTTGCCTGTATGTAACAGAAGAAATACAACGCACACAAATAGCAGCGGAACTGTTGAAGCAAAACAAATTGCAGGAATTTGGACAACTAATGTTTGCTACACATTGGGGCTTAAGCAGGCTGTATGATGTAAGCTGCCCTGAACTGGACTACCTTGTAACGGAAGCAACAAAATATCCGCAGATCTTAGGCTCAAGACTGATGGGTGGCGGCTTTGGCGGATGCACGATCAACATTGTAGAAAAAGACAGTGCTGCACAGATAGCAGACGAAATAAAAGCGAACTACAAAAAGGCATTCAACATAGATACAGAGGTCTACATTATGCAGACTGAAGATGGCACGCACGAAATATAGAATATTGAACAAGGAATTTCGAATTGTGAAGTAAGAAAATGTTCAATGAGCAATGCTCAAATGAAAATTGAGTGTTGAACGTTGAGCATTGAACATTATTCTTCATTCGAAATTCCTTGTTCCTTGTTCGATATTCCACTGTTCGATATTAAAAAAGCGCCTTTCGGCGCTTTTTCTTATTTCACTACTTCTGTTAGTTTACCAAGCGTTTCTCTTGCTTCGTCTACTGTCAGAAATTTATAAATTTCAGGCGCTTTACCATCCGGTGTTGCTTCTAACTGTGCAGGCACTTTATGGAAAGGACCATATACTTTTGATGCTGTGTTAGCAGATATTTTAGCTGACTGACCCGGCGCTAACAGGAAATTACGGTTAGCAGCAGATACGTTTGCACCTTTGATCAGTTGGCTAAGGCTGTCAATTCTTTTTCTTACAACTTCCTCTGCAATAGAGCCGCTACCATCGCCTTCCGGTTGGTACGCACCGATCAGGGTATCTTTACGCAGGTTCAATACGAAATAACCTGGTCCTTCAATATCAGCAGTTGTTTTACCTGCAGGTGAAGTGATATTCAAAGTTGTTTTTCCGCTTCCGCTCAATTCTACTTCCTGCTCAGCATAGCTGCTGCCTTCCTTTACTGTAACATCGTTGCCTTGTACAGCAATATCACCTTTGGAGATGATCAATACTTTTTTGGAAGGGCCGCCACAAGCTGCAAGCATAGCTAAAGGCAGAACGCCGAGAATAATTTTTTTCATACTAATGTTGGATGATATGTTTAGGTAAAAAAGAAGTCCGGCTGTTAAGCCAGACTTCAAAGTAAAATTTATTTAGCATTCATGCCAAGTTTATTTGGCTGCTGAAAAACGCTCGCTAACTTTTGTCCAGTTAACTACATTCCAGAATGCGCCCAGGTACTCAGGACGACGGTTCTGGTATTTCAGGTAGTACGCATGTTCCCATACGTCAACACCTAACAGTGGAGTGCCTTTTACTTCAGCCACATCCATTAGCGGGTTATCCTGGTTAGGCGTAGAACTTATTTCCAGTTTACCATCTTTTACCAGCAACCATGCCCAGCCACTACCAAAACGTGTAGTGCCAGCAGCATTGAATTTTTCTTTGAAAGCATCGAATGAACCAAAAGTAGCATTGATCGCGTCAGCCAGCGCACCTGTAGGTGTACCGCCTGCATTTGGCGCCAGGCTCTCCCAGAAGAAAGAATGGTTCCAGTGACCGCCACCATTGTTGCGAACTGCAGGAGAAATCTTTCCGGCAGCAGCTACCAGCTCTTCCAGGCTTTTGCCTTCGTGCTCTGTGCCTGCGATTGCTTTATTTAAATTGTCTACATATGCCTGGTGATGTTTACCATGGTGAATCTGCATGGTAAGCGTGTCGATATGCGGTTCCAAAGCCTCGTGAGCATAAGGAAGCGCAGGTAAAGTAAATGCCATGATTATCTGTTTTTTATAAGTAAAGAACTAATTAGCTGTTTAGCTAACAAATTTATTGCCACAAGGTTGATAATACCAAATACCCGGCATCATTTGTTTCTGAATTCGAAAAAGAACATTGGTTATTTATTTCTTTGGTCGCCTTTCTTTAGCATTCATTTCCGGTTACTAACATTTGTTCAGCTTTCTTATTTCATTTATGCAACAAATTGCGGATTTCACATCGCAAAAATAAATATGTAGAAATAAATAGCACTTAAACTATTTTTTGGGCAGTACGCCACCTAAAAAATTACATTCCATTAATTAATAATTATTTTTTATTTTAATATCGGAAAATATTGTACTACTCAAAATCATTTTTTGCTATGGGAAGATTGAAATCCGGCAACCGGATTAGTCATGTGCTACGCTTGCCCCTGCTTACATCCAGCCAAAATCGGCAAATTTCCGGCAGAATAACGAACAAAAAAGACGAGCCTTTTTCTTTTGCAATAATCATTGTAAAACAAGGAACACAACCTGCGTGTGCCAACCGGCATCGCACTAATTCTTTCATTGCGTTATTGGACATGATCATACCAGGGCTTATCAACTACAGTCCTGCCATAAACCAAAACTTCAGACCACTAAAACTTTCATTATGAAAAAAAGTATTCTACTGTTTCTCTTTGGACTATTGGTGTGTTGTCTCACCACGTATGCCCAGACTACCATTAAAGGCAAAGTGGTTGACAACAACAAGGCTGGCCTGCCTGCCGTAAGCGTACAGGTAAAAGGTAGCAAGACAAGTGTTGTTACCGGCAACGATGGTACTTATTCTATCAATGTACCAGCTACTGCCACTACGCTTGTTTTTTCTTCTGTTGGTTTTACGACACAGGAAGTTGCCATCGGAGGGCGTTCTGCTATTGATGTAACGCTCGAGTCCAGTTATCAATCGCTGGATGATGTAATGGTGGTAGCGTATGGTACTGCCAAGAAGGGCACTTATACCGGTGCAGCTTCTGTAATAAAGCAGAGCGACATCAAAGATGTACCAACCACATCTTTCCAAAATGCGCTGGTAGGCAGAACAGCCGGTGTGCAGGTAACCACTTCGAGCGGTGAGGCCGGCGGCACTCCCAGCATACGCATCAGGGGCATTGGCTCTATGAATGCAAGCAATGAACCCTTATATGTAATAGATGGTGTACCGGTTATTTCCGGCGACCAGGGCAGCCTGAGTGGCTCTTTCATTGGCTCTAACAATGTAATGAACACCATAAACCCGGCAGACATTGAAACCATTACTATACTGAAAGATGCTGCGGCATCTTCGCTCTATGGTTCAAGAGCAGCGAATGGTGTGGTACTGATCACAACTAAAAAAGGCAAGAAGGGTAAACCAGCAGTGCATTTGTCTTCATCCATCGGCCTTACGCCTACATGGGCAACAGACAACTATGAATCTGCCGGCCCGCAGGAACAAACAAATATGCTGTACCGGATCTTTTATGACTATAGAACATCTGCAGGGCAAACTGCAGCACAGGCAAACACTTATGCACTTTCCCAGCTAAATACTAAGTTTAATAAACATGGTTATAAGTTTGCTACAAACGGTACAACGCTTGGTGAAAATGTGATCATTACCGGTATGACTGACGGCCAGGTAAACAGGCAAGGACAATATTTTGATTGGGACAATGCTTACTTTGGAACAGGCGTTTACCAGACTAACGACCTTTCTGTAAGTGGTGGCGACCAGAACACAACGTACTATACTTCTTTAAACTATACGAAAGATCAAAACAGGATCAAGGTAAATAAGTTTGACCGTATATCAGGGCGTATGAATCTCACGCAAAAAGTAGGCAAGTACCTGGAGTTTGCAACCAATGTTGGTATTGCAAGAAACAGCCAGGCTGGGTTTAACGACACAAGGAACACCGGCTCTAACTACTTCTTCCAGGTAAGGAACCTGCTATGGCCATTTTACTGGCCTACAGATTATAAAACAGGCCAGCCATGGACAGCACGCTACGGTAGTTTAGCACAAAACAACTTGTACTACAACGATCAGTGGAACAATAGCTCTATCACAAAAAGGTTTTCGGTAAACGAAACAGTAACACTGAACATTCTTCCTGAGTTAAATGTAAAATCTGTGTTCTCTTATGACAACTCAGAGATAAAAGATCATTTGTATTATAGCGCACTCCACTATAACGGCGCTGCAACAAATGGATCGCTTACAGAAACCAGCACCAGCATTACTAAACTGGTTTCTTCCAACACAGCTAATTATGCAAAACAGTTCGGCGCACATAGTGTTACATTACTTGGAGGTTTTGAAGTAGAACAGAACAAAACAAGTTTCCAAAGTGCTACAGGCACTAACCTGCCTTCCAGCTCACTATCTACTTTATCGCCTGCAGGCGCATTTACTGCCAGCGGATATGATTATGGTAATGCCATTGTTTCAGTATTGTCGCGCGCAGAATATAACTACAGGCAAAAATATTTTGTTTCTGGTTCTTATCGCCGCGATGGCTCTTCCAAATTAGCACCGCAGACACGCTGGGGTAACTTCTGGTCTGTTGCAGGATCATGGAGGATCAATAGCGAAGAGTTTATGCAAGACCTTACTTACATCAGTAATTTAAGACTAAGGGCATCTTACGGTATCAACGGTACGCTTCCCAGCCAGAACTATGGATGGAGATCATTAACCAACTATACATTGAAATATAACGGTAATGCAGGTGGCTACCTTTCCACCAACGCCAATCCTAACCTGACATGGGAAACCAACTATACAACGAACATTGGCTTGGACTTTGGTCTCTTTAAACAGCGTTTGACGGGTAGCATTGAATACTTCAACCGCGATTCTAAAAACCTGTTGCAGGATGTGCCTATTTCTGCAACCACTGGTTTTTCCAGTGCATTGTCTAACGTAGGTGAAATGAACAACCGCGGCATTGAAGTAGAACTTGGCGGTGACATCATCAATAATCCTAAAAATGGTTTGAGATGGAGTGCATCTGTAAACGCATCATTTATCAAATCAAAAGTTACCAAATTATATGGCGGCAGGGATATTGTGTGGTATGATCCAACCGGAGGTGATGCAAGGGCACAATATGTATATAGGGAAGGGTCATCTACATTAAGCTTCTATGGCTATGAGTGGGCTGGTGTAGACCCTAAAAATGGCAATAACGTTTGGTACGTAAATGATCCTAATGACGCTAAGGCCGGAGACTTCCTGTACAATGGCAGGGGCGCTACTAATACATTTACAAAAGCTAATTACAAGATCATTGGCAATGCGGTTCCGGATGTGTATGGTGGTTTAAATACAGATGTTTCTTATAAAGGTTTTACACTTGCCTTTAACTTCATTTACAAATTTGGAGGCCAGTTATATGATGGTGCAGCCAAAGACGTTTCCGACGATGGCTACTATTGGGAAAGGATCAGGGCGCAATATGTATGGGATAATATGTGGACACCTGATCACACAAATGCATCTGTACCATTACTCAGGGGCACTGACCTTACTGACCCCATGCAATATAGCTCACGCCAAATGCACAGCGCAAGTTTCTTAAGACTTAAGAACATTAACCTTGCTTATAACATTCCTAAAAAAATAATCAGCAAAGTGGGCATATCTGGCGCCAGGGTATATTTCAACGGTATGAACTTATTAACGTTCTCCAAGTACAAGATTGCCGATCCGGAAGTGAACCAATATGGAACACGTGGATGGGAAACACCTATCGGCAAAATTTACACATTTGGTCTAGACATTAATTTCTAATTGATTAAACGTATTGTAAGATGAATAAAATAAAAATATTCCTGTTATGCCTTCTTGCAGCAAGCTTGTTCTCCTGTAAAAAATTTCTGGATGAACAGCCTACCAACCAGGTAGATGCAGGCATTTCTATCCAGACACCGGCCGATGCACAGATCATGATCAATGGCATTGAGCGCGCTATGACCAGCTCTGATTATTATGGAAGAAACTTTGTGCTCTACGGAGATACAAAAGGTGGCGACATGACCATTCCTTCGCAGGGTAGAGGACTGGATGCTTTATACACTTTTGCCCATTCTCCATCCAGCAATAGCTATTCTGGCTTTTGGTCACAGATCTATTTCACATTACTGCAGGTAAACAATTTGCTGCAGAATATAGACAAGCTGGAAGCAGCAGGCGCAACAGGTTTTAGCAGCTACAAAGCACAAGCGCTAACGCTAAGGGCGATGATGTATTTTGACCTTGTACGTTTATATGGCAAGTGCTACGACGATGATAAGAACTCATATGGTGTACCTAATGTAACAAAACCATTGAGCGCTACTGCACAGCCCCTCAGGAATACAGTGAATGAAAACTATACACAGATCTTAGCCGACCTGCAAGCTGCTGCGCCATTATTGTCTAAAACAAAATCTAATGGATTTATAAACTACTATGGCAACATCGCTATGCAGGCGCGTGTGTACTTGTATATGAAGGATTATACAAACGCACTGAAATATTCTGAAGAGATCATTAACAGTAACGTATATACTTTATATACCAATGCAACGTGGGTAGACTCATGGAAAGCTCAGTTTGGTTCAGAATCTATTTTTGAATTGGGTATTTATCCATTGGAAGGCGATTTAGGTGCAGCCTCTTTGGGTGCTTACCAAAGAGCGAAAGGTGTAGGCGGAAGCACGATTTTAGGTTGGTTTATAGCCAGCGATTATTTCTTAAACAGGCTGAAGCAGGATGCAACAGACATCAGGTGGGGTGTAATGAATGATGATGAGCTTTCTACATCTGGCACACCACGCAAAGGATGTGTATATAAATACAGTGGCAATACTGCACTGGCAGGTGATGGTAAGACGACTAACACTGCTGTAAATATAAAAGTGATCAGGCTATCTGAGATCTACCTGATAGCGGCAGAAGCGGCATTGGCAAGTGATATGACGAAAGCTGCCAATTATTTGAATGCTATCCGTAAGCGTGCGCCGAACTTAGCAGCGGCAACATCCACAACAGTAACTGCGGACATGATCCTGGATGAAAGAAGTAAAGAGTTGTATGGAGAAGGTCAACGCTTCTTTGACATGCTCCGTTTGAACAAAACGATAGTATTCAACGATGAGGTGATCGGTTTAACCGTAGCAACACGTGCAAAACAAATTGACAGAACTTTCTATAAAACGATCTTGCCGATCTCGCAGGCAGAGATCAATGCAAACCCGGGTTTGAAAGCACAGCAAAACCCACAATACCAATAAATAAAAAGCGCATCTAATGATGCGCTTTTTTAAGTACTAAATACGAGGTACTAAGTACGAAGTAGTCTCTGCGTAGAGTTGTACTTCGTACTTAGTACCTCGTACTTTTTATCATCTTCTCATTCTAAAAAACTCTTTCATCAGTATCGCACATTCTTCTTCCATTACACCATGTACCAATTCTGTTTTGGGATGGAAGGGCCAGTTCTCTTTTGTTAATCGCTTATAGCCATTTTTTTCATCAGATGCGCCATACACTATACGTGCCAGTTTACTCCAGTATAGTGCGCCGCAGCACATAAGACAAGGCTCCACCGTTACATACAGTGTTGCATCCGGCAGATACTTTGCACCCAAATAATTAAATGCAGAAGTAAGCGCGATCATCTCTGCATGTGCCGTAGCATCATTCAACCGCTCTACCTGGTTATAACCACGTGCTATAATCTTATCATTGATCACTACAACAGCGCCAATAGGTATTTCATCTTCCTCAAAAGCCCGCTGCGCTTCTTTCAGCGCATGTTGCATGAAGTATTCATCTGTCATGCAGCGAAGATAAATTGTTAAATGGTTACATGGCTTAATTGATAAATTGTAATTTTACCTACATAACAATTTATCTATATAACCATTTAGCAATTAGACGTATGGCTGAAGACTTATCCATTATAAAAGGCACAAAAGAAGAGCAATACATTTCACTGATACCACAGATCAAAGGCTTGCTCGAAGGAGAGGAAGACCTGGTAGCAAACCTGGCAAACGTAGCTGCTGCATTGAGAGAACAGTTTGGCTGGTTTTGGGTTGGCTTTTATTTAGTGAAAAAAGATGAACTTGTTTTAGGTCCATTCCAGGGGCCGGTCGCTTGCACACGCATCAAAAAAGGCAGAGGCGTTTGCGGCGCTAGCTGGGCGGAAGAAAAAACGTTGATCGTTCCCGATGTCGAAAAATTTCCGGGACACATTGCCTGCAGCAGTCTTTCCAAATCTGAAATAGTGGTTCCTATTATAAAAGATAATAATGTTGTTGCCGTACTGGATGTAGATAGTGAATTGTTGAACCAGTTCGACACGACTGATCAGCAATATCTTGAACAAATTGTATCTTTTCTTAATTTCTGATCAGAAAAAAATAAATTGAATCAGCGGCACTCTTGTACGAAGAGTGCCGTTTTGTTTTGGCAGATGTTAAACATTTCCGCTTAACAAAAAATTGTGGCCGTTCCGGCAAACATTTCCGTAAGTTTAGTTGTCTATATAAATAGAAGCCATGCTTCTCTCTCCCCAAAATCCTGGAAAAATCAGCTTGCCACGATGGCATTTTTCACGCTAAATGATTTTTTATGAACACCATGCTAACACCAAATCAACCAAGTTACAAGGACAAGTTACTCGCATTGTCACAAGCACTTTTTTATGTCTACAATGAAGAGGGTAACAAAGTATCTGCGGGTATTGTACACCAGTTTCAAATTACAGAAGAAGGAGACATTTGTTTTTACCTGGACAGGTTACCACTGATGAATGCAAACTGGAATACTTATGCAGCAGAACTTTACTGCTATAAAAAAGGAACGCCATACAATATTCAGCTATCTGGCATTGCCACCGTTTCTTATAAAGAAGCGCCTTTTATTTGCTTCCGTATAGATGCAGTTGCAGACACATCAGGCAATGAAGCAGACCAACATTCTTACTGGCAAAAAATATTATCCTTTAAGCATTGGTTGAGTTATAACTTTTCGCAAAGTCACTGGTTCAAATTAGACAAACTTTTTTACCATTAGTAAACACAAAAAATGCCTCCGGTTCGGAGGCATTTTTATTTATTACTAGCTAATAGATATTCCATATCTATAAAAAGCAAGATGACATGGGTCTTTTAAGTGAGATATGGAATATCTCCCTATCCCGTTCTTATAACAATGACTTTACTTTCTCTATTACAGCCTGCAAGTTGCTTGCATCCTGCCCACCGGCAGTAGCCAATGTTTTCTGTCCACCACCGCCACCTTTGATCAAAGGTGCAATGTGCTCTTTAATGATCTTGCCTGCATCAAGATTTTTTGCAGCAACTACTTTCTCATCTATGCTTACTGCTACAAATGGCTTACCACCAATATTAGCACACAGTACTGCCAAATGATCGTTCAGGTGGCTCTTCAGTTCAAAGCACAATTTCTTCAATGCATCTGCATTGCTCACTTCTACCATACTGCCTACAAACGTAACACCATTGATGATCTCATCTTTGTGCAATAGTTCATTACGTATGCCTACCAGGAACCTGTTTTCCAGGTGTTCAATAGTTTTCCTCAGTTCGCTGTTTTCTGCCTGCAGGCTCTCTACTGCTTTCTGCAAATCTTTTGGATTCTTTAAAGCTTCTTTTATACTGCGTAGCAATACTCCTTGTTCCTTAATCACTTCTTCAGCCGCTTTTCCGCTTACCGCTTCTATACGTCTTACGCCTGCCGCCACCGCACTTTCAGCCTGTATTTTAAAGAAGCCTAACTGCCCTGTAGAACCTACGTGTGTACCCCCGCATAGCTCTATAGAGTATGCAGGGTCCATGATCACCACGCGTACAATATCACCATATTTTTCTCCAAACAAAGCCATAGCACCCAAAGCAACAGCTTCATCTTTTGGCAATTCTTTAATCACTACCGGAATATTCTCCCGGATCTTTTCATTCACAATTGCTTCTATCTGCTCTATCTCTTCATCTGTTACTTTAGCAAAATGTGAAAAGTCAAAACGCAGGTATTCGTTGTTTACCAAACTGCCTTTTTGTGCTACGTGCGCACCAAGTACCTTACGTAATGCAGCATGCAGCAAGTGCGTTGCACTATGGTTTGCTGCTGTTGAAAAACGTTTCTCTATATTCACTTTTGCAAACGCCTCTCCTGAAAGATCAGCAGGTAATTTCTCTGCGAAGTGGATAGTCAGGTTATTTTCCTTCTTTGTATCAACAATGTCTATTACTTCATCACCAATTTGCAAAGTACCTGTATCACCTACCTGTCCACCGCTTTCTGCATAGAACGGTGTTGTCTCCAATACAACCTGGAAGGCTTCTTTGCCTTTGGCTTTTACCTTCCTGTATTTGGTTACTTTTGTTTTAATCTCTAGTGTATCATAACCAATAAATTCAGAAGCGGCAGTATCATGTAACACAATCCAGTCTTCCGTATCTATAGCTGTAGCTGCACGGCTGCGGTTTTTCTGCTCCTTCATCTCCACCTCAAAACCAGCTTCATCTACAGAAAGATTATTTTCAGACGCGATCAGTCTTGTCAGGTCTATCGGGAAACCATATGTATCCAGTAATTCAAAAGCAGCTTTACCGTTTATAACAGTGGCGCTTTCCTGTTTTGTATCCGCTATTACGTCATCTATTTTCTTTAAACCTTTTTCCAGTGTACGCAGAAATGCTTCTTCCTCTTCACGTACTACTTTGCTTACGAAATCTGCTTGCTTAAAGAGTTCAGGAAATACCTGCTCAAACTGTTTTGCCAGCAAAGGCATTAACTGGTGTAACAAAGGCTGTTTATAATCCAGATAAGAATAATAATAGCGTACTGCGCGGCGCAGTATTCTCCTGATCACATAGCCAGCACCTGTATTGGATGGCAACTGTCCGTCTGCAATAGTGAATGCAATAGCGCGGATGTGGTCTGCCAACACACGGAATGCAACAGCTTCTTTGCTGTCACTATAATCATATTTTTTGCCTGTGATCTTTTCTGTTTCAGCAATCGTACCGGTAAATACATCTGTATCGTAGTTACTTTGCTTACCCTGTATTACACGTACCAGGCGTTCAAAGCCCATACCTGTATCTACATGCTTCGCAGGAAGGTTTTCCAGTTTTGTGTATTGAACTACTTTTTTAGCACGTACTTCTTTTTTGTCATCACCCTCATATTGCTTTTCCCATTCGTCAAAGGATGCTTTGTTATCCCACACACGATTAAACTGCATGAATACATTGTTCCATATTTCTATCACCTGCGGATGGTCTGCGTTCACCAGTGTTTTACCTTCCACTTGTTTACGCTCTTCATCGCTACGGCAGTCTACATGTATTTCGGAACATGGCCCGCACGGACCAGTATCGCCCATTTCCCAGAAATTATCTTTCTTGTTGCCCAGCAAGATCCTGTCTTCACCTATCCATTTTTTCCATTCGTTATATGCCTCCTCATCTTTAGCAAGATTCTCTTTTGCATCCCCTTCGAAGATGGTTACATACAGGCGGTCTTTGTCCAGCTTATATACTTCTGTCAGCAATTCCCAGCTCCATTTAATGGCATCTGCTTTAAAATAGTCGCCAAAGCTCCAGTTGCCCAGCATTTCAAACATCGTGTGGTGATAGGTATCCACACCCACTTCTTCCAGGTCATTGTGTTTACCGGATACACGCAAGCATTTTTGCGTATCGGCCACACGCGTAGAGGCCGGTTTTTTATTTCCCAGGAAATAATCTTTGAACTGGTTCATTCCCGCGTTTGTGAATAACAATGTTGGATCGTTCTTTACTACGATAGGGGCTGAAGGAACTATCTCGTGACCTTTTGATTTGAAAAAATCTAAAAACTGCTGCCTGATTTCGCCTGATGTCATGAACTTTCTTTTTTTAAAACCATTGGTTTCATTTCGAAACTGCCTGTTATAAATAAGGCCCGTTTGAAGCAAAACCTGTTTAGCAATATTTTATTATGCCTGAAAGGTATTTATAATGCAAGCCTTTATCTTTGTTAGCTTACAGGGCACCAAAGGTAAGGATTTGATGCTGTGTAGAAGAAAGGACGATGGCTGAACAATAGGAAAAAACCAGGGCACTGACAATATTTTTGACACAGTACCGTTTTCTCTAATATGTTCGCGTAACAGAAACTTAATATAGTTCCCCAGGCGTTTGCCTGCAACCGGGATTTGTACATGAAAAAAATAAAATATTTCTATAATACACATACGCTTCGCTACGAAAAGCTGATTACGCCGCTCCGTGTAAAATTGCTTCGCATCTTCGCCTTCCTGGCTGCAGCAGTTGTAACAGCAGGTATTATCGTAGCTATTGCATTTCAGTATTTAGACTCCCCAAAAGAAAAACTGTTGCGTCAGCAAAATGATGACCTGAAGGTAAACTACCGTGTAATGCAGGAGCAGGTGGGTAAACTGCAACAACAGATGGCAGAGTTGGAAAAGCGCGACAATGATGTGTATCGTGCCATCTTTGAAGCGTCGCCTATACCCGACAGTGCCAGGCTAAAACAAATGGAAAAAAGCAAAGAGGTACAATTGGTAGAGAGTATGGGTAGCGATCAGTTGGTAAACGAAATTACCAGCCAGCTAAATACACTTGCCAAGCGTATGGCCTTCCAGGTGAAATCTTACGCAGAGATAGATGAGATGCTGAAAAACAAAGCCAAGCTGTTAGCGGCTATTCCTGCTATACAGCCGGTTAGCAATAAAGAATTAACCAGGATCGCATCTGGTTTTGGCACCCGTATAGATCCTGTGTATAAAATACCTAAAAGCCATTTGGGGCTTGACTTCGCAGCACCACAGGGTACGCCTATCTACGCAACTGCCGATGGCGTAATAAAACAGGCAGATTATAATGAAGGCGGTTATGGTAACCACGTAGTGATCAATCATGGTTATGGCTATGAAACGCTGTACGGTCACATGGTCCGTATAAAATCTCATGTTGGCGATCATGTAAAACGCGGTGAGGTTATCGGCTATGTAGGCAGCACTGGTAAAAGTACCGGCCCGCACTGCCACTACGAGGTACACCGGAACGGGCAAGCTGTAGACCCGGTTTACTATTTCTACAACGATCTTACACCAGAACAATACGATCGCCTGCTGAAACTGGCAGCCGCAAGTAATCAGAGCTTTGACTAGGGAATACGTGAATCGTGAATCGGCAATGGTGAAAGCTTTGTAGCTTTTGCGTGGTAGAAAAATTTAATATTATGCCACAGAAGCTCAGAAACACGGAAGCGCTTTTCTGTGTTTCTGAGCTTCTGTGGCAAATGATCTTGTGTAATGAATCCTTTTGATTCAGCAAACAATGCGAAACACAGCCCAATGAAATACTGGCAGCTCACAACTGACCATTCACAATTAGCTAACTTGCTTTTTCTCCGAAAGAATTGTAATTTTTCCTTCGTAAAAACACACACTTATGTTAGAGAACCTATTTAACCTGGTGAAAGAACACGCAGGGTCAGCCATTGTCTCCAATCCGGCTATTCCAAACGAACAAAATGACGAAGCTGTTGCATCAGCAACTTCCTCTATTACAGATGGCATTAAAAACGCAATTGCCGGTGGCAATCTGCAAGGCGTGCTAAGTATGTTTAGCGGACAGTCAGACGCCGGCTCTTCGCCAGTATCGCAAGAGATACAAGGCAATTTTGTACAAGACCTCGTATCAAAATTCGGCATGAACCAGTCAGACGCAACAAGTACTGCAAGCGGCCTTATTCCAAATGTTTTAAATAAACTCGTTCACAAAACAAATGATCCCGGCGATAGTAGTTTTGATCTGCAGGGCATCATGAACAGCCTATCCGGAGGCAGCACATCAGGCTTCAACATACAGGGACTGATGGATAAGTTTAAAGGTGGTCTCGATAAAAATGGTGACGGGCATGTGGATATGCAAGACCTTACTTCACTGTTTCAAGGTGGCGGAAGCGAAGGCGGTGGCATTATGGATAAGCTAAAAGGACTATTCAGCTAAGCAACTACAAAACAAACGCACAACGTAATTTAAAAAGGAGTACAAAGTAAAGGCCTTTGTGCTCCTTTGTTATTTAATTTTCTCGCAGAAAGCACAGAAATCGCGGAAAATAATTCTGCGATTTTCGCGTCTTCCGCGAGAAAAGTTTGTCTGTTCTTTAAAAGAATCTTCGCGTTTATTACCACATAGACTCATTAGATATATAGGCACATAGGATAGATGGATGTCCTTTTATTCATGATAAGATTTGATTAATTCAAAAGAACATAATTCACATAGGAACGCCGCTTCGCGATGCTCATTTCAAATATCGAATCTCAAATTTCAAATCTTCTTATATCTTAATCTTCACTCCCAAATTAAGCCCTAACCCACCAATATTTATAAAAGACCTCAGATCGTTGGAAGGACTGTTGTTATTCTTATACTGTGTTTGTGTCAGGTGTGCGGGATCTACGGCGCCTGTCGGCGTATTAGAAGATTGGTCTAATGTTGTTTTGTAATCCGTATATCTTTCAGCAGTTGACAAATCGTTTAAACCTCTTGATGGATAAGGAGTAGATGCCCCTGTGCTGGTATTAATTATATTACTTGTCTCATTGTATGAAGTAACTTCTTTACTCTTACTACCAACCGGCACATTACGGTATTCAGCCTCTAAGAATATACTGAGCGTTTTAGTTGCCTTATAATTTACACCTAATGCACCCTGGAACCCGATTGTTGCATTCGGTTTAATTTCTTCTTTGCGATGCACGGTCGTTTGCAGTACCTGGGTTGCAGATAAGGAAGAAACTTTATATCCATCAGTTTCTATATGCAGTCTTCCCCATATAGGCACAGCCGCTCCAAAACGTACATAAGGATTAAACTTGCCTTGCAGGC
Source organism: Filimonas sp. (assembly GCA_017306865.1). Lineage (GTDB taxonomy): Bacteria > Bacteroidota > Bacteroidia > Chitinophagales > Chitinophagaceae > JAFKHH01. The sequence goes on from JAFKHH010000016.1 coordinate 343,854, forward strand.
CCGGACTTATTACTATGCTTGGCGCAAGGTCTATCGCATTTACAAAACCATGCGATTCTACACTGCCTAGTAAAGTGCCGGTTCCGGCCTGGTTGGTAACCTGGTGTGTCATCAGGTTTTTAGCACTATGGTAGTAATTGGCGGTCAACTCTACTGCTATATACCTGTTGAAGTTGTATCCGCCGGAAATACCTCCCCGCATACCCTGCCCATAGGACCCCGTAAGCACTTTTCTTGAAACATCCGAATATGTGCCGGTCGTTGCAGATGTAGGTGTGTAAGTCTGGTAAAGCTCTACAGGATCATAAGCCCCTACTTTAGGAAATTGCCCCGGCGATACGCTGAAGAAATAGCCACCGGCAGCTTTGAGATAAAAGCCTTTTTCTGCACTTTTTTGCGCTTTGGATACGTTAGCAAAACAGGCAAAGGCCAACGCACAGATCATTACTCTTTTCATATGGAATTGTTTTGTTGATTTAGCAATCGTTATCAAAGCAACAACAACGATTATCGTTCATTACAATCATATCTACCGTTTGTTTAATCTTATATAATATTTATAAGGTTTATAACAGACAAATAGTCAAGACATTTGAATGAGCAGACATTGATCTTGTGCCAGATCATCCTTAACATTTTATTATTAAACTTTATATGAACTTCGTGCTCTAATATTTGTTATAGATACAGCGGAAGCAGCAAAGCAGGAGGAAAAGAGAGGTGAGAAGTTCTTTAGATGTTCATTAACACAAGACGTTTATTTCTGGCATTAGCTTTGCATTTTCTATAATATAAATACGCAAGTAGTCAATTTTCTCATAAGCAGTTAGTTTTGGTTGCGGCCCTTGTTTCAACAAGGGCCAATTTTTTTGCCCTAACTGTTCGTCTTATTCCATCTTTTGCTCTGAAACACAATGAGTAAGTACCCAATTCCCGCACCTACACTATCTGCTACAATGTCCATTAGATCGAATGATCTGTTAGGAATGTAATATTTCTGAACAAACTCCATGGCAACACCATAACAAATTGTCAGTATTAAAATAACGATGGCTGCCGTTCCTCTTTTGTGATAAGAAAAGCCCATAGAGAGCAGGTAGGTAAGTACACAGAATAGGAAAATATGTACCCATTTGTCAAAAAAAGGAATCTTGTCAAAAAAACCGGACTGTGGCAAGTCTGATCCTGGAATGCAAAGCAGGAAACAGACGACCAGCAACCAGCCAATAGCTAAAAATATCCACTTGCTTTTTTTACTCATACTCTGGAAAACTGGTTAAAACAAAGGGCTGCAGTGATGCAGCCCTTGTTATTATTAAAAGTCTTTTTGATTATTTTAAAACGCCTAATGCTTTACCTACTTTAGTAAAACCGGCTATTGCTTTATCCAGGTGCGCTTGCTCATGTGCTGCGCTCAACTGTACACGAATGCGCGCCTGCCCTTTTGCTACAACCGGGTAGAAGAACCCGATTACATACACACCTTCGTCCAGCAGTTGTGCAGCAAAGTTTTGCGCCACTACTGCATCATATAACATAATGGGAACAATCGGGTGATCGCCTGGCTTAATGTCAAAGCCAGCTTCCGTCATCTTCTCTCTGAAATACTTTGTATTGAACTCCAGTTTATCTCTTAACGTTGTTGTTTCTGTAAGCATATCCACCACTGCTATAGACGCACCTACAATGCTTGGTGCTACGCTATTGGAAAACAGGTATGGCCTGCTGCGCTGGCGCAGCATTTCTATCACTTCTTTTTTACCTGAAGTAAAACCACCGGATGCACCACCCAATGCTTTACCCAATGTACCAGTAATAATATCTACACGGCCCATTACATTTCTGTATTCATGTGTACCACGGCCCGTTTTACCAAGAAAGCCAGAGCTATGCGATTCATCTATCATTACAATCGCATTATACTTATCTGCCAGGTCACATATTTTATCCAGTTGCGCAATAGTACCGTCCATGCTGAACGAGCCATCCGTTACTATGATACGGCTGCGCAGCGATTGTGTTTCTTTCAGTTTTTCTTCCAGGTCTTCCATATTGTTGTGCTTATACCTGTAACGCTGCGCTTTACACAGTCGTACGCCATCAATAATGGAAGCATGGTTCAGTTCATCGCTGATAATCGCATCCTGCTCGTTGAACAATGGTTCGAACACACCACCATTCGCATCAAATGCTGCTACGTATAATATGGCATCCTCTGTTCCAAGAAAATTGGCAATTTTTTGCTCCAGTTCTTTGTGAATGTCTTGTGTACCGCAGATGAAACGTACACTGCTCATTCCATAGCCATGTGTATCTATAGCTTTATGAGCTGCTTCTATTACTTTAGGATGAGAGGAAAGACCGAGATAGTTGTTAGCACAAAAGTTCAGTACTTTTTTCCCGTTCACCATTATTTCCGGGCCCTGCTCACTTGTAATAACACGTTCTTTTTTAAATAAACCTGCTGATTCTATTTCTTCCAGCTCCTGTTTAATTCTTTTTGCAAAACCTTCATTCATAAAGAAACTTTTTAGAGGCTTCAAAGGTAATATTTGGCAACAAAAAACTAACAAGCAATCGATTGTGCATTTTATGTTGATTTTCAAGCATTTCAAATTTTAAAACGGCACAAAAACGCGTTAATGCTATGCTAAAACAGCATTTCTGTGTTTTTTCACAGATCTACGTAACATTTAGTAGTCTACCTTCGTTATACTGTTGTAAAAACTGATTAAACTAAAACAAACGCAAAAATGAAAGCCAAATACATACTGCAATACTCACTTGTAGTTACGGCTTGCGCAAGCGGCCTTTGGGTTTCTAACAACCTGAGATCTGCCAAACAAAATAAAACCAAGGAGTGCTGCATTCCGCAACCATCGAACTTGCAAAGCCCTCCAAGCCCCAACAACGGCGGCGAGCTGCAACTGGAGCATCCTATGTGGCAGACACTTAACCGGTTTATTGTTTCTATCAAATAATTCATCCCACCACTTTGGTGGGATTTTTTTTACAATCATTTGTAACTTTCCGCCCCTTTCTGCGTACTACAATCAGAAAACAACAACTGAACTGACGCCTTTATGACCGAAAGAGAGTATAATGACTGTGTTAACTCATACGCTGACAACGTGTTCCGCTTTATCGTCAAGAATTTGCGACACGAGGAAGATGCGAAGGATGTGGTACAAAGTGCTTTTGAAAAATTGTGGCGCAACAGGGAGAATGTAGAAGTGGAAAAATGCAAATCTTATCTCTTCACCGTTGCCTATAACCAGATGATCGATCACCTTCGCAAGGCAAAAAGAGTTTCACTTAAAGATGAATTTCATGCGGACGTTAAAACCCATGAGCAGCCGGTACATAACGCGCAGCAGACTTTGCGTGTAGCACTCAGCAGGCTTAGCGATACACAACGCAGCCTGGTAATGCTGAAAGACTATGAGGGTTACAGCTATGAAGAAATTGGAAAGATCATGTCGTTGAATGAAAGCCAGGTAAAGGTGTATCTGCACCGCGCCAGGCTAACGTTGAGAAATTATTTAGTAAGCCCCGAAAACGTAATGTAAAATGACAATCAACAGGCACAATTACGAAGAATACTTTCTGCTGTATGTTGATAATGAGCTCAGCTTACATCAACGTATGGAAGTGGAACTGTTTGCAGAACAGAACCCCGACCTGCAGGCAGAATTGAAAATGCTACAGGAAGCAACGCTTTCTGACATAGCGGATGATATGGTATTCCCTGATAAATCATCCCTGCTCAGGCATGATGAAGCTTCAGTCTCCATCAATAACCACGAAGAACAATTTTTACTGTATATAGATAATGAGCTGAATGCAAAAGATAAAGCGGCTGTAGAAACGTTTGTTTTACAACATCCGCAACTGCAAACAACATTCTCTCTTTTGAAACAGGCTGTGCTGCAACCGGAAGAGATTGCCCACCCTGACAAAGCATCTTTGTACAGGTCAGCAGAAGAAAGGCGCGTGGTGCCTTTCCGTTGGGTACGCTTTGCCGCTGCGGCTGCCGTATTGGGAATAGCTGTTACGTTATGGCAGGTAAATAGCGGAGATAAACCAGTGGAGCCCAAAACAGCTTATGTAGCACCAACCATTGACAAAAAAGATGCAAAGAACCCTGTAGTCACTACACCTGCACAAACTGCACAGGCAACAGAGCAGGGAACAAGGGTGCAACCTGAAAATGTAGCACAGGTAAAACGTGATGTAACAAATCCGGTGGGCAGTGATAATGCACTTGTAAATGGCAATGCAAGGAACGAGGCAAATAATACACCTAATACGCCGGAGGAACCGCCAAAGACGTCTTATATAGCAGCAAATATTGTTACAAATGTTAGCGAACCAGAAAAAAACAACCTGGTTGTAACAAATATGGATGCTAAACCGTTGGAAACAGTGAAGGTAGAAGAGAAGGTACTGAAAGTGCTGGATACAAATGAGGACAACAACAACGGACTTTACATCGGCTCACTGGAACTAAATAGAAATAAAGTCAAAGGCTTTTTAAGAAAGGCCGGCAACCTGTTCAGCGCTAAAGCAAAAGGTCCGCAAGAGGACAAAATACAGGTAGCCAATTTTGAGATAAAAAAGAACCAACAAAAGTAAACACCCCCAACAAAAATCCGGAACAATGAACAGAGTACTATTATTGCTGGCAGGCATCCTGTTAGCTTCGGCAGGATTTGCGCAAACCGACACAACGAAACAAGACGGCGTAGACACCGTGAAAGTCGGCAACTTTATCATTATCAGGAAAAACAAGGATAAGGACAAGTCTGTAAGCGAGCCGAATACCAAAAAGTATGTCTTCAATGTAGAGATAGAAGATGGCTATCGCAGAAGACGTAACAACACGAATGTAACAACGAATTGGCTGATCCTTGACCTTGGCTTTGCCAACTGGCGTGATGAGACTGATTATAGCTCACCAGAGGTAATGAACAGCGCATACCTGCACCGCGCACCGACGGATGCGCCTTACACGAAAAATGATTTTGCGTTGCGCAATGTAAAATCTTCGAATGTAAACATCTGGTTGTTTATGCAGAAGCTAAACATTGTGAACCACCAGTTCAACCTGAAATATGGGCTTGGCTATGAGATGTATAATTTCAGGTATGAGACGAATATTTCGTACCACAAAAACCCGGCTTATATCTGGCGCGATACTTTGTCCTTCTCTAAGAATAAATTATTTGCAGGTTATGCTACTATCCCACTGATGCTTAACTATACGCCTAACCCTGGCAGAAGGCATGGCTTTACAGTAAGTGCAGGTATGAGCGCAGGTTACCTGCTGGGCAGCCGCAACAAGCAGATCAGCGGAGAGCGCGGTAAGGAAAAGATCAAGGGCAATATAGGATTGGACGACTGGCGTATTGCTTATGTAGCTGAAATAGGTTTTGGGCCGATCAAGCTCTATGGTTCTTACAGTGTAAATCCGTTACACGAGCAAACACTAAAACAGTATCCTTTTGCGTTTGGTATAAGGTTTAGCAATTAGGAACGTCAAAAGTCATTAGTCAAAAAAGTCATTGCTAATGTACGATGTAATATGACCCTGCGCATTATAACAATGTAACAATTGAGCAATTAAACATATTTATCTCTTTGTTTTCTCATGTGCATTATATCGCGGCCCGTTTCCACGGGCCGTTTTTATTTGCATACCTTAAAAAATTTTAATCAGTATTTACATACTGAAAAAAGATTTGCTACGTTTTAAATATCAAACACACAAAAATGAAGCGGCTGGGTAGTTTGATTTTGCTAACTGTTTTATTTTTTTCGGGCACATCCTTCTATTATCGAAATTATTCGCAGGGAGGTTATTATATTATCATTGATAAAAGCGACTACGAACTAACTGTTTATGATGCCAGCGGATGGCTGGTGGCCTACCCTGTTGTATTTGGCAATAAGAACCAGGGTGACAAAATGTATGAGGGTGACCGTAAAACACCTGATGGCACGTTTACTATTGTGAGTAAACGTGTACATGAAAAATGGGACCGCTTCTTAATGCTGGACTACCCCACACCAGAGAGCTACGAAAAATTTAACGACCGCAAAAACCGCGGGCTTATTCCTTCCAATGCAAAGATCGGTGGCGGTGTAGGCATACATGGCACATGGCCACATGAGGATTATGCGATTGACAACTATGACAACTGGACGCAAGGTTGCATCAGTATGAAGAATGAACATGTAGAACAGGTCTACAAGGCTATGCCGGTTGGCACTAAGGTGACGATAAGACCATGATAAGTACGAAATACAAAGCACGAAGTACGAATTATGTACGATATAATAAGCTTAATTGCTGCATGGCTATATTGTTAAATTGTATTCAACAGCCTTGTAATTTTTACCATTCACGTTTGCTGATTCACGTTTCACGGTTTCATCCCTTTCGGGCTATCCATAAACGGTGTTACTACCTGTAGCCATTTTTCTGTTTCTTTATCGTGCAGGCTTTCATGGCCGGAGTTGGCATATTTGATTAGTAGTTTATCCTGGCTTTGCAGATTTTTAAATATTTCGTGGGTTTCCTTTTCAGATACACGAGGGTCATTAATGCCCCATTGGAGCAATACCGGGCAATTCACTTTTTTAGCATACTCTGTCGGCTTCAGATCAAAAGCCCAGAAGCCTTGTTCTGCACCTCCCCAGAATGTCAGGAAGGTAGCCAGCGGCTCTCTAGGTACATTCATTATGTGTAGTCGTCCTTCCACTGCATCTACCAATGATCCGAATGGCATTTCCAATATTAGCTTAGATGGTTTCAGGTCGTAATCATGTATTGCTTTCAGCGCGGTGGCTGCGCCCATAGAGATGCCCCATATAGCTACATTCTTTTCTTTTTTCTTTTCTATATAATCATATACCGCTTTCACGTCTTTGGATTCATAAAACCCCACAGTAGAAACATTACCTTCACTGGTACCATGTGCTCTGAAGTCCACGGTGCAAATGTTCCAGCCCATTTTATGAAAAGCGTTGATCTCATTTACAATGCCGCTACGGGAAGATGCATGCCCATGAAACATCAGTAATGTACCACGCGGCGTACTATCGGCTTTCACATACCAGCCTTGCAGCTTTACATTATCGCTGGTAGTAAGTGTAATATTCTCGAAAGGAAAAGCAGGCTGCTCCTTTACATCTTTACGCGCATTCTGCTTACCCAGCAATATTTCCCTCCATGCGGGCCTTTGCTTTATTTCATTGGCATAATAAAAGTGTGTCAGGTAATATGCCTGGGATGCAACAAGTATGTTGAACAACACAAAAATGAAGAATAAGGTGTAGGCCGCAATTCTTAGGAATTTTTTCATAGACGGGCATGTTTATATAAAAATAGGAAGAAGATGTATATGAATAAAATACGCGGGAACAATGTCCCGCGCATTTTTATTCATTTCAATATAATCGTAATTCTAAACACCGCTAAAAGCAGCAATAAATTAATCTCCGTTTTACTGGATCAACGCTGCACCAAAGTAGGTTTGTAATGCTTTAGGAATATGAATACCCTCCGCTGACTGGTTATTTTCCAGCAGGCAGGCCATGATCCTTGGCAAGGCTAACGAGCTTCCGTTCAGCGTATGAACGATCTGCGTTTTACCGCTACCGTCTTTAAAGCGGCATTTCATCCTGTTTGCCTGGAAACTTTCGAAATTGCTCACACTACTTACTTCCAGCCAGCGCTCCTGTGCCGCACTGTACACTTCAAAGTCGTATGTAAGCGCACTTGCAAATCCCATGTCTCCGCCACACAATCTTAATATGCGGTAAGGAATTTCTAATGATTGTACAAGGCGTTCTACGTGCGATACCATTTCATCCAACACTTCATAACTTTTTTCCGGCTGTACCAACTGTATCACTTCTACTTTTTCAAACTGGTGCACCCTGTTCAGGCCACGCACATCTTTACCAAAGCTCCCTGCCTCCCTTCTGAAACAAGGGGAATGCGCCGTCATTTTAACAGGCAGTTCTTCTTCTTTCAAAATAACATCACGATAAATATTCGTTACCGGCACTTCCGCAGTCGGTATCAGGTAAAGATTGTCTTCCGTTACATGATACATCTGCCCTTCCTTGTCCGGTAACTGGCCTGTGCCATACGCAGAAGCTTCATTTACCATAAAAGGAGGAATATACTCTGTATAACCCGCTGTTATATTATAATCCAGGAAGTACTGTACAAGCGCGCGCTGCAATTTTGCACCTTTCCCTTTGTACACCGGGAAGCCGCTACCAGTCAGCTTTGCACCTGTTTCAAAATCTACCAGGTCGTATTTTTTGATCAGGTCCCAGTGTGGAACTGCACCTGCTGCCAATGTTGGTTTTACACCACCTTCACGCACTACTTCATTATCTTCAGGCGTTTTACCCACCGGCACACGTGTAGATGGCAGGTTAGGCAATAGTATCAACGTATCATGCAATGCTTTTTCTACGGAAGCCATTTTTTCTTTCAGCGGCTCCAGTTCTGTTTTCCATTGTGCTACATCAGCCCTAAATTGCTCAGCAGCATCTTTGTTGCCCTGCGACATCAGTTTACCGATCTCTTTAGAAGCACTATTCACTTTTGACTGCGTTTCGTCAAACGATGCCTGCAGTTTTTTTCGCTCATCATCCAGGGCTACTATCCTGTCTACCAGTTCCGGCTGCTTAAAAAGCTTTACTGCCAGGCGTTCTTTTACCTTTTCTGTTTCCTGGCGTAAAACTGTCACTTGTAACATACAAATAGAAATTTGCGCCAAAGATAACAATATGTACGATGTCAGATGTACGATGTAAAAACTACCCGGAATAAGTTCAAGTGTTATATTGTTTAATGGCTAAATTGTCTTCTGTCCGATATTCCCAGTAGCTTTGCAGCATTATGATTATTAACGACGACTTACAACAGAGATGGTGGGACCTTGAGTTTCGCCTGGTGGAAAGATTTGGCAAGAAGCCTGATCTTGACGCCATTCTCTTCCTCATAGGTATCCAGGAGACGGGGCTGGTAACACAAAAGGTAACCAAAGAACAGAAGCAAGATCTGATGCACGTAGCCGTATGCTCTATTTTGCTGCCAAGCGGATACTATGAACTGGAAGGAAAGGACCAGGACGGATGGCCTCATTTTAAGCAGCTAAAAGCTTTGCCTGACATGCCGCTGCCGGAGCAGGAAAATTTTTTGAAAGACCATGTTTTATTCTATTTTGAGCAACATGGATTTTAAAATTCACTTATGAGAAATAAAGTACAACTCTTATCCCTGCTATTACTGGCTGTGGCTTTTTACGCTTGCTCGGGCACGGCTAAAAACCAGCAATCCAGGCTATCCGCTAAAAGAAAGGCTGAAATAAAAACCAATTATGGAACAATTGTCGTAAAGCTATATGACTCCACGCCTTTACACCGGGACAATTTTGTGTCACTGGTACAAAGCAAATTTTACGACAGCTTGTTATTTCACCGCATTATCGATGGGTTTATGATACAAGGGGGCGACCCGACCAGCAAGTATGCAGATAGCTCCGCAAATGTTGGCGAGGGAGAAGGCACGCACAAAAGCCGTGTACCGGCGGAGTTCAAGCCCTACTACATTCATAAAAAAGGGGCTTTGGCTGCAGCAAGGGATAATAACCCGGCAAAGGCAAGTAGCAATTGCCAGTTTTACCTGGTACAAGGCAAGGTGTACACAGACTCTTCACTCAACGCTATTGAATGTAACAGGATAAGGCCAAACAATCCGTCTTTTGCTTACACAGAAGCGCAACGCACCGTATATAAAACAATCGGCGGCACGCCTTTCCTCGATCAGAACTATACTGTATTTGGGGAGGTGGTAAAGGGTATAGAAGTCATAGATATTATTGCCAAGCTACCGCGCGATAAAAGAGACCGGCCGCTTAAGGAAGCGAGGATAGTTTCGATAAAGATGTTGAACTAATAGAATTGCTGAATTGTCTGATGGTTAAATTGTTGGATCGCTGATTTCACCAAGTGTCTCCCAACAATTAAACAATACAACCATCAGACAATTTCTATCTTTTCCAATCCGCTATACCCGGCATTTTTGTAATGGATATTTTCACCGGCTTGTTGACCAGTTTGGAGAGTTGTCTCTCCTGTTCCGTCAATTCTTTACGCCGCAGCTCTGCAATAATGGTAGGCAGGTATTGCTCAAGCGCCTTTTGATCCAGTTGTTTAATGATCTGTTCTTTGTCTATATTAATAGTAGGGTCCAGTGATCTGTCTTTTACCTGCTCCAGCGTAGACATGTCAAAGCTTACATACGTGATCTGCAAAGGTGCGTCTACGTAGACTGTGTCTTTCTGATGAAATATCCTGGTGTGTATGCTATCTGACAGGTCTATATGAAACCCCATTTTCCCGCGTACAGTGGTGGATACAGACTCTTTGGAATCGAACCAGAATTTGTATTTTTTCTCTATCGTCTCTATATCATTCAGCATAAAGTCCTGCTCCCATACAACCAGTTTAGTAACGCCCCGTAACTGTTGCAGGCTGAGGTTGAACTGGGTTGTTTGCTTTTCTTCACTCCATTTGCCATTCAGTTTTATGAAAAGATAAACCAGTGCTATGGCTATGACAGTAAATAATATGAGGTATCGTTTTTTAATGTGCATATCTGTTCCGGGTTAGAAGTACAAAAATAAACCAGGGCCGGTTAAGACAACCGTTTGTGCTGTTATATTACATAAGCCAAATAAATGTTTTAGCATTTCTCATTGAAACATTCGGGTTTTTATTCAATATTTGTACCTCAAAATCTTTGATTATGAATTTTCCTGCAGAACTTAAGTACACGAAAGAACACGAGTGGATTAAACTTACTGATGGCGATACTGCCCTTATCGGTATTACAGCTTTTGCACAAAGCGAGTTAGGCGATATCGTATATGTAGATATCAATACCATTGGTAGTACATTGGCAGCCGATCAGATCTTTGGAACTGTAGAAGCGGTAAAAACTGTAAGTGATCTTTTCTTGCCTGTAGCAGGAACTATTCTCGAAGTAAACCCTGCTTTGGAAGGACAACCAGAACTGGTAAACAGCGACTCTTATGGTGAGGGCTGGATGGTAAAAATAAAAGTAGCAAACCCGGCAGATCTTGACAGCCTGATGTCTGCTGAAGATTACCAGAAACTGGTAGGATAGTCATATAAATGCACTATCTTACCGTAGTGCCTGATCAAAAAAAATATTCAGAAGCCGACCTGGTGGTAGCCTTAAAAGCTCGTCACCAGTCGGCTTTTGCGTATTTATATGATAATTATGCCGGCGCACTCAATAGTGTTATTTCCGGCATTCTCCCTAACCAGGAAGAGGCAACAGATGTGCTGCAGGAGGTTTTTGTAAAGATCTGGCGTCAGATAGAAAAATATGATGATGCAAAGGGGCGACTGTTTACATGGATGCTCAACATTGCAAGGAACACCAGCATAGACCGGCTGAGAAATAAGGATTACCAGCACAACCAGCAAAACCTTGAATTGACAGAATCCGTATATGAGTCGGGAGTCACACAGCCTAACATTGATAAAATCGGCCTTCGCAAAGTAGTGCACTTGTTAAAAGACGAATACAAGATCCTTGTTGAGCTGTCTTATTTTGAGGGTTATACCCAGGATGAAATATCAAAAATGTTAAATATACCTCTTGGCACCATTAAAACCAGGCTGCGTACAGCTTTGGTGCAATTGAGGTCGTTAATTAAACCGTAGCAGTGGATATACAGGCATACATACAAAGCGGGATAGTGGAAAGCTATGTTTTGGGTTTAGCAAACGCAGAAGAAATTGCTGAAATAGAGCAACTGCGGCTTGAATATCCCGAAGTGAACCAAGCTATTCTCGATTTTGAACTATCGCTTGAAAAACAGGCGATGGATAATGCTGTGTCTCCGTTAGCAGGTGTTAGAGAAAAACTCTTCGATAGGCTTTCATCCGAGTTTGAAGCGGAAGCACCTGTTGTTCCGATCAATGAAGAAATCACTGCTACGCCAGTCATTCCTATACAGCCGCAAACTTCCCGTAGCTGGAAGTGGGTAGCCGCAGCAGCTATCATTTTACTGGCAGGAAGTATTTGGATGAATATTTATTATTATGGTCGCTACCAGAAAACAGCTTCAGATTACCAGGCCCTGGTAACAGAGCGAAACAGCCTGCAGGCAAACACAGACCTGTACCAGACAAAGCTTCGTGAAATGGATTCCAGCCTGCTACTGATGCAAAACCCTGTAATGGCGGTAATAAAAATGCCGGGCGTTCCGGGTAAAGAAGGTAATACTGCTACCGTGTACTGGAACACACAAACGAAAGACGTTTATCTCCTTGCTGCAAAACTGCCAACACCGGAAACCGGTAAACAATATCAATTGTGGGCGATCGTAGATGGAAAACCCGTAGATGCAGGGATGATGGGCAACTGCAATGGCTTGTGCAAAATGAAAAACATTCCGCATGCCCAGGCGTTCGCCATCACCCTGGAAAAAGAAGGCGGCAGTCCAAGCCCTACATTATCTGCACTATATGTAATGGGCAAAATTTAATATGTTGCAACTGTAAATAATTGTCAGCTTTTTTTAATTGACTTATTCTCAACACGACTTTATCTTTATCCTACCAAGGCAAACGACTGTTTATTGATGCGAAAGCTGTACAAAATCCTTCAACTTCACAATGAAAACATATCCTTAGAAAACAGGGTGTACATTATTGCATGTACAGCACTATGCATTACCTGCATAGCCGGACTGATAGAAAATACCATCTTACATCTTCCTTTCTGGCTAAATGCTTCGCTGTCAATTTGTGTATGTATATACGCGTTTCTGCTTAGAACAGCTTTATCTAATAACTTTTCGCTTACCTACCAGGTCACCTTTCTTGCCACTGGGGCATTTTTTCTTCTTGCTAGTTGGTTGTGGAACGGAGGCATTACAGGTATCACTCCATTATTTTTTGTTTTCGTATTAGGCACAGGTATATTGGCGCTCACCTCCCGCCAGTCCACTGTCTTTAGCTGTTTTATTATCAGCCTTATTATATTGCTTATCGTTATAGAATTCATTTACCCTAATGTAGTAACGAACTATCCGGATGAGATGTCCCGTAAAGCGGATTTTGTTATTTCTACTTTTTTTGTATCAGTAATACTTTCTGTAATCCTTATTTATTACAAACGTACGTATCAACTGGAAAGGGAACGGTTACTCACAGCCAATAAAGCGTTTGAGGAATCGCACAAAGCACTGTTGCATGCAAAACAAGAGGCAGAAATAGCCACGCAGGCTAAATCCAAATTTCTCGCAACCATGAGCCATGAGATACGTACACCACTTAATGGTATTATTGGTACAGTAGAGGTGCTGAAATATACTGAGCTTACACAAGATCAGCAGGAACTGCTACAGACCTTGCAAGTAAGTAACACTTTACTATTAGAGATCATTAATGACCTATTGGATATTGCAAAAATAGAGGCCGACAAATTGGTGATCCTGGAAACGGAAACCAGCATACGCAAGTGTGTGAAAGAAGTGTTTGACCTGTTACAACCAAGGCTCAAGGCTTTGCAAAAAAATATCCAGTTTTATTATCATATTGAAGAAGGGATTGTAGACCATATAATGCTTGATGAAAGCAGGTTAAAACAATTGCTGATAAACATGCTGGGCAATGCGATCAAATTTACAGATAAAGGCTATGTAGAACTACAGGTAAAAGCAACATTACATAGAAATATACAAACTATACAGTTCCAGATAAAAGATACCGGCATTGGCATAAAACCGGAGAGCCTCAATAAATTATTTATTCCTTTTTCCCAGGTAGATGAGTCTATTACACGCAGGCATTCAGGAACCGGGCTAGGTCTTGCTATCTCTAAAAAACTGGTTGAGCTGATGGGTGGTACCATTCATGCAGCAAGCCAGGTAGGCCAGGGTTCAGTATTCTCGTTTATACTGCCAGCCCGTATAGTAAAACCAGGCAATGTGCCTGCCGGCTCACCGGTGAACAGCTCTCTCATGAATCTTTTGCCGCACAAGCCCATCACGATTCTGCTAGCCGAGGACAATATGATCAACCAACTGATCACTACTAAAATGCTGAAGCAACATGGCTATGTATGCGACGTTGCGCATGATGGGGAGCAGGCTGTAAACATGGTAAAAAAATACCATTACGACTGTGTTTTAATGGATATACAAATGCCATATAAAGATGGCGTTGCCGCAACAATTGAGATACTGGATCATTGTCAACAACAAGCATTGAAGCCACCTGTCATTATTGCGATTACGGCTAATGCAATGAAGCATGATGAAGAGAGATGTCTTAAATCCGGCATGAAGGATTTTCTTTCCAAGCCTTTTACTCCGGAGCAGCTTATTAAAGCTATTCATAAATGGACTGCACATAACGTTGCAATAAAAAATTAGCCGTTACAAAACCAGGCTTACTTTCTTCCCGTATGTGATGGAAACGATTCATTCATCACATAATAATTTATCTATGAAACAGGTTATCACTAAAGCGTTTGCTATCGCAATCATTGCAGCTTCCGTATTTACAGGCAAAGCGTTTGCACAGGAAAAAACAGTAATGGTTGGCGGTGCAGCTATGTATCCGAGTAAAAACATTATTGAAAATGCCGTTAACTCTAAAGACCATACAACACTGGTTGCTGCAGTAAAAGCTGCCGGTCTTGTAGAGACATTGCAGGGCGATGGTCCCTTTACTGTTTTTGCACCTACCAATGAGGCATTTAATAAACTACCAAAGGGTACAGTAGAAACATTGTTGAAACCAGAAAACAAAGCAACATTGACGTCTGTACTAACGTATCACGTAGTTGCAGGAAAAATAGACAGCAAAACGCTAATGGAATGGATTAAAAAGAACAATGGCACTTATACCGCAACAACAGTACAGGGCGGATCATTAAAATTCTGGATGAAGGGTAACAACCTGATAGTTACAGATACAAAAGGCAACATGGCCAGGGTCACAATTAAGGATGTATATCAAAAGAATGGCGTAATACATGTAATAGATACAGTATTGATGCCGTAAAATAATTTGAGATTTAAAATTTCAGATTTGAGATATAGGAACAGAGTGGGCCACTTTTTCAGGATATTTATTTTACTATAAGTATGCCTATTGAAAGTGGCCCACTCTGACTTATAGGCTACCCTTCTTCAAATTTTAAATCTCAAATCTCAAATTCTGTCTTTTATGTAGCTTTGCCGCAAATTATTGTAATCAATGGCTAAGTCCCTGTTATTCGTAGCATTCATGGCTTTATTAATCGCAGGTTGTTCTCCGAACAACGTTACTGTAGAAAGTGGTCTCAAGAAATATTTTGATCAGAATAATGTAACGGGCAGCTTTGGCCTGTTTGATAATGGCCAGGGGCATTTCACTATTTACAATCTTTCGCGCTTCAAAGATTCTTCTTATCTGCCTGCATCTACTTTCAAAATTGTAAATGCATTGGTTGGTTTACAAACAGGGAAGATCGTAGATGATAAAATGGAGATCAAGTGGGATGGTGTAACCCGCTTTTATCCTTCCGGAGACACAGCCGCGTCCTGGAACAAAGACCTTACAATGGGCGAAGCATTTAAGGCATCTGCAATGCCATATTTCCAGGAGGTAGCAAGACGTATTGGTAAAGACACCATGCAGCGCTGGCTGGATACATTGCATTATGGTACACAAAAGATCACTTCCCGTATAGATACTTTCTGGCTGGACAATTCTCTAAAGATCACTGCTGATGAGCAGTTGGGTTTGGTGAAAAGATTATACTTCGAACAACTTCCGTTTCAGAAAAAACACTGTATGGATATTGTAAAGAAATTGATGGAGCAGGAAAGTAATGCAAACTACAAACTGGCGTATAAAAGTGGCTGGGGCTTCAGGGAAAACGGTAATGCAATTGGCTGGCTGGTTGGCTGGCTGGAAGAAAACAATCACCCTTATTTCTTTGTGCTGAATGTGGAAGGGCCGCACAACACGAATATGACTGAAGTAAGAAAGGCTGTGCTGGATGGTATTTTGAAAGACCAGGGCTTCCTTTTGGGTAAAAAATAATTGAAAAAAAATAGTTATTGACAAATTCCGGTCGGCCTCATATTAAGGCAAACCGGAATTTGTTTTTTGGATTTTGCCGTGTAGATTGCAACTTCCATGTTATCCTTTGAACATACAGGCTATTTGTTAGGGCTGGTCATTATAATACCGCTTGCCCTCTTGTTTGCCTGGGTGGTACGCTGGAAAATAAAGTCACGAAAACTATTAGGTGACAAGCCCCTGATCGATGCGCTAACACGGAATTATTCCCGCCGTTTATTCTTTCTCAAATTCTTATTACTACTCATATCAGTTATATTGTGCATCCTTACGCTGGCAAACCTGCGTAAAGCTATTCCTGCGGAAAAGGAACAAAAAGCCGGAATAGATGTGATGATCGCGCTGGATGTGAGTAAGAGTATGTGGAGTGAGGATATAAAGCCATCCAGGTTAGAAAAGGCAAAGCAGTTTATCAATACATTAACTGAAGGGCTTGATGATAACCGCGTAGGCCTTGTTGTTTTTGCAGGGCAGGCTTTTTTGCAAATGCCATTGACACCGGATATTGCATCTGCAAATATGTTTGTATCAAATGCCTCGCCTAATGCAGTGCCTGTACAAGGTACAGCCATTGGTGACGCATTAGCGCTTTGCAATACATCGCTTGATACTAAGGAGAAAAAATATAAGGCTGTTATTTTAATCACAGATGGAGAGGATCATGATCCGAAGTCCGAAGATGTGATCAAACAGCTAAATGACGATGGTGTAATTGTAAACACGATAGGTGTTGGAACAACAGAGGGCGCTCCGATCACAGAGCCGGGCAGTAAGGATTATAAGGTGGATGAAAACGGCAAGACTGTTATTTCCAAACTCAATGAAGATGAGTTAAAAGACATTGCAAAAAAGACAGGAGGCGAATACTTTTGGCTGGATAATTCTGAAAAAGTGGCAAATGCAGTACTGAAAGAATTAAACAGCATGGACAAAAAGTTAATTTCCAGTACCAGTGCTAAAAAGTACAGCTCCTTGTTCCCATATTTCCTTGGTTTCGTAATTTTATTATTAATAGCAGATATTTTTATACCTGAAGTAAAAAGGCGTAAGCGTTGAAATATATAGTACCAATAATCCTAAGTCTGGGCTGCATTACAACCGTGTATGCACAATCTTCCAATGAAATGCTGAAGAAGGGGAATGATTTGTACAAAAAAGGAGATTATGCTGCTGCCGGTTCTAACTACCAGAAAGCATTGACCAAAGACCCTAAAAACGACAATGCTAAATTTAATCTTGCCAATGCGCAATTGCGGCAAAATCAAACTGCAGAAGCTGAAAAAAACTACGATGAAGTTGCCAATGAAACCAGCGATAAAAAATTAAGGGCAAATGCATTGTACAATAAGGGGTTAACGCTTGTAAAAGAAAAGAAACTGAATGATGCCATTGATGCATTCAAACAATCCCTTCGTTTACAGCCAGATGATGAGGCAACAAGAGAGAACCTGCAAAAAGCGATGAATGACCTGAAAAAACAGAATCAAAGCCAGCAGCAGAATCAAAACAAACAGCAGCCACAGTCTACAAAACCTAAGCCACAGCCCAATAACGGTTCTAAAATGAACCAGCAGCAGGCAGACCAGTTGTTAAACAAGCTGCGCGAAAACGAAAAACAGCTTCAAAAGCAAAACCAGCAACAAAAAAAATCTTCTCCTAACGGAAAAGATTGGTAATAACCGAAAAAGGTAACGGGAATAAGGTTTAAGATGTGAGGCAGCTCATATTTTAAACCTTATTTTTTTCTTACACCTCATGCCTTAAAGCTTACACTTTCCCTCAAACCATATTTCCCCACGTCGGCTATTATTCGCAACTTTGCTTATTGTTTCACAGTTAATGTATATATGCAACTTTATTGTAACTCACTTACCAGGTACGGCAGACTTAAGACAAGAGAGGTTAAAGTAGGTGATCTGCTGATCGGCAATTGCCACCCTGTTCGTGTGCAGACCATGACCACCACAGATACGATGGATACAATCGCTACTGTGGAGCAGACAATCCGGTGTATTGAAGCTGGGGCAGAGTTGGTACGCATAACAGCCCCTAGCAAAAAGGAAGCAGAAAATCTACAGAATATAAAAGATGAATTGCGCAAAAGAGGATACAACACGCCACTGATCGCAGACATCCATTTTACACCAAACGCAGCAGAAATAGCAGCGCGTATTGTAGAGAAGGTGCGCGTAAACCCGGGCAACTATGTTGACAAAAAGAAATTTGAAGTATTAGAATATACGGACGCAGAATACAATGAAGAAATAGAACGCATTCGCGAACGGTTCACCCCGCTGGTACGCATTTGCAAAGAGCATGGAACCGCTATGCGTATAGGCACAAACCACGGCAGCCTGAGTGACCGTATCATGAGCCGTTATGGCGATACGCCAATTGGAATGGTAGAAAGTGCAATGGAGTTTTTGCGCATTGCACGTAATGAAGATTACCACAACATCATCCTTAGCATGAAGTCCAGTAATCCGCAGGTAATGGTACAAGCTTACAGATTGCTCATCCACCAGATGCAGCATGAGTTTGGCGAATGCTATCCATTACACCTTGGTGTTACAGAGGCGGGAGATGGAGAGGATGGCCGTATTAAATCTGCAATTGGCATTGGCACTTTACTGGAAGATGGCATTGGAGATACAATACGTGTAAGCCTGACGGAAGATCCGGAGTTTGAAATACCTGTTTGTAAGGACCTGGTAAAACGCTATGGCAACAGGGAACACCATGCTTCTATAAAAGAGCTGGCAGAAGAAACGAACATTCCATATTCACCATTCGAGTATAAAAGAAGAGATGCCAGGGAAGTAGCTAACATCGGCGCAAAACATGTACCGGTAGTTGTAGCTGACTTCATGGAGAAAGAGGCTATACATGTAGAAAGCCTTCTGGCAATTGGCTACAACTATAATGCAGATACGGATAAATGGAACATTAGCGACGGTGCAGCGGATTTTATTTACACTGCAGGTAAAACAGTTCCATTTGCACTACCTGGCACACTGAAAGTGATCTGCGATCCACTTACATGGCGGGAGGCTGCGGATAAGGACAAATATTTCCCTTTGTTCCAGGGTGTTGAATACCTTGATGCATCACACAAATCCGAACGCATCAACTTTATTGGCATTGATACACATGCAATAGATAAAGCGATAGAGCAGCGCATTTTTGAAATGGCAGCAACTGATCCGACAGCAGTGTTTTGTTTTTTCTCTACAAACAAACATTCAATGGCGGATGTGCGTAGGACACTTATTCATTTAATGGAACAGAAGATAACTACACCGGTTATCATTTGTGTGGAAAGTCATGCTACTACCGCCGATGAACAGTTGATCCAGTTCTCTGCAGAGGCGGGTGCATTATTGCTGGACGGCATCGGTGATGGCATCTGGCTGATGAATGATCCGAAGAAGCTAAACAACGTAAGTGTAAGCGGCAGGAATTACATTTCTATCGCAAATAATCATCAATTCCTGAATGCAACTGCATTTTCCATTTTACAGGCAACAAGAACACGTATTTCCAAAACAGAATATATCTCTTGTCCTAGCTGCGGCAGAACATTGTTTGATCTGCAGGAAACCACGGCTAAAATACGCGCGGTTACCAATCACCTGAAGGGATTAAAGATCGCTATCATGGGTTGCATTGTAAACGGGCCGGGAGAAATGGCTGATGCCGATTTTGGTTACGTTGGTAGTGGTGTAGGAAAGATCACTTTATATAAAGGAAAGGAAGTGGTAAAAAGAAATATAGACAGCTCTATTGCAGTAAATGAATTGATCAATTTGCTGAAAGAGAATGATGCATGGATAGAGCCGTAATAGTTTGAAAGTTTCATTGTTTCATGGTTTCATTTTTATGTTGAAGCAATGAAGTCAATATACCAGGATGTTTCAGCGTTTTAATATTTAGTTCCTTGAAACACTGAAACGATGTAACATTGAAACTATTTTTCATGGGACAGGCAATTACGTATATAACGACTTTGCAGCAGGAAGCCATCGGAACCCGGAAAATACTGGCCCGTGTACCTGAGTCTCAACTGGGTTGGAAGCCCCATGAAAAATCCATGTCGCTTGGCAGGCTTGCTATGCATATTGCAGAGCTGCCGAGATGGATAGTGAGAAGCCTTCTTTCTACTGAATTTGATTTCTCCAAAGAAACACTGCAACGTACCACACCTGAGTCTCAGTCCCACATATTACAGGTGTTTGAAGATAACCTTGCCAATGCTATCAATGCACTACATGCCACTTCTGATGAGGCATTGTCAGACAGGTGGACGATAAGAAAAGGCCCACACATCATCTTTGAATTTCCGCGTAAGGTAAATATCCGTTGGACCATACACCACATTATTCACCACAGGGGCCAGTTAAGCGTATATTTGCGTTTGCTGAATGTACCGTTACCAAATTTATACGGGCCAACGGCAGATGAAAATTAACTTTACCATTCCTTTCCGTATTGTCTGTAACTTTTTCAGTTGAGGGTTGATACGGCCGGGAACAAATGTTATTCTTGAATAAAACTCAAACGATGCAAACAGATTTTTTGGTCATTGGATCGGGGATTGCTGGCTTGACTTACGCATTGAAAATATCAAAAGAATTTCCTGATAAAAAAATAACGGTCATTACCAAGACGCAGGAAGATGAGACAAACACAAAATACGCGCAGGGTGGTGTTGCTGGTGTTTGGGATGAAGTGAAGGATAGTTTCGAAAAGCATATAGAAGACACATTGATTGCCGGCGATGGCCTTTGTAATGAGCAAATTGTGGAAATAGTGGTAAAGGAAGGTCCGGAGCGCATTAAAGAGATCATTGACTACGGTGCCCAGTTTGACAAAGATGCTTCTGGAGAGTATGCGCTGGGGCGTGAAGGCGGGCATAGTGAGCATCGTATATTACACCACAAAGACGTAACAGGCAAAGAGATGGAACGCGCGCTGCTGTCGCAGCTAAACGCGGCAAAGAATATAGAAGTATTGAGCCATTGTTATGTAGTAGATCTCATTACACAACATCACCTGGGCTATCTTGTTACAAAATCTACATTAGACATTACCTGCTTTGGTGTATATGTTTTAAACCTTCGCAATAAGCAGATTGAAAAGATACTCTCGAAAATAACGGTACTGGCAACAGGAGGTTGTGGGCAATCATACCGCACAACAACCAACCCTAAGATAGCAACAGGCGACGGTGTTGCTATGGTGTACAGGGCAAAGGGTAAAATTGAGAATATGGAGTTCATCCAGTTTCACCCGACAGCGTTGTATGAACCAGGCACATCTCCTTCTTTCCTGATAACAGAAGCCGTTCGCGGAGACGGAGGCATCTTACGAAATAAAGATGGCGAAGCGTTTATGGAGCGTTATGATGCAAGAAAAGACCTTGCCCCACGTGATATTGTGGCGCGCGCTATTGATAATGAGATGAAGCGTAATGGTACCGAACATGTGTATCTCGATTGCCGCCACATGGATAAAGAAAAATTTATCCAGCACTTTCCAAATATCTACCAGAAGTGTTTATCTATCGGCATAGATGTAATGCAACAAATGATACCAGTAGCACCTGCAGCACATTATAGTTGCGGTGGCATTAAAACCGACGAGTGGGGTAACACTTCCATTCAGCATTTGTATGCGTGTGGTGAGTGTGCCAGTACTGGCCTGCATGGCGCCAACCGCCTTGCAAGTAACAGCCTGCTGGAGGCAATGGTTTTTGCACATCGCGCATATCTTGACAGTGTTCAAAAGATCAATACTATTTCTTTTGAAGGGCATATACCAGACTGGAATACGCACGGTACAACAGAACCAAGCGAGATGATCCTTATAACACAGAGCCAAAAAGAATTGCAGCAGGTAATGAGTGATTATGTTGGTATTGTAAGAAACGATGTGCGTTTAGAAAGAGCAATGAGCAGGCTGGACCTTTTGCACAAGGAAACGGAAGAGTTATACCAAACTACCAAGGTATCGCCTCAATTGTGCGAGCTTAGAAATATTATTACAGTTGGTTACCTGATCGTAAAGGGTGCGCAATTCCGCAAGGAAAGCCGTGGCCTGCATTACAACACAGACCACCTGGAAAAAAGCAACTTATTACAAAACATTATTTTATAGTCTGACGTGGCAGTTTACACTTTCTTTAAGTGTAGCTGCAACTGTGAAGAAAGAACAATTTTTAACTTTACGGAATGTATTATATCGTTTACGGGCTTTTATACCTCGTTTCGCTTTTACCCTTTCGCGTATTATATTTTATAAGCGACATTTTTTATTACCTGTTATACTATGTTATCGGGTATAGAAAAGATGTGGTGATGAATAATTTAAAGATCGCTTTCCCGGAAAAAACGGATGCGGAGCGATTGAAAATAGCGAGGAAGTTTTACAGCCAGTTCGTAGACAACTTTATTGAGATGCTGAAGCTTTTGTCTATCAGCAAAAAGACACTGGAAAAACGCTTCAAGGTCAATATTGAAGTGTTAAATGATCTCAAGGGAAAAATTGATAAAGTACAAGTAGTAACCGGGCATTATTTCAATTGGGAATTTGCCAATAGTGCAGTTGGGCATACCAGCTTGTTCCCATTTATTGTGGTGTATATGCCGGTTAAAAATAAAGTGTTTGACAAGCTTGTTTACAAATTGCGCTCGCGCTTCGGTACTATACTTGTTCCGGCAACAGCTTTCAGAACAAATTTTCATCAGTATATAAAAGATGAGTATGCTTTGATACTGGTAGCAGATCAAAACGCGGGTCACGTAGATAATGCTTATTGGCTACCATTCTTTGGCAAAATGGCTCCGTTTGTACGTGGGCCGGAACGTGGCGCCATTAAGAACAATACTGCTGTTATATACGCCCATTTTTACCCATATAAACGTGGCTATTATACAGCTAAGCTGGAACTGATCACCACTACTCCACGGGAATATGCAGAAGGGGAATTAACAAAGATCCTTGTAAAGAAAGTAGAAGATTCTGTAAAGGAGATTCCATCATCTTACCTGTGGACACACAAGAGATGGAAATGGGAGTTTGATCCAACGAAGCATAAGGCGTTGTAATCAATCGTGAATCGATAATCGTGAATGCAAAGCGTCTTACTTCACGATTATCGATTCACGACTCACGGTTTACAATGTCATCGTCGCAATCACGCTTATCTCTACGTTCACATTTCTTGGCAATGTTTTTACAGCTACTGTTTCCCGTGCAGGATAGTCTCCTGTAAAGTAGGAGCCATACACCTCGTTTACTTCGCTGAATAGTCCCATATCGCTTAAGAAAATGGTTGTTTTCACTACGTGGTCAAAGGAGATCTTTGCTTCGCTAAGAATAGCTTGCAGGTTTTTCATTACCTGGTGAGCTTCCTCTTTAATACTGCCCTGGATCAGTTCATTCGTTGCAGGGTCAAAAGCGACCTGCCCGCTAACAAATAAAAGATCGCCGGCTTTTACAGCCTGGTTATAAGGACCTATAGGTGCAGGGGCTTTTTCTGTTTTTACTATTTGCTTTGGCATAGAATTTTTTATTTGCGTAACAGCAAGTTGCACCATTTCCTTCAACCTTCCAACCTATTTTTGTAAATCAAACCAAGGCGTATGCAAATATTGGTCAGAGCAAATGCGTTTCAACAAAAAGAATGGTTGGAAAGCAATATGATACCTGTACGTTTTACAACAGACTTACAGGAATGGTTATTGTCTGAAGCAGATATACTTATTGATCTGCTGTACGATATTGATCAGCCAACAGGCATAACAAACGTTCCCGTTATTGTAAACAGCATGTTGCATACCTGCCAGGAGCTTCCGTATAATTACATCAGGCTAAATGGCTGGAATGGGTTTCTTAGTAAGCCGGTGAAAGAAATTGCCGTAACCGCTTACTTTGGAGAGCAGAAGCTACAGGAAGTAATGGATGCATTGCAATGGCAATATGCCATTGCGCCGGATGTGCCAGGTTTCGCATCTGCAAGAACCATTGCAATGATCATTAACGAGGCATATTTCGCACTCGGCGACAATGTTAGCTCAAAAGAAGATATAGATACTGCGATGAAGCTGGGAACCAATTACCCATTTGGTCCGTTTGAGTGGGCATCCAGGATCGGTCTACAAAATATCTATGACCTGCTACTTGTTTTAAGCAAAACAGATGAACGCTATGTAGTAGCAGATGCATTAATAAAGGAAGTAAGTTTGCAGCGCAATACCTGACCCATTTTTGCAATAACTAAATAATTGAAAACGATCATGGCTCTTTTGTTAAACATAGATACCGCAACCGAACATGCAAGCGTATGTCTTAGTAAAGACAACCTGGTATTGCATGAACTGCACAGCCCTGACCAAAAGAATCATGCGTCATTCATACAGTCTGCCATCAACGAGCTGGTACGTATAGCAGGCATTGCATTAAAAGATATTGATGCAATAGCCGTTTCCGCAGGGCCTGGTAGCTATACGGGGTTACGGGTTGGTATGTCCACAGCCAAGGGATTATGTTATGCTTTAAATAAGCCACTCATACTTGTGAATACATTACAGGTAATCGCCTCCTCTGCCATACATTATTTTACAGGAAAAGATGAGACTTTGAATGCATCTACACTCATTTGCCCAATGATCGATGCCCGTAGAATGGAAGTATTTACTGCTGTATATAATAAGGACCTTTTGGAAGTTGTATCGCCTGTAGCAATGATCCTGGACAGCACTTCTTTCAGCACTATATTGCAACAACATAAGGTGATCTTTTGTGGTAGTGGTGTTCAAAAAGCGCCTTCCGCATTTACACATGAAAATGCTGTCTTTATCACATTACAACATAGCGCTAAGGACATGGTTATTCTTGCCGCTAACGCTTATACAGTGCGGCATTTTGCGGATATTGCCTACAGCGAACCATTTTATCTTAAGGAATTTTTCAGCCCGGCTCCAAAGGCTTAAATATCATTTAAATTAAGGGTTACAGGGGGGTAAAACGGCCTACATAACAATTTATTTATAATATCTTTACATAGATAATTATATTTTATTATCAACCCCAATTTTATAATCCCAATGACTACCCTGCAAACTGTTATGATTAATGATCCTAATACGAAAACCGGCGTAAAGATCGATTTCATCCACCTGAAAAAGGCGGCTCTGATTTTACGCGCACTTAACCATAAGCTGAGACAGCAGATGGTTAAGCTGATCGATGAGAACAAACGTATGACGGTGACCGAAATCTATGTAAAGCTTCGTTTGGAGCAATCCGTGGCATCCCAGCATCTGGCAATACTCAGACGCGCCGGCATTGTAATTACCGAACGTGATGGAAAGTTCATCTATTATGCTATCAATTATTCCCGCGTACAGGAGGTAAATAATTTTGTAGAGCAATTAGTTGGCTAATTCCTTAGCTTTTCTCTAACAAATTCACTATCATCCATTTCGGCAAAAAAGGCATACAGCCGTTCGCTAAGTCGTATCTTTGCGAAAAGATTTGTTATGTATATAGAACAGCTTTATACAGGATGTTTGAGCGAAGCGGCATATTATATTGAAAGCGAGGGAGAAGCAGCTATTATAGATCCGCTGAGGGACATTGAAGAGTACCTGCAGTTGGCAACGAAGCGCAAAGCAACAATCAAATATATATTTGAAACGCATTTCCATGCTGACTTCGTTAGCGGGCATGTAGACCTTGCACAGGCAACAAATGCCCAGATCATTTATGGCCCTAATGCTGAAGTAGGTTTTACTGCACATATAGCAAAAGACCGTGAAACATTTAAGCTTGGCAAATTATCCATAGAAGTTTTACATACTCCGGGGCATACGATGGAGAGTACCTGTTACTTGCTGAAGGATGAGAATGGCAACGACCACGCCATCTTTACTGGCGATACATTATTCGTTGGGGATGTGGGCAGGCCAGACCTGGCACAGAAGGGTGAAGAATTGACAATGGATGACCTGGCTGGTATGTTGTACGACAGTCTTCAAAAGAAGATCATACCGCTGGCAGATAGCGTGATCATATACCCGGCACACGGCGCTGGCAGTAGCTGTGGCAAAAACCTTGGCCCGGAAACCCACAGTACCATTGGTGATGAAAAGAACAGCAACTACGCATTGCAACCGCAATCAAGGGAAGAATTTATCAAAGCTGTTACAGAAGGGTTGACAGCACCTCCACAATATTTCCCGATCAATGCACGCATTAATAAAGAGGGTTATGAAGCATTGGATAATATCTTATCCAAAGGCTTAACAGCACATTCTGTAGACGCATTTAAAGCATTGAAGAATGAAGACAACATAGTGGTATTGGATACAAGACGTGCAGATACTTTTACAATGGGCTTTGTACCTGGCTCTATCAGCATTGGTCTTGAGGGACGCTTTGCAGAGTGGGCGGGTAGTTTGTTACCGTTTGATAAAACATTATTACTTGTAACAGAGCAAGGCAAAGAGAAGGAATCTATCATTCGCCTGGCACGCGTTGGATTTCAAAACTTTGCCGGTTACCTGGAAGGCGGTTTTGAGGCATGGCAAAAATCCGGCGAAGAGATTGACATGATCATTGACATTGAAGCAGATGAACTGGCAATGGATCTTCCTTTTGATGATAATATCGTAGTAATGGATGTGCGCAAAGAAGCAGAGTTTGCGGATGGCCATGTAAAAGATGCTGTAAATGTACCATTAACTTCATTGATAGATCCGGCGAGTATGTCTGCGATCAATGATGAAGACAATGTATATGTTCATTGTGCAGGCGGCTACCGTAGTGTGATTGCAAGTTCCTTGCTGAAACGTCAGGGCATTCACAACATTCGTAATGTTGTCGGTGGCTGGTCAGCGATAAAAGAAGAGAGTAAAATACCTACAGAGAAATCTGTAGCTGCATTGAATTAGTGTTATAATTGATACATTGTTAAATGGCTGAATTGTTTACACAGTTTAGCCATTTTTCATTCCTATTCCATCCGCTAAAGCGGACGTCAATAAAAGGCTACCGAATAGAAAGAAAAATTCTTGAGCATTAATATTGAATTCTCCATTTGACATTCCTATATACAAATGCTTTAGCTTTAAAAGTTACTACGATTGGCAGCAATATCACATCACACATCTAGCATCGTACATTTTCTACGGCACCGGGTCATAACCACTTCCCCCGCCGGGATGACATTTTGAAATTCGTTTTGCCGCTAATACTGTTCCTTTCAGCACTCCGTGTTTTTTCAGTGCTTCTACTGCATATTGCGAACAGGTAGGTGTGAACCTGCATTTAGGCCCGAGTGCAGGAGATATTACGTACTGGTAAAATTTTATCAGCAGTATAAACGGATAGGCTAATATTTTAAGCAGCGGCTTCATCTAACTCTTTTATAATCCGTTGAATAATGCCCGGCATTTTTTTATTCAGTACCTCCAGTGTGGGTAGTACTTTATCTATATATAAAAAGAAAATGATCAATTGCTTTTTCTCTTTCTCCAAGTAAGCATGCAAAGGATGTTTGTTTACCCGGTATGCCTCTCGCAGCAATCGTTTTATCCGGTTACGATGTACAGCTCTTTTAAAGTTACGCTTACTTGCGCTCACCCCTGCTTTTATAAGCGTTGCGTCTACATTTTCTCCTGGCGTATAAATCACTTTTACAGGAAATGCCAGGAAGGATTTTCCTTTACTGAAAAGTGTATCGATCTGATTTCTGCTTTTCAGTTTCTCCTGTTTATTATATGTGTTTTTAGCTGCGATGGATGAAATAGTTTAGATATTAATAAAAAAGCCCCATCGCAAAGATGAGGCCTTATATTGTTTACCGATAAAGATTCCGGTATTATTTCAATTTTCTTTCGTCAGAAACAGTCAGTTTCTTACGACCTTTCTTGCGACGGCTAGCCAATACTTTGCGGCCGTTAGCTGTTTCCATACGTTTGCGGAAACCGTGTACCGTCTTACGACGACGTCTGTGTGGTTGAAATGTACGTTTCATAAAAATGTTTTTAAACTAACCCAAAAATGATATTTCAACAAACAGGTAACAGTCACCATCACTGGCACCCGGTGAAAGGACGGCAAAGGTAGTAAAAATATGGTTGCTGCAAAACAATATTGGCCTTAATTTTAAAAAATTGAGGGGGTAAGAATACCCCCTCGTTCCCTTATTAATCTATAATTGGGCATTACTACCCAACAAGTTGAAAGCCAAAGGCTTAATCATATTTTTTAACCTTGGTGAACCAGAAATCCCTGTAACTAAGCATTACACCGACTTGTACATAGTTCTGCTGCAAAAGGTTTTTTTGTGTCGTTCCAAACTGTCCAACTTCCAGGTTAAACTGGTAAGACAGGGCAGATCTCCTGGAGTTAAGGCCAAGACCAACTGTAGCCCCGTACGTCTTCAGTTGCGTGTTATACATCTGCAGGTAAGAACCTCCATAAAAGCCACCGGCCTGTACATAATATTTTTCAAACTTCAGGCCCTGGTAATACAGCTTTTTAGAATATTCAACTCCGGCAGAGATACGATTGCTGTTTACTAACTGATAGGTCAATCCTTTATATCCTATATCAGTCCATTGCTGTTGCGTAAAATCTGTGGCGAAAGTCCACTTATCGTTGTATGTAGCGGAAATGCCGCCTGTGTACATTATCGGCAATGTAAAATAGCCTGTCTTATATTTTTCATCACTTACAATCGTCTGCGAACCATCCGTTACTGTTAACGAATAATCTGCATTCATTGTTGTCTTGTTAGAAAAAGTTGCACCGGCAGATACTGACCATTTTTTAGAAATACGTGTATTGTATAGCGCACCAAACTTGTAATACATTTTACTTAGGTAAATATCGCGCTGTGTTGTAATCGCCGATCCTATTACGTTATCTGTTGGCAGGTTTTCTGTCTGTGACAGGGAACCGGAAAGAAATGCGCTTTCAACACCTACTGAGAAATTTTTAAACGGTGTGAATGCATTGGCAAGATAAAATTTGTGTACCCCACCAGTTCCTGTATAGTATCCGTTTATACTTGCATTACTACCTTGTACATCTTTAGGCGCATGAAAAGAATAATTGCTGCTGCTAAATGGTAATATACCAAAGCTAATGCCCCACCAGGGCTTTATCTTGATTGCCATAGCCAGTTTTTCTATCTGGAAGTCACTGGAGTTACCAGTACTGCTTATCTGGTCTGAATTGTAAGTAACACCTTTATACCGCCCTGCCATTTCTACAGCGAAGAAATGATCATCCAACCTGCTGTAAGAGGCAGGGTTTGCATGATACATTGCTTTACCTGAAAACAAACTTACACCGGAGTTGCCCATACCATAGGACCTGTCGAAATAACTGTTTTCAATATCACCTATGCCAATAATAGAATAGGCAGAGGTGTTATTTTGAGACCAGGCAGGAACTTTAGAAAATAACGCAATGATTAATATGGTCGTGATTTTTCTCATTTGAATTTATTGTACAGCCAGGTAATAGATTATCAGCTGTATTCTACTATTTGGGTTTATGGCACTGCCCACCAGTATCCTGTCAAACTTTGTTGTATGGCTTGGAGACGGTGGCACTAATAGTAAGCCGTTTTGACTGGTAGGGCTTGCTGAGATCTGCTGTTGCAGATAAGAAGTAACATCATACTGGTAAGAGGTGTTCTGCCCAGACATCTCATCTATCACCAGATTACCGGTCTGTGTAACAGTTTGTCCGTTTACAGATGCCGCCAGATCACTACCCAGTTGATTATTAATATCCGTTACAGATAACCTTAATTGCGGTGGCAATGTATAAAGACCTGTGTAAGTATTTTTCAACGGAACTACCATCAATCTTGCCTGTAGTATCCCTTTGTAATTATTTGCCTGTAACAATGATCTTAAAGTAGGGAAACTAATCTTAGGCATTGCTCCCGTTATATATTGGCCATAGGCAATATTATTAGTAGATGTAGATGGAATTTCTTTTTTAGTAAGAGAGCCAAAATTCAGATTTCCCAAAACAGTTCCCGTACGGTCAATAGAAATATTATTGAACTGATGGGTATTGTTCACCATGCTAAACTTAAACACCTGTTGTGTAGTTACTGCAGCCGGTTCTTTATAATAGAGTCGCATAGTAATACTGTCTTTAAAGCCCATAATACAGCTATTGCTATTGCCCGGTGCTATACATACTCCTTTAAAATAGTCAATGAATTTGTCTGTCGCAGAAATGCGATCATCTTTAGTCTGCAGCATTTGTAAAAATGTAGCAGCCATTGCATCTGGCAAGCGAATAGAGATCGTATCAATAATCGTGTTCGGCATTACTTTATATGTGCCCTGGCCAATTACGCCCGGTAATGCAGGAATAGTGTCTTTGTTAAACAAAGTGGTGCTTACTCCCTTTGGCAATATATTATTGGCTAACTGGTAAACATTCAGGCTATATGGCTGGGTTGTATCGCCATAAAAGGTCTTATTGTATTTCAATACGATAGTAAGAGAATCAAATACAGCCTTTACGGTAGGCGCAGTCTCTACAGTTGGAGGAGAAAATTCAAAATATGATTTACTGGATACTACACCAAAGTATGGATCTGTATAACCACCTATTAATGCGACACCGGTACCGGAAGTTGTAAATGAGTCAACGTAGACAGTAGTGAGTACAGGTTGTATGGTATCTACTTTTACAATTTGTGTGTTTCCATTGTCGAGGAACTGTGAGCCGAAGTTCACATCAGCTTTTGTACAGGCTGTTGCAATGCAAACAATAAAAGCGAATAGATAATAAAGGTTTCTTTTCATGTAAACTTTTATGCGCGATGTAGGCCGCATTAAAAAAGTCAGCAATGTTAAGCAGGCGCTTCGTTAGTGAATTGTTAGTATATATAAACAACCATTAATGGTCGATTAGATAAGAGAATGTATGGATAAGTGATTTTTTAGGCCGCCGAACACTATTTGTTATAATTTGTTAAAACAGTAATTCATTAAGCGGCAAATAACATTCACTCATCGATTAAAACAGATCAAAAAGCAGCACTTACACGCTTTTCAGGACGTTAATACATTTATAAAGTTGTTTTGCTGTTTATTACGTGCTATTAATTTTACCCGATAAGTATCGCAGCCGATATGCATATTTCCAAAACCTGGCGAATAATATTACAAGCAGCTTTATGGCTTATTGTTTTCTTATTTCCACTATTCCTGTATAATGTAAGGGTTCTTGATCCTAACTTTTATTTGAAAGAGTGTATTAACAATGCATTTCTTATTGCACTGTTTTACTTTCATATGAACGTGTTGATCCCCAGGTATTTTGTGAAGAACAAAATACTGATCTACCTCAGCTTCATCCTGGTTTCTATTGCTGTGATTGCTACAGAACAGCACATTGTAGAATACACGACGTTTGAAAAGATAGCGAAGACTACCACATCTCACCGGCCGGTAATTATGCCGCTGCGGCAGATAGCGATGAAACAGCATTTGCAGGTGCCGCCCAACGACAGCACTATGCGCCGGGATAGCTTTGCGCCGCGAGATGCATTCTTCATGTCCCGCAGAATAAAGGAGTGGGATAGGAAAATATTAAGTCTTCCAGCCTTTATCTTTTTTATGACACTGCGTAAATCATTCATTTCTGCCTTGTTCATATTACTTGCAGGAGGTTTTATAAAGATTGCATTACAATGGTTTAAGACAGAACGGGAAAAGGAGATACTGGAAAAAGAGAAATTGAATGCAGAGCTGGGATTTTTAAAGTCCCAGGTTAACCCGCATTTTCTCTTCAATTCTTTAAACAGTATTTATTCGCTTGCGCACAAGAAGGCGGATGAAACAGAAACGGCCATATTACAGTTATCGCAGATGATGCGATATATGATCTACGATTCTAATACCAACAATGTACTGCTGGATAAAGAGTTAGAATATCTGCAAAATTATATTGACTTAAAAAAACTACGTCTCGCCGGTAACATAGATGTCCGGTTTAACGTGAGCGGCAACACCAAAGGTTTGATCATAGAACCAATGCTACTGATCCCTTTCATTGAGAATGCATTTAAGCATGGCATCAGCTATGCCGAAAACTGTTATATCAATATATCTATTACTTGCACAGATGATACATTGAAAATGGAGGTTTCTAACAAGCTAATCAAAAGAGCAAAAGATGAAGTAGGAGGACTTGGCCTGGAAAATGTTCGAAAGCGCCTGAACCTGCTTTATCCTGATAGTTATACGCTTGACATAGCTACTTCAGACAATACATACACTACAACTTTAATACTCGCTTTAAAAAATATCGCACATGATTAATTGCATTGTTATTGATGATGAACCGCTGGCTGTTGAAATACTGGAAGACTTTATTAGTAAAGTTCCGGCGACGCAACTTGTGGGAAAATACACGAATGCGCTCGCAGCACTACAGCAGTTGGAAAATGAAGAGATCGATCTTCTTTTTCTTGATATTAAAATGCCGGATATTTCAGGCATAGATTTCTTCTCCAGCCTGAAGCGAAAGCCTGCAGTTATCTTCACTACAGCATACCAGGAATATGCAGTGGAGAGCTATAACCTGGACGCAATAGATTACCTGGTGAAACCCATACCATTCAACCGGTTTTTGAACGCCGTAGGAAAGGCCCAGGAATATATTACGTCGACAAAAAATGTCAAGAAAGAGGTAAATACTTCTACCGCCCGAAAATTCATTTTCATTAAAACAGAATACAAGATTGTGCGCATTGAACTTGATGACATCCTGTATATCGAAGGTTTGAAAGATTATTCCAAGATCTATCTGAAAGATAATCCGAAGCCAATATTTACTCTACAGAACCTGAAGTCTTTTGAAACAAAGTTCCAAGCAGATGAGTTTATACGGGTGCATCGCTCTTATATCGTATCTGTGAGCAAGATCAACATGATCTGTAAAAATCGTGTGGTTATCGGTCAAACGGATATACCTGTCAGCATTGGTTTCCGCAATAATTTGTTAGATGTAGTGCATAAAAACTCTTAATCCATCAGTGTTTGCCATTCGTTCTTCCTGCTAAAAATCAAAAGATCGAATACGCAACTGGTAGATAAAAACAAGTCATTTATCTTAAAATAGTGCCTACAAATCCATTTTAACGATTTTAGGCCATTGTGTTCAGATAATTTCAGCGCAAAATCAGAAAATTTATATGAGTCGGATGAAGCATATTCTATTTGCTGCAGGTTCTTTAGCCCTTAGCATGTTGGCAGTTTCCTGCCACAAAGACTCCGGTACTCCTGACGACCAGGAAGGTAACTGGGTAATAAGATCAGAGTTTGATGGTATTGTAAGATCCCGTGCAGTATCCTTTGTAGTCAATGATACTGCTTATGTTGGTACTGGCTACAATCGTAATACTTATGCCAGCCAATATAATTTTTATAAGTATGTATTGACAGATCAAACTGATTACTGGACTCAGATCGCTGATTTTCCTGGCACTGCCCGCAATTCCGCAGTTGGCTTCAACATCGGTAGCAAAGGATATGTAGGTACTGGGTCTGATGGTGTAAATATGCTGAAAGACTTTTGGGAATATAACCCGGCAACTGGTAAATGGACTAGAAAGGCAGATTTTGGAGGTACAGCACGTATTGATGCTACAGGATTCGGTATCGGTTCACTTGGATACATTACCACTGGTTTTGATAATAACTACTTAAAGGATATGTGGCAGTACGATCCTGTTGCTGATAAATGGACTTCTATTATCAGCCTGGGTGGTGCTAAACGTGCTGGTGCAGTTTCATTTGTTTACAACAACAAAGCATATATCGTTAC
This sequence comes from Filimonas sp., assembly GCA_017306865.1. Lineage (GTDB taxonomy): Bacteria > Bacteroidota > Bacteroidia > Chitinophagales > Chitinophagaceae > JAFKHH01. The sequence goes on from JAFKHH010000016.1 coordinate 377,928, forward strand.
GGGTTATAACAACGGTTCCCCGGTTAATGACTTCTTTGTGTTTGATCCATCAAATACAAACCAGCCATGGACTGAGTTACGCAAAATTACCAACGTTGATGCTAATTCAACTATCGACGATGATTATACGGACATTCAACGTCAGTACGGTGTTGCATTTGTAATTGGCACTAAAGCTTATTTATCAACAGGCGACAACAATGGTAGCATTACTTCTAAAACATGGTGTTATGATTTCGCGTCCGACTCATGGACAAGAAGGACATCCTATGAAAGAAGTGGCAGAACCGGTGCTGTAGGTTTTGCAGTAAAAGGCAGAGGTTTTGTTGGTACGGGTAAATCAGGCTCTCTTGATTTTGATAATTTCGATGAGTTTATCCCTACACAAACATATAATGCAAATGACTAGTAGAGGATCATTACGTTTCTTTGTAACCCTGTGTAGCATTATAGTCGTAAGCATCAGTTTGTTTTCCTGTAAAGCAAAGGGGAAGGATAACGGTAAAGACCGGTTACCTGTGGTAATGAAAACAATGAAGGATAGTACTGGTACCGGTTGGGGATATGAAGTGTATGTAGATCACAAATTATTTATTAAACAACCTGTTATTCCTGCTGTTCCCGGTAATCATGCATTCTTTTCAGAAGCAGATGCTAAACTGGCTGGAGACCTGGTTGTAAAAAAAATAACGCATGGTCAGCAACCATTTATAACACAAGATGAGTTACATCAGTTGAAAATTACTTTACCCTGACGTAACATCGTTTTCGAAATAATTAAAAATGCCTTTGTAATTACAAAGGCATTTTTAATTATTTATAGTTCCAGGTGTTTTGCTTCGACACGTTCCCCATAAAATACAGAAGCATGCTCATTAAAGTCATCTGCATCATCTGTGGTGTAAAATGCTTTCATTCCACTTCTGCTAATGTTTGATTCTATTTCAGGATGACGCAACAGGTAATCAAAAAGGCTTTCTGCTACTATTTCCCCTTGAACAATGATCTTTGTGCCCTCCGGGGTGTATTGTTGAATTTTATCTTTTATCAAGGGATAATGAGTGCATGCAAGAAGTATAGTATCCATTCCCGGCAACTGTTCCAATAAATGCTGTACATTTTGCTTTATAAAAAAGTCGGCTCCCGCTTTATTATGCTCATTATTTTCAATAAGCGGAACCCACATAGGGCAGGCTTCCTGTGCCACCGCTACTTCCGGGAAGAATTTATTTATTTCTATCAGGTAAGATTGAGAATTAACGGTGCCTTTGGTAGCTAATATCCCTACTTTATTTGTAGCGGTATAATTTCCGATCACTTCCGTTGTGGGTCTTATTACTCCCAACACCCTTTTACCGGGCGCAATGCGCTCTAAATCGCGTTGCTGAATACTTCTAAGTGCTTTTGCAGAGGCTGTATTGCATGCAAGTACCACCAGTGGGCAGCCTTGCTCAAAAAACCATTCTACACACTGCAGTGTGTAGTGATAAACTGTTTCAAAAGACCTGGTTCCGTATGGCGCCCTTGCATTGTCGCCTAAATAGATATAGTCATAACCTGGCAGCTTTTTTACTATCTCTTTCAAAACAGTGAGGCCGCCATAGCCGGAATCGAATACACCAATAGGTTGTTGCATGTACCAAAAATAAGAACCATCCTGTAAAAAGGATGGTTCTTATTCAATATATCTACCGAATGGTATTTACTATTTTTTAGGCGTTGTTGGTCTTGCACCACCAGCACCCGGAGCTGGCTTCTTAGGCGCATCTTCTGCGTCTGGTTGGCCACCACCTAATTCAGCAGGCAAAGTGATCTTCATTTCTTTTGCCACTTTTACAAAGATGTTATCAACACTGTTACCAGAACCCAGGAATTCAATAGCACCTGGCTTCAACACAACTAAGTATTTGTTAGCGTCTAATACTTTTTTGTAAGCAGTCGCTACTCTTTCATATAAAGGTTGCGCCAAAATAGCCATTTTCTGATCTACTTTCTGTTGTGCTATTTGCTGCCAATAAACGATCTGCATACCTACGCGCTGACGTTGTTCTTTGCTATAGTCCAGAATAGCTTTTGACTTGTTAGCTGCAGAGTCTATTTTATAAGTGCTGTCAAGACGTTTGAATTCAGAATTCAATACATCATATTCAGCACCCAGAGAGTCACGCTGATATATTTGGATCAGGCTATCTACCTTTCTGTATTCAGGTAAAGCCTGCATCATGATCTCGATGTCAAAAAAACCAACTTTAGGCGCAGTTTGCGCTTTAGATGTAGTAGCACCCAGTAAAAGTCCCACAACAGCCAACATTGAAAAGACAACCTTTTTCATTTTTGTTCTTGTTTTAAGTTTTACACTCAACAACCATCTAACTTTTACTGACGGGTTGTTCGAATTTAGATTTGTTTATTAAAATTTATGAACGGGTCTAATTAACTCTTTACACCTAAATCTCTTAAGATATCGTCGCTCTTGTCCAGTTTAGGGTCAGCAAATATAACGGTAATTCCTTCACTTTTATCGAGTATAAAATCATACCCACGGGCTACCGCTAATTTCTGTACCGCATTGTAAACCTTGTCTTGCAGCGGCTTAATTAACTTCTGTCTTTCTTTGAAAAGATCCCCGTCATAACCGAACCTTTTTTTCTGTAAATCCCGGATGTCCTTTTCTTTATTATATAGCTCGTCTTCTCTCTTTTTTTGTAACTCACTGCTTAGCATTACTTTCTCTGCATCATACTCTTTATACATTCTGTCCATTTCAGCTTGCTTTGTATCAATCTCTTTCTGCCATGTATCACTAGCCTGCTGTAACTTTTTCTCGGCGTCTTTATACTCCGGGATCCTGTCCAGGATATATTTTGTATCTATAATAGCATAACGCTGTGCGGAAGCATGAGAATTAACTCCAATTACCCCGGCAATTGTTAATAATGCAATAACAAAAATCCTTTTCATACTGCAAATATTTTATAGGCGATTTAATAGGTTTTATACCTGCTATTCCGGCTCAAAGCCTAACATAAAGGTAAAGCGGCCAGCATTTTTCATGCTGAATTTGCCATCTGGTCCCAGACGATCCAATCCTATGCCATAGTCAAAGCCAAGCAGACCAAACATCGGCAGGAAGAAACGCATACCTACACCAACAGAACGACGCAACTGGAATGGATTGTAATCTTTAAATGAATACCATCCGTTTGCAGCCTCGAAGAAGGTGAGACCATATATAGTACTGCTTGGATTCAGGCTAAGCGGGTAGCGCAGCTCCATTGTGTACTTGTTAAAGATAGTGAAGTATTCTGATGCACCCTGCTGATCAGGGTTCACATTTACATTAGATGACTGGTATACAGGATAACCTCTGTGGGAAATGATATCATAACCCAGCAATGCGTAAGTATTACTTAAACCTGCGTCACCCACCTGGAAACGTTCAAACGGAGAGATCTGCAACCTGCTGTCATAGCGGCCTATGAAACCATATTTAGCAGATGCTTTCAACACGAACTGTTTGTTCCTGTCCTCACCATGTGGTCTGCCGATAGGTACATACCATTCACCAGTGAAACGCCATTTATGATATTCAATCCATGTGTATGGATTTTCGTTGTTCTTGAAGAAGTTAGAGTTGATCAGCGAGTACGGTGGTGTTACCTGTACACTTGCCAGGAAGTTAGAACCACTACGTGGGAAGATTGGCTGATCCACAGATGAACGTTGCAACGCTATCTTAAGGTTCAGGTTATTGGAATAACCATTCCTCCAGATCGTACCATCTGCAAGACGCAGGTTCTGATCTATCGCATAGTTTTTCAACTTGTAGCGCGCATAGCTTAAGGTAAAGCCCAAGGAGAAATAGTCATCCGGCCATTTCAACTGTTTTGCTAAACCAACTGATGCACCAGTAGTTCTGAAGTAAGAAGTATCACCTGCTTGTTTTGTATAAGTGCCCGTTGTCGGGTCATACGCGTTGGCATACTTCGTATCAAAGAAGCTTACTGTAAACGCATTTCTGTGTTTACCACCTAACCACGGCTCCGTAAATGATATATTATAAGAGCGGTATGCTCGTCCGTTACTTTGCACACGAAGGCTCAGCTTTTGTCCATCACCTGTTGGTAATGGATCCCATGCCTTTTTACTGAAGATATTTTTAATAGAGAAGTTATTGAAAGATACACCCAATGTACCCGTCAAACCGATACCACCACCGAAGCCGGCACTCAGCTCTAACTGATCACTGGATTTTTCTTCTACGCTCCATGTGATGTCTACCGTACCATCTTCCGGGTTCGGAACTATGTTAGGTGTGATCTTCTCCTGGTTAAAATAACCAAGATTCGCGATCTCACGTTGAGAACGGATCACATCAGAACGGCTGAACTTGTCACCCGGCATTGTTCTTAACTCACGACGGATTACATATTCTTTGGTCTTTTCGTTACCTGTGATCTTAATATTTTTATAGGTAGCCTGAGGCCCTTCCATTACACGGATCTCATAATCGATCGTATCACCATATACTGCAGTCTCAACAGGGTCTGTACGGAAGAACAGGTAACCATCATCCATATAAAGGCCACTGATGTCCCCACCTTCCGGCGCTCCACCCTTACCTAATTTTTTGTTCAATAATTCTGCGTTATAGACATCGCCCTTCTTGATGCCAAGAATTGCTGTCAATACAGAATCAGAATATTTTGTATTACCTCTCCATGAAATGGTACCAAAGTAATATTTGTGCCCCTCATTTACTTTGATAGAGATATTCATATTCCCTCTCTGGTTATAACTAATAGCCGGAGTACCTACGATGGTAGCATCCCTGTAACCTTTAGAGTTATAATATTCAATAACGGACTGCTTATCTTCTTCAAATTTTTTGTCATTAAACTTAGCGCTTGTGAAAAGCTTAAGACGTACGTAAGGATCTAATACCTTTTTAGTTTTAGAATAAGTAAGGTATCCTTTATCATGCAAGTATTGTTCGAAAGTATATACTTTAGGATTGAAAGATGAATCACGGTCCCTGGATGGGAATAGTGTGAGGCGGGTCATTTCTTTTGTTCCTTTCAACTGGCGTTTCAGCACAGACTCATCCATTGTGTTGCCTGAGAATGCAATATCATTAATTCTAACCTTGTTTCCTTTTGTAATGTCAAATGTGAGGAAAAGGTAATTTTCAGATGACGGATCTTTGGATTCTTCAATATCAACAGTAACGCTTCTATAACCTTTCTCAAAGAAGAAACGCTTGATGGCGTCTACCGCAGTCACTTTCATATTTTCAGTGATCACACGGCCTACAACCAGTCCTGTTTTTGATTTTAGATCATCCTGTTCGCCTTTTTTCGCTCCTTTGAAGAAGAATTTAGACAAACGCGGACGCTCTGTCACACTTATTTCTACCCAGATATTTTTTCCTTCCAGTTTAGTGATATACACTTTTACATCACTAAAATAATTTTGGGACCAAAGCTTATTGATCACTCTTGCAAAAGCATCACCACCGGGTATTGTAACCTCATCGCCGACAGCCAGGCCGGAAAGGGATAACAACAATGGCTCATCAAAGTAATTGTTACCAACAACTTTAATAGATGCTACTTTATACTTTTTTGGAACCTTCTCATTAAAAATATTGATCAGATCGGCATCAATAGTAGTAATTTTCTTCGAAGTGTCGGTTGAAGGATTAACTGGTACCTGTGCAAAGGCAAAATGACTGCTAACGCAGATTACGATTGTCAGGAATAACGATTTATACAAGTTCTGCATCCAAAATTGCTGTTTGTTTGAAAACCGGGCTGAATGAGCATATGTCTCTATTCAACAGTTGGTTTTGGGATAAGTGGCGGCAAATTAACGGGAATAATTAAAAGTGTTTGTTAAATCAGCCGTTTAAAATTTTTTATATTAATGTAAAGCGGCTGCCTCCTGTTTCAGTTGGTCGCTTGTTTTGCCAAAACGGCGTTCACGGCCCTGGAAATCAATAATAGCTTCATAAAGGTTCTTTTTCCTGAAATCAGGCCAACGGGTGTTGGTAAAATATAGTTCTGCATATGCTAATTGGTACAACAGGAAGTTGCTAATACGATACTCGCCACTGGTACGAATCATCAGCTCCGGATCGGGAAACTGACTGGTGGTGAGGTACTTTTGCAATGTATCCTGGTTTATGTAAGAAGGATCGATTTTTCCGGTTTTTACGTCTTCGGCTATCAGTTTTACAGCATTTACCAGCTCCCAACGGCTACTGTAGCTCAATGCCATTATCAGGTTAAGGCCTGTATTCTGGGCAGTTTCGTCGAGTGCTTCACCTAGTGCTTTGCGGGCATTTTCAGGTAACATGCCCGTATCTCCGATAACGTGTAGCTTAATATTATTTTTATTTAATACAGGTACTTCTTTCCTGATCGTATCGACCAGCAGTTCCATCAATCCCGATACTTCATACTCCGGGCGATCCCAGTTTTCTGTACTAAACGCGTATAAGGTAAGGTATTCAATGCCCAGCTCTGCACAGCCCTCTACAATATTGCGCACGCTTTCCACACCATGAAAATGGCCGTATAACCTGTCCTGGCCTTTTTCTTTGGCCCATCTGCCATTTCCATCCATAATAATAGCAATATGGCGGGGCAGGCTCTGCATATCTATCTTTTCCTTCAATCCTTGCATAATCGGGCGTTGTGCGGCAGACAAATGTAATAAAATGAGGCGGCTAAATTACTACACATCGGCGGTTTAGTAAACTTTTAAGCTGTTTAGTGTTTTTTTCATTGACGGGAATAATATTAATGTGCTATCATTGTCTTGAATTGTAATCCAAATAAATTAACCGCTAACAGATGCCTTTCTGTCGTAGATGGTCCATTTTCCTATGCTTTTGCCTTGTTTTGGCAACTAAGCAATCTTATGGCCAGATTTCATTGACTGCTACGACCAATGCGGACAGCCTTGTCAGAAAAATTGCAGGTGCAGGAATTACCATATCCAACGCAAAATATAAAGGTGGAACATACTCCGCAGGCATTTTCAAAAACACGAATACCCTGCTATTATTGGATTCGGGCATTGCACTTACTACGGGTTATGTTGTTGCCCAGCCCGGCGGTAACGGCATTGCAGGACCTGCATCGCTGAATGCGATCAATAAACTAGGCTTACCCGGCGACGAAGATTTAAAAAACTATAGCGGAGACTCAAACCTGATTACAAGGGATGCCTGCTCACTTGAGTTTGACTTTATTCCCCAGGGTGACTCAATTTCAGTTAGTTATGTATTTGCGTCCGAAGAATACCCGATGTATAATTGTGGCAATTACAACGATATTTTTGCCTTTCTTATTTCCGGGCCGGGATACGCCAAAGCAACAAATATTGCCCTAATACCAGGTTCCAACCTACCGGTATCTATTAATACGATCAATGATGGCACGACTTCTAATGGGAATTTGTTGTCCAAATGCCAGGAAGCAGGCCCTGGCTCACCATTCACGCAGTATTATGTGAACAACAGCACCAGCCTATATATAATATATAATGGTATGACTGTTACACTAACTGCCAAAGCCAAAGTAACGCCTTGTGCTACATACCATATAAAACTGGCCATTGCCGATGTGCTGGACGACAACTATGATAGTGGGGTGTTCATTGCTGCAAATAGCTTTAAATCGCAGGTTGTACAACTGAGCACTCAAAGTGGCCTGTTTGATTCAGCAGCCAATAAGCGCTTAATGGTGGAAGGTTGCAGTGGTACGCAGTTACGGTTATCAAGAGCTAAGGATGCCTCGTACTCTCCCTCTACTGTTAAACTTGTGTATAAAGGTACGGCCACTTATGGTATAGATTATAATAGCGCTCCCCAGATTGTTCAGTTTGCAACCGGCGACACACTAAAGACAATAGATCTTTTCCCTGTAGCAGACAACATCCGTGAAGGGGATGAGACGGTAAACATCTTTGCATCAACGTCTAACTGCACGAACGATTTTTCCGACAGCATTACTATCATCATAAAGGACAGCATTGCTTATAGCAATACTTACAATGTACCCCTTTGCTCTGCATTTGCCGCTAAACTAAGCGCACAGGTAAACGATACTACCAGCAACAAGTACACCTGGAGCACGGGCCAGCAGACAAAAGACATCTTTGTAACCAAGCCTGGCACATATACAGCAATACATGAGTTTGCCAGCAATTGTTTTAACCTGGACACCTTCTATGTGGCTAAAGGCGATCCTGTTATTCATCTTGGAAACGATACAACCATTTGTAACCGCGACAGCCTGGTGCTGGACAGCCATAGCCTTGGAAATACTATACTATGGAGTGACGGCAGTCAAGGCCAACAATTGATTATAAAGAATGCAGGCAAATACTGGGTACAGGTTACCACACCTGCCGGCTGTTATGCTGCGGATACAATGTCCTTATCTATAAAAACATTGCCGATCGTAGACCTTGGCAGGGATACTTCACTTTGTTCGTATGAGCGGATCCTGTTAAACGCATACTATCCCGGTGCTACATATCAATGGAGTAATGGCAGCACTGAATACCAGATAAATGTGCCGGCTGTTGCCAATATGTACAAAGTAGCAGTATCGCTAAGTGGCTGCGTCTTTCATGATTCCATATTTGTAGGCGCGAAAAAAATGCCGGTTGCAGATGCCGGTCCGGATGTCTATATCCAACGTGGCGGCTCTGCGAAATTAACGGCTGCGCCAGGGCCGCAGAATGACATCTTTAAATGGACCCCATCATTGTATTTAAGCAATGCTGATATAGCCAATCCTTATGCGACAGTACCTTCTGATTATACTTACCTGTTAACCGTAACATCTAAAGAAGGTTGCTTCGCCAGCGATCAGGTAAATGTGTTTGTAAAAGATGGGTTACATATCCCGAATTCATTTTCACCAAATGGCGATGGTATTAATGATACCTGGCGGGTGCCATTGCTTAATTCTATCGTGAAAGCACGGGTTAGTATTTATGACCGCAATGGGCAAACGGTGTTTTCTTCAAATGGTTATGATGTGGAATGGGATGGCACTTTGCACAATAAGCCGTTGCCGATCGGCACTTACTATTATGTAATAGAGCCAAATAATGGTCTGCCATTGATGAAAGGCTGGATTCAGTTGGTACGATAAAAAAAGCCCGGCAAATATGCCGGGCCGAATATTTTAGTATGATTGAATCCTTACTTATGGCTTAGGACAACGGTAGGACGAAAGATTAAAAGAAACACCTACCTGGAATATTACGTAACTATCTTTTTGAGAACTATTTCCTCTTTGTCTTCCTTTTATCCCTATTGGTGTTCCGGTTTCGTAACTTCTATCCTGCAGCAAGTATGCTACGGAAGGGCTTCCGTCCGGTAACGGAGGAAATGCGTCAGGCGCATAAGTACCGCTAACGTCGTCTATATAATCTGTAGTGGTAAAGCGATAGCCGATCTCACCAAACAGGTTTACACTTTCATTCAGTGCATATTTTACACCTACTGCCAACGGAAAACACATTGCCATAGAGCCATAGGTTTTCCTGTCTGGATATAGCGAGCTTCCTTGTCCTTCTGTTCCTAGCGGACGGAGCATATATTTCTGCCCGTTCAGGTATGCATACGGATCATAGGAAAATACGCCCAGGCCAAGAGACACATACGGTGTCCAGCTATAGCCTTCTACTCCCGGGTAAAATTTGAAGAAATTAAAGTCTGCACTCAAAGAGGCTTCCCAGATATTGGTATTAAAACTCAGGTTCCTTCTTTTCTGCGTTTCATTTTTACTATAAACATCCGAATAACCTAATGCAGCGTAGTTTGCCGCCAGTTTAAGGCCAAGGTAGTTGTTCAATTGCTTACGGAAAAAGATGCCGCCGGAAAATTTCGGGCGGTTAATAGCGGCACGCGTATTCAGGTCACCAAAATAATGGGCTGCTCCTATCCCTATTCCAAATTCTCCCTCCTGCACATAGCTATCCATATATTGGGCCTTGGCTGAATACATTGAGCCAAAGATCGTTGCGAGTAGAATTATTCTCTTAAACATATTGTATGCTAAAATAACGAATGTTGTTATAACGAAAAACCCTGCCGTTTTCTTATTTGAAATAATTAATTTCTTTTATCAAGCCCCCAGGTCAGCTTGGTACGAAGCGTCGAAAGGAAGCTATTTTCGTTCAACCTGACAAGATTTACACCAAAAAGTTCCTTTTTTACGGCTAACTGCACATCTTTTCCTACTATTTGCTTCCTGGCATCCATTGTACAAATAAATTGCTCGGCCCGTCCTTCCACCTCAAAAGAAATAATGTTTGTATCCGGTACTATGATCGGGCGAACATTCAGGTTGTGCGGCGCAACGGGCGTAATGAGGAAACTACCAGACTCCGGGAATACGATCGGGCCGTTACAGCTTAGGTTATACCCGGTAGAGCCTGTGGGCGTAGACACGATCAATCCGTCGGCCCAATAGGTATTTAAAAATTCCCCATTCAGGTAGGTGTGGATCTTGATCATCGGCGAGGTATCCCGTTTATGGATCGCAAATTCATTCAGTGCAAACGGTGCGTCGTTAAACATCGGCACATTTGCATCCAGGTGAATGAGGCTACGTTTATCAATCACATAGGTACCGTTGATCAACGCATCAACCGCGCTGCTTAATTCTTCCTTACCTATACTGGCCAGGAAGCCCAGCCTGCCGAAGTTGATGCCGAGAATGGGTACTTCCTTATCCCTGATGAGGGCTACAGAATCCAATATGGTGCCGTCTCCACCAAGACTGATCAAGCACTCAACAGTATCGTCAAGGTCTTTTTCTGTTTTGAAAATGATTGTTTCCGGCGCTATTGCCAGCACATCTTCATAATATGCAACAATAGCTTCATGCAAGTAAATAGAAATATTGTGGCGCTGCAGCTCATGCACCAGTGTAAGTAAGTGTCCGTGTTGCTCTGCGTCTAATCCCCGGCTGTAAATAGCGACTTTCATGCTGTAATAATATTACCGCTTTTTACAAAGCTAGTGTTTAATATGTTCCTGCTCTCAACATTCTCAGTTTTCCCACTCAGAAATACGGAAGTATCCGCTATACGCTTGTTTCATAACGCAGGGATAATATAAAAATAACAGTTTGCCACCATATACTTTCTTTAGCCAATATGCTTGTATCACAATTTTTTTAAACACGTTTATGCATTTTTTCTAATAACTGCATCCATAAGAAAACGTGTTTTATGAAACGATTCATGTCCGTACTATATGTTATGGTTATAATAAGTGCATGCAGTATGCCAAAAGCAAAGGCTCAGATGCCAGAAATAAAAACCGACGGACAATCATCTGGTAAGGTGTATCTGCAAAAATTAGCTGTAGATGTAAGAATAACAGGAGCCGTGGCTACAACTACATGGACAATGACTTTTAAAAACACGACGTCAAAAATATTGGAAGGTGAACTTACATTTCCTTTAGCTGATGGTATCACAGTATCCAGGTATGCATTAGATATAAATGGTAAAATGCGAGAGGCTGTTCCGGTGGAGAAAGCAAAAGCTACACAAGTGTTTGAAGCAATAGAAAGAAGGCAAGTTGATCCGGGTTTGCTGGAAAAGATAGACGGCAATAGTTTTCGTACGCGCATTTACCCTATCAACCCAAACAGTACGAGAACAGTTACTATTGCGTACGATGAAACACTTCGCCTTACAGGCAATACGTCTTTAGTGTACCGGTTACCATTTGCATTTGAAAGGCCCATTGAATTGTTTGACATCAACATTTCTGTTTTGCAAAACACGGTGAAACCTGTTTTTGAAGAAAACCTTGACAATGAACTTTCTTTTAAAGAATGGGAAAACAACTACACCGCATCGCAAACTTTCAAAAACTATGTAGCGGATAAGCCTGTTGCAATTCAAATTCCAAAGCAATATGATAAGACGGAGGTATTGATGCAGCATGTGGGTAATCATTATGTATTCCTCGCGAATGCTTTTGTGAAAGATATATCAAGAGAAAAGGTTTTGCCAAGTACAATCACTGTTTTATGGGATGCCTCACTAAGCGGTATTTATCGTGATACAAAAAAAGAAATCCGTTTACTGGAAGAATACCTGAAAAAAGTGAATAATGTGAAAGTAACGCTGGTAACATTCAGCAATACTATTCTTGCCAGCAAAGAATATGTGATTACAAATGGAGTAACCAGTGAGCTGAAAGCTGCATTGCAAAATGTGGTATATGATGGCGGTACCCAATTGGGTGTTTTAGACTTGAAGAAATGGCCTGCAGATGAATACTTATTATTCAGCGATGGGCATTCTACTTATAACAAGGCTGACATCTCATTTGCAAATGCACCGGTACATGCGATCAACTCATCTGCAAAAGCTGATTACCCTTCGTTGCATTTTATAACACAAAAAAGTGGCGGCACTTTTATCAATCTTATTAATACTGAAATAGCAGCAGCTAAAAAATTATTGCTTTACCAATCATTGCAATTCCTGGGAGTAAAGGCGAATAATAACATAGAGGAAACTTTCCCCGCCTTGCCAACTCCTGTATCCGGCAGCGTTGCTGTTACAGGTTTTTCTTATGAGCCTAAACAGGAAATTGTTTTACTGTTTGGCTATGGTAATAAGGTTATTTCTGAGCAGCGTGTATCCCTCAATTTTGATAAACAACAAACCGACAAAGTTGATTTATCCAAAATATGGGCGCAACAAAAAATTGGAGAGTTGGATATTCAATATGATGCGAATAAATCGACAATAGAGCAACTGGGAAAACGATATGGCATCATAACAAGAAACACTTCATTAATGGTACTGGAAAATGTGGCTGATTATGTACAGTATGAGATAGAGCCACCAGTAGAATTGAGAGACGAATATGATCGCCTGATCAAGCAACGCAGCGAGCAAAGGCAGAACCGTGTAAATACGTCTCTGAACAATGCAGAACACTTCTTTAATGAGTTGCTGAAATGGTGGAATATGGATATACAATACCAGGTACGGAAAAAAGTACAGGCAGATTCTATAGCTTCATTACAAAGAAATGTTGCAGGCAATGCTAGTCGCTCGCGAACAACTACTCCAGCACCCCACCCTAATCTACGCAGAACGGATGCAGCCGCAACGATGAATGCAGCACCGGTAGCATCTGAGTTGAGGTTAGATGAAGTGGTTATAACCGGGTTTTCGAAAGCAAAGAAAACACAATCTACAAGATTTACACCGCCAGCAATTGCTGCCGATGCAGAAATGAAAGGAGAAGATGAGGATGAAACGCCAATCGGTTCATTCACCATAAAAGCACAAGCGGGTGATAGTAATTATCTGAATGCAATCAGGAAGGAAGTTCCGGCGAAACAATATGAAAAGTATTTATCCATACGAGATAAATACAAAGATATTCCGGTCTTCTATTTCACTGTTGCCAATTATTTCTTTGGTAAGGGTGAGAAAGAAATCGCACTACGCATACTGTCCAATATTGCAGAGTTGGATGCAGAGAATTATGAATTATACAAACTGCTTGGTTATAAGCTAAAGGAGATAAAGGAATTTGAACCAGCAGCTTTCGCTTTCAGAAAAGTATTGGAATGGCGGCCAATGGATCCGCAAAGCTATCGTGACTATGCGCTTGCGCTCGAAGATGCCGGTAAATATCAACAGGCGTTGGATACTTTATACGTGGCTATTACTAACAATTACGCAGAGAATATCAGCAATATGTATTACGGCATTGAGGAAACAATATTGCCGGAAATAAACAGGCTGATTGCTTTATATGGCGATAGGCTAAACATTACCCGCATTCCTAAAAAAATAATACAGGCAATGCCGGTTGATATACGCGTGGTACTGAACTGGAATATGAATGATACGGATATTGATCTGTGGGTGACTGACCCGAACGATGAGAAGTGTTACTACAGCTACAAGTCAACTGTAATGGGCGGCAGAATATCTACTGATTTCACGCGCGGCTTTGGCCCTGAGCAGTTTTTATTGCGTAAGGCGATGAAAGGAAAGTATAAAGTAGAGATCAATTATTATGGTGATCGTCAGTTAAAAATAGCAGGGCCTACAACTGTAATGGCAGAGGTATTCACGCGTTATGGTACTGCTAACGAAAAAAGACAGATCATCACCTTACAAATGAAGAAGGATGCGAAAGGTGGTGTACTGATTGGTGAATTTGATTTTTAGTACTCAGTTGTTGTAGATATATCAACTCTAATCCCTAACGCAATCCCGTGGCTTTTGTCGCGGGATTTTTTGTTGCCGCGGAGACACCAAGACACAAAGGTTTCACTAAGAAGTTTTCGCTTCGCTAACATGTCGAACAGCACTTTTATATTAAACAAAAAACCCGCAATAGCTATTGCGGGTTTTTTATTTAAACTATTTAAAAGACAACTTACATTTTCAAATAAGTCATCAGCAGATCGTAGTTTTCTTTGAGTTCGTTTTCGTAAGATTCCTCACCAAAGTAGTATTGCACGTTATATTCATAACGCTGGAAGGTGGCTAGAATATCTGAGATCTCGTATTTGTTTACTTTTACTGTTGCCTGTAGCATTCCATTAGCGGGATTAACGCTTGTGTTCAATTGGGTAATATAGGCGTCGTTTGTTTCCACGAGCCTGCTTATCTCGCCAAAAGAAAAATTACGCTTTTCCATTTCCAATACAATCAACCCTCCCGGCTCTTCTGCACCTGTAAACTTGTTACACGCTGCGAGTAATTCTGCCTGGGTGATCACGCCTTGCAATTCATGTTCATCGTTGAGTACAGGAACTACAGAAATATTTTGTGTGACAGCTAATTTAAGTGCGGTAAGAAAGTGGTCATTTAAACGGATGGATGTCCTGATCCATTGCTGTTCCAGTATGGCGATTGTGGCAGACTCATCTGCATCCAGCAGATCATCTTTACCAACGAGTCCTACAAACTTTTCATCATTAACAACAGGCAGGTGCAGAATATCGTAATCGTCCATTAGCTGTAAGACAACAGAGACCTTATCACTCATGGTGACAGAAGGATAATTGTTTACTATTAACTGGGCGGCTAACATTCCATTACACGTTTCTAATCTAGACAACAAAAATTAAGCTACTGTTGCAGCGCGCTGGTTCAAGTTCGTCAAAAAAGATTCCAATATTTTATTGAACTCGCCTGGCACTTCCATCATAGGAGCGTGACCGCACTGATCAATAAAATATAATTCACTATTTGGAATTAGCTTATTGAATTCTTTAGCAACAAACGGTGGTGTAATTGTATCATTATTACCCCAGATCAGCAATGTAGGCTGTTTGATCTGGCTTATTTCTTCACCAAGGTTGTTGCGGATTGCACTTTTAGCAAGTGCAATGATTTTGATCACTTTCAACCTGTTGTTTGTGATCTCAAACACTTCATCTACCAGTTCTTTGGTAGCCATTTTAGGATCAAAAAAGGTAAGCTCCGTTTTTTTACGGATGTACTCATAGTCCCCGCGTTTAGGATAACTATCTCCCATACCGTTCTCAAACAGGCCCGAACTTCCGGTAAGGATTAATGATTTGATCCTTTCAGGATGTTTCAGGATATGTACCAATGCTACGTGGCCGCCCAGGGAGTTGCCCAACAGGTGAATGTCCGTATAGCCTTTGGCTTCTATGAATTTATGTACATACTTCTCCAAGCCACCAACGGTAGTGTGGAAAATGTCGAGGTCGAATAACGGCAACAGGGGTACAATGACTTTATACTGAGTCCGAAAATGTTCCACCAGGTCGCTAAAATTACTCAATGCGCCGAAAAGCCCATGTAATAATACAAGCGGTTCACCTTCGCCCTCTTCTACGTATCTGAATTTATCGTATTGTTTGATCTCGTAACTCATCACTTAAAACTTTCTATTGGCTAACAGCCGTATGGATGCGTACAAATAAACAGAATTCAGCCGAAAAAACCCAAATTCAATTTATTTAGTGCCGCGAATTACTGCAAAACTTAATTACTAAAGTACTTGTTTTACGTTAATAAATGCTTACTAATATAGAAAGATTGATAGGAAACGTCCAAAACCACCATTTCTATTGTGTTTGTGTCAGGATGTCTATGATTTTGATGTCGCAATTTTCCCAAAAAAAGCTTCCAGCTCAGCAAACATATCTTTGAAAATGGGTATGACTTTACCAAATCCATCTATCACCCACGGACCTAACGGCTGCAAAACAGGATAGCATACAGAATCTGTAAGTGTTTCTTGTTTTATTACACCCATTTTTACGACAAAGAAAAGTATTACGCTAAATACAATGCCATAAAGCAGGAGATAAAAGAGGATACCGCCAAGCCTGTTTATCCAGCCCATCATAGCTACAGACATGGCAGCTTCTATAAGTTTGGCGCACCAGCGAATAAGCAACGCAACTCCGATCATAACGATCAAAAAGGAAAGGAAAGGGAGCCACTTACCAGATACGTGTGTGCTTTGCTCCAGCCAGCCGGCAACAACAGCAGACAATTTTAATGCGGCTGCAAGGCCAATAAAGACTGCCAGGAAGGAAAAGACGGCGACTACAAGCCCTTTTGTAAATCCTTTAAAAATGGCATAGAGGAGGATCACTACACAGGCTATATCTATAATCATAGGCAGAATTGTTTCAACGTTTTAATAGTTTACGGGGTTCATTCAGAGATTGAAAACAAGTAAGCTATCATTTCAATGTTTCAGAAGTTTACAGGTTTCAACATTTCAGATGAACCCTGTAAACTTTTGGAACTATTAAACTATTATTTCAACAACTCTTTCACCACAGCAGAGATGGCTTTACCATCTGCCTGGCCTGCCAGTTTCTTAGAAACTGTGCCCATCACCTTACCCATATCAGCAGGAGATGTAGCACCCAGTTCTGCAATTACTGCCGCTACCGCCTCTTTCAGTTCAGCTTCGCTCAGTTGCTTAGGCAGAAATTTTTCGATCACGCTTATTTCTTCCTGCTCTTTCTGTGCCAGGTCTGCACGGTTTTGCTGCTGGAATATTTCTAAAGAATCTTTACGTTGTTTTACCAGCTTTTGCAACAGCTTCAATTCTCCATCTTCTGATATTGCACCATTCGCACCCGGTTCTGTTTTCGCTTTTATAATTTCAGCTTTTATTGCACGCAGTCCACGTAGAACAGGTTCATCTTTTGCTTTCATGGCCTCTTTCAGCTCAACCATGATCTTTTGTTCTAAGCTCATATTTTTTGTGTTTTAGGTGTTAAAAAGGTGGAAGGCTATAAGTCTGAGGAAAAGCCTTACGCTTTATACCTCATATCCTATTCTCATCTTAGCCATTCTCTTTCATCTGTATTTCTCTAAACTTATTGTAGAAGGTTTTTGCAAAGTCCTTCAGGTCTTTTACCAGCTCATCCTGCCCGGTTGCACGCTTGTAGGTATCGGCCATTGTGATCATAACCTGGTAATAGAAGTCTGCCATTTCATCTACCATCATTTCTTTTGTCCACAGGTCTATACGAAGGGCGCTTTTGTCTGCACTATCCCAAAAAGCCAGCATCATGGCTTTTGCACGCTGAAACTCGTCAGCAGTGCTTCCACTTGCTTTCCAGCTAATATCTTCCGGTATTTTATCCTCACCCAGCGCGATGTCTATGGTAATAGTCGATTTCGTCATTTTTCAATTATTAGACGGCAAAAATACAAGGTTATGCTGAATGGCTGATGATTTGAGATACAAGAGGCTCAAAAGCCTGCCGCCGCAGGTGTTTCAGCCGTTGGGAGCCTTTCGCGATCAATTGACTGCGGAAATTCTCGTCTTTGTATATGCGGATCATATTGTCTCCTAATTGCTGAAAATCCTGTGCTTCAGCATATAAAACCGCCTCTTCCCCATATTCTTTAAATACAGGAATATCAGATGTCAGTACAGGCACCTCACAAGCCATGGCTTCCAATAACTCGAGCGCGGCATCTTCATACTTTGACGGACGGATAACCGCGTATGCAGAAGCGACCAATTTGGAAAAGGTTTCGGGATATAACAATTCGGGGGTAATCACATCATCTTTATACTTGTAGTTGTCAAGATTATCCAACTCCTCTTCATGCACATCGGGAATATCACCCATCAGCAATAGTTTCATACTGCTGTGTTGCCATTTTTTAAATACAGAAAAGGCCCGCAATAGCTTCCCGATCTGCCTGTTTGAATAAAGCGTGCCTGTAAACAGGAAATATTCGCAACCGCCCGCATACTGCACTTTCATATTTTCTTTTGTTGTCCATTCCACAGGTACAAAAGCATCTGTTGGCAATTGCGGTACTACTGTTATTTTCTCAGTGGCAATTTGCAATTTGTCTGCAAGCTGCTGTTTACAGAAAGAAGATACGGTGATAATGTGAGTGGCTTTCCCTGCATTTTTACGAAGATCATCGGCGTTATGAAAAGCATCTTTTTTCAATACTTTGTCTTCTGCCAGCGCCTGTACAGATTCTACGAGCAATATTTGTGGCACTTTAGTGGCAGCACAAAATCCATTTAAAGCAAAAAACAACTGCACCTGCTCTTTCTTTAATACGGCAGGCACTTTTGTATTGTACCATAAAAGGTGGCCGATAGCACTACTGTTACCAGGCTTGATGAGGAATAGCCTGCCTGCAGCTTTAATATATTCGGGCAATTCTAGGTTTTCTTCAGAAAGAAAAATATACTCATGAGAAGGGAACTGTTGCAAGAGGTTCTTCAAAAAGAACAGTGCATAGCTTTCTTCTTCGTTGTAAACATATTTCAGGAAAGTAATATCAATTGCGATTCGCATGATGCAAAATAATCGCAAAATCAACTCCTGTGCAAATCGATTGATTTTTTGTAAAAGCTATCGCAAAATGGTCACAGATCCTTTTATCTGTTCTCTTCCGTTTTTCGGGTTGATGATATAATAGTATGTTCCAACCGGAAGAGGTTTGCCATTAAACGTACCGTCCCAGTCTTTACCGTAGCCTTTGGACATAAAAATCTGCTGTCCATACCTGTTATAGATCTCTACCGTACAGTCAGGATAACTTTCGAGATATCGCAAATGCCAGGTATCATTTACACCATCGCCATTGGGTGAAAATGCATTTGGCGGTACAACGGTTTTAAGTACGGTAACTTTTATGCTTTCACTCACCGCACAACCGCCATCGCCCGTAAGCGTCACCGTATATGTTATATCATCTTTAGGCGTAGTATAAGGTTGTGCAATAGTTGCACTGTTCAGGTAGGTAGCAGGGGACCATACAAACTGCCCGTTATTGGCATAATAAGTCGGTTTTAGTTGCAGCGTGCCACCTTCCAGCACCACAATACCACTTACAATAGATAATTTAGGATATGGGTACACGGTAATAGCCTGTGTGGCCGTATCACTTACGCAGAGGTCTGCGTTTGTTACAACCAGTTTTGCCGTATAGTTTCCTGAATCTTTATAGGTGTGCAACGGATTTTGTATTGAACCTGTATAGGCGTCTCCAAATATCCAGTTGTAAGATTTGATAGCACTGGAGTACCCATTGCTATTGTCTGTAAACTGGATAGCTGCGCCTGCACATATAGCTGTTGCAGAGCTGGTAAACGCAGCTTTTGGCTGTACGTTTATTACAATAGTTTGATCTTTTGTATTCAAACAACTTTGCCCGGAATAAGAAACCATCCGGATCGTGTAAGATGCTTTGTTTGTTGGGGTAGGATATTGATGTGTGTATGTTTTTTGGCTTATCGGCATTACATCCGTATCTGCTGTAGTGGGATAATTAGCCACATCCCAATAGGTGATTGTTTTGGTAACCGACCCAATATCAACAGTAGAATTGTTTTGTATAATAACCTGTTTGTTGCTACACAATACAGCATTCAACACACTAAAGTCTGCTTTAGGTATTGCACCATTTACAGTAAATTGTTGTACCACTTTAGTAGCACAATTATTGGCTGAAGTAACCGTTTCTGTTACGGGGTATGTGCCCGTAGCTGTGTATTTATGTTTTGGACTTGCCGTGGTGGCAGTGTTATTTACAGTTGTTGCATTGGCATCGCCAAAGTTCCATAAATAAGTGAGGGTAGTATTGTTAGCAGTTGCCACTGTACTTGTATCATTAAACTGTGCGAAGGCATCGTTCAGGCATACGGCAGGCATAGTGAACCCTGCCACCGGAAAACTCCCGATGGTGAAAGTTTTTGATACGGCACTGCTTTTACAGCCAGTCGAGGTTTCTACCAGCAAAGAAGGTGTATAAGAGCCTGCTGATGCATATAGTACGCCGTTACTTACGCCTTGCGTAAGTGTATCTTTTTTCCCGTTGTTATAATCCCAATACCATTTGGATAAAGTACCTGTGGCAATAGTAGATGTACTAGTAAAGATCACAGGCGAATTCACACAGGTGGTATCTGAAATAGTAAAAGATGCTACAGGCGATGTAGTAATGGCTATAGGCTTAGTCGTATCTGCTTCACAACCTATGTCAGTGATGATCTGTAGTTTGATGTTGTGCGTTCCTGCTGCTGCAAATTTTTTCACCAGCGATTTTACACTATCAATTGTATTATCGTCAAAGCTCCATGCATATTTGGATATAGTTCTGCCAAGCGTAGCAGATGCATCAGACAGGTAAACGGAATCATTCACACAGCCGGTATGTGTATATTTCCAGTCTGCAGTTGGCTTGCCATATACCTGCATGTTGTACTCAAGCTCCTGTAAGCCGCTACAGCCATCTGCAGTAGGATTATTCACAGTTACCTTCAGCAGATAAGCTCCTGTACCGGTGAACGTATATTTTCCCGGCAGTTTAAATACATACAATGTTTTTGCATCCTTCTGAAAAGAGCTATCCGGAACCGGTGCATTGCTGGTAATGGGTGTGTTTGGAGAGATGCCTGTGCTGTTACCAAAATCCCACGAAATACTCACCGGCTGATAAGGTAGCGTAATAGATAATGATACCGGGTTATTAACGCATGTAGCAGGTGCATTGATCTTGGCATAAGGGCTTTGTACGGAGATGTACTGATACTGGTCTACCATGTTAGCCCCTGCGTTGTAACCATAGCTTTCCGCACTACCATACCCATAGGCAATTGCATTAAAACCAGAATCGGCCTGCAAACTGTGAAAACCTGCGCCAACAGGCACTTGTGCATAGGAGTAATCCTGTGATGTAGATACCGGCTGGAAACTCAACACCGGGTTTCCATCCAGCCGCAATGTTGACGTGGCTGCCGTTTTCATTACCACATTGATGAAGTGTGATGTAATGGCGTAGTGACTGGTAGAATTGAGCGTAATGTTGCTGATTGTTTGTTCCACCGGACTTAAGCAGATCATTTCCGGGTCACCATTACCACCCAATACGGTATTGCCACATTGGTTTGCGGTAGAAATGTATTGTGCAACCATTACAGGCTGATCAGCTTCTATCACAGAAGGCTGGTTTGTCTGGAACTGGTAAAAACGATTTATCTGGAGGTTTGTTAACTGCTGTCCGTTCAATCTTACAACAGTTGCAGGATCGGAGATCATAACACGGAAAAAGTTATTATCCATGTTCTTGGTTGGTACCGTAATGTATTTTTTGCCCCATGCACTAGAGGGGAACATTTGTTGTATAACGTTGTCTGCAGAGCTACCACCGGATGATGTAGTACAACGGATATTGAGTTTACCTGTTCCGGCAAATACCGCAATTTTTTTACAACCGCCTGCCCCGCTGCTCACTGTACGTATACGTGTGCCGGACAGGTCAACGCCTGTCTGATCGGAACCACTACCACCTGTAAGCGCGCCCAGCAGGTTAAAGACTTCGCCTTTATTCAATGTAGTTGTAAACGCTACACCAGCTGGATGAGTTAATGTAGATGCTGAAGGCGTGATTTCCACCGTAGTGTTGTCTTCTGTGGCAATCACAAATGCAAATGGATATGAGTAGGCTGAATTGGATACTTGTGTAAAGCCCAGTACATAATAGTCTTGCCCTAATGTTGGTGTTGGAAAAAGTAATGTTGCGCCGGATACGCTGGCGTTGTAAATGTGTGCATACGCAACAATGGGTTTGTCGCTGGTAATATGAATACCCTTGGTAGACTTGCCCTCAGCCGCCAGGCGTGCATCATCTGTGCCTGATTTAGGCATGGCATCAGACTCTGTTACTGCATTTGCTTTCACATTGTATGTTCTTGTCCACCCGGTAGCTGGCACCTGTACGGTAACTACAGCATCCTGGTCTGAAGTGAAATATAATACCATGTCCTGCGAGCCACCCGTTGTGTTCACGGTGCCATTGCTATTGTACATATTTACGTGCGCACCATAGCCCACCCAAAAGTCTTTGCCTTTGTTTGAAAAATCCTGTGCAGATAATCCGGAGGTAATGAACAGGAGAAGCAGTAGTATATATCGTTTCATCGAGGGTAGTTACTAAATCAGGGACGGGAAATTACGATGACAGTTTAATGAAACCCGCGCCAGACGGGATTAATAATATTAAAATGTGATTAAGAGCGATAACGTGAAGCGTGAACCGGGAGACGTGAATGGGCTTTTAAATGGATAAGCTATTCACGATTGCCGATTCACGTTTCCTGATTATTCCTTGCGTTTTGCGTTATTTATTTAGCCTGCCTCTTCGCCCATGCGTCCATCTTCACTTCTACAATTTCCAGGGGCATACAGCCATCCTTAAGAAACTCATCATGGAAATTGCTAAGTTTAAAGGCATCTTTTAGTTGTGCAGCGTATTTTTCTCTCAGCTCACGGATCTTCAATGCACCTATTTTATAGCTTAGTGCCTGGCCCGGTATAGCCATGTATCTTTCTATTTCTGCTGTTGCGCCATCTTCGCTGATCGCTTCGTTTTCCATCATATACTGGATGGCTTGCTCACGTGTCATGCCTTTGGTATGCATAGCTACATCTACAACCAGGCGCACGGCACGGTGCATCTCATCACCCAGCGCACCCATGTATTGATATGGATCTGTATATAATCCCAACTCCTTGCCCAGGCTTTCGCAGTACAGTGCCCAGCCTTCGCCATAAGCACCGTACCAACTAAAACGTCTGAACTTAGGCAGCGCCTGGTTTTCCTGTTGCAGGCTTACCTGGTAGTGATGGCCCGGTATAGCCTCGTGCAGGAAAAGACTTTCCATACCGCTGGTTGTATTAAACTTAGTTGCGTCTACAATAGGTACATAGAAGATGCCCGGCCTTGTTCCATCCGGTGAACCCTGGTTGTATTCTGCACTAGCGCTGGCTGCCCTGAATGCTTCGGTTTGCCTGATCTCAAACGGGGTCTTTGGTGTACGGCCAAACATCTTTTTCAGGTTAGGCGTAATCTTGGCCTGAATAGCACGAAAAGCATCCAACACTTCCTGCGGCGTTTTGTACGGCATGAACTGTTTATCCGTTTTCATGTATTCGAAAAATGCTTTCAGATCACTTGGGAAGTCCACCGCCACTCTTACACTATCCATAATGGCGCGTATGCGTTTTACTTCTGCAAGGCCTGTATTATAAATTTCGTCCGGTGATTTATCCGTGGTTGTCCAATACCTAACGAGGTATTTATAATATTTAGCACCATCAGGCACATCGTTAATGCCTGTTGTAACCCTTGCTTTTGCCAGGTATGTATTGGAAAAGTAATCGCCTAATTCTTTATATGCAGGTACGATCGCTGTTTGTATTGCTTTCGTGTATTCGTCTGTTAGTCTTTTTTTATCTGCCTCACTGAAACCAGCAGGGAATTTTGTAACAGGACCATAGAACAGGCTTTTGGATGCAGTGTCTGTTACCATTGCAGTCATTTGTGGTATCATTTTTACCACCAGTGTTTTTGGTAACACATAATTGGCAGCAATGCCTTTGTTGAAATAAACAATAGCACTATCCGCCCATGCTTTGAAGCCATACATACGCTTCAGCCAGTTGTCGTAGTCGCGTACAGTTTTGAAGGGTTGGAAACCGTCGCCGCTACCCAATTGCCCCATTGTTAACGGCAAGCCCCAGAACTGCTGGGAAGGTGTATAGTTGTCATGAAAAGACAGGCCTTCTATATCCATTTCCATTTCGCGCTTGAAAATGTCGAGGCTGATCTTATCGTTCGCATTCAGGTTGTCGCGTTCAAACTTGGAGAGATAAGTAAGGTATTTACCATAGAACTTCTTCAGCGTAGCGCGATAGCTATCTGTAAAATCTACCGGTAACTGATCGTTGTAAGCTGAATCGCCATTTTGGGTAGACTCTACCGGGAAATACTGCATTCTTTCCGCATAATATTTATCGAAAAGTGCAGCCAGTTCTTTATTGTCTTCGAGGGTTGCATTCCGGTTGCTCAGCTCGCAACCAGCCATTGTAACCACTGCGAGGCAGGCAAAAAGTAATTTTCTCATAAAAGAATTTGAAGTTTGAAAATATACAATTCTTAGCAATGTCAACTTATTTCACGCAAAGGGTGTGTGGATTTGAGATTTGATATTTTTGATTTGAAATTGGGCTGCTTCAAGTATCGCCGAGAACACAGAGAAAGCGCAGAGACCGCAAAGCGGTTTCTGTATGTGATCTTATGTTCCCTTGAAAGAATCAAACATTGCTATTACTAAAACATTCTGAGGCTTATCTATGTCTATGTGTTTAAAAACTTCGCTCAGATTAGCTTCGCGGCCTGCGTGTAATCCTTTGTGGGCCTTGTGGTTAACATTCGAAACAATGAAACGGCGGAATTTCGGGCAATTTGAGCCGCAAACGCTAATTTTGCAGTCCTTTTAATACAGAATATGAGTCAACATTTGTCTGAACAGGAGATTATCCGTCGCGAAAAATTGAAAAAACTGCAGGAAGCGGGCATCGACCCTTACCCTGCGCCGTTGTATCCCGTAACCCACTTTTCTACAGATATAAAGGAAGCTTACACTGAAGAAAAGAAGGAGGAGTTTGCGAATGTATGTGTGGCAGGAAGGATCATGAGCAATAGTGGTATGGGTAAAGTTTTATTCATAAAGATTCAAGATAGTAAAGGTATCATCCAATTATATGTAAAGCGTGACGATATCTGCCCAGGGGAGGACAAGTCTTTATGGGACAATCTGATTAAAAACAATATTGACCTTGGCGACATTGTTGGTGTCACAGGTTTTGTTTTCATCACCAAAACAGGAGAGATTTCTGTTCACGCGCAAACATTTACACTACTGACAAAGGCATTAAAACCTTTACCGGTTGTAAAACGCGATGAAGAAGGTAATGTGTTTGATGCGGTAACTGATCCTGAATTCAGGTATCGCCAGCGTTATGTGGACCTGATCATCAATCCGGATGTAAAGGACACATTTGTAAAACGTACCAAACTGATCAATACGATCCGTGATTTCTTAAATGAAAGAGGTGCATTGGAAGTAGACACACCTGTGTTACAAGCAATTCCTGGTGGCGCAGCAGCAAGACCATTTATTACGCACCACAACACATTGGACGTACCTTTCTACCTGCGTATTGCAAATGAGCTTTACCTGAAAAGATTGATCGTTGGTGGTTTTGACTGGGTATATGAGTTTAGCCGCAACTTCCGGAACGAGGGCATGGACAGAACACACAACCCGGAGTTCACCGTACTGGAATGGTACACTGCGTATAAAGATTACCTGTGGATGATGGAGATTACAGAGCAGTTGTTTGAGAAGCTGGCTATTGCACTGCATGGCACAACTGATGTAAAGGTTGGTGAGAATATACTGAGCTTTAAAGCACCATTCAAACGTATCAGTATTCTGGACGCGATCAAAGAAAATACGGGCATAGATGTAAGTGAAAAAGATGAAGAGGGCTTGCGTGATGTTTGCCGCCAGTTGAAAATAGACGTTGATAAGAGCATGGGCAAGGGCAAGCTGATCGATGAAATATTTGGTGCAACAAGTGAACATACTTATTTGCAACCAACATTCATCATCGATTACCCGATCGAGATGAGCCCGCTGACGAAGAAACATCGCAGCAAAGCAGGACTGGTAGAACGTTTTGAGTTAATGATCAATGGCAAGGAAGTGGCAAACGCTTACAGCGAGTTGAACGACCCTATTGACCAGCGCGAGCGTTTTGAAGAACAGTCTAAATTGATGGAGCGTGGTGATGATGAGGCCATGTACATCGATTATGATTTCTTACGCTCACTGGAATATGGTATGCCTCCTACTTCTGGTATCGGCATCGGTATCGACAGGCTTTGCATGATGCTGACAAATCAGCCATCTATCCAGGACGTATTGTTCTTCCCTCAAATGAGACCAGAGAAAAATGACAATGAATAATTGTGTTATTGATACATTGTTTAATTATTAGTTGAACAATAAATGAAACAGGCTGCTAAGATTTTAGCAGCCTGTTTTGCTTCTGGGATTTTTTTAATGACATCTATTAAATAACAGCTTCTCTTTTTACGTTTTCATTACTTCAGTTGCTATTATGGTACAGAAATGCCGCAGGACTTTATCCACAAAGGGTGCTTTTTGGACTGTATTACAATTTTATTTCCCTGTTAAAACTAAAATATTAACATTATGAATTTTGAAATTTTAAAACAAAAAATTGAGGCTGCTGCAAGGAAGGCTTTTATTGAAATGTATGACCAACATAATGCAGAAGGCATTTATGCTTTTGCATTGTATAGTGATGAAGGTGCAATGACAGTATGCCCATCCACAAATACGTTAAAACACCTCGAATCGGCAGATAAAGAAGATCTTGACTACTATAAATTCGAGCCAGCCGAATGGAAATATGAGATGCAAGGAGCAGATGATGATTTCAATAGCATTTGTGACGAACTTAGAGAAGAATTAGACAAAAATGAAGATAACGACGAGTGGTTTAAAGATTTCCAGAAAAGACTGTATGACACCTGTATAGAAGTATTAGAAAAGCTAAAACAAGAAAATTTCTTCCGCAATATCACAGGCAAAGATATATACCTGACTTTTACTGCTAGTGAATACGAGTTTAGCAATAAACAGTCGAAAGATATTGTAACAAGGTTGAATGATAATGAGTACAGAACAGAATACCTGAATTGGATGAAAAGTTGGGGGAGGTAATGTTAGTATCAAATGAAATCGTATCGTTTCTTTATCCTTAACCCACTTTATAATGAAACTATTTGGACCAACTTCAGAATTAACACCGCTAGCAACTTTAATAATAAATCAGGATATTGATGCACTAGAAAAAGAAGTTTCTAATGGTTGGGACATTAATAAAAAATTTATCATCACAAAACATATAGAGAAACATCCTCTAACACTTGCGCTTTGTGAAAACAAGCAAAAAGTAATTGACTGGCTACTTTCAAAAAACGTAGAGCTAAATGATAAAGAATCTCCCGCCATTCTGATGGCTTGCTCAAATTGCAATGTAAAAACAATCAAACGTCTGGTAGAAAATGGCGCCACTATTAATACAGCATATAAGGCAGCCGGACAGTCCGAAATGAGTGCCGCCTTATATGGCAACAATTATGAAGCCGTGATGTTTTTACTTCAAAGCGGATATGACATGAAAAGTGATGGCAATTCTTTACGACAAGCTGTATCGAATAGACAATATAAAGCTATTGATCTGTTTCTAAATGCAGATATTGATGTAAACTTTTGCAAACCTAATATGGTTTTCCCGTACAATTCTACCCCTGTTCATGTTGCTGCTGAAAACAATGATCTGGCTACTGTAAAATTATTAGTTCAACACGGTGCTAATGTTACTATAAAAGATAAATATGGGGAACGCCCTTATAACTGCGCAGTAGAAAACAAGAACGAGGAAATGATGCTTTTTCTTAAATCACAGGAACCAGAGCAATGGCACAATGAAGAACAAAGGCTTCTTGATTTAAAAAATTATAAAATTCCTACCGAACTGTTACAGATTTTATGTAGCGAAGACAGAAAAATAGAATTACCAGGAAATGAACATACCATGTTTATTGTGTTTAGTTCTTTGCTAAACGCAAAAGAAGTGAACTGGAAAAAACATAAATTTCTGGATCTATTAAGCGAAGTTGACAACTACGATAGTGGCGGTTTTTTGGTGTGGTATCCTAAAAAGAAATGTCTAGCCCATGCGGATTATGAGCATGAAGAATTCAAAGAGTTATGTAACATAAAAGAGTTTTTCGACAATCCTGCTAAGCAGATTGAAAAAATATTTGAATAACTCACCAATCTGACAAATAGGAATGCTTTTTACTCTTCATCATATTAACACAGAAAATGTTAAAACAGATCAGACGACAATTAGCCGCAGTAGAAGAAATTGTAGCAACCCTGGTAAAACATTTTGGTGTTGACTATTGGACAAAGAGAATATAAGAATTTTATTTCCTCAACGTGTGCTCTAATAGCGAGTTCGTAAAGGCAGAAACCACGGAAAAGACATTATAATCCTGACAGGTCTTAAAGACCTGTCAGGATTTCGCAACCGTTCTCAGATGTACTATCTAGTGAAGAGCATATTTAATCCACATCTCCTAATGTTATCCGTAAACGATTAAGTGCATTCATCAAGGATATACTGGCCGTGATTTCTACTACTTCTTTTTCCGAAAACTGTTGCAGCATTTGCGTCCTTACTGTATCCAGATCATTGTGTAGGAGCGTGATGGCTTCTGCCCATTGTAAAACCAGCTTCTGTTTTTGGTTAAATGCGTTTGTCAGTTTCCAACCAGGTAATTTATCTATTACTTGCAGACTCATTCCAAAACGGCGTAATTCTTCTGCATGAAAGGCACAACAATAGGCACAGCCGTTTAATTGTGATACGCGCAACTCTGCCAAAGCAACAAGCGTTTCATCTATACCTGATGTTCTTATGCTGCGGTGGGACTTATATAGAAAGCCAATTGTTTCCTGCGAAATCTCTTTGTAGTTCATCCGAATATTTTTTGCAAAGCTGCTATGAAATGGAGTAAAAAAGATGAGGCTTACAAAGAGGTGCGCTACTTACATTTTAGTAAGGATCATTTATTGTTCCTTTTTAGGAGGATACTCAATTCCTTCTTCCCTGATGAGCTGATAACCATACATCATAATAGTTTCTATAACAGGTATTGCCTGCTTCCCTTTCTCGGTAAGGCTATATTCTACTTTTGGTGGTACGGTTGCGTAGGCAATACGTTCTATTAGCCCTTTACTTTCCAGCTCTTTCAATTGGCTGGTGAGCATTTTATCTGTGATATGGGGAATGTCTTTTTTCAGTTCACTAAATCGCTGCGTGTTTCTCGCAAGCCTCCAGAGAATGGGCATTTTCCATGTGCCTCCTATATGGCTTAAGGCAAACTCTATGGGCGTGTAATACAATTTCTTATCGTGAAAAAACTCTGGCATAGTCGGTGTTAATTGGTGATCACTTACTTAAATGAAAGTACCCTACAAAAAGGTAAGCAAGATGAATATGCTTATGCGCAACTGCAAATTTGCAAAAAAATTTCTGAATGAAGAATCGTTCGTTGTATGTATTGGCGCTTGGTATATTTGGTTTGGCAACAACCGAATTTGGCGTTGTTGGTATCCTCCCTCAATTGGCAAAAGCATTTAATGTTTCTATTGATAAGGCGGGCTGGTTAATCAGTGCTTTTGCTTTAATCGTCGCTTGCTTTGGCCCATTTGTAGTTCTACTCACTTCGCGTATTAACCGTAAGAAAATGATGTGTATTGCGCTATTGGTTTTTTGTATTGCCAATGTGTTTTCTGCACTAGCTACCAGTTTTACATGGATGTTGATTGCACGTATGTTGCCAGCATTTTTTCACCCGGTATTCTGGTCAATTGCGTTGACTACAGCCGCAGGCTTAGTTGACCAAAAGGATGCACCTAAGGCGGTAAGCATTGTGTTTGGCGGCTTCACCATTGCGTGTGTATTAGGCACACCATTGTTAAGCTTTGTTACGAATACAGACAACTGGCAGGCCGCATTTTACCTGTCTGCTATTATCAATGCACTTTCGTTGCTTGGTTTATATTATTCTCTTCCTGCGTCAGTTCATACGGAAGTGCGCACAACAGTCAATTATGCAAGTGTATTGAGAGCGCCTGCTTTATGGTTCAATATTGTCGTTTCATTTTTTATTATTTCTGCCATGTATTGCAGCTATAGTTATATAGCAGATTACATGGAAAAAGTATTGAATGTGCATGGTAATATGATTAGCATAATGCTGATACTATTTGGCGTGACAGGAGTAATAGGAAATATACTGGCAGGAAAATATATGAGCAAAAACAGCCGCGCAACGTTACTTATTTTTGTTCTTGCATTAATTGCAGTTCACCTGTTTCTCTATTTTAGTGATACAGCATTGTATGTAGTAGTTGGGTTAATTGCGTTGTGGGGCTTTATACATACTGCAGGGTTTGTTATCAGTAATATAAATGTTACTGCGTCTTCTCCTGCAGCACCAGAATTTTTAAATAGCATTTTTACTTCCGTAGGTAACTTTGCTGTAACAATGGGCGCAACTGCCGGAGGTTTTTGGATTAAATATTTTGGTGTACATAACATTGTATGGGGAAGTATATTCTTTCTATGTCTTGCTATGGCAGCAGTAATAATCAGAACGCGGATAAGGCCTGTTATTAATGCCTAATCGGACCTTATTTGATCTTAGTCACAAGAAAGAAATTGTCAATATTCAATATACTATTACTTACCTGTTTAGGATATACATGCAAACTTTAAGGCCCGCTGTTAATAAAAGTCGTTCTGTTGTATTTTCTATTATCATATCAAATTACTATTTTGGATACATGTATTTCAATGCAGGAATGATTAAAAAATATTTATATGACTTTATGCAGTTTCATTCTAACCGATTTTATTAAAGGCGTAATATCCGGGTTTTTAATAACCCTGATTCTTGTTCTTGTAATCAGATACTTTAGCCGTAAGAAAAAGCAAGCTTAAAGAATAAACACAAAAAGAGGGAATGAAAAATCATTCCCTCTTATATGCTTTTTAAAAAATCTGTGCATTACTGCACGTTGATGGTTGCTCTTTCACTTTCATTACCTGTTCTGCCTACGGCACTAACTGCTACTGCTGTGAGTATCGCTGTGCCCTTAGCTGTTGGCAAAGAAAAACTTCTATCGTTTTGATTTACGATTTTATAATCCCAATTTTTTCCATATTTAAAATAGATAATCCAGCGAAACACATCTTTCGCTTCTGTGTGTGACCATTGTATGTTCACGTTACTACCAGCTACTTCTTTTTTAACCGTAGGCGCAGCAGGCGCTTTGCTATCCAGCCAGGGGCTTGCAGGCACCAATGCGTCTTTTTTATATACGCCATCTATCAGCGTTTGTGCAAGTACAGTGTTTTTTACGTCGGATGATATGCTCCAGTGTATTGCACCTGCACTCTGTGGAAGCATGCCGCGGGTTACCATTATTTCATTAATAGTTTCGTTCACCGTTTTATAGCCGGTATCTCGCCCTACATTTATGCCTGGCCAAAGATGGCGCTGCATGGTATTTTCTTGTTGCCACCAGCCTAAAAGTACCGGGAAGCTTTGTGGTATTTTGTTGATGGGCCAATACAACTGCGGTGCGAAATAATCAATCCATCCTTTGTTTAACCACAGTTTTGCATCAGCATACAGTTTATCATATTGGTCAAATCCTTCTATAGAAGATGGATAACCCGGGCGCCACATGCCGAAAGGGCTTAGTCCAAACTTTACCCATTTTTTTTCTGCTTTTATTTCTTTGTACAATCTTTCTATCAGCGTATTCACACCATCCCTGCGCCAGTCATCGCGGGATAGTTTTCCTCCTTTGCGTTGGTAAGCGGCCCAGCTTGCGCTGTCTGGAAAATCTTCGTTCTTGTTATAAGAAGGATAAGGATAAAAATAATCGTCGAAATGAACGCCGTCTATATCATATCGCTTTACAATATCTTTTACAACGGACGAAGTATAATCCTGTACTTCTTTCCTGCTTGGATCCATCCACCAATAACCTTCTTTTAGCTTCATCACTAATTCAGGATGCTTCTTTACGATGGATTGCTCGCTTATCTCTTTTCCATCTACATGATGTGCGCGGTACGGATTTAACCAGACGTGCAGTTCCACCCCGCGCTCATGCGCGGCCTTTACCCAATATTCCAACGGGTCGTAAAATGGTACAGGGGGCTTGCCTTGCTGTCCTGTCAGAAAATAAGACCACGGTTCTATATCGCTTTTATACAAAGCATCTGCCTGCGGCCTTACCTGTAAGATAACGGCATTGAAATGATGCTCTTTCAAAAAATCGAGCAACGCGAGCGCTTCCTGTTGCTGCTGTTCACTACTAAGGCCCGGTTTGCTGGGCCAGTTAATGTTAGCAACAGTTGCTACCCATGCAGCACGAAATTCTTTCTGCACCTGCGGTACATCTGTCGTTGTAACAGTTGTAGTTGTTTTCCTGGAAGTGGCGCATCCCGCAAGCAATAACAGGCTAAGTGCGGAGAGGGCTGCAAATCGTTTTAGCATTGGTTGTCTTGGTTATAATAGTAAGGAGTAGCTCTAAAATAGCAAACTATTGCCATTTTAACGCACAAACCTGCAATTAAAATTGCAATTTACTGCTATGGGCATTTCATCAGGGGGGAAGCCGTAAAGAGATGGCCTTACAAGTCGGCATATTACAGTCAGAGAGAAACAGCCGCAATCTTACTTTCTTTAAAATAAAATACGATTTCTTTTGTGCTTTCGCCCTTTGGGATAGTTGCTACGGCTAAAGGCGTTTGCTTGTATGAAAGTAAAGAAGGGTTTTCGGTTACGGTGTAGTACACATTCATTTGTCTGCCGCTTAGTTCTGCTTTGGAAAAGCGTATTGTAACATCCTTATTAGTTGGTTTCATTGCAACCGCTACTACAAACTGACCACTAAAATTGGGCGTTCGCACTTCGTTCGTCATTGTTTTCGCAACACCGAAAGTGTTATAGAAAACATCCGGCGACCTGATAGCAATGTAGTTCACGTCTTCAATTAACTGTGATGTGTTTTTTATAAAATAATTATCCAGCGGCACTACTCCTACAGAAGAAGGAATGGGTTGGGTAATACGGCAGGAAATAAGGAAAAACAGCGCTATTCCAACACTCTTTTTCATAGTGTCTTGGTTTTATATGTCTCTACAACAAATAATTACCGCAGCGGTTCAATATCATGGAAGCAAAACAGTAAGGTTGTTGATTTTCACATATCTTATAAACAATTCAGCAGCTTATTTCGTAAATTACTAGTGGTATCATTTCTACTTAAAACCAGTTATTATGAAAACGCACACACGTATAGCCAGCCTGTTGGTTATCATTTTTTCAATAATACTTATCAGCACATCTTCTTTTGCACAAACGAAGGATCAGAAAAAAGCAGCGAAAGCGGAGAAAATAAAAACAGCAGTAGAAAGCAAGCAATATGTTTTTGTAGCACAGACTATGATCCCTATAGGTTTTCGCTCCAGGCAGGTTACTACACCTTACGATGTAAGTGTATTTGGCGATAGTCTTATTTCTTATCTCCCGTATATGGGCAGGGCGTATAATGCAAGCTATGGCAGTACAGATAGTCCGCTAAGTTTTACGTCTACGCAATTCGATTATTCGAAGACTGATAGAAAGAAGGGCGGCTGGGATGTGGTAATAAAAACAAAGGACATTACAGCAGACACGTACACTTACCAGTTGACCATTTACGACAACGGCTCGGCCTACTTACAGGTATCGGGTAACAATCGCCAGTCTATTTCATTTGACGGCTATGTTACTCCAAGGAAAACAAAAAAATAAAATACCTGGTCTTTTAACTATTGCTATCTTCAGCGTCACGCACTTTTGACGAATTATTCTACCCTGTCGTAAGAATAATTCACCAATGCTATGCGTTTATAAGACACCATACCCTGCTAAATATATTTTTTATATCACTCATAATATTTCTTAACCTATGCCTGCAAACATTTTACTGGAAACGCAGAACGTGCGAAACACGCTATTAGCAACAGTTGAACAAAACGATCAAACGGTTTATTTCTACATCTGGCCCGGAGACAATCTTTATCGCACTTACCCTATGCGCGCTTGTTGGGTACGCAATATTCAGCCAGCTCCGGTATCTCTCGACCTTAGCAGAATGGAAGAGGGCTTACCACCTATGATGCCTGCAGGTAATTGTGACCATCCTGAAGGAGCAGCCTCTTTTGATGAGGACCACAACCTTGAGATAGTATGGTTTGAAGAAGATGACGGCGCTGCGCTTTTGCAAGGAGAAGAGGTGCTTGCTATTATTCCCGGTTGGAGTTTGTACATGGAGCATCCTGTTGCGTATGCACAGTCCTGTACAGTACAAAATGAGCAATTAAATATGTTTCCGTTGGAAAATGATAATGCGTTGTTACAACGGCTAGACAAAACATTTTCTTTTTGGAATAGCTGGAACGATGATAAAAACTGGGATGGCATTCAATCTTATTTTTTGAGCAAGTACGAAGGTTTGTTTGGAGCACATACACAATACTTTGCCATTGATGGTAACAAGTGGCCTCCTATGGCACTGGTCCGTTTTAAAAGGGATCAATATGATATATTCCTTACGCTGGGCGTAAGCATACGCCCGATGCCGTGGGTGGATTTTTTGTTTGATGATGCAAGTGGGTTCAGGAGAATAGAATTAGGTGTTGCGATAGATAATACACAATACACAGAGCAGGAAATGATGCAAATGGCGCAATTCATTGCAGGTATGGCAGACTCACCCTGGAATAAAATAAGCTGGCTGGGCGAAGGGCATACGATCGATTCGCAAGCTGCATCTGCTCCTTGCACAGGCTTTATCTTGTCAAGCGCCGTGTATAACGGGCCATCTTTCGAGGACTTTTCTTTATATGACGATAAGATAAACCTGTTATGGGCCGTGCCTATTCATGCAACCGAAATGCAATCTGCAATAAGCCAGTCAAATGGTGGCTTTATGTTGCTGGAAAAACTGATAGAGCAGGATGTGAGCTGGGTTACAAAAAGACGCAATGCGATACTATAACGGGAGCTAAAT
The DNA here is from genome assembly GCA_017306865.1 of Filimonas sp. Classification (GTDB taxonomy): domain Bacteria; phylum Bacteroidota; class Bacteroidia; order Chitinophagales; family Chitinophagaceae; genus JAFKHH01. The sequence goes on from JAFKHH010000016.1 coordinate 413,080, forward strand.
AAATACAGAAATAAAAAAGCGTCATTGAAATTTCAATGACGCTTTTTTGCTTCAACAAACAAAGATTATTTGTGATAAACAACTTTTTCGTTTAATGGAACAAGACGTTTGCCTTCTGTTGCAGGCTTGTCTGTATAACCCATGTACAATACACCCATTACTACATCTTCTTCTGCAAGACCCAGGTATTCTTTCATAGCAGGATGCAGTATTCTGCCACCTGTGCTCCACAACACAGCAATATCTAATGCCTGTGCGCCGAGTAATATGTTTTGTACTGCCGCAGATGTAGCAGCTATTTCTTCCAATGCAGGAATATTTGGATTGGAACCACGCTTCATATATACTGCTATCACATTAGAAACCATGTCTCCCATGTGTAGGAATTTATCATAAGTAGCCTGTATATATTTTTCCTCCGGCGTTGTTTTCTTATACAGCTCTGCGTGGTCTGCACAGAATTTTTTTACACCGTCGTTGCTATATACAACAAAACGCCAAGGTTCTGTATTAGCGTGTGTGGGTGCCCAATCAGCCAGCTCTAGCAATTGTTCAATTATTGCATCGTCAATTTTTTTCCCATTCATCTGTGGAGGCTTATTGCTCCTCCGTTGCAGGATCACCTGCTTAATTGTTTCAAATGCGTTCATGCCGCAAAAATAGGATTGTTGACTTGATGCATGGTTAAATTGTTACATTGTTTTATTGTTATATGGCGAAACCGCTTTGTGTAACCCATTTTTTACCATATTCGAAAACAGGTAACAATGATGCATGGCTGCACTGCTTAATTGATGCATTGTTAAACACATCAATTAAACAATTTAACCATATAACAATTATATTCTCTTTATATCTGCTCCCAGCGCATTCAACCGTTGATCTATATACTGGTAACCGCGGTCTATCTGCTCAATGTTCTGGATCACACTTGTGCCTTCTGCACTCAGTGCCGCTATCAACAATGCCTGTCCGGCACGAATATCGGGGCTGCTCATGGTAATGCCACGCAGCGAGTGCTGCCTGCCTATTCCGATTACCGTTGCCCTGTGCGGATCGCAAAGTATGATCTGTGCGCCCATATCTATCAGCTTATCTACAAAGAACAAACGGCTTTCAAACATTTTCTGGTGTATAAGCACACTGCCTTTTGCCTGCGTAGCTACTACCAGTACAATGCTTAAAAGATCCGGTGTAAAGCCTGGCCATGGGTTATCGTAGATGGTAAGAATACCGCCATCAAGAAAGGTTGCGATCTCATAACTTTCCTGTGAGGGAATATAAATATCATCACCTTTTATTTCCATTTGTATGCCCAGTTGCCTGAACTTCTCAGGTATGATACCTAAGTTTTCGACCCCCGCATTCTTTATGGTGATCTCACTTTGTGTCATTGCAGCCAGACCGATGAAACTTCCTACTTCTATCATATCCGGCAACATGCGATGTGTGGTGCCTCCTAACGCATCTACGCCTTCTATGGTCAACAGGTTGCTGCCCACTCCGCTGATCTTTGCTCCCATGCGGTTCAGCATTTTACATAACTGCTGCAAGTATGGTTCACACGCAGCGTTGTAGATAGTAGTAATACCTTGTGCCAGTACTGCCGCCATTACAATGTTGGCCGTGCCTGTTACAGACGGCTCATCCAGCAACATATATGTGCCTTGCAGGCGTGGCGAGCTTATTTTGAAATAGCCCTGGTCGTCATAGTAATCAAACTTTGCCCCTAACTTTTCAAAGCCGATGATGTGTGTGTCTAATCTTCTGCGGCCAATCTTGTCACCACCCGGTTTAGGGATATATGCTTTTTTAAAGCGCGCCAGCATAGGCCCCGCGATCATTACACTGCCACGTAGCTTACCACCTTTTTTCCTGAACGTTTCCGAACTTAGAAAATCTACATCTACATCATCTGCTTTAAAAATACAGGTATCCCTTTGTGGCCGCTGCACTTTTACGCCCATGTCCTGCAACAGTTCAATAAGCAGGTTTACGTCAAGGATATCCGGAATGTTTGTAATGGTTACTTCTTCCGGTGTTAGCAACACTGCCGAAATAATCTGTAATGCTTCGTTCTTTGCACCCTGTGGTGTGATGTCGCCTTTTAATCTATTGCCACCTTTTACTTCAAATGAGGCCATTGTGATTTCTAAATTTGAAATATGTGAATTTAAAAATTGTTTAATTGTTACATGGCTGCACTGTTACGCCATTCCGGGTTTGCAAAGGCCCTCACTTTATCGGTGGCACTATCAAGTTAATCACTGCTGTTGCTACTATTTTACAAAGTACACAAAGGCTTTTCCTGGTGTTCCTTATGGAATAACGTTGTGACCTTTGTGGTTATATTTTACCATATTGTACTTTGCCCTGTTTTAACTTAACACTACATAAATGACAATAAAAAAATCCGGTTCCCAAAGTAATTACAAACTTTTGGAAACCGGAATTTTATAGTAAGATTAAAAAATGAAAAACAATTTAGCAATACAGTGACACTACAGTTAAAGCTTATTTGAAACGCTTTTTGAAATTCTGGTTTCTGCCGTTATTGCTGTTGTTATTATTTCTTCCGTTATTGTTGTTATTTCTTCCGCCACCGCCGCTGTTGTTGTTTCTGCCGTTGTTATTGTTGCTGCGGCCACCTTTAAAGTTGTTTTGCTGTCTGCGGCCACCTGTGCGGTATTCATCGCGATCGTGCGTTTGCGTGCGATGTTTGATGTATGGAGTGTTACTAAACTCCAGTTCTCCACCAGTAAGGTTATTCAGCTCGCTACGGATTGCATCATCATGCACCAGCTCTTTATGCCAGTTGCTATACGCCAGCTTCATGTAATAAGCTATTGAGTGTGCAAAGCCAGCTTTCTTCTCGGCATCTTCTTCTTTCAATGCTTTGTCTATTACTTCTTCCAGGTTTTTACCCAGGTGAGAGTATCTTGGGTAGCGCTTAGGATAAGCCATTGGTTCCGGCTTTGCCTTGTACGTTTCTTTTTGAGGTATTGGATATGGGCTATCTACATCCAGCTTAAAATCGCTGATGTAAAAAAGATGGTCCCATAGCATGTGCCTGAAATCTTCTACATTTTTCAGGTGTGGGTTCAGGAAACCCATTAGTTCTATTACCACCTTTGTTTGTAGCTGACGCTTCTCTCTGTCCTCTATTGAAAGTAAATATTCTACCATCTTCTGAATATGGCGGCCATATTCACGCATTACCAGGTAATTCCTCCCGGTATTATACTCCATGTTTTCCGCTTTGGTCATGTCTCTATTTAAATCTATGTGAGCAAATGTACAATATAATATGTGTTGAAGTCGAACACCAAGCCGGTTACAGCTTCCGCAGGTTCTCTATACGGGTTGAATGAGCCTGAAACAGTTTGGTAAAATTTCAATGTTTAATTCTTCTTCTGTTTCTACCGGTTCTCCGTCTATATGCAACGGCGCCAGTTTAAGGTTTTTAATGGTCAGAGAAGGCGTTTGAAAATACAGGATATTCTTTTTTGAAATGTCATCTACCAGTTCCTGTAGTTTATTGTTTCCCCTAATCTGCCGCAATATAGCAAAAGGCAGCTTTGCTTTGTTCATTTTTTGAACAATTACAATATCCAGCATACCGTCGCTCATGTTTGCATTAGGCGCAATAGTAAAATTGTTGCCAAACTGGTTACCATTTGCTATGCTGATGAAAAACGCATCTGTAAAGAACGAAAACGTGTCCAGCATTATTTCAAACTGGTAAGGCTGTGCCTTAAAATAGTTCAGCAGGCTCTGTTGTGTATAGGTAAACAGTCCCCTGGATGCTTTTGAGGCAAAATTATGTGCCACCTGTGCATCAAAGCCCAAGCCACTTAGCATACAAGAGAATCGTCCATTGATCAGGAAGCTATCTACCGGCTTTGCCGTACCTGCCAGCACCAGTTCCAATGCTTTCTTTGGCTTTTTGGGAATGCCGGCTGCTAATGCAAGGCCGTTGCCGCTACCATAAGGAATAATGCCAAAGCGTACGGGTTCATTGCGCAGCGCGCCTATTACCTGGTTCACAGTGCCATCTCCACCAATGATAACTATGTCTGTAATGTTTTCACTGATAATCCGGTCTCTTAAAAAATCGTAGTTGCCTGCCTGGTTTGTAGCTTCTATTTCGTAAGCAACCTCTTGCTGCTTACATACAGCTTCTATATTTTTTAATAGGAGGTCTTTTTTTGAGGTACCTGATATTGGATTTACCAGGTAGATAATTTTGCGCTTTCCGGTCGTCGTCTTTTGTATCCTGCTTTCTTGCTTCAATTCAACTTGTTTCACTGTTGCAAAGTTATCGTTAGGAATATTCATAACTATCTGGATATGTTTTTTGCTTTAAAGAGCTGTTTTGGAAAAGCCAGTTCTTATACAAACAACATTCCATTCACACTCAAACTCGAATGTAGCCAATAAACTAACGTTTATTGATGTTTTTCCGCCTTTTTTGGCAGTCTTAACTTATTGTATAGATTCCCGGAGATAGATAAATATTTATTATGTGACATTTTTTCCGCAATCCACCGAGTTTTGATGTAGTTCCACAGATTTTTTTGCAAGGATCGTGCAATAATATTTAAAGAATGGACGGCTATTGGGCTGGGTGCAAGGAGTATCTTTGCCTCTCATTGGGGGTTACGCTAACCTATGAACGCACCCAAGTTTATTTTTTTGTAAAATAAGTCTTTAATCTATTTTCAATTTCCCCAGCCCGCAGCATTTACGTACCTTTGCGAACTTTTAAGCGACAGATCTGCCCTTCGGCATACGATTAGTCTGTTACTGAAGGCTTTTACAACAGCAATTTAATTATGGAAATAAGAAATATAGCCATTATTGCGCACGTTGACCACGGCAAGACGACTCTGGTTGACCGCATTTTACACACAGCTAAAGTGTTTCGTGATAACCAGGAGACTGGTGAGTTGATTATGGATAACAACGACCTGGAAAGGGAACGTGGTATTACCATATTTAGTAAAAACGCAGCCGTTACCTACAATGGTGTAAAAATCAACGTGATAGATACTCCGGGCCACGCCGACTTCGGTGGAGAAGTGGAACGTGTATTGAAAATGGCTGATGGTGTTATTTTGTTGGTGGATGCGTTTGAAGGGCCAATGCCTCAAACACGTTTCGTACTGCAAAAAGCATTGCAACTGAATTTGCGCCCGATAGTGGTTATCAATAAAGTAGATAAGCCAAACTGCCGTCCTGACGAAGTGCATGACGCTGTATTCGAGTTATTCTTTAACCTGGATGCTACTGAAGAGCAACTGGATTTCCCTACTTTCTATGGTAGCGGTAAAAATGGTTGGTTCAATGATTCTCTGACTCCTACAGAAGATATCACTCCGTTAATGGATGGTATTATTAAATATGTACCTGCCCCTAAGGTAGCTGAAGGACCTCTTCAGTTACAGATCACTTCACTGGATTACTCTTCTTTCCTTGGCCGTATCGCCGTAGGTAGAGTAGCCCGTGGTGTTATTAAGGAAAACCAGCCAATTGCTTTGATGCAGGCTGATGGCACTATCAAGAAAACACGTGTGAGAGAATTGTATGTATTTGAAGGCATGGGTAAAAAGAAAGTAACAGAAGTACTTGCCGGTGACCTTTGTGCTGTAGTTGGTATTGAAGATTTCAACATTGGTGATACTATTGCTGATGCGGAAAATCCTGAAGCATTACCAGTGATCAGTGTGGATGAGCCGACAATGAATATGACATTCAGCATCAACAACTCTCCATTCTACGGCCGCGATGGTAAATTCGTTACCAGCCGTCACCTGAGAGACCGTTTGATGAAAGAAACAGAAAAGAACCTTGCCCTGCGTGTTATAGATACGGACAGCGGTGACTCTTTCCTTGTTTATGGACGTGGTATCCTTCACTTGGGTATCCTGATCGAAACAATGCGCCGTGAAGGATATGAACTGACTGTAGGTCAGCCACAGGTAATCGTAAAAACAATTGATGGTAAGAAATGTGAACCATACGAAAACCTGGTAGTAGACGTACCACAGGAGTTTGCCAGTAAAGTAATCGACCTTGTTACGCGCCGTAAAGGTGAAATGCACGTAATGGAAACTAAAGGTGAAATGCAACACCTGGAGTTTGAAATTCCTTCACGTGGTTTGATCGGTTTACGTACACAAATGCTGACAGCAACAACGGGTGAAGCTGTAATGGCACACCGTTTTACAGAATACAAACCTTGGAAAGGTCTTATCCCTGGTAGAAATAACGGGGTTTTACTTTCTAAGAGCCAGGAAAAAACTACAGGTTACTCTATCGATAAGTTGCAGGACCGTGGTACTTTCTTTGTAGATCCGGGAGAAGATGTGTACGCAGGCCAGATCATTGCGGAGCATATTAAACCAGGAGACCTTGTAGTAAACGCTACAGAAGGAAAGAAATTGACGAACCACCGTGCAAGCGGAAGCGATGACGCAACACGTATTGCGCCAAAAACATTGATGACACTGGAAGAATGTATGGAATACATACAGGGCGACGAATGTATAGAGGTTACACCAAACTTCATTCGTATGCGTAAAGTAGTTCTTGATGAGGAAGAGCGTAAAAAAGTAGCGAAGACAATGAAGGCTGACGCTTAGTATTTAAGCTAAACGTCATTGAGCATATAAATAAAAAACCTCCTGTAACAGGAGGTTTTTTATTTGGTCAAAGTCTTAACGGGATCACCTAACTTTGCGTGTGTAAATTTCTGCAGTATGAAAAAGCGTGTGTTATCAATTGGTCTTGCAGTGATCTTATCTGGTATTTCTGTTGCAGCGTCTGCGCAATGTTCTATTTGCACAAAGACCGCATCGCAACTGGGGGAAGGACCGGCACAAAGCCTGAACTCAGGCATCATTTACCTGATGATGACACCGTTAGCGATCATGGGCGTTATTGGCTACCGCTGGTGGAAGAGGGAGAAAGAAGTAACTGCCAATAACTAATTTCCTGCATCATACGTAGCAATGAAGGCATATAAATTCTTCACCTGTCTTTTACGTAGTTCTTCAAACAATAACTGGCGCGTAACGCCTTTCATCCTGTTTTTTTGAATAAGGTGATATGCGCGGTCTGCCATCAGCAATTCTTTTCTTTCATTTGATTGCGGCTGGTCAAGAAACCGCTTTATAGCCTCATACAGTTCATCAATACCGCTTTTTTGCGAAGCCACTGTTTTTACTATCGGAATATTTTTTGCTATTCGGCGCATAGCAGGCGAGAAAGCTGCTGCCAGGTTTTTAATGTAGCTATCTGCACCCGGTCTGTCTGCTTTGTTTACCACAAATACATCAGCAATTTCCATAATGCCGGCCTTCATCGTTTGTATTTCGTCTCCACCTTCCGGTACTAATACTACAACGGTGACATCTGCCAACCCTGCAATTTCCACTTCGCTTTGCCCAACGCCTACCGTTTCTACAATAATGTAATCAAAACCGGCGGACTTCATCACATCAGTTATTTCAATAATGCTGGCCTGCAGGCCTCCAAGATTGCCGCGCGAACCAAGCGAGCGGATAAAAACACTTGGGTTCACATACCATTCACTCATGCGTATGCGGTCGCCTAGAATAGCGCCCAGGTTGAAGGGGGAAGACGGGTCTACACACAGTACACCTACTTTATGCCCTTTGGCAACCAGTACACCAACCAGTGCATCCGTCAGGGTACTTTTGCCTGCCCCCGGCGAGCCGGTAATACCAATAACGGGTGTATCGTGTGTATCAAGATTGCGCAACAATTCTTCATAACCTGCAAGCTCATTCTCTACAAGCGTAATGTTTCTTGCCAGCCGTTTGGCGTCTGCTACGGTTATAATATTGTTTGCTGCCATTCTATAAATATTGATCTACTCCTTTTTCTGCACGTGTTACTTTGTTGGCAATGGTATTATTCATCAATTCCACATTGCGTTGTTCCAGTTCACGAGAGGCTTCTTTGTGGAATAAATGATAGGAAATGCCCCCCATTTTGATGAATTGCTTTTTGATGCCGGCGTTGATCAGCCGGATGGCGATCTCACTATCCTCTTTGCCCCAGCCTGTAAATGCTTCATTATATCCATTCACGCGAATAAGATCTTCGCGCCAAAAAGCCATATTGCAACCTTTTACGTAGTATTTATTTTTACCTCTCGTCTTATAGAAAGGTGAAAGTGCATGGCGTAGGAATTTACTGCGCAGGCCATTGAAAAAGTTCCTGCTATTCTTCGTGTATGCTTTTACATCTATGGTCTTATTTGTAATCAAGAAGTAAGTAGAGTCCCGGTTCAACAGTACGCGGCTGCCTGAGGTAAAGTATCCTTTTTTGCTCAGCTCCAGGTGGTCGTGAATAAAATAGGGATGCAGGATCAGGTCTCCGTCTACCTGTATTATATATTCATAAGCGGCGGCAGCAATACCTTTATTCCTGATACGGGACAGTTGAAACCCTTCGTCCGGTTGCCAGATATGCCTGATAGGTACAGGAAAATCCCGCTGAAATTTCTGGATCAGTTGTTTTGTTTCATCTTTAGAGCCGTCATCAGCAATAATTACTTCATCTGGCAGAACTTTTTGCTGTCGTACGCTTTGCAGGCACAGCTCTAATGCACCAGGCCAGTTATACGTTGCTATTAAAAGGGAACATTTTTGCATGCGGGAGCAAATTAATCAAACAAAACTATTCGCAAAAGAATTGTAAACACCGTTGCTACAATTTGACAGAGAGTCCTTTTTTTTGTTTCTTTGAATACCCTGCACACTATTTAGAATGAATAAATTAATTTTTAAAGTTGTGCAACGTATTCCCTTATAACACAATCACCCGCGGACATGACAATCGTTGCAACGATCATAACTTATAACCGGTTATCGCTATTACAGGAATGTATAGCGGCTGTGAAGAAGCAGTCGCGGCCTGTTGACCGTATCATTGTGATCAATAATGCATCTACTGATGGTACTACTGAGTGGCTGGCTGAACAAAGTGGCCTGACAGTTATTTGCCAGGAAAACAAGGGTGGTACTTGGGGCTTCAACACCGGGCTGAAAAATGCTTACGAAGCTGGCGCTGACTGGGTATGGGTAATGGATGATGATACGATCCCTTATGAAGATACGTTGGAGAAGCTGGTGAAGGCTATTGAGATGAACAATGATCCTATGCCAGGTTTTTATGGTAGCAAAGTTGTCTGGAAAGATGGATCTGAGCACCTGATGAATATACAGGAGATAGATTACTCAGATGCGGATAAACTGCAACACATGCAACTGAATCACATGAAGCCTGTTCGCTACAATTCTTTTGTCTCCATTCTTGTATCCCGCAATGCAGTAGAAAAAGCAGGACTTCCTATAAAAGAGTTTTTTATCTGGTGCGATGATATCGAATTTACCAGGCGTATTATAGATGCCGGCTATTCAGGCACACTGGTTGAAAATAGCCTGGTCTTACATAAGACCCCGGAAAATTATAAGGTAGATATATTCATTGACAAGCCTGCCAACATCTGGAAATATAAATACGGATTGCGTAATGAACTGTATATCCGTAAGCATCATAAAAGCAATTCGAGTTTTTGGAGAAATATATTGAAACGACTCTTTGTCTGGCCTTTTTTGATCCTTTTCAGACGAAAGAACGCAAGATGGACGTTTATAAAAACAGTGTGGCGTTCTACGATCAGTGCAGTGAGCTTTAACCCAACAATAGAGCACATATAGTAACCGAACATATTATTTATAAAAACCCTGCAAATGTCCGTTAAGAAGTACCTGACCAAAAGGAATGGATATATCCTTTTGATCATAATAGCTGTGCTTACAGCTTACATTTCTACTACCGATGGTGGTGATTTTGACGTGTACCTGGGCGCCGCCAAAAAGCTGAATGATGGACAAAACATCTATGCTCCACCTTTTGTAAAAGGCCTGCAATATTATTACAGCGTATTCTTTGCACTATTGCTGATCCCCTTTCACAAATTTATTTTCGTTACCGAGTTTATCTGGCTGCTAGCATCCTATTATTGGCTTTACAGGATCTGGCTGTTATGTAAAGACTACTTCCATGTTGAAAGGCTAACAGCAAAGCAACAAAACCAGTGGCTGCTGTTTACGTTCCTGCTTGCCCTACAATTTATCATGTATAACATTTCTGTTATACAAGTCACTATTTTTCTCTTGTGGGCCATACTGGAATCACTACGTCTTATACAGCAGAAAAAAGAGATTACCGCAGGTTTGTTGCTGGCATTGATCATCAATATTAAGGTGATGCCGATACTGATGCTGCCGTATCTTTTTTACAGGGGATATTTTAAAACGATCGTTACGATCATCATTGCTTCCGTAGCGCTCATTTATCTGCCAGCCATCTTTATCGGCAATGAGTATAACAATTTCCTGCTTGCGGAATGGTGGAAGATCATTAACCCGCAGAACAAAGAGCATTTGTTTGAGACTAATATTGGTCCGCACAGCCTTGTTGCACTGATTCCAGTTTACTTAACAGATACAACCGGTGATCTTGCTTTCAAAAGAAACTTTGTAAACCTGGATGCAGCTACAGTAACGACGATCATCAATGCCTGCAGACTGTTACTACTGGCTATTTCTTTATGCTACCTGAGAAGTATGCCGTTTAAAAAGGAAAACAACAAACTGAAATCATTCTGGGAAATAGCTTATTTCCTGCTCATCATTCCTTTACTGATGCCGCACCAGATGAAATATGCGTTCTTGTTTTCTCTGCCAATGATCATGTATGTACTGTATTTCTATCTCCTTACCTGGAAGGAACCGCGAACAACAGGATATAAAGTGATCTTTATCCTGTTTGCAATAACCATATTATTTTACTCGCCTATTTACGGAAGGGACCTGATCGGGAAATTCTTATTTCGTTATACACAGCATTTCCGTTATCTGACTATAGCAACACTGTTACTTATTCCAGTGTCATTGTATTGCAATCCGAAAAAGATAGCAGAGAGTGCCAGAAACAGTTAGCACTCTCTGCGTATTCTCCGCGCGCGCTGCGTTACTATATCGCAGCGCGCGCAGAGAATACGCAAAGGACACCGAGAGCTTACTCACAACTGACCACTTACAGTTGTCTTCTATATTTTTTTATAGTTCCTGAAATCGAATGGACGTATGCCTGTTATTTTTTCAAATGCATACAACATCCTGTCTTTAAAGGACAGTTTCTTTTTAGAAAGATCGAGCTGTATGTCCCAGTTCTTTTTGCCAATCCTGTCTTTCATTACAGCAGGGTGTGTGCCTGCAAATTTTTCGAGAGAGTCAAATTCTTCGTAATTGAAGAAGTCTTCCGAGTTCATCCACTTTTGCCAGTTTTCTGAGTCCTGGTTCCAATACCTGCTTACTTCTTTCATCTTTTTCTTCATTTGCTCTGGACTTTTTACCCAGCCATAATGATAGATGTATGCATCTATTGACTTTACCAACAATTTCTCTTTTCCATTCACACGGAAGCCTTGCGCATCTTTATACGCTTTTATATTTTTATCGTTCTTTATTATACGTACTTCATGTGTGTACCATTTGCGGCTATCGCCTATATAGTTGTATGTACCATAAAAGTGCGCATACTTAAAGAGCAGGCCTTGCACACGTTTATCATCTTTGTATTTTTTACAGCCTTCCAATATAGCTGCATGATATTTTTCATGCACCACTTCATCTGCCTGTATATAAAAAGCCCAGTCACTGGCAGGATCAATCAATTGGAATGCTTTATCTGTTTCTACCGCCAGTACAGCGCCACCAGCTCTTAATGCAGGATCCCATACTGAATCAAAAATCCTGATCTTAGGATCGCCGATCGATTGAATGAGTCCTTTAGTATCATCGCTACTATCTCCTACCAGCACAACCATTTCATCCACTACAGGTAAAATAGACCTGATGGCTTCAACGATCGGATAATCATTGACTAAAGCATTTTTGATAATAGTAAAACCGGAAATTTTCATATACAATGATTGGAGGGCAAAGAACGGAAAAAGCGGTCATAACCTTACACTAAAAAGGACCCGGCAATAAAATAATAACTCATCTTTGCAGGTGTATGACAAATTTCATCCGCATATTTCCGCTGGGGGTTGTTGTGTACCCAAACGAAAAACTGAACCTGCACATTTTTGAAGACAGGTATCGCCAGTTGATTCATGAATGCTACGCAGAGAAGAAACCATTTGGTATTCCCACGGTCATAGATGATAAGGTGATGGAGATGGGCACGCTGGTAGAGATCAGGGAAATTGTAAAGACGTACGACGATGGTAAAATGGATATTACGACAAAAGGCCTGCATGTGTTCAGGGTACTGGAGATAATAAAGGAAGTGCCGGACAAGCTATACAGTGGTGCTATTGTTACCTACCCGGAAAACAATGAGCTGCAACAGCGCGAGATGATCAAAAGGGTAATGGCTGGTATACGTGAATTGCACAAATTGCTGAAGGTGGAGAAAAATTTTACTAAACCAGATGAAGAATTAGTGAGCTACGACATTGCGCATCACGCAGGGTTGTCTATACAGGAGGAATACGAGTTCCTGGGATTGCTACAGGAAAATCAGCGCCTGGAATACCTGAAACGGCATTTAGCCAAAGTGCTTCCCGTTATCAAAGGCATGGAAGAACTGAAAGAACGTATACATTTAAACGGGCACTTTAAGGAGCTGAAAGGCTTCAACCTTGACTTCTGATTTTGGGGAAAGCGGAAGATTAAGTCGAAAATTGTTTTCAAGTCCCTTTCTTTGCACTGCTTTTTATGACTGGCGGGTACAGCAACATGAAAACATTCCTTTATTAAGCGAAAAAACGATTATGCAAACCACTCTCTGCTTTGATTTTGGCAATACGCGCCTGAAATGTGCCGTTTTTGAGGGTCGTGATGTAAAAGAAGTGCTGGTTTTGCCTGATGCTTCAGAAAAGAGTATTACAGACATCCTGGAGAAGTATAATCCTACCAAAAGCATTTTATCTTCCGTTATCAACCACGACGAGGCAATTGAGACATTGCTGGCGAAGCATACCCGGTTTCACAAACTGGACCATTTGAGCAAGCTACCCGTAACAACACCGGTTGGCAAACCGGAAACTATTGGCGCGGACAGGCTGGCTCTTGTAGCTGCTGCGGTAGACCTGTTCCCGGGTCAGCATAACCTGGTGATCGGGCTTGGCTCCTGCATTACGTTCAACTTTGTCAATAAATTCCACGAATTTCTTGGCGGCAGTATTTCGCCGGGGCTGGAAATGCGCTTTAAATCCATGCATGATTATACGGCTAAACTGCCATTGATAAAGCCAGACTGGAATTTTCCGCTGGTTGGTTACGATACGCGGACGAACATGCTGAGTGGGGTAATATTGGGCATGAGTAAAGAAATTGATGGAATTATAGACGCTTATGCCGAAAAATACAGCAACTTTAACGCGCTTTTAACCGGTGGGGATATGGGCTTTTTTGCCCCTCATCTCAAAAACAAGATATTTGCAGACCCTTATTTAATCTATAAAGGCTTATATGCTATTAGTGAATACAACTAAACGTATTGGTTTTCTTGCTATTGCGCTGTGCTTGACATTGTCGCTGACTGCCCAGATAAACTCACCTTATTCAAGGTATGGTTTGGGAGATCTTATTCCTGCACAACCTGCAGCATCAAGAGGTATGGGCGGTATCTCCGCTCCGTTTGTAGATATACAAGCCCTCAACACTTCTAACCCAGCTAGTTATGGTAGTATCGGTATTGTGACTTATGACTTGGGCGTAACCATCGATACCAGGACAATGAGGAGTGTAGCCCCGGAGGGTAAATACAAATCCACTGCTTTTATTCCGGCTTATTTACAAATCGGTGTCCCGATCAATAGAACAAGGCACATTGGCGCTGTTTTAGGCATCAGGCCCGTAACGAACATTAATTATAGCCTGATGACAGGCGGTAGAAACCCAAATGCCAGCAATGACAGCATTAATGTGCTGTATGAAGGTAACGGAGGATTGAATGAAATTTTCGCCGGTCTTGGTAAGAAATGGGGCAATTTCGCTGTCGGTTTCAATGCCGGCTATAGTTTTGGCAAAAAGGACATTAGTACAAAAGTGCTTCCTTACAATGATTCATTGACCTATTACAAAGGCAATTCATACTCCACTACTTCTTTCAACAGTCCGTTTATTGACCTGGGTGTACAGTATGAGTTCCCGCTTTCCAAGATTGATGACAAGGAGAATAAAACGACCACTACGTATTCATTACGCATTGGGGCCAACGCTAAGTTGCAGCAAAAGCTAAATGCAACCAGCAACATAACGAATGAAACATTTGAATATACGAATAGTGGCGACACTATGCGTGTGGACAGTGTTTACAAAACTGCTACTGCGAAGGGTAAGATCGACATCCCTGTTTCTTACAGAGCGGGTGTTATGTTCTTGAAGACTTATTCCAACTCTTATGGCATGACAGCTACACATTGGGGCATTGGTGCGGAATATGAAAACACGCAATGGTCTAAATATTCTTACTTTGGTGTAAAAGACCCATCGCTGGTGAATAGCTGGGTGGTGCGCCTGGGTGGCCAGATTACACCGGAACCAGACCCTATCCGTGCGCATAGCTTTTGGGGTCGTTCTACTTACAAAGCAGGTTTTTATGCCGGGCAGGATTATATCAATGCTGACGGAAACAAGACGAAGGTTATGGCCTTTACATTTGGCATTGGCTTTGACCTGAGAAAGCCCAATTATATACAGCAGTACACTAAGATTAATACGGCTTTTGAATTTGGAAAGCGCGGCAGTAATGTTAATAATGTTACCGAAAACTTTTTCAAATTTACAGTAGGCTTATCTTTGAGCGACGTTTGGTTTATTAAACGTAAATATGATTAAAACTATCAAGCATACAATATTTATACTAGCAGCCTTATCTACAGGCTGCTTTTTTATTGCCGGATGTGAAAACGACATCAAGCAGGTGCGTGCACTTGGGCAGAAAACCAAGGATGTAGAGGTGATTACCAAGGTGACCAGCTACCTGAGCCAGGATGCCAAAATGAAGGCTAAACTGACGGCGCCTTTGATGACACGTTACCAGGGAGATTCTGTTTTAGTTGAATTTCCTAAAACAGTACACGTGGATTTTTATGAGGATAGTTTAAAAGTAGAAAGCTTTGTCTTCGCCAAATACGGCCGTTACATAGAAAACCAGCGTAAAGTGCTTTTGCGCGACAGTGTGGTTGTTATCAACCTGATGAAGGGGGATACTTTACGTACAGAGGAGTTGTGGTGGGACCAGAACCGCCAATTGTTCTATACAGACAAACCAGTCCACATAAGGCAGCCAGACCAGAAAATGGATGGCGCTTATGGCATGGAAGCCGATCAGAATTTCAGAAAATGGACCTTATTCAGCACTTCAGGCGTTATGAATGTTGCAGACTCGACGATACCACACTAACATGAGTCGGTAATCGTGAATCGGCAATTTATTCACGATTACCGACTGACGGCTCCCGTTATAAAAGATTAAACGCTCACTCATCTTTTATGAAGATTCTGTTATAAATACCTGCTAAACATTTCGTTTACCCGCCTGTTATAGTATCAACACTAATTTTGTACACCTAAAACAGACAGTTATGGAATATCGTAGAATGGGTAAGACAGGATTGCAATTAAGTGCGCTCAGCCTGGGAAGCTGGGTTACTTTTCACAAGCAGATCAATGATGGTATAGCAGACGGGTTGATGAGCATTGCGTATGAAAACGGGGTGAACTTTTTTGATAATGCAGAGGTCTATGCACTTGGTGAAAGTGAAAAAATGATGGGGCGTGTGCTGCAGTCTAAAGGCTGGGACAGGTCTTCCTACGTAATATCTTCCAAAGTATTTTTTGGCTGGCATGGCAAGGAGAACAAACCGAACCAGACAGGACTTTCCCGCAAACACATTACAGAGGCGTGCCATGAGGCGTTGCAAAGATTGCAGGTAGACTACATCGACCTTTTCTTTTGCCACCGCCCGGATAAATCTACTCCTATTGAGGAGGTGGTATGGAGCATGAACCTGCTGATACAACAGGGTAAAATATTATATTGGGGCACAAGTGAGTGGAGTGCGCAGGAAATAATGGAGGCGCATATGTTTGCAGAGCGTTATCGCCTGATTGGCCCGGCTATGGAACAGCCTGAGTATAACCTGTTTAACAGGCATAAGGTAGAAGCTGATTTTTCCCAGATATACAAAACCGTTGGCCTGGGCACTACTATCTGGAGCCCGTTGGCGAGCGGGTTACTGACTGGTAAATATAATGATGGCATACCTGAAGGCAGCCGTCTTTCACTGTCTGGCTTCGAATGGCTGAAGGACCGTACTGCAACTGAAGAAAAAATAAAGCGAGTACAGCAGTTACAGCAACTGGCAAACGAATTAAACGTATCGCTCACAAACCTGTCTATTGCATGGTGCATTAGCAATCCGAATGTAACAACCGCTATCCTGGGTGCTACAAAGGAGGAGCAACTGAAAGAGAACCTGCGTTCACTGGAAGTTTTGCCATTGTTGACGCCGGAAGTATTGCAAAAAATAGATGAGATCATGCAGACTAAACCGGTATTACCGGAATATTAGACCATAATCAAGAAGCTGTAAGCTGTAGAGTATGGTAAAAAGTTACTCACGGCTTGCAGCTTTTTTTTACCCTAAGGTTGCCTTTGTTTAATCGGATAAAGTAGATAAAGCAAGGCGCTTTATCGGTATGTACAACTGCATCTGGCGATGTATTTGTATGTTGAATCTTAAAAATCCCTATTCGCCAATGAAGCGTGCACCGAAGAGATACGAAGCCCCCTCAGCTATCTATCAGGAAGTAGTACAAGCGCTAGCGCTTAACTATAATGGATATGAAGTTCACAAGATCATTGACACATTTATCAGGGATACGATCTTTCGTGGCTCTGTAAACAGGCGGTCTGATGTATGGAAAAGGCTGTTTAAAGTGTATGACTTTTCTGTTTTACCTGTAAATGATACCAAACTGTTCAGCACCTTATGCGAGTTTTCTTCCCGTAAAGAGTATGAGGAGTTGTGGGATTATGCACTTGAGGGTATTGAAGATAAGAAAACATATAAGCTGACGGAGGTGCCTCAGAAGTGGATACTCAACAAAAAAAACATACGCATAGGCAAGCAACTTGTAAAGAAGTTGCAGCATGTATTTAAACCACACCGCGCGCAACTGGCTGCGGCCATTACTGCAACACTAAATAACATTGATGCTACTGAAAAACAAATTGCCGTAACTCCTGAAAAGTATCTTTCCTTCTGTAGCGTAATGTGGCTTGAAAACCTGCTAACACAGTATTTCAACAAAAGAAACATTCCTACGTATGATCTGCAACATGGCGCAACCCGTGTGTATCGTAAAAATCCGGTAGATGAGATTGAATACAGTAACATTGTTTCAGACTATCATTTTACATGGGGCGATTATTCACGGGATGAGTTGATCGGGTTTGGTATAGAACCGGCACGCCTGATCTCTGGTGGTTACCCACACAGGCATACGATTAACCCGATCAGGAAACCAGTAGGCAAAAAGGTAATTGTATTCCTTTCTCGCTTTGATTTTGAACAAGAGAATTACGAAGTGCTTGCCATTCTTGCAGCGCTGAACAAAGCATACAACGGGGCATTTTCCTTTTCGTTCAAGTTGCACCCTTCATTGAATGCAAAAAAATACGGGGAGGTAATGGAGACACAATACCCTGATGCAAATTTTACATTGCTAAACAGCAGAATTACTTTGCATGAGTTGTTTACAAAGGAACAGGCTGACCTATGTATTGCCGTGAATACATCCTGCTATTTTGAGTGCTATATGCTGGGTATGCCTACTTTCCGCTACTTCAGCGAAACGTTCGACCTGGAGCATCCGGTGAGGGAAGACCTGTTTGACTCCACAGAAAAACTACAATTGCTATTGGACCGTTTGTATAATGAGTTTGGCCGGTATTATCTGCAGGAAGACATTTACCGGGAGCTTGACTATGCGTTAGGCCTGAGTAAAAATGAATACCCGGCAGTCTTAAATGCTTAATAAACAATATTATACCATTCATACCGGGTACATTGCTGTTCCCATTTTTTTATATTATTTTCGAGGTATATGACAGAAATATATTTACTGGTTCTTATTGCATGCACGCTAGTCCTGATGGGTTTTTTTGCCGGAACGGAGATCGCGTTTAACAGCGCGAACCGGTTAAATATCGAGCTTAAGAAAAAACAAGGGAAGAGTAAGGGAATTATCCTTTCCCGCTTTATGGATAACCCCTCTGAGTTTATTGGCACCAGCCTGGTGGGGATGAATATTTTTCTTATTGTCTATGCACTCCTTTGTACAGAGTTGTTGCACATTTCCTTTTGGGGCAAAGGCTATTTTGGACTGGACATGAGCAGCCTGGGCTCTATGATAGCACGAGTGCTTGTAGACACACTGATCTTTAGTCTTATCGCACTTATTTTCGGAGAGTTTATACCCAAGGCGGTTTTCAGGGCTAAGAGCGACACACTGCTAAGTTCATTTGCACTCATTTATAACTTCTGTTATAAGATCTTCCGCCCTGTTGTTAAGTTCTTTGTGTCCATTTCGGAATGGACGTTGAAAAATTTGTTCAACGTTCGTGTGAGGGAAAGCGGAGAGGCTTTTTCCAGGATAGACCTTGATCATGTTTTTCAGCAGACAAAGGAATCGGATGAGGATAACCAGGAACTGAATACAGAGCTGTTTGCAAATGCAATGTCCCTTCCTTTGGTCAAAGTAAGACAATGCCTTGTACCAAGAACGGAAATAGAAGCAATAGAATCTACCGCTACTATAGAAGATATACGCCGCAGGTTCCTTGAAACAAAACTGAGCAAGCTGGTAGTGTTTGGCGATAATATTGATAATATATTGGGCTATGTACACCAGTTGGACCTGTTTAAGAAACCAAAAGATATCAGCTCTATATTACTGCCAATCCCTGCCGTACCTGAAAGTATGAGTGCGACAGACCTGATCACTAAATTTTCCAAGGAGCGCAAAAGTATTGCCTGGGTAGTAGATGAGTTTGGCGGTACAGCAGGTATTGTAACCATGGAAGATGTGCTGGAAGAAATTTTCGGCGAGATCAAAGATGAATATGACATTGAGGAGTTTGTAGAGAAGCAGCTTGCAGAAAATGAATATATTTTTTCCGGCAGGCTTGAGCTGGATTACCTGAATGAAAAATATCATTTTGAATTTCCTGAACATGAATCGGAGACGCTTTCCGGTTATATTATACACGAATACGAAACCATTCCTAAGCTAAAAGAGCGCATTATCATAGGGCGTTACGAGTTCGACATCCTCAACGTCAGCGATACCCGTATAGAAACGGTGAAGATGAAAGTGCTGCGCTAAAAATAGTTGTATAAAGTGGATAGGGTATATAAAGTTTGGTGTTCAATACTTTATATACCCTATCTACTTAAATACATTATAAACAATCCCCGCCGAATTTTCTGACTTTTCTGATGACAATCCCTTTAACTTTGCGCCCTCACGATAGTCTATTAAGCCATGACAGAAGGTTTTTTTAACAGGAGAAACATACGCGGGGAGATGTCGTTTGTGGATCATTTGGAAGCCCTAAGGTGGCATATTATCAGATCCATTATCGCTATACTTATTCTTGCAGTTATCATATTCATTAAGATTCAATGGGTATTTGACAACATTATTGCGGGGCCTATCAACCCCAATTTTGTTAGTTATACGGCTTTTTGTCGCTTTAGCCATTTCCTGCATTTGGGTGATGCGCTTTGCCTGCCACCGGTGAAGGTAGATCTTCAGACTACTTCATTCGGCGGCCAGTTCCTCAGCAGCTTTACCATAGCATTTGTCGGCGGCTTTATTGGTGCATTCCCTTACATTTTCTGGGAGTTCTGGCGTTTTATAAAGCCTGCTCTTCGCACCAAAGAACTAAAGAATACACGCTTTGCTATCTTTTGGGTGTCTTTCTTCTTTTTCACCGGCGCGGCGTTTGGCTATCTTGTACTGGCGCCTTTTACTTTTAACTTCCTTGCCAGCTTCAACATCAGTAACATGAGTATCATGATTACGAAGCCAACATTAAGTGACTATTTAGATAACCTTACTAATATTATCTTAGGCTGTGGTATTGCATTTGAATTGCCGGTACTCGCCTTTGTACTTACAAAAATTGGCCTGATCACGCCTTCTTTCCTTCGCAAGACAAGAAAGTATGCCATTGTTGTTATCCTGATCATTGCGGCCTTTATTACACCTAGCCCGGATTGGGTAAGCCAGACGCTGGTATTTATTCCGCTGATGGCGCTGTATGAAATAGGTGTGCTCGTATCTGCAAGAGTATATAAAGATGAGCAGAAACGCGAGAAAGAAGAATGGAGTTAAAGAATAACAAGTACGAAGTACTAAGTTAAAAGTACAGGTATATTGCTCAATTGTTGAATGGCTGAATTGCTCGTGATTTACCATTGTAACAATAGAACAATGCAACAATAAAACAATTTAACACATGTCAACGTTCGATCTATCAAAACCTATTGCTATCGGTAGTGACCATGCCGGGTTTGAATACAAAGAGGCTACTAAAAAATGGCTGACGGAAAAAGGATATATCGTAAAAGACCTCGGTACTTACTCTTTGGATTCTGTAGATTACCCGGACTTTGCACATCCTGTAGCAGGCATGGTAGAGAACGGAGAGGCGGCATTTGGTATTTTGTATTGCGGCTCTGCAAATGGTGTAGCTATTACAGCAAACAAACACCAGGGCATTCGTGCGGGGCTGATTTGGGACAATGAGGTTGCGAAACTGGTACGCCAACACAATGACGCAAATGTGATCTGTATGCCTGCAAGGTTTATTGCATTGCCCCTCGCATTACAAATACTGGAAACATTTATCAGTACTTCTTTTGAGGGTGGCAGACATCAGAACAGGGTAAATAAGATCTCCTGCTAATATAGTTTCAAGGATTTCAAAGTTTAAATCGTTTCAATAGCTTTTAATATGCTCCGCCAGGAACCTCGTTCCTGACGGAGTTTTTTGTTTTTAAACCACAAGACAAATGAAGGTTTTAAACTGTTCTCAAATAAAACATTGAAACAATGGAACCATTGAAACCCTATTATTTCCCCGCTTAACCTATTTCTTCATTTTGCTTTGGTCATTTTTCCTATTTTCACTCCTTTACTGTTCAACAGTACTGTTTAAATACACACTCAATGAGAAAACTATTTGTTCCCTTAGCACTGCTGCTATCTGTATCCGCGATGGCGCAACAGAATAAGGATGCGGTTAAATTTTCACAAACAATCACAGCTTCTGACCTGAAGGCAAAACTATCTGTTCTTGCAGGCCCGGAAATGGAAGGCCGTGAAACTGCTACGGCTGGCCAGCGCAAAGCTGCAGCGTACATTGAAAATCATTTCAAACAACTGGGGCTTTTACCTGGTACTCCCCAGGGTTATCAGCAACAATACCCGGTGTTTATCGATTCTCTCAGCAAGGTTGCTTTTGCTGTAAATAGCAATAGATTCAACTTTGGTGAGAACTTTTCTATCAGCGCATCTACACTTACTGATACGCTTGCCAAATTCAACGAAATAGTACTGGTAGGCTACGGCATCACAGATTCTTTATATGATGATTATAAGGACCTGGATGTAAAAGGAAAATGTATCCTGATAGCGGAAGGTGAACCTAAATCAGATGACGGCACTTATATTATTTCAGGCACTAAACGCCCGTCAAGAGCTTCCAGTCCGTTTTCTAAAATTGCGAATGCAAAAAAACATGGCGCTGCATTAGTACTGTTCTACCAGACTACATTCAGAAAAACAACTAACCGTAAAGGCAATATGTACACTGCTGCAAGAGCTGGTGGCGGCGCGAATACTGTTGTTATAGATTCTACTGTTGCGGAAACGATCATAGCAGGATTACCAAAAGACCTGAATGAGATGATCAAATCCGGTCATTCTTTGTCTACAACATTCAAGGCAACAATAGATGTTGAGGTAAAAAAAGAAGTATTGAAATTACAAAGCAGCAATGTGGTTGCTATTTTACCTGGTACTGATAAAAAAGAGGAGTACGTATTTCTTACAGGCCACTATGATCACCTGGGTATTCAAAACGGGCAGATCTACTATGGCGCTGATGACGATGGCTCTGGCACTACCAGTGTACTGCAAATGGCACAAGCTTTTGCTGCTGCTAAAGCTGCAGGCAAAGGTCCAAGAAGATCTATTGTTTTCATGACAGTTTCCGGTGAAGAAAAAGGCCTTCTGGGTTCTGAGTATTATACTTCTCACCCGACTGTAGACCTGAAAAAAGTAAGCGTAGACCTGAACACGGATATGGTTGGCAGAATTGACCCTACATACAAAGGCGATTCTACTAACTACGTTTTTGTAATAGGTGAAGACAAGTTAAGCTCTGACCTGATCAAGGTTAGCGACAGCATCAACAAGAGCTATATGCACATGGAGCTTGACAGAAGATATAACGATCCAAAAGATCCAAACCGTTTTTACTACAGGTCGGACCACTTCAACTTTGCAAAAAATGGTGTGCCGGTTATATTTTACTTTAATGGTACGCATGCAGATTACCACAAGCCAACAGACACAGTAGATAAGATCAATTTTGACCTGATGGAAAAAAGGGTAAAGCTGGTTTTCTATACTGCATGGGAAATGGCAAACAGGGATGCAATGATGGTAAGAGACATTCCGCTGAACTAAGCTTAACAAAGAATCATATTTATAAAACGGCTACAAATAATCTGTAGCCGTTTTTGTTTTAGAGCCTGTTTAATTTTTATTGTTGCCTTTTATTACGCACCAGTTTTTAAGCGAAATAAAGCGAATGTTGCAGACATTGTTAGCTATTGCTGTTCTTTATTACCAGTCTGCGGTTTTATTTTTGAAATCAATGGGGACGAAATTGTAACGATTAGGCTGGGGATAGATTTCCCGCGAGCTTGTCCAAGATCTACTTTTATACCCATTATAATTTAAGCCTAGGGAATCTACAGTACAGAAATTATATACATATAGCGCGTAACTCCCTCCCCAATTTTCGTATATGATCTCATTTCCTTTATTTCTATAAAATGTTCTACTGTCATCTTTTTTTTCTATTTTCAATAATGAGTTTTTTTGCATTTCTGCTCCATCAAAATGCTTGCTGGCAAAACATCTCCCATTTTCAAAAAACCGTAAAAATCGATAACTTTTATTTTTCCCTTCATAATTAAACACATAAACATATACTCCATCAGTTCTTAATAGCGTGGGCTGCTGTAGCATTTGAGGATTTTTCCCATACTTGTAATTTGTATGCTCTTTCGTTGACGAGCAAGCAAGTGAAGTCAGTAAGAAAAGCATTGTTATATAGTATTTCATATTTACCAGCTGGCTTCTTTAGTTTTAAAGTTTATTGGTATGAAGGCGTATTTCGTCGGGCGAGGATATTTTTCAAAGGAAGACATTCCTCTGGTTTTATAACCCCAACTCTCCATTCCAATAGAATCTAATTTGTAATAGATATACATATACCCTGAATTATATCCTCCCCATATTTCATACGACACTTCATTTGTCTTGTTTCGGAAATATGTTTTTTCCCCTCTTTTGTTTTGTGTGCTTAAGCTATCAATTGACGGGTTGCCCACCTCCATGTCGCTTACGTAGCATCTGCCATTGCCGTAAAAGCGTATAAAAAAATAATTCTTTTTTCCGCTAATTTCTTCTTCACTTAGATATACGCCGTCTGTCCTCAATAAAGTAGGCTGTTGCAAGATTTGCGGTTTCTTTCCATATCTATAATTATTATGTCCTTTCGTAGAAGAGCATGCAGATATGATGAGTGAGAAAAATATTAACACATAATATTTCATCATTACCAAGTTTTTGATGTGTTCAATCCGCCAGTTACCATAAATTGGTTAGGCACAGTAGATAAGAAGCGGTGAAAATCCGTCAGGTCATGGATCGCATTCTGGCTCCACATATCAAATTTGCCTACATGCTTTATCGCGAATAGATCGCAGCCCATATTCATGCTTAAATAAGTTTGCCCCATGTTTAAGGATTGGTTGTACTATTGTTTTTATTACCAGTCTGCGGTTTTATTTTTGAAATCAATGGGAAAGAAGTTATAGCGGTCTGCATCAGGGTATATTTCTCGGGAAGCAATTAAAGATCTAGGCTTGTATCCATTGAAATCTAAGCCCAAAGAGTCTACTGTACAAAAATTGTACACGTAATAGACATACCCCCCTCCCCAATTTTCATACACAACCTTATTTTTGTTATTCCTATAAAAGGTTTTTGTTCCATCTTTCGGATTTAATGTTTCTAGTGTATCTCTATTTATATTCCCTTTAAAAAAGTTGCTGGCAAAGCATCTTCCATTCTCAAAAAATCTTAAAAAACGATAACTATCTTTTTTGCCTTCATAGTTAAAGACATAAACGTATACGCCATCGGTTCTTAATAGCGTAGGTCGTTGTAGCATCTGAGGATTTTTGGCATACTTAAAATTCGTATGCTTTTTTGTGGAAGAACAAGCAAATAAGGTCAGTAAGAAAAAGATCAGCGAATAGTATTTCATCGTTACCAATTTTTTGATGTATTTAGTCCTCCCGTTACCATAAACTGGTTAGGTACAGTAGACAAAAAACGGTGAAAATTAGTGAGATCATGGATCGCATTCTGGCTCCACATATCAAATTTGCCTACATGCTTTATCAGGAATAGATCGCAGCCCATATTCAGACTTAGAAAAGTCTGCCCCATATTTAAAGATTGGTTATAACCCGGGTTTCCTAGTGGATCAAATTTCATTTGTCCTGCATAATGTAAAGGAGGTTTGTGCGTGCTATATTTATAAGTAGGCATTTTTTCATCGTAAGAACTACTTTTTTCCATAGTCGGAATTGAATTTCCCGTAAACACATCATTTCCGAATCGCAGCATATTATCCTTATTTCCCATTAGGTTCACAATAGTAATACTTGCTCCACCCGTCCACCAACGGTCTCCATTATCTCCTCCAAAAAAATTACGGTCGTTGTATGCGTTTAAGG
>JAFKHH010000026.1 GCA_017306865.1 Filimonas sp.
GGTTATGACAACGCCAACCGGTTACTCTACGGCGACTTTAAAGAATACCGCAGCGGGTGGAACAACACCGCCAACATAGACTTCTCCATGAAAATGGGCGATGGTCAAAATCATGCAAGCGCCTATGATGAGAACGGCAACATCAAAGCTATGTTCCAAGTGGGATTGTTACCAACGGGCGCCAGCCTGCCAATTGATAACCTTAGTTATTCATATAACCCGCTTAGCAATAAATTGGCTGCTGTATCAGACGGAATAGTAGGGGATACAAAACTAGGCGACTTTACAGACAAGAATACTACCGGTGATGATTACGCCTATGACGACAACGGCAACCTCACCATCGACAAGAACAAAAACATCCAAAGCATCAGCTACAACCACCTCAATCTCCCATACCAGGTAACAGTCTCTCCTCCTCCAGGAGGAGCCGGAGGAGGTGGCACCATCACCTACATCTATGATGCCACCGGTAATAAGTTGGAAAAACGCACGAGTGAAAACATCCCTTCAGAGGTTGGGGGTAGTAAACAAACGACAACTACCTATTTAGGCAATTACGTTTACGAGAATAGTGTGTTGCAATTTTTCTCTCACGAAGAAGGGCGTGTTCGCCGCATTGACGATTCACGATTCACGTTTGATTATTTTTTAAAAGACCATCTCGGCAACATCCGCATGATGCTCACCGATGAGCCTAAACAAGACAACTATCCTGCGCTTACGTTTGAACCGGAGAATAGGGCAACCGAAATGGCATTGTATGAAAATGCGGATAAAAGTATAACGGTAAGACCAGCCGCATTTGGAGATGAAACGACAAACAATGCGCAAGTACAGTTATTGAAAAAAGATGGTCAGGCTATAGGCGGCGGTAAATTTTTGAAAGTGATGACGAGTGATAAAATAAGCGCGATGGTAGATTACTACACGCCGGATAATACAATTGACAATAGTAGTGCAAATGGCCTTTCTACGGTACTCAATAGTTTGGTATCTTTAATAGATAACGGCGGCACTGTAGCCGGAGCGCTACATGGAACGGGTAGTATTGTAAATCGCACCCTAAACAACAATGCGGACTTTACAAGCTTCCTGTCACCTCAAAGCGGTGCAGGGGTAGAAAATGTGCCTAAAGCCTATTTAAACATTTTGTTTTTTGATGAGCAGATGAAGTTTGTAAGTGAGGGTAGTACCATGGTACCGGTAGTTACAAAAGGTAGTAGGGATCAATTAATAAAAACAAATATAGCAGCGCCTAAAAATGGATATGCGTATGTGTATATGAACAATGAAAGCAACAACCTGGTGTACTTTGATAATCTGAAAGTAACACATAACAGGGGGCCACTGCTTTCTGAAGACCACTATTATCCGTTTGGGTTAACGACGGCGGGGATATCATTTAAAGCAAGCACCTTCGGAGGAGCTGAAAATCATCTTAAATACAACGGTAAAGAAGAGCAAAGGAAGGAGTTTAGCGATGGAAGTGGTTTGGAATGGTATGACTATGGCGCTAGATTTTATGATGCACAAATAGGAAGATGGGGCCATGTCGACCCATTAGCAGAAAAATATGTAGTTGTTAGTCCTTATAGCTTTACTTCCAATAATCCGATTTTATTTGTAGATAAAGATGGAAAGGATATAACTCCTACCACTTCGTTTAAATCTTCTTCCTATTATTCAATGTATCAAAAATTGTCAACATCAAATTCTGTTTACAAAAGCTATTTGGCTCCTTTTGCCAATAATAAGCAGATGAACTATAATCTTGATGCAGGAAATGTTAAACGAGCAGGTGATAATGCATTGGCTACTACACAACCTAAGGACTGGAATAATGATATAAAGAAAAATGGGCTTGGAATGGTAACAGCAATTAATACAACTACTACTACATGGCAATTAAATGAGAAAGCTGATATTACTACTAATGGCATTACCGAGACAAGGGGGATTAATGATGCAGGTCGAGCGCTTGTTTTATTACATGAAGGCGGGCATGCATTCCTTCAATCAATCGGTGGTGATGGCTTTCATACAGACATGACAAATCCTATTGCAGGAGGTGAGCACAGTATGATGGCAAGCGGAGGTTATCAGGAAGATATATTAAAAGGGTTAACAGAATTAAGAGATGCCGGCGGCATATCAATGAACGATAAAGATTTAACGAATCTTAGTTTTTACGGGTTACAGGGAACAGACAGTTTTGATAAACAATTTGGGATTAAAGTCACAGACAGAAAATCTCAAGAGTATAGCGATGCTGTTAAGAATGTATATAATACTGTATTAAACCCTTTGATTTATACTGAACAAAAGAAAAACTAAGTTTTATGAAGTTGACAAGGTTAACGGCTTTATTTATATGTGTATTATTAAATAAAATGCTGATAGCGCAATACAGTTTAAAAAAAACAGATACGCTTCGTTTTAAAAGTATTGGCAGCCCTCGGGATACGCTTTATCAAATAAGGCAGAAGATAAAAGGAAATATTTACAAACAAGTTACCTATTATGGACTAAGCGATAATAGCAATATCAGTACAGCAACGGATACATTCATTATTAGTAAAACAGGATGGAAAAAATTGTACAACAATGATACATTGCCATTTTTGTCTGTAAAGGAATTTGCTGCGAATAGAAAGGTAAATGAATATTTGAGTGCTGAAAGTAAAGAGGCTTTTTATTACGAGTATGAACCTGTAAAAAAAATTAATATCCAAAAGAAGGAGCTTTATTTGTATAGAGTTAAACCGATGTCAGGAAAAGGAATAGTCGAAGGATTAGGGGATGATGTACGGTATGTTATTTTTGATTTTTCAATTGGAGAAATTTATAGAAGTTCATACCAAATTAAAAAGGTATTAGCGGGATATGAAAAGTATGTCCCTTATTTTAAATGGTGATTTTCAAATAAAACCAAAGCCCCGCATTGCGGGGCTTTCATTCAGTCTGCGAAATTGCAGATCATCATCATGGGCTTATTAGGCGATGCAGGAAGTGTAGGCAATAGCTACAACATCACCAGTGGAGATATAACGGGAGGAACAAACGTTCAATGTGATTAAGGGAAATTAGGAAGAGGTGAAAAGATTAATTATCTGCATCAAAGCTTGCTAACCTCTTCTCAACGGCATTCAAACAAACCCGCGTCCGTCTTTCTGATTTTCTTTCTATGCTGTGCGGCATCTTGCGAGTGACGGTAGCCGACAGCAACCATTACGAGTGCGTTTAAGTGCTGTTCTGGTAAACCTAAAACCTGGTTGATCTTTGCTGCGTCAAAACCTTCCATCGGGCAGGCATCTATTTGTAACGCAGCGCAAGCTGTTAGCAAATTAGAGACTGCGAGATAAGGCTGTTGTTGCAACCACGCCTGCATCTCGGCTGGCTGTTTTTCGGCGATCTTTTCTTTTATGAAAAGTTTGTATTCGTCCAGTTGGCCAGGGGCCAGGTTTTGTTCCCGCGTAGCCTGGCTTATGTATGCATCAATATGCGCATGATCGCATGTAGTGAAGTTGCAAAAGATAAATAAGTGAGAGCAGTCGCTGATCTGTGACTGACCCCATGCTAAAGGTTTTAATTGCGCTTTTACCATTTCAGAAGAAACGATAAGCACTTTGTATAGTTGCAGGCCATAGGAGGATGGGGAAAGTTGTATGGCCCGTTTTAAGTAAGTTAGCTGCGCATGATCAATCTTTCTATCTGCATCAAATTGTTTCGTTGCATATCGCCACTCTAATGATTCTAATAGTTCCATCTTCTTATTTTAATAAATAATTTGCCATTTTAAATATTTCGATAAAGCCGATTTTTTTATAAATATTCAGGCCCATGACAGAAGATTGCAAGTGTGCATTCACTAGCTGTTCCTGCTGTGCCTGTTGTAACACCTGGTGCATGGCTATTTCAGCTAATCCCATTTTACGATGTGTAGGCAGAATGCCCAGGCTGTGTACACCGATATGCCCATCCTTGTTCCAGGTAGCAATTGTGCCAACAACCTCTTTTTCTTTTTTAAGCAGGGAGAATGTGACCGCGTCTTTTATTGCAAAGATTACTTCAGTAGGTATGTTGTATTTAAAACAAGCCTCAAACGTGCTGCTCCAAAGTGAAGCAGATGCATGGTCTGTTACTTTTTCAAATAGTAAGCTATCTGTAATCGCAGGAGAAGTATAGATAGCCAGTGGCATACTCATACCAATTTGTATGGATTTGAGTGTTAGATCCAGTTCACGCGCAAGTATGTTTTCATCTGTATGCAGACCAGACCAGGTGCTTAGGGTTAATGAAGAAGACGCTTGTTTCACTTGCGAAAATGTTGTACTGTCTATCTCTTCACCCTCGTGTAACCAGATCCTGTTTGGCCATTGTGAGAATGGAATATCTATGATTTGATATTTACCTTCTGTATGCCACGCTTTGAATGGCTCGGCTGCTTTCAGCCACAACGAAATGAGGTTATCTAAATTTTGCTTTTGTAATATAGAGTTGACAGGTGTTTCTGTATTATTCATCACACAAAAATAAGTGTATGCTATGGAAGTGCTCTTGACATATGTTGAGACGCAACGGTGAGCTTGTTATTTCCTGCTTTTCCTAATCCTGCTTAGTTGTGTAGGTGTAATGCCCAGGTGGGAGGCAATGTGTTGCAGTGGAACGTGCTTTTCAATACCTGGTTTTGCCTGTAGAAGTTTATTGTACCTCGTTTCTGCATCTTCCATTACCAGCGATATTTCACGCGCTTCCTTTTCTATGATCCAGTTTCGTTCAAGGTAGTGAAGATAAAATTTTTGCAGGTCTGCTTTTTTGAAAATAAGATCGCGGTAGAACTGGTAGGGAATCCTTAGCAAAGTACAAGCTGTAACAGCCTGCAAGGTGAAGGCCGATGGCTGGTGCAGGATAGCAGATACAGTAGATGACACGAGATCCAAAGGGGTAAAAATATTTTTATTATACCTGTGACCTGTTTCATCTTCAATAAATGCAATCAAATACCCCGTATTAAGAAAATAAATATAGTTGCAGGTATAACCTTCCCGCAATAGTATTTCGTCCTTAGTTAATGAGATGACAGCGGCAGCCGTTATAAGCTCCCGGAAAGAATCTTCGGAAACGGTATAATACGAATTGATCTTATTTCTAAATGCCGAAATTATCTGCTCATCCATCCTGTGTTTATTTACAGGCGCAATTTACTGCTAAATCCTTGCCAGCAGGTTTGCCTATGTATAAACAGCAGATCCATGTCGGTATGATATGGATCGGCTGTGTGAGAACGAAATATTGTTTTATTATTACCCGATTTAATATAGATGTCAATATAACAGCAAGCTTTTATTTGTCTACCGACGGTGTTACTTTTTGTCTTGATACAAAAAGTAACCAAAAAGATCAAGGCTTCAGAAAAGCAGGCTAAAAATTGTCCTGCCCGCCGAAATCCATTGAACTCGCCGCTGACAGCGTGAGTAAGTAAGTTACACCCGGCTCAAACAGCAATGGATTTTTACGGCGTTCATGCCAATTTTCTTAACGCAGCTTTTCTGAGGCCGCAACCTTTTATTGTAAAGAGCTATAAACGAATTATCATATGCTTTAGTTGGGTAGCAATGATTATTTTATAAGGCTTATCGCTTTAGCCAGGTCCCGATCTGTGCCTGTTACTATATCCTGAGGAGTGTAGGTAACTTCGTAATCTGGTTGCAGCCCTCTGCCGGGTGCAGGAGGGGCAATCATAGAGATAACGCGGAGTAACGGAAACTCCACAACAATGTGAGTAGCAGGCAGTGTGAGTTTTTGCTGGGCAAAACCATTACATCCTTCCGCTGTACCTGCGGTTTCTCTACCTACAAAAAATGTATTTGCCCGTTGAGCCTTTAGTGCAGTTACAAATAGTGCAGCGGAAGAAAATGTAGCGCCGTCTATCAGTACGGTTACATCTCCGCGGAAACGGTTGGCTGCCGCTAAAGGCAGTGGTGCATAGATCTTGCCAAATGCAGGCTTGATATTCATGTGGTAGAATGCGCCTTCTTTTTGAGCCGGGATGCAACTGCCTTTAAAACTTTCTGTTTTTTCCGGGTCAAAATAATGAGCAAAATGATTTTCTGTAGGGTCAGGAATACGGGCATACAAATCTTTGATGATACCAAAACTAGTGTCTGCGAGATAGGAGAGCAGGCGGATGGTAATGCGGATATCTCCGCCACCATTGTGACGCATGTCCAGTATGAGATGTTTTGTTTTATTGTTCGCTATCTCGCGAAAACAATTTTCATAAATAAGTGTGTCGCCATAATTGAGTGCAGGCACTTCTAATAGCGCAATTGATTTTTCCTTTTGAATATAAAGTCCCAGGTCGCCGGTGCCGGGTGTTTTTGTCCATTGGGCATATTTATCTTTAGTTGCGATAGCATCATGCTGAGAAGTGTCTGTTGCTGCTAGTGTAACCTGCCTTGGAGTACCATTGCCGGAGCGCAAGACTACTTTGTACGGCGCAGCCCAGTGGTAATAGTTACTACAGGCATCATTAAAGCCGTCATACTCGGATAAATACACTTCTTTGAATGAACGGATGTATCCGTCACCGCAGTAAAGAGCAGCGGCATGCTGAATGATCTCTTTTACCGGAACATCATTTATACTGATCACTTCATCTCCTGTCGTTACCTTGTCTGTACGCCTGTTTGTTACCCACGCCTGTGCACCACGAACCTGTACTTCGAAAGGCAAAGAAGTGGAATTAGTGTTTCCGGTTGGTTTGTAATTTGCAGAATGCCTGATCTGCGTATGACCGCATCCTAAGGCGCACAAAAATGGATAGATATGTGCTATGTATGCCTCTTCGGACAAGGGCTGCGTTAAGGATAATCTTGTTTGTTTGTATAATGCAGCCATAGTATCTGCAGATGTGTAGATGTTATAGCCGGGATGTACTTCCCGGATAGCAGCCCATAAAGTATCCAGGTCAGATTGCATCTCTTTTACCGGGATGCTGCCTTCCTGTTGAAGCTGGGATGTTTTAGATTCCTGCCTGGGGCCACACCCGCTCATGCAAACAGCAAATAGTATTGTCAATGCTGACACAAAGAGAAAGTGGTAAAGTGTTGCTTTGAATATATTCATCATGTGTTATTATAGAGGGTAAACTGTTGCCTCCCGCAATTTAAATATACAGTCCATTATGTTTTACCAGTGAAGGATGAGTGGTAGTAACCCTGAAATAAGTAGAGGTTAAAAATAATGTTTTTACATTGAACCGGGGCGATGCGGTTGTTTGTACATTTCAGCCCATTTCATTGACCGAAAAAGGGCGTGTTTTTCCTGTTAAGTAATTATTAACTGAAAATACTATAGTATCTTCCCTATTATATTCGCTTTTTATTCTGCTGAATAGATATATCTACATATAACTATTCAATAGTATGAAAAGCCATCGATCCTAAGTGAACTGCTTATGCACAAAATTTTACACTTTAACGAGTACAGCGTCCGGTATTCCTACGCCGGGTATGCTCACATCCCATTCAGCTTATTTTTATGTAATGCCCCTGGCATCAAATCTATTGCTGGTACAATAGGTGTGAACCTTAGTGACTAGTGCTGCGGGTTTATGTCCGTACACAATCTGCAAACGCATTCAACAGATCATTTTCGGTCTTATCCAAATAAATTGAATCACTAAAACTTCTTCATGAGAAAGTTATTGTTAATTCTGATTGTATTGCTTTCCACCATTTGTGTGAAAGCTGCAACAACATATACCTGGAACGTTGCTTCGGGTAACTTCGCTGATCCATCAAGCTGGTCGCCTGCGCGCAACTCGCCAGCCTCGGACGATATATTGCTATTTGACGGATCCCTGACCTCTACCGCTACCGTTAGCGGTATACTAGTGCGTACAACAGTAGGCCAGGTAATCATAATGAATAATTGCGCCGTTACCTTTGCTTCCGGTAGCAGTGGTGCAGGGGCAGGTACTATCTCTCGCTCTGGGAGTACAGTTACTGGTACGGGTACAGGTTTTGCAAGCGATTTTGTAGCAGGAGATGTGGTTTCTTTAGGCGCTGCTTCTAACGACATTACTGCCATTGCTTCTGCAACAGCAATGTCAACAAACTCATCAGGACCTATTACAGCCGGTACAGCTTATATAATGTACCCTCGTTTGACCATTTCGGGTGGTGCGAATGCTTTTTCTATAGCAGCAGGATCCTCACTTACGATCAGCGCTACTACATCTGTTTCTATTTATCTGCCAACTGGTAGCACTGGTAGTATCAGCGGGAACATTACCTTTTCGGGCGCAGCACATCGCTTAAACGCAACAGATGCAGCTAGTGTTACTTTCAATAGCGGCAGTATATTTACGCAAACAAGTACGTTTGGAGGAAATGCATTCACTGTTGTTTCCACATCTCCAAACGTCATAAATTTTGCAAGTGGGTCTACTTTTGTTGCTGCTGGAGGTTCTAATCCTTTTGGGTTATCTGCTCCGGCATCTAAAGTGGTATTTAATGCCGGTAGCTTATTCAAACAAACATCAGGCAGCCCTGCATTTTCCGGACGCACTTATGCAGATGTTGAGATCAATGGAGGTACAGCATCCGTTTCTGGAGGAAGCAGTGTATCTATGAACAACCTGACGGTATCAGGTACTACTACTATTTTAAACTGGGGTATGACCGGCACACCGGGCCATTCTATTAAAGGTAATATTACCGTAGCAGCAGGTTGTGCATTTAATGTAACTGGTGCGGGCACACTTAATTTAAACGGTACCTCTGTACAAACTATATCTAACGCAGGCTCTTTTACAATTCCGGCAGGTGCAACCGTTTTGCACGGCAACAATGCAGGAATAGTACTCGCAGCGGGCTCATATATTTCCAGTATTGCGGGAACGCTTGATCTTGCAGGAAAGCCTTTTACTATAAAAAGCAATGCAACAGGTACGGGGGGCATTGGTCCTGTTACGGGCGCACTTAACAATGCGACGAACGTAACTGTAGAACGTTATATACCTGCACACGCTTCAAGAACATATACACTGGTAGGCTTTGGTGCATTTGGCTCTACCATCTACAATGGTTGGCAGGAAGCTGGCGCAGCTACTGCCGGATACGGTACCCAAATCTCAGGCGCATCAGCAGGCAATGGTTTTGATTTTGCAAGTGCAACAGGCATTGCCAGCATTTACACGTATGATGATCCGGACTATCCGGCAGGTAGCAAATGGAGAGGATTATTGAATACAAATAGTACGACTCCTACATCCACATCAAACGGTTTCCTGCTGTTTGTAAGAGGAGATAGAACTGTAGGTGCAGGTACTGGTGCGCCGGGTGCCACTACTTTGCGTTCTAAAGGTTCGTTAGTAATAGGATCAGTTGGGCCAATGAATATGTATATTGGTGCAAACGTATTTAGCCTGGTAGCTAACCCTTATGCTTGTCCTATTAAATGGACGACAACTACTAAAAACAATATCACGGGTTCGTTTACAGTATATGATCCAAATCTGCAATCATTTGTAACCTCTAACGGCACAACAGTTTCTCCTAATGTCAGCCAGCAGCAGGCCAATGTGATCCAGTCAGGACAGGCATTCTTTACGCAAAATGACGGAAGCGGTAATACACCAGGCTGGAGCGTAAACGAATCTGACAAGATTGCCGGCGCTGCATCTGGCAGTTCATCTGGCGTGTTTCATGTTCGCCCTACAGCGCAATTGAATGTAAACTTCTATAAAACGGATAATAGTTTTGTAGATGGTGCTGTTGCTATTTTCAATAGTAGTTACGCAAAAGGGGATGATGAAGATGATGCACAAAAGTTCAGCAATTTCAATGAGACTATTGCATTTACCGGGGCAAATAGCAAAGCGTTAAGCATTAATGCTAAACCAATGCCTGTTGCGAATGACACATTGTTTATTAACATGAGCCAGATGACGGTAAATAATACATATAATATACAAATAGATGGTAGCGGCTTTACCCGTAGTAATCTGCAGTCTGCAATATTGGTTGATAAAACAGCTAATACAACAACAGCATTAGACTTGTCTACCACGACGAGCTATAGCTTTAAAGCAAGCTCGGCTGGAGATGCCGGCAGGTTGCTGATCATCCTGAATAATAAAGTTGCAACTGGCATAGATACCGCAGTAAATAATACCGGCGCAAACACAAATAGCGACCTGGCAGTAGTGCTGATGGGCAACCCGGTGAAGAGCCAGATTATACTGCAATACGCGGCTAAAGAAGCGGGTAATGCAACAGCACGTTTACTAGGTGCAGATGGAAAGCCATTGCAGAATATACACCTGGGCGTACAGCAGAAAGGAACTCTGAATATACCTGTTGCAGGTTATGCAAGTGGTCTTTATTTCGTAGAGCTTACTGTAGGTAAATATAAAACAATTGTAAAAGCGATTAAACAATAAAAACAGATTGATTTCATCTTCAAAATAAATTGACATGAAAAAGATGCAGAAACTATTTACGGCGCAGACCTTGTTAATGATGGTAGTATTGTTGATGCCTGCATTGTTGCATGCACAGGATGGTACACCCGGCGACCCGGATGGTGCCCCTATAGATGGTGGCTTGTCGTTGCTGGTGGCAGGTGGTATTGCTTACGGTGCGAAAAAGATCAGGGATAAAAGAAGAGCAGAAAAGTAATTTGTTCAACCTTCAATTCTTTCAATACAGTATGCCGTCTCGTATAATACGAGGCGGCTTTTTTATTTTTTACAACATCGCATAGCCCTGCAGAAAAGAAACCTCCTTTCCCGGCACATGCCGGGAGGCCATAAGTGTTCGAAAGAATAAAAAAGTCCCAGAGGGACGCCAGATTGGTAGTTTAATTATTCATGCAAGCAGTTGAGCTCCGGAGGAGCGACAGAATGAATCGTTTTGCAAGGGAATACTTCTGTCGCCGCGCTGCGGCTCTGATTTGTGTGGGATATATCTTTCTACCATTCTATCGAGCCTCCGGCTCTCTGTCATAGCAAGTGCATGCTATGTTTTTTGCTGAGATTATATAGCAACGTCTTTCGAACACTTATGGTCTCCTGACCTGTGCCAGAGTAGATTGCGACTGTTGATTAATTGTTAAAGACCCCCATTGATACAGCCCGGGATGATAAAAAAAGAGCATACAATTTTGCGCAAAATCTTGTTAAAAAAATAGCCTGGGAAATGGAGGCGCAATAAAAAACATGCAAGCATTCGTTTTG
Organism: Filimonas sp.; assembly: GCA_017306865.1. Lineage (GTDB taxonomy): Bacteria > Bacteroidota > Bacteroidia > Chitinophagales > Chitinophagaceae > JAFKHH01. Next base: position 11,249 of record JAFKHH010000026.1, read on the forward strand.
AATAAAAAATTACTGATTTTCTTATTGCCCAAGAATAAAAAGCAGGCATTGAGTTGAATACCTGTATGATTAGTCTTCTGGTAGAAGAAGCCATCCTGATCATATTTAACCAGGAACAAATTAAATAAACTTATGCGATCATTTTTTTTACTCATCGTTGTTTCGCTCTTTTTGCTTTCGAATGTAGCAGCACAATCAAGCCGGTCATTTGCGTTTAAGATTACTGGAACAATTAATGCAGATAGTGGTACAATACGATTGATGTTAATTGCAGACAGCAATTACTACCCTAAAGAAATGCGAAACGTAACAGCAGCAGTTGTGAATAAACGTTTTGTGCTCACAGGTTCTTTGCCTTATCCGCAAGGCGTACAATTATTGTACAACGATAAATATATTACAGACGTTTTTGTAATAACAAAAGGGGATCAATCGGTCACTTATGACATATTTAGCCGAGAACTCCCCATCATACAGAACGAGGTTACAAAGGAGCAGGAAGATTGTATAGCTGCTTTTGAAAAGGTAAACTATACAAGGCGCATGTATAATCAAAAATATGACAGCCTTAGAGCGGTATATAACAATCAAATGCCCGATTCCACTAAATTACATTTAGAAGAAGAGTTAAACGCTTATTACAGGGAGAGTGACAGAACATTATTGGATTATGTAATGAAGCATCCTGATTCTTATGTAGCTTTTTGGAAATTCATCAGGCTTTTACCATTTGGGTACGAAAATATTTTTGATTCCATCTATGCTAATTTTTCCCCTTCACTTAGAAATACGTATGCGGGTAGAGAGTTATCTAAAAATCTAACTATTGCAGGTAAACTGAATATCGGCAAATCATTCCCTGCAATTTCATGTTCAGATATACAATATCGAAAATTTACAGCCAATGCATTCTCTAAAAATAAATACACACTGGTCGACTTCTGGTATAGCTACTGTGAACCGTGCAGGGCGCAGTTTGGAGATTTGAAGGATCTTTTTGAAGAATATAAAGACAAAGGATTTGGTATCATAGGTATTTCTACGGACAAGGTAAAGGATGAGAAAAATTGGGTCAATACGATTAACAAATACCAACTATTATGGCCGCAGTATTGGGATAAAAATGGAAAGGAGGCTAACAGATTATTAATAACTGCTTTCCCTACCAATTTTTTAATAGATAGAGAAGGACGAATCGTGCAGAAGAATTTGCGCCCGATTGAATTAAAAGAGTTTCTTCGAACGAATCTTGAATAATTACGCCAGGCATAGTCCTGCATAAAAGAAATCACTTTACAGCGTATGCCTCCCAGCCATAAGTGTTCGAAAGAATAATAAAGTCCCGGAGGGACGCCAGATTGGTAGTTTAATTATTCATGCAAGCAGTTGAGCTCCGGAGGAGCGACAGAATGGATCGTTTTGCAAGGGAATAATTCTGTCGCCGCGCTGCGGCTCTGATCGGTGTGGGATATATCTTTCTACCATTCTATCGAGCCTCCGGCTCGATATTCTAGCAATTGCATGCTATGTTTTCTGAGATTATATATCAACGTCTTTCAAAAGCCCCGAAGCGTGTCCTCACGCGCCGGTTTGTAGATGGTTCGTGAGGACACGAACCAGGGCGAAAAGAAATCACTTTACTAGTGCATGCCTCCCGGCCCGCGCTAGAGTAGGGGACTACATAGATTTTAATCGCTTGTTTACTTCGTCTACTGCTTTTCCAATAAACTATTACGTAGAAATTTTGATTTACTTAATCCCGTTTTTAGCACCTGTACTAATGAAAAAATAAGTATTGCCCTTTGAGCTAATATAAACGGTGTCGGAAAAATTGTTTTTATAGATCGTGTTCGATGATAGATATTTCTCTAACTCAGATACAATTGTTCTACCGGTTTCTGCATTTGGATAAAACACATAATGGAATCCATCTTTCAGCTTAATGCCAACTCCGCCATTTTTTTGATAAACAGATTGTAGTTTTCCCCTGAAGCTTACTTTATAAAAATAATCTTCGCTTCGCAGTTTTACCCGCGACTTATGCGCCTTTCCAAATAAGGAGATGGTCAGGAATGCGATGACCAAAAGAGGAATACAAATTTGCAGGGGTTTCATACAATGCTTTTATGACATGAATATAACAAAACGCCGCCTTTTTTGCTATTTTTTTATCACCAGTCGTGGTGAGACCTTTATAAAAGAGTGTGGTCAATTGAGTGATCCATTTGTACATCAGGGAAAAAGTGCCTTGCAATTAAATCTTAATGTATAAAAATAACATAAGTTGCAACTTGTATGAGAATACAGGACAGATAAGCTAACAAAAGAATATCTCTTTTTTGTAACGCTTTTGTTATATGAAAATTCACGCGAAGGAAGCGTTGCAAAGAAAAAGGTGATAACTTCAATAACTTTGCCTGGCATTTTACATCTGCTCTTTGTAACACCAACATATTTTTTAGTATATGAAAGCTTAGATGTACATACCTGTTTGTTACCGTGATAATACCCGGAATCGGACTGCGGGTATTCCTGGAAAATATGGATGATTGCCCCTTTATAGATGCCTGTTACTCAACCAGCAAATAGGGTAGACGGTTCAAATTCTGAAGACATTCTGTAGTTCAGTTTAATTAATAATTACCATGCTATTACTATATTAATAACAATAACAATAGCCGCTGTTGATTAAGTTTTAGTTGTGTTTTTTGTGCTTCAAAATAACCGAAAACATGACTGCCTACCCAACACAAGTCGCAAGAAAAGGTTTGCTTGCCGTTATACTTTGTTGCATTTCTTTCTTTTCATTTTCACAGACAATTAAAGGTAAAATCACAGACCTGTCTACGGGAGAACCCCTTGTAGGCGCTGTGGTAAAACTGGATGGTATGGGCTATTCCACGCTGGTAAAGCTGGATGGTTCCTATGCTTTTAATAAGCTTAAGCCTGGCACTTACAAACTGAAAGTAAGTTTTGAAGGCTACAAAAAATCAAATGAAATAACAGTAACAGTTGCCGCAGGCAGTACAGAAAACATCGATTTTGTATTGGAGCCTGGTGCTGTAGAGCTGGCTTCTGTAACTGTATCTGCCGGTGCAGGTAAGGATGATAAAAGTGCAAGAAAACTGGAGAAAGTAGCCGACCCGGTTATCAATATTCTCTCCGCTAAAACAATCCAGTTGCTGCCGGATATAACAGTGGCCAATGCCTTGCAACGTGTGAGCGGCGTTACTATTGAAAAAAGTAGTTCCGGTGAAGCACGCTATCCCATTATCAGGGGTATGGAAAAGCGGTATATCAACACACTCGTTAACGGTATTAAAATACCGAGCCCGGATAACAAAAGCAGGTTTATTCCGCTGGATCTTTTTCCAAGCGATCTGCTGGAAAGATTGGAGGTCGGCAAAAGCCTTACGCCTGCTATGGAAGGCGATGCCATTGGAGGTACTATTAACCTGGTAATGAAAGATGCTCCTGAAAAATTCGTATTAAACGCCAATGCTGCCGTAGGGTACAATACCTCTTTTATAGACGAGCATTACAAGCAGTTTAATAAAAGTAGTATGTCAAAGTTGTCGCCTTCAGAAATTAATGGTGCGAACTATGTGGCAACACCAAAGGATTTTTCTGTAGCACATTTAAACTATACAGATAAGACAACGCCGGTCAACACAACTTTTGGCCTTACGGTAGGTAATCGTTTTGGAAAAGACAAGCAATTCGGCTTTATCTTGTCTGGTAGTTACCAAAGTATTTATCGCGGTACCTCTTCTAATTTCTTTTTGCCAAACGCACAGCCCGGCCTGGATAACATTCCTTTGTTTTCCGAATTGCAGTTAAGAAAGTATTCTGTGCATAGCGAGCGCGCTGGTGTTACAGGAAAACTGGACTACCATATTAATAAGAATAACAGGATCTCACTGGTAAATACGTTTGTACGGTTAGATGATTACCAGACAAGGATCGTGTACGATACAGTGGCGCTTAACTCGCTAGTGGACAACTGGCAAAGAAGCCAGTGGCAATACCAATCTATTTATAACACTACATTGCAAGGCTTTCACAATATTGCACCTACATGGGCAGTAGACTGGAGCCTGGTGTACTCAAAGGCAAACAATCATATACCTGACCAGGCACAGTTTATACATGAGTACCCGATTGTAGCTACCAGCCTTACAGCAGATAAACTACAGAAGATGTCGCGCCTGTGGATACATAACAGTGATCGCGATTACGCAGCGTATGCAAACATTGCTAAGAGTACCCGTTTGCTGAGGAGAGACCTGGAAATAAAATTAGGTGGTGTGTACAGAAGTAAAACAAGGGACAACTATTACAACTCTTACTCGCTGGACCCGCAGTTGAATGCGTTGTACACAGATATAGACCACGCTACTTTTATTTTCAACCCGGCTAGCAATGGCGCAGCCAACATTACCGGTAATAACTACACTTTTGAAGAAAAAATTGCAGCGGGTTACTTACAGGGTAAATGGCAATTGTCTAAAAAACTGGAAGCATTGGGTGGTGTAAGAATTGAAAATACCCATCAGAATTATAGCACACAACTGAGTAAAGAAGTAGATGCAAGATCAGGTACGATTACTTATACGGATGTATTGCCAAGCCTGCAGTTTAAATATGCGCTTACCCGGAACCAGGTTATCAGGGCTGCATATTACAAGGCGCTTGCAAGACCTGGTTTTGCAGAGCTGATACCGGATGGAACTGACGGCGAGTTTTTTAAAGAAGTGGGAGACCCTGCAAATCTCAATCATACATTAGCGGACAACCTTGACCTGCGTTATGAGTTTTATGGAAAAGGAGCTGACCAGGTATTGCTGGGTGTGTTTTACAAAAACATACAAGACCCTATAGAGATCTCTGCAGTAAAACCTAAGAACATTAATAACCTTTATTTGCAACCTGTAAATATTGGTAATGCTACGAACTATGGTTTTGAAGCAGTGCTGACCAAATACTTTGGTTCATTTGGGGTATCGCTTAATTATACTTATACCAAATCGGCTATTACCAACGATAGTATGATCTTCTCTTACAGGAATAGTGGAGGTGCTATCGTATCTAAACGTGTTTCTGAAACAAGGCCGCTGCAAGGGCAGTCTCAGCACGTAGGCAACTTGTCGCTCATCTACAAAAATCCGAGGATCGGCCTTGATATACAGACTGCGCTTGTATATACCGGTGAAAGGATCAATTTCATCAGCCCATACCTTGGCCTGCACTACTGGCAATCGCCAACTACACAACTGGACATCTCTTTTGAAAAAAGGATCGTGAAGAGGTTTACAGTATATGGCAAGATCAATAACCTGACCAATGCACCTTTTGAACTATCGCTTCATCAGTCCTACAACGCATACCTGAATGCCAGTGGTTCCAGGGCGCTTGCATTGCAAACAGACCCGGATAAAAGGATTATTATACAAAAAGACTATTACAAAACATCTTATTTATTGGGGCTTCGCTATAAACTATAACCTCATCCATAAAAACAGCAATAATGAAAAAATATACATCATTTATAACTGGCCTTATAGGCGTGCTGATCGTATTTTCTTCCTGTAAAAAAATGCAGGACGATAAGAATTTGTGGAAGGCTGTAGTTGCACCGGCGTCACCGATCAGCGACGCATCTTGTCTTTCGGGAAGCATAAAGGGAACGATGCTTTCAGGAAAAACGTATGAAGTATGCGGCGACATATTTGTAAATGCAGGTGATACATTAGTCGTAGAAGATGGTGTGACCATCAAGTTTACCGGCTCGTCTGCAACCATTCCCGTAGGGTTAGGTGTAAAAGGCGTATTGTTATGCCTTGGCACAAAAGAGCATCCTATTATGATCACTTACCCGGGTGTTACCAAAACAGATCAGCCTGGCGCTGATCCTGCCAGTGATCCGGCATTGAAAGGAAAATGGACCGGCATTATCGGTGCCACTACCTGCCCGATGATGATCATCAAATGGACGCATATAGAATTTGGAGGTGCTACCATCAGTGCTGCTATGAAAAGCTTTACAGGTGCATCCAGTCCGTACCCTTTATATTTTGCTAATCCCGCAGGCATCTTTGTACTGGAAGATTCATGGGTGTACGGCAGTGTGGATGATCCTTGGCGCATTAATGGCGGTAAAATACATGTAATGCGCAACACGTTTGAGAAGTGTGGTTTTACCGGCGGTGAAGCAATGAATGCCAAAGCAGGTACCATTGGCGACTTCGCTTACAACCTATGTATCGGTATGGCAACTAACGGCCCTAAAGTATCTAATATAAACGTAGGTGTAGGTGTACCGGGGTCTAATGTAAGAATATACAACAACACCATTGTAAACTGTGGCTACAGAAGGGCTGCCGCTGGTCGTGGTGGCTCTATCAACTACGAAGAAGGCGCGGGCGGTATGGCTTACAACAACCTTATCGTGAATTGTAAATTTGGTTTACGTGTAGTACAGAACCCTATTGCAGATACAGCCAACCTCCGTTATGGTTACAACTGGTACTATGCTGATTCTATTTCTGTAGCAAGCCAGTTTATACCATCACTCTCTGTAAGTACAGCCATCAGCCAGCCACAGGAAACAGATATACCTAAGCCATCTACCTATCTGCCTGCAAACTGGCATGTAGGTGATGCTTACACAGCACCTGCATCTATACTAGGCGCAAACGATCCACAATTTATTAATGCGCCTGTGCCTTTGCCTGCTGGGTTAAAGCTGGCGGATATAGCCGTAGTAGGTAATTATAATTTTGCATTAAAAACAAATTCACCTTGTATCAATGCGGGCTTTGTTGGCTTTTCACCAAGAGGCGATGTACCCGTAGATATTAAATATGGTGCAACAGAAATAACGCCTCCGGGCAAGGATATTGGCGCATACCAGAGCAACGGCAGAGGCAATCAACATAACTAATCAAAAATCTGCTGTAGCAAAACATGCGGGTAATAAAGCGTGCAGATTTTACACCGCAGATTACGAGTTAAAACACAATACATGAAAAAGATATGTTACCTGTTTCTATTAGTCATTACATGCCAGTGTGCAGTAGCGCAGGATGTATTTGTAACCATGCCTTATGTACAAATAGGTAGTATGCCCTCACCTGAGAATATGCAATTGCTATGGCATGCACCGGATAATGATGCAACATGGTCGGTAGAATATAAAAGCAATAGCAAACAGGAATGGCTGAAAGCTGCCCGCATTACTTACAATACAGTAGCTGTAAAAGGCATTACACCACACCGCGTGTACCATGCAAGCCTTACCAATCTTGTAGCAGGCAGCATGTTTAAATATAAAGTGCTTAAAAATGGTAAAGAGGTATTTGCAGCAGAAGCGCAGGCTGTTAAAACAAAAGAACAACCTTACAGTTTTGTAGTAATGGGAGATATAGGTGCAGAAACCATTGATCAGAAAAAACTAGCGCAGCAGGCTTTCCAGTCTAAACCGGATTTTGTAGCAATACCCGGAGATATTGTATATGAAAAAGGATTGATCGCAGAGTACACCAAAAAATTCTGGCCTGTTTACAATGCAGACAAAGTGGACTCAACAGGCGCTCCGCTGATGCGTTCAGTTCCGTTTATTGCTGCAGTGGGTAACCATGATGCAGATAGCAGGGATATGGATAAAACGCCGGATGCTTTAGCGTACTATCTCTTTTTTGATCAGCCTTTGAATGGCCCTAAAGGAGTGGAGGGTGGCGCTATAACGCCTGTGCTGAAAGGTTCCGAAGCCAACAGGAAAAACTTCCTGGCAGCAGCAGGAGAGACCTACCCGGTTATGAGTAATTATTCATTTGACTATGGTAACGCACACTGGACGGTGATAGATGCAGACACGTATGTAGACTGGACAGATAAACAACTGGTTGATTGGGTAGCGAACGATCTAGCTACGGCTAAAAATGCCACCTGGCGTTTTGTAATGTTTCATCACCCAGGCTTCAACTCGTCGATAGATCATTATGAGCAACAACAGATGCGATTGCTTTCTCCTGTTTTTGAAAAGCATAAAGTAGACGTAGTGTTCAATGGGCACGTACATAATTACCAGCGTACCTATCCTATGACATTTGTGCCGGATGGAAAAGGCACGTTGCTGGTGGGTGGCAAAGACAATACCACTCCACGCGGCAGAGTAGTGAATGGTGCATGGAAACTGGATAAGAAATTTGATGGCAAAACCAATACGGTTCCCCATGGCGTTATCTATATAATAACAGGCGCCGGTGGGCAAGACCTGTACAACCCTGAGCAGGAAAAAGATACAGACTCATGGCAAAGATTTACCTGCAATTTTATTTCCACTGTACATTCTCTTACAGTAGTAAAAGTAGCCGGCAATAAAATGCAAATAAAACAGGTAGACACCAACGGTAAAGAGCTGGACGCATTTGCAGTTACTAAGCCGTAACAGGAGTGTAGACTCAACTATACATTTATATAAATACCATAAAACAAAAGGGCTTGCTGCTGCAAGCCCTTTTTCGTATGTAATGCTTAGGTATAAAAAACTAATTAGCTGCTGATGCGGTGAATAACCAGGTTGTCATAATAGATATAATCCGTTGAAGTTGTCCACCAGGAAGAGTCATTGCCACCACGGAAAGTGTGCCAGGTCAGTTGATCAATTAAGCGTTTAGCGTCATTCGTAGTCCAGCGAATATCCGTATCAAGTATAACGGTGCCATCAATAACAATCTGCACATGTCCATTGGTACTGCTGCCGCTATTGCTTTTGATATACAAGTGTACATGGTACCACTGGCCTTTATTCAGAGAGCCGCTGCTTGGATAAGATTTACCAAAAGTGTCTCCGTATTGGCCGGGTTGGTCTCTATAGTATAAATAGGGCTGGAAGAATACACGCGACCCGGTGTTATACCACATCAGTCGCAATGTACCACCATTACCATCCCATCCCGGATCACCACCCGTATTGTGATCTCCAATGCCAAAGCCAAAGCCTACTTTTCCACCTTTGCCCCAGTTGAACTGGCTGTGAAATTTTACATCGTAATCCATTTCATAAGCTGTTCCATTCCCAATAACAGAGTTGGCAATTAAACCTCCGCCATCATCCAGGTTAGGCATTAGTGTAACACGGCAACCAACCGTATTATTATTGCCATTTGTTGTGTAAGCCCCACCTGAGCCATACCATGTAGTAGTATTGCCGAAGTCCGTATTGGCCATACTTTGCGTGTACGTTGCACCATTAGTCCTGTTGTTCCAGTTAATAGTCCATGTGGTGTTCACTGCAGCAAGCGTTACCGGGTTAGCCGCCGCCGCCGCAACTTCCTGCTTTGCCGGCGCTGTGTTTGATAAAGCATTAAGGTTATCATCTTTTTTGCAACTGGTCATACCAGCTACCACGGCAAGGGCAATCGAAGCGATCTGTAGTTTGGTTCGTTTCATGATTGTAATTGTGATTTGTTTGGTGAATATTAGAATAGATCGTTAGTATGTAGCGGCAATAGCAGACATGCCTGTTCCGTAGGCTTCGCGGGCCGGGTAATCACAATCCAAACACATATATGGCTAAGCTATCAGGAACTTTAAAATTTATATAACCAGGAAAACAGTATCATATATTTCAAATAAATGCCCGTATAAATGATGCGGTCATTTTATTTGAGTGGTAGGATCAGGAATAGTTTTCGGAAATTATTTACGTGAAAAAGGGAGGGTACTGAATAGTATTGTATGCGATTTCATAAATGTATATCGCGGGTAAACGAAATACAAACTATACAACAAACAATCATCTATTTATGAACACGTCAAAACTACTACACCTTGCGTACGCTCCATTGAATCAATGGCTTAGCTATAGCATATTGCCGGGAAAAAGAGCCAGCTTTTTCATTGCTTTGCTTTAGACTGTAGTCTGTTGCCGCTTAGCAAATACTCACTCAATTTTAATGCGTATGCACTAAATTGGGCTATAACCATACATTATGAGGACGTGTATCTTACTCTTGTTAATATTCGGACTTACCTTAAGCCTGAGTGCGCAAAGCAAGACACCGGAAATAAATACTGGCCAGGGCGATTATATAGCAAAGCAAAAAGTTTTAGGGAAGACATTTAGCGATTATTTCTATCCTGGTTACGCCTATGTGCACCGGCTTTCAGAGCGTGGATTTGTTGCTAAAATTGACTCTGTACGCAATGAGTTTTCTAAACTGTTAAGCAGTTACCAGGGTGTGCTTGAACCTGCTTATGTTACAGCCCAGCAGCTTGAAATAAAACTATACTTTGATAAACTGCTGATCAATTACCCTACTAATCATGAGGTTTATACAGGAAGCGCACCATCAAAATATCCGCTGATCATGAAACGGGTTGCGGGGAACCTTTCAGGCTTTAATACTCCGTCTCTGCTAAGCAATGATGATTTCACTGATTTTGTAAAAAGTTTCTTAGACTTTAAGGTCAACGCAGAGCTTAATAAACCTGTTTATGCAGGTCTTTATAACAAACGCCTGGATGCGATGTGGAACTTGTTATCAGTTTACTTTAAGGATAAAAAGTGCCTGGACTTTTGGCGGTTTAATTACCTGACTGGTCACATAGACCGTAATGGTATTAAAAACACAGACAGTTTATATGCGGTTTTTAGATCCACTTGCCAGGATACTAACTACCTCAATAAAATGGAAACAATGTATGATGGCTATAAGGAAGGGTTGAAAGATCATTTGGTGAGAGAATACAAGAAGCTGGGCACTTATGGTCTTGACCTGCACATATTCACATCGGATAGTCTTAATACTATTCAGAAAAAGCCGGTGATCATCTTTTTTCATGGAGGTAGCTGGTCTGAGGGACAGCCGGCCTGGCATTTTGAGGCATGCAGGAAGTATGCACAGAAAGGCTGGGTGGCATGCGCTGTAGAATATCGCATATATGGCAATCAGGGTACACTTCCGTTTGAAGCTGTGATGGATGCGCGATCTGCGATCCGGTGGTTGAGAAAACATGCGCAAGAGTTTAATATAGATACAGGAAGGATAGTTGCAACCGGCAATTCTGCCGGCGGGCATCTTGTGCTTGCTTCGGCCCTTGCAAAGCGCTGGAATGAAAAAACCGACGATCTAAAGTATAGCCCTGTAGCCAACGTGCTACTCGTTAATTCTGGTGTGTATGATCTTACAGATGAGAAAACCTCCTGGATCAGGAAGGATTTAAAAAACAAAAAGCTGGTTGAAGATATTTCACCCAATTACACAGTGGATAGCCGGATGCCTCCAACGCTGATCATTCATGGCAAGGAAGATCAAAATGTGCCTTTTGCATCAGCAGTCAGGTTTGTTGAGAAAATGTCAGCAGCAGGAAATAACTGTCAATTCAAGCCGATAGAAAATGGCGGCCATTTTATATTTTTTGAACCAAAATATACACCACAGGTTTTTGCATACCGCAAGGATTTTCTACTTAAGCTTGGTTATCCTGATAACGATGGTGAGTAACACAAACTTTCGGTTTCTCTTTCTTACCTATATGCCTGCGCTTTTCATAGTTTACAGAAATCATAAAGTAGTGAATACGCATTTGCTTTTGTGCGTACCGATAGGAACTGCCTGCTAATGCTATCAGTTAGTTTCCGTATTTAGTAAATTTTTTTACTGATTGTATAAATGACTATTTCCTGGTGAAAATAGCTTTGCGTTCTTAAAATAAAAGAATGTACTGCCTGTTTATGTAGAATGGTGTTTGATATTTTTCAAACCGTATAATGTATTCTGAAAGCCGTGAAGCACGGATAATAACTGCGTGAATTTTGTTGAATAATTCCTTCTCCACATTATAGGTAACGCTTCTTTTTCCTTCTTGCCATTCTCTTTTTTGGAAAACCGCTTAAATAAATATAAACCATGTCAAGACTTCTATTCTTATCTTTCTTTCTGCTATCGGTACATGCTTTTGGACAGACCGGAACAATAAAAGGTAAGGTTACTACTTCAGATGGCAAGTCCGCTGAATTTGTAAATATCTCTGTGGGGAAAACTAACCTGCGTGCCGTAGCGGATGAAACCGGTGAATATACGATCCACAAAGTGCCTGCAGGAACCTATGTACTTGTAGCAAGCTTTACAGGGCTTGTGCCGCAAAATAGTACAGTCACTGTAAAAACAGGAGAAACCAGTTTGATCAACTTCATCCTGGCAGAAGACAATCAGCAATTGCAGGAAGTAGTTGTACTTGGTAAGAGTCAACTGGTAGACAAGAAGACTGAATATGTAGCCAGGATGCCATTAAAAAATATCGAGAATCCGCAGGTGTACAACGTAGTTGGCAAGGCATTGATTAAAGAGCAGATGATGACTGACGTTAAGGAAGTTTTTCGCGCTGCGCCTGGCGTTGTTCCTGCCGAATATGTTACAGGAAGCTTCGCTGTTGTTTTCAGAGGATTTACCAATTACGATTATGCGCGGAACGGGCTGGCAACATCGGTTTACAGGTCGGGAACAGAAATTGCAAACCTGGAACGTATAGAGTTGATTAAAGGGCCGTCGGGCACGCTCTTTGGCTCGCAGGTTTCTACTTTTGGCGGTGCAATGAATTTAGTGACTAAAAAACCGTATGCAGATTTTGGCGGCGAAGTAAGTTATAGCATGGGGAGTTTCGATTTAAGCAGGGCTACCATTGATATTAATAGTCCACTGAATAAAGATAAAACAGTATTGTTTAGATTGAATGCTGTACAGCACCAGCAAAACAGCTCAAACGAATATGGTAAAAATAAAAGGTACGTGATCGATCCGAGCCTTTCTTACCAGGCAAGCGACCGTCTTTCTTTCTTATTCGATTTCGAATATTTTAAAAGTAGTGCAACCCGCTTACCGTTTACATTACTATTTGCAGATGAAGTGCCTTTCAAATCTGCAAAAGATATTCCGATAGGATTTAAAAAATCATTTTTTCAAAATGATCTGCTTAGTGATGCAGAAGCCATAAAATATTTTGGGCAGGCTAAGTACCAGTTAAGTAAAAACTGGACATCAACAACAGGTGTATCTCATGTAAATGAATTTTTGAATCATAGTTATCAGCCTTATATTAATTGGATAAATGCAGATACAGCCGTAACGAGCATCAGGCATTTTGGCCCAAGGGAAAGAACGTATGCAAATGTTCAGCAAAATTTCAATGGTAATTTTAATACAGGCAGCTTTCACCATAACGTGCTGATCGGCGCCAGTTATGAATACAATGATGAAACACTTACTTCCCAGGAAGTGCCTCTTGATAAAATAAACATTCATCAGCCTTTCGAAAAAGCAGGGTTGAGCAGGGTGAATAGCATTTTAGCAAATCCTTCAACGGCTGCTTCCTATGATGCGTATGGAGGAAGTTCTTTAGGCGTATATGTATCGGATGTAATAAACTGGACAGACAGGCTATCCACGATGCTAAGCTTGCGCTTTGACCGTTTTGAGCAGCGATACGAGGGCGGCTTTGTGCAACCATCATTTTCACCCAAGTTGGGAATTGTTTATCAACTCGTGAAAGACAGGGTTTCTGTATTTGGAAACTTCATGAATGGTTTTCAAAACCAGGGACCTGTTGAGCAGCCTAATGGTACTTTGTTTAAACCTAAACCGGTTTTTGCGAATCAACTGGAGGGAGGTATAAAAGCCGAACTGCCAGGTAATAAATTAGGCGGCAGCATCAGTTATTATCATATCGGTATTGATAATGCTTTACGCACTGATGATGCCCAATACAGTTTCCAGGACGGCAAGCAGGTGAGCCAGGGTGTTGAAGTTGAACTCACTGCAAGTCCCATTTCCGGGCTGAATATTATAACAGGATATGGCTACAACGAAAACAAATTTATTAAAGCAGATGTGTATGAAGGTAAGTTTGCAACACAGGCACCTAAACATATTGTCAACTATTGGTTTAGTTATCATCTGCCTTTCCAGCATCTTAAAAGCATTGGTATTGGTTTTGGTGGCAACTATGTGAGCGATTCATATCTTAATTCCAGCAACACTTATTCAATTCCTGCTTATCATGTTATCAATGCGACTGTTTTTTATCAAAAGGAAAAATGGAAGCTAGGTTTCAAACTGAATAATATAACGGATGTAGCCTATTGGGATTTTGTAGGAAACCCGCAGTTTTCCAGGAATTTTATTGTCAATTTTTCCTTCAGATTTTAACGGATCCTGGTATCCATAGCAGTCAACCTGATAGCTTCTTTGCAATGTCTCTTGCTGTTGGTCATGGCCTGGAGTAAGGGATGTCGCTAAGAAGAATGATCTCATAACCTTGGTTGATTTTATATCTGCCCTGATCCCGATGTAACAAACGGGTTTGACTTTTATGATTAATGCCCGTATAAATTATTGTAGCGGGGGTAATCAAAAATACAGAGAATAAATCCCTCTCAGGTAAAGCTTGCTAAAATTTTATATAATACAGAGAATGCGTTGTGTTGCTGGGAAAAATACCCTGTCACATTTGTTGATGCAAATCTACTTTTAGTGTACTCGATAAAGTCAAAACGAGCCCTTAATCTTACAAAATTATGCAAGCCACAACTTCTACTGTTACAGGTATATCACCTGATAGCGGTAATATCAGCGGAAGCGGTTCAGTACAAATAGTTACTATAACGGGAACAGGATTTAACGGAGCGTTAGGCGTACAGTTTAGCGGCGTTGCAATTCCTGCCGGCCAGTACACTATAAAAAATGATACAACTATTACAACATGTGTGCTTCCCATTGCTACTGCCGGTGTAGTAGACGTACAGGTAAATACACCTAACGGGCTTACGGCAATTTCGTCTGCTGATAAATATACATACTGGTCCCCGGAAGTTACCAGCGTGTTTCCTGATACCGGGCCATTAAAAGGCACTGGTAGTGACCAGGCGATCACAATTACCGGCAAAGGTTTTACGGGGGCGAATACGGTACAATTTGGCTCGGTAGCAACAACCAACTTTACGGTTGTAAATGATACAACTATCAAAGTAGCCGTACCTTCAGTCACAAAAGCCGCTACGGTAAACATACAGGTAAATTTACCCACAGGTCTTACGCCTGTAAATAAAGCAAGCGGTCAATATACATATGTCAGCCTTCCCACTATTACTTCTCTTAGCATTGAAACCGGACCAAATGATGGAGGTATACCTGTTACCATAACGGGAACTACATTTACTGGTGCAACAAATGTATTTTTTGGAAGCGTGGGACAGACACCTTCTACAGTCACAGATACAACCATTACCGTTACATTACCTCCTGGCAATGGGACTGTAGACGTTACTGTTGTTACGCCAACAGGTACGTCGCTAATAACGCCTGCCGGCCAGTTTATGTACACCGCCATACCGCTTAATTTTTCTATACCTGCAGATGTTGCTTCGCAAGGTGTATATCTTTCAATGTACGGCGTACTACAACAGGCATATACCAATAGTTACAGCACGGATATAGCAGCGGGCACAAACGTTATTCTTACCAATACGGTAAACGGGTATGATTATGTGGTAGCATCTGCCATACAATCCGGCACCTCTATTCCTCCGTTTTGCTGCATTAATCAAAACGAAGTTTGCAACTTTGCAGTCAATATACCTAACATATATATACAGGCAGCGCGCGTTATTATCAGCGTTAACGCTACTGCTCCGGCGCTTACCTCTATAAGTACGGCTTCAAACCTTCTTCAGTTGCCACAGGCTACCATTAGTGTAGCATCCACTGAAGGCTTTGCCACACAAGGCACACTGTACATCTGCACAAACAATGGGATTGCGGCGGTAAGCTATACAAGTATTTCACAAAATGAATTTACCGGTTGTACGGGCGGTAGCGGAACGTTGCTTACAGGAACTATTGTAAGCAATGAAGCGTTGGTTACCCCGATGGTGAACGATGCTTCAGGTGATGTATCAGCACCTACACCATTGAGCCAGGGAAATAATATCTATGATTTTTTTGAATTTACCTACTTACCTGTTGTTGGTATAGCTACACTTACAATCAATACATCTGCCATAGATCAATTTGGGTTACCTATACAGTTGAATGTATTAGGAGGCACTGTCGAACCAGGACCAGAGGTTGGTATTGAGCTTAGCCGGCAGGATGTCATCAGTCAGTATGCTACGTTTACGCAGGGTACAGCTTATACAGAGTTGGTATATCCATCTGCAACGGCCGATCCTGTAGTGCGGATTTTATCGCCGGCAAATCAGCTTGCTGAAAACCCGATACAAGGGTTGGCTGTATCGAACAATACATCTGCCGATGGTACATTAAATGCAGCTACAACTTATTCTTATGCAGTAACCGCTGTAGTGAATGGAACAGAAATAAATGCGCCTGCACAGCTTGCACAAACTACACCCTCTGCAAGTGGAAGTGTTTTTATTGCATGGGCATCTGCTCCGGGCAGCACTTCTTATAACGTATATCGCGGCGTTCCCGGAAGCACAGCTATAACATGGTATCTTGCAAGTAGTGCCCAACCCGGAAATACATATACAGACAATGGACCGGAAACATCCGGTACTGCAAAAACACCTGCATTTGATCCGTTAGGAAATTACTTTGATGATGCGATCCTGGCTTTGTTTACTACAACCAATTCAATCGTTTTAACGGTAACAGATGGTTCTTTACCTGCGAATGGATTACAATATACTTTTACGGGCAGCGCGAAGACTGTGCCTGGCTGGGTAGGTGAGGCTACAGGTGCGTTAAATAACCAGGTGATTGAATTTGTCTGCACCGGTATTTCTAATAATCCTGATAACATAACACCGCTTATTCCTCTAAACGCGCACTTTTACGTGTTCTCTCCATTTTTCAATACAAACACACAAAACCCATCTAATCCGTCACCTCCGCAATGGAGCGGCGAACCAATGTTGTTTGCCAACCTGTTTCCTACTGCGATGGCACTAGGTGCGGACGGTATATTTGCAGATAATATACAACAGTCTACAGCCCTGTACACCTCACTTGCCGGTACTACAGTTACAGCCAATGGCAGTTTACCGGCCAGCACTATTACCGTGGCTAGTACAGCGGGATTCCAGCCTCAAGGGGTATTGTATATTCCGGCATTAAATATGGTCTTGTCTTACACTGGCATTACAGCTACAGCATTTACCGGCTGTACCGGCGGCGCAGGCAGCATTACCACTGGTATGGAAATAACAGGGCCATTGCAACAGGCTACTATAAGTGGCACACAAACTTTACCTGCGGATACAATTACAGTATCAGCTACTGCAGGCTATCCTGCCAGCGGCACGCTGTATATATGGAGTAGCGGCTCATTTACTGCCGTTCAATATACCGGTCTTACAGCTACTACCTTTACGGGCTGCACAGGCGGTACTGGTACAGTTAATGAAGGAGATGCTGTTGCAGTCAACAATTGCCAGCCAGCGGGCTTACAGCAAAACGCTTATAGTGTGGCTTTGGGATCTCTTGAAGATGCATTGGATGCAGCTATACTAAGAGGAATTGCGTTATCCATTAACCCTGTGAACTGGGCAAATGCACCAACTAATCTTTCAGCAAGTGCAGGGCAGACAACAACCAGCAACACGAATACCTATTATTATGTGGTAACCACAGTAAATGAGAGTGGCGAGTCTACACCTAGTGAAGAAGCGAGTTATACCACAGACAATACCAGCATTCAATTAAGCTGGGCGCCTGTTATCAATGCGCAGTCTTACAATATTTATCGTGGTACTTCTGCCGGGCAGGAGAATGTGCTGTTAGCTAATACAACCGCTGTTGTATTTGAAGACGTACTTGGCAGCCTTTCGTTCCCTGCATTAACTCCTCCGGCATCTGGCGGCACTGCACCATCAAACGTTCAGGCAACTGCTGTTACGGGAGGTACATTAAGCGGTACCTATTATTATGTAGTAACTGCGCTTGGGTACAATGGAGAAAGTATGGGTAGCAAAGAGGCTACTGTGCAAACAACAGGTTCAACAAACGCAATACAGCTAACATGGGACGTTGTGGAGAATAGTGCTGCATACAAAATATATCGCGCCACCACGTCCGGTAGTGAAAATATGTTGGTTGGCATTGTACAGGGAGGCACAACCACCACCTTCACAGATACAAATGCAAACACGCAATTGCCACCACCCAATATTTATTACGCACCAGGTACAACTTCAGACATGTACGCACAATTCTTTCACCAGGTAAGTGTCAGCACCGGCGGATTGTCTTATGCTGATCCTTACGATGACCAGGGCGGCCAATCATCAACACTCTCCGCATTATTTCCTAATAGTATAAATGTGACTTTGCAGCCTTGGCAGAGCTCATAAGCAGGGCGGGAACCATAACTTCTTTCCGGCAACGTCTCTTTCTTATGGATTTGTGTGCAGCGAGGGACGTTGCTGTTGAATTGGGGGAAGGAATAAACAAGTGGTTAAACCTTGACTTTCACTTTAACACAATTATTACTACAACAGGTAATAGATGTGAGACAAATTAATTTTATATTCGACTAAAGGACGTGCACAATACAATATATGCTCAAGCTCTATTGGAGATGTGATAATATTATTTTGTAATAAAATAAACCACGACCTTTTGTGAAAATCATTACTGCATTTTGCTTTTTATTCTTTTCGGGACAGGCAATATTTGCTCAGCTCATTAACATACATGGAAGGGTTATTGACGCAGATTCAAAAAGAAATTTACCCGGCGTCACTATCATTACCGGAGAATCCATTAACATTTCTGATTCTACCGGATATTTTCACCTGAACGTTCAATCCTCTGCTTTAAAACGGAATGGTCTCATCTTTAGCTGTATTGGCTATGTTCAAAAAAAAGTGTCATTTGATACTTCAAACAGCTATAACATTGAATTGAAGGCTACTTATTTTGAATTGCCGGAAATCAAAGTGATGGGTTCTGGTCTGTCAATTATAAAAAAAGCGATCAATAGCGTATCTCAGAATTACCCGGACAAATCGTATCTGTCCACTGGCTTTATGCGTCTGCAGTATCTTAGAAATAAATCAGATTATTTCAATAGCGATGCCATTGTCCAGGTTTATACACCATCCATAACCAGCAGTAAAAAAAGCGTGGTTAAAGTGGTGCAAAATCATATTGACACAATTACAGATAAGTCTTTAGTGTTTATAAAGTGGATAGGTGGTTACCTTTCACCTATACATGCCGATTTTGTAAAAAACAAGGAGCCTTATATTAATCTGAAAAAAATGAAAAACTTCCGATACCAATTAATGGGGAAGCAACTGTATTATAACCGGACTACGTATATGATCAATTTCTCTCAACATGACTCTACGCGCAAAGAAACAGCTATGGGCGGCACACTCTATATTGATAGTGCAACTTATGCTTTTGCAGGCGCAGATATTAGTTATTTCAATATCACCAGGTATGGCACACTACCCAAATCAAAACTTCAATATCATATACGCTATTCACTGCTCAATAATAAGTGGTATCTGCAAGAAACATTTATGAAAGGGAATACGATTTATAAAAAAGAAAACCCTACAACGCTTGTTGATTATACTACAACTAAAACAGATACCGGTACAGTAAAACCTTTTAGCTACAGCGAAATTATCCAGGAAGACGATGTAACTCAGCTTATCAATAAACCAGGAGCTGCATCTGAATTGACAGGAATGGATAGCGCATTGCAGAATACAGTGCATGGCGAGGAAGTAACAGGTTTGCCAGCTATTGATACGATTCGTTTGAACAATGCTACCCGTCAGCGAAAGAAAAGTAACTGGCTAAATTACTTTACCCAGGACAACTTTCGATACTCTTTATCTATTATGCGATTTCCATTGCAGCTTAATACCCCGGATCAAAAAAAGTCAGATTTTGTAAACTATGGCTTCCAGATTGGCACATACTTTAGAATATACAAAAACTTATTTCTCCAATTTGAGGGCTCAGGTAATACCGGCGCACAGAAAACTGTCCTCTCATTGTACGCATTTCACCTGGCCTATGATATTAATTTAAAAACTACAGGTCATACAATAACCGTTTCACCTTTTGCCGGCTATGATATATTAAGTATAAATCAGAAAGAAGCGCAGCTTAAAAGTAGCGCCAACTACTTTATTTATGGTTTAAAAGGGGCGTTGGAAATATCCCATCATGTTTTTCTTTTTGCCTCGGTTGGCAGGAATATAATAACATTAAAAGGCGAAAGTGGCTTTCTGCCTGTAGCTTATACACCATCATTGGGAGTACTTATAAAGCGCTGATTAAGTCTGTCTAAATTTATTTTATTTCTTCCCGGCAAAGTTTCCGCCTCACGGGATTGTACGTGCGAGAGATGTAGCGCCTGCCAATTATAGAATATTTAACGATGACTGTGAAAAATCACAGGTTACTATTGTTGAAATGCACCTACTTTGATCAAGTATTTTTAACCCCTGTGCAATGTCGATATACCTGGAAACAATAGGACTATACCCCATATTAATGGTATTCCATATCCATATTTCATTCTCCTATGAGGCCAACCCATAGCCTTAAAGTTTTAAAACAAAAACCCATAAACCTTTATGAAAAAAAGAATGCTATTATTCGCGGCCATTGCTGTTACCTTAATTTATTCCCTGTCCTGCCGCAGACAGGTTGAGGCAGTAAACAATCACGATCAATCACTAATTGAGAAGGCACAAAGCTGGTTTGTTAAATTTGAATCCACCGCGAAATTACAAGACCAGTTCAAACAAATTAACTACCTGTGGAATAAGGCCCAGGTTGTAACCTTGTCAGGTAAAAACCAGGTAATAGCAGTCCCCATCGTTGAACGTAAACCTAATACGAGTTATAGAGGTATAAGATTTCTATACCTTTTTCCGTGGAAAAACGGAAAAGGATTCTATAGTGAAGTGCAAGAAGTCTTGCCAGACTTAGATTACACGGTATATAATAAAAAGATTGCCATTAAAACATTTTCTGGCTATGTTGCACGTTGGGACTTAGAAAAAGGATTTTCCTACGGTATTAAGTATAAGCAAGGCGTTGCCGTATCTGGCGCGAATTTTAAAATTGTTCCTGTAGATTCAGTTAACATTACAACCAGGTTAAGGCAATCAGGTCGTATTCTTGACCCGGTAACAGTGATTGCATACATTCACCGCGCAGATAACCTTTATTACCAGGCTTATGTCGTTCCTTTCCACATGGACTACAATTACTTTTATAATCCATGTGAATATACTAACTGCAACCCAGTGGATATGAATCAGTATTATACCGATGAGTTGCTTCAAAGTATCCTGAACGCATTTTTAGCAAATCTATATACTGCAATGGAAAACCAGAATGTGAAGGATAGCGCTAATGATCCTTGTATCACAAGTGTACTGGCAACCTTGCAATCAATCTCCCAGAGCTTACCGGCAGTGGTCAATGGAACTTTTGGGACGAATGCTACTTTTGACTACACAATACTTTCCAGATATTTGGGAACTGAATTGGATGCTGCTTCAGGTTTCAGGACAAACGATCCTACCGCATACCTAGTTGCTTTAAACACATATTTTAAAACAAGAACAGATTTGGAAACTGCAAGCAGCATTTTACACGAATCTATGCATGTGCAAATGATGGCATGGTACAATGGTGCCAATTTAAACAACAATACTGCTCTAGCTGACTCTTTGGCAAAAAACTATGGTTTTTTATTAAAAGATGTTACTATGAATGAAACGCAGCAGCATGAATTGATGGCAAATCACTACCTCGATTGTATGAGTACTGCGCTACAGCTATTTGCAAATGCAAGAAACATACCGGCAGATGCCCAGTATTGCAGGGATATAGCATGGGGAGGCTTACTTGATTCTAAGGCATTTCTTGCCTTGTCTGCTGCTGACCAAGCCAGAATAAAAAATAGAGTAAACGCTGAGACTGATCCTAAAGGCTCAACAGTTAATATCAACAAGCTCGATGCGAAAGGGCAAGGTTGCAATTAAAAATGATAAATAGTAAAAATATGATACGATTTTTATTAATCCTCTCAATGTTCCTTACAATTACCGCTAACGGACAGGATGCATCACTATCACAACTAAAACCAGGGCTATATAAAGGTAGCATTCATGCTTCCGAACGTCCGGAAATCAAGTCTGGTTATTATTGGCTAAAGCCAGATTCTAACTTTGTACTAGCTGGGATAGGCAATGATTCTACGGTATTACACTTGGCTAAAGGAACATGGAACGTTAATAAAGATGGAGCTTTGACTATTAATTATGAAGAATGCCCGATACACAACACACCGCGAAATAGGGTAACCTACTCTGCAAGTAATAAGCTATCGTCCGATAGTACGCAGATTAATGTGTATGTATTAGGCGATAATGGAGATACTATAAGATTTTACTGGGTATTTGTTGATGATACCATGCACACAGTATTTCGTGGCGCGAAAGGCAACCCGGTAGGCAACAATACCAATGGGCCCATCAATCTATCATCAAAAGGGACATATAATCAAATACGAATATCCTGTTATGATAAAGCGATTCCTTATTTTGATGAGGCAGAAGTGCCGTTGATTCCGGGATTCAATGTCCATGATATCACATTACATGTCGCACCTACGGCAGATGATTGGATGTATTTCAGGCCAATGAAAAAAGATGAGGGAAAATCCAATTCATTTACAAGTCCGTTTACCATTAAAGGTAATAGTTCGCCTAATGATTATTCGCGTGTAAACATGAGGTATTTAGGGGACAATGTTACTTTCATACGTAGTGCATTAATGAGAGCAGTCAGGCTTCAACCCGGATACAAAGATTACTTTTTATGGGCACTAGCAAGTCTATAGTTTAATGACAGATTTACTTTTCTCAACAACAAAAGCCTGCTTAATTGCAGGCTTTTATCCTATTCTTATTTTTTTATTACACCCAACAAGAAAGCTGGCAGCGTTAGCTTGTTTCATCTTATTTATTTCACTTGCAATAATTTTTCATAGCAGAACAGCAATTGGTACCATCATTATTGTTACCGGCCTATGGCTGAACATAAAACTTGACAGGAAAGTTTTAGCAATTGTTGCGTTGCTGGCTGTCGTTTTAGTCCTGGTTAATTTTGATTCATGCTTTGGGCGGTTATTCATTTGGTATAATATCTTTTGCCATATTGGCGAAATCCCGTTAACCGGCAAAGGCCTTTATATGTTTCAATCGACATACGCTGATTGGCAGGCAGGTTATTTCGCCACACATACATCTTATAACAAAGCCTATTTTATTGCAGATAGCCCCATGTTTGCGTATAACGAATGGCTTCAGGTATATGTCGAATTTGGGGTAGGTGCAGTCATCCTATTAACTGTTCTTGTCTTTTTAAATTTAAAATTGATGAACAATGTTAAAGGAATATTCAAAGGATTTGTTGTTAGTAACCTTGTTATTTTTGCTTTCTGCTTAGTGTCATTTCCATTACACCAGAATTATACGCTGTCGCTTTTCCTTATAAACCAGCTAATTATTTTTACGTATTTTCTTACTAAGGTCTGGCACAAGCAAATTGCATTTGTTTGCATCCTACTAATTTTTGGAGGAATTATATATTTCCAGCTAAACAAAGTGAAATATGTAAAGCAATGGCAAATGGCTTCGTTGGCCCCACTATCAGAACGTCGAGCCATCCTAGAAAGTTGTTTCCCTCATCTATACCACGACAGTTATTTTCTTGATAACTATATATCAGTTTTGATGATGCAAAAGGATTTTGTCACTGCCGGAAATATCCTGCATAATTATAAAGTTTACATGAATCAATATCGGTATTACACAATGAGTGGAGACAGATATTCAAGCATGCGGGAATATAATAGTGCTATTGTGGAATATAGTAAGGCGCAGTTAATAATACCCAACAGATTTGAACCATTATATAAGACTATGATCATTCATCTCATGAACAAAAATATTTTAGCGTCACAGCAAATTGCTGCTGTGATTATAAAAATGCCGGTCAAAATACCTTCCGCACAAATAGAAATGATGAAAAAGGATGCAGTACAAGTTGAGGCTGGTAAATTACCTTCTATGTTTAATTAAAGGAATGCGTTCTTTTTTGCAGGCGTTTAATACCCAATCGCTTTGAATGATGTAAGCATAGTATATGCATAAAACAAAAAAGCCTCACATTTCTGTGAGGCTTTTGCGGACCGGACGGGACTCGAACCCGCGACCTCCGCCGTGACAGGGCGGCATTCTAACCAACTGAACTACCGATCCTTAGAACGTTGAGCGTCACCGCTTTACCGTTTTGGGAGTGCAAATATAAAAGCAAAAGTTTTATTTGAACAAATTTTTTTAAGAAAAAGAGAAAAATATTGAATATTAATTCATTAAGAAGTTGAACGACCTGCTTTATACAGGTAAAAATCTTAACCTGGTGAAGAATAGGTAGGCATTGTATAAAATAATTACTGTTTTTGTCCCCGGAGTTTACGGAAGGTAATTCCGGCAAAATCTACTACCAGGTATTGTTCGTCTTCATAAAACTTTACATTGAAGCCGCCGAATCCGGCATTAATGCCACAGCTCAGGGCACAATGTTTATCGATAACATCAAGGGGAATATCATTGGTGCTGCCCAATGTTTTTAGCGTAAGCATCAACACACCATCGGCGGACAAACGCAGATCTACGCTTTTAAATTTACTATCGCCAATCAACATTTGATATCCATACTGTTCATAATGACCGTATCGTCTGCTCCAGGTTGTAGTGTCAACAGCTTTAAGGCGGTATCCCATATTGTATTCCCGGTTTTTGGTACGCCGAAAAAGGAAATGATACCCCTGAATATCTTTGAAGAACAAGCGTAGCGTATTTTTTAAAGCCACCGTGTCATTGTTGGTGATACGGTAGGGGATGAACTCGTTTTTATCCGTATTCCTGAGTATAAAGTGACCATCTTCATCTTGCATTTCAAGGTATCCGTTTTTTATAGTGATTGTGTGATAAGTGTTTGATTCGGCATAATTACCAGTATAGCTGCGTAATTCATTTTCTGATAGCTTAGTCGCATTTGTGGAGTCATGAAGCGGGCCGGTTACTGGTGGAGGGAACAAATCAGGGATACTAAGGCCATACCTTGGCAGCAAGTTAAAGCAAAACTCTTCGGCAGCTCTGCCGCCCTCAGCAGTGTTGGTCATTACAATGGCGGCTGCATTTTTTTCCGGGAAAAGCAACAGCTTTGCCTGGGCAAAGCCTGCACTACCTGCATGGTACAAGGCTAACGCTGAATCGTTTTGGAACATGAACCAACCAAGCCCTTTTTTATTGCTTTCCAGTGGAACATCCCTGTTCTGTAAAGTGAACATCTTTCGTATAGTTTCTCTTCCTGTCAGGAATTTACCGGGCTGTTTTTTGCCCTGGTAAGCGTTCAGTAATCCAATCGCATACTTGCTGAAGTCTACCATATCTGTATATATGCCACCGGAAGCAATGTCTCTGAGCTCATGCGTTGCGATAAGCTGGCCCCCCGCATAAAGCATGGCACGTTCTTTCAATGTGTCTGTTGCAAAACCACTATGCGTCATGTTGAGTGGTTTAAAAATATGGTTATGTACGTAAGCGCTATAATCTTCTTTACTAACCTGTTTGACCAGGTGTCCTAAAATATTATAACCAGCATTTGAATATAAGCCAACCATGCCAGCAGGATAGGTGAGATACGTGTTATTGACATAGCCGAGTACATCCGTGTATTTGCCAGAGTTGAGGTCTGAATTTTTCCAGATATCAGATTGGATGCCGGAAGTATGTGTGATGACAGATTTGACTGTAATGGCATTTGGGGTTATACCAGGGCGTGACTTGGGAGAAAATTGAGGAAGATAATTTACAAGCGGGTTGTCTATATTGATAAGCCCTTTCTCTTGCAATTGCAGTACACTGAGTGCAGTGAAGGTTTTAGTGATGGAACCAATATTGACCACCGTATGCTCCGTCATCGGGATTTTGTTTTCCCTGTCTGCATAGCCAAAGCCTTTTTGCCAGATAACTTTGCCCTCTACAATCAAAGCAACGCTAAGGCCGACTATTCCGTCATTAGCCATTCTTTCAGAAAAGAATTTTTCCGATGTGCTGATTAGCTCAGCGTTTGTAGCTGGCCTGTTAAATGTTTTTTCTCCCTGTTGCTGCGCAGACAAGCGAGTGCTAAATGTGTGAAGAACGATACATAAAGTTAAGAGCCCTAATTTTTTTATTGAGACAATCATCCTGCCTGAAATCATGGGATAGCTACGTTTTGGTGGTTATCAATATTTTTTATACACATCCAAGCCGCAATCGAAAGGCCTGCTTAATTATAATTTCTCGAACGAAAAAGAGGCACACTTAAATAAAAGTAAGCAATGACTTATATTTTGGGGTTGCAAATGCAATCATTCTGTAAAATATGATTCTACTGTAGCTTGTTTCAATGGTTGAGTATATTTCATCTCCGCAAAAACTCAAATGGCGTGTAAGTTTTTCAGGGTAATAAAAACGAAAAAAGCAAGTTCCTCAGAACTTGCTTTATATGTTGATGGGTTATAGAAACGGAGGCTTTTTCGGAGCCGGTGGCGCACCTGGCGGTGGATCAGGATGCTTAGGCAGTTTCACCTTCGGCCATTTTATTTTTGGCTTAGGCCTGCTTTCCGGTGAAGGCGGCTTCTGTGGCGCTTTTACCCCTGGCGGCTTAGGCGGTGCCTTAGGTGCTGGAGGTCTGGGCGGCGTCTGCGCCATTACCTGTGCGCTAAATACGAGCGCCAATAAATAAACAAAGTATTTCATACGATAGGTAATTAAGTTTTAAAAAATGCCTGTAGAGCAATGCCCCAGGTAATTTACTTATCTAATTACTGTGCCAAAGTTTAAATAATTGCCTTAAAACACCTGCATTAATTGGTTTTTCACATAAAGACTACTTGTCCAGTTCATCCAATGCGATGGCTGGCTTTTGTTCAGATTTGCCATCATAAGCTTTCTTCAGCTCGGCTGTTTCGTTGAAGAAGCCACCATTCTTCAAAAAGAAAAGTCCATTCTCTACACCACCGTCATAGTCCATACGGTATTTTTTTCGCCCGGTCATATCTACTGTTACAGTCATCTTGTTTAGCGGCGTCCAATCGCCGGAAGCTGATTTGACCCACTGGTTGTGATAAAATGCCTTACGTGTAAGATTACCCATCTCTGGTGAAAAGTTTTCAAGAAAAGAGTGAAGCCTTTTCAGGTAAGTATTGGTTGCAGGCCGGGTAAAGCTTGCGATCAATATCCATTTATTGGTTTCGTTATCGAAGAAATAAGCAGCGTAATTTGTGGTATTATTACCAAGTGGTTTGCCATGCAGTAAGAACTTATAAGACTGCCCGGCCTTCCAGTTATACACCAGGTGAGAATGGCCGCCCGAACCTTCATTGCCAAAATCTTCAGCCACTACATCTTTACCCTTTTTCACCAGTATAATGCGCTGATCTGCGGGAATTTCTTTAGGGTTATCTGTTTTAAACGGGCTCCATACAGAGAAGATCACACGTCGTTCTGTGGGAGAATTTACCTGCATACCAAAGTATCCTTCACCAAATCCATCCGCCATAAAATAAGAGCCAACCGGGTCGCTGCCAACTGGCACGGTGATCTCATTATAAAACCACTCTGTTTCATTACCTGCATTAGACATATCATAATTAATGTGACAGGATGGGCCCCGGCGTCCCCAATAAAAATAATTGCCCTCATTGTTCTTTACATAGACCGTATTAGAATCCACGGCTGTGCCGCTGACCTGCAGTTCCTTTGCATTAGCATATATACTGCCTGTTTTGCTAATACCGCGCGCTTCTATTTTGATATAACCCGGAGTTGAAATATTCCATGTGCCAGCCTCGTATAGTTTTTCTGTTACACCTGTGGCTTGTATTGTATGAGATACACCATTAATCGCAAATGCGACCTGGCTTGTTCCTTCCGGTATGCTGAGTAGAGCGTTTACCTGCAATGTGCCTTTTTGCTGCACCTTTATGTACGTGCTCCATACAGCATCTTGCTGCTCCCAATTTTGCCAACCCTTGTTGGTTACCTTCTCTTTTCCTTTACTGGCTACCCATGAGTTGCCACCCAATGGTACTGATAGTGATTGCGTGTTGGTTTGTGCATTGGCGATGAATGTTACACCTAAAAAACCTATTGCTATCAATAGTCTCATACTATGTTCAGTTGTTTTTGAGTGAAGTAATAACGAAAGGAAAAATGAAAAATAGCTTATTTCGCGCAGGAAAGAACATGCAAACGGTTGTGTGAAATGAACAAGAGAGGTATAAGGTGTGAGGATGAAGGTATAAGGAAAATGTATTTGCTTTTCATTCCCGATTGTTTGAGCAAACGTTCGAAATCAAAGATAATGTCCTCAACAGCCTTTCATTGCCATTCGATTCATCGAATGGATAAAAAATAATCAATCCTCCCTTCATTGCCGCTCGATTTATCGAACGGCAACTAAAAAAATAAAATCAGCACAAATCATCTATTAATTCATAATTAATAGGAAATTATTGGCTGAAAAGAAATTTGCGCATCATGACTTGCCTATCCTTACGATCGATTGTTTATGCCGTTTTAGTTATGTGTAGTATTGGGTTGTTTACTACGTATTCCTTTGCACAGAATGAAGCTGCGTCCTTTGAGCAGATAAGCCACCGCTGCAGGCAGTTACTTTTGTCAGATACAGCGTACGCAACAGAACAATCGTATCGTGTTACAGACGATGTCATCTATGACAAAGACGCCAAAGGCTATTATGAAAGCCTGACTGCAGAAGGAAAATGGGACGACCTGCAATACGAAGGCCAAATGCGTAGCGCATGGCGCGCCAGTTGGCATTTATATCGTACCATGCTCATCTGCAGGTTATATTACCAGACAAACAAAGCAGTGTATTTGCAAGCCGTACATAATGCACTTGCCTATTGGATAGCGCACGATTTTAAAGCCGACAACTGGTGGCAAAACAACATCAATGTACCCTATACCTATTCCAGCCTGATGATCATGCTGGGAAAAGATACCTTGCCTGCGGAAATGAAATTTTACAACGAAGTAATTGTAAAACGCATTCCTATCCGCAATGCAACAGGGCAGAACCTGCTCTGGCAACTAGACAATGAAGCGCGTGCAGCCATCCTGCACAAAGACGAGGCTGCATTTAAAAACGTTATCCTGCGTATGCAGGAAGTAATTGAAGTAACGGCAAAAGAAGGCATACAACCGGATTACTCCTTTCATCAGCATGGCCCTATGTTACAGTTTGGCAACTACGGATTACACTTTTTAAACACACTTGTTTTTTGGATGAGTATTGCGGAGCATACGCCCTTTGCTTTTGCAAAAGAAAAGAAACAGGTATTGGTAGATTATTGTTCCAATGGTTTGCGTTGGAGCGTGTACAGAGGGGCAATGGATGCAACAGCAGCCGGGCGGCAATTGCGAAATAATTACACAGTGAAAAGAGGTGTTGTATTGCATGACAATTTCAACCTGTTACGCAGTTTAGGTAATGGCCAATTTTGTCTCAATGGATTTACAAATGATAAAACCTGTTTGCCTGCCGGTAATAAAGCATTCTGGAGAAGTGATTATATGGTAGACATGAAAGGGGAGAGAATGATGAGTGTGAAAATGCACGGCCCTTACGTGTTGAAAGTAGAATCCATTAACAGCGAAAATCTTGAAGGCGCTTTTTTAAACGACGGTGTTTGCCGTGTGCAACGTACAGGTAACGAGTATTTGAACATTGAACCGCTGCTCAATTGGACAATGTTGCCCGGCATTACCTGCGACACCACGATTGATCCATCCAATAGTAAAGTGTTCTCTACAAAAAATAATGGAGGATTTACAGGTATGGTTTCAGATAGCAGTAGCGGTGTAGCTGCAATGCAGTATGACCGGCTGGGCATACACGGGTACAAAAGTTATTTCTTTATAGATAATATGACTGTTGCACTAGGCGCAGCAATTGATACGGGAAGAAATATAGTCACTACTATTAATCAACGGTTAACTAATAAACGCCAGGTAATGTCTGGAAAGACGGGCAATAATAATTGGCTTTGGCATGATAGCACTGCATACATCATACCCGGCCAAAATAACCTGCATATAAATACAGCTTTTAAAAGTGCCAATTGGAAAACGATAGACGGTGCGTCAGACAAAGTTGTTGCCGATACCGTACTGAGTATCTTTTTGGATCATCGCACAGCCAATAAATATGCATACATTATACAACCAAATGTGAGCGCAAAAGATGCGAAAAATAATAGCACCCGCTTGCCTGTAGATATTCTTGCCAATACAGCTTCAGTACAGGCCGTAAGATCAGGCAATATAATACAAGCGGTGTTTTATAGTAATGGCTCACTATCCATTACACCAGCCAGTGTTATTAAGGTATCGCAACCATGTATTATTATATATAAGCCGGCACAGCACGCTATATGGGTAGCTGACCCTACCCGTAAGTTAGCATCTGTAAGTATAGCGGTTGCCGGTAAAGTAGCGGACATAACTTTGCCTTCAGGTATGTATGCCGGATCCACAGTAAAATATTTATTATAGCGATAGAATAACTGAATTCGTGAGAAAGTATAACAGGTTAAGCGATTATTAGCGATTAATTAGCCACTGCTGCATTATTTGCACACTCATAAAAACGATACTATGCCACGTCTTCGATCCGCGTTATTACTTGTGCTTGCACTATCCGGCTTCGCCGTACATGCACAATTAAAACTACCTTCTTTTTTCTCTGATAGTATGGTGTTGCAGCGCAACATGAAAGTTCCGGTATGGGGCTGGGCGGCTGCCGGTGAAACGGTGAAAGTAAATTTCAATGGGAAAGAATATACAGCTACCGCACAGCAAGATGGAAAATGGATGCTAAAGATGAACCCGCTGACTGCCGGAGGGCCTTTTGATCTGACCGTACAAAGCGGAACAAAATCCATCACACTGAAAAATATATTGGTAGGTGATGTATGGATCTGTTCTGGTCAATCCAATATGCAATTCGACTTCAATAGCGCGAAAGCAAAATATGCATCAGAGATCGCCTCTTCTGAAAATAAAAACATCCGCATCATTACCATTGCACGTACATATGGCATTACGCCGCAAGACGATTGCCGTAATGATGGTTGGAAAACAACCAACCCTAAAAGTGTAATGTCCTTTTCTGCGGCCGGCTATTTCTTCGGCAAAGAATTAAATGAAAAATACAAAGTACCTATCGGACTTATTGCAACCAACTATGGCGGCACGCCTGCCGAAGCCTGGACAAGCGAAGAAGGCTTACAAAGCTTTCCCCAGTTTGCCGAAGGCGTAACGTATTTACATGATACGGCTGCTGTGAATAAAAAAATGCAGGCATCGCGCAACAACGTTGCCAACTGGCACACACGTACCAAGTCTGACGATTCCGGTTATGTAAATAACATAGAATGGTCGTTGGCCGCGTATAACGATCAGCAATGGCTGCCCGTTACCTTACCTGCACTATGGGATAACTATGGATACAAAAATACATTTGGCGTTTTCTGGTTCAGGAAAGAGATAGACGTGCCAGCAACGCTTGCAGGTAAAGCAGGTGTGATAAAGTTGGGGAGTGTGGATGATGAAGACGAAACATTTATCAATGGCGTTAGAGTAGGGGGCTATGCAAACAGGACCAGGCCGCGTGAGCATGCAATACCGGCAGGCGTTTTAAAAGCCGGGAAAAATAGCATAGCTGTACGTGTTGTTAACTGGGACAATGCCGGAGGCTTTGCAGGCGATGAGCCAATGAAACTGGAAGCAGGCGGCGAAACTATTTCGCTTGCCGGCGCATGGAAATATAAAATAGGCTTGAAGCTACCACAGCGTCCCGGCACTTACCAGCCTACTTCTGTACCCACAGCATTGTTTAATAGTATGGTGCATCCGCTGATACCTATGGCTATAAAAGGAGTGATCTGGTACCAGGGCGAAGCAAACGCAGATCGTGCTGCTGAGTACACCACCTTATTTCCAAACATGATTGCAGACTGGCGCAAGCAATGGGCGCAGGGCGATTTCCCTTTTATCTATCAGCAGTTGGTTAATTTCCGCTCTGTTGTATCTAATCCATCGCAGAGTGACTGGGCGGAGCTGAGAGAGGCGCAATTGAAATCGTTATCCACGCCTAATACTGCTATGTCTGTAGGTATTGATATAGGAGACGCGCAGACCATTCACCCGCTGAATAAAAAAGATGTAGGCCACAGGCTGGCATTAGGCGCAGAGAAAATTGCCTACGGTGAGAAAGACATTGTGTATGCAGGGCCATTGTACAAGTCTTTGAAGAAAGAAGGCAACAAGATCATACTCACCTTTACCAATACAGGTAGCGGACTGGTGGCGAATGACGGGAAAGCATTAGCGCAATTTGCAATAGCAGGCGAAGACAAAAAATTTGTTTGGGCAACTGCTGTGATCAAAGGAAACACGGTGGAAGTATCTGCAGATGGTATAACTAATCCTGTAGCTGTAAGGTATGCCTGGGCCGATAACCCGGAAGGATGTAACCTGTATAATAAGGAAGGATTGCCAGCATCACCATTCAGAACAGACGATTGGCCGGGTGTAACTACCGGGAAGAAGTTTGTCTTTAGGTAGGATAGAAGCGTGAGACGTGAAGCCCCGCTGTTCGACATGTTCCGAAGGGCATGTCGAACGCAGATAAAGCGGATGTGAATCCGCGACATTAGACAGGTTCGTGAGGACACGAACCAGGGCGAGAGTGGACAAGTTCGTGAGGACACGAACCTGGGCGAAAAGAGCAAGCGTGCATTCACGATTGCCGATTACCGTTTCACGCTTCTCGTCTCACGATCCTTATTCTAAATGGGGTTTGCTCATTAAAAAAAGGTGATTCAAATGGATGGCTTTTTGGAAGGATCATCTATTAAATGCAGCAATTAATCTGCTTAATGTCTTCGATTAATTTTACAACGAATTGATTAATAGTTTTTTGTGTAAATTATTTTCTTTCTTGAAAATTAATCTGAAAAAGGCGTCGTGTTAACGGATTATTAAGTAAAAATTATCCTGCTGAAGCAACCTTTGTTACACTGAACATCAGCAACCTCAATTGCCGATGCCCGGTCTTCGATTACTAACGTTCTGAACCTTGCGCATCTTCAAGATAACCTTGTGCCCCGTCCGAGCCGGGGTAACCTCATAACGATAGCAGCCGTAACCGGTATTCCTAAACACAAACCGATTTAAGCCACAATGAAAAAAGTATCTCGTACCTCATGTTTCCCGCCGTAACCAATAGACTGCCTGTTGGATGTTGCATTTTCAATCATTTTATAAAGATTCTTAAAACTAAATACTAACGATTATGAGATTGTACTTGCCCTTGTTAGCATTCATGCTAACCTGTACCGCAGTAGCTGCATTTTCTCAAACGGCACCTGTAAAAGGTAAGGTGACGGATGAGAACGGAAAACCTCTTTCGAATGTCGTAGTCTCTGTAAAAAATGGCAAAATAATGGCCATCACAAAAGACGATGGTTCTTACGCCCTGAACGCACGCAGCAAAAATGATACACTCATTATTACATTTACCGGCTACTCCAAGGCCGAGATCGGTCTGAACGGCAGGAGCGTAGTAGATGTTTCATTAACGCCATCATCCACCAACCTGCAGGATGTAATAGTTGTATCTGCTATGGGTGTAAACAAGACAGCCGCATCAGTAACGTATGCTTCACAAACAATTAACCCTGATAACCTCACGGAAGCGAGGGATGTAAATTTTTTAAATACATTAAACGGTAAAGTAGCCGGCCTGCAGGTAACCGGTACAGGCCAGCCTGGCGGTTCTGCACGTTTAACATTGCGTGGTGATAACTCACTTACCGGAAACAACCAGCCATTATTTGTAGTAGATGGTGTACCTATTGCCAACAGCCAGGGCGATGGTGGTAAAGGTGCGGAAAATGGCAGCGGCTTTTTAGATTATGGCAATGGCGCAGCAGACATTAACCCGGATGATATAGAATCAATCACTGTATTGAAAGGGCCAAACGCAGCCGCGCTGTATGGCTCCAAAGCATCTAACGGCGCTATTCTGATCACAACGAAAAAAGGAAAGCCGGGTGGTGATAACACACTGGGCCTCTCACTCAACCAGAATGTAATGTTCTATACCATTACACAGTTTCCCGAATATCAGAACGTGTATGGTGAAGGTGCTAATGCAAGGCTGGTTACAAACCCCGCCACGCTGATCGTACCTGGTACAGGCGCTGTAAACATGGGCTCCAGTGCACAAAGCTGGGGTATGCCAATGCTGGGACAGCCGATCAATAACTTTGCCGGACAGCCTATTCCGGGTGGCTATGTGCCACAACCTAACAATGTGCGTGACCTCTATCAAAACAGTGCAACAAGCACTACCAATGCATCTATAGGCAAGTCAGATGCTATATCCGCATTCAGGGTGTCTTATACTTTCACTAAAGGAAATGATGCCATAGACAACATTAACCTGAAAAAGAAACACAACCTGAATCTGACAGGATCAAGGAAGTTTGGCAAGCGTGTAACAATAGATGCACGACTGGCTTATACATATGATGATACAAAGAACAGGATGACGAAAAACCTCGACCCGGGAAACCCGTTGGCATCGTATGTTTACCTCACACGCAGTACACCTATCTCAGCATTCACGCCATATAAAGATGCGAATGGAAACTCCATTGCATTAGGACAAATAACAGATACAGAAAATCCTTATTGGTCTATTTATGCAAACTCTAATGAAGATGCGCACTCTCGTATCATTGGTGGTGTGACTGCAACAGTAGAGCTGGCTAAAGACCTGCGTTTCAGAGGACAGGTAGTAACAGACATGAACTATGGCGATCTGTATGTATATAAAGAATTAGGCTCTAAGAAAACGCCATTGGGTTCTTACAACAACCAGATGCAGCGCGACCAGAACTGGTACTATGAAGGGATCCTTACCTATAATAAGAAACTGAGTTCAAATTTTAACCTGAACTTATTAGCAGGCGCCAGCTTACAGGATAACAATTCATTGATAAGAGGCGCAGCCATCAGTGCTTTACTGGTACATGAAATGCCAAGCATCAGCAATGCGAATACAACGCCAACCGCATTTGAATCCCTGGTACGTACCAAGCAGCAATCAGTGTATGGTAGTGCAACTATCGGTTACCAGGACTTCTTATACCTGGATGCGACTGCACGTAACGAATGGTCATCAACGTTGCCGATGAATAACAACTCATTCTTTTATCCATCAGTAGGTATGAGCTTTATCTTCTCCCGTTTTATACGCCCAAACAAAATACTGACCAGTGGTAAACTAAGAGTGAACTATGCTAAAGTGGGCGGAAGTACACAAGCATACCAGTTGCTGAATACATACCAGTCCGGCGGTATCTTCTTAGGTAATCCTTACCTGAGCTATACACAGGATCTGAAAAATGCAAACATTAAACCGGAACAAACCACATCAAGAGAAATTGGCCTGGACATCTCATTGTTCAAATCAAGATTGAACCTGACAGGTACGTATTACTCAAATAATACCATTAACCAGATCATCAGGGCTACAACAGCTTATGAAACGGGCTTCAATTCCAGGATTGTAAACGCAGGTGAAATTCAGAACAAAGGCCTGGAGTTAACGGCTAACTACACTGCAATGCAAACCAAGAAAGTAAAGTGGACTGTATTCGCAAACTATGCAAACAATAAAAACCTGGTAGTGTCTTTATTGCCGGGTGTGAACAGGCTGGTGCTAGGCGGTAACCTCGGTGCTACCGTGTCAGCAACAGTAGGGCAGCCATTTGGCCTCATTACAGGTACAGCTCCTTACAAAGTAGGTGATACAATACTGGTGGGTACGAACGGCAGAAACATTGCAGACCCTAATGTGATTGCAGGTATAGGCCGTCCGAAATTTACCGGTGCGCTGGGTACTTCAGTAAAAGTAGGCCGCTTCGATTTCCAGGTAACAGCAACGATCAGGTGGGGTGGTAGCTTGTACTCTGCATCTTATGGCCGGGCCATGTTTGCCGGTACTACAGTTAAAAGCCTGGATGGAAGAGATGAGTGGCTGTTCAGCAATTTTATTCTTAACGAAAACCCTAGCGAAAGACAGAACATCGGTCAGACAGTTGGTACAACTGTTACACGCTACTGGGATTCACTTCGTGTAAAAGGCCTTGCTTATCCAAATGCTTACCTGGCAAAAACAGATCCGGTAACAGGTGCATTGGTATATGATAAAAATGGCCGCCTCATGGTAGGTTCAAAAAGTGTAGGCTGGGTATATCCACAGTTGGTAAATGGTAATGACAAAGTAACGAATGACGTGCCATATCTCACTTTCGACGCAAGTTCTATCAAGATCAGTGAAGTGATCATTGGATACACGGTAGACCCGCAGTTACTGCGCAGAACATTTGTGAAAGGCGCACGCCTTGCATTTGTAGGCAGAAACCTGTGGCAGATATTCCAGAAGACACCACTCGGCATCGATCCTGAATCAGCCAGCTCTAGTCAGAACGGTTCGTTGGGTATAGAAGCCGGAGGCTCCTTCCCGTATGCATCGTGGGGCTTCGATCTGAAAGTGTCATTCTAATACTAAAGCATTAAACATTCTATATGAAAAAAATATTGATAGCTTTTGTACTGCTCATCGTGTTTGGTGCTTGTACAAAGAATTTTGAAAAGCTCAATACCGATCCGACACAGTTCACCAAAGTATCGCCGGAAGCGTTGATGGAAACAGTGATCAAGCGCACCGGGGAAATGGTCGGCAGTAATGGCCTCAATGACGGTATTAACGTAAACATGTGGCAAATAGCCAACCTGGTAGAGCCGGGTGCGCGTTATGCAGCCAATGACCAGAATATCTGGAGAAACAGCTATGTGGGCATACTGGAAAACCTGGTACAATTAAACGGCCTGTATGGCAGCGATACTGCCTTTGCCAATCGCGTGCAGATAGCTAAAATATGGCAGGCATACATTTACTCCATACTAGTTGGTTACTTTGGTCCAATACCTGTAGACCAGGCTAATAATCCTGATTATTTAAACACGATCAAGTTCCAGGATGAGGATACTGTTTATACCAAAATATTGACCATGCTTAAAACAGCATCGGACAAAATTGATGTAAACAAAACAAAGGATAAATTGACGTATGATGTACTGTATGGTAATGGCGCGAACCAACTATTGAACTGGAAAAAATTTGCCAATACACTACGCTTAAGAATAGCGCTGCGTTGCAGAAGGAACCTTACGGCGCTGGCAGAAACACATATCCGGGAAGTAATGGGCAATGAAAGTTTGCTTATTGCCAATGAAACAGAAACAGCAAAAGTCGTTTTTGAGAATGTGAACAATAATGAGAACCCCTATTATCGCGTGTTTACCAAAAACCCATACACGCTTACGTTTCCTAAGTTGCCTGAAATGCTCTTTACGTATTTCAGAACATATAAAGACCCGCGCATCGATTACTATTTCGATTCTGTAAAAACAATTGCCAACAGGTATATACTCACAGATACCCTGACCAGCACGGGAGATGATTCGTTACGTATAGTAACATATCCTATTCCGCACTATGGACTGGTAAAGTCAAGTACTAAACTACCAGGATGGACTGCCATAGCAGGACAAACAGATCCAATGGCGCAGAACGTAAACGTATTTTCAAATCTTGCATCAGCTATTGTAACCAATCCTGCACGCCCCATTATTGTGCTGTCTTATGCAGAAGCGCAGTTTCTGAAAGCAGAAGCCGCACAGTTAGGGTTAGGAGGCGCGCAGTCTCCGCAAACCTATTACAACATGGGGATCGATGCCAACTTCGCATTCTGGGGCATCAGCGCATCCGTACGCGATGCATATAAAAATGTGGACGGTGTAAAATGGGGGACTACTCCTGTAAATACATTCAAAAACTATATCAATATCTGTGGTACAGACCTGCCGGCAGGAGATATATACAAGATCTATTTTCAATCATACCTGAACTGTTTTCCTGATCAGCCATTTGATGCGTGGTGCCTGCAACGCCAGACACGTGTATTGCAGTTGTCTCCGCACACCAACCCAGGCTTCTCTGGTTTGATCTTCCAGGATGTACCGGACAGGGGGCAATACACACCAAGCATACTGGCGCAAAACCCGGGTGGTTACCAGTCAGCGCTAGACCTACTAGGTATCAACAATACCAATATTGAAACTACTAATCCGTATGTGAAATTGAAATTTGAAGTGCCATATACTATACCTGACTGGAATGCGCGTCCCGCTGCGTACAATTACGCATACATTCAGAAATGGTACGGTACTACAATACAGCAACTCAACGCGGCAGCAGCTGCAGGTGGTTTTACCAACCTGGTGAAGATTACTAAAACGTATAAATAAGTCGTATGAAAAATATTAAGTTCAGCTTCATTGCACTCTGCATGGCAGCAGCATTTGCTTCCTGTAAAAGAGGTGACAACGGGCCTTCTGTAGATGATAATATTTTAAATTACCAGATACCTGATGTGCCGGTAACGCAGGACTATGTAGTTGGTGCATTTTACTATAACACAGGCAGCACCTTTAATGCAAATATTACAGAAGTGCCTGTGGTAGGTAAATATACTATGCCAAATGGGGTAGTGCCGCCTGCTGTTATGAGCAAGCATATAGAATATGCGGGCAAAGCAGGATTAGATTATTTCACTTTTATGTATCGCTCGCCAAACAGGGATGTAAACAACTTTAAGTCTGATTCAGCAGTGATCAAATCCTTCAAAGATGCCAATACAACGGCCAATATGAAGTATGCACTCGCATACAACTTTAACCCGGGTACGTTTGGTATAACAACAACCTCTCCCTTGGAGAATGATGCAACCAAACTGGAGCAGTTCATGCAGGATGTAATACGCATGGTGCCATACTTTAAAGAGGCCAACTATATGAAAGTAAATGGCAAAGCCTTGTTTTATCTTATGAATGCCTTCAACCTGTATTCAAACAATAACCCGCAGATCTATGCTACATTGCGCACCAGGTTGTCAGCATTGGGCGTAGAGCTGTACATAGTAGGTATGCAGGAAAGATGGTCGCCTCCGGCAAGATACCCGTTCCGTTTTCAGAACTGTGTAGATGCTATTTATCATCAGACTTACTCACAGGTAAACGATTGGGACAGGTGGTACCTGTTGCCACAGACAATGGATCAAAACTGGAAGTATTCAAAACAATGGTTTGCAGACAACATCAAGGTTGATTATGTACCAAATATTTCACCTGCATATAGCTGGAAAATATTAAGCCCTACATCTGTTAACCCGGAATACCCAAGAACAGATAACGGCGCCATGTATAAAAAACTGTGTAATGTAGCCAAGCTGAATGCCAGCAGTACAACACGGCTGATCCTGATCGACTCCTGGAACAAGTGGGATGAAGATATGCAACTGGAGCCAGCACAAAGCTATGGGGAGTCTTACCTGGATATGACGAAAAAACAATTTAAGAAACAATAATTAAGTGGCTCGATGAATGCATGAATGCGCGGAACTATTTCTGCGCATTCTGCGTTTTAAACACATAGACAAGCCGCTGCGTGACATACTCACCGCAGAGGCGCAGAGAACGGAGAGTGCCGCAGAGTCAACTGTCTTTTATGATATTGCTGCTCGCGGAAAACACGGAAACCGCGGAATGAGAATTTATCATCCTAATAGTTCGTCCTTTATAAACCTTATATACATTATCTACCTTATAAACTTTTCCAACCTCTGCGTTCTTTGCGATATTACTGCTCGCGGAAAACACGGAAGTCGCGGAATGAGAATTTGTCATCCCAATAGTTCTTTCTTTATAAACCATATATACTTTATGTACCCTATAAACTTTTCCAGCCTCTGCGTGCGCTCTGCGTTCTTTGCGATATTACTGCTCGCGGAAAACACAGAAACCCGGAATGAGAGTTTATCATCCCAATAGTTCTTTCTTTATAAACCTTATATACATTATCTACTTTATAAACTTCCCAGCCTAGCTCATCTCAAATTTCAAATCATAAATCTCAAATTCCTTAATTAACCTCTCCGTTAGCACTTAATTAACCGCCTCCGCATAGCTTGTGCTTGTTGATTTGGAACTGGTGTGTTGTATTTCATCACCATTAAACAAATGATATGCTTGCCCCTCACTGCCACTCGCCATAGTGGCTGCACCCACGTGCATATACATGTTTCGCCATCGGAACAATGAATAACTACTCATTTACTTCATCCAAAATTGTTACAATGAAAAACGTAATCACGCAAAACCGATTTTCATTCCTGCTCTTATTAACTATTTTTTCTCTTACATCCTGCAAGCGTTCTATGGACGTATTGCAGCCAACTGCACAACAAACAGCTACCACGTCCGGTGTGCAACCATTACTGTCACCTGCTGG
Source organism: Filimonas sp. (assembly GCA_017306865.1). Taxonomy (GTDB): domain Bacteria; phylum Bacteroidota; class Bacteroidia; order Chitinophagales; family Chitinophagaceae; genus JAFKHH01. The sequence goes on from JAFKHH010000026.1 coordinate 51,883, forward strand.
TGATATTGTAGGCAAAGTCGTAGCCGGCTACCAGGGATGGTTTGGCGCTGGCGGCGATGGCTCTCCGCTCAACTCATGGCAGCATGGCAATCTTGAGTGCTGGCCCGAAGTGACCGAATATCTTAATACTTATGCGGGCGCTGTGTTCAACCAGGCAGGTGTAGTACAGCCCGCTTACAGTGGCAATTTAGGTAACGGGCAACCTGCAAAAATGTTTTCCTCCTGGTCTTCGCAAACAGTTGCTAAACACTTTCAGTGGATGCAGCAATACGGAGTTGATTGTGCTGCGCTGCAACGTTTCGGCAGTTATCTAACCGGTGGTGCAAAAAAAGATTTCTTTGACCAGGTAGTTGCCAAAGCAAGAAACTCTGCGGAAGTATATGGACGCAAGTTTTACATTATGTATGATTGTACAGCTACGACTAACTGCGAAGATGACTGGACAAACTATATGCAGACACATACAAACTCTTCTGCTTATGCAAGACAAAACGGGAAACCAGTCGTATGCTTCTGGGGAGTAGGTAAGTCTGACCGTGGCGCCATAGCAGACTGGGTTACCAAGATCAATTGGTTTAAAGCACATGGCTGTTATGTGATTGGCGGTGTATTGCAAGGCTGGCGCGGAGGTACAGATATGTCTGCCTACAATGCCTGCGACATGATCATGCCGTGGATGGTAGGACGTACAACCAACTTCCAGACATGGTACACAGATGACCTTACTTATTGTAATGCACACAATCTCGATTACCAGGCAGACATTTATCCGGGCACAGCCTTCTACAATACCAACGGTGCCAGTTCGCCAAAGAACCAGATACCGCGGTTGCATGGCGATTTTATGTGGTCACAGTTTGCCGCTGCTAAAAATGCAGGCGTACAAAGTGTTTATATCTCCATGTTTGATGAGCTGAATGAGGCTACGCAGATTATGAAGACGGCAGAGTCTAGCGCTACTATTCCCGCAGGCAAGTATTTTCTTACACTGGATGCTGATGGCGTAGCCTGCTCTTCCGATTTCTATTTACGTCTTACCGGTGATGGTAGTAAGATGGTAAAAGGCCTGCTGCCTTATGTAGCATCGCACCCAACCCCACACACTGTAAGCGGAGGTGTTACGTTTTATGAAAGCGCCAGCTATGCAGGCGCCGCAAGCCAGGTATTGCCTGTAGGCAATTACACCATGTCACAGCTTGCCGCACGAGGCATGCCGAACGACTGGGCCTCCTCTGTAAAAGTGCCGGCAGGCCGTACGCTTATTATGTATGCGGATGATAATTTCGCCGGTACATCATGGACCGTAACGGCAGATACGCCTAACCTGGGCACGCTCAGCCCGACAGCCAATGATAAAGTGTCGTCTGTGAAAGTGCAGTAATGCCACCAAGGCCGTAAGACACAAAGAAGCACCAAGACTTGGCGTTCCTTTGTGTCTTCGTGTCTCCGAGGCACTTTTCATCCTCCAAATCCGTCCACACGTCAAAGTATTTTCTCCTGCCCCTGGCGTGAAAGTAGTTTTAACCCATAAACAAATTGTTATGCTAAAACTGCTTTTTGGGGCCAATACAGCCAGTCCAGCTATTACCCCGGATACCAATACCATTTCTTATGAAGCCAGCCTCCTGGCGGGCAATACGGTAGAAAAAACAGGGGTTAGCCGCCTGCTCTTTATCGACAACCTGCGTTGGGTAATGATCATACTCGTATTAAGTATGCATGCCGCTGTAACCTATAGCCACCTGGGTAGTTGGTATTTTATGGAAAAGAGCCCGGTCAGCCAGCCGGAGATGTTCATTTTTGGTACCTACCAGGCATGGCTACAATCCTTCTTCATGGGATTTCTCTTTTTCATCTCCGGTTATTTCGTACCCAAAGCGTATGATACGAAAGGGGCTATTAAATTTTTGAAAGATCGTGGCTACAGGCTAGGGTTACCCTTGCTCTTCTTTGTATTCATTTTGCAGCCAATTGCCATATACTGCATCTTCCTCTTCGATGCACTGGAAACAGTACCACAGTTTACAGACCTTTATTATCACTATATCATCCGTATGAACTGGCTGGGCGGTACCGGCCCGTTGTGGTTTTGTGAAGCGCTATTGCTTTTCTGTATGGGTTATACCATATACCGCGTTATTACTAAAAAAGCAGCAATCAAAACGCCTGCATTGCCTGGTAAAAAGAAAGTATGGTTATTCATTGCCATGATTGCGACAGGTAGTTTTTTAGTACGCATACCGTGGCCAAACGGCACCAGTTTTTACAACCTGCAATTCTGTTATTTCACCCAGTACATTTTCTTTTTTGCAGCCGGTGTAATGGCTTATAGGGGAGACTGGTTGAGAAAAATGCCGGTAGCAATGGGCAAATACTGGGCATGGACAGCAGTTATAGCAGGTATGATCTTATGGATTGCCAATATAGTCTTAGGTGGTGCACTACAAGGCAACATAACCCCATACCAGGGTGGATGGCACTGGCAAAGCCTGGTAGAGTGTTGCAGAGAGCAGTTGGTAGGAGTAGGCCTGTCGCTATTCTTTCTCGTATGGTTTCGCGAGCGGTTTAACGCGCAAGGTCCTATAGCACGCTTCTTTTCTGCCAATGCTTTTGCCGTATATGTTTTTCATACGCCTGTAATGATTGCGCTAAGCAAAATGATCATAGGCTGGCATTTTCCACTCTTGCTAAAGTTTGTTGTGCTCACAGCTATGACTACCGCAGTTACCTATACCTTAAGTGAACTGGTGTTGAGAAAGCTACCCTTCCTTAAAAATATCCTGTAACTTGTTGCCTGTAAGAAATGAAAAACTCAAGTAACCGCTTCTGGAAATATATCTTCCCGGCATTGTATGGATTGATTGTTTACTTCACCATACGCCTGTTGCTGGATTCCGTAACCGGCATGCGCTTCTGGGAGCGTAGCAGGTGGGGGCTTACTGCTTTTGAACTCGCGTATTGCATCTTTATAAGTTATCTATTCATCTGGATCGTAAATCGTATGCTGCGTTGGTTTGATGATAAGTGGAGCACAGATTTTTCTTACAAACGGATTATGCGCGAGATAGCGTGGCTCGTGTTATTACATTTTATTTTTAACAACCTCTTCCTTACCACGTTTACCGCACTTACAGATGATGGCGCCCAATGGTTTGATATAGCAGATATTAATACCATTCCCTTGTTGTATATGCTCATCTATTATGGCATTAAAAGAACGCGCACTTTTTTAAGTGCGTATGTAGGAGAGAAGGTGAAGCTGGAAAAAATAACGAACGACAAACTACAGACGGAATTGAAGTTTTTAAAAGCGCAGTATCATCCGCATTTTTTGTTCAATGCGCTTAATACGATCTACTTCCAGATGGATGAAAATGTATCTGATGCAAAAAGGAGCGTAGAGAAGTTTTCGGAACTCCTGCGTTACCAGTTATATGACCAGCAGCAAACTGTGTCCATAAGCCAGGAAATCCGTTATCTCAAAACGTTTATTGAATTACAGACAGTGCGATCTTCAGAAAGATTGCAGCTTATACAGCAATTTGACGCCGGGCTGAATGGGCAGCAGGTATATCCATTGCTCATGTTACCATTGGTAGAAAACGCTTTCAAATATGTAGGCGGTGCTTACTGGCTAAAGATTGAGGCCCGCATGGAAGGAAAAGATTTTCACTTCATCGTAAGCAATGCTACCCCGGATCACATACCATTGCCATTGTCAAACGCCGGTGGTATTGGTATAGAAAATTTACGCAGGCGTTTGCAATTGTTGTATCCTGATAAGCACGATTTCAGTATAGTGAAAAAAGAAAATAGTTTTCATGCAGTTGTTATTTTAAAAGACATACAACATCATTCATCCTGAAAGTGATCCTATGAGCGACAAGATAAAATGTGTAATTACAGATGATGAACCCTTCGCAAGAAAAGGGTTACAGGGCTATATGGAGCAAATTGACTTTTTGCAATTAACAGGCACCTGCGAAAATGCAATAGAGTTAAATTCCTTGCTGAAGAAAGAGCAGGTAGATCTGTTGTTTCTTGATATAGAAATGCCTTATGTAACGGGCATAGACTTCCTGAAAAGCCTGAGCAATCCGCCGAAAGTAATTTTTACTACTGCGTATGAACAGTACGCCTTGCAGGGCTTTGAACTGGAGGTGCTGGACTATTTGCTCAAGCCTATTTCTTTTGACCGGTTTATGAAAGCCGCAAACAAAGCATTCGATTATTTTAATGGTCAGCGTACCAGCCAGGATAAACAGGATTACATATTTGTAAAAGCAGACAGTAAACTGGAGAAAATAAATTTTCCGGACATATTATTTGTTGAAGCGTTGGAAAATTATGTGGCCATCTATACAAAAGATCGGAAAATAATTACGCACCTGACGTTAAAGATGCTACAGGAGAAACTACCTGCGGGCGCATTCATACAACCACACAAGTCATACCTCGTTGCCATTGCAGCCATCAATTCACTGGAAGGAAATGTGCTGCATATACAGCAGTACCAGGTGCCGATCAGTAAGTATCAGAAAGAAGAAATAATGGAAAAAATAGTGAACAGTAAGTTGCTAAAACGATAGTGCAGCGCTACCCAGTGTTTCCCACGAATTTACAGGCGTGCTAATGCCTGCCATTGCGCCGGTCATAGCAAAAATGTTAGCAGGCGTACAGCCTGATTCACGCAGGTATTTGATAGAAGTTGCGCCCGCAGATTTAGATAACTTTTGATCGCCTGTATCCATTAATAAAGCGTGATGATAAAACGTGCCGGAAGTAAACGGAGTCGCATTCAATTGCGTTGCTAAAAATAATTGCGCAAGGGTAGACGATCGCAAGTCTTCTCCACGCACAATAAGGTCTACATTGAAATGTAGGTCATCCACTACGGAACAAAGCTGGTAAGCAGGATAGCCATCTTTTTTTCGCACAACAAAGTAATCAACCCCAGCGGGTAACTTAGATTGTTCTTCGCCATGTAATGTATGCATAGTAAACGGCATTGCAGGGCTTGTGTTTATCCGCCAGTTGCATGCTGCGTTATCAAGCGGCAACTGTTTGTACACACACGCGCCGGTGTACACACCCGCTTCATTGTTACGTAAAATAGAGGCACGGGAGCAGTCGCAGGCAAACAGTATACCGGTCTTACGCAGTTGCTGTAAAGCTGTGCGATATAATTCCATGCGGTGCAGTTGCGAGTAAGTCGTTTCAAATTCTTTTACATCATGTGGTCCTTCATCCCAGGGTATAGACAAATAATGCAAAGTCTCAAAAATATCCTGCACATACTCGTCTTGTACACGCTCCCTGTCCATGTCGTCTATACGAAGTAATATCTTCGCGCCATACCGCTTTGCCAGTGCTGCAGTAATAGAAAAAGAAAGCACATTGCCCAAATGCAAATAACCACTCGGTGTAGGAGCAATGCGTGTGCGTGTAAAATGGGAAGCAATAATGGGCATAGTTGTATGTGACAAATTTACTTTATCGAAAGAAACAAGCATTTTTATTTTGTCAATTGAAATCTTTCCCCCTATATTTGCAACCCCAATAGGGAATGGATCGGTAGTTCAGTTGGTTAGAATGCCGCCCTGTCACGGCGGAGGTCGCGGGTTCGAGTCCCGTCCGGTCCGCATTAACTTTCTAAAACCCGCGCCCAGCGCGGGTTTTGCTTTTTTATTCGAGTTTTTATTCGAGTAACTTCAAAAATAGCCCCAAATTTGGTCCAACCTTTATAATGGCTTACATATCCTTACAAAGGTACATCTCTTTTTACGGCTTTTTACAACATAGATTTCGCGGTAACTTTAACAGCACTCTTATAGCAAAGTGACATCTGACCTATGATTTTTTCAAGAGATCTTGCCAAGTACTTAGACAAAATTCGTGATCAAGAAAAATATCAAGCGAAACTATCAGAAATTGAATCCTCTATTAACAATACCCTTGCACTATACAATAAAGTCGTTAAGTCAGGCAGGCTTTCAACTTTTAAGGAAATGGTGGAGCTGATAGATAAGTGCATCGCGGAATTGCCCTTGCGTGATCAGCGCGAACATTCTTGTCGTCGCGGTTGCGATGCATGTTGCCATTATGATGTATCCATTTATCCGCAGGAGGCGGAATTGATTCTGCGCTTCTGCCGGAAGAAAAAAATTCCAATAGATACAGAATACCTAAAACAACAAGCTGCTATTCCTTTGCGTGAAAGATCAGCATCACTTACTCATTCCGCATGTGTCTTCTTAGAAAAAGGTGAGTGTAAAATCTATCCTGTAAGGCCGATTAATTGCCGGAAATTATTTAGGATGAATGCGCCTGTTCACTGTAATGCGAAATTGTATCCGCACGGGACGCCCGGAAGTGAAGTTATCACTAGAGTAAACATAAATGTAGAGGTGGTGATTTCTGTTCTTCAATCTGCGGGAGAAAGAACAGGCAGTATGCCGGAGTTGCTGCTTACCGCACAGGATACGGCGCCTAAAAATTAGATTGTTGACTAGGGGTAAACTTTTGTCCAAGTGTATCCCCCGGCACCAGTTGTCACCTGAAAGCCTTTGTCAAACCATTCTGCTTCCAATCGTGCATTTCTTTGCCAAGTTGCACCAGCCTTCTCGTGTCCATCAGGGTAGATTCTATTGAAATAAGGTGGGTTACCTTCGATTGGCTGTCCATCTACAACGCCATCTATAGCCACGACTTTTGCATATTTCCCGTCACTCCACGAATCACGGCTTACACAGAAGCCCAGTTTATAATTGTTTTCAATATACAATTCAAAGAGATTTTTTCTAACTGCCATGAGTAGTTATTTTGAAAAGTTTATATGCGGTTAAGTATGTTTTGAGTTCTTGAGTTGAGTTGCTGCGTAATAGGTAAACGCTCAATCCCTACCAGGATCATTGTCTGGCAGGTTTTCAGACTGAATAGTTTTCAATGATTGATGGTGTTGCTTGACACGTAAGATAAATGTTTATCAATATAACTCCTGCATAAAATTTGTGATCGAAGTGGCGATTTGGGAGGGATAATGACCTGCCTTAGAAGCCGAACTTTTGAAGGCGGTAAGAAAAAGAAAGCATTAGATAGCGGGAGAGGCGTTCGTTGCGGGTATCAGTGATCACCGGGCCATTTACGGAGTGCGATACGCCTACATTTTCATTGAGGAGGTCAAAGCCCTGGAAGCGCAAGGCAGCCAGGTTGCTTTTTAGAAACTGGCATTCCACGTATGCATTCACCACGGTAGGGTTGGCGGCGACACCGCTGCTATAGCCGCTATTTAGCGCCTTTGAAGCATTCCAGCCTATGATCAGGTGCTTGCCAATATAATTACGGCCGTAGATATCAAAATTCCAACTGCTGATAGCGGAGTTGTACCCACCTGGTGTGTTGTAGCGGATACTGTTGCGATTATAACTGCCGCCGCCATCAACATCTATTACATTGATGAGGTTCAACCTCACCCGCAGCGATTGGTTGTAGCCTAGGTTGCGGCCCAGCTGGCGGACATCGTTAACGTAAGAGATATCGTTGCTGTAATTAAAATTCCCGGAATACCTGATGCTTAACTTCTTTTGCAGCAATGGCTGGGTGAAAGAATAATACATGTTGCTGTTCATCGCTCCATTGGCATTTACATAACGGGTTTCCTGGATTACAGTACCACTCATATGCGCAAGGTGGGCGGAGTCATTGACGATATTGGTAAATACACGGTTATTAGTTAGACTACCATAGAAGCCTACAAAGAAAGAGCTGCCCCTTTTGGGATCAAAGGTGCGGTAGCCCACATTCACGTTGTGCGAGAATTCTGTTTTCAGCTTTGGATTCCCCACCACCGGGTATTGCGGATTGGTAAGATCGGTTATCGGCATGAGTTGCTGAAAATTAGGCTGCCCTGGATTGGCGCTGTAGGTCACGCTGAAAGATTGTTTATTGCTGATGTTATACTGGTATCGTAAGTTAGGCGCCACGTTAAATTCCTTCCGGTGTGTACTGAAATCCGGCTGGGTGGAATTACCTGCAAGCTTTCGTGGGAGGGCCACTACACCCAATACCAGGTTATGCTGCTTCTTGCGCAGGTTGTAATTGAACGCCAGTCGTTGCACGACAAACTGATAATCATATTGATTGCTTTGTGAATCAACCCGGGTCTTCACATCCGCAGGATCGATGTTCCAGGTTTCGCGATGGGCGTCGTTGCTGCTGATGTTCAGGTTGTAGTTCAACTCCAGTACGCTTGTTCTACCGACAGGCTCCACGTAGGATAGCGAGGTGTTGATATTACGGGTATGCGAAGGGTTTTGCGTTTGCTGGTGCAGGCTGGTATCCGTTTGCAGACTGTCAACATAGGTAAGATGGGTGCTGGTGCGGGTATCCTGTGCAATGGTATTGCGGCTATCATTGATCGCAAAAGTGATGTTCAGATTGCGGTCCTTTTTCAGGAACCGCCGGTTATACATCAGGAAGGCGTTGAGGGCGTTGTTATCACTCGTTGTGTTATTATCATTGTTGCCGTCTGATATTTTTACCGGGTGCAGGTTTTGCTGCGCAATGTGAAACTGGCTGTTCACCGCATTAATGCTAATGGTCCGGTTGATACTCGGTAAAATGCGAATGAGGCTAAGTGAATCCGGATGGTATTCCAGGTTGTAATAAACATTGTAAGTATGCGTGGTAGCGGTAGTAACCGCTTGTTGATTATTGAGATTTACATAATTGCCATCAATGGTTTGCTGCGCAATGATGCCCGACAACAATGATTTATTTTTAGACAAGTTGAAGCCGCCATCCCCAGATAGGTTTGCGCTGAATTTATCCCGGTAGTTCAACGCCATTCCCTTTGAAGTATTTGTACCATCTGCGCTGGAAATGCCACCATTATCGCCAAAGCTGAATGCACCTGCGTTGGTGTTATTCCAGTCGCCGCTCAGCGACAACTGTCTGTCTTGTTTGAACCGGTTGACGTTTACGCTACCCAGGTGCATATTATCCGTACCCGCGCCCACGGTGGCGGTACCGAATACGCCGCTGCTCTTATCTTCCTTCACGGTGAGATTAAGGACCTTCTGCGGCTCGCCGGTTCGGATGCCGGTGAGATTTGCCTGTTCTCCATAATCATCTATCACCTGTACTTTTTCAATGACATTGGCGGGAAGATTTTTGAGCGCTTTAGTTACATCGTTTACGTAGAAGACCTTCCCGTTTAGGCGTACTTTGGCAATGTCTTTTCCTTGCGCGGTCACTTTGCCAGTGTGATCCGTTTCCAGACCTGGCAACTGCCGCACCACCTCACCAATACTGCTGCCATCGCGCACCTGGTAATTAGCGGGGCTGTACTCCACCGTATCACCATGAAATACCAAGGCCGGTGGGGTGCCGTGGACCGTTACCGTTTTAAGCTGCTGGGTACTGCTCCGCAACGTAATCACCCCAAGATTCCCCACTGTATCCTGCGGGTTTAACGAATAGTCATGCTTAAAGCCCAAGTAACTCATCATAAACACCGTGATATTAAAACGCGGTTCTTTCACATGCGGGATTTCAAATGAGCCGTCATCGTGGGTAGTAACACCGGTGGTATCGTGGCTGGTAATAAGGCGAATAGAAGCCCCCGGCAATGCCTGCCCGGCTGAATCGCGCACCGTACCGCGCACCATGCGGGAAGTGGTTTGCGTATGGCCTGTCAGGGCTGTCAGCAGCAGGGGTACAAACAGCATAAGCCGGTAGCAATTCATAAAGTCAGCTTTTTAACGAAGCCTTTGGCAATGGGTGCGTGGTTCCTTCATCAGTAATATAGATCGGGCTGGCGCAACGTTGTCACTTGCATGGTACTAGTTCCGCACAATAATAACCCAAACCCACAGTGAAGCTGTCGCACCTTATATATTTCGCTAAGTTGGATAACAGTGCCTTTAAATGCTGCGCCTGTGACGCGTTTAAATAGTTACCGGACAAATCGTATTGTTATGCAGCATGTGTTTTAGCCAAAATTTTCTTTGAGTGACTTGCAATGATCCGCCCGTAAGGGCGGAATTTTTGCGGCTAAGTGATGGCGGCCTCTACAAAGGCCGCCTGTATTTCTTTGCATCTACGCGTTCTGGAATACATGTCCGTCCTCGAACCAATAATCGCATATAAAAAGATCCCTTGCATAAGCCTTGTAGTCGAAGTACATTATCATAAAGTCTGGCAGCTCCATAGTTTCCTCTACCAACCAATTTGCAAAATCTTCTTCGCTGTCATAACTACCCATGTATTCATCATCAAAATTGCTGATCAAATTGTTGATATCCTCATCCGATAAATTACGACTTGTGTTATTACACCAAATCGCAAATGCCTCCTGGCGGTCGTCATCCATATCAGCGTATGCTTCCAATACCTCGAAGATATTATCTGCTAACCAGGATTCGCCAATCAGTCCATCAGGAATATTTTCAAAATCCTGAAACATGTATTCAGGGTCTTCTTCATCGCTGTGCAACTCCTTGCACGCTTCAAAGAACTCTTCTTTGTCGGCGTAGTCTGACAACTTCAACCATTTTCCGAACAGTGAACCGTTGTTGTATTTTGCATAAGTGCCAACATACACGCTTGCTTCTGATATATCTAACTGATGTTTCATTGTCTTTAGATTTTTTGTGATTTTAATTGTGCCAGTCTGATTATTCGGTAATGAGAGGAGGTGCTGTTTCGTTTCTCATTTTTACCATTTTCGATGCGTTGAATCTTCATGACTGACATTTTTTTTATTCGTCTAAAGAGCCGGAGTATGCTTTGTTTCGTTTCACGAGCAGGAAAGGTTAGTGTTTAGGAGGCACAAGGTTTTGAGAAAGAAATTTTAGCCAACGGATACAATTTGTTTTTCAAACTTGCATGACCTTTTGACTTCGTTAAGAACACGGTCATACCTTTGCTCTTGAACGAAATATGCATATCTGGCTAGATCGCAGGAGAAAGTGGAAGCAATGAAGATTGCATTGTAAAATGGTCCCGGGGGGAAAGACATACATCCTACAATACTGAAAAGTGTATCTACACGAAGGGGTTATGACGACTTGTCAAATCAAGTAAATTATAGTAACTTTAGATGGTTGAACTATCCTCCCTCCTTAGTCCAACGACCATCCCATTTGACAATATTATTTTTACCAGAAGTGAGCTGTAGCCGTTGTTAGCTATTAGCGCAGCTATACAATAGTGTTGAGTCCGTCATCATGTTTTGTCATTTTGGGGATCGGACTACTGTGCCAGTTAATGAACGCTGGTGAGCGCTGTAGCATGCATTGGTGATGTTCATTTCGATGAATAAAGACTTGATGTGATGAGACAAGAGGTGAAGGAGCAGACAGTTGCGCCCATGTTATTCCCGGTTGACCCGGAAGTATTCTGGCAGCGTATGCGTGTACTGGTGAGAGAGGAAATCCAGGCGCTGGTAAAAGAAGAAGTAACCACGAACGAGTTTCAGACGCCTGGGATGGCATATAAGCCATTATTTAAGATATCAGAGGTCTGTAAAATGTTCGAAATATCAAGACCTACACTTTATGAGTGGATCAAGGACGGAAAGCTAAAGCCCTACAAGATAAGGACGCGCGTTTACTTTTTGTGGAACGATATCCAACGGTTAGCAGCACCTTTATTGGGGAGTTGAGTTGTTAATAAAAAGGCTGCGGTTAGCAGCCTTTTTGTTAATGATTTTGCCTTTGATATTTTGAGAAGATTGAAATAATTTTGCTGTCATTGCGGTGTTATTACCCTTAGCCAACATCTACTTTTTTGATTTTTTCATTCACCCCTTCTGGCATGCTGCCATTGCTTTAAATATGGATTATATTATTCAAAAGATCGTTGACACGATTGATTCTGATTATGAAATTTTGTCTGTGCCTCTTCGTGCGGAGCATTATGCTCAGTTTTCGAATTGCTATGCAGGTGTCACTGAAAAGGTAAGGCGTTCTGGCGGACGTGTTCAATATGGCTGGTTAGTTGCGCATACTCATTTTTTATGCGAAGCAGTTCATCATGCGGTATGGGAATCACCTGATGGGGCTTTACTTGATGTAACTCCCTATCATAAACCAACTGATAGCATTTTGTTTATTCCCGATGATAGATATATTTATGATGGGGTACCTATTGACAATGTTAGAATAAATGTTTCGGGTAAATTGATCGTAGATGATTTTATCATTATAGCACACCTGGTGGAAAGAATTAGAGCAAATGGCATCCGAAAAGATGAAAGCCGTTTAGTAATGTCCTTTGAGTTAGGCATGCTTCATAATAAATACGTCAATTATGGCCAGAGTATGGTCTCGTATTTGGGGAAAGAAATTAATAAAGTACCTGATGAATGTTTTTGTGGTTCGAGTAAACCGTTTGCGAATTGTCATCATATTAAGCTGTGGGAAGAAATTGACAAGGATATAAGGGGGATACCTGATAAGTTAATTCACCTGCAAAACTATTTTTAGCGAATCAAGGGTTGGCGTTGCGGTTTTTAAATTGACAGTTTTACTGGACGTAGGAAATAACACTACGTTCACACAGGCTGCGGTATATTCGCAAAACTTTTGCCAAATGAAATGTGTCACGGGCTTCTTTTTTGCCCTGCTATTAATAGGCTTGAATTTATCAGCTCACGCACAGAAACATTTACATACTGCTAACTGGATTAGCCCTGCTTTTACGGAAGACACGCTTCGTGCGCCTGTTATTTTTCAACGTCAGCTTTCTGTTAATAAGCCAGTTGCCGGAGCAACGTTATGGATTACCGCGCGCGGGATTTATGAATCTTCTTTGAATGGCACCCGAATGGGTATTTCGGAGAAGTTGACCAGTGTGTTCCGTGGCAAGTTGACCACCATTTTAGCTGGCGAAGGGTGTGCTATATAAATAAAAAAATGCTATCAAAAGTAACGCTTAATCTTGTATGATCTTCGTATCGTGTGATGGCTTTTTCTT
>JAFKHH010000027.1 GCA_017306865.1 Filimonas sp.
TACAATTAGTAAGTAAACTGGTCTTTCTTTACTGAGTGGACACTGGCTTAGGGTCTTCCGTCACAAGGCGTGACAGTATTTGTGCAATGTTCCAACATTTTTGTGAAGATACATTAATTAAAAAGACTTTCATACATCCAATTCGGACATTTTTCTTTTTCATTCAAAAGTGTGAGATGTACATTATCTACAAAAAACGAAGGGCACAAAAAATGCATAAAACATTTTTTGTGCCCTTCGTTAACCCAATTCCTTATGCACTAAATATTACAATGTTTCCAAATATACATTCAGCGCATTTATTACTTTAGTGATCGTGTGTGCTATTTTTTCGATCACCCCCTTCAGCTCGTCTGTATTATAAGCGGGATAATTTTCTACCTGTTTCAGATCAGCCACAATGTTATTGATACCCATGTTGGCTACAGATGGTTTCATTTTATGTGCCAACTGTCTTATGCGCTCCATATCAGCCTGCGCATATGCCTCCTTTATACCATCCATACTCTCTGTTGCCTCTTCTATGAAGATGCTCAGCACCTGCTTCATAAAGTCAGGATTATTCCGGCCCATTGCTTCCAAAGCAGTAAGGTCATATAGCTTTTCTTCCATGTGTACAGTTTCTTTGTTCGATGAGTCTGCAGCAGCGGTTGCCGTTACCGCTTCACCCGTTGCTTGCAACCACTTAGCCAGTATTTGCAACAACGACTCTTCATCGAATGGTTTTGAAAGAAAGTCATTCATGCCTGCATCCAGGCATTTTTCCCGCTCCCCTTTTACCGCACTTGCTGTTAATGCTATGATCGGTACAGCATCAAAGCCCTGGCTGCGGATCAGGCGCGTTGCAGATATACCATCCATCTCCGGCATACGCACGTCCATGAGTATAATGTCAAATGCGCGTTGCGCATTCGTCACCACCTTAGCTACCGCATCTTCGCCATTTTCTGCCTCAGTAATAAATGAGCCATACGGCTTCAATATCGTCATGGCAACCAAACGGTTCATCTTATTATCATCTACCAATAATATTTTCTTATTGCGCAGCATACTTCCATCTACCACTATCTTCTCTGCCTCATGCAGCAGGTCTTCCGTATTACCTTTTGGCAATTGCATAGTCAGCAATACTTCCGTACCCACATCCTTCTTACTTTTTACATCTATGCCGCCGCCCATCATAGCCATCAGTTGTTTACTAATGCCCATGCCCAGGCCAGTACCACCGTATTTATGTGCGATCCCTTCATCCTCCTGCGTATATTCATTAAACAGGTTGCGAAGAAAATCTTCACTCATACCTATGCCCGTGTCTGTAACACGTATGCTTACCTGCAACACGTCCTCATTCACATCGTGTGCAAATACATTTACCGTAACGCCGCCATCATTCGTAAACTTGATCGCATTGCTCAGTATATTCAACACTACCTGGTTCAGGCGGAAAGGGTCACCGATCACGATCTGCTTACATGCGGCATTCATTTTTATGGTCAGCCAGATGTTTTTCTCTTCTGCTTTTATACGCATTACATCTACCGCCTGGCGCATGGTCTCCTCCAGGTCAAAGGCAATATGTTGCAGCACTAATTTACCTGCTTCTATCTTCGAAAAGTCAAGAATATCATTAATGATCACCAGCAGATGTGATGCTGAGTGATTAATGGCTTCCAGGTAAGACTGCTGCGTTACATCCATGATCGTTTTTTCCAATTGCTTACCCATGTTCAGGATCGCATTCATAGGTGTACGTATCTCATGGCTCATGTTAGCAAGGAACATTTCTTTGGTATGTGCCGAATGTTCCGCATGTGCTTTTGCTTCGCGCAACTGTATCTCCATAGCCTTTTGCGGCGTAATGTCCATACAGATAGCAATAGCGCCGGGAGGGTTGCTATTCCTGTTATCCAGGAACGGGGCCACGGTAAGCAACCACCATTTAGACTCTCCTTTTTTATTCCGTACTGCTATTTCCCTGGCCTCAGGTATTACCTCTTCTGCGTGTGTATGCGCATCGTGCAGTAGTTGGTAATATTGTGGAACAAACACATCTTTTGCATTTCTCCCGATCAGCTCAGTAATATCAAAGCCGCTTATACGGCAATAACTCTGGTTTGCATATAAAATTTCATCCTTGTGATCTATCTCCAGCAAACCAATGTTCATATTCTCAATAATGCCACGATATTTCTCTTCACTCTTCTTCAGCGCCTCTTCTGCATTTCGCCTATCGGTAATGTCTTGTGAGAAACCGATCACATATGGTTCTACGCCTGGCTCCACCATTTTATAGTTCTGGTACAGCAGGTACACCGGATCGCCATTTTTAGTAAG
Organism: Filimonas sp.; assembly: GCA_017306865.1. Taxonomy (GTDB): domain Bacteria; phylum Bacteroidota; class Bacteroidia; order Chitinophagales; family Chitinophagaceae; genus JAFKHH01. The sequence goes on from JAFKHH010000027.1 coordinate 2,335, forward strand.
AATGCAGAATATACCTTTCACCTTATCCTCGTGCCGTATTGCCTCCAGGTAGTTTTCTTCAAACATATCTTTCCCTTTCTCCGGCAACAGGTCAAACAAGTATGTACCGATCAGCTCTTCTTCCGTATAGCCAAGCAGGTTGCATACCGCCGGGTTTACGGAGATGATCTTTCCATCCAGGTCATGCGTACAAATAATCGCCTGGCTAAAATTGAATACATCCCTGAACTTTTTCTCACTGATGGATACCAGCTCCTCTGTTTTCTTACGCGAGGTAATATCCATACCATAACTGATCATGATCTTCAGGTTGCCCAGCTCATCATATACAGGATACAAGTGACGCAACCAGTAAGTAATATTTCCGCTGCTATCCTCTACCATTTCTTCCCACTCACGCTGTGTGCCAGACGCTACCACCTCATCAAATATACGGCGGCGCTGGTCAGCAAACGGGAGTGGTTTATTAATGTACTGCTGGTACTGCTCATCATTCTTCCCTATGATCCACTGGCGCAGATCAGGATCGCTAATGGCAAGCGGATTGGCAAATAAATACTCCTGCTTCGCGTTGAATACCGCCACTACGGCCGGTATTTGGTTAAGAATATCTTCGTAAAAAGTTTTTTGTTCCAGCAACTGACGGCTTAACGTAAACAAGCCGGTAATGTCAGAAAATTTCCACAGGTTTCCTTTATACACGCCGTTTACCATCAGCGGTATATAGCTGCGCTCCAGCACCCGCTCATCTTTCAGCGTCAGCATTACGTTTATCACCTCTGTCCTGTTGTGCAGTATAGCACGTGTTTGCCCGGCGGCAATAGCAGGGTCCTGGCACATAGCATGTATTACCTGCAACCAGTCCTCCTTAGATTCATTGCTGTCTGTCTCAGGTACCGGCAAGCCAAACATTTTATATAAGATCTTATTGGCAATGATCGTCTTCCCGTATTCATCCTGTATAAGAATGCCATCGTTCAAATGCGCTACCAAGTAATGCAGCCGTTCGGCAGTCGTTTGCTGCACCAGTTCCAGCTCTTTCTGGCGATTGATGTTGATGTGCGTTCCTATAATTTTTGACGGGCGTCCGTCTGCCGTCCACTCAGAGATCATGCCCCTGTCCAGCACCCATATATAATCCCCGCTTTTGCAGCGTACACGGTACTCCACATCATGATGTGTAATAATGCCGCGTTCATAATCGCTTATTACCGTAAGGCTTTTCAGATCATCCGGGTGTATAATATCTGCCCACGTAAGGCCGGATGCATCATACTCCGCTTCCGTATAGCCAAGCATGCTTTTGTATTGCGAAGAATAATAGGCTGTTTTATTTACCAGGTCGCGCTCCCATATACCATCACCTACAGCACGTATAGCTGTTTCCACACGGCTCATACGCTTCAGCATATAGGCTTCTGCGCTTTTCCATTCTGTTATATCAGTACAGGTTACATAAATATCATCCAGTTCTGGCTGTACACAGTTCAGCAGGTAATAGACCATACCTGTCTTTACTTCCAGTTGCACCTCTCTATTCTTAACACCGGAAACAGCAGCAATAATTACTTTACAAATACCATCCAGCGTGTAGCTACGGCCCATATAATCATACGCAGATAATTGTGTACTGGCTTCATTTTGCCATACACTGCTACCATCGCCTGCAATTACAAAAAAGGGCTTCTTGCTGAATTGAAGAAACAGGCGGATGGATTCCTTGTTCTTCTCAGGAAGGTCTATTATGGATTTTTTATTTATGGACATCGAAGGGATAATTCTCATTTATACCAAAAGCAACAATGGTATCACTTACGTGGCTTTGACCCACTCACCACGCTGGTGATCATACTTTTTTATTACACGTGCAGGGTTGCCGGCCACTACGCTGTAATCTGCTACATCTTTTGTTACCACTGCACCGCCAGCCACTACACAGTGCTTACCTATGGTTACACCCGCTGTAATAACGGCATTAGCCGCTATCCAGCAATCATCTCCGATCACAATCTGTGCTGTTGTTACATTTTGCGTTACGATCGGGCGGCTGATGTCGGTGTAAATGTGGTTGAGGCCACTCATTACCACATTTTGCGCCAGTATTACATTATTTCCTATTCGCAGCGGCCCAATAAGTACATTGGACATGCCCACGAAGGTATTCTCTCCAATAAACACATCCCCTACACCATTGTTCACCGTACTGAAATCTTCTATAACCGACCGCGCCCCCATCTCAAATTTATTGAACGGCAGTACATCCATACGCACGCGGCTACGCACCCTGGCACCTTTTCCCTTTTTATGAAAAAAGATGTTCGCAAAATTTCTTACCCAGAACCTCGGACGATAATCATTTGCTGGAATCAGCATCCAGTGAACCAATTTCTTTAGTCGTGGGTTATTTTTGATAGTATCGGATAAGGACATACAATTATGGATTTAAACAAACAGGGGTTCGAAGCTCAATATGCTGTTTTTTTCATTCATTCAGTACAATATTCTTTCATTTATAAGTACTTTTTAATGGATGACATATTGATAATGAATATTTTTGCTAAATTCATATAAATCCGCCAATATCCAAATGCCCTAGTGCCTTGATATTAGGATTATCTAAAAATAAGAATATCTTGAAAACAGGTATGTTGAAAAATACATCTATGACGGCCAAAGTGTACTGTATCCTCGCATTTACTATCTCTTCTGTAGTGGCGCAAGCCCAGTCCGCTCCGTCCATGATACCGGACATTTCCTACCCCACGCTGGAAAAGCTGGTAATGGAAGCGCGGATTAACTATCCACGCATTAAAGTGTTCGAGCATCGTGTAAACGCTACACTGGCCAATTACAAGAAGTATAAACTTAGCTGGTTTGATATTTTCTCGCTGAATTTTCTTTACAGCCCAAACAATACAACTACGCTGACCAACCCGGCATTTCTGAATGGTTACCAGATCGGCGTTTTCCTGAACATAGGCAGTTTTATCCAAAAGCCAATGATCATTAAACAGGCGCGCGAAGAATGGAATGTAACCCAGTTTGAGCGGGACGAATACTATGTAAACCTGGAAGCGCTGGTAAGAGAACGCTATTTCCTTTACCTGCAACAGTTAGCACTGCTGAAGGTGAAGGCAAAAGTGGAGCTGGATGCGGAAAGCCAGATGCAGCAGGTAAAATATAAATACGAGAAGGGCGAAGAAACGCTGGAAAATTATAATAAAACACTGATCAACCTGTCTGACAGGACACAGGCCAAAATAGAAACAGAAGGAGCCATGCTTGTTGCCAAAAGCAGGCTGGAAGAACTGGTTGGTAAACGACTGGAAGAGATCATGCAACAGAAGAAATAGCCGGAGACAAATGTGAATGATGTGAGTAGTGAGTTGTCAGTTGTGAGTAAGCCAACTCACTACTCACGGCTCCCGATTGACGATATAGAACTTTTTAGCCAATTAACACAGACACCAATGGATTTATTCAAATTTTTGCGCCTTTTATATAGAAGAAAATGGTTATTGATCTGCATCCCGGTTATTACGGTGATCATAACCTATTTCCTGGTGCGCTACCTACCCGACCAATACACAGCCAAAACGCGTATAGCAACAGGCATAGCCGATCCATCGCAGCAAATACTGAACCCGGACAACGGACAGGAATCTAAAATAAGCCAGGAATTCAGCAACCTTATACAAATGATGTTGCTGAAAAAAATGGTAAACCAGGTATCTTACCAGCTAATGATCCATGACCTGAGTGGTGAAAAGCCTTTTAAGGCGCCGAGCAAACTGGTACAGACGCTATCGCCGGCAGCACGCAACCATGCTACAGAAGTTTATAAGCAGCACTACAATACAATGACGGAACTTTCCCTCTGGAATAAAGATGAAGAAGGGCTTTACAAAGTATTAAAGTCAATGCAATATGATTATGAATCACTCACCCGTAACTTATCCATCTACCGGGTAAACAGCAGTGACTTTATTGACCTGGAATTTACTTCTACCAACCCTGAATTGTCTGCGTATGTATTGAACACATTGGTAAAAGAGTTTGTCAATTACTATTCTGCCAATAACAGGACGAACCAGTTGAAGGCGGTTAATTTCCTTGATAAGCTACTAAAGGAAAAACAAGATTCGCTGAATGCGAAAATGGATGGCCTGAAAAAATACAAGATCGATAACCGTGTACTGAACCTGAACGAACAGGCTAAAAGCCTTTACGGACAACTGTCTGACTTTGAAACTCGCCGGGAAATAGCAAGTAAAGATGTGATCGCATATACTGCGGCGCTGAAAGATATTGACAACAAGTTTAGCCCTACGGACCGCAGGTACCTGGAAAGCTCGCTTACGAAGATCAATGCAGACATTGTAGCGACCAAGCAATTGCTAAACAACATGAATGATGATTATGTAAAAAGCAATTTTGATGAAAAATACAAACGCCGCGTAGATTCATTACGTAGTATACTTTCCAACCAGGTTGCTGAAGCATCTGATAAATATATTACCAACCCACTTGCGACCAAGCAAGACCTGATCACTCAGAAAATGACGATGCAGATCTCCTTGGAGCTGGCAAGAAACAGTATCGGGTCTATAGATAATGAACTGGCAAGACTGAACAGGAAATTTGATGGCCTTGTGCCACATGAGGCGGTAATACAGGGTTATGAAAACTCTATAGATGTAGCCAGCCGCGAATACCTGGAAATATTAGCCAAGTATAACCAGGCGAGTATGCAATCCAGCTACACTGTAGAGCTGAGACAAATACAGGAAGCTATGCCGGGCACACTACAGCCGTCTAAAAAAATGCTGCTGATCATCCTTTCCGGTATTATCAGTTTTGTGTTTTGCGTATTTGTAATGTTTGTTCTATTCTACTTCGATAATTCTATTTCTGAGCCGAAAGAACTGGCACTCAAAACAGACTCGTCTGTATTGGGCAAGCTGTCTTCTCTTCGTGGCAATAAGATAGACCTGAAAGATATCTGGCAAAACACAGCGCCAGGAAAAGACGTGGCGCGTTTTAAAAATGAATTACGTGCGCTACGCTTTGAGATAGACCAGGAAATGGGCGCGGACAATAAAGTTTTGGTCATTACGGGGCTGCAACCGGGCGAAGGCAGAACGTTCCTTGCCATCAGTCTTGCTTATGCGTATGCAATGACGGATAAAAAAATACTGCTGATAGACGGCAATTTTACTAACCCGTCTATTACCGGCATCATTCATTCCAACAACACGCTGGAAGATTATTTATCCGGCAAAGTGTATTTACCTGAAGGCGTGCCACATTTTATACAAGTGTTGGGCAATAAGGGGCACGATACGTCTTTATCAGAACTGACATCGCGCCAGGGGCTGCATGAGAAAATGGTGGACTTGAAAAAACAGTTTGACATTATTATTATAGAAGCACCATCGCTACAGGATGCAGATAAGGCAAAGGAATGGATACTGCAATCAGACAAAACTGTTGCGGTGTTTGATGCTGGTAGCAGTTTGAACGAGGATAAGACGCAATCTGCCAACTACCTGTCTGGGCTTGGCAAGACGTTTGCCGGCTGGATACTGAATAAGGCTGAAGCCAGGAATGCGTAACAGGAAAACCATTATTACATGTTAGGAGATCTGCTCTTCGTTATATGGTGTCTCGTACAGTTGTTTATCGGCTACAACCTTGTACTACCCTTCCTGTTCTTCGTCTGGTACAGCGTGATCAAGAAAAAGAACTGGCGGCGTACAGAGTTTCAGCAGCCGGACTACGCCATTATAGTAACAGCGTATGAGCAAACACATTTGTTGCATGCAGTTACAAACTCTATACTGCAATCCACTTACAAAAACTATCTCATCTACGTAGTAGCAGATAAGTGTGATGTATCCAACCTGCATTTTACAGATGACAGGATCGTACTACTGCGCCCACCCGAAACGCTTGGCAGCAATACACGTTCACATTTTTATGCGATCAACCATTTTCAGCGTGCGCATACGCATCTGACCATCATTGACAGTGACAATATAGTAGAACGCAATTACCTAGAAGAGCTGAACCGGTACTTCGACAACGGCTTCAAAGCAGTACAGGGCATTCGAAAACCAAAGAACCTGAATACAACACTTGCCTGCCTGGATGCGGCAAGGGATATTTATTATCACTACTACGATGCGGAAGTGTTGTTTAATCTTGGCTCCTCTGCTACCCTGTCAGGCTCAGGCATGGCGTTTACCGTGCAGCTATACAGGGAGTGCCTCGAAAATAATGATGTATCAGGCGCGGGCTTTGATAAAGTATTACAATATGCCATAGTACAGCGCAACCTTCGCATTGCTTATGCGCCTAATGCAGTGGTGTATGATGAGAAAACCGCAGCATCTGACCAGTTGGTAAACCAGCGCGCAAGATGGATCAATACCTGGTTTAAATATTCTTTTCTCGGCTGGGGCTTGCTGGCAAAAGGTATTGGTAAAGCCAGTCGTAACCAGTTTTTATTTGGCATTGTGCTGCTAAGACCTCCTTTGTTCATATTCCTCATCTTGTCCGGTTTATTTTTCCTGGTCAATATTGTTTTGCTGAATGTACAGGCGCTATGGTGGCTGGTTGCGTTCGCATTGTTTATTACCAGTTTCTTCATAGCCCTTAGCGCATCGCATGCAGACAAACGGATCTATGACTCGCTGCGCAACATACCAAAGTTTATGTGGCTGCAAGTACAGTCGTTGTTAAAAGCAAAAGGAGCCAATAAGCGTTCGGTAGCTACAAAACATGCAGGTGACAATATTAAAAACACGGCAAATGAGAATTGAACCACCACGCATATCACCAGAGAAGCAGGCCGCGCAGGAAGTGCGTTCTGCTAAAGTGGCCAAAACGGTAGCGCTCATTATTGCATTTGTAAGCACTTTCGTTTTCTTTTTTAAACTTTTATTTTTTTAAATAAATGCAGGATATACAATTACCAATAACACCCCCAGGCAAGTCCAAACGCTTGCGCCAGGTATTTGCAATACTTGGCAGCCTGCTCGTGTCCATTGGCTTCGCAGTATATGTTGCACAGGCAGGGTTACCAGGCAGCTTTGTAGCGTTGGCAGCCATGATAGGCCTCCCGGTACTCTATGCCACACTCGCCTACCCGCAGTTTGGCGTTGTAACCGTACTCATCTTCGCCTATCTTCTCTTCGCGATCATCCGTATGGACCTGCCATTCCCTGCAGGTACGTTGATGGATGGTTTTCAGATCATACTCATATTAAGTTTCTTCATTGCGCAGCGTAACAAACCTAACTGGCGCGACCTGAAAGGGCCGGTAAGCATGATGATACTGGTGTGGGTGGGGTACAATATATTTGAAGTAGTGAACCCATCTGCTGCATCCAAGCTATCCTGGGTATATACCATACGCTCCGTAGCGCTTGTAATGCTTTGCTATTTTGTATTCCTCTATAGCATACGTACCAAACAACTGATACGGTTGATCTTAAAAATATGGCTCTTCCTGTCCGTTGTTGCAGCCCTATATGCACTCAAGCAAGAGTTTATAGGCTTCTCATCCGCAGAAGATGCCTGGCTACATTCTGATCCGTCTATTGCAGAACTGTTGTTTATAGATGGTCACTGGCGCAGGTTCTCTATCTTCTCTGACCCTGTAGCATTTTCTTACAACATGGTCATTAGTACACTGCTGAGTGTGGCGCTTATAACAGGGCCAACGAAGCAATGGAAAAAAATAGTGCTGGCAGGTTGCGCATTCCTTTTTGTATGGGCTATGCTATATTCCGGCACCAGGGGCGCGTATGTATTACTACCCGTTTCACTGGCGTTACTTGCGGTGCTAAAGTTTAACAGGAAGGTACTGGGCTTTGCCATTGTAGCGGCATTTGGCATTGCCATTGCAGTATTCATACCTACATCCAACCCTACTTTATATCGCTTTCAGACTGCATTTCGCCCGTCGGAAGATGCCTCTTTCAATCTTAGAAAAGCCAACCAGAAAAAGATACAACCTTACATACTTTCTCACCCATTTGGCGGTGGCCTTGGCGCCACCGGTGCATGGGGGCAACGCTTTGCGCCACACTCCTTGCTCGCAGATTTTCCGCCGGACAGTGGCTATGTGCGTGTAGCTGTGGAACTGGGCTGGGTAGGGTTGATACTTTTTTGTATGCTTGTTTTTTTAATATTACGCCAGGGCATTATCAATTATTTTCACATTCGTGATCCTGAGCTAAAGACTTACTGCCTCGCTATGCTGCTTATTGTTTTTGCATTGAACATAGGCAACTATCCGCAGGAAGCAATTGTACAGTACCCTTCTAGTATGTACTTTTTGCTGGCTGCTGCGCTGATAGTGATTACCGGACAGTTAGATAAATCCAAAGAATGAATGATAGCATCACCGACAGGGATATAATAATCGTTGGCCAGCAACCATGGGATGTTGAGATCGGCAGCAATTGCAAAAACATTGCTGTAGAAATGAGCAAACATAACCGTGTGCTGTATGTGAACTCTCCGCTGGACAGGATCACAAAGATGAGGCATGCGCATGAACCTCGCATTGAAAAACGTATAGATGTAATACGGCACAAAGCACCTTCGTTGGTACAGTTGGATGCTAATCTCTGGACGTTCTACCCGGAAAAAATGGTAGAGTCTATTAACTGGATCAAAAGCCCGGCAATCTTTAACTTCCTGAACAAACGTAACAACCGCATATTTGCCAACAGCATTCAACGCGCAATGGATGTATTTGGAATAAAGGCCCCAATCCTGTTTAATGACAACGAAATATTCCGCGGTTTTTACCTGAAAGAAATGTTACAGGCCGCCGTAAGTGTGTACTACTCGCGCGACTACTTACTGACAGTAGACTACTGGAAACTGCATGGTAAACGCCTGGAGCCTTCACTAATAGCCAAGAGTGATGTGTGCGTGGCAAACTCTACTTTCCTGGCGGATTATTGCAGGCAATACAACCCATCTTCTTACTATGTAGGGCAAGGATGTGACCTTGAAATGTTCTCTCAAAAAGCGTATGTGCAACCGGCAGATATGCCGCAAACAAACCAGCCTGTGATTGGCTATGTAGGCGCATTACAATCGTTACGGCTGGATATAGACCTGCTGGTAGCAATAGCTACACGTAAACCCCACTGGACGCTCGTACTGGTAGGGCCGGAAGATGATGCTTTCCGTAAAAGCCAACTGCACCAGTTACCTAACGTACACTTTCTTGGTGCGAAGGAACCTACTGCCCTTCCTGCATATATTGCTTCATTTGACGTATGTATAAATCCGCAGGTGCTTAATGAAGTAACGATTGGCAACTACCCGCGCAAGATAGATGAATACCTGGCAATGGGTAAACCTGTAGTGGCTACCAAAACGGACTTTATGCAAGCGGTATTTGCTGACTATACCTATCTCTGCAACTCAGCACAAACGTATGTAGATGCCATAGAAAAAGCATTGCAGGAAGACTCTCCTACACTACAAGAAAAACGCAAGACATTTGCCGCTACTCACTCATGGGAGAATAATGTGAAGGAAATATATAAGGCGATAAATGCAGTGGAGCATCGTGAATCGTGAAACGGCAATCGTCAATAGGCTAACTCACAACTCACTACTCATATCATTTATTCACGATTACCGTTTCACGATTCACGCTATCCTCTGTGTTCTCTGCGGCGACTTTGCGGACTTTGCGATACCTAATAACTCTATTCAAAATGCGTGTAGAATAAATTAAAACAGCACACAATTAAACACTCCTTATCTCCCTCACTCATCACATTTAACAATACTTATCCCAAAATTTGCGATATAAACCGTATCTATGATACGCAATTGCAGCACGATTGGACATGTGCAGCCCTTATTCATTAACCCTTACATTAACTGCATGCGTAAACTGAAATTTACAAAGGATGAAGGTTCTGCCTTTTACAAAGAGCTAAAAGAAAGAACAGACCAGTATTTTTCTGAGAAAGGCATTCACAGGACGGGTAATACTATTATGCGCTTCAAAATTGCGCTTTACTTCAGCCTGGATATTTTGTTTTATGGATTAATGATCACCAGCACAAGCGAGGTAGCATTTTTTATTTACTACCTGCTGATGGGCTTGTCTGTTTTACTAACTGCCTTCAACATCTCCCATGATGCAGCGCATGGTGTGGCAGTGAAAAGTAAATACTGGAATAAAATACTATTCTCCATCAGCTTCAACCTGCAAGGCAATAATGCGTATGTATGGGGCAAGAACCACAACGAATCGCATCACTTATATACCAATATTGAGGGCAGCGATATAGATGTACTTAATAATCCTTTATTCAGGATGACGGAAAGCCAGGAGTTGAAATGGTTTCACCGTTATCAATATCTCTATGCACCGTTTCTTTACTTATTATACTCGTTAAACTGGTTCCTGTTCCGCGAAGCATTGATGCTGTTCAACTATTCAAGCAGGACAATTAAAATTGATATACCGAAGAAAGAAGTGATTAAACTGGTCATATATAAACTACTGTACCTTGGCTATATGATCGCATTGCCTATATACTTGCTCCCTTTCGGCTGGCAAACGGTTTTACTGGCGTTCCTGCTCAATCATTTCCTGATCTCTATTTTGTTTGTGGGCGTATTGGGCGTTTCGCACTTATCAGACTTTGTAGATCATCCCATTCCAGACGCAGACAATAACCTTGCTATGAGCTGGCCAAAATTGCAGATGTGCACATCTGTTGATTATAACGCAGATAGTATATTGCTGAACTGGACACTTGGGGGCTTCAATGCGCATGCACTGCATCATTTGTTACCGAATATTTGCCACGTGCATTATATAGAAATACTTCCCATCTTCCGGGAACTGGCAAAGAAGCATGGCGTAACTTATATGGAAATGCCTTATCATAAAACACTAGCAGCACACTTTCGCTTCCTGAAAGTGATGGGCAAACAACACTCATTTAAACCAGCGACATTTGAGGGATAAACACATTCATATTGCGCACCACAGCGACTTACTGAAAGACATTTACCGGCAGGTAGATGAGCAACTGCTTGTAAACAAACGGGCTATTGCTTTGCGCCTCTGTGCAAAATTCGTTTTTTACTTTTCAGCTTTCTCGCTTAGTTATACGCTTTTGTATGTGATCAAAAGCCCGCTGTATTTTGTGTTTGTCTTTATGCTGTATGGATTTGTGTCTTTGCTTTTTGCATTCAATTTTTCACACGATTTCTCACACAATACGGTTTTCAAAAATAAAAAACTGAACGAGCTGGGGTTTATTGCGATCTACGCTATTGTAGGCGCTCATGCGGAAGCATGGAAGAAGCGGCACGTTCACTCCCATCATTATGCACCTAATGTAGAAGATTACGATTCCGACCTGCGCATTTCAAAACTGATCCGTGTAATACCGGGCAGCACGCACCACTGGTATCACCAGTATCAGCATTTTTATGCGCCTGTTGCCTATATGACCTATTCACTCTTCTGGATCTTTATTAAAGATTTTGTCATTCTTTATTCACCCGATGAATATGGTACAAAGAAAGATTTTCGCTATCATCTCTCCTTCTGGGCACAAAAGGTCTTTTATCTTGTTTTCATCCTTGTGTTGCCGCTCTTGTTTTCTCAACAGGCGTGGTATATTGTGCTGACGGGCTTTTTATGTATGCACTTATCGCAATCCTTGTTCTTGCTTTTCACCTTCTTTATGACGCATCACGTAGAAGCAACGGCCTACCCTACTACGGATGAAAGCGGCTATATCAATACTTCGTGGCTGATGAACCAAATCAAAAGCTCCAATGACATGCACCCTTTCAGCAAAACAGCCAACTTCATTTTAGGCGGTTTCAACAATCATGTAGCGCATCACCTGTTCCCGCATTATCACCACATCCATTACCCTGAACTGAATAAGATCCTCTACCATATTCTTCAATCAAATAATATACAACCCAACCAAACGACGTATTGGGGTGGTATTGTTTCTCACTTGAAACTGCTGAAGCGGATGAGTAAGCGTGAGGGGTAATGAATCCTTTTTCAAAACAAACTATAGTTACCGTATCTATGACCACTCAATTCTTAATTTTATGAAATCTATTATCTTGTTCGTATCAATACTCCTAGCAACAACAACGAGTTATGCAAAATGCGCAAGCTCAGGTATATGGTGCTTATCTAAAAGCAATACCCTTAACAAAAATGGGATAATCATTCTTGATTTTTATTGCTTTAGCCAGGACATTGTTTCAAAACTCAATAGCAAATATCCTATCTATCTAAAATCTTCGAAAGAAAAAATTCCATTGAAAGTTATTGATACGCTAAAAGGTGAAATGCAGTTAACACAGGTCATTTTAAAAGCAACATCTATATTAAAAACGAATGAAATCTACACACTTCAGATTGACAACACCGATGGTTCTGTACCTTTATTAAATCGATACAACGATTCGACTAAACAGTGGGAAACAATAACATTTAGAGTTTCTAACATCATTGATAAGAACGCCCCAATCCTTGCCTACCCTTCTGTAGAACAAAAAAAGACATTGCATGCTTATGGGTGTGGTCCCGCTAAATGGGTATATTTTTCAATTACTGCACAAGATCAGTCAGAAGTATTTGTAAAGGCTACAGTAAAGAATAAAACGACGCTAAAAACGACTTCATACATTTTAAATATTGAAAATGGAATGGTAAAAATTGGACATGGTATGTGTTCCGGCGCTTTTCATTTCGACAATGGAGATAATTTTGAAATTACATTTCAATTGATTGATCAATCAGGTAACAAGGGTACAATTTCCAAGCCCATTTCATTTTACAAACCGACATTTTCAACGGGAGAAGAATAAAAACAGTTCCTTTCATATTGAGTAACAATAGCGATCGTTCAAAACGCAGAGATACGGCGGCTCTACAGAATGGTAGCAATGGATAATTATAAAAGAAGAGCCGCAGCGCGGCGACAGATACAGTGAACATAACGCGAATCAATCTGTCGATCCTCCGGAGCTCAATCTATTATTTGATTAAATAGCTAGCAGTCTGCCGTCCCGCTGGGACTGTCGAGTGGGCCACTTTCAAATGGCATCGCTGGCGCAGGCCTCCCGGCCTGTGCTGTATTGTTACTAAACATACCTATATAAAAGTTTTACAAAAAATAAACGTAACGATACGCAAATATTAGTAACAAGTAGACACAGGCCGGAGGCCTGCGCCAGTAAAGAGATTAAAGATTTTACAGAATATAAAAGCAAACCATATACAGAAAATGTAATTTGGTAAATCAATTTATAGAAAGGAGTCAATTATGTGGGAACTTAAAAATACGTATGCAATTGGTGGTCTAGAGAATATTGGATATGCACCTCATCAGGATCATTTATTAGTGCTATCAAGCCAGGGAGAAGGTTTGTTTAACTGTATCACTGGCGAACGGATCGCCAGAATACGCAACGGAGATGATTGGTGGGAAAGATTAAACCAAGATACTAATACCATTACAGGCTTCGACCTATTATCCAATATAAAAATTTCCACCTACGGACTGTATGGAGAAGACAACCTACCTAAAATAACGAAAGACGGTTGGTCGCTCAAAATATCCAATCCTGAACCTGATGATTTGCCTTTCGAGAAATACCTTGTTCAGAAAATATATTTAGTATCTCCCAATCAGAAAGAAAAAACATTAATTGCTAAAGATGGTCCATGCGAATTACGCGCCTTTGGTTTTTCCGATACTGGTAATTCTCTTATTGTTGCACTAAGTTGTGAAATTGTTATTTACAGCAGACAGATTAATGATTAAGCAATTGATTTTATTAAACGTTTTTGTCTCGTTACGTCCACTAACTGTTTTTGCTAACAAATACTATCTTGGATAGAATTTTCAAAAAAACAAATCAATTTGAACCTCTTTTCATTTCTAAAAAAGAAGAAGGACAACACAAGTTTTACATGCGCCTGTTGCGGCAAGGTTTATGATATTATACCATTATGCTTTGGTAGCGATTTTCCTGAATATTATTTTTCCATACCGCCGAACGAAAGAGAAGACAGGATTGAACTATTGCAAAGCCTTTGTGTTGTGGATGAAGAGCATTTCTTCCATCGAGGCAGATTAACCATTCCTATAATTGACCATACCGAAGATTTAATATTTAACGTATGGACGTCTATAAGCAAAAGCAATTATGATATTAGGGTTAACTTATGGGAAGATCCCAAACGCATAGAACAAAAGCCTTATTTTGGCTGGCTTCAAACAATCGTTCCTCAATATGGAGAAACAATTAACATCAAAACAATCGCGCAGGAACAGGAAGTTGGCCTTATTCCTAAAATAATATCTATTGAAGAGGATCATCCATTAACAATAGACCAGGAAAATGGAATTACTTATACAAAAGCATTACAAATAGTAACCAGTATATTGCAGGCGCAACACGAGGCAAACTAAATCAAAACTTTATGGCAAATATTTTTATCCCAAAGCATCTCGAAAAAGCATACGAAAAAGGCTTTACTTATCGTGATGATACCAATGACGTGCATCGCTTTTACACACAGGAAATAGGTAATTTAAAGATCACTGAGGGAAATATTATTGCTTGTGATCCATTCTTATATAACGACGATCTGCCATTTACAGTCAAATTTCCTACAGGCTCCTTCCCTGTTCAGCTTGCCATTGCACAGGTGAATGACGATGAAAGAGTTGGCTTTGCACGAATAAAATTTTCTGATGCAGCGCCAGAAACCTGGGAGTTGGCTGTTTGCGAAGGGCAAGACATTTCAAAGCTTAAAAAAGATGAATTTTTCGGATATGGTGTAGATGCCGGTACCGGCGGTTTTATGGATACCTCTGCTTCCGAAGAGTTTACAAACTTCATGTCGGAAAGTGAGGATAGCTACCAGAACCTGATTGATGCTATGCATGAAAACTACAAAGATACCCGCGACTGGCTGCTCTGGGAAAGCAACAAGGTAAATGTTGCTGTATTCAGCGCAGGCTGGGGAGATGGCGTGTATGCTACATACATTGGTTATGATAAAGCCGGCAACATTTGCAGGCTGGTAACGGACTTCCAGGTAATAGAATAAGCGCCATCGCTTGTTACAAGCTGGAAGCCTTATTGACAATGCACTTCAAATGATTTAATTTAACAGTGTAAAATATGGTATGAAATCTTTTACACTGTTTTTATCCTGTTTAATTCTTTCCATCGCAGTTTTTGCACAGCGTTCAAACCTGTGTGACAGACCTATTTTAGCAGACAGGCTGCCTGCATTTTTAAACATTCCGCAGTATTTCGATTACATACAGGCTAAACAGTGCCAGGCTACTTCCAAAAAACCTTTATTGATTTACTTTACAGCCAGGCTTAGCGCTAATGCGAAAAAGCTGGAGCAGGTGCTTGCGGGGGATACCGCCGTTATGCGGCTGCTTAATCACTTCATTATAGTTACCCTTTATGTAGATGACGAACAGGTTGGAGGAAAAAATCTTTTGCTGGAAGAGCAAAAGTATAGCTGTAAAACACAGCCACAATACATCATAGAATCTTTTCAGGACAAATGGCAGGGCATGATAGGCGACGTTTCAAAAGAAACTTTTATCAATTTTGTACAGGCGAATGTGCCCAAATAACGAGCGAATAACCTCTCTCTAGTAGCAACCTCAATCGCGTAATTTCACTAAAACTTCCTGAACAAATAATCCCTGTTAAACTTAAAATGCCGGTAGGCATGGCGCATAATAGTTACCAGCGGGTTGCCGGACTCGCGCCAGAAATTACGTTTCATCGTGCTGGGTTCTTCACTGGAATTCTCCTGTGAAAACAGGCTTTTAAAATCTTCATAGAAGAAGCCTTTGCCTTTTTTTTGTAAAAAAGCCAGCATCATATTGTATTCCGTCACATCCCCTTTCACCCCTTCAGTATATCTTCCGAATTTTTGTAGAAATTCGCTACGGCGCACATGCGGATGGTCACTATAATAATAGAATTTTTTATACCCGGGATACCATAACTTAAAGACCATTTCAGCAAAGCCTTCATTCGCCTTCTTTAGATACGGATATTTAAAGTAAGCATAAAAGCGCACCATATCTACATCTGGTCTTTCTGTAAGAATGGACAATGCTTTGGTAAAATGCTCACCAAAAGAAGGATCAGGAACAAAATCCTCCTGCACATACAATGTCAATGGAGACAGCACTGCATCCTGCCCTTTGTTGATATTATTGCCCAGCCCCTTATTCTTTGGTGTAGTAATAAGGCGAAAAGGATATTGCGATTGCAATTGTTGCAGGTACGCCTGGTGCTCAGGTTTACTGCCATCATCAGATACCACAATTTCATTGAAGCTACAGCCGATCTCTTTAAAAGAAGCCAGCAACCGCTCCAGCGATTTACTGCGGTTGTAATGTGTAACCAGTAGTGATACTTCGTTGAAATGATACATATAGTGAATTGTCAATGGTGAATAGTGAACGCTACCAAGCCTCCAGACTAACACATGACACAATTTTTATTTGAGATTTAAAATTTGAAATTCTTTATTGTTTACGTTCGGCTATTATTCATACTCTCTGCTTATTTCACAATTGACTATTCACCATTCACATCTCTCCTTTCTTCGTCAAATGCTTCGCTGCAAACACATCCCACGACCAGCGTGCGAATTTGGTAACAAGATATCCTGATCGCATCAAACGCACAAACGGATTTTTGCTTTGCCGCCAGTCGTTGCGCTCCATCGTACTTGGCTCGTCCGGTGAATTACGCTGATCAAAGAGTTCCGTATAATCATTGAAAAACAGGCCACGCGCTTTGTAGTGTATAAAGCCCAGGCTCATCCAGTATTCCGTCAGGTCTCCCTTTACGCCTTCTGTATATCGACCGAATTTTTCAAAGAAATTACTGCGGCGCAAATGCGGGTGATCGCTATAAAAATAAAATTTCAGGTGGTTGGTGTACCACGGCATTTTGTGAAAGATCATTTCAGAATAGCCTTTACCATACGGCTTCATATACGGATAAGGGAAATAAGCATAGAAGCGCACAATATCCAGCCCTTTATCCTGCTCCATAAAATCAAGTGCATTATCAAAATGGACAAGGAATGTATCTTTCGGTACAAAATCTTCCTGCACATACAACGTATAAGGCGTAGTTACAGCATCCTGCCCCTTATTAATGTTATTTCCCAAACCTTTATTCTTTGGCGTTGTTATTAAGCGAAAGGTGAACCTGTTCTTAAGTTCTTCCACATATTGCAGATGTTCCGGCTTACTTCCATCGTCAGAGACTACAATATCACCAAAAGTACATTGCAGCTCCTGGAAGGCAGCCAGCAGCCGTTCCAGCGATTTGCTCCTGTTGTAATGAGTGATCAGTAAGGTGACTTGTTCAAAATGTTGGTTACCTGGCATGGGACAATGGATGCTTTATCAAATAACAAATTACGTGTTTATATGCTTATTGTTCACATTAAAAGCGATTATTCTTATATAAAGCAGTTATGAAAAAACATCTTTGGTTATCTTCGGGCAAATTCAAGATGCCTAAGATTTAAGAGTTGAGGCTTTTAATCTCAAATTTCAAATCCAACCTGGACTATGCCCAAAATTGCTGAAGTTATTAAGAACAAACATTTCCTTTCCCTTGCCGGCAATGGTATTATGTCCGTCTTTGGCGTTGTTACAGTTGCCATCTTATATCATGCGTTATCGCTTACAGAGATTGGTATCTGGGTGTTCTTCCAGTCCACCATTCTCCTGATTGACACATTCCGTTCCGGGTTTTTAACCACAGCTTTTATAAAGTTCTATGCAGGTGCAGAAACCAACCGCGCTAATGATGTGCTGGGCTCCGCCTGGTATATTGCACTACTTATCACAGGTGGGTTTATCGTACTAAACATTCCGGCATTTTTCTTTTTGCCTTCTATACAGAATGCAGGCATTATCCTGTTTGTAAAATGGTTTGCTATAACCTATATCTGCACCCTCCCGTCCTTTATGGCATCTTGTGTAGTGCAGGCAGAGCAGCGTTTTGATCGCTTGTTATTTATCCGTTTCGTAAGCCAAAGCCTTTTTGTGGGTTGGGTATTGGTGCTGATCTGGATGCACCAGATCAATTTACAGAATGTGGTATATGCTTACCTTGGCTCTAGTCTTATTACCAGTCTCGTCACTATTATAGCTGGCTTTGCACGTATAGGCGCATTACGTCGCCGTACTAAGGCGACCATACTGGAACTATATCATTTTGGCAAATACAGTGTTGGCACTACCCTTAGTGCCAACCTGTTTAGAAGCTCGGATACTTTCATCATCAATTTTATGCTTGGGCCTGCAGCCCTGGCTATTTATAATTTAGGTCAACGCCTGATGGAGATTGTGGAAATACCATTGCGCAGTTTTGCAGCAACAGCTATGCCTTCGCTATCCGCAGCCTATAATCAGAACCGGCGCGAAGAAGTGATCTATATCCTGAAGAAATATGTAGGTATGATCACCGTAGCATTAATACCTGTAGCGTTGATTGCCGTATTATTGGCAGATGTAGCGATCGGGCTGATTGGTGGCGGCAAATATGTAGGCACGGAAGCGGCAAACGTCTTCAGGTTGTTTATGACATTTGCATTGCTGTTCCCGGCAGATCGTTTCCTTGCATTAACGCTGGATGTGATCAACCGGCCGAAGGTTAACTTCCAAAAGGTATTGATCATGCTGGCTGCAAATATTATCGGAGACGTAGGTGGTATTTATTTATTTAAAAATGTGTACGGCGTAGCCATCACTTCATTCTTCCCTTACCTCATTGGCGCATTAGTGGGTTACTATGCACTGAGGCAATACGCACCGTTTGGATTTTTCGATATGTATAAATTAGGCTATAAGGAACTGAAAGAATTGGTATTACCGTATTGGAATCGTTTTAGAAAAAAAGCATCCTGATATTTCACGCAAAGATAGGCCACCAAGACGCCAAGGCAATAAGGAGCACCAAGAATCGTCAATCGTGAGCCGGGAATCGTCAATAACGTTTCTCCGCACAACGTTCTAACCCTATAAAGAAGCTTTCAAATACGCAACAGCACCCCAGAAGCCGCCCGCGGCTTCCCCTATGTACCCTATGTCTCCCTTCGGAGAAAAAGCAATAAATATAGCAAAGTGTGTTACACCTCTGTCCTTAAAGGTTATGTACTATATCACCTCAAACTTAGTCGTGCAACCTGCCAATTACCTATGTGTTTAAAATATCCCACGCAAAGACGCACAAGTATCGCAAAGGTAGGCCACTAAGACGCCAAGGCAATAAGGAGCACCAAGAATCGTCAATCGTGAGCCGGGAATCGTCAATAACGTTTCTCCGCACAACGTTCTAACCCTATAAAGAAGCTTTCAAATACGCAACAGCACCCCAGAAGCCGCCCGCGGCTTCCCCTATGTGCCCTATGTGTCCCTTCGGAGAAAAAGCGATAAACGTAGTACGCTTATTGCACTTCTAGCCCTAAAAGTTACCAGCCATCCCACATCAAACTTATTGGAGCATGCAGTTAACTACCTATGTGTTTAATTTTAATCACGTCAAGCCGCACAAGTATCGCAAAGGTAGCCACTAAGACGCCAAGGCAATAAGGTACACCAAGAATCGTCAATCGTGAGCTGGGAATCGTCAATAACGTTTCTCCGCACAACGTTCTAACCCTATAAAAAAGCTTTCAAATACGCAACAGTACCCCCAGAAGCCGCCCGCGGCTTCCCCTATGTGCCCTATGTGTCCCTTCGGAGAAAAAGCGATAAACGTAGTACGCTTGTTGCACTTCTAACCCTAAAAGTTACCAGCCATCCCACATCAAACTTATTGGAGCATGCAGTTAACTACCTATGTGTTTACCCCCCCTTCGCTCAAATCTTCTTCTTATACTGAAAGCGCATCTCTACATTTTTATATGTCCATTTAGATACGTAGTAGATCATAATATAGTTTACAATAAAGAGATACGCATACGCGCTTGGCTGCATTTTTAGTACGCGGATAAAGACAATATTAAACAGGCTAAGACAAAGCGCATGCGTCATATAGATAGAATAGGAATACATTCCTATTTTTTTCAGTAATCCCACACGCTTCAGGCCATTGGAGCAAATACCTTTCTCAAAAGAGAAGACGTACACACTTACAAAGAACAATAACACAAACAGGTATCCATAAGGTTTCAGGTCAAACCCATGATATACCATTAAGATCATGGTAATGATAATAACTACTTCCGCAATGGAAAAAAGCATGGCAGGCTTTTTACTCACTACATCATACGTTTTTTGAAAAAAGCTAAGGCACAATGCTCCGGTGAAAAAGCCGATCCAGCCACGTAGGAACCCATAGTCAAAGCTATAAGTCAGTTTAAAGCCGCCTGTCCAGAAACGAAGCAGTATAAAAGCACCTGCAACAACAGCAGCAAAGCACCAGTTACGCACTTTATACCCATTGGTACGATGCAGGAGTATTAATAAGATACCGAAAAGTAAATATGCTATCACCTCCGCACTTATGGACCAGCTTGGAATGTTCCAGCTTACATCCGTAACATTTGGCAGCTTTACAGAGTTCAGCATAAACAGGTTGGAGAAAAAAGTAAACAGGTTATTGTTCGGGTTGTTCAGTTGGTTTATCTGTACACGCCCTACCATACCTTTCTTTATAAATTCTATTGCGACAAAAGCAAACAGCATCAGAATATGAAGTGGATACAAACGCCAAAAGCGTTTTTTGTAAAACAGGTTTAGCTGTTGCGGGGAATCAATTTTCTGGTAGCTGTAACTAATAACGAAACCACTTAATACAAAAAAGAAATCAACGAACAGGTCGCAGTTGTATATAAAATTGTTTTTGAGGATAATCGTATCGGTAAACGCACTGAGATGAAAGAAAACAACCATGCTGGCAAAAATACCTCTGAAAATATCCAGCACTTCAAAGCGATGCTTCATACGTTTATGAAATTAGTTAAGTTTTTGGTTTCAGCAGTTTCATGGTTTCAACGTTTCAGGTATATCCGGATGAAACAGGTAAACAATGAAACTATGAAACGACTTGTAGTTTTGCCGTAAATATATTCAACTTCTGCTCAGGTTCGTACTTGTAATGCAGCACATCGGCAGCCCGGCATATAATGATCAGGCCAAGATGTTTCTCCAGCAGGCTTGCCAGCTCCGGCGCGGGTTCGTTTATATCTTCCACGTAAAAGACCAGCGTATCTTCACTTGCTTTTTTCACAGCCAGGCGGTTCAGATCATCCTCCCATATAGTCACAGGCTTATAGGTTTGCAAGTTCTGTGGCGGAAACACCAGGCATGCCATCCCATTTTTACTCTTAGGTGTAAAAGGATTGCCTTTATCTATTTTAGAAATAAATAATTTATCGTCTTCTATATCTATATTGAATTGCGAATAAGCCTCGCCGGAATGCTTAATGCCATTGGTACACATCTCTATCAGTATATACTTACCACGCATCAGCAGTGTACCCAGGTTGCTATTGCCATACAGCCGTTCCAGCAGATAAAACTCCACCTCCTTTAAAAAAGGCAGTAATGCTCCCGTTTTATTTTTAAAGCTGAATTGCATGTGTATTATATGCCCAACGTTTGCAGGGCGTCCTGTTCTGATTTATATATTTTGAACACCTTATCCATACGGATCAGTTTCAGCAGATCATGAATATCCTTATGCAGCTCCACCAGTACCAGCTCTTCGTTTTTAGCAATCGCATATTTCAGGGAAGAAACCAGCGCGCCTAAAAAAGAACTGTCCACATACGTTACATTCTTAAAGTCCAGTATTATCCATTTCTTTCCCTTGTCCACCACTTCCGTCATTTCTGTTTTGAAGGAAGGTGCTACATCCAGGTTTGCTTCTGCTATAAGAATGCGAGCCAGGAGATAACCATTGCCCGCTATGGTTTCAAGGATCATAAGACTATTTTTTTTCAACAAAAATGATACTACTGTCATCAGCCTGCCGGTCGTCGGAAAGCAAGAGTGACAGATGTGTTATAAGAGCTTCGTTGGATTTATTTTCACGTAGCTGATGCAGCATATACTCTTTAAACTCTTCATACGCCGTTTTCTTCCGGCCTGCAACCCCATCTATGTAATCCGTCATACCATCTGTAAAGAGCAATAACCTGTCCCCTGTCTTCATCTCTATTTCACGCTCCTCGTATGTTACACCGTCAAACATGCCCAGCAACAACCCGGCAGTTTGCAGCTCATGTATGCTTTTATCTGCTGCTTTGTAATGCAAGAGAGGCAGATCGCCAGCTCCGGCATACATCAGCTTACCTGTTTGCTGATCTATTGCTACAAGTGAAAGGCCAGACAACACATCATCCAATACAGCATCTTTACACACACAATCGTTGATCTTTTCCAGTATGCGCGCCGGGGACACTTCATCATCATACACACAAAAACGAACTGCTGCCCGTATGTAGCTTAAAAAACCGAAGGAGAAAAACCAGGCTTTCCATTTCTTCCCCATCACATCCCCCAGCACCAGGAAAAGATAGCGATCATCCAACTGTATAAAATCTATAAAGTCGCCACCCGGGTAGTTCTGATAAGCCTTGTGCCAGAAGTCTATTTCAACGCCCTTCATTACAGGCTTGTTTTGTGGTACGGACTTCACATTAATGGCTTCCGCAGCTTTACGCAACTCTATCAGGGATAGTTCTTCTTTTTTTCTAACTGTTGTCAGCAGGTTTTTCAACTTGGAAACAACAACAGGTATCGCCGTTTCTTTGTTAATAAAGTCTACAGCCATCAGTTCATCCAGCCCGCGTGTAACAAGGTCCGATCCGCTGTGCGAGGTCAGGAAGACGAAGGGTATATCTTTTGTACCCTCCTTTGACATTACTTCCTGCCTGAAGGTAAACCCATTCATACCCGGCATCTCATAGTCTGACAGGATAATGTCGGGCATATCTTCATCCAGCAACCGCAATGCCTGTGTTGCTGATGCCACAGCTACACAGGTGAAGCCTTCGTTTTCAAAACCAGTCTTCATCAATGCCAGCATCATCGGGCTGTCATCTACAATCATTATTTTTTTGGAGGATACGGGCATATGTTATCGCTCACGTTTATGCTTGACAAAAGAATTAATAATTAAATATACGCCGGTTAACACTATCGCCAGTGCAATCAGGTCCATTAATGTAACACCGTCATCATTATTAAAGTAAAAAATAGTGAACATTTCAAAATATGGCGGCGCCGGCATAATGATCATGGCAAAGCCCAGCGTAACCATAACCATTCCCAACAAGCCCATCACAACATTTTTTGCCCGGTGCTTTTTTACATAATCACGCGATATGCGGCTATTTACAGGTTTCTCCTCCAGCAATACGGCAAGATTATTCAGCATTTCATCCCGCGTCAGCGCCTGGTTATCCATAGCACTATACGCATTCAGGTTGTTGTTGTCAAACGCGGCATTGATCTTTTTACGGTACTCCTCTATCTTCCTGCTGTCAAGATCAATCTCCGACAATAGTTTGATCAGTTCATCCAGCTTACGGTTAATGTCTTCTTCCCGTGCTGTATGCGCTGCGCCGTACATTTGTTTTTCACTATCTTGCTTTCTGGACAAGTTTAGATATTTTCACTTTTGGGATTTACAGCCATTAAGAAAAACAGTAATGAATGAAAAAAGTTTCCATTATCACGGTCAATTTTAATCAACCCCAGATGACAGAAGCTTTATTATCCTCAATTGCTGCTGTCAATACGTATCCGAACATAGAAATTATCGTGGTGGACAATGGAAGCCTGGTAAACCCCGTACCGGGATGGGAGGCGCAATATCCACATGTGAAATTCATTCGTTCAAATGACAATCTTGGTTTTGCCGGCGGTAACAACCTGGGTATCCGCGCAGCAACGGGCGATTACTTTTTCCTCGTTAATAATGATACAGAATTTACTCCCGAACTGGTTTCACTTTTAACCGGCACTTTGGATCAGGATACCGGCATTGGCATAGTATCGCCCAAAATACATTATTTTGACCAGCCCGGCATCATCCAATATGCAGGATTTACTCACATGAATTATTTTACCATACGCAACAATTGCATTGGCCAGCATGAGCAGGACAATGGGCAGTATGACCAAAGCAGCGGCCCTACAGGTTTTGCACATGGTGCAGCCATGATGCTGCCGCGCGAGGTAGTAAAAAAAGCAGGTGCAATGGCTGAAAATTTTTTCCTGTATTATGAAGAGATGGACTGGTGTGAAATGATCAAACGGGCAGGTTATAGTATATGGGTAAATACAAATGCACTGATCTATCATAAAGAATCTGTTTCTGTAGGTAAAAACAGCAAACTGAAAGAATATTTTATGAACCGGAACCGTATCCTGTTTTCAAGACGTAACGCAGGTCTTTTCCAACAACTGGTGTTCTTGATTTATTTTACTGCCGTGGTAGTGCCACGCAATATTTTATCTTATATCAGAAGCAAACAACGCGGCTTTACAAGTGTACTGCTGCGCGCTGTATGGTGGAATATGACGCATGCGGTAGACAGCGATGAATTAGGTTTTGATTTAAAATCCAAATAAATGATCATTCTATTCTGGTTAAGCCTCTTCCTTGTTTTTTATACATTCTTCGGGTATGGCATATTACTATACATACTGGTAAAGGTACGTGGTATAGTTAAAGGCAAACGGCCTATAGCTGCCCCCGGAGATTTTACACCTACCCTTACACTTATCATTGCTGCATATAATGAAGAAGCATCGATGGAGGAAAAAATACAGAACACGCTTGCATTGAATTATCCTGCGGATAAATTTCAGATCATCATTGTAACAGATGGCTCTTCAGATAATACACCAGCCATTGTAGCCCGGTATCCGCAGATCCGGCTACTGCACAAACCGGAGCGTACCGGCAAGATAGCCGCAGTACACCGTGCTATGGACACCGTAAATACTGAAGTAGCTGTGTTTACAGATGCCAATACGTTTCTGAACAAGGATGCGCTATTGTATATCTGCCGCCATTACAAAGACGAAAAGATAGGTGCTGTATCCGGTGAAAAAAGAGTGCATGCAGAAGAGAGCGCCGATGCTACGGCTGGCGAAGGTTTTTACTGGAAATATGAAAGCATGTTGAAGAAATGGGATGCAGAACTGTATTCTGTTGTTGGTGCTGCCGGTGAATTGTTCAGCGTGCGCACGGCTTTGTATCAGCCAGTTGAAAAAGATACGATATTGGATGATTTTATGATCTCCCTGCTGATTGCGGAAAAAGGTTACCGCATTGCCTATGAGCCGCTGGCTTATGCCACAGAAACAGGTTCGGAAAGTATAGGTGAGGAATTAAAAAGAAAAGTACGTATTGCAGCCGGAGGTATTCAATCCATCTTACGCCTGAAAAAACTGGCCAATCCTTTTATTAATCCTGTTCTTACATTTCAATATATCAGCCACCGCGTGCTACGCTGGACAATCACACCTTTTCTAATGATCCTGGCGTTTGTTTTAAATGGCATTATTGCATGGCAAACATCTTCCCCTTTGTACATAGCCGTCTTTGCATTACAGGTACTGTTTTATGCAATGGCATTGCTGGGCTGGATCATGGAAAAGCGTCAGCTAAAAATCAAGATCCTTTTCATCCCCTATTACTTTTGCATGATGAACTATGCTGTAATGGCGGGCATACGTCGCTACATGCGCGGAGGCCAAAGCGCAGCATGGGAGAAAGCGAAGAGAAAGGCTTAATTGTTTAATTGTTGGATGGTTAAATTGTTGGGCTTCTATCATTCGCAAAGACCTATAAGGTTTCAAAAAACCTTACGCCCTGTTTCGTGTCCTCACGAAACAGTTACATTCGGTTCGTGAGGACACGAACCGAGGCGCTTGCAGGAATTGAATATCGAACAAGGAACAAGGAATCTCCAATGAAGAATAATGCTCAATGTTCAACGCACAACAATCAATACTCATTGAAAACTTTCTTCACTAGCCGAGGCGTTGAGTAAAGACTTATAACATAACAATGAAGCAATACAACCATTCAACAATCTCCCTTACACATTTCTCGTCTCTTCCATCTTCATGCCCAGCATGCGTTTAACACGTTTGAAGGTAGCTTGTTGAATACCGCCATCCAGTAGAATGCGGCGGTCTGTAGTCCATACGAGTGATTTGGAGGCCGGCACACAGTGCAGTTTGCCAAAGCCTTTGTTGCGGAGCTTTAGTGCGAGAAACCCATCCTCATTTGTACCGGGCGGGTGATCAAAACCTTCTACAGACAATCCTTGTTCCCTGCGAAAGCCAGAGTTAAAACCATATACGTTTACAGCCTCTTCGCGAAACGTCTTGTTGATCCATCGCGTAAAATCGGCGAAGTATTCATAAAAGAAATAAGTATTGCGGGTGGTTTTACCTACAGGAATAAAAGCAAACTGCCCATACGTAAGTGCAGCAGCGTTTCCGTTTGCCAGTGGGCTCACCATTTCTTCTATCCAGGTGGATGGGTAAATGGAGTCTGCATCTGCATTCAGCACATATTTTCCTGTGGCGTAGTTCAGTCCGGCGTTACGCGCATTGGTAATGCCTTGTTTTGTTTCATCTATACAAGTCGCACCACATGCAATAGCAAGCTCACGCGTATTATCTGCTGAATTATTATTGACTACAATGATCTCTACGGAACGGTTGGTATTATTAGCGCTAAGAGAGGATAAAGTTTTTACAATGCTATCCTTTTCGTTATAGGCGGGAATAACAACACTTACCTCAGGTGCTCCTTTTTTAAAAGCCTGCAACCGCGCATGTATAGCAGCAATAGCTTCTGCGGAGGCATTATCCAATTGCCAATGATGTAGTATATCGGATGGTATTTTGATTGGCCTCATGCAAGCGCTGGTTTTAGCCTATACACTTTCCTTTTGGAAAAGTGCCGGAATGGTTTTTAAAATGAGCTTTATATCATTTACAAAACTGTGATTCTTTGCATAAGTATTGTCCAGCATCAGTCGCTCTTCTTCAGACATCTCCCCTTTACCTCTTTTCTCTACCTGCCATAAGCCGGTAATACCCGCAGGTGCCAGGAAACGCAACGCATACTTATCTGTAGTCAGCTTTTCTGCTTCGTATAGCGGCAAAGGCCTGTTGCCTACAATGCTCATATCGCCAATCAGTACATTCCATAGCTGAGGCAGTTCATCTATGCTTGTATTGCGCAGCACTTTACCCACTTTAGTTATGCGGGGATCATTTTTCAATTTAAAAAACGCAGAACCTTTTGTCGCTTTTTTAGATTGCTGGTATTGTTTCTCACACCAGCTAATATCATCTGCATACAAAGGGAAACGGCACTTTGTACCCTGTGTACGGCATTCGTCGCAAAGCTGTGCTGCTACCGTATTTTGTGTAGCTTCGGCCGTAGCATCGTTGCTGCTATCATATTGGTTCAGGTGAGCCAGGTCTTTCAAACGCTTATCCGCGTTTACATACATAGACCTGAATTTATAAAAGCGGAATACTTTATATCCCGTACCTACACGTAGTGAATAATAAAACGCCGGCCCTCTTGATTCTATCTTCAGCAGCAGAATCACAAGGAGGAATACAGGAGACAAACAGATGAGTGCAAGCCCCGCAAAGAAAATATCAAAGACCCGTTTTGCAAACGGCACTTTGTATTGTTTTGCCATCTGCGGCTGATGTGGGGAAATCGCCTTCAATGCGCTCGCATGGTCAATCAGGAAATTTGCACGCAGTGCTACATTCTCTGCATTCAACGGTAAGAAAAAGATATCGGAAACACCTGCAGCAAGCGCACGTTTAATAATATGCTCCTGCACGGTACTTTCTATTATGAGAAAGAATGGTATGTAAGGTTTCTTTTTGTCCAGCAATTCATGCAGGGGTATGCCATTAGGGCCAAGAATATCGCCCTGTGCTATTACAGCAGCCACATCCAGCCGCTCTTTTTCCCAATGAGAAAAAAAAGCAACACTGTTCTCGAAAGAACGGCATACGCTTCCATTAAAAGATTGTGTTTCTACTTTCCGGGTACTATTGTCGTCGAGATTAATGAGTGCAATAATGCCCTGTGAAACAGTTTTCTGTTCAGCCATAGAAATTGGATGCAATTAAGATTGGATCTGTTTACCTGAACGCCTCAATATAACATTAAGCCTGGCAGAAAGTTCCGCCGGGTTGAAAGGTTTTACTACAAAATCATCCGCGCCCGCATTTAAGCATTGGATGCGTTTTTCTGTACTGTCATCACCGGAAACGACCATTACCGGAATAGAATTAAAAAAACCGGAAGCTTTCACCTGTTGTAATAATTCAAGCCCACTAAGCTTTGGCGTTTTTAGATCAGTGATAATAATATCGGGAATATTGCCGTCCTGTAAGTACTTAAGGGCATCAAGACCGTTATCAAAACTATCTACCTGGAAATCGGTCTGGAGGTACTGTTGTAACACAAATCGCATGTACTTGTCATCTTCCACAATCATAATATGATACGTCTGTTTGGCTTTTTGCTCCATAGTAATGTTGATTATTGCAATTGCAAATTAAATCCGGGAAAAAGCGTTTGCCATTAATATCAAATAAAAACAGCGCTATTTCCTTAAAAAATGAATAATGTTTCTATGAAGTCCGCACGTTGAATAGTGCATAAGATTAATTCATAAACATATTGGATTTACAATCTAAAAATGAAGATACAATATATTGATTTGAAATTTAAAATTTGAGATTTGAAATTTTAAAAAGGGCACATTACCTTTTAGTGCCATGGTTTATTTAAAGGCCATAGCAGTCAAATTTTGGATATTTCAGCCAAAAGAAACTGGCAAATATTGTCCGAACAGCACTGTAGAGATAAAGCCCGTACAAAGATTGTGCTAGCATCAAAAGTCTACAAAGAAACACGACGTATTTTCCTTATAAAGTTTTATGCGCTCTTTCTTTGACGAATGAGTTTATTATTAGTCAGCAGGAGCACCACGCTTATGTTCCTTATGCTCCTCCCGGTATGTTACCGGGACAAGTTATGTGGTGAAAAAAATCGCTTCGATCTCCTTCCCCTTTTGCATAAGTTGACACCTGTGGTACAATGCATTCTGGCTTACACAGGCATGATCTGTACCAGCTCTCTACAGATATTTTATATCTTCAATTGCCTTACACCTTAAGCCCCTCGCGCTTTTCCAGCGTTGTTTTCCGTTCAAACTCGCGGAACAACAGGCGCAGGCTTTGATCATAAGTGAAATATTTATACAGCCAGTTAATGAAGATCTGTAATTTATTCTTCACCCCCAGTATCAGCATCAGGTGCAGGCTCATCCATATTACCCATGCAAAGAAGCCGCCAAAATGTACCTTCGGCCGCGGCAGGTCTACTACAGCCTTATTACGTCCCACTGTAGCCATACTACCTTTATCAAAATACTCATACTCATTTAAAGCAGCATTGCTGTCTTTGGCCATCCTGATCAGGTTTTTCCCCAGGTTTTCCGCCTGCTTTATAGCAACTGTTGCCAATTGCGGATGCCCGTTTGGATATTTTGGTGTTGGCATCCAGGCCAGGTCACCTATAACATATACATTAGAAAAGCCTTCTATCCTGTTTAGCCGGTCTACCTTAATACGGTTACCCCTTACGATCAGCGCAGGATCTATGCCCGGCGGCACGTTACCCTTAATGCCTGCGGCCCATATTACGGTACGTGCCGGTATTTTCATACCCGTATCCAGCAATACATTGTAGCCGTCATAGTCCTTTACATGCATTTCCGTATGTACCTGCACTCCCATTTTCTCCAGGTATTTACGACTCTGCTCACTACTCTTCGCGCTCATAGAAGCCAGCGTACGCGGGCTACCCTCCAGCAGGTAAATATTCATCTTGGAGAAGTCCAGTTCCGGGTAATCCTTAGGCAACACATTATTACGCAACTCTACAAAGGCCCCGCTCACTTCTACACCAGTAGGGCCGCCGCCTACTACCACAATGTTCATCATACCCTGCAGCTCCTCTGGATCTTTAGCAGACAAAGCATCTTCCAGGTTCTGGATAATGTGGTGACGAAGCTGCAACGCCTCTGCTGTAGACTTCATCGGAAAAGCATTCTCCGCTAAGTTGCTATTGCCAAAGAAATTTGTATCAGCCCCCATAGCCAATACCAGTATATCATACTCAAACTCGCCTATATCCGTCAGTACCTTGTTGCCTGCCGTATCTATACTTTTTACATCAGCTAACCGGAAACGAATGTTTTTGCTGTTTTGAAATGCTTTACGCAAAGGGAAAGAAATATTACTTGCGTCTAATCCCGCTGTAGCCACCTGGTAAAAAAGCGGCTGGAACTGGTGATAATTAAACCTGTCCAATAACAATACGTCTATTCCTTTCTTATTGCTCATTGTCCTGGCTAACTTCAAACCTCCGAATCCTCCGCCCACGATGATAACTTTCATAGTGCTTAATTATAGAATACAAAATTAGATGAAATTTTCAGAAACTATTGAAAATTTGAGTAATTATTGATGTATGTTATGTCTATTTTGTTAAATGTTTGAATAGCGAAATCGTTGCAGCATTTCCCACAAAAAATAACGCATACCAGGTAACAATTCGAACAATTTAACCATTCAGCCATTCAGCTCTGGTTTTGTATATTTAACACCTAAAAACAAACAACATGAGACAGTACGATACACTTGTAGATGCACTGAATGATCTGAAGCAAAAAGGATACACCACTGATTTCAACCTTGTTTTTGATCAACTGAAATGCAGTGCTACAGGAGAATGCCTCTCCCCTGCGCAGTTTGAAATAACAGACTATATACGTTTTGAAGGGATGACCAACCCGGATGATGCATCCATTCTTTATCTCATTGAAGCAAAAGACCACAGCATGAAAGGCACCCTCATCAGCGCCTACGGCATTTACAGCGAACCTGTAAGTGATGAGATGGTGAAGAAGTTGGCAATTACAAAAAAAACCAATTAAGTACGAAGTAAAAGGTACTAAGTACAAGGTACTAAGTACAAAATAAACGCGCTATCACTCTTTGCACTTCGTACTTAGTACTTCGTATTTTGTACTTTGTACTTTCTCATCTCACATTATTAAACCAACTATATGCATTCCCGTCGTCGTTTTTTACAGCTAGGTTCTCTTGGGCTTGGCACTTTACCATTTTTATCATTTAAAGGCAATACATCTGCTGTACGTAAGCCAATCGTCATCTCTACCTGGGATGCGGGCATAGCAGCCAACAAAGCTGCATGGGAAGTATTGCGCAAAGGTGGCCGTGCACTGGATGCAGTGGAAGCTGGTGTAATGGTTACTGAATCATCCCAGAACTGTTGCGTGGGCCTGGGCGCTAACCCGGACAGGGAAGGCATTGTAACGCTGGATGCCTGCATTATGGATGAATTTGCTAATTGTGGCAGTGTAGCTGCATTGGAAAGGATCAAGCACCCGATCAGCGTAGCAAGACGTGTAATGGAAAAGACACCGCATGTAATGCTTGTAGGCCAGGGCGCACAACAGTTTGCCCTGGCAGAAGGATTCCCATTGGAAGAAAGCAAACTGAGCGATGATGCGCAGAAGAACTATACAGAATGGCTGAAGAAAAGCGAATACAAACCTGTTATCAATATTGAGAACCGCAAAGAGCATGGACCATTTGCTCCTTCCCGCTTTGACAATGGAGAATGGAACCATGATACCATCGGCATGGTAGCACTGGATGCGAATGGTAACCTGAGTGGTAGCTGTACTACCAGCGGTATGGCGTTTAAAATGCGGGGCCGCCTGGGTGACTCTCCTATCATTGGCGCAGGACTATTTGTAGACAATGAGGTAGGCGCTGCAACTGCCACCGGGCAAGGCGAAGATGTAATACGCATAGCAGGCTCACATACGGTAGTGGAGCTGATGCGACAAGGTTTATCGCCTGAGCAGGCTTGTAAGAAAGCGGTAGAACGCATTATCAGGATCAAAGGTGCAAAGGCAAAAGATATACAGGTAGGTTTTATAGCCATTAACAAGCGCGGCGAATACGGCGGCTATTGCATACAAAAAGGTTTTAACTACGCTGTGTGCTATGCCGATGATAAAAATTTGCTTGTTGACGGTAAATACATATTGTAGTTTGCACGCTCTTATATGAAATACACTCTTGAAATAGCGGTATTCAATATTACCGCAGCTATAAATGCAGCCAATGCCGGGGCAGACCGTATAGAACTATGTGAGAATGGATACGAGGGCGGCACTACGCCTTCATACGGAACGCTAAAACAGGTAATAGAAAAGATCAGCATCCCGGTTTTCCCGATCATACGTCCGCGTGGAGGAGACTTCCTCTATTCTGCAGATGAATTTAGCTGCATGTTGGCAGATGTACAGCTTTGCAAAGAGCTGGGCTATACAGGTGTAGTATTAGGCCTGCTAAATGCCGATGGTACAATAGATAAAAAACGCACTTCCCAATTAACAGCGCTGGCTTACCCGATGGAAGTTACTTTTCACCGGGCATTTGACAGATGTGTGCGTCCATTGGAAGCATTAACGGATGTAATAGACGCAGGCTGCCAACGCATACTTACAAGCGGGCAATTCCCGGAAGCACCCGGTGGTATTGCATTGATCAAACAACTGGTTACAGCAGCGCAGGATGACATTATCATTATGCCGGGGAGCGGTGTACGTAGCAATAATATTGTTTCCTTACTGCAGGAAACCGGCGCAGTAGAAATACATTCTTCCGCCCGTACCAATATTCCGTCATCTATGGAATTTATCTGCGAAACCATGCAGGAAGATCTTTCCTTTACAGGCGTAAGTAAAGAAGAAGTAAGGAAGATGAAAGACATTATGAATGGTTTATAAAGTATAAATAGTATATAAGGTTTATACGGTATATAAAGTGGTGTAAACACAATACATCGTCTCATGTTATCTACTTACATACTTTATAAACCTTATATACTTTACAAACTCTATACACTTAAAGAATGAAAATTCGCGAAGCATTACTACAGGAAAAAATTCACCCGAAAGAACTTGCGTTGGAAATAAGCCACTATGCAGTTTCTTCCAAAGCACGCTTCAAAGAACTAATGCAATGCTTCCTGGACGAAGAAACGCGTGTAGCACAACGTGCAGCATGGAGTGTAAGCTGGGCAGCGAGAGAAAGGCCACCCATGATCACACCTTACATAAAAGTACTGGTGGCGCAGCTCTCCCGCAAAGACGTACACCCGGCCATTATCCGCAATAGTGTACGGGTACTGGAAGCAATAGATATACCGGAGGAATTTCATGGTGATGTAATGAATGCCTGCTTTGACTTTGTAACCTCTCCTACTACTCCCATTGCTATTAAAGCTTTTTCTCTGACCACTTTATTCAATCTTTCTGCGCTTTACCCCGACATTAAACCGGAACTGAAACTTATTATAGAAGAGCAATGGGATAATGAAACTGCCGCCTTTAGAAGCAGGGGCAAAAAGATCCTGGCAAAACTATAAGTATTCTATAAAACACTCCCTGCCAGCAAACTTTTTTAATCGTGGACTTCTATAGCCTATAGTTGCAACTATTTCGACCAGATGCACCTGATAAAAGATTTCAAACTATTCAGCAGTATGACCCCGGTGCAATTATTCAGAAAAATGCCGCCACCGGAAGAAGCAATTATTCCATCCTGATTTATTATCCCCTGTTACCTGTGCAGTATTCAGAGACCACTTACAAACTATCCGTAATAATACCTCTCACTTTTCCTTTCTCGAAAAATATACGATAGACCTTTCCAAGCACCTCATTACGGTAAGACCAACATGTATATTTTTTTCCTTTTTCCATCAGTTCGCTTTCCTCATCTGGTTTGTTAATGATCAATCGTACTTCCTCTTCTGTCATCCCTTCTGCTATTTCCATTGACTGAATTTTCCTCCACATTTTTTCAGTAATATTCTTATACCTGTTACGGGGATCACATAAGCTAAATTTTGTATCGAACCTGTTATTACAAACCTCTTCCCTTGTGCTGTCATTTATCAATGTTTCATAGCCCACAATGTAAAAATATTCGGCCTCTGTATTTACAGGCTTGAAGTAAACATAATATTGGTGAAATTTATCCTGCTCCACATGGGTGATTGTAACAGGGTAATATTTGTATGACACTGCCGGCACTGTACTTATCTTCCCCCTGTCTTTCAGGGTAAGCCAATAGCTACCTGTTGTATATACAGTCTTGCCCACAAGGCCTTGCATATTATCCATTGGTCCAAACAAAGTTGCATTTCTCAAAGACGAAAGTGTTACATTTTCAAGCTTGTTCTTATTGCTCAGAAATTTATATCGCTTCCCTGCACAATCAAAAACGAGTACAATTTTATTATCAACGGTGTCTATGGCTTGCAAGGTCAATACTCTCTCTCTAAATGTCAGTGCCGGCACTGCATTCTTATATCCACCAAACGCCGCTTGTGGCTCCGCATTATAATCCAGCAAGAGTGTAGCAGCATTTTTTATGATCTCGTCATAAGCAATAAGCAACCTTGTTCCTTTTTGCCAGCTTCTAAAAAAAGAGGTAGGGCCACGATAAGCGATAGACGCACAAAACAAGCTGTCTTGTACGCAATTCTGTGCATTACTCTCAAACGCGATGGTACACCAAAAGATACCCAGTAGTAAAATTCTTTTCATCTGGTCTACGATTTAAAAAAGACTTGATATTGGGTTTGCGAAATGAGAAAACGACCAAAAAGAAAAAATTATTGCCACCAGGCATATTGCCAAATGAAAGTCTATTGCATTCTAATGAAGCAGGCTAAAGAGCTGAAAACGCTTATATACAATACACTTTTTTTCTCGAAAAAGGAAACATACAGCTTACGTCCTACAATAAATTACCAATTGTTAAGAAGCTGCGGGTGTTGGATGTTAAGCGCGCCTTAGTTTGGTAGATTCAAGCAACCAAAATTTTATCATATGAAAAAAGCATTTATCTATGCACTGTGCAGTGTAATGGCTGCATCTACCATTAGCACAACTGTTAAAGCAGCCTTTTTAGTTAGTGGTACAGCAATAGGACCTGGCGGTCAAATTTTCCGCTTCTTTGGTTGGATTGACCCTGTCTCCGGTCACGGAAATATTACGTGGTCATCGGGAGGCTCATCCGGCACTATCGTTTGGAAGAAAGCCGATCCTAATTCGGACATTCCTCTACCGACTCAAGCATCGAAGCTTGAAGAGCTTACCAAAATTTATACCATTGAGGGAGAGAATGATGGAGCTCCAATTGATTTAAATGAATATGCATCTCTTATAGTAGATGTGTATAATCAAGCAAATATGCAAGCTTCTCAAAAATGAATTGTTCTTTAGTTCATTTGCACATGTCACAGTAAACACACCTCCAAGTCAAGCATATAACCACCTTTGTATTTATATTTTTGTGGCTTTTATAAATTCATATTCTTATATCTATCATCGCGTATGCTTTTCATACGCTACAGCGACAGCGTATTTACAATTGAGAGAGGAGACAAGTTTCTACGCTCAAATTTCTAATTTCAAATCAGCATACTGCCACGCTTTTTCAAATCGTTTTTTTACAGCACTTGCCTCCTGTTCTTTCCGTTGCTTCTGCAATGACTGGTATAACCCCATCAGTGCCCATCCATTTTCTTTATACGTGCTTAAGTCTTTCAAATACATTTTTTCTGCCTCTGCATATTTTCCCGCATCGAGCAAAACAGGGCCCAGCAAATGCCGCACGGAGAAGAACCAATCAGGCGGCTCATTATAGTTTAAGTTATCTTCAATAGTTATAGCTTCATAAAATGCCCTGATCGACTGCTCATACTTTTTTTGCCGGTGATAGATCTCTGCAGACAATACATGCGCTGCTATCTGCACAATATCATACATACTATTAATGTTCCAGATAGTAAGCGTTTTCAAAGCGCTATCAGCAGCTATTTTCTTTAGCTGCGCTAATTCATTCTGCGCTTTTGATAGCTCATTTTTTCCAAGCCACGCCATACCTCTTGCATAATGCAAAATTGCCTGCGGATAAATAAGAGCGTCCTTTTGTGCCTGTATTGCAAGAATGGTATCCCACATAGCAAACTTTACTGCGACATAGTAAGGAATAGTATAGTAATGCTGTAATGTACCCCATCCGGGCTCTTTCATTATATCCTGTGCAGTATGTACCTGTAACTTTTGAGCCGCCTGCCACGCCAGCTTTGCATTACCTTCCAGCGTTGCCGTAGCAGCCAGGTAATGGTAGTTGTGCGGGTAATATCCAAGCGGGTAAGCCCCCTGCGCATGACAGGCAGTTAAATAAGTACTATCCGCTTCTATCGCCGCAATGTTTGCGAGCGAGCCTGCGTGATAATCTCCTGTCCAGATATAGATATGAGAAGGCATGTGCAGCAGGTGCCCCGAACCCGGCACAAGCGTCATCAGCAAACCTGCGCTTGCCAATCCTTTTTCCGGCGTTTTAGAAGCCTCTACTGCATGAATATAAAAATGTGGCGCACCGGGATGTTTGGGATATTGCCTGATTAATTTTTCCAGTATTGCAACTATTTCAGGTGTCCACGGCTTTGGCTCTTTTGTTTTTTTATCATACAAGTCCCAGGGGTGCATATCCATTAGCGATTCCGCATACAGCGCGCTAATATCCGGGTCTGTAGCATAAGTATCATATACCTTTTTCATTGCTACAGAATAAGCACTATCCAGGTGACTGCGTTTTTTAGGAGGCACAGCAGTGTATCGATGCGTTAGTGCCATAATCAACGCTTTCTCCTTCTCTGTACTACTTCCGCTAAGAGACACAGCCTTTTGTATAGCCTCGTATGCACGCTGGTAATTGTCATCCTCCATTCCTGCATTGTAATTCGGCCCAAGCACATACGCAAAACCCCAATATGCCATTGCACAGGCAGAATCCAGTCTCGTTGCTTCAAAAAAAGAACGGGCTGCCTCGGCATGATTAAATCCATAAGCCAACATAAGCCCCTGGTTAAAGTATGCTTGCGCGTCTTTGTTCGCTGTAGAAATTTTAAAATTGATTCCCTCAAGCCCGCTCAGTATAGGCGCTTTTGTACCTGCAGTGTACCATGCTTTATCGGTTGTTTGTGGAGTGCAGCCACGCAAGGTTGTTTTAGCAGCACGGGTATTATCACTGTCTTTTTTATTTGGTTCATTACAGGCAGCCATCAGTACTATGGCTGCAACAGAGTAAAGCAGGTTGCGCATATTATTAGTTTTTCCCACTAACAAAATAAAAAACGGCTTGCAAGTTTGCAACCCGTTTTTGCGCGGATATTTCCAACGTAGCTATTCCATAGCTGCAAAAGCATAAAGCTATTCGCCTTTTAAGCTAGATATGGAATAACTGTTATACAAAAGCGGGCCACATTCCTGCAGCCCGCTTTCAATTTATTATAAGCCATGAAGCCTTCACCACTCACCACTCACAATTCACCACTCTACATCTTCGCTTCAAACGGCAGCCTTGTCATTGGTGCGCCAATCCACGATTTTATTTGTTTCATCTGCTGCAGCATATTGTATTCGTCCTCACCTATCTCCTCTTTTACAGCTTTTGTTTTTATGCTTTTGTTTGCAGAGCCACCCATTATCTGCTCAAGAAATGTTTTTTTCTCCGGGTATTCCTTCACCTTGTAATCACGCGTTTTAGCCATGCGGGCAGCAGCAGCAATCGCGTCCTGCAATGTACCTATCCGGTCTACCAGGCCTACCTCTATAGCACGTTGCCCGGTCCATACGCGGCCCTGGGCTATGCTGTCTATGTATTCAATGCTTTTTTTACGTCCCTCTGCCACACGAGATTTAAACGTATGGTAGATCGTATCTACATCTGACTGTAAAAATCTTTTTTCCGTTTCTGTCAGCGGCCTGTCAGATGTCATCATATCTGCATATGGTCCAGTTTTTACGCCATCAAACGTAATACCCAGCTTGTTTTTGAAAAAGCCCTGCGTATTCGCAATAATGCTGAATACACCGATGGAACCGGTAATAGTAGACGGGTCGGCAAAAATGGAATCACCTGCACAGGAAATATAATAGCCACCGGATGCTGCATAGTTGCCCATGCTTACTACTACCGGTTTTTCTTTCTTTGCCAGGGTAATCTCGCGCCAGATAACATCGCTAGCCAATGCACTACCGCCCGGGGAGTTTACGCGGAATACGATTGCTTTAATATCCTTGTCAAAACGCGCTTTACGGATCAGGTTTTTATACGTATCGCTGCCGATCTCATCATCAGAACCTTTACCGCTTACAATATCGCCTTCTGCATAAATAACAGCAATCCGGTCTTTCCCCTCATTCATCTTAGTATCTACCGCCTTCACATATTTATTCAGCATCACAAAGTTCAACTTATCCGATTCCTTCTGGTTAATAAGGCCAAACAGCTCCTTTTTTACTTCATCATCATATTTCACGCCGTCTACCAAGTGATATTTTACCGCATCGGCTGCAAACTGTATAGAACCGTTATTTGCCAGCGCATGCAGTTGAGCAGTGTCAATACCACGCGCCTGCGATGTTGCAGTCAGGAAGCTGCTGTACAAGTCGCCCAGCCACACCGTTGTTTGTAACCGGTTAGGTTCCGTCATCTGTGTTACGCGGAAAGGCTCCGTAGCGCTTTTGAACTTACCTGCATAAAATATCTGGGGTTGTATTTCCAGTTTGTCCAGCAAGCCCTTTATAAAATACAATTGGGTAGAGAACCCTACCCAATCAACACCCCCATTCGGGTGACAGTAAATTTTATCTGCTGCTGTAGCTACATAATATGCTTTTTGTGACATAGCCTCGCCGTAAGCGATCACAAACTTTTTGCTCTGCTTAAAGTCAATGAGAGCCTTTCGCAGCTCCTCACTGGCAGCAAACCCGTTTGAATTACCGGAGGCTTTTATATAAATACCCTTGATAGCCGAATCTTTTTTCGCATATTCTATCACACGCACCACTTCATGTAGGCCCGGTGTTTCGCTGGCATCACTCAACACAGAAGCGATCGGGTTGTCCTGCCCCTGTTCTTTAAAGTTAACAGTAAGGTCCAGTACCAATACGCCATTGGAGCCAATATCTGGTTTTTCGGGTTGCGCAGCTTTGCCTATGATCCAAACAGCTATAATAACGCTGATAAAGGAAAAAATAGCCAATGCTAAAAACGACGCAAAAAAGATTTTCAAAAAGGCCTTCATATTTTTCTCACTTGTACATTTAAAAATAAAGATATTTGAAGCTTCTTACACTACCAATTTATGAATGACGTTTACCTGTTGATAGGCGGTAATTTAGGTGACCGGATGGCCTTTCTTCGCCAGGCAAAATCATTAATCGGACAATCTGCAGGCCATATTACGGCAATTTCTTCTATTTACGAAACTTCCGCCTGGGGTATGGAAGACCAGCCCCCTTTCTACAATTGCGCCCTTCAGATAAAGAGCAATATAGCCCCGGAAACGCTTATGGGCATATTATTAAATATTGAAACATTAATGGGGCGCGAAAGATTGATCAAATTTGGCCCCCGCACCATCGATATAGATATGATCCTGTACAATGATAAAATTATCAACACAGCAATATTGACCCTGCCCCACCCGCAAATGCAGAACAGGCGCTTTGTATTGCAGCCCCTGGCTGAGATAGCGGGCAATGCCATGCACCCTGTTTTGCATAAAACCATCAACCAACTGCTGGAAGAATGCCCGGATACACTTGATGTGCATAAAATTTCCGGGAGTATCTAAGGTGGCATATTAATTTTGAGCACCCGACAATGAAGCATCACTTTATAACAATAGAAGGAAACATAGGCGCAGGCAAAACAACATTGGCCCACCTGCTTTCAAAAAAACTGAACGCGAGGCTGATACTGGAAGAATTTGCAGACAACCCCTTCCTGCCGAAATTTTACGATAATCCCAAACAATATGCTTTTCCGCTGGAATTGTTTTTCATGGCGGAAAGGTTTAAGCAACTGAAGGAAATGTTGCACACCAAGGACCTGTTCCAGAGTGTAACCGTATCTGACTATCTCTTTACCAAATGCCTGTTGTTTGCGAAAGTGAACCTGCCCGAAGAAGAATTCAGGCTATACCAGAAACTATTCGACATTATACACCAGCAGTTACTTTTCCCGGATATACTCATCTACCTGCATGCCCCGGTAAGCAAGTTGCAAAGCAATATCCGTAAACGTAACCGGGAGTATGAGCAGCATATACCTGACGATTACCTGTTTAGCATACAGGAAACCTATACCAGCTTTATAAAGCAGCATAATATAACCACCATTTTTGTAGATGCCAGCAATGCCGACTTCCTGGGCAATGAAAAGCACCTGGAAGTAATACTGGATGCGCTGAACAAAGACTATGAAGACGGACAACATTATATTACGCTACCATAGGAAGGGAAGTACGAAGTACTAAGTACAAAGTACGATGTGAAGAGGAAGTTCCGCAATTCGCTATAGTACCCATACTTAGTATTTCGTACTTAGTACTTCGTACTTGGTATTTTTCACTTTGTACTTCCTGTTTATATCACTGATTTGCTTTTGGGAGACTTGTTTTACTTGTTTGAATTATTTGACTCATTGACTAATTATTATGGACTCAACGATACAACAAAAGACAGATCCTTTTCTCGCAGTCAAGATACCCGAATTCAGAAACCTCCTGTTGGGACGGTTTATGTTTGTAATGGCACTGCGTATGATGAGTACGCTTGTAGGCTGGTGGATCTACAATCTTACCAGCGCCCCTTTTGCCATCGGCATAGTTGGCCTGTCTGAGTTTTTACCCGCATTCGGTTTTGCCCTGTACGCAGGACATGTAATTGACCTCAGTGAAAAAAGAAGACTGTTGTTGCGCGGCGTAGCCTTATACCTCTTAGCCGCAATATTATTGTTATCCTTATCTACCAACATCAGCACTACACACATTCACGGGCATACCATCGCTATTCTCATTTATTGTATCATATTCGGTACGGGCATAGTACGCTCCTTTGCCGGCCCTACATTCAACGTTATACTTGCATCCATTGTTCCAAAGTCAAGTTTGCAAAATGCAACTACATGGAACCAGGGCGCATTCCTTTCTGCATCTGTTATCGGGCATGCAGTAGGCGGCTTTTTAATAGCATTGAGCGGCAACACAGGCACATTAACGGCCATCTGCGTACTGATGGTGTTATCATTCCTCGCACTGTTTCAGCTAAAACCCAAACCACCATTGAACGAGCGTAAGAGTGAACAGAAAACATGGACAAGTGTGAAAGAGGGGCTGAACTTCGTATTTAAAACAAAGGAACTATTAGGCGCTATATCGCTGGATATGTTTGCCGTGCTATTTGGCGGCGCTGTTGCAATGGTGCCCGTTTACGCACGTGACATTTTAAAAGTAGGCCCGCAAGGCTTTGGTTTCCTGAATGGCGCATCAGATATGGGTTCCATTCTTATCGTCGTCCTGCTAACGCTATTTCCGCTGAAGAAAAAGCAGGGCCGTACATTGCTGTTTGCCGTAGCAGGCTTTGGCCTTTGCATTATCGTATTCGGTATCTCTAAACTATTCTGGCTATCCTTTGGCGTATTGCTCCTCAGCGGCATGCTGGATGGTATTAGCGTGGTTACGCGCGGTACGATCATGCAACTGAAAACCCCGGACAATATGCGCGGGCGTGTCATGAGCGTAAACTCTATGTTCATTAACTCCAGCAACGAATTAGGCCAGTTCGAAAGCGGCGTTGCCGCCAAGTTGTTTGGCGTAGTTCCATCCGTAGTATTCGGCGGATGTATGACACTACTGGTTGTAGTAGTTACCTGGTTTAAAGCGCCGTCGTTGCGAAAAATGGAATATTAAGCATGTACGATGTTAGATGTACGATGTGAAGTACAAGATCTTTTTGTGGTCCCGGCAACAGTATATCTATTAAGCATTGTTGCGTCGCACTCTTCAGCAGTTTATTCGCTATTCGACTTATATTTTATTCACCGCAGAGCCGCAGAGAACGGAGAGTTATATAGAAA
The DNA here is from genome assembly GCA_017306865.1 of Filimonas sp. GTDB lineage: Bacteria > Bacteroidota > Bacteroidia > Chitinophagales > Chitinophagaceae > JAFKHH01. Next base: position 44,574 of record JAFKHH010000027.1, read on the forward strand.
AGCATTATGCACAACTCACGATCTATTACTCACAACGGACAACCCACTACTCACATTTTTTTAAACACATAGGTAGTTGGCAACATGCACCAATAAGTTTGGCGCAGAATAGCAGGTCAGTTGTAAGGACAGAAGTGTAACACGCTGCACTATGTTTATTGCCTTTTGCTCCGAAGGGGCACAATAGAGCACATAGGGGAAATGCTACGCATTTCTTTGTACGCCTTTAAGCATTCAAACTTCTTCATAATGCTAGAACCTTGTGCGGAGAAGCGTTATTCACGATTACCGTCTCACGATTCACGCCCCTTGGTGGCTCATCTTTGCGTTCTCTGCGCTCCCTTTGCGTCCTTCGCGATACTTGTGCGTCTTTGCGTGATAGATAATAAACACATAGGTGGTTGGCAACATGCGCCAATATGTTTGATTAGAAATAGTAAATCACTTGTAAGGATAGATGTGTAACAAGCGTACTACTTTTATCGCTTTTTCTCCGAAGAGACACAATAGAGCACATAGGGGAAATGCTATGCATTTCTTTGTGCGCTTTTAAGTATTTGAACCTTCTTCATAATGCTAGAACCTTGTGCGGAGAAGCTTTATTCACGATGACCGTCTCACGATTCACGCCCCCTGGTGTACCTTTGCGTCTTGGTGACTCCGTAGCTACCTCCGCTCATTTCAAATCTCAAATATCAAATCTCAAATCTCTTTCCCATCTAATTTTGCGCCATCATGTAAATCAGGATAATAACGCAGATCACTGCCATTATTGTCAAGATAATTTTAGCTACGCTATAAGGTCGCTCGCCCACTACTTCGCCGGTACAAGCATTCACCGTAAAATGATATAATTTGTTTTTGTAATTATATGCACACATCCACACAGGCAATAATAAATATTTCAGCATAGTATCGTGGTAGGTTGTGGTGTAGCTATTGATGCGCTGCTCATCTCCTCCTATATCACTACAGATCTCGCTTTCAATGGTGGAGACCATCATCTTTTTGGCTATTTCAAATCCCTTTTGTGCATCCAGTTGAAAAAGCTCTGCGCGAAACCCACTCAGGTAACGCTCATCATATGCCACCAGCTTTGGTAGTTGCCACGGTTCCAGTTTATTCGCAATCTTCTGAGGCAGGGATGTGCTTGCGGAGATCAGCAGATCGTTGAAATAACAATCCACCTCACCACTTGCAGAGTACCAGGCCGTGTGCCTTACCTCTCTTGTTCTTGTCTCGGTGCGCCCATTCACTTCCTCCGTATAGGTTTCTGTAGTGTAGTAATATTCACCACGCTCGCCACTATAGCTGGTATCTGTATCCGTATCGTAAGCCCAGTAAGGAATATAAATGCCACGTAACGCCTGTGCTGTTCTTTCCTCTACCACCCGTTGTAAGTCTGATGGAGCAAACCACAGCTTTTTCATCCATACGCCAAAGTTCTTTTTTGCCTGCTGGCTATTAACTATAAAAGGCAATACATAATGTGGCTTTACCACTTCCTGCTGTTGCTGATTAACCGTTAGTAGCGGACTGCCGCAAAAAGTGCAACTACCTGCTACGGTGTTACTCTCCAGTGTAGTAACTGCTCCGCAACTGTTACACTTTACCGTATTAACTACTTGTATCTCCTCTGCAGTTGTATTATCGTCAATGAATTTGAGATAATCGAAGGATTGGATCGTTTGTTGTTCAGTAGGTATTTCGTTCACAGCACCGCAAAAATCACATTTCAACGTGTGCGTGCCCGGCTCGAAGTGCATGACAGCGCCACAACTCTCACACTTAAACGTATTCCCCTGTATCTCTGCTATATTTTTATCCTCTGGCATGTGCCTGACAAGTTAGGGTAAGCTAAACGGGTTTACAAAAAGCCTGTTGCACAAACATGGATCTTGTGCGTACAACAGGCTTTTGCTATTATTTACTATTTGTATTACTTAAAGATTAAGGCAATGGTGGTGGCGCACTGTTTAACAATGCACCCAGCTCAGGCACAGTATTAGCGGCAGCCCAACCATTCATGCCTTTTTTCCAGACAAGTGTTTGCGCTTGTAAACTATTGTTTGCAACTAACTGTGTTAGTTGATCTGTCGTAAACGGCCCCGCCTGTTTACCATCAATTGCTACAAAAAACTGCGCATCTGTTTGCAATGGTGGCGGCACATTACCTCCTCCTCCTTGTTGGTTTTGAAACATGCCTGCAAGCTGGCCTGCTATGCCCAGGCCTATACCCGCACCTACACCAGCCCCAATAGTTCCTCCTCCTCCGCCGGGGTTTTCGGCAGACTTTTCCAGGGAGTTGGCAATCTGGAATTGCGTATAGGAATTGAGATTCCCAACAATACCAATGCTGCTTCTTTTATCTAAAGCCGCCTCTACTTCAGGCGGCAACGATACATTTTCGATCAGGAATTTTGTCAGCTCCAAACCAAGCTCTTCAAACTCCGATTTTATTTTTCCTGTAATAATACCTGATACTTCCTCGTATTGCGAAGCAAGGTCCAATACTGGTATTTTAGCTTCTGCAATAGCTTCCATACCACGGGATACCGCCAGGTTGCGCAATTGCGTCGTAATGCCTTCTACATTAAAATCAGGATTAGTAGCAGACACTTCTTTGAGAAAGACACCGGCATCTTTTACCCTGAATGCAAAGCTGCCAAAAGCACGCAAACGTACCGGCCCAAACTCTGCATCGCGCATCATTACCGGGTTCATCGTACCCCATTTCTGGTTAACAAACTGTCTTGTGCTTACAAAAAACACATCTGCTTTGAACGGGCTGTTAAAACCATATTTCCAACCTCTTAGTGTACTAAGTATCGGCAGGTTTTGCGTAGTAAGTGTGTACATACCGGGCTGAAAAATATCAGCCACCGTACCTTCATTCATAAAGACTGCTACCTGCGATTCACGCACAGTCAGCTTGGAGTTCATTTTTATCTCGTTCTGGTATCGTGGAAATTTCCAGACGATCGTATCCTGTGAGCTATCTACCCACTCAATAATATCTATAAACTCATTCTTCAGTTTATCCCAAAGTCCCATTGTAAATTATTTAGTTAAGATTAAGGGTGCATCCTCCGCAATATATTAAACTGCAGCAATTCTTTGTGTGTGATTTTTCTTTTTTAACACATAGGCAACCTGGACTCACCGCAGAGGCGCAGAGAACGGGGAGGTACGGGGAGAATTTTACCTCATGAAAAACTGAGAATTATTTGACACGACAATCTATTGACGATTACCGCCTCACGATTCACGATTTTTTTAAACACATAGGGCGTTGGCAGGTTGCTGTGGGGAATTGATGTGAAATAGCAGGAGGTTTGTGGGGATTGAGGTGTAACACACTTTACTATATTTAATGCTTTTGCTCCGAAGGGACACAATAGAGCACATAGAGGGAAGCCGCTCCGCAGCTTCTTTTGAAAGCTTCTTTATAGGGTTAGAACGTTGTGCGGAGAAACGTTATTGACGATTACCGCCTCACGATTCACGATACTTGATATGCCTCTGTGTTCTCTGCATCCTTTGCGATACTTGTGCGTCTTTGCGTGATAAAAATAAACGACTTGGAAGTATAATAGATTATTCACGATTACCGCCTCACGATTCACGTTATCCCATAAAAAAAGCCTCTGTAAAATTACAAAGGCTTTAATGCATTTATTTGGAGACAAGCAAGCAAGAATATTACCACTTATCGACTTCTTCTGATGCAACGTGACCAGCAGATGGAGCTTCGCTTACAGTTACTGCGCTTGGTTCAGCAACAGTAGCAGCAGCAATTACTTCGTTTACATCTACAGCTTCTTCAGCAGCATCAACGTATTCGTGGTTGTAGGCGTCAAAATCAAAGTCTGGCATCAATTCAGTTTTTACATAATCAACTGCTTCGCCTAGTGCTTTGCTGAACTTGTTGAAATCTTCTTTGTACAGAAAAATTTTGTGCCTGTCATAACCATCGTCGTTGAAACGCTTCCTGCTTTCCGTAATGGTCAGGTAGTAGTCATTACCACGAGTTGCCCTTACATCAAAAAAATAAGTTCTTCTTTTCCCTGCCCTGATACGTTTGCTGTAAACGCTCTCCATTTTCTTGTCGTTGTTTTCGTACGCCACAGTGAAATTGGTTTTGGTTAACGATTCCTTTTAAGATGCACAAATATATGATTGTTTTCAAATTGCCAAAATTTTTGCGCATCTGTTATAAATTTTCTTCTATACAGGATATTCACAACATATAATTATATGTTACCATACATTACATAACCTTTTTTTATAATATCCTGTAACCCAACACCAGCAAGGTTTCTAATTGAGCGTTGCGGTATCATCGCGCTCATTACTTGTCATTTGCAAGCGATAAAGTTCTGCGTAATATCCGTTTGATGCTAACAATTGTTCATGCGTTCCTTCCTCTATTATTCCTCCTTCATCCAGCACAACGATCTTGTCAAAGTTCAAAACAGTAAAGATGCGATGGGTAATAATGATGGCAGTTTTGTTCTGCAAAAAAGTATATAAATGATGTATGATCTCGTTTTCTGTCTTTGCATCTACAGCACTCAGGCAATCGTCAAACAACAGGATATCTGGCGTTTTAATAAGGCCGCGGGCAATAGACACACGTTGTTTCTGACCGCCACTCAATGTTACACCACGCTCTCCTACCATAGTTTCATAACCGCCGGGCAGCCCGGAAATCTCTTTGTCCACGCTGGCATACGTAGCTGCCAGCCGTACCTCATCCATCCCTGCTGCCTTGGCTAAGCCAAAGCTAATGTTGTTTGCCACCGTATCGCTAAACAGGAATACATCCTGCGGCACATAACTAATCTGCTCACGTAAATTATGTACCGGTAATTTGGCAATATCGTTACCGCCTATAGTTATACGGCCGGAAGCCGGATCGTAAAACCGCAGCAACAGTTGCGCCAGCGTTGTTTTACCGCTACCTGTCCTTCCGATCACCAGCACCTTTTGTCCCTCCTTTACTGTAAGGTTAAAATCAGCAATAGCTTTAATGCCCGTATTTGCATAGGTAAATGATACGTGATCAAATACTATATCGCCACGCAAAGGTTTAGCCTCCGCATCCGGTGCTGATTGTATAGCAGGTTCTGTTTGTAAAAATTCATTGATGCGTTTCTGTGAAGCAGCAGCACGTTGTATCATACTCGCAGTCCATCCGATCGCACTCACCGGAAAAGTGAGCATATTAATATAGATCACAAACTCTACGATCACACCTATCTGCAATGTGCCATGCAATACCTGTAAACCACCTATTAATATAGCAATGATGGTACTAAGACCGATCAGCAACGTCATACTTGGAAAATAGATGGCTTCTACTTTTGCAAGGCTTACCGCATTTTGCCGGTAAGCTTCACTATTCTTATTAAAAAAGCCAAGCATTGATTTTTCCTGTACAAAAGATTTAATTACACGAATACCCGAATACGATTCCTGTGCATTCGTGGTAAGGTCAGACAACAATGCCTGCACCCGCTGACTCTTCTTATTAATGATAATGTTTACGAAATAGATAGTACCTGCCAGTATAGGCAATGGAGACAAAACGTATAATGATAGTTCTACGTTTTGTTTAAACATATAAAACAAGCAAAAGCCAATAGTTGATGCAAGGTTGATAAAATACATCAATGCAGGGCCTACATACATACGTACACGGCTTACGTCCTCCGTTATACGGTTCATCAGGTCGCCTGTGCTGTGTGTTTTGAAGAAACCCGCATCCAGTTTCTGGTAATGCTGGTACACTTCATTTTTCTGATCATACTCTATATAGCGGCTCATTACGTTGATCGTTTGCCGCATCAGGAACATGAAAAAGCCACGCAACAGCGCAACAAACAGTAACATAACGCCGGCGAGTATGACTACTTTACCGTACGTAAATTCCTGGTTGTTTACCCATTGGATAAACCAATGAACCAATTGATTATAATGAGCGTCTTTATCATACCGAACCACATCGGCAGGTGTGGAATGTGAAGAAATGGCGCTTTGTACCAGGTTGATCACAAATCCTGAAAGTTGAGGGCTGAGGATAGCAAAGAAGTTAGACAGTGTAATAACCAATATACCCGCTACCAATCTAAACCGATACTTCCAGAAATACTTATTTAATGCTGCCAGGTGCTTCAATGTATAGATTTTGGGCAAAAATACGGAGAAATCAGGAGGGGGAAATGTAAGAATGGGGAATGGTTTAATGGCTATATGGTTTAATTGTTCAATTGTTTAATTGATATATGATTATGTGTTTATTCGCTGCGTCAATACAACAAGTAGACAATTCAACCATACAACAATTCAACAATGTATCAATTGAACAATTAACCTATCCCTTCAATTCCTTCACCAAAAACCTGAAAATATCCCGTGTATTATCTGCGGGCGCATCACCTGCTGACTGACCAGCCCACAGGTTTGTATAACTGCTATCATTAGCCTGTTGCGCCAGTTTGCGAAATGCAGCCGTTAAGCTGTTTTGTATGGGATAAGGCGGAATAGGTATGCCTGATGCCTCTATCCGTTCCATCATTTCGTTACGGATACCACGCGCCCAGCGCCCGGAGAAAGCCCGCGTCAATAAAATATCTGTTGCATCTACGCCAGACAGTTGTTGCTGCCATGCGGGAATAGCGTCGCTCTCTTTGGATGCAATAAATAATGTGCCCACCTGCACAGCCGCTGCGCCAAGATCAAATGCAGCACGCATTGTTTGAGCATCACGAATACCTCCCGCAGCTATAACCGGCACATGCACTTGCTTTGCTAATTGTGGTAACAGGGAGAACAAGCCGACTTGCGGCAATGGCTCATCATCGAGAAAACTACCCCTGTGGCCACCAGCTTCTAACCCCTGGGCAACGATCATATCGATACCGCTTTCCTGCAATAGCCTGGCTTCTTTTAGAGAGGTGGCTGTGCCTATCAACGTACAGCCATTGGATTTGAACAATTGTATAGTTGCATCGTCCAACATACCAAATGTGAAACTAATCAGTTTGATGTCTTCTTTGATCAGTACGTCTATTTGTTCCTTATAGGTGTAAAAACGAAAGTTTTGTAATTCACTTTCAGCCAGGGCATAGCCCCGCTCTTTCGCCATTTCAAGTAATAGGCGGCGCATAGGCACCATTTTACTTTCCTCATAAGGCGGTATGGTATGGGTAAACAGGTTTACTGCAAATGGCTTTCCCGTGAGGTTTTTCGTTTGTCGTATGAGGGTCTGCGATCTTTCGGGCGATAGCCCTCCGATGGCTAGCGAACCGAGGCCACCCTCGTTAGATACTGCCGCCGCCATTTCCGGTGTAGAGACGCCCAGCATGGGCGCTTGTATAATGGGATATATAACTCCTGTCCGCTGTGCAAAGTCATTCTTCATACTATAGCCATTTAATACGGGATAAAGGTAACTCAATTGAAGAAATCCACGTTTTTGCAGGTTTCAGGGAAGGCATGCAACAAAATTTCAAAAAAAAGTATCTGAAGCATCAGGGTAAACCATTTCCGGCCGTGTCGTTACACAAAACAGGCTGGAGCTGACAAGAAATTGAAACCGGTGAGCGGCATGATAGCAGATAGTTCTCTATTAGAAAGCTACTTCAATGATTTTTTTGAAGGGTTGCACCGTTATGCCTATACCCTACTGCGGGATAATGATGACGCTAAGGATATAGTACAATCGGTTTTTCTGCAATTATGGCGAAAGAAAGACCTGCTTCAGATCCGCCAATCTGCGCGCTCCTATCTCTATACGGCAACGCATAATCATTGTCTGAACCATATCCGCAATGTAAAAAAGCGAAAAGAACACGAGACCGGTTCTTCAGGCGCAACTGCACAAGTGTACGACCTGCAAAAAGAAATAGAAGCGCGTGAAATAAAAAAGGAAATACTCACGGCTATGAAATCATTACCTGAAAAATGCAGGGAAGTGTTTTACAAAAACAGGTTTGAAGAAAAGACGTATGCAGAAATAGCTGCTGACCTGAATATTTCTATCAAAACGGTAGAAAGCCAGATGAGTAAAGCCTTATCTATATTACGAACGTCTTTATCCCAAAACGCAAAAGCCCTGATGCTGATCTGGCTATTAGCAGACGGTTTTACCCAATTGAACTTTATCTTATGAGCGAAGCAACAAATCATATTGTCGTAACGCCGGAGTTGCTGGCAAAATATTTTGCCGGAGAGGCGTCTTCGCCCGAGGCAATAGCGATAGATGACTGGATAGCAGAAACCCCTGCTAACAGGCAGGAATTTGATGCACAGTTTCGCACATGGAACCAGGCTACACCAAAGCCTTATGTAAAACCGCAACAAGGGGAAATATGGGATAACCTGCGGCAACACTTAAAGGTTAACCCAACTGCAACACGATATATGTGGCAAAAGATAGCTATAGCGGCATCTGTTGTTTCCATTATATCCTTAGCCGCTCTCTTTTTTCTTAAAAAAACACCCCTAGAATCAGTTAAGCAACTCGCGTTTACCGCAACAGATGCACAACCACAATTGAAGCTGAGCGACAGCTCCATCATTATGGCTACATCAGGCAGCATGATCACTTACCCTGCTGTTTTTGCCGGTGCAGAACGCCTGGTAACCTTGAAGGGAGAAGCTTACTTTGACATTACACATGACAAGAGCAAGCCTTTTATTATTACAGATAACGATGTGCAGATAAAAGTATTGGGCACTACATTCAATATACAAACGGAGGATACCTGTACTACCACTACGGTGTACACAGGTAAAGTAACGATGTACAACCAGTATGGCAGCATTATTATCCCGGCGGGGAATACGGGCATTTATAACCGTGCCCGGCACTCTTTTTCATTAGCCACTACTGCCAACAAAAATGCGATCAGTTATGTATCGCGAAAATTCTATTTCGAAAACGAAACGCTGACAAACATTGCAGGTTATTTATCCAAAGCATACCACGAAAAAATAATCATAGACCATCCGCAAATGGGGAGTTTACGCCTGACTGGTACTTTTGAAAATGAGTCACTGGAATATATTATCAATGTTATTGCTGCAACGCTAAACATCCATTACACACAAGATAAAAATGAAATACACTTCAGTGAGAATTAGGTTATGCGCGATATTATTCTTTTTATTACCGTTTTGCAGCATCTATGCCCAGTTGCAAAACAAAAACATTCATATTACTACCCCTACCACTGATATAACAGGTATTGCGAAAATAATAGCGGCCCAAACGGGTTGGCGCTATTCACTGAATATGCAAAACGGTTCTCTCAGGAAGAAGATTACATTAAAGCCCGGCAATTATAAGCTGTCAGAAATTCTTGCACAGGTAAAAACCCAGGCAAAGCTTAGCTATAAGATCGTCGGCAACCATATTATTTTTGTCGATTATGTTACCAAAGCGCATATAGTCTCAACACCTGTTAAAAAATACCCGGAAAAGAGACGGGCTGCATTACCGGCAATAAAGAAATTGCCGGAAGTAAAACATATAGACACTGTGGTAACTACGCTTCCACTGCCCATAGTACCTGACACTATACAACCAGCACCGGCACTAAAAGATACTACACCTATTAGCAATACAATAACTACAACGGCGGTAAATATACCAGACACAGCAGACAAACAATCTGCATTTAAAATGCGATCTGTCTCCAGGGACTCATTATATAAAGCAACGGAGAAAACTGTAAATTCTGCTGACGCTAATACAGTGCGCCGCGAACGCAAGCCGATCCTTTTTGCTAAAGCAGGCTTTGCTGTGGACGAAATATTTTATGCGAATTCAGTACTGGAAGGTGGCTTTAACTTCTTGTATGGCATTGCCTCATACGGCACAACATTTCAAACCGGCGGTTTTCGCTGGGGTGGCGGCATTTCTTTTCCTTTAAACGAAGACAACAGGCTACATCTTACTTTCACCACGGGCAACATGCGTAAAACATACAACTTTGATACTTTTCCGCAACTGCTTACACTTAAAGAAACCTTACATCGCTTTGGTGCAGCGTGGAGCAGGCAATTAAATAACAAAGTGAGCATGCAAATACAGTTGCATTATAACTTGCTGCTGAAAGATTTTACACGTAACGAGACCGTCAACAAACCGAATCCGCTCACAGGTGATTTTGACAAACAATATTACATTATCAAACCGCCATATACGCTAAGCAAAAGTGTCGGCGAAACATCGGTCACAAAATCGTGGATAGGCATACAATGCACGTTCTTTTATAAATTATGGTAAAGACGTAAGGGTATAAACGTCTGCGAAGTGTCAACGCATAAAAATAGCTATGCAGGCACTCTTACAAACGGCAGAAAGGATAAGCGACACGATCAACATTAACAACTATGTTTTTCAAAGACATGTGATTGCGTACAAAAGCATACCACAGGAAGCACTAAGACAAAAAGCTGTACTGGAGCTGGGTTGTGGCAATGGATATGGTATGAATATGCTGGCGCCTGATACAAGCTTGTATCTTGGTATAGATAAAAAAGAACCGACTACCATTGCACCGGGGGAAGGCACGCAGTTTATGCAACTAAACTTAAAGCAGCTTTCTACTTTACCGAGCCAGTCATTTGATACAATTATCTGTTTCCAGGTCATTGAGCATATACAGGATGACGTTGTACTACTGCTCCAGATCAAGCGCATTCTTAAACCGGGCGGCAGGCTATTCCTCACCACACCAAACAAATTAATGTCTCTTACAAGAAACCCTTTTCACATCAGGGAATATACCCCGGAAACAATGCACAATGTGGTGGGAGAAGTATTCCAGTCATTCAGCATCAAAGGCGTATCCGGCAATGCGATAGTGCAACAATATTACGAAGCGAATAAAGCACAGGTTGCAAGAATAACAAAGCTGGATATTTTAAACCTGCAGTATCGTTTACCACGCTGGATGCTCCAAGTGCCTTACAACCTGATGAATAATGTTTCCCGCTTACTCATCTATAAAAAAGAAAATGACCTGACCGCTACTATCCATCATACAGATTTTCACCTCAGCGAGGTTAACGACAAATCATTGGATTTCTTTGTTGTTGCAGAAGCGTAGTTCAACGGGGAGACGGAGAGAGCGGAGAGGTGTAATTCACCGCAGAGGCCGGGAGTGCGGGGAGGTTCGCGGATTTTTTTCTGCGATTTCTGTGTCTCTGCGCCTCTGTGGCAAAAATTCACAACTGACCATTGACAACTCACATTCACTAATCCATTATCTTCGCTCCCCTTTTTTCTTCTCAACTTCTGTTTATGAACACGTTTCCAGTTACCTATTCAACGCTTTCAGCGAAAGCTTTGCAAACTTTTATTGAACAGCAATACGGCTTTCCCAACCTGTCTTGCAAATACCTCTTGCGTGGTGTAAGTGACACCTATGTATTGAAAAATGAAACAGGGAAATATATTCTTAAAATATACCGGGATGCACATCGCTCGCCGGAAGAAATAAAGGGAGAAGCGGAGTTAATCACCACTCTTGAGAACAACGGCATTCACGTAGCGGGCTTATTAAAAGACACAACAGGCAACAAGATACAAACATTTAATGCGCCTGAAGGCACGCGGTATGGAATGTTGTTTGCATTTGCCAAAGGTAAAACTGACAACAATCTTACAGACAACCAGGTGTCCGTATTGGGACGTGAAATGGCTGCAATGCACAACGTTACTTCCGCCATAGAACTTACTTACAAAAGACCACCCTACAATTGGGAAACGCTTATCTATGGACCGCTACGCGTTTTACAACCGCTGTTTACAGAGTATGATATGGTGGAAGAGTTCGAATATCTTTCAGAAACGGCGCATACACTTCAGCAACGTTTACAACAACTGGACTGTGACGCTTTTTCTACGGGTTATTGTCATTATGACTTCTTTCCAAAAAACTTTTTCTTTGATGAGGCGGATAATATTACAATTTTCGATTTTGACTTTGCCGGCAAAGGATGGCTGGCAAACGATCTTTCGTCCTTTCATGTACACTTGTTCTATCACATGATACAAGGCTTTATTAGTCGCGAAGAAGTAGACAAAATATTAGCAGACCTTGTCACACATTACCGCAGCGTGCGCCCGTTTTCAGATAATGAAGTACGCGCCATTCCCGCATTGGGCTTTCTATTGCTTCTCTTTTACCTGCGCTTTCAATATGAGAATTTTGACGACTGGTCTAACTTGTTTTTCGGGCCCAGATTTGTAAAACACCGCATTGCTGAGATGAGAAAATATGAAGCAGCTTTCTGTTAGAGAAAATTTGAGATTTGAGATTTGAAATGGGTTGTTGCTACAACAAGTCTATTGCTGTTCGATATGTTAGCGGAGCCCATATCGAACGCAGATAAAGCAGATTTTTAATCTGACCGTAAAAGGATAAACATCCCTTTTATCTATAGTTCGACATGCTCTGCGGAACATGTCGAACAGCGGATTTCATCTCAAATCTCAAATTTCAAATCTGAAATCTCAACTCTACCGTTATTTAAACGCCTCTGTAATTGCATTCAGCAAATACCCTTTAGGATCATTAGAATATTCCCAGAACATAACCCCTGCCATTTTATGCTCTTTCACGTACTGGCATTTATATTTTACAGAACGTTCGTCATCGTAAGTAATAAATGTCTTTGTAGTTTCATTGAAAATATAAGGTGCTTTTGCCTTGTCGTCCCAGTAAGCTGTATTGCCGGGCTGCGTCAGCACAGAATCTTTAATATATGAATAGCCACCTCCTCTCACATTAGATACTGGCTTTTGATTAAACCCATGCCTATCCGCTGTAGGTGTAACATACCCCCTGCCATAAAATGCAACACCCATTACCATTTTCTGCACGGGCACACCAGCCTGTATATACGCGATAATGGCCTTGTCTGCTGAGTTTTGATTTGCAATACTGTCGGAATTGTACAGGTTGGTATGATGTCCCGACATTCCCCAGCTATAATCGTACGTCATCAGGTTTACATAATCAAGGTACACACTTGCAGCTTTCATATCCGTATGAGACAGGTAGTTGGAAAATCCGCCGGTCGCAGTAGTGAGCAAATATTTTTTCCTCGTTTCCTTACCTACAGAGTCGAGCGCATGGCGCAGATCGCGGAACAGCAAAGTATAATTCTCTTTATCCTCCGGCCTGTACACATTGCCATCATTTCCCCGCATACCAGGGTATTCCCAATCTATATCTACCCCATCTAATGCATACTGTCTTATTATATTCACGGCACTGGCTGCAAAAGCACGCCGCCCGGTATCGGTCAGTGAAGCATCAGAGAAGTTTTTACTCCATGCCCACCCTCCTATTGAAATAAGGATCTTCAGGGACGGATTTTTGCGTTTCAGTAAATTGAGATTTTTAAAATTTACCGTATCTGTCTTTTCGAAATGTAACCACGCACGATTGTCCTTAACATCTACAAACGCATAGTTGATATGTGTCAGTTTAGTCACATCTATATAGGAAGTATCGGCCAGCCCCCTGTAGCCGCCCACATAGGCTATCACCACAGGTTTAGGCGTTTTGTTCTTTTGGGCAAAGGAAGCAACCGGTAAAAATGCCAGGAGCAACAGGCTTGCAATTGAGTTTTTCATACCAGCAATTTAATATATGATAGCCAGAATTTTACCTACTCTGCCACCTACGCCATTTCCTTACAATCTTTTGAACGTAAAAAATAATTATAATTAAATTATTTACAAATACATTATTTTTAAAATATTAAGTTATGTCGAAATGATGACGTAGCAAATCACCCTAATTTTAGGGGTACATTTATACCCACAAATATGATTTGGGCTAACAGACGAATTTGGGGAACTTTGTCACACTGTAGAAGAATGTAAGTATTCAATAAAAAGATCCGTTTCTGCAGTTAGCTTTTTTGGCGAAAAACCTTTCTGAAAATTCCAATACTCCACTGCCGGTTGTAACCGCAACCAGCTTAGTTGAAAAATCGACATGTAACTATTATTCCAGTAAATGAGGTAACCTAATGAACCTAAACGACGCATCTCTAACAACTGACGACCTGAGCGACAAAAAAGCCGTACTCCGTAAATGGGCCCACGACTTTCAAAATCCCGTTTCCAGCATTCAACTGATTGCAGAATATCTGCGGGGGCAGGAACCGGATGCAGAAAAAGCAGGGGACCTGCAAAACATCCTCACCTGTTGCGATGACCTGAACAAGCTTATTGATGATCTGTTGGCAAAAGAAGCCTCTTTTTAATTAGCACATCTACTGTTGATATAAGAAAATACCGCCCTGGCGGCAGTGTGTACGAACATATCCATTTATGAAAAAAAACCTGAACAGGCTTACCCTGAGAAAGGTCTTAATGACTTTCCTTCTATTTGTTGTTGTTATTTCTATCATCGGCATTATTGCCGGCTCTATGCTGGAAAACAAATTGTCTAACCTGTTTGCTGTTGCGCAGAAAGACAATCCGCGGATTAACAAAGCAAATAATATTCTCCTGCTACTGTATCGCTCTGAAAACGAATTTCAGTCATCTGTATTTACTAATAATAAGGATGGGCGCGTTGCATACAGGAATAACCTGAAAACGGTGTTTGAGCAGATTGACAGCATATCCCAGGATATTATCAACTCTGATCTTTATAAAAAGCAACGGGAACGCGTGGAGATGCGGACGCTATATGAGAAAAAAGCGTCTTTGTCTGGTAATGTACTGCAATTAAAAGAACGCTTCGACTCGTTACTGGCAACTATTGACAATGCATCTACAGGTAATGCGCAAATGCGCATCGATTCCTTTAAGAATAGTAAACGCTATGCCACGCTACGGGTGGACACGACTACGGTAAAAGGCGAAACCAACGTCAAAAAAAGAGGTTTTTTCAAGCGACTGAAAGATGTGTTTAACAGCAAGGGGGACACGCTAACGAATGCCGGACAGGTTAACATTAATGCGAATAGCAACCATTACTCTGACTCCCTATCTCATGTAATCGCTTACTCCGCAGATCAATATTATCAGCAGTCGCTGGCTATGCTGCGCAAACGCCAGGGCGAACTAAACGAGCGTTATCGAAACCTGCTGGAGGCAAACCAGCTATTGATATCAGAGCTGGCAAATGTAATTGAAGACTTGCAGGCTACAGACCAGCAAATGGCAGATACACTACGCCGGCTTGCTACAAAAGAATACCAGTCTGCATTCAGCATTATGAAGACTGTGGGAGACATGGGCATTATACTGATCGTATTATTTTCTGTAGCACTGATTTATTACATCTATACGATCAATAAAAAAGAGAAAGAGCTGGTTAAAGAGCATGAAATGGCTATTAACCTTGCACAACAAAAGACAGACTTACTAGCGATAATGACCCATGAGATCCGCACGCCACTCACTACCATCATCGGCTTTTTAAAAGCCCTGGGAAAGAGCGGTATCTCCGATCACCAGAAAGGCATGATGGAGGCTATCCAGTTATCTTCCGACATGCTACTGGCTTCTGTAAACGATGTGCTGGATATGAGTAAACTGGAAAGCGGGCTTTTCCAATTACAATCCGAAGAGTTTAATCCATACAACGTGATCCGTTCCGTTATTGACAATATGCAGCTAAATGCATCTGGCAAAAAACTGGACTTGCAGTTCAACTATTCAGGTGACAAAAAAATAAACCTGATTGGTGATGTATTACGCCTGAAGCAGATCTTACTAAACATGATCAGTAATGCGATCAAATACACAGATAAGGGTTTTGTAAAAGTGGATTGCAAAGTGGTGCAGGAAGGCAAGAGTGTGCAGTTACACTTCGCTATCATAGACTCCGGGCGCGGTATTTCCAAATCCCAGCAGGGCAAATTGTTTTCAAAATATTTCCAGGCAAATGCGGTTGGTACCGGTAGCGGTTCTTCCGGCCTTGGCTTGTATATCTGCTATAAGCTGATACAATTGCAAAAAGGTAATATCTCCGTAGATAGTGAGCCTGGCAAGGGCACTACATTTACGATCTCTATTCCGTATACAGAAGCAAATGCACCTGCCAATGTTGTTACGTCCGGCACACCAGCAGTAAATGCTTCCGTATTTTCAGAAAAGAAGATTATGATCGTAGATGACAACAAACTGAATCTTCAGCTATACGAGATCATTATGTCTGACTGGAACGTAAAATTGTGGCTGATGCAGGATGTAAAAGCGGCGCTGGATATATTAAAGAAAGAACAGGTAGACCTTGTGATCACAGATATGCACATGGGCGATATGAGCGGCAAAGATCTTGTACATACATTAAGAAGCTTTAATAATAAGGTTAGTGTATTGCTGGTAACAGGCTACCGCTATAACGCCAGTGAAATAGCAGCCTTAAAAAACGATGGTTTTACAGATGTGATGATAAAACCATTTAACAAAATACAACTGGCACAACGCATCAACGCAGTATTATAAAATTATCACTGCTGTTCAGCTAATGTTGGGTTGCTCATATTTTACAATCGTATGTTGGCCTGCCGACAGTGTTACTTTTTGTATTAAGGCAAGAAGTAAATCACCGGGATGGTTCAATATAATTAGTTACCAGTCTGTCGTTCGTCTCATCGGGACTGGTTGTTGCGTATATGTTAGCAGTTAGGATTGAAAATTATATACGCTCGTTCGGAACAGGATTGTACAACCCTTTTTGTATGCTAAAAACAATAAGGTCTGCAGTTCTGTTCACTTTGAACTTCTTCATAATATTCTTATGATAGCTCTGCACCGTATGCACGCTTAAGTTTAGCTTATATGCAGCCTCTTTTACCGTGCAACCTGAACAGATCAGGGTGAGCACATCTTTTTCCCTTGGTGAGAGGTGATAAACGATCTGCTCCTCTGTAAATACGGAATTAACCAGGCTGTTACGAAGTTTTTGTGAAATGTACTGCTCTCCCGCATATACTGCATGGAGCGCTTCCTGCAGCTCGGCAATAGCTGTGCCTTTGGACAAATAACCGGCAGCGCCAAGCCTTATGGCCTGCTTAATAGTTTGGACATCCGTTATAGATGAAAGGATAATAACCCTGGGGCTCTTTTTAAGCGGCTTCTGCGCCAGCTCCTGCATCATCTCCATTCCTGTAAATCCCGGCAGTAGTAAGTCTGTGATCACGATATCCGGAACCCAAAAATCATTCAACGAAGCAAGAAAAACTTTTCCATCATCAAATGTGCGCACTTCTTGAATAGCTTCATCCAGGGATAAAAAGTTCTTTATAGAATCCGTCAATATCTTATGATCATCAATAAAAGCAATATCCATCTTTATTATAAGGTTTACCTGTACACAATGTTCGGGGGAATATGCTCAAAGCAAAAATACAGATAAATACGTAAGTGGAACACCTGCTATGGTTGAACGGCAAAGGCTACGCTATCGATTGCGTAACACTCCCCCATTTTTAGGGTATTCATTCTGCTACATTATCGGTATAATTTATTTCTTGTATCTGTATGACATTTGTGTAAGACAAGTAGGGGGATTTTACTGGTTACAAGTGTTTTGGGTATGCTAACCTGCCAAAACACCTAAAGAGAAAAACTGGAGTTTAATCCAGTTTTTTTCTTTTTTATCCAATAAAATCGTGGCTAGTGAGAGGTATTGCGCATTCAACATTCAACCACAACCAATAATGAAACCAAACCCATTCCGCTGTTTATGCACCTACCTGGCTATCGCATCAACAGTTACATCCTCTTGCAAAAACAAGCCTATTGCAGGCAAATCTGCAGTTACCAATTTATACGGCACATGGGAATTGCACTCTGCACAAACAATTAAAAGAGGCGATACCATAACTACCTTCCCCATTGCAGGCTTGCAGGTAATGAAACTGTTTAACAGCACACACTTTGCTTGCTTCAGGCATGACACAACAAATGCCACTGCAACTACAGAGAGCTACAGCGGCATTTATACTTTATCAGGTAACCAGTATGCGGAGCAAATAACGTATGCAAGTACACGGTCACTGGAACGCACTACAGCCTATTTTTTTCTGCAACTGCGTGGTGACACACTTGTGCAACATGTAAAAGAAAAAGCGGATAGTGTAGACGTGTATGAAGAAAAAATAGAAACGTATCTACGTAAGTAAGCGCTTTTATTTTTCTCCGAACTGTTCCGTATCTATCCATTCTGCTTTTGTCATGCTCCACCAGTCATCAGCAATGCCACGGAGAATATATTCGTAAGGCAGCCATCCATAGCCCCCATCACCCCATCCAGTACCCCAGGAGTTCCTGATCATAATAGCACCTGTGGTAACAATGCTTCTATTGCCAGGGTTTACAATTTTCATAGTGTCATCATAACCCACAGTCATTACTGCATGTCCGCCATCTACCGTTTCTTTCTTGTCAGGAAAAGGTATTTTACCATCATCTGCAAGCTGAAGTGAGGAGTAGCAGGTAAACCCAAAGACCAAAGGCAACCCATTACGCAGGCTATCTTTGATCTTTTCCAGCAGTTGTGGCTTGGTTACGCCAAGGCCGTCTAAACGATAATAAAGCAATGCCTGGAAGTTTTGTGCGTAGGAATACAAGAACGCTGTCGGCTCTTCATCATATTTATTCTCTACATAAGGCCAATACTTTTCCGGCGGCAATCCGAAAAGCGCCATTGCCCCCATCATCGTGCGCAGGTATCCTCCGGAATCGCCTGTCCATCCGAGCAGGTTACGCGTTGCTTTGTAAAGAAACAGGCGCGAAGCATCTACATATTTGCCAAATGCACGACGCTCAAAATATTCGTACAATCCTGTTCCTGCATGTGCGGTACATGAGCCCAGATGCCCCTGGTCATCGATCGGTGAGCACCACTGGCGCAGGTCTACTTTTGTTGGCACTGCCGCAGCCTTTACTGGTTTACCAGACCGTGCCCCCTTCTTCCCTTTCGTGTGTACACGGCTGAGGATATCGCTTACGGTTTCTTTTACGCCACGGGCTTCCTGCTTAGGCGTTAATTCGTCTGTAGACGGCGTATTATCCCGGTAATCAGGCAGGTCTTTCAACCAACCCTTTCCCCTGGATGCTGCAATACTGGACATAACATTGATTATTTATAGGTGAATATGTATAACTACGAGTGGAGTGTATAACCATGCGGAGAAAATAGCCAATGCGCTCGTGTGCATTCCGGCTACGATATTAGCACAAGAGCGAATGGAATACAATGTGATTTCTCACAGCCGGATGATGTTGCATAAATATTCCCCGCAGAGGCGGAGAGAACAGGGAGATTTAATATCTATCTGCAGCCCCCTGGTCAGCGCCTCTTGTGTCACTCACTGCACCGTTCCGTACATAGCCCGGCTAAACCTGCCAGCTTTTCATAATACACAACATATCTTCCATACCTCTGTGCTTTTATGGAAGTTTGTTTCGCAAAAAATAAAACAATTATGGCAGCCTTTATCTTCAAACATGAAACACGTGTAATTCCCCAAAAATTAACTCCTGGTATTTTTTTTAGAGAGTCGTATTTCTACTCTTGTCTAATGTTGCAATAGTAGGTAATGTTGTAGTTGAAACTTTTGGCAGTAAAACAGTGCCATCAGTTCTTAACCGAAACAAACACACAACATGAGTTCATTTAAAGCAACACTCACCGTAGATAACGTACCTTACAACCTGTCGTTCTGCAAGTTTATCTATCACAAAAACACCAACCCGGACGGTAGTCCCAGCTCGGCTGTGCAAGGCGGCATCATCTCTCTCGTACTGGAAAAACCTGCGCCAAAATCGCTCCTCGGCTGGATGCTGAGCCCTACGGACAAGAGAGACGGCGCTATCCGGTTTTACGAAGTAAATATACTGTCTGGCACACACCAGTCCCTTTCTTTTGAAAATGCCGGTTGTATAACATTCCGC
>JAFKHH010000028.1 GCA_017306865.1 Filimonas sp.
CTCAACCTCCCTTACCAGGTAACAGTCAAGAACGATGATGGTACAGCAAAAGGCACCATCACTTACATCTATGATGCTACCGGTAATAAGTTGGAAAAACGGACGAGTGAACTAGCCGCCAGCAGCAACCAGCAGCAAGGCAAGCAAACGACCACTACTTATCTTGGCAGTTATGTATATGAGAACAGCATACTCCAGTTCTTCGGCCATGAAGAAGGGCGCGTGCGTCCTGTCACCGGCAACCAGCAACCGGTAACCGGCTACGTGTTCGACTACTTCCTCAAAGATCATTTAGGCAACGTCCGCATGATGCTCACCGATGAGCATAAGCAAGACAACTATCCTGCATTAACGTTCGAGAATGCCAACAAAGCAACAGAAACCGCCCTCTACGAAAACGCCGACGCACAGTTAACTGCAAGGCCAATGGCCTTCGGAGATGCAGGCACGAATGGCGACCAGGTACAACTCTTAAGAAAGAATGTACAAAGCGTAGGAGCAGGCAAGTTTTTGAAAGTGATGGCCTCTGACAAAATCAATGTACAGGTAGAATACTACGCCCCAAGTGGCACCGTAGATAACAGCGGCGCCAACGGCTTAAGCACCATCGTTAACAGCCTCGCCAGCCTAATCAACAGTGGTGCTGTAGGCGGTGCCATGCACGGTGCAGGCAGTGCAGTCACCGCACAGTTAAGCAGTACCTCCCAGTTCACTAACTTCCTCGCTCCACAAAATGCAGCGACACCGACCTCCATGCCAAAAGCCTACCTAAACATCCTGTTCTTCGATGAACAGTTTAATTTTGTGGCACAGAACAGCGAGATCGTACCCGTAAGTGTATGGGATACAAAAACACCGATTGTAAAGGCCGGTAAAGAAGCAGTGAAGAATGGTTATGCGTATATTTATGTGAGCAACGAAAGCAACAACCTGGTGTATTTTGATAACCTGCAGGTATCGCACAACAGGGGAGCAGTGTTGGAAGAAACACATTATTATCCGTTCGGGTTAACGATGGCCGGGATAAGTAATAAAGCTGCGGGTGGTATCGGAAACAAGAACCTCTACAACGGCAAGGAGAAACAGGATAAAGAGTTTATTGATGGAAGCGGATTAGAATGGTATGACTATGGGGCGAGGATGTATGATGTGCAGATCGGAAGATGGAATGTTGCTGATCCGCTAAGTGAGATGTCAAGACGCTTTAGCCCTTATGTATATGCATTTAATAATCCAACAAGATTTATCGATCCTGACGGCATGTTAAGCATAGATGCTGTAAACTTTGATCGAAATGTCAATGAAAAAAACAATTTTGAAAAAGAAAATCCTTGGCATGTTGATCCGGGGAAAGAATTCAGTTTTATTGAATCGTTTAATAAGGATAAAGTTAAAGGCGATTTATCTGGAAAAGAAGCCGAGCCTAACTATATAGGAGGGCCAGGGAATAAGAAGGAGAATAAAAAAACAGAAATTAATTCAGAGCCAGATTCATTTGAAGATCCTGATAGAAATCCAAATCAAGATAAAATGTTAAGTCCTGGTGAAATAGAATTGCTTAAAGAGCATGGGTGGGATCATAGAGATAAAGGTGATCACGGCGGACAAACCGACTTGTATAAAGATAAAAAAGGAAATGTATATCAGAAACCTAAAGGGGGGAAAGGATATGGTGAGCCGTTAGGGATCAATCTGAATCATTTACCTGCGACATCTACGGCTTCAACATGGTGGAGCGTATTTAAGACAACATGGAGGTTGATTTCAGGAGGGCCAAACGTTACTGTTACTACACGCGCAGCAGGTGCAAGTGCTGTAGCAGGTGCAAGTGCTTTAGTCGCAGGGGCTGCATACTATATCGCTAATTATGGTTGGATAGTAGTCGCGTTTTAACCTTGCAATAAATCTATTTCGAGATGATTTTGGGTTGAAAATGAATAGACTTTTTTGTGATTGATTATATTAAAATATTACATATGAAAAACGAGATTCATTTAGAATTTTGCATTTGGGGTTTTGATGATATATCACATGAGGAAATATCCAAGACTTTGGGAATAAAACCTTCGAAAATTTATGTTAAAGGAGAACCTGTGAATCCAAAGTTTCCTTTAAAAAAAGCTTCTAAAAATGGATGGCGAATGAGGATTGAGGAGGATGCATATGCGTCCTTCGAAAATCAAATGGATAAAATGCTTGATGTAATAGAACAGAAAAAAGCTTTGTTTGAGATTTTTTGCTCAAAATATTATTGCGAATTCTCTTGTGCGCTTTTTATTCGCTACAATAATGGAGAAAGTACCCCCTGGATTCATTTGACATCAAGATATAATGAGTTAGTTAAAAAATTAAATATTGAATTTGATTTTGATATCTATTGCTTACCTAAGGAAAGTTTATAATAGATAGCTGTGCCTTCTTCTCCACAACGTCCCTTCTGCTTGATTTGCGTGCAGCGAGGGACGTTGTTGTTTATAACACCAGCAACGTCAATGCAGAAAGTCAGAACCTCTATAAGATCAATGGCAGCAGCACCAACAAAACAGGCTTAGGCATTACCCTCAAAGTAATGGCAGGGGATAAGCTGAGCGTGTATGGTAAAAGCTATTACTTCCAGAACAACACCAATAACAACAACAATTACCTCGTACCTGTAGACCAGATCATCATGGGCCTACTGGGTGGAGCAGGAGTATAGGCAGCAATCACAAAGTTCTCTTTACCGCAACGTCTCCTCTTCGAAAATTTACGCAAGGCAAGAGACGTTGCGGTTTTTATCTTAAGTGTTAAGTGTGATTAAAAAAATGAAAAGAGATTTTGTTAGAAGAACAGGAATAGTCCTCGAATAACGAAATGTTTTCTATTAATCATATGGGAAACTATGTGTACTAATAGAATCCTTGAGTAGGATAAAACAAGCTGTATATATTATTAAAATATCATAGTTTCAGTTTCTAAAAGGGGATTATCTGTCGATTTTTGGACTGGTATGTTATCTCTCTGTGTTTCTACGTCTCCTTAATTATATATTGACTTTAAAAAGATAAAAGTGAAAAGTATTTTGTTGCTTATGGTGTTGTTTTTGTCTTCTACTATATATGCGCAAGATCTTGTGGAGGATGTTACAGTCCGCGGCACGTTTGTGCAAGGTAAAAGAGTATATAAACTATATTATTGCGCCTCTTGTTATGAAGGCGGCATTCAGTTAACATTGTATACAGATAGCTCATACTTTTATAAGTTAATAGGAACAGGGCACAAGCAAATATCCGAAGGGAAGTGGACGCGCAATAAAAAAGACTTTATTCTTAATAGTAGGATAAAGCAACATGGCGTGCCTATAAAAATAGACGGCGTGAGCTATGGAAGTGATCTAGGAGGCATAACTTCCAGGAAGACGCCTTTTATAATTCCATTCAACTTGAACGGTGAAAAAATATATGACGCACGGGTATTTATAAATAATGATTCAACTTTCTGTTTCCCTTATTTCGATACATGTGTGGGGAAATACAAATCGATTGACAGCATAAAAGTAAATTTTGGTAAAGGATTTACTACCCAATGGATACCTTTTGTATGGCCACAGGCACGGTATGTAAAAGTGACGGCAATGATGGATTTTTCGTTTGAAGAATATGTTGTCTTTGAGAATAAAAAGTATACTCCGACAACTTCTTTGAAGCTGATTTCCGAATAAATGAGTCCTCGAAAATTTTTATGGGTAAGCTGTTGAAGGAAACGAGTGTCTGAGATGGACTTGCCTTCCCCCCCTTTGCTTAAATATCTCTATCCCTGACTTCAACATAAATAATTTATAGCACCTTACACGATAAAATCAATTCATTATACGTTCTTGATTTTATTGTGCAGTTATTCCGCTTTTTGCGGCATATGCACTAAGGTTTAAAAAAATGTAGGGCCCGGATGTCTATCCGGGCCCTTTTATTGTCAAGCCATAGCCATAGAGACGGCCACGCCCGTTAATCCAGTCTTTTGAATTTAAATTGCTCCCCCACAATAAATGAATCCCCCAATAGTAAAACGCTCAGTTCATTTGAGCCAAAGAGAGATGGATTGCCCACAGAAGCCGGATCTATCCTTATAGAATAGTCAAGGCCATGCTTTTGTAAGATCGCCCCATAATGCTCCAGCAATTGTTTAGGGCCTGTAGTGAATAAGCCGCTACTAAACAGGAACAACTTGTCTGTCTTTTCTGCAAAGGGAAAAGGTACATTACTATTGAATAAAGACCTATGCACACAATATAGGTCGTATAATAAGGCAGATGCATCTGTGACCTTGCCTGAATAATAAAGCTCCGCTTGTGCATTGGTAAATTCCCATAAAAGTGGATGCTCGTACGCAAGCTTCAATTCGTATGCCGGTTCAAAAGTAAAATGACATTTCTGATAGCCGCTTATTGCAATATTCCAGTCCTGTGAAGTAGAGCCTTCATCGTTTTGCAGCATGATAGAAAAGTCAATAGAGAAATGCTCTGCTATATGTGCTGCTTTTGTAGTAAGAAAAATAATATCGTCCTCATAGAATTGCTCTTGCAATAAAATTAATTCTTCAGGTAACACGCTTGCTATTTTATTGCGAAGCTAAGTATTTAAGAAAACTAATAACCTGCCTCCGGTATTTTCTGAAACGTTTGACCCTTCAGTATGCTATCACCTGCTACATACACGAGAGAGTCAGCCTGCAATCTAAAACTTACATTGCCGATATATGGTTTCAGTGTATCATTTATATGAGGTGCGAGTATATTCATTACTGTGGAAGAGTCTTTATAACGTTCAAAACTCTTTACTTCTACCACGTTGTTAAACCTGTACCAATTTCCCTCTGTGTAAAAATGGCCAAGGCAGGTACGGGTATAATAAGAAAATGTACCGCCAGGGTTTAAAATTAGCTCACCCGTTGTCCAGATGTTGCCAATCGCTTTCCATTTTTCTGTTGTTGGTATTGCGGTATTCGGCTTGGATTCTGGAGGTGGGAGTAGTGATACAGGCTGCTCGCCCGGTGCTGTATTGCAAGCCATGCTACAGAGCCAAAAAGCCATTATCAGGATGCGGATATATTTGATGGGCATGAGGGCAGTTTCGTTGTCTGGTTGCGAAACTACCGGATTTTTGAAAATACCCTCATTCATAGACAAAGAATACCCACTGGTAGGTATTTTTTTGTGTATTTTGTACAGGTATTTTTGCCACACAAAACCCTCGGAAGAGATATGAAAACCATTTTAACCTTACTGCTTAGTACCTTTTTACTTACCACTGCCGGGGCGCAAAACAGCCTGCAACAATTACGATATACCCTGGCCAAATGGGCGGAGCATACAGATGGATATGCCGCAAGCTCATTTGTACTAACGGATGATTACCTGGTAGCGGACCTGCTAAAGGCTGACGACCAGAAAAATAAGATACGATACGCTATTAAATGGTCAGATATAAAGTGGGCCTCTTTGCATAATAAAAACGGCGTTACGGCCATCATTACTTATGGCAATGCTTACACCTTTACAAAATGCAAGGAGGGAGAAACGGCTCAACTTCTTGTAGGTGAAAAAAAGTATAAGAGAGATTCGGTTACGGGTTTTGTTGCCTTTAAAATTGCGCCTAGCATAAATGATAAAAACGGGAAAGTCATTGAAGCCGGGCAAAGTGACCTTGTGGCAATGGTAGAAAAGGTGGCCAAAGAAAAAGGCGCGTATATACCAGCAAAGAGATATGACGATATTAAATATACAGATGAGCCCATAGTTGCCGTAGCTCAGAATGGCAAATGGGGGTTTATTGATGAAAAATCCAACGAAATAGTTCCTTTAATCTATGACAACGTTGGCCCATATAAAGATGGATTGGCTCAAATAGAGCTGGATGAAAAATATGGTTACATAGACAAAGGTGGCAGGCTGATAATACCAGCTAAGTATAGCAAAGGAGATGAATTTATAGATGGGTTGGCTATTGTAAAACTAGACGGAAAATATGGATGCATAGACAAAACCGGCAAGACAGTAATCTCATTTAAGTATGAGGATATGGGGTACTGGAGTGAAGGCATGCTATCTGTAAAAAGCAATGGAAAAATTGGTTATGTCAATCGGGCAAATACACTCGTAATACCGCATAAGTATGATAAAGGCAGCATATTCAAAGATGGAGTGGCATGGGTGAAAGTGAACGAAAAATATGGTTTTGTTGATAAAACCGGGAAAGAGATCCTGACACCGCTATTCGATGATCTGTCCAGTATAAAGAAAGGGTTTGCCGGTGTGAAATCAGGAACTAAATGGGGACTGGTAGATAAAACAGGCCGCATTGTAATACCTGTAAATTATGACCGTGTGTTTTTCCCGGCCAATAATATGTCGATGGTTGCGCTGAATAATAAATATGGCTATGTAGATATGAATGGGTCAGAAGTGGTAAAACTAAAGTATGATGACGGGGACAATTTTGAAGAAGGAGTAGATCTTGCATGGGTAAAACGTGACAACAAATATGGCTATATAGACAAAACCGGGAGAGAAGTAATACCTGTGGTGTATGATAAACTGGGTGCATTTAAAAATGGAATGGTGTGGGCAAAGAAAGATGGCAAGCAGGGTTACCTGGATAAAACGGGGAAAGAAGTAGTGCCGGTTATTTACGACAACATAGGCGTATGGGAAAATGGAAAAGCCTGGGTGGTTGCAAACAACAAATACGGTTTTATAGACCAAACCGGGAAAGTGGTGATCCCATTAAAGTTTGATGATTGCGTACAGTTCCGGGAAGGCCTGGCATTTGTTAAGCTAAATGGCAAATATGGCTACATCAATACAGAAGGTGCGTTAGTAATACCAGCCTTGTATGAGGATGTAACCAGCTTTAGCGACGGTGTTGCCGCCATCAAGCAAAATGCGAAGTGGGGCTTTATTGATAAAACTGGTAAAATGGTCATCCCGACCAGGTATGATTGGGCGGAACCATTTGAAAACGGGCTTGCCAGTATTGTGATGGATGGCAAAGATTACTATATAGATAAGGCCGGAAACAGGTACTAGTATTACAAGAAATACTTATTTATTGGTATTTGTAGGGATAGGCCGTCCCGTTATTTTTGTAATAACGTAAACCCTGACTAACTGCTTTTACGATATAGACATATCCGCCTGGTGAAAATTAGTTGCTTAGCGCGCTCATATTTCACTATTCCGGAAATAACAACATGTTATTTGAAATAATTACTGCCTTAGATAAGCCGCCGGTTAGTAAGTGAACTTTGGCGCTTTCACCGTGGTTGGGGGATCATGGTGAAGGCAGTTTTAAAAATACACCCTGTCATACTGCATAACAATCGATTGTTTCCTGATCTATTAAAAATCATTATACTACGTTATTGCGCCCTGCGATATTCTTTTTTTTATTCTCCCTTTTGTCCTTTAATTTGGGTTCGATCTGTTCTCCCTGACGGCGCATGAGTATAATAGATGACAATACCATACTAGAACTACTGCAAGAACATCATTTCGATGGCTACAGGGCTTTGTTCGATAAGTACTACAAGTCTTTATGTCTCCAGGCTACCTTTCTTGTAAATAATTCTGACGATGCACAGGATATTGTGCAGAATGTTTTCGTTTATCTATGGAAGAATAATAAGTTTTCAAATATAGAAACGTCACTGAGTGCCTATCTTGGCAGGTCTGTGCGAAATGAGTGCCTGCTTTACCTGAAAAAGCAGCAGAAAGAGAAAGACATGCTGGATGATTACGCCTCACTGGAATCGGTGGTGAGTACGGAAGACCCTGAGCAAATGCAACAGGTCTATACCCGCATGAATGCTGCTATAGAAGCGCTGCCACAGCAGTGCCGGGAAATATTCCGGATGGTACACCTGGAAAAAAGAAAATACAAAGAGGCGGCAGACCTTGCCAATGTATCTGTAAACACGGTCAAAACACAGGTACGAATAGCTATGGGCCGCTTGCGCGAGGCATTGACTATCAATAACGATGGTGTGTGATGAGATAAAAAAGTTGACAACCTTTTCACCCTTTTTAATAAAAACAGCCTCATATATATGAGCATCCACATGAACTTCGATAGCGATCATATTGAACAACTAATTTATCGACGCCTCGCGGGGGACATCCTACCCGAAGAAAACGCTGAGTTAGAATCCATTATCCAAAAAAGGGATGATGTGAAACAGATGTGGAGTGAAATGAGTGCAGCCCATCGTTTATACAATGCCGGTCAGCTTGCAGATAAAATAGATACAGAAAAAGCATGGGAAAATATTAAAGCGCAGGTGCAACCGGAACAAAAAGCCCGGGTGTTTTTCTTCAACCGCTGGGTTATGGCGGCATCCGTAATACTACTGGCAGGTATCGGCATCCTCTCTTACAAACTTTGGTTTGGGGCTGGCAATAGCCATAAACCCGAATACATAGAACTATCGCTGGCAAATGGAAAGGTCATTCGCCTGCAATCTTCCAAACATGACCTTACCGTACAGAAAGGACATAGCGCTGTGCAGCTAAGTAATGGCGCAGTGCTGGCAGATGCGCAGAAAGAGCAGATAGATGTAAACGCATTTAATACATTAGCTATACCACATGGAAAAGATTACCATTTGCAATTGGCTGATGGTACGGAAGTATGGCTGAATGCTGCTACAGAACTGCAGTTCCCGCTTGCATTTAGCGGTAATACCCGCAGGGTAAAAATAAAAGGGGAAGCCTACTTCAAAGTAGCACATGATGCAGCCCACCCCTTTATAGTAGAAACACTGCAAGGTGATGTACAGGTGCTTGGTACGGAGTTTAATGTGAAAAATTATCCGGGAGAAGCCATGGCCACCTCACTTGTAAATGGTAGCATCCATTTACATCCGCAGGTTGGAGAAGATATTTTGTTACAGCCAGGGCAGGCATTTGTTACAGATAAATCGAATAAATCATACGTAGAGCCATTCAATGAAATTGTAACGCTGGGCTGGATGCGTGGCCTCTACTATTTTAATAACTGTCCGTTAGAAGATATACGTGGTGTGGTGGAGCGCTGGTACAATGTGCAAGTGACCTTTAAAGAAGGGCATGGCAATAAACGCTTTACCGGTGTGCTGGAGAAAAATAAACCGCTTACTCTATTCTTAAATAACATATCCATTTCCTCAGGCATTCCATTTAACTACTCAGGCAGCAACGTGCTATTCTGATAGTAGTAGCTGGTATGCATTTGAGCACCTGTGTTCAATAGTCAAATATTGTCAGGGCACCGCTATGGCCATAGGTGAACATCCTTTTTCATAAGGGTGCAGATTTCGTATTGCCATTTTTTGCGTGTTAAAAAAAATTAAAAAATAACAATAAATTCTTTCACCCTTTTTTTTGAATTCATACTCTGTAATTCGGAACAACTTTAAAACAACTGCTTATGAGAGATTTGCTACAAGTCTCACAGGCCTTCTATTTAAAATGTAGAAGGTATGTGTTGATCGGCACGCTAAGCGCATTAGCGACTTTTTCCGCTGTAGATTCTTACGCCCGGGCCGGGCAGGAAGCGAAAGTTTCCATTAGTGCAAAGAACGTAACGATTGCAACGGTCTTTGCCGAAATTCAAAAACAAACAAAGCTGTACATCTTCTACAACAATGATGTACTGGACGACAAAGAGAAAGTAAGTGTTCAGTTTACTTCCATGGAAGTAGATAAAGCGCTTAAGAGCATCCTTAAAGGGAAAAGCCTCGACTTCAACATTACAGAAAATTACATTGTGATCTTCTCTGCGAAAGAAAAAGAGAAGGAAAAAACAACTGCTACCATTGTTCTTACAGGCGTTAAGTATGAAGCTTACGCAGATACGATCAAGACAAAAAAGTTGAGTGGTAGAGTATTAAGCGAAGAAGAAGCCACACCGATTTCTTCTGCCTCTGTTATGATCCTGCATACCAAACGCGGTACGTCTACCAATGCCAACGGTGAGTTTACTGTAGATGTAATGCCAGGCGATAGCTTACAAATTACATATATAGGCAAAGACCCTAAGAAGATCGTATATCGCGATCAGGCTTTCCTTACTGTAAAGCTTGGAAACGCTGCCAGCAAAGACATGAACGAAGTGGTAGTAACTGGCTACCAGACTGTACAAAAGAAATTGTTTGCAGGTTCCAGCTCTACGCTCTCTTCTAAAGAACTGGAAAGAGCAGGTATGGCAGATGTTACCAAAATGCTGGAGGGCCAGTTTGCAGGTGTGTCTTTGCAAACTGTATCTGGTACATTTGGTGCAGCACCTAAATTAAGGATCCGTGGTGCAACCTCTTTGTCTGGTGATAACAAACCGCTTTGGGTTATCGATGGTATCATTGTGGAAGATGTGGTAAACATCTCTAACGAAGCATTGACTACCGGCGATATGAACACCCTGTTAGGTTCTTCTATCGCAGGCGTAAACCCTGCTGACATCCAGGACATCACTATCCTGAGAGATGCAGCCGCAACAGCGTTGTATGGTGCACGCGCCATGAACGGTGTAGTTGTAGTAACAACTAAAAAAGGTAGAGCAAGTTCCAGCGGCGCTCCAACAGTGAGCTATACAGGAAACTTCTCCAGGTATATCAAACCAAGTTATTCAAACTTTGACATCATGAGCTCTTCTGACCAGATGGGCGTATTGACTGAAATGATGAATAAAGGTTACTTCCAGATGCCCGCTGTCTTAAGCGGCGGCAATGGTGGTGTTATCTATACTATGTATGATAAGATCAGGACGTACGATCCTGCTACAGGTACTTTCGCATTGAGAAATGATGATCAGAGCAAACTCAATTTCCTGTCAAGATATGCAAATGCAAACACAGACTGGTTTGACATCATTTTCAAAAACTCACTGATACAGGAACACTCCATCAGTATCTCTTCCGGTACAGAAAAATTTCAAACATATTCTTCTGTTTCTTACCTGAAAGATGACGGGCAGACAATTGGTAACAATGTAGAACGTTACACTGGTAACTTCCGTATGAACTTCAAAATGGGTGACAAATTCAGAGGAGAGTTGTTAACTGCCGGTTCTGTAAGAAACCAACAGGCGCCGGGTACACAAAACCAACAATCAGAACCTGTATATGGTAGTTACTTAAGAGGTTTCGATATTAACCCATACAACTTTGTACTGAACACCAGCAGAATGCTGACGCCGTATGACGAGAAAGGCAATCTTGAATATTATCGCCAGAACTTTGCACCATTTAATATCCTGAATGAGCTCAACTCAAACTACATGAAGTTGAACATGGTGGATTGGAAAGTGCAAGGTACTATCGGGTATAAAATATTACCATCATTAGAGTATAGCATCATTGGTGCATACCGTTATGTAAAAACAGAAAACCAGACTTATATACTGGAAAACTCCAACAGGGCTACGGCTTACAGATCTGCGAATGATGCAACTGCTGTAGGTAGCAATGACCTGTTATATAAAGATCCGGATTTACCCAACTCACTGCCATTCGTAGTATTACCAAACGGTGGTTTCTACAATGTAGAAAATAATAACCTGAAGTCTTTTTACTTCAGGCAGAGTTTAGAGTTTAATAAAACGATCAATGAAGACCATACTATCACAGCATTTGCTTCCATGGAAGCAAGAAGCTCTGACAGGCAGAATGAATTTTTTGACGGTGTTGGTTACCAGTTTGCAAATGGTGGACTTGTAGCACCATACTATCGTTACTTTAAACAAGCTGCTGAGCAAGGCAAACCATACTTCGGTATGAAGCCAACAAAAGATCGTTTCCTGGCTTACATGGGTACATTTACGTACTCTTATAAAAACAGGTACACCGTTACGCCAACAATCAGGTATGATGGTTCAAACAAAATGGGCAAAAGCACAGTGGCACGCTGGTTACCTACATGGAACATAGCTGCTAACTGGAACATCAGTAACGAATCGTTCTGGAGACGCAACAAGATCGTTTCATCTGTAGTATTGCGCGGCTCTTATGGTTTAACAGGTAACATCGGCTCTGCAACCAACTCTATTGCTACCTTTTACAACCAGATAGCAAGAAGGCCATACATCACAGACCAGGAGACTTTGACTTATATAGATGCATTGGAAAATGCCCAGTTGACATGGGAAAAATCTAAAGACCTGGATATTGGTGCAGACATCGGGTTCCTCAATAACAGGATTAATTTTACTGTTGACTATTATAACAGGAAAATACATGATCTCATCGGTTCGTTGCTAACTTCTGGTATCGGCGGTCAGTCAAGCAAAGTAGGTAACTACGGCAAAATGAGCGCACACGGCGTGGAATTTACATTGAATGGAAAAGTGATCAGGTCAAAAGACTTTGACTGGTCTTCACGCTTCAACCTTGCATACAATACAAACAAGATCACGAATCTGGAAACAACGCCGCTTATCTGGACAGCAGTGTCTGGCAATGGTGGGGCTGTGCTGGAATATCCGCAACGTGCTATCTTTTCTGTACAGTTTGCAGGTTTAGACCACTACTATGGTTATCCTACATTCGTTGGCACCAGCGCAACTAAAACAACCTACGTGAACCTGCAAAGCGATAACCTGCTTCAGTTGAAATACGAAGGTCCGTCTGACCCAACTGTAACAGGCGGTTTCTATAACCAATTCCGCTACAAAGCATTTACTGTATCAGCCTTGTTGAAATTCAGCTATGGAAACGTATTGAGGCTGAATCCTGTGATCAGTTCTAACTATACTGACATGCAGGCAATGACAAAAGATATGTTGAACAGGTGGATCATGCCGGGTGATGAAAAAAGAACATCCATTCCTGCTATTCTTGATCCGGTGAACGCTGCGAAAATAACAGACGCTTCCGGTGCCCAGGTAGATGCAAGATATCCTTACAACCTATACAACTATTCTACAGAGCGAGTAGTAAGTGGCGATTACATCAAGTTGTCAAATATATCATTGTCATATGCAATACCAACAAGAGTAGTGAAAACGGTAGGTATGACTAACGCATCATTGGCTGTTACGGCAAACAATATCTGGACGATTAAAGCAGATAAACGCCTGAACGGACAAGACCCTGAATTCTATAACTCAGGTGGTGTGGCACTTCCTGCGTCAAAACAAGTTACACTCTCAGTTAAAATCGGATTCTAAAACATTTAACAATGAAGAAAGCAAAAAATAGTTTACTGTCTTGTGGAGCGCTTTTATGCT
Source organism: Filimonas sp. (assembly GCA_017306865.1). Lineage (GTDB taxonomy): Bacteria > Bacteroidota > Bacteroidia > Chitinophagales > Chitinophagaceae > JAFKHH01. The sequence continues at coordinate 13,233 of JAFKHH010000028.1, forward strand.
TGACTTTGCTGGGCAGTTGTAGCAAATACCTGGATGAAAATCCTGATAACAGGACAGATATAGATAATGTACAAAAAGTAGCACAACTGGTAGGTACTGCTTATCCGCAATACGATTACCTGACTGTTGCTGAAACTGCATCTGATAATGCAGAAGACAAAGGCCCAAGCGTAGGCTCGGTAAACGACCTGCTGACAGCTTATTACACATGGCAGGATGTGCCGGGTGGTGGTACCAACTCCTCTGACAATTTATGGGATGGATGTTATCAGGCCATTGCTGCAGCCAACCAGGCATTAGAAGCAATAGATGCAAACAACTTTGGATCAGCAGTGCTGCCATATAAAGGCGAAGCATTAGTAGCAAGAGCGTATGCACATCACCTGTTGGCAATCTTCTTTGCTAAACCATACAAAGCTGGTGGCGATAACAGCTCTCCGGGAATACCTTATGTTACAAAACCAGAAAAAGTATTGTTAGCTGGGTATAACAGGGGTACAGTAAAATCTACTTACGACAGTATAGAACATGACCTCGAAGCAGGTATCAAATTGTTGTCTGCTGCTGCATATTCAGTACCTAAGTATCACTTTACGCCGGCTGCCGCGCATGCTTTTGCTTCACGCTTCTACCTGTTCAAAGGTGATTGGCAAAAAGTGGTAGATCATGTAAATGCAATGATCCCCTCAGGTGATATTGTAAACAACTTACGTCCCATCTCTACTACTATCAAAGCATGGTCATTGTCTGAGTACAACATCAATTTTACGAAGACAGATATGAAGTCTACTTTGTTACAGTGTAGCGATTACTCCACCTATCAGCGTATTTATACCACACCACGTTATGGGTATGGTGCTAAACTGGTAGATATGTACCTGAAACCGAACGTAACCGGTAAAGTAGTACAGAACAAAGTAATTAACTACGGCATACCAAACTATACAACGTACAAGTGGAAAGAGTATTTCTTCTACACCACAGCTTCTACAGGGTTTCCTTATCTGCCATTTATTGCATTAACTGTTGATGAGGCATTGATGAACAGAGCCGAAGCTTACGCTGAGTTAGGGAAATTTGATCTTGCATTAAAAGATGTAAATGATTTTTATAGTGTGAGGTTGCAAAACTATAGCCCTTCTGTAGATGCTGTAACGACTGCTAAGATCAAAGCATTCTATTCTATCGACGACCAGAAAGATGGTATTGTCAGGACGATCCTGGATGCAAAGAAAGCAGAGTTTTTGCAAGAAGGTATCCGCTGGATGGACATCGTGAGACGCGGACTTACTGTACGTAAAAATATCTATAGCCCTACAGGGGTAGAAAGCTTTATCGAGTTAGGGCCGGACGATCCAAGAAGATTGTTCCAGCTACCTGTGCAGGCACAGCTTGCAGGCATAGCATTGAACCCACGATAAATTTATTCAGCAGTAAATACTATAATAATGTTATCTAAAATATTAATTAAATCATCTGCACTTGCACTCGTCGCGTTGTCCTTTGTAGCTTGTAAAAAGGACACTTTCACGCCGATTGATCCGAGATCATTAAACCCGGATACTACAGCAAGTAATACCGCCCTGGACCAATGGTTGAAGACAACCTTCCTGGATGAGTATAACATTAACGTGATCTATCATTATCATCGTTACTATCATGAGGCCGACCGAAATGTAACGCCACCGGATCCGCAGTTTGTACAACCAATGATGACAACTGTACTGGAAGGTTACATACTGCCTTACCGCAAAATAGCAGGTGAAGCATTTATTAAGAAAACAGTGCCTAAAGAGTTTGTGCTATATGGTTCTACATCTTACGATTCACAGAATATTGGCTATGCCGGTACAGCAACAGGCGGCATAAGGGTAAACCTCTTTGGGGTAGATAACTTCTCCCTCACGCCATCTTTTGTAACATCGAGGCTGCGTGTTATTCACCACGAGTTTACACACATCCTGAACCAGATCTTCACCATGCCGCCGGATTTCGAAAAGATCACAGCCTCTTCTTATAACGCGGCCTGGACAAACACACCGGTAGATACTGCACATAAGTATGGCTATGTATCAAGCTATGCCTCACAAAACCCGGTGGAAGATTACGCAGAAACTACCTCCTCATTGTTAGTGTCCGGACAATCATGGTTTGATGATTGGGTAAGAACATCTACCTCAACTGCCGGTCAGCTTGCATTGCGACTGAAAGAGTCAAACGTAGTAAACTACTTCAATACGCTCGGTATCGATTTCAGAGCGTTGCAGAAAGAAGTACAGTTGTATATTCAGAATACCTTAAAAGATCCTGCGGTTACTTTCCCATACTGGTTAAACAAAAACCTGTATAAAACGCTTACAGTGAATTTAAGTGATGGAATGTACACCACCTATGGCTCTTCACCGGATTTTAAAGCAGTGTATGATGCAACTACTGCAGCCATTGCAGCGGTAGGGAATGCTAATAGAAAGCTGAATTTCATTCGTCTCAATTTTGTATCTGCTACACAAATGAATCTATATATTAATTATAGCAATACTGCAGGGTCGGTATTTGAAGCTGCTTACGCCTTTAATATGGCAGTTACTAATTCGACAGGAGAAATTAAGTTTACTGTAGGTACACCTGGTGGTACGACTAACGAATGGGCTAACGCAACTGTAATACAAACAGGAGCGCAGCCGATGATCAACTATTTAAGCAGCAATACATTTATTGGTGAATGGTTGCAGTCAAATATGCCAGCAAACATGTTTACCAAAACAGCAGGGTTGTATGTAAAAGGTACCCCGACAAATTATTTCTATGGCCCATTAACTCAATAAACGTATATGAAAAAATTAATCATATTTTCTTTAATGGCCTTACTGGCCGGCGGTTTTGTGGGTTGTAAAAAAGACTCTTATGTAGCCTTGTTTGATCAACTGCCACAGGACAGGATGAGTGACTCCATAAAGTATGTGCAAAAGACATTGACTTCGGCACCTAACGGTTGGGTAGCTATTATGCCTACCAGCTTTGGCGGTGGATATGGTTTCTATATGACCTTTGACGAAGCGTCTAATGTAACCATGTATTCAGATTGGTCTACTGCATTTGCATCTACTGCGTTCAAATCACAATACCGTATCAAAGCAGACCAGGGTGCAAGCCTTTCTTTTGATACATACAATTACATTACCGAGCTGAATGACCCCGATAGAAGTGTAAGGAATGGGTATGGTGGCGATATAGATTTCATTTACGACCATACCAGTGGCGACAGTCTTATTATGCTAGGCAAAAGGTATAGGCAAAAATTAAGCCTCATTAAAGCAACGGCTGCACAGAAAGCCCAGTACACAAGCGGTGCCTATGCAACAGCTATTACTAACTTTGCCAATTTCTTTGTAAATAATAAGAATGCCTTCATACAACTGGAAGACAATACAAAGATTGCTATTGAACCAAATTTCACCACTAATCTCGGTGCGGGCAAACGTATAACCCTGACAGCACTTTCTACATCAGGCGCTATTTCTTCAGCTACTGCAAAGTTTGCGCTGACAGTAGACCAGATGGCTATATTGGATAGTGGTGTAAACATCTCAGCATTACGTTTTGTAAAAGTTGCATGGAAAGATGCTACTACCATGGCGATCTATACATCTACTGGTAAGGAGTATATCATTAATAATTCACCAGCGCCAATTCTGCCATTGTATATGTTGATGGGTGTGAAGTATTCTACTTTATACAGCGCGTTCAAAACTATTTACCCGGGTACATCTACTGCCGGTGCTACTATTCTGAATTATTTCCATAATAACCTGAATAATGCGACAGCAACCGGTGGCTACTCGTTCAACTCTGGTAACATCAAACTCACATGGGATTTGGTGAATACGAGAGTAACATTTAATGGTTTTTCTAGCCAGAATGGTGGTACAAGTGGCTGGACAACGACTATTACCTATAAGTACACAGTAGATAACAGTGGCGTGTACAAATTTACATTGTACAGCGCTGCATCAGGTGGCTATGTTGCCAACATTATGACACAGTTAGATGCGTTTCTGAGAAACAATAGTGTGAAACTGGATTATTACATTGACACAACAGATCCGAATAAAACAGTATATGGTCAGATGAGCAGTGTGGAAACACCAACCACCGCTATGACCTTTGTTTTGCAGTAATTAAGTAATAGCTCGGAGTTATCCGAGCTATTTATATTTTCTTTTTCTAAGTATCCTATAAAAGGCAAATTGAGACTACTAATTAATCCGGCTGAAATTGATGGACCTTAGTGTTCTTTAATGATTTTCAGTAGATGTATTACTACAAAGGCATTATAACTTTTTTATCTGTCAACCCTATGCTAGCTGTTGCTAATGACATTTTTAAACAAATTAATTGCATCCTAAACTAAAAAAATACGTATGAAATTAAAACAATGGTTATTGCCTGTTATGCTAACTTGTTTTTTTATTAGTTGTTCAAAGAATGAGTTAACTAAAATTCCGGGAAAAGAGAATGCTGAGAAAGCGGCATACGAAACGCAGAAGAGAATAAAAAGCGCTACAAATTCAAGCGGACCAGTTGTTTCTGCTGATTATGGAACTAAGATAAAGAGTTATGCTACGGACGTGGTACTTGAAAACTTAATTAATAATAGTGATCAGGCCCAACTTACAGCGTTTGTTAATTACACTGTTGATCAAATTAAAGCCAAAACGTATAATACATATGGGATTGATTTGTCTGGAGAAGAAAGAGAGCTCGTTATTGTTTATGGTCTTTTTCAGGCGGCAAGGGAAAATTATATAGCAAACGGTGGCATTATTGGAGCAGAGTCTGGTTCAAGTAGTTCGGGAGGAGGATCATCTTTAGATTGTTTCCTCACAGCCGTTGTTGCATTGATTGGAATTACAGATGCTCAGAATATTTGGAAATCAATTGCTGCCGGGGCTGCCGAAGAAACTGTTATTGCTTCATTGAAGCTTATGTTTAAAAGAGTTGCGACAGTTATTACGGCTGTTGTTACTATTTATCAAGTAGGTAAATGTTTAAATTGGTGGGGCGGTGGGCCGACAGAGACAGAAGTCTTTACACCATTTCCAAATGGGCCTTCTTCCTATAATGCTCATATACCACTTGAGTATTATCAGGTAGATATGGTGTTTTATAATCAGGTGAATGTTGGTCTTATAAATTATCTGACTAATATAAGGGGCCTGTCTTTATTTGATGCAAATAACGTTGCAGAAGCTGTTTATTATGGTGGAGCTAATTATAATCCTTCTATTCCGGGGCAGGCTTCAGTAGCGATTGATACGTACGGAATTTATGTAGATGATTATTTTCATTATGTATATAACCAGCCTAGTTCGAACGGTCCAGTAGGGATGTTACCAAAGAAAGAAAAAATACAGCTCTTTGGTTTCGAGAGTATATTGCTAAGGCCAGCTATTGGGTAAGAAAAAAATATAATTGTCATTAGCAATATTGAGAGTTCATATATAATGCTCACTTCGTAAGTAATACATTTTACCCTTGAAAACTTTTAGTACGCTTGGCTAGAGCAAATTTAATTAAATGGGGAAACTGGATAGTTTAAATAGATATGGGAGAAGGATTAGAAATTTAAGGATTGCGCTTGTTTGTATTTTAATCATAGGACTCTTCTTGAATGGGTTATATTATGAACATTATTTTACAGGCAAGAATGGCGATTTTTATCAAACGATTTTCGGTATTATAGTTTCTTGGTTAATAATAATACTTTGGAATATAGAAGTTGTTATTATGAAGAGAGAAAAAGGTGTTAAGTAGAAGTTGATTTTAGGGGTAACAGAAATGTAAAAAATAATGTGACCCCTGCTTTTAATAAAAAAACTTTTCCATGTGCAAATCGAAAGGTTCAACCCGCAACCAGTAAAAACAGTCGATCCAATATCCTTTGAAAAGCTAGATGGCTCTGTAAATAATTAGCACATAGTGGTTAATCCCCGCATTATTGCGGGGATTTTTATTTTCCCTCCATCATGTAAACTGTATATTTGAACCAAAACAGGTGTATGTTTTACTCCTTACAGGATACAGCCATTTCATTGCTTACATGGTTTTTGATTGCGCTTGCATGTGTTACGATTGTCACCAGGAAGTATAAACCGGTATGGAAAACGCGTATAGCGCTTGCTGCATTGGCTACAGGTATGGCAGCTATTCTGCAACTGATCATCTCCCGGCTTAAACCTGGTGAAGATTTCTTATACGCCTCATTCTTTGGCACAATCTTTATTTGCTTGTTAATAGTCGTAAACGCGTATAAGAAAAGTGTGAAGAATAAGGCATAATGTGCAAAGGCAAACTCCTTTCTTATACCCTATGCCGCAAACTTCAAATCGTTCCTCCTCACCAGATAAATGCTAATTATGAAACCTATCCTCCTCCTATTAATTGCCTGTTTATCTTTCCGGTTTTGTACCGCACAGGAAATAACACCCGGTGTAAAACAAAAACTAATAGCACAGATTGATAAAGACGCCGAGGCTTTTAAAAACAGCCTCGCAAAACAAAATAAAACGAAAATCGAAATAGCCTATGCCGTGGATACCTTTAAGATAGAGCGGCTGAGTGATAAAGAAATGGATACAGATCCATCCACAGCAGGAGCTAACCAGGCTGTGAGTGAACTGACGGTATCGTATGACAAGCTGATGAATAAGTATTATAATTTACTGATAGCGCAACTGAAAGGGGAAGATAAAAAAACATTAACTGCAGCACAACGTGCATGGATCACCTACCGCGATGCGGAGAAGAAATTAATTGGTGTAGTGAATAGCCCGGCCTACACCGGTGGAGGCACTATGTACACCACATTTACCCTCGGCATGTATGCCAAAGTCATTTCTGCAAGAGCGGAACAACTATTCAACTACTACAACTGTCTCAATCCCTGATAGAAGATATTTCTAAAGCATACAAAAAGGAAGTCCAATTCTTTTAAAAGTATGTACCTGTAGAGCGATACAAAATCTGCTATTATCAGCGTATAACAACTGTTCAATTCCTGTGATCTTAGTGTAACTGTTGTGTGCCGTATGGTTAAAAATTCTTAGTGTTCCTTCCTGTCTTGGCGTCTTTGTGGTCAATTATGAGATAAGCCTTAGATTTGTAACAATAAACAAGACTTTCCAGATGAGACCATACATAGCATTTATTTTGTTCATCCTATCCCTGTCCGCAAAAGCACAAATAAGCGCAGAAGGCCAAAAATTTGTTGCAGCCTTTTTTGCACAGGAAAGAAAAGAAACAAAATATTTCTATGCGCAAGGCGTAGGTAGTACCACCATCAACGAACTGAGCAAAACGGTCAATAACCTGCCAAAGAATACCATTAAAAGCTGGGACAGGTCAGGCGGTCGCGCACGTCTCATAGACTCACTTGTGCTTACAGACGACGAAAAATATTACATACTGACGGAGCTGGCTGCGCAGAAAGCAGATTCATTATGGAAAAACATAACGCTGCCAGGCGCCCGTATGGTGCCGAAGCAAACCATCCTCGAAATTTTTAATAACAAAAACAAAGGCTGGTCCTATTTTCACGATGGTATAGGCAAAGGCTTTTACCTGTTTACATTTCCCATCTTCTTCCGCAACAACAACTATTGCGCCTTTTACTATGGATACTCCTGTGGCAATCTCTGTGGAGATGGCGCTTTTATTATTTACAAAAAAGTCAACGGTAAATGGATGGCAGCATTTAAGTTGTACGAGTGGGTGAGTTAATGTGAGTCGTGAATCGGAAAACGTCAATCATCCTGGTTTGTGTCCTCACGAACCAGCTACCAATGTCAACGAAGACCTATAAGGTTTCAAAAACCTTATAGGTCTTACTGTTTTAAACGCACAACTCATCCCAGTCTTCTGACTGGGATGCGCTGGATGTTCGTCTCCGACGAATGTATTGACAGAATCTTGCCTGCTACCTTCATAAAATCTGTCGCCGCTCTGCGGCTCTTTTCTTATAATTATTGATGGCTACCATTCTACCGAGCCTCCGGCTCTCTTGAGATCACAAACACAACAATTATTACGCTTTTTAAAAACAGGTCTCAGGAGAATAGGTCGCATACCTACGGCATGCTGAAGCCTGTGTATTTGTGAAGCTACCAATATCAGATACCTACCGGGCAATGTCATTAAGTTAAGGGAACTTGGAAAACATATACGCCAGAGTGGGCCACTTTTCAAGTGTATCTATAATAGTAAAATATGTCTTTTGAAAGTGGCCCACTCTAAGCTTAACAGCATTGCCCTACGGGATCTGCGTTTCAGGTACAAAGACTTTCATGGAATTGGGTTATGATCCCGTAGGGATCGGATATTGGTAGTATATATTATCGCGTTCTTTTGCATGCCGTAGGTATGCAACCTGGTAATAAAAAGTGTGGGTACTCACCAGGTCAGCAGACCAGGATGAGAATTCGCATCTATCACTCACAACTGCCCACTCACCACTCACAATTTCACTACTTTTGCGTTATGACAAAGTATCCCATTTATGCGGTAGATGCTTTTACCGACCGGTTGTTTGGCGGTAATCCCGCCGCCGTATGCCCGCTGGACAAATGGCTGCCAGATGCAACCATGCAGTTACTGGCAATGGAAAATAACCTGTCTGAAACTGCTTTTTTTGTAAAGGAGAACGGGCATTACCATATCCGCTGGTTTACGCCTGAGTTCGAAATAGATCTTTGCGGGCATGCCACCCTGGCTAGTGCCTATGTTATATTCAACGAACTGGAAACAGACCTGAATAAGATACAGTTTACCTGTAAAAGCGGGGTGTTGGATGTCGCAAGAAAAGGAAGCCTTATAGAGTTGAATTTCCCTGCTCGTATGCCACTCGCTACCGGTGTGCCGGACAACCTGCTTAAAGGATTAAATATTCATCCGGCTCATGTACTAAAGTCGAGAGATTATTTCCTGGTGTATGAAAGCGAACAGGACATTCTCAACATTGTGCCCGACTTCCATTATCTCAATCAATTAAAAGATGTGGTAGGTATTATTGTTACGGCAAAAGGACAATCAGTCGATTTTGTCTCACGCTTTTTTGTACCCAACTCTGTTATAGGGGAAGATCCTGTTACCGGATCAGCACACTCGTCGCTTATACCATACTGGAGCAGTAAGCTGGATAAAACTGTACTTACCGCAAAACAATTGTCGCCGCGTGTAGGTGACCTGCTTTGCGAGTTTAAAGGCGACAGGGTAACAATGGCTGGAAACGCCGTATTATATAAGAAAGGAGAATTTTATTTACGATAGCAACAAATTATGACGCAACAAGGCAACCAGTTAATTATTTACACAGACGGCGCTGCAAGGGGTAATCCCGGCCCCGGTGGATACGGAGTCGTTTTAATGTGGGGAGAAAAACGAAAAGAATTATCAGCAGGCTACAGGCTTACAACAAACAACAGGATGGAGTTGCTCGCAGTAATAGTAGCACTCGAGTCATTGACTAAAAAACACATCCCGCTTACCGTTTTTACAGACAGCCAGTACATTGTCAATTCTGTAGAAAAAAAATGGCTGGACAACTGGATTAAAACAGATTTCAAGGGAGGAAAGAAAAACAAAGACCTCTGGACACGTTACCATAAAATAGCCAAAGACTACCAGGTACGCTTCAAATGGGTAAAAGGCCACGCAGACAATCCCTTCAATAATCGCTGCGACTACCTGGCCACACAGGCTGCAGATGGTTCCAATCTTTTAGTAGATGAAGGCTATGAGAGCGAACTGATCTAAAACATAGCTATGCCACGGAGGCACTAAGACAGTAAGAAACACCAAGGTTTTAATGTTAAGAGTAATAGCACGTATTAACAGCTCAACTTTAGTGATTCTTTGTGCCTTTGTGGCAAACCAACAATTTAACCATATAACAATTAAACTATTTTCGCTTCCTGCTTCTTCATTTGCTTAATTCTCTCTTTTTCCTATCTTAGGCGCTTTACAAAACCTGCTTATGTCACACTCGCACAAAGATATCTTTGAAGACCGTAAACAATTTCAGTTAGAACGCATGATCCTGTTTAGCGATGCCGTATTTGCCATTGCTATTACACTGTTAGTTATAGAAATTAAAGTGCCTGCCGCAGAAATAAAAGGAGAGGAGCTAACAGCTATGCAGTTAAAGCACATGCTCGCAGAGTTAATACCACACTTTATTGGCTACCTGATGAGTTTTGCCATTGTTGCTACGTTCTGGGTAATACACCACCGCGTATTTGGATTTATTACCAGTTACAACAACACACTCATTTGGCTAAACATGCTGTTACTCTGTACACTAGCTGTATTACCTTTTTCCACAAGTCTTGTATCCGAGCATGGAGGAGTAGATTTTGCATACGGTTGGTATTCCATAAACCTTGGGCTGATTGGGTTAAGCAGCTATTTCATTATCTCCTATGTAAGTAAACCCTCAAGAGGATTATCTATAGGCTTTGAAGACAAACGCTTCAGAAAGTATATGCGTCAGCGTAGCTTTTGGGTAGCGTTTATCTTCTTCCTTGGCGCTATTCTTTGTTTGTTTCATATCCCGACTATCTCATGGATCGCCCGCTTTATATTCCTGCTCATCTTCCCGGTATTAAGAATATTAAAAGTGCGGTACAACAAAGGGACGCATAAGCTACACGCAGCCGGCAAAAAATAAAAAAGTTTCGATAGTTCCATAGTTTACAAGTTTCACTTTGCCAAAGAGGCACAAAAACATAGCTAAGTCTATCTATGTTTTTGTGCCTCTTGACAATATTCTTCTGAAACGCTGAAACCTGTAAACTATGAAACTAATCATACTTGAAACACGCCGTTTCTCAGTGGTGCAATGTCTGCATTATTATTGGCTGCGGTAATAGCTTCTGAAACTACCTGACGTGTTGCCAACGGATCTATAATCTCATCTACCCACAAGCGCGCCGCCGCGTAGTACGGCGTTGTTTGCTTCTCGTATCGTCCTTTAATATCATTTAGCAGCGCCTTTTCTTCCTCCGGCTGTGGTTCTTTACCTGCCGCCTTTAATGATGCCACCTGTATTTGCAACAATGTTTTTGCAGCCTGCTCGCCACCCATCACCGCAATCTTCGCGCTAGGCCACGCATATATAAAACGCGGGTCATACGCCTTGCCGCACATGGCATAGTTACCGGCGCCAAAGCTATTGCCCACAATGATCGTAATCTTAGGAACAACAGAGTTTGCAACCGCATTCACCAGCTTAGCACCATCTTTTATTATGCCCGATTGCTCGCTACGGCTACCCACCATAAAGCCCGTTACATCTTGCAGGAACAGCAGCGGTATTTTTTTCTGATTACAATTCAGGATAAAGCGAGCAGCCTTGTCCGCGCTGTCATTATAGATCACACCGCCCAATTGTATCTCACCCTTCTTCGTCTTACTCGTCAGGCGTTGGTTTGCAACTATACCCACTGCCCATCCATCTATGCGCGCATAACCACATAAGATAGTTTTGCCATAGTCTTCCTTAAACTGTTCAAACTCGCTATTGTCCACAATACGTTCTATAATATCCAGCATATTATACGGCTTCAGGTTACCCTCGTGCATAATGCCGTACAATTCCTCTTCCTTCTTCTTTGGCGCAACGGAAGTAGCGCGGTTAAAGCCAGCCGAAGGCATCTCGCCAATCTTACTTACGATCTGTTTTACCCGGTCAAGACATTCCTCTTCCGTTTTAAATTTATAATCTGCAATACCACTGATCTCCGTATGTGTAACAGCGCCACCCAGCGTCTCTGCATCTACATCTTCACCAATCGCTGCTTTTACTAAGTAAGGGCCAGCCAGAAAAATGCTGCCATTACCCTCCACCATCAAAGTCTCGTCACTCATAATAGGCAAGTATGCGCCACCCGCTACACAAGCACCCATTACCGCAGCTATTTGCGTAATACCCATTGCGCTCATCTGCGCATTGTTGCGAAAGATGCGCCCAAAGTGTTCCTTGTCAGGAAATATTTCATCCTGCAATGGCAGATATACGCCTGCACTATCTACGAGGTAAATAACGGGCAGTTTATTTTCCATCGCTATCTCCTGCATACGCAGGTTCTTCTTGCCCGTAATAGGGAACCATGCGCCAGCCTTCACCGTTTGGTCGTTTGCCACAATCATGCACTGCCGGCCACTTACATAGCCTATGCCTGCTACAGTGCCGCCTGCCGGGCAACCGCCTTCTTCACTATACATATCAAAGCCTGCAAACAAACCCAGCTCTGTAAAAGGTTTATTCTTATCACACAGGTACGCTATGCGCTCCCGCGGTGTCAGTTTATTACGTTGGTGTTGCCGCTCTATAGATTTTTTACCGCCGCCCAGTTTTATCTTCTCCACATGCGCATTTACCTGGCTCAGCAATAATTTCATCCAGTCTTCATTACGATTGAATGTTACGTCCATGCTTACAATTGTTAGTATTACAAATATAGGAGCAATTCAATTTGAAAATGAGAGAATTTGAAAATGTGGGTAATTGCTCAATTGTTGAATTGTTGTTTGCTGTTCGACATGTTAGAGTAACGCATGCTGAACTATAGATGATAAGGATGTATATCCTTTGTATCTGCGGATTATAAATCCGCATCATCTGCGTTCGCCATGCCCTTCGGAACATGTCGAACAGCGATACGTTAGAATATGTATCAGCAAAACCTGACAGGTCTTAAAGACCTGTCAGGTTTCTCGCTGTTCATTCACGATTACCGTCTCACGACTCACGTTTATTCTCTACGCATAACGGTTCAACAATTAAATAATTCATCAACGCAACTATAATAGAATGCAACAAACAAAAAAGGATGGCTATTCAACCATCCTTCTCTACTATCATTAATCTCAACTATTGTTTAGAAAAATAATACACAATAGTGATTGTTTGTCCTTCAAAGCTAACCGGGGAGCGAAGTGTAAAGCTGTTAGCCATTACATTGCTCATCTCTACACGGTAACCCTCTGCCACATTCTTCGCCTTTGTAGTGCCATCCAGTTTTTTAAATTGGAAATAGTTCACACCGTTGATCTGGTCATAAGACCAGATGATTTGCCTCGTACCTGTGGTACACCCATCTTGTGTAGACTGAATGGTGTAACTGCCATAACCATTGTTTGGCAAGCTCCACGTACTGCCCTTGAAGCAGGAAGCTGGTACATCATCAAATGCCTGTGATTTTATTTTAGTATTAGCTGGTATGCCTTCAAATTGAACATCTGTTACAGTCCAGTTGCCGGTGAAATTAGAACGGGCAAGTTTTGTGCTGCTGGAACATGCCACAAATACCGTAGCAGCAATAGTGAATAGGATTGCACTCAATAAGGTGTACTTTTTCATATTGTTTTTCTTTTTTGTCGTAATTGCAATTGAAATGCCAAAGTCGGTTACAGGTTGTCGGTTAACGAGTTACCAGATGCCCGATAACCGGTTTATCGCCATTCATTTAACACCGCTGCATTTCAATTTGTTTGATTTTCTATAGATAGTTTCTGCTTAGACCTATAAGGTTTTCAAAACCTTATAGGTCTCCTGTTGGGCTGTTTGCCTCTCACGATTCTGATAGATATTCCATATCTCACTTAAAAGATGAATGACCTTCTAAACTTACAGATATGGAATATATTTAATAATAGAAGAAGCTTGCTAGTGCGCAAGTTGCCTACAGCTTTCACCATTCACCACTGACAACTCACCATCTTACCATTCCGATCTTGCGCTGGCACTCACATCCAGCCCTGCAAACTCGCCGGCTAAATATTTATAGTAAGCTGTAATAGCGATCATTGCCGCATTATCTGTGCAATATTCAAATTTTGGAATATATGTTTGCCAGCCTTTTCTCTTACCCGTTTCCTCCAGCGTATTACGCAAACCACTGTTTGCGCTTACGCCCCCGGCTATACATACACGTGTAACGCCCGTCTCCTTCACTGCTTTTGTCAGCTTCTTTATCAGGATAGAAACAATTGTATGTTGTACAGATGCACACAGGTCCTTTACATTGTTTGCTATAAAGTCAGGATCTTTTTTTGTTTCCGCCTGTAAAAAATATAGCACAGACGTTTTTAAGCCACTGAAACTAAAGTTCAATCCTGGAATCTGTGGCTCTGCAAATTTGAATGCCAGCGGGTTACCCTCCTTCGCATATTTATCAATCAAAGGCCCACCCGGGTAAGGTAGCCCCAACAGTTTGGCTGATTTATCAAAAGCCTCTCCCGCAGCATCATCAATACTTTCACCGATTACCTCCAGCTCCAGCGGAGATTTTGCCAATACGATCTGCGTATGTCCGCCACTTACGGTAAGGCATAAGAAAGGAAAAGCAGGGGCTGGCTGCTGTATCAGGTTGGCCAATACATGCGCCTGCATGTGATGCACGGCAATCAAAGGCTTGTCTAACGCTAACGCCAGCGATTTTGCAAACTGGCTGCCCACCAGCAAGCTGCCGATCAGGCCGGGCGCCTGTGTAAACGCAACCGCATCAATTTCGGAAAGTGAAATGCCTGCCTGTTTTATGGCTACATCTACAACCGGTACAATGTTTTGCATGTGCGCACGGCTGGCCAGCTCAGGCACTACGCCACCATACTTCTCATGCACAGACTGGTTAGCGATGTAGTTAGACAAAATAGCGCCATCGCGACATACCGACGCGCTTGTTTCATCACAGGAAGATTCTATTGCCAGGATAGTTGCCAAAAGAAATTGCTTTATTGTTTGATCGTTAAATTATATAACCGAAGCACGAAGGTAATAAATTGCTGAATTGTCAACTGTTTGAGATCCACCGCGGAGCCGCAGAGGGTGGGGAGGATAAACGTGAATCGTGAGACGGTAATCGGAGTATAAAACTTGTGAGTGGAGCGTAGTCAGTTGTGAGTAAAGTCATAGGGTCAAAAAGTCATCTTTGCGTTCTTTGTGTATTCTTTGCGCCCTTTGCGATACCTGGCGCCTTTGCGTGAAATAAGGTATTTGCCACTGAGGCACAGAAACACGGAAAAAGCTGAGTAGAAAGTCAGCAGTACAAGTTCCGGTTATACTTTGCACCGGAATACCGATGAGGGATCAAATCGGGAAGTGACACAAGGAAGATGATAGTAGTACTATTGCTGGTGCAAAAGACAACAATTCAACAATAAAACCATGTAGCAATTATTTACTTCTTATCGCCTCTACCGGGTTCATTTTGGCCGCCATGAACGCAGGAATGATGCCCGCCAGCATGCCCAAGCCGATACACAGGCTTAATGCAAGCACAATAATATAAGGCGCGATGACTATTGTGAACGGCAATACGCCATTTAGGACCAATGTAAGCAGCCATACCATTGCCAGCCCAAACAGGCCTCCGATGATACAGAGGAAAGCGCTCTCCAGCAAAAACTCAAACAGGATAGAAGCCCGTTTTGCACCAATCGCTTTTTTCAGCCCGATCTGGCTGGTACGTTCCCGTACTGTAACAAACATAATGTTCGCAACGCCAAACAAACCTACCACCAGGGATAATGCAGCAATAACCCAACCGCCAATGTTCACACTGCCAAAGAAGCCGCTCACCTGTTCGCTAAACATGTTTACATCGTTCAGTGCAAAGTTGTCTTCCGTTTTAGGGCTCAGCTTTCTTACCTGGCGCATAGCGCCGCGCAGCTCATCTACCAGCGCACCACTTGGAACCTGGTCCGCAGCCTTCACCATAATGAACGGATCGCCATTTTGTGCATTGTAGATACTGGCGTAAAAACGGTAGGAAACAAGAAGCGCATGATCATAATCGTACGCATTGCCGATCATGGACTGGCCTTGCTTGGCTGTTACGCCGATGATGGTAACCGTATGTTTGTTAAAAGACATTGTTTGCCCCACAGCCTTTGACGCATTGCCAAAAAGCTGCTCCGCATTTTCATATCCAAGTACACCCACCGCATTACCACGCTGAAACTCAAAATCGTTCAGGTAACGCCCATAGGCAATATCTACAGTCTGTATCTTATTGAAATCTTCTGTTACACCATAAATGCTGGCGTTTTGCAATTGATTGTCCTCATACTGCATGGTAGCAGTTGATGAGTTGAAATAGCACACATATTCAGCCAGTGAACTTTTTTCCTTGATCATTTTCACCTCATCATACTTTGGAACCGGCCTGTTCACATACTTCCACCATGGGTAGTCCGGGCCACCACCACTATAATCCCACTTATCTATATAAATAGTGTTAGAGCCAAGCGTGCTAATGTCTGTCTGGATCTTGTTTTGCAAGCCCCCGATAGTAGCCAGTACACCAATAATGCAGAAAATACCGATCGTAATACCAAACAGCGACAAAAAAGTGCGCAGCTTGTTTACTTTTAATTCCTGCAAAGCCATGCGGAAACTGTTCCAGAGAATAGCGAGACCTTTTAGCATAATCCAAATTTAATAGATATTCTGAGGAAATGAAGAAAATGTGGTTGGATGGTTGAATGGTTATATGGTTAAATCGTTGCACTGTTGCCATACCGGGAGTTTGCTATCGCGGAAAGCTTTCTATCGTTCCAGGAATATGACAATGTAACCATTAAACATTTCCCCAATCACTACTTTTGTAAAAAAACAGATCATGGAATCATTGAAGGGAAAAGTGGCATTGATCACCGGTGCCGGTAAGGGCATAGGTAAAAGCGCAGCTATAGCACTGGCTAATGAAGGTGTGCATTTGGGGCTGGTAGCAAGAACGGCGGCAGACCTGGAGGCATTACAGGCTTTGGTGAGCAACACAGGCGTGCAGGTGGCGATTGCAACAGCAGATGTTGCAGACAGGGAAAGTGTGGAAAAAGCTGTAGCACAAATACAGCAGGAGCTGGGTAAGATCGACATCCTGATCAATAATGCAGGTGTGGGCAAGTTTGGCGGGTTTATGGACCTATCACCAGAAGACTGGGAAAATATAGTGAAGGTGAACCTGTTTGGAACATACTACGTTACAAGGGCTGTACTGCCGTCTATGATAGAAAGAAAAACGGGCGATATTATTAATATTTCTTCCACAGCAGGATTACGCGGCGCAGCCGTAACGAGTGCTTACAGCGCTTCAAAGTTTGCGGTGATGGGTATGACGGAATCCCTGATGCATGAAGTGCGCAAGCACAACATTCGTGTAACGGCGCTTACACCAAGTACTGTAGCTACAGATATGGCAAAATCGTTGAACCTGACTGATGGTAACCCGGATAAGGTAATGCAGCCGGAAGATATAGCGGAAATAATTGTATCTCAATTGAAGCTAAACCGCCGCATCTTTATTAAAGAAGCAGGAATGTGGTCTACAAATCCGTAAAGGATTTTTTGCAATAATGTATAAGCAGAACCTGCCGGTCTCCACAGAGCGCGGCAGGTTTTTTATGATAAACTAATGAATGATCCTGTTTGCTGTTAACCGGCAACTGGCAGGGTAGGAGTTGCCATTGTCCATCCAGAGTTGAAACTGCATGTTATTAAAAAGATCGGCAGGCGTAATATCGAAATCCCTGATCTCCATCTTCCGGTTAAATAGTTTGGGCAAAATGGTATTGATAAACCATGAATTATGCGTGATCAATAATGCTGCCTGCATGCCGGTATTGGCTAGCGGGGACAACATTAACTCATGCACAACCGGGTCAGCAGCGTAACTTGTTGCAATCTTTTTAAAATCAAATTTTGCACACGCCGTTTTATCTATTTCTGTTACAAAATCTGCAAGCGTAGGAATAAACCTGTTTTGATAATCCGGTAGTATATGGTCCTGTTCGCACAGATCTTTTACATTCACTATTTTTCCTACACTATTAATGATTGTATGACCGAAAATGGGTATAATAACGCGTTTGATACCCCACATAGTATGCAATATGCGATGCCTGTTGTCACTACAAAGTTCTTTCGTACAGTCCATAAACTCATGGACAGGAAGATAGTCTTCTATAGTACCACCTCTTTTTCTCACAGATATTTGTGCATGAATAACCGCATTCATAATTAAAACTCTCCTAGATCCTGTTCTTCTAACTTGTTGTAATCTTCGGGGTTGAGTATGGTCTCATCAGGATATTCTATAATGTCGTGAAAAGAAGTTTGCAGTATTGTGAGGAAATGTGCAGCCTGTGCTTCGCTGATCGTTGCCGGAAATTCAAAATATTCATCATCTTCTATAGCCATGCTAAACTCGCTTTTGTAATAAGCTTTTAGCTGGTTGACAATGCTGTGGTAGTTTTCGTTGTAAAAAAAGAAATCGATAACATTGGAGCCTGCCAGGTTTTGTATGGATAAAATATCCTGTTTTGTTTTCTCCTGTTGCGCTTCATCCAGGCGGGTGAATATGCCTGTGATGCTACCTTTTACACTATCCGCAGCTTCAAATGCCTCGTCCGTGTAAAAGAATCCCTTTTTGTGAACGACAAACTTAGACATAGATTAATATTAGGTTTGAGGAGTAACGCCGGAAAACATTCTTTTATTGCTGCCTCAACACCCTCATAACGTATTCAGCTTTGTATTTGTTGGGTTTTTTGCCTGAAGCGCACAAACTGTATAAACTGGATTGCCAAAAACGGGAGCACAAGTGCCATGTCTTCCCGCCAACTGTATTTAAAGTCTCCGATAGTAATGATCAGTGTGATAGCGACCAGCAAGGGTAACAGTAAAAACGACAGGAGGGAATAAAGGACGTTGACTTTAATGCTTTGGAAAAGATTGAAATACATAGTTGTGGATGCAACAGACATGCCCAATACTGTAAATATGCCTACTCCGTAAAAAATACCGGACATATCGCAACGTTGCATACTTGCACTTACAGGCCGGTTGCTAAGTATCACAAAAATAGCGAGCAACGTTAGGGCAAGGCTAAGAACACATGTGGTGAAAAGTATAACGGTTAGCTGTTTTTTCATGGTGTATTTAATGAATGACTTGCTGCATTACTGCAATGCAATAATTATTCCTCTTTCGTTCCTACCTTGTAGAGATTGATAAACAATTGCAATGCTTTGTTTAAGGAAGCTACTTGCTCTAGGACAGGTTGTAAGCTATCGCGAATGTTGTCAAAGAAATAATCTATGTGAAATTTTAAAGTGCTGCCCAGTTGTACGCCTGCAGGTGTTTGAGGTGGTAACGCAAAAGGGCGTAGCTGAATTTTGTTCCCGCCTCTCGACTGATCTCTTACGAACCATGCAAGAAACTCCAGTGAAAGCAGGCTTTCATTTGTACGGTCTATGGAAAATTCAAATTGGATCATCACTTCTCCCGGCAACCCGCCATTTGTCCTTCGCAATGTTGCGATAGGCAAGTGTGCATATTCCGGTGAAGTGAGGTCTTCCTGCGTTACATAGCCCAGGTTGCCCACACCGCTACTTACATTTTCTATGCCTTTCAGGCTTTCTAAAGTCTTATGTATTTCGTTGATCTCGGTTGGATATGCTGACATGTGTAATGGTCTATAAGGTTAGAATGTAGATAAAGTTTATAAAGCGAAGATCGTGAATTGCGAATGAAGCTTCTGTGTTCTTTACGCTATTTTTCACGCAAAGCCGCGCAAGTAATGCAAAGGTGGGCCACAAAGACGCAAAGACACAAAGCGAACGCCAATAAATTCTATGTGCCCTTTGTCTTCCTATGTCCCTATGTGGTAAAAACTACGTGTTTAATCCTCTCCGAGTAGCTTCTTCAATCGCAAAGAGATAGCCCCGCGAGTTCTGCCGAAGTGCTTTTGCATATCCTTTGGATCTTTCCCCTGCTGGTACATGTTCAGCAGTTCTTTATCCAGTGCTGCAGTCCAGGGTTTGTAAGCATCTGTATTCTTGCTGCGAACGATCGCAAAAGACGAAGCCTTTTCTTTGGTCGTTTCTTTTTTACCTGGAGCAGGACGTGTATATGTTTTAGTTGTTTTTGCCGGTAGCTCCGGTGTAGCAGTAGATAGCAAATGTATTTTGGCTGTTGCCGGGAAGTTAGCCGGCATCAGTGTTTCAGGAATGTGCAGGCTGTTTTTTGTACGTGTGATAGCAACATACAATAAGTTTATTTCCTCGTTTAGCCTTGACATGTCGTCTGTACCTGTACTCCTGTTTTCAGCAATAGCTCTTTTTAGTTTTGCCTCGGTAATAAAATCATTCACCAGTTCCACAGAATCATACTCCATACCTTTGCAGCGATGTACGGTTGAAAAGATCATTTCAGCTTTGTCCTTATCCGCGTCCGCTACATTTTTGTCTTTAATCGATTTGATGAGTGCCGGTATTTCAGAACCATATTCCTCTACAATTTTCAGCATCATGCCGAGTTGCGCATCTTCCGTTTTTTCAATGTACTCTTCCAGGTCTTCGATCGTGCGCATTTCCTTGATCAGGTTATCACGGATAGCGCCACGCTTGCCGTTGTACAGGTTGAGTACATCATATAAAGAAGTGCCATCATCTGCATACGTGTATGAATTGATGTTGCCTTCGAAATAGATCTTCTTGATGTATTTTTTGTCCGTGATATACTCGATCGCTTTCAACAGTAAGCCAAGATTGGTACGGGCCAATATGGCTTTTGTTTTATTCACTTTGGTATTGCCGTTGCCTTTGATCTTTAACTCGGTATAATCATTCGTGTGTTCTTTTAGTAGCAGCGTTTCCATTGCCAGGTTGGCAATCTCCTGGCTAAAGCGAAAGCTGGTGGAAAGATGATAAGTTGTAAAATCTGCTTTCTTCAGCGAGTTCACTGCATAGCGCCAGCCATAGATCTGCTGGTGGGTATCGCCTACAATTACTTTGATTGCTTTTTGCTTTAGAAAAATATCCAGCATGGCTGGGGAAGCGTCCTGTCCTTCATCAAACAAAATATAATCGTAGCCTAACTGCGGATTAGCTACCTGGAATTTTTTCAGGTAAAAGTCGTGCGTGATCTCAATCTCGCCTTTATCCATTTTGCCGAGGAACAAACGTGCCTGCTTCACAATGTATGGATAAAAAGAGCTGACAAATTGTTTGGCCTGCTTGTCTGTAATGGTGGCGAGATAATCCAGGTCCTGCGCTTTTTGTTTGTCGCTGTTGCAGAAGTACGCAATGAATTTATTGATATGATTGGCTACAATAAACTCCGTATGTTTTTCGCCATTGCCTTGTATTTGTAAGATCTCAGCAATCTCATTTGTTTTATAGCCTTGTGCCCTTACCTTATAGTTGTGTTTAAATACGATGTGCTTATACGCAAGCGAATGCGCTGTTTCCACTTTTACATTGCCAAGATCAGCCGCTTCGAATTTTTTTGCAGCATCCAGCTTCACTGCTTTGTTAAACGCGAGATATAATATTTTGCTATTCGCAGGTCTTGACTTCGCATATTCAATAACAGTTGTCGTCTTACCCGAACCTGCTACTGCATTTATTTTAATATTCCCGGAGGAACGGAGTATCGCAATTTGCTCTTCAGTTAATTTCATTCGTCACCAGGTTAAAAAAGAGCGGCAAGATAGAATGAATTTGAGATTTGAGATGGGAAATTTGAGATATTTACCGCAGAGTCGCAGAGGGCAGAGAGTTACGCAGGGAAATTCTTTGCGCGAAAGCTCTTTTTTGCGACAGAGGCACAGAAACACGGAAGCGCCTATAGTAGATAGAAAGGCTAAAAAGAAATTCCATATCTCACTCAAGAGATAAATAAAATTATGACTTTACAGATATGGAATTTCTGACGGTTGTTATTTCAATGACATTGAATAGAAGGCTCAATATTGAAAATTTATTGCTCAAAAGGCATAATATTAAACTGAATGGTAGCTGCTTTTTATTCTATATTTCTTCGTAATAATATCAAGTGTGTCGTTTGATGGAATTTCCTCTATAAATTCAATAAGTCCGAGGCTGATCAACGTGTTTAAATCATCTTCAGAAATGTCGTTAACACTAAAGCTTAATGATCTGTCATCCAAATAAATAAACCAGGGCATCCACAAAATACCCCAATATTCAATTTTAAAAATAAATTCAAAATTCTTGTTCAATTCACATTCTGCTAATAATTCATTCCAGAAAAGTTCTAGCCGTTTATCCATTAGTTTTATCGCATTTGTTTTAACATTCCCGGAAAAAAGTGATATCGCAATTTGCTCTTCGGTTAATTTCATTCGTCACCAGGTTAAAAAAGAGCGGCAAGATAGAATGAATTTGAGATTTGAGATGATCTCGCAGAAAACGCAGAAATCGCGGAATTTTATTCTCTAAGATTGCTGCGGATTTCACAAGATGTATTATTTTATAAACCTTATATACTTATCTGCTTTATATACTCCCTTGTGGCCAGAGGAAAAATTCACCGCAGAGACAGGGAGAGCGGGGAGTTACGCAGAGAAATTCTTTGTGATCTCTGCGTTTCCTTTGCGATACCTGGCGCCTTTGCTTGAAAATACTTTCTTGTCACAGAGATTTTTCACGATTGCCGCTTCACGATTCACGATATTACTGCAATCCCCCCCGTCCGCTATACAACTTCACTGGTCCATCCAGTTTTACTTTCAGCACGGTTTCGTATTCATCCTGCACATTTGCCGGTACGGTTATATACACTATGCCTGGCACAGGGCTCCAGGATATTTTGCCCACTATCTTGTGTTGCAGTTTTGTGCCGTTGCCTACAACTTCTATGGTTTGAATTTTATTGGCTAACCCCTTTATCGCAATTTGCCCTGATGTTTTGCCCGGAAGGAAAAGATATAATGTAGAAGAATCTTTTGACAATGTAGTAGGTCCGTAAAAATGCCCTTGTGGTATGCCGCCCAATGTGCCGAAGATAGCTTCGTGATGTTTTGCATTCCATTTGCCCAACTCTTGTAGCACGTGTACTTCCTGTTGTGGAATAGTGCCGTCTTCTTTTGGCCCGATGTCTAATAGCAGATTGCCTCCATTGGATACTGCATCTGTAAAAATAGTGATCACCTCGTAAGGCGTTTTCCAGTTCGTATCCTTTGGCTGGTAGCCCCAGTTATTATTGATCGTCATACACAGTTCCCACCAGTTGTAGTGCGGGCGTGTTACAGGAAAGTTTTGCTCAGGTGTATCGTAATCGCCATAGCCCTGTAAACGGCCATTGATAATAGTATTGGGATTGCGTGCCAATAGGAGGGAACGTATTTGTTGGCTTTGCCATTCTTCCGTACTGTGTTCCCAATCGCCATCAAACCAATAGAGGTCGGGATTGTAGCGCGTGCTTACTTCTTTCAGTTGGTTAAAAAGAAATGTTTTGAATTTGTTCCAGCGTTCCGGCTGATCTTTCAGCGTATAGCGGCTGCTGTCTTTTGTAAAACCCGGGTAGTCGGGGTAACTCCAATCGATCAGCGAGAAGTAGGCGCCACATTTGATATTTTGTTTACGCAGTGCATCAAACAAAGGCTGCACCAGGTCGCGCTTTGCTGGTGTGTTGTCTACTACGTCGTAATGTTTTTCCTTCGTATCCCACAACGCTACACCATCATGGTGCTTAGTGGTGAGTACGGCATATTGTGCGCCACTTTGTTTAATGAGCGCAGCCCATGCAGTCGGGTCATATTTTTTGGCAGTAAACCCATTTAGTTGCTTCATGTAGTCCTGCCAACTGATCTTTTTATTATAAAAACTCCAGCTCTCGTCTATTCCGTTAACTGCATAAATGCCGTAGTGGATAAAGATGCCAAGTTTGGCATCTGCAAACCATTGCATTTTACTTCGGATGCTATCCGCACTTATCTTTTGCTGTGCTTGTGCATTGGCGAAGAGAAATGATAATATAAAAAGTGATCGTAATTGCTTTTTCATGTTAAGTGTCGATTAGTAAAAAGAGGCTGTATTTATTTTTACAGCCTCTTAAATATACAAAACAGGTTTCTTTATCGTGAATCGTGAGACGACAATCGTGAATGGGCTTCAGTCGTAGGATTCACGCAAAGCCGCCAAGTATCGCAAAGACCGCAAAGAATACGCAAAGGGAGAATTTGAAATTTATAATGAAGCCTGAGATTTGAAAAGTCATCTCAAATCATCAATCTCAAATTTCAAATCAATCTACTGCTTATCCCACCACACTCTGCCAAATGCGTCTGTAGGGCCTTGTCCAAATCCCGGGTCTTGTGCCATTTGATCGAACGCCGCTTTTTGATTGGCATAGTTAAGATCAGATGTTGGTAATACATCCAATGCCATTCTTCGCGGTATTCTTATATCTGCACCATTATTCTTTAATGCTGATAATGGTAATGAAGTAGTATTGTTTGGCATGCCTGTACGTTTCCACAATGCCCATACCTCATTCGGTTGTTTCAGGAAATCAAGATAAGCCTGCGATGCAATCTGGTCCAGCGCTTTAGCTGCATTAAACTGAATACCGGGCTGAGACAAGTATGCATCTATCTCCGGTTGGGTTACAGGCGTCAGGTTATCTATCTTGGCGTCTATTGCTTTAGCATTATAGAACTGAATAGATGCGGTAACACCCATATTGTACCAACTGGCTGCGTTCTCGGTAGACACGCCACTTGCTGCCAGTTCAGCACGCATAAAGCACAAGTCCGCATAGGTAATGAATGGGAAGAATGTAGTACCTGTTCCATTGTTAAAGTTTGGCGTAAACAGGCGGATCTGCATTTGGGACAGCGTATCTACGTTGCTATACAATCTTGCATTGGCCGGGTCTTTCGCTTCATCGGGGTTAGTAGGATTGCCAATGTATTGGTTGTACTTGTTCATCATATAGAACAGGCGTAACCGAGGATCGCTTTTGGCTTTCATAAACTCTACTACGGGTTTTGGCGCCCTGAAGTCCTGGATGTTCCAGTTGGATGTAGCGTCTGCAAAAGTAGATGGTGCTATTAACACCCAGCCATCGCTATTAGATGTCATCTGTACCGGATCTGCCAGCACTTCGTTAATGATGGTTTTGGCGCGGGCTGCATCTCTTTTCAGCAATCGCATGGCCATTCTCAGGCGTAAGGCATTGCCTGCTTTCGCCCATTTAGTTGCGTCGCCACCAAAGAACTGGTCATTCTTACCGTAGGAGAGCTGCGTGGTGCTTTGCGTGGTTTTTAATAGAGCAACGGCGTCTTTTACTTGCTTGTCCAGTGTGCTAAACAGCGAGTCTTGTGTATCATACTTGGGCGTTACGGCGCCACCATATCTTGCCTGGAACGCTTGCGTGTATGGCATACTTCCATTCGCATCTGTTACATAAAATGTATAATAGGCGATGAATACGGCAGCTTCTGCTTTTTCATATACTCTCTTAGCCTGTTCCTGTGCAGACATTTTTTCTATCAGCTTCATCGCGTCTGTCAGCCGCGGACCGATCCTTCCATAGAATATTTTCTGGAAGCGTGTGTTCATATTGCTCACATCGTTTGTAAATGTGCCTTTATTGCCACTTGCAGGTGTGGTCATTTGTGTCCACAGCATTATGCGCCTGTAGTTGTCGTAGAAGGCTTCAAAGTCATCCTGTGAGCCGGTGCTGGCTGCAAAGAACTGGTCTTCGGGAGCCACGGTATATAATGTAGCGGGGTCTGTGTTGGTTTCAACAAAAGCAGACTTCTTGCAGGATGCAAGGAGCACACACGATGCTACTATTGTTGAAAGTGAGTAGACGCCCTTTTTTAATAAATGCATATCGTAAAATTTTGAAGGTCTGTGAATGATGTTTTAATTAGAAATTAGCGCTGATGGTAAAACCAATGCTACGCACATAAGGCCAACCGCCATACTCTGCGAAGGCTGCCTGCCTGTTGGAATAAATGCCTTCAGGATTAATGCCGTCTTTCGCTGTTTTGTAGAGATAGCCAAGGTTGCGGCCTACTACTGAAACGCGCAGGTTGTTTACTGCTATTTTCTTTGCCCAGTTGGCTGGTAGTGCATAACCGATCGATACTTCGCGTAGCGCTATCCAGGAGTTTTCAAACACAGAAAGTTCACGTATGCCGCTGCTCCATTGGTAAAGGTCTTCGTAGTACTGCCATGCCGGTTTTGGCTTTTTGTAACCTTTCTTCACTGCATCTGCCCAGCTCATGCCACCCAGGTCAATTGTCTGTCCGCCTACATTTACGGTGATGCCGTCTGCAAATACGCCGTCAGGTATAATGCCGTCATCACGCTTTACGCCATTGTCATCTATATATTCCAGGCCGCCGTGTTCTTTGTCGCGACCAAACATGGAGTTTTGTAAACTACCGTTTGCAGAGCCGTACTGGTGTGTAGCGGAAGCCATCATACCACCGATCTTAGAATCGAGCTGGAAGCCGAACGTGAAGTTTTTATAATTGATGGTGTTGGTATAGCTCAGTAAAAATTTCTCCATCATGGTGCCCAGTTCTTTTTCAGGGCTTACAGAGTTTGCATATTGTCCGCTACGGAGGAATGTATAATCATTTGCGCCATAACCGGGCATGCCTATTACTTTTTTACCATTGGAAGGATCTGCAACAGGTTTTCCGGCAGCATCTACTTTTTGATAATAAGCGAAGCCATACGTTGTAACGATAGTACCATAATCTTTGCCTACACGGGCAACAGCCTGTACGTCGTTACCCATTGCCAGCTCTAATACTTTGGTATTTACGCCCGGCGCTAACTCCAGTATTTTGTTTTTATTCCTGGAGAAGTTGAAGAGCATATTCCACCTGAAATCTTTTGTTTGAATAGGCGTTGCTGTCAGTAAAATTTCAATGCCTTCGTTCTGCAGTTTTCCTGAGTTAACCAGTTGTTCTGTTACGCCACTGGTATATGGTACTGGCAGGCTCAGCACCTGGTTGGATACTTTTTTCTTGTAATAGGTGAAGTCTATGCCCAACCTGTTTTTAAAGAATCGCAGGTCTGCGCCTATTTCAAATTCTTTTGCCAGCTCTGGTTTAATGTCTTTGTTGCCCAGTTTGGTATCAGTGAAGGAGTACACCGGGTAGCGTCCGCCCGGTACATCGCGGTCTTCCAGTTTAGAATAGAATCCTGTCTGGTTGATGATGTAAGGAGCAACGTCCCTGCCTGCAAAGCCAAAACTGGTTCTGAGTTTACCATAGGATAAAACAGAATTTTTCAGTTGAGGTAACTCAGTGAAGACCCATGATAAACCTGCTGTTGGATAGAAGAAAGAATAATGTCCGCTTCCATCTGCATAGGTTAATGTAGAAGACCAGTCGTTACGTGCGCTGAAGTTGAACGTAAGCATGTTTTTCCATGTAAGGTCGCCATACATGTAAATGGCGTCCAGTCTTTTTTGCGGCATTTTCTTCGCATCTGTCGTCACTGCATTTACACTATTGCCAATAGTGAACTGGCCGGGAATTTTTAAGCCACCGGATGTAGATGTCTGGTTATACAGGCCGCCCGCGTCTCTGTATGTTTCGCCACCGGCGCTTACAGAGAGGTCCAGGTTCCTGTTGAGTGCGCGTGTTGCTGTTAACAAAGCCTGCACGCGTGTGGTCTTGGTGCTGGTTTGTGAAAAGGAGTACGAACCACCAGTAAAGCCTACGTTATTTCCCAGTAGTTTATTTTCCTGGTTATAATTGTAGTTATTCATGTTGGCCCTTACCAGCATACTAAGCCAGGAGGTCACTTTTGCATTCAGGTCTACGTTTGCAATCAGGTTGTTTTCTGTACGTACGTTGTCCTGCTCATAAATGTTCCAGGCAAAACCTGCAACACTATATGGATCGTTTACTGAGTAAGATGGTCTGCGCATACCGCCGTTAAGCGTATCGCGGTAGTTGTGTAACCAATAATCAATGTCCAGGCTTCTTGGTTTGTAATAGATAAACTGGTACACGGGGTTGGTGCCGCTGCCCTGGAAGGCGGGGTTAGATACTTTGTTTGTAACATAGTTGGCACTCACATCCATATTCAACCACTCTGATAGCTTTTGTGTGGCACGCAGAGTGAAGCTGTTCCTGTTTAAACTGTTACGTGGTAATACACTTGTGTTGTACAGGTTGGAATAAGAGAAGCGGAATGTGGTACGGTCGTTACCTCCTTGTACTGCTACGTTTGTGTTACTGAACCTGCCTGTTTTAAAGAAGTCGAGCGGGTTGTTGGCCTTCCACGGAATCATGCGCCCGTCGAGGTCTTTTACCATGTGCCCGTCAAACTTTGGCCCGAAGGAGTAAACCTGGTTGTAGGAGGATGGTATGCCGTCTGCAATAAGATCATTGCCGCTGCCGTCTTTTGTCCATTGTGTGCTGATGCCTGCACCATAATCATTTTGCAGGTTGTAGAGTTTATATGCTTTGTCAAATGATTCGGTATGTGAGAAGCTGATGCCTAAACCTTTTTGTGCTTTTCCTTTTTTTGTGGTAATAAGTACAACACCGTTTAGGGCATCGGAACCATAGAGCGCTGTTGCGGGTGCACCTTTCAGCACAGTTAAACTTTCGTAATCATCTGAGTTCAGGTTTTTCATAATGTTGCCATAGTCTTGCCCGCCGCCCCATGAGTCTGTACCTGTAGTACCTGGCTTGATCAATACGCCGTCTATTACAAACAGGGGTTGTGTGCTTTGCAGGCCATCCGTACTGATGGATGAGTTACCACGGATGCGAATGCGTGAGCTTGATTGTGGCCCGCTTGCGCCCTGGTTGATCATTACGCCTGCTACTTTACCTTGTAGTGCGTTTACAATATTGGCATTGTTGGCACGTGTGAGGTCTTCTCCTTTTACTTCCTGTACGGAATAGGAAACTTTTCTAAGGTCTTTCTTTACGCCAAACCCTGTTACAACCACTTCGTTCATGCTGTTGGCAGATGCGCTAAGGGTTACACTTACATGCGACTGGCTGCTGACGTCTATCTCTTTGGTATCGTAACCTATGGAGGATATGATAATCGTTTTTGCGCCGGATGGAAGCTGTAAAGTAAATGAGCCTGATTCGTTGGCGGATGTTGCGCCTTTATAGTTTTTTATAGAGATGGTAGCGCCAGCCAGTGCTGCGCCGCTACTATCCTTGATAGTACCCGTAACAGACCTGGCGCTTTGCGCGCGTGCTGCAATGTTGCATAGGCAGAGCATTGTGCACAGCAGGTATAGTGCAATTTTGTTCATAGCATTGGTTTAAAAGAATTAGTAAATGGTTTCAGGTGTTAGCAATAGTTAGCCACTCCGGTACATAAGCATTGTATAATGACGCGTACATTACACTTGCCTGTGCCGGGCATTCAGAAGAGACGGATTTTGATTTAAAAGGATTTATTGTACTTGCATAGAAGTAGCATTAGCCTGCATCGGTGTGCTGCTTTACTTTTGTAGCAAGAGATGTTTGGTTGATGTTATTTACCGCTGTAGTTGTTCTTACTGCATATTAGCAGCAGGCAGTTGATTTAATACAGTTGTTCAGCGGATTGTTTTCTCATGAGTGTTGTTTGTTTTTGTAGTGATGAATAAGCGTTTATCGTATTAGTTTGATTCGAATGTGAGCTGATCATAATTCTCCATCACAAGTGCTGCTGCTCCTATTATTTCTGCATCGTAGCCGAGGGCGGATACATGCACGGTAGTGCCATCCGACAAGCGTGGAATACAATGTTCTTTTATGGCTTGCTGTATAGGTGCATACCAGATATCCCCGGCAAGCGAACCGCGTCCGCTAAGAATGATCGTTTCCGGATTTAATAAATGAATAAGTATGGCAATGCTTCTGCCTATGTTGTAGGCTGCTTCGGAAAAAAGATCGATAGCCAGTTTATCGCCGCGTTGCAAAGCTGTTTTAATCGCTTCAAAAGCGTGTTCAGGATTTTGCAATGTCATGTCTTCGATGGCTATGATGGAAGACCTTCCGCTTTTTAACTGTTCGTGGGCTTTTTCTATTAGCAGTAATAAAGATGTTTCTGTCTCAAGGCAACCTATTTTGCCACACTTACATAATTTGTTGTTGGTAAAAAGAGGAATGTGGCTTAGTTCTCCGGCAAAACCTTTATTGCCGCGGAATAATTCGCCATTTAAGATCATACCGAGACCGATGCCCCAGCCAACGTTTATGACCATGCCATTGTTGACATTGGAAACATGGCCAAACTTTTTCTCTGCAAGGGCTACGAGGCTGGAATCGTTGTCTATAAACACGGGCATGCCTACGGCTGCTGAAATGCGTGATGCAATATCTTCTCCGGGCTGTGTTTGCAGAAATGTATAATTGAGGGAGCGTGTTACGTCTATAAAGCCGGGCATTCCAATGCCTACGCCGGCTATTTTGGAATGATCGATGCCTAGTTCGTTTATGAAAGCTGTAAGGTTAACGATTAGCTGGTCTAATGAAGAGGGATTGTCTTCAAGTGGTAACTGGTATTTCTTTACGGGAAATACGTAATCGTTTTTCATGTTGATGACCGCCATGCGTGTTACAAACTGGTCCATAGCAATGGCTATTACGTATTGCATATCTGGCTGCAGGGCATATACCTGTGGTCTTCTGCCGCCGGTAGAGGGGGCGTAGCCGGTGTCGTAAACGAGGCCATCGGCAATCATCTCGTTGAGCAGGGTGGTGGTCAATGGCAGGCTTTTATCTATCTGCACACAGAGGTCTGCGCAGGAGAGTGCTTTAGCAAAATAAAGCTCCTTCACGACTTTGGTGCGATATGCCTGTTGTTTGGCTTTCATTAAAAAGGGTTAATATTTTATGAAAGTATGGATACTTTTTTAAAAAAATAGAAAAAGTTTTAGGAATTTGAAATTTGAGCTATAAGATTTGAAATGGGATGGAAGCGGAGTTTTTTACCACTTAGGGATTTTTATCACATAGGTACAATAGGGACATAGAGAAGAGCGAAAATGTGCAGGGCTTTTTTGGGATGGCAGAGTTTGACTCATGCAAGAAGGTATAGAACACATAGTGGAAATACTGCGTATTTCTTGGGGGCGCTTTGTGTCTTAGAGCCTTTGTGGTCCTTTGCGTTCTCTGCGGCTCCTTTGCGGCCTTTGCGATACTTGGCGCCTTGGCGTGAAAAAATATCGCAGAGAACACAGAGATAACGCAAAGGACACGGAGGCTTTATTCACGATTGCCGTCTCACGATTCACGATATACACTTACTTTTTGGCTCTCAAAAACATGACAAAAATCAGTTTTTTGCCTATGGAGAAGAACGCAAACGTTTCCAATTGTCATAAATTCACATCTTTTAGTAATTTTTGAAAAATTTGTTAGAAACTAAACATCGTGCCTTAGATTTGCAGAGAATTTAATCACAAATAATCTCGTCGTATGACCTGGAAACATGTTTTCACTTCTTCTGTAGGCCGGAAATTAACAATGGGTTTAACAGGCATTTTCCTGATTTTGTTTTTGATTGTACACGTTGGTCTGAATGCCTGCATTTGGGCAAATGACAATGGTGTTATGTTTAACAGGGCGGCTCACTTTATGGGCGATAACGTGGTTCCACGCATTTTAGAGATCGGTTTATTTGTGTTTTTCATTCTGCATATTATCCAGGGTTTGATGCTGGTAGCATCTAACCGCAGCAAAAGAGGTACTGCTTATGCAGTAAACTATGGTAACCGCGGTAGTAAGTGGTACAGCCGCAGCATGGGTTTGCTGGGTACTATCATTTTATTATTCCTTGTTATACACCTTGCACATTTTTGGATCCCTTCACGTATTACAGGCGTTGCAGAAACTACATTGCCAAACGGCGTAGTAGTACATGATTTGTTTTCTTTGATGAAAGCAACATTTGCTAAAGGTGAAGAATGGGTTGTGATCCTTTATACGATCGGTTGTATTTCTCTTGCATATCACCTGGCGCACGGCTTTCAAAGTGCATTCAGAAGCCTTGGCGTACACAATAAAAAGTATAGCGCTTTATTAACTACTACAGGTTACGCATTTGCGATCATAGTGCCGCTAGGCTTTATTATGATGCCAATCAGCATGTATTTTAACTGGATTTAGAGGTGAGTTGTGAGTGATCAGTCGTGAATCGTAGGACGAGAATCGTGAATAAGAGGACACAACTGACAAAACACACAAACTGATGATGAATGATGTTGCTGGTGCTGAAGAGTGCGACGCAACAGAAGATGAATAAAGAACAAAAGTCGATAACAAACAATACTAATTGAGGGGCATACAGGTTAAAACAAACCGCAGCCGTTCACGCAAAAAAATTGGTTTATGTTAGATGCAAAAATTCCCGCCGGGCCATTAGACCAGAAATGGACAGAATACAAAGGACATTGTAAGCTGGTGAATCCTGCCAATAAGCGTAAGTTGGAAGTGATTGTAATTGGGACTGGTTTGGCTGGTGCATCCGCAGCTGCTGCGCTGGGTGAACTGGGTTATAAGGTAAAAGCATTTTGCTTCCAGGATTCCCCACGTCGTGCGCACTCTATTGCTGCACAGGGTGGTATTAACGCAGCAAAGAACTATCAGAATGATGGTGACTCTGTTTTCCGTTTGTTTTATGATACAATTAA
This sequence comes from Filimonas sp., assembly GCA_017306865.1. GTDB lineage: Bacteria > Bacteroidota > Bacteroidia > Chitinophagales > Chitinophagaceae > JAFKHH01. Next base: position 45,721 of record JAFKHH010000028.1, read on the forward strand.
AGGTGGTGACTACCGCGCGCGTGAGTCCAACGTGCATCGCCTTGCGGAAGTAAGTGCGAACATCATAGACCAGTGCGTGGCACAGGGTGTACCTTTTGCCCGTGAGTATGGTGGATTGCTGAGTAACCGCTCTTTTGGTGGTACACAGGTACAAAGAACTTTCTATGCTGCAGGCCAGACGGGCCAGCAGTTGCTGATAGGTGCTTACCAGGCGCTGGAACGCCAGATAGCACTGGGTAATGTAACAATGTATTCCCGCCACGAAATGCTGGAAGTAGTAGTAATAGATGGTAAAACGCGCGGCATTATTGCACGTGACCTCGTTACCGGTGAACTGGAAAGACATTTCGGCCACGCAGTATTGCTGTGCAGCGGCGGATATGGTAACGTATTTTATCTTTCTACAAACGCTATGGGCAGTAACGTAACTGCTGCATGGAAGGCGCATAAGAAAGGTGCTTACTTCGGTAACCCTTGCTATACACAAATTCACCCGACATGTATCCCGGTATCTGGCGACCACCAGTCTAAGCTGACGCTGATGTCTGAGTCGCTGCGTAACGATGGACGTATATGGGTGCCTAAGAAAAAAGACGACAACCGCAAAGCGGCTGATATACCTGAAGAGGAAAGAGATTATTATCTGGAAAGAAGATACCCTGCGTTTGGTAACCTGGTGCCGCGTGACGTTGCGTCCCGTGCTGCGAAGGAAAGATGCGATGCGGGCTATGGTGTGGGTACTTCTAAGCAAGCAGTTTATCTTGACTTTGCTGAAGCGGTAATCCGTTATGGTAAGATCGAGTGTGGTAAGCAAGGTATAGACAATCCATCTGCTGCGGTGATCCGTCAGCATGGTTTGGATGTGGTGAAAGAGAAATATGGTAACCTGTTTGATATGTATGACAAGATCACAGGTGAGAATCCATACGAAATGCCAATGCGTATTTACCCTGCGGTACACTATACAATGGGTGGCTTGTGGGTTGACTACGAATTGCAGACAACAGTACCGGGCTTGTATTGCCTGGGCGAAGCTAACTTCAGCGACCACGGTGCTAACCGCTTAGGTGCATCTGCACTGATGCAGGGCCTGGCTGATGGCTACTTCGTAATACCTTATACTATTGGTAACTTCCTGGCTGACGAGATCTATAACAAACCGGTTTCTACAGATCACGAAGCATTTGTACAGGCAGAGAAAGAGGTGAGTGACCGCATTAATCACCTGATGAACATCAAGGGTAAGCAAACGGTGGAGAGCCTGCACAAACGCCTGGGTAAGATTATGTGGGAGAAATGTGGTATGGAGCGTACTGCGGAAGGCCTGACAGAGGCGATCGAAGAGATCCGCCAACTGAAAAAAGAATTCTGGAGCGACGTAAAAATACCGGGTAGCATTAGTGAGTTTAACCCTGAATTAGATAAAGCAGGCCGCGTGGCTGACTTTATAGAATTAGGTGAGTTGATGTGTATAGACGCACTTAACAGAAACGAAAGCTGTGGTGGCCACTTCCGTGGTGAATATCAAACGCCGGATGGTGAAGCGCAACGTGACGATGCAAACTACATGTATGTAGCTGCTTGGCAATATAAAGCGGAGCACGAGTGGGAATTGCATAAAGAGGTGCTGAATTATGAGGTGATTAAGCCGACGCAGAGGAATTATAAATAATAGTTTTATTGTTGTATGGTTTAATTGTTATGACTGATGCAACAATGAGCGTTTTGTAATAGCGTACGGTTTTGATTTTTTATTGCTATACCTGATAACCCTATGGAACCCAAAAGATATTTGAAGTTAAATGACATTGAAGCATATAAGATCGCTTTTCATTTGAGTAATTATGTGTGGGATGTTATTGAGAAATGGAATGTTTTGCAAAGCGTACAGTTGGAGAACAATTTGTGACTGCTGTAGATTCTATTTCAGCAAATATTGCGGAGGGCTTTGGGCGGTATGGCAAGAAGGATAAGATTAAGTTTTTTTATTATAGCAAAGGTTCTTTGACTGAATGTTTGGATTGGAATCAAAAATCGAAAGTAAGAAGATTGCTTTCGGAGGAAGAGTACCAGTATATATACAACGAATTGCAACGCTTACCCAAAGCGATCAATTCATTGATTATGTACACTAATCAAAAACTGAAGGTATAACAGACCATTAAACAATGTAACCATTTAACAATTTAACGAATGGAACACTATAACATGAACCTGACGCTGAAAGTATGGCGCCAGGAGGATAGTCAAAAGAAAGGAAATTTCGAAACATATAAGGTGGAGAATATTTCTTCGGAAATGTCTTTCCTGGAAATGTTTGATGTGCTGAATGAGCGATTAATACAGGAGAACAAAGAGCCAATAGCATTCGATCACGATTGCCGTGAAGGTATCTGTGGTGCATGCTCTATGTATATAGATGGTAAACCGCATGGTCCGTGGGAGCAGAATACGACGTGCCAGTTGCACATGCGTGCGTTCAAAGATGGTGACACTGTAGTAGTAGAGCCTTGGAGAGCAAAAGCCTTCCCTGTGATCAAAGACTTAGTAGTGGACCGTACTGCATTTGACCGTATCATCCAGGCCGGTGGTTACATTTCTGTAAACACGGGTAACGCAGTAGATGCAAACGCATTGCCTGTGGAAAAAGCAAAAGCGGATGAATCATTTGCATCTGCAGCATGTATCGGTTGTGGTGCATGTGTGGCAGCTTGTAAAAACAGCTCTGCTATGCTGTTTGTAAGCGCGAAGGTAACGCATCTGGCATTGTTGCCACAGGGTGGCCCTGAGCGTAAAACGCGTGTGGTAGATATGATTGCCCAGATGGATAAAGAAGGCTTCGGTGCATGTACTTCTACAGGTGCTTGTGAGGCAACTTGCCCTAAAGGTATCTCCATCAGCAACATTGCAAGGCTGAATAAAGAGTTTACACTCGCCAGCTTGCTATCAGAGAAATAAACATTGTTTCTATACGTAAATGTTAAGCAAGGGCTGTCATTATTGATGGCCCTTTTTAATTGTTACATGGTTAAATTGCCTTATTGTTGAATGATTGTTCAATGCTGTTGAATTAAGAAACAGCCGGATCTTCCATATCTGTAAAAGCCTGATTGCATTAACCTGTTGAGCGAGATATGGAATATCTTTTAGTCTTTTTGTGGGCTTAATTCAACGGCATTTAATCATTATTTGAAGCTGAGCTAAAATTATATGCGAAAGTTGTATTCATTATATTATGCTTCATTACCTATCCGTAGCGTGGTTACGGATGATAGGCTTTATATACTGAACGATGCGGAAGTGAATGCGATAAAAAAGCGGGAGCATGTAGCTTTGTTGGTTTCTGCATTTTATGGCGCTATGGGCGTTGTCCTGCTGATCATACCTCAATATTATTTCCCCTGGATATTTCCTAAGACTATTATGCAGGCTTGGGGGAGACAGTTCGAGTTGCCTTTAATCTTCTGGGCATATAGTGTACTGCTGGTGTATATAGAATTGGTTTTGCTAACGCTTCTGAATATCTGGTGTGCGCATGAGGTAGCAGTGGCTACAGGATTTTTGAACTATGATAACAAGTATGCAGATCACAGGCAAAAAATGATGATTGATATAGGGCTGGAGAAAAAGAACAAGCAGATATTGAAATATGGGATAGATCCTTTGCAGCAGGCAAACAGGAAGGTGGTACTGTTGTGGAACCTGATGTTTATGCTCAAAGCAACGTTATCCAATTTTGTATTTAAATTGTTTATTGAGCGTGTATGTGGCCGCTATGCTGCGCGCGTATTAAAAGACATTGTGGGTATTCCTATTTTTGCTTTTTGGGATGCTTTTGCCACATATTCTATTTTGAATAAGGCTAAGATCATTATTATGGGGCAAAATTTTATAGAGGGTATGGCGCAGGCTATTTATAAAGCGCAGCCGCCTACAGAATCATTCAAATTGTTACTATATGATACCATGCAATACATTGCCATCAGCAAAAGGGATTTTCACGAAAATCATTACCTGCTGACGAAAAATCTGTTTGAGTTGTATGATGTAACAATAAAGGAGAAGCACTTACTGGATGATAGTTATTTACAAAGATTAGAAACAATACCTGGGCAGGAACGTAAAATTGTAGTACTGTTGATCATTGCAGGGTTCTTACTGGATGGGAAGATCTCTGCGCGGGAAAAAAGGAAGATCAGGCTGATGAATGAAGACGGTATATTGAAAGAATCAGAAGCGACTATAGAGCGATGGGCACACGATTTTATGTATGGTAAAGGGCTTGATGAATTGCTGCGGAAATATATAGGGAATGGCTAAATTGTTTTATTGTTGAATTGATATGTAGTCAAGAAATACCGTTAGATATTCCATATCTGCAAGCGCATGATGTTATTACACTTACGAGCGAGATATGGAATATCTTTCAGCCTCTTGATCTAAAGATATTTGATCCCAATGAATTAGTTTATGTGCGATAATGATAATAAAAGGATGGAGCTTTTACATTTGAAAGCAGCAGCTTTAATAAGGGCGGTGATGAAGTATAACGGCGTTAGTGAAGGAAGATATAAGATAGAAAACCCTAACCCGATCGAAACAATGTAACCATGTAACAATTAAACAATTCACGAATGTCTAATTCCTTCTTTCAATTTAAACAATTTACCATACAGCAGGAGCGCTGTGCTATGAAGGTATGCACAGATGCGTGCTTATTTGGCGCATGGCTGGCAGGGGAGATGCGGAATAGGGAAATAGATCGTGCATTGGATATAGGCGCGGGAACGGGCTTGTTATCACTTATGATAGCACAGCAACTGAATGCTACAATAGATGCGGTGGAAATAGATGAAGCGGCTGCGCAACAGGCTGCAGAAAATATGAATGCTAGTAATTGGCGGGAACGATTAAGCGTGCATAATAAAGGCGCACAGGAGTATGACGCAGAGAAGTATGATCTTATCTTTTCCAATCCACCATTTTTTGAAGGCGATCTGAAGAGCGATGATAAAAAGAGAAACCTGGCATTGCATAGTACGGAATTGTCCTTGCAGGAACTGATTGTTACAGTAAAAAGACTATTGCTGCCGCAAGGTTATTTCGCTGTGTTATTGCCTTATCACAGAGCAGAAGAGTGGGCCGGATTGGCTGAAGAGAACGGCTTGCATGTACAGCAGCAGGTGAATGTAAAACAAACACCGAAGCATAATTATTTTAGAAGCATGCTATTGTTTGGTGAGACAAAAAATGAAAAAAATATTTCGGAGATCACGATCAAGGGTGCAGATAATGAATACACGCAAGACTTCATAAACTTATTAAAGGATTATTACCTGTATTTATAATTTGAGATTTGAAATTTGAGATGAGTTGTAAGCGTAAGCAATTTCAAATATTAAATCTCAAATTTCAAATCCTTTATGCCTTAATGTCTTAGTGGCACGCCTGCGTAATCCGCTAAGTAATCAAACGCCTTCGTCAACTTTCCATTCTCTAGTATGGTAGCTCTTGTAATAGCATCATTACCGCCAGTGAGTAAATCCTGTAACACATACTTGATCAGTTGCTCGCCGAAGTAGCGGCTTGCATCGCGTGGCAGTTCATTCGGTAAATTACCTACAGCCATTACATCTACATGTTCAGGTAGGTAAGGCGCCTCTTTGGTACGTGTGCTTTTGTTGACGCCATATACAGGGCTTTCCATTTTTGCATCGCCAAGATTACAAGGGATGCTTCCGCCTTCATCATCTGTAATGTCCGCTATGGTTTGTATGCGAAAATCCGGGCGTTGCATGGTTTCCCATTCGAATAGGCGCGGTACATTTTTGTCCCAATAAATGCCATTCATCAGTACATCTGTATGTGCGCAATAGGATTCAAAAATGCAGTTGTATTGCTCCGGGTTATGGTGAAAGTCTTCGCGATTGTAAGTGCCGGTAGTTTTATGGCGGTACAGATCCTGCCCTTTCAGATGTACATATACAGGATAGTTAAAGGTGCGTTGTACAAACTCATCCGGTTCCACTTCCTGTACATCTACCAGGTTCATCACTTCTACAATGCCATGTGCTACCCGGCCGCTGCCCGTAACGGCTATTTTGATATTGGGAAGTTTTAACCCAAAGTATGTATGAATGAGTGCGCGATAATCCTTTTGTGCATATACACGCCCCAGCTCAAAGGAGCCTGTGCGGTGCCCGTAAGCCATGAGGCCGTTGTGGGCGCCTACTACGCCTGCAAAAAAGCCAAAGCCAATAATACGCTGGCCATCTTCATGCTCGAGGCATTCATAATCTATCAGCGTGATATTCTTTTCTACCATAGCCCGCATAAGGCCCTGGTTGTATGGTTGTTTCTTTTTGGTATGAGAGAAAAACAGGTATTTCTTATTGGGAATGAGCATACTTACGGGCACTTCTTTAATGCCAAGAAGGATGTCACAATGGGACACGTCGCCTGTAACAGTTATGCCTGCCTGCCTGTATTCTTCATCGGAGAAGCACCTGCCGGGGGAAGATTCTGCCACTACAGTTACGCCGGGTACATGTTTATTGATCCATTTGCACTGAGAGGGCGTGAGCGCCACGCGGTTGTCCGGGGGAGTTTTTCCTTCTTTAATAAGGCCTATCGTCAGCATTCGTTTATTTTTGCATCAGCAATATACTGTAATTTATAAACATTCGTTATTCTAAAGTTGCATAATCCCGCCAAATTGGTAGAGTATGCAAGTGTAAAAACGCAGATAATTGCAAAACTTCACCGCTGAGACGGGGAGGACGGAGTGTTTCGCAGGGATATATAAAACATTTTCTTTCTTATTTCTGCGTAACTCATGCGACCTCTGCGCCTCTGCGGTGAGAAAATCAAACTTTGATGAATGACTTATTTCGAATTATTTAGGCTGCCTGTAACGTTGCAGCCAGATGCTCAGCAGGTAAAAAAGCAGTTTTACGCGTTGAGCAGGCAATACCATCCTGACTTCTTTGCCAATGCTTCTGAGGCAGAGCAGGCTGAGGCATTGGAGAAATCGTCGCTGGTAAATAAGGCGTTTAAAATCTTCCAAAGCCAGGATGAGACGATCAAATATGTACTGAGGGAGAAGGGATTGTTGCAGGACGACGAAAAATACCACTTGCCGCCCGATTTCCTCATGGAAATGATGGAGCTGAATGAACAATTGATGGATGCTAAAATGGAGGGCGACGAAACTGCACTGAACAATGTAAAATCTCAAATTTCAAATCTAAAATCTGAAATATATGAACCTGTGGCAAAAGTTGTGGCGGATTATCAGGAAGGTATTACTACCGAAAAAGAGCTGTTGCAAGTAAAAGAATTCTACTACAAGAAAAAATATCTTGACAGGATTTTGGCTGGTATGAATTGATGTGCTAATATTGCACCCCGTTCTTTTAGATAATAGTCATTAAGACATTGGTCAATAAGTCATTAGAGTTAATCTTCTTTCGACTGTATAATTTTCCATCTTCAATGACTTCGTATGTAGCCCAGATGGCGGAATTGGTAGACGCGCTAGACTCAAAATCTGGTTCTCGCAAGGGAGTGCAGGTTCGATTCCTGTTCTGGGCACCCTGATTATCAAGCACTTACATAAATAATTGTAGGTGCTTTTTTTATGCCCCAAATTCATTGCACTAAAAATTGCACTAAACTTCATTTAAACTGTAAACAATTATGTTGGTTCTCTGTTATATCACTTAAGATTTTTCCTACACAAATTAATTCGTTCCCCTTAGGTGGTGTCAGAATGAACTGACACCATTTTTTTATCGGTAGTTGACATACCGAATTCCGCCACTTGGGCAATTCCATCATTCCCTCCTCATATATTTGATGAACCGACTATAGAAAATTGTACATTTATTTGTAAATCAATACACCCTATAAACTTTTAAAAAATGCCTAATTACTACTGTAAATGGTGTGGTAGCAAATATTCAAATGTTACCGCCTTAACTTCTGGTTATTGTTCAAAAAATCCTGAACTAAAGAAGCATGCGCTGTACGAAGGCAGTGAGAAATCTCACTATATCTGTAAGTGCTGTGGAAGTAAATATTCATCCCTGTCAGCTATGACCTCTGCCTATTGTTCTAAAAGTCCGACTAAAAAACATCAGCCAGCTTTATAATTAAGTACAGATACTGATAATAAAAAAGTATATGGCTCAACATATCTCATTAGATTCAATGTCTCATCTTTCTTCTTTTATTCTCGAACTACAAGAAAATATCAATAGTCAGTATGTTTCTTCTTTTGTTGCTATACTAAATGATGCAACTTATGCAAAACTGTTATCCCTACAGAAAGAATTGACAGATAAAAAAACGGAAGATTCTTTTAATTTATTTGAATTGATATCGACGCAGTATAGAAGAGAAAATTTGCATAGCGATATTATTGCATTCTTGTTAGACCCTTCTGCAAATCATAATCAAGGAATATCTTTTCTTGATTCTTTTCTAAATATTCCTGATTTATTAAAAAACAGTCAAGAGCCTTTCTTTAATGAAGGGGATAAAATAGAAGTGAAAAGAGAATGGTTTCGAATTGATATTACTATTTTAAATCACAGAAGCAAGCAGGCAATTCTCATAGAGAATAAAATTAATAACGCTGCTGATATGCCTAAGCAGTTGCCTCGTTACCATGATATTCTAATCGGTCAGGGATTTAGTATTTCATCTATAGTTTACATTATAGCTAAAACTTATAAAAAACCAGACACTAGCGAATGGACAGAGGAGGAAAAAACTGTGATACAAAAGCTGCTGCATATTCTTCCGGCTTATGACTTGGAGAATCCCGACCTCTACAATAGTTGGCTACATATCTGCAATACTCGATGTAAGGATACAGAGCTTTCAACCTTGCTAAATCACTATATGCGTATTATAAAAAAAATTGGAGAGACTACAATGAATAAAGAAATTATGGAACAATTCTTACAAAAAATGAGAGAAGGTGACAACTATTCGAATGCTTATAGTTTTGTGGACTTGCTCAGTGATTTATTGGCTTATAGAAGAGATAAGATAGTAGCTACTTTTAAACAAGGAAGCTTGCCATTTGAAAGAATCGGTCCTTGGAATAACGTTGCAGTAATTGATAGATGGTATATGAATAAAAATGAATTTGCTATTGATATTGTCATAGAGAAAGATGGTTATAGTTTTCAATTCTTCGATAGAAATTATTGCGATTCTACGTTAGCGGCAGATGCGGATAATCCAGCTTTAAGTATATTGATAGAAATTGGGGTGAGTAATTCTTTTGTTGAAAACAGAGGCAGATATAAGAAAGAATTCAAATTCCCTTGTGAGGAAAATGAATTGTATTTGTTCACTCAAGAATTTATCAATAAAATACAAAAGCAATTTGGTAATGCTAATCATAAGGTAGATTGTTAAATAAAAAGTCGTATAACTGATATAAATGCCATGAATGATAGCGCATGGCATTTATAATTTTACTTACAATAAGACTTATCCACTTGGAATTCTTTTTTTACAATCAACAAGGCAACAGTTCCCTTTTTTTGAATTCCATTACTTGAATCTCACTCGCAAACTCGTATAGGTCCAATCCATTCACTTCGCAATAGTCAAAACATTGTGTCATGACTTCATCAAGATATTCTGCGCCTTCATCTGTGAAGACCCGATTTGTATTTTGGTCAACGATGTTTTTGAAGCTGTCGTCAGGGCTGAGTGAGCAATCATAATTTACGATGATGTCTGTAAAGAACTGTTGCATTGATTCAATGCTATTGATTGTATAGAATTTCATTTCTTTTGTTTTTAATGTTCGCTTGGTAATAACATGACATTTCCTTCTATCCATATTGTACACTCGTCTGCTTCGAAGTCTGTGTAAGGAATGTGCTGTGTGATTAGTTTATTGTCATTGCCATCTGTTGCTTTTACCGTTGCTGTATAGCCATTTCTAGTCAGTTTCCAAACTTGAAATTCTTCTCTGAGTTTTGGTTGATGGCTTGCAATCAAATCAAGTAGCCAATAACATTTGAATTGTGTACACAATGCGCGTACACCATCTGTGTATACCAATCCTTGAAGATGTTTGTAATAATTGTCACTACAGTTGTAGTGTAAGAGTCTGTCGTTTGCATTCATTTTTTAATTATTAATTGAATGCAGTTTAGCAGATAGAAAGTGCGCATTATATAATACCCAAATGTTTTTGCTATTGATTAGCGACGACATTTTTTGTCAAAAATGTCACGTCAAAACGGCAAAAACACATTAAATAATAATATAATATGAATAGTCAAAAACCTGTTAAGGGTTTGGGTACTCAAAATCGGCTTAAGCAGTCATAATGTCATAATTAGCTGAAAATCAATTAATATGGCAGGGTGTTAGCTTTAGTAAAAGCTTAAATATATTTTTCTATGCAAAATTTTTTTTGGCGCCTTTCGCGCTTTAACCCACGAATGGGGACGTATATAGCTGTCGCCTATGATTGGCAAACTCGTAACGCTAACATTAAAACTTCTACAGGTAGTATCATCATTTTAGTTGGTGATTATATGAATTCAAAAATCAGTAATGAACGTTTAAAAGAAATTGCCTCGACTTTCAAACCTGATTAAAAAGTAAAGGGAGAATACAATTCTCCCTTTTTCCTTTCTAAATAAACAATAATGGGTTTCAACTTTTGTAGTTGTTACTCTAAATCCTTATCTAAAGCTTCTTGATATAGCTTTTTATATTTCCCGTTTTGAAAAAGTCGTACAAAATTACGGTACAGTGAAATCGTACTCATGAAGACAATTTCTTGAGCATTTTCGTGTGCAATCTCGAACAAAAGTTTTTCATCCGCAGTCAAATTTTCCAGGGGTTGATGTGCTTTTCGAAATTTATATACTATTATGTCTAAATCAAGATGATAATTGGGAAAAAAGAGGCCAGGTGTTTCTAGGTAACCTAAACTTACTTCGAAGTATATTCCTTTATTTAAATGAAAATTCTCTTCTGCAAATTTGTAAAAGTATTCTGCACCTTCATCAATCCATTCGGGCGTGATGTCATCTAATTTTGGGAATATTTTTGCTTGCTCAATATCTGCTTCTGTTCTAAAAACATAAGCATAGTTGTTAGTCGTTGCTGAAAGCCAACAACCTACTTCTGGTTTCAGTATAAGGTTAAATTTCACCCCATGCTGATTTTCAAAATAACCTTCAAATTCGTCAATATCGCCTCTTTCTAAATTTAGTGTTACGCTTTTGTTTTCTGATAAAACTGTAGGCGTTAATTCTGGTGAAAATGTTTTCATCTCTATTTATTTTAAATGAATTGTTTTTAAAAAAATAATTAAACTCAAAAGTTAGCAATGCCAAGACCAACCTTGGCATTGCATATACTTTTATTTCTTATGGAACGAGTCGTTCCATTATTTCATCATAAGACATGAATGAGACTGAATTGTCGATAGCAACCAGCGTTGCAATTACAACCCAATCATTCAATTCATATCTGGAGAAGTCGTTAAGCTTATACACTTCGGGGTAATCCTCAACGAAGATTTTCCAACTAACTGCATCAGTTTCAATAACTTGTCTTCCATCGTCTATGCAACGGCCCTTTAAGGAGTTAGTTTCCTCAATGTTCTGCGCTGCTTTTTTAGTCAATGGATATAAGCCCTTTTTTGAAGCCGTGATTACTGGAGATGCCTCATGAACAAGACCGAATTTTACCCTTGCTTCTGCATAAGGTATTATCACTTGATGATTGCCTTTCCAATAGGTGACCATTGGATATATGTATTCATCAAACGGTGTAATCTTTAAAGGTGAACCATACCTTTTGTCTTCTCCAATAGTTATTGCATAACTGGTGATGAAGTCATCTTTTCCATTTTTTCTATTAAGAAAATTCAGATTAGCGACGATTAATAAATCGTCAATTGATTTGTGCTTTGTTTTTAGCATACGTATAAAATTTAATAATAACGCATGTCTATTCCATGCTGCCACACTATAACTCAGGCAAATAGTGTTGCCGATATTTTTGACGGTTAATATCAACCTCCATATTTCAAAGAACTAAGTGTTAGTTAATGGCAAGGCTCCGCCATGAACAATTCAATCGTCTTTTTTTGAATTGCTTTTCTTTTTAAAGCCTACTTGTTAAAAGGAACTATCTGCGCAAATAGTAGTCACATTGCAGGGCAATAATGCCAGCAACATTTCTTTGATAAAAACTGTAGGTGGTTTGAAAATGCTGAGCTATGCAGCTTTTGAGAGATTCTGCATGGAAATGACTTTAGCAGTCTTTTTCCTTACACGGTCGCTTATGATGCAATAGACCACATAGGATGTCTCCTGATTTTTTGCCTTTAACTTTTCCATTCCGCCTTTTAGTTTTTTATTGAAACAGGCGACGGATTCAATAAAAACTTCAACCTTTCTATCAAGGTTTTCTGACTTTTTTCTTTTATACAATATCTTTGCAGCTGTTTCTGCCTTCTTCAAATTAAGCGTTCTTTTTTCGAACGTGATTTTCCTCATACGCGGATGTTTATGTTATTAATTTTTTGCGTTACAAAGGTGCTGTAGAATTCTTGGAAAATGCTTTATTTTAATAACGTATTAATGCCCCGATTATAACGTATTAATGCCCCCTAGAAATGAATAAAAAATTTGCAACAGAAGAACAATGCCTTGAGTATTTATTTAATGCAAAAATGAAATTTGGTTTTCGTTGTAAATGCGGGTGTACTAAATATAAAAGAGGAGCCAAGGAAACAGTAAAATTTGCTTCGCTTAAAGTTAAATGTAGCAAATGCGACACATTACAGACTGCAACATCAAATACTTATTTTCACAATTTCAAAGGAGATATTGTTAAAGCTTTTGCTGCCATAAATGAAATGTGTAATCAGATTTATGAAGGAGAAGTGAAAAGAATCAATACTAGCAATCTTTTCAAATTTAGTTATGACAAAATTGTGCGAGAGAAAAAGACATATAGCATTCGTAAAAACGAAAAACATGATATAAGAAGAAGGATTCAGAATTCGTTAAAACATTTCTTAATTGACTTTGAGGAGAATGTTGAAGTACTAATTATTGACTTACAAGTGGTATTTCCAAAAAGGAAATTGAAAGGATTTTTAGTATTGGGTGCCGACATTAGTGAGGATAATGATATTTTATATTTAAGAGGTAGGATTGCAGACAAAATTACAAATGATTTTCTTTCTGATTTTTTGGATATTACTTATGCGGATACTCCAATAACAATTTATTGTGATAAGCATAATTTTAATAAGAATAAAATTAGAATATTGGGAACTGAAGAAATAAGCTATCATAAAATAGAACTTGCTTCAATAAAAAACATAAATAGTTCTCCTTTGTTGAATGTCAAGAAGAGTTTTGAAGAATGGTGTAGTCAGCTGGGACCAAAGGTAGTCGTTAGTTCATTGCAGTTAGAGTTATATGAGTTTATCTTTTTTTATGGTGTTATGGTTGATGACAGCAGCGACGATGCAGAAGAACAGTTGCTCGAACGTATTATATTTGATTATCACTATGAGTCAAAAGGAGCGACGGAATAATCTTCTTTCTTAAAGTTTGGATGAATATTAAATTGTTTGAATTCATCACGCATGAACTGTTCTGCTAGTTTAATTGCTTCATCTGAATCAGAATACAAACTGTCAAATATGTTTACAACATCGTAACCCATATCAATCAGTTTGATATTCGTCTCAAATATGATTTGCGTTTCAATTTCCTGCATGTGGATAGCGAACTTGTTATATTTGTTTGAATACATCCCACCTTTGACATTAAATATTGCCTCAAAACACGTTGGATATTTTTCTTTGAATTGAGTTTTTAAATAGTTTTCCTTTTCGACTTCTTTTGTGAAGAAAACTTTTCCAAAGAATTCTTTCTTAAACCAAGTTCTTTTTTCTGCATCATTTGTGTCAATGCCGTTTAATTCCATGAAATATTCATAAAACTTTCCACTTTCACAACTTGCTTGATATTCTATTACGTCTTGTTTTACTTCATTATACGCTAGTTCAGAATACCATCTAAACAAAATTGTTGCGATTAAAGGCTGACTATTTGATATGTCAATGCCCTTCAAGGGTTGTCCGTTTAACCTTAAGAATTTCCTGTATTGCCTGGCTAGGTTGGTAATATTGGTATAGACACGACTGTTCTTATTAGGTCTTGATATTCTGAATTTACCAGCCAGTAGTTTATATACAGGAATGAACTCAGTAGGTATTTTACCGAGTGCTTTAATAGGTACGGAAGTGTCACAATTGTCTCCTGTAAGTCTAGGTAAGGTATAACCAGGTACGAAAGCGTCACCATCTATATTCCCCCTAGTTATTACATTATTCATATAGTTTATAACAGTATCTTCCAACTTAATTTTAGAAACTACACTATAATACTTCTGTAATTTCTTACATTTTAAACTTACTTTTTCAGACAGCATTTGGTCAGTTACCTTAGAAATCATATTTCTGTTTATTATAACAATTTCCAAACTTGAGTAAAGCGGTTTATATGACCAGGCAGAAACGGCAGCTTCAAATGTTGATTTATCAATTTCCAACATCTTTGCTTCAACCAAATCTTTTAATATTTTAGATACTTCCTTATTATCACAACAAAGTCTTTCCCTCAGGATTCTTTGAGAAATACCAACAAATTCCTTTTCTGTATTCCAGCTTCTTTCAACTGTATTTGAAAATGCTTCAATATACTTGGCTAAGCAAATTGTCTTGTTTTTGAAATATTCATTCTTTTCAGCAAGTTCCTTCAACTCATCAAACCTTCCTGATGGTATGAATTTCAAATGATATCCTTCTTTTTGTTCCTTTTTACGTGGCATTAAATAAAAAGCCCGGTGCAGTAGGAAGTGTGCGACCGGGCAATGAGTATGTACTCAATATCTTTCTTGCGTTCAATCATCGCTCCCTACTTCGATAATCTACTTGCGTATCTATTCTTTTAAATATTGTCATAATTGTGAATAGCGAAACATGCAATTATAAAGGGTTGAAAATTTAAAAGCTGGATTTTGAAGATAAATTTTGTTGTATCACACTACTTTTTTTAAATTGATAGACAAACCCTTGAAGATGAAGCAATTTTTTCAATGGATAAATGACCATACTGGCGTTGATACAAACACATCTGCAACCCTTTTCATAACGATTATCGTTTTTGGGATGGGTTTACTGGCAACCTATATCGCTGGTAAGATTAAGGAACGAATCGAAAATAGAAATTATCGCGAAAATGTAGATTTTCTGCTTGAGGAAATCTGTAGTTCTTGTATGGCTCAACATAAGAACTTCCTCAAGGTTTCAGAAAATGTGAGTTTTTATGAAGGAAAGAATCACAGTATAGACTCATCGGTTTTTGCAGCAGCTAATTATTTTCAAAAAATTGATACTACTAAGCTTTTGGCTATTTATTCTTCAATTTGGAATAATAAAATTAAGCGGAAAGCAATTGCGAAATTAGTGTCAACAGTAGAGGTTATTATAACCAAAGGTAAAAGGTTTGACAAAACTGTATCAGAAGTAAACCGAATTTTTTTGGCTATTCACAAAGAGTACAATAGTTTACTAAACGAGTTGAGGAGTATTAATGCTAGATACATGAAAGAAAGTAATTGTCAACTTGGCGATATAATTAGAGGAGGTAATTATAGGAACGATTTTATTATCATCTATCTCGATTGGCAAAAGAATGGACAAAATATGGTGCCTAAAATCTCATTTGAACAAGTAATTCAACCTTTATATGAACTGAATTTAAAATATCATAAAGAGGAAGACTACTTAGAGGTATACAAGATATTACTGCAATGTCAGGCTTGTATTGCAGAGTTTATGGGACTGGATAAGAGAATCACTGGGTTTGCAAAAAATGATGCTGTCTCTTTTAGAGATTTCAATAGAAAGCTTGTCGTAATAAGAAGAATATTAGCTGGTAAAAAAACAATCAAGTCACGAAATAGATAAAATTTGGACTATTTGACTAAATCACCTAGCTTTTTTTATTACACCAATTACATCAAATGGTAAGCTATCATGATTACGAGGTATGCCTCTTGTGTCAGTCAAAATGATTTCCATAAAATCTGTCCTTCCTGTCCTTGACAATTTAGGGGTACATTTCAGAATGTATCCGCTTGACTGTTCACTGTCGTCCAAAAAATCATCCACAGTTATTATAGGAGGTTCTTCCATGAATTTTGCATTATGGTAATCTTTGCCACCATTAAAATTGTCAACTTCAAGTGTCCAGTTTTCGAACTGTTTTAATTCAGTATCTGTAAAGTATCGTCCAGCTTGCGCAGGTTCATGAAAATAATACCAGGTTATATTGATTTCGGGACCAACATGGCCATTTGGGAAAAATTTGTAATTCTTAAGTTGGGTTGAAAGTGTAAAACCTTCCATATATTTATTTTTAAGGCGAATAATGTATGATTTTTAATTTCAGTAGTTTTTTCCAAGCAACGGCAATTCTTCGTCCTCGCCATAGAATTTGAACTGCAATGGTTTCTTTTCATCAGGATTGGCAATGTGTACTTTGGTACCGTCTTTAAAGACCAAGAAAATAGAATTCGGCTGGTCTTCTGCTGGATCCGTGTCTTGAAATACTTCAACAATTTCTTTCCCTTCAAAATTTTCTATAATCATTGCTTTCACATTTTAGCACTGTCAATTTACTTAAATATTCGCGCTCTGCAAATAGATTCAGCCTGTTATAAAAAATAAAATACAGGACTATTTAAAGGATAAAGCATAAATGTTTTATTCAGACCTGGCAGAAGGAAAAAGTATAGAAAAGGAAGTCGCAGGACTATTTGAAAAGATGGGTTGTACTGTTGAGCAATCAGAAGGTCTATTTCCTGATTATGATTTGAAAGTGATTGATGTCGATGATGAAATGACAGTAGAAGTCAAATATGACAAGCAGGCTTACAAGACAGGCAACACAACGGTTGAGGTGGGTAAAGTTATAAACGGAATAGAAGAAAAGTCCGGTCTTTCAACATCAAAAGCGGACGTATATGTATTGCACAATCTCAATATTGATGGGTTTTATGTCATCAGTACAAATAAGTTGAGAAGACTAATAGAAAAAGGTGCGTATAAAAGAATGATTACTGGCGGAGATGGTAACAGGTCAAAGCTTGCCCTTTTTGATTTGAAGACACTACTTAAAGAATGTGAAGAAATCAATTAACAAATGGAACAAGGACAAATATTAAAAAACATAGAAGAATTATTGCCGATTTTGTACAAATACAGGAAGGATAAGGTAGCAACGATTTCTGTTGAACAGAAACTGTTATTGAAAGATACATATTTGGCAATGTGCCCTTATGCGAATGTTACACTTACTTGTACACCGTGCATTGTGAGAATATTGGATATTATGTTGTCATATTATGAAAGAGAAAATCCAAAATATTTAGAATCACTAAGCGTGAATCAGGTTGAAACGTCTGTCGGTGAAGAAATGAAAGTCCCACCTAAGAAGAAGAGCAGACAGAAAAAGGCATAAATCCATAGCCTATGAAATGAAGCCGCTGGTTTTTTACTGGCGGCTTTCCTGTTTGTAAAAACGCAAGTAATTAATAAATAAATAGTGAATGAGAGATAGTAACGGACAATTTTTAAAAGGCCACTCTGGTAATCCAAACGGCAGGCCAAAAGGTGCAAAGAATAAAACACCGAGAGATATAAAAAAGTTACTCATTGAGTTTGTAAGTGGCAAGATTGACAATATCGAAGCGTATTGGGACGCTATGCCAGAAGAGAAGAAGATAATCGAGCTGGCGAAGTATCTCAAGTTTGTTGTTCCTGCGAAAATTGAGAATGAGAACAAGAATTCTGGCGAGGTTTCAGTAAAAATTAAATACATCAAGAAGGATAATAGTTCTGAAAACGTGGAGGATTAATGTATGAGGACTTTGAAGAGCAAGAATATGATGATTTTAATGATAGGTATGAACCAATTGATGATGAGGATGACAATGAAGTTGAGATATTCTTTGATGAACTTCATGCTGGGCAACAGAAAGTTGTTGAATCAAACGCATCAATAAGAGTTTTATGCTGCGGCAGGCGTTGGGGAAAGACTCTTGTAAGCATCAATATTGCGCTTAATGCAATGTTGGAAGGTGAAAAGGTTGCTTACATGACGCCTTATTCAAGACTCGGCAGAAAGTTCTTCAAGGAATTC
>JAFKHH010000029.1 GCA_017306865.1 Filimonas sp.
CCTTAAACGCATACAACGACCGTAATTTTTTTGGAGGAGATAATGGAGACCGTTGGTGGACGGGTGGAGCAAGTATTACTATTGTGAACCTAATGGGAAATAAGGATAATATGCTGCGATTCGGAAATGATGTGTTTACGGGAAATTCATTTCCTCGTATGGCATCTAGTGCGAAGTTTGATGAGAAGATGCCTTTTTATACATATAGCACAAATAAGCCTCCTTTAAATTATGCAGGTCAAATGTTTTTTGATCAACCAGGTAGACCAGGGTTCAATCAATCATTAAACATGGGGCAGACTTATTTAAGCATGAATATGGGCTGTGATTTATTCCTGATAAAGCACGTAGGTAAGTTTGATATGTGGAGCCAGAATACGATTCATGATTTAACAGGCTTTCATCGCTTCCTATCAACAGTACCTGATCAATTTATGGTTACAGGAGGTTTAGGAACATCACATAATTGGTAGTTATGAAATATTATGTAACGTTTTTTTTTCTGATAGCATTATCTGCTTGTTCTTCTACAAAAGAGCATACAAATTATAAATATGGCAAAAAACCACAACACTTGCAACAACCCACATTGCTAAGGACTGACGGAGTTTATCTATATGTATTCAATTATGAAGGAAAGAATGATGGATATAGATTTTTACGATTTTTTGAGAATGGAAGATGCTTTGTCAGCAGATGGTTCGATAAAATGCCTCTTAATGACACATTAACAACTACTAGGAAAATAGATGGCCAAAGAACCTATTTTAGAAATGAAGGAAACAAAGTTAAATATGAAGAATGGGGGGGGGCTTATGTGCGTTATATTTATGTCGTCTGTACATCTGATTCAACTGGGTTAAATGAAGAGTCGTATAAGAGCAGATCCTTTATTAGTACAATTCACAAAAACCCTAAGATTGATCGCTTTAGATTCATCCCAATTAATTTCAAAAATAAATTTGCAGACTGGTAATAAAAACAATAGCACAATCAATCCTTAAATATGGGACAAACTTATCTGAGTCTGAATATGGGATGTGATTTGTTTCAGATAAAGCATGTGGGCAAGTTTGATATGTGGAGTCAGAATGCAATCCATGATCTCACTAACTTTCACCGTTTTCTTTCCACAGTACCTAATCAGTTTAAGGTAACAGCAGGTGCAGCATATTAAAAGCTGTTAATCAATGGAGGAGAAAAAGACAGAATACTTGATAAAGTTAAATCCGTTTAATGAAGAAATATTTCACAAAGTGGCAATTTTACATATTAATCATACCGACACTTTTTACGTCCTGTGTATCGTATGACAAAGCAATTTTATATAGCAAAGCTTATACAATTGGCTTCAATAATAAAATGAAGCTCGATGGTTTTTATGCTTCAAAAACAGAGACACTCATTATTCCTCCTATATTTTTTATAAAAATGGCTCGGTTTTATATGGTATTGGTTTTAAAAATACCGAAGAAATTAGACACACTATTAAAAACAATATTCAATTTGGTACATGGGGGAATTATAAAATAATTTCTGACACCATCTTTATTGAATCTTTTTGGATGGATGGCGGGAAATGGAGAATGGAGCGTGTTATTGAAAAAGGAATAATACAGAACAATGGCATCCGCTTGTTTGAAGAAATAGACCGGCGTGGGAATAAAACAGTAAAAGACGAATTATTATTATTTACACCGTTCACACCTAAACCAGATTCACTTCAAAATTGGATAAGACAAAAGAAAAAATATAATTAATAACATCTTGCAATTATACAATTCAAAATATCGAACGTACTTAAGGTAACTGACGGACTAAAGTCATCACTCAGCTAGTAAATATGAAATACTATATAATAATACTTCTCCTACTGGCGTTACTTTCATGTTCTTCCGCAAAAGAACACACGAATTATAAATACGGAAAGAAGCCGCAGATCTTGCAACAACCAACATTACTGAGAACAGATGGAATTTATGTAAATACATATAAAGGAACAAATGAGAGTTATAGATTTTTACGATTTTTCAACAACGGCAGATGCTTTGCCAGCAAATGGTTTGACGGCGAAATGATAATTGACACATTTCAAACACTAAATAAAAGTGCTGGTGAAAGAACATTTTACCGAAATAATGGGAACGAGATTATATATGAAAATTGGGATGGTTATAATGCAAGGTATGGTTATAATTTTTGCTTAGTAGATTCACTAAGCTTGAAAAAATACGGAGTTAAAAGTAGAGGATGGTCTTCTTTCGAAAAATATCCAGAGTCTATGGACATGCGGCTTAGTTTTATCCCGATTGCCTTCAAAGAAAAAAAAGCTGACTGGTGATTATCATCTGTCATAACCGATCGGCCTCTCTAACTGTTGCAAAACGTTGACAGGGCTTGACGCCCTATCAGTGTTACTATAAGCCCGCACATATAATAGCTGTGCTACCCCTTGGCATTTGCATAAAATAAAAAAGCCCGGCCAATGCCAGGCTTTGCTTTTAATAACCACTATGCTAAAACTTGAAAGTAATATTACCTGTTATGCGCAACGGGTTTTGCGCTGCCAGGCGATATGACCAGTATTTTTCGTTTGTAATATTATCTGCCTTTAGGCCTATGCGGAAGGTAGGCTTATCATAAAATATAGCTGCATCCAGCACGGTGTATTGCGGTATGGTAAATACAAATGTTTTTGTATTGGTCTGGTAAGACTCGCTACCATAAATACCACCCAGGCCAAAACCTAATCCTTTAGCTGCACCTTCCGTAAGACGGTAGCTGATCCACAGGTTAGCCATTTTGGGAGGGCCTGCAGTTGTAGGGCGTAAGCCTTCTACGCTTGCATTGCTCTTTGTGTATTTACTATCGTTGTAGGTATAACCGGCTATGATGTTCAGGCCGGCAACCGGGTTGGCAATCAGTTCCAGCTCATACCCTTTGCTCACCTGTGTGCCATCCTGTATAGAAAAGTTAGCATGTGCCGGATCATCGCGCGTTACATTCGTTACATTAATGTTGTAGTAGCTAATAGTTGCACTTACTTTATCAAAGTCAAATTTTACACCACCTTCAGCCTGGTTAGCCTGTTGCGGTTTAAACACATTACCATCAAAGTCTGACCCACTCACATTATTAAACCCATTCATATAGTTTGCAAAAAGCGATACTTTATTCTTTACTACCTGGTACACCAAACCAAACTTTGGCGACAGCGCTGTCTGCTTATAGTTACCGGAAGTAGAATCCACACTTGGGTAATAGGAGCCGCCATTTACATAATGGTCTACACGCAGACTTGCCATTGCCAGCAAACGGTCTGTAATATTCAGCACATCGGAAACATAAGCACTATACGTATTCTCATTATTCGCTACAAAATTCACATACGTTGCTGTAGCAAACATGGGTTCTACTTTTTCCCAGTTAAAGTTATTATATGCAGCACCAGGTTTTCTGAAATTAAGTGCTGGCATATTTACAGAAGCGTCGTTACGTGTTGCGCGCAGGTTGTAATAATCCAGGCCAGCCACAATCCTGTTCCGTAAAGAGCCGATCTTAAAATCGCCAATAAAGTTTTGCTGAATATCTGTGCCATAATAAGGATATTCCTGGTTTGTTACAGTCTGGCGCAAAGTAGTATCCGTAAGCATTGTTAACCCTACTACATTGCCATCAGAAGAGGAACGTGTGCGGGATACAACGGTTTGTGAGGTCCAGCTATTGGATAACTTGTATTTTGCCTGCGCGAAAATATTGTATTGCTGGCTGGTATAAAAGATCGTATTGTTTGCAAAAGACAATTTATACGGCATGCCCAACTCTTCCACACTCCTGGCCGTACCTTTTGTAATTGGTGCGACGCGCATAGGAGAGGTAGACTTATAACCGCTTAGCTCTACGTCCAGCATCAACGTGAGGCGGTCATTTACTTTATAAGAAAAACTTGGTGCGATTAAATAGTTGCGGTTAAAGCCAGCATCCTGGAAACTTTTCTCACTATGCAGTGCCGTGTTTACCCGCAGCAAAGCTGTTTTGTTTGCGTTAAGCGGCGTATTAATGTCTGCAGTCAGGCGGTTCAGGTCCCAGCTTGCCGCAGAGTAAGAAATCTCTCCTTTGAATGTTTCAAATGGCTTTTTCGTAACCCTGTTAAACAAGCCGCCAAAGGAAGAAACTGTACTGCCAAACAACGTAGCAGACGGGCCTTTGATCACTTCTATACGTTCCAGGTTTGCCGGATCTATCGTTGTGTAGGTAAAACTGCTTACGCCATTGCGTACCAACTGCGGTGTGGCAAAGCCCCTGGAGATAGATGTTGTTCTGCCTTGGTTCCTGATTTCCGCTACACCTGCGCCAGGTACGTTTTTAAACGCGCTATTGTAGTCTGTAATGATCTGTTCTTTCATCAGCTCTTTACTCACTACCGTATATACCTGCGGATTCTCCATATTGCTCAAGGGCATTTTGGAAACATCTTCACTCTCCTTCCTGGCAAAACGGTTACCTCCACTCGTTACGATCACTTCTTCCAGCTTTTGTGAGGTGTAGGAAAGCGTGAGTGTTACTGTTGACATTTTCCCGTTCAGCACATTTACGGTAGCGGTCACTTGCCCTGTACCTACGAGAGATGCCTCCAGTTTGTATTTGCCCGGCGTTATCTTAAATGTAAACTCACCGCTCTCATTTGTTACAGTGCCTTTTGATAATTCTCTTATAACCACAGAAACACCTGCAGCCGGCTGCCCGTCGCTGGTTAAAACAATACCGGATATACCGGTACCTTTTTCCTCTGCATCTTTTGCAGACACAGGGCTAAAACTTATACTCAACAATAAAATAAAAAAAATAGAAGGGGTAATAAGCCTGAAGTGGTTACTTCTCATAACAATTTTTTAATTCAGGGCGCAAATGTCGCAGCAGCCCAGAACAACCACTTACTAAATCAGGAGAATTGGCTTACCCAAAAAGGAATTTTATTTTTTATTATATGAAAAGGAGAAGATTACATTATCAAATTGTTTAATAGTTACATTGTTAGGGCCAACAATATAACCATTAAACAATTTATCTATACAATACTTATACACTCCAATTGCCCTCTATTTCGTCGCTAAGCTTATGCAAAAAATCCTGCAGGTAAGCTGCATTTTTCTCTCCCAACGCCTTTCCTGTTTTTGTATTCATCATAGCCGGCAACTTCAGCAACTTCGCAGGGAAATGATCAATTGCATAGCGACTATCATTCAGCTCCCTGTTTTTTGCAAACGGATCGTTGGCTTCAAATAAGGAAGACTTCATTAACCCGGCAATATAGAACACACGCGCCAGCCCGATAGCGCCTATCGCTTCCATGCGGTCAGCATCCTGCAATATTTTTGCTTCCGGTGTTTCAGGCGTTACCGCTGCAGAAAAACTATGTGCATGTACAGCGTGCGCTACATCATCTATTTTATCTTTGGGAAAATCAGGAAAGTCGTTTGCCAGTATTTCTTTTGTCTTATCTGCACTTAGCTTGGATACTTTACTTCTGTCAGGATGATTTTTGGGTACCGTTACAAAATCATGAAAATATGCTGCGGCAAGCAGCACCAGGTTATCTGCCACATTCCCCTCCTGTTCGTTAATATAACGGCTCGTTTTCCATACACGATGAAAATGCTTCAGATCATGCGCCCCATCCTCATTATGCAGGTGCGCTTGTACGTATGTAATAAAACGCTGCTCCCATGCTTCCAGATCTATCATTGTCATCGTATTTTTTATTTTTGAAATATCAATATTACTATAAATAAACATCTGTCCTTTGTATAGTGAAGAACCAAAAGGGAATCGCTTTATTTATGAACATTTATCTTTTGAACAACGGGGGTTTTTCCCGGTATTCTTTACAGCGAATATTCCCTATTTTTGAGACATACCCAAAGAATCCACCTCCAGTAAATGATCTGTTTCGCCAAAATACCTCTATCAGTAAATATTGCATCCATGCAGCAGGAAGTACTTTATCTGCCTGCCAGTTGGAAAGCCCACATGAATGTAGTGCAATACACAGGCGACTGGAATGTACTATCGCTCCGCTCCCCGGGAGGTATAACAGATAATATCGTACCTGAAATATTAGACACTGAAACCATCACATTTAAGGATACGCCGTTGATGGAACAGTGCCCTGCCATACAAAAGCTGGTGGCATCGCTTAATTGTGAAGTGTACGCTGTAAGATTAATGAATTTAAAAAAAGGGGCGACTATAAAACCACACCGGGATAAGGAACTGTGCTTTGAAAATGGCGAAGCACGATTACATATTCCCATTTTTACAAATGACCAGGTAGCCTTTTACAGCCAGGATAACCTAATACCAATGCGTGAAGGTGAGTGCTGGTACATTAATGCAAACATTACACATAGTGTGCAGAACAATGGCACCTCGGACCGCATACACCTGGTAATAGACTGTGCTGTGAATGACGCGATCGAGGCATTATTTGAGCAGGCTGATAAAACAGAGAAGGCGGAGGAACTGGATGTAAATCAAACACTGGAAGTAATAAAAGCGCTGAGACAAATGAATACAGCAACATCGCTCGATCTTGCTGCTTCGTTAGAAACACGATTGCAAATAGAAGCATAGGACTTTAATCGATCCAATAATGACTACAGAGACAGGGCAAATTCTTTCCGGATGGATACCTTACAGGCTACAGCATGATACAAGTGCGAGATGGATGTATATGAGTGATATTCCATTTACAGATCCGTTCTTTTATGATACGCTTCAAAAAAGCAAGCAATTAAAAGAGAACAGCTCGCGGTATCGCTGCACGGCTTCGACAGACAGCCTGGAAGAATGGAGCAGGGAAATAGATTCGGTGCAACCATCTGCGTTTATTTTTCATGTATCCAGGTGTGGCTCTACCCTGCTGGCGCAGCTACTGGGACTAGACGAGCAACATATTGTATTGGCAGAAACACCATTTATAGATGAGTTGTTACGTGCAAAGTATAAACCCGGCGGTAAAGACATGAGCTATATGTTGCCGTCAGCAATACCATTTTATGGACAAAAAAGAAATGGCAAAGAGAATAGGCTATTTATAAAAACAGATAGCTGGCATTTATTTTTTTACGAAGTGTTGCGCGATTTATACCCGGACATCCCGTTCATATTGTTATACAGAAGACCTGATGAGGTAATTGCATCACAGGCTAAACTAAAGGGACAACACGCAGTAGAAGGCGTTATTGAAAAGGAACTATTTTCTTTGGGAGAGTTACCCCCTTTTCATCATAGTCCGAATCACTATATGGCGGCCGTACTGGAGCAATATTATACAGCTATGTACCAGATCTGTCAAAAAGATGCCCATGCGCATTTAATGAATTATAACGAGGGCTTTATACATATCACTGAAAAAGTATATGCACTTACTAATACGGAGCTAACAGCACAAAGGAAAAGTTCATTTGAAGAAAGATGCGAATATGACGCTAAAGCACCTAACGAAAAATTTAACCTGGCCCCCTCTGCTGCACAGGAAATACCGGGCTATATGTCAAAAGCATTTGAATTGTATGACCAATTAGATGCGCTAAGATTAGCGGGTGTGTAATTGCTGCCTGATAAAATCAGTCAGCATAGTCACCGCTTCATCTGCAGACAAAATGGATGTGTCGATAAACAGGTCAGGATGAAGAGGCGCTTCATAAGGGTCATTTACACCGGTGAGATTATTTATTTTATCCGGATGATCATTGGTCAACAGGGCTTTTTTATAGAGTCCTTTTGTATCACGATCTATTAATACGGGTAAAGGACAATATATATGTACGGTCTTCGCGGCATACAGATCAGCTAATTCTGTGCGCGCAGATTCATACGGATTGATGGCAGCGACAATGGAAACAAAACCTTTCTTGTTATATTCATGAGCAACCCCACCGAGACGCCTGATGTTCTCGCAACGGTCCTCACGGGAAAAACCAAGATCAGCGCACAATGTTTTACGATACTCGTCACCATCAATAATAGTGCAGGGTATCTGCAAAGAAGCTAGTTGTTCTTTTACTAAAAATGCAATTGTGCTTTTACCTGCACCAGAAAGACCTGTGAGTTGAATTAACAGCATGTTGTATTTGGGTTGTAAAGAAAAATGAATTTATAAACAATAACCAATAGAATAAAGTTTTAAATGGAAAGTATTTCAGTAGGCGTATTGTTGCCATCATCCACCATTCTACCTATCAGTAAGGATTTTGAAAAAGGGCTGAAAGAGGGCTTGAAAAAAAATCCCGGGATCAATGTAGATATTGTAAAAGAATTTATAGGGCAAGGGAGCTTAAAGCAAACTGAAGATGCTTGCAATAAATTATTCAATTATCACGACGTAGATATTGTAACAGGTATTGTCTCTAACAGAGTAGTAGAAGACCTAGCTGAAAGTTTTAAAAACAGGAAGCAATCTATCATAATAAACAACCTGGGTGGTCATATCCCAAACATTAAAAAACTAAATGAGTACATATTTATTAATTCAATGCATCTGTGGCAACATGCATATACATTAGGAAAATGGGGCGTACAGGAGTTTGGCAAAAAAGGCATGTTTGTTAGTTCCATTTATGACGCAGGTTACAGTTTTTCACAAATGTTTCATATGGGCATGATGGATAGCGCCCCACAAAGCGAGTGGTCATTTTCTGTAACGCCTATGCCTGCTGCTGGAGAATTATCTGACATCAATGTTCTTTTTCCTTTCCTGGAGAAGTATGAACCTGATTTTATTTTTGCAACATTTTGTGGTGGCGAAACGACATTATTCTTAAATGAATTTATAAACAGGGGCTGGCAGCATAAAACTAAAATAACAGGTTTGCCATTTTTAACAGCGCCATATCAACCATTAAAAGAAGACCTGACAACTTATTCAACATTGCCTTTCTCAAATGAACCGGATGTTTTAGCAGAGAAATCATTTTATCATTTAGGCTATCAGACCGGCATTACTATTAGTGATGCTGCACAGTCATCAGATGGCACAGATCTACAAAAGCAGGTTGAAAACTTAAACACCATGTTTTCTATTGCAAACAATAGCTCAGGTGATCAGTTAACAATTGTCAGGCAAGACTTGCTTGCAAATGAGGACAAACCGAAGCCATCTATTGTTACTCAATTTGAAACTTTTGACAAAAAAAATGATGCTATGCAAACATTGCATGGCGATATAAATTTTGGTTGGGCTAATCCTTACCTCTGTATATAACTATGAGAATATTACTGCTTTGCAATTCGGATTCACTGGCTATACCTGCAGTTATTGAAATGCAAAAAAAAGGAAACCTGGTTGCTGTAGGCGTAACAGAAAAATCTGGTAAAATATTAATTCCAACGTTAACCAGCGTTGGAGTGGAACAGGAAAATATATACACTTTAAACAATAAAAATTTTGCAGTAACACTTACGCAGCTCATCAAAGACTACCAGGTTGAAGTTGTTTTTGTGATGACGTTTCCATGGAAACTTCCCTCCTCCGTGCTGGCTTTGCCTGGGAAGGGATGTATCAATTTCCATTTTGGTTTATTACCAAAATACAAAGGCACGGACCCTGTATTTTGGCAGCTAAAGAACATGGAGCAGAAAGGTGGCATCAGCGTGCATAGAATGACAGAAGAAATAGATGAAGGGCCGATTCTATTAATTGATGAATTACCGGTTATACCAGGCGAAACTTTTGGTATTCATTGTCAGCGTCTTGGCACTTTGAATAGCAGCACTGTAAATAAAGTAATTGAATTATTAAAACAAAATGAACAGCCGCAGATAATACAGAATGATCAAACCGGAAACTATTTCAAGGCGCCTGATCGCAATGACCTTACAATCTCATGGAAAACGCAATCAGCAGACGAAATAGAGTGGCTGATAAACGCGACGAACCCCAGGTACGGCGGAGCGTTGACAACCATTCGCCAGATGCAGGTGAGCATATTGGAAGTGTCTCCTGCCTCTGTAAATATGGACGCCAATAATCCACAGGAAATAGTTCCCGGAACTATTGTATATGCGGATATGGTGTATGGGCTAATAGTTGCATGCCTCAACAAACAGTTTTTGAAAATAAATATTGTGCATACAACGGAAGGCTATCTATCAGGCACAAAACTATTCAGCTTAGGTTTTAACACCGGTGAAACTTTTTATTAATACAATTTTCACTTGAATAATAATCCAAAAAATGTCTCTTATCTCAAACAAAATAGTAATAGATTTTTTAACCTTAAACAAAAGATTATGGAAGGAACAGTAGGCGAAATCCGCATTTTTGCAGGAAGCTTCGCACCACGCAGCTGGGCTTTTTGTCAGGCGCAGATAATTCCCATAAGACAAAACACCGCATTGTTCTCTATTCTGGGAACATACTACGGTGGAGATGGGACAACCACCTTCGGCTTGCCTGACTTCAGGGGCAGAACACCGGTAGGTGCCGGCCAATCACCAGGAAATTCCCTGTACACAATTGGCGAACAAGGAGGAGCCAATTCATGTACACTAACAA
The DNA here is from genome assembly GCA_017306865.1 of Filimonas sp. Taxonomy (GTDB): domain Bacteria; phylum Bacteroidota; class Bacteroidia; order Chitinophagales; family Chitinophagaceae; genus JAFKHH01. The sequence goes on from JAFKHH010000029.1 coordinate 10,559, forward strand.
TTAGCGAAATGCCTGCACACACGCATACTCCCGTTGTCACGCAACAGGGAGGCTCTGCAACTGCAACATTAAATGGCACCACCGCATCGGGCACACTACCTGCACCTGGTGGCAACTTAATAGCCGGTGATGGGAACCTCTCTATGTTTGCTCCCAGCAATAGTACGCCTGTAGCAATGGCACCTAATTCTATTGCATTCAGCAATGTGAGTGTGCCGTTGCCCTCGGTAACAACTGGTATTACCGGAGGAAGCCAGCCACACAACAACATTCAGCCTTACTTAGCTTTAAGCTTTATCGTTTGTTTGACGGGCACGTTCCCTGCAAGAAATTAATAACCTAATTAAAAAAATATTTTATGGAAGGAACAATGGCAGAAATACGCTGCTTTGCAGCAAACTTTGCTCCCAGGACATGGACGCTATGCTGGGGCCAGACAATTGGAATAAGCCAGAACCAGGCTTTATTTTCTCTTTTAGGAACAACATACGGTGGCAACGGCGTTCAGACGTTCTGCTTGCCTGACCTTCGCGGCCGCATTCCTGTTGGCACAGGGCAAAGCACAACGGGTGCAGGCACTTACACCTTAGGCCAAAAAGGTGGTGAAGAAACGCACACTATAATAACAACAGAAATGCCTATGCACAATCACAATGTTACTGTAACAGCGGGGAGTGGTGCAGCAAATGCATCAGCCACTTTGAGTGCTACAAATTCGGCCGGAACATTATACACACCTGGCGGCAATGTATTAGGCGCTGATGATGGTAATGGGAACATAACGATCTATGCAGGCAGTGGTGCCGTTGCTGCAATGGCGTCTACTTCAATTACACTGAGCAATCTTGTAGCGCCTACACTTGGTGTTACCTTAAATCCGACAGGTGGAACGCTTCCGCATAGCAACATTCAGCCTGTAATGGGTATGAACTACATTATATGCATGCAAGGGGTGTTCCCATCTAGAAACTAACATATTTTTTACCAGTTAAAACAAAAAATTATGGAAGGATATTTATCAGAAATACGCATGTTTGGCGGCACCTTTGCGCCACGGTCCTGGATGCTTTGTGCCGGACAACAATTATCAATTAATAATTATACAGCACTGTTCGCCCTTCTCGGTACAACTTATGGCGGAGATGGTGTAAATACTTTTAATTTACCTGATCTTAGAAGCCGTGTTCCTGTTGGTACAGGCCAGGGGCCAGGGTTAAGTAATTACCCGTTAGGTATAGTAACAGGTACAGAAAGTGTTACATTATTGCAAACACAAATACCATCACATACCCACCAGACCACAGTTACGCCGGGTAGTGGCAATGTAACAGCAACAGCTACATTACAAGCTAGCGCAAGTGGTGGAGGTGGTGGTACACCTGGCGGCGCATTATTAGGTACTGATAGCAACAGCGCCACTGTATATGCACCCGGCACCAGCCCTACAACACCAATGGCAAGTGCAGCAATTACAGTGACAAGCTTTGGCGGCCCAACCCCCAATGTTACTGTAGGCATTACAGGCAGTTCATTGCCACATAATAATCTGCAACCTTATCTTGCCACGAATTATATCATTTGTGTAGAAGGTATTTTTCCGTCAAGAAATTAATGGGTGGAAATAAATATCAATGAATAAAAGCCCTCAGATTGAGGGCTTTTGTTTTTACAATCATTTGTATCATACCGTTACATACTGGAATAATCGTTTTACAGCAAATATTATACTCAAGCAAGCAGAGTCATCTATTTTTTGGAGGATAACATAAACAAGAGAGCACCTACCTATATAAGTAAGTGCTCTCTTTATAAAATCAATTAACTAAAGCTAAAGCTTAGTAACCGTAAAAGTTGAAGGGCCAGAAGAAGGCATAGTTGCAGGATTATTTGCGTTAAGATTTTGTATGCCAATCTTTACAACATCTCCTGCTGTTAATTTCTTTACAATTGCAATTGTGCCACGCCCTTGATATGCACCTACAGCTGCGTTTCCATTGTTCGCCCCCGCTCCAAAATCCGTAGCAGTACCGTTTACATAGATCAATGGAAAAATAAGTGTATTAGATGTAACGGCGAGAGAGACTGTGATCGAATAAAAGCCAGTCGTACCAACCGTATAAGAATAAGTACCTGTATTAAACGAACCATAAGTTGGCGTAACAGATGTTGAGTTAAATCGAACATCTGCTGTGCTAACAGCAGCTATGGTCTGATCAGTAGTGCCATTAACATAAGTTGCTATTAGCTCAACAGTACTACCACCAGCACTTGGTGTTGGTATATTTAAAGTACCGCTACTAAATGTAGCTGCACCTGTACCTGTTGTAGTTAACGCAAACGGAGCTGCAAACGCGCCTGTTCCATTCAAGAAGGTTGTTGCAGTACCCGAACTTGAGCCTAATCTCGCAGCCGGTATAGTACCTGAATTCGCTTGCCCCAATGCTGTTACTATATTGTTCCCGGTGGTTGAGCTATTTGTTGTAATTGTTAACGCAACAGATCCTGCACTGGAAGTTACATCTCCAGTATGTGCAGGCATTGCACTTGTTGGTAATGTTGTTACTGGAATAGTTGGTGAGAAAGGACTGGCACCTGTTATATAAACCTGGTTGGCTGCGGTACCATTTGCATAACCTGCACCGGTTGAACCTGTAGCACCAGTAGCACCTGTATTACCTGTGGCACCTGTTACACCTGTAGATCCGGTAGCGCCTGTTGCGCCAGTAGAACCGGTTGCACCTGTAACACCAGTTGCGCCGGTTGCACCAGTAGCACCTGTATCACCAGTGGCACCTACTGCGCCGGTTGCGCCAGTAGAACCGGTTGCACCAGTATTGCCTGTAGCTCCGGTAGATCCCGTTGCACCGGTATTGCCTGTTACACCTGTAGCTCCTACTGCGCCCGTTGCACCGGTAGAACCGGTTGCACCCGTATTGCCTGTAGCTCCGGTAGATCCCGTTGCACCGGTATTGCCTGTCACACCTGTAGCACCTACTGCGCCCGTTGCACCGGTAGAACCTGTTACACCAGTCGAACCAGTTACACCTTGTACCCCTTGAATACCTTGTACACCTTGAGGACCAGTATCACCAATTGCACCAGTTGCGCCAGTCGCACCTGTAGATCCGGTGACTCCTGTTACACCAGTTGCGCCAGTATTACCGGTAGCTCCGGTAGCACCAGTATTACCAGTTGCGCCTACAGCTCCTGTTGCGCCGGTGGCACCAGTTGCACCAGTAGCTCCGGTCGAACCAGTCACACCTGTTGCACCATTCGCACCTGTAGCTCCGGTATTACCTATTGGACCAGTTACACCTTGTATGCCCTGGATACCCTGTGGGCCAGTAGCTCCTGTTGCACCTTGTATACCCTGAGCTCCCGTTACACCAGTAGCACCAGTCACACCTTGTACACCCTGGATACCTTGTGGACCTGTTGCGCCAGTAGCACCTTGTATGCCCTGAGCTCCGGTTACACCAGTAGCACCAGTTACACCTTGTATGCCCTGGATACCCTGTGGGCCTGTTGCGCCAGTAGCACCTTGTATGCCCTGAGCTCCGGTTACACCAGTAGCACCAGTTACACCTTGTATGCCCTGGATACCCTGTGGGCCTGTTGCGCCAGTAACGCCTTGCGCACCCATTGCGCCGGTAGCCCCTGTAACACCTTGTATACCTTGTATGCCTTGTGCACCTGTTGCACCAGTAGCGCCCTGCGCTCCTGTAACACCTTGTACACCCTGAGCTCCTGTTGCGCCGGTAGCTCCTACCGGGCCCGCGACACCCTGTACACCTTGTATGCCCTGTGCACCAGTAGCACCGGTAACACCCTGTATTCCTTGCGGACCAGCAGGGCCGGTAGCTCCTGTAGGACCCGTAGGACCTGTAGGGCCAGGTGCACCGTTACAGATATAAATAGTTAAATTAATAATGATTTCGTTGGCATCCAGCACACCGTTATTGTTGGTATCTATGCCCACTTCTACTTTACTACCACCGTAAGTGCAGTGGCTGCCTGCCGGCTCTGGAGTGGTTTTGATGAGGGCATTGGAACCAGTGGCACCTGCCGGGCCCATAGCGCCCAGGTAAGTCCAGCTCGGAGCTGCCGCCGTACCCTTGTTGAAATAGAAACCGGAAGTACCATCTGTCTGGTACACCAACAAACCCGTGGCCGGGTTGGGGATGGCTGTTCGATCCGCAGTTAACATTCGCGGAACCAACATACCCTTCACTGTGCTTTTTACGTCCAGCATTGCACTGTTGTCCGGCGCAGACCCATCGTTATTTACCCCGACGTTCTGTGCCGATGCCTTCAGTGAGAATACCAGCAAAAAGCCTAATAGTAGTTTTCTTATTCGCATGTTCTTAATGAGGGTGGTTGATAAAAATTATTTACTGGATGATTTATTGTTTGATCACTTTATGTGCACGTTTCTCAATGTTCACTACACGTATATAGTAAATGCCTTGCGCCAGTTTACTGATGTCGCATGTAGCAATGTTCAGGCCTTTGACTGCGGCAAATTCTTTCTGGTCAAATACATGGCCCAGGTTATCTACTACCTGTAGTATTACTTTCTGGTCTTTGCTGCTGCTGAAGCGAACGTTCACTGGTCCGGTAGATGGGTTTGGATATACCTGTAATACCCAGTCAGGATAGCCGTCAATATTTACAGATACAATGTTGGAGTAACGCACTGTACCATCTTTGTACACCAGTTTATAACGGTAGTACATAGGGCCGGTTATCAGCTCAGGATCTGTGTATGCATAGTTATGCGAAACGCTGGTTGTACCAGACGCTGCAATGGTAGCAAAACGCTGGAAGTCGCGCCCGTTATAAGCACGTTCTAACTCAAAATGGTCTGTGTTGATCTCGTACATGGTGCCCCAGCTAAGATTGGATCTGCCGTTAACCAGTACTGCTGTAAAATATGCGGAGCGTGCAGGATCAGAAATATCACTTGCCAGTACGAAGCGGCCAAGTTGTTTTACACCGCCCAATTGTATATAGTTTGCAACCGGGTCAAACGCATTGTCTTGTTGCAGTATGCCGCCGGGATTTGTGTTAAACAATGAATATACTCCTAACTCACTTTCCAGCACATTGCCTAACTCCTGGTCAAAATAATAGAACCGCAAAATAGCATTGCTGCTAAGTGGCGTAGTGGAATTGATGTCGAAATAGCGGTTGATACCAAAGTTGCCGCTTAATTGCAGCGCCTGGTGTCCTCTTTTAATAGTAGTAAGTCCAAGATTATCCCCTGTAGTTATTTCTACACCAATGTTGCCGGGGTTTGCTTTATTGGGCGCATTCAGTGTAGCTGTTTTCACCAGGAAACCGCCTGCAGCCCCTATTACACGTGCATTAGGGTTCTCTCCTGCAATGCTGCCTGTTGCACCAAGGTTCAGATCAGAACCATTGAGATCAATAAAACCATTGGTCATGCCAAGCGTATTCGTTACATCTATATTGCGAAGTAACTTGATCGTATTACCTGCTTTATCTATTGTAAAATTGTAAAAAGCTGTATTACTTGTACCAGATACACTGGCTGCTGTAGCGCCGGTAAACAATACAGTACCGGTACCAGCGTTGAACGTGCCCGCATTACTAATGCCGCCATTGTTGACCACAATATTTGCAGCACCATTTACCACAACACTTCCGCCATTGTTAATTGTAAGGCCTTGCGCAGACGCAGCGTACTGCATTATACATGCAGACAAGGTGCTGAGTAGAAATAAGGATATTTTGGGTTGCATTAGTTGGATTGCAATTAGTTATTGGATGGAAAATTAGTTATTTTATTTTGTACCCCCTTTAACATTCAGCTTCTATTTTCCTTGAGGGGATACGGGAAAAATCCCGTTGTTTTATTCAACAACATTGCACTAAAAAAGTTTAATGCATACGTACGCATATAAAAGGAATGTTATACTTCCGTCTTTTTCGTTTCTTCTTTTTCTATCTTCTCTTTCAGCAAAGTCAACTCCTGTGTGAGTTTGGTAACATTTTTCTGCAACTTGGAATTGACTATGGAAAGATGTAGCAGGTAAATGAGTATAACGAAAATGAGTACAGTGAAGACCAGGTTGGCGGGCACATACACACCAAAAAGATTGGCAACAATATCTAACCCTTCTCTCCAAAAAGAAAACAGGGTAAGGATGGCGGTACACAGCAACCATACAATTGAATACTCTTCCCTCAGTTTTCCTTTTACAATAAGCCAGGAGATATAGGAAAGAAACAGGACGTTGATAACGATGGTTATGATCTGTATGCGTGCCATCATATATAAATTTTAATAAATAAATTATTGCCGGACATATGCAAAGAACATGGCAATAGTTACTTTGACAAAATAATAAAGTGTGGCGAGATGTCGTATAGAAGAATGTCCACCGAAGCGCTCTTTCATTACCACGGGGGTTTCGCTGATCCGGAAACCGCAGCGGGCAAATAGTACTAATGATTCCGGTTCCGGGTATTCATCAGGGTATGACCTGGCTGCAATAGCGATCGCTTTTTTATCGAGCAGGCGAAAACCGGAGGTAGGATCATAAATAGAATTGCCGGTAAAGATCCTGTTTAGCCAATGAAAATACTTAATGCCTATGCGCCTCGTAAAAGAAGACTGAAAGCCTGCCTTTTCTATAAAACGTGAGCCGACTACTACATTTGCATCCGTTGCAGCTTTGCATTGTAACAGTTTGCAGATCTCTGATGGCGGATGCTGTCCATCACCATCTACCTGCAATGCAAGATCAAAATTATTTGTATGTGCATATAAAAAGCCTGTTTGCATAGCACCACCAATACCCAGGTTTACGGGCAGGTCTAATACGATCACATCATTACTCCTGGCTACTGCGGCTGTATGATCTTTTGACGCATCATTTACAACAGCAATAGATATGTCATAGCCAGGTAATTGTATTTGTTTTAACTCTTGTAATAAACCGGGCAGTGCTACGGCTTCGTTATAACAGGGAATGATGACTAAAACGGTTTGCGCCATGAAGGTTTGCCTATTAGCAGTTATTGGGATTGCCGTAAAACTACACCCTTTTACCAAATAATATTCATGGTATTATTCCCGTATCACCATATATGCCCATTCCTTACCTTCCGCTCCAAAATCCATCTACAATATGTCTACGGTTGCACAACTCTCCCCTTCCACAGCTACCGGCACGCTAGGTATTATGCACCTGAAACGCTACTGGGAAAAAACGATGGCACGTCGCAATGGTAAAACAGATGCACAATGGGAAGAGGAATGGAATACAGACACGACTATGCTTTCCATGCTTGGCCTGGGCCTGGAGCAAACTATTGTTTACTTATTTAATGAAGCACCATCGTTCGAGACTTTTGAACAATGGATCACAGATAGAAATAATGGTACGCCTCCCATTGAAAAAATAGCATTGTTCAACCAGCTCCTGGCCGCACAGGACACTACATACGTTGAGCAAACAATAGCAGATGTATTAACAGCGGATGATCTTGCACATTGGGAAGCGCATAATTATGTAATAGTACGCAATGCTGTACCTGCAGCGGACTGTGATGCAACTATACAACTGATCTGCGATTTCCTGGAAGTAGATATAAACGAGCCGGCTACATGGTATAGAGAGAACAAAGCCAGGCAGGGCATAATGGTACAATTGTTTCAACATGCACAACTGGAGGCTAACAGGCAATCGCCGCGCATTCGCCGCGCGTATGAACAGTTATGGCAACGCAAAGATATTTGGGTAAATACGGACCGTGTAGGTTTCAACCCGCCGCAAACAGAAAGCTGGTACTTTCCGGGGCCAAGATTACACTGGGATGTGAGCCTGCAATTACCTATCCCGTTTGGTACACAGGGCATCTTATATTTATCTGATACGGCAGCCAACCAGGGTGCTTTCACTTTAGTACCAGGGTTCAGACACCAGGTAGCAAGCTGGCTGCATCAATTACCTGCTGATGCTGATCCGCGCAAGGAAGATTTGTATGCGCTGGGCGCACAGCCCGTAGTTGCCAACAAAGGAGACTTCATTATATGGGACCACGCATTGCCACATGGCAGTAGCGTCAATACATCCGACATACCACGCTTTGTGCAATACATTAATTACGCTCCGCTAAATGCAGAATTCCAGATGAATTGGATATAGGTGAATTGTTCAATTGTTGTATGGTTGAAGAGATTTGAGATTTAAAATTTGAGATTTGAAATGAAGCCATAAAGCCGCAAGCGCTTACTAAGAAATACGAAGTATTTCTCCTATGTGCCCTTTTGTTCTCTTTGTACAAATCAATCTATCTATTATAAGACTTCTCAGATTCGTAACTATGGTATCTTTTTTCCTATGTACCTATGTGTTAAAAAAACTTCGCTAAGATCTTCTATACATGTGGTTAAAAAATACGTATCCGTCTTCTCCTTTATATAACAATGCAACCATAAAACAATTAAACAATACAAAACAACAAAGGCTGCCTTCTTTCGAAGACAGCCCTTTCCTAATCAAAATCCAAAATTAATACCCAGGGTTTTGATACATTTTTACCGGATCCAGTTTATATTCATTGTAAGGGATAGGGAAGTAATAATCCTTCGTTGTGCAATTTGTCAATGGCGAATTATCGTAATCCGCCTGCTTCTTTGAGCGGATATAATCCATCAGCTCTGTTGCATTGAAGAAGCGTGTAAGATCGTGCCAGCGATGATGCTCAAATGCCAGCTCTATTCTTCTTTCGTGCAGAATGGCCAGCTTCAGCGTAGGATATTTTGCTGCATACGTTGCATCAGTCATCATGGTCGCATAGTCCGGGCGCTGCGCTCTTGCACGCACCATATTCAAGTATTGGATAGCAGTAGCATTGTCATTCTGATACATATATACTTCTGCAAGGTTCAGGATAATGTCTGCATAGCGCATCAGTATCCAGTCATTGCCACCATATCCCAGCGTGCCTGCCGTAGTGCTGGCATCCCTGAATTTTGTAATAAAGTAGGAAGAGGTAGCATTGGCATATTTTACAGAATAGTTTGTACGCACATCCCCTGTCTCAAATTCATTCAGCAGGTCTTTTGTAAACAATCCGCCCGCACCTTGTGATACAAATAGTGAATTGATCGTCTCCCCTTTTGCCTGGTTATTTTTCGCCAGTGAAGAAGAATAATTCGCATCACCCTGCTTATATACAATCTGCAAAATGATCTCTGCATTTGACTTTTTACTTACATCAAATACATCTGCAAACGGTATGTCTGAGAGCGTAGCAAATGTTTTCTGGTTGTAACAAGCCAGCAAATATGTTTTTGCATTATTCAGGTTTTCTGTTTTGCCGGATGCATCGAGTGAGGTTGCCATTGTCAGGTACACCTGCCCCAGCAAACCATTCGCTGCCTGCAGGGAAATACGCCCCTTGCCCGCAGCAGGTTGTACTACCGGCAAGTTGCTGCCAACTACATCTTTCAGGTCAGCAATGATCTGCCCATATACAGCCTCTCTTTTCGCACGCGTAGTTAATGCAGTTGCCTGCTCCGCAGAAGTAAGGCGGTCTGTTACCAACGGCACATCGCCAAACTCACGTACAAGATTGAAATACATTAACGCGCGGATAAATTTCAGCTCAGCTATATATTGCTTCCGCGTGTCTTCGCTTGCAAAGGATACTTTGCCTATGAGCGACAAGATCAGGTTTGCTCTTGAGATAGGTGTGTACAAAGCTGTCCAGTGGCTTTGCAAATAACTGTTGCTTGGCACAAGTGAGAATGCAGTAAACTGGAACGGCTCACCATTGTTTGACTGGTTGTCCGTTGTATTTACATCGTCTGCACGATCATCCGTCCATAGCTGCGCACCTTCACCTACACAGTTAGAACTTCTCAGCGCCTGGTACGCGCCATATACACCAGTAGCAATATCTGTCTCTGTCTGGTAACCATTGTCTACAGACACACCGTTGGGGTTTGTCTGCTCAAGAAATGATTTGCTGCAACTGCTGACAGTAACCAGTGAAGCTGCGGCTATTAATATAGTAATTGCGTTACGCATAAATTTGTCTTTAATAAAGTGTTTTAAAACTGGATCGTAATACCTGTGTTGTAAGAACGCACCAATGGATATTTACCATAGTCGATACCAGGCGTTAAGTTGGAACCATTATTAAAATCTACTTCAGGGTTATAGCCCAGGTATTTTGTAATGGTGAATGCATTGTCTACAGACGCATACCATCTCAAAGCACTGATGCCAATCTTCTTCACTATTACTAATGAAGAAAGGTTTACACCGATCGTAATGTTTGTACACCTGAAATAAGAACCATCCTGTAAATAATAATCAGACAGGCGTGTACTGTTACTTTGAGAGCCACCACGCGATGCCCTGTACTCATGCCCGTTGCCCGGGTTTGCCTCACTCCGGTAACGCTGGTCCACTACTGCGTACTGGTTGCCTGAGCCTTCCATATTCCTGATATAATAGTCTTGCCCATCTACGATCTTGTTGCCTTGTGAGCCATTGAAAGACGCACTCAAATCAACCATTTTATAGTTAGCGGAGAGTGCAAAGCCATACGTATATTTTGCATACGGCGTACCGATCACATCTTTATCTGCATCAGTAATAACGCCATCACCATTTTTATCTACGAAATAAAGATCACCGGGATTCAATGGCGTTGAAGAGAACGTAGAGATCGGGAATCCCTTCAGTTTATAACCCGGAGGAAATTTGTTGCCATTCGCTTTGTACACAGCAAGGTCAGCATTTACATTATCCATATCCGATTGCCTTACCATACCGCCAACTTTTACACCGTAGAATGAACCAACGGGGTCGCCTACTCTTGTAATATTGGTAATGTAACTTCTTTCCGCACCATTCACCTGTATCTCACTTGCATTACCCAGGCTCACTACTTTGTTTGTATTGGCTGTAATGTTGCCGCTAACGCTCAGGTTGAAATCTTTTGAGCGGATCACTTTATAATCTACCTGTAAGTCGAAACCTTTGTTGCTGATATTAGAGTTACGCAGGTTAGTAAGCATAGTAGTGCTACCGGACAATGCAGAGATGTTCTGGTTGTACAGCAGGTTATACGACTTACTGATGTAATAGTTAAAGTTTACAGACAAGCGGTTGTTCAGTGTAGTCGCATCTAAACCAAAGTTGTACTGTGACGTTGATTCCCAACCAAGACCAGCATCTGTAATACCGCCAGCCCATGCAGCGTTATTAATCGTATTACCGATAACGACACCACCGGAACCTGTAAGGCCTTGCTCATATCTATAGTTACCAATATTGTTGTTGCCTGTCAGGCCCCAGCTTGCACGCAGCTTCAACATTGAATTAGCACCTAACCAGTCTTTGTAGAATGATTCATTAGACACAGTCCAGCCTGCCGCAACGGAGCCGAATTTGCCCCAGCGGTTTTGCGGACCAAAGCGGGAGGATGCATCTGTACGGAATGAACCTGTTAATACATAGCGTCTGTCAAATGCATATACTGCGCGGGCAAGATAGGATACGAGTGTAGTAACAGATTTTCCTGTATTAGATTGCTGAGAGAAATCACCAGGTGTAGAACCGCCTGCGGTAATCTCAGGTACTAAATCGTTGGTAAAGTTTTTAGTTGCAACAGCCAGTATATCAGACGTTGTTTTCTGTGCAGTGTAACCTCCCAATACGTCAATGCTATGTTTGCCAAATTGTTTCTTATAGTTCAGGGTGTACTCCGCCAGCCTGTCTTGTATATTCAGGTTTTGTGCAGAAGCATTTGCAGCTAATATTGCTTGTGATGAACCAGGAGCATTAATACCACTGCTCAGGTTAGTAGGATAATAATATTCATACTTCTCTGTGTATGATTGACCACCCAGGTTTACTTTAAACGAAAGGTTCTTGACAATCTCATATGTTGCATTTACGTTGAAGGTGCTGCGTGTACCTTTGCGCGTGATCTTTACGCGCTGCGCCAGTGCCAAAGGATTTTCAATACCTTGGAATGCATACGCATAACCATCTGTCTGCGCACCTGCGCCTTTGTCTGCCGTAGCTAAACTACCATCAGGATTATATGCCGGGAAAATAGGCATGTACACTAACGCGCCTAAGATAGGCCCCTGGTTAAACCGGCCTTCCTGCACCTCGCGATTATCTGTATTGGTGATGAACGCGTTTGCAGATACTTTTAATTTAGTGCTGACATCTGCATCAATATTCGCACGCAGGTTAATACGCTTCTGGTACGTACTGTTTAAAATACCCGGCTGATCCAGGTAACCGCCACTAATGAGGTAGCGTGTACCAGCGTTACCGCCTGCGAAAGAAAGATTGTGCCTTTGCACCAGCGCATTGCCATACAACACATCCTGCCAGTCTGTATTATACTTCGGCGCTAACTTCTTTTGTGTAGGAAAATCATACAGGTCTTTGAGAATACAAACAGAACAACCTGTAGCTGTCTGTCCTGCTTTTACAATACGTGTAGCGTTATCATCAGAATAAAATGCATCATTCCATATGACACCTTTTGAAACAAGGATGTCTTTATAGTTTGCATTTCTGCCGTCTACAAACAGGTCTGTAAATTGTGTAGCATCTAGCAGGTCTACTTTTTTTGCCAACTGCTGGCTGCTTACCTGGTAATCATACGTAAGCTTACCCTTACCCTGTTTCCCTCTTTTGGTTGTGATCAGCACTACGCCGCCAGATGCCCTGGAACCATAAATAGCCGCTGATGCAGCATCTTTCAATACTTCTATGGACTCTATATCTTCCGGGTTAATAAAAATATCGTTACCTGCTGTAGATGGATTGTACCCGTTTGTAGCACCACCGCCATTGCCCTGCCCTTGTGTAATGTTACCACCCACAGGATAGCCGTCTATTACATATAACGGTTCAGAACTTGCGTTAATGGAACCGATACCACGCACACGTATTTTTGCGCCTGAGTATGGCGCACCACTTACCTGCGATACTTGCACACCTGCTACCTTACCTACCATAGCCTGGCTGAGTGTTGGTGAGCTGAGATTCAGTTCGCTTGCTTTTACACTTGCGATAGAACCCGTAACATCACTCTTACGTATGCGCTGGTAACCTACAGACACTTCTTCCAGCATGCGCACATCTTCCTTCATACGAATAGAGATGTTGTCTGACACTACTGCTTCCTGTGGCAAAAAGCCTGACATAGAAAACAGCACTGTGCTCCCCTCTTCTGCCTCTATGGTAAACTGCCCGTTGGCATTCGTCGTTACACCCTTCTTGCTATTTTTTACCTGCACGGTTACACCAGCCAGTGGCTGATCTTTTTCATCTTTAACCGTTCCGGATATTTTCACGTATCCTTTTCCTTCATAAACCGTGCGATGCTTCTCTGCATGTAACGCCGGCATACTTATTGGCGAAGCAGCCAATAACAATACTGCAATACGGCCTGCCAGGCGCATGCCGGGCTGTATATAACCGTCTGTTGTCTTTCGTTGCATTCGTTCTGTTTTATGGAGTTATCTATTTGCTGACTACCAGTTAATACGCATTGTATTCACATTATTCTTTCGTGATGAGCTTACCGCAATGCCTTTGTTATAACCGTTTAGAAAACTGAATCCTTCCAGTTCATCCAACCTGTCGAGGTCGATCACTTTGATCACTTCCTGTTTGCCGGAAGCAATAGATTTATCCAGGTCTACATACGTAAACCGCCACCTTCTGCCTTCTATTTGATTTTGTATGAGGAGTAACTGACCTTTGTCTGCCAGCCAGTGAAGATTTTGCACCCAAGGTGTGCAGGTAAATTTTTTATACAGTACACCTTTCTCTGAAGTCTTGTGCGCTTTCTTTAATGCAGCAGGATCATATAGACGCACTTCATTCGCTTTATCACCATAATCTGCAGTAGCTACATACCACTTTTTATTATACTGCACATACTCCGGTCGTGTACCTTGTATGCAGGCATCGTCTTCTATAGTATTTAATAAATTTCCATCCAGCGTTCCTGTACGCTGCAATCCCTGCCAGTCTACACAATAGATCATTGCACGCCATAAAGTGCCCTCTTTATTCAGCCGTATGCTGTTACCTATAAACACGGGTTCTTTTGCATGCCAGGCTATACCTGTCGGGTGATTGATCACGTCTGTATCATTCAGTGTGAGGCGTATTTCTTTTTGCAGGTACACCAGGCTATCGCCATCTTCTTTGTATTCGCGGATCATACCTACTTCCCTGTCACCATAGAGAAACACGCACCCTCCCTGGTAAGAGATACCCTGGCAGGCGCCGAGTGAATCTACCGTGTAGGTATGTGTGATCTCCATCCTGATCTCGTTCGTAAAGGCAAACAGGCATACGATTATCAGCACTGCTGCGCTGGTAAGCAAGTATCTCATAAGGCGCGTTGTTTTAGTTTATCTATAAAAAACAATTACGGATCTAACGGCTCTTCAGGGTTTATGTGCAATGCCTCTATCAAAGGATAAAATTCCATCTCTGTTTCACTCAGGCGCTCACCGTTCTTATAAGGTGCCTCATTCAATTCTTTCAAACAGCGAGCGATCAATGTTTTTTCTATCATCATACTTTGCCCGCGTGTAGTACATGTAAGCGCAACTTTATTGAACGGAATGCCATAGCGATAGATCAGTCTTGCCGTGTTGCGCATATTTGTAGTAGTATGCCTTGCATGTGGCTCTATGATGATTGCGCTGGCTGGTACACCCAGTTTTTCAACCAGGTATTTTTTCATCTCTGTTGCTTCGCAATATTTTGTTTTATAGGGATGTACTTTACCACCAGATGTTACAATGAATGGGGCCAATCCCTTTTTATATTGTAATGCAGCCAGCCTGCAACGGATCATACCTTCCGCACTTAATGGCACGGCAGGCTCATCAGGGCCTGCACCCGGTATCATGATCAGTGAATATTTATATGCGTTCCATTTTATTGTTTTTACCCTGCTATACGCCGCTTTGTTTTCCCCGGCAACCATTGGCTCAAAATCAGCAGCCTGCTCTCTTTCATTCACTTCTATAAAACGTAGCGCGCTTGTAAGCGGGATACTAAAAAAGCTTGCACCGTTTGCATGCTCCACATTGATGAGCGATACTACGTTATACAGAAAACCTACATAGGCTTGTCTTAAAGCTGTTGTATCGCGCGGGTCACGTACAGGATAACTGATAGAATCTATATTGGGATAATGCGGCTTCTTCCCTTCTGCATACACACCTATTGCATAGTTTATACCATTGGCGTCCTGCTCCCATGCCTTCACCAGCATTTCCGCAGCAGGTAATTGCTGAAACAGTACGTAAGTTCCTGATGGAATAAGATGTTCCTTCACCAGTTTGCCTAACGCGTTACCTGGTTGATACAATGCCTTTAACCGGTCACTTACCAATGAGATCTCCTGCGCACTGAACTGTATAGCACTCGTGTAGCAATACCCATCTTTACCACAACGTTTCAGTGCATCTGCAATAGCATCTTTCTTAGCACGACCAACAGATTGCAGTGTAGCATCTGCCGACAATAACTTTTTTACTTCCGGCAACTGACCGAAGAGCGTAAGTAAATAATAGTTCTTTGACTGTACATAATTGCTGCCACTCACTAATTGATATGTGGCATCAGGATGGTTGTTCTGCGAGAAGCCTTTGCTTATTGTTACAAACACAAAAAGCAATGCTAGTATGGAGGTTGTTTTGGGTGCTGATCGTAACATGTCCTTAAAATATGGGCTGCAAAGTCGGAACGTTTCACTGTTCTGTAAATACCCAACAAGGGAATTAATGATTAGGTATTTTTTATTTTACCTTTTCTTAATGCACCGAAACACATTATGTTTTATCTGCGAAAGATTGTGCTAATTACGCATATACAAAAATCATTTTATAAGCTGATGGTTGTACATCAAACCTGCACCCCTTGTACTATATCACTCACAACCCACACCACCACTTGCGCTAACGTCTTTTACTAAATAGCTTCTATAAAAAATGTACATACAGTTATATAACACACAATCGTTCCATTCATAAAATAATTACAGTACGATCCATATATAATAACAGAATACATTATATTTAAAACGCAAACGCTTTATCCAATAAATGAAAAATCTTTCGGTTCTCTATTTACTCTGCCTGAGTGTACTCGTGGCTCTGGTGATCATATTTTATTACCAATGGCGACGACGAAAATTGAATGACCATTCCCTGCTCACTCAATACGACGCGTTTTTTGCTTACAATCCTAATCCAATGCTGATCTTCTGTGAAGAGCAAGGTTCTTTCCTCTACATCAACAAAAAGGCTGAATCTTTTTATGGCTATTCAAAACCGGAGTTTGATTTGATGACGGTAAATGATATTTGCCTGCCTGCAGAACACACCTTCTCTGGCAGCAGCCTGCAAAAATTAAAAGCCAATAACGAAAAAGGCACTACCTGGAAGCATATTACCAAGGCGGGTCAGCAGCAATATGTACAGATCTATACGTATCCATTACTCTATAAAAAGAAAAAAGCACGCATTGCTATTGTACATGACATTACTGCGCTAAAGGAGCAAGAGGCTTTACTACAATGGCAACACACTTACATTCGCGAGATTGTATTTACCACATCGCATATTGTACGTGCGCCGCTGGCAAACATTATGTTACTTACGGAAGTACTATCACACGATTCACTTCCTGAAGAAGAACACAATCGTATGCTGCAATTAATTTCAGACTCATCTATGCAATTAGACATTGCAATACGTGACCTGATAGAAAAATTGCGCATGAATTAATAGACGCTGTATTAGTTGTAGACGTAATGGCGATGAAAAATTAATGCCGTTACATAAAACTTAATTGTAATTTAGCTGTACAATCACCACCACTTCCTTCTGTAGCAACTACATCAAGTAGTGTTCCCGTATTATTTACCGGATAAATTGTGTTGGGCTATGGAAAGAAAAGATATCATCAGGCTTATTGTTACACTTTGTATTGTTGCCGCTTTTGGCGCAGGCATTGTTGTGTATTTATTTCCTTTATTCAGGTCGGCCGGTCACTGGTAGTTTATTCACGCAGCCAACGGATCATGTGCGGATATGGTGGCACATTGTGCTTTGCCGCGTTTTTCTCATCGTAGCAAAAACCTGCCCACTGCAATAGTGGCAATGTAGGGCAATTGCCAGATGTAAACTGTTCTATATACCAGTCTGATGCGCCCCTGTATCCGTCGGGATGGAAGATCAATTCCGGGGGAAGGCCCAATTTTACAGACGCTGCGTACGACCATGCAATGGCGATCATTTCTTCGCCCATAGCTGTATTCTTATCTACCAGCACACCTACATTTCCGCCACTTGCATTGCGAACATCAGGCTCCATGGCTGCTATATGACCCGCTTCGTGTAAGATGTCGCCGGGGTACAATAATTTTTCAGTGTCTACTATAATAGCGCCATTGCGGATCAAAATACCCGGCAAAAAGGTATCAACCGTTATCGTTTCTTCCATATAAGGAATACCTATCTCATTTAAAAAGTCTTTGATCACCTGCATATCCAACATAATCGAATGAAGGTACGCCATCTGCCCGTAGCATAACCGGGAAATTGCCCCTGTACGCAAAAAAAGCTATCAAGACTTTGATAGCGCGTTGCTTACAAAACACTAACAGGGCTTTTAGCCTTGTCAGTGTTGGCATTACCTCACCGTAATACTTAATAATCCGTTGAAAAACTTGTTTCTTTATTTGCCTCCAATTCTTTACTCAGCAATTCAATCTTAGCTGTCACCCTGTTATAAGCATCCGTACCGATATATAACCGCACCGGTGGATCGGGATTTTCTGCCAATGCGATGAATACTTTTGCTGCTTTTGCAGGATCACCAGCCTGCACACCATTCATGGCTGCATACCGTTTATGCGATTCATTGATCGTAGCGTAATCAGCTATTTTGTTTTTAGCAAACACGACTGATTCTTCTGCAAGGAATGCAGTGCGGAAAGCACCAGGTGCAACAACAGTGGCTTTAATACCCAGCTCACGTACATCTTCTGCCATTACCTCAGTCAGCCCCATTACAGCATATTTTGTTGCAGCATATACACCCCAGCCAGCAGCCGGAGCAAACCCTGCTATAGATGATATATTGATAATATGCCCAGACCGTTGCTCCCGGAAATGCGGCATAGCGACCTGCATTACGTTTATCACAGCGAATACATTCACATCAAAGCTCTGGTGTATTTCCTCACTGCTCAGTTCCTCAACAGCTCCGCCTATTCCATAACCAGCATTGTTCACTACTACATCTAATCCTCCGAAAAAGGCTATCGCCTGGTTGATAGATGCCTGTACAGATGTATTGCTTTTCAGGTCTACTTCCAGCGGCAAAAATTGTTTGTCGTCATACACACCTACTGCATCAGACAGATCTTTTTTTGACCGGCTGGTTGCGGCCACGCGGTAGCCTTCCTGCAAAAGCGCTTGTACAAGCGCCAGGCCTAATCCTTTAGAGGCGCCTGTTATATACCATACTTTCTTTAAACTCATTGTAATTATTTTTTACTTATCCAATTTAATTTATGTTCCACATTGCAAGCGTTTATTTCGCTAGCGCAGGCCTCCCGGCTATAGGTATTCGAAAGATGTTGCTATATAATCTCAGCAAAAAACATAGCACGTAATTGCCAGGATAGAGAGCCGAAGGCTCGATAGAATGGTAGAAAGATATATCCCACACCAATCAGAGCCGCAGCGCGGCGACAGAATTATTCCTTTGCAAAACGATTCATTCTGTCGCTCCTCCGGAGCTCAACTGCTTGCATGAATAATTAAACTACCAATCTGGCGTCCCGCTGGGACTTTATTATTCTTTCGAACACCTATGGACTCCCGGCCTGTGCTGTATTGTTACTAAACTATACCTACATAAAAGCTTTACAAAAAATAAGCGTAACGATACGTAAATATTAGTAACAAGTAGACACAGGCCGGGAGGCCTGCGCCAGTAAAGGTTAAGAAGCTAACCACAAAAATCACAAGGCCATTTCACAAGGGCCACAAAGGGAAACCCTTGTGTACCTTGTGTTATCATTGTGAGCCTCGTGGTTAGGTATTTTTCAGGTTCCCTTAACTTAGTGACACTTCCCGGAGGGTTCAAACATAAGTATCTCACAACCTGCTCCACATAAACACCAATGTTATTGTATTTTAAAAATCAGTTGATGTGCCACGATCTTTTTGTGCTGCCATGTCCTGTTGTACGGCAAGTATCTTTTGCTCTGCCAGGCTGTAGGCATCTTTGCCTAATACAAGATGCAGCGGCGGGTTCTCGTCTTCGCTTACTGCTATCATTACATTAGCTGCTTTCAGCGGATCGCCGGGCTGATTACCATTTATATCATTGCGGTGCAGCAACTCTGTTTGCCTTGCTGTATCGTAATCTGCAATCGGATTTTTTGCGCCCATTGCAGATTCGTTTGAAAGAAAATCTGTACGGAAATAACCGGGATAAACGAGTGTAACATGCACGCCAAATGATTTTACTTCATCTGCTAAACTTTCTGTAAAGCCTGCCATTGCAAACTTGGTTGCGCAATAAATACCCCATCCGCCAAAAGTGCCGTTAAGACCGCCTATAGATGAAATATTAAAAATATGACCGGCGCCTTGTTTTCTTAAATAAGGCATTGCATTGCGGATCACATTCAGTGCACCAAAGACATTTACATCAAAATTTTTACGTGCTTCTTCATCTGTCAATTCTTCCAATGCGCCCATTTGTCCATACCCAGCATTATTGACCACAACATCTATTCTGCCGAATTGTTGTACTGTTTTCTCTATAGCTTGCTTTACATCTGCATTATTGGCTATATCCATTTTTATAGGTAAGAAAGATGCTGCGGCGCTTCCTGCTGCATTGATCAGCGCCTGCTCATCACGGGAGGTTGCAGCTACGCGGTAGCCGCTTTCTAATAATTGTTTTACAAGAGATAATCCAAGTCCTTTAGATGCACCTGTAACAAACCATACTTTTCCTGTATTCATGTTTTTCATTTATTTATGAATACAAAAGTAGTAGCGCTATAAAGGTCAGACTAACGTAAAACAAACAATAAATTACGAAATTCAAACAGCACGAAAACGCGTCGGTGTTGTCTCCAGGTTTTTGCGAAAGAAATTATTAAAATGTGTTACCTCGGTAAACCCAAGCGCATAGGCAATTTCCGACACACTCCACCCGGTATGCTTTAGCAATATTTTTGCTTCTTGCAGCAACCGCTCTGCAATGATCTCTGATGTTGTTTTTTCTGTTATTTCTTTCAGCGCACGGTTCAGATGATTCACATGTACAGACAATAAGGTTGCAAAATCTGATGCAGAGCGCAATGCAAAACGCTGGCGTGTATCCTCAATGGGAAACTGGCGTTCCAATAGTTCAAAGAAAAGCGATGCTATACGTTGCGATGCACTTGCCGCATGCTGCTGTTCCTGTGCGGCGGGTTGCATTTTCAAAACGCTATGCAATATTTCAAAAACAAGATTGCGCAGCACATCGTATTTATGAATATAATCGGAATTCATTTCCGCAAACATCCGCTCAAATATTTTAGTAATGTCTGTACGCTGGCCATTCGTCAGCTCATATACAGGAATACCATTGGGCTGAAACACTGCGTAATTTTCCAGGTTGCCGAAGTTGTGAAAAAAAGTACGGGAGAATACACAGAAGTAGCCGCTTTGCTCTTCATCCTGCTGCTCCCAATTGTATGGTATTTGCGGATTCGCAAACAGGAGCGCCTGCCTGGAAATATTGACCGTCTTGTCAGCATAATGCACTGTATTCCTGCCAACGATCAGGCTGATCTTATAATAATCTTTGCGGCTATATGGTATAGGCCTTGCATTCCGCCCCACAAAATCATCCAACTTAAACACATTGAAATGCCCTACTTCTTTCCTGATCGTATCAGGAACCCAGTTGAATTTCTTTTTATAAAACTCTTCCAGTGTCTGCGTCTTGTCCATACAATGAAATTACGAAATTCAAACAATAACGTGAATCGTCAGACGGCAATCGTGAATGAAGCGAATGTGAGTGGTGAGTTGTCAGTTATGAGTAAGCCATTCACGATTACCGATTCACGTCTTACGATTCAGCCAGCACTATCTCCTCCTGCACGCCCACTTCTTCTAAAAACACAGCATCGTGAGATACGACGATCAATGTGCCTTCATACTCACTGATAGCATCAGTCAGGATAGAGATATTTTGTATATCAAGATTATTGGTTGGCTCATCGAGAATGATCATATCCGGCGATTGCCTGCTTACAGTAAGGCAGCACAATACCAGGCGCATTTTTTCTCCTCCGCTTAATACTGCACAGGATTTATCCCAATCTAAGCGGGTAAAGAGGAAATGTGTTAGCTTACTTTTTAATTCATGCTCTTGCAAATAACCTTCATTGTACTGTTGCAACTGCTCATATACGGTGAGTGTGTTATTGATGAGCGAATACTCCTGGTCAATATAAATCGCTTTTGTTACTGCACTATCCATCGTACCTGTTGCAGGCTGCAGATCACCCAACATTAGCCTGATCAAGGTTGTTTTACCCGTTCCATTTCCGCCTTTCAGCGCTATGCGTTGCCCACTCGTTACCTGGAAACTAAGCGCAGCAGGCCACAACCAATGTTCCCCATAACGGTAATTGATTTCCTTCGCCATGATCAGTATTTTACCTTTATGCAATGCAGCATTATCAAAGCCGATGCGCATTTTATCTTTCTCCGGCAGCTCTTTCCGCAATTGATTTACTTCACCAGATATTGCAGAGATCTTGCCAGCATGTACATCTTTCATTTTAGCTGTACTTTTCTCCGCACTGTTCCGAAGTGTGTTCATCAGTATGGTAGGCAAGCCTGCTTTCTCCTGCTTTTTCTTACCTCTTGCATCCAGTTTTTGCTGGCGTTCCATTGCGTCTCGTTCCACTTCTTTTGCTTTCCGCAATGCTTTTTCTTTACTCTTCAGCTCTTCTGTTAACGCATTTGCTTCTACTGCCTTTTGCTCAGCATAAAATGTATAATTCCCACCATATACAGTTACACCACGCTTGCTTAACTCATACACACTATTCAGCAGGTTTAATAGTGTACGGTCATGGCTCACTACAATCAGCGTATCATTCGTCGTTTGTATATAGTTGTACAACACTTGCCTGCTTTTAGCATCGAGGTGATTGCTAGGTTCATCGAGCAATACTAGTCCCGGGCGATGAATAGCGATACCGGCAAGAAACACTTTCGTTTTCTGCCCGCCGCTTAATGCAGCCATTGGGCGGAACAGATCAATGTCATCCAAACCCCAATGTGCTAATGCTTCCTGGCATCGCTCTTCTATACTCCAGTCATCATCCAGCACCGTCATATTATGCGCTGTAACATCGCCGTTTAGGATGGCATGCAATGCACTTAACTTATCTGCTACCTGTAACGCCTTTGCTACTGTGCAATGATTGTATTGTCCAAAGTGCTGCGGTACATAATAAGGCTTAACATCTGTTTTTATAGTGCCGGCTTGCGGTAGCAGATTACCTGCGATCATATGTAGTAACGTAGATTTACCTGCGCCGTTATTACCGATCAATGCGATTTTATCTTGTGTGTGGATTATGAGATTTATGTTATCAAACAATAAATCTTTATTGGGATGTGCGTACACTACGTTTTGCAGTATCAACATAATTCCTTCTTTTTAATAATGAATAATAAGGCCTGCACAACGTGCTGGCGCCAATTACTTTATGAAAAGAAGTTATGTCTACATGAGTGTGTCCCGTAATTTGTTGAAATGCAAAGATAAGGGAAAGTCGTGAGACGTGAACCGACAATCGTCAATGGGCTATTCTCCCACGCTTCTGCGTCTCTGTAGCAGAGCCCATTTCACGCAAAGGCGCATAAGTACCTCGCTGTTCGATATGTTCCGAAGGGAATGTCGAACTACAGATAATGCGGATGTTTATCCGTTTTTATAAGGCCCGTGCACTCCCCATAACTGTTAACTTAAATAAGATCGAAGCGAATATTTTTTAAAACACATAGGGGGAATGAGCACGCCCGGCAAACTTGATTTGAATAGCAATGCTGTTTCTATAGACAAAAGTGCAACCACTCTAGTAACCTTGAAACTATTTCCCCGAAGGGACGCATAGAACACATAGGGGAAATACTGCGTATTTCTTAGAAAGCCATTGCTGTTCGACATGTTCCGAAGGGCATGTCGAACTACAGATAATGCGGATGTATATCCGTTTTTATAAGGCTCGTGCATTCATCATAACCGTCAACTTAAATAAGATCGAAGCGAATATTTTTTAAAACATATAGGGTGAATGAGCACGCCTGGCAAACTTGATTTGAATAGCAATAGATAGAAACACAGAAACACGGGAAAGGCAATGAGCGATATAAAACCTGTCAGATCTTAAAGACCTGACAGGTTTAGCTGATATATATTCTGCAGATAAAGTGAGTGACACAACGAAGATGATAGTAGCAATACTGCCGATCCCCGAAACAACCATTAAACAATAAAGCAATGCAACAATTTTCTGCGCTTAACTCTCCCCTCCTACATACTCGCTCGGGGTTTTGCCGAACTGTTTTTTAAACTCGCGACTAAAATATTTCCGGTCGTTATACCCAACGGCATACGCCACTTCATATACGGTCATATTTTTTTGAAGCAGTAGCTCCGCAGCTTTTTTCAGGCGCAGCGATTTCACAAACTCATTCACCGACATATTTGTTACTGCTTTTATTTTTTTATACAAGATCGGCTGGCTCATGGCTACTTTACGGGACAGCATGTCTACGCCAAAATCCGGATCGTCTATATGCTCATGGATCAGTTGTATCACACGTTCCAAAAATTCTTTGTCAACCGTATTTACATAATTATCCTGCACTTCCACATGCGCCTCTTCTTGTACAACCGGCTGTTGCAATTGCTTGCTGAGGCGGATGCGCATTTTCTCTCTTGAAGCCAGCAGGTTGCGCACGTTCAGCTCAAGCGCTTTTGTACTAAATGGTTTTGTTACATATACATCTGCGCCGGTTTCAAGCCCGCTCACGAGGTCGCTTTGCGCACTCTTTGCGGTCAGTAGTATTACAGGTATATGGCTTGTACGCTCATCGGTTTTTATTTTTTCGCAGAATGCAAGGCCATCCATTTCCGGCATCATCACATCACTGATAATAAGATCGGGGATCTGCCCTACTGCTTCATCCCATCCCTCTGCACCGTTTACGCATTCTATAATATTATATTGCTGCGCAAAAGTTTGTACAACCAGCGCGCGCAGTTCGGGGTTATCTTCTGCAATCAGCAATGTCAATGGCTTCTCATCTGCATCATTCACAATGGCTGCTATGTTTGCAGCAGGAGAAAGCGCCTCGTGTTTTTCTCCCGGCGCCTGCGCATCTACCTGCTGTATTTTTTCATCGCCGGCAAAATGCATATTTCCCTGTAGCAGAGATACGGTAAAGCAAGTGTAGCCATCTTTTCCTTCAGCGGCAGGCTCACTTTCTACCGCAATAGTACCTTTATGCAACTCTACTATATGTTTAGACAAGGCCAGCCCGATACCATAGCCGGTATTCTGGAAACCATGATCTGCCACCTGGAAGAAATTGGTAAATAATTTATCCAGGTATTCCGGCGCTATTCCCCGTCCATTATCTTTTACATTGATGACAACTTTCCCTTCTTTTTGCGCAACACTCAAACTTACATAGCCACCAGCTTCTGTAAACTTAAATGCGTTGATAAGCAGGTTGAAGAATACTTTTTCCAATTGTGCCTGATCAAAATAAACAGGAATATCTTCTGCATCATGAATAAAGGAAGTGCGAATATTTTTTGACTGCGACACCTCCCGGAAACTATCATAGATCTCCTGTAAGAACGGAACTATATTATTTCTACTTACCTGTAGTTGCAGATGGGCCGTTTCGGCCTTACGAAAATCCATTAGTTCGTTTACCAATCGCAACAGCCTGTTTGCATTGTACTTTACCTGGGACAGTAGTTGGTATTCAAACCCATCTTTATCTTTTTTATCCAGCACCTGGTCTACAGGCGCCATTACAAGCGTAAGATGCGTGCGGATCTCATGAGAGATATTGGTGAAAAAGTTCAGCTTTACCTGGTGCAGTTCATCTTCTTTTTTCAGCAACTCGCGCAGGAAGAAATAGCGGATAACCAGGAACAACATTGATGCAATAGCAATGATGTATATACAATACGCCCACCATGTCAGCCAAAAAGGAGGCAGTACTTTTATAACCATGGTTATAGGTTCGCTCCACACACCATCGTTATTAGCGCCTTTCACATACAATGTGTACGAACCGGAAGGCAGGTTGGTAAAAGTAGCAGAAGGCACATTCACTTCATTCCACATCTTATCAAAGCCTTCCAGCCTGTATGCATATTTATTTTTATTACTCTTTATATAATTAAGCAATGCGAAATCAATGGTAAATACATCCTGGTCGTGTTTAAAAACGATCTTCTTTGTAGCTGTAACATTCATGTTCAGCAAACCATCTGTACCATCAATACCTACGGGCTCATTGTATAACTTAAGTCCTGTAAAAACGATCGGGGCTACATATTTATTAGATTCTATTTTATCAGGATAGAACCCGGCAAATCCGTTCAGCCCGCCAAAGAAAAATTCTCCCTTGCTGTCTTTGAGATAAGAATTGTAGTTAAAATCATTACCGGGCAATCCGTCCGACACAGTGTACGACTGAAATGTTTTCAGCTTCGGGCTAAATTTTACCAATCCATTATCTGTACTTAACCACAGGTTGCGATGATCGTCTTCCAAAATGCCCAGCACATTGCTATTGGGCAATCCATCCTTTTCGGTATAGCTGATCAGTTTGCCAGATGCAGGATCGTACATAGCTACGCCGCCGTAGTTCAATCCCAACCATATATGCCCGTCCGCATCTTCGCAAATAGAGTTAACCCGATAACTTGTGTTGACCTCCCGGAAAGTATTACCATTAATAACATATAGACCGGGACCCGCACCTACCCATATATTTTGCTTGCGATCCTGGTACAAAACAGTTGTTTGCACACCGGGGAAATTGCCAATCTCTTTTTTAAGATCAAGCGGTTCTAATGAAGTTCCTTTTCGCCTAAACACTTTAAAACCATTATTGGTAACCATCCAGAATCGTCCGTCTTTGTCTTCCGCGAGGGATGTAATTTCTGATACCGCCGTTTGGGGATCGTTTGGTTCATACAAATAACGGTGAAATCTGTTCGTAGCACGGTCCAGCACATTCAGCCCACCACCATGTGTGCCGCACCAGACATTATCATCACGATCTATATAGACAGCTTTCACCAAGTTGGAACCAAGACTAGTTGCATCATTCACCCGGTTTTTATATATAGTAAAAGTGCCTGTTACCCTGTTCAGGTAATTCAGTCCCCCGCCCTCCGTACCTATCCACAGGTTATGCTTTGCATCTTCCACTATACTGCTTACTACATTACTACTAAGACTGGAGGTGTGTTCATTGTTCTGATAAATAGTAAAATAAGTAGTGTAAGGATAGGTTGTGTTTACGCCTCCGAAATAAGTACCTGCCCATATAGAGCCATTTGCATCTTCGTAAATACTGTAAACAGAATTTTGACTAAGGCTTTTTTTATTGCCCGCATCATGCTGGTATGAAGTGAAGGTATGCGCAACAGGATCTAATATACTTATGCCTTCCTGTGTAGCGATCCAGAGTTTACCATCCCGCACTGGCAGTATGGTACGGATAATATTATTGACAAGGCCAGCTTTATTATTTGCAGACGCTGTGTAATGCGCAAACGATTGTGTGGCGGGATCATACAAATTCAACCCGTCATTTTGTGTCCCTATCCATAAGTGATGATTCGCATCTTCTGCAATTGCTGTCACATATCCTGCCCCCAGGCTTTTAGCATCATTGGGATTATGTGTAAACACCTGGTATGTATAATCATTACCATGAGGGGTCATTTTTGTCAGACCTTTTGTAGTACCTGCCCAGATATTACCATCACCATCTTCCCGTACACTTCGCACCGGCAGCCCGGATATACTGGCCTGCTGCCTGAAAGATGTCCAAACATTGCGCTGTACATCGGTGATCACATATAAACCTTCTGATGTACCAACCCATAACCGTCCCTTACGGTCTTCATATATACAAAAAACAACAAATGAATCAGAGAAGCGTATTTTTTCAAAATTGTCTGTAACGCTGTTGTATTTATTTAACCCGCCGGAGCTACCTACCCATAAAATTTTCCGGGAGTCGCAGTATAAAGTATTTACATTATTAGATATAAGAGAGGTAGAATCTTTCGGGTCATTTTTATACAGCTTAAACCTGGCGCCGTCGTAACGGTTTAGCCCGATGCGTGTACCAAACCACATAAAACCATTTCCATCCTGTGTTACAGACAACACCGAATTAGCAGACAAACCATTTTCAACGGACAGATGAGTAAACGCAACATTTTGCCCCTTCAGTTCTTTAAGGCAGACAATAAGCAATAATATCAATGCAATTTTTCTCATATGCGGCAAGACAAAAATAGTCGTTTCAGAAGTTTCCGCGTTTCAATGTTTCACATAAACGAAACACTGAAACATTGAAACTTTTGCTGAAACTATCAAAACTTTTCTATTGAAAATCAATGCGTAGAAAAACATTTATAAAATTCACCCTATCCATTTAGATTACTCTCCCCTCCCTTTTAACATCGCGCAATAGTTTACACCTGATGTTATATGCAGCCCAATAAATAATGCTGCCCAATGATCACTAATTAAAAAAACTGCTTATGCGATTGCTGCGAACCCTTCATGGACCTGCCCATACAAAATGCTGGGCATGGATGTTCCTCTTCCTCTTTGCACCTGTGCTATTGTTTGCCCAGGCAAAAAAAATTACGGGAACTGTTACCGACGAAAACGGAAAACCTGTTTCAAGTGCGTCCATTACCATCAGAAACAAGAATGGTGGTACAACAACTGACGATGCAGGTAAATTTTCTATCTCCGCCATTCCGGGAGATGTGTTAGTTATATCATCTGTAAACAGCGAACCGGCTATTGTAACTGTCGGTAGCCAGCCATCAGTACAGATCTCGCTAAAATCGAAATCGGGTGTGATAGATGATATTGTAGTTGTGGGCTATGCTACACAGAAGAAAACGGACATGACAGGCTCTGTATCTACTATTTCGGCAAAGGAACTGGACAACCGTCCTGTTACCAATCTTTCCAGCGCCCTGGCGGGCCTCGCAACGGGCGTGTTTGTAAAACAAAGTTCCGGCGCACCGGGCAGTGACGGCGCCAGCCTCACCATCCGTGGCGTGGGTACGCTGAGCAGTACATCTGTATTGGTACTTGTAGATGGTGTGATCAGCAGTATGGATGCTGTAAACCCTAACGATGTGGAGAGCGTTACTATATTAAAGGATGCCTCTTCTGCTTCTATCTATGGTACATTAGCCGCAAATGGTGTAGTACTGATCACTACCAAAAAAGGAACGAAACTAAAACCAACGGTTACGTACAGCGGTATTTTCTCACAGACTACCCCAACCGGCGTTCCTAAATTTGTATCGAACAGTGCGCAGTATATGCAACTGATCAACCAGTCTTCTACAAACGTTGGCAGCAGCACTATATTTGACTCTGCTACTATTATACAACCGTTTATTGACGCATCTAAGAACCCGAATGGCTTAACGAGCCTGGGTGTTCCTAATTATGTAGCCTATCCAAATACAAATTGGGAAGATGTTTTGTTCCAGCATAAGTTTCTTCAAAACCACAACGTATCTGTATCGGGTGGCAACGAAAGAACAACGTATAATGTTTCGCTTGGATACCTGAACAATCCGGGATTGATCGCAAACTCACAGGCGGAGAAATACCAGTTCCGCACTAACCTGGAATCTAAGATCGGCGATAATATTACCGTAGGTACACAAACATTTGGTTACTATCAGACGGTTGGTCTGACTGATCAAAGTTCTCTTGGCCTCTTCAACTACCTGGTGCAGACTTCACCCATGATCTATCCATACTATAATGGTAAATATGGCTCTACATCGGCAGTAGGTGATGTAATCGGGCAGGCAAGTAATTTGCTGTATTTCACAAATAACAGTGTTGGCTCTAAAGCAAGCACTTACCTGAACACCACATGGTATGCAAAAGTGAAACTAATGAAAGGGTTATACTTTGAACCGAAGGTAAACTACCAGACAAGGTTTGATGAGTCTAACACCAGCAGTGACCCTACGGCAACAGAACGTTGGAACTTTTTAACGATGCAACTGGTAACAGCACCTACACAGGCAAGCCAGTTAAGCACTAGCAATTCGTTTACGAAATACTGGAACTATACGCTGGAAAGCGTATTGCGTTATAATACGACTGTTGCGAGACAACACAATATAGGTGCGCTCATCGGCTTCAATCAATATTACAATAATCAATATAGCACGAGCATTACAGGTAAGGGTTTAATAGACCCATCTGTGCCGGCTATCAGCACAGCAACCAGTTTCCCGTCTAACCCTTCTGGCTCAGCTACTGACTGGGCTATGCGCTCATGGTTTGGTCGTATTAACTATAACTTTAATGAACGTTACCTGGTAGAGGCCAATATCCGCTCAGATGCTTCTTCCCGTTTTGGCCCGACTAAAAGGAATGCAGTTTTCCCTTCTGTATCCGCAGGCTGGAACTTATCTAAAGAAAGATTTATGGCGGGATTGCATGACCTGAATATTCAGAACCTGAAACTGCGTGGCTCATGGGGACAAGTAGGTAATACAATTTCCGTAATCAACGGCAGCACGAATAACTATATCTGGCAGGCGATCTATGGCACTGTTCCATACGCATTCAACAACGTAGGTATTACAGGCGTGCGCGTAAGCCAATATCCGAATGGCGATATGACATGGGAAACAACGAATGTAACAAACCTTGGTTTGGATGCGACGTTGCTGAAAAAACTAAACCTGTCACTGGAATGGTACAGCAGGCGTACTACCGGCATCTTGTTCCAACCGCCTATTGACCCTACAGCAGGTACTGCGCAAGCGCCGGTGATCAACCAGGCTGTAGTGCTGAATAATGGTGTGGAATTAACAGCAGGCTGGAGAGACCGTATAGGTAAAGTAGATTTCAGCGTGAATGGAAACTTCAGCTACAACTACCTGAATAAAGTATTGCAATATAAAGGGCCATTGGTAGAAGGCTGGACTACTGATGCTAGCGGTAATAAAACATACAGCTCCAACATTGGTGCAGTATCAGCAGGTTCTACACAGCGTATAGTAGAAGGCCACATGATCAATGAATATTACCTGCAAACGGTTTATCATGGTGACGCCAGCTATACGAACTCTGACGGCTCTGTAAACCCTAACGGCGGCCCTAAAGATGGTATGATCAGAACACCGCAAGACCTGAACTGGGTAAGACAGATGATAGCGGCGGGATACAAGTTTCCTGTAAACACGGTAGGTAAAGGCCAACTGTATTACGGTGACCTGATCTATGCAGATAACAATGGTGATAAACAATATGGCTTAACAAACGACCAGCAGTTCCAAAAGGTTTCGTCTACACCTAAATATGTATTTGGTTTCAACATTAATGCTGCATGGAATGGCATAGACCTTTCTATGATCTGGTCTGGCGCAGCAGGTATGAAATACTACTGGAACCAGACGTATTACAACTCTGGAACAGTTGCATTGGGTGGACAGATCCCTGAGCGTATTGCCAATGACCACTACTATTACAATGAAGCAAACCCATCTGATCCGCGTAATAGTGTGAACGGATTTTTCCCAAGATTGAAATACACAGACAACATCAATAATATAGCAAGCACGTTCTGGTTTTACAATGCATCTTACCTGCGCCTGAAAAACCTGCAGATAGGTTACACAATACCAGATAAGATCATTAAAAGAGTAGGCTCATACATCAGCAGGGTACGCGCATTTGTTTCAGGTGAGAATTTAATTACGATCACTCAATTCCCTGGCCCTGATCCTGAAAACGGAACAGGTGTTGGTTACCCAAGTATGAAACAATATGCATTTGGTATAAATGTAACTTTCTAAAAAAGCATAGCGTGTACCACTCAAGATACATACAGAGTGGCCCACTCTCTGACTGGTTCTTGCAAATATTAAAAATGAGATTATGAAAAAGTGTTTTTATATATTATTGATCATCGTTGCGGCTGCATCGCTTGGCAGTTGTAAGAAAGATATACTGGATACTGCTCCTAACTATGCAGTATCATCCTCCACTATGTGGACCACGGATAACTTAACAGACCTGGGTGTGGCAGGCGTGTACAATGCATTGCGTGGTGGCGGCAGCGGCAGTTTCAACATGCTATATGAGTTATACTCTATGGACAGGTTTGGTTATACAGGCCAGGCGAGAGACCTTAGCAGCGATGCGGGCCTTACAGCAGCCACGTCTACGCCAGGCAATAGTTTTTTCAACTCAGCATGGTCGCAGTTGTATGAAGGCGTTAAGAGAGCGAACGATGCTATTACAAGCATCCCTTCTAAATCACCATCAGATGCAACAAAGAAGGCGAGATATATTGCAGAATGTAAATTTCTCCGTGCGTATTTCTACTTCCGCCTGAACCAGCTATGGCAAGGTGTACCGGTGTACACAAACCAGGTAGAATGGAATGGCTTTAATAAACCGGCTTTATCGTCTGACAGCGTATGGATTGCGGTGATAAAGGATTTAACGGATGCAATTAACGAAACAAACCTGCCTGTAAAGTATGCAGCGGGCAATGCTAACTACGGACATATTACGAAAGGTGCGGCGTATGCGCTGAGAGGCATCGTTTACCAGTATCAAAACAAATACGATCTCGCTATTGCAGATTTCCAACAGGTGCAGGCAGCAGGATATGCTTTGTACACAGGCGCGGGCGCACTTAGCTATAAGATGCTGTTTAAAACAGCGAATGAGCAAAGCCCTGAAATGATCTTCTCTATGCAGAACATGGACCAGGCTGGCTATGGAGGTACAACAGAATTTTACTGCGGCAACCGCTCTTCATGGGGTTCTTGCTGGAGTACACTCTCTCCTTCCAATGAGCTGATAGATCTATACGAAAATGCAGATGGCAGCAAATTTAACTGGGATAATATTATACCGGGCTATAGCACGATGCCGGTTGCACAGCGTGAAGTGTACTTCCTGCGCAACAATGCTACTACAGCAGAGCTGACAGCAGCTCAGGGACGTGGCGCACAAACATCGCTGTACCTGCCTACAGGCAACGAAGCACGCATTGCAGCAGCCTATGCTAACAGGGACCCTCGTCTTGCACAAACGATCATTACACCATACTCCACTTATTTAGGCGCTCCGATCGGCGGTTCCGGTGACCTGACTTATACATGGCGCTGGCCTTTCAGAAACGACAATCCGCCAACACAGGATCTGAAATCTGATGTGGTGAATTATGGCTTTTACTGGTACAGGAAGTTTGTGTATGAAGGCAGCTCTGAAGGTACAACAAGAGACCAGGTCCCTACAGACTACCCGATCATCCGCTATGCAGATATTGCACTAAGATGGGCGGAGTGCATCAATGAACAGAGCGGCCCGGTACAGCAGGCGCTGGACTTGATCAACTCTGTTCGCAGCAGGGCTGGCATGCCGGTGTTGCAAACAACAGATGCGTCTAAACCAACATTCGTATCAGGACAAAGTGATTTGAGAGAAAGAATAAGAAACGAGCGCAGGGTTGAATTCCCTAACGAGGGCGTTAACTTCTTTGATGAGCTGCGCTGGGGCACATGGAAACAAAAGAAATTTACACTTGCGGATGGCTCTGCAAACGGCATTAAACATGCCTGGGGTAAGATCATTACGCAATATGTGTACCAGGGTGATTATGTTACCAGGTGGCCAATACCAACATCTGTAATACAGATAACAAATGGCACGGTAGCTAAGACACCAGGATGGATTTACTAAGCAGGTTAATAAGCAACAATAAAAACGTTGCTAACCTTATGACTTTTCTTTAGCAGTCGTTTAAATAGCAATCAGTGATGGAGAGCGGCGATGCAGCGCCGCCTCCTTTTTTTTATCATTCACTCTGTAAAGAATATAAACCGATATTGATGAAACGTGCTTTTCTACTCACCGCCATACTTGGCCTGCTTGTTACCGCATTTAAGACAGATACAAGGGAGAAGGATTTTATAAAAGAAAATTTTTCTTTTGCAGACACGCAACTATCCAATATGCTAAAGGAAGTTGGTAACCGTAAAAATGCTTTCCCCCGCACGACCGACAGGAATGGACAACTTGTTACAACCAATATGTATGACTGGACTCCCGGTTTCTTTCCCGGCACACTTTGGTATGCGTACGAATATGCGCATAATGCTACATTGAAAAATGAGGCGATCCGCTGGACAGAACAACTGGAGCCATTAAAGGATTTTACGGCACACCACGACCTTGGCTTTATGACGTACTGTAGCTTTGGCAATGCCTATCGCCTTACAGGCAATGAAGCATACAAGGCTATCCTGGTTAAAGCCGCACACTCACTCAGCACACGATATAACCCGGTTACAGGTTGCATTAAATCATGGAACCAGTTTAAATCATGGCATGGCAATAAGACATACAATTTTCCTGTGATCATTGACAATATGATGAACCTGGAGTTACTTTTCTTTGGCGCAAAAGCATCCGGTGATACAATGCTTCGCCATATTGCCATATCGCATGCAGTGAACACGATGCGCTACCAGGTAAGAAAGGATTATAGCTCTTACCATGTAGTATGCTACGACACTGCTACCGGCAAAGTTGCCGGCAGGGAAACAGCACAAGGCTATGCAGACAACTCCACCTGGTCGCGTGGGCAAGCCTGGGGCATTTATGGTTTTACGATGGTTTACCGGGAAACAAAGGACAAACGTTTTCTTCAAACAGCTATCGGCATGGCAGATTTTTATCTAAAAAATCTACCGGCAGATAAAATTCCTTACTGGGATTTTAATGCGGGACAACAAGGTTACGCACCTGGCGTAAACTCTAATGCGTTAAAAGTAAAAGGCGAATACCGCGATGTATCAGCCGCTGCCATTACTGCATCTGCATTATTTGAACTTAGTACTTATGCAGGTAATAAAGGGGCTGCATACAGAAAAGCGGCAATAGATATGCTTCATACATTGTCTACAACCACATACAGGGCCAGCACAGGAACAAATGGCAATTTCCTGCTGCTACATAGCGTAGGTAGCATTCCGCACAACAGTGAAATAGATGCACCGCTGGTATATGCAGATTATTACTATCTTGAAGCTCTGCTGAGGTACAATAGATCATTAACAAAGTCAGTGGGTCAATAATCGTGAATCGTGAGACGGCAATCGTGAATGGGCTTAAGCACAATTAATAATACGCTGCTCACTTTGTGATCTCTGCGTTCCCTTTGCGTCCTTTGCGATACTTATGCGCCTTTGCGTGAAACTTTGCCACAAAGACACGAAGCCTTTAAGAAGCACCAAGAAGAAAATTTAAAAAGTATGAAATTAACCTTACGATTGTTTTGCAGCATTCTTTGTTGCAGTTTTCTATCCGCTTCCTTCGCTCAGAAAACAACCACCGGCGCACAAGACCGTCAATACTGGAGTGACTTGTTATACAAAATAGCTGCGCCGCCTATACTTAATTTATCGCAAGGCACGCTAAAACAAAATATGCCGGTAGAGAAAGGGCCGGGCTATGGACTGAAAGCAGAAAAGGTAACTTACCTGGAAGCTGTAGGCCGTACAATGGCGGGCGTTGCGCCGTGGCTTGCGCTACCTGATGATAATACGAAAGAAGGCAAACAGAGAAAAGAATTACGTACTGCCTTACTAAAGGGGATTGCAAATGCTGTAGATCCTGCCAACCCTGATTATCTCAATTTCCGCACAGAAGGGCAACCTATTGTAGACGCGGCCTACATGGCACAAGCGTTTATACGTGCGCCAAAAGCATTGTGGGAACCACTTGATACCCTCACCAAAAAAAGAGTTGTAGAAGAGTTTAAAGCTTTACGTACCAGGACAGGCGCTTACAACAACTGGCTTTTATTCACTGGCATTACAGAAGCATTTCTACTACACATTGGCGAACAGGCTGACCCGGCGCGTATTGAATTTGCAAAAAAGAAAATACAGGAGTGGTATGTTGGTGATGGATGGTATAGCGATGGGCCTGCTTTTAGCATGGACTATTACAACAGCTATGTGATACACCCGATGATGGTAGATTTCCTTAAAATACTGGTAGCGCACAACAGGGCTAAACAAGAAGAATACGATGCAGCACTTAAACGCATGGTGCGTTATTCAGAATACCTGGAACGCTTTATTTCTCCTGAAGGCTACTACCCTGCTTTTGGTCGCAGCTCTACATATCGCACAGCAGCTTTCCAGGCACTTTCCCAAACTGCGCTGATGGAAAAGCTACCTGCCTACATTGAACCGGCGCAAGTGCGTTGCGCACTTACGGCAGTTATGCACCGCATGTATGACCAATGTAACAATTTTGATGACAAGGGCTGGCTGGTACTTGGCTTTTGCGGACATCAACCAATGATTGCAGATGTGTACACTTCTACCGGTAGCTTGTATATGGCAACACTGGGTTTTCTTGCGCTTGGCTTGCCTGCAGACAATCCTTTCTGGTCTGCACCTGCTGCTGACTGGACATCCAAAAAAGCGTGGAGCCAACAGCCGTTCAAGAAAGATTATCATGTAGAATATTAATTATTAAAATCCTTTGCCCAGGCGTGTGTCTTCACGAACCAGTTACCAACCGGCGCGTGAAGACACGCGCCGGAGCTTTTGAAATCGAAGTGCCCAATCATACTAGTCTCCCGATTAGTATGATTGGGCACTTCGATTCCGTCGAAACATTAATCGACAGAGTCGATATACCTACACATCCCGGTCTCCGCCCTACTGTGTATCCTCATCTTTTACCACCATGTTGCATACCTACGGCATGCAAGAGAACCCGATAATATATATACTACCAATATCTGATCCCTACGGGCAATATTATTAAGTTAAGAGTGGACCACTTTCAAAAAGCATATTTTTCCAGTGATGGTTGCACTTAAAAAGTGGTCCACTCTGGCGTATTCATTTTTAAGTCTGCTTAACTTAATGACATTGCCCTACGGGATCATAACCCGATTACATAAAAGTTTTTGTATCTGAAACGCAGATCCCGTAGGGATCAAACATTGGTAGCTTCCCCAATACACAGGCTTCGGCATGCCGTAGGTATGCGACCTATTTCTCCTGCTACCTGTTTTAAAAAGCGTAATGATTGTAATACTTGTGATCTCAATAGAGCCGGAGGCTCGGCAGAATGGTAGCCATGAATAATTATAAGAAAAGAGCCGCAGAGCGGCGACAGA
>JAFKHH010000030.1 GCA_017306865.1 Filimonas sp.
AAAGCGTAATGATTGTAATACTTGTGATCTCAATAGAGCCGGAGGCTCGGCAGAATGGTAGCCATGAATAATTATAAGAAAAGAGCCGCAGAGCGGCGACAGAATCTATTTGAATATAGCAAAACGTGCTGTCGCTCCTCCGGAGCTCTGTTGTTTTTACGTTTATATACTACCGTTCTGCCGAGCCTCCGGCTCTATTTTATTGACAAAGATGTGGGTACACAGTAGGTCTCCGATCAGGATGCCCAGGGCTATCGACTCTGTCGATTACATTTTCGACGGAGTCGAAATACCAATACTTCCCAGTCGGGAGACAGGGAAGATTACCCACCTCTTTTGTCTATTAAATATAGCTATGATCGCTCCATTCTCCGGTGGGTAGCAGGTTCGTGAGGACACGAACCTGGGCGAAGGGGCGAAGAATATGCAGTCTTTGCGATATGTTGCCCAGCAGCGGACAGAACGATGAACGGAGCGTCGCAAGAAAGGCTAAATAGTAGTACCGCCGCTGATATACCATCCCTGTACCGGCGGCACATTTAACGAACTGCTAAGTTATTGATAGCTATTTTCTTATAAATATGTAAATATTTGCCCTGCGCCAATGCTAAAAAGCGGATATCATCTGCTTTTTTTGTTTCTTTCATTGTCACTATCTTCCACTGAGTTAATTTTGTATCATTATTCTATCAATAATAAATAGCTAGTAGTATGTCGTATTTTCAGAACAAGGTAGTAGTTGTAACAGGCGGGTCAGAAGGAATAGGCAGGGCATTGGTAGATGCGTTATTGCAGGGAGGCGCGAAGGTGGCCACTTGCGGCAGAAACTTCGACAAACTGTACCAGTTGGAAAAACAGTATTCGGGAAGGCCACTGCTGGTACATACTGCGGATGTAAGTAGCGAACACGAATGCCAGACTTTTATAGAAGCAACTATAAAACTGTACGGCACAATAGATATACTGATCAATAATGCCGGCATCTCCATGCGTGGCCTTTTTAAAGAAACAGAACTGGAGACGCTGAGGCGTGTGATGGATATTAACTTCTGGGGTACGGTATTCTGTACCAAGTTTGCATTGCCTTATATCATTCAGCAAAAAGGATCGGTTGTAGGTGTATCATCCATAGCGGGATACAGAGGGCTGCCGGGAAGAAGCGGCTACTCAGCCTCTAAGTTTGCAGTAAACGGTTGGTTAGAATCGTTGCGTACAGAGCTGGCTGGCGATGGTGTAAATGTAATGTGGGTATGCCCAGGCTTTACAGCTTCTAATATTCGCAATGCTGCATTGGATAAGGATGCAAAGCCAACAGGTGAGACGAAGATGGATGAAGGTAAAATGATGACGGCAGATGAGTGTGCTGTGCATATTCTGAATGCGATAGAAAAACGTAAACGTACGATCGTCTTAACAGGTACAGGCAAGCAAACTGTGTTTCTAAACAGGTTCTTTCCAAAGCTTGCAGATAAATTGGTCAGAAAATTCTATTATAAAAATGGTGAACTGGTAAAGTAATTGTAGCATCTTTGCGCGTTCAACGTAAATGCCGGTAATTACTATTACTTCAGACATTGGCCAGAACGATTACATTCTCGGCGCTATTAAAGGGCAACTGCTAACTGCAAATCCTGCCTTTAATATAGTCGACATTACACATACTTTATCGCCGTTCAACTACCTGCAGGCAGCTTATATATGCGGCAACGCATTCAAGCATTTTCCGCCCGGCACCTTTCATATAGTGCTTATTAATTTGTTTGAAAACAAGCTGGAACGCTTACTGGTAGCGGCTCATAACAAACAATGGGTTGCCTGCCCTGACAATGGTATCCTGACAATGATCACCGGTAGCAGGCCACATGAAATGGTGGAGTTGCCTGTACAGCATATCAATGGCACGGGTGTGCTGCAATATACAGCGGTGCTGACAGAGGCGTTCAACAAGCTGGCAAGTGGCACTGCGCTTACTTCTATTGGAAAGATCAATCCATCTATTGATGAAAAATATCCGCTGCGCGCTACTATAGGCCCGGACTGGATGGAAGGGCAGATCATCTTCATCGATAACTTTGAAAACGTAGTGGTAAATATTACCCGTGAAGAGTTTGAAGAACAGCGCAAAGGCCGTTCGTTTAAAATTGTCTTTACCCGAAACGAGATCATCGATAAACTAAGCGATAATTACTCCGATGTAATGCCTGGCGAAAAGCTGGCCTGGTTCAACTCCGGCGGCTATCTCGAAATAGCGATCAATAAAGGAAATATGGCCGGGCTTTTCGGCCTGCAAGGTTTCTCCGAAACGGCCATGCAAAAAAGTGCCGCACTCCAAAACAAATGGTTTTACCAGACGGTAAGGGTGTTTTTTGGGTAGTTAAATTGTTTTATTGTTATATGGTTGAATTGTTTTACCAGCAGTTTGCTCCATTTTGATTTTTTAAAAACAACAATTTAACCACATAACCATTTAACAATTACCCTATCTTCAGCTTTTCAACATGAAACGTTTCTTCCAATACATCTACGTCATCTGGGCCCTGCTATGGTTTGTTGTTTTTATGATTGCCATATTGCCATTCGTATTACTTACAACACTGGCTGGTAAAGTAAGAGGCGGTAACCTCATTTACCGTATTTGTAATGTGTGGGCGCACTGCTGGTATTTTGTCTGCGGCATCCGTCACAAAGAAGTATATGAGTCGCCTGTAGATCATTCCAGACAATACATTTTCGTTGCCAACCATATTTCCTACATGGATATTCCGCCAATTGTGCTGGCAATGCACCAGCCTGTACGTGTATTAGGTAAATATGAGATGACACGTTACCCAATCTTTGGCATTATTTATCGTCTCGCTGTGGTAGTCGTAGACCGCCGGGATACGGAAAGAAGGGCGCGGAGTGTGCGTGCACTGAAGTCTGCCTTGCGCAAAGGCATATCTATTTTCATCTTTCCCGAAGGCACTTTTAACGAGACAGGCAAACCTCTAAAAGAGTTTTACGATGGCGCTTTCCGCATAGCTATAGAAACACAAACGCCCATTAAACCGGTTCTATTCGTAGACTCCGTAGACCGTATGCACTACCGGGGCTTCTTCGAACTGACGCCTGGCAAGAACAGAACTGTTTTTCTTGAAGAAATACCTGTAGCTGGTTATCACATGTCCGACATGCCTGCACTCAAAGCCAAAGTACACGAAGCCATGGAAGCAGGCTTGCGGAGGTACAGGAAGTATTAAGTTGTTCCATTGTTTTATTGCTACTCATCCCAGTCTCCCGACTGGGGTGTAACGGCCCATCTACTCTGTCGATTCTATTATTTCGACGGAGTCGAACATCCTGTGCATCCCAGTCGGGAGACTGGGATGAGCAAGAGTGAGCAAGAGGTTGGCTTAACAAATGCCCAACAATTAAACCATATAACAATTTAGCCTTTTAAGGTATATTCGCGATTGACATGGAAGGAACCACGCTATTTACACAGCAGGAAGTAGAGAAAGGAAATGAGCTTTATGCAGAAGTCATCATTCCACTCGCGCTGCCTAAAACCTTTACATGGTCCATACCGGTTACCTACCAGCCCGCAGTACAGCCAGGTGTAAGGGTAGAAGTACTGCTAGGCAAAAACAAAAAATACGCGGGCATTATAAAACGTGTATTCCCGGAAAAGCCTGCCGCCTTTAATCCCAAGCCCATTCTCAATGTACTGGATGATAAACCGCTTGTGCATACATCGCAACTGGCATTTTGGGAGTGGATAGCGCATTATTACATGTGCAGTGAAGGCGAAGTAATGCAGGCCGCAGTGCCGGCAAATCTTAAACTCTCCAGCGAAACAATACTGATCTGGAACGAGGAATACGGTGAGGATTACATAGACCTGGATAATGAAGAGTTTGTCGTAGCGGAAGCCCTGAATGTAAAGAAAGAATTACGCCTAACGGAAGTACAGCAGATCCTGGATGCCTCTCATGTGTACCCGGTTATCAAAAGGCTGATAGAAAAACAAGTGTGCCTTGTATGGGAGGAGCTGAAGGAAAAATATAAGGAGAAGAAAGAAACGTACATACAACTCCATAGCACTTACCATAACGAAGATAAACTGGCAGACCTGCTGAATAACTGGAGCAAAGCACCGAAACAAATGGAATTGTTGCTGGCTTATCTCCATATCAACCGTACAGAGGGAGAGGTAACGCAACCTGAGTTGCTGAAGAAGTCCGGCGCGAATGTGGCGCAGTTAAAAGGCCTGATAGAAAAAGGAGTATTGATAGCGGAACGTCGTACGGTAGACCGTTTGCGCAACCTGCCCAAAGACATTCTTATAGATTTTGAGCTGTCTCCTGCGCAACAGCAGGCTTCAGATGAAATAGCACAGGTGTTTGAGGAAAAGCCTGTGTGCCTGTTGCATGGCGTAACAGCCAGCGGTAAAACGCAGCTTTACATAAGGCTTATAGAACAATACATTCGCAAAGGCAAGCAGGTCTTATACATGCTGCCGGAGATTGCATTGACTGCACAGATCATTCGCCGCCTGCAAAAACATTTCGGCGGGCATATAGCCATCTATCACTCCAAGTTTAATCCCAACGAGCGGGTAGAGATCTGGAATAAAGTGAAGGATGGGCAGGTAAAGGTTGTGCTGGGTGCGCGCTCTGCTGTGTTTCTGCCTTTTGCAGACCTAGGGCTGATCATTGCTGATGAGGAACATGATGCCTCGTACAAACAGCAAGACCCTGCGCCACGCTATCATGCACGTGATGCTGCTGTGTACTACGCCTCTCTGTTTAATGCAAAAGTGTTGTTAGGTTCGGCTACGCCGTCAATAGAAAGTTACTACAATGCGAAGCAAGGCAAATATGGCCTTGTACTGTTGAATGAGCGCTATGGCAACGTGGCACTACCCGTTATAGATGTGGTGGATGTAAAACGTGTACTGACAAAGCAGAAAGCAAAAGTAATGCTTACGCCAGACCTGCACCAGGCCATAGAAGCGTCTTTACAGCAACAAAAACAGGTGATCCTTTTCCAGAACAGGAGAGGGTATTCTCCCTATATGCTTTGCGGTACATGCGGCTGGATACCACAATGCCAGCAGTGCGATGTAACGCTGACTTACCATAAGGCAAAAAATAAACTGGCCTGTCACTATTGTGGTACGGCCTATCCCGTTATACATACCTGTGCTGCCTGTGGTAGTCACAATTTTGTACAGAAAAACTTTGGTACGGAGAAAATAGAAGAGCTGATCGCAGAAACATTTCCTGCTGCTAAGGTGGCGCGTATGGACTATGACAGCGTAAAGGGTAAGCATGACCATGATAACCTGATCAAGCTATTTGAACAAAAGCGGATAGATATTTTGATCGGTACACAAATGGTGGTAAAGGGGCTTGACTTTGAACATGTAAACCTGGTAGGAATATTGGATGCGGATGGTATTTTGAACTTTGCCGATTTCCGGGTAAATGAACGTGCATATCAACTAATGGAGCAGGTAAGCGGACGTGCAGGGAGAAGGGATGGAGAAGGAAAAGTGTTGATACAGGTAACGAATACACAACACCCGGTATTGCAATTTGTACAACAGCATAACTATACAGAGTTATACAATTTTGAGCTGGAAAACAGGAAGCAATTCTTCTATCCGCCATTCTCACGTGTTATACAAGTGATCTTCAAACATAAAGAAATACATATAGCCGAAGAAGCAGCCAATTTGTT
Source organism: Filimonas sp. (assembly GCA_017306865.1). Classification (GTDB taxonomy): domain Bacteria; phylum Bacteroidota; class Bacteroidia; order Chitinophagales; family Chitinophagaceae; genus JAFKHH01. The sequence goes on from JAFKHH010000030.1 coordinate 5,725, forward strand.
CATCCACGGGCTGAAAGCCAATTACGATAAATACATTACCGGCCCCGCAGAGCCTGTTGTAAACCGCATCCGTAACAAATACCTGTGGGAGGTATTGCTGAAGCTCCCGAAAGATGCGCATCTCATTAACCAGTGCAAGCACGAAATACTACAGCAAATAGCCATTATACAATCGGGTAAACTATACCGCTCGGTGGATATTATTCCTGATGTGGATCCGGTGTAGGAGGAATAAGCGTCAATCGTGAAACGGGAGTCGTGAATACTGTGGAGAATGGAGAGATGTTCGGCCTACGCGGCATTCATTCACGATTATCGATTCACGTTTCATGGAAAAAACTAACACTTGCTCCTGCTTATTCTTCCCGTAACTTAGCGCCACTAAACATTATTACTATTTATCATGTCTACAGCTATTACAGGCAAGCGCGTACTATTTATCGACAGGGATGGCACACTTATTAAGGAAGCACCGCCTACTTACCAGATTGACAACTGGGTGAAATTAGAATTTTACCCATACGTGTTTCAATACCTTGCCCGTATAGCCAATGAGCTGGAGTATGAACTGGTAATGGTGAGTAACCAGGATGGTTTGGGTACGGACAGCTTCCCGGAAGATACTTTCTGGCCTGTTCAAAACTTTATTACCAAAAGCTTCGAGAATGAAGGTGTGAAATTCGATGCTTTGTTTTTCGATCGCACTTTCCCCCACGAAAATGCACCTACGCGTAAGCCCAACACAGGTATGCTTACGGCATATATGAATACAGCGGCATATGACCTGGCCAATTCTTTTGTAATTGGTGACCGCATTACAGATGTACAATTGGCAAAAAATCTTGGCTGTAAAGCTATCTGGATGAATACAGATGCAGCATTAGGTGCAGCAGAAGTAACAGATGCACAGAACGAGCTGGATGAAGTAGTAGCGTTAGAATCTACAGAGTGGAAGGATATCTACGAATACCTCAAACTTGGCTTACGCAAAGTGAATCACGACCGTAATACAAGCGAGACAAAAATACATGTAGAACTTAATCTTGATGGTAGCGGCAAAGCCAATATACATACAGGTTTAGGCTTCTTCGATCACATGCTGGACCAGATAGCGCGTCATGGTAAAATGGACCTGACGATTAAAACAGATGGTGACTTGCACATAGATGAGCATCATACCATAGAAGATACAGGTCTTGCATTGGGTGAAGCGTTTGCGCAAGCACTTGCTGACAAACGTGGCATGGAGCGTTATGGCTTCGCATTACCAATGGATGAGGCGGACGCAAAAGTGCTGATCGATTTTGGAGGCCGTAACTGGATCGTGTGGAAAGCAGACTTCAAGCGCGAGAAAATAGGAGAGATGCCAACAGAAATGTTCTTCCATTTCTTCAAATCATTCAGTGATGCTGCAAAGTGTAACCTGAACGTAGAATGTAATGGTGATAACGAACACCATAAAATAGAAGCCATCTTCAAAGCATTTGCCAAAGCTATCCGCATGGCCGTAAAACGCGATCCGCTGAGCAACTACCTGCCGAGTACGAAAGGAGTGCTGTAGCGTGAATCGAGAATGAGTTATTCTGTGTTTGATATGGCGAATGCAATGTCACGAAGGGGCAGGAAGTATAATGTAGGGCATTTCTGCTATTTGTACATCCTTGAGATTTTAAACGTTGTCGGTATAATTATTAATAGGAGGAATAAGGATAATAAAAGAACATTTTCTTTCATGATTTGTTTCCCAACTGTAAAATATAATTTAATGGTTTCGATAAATCCTGGTTTAGTATCTGGTGGAGGTATAAAGCCGCATGAGAAAAGCCGAATACTGTTGGTAAACTTAGTCGGAGGTGTATCTCCAAAAATGTAAAAGTCATTACCAATGAATGAAAAACGTTTGAAAGCATTTTTATACATCATGTCAACTAATGCAACGAATTCTCCATATGTTGTATTTTCAGATAAGGATACTTTAATAATAGAGCTCGTGTCATATGAGTAGTTGATACGCATTGCCTCTTGTTCAATGTATAGCATCTTCCTGGCATTAAGCGTAACATTGTCGTCAAGATCTATTGTAATTATATGTTTTCCTAATGTTTTTTCCAGTAAATAAGCTGTATTATAGAAAGTGATATTAGAAGTAGAAGGACGATCACTCACCAGGGAAAGCATTAATACAGTTTCTTGCTTTTTGGTGGGAACCATGACCATAAAAAGTAATGGTAAAAAGATTAAGGAAAGCATGCCTGGTATATAGTAAATTTTTCGCATGTAGATAAGATGAGAAAGAGTAAGGAATCCATAATTAAATTCAGGGATATTGAGGAGTAATAGAATACAGCGATATTCTTCGCGCTCTTTGCGTATCCTCTGGGCCCTCTGCGTTACTATATCGCAAAGTGCGCAAAGGATTCGCAAAGAACACAGAGGTATGACTGAGCAAACACATAATTACCTTATCTACTATATATACCTTATAAACCATATATACACCCTTCTTCCTTCGCATGAAACTAACGGTCGTTTAAAATCTTCCGCATTTTCAGAAAAAAATTTGCCGGGCAAAACATAATTCGCATATTTGCATTCAAATGACAACAATTACTTTAAATATTCAATGGTGGTGGCATACAAACTCCTGTCGGGGCTTGTAGTGGCATTGCCAGTACTGAACAATATTAAATTGAGCCTCGACTTACCAAGTCGGGGCTCTTTTGTTTTAAGAGTTTACCAGTTTAAGGGTTTCAAAGTTTCATTGGACTCACTACTGACAACTCACAACTCACATTCTTGACATGAAAAAGATCCAGGTAAAAACACATTTCAAAAAAATGCTCTCTGATGTCTACACACCCGTAGGTATCTATCTCAGGCTGAGAGACCGTTTCCGTGACACCATCCTGCTGGAAAGCGCAGACTATAGCAAAGCGGAAGACAGTTTTTCCTTTATCGCCATCAACGCAATTGGCGGTATCGAGATCACCGATTATCAATCCATAGAGTTTAAATATCCCGGTGAAAAGCCTGAACGTAAACCCATTAAACAACTGACAGATGTGCCGGGCACTATATGGGAATACATGCAACAGTACAGCATAGAACCTGTAGCAGAAAAGAGTGTGAGAATGGCACAAGGGTTATTCGGTTACGCTGGTTATGACGCGGTGCAGTTTTTTGAAAGTGTAAAATTAAAATCTGCGGTTAATAAAGATGAGCCACGCATTCCGCTAATGCGTTACAGGTTGTATCAATATGTAATAGCGATCAATCATTTCAGGGATGAAATGTACCTGTGTGAAAACCTGATACCTGGCCTGGAAAGCGAGTTACAGGCGGTAGAGTCTTTAATTAAAAGCAAAGACGTACCAACCTATCCGTTCAGTTTGCAAGGCGAAGAATCGTCCAATCTTACAGACGATGCATATAAAGCGATAGTAGAAAAGGGCATCCAGAGCTGCTATCGAGGTGATGTTTTCCAGATTGTATTAAGCAGGCGCTTTCAGCAGTCGTTTAACGGTGATGAGTTCAATGTGTACCGTGCGTTGCGTAGCGTAAATCCTTCCCCTTATCTTTTCTATTTTGATTACGGCGATTACAAACTTATGGGATCAAGCCCTGAATCGCAGTTGATTATAGACAATAACAAGGCCGTTGTGCACCCTATAGCCGGTACATTCAAACGTACAGGCGATGATGAAAAAGACGCCATCCTTGCAGCATCGCTGTTGCAAGACCCGAAAGAAAATGCAGAGCATACTATGTTAGTTGATCTTGCACGTAATGACCTTAGTCGCATGTGTGACAACGTAAAGGTGAATAGTTACAAGCAGATCAAATATTACTCGCACGTAATACACATGGTAAGTGAAGTAACGGGAGATGTGCGTAAAGACACCAATCCTTTCTTATTACTGGCAACCACTTTTCCGCAAGGAACACTGAGCGGCGCGCCTAAGTTTAAAGCGATGGAACTGATTGATGGCTATGAACCAACATCCCGCGGATATTATGGTGGTTGCATAGGCTTTATGGGCTTTGATGGCACATGCAATCATGCCATTATGATACGCACCTTCCTGAGCAGGCAAAATACATTGTACTACCAGGCTGGCGCAGGCATCGTAGCAGCATCGCAACCAGAGAGTGAATTACAGGAAGTGAATAATAAGCTGGGCGCGTTGAAGATGGCGGTGAAATTAGCGGAGAATGTTGATTAAAAATTGTTGCATTGTCTAATGTATTAATTGTTATAACAATTCAACAATGTAGCCATTCAACAATTTAACTTTTCGGCTTTACTTATTAAAAAAGTTTACATGAAAATCTTAGTATTCGATAATTACGATTCATTTACATACAACCTTGTTCATTTGGTTGAAAAAATTATTCATGGTAAAGTGGAAGTGCATCGCAATGACCAGTTACCATTGGAGAAAGTAAAAGATTACGACAAGATCATTTTATCTCCTGGTCCGGGCATTCCGGAAGAAGCAGGATTGTTACTGCCACTGATCAAGGAATATGCAGCAACAAAATCTATCTTAGGCGTATGCCTCGGTCACCAGGCAATAGGACAGGCATTTGGTGGCGAGCTTACTAACTTAAGCACAGTCTATCACGGTGTAGCTATGAACTGTGTGGTGAAAAATGAAAAGAGTCCATTGTTTAAAGACATGCCGGCTTCTTTTGATGTGGGACGTTATCACTCCTGGGTAATAGATAAAAAAAGCTTTCCAGCAGACCTGGAAATAACTGCTGAAGATGAACTAGGGTTTATCATGGCATTGCAACACAAGAAATATGATGTACAAGGCGTACAGTTCCACCCGGAAAGTGTACTGACACCGATGGGAGAACAGTTGATGCGTAATTGGATTAGTCAATAAGTCAATAGTCAGAAAGTCAATCTTTGCGCCTTTGCGATACTTGGCGTCTTTGCGTGAAAAATTAAAAAAATGAAAAAGCTTTTACAATATTTATTCGAATACAAAACCCTCTCTCGTGAGCAGGCGAGGGAAGCGCTGTCTAACATATCCAAAGGTATGTTTAGCGATGCGGAAGTAACCGCATTCATTACCGTATTCCTGATGCGCAGTATTACTATAGAAGAACTACAAGGCTTTCGTGATGCGTTACTGGAATTGTGTGTGAAAGTAGATCTCAGTGAGTTTAAACTCATGGATATAGTAGGTACTGGCGGTGATGGTAAAAACACATTCAATATCTCTACCTTGTCATGCTTTATTGTAGCAGGTACAGGCCAGAAGGTAGCGAAGCATGGTAACTATGGTGCTTCTGCCATTAGTGGTGCGAGCAATGTAATGGAACAGTTGGGCTATAAGTTTAAAAGCGATGAAACGCAACTGAAGCGTGAATTGACAGAAGCAAATATCTGCTTCATGCACGCGCCAGTGTTTCATCCTGCCTTAAAAACGGTTGGGCCGATCAGGAAAAGCCTTGGCTTGCGTACCTTCTTCAATATGCTGGGGCCAATGGTAAATCCTGCTGCGCCGGATTATCAACTGGTAGGTGTATATAATTTGGAAATGGCACGTATCTATAACTATCTCTTGCAACAGACGGGCGGTGCATTCACCATTATACACGGCATGGATGGTTATGACGAGATATCGCTAACGAATGATACAAAAGTGATCACTAACAAAGGTGAATTTATCATGACGCCTGAGCAGTTGGGCAAACGTACTGTAGACGCAAAAGATATTTATGGTGGCAATACAGTTGAGGAGGCCGCTAAAATATTTACAACGATCATTAAAGGTGAAGGCACGTGGGCGCAGAATGCAGTTGTATTGGCTAATGCTGCGATGGCGCTGCATTGCACTAATGAATATACCTCTTATGATGATGCGTATCATGCAGCAGTGGAAAGCCTGGAAGGCGGTAAAGCGTATGCAGCATTGCAGAAACTGATTGCGTTGCAATAGCGAGTGGTGAGTGGTCAGTTGTGAGTAAGGAAAGTCAGTAAGATATAAGTCAAAAGTCAATCTTTGCGGTCTCTGCGTCTCCTTTGCGCGCTTTGCGATACTTGGCGACTTTGCGAGAAACATGATAAATAGAGGACAGAAAGCTAAAGTGTGCGACGCAACGGAAGCTCAATTAAAAAACAAAAAGCTGGGTTCAAAAAAATAATACAATGAACATTCTTGATAAAATAGTTGCTTACAAAAAAACAGAAGTTGCGGAACGCAGTGCAAAAAAGTCTATTGCTGACATGGAGAAAGAGGCCTTGTTTGCTCGCGATACTTTTTCGCTGAAACAGTTTTTGCTCGACGAAACAAAGACGGGAATCATTGCTGAGTTTAAACGCAAATCTCCGTCAAAAGGCATTATCAACGGAAACGCAGATGTAGCAACTGTTACAGGTAGTTATTTCAGCAATGGCGCATCCTGCCTGTCTGTGCTAACTGACTTCGAATCGTTTGGCGGCACAACGGAGGATCTGAAAGCTGCGCGTATAAACCCGTTGCCGATCCTGCGTAAAGATTTCATTGTAGATGAATACCAGATTGTTGAAGCGCGTGCAATGGGGGCAGATGTGATCCTGCTGATCGCGGCCTGTCTCACACCACAGCAAGTGAAGCAGTTTGCTGCATTTGCACATAGCCTGAACCTGGGCGTTTTGCTGGAAATACACGACGAGTCGGAGTTGCAACACATTTGTAACGAAGTGGACTTCGTAGGCGTAAACAACCGTAACCTGAAGACATTTGAAGTGGATATTAACACTTCACTACGGCTTTATAAACATATTCCTGCTGATAAGCCTGCGATAGCAGAAAGCGGTATCAGTAATGTAGATACAATTGTAACTTTGAAACAAGCAGGCTTCAAAGGTTTTCTTATCGGAGAGAACTTTATGAAAGCCGCCGATCCTTCGATTGCTTTTGCTGCATTTGTAAACGAGCTAAAAGCAAAACTGACATGAGAATTAAAGTATGTGGCATGACCAGGCCAGAACAGGTGTACGAACTCGATGATATGGGCGTAGACTTCGCCGGATTCATCTTCTATCCCAAATCGCCAAGGTATGTTTATAAAACCATGCCATCTACTGAAATTAAAAAAATAAGAGGGAAGATCAATAAAGTAGGTGTGTTTGTGAATGCTACGGTAGACGAAATACTGCGTGCGGTAGATGAATGTGGTTTATACCTCGTACAACTACATGGTGATGAGTCTCCACGCTTTTGCGAACGTATAGCAGACTATGTGAGTGTGATCAAAGCATTTAGAATAGCAGAAGATGATAATATAGAATGGAAGATACGTGAGTACTATGATGTAGCAGACATGTTTCTCTTTGATACGGAAGGTGCAGGCTACGGAGGTACAGGGAAAAAGTTTAAATGGGAATTGCTGGATGGCTCAAACATTCGCAAACCATTTTTTCTAAGCGGTGGTATAGAGCCGGGTGACGTAGACCGAATAAAAGAGTTTACGGAAAGACCGGTAGCAAAAGATCTTTTCTCACTGGATATTAATAGCAAGTTTGAAACTATACCCGGTGTAAAAGATATGGAGAAGGTGAGGGAGTTTGTGAAACAGGTGAAGAAAATATAAGATTGTTAAAACTATTTGAGATTTGAAATTTAAGATTTGAGATGTTTTATAATAATCAAGGTCTCATTTCAAATTTAAAATCTCAAATTTCAAATTATAAAAATGAGCAACATTTTTATTCGACACGCAACAGAAAAGGATCTGCCGGAAATATTGGACATCTATAACGATGCTATACTCAATACCACAGCGGTATATGACTATGATCCGCATACGCTGGAGATGCGCAAGCAATGGTTTGATACAAAGAAGCAACAAGGCTTTCCTGTATTTGTAGCTGAAGCAGACGGACAGGTTGCAGGTTTTAGTTCTATCGGCCCTTTCCGCGCATGGACGGCTTATAAATACACGGTAGAGAATTCTATTTATGTATCTGTGGATCATCGTGGAAAAGGCATCAGTAAATTATTGTTGCAACCGCTGATCGATGCTGCAAAGCAACTAGGCTTACATGCGATCGTTGCGGGTATTGATGCCACTAATGATGTGAGCATCGCATTACATAAAAAGTTCGGCTTTGAAGAAGTAGCGCATTTTAAAGAAGTTGGCTACAAATTTGACCGATGGCTGGATTTGAAATTTTTGGAACTAATCATACGTGAATCGTGAAATAGTGAGTGGTGAGTAATGAATTGTGAGTCAAAACCTTTGTGAACTTTGCGTATTCTTTGCGGCCTTTGCGATACTTGGCTGCTTTGCGTGAAAAATAAAATTAATCAATGGGACAAGAAACTTTTCAACAGCCAAACGAACATGGCTACTACGGAAAATTTGGCGGGGCTTTTATTCCTGAAATGTTGCATCGCAATGTAGAAGAATTGCGTACGAAATACCTGGAGATCATTAATGAACCTTCTTTTAAAGAAGAGTATGCTTACTTATTGAAAGACTATGTAGGTAGACCATCTCCATTATACCTCGCAGAACGATTAAGCGAAAAGCTTGGTACAAATATCTACCTGAAGCGTGAAGACCTGAATCATACAGGTGCGCACAAAATCAATAATGCTATAGGACAGGTGCTGCTGGCGCAGCGTTTGGGCAAGAAACGTATTATTGCCGAAACAGGCGCGGGACAGCATGGTGTAGCTACAGCCACGGTGTGTGCATTAAAAGGGTTGGAGTGCATTGTGTATATGGGAGAGAAAGACATAGAACGGCAAGCACCTAATGTGGCCCGTATGAAGATGCTGGGCGCAACGGTTGTACCTGCTACAAGCGGTAGTAAAACATTAAAGGATGCTACGAATGAGGCTATTCGTGACTGGATCAATAACCCGGTAGATACACACTATGTTATAGGTAGTGTAGTAGGGCCGCATCCTTACCCGGATATGGTGGCACGTTTCCAAAGCATCATCAGTGAAGAAATAAGAAAGCAACTGAAAGAAAAAACAGGCAGTGAGTTACCTACACACGTAGTGGCTTGCGTAGGTGGCGGTAGTAATGCGGCGGGCGCTTTCTTCCATTTTCTGGATGAGCTGAGTGTGCAACTGGTAGCTGTAGAGGCTGCAGGCCATGGCATAGATAGCGGCATGAGTGCGGTAGCTACCAAACTGGGAACCGTTGGTGTATTGCATGGCAGTAAAAACCTGGTGATGCAAACAGCAGACGGACAAGTTGTGGAGCCGCATAGTATTTCCGCAGGACTGGATTACCCGGGCATAGGCCCATTACATGCGCATTTGTATGAGAGCGGCAGGGGTAAGTTTATATACGCAACAGATGATGAAGCAGTAGAGGCAGCATTTGAGTTGACAAAGCTGGAAGGGATTATTCCTGCACTGGAATCATCGCACGCCTTAGCCGGATTAAAACAATTGAACCTTACCAAAAAAGATATTGTGGTTGTTTGTTTAAGTGGCAGAGGTGATAAGGATATGAGTACGTATATGAAGTATGTGAAATGATGTACGATGTTAGATGTACGATGTGCAGAAAAGTACGAGGTACTAAGTACAAAGTAGAAAAACAATTTAGCAATCGAGCAATTAAACAATTGTTCTTCAAATCTCAAATTGACCCATGAGTCGTATAAAAAACGCTTTCAATAAAAAACCGCAACGTGTATTAAACGTGTACTGCACTGCCGGTTTTCCAGCATTGGATAGTACGCTGGACGTAATGCTGGCGTTGCAGGATAATGGCGCTGATCTTATAGAATTGGGTATGCCTTATAGCGATCCTTTAGCCGATGGACCTGTGATACAGGACAGTAGCGCTATTGCCCTTGCCAATGGAATGACAATTGAAAAATTGTTTGAACAGCTCACAGGCTTTCGCAATAAGATAACGATACCTGTGATCTTAATGGGTTACATGAATCCGGTATTGCAATATGGCTTCGAAGCGTTTTGCGCAAAAGCTGCTGAAGTTGGTGTGGATGGCTTGATCTTGCCTGATCTGCCACAGTATGAATTTGAAGCAGAGTATGGCGCCATTGTAAAGAAATACGGGCTGGATTTTATTTTTCTCGTTACACCGGAAACAGCCGAAGACCGCATTAAACAATTAGATAAACTGAGCAGTGGATTTTTATATGCTGTATCATCATCCTCTACAACCGGGAATGATAAAGACTTTAATGCCGTTGAAAAATACCTCGAACGTTTACAATCATTAAAACTTACCAACCCGGTATTGGTTGGCTTTGGTATAAAAGATAAAGAAACCTTTGATGCCGCTTCCAAATATACGAACGGGGCTATCATCGGAAGCGCATTTATAAAAGCGATCGGCGGAAAGGAAAATGTGCAGCAGGCAACAAAAGAGTTTTTGACATCAGTTCTTAAATAAAGTATAAGACAAATGCGTTTCTGTATTTGTCTTATTTTTTGTAACAACCCAAACTTTATAAAATGCGTTCATTGAAAAACGGTCTGTTATTGCTTATTACCATAGGTGTAATCGTCGCGTCGTGTTCATTGCCTAAGAAGAGGATCTGTAAACTGTGGACATACACATACGATGCATCCGGGTCGGGAACTGTACTGTTTAAAGGGAAACCAGATAGTAGTTTTATTCCTGTTCCATCCAGCTTTATAGACATCCAGGAAGATGGGAACTATGCAGCTTACTTCTCTTCTTTCGATAATGGTAAATGGTCATTGATCAATGGCAAGGAATTAAAACTAGTGAATAGTGCGGGGAAAGAGCAGGTGTTTGTTATTACAAAACAGGAGAATGATGTGTTAGGACTTAGTCCACAGACGGGTGTTGATTATACGTTTAGTGGAATGGATAACCATTTTGCAGATGCAGGTAGTAACCCATATTCAAAGGAAAATAATCTGTGGCTGGTAAAGGCATCTCATAAAGAATCTGATGAAGAACTAAAAGCAAGACTTTGTAATCACCTGCAGTTTTGGGAAGTATATTTTAAGTGGGCAAGAAAACAAAAGTTAACAACCCTGACTGTTCGCGGACTAACAACACCAATTAAGATGTATGGTAATGGCTTTGCGTTATATGCTTACAATGAATTGCCAAAGACCTGGACATCTTTGTTTTATGATAGTGAAGATGCTGAAAAAGCTTATAATAAATTAAACGATTTGATCCGGTCATCGAATCTGAACTGGCCAAATACACAGAACAGGTTTGATATGTTTATCAGTATTTTTCAGCAACTGCACAAACAGAATTGTAGTCGGTAAAAGTGTTTTTAAATAATTTGAAATTTTAGATTTGAAATTTGAGATTCTGTAGCAGTCTTACTATGCAACATCTCATTTCAAATCATAAATCTCAAATCTCAAATTTTTAAAATGAGTCTTGTAATTGTAAAATATAACGCCGGTAATATCCAATCCGTATTATATGCTTTGGAGAGGATAGGGGTAAAGGCTGTAGTAACGGACGATCATGCGCGCATACGTGAGGCGGATAAGGTGATTTTTCCGGGCGTTGGTGAAGCCAGCAGTGCAATGAAGTACCTGCAAGCACGCGGCCTGGATGAGGTATTGCGTAGCCTTACGCAACCTGTGCTGGGTATTTGCCTGGGCATGCAGCTAATGTGTTCCTCTAGCGAAGAAAATGACACCACTTGTCTCGGCATATTTGAAGAGCGTGTAAAGAAGTTTACACCTCCGGCAGGTAGCGCACTAAAAGTACCGCAGATCGGCTGGAACAATATATATGACTTGAAGAGCCCATTGTTTAATGCAGTGCCGGAGAATAGCTATTGCTATTTTGTTCACGGGTACTATGCCGCATTGGGTGAGCATACTATAGCTACTACGGATTATGTACAGCCTTATAGTTCCGGGTTGAGTAAAAATAATTTTTCAGGTGTACAGTTTCACCCGGAAAAAAGTGCAAAAATTGGCGAGCAGATCCTGCGTAATTTCTGTAAATAGGAAAGTGAAATGGAGATAAAGGAAACACCATTGCCGCTTGTATGGCAAATGCGGAAAGAGGTAATGTATCCTGATTTTACAATCGAGCAGGTAAAGCTGGATAATGATAGCGAAGGGAATCATCTTGGGTTATATGTAGATGATAAGCTGGTATCCGTTGTTTCCGTTTTTGAAGAAGCAGGTGTATTACAATTCAGAAAATTTGCTACTGCTTTGGCGGAACAAGGAAAAGGATATGGCTCGTATCTATTGCAGTATGTAATGGATCTGGCGGTTACAAAACATTGTACCGCTATCTGGTGCAATGCCAGGCTGTCTGCATTGCCTTTCTACGAACGATTTGGGATGTATGCGGAAGGACAATCATGGACAAAGCATGGTATTGAATTTATAAAAATGAATAAACAATTTAAATAATGCAACTGATTCCGGCAATTGATATTATTGATGGTAAATGCGTTCGTCTCACTCAGGGCGACTATGATCAGAAGAAAATTTACAATGAACATCCGCTTGAAGTTGCAAAAGAATTTGAAGATGCAGGCCTTACGAGATTGCATTTAGTAGACCTGGACGGCGCAAAAGCCGGTGAGGTGAAAAACTGGAAAGTGTTGGAAACCATCGCAGCTAAAACTTCACTTGTAATAGACTTCGGCGGTGGTATAAAAAAAGAAAAAGACGTACAGATCGTTTTTGAATCCGGTGCAGCATTAGCGACTGTAGGTAGTATTGCTGTAAAAGATGAAGCAACCTTTGTTGGCTGGCTGCAGCAGTTTGGCGCAGAGAAATTTTTATTGGGTGCAGATGTGAAAGAGGAGAAGATTGCTATTGGTGGCTGGTTGGAAACAACAGATATATGGATTTACGACTTTATTGAAAAGTATATTAATCATGGCGTGCAGCAAATATTCTGTACAGATGTAAGTAAAGATGGAAAACTGGAAGGTCCGTCTATAGATCTGTATAAAAATATTATAGCGAAATTTCCTGCATTACATTTCATCGCGAGTGGTGGTGTAAGTAACAGAAAAGATCTGGAAGATTTACAGGAAATCGGCTGCGCCGGAGCGATTGTGGGAAAGGCAATATATGAAGGGAGGATTACGCTACGCGATTTGAAATTTGATATTTAAGATTTGAAATTATTGGGTGCGATAGCAATAGGAATTTCAGATATCTCGTTATCAGAAGTCGAATTGATCAATCTCAAATATTAAATTTCAAATCTTAAATATCTTATGGCTACGATCCAGCGGTTTGAGGATTTGCCTTTATGGCAACTATCGAGAACTTTGTGCAACGATATATTCAAATTAGTAAAAGAAAGTATCCTGTTTCAAAAAGACATGAGGTTCAGGGATCAGATAAAAGCAGCGGCTGGGTCTGTAATGGATAATATCGCAGAAGGGTTTGAAAGATCATCCAGGTTAGAGTTTATTAATTTTCTTGGAATTGCAAAAGGATCGTCAGGCGAAGTAAGGTCTCAATTGCATAGAGCAGTAGACAATAACTATGTTGAAGAAGCTATAGCAATGGTGTTAATTAAGAAATATGAACAGCTATCGAAAGAGATAGCTGGATTTATTAAATACTTAAATAGTACGGTTGTAAAAGGCCAGAAGTTTAATGGTAGAAGAACTTAGTATTCACAGGAAATCTGGGAAATGAGACTTTCATCTCAAATCTCAAATTTCAAATCTCAAATTTGCAATGCTAACAAAAAGAATTATTCCCTGTCTCGATATTAAAGACGGGCGGACTGTAAAAGGAACAAACTTCGTTGATCTGCGTGATGCCGGTGATCCGGTAGAGTTGGGTGCATTGTATGCACAGCAAGGTGCAGATGAACTGGTGTTCCTTGATATTACGGCAACGGTAGAAAAACGTAAGACCTTAAGTGAACTGGTAAATAAAATTTCCCATCATATCAATATTCCTTTTACGGTAGGTGGTGGTATTAGCAGTGTGGATGATGTGCGTGTACTGTTGCAAAACGGGGCAGATAAAATTTCTGTAAATACAGCAGCTTATAAGAACCCTCAACTAGTACAAGACCTGGAAAAAGAATTTGGTAGTCAGTGTGTAGTACTGGCTATAGATACGCGACAGGAGGACGATGGGGAATGGTATGTATATCTGAATGGCGGACGGGTAAAGACAGAAACTAAATGTTTGGATTGGGCAAAAAAGGCCGTAGACCTGGGCGCTGGTGAAATACTCCTCACCTCTATGAACCATGACGGTACAAAACAGGGGTTTGCATTAGATATTACCCGAACTTTGGCAACGCAATTATCCGTTCCGGTTATAGCCAGCGGTGGTGGTGGAGCAATGGAGCATTTTGTAGATGTGTTTGAAAATGCGAAAGCCGATGCGGCATTAGCTGCAAGTATTTTCCACTTCAAAGAAATTGGCATAGAACCATTAAAAGAATACCTGAAAGAAAAGAACATAAACATCAGGATTTAATATTTGAGATTTAATATTTGAAATTAGTATGCGCTACAATCTCAAATATTAAATTTCAAATCTCAAATCTAAATCATACATCATGCAAATAGATTATACCAAATATACCGATGGCCTTGTGCCGGCTATAGTACAGGACTTTACCACGCAGAAAGTACTGATGCTTGGCTTTATGAATGAAGAGGCAGTAAGGCGTACAGAAGAAATAGGTAAGGTGACTTTTTACAGCCGAAGCAAAAAAAGGCTCTGGACAAAAGGAGAGGAGAGCGGTAATTTTTTGTTGCTGAAACAGATGGCTGTAGACTGTGATAAAGATACCCTGCTTATCAAAGCCGATCCGTTGGGCCCGGTTTGTCACACAGGTGCAGATACCTGCTGGAGCGAAGTAAACCATAAAGATGATTTCCTCACTTACCTGGAAGACATTATAGAGCTGCGCAAGCAAGCGCCGCCAGAAGATTCTTACGTATCCAAAATGTTTCACAAAGGATTAAATAAAATAGCACAGAAAGTAGGCGAGGAGGCCGTAGAGCTGGTTATAGAAGCAAAGGATAACAATGACGACCTCTTCAAAAACGAGGCCGCAGATCTTCTGTTTCACTACCTGATGCTACTTAGTGCGAAAGGGTTTAAATTGCAGGACGTAATTGACGTATTACAAGTGCGTCACTCAAAAAAATAACTATGAAGAAATTTCTGTTTCTGCTATGTGTGCTACCGGTTTTGTCTAAGGCTCAAAACTTTACGATCCAGGGCTCTTTGCCTGGTCTTACAAATGGAAATGTGGTGTACCTGGCAGGAAAATCTGAAACAGATACATTGGCCGTAGCAAAAGTGGAGAATAACGCATTTGCCCTCAAAGGTCAGCTATCTGATATAGATGCACGTGCTGTCTTTTTCCCTTCTGTGAACAGGCGTATGATCCTGTTTATGGGGAATGAAAACATCTCCTTGAATGCTACCAAAGCAGACTGGAGCGATGTGTCTGTAAAAGGTGCGGAGTATAATAGAGATTACGAAGAGTTTTTGGCATTTGTAAAACCTATTGGTGATTACGTGGCCTACTATCGCAACCTGATGCAAGGTGCAAGAAATGTGATGGAGCGCGATTCCGCTATGTTAATGCTGAATACGGCTTACAATATTTACCAGAATACTATTGAGCGTTTTATTATTATGAAAAAAACATCCCCGGCTTCTGTGTTGGCGCTCGCTTACACGTATGACAGCGACCCTAACAGGGATGTGTTGTTGCTGGAAAAACGTTTTAATACATTGAGTGGCGATGCCTTGAAGAGCGGGTTGACAAAGAATGTGCAGACGGTGATAGAAACAGGGAAAATAGGTGTTGTTGGCACTAAAGCAATTGACTTTACACAGAACGATGTGAATGGTAAACCTGTATCGCTGTCTTCTTTTAAAGGCAAATATGTACTGGTAGATTTCTGGGCAAGCTGGTGTGGTCCATGCCGCAGGGAAAACCCCAATGTTGTGGCAGCCTACAATAAATACAAAGGCAAAAACTTTACAATATTAGGCGTATCGCTGGATGATAATAAAGCGGCCTGGTTACAAGCGATCAAGATGGACAATCTTCCGTGGACACAGGTAAGCGATCTGCAATCATGGAATAATGCAGCGTCCCGCCTTTATCATATTGAATCTATCCCTGCCAATATGCTGATTGACCCCAATGGCATGATCATTGGCAAAAACCTTCGCGGCGAAGACCTGGAAGCTAAGCTGGCACAGGTATTAAAATAAAAAATTGCTAGATGGTTAAATTGTTTAATTGCTAGTCGAAAAAACAATTTAACCATCTAACAATATAACAATCCGGTGCGGATATCACTTAAATGTCGTTTCGTATGCTGCCTCATTAAACCCTACAGCCACCACCTTATCACCTTTCTCTATTACCGGGCGTTTGACCATGCTCGTGTTTTCCTTTAATGCTGCTACTGCATTTTTCTCATTCGTTATTTTAGCCTGCGCTTCCGGCCCGATCTGTTTCCACGTAGTGCTTTTTTTGTTCAGGATCGTTTCCCAACCCACCTGTTTACTCCATTCGTGCAGTTTAGCCGCTGTAATGCCGTCTGTCTTATAGTTGTGAAAAGAATATTCAATCTTGTGCTTTTTCAGCCAGTCCAGCGTCTTCTTTACAGTATCACAATTCGGAATGCCATATACCGTGTACATATCAAAAATTTGGTGCAAAAATAAAGCGTGAAACGTTAACATAGGTTACATGTGAGTTTTTAAACACATGGAGGCATAGGACAAATAAGAGAAATACTGCGTACTTATTGATGTGCCTTTGTTGCTTCTCTTTGCGACCTCTGCGTCCCCTTTGCGTCCTTTGCGATACATTATGTAAAAGCTCTTATTAGTAGTAAATAAAAAAGCTGCCCCAATTGGAACAGCTTTCTATTATTAACTAAGTACCTTTTTATTTTACGCTAAACTCAAGGTCAAGGTCACCCCACCACAGGTCAACTTTGCCGTTCTTGTCGATTGTATAAGTAAGCACGTCAGCAGCTTTGTCTGCTTTCTTAGCTTTCGCTTTTGCTTTCAGTACATCCTGGTCTTTGTACTTGTCATAGTTAGTACCCCAGTCATTCCACACTTTGTTGAAGATAACCCAGTAGTCTTTGCCATCATTCAGTACATACAAGCCATATTTACCTGCTGGTAATGCCTGGCCTTCTACTTTCACATCTTTAGATGTAGAGAAAACGGTGATTTCGTTTGCGCCAGCACGCCAAACTTTACCCTGCATAGGCTCTACGTCTTTACCGATAGTTCTGCCTTTCAAAGAAGGTTTGCTATAATTGATGCTTACCAAAGCGCCGCTTTTAATAGTTTGTGCAACTGAGTCAGGAGGACTAGGACGTTTGGATTTGTCTTTTTGGGCATTGGCTGACAATGTAAACACGACAGCCAGTAAAGCGAAAATGCTTATTACTTTTTTCATATGAAGGAAGATTTTTTAGTGGAAGAGTAATTTACTCAATTCTTCTAATGATCAATAATATTTTACATTAACTGTCTTTTATATAGTTGAACGGTATTTTCATACCCCATATAGAGCGCATCACACACCAGTGCGTGGCCTATAGACACCTCGTCCAGCCAGGGAATATGCTTGCTGAAATACTGTAGGTTATTCAGGTCAAGATCGTGGCCTGCATTCAGGCCAATGCCAAGCGCTTTTGCTTTTTCTGCTGCAGCTACGTAAGGTGCAATGGCTTTTTCTTTATTCTCCAGGAATGCAGTTGCATAACCTTCTGTGTACAATTCTATCCTGTCTGTGCCTGTTGCTGCGGCGCCCTCCACCATTTTTATATCCGGATCTACGAAAATGCTCACGCGGATACCGGCATTTTTAAACACCTTAATAATATCTGTCAGGTAATCTTTATGCTTAATGGTATCCCAACCGTGATCGCTTGTTAGCTGGCCTAGCGCGTCGGGCACTAATGTTACCTGGTGAGGTTTTACTTCCAGTACCAGGTCTACAAACTTCTGCTCGCTACAGTTGCCTTCTATATTAAACTCGGTCGTAACAATCTTTTTAATGTTGCGCACATCTTCATAGCGAATGTGCCGCTCATCCGGGCGCGGGTGTACCGTTACGCCATCTGCACCAAAACGTTCTGCATCTATCGCAGCCTTTACTACATCCGGGTTATTACCGCCACGACTGTTACGCAACGTAGCGAATTTGTTTATGTTGACGGAAAGTTTAGTCATATAATGAATTTGAGATGAGAGAATTGTTATATGGTTAGATTGTTTAATTGTTGTTATTGGAGAATAAGCTATTCACGATTCCCGTTTCACGATTGACGATATTTGTACTTCGTCCTTTCTTCTAACTTGCTTCCATCCACGTATGGTCTGCCAATAACTTTACAGATGAAACATATTGCTTAAACGGGCCGCCGTTGCCCCATTCCTGCGGGCTTACGAGCGACAGCAGATAAGAATCATCCTGCTTTTGATACAAATGATACACCTGGCCTATTACCGGCTGAAAACTGAGCCGCGCATTGTAGATCATTAGCGACAGTTCTCTCCGTTTACGTATTTCCTGCGCCTGCCTCGCTAGTAACTCTATTTGTTCCTTGATCTGGTTAAGGTGCATGTCTGTCTGCTCCTCCATTGCCTGCAAAGCCTTATGCTTGATCATTCCTTCTTCAGTGGGCCGCACAGCCACACTGCCTACAGATGATGCGTAAGGAAGTACACTTAACTGTTTATGATAGATCTCAATATTGGTGTAAGGTGTGCTATCAGGTTTAGTGCCTTTCTGGGTTATTTTAAGGTAGCCATTGGGCATAATTTCCATTACAATGGATAGCATTTCTTCTTCCTGCTTTATGAAATAGATGGTAATGTTGGACGAGTTAACGATCGTTGCCTGTGCAGAGTCTGCAAGGCCCTGGTTTTCGAAAGGGTGCAGCTCGCCGTCCGGCCGGATAGTGTACTGGCTGTAAAATGCCTCATTGTCCAGTGTTACCCAGTTTATACTTATTTGCAGATCATCCTTATTAATAATGGATTCGATCTTATAGTTGCCTGATTTCGGATGCGCACCAAATTCAAACACACACCTCTCGGGAAAGAGTTGCCAGGATGCCAGGAAATTATAAGCCTGTACCATTATCGTATATGTTTAGTCAACTTTAATTTTTATCACCACCTTCTTTACCTGCACCGGTTCACTCACCTTAATGTTCGGCATATGTAAGTCTGTAGGGAAGAAGATGCCAAACATGCCAGTTTGTAGCTTAGAAAAGAAAGATGGACGCTCTGCAAAAAGCATAAAATCTTTTTCTTCATCGTATGCTTTAGATGGCGTTTGATCTACCAGGAAATCATGGCCCACCAGTTCTTCACCTTTTACCACATACTGCACATCTATATGTTTTTTGTGCGCCTCCATTTGTTCATTGGCAGCATCAATGCTGTCATACTCGTTGATGATGGCAAATACATGATCGCCATCTATTTCATACTTACCTTTTTCAAGAGATGCCAGGTCTGTCTCCTGCAAGTATTTAAACGCTTTTACAAAACGCTCGCCGAGGACATAATATTTATGTGCTTGTGCTAAAGTATCTATAACCATATTGAAGATTGCTTGTCTGTAAAAATACTATTAATCGATAAATGGATGGGCGATTGAAGGCAGGAAGTGCTATATTTTTATAAACTGGTGTAGGGGATGCATGGGTAATTTACATACAAAACCCTTGCAGGTCTTAAAGATCTGCAAGGGTTAGACCATTAGCGAACGGAACGATGAAGTGAGTGACACAAGAGACGATGAATAGAGATTCTATAGCCGCCCCAAAAACATTCTTTTTATTTACTGCCGGCTTTGCTTACGAGCCAAATGATGATGAATGCCACAACTACTACCAACAGTATGCCTACCCATACACCAGCTTTAAATATTCCCCCAATCACTTCGCAGGAACTCAGGCATACGGTAAGCATGATCAGTAATAAAGCGTAATTTCTTTTTATCATAGGTAAGTGTATTGGTTCACGTAAACGTAATGGCAAATTCATGCCACAATTGTGGAGTTGTGGCAGATATGCTACTATTAGAGGGAGGTAGTATATATGCCATGAATTTATTCACGATTTCATAATCTCTTTTCGGGGGAAATTCTTACTCATTTTTCTAATTTTTCATTGTCAAATTGTGGTTTGCTATTTCATTGGATAATTCAGGCATGGATTTTTAATTAGTAGGATAAACAATCAATTTTCCTATGAAGACGATGAGGTACATACTGTTTCTGATCATTACCGCACTGGCGACCGGAACGGTGTACACGCAGCTATATGTACAGCAGAAAAATAAAACGATCGCCAAAGATTCGATCTTTATCAAGCTGCTGAGTATGATCTTGCCTGTGATGAGGTGGTTGGTGGGGCGATAGATTGTTGAATTGTTTTATGGTTACATTGTTGCTATAATAATTAAGCCATATAACAATGTATCCATGTAACAATTAAACCATTATTCTATGGAACTCTTTGGTGTCTTCTTAATCTTAGCAGCAATCAGTATCTTCATTTTCGTAATGAAGCGTCCGGCAGAGCAAGGGGAGTAGTCTTTTTGATCTTCGTGTATGCTCTGTGCGCTCTGCGATATACTTTTCTTTAAATAACAAAAGAGCCACAGATCTCTCTGCGGCTCTTTTCGTACTTAGTACTTTATATTTCGTACCTGTATTATTAATAACGGTAGTGTTCTGGTTTGAACGGACCTTCTTTGCTAATGCCAAGGTATTCAGCCTGTGCAGTAGTCAGCTCGTCCAGTTCTACGCCTACTTTAGCCAGGTGTAAACGGGCAACCTTCTCATCCAGGTGTTTAGGTAACACATATACCTGGTTCTCATATTTATCATGGTTTACCCACAATTCTATCTGAGCCAAAGTCTGGTTAGTGAAAGAGTTACTCATTACAAATGACGGGTGGCCTGTAGCGCAACCAAGGTTAACCAAACGGCCTTCAGCCAGCAGGATGATGTCTTTACCATCTACATTGTAAATATCAACCTGTGGTTTTACTGTGTCTTTTGTATGACCATAGTTTGTGTTCAACCATGCAACGTCGATCTCGATGTCGAAGTGGCCAATGTTACAAACGATCGTCTTATCTTTCATTGCTTTGAAATGCTCACCAGTGATGATGTCGCGGCAACCTGTAGTAGTTACAACGATGTCAGCTTCTTTCACTGCAGTCGTCATTTTCTTAACAGCGAAGCCGTCCATTGCTGCTTGTAAAGCGCAAATAGGATCGATCTCAGTTACGATTACGCGGCAACCAGCACCTGCCAGTGAAGCAGCAGAACCTTTACCTACGTCACCATAACCAGCTACTACAGCTACTTTACCTGCCAGCATTACGTCTGTAGCGCGGCGGATAGCATCTACCAGTGATTCTTTACAACCGTATTTGTTGTCGAATTTAGATTTGGTAACAGAGTCGTTTACGTTGATTGCAGGAATAGGTAAAGTGCCTTTTGCCATGCGCTCATATAAACGGTGAACACCTGTAGTTGTTTCTTCTGACAAACCTTTGATGTTTGCGATCAACTCAGGATATTTATCAAATACAATGTTAGTCAGGTCACCACCATCGTCCAGGATCATGTTCAACGGACGGTCAGCGCCACCGAAGAACAATGTTTGTTCAATGCACCAGTCAGCTTCTTCAATTGTCTGGCCTTTCCATGCGAAAACACCGATACCCGCAGCAGCAATAGCAGCAGCAGCGTGATCTTGTGTAGAGAAGATGTTACAAGAGCTCCATTTTACTTCTGCACCCAATGCAACCAGTGTTTCAATCAAAACAGCAGTCTGGATAGTCATGTGAAGACAACCTGCTACGCGTGCACCTTTCAAAGGTTGAGAAGCACCATATTCTGCACGCAAAGACATAAGGCCCGGCATTTCTGCTTCAGCAAGTCTTATTTCTTTACGGCCCCATTCAGCCAGGGTAATATCCTTTACCTTGTAAGGAAGGCTAAAGTCGATGTTAGCTTTTGTGATAGTTGACATTGTTTTCTTTTTATAGAACGCAAAAATAAAATATAGAATAGAATAAAAGAATTATATTTAAGTTTAGAATAAATGACCTGTTTTTAACACTTAAATAGAATAAACGCAAAGTTTTGTATGGCAAAAACAGTCGAAAAAGAAAAAACGCCTGTACAGGAATACCTGCTGGATAAAAAAGACCTTGCTATCCTCAAACTGCTACAGCAAAATGCACGTATTACCACCAAGGAAATAGCAGAGCAGGTAAGCCTGAGTACTACACCTGTGCATGAGCGTATAAAGCGTATGGAAGAGGCGGGCGTGATCAAACACTACGCAACACTGGTAGATCATGCAAAGGTGAAAAAGGGGCTGATGGCGATATGCTATGTAAAGCTGAAGCTGCACAACAAAAGTGCAGGTACGAAGTTTATCAAAACCATCAATGAAATGAATGAGGTGATAGAATGCTATAACATTTCAGGTGAGTTTGATTTTATGCTGAAAGTAGTGTCAGAGAATATGGACGATTATTACAATTTTCATGTAAACAAACTAAGCGAAGCCGAAAACATCGGGCATGTGCAAAGTATATTCGTAATGGGGGTGATTAAGCAAACGCATGTGTTGGTGTATTGAGGAGTAGTTGGATTGATTTATTGTTATACGGGTATATGATTGAATTGCTTATTTTGCTTCTGTTTTAAGCGCTAACCTTAATAAAGTACAAAGCTTTATCTAACATGAAAAACACCACATCGAATAAAAATGTCGATTTCGACTCAATTCTCATCCTCATACAAGAAGCAAGAGCACGCGTTTATGCAAAAGCAAATGCGGAATTAGTATTGCTTTATTTTAATGTTGGCAAAATTGTATCTGAGAAAGTAAGTGCTGGTAAATGGGGTGAAAATACCGTACAAGAATTGGCTGATTTTATAAATGCGAAGCAGCCGGGACTTTCGGGATTTAATCGCAGAGGATTGTATAGAATGAGGCAATTTTATGAAAGTTACAATGAACATTCAGCATGTTTTAGTATATGGTGCTCCATAAATGAAAAATCATCTACTACAAACACCCAGCAAGAAACTACAACGCAAAGGAAAAGTGAAATTGTGACAACACTGCCGACACAATTTCAACTATCTGATAATGAGCTGCTTGTATTTGTGACAACATTGTTGTCACAAATACAGTGGTCAGCACACCTACATATTTTAAATAAAGCTAAGTCTGCGGAAGAAAAGTTGTTTTACATACAATTAGCTGTAAAAGAAAAACTATCAGTTCGTGAAATAGAAAGGCAGTTAAATACCTGCATATTTGAAAGGAGTATGTTGGGGAGAAGTAAAGTGTTGGATATTATTCAGCCAATACAGCAAAATTTTTTCAAAGATCCTTACATTTTTGAGTTTCTTAATTTGCCTGAAGGACACATAGAGAAAGACTTTGAATCTGCCATTATTCAAAACTTACAAAAATTTATTTTAGAAATCGGGAAAGGGTTTGCTTACATGGGTAATCAATATCGTTTACAGGTAGGCAACAAAGATTATTATACGGATTTGTTATTTTATCATAGGGAGCTTCAGTGCCTTGTATTATTTGAACTGAAAATACAAGAGTTTGAACCTGAATTTTTAGGTAAGCTGAATTTTTATTTGGAAGCGTTGGATAGGGATATAAAACGTCCCAATGAAAACCCTAGCATAGGCATACTGTTATGTAAAGGCAAAGACACGGAAGTGGTAGAGTATGCAATGGCACGAAATGCAAGCCCCGCAATAATTGCTGAATATGAAACAAAACTGATCGATAAAAAGTTGCTGGCGGATAAGCTACATCAATTAGCTGAAGTGTTAAAAAGAGAGAGATGAGTAATAAACCATAAAAGGTATTGTTACATGGTTATATAGTTGAATTGTTATCGGTGCAAATATAAAATGCCACCGTAGCATTGATACACGAAAAGAAATTCTTTCTGTGTTTCCGTACCTCAGTGGCAAATATTACGCGCTTAGATAAAACAATTAAACCATAATCAATTCAACAATCAACTTAACTTCTTCTCCATTATATAATCATCCATCACATAACCCTCTCCAATGTCAGTTGTTACGGACTTTGTTGTTTCAAAGCCCATGCGGTTATAAAAAGAAGTAGCGTTGTTGTTTTTATTTACGGTGAGCAGTAGTGTATGCGCATTATTTGCTTTAGCTGTATCTTCTGTTGCCTGTAATAGTTCCTTACCTGCGCCTGTTTTTTGAGTGGTAGGCAACACGTATAATTTGTGAAGTTTGTATTTGCCATCTTCATCCTCATAAGGAGAGAAGCCTGCAAACCCAATTGGCTCTCCATCTACTACAGCCAGCAGAAAAGTATATACACCTTCTATCTGCCGTGTTAGCTCTTCTGTGTTATACATCAGCTCCAGCATATATTCTATTTGTGCCTGGCTGATCAGGTGGCTATAAGCGGCTGGCCATGTACCACGCGCTATACGCTGAATGTGTGGAATGTCTTTAATGGTAGCTTTGATAATTGATGTCATGTGGTAAAGTTTGGGAAGGGCCACTAAGTCACCAAGACCGGAAGTAGCACCAAGATTGCGTAGCTAAATTGTTTAATTGTTTTTTATTATTCACCACTCACTCCCTTGTGGTTTCTTTGTGTCGCCGTGTCTTTGTGGCGAGAACAATTTCTTCGTCAGCCAATGGCTCAGGAATGCGCCTCCTGTACCTACAATTGCGCCACCCAGTACATCACTTGGATAATGTACGCCTAAATACATACGGGAATAACCAACACTGCCAGCCCATAGATAAGCCGGCACAACAATGTACCATTTCTTATATTCAAGGGAAAGTGTAGTAGCCGTTGCAAAAGCAAGTGACGTATGTCCTGAAGGAAATGATTTACCATGTTCATCTTTATAAGGGAACACATCGTTTGGATACGTTTCTGCAGGACGGGATCTATTGATCGAAAACTTTAATCCTTCCATCACCGCCGTACTAATAGCCAATGATCCGATTGCCTCGTAGGCATTCAGCTTCGTTTTTTCATCGTGCTTGATGAGGCCATAAGCCAGTAACGCTACCGGCGCACCAAATGCGATAGGATAAGTAGAGCCGCTGGCGCCTCTCCAGACTTTTGAGCTCGGGTTGTCCGGATTAATACTCTTCAGTATGTTAATGTCAATGTTCTGGCTACGGACATTCGTAACAAATAAGCATCCCGTTGCGAACAGGATGCTTATTGATCTAAGTATTTTTTTCATGTATGTAATTCCTCTATATAGTTGCCGGCTGTATGCCAGTAATCTTATAACGTTGCCAGGCTCTCCTGTATTGTTTTGATACGAGCCTCCGCATCAGCCTGTTTCTTTTGTTCTATTGCTACCACTTCAGGTTTAGCATTCTGAACGAAACGTTCGTTGCTCAGTTTCTTCAACACACTATTCAGGAAACCTTGTTGATATTCCAGGTCTTTCAACAACTCAGCTTTTAACGCTACTGTATCTATTTCCTGGTGCGATTTGATAAAGAATTTGTCTTTCTCTACCGCAACAACAATCGTATTGGCAACAGCGCTATCTGTAAAAGCAATGCTTTCCGCATTTACCTGTTTACCTAAAATTGATTGTATTGCTTCAAAGCTCTTTTTATTACCAGTTTCAATGAATAGTTCAATCGTGTCTTTTGGCTTCAATTGATTCTTCGTTCGCGCATCACGAATGCCGGTAATAACCTGTTGCAGTAGTTTGCCTGCTTCCAGTATTTCAGCAGACGGCTCTGTTGCAGGCGTTCCTTGTCTTACACACAAGTCATCTGTCCTGTCTTGTAACAGGTGGTAGATCTCCTCTGTAAGGAACGGCATAAACGGATGTAACAAATGCACCAGTTCTTCAAAGAACGTTACTGTTTGCTTATATACGGCTGCATCGATCGGTTGTTCAAAGCCCGGTTTCACCCACTCCAGGTACCAGTTACAGAAATCGTCCCATATCAGTGAGTAGATTGTTTTCAGCGCTTCACTCAAACGGAACTGGCCATATAGTTTTTCTACTTCTGCCTTTACTTCGTTTAGCCTGCTGCCGAACCAGTCAATTGCAAAAGATGTATTGTTCGAGTCAGGAATAGTTGCCTGGCGTTGCTCAAACATCTTCACCAGTTTAAGAGCATTCCATAATTTATTGCCAAACATACGTCCTTGGTCTAGCGAACTGTCATCAAACAATAAATCATTGCCTGCAGGAGATGAGATCATAATACCAAAACGTACCGCGTCTGCACCATACTTATCTATCAGTTCCAGCAAGTCAGGTGAGTTACCCAACTGCTTACTCATCTTTCTTCCCTGCTTATCACGCACCATACCGGTAAAGTACACATCGCTGAATGGTTTTTCATGCTTGTACTGCATACCCGCCATTACCATACGCGCTACCCAGAAGAAAATGATGTCCTGTCCTGTTACCAATACAGAAGTAGGGTAGTAGTAATTGATCTCCTCATTGTCAGGTTGTGTTATGCCATTGAATACCTCAATAGGCCACAACCAGGAAGAGAACCATGTATCCAATACATCCTCGTCCTGTTTCAATTCCGCATCAGCACCATACTGTGCTGTATATTTTGCCTTAGCATCAGCCTCAGTTGCTGCTACTACAAATTTGCCATCCTTATCATACCACGCAGGTATGCGCTGCCCCCACCAGAGCTGGCGGCTAATACACCAGTCCTTTACATTCTCCAGCCAGTGCTTATAAGTTGCCAGGAATTTATCGCCCGGATGTATTTTAATATTGCCACCTGTTACCTCTTTCAAAGCAGGCTCAGCAAGATCTTTCATAGACACAAACCACTGTGTGGAAATGCGTGGTTCTATTACCGTATCAGGATTACGTTGGCTGTATCCCGTACGCGTTTGATACTCCTCTTCTTTTACCAGTACGCCATCAGCCTGCAGTTTTTCTACAGAAGCCTTGCGTGCTGCAAAACGGTCCATACCTACAAACACCTGTGCCGCGGCGCTTAGTGTGCCGTCATCATTCAGTGTATCAATAATAGGCAGGCTATGTTTTAACCCCAGGTTATAGTCATTGATGTCATGCGCAGGAGTCACCTTCAGCGCACCAGTACCAAATGTTGGGTCTACATATTCATCGAATATTACAGGGATCTCACGGTTTACCAAAGGCACAATTACCTTCTTACCCTTCAGGTGAGCGTAACGTTCATCGGTTGGGTTTACACAAACTGCAGTATCGCCCATAATTGTTTCAGGACGTTGCGTAGCTATAGTGATATGCTCACCTTCAGCGCTGTCCTTTACAAAATATTTTACGTAGTATAGTTTACCAGTAAGCTCTTTATATTCTACTTCCTCATCGCTCAAAGCTGTTTTTGCTTTCGGGTCCCAGTTAATCATACGGGCACCGCGATAGATCAAACCTTTATCATACAGGTCTGTAAACACACTGATCACCGCCTTATAATAGTGGTCATCCATCGTAAAACTTACCCTGTCCCAGTCTACACTGCAACCCAGGCGCGCTATCTGGCTATAGATAATGCCACCGTATTTATCCTTCCATTCAAAAGCATATTTCAAAAATTCTTCCCTGGACAAGTCGGCTTTTTTAATGCCCTTTTCCTTTTCCAGCATCTGCACCACCTTTGCTTCTGTAGCAATAGAAGCGTGGTCGCTACCAGGAACCCAGCAAGCGTTGAAACCACTCATACGAGCCTTTCTCACCAGTATATCCTGTACCGTTTCGTTCAGTGTATGCCCCATGTGCAACACACCAGTGACGTTTGGCGGAGGGATCACCACCGCATACGGCTTACGATCATCAGGTTTACTGTTGAAATACTTCTTATCCAGCCAATGCTGATACCATTTTTTCTCGGACTGTTGCGGATCAAAGTTTTTGCTCAATTCCATGTAGAAAGCTCCTGTTTTTGTATTTCCTTTCCGGGTTTGAAAATGCCCGTTTGGGTTGCAAAATTAGCTTTGTTTGAGCAGATTTCCATGGCTGCGCGTAGTGAGGATTATCAGGCTAAAACGGCTCTCCATTTACCACTCTCCGCATATTCTTTTATTACCCGGTTACGCTCTGCAAGCAAAGCATTCATGTACCTTTTCAGGAACAGCGTATCTGCCAGCCTACCCAGCCTGCCAAGTGGAGAAGTATAGTCAAAACGGTCAATCATAACCGTGTGCGTGCCGCAATCTTCAAACTTATGTTCGTGGCGAAAAGACTTGAAAGCCCCCTTTACCATTTCATCAGCAAAAAAGGTCGGATAGTTAAACTCTGTTATACGGGAAGAGAGTGTTTGCCATACGTACAAATGCTTTGCCTTCCAGGTTACCGTCTCGTTCAGCGTCATCAGGCCACTGGTTCGGCCTGCTATAGCCTGCTCCCCGGTTTTGTTAGTAGAAATAATGTGCAAGTCAACACTGCGGGACAGCTCGAAACAAACACTTATCGGCGCCTTGATTTCAGTACGTATTTCTATTAAGGGCATAGACAATCGGTTTGACATTGGAAATTGAACCCTAAAGTAAACAATCCCATTTTCCTTGTCAAATAATCCCCACCGGGAAAAAACACCAAAATAAAACGCCGGATTCTGTTTATGGAATCCGGCGTTTAAGCCATTCAAAACTAATGTATTAATTAAATAAATAGCGGATACCGATCTGCGCCTGCCAGCGGGAAAGCGTGCTCAGGTCGTCCTTAAACGAGTTAACCAGCGGAATCTGGTTAGACGGGTCCAGGTAAGGGAATGAGAAACGAGGATGGTTATCCGCAGTCAAACCTTCATATTTCAGAATGTTCAGGCTGTTAGTCGTTTTGTAAACACCCCAGTTCTTATTCAGGAAATTGCCCACATTCACCATATCAAATGTCAGGCGCAACGTGTGCTTACTCGTTTTAGTCTTAAAGTAAAAATCCTGCGTAATGTTCAGGTCCAGGCGTTTAAAGAAAGGTAACACCAGGCCATTGCGCTTAACCACCTCTCCACGGTGCTTGCTCAGGTAAGCATCCTGGCTTATGTAATTGTTTAGTTGAGCCCATATCTGGTCAGGCGTACGCGTATCAGTAATAACGCCACCACCAGTGTTTACAGGAACCAATACTATATCAGACTTGCCGGAAGGAACGTAGATAAGGTCATTACCCGTATTGCCGTCATTGTTCAAGTCACCATTATACACATAAGATGCCACACCTGCCGGCGCAGCTTCAAACACCAGGCCTATAGATGTTGCATAGTTCTTACCATACTCAATCTTATAAGATGCGGCAGCAATTACACGATGCGGAACAAAGAAGTTAGAGTAGCCAAGCTCAGGCGCATTTGGATCTCCCGACACCTGCCTTGAACCCCACATAGTGCCCGGCGTAGAGCCACCTACTGCAAGGTCTTTTGAATTCATGTAAGTGTACGCTACACTCGCATACAGGTTTTTAAAATTCTTCTGCACCTGCAAAGTTGCATAGTAAGCATATCCCTTAGAATAGTTCTTCATCAGGATCGCATTACCAATGATCGGGTTATTTACAGTAGATGCACCAGAGCCACCTACCGGATAAATCTGGGTAGCACTGTAGCGCGTCCGTCCATCAGAACCTTGTAAAACAGTGCCAGTTGTAGGCAGGTTTACGTTTTCAAAATTCACCGCATTAATGTCCTTCGACACATTACCCTCCAGCGTTACGATAAAATCGCCAGGCAGCTTCTGGTCAATTGCCAATGTAGCCTTCAATATCTGCGGATATTTAAAGTCATGGTCTATAGCAGCAAGACTGTACGATTTGTTCGCCGTAACAGTTGCAGGTCTGTACGCATTGATGTTTGGTGAAAACACATAAGAGTTACCATTAGCAATAGAACCAAACTGAACACCATTGTTGCTCGCCTGGTTACTGATCCACACAAAAGGAGGAGGCCCTGCAAACAGACCAACGCCACCACGCAACTGCGTTTGCTGATTGTTAAATACATCCCAGTTAAAACCAACTCTTGGAGAAAACAGCGGATGCACAGCAGGTTTCGCACCCACATCTATTTTTTGACCATCACGGAAAGTCAATGTTTGTACCACCGGGTTTGTGTCAAAATTACCCGTGATAATAGGTACGTCTACACGAATACCATATGTAAGAATGAAATTCCGCTTCACCTTCCACTTATCCTGTGCAAAAAAGCCAAGTTCCCATGCCGCCGGCGTAGCCAAAGGGAAAGAACCATCGCTCATCAAAGAATAAGAAAGATCGTAGCGGGCCGCCGCAAAAGTGCTGCCCGCAGCCGCACCCTTATAGAAGTCAGCTAAACTATTAAAGCGATAAACGCCCTCATAGCTGGGAGAGAAGCCATTCGAATATTTCTTGTAAAAGTTTTGTGTACCGATTGTAATGTCATGCGTGCCCCTGTAGAACTTGAAGATATCCGAAAACTGGAAAATGTTACTGTTCAGCTTATTGCCATAAGTATATTGCTCATAGCCAAAGCTGGTAAACGGATTACCAGAGCCATCCAATATATCTACCAATGGGAAATCCTTCGCACTAAGTGCTGTACGGAAATCCCTCAAAGCAGAATAGCCGATCTGGAATTTATTAGATGCATTATTACCAAAGCGACTGTTCAGCTCCGCAATGAAAATGTTGAAATTGTTGTTGATCGTATAGCCACTGCCATAGAAAGGCATAGCTGTTGTGCCAGGTGCTCTGCCATTCACAGAGTTTACTGAACCGCTATTGCTGGCAGGTTGGTCCCTGAACGATTTAAGGTAATTATACTTCAGTGTAAGCGTATGCGCACTACCCAGGTTCAGATCTATTTTTACAGTCAGCTTATCGCTGCTGGTTTTATAACTGTAACCCTGGTATTCGCCTGGGTCGTAGCTATAATTAGACATCAGGAAAGTACGTAATTGGTCCAGGTCAGAAGCCTTAGCCTGAGATACGTTATTCCCCGGTAAGTGAGAGGCATCAGACGCAACAAAGCTTGTTCCCGGCTGCGTCAATCTTTCCTGCTCGCCGCTTACAAAGAAGAACAGTTTGTTTTTAATGATAGGGCCGCCGACAGACGCGCCACGCAGGTTGTAACTAAAATCCTGCTTAGGTACAGTAGCTGTTCTTACATTATATCCTTGTGTGCCTGGTCCTTTCAGGTAAGTGTAAACAGAACCCTTGAATTCATTTGTACCACTACGCGTAACACTGTTGATACCAGCCCCTGTAAAGCCGCCCTGCGTAACATCATAAGGTGAAGTATTCACCTGTATTTGTTCTATCGCATCAAGGCTGATCGGCTGAGAACTCGTCTGGCTACCCAAAGAAGGAGAGCTACCCAAACCAAAAGTGTTGTTGAAGTTGGCGCCATCAACCGTAACATTGTTCATAAAACCATTTCGGCCGCCGATATTCCATCCGCTCGACGCCGGCGTAAGCCTTGTAAAGTCAAGTAAAGAACGGTTTACTGTTGGCAAACGTTCCAACTGCGATCTGCTAATCACCTCCTGGCTGCCTGTACGGCTGTTGTTAAAGATCTTGTCCTGCCTGGCAGATTTTACAGTTACCTCAGTCAGCGTCTTAGAATCACTTTGCAGGCTAAAATCCACCTTAAACTCCTGTCCAAGTGTCAGAAATACATTCTCCTGCTTTTCTTCCTTAAAACCCACATAGCTTGTTGTAATGGTATAAGGGCCGCCTACTCTTAAGTTAGGCAAAGTGAAATGACCATCTTTACGGCTGGTCGTTACATATTTTGTTCCGGTTGGGGTATGGATTGCAGTAATGGTTGCCCCTGCAATAGGCTTTTGTGCATCAGCTACAAGTCCCACAATATCTGCTGTGGTCACCTGTGCCTGCAATAAAAAAGGCATACATAGAGCGCTTAAAACAAGGCTCCAGAAAAGCATGTTCTTCATTCGCATAAGCAGATGTGTTTTTTTTACAAAAATGGTTGATGTATAGAAAGATGTTTATTATGAAATCATTATCAAGGTTTTTAGATCTGTTTTGTTCATTAAATGGTCATCTTTTTTTAATGAAACGATAATAATGTTGTATTTATTTTCTTTTAATATATTGAGCGGAGCAAAAAAAGAGGCTGACTCCGGAGAGACAGCCTCAAATATTGTAGCAGAGTATCTGCTTATGTCAGAAGAAGATTATTCACCTACAACTTCAAACTCAGCTTCAGTAACGTTACCATTACCGAAATCGATAGTTGCTTTGTATGTACCTAATTCTTTCACTTCGTCAACGATAGAGATACGCTTACGGTCAATCTCGTAACCTTTCTGGTCACGGATAGCACGGGCAATCTGTAAAGATGTAACTGCACCAAAGATTTTACCGCTAGTACCTGTTTTAGCACCCAGTTTCACCGGAGACTCTTTCAATACAGCGATTACTTTGTTTATTTCAGCCAGCATAGCAGCTTCTTTCTTAGCAGCTACTTTCAATCTCTCTTCCAGTTGCTTCAGGTTAGAAGGGTTAGCTTCTACAGCAAATTTCTGAGGGATCAGGTAGTTACGAGCGTAACCGTTTTTTACTGTAACCAGTTCGTTACGGCCACCCAGGTTGTCTACGTCTTGAATTAAAATTACTTGCATTTTGTTGCTTTTTAGTTCCCCAGAGCCCAGCATTACTACTGTCCTCATTCTGTGTTATCAGAAAAGTTAGGGAGGTGGATACTAATAGTTTAAAAAGTTCAAAGGTTTACAAGTTTTAGTTTGAAACTTGTAAACCTTTGAAACATTAGATCTATTTCAATAAATCTGTTACAAATGGTAACAACGCCATCTGGCGAGCTTTTTTAATAGCATCGCTCACTTTGCGCTGATATTTCAGTGAGTTACCAGTTAAACGGCGAGGAAGAATCTTACCTTGCTCGTTAACGAATTTTTTCAGGAACTCTACATCTTTATAATCGATGTATTTGATACCGTATTTTTTGAAACGGCAGAATTTCTTCTTTGGTTTCTCCTGCTTAATCGCAGTCAGGTATTTAATTTCATTTGCTTTAGCCATGATAATTAAGCCTCCACTTTTTCAGTTCCTGTAGGTACACCACTTCTCTTCTTAGCATTGTACTCGACGGCGTATTTATCGAGTGCAGTGATCATGTGACGCATGATTTGCTCATCACGTAACATTTGGATTTTAAACTTCTCATTGAAGCTGGATGGCGCGCTGTATTCCAGAACCCAGTAAATACCTGTAGTTTTCTTCTGGATTGGGTACGCCAGTGATTTTAATCCCCAGGGATTGCTGCGCGCGATAGATCCGCCGTTTTCTGTAATGAAATCAGCGTACTTTTTCTGAGCAGCTTTAAATTCTTCCTCAGAAAGCACAGGGGTAAAAATCACCATCAATTCGTAATTACTCATTACCCTGATTTTTGTTGTTTAAAAAATAAATTTTGGGCTGCAAAGGTAATAAAACCTTTTAAAAAGAGAAAGAAAGCTTCGATTTTTGTGGGCTTTTAAGGCAAACACGGCCGGTTAATCCTACAAATATCTATTTTTTATCTGATAACCAGTAAGTTGAACAATTCATCCTTGTATAGATAATAATGAACCTGGCTTCCTAATATATAAACTGTGGGGCCAGTCTGTTGTACTCCGCTCACCGTCCCTTGCGTCGCACACTTCGACTGTATAATATATATGAGCAAATTGATCCTAATTAGCAATGCATCTTCTAATCTATGAATTTCGGCGGCCGGGGCAACTTTTAGCCTGCTTTTCTGGATCCTTGATTTTTTTGGTTACTTTTTGTATCAAGACAAAAAGTAACACAGTCGGTAGACAAATGAAAACTGACAATTGAATTAAGCAAAGCAGTTTTACTCGGACAATTGTGATAATCTATATATCCCCGATTTTAAAACTCTCTATGTACTATTATAGAAAGGACAATAGCTAGGATGAGTTAGATAGGGGAGAGTCTTCCGTTATATATAATGTACAATTCTATATACATTAGGCGTTCCATTCACAATTATCGATTCAGGTTTCACGAAATCAAAAAAACTTTTTCGCCTAAAACCCTTTACCAGTACGCTTGCCAGCCAAATGTTAATAAAAGTGGTGTGATTTTTTCAATAAATTTCTTGGTAGTTAACTTCACTCTATTATCTTTGCACTCCGCATTTGAAAAACGGCTGTCTTCAGAGACGAAAACGGAGCAAATCGGACAAGTTCTTTCAAGCGATTTAGTAGGAGATAATAACAGAGGAATCAGAATAAAAATTTTTTTTAAAAAGATTTGGTGGAATGGAAAAGGTTGTTATCTTTGCAACCCGAAACGAAAACGGACTAGATCATTGACAATCAATATTTTAACGGAATAAAAATTAAAAAATATTTCAAAAAATATTTGGTTGGGAAGAAGGAAAAAGCTTACCTTTGCAACCCCAACGAAAACGGTTGGTGAGTGAGAAGGGGGGAAAGCAAAAGAAGTTCTACGAAATACTTTAAGAGGGATGGCTGGTCAGGCAGCAGATTAAGTGGTTCAAATCCACACATCATCACAACATCACGAGGCTACTGTAGAGTAGTTAAGTGGTTAAAGTTCTTTGAAAGAAGGAAGCAACAGTACGTAATTAAGAAATTAGTTATGGTAAGTGTTTGCAAGCGTAACAAAAAATTAGAATCAAGACGTTAATTTCGAGAGAATTTAATAGTCAAGATCAAAACTCATTTACAATGGAGAGTTTGATCCTGGCTCAGGATGAACGCTAGCGGCAGGCTTAATACATGCAAGTCGAGGGGCAGCGCGTTTTAGCAATAAGATGGCGGCGACCGGCAAACGGGTGCGGAACACGTACACAACTTTCCTTTAACTGAGAAATAACCCTGGGAAACTAGGACTAATATCTCATAGTATAACTGGATGGCATCATCTGGTTATTAAAGCTCCGGCGGTTAAAGATGGGTGTGCGTATGATTAGGTAGTTGGCGGGGTAACGGCCCACCAAGCCTACGATCATTAGCTGATGTGAGAGCATGATCAGCCACACGGGCACTGAGACACGGGCCCGACTCCTACGGGAGGCAGCAGTAAGGAATATTGGTCAATGGACGCAAGTCTGAACCAGCCATGCCGCGTGAAGGATGAAGGTCCTCTGGATTGTAAACTTCTTTTATATGGGGCGAAACAGCGGATTTCTATCTGCCTTGACGGTACCATATGAATAAGCACCGGCTAACTCCGTGCCAGCAGCCGCGGTAATACGGAGGGTGCAAGCGTTATCCGGATTCACTGGGTTTAAAGGGTGCGTAGGCGGGCATGTAAGTCAGTGGTGAAATCCTGGAGCTTAACTCCAGAACTGCCATTGATACTATATGTCTTGAATTTCCTGGAGGTTAGCGGAATATGTCATGTAGCGGTGAAATGCTTAGATATGACATAGAACACCTATTGCGAAGGCAGCTGACTACGGGTAGATTGACGCTGAGGCACGAAAGCGTGGGGATCAAACAGGATTAGATACCCTGGTAGTCCACGCCCTAAACGATGGATACTCGACATACGCGATACACTGTGTGTGTCTGAGCGAAAGCATTAAGTATCCCACCTGGGAAGTACGACCGCAAGGTTGAAACTCAAAGGAATTGGCGGGGGTCCGCACAAGCGGTGGAGCATGTGGTTTAATTCGATGATACGCGAGGAACCTTACCTGGGCTAGAATGCTGGGAGACCGTGGGTGAAAGCTCACTTTGTAGCAATACACTGCCAGTAAGGTGCTGCATGGCTGTCGTCAGCTCGTGCCGTGAGGTGTTGGGTTAAGTCCCGCAACGAGCGCAACCCCTATCATTAGTTGCCAACAGGTAAAGCTGGGAACTCTAGTGAAACTGCCGTCGTAAGACGTGAGGAAGGAGGGGATGATGTCAAGTCATCATGGCCTTTATGCCCAGGGCTACACACGTGCTACAATGGTAACTACAAAGGGCTGCCACTTGGTGACAAGGAGCTAATCCCAAAAAAGTTATCTCAGTTCGGATCGCAGTCTGCAACTCGACTGCGTGAAGCTGGAATCGCTAGTAATCGTATATCAGCAATGATACGGTGAATACGTTCCCGGACCTTGCACACACCGCCCGTCAAGCCATGAAAGCCGGGGGGACCTGAAGTCGGTAACCGCAAGGAACTGCCTAGGGTAAAACTGGTAATTGGGGCTAAGTCGTAACAAGGTAGCCGTACCGGAAGGTGCGGCTGGAATACCTCCTTTTTAGAGTATGCTCGCACATTTTTTAACTGTTGTTTCTATCTTCTTTCATTGACTTAAAAAGATCTTTACATTTTAGATGTATGACCCGTTCAGACCCGTAGCTCAGTTGGTTAGAGCGCTACACTGATAATGTAGAGGTCACCAGTTCAACTCTGGTCGGGTCTACTAATTAACTTTAATGGGGGGTTAGCTCAGTTGGCTAGAGCATCTGCCTTGCACGCAGAGGGTCATCGGTTCGACTCCGATATCCTCCACAAATTAAGTGTGACAGAGAGAGTAGCCGTGAGAGAGAAAAGTTCTTTAAGATAGACAGGATGTAGCCGTACAGGCGGCCGGGTAGGGGTTCAAAGCCTCACACATCACATTGACCTAGCACGGTTCTTTAAGTAGGACCAGGGTTAAAAGTTCTTTGACATATTGGGAAAGCAAAATCATAGAGTAAAGTAAGTAGTGTACGCAAGTACATGAGTCTTACAATCTAGTTTAAAATTTTTAAAGCGAAATAAGGGCGCATGGTGGATGCCTTGGGTCTGAGAGGCGACGAAGGACGTGGTAAGCTGCGAAAAGGTAAGGGGAGCTGCACACAAGCGTTATATCCTTACATATCCGAATGGGACAACCCACTATACTGAAGGTATAGTACTCGAAAGAGAGCCAACCTCCTGAACTGAAACATCTAAGTAGGGAGAGGAAAAGAAAATAATAATGATTCCCAGAGTAGTGGCGAGCGAAACGGGAAGAGCCCAAACTTATGGAGCGTGCTCCATGAGGGTTGTAGGACCACATTTAGAAAGCAACATCAAGCTGAAGTCTCTGGAAAGTGACACCATAGCAGGTGATAGTCCTGTAAGCACAAATTGTTGTGGACGAGTGGTATCCTGAGTAGCGCGGGACCGGAGGAATCTTGCGTGAAACTGCCAGCACCATCTGGTAAGGCTAAATACTCCTCAGACACCGATAGTGAACCAGTACCGTAAGGGAAAGGTGAAAAGCACCCCGAACAGGGGAGTGAAATAGTACCTGAAACCGTGCGCCTACAAGCGGTCGGAGCATCGCAAGATGTGACGGCGTGCCTTTTGCATAATGAGCCTACGAGTTGCTCCTAACTGGCGAGGTTAAGTTCGTTTTTAACGGAGCCGTAGCGAAAGCGAGTCCAAATAGGGCGTTTAGTCAGTTGGGGCAGACGCGAAACTTTGTGATCTATCCATGGGCAGGTTGAAGGTTAGGTAAAACTAACTGGAGGACCGAACCCGTTGACGTTGAAAAGTCTTGGGATGACCTGTGGATAGGGGTGAAAGGCCAATCAAACTGAGAGATAGCTCGTTCTCCCCGAAATGTTTTTAGGAACAGCCTCGGATAAAGAAGTATGATAGAGGTAGAGCTACTGATTGGGCTAGGGGGCTTCACCGCCTACCAAACCCTGACAAACTCCGAATGCTATCATATATCTCCGGGAGTGAGGCTGCGGGCGCTAAGGTCCGTGGCCGAGAGGGAAATAACCCAGATTAGCAACTAAGGTCCCTAATACGTAGTTAAGTTGATCAAACGAGGTGGGACTTCTATAACAGCCAGGATGTTTGCTTGGAAGCAGCAATTCATTTAAAGAGTGCGTAACAGCTCACTGGTCGAGAGGTCCTGCACGGAAAATAATCGGGCATCAAACTACGAACCGAAGTTCTAAATTCAGATAATATCTGAGTGGTAGGGGAGCATTGAAACAACATTGAAGCTGTACGGCGACGTATGGTGGAGTGGTTTCAAAAGAAAATGTAGGCATAAGTAACGATAATTAAAGTGAAAAACTTTAACGCCGAAAGTCTAAGGGTTCCTGATCAACGTTAATCGGATCAGGGTTAGTCTGGTCCTTAGGAAAACCCGAAAGGGGCATCTGATGGAAAGAAGGTTAATATTCCTTCACCTGCTATACATTAAAAGTGACGGATGACCGTGGTGGTTGCGTTCTGACGGAATAGAGCGCTGAGAGGAACCTTCGGGGGAATCGAAACCATAAAAGTTGTCCCAAGAAAAGCGAGTATAGCGGCCAGTACCGCAAACCGACACAGGTAGACGGGATGAGTATTCTAAGGCGCTCGGGTGAGCCGTGGAGAAGGAACTAGGCAAATTGACGCTGTAACTTCGGGATAAAGCGTACCATAGCAATATGGTCTCAGTAAAATGGTTCAACCAACTGTTTAACAAAAACACAGGGCCCTGCAAAATCGAAAGATGACGTATAGAGCCTGAAACCTGCCCGGTGCCGGAAGGTTAAGGAAGGATGTTCGACGCAAGTCAAAGCTTCTGACTGAAGCCCCGGTAAACGGCGGCCGTAACTATAACGGTCCTAAGGTAGCGAAATTCCTTGTCGGGTAAGTTCCGACCTGCACGAATGGTCTAATGAGTTGAACGCTGTCTCCTCCACGAGCCCGGTGAAATTGTAGTATCGGTGAAGATGCCGGTTACCCGCCACGGGACGGAAAGACCCCGTGAACCTTCACTACAACTTTGCATTGATTTTGAGCACCAAATGTGTAGGATAGTTGGGAGACTATGAAGCAGTGTCGCTAGGCATTGTGGAGTCAACGTTGAAATACCAACCTTTTGTTGCTTAGAGTCTAATCCAGTAATGGAAACAGTGCATGGTGGGTAGTTTGACTGGGGTGGTCGCCTCCTAAAAAGTAACGGAGGCTCGCAAAGGTACCCTCAGTACGGTTGGTAATCGTACATAGAGCGCATTAGTAAAAGGGTGCTTGACTGTGAGGCATACACGCCGAGCAGGAGCGAAAGCTGGCTAAAGTGATCCGGCGGTTCTGCATGGAAGGGCCGTCGCTCAAAGGATAAAAGGTACTCCGGGGATAACAGGCTGATCTTACCCAAGAGCTCATATCGACGGTAAGGTTTGGCACCTCGATGTCGGTTCGTCACATCCTGGGGCTGGAGAAGGTCCCAAGGGTTCGGCTGTTCGCCGATTAAAGTGGCACGTGAACTGGGTTCAGAACGTCGCAAGACAGTTCGGTCCCTATCTGTGGTGGGCGCAAGGAAATTGAGAGGACATGACCTTAGTACGAGAGGACCGGGTCGTATGTACCGCTGGTGAATCAGTTGTGGTGCCAACTGCAATGCTGAGTAGCTATGTACAGACAGGATAAACGCTGAAAGCATCTAAGCGTGAAACCTTCCTCAAGATGAGTTTCCTTTTAAGGGCTGTCAAAGACGATGACGTTGATAGGCTATAGGTGTAAAGATGGTAACATCAAAGCCGAGTAGTACTAATTGCCCGTAAGCTTTAATTTTTTACTCTATCATGAGCGATCCCAATATGTAACTTATTAGGCCCTCCTGGCCTCCCTAAAGGGAGGAATAAACAGAAGGACAGCCTTTAATGTCTTATGGTGGTTATTCCGAGGGTGTTCACCTCTTCCCATACCGAACAGAGAAGTTAAGCCCCTCATGGCCGATGGTACTGCACAACAATGCGGGAGAGTAGGTAGCTGCCATATTTATTTAAGAAAGCCTCACAATCGTGGGGCTTTTTTATTGTACATAACTCAAGACCGGTTATAAGTCACCTATCCTCCAAAAACCAAAACAAACGATAACACCTCACACCATAACCTGCTTACCAGTAACTGG
>JAFKHH010000001.1 GCA_017306865.1 Filimonas sp.
TTCTTTTATACATAGTTGTATGATCAATAATCATGGAATAGGGTTTATTGCTTGTAGTTGTATTGGTAGGTTTTCAGAATGTTGCCATCCTGGTCCTTAATTAACTTCAAGCGCAGCTCATCATCATATTCGTAATAGGAAAAACGATCTGTAGCATCGCATTGGCTGATCATGCCGATGAGCGGCTGAAAAACAAACGTTGCCATTTGTGCATCTTTCGGGTACAGCCTCACTTCATCAATCAAGCCTGTTCCCGCGATTTCAACACTTGTTGCATTTACGTCTTTCCGATAAAGCGTCCACCCATTCCTGGAAAGGACTGCCATCGCTCCTGCACCGTTAATCGTCGCACTACCGCTCTTCATCCAGAATGAAACCGTATAAGTATTTGATGGAAGACTATTCTTTGTAATGGAACCTCCGGAGAGATCATAGCACTTTGTGCCGGAAATACTTGTTGGTGCATCAGTCACTGACCCACTATAAGACCAGTTCCCTTTTCCGTCTGCTTCAAAAGAAGTATAGGCAACACTGTTTACCGATGCATTTTTTATTTCCGCAATAGGGTACATTAAATTGTAATCCCATACAAAGGATGACGGTTTATTGCCCTTTAAGGCTAATTCTAAAATATTACCGGAAGTATCGTAAGCACTTACTTCTGCATCGAGCGAATATTCACCCAGAATACTGGAATACTTTTTATTTAAAAGCGGTGTGGTGACAGGAAAATCGTTCTTATAATCGCTTTCCTGTTCCGTTAATAATTGCCCGTTATTAAAGTTTTGTCTTTTTAATACGGCACTGTACATATGCTGGCTTGCTAACCTGCTTTTTGCTGTTGCAGCGAAACTGTTTTGGAAGCTGATCGTATCTAATGGATAAAACATTTTTGCAACCAACACTTCATTCTTGCTATTCGTTGTCACTTGCCGTGTAATTTGCTGATGCAGGATATTATCATACCCGGAAGACACATAGGATGTGTTAGTATTACCATCATCATAATATTCTGTTGTAATGGTGCTATCAACATAGATCCACCTGGAAATCATGTTGTACTTCATCGAATAAATACCGACCACCTGAAATATGCTTGCATAATCCACCACAAACGCGAGTAAATTAAATCCCTGATCAAGCTTGAATGTATAAAAAGTCCTGTCCTGGCTAAGACGGGGATCATCTTTTAAAACAGTTCTAATTTGTTTCACTTTTACAAATTGGCCACCCGTATTTTTATAATATTGCGCATTCACTTCAAAACCGTTGTAGATCCCATAATTGGCAAGTGGCGTACCGCTGAACGCCTGTCCGACTACAGGAAGACCATTCACATCTTTAGCTACCTGGAATTCATGATCAATCTTCCCATTTTCGCCGTTCTCACCCATTAGTTCAGTCACATAATTATAGTAGATATTGTTACCGCCATACGTGTATAATGAGTAAAAGTTATCACTGGTATAAGTTGGGTAATTACAATAATAAAAGATGATATATGGCCCAACATTTTGACATTGCTTAATAACTGTCGTATTAGATTGATACACCGGGTCTGGCAGATATGGCGAACCTGATGATTTATTTGTAGCTGGGTCAATATATTTATATCGTTTAACTATCGGGGCATCGTTCTGGCTGGCATAAGTAAGTACTTTTTGTACTCTTACACCCGGCACCTGCGCTTCCCCTGCCTGTGTTTTTGAATCATTAAACGTAAAGGTCATCACCCCTCTTGAAGGCCCTTGCACTGTCATAGTTATGGTGTAAGTGCCCGCATTTAAAAAGACGTTATAAGAACCAGCGCTATTTAGACCAGCTTGCAATGGCCGGCCTATCATATCATTGAGCATTGTCCCATTAGGTCCCGCTATAGCGATATATACAAGGTAATTGCCCGCTGGATAGCCTGTTTCTGTCGCAACAAGATTGAGGTTAATGGATACGAGTTGTGAACAATGAACAGTAAAAGGTGCTGACACAAAATTATCTACATGTTTAAAAGTAGATGTACCCTGAAGGAATACACTTATACTTGTGTCAGGATTAGCACAATCATACCCTGCAGTGTTGACCATACCGTTGGGCTCGTAAACAATGGTATCATATCCTTTTGTTGGGTAAATAATTTTTGAAAGTGTTCCATGTACAGAGAAAGCGCCACTCGGTTTACGGTCGCCAAATCCATAACCGGAAAAATCATTAATCGCTTCCTGGACTATGGGTTGAGGAATCAAAGAAGCATTAGCCTTCCCATTAAAAAAGCCAAAATGATCCTGGGAATAAGACAAACGCCTCGGCAGATCATCAAGATTGTTATATTGAAACGAATAAAACTGCGCATCATCAGATAAAAGTGTTTTCCCGATTGACACTTGCGTTAAAAAAAGCCGGTTGTCTATAGACAAACCACTTGCACCAAAATATTTATTTGTCACAGCGGCAATAGTGCTATAGGTAAAGCCAACAGTTCGTATAGGCTGTGTGTTGTAATAAGTCAGGTTACCAAATTTATCAGAAGTTGCATCGAAGACCTGGATACTTCGAACAGCACTGTCACCAGGAATATCCGTTCTTTCCTGGTAATTAAACTGCACAACACCCCTATAGTTAGAATAAACCTTATCAATCATGTATCCCCGTACCCGTGTTCGGCCTACACAATTCGTGTTCCACTCACCGGGATAAACACCACAGGTTGTACAGGTTGATCCATATTGGTCCTTTAATGATTTAACATATTTCTGAGTCACCCCGGTGCTGTAGGTGAAATCACACGCTTTGTATTTAATCGTAATAATATCCCCAAGTGGGTGTATGATCTGATCGAGCAACCAACTGTTTACGACCGTTGGTCCGCCACCTTGCTGGCAACTACTGGAAGCTTCGGATGTTTCTTTCGTCGAGAAATAATATTGTATGCCGCTATTATCTATGATCTTAAAACCATTGCCTGTCCTTGAAATATCAAGCGTATTCTGCTCCAGTTTTACAATCGTATCTTTTAGGATCAAAAACCGTCCATTATTACCATTGAAATTAAAGCTATAAATATCGGGCTGCCCATCCCTATCATTATTTAACAGCAGGCGGAACAACTGCCGCAATGAATCGCTGTCATTTATAAGAGGATAATTAGCCGGAAGTTCTAATGGTATACTATTATCATCATCTTTCCCTAGTACCATTTTTCCTATGGAGCCGCCCGCCATGAGCATCCAATCCATTCCAACCCGGCTCGCTACTTTATCTACCTTTAGTCCGTTGGTATTATAAACAAGTGATATAGGAAAAGACAAATGCTTTGTCTTATACTCATATAACGGGATCTGCGTTCCGAAAGAACCATCACTCAGTTTGGCACTGGCTTGCCCATAGTGTCCAATCTCTGCCACTGTTGGTGGTGGCGGTATTACTTTAAATTCATCCTGCGCATGAAGCGTAGCACAACATAAGAGTGCTGCTATCATTATCAATAATCTTCTATTCATAAAATTTGAAATGAC
>JAFKHH010000002.1 GCA_017306865.1 Filimonas sp.
GTCATTTCAAATTTTATGAATAGAAGATTATTGATAATGATAGCAGCACTCTTATGTTGTGCTACGCTTCATGCGCAGGATGAATTTAAAGTAATACCGCCACCACCAACAGTGGCAGAGATTGGACACTATGGGCAAGCCAGTGCCAAGCTGAGTGATGGTTCTTTCGGAACGCAGATTCCGTTATATGAGTATAAGACAAAGCATTTGTCTTTTCCCATATCACTTGTTTATAATACCAACGGGTTGAAAGTTGATAAAGTAGCGAGCCGGGTTGGAATGGATTGGATGCTAATGGCGGGCGGATCGATAGGTAAAATGGTGCTTGGAAAAGATGATGATAATAGTTTACCATTAGACCTGCCGGCTAATTATCCTTTTATAAATAATGGCGATTCATTGCGGCAGTTGTTCAGTGTATTGTTGAACAATACCAGGGATGGGCAGCCCGATATTTATAGTTTTAATTTCAATGGTAATAACGGACGGTTTTTGATCCTAAAAGATACGATTGTCAAACTAGAACAGAATACGCTTGATATTTCAAGGACAGGCAATGGTTTTAAGATCATAGATAATAGTGGCATACAATATTATTTTTCGACGAAGGAAACGTCAGAAGCCTCCAGTAGTTGTCAGCAAGGTGGTGGGCCAACAGTCGTAAACAGTTGGCTGCTCGATCAAATCATACATCCACTGGGAGATGTTATCACGATTAAATACAAGGCTTGTGATTTTACATACAGTACCGGGGTGAGTCAGAAGTATATTAAATCTTTTTCGACCCAAGTCGGAACGGCTTGTGAAGTCTGTAGCGTGTATGGCGGAGATTGGAATTCTTCCTGTGTTGGAAAAACACGTGTACAGGGATATATGATTGATAAGGTTTATTCTAACTACAGAGGTGTTGTGCAGTTTAATTACCAGGCGAGAACAGATATTCCTGGTGATAGTGCTGTAGGAAGCATCCAGGTCTTTGACGCAACTTCAGACAGGGTTGGTAATTTGACCTATAACAGCATACAACCTATACGCACTGTTGGGTTTACTTATAGCACTATCTCAGCAGTAACAAATAAATATTTTGGTGCAAGCGGTTTGTCCATGGACAACCGGCTTTTTTTAGCGCAGGTGTCAAT
This sequence comes from Filimonas sp., assembly GCA_017306865.1. Lineage (GTDB taxonomy): Bacteria > Bacteroidota > Bacteroidia > Chitinophagales > Chitinophagaceae > JAFKHH01. The sequence goes on from JAFKHH010000002.1 coordinate 1,140, forward strand.
CGGGAAAACCCTTTTATCTGATGATGCACAGTTTTATTCGTTCCAGTATAATAACCTCGATGATCTGCCGAGGCGACTGTCCTACTCACAAGATCATTTTGGATTCTTTAACGGCAAAGCAAATGCTTCCTTGATTCCTAAGCCAGTAGATCAGCAAGCAATTAATGATTTTTCCAGTTATGGTTTTGGTGACCGTAAACCGAATGGAGCTTTCTCTGTGCATGGCACACTTTCAAAAATTATTTATCCGACCAAAGGGTATGATACGATAGTTTATGAACCGAATGGTATTGCTACCAATGGGCGCGATTGTAGTAACCCAGATACAAGTATAAATGTTTTTCTGCAAGGTACCTCTACTTTTAAACATGTAGATAATTTTGTGTCAGCACCATTTATTGTTCATTGTTCGCAACTCGTATCCATTAACCTCAATCTTGTTGCGACGGAAACAGGATATCCTGCCGGTAATTACCTTGTATATCTTTCGGTAGCTGGGCCAACTGGAACTATGCTTACCGATATAATCGGTCGGCCGTTACAGGCAGGCTTAAATAGCCCAGGTTCATATAACTTCTTTTTAAACGAAGGAACATATACCATAACGATGACAGTACAAGGGCCTTCAAGAGGGGTGATGACCTTTACGTTCAATGATTCCAAAGTACTAACAGGTGAAGTGCAGGTGCCAGGTGTTCGTGTGCAGAAAGTTTTGACTTATGATAATAAAGATGCTTCCCCCATTATCAAAAAATATAAATATGTAGATGCTAGAACAAATTTGCCATCTGGAAGTGCGTATCTCCCTGATCCTGTCTATAATTCAGATACAAAGGTTATTAAACAGTGTCCAGCAGGCAGTAATATCAACGTATATTATTACTGTGTGTATCCAACCTATTCAAGCGATAATTTTTACGCTCTTTATACTTACGGTGGAAATAATATCTACTATAATTATGTAACAGAACTATTTGGCGAAAACGGCGAGAATGGAAAGGTTGATCATGAGTTCCAGATCGCCAAGGATGTGAATGGTCTTCCTATAGTCGGACAGGCGTTCAGCGGTACACCCCTTGCTAATTACGGGATCTATAACGGCTTTGAAGTAAATACGCAGTATTTTAAAAATACCGGTAGCCAATTTGCAAAAGTTAAGCAGGTAAGGACTGTTTTAAAAGATGATCCGAGGCTCAGCCAGGACCGGACTTTTTATACTTTTAAATTAGATCAAGGGTTTAATTTATTGGCGTACTCTGTTGACTATACAAACATCTTTCAGCCAATTGGGCTTTACTCAATGCAATATAATATGATCTCAAGATGGCTCTATGTTGATAGTACCGTTACAACAGAATATTATGATGATGGCAATAGTAACACATCTTATGTGTCTTCCGGGTATGATAATATCCTGCATCAGCAAATTACTCGACAGGAGACGAAGAGCAGCAAGAATGAAGTATTGGTAACAAAAATGTTCTATCCACTTGATACGCTCAGCTTTCAAAACAGTTTCGCTGCAACAGCGAAAAGCAGGTTGGCAAGTCAGCATATGTACAGTGCCGTATTAAAAAAACAAAACTTTAATAACGGGCAATTACTAACGGAGCAGGAAAGTGATTATAAGAACGACTTTCCTGTCACTACGCCACTTTTAAATAAAAAGTATTCCAGTATCCTGGGTGAATATTCGCTCGATGCAGAAGTGAGTGCTTACGATACTTCCGGGAATATTTTAGAATTGTCCTTAAAAGGTAATAAGCCGACCTCCTTTGTATGGGATTACAATTTAATGTACCCTATTGCGGAAATAAAAAATGCAGCGGTAAACAGTGTGGCCTACACATCTTTTGAAGCAGATGGAAAAGGTAACTGGTCTTATAGTGGATCAGTGACAGATGCACCAACAAGTATTTCCGGTACAAAGTGCTATGATCTCTCTGGTGGGTCCATTACCAAAAGCAATCTTCCATCAAATATTTATACAGTTTCGTTTTGGATGAAAAGCGGTAGTGCGACGATTAACGGCGCAGGAGCGACAACAGTCCTTTCCAGGAATGGTTGGACGCTTTATCGGAAAGACGTAAATGCAACAAGTGTTGAAATCGCGGGAACAGGTTTGATTGATGAAGTGAGGCTGTACCCGAAAGATGCACAAATGGCAACGTTTGTTTTTCAGCCGCTCATCGGTATGGTTAGTCAATGTGATGCTACTGATCGTTTTTCCTATTACGAATATGATGATGAGCTGCGCTTGAAGTTAATTAAGGACCAGGATGGCAACATTCTGAAAACCTACCAATACAACTACAAGCAATAAACCCTATTCCATGATTATTGATCATACAACTATGTATAAAAGAA
>JAFKHH010000003.1 GCA_017306865.1 Filimonas sp.
ATCGGTATTTTGGTGGACGATGCTACCGTAGTTTTAGAAAATATCCAACGTCATTTGGATATGGGTAAAGAAAAAAGAACGGCAGCTATGGACGGAAGAATGGAAATCGGTTTTTCGGCATTGTCTATTACATTGGTTGATGTGGTTGTGTTTCTGCCGATTTTATTCTTACAGGTTTTTGTTGCCGATATGCTCAAACAATTTTCGGTAGTGGTTATCACTTCTACGCTTACAAGTTTATTGGTCGGGTTTACTTTAACGCCTTGGCTGGCTTCACGCATCGGGAAAAAAGAAGATTTGCAACCGACTAATTTCTTTAATCGTTTTTTGCTTTGGTTTGAACATCAGTTAGACCAATTCATCAATTGGTATGGCAGAACATTGAATTGGGTTTTACATCACAAACTCATTTTTACAGGATTTGTTTTGTTGCTGTTCGTAGGAACGGTAGCAATGATGAAGCAGGGAATTATTGGAAAGGAACTCATTTCCACAGGCGACCAGGGAAAATTCCGTTTGGCATTAGAGTTTGATAAAAGTACTTCCATTCAGCAAAACAATTTGGTTTCCGAAAAGATAGAAAACTATATTCTGAAGCAACCCGAAGTTTCAACTGTTTTCAGCAATGTAGGCGGACCAAGCACAGGTATCGGAAGTTTGGGAGTTGGTTCTGCCAATAAAACTGAATTTACTATTCAGCTAAAATCCAGGAAAGAAACAAATAATCTCTCTACCGAAACCTTTATGCGGAAATTGCGAACTGATTTGCAAAAAGAATATTCAGGCATCAATTTTTCAATGATAGCATTAGGCTTAATTCCACGTTCTGCACCGATAGAAATTACATTAAGCGGAAGCGACTTAGACCAGGTAATGCAGACAGGTAATGACTTAAAAACAGTTATTGAAAAAATACCCGGAGCAGATAATGTGCGGCTTTCGGTAGAAGCAGGAAGCCCTGAATTAAAAGTCATTCCTGACAAAGACAAAATGCAGCGTTTAGGATTGAACACGGCTTATGTGGGAATGAATTTGCGTACCGCTTTTACAGGAAATGACGATGCCACTTTAACGGAAAACGGAACAGAATATCCTGTACGGATTTGGTTGGATAAATTCAGCCGTAAAAATTATGATGATGTAAACCAACTCAACATTATAAATCCAATGGGCATTCCGATTGAAGTTTCACAGTTTGCAACTATTGAAAGAGATAATTCGCCTTCGCTTTTAGAACGAAAAGACCGGCAACCTGCCGTTACATTAACTTCCGATGCACTCGGCAGACCTTCGGGAACAGTAGCAGACGATGTAGTGGCATATCTCAAAAACAATCCTTTACCCAACGGCATACAAATGACTTGGGGAAGCGATATTAAACGGCAAAACGACAGTTTCGGGGCTTTGGGTTCGGTATTGCTGATTTCATTCTTACTGATTTATTTGATTATGGTAGCCTTATACGACAGTTACATTTATCCTTTTGTTGCCCTGTTTGCCATACCCGTTGCAGCAATCGGAGCATTTTTAGCCTTGAATTTATCGTTAAGCAATTTGAGCTTATTTGCTTTGCTCGGCTTGATTATGCTAATGGGATTGGTAACAAAAAATTCCATCTTGATTGTGGACTTTACCAACCATTTGAAGGCAGAAGGAAAACATTATCAGGAAGCATTGATTACCGCAGGAAAAGAACGTATGCGACCCATTTTGATGACGACTTTATCAATGGCAATAGGAATGTTGCCCATAGCATTAGCCAGCGGAACAGCAGCCGAATGGAAAAACGGTTTGGCGTGGGTAATCATTGGCGGTTTGCTTTCTTCATTAGCATTGACGGTTTATTTAGTGCCAATGGTGTACTACGGAGTAGATAGAATGAAAGAAAAATTGGGTTCAAATAAAAAACAATAATAAATGAAAGCAACAATTTTTATTATACTGACAGTTGGGTTATGTTTTTTTCTCTGTTCATTTTCGGAAAATCAGGCAGAAACCTACACCTTGACCGTTAAGGTAGAAAATTTACGAAATTCAAAGGGTGTTGTTCAATTCGCCCTCTATAACAAAGATAATTCAATCCCCGATGAAGATTACAGAAAATATTACCGATTAGAGAAAGCGAAAATTGTAAATGGCAAATCTGAAATTACTTTTAAAAGCCTGCCCCAAGGGAGATATGCCGTAAATATTTTACACGATGAAAACAATAACGGAAAGATTGATAAAGGTTTGCTTTTACCCAAAGAGGGAATTGGATTTTCCAATTATCAGTCAATAGGTTTACGAAACAGGCCTAATTTTTCCAAAGCAAGTTTTGAATTGAACGCAGACAAGACAATTGACGTAACAGTAATTTATATGTAAACAAATGAAAGATGTTTTATGGGGTGGACATATAAACACATAGAGAAAGTAAACTTAATTCTTTGGGGATTGAGGTTGTAGAACCCCTTTGAGATAAAACGTCAAAAGAGCAATAAATGACTTTTTTAAACCAAAAATTCAAGCAAAAATAATTGTTACACAACCGGATAAATTAAGCAAGTATTTAAGAGTTATTCTGGGGTAATCAATTAATTACAAAAGTGATAATTTGAATGACAGAATATTTTAAGAAAATATCAGATGAATTAGATGAAGAAATAAAAGAATTGGCATACGAGCAGGGAAATGTCTTAGCTTCCTATGAGAAAGCAATTGAACTCATTTTAAGCAAGACTACTGAACTGAAAGAATATGTATTGAAAACTGGATTTGAAAACGAGCAGGAAGAAATACATTTTTTCAAATATCAGAAACCAGCCATTATCGCTCAACTCATTTATTACAATGCCATCTATAAAATTGAGGCAAGAAAACCCTATGGAACGAAATCTATAAGAAAATACCTCAACAAAGAACTCAAAAAATTAAAGAGGTTCTTTGATAATAACCTCGATTTCTATAAGTACTATCGTAGCAATAATTCCTTTCTTGATGAAAATTTTTTTGTGCGGGGTAAGCACGATATTAAGTTATGGCTGGACACTTATTACTTTCAATCTGACCAAACCTTTTCCACTTCACATGACTATAAGGTTGCCAAGATAATCGCCAACGACTTGATACAGGTGTATATCGAAGACCAACTGTACAGCAAAACCCAAGACAGTAAATCAGTAGCCACGCAAAAGCTGAATTGGACGGGAAGTAAAACCGCCATGATAGAGCTAATTTATGCACTGAATTGTCAAGGCGTTTTCGATAACGGCAATAGCGATATAAGACTGATAGCGCAATATTTTGAGAATACGTTTAATATTGGAGATTTCGCTGAACATGACCACCTGATTCCGGGATAACGTGACCACCTCGTTTCGGAGCAAACTGACCACCCTGTTTCGGAGCAAATTGACCACCTTATTTTTAGCTGGAGATGGCGTGCTGTTAAACGCCTTGTTTTTGAAAGTT
>JAFKHH010000031.1 GCA_017306865.1 Filimonas sp.
ACAGAGATCAGTTTGATATCTGAATCAGGATTTACGATAATGGTACCTGTCAGCTCAGCTTTGGCGCAATCACCGGTAGCAGTAACTGTATAATTAAAGGTACCGCTTGCTGTAGGTGTGCCGCTAATGACAACTGTACCTGCGGTATAACTATAGGTAACCCCTGCCGGTAAACCAGTTACAACTACGTTTTTCTCATCTACAACAGTGTATCCAACATTGGCAACAGGTGTGTTTATATTTACCACCTGGCTGCTGTTTCCTGTCAAGAGCATTAAATGAGCATCAGGATTTACTGTAATAGTAAAACTTTGGGATGTGCCATTACACGTGTTCGCACCTGGCGTTACCGTAATGGTTGCTGTTGCTACTGTACTACCGGTATTCACTGCGGTGAAGGATGCGATATCACCTGTACCACTAGCCGGAAGGCCTATTGTAGTATTACTATTGGCCCAAGAATAAGTAGTATTGGCTACAGCCCCATCAAATGAAACGCGCGTTGTAACAGCGCCATTGCATATTGCCTGGTTGTTGATGGTATTTACAGTTGGCGTTGGGTTTACCGTAATCGTAAAAGTCTTAGAAGTACCAGCACAAGTGTTTGCACTCGGCGTTACGGTAATAATTGCTGTTGTGGCTGTACTACCGGTATTTACTGCTGTGAAGGATGCGATATCACCTGTACCGCTGGCAGCTAATCCTATTGAAGTATTATTATTTGTCCATGTATATGTAGCAGTACTTACATTGCCACCAAAACTAATAGCAGATGTAGCCGCATTGTTACAAGCAACTTTATCAGCAATCGTATTTACAGTTGGCGTCGGGTTTACCGTAATCGTAAAAGTCTTAGAGGTGCCGGCACAAGTGTTTGCACTCGGTGTTACGGTAATGGTTGCTGTCACTGCAGTACTACCACTATTCACTGCGGTGAAAGATGGTATATCTCCTGCACCACTCGCAGCCAGTCCTATTGCAGGATTACTATTTGTCCATGTATATGTAGCACTACTTACATTGCTGCTAAAGCCAATGGCTGTTGTAGTCGCATTGTTACATACCACTTTATTAGTAATGGTGTTTACAGTTGGCGTCGGGTTTACCGTAATGGTAAAAGATTTGGAAGTACCATCACAAGTGTTCGCACTTGGCGTTACGGTAATCGTTGCTATTGCAGCAGTACTACCACTATTCACTGCGGTGAAAGATGGTATATCTCCTGCACCGCTCGCAGCCAGTCCTATTGCAGGATTATTATTCGCCCATGTATATGTAGCGTCGATTACATTGCTACCAAAGCTGATAGCAGAGGTCGCCGTATTGTTACACACAACACTATTGGTAATAGCATTTACTGTTGGCGTCGGGTTTACTTTAATTGTAAAAGTCTTTGAAGCACCATCACATGTGTTCGCACTTGGTGTTACGGTAATAGTTGCTGTTGCAGGAGTACTACTACTATTCACTGCTGTAAAAGATGGTATATCTCCCGCGCCACTCGCAGCTAATCCTATAGCAGCATTGCTGTTTGTCCATGTATATGTAGCACCACTTACATTGCTGCTAAAGCCAATGGCTGTAGCAGTTGCGTTGTTACATACTACACTATTGTTAATATCATTGACTACAGGCGTCGGGTTTACTGTAATGGTAAAGGTCTTTGAAGCACCTCCACACGCATTCGCACTTGGCGTTACGGTAATAGTTGCCGTTACAGCAGTACTACCGCTATTCGCTGCGGCGAAAGATGGTATATCTCCTGCACCGCTAGCTGCTAATCCTATAGCAGCATTGCTGTTTGTCCATGTATATGTAGCGCCGATTACATTGCTGCTAAAGTTGATGGCCGTGGTAGCCGCATTATTACATACTACGCTATTGCTGATGTCATTTACTACTGGTGTTGGGTTTACTGTAATGGTAAAGGTCTTTGAAACGCCTCCACATGTATTCGCGCTTGGTGTTACGGTAATAGTTGCTATTACAGCAGTACTACCGCTATTCGCTGCGGTGAAGGATGGTATATCCCCTGTACCGCTAGCTGCCAATCCTATGGCAGTGTTATCATTTGTCCATGTATACGTAGCATTGCTTACATTGCCACTAAAGCCAATGGCTGTGGTAGCAGTATTGTTACATACTACTTTATTGGCAATCGTATTTACTGTAGGTGTTGGGTTTACTGTAATGGTAAAAGTTTTAGCAGTACCATCACATGTGTTCGCACTTGGCGTTACAGTAATAGTTGCTGTTGCAGTAGTATTACCGTTATTCACTGCAGTGAAAGATGTTATATCTCCTATACCGTTGGCTGCTAATCCTATTGTAGTATTATCATTTGTCCATGTATACGTAGCATTGCTTACATTGCCACTAAAGCTAATGGCTGTGGTAGCTGCATTGTTACATACTACCTTATTAGTAACAGTATTTATTGTTGGCGTTGGGTTTACTGTAATGGTAAAGGTTTTAGCAGCACCATCACAAGTGTTCGCACTTGGCGTTACAGTAATAGTTGCTGTTGCAGCAGTACTACCAGTATTCGTTGCCGTGAAAGATGGTATATCTCCTGTGCCACTAGCTGCCAATCCTATAGCAGCATTGCTATTTGTCCATGCGTAAGTAGCCCCACTCACATTTCCACTAAAACTGATTTTTGTAGTAGCTGTATTATTACATATTACCTTATCAGTAATCGTATTTACTGTAGGTATTGGATTTACTGTAATGGTAAAGGTCTTAGATGTACCGCCACACGTGTTCGCACCTGGCGTCACAGTAATGGTTGCAGTTACAGCAGCACTACCACTATTCACTGCGGTGAAGGACGGTATATCTCCTGAGCCATTGCTTGCTAATCCTATTGAAGCATTGCTGTTTGTCCATGTATAAGTAGTGCCACTTACTGTACCGCTAAAACTGATAGGGGTAGTAGTAGTATTGTTACACACTACACTATTAGCAATAGTGTTTACTGCTGGTGTTGGATTTACCGTAATAGTAAAGGTCTTAGATGTACCACCACACGTATTTGCGCTTGGCGTTACCGTAATAGTTGCCGTTGCTGCAGTACTACCAGTATTTGTTGCGGTGAAGGATGGGACATTTCCTGTGCCACTGGCAGCTAATCCTATTGCAGTATTATTATTTGTCCATGTATAAGTAGTACCACTTACTGTACCGCTAAAACCAATGGCCGAGGTAACGGTATTATTACATACTACGCTATTGCTGATATCGTTTACTGTTGGCGTTGGGTTTACTGTAATGGTAAAGGTTTTGGAAGCACCATCACACGTATTCGCGCTTGGCGTTACCGTAATGGTTGCTACAGCAGGAGATGTGCCATTATTCACTGCTATAACAGATGGTATGTTGCTTAGCCCACTTGCAGGAAGACCTATCGAGGTATTATCATTACTCCAGGCAAATGTAGTACCGCTTACACTCCCTGTAAAACCAATTGGGAATATACTGTTACCTGCACATGGTATCAGGTCCATATAGCCGCTTACTGTTGGTGTTGGATTTACTGTAATAGTAAAAGTCTTGGCAGTGCCGCTACACGTGTTGGCACTTGGTGTTACGGTAATAGTGGCTGTTACAGCAGTACTACCGCTATTCACTGCAGTAAAGGATGGCACATTTCCTGTGCCGCTGACTGCTAATCCTATTGCGGTATTACTATTGGTCCATGTATAAGTAGCGCCGCTTACTGTACCCGTAAAATTAATAGGTGTAGTAACAGCAGTGTTACATACTACGCTGTTGCTGATGTCATCTACTGTTGGAATCGGATTTACCTTAACAGGCACTAAGTTACTCGATACTGTACCGCCACAATCTGCAGTTACTACATAAGCCAGCATTTTTCCATCATTAAGTGTTGTTACAGTTACAGGAGATGTGACAGTAACACCGTCCAGCTCCCAATGTGCATTGGTATAGCTGGAGCCATTCGCTGTTATCGATGGCGTAGGCAATGACAATGTACCACCAGCACATACTGCTGCAGGTTGCGTAATTGTTATTACAGGTTTGTCTTTTACCGTAATGTTGCCAACTGTACGTGTAATGGTTGGGCCACCACACGTAGATGTAATTACATACCTGAGCGATTGGCCATTATTTGCATAGGTCATCAGGGTAGATGCATCAATCCTTGTTGTACCTGTACCCAGTTCCCAATGCGGGTCGGTTACTGTAGCGCCATTAGCTGTAATAACAGGATCAACCAATGCAAGCGGGTTGCCTGCACATACAGTTGGAGGTAGTGTAATAGTAGCAATACTTGGCGTGCCACTTACCTTTATTGTACCTGACACTGTGGCTGGGGCACAAGTGCCGCCAGTAGAAGTTAATGTATAATTATATGTCCCTACAGAAGTGGGTGTGCCGGAAATTGTATACACACCACCACTATAGCTACCACTTACTCCTGTAGGGAAAGTACCAGTCATAGAAACACCAGTAGCTGTTCCTGCCAATTGGAATTTGGTAGTTGTGAATGCTGCCCCTGTACACATACTTTGATTATCTGTACCTGTTGCTGTTTGTAGGGTGAAAGAATTGGCAGCGTTTACTGTAATAGTTACGCTGTTTGTTTGCGTTGTGCCACAATCTGTAACAACACTATAATAAAGTGTTTTATTATTATCTGCCGTTGACACCAGTGTTGCCGGATCAAACTCTACATTATTCAGATACCATTTTCCGGCGCCATTTAGTGGGGCGCCATTTGTTGTTACAGTTGGTGTAGTAAGCGCTAATGCTGTCCCGCTACATGCTGCAGCGGGCTTGGCAAGCGTTCCTAAACTTGCTTTATCATTTACTGTAACAGTTATTGGTTTTATAGCAACACAGGCATCTGGAGAAAGCCCTTTAATATAATAAGTTGTTGTCGCAGTTGGTGCCGCTGTAGCCGGGCTTGTTACGGCCGTTGTTGCAGTCGCGTTCGTATAAGCCGCCCAACTGGTAATATTACTGCTACCAGCCGTTATTGCACTTGTAGTAAGATCTACAGTACTGCCTTTACAAATGGCTGCGGGGCTTGTCACTTGCAAGTTAAACGATTGAGCCAGCGTCATATTTATATTTGCAGATGCAGGGCAACCTGCAGCAGATTGCACCGATACATTATATGTTCCGGTATTAGCTGCACTGAAATTCGGAATTGACAGAGAGGTTACATCCTTAACAGTAGAATTATCAGGTAAGGTCCATATAATATTAGACACAGTACCCACCACATTTAATTGAAGCGTTACGTTGTCATTACTACATCCGACCAATGAGTTATTGACTGAAGAGATTTTAATTTTAGCGAGGTCAGATGCATTCACCACCTGTACAGTCTGCACAACCTGGCTACCACATGTGTCTGTTAAACGTATATCATAGTCACCAGCAGTAAGATTGGAAAATACATTACTCGTTTGGTTTGTACCAAATGTTCCTGCGCCTTTTGGCCCAATGGCATACCGGAATGGCCCATAACCAACTGCGGCAATTGTGAGCGTACCACTGTTAGCCGGTTGTCCAGCACAGATAATACCATACGTCTTGCTCACATCTACAGAAGGCGCGTTGAGCTTTGGTACCACTACTGTGATGGTATCCCAGTAGGCACAGGTAGCAGGTATACTATAACCGATATTCCAGGTTCCTGATATCGGATACTTATTTGGTGAAATACCAAACTGGTATGTGCCAGGTGCAAGGTTATTAAAAGTATATGTCCCACTCGCACTAGTTGTATAAGCTCCGGTAGGAAGTTGTCTTACGAAAAAATCACCATAGGAGGTTACGACGGCCCCCGTTGTATCCCGCGTCTCCCAGTTAACAGTCACATTTGCGGCATTGGCAGAGCAACCGCCTGAACCAATAGTTACGGTTGAACCTGTGAATTTCGCCGATTTATATTTGTATTTCAGGGCAGTAAACGTTACAAGAGCAGTATCCTTACGGGAACAACCAGGCCAAGTCACTTCATATTTTATTGTATCATAATAACCGGGCTTTGTCCAGTCTGTACCATATGTAAAAGGTACAGGGATATTTCCGAATAAATTTTGCCATGTATTTGATGATGCAGGAGCCTGTAAGATCTGTAGCGGCTGGTAAGTTGTTTCCGCATTTGGGAATGTCCCAGTATTTAACAGTCGTATCGTTACCGGGTAGGTAGTATTAGGCAGAAAATTGTACGCCTGGGATTGATAAACCATAGAGCTCAAACTACAATCAGCATAAACAGATCCGCTACTGAATGTAAGCTTCTGAGGCGCTTGGGCGGTTATGGTTATTACTTTCGTTTCTGTATTATTATTGGCATCAGTAAGTGTTACTGTATAATCGCCAGAACTTGTTGGGTGATAAAAAGTATATGAATTTAATGTTTGCCCGCTGATAAGCGTAGTATCTTTCAGGAACACTCCTGGTGCATCATTTTTGAACAACTTAAATCTTACATTATAACAATAGTTGTTAGATGAAAAAGTGGCATTTCCCCATTGTACACTTATGTACGGTATTATTGAATCACAATTATTGTTACTAGCACCTGCTGAAGTATAAGTACTCAAGCTTAGGCTTCCATCAGGAAATTTGTAAGAGGTGCTATACCATTTCTTTGAACAGGGGTCTCTTATCCATAAAATATACGCTTGACCATTTATAGCAGCCGGCGCCAATGCAGTTGGAAATTTCAAATGCATATTAGGCCCATTACGATAACTGGTATCGCTGTAGTTCCCTGCAGGAAACTCTATAAAAGTGAATATTGTGTCTCTATAAGTAAAATAAGAATTGAAGAAAGTAGTAGAAAAATCAAAGCCCATACCGCAACCCACAACGGATGATTTGGTATAGCTTAGCGTGCCATATATCAGGTTTGTGATTGAGGCAGGATAGGATATAGTTGTTGCATTAGAAATTGTAACTGTGCCGGATTGTACCGTGCTATTACACGCATCTGTAACGCCAACTCTGTAGTTGCCATTTGGCAAGTTATTTATAATGCCAAAATAAGTACCCGCTGGTATTACCAGTGTATCTGACAACATTGTTCCTGTCCCATTGTATAACGTCACCTTGTAAGGTCCACTGCCAGTGCCAGACTGGATATACACATATAAATAGCCTTCTGTAGTAGAAGGCGTGCAAGAATAAACTTGGTACTGAGGCATAGGTGCCACACCTGTAGTAGTTAATGCCAAAGCCTGGTAACTAGTAGTGAGCGTTATTTTGTTACTAAGCACATTTGTAGATGCATCATCAGAAACACTCACCTGGTAGGTGCCTGCAGCGAGACCGGTGAATACATTGTTATCATTTTGCGGAGGCTTCACCGTTGCTCCCGTACCATCAAGTAAAGTATATTGCACCGTACCGCTGCTTCCTGTAACCTGTGCGGTAATGGTGCCGTTTGAGAGGCAGGTAGAAGTTGTTCCCGATATGGTTACTGCCAGACCAGCAATGGGCTCATTCGCATCTTGCGCAGAATAAGAATATAATTGTGGACCTTTTGTAAAAGCATAGGTATTACCTGAAAATGTGTCCCATGCAGGTATATTTTTCCCGGCTTGTTTTACAGACGTTTTTTGCGCCCCCGCATTCATACTCATGCATAGCACAAAAGCAAACAGAAAAGTAGCTTTATACGTAATTTTCTTCCCAAAAGCAACCAAAGAGGTGTTTAGGTACAGATGTCCTTTTTTCTTAGAAACTGGGGTGTGCATGTACGTCATTTATTTAACTATCACTTTGAAAGTGAAGTGGGTAAAAAATCCTACTTCCCTGTTCTATTTGTTTTTTATTTTACAAATACGAAAACTAGTCGCTTAAAAAAAAGCAATCACATTTGCTTGAGCACAGGCGGGTCTTTGAGAGGATCTGGACGGTAATAATTGAATGCACAAAAGTATTTTGGCAAGTAGTGGATTCATGTTCATTCTGTATCTAAAAAGAATTGAAAAGGCTAAATCGCTCAAACGCAGTGATGTCGCTCTTTACAAGAGAACTGGACAGTAAAAAAAATCATTATACATAAAAAAATACTCGTATTGCTCAAAAAAATAACCCAGGATATTTTAAAAAAAATAGCATAAGTCAACTTTTTTTTAAAAAATAAAGTCATTTTTTACACAAGCTCACCTATTATTTTTCTAAAAGCTGATAACAATATGTTGCAGGTAGTGGTAAAACTCATCTAAGCTACTTGTGTGTAGCCACTCCCGCTTATCTTTGCTTACTTGAGAAATCCTTACATCATGCGAGCTTTATCTATACTCTTCTGTACTGCATTACTGACATTTGTCACAGGTTGTGGCAACAGGACTAATACTACTATACCTACTTACCAGAATGACAGCATCGTTTTTTTCCAGGTGAATGATTTTTTTGCGAACCAGGTAGGTGCGGTGCATAAAACACCTTATTACATTTATCGAACTATTACTGTAGACGGTAAGACTGATTCCTTACCAACATCTGTCAATACATTTGACAGCCTGGCAGCTATTTTCTTGAGATATGATATTAGTAATAAGGCGATAAAAAAATATTACAAGGAAAGTGCTTTTAACGATGAGAGCACACACAGTATTACACTCAATTATAGCACACAGAACAAGGACTTACCTGTACAAGGCGTTGACGTCCTGCTAAACCAGGAAACACAGGCGGTAAAGCGTATATTTATTACACTGGTAGAAAATGTACACGACACCGTTTTTTTGTATAAACTTTCCTGGAAAAGCAATGAGAACTTTTCTATTGCTAAATCTGTTACAGTAGGCAAGGAGGAAAAAATACAACAGACAATGGTAGCGTGGAAGTAGGGAATATCGAACAAGGAATGCGGAATGTTGCCACCAAGGCTCAAAGACGACAAGTACCACCAAAGATTGACGACTCCCGTTTCACGATTCACGACTCAATACAATGACACAGGAACAATTTCAACAAATAGCACATACAATCCCTGTTTATCCGGGTATTTATAAATACTTCGATAGCAGCGATACGCTCTTATATGTAGGTAAGGCGAAGAGCCTTCGCAAACGTGTATCTTCTTATTTTAATAAAACCCGTGCCAGCTACAAAACATACGAACTGGTACAGCGCATTCACCGGATCGAATTTACTATCGTAGATTCTGAACAGGATGCTTTTCTGCTGGAGAACTCACTTATCAAACAGTTTCAGCCAAAGTATAATATCAATCTGAAGGATGATAAAAGTTATCCGTATATCGTTATCAAGAAAGAACCTTTTCCGCGCATTTTTTTAACGCGCCGTAAGCTGAACGATGGCTCTGAATATCTCGGGCCTTTTACTTCTGCCGGTAAAGTGCGTGAACTGATCAGCTTTATCAGGCAATATATACCCCTGCGGACGTGTAAGCTGAATCTTACGCCTTACAATATCAGCAAGGGAAAATTTAAGGTGTGCCTTGAATATCACCTGGGTAACTGCAAGGGTCCTTGTGAATCACTGCAAACCGAAGAGGATTACAACGAGGGTTTACAACAAGTAAGACAATTGCTGAAAGGAAACCTATCCCCCATTATACAAAAGTATAAGGAACAGATGACAGCAATGGCAATGGATATGAAGTTTGAAAAGGCGGAATTAGTGCGAAAAAAGATTGAGCACCTGGAAACATACCAGGCACGTTCTGTAATTGTAAGCAAACATTTATCCAACCTTGATGTATTTTCTATCATTAAGGAGCATGATACGGCGTATGTCAACTACCTGATGGTACAAAACGGAACGATTGTACAAACGCATACAGTAGAGCTGGAAACAAAACTGGAGGAGACAGATGAAGATGTATTGTCGTTTGCAGTCAATAACCTGCGCGATACATTCAATAGCCTGTCCTCGGAAATAGTTGTTCCATTTGAAGTGGATGTGCCGGAAAGTATAGCAGTGACTATTCCGAAAGGCGGTGATAAAAAGAAGTTGCTTGATTTGTCATTGAAAAATGTCAATTACTTCCGGGAAGAATTGCGAAAGAAGAAGACGTTGCAACTGGAGGGTAAAACGGATATGGAAAAGAAGCAGGTGCTGTACAGTATGCAGCAGGACTTGTCCTTGCCGGAAGTGCCAGTACACATTGAATGTTTTGATAACTCAAACTTCCAGGGCAGTTTCCCGGTATCTGCAATGGTCTGTTTTAAGAATGGCATACCGAGTAAAACTGATTACCGGCATTTTAATGTGAAGACAGTGCAAGGCATTAATGACTTTGCTACAATGAAGGAAGTGGTTTTCAGGCGATATAAACGCCTGAAAGAGGAAGAACATCCTTTTCCTCAACTTGTAATTATTGACGGCGGTAAAGGGCAGCTAGGCGCGGCTATGGAGGCTATACGTGAACTAGAGCTGATAGGTCAAATGACCGTAGTAGGCCTGGCTAAAAATGAAGAGGAAATCTTTTTTCCGGGCGATCAGGAATCTATCCGTTTACCCTGGAATAGTGAAAGCCTGAAACTGATCCGTCGTATACGAGATGAGGTGCATCGTTTCGGTATAACGTTCCATCGTCAGAAGCGTTCAAAAGGAACTTTTGTAAATGAACTTGAACAGATCAAAGGCATAGGCAAACAAACTGCGTCACAGTTATTGCAAACATTCAGATCAGTAAAGAATGTAAAAGATAAAACATTGGAAGAAATAGCTGGAGTAATCGGACTAGCCAAGGCGAAGGTGGTGAAAGCGTATTTTGAGAATGACGAAGAAGAGAAGAAAGGATAAAGAATGAGGATATAACTTTCAATGACCAATGCTCAATATTCAATCTTCAACATTACAAATGCTACCAGATAGTCTTAAATAAAAAAGGGGCTTGGATAGAAATCCTGCCCCGTTTTAAAATCCAATATCCTATGAAAAACCGAGGTCAAAGTTAGTAAATACAATTCCTCCTGCAAGTTTTTCTTCTTTTTTTTTCATAATTTTTTGTTGTGTTTAGCCATTAATGAATTCACATCGAAAGAGCTCGCACACAGATATGTAAGCATTACACAAAGAGACTTACAGTTGTTCTTAAGATGTAAACCAGCGCATCTCTATTCTATCTCCACAAGTAAGCATATGCAGATTCTTAACTCACTATACACCATCTAAAATGAAGAAGCCGGTTCAATTGAACCGGCTTCTTCATTTTAAATATTCTCAATCTTAATATGACCAAAGGGATTGCTCATAGTTGAAGATCGTTTCCTTGATATTTTCACCTTCCAGCAACTGGAACAAGGGATCTTTTACATATTCTTTCAAATACATATTGAATGGATTGTTCAGCGTTGACTTCACTATACGTGCAGTAAAGAAGCGGCTTTCAAACAGCTCTTCCCAGCTCATTCTGGCACCATAGTTTTTAGAGTTATACACCTCTGATTTTGCCAATACAGGTCTCATATCAGGATAGTACACCCAGAACAATGGAGAAGCGTTTTGGTCTATTGCTGTACCATCAGACAAATATGTTTTCATCATAGGTGCAATACCTAAAATGCGAACAAACATTCTTGATGATTCTTTATCAAAAATCCATTCTTCTTTGATCTGGTATTGATAGATAGAATCAACCATGAATTCACGTTGTCTAACTTGTTTTTTAACAACGTTGCCATCAAGGTCCATTACAGGCACAGTATCCAGGCCGCCAGAGAATTTTTTCAGGAACTCATCTTTTGTGTAAGGCTCTGTAAAACGCTCATCTTTGAACGCAACTATGCTATCTTCAGTAATGGCTTTGTACAACAGCGAGATAAATAGCTGGTTGTTACCATCTTCCTGTGCCGGGTTTCTAAAAGAGAGGTTCATTTTCTCTCTTGTATCGATTATTCTCCAGACACGCTGACGATATATCGCATCATCTTCACGGATATTTTCGTAAGCTAACGGCGTTCTGTCTTTTACCAGGTTACGCTCTATTGCATCTTCAGAACGCAAAGACCTTCTTACAGTATCAGTTAACGGGTTGCCTTTTGTCGGTACAAATTCAATCGGCACGTTTAAACCAGATGCGTTGGCACTATTCTTCTTTTTCGATGTATCGCCCGGCGTTCCACCTAAATAATCACCTCCTGCACTGTTCGATTTATTTGAGCTTGTATTGTTTACTGGATTACCCAAATAATCAGTACCATCGGCATTCTTATTAGCAGTATTGGTACGCGACTTACGCTGATTTCTTTGCGCAAGCCCATGCTGAGCTACCAATGAAGCAGCTAACACTGTTACTAAAAGATATCTATGCGCACTGTATCTCATAAAATTAATTTGTCAGATTAAATGCAATTGGGGTAGGTAATGTTTGAGAGCCACCCGGACCAGATACTCTTACCCTATCCAGCATGACCGTTGATCCTACCTTTGTTGATTCTATAATAGCTTTAGCTTCTGCGCTAAAATATGCTCCGTTATTTTCTGTGTATTTCGGGCCATTTTCAAACCCTTTACCAGTAGCAAACAATGTGAACCCAGTTACTTCATATTTCACACCTTCGAACACAAAGTTTTCCAGGTCTGCGCGAACGCCCACTTGTGCTTTGAACGTATTTACAGACATTCTGCCACCAGCAGAGCCACCTACTTTTACTGTTGGCGGAGGTACTGTTTTTACTTTAAATTCAAACGCCTGTGTTTTACCATCACTTGTTACAGAGATAGTTGCTTTACCAGGTGTGGAAACACTGGCAGTATAACGGCCGTTTCCTTCATTTTTCAAGCTTCCCTGGCTGATAGATGCATTTACTTTTTCTGCACCGCCATTCCCACCAGAAATGCTGATCGGATTGTCCAATCCAATATATAATACTTTAACAGCGTCTGCACTTACGGAGATGCCGGTAGGTGAGCCAACTGTATAAGTAATATCTTTTGTTTCAGTACCTACTGTGCCATCTGGTTTTTTGAATGAAACCACTACTTTTTTAGTATATGTACCAGGGCCGCCTACATTTGTTTTATATAATGCAGAACCATCAGTTCCCAAAGGTATAACGGCACCATCAACAGTAACAGTAGGTAGTGCTTTTGTACTAAAAGAGCCGACACCAGCGGTAATTTGTAATTCCTGACCAGGCATCAAATAGGTTGAGTTTGTTCCTGCAAAGGCCTGAAATGCATCATAGACTAATTGCACCTCGCCTACTTTCCTGTGGCAAAAGTCCACCACAAGTGCTTCACTGTTACGAATGTCATTCTGGAACTTGCTTAAGATCGTAATGCCGGCAATAGCTGGCGTCATATGAAAATAAGTTTCATCCCATTCTTTCTTTATTCCTTCTTTAGAAGGTGGTACAGAAAGATCTACTGGTAAAGATTTAGCGAACTCTTGTCCAATCGCCGGATCAATTGCTAATAACGCCTTTTTATATTGATCCAGTTTATTGTATAATTCTTTTCCTTTTTCTGCTGGCTTTTCTAAAAACAATTTAGTAGCTGCATCCAGGTTATCTTCTTTATACTCTTCTACTCCATTTTCTGTTTTTAAACCAGCTTGTTGTTTTAGTGCCAGTTTTAACCCATCAATGTATGTGTACATATCCTCAGAAAGTTTCTGTGCTTGCTGTGCTTTAGGCAGCCAGATTGCAGCTCTATCGTGAGTCTGTGCATCTTTTTCTTTTGCTTCTAAAGAAGCTAATATTGTCTTATTTTTCTCGTCTATAATTCCGTTTGCTGTCGTTAAGCTTCGGTCAACTGTTTTGAAGGCGTTAAGGATTTCGGACGACACATTCAGCGCTAACAATGCTGTCAGCACCAAATACATCATATTGATCATCTTTTGCCGTGGCTCTTTAGGTAGAGACATATCACAAATAGATTTTTAAATACGTTTTACGAATTTCATTTTCTTAATTTAATCAGCTTAACGGCCCTGCATTGCAGTGATCATGTTGCCATAAATCTGGTTCAGCTTAGTCAGGTTGTTTGTCAGCGCTGCAATCTGCTGTTGAGCCTTGATCGCGTCTTCTGCACTACCCTGCATTGCTGCACTAGCTTCAGCCAGTTTGCCATAAAACTTGTTCATGGTTTTCAGGTGGTTGTTGCTTTCTTGTAGCTCTAATTCGTAAATAGTATTTAAAGAAGATAAATTTTTAGTCATTACCTGTACCTGCTCATGGTACACTTTAGTGCTTTCAGATGCGTTGTTGAAAGAAGCTAAAGCGTTAGCTGTATTTGCATAAGCGTCTTTTACAGAAGATAAAGCCTGTGTGGCCTCTTTTGTTTTCTGTGTGTAATCGCCAGTGGCAGCAACCACATCGCTTATTTCACCCATTTTCTCTACTGTAGTACCCAGCTTTTGGAAGCCAGCGCTCAGTTTAGAAAGATTTGCAGGTGTAATATCTGCTTCCTGCAACATTTTTTCCATGCTTTTCAAAGCAGGGTTACCTGCTGCTACAGCAGGTGCCGGAGCTGCATGACCTGAGTCTGGTGGAGGTAAATATGCGTAAACTAAAAAGATTAAAGCTTCAGTTGTCAAACCAATTTTTAATGCCCAGTCAGCCCATGAAAGGTGTAATATTTTGGCCATAGCGCCAAAGATTACTACTGCCGCACCTACGCACACTACAATGTTTACAATTCGGTTGGTCCGAGGGGAAACTCCAGATGCCATAAAATTTGTTTTGTTTTAATGTTGGTTTAGTTGATTTTCCATTTTGCCAGGCAGGGAATGAAACCACATTTCCTCACCTAGAATATAAAAAATATAGGATTTACTTTCTATTAGTCTGCTAATCTGTGTGTACTATTCTATAAAGTGATTAACGCCTTCTCAATTGAGCAGGTAAGTCGATCACACAACGGAATCCAATGTAGGATTTAGCTGTGTCCTGGTACTCGTAGTTTCTTGTACTGGTTTGGAGGTAGTATCCTACATCTTTCCAGCTACCACCACGAACAACTTTACGTTTCATACGCGGAGGGTCATTGTCCTTAGCGTCGTAACGAATATCCGGGTTCATATCATGTTGGAAATTGTAAGCGCCTTCGTAGTAGTAAGAAGAAGTCCATTCTGCAACGTTACCGGCCATATTATATAAACCGAAATCATTAGGCCAGTATGCGTCTGCCCGTACAGTATAGAAACCGCCATCTTCAGGATAGTTACCACGTCCTGGCTTAAAGTTAGCCAGTAAGCAACCTTTCTTGTTTCTTAAGTAAGGTCCGCCCCAAGGGAAAGGAGATTGAGAGCGGCCACCACGTGCAGCGTACTCCCACTCTGCTTCTGTTGGCAATCTGAAGTCACTTTCAACAGCAAATTTCTTTCTTTCAAGGAAACTATTGAGGTAATGTGTTCTCCAGTGACAGAAGGCAGTGGCTTGTTTCCAGGTAACGCCAACAACAGGATAGTTACCAAATGAAGGATGTGCAAAATACCTTTTAGTCATTGGCTCGTTGTAAGAATAAGAGAAGTCTCTCATCCAAACCAATGTATCAGGATATATTTTCTGGTCATACCTGATTATAAATTTACTGCGCGGAACACCTGCATTTTCACGTTTAGCTGCTTCTTTCAAATCAAAAGCCTGAACGTTATAGATGATCTTGTCTGGATCAATTTCTATTTTATTATACAACCTGTTATCTGGTGCCAAAACAAGTTTGGTCAGTTTTTCTAAAGTTGCTTTATCTGCATACTTAATTGTCTGCGCTTTTTTCCAATCAACTGCAGTATCTCCGCTTTGAGAGGTTTTCATGTAACCCAGTTCAATAGCAGCTAATGAATCCCGTACCCAAACCACAAACTGGCGATACTCGTTGTTTGTAATTTCAGTCGCATCCATCCAGAATCCATTGATGGAAACCTGTTTATTCCTGGCTGTAAAGCTATAGTTTACATCCTCATCGCTTGGTCCCATGTGAAATGTTCCAGGTGGCACATAAACCATCCCTGGAGGCATTTTAGCACTACTCCTTGCTCCGGGTGCAACACCTACAAGCTGACCATTATCAGGCAGCCCTTTTGACTTTCCATTCTTATTGCAACTAGCCGACATCAGGGCTAGGGCAGTTAGTACGCTTATGGCGATCAGTTGGCTTCTCATTCGACAATAATAGTTATTGAAGGGGGTATTGAGCAAATATATATATTTAATACTATCGGTCAACATTTATTAAATTGTTATCAGTCAATTATTTCAACTGATTATAAACGCATTTGCCCCCTCGTTATTGTGTTGTTTTGATGAATTAATTTATGTTTTTTCAGCCTTTTGCCGATGCTCTATTTTCAACTCACAGTCAATAGCTTAAAATACTCCTGACTTGCAATATTACCTACTAAATTATCTCCGTGCAATGTGCTATTTCGCATTTTAAGCCCGGAGAGTTCACAGTAGCCCCATTAACTCCGGTACGGTTGCGACTGGCGCTTTGCAATTATAGCCCGAGCAAAGATAAATACGTGCCTGCATTGCAGAAGGTTTGCCTTGCAGCAAAGGATATCTATCATTTTCAGCAACAGCAAACTGTATCACTTTGTTGGGTATATATTTTGCCCGCACTTCTGCCGACACAGCCAACGCATCCTCACCCACTATTGCAATTTCATATTGCCCAATGACCAAAAGCTGCAATACTGCCGCCCAAACCCCGAAAGAACCTGGGTATCTCATTATGGTGTTTCCCAAAGATGAAACCATTTGAACTGCCAGTTCTTTCCAGTCTGGCCTGTCCAGCACCACAGATAAATACAATAAAGCATACGCTGCACTGGCATTGCCAGATGGCGTTGCCCCGTCGTAGACTTCCTTTTTCCTGACAATTATATCGGATTGATTTGCAGCAGTAAAATAGAAATATCCAGTTTTCTCCTCTGCAAAATCGCGCTGTAATAAGGTTATGACCTCAGCAGCTTTGTCTAATAACCGGGTGTCGCCTGTTGCTTCCTGCAAGGCTATATATGCGTGTACAAGATAGGCGTAATCATCCAAAAATGCAGAATATTTTGCATGGCTATTTTTAAATGTATGCATCCATCCGTCGGCAGTCTTTAGATTTTCCTCCAGGAACTGCATATTTTTAACCGCGAGATGCAGGTAACTTTCATTTCCTAATGCTGCATACGCCTTTACCAGCGCCACATTCATCAATGCATTCCAGCTAAGTAATATCTTATCATCCAATAATGGGCGCTCTCTTTTAGCGCGCTCCTCCAATAATTTCGCTTTCCAGATTTTTATTTTATTCCGTAATTCACCAATAGTTATGTTTTCTTTTTGAGCAAACACATCCACCGCATCCGGCAACCAAAGAATATTGGTTTCTTCCCAGTTTCCTTCCTCCGAAACATCATATAACCGGCAGAACAAATTGGCATCTTCTCCGATAATGACCTCAATTTCGGCTTTACTCCAGGTGTAGAATTTTCCTTCTACACCCTCACTATCAGCATCTAAAGCACTATAAAAGCCATAGTCTGGCGACAATAATTCACGCTTAATAAATGATATTGTTTCATCAATTACCGTTGCATACTGCTCCTTTTTTGTGAGCTGGTATGCCTCTGCTAAAACACTGATAAGCAGAGCATTGTCATAAAGCATTTTTTCAAAATGCGGCGCCAGCCATTTTTTGTCGGTGCTATAGCGCGCGAAACCGCCGCCTACCTGGTCATATATACCGCCTTGTATCATCTTATCCAGGCTATGCAAGGCAGCTTCCAGGGATATTTTATCACCGCTAAAATGGTGGTGGCGCAGCAGGAACTGGATAGAAAAGGTCTGAGGGAACTTGGGCGCTGCGCCAAATCCGCCCCATTCTTTATCTCCATTTTTCAGCAAATTAACGGCTATCTCGTCGAGTGTTTTTTTAGAAAAAAAGGCATTTTTCTCTTCAAATGAGGAAACCAACGTGCCAAAACTGTTCGCATTGGCGAGGTGTTGTACCAGGTTTTCCGCCTGTTCTTCAATTTCAGAGCGTTTATTTTTAAACGCATCTGCAATAGCGGTCAAGACCTCCGTCCAGCTACTCCTGTTATAAGCACGAACCGGTGGATAATAGGTACCGCCATAAAAAGGCTTGCCTTCCGGGGTCAGGAATGCGTTCAGCGGCCATCCTCCATTACCGGCTATCGCCTGCACTGCATCCATGTATATATGATCAAGGTCGGGCCGCTCCTCCCTGTCAATTTTGATATTAATAAAATGCTCATTCATGAAAGCTGCCGTGGCTTCGTTTTCGAAACTCTCGCGCTCCATTACATGACACCAGTGGCAGGCTGCGTATCCTATACTGACCAGTATTGGCTTGTCTTCTGTGCGAGCCCGCATAAGCGCTTCGTCTCCCCACGGATACCAGTCTACCGGGTTATGCGCATGCTGTAATAGATAAGGACTGGTTTCATGAACCAGGTGATTTGTATGCTTAGCCATAATCTCTTTAATTCGTCGAAATAAAAAAGCCCTGTAAAATCAGGGCTAATTTATGATATCGTTACACGGTAAAAATTATCTACCGGTTATTTCTTTTTAGCTGCGGATAAAAACTGCTCCAGGGCTGCGACCATACTAGGTGTTTGTGGCGCCGGCGCTTTTATCTGTAATTCCAACCCGGCATCTTCTACCGCTTTGGCAGTGTTGCCACCAAAGGCACCGATGTAAATACCGTTCTGCTGAAACTCAGGATAGTTGTCATAAAGTGCTTTTACACCACTTGGAGTGAAGAAGCAGATAACATCAAACTTTCTTTTATCCAGCACTTCTTTCACATCATTGCTGATAGTGCGATACATAAATGCAAGCTGAAACTCGCACTTATTTGCCTTCAACCAGTTGAAAATCTCGTTATCCTGTTGGTTTTCGCTACACACATAAAGAAAGCGCTCGTTCTCTTTATGCTTATTGATCACGTCAAACAGGCTTTTGTTTGTACCATCAGCACCATAAAATACCTTACGTTTCCTGTACAGAATAAACTTTTGCAGATACAGTGCTACAGCTTCCGTGATACAGAAGTATTTTGTTTCCTGGCTAATGGTCACTTTCATTTCTTCGCATGTGCGGAAGAAGTGGTCAATAGCGTTTCGGCTAGTGAAAATAACCGCAGAAAAACTGGCTATATCAATCTTCTGTTTGCGAAATTCTCTTGCAGGGATACCCTCCAGGCGAATGAATGGATGGAAATCTAAATCCACCTCATGCTTCTTTGCCAATTCAAAGTACGGAGACTTATCACTTTCAGGACGTGGTTGGGTAATTAGTATGCTCTTTACGCCTTTTGATGCGGTTGAGTTTTTAGTCCCGTTTTTTACCATGCTACAGTTCGTATGTATTGAAAGATTAAATACTAAAACCTATTTTGTTGAACAATACTTTATAAATTAAGAGTAATGGTATTATTTCAACGCCGCAAAGGTAAATAAAAAAGTGAAAAGGACTTATCTGGAGGTTTTTAGTTACCCGGCTTAAAGACATAATATACCTATAAATCAGTAGGCCACCCACTACAAACAGGCTGACTGTCAGCAAAATTCCGTTTGTCTGGCCTGAAGAATAAGCCATTACCAACAGTAATGGCAGTAGGACCACGCCAATCATTTTATTGACCAAAAAAACAATAAAAGCGTATATATCAGCGGATTCCTGTACGTTGAAAACCCAACCTGCAAAACGGATAAAGAGATATTTTCCCAGGTAAATGGCGATGAATGCTATGTTGCTGTAAAGGAATAGCTCCCAAAATGAAAGTTTAACTAAATTTTTCTGCGATACGACAACGCTAACGAATGCACTACCAACAAGGATGAACAATAAATTCATAAGAAACCCGGGCAATTTATCCTGGTGCATTTGCTCGCTGGTCTGCTTTTGCCGGAAAGATGCCTGCCTGAATATGGTAAAAATATGATGGAAATACTTTGGAAAAGTGACCTTGATAAAGGCCAGGAATGCGACTAATCCCAGTAACAGGTAAAACAGGTAATCGTTATTGGCCTGTATGCGCTCCTGCGACAGCATGAATACCGGGTCTTTTTTAACGGGCAGGTAAGGAACATCAAATATTTTCGTAAAAAGCGTATCTTCTTCCCAGGTTAATTTCCTGTTAGCTTTGGCAATGGCCTGTGCAAGCGAATCCCTACGGATAGAATCTGCAAGAAACACACGAGCTAGCGAGTCTTTGATACGCAAGCTATCTTGTACAACTTTATTGATAGTTGCGGAAGCGGGTGCCGTAGTTTTAGGTTTGGCAGGTGCCTGTTGCTGCACACCACTTGTATCCTGTGCGAGGATGGCAGTAGTGCAAAAAAGCATAAGTATTAACCAGGTATATTTTAACATGCGATATTTGCAAAATTATTCAAGTAAAGCACACGAACGGGAATCGGGGCAATAAATACTATTTTTGAGTTACAACCGCAAGTTAAGGACAGTAATCCATCCTGCCTTTATATGCGCCAGGAACACTACCCTTTTTTGAGAAAAATTATTTAACCAATGGCAGGAATCTATATTCATATCCCCTTTTGCAAGCGTGCCTGTCATTACTGTAATTTCCACTTTTCCACAGGCACTCAGATGATCGCGCCCATGTCAGATGCGATTATAAAGGAAATAAAGCTGCGCAAAGACTACTTGTCTGAGCCCATTCAAACCATTTATTTTGGAGGCGGCACGCCGTCCATATTACCCCAAGGAGACCTGGAGCGAATGCTCAGTGCTATTCACCAGTACTTTGCTGTAGCTGCGGATGCAGAAATAACCATGGAAGCCAACCCGGATGATATAACAAACGAGCGGTTGACTAACTGGAAAAATGCAGGCGTGAACCGGCTAAGCATTGGCATCCAGTCTTTCTTTGAAGAGGACCTGGTATGGATGAACCGGGCGCATAATGCCACGCAGGCACTTGAGTGCATTACTATAGCACAGGCTTGCGGCATTACAAACATTACTATAGACCTGATCTATGGCACTCCGACTTTGACTGATGAAAAATGGCAGGCGAATGTAGCACGTGCTATAGAGCTGGGCGTACCCCATCTTTCCTGCTACGCCCTAACGGTGGAGCCTAAGACTGCGCTGGAAACAATGATCGCCCAGCACAAGCTGGAGGATGTAGACCCAGAGAAGCAGGGCAGACATTTTGAATTGCTGATGCAGTGGCTTTCAGATGCGGGTTATGAGCATTACGAAATCTCTAATTTTGCTAAGCCCGGCTTTAGAAGCCAACACAATAGCAGCTATTGGACTGGTGCTCATTACCTTGGCATTGGCCCATCTGCTCATTCCTTTAATGGTGGCAGCCGGCAATGGAATATAGCCAACAATGCACTTTACTTACAGAGCCTGGAAAAAGATGAGGTGCCGGCAGAAATTGAGGACCTGACACCTGTACAGCAATTGAATGAGTACATAATGACGAGCTTGCGTACACGGGAAGGTTTATCACTAGACAAGGTGTTGATGCATTGGGGGAAAGATATTGCTACATCGCTTGACTCACTTGTAGGGGTTTATGTAACAGAGGGGAAAATGGTACGTGAAAACAATCACCTGGTTTTGACACCTTCCGGAAAATTATTTGCGGATGGGATTGCATCAGACTTATTCCTATAACATCATATTTAAATACAAACACTCACAACGTGTGCTGCAAGCTATGCACACGTTGTGCTACATTGGGCGCTATTCTTTCTCCGGAAATTCGTCTATTTTTCCTTTTTCTTCCAGCAATACCGCTCTCGTTTTAGGCAGACTCCCAGGATAATTTTTTTGCACGAAGGCTAACAGGTTTTCCCTGAGAAAACAACGCAGGTCAAATGCCCTGCCTGAATCGGAGGCGCTAACAAGTGCCCGCACTTCCACTGTTCTTTCAGTAATATTAGTCACTTGCATTACTGACACTCGTTTATCCCACAGTTCCGTTGTTTGTAACAGGCGATCAAACTCTGTACGCAACGCAGGCAAGGGAATGCTGTAATCTGTGTAGAGAAATATTGTACCTAAAATATTGGACCCTGTACGTGTCCAATTTTGAAATGGCTTCTCTATAAAGTAATTGATCGGCAAAATGAGCCTTCTTTCATCCCATATTCTTATTACTACATAGGTTAGTGTAATTTCTTCTACTCTGCCCCACTCTCCTTCTACTACCAATACATCATCTATACGAATAGGTTGTGTAAAAGCTATCTGGAAACCGGCGAGAAAGTTGCCCAGCGATTTTTGTGCTGCAAAGCCAACTATAATACCGCCTACTCCAACTCCTGTTAGTAGGGTTACACCAATTTTACGCAATTGTTCAAAGCTGAGGAGTATAGCACATGCAGCTAAAATAAATATAAGACCGATGAACAGCTTACGTACAAACTGTAACTGTGTTCTTACTTTGCGCTCTTTTAGATTGTCTGATTTAGCAAAGTCATATTTATTTAAAATATAATCTTCTACTACTTTCACTATTTCAATAAGCAAGTAGGCAAAAGCAATAACTGTAAGAATACTTACGGCTTTATAAAAGTAGATAACCCCATATCTGCCCAGGTGTAAAAATTCCCTGGATATGTTCAGGATTACGAGTGGCAGGAGATAAGTAAATGGCGCACTCAACCTTTTTATTACAGAACGGGTAAATGAATAGGATTCTACTTTGGTACTTTCTTTTACTATAAAAGAGAAAATAACTCTCAGTAAAATACCTGCCAGGATAGAAATGGCGATCAAAACAATGTTCCATAACATGTGCGGTGTGTGCTCGTACCAGTCCTGTAACTTTTCTTCCATACACTTCTATATTTTATTACTTGCCTACAAACGCCATACCTAAAGAATTGTTGAAGGTGTAAGGTTAAATTGTTGAGTGATTAAATTGTTATAATCTAATTAAGAAATCAAAGCGTTTTTTAAACACGTGTTACTACCTATTTTATAAAACGCAAAATGGCTAAACTGCCTATTCGACAATTTAGCCATTCTACAATAAAACAATATTTTCTATACTAAGAGCTGCTCAATCTGCTTAAACCCTTCCTCTGCAGTTTTTTGCTCCCACAATATTTCGTAGATAGTCCTTGCAATAGGTATTTCAGCCTGCACTTGCTGATTCGTCTTATAGATACATTTACTGGCATTGTACCCTTCTGCAACCATATTCAATTCCAGTATGGCAGCTTTTACAGAATAGCCTTTGCCAATCATATTGCCAAACATTCTATTACGGCTATGAAGTGAGTAACAGGTTACCAACAAATCTCCCAGGTACACAGAGGTAGAATAATTAATAGGCGCCGTCTCAGGGTCTATATGTTTTTCTATCAGTTTTTGCAGGAACACAGTCATTTCGTTCGCGGCATTTGCGATGTACACGCTTAGAAAATTATCGCCATAATCAAGGCCATGTGCAATGCCTGCACCTAATGCATAGATGTTTTTCAACACTGCCGCATATTGAACACCAATAATATCGTGATTAACTTTTACGTTGATGTATTCAGACTGAAAATGCGCCGCTATCTCGGCTGTCTTCTCTTCATCCCAGCCGGAAAAAGTGAGATAGGATAATTTTTCTGCAGCCACTTCTTCAGCATGGCAAGGCCCCATGACAGCAAAATAGTCTTTCATCTCCACCTCAAAAGATGCCGCCAGGTATTCGTTCAGCAACAAGTTGGCATCGGGCAGGATGCCTTTTACAGCCGAAACAATTTTTTTCCCTTTCAGCAAAGCAGGGTTCACATTTTTGAGGGCGTCTGTAATATATGCTGAGGGCACAGTTAATACGATTACATCGGATGAAGCAACCACTTCATCCACGTTATCACTTAACTGTAATAGGTTATTATCGAAATAAGCCGTACTTAAATAATGAGGATTGTGGCGGCGTAGCCTGATATGCTTAATTATATCATTGTTTCTCACCCACCAGTTAATGCGATGCCCATTATCTGTAAGGATCTTTGCTAGAGCCGTTGCCCAACTTCCGCTACCGAGTATTCCAAACTGCATTGACAGATCATTTTCTCGCTGCAAACATACGGCATTAAGGCGTAAGGTATAACGTAAAAGGTGTGAGGTAGCAGTTACGCGCTTATACCTCATACCTTTAAACTTAAGCTTTATAGCTAATTTCTATTTTTTAAAGTTCTGTACCAACTGTTCTTTCGGCACTACTTTCACTTTCATTCCTTCTTTCAATTGCTTGGTAACAACATCATAAGGACCGGTAATAACTTCATCACCTTCTTTCAGGCCAGATGTAATTTCAATATTATTGATGTCCTGGATACCTGTTTTAACAGGGAACTTCTTGATCGTTCCGTCTTTCTGAAGTACAAATACTACTTCTTGTGTTGCGTCATCCCCACTTGCCGGAGCATCACCCTGCTGCTGATTATCATTCGCTTTTTTGTCGTCCTTTTTATCTTTCTTCGATTTATCTGTTACGGCAGTTTCGTTTTTATCACGCGTTGTAACAGCATTCAAAGGAACGGACAATACACCTGCCTGTGTCTTAGTCTGGATATCTGCACTCGCCGTCATGTTAGGACGGAAAGGGAAAGGCTGACCTTTTACGATCAAGTCTTTATAACTCTCAGGCAATAGCCTGATATGTACCTGGTAATTGGTTACAGTTGCCGAGGTGCTGGAAGAGCTGGTTGAACTTGTGGATGTTACCGGGTTAGCAATCTTGTACACAATACCTTTAAATTTCCTATTATTAAAGGCATCTATCTCTACAATAGCGCTATCGCCAATCTTAACTTTAGGAATATCATTTTCTCCTACATCTACCTGGGCCTCTATACTGTTCAGATCAGCTATACGCATCATTTCAGTACCGGTCATTTGTGCTGTACCTACCACACGTTCCCCTTTTTTTACTTCCATCAAACTCACTACTCCGTCCATTGGAGCTACGATAGTTGTACGGCTTACATCTTTGTCAGCCCTGTTTAAACTAGCCTGGGCGCTTAACACTCCTGCCTGATTAGCCTTGATACTTTGCATCGATGCATTGTAGTTGGCTTTTGCAGAAAGATATGCCTGCTCTGCCTGTTCAAATTCTGAACGGGAAATTACTTTTTGGTTCAGCAAAGTTTTTTGCCTGTTGTAAGCGGCTTCGGTCTGGTCTAATGTTGCCTTTAGTGCACCTAGCTGAGCAGTAGAGTTTGCAGCCTGCGCCTGAGATTGACTAAGCAATGCCGCAGCCTGATCTCGCTGAGAGGCATAGATATCCGCATATATTTTTGCCAGTACCTGACCTTTCTTCACAGTATCGCCTTCATTTACATTTAATGAAACGATCTCACCAGAAATATCAGAGCTTACTTTTACTTCTATTTCCGGGTACACCTTCCCACTAGCAGTTACCGTTTCTATAATGGTCCGCTTTGTCACTTTCTCAGCAGATACTTTTACTCCTTCATCTTTACCAAAGAAGCCTGATTTACCCAGTATTACCAGTACAAGCACCAGCAATACCAAAATTCCAATAACCCATTTTAATGTCTTACTCATATTATTCAGTTTCGGAGTTTCAAGATTTTTAAAGTTTTAAGCCCTGACCTTTATAAAATTCCAGCAGTTTCATTCTAAACACGTAGTCATACCTGTTAGATAACTGTTGCAATTTTGCTGTCAACAATTTATTTTGATTGGTCAAAAGATCAATTGTACTCAGTAGTCCTACTTCATATCTTTTTCTTGCATAGTCATACGCTTTCTGTGCAGACTCCACACTCTTGGCACTGGTATTATACTTATCCATAGACCCAACTGCGTTGGTGTATGCAGTATAAATATTTTGCTTCAATGTCATATCGCCCTGTTCTTTCTGCAATTTCATGTTTTGCAAGTCTAGTTTAGATCTCTCGTAAGTGATCCTTCTTGAATTACCGCCATTAAAAATGGGAACAGATAATGTAAGTCCTACAGATTGCTGAAAGTTATTGTTTAGTTGATCCGCGTAACCATACCACCAGTCGGTAAATCTTTTTTGAGAGTAGTTTGTTGAATATACTGGTGACAATAAGGTATCTCTCGAGACTTTGGTATATGCCGCAGTCTGCTCATAGCCCGCTAATGATGTTTTCCCATCTTTTAAAGAATTGGAAAACTGAGAACCTAAACTATATCCTAAAGACAGTGTTGGATACAATGCGTACTTATATGCTTTAACATTTGCTTCCTGGCTTTTGATCTTTAATTCATTCACCTTTTGAAGAGGTTGTGCCCCAAGTGCAACCAGGTACACTGCGTCCGGCTGCATTTCCATCAAACTTTCCAATGGTATTTTTTCAACCGGAGGCGTATCCACTTCAAACGGAGCGGCAGCATCCAGGTTCAATACTGCTTTTAATTGCAACACATTCAAGTCAAAATTAGTGCGTGCAGTTATCAGGTTTGTACTATCCGTAGCCAACTGCGCCTCTAGTTCTGCAAGGTTTAGTTCAGGCAACGCACCCGCATCTACTCTTTTACGGGTATCATCTAATTGAGATTTTGTTTGCCCTATTTGTACTTCATTAATATTGATCTGCTCTCTTGACGCGAGTACTTGTAAGTAATAGGTAGCCACATTAATAGAAATGTCATTAGCAGTTCTATCGACATCTATTTTCATTGCCTGGGCATTATAACGCGCCGCCTCTATTGCATTCTTTACTTGTCCAAAAGAAAACACCGTAATTCCGCCTTGCAATTGCAAATTCTGGTATAACAACTGAGTATTGACAAACAAGTTTGTAGTAGGGTCAATGGACCGTCCGAACTGTGTACCCAGATTTGTCGAAAAATTAGCGGTAGGATATTGGTTATATTTCTGCTGTTTTAGCTGTAGATCAGCAATACGTGCCTGCACGTCGGCTTGTTTTACAGAGATATTGTTTTTAACGGCATACTCCACGCACCGGCGCAGATCCCATTTATCCTGTGCCTGCGCAATAAATGGCAGTGCGGCAATACATAAGGCTATTACATATTTTCCCATATAACAAAAATAACCGAAACATTTCCACATAACCTAAAATTTGATGAGCGGAAAGTCAATGTATTTATACGTAGATTTAACCTTCGCCTTAAAATAAGAAATTACCTTAATTTCAAGACCTTTTTCTCATTAAATGTTACCCTTTTATGAGCAAGCCTTTTAGCAACTTTCTGAAAAATTATAGTAATATTTTATTGCTTTTAGGGGGTATGCTTACGGGTAGTATTGCCGGCATTCTACTTGGCAACCGGGTAGAATCTATCAAGCCTATCGGAGACATTTTCCTTAATTTACTTTTTACGGCAGTCGTACCCCTGGTATTTTTTGCCATCTCATCTGCCATTGCCAACATTGACCGCTCTCAAAACTTTGGTAAGACCATTATTACTATGTTCCTCGTTTTTGTGGGGACGGTATTGGTGGCTGCTATTCTCACTATACTTGGTTCTTTAGTATTTCCGGTACACCAGGAGATAGCCGGTGGCTCAGGCATTTTTACTGACAACGGCCCTCATAAAAATATTGGCGAGCAACTTACGCAATTGTTGACCGCGGGCGACTTCTTTGAACTTTTGTCCCGGAAGAATATGCTGGCGCTGATCATCTTTTCTGTATTAACGGGCTTCGCAGTATTACATTCAGGAGAAAAGGGCAAAGCGTTTCATGACTTTCTCAATGCTGGCAACGAGGTAATGAAAAACCTGCTGATCCTGATCATGAAGATTGCACCGATCGGGCTGGGCGTTTATTTTGCCTACCAGGTGGGGACATTAGGACCTCAACTTTTTGGAACATATGCAAGGGCATTGGGCCTATTTCATGGTGTCGGCATTTTCTACTTTATCATATTCTTCTCATTATATGCCTTTATTGCGGGTGGCACAAAGGCAGTAAAGCGTTACTGGAAAAACAATGTTATCCCATCGGCAACGGCTTTGGGCACCTGTAGCAGCATTGCCACTATTCCGGCAAATCTTGATGCGGCAAAGAAAATGGGCATACCTGCTTATATCCGTAATATAGTGGTTCCGCTTGGCGCACCTTTACACAAAGATGGTTCCTCCATTTCTTCCATTATTAAGATCGTTACGGTTTTTGCCATGTTTCACAAACCGCTCACGGGTGTTGATACCATCATGATCGCACTTGGCATTACTATTATTGTAAGCATCGTAGAGGGCGGAATTCCAAATGGAGGTTACATCGGAGAATTGCTGGTGATCTCTGCTTATGGCTTTCCACCGGAGGCGTTGCCCGCTGTAATGATATTGGGCACGCTGGTAGACCCCTTGGCCACTTTATTAAATGCTACAGGAGACACAGTTGCCGCTATGCTGGTAACAAGAATTATGGAGGGGAGGAAGTGGGTGGATGAGGAAATTGTTTAGTAGCCAAATACAAGCCAATATCTACCACAATAATTTATCAGGAAGGCAATACTTCTTTAAAATGCGTTTTCTCAGATGATCAACACTATGCTTAAATAGAAAGAGGCCGATGAAGAATCATCAGCCTGTTCTTTGCCTTTAATATATACCCTTTATAAACCCTAAAAGTATCTCGGAGTTATTATGCGATTACCTCTTCCTCTGCCAAGGCGATAGTTAAGCATTAATTCATGCGATCCGCTTTGTATTTGTGACAATGTTTTCCCATAGTTGTAATCATAAGAATACCCTACCTGGAAGTTTTCTGTCAATTGCCATTGCAGGATGCCAGTAACTGTACCTGAAGAACGCCAGGAGGCACCGGCCCAGAATGTTTCCTTAAAGAGAACGTTTAGATTGAGGTCTGTGCTTACAGGAGCTTCGCTTACGTATTGCACCAATACATTTGGTTTGATCTTAATATTTTCCCCTGCATCAAACAAATAGGCTGCTTGCAGAAAATAATGCGGGCGGTTTGTGATCGCAAACTTTTGACTGGATTGATTCAGCATGCTTTGGAAACCTGGCGAAGAAAGCCCTAGAAAAAACCTGGGACTATATAAGGTCATACCCCATCCCACAGATGTTTTTGTATAGCTCTTATTTTCCATAAATACCGGATCAACTGTATTGAACTTTTCATTGTTTTCCCGGTAAAAATCTTCACTTACCCTTAACCCTAACCCCAAAAACAAGTCTTCTGAAAGCATCACTTTTTGTGCGGCATTAAACCCTATAGATGTACGGGATATATTGCCAATTTTATCATAAGATAAAAGCCCGCCTAAATTGGTTCCTTTGTAGTTAGCAGGCATGCTGAAAGTAAGCGATCCTGTCTTTGGCGCACCATCCAGTCCTACCCATTGGTTACGCAACACAACCGTTGTTGAGATTGCGTCATCCATAGAAGCATAGGAAGGATTGATCATTGTACCATTAAACATATATTGGGAGTACAACGGATCTTGCTGTGCAGATACTGGCAATGAGAATGCGACAAGTAATACTAAAGTTGCAAGCTGCATTAACCAGCACTTATTTTCTTTTTTCATACTGAAATCTGTTTATACTTTTAAAAGCTCAGGCAATAGTTAGCCGGGAGCAAAAGCTCCCGGTCTTTATATCCTATTTTTGCAACCTGAAGTACCCCTTAAATGTTTGTTTCTTCGGCTCGCCCACTCCTAATTCATTATCCGGTATTTCTATAGTAATAGCATAGAAGTAAACACCGTCCGGCACCCGTTCTGCCCCACGCTTGTTGCCACGGCCGTTGAATTTAATAGTAGTATTATCATAGTTACCTGCTTCATATATTACCTCTTCCCAGCGACTGAAGAGTATAACGTTATTACTACCGCCAAACTTACTCGTGTATCTCTCTATGCCTTCTATTTTCAGGAAGTCATTAATACCGTCTCCGTTATCGGATACTAGCGGCACTACATTGATACGGGACTTGCGTATATATACACCGCCATCTTTCACAATGAAGCCTGACGCCGCACCACTTATCTTTAATTCACGGTCATGATCGGCTGTAGCTGGTACAGTTACATGTAATATTCCACTGCCGGTACCGGCTGGTATTTCGGCATTTGCATCCATATTATAATCCATTCCTGCTATTGTTGATCCTGCCGCCTCAAACACATTCACCGTGATTGGAGAAGAAGTAGAAATACCATCCGGTAGTTTCACCCTCACAGTTGCAGTTCCCCTGCTATAGATCGTATCGCGGCCGATCGTTATTATAAGATTCTGCGGCTTCAGCGAGGTAGAGTCATGGATCAGCACTGTACCTGGTGTTACATTATAGATCGTGTTACCCCCTTCTAATATTAATATCCTGTCATGGTCCAGCACATTGTTATCCCAGGTGTTTACAACAAACGTCACACTATTCGTATTCGCTGGTACAATCACTTTATCCGGTTTGTCATAATCTCCCTTCACGATCGTAGAACCAGGATATCGTGTATTTAACGCTACAGTAATCGCATCTGGTAATATTACATCCGTCGGCAGGCTGA
>JAFKHH010000032.1 GCA_017306865.1 Filimonas sp.
TAGGTAGCTGCCATATTTATTTAAGAAAGCCTCACAATCGTGGGGCTTTTTTATTGTACATAACTCAAGACCGGTTATAAGTCACCTATCCTCCAAAAACCAAAACAAACGATAACACCTCACACCATAACCTGCTTACCAGTAACTGGTAACCTTTTCGCTAACTTCCCTGTTTGTCAAATATTTTGACATATAATATTGATATACAATTGATAAAAGATAATTTATTTTAAAATAAATAGTCTCCTTTACTATTTTGAAGGATAAATTATCCTATACTTGTGCCCTAATCCAATATCAACTACTAAACCTATGATGCACCTAAAACTCCTTGCAGCGTTACTGCTTTTATGCACACTAATTTTCGCACAGCGAAAAACTCCTCAATTATCCGACAGCATAAAATTTACAGCAGAAACTGATACAGTTTTACAGCATACGATTCCATTAATAACACTTGATGTACATGACGCAGATAACCCGCTTGCGCTGAGTGAGCTGGATATATCCTCTGTACTTACGGCGACCAGGGATCCTTTTATGAGTGTGGCAGCGTTCAACTTCAATGCGGCAAGATTTAGAACGAGAGGATATGCAACAAACTACTCTGAAACTTATATCAATGGACTACCGTTTAATGAACTTGAACGTGGCTATACCATGTGGGGCAGTTTATCCGGTTTAACGGATGTAATGAGAAGACGTGAACAAACAATTGGACTGAATACTGCTGATTATGGGTTTATCTCTATTAATGGAAGTAGTAATACCGATATTAGAGCCGGTAGCCAACAAAAGCAATTAAATATTGTGCTTGCGATTGCAAACAGGAATTATAGACAGCGTGCTACTGTAAAGTATAATACAGGTTACGATAAACATGGATGGGCGTTTACCATGGCAGGAGATATACGTTATGCGGAAAGCGGTTATATAAAAGGTACATATTATAAAGGATACAGTGGATTTGTTGGTATTGAGAAAAAAATGGGGAAACATCGCCTTTCACTCTCTGTTTTTGATACACCGGTAGAGAACGGTAGACAGGGCGTTTCTGTGACTGAAATGAACCAATTAGCAGGAACTAATTATTACAATCCGTATTGGGGGTATGATAAAGGTAAAATCAGAAATGCAAGCATGGCGAGGACAAACATGCCTGTTGCCATTTTTAGTTATGACATTTCTATTGATAGAAGAAGTAGCCTACTCTTAACAACAGGATACGTACAAGGTAGTCGTAGTGTTTCAGGCATTGATTGGTATAATGCACCAGATCCACGGCCTGATTATTATAGAAACCTTCCTTCTTTTCTGAACGATAGCTACCAAAGGCAACAACTGACTGCAGCAATGCAAAGCGATGAACACCTCCGGCAAATAAATTGGGATAGAATGCGATTGATCAATTCGCAAAGCGTGGAGACCATACATAATGTGGATGGTGTGACCGGCAATGATGTAGCTGGAAAACGAGCCCGGTATATTGTGCAGGAACGTGTAGCGGACACAAAAATCGGAATCGGGAATTTAATCTTTAATAGCAGGCTAGGAAAACATCTAACCTTAACTACAGGTGCATCGTATCAATTCCAGGAAACCAATAACTACAAGCGCATAAATGATCTGCTAGGAGGAGATTTTTATCTCGACATTAATCAGTACGCAGAAAGAGATTTTCCCGCAGCTATAGATAACTATCAAAGTAACTTAAACACACCTAACAGGCTTGTAAAAGAAGGTGATAAATTCGGCTATGACTATACTATGCGTGTTAATAATTTGGCAGCATGGAGTCAGCTTGCATTTACCTTTAATCGCATTGATTTTTTCTTAGCAGGTAAATTTTCTCAAACTGTTTTCTGGCGTGAAGGCCATTATAAGACCGGCTTATTCCCGGGCAATTCTTATGGGAAATCTGCAATAGATTCTTTTAGTAATTACGCAGTCAAAGCAGGTATTACATTTAAAATAGATGGGCGCAATTACTTATATGCTTCATCTGCTCGCCTGACATATGCGCCTTATTTTAATGATGTATACGTATCGCCATCCACAAGAGACACGAGACAAACAAATATCACCAATGAAGACATATTTTCAGTAGAAGCAGGGTATATACTCAATGCACCATCAGTAAGGTTTCGCTTTTCCGGTTATTATACTACGTTCAAAAACGGAATGAAAGTGCTATCCTTTTATCATGATGATTATAAGAACTATGTGAATTATGCAATCAACGGAATAGATAAAGTACATTATGGTATTGAGACTGGGGCTGATATACGTGTTACGGCTAAACTTTCAATGAAACTGGCAGCAGCCGTTGGAAATTATTATTACAATAGCAGACAGAATGCAACCATAAGCCTTGATAACAGTACAGATGTCATTAATAATGAAATTGTCTATGCAAAAAATTACCGGGTAGGCGGATCTCCTCAGCAAGCGTATAGTGCAGGATTTACATACCGACCTTCTTACAGTTGTTTTCTGAGTCTTACTGGTAACTACTTTGACCAGATTTGGCTAGATATAAATCCTGTTCGTAGAACAGATCTTGCAACAAATAATGTAGTTCCTGGTAGTTATCAGTGGAATAATATTTTAGAACAACAGAAATTCCAAGGCCAGTTCATCATGGACTTTTTCGGAAGTTACTCCTGGAGACTAAGTAGATCAAATCCTTCAAAGAAAGCAACGGTATTAACAGTAATGGCTAGTATAAATAATATGCTCAACAATCAAAAGCTGGTATCAGGCGGCTATGAACAATTACGTTTTGACTTTACTGGAAAAGACGTCAATAAATTTCCACCAAAACTGTTTTACGCTTATGGTACGAACTATTATATCAGCCTTGGCCTAAAAATTTAACCTGCAACACCTTACTATGAAAAATACACTAAACCATTTATCTGCTTTGCTATTCACGTATCTACTGCTACAAGGTTGTGTCAAAAAGAACAACACTCCAGCGGGATCGTCAATATTGTTACCGAATACAACCATTAGCCAATTGAAGAACATGCATAGACAGGGTTCTTTTGAATTAATGAAAGACGATATTATCATCCAGGGAGTAATTATTGCTAATGATAAAAGTGGAAATTTTTACAAGGAAATTGTGGTGCAGGATACAACCGGAGGTATATCTATAAAGCTGGATAATTATAACCTCTTTACATTGTATCCTGTAGGCGGTTGCATAAGTATAAAATGCAAAGGATTATATTTATCAGATTACAATCGCAGAATACAGCTTGCAGGTGGTGTAGATCTGACCAATCCCAACCTGCCTTCAGCAACACCTATAGCAGCTCTTTTGTTTGACGCACATCTCGCAATACAATCCCTTAATAATACCGTGCATGCAAAAGAAATAGCACCCGACCGGCTCACAACTCAAATGATGGATTCTTTTCAAAATACATTGATCACAATACAAAACGTAGAGTTTGATAAAAATGAATTGGGAAAGACATATGCGGACTCTGCTTTGCAAGAATATGCAAGAGAATTTGTATTGAAAAACTGTAGCGGAATAGAAACGATCATGCTAAGAACTAGCAGCTATGCTAATTTCGCATCTAATAAAATTGCGGAAGGGAACGGAAGTATCACAGGTATCTATACATTATTTGGAACAGCTAAGCAATTGTACATAAGAGATACAAATGATGTACAACTATACAATGCCAGGTGTGTGCCAACTGTTCCTAAAGGTAATGGCATAGAATTGAGCCATTCACCTTTAATGATTGATTTTAATGGAATAGCGAATGGATTGCCACAAGGTGTTACTGTAATGGATGGTGCGAAAAGTAATAATTCAGGAAAGGCCGCTATATATACTTCTGCAAATGCAACATGGGCCAGTACGGCAGCAGGCTATAAAAATTATGCATCAGCCAAAGGACAAGTATCGTCCTTAACGGCTGCTAACCAAAATAAGATTGTAGACAGGGCTTTAGGTGTGCGACAAGGAACGGCCAACGATCCGGGTGCAGCTTTTGTATTTGAGATTAATAACATGAGCGGCAAAAGAAATTTAAAGATGAATTTTCTTTTACAGTCTTTAGCCATTTCGGCGAAGAAAACAACAAGCTGGAGTGTAGATTATGCGATAGGGAATAGCAATACGTTTATAGCTGTACCTGTAACAGGAATAAAAATGACTGGCAATGCTATGTTCAGCAATAGTGCAGTATATGCTGATTTTGGAAATGCACTCGATAATAGTAACAGTATAATCCGCATTCGTATAGTTGCATTAACAGCGTCTACAGGCAGTGGCAGCAGACCGGCTACAGCGATTGATGATGTTACATTTAGCTGGGAGTAATTGCTTCCGGAGTTTCAAAGTTTCAACGGTTTCATAGACGGTCAAATGAAACTATTGAAACTTTGAAACTACTGAGACATCTGTTATAACAGGTTATTCAAATGCAGCTCATTAAAGTTCTTCAATGAAGAAAGTTTCAGATCGGCAGCGCCCCAACGTTCCTCTTTCAATTGACTCAGGTGAGGCACAACCACACACTTCATGCGCGCCGCCTTAGCAGCGATCATGCCATTAAAAGAATCTTCAAAACAGATACATTGTAATGGGGATACATTCAAAGATGCTGCACAATCCAGGTACACCTGCGGGTGAGGTTTACCATATGGTAAATGCTCTGCAGAAGCAATTGCGTCTAAATAAGGACGTATGCCGCAAATTTCGGTTACGAGTTCTATTAGGCTCAACGGTGAAGACGATGCAAGGCCAATTTTAAAATTACGCTCCTTAAAGAAATCAAAAATGTATTGCACGCCAGGCATCATTACACCTTTCTCCCGCACCTTATCTATTACCAATTGAATGATTGCTTTCTCTGCATTTTCCAATTCACTATCTGCTATATTAAAATGTCTAAACCACCATTCTACAAACTCACGTGTTCTTAGTCCGGTAGATTGAACATATTCCTCGTGTGTGAATTTTACATTGTATGCTGCAAATGCTTCAGCAGCAGCTTCTTCCCAAAGTGGCTCGCTGTCTATCAGCAACCCATCCATATCAAATATAACCGTATCGACTTGCATAGCTTATTTTTCGGCAGCAAAGATAGGGGGGAGGGGGATTGAGTAATGGTTAAATTGTTGGATTGTTACATGGCTGAGTAGATAAATTGTTACTGGCTACTGGTAATCAGTTTCTATGGTTTGGGTTTATTGATTTTATCCAGCAGACTTTTTCTAAATGCTTTTCTTTTTGCCTCCGCTTCTTTCAGTGATAACGATGCACCGGGCGCTTTCAATATTTCAATTTTCTGTGCATTATAAATACTGGCATGCCCACTGAATAAGTATGCAGTAAAACAAGCCACTGCGTACAGGAGAATGTGTTCGCCTCCAAAAAGTTCAACGCCCATAATAGTACAGGCTAATGGTGTATTCGTAGCTCCGGCGAAAACTGCAATGAAACCCAGGCCTGCAAACAGGTCTATGGGGACATGAAAGATAGTTGCCAGCGTATTGCCTAATGCTGCACCGATAAAGAATAATGGTGTTACCTCGCCGCCTTTAAAACCACTGCTTAGGGTAATAGCTGTAAAAAGTAATTTCCAAAACCAACTCCAGCTAGTAGCACCACCAGGTGCAAAGGATGAAACGATGCTTACGCCATTTGCATTGTTACTGGTTACGCCCAATCCTAAATAATCATTCGTTTGTAGTAGAAAGCACAGCAATATGATCAATGCTGCACCTGCCACGGGGATCAGCCATTCTATTTTTATCACCGCCTGCCAGGTGCTTTTTAAACGATGTACGGTAGCAATAAAAAGGAAACTTGCCAATCCAAAGGCTATACCTGCAATAATAGTTTTTGCAAGCAGCCACAGGTTGGCGTAAGAGATCAGCGTGTGAGATATACCGGATGAAACGGCTATATGATATTCTGTGTGGTGAATGCCCCATACAGAGCATGCTACATGCCCCGTTACGCCAGCTATGAGGCAGGGTAGAATAGCATTGTATTGGATAATGCCAATTGCCAATACTTCCATTGCGAAGATGCTGCCCGTTACCGGTGTGCCAAATACAGCGCCGAAACCGGCTGCTATACCCGCAGTCAGTAAGATCTGCACATCTTCTTTGGATAGTTTCAGCCATTTAGCAAACGCACTCGCAATACTGCCTCCCATTTGCACCGCCGTTCCTTCACGGCCGGCAGAACCGCCAAATAAATGCGTAATGATGGTACTGATTAAGACCAATGGCGCCATACGTGCAGGAACGCCACCACCTGGCTCATGTATTTCTTCTATAATAAGGTTATTGCCACGCTCACTGTTTTTCCCGAACAGTTTATACAGGAAATAGATTGCAATGCCCGCTATAGGTAGCAAATACAGCAGATATGAGTGCTGCCAGCGTATATGCGTTACTATATCCAGCAGCCACAGGAAAAATGCGACAACAGAGCCGATACAGGCTGCTACAGGAATCGTTAATAAAGACCAGCGGATAGTGTGCTTGAAAATAGAAAAATGTTCAGATGAGATTTTACCAATAGCCATACCTACAAGAATTAATTATGTAATTCAAATTGTAGGCGCCATCAGCAGCGGACTGCGGTTGGGGTAGGGAAGACACCATTTCCCTTTTTATCTTAAAACAAATATACTTATTCCCGTTTTAAACTGCAACCTTACAATTTACCATCATAAAATTCTTTAAAATCCACCTGCCATGTATCATCCTTTTTTACCACTTTTACCTTGCGGGGCGCCATAGTGTAAGAGTTGCGATAGCTGATGATTGTTGTAAAGTCGTTTATATCAGTTACTGAATCTATAACAATAGAAGAATGATTGTATTGCAGTTTTTCGGAGTTAGGTGTATTTAGATAAAGCTGCCGTATCTTTTCCAGGTCGCGCTTATTCGTTTCATCGGGCAGCATAAAATATTCTGCTTTTTTAAACTCGCCTTTCAGGCAACCATCAATAAATTCCCTGCCTGCATCCAATGCGTTTTCAGCTTTAGTATAAGTAGGCTGGGAGCTGCATGCCATTGCGAATATGCAAATCGTAAGGAAAGAAAGTATTTTTTTCATAACGGGTAAATAAACTGCTGTAAAGGTAGGGGAGGAATATTGATTTCGATTATCGTGAAACGATAATCGTGAATGAGTTAACTCACAACTGGCAATTTACCACTCACTTTTCGCGAGAAAGTCTTGCATAAAAAAAACGAAAAGCTTTATGGGCTTTTCGTTCTAGAATATAAATGGGTTTCGCTAAAGACCTTATGAAGAATGTCTGTAATGATTGTGGCGTTCTTTGTCGAACTCTTCCTCCTTCGTTTTCTCCTTGTCATAAGCCTTAATGATCGCTTTTACAAGGCGGTGACGAACTACGTCTTCCTCATCCAGTTCTATGTGTGCTATACCGTCTATGTTCCGTAAAATGCGGCTTGCTTTTTCCAGGCCACTCCTTTGGTTCTTAGGCAGATCTATCTGCGTAGGGTCACCAGTAATGATAGCCTTTGCATTTGCACCAATACGTG
Organism: Filimonas sp.; assembly: GCA_017306865.1. GTDB lineage: Bacteria > Bacteroidota > Bacteroidia > Chitinophagales > Chitinophagaceae > JAFKHH01. The sequence continues at coordinate 7,555 of JAFKHH010000032.1, forward strand.
TCAGGAACATTTTTAGCTGCAGGTCATTCGCATTCTGCGCCTCATCCAGAATAATGAAGGCATTGTCCAGCGTACGGCCACGCATATAAGCCAGTGGCGCTATTTCTATGGTGCGGGTGGTCATATAATAGCCCAGCTTGTCAGCAGGTATCATATCATCCAGCGCATCGTACAGCGGACGCAGATATGGATCGATCTTTTCTTTCAGATCGCCCGGTAAGAAACCCAGGCTCTCACCTGCTTCTACAGCGGGACGGGTAAGAATGATCTTTTTTACTAATTTGTTTTTCAATGCTCTTACAGCTAATGCTACAGCCGTATATGTTTTACCAGTACCAGCAGGGCCTATGGCAAATACAATATCGTTTTTATCTGCAGCAGACACCATTCTCTTCTGATTAGCCGTACGCGCCCTTACCGTTTTACCATTAGGGCCGAATACCAGCACATCGTTCGGATTACGCTCCACAAAATTGTCAATCGTTTCAGCATCATCGCCGCCCAGGATCTGCTCAAAATAGTTTTCACTCAGATCGCCATTACGTTGCATGTATTGGACGATCAGGTCTATTTTTTCTTTTGCATTTTCTATTTGTTCGGGAGCGCCGCTCAGTTTTATCTGTGTTCCTCTTGACAAGATTTTTAGAAGGGGAAATTTCTTTTTGAGAAGGTCTAGTTTTCGATTATTCACACCGAAGAATTCTATCGGATTCACGGTGTCCAGGTTAATAATTGATTCTGTCAATGCTTCACACTTTTAGGTTACGTAAATGTTAACTGCTTACGAGTTAATTATCTTCAACATCTATTCCAAATTTAATCTATTCACTTTCATAATTCCAAGCTATTCTTATTAACACTTGTGGATTAAATTGTGACTGATGAATTAAAAGATGTTGTAAAATAAAATGTATCTCTAACCTAAATGTTAAATAATATTTTTTAATTGGGAAATAACTTCCGTAGGGTTTACCGCATGAAAAATTGTACTACCCGCTACCAGAATGTCAGCTCCGGCACGCACTATGTCAGCAGCATTGTCCAGCGTAACGCCACCATCTATTTCTATTAATACATTTAGGTTTTGCTCTCGTATCATTTGCTTCAGTTCTGCTATTTTTTTCAGTGTATGCGGAATGAATTTTTGCCCGCCAAATCCTGGGTTTACACTCATCATACATACCTGGTCTATATCCTGTAAAATATCTTGTAATTGTGATACCGGCGTATGTGGATTAATGGCAACACCTGCTTTCATGCCAAGACTTTTTATCTGTTGTATGTTTCGGTGCAAATGAGGGCAGGCTTCTATGTGTACAGATAAAATATCAGCACCTGCTTTTTTAAAATCTTCTGTGTACTTCTCCGGCTCTAAGATCATCAGGTGTACGTCGCAAATTTTCTTGGTTGTTTTGCGTATCTGCTCAATGATAGGCTGACCAAAACTGATATTCGGTACAAAACGTCCGTCCATTACATCCAGGTGAAAATATTCTGCCTCGCTGTTGTTAACCATTTCGCAGGCATCAGCAAGATGTAAGAAATCAGAAGCTAAAAAAGAAGGCGCTATTATTGGCATAAGATATTTTTTTGAGTGAATTGTGAACGGTCAATAGTGAAAGCTGCTAAACTTATGACAACACACAATCCTTTTGATTTTTATAAAAATACGATAAAAAGATACGAATACTTTTAAGCAATAATGGAATACTACAGTTAATTACTCAACCTCTTTGAGGTCTTCGCCATTGACCATTCACAATTCACTTTTCTTCTCCCAATCGTTTCAGCCCATTATGCGCCTCAGCAATTGTTTTATCTAGCGACAATGCTTGTTTGTAACGAAGTACCGCACTGTCTTTTTGGTTCATCATTTCATACGCGCGAGCCTGGTAGTAATACGCATCTGCGTACAGGTTGTTTACTCGTGAGGCAAACTGGAAAATTTTCAATGCTTCGGTATAATTCTTCTGATCAAAATAGATCAATCCTTTTTCTATGTAAGCAACCATGTATGTATAATTGTTCGCTACACATTCGTCAAAGTATTTAAGTGCTTGTGCTGCATCGCCGGTACGTGCATAATATACGCCGGTAATAAACGCGCAATGCGCATCCATTTCGCGCCCCTGTTGTAAATCCCTTATACGGGCGCAAATAGCTACTGCATCTTTGTTTTTAGTTTCCGCATACAGGTTGGCAAGGCTTAGCAAGGCATCTGTAGAGGGATAAATTCTTATGGCGCGCTTAAACATAAGAATAGCACCGGAAGTATCCCGGGCATCCTGCATAACCTGCCCTTTCTGAAACCACAAGCCATAGTTCAGGCTATCGCGCATGATCAGTGTATCTATGTGTTGTAATGCTGTTTTATAATCGCCTACGCTATCCAGTACGGCAGCCAGTTGCAAGCGCAACCCTACACTGTCTGGTTTTAATTGCAATTTCTTTGTCAGGTCATCTACTATAGCAATATGCTTGGCATTTTCAGGTTTATTTCCGGCAGCAGTTCCAGAGGTAGTCTTATTGTCCTTGCTGCCACAGGCATAAGCCAGCACAGCAGTAGCCATAAAAATCCAGTACAAATAGCTCTTTTTCATAGTTGCAAATGTATAATTGTTTCAATATTTCCGTATTTCATTTTAGACACTAAAATGGTTAAAAGATATTCCATATCTATCTAAAGGCGTAGAAGCCCCATGAAGTGGCAGATATGGAATATCTGCTGTAACTTAATTAGGTAGGGTACATGCTTGAAATATGGCTTTTTCTGACTTACTTTGCCAGCAAATTCATTTTTTATGGTTACAGGCCTCCTGCACTTACATAGTGTTCTTCGTTGGTTTATCCTTATCTTCTTATTAGTTGCCATATTTCAGAGCTGGAAAGCAAAAAGCAGCAAACTGCCATTTACACAAGGCAATCGAAAAATTGCGTTATTCCTGTTGATTTCCACGCACCTTAACTTATTGATCGGTATATACCAGTTATTTGCGGGTCGTTTCGGCATTCTGAACGCGAGCCTGCCTGCTGGCGAGTCCCTGATGAAAAATGCTTTCTTCCGTTTCTACTGGGTAGAGCATCCGGTAGGTATGCTCGTAGCTGTAGCGTTGATCACGATCGGCTATAGCAAAGTGAAGAAAAGTGCAAACAGCAATACTTTCAACGGCGCACCGTTTATGTTATTCTTACTAGCGCTTATTATCATATTAGCAACAATTCCTTGGCCTTTCCGCGAGGCACTAGGTAGCAGACCATTGTTACCGGGAATGTAGGAAAAGTAAGGGATACAATCGCGAATCGTCAAACGATAATCGTGAATATAAAAGGCAGGCATTTTTATTAAATGCCTGCCTTTTATTATGTAAGCGCGCTATACAGAATGCACAATTCACGATTGCCGACTCACGTTTCACGTTATCACCTATTCCCCAGCTCTATCACCTCACAATTCTTTATCTCGCTGCCGTCTATTACAAAGCGTATGAGTGTACGCACTTTGTGCCAGCCTTGTTTGCCGGCTGCGCCAGGGTTCATGTGCAGGCAATTGAATGCCGGATCGAACATAACTTTCAATATGTGCGAATGCCCGCTGATAAACAATTGCGGTTTCTCTTTTTTAATAATGTCCTTTACGCCCGGTGCATATTTGCCGGGATAACCTCCAATGTGACGCATAAATACTTTTACGCCTTCACAGGTAAAAATCAGGTCTTCCGGAAAGCGGCTACGGATGTCGTAGCCATCAATGTTGCCATAGACACCGCGTAGCGGTTTTACAGCCTCCAAAGCGTCTGCAATAGCAGCAGTACCAAAATCACCACCATGCCATATTTCGTCGCACTGTTCAAAGTGCTTGAAAACAGCGTCGTCTAAGTAATCGTGTGTATCTGATATAAGTCCGATCTTTTTCATAAATAAATTTCGTGAATCGTGAATGGGCCTCTGCGTTATTGTATCGCAAAGGGCGCAAAGGATACGCAGAGTACGCAAAGAGAGCTTCTATGTGTCCTATGTATTCCTATGTTCCTATGTGTTAAAAATCTTAATCCACCAATCCGTCTACTCGTAGTTTTTCAAACGCAGTTATCACACCAGGCACTATATGTTCCTCTTTCCGGTACGTCGCTTCATCAAAATATTGCAGGCCACCGATTTCTTTGGAGGCTTTGGGTTCAGCCTTCAAGTCATAGAGAAAGCAATCCTGTTCCATTTGTAAGCCAGATTCGCCAAAGGCAGGCGCGGAAATATGATAGTAAAACGTCAAATCTTTCTCTGCCAGTATAATATTCAGTTCTTCCTCTATCTCACGAATCAGCGCCTGTACGGCTGTTTCGCCCGCATCCACTTTACCGCCGGGCAAATACCACGCCCGTTTATTGTTGCTGAAAGCCAATAATAACTGCCTGTTTCTTACTACGATCAGCCCCGCTGTTTGTAACATTTGATTAGTCATTGCTTCCAAAAAACTTTCTTATTTTTAATAACGATTGCAAACTATGCCATTCTTTAGAAACTTTACATATTGGATTGATAAAAGGAAATGGAAATATTTTTTCCTCCTGATGACATTAGAAATGTCGTCAATCGTGAGACGTGAATCGTGAATAAGACGCTCCATTCACGATTCACGTTTCACGATTGACGGAGCGGATTTCAAATCTCAAATTGCTTCTATGCCACACTATCATAAACTAGGCCAGATACCACACAAACGTCATACACAATTCCGCAAGCCGGATGGTAACTTATATGCAGAACAATTGTTTAGTACCGAAGGTTTTAGTAGCGATTATTCATTGCTCTACCATTGTAACCCACCTACGGTTATTATTCGCACGGAAGAACCTTATGATGTAATGCCCGTCATTGCAGAAGAAAAAATGCTGAAGCATCGCAGCTTCGAAGGGTTTTCTGTAAAACCAACAGAAGATTTTTTAGACAGTAGGAAAGCTGTATTGGTAAATAATGATTGCCATATTGTGCTTGCTGCTCCGCAGAAAAGTATGAAAGATTATTTCTACAAAAATGCGGATGCGGATGAAATGATCTTTGTGCATGAAGGAAGCGGCAAACTGCTTACACAATATGGCGAACTGACTTTTGGCTATGGCGATTATATTGTAATCCCTCGCGGCACTATTTACCAGATACGTTTCAATGATGAGAAAAACCGCCTTTTCATTGTAGAAAGCTTCAGTGCTATTCATTATCCGAAAAGATATGTAAGCAAGAACGGGCAGCTATTGGAACATTCGCCGTATTGCGAGCGCGACATACGTACGCCAGAGTATTTGCTTACGATAGAGGAGAAAGGCGACTTTGTGATAAAGACAAAAAAGAAAGGCCGCATGTATCATATTCATTACGGCTATCATCCGTTTGATGTGATTGGCTGGGATGGCTATAACTATCCATACGTTTTTAGCATTCACGATTTTGAACCTATTACGGGTCGTGTACATCAGCCGCCGCCGGTGCATCAGACATTTGAAGCGCACAACTTTGTAGTGTGTAGCTTTGTGCCGCGCTTGTTCGACTATCATCCGCAAGCTATTCCTGCGCCTTACAACCACAGCAATATAGATAGCGATGAAGTGATCTATTATGTAGATGGAGATTTTATGAGCCGTAAAAATGTTACGCGCGGCATGATCACGCTGCACCCCGGCGGCATACCACACGGCCCGCATCCGGGTGCAGTACAGAAGAGCCTCGGTGCAAAAGAAACAAAGGAACTTGCCGTAATGGTAGATACGTTTCATCCACTGCAATTAACCGTAGACGCATTGGGGATAGAAAATGACAACTATACCATGAGCTGGGCGGAGTAAATGAATTAATTGTTGAATGGATAAATAGTTTTATTGTTGAATATTCCATGTCTGAAGACATGGAATATTTTATTTTGAGCCGGGCAGTAGTACTACTATCATCGTCTGTTGCGTCGCACACTTGTGCAGAGGAATATATATCATCCATCAATCTGGCGCAGGGCTCCCGCCCTGTGCCTACATATTACTACTGTTGTACATTATACAAATCTTCTTTTCTTCAGGGCTTAGTAACAAATAAGCACAGGGCGGGAGCCCTGCGCCAGTAAAGGCGAAGAAGGAATATATATCATCAATCAATCGCTAACATGTCGAACAGCAACGCTGGTTCGTGAGGACACGAACCAGGGCGAAGAGCCGGAGGCTCGTCAGAACGGTAGCATATAGCCATTAATTCAACAGAGCTCCGGAGGAGCGACAGCATAGGTTGCATACCTACGGCATGCTAAAGCCTATGTATTTGGGAAGCTACCGATGTTTGATCCCTACGGGCAATGTCATTAAGTTAAGAGTGGACCACTTTCAAAAAGCATATTTTTCCAGTGATAGTTGCACTTAAAAAGTGGTCCACTCTGACGTATTCATTTTTAAGTCTGCTTAACTTAATGACATTGCCCTACGGGATCTGCGTTTCAGATACAAAGACTTTTATGGAATCGGGTTATGATCCCGTAGGGATCGGATATTGGTAGTATATATTTTATCGGGTTCTCTTGCATGCCGTAGGTATGCAACCTGGTGGTAAAAGATGTGGGTACGCAGTAGGTCTCTGACCAGGATGTGGTGGGTTTTCGACTCCGTCGAAATATTCGTCGGAGACGAACAGCCTTGGCATCCCAGTCGGGAGACTGGGATGATTGTTATAAGCTGCACAATAGAACAAAGTTGAATAACGTTACTACAGATGAAGTGTGCGACGCAAGGAACGATGAGTAGGATTACTTCAGCTTGGGAAAAAAATTATTACTTTGCACACTTAACGAATATGAATAAACACATGAACATATAAAGAACTTAACTACGTAACATATCATTAGCGTTAGCTGTTTTTTGGTACTCGAAACTGGCAAGAATCTTTCCACAAAAACATAGCTGAACGCCTACGTTATGCGTGGGCTTTAGACTATTGTGGAAGGGTATGCCAGTACCTGAGTTACCGTAGCTAAATGTCCCACGCTAATTTTTTATACATAACCGCCGAGTTGGGGCTAAGGCAAGAAAAACTCCATGCTATGGTAGACATCACAAAAGACAAAATTGTGATCGAGATTGCTACGTCATCTCCCGCCGAAACACTCTCTGCGTTTCAAGACGCGATTGTAAAACTGCTACACCTGAAAATGAACGAAGTGACTGATTACACAGAAGTGTATTACAGCACATGGCTATTGCAGGAAATGATACCGAGGATGAGGGAAATTTAGAATGATTGGAGATTTGATATTTAAGATTTGAAATGGATGTTGTAGTTTTTTACCACATAGGAGCATAGGATAAATTGAGAACTATTAAATAATAGTAAAGATTAATTCATTCAAGAGGACATAGGTCACATAAGGAGCCGCTATGCGACTCTTTGAAGCCCTTCCGTGTTTCTGTGGCAATTCTTCGTAGCCTTTGCATCATATCAATCTCAAATTTTAAATATCAAATCTCAAATCCATCATACCTTTAACAAAATCAACATTACTTATGGAATACAGGCAAATAGGACAATCGGATGTAAAGGGCACTGCTATTACGTTTGGTGCATGGGCAATAGGTGGATGGATGTGGGGCGGGGCTGAGCGTAAAGATGCGCTGGACGCAATATTGGCTTCGGTAGAGCATGGTGTTACATCTATAGACACAGCGCCGGTGTACGGGCAGGGATTGAGTGAAGAAATAATAGGGGAGGCACTTACGCATTTACAACGCGATAAAATACAAATATTCACCAAGTATGGTTTGCGCTGGGATTTGAAGAAGGGGGAGTTTTATTTCAATAGCCAGGACAATGATGGCAACCCGATAGAGGTGTACAGGTATGCTGGTAAAGAAAGCATTATTTACGAATGCGAGCAAAGTTTGAAACGCTTGCGCACAGATTATATAGACTTGTACCAGATACACTGGTCGGATAGTACAACGCCAATAGAGGAAACAATGGAGGCGGTGTTGCAACTGCAACAGCAGGGGAAAATACGTACGGCAGGTGTTTGCAATTATACAGTAGAACAAATGAAACGTGCGGAAACGGTGCTGCCATTGGCTTCTAACCAGGTGTCTTATAGTATGGTATTGCGCGATATAGAAAAGAATGTAGTGCCGTACTGTTTGGAAACGAAAAAATCTGTGATTGCATACAGCCCATTGCAACGTGGCTTACTTACTGGTAAAATAAAACCGGGGCATAAATTTGGTGAAGGCGATACACGTGATGGTAATCGTTTTTATACAGATGAAAATATTGTACGCATTAATAATTTCCTGGAAGAAATACGCCCGCTGGCAGAGAGCAAAAATGCATCTGTAGGTCAGTTGGTCATTGCATGGACTATTCGCCAACCTGCAATAGACATAGCGCTGGTAGGAGCGAGGAATGCAGAACAGGCTGTACAAAACGCAAAAGCCGCTAACATAGACCTGAAGCATGAGGAAATCATGTATATAAATGATAAGCTGGCGAAGTTGCAGTTGGTGTTTCCGTCGTGAATCGTGAATCGGGAGTCGTGAATGGGGCTGTTGGTGAATCAAGCCTTTCATTGCCGTTCGATTTATCGAACGGACAAAAAAATAAGCGCTCTTCATTGCCGTCCGATAAATCGGACGGCAGAGAGGAATGCAACAAAAAATTAATAGAAAGGATGCATATTGACATGAAAATGTTTTAGTATATTACTAAAGCAAAAACAAATGCCATATGATAAAATTCAATGAACTTCAAATCGGCGATTTTGTAATGGCCGAATTCGAGGGCCAGCAATGCATGGGCGAAGTAGTAGACTTAAATGCACCTAACAAACAGGTTTGTGTAGAAACAGAGGTACAGGAGTTTTGGTATGAAGAAGAACATTTGTATCCGATAACCCTGGATGATGAAGCGCTGAAATGGTTACAGTTTACAAGCGAAGAACAGGGCGACGGTTCTGTAAAATACAAGAAAGGTTCTTTCCGTATTCTGATCCCTAAAAAGGGTGATTTTTCATCTATGGACATCTGGTACAGGGAGGACAAGCGCGTACATCCCAATGTACATTATGTACATCAGCTACAGAATCATTACCTGCAAATGACAAAAATCCATCTGACAAAAGAAGAGATGGTGTAACAATAAATTGATAAAAACTAACAGAAAAAGGGGCAATTCGCAAGAGTTGCCCTTTTATGTTATTACATCAATAGATTTTTGAACAAAATGGGGAAAATTCATATGGGGAAAGTTTGCATCTTCCTCATTCCGTTTCTATCTTCGGCGTGTTAAGATCCATCCAATAATCCTTAGAAAAAATCCAAAATCCAAATGAGAGTAGTTTTACTATTTCTCCTATCCTTCTTGTTCTGTATTAATGTTTCAGCCCAAACCGATAAGGAATTTTGGTTTGCTGCGCCTGAGGTAACACGTGGGCACGTAGACTCCCCGCTGTTCGTCAGGGTTACTACACTTAATGTTCCTGCTACAGTTACCATTTCTTGTCCTGCTAACCCGGCTTTTACCCCGATAACACAGACCATTGCTGCAAACAGTATTTACAGTTTCCCCATTGGACCATATAAGGAGATACTGGAGAATAAGCCCCCTAATACCATTTTGAACTATGGGTTATTGGTTACTTCCAGCGAAAAGATACTAGCCTACTACGATGAATCTTCTGGCAATAACCCGGAAATATTTGCACTGAAAGGGCATAATGCCTTAGGCACCAATTTTATTGTACCCGGACAAAACACAATGAATAATGGTGCGCCGGGAAGATATAATCCACAACCATATAACTCATTTGACATTGTAGCCACCCAGGATAATACAAAAATTACCATCGCGCCTACGAAGGATGTCGTCGGACATTTGGCGGGCATTCCTTATACCATCACATTAAATAGAGGACAAACGTATTCGGCGCAGGCAGTTTCGCCTTTAGCTACGCAGCACCTTACGGGTAGTACGGTTACATCCAACAAGCCTATAGCGATTACCTACAAAGACGACTCCGCTGGCCAGAGTTCTTGCTATGATTTGATGGGGGACCAGATAGTACCAATACCTATGCTTGGGCTGGAATATATAGTAGTAAATGGAGATTTGAATAATGGTGGTACTGACCAGGCTTCCATCCTTGCCGTGCAGGATGGTACAGTGGTGAATGTATTACAGAACGGAAACTTAGTCTCAACCCAAACCCTTAACAAAGGGCAGTTTTTTCAATACCAGTTTGCAAATTCGCCTATTTACATTAAGTCTAACAAGCCTATATCTGTATTGCACATTACAGGTACAGGTTGCGAATTAGGCTCTGCGGTAGTACCTCAGATTGGCTGTACAGGCTCTACAACAGTAGGGTTGACGCGGCCTGCCGGTACAGACTATTTCAAAATATTTGTGTTAGCGCATACGAATGCAGTTAGCGGATTTACCTTTAATGGTTCTTCTACTGTAATAAAGGCAAGTGACTTTACCGTAATGCCTGGTGCGCCGGACTGGTCTTACGCTAAGCTGGATATTACGAGTGTGCTTGCTACAAATGGCAATGCACTTATTCAAAATAGCATAGATAAGTTTCACGTAGGCGCATTGTTTGGTACAGGATCGGGTTGCGGCTATGGCTATTTCTCCGATTATGCTTCTTATGATCCTGTTATATCTGCTAATACTCCTTTGTGTGTAGGCAGTACGTTGCTGCTAAAATGTAACCCGGTAAATGATCCGGGTGATTTAAGTTTTAACTGGGATGGGCCGAATGGTTTTATCAGCTCAATACAAAATCCTACCATACCAAACGTAACAACGGCAGCATCTGGTACGTATAACTGCCAGGTGTTTAAACAAGGATGTTTCTATTCTTTGCAAAGTATAGACGTTACGGTGAATACTTACCCCGTAAGTACACCGACTGCTCCTGCATCCGTATGTCTGAATGGGGCACTGCCGCTTACAGGTAACTCTGTAACAGGCGCTACCTATAGTTGGGTGGGACCTGCGGGAAGTAACTTTACCAGTACACAACAGTCGCCGATAATAGACCCTGTAACAAATGCACATAAAGGAACATACACACTAACGGTTACTACAAACGGCTGCTCTACATCTAATACTGTTTTTGTAGATGTGAAGAATACAGCGATCCCTGTAATAACAGGGCCGGGTGCAGGTGTATTTTGTGAAGGCGCTACGATTAACTTAACTTCTTCGAGTACATCGTCTCCGGTAACATACTCATGGACGGGCCCGAATGGTTTTAGCTCTACACTCCAAAATCCAACGATCACGAATGCTACTACTGCAATGAGTGGTACGTATTCTGTATTGATCACTTCTACAGCAACAGGCTGTAGCGATAGTAAAACAGCAAACGTAACGATCAGTACACAGCCAACTATTGCTGCATCGAATGAAGGTGCCTATTGTGGAAACAACAATACGGCTAAGTTACACGCCGTTACAAATCTACCTGCAGGTGATGCAATCTTTACATGGACAGGCCCGAATGGATTTACATCCAGCTTACAAGATCCTGTGATCAATAATGCCAAGCAGAACCTGGATGCCGGATTATATACTGTTACGGTAAAATCTGCAAGTAGTGGATGTACATCTGCATCAGCTACTACTTATTTAATTATTACAACAGATAACACTACACCGGGTATTAACTCCATTTCAGGCAATACGATCTGTGATGGTACTACACTTGCGTTGACGGCAAACATGTCTAGCAACACGCCGTCTCCGGCATTGTACACCTGGACCGGACCAAATGGTTACACAAAAAGCGGTGTAGATATGAAATCGATATCTATTCCGAATGCAACTGCCGCAACATATAATAATACGCAGTTTACCCTCGTTGTAACAACTGGATGTAAAACAACATCACAAACAACTACAGTAACAGTTAACACCAGGCCAATATTAATTATAACCAATCCGGCTGCTGTGTGTTCTGGAACATCAGTTAACCTGACAGCTTCGGCCGTTACTACATGGAGTATTCCGAATTCTAACCTGAATTATTTTTATTATACCAATGCCGCCGGAACAACAACATTATCGAATCCGTCAAATGTTACTGTAGGTGGTACTTACTATATCAAAATACAGGATAGGTCTACGTTATGTTACTCAGACATACAGTCCGTAACAGTTACGATGAACCCGACGCCGTCAATAACGTCAACCTTAACGAATCAGGTTAAGTGTGCAGGGGAAAGTACAGATCCTATAAGTATTACGGGAGACACGCCCGGCGCATCATATACATGGACGAATGATAATACAGCTACAGGCATTACTGTAGTAAATGGCAGTGGCGACATACCGTCTTTTGTAACAACAAATACAGGAACGAGCAGTATTGTATCTAACATAAAAGTAACGCCAACATTGAATGGCTGTAGCGGTGCGCAGAAGACAGTTACGGTTACAGTGAAGCCGATACCAACGGTGACCGGATCTGCAGATGTAACAGTGTGTAATGGAAAACCTACAGGCTATATTGTGTTTTATGGGACAGTGAGTGGGACTGTTTATACGTGGGTAAGTACACACCCGGAAATAGGGCTCGCAGATAATAGTAAAGCAGGTACTCCTGTAACTTATACGGTAAATTCTTTCAATGCAATAAACACTGGGAATACGCCAATTGTAGATTCAATCTTTGTGACACCTACATTGAACGGTTGTACAGGTGTACGGGATACTGTAGTGATAACTGTAAATCCGACACCAGTCGCTACAGTTTCCGCTAACCAGACATTATGTAACCAGGAAACAATGCCAGGGTTATCTTTTACCAGCACTGTTACACCCGCTACGTTGAATTGGACTAACAACACGACATCAATTGGACTAGCAGGAAGTGGAGTAGGGGATATTGCTCCTTTTGTAGTATCTAATAATGGCACTACAAATGTAACTGCAACAATTACTGTTACACCAACACAGTCAGGTTGTGTGGGTACAGCAAAAACAGTTACAATAACAGTTAAGCCAACCCCAAAAGTAGTTGCACCTGCAGATATAACAGTTTGTAATGGAAAAGCAACAGGGAATATTACACTAACGGGAAATATTAATGGAGCTACTTATACATGGATTGGTACGCACCCGGAAATAGGGCTTGCTAATAGTGCGAAGGTTGGCACGCCTAATTATACCATACCTTCATTCAACGCGATCAACACTGCTTATACCCCTTTAGTAGATTCAATGTTTATTACGCCAAGCCTGAATGGATGTAATGGCGTTCTTGATACGATTGCAATAACAGTGAATCCTACACCTGATGTTACAGTGCCGGCTAACGTAACATTGTGTAGTGGCGAAACAACACCCTTGTTTTCTTTTAACGGCAATGTTGCCAATACTATTTATAGTTGGTCAAACAACAATGCTTCTATTGGGTTGGCCGCTTCCGGTACAGGCAGTATTCCAGCATTTACTGCTGTTAACAACACTAGTTCAAATATTACCGCCTCCATTACCGTAACGCCATCACTGGCTGGTTGTGTGGGAGTAGCCAAAGTATTTACAATCACGATAAAGCCAACTCCTAAAGTGACGGCACCTTCAGACCTGACGATCTGTAATGGAAAACCATCAGGCTATATTGTATTCTACGGAACGCTTAGTGGAACAGTTTATACATGGAATGGCGATCATCCTGAAATTGGGTTAAGTAATGGCAGCCAGGCTGGTACTCCTATAAACTATACAATTAATGCTTTTAATGGTATAAATACATCAGGTAGTCCGATTACGAATGCTGTTACCGTTACGCCATCTTTAAATGGTTGTAATGGTACGCCAGGACAGTTCAATATAACTGTAAACCCTACTGCTGATGTTACCGTACCTGGTAATATTATTTTATGTAATGGAGACGCTACCTCACTGCTATCTTTTACTGGTAACGTAGCCGGCACAAATTTTACCTGGACAAATAATACGGTATCTATTGGCTTAGCTGCTTCTGGTTCTGGAAATATCCCAGCATTTACAGCTATAAACAATACAACCGCTACTGTTACCGCAACCATTACTGTTACTCCCCAGGGAACATGTGCCGGAACTGCAAAAACATTTACCATTACTGTTAAGCCAACGCCTAAAGTAACCACACCTCCAGACATAACTATATGTAGCGGTAAACCAACAGGCAATATTTTGCTGACAGGAAATATTAGTGGAGCTACTTATACATGGGTAAATACACGCACAGACATAGGATTGGCAAACGGATCTCAGACTGGTACACCAAACTATACTATCCCTTCATTTACTGCTATAAGTACAGATATTAACCCTATTATTGATTCTGTATTCATTACCCCATCTCTAAATGGATGTACGGGTACACTGGATACCTTTAGGATTATTATAAATCCTGCACCGGTATTAACCAGTACGCAAACCCCGGCAGCTATATGTAGTAAAACAGCATTTTCATATACAGCTACGAGTGCTACGACAGGCGTGGTATTTAGTTGGTCACGTGCTGCTGTAACCGGCATTAGTAATGCTGCTGTAGTTAATCAGAGCGGAGCTGTGATCAATGAAACATTGATAAACACAACAACATCCCCTATTGTAGTTACCTATAAAGTATCTATGGTAGCGAATGGTTGTGCTGCAAATGTGCAGGATGTAACAGTAACGGTTAATCCTACTCCTGCGCTTAACAATGTGCCGGCATCTGCAACCATTTGTAATAATGGAACATTTAATTATACGCCGGCAAGTTCAGCCAGTGGGGTTTCATACTCATGGACCCGGGCAGCAGTGCCGGGTATTAGCAACCCTGCGACTAGCGGTAATGGTGCTATTAGTGAAGTATTAACAAATACCCTGGCAGTTCCGGTTGTTGTAAAATACGCATACACATTTGCAGCAAACGGTTGTAGTAATAATGCAGGCGATACAGTAAGCGTTACTGTTAACCCGACACCTAGGTTAACAAATGTGCCAAACCCTGCAATTATATGTAGCAATTCTACATTTACCTATGCACCATCAAGCTCTACACCAGGTGCTACATACACATGGGTACGTGCTGCGGTAAATGGTATCAGCAATACTGCCGCTTCCGGATCAAACGGGATCAATGAAACCTTAACTAATACCTTGTCCACACCTGTCGATGTTAAGTATGTGTATTCCATTAGTGTAAATGGATGCGTGTATAATCCGGCAGATAGTTTCATTGTAACGGTTAATCCAAAGCCGGTCTTAAATAATATACCTGCGACTAGTACTATTTGTAACGACCAGGTATTTGCCTATACGCCGGCCAGCACAACCACAGGTGTTACCTATAGCTGGTCACGTGCAGCAGTAAGCGGTATTTCACCTGCTACAGCAAATGGTAATGGTAGTATAAATGAAACATTGCACAGTGATAATAGTGCAGTAACAACCGTAACTTATTTGTACACATTAAGTGCAAATGGTTGCACAAACAGTCCGACCGAGGCTGTAACAGTCAACGTTAATCCAACACCAAAACTGAATAGCCCGCTAACAGCAACAAATATTTGTAACGACGGTACGGTTAGTTATACACCAACAAGTGCAACTACAGGAACTTCATTCTCCTGGACTCGTGCAGTAGTAGCCGGCATTACTCCGGCAACCGGAAGCGGAAACGGCAATATTAATGAAACATTGCACAACGCTTCATCAGATCCTGTAACTGTTACGTATGTATATGCCTTGTCTGCTAATGGTTGCGCTGCACCAACAACTGAATCTGTAACTGTTGTTGTGAACCCAACGCCAAAACTAAATAGCGCTGCTACGGTCGCCGCTATCTGTAATGATGGAACAGTGAGCTATACGCCAACAAGCAATACAACTGGGACTACTTACAACTGGACACGTGCATCTGTAACAGGTATAACACCTGCAACAGGTAGCGGCACAGGAAATATCAACGAGACTTTGCATAATGGAACCACTGATCCGATCACTGTTACATATGTGTATACGTTATCGGCAAATGGTTGTGCAGCACCAACAACAGAATCAATAACGGTAGTTGTTAAACCAAGCCCTAAATTAAATAGTCCGTTAACAGCCGTTGATATCTGTAACGATGGTACAGTACATTATGCACCTTCAAGCGCTACGGCTGGTACAACCTTTAGCTGGACACGTGCGGCTGTAACCGGCATAACACCTGCAACAGGTAGTGGCACAGGAAATATTAATGAAACATTGCATAGCGATAATAGTGATATAACTACAGTTTCTTACCTGTACACACTAAGCGCTAATGGCTGTACGAATAGTACAACGGAAGAAGTGAAAGTGAATGTTAAACCTACACCTAAACTCAGCAGTCCATTAACCGCAACAGATATCTGTAATGACGGTACAGTAAGTTATTCACCAACAAGTGCAACATCAGGCACAACTTACAACTGGACACGTGCAGCAATTACAGGAATAACCCCGGCAACAAGCAGCGGCACTGGTAATATTAATGAGACTTTACATAATAATACACCAGGCCCGGTTACTGTTACATATACATATACACTGGCAGCAAATGGTTGTACTGCGCCTGCTACTGAATCAGTAACAGTTGTAGTGAAGCCAACGCCAAAACTGAGTAGCGCCACAACAGCCACAACCATTTGTAACGATGGAACAGTAAATTACACGCCAACGAGCAATACGTCTGGGGCTACTTATAGCTGGACACGTGCATCTGTAACCGGTATAACACCTGCTACCGGCAATGGTAATGGTAATATTAACGAGACATTGCATAACGGGACATCCGATCCTGTAACTGTTACATATGTATATACTTTAGCGGCCAATGGCTGTACTTCGCCTGCAACTGAAATAGTTACTGTAGTTGTTAAACCAACACCTAAGTTGAGCAGCGTATTAACTGCAACGGATATTTGTAATGACGGTACGGTTAGTTATACGCCAACAAGTGCAACAACTGGGACTTCGTTCTCCTGGACTCGTGCGGCAGTAAGCGGCATTACACCAACTACAAACAACGGAACAGGCAACATTAACGAAACACTACACAACGCAACAACCGATCCGATAACAGTATCTTATGTTTATAGCTTATCTGCAAATAGTTGTACAGCCCCTGCGACGGAGATTGTAACGGTAGTAGTTAAGCCAACACCTAAATTAAGCAGTGCTTCAACCGCAACAGACATCTGTAATGACGGTGCGGTTAGTTATACGCCAACAAGTGCAACTGCTGGCACAACCTATAGTTGGACACGTGCATCTGTAACAGGTATAACACCTGCAACAGGCAGCGGCACTGGTAATATTAGCGAAACACTACACAATGCAACATCCGATCCGATAACAGTTACTTACGTTTATACCTTATCAGCTAACGGTTGTACAGCCCCTACAACGGAAGCCGTAACCGTAGTTGTTAAACCTACTCCTAAATTAAGTAGCTCAGTAACAGCAACAGCGATATGTAATGATGGAACAGTAAGCTATGCACCTTCAAGTGCTACAGCCGGCACAACCTATAGTTGGACACGTGCATCTGTAATAGGTATTACGCCTGCAACAGGCAGCGGCACTGGCAATGTTAACGAAACACTACACAATGCAACATCCGATCCGATAACAGTTACTTACGTTTATACCTTATCAGCTAACGGTTGTACAGCCCCTGTGACAGAGACAGTAACTGTAGTTGTTAAACCTACACCTAAATTGAGTAGCCCATTAACCGCAGCAGCAATATGTAATGATGGAACGATAAGCTACACCGCAACAAGCGCCACTGCTGGTACAACATATAGCTGGAGCCGTGCATTAGTAACAGGGATTACTCCTGCAACTAATAGCGGTACAGGCAATATTAACGAGACGTTACACAACAGTACGCCCGATCCGATAACAGTTACTTACGTTTATACTTTATCAGCTAACGGTTGTACAGCTCCAACGACGGAGACAGTAACAGTCGAAGTGAAACCAACACCTAAATTAAGTAGTGCCTCAACCGCAACAGATATTTGTAATGATGGCACAGTCAACTATACACCTGTAAGCCAGACATCGGGTACAACTTATACATGGGCACGCGCTGCAACCGGACATATTACACCTGCAACAGGTAGTGGCACCGGAAGCATAAATGAAACATTACATAATGATAGCTCCGATCCGGTAACAGTTACTTATGTTTATACTTTATCAGCTAATGGTTGTACAGCTCCTGCGACGGAGACAATAACTGTAGTTGTTAAACCAACACCTAAATTAAGTAGTGCTTCAACCGCAACAGATATTTGTAATGATGGTACAGTCAACTATACACCGTCGAGCCAGACATCGGGTACAACTTACACATGGACACGCGCAGCAACCGGACATATTACACCTGCAACAGGTAGTGGCACCGGAGGCATAAATGAAACATTACATAATGATAGCTCCGATCCGGTAACAGTTACTTATGTTTATACTTTATCAGCTAATGGTTGTACAGCTCCTGCGACGGAGACAATAACTGTAGTTGTTAAACCTACACCTAAATTAAGTAGTGCCTCAACCGCAACAGATATTTGTAATGATGGAACAGTTAACTATACACCTGCAAGCCAGACATCCGGTACAACTTATGCCTGGATACGTGCAGCAGTTAACCATATTACGCCTGCAACAGGAACAGGTACAGGTGCAATAAGTGAGATGCTGCATAACGATAGCAATGATCCAATTACTGTTACGTACACATATACATTATCAGCTAATGGCTGTACTGCTCCTGCGACGGAGACAGTAACTGTAGTTGTTAAACCAACACCTAAACTGAATAGCGCATTAACTATTACCGCTATTTGTAACGATGGTACAGTTAATTATACACCAACAAGTGCAACTACAGGTACAACCTATAGTTGGACGCGTGCTGCTGTAACAGATATTACACCATCCACAGGCAGCGGTACAAGTGGTATTACAGAAACATTACACAACGCAGGCGCAGCACCACAAATAGTAACATACGTATATACATTATCTGCAAACGGCTGTACAGCACCTGGCACAGAAGAAGTAAAAGTGACGGTGAACCCAACGCCTAAGTTGAATAGTTCATTGACCATTGCAGCTATTTGCAATGACGGAACGGTAAATTATACACCAACAAGCGCAACGACTGGTACAACCTATAGCTGGACGCGCGCTGCTGTAACTGATATTACACCATCCACAGGCAGCGGCACAGGTGGTATTGCTGAAACATTGCATAACGCAGGTACTACACCACAAATAGTAACATACGTATATACATTATCCGCCAACGGTTGTACAGCTCCAGTTACAGAGGAAGTAAAAGTGACGGTGAATCCAACACCTAAATTGAATAG
>JAFKHH010000041.1 GCA_017306865.1 Filimonas sp.
AATAAACCCTATTCCATGATTATTGATCATACAACTATGTATAAAAGAATTATCACCTTAACCCTGTTTCTACTTTGTTTATTAGGTGGACAGTTGACGACCAACGCTACCCCAAAAGGAATGGCGCTTTGCCAGGTTGTCGGAGAAACGGCACCCTCTTTTGGCCTCACATATAGCTATTCTAAATCCAATTGTACGCAAGCTGTGGCGTCATGGACAGCAACCGGTGGTACCATTATATCACAAGATGAACTCAGTGTAAATGTACAATGGACTTCGACCGGTACAGGAACGGTTAATGCGCTCAGTGGTACCGGATCGGTACTTGCCTCACTATCGGTTAATGTAGGCAGCCTTGACGGTGGCTATATATCCACCACCAGTCAGTCTGTTGTGTCCGGTTCAAATGCAGGCACTATTATAGCAGCATCAGCGTCGGGTGGTAATGGCTCTTTTACCTATCAGTGGCAAAAGTCCAGTGCTTCCAGTGGACCGTGGACGGACATAAGTGGCAGCACCGATAAAAACTGTGATCCCGGTAGCGTGTCGGCTGTTACTTATTACCGACGCAAAGTATCCAGTGGCGGATATATCGCCTATACAACGAACGTCGCTGTTGTCAATATTTATCCGGCACTGTCTGTTGGCAGTGTTACACCAGCCAGCCAGTATTTAAATCCAGGCGCCACAGGTACAGCGCTATCGGTAGGATCTCCCACGGGAGGTGATGGCTCTTATGGTTACCAGTGGCAGAGTTCTGCAGACCAGAGCAATTGGAATAATATCTCCGGTGCAACTAACAACAGCTTTACTGTTGAGGGGCCATTAAGCGACGGGCAACAAACAACGTATTACCGGGTTGTTGTATCGAGCGCAGGTACTTCCGTAAACAGCGGTGCTGTGTTCGTAACAACCTATGGTGTGATCCATGTGAGCGAGGCTTTTCCGGCACAACAAACCGTGAATTATGGTACGCAACCAGGGAATATTAAATGTATAACCGTTACAGGAGGTGATGGTAGCTACAGCTATCAATGGCAGTATTACGACGGCAGTAATTGGCAAAATATTGCAGGTGCGACGACTAACATCTATACACCAGATGCCACTTCGCCAACAGCGCAGCAGGACGTACTTTACCGGTTGGCTGTGACCAGCAACGGCGTAACGGTGTATTCTGCGCAAGCTAAGGTCACCACCTATGGACAGCTCGGTGGCGGTACGATCAGCATTGCTAACAATTATATTAACTACAATACTGATGCTGGTACTATATCGAGTGCAACAGGCGCATCAGGAGGTGATGGTAACTATGCATACCAGTGGTATACTTCTTCAGATAATACCAATTGGCAGGCAGTTAGCGGTGCAACGAGTGCAACCTATAGCCCTGGTGTGTTGACTGCGACAACCTACTATAAAAGAAAGGTCACTTGTGCAAGTCAGACAGCAGAAAGTAATACCATCACTATTAATGTTTATGCAGTTTTGCAAGCTGGTGCTATCAGTGGAACATCTACGATTAATTACAACACCAGCCCAGGGGTATTGAGCCTGAACGGTGTGACAGGAGGTAATGGGATCTATACTTACCAGTGGCAATATACGGATGGCACGAACTGGCTTGATGTAGCTGGCGCAACAGGCGGAACTTATACGCCTGCGGCACTGTTAGCAAACAATACGTATCGTGTATCAGTATCAAGTAATGGTGTTACCGTTTATACTTCCGGCTATTTAATTACTGTTTACCCTGAATTGAAAACAGGCAGTATTACACCTGTATCTGCATCCATCAACTACGGTGATGCAGCGCCAACGATCAATATATCACCGACAGGTGGCAGTGGTACATATAGCTATCAATGGGCATCTTCAACGGACGGTACTACCTGGAATGATGTCAACGGAGCTACAGGGGCGTCGCTAAGTTCAGGTGTGCTGACGGCTTCGACTTATTACCGCGTACAGGTAACAAGTAATGGCGTGACTGCTTCTAGCAGTGCCGCTTATATCCAGGTGTACCCGCTTTTAACGGCAGGTTCAATAACACCGACAACACAAGCGATTAATTTTAATACTTCCCCTGCTACACTAACTGGTAGTGCTGCCAGCGGCGGCAATGGAAGTTATAGTTACCAGTGGCAGTACCAAAGCGGTAGTGCATGGATAGATATAGCTGGTGCAACGGGATTGACATATACACCCGGGAATTTAACCAGCTCTACTAACTACCGGTTGACATACACCAGCAATGGTATTTCTGTTGCGAGTAATGCAGTCTCTGTAGCTGTTTATCCGCAATTGCAAGCTGGTGCTATTAATCCTGCTACACAGTCGATCTATTATCATACTAAGGCGGCTACGTTAATGTCTGATGTTCCTACGGGTGGAGACGGTACTTATGTATGCCTTTGGCAGTCTTCCTTAGATAACATTACCTGGACAAACATTAATGGTGCCGCAGGGTACGGCTTCGATCCGGGCGTACTCGATACAACAACCTGGTACCGCGCCATTATCACGAGCAACGGAGTGTCTGTTTATAGCAGCAGTGTTAAAGTAGCTGTGTACCCGCAGTTACAGCCGCTTGCCTTTACGCAGGATAGTGTAGTGATCAATTACAACACCAGTCCTGGTACAATCCCTGTATCTCCAGCCAGCGGCGGTAACGGAACAATCACTTACCAGTGGCAGTCATCTACCAATGGTACGACCTGGACAAACTTGAGTGGGGTCACAGGGTTAAGTTACACACCGGGTAATCTCACGGTTACTACTTATTACAGGGTAATAGCAACCAATAATGGCACCAATGTAACCAGTAATGTTTTCAAGGTAAAAGTGTATGCGGATTTTAACCCGGGTTCCATCAGGGTTGTAGTGACGAATACCTATCGCTATATCAACTACAATACGACCTGTGGCGCAATTATTAACCTGAATAGTCCAACGGGTGGAGATGGTAATTATACCTACCAGTGGCAAAGATCGCGGGATAAAATTAGCTGGGTAGATCTGCAAGGCGCTAATGCGGCTAACTATACCGGAACGGATAGTTTGATTGATACAACTTATTTCCGCAGAAGTGTTACATGTAATGGTATCACTAGAGTCACTAATAT
>JAFKHH010000042.1 GCA_017306865.1 Filimonas sp.
AATAAACCCTATTCCATGATTATTGATCATACAACTATGTATAAAAGAATTATCACCTTAACCCTGTTTCTACTTTGTTTATTAGGTGGACAGTTGACGACCAACGCTACCCCAAAAGGAATGGCGCTTTGCCAGGTTGTCGGAGAAACAGCGCCATCTTTTGGCCTCACCTATAGTTATAGTAAATCCAATTGCACGCAAGCTGTCGCGTCATGGACTGCAACCGGCGGTACAATTATATCACAGGATGAACTTAGTGTAAATGTGCAATGGACTTCGACCGGCACAGGTACGGTTAATGCGCTCAGTGGTACCGGATCGGTACTTGCCTCACTATCGGTTAATGTAGGCAGCCTTGACGGTGGCTATATATCCACCACCAGTCAGTCTGTTGTGTCCGGTTCAAACGCGGGTACTATTATAGCAGCATCAGCGTCGGGTGGTAGTGGCTCTTTTACCTATCAGTGGCAGAAGTCCAGTGCTTCCAGTGGACCGTGGACAGACATAAGTGGCAGCACCGATAAAAACTGTGATCCAGGTAGCGTGTCGGCTGTTACTTATTACCGGCGTAAAGTATCCAGCGGCGGTTATGTCGCCTATACGACGAACGTCGCTGTTGTCAATATTTACCCGGCGCTGTCTGTTGGTAGTGTTACACCAGCCAGCCAGTATGTAAACCCTGGCGCTACAGGTACAGCGCTATCGGTAGGATCTCCCACGGGCGGTGATGGCTCTTATAGTTACCAGTGGCAGAGTTCTGCTGACCAGAGTAATTGGAATAATATCTCCGGTGCAACTAACAACAGCTTTACTGTTGAGGGGCCATTGGGCGACGGGCAACAAACAACGTATTACCGGGTTGTTGTATCGAGCGCAGGTACTGCCGTAAACAGCGGTGCTGTGTTCGTAACAACCTATGGTGTGATCCATGTGAGTGGTGCCTTTCCGGCGCAGCAAACCGTTAATTATGGTACCCAACCAGGGAATATTAAATGTGTAACGGTTACCGGAGGTGATGGTAACTACAGCTATCAATGGCAGTATTATGACGGTAGCAACTGGCAAAATATTGCTGGTGCGACGACTAACCTATACACGCCGGATGCAACTTCGCCAACTGCACAACAGGACGTGCTTTACCGGTTGGCTGTGACCAGCAACGGCGTAACGGTGTATTCTGCGCAAGCTAAGGTTACCACCTATGGACAGCTCGGTGGTGGATCGATTAGCACAGCGAGTAATTATATCAACTACAATACAGATGCAGGTACTATATCGAGTGCAACCGGCGCGTCAGGAGGTGATGGTAACTATGCATACCAGTGGTATGCTTCTTCAGATAATGCCAATTGGCAGGCGGTTAATGGAGCAACGAGTGCAACCTATAGCCCTGGTATCCTGACCACAACAACCTACTATAAAAGAAAGGTTACTTGTGCAAGTCAGACAGCGGAAAGTAATACGATCACTATTAATGTTTATGCAGCTTTGCAAGCTGGTGCCATTAGTGGAACAACCACAATTAATTATAACACCAGTCCGGGTGTATTGAGCCTGAACGGTGTGACAGGAGGCAATGGGACCTATACCTACCAGTGGCAATATGCGGATGGCACGAACTGGCTTGACGTAGCTGGCGCAACGGGTGGAACTTATACACCTCCGGCACTGTTAGCAAACAATACGTATCGTGTATCAGTGTCAAGTAATGGTGTTACCGTTTATACTTCCGGCTATTTGATTACTGTTTACCCTGAATTGAAAGCAGGCAGCATTACGCCTGCATCTGCATCCATCAACTACGGTGATGCAGTGCCGACGATCAGCATATCTCCGACAGGTGGCAGTGGTACCTATACGTATCAATGGGCATCTTCAACGGACGGTACTACCTGGAACGACATCAACGGAGCTACAGGGGCGTCACTAAGTGCAGGTGCGCTGACGGGTTCGACTTATTACCGCGTACAGGTAACAAGTAATGGCGTGACTGCTTCTAGCAGTGCCGCTTATATCCAGGTGTACCCGCTATTAACGGCAGGTGCAGTAACACCAGCAACACAAACGATTAATTTTAATACAGCTCCTGCTACACTGACTGGCTCTGCTGCCAGTGGTGGCAATGGAAGTTATAGTTACCAGTGGCAGTACCAAAGCGGTAGTGCATGGATAGATATAGCGGGAGCAACTGGACTCACCTATACGCCAGGTAATTTAACCAGCACTACTAACTACAGGCTGACATACACCAGCAATGGTATTTCTGTCGCGAGCAATACAGTCTCTGTAACTGTTTATCCGCAACTGCAAGCTGGTGCTATTAATCCTGCTTCACAGTCGATCTATTATCATACTAAGGCGGCCACGTTAATGTCTGATGTTCCGACAGGTGGTGATGGTACTTATGTATGCCTTTGGCAGTCTTCCTTAGATAACAATACCTGGACAAACATTAGTGGGGCCGGAGGGTATGGCTTCGATCCGGGCGTACTCGATACGACAACCTGGTATCGCGCCATCATCACGAGCAATGGGGTATCGGTTTATAGCAGCAGTGTTAAAGTAGCTGTGTACCCACAGTTACAACCCCTTTCCTTTACGCAGGATAGTGTAGTGATCAATTACAACACCAGTCCTGGTGCAATCCCTGTATCTCCAGCCAGCGGTGGTAACGGAACAATCACTTACCAGTGGCAGTCATCTACCAATGGTACGACCTGGACAAACTTGAGTGGGGTCACAGGGTTAAGTTACACGCCAGGTAATCTTACGGTTACTACTTATTACAGGGTAATAGCGACCAATAATGGGACCAGTGTAACCAGTAATGTTTTCAAAGTAAAAGTGTATGCGGATTTTAACCCGGGTTCCATCAGGGTTGTAGTGACGAATACCTATCGCTATATCAACTACAATACGACCTGTGGTGCAATTATTAACCTGAATAGTCCAACGGGTGGAGATGGTAATTATACATACCAGTGGCAAAGATCGCGGGATAAAATTAGCTGGGTAGATCTGCAAGGCGCTAATGCGGCTAACTATACCGGAACGGATAGTTTGATTGATACAACTTATTTCCGCAGAAGTGTTACATGTAATGGTATCACTAGAGTCACTAATAT
>JAFKHH010000033.1 GCA_017306865.1 Filimonas sp.
CTGTGCCTACTTATTACTAATGTTTGCGTATAATTGCGCATGTTGCTGCAATACTTTTTCCAGGAAAGTGTAGTAGCAATATAGCACAGGCCAGGAGGCCTGCGCTAGCGAAGTATGATGGTACATCAGTCCCGGAGGGACGGCAGAATGGTAGCCATTGAATATTATCAAATGCAAGAGCTCCGGAGGAGCGACAGCATATTTGTCTGTCGCTCCTCCGGAGCTCTGTTAAACATAATGTTTTGTACTACCGTTCTGCAGCACCGCTGGTGCTACAATTTCTCTGCTAATTTTTCCATTAAAGCAGTAAGTTTTTTATTCTGCTCAAGAATACTTTCTAATAATTTCTCCTGTGCTTCGTTGGTAATGTTGAAAGTAGGGTCGCCTATAACGTTACCACTAAATGCTGAATTAGAAATGTCGTGGATGCTTTCTATAATATTACTAGGCGTAGCGTTCATGAGCTGTGCCGGATTCACATCAAACTCTTCGGCTACTTTATTTAAAAAGTCCAACGTAATAGCCGTTTCACCTCTTTCATACTTAGTATAAGCAGATTCTGTTAAGCCAATTTTTGTGGCTATTGTAGCTGCCTTTATCTCTTTATGGCGACGTAGCTTGGCTATATTTTGGCCTACCAGTTTACTGTCTATTGGTGAAAACATAGATAAACGTTTTAAGGTGCTAATATACCTTATTACGTCATACTGCGCAAGGAGTTTTGCAGAGCGAAATATGACAGTGAGATTCTCCCGACTCATTATTTGTCTGGCGTAGCCTGAGGCAAGAGTGGTCCACTTTTAGAAATAGGTAGTTAAAGTAAAGACTGGCGTATTGAAAGTGGACCACTCTTTCGCCTCATTTGTAATCTTAGTAGCATAGGCATTACAATAGCTATTCCATATCTATCGGGAACGTAATGTTATTTGTCTTTTAAAAAGATATGGAATAGCTGCTCAGCCACTTACTCTCTCGGGCATAGGCTGAGAAGTCTGCACTAATGGAGGTCTTTATTTGTTATTTAACCGTTCTATAATTAAGGAGGAAAAACTGTTAACACCTGTTTTTATACATGCTTCATCCACTTGAAAATTAGGCGCGTGGTTTAGCGCTATAATCCCTTTTTCTACATTCGATCCGCCTAATAAAAAGTAAACGCCCGGTATTTTCTGTTGAAAAAAGGCAAAGTCATCATTGAAAAAAGGTACCTGCCCATAATCAGGAATAAGCAATTCTTTACCATAAATACGTTCAAGCGTTTTTATGGCAATATCCGTCAGTTTTGGATTATTCATAACCGTCGGATTTTCTCTTGTAAATGAAAGAGAAAGTAGTTGATTGCTATATCCGCTGCTTTCTATGACTTGTTTTATTTTGGGTAGAATAGTTTTCAGATTAGCAGCTTCTGTTTCATATAACTCTGCTTCCAGGGATAGTGTGTCATTTTTTGAACGGTTGCTAAATTTTGCATCCATTATAAGGTAATCTTTAAAGATGGTATTGGGATTAGCCAGCCCGATTTTGGGGTCAGTAATATGTTGGATCTCCCATGGTTTAGTTCCTGCCTGCGCACGCGACAATGCAGTATAAATTTTATTTGTCAATTCCTTTATTTGCTCAGCAGACAAATTATTTTTCAACTCTATTCTTACCCTTTTTTGATAGGCAAATACTTCGTTTTGCTTTACCATTATTTGTCCGGCAGGCAGCGCCGTTACATGTAGTGCATATATTTCATCAGGCGCTATTTGCGACAACAGGCCATTCTCAATCATTTTTTTTGCACCTACAAATGTTTCTTCTTCAGGTTGAAATATAAAATATACGGTTCCATGTAAATCGTTTTTCTTTTTTGCCAATACCTCTGCTATACCAAGTGCAATTGCCATGTGTACATCATGACCACAACCATGCTGAACGCCTTTTACTTTAGATTTAAAATCAACCTTATCGGGAAAATCATTTGGCAATGCATCCATATCAGCGCGCCATGCAATTTTCCTTCCTTTTTTTGCGCCTTTCAAAATGCCTATAACACTGTATCCGTATAAGCTAGTCTGGACTTCAAGCCCCAGGTTCTGCAGATATTGTTTTATAAACGCTTGTGTAAGTTTTTCTTTGCCTGCGAGCTCCGGGTTTTCATGCAATGTTCTTCTGGCTTTTATCAGCGTATCAAAAATTTTGTCAGTCTCAGGTTGAATCACTTCCTTAGACGAGATGCTGGTCTGCTGCCCGCTAACTATGTTTTGTGAAAACGAAAAAGAGAAAATCGATAATAGTAATAGTCGAAAGTGTACCCTCATTTTTATTTATTTAACGTTTATCAGCAGTCACATTGGCTTGTGTATAACGCAAAAGACTGTTTGTGAAAATAGGGATTAAAGGGTGAAGCAGAATAGGAGCAAATGTTATGAAATAGTTTTTGTCGACAAAAGCATTTCGTCGAAAGTAGAGCGCGTTGCTAGTTTAGTTTTTTGCGGGTATAGTGTAGTTACAATGCAGCCAACACTAACTAGTTATTTGCTGCGTGGAACCAGAGGTAAGAGTGGTCCACTTTTTAGAAATATATAGTGGGAGTAAAAAACTACAGATCGAAAGTGGACCACTCTTGCCTCATTTGTGATCTTAGTAGAATAGACATTACAAGAGATATTTCATATCTGTAAATAGCACTAGCGCAGGCCGGGAGGCCATAAGTGTTCGAAAGAATAATAAAGTCCCGGAGGGACGCCAGATTGGTAGTTAATTATTCATGCAAGCAGTTGAGCTCCGGAGGAGCGACAGAATAAATCGTTTTGCAAGGGCATAATTCTGTCGCCGCGCTGCGGCTCTGATTGGTGTGGGATATATCTTTCTACCATTCTATCGAGCCTCCGGCTCTCTATCCTAGCAAGTACACGCTATTTTTTTGCTGAAATTATATAGCAACATCTTTCGAATACTTATAGTCGGGAGGCCTGCGCTAGTAAGCTCATATCTTATAAAAAACGTGGCAGGTCTGTAAGACCTGCCACGTTTAGTTGAGTAGCGTACAAGACGATGCAGTGAGTGACACAACGAAGCTTAATCAGGGATACAAAGCTGACCTACTCAGAAAACAATAAATTATCATTCATATTGCCATACGGTTTCTTACCAAGATGATCATACGCCTTGCGTGTAACCTCTCTGCCTCTTGGTGTACGTTGTAAAAAACCTTCCTGTATCAGGAACGGTTCATACACTTCCTCCAGTGTGCCAGGTTCTTCGCCTACTGCTGTAGCTATGGTAGTAATGCCCACGGGGCCACCTTTGAATTTTTCTATGATGGCAGAAAGAATACGGTTATCCATTTCATCCAGCCCGTGCTCATCTACGTTCAATGCCTTTAGTGCGTGCTGTGTAATACCAAAGTCTATAATGCCATCGTTCAGTACCTGAGCAAAGTCTCTCACACGGCGCAGCAGGCCATTGGCAATACGTGGTGTGCCACGGCTACGGCGCGATATTTCACCGGCAGCATCAGAAGAAATTTTAGTTTGCAGAATGGCGGCACTCCGTTCTATAATGCGTTTTAGAACTTCACTATTGTAGTATTCCAACCTTGATTTAATACCAAAACGGGAAAGAAGGGGCGCAGTGAGCAAGCCGCTTCTGGTAGTAGCTCCAATCAATGTAAACGGATTCAGATTGATCTGTATGCTTCGCGCATTTGGGCCGCTATCGATCATAATATCGATCTTAAAGTCTTCCATGGCGGCATATAAATATTCCTCTACCACAGTGCTTAAGCGGTGTATCTCATCTATAAACAATACATCGCTAGGCTGCAACGAGGTAAGCAAACCGGCAAGATCTGCTGGTTTCTCTATTACTGGTCCGGAAGTTTCCTTTATGTTCACGCCCAACTCATTTGCCACAATACGGCTAAGCGTGGTCTTACCCAGGCCGGGAGGGCCGTGAAACAACACATGGTCCAATGCTTCACCCCTTATTTTGGCCGCCTTAATGAAGATCACCAGGTTTTCAATAATCTGCGACTGACCAGAGAAATCTTCAATCTCCCTGGGCCGGATATTATTTTCAAATTCCTTTTCCGCAGCACTCAATTGCGACTTTTCATTATGCAAATTCGGATTAGACATGCGGTAAAATTAGGTAACGGGGCAGATATGGTTAAAAAATTATTTATAAGTCAACGATAATAATGCTTCATACAACGTTAATCTCCTTGTTATGATCATCGCCGGGGAAGGGTGTATCTTATGACATCATTTCAATGGATATGCGACAATGAGATGAGAAAAAAGCTTCATATAAGTTCATACATTTGTGTTTAAACAGTAACGAAAGGACATGGAACATATTTACAGGAATTATTACAACAAGTCAATGACCTATGCAGCGTACAGGAAGTTAATTGACGATCTGTTTGAAAAAGGCGAAACTACCGGTACGGTACAATCGCCGGAGCTGACTGACTATGCTCGCCTGAATATTGTTCGCATGAACAGGCTGGATAAAACAGCCGTGCTGAATGAGGCTACTGTAGATGCTTTAAAAATAGTAACACAGCCGCAGGTATGGTTTGTTTTAACGGAAGGTTGGTGTGGCGATGCTGCACAGATCGTTCCAGTTCTGAACCTGATTGCAAACTCAAATGCCAATATAGAATTACGTCTTTTGTTGCGTGATGAAAACCTGGACCTCATGGACCATTATCTTGTAAGCGGTCGCAGTCGTAGTATTCCCAGGTTAATTGTAGTAGATGTGGAGACTGACCTGGAACTCTTCAACTGGGGACCGAGGCCTAAAGAACTGCAGGATATATACAGCAAATTGGTAGAAGATAAAGCGTCTTTTGATGTAGTAAAAGAGAAGCTGCATAGCTGGTATGCAAAAGACAAAACGCTATCCACCCAACGGGAAATAATGGCGCTGGTACAAGCAGGAGTGAAGCAGGCGTAAGAATCTTCTTGCGCTAATTCTGCCCATGTTCTTTATTTTTACCGCAAATCATTAACATGGAGCAGGTGCTTGACGCGATTAGAGTTTTATTTCAATCATTTAGTAAAGAACACATAACCCGCATAGAGAAGCTGCCCCGTTCGGGCAGCGACAGGATCTATTTCAGGATATATACAGAACAGCAAACCTATATTGGTACATACAATCTGAATGTAAAGGAGAATAATACTTTTGTCAGCTTCAGCCGTCACTTCTTGTCAAAAGGATTGCCTGTGCCCCAAATATTTGCAGTCAACGATGAACAGACGATATACATTCAAAGCGACCTGGGAACAGAATCGTTATTGAACAAACTGGAAGAGCATGGACATGGCGACTACTCATATGGCCTCTTCCAAAAAAGCCTGAAACAACTAGCCTTATTACAGATTAAAGGTGATGATGGTATAAATTATAAACTTAGCCTTACTGCGAAGGAGTTTGGCAAGCAAGCTATATTGAGCGACCTGCTCTATTTCAAATATTATCTGCTGGATACACTGAAGCTACCTTATGATAAGCAGGCAATGCTTGACGACTTCGATGCTTTGAGTACTTACCTGACTAAAACGGCATACAAATACTTTATGTTCCGCGATTTTCAGAGCCGGAATATCATTATCAATAACGATGAAGTGTACTTTATCGATTACCAAGGAGGCATGCAGGGCGCATTGCAGTATGACGTAGCGTCTCTGCTTTGGCAGGCAAAGGCTGAACTGTCTGAAGAATGGAAAAACAGCCTGCTGGAATATTATATGGACCAGGTGGAGGAAGTACTTGGCGAAGAAATAGATAGGAATACTTTTACCAGTCAATACAATGGGTATGTTTTAATCCGCTTACTACAAGTACTAGGCGCTTATGGCTTCAGAGGTCTGTTCGAAAGAAAGGCACACTTCCTTACAAGTATTCCACTGGCGCTACGCAACCTGAAAGCATTTCTACATGATAAAAAAGTAGGGATCGTATTGCCTGAGTTTGACAAGGTGCTTAACATCATAGTGCAAGATGAAATGATCAGCCGGTTTGAGCCGCCAGTAGCTGATGAGCACACGCCATTGGTAATACACGTAAACAGTTTCTCCTATAAAAAAGGCATTCCGAAAGACTCGAGTGAAAATGGAGGAGGGTTTGTATTTGACTGCCGTGGCATATTAAACCCTGGCAGGTTTGATGAATACAAAACGCTCTGCGGTATGGATAAGCCTGTACAGGATTTCCTGGAGCAGCGCACAAAAATGAATGAGTTTCTCAATAGTGTGTTTGACGTAGTAGATATATCTGTAGAAGATTATTTGAGGCGCGGCTTCGCTAACCTGATGATCAACTTTGGCTGCACCGGCGGCCAACACCGCAGCGTATATGCTGCAGAACAGGTAGCCAGGCATTTGAGAAATAAGTATAAGGTGAAGGTGGTATTGCAGCATACGAATGAAGCGAATTGGTGTAAAACGCTGAATTAATATTCAGGCTTACTTTGCGCGCTTTGCGATACTTATGTGTCTTTGCGTGAAAGTTTTTTTAGAATTTAAGAAATGTTTATGTCAGAAATAACAAGCAGTCATATTTCCAGGGGCCTAATTTTTTCTGCAGGTCTTGGTACCCGGCTTAAACCATGGACAGATAGCCATCCTAAAGCATTGGCTGTTGTGAATGGCAAAAGCCTGTTGCAAAGGAATATTGAATATCTTCAACAATATGGTATTACAGATGTGATCGTCAATGTTCATCACTTCGCAGACCAGATTATTAAGGCTATTGAAAGCAATAAAGGTTGGGGTAGTAACATTACAATATCAGATGAGACAGATCTGGTATTAGAGACTGGCGGCGGCTTAAAGAAAACTGCCTGGTATTTTAAAGATGTGCAAGACTTCGTAGTAATGAATGCGGATGTGCTGACTGATATGAACCTGGGTCAGATGATCAATGCTCATTTGGTCGGTAAACCTCTTGCAACACTTGCAACATCTGAACGCGAAAGCTCCCGTTATTTTTTGTTTGACAAAGAAGATCGATTGAGTGGTTGGAGAAATGTAAAAACCGGAGAAGAAAAGTTAGTACGACAGGTTGGTGAATATAATCAGAAAGCATTTAGTGGAATTCATGTGATCAATAGCAAAATATTCTCTTTGATACAACAAGAAGGGAAGTTTTCCATGGTAGATGTTTATTTAAGTCTTGCTGCTGATAATACAATCAAATCATTTGATCATAACGGTTCGAAATTTATTGATGTAGGCAAGCCTGAAAGTGTGACGAAAGCGGAAACATTGTTTAAGTAAATAGATTGAGCATAAAGTAAAATAAAAGGCAGGCCTCTCATGTGGCCTGCCTTTTATTTTATGAAAATTTCACTATTGACTATTCACCGTTCTCGTTTACACTTTTATGTAAATCTTTTTCTTGTCCATGATATACACGATCAGCCAGTAAAATGCAATCATTACCAGTGCATACAGTAACGACCCATTTTTGAGATTACTGGATACCGGTTTACAAATATGCTCGTAAAACCAGCTAAAGGCAGATAGATAGACAGGTTTTCCTTCAGGGGTGTATCTATCTGTAATGCGGATCAGGCCAATCAAACGAGGTAAAAAGCCACTTAAGAAAAAGATAAACAACGGATTTTTGCCAAAAACATCAAAGAATTTGCTCCAGGCGCCTCTTTTCTCTTTAAACTCAATCAGGAATATTAGAGTGGCAATTGTGAGTATGGCCAATCCTGTCGTGTACAGTACATAACTGCTTGTCCATATCTTTTTATTGATAGGAAATACTAAATCCCAGCAGAAACCTGCGAAGATCAGCACAACTGCAGCAATGAACAGGTTAGACAACATCTCATAAGTTTTACCTTTTTGCTGAATATACTGGCCTACAAAGTAGCCAAAAATTACTTGTACAATGGCAGGGAAAGTGCTCGTAATTCCTTCAGGATCAAATGGAACGCCCTCGCCGCTATACATGTGCTTAACGCCCAAAACTTTCATGTCTACTGCCGTGCCAAAATACCCGGAAAGGCTATATGGATCACCCGAAGCGCCGAGCCACGATGTCAGGAACCAATAAAACAACAGGATAATTACACTTACTAGGTATGCGCCTTTCGTTTTGCAGAAGTACACAATGAGCGAAGCAAAGAAATAGCACAAGGCAATACGTTGCAATACGCCAAAAATGCGGACATTTTCCCACGGTTTCCATACCAGCTCATCACCGCTCCACTTTACAAATGGGGACCAATTGAGGAAAAGGCCAATTAAAAAGATTAAAATCGTCCTTTTTATTACCTTTCTTAGAAATACGCTAGTGCCGGCCTGTTCAAAACGTGGCATAACAAAAGCCATAGCATTACCTACAGCGAAAAGAAAGAAAGGAAATACCAGGTCAGTAGGCGTACAGCCATGCCAGTTGGCATGCTCTAAAGGGGCATAAATATGGCCCCATGAGCCTGGGTTGTTTACCAAAATCATAAGGGCTACTGTTGCCCCTCTAAATACATCTAAAGAATAATAACGTTGGTTCATATAGCAAAAGGGTTATACCTTAAAAAGTTGGTTTGAAAATTGCTAAACAAGACGCACTAAAAATATTCATTCAGGAATGAAAATTACGCTCAATAAGTTATTATTGGAAAAATAAATATAGGTGTGATAAACTTTGCATTGAATATCAATTGTACCACCTATATTTGCCGCAATTTTAAAAACTAGTACTGCAGTCCCCCCTTTGAAGAAAATATACCTTTTGCAGTGCTTGAAAATGAATAAATTAGCTAACCAGTTCAATAAGTGTGACTGAGATAGGCGAAGCCATGCTTAGTCTCTTAATATCCCCCAAAAATTAAAATTATAACCCGTAAAGATGCGAACAGCCAGGTTAATGACTATCCTGTTTACGCTCGTGCTAGCTATTGTTAGTACCAGCGGTTTTTCACAGGATTTATTAAGGCGAAATGATTTAAGCCAGATCAGAGTTGACCAATTATCAGATGCAGATATTTCTAAACTGCGTCAGCAGCTACAGTCATCAGGCTTAACAATAGATCAGGCAGAACAAATTGCTTTGTCAAAAGGTATGTCTTCCGCTGAAATAGCAAAACTGAAACAAAGACTTGCTGGTGGTTCTGTGACTTCAACTCAAAGAAGTCAACCTATAAATGATACTGTAGGAGGAAAAAGTCGCTCTGATATATATGCAGCAGGCGATAGTGCGAAAGCAAGAGCAATTGTTATAAACCCAAAGATCTTCGGTTCCGAATTATTCAATAATGTATCCTTTAATCCTAAAGCAGGTGAAAATGTGGCGACACCTTTCAACTATGTTTTAGGAATTAATGATGCATTGGAAATATCTGTTTACGGAATACAAGAAACCGACTTCAATGTTACTGTATCAAAAGAAGGTTCTGTTGCCATTCCTAATGTTGGACAGATAAGAGTAGTAGGATTGACTATTGAAGATGCGACTGCCCGCATCAGGCAATCGATGAGTAACACCGCATATTCTACCATACGTAGTGGTGGGTCAAAGTTGGCAGTAAGCTTAGGAAATGTGAGGGGGATACATGTAACGGTTATAGGCAGCAACATGCCAGGTAACTATACTCTCTCATCATTAACAACTGCTTTTAGTGCTTTATATGTGGCTGGTGGTCCTGGTCCTTTTGGTAGCTTTAGAGAGATCGAATTAATTAGGGATAACAAAGTAGAAAGAAAAATAGATTTGTATCGTTTCTTGACAAATGGAGATCAGTCTGATAACGTAAGATTGAAAGACAATGATGTAATCAGAATCCCTGCTTACAAAACTCGAGTAGAACTGACGGGGCAGGTAAAACGTCCCGGCATATTTGAAGTATTACCTGGTGAAACATTTAATAACGTTTTGACATTTGCATCCGGCTTTACTGATACAGCGTATAGAGCTTCTGTGCATGTAACGCAGTTTAACGATAAAGAGCAACAAGTAAAAGACATTGATGCTTCTGAATTCGCATCCTATAAACCATTTGCTGGTGATGTATTTGAAATAGGTAAAACACTAAAAAGATTTGCCAATAGGGTTCATATTACTGGAGCCATATTTAGACCTGGCTATTTTGAATTACGCGAAGGCATGACATTGTCTGATTTGATTAAGAAAGCAGATGGTATAAGAGAAGACGCGTTTAAAAACCGGGCACAAGTTATCCGTACGAAAGATGATTTAACGAAAGAAGTGATTTCATTCAATGTATCGGATGCAATTAATAATACCGGTACAGGAAATGTGAAATTGAAAAAAGATGATGAAGTCATTATTAGTTCAATCTTTGATCTGCGCGATGAATATAAAGTATCTATCCAGGGAGAAGTTCGTTCGCCAGGTGACTACGCTTTTGCTGATAACTTGACGATTCGGGATTTAATTATTCAAGCAGGTGGTTTAACTGAAGCAGCTTATCCTCAAAGGATCGAAATAGCCCGTGTACTTCGTAGAGATACATTAACTGCAGAAGATGCGAGAGCAAGCGAAGTAATAGAAATTCGCAATGAACAAGATCTAAGTACACCAACAAAGAATTTGGATTTAAAACCGTTTGATGTTGTAACTGTTCGCCGCAAACCAGGCGCTAACCAATTAGAGTCAGTAGTCATTTCAGGCCAAGTGCAATATCCAGGTCCTTATGTAATATCTACTCGTTCAGAAAGAGTGAGTGATGTGATTAAACGTGCTGGGAGTTTTACGCCAGAAGCATATATTGAAGGAGCCTATTTAAAGAGATACTTATCCGCAGAAGAGTTGCAATTGAAAAAAGATAAGCTGGAAAAATTACAACGCAATACAAAGGATACTACTAACCAGGTAATGGAAGATTTAGCTAAAAGCTACGATCAGGTTCCTCTTGATATACCATCTATCTTGTCTCATCCGGGATCCTCACAAGATTTGGTACTAAAGCTTGGCGATGAAATATACGTTCCAAAATTTGATGCGTCTGTAAAGGTTAGTGGGGGCGTTTTATTGCCTACGCAAATCCCGTATGAACGAAATTATTCTGTAAAAGATTACTTGTCTGCTGCAGGTGGTGTTGCTGATAATGCACAGAAAAAGAGAATATATGTGTTGTACGCGAATGGTCGCGCAAAGGCAACCAAGCATTTTTTGTTTTTCAAGAATTACCCGGAAGTGAAGCCTGGTGCAGAGGTTGTTGTGCCTAGAAAGCCAGAGAGGCGAGGATTATCTACAGGAGAGACTATTGGGATAGCTAGTGCATTAGCTTCTTTGGCTGGCGTTGTAATTGCTATTATAAACATGACAAAATAATTTGAAAGTATAATCAACTTTATGTCAGAGAATAATGAAGAAATATCGTTAAAGGTTTTGATTTTAAAGTTCAAAGAGTGGATTCTTTATCTTCTATCTAAATGGATGATTATTGGCATTATTGGAATTATTGGTGGTTGCTTAGGATTACTGTATGCTTTAAATAAAAAAGCGACTTATTCAGGTACGTTGACTTTCGTTCTATCAAATGAGTCAAAAGGGGCCAATGGATTAGCAAGCATTGCAGGTCAATTTGGGTTAGATATTGGGGGGGGCTCTGGAAATGGGGCGTTTGAGGGGGACAATATAATAGAACTTTTAAAGTCGAAACGAATTATTAAAGGGGCTCTCTTTAAAGAAATTCCTCAAGCAGGAGATATAACATTGAACATTATTGCACAAGATGCTGGTTTTGTAAAAGGATGGAATGGAGATAAGAGATTGTCAAAACATTTACCTTTTCCGAAAGAAATAAGCAAATTGGATTTAATACAAGATAGTCTCGTTGGAGTTATTCATGGATATATAGTGAGGCAATCTTTGACTATTGCGAAAGTCGACAAGAAGTTAAGTTTTTATCAGGTTTCTACCACGTCATCTAATGAACTTATTTCAGTTTTTTTAACCAAGCAAATAGTGGATGAAGCGGCCAAAATGTATATTGATACAAAAACCAAAACAGCTAGAGAAAATTTAATAATGCTACAGCATGAAGCGGATAGTTTGCGAGCCAGATTAGGAGGAACTATTCATGCTTCGGCTACACAAATAGATCAAACATTTAATTTAAATCCTGCGCTCCAAACTCAGCGGGCGCCGATCCAACAGAATCAAATTCAAGCTCAAGTATTAGGAGCCGCTTATGGAGAGGTAATAAAAAATTTAGAAATTGCTAAAATATCATTACAGAAAGAAACTCCGTTATATCAAATTATTGATGAACCAACACTACCATTAACCAAAATTCGCTTTGGGAGATTGCGGGGCATTGTAATAGGTGGATTTTTGGCCGCGTTATTTTGTGTATTTATGTTAATGGGGAGTAGATTTTATAAAAAAATATTTGAAAACTAGAATATGAAAGTATTGGTTACTGGCGCTGATGGATTTATAGGATCACATTTAACCGAAATGTTACTTGAACAGGGGTATAAGGTAAAGGCCTTGGCCTATTATAATTCATTTAATTATTGGGGATGGTTAGATGATGTTAAGCATCCCAATTTAGAAATAGTGACGGGAGATATACGCGACGCCCATTTTTGTAAATATATAACGAAGGGGATAGACATAATATATCACTTAGCCGCACTTATTGCTATACCTTATTCATATGTGGCTCCTGATAGCTATGTAGATACAAATGTCAAAGGGACTTTAAATATTTGCCAGGCTGCTAAAGAAAATGGTGTAGGTAGAATACTAATTACCTCTACATCGGAGGTTTATGGCACCGCATGTTATGTGCCGATTGATGAAAAACATCCTAAACAACCGCAATCTCCATATTCTGCGAGTAAAATAGGGGCCGATATGATGGCTATGAGTTTTTATAATACGTTTGGGACACCAATTGTAATAGTTCGTCCTTTTAATACCTATGGTCCACGCCAATCTGCTCGTGCTATTATACCAACTATTATCTCTCAGATTGGAAATGGTGTAAGAGAAATTAAATTAGGAGATCTGACGCCAACTAGAGATTTTAATTATGTTAAGGATACATGTAAGGGGTTTATTGAACTTGCGAAGTGTGATGCTGCGATTGGGCAAGAAGTAAATATTTCAAGCAATTATGAAATATCTATGCGAGATAGCTTAAAGTTAATCGCAACTCTTATGGAGGTAGATGTCAAGTTTATAGAAGACGAGCAAAGGTTAAGACCAAAAAATTCAGAAGTATTTAGATTGTGGGGTGATAATACTAAAATTAAAGAATTGACTGGCTTTACCCCAGATTATGATATTGAAAACGGATTAAGAGAGACCATTAAATGGTTTAATAATCCACTCAATTTAAAAAAGTACAAATCAGATATTTACAATGTATAGCTCCGTTGTTGAATATATTAGACAGTTGTTTGAATCTGCAGATGATTTTATTCCCTTGCACTCTCCTATTTTTAGAGGCAATGAAAAAAAATACTTGATTGAATGCATTGATAGCTCTTTTGTTTCAAGCGTAGGTAAGTTTGTAGAGCAATTAGAAGAATTAGTTGCACATTATACTAACTCATGTAAGGCTGTAGCTTGTGTCAATGGTACAAATGCTTTGCATTTAGCTTTAACTCTTGTTGGCGTAAAAAGTGGAGATGAAGTTGTCATGCAACCTCTATCCTTTATTGCAACAGCCAATGCTATTGCTTATTGTGGTGCACATCCTTTATTTATCGATGTTGATAAAGAAACGATGGGATTATCTCCGTATAAGTTACAATCTTGGCTGATTGAGAATGCTGAAAAAAAGAATAATATTTGTTATAATAAAACGACGGGAAGAGTTATTAGAGCATGTGTACCAATGCATACATTTGGTCATCCCATGCTTATCGAAGATTTAGTGAATGTTTGTAATGAGTGGGGAATAGAGTTGGTTGAAGATGCGGCAGAAAGTCTAGGCTCTTTTTATAAAGAGAAACATACAGGTACTTTTGGTAAGATAGGTGTTATTAGTTTTAATGGTAATAAAACAATTACCACTGGTGGCGGGGGAATGCTATTATTTCAGGACGAAAAGTTGGCAGCTCGCGCCAAGCATCTATCTACGCAGGCAAAAGTGCCCCATAAATGGGAATTTGTGCATGATGATATAGGGTATAATTATCGCATGCCGAACATTAACGCTGCATTAGGATGTGCTCAAATGGAATGCCTGCCAGAATTTATTAAAAATAAAAGAGAGCTTGCTTTTGCATACCGCTCTTATTTTAATAAAATTGGAATTACTTTTTTTGATGAACCTGTGAACTGTAAATCTAACTTTTGGTTAAACGTAGTTCTTCTTAACAATAGACAGGAGCGCGATGAGTTCCTAGAATATACAAACGCAAATGGTGTAATGACAAGACCTATTTGGCAACTTATGAATAGACTATCTATGTTTAAAGATGCCCAATGTGGAGATCTGACAAATTCAGAATGGTTTGAAGAACGAGTTGTAAATATACCAAGCAGTGTTAGAATAGCCCCTATTCAATTGAATTAAAACTATTAAAGATTGATTACAATGTCGAAAACGCTAATAATTGCGGAAGCGGGAGTAAATCATAACGGGGATATTGGTCTTGCAAAAGAACTTATAAATGCAGCTGTAGCAGCGGGGGCCGATTATGTTAAGTTTCAGACATTTAAAGCTGAAAAGTTAGCTAGTAAATTGGCACGCAAAGCCTCTTATCAAGAAGAAAATACCAATGATAGAAAAGAGTCTCAATATGATATGCTGAAGCGGTTAGAGTTAAGTGCTGAGCAACATTTTGAATTAATGAACTACGCAAGGCATAGGAATATAAAATTTTTTTCAACTGCATTTGATTTAGATAGCGTAGACTTTTTATCTACTCTTAATCTGGGTTTATGGAAAATTCCATCTGGGGAGATTACCAATTACCCATATTTAAAGCGTATTGCAGCAAATAGGCAAAGCGTAATTTTATCTACAGGCATGTGTACAATGGATGATATCAGGGCTGCAATGAATGTCTTACTTCAAAATGGAGTAGATAAAGAACTTATCAGTGTTTTGCATTGCAATACTCAATATCCAACTCCAATGAGGGATGTAAATCTCTTAGCTATGCTTTCAATAAAAAGAGAGTTTGGGGTTAATATTGGTTATTCTGATCATACAATAGGAATAGAAATTCCAATAGCTGCAGTGGCCTTAGGTGCAACAATTATAGAAAAACATTTTACATTGAACCGTGATATGGAAGGCCCAGACCATAAAGCTTCATTAGAACCAAAGGAGCTTAAGGAAATGGTTCAGGCTATTCGTAATGTTGAAATGGCGCTGGGATCTCCGGAGAAAATTATTTCACAATCAGAAAACGAAAA
Organism: Filimonas sp.; assembly: GCA_017306865.1. Classification (GTDB taxonomy): domain Bacteria; phylum Bacteroidota; class Bacteroidia; order Chitinophagales; family Chitinophagaceae; genus JAFKHH01. Next base: position 15,358 of record JAFKHH010000033.1, read on the forward strand.
TATTGTTATTGCTCGTAAAAGCATTGTAGCCAGAACTGCAATAAAAAAAGGAGATGTTTTTACTGATAATAATCTAACTGCTAAGCGACCTGGTACAGGCATATCTCCAATGCGTTGGCTGGATCTGTTGGGGAAAATAGCTACGAGAGATTTTAATGAAGATGAACAAATCGAAGTATGAGGAAGATATGTGTAGTAACTGGCAGTAGGGCTGAATATGGTATACTAAGCCGGTTAATGAAATATATTCAATTAGATGAGGGACTCGACCTGCAAATTATTGCGACAAATATGCATTTGTCGCCAGAGTTTGGTTTGACATATAAAGAAATTGAGCATGATGGTTTTGTCATCAACAAGAAAGTTGAAATGTTGCTTTCATCTGATACTGAAAACGCTATAACAAAATCGGTTGGGCTCGGTGTAATAGGCTTTGCGGATGCATATGAAGATTTGAAACCAGACGCAATAATTGTTTTAGGAGATAGGTATGAAATATTAGCCGCAGCTAGTGCCGCTATTTTTTATAAAATCCCTATTATTCACATTCATGGTGGCGAAATAACAGAAGGCGCTTATGATGATTTTATCAGGCATGCAATTACCAAATTTTCGCATTTACATTTCACATCTACGGAAGAGTATCGAAATCGGATAATACAAATGGGTGAACAGCCCTATACAGTTTTTAATGTCGGAGCTTTGGGATGTGATAACATTAAGGCAATGTCATTAATGGATAAAAATGAGGTAGAACAATCCTTAAATTTTGAATTAGATCGAAATACGTTATTAGTGACCTTTCACCCGGTTACTATGGAAGATCATAGTGCGGAGGAACAAGTCTCAGAGCTTTTATCGGCATTAAATACATTCAAGAAATTTCGGATAATTTTTACGATGCCTAATTCAGATACTGATGGTAGAGTGATAATGAATAAAATCAGAGATTTTGTAGCGCAAAATTCAGATAGGGCTATTTATTTCACATCGCTTGGAATAAAGCGATATTTATCTGCATTGCAATTTATTGGCGGTGTGATTGGGAACTCTTCGAGTGCAATTATAGAAGTACCGAGCTTTCAAATACCTTCAATTAATATTGGAAACAGACAAAAGGGGCGGATTTTTGGGCAGAGCGTATTGAATTGTTTACCCAAACAGAAAGACATAGAAGAGAAACTAGCTATTATAAGCAAAAAAGGATATACGGAATCTTTAAAGGGGTATGAAAATCCTTATGAAAAAGCTGATACAGCCAAAGAGATTTTGCGTATAATCAAACAACAAAAGATCACACGAATAAAGAAATTTTACGATTTAAAATGACTGATTTTTCGAAATACATAATAAGTGATGAGGCTACCATAAGAGAAGCATTAATTGCTCTCGAGCACTTATCTAACGATGTGCTTACTTTATTTGTTGTTAGTAAGAAAAAGTTAGTTGGGACAATTACGGATGGAGATATTAGACGAGCATTAATTCGGAACATTGCTTTGGATACTTCAGTAGTTGAAATAATGAATTCACATTTTACCTCTATTGCCCCTAAAGAGAATGATATAAAAAAAATTAATGCAATCAGAAATAAAGGGATTGAATTGTTGCCATGTATAGATGAAATGGGAGAGCTTGTCAGGATTTATAATTTGAGGAAAAAAAAATCGCTGTTACCAATCGACGCGGTTTTAATGGCAGGCGGAAAAGGTGAACGACTGCGGCCGCTTACTGAAAAAACACCTAAACCGCTCCTTAAAGTTGGTAGCAAAGCCATAATAGATTATAATGTTGAAAATTTAATTAGTTACGGTGTTGAAGATATTCATGTAACAGTAAATTATTTAGCCGAGCAACTTCATGAACATTTTTTTGAAAAAATAGAAAATTGTAAAATTAACTGTGTACAAGAAGATGAATTTCTTGGAACAATTGCGTCAGTCAAATTAATACCTAATATTAAAAACGACGATGTTCTTATAATGAATTCTGATTTGTTTACAAATATTGACTTTGAGGATTTTTATTGCCATTTTAAGGAGAAAGATGCGGATATGTCTGTGGCAGCAATACCTTATTCTGTTAATATACCATATGGAATTTTTGAGCTTGAAGGACGAGATGTAAAAGGGATTAAGGAAAAGCCTACTTACAATTATTATGCTAATGCTGGTATATATTTAATTAAGAAAGAATTGCTAGAAGTAATTCCATTGAATACCTTTTTTGATGCGACAGATTTTATGTCCCTACTTATTTCCCAAAATAAGAGAGTAACCAGGTATCCATTAGTAGGGTACTGGATCGATATCGGGAAACCCGAAGACTACCAAAAAGCACAAGATTTTGTAAAACATATTGTCCGATAAAATAGCATAATATGAGATTTTTAATTACGATTTGTGCGAGGGGAGGAAGTAAAGGTATTCCTAAGAAAAATATTAAACTTCTAAACGAAAAGCCTCTAATAGTTTATTCTATAGATATTGCGAAACAATTCGCTGATAAATTTAAGAATGCATATATCGCAATTTCCACAGATTCTGACGAAATAAAGCAAGTCGCATCAAATTATGGGATCAAATCAGATTATATTAGGCCATCCGAATTAGCCGGGGATAAAGCAGGAAAAATTGATACAATTGCAGACGTTTTAAGATATACTGAAAAGATTAATAATGTCAGGTACGATTATGTGCTAGATCTAGATGTAACTTCACCATTGAGAAATATTGTAGACTTAAAAAATGCATTTGAGATTTTAGAAAAAAATGAAAATGCGGTAAACTTGTTTTCTGTGAGTCGAGCGAACAGGAACCCATATTTTAATATGGTAGAACAAAAGGAAAACGGATTTTACGCTCAGGTAAAAAAGACAGATGGAGATATATTTACGCGTCAAGCAACTCCAGTAGTTTATGATTTAAATGCTTCCTTTTATTTTTATAAACGGGTTTTCTTTGACTTAGCATACAAGGGTGCAATAACAGATAAATCACTGATTTATGAAGTGCCTCATTTATGCTTTGACTTAGATCATCCGATAGATTTTGAAGTAATGAATTTTTTAATGAAGAACAAGAGATTGGATTTTGAATTATGAAAGTGCTTATTGTAGGACTTGGCTCAATAGCTTTGAAGCATATTAATGCGATTAGAAAAATTGATTCAAATGCAACAATTTATGCTTTGAGGTCATCACTAAAAGCAGAGACTGTAGATAGGGTAATAAATGTTTTTTCCTTGAATGAAGTGCTGAGCTTAGATGTGGATTTTATTATTATAGCAACACCAACAGCCCTTCACAAGGAAGCTATTCAATCTCTTCTAATCTTAAACAAACCACTATTTATAGAGAAACCCGTTTATCACAAAATTGATATTGAAGATATCATAATTCAAATTAGAGAACGGGGTATCGAAACATATGTGGCCTGTAACCTTCGATTCTTGGATTCTCTACAGTTTGTTGCATCTACGATTAAAGAACGTGTTATTCAGGAGATTAATTGCTATTGTGGATCGTATCTTCCTGATTGGAGAAATACAGAAAACTTCAGATTATCATATAGTGCTCAGAGTGAGCTTGGCGGCGGTGTCCATTTGGATCTTATACATGAGTTAGATTATTTATATTGGCTTTTAGGAAAACCTAATGTTTCTGATAAGCTTTTAAAGAGTTCTTCCTCTTTACAGATAGATGCGATTGATTATGCTAATTATAGGCTTATTTATAAGTCTTTTGTTGCAAACGTTGTTCTTAACTATTATAGGAGAGATGCCAAAAGGATATTTGAAATTGTATTTGAAGACGAAACCTGGGTTGTCGATATTCTTGCTAACCACATTTTTGCCAATGGGAAGCTAATATTCGAATCTTCTCAAAAAGTCATTGATACATACTATGATCAAATGACTTATTTCTACAACTGTGTCCAATCAAAAACTCCCAGCTTTAACACAATAGAAGATGGGATAAATGTATTAAAAATTTGCATCGGTGCTTGAAAATAAAGTAATAATAATAACTGGGGGATCTGGTCTCATTGGACAAGCTATTCTTGAAGATATCAGTGAAAATGGTGGAATCGCTATTAATGCAGATATTTCAGTTAAGACAGATTTGGATTCAGGAACTATCAGGACCGATATCACAGATGAACTCTCTGTACAACAAACTGTAGATACTATAGTAAACAAATATGGCAGAATTGATGGGTTAGTGAATAATGCTTATCCAAGAACCTCAGATTGGGGTACAAAATTTGAAAATATCCCTTTGGAATCGTGGAGAAAGAATGTGGATATGCAAATGAACAGCTACTTCTTATTTTCTCAGCGAGTATTAAAAGCTATGGAAGAACGCGGGAAAGGGGCTATAGTTAATATTGCTTCCATATATGGAATCGTTGGGAATGATTTTACACTTTATGAAGAATATGGAGGATCTTCACCCGCTGCCTATTCAGCCATTAAGGGAGGAATAATTAATCTTAGCCGCTATTTGGCATCTTATTATGGAGCTAAAAATATTCGTATTAATTGCGTATCGCCTGGTGGTATTAAAGATGCAAAGAATCAACATCCTAGCTTTATACAGCGATATGAGCAAAAAGTACCTATGCGTAGACTTGGCGAGCCAAAGGATATTGCACCCGCAGTGTCCTTTCTTCTTTCTGAAAAGGCAAAATATATCACTGGACAGAATTTGATTATCGATGGAGGCTGGACATCAATATAAGAATATGGCACAAAACGTAGCAATTATTGGAGCAGGTCAACTAGGGACGAGGCATTTGCAAGGGCTTAAAAGTGCCAAATTGGCAATGAATATCTATGTAGTAGATAATAGTGATAACTCGTTAGATTTGGCAAAACTACGATATAGTGAAGTACCAGAAAATGAATATGAGAAAACCATTACTTATGTAAAACAATTAGGGGAGCTTCCCCCTCATTTGGAATTAGTTATTGTAGCTACTAGTTCTGCTCCAAGGTCCCTAATTTTTAACGAGTTGATAAAAGGGAAGAAAATCAAATTTCTTGTGTTTGAAAAATTTCTTTTTCAAACAATAGCCGAATATGACGAGGTATCAAATAAATTAAGAGAAAAGAGTATCCAATGTTGGGTAAACTGTACACGTAGAATGTTTCCTCATTATTTAGAGCTAAAAAATATACTAAGTGGAGAGGACGTGTTAGCATTTGAAGTATTAGGAAGTAATTGGGGGCTTGCTTGCAATAGTATACATTATATAGATTTATTTGCCTTTTTAACTGGAGAACAATTTATTGAATATGATTTGACACGGCTTAATAATGAGATCTATTCAAGCAAGAGAGCAGGATATATTGAATTCAATGGTACTATTTTAGGGAAGTCTGAAAATGGTTGCCGTTTAAATTTACTTTGCGAAATAGATGAGAAAGTATCTGTAATAATACGAATTACAACGAAAAACTTTTTTATAGAGATCAACGAAGCTACTGGGGTAGCATTTTTATTATCTGATAATGAGAAAAAAGATATAAAGGTATCTTCTCTTTACCAGAGTCAACTAACAGGATTATTAGCAGAAAGTCTCTTGAATAATTTAACTTGTAATTTACCTACTTATCAGGAATCAGCTGCATTGCATAAGCAAATACTCCTTCCTTTTTTAGAAAAATATAATGAATTAGCTGGTACAGCTAGTCATGTGTGCCCGATTACATAATGAGTATGAATAAAAAAAAATGGCTTATAGGCGTAGGAGGAATTGGTGTAGAATATGCGAAAGTGTTGAAATTCTTGGAAATAGATTTTTTAGCAATTGGCAGAGGTATAGAAAGCGCAAAAAAATTTGAAGAGGCAACAGGAAAGCAAGTTATTAGCGGGGGCTTGGCTAGCTTTTTAGCAACTTGCCCTAAGATACCAGATGCAGTAATTGTTGCAGTTGATATTGAGTCTTTATATGAAACAGCAGTTGATTTATTAAATTATGGAGTGAAAAAAATTTTGCTGGAAAAACCTGGAGGATGTTTTCCTGAGCAAATTTTTAAACTGTCAGAATTAGCTAAACAAAAAGACGCTACTGTTTTATTAGGATATAACAGGCGATTTTATAGTTCAGTATTAAAAGCGCGAGAGATTATTGCACAGGATGGCGGGGTAGTTTCTTTTAATTTTGAATTTACAGAATGGGCGCATAGCATAGAGAAATTGCCCCGGTCAAAAGCTGTGTTGGAAAATTGGCTTATAGCAAATTCTAGTCATGTCATTGATACAGCCTTTTTTATTGGTGGGCTACCAGAAAAGTTATCGGCATTTTATGGTGGTAATTTAACCTGGCATCCACGATCTTCTGTATTTGCCGGAGCTGGCATTAGTAAAAAAGGAGCTTTTTTTTCCTACCATGCGAATTGGAAGGCACCTGGAAGATGGGGTATCGAAGTGTCAACGGAGAAACATCGATTATATTTTAAGCCAATGGAATCTTTACAAATACAAGATTTAGGATCTGTTGCTATTAATCCTGTGGAATTAGATAATGCGTTAGATACGCAATTTAAGCCTGGTTTTTTTCTGCAGACTAAAGCATTTTTGAATAATAACTACACTGATTTTTGTGATATTGAAGAACAGAAACAGGTGTTAGAGAGTTGTTACATACCAATGAGCGGATATCATATAGAAAAACACTGAACCAGATGACAGAACGTTTAATTACTTGTGACATAGACGGCATTCTCAACAATTATCCCCAATGCTGGCTTGATTTTTTAGAGATAGAAAGCGGTATAAAACATCTTTCTGTTGAAGACGCTAAAAAAAACGAGCCAGCTTATAGAAAGCATAAAGACAATTATCGTAAAAGCAGCTTTAAGGCTAACCTACCAGTAAATGCACTTGCTGTACAACTATTGCAAGCATTAAATGCAAAAGGTTATCGAATTGTAATGGCTACCTCCAGGCCAATTGATGATATTTCTTACCCGGAATTAAGGTCAGTGACTGAAAGTTGGTTGCATAAAAATGCAGTGCCGTTTCATAAATTGGTGTTTAAAAGTGAGAGTGTTGATTTTATTCATCAGTTTGACCAGATAGATTTTCACATCGAAGATGACATTAAGTATGCTACAAGTATAGCTGAGAATGGGATTAAAACTTTTTTATATAATCAATTTAATAATTATGATAAACTTAATGGTAATAGTAAATTGATTGTCGTTTCTTCTTTGTCTAATATTCTCTCCCAAATCTAATGAGTACTTTTTTTACAGTTTGCATTCCCTCAACTAATAGAGGAAAAACAATCTATAACACATTGGCTTCGCTTTCTAAGCAAGTGTTTAAAAATTTTGATGTTAGAATTGTTGATTGTAAAAGCGGCGATAATACAGTGGAAGAAATTAATCGTTTTTTTGAATCAAGTCTTTTCTTGAATGATCCATTCAAATATGAATTTGTTGTAAAAGATTATATCCCCCAAAC
>JAFKHH010000008.1 GCA_017306865.1 Filimonas sp.
TGGAGATTTCGCTGAACATGACCACCTGATTCCGGGATAACGTGACCACCTCGTTTCGGAGCAAACTGACCACCCTGTTTCGGAGCAAATTGACCACCTTATTTTTAGCTGGAGATGGCGTGCTGTTAAACGCCTTGTTTTTGAAAGTTGGTACTTTAAGTCAAACCAACGGTCAAATAGCATGGCAAATAACCTTATCAGCATGAGCAAGATTCGACAAATTATTCGCATGTATACGCAGGGAAAGAGCAAGCTTTCCATTGCAGCTTCAGCCGATGTGTCTCGTAATACTGCGAAAAAATACATTCAGACGTTTATAGCCAGTCGCTTCACTTTTGATGAGATAAATGAACTAAGCGATAAAGAATTAGAGGATCTTTTTGGTAAGAGCAATGAGCGGGCACCCGATAGTCGACTGGTCACATTAAGGCAATATTTTCCTTTTGTAGACAAGGAGTTGAAGAAAAAGGGAATGACCAGGCAGATACTATGGGACAGTTACCGGCAGCAGCATAAAGACGGTTTTCATTATACGCAGTTTTGCTTTTATTATAACCAATGGAAGGCGCAGGTGAACCCGGTTATGCATGTCGAGCACAAAGCTGGCGATAAAATGTTTGTGGATTATGCCGGAGAGAAGCTTTGCATTACAGATGCTGATAGCGGTGAAGTAAAAGAAGTTGAAGTTTTTATTGCAATACTCGGTGCCAGCCAGCTAACCTATATCGAGGCAGTTATGACGCAGCAGAAGGAAGATTTTATAGCAGCTTGTGAAAATGCACTGCATTATTACGGCGGCGTTCCTGCTGCAATCGTAACGGATAACCTCAAGTCAGCAGTAACTAAGAGTAGCCGCTACGAACCCACACTTAATGAAACGTTCGCAGATTTTGCAGATCATTACAGCACAACGATTTTACCTACTCGAGCATATCGGCCAAGAGATAAATCACTAGTAGAAGGAGCCGTTAAAATTATGTATACACGTGTGTATACTCCGGTGAGAAAGGAAGTATACACAAGCCTGGAATCATTAAATGCAGCAATGCGCATAGCACTGGAACATCATAATGATATTTTACTAAAGGGTCGTAACTACAGTCGTAGGCAGCAATTTGAAGAGGTTGAGAAAATCACCTTATCGCCTTTACCTGTACTCAGGTATGAACTAAAGAAACAGATACATGCTACTGTTATGAAGAATGGGCATGTCTGCCTTGGTGCAGACAGACATTACTACAGTGTGCCATATCGGTTCATAGGCAAGAAAATAAAGATATTATACTCACGCTCCAATGTCGAAGTGTTTTACCACTACGAACGCATAGCATTGCATAAAAGAACAAAAAGTCCACATGCCTATACTACAGACAAGGATCATCTTGCCTCTACACATCTGTTCCTCACAGAGTGGTCACCTGAACGTTTTATCGAATGGGCGGCTTCAATACATGATGATGTAAAAATGTATATCCTGAAAATATTGGATAGAAAACAGCACCCTGAACAAGCATATAAATCCTGTATGGGTATCCTCAGTTTTGCCAGGAAAGCAGGTCATGACAGGTTAATCGCAGCCTGCAGAAGGGCCCTTGGCTATGGTATATATAACTACAAAACTATACAAACCATCTTGGAAAGAGGAATGGATTTATATGACAAGGAAGAAGTAGAAGAGCCTACAATGCCCTCTCATGAAAACATACGGGGAGAGGATTATTATCAATAAAAAAGAATGCAATTATGAATGCAAACACGCTTGACAAGCTAAGAAAAATGAAGTTCTACGGAATGTTCAATGCTTTTAAAACAAGCTTAGAGACAGATCAGTTACAGAAGTACACTTCAGATGAGATGGTTGCTCACCTGGTCGAATCGGAATGGGATGATCGTCAGAACAGGCGCATAGAACGAAACCTGTTATACGCCCGGTTCCGTTATAAAGCCTCTATCGAAGATCTCTACTACCACGGCAACCGCAACATTGACCGTAACCAAATGATGCGACTTGCAGAGTGTACCTTTATCAACCGTAACGAGAACCTATTAATCACTGGGAGTACAGGGATCGGCAAAAGCTATGTAGCATCGGCCCTTGGTCACCAGGCCTGCATGACTGGTTATCGAGTACTGTATGCCAATACCCCAAAACTTTTTGCCAAACTTAAAATGGCAAAAGCTGATGGGTCTTACTTAAAAGAGATTACAAGGATAGAGCGGCAACATTTACTTATCCTTGATGACTTTGGTATACAGCCCTTCGATGCTCAAAGTCGCCAGGCATTAATGGAAATTATAGAAGACAGGCATGGGAAAGCATCTTTAATAGTAACCTCACAGTTACCCGTGAGTAAATGGCATGAGGTAATAGGTGAAAAAACAATTGCAGACGCTATACTTGATAGAATTATACACGATGCTCACAGGATGGATCTACAAGGTGAGTCATTGCGAAAGAAAAAGCCATCACACGATACGAAGATCATACAAGATTAAGCGTTACTTTTGATAGCATTTTTTTATTTATATAGCACACCCTTCGCCAGCTAAAATGGTGGTCAACTTGCCACGGAACACACTGGTCAACTTCTCCGAAATACCCA
>JAFKHH010000009.1 GCA_017306865.1 Filimonas sp.
CTATTCAATTTAGGTGTTGGATTCACCGTCACTTTTACTTCCTCTGTAACTGGAGCTGTACAACCGTTGGCGGATAATGTATATACGTATGTTACTATTTGTGGTGTAGTACCTGCGTTATGCAATGTTTCAGCAATACCACCTGTGCCACTACCAGTGGAAGGCGTAATATCAGTTACTGTAGCTCGGGTCCAGCTATAGGTTGTACCCGTAGTTACGCTTGTTGGTGTATAGCTTACTGTGCCGTCATTACAAATAGCAGCAATGGTCAATGAACTGCTCAACTTAGGCGTTGGATTCACCACCACTTTTACTTCTTCTGTAGTTGGCACCGTACAGCCATTGGCTGTTAATGTGTACACATAAGTTACTGTTACAGGATCTGTACCATCATTATGTAATACTTCTGTAATATTCCCTGTTCCATTTCCTGTAGCCGGAGTAATATGGTTAACTGCTGCGCGGGTCCAACTATAGGTCGTACCGGTCGTTGCACTTGTTGGCGTATAACTCACCGTTCCATCATTACAAATAGCAGTAATGGTCAATGAACTATTCAACTTAGACGTTGGATTCACTGTCACTTTTACTTCTTCTGTAACCGGAGCTGTACAACCATTCGCAGTTAATGTATATATGTATGTTACTACCTGTGGCGCAGTACCTGCATTGTGCAATGTTTCTGTAATACTACCAGAGCCACTACCTGTAGAAGGTGTAATATCTGTTACAGCGGCTCGTGTCCAGCTATACGTTGTACCCGTAGTTGCGCTTGTTGGTGTATAACTTACTGTGCCATCGTTACAAATAGCTGCAATGGTCAATGAGCTGTTCAACTTAGGCGTTGGATTCACCGTCACCTGTACTTCTTCAGTAGTTGGAGCTGTACAGCCGTTAGCGGATAATGTATATACGTATGTTACTACCTGTGGTGCAGTACCCGCGTTGTGCAATGTTTCTGTAATACCACCTGTACCGCTACCTGTGGATGGTGTAATATCAGCTACGGCAGCACGTGTCCAGCTATAGGTTGTACCTGTAGTTGCGCTTGTAGGTGTATAATTTACTGTACCATCGTTACAGATAGCGGCGATCGTTAATGCACTGCTCAACTTAGGCGTTGGATTCACCGTTATTTTTACTTCTTCTGTGGTAGGTGCAGTACAACTATTCGCAGTTAATGTATATATGTACGTTACTACTTGCGGTGCAGAACCTGCGTTGTGCAATGTTTCAGCAATACCACCTGTACCGCTGCCTGTGGATGGTGTAATATCTGTTACAGCGGCTCGTGTCCAGCTATACGTTGTACCTGTAGTTGCGCTTGTTGGTGTATAACTTACCGTGCCATCGTTACAAATAGCTGCAATGGTCAATGAGCTATTCAATTTAGGCGTTGGATTCACCGTCACTTTTACTTCTTCTGTAACCGGAGCTGTACAACCGTTGGCAGACAAACTGTACACATAAGTAACGACTACAGGATTTGTACCATCGTTGTGCAGTACCTCATTAATATTACCTGTTCCATTCGCAGTTGATGGAGTTATATGTCCTACAGCAGCGCGCGTCCAGCTATACGTTGTACCAGTCGTTGCACTTGTTGGCGTATAACTTACTGTGCCATCGTTACAAATAGCTGCAATGGTCAATGAGCTATTCAACTTAGGCGTTGGGTTCACTGTCACTTTTACTTCTTCTGTAGTTGGAGCTGTACAACCGTTAGCGGATAATGTATATATGTACGTAACTACTTGTGGTGTAGTACCTGCGTTGTGTAATGTTTCTGTAATACCACCTGTGCCGCTGCCTGTGGATGGTGTAATATCTGTTACAGCAGCTCGTGTCCAGCTATAGGTTGTACCGGTCGTTGCACTTGTTGGTGTATAACTTACTGAGCCATCGTTACAAATAGCTGCAATGGTCACTGAGCTGTTCAACTTAGGCGTTGGATTCACCGTTACTTTTACTTCTTCTGTAACTGGAGCTGTACAACCGTTGGCGGATAATGTATATACGTATGTTACTACTTGTGGTGTAGTACCTGCGTTGTGTAATGTTTCTGTAATACCACCAGTACCGCTACCTATGGAAGGTGTTATATCAGTTACAGTAGCTCGTGTCCAGCTATACGTTGTACCCGTAGTGGCACTTGTTGGTGTATAAGTTATTGTTCCATCATTACAAATAGCCGCAATAGTTAACGAGCTACTCAATTTAGGCGTTGGGTTTACCGTCACCTGTACTTCTTCAGTTGTTGGTGCTGTACAACCATTAGCAGATAATGTATATATGTATGTCACTACCTGCGGTACTGAGCCTGCGTTGTGCAATGTTTCAGCAATACCACCTGTGCCGCTGCCTGTGGATGGTGTAATATCTGTTACAGCAGCGCGTGTCCAGCTATAGGTTGTACCAGTCGTTGCGCTTGTTGGTGTATAATTTACTGTACCATCGTTACAAATAGCGGCGATGGTCAATGAGCTATTCAATTTAGGTGTTGGATTCACCGTCACTTTTACTTCCTCTGTAACTGGAGCTGTACAACCGTTGGCGGATAATGTATATACGTATGTTACTATTTGTGGTGTAGTACCTGC
>JAFKHH010000034.1 GCA_017306865.1 Filimonas sp.
TTCCGCAGAAGTGTTACATGTAATGGTATCACTAGAGTCACTAATATTATTTCAATTTATGTATATGCACCTTTTATAGCGGGCAAGGCATCCCCTAGTATAATTTATGCGAATTATTACGATTATTCGGATACTGTAAGAGTCAGCGTGCCGCCAACGGGAGGCGCACCGACATTTACCTATTCCTGGTACACTTCCACCAATGGTACTGCCTGGGCGGAAAAGCAACGAGGCGGCGACTTTATCCCTCAATTCGATCGTAACGGGTATATCAAATGCCGCTTTGCTTCCAACGGCGTCTATGTGGAATCGAATACGATTAAAGTATTGTACCCAGTTAATCCAGGTATTATTTCGACGATTGATTCCTGGGTGAAAGACTCAACAACTACGCTCTCTATTTTAAACGGAGCGGCGGCATCTAATGGAATTGATACGACAACAACGGATTACAATTATACCTATCAAAAATCCTATGACCAGGTTAATTGGACAAACTTACCTGCGGCGGCGATCTCGAATATTGATAAAACCACGTTTGTCCGAAGGAAAGTGCAGCATGGTTTTGAAACGGCTTATTCCAATGTGATGACGGTTTACCGGTTGGGGTTCACGCCTTCCTATTTTTGGCCGAACGGAGCAACAGCTCCTGCAAATGGTACACAGCCAGTAGTCTCCATGCCAACCTATACAGGTATCACCAACGTTGAAAACCTGAACTACGTTAAGACAAGGGATTTTACCAAGCCTGGTATTACCGATATCACAACTGCTGATGCGCAAAACAATGTCTATGATGTTCGTCAGGTAACGGCTTATTTTGATGGACTTGGCAGGTCAATGCAGACGGTTGCACAACAAGCATCCCCATTGCAAAAAGACCTGGTTACAACGAATTTCTATGACGTCTATGGTCGGGAAGCGCAGCAGTATTTGCCATACGTGGATTCAGTGGGTACGGATGGTAAGTTCAAGAATGATCCGGCAAGCAAACAACCTGCTTTTTACAATAAACTTCTTGCAGGACAGGAGAGCTATTACTATACGAATAATGTGTATGAAGCATCTCCGCTGAATACAGCGCTACGCAGCACGCCTGCTGGAAAAAGTTGGACAGGAAGAGACATAGGCGTACAGCAACTAGACCGTACCAATACGGTGAATGACCTTGTACGCATGTGGAATATAGTGAGTGATACGAGCCTGCCGGTAGGCGGGCAGTATTACCCTGTTGGCAATCTTTTCCTTCATGAGACGATAGACGAAAATGGCAACATGACGATAGAATGTAAAGACTATGCGGGCAAGGTAGTGGCCAAGATGACCCATCCGACCATTTATACCAATGTAAATGTGACAAACTGGCTATACACCTACTATGTGTATGATGCGCTGGGAAACCTTCGCTATGTGATCACTCCTAAAGCGGTTACCTATTTGAGCAGCAATAGCTGGACACTGAATAGAGCTGTTGTGGATGAACTCTGTTTCCAGTATCGCTATGATGGTCGGGGCAGGATGATTACGAAAAAAGTGCCGGGTGCGGGCATTGTGAACCTGGTGTATGATGCGAGAGACAGGCAGGTAATGATGCAGGATTCTTTAATGAAGGCAAAGGGTCAGTGGAATGTTACCGTGTATGATGAGCTGAACAGACCTGTACAGACAGGCTTATGGAATAACACAACGGACGCCGTAACGCATCGTCAATATGCTTACAATAGTTCGTCATATCCAACGCTCGACAATAATTATACGCTCCTGACAGAGACTTTCTATGATGACTATAGCTGGAAAAGCAGGAGCGATATCAATTTAGGTGGAAGAGATTTTACAACTAAGTTTAATAACACAACTGATCTGCCTGTTGTGCAGGACAATGCGTATAATCTCGTACCAACGGTATCCACACAAACAAAAGGATTGGTAACTGGTGTAAGAACTAAAATTCTTGATACGACGAGCATAAATAGTTATCTCACATCGCTCACCTGGTATGATGACCACAATCGCCCGATCCAAGTACAGTCGCAGAATGTTACAGGCGGTTGGGATACCCTGACGACACGTTATGATTTTGCGGGCAAAGTGTTAAGCACCTGTGAAGCGCATGCAACAGCAGCAGGGGCAGCGGATATTAAATGGAATAAATTAGCTACGGCATTTAATTACGATCATGCTGGCCGTGCACTAAAGATCGTAAAATACCTGGATGGCAGTAGTACTGGAGAGACAATCGCGTTAAATAAGTATGATGAACTGGCTCGTTTAAGATCAAAAACATTGGGTGAGCAAAAAGTGGATTCACTTATTAACGACTACAATATACGCGGATGGCTGAAGGGAATTAACTCGGATTATGTAAGAAACCCGAATGCCGCGAATCATTGGTTTGGAATGAACCTGAGTTACGACTATGGGCAGGTAAGGCCACAGTTAAATGGTAATATCTCTGCCAACGAATGGAAGACAAAAGGTGATGGGGTTGTAAGAGGCTATGGTTATTTATATGATAATGTCAATAGAATCACTGCAGCACATTATGGCCAATTTAATGGATCTAACTATGTAGTAGACCCGGTGATTGATTTTATGGTGGATAGCCTGGCCTACGATGCGAATGGGAATATTCTGAACATGCGCCAGAAAGGGCTTGTCGTGAATGCCTCCCAATATATAGATAGGCTCGGTTATACCTACCAGGGCACTACATGGACAAATAAACTGGCAAAAGTTAAAGACAATAGCACGGTACAGGCCAAACTGGGCGACTTTAAAGACGGCACTAACACCGGTGATGATTATGCCTATGATGGTAATGGCAATATGACCAGTGATGCCAATAAAAACATCAGCAGTATTGCATACAACCATTTAAACCTGCCACAACAAATAACAGTTGATGGCAAAGGTAAGATCACCTATATCTATGATGCAGCAGGGAATAAGCTGAAGAAAATAACCCAGGATGATAGTACCCAAACCAAAACGGTAACAACGTACATCGGCGGCTATGTGTATAAGAACGATACACTCCAGTTTATAGGTCAGGAAGAAGGACGTATACGGTCAACCAGGAAAGACCAGGTGCTTGCATATAACTATGATTATTTTATAAAAGACCATTTAGGTAATGTACGTATGGTGCTGACGGAAGAACATCAACAGGATGTGTACCCGGTAGCAACTTTAGAGACAAGTGGGCTGGCAACGGAAAAGAGCTATTACAACATCGATGAAAATCAGATCGTCTCTAAAGATAGTTTGAGCGCGTTCAGGGCAGCAGCAGGTAGTAACTATCCAAACAATAATGGTAACCCGCCTTATAACAATAACCCTGCAATGGGTAATGATGTTACGGCGGAAAGCCAGCGACTCTATAAACTCAATGGCGCGAATGGACAAAAGTTGGGTCTTGGCATTACACTTAAGGTAATGAGTGGCGATACCGTGTCGATCTTAGGTAAATCATTCTTTCACCTGGATGCAGGACAGAAATCTAACAATACAGCGAAGCTTTTATTTGATAACATTATCAATAGCATGTTTGGTGGTGGTGGCTTTGCTGGCGCAGATAAAGGTGCGACAGCAGCACTCCTGAACGGCTCAACAGCTACGACCACACCATTAACCAGTTGGCTGAACAGCCAGACAGTACCACCGGACTCGATCCCGAAAGCCTATATTAACTGGATCCTGCTGGATGAACAGTTCAGGCCGGTAACGCAAGGATCTGGGTTCGATGCGGTAGGATCAAACGATGTGATCAAATCACACCTTCGTTCAGTTACAATACCTAAGAATGGCTATTTGTATGTGTATTGCTCCAATGAGAGTAATATCAACGTGTTCTTTGATAACCTTCAGGTAATCCATAATCGTGGGCCGCTACTAGAAGAAACGCACTACTATCCGTTCGGGTTGACAATGGCAGGTATAAGTAGTAAGGCCGCTGGGGAGGTGGAGAATAAGCGCCTGTTATTTGGGAAGGAACTACAAAATAGAGAATTTAGTGATGGTAGTGGCCTGGAATGGTATGACTATGGCATGAGAGAATACGATCAGCAGGTGGGTAGGTTTTTTAGAGTGGACCCAATAACTGAAAAGTTTTATCAGCTATCTCCTTATCAATATTGTTCGAATAATCCTGTCCTCAATGTAGATTTGGATGGAGCAGAAGGTATCCCATTTCATTTGTTTTTAAAATTGGTTCAGAATACGGTTCAAAATCCGAATAGTACATCGGCAAAAGTATTAGGAACGGTTTCCGGTATTGGAGGGTCTGCGGTGGGATTAGCAAAAGGAGTTGCACAAGCGGCAAAGCATCCCATTCAGACTTTACAGGGGATTGCAAAAATGGCAAGCCAATCTACGGCTCAGAATGCTGCGGATTATGGAATGGCGGTTTCTTCTCAATATACGGGTTCTGGAAGTGATGCATTTAGCACATATGCAACGGGGGCACATCTTTTTACAGATATGGCCATAGCTCTATCACCAATGAAAAGTACAGTCATGGGTAAAGAAGGAGAGGCGGCAGCTGCGGCTAATGCATTTGATGGGATTCAAGGTAGCAGTCCTTTGGGGAAAATGGGAGAATCACTTACAAAGGCAGAGTTGACAAAGCAGTATCCTGGAGCTGAAATTTTAGAACAAGTAGGAATAAAATTAGATGGTGCAAGTATGGTGGCAGATTTTCTCACGGTTAAAAAGGGTAAAGTAGTGGGGGCATTTGAATCGAAAGTAAATGGCAGTAGGCTAAGTAACGGTCAAAAATTGTTTTTTAATGATGGAGACATCGGAACTTTAACGGGACAAAATGTTCCTGAGGCATTGAAGGGAACACAGGTAGATCCTTCAAAAATTCAAACAGGTATTTTTCGGTGGCAGTCAAAAACAGGTAAATTTGAAATTCAATAATACTTACAATATGACACAAAAGGAGGTTATAAGAAAAATAGTGGATTCACTAACAAATGAACTTAAAGCATTTGATTTTCAACCCGCATCTTTAAAGCAGGGATTTACTCGAAATACTGATCAGAATATCTTCTTTTTCCAGTTAATTGCTATAAATAGAACCATAATAAAAACGGGGGCAAAAGGATTTTTAATTGAACCCTATATATGGGTAAATGTTAGAAAAGTTGAAAAGTATTATAGACAAATAACTATAAACAAAGAGCTAAAAAGGGATGATGATTTTGTAACAATTGGAAATAGTATCGCTAACTTATTGGCTAATCCAGATGGTTTATATAAGTCTAAGAATAACACTTTGGAATTGCATGTTTTTGAAGAAAAGGATGTTTCTGATGTTGCAGATAAATTGTTGAAGGCATTTAAACAGGTTGCATTGCCATATTGTTTAAAGAATGACAGTGTAGGAGTCATTGATAAAATTGTAAATAGTAATCCAGGCGAGGAAAAGGTACACATGATGAATGATAACTATCGTGTAATAAAGGGTGCAATTGCTGCAAAATTAAATAACAATCCAGCCCTGGATAAAATTATCCAAATTTACGAAAGACAGATTATTGATGATGACATGTATAATGCAAAAGAGGAATGGGAAAAATTGAAAGACATTCTTCCTACCATCAATTAATGGAAATGGGGGTAGAGTTCCAGATATATTGATATAAGCTAAAACGCAATAAAATCAATAAGTGGATATTTCAAGAAAGGTAAAAAGCGGACGATGTTTACATCGTCCGCTTTCGGTTTTAACAAAGAAGATGATCGTGTGTCATAGGTCAAGATTACTCCTTTTATTATTGTCTTGAAGTTGCAGCAATGTTTCTACATCTGCATAATCAATATTCTTCCTATTCTTTAGGAATGTAATAATTCCTTGCTGAATTGAAACTTCCTTCTGCATAAGGTGATGCAGGTTGATTTTTTTATCGGCTAGTTTGTCGTTTGCGTTTATTTCCTCGATTTCTCTGACATACATATCAACGGTGTCAAAACCGTAGGCCGAGATGTTTTCTATAGTGGAAAAATCCATTTCCAATAGAGCATCCAAACTATCGAGGCTACACGTGCAGGCATCTAATGCAGAGGACACATAAATAGTTGAAAAATCTTCAGTGTCGGGAGTAATCTTTTCTACTTGTTTAACTATCTTTTCGATGGTCTGTTTTTCATGATGGATTTCGAAAAGGTTATCATGTAGAAACATAATTGCATTTTTAAGTTTATCCGGTGAGCCAAAATTGAAATTATTAGAGAAAAATACATAGTTCCCGAATAGCCGTTCGCAAGTGAGATAAGCGAAGGTTAATTTTTTTTCAAAGCTGAGATTTTTTAAAGCAATAAGGTTATCCCTATCCATTAAAGACTTAATTTGTAAGTGCCATTAATTTAGGTAAAATTTACTATGTTTCTACTTGATGTAAAAATAGTGATTTAAGTACGAAATTGTCGAAGGTATAGAGAATGCCAAGCTGAAAATTGAAGAAACCATGATGCCAACTCAATTGCAGGACAATACAACCAGGAAAGGCTACTTTGCAACAATGTAGTCCAATCCAAAAGCGTATTCCAAGAAGTAAAAGCTAAAACAAATAATTAAATGGAAAAAGATAAAATCATTGAAGTATTAAAACATCTTGTTCAATTGTTGTTGGCGGAAGATTATGAGCGTATTTATGAGGATGATATTGAAAAAAGACTAACTGTCGAGATGATAAAAGAGGGTATCGACGAGTATGCAGAGGATTTTGGAGGACCATTATCTGAGCCCGATGAGGACGCTTATGAAAATGCTAGATCGATGTTTCCAATATTAAATGGCACAAAGATGGTTGTGAACTTCGATTTATGGTTTGACGGAGAAGAGAGTGATCTTACGTTGTCATTAGAATTGGTTAAAAATGCCGAGGGTAAATATGAATTTGCAATTACTAACCTTTATATTATGTAATAGCAATAGCCGAATTATTTATGTACACAGATACTTTACATAACCAGTTGTTTAGCGAATAATTTGAGCATACTGACCTCATTTTGTTGACTTATATTTGGTCGGAAATGGGGCGTTTATTTGGTAAGTAATTTTGTTAAGGATAATAATATTCAATCGAAGATCCAGTTAGTCAAATTGAATTATGTCGAGTGCAACAGTTTATAAAATTGATAAAAAGGGATATTTACTGTTTGGTTTAATTAAAACAGTTAGCGGGTTTGGAATTGGTACGGATCCCTATATTCAGGTTCAAGAAAAAGACATGAACGCCACTATTGCTGACGCCTTAAAAAAGGTATTAAACATAGATGATGCTAAACGAGTAGCAGATCCTACGGATTGGGGTGAGTATAGTAAGGTGTTTCTACAAAAAACTGGATTAAAGTCTGCAAATGAGCTAAATAAGATTAGCACTCTTTGTTGCAGTGTACGCAGAGAGGATAGTAATATAGTTTTCACTCCAACAAAACACGCAGAACCACCAGACCAAGGTTTTGTAAACAAAAGTAAAGATGAGCCCAATATCACAGTGGCTTATGACGCCTCAAATGAAGAAATTGTAGACGCTTTTAGTTTAGCATTTAGCAAATGTGAGTAGTAAAACTTTAAAGTGCTACCTGTATTGATAGTCTCAGAGTTTTTATGTGTGATGAAACGCGCTAAAATTAATATATAGAGTTACACAACCATAAGAAATGGACGATCTTCAGATCGTCCATTTTCTCCTTGTGCAGTAACGTGACAGGTTTTTGAATCCTTGAATTATGGGAATGCAAATAATGTTAAACTATCAATTACATTGATAAAACGAAAATGAAATCAGCTGGAATACATAAAGATAAAAAGGGATATATTTTGGTCCCATTGTCAACAACTGTGGCAGGATTCTCCATATCCACCGATCCAGAAATTAGAATATTTGAAAATAAGGAAGAAAGTTTGCTGGTCGAGGCACTGAAACAAACGCTTCAAGCAAGTAAGGAAAATGTAGCAAATCCCGATTTCAACAATATTACAGACGAACAGAAGTTTCAGGCGAAGGAGAAATTGAAAAGATTGGATATTAAATCATTCGACACTTTGAAAAAAAAACTTCTTTGTATTGTTCAGTGCAGTTGGTGGATGACCAAATTGTATTTAAGCCTAACGTACACGCGATAACAGGCAAAGGGTTTGTGGGGAGGCCAGTTAAATTTGATGTGCCTATTAATTATCATGCTCCGGATCAGGAAATATTTAAGGCTTTTAAATTAGCATTAAGTAGATGCAAAGAATAAGACGTTCTTGTAGAAATGTATATTCTAAGATTAATTAAGAGGAACTGCTGTGTTGACACATCTAGTTTAGCTTTGAGGGAAATGCTTGCAGACTAAACATTTTTATGAGATAAGGGATAAGCAATTTGTGAATGAGTAATGTCTACAATTTATCGGTGACGGCAGGAATACAATGAAATTAATTCCCTGGCACCTGCCAGAATATTCAAAGGGCAGTGGAGTAATAGCTAAAAATTCATAGTTCCTGCATCGAAAAAATCGTATTGAACCAGGGTGTCCGGGAGGAAATGTTGTGAAAGGGGTAGTAATAAGGAGATAGTTCCTGGGATATCGTTTCAGCGGCGATTCTTCTTGTCGGGATAATTAATGATCATATTCCCACCTGGCCAATATTTCAAGACAACACTTTAACATGTATTGAAACCCTGGAAGAAGTGGTAAAGTTAACACCTGCAAGAATTCATGTAGGCCACGGGGGCCTATTGACTTGCCTTTGTGGGAGTCTTGCTGGTCAAACTGAAAAGATTGCCTTGCGATAGTTAGTTTAAATTGTAATAGTATGATGACGCTGTTATCCTTGATCCTATCTAGCGCAACTGGAAAAAATATCAATGTTGGAGATATGTTAATTAGATATTGTATTTATTCAACATGCATATCACAAAGCCGACCTGGAAACTACTAACTCATTGTGTAAAAGATACATATAGCAGTTAAGGAGAGTGAAATTTTGGCAGCTGGCAGAAAATGTACTGCCAGCATCTGCTATTTTTTCCCCTCTTACTGTCATAAACTGGCAGAAAAAAAGGGAAAAATCCCCATTTTGACCCTATATGGTCATTCCTCCCCATTTTGGAATTTAATTTGTCATGGTTATTACCTGTTCTTTTACATAAAAGAAAACCCCGGACTTATATCCAGGGTTTGCAGTAACGAAGAAGAAAAGGCGTCGGAACCTGGCATCGCAAGATGCCGCTCTTCGTTCGTTATTGTGCTTTAAGTTGCGCAAAAGTATGCGTTAAAATGAAACCACCAAACCTACTTGCATCGTAGACCTATTGATTGCTTCATTCAACTGACTGCCTTTTACATTAAGAACACCCATCACGACAAAAGAAAAAGGAAAAATCCAATGGACTTGGAAAAGCCATTGTCATGCCCGTACCCAGCGTTTTGGGGACAGGGTGATTATTTATGCAAAACCAAATTTAATGGCTAGTCAAATCAAGTACTATCCGGTTGACAATGGAGATACGACGGTTATCTCCATAGAAGAAGGCGGTTACACGACCAATATTATGGTCGATTGTAATATCCGCAAATCGAGTAAAGGAGATAAAAATCCTGAGCAGTATGATATACATGCTGATCTCCTCAAGTTACTGAAGAGAAAAAAACACAACGGTATCGAGGGGGTGCCGTACATCGATGTCTTTATGCTGACGCATGGTGATGAAGATCACCTACTTGGTTTTGAGGACAATTTCTACCAGGGAGACCCGAAAAACTATAAACAGGCTAACAAGGATAAGAACGAGATCCTAGTAGAAGTGCTGTGGTTTTCTCCTATGGTGATGGGTACGGCCGGCAATGACGATGAACGTTGCTTCAATAAGGAAGCCAGGCGCCGTATCAATTTGCATTGTGATAAAAAAGATGCGCGTAAAGATGCTGGCAACCGTATTGTGATAATAGGTGATAACGGGCACGAAAAGATCGATGACGTCGATGACCTGGTACGTTTTTATCCGGGTGATATCGTAAAGCGTTTCAATGACCGTGACCTGAGCAGTTTTTCTATCTTCATCCATTCACCTTACCAGAAGGAATTGAGTGAGGAGGATGTTGATAAAAACATGGTGAGCCTTGTTTTCCAGGCGCGTTTTCACAATTCGGCTTCGCTGGATGGTTTTTCGACGCTGGCGATGTTTGGTGGTGATTCCAATTACGAGGCGTGGGATACGATCCTGAAGAAGACTAAAAAGTACGGTAATGATAAGAAACATCATGCGCTGAAGTGGGATCTCTTTATGGCACCGCACCATTGCAGCTGGACCTATTTCGGGGGTGATTCGGAAAATGACGAAGAAGCGGCGGAGGCCTCTTTGGAGGAGCTGGATTATGGAAGAGGGACGGCTAAGGTCATCACTTCCTGCAGGGAGATCAAGGATGAGGAGCCTAACCCGCCGCACTACCGTGCGTACGAGGAGTATGTGGATAAGGTCAAAAAAGCTAACGTGCTTCAAACGGCTACCCATGATAAGAAGGGCAAGACACCTCAGCCTCTCGTCTTCGAGGTTAAGCAGCTGGGGCCAACCCTGTTAAAACGGGCCGAGGGTAATGCTGCGGTGGCAGGTACCGGTGCTGTTTCTACGGTGAATAAAACGTCTTCGTATGGCAGCGGGACTATATAGCGATGGGTTAGAGGCGTATGGTCGGGATATTTCACGTCCTGACCTGCTGGCCTCTCTGGCGCAGCTGAAGACGTATTTAGGCGTAGAAACGCTTACAATGTTGCAGTGGGATAATGACCGGGTGGCCATCCCCCTTTTGCTCGATGTCAACCTGCCGGGGCATGGCACTTTCGGTGGCGTAGATGTGCGGGCACAGGAGCCTGTCCTGCTGGTGATTAATCCGCACCGCTATCCTTTTATCGGCCCGATGGTTTACCCTGACCGGCTCGATTTCCCCTATGACGAGCTGGGACATATGTATGTCGCCCAGGAGGCGCGGCCGCCTGCTTTTTGCCTCGTGCGGGGTAATCCCCACGAATGGTACCAGGGCAAGCGGTTAAAAGATGTGGTGATCCGTGCTGCCAACTGGCTCAGTGACGGGGCGGCGGGTGAATTGTCGGTGGATGGTAACCAGTTTGAGCCGTTACGCCTCGACGGGTATAACGGGCGGCTGACCTATGATTACGAAGAGCTGGTGCAGCTGGTGCAACAGGAGCGTGGCGAAGGCAGCAGCCATGCTTTATGTCTTTTTGAGCAGCTTTCTCAAAACAACGGCGGTCATTGGCAGTTTTACAAACGCGTTCAGGGTGGCGATGATATCACCGAAGCTTTGCTGAAGATGGCGGAAGAGGTAAAGGAAGATGGCAGTCCAAAGGTGGTCCGTCGCTTTGGCCTGGTCACCTGGTCTACGGACGGTATAGCGTACAAAAATTATAATGCGGACCTCCCCACTAACTGGGGCGAGTTTAAAACATACTGTAGCAAGTTTGGTATTGAGGTAGATGAGCTGGATGTCGTGATGGCTTCTTTGGCGTTCAGGCTATTCTCCGGGTCTATCCTGGTGGTGGTAGGGATCCAGCGGCCTTTCCCGTTGATCGGCTTACCGGGCGATATCGAGTTTGCTAATTTTCATTTAAAGATAGATAAAGCCGATATAGTGGATGAAAGGCTCCGTGACGAGACGAAGGTGATGTTTAAAAAACATGAGCAGTTACTCACGCCGGGACAGGCGCGGCGTATCAGCGGTTTTGCCGCTACGGGGTTAACGGGGCATTCTCTGTTCGTGGGGCTGGGTGCTATCGGGTCTAGGGTCGCGTTGCACCTGGCTAAAAGCGGCAGTGTGAACTTCTCCTATGCCGATGAAGACAGCTTGGCGCCGCATAATTTCCCGCGCCACGTGTTAGGCCCACACTATACAGGGATGAACAAGAGCGTGGCGCTGGTAGAGGAGTTAAACGAGTTATATCCTGGCGGGGCAAGTATAGTGGATGGGGCGAAGGCGCTGGATTATGGGATCAGCCGTAGCACGCTCGAAAATAAATCTTACGAATCGATCATGGATTTTACGGCTTCTCCCCGGTTTATGCGGGAGCTGGTGCAGGCGAACATGCAGGGAGAACCTCGCATCGTGAAGGGTTACGTGTCTGATTTCGGCAACCTCGGCATCCTGCTTTTTGAAGGGCGGGGACGCAATCCAAGGGTCGATGACCTACAGGCGGCATTGTATGCTTCGGCGCGTAACGTGCCGGAGCTTTCGGCATGGCTGAGGCGGGAGATGGCGGCTACCGTGCAGGCGGCGGATGTGGTTATCGGTGTGGGCTGTCATAGCGAAACGACGATCTTGTCGGAAGATAAGATCGCTATCCATGCGGGTCTCTTCTCCGGTGCTGTGAAGATGGAAACGGCGGATGACCAGCCTGCGGAGGGGCGTATTTATTTAAGCCAGCTGAAACACGAGCCTTTTTTCCAAAGTACCAGTACTTTTATCACGGTAGCGCCTTTCGATGTGTTAAAGGCCGCTAATGATCCCAGCTGGGAGGTACGGTATGCAGCCGGTGTCCTTTCTAAGCTAAAGGCACAGATGTTAAAAGAGTACCCTCGCGAGACGGGTGGTGTTTTCCTTGGTTTTGCCAATTACAATACCCGCACGGTCCACGTCGTCGATGTAATCGATGCACCTACCGATAGCCGGGCTAACCCCGTCTGTTTTTTTAGGGGGATAGCAGGTCTGAGCGAGTCCATCGATCAGGTAGTGGACAAGACGGGCGGGCAGATAGGCTATATAGGGGAATGGCATAGCCACCCGCACGGGCCGGAGGAGCTGAGCCAGACGGATATGCGCACGGTGCTTCGTTTCAGGGATGAATACGCGGCTTATGCGACACCCCTGCCCGTGTTCCTGACCATTATTACCCCTACAAATATTTTACCCTTCATTTTCTAAAACAACTAACATGCTAAGTACATACGAATACAAAGCAAGGTATGCGCCTGTGACGCTCATCTTTTTCCCTGTCTTTCTGGTGGCGGCTATTTTTTCTATCCAGCTGAAAAGTTTCGTCCCGGCAGCTTTCGGGACGTTGTTCCCGGCTGTCGTCCCTATTTTCCTGGCACAGGTAGGCCGGGACAGGGGCAAGCGATTGGAGCCGGGATTGTGGCGGGAATGGGGTGGTGCGCCATCGGTGCAGGTGCTACGCTGGCGTGACCAGACACTCAATGTTCTTACCAAGACGCGGTTCCACCAGCGGCTGCAGGTCTTATGCCCTGTCACGTTGCCACCTTCGGAAGCGATGGAGATGAATGATCCCCTTCAGGCAGATCAGGTATATCATGCCTGGTCAGATTGTGTGCGGGAAAGCACGCGTGATACGGCGAGGTTCAAACTCGTGTTCCGGGAGCTGATGAATTACGGTTTCAGGCGCAATATGCTGGGGTTAAAAGGGCCTGCTATGGTCGTGCTGGTGTTAGTGCTGGCGGCGATGTACGCGTCCTGCGCCGGTGCAATGGGTTCGTTTAACCCGGTGTATTTCCCGGTTGCTTTTACTTATTCCTGTATAGGGCTGTTGCTGGTCTTTATCGTATGGCAAGCGGTAGTCAGTAGAAGCTGGGTAAAGACAACTGCTTTTGAATATGCAAAACGTCTTTACGAGGCTACAAGTATGTTACCATAAACAATTTACCTATGGAAGTAATGCATTTTTTAAACGTGCTGGAAGGCGATTGCAATATCATTCAGCATAGCAGTGGAAGGACCACTGTGATCGATGTGAGTAATGGATCCGATGAGGTGAATACATTGGATGAGTTGTTGGTAAAATATACCGAGGCAAGGCAGGCGATGTATGGTACTATGCTGATGCCAAGTGATAAGGTCGATTACGGGCAGAGAAAAGAGCCGGACAACCCCATCGAATATTTAAGGCGGGTAAGTAATAGTAAAAATGTACACCGGTTTATTATCACCCATCCTGATAAGGATTACCTCGGCGGGATCCGGGATTATTTCAACGCCTTTGAAGTAGCGAATGTGTAGGTACTTATGAAGGACTTTGCCGCTTCAAAGAGTCTGTTTGCGGCAGGAAGTTGATCAAATGAGAAAGGAATACTATCCCGGTTGTCAAAATCATAGTGAGCAATCTCGGTATTTCTCAGAAGTCTAAAAGTGTAAATTTCTCCGGCAAGTGAGTGTAGGAGTAGTTCAATGTCGTCCAGGGCGTGGTCTTCAAGGATCCCATCTTCTGTTTATGCGCGAAGAGTCCAGAAATTGACTTTATTGTTTCTATTGTCTCCGAATAAAGCATAGAGATCGTTAATAATACTCCTGAAGAAAACATGTTCCGTGTAATGTAGAAATTGGTTATTTCCGAGAACAGGAAGGTTCTCATTATAGCCATCTATTATGTAGTTTACTATTTGTAAACGTTGTTCAATGTAGCTGGCAAGAAGGTACTGTTTTCCAACTAGATCTTTTAATTTTTCAGACATAAGTGTAGATTTATTCTGCAAATACCGATTGAACTGTGCAACCTATTTGCGCAGATAAAATAATTAGAAAATTGTATTGATTTCTCAAATTATTAAAATAAGATGTAATTTGGGTATTTCGGAGAAGTTGACCAGTGTGTTCCGTGGCAAGTTGACCACCATTTTAGCTGGCGAAGGGTGTGCTATATAAATAAAAAAATGCTATCAAAAGTAACGCTTAATCTTGTATGATCTTCGTATCGTGTGATGGCTTTTTCTT
>JAFKHH010000012.1 GCA_017306865.1 Filimonas sp.
GCGGAATGTTATACAACCGGCATTTTCAAAAGAAAGGGACTGGTGTGTGCCAGACAGTATATTTACTTCGTAAAACCGGATAGCGCCGTCTCTCTTGTCCGTAGGGCTCAGCATCCAGCCGAGGAGCGATTTTGGCGCAGGTTTTTCCAATACGAGAGAGATGATGCCACCTTGCACAGCCGAGCTGGGGCTACCGTCCAGGTTGGTGTTTTGGTGATAGATAAACTTGCAGAACGCCAGGTTGTATGGCACGTTATCTACGGTGAGTGTTGCTTTAAATGAACTCATGTTGTGTGTGTTTGTTTCGGTTAAGAACTGCTGGCACTGTTTTACTGCCAAAAGTTTCAACTACAACATTACCTACTATTGCAACATGAGACAAGAGTAGAAATACGACTTTCCGAAAAAATACCTGAAGTTAATTTTTGGGAATGTAACAATTTCTCTTAGGCAGGTAATCTTATCAAAAAATAAGCAGGTCACTATCTCTGTTTTCTATGACGAAATCCTGTTACTTGTATAATTTATTTTGAAAGATTTATCCGGATAAACAGGCTCTAAATATATTTGCTACATTGCATCAAGCGTTACACGAGGCTATGATGTTTCAGCTACCCAAAAGATTACTTCCGGACTACGCGCAAGAGCAGGCAGAATATATTTTCTGCAGCAGATGCCGCTATGTAAATAAGGCAAGCCACCGGTTTTGCACCAACTGTGGCATACCGCAGGCAGATGGTGAGCAGGAGCAATTGCTATACAATATCAGGGAAAAGCAACGGAAAGAATCACTGGGCCGGAGTGAATACAATGTACGCGTTGCCCGCATTACACTATATGTACTGGCAGCGCTGTGCCTTACCGGTACAGCCATTGTACTTAGCGACCTGGATGAGCGCTATATATGGGGCGTGCTATGCCTTACCGGCGCAGTACTGTATGCCATCCTGGGCAGATGGAGTGTACACCGTCCATTCACTGCACTGCTGGTGAGCCTGGTGGTAGTGGGTACATTTACAAGCGTAAGCATACTAAGTAAGCCGGAAAAAACATTCACAACACTGGAAGGCACGTATGCATTTGTCTTCTTTTTAATCATTATGGTATTGCTGGGACGCGGGGTCAAAAGCGCATTCCAGGCAGATTTGACTAAAGAAGAAATGGAGGTACTGTAGCGTGGAGAATATTACACCAGAAGAACAATCTTACTACTGCGGCGAATGCAATGCCATTGTAAAAGGATATCACCGTTTCTGCCATAACTGTGGTGCATACCTTGGTATAGAAGGTGAGCAGGTAGATATTTTCAACAACAGAAGCCTGCGTTCTGCATTCCTGTTCTATAGCCTTTACTTTTTGATCTGTATAGCTGTAAAGTACACAGACTATTTTGACTCATACGATCGCCTGTTCTGGATAGAAATATTGCTGGCAGCCATTACTGTTTTCTTTGCATGGCTCAACTGGAAAACGATCCGCCCGCTTTTATCGTTCAAATCATTTAACCCATTATTGCTTGCTGGCATTATTGCCGGAGCTGCCTTGTTCTCATGGGTGGTAGATCTTTCTGTGCGGGAATTGAATGTGTCTTTGTTCCATTCAGACGTAAGCTTCTACAGAAGTTATAAAATATACATTGCGCCGCAATTTGTCATGATCTATTCTATTGCGTTTATGCCTGCTGTTTTTGAAGAGCTGGCATTTCGCGGGGTATTATACAATTCTTTATCCGGGGTGCTGGATGAGAAACTGGTGGTATTGGTTACAGGTTTCATTTTTGCAGTTATGCACCTAAATCCTATTTCTCTTGTGTGGTTGATCCCGTTTGGAATACTGCTGGGCTTTTTCAGGAGAAAATACAATACTATCTGGTACGGTATTATCTTTCACTTTGTATTTAACCTGGTAGCTTGCTTACTTGACCTGTATAAAGAAGGCGTACTTTTTTAAAAAAGTCATCCGTCATTACATGATAGCTCCGTTAATAAAAAACATACAGTCTAAAATACAACTGACAGAGGAAGAGATTAAGCTGTTTGCTGATTCCTGGAAAGAGAAAAAACTGGATAAGAATGACCTGCTGTTTAAAACAGGAGACATTTGCAGGTATGACAGTTTTGTAATTTCGGGCTGTGTGAAAGCATTTTATATTCATCCGACTACGGGGAAAGAAGAGATCCTGTTCTTCGCTATTGAAGATTGGTGGGCTACAGACCTGGATAGTTTTTCAAACCAATCACCATCTGACTATACCATACAGGCACTTGAGGATACTTTGCTGTTACAGATCAGCCACGATGCTTTTGAAAAATTATTGAAGGCAATTCCCAAATTGGAGCGATACTTCAGACTGATCTTACACGGTTACATCAGCGCTATTCAAAAGCGGATTATTCTTACAAATGCGCATTCTGCAGAAGAGCGCTACATTGAATTTGTAAAACGATACCCCAAAATCATTCAAAAAGTCCCGCAATATCTCATTGCCTCCTACCTGGGAATAACACCGGAGTTTCTAAGCAAAATAAGGGCAAAGCGATCTTTAGGTAATTATTGAACTACATTAAGAAATTAACTTCTGCGTGCATCTAGCTTCGTTTGAAAAAAGAATGAACAAGATATTAATTATCAATGCGAGTGCAAGAGGAGAAAAGTCTCATAGCCGGGATCTTACAAAACTATTTATTGAAAACTGGTCTAAGAATTACCCGGAAGATTATTTTATACATAGAGAGGTAGGATTAACGCCAATTCCACACATCACCGATGAATGGATCAATGCTGCATTTATTAAAGTAGAAGATAGAACTGAAAAAAATCAAGCCCCTTTAGCGCTAAGCAATGAGTTGGTTAAGGAGCTGAAAGATGCGGATGTTTATGTTATTGGTACACCTATGTACAACTGGTCTATTCCAAGCGGATTGAAATCTTATATAGACCAGGTAATGCGGATAAATGAAACATGGAAGTTCAGATCAGGAAAGCCGGATGGTGATTACCAAGGACTATTACAAGGCAAGAAATTATTTATTTTATCAAGCCGGGGTGATGCAGGTTATGAAGAAAATGAAATAAATGCACACATGAATTTTCAGACAAACTATATCAAACTAATCTTTAGCATTATGGGCGTAAAGGATATAAAGGTGATCTCTCTAAACAATGAAGAATATGGAGGTGAGCTTTTTGCAAAATCCCAAAGAGAAATACACCAGGCAATACAATTATTAAAATAGCTCTTTCGCTAGATCAAAACATAACTGGCTTTATAAACGGCCAGTTATGTTTAGTTTATACAGTGTGCTTGTGACCAGCAACTTTTATGATTAACCCTGGTTTTCTTTTACCTCTTTTCCTTCTTCCAGTATTTCCTGCTTGGTCTGGCAACGCTCAATATCTGCCTGGTAATCTTTTATTTTTTCATTACTCAGCGAATTGAGGATCGCTTTTTTGTAATGCCTGATGGCATGCGCATAATTAGATTTCAGTTCATCCATCATACCATAACGGTAATAGATCCAGCCTTTATCTACTGTATTTACCTGTAAGCATTTTTCCAGGTGACGCGCCAGTTCATTAAACTTTTCTATGTCAATGTATAGGCTTGCCAGGTGAAAATACGGATGCGGATACTGAGGATCACTTTTTATAGCAGCAATAAAGTGGTTCTCAGCCTTTTCATAATTGTCCAACTGCGTTTTATAGATCCAGCCCAGGGAGTTATGAGAAGGTGCATAGGTCGGCTCTTCATACAAGATATTCTCATGTTTCTGAAAAGCTTCGTGGTAATTATTATTCCTGATATCCGCTTCTGCTTCAAGGTATAATTCTTCTATCCTGTTGTTCATATGCGCTTAGTTTATACTTGTACAGAAAAAATTGCGAGCCAGGTCCCATGTTTTATAAGGGGAACCATAGCTCGCTATAAAAAGTTTCATTGTTTCAATGGCTTCAATGTTTCATTAACTGAAACGTTGAAACTAGCAAACTTCTGAAACATTGTTACCATCCTAATAGGTAAGCAAATATCAACGGCGCTACAATAGTAGCATCGCTCTCTACAATAAACTTAGGCGTGTTGATATCCAGTTTACCCCAGGTAATTTTTTCGTTTGGTACAGCGCCGGAGTAAGAACCATAAGATGTTGTACTGTCACTGATCTGGCAGAAATAGCTCCAGAACGGAACATCATGCCATTCAAGATCCTGGTACATCATCGGCACTACGCAGATAGGGAAGTCACCGGCAATACCACCACCGATCTGGAAGAAACCAACGCCTTTACCTGCGCTGTTATTTCTATACCATTCAGTCAACCATACCATGTATTCAATACCGCTTTTTACTGTGCTGGCTTTCAACTCGTTTTTCACTACATAGCTCGCAAAGATGTTACCGGTAGTGCTGTCTTCCCAGCCTGGAACTACGATAGGCAGGTTCTTTTCGGCTGCAGCTACGATCCAGCTATCTTTCGGATCTATCTCATAGTATTGTTGCAAGTCGCCGCTTAAGACAACTTTATATAAAAACTCGTGCGGGAAGAAACGTTCGCCACTTGCTTCAGCGTCTTTCCATGCCTTCACCAGGTGTTTCTGCAACCTGCGGAATGCTTCTTCTTCTGGAATACAAGTATCGGTAACCCTGTTGTAGTGGTTTTCCAACAAGTCCCACTCATCCTGCGGAGTCAGGTCGCGATAGTTCGGTACACGTTTGTAG
Source organism: Filimonas sp. (assembly GCA_017306865.1). Classification (GTDB taxonomy): domain Bacteria; phylum Bacteroidota; class Bacteroidia; order Chitinophagales; family Chitinophagaceae; genus JAFKHH01. The sequence goes on from JAFKHH010000012.1 coordinate 4,718, forward strand.
CTTTTATGCGCTACCAGGTTCATTACATCCTCTTCCAGGTTAGCACCTGTGCAACTGATGATATGAATTTTGTCCTGGCGGATCATTTCTGCCAGTGATATACCCAGCTCGGCAGTGCTCATTGCACCCGCAAGCGTAACCATCATTTTACCACCTTCCAGCAGGTGTGTTTCATAACCTTTAGCAGCATCAATCAAAGCAGCAGCATTAAAGTGACGATAATGATGCTGAATAAATTGAGAAACAGGTCCTTTACTCATATTAATTAATTTATTTAAACAGTAACAAGCCGCAAAAATAGCTTTTTATCGCGGTTTTAAATATGCCTTAATTGTTAAGAAGTTTCGGATGGAACGCCCGTTTATGCTTATTTTCGCCCCTTATATTCAAATAGTTATTACCATTCTATGAACGTGCTGCTATCTAAGGTCCCCTTCGGACGGAACAAAAAGATAGACTTCCCTATCCTGCTTTGGTTTGCGCTTGCATTTGTAGCCGTGCTGTTAGAATCACTGCGCGATAACTCGATCAATAACTATATCATTTTTAAACAAGTCTTCTGGCACCTGACAGAGCAGAAGAATTTATACATTCCATACCCTGCAGAGTATGGTGATACAAACCATTATGGTCCAAGCTTCGCATTGCTTATTGCCCCCTTTGCCGTTTTGCCCAACTGGCTTGGCGTAATACTCTGGTCAATGGCAAATGCGGCTGTACTGTTCATCGCCATCAAATTATTGCCTATCTCTAGGAAAAATTTCCTGATCGTATTGCTGATAAGTGCTGTAGAGATGGAAACTGCCACGCACAGCGTACAGTACAATCCGATGGTGGCGGCATTCGTGATCCTCGCTTTTGTATTCATTGAAAAGAAAAATGATTTCTGGGGCACATTCTTTATCGCGTTTGGCTTTATTACCAAACTATATGGCATAGCAGCCATTACATTTTTCCTGTTTTCAAAGGACAAGGTTAAGTTCATCCTGTATTTTGCCATGTGGATGGTTGTGCTGTTTTGCCTGCCGATGATCCTTTCCTCCCCGGCTTATATTATACAATGTTATAGCGACTGGTATCATTCCATCAGTGATAAAATATTACAGAATACGGGTAACCTGTCTCCCAACCACATGCAAGACATTTGTGTAATGGGTATGATCAGGCGTACGCTGCATACGACCAACTTCTCCGACCTGGTCGTACTTGGCCCGGCAGTTGTATTGTTTGCCTTGCCATTGCTCAGGTTTTCACAATACAAGAGTTTACTCTTCCGCCTGCGGTACCTGGCTTTGATCCTTATTTCTATTGTTATATTCAGCGACTCTGCCGAGTCTTCTACATACGTTATACCAGTAGTGGGCGTAGCCATCTGGTACATACTGCAGCCGAAAAAGTCCGCATGGGTCATCGGCATGCTGGTATTTGTATTGCTGGTCACTACCCTGTCAGCTACCGACCTTTGCCCGGAATACATTAAGCATAACATTATACGGGCATACGCGCTGAAAACATTGCCATGCTTCATCGTATGGCTTATATTGATCTGGGAAGTTGCGTTTAAAAAATTTGATCCACATATAACCGAAGTGCAGTGAATAAATTAGTGTCTATAGTTGTACCGGTTTACAACGAGCGGGACAACGTTCAACTACTTGCCAAAGCGGTACACAATATTTTTGAAAACCTCCCATATCGCTACAATATCATCTTTGTGGATGATGGCAGCGCAGATGACACTTTAGATATATTAAAGGAGCTGTCGGCATCGCACAGCAACATGCGCTATGTTTCTTTCTCCCGCAACTTTGGGCACCAGGCCGCACTAAAAGCCGGGCTGGACATGGCAGAGGGCGACTGTGTTATCAGCATGGATGGCGATATGCAACACCCCCCGGAACTAATCCCTTTGTTACTGGAAAAATGGGAAGCCGGTTATAACGTAGTGTACACCGTGCGAAAAGAAGATTCCGCATTGCCGTATGTAAAAAGGAAAACGTCCAGTGCATTTTATTCCATCCTCAATGGATTATCGGATATAGAAATAGAGAAGGGAACGGCAGACTTCAGGCTGCTGGATAAAACAGTAGTTGGCGTATTACGCAACCTGCATGAATATGAATTGTTTTTCCGCGGCCTTGTAAAATGGGCGGGGTTCAAACAGATCGCTATTGAATATACGCCGGCACAGCGTAATGCAGGTGTTTCCAAATACACGTATAAAAAGATGGTACGCTTTGCCCTGCAAGGCTTTACCTCTTTCAGCAACAGGCCATTGTATGCTGCTACTTATATCGGCTTTACCTTTGCATTGCTGTCATTACTATACATTCCTTACGTTATTTTCAGTTTCCTTTTTGAACATCCCATTTCGGGCTGGGCATCTATTATTGTAACCATCGCATTTTTTGGCGGGCTACAACTACTGATCCTGGGCATTATTGGCATTTACATAGGCAAGTTGTTTACCCAAAGCAAGCAACGGCCGGTTTACATTGTGAAAGAGAGCAATTTATCATGAAGACACAACCTTTGATCTTATTAAGCTTTGATGTGGAAGAGTTTGACATGCCACTGGAGTACGACCAGGTTATTCCTATGGAGGAACAAATGGAAGTAGGTTACAGTGGATTATTGGAAACGATGAAGATCATTGATAGCACAAAAGCCACCTCTACCTTTTTTACTACCGCTAATTTTGCACAGCAATATCCCGCTACTATACAATCGATCAGCGACAACCACGAGATTGCGTCCCATACATTTTACCATACTACGTTTGAACCTGTTGACTTACTAAGCAGTAAACAAAAGCTGGAAGAGATCACTGGTAAAACAGTTCATGGCTTACGTATGCCGCGCATGCGCCATGTAGAAATGCAGGATGTAATAAATGCAGGTTATACGTATGACTCGTCCGTTAATCCCACCTGGATTCCCGGTCGTTATAATAATTTGTCTAAGCCGCGCACCGCTTATAAACAGGAGCAAATGCTGCGGGTGCCGGCATCTGTAAGCCCGATGCGCTTACCGCTATTCTGGCTTGCTTTTAAAAACTATCCTTATCCGCTATTCAGGCACCTGGTTCTCCACACCATGAAAAAAGATGGTTATGTATGTCTTTACTTTCACCCGTGGGAGTTTGTAGACCTGTCTAAATATAACATGCCGGGCTACACAAAACGGCTTGCCGGCAAGCCATTGCAGGACCGGTTATACCGGCTGATCGGCGACCTTTCAAAAGAAGGAACGTTTACCACTATGCAGGACTGCATTGTACGCAAACAGCTTCACAACATTGCATAAAAAAAGCTTCCCGTGAGGAAGCTTTTCAAAATACCAATTGCTCAACTGTACTAAACTATCTTTTATTTGCTGGTCTTCTTGTAAACGCTTACGCTACCTTCTGAAGAAACCTGCAATACTATTTTGTTTGTGTCGTTTGTCAGTGAAACATAGTAAGAAAGACCGTCTTTCACGCTGTCAAATTCTACTACTTCCTCTGTTTTGTAACCAGCATACTTTTCATCAATTTTCTTTGTAGCCTTTGATGGCAGAAAATCCAGTGTTGTAGCACGGCTTGTACCGATCAGCTCGCCATCATTATCATAGTATGCTTCCATACGTTGCTCGTTCATAATGAAAGTTGCTTTTGTAAACTGATCAGCAGCAGTCCATGCAACGTTGTTTGCTTTAGTGAACTCGCTAGCGAACTGGTTTTTTACTTTAAAACTAACATTGCTACCTTCTGCGAAAGCTGAAGTAGCTACTGCTACTAACATTACTGCGGCGATTAATAACTTTTTCATGACTTAATGTTTTTTGTGTTTAATGATTTTATTTTTAGTCTTTTTGTTTTCCCGATTGACAAGTCAAAAGTAGTATGCGGATGAACGGTGGTCAATCGAATTGTGACTAACAACAGGTAGTAGGCCCGGCGGTGTGATGAGCGGTATGATTTGCTATGTTAAGCACAGTTAATATTCGGCTGAAAGCCTTTACAGCATTGACTTGCATCAGATTTCTTAATAAATATCTAAAACGAGTAAATTTTGGGTTAAAAGTGAATGGCGGTTGTGAACGGCAGGACGAATGGTATGAAAATGCGCCGGACGGAAAGTGAAATGTTGGTTTTCTTGTTTAAATTCACCTTTTCCAAACCCCAAATACCCGCGCATGAAACAGACTGTGGTTTTCCTTTTATTACTGAGCACTTGTATGAGTTGCCATTCACAAGATTTCTCCGGCGACTGGAGTGGCTCTGCCGACGTTATGGGCAATAAGCTTCGCGCTGTCTTTCATATCAAAAAAGAGTCTGCCGGGTACACAGCAACTTTTGATAGCCCAGACCAGGGTGCATTTGGCTTGCCTACCTCCAAGGTAACGGCGAAAGAAGATAGCCTTATAATAGATATGCCATTGCTCGGCGCTACTTATTATGGCAAGCTGAACAGCCAGCAACAGATAGAAGGTGCGCTGGTACAGCGGGCGACGCCGTTTAAACTGACATTGGAAAAAAAGGCGCTGGCGCAGGCCGCTCCGGAAATAAAACCACAAACGCCCAAGCCTCCTTTTGACTATATAATAGAAGAGGTAGGCTATGAAAACAATACGCAACACCTGCACCTTGGCGGCACACTGACCAAACCAAAAGGAAACGGGAAATTCCCGGCCGTTATCCTTATTACAGGCAGCGGACAGCAAGACCGGGATGAAACGATCGGTACGCATAAACCTTTTTGGGTAATAGCAGATTACCTGACCAAAGCCGGGATAGCCGTATTGCGGGTAGATGACAGGGGTGTGGGCAAAACCACCGGAACTGCAAAGAATGCTACATCAGCGGACTTTGCCACAGATGTGATGGCTGGCATCGCTTATTTAAAGACAAGACCGGATATAGATGTAAGGCACATCGGCCTTATCGGCCACAGTGAAGGCGGCATGATAGCCCCTTACGTAGCTGCCCGCTCAAAAGATGTTGCATTTATTATAACACTTGCCGGCCCGATCGTTGGCGGCACAAAAACAATGCAGTATCAGGCCGTATTCAAACCAATGAAATTGAATGGCATAAAGGACGAATACGCAATGGCATATAATAAGTTATACACTGCGCTGTTGAATACGCTTACAACGGCAGACTCTACCCAAAAAACGCAGGACATTGTAAAAAAGATCTATTACGAGTGGAAGCCAAAACAAACGCCGGATGCCTTACAGGTGCTTGTCCACGGCACGGACGAGGAGGCTGTAACGGGCATGACACAGGGTTTTGAGGTAATGCGTCTACCCTGGTTCCGGTTCTTTATACAATATGACCCGGCAAAAGACGTTGAAAGATTACAAATTCCAGTACTGGTGCTTAATGGAGAAAAAGATATACAGGTAGACCCAAAAACCAATTTGCAGTTGGCAGATAGTTTGCTTAAAGCAAATGGGAACCGGCATTATAAGGTATATGAGGTGCCTGGCGTAAACCATTTATTCCAGCATTGTACCAAATGCAACACCGGCATTCCCGAATATCTGCAACTGGAAGAAACCTTTGATCCGGCCACGCTATCTATGATGAGTGACTGGATTAAAAACATCACCAAATAAACACGTAAGTAACCTATGAATTTCCTGGCACACGCATATTTATCTTTTAATGACCCGGAAGTATTGGTGGGCAATATGATCAGTGATTTTGTGAAGGGGCGGAAAAGGCTGGACTACCCGGAAATGATACAACATGGCATTATGTTGCACCGGGAAATAGACACGTTTACTGATGAGCATCCGGTAACAAAAGAAGCAAAGAAAGTATTCTCACCCGCGGTAGGGTTGTATGGCGGGGCTTTTATGGATGTGGTGTATGACCACTTTCTCGCACTGGATGCCTCCCAGCATTCTGAGCAGGAATGGCAACTGTTTGCACAGAAGGTCTACAATACCCTACAGCAACACTATGATGTATTACCGGAAAAATTTGCCGGCATGTTACCTTATATGAAAGAACACGATTGGTTATATAATTATCGCTTTCGCCAGGGGATAGAAAATAGTTTCAGGGGGCTGACGCATCGTGCCAAATACCTGTCAGACAGTAAGCCTGTCTTCAGGATCTTTGAGCAGGAATATGCCTACCTTCAGGACTGTTACAATCGCTTTTTTCCTTTTGTTAAAAACCACGCTTACGCTCAATTTAAAAATTTCTGAGCTGCCCGTGGTTATTATATTTGCGCAAAATCTGAACAAATGAAGCTTGTATTTGCATTACTATTTTCATTGGCCGGTATAGCTGCTACCGCCCAACAAAAACCTACTGACCTGGATAAATCACCGCTGGATGTAAGCTATGCGCCGCAAAACTACCCGATACTACGGATGAATGGCAAGGTAGCTGACCAGCCAAATGCAAGAGTTATCTATAGCAGGCCGCTTAAAAACGGAAGAAGGATCTTTGGCGACATTGTACGCTATAATGAGATCTGGCGTATGGGAGCAAATGAGGCTACTGAAATAGAGTTTTTCAGACCGGTAAAGATAGGCGGCAAACCCGTGGCAAAAGGACGCTATACCATGTATGCAATCTGTTCAGAAAACAAATGGACCATTGCGATCAATAGTGAAAAAGATTATTGGGGACTGATCCAAAATCCGAAAAAAGATGTGGTACGTGTGGATGTACCCGTTCAAAAAATAGACGATGACGTAGAAGCATTGACCATTTACTTCGAAGATGTAAAGGGTGGTGCAAACCTTATTGTAATGTGGGATAATGCAAAAGCCATCATGCCAATCAGTTATTAGATTTAAAATTGTAGCTATAAAAAGAAGGCTTCCAGTTTGGAAGCCTTCTTTTTTAAAGCAAAGAGTCTCCTTAAAACATCAAAATGCAATGGATAAAGTAGAAATAAAATAAACCCTAATTTTACTTATTCTATTACAACGGCTGCGGCCAAAAAATCTATGATATGAAGCTCGGAACTAAATTCATACACGCTGGTGTGGAACCGGACCCATCTACTGGTGCTATTATGACACCAATCTTTCAGACATCTACTTACGTACAGGAAGCTCCTGGAAAGAATAAGGGTTATGAATATGCCCGCTCACAAAATCCAACGCGCTTTGCATTGGAAAAGGCTTTTGCAGAGATCGAGAATGGAAAGTACGGACTGGCGTTCTCTAGTGGTGTGGCTGCAACTGATGCAGTAATGAAGCTGTTGCAACCTGGAGACGAGGTGATCGCGGCTAATGATATGTATGGCGGCACTTATCGCCTGTTCACAAAAGTGTTTGAAAAGTTTGGCATCAAGTTTCATTATGTGAACATGCAAGATGCGAACAATGTAAAAGGTTATATCAACAGCAATACTAAATTGATCTGGACTGAAACGCCAACTAATCCGCTGATGAACATTACGGATATAGAAGCGTTGGCTGTGATTGCAAAACAACATAAAGTTTGGTTGTGCGTGGATAACACGTTTGCCTCTCCATACTTGCAAAACCCATTAGACCTTGGTGCAGATATTGTGATGCACTCCGCCACTAAATATCTTGGCGGCCATAGTGATGTTATACAAGGCGCACTGGTAATGAATGATGAATCATTAAGAGATCAATTATACTTTATCCAGAAAAGCACGGGCGCCGTTCCGGGGCCACAGGATTGCTTCCTTGTGCTACGTGGTATTAAAACGCTCCATGTACGTATGCAACGCCATTGTGAGAATGGTGAAAAGATTGCACATTATTTACGCAGCCATCCGAAAGTTGGTAAAGTATATTGGTGCGGTTTTGAAGATCATCCAAACTACGAGATCGCTAAAAGACAGATGCGTGGTTTTGGTGGCATGCTCAGCTTTACATTGAAAGATGAAAGCATGGAGGCAACGAACAAATTACTGTCTTCTACCAAAGTGTTTGCACTGGCAGAAAGCCTGGGTGGCGTAGAATCACTGATCAACCATCCGGCAACAATGACGCACGCATCCATTCCACGCGAAGAAAGAATTAAAAATGGCCTGAGCGATTCTCTCATCCGCCTGAGCATTGGCATTGAAGATGTTGAGGATTTGATAGAAGATTTGAAACAGGCAATAGGATAGCGTGAGACGTGAAACGATAATCGTGAATGAACTCTTTATTACGATCATCGTTTCATTAAACGCTAACATGCTCACATTCACGATTCCCGACTCACGATTGACGTCCCATGGTTGACAATAAACTAAAAGCATTTTTTGACAGGAAGGTTGATGAATACGATCAACCTTCTTTCATTAAGTACGATCCTGTTTGTATTCCACACCAGTTCACGAAGAAACAGGATATAGAAATCTCCGGGCTTTTTGCGGCGGTGTTTGCGTGGGGCAACAGAACGATCATTATCAATAAATCACAGGAACTCATGCAGTTAATGGATATGGCACCTTACCAGTTCATTACGCAGCACAAGGAACGTGATTTGAAGAAATTATTATCGTTTAAGCACCGCACGTTTAACGCTACAGATTTACTTTATTTTATTCTCTTTCTCCAGCACCATTACAGCAAAGCGGACTCGCTGGAGAAAGCTTTTACCCAATGGGGCAGCTCTTTGGAAGAAATGCTGACAGGTTTTCACAGTTATTTTTTCTCACTGGAAGATGCGCCCAACAGGACAAAAAAACATATAGCTACGCCATACAAGGGATCTACCTGTAAGCGTTTATGTATGTACCTGCGGTGGATGGTGCGACAAGATAAAAATGGAGTGGATTTTGGTATATGGAAGAAGATCAAACCGGCAGACCTGGTTTGCCCCATTGATCTGCATGTAGCACGGGTAGCCAAACATTTTAATTTACTGGACCGGAAACAAATTGACTGGCAGGCGGCTTTGGAATTAACCGCATACTTGCGAACTTTAGATCCGAAAGACCCGGTGAAGTATGATTTTGCACTGTTTGGTTTGGGTGTGATAGAGAAGTATTGTTAAACACGTTGTTTAATTGTCGCATGGTTACATTGTCGTATTGAGTAACAATAAAACCATGCAATCCTATAACAATTATCAAACTATGGACATTCGCCTTTTACTCGCACAACACATTATCGATGTTCACGAAGGTGACAACTGGACCGAGATCGATATAAAGGGTACGCTGGAAGATGTATCATTTGAAGAGGCCATTACTGTTATACCAGCTTCACCTAATTCAATCGCGATGCTGGTGCATCATTTGACATTTTATTCAAATAAGGTGCACGAGCGGTTGCAGGGTATTTACAATGCCATACCTGCATCCAATGGTTTTGAAATGCCGCCGGTGAAGTCTGAAAAGGATTGGAAAAAATTGAAGGCAGACAACCTGCGAGCTGCAAACAGCCTGGCAAACGAGGTTAAAATTTTCCCACTGGAACAATTGTTTGAATTAACTGCTAGCGGCAGTTCTACTTATTATAAAAATGTTCAGGGTATTATAGAGCATGCGCATTATCACTTAGGGCAAATGGTGTTGCTCAAAAAAATTATTCGAAATAATCTTTTATGATAACAGAAAACACTTCTTCCGAAGAATTGTGGGACATCATTCATGCCTCATCAGAACTACAGGGTGACGATGAATTGTTTAACCGCCTGAAGCATGCTGTCAATTACCTGATCCAGCATGACTTTGCAGGATTGATACAGGTATTGTACCGCATTGACATCAGCGAACAAAAGCTAAAAGATGCATTAGCCAAAAATCCTGGTGAAGATGCAGGCAGGATCATTGCTACGATGATCATAGAGCGCCAAAAAGAAAAAGCAAAATGGAAACAACAGTTTGCTTTCAAAACGGAAGAGATTCCGGAAGATGAGAAATGGTGATCCCGGACTGTTCTACATGGTTAAATTGTCACAACAACAATATAACCATGCAACAATTCAACAATTAATCCAGTAATCTATCTATCGTTACAAACAAATATCCTTTCTTCTTCAAATCAGTAATCAGCGTTCCCAACTTATCATACAGTTTATCTTTCCTGCGTGGGTCTGTACCCGCATGCACGAGTAAAATATTTCCTTTAAGCGAGTATTGCCGTTCGTAGTTTTTTATTGATGTAAGAATGTCTTCTGTTGTTTTATAAGAGGCGCCCATTTCCGGCCATGTGTAATCTGCGTTACTTCTTGTGCCCGGCGTAAAACAAAATAAAGTAACCTCTTGTTCCGCTGACCATTTTGCAATACTATCATTCCACCACTCATACGGCGGTATAAAATATTTCTTTGCAGTACGAATACCTAATTGGTTAATCGCTTTATAATTTTCATCCAGGTCACTCGAAAACACCTCTTTTGTTACCAATAGGCTATCTCTTTTCTTCCAGTCGCAATACAACAAATGCGCATTTGAGTGCGGCCCCATGTAGTTCCCTTGTTTGTACAACTGTTTGATGTATGGCTGAAATTTCTCATTACGGTAAAATCTTCCGGTGAAGAAAAAAGAACCATTTACTTTTTGCTGTTGCAAAGTTGTGGTTATTGCAGGCAGTCCGTCACCAAATTCATCTGCCGTAAAAACCAATGCTATTTTTTTCTGCGTGCTATCACCACGTATAATGCCACCTTGCACCTTTGTCTGATGTTTGCCTTGCTTTACGGCCTCTGCTTCTTTAGCAGCTAACAAATATACCAGTGAAGCGGTTCCATCCATTGTGGGTTCGTTCGTACTATAGTCGCCATAATCATCATGATATACTGCAAGATCGCTCTGGAACAAAGCATACTCGTCCGCCTCATGCAGCTTAATGCCGATCAACCCTTTATATATGTTTGTATAAACAGGGCCATCTACCAAGCCGCCATCTATCGGGTAATTTTTTAAGTGTGTAAATGCAGAGTGTGGGTCTACCGGAGTATCGCCCCATGACGGCAATCCATATACCATACTTGTGCCCCACGGGTTTGTTCCAAAGATCCAGTCAAAGCAAGCCTGCTCTAATGGATAATACGTTTTATCGCCCGTCAACTCCCTATACCAGTAACACTGCATAGCAAAGGAAACGGTCAGGTTGTTGCTACACCAGATAAAAGGAATGCCTCTATAGAATGCATTCTGTTTTGCCTTCTGCCAAACAAGATCAATACCTTTTTTATAATAACTGATAATAGTATCACGTTGCTTTCCCTTCAGCACCTTAGCTAATTCATAATGTCCAAGATTGATGAATGGATACCATTGATAATGTTTTGCAGTGTCCTTGCCTAACCATGGTGTAATTGGTTCTTCTCTCGCATACTTGTAACCCAAATCCAGCAGGGCTTTATCTCCGGGAGGTCTACGCACACGTTCTGTTTTACTTACTTCTGACCAAAAATTATCATTGATATAAGATGCCGCAGATGCCAGTTCAATATCGTCTTTCCAGTTATCTTCTGCATAGATATATGGTGATAAGACTGAAGCCGTCTGGCAAGCGCCGAGCTTTTTCAGCCCAAGTATAAAACTGGAAGATGATTTTTGATACAGTGTTTTTGAAAAGTCATTACCTTTTTTATAAAACAATTGACTCCCCAAAGCAAATGCACTTGCAAACTTTCCTGCGGTAGAGGCTACACCTGTGGTTGCGTTCATAAACTTGCCTCGTACCTGTGGTTGTCCTGTACAGAAATACACAGGACGTTCTAATCCACGTCCATAGTAGTTCGTATCTTCTTTGGGTATGCGCATGCCTTTATGGTCACGGTCATCGCCTAGCTGATTAAACAACCAATCATCTTGCGGGTGCATTTTAAGCAGCCATTGCAAGCCCCATTTTGCCTCGTCTAATACATCCGCCATTCCATTTTTTCCATCCAGTCCGTTTGCCTGTTTTATATCTCCAAACACGTTAGGAAAATCGCGGTAAGCTGCGAGTAAGTGGTACGTTGCATTTGCCGTAGTGGTTGAGTATTGCAGGTAATCGCTTGCATCGTGCCAGCCGCCCACCACATCTATATGTGTACTATCCGGGACAGGTGCGTATAATGTATAGCCATCATGTGTATGACAGGAGTCTTTCAGAAATGGATTGAACCCACTTCTTTGCTGGCGCATATAACGCAGGCAAAAATCTGCTGCGCCTTTATATACATCATCTTCTATCTTGAAAGACGGAGAAACGGCTTTACCTGCTTTGAGATAATAAGTGCCATGCTGTTTATACACAGAAAAATCTAAACGGTATGTTGAAGAGAATGGGCCATATTTTCCACAAGCCTTTCCTGTTGTATTTGTGTACACTACTTTTTGTGTAGCTGTATTTACTAGTTCAAAAGTTGCGACCTTATCATTTCCTATACTTCCCCACACAGCTATTTTAGGGCTTTGCGGAGCATAGCCTAACTGGTTGATGCGGATGAATTGTGTAGAGTCGGCGGCAAATAATGGATACTGTAAGAGACATATAAAGGCAACAAGCAGTATGGCGGCTTTCTTTCTCATAATAGCTGAATCTTGCCTTAAATATAGCCAAAAGCAGCAAGTTTGTGCAGGAAAATGCGGGCAAAAGTGCGGATGTTTATAAAGTATTATAAGGTATATAAAGTTACATGCCGTTGCAGTTGGTTCATAGCCAACAACAAGCATCCGACTCTATATACCTTATATACACTATCTACCTATATCCTTTCCTCCTACATTGTTTCCTCGAAAATATTCTCGTGCACGCTATTGCTTTTCAGCAATTCATAATGCTTGGCTAAAGAAACGCGTAATGGAAATTGCCTGTAGGGTAAATTATTTTCCCTCGCAAAACGTTTGATCACTGCTGTTACCTCCGGGTAGTAAACATGGTTTACTGACGGGAATAAATGATGCGCAATATGATAGTTAAAACAACCCATGAAGAAACGGGTAAACCAGTTGTCTTCCTTTACATCGTTTGTTGTCCTCAACTGGTGCTCAAACCACGTAGTAGGTAGTTGACCTTTTGTATCCGGCATGGGAAACTCACTATCAGGTACAGCATGTGGTGTCAGTAATACAATAAGGGAAAAGATGCTGGCAGTAAAAACCATAATGAGAAACGCGGCAGCCATTTGTCCCCATGTAATATCCAGCACATATTTAGGCAAGATGATTGTATAGCTGATGAAGAAAGCTTTAAAGATGAACAACTTCACGTACTCAATACGTGGAATCTCTGCCACTTTTCTCACCAGTTGTTTTTTGCTGAAGAAGTCTTTGAAGTCGCGTACCAGCAACCAGTTGAATAAATACAAAGGATACAGCAGCGGCAAATAAATGTGCTGATACTTGTGCATGTTTACAAACGGAGCATGCGGAAATACGCGCGCCATCGGGCTTTGCTCAAAGTCACTATCCCATCCCATTACATTCGGATAATTATGGTGCAACCTTACATGGCGCATGCGCCAGATAAAACTGTTGGCGCCCATAAAATCAAAAAAATGCACATAGAGCCTGTTCATTGTTTTGTTTTCGAACAAGGTATTGTGTACAGCCTCGTGTATGAGGTTGAGAAAATTAAGGATCAATAAAATGCCAAGGAATGCGTAGGACGCATACAACACGGGCGTGAATTGTCCCCAAATAAGTGCAGCTACATATCCCAACACATACAATGCAGGGAACAGGATCGCTTTGATGTGGATCGCCAATTTGCGCCTTGGCTCTAACTCTTTTACCGTGCGGTTTACTTCCTGTCGTAATAGCTGAAATAAATCTTTTTCCGGCGCTTTTAGAAAAGCCGGCTTCATCGTTTTTTCCATAATCCAGGTTTTAATCTACAATCTTGAAGTGGCTACAGAAGGTTTGGTGTTTACTCCCGTTGTAGTAACCTATATTATCCTATAAAGTCACGTAAACCAGTTACAAAAAGTAACGTTGGTTTACAAATTCGAAAAGTGTGCCAATATTAGTAAACAAAAAATATGACAGTCAGTTCATTTTTCGGGAAAATAATCGCCTTGCACACGGCAATCCATATACCTTTACTGCAAGACTTTAAATGGTTTATGTATGAAACTAGTTTCTTACCTCGAAGAGGGACACGATCAGCTTGCTATACTGGTAGACGGTTATTTATATAACCTCGGCAACCTGCACCCGGAGTTGCCAGGCAGCATGTCTATGTTACTAAATTACTGGGAAGACAGTTTGCCACTGGTTCTGTCAGTTGAGCAGAGCATTAAAGAAGGTCGCGTAGGAAAAGAAAAAGCGTTGCCTTATGCACAGGCGCAGGTACTCTCACCTGTTCCATTTCCTACCAGTTGCAGGGATGGTTATGCCTTTCGCCAGCACGTTGCAGCAGCACGCCGCAACAGGAAGGTGCCGATGATACCGGAGTTTGACCAATACCCGATTTTTTATTTTACCAATCACCACAGCATACAAGGCCCGGGCGATATTATGTGTATGCCGGATCATTTTCACAAACTGGATTTTGAACTGGAAGCCGCTATTGTAATCAGTAAAACCGGCAGGAACATTCCGGCAGAAGAAGCGGATGAATATATAGCAGGGCTGATGATCATGAATGATATGAGCGCCCGCACATTGCAGATGGAAGAAATGCTATTGAACCTGGGACCAGCAAAAGGCAAAGACTTCTCTACAGTACTTGGCCCATGGCTGGTAACACTGGACGAGCTTGCGCCATATGAAGTAGCGCCAAAAGAAAATCATGTGGGTAAGGCTTGGAACCTCACGATGAAATGTTCTGTAAATGGCAAACAGGTTAGCGAAGGGAACCTGGCTGATATGGACTGGACGTTTGCCGAAATTATAGAACGTTGCAGCTATGGCGTTAACCTCTATGCAGGTGATGTGATTGGCAGCGGTACCGTTGGTACAGGTTGTTTCCTGGAACTGAATGGTACAGGAAAACTGAATGATGCCAACTATGAAGAACAATGGTTACAACCGGGCGATGTAGTGGTAATGGAAATAGATGGCCTGGGCACATTGACAAATACAATAGTGGAAGAGGAAAGTGACTTTTCGATATTGGAAAGAAAGAAACGATAACAACAAATTGTTACATGGCTAAATTGTTTGATTGTTATAACAATTTATCAATTTGACCATTTAGCTATTCTATCATTTTATGCAAATAGACATTACCTCTCTTTCGCCCGTAGAACGCCAGCAATGGTTGCAGGCGGCTATTGCGCCGCGGCCGGTTTGTTTTGCAAGCACTATAGACAGTGCGGGCAATGTAAACCTGAGCCCTTTTAGTTTTTTCAATATGTTCTCTACCAACCCTGCCGTTGTCATCTTTTCTCCTTCACGCAGGGTAAGAGATAAAACAACAAAGCATACATGGGAGAATGTATTGGAAGTACCGGAAGTAGTGATCAATATATGTGACTATGATATGGTGCAACAGGTAAGCCTTGCCAGTTGTGAATACCCCAAAGGTGTGGATGAGTTTGCAAAAGCGGGCTTTACCAAAGAAGCGGCAGCTATTGTTCGGCCGCCAATGGTAAAGGAAGCGAAGGTAAAATTTGAATGTAAGGTTATTGAAACCAAAAGCTTGGGTGATACGCATGGGGCGGGACAATTGGTTATTGCCGAGATACTGCACATGCATGTAGATGAAAGCATTTTAGGCGATGATGGAAAGATAGACCAACGCAAGCTGCATCTCATAGCCCGTTTAGGCGGTGACTGGTACAGTGTAATAAATGAGCAGAATCTTTTTAAGGTGGCAAAGCCGAATGTAAAATTGGGCATTGGCATGGACGTTTTGCCGGAGGCAATCTTACATAGCAACATTTTAACGGGCAACAATCTGGCACAGTTGGCCAATGTGCATGAAATGCCTGCGGTAGAGCCTTCTTTCGAGGATGAGCAGTTGAAAAACATCTTCCAGTATTATGCCATTAACCCTGACGAAATGGAACGGGAATTACATACTTATGCAAAAAAATTATTGGATAAAGGCCTTGTACACGAGGCCTGGCAGGTGCTGCTTGCAGGCGATAATACATAGCCTGGCAGCTAATTTCTGCTTTGTTTAAATATTTTTTTCAAAAGAAAACGTTTGATATGTCCGCTGTGCGCTGCGGATAAATCGCTGCCTTAAATATCGTTGTACATTTATCTACTCTTAACAATCACAACGACGAGACTACATTATTATGAGCGCACAACAGGATCTTTCTGGAAAAGTAATTATAGTAACTGGCGCCACAGGCATCCTTGGCGAATCATTTATACATGCGATTGCAGATGCCGGAGGTATAGTGGGTGTTCTTGGCAGAAATGAAAAGGTGGCTACAGAGCGTACTAATGCTATTCTACAAAAAGGCGGACAGGCAATTGCCCTGATCGCAGACGTAACAGATGAGGCATCTCTCATTAAAGCCCGCAATCTTATTGTAGAAAAATATGGTCGCATAGACGGGCTTGTAAATGCAGCCGGTGGCAATATGCCGGATGCAGTAGTGCAACCTGGCGCAGATATATTTAAATTGAACATAGATGCACTAAAGCAGGTGGTAGACCTGAACCTGTTCGGCACAGTACTGCCTACTCAAGTCTTTGGTGAAGAGATAGCAAAGACTGGCAAGGGTAGTATTGTAAACATTTCTTCTATGAGCGCACAACGCGCTATTACGCGTGTGCTTGGTTATAGCCTGGCAAAAACAGCTATTGACGCTTATACCAAATGGTTTGCTGTAGAGCTGGCCAATCGTTACAAAGACGCAATCCGTATGAATGCTATTGCGCCGGGATTTTTTCTTACAGAGCAGAACAGGAACCTGTTAACGAATTCTGATGGCAGCTATACAGAGAGGGGTAATCTTGTTATCAAACAGACTCCATTCAAGCGTTTTGGCGCACCGGAAGAGTTGATTGGTGCATTGATCTGGTTGCTGGGTGATGCTTCTGCGTTTGTTACAGGTACGATCATTAATGTAGATGGAGGTTTTGCTGTATTCAGCGGGGTGTAGTTAGAGATATGCCATATCTCACTTAAAAGAGCAATAAGATTATGAACTTCCAGATATGGAATATCTATCGCAGTGACTTTACTACAACGATTTTTATTCAACTTATCTAAAAATATAAAAGCCATCCCTTAAAAGGATGGCTTTCTATTTAAACATACCGCCAGTCTAGCCTGCTACCTGTAACTGAAATCCGCTTTCAGGTACTTTGTGCAGATTATATCCTGTCTCTATTACTTTCTCTATTATTTCCTGCGTTGAGTGTTTTAAAGTCAATGGCTTTGGCGCAGCGCCATTCAGCCAGTTATATACATGCGTGTTAAAGTCGTCATTGATCGTTTTGATCACCGGCACGTCAAAGCCTTTCAATGCTTCTGCGTTACACCATTGCTCATACTGACCTTTGATCGGCAGACACAATAGTTTTTTCTGCATATACAAAGCTTCCGCCGGCGTTTCAAAGCCTGCACCGGTTATGATGCCGTGGCTATTGATCATACTATTATTGAAACCTTCATTACTGATCGGCACAAGTGTAATGTTACCTTTCTGCTCGGCCTGTTTTACTTTCTTAGAAAACACTTCGAAGCGCACATCCGGCATTTTTTGCAAAGCCTTCACCACCACTTCGTCTGAGTAGTGTGAAAGATATACGGTGATATAACCATTATCTTTCGGCGTTGCTTTCAGCACCTGGTCTTTGATCACCGGGGCGTATATAAAATCAGCATATTGTTCAAAGTGCAAACCTATGTATGCACTTGCCTTTGCATAATGTTTTAAGATCCACTCACCCGCAATGTCCTTCTTCTCCGGCCGTGGAGTATTAGCTGACTGAAAACTAGCCTGGTGGCCAAAGTTCACAGAAGGTATTCCTTTTAGCCAGCAGGCAAGAGAGGTAATGCTCTCAAAATCATTAATCACCAGGTCATATTTCTCCAAAGGCAATGCTTTTGCCTCTTTCCATATACGGCGGGGTTGAAACGCCTTCGCCATTTTTATATAGTCCAGTCCGCCCCTGTTGCCATAAAATAAACTAACGCCATTACTCTTATACTTTACAGGCAGATTCAGTTGCAGGTTGCTATTGCTACCGCTCAGGAAAACGTCTACCTCCCCATACTGTTGCAAGTACGGCATCAGCTCTATTGCGCGTGCAATATGCCCGTTTCCTGTTGCTTGTATGGCGTAGAATATTTTCATGTTTATCTTATATATTGGGTAAAGGCAACGCTTGCATTTGTTTCCGGCGTCATGATCAGTGAGTTTACAAACATGGCTACCTCATCAGTTACTACATTCAGCTCCGGCAGCTTTTTATCCATCTTTATCACCGTTGCAGATGCATAATCTTTTTCATCGTATTGATAAATGTTCCATTGCTGGTTATTGTATTCCAACGCAGTCAAGTTTTCAATCCAGTCACCGCTATTCAGGTAGGTTACTTCACCATCTTTCGTTTTGACAACTCTTTTCTGTGGCTGATGAATGTGGCCGCAGATCACATAATCATATTTCTTTTCTATCGCCAGCTCTGCAGCAGTTTGTTCAAAGTCTGCAATCCATGACACTGCTTTCTTCACACTATTTTTTACTTTCTTGCTAAAGCTCATTTTTTCCCTACCTATCGCTTTAAGGCACCAATTAATGAAGCTGTTGATGAGTATCAGCATATCGTAACCGTGGCCACCCAGTTTTGCCAGCAGTTTTGCACTCCCTTTTGTAGTTGCATCAAATACATCACCATGAAAGATCCAGGTCATTTTGCCATTGATCTCCATTACCACTTTATCTGTCAGTTGGAAATTGCCTATCTGTATATCGCTGTACCGGCGCAGTACCTCGTCGTGGTTGCCGGTGATGTAGATTACACGCGTGCCTTTACTCAACAGGCTCATGATCTCTTTTATCACTTGCATGTGTGCAACGGGGAAGTAGCGTTTGCTAAACTGCCATCCGTCTATAATATCGCCGTTAAGGATAAGGATTTGGGGCTGGATACTTTTGAGATAGTTGACGATCTCTGCGGCATGGCAACCATAAGTACCTAAGTGTAAATCGCTCATCACAACAACATCAACAGGTCTACGTTCCATATATTGGGTTTTCCAAAGCTCCCAACATAATGTTACGCGTAGGTTAAGCCGGTATTAAGCTAGTGTGACCGATTTGTGAAGGAAATGTGATGTACAGGGTCAGATTCACCGCAGAGACGGAGAGAACGTGAAGTTACGCGGATATTTGCTCGCGGAAATCGCAAAAAAAAGCGGAAGGTTTTTATAGCCACATTCACTGCACTTTATAAACCTTATATACTCTATTTACTTTATATACCTAACACTATTTCCCCGGCTTCAGATGAGCCACTTTAGGGTGTACGATCGCCGCTAACGTATCGAATTGACGTTGATTGGTCGCATTATTAATTGCCTGTGCAATATCCCGTTTTTCCAACGCGTTTAAATGAAAGCTGAGGGAAGCGTAGGCATCTTTTTTCTCCGGTACATATTGAAAACAAAGACGCTGGAAGTCTGGCCCATAACTATCCGCCATATATTGCAACTGATCACCCTGGTAATAATCCTGCAATTTATACCAGTTGTTTTGTAGCAGCAGAAAAGGCTTGGTCAGAAAGCTGATGATATCATTCGACTCAGATGCACGGTCCCAGTCACCAAGTTGGGTATCGCGTATTTGTATCAACACCACTCTACTCGTATTAGCCTTTATCCAGTCACGGAAGGTTTCTATAAAGCGCAACCCGGTTTCCTGCCCGTAATTATCCCGCAGTCCAGCATCCATTATATCAATAACGGGAGATGATGGCAGCCATACGTTTGGCAGTGCATAAGGGAAGGTAGCATTAATACGCAATGCAGATGATACACGCAAGTCTGCAGACCGTTGCAATGCAAAGAATGAATTAAAATCAAGCGCATCAGGGCTGGTCTGCATCTGCACACCACTGGCAGGTGTAGCGCGCATAAGAAAGCGTGCGGGACGGGAACCAATGATCATCTTTCTGCCATCGCGCGTAATAGTTGCATTGAAAAATAAAGTAGGCGACAATGCACTGTCTTCTACTGCTGTGTAAGCACTGATCGTTTTATCAAAAACACCATGCGTGTTTTCATTTAGCTTTTGCTCAAACGCATATCCACGGTCTTTTACATAAGTGAAATTACCTTCTGTAAATTTCTTTGCGGGACCAGCTAAATCGCGCGATATAAACGAAGAAAACAATGGGTTCAACAGGTCTTTGGATATATCATCAACAAAGCGTTTGTCTTGCAGGCTGATGCTGTTATTCTTTTGCTTCGCTAAATATAATTCCCGGAAATAGGCTGCGCCCAACATGCCACCAGACGCACCACTTACCAGTACTGTTTGCGACATAAATTTTCCCTGTGTAATGCTATCTATATGCTGCAGCACATTCATCGTAAATGTGGCGCTGCGAATGCCCCCTCCACTTACGTTTACAATAAACATTACCGGCTTTTCTTTTCCCTGGCGCTCTTTCCATTTATTGAGCCGTACAAGGAACGCTTGTTTATCTGCTTCAATATTTTCTGGTGAGGCCAATGCTTCTATGGACTCCCTGTCATACGCAGGCCGCTCTTCTTTATGCACATAATCTAATCCATAGGCCTTGTTCCGCAGGTCTATTATATCATTTTGATACAGGTAATTAACCAACAGGTATAATACGATCACAGTAGGAATGCTCCACGAATGCAGAAACACAGAAAAGGCACCTGCTACAGCTATCAATATGGCAAAGAAGATCGTAATACTTGCAGCGGCCGGTACCTGAAATATTTTATTGTCCGATAAAAAACCAACGCCTATAAGAAAGAAGAACGCAACGAATACTGCAATGACTGCAGCAAAGTGATGCCTTTTGAAAATAACATCTAAAAAGTCCTGCGAGTAGTGCCTTACATCACGAGGCTTACGCAATTGAAACTTTGCGCTTAAAAACCAGTCTATGCGCATTTCCTTTTTCTCGTTTGGCAAAGGGTTATTCTTCTCCGCTTCTATATAGCTCTTGTTAGCAGATGTAATGGTAGCTGCCATCCGCTTATAGATCGTCTTGTCTGCACCAAAGAAGTATAAAAAGGAGATAAGTATTGCCAATATAAAACCGCCGAGAGAACCACTTACAAGGAACAAAATATCCATCGGTTCTATCAGCTCTTTATAGCGGTCATACTGAACCGCTTTTACAAAATAGAACACAGTAAATATCAGCGGTATGATGGCATTGTTGATACAATACTTTAAAAACGGCTGCGCGGTAGTAGCAAGAAATTTCACGTTCTTACTATGCAGTATGAATGTGGTAATGTTCCAGCTCATGATAAAGATGCCGATAGAAAACCCTACGATGGCAGTACTTAAAGAATTAACTGTACCAAGGTATTCCGGCGCCAGGTAAAGTGCATACGCACCGAACGATTTCATGAACTGGGCATTTACTGTTGCAAACAGTATATACCAGAATATAAGAAAGACCTGGTATCTGCGAAAGTGTAGCAGAAACAGTTGTATGGGCAATGAGTAATAAAAGCCTGTCAGGTATTTTTTCATCTGGCGGTTTATCTGTTAATCTATAATACTTCTCTATCCGTTTTAAGCTTCCTCCCTGTTGTTATCACCATGCTGCTTCTTCTCCAGCTTCTTCAGTATATCATTCATCATGTCCATCTGTATCTGTTGTATTTCTACCAATCGCTCCTGCTGATAAACAAGTAAATGATCTATTTTTTCGTGTAACAAGCGTATTTCTAATTCAGACTTCAGGTTGATCATATAATCATTCTTAGCCCGCTTACGATCTTTATCTTCCTGCCTGTTCTGGCTCATCATAATTACCGGCGCCTGCACTGCTGCAAGACAGGAAAGGATCTAATTAAGTAAAATGAATGGATATGGATCAAACGGCTTCTTTGTAAGGAAAGCAATATTAATAATCATCCAGCCTATGAGAAAGCTGAAGAAAATAAAAATAAACGTCCAGCTACCACCAAAACTGGCTACTTTGTCTGCCAGCCTTTGCCCGAAAGTGATCGTTTCGCGCTGGTCTTCATTCAGCTTGTCACTCAGTGTCTCATCGTTCTGTAAAGCTTTTACTACGAGGGCTTCCATTTCAGTTAGCTTACCCATTTCTTTTGTTACAGAATTTTGGATGTAGCGGTTGCGGTATTCATTTAACTCTGAAATAGAGATGGTACTTGCGTCATTAAAATCCGGATGCTCCCGTTTAATTTCGTCGACTATGCAATCCCTGATCAGCTTGCCGGGTACTTTCTCTGTAGTAGGGTAGGTCTTATTGGATATACTGCTTACAAAGGTTTGCATGCGGGAGTATTTTCATTCACTATGAAAAGTTAGGCAAAAAATATTAGATGGCTAAATAGTTGCATTGTTAAATTGTTCAACTGTTGTATAGTCGAAGTGTTGGAGCTCATCCTGGAACACCTTCCTATAATAGGTAAACACTTTGTCCATGCAACAATTAAACACTTCTCTTCCTCACCAGGTACACCATCCACGTAATGCAAACAAGTAGCAACATTGCTACAAACTGATGCGCTACACCGAACCACAATAAGGTATTAGCAGAAGTAGAATTAATAACAGTAAGAATACCCAGCAGTACTTGTAGCAAAACAAGGATCAGCGGCAACCATTTTGTTTTATTAAACAATGCAGAAGTATGAACACCTTTTGCAGCAAAATACCATACTATAATTAAGATGGTCAGCAAATAAGCCATGCCGCGGTGAATGAACTGCACCATGAAAGGGTTACTTGTGAGGTTGTAAATCCCTTTTTCATTAAAGATATAATGGGGTGCCCATTCGCCATTCATGGTAGGCCATGTGGGAGATACAGCCCCGGCGTGCATGCCCGCCATAAATGCACCATAGGTCAGTTGTATAAAAAGCACAACAAGAATCAGGATGGTAACGTTCTTCAATCGCTTATTAATGACAATTTCGCGCTGCGGCACCAGCAATTTCAAAGCAAACCAAAGCGTATAAATAAGCAGGAACAAGGCGGCAATAAAATGGGTTGCCAGTTGCACGTGGCCTACAAAGTATTTTTCAGGCACTAAACCGCTCTTCACCATAATCCAGCCTATCGCGCCCTGCATGCCACCCAAGACAAATAAGAATACAAACGGCAGGATCATTTCTTTTTTAAAATATCGCTTGATAAAGAAATAGACAAAGCCGATGAGGAATACAACGCCAAGTAATCTTGCCCAAAGCCGATGAAACCATTCCCAGAAAAAAATGAATTTGAATTCGGATAACGTGAAGTTGGCATGAACGTATTTAAACTGGTCTGTGTTTTTATACTTATCAAACTCAGCTTGCCACGCTGCATCGCCGATTGGAGGTAACGCACCGGTAAGCGGCTTCCACTCTGTAATGGAGAGGCCGGATTGTGTAAGGCGTGTAATGCCTCCTAATAATACCTGCACCATTATCATGGCTACACCTAGTAACAGCCAGCGTGCAACTGCACGGTTGGCATTTTGCGACACAGCATTGTTCATATCGGGTGCAAAATTATTGCAACTATAGGTAGTAAACGGATTCGGGGGAATGATTTTTCTTCTTAATCTTGCATTTCTATGTTGGAAGCATTTTACCACGAGCATTTAATAGAAGCAGGATGCGATGAAGCCGGCAGAGGCTGCTACGCAGGTCCTGTTTTTGCTGCCGCGGTTATTTTGCCCAAATCATTTTCCCACCCATCGCTAAACGATAGCAAACAACTTTCTGCTGCTGAACGCGATACGCTAAAAATAGTAATAGAGGAGGCGGCTATCAGTTATGGTGTTGCCATGGTAAGTGAAGAGGAAATAGATGAAATAAACATACTGCGCGCATCTTTCAAGGCTATGCATTTAGCAATCAAACAACTGGCTGTAGTACCAGAAATGTTGCTGATAGATGGCAACCGTTTTATACCTTATGGAGGCATTCCCCACAATTGTATTATAAAAGGCGATGGCATTTATGCCAGCATAGCTGCCGCCAGCATTCTTGCAAAAACTTATCGTGACGCATACATGAAACAGTTGCATGACGAGTTTCCACAGTATAACTGGCAACGCAACAAGGGTTATGGCACGTTAGAGCATCGCAATGCAATTACCGAATATGGCATCTGTAAGTATCACCGAAAAAGCTTTAATATTCAGCCGAACCAGCGAGCGCTATTTGAGAAATAGCGAGGGATTTTGTGAGTGGTGAGTTGTCAATTGTGAGTTCTTCTTTATATCGCAAAGGGCACAAAGGAGACGCAGAGAACGCAAAGGGACTTACTATTTATTGGAAAGCTGCTTTATTATTACACCGTACATCTAACATCGTACATATTTATACTTACAATCATTCCTCCATTTCAAACACACCAGCACCCTGCCTAATAATTTCGTATTCATCTTTTGTACAATCCACTACGGTAGATGGCACCATGCCTCCAATGCCTCCATCGATGACCAGGTCTACCAGGTGACCAAAGTTTTCATGCATTATCTCCGGGTCAGTATATTCTTCCACCATTTCCCCCGGTAGGGATGCAGAAAGGATTGGGTGTCTCAGCTCCTGTAAAATGTCGCGTGCTATATTGTTGTCTGGCACACGAAGGCCGATCGTATTCTTTTTGCTTTGCAATATTTTCGGCACTTCCTTGCTCGCAGGCAATATAAAAGTATAAGGGCCGGGTAGGTAGCTTTTTAGCATACGATACAGCGGCGTAGAAATACTTTTAGTGTACTTACTCAGATCGCTCAGGTCGTAGCAGATAAAACTAAGATTTGCTTTTGCCGGGTCTACATGTTTAATCCGGCAGACTTTTTCAATCGCCTTGTGCTGAAAAATATCGCATCCAAGTCCATAAATGGTATCGGTGGGGTAGATGATCAGCCCTCCATCCATCAGGCATTCTGCAATAGCTTTAACCAGCCTTGGCTGTGGATTTTCCGGATGAAGATGTAATAACATACTTCAATTTACAATTATATGACCAAAGTCTTAAAATACCGATGTTAATAAATTGGAAAACAATCATATAGGGGTAAATTTTTTTCTATTTCGGTTATTTATTGCACACTCAAATCCTGACAAACATTAATTTTGCGTAAACTGATTTTTATGCAGCTACTTTCGCTTGATGTTGTAGATAATATTAGTGCAGAAGATTTCAAGAAGAAATATTATGAGCCGCAGATCCCGGTGGTTATTCGCAATCTCTCTAAGGAATGGCCAGCCTATACAAAATGGAACTGGGATTACCTTAAAGAAGCAGCAGGCGACAAAACATTAGGTATTTATAATAATACAAAGAGTGACGCTTATACGCCGATCAATAAGGCTGACGACTATACTACTTTCGGAGAATATATAGATATGATCAGAACAGGGCCGGCAGCATGGCGCATATTTCTCTTCAATATTTTTAGCCATGCACCTCATCTGAAGCAAGACTTTACATGGCCTGATCATTTGCTAAACTCGTTTGTAAAAAGCATGCCAATGCTGTTTGTAGGTGGACAAGGCTCTATCACACACATGCACTTCGACATTGACCTCAGCCACATTCTCCACACACAGTTTGCAGGTAGAAAACGCGTATTGCTCTTCCCTTACGAGGAGCAGCATAAACTGTACAGGAAACCATTTGAGGTATTAAGCCTTGCCGACTTCAGCAATTATTATGATGCGGAAAAAAGTAAGGTTGACTATGAAAAATTCCCGGCGCTGAAAACAGCGAGGGGTTATGATGTTATATTGGAACCAGGCGATACACTGTTTATGCCGGGAGGTTACTGGCATCACATGGAATATCTTGAAAGTGGATTTGCTATGAGCCTTCGCGCACTGAATAACTCCGTTTCAGGAAAACTAAAAGGTGTTTGGAACCTGGTAGGCATGCGCAGCATTGATACGCTGATGAAAAGAACTATGCCTATAAAGTGGTACGAGTGGAAGAAGAAGAAAATTTACGACCTGGCTGCCCGCGCATAGCGTGGAAGTTGATACGTATATAGGGTTTATAAAGAATATAATGGTTACAGGTTTATCAGCAGGCTGGTAATTGGTAATGGATATTCTTTGTAAACCCTATATACATTCTCATTATTGTCCGAGTAAGTTTAGTGGATTTTCAATTGTAAGCTTTCATTTGTCTACCGACGGTGTTACTTTTTGTCTTGATACAAAAAGTAACCAAAAAAATCAAGGCTGCAGAAAAGCAGGCTAAAAATTGTCTTGCCCACCGAAATCCATTGAACTCGCCGCTTACAACCTGAGTAAGTAAGTTACGCCTGGCTCAAACAGCAATGGATTTTTCCGGTGTTCATGCCAATTTTCTTAACGCAGCTTTTCTGAGGCCGCGCGTTTCTCTAAAAAGCTGATAGGGGAACTCTCCCCAATTTTGAAACCATTCTTTTTCTTCTACACTCCTTTCCGGGAAACATTTACAGACAACTACCTATTGACTTTAGTCGGACAACAATAATACATTATATACCTTACAGAATTACCCAAATAAGAACTGCCCGTTTGTTACGGGCAGTCAATTTAGCGTATAGGGTCACCTATTAATCAAGAGCGCTTTATAAATAATTTTCGATTTTAATGTCTTCCTAAAAAAAGTAACGGCGATTAGAAAATCGCCGTAGTTGTGTCAGCATATAACCCCCAATGAAAACTTAAATCACACTGTTTCCAGTGTTTTCTAAGTTGATTACAAAACTGACGAAATGAATTTTAGTAAAAAACGGGAAAAGCACCGTTGTCGATGTGATTTTTCACATCACTCAAAAAATGAGACGGGGAGCGGCTTTCAGGCTTTTAGCCGGAAAAGAAAACCGGGTTTTATCCCTAAAATGTATGTTAGCTATTAGTAAACGCATTACATTTATTTTTAAAGGGTTGTTTTGAAGGAAAGAAGACTAAATGGATCCTGCGGATTCCTGTTTTTATAAAGTTCTAAAATATACCGGGAGCTTTGGAAGAAGGCTGTAAATAGTGATTTATGCGAGAGATTCAGTCTAAGTGACGTTGCAGGAAAAGGGTGTATTTTCAAGCTATGTACAGATCATTAGAAACAGAACGATTAATTATACAACCGCTGGCATTGCATGATCGCCTCTTTATATATCGTCTTCTTAATACAGGCGGCTGGTTACAAAATATTGGGGACCGGAATATCAGGAGCGAAGGCGATGCAACAATATATATAGAACAAAAGCTGGCAGACAACAACTACTACTGCCACACATTCCGTTTAAAGGACACACAGGAGCCGATCGGCATTATTACTTTTATCTACCGCACTACACAAGATTTTCCAGACATAGGTTATGCAATGCTTCCTGAATTTGAGAAAAAAGGATATGCTTATGAAGCTGTGAAGAAATACCTGGATACAATTATTGCTGAGAAGATCACAGATAAGGTTATTGCCATAACCCTTTCTTCCAATACTAAATCTATACAGTTACTACAGCGGTTAGGATTACAACTGGAAAAAGATTTTATAGAAGATAAAACGCAGATGTCATTATTTTCAGTAGCCAGCGAAGATTATCACATTCATACAGTTCATGGTTAGTTCTACTATTGTACAGAAAATAAAAAAGCCAACCACTATTGTGATTGGCTTATCTGTGTCCCCGCAGAGACTCGAACTCTGGACCCATTGATTAAGAGTCAATTGCTCTACCAACTGAGCTACGGAGACATTTTATTTTTGCAGCCATCTGGCACCGAACCCTTCCGATTAAAATCGGGATGCTCTACCAATTGAGCTACAGAGACGAACTAAAGAAAGTAATTAAGTCAGTGGCCATAAAAGTCAAAATCGTAATAACTTAATGTCCATCAACTTACTGATTTCTGTAAGTCAGAACGCAAATGTACACGCTCATCATTAAATATATACAATCTTTTTTATCCTTTACTTTGCAACAACAATTTAGTAGTCAATGCAAGAAAACAATAAACTGATCATTATTACAGCTCCGTCAGGTGCGGGCAAAACATCTATTACACATTACTTGCTGAACAAATACCCGCAATTATCGTTTTCTATTTCAGCCGCTACCCGTTCTGCAAGAGGTAAAGAGCAAAACGGTATTGATTACTATTTTATGTCAGTAGAAGATTTTCAACATAAAATACAGGAAGAGGCCTTTGTAGAGTGGGAAATGGTTTATGAAGGCAAGTACTATGGCACACTGAAAAGTGAGTTGCAGCGCATTTGGGACCTGGGCAAAACACCGATGCTGGATATTGATGTGAAAGGTGCTATACACGTACAACAGCAGTTTCCAGAAAGGGCCATGTCTATCTTCATTGAACCACCTTCTGTAGATGAATTGAAAAAGCGTCTGCAAAGCAGGGGAACAGAAACGGAAGAAAGCCTCCAGGCCCGTGTAAATAAGGCTTCGTATGAAATATCATTCAAGCATCATTTTGATCATATCATTCTAAATGATAACCTGACCAAAGCCTGTGGAGAAACGGAAGCTGTGATAGCCAAATTCCTGCACTGGCATTAATTAGTTTCAAAAGTTTACAAGTTTCAGGGTTTCAAATGAAACGTGTAAACTTGTAAACTTTTGAAACCAGGAATTGTACGGTCTGTAATATTAAACGCATTGTTATGTCATTTGAAAACAAAACGGTTTTTATCACTGGCGCAAGCCGCGGTATCGGAAAAGCCATTGCACTAAAGCTGGCTAAGGAAGGTGCAAACATCGTAGTTGCCTCTAAAAGTGTAGAGGAAGATCCCAGGTTAGGCGGTACTATCTACTCTGCAGTAGAAGAGGTGGAAGCTGCCGGAGGAAAGGGACTTGCTGTACAGGTCGATATCAGGCATGAAGAGCAGATTGTAGCGGCGGTTGAAAAAACGATCGCAACATTTGGTGGTATAGATGTAGTGATCAATAATGCGTCCGCAATACAGCTAACCACAACAGAGCAAACTGAAGCAAAGCGCTTCGACCTGATGCATGACATTAATGTACGTGGCACATTCCTCGTTACAAAACATTGCATCCCTCATTTGAAAAAAGGAAAGAACCCGCATATCCTTACTTTATCACCGCCAGTTAACCTCGATCCAAAATGGCTGGGGCCGCACGTAGCTTATACCATCAGTAAATACAATATGAGTATGCTGGCAATAGGCTGGTCAGCGGAATTGAGAGAAAGTGGCGTTGCGTCAAATGCGCTATGGCCTAAGACAACTATTGCAACTGCGGCAGTAAAAAACCTGTTGGGTGGCGATGCGCTGATCAATATGAGCCGTACAACAGATATACTGGCAGACTCCGCTTATTATATTTTATCTAAAACAAACCTGGCTTATACGGGTAATACTTTTATAGACGAGCAGGTATTGGCTGCAGAAGGGATAACGGATCTGGATAGGTATGCTGTAACGCCGGGCGGAAGATTGTACCCTGACTTGTTTATATGAGTATATAAAGTATATAAGGTTTATAAAGTATATAACGCAAATCCACATTATATACTTTATAAACCTTATAAACAATAGCTACTTATGCTATTTCCCACACTTCTTTGCCTCTCAGTAATTTATCCAGATCACCAGCACCTTTCAGGCTGATGGCTTCATCCATTTGTAATTGCATCATGTCTTCATAACACGCACGTTCCGTTTCATAGAACACGCCAAACGGACGAGGAAAATGTCCTTCTATACGTGGGTCATCAAACATGCGGATGAGGATCTGCGCTTTGTAGAAATCCTTTTCGTCATGTATCCAAAGATCATCCGCACTTACACCATCTCCCAATTCTACCACCACAGGCTTCAGACCATCCAGCTTAATTCCTTTCTGTTGCTGCGCACCAAAGATCAACGGCTTGCCTTGCTCCAGGAATAATGCTTCATCTGCCTTAGAACTTTTCTCTGTGAATACTTCGAATGCACCATCGTTAAAGATGTTACAGTTCTGGTAGATCTCCAGGAAAGATGCGCCTTTATGTTGATGAGAACGTGTTAGTAATTGTTGTAAATGTTTGGGATCGCGATCCATACTACGACCGATAAATGTTGCATCTGCACCCATCGCCAACGCTAATGGATTGAATGGATGATCCAGGCTACCCAGCGGAGAGCTTTTGGTAACTTTTTGTTCTTCCGATGTAGGCGAATATTGTCCTTTAGTCAGACCATAGATCTGGTTGTTGAATAACAATACGTTTACATCGAAGTTTCTTCTCAGCAAGTGGATCGTATGATTGCCTCCTATACTTAATGAATCTCCATCACCTGTTACAATCCATACGCTCAGGTCCGGACGACTTGCTTTCAATCCGCTGGCAATCGCTGTTGCGCGGCCATGGATCGAGTGCATACCGTATGTATTCATATAATAAGGGAAACGGCTGCTACAACCGATGCCACTTACAATCACAATATTTTCCCTGGGCACACCAATGGTTGGCATTACTTTCTGCACTTGTGCCAATATTGAATAATCGCCACAACCCGGACACCAACGAACCTCTTGATCCGTTGCAAAGTCCTTTGCCGTTAAGATTGGAGCCGCTTTTGTTATTGTTTCTTCCATAATTGTCTACATAATTTGTTTCACGCAAAGCCGGAAAGTATCGCAAAGAACACAGAGAATTATCTCCTACATAAGCCCATTCACGATTACCGTTTCACGACTCACGAATTTTACTACTCACCCTTATTCAATTCCTCCCAATACTCCGCAGCTCTTCTTGTATGTGGTATCACAATAGTGCCACCCACAATATTGGCTACGGCGAAGATCTCATACATCTCATCTGTGGTTACGCCCAGTTCATGGCTTTTACCCAGGTGATATTTAATGCAATCATCGCAACGGAGTACCATGCTGGCTACAAGGCCAAGCATTTCCTTTGTTTTCTTATTCAGGGCACCTTCTTCATACGTGTTCGTATCCAGGTTCCACAGCCGCTTCATTACTAAGTTGTTCTTACTCAGTATTACTTCATTCATCCGCTCACGATAATCATTAAATTCTTTTACCAGGTCGCCCATATAAAAATTTTGGCAAAGTTACTATGTTCAGGGGGTTTAGGATGTCGATTTAAGTAATAATTATAATGAAACGTTTCATGGAGTTTCCATGTTTCAGAAGTTCCATTAAAACCGCTGAAACTATGGAACGATGAAACCAGGAAAATGAACGCATGACAATGGCAATCAGGGTCAATGGCTCCCTAATCGCTACATTTTTATAACATTCGTTAGTCTCATATTGTCTAAATTGCAGTTTCAATTCACTTAACCTCAATACAATGGAAAAAGCATACGATTTTGGCATGATCGGGTTGGGCGTTATGGGGCGCAACCTGCTGTTGAATATGGCAGATCATGGATTCAGCGTGATAGGGTTTGATAAGGATGAACAAAAGGGTGGTTCGCTGGAAGCTGCAGCAACCAAAGGAACAACGGTAAAGGGCGTAACATCCCTGGAGGCTATGGTACAACAACTGGCTAAACCGAGAAAGGTGATGATGCTGGTTCCGGCAGGCAAACCGGTGGATGATGTGATTGAAAGCCTGTTGCCTTTGCTGGAAAAAGGCGATGTGGTGATCGACGGAGGTAATTCTCACTATACAGATACTTTAAGGCGCGTAAACTATCTTTCTCCTAAAGGCCTTCACTTTATGGGAATGGGTGTTTCCGGTGGCGAACAGGGCGCACGCACAGGCCCAAGCATTATGCCGGGCGGTGACAGAGACGCTTATGAGCATGTTAGACCATTGCTGGAAGCGATAGCTGCTAAAGTAAATGGTGAGCCTTGCACAGCTTACATGGGTAAAGATGCGGCAGGCCATTATGTGAAAATGGTACATAACGGTATAGAATATGCCATTATGCAACTGATCAGCGAGGTGTATGATATACTGAAACGCGGCCTGGGCTTAAGCAACCAGGAGTTACACGAAACATTTAAACAGTGGAACGAAGGGGAATTACAATCTTTCCTGGTTGAGATTACGCGCGATATCTTCCTGCAAAAAGATGATATTACCGGTAAAGACCTGGTAGATGTTATCCTCGATAAAGCAGGCTCTAAGGGTACGGGTAAATGGACGTCACAAGACGCGATGGAATTACCTGTTGCCATTCCTACTATAGATACAGCAGTTGCAATGCGTACACTTTCCGGCTATAAAGACGAGCGTGTACAGGCGGCTAAATTATATACCAGCGAAGTGTACCCGGTACAGGGAGATAAGGCTGAATATGTAAAACAGGTAGGTGAGGCATTATATGCTGCCATCGTACTGTGCTATGCGCAAGGATTGGCTATGCTGCACCAGGCTTCTGCGGACCTGAAAATGGATATTCCATTACAGGATGTGGTAAAGGCATGGCGTGGCGGATGTATTATCCGCTCTGTTTTGCTGAAAGACTTCTATTCTGCATACAGCGCAAATCCTTCTTTGTCCAACATCCTGTTGAACGAGGGTATTGCAAAAATTATGAAAGCTAAACAAGCAAGCCTCAGAAACGTTATCAATCTATCATTGATACATCACATTCCGGCTGGCGGACTAATGAGCGCTATCGCTTATTTTGATGCTTATATTACTGAACGTATGCCGACTAACCTGATACAGGCACAACGCGATTTCTTCGGAGCGCACACCTATCAGCGTATAGATAAAGAAGGAAGTTTTCATACGGAATGGGGGAAGTAATAATTTGAAAGTTTGAAGATGTGGTAATGTGTAAATTGTTGCATGGCTATATGGCTAAATTGTTTTTCAACAATAAAACAATGTGACAAGTCAACAATTTTTATTTTATCATTTTCAAATTTCCAAATTCACAAATTTTCAAATTCAACTATATGTCACAAGCAACAATAAAACCACCCGCTTCGCTCTTGTTTATCTTTGGCGGTAGCGGCGACTTGAATCAACGTAAATTAAGCCCGGCTTTATATAATCTTTTCATCGATGACTGGATGCCGGAACAGTTTGCTATTATAGGACTGGGAAGAACAGAATACTCTAATGATAAATTCCGTAGTCACTTATACGATGGCATACAGGAGTTTTCCCGCAGAAAGGATGATGGAAATGGTAAATGGGAAGA
The DNA here is from genome assembly GCA_017306865.1 of Filimonas sp. Lineage (GTDB taxonomy): Bacteria > Bacteroidota > Bacteroidia > Chitinophagales > Chitinophagaceae > JAFKHH01. The sequence continues at coordinate 37,809 of JAFKHH010000012.1, forward strand.
GTTTTCCCAGCATGTAAGCTATCTGCAAATGGATGCGGAAGACGAAAAGGCTTACACGAAGATGAGCGATAAGGTGAAGGAATATGAAGAACAATGGGGCATACATCCGAATGTGATCTTCTACCTGGCAGTTGCGCCCCAACTGGTGCCTGACATTGCCAAAAAACTCGGCACACTAAACCTGTGCAGTGATAAAAAGGCAACACGCATTGTTGTGGAAAAACCTTTTGGTCACGATCTTAAAAGTGCGAAGGAGCTGAATGAACTACTGAACAGTATGTTCACAGAAGACCAGATCTATCGCATTGACCACTACCTGGGTAAAGAAACTGTACAGAATATATTGGCAATGCGTTTTGCCAATGCGTTGTTTGAACCATTGTGGAACCGTAATTATATAGACCACGTACAGATCACAGCAGCAGAAACAGTGGGAGTAGAAGACCGTGGCGGATACTATGAGCAATCAGGTGCATTGCGCGATATGGTGCAAAACCACATCCTGCAATTGCTTTGCCTGATCGGAATGGAACCACCTGTATCTTTTGATGCTAACGAGATCCGCAACAAGAAGGTAGATGTATTGAACGCTATGCGTAAGATAACCACTGACCAGGTACACGCATGTGCAGTGCGCGGACAATACTCTGAAGGCTGGATGAAGGGTGAGAAGGTAAAGGCTTACAGGCAGGAAAAAAATGTAAAGCCAAACTCAACTATCGAAACTTTTGCAGCAGCAAAATTTTATATCGACAACTGGCGCTGGCAGGGTATTCCGTTCTATGTGAGAACGGGTAAGTATATGCACCAGAAAACAACGATCATTACGATCGAGTTTAAACAAGCGCCTCACTATTCCTTCCCTGCTGAAGCAGCAGATACATGGCGCCCGAACAGGCTTACCATCAGCATACAACCGGAAATGGATATCAGGCTCCGCTTCCAGGCAAAACGCCCGGGCCAGAGCATGACACTGAACCCGGTAGATATGATCTTCAGTTATAAAGATGCTTACGACGGACATGAGCCTGAAGCATACGAAACTTTATTGCTGGATGTAATGGAAGGCAACCCTACACAATTCATGCGTGCAGACCAGGTGGAAGCGGCATGGGCTGTGGTAATGCCGATCATAGAAGCATGGGAAGCAAGACCGCCTGTAGACTTCCCTAACTATGCCCCGGACAGTTGGGGACCGGAAGATGCAGAAGCATTGATAGCACGCGACGGACACAACTGGGTTACACTGCCACTGCCGCATAAAGAACATTAAAACTATGTATGATGTTAGAAGTACGATGTTAATAATGCGCAGAGGTTCTGTATAACATCACATCGTACATCCAACATCGTACATCTAACATTACTATATGACATTGCATGTTTCAAAAGACACGACAGAGCTAAGCACACATGTTGCGGACTGGATGGTGTCTGTTATACATAGTACGCTGGCAAAGCAGGACCGTTTTACGCTTGCGCTTTCTGGCGGAAGCACGCCAAAGAAATTACATGAGTTGCTGGCGAGTGATGCTTATAAAAACAAAATAGACTGGAGTAAGGTACACATCTTTTGGGGCGACGAGCGTTTTGTTCCATTAGCAGATGAGCGCAGCAATGCAAAAATGGCGTTTGATACTTTACTGAACCATGTGCCTGTTCCTAAAGAACAGATACATATTATGCAAACGGAAAACATTACCCCGGAAGCGTCTGCTACAGCATACACAGCTATTTTGCAACAATATTTTGGTGCTACTACGCACAGTTTCGACCTGGTATTATTGGGTATGGGGGATGATGGACATACCTTGTCTTTATTTCCCGGCCTGCCGGTAATACATGAGACAGCAAAGCCTGCCACATCACTTTGGTTACAAGCGCAGGACATGTATCGTATCACACTTACACACCCCATCGTTAATCAATCAGCGTATGTTGCATTTTTAGCAGCAGGGGCAAACAAAGCAAATGTGTTACGTGAAGTGTTGAAAGGCAAAAAAAATGTTGACCTGTACCCTTCCCAGATCATTCAGCCGGAAAAAGGGGAATTGCACTGGTTTGTGGATGAGGCGGCAACGACGTTGCTGAATGACTAATTGTTGAATGGTTATATTGTTTAATTGTCAATAAGAAAGCCGTTGAAGTTCAGCGGCTTTCTTATTGGGGTAAAATGATGTACATTTAAAGGAAGTGTTTTGTTATATGAAGCCATTATTAATCACTCTTTCCCTGACTCTATTAAAACTTATCTCTTTGGGTCAAAGTAAACCAGTAGAGATCACGACTTTTTTTTCAATCAAAGGATTTGCTTCATTTCATTTACTTATTTGCTCTGACAATAACTTTTATACATGTGCAAGTAATTGCACAGAGGCAGATATTTCAAAAGGAAAATGGACTGAAAAGAATGGAAAAATTTATTTAACCCCAGATAAAATTGAAACCGCAATTGTAAACGCAAGCATTGAAAGTGGGATTATTGAAAGCGATACGGTAGTTACATTTGAAGTATTAGACTGTTATCAAAAACCAATTACAGGGTACAGAATAACTTTTTTTGACAAGGACATGAAAGGATATAATTATCAGACAAATGATAGTGGTAAACTTTCTGTTCAAAAAAACACCTTTGTTGCTTATTTAACAAAGGACGACATTAGCAATATCCGGTATCCAATTGAGTTAACCTCCGCAGCACGCTTTTTATGGGAAAAATATTCGAAGGTTATATTAACGCTTAACTATCCTTCATTTATTATCACTCAAAGGTCAAGATACAATATTAGAGAATATAAAAAAGAATGCTGGCTTAAGACAAAGAAGGGATTGTCATTATTGAACGATTCAAAATTCAGTCTAAAAAAATTGCAATGACCAGACGCATATCTCTCAAGAAAAAAATATTGATATCATTTATATCAGCCTGCATATTATTCTTTTCTATAGCTGACTGCACAGCACAAATAGAGCCGCTTTCTCTGCCAAACGATACCGCAGTTTTATTGCAGTCACGCATTATGCCGGAGGCAAGAAGCATCTGGATACATCTGCCTTATGATTATAAAACAACTACACAACGCTATCCTGTTCTATACCTGCTGGATGGGGATGGGCATTTCAGCTATGTATCTCCTATGACAGATTATCTTTCGGACGGGGACAGGAACAATAGCCCGGAGATGATCGTGGTAGGTATTGTAAATGTAAACCGTGGTCGCGATTTATCGCCTAAGCACCCGGTAGGTTCTAATGGAAAAGAAGTAAACGACAGCATCGTGGAAAATGCAGGCGCTGGGTTATTTCTTCAATTCATACAAAAAGAATTAATTCCGTACATAGATAATCGTTACCGTACACAACCTTACCGCATATTGATGGGGCATTCTCTTGCAGGACAGTTTGCATTGTATGCCAAAGTGAAATCACCAGCGTTGTTCCAGGCAAACATTCTTGTTAGTCCTGCGATTCATGACATCAATGAAAAACTGATCGATCATTTCTCTTCGTTACTTTCATCAAGCCCAACTTTACGAAACAAATTGTTTATTACATTAGGCAATGAGAATCCTGACAAAACAGATCGGTTAGCCGCGGTTTTAAACAAGAATGCGTCGACTTTATTTAGCTGGAATTATAAAAGATATACAGACGAAAATCATTTTTCTGTCACTTACAAAAGCATCTTCGATGGCCTGAAATTCATCTATAAGAACTGGTATCTTAATTTTTACGACACTGCACGTTATTCATACAGTTTTATTCAGCAGCACTTTGATCGTTTATCAAAAGAGTTTGGCTATACAATAGAACCTAATGAAGCGTACATCAACACTTGTGGCTATGTACAACTGCGGCTGGGCAATATAGATGGCGCTATAGATATTTTTAAAAAGAATATTGAAAAATTTCCAGCGTCGTTCAACGTGTATGATAGCATGGGAGAAGCTTACATGGTTAAAGGAGATAAAGCAAAAGCTATCCAGTTTTATGAAAAGTCGATTGAGCTTAATCCCGGAAATGAAGACGGTAAAGAAATGTTGAAGAAGTTAAGAAAGAAATGATACATTGTTTAATTGCTCTATAGTTAAAATAATATTTTAAAAGCTATGAAAAATCTAATTATTACGATTGCATGTCTGTTTCCTTTATTGGCTAACGCACAAAAGCAGGACAATGCTGAATTGAAAAAGATGTATGAAGAAGACCAGGGTGCACGAATGGTTGCTAATATAAACTGGAGTGAATTACACAAACAGGATAGTACACGTGAAAAGCGTGTGTATGAAATGATCAGCCAGGGGTTAATAGTTACAGGCAAAGATTATTATCATTCAGCTATGATCTTTCAGCATGGCAGGGATTCAGTTGCTTACGGTATGGCTGTAAAGCAAATGCGCAAAGCGGTAGAACTGGATAGCAATGTAAACAAGTGGTTATTGGCAGCAGCTATAGACCGGGAACTGATGAGCAGGAATAAACCGCAGATCTATGGAACGCAGTACATCAAAAAAAGCATGAACGCCAAATGGGAACGCTACAAAATAGACAGTACGCAGGTTACTGATGCGGAGAGAAAGTACTATCGTGTAGAATCACTTGCCGAACAAAGGGAGAAGGAAATTCGAATGAACCAGTTGAATATTTCTAAATACTATGATAGTACAAAGTCCATTGATCAGACTATTTTATTTATCCGGTCAGAAGCCAAAAAGCCGAATGCAACGTATGATGTGAGCGAGAGCAGCATTAATACATTTGCCTATAACCTGCTCAGCAATAAACACACAGATGAAGCATTAAAGGTCTTTCTGTTAAACACAGAACTATATCCGGGCGGATTTAATACGTTTGACAGTTTAGGTGAGTGCTTATTAATAGTAGGAAAGAAACAAGAAGGATTAGCTGCTTATAAAAAATCGCTGGAATTAAATCCCAATAATGATAATGCGAAGAAAGTATTAGCAGAAAACAAATAGTAATTGTTGAATTGTTCAATGGTTATATTGCTTTTCTAGTTAACCACAAAAGCCTGGAGATTACACAAAGTGCCCAAGGGCTTTCTTTGTGGTTCTTATGCAATAACCTTGTGGTCTTTGTGGTTAACTCAATAAGATTGCCTATACCGGCAGGTATTTTTCTAACGTTTTTCCATTCTTGTATTTCGTCGTACTTTCTAACTTCAGGATCTTTCTACCTGTAAAAATTGAAAGACCACTCCCGATTGCAACCGGTGTTCTAAAAATATAATATTCATCAATCAGGTTCAGGCTAATGAGTGCGCTTACAAAGTTGGCGCCACCATAAACCATAATATCCTTACCCGGCTCTTTCTTCAATGCCTGCACTGCAGTAGCCAGGTCTCCGTTTTCTACTTCCAGGTTTCTTCCTTTGATGGATGTTTGTGTACGGCTAAACACAACCTTGCGGAGGTTGACCATTAGCTGCGCCAACGGTTGTTCCGGGCTGTCTGGTTGGGTATCAACCACTTTTTCCCAATAGTCAACAAACTCTCTTGTCATTTTACGGCCAAGCAAGATTGTATCGCAGCTATCCGCCAGGTTAATTACATCGCGGAAAGAGTTTTCATCTTTTCCTGCAATCCACATCCAGTCCAGTTCGCCATTGGGCCCTGCAACAAAACCATCAATGGTCATTTGTACCTGTAATTTTAATTTTCGCATAGAAATTGTTTTTGAAAGTGATAAGCCTTTGTATCACAAAGATCTACAAACAGTCTATGACATTGCGGGTATCATCACGACAGAATAGAGGTGATTTGCGCCAAAAGATCAATGCTATTTTAGCCGCTACCAATAGCAGATCTCTATGCGTAATATAATAAAGTTAGCCTCAAAGCTCAGTAAGACTATACAAAGCACACAAGCATTTTTTCGCGTTCCTTGTGTAATAACATGATGACCTTCGTGGCTTTTTTAGTACTAAAAAGCCCGGTCATTTTACATAACCGGGCTTAATAAGGTTTATTGGCAATTATTGTTTCGCACTCAATAGCCAATCCTGTATCCCCTTCATTATTTTCTGGCTCACTTGTTTATGAAATTTAGGATCCAGTATTTTCTTTTCGTCTTCTTTATTACTCAGGAAGGCAACTTCTACTAAGGCATTCGGGTATTGGGTAGGGCCACTCAATGAAAAATTGAAGCTGCCAACATTTCCATACTCATCTAATCCTAACGTAAGCATTTGTTTTAGGATCGCTTTACTTAATGGCCTGAAGCCAATGTAACGGTAATATGTACTCGTTCCTTTTACGCTTGCGTTGCCGCTTGAGTTCAGGTGTATGCTTACTAACAAATCCGGTGCATAGTTTAGCAGCATTGTATTGCGGTCTGTCATTGTAAGCGACGCATCATCCGTACGGGTCATAAATACATTTTTCACCCCGGCGGCTTTCAATGTTTTTTCCAATTGCTTCGCCATTTTTAGCGTGTAATCTTTCTCCAGTACATGACTTGTTATACCGTCTGCGCCGGAGTTGTCTCCGCCGTGGCCTGCATCTATAGCGATTCTTAGCTTACGAATGTCCAAAGAAGGGGGTTGTTGTTTTATACGCAGTACGAGTTTTCGACCTACACTGTCATAGTACAAATGATGGCCCCAGTGTTGCTCATGTTTCAGCTCTACTATTACACGGAACACATCGTCTTCAGTTTGCTCATAATAAACATTCTTTACTTCTTTAGCTGTACTTAGTTGTGTAATCCAGTTTGTATTGCTCGTTGCGCCATAGATATCCAATATGAGACGGGATGGATGAATGTCCTGGAAACATTTATAAGGCAGTTTTTCTGCGAGGTTAATTTTTACATAATCATATACAGAGTCTCCATACACACGGAAAGACTCGGTGAGATAGTATGCCTTCGGTTGTACACTGTCTGCGCGTTTTACAAAAGCCTTAGAGATGTAAGCATAATGCGACTGTGACAAATGCACTTTGTAATCATCCTTTACACTATCCACTACCCTGATCACTACATTCGTATCAATAAATCCCATTTTTGCACCGCCAAGTCGGTCTTCTCCGAGGCCATAGTTAAAGAAAGGGAATTTACCGGTTGTTCTTCCCATCCAGAAGCCGGATGGCAATTCTTGCGCCGTAAGATTGATGGAGAGTATAGTCAGGATGGCGAACAGCAATTTTTTCATCTGCTTAGTTGAGGTTTTATGTTGCTCAAGATAATAAATAAGCTGAAGAATGGTTTCAATAGGCTTAATAATACCGCACAAAAAAGCAACTTTCACCGAACAAAACGGCAGTTGAGGTATTTTTAAACACATAGGGGTTGGCAGCATGCTCTAAAATGTTTGCTTAGAGATAGCGCGCGACTTGTGGGGATAGAGGTGTAACACGCTGTGCTATGTTTATTGCTTATGCTCCGAAGGGACACAATAGGGCACATAGGGAAAGCCGCGAAGCGGCTTCTGGGGTGCTTTTAAGTATTTGAAGCTTTGTGTTCTCTGCGTCAGTGGGATTTACCGCGGAGGCGCAGAGGACGGGGAGGATTTTTTTCGCGGAAAACACAGAATACGCGGAAGTTTTTAGTGTACCAGTTTATTGACGATTCCCGGCTCACGATTCACGAACCCTGGTGTTCCTTCGTGCCGTAGTGTCTTGGTGACCCATCTTTGCGGATATATACTAACACATTGTGTAAATGCCAGATATTTGCGCCATGAAAAACATACACCATCCTTCTGAAATACTCGATGCAGATACAATCACTCTCATAAAAGGCGAGGCTGCTGCTGCGGAACGGCTGGAGGCAATGACACCTAAACTGCTGGAACTTATCTATTCCAGGCAATGGTTTCGCCTGTTGGCACCCAAAGCATACAATGCGCCTGAAATGGACTTGCCTGAAATTGTACGGCTGGAGGAAGCGATTGCATGGTGCGATGGCAGCACAGGCTGGGTGGTAACATTGTGCGCCGGTGCATCCTGGTTTGGTGGTTTTATTTCGCCTAAGGCTGCAACTATTTTTAATGATGTGCAGGTATGCCTCGGAGGCAGTGGCGCCGCTACGGGAACAGCGGAAATAACAGCAGATGGTTTTCTGGTAAATGGTAAATGGCTGCACGCTACAGGATCGCCACATGTTACCGTTTTTACAGCCAACTGCGTCATCACCAAAAACAAGATCCCTGTAAAAGATGATAGCGGCAATGAGCTGATAAAACCTTTTTTCTTTTTGAATGACGAGGTCACCCGTATTCATACCTGGACATCTGTTGGTATGGTTGCAACAGCGAGTAATGCGTATGAAGTAAAAAACCTGGCAGTACCAACGGAGCGATGTTTCAGCCTGAAAACAGAGGATGCAGTTATACCATCCAACTTATATAAATATCCATTTTTACAGTTGGCAGAAGCAACACTTGCTGCAAACATTTCCGGTATGGCATTGCATTTCCTGGAGGAAGCATTGGAACTGGTAAAATATAAAAATGAAAGGCAACAACTGATCGCATTACCCGCAATATCTAACGCGATCAATACACTCACGAATAACAGGGCCTCATTTTATACTCAACTTGATGCCTCCTGGGAAGAATTGAACATAAACGGATGTATCACAGAAAAAACGCTGGCTGCATTGAGTACTGTTTCCAGGAAACTGGCCAACGAAGCGATACAGCTTACAGACCGTTGTTTTCCTTACTGCGGACTAGCTGCGGCATCAAAAGAAACAGTAATAAACCGTACATGGCGCGATATTCATACAGCCAGCCAGCATAGCCTGCTAGCCTACCCTGTATTGTAAGGTTCTTTTCCGAACATTTTACAGCATCTGCCAGTTATATAAACAGTCACACTACTATTCTTAATAAAAACCAATAACATGAAAGCGTTTCTGACCGCAACACTACTGCTTTTTTCTGTCGTTCTCTTTGCGCAGGACCAGACAATTAAGAACCTACAGACCGAAGGCACAAAGAAGATAGAAAAAGATGCCGCTGACACTGCTCAGAAAACCTGGAAAAAAGGTGGCATTTTTAGTTTCAACATTGCGCAGTCCTCGCTCAGTAACTGGGCAGCGGGTGGCGATGATTTTTCTATGTCACTGACTACCTATCTGAACCTATATGCGTATTACAAAAAAGGCAAGCATAGCTGGGACAATACACTGAATGTAAACCTGGCTTACATTAACTCTACATCGCTGGGCACAAGAAAGAATGATGATCGATTTGATATCTTATCAAAGTATGGCTATGCATTGAACCCTAAGTTGAACTTATCGGCATTGTTCAACTTCAGGTCACAGATGTTTAAGGGCTATAATTACCCTACTGATAATACAAAAGAATTGTCATCTGACTTTCTTTCTCCCGCATATGTATTGCTCAGCCCCGGTTTAGATTATCACCCGGTGAAAAACCTATCTATATTTCTATCACCAGCTTCCGTAAGATGGACGATTGTAAAGAATGATAGTCTTTCTGCAAAAGGCTTATACGGTGTAGATACGGGCAAGCATGTAAAAACAGAATTTGGTGCATTTGCTACAATCAACTACACGGCTAATATTACAAAGGCATTAACCTACACAGGCAGGTTAGACTTGTTTTCAAACTATCTGAAAAATCCGCAGAATATAGATGTAAACTTTACCAACCTGTTTGCGGTAAAAATATCGAAGGTTATCTCTGCTACATGGAGCATTGACCTGATCTATGATGATGATGCAAAACTATTTGGACCAGGCAAAGATGCACCGCGCACACAGTTTAAATCTGTAGTAGGTGCGGGGTTGATGGTGAAGTTTTAGGAAGGGTCACATATAGTCATTCAGACATAAAGTTATTAATATAAGAGAGCGGCTCATTTTTGAAAAATGAGCCGCTCTTTGTATAAGTCAATCAGTCATCGACATTTATTTATGTGAATGACTATTCTTAAAAGATATATTTCTTTTCTGCGATCAGCTTATCTGCAATTTTTCGTCTTGCGTCTTTTGTATTAAATGGCTCTACTTTGGTAAAGCGTTTCAGGCCGATGTGCATCATACGAAGCTCATCTCCTTCTGCAAAACTGTTGAGCGCATCTTTACCGGCTTTGTTAATACGGTCAGCCGCATCGTACATATACGTGCGCATGATGTCGATTTGTGATGCATTTGCAGCTTCGCCGGTTTTATCTACCAGTTTCATTACGCGCAGCAATGCGCTTTCTGCATGATATGTTTCAATTGCCATGTCAGCAATGTTCATCAGTATTTCCTGTTCTTTATCCAGGTTCATCATCAGCTTTTGCACAGCAGCACCGGCTGTCATTAAGATCGCCTTTTTGAAATTGATGATGTATTTCTTTTCTTTTGCAAAAGGCGTTTCATCGTCATTGCTGAAGTCTGGAATACTCATCAGTTCTTTTGACACCGCCATTGCAGGCGTCATCAGATCCAGCTTTCCTTTCATGGCACGCTTCAGTGTCATATCCAGTGTTAACAACCTGTTGATCTCATTGGTTCCTTCATAGATCCTGTTGATACGGCTATCACGGTATGCACGGCTGATCGGGTATTCATCACTAAATCCATTGCCTCCATGTATTTGTACGCCTTCATCTACTACAAAGCTGAGCGTTTCACTGCCAAATACTTTCAGCATCGCACATTCGATAGCGTATTCTTCTGCTGCACCAAGTAATGCTTTATTAAACGGTTCGCCTGCAGCTTCCAGTTCATGCTCTTTGTTATCTATCCATTTTGCAGCACGGTACAGGCCGCTTTCTGCTACCCACATGCGAATCGCCATTTCAGCCAGCTTATGCTTAATTGCGCCGAAGTTTGCGATCGGCTGCTTAAATTGCTCGCGTGTTGCAGCATATTCAACAGATGCATTGAATGCGCGTTTAGCGCCGCCCAATGCTGCCGCATCCAGCTTCAAACGCCCTATGTTCAGAATGTTGAATGCAATAATGTGGCCTTTGCCAATTTCTCCCAGCACATTTTCTACCGGCACTTTACAATCCTGGAAATACAATTGCACTGTTGAGGAGCCTTTGATTCCCATCTTATGCTCTTCTGGGCCATTGGTAAATCCTTCAAAACCTCTTTCAACTATAAAGCCGGTGAATTTATCGCCATCAATCTTTGCAAACACCGTATATACATCTGCAAAGCCACCGTTGGTGATCCAGCATTTCTGTCCGTTAAGTATATAGTATTTACCGTCGTCGCTCAGTTTAGCCGTTGTTTTTGCACTCAGCGCATCACTTCCGCTATTAGGCTCCGTCAGGCCATAAGCACCTTTCCACTCACCTGTTGCCAGTTTAGGAATATATTTTTGCTTTTGCTCTTCTGTTCCGAAGTATAAAATAGGAAGAGAACCGATGCCAGTATGTGCAGCAACAGCCACAGAGAAGGAGTAACCACCGCCGAGGCCTTCGTTCACAATAGTAGATGTAATAAAGTCTTTACCTAATCCACCATACGCTTCAGGAAAAGAAGTAGATAATAAGCCTTGCTCACCAGCTTTCTCCATAAGAGATGGCATAAGCCCTGGCTCCATTTTATCTATGCGGTCCATAATGGGAATGACTTCTGCGCTAACAAATTGTTCGCACATCTCCATTACCATCTTCTGCTCTTCGTCAAAGTCTTCGGGAATAAAAGTGTCAAATGGATTACTTTCTTTAATCAGCCATTCACCACCTTTTAATGCTGCGGCATTTTGTGTTTCGGCACCCATGACAAACAAGTTTTATTGATTTGAAATTTGAGATTTAAGATTTGAAATTGTTGAATTGTTATTTGGTTAAATTGTTTGGTCAACAATGTAACAGTTTAGCAATTAAACAATTTACTTCAGGTTATCATACACCTTTTGCAAGACCAGTTTCACTACTTCTATATCATCTTTTCCTACGTCTACCAGTGCTTCATCCATGGTTTGATTTGCAAGACCAATCGTTATGTCCTGCAACTCCCTTGCACTGTCTGTCAGATAAACGAGATTCATACGCCGGTCTTCCTTAGAAGAAACACGTTTTACTAATTTTTGTTTTTCCAGGTTATCGATCAGGCGTGTGATACTCGGCTTATCACGAAAGGTGCGGTTGCACAATTCCTGTTGGCTAAGCCCATCCTCCTTCCAGAGATGATAAAGCACACTCCACTGCTCAATGGTAATCTCCAAACCAGCCTGCCGGAAGTTTTTCTGTAACCTGCGGGCCACTGCGATGGATGCCATACCATTGATAACGCTATATAATTCACCTCTTTTAAATTGGTTGTTGGGCATATAGTTAGTTATGCAACTATTTCAAAGTTGGTTTGTTTTTATGAATAAAACAAGATTTCTTTCGTTAAATTTTGGGAGGCGGATTGGGAATGATTTTGATGCATGAGAACGGATTTTTACTATTTTAAGCCTTTAAAAAGAAATAGTTACCGGCTAACCGGCTGGCTAGTAACCTGTAATAGGATTTTATTTGAACACCTTTTTTCTTCCATATCAGCAATCGCAAGTGCATTTCTACCAGTATGGAAATGGACCAAAGAAAATATTTTGTTTTCATGGGCATGGAGAAGATGGTAGCAGCTTTGCTTTTTTAGAAGGTACGTTACAGGATACGCATACTTTATATGCCATTGACATGCCACTGCATGGCAAAACTGTGTGGCATGAGGAAGATATATTTTCTGCGGCTGTTCTATGGGAAATTATTTCATTGCTGAATCCTTTAGAAGAAAAAATATTATTGCTGGGTTATAGCATGGGAGGAAGGATGGCGCTCTGTCTATTGGAAAACAATTTTATACAGGTGGAAAAGCTGGTGCTGATAGCGCCGGATGGCTTAAAGAATAGTTTCTGGTATTGGTCCAGCACACAGACAAGGCTCGGCGTAAGAATATTTAAATATACCTCCGTACACCCAGAGTGGCTACTTAAGCTTGCAAAGCTTTCTCAACGCACAAAATTGTTACACAAAGACCTGTACAAAGTGGCGCAGTATTATTTATCTGACGCAGAACGCAGGCAGTTATTATATAAACGCTGGATGTTTGTACGGTCATTCAACCCATCATTGGCGCGGGTAAAAGAGATTGTTATTCAATGCAGCATACCTATACGGATGTTGTTTGGCAGGCATGATTCCATCATCCTGTTTAAGAATGGATTGTCGTTCAGCAAATCGTCCGGAAGGCTTATTACAACAGCTATTGCAGAAGGCGGCCACCGTCTTTTAAAGGAAAAATATATCCCGAATATTCTTAAGGTAATAAATGAGTAGACTGGTGTATATTCATACAAACTAACTATTATGTTCAGGCTTACCCTTACCCTCGCAGTAATTGCATCATTCTTTTTTGCCGGCTGTTACTCATCTAATATTTCCAGTTCCAGGACTACCCCCGTTACGGGAAAACGTATTGTAATAGGGAACATTTACACCACTAACATAACAAAACCTAAGGGTAACATATCGCAAGACACACTTTGTGTATGCATTGGCCAATCTATGCAAGAGGCATTCACGCCATATTTACAAGAAGCCGGTTTCACTGTTATTACTATTCCCATTACACCCAAAATGGATGTATTACAAACAATGAAAATAGCTGATTCACTAGGCGTAGATTATCTGCTTACAGGTAAGGCAGATGTGGAGGCAAAATCGTATAACAATGTTTTCACCAGGAATCTGACGGCGAATATTATTAACCTGAAATCTAAAGAGGTTACTTTAAAAAGTTCTTTCACCAATGGGGTTGCGGTAAGGCCGATAAAAGCAGCGCAACATTTGGGAAAGAAGATAGTTGGAGAGTTGAAGAAAAGCAAGTAAACCATATCGCAACGGACATAGAGTCTGCCCGGCCGTGTCATTCTACCGTTAGGGCATCTCTATTGTTAGCATAGGTTGCATACCTACGGCATGCAAGAGAGGCGAATAACTAGACGCTACCAATGTCTGATCCCTACGGGATCGGTTGTATTCAAGGCTAAATGTTCTATAAAAACATCCACCATGATCCCATGGGGATCAGATATCGGTAGTTACATCCACATAAAAAATGCTGCCATGCCGTAGGCATGTAATAGAGAGTTTGTTTTTTAAAAATGTGTCCTAACGATAGGCAGTGTCATTCAGGCGAGGGAACATGCAAAAGAAAGCCTGGCGTTTTTTCTGCCCTGGAGCCTTCGTGGCAAACAAACCCGCAAATATCTGCACGAGTTAAATAATATTCTCTTTCTTTGCCCCAATGATCTGGGCAAACATCGTTTTAGGATTAACCACTCTTTTCCTGTTGGTATATGCTATACTGATATTCAGTTATAGAAAATGGTTTTTGCAGTTGGCTGTTTTCAAGCCGGCGTCAGCTACGTACACGACTACGTTTACCATTATCATTCCCGCCCGAAATGAAGAAGACAATATAAAGGATTGTGTTACAGCCATACTGGAACAGGAATATCCAAAAACTTTATTTGAAGTGATTGTGGTAGATGACCACTCTACAGATGCTACAGCCCAGATTGTAACGGGTTTACAAGAACAGTATGCAAACTTAAAGCTCATAAAACTTGCAGATGTATTGCAGGGAAAGCTGTTGAATGCATATAAGAAAAAAGCGATCGATACAGCTATTGCACAATCTTCCGGAGACTGGATCATGACAACAGATGCAGACTGCACAATGGGGAGAAACTGGATCTCTTCTTATGCGGCTTATATAGAACAATATGACCCGGCATTTGTAGCAGCCGCAGTTATTTTTAAAAATACCGGTAGTTTCATTTCTATTTTTCAGTGCCTGGACTTTATCAGTTTACAGGGCATCACTGCCGCATCAGTATCTGCCGGTTTTCACAGCATGTGCAACGGAGCCAACCTGGCTTATAAGAAGGAGGCGTTTCACGCAGTAGGAGGCTTTAAAGGCATAGACAATATTGCAAGTGGCGATGATATGCTGCTGATGCATAAGATCAAAAAACAATTTCCCGGTAAGATAGGTTACTTGTTTACCCAGTCTGCTATTGTAAGCACATTACCCATGCCTGACTGGAAAAGTTTTTTAAATCAAAGAATACGTTGGGCCAGCAAAGCAGATAAGTATAATGACAAGGGAATAATAGCAGTACTGGCATGTGTGTATATGTTAAACTTCTTTCTGCTGTTCTTTCCGCTACTTGGGTTTATATGCACGCACTATCTCTTATACTGGTTGGGATTGCTTTGTATTAAAACGATTGTAGAAATGACATTTATGATACCTGCCGCACAGTTTTTCGGTCAACAAAGGTTGATGTGGTGGTTTCCGGTTATGCAACCTTTCCATATAGCATACACAGTTGCTGCGGGCTGGTTGGGTAAATTCGGCTCGTATAAATGGAAGGAGAGAAAAGTATTATAATCCTTTCTCGCTTATTTTTGACTTAGGCCAGAAGGCGTAGATAAAGAACGCTACAAGGCCTACAATCAACAATGGGAGTTCTAAAAATTTTCGCATGTGCCAAACGTTTTATAATTATTAGACACTAGCGGAAGTGCGATTGTTTACTCTTCTTACCGAAAAAACAACAGACATACCGATAGCCAAACACAACATGAAAAAGAACAACAATTATACCAGCGACTTCATAAGAAAGCTGAAGAAAAATAAAGGCGCGTTAATAGCGGTAGTTGTAATTGTTTTGTCGGCATTTGTAGCTGTTTTTGCTTATTTCCTGGCACCGGACCACTCTCCTTATGCCAACAGGATGATTCCTGAGATTGCGAATAAGCGTCCCGGCTTTCACATAGAAGCGCTGCGTGTAAAAAAAGAAAGAGTTGTACTTAAAGCCTCATTTTTTGAAAGATTGTTAAACGGATCAGAAAGTAATTATAACCTGGTGCCGTTTATTTCCCACGAGATCAAGGGCGACTCTATTATAATTCAGAAATATATAGATGAAGGTATTAGTGAACGTAAAGCTTACGCAAAAACAATATTGTCTGAAGACCCGGTTGAGCAGATCCATTTTTCGCTTGGGAGTGACAGGTTTGGAAGAGATATAGCCAGCAGGTTGATCGTAGGCACGCGTGTAAGCCTCAGCGTGGGCGCTATTGCCGTTATTATCTCTCTGACCATAGGTATTATGCTTGGCGCGCTTGCAGGCTATTTTAAGGGCCGTACAGACGATATAATCATGTGGTTTATTAATATCATCTGGAGCATACCAACATTGCTACTGGTTTTTGCTATTACGCTTGTATTAGGCAAAGGCTTCTGGCAGGTATTTATTGCTGTGGGCCTTACCATGTGGGTGAATGTTGCACGCCTTGTACGTGGGCAGGTATTGCAGGCGAGAGAGATGGAATATGTGGAGGCGACTAAGGTGTTAGGCTTTTCTAATACACGGGCCATTTTCAATCATATTTTACCCAACATTATGGGGCCCGTTATTGTAATTGCTGCGAATAACTTTGCTGCGGCCATAGTAATAGAGGCGGGCCTTAGCTTTCTTGGTGTAGGCGTACAGCCTCCTCAGCCAAGCTGGGGACTGATGATCAAAGAGAATTACAACTTCATTATTACACACAACCCAATGTTGGCTATATCACCAGGTATTGCAATCATGCTGCTCGTACTCGCATTCAACCTGCTGGGCAATGGATTGAGAGATGCGCTGAATGTGAAAAGCAAATTGTGAGTGGTGAATTGTCAGTTGTGAGTGAAGAATGAGTTTTTACAAACCATGATCATGGTATAAAACATAGTGAGGGATATTTATGAATATCCCTCACTTTATTTTAATATCGTTCAATACTCACAACTGACTACTCACCACTCACCCCCTTATTCACTAAAATTATTCATCACCATTACGTTCCTGGAGAAGCTTTCCTCCAGGGAGATCAGGGTTTCTGTACGCTCTATGCCTTTGATCTTTTGCAGCTCGTCATGCAGTACAAGACGCAGTTGCTGAATGTCTTTGCACACAATCTCTGCAAACATGCTATAGTTACCGGTGGTATAGTTTAGGCGCACGATCTCTGGTATTTTCTTCAGCTCTTTGGCTACTGTATCGTATAAGGAACTCTTTTCAAGGAAGATACCTACGAATGCGATCACATCATATCCCAGGGATTTGATATCTACACTCAATTTTGTACCTTTAACTACACCGTACTCCTGTAGTTTTTTGATACGCACATGAATTGTTCCGCCCGACACAAACAGTTTTTTGCCTAAGTCTGCGTAGGAAATCTCAGCATTCTCCATCATTTCCTGGATGATCTGAAAATCCAGTTTGTCTAAATTCAATTTAGATGCCATTTCAAGAGCTGTTTTTTGATGAAATCAAATATAAAAGGCAAATATTTAAACAATTTCCATATTTTCAAAATTTATGTTGAAATATTTTTAAAGAAAGTGGAAGTTTCTTTAATATTGCATTGTCAATCGAAACGACATAGTTCTTATAAACATTGTGGGGTGATGAAATTTTCGGCAGACATGCCCTCTCGTCTCGGGGGTGGGGATAAAAGAATAAACGTAGCATAGAGCCTTCCGCAAGGAAGACCGGGGTTGACCACCGGACTTTGTACTACAGCTAACTTCCCCGTGTAGGTTCGACTCCTACCCCTACAGCGGTTTTAAACTAAAGCCCCTTAGGTTTTCTCAATGTGTAGGGGGCTTTTAGTTTTTAAATTCTTAAGTTTTCAGCAGGAAAGGTTTTCAGAAATGGAAGCCTTTTTTGTTTTGTAGAACTCACCGCAGAGTCGCGGAGGACGGAGAGATGCGCGGAATTACTTGACGCAATAGTTTATGGCCGATGACTCATAGCTAGCAACGCACAATGGTTTTTAAACACATAGGGGGTTGGCAACATGCGACAATAAGTTTGGTTTGGGATGGTATATAATCTTTAGGGATAGAGGTGTAACAGGCGGATTATACTTAACGCTTTTGCTCCGAAGGGACACAATAGGGCACATAGGGGAAGCCGCGAGCGGCTTTTGGGTGCTTTTAAGTATTTGAAACTTTGTGTTCTGTATGGCCTTCTTTACGGCCTCAGTGTGATCCGGCTATTCACGATTTCCCATTGGTTCAACGACATTCACAACTAACCACTCACTATTCACCACCTTATTCCTTTATCTCCGATGATTTGGCTACAATGTTCTTGACGATCGTATCCAGTTCTTCGCAGCTCTTTTGCAACAGGGGTAATGTGTCGTGAATAAGGGCTTCATTTGCAGGTTCTGCATTTAGCAGGGAGGATAGCCCCATAATATTTGCAAGTGGCCTGCGCAGCTCATGCGACTGCATCCAGGTGATCTCTTTAAACTGCTGGATCTGCCTGTTTATTTTATCCTCATATTTCCGCTGATCCGTTATGTTCCGGGCAAAACAAGCAATGCCGATTACCTCGCTGTTTATATCCGGTATAGGATTGCAAACGACCTCGTAATATTCAAAACTATTCTTAGCCCTGTTCCACAATTTTTCTTCTACAAGTATGTGATTGTTTTCAAAAGCGCCCTGCAAACGGGATACCCATTTTCCTATCCATTCTGTTTGCGGTAATGCATCCAGGTGAAAAGGGGTTGTAAAGCCAATATGAACGTTAGGATGAACGCTTAGTTTTTGTTTGAAAGACTCATTCGCAGTTACTACAGATAAGTTCTTATCTACCATGAAAACAAGATCATCCGTACTGTCTATAAGCGCCTGTAATTTTCGTTCAGATGTTTGTATTGCACGTTTCGCTTTGATCTGTTCATTTATATCAATGATCACCATCATGCGCGCCCGTTTGTTTTCAAAGGCAGTAGAATGAGAGGAGACGCGAGCATAAAACTCTCCGCCGTTTCTTGTCATTTGCTTCCACACACCACTGTCTGAGTATTCTTTGTTTTCTACCTTCTTTACAAAATCAACAATTGCCATCTTGTCTTCCGGCATGCCGATATCTGTAAGCAATAAGGCGTTCAGATCTGTTTCTGCATATTGAAAGCGTTCGAAGAAGGCATTGTTGGCGGTAAGTATTCTCAGGGATTCCAGCTCATATACGAGCATTGGGTGGGGGTTTTCTTTGAAGAGAGAGCGGTAATCAAGCTGGCTTTTTTTTAACCGTTTATAGCTGCTGAGGATGATGAAGTATAAGAGAACTGCGGTTACAAAAACAAAGAGGATCCCTTTTATCGATTGAAACTTGTTTATGGTTTCTTTATCCACTGCAGATAGCAGCCAGTCCGACACAAATATCCAGGCACAGCCTAGTATGAAGTATAGCACGGCACTTCTAAAGGGATAACTTTTCATAGACACGAAACTAACAGTTGAGATAATAAGTTTACAAAAAAAGTGATGTAACCGCATATAAATTATTTAAGCGATTAAAATCCGCTTAAGATAACTGCCGGGTAATGTAACTGGCGGCTATCTTTGCGCCATGGGGCAAAAGAAACTTATCAGGTTTGAAGCGATCAAGCATTTCGACAACGTGCTGGAATACCCGGCAGATATGAAGGGAAAATGGGTGGAGTTTTTTAAAAACGATAACCCGGTTACGTTAGAGCTGGCATGTGGCAAAGGAGAATATGCTGTTGGTATGGGCCGCCTGTATCCTCAAAGAAACTTTATTGGTATAGATATAAAGGGTAACCGCATCTGGAGAGGCGCAAAGACTGCGCTGGACGATGGGCTGCACAACGTGGCGTTTGTTCGCTCACATATCGACAAGATCACAGACTATTTCACACCGGGGGAAGTAAAAGAGATCTGGATAACGTTTCCAGATCCGCAGTTACGCTTTTCGCGTATGAAAAAAAGACTCACACATCCGCGTTTTCTCCGCTTATACCAGCAGATATTACAAAAAGATGGCTTGATCAATTTAAAGACAGATAGCCCCAATCTTTACAACTTTACTAAAGCCGTGATCTCTTTGTATGAGTTGGAGTTGCTGACAGATACGGATAATGTATATCACACAGCGGGACTTGCGCCTGAGCTGGGCATCAAGACGCACTATGAAGGGCTTGACATTGCACAAAGCAACAGGATACATTATTTACAGTTCCGCATTAATAAAGATCTTCCTGTAGAGAAGGATGCCGTGTTAAAAGAGCTATTGCATGAAGAAGACGCTGATTGAAAATATTGACTTCTATTATGAAAATGGCCTGATGGTGCTGACGGAGAAATTTCACAAGGATCGCGGGCATTGCTGTGGCAACGGTTGCCGGCATTGCCCATATAACTATGAAGCAGTTCCCGAACCAAGAAGAACGGAACTGCTAGAAAAGCGAAAGAAAGTCAATTGACGCATTGTTATATTGTTTTGCAGTTTTCAATAAAATCATTGCTAAAAAAACACACCATATCCACTCTTCACAATGCTTTGTTCCTTGTTCGTTATTCTACTATCTTCAGTACATGAAAAAGAAAACCGCTGTCAAAGAAGAAAAGCCACGCGAGACTTTAGCAGATAGGCATTATTCTTTTTTTCAGAATGTATATGAAATAGTACGGCAGGTGCCAAAGGGTCGTGTTACATCTTATGGCGCTATTGCAAAATATCTTGGCTCTGGTTCCAGCGCAAGAATGGTTGGCTGGGCCATGCATGGCACCGGCGATATTAAACCAAAAGTACCGGCGCACCGTGTAGTAAACAGGAACGGTATGCTCTCTGGTAAAGTACATTTCAATCCACCGTCCCGCATGCAGGAATTACTGGAAAAGGAAGGTATCAAAGTAGTAAAAGATACTATAGTGGATTTCCGGAAAAAATTCTGGGACCCGATGGAGGAGTTGGGGCTTTAATGTTCCAGGCGTTTGCTGTTTCATTAGTTTCACTAAAGCATTTTGTAAACTATTCCCATTTCAAAACATTGCATCTAAAAAAATTTGACTAACAATATGAGACGAGTATTTTTCGCAATGATAGTAATATGCAGTTCTATCATTACAGCTTCTGCTCAGGGTACTTATACAAAGATAGAGCGCATGATACCAATGCGCGATGGCGCTAAATTGTTTACCGCTATTTATATACCAAAGGATAGTTCTGAAAAGCATCCTTTTTTAATGATGCGTACGCCATACTCTTGCGCGCCGTATGGAGAAGATAAATATCGCCGTCTACCAACATCTTATGCAAAAGAGAATTACATCTTTGTTTACCAGGATGTGCGTGGCCGTTATATGAGCGATGGACAGTTCCAGGAAATGACGCCTGCTATTGATAACAAACGTTCCGGTAAAGATGTGGATGAAAGCAGCGATGCATTTGATACCGTAGACTGGCTACTGAAAAATGTATCTAATAATAACGGCAATGTTGGCATCTATGGCATTTCTTATCCGGGCTTTTATGCAAGCGCTTCTTTGCCTGACGCACACCCTGCTATTAAAGCTGTTTCACCCCAGGCGCCCGTTACGGATGAATTTGAGGGGGATGATGCAAACCATCGTGGTGCATTTTTCCTGATGGACAATTTTGGCTTTATGAACTTTTTTGATCATCCGCGTCCGCAACCGTGGAAGCAATATCCTTCTGTAAACGATAGCTTAAAGATCACAGATGTTTATAGTTTTTATCTGAACATCGGGCCAATCAAGAACCTGGATAAATTATACTTCCACGGTAAAAGCCAGATCTGGAATGAATACCTGGCGCATAGTACAAAAGATGCTTACTGGCAAGCCAGAAATATTCGCCCACATCTGAAAAATGTAAAGCCAGCCGTACTGGTTGTTGGTGGCTGGTTCGATGCAGAAGACATGTTTGGTGCATTGAAGACATATGAGGCTATAGAAAAGCAGTCTCCTAAAAATGACAATCACCTTATCATGGGGCCGTGGACGCATGGCGCATGGGCAAGACCGGAGTGGAGCAAATTTGCCGGTTATAGTTTTGGCAGCAATACAAGCGCTTATTTTCAACAAAAAGAAGTCGACTTCTTCAACTATTACCTGAAAGGAAAAGGCACAGGCAATTTCCCGGAGGCGACGGTGTTTGTTACAGGATCTAATGAATGGAAGTCTTTTGATCAGTGGCCAGCAAAGGAGGCAAAAGCACAAACATGGTCATTGCTATCAGACAATAAGCTGAGTCTTACAAAAAAGGCTTCTACTGGTTATGATGAATACGTGTCTGACCCGGCAAACCCGGTTCCTTATATTGACAAAAAATCGGATGACCGTATAAATGAATACATGGCGGCAGATCAACGGTTTGCTTATGATCGCAAAGATGTATTGCATTACGAAAGTAATGTGCTGGAAAATGATCTTACACTGATGGGCGCTGTAACAGCCAATTTATCTGCCAGCATTTCAGGAACAGATGCAGATTTCATTGTCAAATTAATAGATGTTTTACCCGACGGTACGCAGACGCAACAATTGGTTAGAGCAGAAGTATTGAGAGGCAAGTTCAGAAATAGCTTCGTAACACCAGAGCCATTTGTGCCGAATAAAGTTACCGCAGTAAAACTGGTTTTGAATGATGTGGCACATACATTCCTGAAAGGCCACAAGATTATGATACAGGTACAAAGTAGCTGGTTCCCGCTGGTAGACCGTAACCCGCAGAAGTTTATCAATATACCGGATGCAGACGCAAAAGATTTTCAGAAAGCGACAATACGCATTTACCACGATGCAAAAAATCCTTCTTCTATAGAGGTAATGACCCTGAATTAACATAGCTATTGGCAACTGGCATGTTGTTCGCTACAATTTGCCAGTTGCTTTAATATTTAAATACAGAAGCTGACCTATGCTTAAATACATCATTAGCACACTTACGTTCGTACTATTATACTCCTGCGGTACACAGAATAATAAACAACCAATAGCTGTAGATACAACAGCATTACCACTAAAACAGGCAGGGAAGGTAACTGAACCACATTTACAAAAAGACACGCTACAGTTTGTTGACTTTGCGATGGACAAGTATTTCAACATTCCCTCGTTCATCGATAAGGCAGGTACTCTTATAGATCTTTATACAGAAGACACTGCTTTAAATAATGAGAAGCTCTATGGTAAAATAATGGAAGTAACCTCTACACCAGGCGCATTTAATGTAGATGATGAGGGAGATAAAAAAGAGGTGCATCCAAGGCTTATGCAGTATAAAATTTTGAATGCGCCACCTTATATGTCTTACAAACCGTTACTAACAATTATGGATGATATTGCGCACTTGCCACAGGTTGTACAATCTAAACATAAAGCAGATGTATCTGTAGTGTGTGCTCCTAATCGTTCATTGAACGCTTATACATTAAGGGCCAGTTTAAGCAGTGAAAATTATCTTAGGCAGGAATATTTCCGGGTTTACCAGGTGCCCTCTTACCGGATCATGCATTACGATCAGCAGAGCGAGAAAGAAATACCCGTTGGTCAATGGCAGGTAAAATAATGTTCTGCAAATAAAAAAGTGTAAATGCTAACCGGATTGACGGGAGCATTTGCACTTTTTTATTGTTCCTCCTGGTGGCTCTAAGTATAGTAAGGACTAATCATCCAGTAAACGATGGGGCCGGTAACGGCTACATAGAACCATAAAGGCCACGTATAGCGGGCTATTTTTTTATGTGCAGGCCATTCTGCAATCAATGCCCTATAGGCAGTAAACAGGATGAAAGGAAGTATGACTGCAGCTAATAAAATATGTGTACTAAGGATAATAAAATAGACTATTCGCATGCCGCCTACTGCAGCTTTTTCGGCATCGGATACAATGCCATCATGATTGGCATCTCCAAAGCGGGCTTCGCCTGCGAGTAAGTGGTGAGCAATATATGACACAAGGAAAAGCACAGACAAGACAAGTGCTATCATCATTAGTTTCTTATGTGTAAGATAACGTTGCTTTTTTACTTCTACCAATGCCATTACTAACAGTACAGCTATAATAGAGTTGAGCACGGCATTGATCTTGGCAAAGATGTGCACATCAAAGCCCAGGTTTACATTCAGCTTGAATTTTCCCAGCGCAACAACAACAGCAAAGACTACAAAGGAAAAAATACCAATGAGCCATTTTGCCTGTTTATCGTTTTTTTGGATGGATGCTTGTAACATATTTTATGCAGCTTTTTGTTTCTTTTTGAATAAAATGGTCAACACTACCACAACAACGAAAACGGCTACACCAAAGAAGATAGCCATTAGTACAGGATCGAATGGTAGCTTTCGTTTAGGGCCTTTTTCTTTTTCCAGCATCAGCACACCAATATCTCTTGCTAACTGGCCCAGGGAGGCTGAATCCAGGCCATTGTAATAGCCTCTTACATAGTGATCTTTGTCTATCAGTACAAAACGACTGGTGTGTACAAAATTGGGATCTATTGGCTCTTCGCTGAATTTATCAACCTTCAGTTCTTCAAAAGCGAACTTATAAATACTATCTTTTGAGCCGGTAAGCATCCACCAGTTATCGTGGTTCACACCATATTTATCCGCATACGTTTTCAGGCGTGCTACAGAATCCCGTTCGGGATCTATGGTAAATGAAACAAACTGCACCACCGATGTGTCTATCTTATTTCTTACATCGCCTCCTTTAATAAAGGATTGTTGCAGCTTGGCCATGTTGCGTGTAAGCGCAGGGCAAATAGAGCCGCAACTGGTAAAGAAAAAGTCTGTAACGATTATTTTACCACTTGCATCATAGAGGTTCACCGTATCTCCCAACTGGTTTACCAGCCTGATATCTTTTACCACATGCCATACACTATCTGTCACTTGCTTGCCGTTTTCTATGCGCGTCTTCACTGTATCCAGCAGGTATTGCCTTGGGACAATGACAGCATCTTTGCTGGCAAACTTCACAGCAAGGTAACTAAGCACAGGTATCAATATTGCGATGCAAAGGGCGAGTAATGCTTTTTTATTCACTGGAATCTTTTTTAAATGAATGCAACTCAATTTCCCCGCAAAGGTGAGGAAAGTATTGATAAAAAAACATCCCGCACTCAGGCGGGATGACATTTATATAAAGAGTTATAACATAATTTTCAGAAACCCTTATTTCATCTCCGGCGCTTCTTCACCATGTTTTTCCTTGTGCTCTTCTTTCTGCTCCATTTTCTGCATGCTTCTTTCCTTGTGGGAAGGATCATACGTATTTCTCAGGTTCTTGTAAGAGCTACCATCTGCAAGGAATGCAATGATAAACCAGATAAACAGCGTAAGTGGAACTACGATCGTCATGATCATGTTCTTATTCTCGTGTTTCAGGTGCATGAAGTAACCTACAATAAAGTATGCTTTCCAGATCATCAGGATCACGATCACACCTTTCAGGAAGTGCCTAAAAAACCCTTCTTCCAGGTTAGCCTTATACATATAATAACCTATCGCTAACTCAACAATTGTAAGAATAGTGAGTATTATGGTAATGCGTTTTATTTCTTTTACACCGCCGCCGCTATGCTCTTCGTGATGTGCAGTTGTTGTATGTTCCATTCCGGTAATAGTTTAATACGTTTAAAAATGGTTAGATCAGGTAGAAACAAGTGAATACGAATACCCATACCAGGTCTACAAAGTGCCAGTACAAACCAGCTTTCTCAATCATCAGGTAGTGGCCTCTTTTCTCAAATTTATCCTGCAAAGTCATAATCAGCATAATAATGTTGATCACTACGCCAGAGAATACGTGGAAACCGTGGAAACCGGTGATTGTAAAGAAGAAGTTTGTAAAGTTACTTGTAGAAACTGTACCGTCGTGGTTAGGGAAAGGGTTTCTACCCCACCATGCACCTTCGTGGAACAGGTGTGTCCATTCCCAAGCCTGGCAGCTAAGGAACGCCAAACCGCCTATAATGGTCAACACAAGGTTAATAACAACACCTCTTTTATTCATCTGGTGTCCTGCGTGTACTGCCAGTACCATCGTTACAGAACTGATGATGAGAATGAATGTCATCAAGCTCACGAACAACAAAGGAAGACCGCCACCTAATCCCGGGAAGGAATTAAATACGTGATTCGGGTCAGGCCATCCGTTAGTAGCGAAGCGTGTAGTACCGTATGCTATAAGAAACGCTCCAAAAGTGAAGGCATCACTCATAAGGAAGTACCACATCATCAGTTTTCCATACTCTACATTGAAAGGGCTTTTTCCGCCGCCCCACCATTTGGTTGCTGTTGTAGCTGTTGTAGTTGCCATGTTTGTTCAAAAAATTTCGTTCGCAAATTTATTCGCTCACATTGAAAAGAACACTTTCGCCAGTCGTTTTTTCTTTCAGCTCCTGCGTCTTTTTCTTAATACTTATCAAATGCTCCCGGACTATCCTGTTCCAACCATGTTGAAGAAAATAAACAGGTATATCCAAAGAATGTCTACAAAATGCCAGTAAGTGCCTACTATCTCAACCGGTACACTGTTGTACGATTTCACTCGCGTTCTGTGCGCACGGAAGAATATAACGATCAATGCAATTACACCGCCCAATACGTGTAATACGTGTAATCCTGTAATAATGCCTAAGAATGAAGCAGAAGGATTACTTTTTACACCAAAAAGCGGGATATTCTGATGGCCTAACTGTATAAATCCCACGAATTGCAATACAGCGAAAAGAACACCAAGAAATGCAGTAACGCTTATCAATGATCTGTATCGTGCCATCTCCCTTGCTTTGAATGCTTTCTGGGCAAGGTACATGGTCAAACTGCTGATAATAATTGTTACAGTTGAATACCAAAACACAGATGGCATCGGAAACTCTAACCAGTTGCCATCATTCCTTTTCACTATATATGCACTGGTCAAACCCGCAAACATCATCACAATGCTACCCATAGCAATCCAAAGAACAAACTTATGGGGATGCATTCTTTTCTTTTCTATGTCATTTGTTGCAGCCATATCCATATTGACGCTCCTTTATTTACTATTCCTCACAAACCAATGAGCAATTTTTTTACATTTTATCAGCCAACAGTGCCAGCAATACGATCGGCAGGTATATATAGCTGCTAAACATCACTCGTCTTGCCGCTTTCACATCCATTGCCATATACAACCGTACAGATTGCACCACCATGAACAGGTTACAGATCAGCACTATGATAAGGCTTACTTTTCCTGTCAATCCGAAATAATACGGCAGTAAACCCACCGGTATCATTAGTACGGAGTACATAATGGCTTGTAGTGCGGTGAACTTAGTTGGCCCCTTATCTGCCGGTAATAATTTGAACCCTGCTTTGCTGTAGTCTCCGTGTGCCACCCAGGCTATTGCCCAAAAGTGCGGAAACTGCCATAAGAACTGGATTCCAAATAAAGCCCAGCCGGGAGCGCTAAAATCATCGTTTCCTGCTACCCAGCCAATCAGGCAAGGTAATGCGCCAGGAAATGCACCAACCAATACTGCTATAGAACTTACTTTTTTTAATGGCGTATAGATGTACGCATATAAAAAAAGACTAAATGCTGAAAGTAACGCGGATGACAGGTTGAAAAACTCCCACATCATAAACACGCCCAGCGCACCTGCAATGAGTGCAAAAAGATATGCTTCCTGCTGACTCATTCTCCCACTCGCAACAGGTCGTTTACCTGTTCGCTTCATTACCGCATCTGTATCTTTCTCTACTGCCTGGTTTATTGCATTGGCTGCTCCTGTTACAAGCATGCCTGCAATAAAAAGCAGGATGATCATCTTCCAGTCATATACCACTACTTTAGGAGCAAGCAAATAACAGATAACGCAGGAAAATACAACAGTGAAACTCAATGTAAATTTCATCAATTGCGAATAGTCCTTCAGCTTCGAAGCCCACTTTAAAGACGTGGACGAATCTTTTACGTCTGCTGTCATCGAACTGCCTTGCAACTCAAGTTTTAAAAATGATGCCCTGATTTCTCAGGGCATCAGGTATAAATAATATTCAAACTATTTTAGAACTATTAGTGATGCTCACTCTCATCATCTCCTACAGGTGTTGTCTGCGGGATAAATGATTTACCATCTTTACCATAGTCATATGCCCAACGGTGAACTTCAGGGATCTCACCAGGCCAGTTACCGTGACCAGGACGGATAGGTGTAGTCCACTCCAATGTTGTAGACTCCCAAGGATTCTGAGTTGTAACTTTTCTTCCTTTCCAGATAGAGTAGAAGAAGTTAGCCAGGAACAATAACTGCACAGCAAATACAATGATTACTACAGTACTGATGAACCTGTTCAGCTCCACAAATTGTTTAAAGCTTTCCCAAACACTGTAATCATAGTAACGGCGAGGCATACCAGCCAGACCTTCGTAGTGCATAGGCCAGAAGATCAGGTAAGCGCCAGCTATTGTAACCCAGAAGTGGATATACCCCAGTGTGTTGTTCATAAAACGGCCATACATTTTAGGATACCAATGGTAGATACCCGCAAACATGCCGAACATAGAGGCAACACCCATTACTATATGGAAGTGGGCAATTACAAAGTATGTATCGTGCAGGTGGATGTCCAGCGCTGAGTTACCCAGCCAGATACCAGTCAGACCACCAGAGATGAATAAGCTTACGAAGCCAATAGCGAAGAGCATACCCGGTGTGAAACGGATGTTACCACGCCACAAGGTAGTCAGCCAGTTGAACACTTTGATCGCAGAAGGAACCGCGATCAGCAATGTCAACAATACGAATATCGAACCGAGGAATGGATTCAGACCTGTCACAAACATGTGGTGTGCCCATACAAGGAACGCCAGGATTGCGATAGCGAACAATGAACCGATCATCGCCATATAACCAAAGATTGGCTTACGCGAGTTGGTTGATAATATTTCAGATACCATACCCATTGCCGGCAACAGGATGATATATACTTCAGGGTGACCCAGGAACCAGAATAAGTGCTGGTAAAGAATGGCGCTACCACCTTCGTTAGGTAATGCACCTACGCTGCTGATAAAGATATCTGACAGGTAAAAGCTTGTACCAAAGTTACGGTCGAAGATCAACAGAATGAAGCCGGAGAATAATACAGGGAAAGACAATACGCCTAACACTGCAGTGAAGAACAACGCCCAGATTGTCAATGGCAACCTTGTCATGCTCATGCCCTTTGTACGCATGTTCAGGATAGTAGCGATGTAGTTCAGACCAGCCAATAACTGGGACACTACGAATAATGCCATAGCTATTAACCAAAGGTCCATACCTGTTTTAGAACCAGGAGATGCGTCACCCAATGCGCTCAATGGAGGATAAGCTGTCCAGCCACCGCTGAATGGGCCTGTCTCAACAAACATAGATGACAACATCACAATACTAGCCAGGAAGAAGAACCAGTAGCTAAGCATATTCATTAAAGGAGATGCCATATCGCGTGCACCTACCTGTAGAGGAATCAGGAAGTTAGAGAATGTACCACTCAGACCCGCTGTCAATACAAAGAATACGAGTACGGTACCGTGTGTAGTAACGAGTGCATAATATGCTTCGGCAGAAATGTGGCCACCTTTAGCCCATTTACCCAGGATATCTTCTAACCAAGGGAAAGAAGCTTCCGGATAACCCAACTGCAAACGAAACAATACTGACATCAAACCACCAAGAACAGCCCAAACCATACCTGTAATAAGGAATTGTTTGGCGATCATTTTGTGATCCTGGCTGAAGACATACTTCGTTATAAAATTTTCGTGGTGATGATGTCCGTCGTGTCCACCATGATGAACGTCATGTGAAACTTCGTGGGCATGCAAAACAGCTTCGTTACTCATATCAAACTCTTTAATAGAATCAAAGTAATATTAATATCAGGCGGCGTACCGCCTTAATTGTTGTTGTTTATTTAGCGGCAGCTAATGTTTTAGTTGAATCAGCACCAGCAGCGGGTGTAACTGGCTTTTGATTCGCCGGATCTTTATCCGGGAAAGCTGCGTAGTAGTTAGGCTTTTGTTTAGCCATCCACAGATCATACTCTTCCTGTGTTACTACTTCGATCACACCTTTCATAGAGTAGTGGCCATTACCACACATCTGGTCGCAACTGATCTCATACACAAAATCAGGATTGCCCGTTTTCTCTTTCATCTCTTTGGTTGTGAACTTAGGCGTAAACCACAATGTTGTAGGTGTGCCCGGAACCGCATCCATTTTCATACGGAACTGTGGTAAACCAACGTCATGGATAACGTCTCTTGAGTTGATGATGAATTTTGCAGGTTTACCTTTTACCAGGTAAACTGTTTGAGAAAGTACGATATCATCAAAGTTTGCAGGATCTGCTTTCAGATTGTATTGTGCATTGTCAGCCCAGATCTGACCCAAAGGATTAGATTGTGCATCGTTGATAACACGGAAGTATTTCTTACCGAAGATGTTGTCTTTACCCGGATAGCGGAACATCCAGCCAAATTGCTTACCAGTGATTTCTACAACCAAAGCATCTTTTGGAGCTTCGCTTGTAAAAGAGAACCAGTTACGCAAACCGATCACTACCAGTACAGTCAGGGTAATTGCAGGAACAACAGTCCATACAAGTTCCATTGTATTGTTGTGTGGAAAAAAGAAAACTTTACGTTTAGGATTTTCCTGGTATTTGTAGCTGAACCAGAAAAGAAGTATTTGTGTAATAATGAATACGATACCTGTTATGATCAAAGTAACCCACAACATGGAGTCAACTTTTTCACCCTGTACACTCGGAGACTCGTGAGCCAACAGTGTTTTAGGAAATAACGCTTTATTACAGAGATAAACGCCAACCAGGCCCAATACCAGGAAAACGATCATCAGGAACCCGTTGATCTTATTGCTCTGTGCTTTTGCGTTTTCGTCCCCTTTCAGGATAGATACATATTCACTGGCCTTAGCAATCTGAAAAATCACCAGGAACACCAGGACTATGACTGCTATTGTAAAAAACATTGACATAATTCTTTTCTTATTCTTTAATAAAACACTTTCTGTTTAACGGTGCCAAACGTTCGTTGCGGCTAAACTCTTTAACTGACTATGTATGATGTATCACACTTTCTTTCAGGAATGGATGGTACTTCGGAACCAGTGGTTTCTTAGCCAGAGCCCTTCCGGTGAAGAGGATGATCATGCCTATGAAGAATGCAGCAATTCCAAAATCTAACCAGCCTAATGTTACGTGCTCTTTAGATAAGCTGCCCATTACCATCTGGTGGAAGTCGATCCAATGACCAAAGATGATCAAAACAGCCATAAAGGTCATTAAAGTATAGTTACGTTTCGCAGAACGCTTCATTAAAATTAAAATCGGGCAAACGAAGTTGATGATCAGGTTCAGGAAGAACAGGCCTTTGTAAGGACCTTGAACCCTTGTTTTAAAGTAAATAGTTTCTTCCGGAATGTTTGCGTACCAGATCAACATATATTGGGAAAACCACAAATATGTCCAGAAGATAGAGAACGCGAACATGAATTTACCAATATCGTGTAAGTGCTCCTGGTTTGTATATTCCAGGTAACCTTTGTTTTTCAGGTAGATAACGAACAATGCGATCAGAGACATACCTGCAACAAATGAGCTTGCAAATGTGTACCAGCTATACATTGTACTGTACCAGTGTGCGTCAATACTCATCATCCACAACCAAGGCACAGTAGAGCCTACAGTCAATGCAAACCATACGATGAATAAAGATGCAGAAACGGTATTTCTCCAAACGAAGCTTTTACCTGGCTCTTCACCTCTCAGTGCTGCCTCATCCGCTTCACTGCTCAGTTTACGCATTTTAGCACCAAGGATGATCCAAAGACCAATTGCTAACGTAGTCCAGATCAGGAAGAATACAGGATTCAGGAAACCTAACTTACCGCTCAGGATATGATCTGTTTTTGCTTCTTCGCTCAACCAGTGGTAGATATGGTGGTTATGATCGATAAATACGATATACATTAATACTACCCAGGCAATACCGCCGAAGATCGGAACCAATGTAGAAATAGCTTCCGGAATACGACGGAAAACAACCTGCCAACCACCCATTGCTAACGTAGTAGCACAGATAAAGAACATGCTGGCATTACATATCAGCATAAAAAACAAGCTGTTGTACATTAATGTACCGATGAAAACAGTTTTCTCATGCTCGTCACCCATGCCTTTAGTAACCAAGCCAATTATCATAGCCAGCACACCAACTGCGATCAGGCCAAGTGCCCATGTTTTCATCTTGCCGGGAATCTCAAATTGCTCTCTGATAGATGCCATCTTAATATCTTTTATCTCTGGTGAAAGGAAGTATTAATTGCTCGAATATTATTTCTTATCTGTGCTTTCAGCCGCCGGAGCTGCTGCAGCATTCGCTTCTGCTTGTTTCGCTTTAATATAATGGATAACCATCCAGCGCTGTTTACGAGACAGTTGAGATGCATAACTACCCATCATGTTTTTACCGTACGTTACAGAATAGAACATCTGTCCGTCTGGCATATGCAACGTCATCAGGTTTTTAGGTGCAGCCGGGTAAGGGCCAGTACCATCTTTGTACAAAGGACCGTTGCCGTCCAGTTTAGTACCATGACAGATACCACAGTTAACCAGGTAGAGGCGCTCTGCTTCTTTCAGATCTTTTGCGTCCAATGCTGCCAAAGGATTCTGGATCTGTTTAGATGCAGCATAGTTTGCTGTATCGCCTGCAGCGTCTTTCTGCAATGGAAAAGGCATTTCCTCACCACGTGCAATAGTACCGGCAACAGGTCTGTTATTATAGTGAATACCTTGTTCTTCAAGATTACTATGATCCGAATAAGTTTCGTATGCGCGGCTATAAGCCATGTCCGGCATATAAACGGAACCTGGATTACGTTTCACATCACCACCACAGCTAACAAGAATTACTGCTGCAGATAAAATAGTTATGATTGATACTTTTTTCATTTTAATCTAATTCGGTTCAATTAAGCAACTTCAACCTTGGTATCTCTGATCAATTGTTGTTCCTGGTCGTAACGGCCAAACCACCAATCAGCTTCAGCTTCCTGTACGTTCACTTCTTTAGCACCAATGCTGTTCAGGAACCCTTGCAAATCAGCTTCATTTGTTTTAGCAGTGCACTCGATAACCATTACAAACAGGTCATCGGTAGCGCGTGCATGGAAATGGTGCTTCTTTACGAATGGCGCCAACTGGCACAGGTAGCAAAACGTAAGTACCATACCTACTGCAGCAAACAATACTGTAAGCTCGAATGTGATCGGTATCCACGCTGGTAATGCAAAGTGTGGTTTACCTCCGATGTTCAAAGGCCAGTCCTTTGTGAAGATCCAGCTTATACAGCTTAAAGCAGTAGTAGTACCAGTAATGCCGTAAATGAAACCGGCAGTGTGCAGGCTTGTTTCGCGCAAACCCATTGCATGGTCCAATCCGTGTACAGGGAATGGCGTGTACACATCATGTATTTTGTAACCGGCAGTACGTACTTTCTTTACCGCAGGGAACAAAACTGCTTCATCATCAAAACAACCAACTACAAATTTCTTTTTTGCCATAATTCTTGAGCTTTGAGCTGTTGAGGCTTATGCCCTTAGCTTTTTATAATTAAAATCTCAAAATTCTTAACTCTTTCAACACCTGTTTAGTGTGCGTACTCGTGTACAAACTCTTCAGGTTGCATTTCTTCCTGCTTATCCATACCGTCTTTCTGCGTATCGCCTGTTGTTTTCAATACGCTCTTAATCTCAGCGATGGCAACCACAGGGAAGTATTTAGCAAATAAGAAGAAGCATGTAAAGAACAGACCGAACGTACCGAGGTAGAAACCGATCTCCCATGTAGAAGGGCTGTAGTAAACAGACCAGCTTGATGGCAGGTAGTCACGGTAAAGAGAAGTAACGATGATTACGAAACGTTCGAACCACATACCAATGTTTACCAACACACTCATAAAGAATGTAACGAACAGGTTTCTTCTCATTTTGCGGAACCAGAAGATCTGCGGGCTTATTACGTTACAAGCCATCATACCCCAGTAGCTCCAGCCATAAGGACTGAACAGGTTTGCACGGCTGTACCAGAAAGTGTAGCCTTCATATTTGTTCTGGCTATACCAACCCATGAATAACTCAGTGAGGTAAGCACAACCTACGATAGAACCTGTTAATACGATTACTTTGTTCATCGCTTCTATGTGTCCCAACGTGATGTAATCTTCCAAAGCGAATACTTTACGTACGATCACCATTAGTGATTGTACCATTGCAAAGCCGGAGAATACCGCACCCGCAACGAAGTAAGGAGGGAAGATGGTTGTGTGCCAACCAGGGATAACAGAAGTAGCGAAGTCAAAAGATACGATAGTGTGTACAGACAATACAAGTGGAGTGGACAAGCCGGCTAGTACAAGAGATAGAGACTCATGACGTTGCCAGTGTTTAGTAGAACCTGTCCAGCCGAATGCAGCTACACCATATAATAATTTACGCAATTTTGTTTTTGCACGGTCACGTACTGTAGCAAAGTCAGGAAGCAAACCGCTATACCAGAACAGTAATGATACAGTAAAGTAAGTAGAGATCGCGAATACGTCCCACAACAACGGAGAGTTGAAGTTAACCCATAGAGGACCGCGGGTGTTAGGATAAGGTAATACGAAGAATGCCATCCATACACGTCCCATGTGGAAAATCGGGAACTGGCCTGCGCACATTACCGCGAAAATTGTCATCGCTTCTGCCGCACGGTTTACACCTGTTCTCCATCCCTGGCGGAACAACAAGAGGATCGCGGAGATCAGCGTACCGGCGTGACCGATACCTACCCACCACACGAAGTTGGTGATATCCCAACCCCAACCAATTGTTTTGTTCAGGTTCCACTGGCCGATACCATAAGTTACCTCACGGTAGACACTGTACACACCAAACATGAGCAATGCAACCGCTATGTAGAAGCCAACGTACCATAGTTTGGTAGGCTTTGCTTCAATAGGCCGGCAAATGTCTTCTGTTACCTGGTGATAATCCTTATTACCTGTTACCAGAGGTTCTCTTAGTTGTGACTCGTACTTCAGATGCGCCATTTGTTATAATTTATATCAGGGCTTTGATCCCGATGAAAATTTTTAAAATTCTGTTATAGCCTTCTCGCTCTTATGCGTGTGCTCCTTCTTTCTTTCCTTCGTGTTTCGCCTCAGCTTCTTCTTCTGTATTGCGTACTTTAGTCATGTAAGTAACATTTGGCAATACGTGTATTTGCTCTAATGAGATAAACAACCTGTTAGAGTTTTCTTTTCTTGCTTTGCTTACTGCACTTTCAGGATCATTTGCATTACCGAAAGTGATACAATCGCTAGGGCAAGACTGCGCACAGGCAACATTGATATCGGAGTCAGTCAGCTTACGGCTGTCTCTCTTCGCTTTCAATTTGCCTTCCTGTAAACGTTGAACGCAGAAAGAACATTTTTCGATAACACCACGAGAACGAACAGTTACATCCGGGTTCAATACCATTCTTGTCAGATCATCGTTCATCATCATTACCACATCATTGATCTCACCAGCCTGGTTGTTAGGGAAGCTGTCAGCGCCAGTGTAGTCAGCCCAGTTAAAGCGACGTACTTTGAACGGACAGTTGTTCGCGCAATATCTTGTACCGATACAACGGTTATAAGTCATTTGGTTCAGACCTTCAGAGCTGTGGTTAGTAGCAGCTACCGGACAAACGTTCTCACAAGGAGCGTTATCGCAGTGCTGACACATCAATGGCTGGAATACCACTTTCGGATTGTCAACATCTCCGCTGTAGTAGCGGTCGATACGTAACCAGTGCATTTCGTGACCACGCAACACTTCTGATTTACCAACTACAGGAACGTTGTTCTCTGCGTTACATGCAACTACGCACGCACCACAACCAGTACAACTGTTCAGGTCTACACTCATACCCCAGTGGATCCCTGGTTTTTCGAAGTGTGGATAGATCGTACCTTCTTTCTCGAATTTTTCAATTCCGCCAAAAGGTTTTAATTCTTCTTCACGCTCTTTCACGATGGCATCAGGATGAGCTTTTAACTCAGCCAACGTCATTTCTTTCATCACTTCCACACGCTTACCCTGACTTGTGTCGTAAGAGCCGTGTGTCTGTGTGATCGCTACTTCATATTTTTCGCCTGTGTTTGCTATTGAAACATCAGAAACAGTATAGCTTATTGTACCGTTTACAGTAGAAACAAACGGGAAGATATTCTTACCGGAACCAACTACTGATTTACCCAGTTTTTCGCTACGGCCGTATCCAACAGCAATTGCTATTGTGTCCGGCTGCAAGCCAGGTATAATCAACGCTGGTAATTCTACAGATTTACCACCGGCAGTTATTTTCAATACATGCTTTGGTGGGTGTACTTCGTATGCATCCGCATCTCCGGATCTTGCCATATCTATGCCCAGCAGTGATTTAGCCAAAGCAGGAGAAATGATTACATAGTTGTCCCATGTAGCTTTAGTGATCGGGTCAGGCATTTCCTGCAACCATGGGTTAGCAGCGCCAGTTACCCCAACACCTGTTTTTTCGTAAATAACCAGTTCGTATTTACCAGATTTCGGTGCAGAAGCTAATGCACTTGCAGCATTTGCAACCGCTCCGGCATTGAATGCAGAACCAGTAGCTGTAGCAGGAGTTGCAGGATTGATCACACCGTCTTGCAGTGCTTTGTCCCAAGCAGACTCGCTACCCAGTTTACCTAACCAGTATTGTTTTACGAAACCTAAATAATCTGTTGTTGCACCGCTCCATTTCAACAGGCTATCTTGCCACTGACGTGTTTTGAACAGCGGGTAAATAGTTGGCTGAAGAAGAGAGAAGTGGCCAGATTTAGGTTCTGCATCACCCCAGCTTTCCAGGTAGTGATGATCAGGAATAACATATTTACAGTTTTCTGTTGTTTCGTCCACTTTAGTGTTGAAAGAAACAGAAACACGTGTTTTCTTTAAGCCGTCTACAAACTTTTTGCTATCGTACCATGTGTACGCAGGGTTAGCGCCGAAGATCAATAATGCACCAACGCTACCAGCATTCAGGTCGTCAACTAATTTTACAAAATCAGCATCAATACCTTGCCTGTAGTTTAATGTAGCAGACCAGTCTATTGTTTTGCCGCCAGACTGTAATGCTTCGTTGATAGCATTTACTACTATCTGAACGTTTACATTATTGCTACCGCTTACTACAAGAGATGCGCCTTTATTTTCCAGTAATTCTTTTGCTGTTTTTTCGATGCCAGCTTTCAGCTTAGCATCTTTGATGCCGGCAGCACCTTGGCCGTTGATCGCATTTAACAACGCTACAGCTACCAGACCTTCTTCAGAAGGACGGTGAATGTAACGGTCATCTGCATTTGCACCGGTCATGCTCAGTACACTTTCAAACTGAATGTGCTTGCTCATTTCAGTTTGCTTGTTGCTGATCTTTTTACCTTTTGCGTATTGTTTTGAAAACTCTGTAGGGCTGATCCATGTACCAAGGAAATCAGCTCCAAGGCTCACGATCACTTTTGCATTGTCAAAACGATAAGAAGGGATTGCTTTTTTTCCGTAAGTAGCTTCGTTCGCCAAAAGGATACCGCTGTTAGAAACAGCATCGTACACTACGTGACGGCTACCCGGATATTTTGCTAAGAATTGATTGATTGCGTCTTTAGTACTTGGAGAAGTGATTGTGCTTGTCAGGATCACTACAGGAGCTCCACCAAGACCGCTTAATGCGCTACCCACTGCTTTGTCAACAGCTTCCAGTGTAACCTCTTTTCCGTCAATAGTAGGGAAACGTAATCTTGCAGTATCATACAGGTCTAATACAGAAGCCTGTACTCTTGCAGAAGTACCGCCGCCAGTAACCGGAGACAGGTCGTTGCCTTCTATTTTGATCGGACGTCCGTCGCGCACTTTTGCAATTACACTCACCACATCACCATCCTGCACATATGTTGTTGCGTAGTAGTTAGCTACGCCCGGTGTAATATCTTCCGGTTTATTTGCGAAAGGAATTGCTTTTTTTACAGGAATCTCACAACTCGCAGCTACTGCAGCAGCAGCAGTGCTAAATCCTAGATATTTCAAGAAGTCTCTTCTGGGAGTAACTGATTGCAAAAAGCCTTTGTTGTCGGCTTCTGCAAATGGCAGTTCTTCCTGGAACTCGTCTTTAGCAGATTGCTGATATGCTTCTGACTGATTCAGCTCACCAAAACTTTGCCAGTACTTTTTATTCTCCATATCGTAGTTTATTGACATTTGGCTGTCGGCTTTCGCCTTCACCCATTCAAGATTTTATTTTAAAGAATACGACTGTTAACCAATATATCCGATGCTATTATTAATAGTGGCATTTTTGACATTCAGTACCACCGATCATTTCTACAGTAATACCTTTTGTGCTATCCAGTTTACCATTTTTCAGGTCCTGGTGGTATTTCTCGTAAATGCTATAGAAACCGTTGTCTTTAAACTGAACTTTTGTTTCACGGTGACAGTTTACACACCAGCCCATGCTTAGTGGCGCAAATTGTTTCACTTCATCCATCTTAGTAATATCACCATGGCAAGTCTGGCACTGTACCTGGCCAGCTTTCACGTGCTGTGAGTGGTTGAAGTAAACGTGATCAGGCAGGTTGTGGATACGAGTCCATTCGATTGGTTTTGCTTTGCTTGCATCCCATGCTTTACCTGGCTCGAAACCTGCGTATTTGTATAATTTCTGAATTTCTGCTGTACCGTTCACTTCTTCGCCTTCTGCAGTAAACAGTTTTTCACCTTTGTACTCATTGATAGCCATGTGACAGTTCATACACACATTCACTGAAGGAATGTTTGCTTGCTTGCCTTCCATTGTGCTACCATGGCAGTACAGACAGTTGATCTGGTTTACGCCTGCGTGAACTTTATGAGAGTAGAAGATTGGTTGTTTTGGTTCGTAGTTCTGCGTACGGCCTAACCCGATTGCGCCTTTTACTACAAGGAAACCACCCAGTAAGAATAAGATAATTGTAAGGAATGCGATATATGCTTTGTTTCTCCAGAAAGGAACCGGCTCGTGAGCAGGAACGCCAGCTTTGTCATCGCTCAGTTTTTTCAGGTTGCTATTCACCTGTAATAATACAAATGCAACAACTGCTAATATTAAGGTAAGGATACCGAAGAGTAATGTGTTGTCACCGCCTTCTGCTTTTGCAGTAGGACCATCTTTTTTCGATGGATCAACTTTAGGAACACTTTTAATATATGTAAGAATAGCGTCGATGTCTTTGTCGCTCAAGCTTGGGAACGGAGTCATTGCAACCTTACCATATTCATTGAACAGGTTGTTTGCATAAGCATCACCGGAAGCCAATACAGCAGCACTGTTATGAATCCACGCGTGTAATTTCTTTTTGTCAGGCCAGCGATCTTCCACACCTTCCAGGGCTGGACCGGTCATGCGCTCATGTACTTTGTGACAAGAAGCACAATTGGCTGTAAACAAAGCCTTTCCATCTTGCGCTTTGGCACTATTACCTAACTGAAATATTAAAGCCAGTATAAACCCGAGTATCAATTTTCCGGCAAAATGTCTTAGGTGGATCATATTCACAATTCTGTTGTGTAGATGTGGAAAAATATCCTTGAACGGGTGCAAAAATATGACACGATATTGACAAAACCCTAACACCTTAAAAAAAAATTTAACCACACTGGGCTTACGTTTCAGCCGATTACTGCAAATATGTCGCACTGACTGTCACACGTTTTTTAACTTTTCCATGGTGTTTCATCGTTTCTGGTTTACTTCTGCAAACACTAAATAAATGCACCTCCATCGTTTTCACAAATGTTGTTTTTTTATAATATATGAAATACAATTATTGCAGTTAATTGCGTTTTTCTTTTATAACTAATATATTCCTAAGATATTTGTGCCCATGCAAAACGGTTCTACCAATAATCCCATTCAAAAAATAGCAGTTTTTGCTTCCGGTGCCGGCAGCAATGCGCGCAAACTGATCGAATATTTTGGAACGGAAGCTTTTCCGAAACACCCATCTATCCAGGTTGGGCTGATCGTAAGCAATAAAA
Organism: Filimonas sp.; assembly: GCA_017306865.1. Taxonomy (GTDB): domain Bacteria; phylum Bacteroidota; class Bacteroidia; order Chitinophagales; family Chitinophagaceae; genus JAFKHH01. Next base: position 77,824 of record JAFKHH010000012.1, read on the forward strand.
AGACTGCCGGTGTATTAAACATTGCGGCAGAATTCCAGGTTCCTACGCTTATTATAGAAAAGCAACCTTTTTTTGAGGGTGATGGCTATGTTGGCGCCCTGAAAGATGTACAGATCAATTTTATTGTGCTTGCGGGCTTTTTATGGAAGATTCCCGAAAGCCTGATCAAAGCATTTCCACAAAAGATCGTAAACATTCATCCTGCGCTTTTGCCAAAGTATGGCGGAAAGGGGATGTATGGCAATTTTGTGCACGAGGCGGTGATCGCGAATAAGGAAACCGAAAGTGGTATTACTATACATTACGTAGATGAGCATTACGACCACGGTGCGCATTTGTTCCAGGCCACATGCCCGGTATTGCCGGAAGACACGGCAGAAACATTAGCCAACCGCATTCATTCGCTGGAGCACAGGCATTATGCGGAAGAGGTGGAGAAAGCCATTAGTAAGACATAATATAAAAGAAGGCGGTATTAAAATTAATACCGCCTTTAAATGCACATGGTTCTAAAAACTAAATAGGTCCAGGTGTGCCCACACAGGCTTTAGGGTTATCTGTATATGCGCTTATTTCTTTGAAGATTTTTTTACAAAGACACATCTTTTTCACAAGGCGCATTGCTGCATTCGTATCAATAAAGAAATACCGTACACGTTTTTTGCTGTGAAGAGAATCAATGTCTTATTTATCATACCAAAAGCTCGTGTGTAAAAAATAGTCTTCCCGTTGTAATTAATGCCCGCAAAGAATAAATGCAGCGTTCCTGAGAATAACGAGTAGCTTTTTACCCGGGTGCGTACATTGTCCATAACGCAGACCTTTCTAATACTATTTAAGCCCAAGATTTAACCACAAAGGTCACCAGGCTATCTCACAAGGAGCACAAGGGGTTGCATTGTGCAGTTCCTTTGCAAGCGAGACTGATAAGAATAATTTTTCTGAACATACGCGAAGAACGATCGATTTAATGCTTTTATTGGCGGGGATATTGCATCCGGCAAAAATAGGGCTAAAGCGCGTTGCCTCTTCCTATGAATATAATCGTGAGGGGGCGATGCGGAGAAGAAACGCCGGATTATAAATCTCATTTATCTATAGTTCGGGATGCCTTACGCAACATCCCGAACAGCTAGAGTGCTATAAATATCTTTACGGGAACAAATAGGTAACTGTTCCATAGACCATATTTGTTCCTGACGCAGTACTGCTTTTTACTACTTTACCATCTACCAGAAGATCCAAACGAACAGAGCCTGTGGCTAAACCAGTAAATGATGCAGAGAAGCCATCAAATTGTTTAACATCTTTAACATCATATTTTAGTGAAATCGGCAGAGCCAAATTATCTGGCGAATCCTGTCCTCCTGGATAGATAACTATAGAGCTACCAGAGGTAAGTTTGTCCCCCGAAAGTTTTGTTACGCGATATTCCAAAGTGACATTTTTTGGGTAGCTGCCAGAATCATTAGAAGGGCTATCAGATGATTTACTACAAGATGCAAATACAATGATTGCAGCAACGAAGGCCATTAGTTTGGCAAGTATTTTTTTCATAATCATTTCTTTTAAGCAAAGGAACAATGGTATGTACGCCGTCGATAGCAACATTGTTTGAAAAAAGGACACGTCCTGCTAAAAAACCATTTCTTATCAAAGGGTAACATTCTCTGGCGGTTGCCTCTCCATATAATAATAAATACCACTTACCACACCTAATGCAATGGAATAGATCCATAGGACTATTGCTGTTTTACAATTAGGAAAATTTTATTTGATCACACTAAATTTTCCTTCCTGCTCGTTATTCACTATCCCTATTTCATAAACTAACATAGCCGATGGTTATAGTAATTCGATAAATATTGCTGCGTTCGTTATTTATTAATCTATAAACCAAAGTGTATGAAAAAAACACTCCTGGCAATGCTGCTTGCTACTGCCATTTTTAGTTGTAAAAAGGATGTCAAACAAAAAGAGGAAACACCAGAGCAAAATCAAGGAACGCCGCCCAACATTCCCACAGGAAGTTTTAATCCCGTTATCTTTTCCAAGAGCCTTGCAAAAGCTATGGAATCTTCCGCATTACAGTCTTTTTTAAAGAAAGAAGCTTTGCTACAATTTGACAACGATTATGACATTTTATTTCAAAAAATAAAAGATGAAGTTGTTGAAGGCAAAACAGTCTATGAAAGATTGCTTTCTGTAAGTGCAGACAAAGAAGGATTAAAAAAAGAGATTGATCAAAACCCGCTGCTGACCATTTTTGTACCGGAGTTGAAAAACTTCAGTGCGGAGAAGTGGAATACAAGTGAAAAGCCACCTGTTGTTGCTATACGAAATGTAGAAGATTCAAAAAGCAATAGGCCGATGTATGGCTATACGTATAAAGAGGATCACGTTACACTAAGTTATAAAGATGAACCAACTTATCCCACTGTAGTTTTAAAAATTAATGAACGGTTGATGCTCAACAACGAAAAGGCAAACAAAATGAATAATTTGAGGGATTCACTTCAATACTTGTCAAACGAGGTTGGGGCATTCAGGTTTCTTGATATTACATTCAAAAAAGAGATTACCAATAAAAAAAGAGAGGCCAGAAGTGGGTATTCTCCAAGCGTTGATCCCCGTTTATCTTACGCGTATACAAATAACGTACCATGCCACAGAGATTATATTTATTATGGAATTGATCCTGCAGTAGGAATCGAAAAAGGAACATTAAACAATAACTATGCAGAATTCATTACAATGTTCTATTTTAATTCCAAAGCAGCCTATGAATATGCAAGAGACTGGAGTGAAGGATATCTGGAAATATTCTTTGATATTTTTTTCGTAAATCAAACAGGCGGAGTAGAAGCACTTAGAAAAGGATTTAGTTGTTCTTCATCCTCAGTTCGATGGGATAAAGATGATCCAGACTATTATGGAGCTGTTTTCTATCCAACTCCTATTGAAATTGCTTGTTGGGATATGCAGAACTACGGTGATACCTGGAAATTCAAGGTTTTTGAATATGATCCAGGTACAGAAACGACAAACACGACAACTGTATCTTCAAACTTTGGAAGCAATTTTGAACTCAACTTGAATGTATTCAAAAAGGTTGGGATTAAATTTGGAGGTAGTGCGACGACAACTCGAACAAATACAGTAACAATAAAGACGACAAATAATTCAGACGATCTTGCGGAAACGCTGTTAGACTTTGGTGTTCCTGTTATGGATTATCTAATACCAGTCTCTAGTCCTGCTGGCTGGGTTGCTAGTTACCGTAATATTAGTACAGGCTTTGTTACATTTACTGTCGAAACAAGAAAACGTTTCTAAATTAAGATACAGCTAGAAACAGAAGCCACTATTCGTAATGTCTATTTAAACTTAAAACAAAGAGCCGGAGCGTGTATGCTTCGGCTCTTTCTGTTTTAAAGAATGCTTCACAGATATTCCATATCTCACTTATGAATATAATAACCTTATGGGGCGAACAGATATGGAATATCTTATTGATCTGCTCACAATGAATCCCGCAGGGTTCTTTCGCCTTTGTTCTTTCTGAATTTTTTAAACAGGTCAAGGCCGATCTTTACGTCACCTTTCAGGCCGGACTTTGCACGCAGGTAAATGCTGGCACCAGTCTTCACATGCACGCCCCTGTTTTGCAGATGACGCTCTTCTCTTTTTTCGAGAAAGTTATTGATCGGTACTTGTATGCTAATGTCTGTATTTCCCTTGGGGCTGTATAGTCCTTCTACATACAACGTGGCAACGGAGGATTGTATTTCCATCCGCTTAATGTTGATCTCATTATCCCGGATGATCAGGCTGTCTTTTAATTCCGCAAAAGTAATATTGGTCAGGTCGCGGTCCTGGAATACAAACTTTTGTATTTTTTGTACGGGTGCAAAATTGATCAATGCACCATTTTTCAGGGAGAAAAACAGGTTGCCGTTAATGGAGTTGTCGATGATGGCGCCTTTATTATCTAAGCCAAGCGATATATTGGCATTGGTATTCAACTGTCCTTGTAGGTTTTGATAGGTAATGCCATTCTGCCCAAAGTTGTCAAATGCGTAGAAGAGCTTACGTACGTTTACATTTACAAGGTTGATATTTACGTTGGCTTTATGATAGTTACTGCTTTGCTCTGTAATATTTCCGGAAAGCTTAAACGTTCCATCTGCGTGCTGTATATTCACTTGCTTTATCTCCCAATCGTTGTGCCGGAATAAGATGCTGGCGACAAGCGCCGTTGCAGTAAACCGGTTATAGACAACACTGTTTGCCTTCAGGTCTAATTGCAAATTGCCTTTATCCAATATTTCGTCAAAAGCCAGAGCTGTTTTTGCCATACGGCGGAGGTCTTTCTTTCGCTGTACCTGCGTCTTTTTGTTGGCAAACAGGTTTTTAAAATCACTTATATCAAACTGTGGGGAAAAGATGGCGCATTGTATCACGGCTTTTCCCGGATCTACATCTGCCAGTTTCGCAATATCTTTTCCTGACAGCGCTACGTTGATCTTTGTCTTACCTACGTTGCAACTTAACCCGGATGAAGAAAGCACGTTGGAAGAAAAGAAGAGTTGCCCGTTACATTGCGAGAAAGTAAGGTCTTTGGGCTCATACAGCACTACACCATTTCTTACAGCAAGACTGCAGGAAAGATTTTGTACCAGGGACGCATCTGCTATCAGCGGACCGTTATAGTCGAGCGCTATGTCTGCATCGCCATCGAGAAAACGCATGGTTTGCGAGTTAAACTTATCATCTAAGGCTTTTAGCTTACAGGCAGATGTCAGGTTAAATACAAGTGATGGCTGTATAAGATTAGTAATACTAATATTCTTTCCTTTCAGAAGTACGCCACCCCAGTCAGCCGAGAAGTCACTTAGTGTTATTTCAGAGTTATCGTCTGTGCGTGGTTTGTTTTTTTCTTTTTCATTAAAAAAACGGCCGCTCATAGTGCATGTAGAAAACGTTGCCAGGGGTATGGCAAACTCATTATTTTGCGTATGCCATTCCACATCTACAAGTGGTATGGCTTTATATGCCATAGAACCAGCTATGGTAGCTTTTACATCTACAGGCTTTTGCAGGTCTACGTGTAACAGTTTTTTTTGAATGGATGCTGTAAGCAGGCCTACGGTTTTTTTATATAAGATCTTATTTGCCTCTATTTCCAGTTTGAAAGAGGAGTGTGCGGAATCACCCAGTACAAATGAGCCTGCCAGGTCTAAGGCCTGGCCGTCTATGTCTACTTTTGTTTTAGGGAATGATAGCTCATGCGTCTGCTTATGAAAGAGCAATTTCCATTTTGCGGTTATTTCTTTGTTCTCCAGGTAATATCCTTTTGCCAGGTTAAAACCTAATCCCCGCATCTTCGCTTTTTCCGACATCGTAATGTGTACTACCGTATCCTTATCACTAATGCTTGCATGCAGTTGAGCAAAGTTTATTTCAAAATGTTTGTTCTTTATCGCATTCTCTGAAATAGCCGTTACATTTTCAAGCGTTACTTCACTTATGGTAACTTTCTTTCCGGGAGTACCGGTAGCCGTGCTGTCTTTTTTCTTTAACTGTAGCAAATAGTGGTTGGAGTAGCCGGTGCTATCTACAAACAAATGCACGAGGGCATTCTTAACTTTTATAAAGCGGATATTGGTTTTTTTTGTCAACAGGTCGGTCAAGCTTACACTACTGGAGAGTTCACCAATAGCAATAAGGGGTTTGTGGTACACCGTATCGGAAACACTTATGTCGTTTAGAATTACATTGACTTTAGGAAAGTTTCGCCAGATGTTGATAGACACATCTTTTAAAACCACTTCGCCTTTGATGTGTGTGAGCAACTGCTGCTTAATGGATGCGATAATGGTGTCTTTATGGGCATTTACATACAACTGTGCAATGGTCATAAGTACAAGAAACAGCCCAATAAGTGCCAATAAAATGATCGCACTTACTTTTACTGCTTTGTGTTGCAGCCACTGCTTTAACTTTCCGGTCAGTTTGCTCATATTTGCTCAATCGTATGCACAGTAACGGCACCGGATATAATGTAGTAAAAATCCGGCCAATACTTTTCCTTTTTTAAAACATTTAACGCTAAACCCGGCGGAAAGTTACGGACGTTGTTATTTTAACAAATGCAGAATAGCATGTGCCAATCTCAGCAAATATGTTTTCCTGCAACTGGCTATTCCTATTAAAACGGCCTGTGCTTTATTATTAAAGACAGGTTTTTTTTATTTCATTCCAAAGATCGCGGTAACACTGCGCAGCATAACTGCTATTTGCAAACTCAAACAGGGGTTGCTGGTGTACACCCATTTTCTCTACATCGCTGAGGTAGGGTATATAGCTTTTCAGAAATACTTTGTCTTTGTAAAAAGACTGTACCGTTTCGTGATGAAGATTTTTACGGTGGTCTACCATGCTAAAAAAGCATTTGATCTTGCCGGTGTCTAATTCATTTTCTTTAAAATAATCGACAACCGTTTCGTAAGACCTGATGGATAACGTAGTGGGTATATTAGGCATAAGCACATAATCTACTGCGTTGAAGATATTATCATGTAGCAGTGATATGCCCGGCGGAGCATCGAGAAAAACCACATCATATTCTTTAAGGCTACTCAGTATTCCTTTCAGCTTTTTTTTGCTTTGCTTCACTTCATCCAGCACCAGGTCGGCATTGCGCGCAGAAAGGTCTGCAGGTATTACCCAAAGGTTTTCAAAAACAGAATCCTGTATGGCATCAGTAACAGCCATCTCATCTGTCAATAATTTCTTGCTTTCATTTTTTACCGATGCTTGAACATTGAAATAAAAAGAAGATGATCCTTGCGGGTCGAGGTCCCATACTAATGTTTTTAATCCGTCTGCAGCTGAAAGATATGCGAGATTGACTGTGGCAGCGGTTTTACCTACGCCGCCTTTGAGATTGTACAATGCGAGTGAGGCCATATTCCGGTTTTTTGAAATGGAATATACAAAAATCCTTTTGTTATATGTGTGTTTCAGGCCCTACATTTCCTGCACAAAGACGCATTCATACCCGCCATATCACCGCTCATAATTGCAAAAGGCTTTTTTATCATAAACGGTTTTTACCGCAGCAGTATGCGTTTCATCTTTGCATTCTATCCTCTGTAAGGCCCTTCTGTTCAGTATTAGACCCATCCGTGAAGCATTTTTAGATTCTAACTTTTTTCGAACAACCAACATGAAAAAATTTTTATTGTGGACAGTCCGCATTACTGGCGGCCTGATCGTACTGCTTATTGGGTCAGTCGTGCTATTACAGTACAGAACATACGATGCGCCTTTTCCAGACATACATGCATCGGCAGACAGTGTAATTATTGCGCGGGGTAAGTACCTCGTAACCGGGCCTGCACATTGTGCAGACTGCCATGCCTCTCCCGACCAGGCAAGTTTGCTGGCACTCGGCAAACCCGTTTCATTAAATGGTGGCAAAGAGTTTAAGGGAGATATAGGCACATTACGCGCTCCTAATATTACCAGCGATAGGGAGACGGGCGTGGGTAATTTATCTGACGGACAAATAGCGCGCGCACTACGCTATGGCGTAGATCATAAGGGTAAGGCGCTGTTTCCTCTTATGCCCTTTCAAAACCTGAGTGATGGAGATTTACAGGCAATTATTTCTTACCTGCGCACTATGGAACCGGTAAGGCACGAGGTAAAACCTAAGAGCCTGAATGCACTGGGCTATGTAGTGAATGCTTTTTTCATAAAACCAGTCGGACCTACCGGGTTGCCACCAGGTACTGTAATAGCAGACTCATCTGTTACGTATGGTGCTTACCTGGCAAAAAATGTGGCTAACTGTGTGGGTTGCCATACTGACCGTGACCTGAAAACGGGTGCCTTTACAAGTGAGCCATTTTCAGGTGGCTTCCACATGCAAAGCCCGCTGGACCCAGCTTATGAATGCGTGACGCCAAACCTGACACCGGATGGCCCTACGGGAAGAATGACAAACTGGACAGAGACTCAGTTTATTCAACGCTTTGGTATGGGTAAATCCATTACGCATAGCGAAATGCCCTGGGGGCCTTTTAAAAACATGAATGAAAGCGATCTGAAAGCTTTGTACAGATTTCTGCACACGCTGAAACCGGTTACACACGAGACAGGCCCTTCACTGGTGAGGAAACAATAGGGGCAAGGGCATATTTGGTTAAAGGTTTGGCTCCGCTAAAGATACTACCCGGAGTGGGTGGCCATAGTTTGGACATGCATTATCAAGGTTAAGCAAGTGGTTTATGCTTCCTGTAAAAACACCATGTAGATTATCCGCTATGGCCGCCCGTTCCTTTTTTTGAGAAGTTGCCACAAAGACACGAAGACAGGATGGTACACCAAGGAACAAAGCCGCACCAAGGTTCGTGAATCGTGAGACGGTAATCGTGAATAACGATTCTCCGCATAACACTCTGACACTATGAAGAAGCTTCAGATACTCAAAAGCGCCCCCAATCCCCACAGTACTGTGGGGACCTTATGTGTTCTATTGTGTCTCTTCTGAGTAAAAGCAATAAACATAGTACAGTGTGTTACACCTCTACCCCTAGAAGTGACCAGCCAACCCTCTATGTGTTTAAAAAACCTAGATGGCGGGAGAGTATTGTGAAATAAAAAAGCCGTCGATTGTAGCGACGGCCTTATTAAAACATTTTCAATCAATAGAACCAATTTTCATATAAGCAGTTACCTGCCCTTAGGGCAGCAATCGTTGCGGCAATAATCGTTAAAGTGAGAATTACTCTCTCAATGTGGGGCACAAAACAATAGCCTTTTACTGAAACTAACAAATATTTGTATAAAAATATTTAAAGTTTTCTGGCGGCCTATATTGTGGCATGGCGGCATTGCTTAATGTCCGGTAATGCAGCAATGATCAAATAACAATTAAACAATATACCTATGTAGCCATTCACCTATTTCATCCCCTCTAACTCTTTCTGCAACCTGAACATTTCATCTCTCAGCCTTGCCGCTTCTATGAAGTCGAGGTCGCGGGCCGCTTTCTCCATTTCTTTTTTGGTTTTCGCTATCGCTTTTTCTACCTGTGGAATGGTTTTGTACACTTCGCCCTCTTCTGCAGCTTTGCTGGCTACAATATCCTGGTCTGCCTGTATTGCGTTTGGATTCTTTTCATCAAAGCCTTTTATATCCAGTACAGAAGTCTGCTTCATGATCTGCTCAATAGACTTCTTCACTGTTGTTGGTATAATGCCGTGTTTCGTATTGTATTCAACCTGTTTTTCCCGGCGACGGTTTGTTTCATCAATCGTACGTTGCATGCTTTCTGTCATCTTATCGGCATAAAAGATTACCAACCCTTCGGAGTTACGTGCCGCACGGCCTGCTGTCTGTGTAAGGGAGCGTTCATTACGCAGGAAGCCTTCTTTGTCTGCATCGAGAATGGCAACAAGAGATACTTCAGGTATATCCAGCCCTTCACGCAAGAGGTTTACACCCACAAGCACATCAATATCGCCTAAGCGTAACTGGCGCAGGATCTCTACGCGCTCAAGGGTATCTACATCACTGTGTATGTATTTGGATTTTATATTGATGCGGTGCAGGTATTTATCCATTTCTTCTGCCATGCGCTTGGTCAATGTTGTTACCAGCACGCGGTCCCCTTTCGTCACACGCTTATCTATTTCATCCAGCAGGTCATCTATCTGGTTAATACTTGGCCTTATTTCTATCGGCGGATCTAATAATCCTGTTGGCCTTACTACCTGCTCTACTACTACACCGCCTGTTTGCTCCAGTTCAAAATCGCCGGGTGTTGCGCTTACAAAAACGGTTTGCCCTACCAGGTTTTCAAACTCATGGAAATTCAATGGACGGTTGTCTAACGCACTTGGCAACCGGAAACCATAATCTACAAGTACCAGTTTTCTGCTGCGGTCACCGCCATACATACCAGCAATCTGCGGCACTGTCTGGTGGCTCTCATCCAAAATGCAGAGAAAATCTTTGGGGAAATAGTCTAGTAAGCAGAACGGCCTTGTGCCGGGCATACGCCTGTCGAAGAAGCGGGAATAGTTTTCGATACCATTACAATATCCCAGCTCGCGGATCATTTCAATATCGTATTCCACCCTTTCCTTTAGCCGTTGCGCTTCTATAACTTTACCTACACTTTTGAAATAGTCAACCTGCGCGCGCATTTCATCCTGTACTTCATTCAGGATCTCCTGTTGCTTGTCTTTGGACGCAATGTATAAGTTGGCAGGAAAGATTGCTGCATCCTCCAGCACGCCAATACGTTTATTCGTGATTACATCAATGGTTTCTATTTCTTCTATTTCATCTCCGAAGAACGTAATACGATACCCATAATCCACATACGGCAGGTTTATGTCTATGGTATCTCCTTTTACACGGAAGGTGCCACGTTTGAATTCTATTTGTGTGCGGTTATATAAACCGTTTACGAGTGAATGCAAAAATCCCTGCCTCGAAATCACCTGTCCTTTATGAATACGAATAACACTGTTCGCAAACTCTGTAGGGTTACCAATACCATAAATACAGCTAACGCTTGCTACAACAATAATATCTCTTCTCCCTGTTAATAATTCTGCTGTTGCCTGCAGGCGAAGTTTATCTAATTCTTCATTAATACTTAAATCTTTTTCTATATAGGTATCGCTAACCGGCATGTATGCTTCGGGCTGGTAGTAGTCGTAGTAGCTTACAAAATAGCCAACCGCATTGTCGGGAAAAAATTGTTTGAACTCCCCATACAATTGTGCTACCAGCGTTTTGTTATGTGTAAGCACCAATGTGGGGCGTTGTACATTCTGGATCACATTTGCCATGGTAAAAGTTTTACCGCTACCTGTAACACCCAGCAATGTCTGGTATCTTTCCCCGTCGTTTAATCCTTCGGTTAGCTGTTGAATGGCAGAAGGCTGATCTCCTGACGGTTTATATGGCGATTGTAATTTGAAAGGCATAGTAACGAAGTTAACTTAAAAACAATGAGCGATCTATTAAGATTGATGAATGAAAAGCGCTCTAATGCTTTACTTTTCCAAATAATATTTATTATATTAACACTATGAAAACACTATCCTTCTTTTTGATCGCACTTTTCGCGATGGCGTGTTCACATGCGCCTAAAATTTTTACATCAGAGACAACTCCTTCAGTCAATTTCAGTCAATACAAAACGTATGCCTTTATACCTACTACAGATACAGGATTTACAAAACTGATCAACCGTAAGGCATTTGAAAGAGAGTTGGCTATTGCAGGCAGGGAACAACTAAAAAGCAGGGGCATGATCCTGGATACAATACATCCCGATTGTCTTTTTCAATATACACTGATCATGAAAAAGGATTACGCCCTGGAGCAGCAGCAACACGTAGATTATAACCCGAGGGTTTACAACACGGTTGCTTATAATGGGGATCCTATTTACTATTTCAGCTCAGATAATAAGCCGGCAGTATATGGCGGCAAAACAACGCTACAAACATTCCGTGACGGATCTTTTGTAATAGATATGATCGATACCAAGACTAAACAGGTTTTATGGCGTTCTTCGGCTGTGGCTAAGCGTGATGAAAAAAACCTGCCACCCATGAAAGAGACAATTGATTATGTAGTACCACAGATGTTCAAAAGTTTTCCGAAGAAGTAATTGTTACACGGTTGAATGGTTTAATTGTTGATCCGTGTCTTTTCAACAATTTATCAATTAAACAATTTACACTATAACCATATTCCATTTCTATGTTTTCACAGGAAGAATTAAAAAAACGTGTTGGCACGTATGCGGCAGATTATGTGGAGCAGGGCATGACCATTGGACTGGGAACCGGCTCTACTGTGTATTGGCTAATACAAGAACTATCGCAACGTGTGCAGCAGGGATTGCAGATACAGATCGTACCCACATCCCGTCAAACGCAAACACTGGCTAATGAAGCTGGTATTACTATAGTGGACCTGAATGACACCAATGGCCTTATGCTTACGATCGACGGTGCAGATGAGGTAGACAATGAGCTGAACCTGATCAAGGGCGGCGGCGGTGCATTGCTGCAAGAAAAAATTGTAGCAGCGGCCTCCAAAGAATTGATCATTATTGCCGATGGAAGTAAGTGTGTAAAAAAGCTGGGAGCGTTTCCATTACCGATAGAGGTTATTCCTTTCGGATGGAAACAGGTGCAGCAAAAGATCATTGGCCTGGGCTGTGCGGAGGTTGTACTTCGTGAGCGGAACGGGCAGACTTTTGTATCTGATCACGGACACTATATTTTAGACTGTCATTTTAATGTGATCGAAAAACCCCTCTCGTTGAACACATCATTGCACGATATTCCCGGTGTTGTAGAAACGGGGCTATTTATTAATATGGCTGATATTGTGATCGTAGGAACAGAAGATGGAAAGATAGAGTTGAAGCATGCATGAGCGCCACCAAGTCGCGAAGCAACACAAATTGTTGCATCGGTAAACTGTTCAATTGTTGGCCAGTCAACGCCCATTTCACAAGCTCACAATTGACAACGCCCTTAGTGTATTCGTGCCTCCGTGGCTTATAAAATCTCGTACACAAAAAACTGTGTGTGCTGCTGTTCATTGAAATTATTATCAGAAACGAATACAAGCGTTCTATGTCCATTGGGTAATGTTGGCCCAAAAGTTACGCCTTCAATATTATCAATCAGGATGCCTAAAGAATCCATATCAATAAGCAATTTCTTTTTCACAGGTTTAATGTCTTTCAGGTTACTCAGCCCATGAATGGCGTTGATGTCCTGCGCGCCACGCAACTCTACTTCAAACACTTTGATAGAAGAGTTTACCCTGCCTACAGAATAGGACCTTTCTATTGATAATAAAGAGTGATCATTTACAGTCATAATATCCGAGATGCCATTTACTTTAAATCCGTCAGCCGGTTTTGGTGCGTACGCAATGGGCTCAAGATGATAGGCGTACTGTGCAACAGGTTTTTTACTTGCTACATCGAATTTTATGATGCGTGTCCATGCAGTTGTATCGTGAATATCTGCGCGCGGGCCGTCCTGGTAGAGGGGTTCTTCCAGGCTTACGTACAACGTTTTATAGTTGTCCGCAAAACTCAGCCCTTCAAACACACCATTTCTTCTCGGGCCGTTTTCAGTTGCCTGCATTCTGAACTGTTCCGGTAAAATAAATGTATCGATATACGCACCTTCCTTCGAAGTAATAGCTACAAATGGATTTGTCAATATTCGTTTGTCTTTTGTCACTTGTCTTTCTCCTTCACTACTCCATACCATTTGATCCGTCTTTGGATTGTATCGCAACGCTTCGGGGTCAGCAGCTTCTACTTCATTTTTTTTAAAAGAAGGAAAGAGAGAACCGTCTTTACGTTTCAGGTAATTCACATCGGTAAACACAATACTATCGAGCCCTTTTTGCTGAAAGTAAATTTTGGCTGTATAATATCTTACCGGGTTTATATCGGAACGGTCATCACTGATCATGTAATATTCTCCCGTCTTTGCATTGTAATCTATACCCGATAGTCCACCAATGGTTGTACCCTTAAACTCTTTGTTATACGCCACTTCATATTGACCGATGAGGTTCAATCTGCCTAATTCGCTTTTCTGAGATTTACGGGAAGATGAGCAGGAGGTAAAAACGATCGCTGCTAAAAGTATGGACAGTATCTGTTTCATGATTTTATTTTTTCATCCGGGGAACTAACATAAAGATCGCAAAGGGGGCGCAGAGAACACAAAGAAAGACTGGATATTTCTCGCGGAAAACATGGAATGCGCAGAAATTTAATGTAATCATCATACTAAGAAAAAATGGTCAGTAAATTAGATTACTGACCATTTGACTTGTCTGGCTATATTTTCTTACCCGGCAATCCTGGCTGCGAGATAGAGATGATCTGCTAGCTGCCGTATGGTACTGGTTGCAATGTTTATTTGTTGCTGTGCCTGCTCCCATTTGCGTTGCTCAATGGCTTCGCGAATGCCCGGCATTGTTTTCACTCCATAACCGGTATAGAATCCGGGGGCATAAATAGTGTGCTTATACCACGGACGGTTAGGTAATCCTTTCGGACTTAGCAGTTCCTGTTCTGCCTGGTACAACAGCTTATTCATCGGGCTGTGGTCCGTAACCAGGTTGGTGAATTTTTTTAATGAGTCTGTGAGCGTCATTGACACACGATCAAGATCACGCAGTGCATTTTGTAATTGCGAAAAATCCAGGTAAGGCACTTCTTCTTTCGTTTTAGGTGCGTTGTACACTTGTGTAGGATCTGCTGACAACTTATATGCTTTAGAGCGGATCACCTGGTTTTCTACCAATGTCGCTTCCCGCATATTGTCTACCTGTGTCATCAGTTCTGCTACATAGCCGTTGATGGTAGCAGACAGGTTTCTAAAACTGAATGGCAATACGTCTGCTTCTGTCATACGAAGCACTGCACGGCCCGCTGTTTGGGAGAGCGCGAGGCAATATGCAAAGCCCGGATCTTTGAAGCGTACATAATCATCGTACGAATCATAAATGGAATGGTACTCGCCACCTTCATCTTCCCCGCCATAGCCCAGGTCTAATGCAGAGATGCCGAGGTGCTGTAGGAAGGAGGAATAGTCAGAGCCTGAACCAAGCGCGCCTAATGAGAGTGTACGTTTTGCCAGGGCATCTTTCTTTCCGGTGATCGTTTGTGCTTTTGCTATTTCCTGCGCACGCTTTCTATCAAACACGGTTACTTTTGTTTGAGGGTCAATAACCGTTTTGGCTATTTCATCCATCATGGGTTCCAGTGCGTGTGAACCACCTGCACCTAAAAAGCCTCTTCCGTTATTATCTGAGTTAATATATACAACTGCTTTTTCCTGTAGTTCTGCAGCATGTAGCTCTACCCATTCTGTAGAACCGAGCAGGCCAGGCTCTTCACCATCCCAGGCACAATACACAATGGTACGTTTCGGTTGCCATCCTGTTTTTACTAATGCGCCGATGGACTTAGCTTCTTCCAGCATGGATGCCAATCCGCTTACCGGATCACTGGCACCATTAACCCACGCATCGTGGTGGTTGCCCCTGATCACCCATTCATCAGGATAGTCGGAGCCATTAAGCTTTGCAATTACATCATAACATGGTCTTATTTTCCAGTCAAATTCTACACGCAAATGCACTTTAGCTTTTCCGGGACCTATGTGGTAGGTGAATGGTAAGCCTCCTCGCCAGTCAGGTGGCGCTACTGGGCCATCCAGCGCTTCGAGCAATGGTTTAGCATCATGATAGCTGATGGGTAATACCGGTATTTTTAAAAGATTGGTTGCTTTGAAGCGGTCCAGCCTTGGGGCACTGTCTGTTGCACCAATATTTGGTGTTAGCGGATCGCCGGGGTAAATGACCATATCCATTACAGAACCGCGCTGTACGCCATATTCATTTTTGAATGCACCTTTTGGGTACACATCGCCTTGTACATAGCCATCGTCTTTAGGATCGGAATAGATAATACAACCTATGGCGCCATGCTCTTGTGCAATTTTAGGCTTGATGCCTCGCCATGAACGCCCGTATTTTGCTATAACAATTTTGCCTTTTACGTCTATACCTAATCTTTCCAGTTGTTCGTAATCTGCCGGCAATCCATAGTTCACAAATACCAATTCCGCAGTTACGTCTCCGTCCGCACTCCATGCATTATATGTAGGTAGTTGATTTTCCTGTCCGCTGGTAGCATCTTCTTTTAAAGCAGGTTCTTTCAATAATGCTTTAAAAGCCGTGGGGCTTGTAAGTTCCAGCTCCCGCACTTTGGGTGTGGGGAACAATACCTGGAAGGTTTCAATATTCGCGTCAAAACCGTAGGACTTAAACCTGGCAGCTATTTTTTCCGCGGCTTCTTTACTTCCGGGAGAACCAATGTTGTGGGGTTTTGCAGAAAATTCTTTAATCGTTTTACCAATATTTTCCGCATTTAATGACTGGTCAAACTGTGTTTCCAATTTTACCTGCGAAGCGGATGACTTGTCGTTGAATCCGTAAATTGGTTTGGGAGTAACCGGCGTTGTCTGTGCGTGCAGCATTGTTGCGCCAGACAGTAAAAGCACAGAAAGGGAGCTTGTGATCAGATTCTTTTTCATGCCAGTCGGAATAGTTTATTAAGGTTTTATTTGGAACTAAGATGCAGCTTCTTCTTTTATATCTCTTGACAAATAGTCCGCATAGTCAGGTATGGTTGCCGTGTACTCTTCGTTCATAAACGGCGAGGTAAGCATGAAGTCTGCCGTTGCCCTGTCTGATGCGATCGGAATATTCCAAACCACGCACAAACGCAGGAGTGCTTTTACATCGCTATCATGCGGCTGTGCTTCCATCGGGTCCCAGAAGAAAATAACAATATCTATCTCTCCTGTAGCAATCATTGCGCCTATTTGCTGATCGCCGCCCAGCGGACCGCTAAGCATTCTTTTTACTGGCCTGTCCAGCGCTTCTTCCAACATTTTACCTGTTGTACCCGTTGCTATTAATTCGTGTTTTGATAAGGTTACTTTATTATAGGTGGCCCAATCTATCAGGTCTTTCTTTTTATGGTCGTGCGCAACCAGGGCTATTCTTTTTCTTTTGCCTAATCGTTTAACTTTTGCCATGAGGTATGTTTGTTTTAGTTGCTGGCAAACGCCTGGTATCCCTTTGCGGAAGCCACAATCTCAACAACAATACTACACCTAATTTCTGAGGAAAAATGAAGCAGGATGGTTAGTTTTTGGGGGAGGTGTGGGGTATGAGGTGTAAGGAAGATTGCCCATATCCAACCTTACGCCTTATACGCTATCCCTTACGCCTCTTATGAAGTAAAAATGGCGGAACGCATAGAAATAGAACCAAAATCAAACGCGCTGTTGAAAAAAGAGAGGTCATCTTTTTCATTTTGTAAGCCAAGCACATAGAACAGTGGTAAGAGGTGGTCATACGTTGGGTGTGCCAATTTGGAGATCATGCCCCAATCCAGGAAATTGAGAATGGATTGATGATCACCATTTTCCATTAGTGTTGCCATTTGCTGATCAAACTCTTTTGCCCAGTCATACGTTTTCTGGTCGGGACGCATTGCACGAAGGTTGTGTACAATGTTTCCGCTACCGATGATCAAAACTCCTTTGTCCCGGAGGGCTTTCAGCTCTGCTGCCAGTTTATAATGATAGGCGGGCGGCTGGCTATAATCAATGCTCAGTTGGTAAACAGGTATGTCTGCTAATGGGAACATAGGCAGTAATACACTCCATGTACCGTGGTCTAAACCCCATTCCATATCTGCCTCTATATGCGATTGCTGTGCAAGTTTAATAGTTGCTTCGGCAAAGTCTACCGCACCAGGGGCAGGATATTCCTGATCGAATAAGGCTTGCGGAAATCCCCCAAAGTCGTGTATGGTCTTAGGGGCCGACATTGCAGTTACTTTAGACCCGCTCGTTAACCAATGTGCCGAGATAGCAAGAATTGCTTTGGGCTTTGGTAGTTCTTTACCTATCTGCTGCCAACTGCGCGTAAACGGGTTATCTTCTATTGCATTCATCGGCGTACCGTGCCCAACAAAGAGAAGGGGCATAGTAGGCGATGATCGCAGATCTTTTGTTTCCTTATATAATTGTTGTAATTCCATAATTTAATTTTTTACATACCGACATCCAGTAAATGTTGCTTTGCATCGCAAAGGTCACAGAGAATACGCAGAGAACACAAAGAGCTGCGCAGCAGTTCCTATGTGTTTACGTTTTCCGCGCCGGTCGTTTACATATATTCAAATAAAAAGCCCGGCTTGTCTATACAGCCGGGCTAAATCTTAAGGGGAATGTATAGACCAGATTTATTTTGCTTGCGCAAATTCTAATTTCAATTCAAGAGAAACGTCTTTTCCTACTGTAGCACCACCAGCTTCAGTCAATGCGTTCCATTTCAGACCATAGTCGAAACGGTTAATAGTAGTGCTTGCTTTGAAACCAGCTTTGATGTTGCCGTATGGATCTTTTACTGTACCACCGTAAGTCACGTCAAATTTTACACGTTTTGTTACGTTACGGATAGTCAGGTCACCTTCCAATGCGTATTTGTTGCCAGATACTTTTTTGAAAGAAACACTTTTGAATGTCATTTTAGGATACTGTGCAGCATTGAAGAAATCGTCAGATTTCAGGTGCTTGTCACGGGATTCGTTGTCTGTATTGATGCTATTCACATCTACAGAAAAATTAACCACAGAATTAGTAAAGTCTGCTGCTGGAGCAGAAATATCTCCGGAATATACTTTGAAAGAACCTTCTACTTCAGAGATTACCATGTGGCTAACTGAAAATTTCACGGAAGAATGCACGGGGTCTACATTCCATTTTGTCTGCGCAAATAATGCCGATTGTGATAATAATAATGCTGCAGCAATAAATAATTTCTTCATACGATTTTTTATGTTTTGCCAGACAAAGATGGTTCAAACAAAATCGACTGCATTTGATCTATGGTAAGAAATGGGCAAAATCCCGTTAAGTCTATTTAACAGTTAGCTGACGCCTGATGCGGCTAAGGCTTTCCGGCGTAACCCCGAGGTAGGAAGCAATATAGATGAGCGGCACCCGTACTAATATATCGGGATGTACCCGCATCAGTTCCAGATACCTGTCTTCTGTAGGCACGCTCATGGCAGCGTTGAGACGTTTTTGCAGGGCTACATAGGCATTCTGTACCTGTAAACGCATAAAACGGTCCAGCTTAGGCTCTTTTTCGTACAATGCTTCCATATCTGTTTTGGAAACATATAAGACTTCTGTCGCTTCCATTGCCTCTATGTTAAGTGCAGATGGGGCGTCTGTGAGGTAACTGTAAAGATCGCCTATCCAATAATTTTCAAAGGCAAATTGCAGAATGTGTTCATTTCCTTTTTCATCAATCGTATAGGAGCGGAGGGAGCCTTTGTCTACAAAAACAACAAAGTTGCTTACTTGTCCATTAGATAAGAGGCGTTCTTTCTTTTTTAGTTGTATCCGCTTGAAAGAAGGTGTTATACCTGCAAACTCTTCGTCTGTAAGTATTACTTTCTTTTCTATATTTTTCCTAAGGCGGTCAAACATACTCAAATGTAGTTTGTTTCAGGGAATAGGAAGTCCGTATAAAAGCGAAGGGTTTTTAACACATAGGGACAAAGAAACATAGATTGGATTTGGGAACGATTCTATATAGTCAAGTTTGATCCAACGGAGAGAAGCAAAGGGCACATAGGGGAGCCGCTGCGCGACCCTTAATTCAAATCTCAAATTCATATTCTTATAAATAAAAAACCACCCTATGGAAATAGGGTGGAGCTTACTTACTAAACCATAAAATTTCTTGTTATTATTGACCGTTGTCTATATGCAACGGTTATCTATTAATCTTCAGCTTCTGCAACTGGTACTGGCGCACCCGCTTGCACTTCGATGATCTTTGCCCTGATCTTCCCTTCTATTTCAGAAGCCAGTTCAGGATTATCACGCAGCAATTGTTTAACTGCTTCACGGCCCTGTCCCAGTTTGTTGGAATCGTAGCTGAACCAGCTACCGCTTTTCTGCACTATGCCAAGCTCAACACCCATGTCGATGATTTCACCAATTTTGGAAATACCTTCACCGAAGATGATGTCAAACTCTGATGCACGGAAAGGAGGCGCAACTTTGTTTTTCACCACTTTCACTTTTACACGGTTACCTATCGCTTCATCTCCGTCTTTGATCTGTGAAGAACGACGGATGTCTAGCCTTACTGAAGCATAGAACTTCAGGGCATTACCACCCGTAGTTGTTTCAGGATTACCGAACATAACACCGATCTTTTCACGCAACTGGTTAATGAAAATACAGATGGTGTTTGTTTTGCTGATCGTTGCAGTCAGTTTTCTTAATGCCTGGCTCATCAACCTGGCCTGAAGACCCATTTTGCTATCGCCCATCTCACCTTCCAGTTCACCTTTAGGAACTAACGCTGCTACAGAGTCAATTACTACTACATCCAATGCGCCGGAAAGAATAAGACGATCGGCTATTTCTAATGCCTGCTCACCATAATCTGGTTGAGAGATCAATAAATTATCTACGTCTACGCCTAATTTTTTAGCATACGCGCTGTCAAATGCATGTTCAGCATCTATAATAGCACACATACCGCCTTTTTTCTGTGCCTCAGCAATAACGTGTGTTGCAATAGTTGTTTTACCTGAAGACTCCGGACCGTATATTTCAACAATCCTTCCTTTTGGTAAACCACCTACTCCTAGTGCTGCGTCAAGACCGATTGAGCCGGTTGATACAACTTCTAATTGCTGCTCTGACCGGTCGCTCATCATCATTACACTTCCTTTGCCAAAATCCTTATCAATTTTGTCCATGGTTAGCTTGAGCGCCTTCAGTTTTTCTGCATTTGACATAGTAATTATCGTTTTGTCATTCAAAATTAGCGAGGTTGTAAAAGTAGGGTAATTTAATTATTCACACTAATTTTTTTAGCAAAAAATGATAAATATTTTGGTTTTGCTAAAAGTGGATTGCTAAATGCTTGTTTTGCCGTCTTTTATAAGATTTATCATATAAGCCTATGACTTTTCTCATTTTATAGGTGTAAGAAAGCCAGGATATTGCACCCGGATTAACAAATAACCTTGGATACACCGTATTTACCTTTTCTTTTTCTTAATAATACAAAGTGCCGGCCGCCTAGTCTTGGGTGGCTTTTTTTGTGAATTGTCAATGGTGAATTGTGAGGCTAGTAAGATAAAAAACAAAGGCAATCCTTTTAGCGGGATTGCCTTTTATTATGCTCTTAATGTTTTCACTATTCACCATTGACAATTCACAACTCATCTCTACAATCTCTCATACAATGCTCTCAGCCTGTCGCGGGTCATTAGCTTTCCCCAATCTTTGCCAAGTGCATTCTCCCAAAGTGGTTTCATACCCAGGGAAACAGTGATCATGCTTTCGAATTGCTCTTCTGTCAACCCTTTGGTAATACCCTGTGGAATATCAATCTTATGTTTTTCTACCATGCGCTTGAATTTCTCTACGCCTTCAGGATAGAACTCTTCCAGTTTATCAAATACAATACAGTTACCAATGCCATGTTTTGTGCCTAATACATAAGCCAGACCGTAGCTTACCGCATGCGCCACACCTACCTGTGAGTATGCGATGCTCATACCACCTGCATAAGAGGCCATCATCAGTTTTTCTTCCGAGTCCAGGTCCCAAACGTCTTTTTCCAGGAAAATCTCTTCGCAAAGATCTTGCGCTTTTTCGCCATACGATTTGCTAAACGCGTTCAGGTAAGTACCTGTCAGTGATTCTACGCAGTGGATAAAGCAATCCATTGCAGTATAGAAACGTTGGTTCACCGGCACTGTGGTGGTCAATGTGGGATCCAGTACGATCTGATCAAATGTTGTAAAGTCAGAGTTCATACCAAGTTTACGGGTAGGGCCGGTAAGTACACATGTACGGCTTACTTCTGCACCAGTACCGGAAATGGTCGGGATACCGGCTTTGTACACACCAGGGAACTTCACAAGGTCCCAGCCCTGGTAGTCAACAGAAGAGCCTGGGTTGGTCATCATAAGGGCAACAGCTTTTGCCGTATCCATTACAGAACCCCCGCCAATGCCTATTATGCCAGATACTTCACCAAATTCCGCCTTCAGGTCATCGCGCAGTTTATCTACTCCGGATGTTTTGGGCTCGTAGGTAACATCTATAGTAATGATCTTATCTTTTCCGCGAAGCGGTATGCGTGCTAAAAAGTCTTTTTTGTCTTGAAAGTATTCATCTACAAAGAAGATCATGGGTGCATCGCCTTTACGTTGCGGTGCCAGGATCTCGTCCAACTGGTTAAAACAGCCATTGCCATACACTACATAATTCACCATTCTGAAATTGCGAAACTGGGACATAGCTCAAAAATTTTAATACGCGAAGGTAGGAAATTCGGAAGACGTGAGTCGTGAATCGATAATCGTGAAGATGTCCACTATATTATTAAATACCCTGAATTGAACTTGCTTACTCAGGAAATTACGCTGAAAAAGCCCATTCACGTTTCCCGATTGACGACTAACGACAATCAAAATCTATAGCCAAACAGGATAGATCCATATCGCTGGTCTTGTATCTGTGTTCTGGCTTCTTTTGTTTGGTAAACAACAGATAGGCCCAGGTATATATGTTTTTCTGAATACATGCCCCCAATTGTATGCTGATACATAAAAGGCATTACATCTTTCACAAGTCCTTTATTTTCTACGAAAAGGCCGCCTTGCACGGTTGCATTATATCCTTGTGCTATTATTTGTGGATAGAAGTAAAAGTATAACTCGTAATTGTGCCGGGTCTTCTCGTGTGTGTTGGAAACAGATGCGTTCCACGCTATGCTCTGGCTATTTTTTTCAAAAGAGCCTAATTGAAACAGGAATCCGGCTTTTGCATTTGTAAATGTATTACCGAGCGAGGCTTGTATAACCGGCTTTATAGCTACCGCCTGGTTATTGGTGGGAAAAAGGGTTGTGGCATATAGTGCCCCCATATTTAAGCCCGGTTCGGCTGTGACCTGGTACTTCCAGCCTTCGGGTTTTTTAAACCCAACCGTGTGATGATACCATTGCTGCAATGCTTGTGTAAGGGATGGCTTACCCGTTATGCCACCCGTGGCAGAGAATTGCAGCACAGATTCTTTCCCGAAAAAATGAGTTTGTGAATAGGTGAGAAATAAAAAGCCTGCATATGGCCTGTCTATGTATTCCGGTTCTTTATGCTCATAGTCGATCGGGTTGTACATGAGCTGGCCTAGTTGCAGAGAGTGGATTATCTTTTTAGCAGACGGTTGCTTAACAACCCAATTATAGTTAAAAAAAATGCCGTTGGTATAATAGCGGTCGTTGTACTGGGCAAGATAAAAGTCATTGTCAGAGACCAGGGACAACTGATGTCGAAGTGGCTTCTGCTCATCGTTTTGCTGGGCTGATAACGTATGGGTTATCCAAAGAAACAGTATGCAGGCAAGCATTCTTTTCATGTACGGCTCATCTTACGGTTCTTTCATTTATGTTGTTGCTGTGTATTTCATAAAACATGCCTATTCTTCCCGTGCATCAATACTGCGAATGGCTTGCTGAATAATATCATTTTCATACCCTTTCTGCAGCAGGTATTGGCGGACTTTAGCCTGACGTGTATAGATATTTTCACCAGGAATAGACTTCCATTTATCCCGGGCAAGTGTTGTGGCAATTTTTACATACTCTTCTATACTGATTTCCTGAAGGGCTTTTTTAATATTATATGTACTTACCAGTTTTTGCTGCAGCGCGTGCTTTATCTTGACGCGTCCCCATTTTTTCATCCTGAACTTTCCTCCCGCGAACATAACGGCAAAACGTTCTTCGTTCAGGTAGTTTCCTTCAATCAACCCTGCCAGTATTTCCTCTACATCTGTTTTCCGAAGGCCAAAACTGTACAATTTTTCTTTCACTTCCTGGTGAGTCCGTTCCTGGTATGCACAGTAATACCTGATTTTCGGGATAGCCATTTCCTTACTAATTGCCTGCCGCTTCAACACTTGTTCAAATTTGGTTCAATTTCGGCCTTTCCCGGAAAACACGAGCCATTTTCTGTTTTTAGCGGTCAAATAATGTGAGAAAGTCTTGCGAAATGAATATTTTGAGGCTGTTTAATCCACAACGGAATCTATTTCGGCCATTTTACCCTACTTTGCAGTTACGGAATATTAACAATTTACAGTAGGTTTGTTGCCTATAAATAAAATTGAAGCGATAGTATGAAATTTATTGTATCATCTTCTTCTTTGCTTAAGCATTTACAACAGATTAGCGGTGTTATTAACGCTAATACGGTTTTACCCATCCTTGAAGATTTCTTATTCGATATACAGGACAAAAAACTGACGATCGTAGCCACGGACCTGGAAACCGTAATGCGTGTGCAAATGGATGTAGAAAGCAAGGCAAATGGAAAGGTGTGTATCCCTGCGAAGATCCTGATCGATTCTCTGAAAAATATTCCTGACCAGCCGCTTACTTTCAATATTGACAAAAATTTTGCGATAGAAATTACCAGCGATAACGGTAAGTATAAAGTGATGGGCGAAAACCCGGACAACTTCCCTAAAGAGCCTGCAGCCGATGATACGAACAGTTTCTCTATCAGCAGTGGTGCTTTGGTTACAGCTATCAATAAAACATTGTTTGCAGTAAGTAACGACGATCTTCGTCCGGCTATGACAGGTGTTTTCTTTGAATTAAGCAAAGACGGCGTTCAGTTCGTAGCAACAGATGCGCATCGCCTTGTACGTTACAAACGTACTGACGTAAAGACGCCAAAGACGGATAGCTTCATTGCGCCAAAGAAACCTTTGAACCTACTGAAAAATGCGTTGCCCGATAACGATGATGAGCTAACAATAAGCTATAACAACAATCACTTGTTTGTTACACATGGCTCTACGCAGTTGATCTGTCGCCTGATCGATGCAAGATTCCCGGACTATAAAGTAGTAATTCCTACAGATAACCCATACAGGCTGATCGTAACAAAATCTGATTTCCAGAGTGCGTTGCGCCGTGTAAGTGTATTCTCTAATAAGAGCACTAACCAGGTAGCATTAAGCATTAGCGGAAGCGAATTGCAACTTGCAGCGCAGGACGTTGACTTTAGCTTTGAAGGTACAGAGCGTATGAACTGTCAATATGATGGGGAAGACCTGCAGATTGCATTCAATGCAAAATTCCTGATCGAAATGCTGAATGCAGCTAACAGTGATGAGGTAAAGATTGAACTATCTACTCCAACAAAAGCAGGCATTTTGAAACCAACAGAACAGGAAGAAGGCGAGGAGCTACTAATGCTGGTAATGCCTTTGATGCTGAACAGCTAGGATGTGAGTGGTGAGTTGTCACTTGTGAGTAATTATTCAACATATCAAAAAATATATAGCGCCTTTCGGGGCGCTTTTTTATTTTGAAGAAGATGGCTCGCAGAAATTTTATTCAATTCAAATATTCTACACATGCCGTGTTTTTGGCAAGTAATTATATATCATGTTGGCTCCTATTAATAAAGCTTTTTGCTTATTTCACAATTGACCATTCACTCTTATTTTTCGTAAATTAGGTTAACTAAGATTGCGGCCATGGAAGCGTTAACCCAATATTTTTCGCATATACCCTCCTTACACCGGGCGTTAATTCTCGCAGGGGGTATTACCTTGTTTTGGTTGATAGAGGGCGCTGTTCCTTTATTTCAATTCAGGTATAATAAATGGCGACATGCCGGTATTAATTTCTTCTTTACGTTTACCACTATCATTATCAATTTTGCATTTGCATTGTTGATTGTTCTCAGCAGCGACTGGTGCGTGGCACATCATTTTGGTATCCTGCAATGGATCAACGGGCCTTTGTGGCTAACGCTCATTTTAGGATTGATGCTGCTGGACCTGGTAGGTGCATACACGGTGCATTGGATAGAACATAAAATAAAATGGATGTGGAAGTTTCATATGATCCATCATGCAGACCGCTTTGTAGATACGACGACCGCCAACCGTCATCACCCGGGAGAAAGTGTATTCCGTGCAGTGTTTACAATCATTGCTGTTTGGGTAAGTGGTGCGCCAATCTGGTTGGTGATGTTGTACCAGAGTGTGAGTGTTGTGCTTTCACAATTTAATCACGCAAACATAAAAATGCCAGTATGGTTAAACAGGGCATTAAGCCTGGTTATTGTTACACCAGATATGCATCGCATACACCATCATTACATTCGCCCTGAAACAGATACCAACTATGGAAATATTTTTCCTTATTGGGATAAGCTGTTCGGCACATATTACAAAAGGCCGCTACAAGATCTTCACTATGGACTGGATGTATTGGAGGGAAGAAATGAAGCAAACCTGAAAGATCAGTTGAAGTTACCTTTTGATAAGAATATTAAAACGGATTATTGATTGACTGAACTAAGCGAAGTTTTTTACCACATAGGTACATAGAGTCGAAGAAACGTAAATGGTTTTAGGGCTATTGTGCAATAGTTTAGTTTGATTCTGCAAAGGAAAGCATAGGGCACATAGGGAAGTCGCGAGCGACTTTATTCACGATTCCCGGTTCTCGATTCACGATAAATCAGCGCACAAACCGGTCTACAGCTTTTATTGCTGTTTGTATCCGTTCATCATGTATCCCGTTTATTTCCACCCAGGGAACATGCTGGTTGATCATAATATCTTTATAGATGCGATATAACTCCTGGCGAGGTCGCTCATCGGGGTATTCGCGCAGCTCTTCTGCCACCCATGGCAGGTCTATATTACAAAGGAGATAGAGATCGTATTTTCTCGCCGCTATTTGTTCCAGTATGCTATTGTGGCTTTTTCCAAACACATACTCACACCACACTTTCATTACATACATATCTGTGTCAATAAAAAGAAGCGGCTCTTTGGCGAGATTTGTTTTCTGTTCCGCGAACGCTTTTTGTACCGCATCGGCATATTTATCTTCCAGTGAAAGTTGACCCTCAGCTATTGTTTTCAGGTCCTCAAAAGAGTACTTTGTACCATGCTGCAACAGGTATTCACGCGCGTATTCTTCACACCATTGTGTTTGATAATGCTGCGCCAACTGCTCGCACAGTGTACTTTTCCCTGTGGATTCGGGCCCTATAATAACAATCTTCTTCATTCTATTCTTTAACCGGTACAAATGCGACGGCTTGCTGTTGTTTCATCTTTTTGTTCCAGACGATCCATCCTGAAACTGCCATAATAAGTAATATAACAAACTGTACGCTGGTAAAAACATATCCTTTTATAAAATATAAAGGAATAGATACAATATTGGTAACGATCCACCACAGCCAGTTCTCTATTTTTTTCTTATTCATTAGCAACATACCTGTATAGGCTGCGGCAGAGGCAAAACTATCTGCAATAGGCACAGTGCTGTCTGTAAATTTTTTCAGGATGAAGTAGAGCGCAACCCACATGCCAAAGAAAAAGGCGAGGGAGGAGCGCCAGTCCTTTTTATTACTTACAGAAATGTGTATCACTTTTTCCCCCGTTTTTTTCCGCATTGCCCACATATACCAGCCAATGAGGCTCATTACAGTATAATAGATATTAAGACCGGCTTCTGCATATAGTTTTCCCGCAAAGCTTATATATATGTATATAATAGTGCTTATTATACCGACAGGATAAACGAGAATATTTTCTGCCCTGGAAAAGAATACACTGCCTATACCCGCAAACACGGCTATATATTCTATCGGGGTTGTATGCTGCAGGCCATAGATAAATTTATCTACTATTTCTGTAACGCTCATGCAGTGAAGATAGTATAGCACGTACGAAGTACAAAGTGCAGGGTACGAAATATAACAATAGTCATCCCTGTCGATTTTCTTATCTTAGCCCTGGCTTGATTTTTATTCCCTATTTTAAAACACTCACCAGATGCCTAATCAGCCCATGCCGTTTTATGTAAAATTGTGCTGCTCTCTTATCAGTATTTTACTGATCACTTATATTTTATACGTCGGACAACATATTTTAATTCCGTTGGCTTTTGCCAGTTTGTTTACCATTATTCTTATCGGCCCTTGTATGTATTTTGAAAAAAGAGGTGTTCCGAAAGGTATTGCTGCATTAATCTCTATGTTGCTTGCAGCAACTTTATTTTTCTTTATCTTCTATTTCATTTCTTCCCAGATCAGCAGTTTTAAAAATGACCTGCCGGCTTTAGTAAAGCAATTGCAAGCTGGCGTACTGGACGTACAGGATTGGGCTGTTAAAACATTTCGCATTAGCTCATCCAAATTCCAGGAAGTAGTAAACTCTGCAACGAATGAGGCTTTCCTTAATACCTCTGCCCTGTTAAGCAGTACTTTTTCTACCGTTTCTTCCACTTTGGTCTTAATGGTATTGGTGCCGATTTACACCTTTCTTCTCCTTTTATATAGAAACCTGATCGTTAAGTTTTTTGTTGCCTGCTTCAAACCTGAGCACGAAAAATTAGTGTTTACTGTATTACACAAAACGAGGCTGGTAGTAAAAGGTTATGTAGTTGGTCTTTTTATAGAGATGATCATTGTTGCAGTTATTAATTGTACAGGCTTCCTGATCCTGGGAGTGAAATACGCCTTATTACTAGGTGTGATTGCTGCTATTCTAAACCTGATCCCGTACCTGGGTATTTTTACTGCATGTATCTTAACTGTGTTGATCACGTTAACGACAAATACACCGGCAACGGTACTAAGTGCCGCGATCATGCTGATCGGCGTTCATCTGATCGACAGCAATATTTTACTTCCAAAAATTGTCGGGTCAAAAGTAAAACTGAATGCGCTTGTTACGATCATTGGTGTAATTGCGGGAAGTGCTTTATGGGGAATTCCAGGCATGTTTCTGGCCATACCAATTATCGCTGTCCTGAAGGTTTTGTTTGACGAGGTACAATCATTAAACGCCTGGGGCATGCTTTTGGGCGAGGAAGAAAAACCGGCAAAGAAGAAGAAAAGTACAGGATTGTTTTCGTGGTTTATGCGTAAAGATGGGAAGAAGAAAATAATGAACAAGGAAGAATAGGTTGCTGGTTATTAGCTAACCGTGCAACCAGTAACAAAAAAAGCCGCTCTATGATAGAGCGGCTTTCTTTTATAATGAGATTGAAATCGTTTATTCTGCTTCTGCCACAACTTCTTTCACCTCTGGGATCATGCGCTTCATCATACCTTCAATACCCGCTTTCAGGGTGATCATAGATGAAGGGCATCCGCTACAGCTACCTTGCAACATCAGGTTTACAACACCCTCGTTGTAGCTTTTGAACTGGATAGCGCCACCATCCATTTCTACAGCGGGTTTTACATAATTGTCCAGCAATTCTTTAATGCGTTTTACAACATCATCGTCATCTGCTGTAACAGTATTTGTAGCTTCCTGTTTAATTTTGGCTACTTCGTCTTCATTAATAACGACACCGCCATTTTCCAGGTAGTCTTTCAAAAATTGTTTAATTGTCGGGATCACATCCTGCCAATCATCCGTATCGCTTGTTTTTGTAAGTGTAACAAAATTGCTGGCAATGAACACGCTTTTGATAAAGGGAAAGCTAAATAGTTCTTTTGCCAAAGGAGATGGACCAGCCATGCTTTCATCTGCAAAATCAATGCTTTTTCCCGGATAAAGGAGCTTGTTGGCAACAAACTTCATTGTTTCTGGGTTTGGCGTCATCTCTGTATATATGCTGATAACCGGATTTCCTGTTTTAATCATACTACTTCTATTTAAACGTTACAAAAATAGCAAAAGCTGGCGACGGTTGCTAACAGATTGGCAATATTCTCAAAATCATCACATTTTCACGGCCCTTTTTTCGTTTATCGAAAAAAAGGGTATCCTTATTAAGACAAAATGGTAATAAGGCCTTTGATGATTGCACCTAGTTTTACGCCTTCAAACACTCTGCTCTCACTGCTACCGTGTTGTAATACAGACTGTTCGTGAGATGTTACACACATTTCACAGCCGTTTATAGATGAAATTACCAGGCTCAATAATTCAAAAAATTCTTTCCCTAAAACCGGGTTCATCATTATGCTCATTTTTATACCAGCAGGTTGGTTGGTATAAAAATCTTTCTGCATAAAATGACGAAAACGATAGAATACGTTGTTTGTATTCATCAGGGAGGTAGCGGCTATTACTTCTGCGATCTCTGCATCCGTTGCGCCGGCAGCTTTTGCTTTTGCAGTAAAGGCCTCTTTCAACAGGTCAAATTTTTCGTTTACCGCTACGGCTAATGCCAGCAGGTAAGACTCTTTCTGGTTAAGATATTGTGCGTTGGACAATACGTTACCAACGTTGATCTTCAGATCTTTTATATAACGTGCGTCTACCAGCAACAGTGCCTGTGCATTTGCGGATGGCTGGTAATGGTTAATCTGTAAATCGTTCAATAGGTTTACAAATGTTTCATTTTGTATTTCCTGACTCATATATTATCAATTGGTGTTTAAAGAAACGGCAGGAATAAATCCTGCCGTTGTTAAGGGGGTAACTGGTTTATTTATATCCTTTCTGTTAGTTCATGTTCAACTGTGCAGTTAATGTCTCTTCACCTTTGCTCCAGTTACACGGACATAACTCATCTGTTTGTAATGCGTCCAACACACGAATCACTTCCTGTACGCTACGGCCTACATTCAGGTCATATACACTTACCCAACGAACGATGCCTTGCGGATCGATGATGAATGTAGCGCGGTATGCGATTTTTTCTTCTGCATCAAGTATTCCTAACTCTTCTGCTAAAGATTTAGAAGTATCAGCCAACATTGGGAATTTCAGATCGCGCAGGTCTGCGTGGTCTCTTCTCCATGCTGCGTGTACAAATTCAGAATCTGTAGAAGCGCCGATCAGTACTGCGTCGCGGTCAACAAAGTCACTGTGTTTTTTGTTGAATTCAGCAATTTCGGTAGGACATACGAATGTAAAATCTTTAGGCCACCAGAACATTACAGTCCATTTACCTTTAGCTGCTGCATACTCATTAGTTAGCTCAATAAACTCTTTTCCTTTTTCAATAGATACTACTGCTTTTTTCTTGAATTCAGGGAAGTTGCTTCCGATAGATAAAACTTTGTTGCTCATATATCTTGTTTTCTTTTTTCGACGGGATCTTTTGTTTCTAAAAATCAGCTGCAAAATTGCAGGGAAAAAGAATAAGGTGGCATTGCTATTTTCTATCTACACATAGATAAAGTCGATTAAAAATAAAAAACCATAACTGTTCGTTATGGTCTTAATTAAATAAATTTTATGTAATATCCGCACTAGTAAACAGAGCCTTCCAGTCGTGTTCCGACGAGATTTGCCCAGATCACTTCTAAAGTATATGCATTTTGTGTAGCGGATGTAGGCGAAAGATTTTGTACATACTGCAGTGTCACCGTATTCGGCTTAAGCTCCACACTTTTTGTTTTCGTATAGGTATAGCCGGTGCTTTTCAGATCTTTGTTATCAATCCTTATTCCTTTCTCATATTTCCAGCTTTGAAGAATGCTTTTGCGCAAGGCGCCAAAGTTAGCTAACAGATCCGCGTATTCCTGCTGGTTGAAACTTGTAGAGATGTATGCTTTATACAATTTATCGTCCGCAAATTCAAACCGTACAAAAGTATTTCTTCCATTAAAACAAGAACCGGAGTCTATACGATAGGTAATTACCTCTTTTGCAATAGAAGGTGTGCCCGCTTTTATATAAGGTGGCCGGAAGTCCTCTTTCACATCTTTGATCTGGGCTAGCTGGTACAACCTTTTGACTCCCTCTGTTACTTCTGTTTTGGTCATGCCGGGTTTGATCGTAAAAAGTGTTTCGAACGGGCAGGGGCTTTGGGCGTTACTTGTGCAATACAGCACTGCGCACACAATAATCAGTGCGATTTTTTTCATAGTGTTTCTTTTCAGTTAATCTACGCACTTATATGCACTTATGCAAGCAGGAGCGGTAAATTAATTAGCAAACTTATTCAAGATAGATTGTAGTGCTTTTTTGTCGCCCAGTATAGATTTGAATGGATTATAAAAACTTTCGTCTATTGTTATATAGGAGGTTGCTTGTTTCGCTTCGGACCAGCCGGCCTTTACTGCCAGGAGCGCATCTTTGTTTTCTTTTTCAACAGACAACATAGCTGCTACAATTTTTTGCTGAAGTGCGGCAGAAAGGCGGTCGTTGAATAAAACGGGGCCTAATGGTATTTCCGGTGACAGCCATAGAAGCCTTAACTGCTTTGCAGACGCGGAATCTTCGCGCAGCAATTTTTCATATTCTGTATATCCCATTGCTGCTATATCTGTGCTGTCATGTAATACAAGCTGGAGAGCTGCCATATGTGTTTTGCTGTAGCCTACTGACAAGAATGTTTTTTCTACATCGGATAGACCAAGACCATTATAAGCAAGACGGGGAACAAGGTTGCCGGATGTTGATCCCGGGGCAACAAATGTTGCCCTCAAGGCGTTTGCTTTTGACTTTACATCTTCCAGTTTGTAAAGCTGCATTTCTTTCCGGCAGACGATTGCTGTTTTATAGTTATTTATTGCCTCTTTATTTACATTCAAGGTAAGCCTGGGGCGCACAGCGTGTTTAACAGAAGATGCATCTAATAAGAAATAGCCGAATGTGCTGATCAGCGCTAAGTCTACTTCGCCTTTCTGTATGGCACTAATAAATGTGGGAATATCCGGGTAGCTTTTCACTTCAATTGTATTCCCGGTTTTTTGTTCCAGGTAAGATGCAAGCGGAGTTATGTTTTTTATCCTGTCATTTTCTGCATATTGGTATGTAGCAAGGCGAATGGTTTGTGCAGATGCGTTTTGGGCAATGCAAATAATTACAGCAAGGATGATATATTTCATATTATTCAGAGTAGTCTCTAAAAGTAATTTCTTTACACATGGATGTTCAAATAGTATTATGTGAGCGGTGAAAAAGAATGACCGGCATAAAAAAACCTTGTACAATATGTACAAGGTTTTCATATTTTATCTTTACATGCGCTTATTCTACTATGCGTAGTTTGGCGTAGTTAAGCATTATTTTCTTTTCTCCATTCAGCTCGAACTGCACTGTAGCTATAGGATTGTGCGCACTTCCTTCCATTTTTATTACAGCACCGAAACCAAATTTCTGGTGCTCTACTTTTTGACCCACCTTCAGGTTACTTGTATCGCTTGCCGTAAAATTAGCCGATGGCGTATGGTTCGCCACTTGTGCCGGTTTAGGCGGTGCATTTATATAGCTTGGTTTAGATGCCGGAGCATCTTTACCAAGTAATGGTACTTTTTTCTGTGGAGGAGCACCATATCTTTTTTCTGCCTGTGCTGCATCGTTATAATCGCCAAAGCCACGTTGCATACGCTGGAATGCACTGCCCATGTTATCGTTGCCACCCTGGTTACGTGCGCCGCCACCTGCAAAACTGCGGTCAATATAATCTTCCGGCATTTCTTCCAAAAAACGGCTCGGCTCATTCTGAACAAGATTGCCAAAACGGTAACGCGCATTGGCATAGGTAAGCCAAAGTCTTGCTTTAGCTCGGGTAACAGCCACATAGAAAAGACGCCTTTCTTCTTCCAGTTCTTCACGCGTGTTTATACTCATGGCACTTGGAAAAATTGTTTCTTCCACACCACCTACAAACACAACAGGAAATTCCAATCCCTTGGCTGCGTGTATAGTCATTAGTTTCACCACATCTGCATCTTCTTTTTCATTGTCAGCATCAGTAAGTAAAGTAATCTGTTGCAAATAGACCGCCAGGTTTTTATTTACTACTTCACCATCTTCTGTGTCCGGGCTTTCCGTCCATTCTTTAATGGAGTTTAGTAACTCTTGTACGTTTTCGTAACGCGCAAGGCCTTCTGTTGTTTTATCGCTGAAGAGGTCCTTTATCAGTCCTGTGTGTTTTCCAACCTGTACTGCTACATCAGATGCATTTTTGTCATTCAGCAATGTCTGGAAGTAGCGGATCATAGTGGTGAAATTGTTGATCGCCTCCAATGTACCGGATTTGAAACCAAACTCGCCCGCGCGCATCAACACTTCCCACAGTGTTACGTTTTGTTCGTTTGCAGCAATCAAGGCTCTTTCGATCGTTGTTTTGCCAATACCACGAACCGGGTAGTTAATAATGCGTTTCAACGCTTCTTCATCACGTGTATTAACAATAACCCTGAGGTAGGCAATAAAATCTTTGATCTCTTTTCTCTGGTAGAAGCTGAGACCACCAAAAATTTTATACGCAATGCCCATTCTGCGAAGGCTTTCTTCATAAGAACGGCTCTGCGCATTGGTTCTGTATAGAATTGCAAAATCTTTGTTGTGATAATGATTTCGCAGTTTTTGCTCTTGTATGGTATCTGCAACAAACCGGCCTTCATCGTTATCCGTCATGGTCCTTACAAGACGGATCTTTTCTCCGCCTTCATTATCTGTCCACAAATTTTTAGGAATCTGGCCTTTGTTGTTTTTAATTACTTCATTAGCTACATTCAGAATGCTTTTGGTGCTGCGATAGTTTTGCTCCAGCTTTACCACTTTTACATCTTCATAGTCTTTCTGAAATTGCAGGATGTTTTCAATTGTTGCACCGCGGAAGCTATAGATACTTTGTGCATCATCACCTACCACACATATATTTTCATTTGCTGCTGCCAATAACTTAGTAATCTGGTACTGCACCGGGTTCGTATCCTGGTACTCATCAATAAGGATGTATTTAAATTTATGCTGGTATTTGTGTAATACATCCGGCTGTGTATTTAGCAGTTCGTACATTTTAAGCAACAGATCGTCAAAATCCATTGCACCATTTTTAAAACATCTTGAAGCGTATGCCTGGTATATCTGCGCAATAGCCGGCCGGTTGCTGCGCATATCCTCCTGTTGTATGTAATGATCTATAGCATATTCTGCCGGTCCGACCAATGCATTCTTTGCCTGCGATATTCTACTATGCACAACATTCGGCTTGTATAATTTGTCATCCAGGTTCAATTCATTGATCACCGTTTTTAATACGCCGCGACTATCGTCCGAGTCATAAATGGTAAAGCTGTTTGGATAACCTATTCTGTGTGCTTCTCCGCGGAGAATGCGTGCAAATACACTATGGAAAGTACCAACGTATAAATTTCTTGCTTCGTTATTACCCAATATTTTGCTGATACGCTCTTTCATCTCAGCGGCAGCTTTATTGGTAAATGTAAGTGCGAGAATGTTGAACGCGTCTACACCCAGCGCCATCAGGTGTGCGATACGGGTGGTAAGCACTTTTGTTTTGCCACTGCCAGCACCGGCTACAATCATAATTGGGCCGTCTTTATGCGTAACGGCTGCGTACTGCTGTTCGTTCAGTCCCTTCAGATAATCTTGCATAGGCGCAAGTTAAGTTGAATGCCTGAATGGCTGAAATGTTGACCCCAATTGTGAAAAAAATTACATCTTTCTTATTTTACTTGTATCCATTGTCCGGGACCAGGTGGATAAAATAACATTATCCGATTTCAACAGCAATATGCCCTCTTCAATAGAATAGTTATTTGTTTTCAGCAAATTTTCAAGGAATGCTCTTTCATTATATCCAATGCAGGCCATTTTAGTAGAAATGATATTTTTCCCAAATACCAAATCTGAACCATCTTTTTTAAATGACCCTGCCATACTATTGCATCCTGTAAACCCCGTAAATGTTTGAGCAGTAAGTGTAAAACTGATTTTTGGAAACCTTCCTGTTATAGTGTCTGACGGTAATGCTGGTTTTAAATACCAGGTACCCGAAAGCGAGGTATCTGCCACGGCTATTTGATTCTTTGAAGAGTCTGTGGATGATATAGTTCCGCTTTGGCTATTCGGTGTAATTGTGTGGCATGCCGCTGCCGTTGCACATCCTAGTATAAAAAGTACGATCTGTTTCATGGTAAGCGTTTAGAGGTGTAGTACAAATTTCCTGCCCGGGAAACATTTTCTTCAGGTCTTCTTGCTTTGCTGTTTGACTGATTACATATTGTTCGTCTATATTTTTTAAACGATTTATAGAACGCTTTCTGCTGGCATGATTTTTTAACCGGATGTAGGTGATTACCTCATTAAAACCAATTCAAAATGGAAACCAATAGACTCTCTCCGTCACTTGCGCAGGCACTGAATGATCAGATGACGAAAGAAGCGCACGCCTCCCAGATCTATCTATCTTATGGAGCATGGGCAGATGCAAGGGGTTACGATGGCATTGCTAATTTTTTGTTTCGTCACGCGCAGGAGGAACGTAACCACATGATGAAGATACTGGAGTATATACTTGAGCGTGGTGCAAGAGTAAAAGTAGCCGCTATTCCGGCACCCGGTACAGACCCTACAAGTGTGCAGGATTGTTTTGAAAAAGTGTTTAAACAGGAAATAGATAATACAAAAGCCATTTATACGCTCGTAAAAATGAGCCTTACAGAAGAAGACTGGGCAAGCTGGAATTTCTTGCAATGGTTTGTGAAAGAGCAGGTTGAAGAAGAAACACTTGCGCTGAACTTATTGGATAAGATCAAAATTGCTGGTGGCGAAAAGGCAAAAGATGATGTTTTATATACACTCGACAGAGATCTGAAAACAATGCCCGATGACGCTTCTCTTGCGGAGAACGCAACAGCAGAAAAACCATAAATAAGTATTTTTTCTACAATTCCGGGCCAAGGCTCTCCAAATGAGCGCAGTTTTATTCTCTCAAATCACTGGCATATTTTATGAACTTATTTGGAAACGCATTTGTTTACCTAAAAAACACGACTATGTTACGTTGGACAGTTACATTCTTAATAATAGCGATCGTCGCTGCCATATTTGGCTTTACTGGCATAGCTGCGGGTGCAGCCCAGATAGCTAAAATCTTATTCTTTATTTTCCTCGTCTTGTTTTTATTGTCGCTTATACGTGGCAGGACAGGGAGTTAGATCAATTTGATATTTAAAATTTGAAATTATTCACCCGGTATTCCATATCTCGCTCAATAGATAAACAAGAGGGGTTGCACTAAATAGATATGGAATATCCAGATAAGCAGAGGCAAGCAATAGCTCATCTCAAATTTTAAATATCAAATTTCAAATCTAAAAAAGGCTGGGTTGTACAAACTGCGGCTTTTTTAGTTTGAGATCAGTCTTTGCATTTAGTTTATCTACAAGATCTATGGTTAATTCTGGAGAGGTGGCTTCATCGTGCATATGCATGAAAAAATATAATTCTTCCAGTCCATTCTTCAACCAGTAATCAATTCTATCTACCCAATAGTTCATTCTTTCATAATCCGTCTTATGTAAACTGTTACCTACATAACGAATAAACGTTTTGGGAATAGTAAGGTGCATGTGTGCGCAGTCTCTTCGTCCTGCCGTGTCCGTAATTACAAAACCAATGTTGTTTTCTTTGAGCACATGCAATAGTTCATTCATTTCATTTGCATCGCTAAACCAGGAGGGGTGTCTTGCTTCAAAGAAGAATTGCAGATCTTTTGGCAACGATGCCATATAATTAAACAGGTTTTCCTTTTGCTTTGGTGAATATTTGTCGCTCACCTGCAAAAAGACCGGGCCAAGATGATCTTTAAATGCTAAGATGCCTTCAAGAAAAGAGGTAGTAGTATTATCTGCATTTTTAAATCCACTATAATGACTGATTACCTGTGGTACTTTGGGGCAGAATTTAAAATCCATGC
Organism: Filimonas sp.; assembly: GCA_017306865.1. GTDB lineage: Bacteria > Bacteroidota > Bacteroidia > Chitinophagales > Chitinophagaceae > JAFKHH01. Next base: position 115,217 of record JAFKHH010000012.1, read on the forward strand.
CCTTTGCTTTGTCAGACCACTTGGAGATAGCCGCCTCATCATAAATTTTATAGTGTGTGGCGTTTAGTTCTATTGAATTGTAATGATGTACATAATGATCCAGGAATTGTGCATCTTTTGTTCCTTTCGGGTATATTTTTCCTACCCACTCCTTTCTTCCCCATTTTGCACAACCCAGGTATGCTTTGTGTTGTTGGGGTTTTCCTTTTAATATGGATTTATTCCACGTTGGTTCTTTTGGCAACGTAAAATCTATGTGATCCAGTTCCTGCTCTGGTACTTTTCCAAAATCCATAAGTAAACTGTTTTATTGCTGGATGGTTAAATTGCTATTTGCAATAACAATTTAACCATCCAGCAATTTTTCTTATAAATATTGATCTCCCTTATTTCTTTTCACTTCAGCAACGTATTCTTTAATTTCCTGTTCTTTATCTTTTTTGCAGATCAGCAATACGTCGTCTGTATCTACAACTATAAAGTCGTCGAGGCCTTGTAAGACTACTAACTTTTCGTGCGATGCACTTACCATACATTTCACCGCATCTATAACCATCACATTCTCTCCGGCTACGGCATTTCCCAGGTAATCTTTTTCCAGGTTATCATAGGCACTGTTCCATGTACCCAGGTCACTCCAGCCAAATGAAGATGGTATTACGTACACATTATTTGCTTTTTCCATGATCGCAAAATCAATAGAAATATTGGTGCACTGTGGATAAATACGTTCTATCAATGCCTTCTCTTCCTTTGTATTGAACTTTTCCTGTTCAACCGCAAAAAGCTCATACATTTCCGGCTGATATTTTTCAAATGCCAGCAATACTTCTTTAATCTTCCAGATAAAAATGCCTGCATTCCATAAAAAGTCTCCGCTTGCAATAAATGTTTTTGCAAGTTCCAGGTTCGGCTTTTCAGTGAACAGCTTTACTTTATAGATATTATTTTCCGAAAGTTCATCTTCATGTTGTATGTAGCCGTACCCTGTGTTAGGGTAGGTAGGCTTAATACCAAGTGTTACAAATGATTTATGATGATCTGCAAAATCCAGTGCTTTTAGTGTTACGGTTTTAAACTCTTCGTTATCCAGGATCAGGTGATCACTTGGTGCAACGATCAATGATGCTTCCGGATCTATTTGTGCAAGCTTGAAAGAAATATATGCAACACAAGGAGCGGTATTTTTTCTACTTGGTTCCGCAACTATATTTTCAGGCTTCAATTGTGGCAACTGTTCCTTTACAATAGAAACGTATTCCTCAGAAGTAACCACAAAAATATTGTCTGGAGAAATAAAGTCAGCATAACGGTCGTAAGTCCATTGTATTAATGTCTTACCTGTATTCAAAATATCAAGAAACTGTTTTGGATAACTGGTTCTGCTCTTAGGCCAAAAACGGCTTCCGATACCGCCAGCCATTATTGCTACGTAATGGTGCTGATTCATGTGATAAATTATGGGCGCAAAAATCGTTAGAACTGATTAATAAATAAAGTTATTTTAAATAATACCTTCCCTAACAAGATCATGTAAATGCACAATCCCTTCATATTGATTATCTGCATTTACTACAATCAGTTGGCTGATATCATATTTTTTCAACGCTTCCAAAGCTTCTATAGCGAGGGAGCCTGACTGTATTGTTTTGGGTGAGGAACCAAACATGTCTTTTGCTGTTACTGCACTTAGTTGATCTATCCGTTCCAGCATTCTACGCACATCGCCATCTGTAATTATTCCCAATACCTTTCCACCAGGTTCTACAACCGCTGTTGCGCCAAGCCGGCTTTTAGAAATAACAACAATTACTTCCTTCATAGTAGCATCAATAGTTACAGAAGGTCTTTCATTGTTTTTATACAGATCTTCCACACGGAGATACAACCGTTTTCCAAGATTACCTCCCGGATGGTATTTTGCAAAATCTTTGCCATCAAAGCCAATCAACTCCATCAGGCATACAGCTAATGTATCACCCATTACTACCTGTGCAGTCGTACTGCTGGTAGGAGCAAGGTTATTAGGGCATGCTTCCTGGCTTACAGTAGTATTCAGGATCATGTTTGATTCTTTTGCAAGAAAGGAGGAAGTGTTACCAACCATACCAATCAGTGTATTCCCAAATCCTTTTAGCAATGGCACTAGTACTTTTATTTCCGGGCTTTCCCCGCTTTTACTGATCACAAGTACTACGTCATCTTTCTGTATCATGCCAAGATCGCCATGTATAGCATCTCCTGCGTGCATAAAGAGTGCAGGTGTACCGGTAGAATTAAGTGTTGCTACAATTTTTTGCGCAATGATGGCGCTTTTACCGATGCCGCTTACCACCAATCTGCCCTTGGACTGATGAATGGTTTCTACCACTTTCTGGAAGGAATCATCCACAAAGGCAGCCAAATTTCTAACTGACTCTGCCTCTAACTCAATGGTTTTTAACGCTGTCTGTAATATATTTTTAGCCATTCCTTACAAAGTTAAACTTTAACACTAAACTGTTGAGTAATATGCTTATCCTATGTAACTTCGCCTCCCTTTTCAAAACCCCCAAATAAAAGGCTATATAATGCTTAAAATGCCGTGTAATATCAATTTTAATATTGGCTTGCACAAAAAAATAGTATTTTATAGAAAATCAACATACCCGTACTGTGGGTTGGAAATATTGAGATAATGGCAACTAGTACAAGAAAATCATCTGGCCGTTCTGCTTCTTCAGACGAAGGGAAGCCAAAAGTCAAAAAAGAGCGTACCAAGAGTACAGCTAAAAGTGTTGCAACCGGTTCTCACAACTTCGATATTACTGCAGGTCTACAAACACACTTTGGATTTGAACAGTTCAAAGGCACCCAGGAAAAAGCTATCAACAGTTTACTAAATGGTAACGATACATTCGTAATCATGCCTACAGGCGGTGGCAAAAGCCTTTGCTATCAACTACCGGCAATGTTGATGGAGGGTTGTGCAATTGTAGTAAGCCCGCTGATAGCGTTGATGAAAAACCAGGTGGACCTGATAAGAGGTTACAGTGAGAACGACGATGTGGCGCACTTTCTAAATTCTTCTTTGACAAAAGGCCAACAGAAGGAAGTAAGGGAAGATCTACTGAGCGGTAAGACAAAGTTGTTGTATGTAGCGCCTGAAACGCTGACAAAACAGGAGAACCTCGAATTTTTCAGCGATTTAAATATTTCTTTCTTCGCTGTAGATGAGGCACACTGTATTTCTGAGTGGGGCCACGATTTCAGACCGGAATATCGCAGACTTCGTGAAATGATGGATGAAATAAATCCGAACATCCCCGTTATTGCTTTGACGGCTACAGCTACACCAAAGGTGCAGAGTGATATTGTGAAAAACCTTGGTCTCCGTAATGCTGAAGTTTTTATTTCTTCATTCAACCGTACAAATCTCTACTACGAGATTTTACCGAAGATCAAAAAGGAACAAACAATTAAAAGTATTGTCCGCTTTATTACGCAACATAAAGGAAAAAGCGGCATTATCTATACGCTAAACAGGAAGACTACCGAGGAACTTGCTGAGATCCTGGTTGCCAATGGCATAAAAGCTGTGGCTTATCACGCAGGACTGGATGCGAAACTGAGAGCAGACAGGCAAGACCAGTTTCTGAATGAAGATGTTCAGGTAATTGTAGCTACGATCGCTTTCGGTATGGGCATTGACAAACCAGATATCAGGTTTGTAATACATTTCAACATTCCTAAATCGATTGAAAATTATTACCAGGAAACAGGACGTGCCGGACGTGATGGGTTAGAGGGTATTTGTTTATTATATTATTCCCACAAGGACGTTGCAAAGCTGGAACACTTAATGCGCGATAAGCCTTTAAGTGAAAGAGAAGTTGGTGCACAACTGATCAACGAGACTGTAGCATACGCGGAAAGTTCTGTTTGTCGCCGCAAGATCCTGTTACACTATTTTGGTGAGGACTGGAACGTTGAGAATTGTGGTAACTGTGATAACTGTAAGAGCACAAAAGAAAAAATAGAAACGAAGGAAGAAGCGGTTAAAGTTTTGAAAGCTGTTCATGCTTTGGACGAGCGTTTCCCTACTGAATATGTAATCAATGTTCTTACTGGTAAACTGACACCACAGATAAATATGTTCCGCCACGAAGGCTTGGACGTATTCGGTACCGGTAAGGACAAGGACGAACACTTCTGGAACAGTCTTATCAGGCAGTTATTACTGGAAAATATTTTACGTAAAGACATTGAAGAATATGGTTTGTTGAAACTTACTCCAAAAGGAGAGAAGTTCCTTAAAAAACCTACCTCTTTCAAAATAGTATTGAACAACTTGTTTGAAGATGCAAATGAAGATGACGAAGAAAATGAAACCGGTGGCGGTTCTTCTTCATCTGCAGATGAGAAGTTGTTTGAAATGCTAAAAGACCTTCGCCAGAAAGAAGCAAAGAAGAAAGGGCTTCCGCCTTTTGTAATTTTCCTTGAATCTTCTTTGCAGGATATGGCTACGCTTTACCCAACTACGTTGCAAGAGCTGGAAAAAGTTTCTGGCGTTAGTAAGGGTAAAGCCATCCGTTACGGTAAACCATTTATAGAGGTTATTACAAAATACGTAGAGGAGAATGATATTGAGAAGCCAGACGATTTTGTAATGAAAAGTGTGGCAAACAAAAAGAATAATAAGATCTACATTATTCAAAACGTAGATAAGAAGATTCCACTGGAAACAATTGCCCGCAATAAAGACCTTCGATTGGATGCTTTGCTGGAGGAGATGGAAACAATTGTAGCGAGTGGTACTAAGCTAAATCTCGATTACGCAATTGATGATCTGTTGGATGAAGATGAGCAGGATGAGATCATTGATTATTTCCGGAATTGCGAAACATCTTCTTTACAGTTAGCACAAGAAGAAATGGCTGACAGCGATTATAATTGGGAACAATTGAAAATAATGCGCATCAAATTTTTATGTGAATACGGTAATTAATTCTTTCCAAGTTTAACCAATGAAGTGGCCTCAACAAATAGTTGGGGCTTTTTCATTTTTGTTTGTGGGCAATCACATTTTTCTATAGAAAATATTAACACTTTTTGTTAATTATAATTAAATTAGTGCATCCTATTAAAAAATCCAATTTTACCATGCACAAAACCCCTAAAAAGCAACAGAAGAAGTTTATTCTAATCTTTGCTCAAGCCGTTAAAAAAATTCCTGGCTACTTCGAATCGAAAGAGAAAAAGGAATTTAAAAGATGGAAAGACTTCATCGCTAATTAACCCTCATTTGATGACAAACTTATTGACACCTGGTTATGCCGGGTGTTTTTTATTGTACTTATGGAAACATTCTGCCAGTGCATCTTTTTGAAAAACAAATTGCTATGGCAGAAATAATGACCGCCGATAAAGGCAAAGGAAAAAGTAAAGCACATCCCCGCTCTACAAAAGTTGACCTGACACCTATGGTCGATCTTGGGTTTTTACTTATCACGTTTTTTATTTTCACAGCTGTATTAACGGAACCTAAAGCAATGAAACTTGCGTTACCAGCCGATCCCGGTAAAGACACACCTCCACCACATGCTGGTGAAACAGCCACGCTCCAGTTAGTACTAGGCCCTAATAGTGTTGGGTATTATAATGGGGATGATAGTACACACATGCAATTCACAGATTACAGCAGTAATGGAATACGTAAAGTAATCATGGAAAAAAGAGCTTTGGTAAAGCATGTTCTGGGTAATGAAAAAGAAACAATAGTGATCATCAAACCTTCCGTAGAATCTTCATACAAACAAGTTGTATCCATACTAGATGAAATGCTTATAACCAATGTAACGCGCTATGTACTGACAGACGCAACAATTTATAATGAACGATTGTTAGCTACTGTAGAATAATAATATTTCTTTTCTCCCGTTGAATGCAGCGATTTATGTCCCATTGGCATCATATTTGAATAATTTATTGTGCATTCATTCGGGAAACACTAAATCTTTATGAAATGGAGAAGGGCATTGTTCATTTTTTACACGACGATAATGCAAGCTTCTTAGAAGTTGCAGCCGCCAAATCAGGAGACCTGATTGTAAAAATTTTGGATGTGCAGGGAAGAATGGCAAAAACCATCATAGAGAAAGTTGAGCAAGGCGTACAGGAACTGTGCGTAAACCTGAATGACCTGGGAAGCGGGAACTACGTTTTGAACACCTTTATCGGTGACACTTTTATCAAAGCATTCCGTTTCTTTAAAAGTTAGTCTTTCAATTGGGGGTATGTATATTTAACGTCCTGCCTTTTTTGGTGGGACTTTTTATTTATAGGTTGGTCCACTTTCAAAAATACTTTTATACTACTTGATAATACCAAAGTGGACCAACCTATAAATAACTATATAAAATAATGTTATTACATTAATCTAATTTCAGTTGTTCACTATTTTTGCAAGACGTTAAAAGTTATTCAGACTTTTCCTACTTACCGTTAGGTTTCTTTACTTTGGCGGTTGTCTTTCCATTAATTACTCTTAAATGTTTGCTATATGGCAATTCCTGTAGTTGATCTTTCAGAATTTACACATGGTTCAGCAGAGCAAAAGCGTGCTTTTGTGCAACAGCTTGGCAAAGCGTACGAAGAGGTTGGTTTTGTAGCAGTAAAGAACCACGGTATTCCGGATAAGTTGATCGCGGAATTATATGAATATGTTCAACAATTCTTTTCTTTACCGTTAGATAAAAAACTGGATTTTGAAGTTCCGGGCCTTGCAGGCCAGCGTGGTTATACAAGTTTTGGCAGAGAACATGCAAAAGGTAGCGAAGCACCAGATCTGAAAGAGTTTTTCCAATATGGACAAACTGTGGAAGACAATGATCCTATAAAAGCAGAATACCCTGATAATGTGGGTGTTACTGAAATAAAAGAATTCAATCCAACACTTTTCCAGGCATACCGCCATTTTGAAAAAAGTGGTTCTGCTTTATTACAGGCAATTGCGCTGTATCTAAACCTGGATGAAAATTATTTTGGCCCACACTTAAAGAATGGTAATTCCATTCTGCGTTGCATTCACTATCCGCCAATAACACAGGAACCAAAGAGCGCTATACGTGCAGAACAGCATGAGGATATTAACCTGATCACTTTGTTGGTGGGCGCTTCTGCAGATGGCTTACAAATATTGACGAAGCAAGGGGAGTGGGTAAATGTTACCTCTTTACCTGACCAGATAGTGGTGAATGTAGGTGACATGTTGCAGCGCCTTACTAATAATAAACTAAGAAGTACAACGCACCGTGTTGTAAATCCTTCAAGAGATCTATGGCATACGAGCCGTTTCTCTATGCCGTTCTTTATGCATCCGCGTAGCGAAATGGATCTGACTTGCCTGGAAAGCTGTATAGATGCAACTCATCCAAAACATTACGAAGACACAACAGCAGGAGCGTACCTGGATGAAAGATTGAGAGAAATAGGTTTAAAGAAGTAATTTGCTATAAACTATTTCTAATCTCAACCTTTTCGTCTAGTAACATTGGTATTAATACGGCATATATCTTTCCTCAAAGCAGTTTTTCTTCATAGTCTCACAGCTTTTGGAGGACCACAAGGGCATTTTGGTATGATGCTAAAGACCTTTGTTGCCCAAAGGAAAGATGTAACGGAAGAAGAACTGATGGAGTATAATGCTTTTTGCCAGATGCTTCCTGGTGCTTCTTCTACACAAACACTTACACTTATCGGCTATAAAAGAGGTGGTATTCCTCTGGCCATACTCACCTTACTGATATGGATTCTGCCTGCCTGTACTATTATGGGCGGGCTTTCTTTTTTAATGAATTACCTGGATGAGCGTGACATCAATTTTAAGGCGCTGCGGTTCATTCAGCCATTGGCTGTTGGTTTCATTGCTTTTTCGGCGTACAGGTTATTCAAAATATCGGTACATAATCCTATCACAAGGATTATTATGGTTAGTTCTACTTTATTGACTTATTTTCTTTTTAAAACACCCTGGCTTTTCCCCGGAGTGATCATCCTGTCTGGTATTATTACCAACTTTAGTGATAAACGTATTCCTCAAAAGGGTATTCCTCCTAAAAAGATAAACTGGGGGAACATTGTCATATTTCTTGGCTTATTCTTATTAGCAGGTTTTTTCAGTGAAACTGCCCGTAAAAATGAATGGAAGAATAGAGCTGTATTCAATTTATTCGAGAACTTTTACCGTTTCGGAAGCCTCGTATTTGGTGGGGGAGATGTATTAATGCCCATGATGATTGACCAATATGTATATCACCCAACTACGGAGCGTACGGAAAAGGCCAATCCGCGTGCTTTACGAATGACGCAGAGCGAATTTCTGACAGGTTCAGGCATTGTCCGTGCTATACCTGGCCCTGTTTTTTCCATTGGTTCTTACACCGGAGGTATGCTATTGAGGCAAAGAGGGGCTGAAATGCAACTGCTGGGATGTGTTATAGGTATGGTGGCTTTATTCCTGCCCAGTGCTTTATTAGTCTTATTTTTCTTTCCCGTTTGGAATAATCTGAAGAGGTATGCAGTTATCTATCGCGCCCTGGAAGGTATTAATGCTGCTGTAGTCGGTATTATGGCAGGTGCAACCTTTTTCCTTATGAAGAATATTTCCCTGGATATTACGGATGGCTCCACTGATCATTTTATAAACATACTGGTTATAGGTACTACTTTTTGCTTATTAACCTTTACTAAAATACGTCCTCCGTTGATTGTATTGGGATGTCTTGCTGTCGGATGGCTTGTTTAAAGCTATTTGTAGTATCCGTTATTCTCTATTTCAGCCCTTACTGCATCTGGTACAATATAACGAATTGATTTTCCTTCCTTTATAGTCTTCCTGATACCTGTTGCGGAAATGTCCAGTAAAGGCGCACTTACAATGCTATAATTGATACCGGCCAGATCGTTAGGAACAATAAATCCCGGTCTTTGGTACACTATAAACGTATAATCGCGAGCCAAGAGCTCGTAATTCTTCCATTTTGGCAAATTTTGGAAGCTATCAGAACCCATTATTATAGAGAAATTATGCGTTGGGTATTTCTCTGTGAGGTAGGTAAGTGTATCAATTGTATAAGAAGGACGGGGTAATTTAAACTCTACATCGGATGATCGAAGCTTTTCATTTCCTTCAATTGCAACATTTACCAGGTGCAGGCGGTTATATTCATTCAGAAGTACATTAGATGGTTTGAATGGATTTTGCGGTGTTACCACAAACCAAACCTGCTCAAGGGAGGTATGTTCAACCACGTGGTTAGCAATGATCAGGTGCCCGATATGGATAGGATTGAAGGAGCCGAAGTAGAGTCCGATATTCATGTGAGCTTTATATTTAGATAACCTCTTCTACGAATATATGAGAAGCTTCATTCAATCTAAGGCTAAGATTGTATCCTGCAACGGTAATAGAGATAGGATCTCCCAAGGGAGCTACCTGTTCCACACGTACTTTTTCACCAGGTACGCAACCCATTTCCATTAGTTTGATGAAAAGATCATCACTTTCAAAAGACTTAATTACTACTATTTTACCTATGCCGATCTCTGATAAGCGCTTCATACACAATAAATATTTGCAAAAATACCTATAAGCCCCCGATATTTATTACGAATTTTGGAACCGTAAAACATTTAACAGTGAACAAGGTATCATTTAACTACGCTGACAGGAAGCTAAACCTGGCAAATAAAACCAAACTAAAGGCATTTATCCCATCCATATTTAAGAAGGAAGGGAAGAAGCTGGAAGCTATTAACTATGTCTTCTGCTCAGATGAGTACCTCTTGCAGATTAATAAAGACTTTTTACAGCATGATTATTATACAGACATCATCACTTTTGACCTAAGTGAGAGTGACGCAACTACCTCAGAAGTCTATATAAGCACAGATAGAATAAAGGATAATAGTCTTCAATTGGAAACCTCATTTGAACAGGAAGCATTACGGGTAATATTTCATGGGGCACTTCACTTATGTGGGTATAAGGATAAGTCCAAAAAGGACATTGAAATAATGCGCTCCATGGAAGAAAAGTATATTAAACTCTATTTTAAAAACAAGTAAGGTTCCACGTGGAACCTTTTCTTTTATGTTTCACACGCATGTGTGTCACATTATATTTCACGTTCCACGTGGAACATCAGAGGCTATATAAACCTACACTAATGCTTTCTTAAGTGCATTATCCTTTTCTCCGTCCTATCTTTGCAGCTCAAATTGATAAATAAATGTTTTCTCAGTACGATGTTATAGTAGTTGGAGCAGGGCATGCAGGTTGTGAAGCTGCTGCTGCTGCTGCCAATATGGGTAGTAAAGTTTTATTGATCACCATGAACATGCAGACTATTGCTCAAATGAGTTGTAATCCTGCTATGGGTGGTATAGCTAAAGGACAAATAGTTAGGGAAATAGATGCATTAGGTGGGTACAGTGGAATCGTAACTGATGAAAGTATGATCCAGTTCCGTATGCTAAACAGGAGTAAAGGTCCTGCTATGTGGAGTCCAAGATCTCAAAATGATAGAATGCTCTTTGCAGCTACCTGGAGAGAGAAGTTAGAGATGACCCCTAATGTTCATTTCTACCAGGACATGGTACAATCAATCATTATTAAAAATGGTAAGGCTTGTGGAGTAGTTACGGGATTAGGCCATTCCATAGAATCTAAATCTGTAGTGGTAACTAGCGGTACATTTCTAAATGGTGTAATACATATAGGAGAGAAGCGGTTTGGTGGAGGGCGTGTAGCGGAGAAAGCAGCCACTGGTATTACAGAACAATTGGTAGAACTAGGCCTCGAAAGTGACCGCTTAAAAACCGGTACACCTCCACGTATAGATGGCAGAAGCCTGGACTATTCTAAAATGGAAGAACAAAAAGGAGATGAAGAGGTAACAGGTTTCTCTTATCTCGACTCAAAGAAAATAAAACCAGACCAGCAAAGAAGCTGCTTCATTACTTATACCAATACACAAGTACACGATATTCTTAAAACCGGTTTTGACAGAAGTCCCATGTACACGGGAAGAATAGAAGGTGTAGGCCCAAGATATTGTCCAAGCATAGAAGATAAGATCAACCGCTTTGCTGAAAGAGATCGTCACCAGATATTCGTAGAGCCGGAAGGTTTCAATACAGTAGAAATATATGTAAACGGGTTTTCTACTTCATTACCGGAAGACGTACAACACAAAGCTTTAACCTCTATACCAGGGTTTGAAAATGCAAGAATGTTCAGACCAGGTTATGCAATAGAGTATGATTATTTTCCACCTACGCAGTTAACACACTCCCTCGAAACAAAACAGATAGCCAACCTATTTTTTGCAGGCCAGATAAATGGAACCACTGGTTACGAAGAAGCAGCTTGCCAGGGAATAATGGCCGGTATGAATGCCCATTTAAAAGCATTCAATAATGATCCATTTATACTGAAAAGGAGTGAAGCATATATTGGTGTATTGATAGATGACCTTATCAGTAAAGGAACGGATGAACCGTACCGTATGTTTACCAGTCGCGCAGAATACAGGACTCTATTAAGGCAAGACAATGCTGACCTTAGATTAACAGAAATGAGTTACAGGTTAGGCCTGGCTTCACAAGAAAGAATGGACCGTGTGATTGAGAAAAGAAAAGCAGTAGAAAGAATAAAAAAAGCGTTGTCTGAATTTTCCTTTGAACCATCTGAAGTAAATCATTATCTCGAAAGTATTGGCTCTGCTTCCTTAACAGAAAAACAAAAAGCAGCTAAAGTTTTACTCAGGCCCGGAATAGATTTAGTTTCTCTTTTATCAAATGTTGAGCGATTGAAAACAACATTTGAAAATGAAAACAGGGAATCACTGGAGCAGGCAGAAATCCAAATTAAGTACGAACGTTATATTGAGAAAGAGCAAGAGCTGGTAACAAAAATGGGCCAGATGGAAGACGCCATCATCCCACAAACTTTCGACTATGATAAAGTGGCTTCACTCAGTAATGAAGCACTACAAAAATTCAAAAAAATAAAACCAAGAACACTTGGCCAGGCAAGCCGCATTAGCGGGGTTAATCCAAGTGATGTACAGATATTGATGGTGTATATGGGGAGATAAGTTTAATTGTTTAATTGTTTAATTGTTTAATTGTTTAATTGTTTAATTGTTTAATTGTTTAATTGTTTAATTGTTTTTGCAAAAAACTTTCTTTCAAACAAAAAAATGTTTTTTGTCATTTTCGTAATAACAATTTAACCATGTAGCAATTAAACAATTATCAGTTTAACAATTTTTATTTGCAAAGGCTTTGTAATATTACATCAAACAAATCGTCTTGTTTTTACATATTATAAGAAAATATAATTTAATATTACTTTTCTTTGTCTTCCCTTCCCTTGCTAATGCTCAAACCACGACCATAGAAGGAAGAGTTACGGACTTTGAAAACAGGAGGCCTTTGGAAGCCGTTGCCGTTATTACCACTGCCGGTAAGGGAACAATTACAGATTCTCTCGGCAGGTTCTCTATGCAGGTAAATAAAAAGGATTCGGTATATTTTTCTTACCTGGGCAAAAATACCAGGCCAATGCCTGCAGATACTATTGCCAATTCCCCCGCATTTGAATTAGGCCTTCATATAGATTCCCGCTGGTTACCTAGCGTAACGGTGAAGAACAGAAGCTATACGATGGACTCTATACAAAACAGGCGTGACTATGAAAAATACTTCAACTTTAAAAAACCAGGGATAGCGCTTAGCTCCAACCCACCTTCCACTTATACAAACGGTAGCCTGACTGTAGGGTTAGACCTTGACGAATTCATCAACATGTTCCGCTTTAAGCGTAATCGTTCACTTGCCCTGCTCCAGCAAAGATTGTTACAGGATGAACAGGATAAATACATCAATCACCGGTTCACTAAATTATTCGTAAGAAAGCTTACGGGCCTGGAAGGGGAGCAGCAGGAAACGTTTATGAAGATCTACAGGCCGCAGTACGATGTACTGCTCCAGATGAATGATCTGGAGCTTGGTTACTACATCGAAATATGTTACAAGAAATTTAAACAGACGTCAGAAAAATTCTATTCTCCGTTAAAACTCAATTAGCCCCCGATAAGGCCTGCTTTTCTACTAATATCAAGCATCCGTTCTATCGGTTTTAAAGAAGCTACACGAAGGTTTTCTTCCATAGTTATTTCCGGCATCTCATACTCCATACACAAATACAGCTTTTCCAGCGTATTTAGCTTCATATGCGGGCAATCGTTGCACGCACAGGCATTATCCGGCGGAGCAGGAATAAAAGTCTTATTTGGGGCGTCTTTTTGCATTTGGTGCAATATGCCTGTTTCCGTAGCTACAATAAACTCGTTTGCAGCATCCGTAACTGCATATTTCAACAACTGGGTAGTACTGCCTACAAAATCGGCAATTCTGAGGATTGCATCTTCACATTCCGGGTGAGCAATCAATTTAGCGTTCGGATTACGCATTTTAAGCTTCGTAATCTTCTCCAAACTGAAAATCTCATGTACCATGCAGGCGCCGTTCCAGAGGACCATATTTCGCCCCGTAATCTTATTTAGGTAAGCACCCAGGTTTTTGTCCGGTGCGAAGATGATCGGCTGGTCTTCAGGAACACTTTCTATGATCTTGATCGCATTGCTGCTTGTGCAGATAATATCGCTCAGCGCTTTTATTTCTGCAGTGCAGTTTATGTACGAGATCACAATATGGTCAGGATACTTTTCTTTAAACTTTTTAAACAACCCGGCAGGTGCACTATCAGCCAATGAGCAGCCGGCATTCAGATCCGGTAACAACACCTTTTTGTTTGGGTTAAGAATCTTCGCCGTCTCAGCCATGAAATGGACACCTGCAAAAACGATGATGTCCGCATCTGTTTTTGCAGCCGCTTGCGCAAGGCCCAGGCTATCCCCAATATAATCTGCCACATCCTGTATATCCGGCTCCTGGTAATAGTGGGCCAACACAATTGCATTTTTTTCTTTTTTCAATCTTTCGATCTCATGAAACAAATCTATCGTAGGGTCAACGTCCACATCCAGAAATCCTTTCTTTTCAATATTTGCGCTTGCTTCAACAATGTTCATATCCATCGTAATATTCTTTAATAATTAATTATTTATATAACCCACTACTATTATTAGGGCTGTGGAAATCAGGATAACTTACTTATCCCCAGAGTACAAAGTTAATTATATCATCACTATCCACCTTAATCCACAAATAACCCACATTGCAAAATTGAGTCCTGTTATGGATTTGAGCTGCTTTCCCACAAGAGTGGAAAATCTAAACCTGGTTTATACCCATCCACTAGTTAACACGAAATCCACTGTTAATTAACGGGGAGTAAAAAGTGGGGATAAATGTGGATTTCCGAAAATCTCCAAAAACTGTCCAAATTATTCCACCAGTTTCCACACCAGCCGATGAAAAAAGTAAGCTTTTCCACACAAAATGAGGGTTCTTCACAGATTTGTGTTAAAACATGTTCCACGAATTCCACACCCACCCGGAACAAGCCTAAAATCGACCAGAACTTACAAAACCCTGAAAACCTTTGAAAATGGCGGTTATCCACAATTTGTTCAAATATTATATTCCCCTATTTTTGCCATCCTTATTGTAAACTTATAAATATAGTATGTCAGTTATTCAAAGAATTCGTGACAAAGCCGCCTGGATTATTTTCGGAGCGATTGCCCTTGCCCTTATTGCCTTTATAGTACAGGATGCTTCATTCAGAAGAGGTAATGTATTTAGCAATTCTTCCACTATCGGAAAAGTAAACGGCCAGAGTATAGATAAAAAAGAGTTGGACGAAAAAATTGCATTGGTAGAACAGATGCAACAGGCACAGGGTGTGCAACGTGACCAGCTAATTTCAAGTGTATGGAACTTTATGGTAGACGAGACTGTGTTAAAACAACAGTATCAAAAACTCGGACTGGCATTTAGTGCGAAAGAATTAAACGACATCCTGTTTGGTAATAATCCACCAGCATGGTTAAGACAGCAGTTTACTGATCCTGCGACCGGTGTATTTAATGTAGACCAGGCAAAACAATATTTTGCCCAGATCAAAAAACAAAAAGACAATCCGAACGTATCATTATTTTATAATGCATACATACAGCCAACGATTGATCAGACACTTCGCCAGAAATACAATGAGCTAATCTCTGGTGCTGTGTATGTTCCAAAATGGATGGCAGAAAAAACAAGTACAGACAACAACGGTATTGCTAACATATCTTATGTATATGTACCATACGCAAGCGTTAGCGACAGTGCTGTAAAAGTAAGCGACGATGAAATTGCTGCTTATCTGAGCAAGCATCCAAATGATTTTAAACAAGACGAAGAAACAAGACAGGTTTCTTATGTAACATTTGATGCAACGCCAAGCGCACAGGACTCTGTAGCAGTGTTCAACCAATTGTCTACCCTGAAAAGCGAAATGGCTACAAATAGCGATATGAAAACTTTCATAGGTGTGAAAGGTTCTGAAGCGCCGTTTTTTGATGGTTACGTTACAAGCGTAAATATGAAAATGCCAAATGCTGATACGTTGAAAAGATTAGCTGACGGCCAGGTATATGGTCCTTACCTCGATGGTCAAAACTACGTGGTTGCTAAAATGGTGGGACGCCGCGAAATGCCGGATTCTGTAAAAGTTCGTCACATATTGGTGAAAACTGCTGACAGAGGCCAGCCAGTTTTAGCTGACAGTGTAGCTAAAGCACGTATCGACAGTATTGCAAATGCTATTAAAGCAGGTGCAAGCTTTGAAGCAATGGTTGCTAAATATTCTGATGATGATGGCAGCAAAGGAACTAAAGGTGAATATGAATTCCCTTCTTCACAATTTGGTGGCTTAACAAAAGAATTTGCTGAAACAGCATTTTATGGTAACGCCGGCGATAAAAAAGTAGTGAAGGTAGAAAGCGGTGGATATTCTGGTTATCACTATATAGAAGTATTGCAACAGAAAAACAGGCAGACTGCATATAAAGTAGCTTACTTATCTAAACCAATTGCAGCAAGCCAGGAAACAATCAGCGCAGCAAGCAGTGCATCACAACAGTTTGCAGCAGCAAGCAGAAGCAAAAAACAATTTGAAGAAACTGCTACTAAGCAAAATAAAGCGCCGATCTTC
Source organism: Filimonas sp. (assembly GCA_017306865.1). Classification (GTDB taxonomy): domain Bacteria; phylum Bacteroidota; class Bacteroidia; order Chitinophagales; family Chitinophagaceae; genus JAFKHH01. Next base: position 131,430 of record JAFKHH010000012.1, read on the forward strand.
TCCCCAGAACTTAGAGAAAATGATTTCTCTATCCCGGGTCTTGGTGAAAACAGAACATTTATCAAATGGATATTTGAACACAATACAGGCGATATTTCTGAACCAACAGAAATTGGCGAACACTACGTTGTAGCATTGATTAATTCTGTGAATAAAGCAGGTTTACTGTCTGCAGCAGCAGCTCGTCCAATGGTTGAGCCAATTCTTAAAAACGAGAAGAAAGCACAGCAGATCATTGCTGCTAAGTTTAAAGGAAATACACTGGAGGCATATGCTCAAAGCGCGGGTACAACTGTTCAGCGTGCTGACAGCATTTCATTCCAATCACCTGTTATTAACGGTGTAGGTAATGAGCCAAAAGTAATTGGTGTAGCATTTAATAAAAATATCCAGGGCAAAGTATCTGAACCAATAGCAGGAAATACGGGTGTATTTGCTGTAAAAGGTGAAGGTATCAGCGCAAGAGCATCTATGTCTGCTTCACCTGACGATCAGCGCAAAGCTATTGAAAACAATATGCGTGCACAGATCCGTTACAGGTCAATGGATGCTATCCGCAGAGCGGCTGAAGTAAAAGATTTCCGTTCTAAATTTTTCTAGCATATTTATAAGTGAATTATAAAAAACCCGGTGTTTAAAACACCGGGTTTTTTATTTGATAGAACTCTTATTACTTTAAAAATCCTTCTTTCTTCATGCGTTTACTCACAGCATTAATAACACTGCCAAACAAATCGCTGCGGCTTGTCGGATTCATTGTGGAAGTAACACCACTCCAGATCAATCCTTCTTTCCTGGTTGAATAAACGTTTACTTCTACATAATATGTTTTATCTGTGGTATAATAGCCGGGATCATAATACATAGGCCATGCGTAACGGTAGTATCCCCACCATGTACCGTAATAAGTAGGGTAGGTGCCGGGTACATAGCGTTTTTCCTGTTCTACATTTACCAGTCGCATAATCACAATACCATCGTACCCGCTGCTTTGCAAGAGTTTTTTATATTCGTCGTCCGACTTGTCCAAAGCCTTATTGCTAAAAACGCTGTAAGATGGAACGGCTTTTCCCGGGTACAATGCAGCCATCTGATCTTCTACGCTGCGACGTGTAGCCTCATTCTTTAATAATGCAGCAACAAGAAATTTATTAAGTGTAGTAGCATCTACCTTTGCGGAAGGATCCCGCCAACTATTTTCTATATGTGTTGTCGTGCCACAAGAAAGTAATAGCACGACAAGGAAAACAGATAAAATGGCTTTTTTCATATAAATGGTTTTTATAAGAAATGAATAAAAGGTGTGCGGAAAGCATCCAATTTTTGCGAAAACCTATTTATAACAAAACCAGGTATAGCAATGTTTAAAACCGGCTGGAAATGAATGAACATATAGCTTTAAGGGAATTTAATTACAATGGACAGTCATTACTGTTATATGTGCCGGAAGAAAAATATGTGCAACAGGCATATTATAAGGAGAAACAAGAAAATCCCAAGGCAGATTTTCCTTATTGGGCAAAATTGTGGCCATCGGCTCTGGCACTTGCAGATTTTATAGCCCATAACACGGATTATGTAAAAAATAAAAGAGTAGTGGAGTTAGCTGCAGGTCTGGGATTACCGTCCTTTGTGGCGGCACCGTATGCGCTTAGTGTATATGCAAGTGATTACCTGGAGGAGGCGGTAGATGTGATGGAAATGTCACGGATAAAGAATGATTATTCGAATGTGCAATGCAGTTTGCTGAACTGGCATCATTTACCAGAAAATCTTTCAGCAGATATATTGCTGATGAGTGATGTGAATTATGACCCCGTGGAATTTGAACAATTATTAAAAGTCTTTGAACGTTTTTTATCCAAAGGCACCACGATTATATTGGCGACACCGCAACGCCTGATGGCAAAGCCTTTTGTTGAAAGATTATTGAAATACGTTGTAGAGCAGGAACAAAAAGTAATAAATGGCACAGGTATCAGCATATTTGTGCTGCGCTTATTCCAAATTGGTAATCAACATATTGTATAAAACTGATATAACGAAAAAAGACCCGGAATATACCGAGTCTTTTCGTGGTGTGGGCCGGGATCGAACCGGCGACACAAGGATTTTCAGTCCTTTGCTCTACCGACTGAGCTACCGCACCATCCCGTTTGGGGTTGCAAATATACGCGCAATATTGAAATAAGAAAATTTAATCTAAAAAATTCTAAAAATTAAACTGTTACGCTAACTGTTGATGTATCCCATCCCATAATAATTTCCTGTATTGAAGCGCTTGCTTTGCTGCATTTGTTGCTTCCTGCCATTTATTATCATCTTCACCACATAGCACAGAAACCATATCCATTCCTAAGTGGCTATGATGATCTCCGTCTACTTCAATGTGTCTTTCAAGATAATATTTAAACGTCGCCAGTTTTTCAGGATGTGATGTAGCCAATTTTTGGACAATGCTGATAAACATACCAGGAATAAGATCTTCCCGTCCGAAAGTAAATACTGCCGCCTGCACATGTACCGGTAACTGTTCAATTACATAAAATGTATGGTTTACAAAATCCTGCACAGGTTGAGGTAATTGTAATTTCGCCATTGCTTCACCTACAGGAACGTTGTTCACAATAAGTGTGATTAACTGCTCCATTGCCGAAACATCACTACCCATTTCTGTCATAGCTTTTAAGTACAATTCAAAATGGCTCATACGGATACCATTTGCGTCTACATCTGTTTCTTCGCCTAAAACAATTTCATTGATCAGGTATCTGCTGTTTGCATCGCCTGCAGGAACCCATGGTGTTTTTACGCAAGTAAGTTTTTGTTGAAGTGATTTTAGCAGGCTCATAAAATCCCACACAGCAAATACATGGTGAGAAGTAAATACTTTAATCTGATCTATGTTTTGCAGGGATAAATAAAGTGGATGATTGATCAGTATGGCACGGTCTTCTTCTAAAGAAGATTTCAGTTGATTAATACGTATTTCGTTGTTCATATATGGATTTAAAAAAAGGAGATTTTAAAATCTCCTTTTCAATTTATGTTCATCAAATTAGAATTCGCAGTTCTTCGGTGTTCTTGCAAAAGGTATTACATCGCGAATATTCGTCATACCTGTAACAAATAGCACAATACGCTCGAAGCCTAAGCCAAAGCCAGCGTGTGGCACAGAACCAAAGCGGCGCGTATCGAGGAACCAGTTCATTTCTTCAACAGGGATGTGCATTTCGCGCATACGCTGTTCCAGTCTTTCCAGTCTTTCCTCACGCTGAGAGCCGCCAACGATCTCGCCAATACCCGGTGCCAGAATATCCATTGCCGCTACTGTTTTACCATCATCATTCTGACGCATGTAAAAGGCTTTGATGTCTTTAGGATAGTTGGTAACAATAACAGGTTTTTTAAAATGTTTCTCTACCAGGTAACGTTCATGTTCACTTTGCAGATCTATGCCCCATTTTACTTCGTACTGGAATTTCTTTTTCTTATATGCGGGGCTGTTCAGCAAAATATCGATTGCCTCTGTATAAGTAATTCTTTCAAAGCCATTGTTCAGTACAAACTCCAATTTTTCTATCAGGCCAAATTCGCTACGCTTATCCTGTGGCAAAGCTTTCTCTTCTTCTACTAAACGTTGTGCAAGAAACTCCAGGTCCTCGCGGTTATTATCCATAGCAAAACGAATGATATACTGTATGAACTCTTCAGCAAGATTCATATTGTCTTCCAGGTCGGAGAAAGCCATTTCCGGTTCTATCATCCAGAACTCTGCAAGGTGGCGTGTTGTATTTGAATTCTCTGCACGGAAAGTAGGTCCGAATGTATAGATCTCGCCTAATGCAGTTGCACCCAACTCGCCTTCCAATTGACCGCTAACGGTAAGGTTCGTGCTTTTACCAAAGAAATCTTCTTTGAAATCGATACTGCCGTCTGTGTTACGTGGAGGATTGTCCATAGATAACGTAGTAACACGGAACATTTCGCCAGCGCCTTCTGCATCGCTTGCTGTAATGATCGGCGTATGCAGATATACAAAGCCTTTCTCATGGAAAAATTTATGCACTGCATGTGCCAGCGAATGACGTACGCGGAACACTGCTCCGAATGTATTGGTACGAAAACGCAGGTGAGCGATCTCTCTTAAATATTCCAGGCTTGGCCTGTTCTTTAATTGCAGCGGGTACTTCTCAGGATCGCAATCTCCCAAGATCTCTACTGTACCAGCTTTTACTTCTACCTTCTGTCCTTTACCAAGGCTTTCTATCAAGGTACCTGTAACTTTAAGAGAAGCACCAGTTGTAATACGTTTCAGTGTCGCGTCATCCAGTTGTCCCAGTTCTATTACTACCTGGATATTATTATTCGTACTGCCATCATTCAAAGCTATAAACTGGTTGTTACGGAATGTACGTACCCATCCCATTACAATTACTTCCTGTCCTGTTGCTTCTGTTGCTAGAAGCTTTTTGATTTTAACCCTCTTGTTAAACATGATGATCAGTTTGAAATTGGTTTTTAAAAAGCATTGTCAAAAGATGACAGACAGCTCTCTGTCCAAATTTTAACGGTGGGCAAAGATAACCCAAGAAGAGGCTCTCTATTACACTGTTTGCAGAACATTATAATATTTAGGCAGGAATTTTGTAAAAGCTATACCGATTGCATGATTTGCCTGTATATCAAAAGGTTTTTGAGAAAAAAGTTGGTGAAAATGAGGGAATTCGGATAACGAAAAAATTTGGTTAAAACCAAACGAACAATAATTTTTTATTTTGTTTTTGAACATTTTACTGTAACATTGCAATGGAAACAAGCTGATATGTTCTACGCCCATTACCTCTCAGCACACCTGTTTTCTATTAATCAATCGAATTTTTTCTTCAATTAAGACCGGATTTTTAAAGCTAAAGCATAAAATCTTCATCTCTTTTTAGACCCACTTTATGTACGACATTTTGCAATTGAATGATATGTTAGTTCCTGAGTTGCTGGATATTGCGGAGCAACTAAACATAGCAGGCGCCAAAAAATTAAACAAACAGGAACTTATTTATAAGATACTAGACAAACAAGCTGTTATGGCAAGCGAAAAAAAAGAAACTGCACCTGAAAAAGGAAAACGTAAACGAATCGTAAAAGCTAATACGACGAACACCACAGAAGAAGCAGAAGTGATGACTGAAGCGCCAAAAGCTGAACCCGTTACCCCTCCTCCTGCAGATGCTGCAAAAAAACAAAGAGCACCAAGAAAAACAAAAACACAAGACCAGGAACACAAACAAGAAAACGGCTCCGAGTCTCCTTCGGAAGAATCTACCGAAGAATACAAAGACCCGCTTTATGCTGATGATGGGCCATTGATCACATCACCTGAATTATCAGCGATGCTTGCAGAACTATCAGATCCTATAGATGATATTGTTCCTACACCAACACGTCAGCAATACACAAAGAAAGAACCAGCATTTAATATAGAGTTTGATGGTATCATTCAATCGGAAGGCGTATTAGAAATGATGCCGGATGGTTATGGTTTCCTTCGCTCATCTGATTATAATTATTTGTCTTCTCCGGATGATGTGTATGTATCTCCATCACAGATAAAACTGTTCGGTCTTAAAACTGGTGACACGGTATGTGGCGCTGTTCGTCCGCCGAAAGAAGGAGAGAAATATTTTGCATTATTAAAAGTAGAAACCATCAATGGTAAAAGCCCGGATGAAGTACGTGACCGCGTACCATTCGATTACCTTACACCATTGTTCCCATACGAGAAACTGAACCTCTTTACAACGCCGTCTAACTACAGTACACGTATTATGGACCTCTTTACACCAATAGGTAAAGGTCAGCGTGGATTGATCGTAGCGCAACCTAAAGTAGGTAAAACAATGTTGCTGAAAGAAGTGGCAAATGCAATTGCGCAAAACCACCCGGAATGTTATCTCATGGTCGTATTGATCGACGAACGTCCGGAAGAGGTGACAGATATGGAAAGAAGCGTAAAGGCAGAAGTGATTGCATCTACATTTGATGAGCCGGCAGAGAAACACGTAAAAGTTTCAACGATCGCTTTGCAAAAAGCAAAACGCCTGGTGGAATGTGGTCATGATGTTGTGATCCTGTTAGATTCTATCACACGTCTTGCACGTGCGCACAATACAGTAGCTCCTGCATCCGGTAAAGTATTATCCGGTGGTGTGGAAGCAAACGCAATGCAGAAACCAAAACAATTCTTTGGTGCTGCACGTAAAATAGAACATGGCGGATCATTGACTATTCTTGCAACTGCACTGATCGAAACAGGTTCTAAAATGGATGAGGTGATCTTTGAAGAATTCAAAGGTACGGGTAACATGGAATTGCAACTTGACAGAAGACTTGGAAACAAGCGTATCTTCCCTGCAATAGATCTGGTGGCATCTTCTACTCGTCGTGACGACCTGTTGCTGGACAGAGATGTATTACAGAGAATGAATATCCTGCGTTTATACATCAATGATATGAATACGGAAGAAGCAATGAGCGAATTGCTGAAACGCATGCGCGGAACGAAAAACAATGAAGAGTTCCTTGCAAGCATGAATGGATAAAACCGGATAGTTTACTATATTAAAAGCCAGATGCATTATTCGCATCTGGCTTTTTTGTTTCTAACAACTTGTTAAAACAGGAAGGAAATAAAGTGTTTGAAATAATTTGTACACCTCATTGTATGTAAATGCAATGACAGAAACATCTTAAAAACAAAATAGTAATATGAATAAGATTATTGCTGCCCTGCTAGCCGGAAGTTGTGCAATGTTACAAGTACAGGCACAACAAAAACTAAATGTAAAATCCATATCGATATTTAAAAATGGAAAATCGTTTGTAGTAAAAGAAGGAACAGTAAGTACAAACGATAAAGTGTATGTAATGAAAGAAATACCGGATGCACTATATGGAACGCTATGGTTTTCGGGGCTACAATCGGACATTATGAAAGTGGTGAGTAAACAAGATACGGTAACCGAGTCGACAGAATCTAAAGCAACAACCTTCGGCGAAATATTGTACGCAAACAAGGGGAAACAAATAACCATTACAACGAACAACAACACAACCTATACTGGTGTGGTAGAAGACTTTTCTTTTTCTGAAACGACTAAACCTAAAGGAGCTGCTCCTTCTGATGACGGAGCAAACCAATCTTCAAAATTCTTCCCATCCTTTACCCGTACCGTATTAATAAAAACAAGTGGGAAATGGGTAACAATTAATCCCAACGATGTAAGAACAATTGAGTTTGCAGATAAACCAACACAAACACTCATAACAACACAGGAAAAAAAGAAACCGGTTATTAAAATATTTTTTACGCAGGGAGGAGAACAAAAATTAAACATGATGTATTTGGAAAATGGTATATCATGGGCTCCTGTGTACGCATTGGAGTTATTGTCGGATACAGAAGCCCGGTTGAAGCTGCAGGCAGAGGTATCCAATAATGCGGAGGATATAGTAAACACAGAGATAAACTTTGTAGTAGGTGTGCCTAATTTCAAATTTGCAAATGCGCCGGCAACACTTACTTCGTTTGTGGAAAAACTGGTTCGCTCAGATGATTACAGCGCTGGTTATTTATCTAACGCAATAGTTTCTTCGCAGCAATACAGGTATAGAGCAAGCGAAGCTGTTAAAGACGAAGAGGCCGCAGCACCACCAATGGAAAATGTAGATGCACAACCATCAGAAGACCTGCATTTCTACAATCTAAAAAATGTATCGCTGGAAAATGGCGCCCGTGCGCACTATCAACTACTGAATACGACCATTAAAATAAAACACTTTTACGAGTGTAGTTTACCTGCATCGAATGCTGCCGTTTATAATAGTGATGATGATAATGCAAATAGCGATAACGATTATTCATTCAACACACAATATTGTAATGTCTACCATACCATAGAGTTGAAAAATGATACACAGTCTCCATTTACCACAGGCCCGGTAATGATTACTACAGGACCTTCTCAAACCCCGCTGGCACAAGACATGATCAAGTACACAGGAAAAGGCCTTACAAGCTGTATACAGCTAACGGAAGCACCTGATGTAAGAGTGGAAGAAAAAGAAAAGATCATTGCTACATCAAAAGACATAAAAAAGAAAGATGGCTATACCTATAATATGGTAACTATGCAAGGGGAAGTAACTGTTGTAAACAGCAAAGCAAAAGAGATAGAGCTGCACATCAGTAAAAACATTGCCGGTAAAATACAGGCAGCAAGTATAAAATATCAAAGCTCATCCCGTATTATAAAAAATGATACAAACCCTGCAACAAACTTAAAATTTGAAATAAAAGTGAAACAAGGAGAGAAGACAAAATTCACATATACATACCAGGTATTGACACGCAATTCATAAGAGATTGTGCAGAAGCAAAGAGGCCGTGAAAATCTTCACGGCCTCTCTGCTTTTATTTATCAGCAACCACAAACGTAACACCTTGTTTTAAACTATACTTTACAGGTATGTTATTTTGAATAGCAGGTTCCCATTTAGGGCCATCAAAAATTACTCTGACAGCTTCGTTTGCACAAGCCCTGCAATCCTTTGGATATTGAGCTGCTTTTACATTGCTCAGGCTACCATCTTCCAAAACAATAAAACTTACAATTACAGTGTATTTGCCTGCTGGCAAACCTTCTTTTATAGGAATGGTTCTATCCAGTTTTTTTTCAAGATATCTTCTCCAGGAGTCGTCGCCACCACGAAAACGTCCGGGCTGCCGTACAATAAAACCTTTAATCTCATTGCCGGCTTCATCCCAGCCGGTTTGTTCTTTTGTTATACCCTTGTCATCAAAAGTCGCATGCGATCTTTTATTGCCATTTTTATAAAACCACGTAATCTCCCGTTGCTTTCCATCTTCATATACGGCAATGTTTTCAAGTACGCCGGATTTGGAATAATTCCTGAAAGAGCCGACCGGCTTTTCGGAGTTCATATCAGCATAAGCACCTTCTGATTGAAGTATATTCGTTTTACTATAAAATGTTTTTCCCTGCCAGAGATTTCCTGCTTTTTTAAAAACGGTATAAATAAATGCACTATCGGCTGTTGTGCTTTTTCCCTCTTTATTATAATAAACAACAGTACTATCTGTTTGTGCCGTACTGTTGAAACATATTCCGCTTGCAACAACAAGCAGGCTGAGCCATTTCATAAATGTTAGTTTTTAGAACTATAGTATAATATACTTATTCTACTACGAATGAGATTTTTTGGCGCTGGTGTGTCATTATTGCTTCATTGTTCAGTATAGCCGGTTGCCAGTAAGGTGAAGACTGTACAATGCGTATCGCTTCTACAACACAGGCATTACAATTTTCAGGATAAGCAACAGGAGTTACCTGCGCAACGCCGCCATGCGGTAGTATTGCAAAATCTACTACTACAGTGTACACACCCTTACTCATCCCGGAACGGGTAGCAACATCTGCCCGTAAATTTTTTGAGAGATATTTTAACCACGCTGCTTTGCCACCATCAAAACTTACCTCTCTATATACAGTGTAATTCGGATTTACACTGCCGTTTTCACGCCAGGCTTTTTGTTGTGGATTGTCGGTCCCTTTTCTTAAAGAGACCCAGGCTTTTTTATTTCCGTTTGGGTAATACCAGGTCATCTCCATGCGTTGGCCATCTGCATAAATAATATTTTGCTCCAGTAAACCATTAATCGCGTAATAATTGAAAGACCCGTTTTGCCTGTTAGGAAAAACGTCTAAGTAATTTCCTTCTGTGTATAATGTCTGTCTTTTTTTATAGTACGTCTTTCCGTACCAGGAACTATCTGTTTTTTTAAACACGAGATAGTAATAGCTACTGTCAGCAGTAGTAATACGGCCGCTCTGGTGCAGGTACACAACAGTACTATCTGCTTGTGCAGAAGAACGGGTATAACAGATAGCGAGGATAAATATGAGTAAAAGCCTATTCATGGGCGTAAGGGTTTATATACCGAAAATAGGGAATAGAATCCGAAAAAGGAGTCGCTAAAATAAACTAGTTTTAATGTTTTAAACATACATGCTACCATGAATACAGAAGATCTCACCAGCCTTTTAATTTCTCTTTTATTGGGTAGTATTCTCGGCTTTGAGCGCGAGTATAAAAGTAAGGCTGCCGGGCTCAGAACAATAGCATTGATCTGTGTCGGCGCCACATTATTTACCCTTATGTCCAAGCATATATCTTTTTATCAGAATGCGGATAGGATGGCTTCTAATATTGTAACAGGCATCGGTTTTTTGGGTGCGGGTGTTATTTACAAAGAGGGATTTAATGTAGCGGGACTTACTACGGCAGCTACCATCTGGATGGGGGCCGCTATTGGCGTTACAGTGGGTGGGGGCGAATATACCCTGGGTGTTATTTCGCTGGTGATCTCCCTCGTTATCTTATCTATTTTAGAATACGTGCAAGCGTGGATAGGCAGGATACATCAAAAAAGGACATACCGCATAACCTTTCAGTCAATGCACTTCACGCTAAAAGACCTGGAACTATTTTTTAAAGAAAACTGCCTGGAGTTCAGAAAACGTAAAGAAGCAAGAAATGTAACCAGTATTACCTGTATCTACGATGTATTTGGAAAAGAAGCTGTACTGGATAAAGTAAATGAAAAATTGATAAACCTCGATGCAATCGAGTCTTTCGATTTCTAATCGTGCGCACAATCATGCTCGTGGCAATGGGCTGCTTTTCTGCAAAGACGATAGTTGATATAATGGCCTGAAACGATCAGGATAACTGCAGGAATTAAAAGAACCAACTGCCAGCTATGCCAGATCTGCTTGCCTACAAGGCAAAGAATACCCACAGTAAAAGTCAGGAAAGGAACCCAGCTATGATGATGCCTCTTCCAGCCATGATATAGCGCATACGCTCCAATAGCAAAGGCAAGAAAGATCATAAAATATTCAAAGAAGTCATTGTGAATCAATTCAACTCCGAAGATTGGCAAGCTGCTTAAAAATAGTGGCAGCAAGGCACAATGTATAGCGCAGGCAACTGAAGCTGTAATACCCAATGCATCCCAATTAATCTTGAACCCCATAGTATCATCACATTAAGACCACAAAAATATGAGTTTGCAACTTTGTTGCAAAATAAAAGTTAAGCAAAATTGTTAAACCACTAAATCCCCTTCGACTATCGTAACTTTGACACGGCAAAATTATACAGGTATGAGCAAAAAACTGATAGGCTATGTATTGTTTTTCATTGTGTTAACTGGCGGATTTCTCTTTTTTGCATTTAGGGGAACGGACAACTGGAAAAAGAAATCGCCCATTATCAGTTATGTAAAGCCCTTTTCATTCACCAACCAGGATGGGGTAAACTTTACAGAACACAATATGGATGGTAAAGTGACCGTGGTGGAATACTTCTTTACAACATGTAAAGGCATTTGCCCTAAGCTAAACACAAACATGAAGAAGGTATATGAGGAATTTAAAGATGAGCCGGATTTTCAGATAGTATCGCATACCTGTGACCCGGAAACAGATTCTGTTCCTGTATTGAAACATTATTCAGACTCATTGAAAGTAGATAATAAGAAATGGGTTTTCCTGACGGGAAGAAAAGACAGTCTTTATAGCGCAGCAAGAATTAGCTACCTGTTGGATGATCCTAAAAACAGTGTAAAAAATATAAGTGACCAGTTTATCCATACGCAGTTTTTTGCGGTGGTAGATAAACAAGGGCAGGTGAGAGGGGAGATATACGACGGACTAAAAGAAAATGATCTGAACAGGTTGAAAGAAACGGTAAAATCATTGCTAAAAGAAAAACAAGGAAAGAGCGGGTTCTCTAATAATATGTTTGGTTCAAACCCATAACAAAAGGAGGTTTTTATGATTGAAAATATAAACGAGATACTGAAGAAAAACCAATTGAGCGTAACTGATAGCAGGCGTAAAATATTGGAGATGTTTCAACATACAAGTGGCGCACTGGCGCATGCAGATATAGAAAAACAATCCGGTACTTTATTTGATCGTGTAACAATCTATCGCACACTACAAACGTTTGTAGAAAAGGGAATTATACATACTATACCAACAATAGATAATTCTGTAAAATATGCACTGTGCAAAGATGCCTGCCAGGCAGGACATCACCATGACAACCACGTGCATTTTATGTGCGATGAATGTGGCACTACGTATTGCTTAAATAACATCAGCATACCACAGGTGCAATTACCTGAAGGCTTCAGATCTACCCAAACGGATGTTGTGGTGAGTGGTATTTGTAAGAATTGTAATGATTAATACTACTTGAATTATAAGAAAAGGCCGGATCAACCTGATCCGGCCTTTTTTATGAATAGATGTATAATCCCTATCGTATCAACACCACCGTGCCTTTGAAGAATACACTTTTGCCTTCCGCACAAATAACCTCGGCCGTGTACACAAACGTGGTGGATTGAGAAACGTGCCTGCCGTCTACCAATCCATTCCACCCGGCATTACGATCGTTTGCATTGCAGTTTTGTTTATGAAAAACCATTTTACCCCAGCGGTCAAAGACAGAAAAGTTTTTAATAGATTGTATCCCATACCCCATAATATAAAACACATCATTCTTGCCATCTCCATTAGGCGTAAATGCGTCAGGAATAAACACACTGCTTTTATTACACAATACATAGATATTAATATTATCAGCAGCTTTACACCCTTCCTTTGTGCTTACAGTCAAAGTATAAGCTGTATTTGCATTGGCTGTAAAATTTGGCTTGGCGCAGTCACTACAACTTAGCCCTGTGGCAGGATACCAGTTATAAGAAGATATATTGCCTGTAATAGTGGGTTGCAGCGTTATAGCTGTGCCGGCTGGTGTAGTTATATCAGGTCCCAGATCCACTGTTGGCATTTGTACAACAGTAACCAACACCGAATCCGTTTCGTCCGGGCAAACATTGTTGCTAAATCCTTTTACCACATAGCTGGTTGTAACCAATGGCGAAGCAACAGGAGTGGGGCTTTGTGCATTGCTCAGCGAACTTGCATTAGACCATAAAAACTGGTTGGTATTGCCTTTTACCCACAAGCGTGTACGATCACCTGCGCAAATAGTAACAGGCGGCGATACAGAAAGATTAGCCGGTTCGGCAACTTTTACCAATACGCCCGAATCTTTTACACAACCGTAGTCATTTACTGCATGTATCAAATAACGTGCATCCGTTGCCGGTGTTATAATAGGGCTTGCAGTGTTTGCATTTTGTATAAAAGTATTTCCGTCTGTTGTCCAGAGATATGTAGTAGCACCGGATGCCGACAAAATAATCGTACTGTTTTTACAGATGGTTGTATCATTGTTTAATAGCAATGCGGGCAGCGGATGAATGACAAGGCTTTGCATAGCGGAGTCTTTACAACCATGTTGTGTTTCTACTACATAAGCCAGTGTATAAGACCCCGTAGGCAATGGGAAATTTTGTACAAGATTAGAGGCATCATATATATACAAGCCCTGCTGCACTATGGCATCTTCAGACACTACAGTTTGTGAATAGTTAACCAGATCCTTTAAACATTTTTCTGTATCAGATATAAGACTAATCACCGGCTTATTATAAATGAGCGCAGCTTGTTGCTTCGTCACCTGGTCTACACAATTATTTTCTGTCTTTACCTGTAGGGTTACAGCATAGTCGCCGGTAGCTACATAGCTATGCTGCGCAGAACCCGTATTTCCCGTTTCACCATCACCAAATTGCCAGAGATATTCTGCTACCGCGTATGCTGAAGACGAATTGTTTATAAAATCAAAAATTCTGTTATCTCCACACTTAATAGAATCCAATACGGAAAAATCCACATATACCGAATCGATAATGATTTTTTTTGTAACCGTATCCGCACAATTGTTGTTTGTAATGGCGATCAATTGTATATTATGCGTACCACTTATTCTGAAATCATTGTACAAGTCTTGTGAGCTAGTCACAGTGGCATTATCTATTTTCCACAGATAATTTGTAACAGGATCTACGCTATTTATACTTGCTTTATAATCTAAAGCTGTATTACCAGGTTGCAGGCAAATAATGTCACTGCCTGTGATGCCCGCAACAGGATTGTTATGAACTACTATCTTTTGTGGCTCGCTGGTAGCCTCACACCCATTTTCATTTTTTATATAAAGCGTTACATCGTAATTGTCCGGTGTGTTGTATGTATGTGTGCCAGGCTGGTTAAGCAAGCTACCTGTATTATCACCGAAGAGCCAGCTATATTCTGTAAATGGTGATGCAGAAGTAGAGTTGTTAGTAAATTCTGGATTACCACGGCCACAGAAAATAGTTTTGTCAATAGAAAAATCCACGGCAACAGAGTCAATAATGATCTGCTTTGTTATGGTATCGGCACAATTATTATTGGTCGTAACGATTAGTTGTATATCATGTGCGCCACTTGTTCTGAAGTCAAGACTTAAATTCTGCTCAGTACTTACATCGATATTGTCGATCTTCCACAAATAGGTGGTGATAGGATCGACACTGGTACCGTTATATGTATAGTTTAAAGCTGACGACAGGGTTGACTGTAAACAATTAATTGCTTTTCCATCAATGCCCGCAATCGGGTTGTTATAGACTATAATTTTTTGCGGTTCGCTCGTTGCCTCACATCCATTTTCTGTTTTGGCATATAGTGTTACCGCATAAGTACCCGGCACACCATAGTAGTGAGTGCCCGGATCGGCTTGCATACTGTTTGTATTATCTCCAAAGTTCCACTGGTATGTTGTGATAGAAGATGTAGCTGCAACGGATGAGAGATTTGTAAAAGCCGGATCACCATTACCACAAAAGTGATTTTTATCAATGGTAAAGTCGGCCCTTATAGAATCAATGATGATATTTTTTGTTACGGTAGAATCGCATCCATTAATTGTTGTAACCATCAACGAAATAACGTGATTGCCCGGAATGCGAAAGTCCAAGGACAAACTAGCTTCCGAGCCTACAGTATTGTCATCTATCTTCCACTCGTAAGAAGAAATAGCATCATCACTTGTACCTGTATTGCTGTATTGCAACAGTGGGCCCTGCGCTGCTAAACAGATTATATCATCACCGGTTATAGCAGGCGTCGGAACCGGGTGAATGGTAACTACAGTCTTTGTAGTAGTATCTGTACAGCCATACTTGCTTTTTACTGCAAGCGTAGCATTGTATGTACCGGCAGTAGCATAAAGATGTGTTCCCGGATTGGCGGTAACATCCGTTGCGCCATCACCAAATGTCCATAAGTAATCTGTAATGGATGAAAATGATGCAACGGTAGAATTGTTTGTAAAAGAAACTAACCCTTCTTTGCAGAAAACACTTTTATCGATAGAGAATGCTGAATGAATTTCATCTACAATAACTTTATCGCCTGGCTTCATTTGAACTGTATAAGTACAGCCGTCTGTACTTGATAAAATGACATTGGGCTGGTATATGCCAGCTTGTGTATAAGTATGAGTCAGCGTAGTAGTTGTGGAAGGTGTTATGTCTAACGTACCGTCTCTAAAATCCCATGCAAAAGTATTCACATTTGTGCCTGATACTTTTGCTGTAAACGTGAAAGGATTACAACCCACCAGTTCACCATAGCTAAAATTGCCATTCGGCCCTTTAATGTGTATTACGCTGTCTATTGTATTGGTACAACCATTTGGACCCGTTACGGTTAATATGATGTGATAATCGCCCCCCACGCGGTATATATGTCCCGAAGGATTGGTTAATGTGGAGCCAGCGCCACCATCGCCAAAAGCCCATGAAGAACTGTTTGCGTACAAAGACGTATTGGTAAAGGTTACGGCTATAGGTGCGCACTCCGCCAAGCTGCTTGTCGTAAAATTTGCTGTGGGTTTAATAAGTTGTATGAGGTTTAATTTGGTAGTTGTATCGGCACATTTAGGTAATGCTGTTTCCGTTGCAATTAATGTAACATTATAAGCACCATCTTGCGTAGGATAAGTATGAGAAGGAGATGTTTGAGTAGAAATAGGACTGCCATCTCCGAAATCCCATTGATAAGTTGGGTTTGGAGTAACTGATCCGTTAGAAAATCCAAATGTGTAATTGTTGCAAGTAACAATAGGGGACGTATTTATAACGGCTTTGGGCCAATAACTTTTTACAATAGCGCTTTGGGTATAGGGTGCGGAGCTGCACCCGTTAATATCTTTGACAATCAATTTAACACTGTACTGTGTATATGCATTGTTTGTATTTGTAAATGGCAATTGAACAGGGTCTGTTACAGTATTTACGTTAAAACTTTTGGTAGGCGTTGACGGAACGGAGCTACCTGTAGCCCAAACGTACCAATCCCATTGAACAATAGGTGCGGTAATGGGATCGAGCGGCGTAGATGCATCCGTAAAAGGTTTGGTGAAATTTTGTGCTTTGCAACTTAACAAGTCTGTTGCGGTAAAACTTGCCGTAGGCCCGCCTATCTCTATCGGCAAATCCAACGATTTAGCGCTTATACAACCATTCTTATCGGTAATGGTAAGCATAGGTGTATAACTGCCGGTAAAACCATACATGTGTGTAGTACCGGTATTAAAGGTTGCCGCCGGCGGATTACTGTTGTTAAGTGTTTTCGTATTGTTATCCCCAAAGTCCCACGTAACGGATTTTATATACAAATTGTTTAATCCTGAAGTCGAAAACGTAATGCTTTGCTGCGTACATGCCGATGCTTGGCTTACACTAAAGGCTGCTTTCTCATTAACGACGGGAATGTCTATCGAATAACTTGTAACTACTCCTGTAACAGTATTTTTCCTTGTAACGGTCACTGTATAAATTGTTGATGGAGCGTTAGGGAACGTATGTGTTATGGTAATGGGTACCGGAGTGGTATTGACAACAGGGCTCCCATCTCCAAAGTCCCAGGAAGTAACAACCGTAGTGGCTTGGTTTTGACTTGCCGTGTCTGTAAATGTAAAGGTAAATGGGGTACTGCAAGCGCCGCCGCTAAAGGTAAAACCTCCACCTCCACCACCACCTCCTCCACCTCCGGGATCGGGAGGCGGGCAGGGTTGAATAACGGTTACGGGCAACGTATTAGATGTTGCGGTACAGCCCGATGCTGTTGTAATGCTTACGAAAACATTTTTGGTGCCTGCCGTAGTATAAGTAAAACTTGCAGTATTGGTAGTAGTTGTTACAATACCGTCATCAAAATTCCACAGATATGTTACGGTACCTACGTCGGCAGTAGAAACCGATGCCGTTGCAGTAACCGGCAGGGTACCGCAACCCGAATTTGGTGTTACGTTTTGCAATGTTACTTGAGGAGGGCCTATCCTCAAGTAACTAAAAGTCTTTGTATTGGAACATCCTGTAATGTTGTCTGTAACGGTTAATGTTACATATCTTGACCCAGTTCCTGTTGCGGCATCATACGTATGCCCGGGACTTTCTGTTGTGCTTGTAACTCCGTCTCCAAAGTTCCAAAAGTAACTATAGCTGCCACCGGTAGAGCCTGTATTTGTAAAATTCGCTGTGTACGGCTGCTTGCACAAAACGGTGTTATCAATATTGAAATTTGCTACAGGTGTTTGCTTTATCGTAATTGTTTTTGTGATAGGATCGGAAACGCAACCACCCCCATTTGTAATGGTTAAAGTAACTGTATAAGTGCCGGGCGTTGAAAATGACTTGTAAAATGAAGCACTGGAAGCAGTGCTACCATCAGAAAAGACCCACTGATAGGTACATCCGGTGAAAGATGCCGGAAGTACAGATGCGCTGAAATATACGGACGTTCCTGTACACGCGGCATCCGGCACATTCATGTTGCTGATCTGTGGCGTACCTACATATATTGTTTTAGTGGGGCTCGTGTTACTGCAATTAGTGCCGTTTACTACTTTTAATGAAACATTGTATTGTCCTGCTGTAGTATATGGGTGTATGGGGCTTGTTGTGTTATCAGGGGTAGAGAGATCTCCAAAATTCCATGTATAGTTTTTGACGCCTTGTCCTGTAGATGTATTGGTGAAAGTAAAATTAGAAGGAGCTGTACAGTCTGTTGTTTTGTCAACCGAAAAAGATGCAACAGCATTGTCATATACATTTATATCCTTTGTAACAGCCTCGCTTTTACAGCCAAAACTATTGTAAACAATTAAGGATACATGGTTCACTCCGTTGGTTGTATATGTAGTGCTCGGGTTTTGTGATGTAGTAGGCGTTCCGTCTCCCAAGTCCCACAACCAGGCTGTTATGACACCGTCGCCAGGGATGGAGTTGTCCATAAAGTTTACCGCTAAAGATTTACAACCTGCATAAGTAGAGGCTGTAAAGCTTGCAACAGGCGCGGGTCTTACTTCTACAGTTTTAGTAGCAGACTGTTTGGTGTGATCGCTAAATTCTACGGTAAGCGTTACGGTAAAAGTACCTGTAGGACTTGCGGTTATATAATTATGCCCAGCCGTAGCCAATGTTGTGGTTGCACTACCTTCTCCGGCACCGAAATCCCAAACACGGCTTATGATAGTGCCAGATGTATTATCTGTAAAAGTTGTAAATACAGGCGTACATATACCTGATTTGACAACCGAAAAATCGACCTGGCCCCAACTGCACAGGCCAATACACAACAAGGCCATTGTTAATAACAAACGCATACGCTCCCTCCCGGAAAAATAGTTGACCGTTAAAAAACTGTTTAGATAAAAAATTCCGAGAAGAGATAGGTTGCGCAAATATGGAGACAAACAAATATAGTAAAACCCAGGGTTTGTGCCTTATGCTTATTTTTAATGTACCAATCCGTTATTACCATGCTTAAAGCCACAACTATACTGATTTTGCTACTCTACGCCTGCCTTGCTGCCCATGCGCAAGACAGTACTGTTATTACCAGGTTTACCATGCACGATGATGTATTTATAACCATAGACCAGCCGGCAAATATGAACCCGCGTAACGAAACCATCATTATATTGTATGCGCTGCCAAACGGAAACACTACAGCGCAAACAATGGGCAAGCAGATGCAGCCAGGCGACGACTGGCACTATAACATTCAGCACATAGCGGCGCAAACAAAGTTTGTACGCCACGCGCTGCCCGCACAAAATATTATTACCATCTATCTTGAAAACAAGTATAAAAGCTGGCCTGCGTGGCGACAAAAAAGTAGTGATGCAGCTACTTTTATTCCGCACATAATAGACTCGCTATATAGCATGATACCCGCTAAAAGAAAAGTGCTGTATCTGAATGGGCATAGCGGAGGTGGCAGCTTTATTTTCGGTTACCTGAAAACACAAACATCCATTCCTGCCTTTATCAAACGCATTAGTTTCCTGGATAGCGAGTACGGTTACGACAGTAGCCTCGCAACATTATTCAAACAATGGTTGCTGCACAACACAAAAGCGTACCTGAGCGTATTTGCTTACAATGACAGCATTGCCCTGTACAATGGCAAGCCTGTTGTCTCTGCAACCGGCGGTACGTGGTACAGGTCTAAGCTGATGTTGAAAGACCTTTCGGAAAATATACCTTTCCAGGAAACACAAACAGATAGTGTTACAGCATACATTTCTAAGGATAAGCGCGTGCAATTTTTCTTTAAACAAAACCTGGATAGGGGCATTTACCATACACAGCAGGTAGAGCGGAATGGATTTATTCATTCTGTGCTGTGTGGCACATCACAAGATTCTAAAGGGTATAAGTATTATGACACAGCCGCATACCGGAAATGGATAAAATAACCTGTCAGACACTATGCGGACTCTTACATTCACAAACATAGGAGTCAGCATTCCTCAAAGGCCTTGAGCGTGTCCTCTCGCGCCAAAGCGCAAAGCCTGTCAGGATTATACAGTCAGACACCTATCGCAAAGGCGGCAAAGGTTGAGAAAAGCAGCCTGCTACCGTGAAGCAGGCCGCTTTTAGTTTCCGGCAATAATAAACACCCCATATAACTATGCCTTAGCTGCTAATGCACTTAGCGTAATGGTTTTACCCAATGCGCCAAACTCGTGCAGATCACCAAACACTTCTATTTTAATAGACTTGTCTATACCACCCACATAGGCAGGCGCAAACCCACTGTCTTTAATCAGTAACTCTACTGCATCTGCCACGGAAGTATTGTCTGTAGCATAAAACAAAACAGCCGCTTCCGGTTTCTGAAACGCGGCACCGGCAAGAGAGGCAGCAGATAACGTACCCAATGCTTTTACAAATGTGGCGTTCTTAGGTGCAACGGCAGACAAAACTTCACCAGCAGAAGTATGCTCATCTATAATTTTTTTAAAGCCACCTTTATCATCTGGTGCAATCGGGTTAGACGGATCAATAATAATTTTTCCCTGCAGCTCGCTTGCATACTGCGCCAGCAGTTCCTTTATAGCACTAAACCATACAGCCAGTACTACAATGTCTGCTTCCTTTATTGCATCCACAATTGTTTTAGGGGTTGCCAGCGGGCCAAGTTTTTTTGCAAGGCCGGCAGCTTTTTCCGCTGTACGGTCTGCAACTATAACGGCGCGATTACCTTTTACAAGATTGGTGGCAACAATACTTCCAATGTTACCAAGACCAATAACGGCGATTGTTGATTTCTGTGTCATAACTATTTCTTTTTTGTATAATGAATTTGATACAGCAAAGATCAGCCGGCAACAGGGCCATTACCAATGACCTGCTTTAAGAAATAGTCTTGATCTGGTTTAAGATTTTTGATGATGGTACCAGCAGTAGTATCTTATCTCATCTTCGTTGCGTCGCACCCTTCAGCTACATAACTCCACTAACCCTGACTGGTCTCTAAGACCTGTCTGGGTTTTGGAATATCTTTCCTGGTGCCTGTCCGATTTGCTACGACTTCGGCTTGCTCATTTTATTGCGCAAGCGGCTTAGAAATTCCGGCGTTATTCCCAGGAATGAAGCGATCTGTACTTGCGACAGGCGATTGGTTAAATGTGGATATACGTCTATAAAAGACTGGTATCTTTCTTCGGCAGTAGAGCTGATGTTTTGCAACAGCCGCTCCTGTAGTTGTACAAAGCTATTTTCTGTAAGCACGCGAAAAATGCGATTAAACTTCAGCGCATGTGTATATAAGTGTATCAGGTCGTCCCGCCTGATCTGTAATACCACTGTATCCTCTATAGCATCTATATTCAGCATAGAAGGCTTCTGGCTATGAAAGCTACCCAGGTCATTGATCCAGTAGTTTTCCGCAGCAAACTGTAAAATGTGCGTATTGCCCACATTATCTATCTTATACATACGCAGGCAACCCCGGAGCACAAAGTAAAATTGTGAGCAAACATCGCCCTCCTGTAGCAGGTATTGCCGTTTGCGAAACAAGCGCGGATGAAATAGTTTCGTAACCATTTCCCTCTCCGTCTCATCCAGCGGTAGCAGGCGGTCAAAGTATTGTAATAAAGGTTCTATAGCGTCTTCCAGTTGTGCATCTTTCATAAGAATAGTAAGTTATTCTATTTCTTTAGAAAAACAGCGCAATTAAAGGAGGTTTACTATAGCGAAACGATGCGTAACTATAAGGGTGGTCCACTTTCTAAAAGTGGGCCACCCTTATAGTTAAAGCCCCGGCGCGTGTCCTCACGAACCTGGGCGAAAGCGGCAATGATGCGTAACAAAAAAGGTGGTCCACTTTTTAAAAGTGGACCACCTTTTTTGATAAATATTCTATAGATGAATGGAGCGTCGCAAGTGAAGGTCAACCAGGGAACTATTGCTGGCTCAACGAGGCTTCCGAGATATTCCATTTCTTAAAGAAATGGAATATCCATAAAATCACTGCACCATCTCTCCGTCTCTGTGGTTAACTACAGTTTTTCCATTTCTTCCTTCACAAACTCCATCAGCGATTTGATGTGAGAAGGAGAGAAGTCAAACTTCAGGCCTGCGGCATCATACAACTCAGGTAATGTTTTAGTACCGCCCAGGCTTAACGCATTCATATAATTATTCAACGCCTGTTCAGGGTCTTTCTTGTATTGCATCCACATACCAATAGCGCCCAACTGTGCAATACCGTATTCTATATAATAAAATGGAACTTCGAACAAATGCAACTGGCGCTGCCAGCTATATTCACGATATTTTTCTAACCCGCTGAAGTCAATAGCAGTAGTTGAAAATTCATTCAGTATTTCCTGCCATTTTGCGGTACGCTCTACTACGGTATGCGATGGATTTTCATAAACCCAATGTTGAAACTTATCTATCGTAGCGATCCATGGGAAGATAGTAATTACGCGTTCCAACTGATGCTCTTTTGCACGCTTCAGTTCTTCAGCATCATCAAAAAAGGCCTCCCAATGGTTCATAGTAAACAGTTCCATACTCATGCTTGCCACCTCTGCTATCTCCATCGGGTACTCTTTAAACGCACTCAATGCCAGCGGATGTGCGAGGAACGAGTGTATGGCGTGGCCACCTTCGTGTACCATAGTAGTAACATCGCCCATTTGCCCCGCTGCGTTCATAAAAATGAATGGTGCACCGCTTTCTGCCAAAGGACAGTTGTAGCCACCTGGCGCCTTACCCTTGCGGCTTTCCAGGTCCAGGTGACCCAGGTGCTGCATCTTTTGCAGGCAGGCTGCAAAGAAGGGGTTCAGCTCTGAAAAACACTGTACCGTTTTTTCCAATAGCTCTTTGCCAGTATGGAAAGGGTGTAAAGGTTTTATGCCCTCGGCTTCCGCCTCTGTATCCCACGGACGAAGTGTATCAAGACCCAGTTTTTCTTTTTTGCGTTCATATATTTTTTGTACCAGTGGCAACACATGCAGCTTTACAGCTTCGTGAAACTGGAAGCAATCTTCTTTTGTATAGTCGAAACGTCCCAGCTCTTCAAACTTATAATCGCGATAATTTTTAAAACCTGCATTCTTTGCTACTTCATTACGCCTGTCTATCAGTTGGGAATACAGCTCATTCATTGCGTCTTTGTCCTGCAGTCTTCTTTCCTGTATTTTTCTGTACACCTCTTCACGCAGGCCCCTGTCGTGGCTTTCTAAAAACTTAGCCGCTTGTTGCAGGGTATATTCCTGTCCTGCAACCTCTACCGTCATTTTGCCGGCAATAGCGCCGTACTGCTGTTGCATTACGCTTAGCTCTGCCTGTATAGGAATGTTCTGCTCGCGGAACAGCTCTATATTCTTCTTTACATTTCTCAAATAAGTAAAATACAAATGCTCGTCCAGCTCCTTTGTAAATGCGCTATCAATTAGCTTACGGTTTAGCAGGTCTGCATACGGTTGCAGCTTAGGCTGTATCTCCATGCAGAAATAAGTGAAAGCCTCTTCCAGGCTTTTGTCTGTAGTGTCACAGGTCATTTTTATCTGGCGCCAGCAGGCATCTTCGCTCACAGCCGCCTCTACCTCGCTTACATCTTTCAGCCATTGCTCCAGGTCCGACTTGCTATTGAATGCACGCTCTGTCAGTTCTTTAAAATAAGGCTCCAGTGCCTCCCACGTAGTTACCTTAAAGTCTCCAGGTAAATAATGCCTTTCCAGTTTTTTAATGTCTGCACTATGTTCCATACTGTAAAAATTTAAAAATCCGGGTCCGAAATCCGAATATACACTACTCAGCTTCCGACACCCGGATTTATTATCTTAAATAATTAAAAACTTACTCTTCAGTTTTCTTCTTCTTAGGAGCTGCTTTCTTTTTAGGCGCCGCTTCTTCTGTAGCTGTTGCTTCCCCATCTTCAGCCTTAGGTTTAGCCGCTTTTTTAGGAGCTGCTTTTTTCTTTGGCTTTTCTTCTGCTGCTTCTTCCACAGCCGGTGCTGCTACGGTAGCAGTTTCTTCCAACAACTCTTCTTCCTCTTCCACTTCTCTTATTTTAAACTCTACATCGTTGCTTTTTAAGATGCTAAACCATTTTACCATCTTCTTCATGTCGCTGCCATACACTTTTTCAAAATCCATGTCTGGATATACTTTTTGAAAGTATCCTTTAACGCTAGAAGCATCTTTTTCTGCTGGTAAAGCTTCTTTGCTTTTGTCCATTACCTGGAACACTTCTACCAGGTTCACATTGTCACGTTCTGTATATACTTCAATGCTTTCCAGGTGAGAAAAGCTATGTACGCGAGAGCTCACAAATTTTGTGCTTTTGTCTTCCAGGGAGCGAACAATAGCTCCGTCAGACTTACTACCAACTAACTCAAATAAACCGCTAAGGCCGGTTACTGCAATGATTTTGCTGTATTCCATGGTCAAAAATAATTTGAAAGACTGCAAATATAGGTTTGTGTTACGAAATTACCCGTTAAAGTTAGGACAGACCCAAATAGCCCGCAGAAGGGCTGTTTGGCCGAAAAAAAGGCCGAACCCAGGGATTTTACTAAAACAAAAACAATCAACCATATGTTTCTACTATACCTTAGTTTCGAAACCTTCAGCATTATGAAAAAGCATACCATTCTCTCATTAGCCTTGTTCGCTGTATTACTATCATGTCAAAATGCTGCTGATAAGAACAAGGATAAGGATTCCCTTGCGGTAACTATTTCTTCACCATTTTCCGTAAAAGATATGTCTGGCGTTTACACAGACACTATACCATGCGCTGACTGTGCGGGCATAGTTACAACATTACGCTTGCGCAAGGATTCTAATTTTATAATGCAGCAGGAGTATGTAGGGCTGAAGGATAGCAGTGGTGAGCATATCTTTTATCAACTGGGTAAATGGTCCTTGCTGGATAGTACGCTTAAACTAAACGAAATAACAGAAGGTCCGCGCCAGTTCAAAGTGGTGAACCCTGGCGAGCTGAATATACTGGATAACGAAGGCAGTGTGATCACCGAAACCAAACTGAATTATACGCTTCACAAAAAAGAGATGCTGTTTATACCTAAAAAGAATATACCCGTAAGAGGTATGTTCATGTACTTTGCAGATGTGGCCCGCATAAAACTATGCGCATGGGGCAAAGATTTTCCGGTAGCGCTAACGCCTGCGTCTGTGAAGATGGAAACAGAGTATGGTAAAATACAAAAAGCGGATCAGCAGCGCATACTGGCAGAGGTGGAGGGTCGGCTGGAAATGCGCCCGGGAATGGAAGAAGGCAAAAAAGAAGAAACATACGTGATCTATAAGTTCAATAAATTTTTACCGGCAGATAGTTGTAAGTAAAATTGATTAATTGTTGATTGATTATATTGTTGAAGGCCGCTGTGAAGCGGCCTTTGTCATATTTAGTTTTATCCCTGGCATCGTGCTTAAGAGTGGTTTGATTATTGCTGAATGATCTACGCTTTAAATAATCTAACCATGTATCCATTAAACACACTTGGCAATGTTGCGATCAAACGCCTGTTTTTCTTTTCCTGCCTTCTTGTTGCAGTAACGACTCAAGCCCAACAACAACCCTCCGCTTTCGAGAAAAAATTGCAGGATTTCAGGTATTCTTTTTTCGCAGTCTTTGATCAAAAAGATTCAACGGGTACACTTCGCAGTCGTGTTTTAGATAAAATACAGCACTTCGTAACAGAAAACGAGGCAGATATAAAAACGTACAGGAAACAACACCTGGAAAAAAATCTTGAAAACCAATTTTCGTTTGCTGCTTATAACATAGATACGGAGAGCGAATTGCCTAAAGAGGTTGCTTTTGGTATGAAAGGTTATCCCGGCGATGATTATACGGATGCGGAAATGAATACTTTGCTTGAATATGCGCTAATGACACCGGATGTACTATTCGGCGGAATAGTTTCCAGTGACTATATGATGCGCATGCAAAAAAAAGAAATGACTATAAAAGAAATATCCATACGTGTTGCAATAGCTAGCCCTAAAGAAAGAGTGATAAAACTGGATGATACACGCTACCAGATCATTTTTGATTATTATACAGTTGTCTACAGCGCAGAGTACTCCGTAACAGAAAACAGTTTAAGGGGAATAAAAGTGTGGGAGAGGAGGAAGTAAAAACAATTTAACCATGTAACAATTCAACATATCTACTCACATACTCACTCTTCTGCTTTAGCTTGTATTGCATTATAAACCGTGGATGTGGTAATGCTTCTACCCGGTCAAACCATTTATGTTCATCGTTTAGCTTACGCAGGTACTTTACATTTTCACCTTCGCCAATACAAAAACACACATCAGTTTTAATGCCCCAGGAAAGTTGCTTTTCCATGCAATCAATAACAAAAGGCGTGATGTCTTTCAGTAGCGCTTTATCATCGTAATAATTCAGGTTCTTTCCGTTCTTTACAAAACCCAGCGGGCTTACTGCCGTTATATAGTAATCGTGATAAAAAGCCTTTGCACCACCGTAAGCTTCTATCATCTCATACATAAATACAGAAGATAATTCCTGCTTTGCAGGAAAGCTATTTTCGATACCACAGTTAATTTTTAGCCGAATAGGATCTGTAAAAGGGATACCGGTAATACCACCGCCAAAGCGTCCGGGATTAATACCTACCAGTAAATGCCGCTTGTGATTATCGTTGTAAAATTTTTTATAGAAAGTACTCGCGATTTCTTTGATGGTTTCATCCGCATAAGCATCTAAAACGCCAACACCTGCAGGTAAAGTAAACGGCATTTTTAAATGAAAGAGAAAAGGAAGGATTTTGTCAACGAGCATAGAAGAATTGTTTAATTGTTAGATGGTAAAATTGTTGGGGAGAAGAGTGGGCCACTTTTGCGAGATATTTTTTTTGAAAATCACCTGCTTTTTAAAGTGGTCCACTCTTTCTATATGTTCAATAAAACAATTCAACCATATAACAATGTAACAATTTATCTGTTAATGTGCCTCCAGCCAGTTATCACCCACGCCTACCTCTGCTTCTGCTGGTACACCGTGTGGCAATATCAATGCGCCACGCATATTTTCCAGGATCAAAGGCTTTAAATCATCCAGCTCATCCAATGCTGCATCAAACACCAACTCATCATGCACCTGTAAAAGCATTTTGCTGCGCATGTTTTGTTTTTTCATTGCTGCATGTATTTTTATCATCGCCAGTTTGATCATATCTGCTGCAGTACCCTGTATAGGAGAGTTGATCGCATTTCGTTCTGCAAAGCCGCGTACAGTGAAGTTGGCAGAGTTAATATCTTTCAGCCAGCGCTTTCTGCCCATTAATGTTTCTACATAACCATTCTCCTTTGCGAAGTTGATCGTATCATCCATGTATTTGGTAATGCCGCTGAATTCCTTTTTATAATTATCAATGATCTCTTTAGCCTCCGTTCTGCTTATACCTAAATTGTCCGCAAGGCCAAACGCCCCTTGCCCATAGATGATACCAAAGTTTACGCTCTTGGCTTTATAACGCATCTCCTTTGTTACCTCTGCTTCAGCCACGCTATACACCTTAGCAGCAGTAGCCGTATGAATGTCCTTTCCTGATTTAAAAGCATCCACCATATTCGCATCACCACTAATGCCGGCTACAATACGCAGTTCTATTTGTGAGTAGTCCGCGCTTACCAGTATATGATTCTTATCGCGCGGCACAAAAGCCTTACGTATTTCCTTTCCGCGTTCGGTACGGATAGGAATGTTTTGCAGGTTTGGATTATTGCTGCTTAGCCTTCCCGTAACAGCAACCGCCTGCGCGTATGAAGTATGCACACGACCCGTTTTCCGATTGATCATTTGTGGTAGCGCATCTACGTACGTGGACTTCAGCTTTGTTAGCTCGCGGAACGCAAGAATATCTGTTACGATAGGATTATTATGGGCTAACTTCTGTAATACATCTTCCCCGGTAGCGTATTGCCCTGTTTTTGTTTTTTTTGCTTTAGCGTCCAGCTTTAGTTTTTCAAACAATACCTCGCCCAACTGCTTTGGTGAGGCAAGATTAAAGCGAACGCCGGCTCCTGCATATACATTTTCCTCACTATTCTTTGCCTCATGCTCCAGTTGTTTGCTATAGTCCGTCAAAAAGCCTTCATCTATCCTGATACCCTCATACTCCATATCTGTCAGCACTTTTACCAGGGGATTTTCTACCTCATAAAACACACGGCCAACTTCTCTCTCGGCAATTAACGGGTGTAGCGCATGCTTCAGTTGTAGTGTAATGTCAGCATCTTCGGCTGCATAATCTTTTATTTTATCAAAAGGCACATCACGCATAGTGCCCTGGCCTTTTCCTTTCTTACCGATCAGCTCCTCTATATGTACCGGCTCGTATTGCAAGTACTGCGCACTTAGCAGGTCCATGCCTCGCTTACCTTCCGGCTCCACCACATAATGCGCCAGCATAGTGTCATAGATATTGCCCTTTAGCTCTACCCCATACCACTTCAGTACAAGCAGGTCAAACTTCAGGTTTTGCCCAATCCATAATACATCTGTACGATCAAAGAGCGGCCTGCATATGTCTAATATTTTTTTCGTTTCCTCCTGGTCAGCAGGGCATGGTATATAGAATGCTTCTGTTGGTTTAAACGAAAAACTCATACCCACCAGTTCACAGTCATTTGCGTCAAGCCCGGTTGTTTCCGTATCAAAGCAAATTTCTTTCTGATCCAATAAGATATTAACAAGCGATTGAATTTCTTCGTGCGATTGTACCAGTGAGTAATGATGTTCAGTATTCGTAATATTCCTGTCTGCAAGCAGTCCCGAGGTTTCTGCCGGCTCAATAACAACCGGGGCTTTCGTTTCTACCACATTGCCAAACAGATCAGTCTGCACGCCTTGTGGCGCTGTTTGAAACGCATTGAAATCATCTCCCAATATGCGTTTACCCAATGTTTTAAATTCCAGTTCAGTAAATACATCTACCAGTTCTGCTCTGTTCCATTCCTTTAGTTTAAAATCCTCTTCATGGAACTGAACCGGCACATCAGTAATAATCGTAGCCAGCTTTTTACTCATGATAGCCGACTCTTTGCCGTTTCGTACTTTTTCTCCCAATGCACCCTTAATGCTATCGGCATTTGCAATTACGTTTTCCAACGTATCATATTCCTTCAGCAGCTTTGCCGCAGTTTTTTCTCCGACTCCGGGAATACCCGGAATGTTATCAACCGCATCGCCCATCAGGCCCAGTATATCTATTACCTGCTCTACACGCGCTATATCCCATTTCTCACACACCTTTTTAGCATCCAGTATTTCTTCCTTACTGCCCAGGTACGGCGGTTTGTAAATGAACACATTAGGATGTATCAATAACTGTCCATAGTCTTTATCCGGCGTTACCATATACACCTCATAGCCAGCGTCTGCGGCCTGCCATGCAAGCGTTCCGATCACATCATCCGCCTCATAACCGTCCAGCTCCATTACAGGTATATTGAACCCGCGTATAATGCGTTGAATATCCGGAATGGAATCCACCAGGTCTTCCGGCGCTTCCTGCCTGTTGGCCTTATAGTCTGAGAAATCTGTATGCCGCTCAGTAGGGGCATGCGTATCAAAACACACCGCCAGGTGTGTTGGCTTTTCTTTATTGATCAGGTCAAACAACGTGTTTGTAAAACCAAACTGTGCATTCGTATTTCTTCCCTTCGAGGTAATGCGCGGACTACGGATCAGCGCATAATAGGCGCGATAAATCAACGCCATGGCATCCAGCAAAAACAATTTTTTACTCATGGTGCTAAGGTAAAAGTAAATGTGGAGAAGATTACAAACCACCCGGCGTAAATCAGAGAGATTAATCCGCGATGTTTCTTTAAGCAATCCGGCGTTGTGGATAACTGTACAGTGTCCTATTAGTTCATTGTAATCGATACAATTATGAAAAAGACGATTCCATATTTATTAGGCTTATTGTTTTGCGCCGTTCCATTTATAGGAGGAGCGCAACAGGTGAAAAATGTACGGCCCGGGGTTGTAGGCTCGTGGAGAGAGCTTGGCACAACCGTGGTCAATTTTACCGTGGACCACGATGGTATTGTTGTGGCAGGGGCGGATGCCTTTAGGAGGCTAAAATTTCATGTATTTGACGCGCCCGTGGAAATGATCAGGATGAATGTGGTCTACGAAAACGGTGCGCCGGACAATATACCGCTCAGCTTTGTTATTCCGGCGGGTGGCGAAAGCCGTATTATAGACCTGCGGGGCTCTGAGCGCAGGCTCAGGCGCGTAGACTTCTGGTACAAAACCGGCCGGCCGGGCTTCCGCGGCAGAGCCAAGGTGGTGCTGTGGGGGATAAAATAGTGAGTGGTGAATGGTCAATGGTGAAGTCCGCAACCCCCGATTCCTATAGTCTGCCGGTTTCGTTTATTTCTTACCATTTATCAGGTTCCCTGCAAGTTTCACCATTGACCATTCACAATTCACCACTGACAACTGTTTGTTTTCTCCTATTTTTGCGCACACAAAAAGAAAACAGGAATGAAGAATACTCCGTTTACACAAATTCACATTGGCCTGGGCGCAAAAATGGCCGAATTCGCAGGTTACAACATGCCGATCAGTTATAGCGGTATTAATGATGAACATGCAACCGTTCGCAACAATGCCGGTGTTTTTGATGTAAGCCACATGGGAGAATTTATCCTGAAAGGCGCAGACGCACTGGACCTGATTCAGCGTGTAACAACAAACGACGCATCTAAACTTACAACCGGAAAGGCACAGTATAGTGCTTTGATGAATGAAGAAGGCGGCATTGTAGATGACCTGATCGTGTATTGCATAGAGCCGAATAGCGTATATATGCTGGTGGTGAATGCATCTAATATTGAAAAGGACTGGAACTGGATTTCCAAATACAATACGAAGAATGTAGAAATGCACAACATCAGTGACAAGACTGCATTACTGGCAATACAAGGTCCGAACGCATGTAAAATATTGCAGACACTGACGGAAGAAGATATTCTGAACCTGAAATACTACACGTTCGTAAAAGGTACGTTTGCAGGCGTAGAAAATGTACTGATCAGTGCAACGGGTTATACCGGTGCGGGTGGTGTAGAAATATATTTTGAAGATAAAGATGGCGATGCAGAAAAAATATGGAACGCGATCTTTGAAGCTGGTAAATCAGCAGGCATTAAACCAATAGGCCTTGGCGCGCGCGATACCTTGCGCCTGGAAATGGGCTACTGCCTCTACGGAAACGACATTGACGATACCACTTCTCCGCTGGAAGCAGGACTTGGCTGGATCACAAAGCTGAATAAAGAAACAGCGTTTACAGCTAAAGAGATTCTTGAAAAACAAAAAGCTGCAGGAGCAAAACGTAAGCTGATCGGTTTTGAAATGATAGACCGCGGTATTCCAAGACATGACTATGTGATCAAAGATGCTGCAGGAAACGTAATAGGAAAAGTAACCAGCGGCACACAAGCCCCATCCCTGAACAAGGCTGTTGGCCTGGGCTATGTAGATGTAGCACATGCCGGCATTGACAACGAAATTTTTATTGAAATAAGGAATACACCGGTTAAAGCCCGTATTGCAAAATTTCCGTTTGTATAAATTATATAACAAATAATTGGTTAAGGAGAAAGGTGAAAATCTTTCTCCTTTATTTTTGTATATACCCCACGTTAAAAAACAACTTATTATGAGGCATCTCTCTTTCCTGCTTTTTGTTTGCGCATTTTTTACGCTGGCATCCTGTAGCAGGAAGTCTCATCCTTCCGGTAGTGAAGACAACGGGAAGATGGTTACAGAAAAAGGGCAAGCCTCTTACTATGGAGATAAATTTGAAGGAAGAAAAACAGCTAACGGAGAGATCTTTAGCCAGCAAAAAATGACAGCCGCACATCGCACACTTCCATTCGGAACGATAGTATTAGTAAAAAATATTTCTAATGGCAAAACGGTAAAGGTGCGCATTAACGATCGTGGGCCTTTTGTAAGTGGTCGCATCATAGATCTAAGTAGGGCAGCAGCTTCTGCACTTGGTTATATTAATGCAGGTCTTGCGTCGGTAGAAATAAGTTATTTAAAGGCGAAATAAATTCCACTTGTAGAATCAGTATGAAGTTTACGTGAAAGCGATTTTTCACATTGTGATAGTCGCTTTTTTTTATTTCCTTTGGCCTATAGAAAAAAACACCAAATAAACCGAACCTTTTATGAGACATTTGCCCCTCGCTGCCTCATTGCTTTTTATAGCAAGCGCCTTCGCCTGCCGGTCATCACAAGCGTATGAATCTGCACAAGCTGTTCTTTGTGTTGGTAAAACGCCTGATAGTTTGTCAAACCTACGGGTGGTAACATTAACCAATCTCATGAACGGGAAGACAACACGCGGCAAGCTCCTCTACAAAAAAACAATCAATAACGCCACGTACGTTGGCATAGACAAAGAAACAGCTACCAAGCTGCGAATGCAATACACGGGACTTGCACCCGTAGAAATACGACAATAAAACAATTTGCTGACTAGCAATACATTTTAAATATAAATAAAATCATTTCGATTGCACGTATAGTCAAAGTGATGTCGTGTTTTCACAATTTTAAAGGGTTTCAGCGTTTTTATTGAAGCGCCAGACCATTATCTTTGCGCCCTTATGAGCAATAAGCCGTCCTTGAATACTGTGTTGTCTCCGCGTGTGCTGGACTTATATGATGTTAGCAACAGTATAGTAGTTATTATAGATGTTTTTCGCGCCACCTCTACCATTGCAACTGCACTGTATAACGGCGCTGCAAAAGTGATACCTGTAGATAGTGTTGCAAAATGTATAGAATTAGGCAAGATCACAGAAGGCATTACTGCCGGTGAGCGTGATGGTAAAGTAGTAGAGGGCCTGCAACATGGCAACTCTCCTGCTGAGTATCCCCGCGAGTTTATAGAAGGCCAGACACTTGTGTTAACCACAACTAATGGAACACGCTTGCTCCACATGGCATTGGAAAGAGGTGCGTCTGAAGTGATTACAGGCTCTTTCCCGAATCTCTCTGCGGTATGCGACCACCTGGTGAAAGAAAATAAAAATGTGATCCTTGGTTGTTCTGCGTGGAAAGACAAGTTCAACCTGGAAGACACTTTATTTGCAGGCGCAGTTATCCATCGCATACAGGAACACTTTACCATTCACTGCGATAGCAGCCTGATGGCAGAGAATATGTACAACCTGCATAAAGACGATATGTACCAGTTTATAAGGAAAACAACACACTGGCACAGGCTGGCAGCTTTTGGATTGGAAAAAGACCTTGAATACTGTGTTACGAAAGATGTAGCAAATGTGTTACCGGTGTATAGAAACGGTGCATTGATTGCAGCAGAAATATAAAATAGTTTCAGCGGTTTCAAACCGTTTCAATGTTTCATAAGTGAAATGAAACGTACAAACCCCTGGAACACTAAAACTATCTTGAACGAACTGGGAAATATGCTAAAATATTTCCCTTTTTTATTGTTTTTCATGGATTTAACAAACGCTTCATGGTTATTTCGGCTTTTTTCGGCCGTTTTCTGCCCGTAATTCCTTTACTTTTGCAAATTGCCCTTTTCTGAACCAACCCGGGTGATGTAAAATGTAAATGGCGCTACCACATCTTATAAAGTATATTTATAACAACGGCACAGATGAAGTTATCCGTCGGGGGAAAAAGATTCATGCCATTGGGAATGTAGAACTGATAGAGTATGATGTATTACTGGGGTCTGTAACCTTCAGGGTAAAGGATGATGCTTACGCAACATATTATAAAGTACACATTTCAAAATTTAAAGATCCACAAACCTTATCGCTCCGTTGCGGATGTCCTTACAACCTGGGAGAAATATGTCGCCACGAATCCGCCGCACTGTTCCAGTTACAGGAATTGGTAGATAAGAACATGCTGGGTGAAAAAGAAATCGTGTACGACCAACGCCACACGGTTGTAAAGATGAAGCAGTTGGATCAGAAGCTGATAAAAATGCTGACAGCGCCGAATGCAGTTTTACAGGCAGAAGAGTTTTTAAAAAAATCCAGGGCAGAAGTTGTTTCCGCAAAAGACGAAAGAATACTTGCTGAAGTAAAGCAGGATGGGGAAGTATATAAAGTAGTGATTCAGAAAAATGAAGAACGCAACTTTGATACAAGCTGTACCTGCCACTCCGATACACTACATCCACTGTGTGTACATAAGGCAATTGTATTCCTGCAGTTATTTAACGCACATGGTGCTTTTTATTTTGATACTATAAGAAACTGGGATAAAGAGAAAGATAAATTATTATCTCTTTATGGCTATTCCTTACAGGATGATATTGAAGGAAAGTTTGAGTTTACGTATAAAGATGGCAAGCCATTCTTACGTGTGTTAGACGCCTCTATTAAGCGTGTGGCAATAACGCCAAGTGCAACTGTTGCGCCAAAGCCTAAATTACAACCACAACCGGAAGAGGCAAGTGTAGTAGTTGAGGAAGAAGAGCAGGATCCGGCAACCAGGCCAAAGTATAAAGCAGGTATTGTGTTTAGCAACAATATGCACCAATACCCGTATATACAGGCAGACATTGTGCAGGGCGAGCCAAATGAGGCTGGCGATGGTATTGTGGGTAAGGTGGAAAAACTGGATCTTGGCAAATTTATTAATACAGAAGTTTTTGATGATAATGATAAATCACTTGTGCAGCAATTACGAAAATTGTTGCCAGGTGAAGTAAGCCGCTATCTTAACAGGAACTCTCCGTTTAGCGGTATCTGGGAAAATATTATTCAGCAGCATGATGACGAACTGCCGGAAGAAACAAGACATCTTATTATAGAATACCTGCACCCGAAGTATAAGAAGCTGGTAACAGATATAGCAGGTTCTTCTTCTATTTATTTTCTTCCATCGCGCAAAGCGTTTCAGACAGCAAACCTGGAAATGGTAGTGCCTTCTGATAACTATATAACACCGGAATTTTCTGTAAGCTTTACAGATGGTCAATATATTGTAGAATGCCAGGTGCAGCTTCCTGATGCAAAAGTTAATGTGGCTGATAATGAGATCAGTTCTTCATTACTTTTCCGTCAGAATGGTGCGCTATACATTTGGAAAAAACCAGAAGACGTAACATTGGTCGAGCGTTTTCTTCCATCTGGTAAAGTTGTTATTGAACAGGAGAATTGGGGTACGCAATTACAACAGCTCGTATTGCCGTTGTCTAAAGATTACACTGTTCAATTCAACAATGTACAGAAAGAAGAGGTTAAAGACCTGAAGCCGGAAGTAAAAGTAATGTTGAAAGAGAAAGGTGATTATCTTTTATTCCAGCCGGTATTTAACTATAAAGGGTATGACGTAAAACCATCAGACAAGCAAAAGATCATTTTGCCTGTACTGGATAAACTGCTGATCATACACAGAAACCAGGAAGCAGAGCAGCTTGTATTTGACAAAATAGAAAACCTCCATTCCAACTTTATAAAGCCGGAAGAAGGAAATACGCTTGCGCTGAAAGGAAGTGATGTTTTAAAGAACAATTGGTTTTTCCTGTTTATTGATGCTATAAAAGATTTAAATATTCCTGTATATGGATTTGAAGCATTGAAAAACTTCAGGTTCAATACAGCCAAGCCATCTACTAAAATTTACATTAGCAGTCATACAGACTGGTTTGACGCAAAAATAGATGTGCACTTTGGTGAACAGAAAGTAACCATTGCAGATATTAAGAAAGCGCTGGCTAATAAACAGCAATATGTACAACTGCAAGATGGTACGCTGGGTATTCTTCCCGAAGAGTGGATCAAGAAATATTCGTTGCTCTTCCGTGTAGGAGATGGAAAAGTAAGCAATATGAAGCTCAGCAAATATCACTTTAGTGTGATAGAAGAATTGTATGAGCAGCGGGATGAAGAAGAATTACAGTTTCAGTTAGAAACGAAGTATGAAAAATTGCGCGAGCATCACGACATAAAAGAAGTGGATGCACCCGATCATCTGCGCCCCATCCTTCGCCCATACCAGGTATCTGGCTTCCAATGGCTAAACTATCTGAATGATGTGCAATGGGGTGGTATTTTGGCGGATGACATGGGTCTTGGTAAAACCATCCAGACATTATCTTTCCTGCATCATATAAAGCATGCAAAAGAGAACGGTAAACTGCGTGCATTGGTTGTATGCCCGACCACGCTGATGTATAACTGGGAAAATGAGATTAAGAAATTTACGCCTTCCATCAGTTATTATATACATCATGGCGGTTCAAGGTCCAAAGACACACTGAAAGATCACGATATAGATGTGATCATTACAACATATGGTACATTACGTAGCGATATCAAGCAATTTGTAGAAATAGAATTCGACTACGTAGTGCTGGATGAAAGCCAGGCAATCAAAAACCCGGCTAGTAAAGTGACAAAAGCTGCAAGCCTGATAAAAGCGAAAAGCAGGTTGTGTCTAAGTGGTACGCCGCTACAGAACAATACGTTTGATATTTATGCACAAATGAATTTCCTGAACCCTGGCATGCTTGGTTCTATGGAGTTCTTTAAGCAGGAGTTTGCTGTTCCTATCGATAAGTTTGGAGAGAAAGAGCAGAAAGAACATTTGCGTAAGCTACTATATCCATTCATTCTTCGCAGAACAAAAGAGCAGGTTGCAAAAGACCTTCCGTCTAAATCGGAGATGATCCTTTTCTGTGAAATGGGTAAAGAGCAGCGTGAAATATATGACGCATACAGAAACGATTATCGCGATAAAATATTAGGTGTTGTAGATTCACAAGGCGTACAAAAGTCGCAGCTTACCATTTTACAAGGTTTGATGAAGCTTCGCCAGATCTGCGATAGCCCCGCTATCATCAAAGAAGAAGAACGCTTCCCGAATGTATCTGTAAAACTGGAAGAGCTGGGCCGTGAGATCACAGAAAATATCAGTAACCACAAGGCGCTCGTCTTCTCCCAGTTCTTAGGAATGCTGGGCCTGATCAAAGAAAAGCTGAAAGAGTTGGGTGTAGATTATGAATACTTCGACGGTAGTACGTCTGCTCCGGATAGGGAAAAAGCAATACAGCGTTTTCAGTCAGACGAAAACTGCCGGGTATTCCTTATTTCATTGAAAGCGGGTGGTGTTGGTCTTAACCTTACGGCTGCGGATTATGTGTATATAGTTGACCCTTGGTGGAATCCGGCGGTGGAACAACAGGCGATTGACCGTACGCACCGTATTGGGCAAACGAAGAACATTTTTGCCTACCGCATGATCTGTAAAGACACCGTAGAAGATAAAATATTATTGTTGCAGGAAAAGAAACGCGCATTGG
The DNA here is from genome assembly GCA_017306865.1 of Filimonas sp. Classification (GTDB taxonomy): domain Bacteria; phylum Bacteroidota; class Bacteroidia; order Chitinophagales; family Chitinophagaceae; genus JAFKHH01. The sequence continues at coordinate 168,669 of JAFKHH010000012.1, forward strand.
CTGCAGACCTCATTACAGATGATACAGGATTTGTGAAGAGCCTGACGCGAGAAGATATTGAATACCTTTTTAGCTAAAGCGTATATAGGGATTACATAATGTATATAGGGTTTATAAGGTTAAGCAACTTTATAAACCCTATTTTATTTGTGGTGAAGCCATCAGGAAATATTTTTTTAAACAATTAAAAAAAATAAGATATGAATGATCGGGTGATGAGAGACTGTTTATATACCTGCCCGGCGCTTTTACAAATACAATTAACGTGAAAGCGCCTCCGGAATCAATGTGGTGACTATAGTTTTACACAATTTCAGCAATGAGACCGGAAATTGAAAAATCCAGGGCGCAGGCTCACCTGTTTTGTTAGAAAACAAACGTTTGTGATCTTTGTTACATTGTAGTCTAAATGTGTGTTTTATGGAAAGGGTTAGTAAAGTGCTGCTGCGCACAAGTGTTGTCTTTTTGAGCCTTAGTATTGTTTTTATCTCCTGTAGTGTTCCGGTCTCTTCGTTCCAGACACCCAATGATGTTGCGGATATGCGAGCAACAGTTTACATGAATGATAATAGTAGTGTACTGGCATATATGTCCTTAAATACAAAAGAAACCGATGATATCCAACTTCGTATTCCCCCCAATCGCAGAACAGAAACAATTCATGTAGACTCCATTAAAGGATATGAGTTGGAGACAGGCTATTATGCAAGAAAATATTTAAACCAGGGCGATCAGTTGTTTGGATTTGTACATGCACAACCGCGTGGGTATAGCTTTGTAAAGCAATTGACACCACAGGATTATGAAATGAATGTGTTTGAACACATCATTAAAGTAAAAGAGCAGAAAAGCCCATTGATGACCACGCAGAAGAAATATTATATAGAGGTTCCCGGAGCAAAAGATACCATCTGGTCATTACAAAGCAATTATATAAAAAAACAACTTCAACCTGTTGAGCTTGCACTGAAAGAACAGGCACAGAGCGATGAAGCATTACGCACTTCATTGCAAAAACTGCAACGTATTCCTGACCGTGTAAATTATATGATGCAACTCGCAAAGCTGTATCAGGTGTACATTGTACATAAACAACGACCTGCATAATAAATAACCACGGCGATTTTCGTACACACCTATCTCTACGGGTTTCTTACCGATAATACGATTTCAATGACGGGCGATCATTTATTTTTACTTACCCCCCGTTTCATAAATTATCGGAGACCCTTATGAGTAAGAAACCAATTCTGCTATTTGTAGCATTTGCGCTATTCGTTCTTTATGCCTCTGCACAAGGAGTAAATCCCGGAAGTGTAAAAGGACGATTGATCGATTCGACCAGCAAGCAAGTAATGAAAGCTGCGACCATTACTATAATGGAAGCAAAAGATTCTTCTATTGTTACCTACGCTATTTCAGATTCCACCGGCCGTTTCAATTTTGATAAGCTGGATGCAAATACATACTTGTTCACAATCACATTCCAGGGATATGATGATGTTGTAAAACGTGTGACCGTAGCTAATGGTACAGCAGGTGTTGATCTTGGCAACGTGTATATGAAGCCAAGCGCCAATGTGCTGCAGGAAGTGATAGTACAATCTACACCGCCTATTTCGTTAAAGAAAGATACTGTTGAGTTTAATGCAGGAAGCTTTAAAACAAAACCTAACGCAGTAGCAGAAGACCTGTTGAAAAAATTGCCGGGCGTAGAAGTGGATAAAGATGGAAATATTAAAGCACAGGGCGAGTCTGTATCAAGAATATTGGTGGATGGAAAAAGATTTTTTTCAGATGATCCTAAACTGGCAACTAAAAATTTACCTCCTGATGTAATAGATAAGATCCAGGTATTTGATGCGCTTAGTGACCAAAGCGCGTTTACTGGCTTTGATGATGGCAACAGGGTAAAGACCATTAACATCGTTACCAAAAAAGATAAACGCAAAGGGTACTTTGGACGGGCTGTAGCTGGAGTAGGTGATAAAGATCTATACCAGGCAAGTGTGAACGTCAACAGGTTTAACGGTAATCAGCAAATGTCTTTAGTTGGACAAGGTAATAATACTAACCAACAGCTCTTTTCCGTACAAGACCAGCTAGGCTCATTCTCCGGAGGCGGTGGTCGTGGCGGTAGTGGAGGAGGTGGTGGTGGCGGAAGCCGCGGCGGTGGTGGAGGAGGTGGTGGAAACCGTGGCAGTAGTGTTTCCACAACGAACGGCAACAATGGCCTTACTACTACATGGGCCGGTGGTCTCAACTATCGTGATGTATGGAGTAAAAAAACAGAAGTATATGGTAGCTATTTCTATAATAACCTGCAAGTAGTAAAAGACCAGAAAATAGCAACAGAAAACTTTATCAAAGGAGACTCATCTATTTATAATAACCAGGACCAGAATTCAAAAACAACGAATCAAAACCATCGCTTCAATTTTAATATTGAACAGCAGTTTGATTCTTCAAACTCCATGATCTTCCGTACCAACGTAAGTTATCAGAATACGGATGCGGGATCAAACCAGCAAAGTGTTTCTACAAAAGGTAAAACGCTCGCTTATGGCAATTCAAATTCTATTACAACGCGTGAAAATGATGGTTATAGCGGAACTGGTCAATTAACCTTACGCCATAAATTCAAAGCTCCTGGCAGAACATTGTCTCTTGATATGAATTTTAATGGCAGTACCAATGATGGAGATGGAACCAGTTATTCTGTAAATACTTCGTTCGATAAAAATGGCCTTAACCCAACAATAAAAACAGTAAACCAGCGATACGATAGTAAATCCAACAACAATAGCTATAGCGGTACACTCTCTTATACAGAGCCCGTAGGAAAAGGGCAGTTAATAGAGCTGGCATACAACGCCACGCTCAGCAAAAACAACTCTAGCAGGTTAACATATAACTACGATAGTACAACGCACGGCTATACAATGATAGACTCTGGTCTTACCAACAACTTTGAGAACACAAATACGCAGAACCGTTTTACACTTAGCTATCGTATGCAGCAGGCTAAATTTAATTTTAGCGTAGGCTCAGGTGTTTTATTTTCCACACAGGAGAGTGATAACCTTTCGAAAAGTATATTCCTGAAACAGAACTTTGTAAACTTATACCCAACAGCCAACTTCAACTACCAGTTTACAAAATCGAACCAGATCCGTTTCTTTTATACAGGAAGAACGAGTCAGCCTTCTGTAACGCAATTACAACCTGTAACAGACTATAGCAATCCGAATAGTATAACGCAGGGTAACCCTGACCTGAAACAGGAAATGACGCACTCGTTCCGTTTGTTGTACAACAAATATGATCAGCAAACATTCAGAAGTATGTTTGCTTCTGTGAATGCAAGTTTTGTAGCCAATAATATTGTGAACGCAGTAACGTACGTACAACCGGGTAAACCTCTTCCGCCGGGCGTACCTACAGGCACGCCAAATGGTGCAACAGTTACTAAGCCGATCAATCTGAACGGAACCTTCAATATAGTGGGTTATTTCAACTACAGCTTCCCGCTAAAAAAACCAAAATCCAACCTGAACTTTGCTTCCAACGTAAGTTATAGCACAACACCTGGCCTGGTAAACGATACGCTGAACACTACAAGAAATACTGCGTTGGGGGAAACGATCAGGTGGACAACAAACCTGTCTAGTAACTTTGACATGAACTTCTCTTCCACATCTACGTACAACATTGCGCGCTATTCTATTCAGCCGGACCAGAATGCAAACTATTTCTCACAGGCATTGAATGTGGAAGCAACAGCGTATACAAACAATGGTTGGTTAATTGCCAGCGACTTTGATTTTACGGCTTATACAGGACGAGCAGATGGTTACAACACAGTTGTTCCTTTGTGGAATGCCAGTGTAGCAAAACAGTTCCTCAAAAACAAAGCTGCTGAAATTCGTTTCTCTGTATTTGACCTGTTAAACCAGAACGTAAGTATAACACGTAACACAACAGAGAACTATGTACAAGACGTTCAGACAAAAGTATTGACAAGATATTTCCTGGTAACCTTTACCTATAACCTGCGCAATTTTGCCGGTGGTCAAGGCCAGCGTATGCCGGGCTTCTTCCGTGGTAACGGTGGCGGAGGCCGCAACGGCTTCGGCGGCGGTAATGGCGGTGGCGGGTTTAGAAAGCAGTAGGAGAAAAGGCCCAAGGATTAAGGTGTGAAGTATGAGGTAAGAGAGCCTTTAACCTCACACCTTTTCTTATACCTTATTGCATTACACCTCAATCCTTACGCCCCATCCTATCGCTTGTTAGCAACTTTCTTTCGACTTAACCAAATTTTCATAAAAAAATATCCACATTTTCTTCAAACAACATTAATTTTACGCCTTCAAAACTTTTTGGATCACCTTTTCATTTTGAACTGAAGTTGAAACAATACACCACCCATAGTCACTTATCAGCAAACCATCCTTCATTGGTGGGTGATTTCCATTTTGTGGGTAACCTCTCTTTCTCTTATTTGATCCGACGACCAAGAATCTGATAGTCCCTAATTCTAACAGCATTGGGATAAGTGTATTTGCAGGGGAGAAGTGTACCTGCGATAAAGCATTCGTATATAACATTCTATCATCTTTTTTCAACAGCATATAGTGGAACAGTCTAATATAATTGTAAGGGTAGCAACAAAGGCAGATACGCATTATGCCGCCACCATCACAGACGAGATGGAAGCGTCGGCCAAAGCGCGAGGAACAGGTATTGCCAAACGCTCCCCCGATTATGTAGCCATGAAAATGGAAGAAGGAAAAGCCGTAATAGCCCTTACCACAGATGGTGCTTGGGTTGGCTTCTGCTACATCGAAGAATGGAGCCATGGCAAGTTTGTGGCAAACAGCGGCCTGATCGTTTCCCCGGAATTTAGAAAAAGCGGTGTGGCAAAAGAGATTAAAAAGCGCATCTTCAATCTTTCCAGGGAGAAATACCCGGAAGCAAAAATATTTGGCCTCACCACCGGTCTCGCAGTGATGAAAATCAACTCCGAGCTTGGTTATGAGCCGGTTACCTATTCTGAACTTACAGATGACGAACAGTTTTGGGCAGGTTGTAAAAGCTGCGTGAACTACGACATACTCATGAGTAAAGAAAGGAAAAACTGTATGTGTACTGCCATGCTATTTGACCCGGCAGACCACTATGAGCCAAAAGAAACAACGGAGTATTTTGAAAAGAACAGCAAACTCTACGAAAGACTCCTGAGAATAAAGCAATTATTCCGGAAAAAAGACGGAAAGGGAGGCAATGGGTCAGGTGGAGGAAAACCAAGATCTTTTTTTAGCTCTTTTTTTCATCTGTAGCTGGCAAATAACCTAAGGGTACAAATGTGGCACATTACGTTTACGTTACCCCCGGAGAGAACACTAAACAAATACGGGAATATTTTTTATAATAGAGAATGATACGCAACGGGTATCAGCATAAATTTTAAATAATTCGTCATGGCAAAAAAAATAGTACTTGGTTTCAGCGGTGGCTTAGACACTACTTATTGCGTGAAATACCTGGGTGAGGATAAAGGTTATGAAGTGCACAGTGTGATTGTAAATACTGGCGGCTTCGATGAAGAAGAACTGAAAAAGATAGAAGCACATGCATATAAACTGGGTGTAAAAACACATACAACAGTAGACGCTGTAAAAGGCTATTATGACAGGATTATAAAATACCTTGTTTTTGGTAACGTATTAAAAAACAATACTTATCCGTTAAGCGTAAGTGCTGAACGTCTTGTACAGGCATTACATATTGCCGATCATGTAAAAGCATTGAATGCCGATGCTGTTGCGCACGGCAGTACAGGCGCAGGTAACGACCAGGTAAGATTTGACATGGTGTTCAACATCGTTATTCCTGGTGTGGAGATCATAACGCCGATCCGTGATTTAAAACTCAGCCGCGAAGCGGAAATCGAGTATCTCAAATCGAAAGGCGTAGAGATGAATTTTGAAAAAGCAGCATACTCTATCAACAAAGGTTTGTGGGGTACAAGCGTAGGTGGCAAAGAAACATTGTCATCAAAAGGATTGTTGCCGGAAGAAGCTTGGCCTACACAGGTAACTAAAACAGACGGTGAAGAAGTAAAACTTTCTTTTACCAAAGGTGAATTGACCGCTATAAATGATAAAACATTCGCACATCCTTCAGAAGCTATTCAATACTTACAGGCAATAGCCGGCGCTTATGGCATTGGCAGAGATATACATGTGGGTGATACGATCATTGGTATCAAAGGTCGTGTAGGTTTTGAAGCTGCTGCGCCAATGGTTATTTTGAAAGCACACCATGCTTTGGAAAAACATACATTGACTAAATGGCAACTAAGCTGGAAAGACAATATTGCAAACTTCTATGGTAACTGGATGCACGAAGGCCAGATCCTCGATCCGGTAATGCGCGATATAGAAGCGTTCCTGCAAAGCTCACAGGAAACAGTGACCGGTAATGTATTTGTACAGTTACAACCATATCGCTTCCAGGTGATAGGCATCGAGTCTAAATATGACCTGATGAACAGCAAGTTTGGCAAGTACGGTGAAATGAATAACGGCTGGTCTGGTGAAGACGTTCGCGGTTTCAGCAAAATATTTGGTAACCAGACTGCCATGTTCCATTTAGTAAAAGCAGACGCTGAAAAATAATAAGTCATGCGCTTCTCCAAAGACAATGCAATAAAGCATTACAAATGGGGCGATAATTGTGACGGCTGGGTGTATGTAGAGAATGACCAGCTATCTGTAAAGCAGGAGTTAATGCCAGCAGGTACAGCAGAAGCGTTACATTATCACCAGAAAGCGCAACAGTTCTTTTATATCATCAATGGCACTGCCACCTTTGAGTTAGACGGTGAATTGTTTGAAGTAAAAAGTGGCAATGCTTTCTATATAGATGCCGGGAAAAAGCATCGTATTGTGAATAATACAACAGAGCCGCTGGAGTTTATATTAAGCTCACAGCCCTCTACAAATAATGACAGGTTTAATTTGTAATTGACATGAAGAAAGTACGCGTTGGAATTATAGGCGGAGCGGGATATACCGGTGGCGAATTGATCCGCTTATTGGTTAATCACCCTCATGCTGTTATTTCTTTTGTACATAGCAAAAGTAATGCTAGCAACCTGCTGTCTAAAGTACACCAGGACCTGGTTGGCGAAACGGACCTGACCTTTACAGGAGAGCTATCTGATGAAGTAGATGTACTTTTCTTATGCACGGGTCATGGTGAGGCAAAGAAATTTTTAGAAGCAAATCCTGTTGCATCACACATTAAAGTCATCGACCTTTCCAACGACTTCCGTCTTTCTCAACATGCGCAAATAGGCGACCGGAAATTTGTTTACGGCCTGCCTGAATTAAACAAAGAAGCAATAAAGGACGCAAATAATATTGCAAATCCTGGCTGCTTCGCCACTGCTATACAAGTGGGCCTATTGCCTCTTGCAAAAGCTGGTCTGCTACACGATATATACACAACAGGTATTACCGGTTCTACTGGCGCAGGCCAGGGGCTGGCAGCCACTTCGCACTTTAGCTGGCGTGCAAACAATATACAGGCGTATAAGACACTAACACATCAGCACCTTGGCGAGATAGGTCAGTCTCTATTACAATTACAACCTGAGGGAAATGTTGACCTCAGCTTTGTACCTTGGCGCGGAGATTTTACACGCGGAATTTTCATCAGTTCAACGATCAGGACAGATAAATCTTACGAAGAACTGGTTGCGTTGTATAAAGCGTTTTATAAAGGACAACCATTTACCATTGTTACAGAAGAACCTGTGTTCCTGAAACAAGTTGTGAATACTAATAAAGCAATTGTGCAGTTAGAAAAAGTAGGAGATAAATTAGTTGTTCACTCAGCTATAGATAACTTATTAAAAGGGGCATCAGGACAAGCGGTTCAAAACATGAACCTGATGTTTGGATTGGATGAAACAGCAGGATTGAAACTGAAGGCGAACTTTTTTTAGTCTTAGTGGTCTCTGCGTCTCCTTTGCAATACTTGGCGTCTTTGTGTGAAACCGTAGCCACCAAGACACGAAGAAACACAAAGGAAAAAGAAGAATAAAATTTTTACGAAGGAGTAACTAAAAGGATTTACACCTTATACCTTACTCCACAAACCTTTCTTTATATGAAACTTTTTGATGTCTATCCGGTAAATGATGTTACCATTACTAAGGCGCTCGGCTCTTATGTATGGGATGAGAATGGCGTACAATATTTAGACATGTACGGCGGTCACGCTGTTATCAGTATCGGACACACACATCCGCATTGGGTACGAAGAATAGAAGAGCAGTTGGAAAAAATAGCATTCTACTCCAACTCTGTAAATATTCCTATTCAGAAAGAACTGGCGGAGAAGCTTGGTAAAGTAAGTGGTAAAGAAGACTATCAATTGTTTCTCTGCAACAGTGGAGCGGAAGCAAATGAGAATGCGTTGAAGCTTGCGTCTTTTCACACTGGCAGAAAGAAGATCGTTGCCTTTAAAAAATCATTTCACGGCAGAACGTCACTGGCAGTAGCAGCAACAGACAATCCTGCAATTGTTGCCCCGGTGAATGAAACCGATAACGTAGACTTTTTACCATTCAACGATGAAGGTGCGCTGAAAACATACTTCCAGACAAAAGGAAAAGATGTAGCTGCGGTGATCGTTGAGGGCATACAAGGCGTTGGCGGTATCAATATCGCAACAGAAAGTTTCCTGCAGTTGATCCGTCGTTTGTGTGACCAGAACGAAGCGGTATTTATTGCAGATAGTGTACAGTGTGGTTATGGTAGAAGCGGTAAGTTCTTCTCTCACGATTATGCTGGCGTAAATGCAGATATCTATACTATGGCAAAAGGTATGGGCAATGGATTTCCTATCGGCGGTATCCTGATTGCACCATACATTCAACCAAAGCATGGCATGCTGGGTACAACATTTGGTGGTAACCAGTTGGCGTGCGCTGCTGCTTTAGCTGTACTGGAAGTAATAGAACAAGATGGATTGGTAGAACAAGCAAGACAACGTGGTATGTATTTGCTGAACAGGCTGAAAGCGATCGACGGCATCGAAAACGTAAGAGGCCGCGGCCTGATGATCGGTTTTGATGTACCTGCTGAGCTGAAAGACCTGCGTAAAAACCTGTTGAACAACCTGCAGGTATTTACAGGTGAAGCAAAACCAAATACCATTCGCTTGTTGCCTTCTCTGGCTATTACACGCAAACAGGTAGATGAGTTCCTGGAACTATTACAGGAAGAGATCGCTGCTATTAAAAATGAAAAAGTTCCCGAATAGGGTTTCTATACCATCCTTTAAATTGACACACATTGAGAAACTTTATTTCCGTTCATGATGTAAAAGACATTAACGCACTTGTAGAAAAAGCGTTAGCGTACAAACACGATCCGTTTAAAGACAGAAACTTAGGTGCAGATAAACGAATTGGTTTGTTGTTTTTAAATCCAAGCCTGCGTACCCGGTTAAGCACACAGGTTGCAGCACGTAATCTTGGCCTTGAACCAATCGTGTTCAATGTAGACAAAGAAGGCTGGATGCTGGAATTTGAAGAAGGCGCTATCATGAGCGGTAATACAGTGGAACACATTAAAGATGCTGCACCGATCCTGGGACAGTATTTTGACATCTTGTGCATAAGGACATTCCCCTCGCTGAAAAATCGTGAAGACGATTACAGCGAAATGTATATACAGCAGTTCATTAAATATGCAGGAGTTCCGGTGATCAGTTTGGAGAGTGCCACACTGCATCCATTGCAGAGCCTCACAGACATTATCACCATGACGGAACACATACCTGTAACTACAGGAGAAACAGATGGTAAATTCCACACGGTTTCTGCAAAACCTAAAGTGGTTTTAACCTGGGCGCCCCATGTAAAAGCTTTACCGCAGTGTGTGGCAAACAGTTTTGCACAATGGGTGAACGCATGGGACGGGAAAGCTGAATTTGTTATTACACATCCGGAAGACTATGAGCTGTCCGAAGAGTTTACAAAAGGAGCAACTATTATACATGACCAGGACGAAGCATTGAAAAATGCAGACTTCGTTTATGTGAAAAACTGGAGCACGTTTAAAGACTACGGCAAGATCTATGAGAACGATCCTAAATGGATGCTCACAGAAGAAAAATTGAAACTGACAAACAATGCGAAAGTGATGCATTGCCTGCCGGTAAGAAGAAATGTAGAATTGAGTGATGAAGTGCTAGACGGTCCAAACAGCATTGTAACCCAGGAAGCGGGCAACCGCGTATGGGCTGCACAGGCGGTAATCAGCGAGATACTGAAGGGTGAGTAGTGCATGTCAGTTGTGAGTGCTTTGTGAACTTTGCGTATTCTCTGCGTCCTTTGCGATACTTATTCTGCCTTAAGCGGATGAGACAAATAAATTAACCTTGAAAAACACCTATGGAAATCAGGAAAGAACTGGTTGCTGAAATAATTGAAATTATTAAGCAATCGAGAACAAACGCAATCCGGACAGTAGACCATCAACGCGTCTTAATGTATTGGCATATTGGTAAAAAGATCTTTGAAGAAGAACAATTGGGACAAGATAGAGCGGCGTATGGCGAATACCTGATAAAGACACTATCAAAAAGCTTAGTGGCAGATTTTGGGACAGGATTTGCTGTTCGCCAGTTAGAGCATTATCGCCAATTTTATCGTGCATTCCCAATTGCGACCGCACTGCGGTCGCAATTCACATGGACACATTTTAAAATGCTTAAGTCTATTGATAATCAGGATAAGATGTCGTTTTATATTGCAGAAGCAACTAAAAACAATTGGTCTGCCCGCCAACTGGAACGACAAATAAACAGCCAGCTTTTCGAGCGTTTGTTGGCAAGTAACGATGTGGAAAGCGTGCTTAAAGTTGCGAAGAACGAGAAACTCCCAGCAGATCCGAGAGACGTAATCAAAGACCCGATTGTATTGGAGTTTTTAGGGTTGAGGAGAGAGACTGCTTACTATGAAAAAGACCTTGAATCGGCGATCATCACCCATTTGCAAGACTTTTTATTAGAATTGGGAAATGGCTTTTCATTTGTTGCGAGGCAGAAAAGAATACATTTAGACGGAGACGATTTTTTTGTTGATCTTGTATTATACAACAGGCTTCTGCAATGCTTTGTAATTGTAGAACTGAAAATGGACAAATTAACACATCAGGATATTGGTCAGCTTCAGATGTATGTTAATTACTATGACAGGATAGAGAAATTGGATTTTGAAAACCCAACGATTGGTATCCTGCTTTGTGCAGATAAAAACGATACTGTAGTGAAATTCTCGCTTCCTGAGAATAATAAAACAATTATTGCCAGTAAATACCAGTTGTATCTTCCGACAGAGAAGCAACTGATAGAAGAGGTTAAAAAAGAAATTGAAAATTCAGAAATTAAACAATAGACCTTGAAAGAAAAACTGTTTATCATAAAAATTGGCGGAAATGTTATTGACAACGATGCCGCATTGCAATCGTTTCTAAAAGATTTTGCTGCTATAAAAGGCAAAAAGATTTTGATACATGGCGGAGGTAAAATTGCAACCAAGATTGGTGATAAACTGGGTGTAGAATCAAAGTATATTAATGGTAGAAGAATAACAGATGACGACACCATTGATATTGTTACAATGGTTTACGGAGGCTTAGTCAATAAGAAAGTTGTTGCACAGCTACAATCAATAGATTGCAATGCCATTGGACTAACTGGTGCAGATGCAAATATTATTCCTGCTACCAAACGCCCTGTAAAGGATGTGGATTTCGGCTGGGTGGGAGATGTAGAAGCAAAACAGATACCTGCCAATAATCTTAAACTATTCTTAGAAAATAATATTGTCCCGGTCTTAGCACCATTAACACATGATGGCGCCGGACACATTTTAAATACAAACGCAGATACCATTGCATCATCTATAGCAGTGGCATTGTCTACTCATTTTGATACAAGGCTCATCTATTGTTTTGAAAAGAAAGGTGTGTTGGAAAATGTAGAGGATGAAAATTCTGTCATCACATTGATCGACAAGCCAAAGTATGCGCAACTATTAGAAGAGAATAAACTCTTTGCCGGCATACTGCCAAAAATAGATAACGCATTTGCTGCAATAGACGCAGGTGTGAAAGAAGTACTGATCGGCGACGCGCAAGACCTGTTACAAAATACAACCGATAATACATCGGGGACATTAATAAAGTGAGTGGCGAGAGGTCGGTTGTGAGTAAACATCATATCTTACTCACAACTGACCGTTCACAGCTCACAACCAAAAACAATCTGATGGAAACGGATCAATTATTTAAGGATGCTGTAGAGTTGCTGAAAGAGCTGATTGCAACGCAATCTTTTTCAAAAGAAGAAGACAACACCGCAGCTATCCTTGAAACATTCCTTACCACGCGCGGGGTAGAAACAAAGCGACATTTAAACAATGTATGGGCATTAAACAAATATTACGATGCTACAAAGCCCACAATCTTACTCAACTCTCACCACGACACAGTAAAGCCGAACCCGCAGTACACAAAAGATCCATACAATCCCATTATTGAAGATGGCAAATTATTTGGACTAGGTAGCAACGATGCTGGTGGATGCCTGGTATCATTGATTGCAGCCTTTTTATATTTTTACGACAAACAAGATTTAAAATATAACGTTATCCTCGGGGCAACTGCTGAAGAGGAAATTTCCGGATTCAATGGTATAGAAGCATTAGTGCCGGTATTACCACCAATCAATTTTGCAATAGTGGGCGAGCCCACACAAATGAATATGGCTATTGCAGAAAAGGGATTGATGGTCATTGATTGCGTAGCGCAAGGCAAGGCTGGACACGCAGCACGGGAAGAAGGCGTGAATGCTATTTACAAAGCTATGAAAGATATAGAATGGTTCAGCTCGTTTGAGTTTCCAAAGGTATCTGAATGGCTAGGCAAAGTAAAGATGAGCGTGACCGTGATCAATACAGAGAACAAAGCGCACAACGTAGTGCCAGCCCTTTGTAATTATGTTGTAGACGTACGCATTACGGATGCGTACACACACGAAGAAGTTTTAGCAATTATTCAAAGCAATATATCAGCAGATGCAAAACCGCGCAGCATGCGAATGCGTTCTACACGTATAGATGTAGACCATCCAATAGTGCAGGCAGGTTTGGCACTGGGTAAAACAACCTACGGCTCACCAACCTGTTCCGATAAAGCGTTGATGCCATTCGTCGCATTAAAATGTGGCCCCGGCGACAGCGCCCGCAGCCACACCGCAGATGAATATATATATGTGGATGAAATAAAAAGCGGGATAGAGGGGTATATAAAGATGATTGAAAAGATCATTTGAGATTTTTGATTTGAAATTTGAGATTATTCCCTTGGTGCTACTTTGTGTCTTCCTGTCTTTGTGGCCCTTGTGGTTAAAAATTATAGTTTATGAAGCTCTGGCAAAAAAACATAGCATCTCTTAAAGAAGTAGAACAATTCACTGTTGGCAAAGACCGTGAATTTGATCTCTTGCTTGCGCCCTTTGATGTATTAGGCAATATCGCGCACGCTAAAATGCTGGCGACAGTAGGCTTACTTACAAATGAAGAAGCAGATATTCTCTCAAAAGAGTTGCGTGAAATATACAAGACGACAGAATCAACCTTCAAAATTGAGGACAATATAGAAGACGTACACTCACAGATAGAATTTTTGCTGACGCAAAAATTAGGTGATGTTGGTAAAAAAATACACAGCGCCCGTAGCAGGAATGACCAGGTTCTGGTAGACGTCAAATTATTCCTGAGAAGCGAACTCGAAAAAACTGTTCATTCTGTAGAGTCATTATTTGAACTGTTGATCAGCCAGAGCGATAAGTTTAAAGACGACCTGTTACCGGGTTATACACACCTGCAGCTTGCCATGCCTTCATCTTTTGGCTTGTGGTTTGGTGCGTATGCAGAAGGCCTCGTTGACGATGCCATTACGCTGAAAGCGGCGTATGATGTAGTAAATAAAAACCCGCTTGGCTCTGCCGCTGGCTATGGCTCTTCCTTCCCTATCAACAGAACGTTGACAACACAACTGTTAGGCTTTGCTGACCTCAATTACAACGTAGTGTATGCGCAAATGGGGCGCGGTAAAGCAGAACGCATTGTTGCAAGTGCATTGGCAAACGTAGCGGACACATTGGCCAGGCTATCTATGGACGCATGCTTGTTCCTGAATCAGAACTTTGGCTTTGTTAGTTTCCCCGTAGAGCTTACAACGGGCAGCAGCATCATGCCACATAAGAAAAACCCGGACGTATTTGAACTCATCCGTTCTCATTGCAACCGAATCAAAGCATTGCCAAATGAGATCATGATGATGACAACAAACCTGCCATCAGGGTATCATAGAGACTTACAGTTGTTGAAAGAGCATCTCTTCCCGGCATTAACCACGCTACGCTCTTGTATAGATATGGCAATACTAATGCTGAGCAATATGGAAGTGAAGAAAGATATACTGGCAGATGAGAAATATAAATACCTTTTCAGTGTAGAAGAAGTGAACAAACTGGTGTTACAAGGCATTCCATTCCGTGATGCGTATAAGAAAATAGGATTAGACATAGAAGCCGGTGACTTTACCTACACCACACAAGTACATCATACACATGAAGGAAGCATCGGCAACCTTTGTAACAATAAGATTTTAGCTAATATGAACGAGGTGCTGGCCTCATTCAATTTTGAAGAATATCATAAGGCAGTAGCAGAGCTACTTGCTTAATTGTTGCATTGCTGTATAGTTAAATTGTTAGTTGTTCTTATTTATAAAACATCCCAACAGTTTAACTATACAGCAATGCAACCATATAATAATTAAAAATCGAAAAGTCGCGAAGCGGCTTTTTTTATGTGTTCTATGTTCTCTTTGTTCAATCAAGGATAACTATTAATAATATCGCTCACAACTGTCCTATTTCTATGTGCCTATCTTCCTACGCTTGCTATGTGTTTAAAAACCTCGCCTCGATAAACCGGACAACAACCCGACAATTTAACCATGCAGCAATGCAACCATATAACAATTCCCATTCTTTAACCTTCATTAACCTTTCACTAAAGTTGGTTAACCCATAATTCTTTCGGGCTGGAATATGTTTGTGACAAATACAACTGCTATGCGTCACACTCTTGCCCTTTTGGCTTTTTGTTTTACAGCACTGCTCGCAAATGCGCAGCAAGCCACCATCAAAGGGCGCATATTTGACAGTACCCTCAACAGAGGCCTTGCTTACGCAAGCGTATCTCTTGTACATGCAAAAGATTCTACCCTTGTAACATATACAAAAGCGGACTCCTCCGGTTATTTTTCATTAAAACGCATTGGGAAAGGCGATTACCTCATCTCCTCCTCTTATGTGGGGCATGTAACCGGTTGGCATCCCGTTTCTGTAAAAGAAGGTGAAACAGCAATAGAAGCAGGAAATGTTTACTTGCTTGACAATGCTGTGGCCTCCCATGTAACAGTCAATAGCCGTCGCCCACCAGTAACAATAAACAACGATACATTAGAGTTTAATACAGAGAATTTTAAAACCCCGCCAAATTCTGTTGTTGAAGACATGCTGAAGAAAATGCCCGGCGTTACAATAGAAAGCGATGGTACAGTAAAAGTGAATGGACAGGCCGTTCGCAAAGTATTGGTAAATGGGAAAGAGTTTTTTACCGGCGATCCTAAAATGGCTACAAAAAATTTACCTGCCGATGCAGTAGATAAAGTACAGGTTTTTGATAAAAAAAGCGACCAATCAGAGTTTACCGGAGTTGATGATGGCAATACACAAAAGACCATTAACCTGAAGCTGAAATCGGACCGGGCTAAAGCATTGTTCGGCAAACTGACTGCTGGAGGTGGAACAAATGAGCGATACGATGCACAGGGAAATATTAACCGCTTCAATGGGGAAGAACAGATGTCGTTTCTTGGCATGGCGAATAACACGAATAGACAAGGCTTTACTTTTTCTGATGTCATGAACTTTACCGGTGAGCTTGCCCGGGGCTTGAAAAATGGCGGTGGCATTACCATACGCAACTCAGATGAAACACCTCTGCCTGTTGCGGGACTTGGACAAAACCAGCAAGGTGTGGCTACAACTGTTGCAGGTGGCGTAAACTATAACAATACCTGGAATAAAAAGACAGACCTTAACTCCAGCTATACAGGAAACGATATGTACCTCGTTACCAATAAACATACTGAAACACAAAACCTGTTGCCAAACAATACGTTTACAAGAATAGAGGATGCTGCAGGTACACGGGACTATACACAGCATCGCATTAATGCAGCGTGGGATCAAAAGATTGACAGCTCTTTCTCTTTCAAAATGACCCCATCACTCACGTTTCAAAATTCACAATCAGATCAGCGAAGTGTCTACCAGTCAGTAACGCCGGCTGGTGTTAAAATAAACGAAGGCACATCCGCAAATTATACAAACAATGAGGCGGTGAATTTTGTAAATAATATTTTGCTTCGCAAACGGTTTGCAAAGAAGGGGAGAACTATCTCTGCGAATATCTCAATGGCTTATAACCATAGCCAGTCTAAAGGAACAATGTATTCTAAAAACACCTACTACACCGGCACTGTTACACCGAAAGATTCTATTATAGATCAGCGTAACAGCCGTGATGCAGTAACGAAAAATGGTGGTGTAAACGTCGTTTATACGGAGCCTGCAGGAAAAAGATCACTGGTAGAGCTAAGCGGTTATATAAACACAAATATTGGAGAAAGCGTTAAACAAACGTATGATCTGAATGGCAGCACGCAAAAGTATGATGCACTTAATACACGACTCAGTAATGATTTTAATAGCCGTTATACATACACTGGCGGTGGACTAAACTACCGCACCAACCAGGAGCATTTTAATCTTACGGCAGGCGCTTCCTTTCAGGCTGCTACATTGGATGGAACAAATAACACGCACAATCAGAAGATCAATCAAAGCTTTAAGGATGTATTACCCAACCTTACGTTCCAATATATGTTTAGCCGGATGAAAAACCTGCGGTTTACCTATCTCACCTCTACAACACAGCCAAGCCTTGCGCAGCTACAACCGGTAGCAGATATTAGCGATCCGCTGAATATTACAACAGGTAACCCGGATCTGAAAAGACAGTATAACCATACCGCTACGCTTAACTTTATGTCTGCTGATCTTACTTCAGGAACAAGCTTTTTTGCTTACCTGAACGGTACTAAGAACGTAACGGCAATTGTAAACGAGGATAGCATTAAGACAGATGGTACGAGAATAAGCCGCCCGGTTAATGCGGATGGAGTGTATAACCTGGTAGGTAGTGCTAATTTTGCTTTTCGTGTAAAACCGCTTAAAGCGAGAATAGAAATCGGTGTAACTACATTTTACAGTCACAATATTTCATTCATCAACGGTGACAAGAACATTATAGAAAACACGTCTATTGGTCCAAATTTTGCATATAATTTCTCTAAAGATAATGTGGTTGATCTCAGGCTGACTGCACGGTTAGCGATCAGTAAAGCTGCGTATTCACTACAGTCGCAACTGAATAGCAATTACCTGGCACAAACCTATGGCGGAGAAACGACCAACTATCTACCGTTTGGATTTATACTAAACAACCAGTTTACCTATACCATCAATTCCGGTAGGGCAGACGGTTTCAACAAAAATATACCGCTATGGACTGCATCTCTGGCAAAAGGTTTTTTGAAAAATAAACGTGCAGAGTTAAAATTAAGTGTGTACGATATTTTAAATCAGAATGTAGGCATCACCCGTAGCGCAAATCAGAACTATATAACAGACCAGCGCTATAATGTACTTACCAGGTATGCATTGCTAAGCTTTACATACAGCCTGAATAAATCAGGCCTGGGTAATAAAACCGGCGGCCCGGCAGTATCGATCAGAACCTTTTAAGAATAAAGATTTTCAAGGGTGTTTTTAATTTAAGTGAAGTAGCCCATGGTCTCATGGGCTTTTTTCTTTTACTGGATTTCGTTGGCAAATATTGATTGAAGTTTGTCAAAAGGAAGCGGCTTAATAATGTAATTTTTAACTGCATCCAGTTGTTTTGCTCTTTCAATATCCCTGTCATCAATAGATGAGCTGATCATGTAAATGATTATTTGCCTGGAAAGCTGCTTTTTAAGTAAGTCAAATGCCGTCAGGAACTGCCACCCATCCATTACCGGCATATTTATATCGAGGAAGATAATATCTGGCAACAACTCCGGTGAGTCAACCATTGTTTGTAATTTTCGAATGGCCTCTGATCCATTACTAAATTCCGTTATGCTGTCACAGCGCTTACTTATCTCTATCATTTTGCGAAGCCCGAACAAGTATATCTTATCATCATCTATCAGCCAGGCCGAGCTAATTTTCTTTTGCTGCATGAGGGTTGATTTTTTATTCAGTTAAAATTCAACGATAAATACGGATCCCTTATCTGGCGTACTTTCTACCGAAACTGTACCACCCATAGCCTCCACCTGGTTTTTAGTGATAAATAATCCGATACCACGCGCATCTTTATTTTCATGAAATGTCTGGTACATACCAAATAAATGATCTCCTACTTTAACCAGGTCTATACCGAGACCGTTATCTGCAACGGTCATTATTGTTTTGCCATTTTTTGAAAATGAGCGGATCAAAATTTCCGGTGCGCGGTCAGGGTGCCTGTACTTTACTGCATTCGATACAAGGTTTAGCATAATGCTTTCTATATACGCCTGTACATATTCAATTTCCGGAGCGCCTGTAAAATCTGCATCTATAATGGCATTCGTTTCATCCAGCGTAGGAGCCAATATAGAAATTGTATCATCCAGCACATCTTCCAGTTGAATGGCCTTACGTGTGGTTTTTATCTCCGTCTGTATTTTTATTACATCTGCCAGGTGCTCTATTGTTTGTCCGAGAGAGTCAGACAGCTTATTCAGGTAACCAATGAAAACCTCTCTTTCTTCCTGGTCTGTTGTAACCCTGATCAGTTCCAATAGTGTTTTCAGGTTACCGGAGTGTGAGCGCAGGTTGTGAGATACAATGTGAGCAAAGTTTAAGAGGCGTTTGTTCTGCTCGCTTATAATGATCACAGACTGTTGTAACTGTATCTGCTTTTTCTTTTCCTCATCTATGTCCTGTAGTGTGCCCCGGAGACCGCAAATCGCACCATCTTCTGCAATAACAGGCTTGCCTAACGCGCGCACCCACAGCACTTTTCCTGAAGCCTGACGAAGCTGTAATTCAAATTCGTAAGACTCGCCGTCTTCAATTGCGCGCTGTATGGCAACCTGTAACTGATGCTTGTAAGGCTCTAAATAAGCGTCGACAGCCAGTAGTATATCCGGGTCAACGTCTAAGCTAAGGCCATATATAGCATACACCTCTCTTGACCAATATATCTTTTCAGTAGCGAGATCGTATTCCCATCCACCAATCCTGGCCATCTTCTCTGTCTCGTTTGATACAAGCTCATTTTTACGGATCTCTGCTGTTAAATTGTTTAGCTTTTCCATGTTTGACAGTTTTGGTGCAACCCCATCTGCGAAAGATGAACGGAAGGCCGTTGCTATTGCTATATAATTTCCCTGTTGTTGAAGCTAAAGGTATAGCGATGTATTTGTGATCTAAATATGGCTGATCAATCTTAATCCAATCTTATAAGGGTCACAAGCTTTTTTTAAGGCATCCTTCCATAAACCCCGGTATAGTACTTTTTATTAAGCAATACTAAATGACGTGGAGACAGGTCTTCACCACGATTTTAAGCACGCTTTAATGAAAATACCAGCATGGTTATAAAAAGAAAGAGCGGCAGATTTACCTGCCGCTCTTTTATATTATCTCTCATGTGCGTTTAAAATACCCGGATATTGCCACCGCCTCCCATGTTCATACTCTTTAGCATATCCATAGATTCCTTTTTAAATTCATCCCTTGTTACTTTCTTACCCTTTGCCGGCTGTTTAAACACACTGGCATCTGTACCTTGTTTTATTTCAGTAGCAACAAATGTGGTAAGCCCGTTATCTACATCCAATGCCAGGATTGCGCCAGGCAATCCACCATAACTTTCCGGGCCGGCGGGTACAGCAATATCGTCTGCGTACCATGCAACAACCTCTATTAGTTTAGGTGCTGCACCCGGTGTTTTGTTGATAGTGGTATCCGTCTTTGATGCATTGCCATCACTTGTGGTGGTGGTTGTAACTATGCGCGAAACCTGCATTTGCGGCATCTTTACTATTGCTTTTTTGCATACATGGCCCATTATTGTTTTTGTTTCATCAACAAGTTTCCATGCTTGTGTTTTAATAGAATCTGAAATCAGGAATTTTTTATCCATAAGCTCCCGGGCCTCCACCAGCATGCCCTGGTTAAAATTTTTATAAGTGATCACTTCCGGCATTTTAAAACGGAACGAAGTACCGCCATTATTTGCAAACGGATCTGGCGCCTCGTCCTCCGGTACATTTTTATATAATGAAGAAGTATCGTTGATCAGTAACTGTTGCTTGCTCGTACGGAACTCTGGCGTCATTGCCTTCATCTGGTCGTTATTAATAGTACGATGCAGGTTTTGCTTACGCTCGTAAATGATTGTCGTATTGATAGTTTGCGCAGAAGTTTGTATCGCTGCAGATAATCCAAGTAAAAAAAGAAATCTTTTCATAGCAATTTTTATATATTTCAAATGTAAGCGCGCCCATTGTTAACCATTATGGGTATATGGTTAATTAAGGTTAATGCAGCCTTACACCGTATTTTATATAGTTACTTTTGCTCTCGATGAATAAACTTCAATTAGCCCGCAATCTGATGCTTTGCACGATATTGCTCGTATCGGGCTTCTTATGCTATTGGGTAAAGAAGTTATATTCGGAAGAATATGATGCATTGCGTAAGAAGACAGATGTTTTGCTAAAAGAGTCCGTGCAGCAGATACAAGGAGAGCGCTTTAAATCAATCAAAGAATTTGTAAACCCTGCTGATATAAGCCGGGTAGATATACGGAAAGATAGCAGCACCGGGGCAACAGGCATGGCTATTATAACGCAAAAGATGCTTGCCAGAATTGGTGGCCAGCAGCCTGAGAAACCCGTGAAGCATGTTTTGCCAAAGAAGATACACCATGATACGATCCGGTCAGGCCCTGCGATCAATAACCAGGAACTGCAGGAGAAACTGGATAGTATTCTCAAGAAAACTGGTCATGTAGGCAATGGAAGTGTACGCATTATAATGCGTGGTGCAGATCTTGGTAAAGACACGCTTACGGTATCCAGTTCAGGAACGCCGAAAATGTCCTTTATCTCTCAGTATAAAACAGTAACAGAAGATGGCGTGGTAAAAGCGGATACCACAGTTATGCTTAAGCCTATAGAAGGCCGGGTAGAGGGCGTATCCATATCTGCCAATGCACGCCCTGGAAGAATTATGATAGACACCCTGTCACAGGCAAAAAAATTCTTCATACAGATCAATACACTTAATGATACCATACCTGTTGCTAAACTGGATTCGCACTACCGGGTACTCTTAAATAAAGAGGCCATACCGCTACACTACACCATTCTTAGCGGAAAGTTTAAAACGAGGAAAATAGATAGCATACCCGATGTAAAAAAACTAGCCACCTCTTATGTTTTTGGCGGCTTTAGTAATACCAACGCCTATAGCGCAGTTTTTGATTCACCATTTACCTACATCGCAAAAAAACTGGTACTGCCTGCTTCGTTCGCATTGCTGCTAATTACAATAACGATTGTTTCTTTCGTTGTATTATACAAAAGCCTGTTATCACAAAAAAGGCTGGCAGAAATGAAGAATGATTTTATCAGCAATATTACACACGAATTAAAAACGCCTATAGCAACTGTGAATGTGGCTATTGAAGCATTGCGCAATTTTGATGTTATAGACAATCCGCAGCGGACAAGAGAATACCTTGACATCTCAGCAATAGAGCTACAACGGCTCTCTTTATTAGTGGATAAAGTATTGCGGCTTTCTATGTTTGAGCATAAAGAAACAGAACTGCAGTTAGAACACTTGGATATAAAACAATTATTGCAAGAGATCGTAAATACCATGCGCCTGCAGTTTCAGAAAGCAAAAGCGGATGTTGCTATGCAATTTAACGGCGCAGACTTTACAGCCCGGGCTGATCGCTTGCATATGATGAGTGTTATTTATAACTTACTGGACAATGCTGTAAAATATAGTAAGGAAAACCCGCACATCAATATTGTCTTAAGCGAAGATGCAGATAACATTACACTTTCTGTGCAGGATAATGGCATCGGCATCAGTACAAAATACAGGGATAAAATATTCGATAAATTTTTCCGCGTACCGACCAATGACCGGCATAATGTAAAAGGATACGGACTTGGACTGAGCTATGTGTCCAATATCATACACCAGCACAACGGAAATATAGCGGTAGAAAGTGAAGAAGGAAAAGGAAGCACATTTATAGTACAAATACCTAAGCAACATGAGTAGGATCAAAGTTCTGTATGTAGAAGATGAATTGTTTTTAGGAAAAATTGTGAAAGAAACGCTGGAGAGCAGGGGCTTTGACGTGAGCATGGAAACTGATGGCGCATTGGTAATGGACCTCTTTGTAGAAGAACAGCCGGACATTTGCATACTGGATGTTATGTTGCCTAACAGAAGCGGGTTTGAGCTGGCAGAAGATATAAGAAAGATCAATGATGATGTGCCTGTTATTTTCCTCACAGCCAAAACACAAACAGAAGATGTGGTAAAAGGTTTCCGCTTAGGTGCGAACGATTATATACGTAAGCCCTTCAGTATGGAAGAGTTGATTGTAAGAATAGAAAACGCATTGCGTGTAAAAAAAGAAATATTGCCCGCGCTGAATGTAGAAACACTTTCAATTGGCAAATACCAATTTTCACTCAACAGGCAGATACTAGCCTCTGATGGGCAGGAAAAGAAATTATCTTTTCGTGAAAGTGAACTGCTGAAATTTTTATGGCTGCATAAAAATGATATTATAGACCGTCGCGATATTCTCAATGAAATATGGGGCAACGACTCTTTCTTCAACAGTCGTAACCTGGATGTATATGTAACCAAGTTGAGAAGCTACTTGCGCGAAGATCCGGCATTGGAAATTCTGACAATAAAAGGCGTAGGATACAGGTTTGTTGTAGATAAGTAAACGACACTTTTATCTGTGCGGAATAGATTAATCATTGGGGTTCTTTTTTTCTTCCCGCGAACTGTTTTTGTTCTTCAACATTGCGTTTAAGTATGCTTGTTGCCATTCCATCTTTTCCTCACGCATATTATGCTTCCTTGCTTTATTAGCTTTGGTTACTGCATAAAAGAAGTAAACAGCTACAATTGCAATAAAGAAGAATAATATATACATGGCAGGATGATTAGAGCAGTGAAGATAGCTAATCCGGCTGCATAATATTAATAGACTACAAAGCACAAATTTTATAGCCAGCCAGCTTCAATAAAAAAACGGAGTAGCGTGCGCATTTATTGAAAACGGAACTCCATTTGAAAATGTAAAACCTGCTACATCTTTTGTTGTTTCAGGCTTAACGTGTCTCCCTTATGTGAAACCTTATAAAAACTATTAAATGCATAAGAGCCACTTACGTCACTGTATCTGCCATAGATGTGCAATGTATCGCCCTTAAGTGACCATTTTAGCTGTCGCAAGTCCAGTGCAGGAGAGTAGCCATCAGCAAGCCCAAATTCCCCGGCAGCCCTTGTTTTAATTGTATTTTTTTTTAGGTCAAATGTGAGATAGTGATATTTAGCAAGCTCAGGATGATAAGTGTCATGGCTTAATAAAAGTAATTCTGAAGAGCCAAGCGGTTGCCTGATCACCCATTTGCCTTCCAACGTATGTGCTGCTTCGGGTTTAGGCGCTTCCTTATCAACAGAGGTCGGCCGGGATGTACAACTGCAGAATAGTAGTACACTGCTTGTAATCAGGAATAACATTTTCATAGCAATTAGCGGGTTCAAGTTTACGTATAGCAGGATAACGAATACAAAAACCCGGTTATTGTTATTCAACGAATAGCCAAATATTCACTACTTATAAAAGCAGGAAACTAGCCATCCATTGAGTGAGGTATGGAAATATCTTTCAGTTTATTTATTGCACATAAAAAAAGCGCCCGGAGGCGCTTATAATTTTAATAATCTATTGTTTGCTCTACAATGGATGCCGGAATCTCTCTCCAGTCATATTGCTGGTTACGCAATTGTGGTTCAAAGCCAGCCTCCTTAATGGCACGCTGCATAGTTTTATACGTAAAACGGTGAGGCGCACCGGCTGCGCTTACTACATTCTCTTCAATCATAATGCTGCCCCAGTCGTTTGCCCCTGCGTTTAAGCAAACCTGTGCCGTGTCTTTACCTACTGTAAGCCAGCTAGCCTGTATGTTCTTCACATTTGGTAACATGATACGGCTTATAGCGATCATACGGATGTACTCCTCGCTTGTAGTAAGATTGTGTACGCCACGTATGCGTGTCAGTAGTGTATCTACATCCTGGAATGTCCAGGGTATAAATGCAAGAAACCCTTTTGCGTGTTCAGGTTTCATTGCCTGTACCTCGCGTATCCTGGTAAGGTGTATAAAACGTTCTTCAATCGTCTCTACATGGCCAAACATCATTGTTGCACTTGTTGTAATGTTTAGCTTATGCGCTTCATGCATAATAGCCAGCCATTCGTCAGATCCGCACTTACCCTTGCTGATCAGCCTGCGTACGCGGTCTACCAGTATCTCAGCGCCAGCTCCCGGTAAAGAGTCAAGCCCTGCTTTCTGTAATTCAACCAACACATCGTGATGGCTCATTTTTTCCAGCTTGCAAATGTGAGCCACCTCTGGTGGTCCGAGTGCGTGCAGCTTGATCGTAGGAAACTCCTGTTTGATCTGCCTGAATATATTCGTGTAAAAGTCCAATCCAAGTTCCGGGTGGTGTCCCCCCTGTAGTAATAACTGGTCACCGCCAAACCGCATTGTTTCCTGTATTTTACGACGGTAAGTATCCATGTCTGTTATGTAGGCATCAGCATGGCCCGGTATGCGGTAGAAGTTGCAGAATTTACAGTTAGCAATACAGACATTGGTTGTATTTACGTTCCTGTCTATTTGCCAGGTTACCTTTCCGTGAGGAACCTGTTTTTTGCGAAGTTCGTCCGCTACATACATTAACTCTGTAAGCGGAGCCTGTTCAAAAAGAAACATACCCTCTTCTATAGTCAGGAACTCAAAATTGAGCGCCCGCTGGTATAAATCTGCTAAATTCATCTTTCTCACTTTAGTAAAAGCAAAATTAAGGGTAATGCGCTTTATATGTTTCAACAGGTAGCCCGGCAGTTGGAATAAGTTATATGACAGATGATGGCAATATATTTTACCAACGGCTTGATATCCTGCGAAATGATGCGTAATTTCCTGAAGATAAGACTGACAGCTAATCCAACTTGCGCTATATGAATAGAAAATTGGCCGGTGCCCTTACCGGCATTTTACTTTTGCTCACATTGCCCCATTTGCTCAAAGCCCAGGAGCAATTTGTGTCTACCCAAGCCAGGTTACTCACGCGCTTTCCTTTTAAAATGCTGACAGGCGGCATCATCATCATACAGGCAACACTGGACGACTATAAAGACTCTCTGAATTTTGTGCTCGATACAGGAAGTGGCGGCATTTCACTAGACTCCGCTACCGTTTCCTATTTTAATTTGAAGACCAC
The DNA here is from genome assembly GCA_017306865.1 of Filimonas sp. Classification (GTDB taxonomy): domain Bacteria; phylum Bacteroidota; class Bacteroidia; order Chitinophagales; family Chitinophagaceae; genus JAFKHH01. Next base: position 194,553 of record JAFKHH010000012.1, read on the forward strand.
ACCCTCTATGCGCACCATCCGGGGTATAGCTGGTATGCGCACGGTTGATTTTGCATACAACCATGCACTTCGCATTCCCGGCCTTAAAATAGATAGCCTCGATTTTCATATTAACGATTATGACCTGCTCACCAGCGTATATGGGATGAAGATAGATGGCATAGTTGGATACGCATTTTTCAAACGCTTCATCGTATCTATCAATTATGACAAATTCGAAATAGAAGTTTATACGCCAGGCTCATTTGTGTACAAGAGAGGCGGCTTTTTTCTGCGCCCGACCTTTACCAACCTGCCTATGCAAAATATTGGGATAAAAGACAGCAAAGCAATACTGGCACGCTTCTACATGGATACAGGCGCTGGTCTTTGCATGCTCTTTTCACAAGAGTTTGCGGATGATAGTAATTTTATTTCCAAGCGAAGAAAGTTATATCCTACACAAGCAGAAGGGTTAGGCGGTAAGAAAAACATGTTGCTCACCGTTACAAAAGAAGTAAAAGTAGGGCCCTACCGCTTCAGAAAAGTTCCTGTATATATTTTTGACGATGAATACAATGTAACCAATTACCCGGTGCTGGGTGGCCTTATTGGCAATGACCTCCTGCGCAGGTTTAATGTCATCTTCAATTATCCCGAGCAACTTTGCCATCTTACACCAAACGACCATTTCAACGATCAGTTTGACTATTCCTATACCGGCCTGGGCATGTACGTAATTGACGGACATATAAAAGTAGTGGACATCATTAAAGATTCTCCCGCAGATAAAGCGGGCTTCAAACCAGACGATATTATTATCTCTGTTGGCAGCAACCTCTCCAACGATATACAAGTGTACAAATCCCTCTTGCAAAATAGCCGTACTAAACAACAGATCGTTGTTATGAGAAACGGCCAGCCAGTACTCTTACATCTGAATATCAAGAGCATATTGCAGCGATAAGGACAAGTAGTGAGTGGTGAATGGTCAATAGTGAGTGGTGAAAGCCATAAGGTATTCTGTAACTATTCAACCATATAGCAATATAACAAGGTGCAATTTTGTACTTAGTACCTCGTAATTCGTACTTCCTCGTCATATTCCTATCTTTGCCCTTCCTATTTTTAAAAACTATGATTCAATATAACAGATTCGTACTGGATAATGGTTTGCGCGTATTGGTACATGAAGATACTTCTACACCTATGGCCGTTGTAAACATTATGTACAACGTAGGCGCAAGAGACGAGAATCCCGAAAAGACAGGCTTTGCACATTTGTTTGAGCACCTCATGTTTGGTGGCAGCATTAACATTAAAGATTATGACGAACCGCTGCAACGTGCCGGTGGAGAAAATAATGCGTACACAACAAATGACCTCACCAATTATTACTGCCAGCTTCCTGCGCAAAATATAGAAACAGCATTTTGGCTGGAAAGTGATCGCATGCTAAGCCTTGCATTCAGCAAGAAAAGCCTGGATGTACAACGGAAAGTGGTGTGTGAAGAGTTTAAAGAACACTACATCAACAAGCCGTATGGAGATGTATGGCATAAAATGCGTGAACTGGCTTACAAGGTACACCCATACAAGTGGATGACCATAGGCAGAGAACTGAGCCATGTGGAAAATGCGCAACTGGAAGAAGTAAAAGAATTTTTCTTCAAATATTATCGCCCTGTCAATGCCATAATGGTGGTTGCGGGAAACGTGAAGACAGAGCATATAAAACAACTGGCAGAAAAATGGTTTGGCGATATACCAATGGGAGATAAGTATGAACGTAACCTGCCGCAAGAGCCTGTACAAGCCGCTGCACGTAAGTTAGAAGTACATGCAAATGTGCCGCTGGATGCGTTGGTTAAAACCTGGCACATGGATGCAAGGCTGGACGATGGTTACTATACGGCAGACCTGCTGACTGAAGTGTTAGGCGGTGGCGGCTCATCACGCCTGTACCAGTCGCTGGTAAAAGAGAAAAAATTATTCTCCAATATAGATTGCTATCATTTTGGTACAGTAGAGAAGGGTTTGTTTGCCATAGATGGCAAGCTGGTGAAAGGCGTAAAGCTGGAAGATGCAGATAATGCGATCAATGAGGAGATCCAGAAATTACAACAGCAAACGGTAAGCGAACTGGAACTGGAAAAAGTAAAAAACAAAACAGAAAGCGTAATAGTGTTCGAAGATATGAGTATCATGAGCCGTGCAAATAGTCTTGCATTCTATGAGTTGCTGGGTGATGCCTCGCTGATGAATACGGAACTGGCGCGATACCAGGCAGTAACGGCAGAAGAGCTGAAGCAATACAGCAACGATGTACTGACAACTGCAAACAGCAACACATTGTATTATTTTTCGAACTAAAAGCGCAGAAAGGATTATATGCTGAATAGAAAAAAATCACCCGATATATTAGATGCAGTACAGTTTGATCTGCAACTAAAACCAGCCAATCATTTTTCTTTAGACAACGGAGTGCCGGTATATGCAATAGATGCCGGTGCAGAGGAAGTAGTAATGCTGGAGTTTGTTTTTTACGCAGGTAACTGGTATGAACAAAAAAACATTGTAGCCGGTACAACTAACTTCATGTTGAAAAACGGCACTACAACTAAGAGGGCTTTTGACATTAATGAACACTTCGAACTATACGGCGCATACCTGAATAGGAGCTGCTATAACGAAACGGCCACACTTACGCTGCATACCTTGGGTAAACACTTACCGAAGCTATTGCCGGTAATAGCAGAGCTGCTGGCAGAATCCATTTTCCCGGAGGAGGAGCTGGCAACATATAAGCAAAACCAGAAGCAACGCCTGGAGGTAAATTTGAAAAAATGTGACTTCGTTGCCAATCGCCTTATTGACGAATATTTGTTTGGCTTTGATCACCCCTACGGGCGCTACACATCTATAGAAGATTATAACAGCCTGCAACGCGAAGACCTAGTTGAGTATTATAAAAAATATTATAAAGAAGGAAAATGCCTGTTATTCATAGCAGGTAAGTTGCCGGCAGATATTGCACAACAGGTAAATGCCGCATTCGGAACGTTACCACTAAACCGGAAAGAAATTGTATCGCCGGTACACCCTGTACAGGCTGCTGCGCAAAAAAAGTATAACATCATTAATGATGCAGAAGGCGTGCAAGGCGCTATACGGATGGCGCGCCCATTCCCTAATAGGCACGACCCGGATTTCCCCAAAGTACAAGTGCTGAATAACATCTTTGGCGGATTCTTTGGCTCCCGCCTCATGAGCAATATACGCGAGGATAAAGGATATACCTATGGCATTTATTCTTACCTGCAAAACCACATTCACAACAGTGCATGGATGATCAGCACAGAAGCCGGACGCGATGTGTGTGCCGCAACAATAGAAGAAGTGTACAAAGAAATGCAGATCCTGCGTGAGCAACGTGTAAGTGAAGAAGAATTGCACCTGGTTAAAAACTATATGGTTGGCAGTATTCTTGGCGAACTCGATGGCCCGTTCCAGATCATTGCCCGCTGGAAAAACTACATACTAAATGGCCTTACGGATGCGTTTTTCTATAACAGCCTGAATACAATTAAAGGGATTACAGCGGAGGAGTTACAGTCGCTGGCTGTAAAATATCTTAACCCGGATGATTTTTATGAACTAGTAGTCGTTTAATCTGTTGGTAGATTAGTATGTCTTGAAATAAGTATTTACATTCACAGTTTCAGTGTTTCAACAGTTTTGAGGTAACATTGAAACTGTGTGATTTTCGGAATAATGTGTGCTTGTTCAGGGAACCAACTTAAACGATGTTATATGAAATTTGTAGGCAAAATATTAGTAACGGCGCTCGCTGCATTGATTGCATCCTTCTTCCTGCCCGGCGTGAGCATTAACAGTGGCACAACTGCAGTTATACTAGCCGTTGTATTGGCATTGCTCAATGGGTTTGTAAAGCCAATCCTCATTATTTTAACCATCCCTATTACATTACTTACCTTAGGTTTATTCCTGCTGGTGATCAATATGCTCATTATTCGCTGGAGTGCTGAAATAGTTCCCGGTTTTAAAGTGAGCGGCTGGTGGTCTGCTCTTTGGTTTAGCTTATTACTGTCTTTTGTTACCTACCTCATAGAGTCACTGATCGGAAAAACAGACGACCGGCAACGGAGTAAATAAAGAATCTTATATAGATGTTTTTATAAATATTCCATTTCTTTAAGAAATGGAATATTTGTTTAAGACACTATTCACTGTTCTTGCGCGCTATAAGAAAAATGCCCTTATAGGTCTGGTATATACAGGAGCCCGAAATTTCTTACATTTGGCAGATATTCAACCTTATGACCAAAATTATAACAACCGTATTCCTATCACTTCTATTTTTCGCTTGCACAAACAATAAAACAATAAACACGAACAAAGACAATGATGCAACGCAAGGAAAGGAAAAACTCACGTCTGGAACGATATCCGATACATTAAGTGAAATAAACGAGGAAGAGAAAGCAATGAAAGGAAATTTCGTTGTTAATAATACAAACTTCCGATACACAATTGTAGACGATGAGTGCATAATAGAAAAGCAAGAAGGCAATAATTGGGAGCGGGTACTTTCTTATACTTATAGTCACCGAACGGATTCTTTATTTGCAGATGTTAATAATGACGGATATGCAGACATTATAAATAGCTGGCGTTGGAACGATGATGTTTATTTATTTAATCCCGATAAAAAAAGCTATGATACAACAAACATGGTGCAATTGGAAAATCAATGGGTGCTGATAGATTCAGTAAACAATATATATTGCAGCTTGCTTGAAGGGAAGCGCAGAGCTGACAAATCGTTTTTATATACATTCGACAAGCTCGACCAAAAAATTCTTTTCTCGATAGATTTCCAAACTAAAAAAGCAGATAAAGAAGATTGGTCTGAATTGATAGTGGGGTACAAATTATACGAAGGTGTTAATACTGAAGATGGTAAAGAACATATGATTCGTCAGGTAAAATGTAGCCCACAAATGGAATTTGATTATGAAGCGTTCTGGAAGAAAAATTATAAAGAATTGCTTCATTTAAATTAAAAAAGACTTGTTTAAAATATACGGTGGTCCACTTTTTAAAAGTGGACCACCGTATATTTTATTTATTCAAGCTCTTACAGTGAATTTTGCTGACCACTTAGTGCAGTCTCTATCAACGCACCGATCTCGCCCGACTCCGCTGTCCCATGATTTGCCATTTCATCAATCCATCTGCCGGCACCTTCTGTATCTTCTTTCACGCACAATATGAACGCTCCCTTAGGCAGATGCACAACAAAACGTTTTTCATTACCTGCGGAGCGTGGTAGCTCTTCCACTGTAACCAGTTCCCCCTTGAAATTTATTTGTACTGAATTGCTCATATGGTAAGTCCGGCAAGGGAAATGCCAGAAAACGAAAAAAACAGGTATTGTGTCATGAATTGTCTTACTTACAATTCACATCTCACAACTCACTGTCCTTCATTCCCGATTCTCGTCTCACGATTGACGACTTGCGTCTCACGAAACCGTGCTTGCGGTTCTTCGTTTTTTACTACGCTTGCTTTCAAGGTACTTCTCGTGGATAATAGTGCCCATAGGCTTATTATACACCTTACTTTCCACCCAGGAAATAACATCCAGGTAGGCAAACGCACGCGTTTCGAAACGATTTTTTTCCAGGTGCTTGATTTTGTGTAAAAATTTCTCCAATTCGGGTTTCAATTGCCGCGGAGATACATTAAACGAGTTACGTACGAAGCGGAACATTTCCTCTTCCACCACAGTCAGGTTATCCATCTTCGCCATAAAGCGGTAAACAGATTTTACCAACGACTCAATAATATCAAAATTACCCAGCTCATAATGCGCCATCAGGTGTACCAGGCGGGCATAACATTGTAAATCTATCCGCATATCCGGGCTGCCATTAATGATCTTTTGCAGGTAATCAATAGCCGTACTATAATCACCACTGCCAAAATAGAGCGTGGCGATCTTATACGTAAATACCATAATGCGGTGCATATCTACATACAAAGAATACTCTTTCAATTTTTCCTCTACATGAGGTACCAGTTCAAGCCCTTCTTTAAATGTACCCAGCATCAGGTGCTGGTTTATTTTTGCGCTATAGATATAGATGAACGTGTGTGACCGGAAATTATCATGAGCTTTAGAGCCCTGTGTTTCGGAAAACAGCTCGAACTTCTTCAGTGTAATTTCAAATTGCTGATAATTGCGAAGATCAAAATGCGCATTCAGCAGGTTGTGCATTCCCTTAATATAGTGGCCCATTTCCACATTTATCATTTCCGGCTGCTCATCATACAACTCCACCCACTTACGGCTGTAACGGTAGTACATTAAAAAGTCTTGCCGTACAAATGCATACCAGCAATAGCTTTGGTACAAATACAGACGCTCATAAAAGTCTGTAACCAGGTCAGCGTCTGGCGGTAGATTTTCCTTTAAAAAGTTTTTGATATCCTGTTCGTCATGCTCATTACGCGCATGCCCGTTCTTAATATACCAGCGGTAAAGTTGTAATGCAAGGTTTGATAAGCGCACTACACTGTTAATGTGATTACTGATATCAATCGCTTCCGCAGCTAACTGGTCCGTTTTTTCCTGCGAGCTGCGTGTAATATGAAGTGTTTCTATTTTCTTTTCCAGCGAGATCACCTGGGCCAGGTAATTGTACTTATGGTTCGTCTTCGCCATCTCTTTCGCCTTCTCCAGTATCTTCAACGCCTGCAGTTTCAGGCCTTTATTATACAGTACACGGCCATAATCCAATTGCTCACTTAACTGTAAATCAATTGTATCGGCAGTTTTTAACAGGCGTAAGCTTGCCAGCACCTGTTTGTACAGGTGAGTTTTCAGATTAGCCAGTTGCGGTTTAGTGATCGGCGAAAGTTTTTTCAGTAAAAATTTTTCGTCGTACTCTGTCAAATTATCCAGTGCATCATATAACTGGATGATTTTCAAGTCTTCCTTAGCTGAGCTACGCTTTATATAAAGTTTAAAATGCCTTTTTTCTGCCTTTTCCATAGAATGAATAAGCTGAAATAATGCATCGGTAAACCGGTTGGACATCATAATAAAATTCTCCTCAAACGCAATGCTGATAAGGGTTTCAGAATTTTTGAGCCCTTTAGGCATGATAAAATCACGCTTAAGTTGTGTTGTAAGTCGTGATTTCGCGTATTACTTTTACATCAGATTAGTAATTCAAAGACAAGCAATCGAAGAGCAGGCAAAGTTAGAGTTACTATAGCAAAGCAGCAAAGGCTGCAACAATCGTTAGAGATTTTTCGAACTTTTTTTCATATGGCAAGCAATCGTTAGAGGTCATCTGTTTCTACAGAAGGCCCTTTTTTTTGTGTGTACGAATATAGAAGATATATCTTCTTAACAAAATTTTTTATTTTCTCTCCAATTCATCTCTCATTGTCAATCTTTTATCTATTATTGCCGCATAACATTTTTCAAAAACGACCATCGTAATGACTGACATTCCACAGGCCAACCCGGAATTTTTAAATCAACTGGTGACTATGAAAATGCCTTTTGGCAAATACAAAGACACCGTGTTGTGCAACCTGCCGGTATCATACCTGGAATGGTTTGGAAGAAAGGGATTCCCCGCCGGAAAGTTGGGCATGTTGCTGCAAACAATGCTGGAGATTAAAATGAACGGCCTGGAATACCTGTTGGAACCGCTGAAGAGAAGATAAACATAAGAAGCAAAAAATATTGATAGAAAGACCGGGTTGAAATATCCAACCCGGTCTTTCTATTTAAGCTGTATTAAATGCGGATTCAATGAGCCGCAATCAAAAGCACAGTCAAAACAAATAGCAATTGTAAACGACCAAGTGACTTATTCTATGGAACGGCGATCATATTTAGAAATAAAAAACCCGGCAACTGCCGGGTTTTCCAAAATGTGTATAAAAGAAGATACTTTTAAGACTACCAAAACACAGTATATAATACTGCCAGTAAACCGCAAATGATTAATGCGCCTACTGTAAAGCCTGGATTTGTTTTAAACATAGACTTGTCTATCTCCAACCCCTTAGGTTGAATTCCTTTTTTGTTTTCAGCTTTGCTGATCAGGTACATAACAGCTACGCAGATCAGGAATACAAAACCCATCCTGTCAAGGAACGGAATTTCATACACCATAGCACCATTCTTCTGCTCTACCAGCGTAGCAAAACCAAACGGTGCAAGGAAGGCAAGGTTTGCAAACAATGGCAGTAACTTGAAGAACACAGAAAGCAGGAAGCCGCCGATCGTAGCAAACAACGCTGCGTTAGATGTTGTCTTCTTCCAGAAAAAGCCAAGGATAAACATGGCGAAAATACCCGGAGACACAAAGCCCGTGTACTCTTGTATAAATTCGAAACCACCTTTTTTGTCAATACCCATTAGCGGTGCGATCAATACAGCGATCAGCATAGCAACGATCACCGTAGTCTTACCAACGCTCACCAGCTTTTGCTCGCTCGCCCCTGGATTTATTTTTTTCTTGTAAATGTCCAATGTAAAAATCGTAGAGATACTATTTGCCTTACCTGCTAATGAAGCTACTACCGCCGCAGTCAATGCTGCAAATGCCAAACCTTTCAGGCCGGCAGGTAACAGGTTCATCAAAACAGGGTAAGCTTTATCCTGGTTCAATTCACCACCCTGTGTCATAGCTGCAACAATGCCGCCGCTATTTTCTTTATATAGTACATACGCTGCAATACCCGGTAATACAACGATCAGCGGCATCAGCAGTTTCAGGAACGCTGCAAATAAAATACCGCCGCGGGCAGTCTTCAGGTCAGCGCCCAGCGCACGTTGTGTAATATATTGGTTACAGCCCCAGTAGTTCAGGTTTACGATCCACATACCACCGATCAATACCGTTAAGCCCGGTAAGCTCGGATAGTTTGGATTGTCTTTTTTAAAGATCATGTGGAAGTGGTCACTGGCATGCTCCTTCACTTTTGCAAAGCCTTCCAGTACGCCGCTACCGCCGTAATGCTCAGCCACCATGCTCAAAGCAAGATAAGTAGTTACAAGGCCGCCAAGGATCAGGAAGAATACCTGTATTACGTCTGTATAGCCGATCACCTTCATGCCACCCAGCGTGATAAGGATAGCGAAGATGGCAATACCATACATACACACAGATAGGCTGAAGCCGGAAATGCTACTTACAGCAAGCGCACCCAGGTAAAGAATAGAGGTAAGGTTTACGACCACATACAAGAGCAACCAGAACACCGCCATTACCATTGCCACTGTATCATTATACCTGCGGCTTAGAAATTGCGGCATTGTATAGATCTTATTCTTCAGGTAAACAGGTATGAAGAATGTTGCTACTATGATGAGCGTTGCTGCTGCCATCCACTCATACGTGGAGATGGCAAGGCCCATTTTAAAACCATTACCACTCATGCCTATGAACTGCTCCGCAGAAATGTTGGATGCGATCAGGGATGCGCCAATTGCCCACCAGGTAAGTGAACCTTCTGCAAGAAAATAGTCTTTGGAGTCAGAGGTATGCGATTTTTTCTTCCTGTATATCCAGATACCATAAGAGGCTACGATAAGGAAATAGATCAGGAAGACGATATAGTCTTTTGTGTCCAGGAATTTCATACGGCAATGAAAGTGGTTGTTTGGTTGTGAATAAAATAAAGGGCTTTTTACAAAACCAGCTTCGCTAAACTAAGCTAAAACGTGCAAAGGTGTTGTGTACGATCTTGGCATATTTTTATGCTCATTTAGCGAAGCCGGTAATACTTGCTGAAATTATGTAAATATTGATAGATTAAATAAACCTGTTCACCAGGTTCTCATAATATTCCTGCTTGCCACTGATCACCTTCGGCTCGCCGTTTTCTGCGGCAAAAGCGTGCAGGTCTTCCAGCATTAGCTTGCCATCTGCAAACGCCTTTCCCTGACCGCTGTCAAATGAAGCATAACGTTCTGCGCGAAGCTTTTTATAATCAGACTTTGTAAGAATGTTATCTGCAACGATCAATGCTCTTGCAAATGTGTCAATACCGCCGATATGCGCATAAAACAAGTCCTGCGGGTCTGTAGAATTTCTGCGGATCTTAGCATCGAAGTTGATACCTCCTCCGCCGAATCCGCCAGCCTCAAGGATCACAAGCATAGATTCAGCCAGTTCGTTAATGTTGTTTGGGAACTGGTCCGTATCCCAGCCATTCTGGTAGTCGCCCCTGTTCGCATCAATAGAGCCTAACACACCTGCATCAACGGCTACCTGTAGCTCGTGCTGAAATGTATGTCCGGCAAGTGTTGCATGGTTTACTTCTATGTTTAGTTTGAAATCATTCAGCAGGTCAAACTGGCGCAGGAAGCCTACTACTGTTTCGCTATCATAATCATATTGGTGTTTACTCGGCTCGCATGGTTTAGGTTCAATAAAGAATGAACCTTTAAAACCTTGCTTGCGTGCATAATCTTTTGCAGTATGCAGGAAGCGTGCAAAATTTTCTTTCTCCCGCTTCATATTAGTATTCAGCAGGCTCATATAACCTTCTCTGCCGCCCCAGAATACATAGTTTTCTCCGCCCAATGCAATAGTTGCATCTAACGCAGCTTTCACCTGTGCGCCACCATGTGCCAGCACGTGGAAATCCGGGTTGGTAGCAGCACCATTCATATACCTTCTGTTAGAAAACAAATTAGCTGTACCCCATAGCAGTTTTACCCCGCTTGCTTTTTGTTTTTCCGACAAGTATTGTGTAACGGCCTGTATGCGTTTGTCGTTTTCTTTTACCTCATTTGTGTAGTCCACAATATCTACATCATGAAAGCAGTAGTAAGGAAGGCCTAGTTTGGTAATAAATTCAAACGCGGCATCCGCTTTATCTTTTGCTCTTGCTATAGGATCACTCTTTTCATTCCATGCAAAATCATGCGTCGGTTCACCAAATGGGTCTCCACCATTGCCGCAGAACGAATGCCAGTAGGCTACTGCAAAGCGCAAATGCTCTTTCATTGTTTTACCCGCCACAACTTTATTTTCATCGTACCAGCGATAAGCCAGCGGATTATCACTTTGCGGTCCTTCATATTTGATTTGTCCAATACCTTTAAAGTATTCCTTCTCTCCTGATAAAACTGCCATGGTATAGTTTGTTTTACTGTTTAATAATGAGTATAGTGTCAATAATAAATACTACGGTAATAACGTTTTCCATTGCTCATACAGCGCATCATATTGCTTCGCTTTGTCCGGTTGAATGAGCTGCAACGGTTGTATGTTTTCAAACGCATTTTTTTCTGTGAATACACCGTTGCCAATGCCGGCGCCAATTGCTGCACCTACACTGCCATCGCAATCGTATAATTCCACAGGTACGTTCAGCGTGTTTACAAAAGCCTCTGTAAACACATTGCTCAGGAACATGTTTGCCTTGCCGGCACGTATCACAGATGGATTGGTTCCATTCTCCCGCATAATATCCAGGCCGTACCTAAACGCAAATGCAATTCCTTCCTGCCCTGCGCGATATAAGTGCGCGGCCGTATGCTTGTTCAGATCTATGTTTCGAATATGCGAGCCAATAATTTTATTGCAAAACATCCGCTCTGCACCGTTTCCAAATGGATGTACGAATAAACCTTCGCAGCCTGCCTCAATAGTTTCAGCCTTTTTGTTTAGGGAAACATAGGTTTCACCCTGCGCCATATTATCCTTCAGCCATCTGTTCTGAATACCTGTGCCATTGATACAAAGCAAAATGCCGATCCTGTTTTGCTGTGCTGTATGGTTTACGTGTGCAAAACCGTTTACACGTGATAGCTTATCATAAGCAAGCGTATCAGCAACGCCGTATATCACGCCGGAAGTACCGGCTGTTGCGGCTACTTCTCCGGGCTGCATTACATTTAATGAAAGCGCATTGTTAGGCTGGTCACCTGCTTTATATGTTACGGGAATACCTTTTTTCAGTTGTAAAGAATCTGCAACAGCATTTTGCAATGTGCCGTGCGGGGAGAATACCGGCTGTATGGCCGGGATAACATCTTTGCTAAAACCGAAATAAGCAAAGACATCTTCAGAAAGCGCGTTTGTTTTAAAGTCCCAGAAAATGCCTTCCGATAGTGCAGAGCTGCTAGTGGTAATTTCACCTGTCAGTTTCATTGAAAGGAAGTCGCCCGGCAACATGATCTTATCTATCTGCGCAAAAACTGCCGGTTCGTTTTCTTTCACCCACGCCAGCTTTGCGGCTGTAAAATTTCCCGGGGAGTTTAATAAATGTGAAAGGCATTTTTCTTCTCCAATAGACGCAAAAGCCTTATCTCCATAAGGCACAGCACGGCTATCGCACCATATAATACTATCGCGCAGCACCTTTTGATCCTTATCTACCAGTACAAGGCCATGCATCTGGTAGGCAATCCCGATTGCCGAAATATCCAGTGGATTGTACTTGCGGGAAGCGTGCATTTTTGCAATCGCTTGCTTAGTGTGTTCCCACCACATTTCAGGAGACTGCTCTGCCCAACCGGGCTGCAAAGCGGTAATGCCGGATTCCGTATCCGGATATTGCGCGCTGGCTATAACGGCTCTCGTAGCTGCGTTTATCGCAGATACCTTTATTGAGGAAGTGCCCAGATCTATTCCAAGTAATAACATATGACAAGCGTTCTGATTGCTCATAAACCGTTACACAAAACGGTATTTAAAAGTGAATTTATGCAATCGGTTGCATAAACTCCAAAAAAACTATCTTTTTTTTATTTTTTCAATGAAATCGCTTGCTTATGAAATAAAAAATCCCGGCAAAATACCTTGCCGGGACATGAATCGTTGATAGCGTATTGTTATTGGCGAACAGAAAAACAGGTATAAATGCTTGTAGCAGTTTATAGTAAAGAGTTTTATGCAAAAAGTAACACCGTCGGTAGACAAATGAAAGATTACAATTGAAGCTGGTGATTAAACGTAGTCGGACAAAATGATAGCTTATATGTCTACTGGCTGTTATACTTTTTTTCTGCGGCCTTCGCTTTTTCAAAATCCAGCACCACGCCATTTATACAATAACGTAAACCTGTAGGAGGAGGTCCATCATTAAACACATGGCCCAGGTGTGCCTTGCAGCGTCCGCACATTACCTCTGTTCGGTCCATACCATGTGAGTGGTCTGGCGCATATATAATAGAGCTTTTAGAGACAGGTTCATAAAAACTAGGCCACCCGCATCCACTCTCAAACTTTGTATCACTTTTAAACAACGGGTTGCCACATGCAGCGCAATAATAAGTACCTATTTCTGTAGAGGTCTCATATTTACTACTAAAAGGCATTTCTGTTCCTTTCTTACGGGCAATCTCGTACACTTCGGGCGACAGGATCTTCTTCCATTCTGCATCACTCATTACGACCTTGCTTGAATCGGTCCTGGAGTAAACAGGATTATTTTCCTTATTGGTTGAGTCCATAATAATTGGTTTTTTATGAGCTTGTCCCTGGCAGCTCATTGCAAAAAAAAGCAATAAAGGTGCCAGTGCTATCAGTTTATACTTTTTCATATTTAAAGATACGAATACCAAAAAATAAAGTTTTCTGCGCTCAGATTTTAACTGTAGCTGAACAATTTTCAATCGTTTGCGAATTTTGTTAAAAGATATTTAACACTTAAGACTTATATTTGTTGCTCACTCAAGGTTAGTAAGGAACATGTTTAATATCATTTTGTTTGGCCCTCCGGGCAGTGGGAAAGGTACCCAAAGTGAAAAGCTCATAGCAAAATATGGCCTGATACACTTAAGCACAGGAGACTTATTGCGTAAGGAAATGAGAGAAAACACACCTCTTGGACTGGAAGCAAAAAGTTTTATTGAAAAAGGACAATTAGTGCCGGATGAAGTGGTGATCGGTATGATCAGTACAGCCGTAGACGCTAATCCACAAACAAACGGATTCCTCTTTGATGGTTTCCCCCGTACAGTAGCACAAGCGGAAGCGTTGGACAAATTGCTTTCCCTAAAGAAGACTTCAATCAATTCTGTACTGTTTTTAAAGGTTAATGAAGAAGAGCTGATCAAGCGCCTCGTAAACAGGGCTAAGACCAGCGGCCGCCTGGATGACGCTGATCCTGAAATTCAAAAGAACCGCCAACAGGTATATAAGAACGAAACATTGCCTGTGGCTGCTTACTACCAGAAATTTGACAAAGTGGTAGACATAGTGGGCGAAGGTTCAATTGATGAAATTTTCGATGCACTTTGCAAAGAGATCAATGCAAGAAATACAGCTACTTCTGTAAATAGCTTATAAGAGACTAAATCTTTTATATAACATATTAAATCCTGCCGCATGCGGCAGGATTTTTTTGTTTGCTGCCTGCTGCCAACTTTCCAGAATCCTGGCAGGTCTTTAAGACCTGCCAGAATTAGTATGCACACAATTCCACAGCAGCGAACAATCTCCATCCATTTATTGTAACTTACTATTACATACATACACTTATGAAAATATGGCGCCTACTTATCTTACTGCCCTTGTTTTCTGCCACCGCATTATATGCCCAGCAAAAAGCATTTGATCCTGCGGAATACCTGGATTTGTTGCGCCTGAACTTTAAAGCTATGGCGGACACTACCGCTACACAATCATATAGTTTACATAAAGGAACGTACAACAGGCTGCTACGCTCGCCGGAAGTGGGTTTGTACAACAGGGTTGAAGTTTTTATGCGTAACGATGGTGTGGCGGTTGTGAGCCTGCGTGGTACGATCAATAAGCCACAAAGCTGGCTGGAAAATTTCTTTGCAGCAATGGTTGCTGCAAACGGAAGTATTAAGCTGAACGACTCTACAACATTTAGCTATACCCTTTCAAAAGACCCACAGGCGTATGTGCATATCGGCTGGCTCGTAGGGCTTGGGCATTTGGCTCCGTATATTACACACGAGCTGGATTCACTGCTGCAAAAAGGTACACGCAACATAATAGTAATGGGGCATAGCCAGGGCGGTGCATTAGCCTTTCTCACCACCTCTTACCTGTATTATCATTATGCGCAGCAATATCCTGATCTGAAGCTTACAGCCTATTGCAGTGCTGCACCAAAGCCGGGAAATTTGTATTATGCCTACGACTTTGATTTTATCACGAGAACAAATGGAGGCTTCAGAATTGTAAATGCTGCCGACTGGGTTCCGGAAACACCCATAAGCATACAGACAATAGATGATTTTCGCTCACCTAATCCTTTAGCAGATGCGAAGACAACTATAAAGAAAGAAAGTTTCTTTGTAAGGTTAGCGCTAAACCACGTGTACAACAAGCTGAAAGGAGGGCCCGAAACGGCAATGAAACGTTACCGTAAATATCTTGGCGATATGCTCTACAAACAAGTAAAGAAAAGCCTGCCACAGTTTGAAAAACCGTCTTTTGTATATAGCTCCAACTATATGACGGCAGGCGTGCCCATTATATTACCAGCAGATAGTGCGTACCATGCAAAATTTGTTTTTAATGGCAAAGATGTTTTTGTACACCATTCACTCAAGTCTTACGAGTATCTCGTGAACCAATACTATTCAATAAAATGAGCGGCCTAACAATGCAACCCTATAACAATTGCACTCAGGGATCGAAAAAAGCAATCGTGAATCGTGAGACGGTAATCGTGAATAAAAGAGCCGCAGTAAGTAGCACCCATGTACTCCTGGTTTTGCATTTGATTTCTTGAGCCGCAAAGCGACTGCTTATGTGTCCTATGTTCTCTTGAGTGAAGCGAACTCGGCTATTACCAAAAACCTGAACCTATCCTATGTTACTATGTATCTATGTTTTCTATGTGTTTAAAAGTATCGCTTCGATCTCCGGATAGAAAATAATTCCTTGTTCTTTTTGCTATCAATCGTTAGCTTTAAGCTTCTTACATTAAACGATGTTGTCATGAATAAACTGGAGAATTATGTTTTAGGTAAATGGATGACGGGCGATGGCGAAGGCCAGCTTTTATATGATGCGGTGACAGGCGATACACTCGGCGCAGCATCTACCACAGGGCTCGATTTTGCAGGTATTTTACATTATGCCAGAACGCATGGCGGACCGGCTTTACGCAAAATGACCTTCCATGAGCGCGGACGCATGTTGCGGGCTTTGGCACTACACCTTACAGAGAAGAAAGAACTCTTTTATACAATCAGTTACAGAACGGGCGCTACGCGTGCAGACAGTTGGATAGATATAGAAGGCGGTATTGGAAATTTGTTTGCTTACGCGTCTCTTCGCCGTAAGTTTCCGGATGAGCTATTTTGCTTAGATGGCGAAGGGCATGTGTTAAGTAAAACAGGCAGCTTTATGGGTCACCATTTGCTGTTGCCTAAAGAAGGTGCTGCTGTGCACATTAACGCATTTAACTTTCCTGTATGGGGCATGCTGGAAAAGATTGCCGTTAATTTATTGGCAGGTGTTCCGGCTATTGTAAAACCTGCAACCGTTACCAGCTTTTTGACAGAAGCAGTCGTAAAAGAAATTATTGCATCTGGCATATTACCAGACGGAGCGTTGCAATTGCTTTGTGGCTCTGCAGGAAGCCTGCTGGAGCATGTTACTTCGCAGGATGTGATCACCTTTACAGGGTCTGCGTCTACAGGACTCATGCTAAAATCTTCCGCGAGGATACTGGGTGAAAATGTACCGTTTACAATGGAAGCAGATTCGCTGAACTGTATTGTATTAGGAGAGGATGTACAGCCGGGTATGCCGGAATGGGACATCTTCATCAAAGAAGTAAGGAAAGAAATGACTGCAAAAGCGGGGCAGAAGTGTACCGCTATCAGGCGCATATTTGTGCCGCAAAACAAACTGGAGGACGTAAGCATTGCATTAGGCAAAGCATTATCACAAACTACTATAGGTAACCCGTTAAACGAAAAAGTACGAATGGGCGCATTGGCAGGGGCAGGCCAAAAGAAAGAAGTACTAAGCCAGGTGAATAAACTATTAGCATCCTCCCAGTTGATCTATGGCTCACTGGATAGCGTAGAAGTAATAGACGCAGACGCGGCAAAAGGCGCATTTATCAGTCCCTTATTATTGCTAAACGAGCAACCTTTTTCTTCGCCGGAAGTACACGAGGTAGAAGCATTTGGCCCCGTGTCCACATTAATGCCATATAACTCTACAGAAGAAGCGATAGCCTTATCCAAAATGGGAAAAGGCTCACTCGTAAGTACGATCGTAACAGCAGATAACAACATAGCAAAACAATACATCCTTGGTGCAGGGGCGTACCATGGGCGAATGCTCATTCTGAATAATGAATGCGCAAAAGAAAGCACAGGTCACGGCTCACCTTTGCCTTTGCTGGTACATGGTGGCCCCGGGCGTGCAGGCGGTGGGGAAGAAATGGGAGGGGTACGCGGTGTAAAACATTATATGCAGCGAGTAGCAATACAGGGCTCGCCAACCGCTATTACTGCAATAAGCAATGTATATCAGCCTGGTGCAGCACAGAAGGAAGATGTGGTACATCCGTTCAGAAAGTATTTTGAAGACCTGCAAATTGGAGAAACCCTTGTTACTGCAAAACGGACGGTTACGGAGGCAGATATCAGCAACTTTGCCAATCTTAGCTGGGATCACTTTTATGCACATACAGATCATACGGCTCTTGAAGGAACATTGTTTGAAAAGCCGGTGGCACATGGTTATTTCATTATGAGCGCGGCAGCCGGTCTTTTTGTAGATGCTAAAAAAGGGCCTGTTTTGCTGAACTATGGCATTGATGAGCTGCGGTTTACCAAACCTGTATATGCGGGGGACACTATTGGGGTACGTTTAACCGTTAAAGAAAAGATAGCACAGGATCAAAAGACAGAAACGGACATACCACGAGGTGTTGTAAAATGGCATGTGGAAGTATATGATCATATAAATGAAATTGTTGCTATTGCGACTATACTTACGATGGTTGCCAAAAGAGATTAAAAAAATAAATATTAGTTAAGATGCCTCTAGTCAAAAGGGTATTCTTGAAATAAATTTTTAAATTAGCCTAAGCTTGCCACGGTAACTACAAACTTAATTGTGGCGACTGTGGCAAGTTTTTTAAAGAGGCAATCTCAAAAACATTCTTCGTATAAATGGCATACTTGTAGTACTAATAAAAGCATGCTATTGATTTTATAAAATAAAAATTGTCACTATGATAGTAGATGTAAAAGACGCCCAGGAAGGATATGTAAAAACAGAAACACACAACCACATTGCAACCATCGAATTTTACCATCCCCAAAGCAACTCACTGCCCTCCAAACTGCTTACAGATCTTGCTCACGAAATTGTATATGCAGGCAACAACAAGGATGTTCATGTAATTATTTTGCAATCTGCAGGGAGTAAAGCATTTTGTGCGGGGGCATCTTTTGATGAGTTAATGGCGATCCAGACAGAGCAACAAGGCACACAATTTTTTAGTGGATTTGCGCACGTGATCAATGCCATGCGCAAATGCCCTAAGTTCATTATAGCACGTGTACATGGTAAATGTGTTGGCGGCGGCGTAGGATTAGCTGCTGCAGCAGACTATGCTATTGCTGTAGAAGGCGCTGAAATAAAACTGAGTGAACTTTCTGTAGGCATAGGGCCATTTGTAGTAGGCCCTGCGGTAGAAAGAAAGATCGGCGCATCATCCTTTGGCCAGTTGGCAATTGATGCAGGCATGTGGCGCAATGGAGATTGGGCAAGAAGAAAAGGCTTGTATGCAGAATTGCATCCAAGTATAGAAAGCATGGATGAGTCCATTGCAAGACTGTCAAACACACTTGCGCATTCTAACCAGGAAGCAATGCTGGAAATGAAAAAAATGTTCTGGAAAGGAACAGAGCATTGGGACCAGTTCCTGCAGGAGCGTGCTGCGGTGAGTGGTAAACTGGTATTAAGTAAACATACGAAAGACTTTATACAGGCATTTAAAGCGAAACAAAAGCTCGCCGTTTAATTGTATATAAATATATGTTGCCGGTTACCGGTTATCCAGTTAGCTGGTAACTTGTAACCGGTTCTATTTCTTACAGGCACTGTCTTTCAACTCACTCATACCGCCAGCCATATTGATCACCTTGCCAAATCCATTTTGATTGAGCAAATAAGCGGCCTGTCTGCTGCGATGACTATGCGAGCAATACACAATTATCTCTGACGATTTATATCCTTGCAATTCGCTTATGCGTTCCTGCAAATTTTGTACTGGTATATTCAGTGCATTTTTCAATGTGCCAAAATCTGGATTTCTCTTTCCTTCAAATTCTTCTTTCGTGCGTACATCCAGCAAAACCGTTTTGGGATGTGAAGCAATATAATCACAGATGTCGTCCGGCTGTATGCTAATGAAACCTACGGTAGCTTTATTTACAAGCTCCATTTTGCAGTGCGGGCATTTCCCTGGCCCATTAAAAAGAATCGTATCGCAATCATATCCGCAAGGCAGACACTGATATTGTATGGCTGTTGCTTTTTCTCTTTTTGCATTTGATGAAGATGCACAGCGGACAAATAGCGCAGTAATGAGCATAGCCGAAGCAATGATACTTAACCGGATCGTATTCATAATAAGCGTTAAGGGGTATTTATTTTTTGAAAGAGAGACCTTCGTCTTTTAATGCCTGCTTTAATTTAGGAATGCTTGATGGTCCCATACCGTGCAGGCCTAATATATCCGCCTCTGAATATTTTGAAAGCTGTGTGGCTGTTTTAATGCCTTTGTTTTCTAATGCACGTCTTGCAGGAGCGGATAATATTGATAGCAATCCCGTCTGTGGTTTCTTTGCTGCTTCGCAAACAGGGCATGTAGGGCAATCGCTGGACTTGTAATAGGTATGTCCTTTCGGGCAGGTACGTTGGCTTTTCTTTTTCTCCTTCTCTATATTTTCCTGTACACGGAATTTTACAATCTGGCTAATGAGGGTAGCAGGCAATGGCCTATCTAAAGGAAATTGAACAGCTCCTTTTGAACTTGCATAAGCCGCCAGTTCTTTTTTAAAATTTATGATGCCGGACGGGGCAGGATAGAATCCGATGTGATGGTTATAGCCTGCAAAGTGAACTAAATTACCATGCAATTTAAATGTAGGCATTGCGTAATTGATCGTTTCTTCCGCATTTGGAGCAGCCTTATGAATGATCTGCCGTATTTGTTGTAGCAGCTTTTGTGTTTCCTTAGGAAATCCGGCAATGTAGTCATCGATGTTGTCAGGTGTAGCACGCATAATAAATGATTTTAACTGCTACTATAATACACAATAAAGATGAAAGGAGAAAGTTGTTTAGGATGAAATGCTTTATTAAATGACGGGCGATAAAATGTGCGTGTTTATTGCTGTGCAGGAATATCTGATCCCAGTTCGTATTCATCCTCACTGAATATTTTATTGATCTTCGGTTGAAGAATCCAAATGCCCACAGGCAAAACCCAAAATAAGAAAAACAAACCTGCGTATTCTTTAAATGAAGCAATGCGTTTATACTGTATTGATTTGAGACATTTTGCAATAAAATAAAACGAATAAAGAATGCAATAAATGCAAAAGAAACAGCCAAGCCCTACAGCAAAAAGGAACAATTCTTCAGGTGGTGTTCTTTGGTTTGAACCACTTTGTTTATCAAATACAGCGTACATCAGTAAGCCTAAAAAATAAATGCAAGGAGTTAAGAGAAATCCCTTGAATAATGAGAGCTTCATATGGAGTCCTGTTTCCAGAAGTTTTCTGTGCAGTAAAACACCAGTCGAATACATCCATGCCAGCCAGCCTAACATAACGATCGATAAAAAGAACGGTCCAATTGTATCTAATATTGGGATATTTAAATTTACGATCAAAGCGACGATTAAGAAAAACGCACCGACAGGAGCAATAAAGATCAGGAGAAAAATTGCATAATGCCTTAATTGAACAAAACGTTGCATGCGGTAAAGGGTTAATGATGGTATCCAAAGATATTACTTTGCCACGATAGAATCAATCATTGCCTGATATTCCGGGTTATCTGTAATGCCATTGTGCGATTGGTTGTGCAATGTGATGAGTGTGTCGCCTGGCTTAAACAATGCTTGCAATTTTAACGAAGAACCATAATAAATAACCTCATCTGCATCTCCATGGAAGATCGTAACAGGACATTGGATACTTCTGATATATTCATTAATAGGAAATCTATACTTTAAAATAAACGACGGAACAATAGGCACTTTATGTTTCACCAGGTCAGTAAAGCTGTAGTATGGCGCCTGTAAGATCAATTGTTTAGGATGATTGTCTGCCGCTAGCTTAGCCGCAGCACCAGTACCAACCGAATACCCAATAATAATAATTTTGTCCTCTGTATAATGTTTCTTCAATTCATTGTAAGCAGTCTGCACGTCTTCAAAGAATGTTTGTTGCCCGGTAATTTTACCTGTGCTTTTCCCATAACCTCTGTAATCTAATATAAACACATCGTAGCCATGTTTTGTGTATGCTGTATTTACCTCTCCCCAGGAATCGACAGAGCCCGCGTTTCCATGTAAGTAAAAAATAAGCCCTTTAGCACTATCTGCTTTAAATAATAATCCATGTAATGTAGCCTGATCGTCCCGTTTAATAAAGATCTCTTCAAATGGTTGTTTGAAACTGAATCTATGATCTGCTGAAAGAGATTCAGGAAAAAAGATCAGTTTTTCCTGGAAAAAATAAAGCAAGGCACAAACGAACACATATAAGCAAACTACTATTGTAAGAATGGTTTGTAACATTTTTCGAATGTTTTTCTTGGCCATACAATTCATGAATTAATTACAACACAATCTAAAAAAAGCCGGCTATTCAGCCGGCTTTTTTACCTGATTTATTCCTGCATAAACCTGGCAACAGTTTGCCAGTACTTGTCTTTATAAATATCGAAACTAATATCTATTTGCTGGCTATACTCTTTCTCTATGTTTTGCATAACAGAAGATGGTTTTCTGAAGTCTTTACAGGCAAAGTAAATTTGGCGTAAACCATCTGCTGTTTCCCTGCCCACATTTAGATAACCATCTACATCTTGTAGTTGCGCTGACAACTCTTCTTCTATTTGATCCATTAATTTGTAAGACCGTTCGTCAGGCATACCGCTATCATTAGCAGAAGGATATTTTATGGAGATAGTTAAGAACCAGGGGTGAGATGGTTTTGCATCCCATTGTAAAAGGTCAGCATTTACCACTGCAATAAGAGGCTTGCCATTTTGCAAAGTTCCTTCCAGTGCGGAGTAACCATCGTTCTCTGTATTACGTCTCGTGCCTTCATATTTTTCAATAAACTCCTTCTCGCGCCAGTTGAGGTAATCTTTCAATTTATCGAGCGGTATTAATTCTTCCTGTGTGTCGTTTTTTCCTGCTATACTCAGCTTATCGATGGTCGAGGCAAAGGTGAGCTCACCAAGATAATTGTCCAAGAAAATGTACACGCCGTTTGTTATAGCATCCTTGTCTGCTTCATTATACTCATCATGTACAATAGTAATATTTATTTCGTCGGGGTATGCGGCATTATTTGTAGCAAAGAAGTGCATGTTTTGGGTATTGAATGTGTAGTTGCCCATTTGCACAGAAAAATCTCCGGCCTGTTTATGTTTCGTAAACAGCCAGCCATTTATTTTGGGCGCTGCATCTACCAGTTCTTCAACATTCACCATGTTCTTAATGTTGCCATCAGCCGTAAACACCAGCTCTGCTTCGTTGTCATTAGCCATTCCTGTCAGGAAAAAGAATCCGGGTTTTATTTTCTTTAGTTCTTCTGAAAGCGGATTGAGAAACAGGCGTTCAATGTCTCCTTTCTGTTTTACCACATCGAAAAATTTTCTTTCATTTTTCTGAAACCAATTCCAGAATTCAGCATAAGAAGTAGCTGTTTTTTCTTTCTTGCCAAGAATGTTCTTTAAAAAGCCCATGTTTTAAAGTTTAGTTGAAAGGATAACGACACTTTGCTTTTGAATATTGCTACCAAATGTAGAAGGATTTTTATTGCAGCAATAAAAATGCCGGCTAAAAAGCCGGCACCAAATAAACAGCAGGGGTACGTAAAAAATTACATATCGTATTGATATAATGGATCTATCGGCGTACCGGCAGTCATTTCAAATACCGGCTTGATCAAACCGTCTTTGAGGCCGTACACCCAGCCATGCAGGTGAGGTCGTTGCTCCTCTTTCCATGCACGCTGTATAATAGATGTTTTTGCAAGGTGTATTACTTGTTCTACCACGTTCAATTCTACCAGGCGGTCAAACCTGTTTTCTTCGTTTTCTATCGCATTTAATTCATCGTTGTGCAGACGATAGACGTCTTTAATATTGCGCAGCCACATATTCAACACCTGTTTGTAGTCCGTATTTGTCATAGCAGCTTTTACACCGCCACAACCATAGTGACCGCAAACAATTACATGCTTCACTTTCAGGTGCGCTACCGCATACTCCAGTACACTTAGTAAGTTTACGTCTGTGTGTATTACCAGGTTCGCAATATTTCTATGTACAAATATTTCGCCCGGTTGCGTGTTGGTAATTTCATTTGCAGGTACACGGCTATCGCTGCAACCAATCCACAAAAACTCCGGCGTTTGTATGTGTGCCAGCCTGTCAAAATACTGCGGGTCATCTGTTACTTTCTCTTTTGCCCATGCTTTATTTTCTAATAACAATTTTTCGTAAACTTTCATTCTTCTAATTTTTTCAATGAATAAATAATGTCAGGAATATTTACCATTTCAACATTTCACTTTAATGAAACGCTGAAATATTTAAACTTTTGAAACCTGTTTAATGCATAGCCATAGCCTCTGCCTTATGCGATTTTATCAGCTTATGAGTCTCCTTCTTGTCGCTCTTCTTAATTTCTACTTTTATCTTTTTTAGGTGGGCGTGTTTTAAAAAATCATTGATCACTTCTACTACATCCTTATCAATGTAGTCTGCAGTAGATGCATCGATAATTACAAACGAATTCTCAGGCACCTTTTCCAGTTTGTTTTTCAATACAGCCTTGTTCAGGAAAGAAACATCCTTGCGCAGGCGGAACAGGTACTTATTGTTATCATGTACAACAAACAAAGATGTCTTAAAGTTGCTGCGCATAACAAAAAATAATCCTACAACAATACCGATCAGGATACCGACAAGCAAATCCGTAAAAATGATCGCCACTATTGTTACAACAAAAGGAATGAACTGATCCAGTCCTTTCTTGTAAAATGCGGCAAACAAAGATGGTTTTGCCAGCTTATAACCGGTATAGATCAATACACCAGCCAGTGCTGATAGCGGTATCAGGTTAAGCAAGGTAGGAATAAATGAAACACTTAACAATAGCAACATACCATGCACAATTGTAGACAATTTGGACTTGGCGCCACTGTTTATGTTAACAGATGTTCGTACCACTACAGACGTTACCGGAAGACCGCCAAGCATACCGGACACAAGGTTACCCAGCCCTTGCGCCTTCAGCTCCCTGTTGGTTGGCGTTACGCGTTGTAGCGGGTCAAGATCGTCTCCCGCCTCAATATTCAGGAGGGTCTCAAGACTCGCTACTATCGCGATGGTAATAGCCGTTGTCCAAACAGCAGGTAAAGTCAGATATTGAATATCAGGAAACCTAAAAAAAGAAAAGAACTCGTTTACACTTGATGCTACTGGTATTGCTACCATTTGTTTTGATTGCAATGAGAGGCCCCAACTTGATGTAGCTACCTGGCTTAAGGCAATGCCCGCCAGTACCACAACCAATGGCGCAGGAATAAGCTGGAATATTCTTCCTTTTTTGATCAATACTTTATCCCAAAGGATCTGTATCAGGATCGCGACGACACCGATGATAACAGCCAGCGGCGTTAACTTTCTAAAGGCGCTGGTTATTTCGCTGAAGGTGTTTTTCTGGTCAGGCTGCAGAAAAGCAGCATCACCTACAAAATCAGCATCGTAACCAACAAGGTGTGGTATCTGCTTAAGAATAAGGATGATGCCTATTGCAGACAGCATGCCCTTAATAACGCTCGTAGGCACATAGTCTCCGAATATGCCGGCTTTAAAAAAGCCAAACAGGATCTGAAACACCCCTGCAATGACTACGGCTAACAAAAAGGCTTCAAACGCCGGCATTTTGCCTAACGCGGTTACTACAATAGCTGTAAGGCCCGCAGCCGGGCCACTGACGCTTAATTGTGAGCCGCTGGCAATACCAATGACGATGCCACCTACTATACCGGCTATAAGGCCGGAAAACAGTGGTGCGCCGGAGCCTAATGCAATGCCGAGACAAAGGGGCAAAGCCACAAGGAATACTACGATGGAGGCAGGGATATCTGATCCTGCATACCGGAAAAAACGTTTCATCTGTTGATTTTTGAATGGTTACTCACTATGCGCGATGCTGCGCACTATTTGGATAGCTGCAAGGACCAATTCAATTGTATCAAGCGTTTTATAAAGTTTCAATGATTCCAATCGTTTCAACGTTTCAATAAGATGAAACAATGAAACCGTAAAACATTTGAAACTGTTTGTGTGCGTGCTTATTCCATAGACATTCTAACAGAATGGGTAGTTCTGTAACTGAGCTGCCAATGGTTGTATTATTTCATGTGCGCTTAATAACAACTGAATGCGGTATCCGCAGACATGTCAGAAGAGAGATTAGCCGATCGTATTCGGCGGAGGCGTATGTATCTCACCTACGTGTGAAGGTGGCAATACAGATGCAAAATGAAAATACTCCGATGCATCAGCCAGTGTAGTTGCTGATGTTGCAAAGCTTTCGAGGATAACATCTGTATAAGGAAAACTTTTTGCAGGGCATTTAGCAGAGTCAATAGAGTGTGGTAATTCTTCCTGCAATTGGTTGCTGGACAATAACGAACCTATCTGCCTCAGGGGCAGCATCTGAATGCTTAACGTAAGTAAGCATACCAGGGCGATTATGTGTTTCAGCTTTTTCAATCCTTACAAAAATAATGTCCGTCTTCAATAGTTAAAAATCCAATATCAAGTTTAACAGAAAAATGACGGGAAAAGATAATGGTTGCATTGTTACATGGTTAAATTGTTTAATGGATTGTATACCAGCGTAATTGAACATACTGGCAAAAAGAAAGAGGATAGATATGTTATTTTAGACATATATATCCTCTGTTATCTTAATTCGCTGAAAGCTGGTTTGATTTTTTGACACTCGTACTTTGTACCTCGTACTTAGTACTTATCCTTTCCGCATCATACATGCCTAGATGTCCAATCCACCACAAGCACTAATTACCTGGCCCGTGATATAAGAACCTAGTTCAGATGCAAGGAATAAGGTAGTATTTGCTATTTCCTCTGCTCTGCCGAAGCGGCCCAAAGGAATTTTTTTCAGGAAGTCTTCCGCGCCTGCACCTTCTTTCAGGTAGTGCGTCATATCCGTCTCTACAAAACCAGGGGCAATTGCATTGCAACGGATGTTGCGGCTGCCTAGTTCTTTCGCTACAGATTTAGTAAAGCCAATGATACCAGCTTTACTTGCTGCGTAGCTAGACTGGCCTGCATTACCGCTTACACCTACAATAGAGCTCATATTGATAATGCTGCCTGCTTTTGCTTTCATCATTGGGCGAATTACCTGCTTCGTCATGTTAAACACGCTTTTCAGGTTTATATCCATCACCTCATCCCACTGGTCTGGCGTCAGGCGAAGCAACAGGTTGTCCTTGCTGATGCCTGCATTGTTTACACAAACGTCTACTGTGCCAAACTCTTTTACCACATCGTTTACAAAGCTCTCGCAAGCGGCAAAATCGCCTGCATTGCTTTTATATGCTTTAGCTTTTACGCCTAATGCTTTCAGTCTTTCTTCCAGCGCCGCAGCCTTTTCTGCACTGCTGTCACTTACATAAGTAAATGCTACATGTGAGCCATGTTCTGCAAGTTTGATGGCAATTGCTTCGCCAATACCGCGGGCTGCGCCGGTAACTATTGATACTTTTTGATCCAGTAGTTTCATTGCTGTTTGTTTATGTAATAGTCGGCAAATGTATTGAAAATCGGCAATCGGGCGATGTGAATCGTCAATCGGGAATTGTGAAAGGAACAAGAAATTGCAGGCTCCTGGCTAAATATGATTAACGCTATATAAGTAAATATTGAAGCAAATGGTACGTATTCACGGCTCACGATTCACGTCTCACGGTTGAATCAGTTTCAATATCTCCTCCAAATACGTCCGTTCATTGCTCAGGCGTGGTACTTTATGCTGTCCGCCAAGTTTGCCCTTGCCTTTCAGCCATTGTGTGAAGATGCCCTTTTTCAAATTGTGAACAACAGGTAAGCGTAAAGCGATGCTTTTGTGCCGTTTAGCTTCGTAATCACTATTCACGGACTGTAATGCTTTGTCCAGCTCAACTATGAATGTTTCCATCTGTTCCGGCTCTTTGTCAAACTCTATCAGCCATTCATGTGCGCCGTTGCCATTGTCGCTGAAATAAACAGGAGCGGCAGTATAATCATTTACTATAGCACCTGTTTTTTCGCAGGCTATTGCTATTGCGTGGTCTGTATTATCTACAATTACTTCTTCGCCAAAGGCATTGATAAAATGTTTCAGCCGCCCACTCACCTTTACCCGGAAAGGATATAGCGATGTGAACTTAACTGTGTCGCCTAAAAGATAACGCCACAAGCCTCCGTTTGTGGAAATAACGAGGGCATAATTTTTGCCAATTTCTACATCTCTCAGTCCGATGGTTTGCGGGTCTTTCTTGCCATACTCTTCCACCGGCATAAACTCATAGAAAATACCATGTTGCAGATAGAGCAGCATACCTTCTTCTGCCGGGTTGTCCTGTGCCGCAAAGAAGCCCTCGCTGGCATTGTACATATCAAGGTAATTGATCTGCTCCCCGATCAGTTTTTCAAACTGTTCTCTGTATGGTGTGAAAGAAACGCCACCATGGATATATAATTCGAGATGCGGCCATACCTCTTTCAGCGTTGATTTGCCTGTAATTTCAAGAATGCGTTTTATTAAGATAAGCGTCCAGGTTGGTACGCCGGAGATGGATGTTACGTTTTCCTCTATGGTAGACTGTGCAAGCTGTTCTATTTTGGTTTCCCATTCGTCTAAGAGTGCAATGGATAACTCTGGTGTTTTCATCCATTGACCATAGAAAGGAGCGTTTTGTAGTAACACGGCACTCAGGTCGCCACAGTGCATTTCTTCATTCAGTTTGCTTATCTGGTGACTGCCGCCTATTACCAACCCCTTACCCGTAAGCAGGTCGCTGTCCGGGTTGAATGTATAATACATCGTCAGCACATCACGCGCGCCCTGGTAATGGCAATCTTCCAGGCTTTCTTCTGTAATAGGAATGAATTTGCTTTTATCGCTTGTGGTGCCGCTGCTTTTTGCAAACCAGAATACTGGTGTATTCCACAGTACATTTTGCTCACCGGCCATGATCCGTTCTATATAAGGTTTCAGATCATTGTATTCATGGATGGGGACCGTTTGTTTAAACTTGCGGATGTTGTATAGCTCATTAAAGCCATACTGCCTGCCAAACTCCGTGTACTGTCCGTGTGTTACCAGGTCTTGCAGTACTTCACGCTGAGAAGCGATAGGGTCTGACACCCATTGCTCGATGCGCCAGGAGCGCAGGCGAGCCAATCGTGATATAGCAGGACTTAATAGTTTCATGCCAACATCAGCAAAATAATAAATGCGGCTGACTTTTGCCGCAATTAATTGGAAATGATGAAAGTTTCTTTTGAGAAGAAAATCATCGGCACATGCTTAACTGATGCCAGTGATCTCATTTGTGTCAATCGCTTTATCAGGCTTATCTCTCTGGCCCATTTCAATGATCCAATCCTTACGTCTCAACTCAAAGTTGGTACCTAAGTATAACCTTCTCACCTGTTCGTTTTCTGCCAGTTCTTCTGCGGTTCCGTGCTTGAATATTTTACCTTCAATGAGTAAATATGCACGGTCACAAATAGAGAGCGTTTCGTTTACGTTGTGGTCAGTAATGAGAATACCGATGTTTTTATATTTCAGTTTTGCTACTACTGTTTGAATGTCTTCTACGGCAATCGGGTCTACACCAGCAAAAGGTTCGTCGAGTAAAATGAATTTCGGGTCTACTGCCAGCGCACGGGCTATTTCCGTTCTGCGGCGTTCGCCACCACTAAGACTGTCCCCGTTATTTTTACGAACATGGTGCAGGTTAAATTCTGTAAGTAAAGATTCCAGTTTGTCCTTGCGCTCCTGCTTGTTCAGTTTTGTCATTTCAAGCACCGCCATAATATTGTCCTCTACACTTAACTTGCGGAAAACAGACGCTTCCTGTGGCAAATAGCCAATACCCATTTGAGCACGTTTATACATGGGCAGGTTAGTGATCTCTTCTTCATCCAGGTACACAGAACCTTCGTCTGGCTTGATCAGGCCAACCACCATATAGAAAGACGTGGTCTTGCCCGCACCATTTGGCCCAAGCAAACCTACTATTTCCCCCTGCTGCACATTTACAGACACATGGTTTACCACCGTTCTTCCTTTATAGCTCTTTACCAGGTCTTTTGTATGGATCGTAAGGTTCATTACCGGTTATTTCAGACAAAAGTAAGGTGATGAAAACCAAAAAAAGGCCAAAATTTGTGAATTGTCGGTAGTGAGTTGTGAGTTTTTGAGCTAGTACTTATATCTGACCATTCACAACTCACCATTTTCTTCCTATGTTTGCAAATAGCGCGCTTTCGTAAGTAAAGCATGTATAACAAGCCGCAGGTTGCGCTGACTGCACAACACAGAAACTGTTTATAACAAATGAAAGTTACCGAGCACATTGCCCAGGCAAAAGACACCCTCATCTCTTTTGAGGTATTGCCGCCATTAAAAGGGAAAACGATTAATTCTATCTATGACCATCTTGACCCGTTAATGGAGTTCAAGCCATCCTGGATAAATGTTACCTACCACCGCAGCGAAACAATGTTTAAGAAAAAGGCGGATGGGTCTTTTGAAAAAGTAGATGTGCGTAAACGTCCCGGCACAGTGGGTATATGCGCGGCTATTATGAACCACTACCAGGTGGATGCTGTACCACATATAATCTGTGGCGGTTTTACCAAGCGTGAAACAGAAGATGCACTAATAGACCTGAACTTTTTGGGAATAGACAATGCGCTATTACTTCGTGGGGACGCACCTAAGAATGAGTCTTCCTTCGAACCGGAAAAAGGTGGTAACCGCTCTGCATTGGACCTGATACAACAGGTGGTAAGGCTGAACAACGGCTTATACCTGGATGAGGAGATCCTCTCTGGCAGCAGAACAAACTTTTGTATTGGCGTTGCCGGTTATCCTGAAAAACACTTTGAAGCGCCAAATCTTGAAATAGACCTGCAACGCCTGAAAGAAAAGGTAGATGCGGGAGCAGAATATATAATGACACAGATGTTCTTCAATAACCAGAAGTACTTCGAGTTTGTAGACCTGTGCCGTAAAAATGGAATTAATGTACCGATCATACCGGGACTGAAGCCATTGACGAATAAAAAGCAACTATCTATATTGCCGCGTGTGTTTCATGTGGACCTGCCTACAGAGTTATCTAATGATATTATGAAGTGCAAAACAGATGAAGAGTGTGAGCAGGTAGGTACAGAATGGCTGATACAGCAAAGCCGTGAACTTAAAAAAGCAGGTGTGCCTGTGCTGCACTACTATACACTTGGTAAACCAAAGGTGATCAAGAATGTGGTAGAGAAGATTGCTTAATGGTTGCATGGTTGAATTGATAAATTGTTAAAAAGAGCGGGCGAAGTTGAAAACTTCGCCCGCTCTTTTTATTTCGCTTTGATAAAACAATTTATCAATTCAGCCATACAACAATGTATCTACTTACTCGCCTGTGCCTTCAGTTTTGCCTGCATCACTTCATCAAACTGCTCCAGCGTCAGCTTTTTGGCAATAATGTGTTTGTCCTTATCCAGCAGGTACATGGTAGGTGTCTGGAATACATCATACAACTGGCGGAAGTTTGCACGTCCTGCAGCATTGTCCGCGTCACGTTGTTTTTTCAGCTCGTACACATGCGTCCAGCCCTTTAGTTTACTGTCGATGATAAACTTCTTCCACGGCTCCATAATGTGTTCATCTGCGTTTACATTCACCGCGTAGATCTTAACCCCCATTTTTTTCCATTTTGCTTCAAAAATGGAATCAATTCTAGGCACCTCTTCTTTACAATGTCCACATGTATGGTCCCAGAAAAGCACAAATGTAAATGGAGCGTTCAGGCCATATAATGGAACGGCCTTGCCGGAAGTATCTACCAGGTCCATTGGTGCTGCCGCCTCGCCTATCTGGTTTGCCATCAGGCTATAAGCACGGTTAAAAATGAATTCTTTTTGTTTCGCGCTCAACCAGGTCGTATCACCCTTAGAAAAATAATTATTGAAGAGGAAAACGAACACTTTATCCTGGCCCATAATCTCAGGGTTGATATACTTGTCTGTGAATTTGCCCAGCATGTATTTAAACATGTCTTTGCCTGTTCTTGCAGATAAGAGTATATAATTTACCTCCTGTATTACGGAGTCCGGTTCTGGTGATACATAATATTTAAAGTACTCATCTACCTTAGGCTCGAAAAAAGGTGTTCTCAATAGCCTGTCATCTTCAAATGATACATCATCCCAATAATGCTCCTTTACAAAACGGTATGGGTAAGTAGAGTCCAGCTTGCCATTCGGCAATTTGGGCATAGCCGGCACCTCAGGACGTTTCATAGCTTGTAGCAAAAAAGTAAGCAGGCTTTCCGGGTGTTGTTTTATCACATTTTCCCTGTAATCCGTCAATTCCTTATTGCCGGCAATGATCTCATCCCTGATCCTGGTAGAGTCTGCCGTTGTTTTAGCCTCTTTGTATTGTGACTGTAATGCGTTCAACTGCGGCCCCTTTGTAGACAGGTATTTTGTGTATTGCTGAAAAAGGTCGTTGTCGGCAGAACCGGTAATGCTTGCGGTTTCAAGATGTAGCGTATCTGCTTTTATAGAAAAACGCTGTGGCTTATCCATCAGGAATTCTGTGAGGATGCTATGTTTCGGGGAAACCAGGAAGTAAATGCCTTCTGTTAGTTTTGCTTTCCCTTTGAACACGCCTGTACTATTGTTATCCAGCCATGCTGAGTCAACCAGGTTTTTGAATTTCCCGTAATAACAACCGATATAAACCCAGCAGTTTTTTAACGGGGCCACGGTAACCGGTAAATTGTAACCTCCGTTCGCACTGTTGGTGGTGGCTGGTTTAGTGGTTGTTTTGGGTTTAGCTGACTGGCTAAAAGCACTAAAAATGCTGAGGGTGCTTGCCAGGGACAAAGTAATTATTCTACGCATCTGCTTAAATGAATTGATATGTAAATTTATCTAAATTGACTTATTCGACTGTTAAAGAGCACTAAATAACAGAAAAACCTTTTTTACAACAGTTTATCAAGTAGCTGTTGTTTGCAATCTTACCTTTGCGCGGTGAGAACGAAAAAGAAAAATATAATATTGCCAGATGTACTGGTAGAAAACTACGCTGCTGAGGGCAAATCGCTGGCCCGTGTAGACGGGAAGGTTGTTTTTATTGAAAATACAATCCCCGGCGATGTTGTCGACGTTCAATTGACCAAAAACAAAAAAGACTGGGCCGAAGGCTGGCCTGTAAAGTTTAAACAACATTCTCCTGACCGCGTTACCCCATTTTGCCAGCACTTTGGCGTGTGCGGCGGTTGTCAGTGGCAAAGCCTGCCGTATGCAAAGCAACTGGAGTTTAAGCAAAAACAGGTGATCGACAACCTGCAACGTATCGGGAAACTGCAATTGCCGGAAATAACGCCGATCGTTGGTTGTACCGAAACACGCCATTACCGTAATAAACTGGAATATACATTCTCCACTAAGCGATTTGTACCTGCGGAAGAATTTAAGCAGATAAAAGAGCGTGAAGCAAAAGGAGAGGTGGTGCATCAGCCTGCGGGCGTAGCCGGGTTTCATGCCAAAGGTATGTTTGACAAAATTGTAGAGATCGATACCTGTCACTTACAGCACGAACCTACAAACGAGATCAGGAAATATGTAGCTGCATTCGGCCTCGAACATGATATACCGTTCTACGACATACGTGAACATCGCGGCTGGCTCCGTATTATGCAGGTACGCTTAGCTGCAACGGGCGAGCTAATGGTCAATGTGGTGTTTGGCTATGAGGATGAGAAAATGCGAAAAATATTGCTGGACGGTTTGCTGAAGCAATTTCCGCAGATCACTACTTTATTATATACGATCAATACCAAGAAGAATGACAGCCTGTACGACCAGGACCCGAAAGTGTATTTTGGTAAAGGCTACATTATAGAAAAACTGGAAGACTACCAGTTTAAAATAAGCCCGAAATCATTCTTCCAGACAAATACAAAACAAGGCGAGCGGCTTTACCAGATCACGCGTGAGTTTGCTGAACTGGATGGCTCCCAGGTTGTTTATGATCTTTATTGTGGCACAGGCAGCATTGGCATTTTTGTAAGTAATTTAGCCAAACAGATCATTGGCGTAGAGGTGGTGAAAGAAGCGATTGATGATGCAAAAGAAAATGCGCTACTGAACAATATTTCACATGCCAGTTTTTATGCAGGTGATGTGATAGATATATGCGACGATGCATTTTTTGCTGCACACGGAAGGCCAGACGTGATCATTACCGATCCGCCACGGGCTGGTATGCACGAAAAACTGGTAAACAAATTGCTTGAAATAGAAGCACCATTGATTGTATATGTAAGCTGTAACCCGGCCACACAGGCACGGGACCTTGCATTGCTGGAGGAGAAGTACACCGTTACCAAAGTGCAGCCGGTAGATATGTTTCCCCATACGCTGCATATTGAGAATGTGGTACAGTTAAAAAGAAAATTTTAAGTAAGGCTTGTGTAAGATATAGATCAGAGCGAGGCTTTCGTTATTAATAACAGAACAAAAGAGACACATGACAGAGTTCAGGCCCACAAGATTCCAGATATTACCGACGGTTATTAAAAACCTGATCATAATAAACGTGCTTGTTTTTCTTGCCCAGAATACATTGGGCAAAACCTTTCCGATAGAAGACTGGTTTGCGCTGCACACATTTCAAAGCCCGTTGTTTAAGCCTTGGCAGTTTATCACTTACATGTTCTTACATGGCAGCCTGGACCATATCTTTTTCAACATGTTTGCTTTGTGGATGTTTGGCTCTATCCTGGAAAACCTGTGGGGCCCGAAAAGGTTTATTAATTTTTACCTGATCAGTGGCCTGGGCGCTGCGCTGTTGCACATGCTGGTACTCTATTTTGAAAACCAGCAGATGCTTAATGCATACAACGCATTGCAAATGGGAACGAGCGACTATGGGCAGGTGCTGAACTTTATTAATAAATATGGCGCAGGCCGTATGGCTCCGCCGGATCAGATAGCTGCGTTGCGGATCAATGAAGCTACCCTCGGTGCGTCCGGCGCCGTATTTGGGTGTCTTGCAGCATTCGGCTATCTCTTCCCTAACACATATATTTATTTGTACTTCTTTATACCGGTAAAAGCCAAATGGTTTGTGATTTTCTATGCCGGTTTCGAATTGTACTCTACTATCAAATCGAGTGCGGGTGATAACGTTGCCCACTTGGCTCACCTTGGTGGTGCAGCGGTAGGATTTTTATTGGTGTACTTTTGGAACAAAACGAACAAGAAAACGTTTTATTAATTAACAAGGGTTTAATTGACAGAACTAATTTTTTCATGTCAATTTTGATTGCATAATACGACCGACTATGGGAGTGCTGGAACAAAATAAACGAAACCGCATCATGCTTGGGCAAAATGATAATGCCCTGGTATGGCTGATCATTGTAAACGCGGTTGTATTTGTAATGCTTTATTTTATAAAAGTTGTTTACTTCTTCTCCAACGTGTCGGAGGTAGATTATGTAAAGCAAGTCATCGCCTGGTTTACCCTTTCTCCACAATTGCCGGTAGTGGCAACACGCCCGTGGGTTGTATTTCTTGAAATGTTTACCCACATTACCATCAGGGATATACTTAGTAATATGCTTTGGTTGTGGGCGTTTGGCTATATACTGCAAGACCTGGCGGGTAACAGGAAATTAATTCCACTATACTTATATGGCGGTTTTGTGGGTGCTATTGCGTTTCTTGCCGCAGTAAATATTTTCCCGGCGTTGCATCGCGATACAGCTATTTTATTTAATCTTTGCGGCGCAGGCGCTTCCATTATGTCAATAGCGGTAGCGACTACCACATTGTCTCCTAATTACAGGATCTTTCCGATGATCAATGGCGGCATTCCTTTGTGGATATTGACATTGGTCTTTGTAATTATTGATTACACCTATATTGCCGGAACAAGTGCCGGTGTAGCCGTAGCTCACCTGGCAGGAGGGCTTGTTGGTTTTATCTACGTACGATTACTGCAAAAAGGAAAAGATACCGGTGAATGGATGTATAATTTCTATTATTGGTTAAATGATTTATTTAACCCGGAAAAGAAATACAAAAAGAAGCCTGCTTCACAACAACATTTTTATAAAGTTACTGCTGCACCTTACGAAAAAAAATCAAACGTTACAGAGCAACGTGTGGATGAGATACTGGACAAAATAAACCAACACGGTTACCAGTTTTTGACAGATGAAGAAAAAGATTTTTTAAAACGGGCAAGCGAAGAATAAAAATTCATCAGACACCTGCGACCTCATGAAAAAAGTTTTCCGGCTCTTTTTTTACATCTACAGTATCGTTACTATCATCGTTTACCTGGGCTGTAGCGCCAGTGCTTACCTGAAACCTTCCGCTTACTTTTTTAGTGATGCGTTTGCGTTAGGATTTCCATTCCTGCTTGCGGCCTTGATCGTCGTAATCTTCTGGGCCTTGTTAATCCGGCAGAAGCGAACAGCTTTTTTTGTACTCATCGTTTTACTGTGCGGATATAATAATATAGGGAAAACAGTCGCCTTCCATCCCTTCCATCAGTCAGCAACAGATAGCTCAACGCGTCCACTGAAAGTAATGACCTGGAATGTGTTCTACTTCTTGGATGATCACGAAATGAGTAATGATGGGCCAGAGACGCCACTTAGAAAAATGATGGATGCCATCCGCACATCTGATGCAGACGTATTATGTATGCAGGAATATTTGTCGTATCAAAACATTAAAGGGCTGATTTGTGTAAAACAGGTGTTGGATAGCATGGGGTACAAATATTCTTTTTACTCCGGTGTACAGCAATATGGTTTCAGGGAAGGCCACTCACAGATAGGCACGATCATTTATTCAAAAATACCTTTTTCAGATAGCGGACGTGTAGAATTAAACGATCCGCCAAAAGAGCGGTTGATCTATATAGATGTGCAGCATAACAACAAGCCGGTACGTATTTTTACCGCACATCTTTCCTCTCTCGGCCTGTATGCAGATACCGCTAAAACAGATCTGTCTCAGGAAAATATTTATGCCGTTACTTATTTGCGAAAAGGTTCCATTGCACGAAAACTGAAACACACAGGCGTAAAGCACGAAATTGAAGCACATCTTATAGACAGTGCATTGCGTAAGAGCCCATATCCTGCCATCTTCTGTGCAGATATGAATTCGGCGCCTACCAGTTATGCCTATCGCATTATCCGGGGTAATATGCAGGATGCCTTTTTAAAAACCGGCTTTGGTTTTGGACAGACATACGATGCGCTGTCGCCCACTTTACGAATAGATGTTTGTTTTGCATCCCCTCAGTTGGAAGTGCTGGATTGTACAATCAAAAGACTGAAATTGTCTGACCATTTCCCGGTAATAACGACGATAAAGTAGTGTAGGCGTGAAACGTGAACCGGGAATCGTCAATGACTTTTGCGTTGGTTAACTCTTATCATTGGTGTGTAACTGTTCAATTATTCGCGTCTATATTCACGATTGCCGATTCTCGTCTCACGATTCCTTTCATTATATTTACAATATGGCCGGCTTTGTACGAAAATTCACCAAAGGGTTATTTATTGGATTAAACCTGGTAGCAGTATTCCTCTTTTTATTGGGATGCCTGGTTCCTTATCTTAATCCAACCCGTTGGTGGTTGTTTGGCTTTATTGCTTTACTCATTCCTTACCTCGCCGTCATACTCCTGTTTGCTGTTATCTTTTGGTTGATCGCAAAACCGCGTGTAGCTATTATTTCACTGGCAACCTTGCTGATAGGCTGGAAACCATTGACGGCTATTGTAGGATTTCACATAAAAGAATCTTTTTCTCCTGTTAAAATAGAACCGCGTCTCAGGCTGGTAGATTGGAATGTCGGTAGCCTTGTAGGTTTAAGCAAAAGCCGCGATAAACAAAAACTGGTAAGAGAGCGTATTGCAGATGCAATAGATAACACCAATGCAGATGTAGTGTGTTTGCAGGAGTTCAATCACTCAGACACACAAGGACCGCAGGCGGACAATATCGGCCTTTTCAAAAAACATTTTCCCTATTATTTCTTTTCAAAAGATTATAGCAAAGGCAATGGCTTCTACATGTACGGAAGCATCATTTTTTCTAAATATCCCATTATCAAAACGGGGAGGATCCAATACCCGGGCAATCGCGCAGAAAGCCTGATCTATGCGGATATTATAAAGGCAAACGACACCATCCGCATCTATACATCCCACTTGCAGTCTTTTAAGTTTTCAGAATCCGATTACCTGGATATAGAAAAAATTAAACAACAGGATAAAGAGTTGGTGGATGCCTCCAAAAACGTATTTAAGAAAATGCGCGTGGCATTCAGTCGCCGCGGTATCCAGGCAAACATTGTACGGGAGGCGCTGGATAGCTGCCCATACCCGTCTGTTATGTGTGGCGATTTCAATGACGTACCTGCTTCCTATACTTATTTCAGGATTCGTGGCAACAGGCAGGATGCTTTCCTGGAAAAAGGGTTTGGTATAGGTAGAAGCTACATGGCGCTTGCGCCTACCTTGCGTATCGACTATATTATGCCTGACCAGCAGTTTATTGTGCACCAGTTCGATATGGTGGATGAAGACCTGAGCGATCATTTTATGCTGGTGGCGGATATAAGTCTGAAGAGTAGTAAATAAGTATATAATGTATATGAAGTCAATAATGTTGTTACTTTATATACTTTACAAACCTTATATACTATATAAAATCACCACGTTTCCTTATTTTACCCAGATTTCCTATCTTCGCCGCGGTGAAAATTCAATTATTACATATCTGCTGTTCTTCACAT
The DNA here is from genome assembly GCA_017306865.1 of Filimonas sp. Taxonomy (GTDB): domain Bacteria; phylum Bacteroidota; class Bacteroidia; order Chitinophagales; family Chitinophagaceae; genus JAFKHH01. The sequence continues at coordinate 232,952 of JAFKHH010000012.1, forward strand.
TTGTGCTGCTGCTAGCGCAGCTATTATACCTTTGTGCCCAGATAACGAGTTTTAGAAAACATTCCTTTTTAACGCTATCCAGATTTTTAGATATATGTCACAATTAAAAGTGCACAATTCGCTTACGCGACAGAAAGAAGTATTTGAACCAATAGTTCCCGGGTATGTGGGTATGTACGTTTGCGGCCCCACGGTAAGTGGCGAAAGCCATCTTGGCCATGCCCGCCCGTTCATCACCTTCGATATTGTTTACAGGTACCTGCTTCATCTTGGTTACAGAGTGCGCTATGTACGTAATATTACAGATGCCGGGCACTTTGAAGAAGAGGGGCGCGAGGCAGAAGATAAGATCAGCAAAAAGGCTGTGATAGAAAAAATGGAACCGATGGAGCTGGTACAGAAATATACCAACCTCTTTCATTGGGCCATGCAGGAGTTTAACAACCTGCCGCCGAGCATAGAACCTACCGCTACAGGCCATATAGTAGAACAGATCGTAATGATCGAAAAGATCATTGCAGACGGGTATGCTTATGTAGCAAACGGCTCCGTTTATTTTGATGTAGAAAAATACAATACCGACTTTTCTGCACAAGGCAAGCCTTACGGTATGCTGAGTGGACGTGTATTGGAAGATATGCTGGAAACGACGCGTGAGCTGGACAACCAGGAAGAGAAACGTAATAAGGCAGACTTTGCACTATGGAAAAATGCACCGCCAGAGCATATCATGCGTTGGCAGAGCCCGTGGGGAGAAGGATTTCCCGGCTGGCACATAGAATGCTCTGCAATGAGTAATAAATACCTGGGCAGCCAATTTGATATTCATGGCGGCGGTATGGACTTACAGTTCCCTCACCATGAGTGCGAAATTGCACAGAGTACGGTTTGCAATCATGTAACGCCTGCGCGTTACTGGCTGCACAATAATATGATCACCATCAATGGCAGAAAGATGGGAAAGAGCTACAACAATGTGATTAAACTAAGTGAGCTTTTCACTGGTTCTCATCCGTTGCTGGAGCAGGCATATCATCCAATGACAATTCGCTTCTTTATCCTGCAGACACATTACCGCTCTACGCTGGACTTTGGCAATGAGGCATTGAAAGCTGCAGAAAAGGGACTGAAAAGACTATGGGAAGCATACGAAGCGTTACAAAAATTTGATGCAAGTGGTAATAATGCTACTGGTGACGCGGAACTGGATGCTAAAGTGAGAAAGCTGGTAGAGCAGTTTGAAGAATTTATGCAGGATGATTTCAACACGGCAAAAGTATTGGCAAATATGTTTGAACTAGTGCCTGTGATCAACGGCATTAAAGATAAACATATAGCTGACCATGCACTAAGCGCTGAAACCTTGCGATATCTTCAGACACAAATGAAAGCATTTGTTGAAGATATCTTTGGTCTGAAAGGAGAGAATGCCAACAATAGTGATAAACTGAACGGCGTAATGCAACTGCTGATCAATATCCGCAAAGAAGCAAAAGTGAAAAAAGATTATATGACAAGCGATAAGATCCGTAACGAATTACTGGCGCTCGGCATTCATCTGAAAGATGAAAAAGGCGGAGAAATGAGCTATACGTTGGATTAATAATAAAATTTCTTGCAGAAAATATAAAAAGAGTGGTCCACTTTCTAAAAGTGGACCACTCTTTTTATATAGAAACTTTTCCCTGTTGACATACTGTTGTCACTACGTGTAGCGTGCTTTGCATAAAATAATAATCTATGCAAATCAAAACGTTGCCACCAATGCAGGTGCTTTACTACCGAACAAAAACAACATTAAAAGGACTGGAGGCGTTTGTTGGCAAAATGCCACAAGCCCTATACAATGAAGCGACACGCTTGCAATTATTGGTTGCAGGTCCGCAATACTGGTGCTACTTTGGTGCAAATGGTGATCCTGACAATGAGTTTACCCTGGAAATTGCAATACCCGTAGTTGGTAAACCGCTAAAAGAAACAACATTCCAGTTGAAACAACTAAGCGCATTTAAAAGCCTGTCTGTATTACATGAAGGCAGCTATGAAGAAATGGGTAAGGTTTATGGAGAAATAATGCCACAGGTATTAGCAGATGGCTTTTCTTTTACAGATGACAAAGAAGTACGCGAAATGTACCTGAATGTGGATTTTGAACATCCTGAAAATTGCAGGACAGAAATATTGATAGGCATTAAATAGTTCCAGGAGTCACGCAGAGGTTGCCCGTGAATCGTGAGACGATAATCGTGAATAGCTTACTCACAACTGACAACTCACCGCTCACATTGCTGCCTTTGCGTGAAACTTTTGAAGCTTACACATCCATAAATTCCCAGGCGCTCTGGTATGCTTCTTCTTTTTCTGCATAGCCAATGAAGTCTGCATAGAACTTAGCCTGCGATAAAGTGCCACTGTCGCCAATGATCACCAGCCTTTTCCTGGCACGCGTCATAGCAACATTCATACGCCGGGTATCTGACAGAAAGCCTATTTCGCCGTCACTATTGCTACGCACCATGCTGATGTAAACTACATCCCGCTCTTGTCCCTGGAAGGAGTCGATCGTGTTTACAGAAATATGGTTCTTGTATGGTTGCAGTTGTGAAGAACTGTCAAACAATTCTTTCAGTTGGTACACCTGCTCCTTATATGGAGAGATAACGGCGATACTTGGAAAGTCTGTTACAGTATGATATTGGGTAAGATTCGCTACCAGTTGTATAAGATGCTTTATAAGAAATGCAGCCTCTTCGGGGTTAGATGTACTTGTGCCTTCTTTCTTTTCGTCAAAGCCACATCCGGCTGTATCGATAAAAGAGAGTGGCAAATCTTGTGTTTGTAGCAAATACTGTGCAACAGAACTATGCGCTTTTAACCTTGCATCATAAAAGACAGCGGAAGAATAACCCATGATCTTTTCGTGCATACGGTATTGCTCTTCCAGTAAGGTAACGGCTTGTGGATACAACCGGGTACATTTTTCCAGCAACGTTGTATTCAATCCGTCGCGCCCTGCCTCAGCAGATTTTACGGTAGGGGAGAGTTGGTGATGGTCGCCTGCCAGTATAACCTTTTCAGCTTTTAATATGGGGATCCAGCAGGCTGGCTCCAATGCCTGGCCTGCTTCATCTATGACCACCGTTTTATATTTTAAATCTTTAACCGTGTAATGATTCGCTCCAACCAACGTCGCTGTAATTACATCTGCCTTGCGGATCAGGTCATCGATGATATATTGTTCTGTATTGAGTACCTCCTTCATGATCTTACGGGCTTCATCAAAGAGGGCCTTGCGTTGCTCGCGCTCTGCCTTGCCAAAATTACGCTTATACTTTTGCGCCATGTTCCTAAACTCATTCGCCTGCTTCTTCATACTCTTGATCGTCTTCATGCTACTGTGTTCAGCCATTTTGCTGTCGAGCGTTAAGGACGCCAACCGTTCAGAAACCCGCGCCGGGTTACCTACACGCAAAACATTCATTCCCTGCTCAGCTAATTTTTCACTCAACAGATCCACAGCAGTATTGCTTGGTGCTACAACAAGTACCTGTTGCTGATCGTGCTGGCGCAATGCTTTAATGGCTTGTATCAATGTGGTTGTTTTGCCCGTACCCGGAGGGCCATGTACAATAGCAACATCATTTGCTGCAAGTATGTTGTTTACTGCGGCTTGCTGGGAAGTATTCAGGCTGGAAAAAACAATAGGATGCATGTTGGTGTGAAACACAGGTTGCTCTTCACCTGTCAGTATCCGTACTAGTTTTCCTTCCTGTCTTTTTTCTACAATGGCTTCAGCCTGTTTCAATGCTTGCTGCATTTCATCATAGCTATTATCATCAAACAACAGGTCAACGCCGAGTTTACCATCACTAGCCCAGTCTGGTAACTCCTCCGTGCGAAGAGAAAGTTTAAGCATGTTACCTGATTGGTGAATGATTACGCCCTCAATCCTGTCTTCTTTTGCATTGTGGTTGGAAAACAATGCAGCGGATGCGCCAAACCGTAACTGGTGGTTGATATCCTGGTTGGTAGTGCGCTCTATCTCAACAACGAGGTAGTCTCCACGCCCCATTTCTGTACCGCGAATAGCGACCGGGTACCAGGTAAGTCCGTTTATTTTCCGGTCATTTACAGACGTGCTATGTATCAACTGCTCATACGATGCCTTATCTTCTTCCCGCTCTTGCTTCAGTAGTCCCAACAGCTTTTTGAAATAATCCATTGCACAAAGATAAGCGGGGGATGGATAGTTGATTTAATTGCCTGCGTCATAACATGGCCAGCATATTCTAACGTGCTATTTTTGATCGTACTATTAATTCTCAGCCCGCTGGCGCAATCTTCGGAAAAAAAGCATTCCGGGTTGCGTATGATCCTTATGTGGATACAAAATATGTTCTTCTGTTATGTGTTTTGTGCAAACGTATGTGTTGGAAATCGCGCATGCTTTTTCAACAAGAAATTGGAACTTGCCCTCTGTTCGTACCATAGCGGAAATATTTTTTATTTAAAATTTTACGATTTGTACACAAAGGATAGCACTTATGACGAATCTGTGCTTGTACAGATGCTTGTTCAAAATAATGAGCATGCATTTCAGTTGATATATGATAAATGCCATACGAAAATATATCAGGCGGCAAAGCGTCTGCTTAAATCACCTGAACTTGCACGGGAGGTAGTGCAGGAAGTTTTTCTTAAGCTGTGGCTTAACAGGGCTACGCTTGATAGTGATCAGCCTATTGAAGCATGGCTACACGTAGTGGCAAAAAATAATATTTTAAATAAGCTCAAAAAAATAGCTGTAGAATGGCAGGCTTTCCAGCACCTGGGAGCTACGCTATTACATCCGGTGAACAATGCTTCCAATAAGCTGGAGGAAGCGCAGTATGACAATTATTTGCAGGAGGCTATCAAGTCACTATCTCCACAGCAACAAAGCGTGTTCCTGCTGGCCCGCCAACAACAGCTCAGTTACATAGAAATTGGCGAACAGCTCAATCTTTCCCCGCTAACGGTTAAAACACATATGGCAAGAGCCTTGCAAGCCATCCGGAAATGGTTTTCCCAAAAGGGAATTGTTTTACCTGCACTTGTATTAGCTGTATTATTCAATTTTTTTTAAAAACATGTACTCCGCAATTAATACCCGATTGTATTAGTACTTGACAAACCTGTATTACGGTTCAAAAACGAATATGCAAACAGAGCGGTTCAAATATCTTCTTTCCCAATACATTGCCGGCAAAATATCTATGCAGGAACACGATGAATTCCTTGCGCTTGTGCGCACTGGTAATTACGACAACCTGCTGGCAGATGCTACACAAAAAGAGCTGTTAAGAGAAGATGCCAGTCATGTCGGAGGGCTGCCTTCACCTGTTTCAGCAGAAATAGTACAACAGATCTTTGAAGCAGGAAAGGCTGGTAGTGTGCTGCCTCATATAACTAAGCCTGTTTTCAGGATCAGGAAATATTGGATTGCCGCAGCAGTTTTGCTACTGGTAGCAACAGCCGCTTATTGGTTTATGCAAGGCGGTCCGCAGGCATGGTTTGTACAGCAGGTTGAAAGCAATACGAGTGATTCTTCACGCACCGTATTTCTGCCGGACAGTTCCATTGTTGTATTATCCCCGCACAGCCAGGTCTCTTACTCAAAAGAATATAACGAATCGTTGCGGGAAGTGCGGTTACAGGGAGAGGGCTTCTTTAAGGTAACAAAGAATCCTAAGAAACCATTTCTTGTGTACTATAATGATATAGTTACAAAGGTGCTGGGAACAAGCTTCATTGTAGGCATAAACAAAAAAACGGGCAACCCGGAAGTGTGTGTAAAGTCAGGACGTGTGCAGGTTTACGATAGTAAATTACCCTCTCATACAATTATAGTAACGCCTAACCAGAAGGCTATTTATCAGCCCGCAGGCAGTCGCTTTGAGACAGCTATCGTAAACACTCCTCAGCCGCTCTTGCCGGAAGACGTTAAAGAAGCCGTTTCTGTTACGAACAATTCTTTAAGGTTCGATAAGGAAAAACTGTCTGTAATCTTTTCACAACTAAGCGCGCTGTACGGTATTAAAATAAGCCTGGCTAACCCAATGCTGGCTGATTGTGTATTTACCGGCGAACTATCGGGCAAAGACCTATTTATTCAACTTAAAATAATATGTATTGCTACAAACGCAACCTATGAAGTAAACGGATTAGAAATAGTAATAAAAGGGAGTGGTTGTAAATAAGTTGCCAGGGAAAATACCAACTATCATTAAACTAGCTATAGGAAATAAAGCAAAGGACAACAGGCAAAGATCATGAAACGCATTGCAGGTTTTCAAAGGAACAGTTGTGTAGCTAATAAGCGATAAGAAAAATGCCGTATAAAGAATTACATATAACCAAAATTAACTCCATGAAAAAAAACAACTCTCCCCCAGGTACACAATAAATAAAAAGAGCCGGACGTGGTGACGCACGCCGGCCCTGTAAAGCCTACCAGAGGCATGTTTAGCCAACAAATTAAAAATCGACCAAACCTGACGAATTTATGGAAAATAAACAACGTTCAGTTGCTTCAATTATTTTTTCAACAAGGCTTGTTATAGGTATGCTTGCTATAATAGGACTACTCTGCACACAAAAAGCAATAAGCCAGGACGGCCTGCAAAGAACATTTACACTTTCTGCAAAGAAGACGCCGCTGAGCCAGGTAATGCGGGAAATAGAAAAGCAAACAGGCATTAATTTTTCTTACAGCAACAATACAATCAATGTAGACCAGCCGCTTTCATTTGTTGCCAATGCAAAAAAGATCAGTGTTTTTTTAGAAGAAGAACTGAAACCATTGCACATCGGCTATGAATTTGTAGACCAGAAAATAGTGCTTTACTCTTTAAAGCCAGGACAACCATCGAAAACTGTAAAAGCAAGGATCACCAATGAAAAGGGCGATCCTGTACAAGGTGTGACCGTTACAGAAAAGGACAAGAGCAATATTGTAATGGCGGATAACAATGGATACTTCAATATAACGGTATCTGGCAGTGACGATGCCGCATTACTTTTTAGCAGTGTAGGTTATGAAAGTGTAACAATGCCGGTATCGCAGATCGATGCAACCACCATTGTTATTTTAAAAGAAAAACCATCTGCCCTACAGGAAGTAGTCGTTACAGCGTTGGGTATAAAAAGAGAGGAGAAATCATTAGGATATGCTGTGCAGAAACTAAATGGCGACGATATTTCCCGTGTAAAACCATTAGACATCGGAACTGCCCTAACGGGAAAGATCTCGGGCATGACGGTGCTTAATAGTACAGAGTTTAATACTGCGCCTACTATCTACCTGAGAGGTGAAACGCCGTTGCTGGTAGTAGATGGGGTGCCGTATGGTAACATGTCTTTACGGGATATTGCGCCGGATGATATTGAATCTATGTCAGTACTAAAAGGTCCTACTGCATCTGCGCTCTACGGTTCAAGAGGAGGAAATGGTGCTATTATGGTAACGCTGAAAAACAAGCAAAAAGAAGGTGGGCTGAATGTGTCATTTAACAGCAGCACCATGTTCGAAGCCGGTTTCTTAGCTATGCCTAAAGTACAAACATCTTACAGTAGTGGTAGCGGTGGTAAATATGCAGCAGGGGATTATGTGTGGGGCGATAAAATGGATATAGGCCGCAATGCGTTGCAGTATAATCCTAAAACGTACCAATGGGAAACAATGCCACTGGTATCTAAGGGGGTAAACAATCTCGATAACTTTTTGCAGCAAGGCTTTATCACAACAAATAATATCAGCGTATCGCAGCAGGGTAAAAACGGAAGCTTCCGTACCTCGCTCACGTCCGTATATAACAAAGGGCAGTACCCGAATACAAAGCTGAATAAGATTACCGCAACAATGGCGGGAGAGATGAGGGCTGGTAACTTCTCGCTTGAAGGTGGCCTTTCTTATAACAAACGCTTTTATCCTAACAATATAGGCACTGGCTATGGTGGCGGCGGTTATATGTATAACCTTGTTATTTGGTCTGGTGTAGATTATGACATTCGTGATTTCAAAAATTATTGGCTTCCAGGTAAAGAAAACGTACAACAAAGCTGGTCGGATAATACATGGTATGATAACCCGTACTTTATTGCAAACGAGATTTTACATGCAAATGATTACAGCCTGACTAATGGGTACATCAATGCAAGCTATAGCATCAAACCCTGGTTAAAGGCAACATTGCGCACTGGTATGGACGCATACGCAAGTACAGATACATGGCGCAATGCGATGAGCGCTGTTGGCGGATGGAACAAGAAAGGGTACTACGGTAACCAGACCGCTACAGGTTTTAGCACCAATAATGACCTTATCCTTTCTGCCAATACCAGGATAAACAAATGGAGAGTAGATGGTTTAATCGGCGGCTCTATTTACTATTACCAGGATAACAGTATGATGGTGGAAACACAGAACGGCATTAGTGTACCGGGTTACTATTCCATTGCAGCATCTGTAGACCCGGCAAAAGTGACGCCCTCTACAGGAAAGAAACAAGTGAATAGTGCTTACGCCAAAGCATCTGTATCTTGGAACAACTTATGGTTCCTGGACGTTACCGGCAGAAACGACTGGTCCTCTACTTTGTCTGCCCGTAATCGTTCCTACTTCTATCCTTCGGCTGCATCCTCATTTGTGTTTTCAGAGTTGGTGAAGATGCCCGATTGGGTAAGCAGTGGTAAAGTGCGCGGTTCATGGACACAAACCAAATCCGATCCGGCAGTGTATGCTATTCAAAATGCCTATACAGCAACCTCAAACGTGTGGAATGGCCTTAACTCCGCAGCGTATCCAACAGCACTGAAGAACAGTGCGCTGGAGCCGCAAACTTCGCGTACATATGAAATGGGCGCAGCATTTGCATTTTTGAAAAACAAATTGAATTTCGATATTGCTTATTTCAATAAGCTGTATTATAACCAGATTGCGAATACGACGATCAGCAATGCGTCAGGGTTTGCAACATCGCAGGTAAATACACAGCAGCAGATTGTACGCAGAGGCGTGGAGGTGACTATAAGCGGTACGCCGATTAACAAAAAGAATTTTCGCTGGGACGCTACATTTAACTGGTCATTCAATCACCAGTACTACCAGCAGTTAGATGCAGTTTATTCTTCTAAATACCAATGGGTACAGCAAGGTGCACGTTATGACTGGATCAGTGTGTATAACTGGGACAGGAGCCCGGATGGACAGATGATCAACCAGGGCGGCTATCCTGTTAAAGCAACTTATTTGTCAGTAATGGGAAACTCCGATCCAAATTGGATCTGGGGGCTGAACAACAATATACATTACAAACAGTTTAACCTTAGTTTTTCCCTGGATGGCCGCGTAGGTGGGCTTGCCTACTCCAATACCAACCAGGCTATGTGGAACTCTGGCGTACATCCTGAAAGTGATAACAAGTTCAGGTATGAAGAAGTGGTAAACGGCAACAGGACTTTTGTTGCACCGGGCGTAATCGTTACATCAGGAACGGTAGACAGGGATGTAAATGGAAACATTACGAAAGATACGCGCGTGTTCGCTCCTAATACACAGGTTGTTTCTTACGAGGCTTACATAAAGCGTTACCAGAGTAATGCCTATACTGCCCAGCCACAAAACTATTTCCAACAGACATTCTTTAAACTGAGGGAAGTATCACTCACATACGATCTGCCTTCGGCTGTTTGTAAAAGACTGTCTATGAAGAATGCTTCATTAGGACTGGTGGGTCAGAACGTACTGCTGTGGACAAAAGAGTTTAAATACGCAGACCCTGACAGGGGCGCAGATAACTTGAACTCCCCATCCATACGTTACATTGGATTTACACTGAAAGCTAACTTCTAAACTTTTTATTGCATGAAAAAAATTATTATAGCTTTTGCTTTCTTTATAAGCGTTAACGGGTTTCAGGCATGTTCAAAATTTGACAGCATCAATACAAACCCGAACGTTACTGGCACGGTTACCCCTTCTATGCTGGCAACCAATCTTATTTTAAACATCACCCAGGCAAGCGCTGACAAGAGTTTTACAAGCCCATACCTCGTGAGTAAGCATATTGCCTGGGGGGAAATGGCGCAGGCAGAACAGTACAACTACTTTGGCCGCACGGGCTTTGGTGGTATGCCGGTGCTGACAAACGTAAACAAAATGATTAGCCTATCAGCAGATGTAGATAAGAATGGTTATACCGGGTTGGGATTGTTTATCAGGGCGTATAAACAGTTCAACCTGTCCATCAGCCTTGGAGATATTCCATACTCAGACGCACTGCAGGGAGAAGGTGGCAACATAAAGCCGAAATACGATACGCAGAAAGATGTGATGTTACAAATACTGAAAGACCTTGACAACGCAGACAAGTCGTTTGCAGCAGCAAGAAATTTTGGCGGCGATCCTATCTTCAACGGCAACGTACAGACTTGGAGAAAAGTAGTCAACTCATTTCGCTTAAAAGTATTGATGAGCCTTTCTTTAAAAGAGTCAGATCCTGATCTGAAAATAAAAGAAACTTTCGCAGCAGTAAGCGCATTACCATTACTCGCAGGAAATAGCGATAATCTGCAACTGGTATTTTCTAATAAGGCAGGCCAGTTATACCCGTATAACAATACCATAAACAAGTACACGGCATACGGTATGATGTCTAATGTGTTGACGGACTCACTAAAGAAGATGAACGACTATCGCCTGTTTTATTTTGCTAACCCTGCAGCTACAGCCATAGCCGGCGGCAAGCAGCCTTCCGATTGGGATGCTTATATAGGTGTAGACCCTACCGCAGATTTCTCACAGATAGTAACGCTGTATACCGCCGGAAAGTATAGCCAGTTAAATGCACGGTATATACAGCTACCTGCCGGAGAGCCGCTGATGCGTATAAGCTATGCGGAACAGAATTTTATTTTGGCAGAGGCTGTACTGCGCGGCTGGATAAGTGGTAATGCACAGAACTATTACAATGCAGGTATTACTGCCGCTATGAATTTTATTGTAGCATATACACCTGATGATCCGTTGTATAATCATGGGCGGAAAATAGACGGGCCGTACATTCAGAGTTATCTGGCCAGCAGTGCTATTGCGCTTTCACCTGATGCAACTAAAGCATTGAAGCAAATATGGCAGCAAAAATATATCCTGTATTTTATGCAACATCCATGGGATGCATATTATGAATATCGCAGAACCGGTTACCCGGCATTGCCTATCAATCCTGCTACATCACAAAATATAGATGATAAGAATAGCATGCCGTTAAGATGGATGTACGCGACTGACGAGTACACCTATAATGGAGATAACTTAAAAGAAGCGTTGACCAGGCAATACGGAGGACAGGATAAAACAAATGGTGTTATGTGGATATTGAAATAATGCTTTTGTATCTTTCTCTTATCAATCATCCATCTTCCTTATAAAAGAGGATGGATGATTCAATCACATCCTGATATGAAAAAAACAGTCTTTCTATTACTTGCTCTTTTGGCATTAGTAAGTAGTGCATTTAGCCGGACGATTAAAATATTGCAATTTAACATCTGGCAGGAAGGAACAATGGTGCCTGGTGGCTTCCAGGCAATAGCAGATGAAATAGCTGCCTTGCAGCCGGACTTTGTAACGTTTAGCGAAGTACGCAATTATAAAAACACCCGCTTTTGTGATAGGATAGTTGCTGCATTGGCGCAGAAAGGGAAGAAGTATTATTCCTTCTTTAGTGATGATTCCGGTTTGCTGAGCGCATTTCCCATCAAAGACAGCACAAAGGTGTTTGATACAAAGGGTACGATTTACAGGCTGACGGCTACAATAGATAACAAAGAGGTCGCCGTATATACAGCACATCTCGATTATGAAAACTATGCAGTGTATTTGCCTCGGGGATATGATGGCAATACCTGGAAAAAAATGCCTAAACCTGTGACCAGCGTGGATAGTATATTGTCTATGAATAAGGCTTCTCTGCGCGATGAAGCAATTGCTGCTTTTATCAGATCTGCAAAAGAAGACATCCGCAATGGGCGATTGGTGTTCCTCGGTGGTGATTTTAATGAAGACTCCCACCTCGACTGGACAGATGCAACAAAAAATATGTTTGACCACAATGGTGTGGTGATACCGTGGCATTGCTCAACCATGTTGTATAATGCCGGGTTTAAAGACAGCTACCGGGAAAAATATCCTGATCCGGTTACACAGCCCGGATTTACTTTTCCCGCAGACAATACTTCTGTAGAGGTAAAAAAACTGGCATGGGCGCCGGACGCAGATGAAAGAGACAGGATAGATTTTATTTATTATTATCCTGATAAAAGAATACGCATTGAAAATGCTGCAGTCGTTGGTCCGGTAGGCTCTATACTTCGCAATAAAAGAGTAGAAGAAAAAACCAAAGATGTGTTCATTAAGCCGCAAGGCATTTGGCCCACAGACCACAAAGCCGTATTAACCACGTTTATATTAAAGTAGCATGTAATCTATTATTGTGTTACTAAGCATACCGTAAGAAGTTCGAAACTTTTGGTGGCAAAGGTTTGCAGCTAAAAAAGTACATTACTAAAGTAGGACTCCCAGCTTTTAATCTTTCCGGGAAACGCCTGGCCTCAGAAAAGCTGCGTTAAGAAAATTGGCATGAACGCCGGAAAAATCCATTGCTGTTCGAGCCATAGCTAGCTTACTTACTTGAGCTGCATGCGGCGAGTTCAATGGATTTCGGCGGGCAGGGCAATTTTTAGCCTGCTTTTCTGGAGCCTTGATCTTTTTGGTTACTTTTTGTATCAAGACAAAAAGTAACACCGTCGGTAGACAAATGAGAACTTGCAATTGAAAATCCTCTAAACTTAGTCGGACAAAAAAGATAATTTATTAGTTCCCCATCAATGCCCTGCTGGCGTTTTACTTCATTATAAAAAGATATTCCATGTCTCACTTAAAAGATAAATAACATCCTGCTTTTATAGATATAGAATATCTGGTTGCCACTTAATTCAACGACATTGAATAGCCAATGGTGAAAATTGCTAATCGCTAGAGGCAAGAGTTAGACAATCAATCAATAGAGCAATCCATCTCCACCGCTTATCAAATTAAATTTGATCCGTAATAAATTTTTCTATCTTTGGCTCCGCTTGTCGTTTTGCAACAAAACGAATCTGCTAATAAAATAAATTTTTATGAAGACCTGCTAAAAGGCTTCTTCATTCGCAAGAAGCCGACACTCAAATCTTACTTACATGCAGCCGCTCGAAGGCTGTTGGTTTCCTGTTTATTTAATCGTTTACAACAACAATCATGACAACAAATTCAACGCAGTCGCGTATTGGAAATATATTCTCATTTATCAAACAGGCTATTTATGGCCCACCACAGGATTTTACACAAGGCAGTATTCCCAAGGCAGTGTTCCTGCTTGCCATTCCCATGATATTGGAAATGATGATGGAATCTGTATTTGCAGTAGTCGATATCTATTTCGTTGGCAAGCTCGGCAACCATGCTATTGCCACAGTCGGCCTTACAGAATCTGTTTTAACGCTGGTTTATTCAATAGCTATTGGTCTTAGTATGGCGGCAACGGCAACCGTAGCAAGACGTGTAGGAGAGAAAGATAATGAAGCTGCCGCCAAAGCGGGTGTGCAGTCCATCTTACTCTCACTCGTGCTTACAATAATAGTAAGTGTAGTGGGGCTGGTCTTTGCCGGAGATATTTTACGTGCTATGGGCGCAGATGCGACAGTTATACAGTCAGGCGTTAACTACACACGTATCGTATTTGGCGGTAGTATCGTCATCATGCTATTATTCCTTATCAACGGTATTTTCCGCGGTGCAGGTGATGCTGCTATGGCGATGAAAAGTTTGTGGATCGCAAATATTTGCAACATCATTTTATGTCCGTTGCTCATCTATGGTATAGGACCATTTAAAGGCTTTGGGCTAACAGGTGCAGCTATTGCTACTACCTGTGGCAGGGGCATTGGAGTACTATACCAGTCCTGGCATTTATTCAAAGGAAAGAAAAGCATACTCCGCATACGGAAAGCACACTTCATTCCGGACTTTGCAGTATTAAAGTCGTTGCTGTCTATTGCGTGGACAGGCACACTACAGTTCCTGATAGGATCTGCAAGCTGGATCGTCCTTGCACGCTTAGTAGCCAAGTTCGGTAGCGATGCCATAGCCGGTTACCAGGTAGCATTGCGTATCCTGATGTTCTTTATTTTACCTGCATGGGGCATGAGTAATGCCGCAGCTACGTTGGTTGGTCAAAACCTCGGCGCACAGCAACCCAAACGTGCAGAACAGAGTGTATGGATCACGGCAAAATACAATGCTATCTTCATGTTGATCGTTACATTGCTCTTCTGGTTATGCGGAACATATATTGTACGCTTTATCAATGCAGATCCTGTTGCGGAAGCTATCGCCATCAAAGCATTAGCAATTGTAAGTGTCGGCTACGTATTTTATGGCGTGGGTATGGTAATGATCAGCGCCTTTAATGGAGCCGGCGATACCAAAACGCCTACCTACATCAACCTGTTTGGTTTCTGGGCATTGCAAGTTCCGCTCGCATACCTGTTATCTGTAACACTTGACTATGGAACCAAAGGCGTGTTTATGGCAATACCACTTGCCGAAGGCGTCATTACTATTACCGCGATCATCTTCTTCCTGAGAGGAAAATGGAAGACAGTGCAAGTGTAGCATAAGTACAAAATGTATGATGTTAGATGTGCGATGTAATATTCAAAGTTGTTATATGACTGCAACTGGCATATAATAAAGAAGGGGCATCAGCGAATGTTGATGCCCTTTCTTTATTCACGATTCTCGTTTGACGATTCACGTATATCATTTCCATAACTGGTACACCGCAAAGCTCATTAAGTAAGCCAGCCCGGTCATATATACAAATTGTATCACCGGCCATTTCCAGCTACGGGTTTCGCGCTTCACAACCGCCAGCGTACTCATACATTGCATAGCCAGCACATAAAAGACCATGAGCGAAAGTGCCGTTGGCAGCGTATATACCTTAGTGCCATCTTCTCTTACCGCACTCTCCATCTTTTTCCGAAGAGAGCTATCGTCACTTTCTTCTACGCTGTAAATAGTTGCCATAGTACCGACAAACACCTCACGTGCTGCAAAAGAAGTAAACAAAGCAATCCCTATTTTCCAGTCGAAACCAAGCGGTGCAATAGCAGGTTCTATCGTCTTACCAACAATACCAGCAAAAGAGTTTTGCAGCTTTTCAGAATTAAATTGTTTTTGCAGAACATCCTTTTCCTCTTGTGTTGGCGCTTTCTCTGTCAACACAGCGTATTTTTCGTCGATCTTTTTCATCCGGTCTGCCGGTCCGTATGTACTAAGGAACCATAACAAAAGACTGATGACAATAATCACACGGCCCGCATCAACAACAAATATTTTCGCCTTTTCTATCATGGTAATACCAACGTTTTTCCAGCGTGGCGCACGATAGATAGGTAGTTCTAAAATGAAAAAACTCTTCTCCTTCATTTTGATAACAAAACGCAACACATAACTTACAATGAGTGCCATTACAACACCCAATAAGTAAAGCGCCATCATTACCAAACCTTGCAGGCTTAAAAAACCTAAGTAATATTTATTGGGAACAGTTAAACTGATGAGAATGGTAAACACAGGCAGCCTTGCACTGCAGCTCATTAGCGGTGTTACCAATATTGTCATTAAACGTTCCTTCTTATTCTCAATGTTACGTGCCGTCATGATTGCGGGCACAGCGCAGGCAAACCCACTGATCATAGGCATTACACTCTTTCCGTTCAGGCCAACCTTACGCATCAGTTTATCACTCAGGAAGCTGATACGCGCCATATAGCCCGTGTCTTCCAATATGGTGATCAGGCCAAACAAGATCATGATCTGGGGTACGAAAACGAGAATGCCGCTTAAGCCTGCGAGCAACCCATTTGTAAGCAAATCACTCCACCATGCCTGTGGGAGAATGCCATTCAGCCAACCCTCTATTGCACTAAAGCTCCATTCTATACCATCCATTGGAAACTGCGCCAGCCAGAAAATACTTTGGAACAATAAAAACAATGTGGCCAATAAAATGAGGTATCCCCAGAAACGATGCAGTAAAATGTTATCCAGTTTCTCCGTAAAAAGTTTTTTCTGCAATGGGTCCGGCTCCACCACATTTTGCTGCATGATCTGGCGTATGCGGTTAAAGCGGTGCATAATTTCTTCCGCCTGTGTCTTAGTCGGATTGAAATTATTATCCTTCTCCAGTTGTTCTATGTTCTCCTGCTGCTGAGGTGTCAGCGGAAAGTTTTCGTGGTTAATCAGGTAATGGATAGACGCATAGTTGCTAAGCGAAGGGAACATTTGTTGTACGCCCTCAATAGCTGCCGGTGCGGCATCCTTGTTTGGTATAAAGTCCCACTGCGAGGCTTGGTATTGTTGTTGCGCTGTTTGCGCCAGCGCTTTTTTCAGTTCACTAATGCCCTTGTTCTTGCGCGGGTTTACAGGTATAATCGGTACACCCAGTTCCCGTTCAAGACCAGGAACATCTATTTCAATTCCCTTTTTGTTTGCCAGGTCCATCATCGTCAGGGCAACCACAACAGGGATTTTCAGGTCAATGATCTGGCTGCAGAACAGCAGGTTTCTCTTCAGGTTGCTGGCATCAGCCACCAACAGCACCATTTCCGGCGCTATATCTTCATCTACGCCCATCATTACACGGTAGGCAACCCACTCATCCGCCCTGCGCGGGTAGAGGCTATACGTACCGGGAAGGTCAATGATATTGGCTGAAACTGTGCTTGTTAAGCCTGTTTGCCCCGTCTTCTTATCTACCGTAACACCCGGAAAATTTCCCACCTTTTGGTTCAGGCCGGTCAGTGCGTTAAATAAAGAAGTCTTTCCACTATTGGGGTTTCCAACCAGGGCTATATGTATATTCTTTTCCGTCAATACTTTGAGTATTCTTGTTCAGGCGCAAATCTAACGGCTCCCAATGGGATAACCTTACGAGATCGGGAGATTTGGCGATTTGTTATCACATGTTTTATTTCAACTGCACCCCCGGTCTTATTACCTTTGCAGGGCAAAACCAATGTAGATTTGTATGAAAAGATTGTTGCTCATTGTAGTAGCCGCTATACCTATTGTTGCACCTGCCCAGTCCCGTAAACAGAAGAAAGCAGAGGAGAAAACAAATAAAGAAATTACCGCCAACCTTACTACACATATTAAGTTCTTGACGGATGATAAGCTGGAAGGAAGAAGGACGGGGACACAAGGCGAATTGCTTGCTGCACAATACATCGCAGGCCAGTTTGCACAGAACGGCCTATTGCAAACACACAATACAGAAAATTACATACAAGAGTTTACAATAGATGAAGGTAAACAGATAGACCAGGCAAAAACCACGTTTGCTGTAAACAGTAAACCGCTGGAATTGAAAAAAGACTTTTATCCTTTATCCTTCTCCGCCAATGGTGCGGGAGGCGGTTCTGTATCTCCCGGACTGAATGAAAGAGACCTGCCGTGGTTCCTGGACCTGAAAGATATGCTGGAGGAAAATAAAGGCAACCCGCATTTTGACCTCGTTACTAAAATAAAAGAAGAGGCTACCCGCGTTACTGGTAAAGGTGCGAAAGCATTGATTGTGTATAACAGCGATGTAAAAGCGGATGATGTATTGTTTGACAAAAAAGATGCTTCTGCACCTGTAAAAATACCTGTAGTGTACCTGACCAATGCAGGGTATAAGAAATTCTTCCCCGATGAAACAGCTACTTATCGCACAGCTTTAAATGTGCAGATAGGTCATAGCCAGCGGAAAGCCAGGAACGTAGTAGGCTTTATCAATAACAATGCGCCTACAACCGTTATACTTGGTGCACACTTTGATCATTTAGGTTTGGGTGAAGATGGTAACAGCCTCGACGGACAGGGACAGGTCCACAATGGAGCAGATGATAATGCAAGCGGTACGGCTGCCCTGATAGAATTAGCCCGTTTAATAAAGACTGCACCAGCCGCAAAAAACAACTACCTGTTTATTGCATTTTCCGGCGAAGAATTGGGATTATTTGGTTCTAAGTACTGGCTCGAAAATCCAACACAGCAGATCACGCCCAATTATATGATCAACATGGATATGATAGGCCGTTACGATCCTGCAAAGAAACTGACTGTTGGCGGTTATGGAACTTCACCAGTATGGCCCGAGCTGTTTGCTTCGCACACCAGCAATAACCTGGCATTTGCATTTGACAGCAGCGGGACCGGCCCAAGTGACCACACTTCTTTTTATTTAAAAAATATACCGGTACTATTCTTTTTTACGAATAGCCATGCGGACTATCACAAAGCCACAGATGACTGGGACAAGATCAACTATGAGGGTGAGCTGGATATTGTAAAATATATATTGACGCTGGTAACTGCAGCAGATGCAAAAGGTAAACTGGCATTTACTAAAACCGCAGAAAAGCAGATGAACGCGGTTGCATTGCCCGTAACATTGGGCGTAATGCCTGACTATGCGTTTAGTGGAAAGGGAATGCGTATAGATGGTGTAAGCAAAGGCAAACTGGCAGAACGTATAGGCTTACAGGCCGGGGATGTCTTGTTGCAGTTGGGTTCTCATCCCTTCAACGATGTACAATCTTATATGCAGGTATTAAGTAAATTTAAGAAAGGTGACAGTACGCAATTAAAAATAAAAAGAGGCGTAGAAGAGAAAACTTTTGACGTGGTGTTTTAACTAATACTGTGTTTAATTGTTGAATAGTTAAATTGTTAGTATAAGCAAAAGACAATTTAACCCTTCAACAATGTAACAATTTTCAAATCCATTTGATGAAGCTAAAGCTGAACATAGACGAACTGACAGAAGATTTTTTTACCGACACACGTCTGCTTGGAATTACTGCATCCGTAAAAAATTACCAGTTCTGCTGGCAGCTAAATCATTTTTTGGGTTACAGCTTTCGCCTGAATCCCGATATTGAAATTCATCTGCGAAAAAAACAAAGAAGTTATTATTTCCCCGTTTACCAACATGCGGTGCGCAACAGCTTTCTGAATCATTATTTATATCATAATCATTTTGACGGCGAATACTTGTTGCCTGAATTTAAACACATGGACTTCTTGTGGTTAATGAAAGGTGATTTTGTAGATGAAGAACAGTGCGTTACCCTCGTACAGTCTATTAAAGCCATTAGCGGCGTACAAATGGTAGCGGAATTGACCAACGAGAAAATCCGTAACAAAGGGCACCTGATCTTTTGATTGGCATGAATAATGCAAAAAATGTTACATGGTTTTTAAAGAGTGGGCCACTTTTGAAAAGACTTTCCCTGTATGAAATGCAGGCTTTAATAAAGTGGCCCACTCTGTGACCGCTTTCCGACAATTTTACCATATAACAATTAAACAATTACTTATATGTGGACAGAGAAAGACAACAAACTATACAAGAAATTCACTTTTAAAGATTTTTCAGCCGCTTTTTCTTTTATGACTCGCGTAGCGTTACAGGCGGAAAAAATGGATCATCATCCTTTATGGACTAACTCGTGGAATACGGTAGAAATATGGTTAAGTACACATGATGCCGGAAACGTTGTAACAGACAAAGACAAAAAACTGGCAGAAAAGATTGATAGTCTTGCTTAGTCAATAGTGTTCTGTTTTACATAGGCATAGAACATTTTGTACCTTACCTTGTATATAAGTAAAGACGCCTGACCTTTTTTGATAAATCTAATACTTGAAGTATGAACAAGATATCTACCCTTTACATTGGCACATGTTTATTGTTTTTTGCCTCCTGTAGTTGTGGGGGAGGAAAGAATAAACCAGAAGCAACTGACGAAGCCCTGGATTCTGTTCATACAGCGCACGACATTATTACGGAAGACAGTACCATGATCTATGAAAACAACACAGGTACATGGCTGGGGCAAACACTAAATAAACCAACAGTAGAGTGGAGCCGGTTTAAACTGGTAGAGTTTTGGGGTGAGGATAGTGCAACAGAACGTTTGCCGCTGAAATCAGCACCTGACTTTTATACGAAGTATGCACCTGTTCTTAAATGGTCGCCCGACAGCACGCACATACTGGACATTGGTTCATACGGAAGTGTAGTAATGAGAAATAGGGCAGGAAAAGATACACTTGTACATGGGGAGCCGGATACCGAAGTGAGTATTTTATATCCGAAAGAAAGCCTAAAGAAACGTGTATTATTCGGAGGACCTTCTGTTCGCGTGTTAAATGCTATTTGGGCCGATTCCAGCGAAGTAGCCATGCTCACTTCTGTAGAAAAACCAGATACCACAAAGAAAGTGCATATAGATACGCTGCTATGGCTGATAGATGTAAAGAATAATTTTTACAGGAAGTATAAGTGGCAGAAGTAATTTGAAAATGAGTGAATTTGAAAATTTGAAAATGCTTCACTCAATTGTTAGAGACAACAATTTAGCAATATATCAATAGAACAATTTTCAAATTACAATATCTTCAAATTTTCAAATTTCTTCTAATCCCTCTGTATCTTTTCTCTTATCGCCCTCAACTTTAGATCAAAACCTTTCCTGATCGCTTCAGAAGTTGGTTCAATTTCTATATCCGGTTTAATGCCTTGTCCATCCTTCACACGTGTATGGTCCAATACTACACGGTACATCGGCAATACAACATTTACCTTGGTCAATGGAAGCTTGATAGAAGGAAGGTGAACGGAAGTGTTGCCATAATAGGCGCCACCTGTTTCTTCTCCAACAATCGTAACATTTTTCTGTCCCTTTATGTGAGACACAAACATCGCTGCCGCGGAAAAAGTAAAACCTCCTTGCAATACATATACATTGCCATCAAAATGATCTTTAGTCAGCGGATCGAAACGATGGTTCTCAAAATAGTTCAAATGTATTTTATCGTCTGACCGGTGATGTGAGGATGTAAAATGCATGCTTACCCAATACACCCATGACGGATGAATGTAACGTCCGTACCTGAAGCGACGGCTGATTGCAGCAACCGTATCTGCCACTTTGAAAGAATGGTCAGCAATATACCGGGCAAACTTAGTGCTTACGTTTATACTACCTCCGCTATTCTCTCTCAGGTCCACTATTAAATGTTTAATATGCTGCTTCCCGATCTGCTTAAAAGACCTCCGGAAAAAATTGCGCAGATGGCCTTCGGAAAAAGTAGCTACACGCATGTAAGCGGTGCTATTGGTTGTATCAATGCTGAGGCTGCGCTTACTGTTTAAATAAGCAGTTCTTTTTTCTTTCCTGGTTGGCGGAGAAGGCTGGTCACGGATGATCGTAATATTGTTACTTCTTTTTATGACCTGAGTATCTGACTTCGGGTCGTAGTTGCGAAGAGTAGTTTCCTGTTCTGCCCCCGCAGTGTCAATATAGCGTATGGTATATTGCTGGCTTAAACCCCACGCATTTTTGTAATAAGCCGGGAAGTTGGTACTGATCAACTGGCTTTTAAAATTATCTGAATAGCCGTCTGTACTAACAAATTGGAACATAGAATCCAATATTTGCTTTCCACTATGCCCGTTAATACTTGTGATAATAGTGCCTCTTTTGAAAATAGAATCTGTACGGAACAAACTACCTAATGCAACCAGGCTATCCTTCCACGTTTTAATAGATAGCGGGAACTGCTGTAGTTTACGTTCAGCGGCGGCTTCTATATATTCATCAGGAAAGCGTACCGAAGTATGCCCACACCTGATCTTACTTATAACCCAAGCTATTTTATTTTTGAATTGAAATGTTGTAAGCGAGTCGTGAATGCTATTAATGGCAGAAGAAAAATAATAGTCAATACTGTCCTTGGGTGTGTACCAATATAAGCTGGGGTGATTGGCCTCCATTATACGTTTCAGCAACTGCAACTCCTGTTGCAGCTCTGCCGGCGCATATTTCGCATCAAGCATAGCATGGCCCCTTTTTAAGGGAGAACAGGCGGTAAAGAAGAATATAAAAATTGCAGATGCGAATAAAATGTTTCTCACATCTGCAATTTATTTAAAATCCGTTTCCAGCGGCAAATATTCTACAAACGGCTAAAAGCCGTCGACATTATTTGTAAAAAGCGTTCCAGCCCTGCGCTGTTATGTCAAATGTATTACCACCTTTGGTAATGATCTTGCGTCCCTCTTCTTCTTCCGTAATATAACCAATCACTGCAATCTCTTCATTCAGCGTCAGCTTATCGTATTCCTCTTGTTTCAGTGTGAAGACAAGTTCATAGTCCTCGCCGCCATTCAGTGCGCAAACGGTAGGATCAAGCCCAAACTTGAATGCAGCAGCTCTTGTGCGCTCATCTATCGGCAGCTTCTCCTCATAAATTCTGCAGCCTACATTGCTTTGCCTGCAAATATGCAAGATCTCACTGCTCAGTCCATCGCTTACATCCATCATAGCGGTCGGCACTATTTCATGCTGCGCAAGAAACTCAACGATGTCTTTGCGTGCTTCCGGCTTCAGGAGTTTGCCTACTATGTAATCTTCGTTTTCCAGGTCTGGCTGTACCTGCGGATTTTCCATATAGATCTTCTTTTCCCTCTCTAACAAGGTAAGACCAAGGAATGCGCCGCCAAGATCGCCACTTACACAGATCAGGTCACCTTTTTGTGCAGTACTACGCTTGACAAATTTGCCGGGCGTTACCTCACCTATAGCTGTTACTGAAATTATAAAGCCCTTCTGTGAAGCAGATGTATCACCACCGATCAGGTCTACGCCATATTTTTCACACGCTGCATACACTCCCTCATAAAACTCGTCCAGCGCCTCCAGGCTAAAGCGGTTGCTGATACCAATGCTCATGGTGATCTGCGTAGGCGTGGCATTCATTGCATATACATCGCTCAGGTTCACTACCACACTTTTATAGCCCAGATGCTTCAGGGGTGTGTACATCATATCGAAGTGGATGCCCTCGATCAGCAAATCGGTTGTAATCACCGTTTGCTTACCAAAATGATCTATCACTGCCGCATCATCACCTACACTCAATACGGTAGATGAGTTTTGTATTTCAAAATTTCTCGTTAAGTGATCGATAAGCCCGAATTCACCAAGAGATGATATTTCTGTTCTTTGCTCCATAATTTTCTTTTTATGTACGATGTCAGATGTACGATGTAAAATCGCAAAAGCAATCCTATTCCCTCGCCTTATTTATTGTAGCAACAATTATCTTCAAAAGTTCTTCTCCGTCTTTGTGCATTTCTTGAATCTGCTTGAGGTGACGTTTATTGAACTCTTCTAATAATTCAAGGAATAACAGGCTCTCATCTAACTCTTCTTCGACAATTTTTAATTTATTTATAAAATCTGCTTTCGACTTAGCACGTCTCACAGCTCTGTAATTTGCCGCGACTGAACTACTCGAACGTATTATTTGATTGGTGTACGCCCTATTGATGCTATTAGCATCTAAACTGAGCGTAAGGTGGCCGATATTGATGGCAAAGCGTTTAGTCCTTGCCTTCATTTCTTCAGCGTTCATAGATTAGGTATATTTTAGGGATTGAGCTGATCTATTCATCATACGATCAATGTACACTACATCGTACATCTAACATCGTACATTATAACGTTCCTCCATTCACCACATCCAACAGCGCCCCATGTATTTTTCCATTCGTAGCGCAGATATGCGGCTGATATGGACTGTAATAGTCTCCTTTAAAATCTGTTACTGTTCCACCGGCTTCTTCTACGATCAGGAAGCCTGCTGCGCTATCCCATGCCTGTAACTTATGTTCATAAAAGCCATCAAAACGTCCGGCAGCTACCCAGCAAAGATCAATAGCCGCACTACCCAGGCGTCTTACAGGTATACCCTTACGGATCAGTTTATCAAAAACCTGCAAAGGTCCGTTCGGCGCATCAAGATACGTATAAGGAAACCCGGTTACCAGGCAAGCTTTATCCAGGTCAGTCTGTTCACTTACATTTATTTTTCTATCA
The DNA here is from genome assembly GCA_017306865.1 of Filimonas sp. Lineage (GTDB taxonomy): Bacteria > Bacteroidota > Bacteroidia > Chitinophagales > Chitinophagaceae > JAFKHH01. Next base: position 257,033 of record JAFKHH010000012.1, read on the forward strand.
TTCAAAGAAGCGCCAAATCCTTTTTGCGCAAAGAACAATTCGTTGATAAATGGATTGTACACCGCACCCAGGATCATTTCACCATCCTTTTCTATGCCAATACTAACGGCACAGATAGGAATATTGTTCGCGTAGTTCACTGTTCCGTCTATCGGATCGATGATCCATTTATAGGTAGAGTCCTGCGCCAGCTCACCAGCTTCCTCACTTAAAATATAATGAGAGGGAAAATCCTGTTTAATAACATCGATAATAACCTGCTCGCTTTTATGGTCAACTTCTGTAACAAGATTATTTACGCCCTCTTTATTCGTAACGACAAACGGCTTGTCAAAATATTCTTTAAGAACTACCGCCGCGGCTTCAGTGGCTTTAAGTAAGGTTTGTTTAAGCATGCGCAAAGATAATAAGTTTCAAAAGTTTGCAAGTTTCAATGTTTCATTATGAAACGCGCAAATCTTTAAGCTCTATAAACAAAAAAGCATTCGCTTTATACGAATGCTTTTTACAATCACGCAACATTTCCTATCTATCAGCAACTCCTTTCATATATTAAACAAACATGGGAAAACATCTCCTACTTGCGTTTAAACAACGGCGCATAAGCGCTTCTGTATGGCCACGCAAGAAATAAGTTAAGTGCAAATATTACGACTGCCAGTGTTACTGCAAACGGAATGGGTGCCAGTATTGCATGGAACAACAGGATGTGAATGCTGATCGGCATCAATATCACCAGGGATAAAGGAACGAACCAGCCAAGGATTAGCAACAGGCCAAGGATCACTTCAGTTGTTTTCAGGAACGGGAAAAAATAGCCGGATTGAAACAAGCCGCCTGCAAAAGCAGCCGCTGCGCCTTGTGGCTGTGGGCCGTTCTGCGGTATAAAGTGAAAAAAGAAATTAAGGCCGAAAACAAAATAAATAAGGCCTAGCAAAATACGGGGTGCTGCTACTGATAATTTTTGTTGCATGGTCATCGATTTTTTAAGCGTTTGCAAATGAATGTTGAGGTTTCGGCTGATAAAAAGGATAATCTGTTAAGCCCTTTTTGTCAGCACTATAAAAAGTGGTTGTATCTATTTCTGTATTCAGCGCCCATTTGTTGCTATATCTTTCCTTCAGGTCCGGGTTATTGATAAAAGGACGGCCAAACGCAATCAGGTTAGCCAGGCCATCGTTCAGGTCCTCTTCTGCACTCTGAATATCATAACCACCAGCAAGGATCAGGGTGTTTCTGAATTTTTTGCGGATCGTCTTTTTAAGGGAAAGCGGTATAGCCGGAGCGCCCATAGAAGAGTGGTCAGCTAAATGTATGTAGACGATATCCAGCTTTTGCAATTCCTCCGCCAGGTAGCTATATGTTTCTTCAATACCATCGTAAGCCTTCATTTCATTTGCTACACCGTATGGAGAAAGGCGGATACCGGTTTTTTCTTTACCAATTGCATCACTCACAGCCTTTACTACTGCCAGTACAAAGCGTGTTCTGTTTTCAATGCTGCCACCATATTCATCTGTACGCTGGTTAGTTACAGGAGAAATAAATTGCTCCAGTAAATAGCCGTTTGCTGCATGCAGTTCTATTCCGTCAAAACCAGCTTCTATTGCGTTTTTGGAAGCAAGTACAAATTCATTCAGTGTTAACTGCAGCTCTTCTGCCGTTAATGCTTCTGGCACGGCCTGTGTTTGCATACCCTCTTTATCTGTCCAGATCTGGGCACCGGTAGCTATAGCTGACGGAGCCAGCACTTTTGCGCCTTCAGGCATATTGGCTGGATGGGCAACACGGCCGCAGTGCATCATCTGCATAAATATCTTTCCATTCTTCGCGTGCACAGCCTGCGTTACTTTTTTCCAGCCCTCTACCTGATCTTTAGAAAATATGCCAGGGATTCTTGCATAGCCCAAACCGTTAGGGCTTGGGGAAGATCCCTCTGTTATGATGAGGCCAGTACTTGCGCGCTGGCTATAATATTCAGCAATCAAATCATTCGGCACATTGTCAATAGCACGGCAGCGTGTCATAGGAGCCATTACCATGCGGTTGCTCAGAACGATATTTCCTAGTTTATAAGAAGTAAATGGGAGACTCGCGCTCATAAAAGTTGATTTTATTGATTGGTTTATATATTTAAATATTTAAAAACTTCGATGTATTTGAGCAAAAAAATAGAAAGTTATTGTTCGCAACCTTTCAAGCCACCTATAATGCCCAAATACTCATCCAGTACACCGTCATTGATTGTGTACTTATGGTTTCTGCCTTCTTTTTCCTGCTCTATCAGTCCTGCTTCTATCAATATTTTGATGTGGTGACTGATGGAGGGCTGCGCCAGGTCTATTACATCCTGTATTTCCGAACACTGTCCGCAACCGCCTTTCTTTGAAATATGGCGCAGGATCTTCAGCCTATTGGCATCGCCAAGGGCTTTAGATATTTTCTCCACCTGTTTCATTGAAATTGTCATTTAAAAATACATTGATGAATGCAAATGTATCAATTATTTTGGAATCCAAACAGAACTATTGCACTTTTTGAATGTTTTAACAAATTGGCGGAAGTCGTCACACGCTCGTCAACGAAAGATATTCCATATCTCAGATGAGGGCTAAACATCCTTATGGTGCTTCAGATATGGAATATCTAAGCGGACCACTCCAAGTCAAGGCACGTTCCTTGTACCATAAAAAACAAAACCTGATAGTTATATGAAAAAGCTTTTACCAGTCGCATCACTTGCTTTATTGTTTGCTTGTAACAACGGAGCAGAACAGAAAACTGCCAATGCGGATAGTATGCCCCAAGACCATACGGCATCCAAACCTATGGCAGATAGCAGCCAGCTTGCGAACACTCATTCCGACACCACACAGATTGTATTGCCCTCAGACAACACACCTGTTACCCGGACCTTTATAAAAGACAGCGCCGGCATAGTATGCAAAGTAGTAGTACCTGCAGGGAAAAGGATGATCATGGGAGAACTGGCTCCCACCAATGCTAAAATGAACATCCGCTTCAACCAGGTTATTACGCCTGCGGGAAAAGCAGATGGCCCCTTTGATAAAAAACTGGCTTACGATATTAATAAAGAAGGAACCTATACCATCCTTATCGGCAATGACCTGATGGCGGAAGGAGACTATAAAGGAAAGGTAGAGTTGAAGATTTGGGCACATTAATTTGAAATTGTTTAATTGTTACATGGTTTAATTGTTGGGCTGTTTTATTTAGTTAAAAGCTTCTTTATGGAAAAGCTCATAACAATTTAACCATGTAACAATTAAGCAATTTACCTCCCCACCCATCAATCACATTTGCACATTTTCCTGTTCCATATTATCTTTTCACTATGGAACAAACCCTTCAGGCAAAGCCGCAGCGGATCTATTCTATTGATCTGTTGCGCGGCATTATTATGGTTATTATGGCGCTGGATCATGTGCGCGATTATTTTTCCAATGCGCATTTTGATCTTACAGACCTTACACAAACCACCCCTGCATTATTCTTCACCAGGTGGATCACCCATTTTTGTGCACCTGTATTTGTTTTCTTTGCCGGTACCAGTGCTTATCTCTGGCAGTCTAAAGGCAAGACTAAAAAGCAAGCATCTCTTTTCTTATTGACAAGAGGTTTGTGGCTTATTTTGCTGGAAGTAACTATTGTACGCATATGCTGGACATTCAACTTCGATTTTGGTTTCCAGATAGTACAAGTCATCTGGGCTATAGGCTTCAGTATGGTTTTCCTGGCTGCACTTGTTTATTTGAAACCGGTTTATACAGGTATTATCGGGCTTCTGCTCATCTTCATACACAACAGTTTTGATAGTGTTAGTTCTGCAAGTTTTGGCGGTCTCAATTGGCTCTGGATGTTTTTACATGAGCAAAATCTTTATGGCAGCCCGGCGCGTGGAATCGTCTTTGGTTATCCCATCATACCTTGGATAGGTGTAATGGCAACCGGGTATTGGTTTGGTACTTTTTTCCAGTTAGACAAAGAGGCACGCAGGAAACTTTTCTTAAAAGTGGGCCTTGCCTGCATTGCGCTCTTTATAGTTATACGTGCAACCAACTTATACGGTGATCGCTCGCTTTGGCACCAGCAAGATGCATTATGGAAAACCATCGCCTCATTTGTAAACTGCACAAAGTACCCGCCATCTTTATTATACCTTTTAATGACGCTTGGGCCTGCATTTGTGCTGTTGTCCTTTCTTGAAAAAGCTGATAATAAAGGCACGGGAGCCTTCTTTATTGTATATGGCAGAGTGCCGATGTTTTATTATTTACTCCATATTATTCTCGCGCACACACTGGCAATTGTTGTTGCATTGCTCACTGCCTACCCCGATAAAGCGCGTTTCTTCAGCAACAATGTATTCTTCTCACAAGGCCCGTGGGGTTTTGATCTGTGGTTTGTATATGCAATATGGCTTACCGTTGTGTTACTCTTATATTACCCATGTAAATGGTTTATGAATGTAAAAGCCAAGAACAAACACTGGGCGCTAAGCTATATATAGTATAAATAAATGTTCAATGCTCAACACTCATTGATCATTGAATGTTGAGCATTGAACATTTTCTTCCTTGTTCGATTTTCCTTACGGAACAGGGAAAATTCCGATCAGCTTCATCGGTGTGGGGTACTGATTGCTGATCTGGTCTGCAATTTCTTTTGTTTGTGCGGTTGTGCCGAGCCCGTTCAAAGTGATTGTACCATTAACGATCGGTCCGTATATGAACGGGTCCATTACTATTTTTCCATTGATGATCACGCCAATCACCTCACCTACATGTTTTCGTGAATAGTCGATCAATATTTTAGTAGCAGAGGCATTTAGCTGAATGTGTACAATCGGGCTTCCATTATTAAATGTTGTTGTCGCCGTTTTTACAAAATTGCCCTGGAGGATCGGCTTTGTCTTATTCAACAAATGCACGCCATGGGTAATACCAAAAGCCTCACTATCCTTTGGCCGGTTACTATAATACACTTTGCCGTCGGGTGGAATAATTCCATTCCTGCTTAGCTGTGCAAACAATTGCTCCGTTGCTGTAGTGTCCTTTACCTGGCAGATGCCTATTTGTGCATTCTTTTCTCCTGTTGGGGCGAGAATGACTCTTTTTTCTACATATTTCTCATCCAGCTTTTGTATTTCATTTTTTACCCTGTCAAGTATTGCCATTGGGTAAGGTGAAAGGAAAAGGAAAGAAGCCTCGTAAGAAAGTTTTTGTACAAGCAGGGATGTATCTGCAGCAGTACTTATGATGAGCGATACTTTGTTACCCTGGAACCGCATTCCTTGTAGTGGCACCGAATCTTTACAAATAGTGGCAAGCTTTGCATTGACAGAACGGCGAACCTCATTGGCTGATGCCGTTGTCATATTTACTGTTTTGTCTTGCGTTTCCAGTAAAATATTCCACTTTAAAGCATGTGAAGTTTGCGCATGCAGCACTTGCATTCCCTGGAGCAACAGGAAAAATAATATAGATTGATATTTGCGAAGAATAGACATAACTCTAATGTAACGTGTTATTACCGCAGAAATATTGTGTTGAACGATAGATATGAGAAACAAACGCACCTCATTCATCATATTTAACGGCAGGATGAAATAATTGGCATGCTCTTGTCGTTATTAGCGTTGATTTCCATTAAAAAGTAAACAGTTGTTATTTTTTAACGTTGAATGACTTAGCTTTAACACCGACGGAGGCTCGGCCATTTTTAAAGACAATTAATTGCCTTAGCTTCGCGTCCCTAAAAACAAACTTTATTGCTGAATGGCAATTTTTGATATTCAATTACCTAATAGCATTGCCAGGGCGCTGAGATTACCACAAAACAGCCCTAAAAGGCAACAGATAAGAGTGCTGAAGAAATTGCTGCGCAAAGCCAGGTTTACCGCTTTTGGGCAAAAATATCTTTTCGACGAGATTCTTATGGCGCAACATCCCGGGAAAAAATTCCAGGAAGTAGTGCCTACCTATAATTATAACAGGATCTACCAGGAGTGGTGGAACCAGACACTGGAAGGCACGCCGGATGTGTGCTGGCCGGGTAAGATCAAATATTATGCACTGAGCAGCGGCACCAGTGAATCTGCCAGTAAGTACATTCCTATTACCAATGATTTGCTGAAAGGCAACAAAATGGTAATGATCAAACAACTTCTTAGTTTACGTAACTACACAGATATTCCAGTAAAATCTATTGGCAAAGGATGGTTAATGCTTGGCGGCAGTACTGAGCTGCAAAAAGGAACCGGGTACTATGCCGGTGACCTGAGCGGCATTACTGCTAAGAAACAGCCATTCTGGTTTCAACCTTTCTACAAACCGGGTAAAAAAATAGCCAAAGAAAAAGACTGGAACAAGAAACTGAATGAAATAGTGGAAAGAGCGCCGGAGTGGGACATCGGTTTTATTGTAGGCGTCCCTGCATGGATCCAGATGTGCATGGAAATGATCATTGAGCGGTACAAGCTCAATAACATACATGATCTCTGGCCAAACCTTGCCTTCTTTGTACACGGCGGCGTAAGCTTTGAACCGTATAAAAAAGGATTTGAAAAAGTATTAGGTAAGCCCATCAGTTATATAGAAACATATCTTGCAAGCGAAGGCTTTATTGCTTACCAGGACAGGCAACATGCAAAAGGTATGCGCCTCGTAACGAATGAGCATATCTTCCTTGAGTTTGTTCCTTTTGATCACAACAACTTTGATTCAGATGGTGAAATGATCACCAACCCTGAAACATTAATGATACATGAAGTGGAAGAAGGGAGAGACTACGCTATACTACTCAGCACTGCTGCAGGCGCATGGCGTTACCTGATAGGCGATACGGTAAGGTTTACAGATAAGGAAAAGTGTGAGATTGTGATCACCGGGCGCACGAAACACTTCCTTAGCCTTGTAGGTGAACACCTGAGCGTAGATAATATGAATAAGGCGATACAGCAGGTAAGTGAAGAACTAAACATTTGTGTACCTGAATATACAGTGGTAGGCGAGCCTTACGGCACTTTCTTTGCACACCATTGGTATGTGGCCTGTAATGATGCGGTAGACACAACGCTTTTGGGTAATAAGATAGATGAAAAACTGAAAGAGCTAAATGACGACTACGCCGTAGAAAGAAATAGTGCTCTCAAAGAAGTTTTTCTTGACGTTTTGTCCGAAGACCAGTTCATGGAGTTTATGCGAGTGAAAGGTAAAGTGGGTGGGCAGCATAAGTTTCCACGCGTATTAAAAGGCAAAATGCTGGAAGACTGGAAGAAGTTTTTGAAAGGAGAGTTGGTCTAAATCATTAAACAACCCTATATTAGCCACCTGACAATATTTCGCTAAAGGATGTGGTACGCAGCTATAATAAAAGGATTGGCTTTGGGCGTAATGCTAAGCATTTCGGTAGGGCCGGTTATTTTTTCCATCATCAAACAAAGTATCAATAACGGTCATAAAGGCGGTTATGTGTTTATTGCCGGTGTATCTGCCAGCGATATAGCCCTTGTGCTTGTTTGCAATATTTTTTCCCAACTATTCCAGTCCGTGCTGCAGCACGAAAGAATAATAGGCATAGCAGGAAGTGTTTTCCTCGTTTGCCTGGGTATTTATACCTTCTTCTTTAAAAAGATCACGCTTGCAGAAGATAGTAAAGTGCAACAGAAAGTTTTCCGAAAGCGTGACATGATCGCCATCTTCTTCTCCGGCTTTTTCATGAATACATTGAACCCCGGCGCATTTCTTTTTTGGTTTGCAGCATCTGCTACTATCCTGGCCGATTCAAAAACAGAAGCACATCCAGCACAATACCGTTTCCTGGTATTTGGAACCTGTCTTGCATTCATACTGCTGTCCGATATATTAAAAGTGTTGCTGGCAGGGCGAATTAGGTCTAAACTGAATGCGAAAAATATTCACATTATCAATCGTATCTCTGGTCTTATTCTCATTGGTTTCGGTATTGCCCTTGTGTGGGGCATTCTTTTCCATCCGGGAAAACTCATGCATTAATAAAAGCGCTTTTAACGAAGCTTTGGCTGCAAATTATCTCTCCCGGAATTATTTTCAGGAGATGAAACCATTTCTCTTGCTGCTTATCCTCAACCTCATGGCCCTGGCTGCTTCTGCGCAGATAGATTATGTGTTGCTGCAAAAAAGAGACAGGACTATACAACGCTATTATGCCGGTTATAACATAGACGTATATACTAAACAAGATCAATACATCTCCGGTATTGTAGACAAATGCAGGAATGATAGCATCTTCATTAAAGTAGGAAGTAAAGAAGTAATACCAACTGGTTTTGGCGGCGGCAGAGTGGAGTGGGTAACCAAAGGCTACATCGGCATACATATAAATGATATTGCGATCATTCCTAAAAAGAGCCGTCTTACATGGGCATCTGTTGGCAATATGGCGCTTAAAGTAGTTGTACTTGCCGGGTGTATCTGGGGAGTAAATAGCATTCACACAGATTACAAAGCCGCATACGTGATCGGCTATACGGGAACGATCCTTACAAGTGTATTAATATCGCAGGTAAATATTTTTCACAATAGAAAACCCGCGGGTTATCATATAGGAAAGAAGTTCAAATTGAAATACGTAAACCTTACAAATAAAGCACCGATGCCGGCAGCCGGTTCCGCGGCTGACCAGTAACAAGAAAATATTATCTTGCTGCCTGAAGTAAAATTACCTTATGCTCACTTTCTGGCGTTGGCTGAAGCGCATTGTCATCATTTGTTTTGTATCGTCGCTTCTCTACATCATTATTTGCCGTTGGTTTTTTCCGCCTGTCACCATTACACAACTAGGTGCGGCTATAGGTGGTTATGGACTGAAACGCGATTACGTTTCCTGGGACGAAATATCTCCCAACCTGAAGCTGGCAGCTATGGCAAGTGAAGACCAGATGTTTCCTGACCATGGTGGTTTTGACTGGAAAGCAATAGAAAAAAGCCTCTCTACCAATCCGAAGAAAAAGAAAAAGATCCGCGGCGCCGGAGCGAGTACCATTAGCCAGCAGACAGCAAAAAATGTTTTCCTATGGCAGGGAGAAGGTGTGATGCGCTATTTGCGTAAAGCACCGGAGTTTTATTTTACTAAAATGATTGAGTGGACGTGGAATAAGAAACGCATCCTGGAAGTGTATCTGAATGTGATAGAAATGGGGCCAGGCATTTTTGGCGTAGAAGCCGCTTCTCAGAAGTATTTTGGCAAGCATGCCAAAGACCTGAGCCGGACAGAAGCTGCTGCTATCATAGCTTGTCTGCCCAATCCTAAAAAATATACCGTGACGCCTCCGAGCCGTTGGGTAACGTGGAAAACACAATGGATACTTAAGCAAATGGCTGCTATACAAGACGATCCTGATATACAGGCACTCATGAAATAGAAAAAGTTTTAAACGGTTTTTAATTTGTCAGTGGATTCAGTTAAATTAGATTTGTTAAAACGATTGCCATGCTTGCCCTCAACAAAAATTGGATTTTTGTTTTAGTTACTTGTCTAATGTTTTATGTAGTGCTGAGAAAATAAGAAGATTACTCAACGTTAAAACTGCTATTCAACCTTAGATCAATGCGGCGTACCGCAACCAAAACTAAATCCTGCTAAAAGACTGTAGGCCTTTCCAATAAAACGGGAAGGCTTTTATTTTGCCATTTCGTCAATCGTGAAACGTTAATCGTGAATAAGCTTATTCAACAATTGCTAACGTACTGCTGATACTACCGCAGCGGTTACAAAACAGAAGCGCTTATTCACGATTAACGTTTCACGTCTCACGATCCATCTTCGTATTTTGTACCTCGTACTTGATCTTGCTGTTTTATCTTTGGACAAAACCTCTCTGCGTGAATAAGATTAACTCCAAACTACCCGACGTAGGTACTACCATTTTTACTATTATGAGCCAACTGGCAACGGAGCATAATGCCGTGAACCTGGGGCAAGGGTTTCCTGACTTTCCTATGGACAGTCAACTAATAGACCTGGTAAGTAAAGCGTTGAAGAGTGGATTTAATCAATACGTTCACATGAGCGGTTATTTGCCGCTTCGCGAAAAAATAGCAGAGAAAGTAAACAAGTTGTATGGCGCTACAGTTAACCCCGATACACAGATCACTGTAACACCCGGCGGTACGTATGCCATTTACACGGCGCTTACAACAGTATTGCAACCTGGTGATGAAGTCATCGTTTTTGAGCCCGCTTACGATAGCTATGTTCCCAATATTTTGATCAATGGCGGTATACCCGTTTACATTTCACTGAAGTATCCCGATTATTCTATTCCGTGGGATGAGGTAAAAAGCAAGATCACACCGAAGACAAAAATGATCATGATTAACACGCCGCACAACCCTACAGGAAGTGTGTTGCAGGAAAGTGATATTCAGCAATTGCGTGAGATAGTAAAAGACACCAACATTTATATCCTGAGCGATGAAGTGTATGAGCATCTGATCTTCGATAACATCCCACACCAAAGCATGCTGCGTTATCCCGATCTGCTGGAGCGGTCATTTGTATGTTTCTCCTTTGGTAAAACGTATCACTGCACAGGTTGGAAATTAGGGTACTGCATCAGTGCTGAAGATACTATGGTAGAGTTTAGAAAAGTACATCAGTTCAATAGTTTCTCCTGCAACTCACCTATGCAGGTTGCCATTGCAGAGTTTTTGCAATATGAAGAGGCCTATTTGTCCCTCGGGCATTTTCTTCAGCACAAGCGCGACTATTTTCAGCAATTGATGAAGAACACGCCGTTTAAAGCATTACCATCACATGGGAGCTACTTCCAGGGCTACAGTTACGAAGGTTTGTCTGACGAATCCGACCGCGATCTGGCCATCCGCCTGACAAAAGAATATGGGGTAGCGACCATTCCATTCTCCGTTTTTTATCACGATAACACAGACAATAAAGTATTACGCTTCTGCTTTGCCAAAAAAGCTGCTACGTTGGAAAAGGCTGTAGATAAGCTGAAGACGTTTGGCAAGTAAGGGGAATAAATTTGCGATTTGATATTTGAGATAAGGCTGTTTTAGGGCGGTTCTGTATTTCTATGGGCTAAATCTGGATTTTACCCGATTTTCATTCATCCCTATTTTAAACCGTTCATCACAATGACAATTTAGCCATTTATCAATAAAACAATTATAATCAATTAATTATAATAAAACCCACTTCTATCCACCACCTGCTACTTTAAAAAAGATGGTACTATGTGTTGCATAGTACTGAAAAACTTCCCATCTTTGTGTTGTGATAGTAAAGAAGCTGACAACAGCCCGTAGAACTTAAAACACAAACATTAAAATAAAACAGCCTTCCATTGACCTACAACCGGAGTAATCAACGGAAGGCTTCACAAACAAAAACCCCAAGGTTATGGATATTCAGAACACACAAAGTCAGATGAGGAAGGGGGTGCTGGAGTTTTGCATTTTGTCCATTATTCGCCAGGGCGAAGTTTATCCGAGTGATATTGTTGACAGGATGAAAGCAGCAAACCTCCATATTCTGGAAGGCACTCTATACCCCTTGTTAACACGCCTCAAAAATGCAGAACTATTAACTTACCGCTGGGTTGAAAGCGTATCTGGCCCGCCAAGAAAATACTTCTGCATGACAGAAAAAGGCCTCGAATTTTATGGTGAGCTGGAGCGCACCTGGCAAGAATTGGCCGACGCTGTACATGCACTAACGCAACCAACAACTGATAATAACAATTCCAACTTAAACCAATAAAACCCGAACTGATCATGAAAAGAGTAATAAATATAAACTTTCAGGGCAGGGTAATTCCCATTGAAGAGACCGCTTACGATATTCTTAAACAATATGTAGAAAGTCTGCGTCGCCACTTCGCAAACGAAGAAGGCCGCGACGAGATTATCAACGACATAGAAGGGCGTATTGCTGAACTGTTCAGCGAAAACCTGAAAAAAGGCGCTACTTGCATCACAGATAATGACATCAATGTTATTATAGAAAGCATTGGCCGTCCGGAAGATTTTGAAGATGATGAAGCTAAAGTAAAATCACAGTTAGGCGCAGAAAGCACACAGCAAAATGCAACAGCCGACCAGGGTTTTACCCAGGCACAACAAGAAGAACCACAACCTCGTCAACGTTTGTACAGAGACGAGAATGATAAAATACTTGGCGGTGTTTGTTCCGGTATTGCCAACTACATAAGGCTGGACCCGGCAATAGTACGTATCCTGTTCGCCATTATCACATTAGGCGGTTTTGGATCAGGTGTATTAATCTACATCTTGCTATGGGCCATCTTACCTAGTTCAGGATTAACAAAGAGTGCAATTCGTAAGAGATTGTTTCGCAACCCGGAAGACAAAGTTATCGCAGGCGTAGCCAGCGGTATAGCGGCTTACTTTGATATAGCAGTATGGATTCCCCGATTGATATTTGCTTTCCCATTAGTAGCCAGCATCTTTGTTTCCATCTTTAGAAACGTTTTCTGGGATTTTCACATGGGGCCTACATTCCTTTTCGGTTCCTTCAGTAGCTCCTTCTTTGTAATATATGTGATACTGTGGGTGGTGATACCGGAAGCAAACTCTGCTTCAGAAAAACTGGAAATGCGTGGTGAAAAAGTAGACTTGAACTCTATTAAAAACACGATCCAGGAAGACCTGGGCCACTTCAAATCAAAAGCAGAAAAGTGGGGCACAGAAGTAAAAGACAAAGCTGCTGAGTGGGGTAGTGAGTTTGGTAAAACAATGGGTGCAAAAGGTCAGGCATTTGGTAATGAAGTGGGCGGTGCTGCAAGAAGAGGTGGTAGCAGAGTGTTCCATGCAATAGGTGTGATCTTCAAAGCATTCTTCCTGTTTGTAGCTGGTATGCTTGCATTCGCTTTGCTGATTGGCTTACTTACCCTGATGATGGGACGTATTAACTACTTCCCGATGAAAGAGTTTATCCTTTCCGGCTTCTGGCAAAATGCACTTGCATGGGCTACACTGGTTCTCTTCCTCGGTATCCCGGTAATTGCATTGATCACCTGGATCATTAGAAGGTTGATGAAAGTGAAGTCTAAAAATCCATACCTCGGCTATACATTCAGTGGTCTCTGGACAATAGGTTTGATCTGTGTAATAGCACTTGCAATAAGTGTAGCACGTGACTACAGAACAAAAGGTGCAGTGGAAGATAGCGTAACGCTTGCTAAACCTTCAAAAGATAAGCTGTTGCTTAAGTTATCTAACGAAAGTACAACAGACTACGGCAGCGATTGGTTTGGTATAAACTGGGATGAAGAAGATGTACCATTCTATGTAGTATCTGAAGATAGCCTGTTGATGACAACCGTACGAGTGAATGTTGTAAAAAGCGCAGATAGCAGCTATCATATCAGAGTCGTAAAATTTTCCCGCGGCAGCTCTCCTGCACTGGCAAGAAGCATTGCAACCAATGTAGTGTTCAATGTAAAACAGGCAGATACATTAATCACACTGCCAAGAGGATTTGCCGTAACACAGAAAAATAAATTCCGCAATCAGCAAGTACTTGTCATTGTAGAAGTGCCGATCGGTAAAAGAATACAAATAGACAGAAGTGTGAACGATTACAGGTGGTTCAATATAGATTTCAACAATCGTCGCCGCCGCAACTGGTCAGCAGATTGGGATGACAACTGGGATAACAGTTATAGCTGGAGAGAAAATGTAGAATACAGGATGTTTGAAACAGGGTTGAAAGCAACACAAAAGTCAAGAGACGACCAGCATAATGAAGACGAAACAAGACAACAGTTGAAAGACCTGGAAGAACAGAAAAAAGATCTGGAGGATAAACAAAAAGAATTGCAGAAAAATCTGCCTGTTGATACAACACACTACCAGTATAAACCAGAAGGTCCCAAAACGCCAAAAGAACCAAAGGCGCCAAAAGCTCCGGGAGGAGACAATAAAGTAACGGCAAGTACTTCTGTAAAAGAAGGATTGTCTGAAATGTTACCCGGCCCATCAGGATTACTGGCAATGAAAGTATTCAGATAAACTCGGTTAAAGTTGGGAAACAAAAGCCCGCCACCCTGTTCCCAGGGCAGCGGGCTTCCCTGTTTTTAAGAGATATCCTATCTTTGTTATTCCTCTGGACAAATACGCGTATAACCACGAAGGACAATGATATTCCACAACGGACACAATGAAAACCTTTATGTTCTTTGTGAAACCTTCGTGAGCCTTGTGGTTTATTAATCGCTTAAGAACAGCCTGCGTACAGGCAAACACAATCATCAATTATTTATGGAGAAAGAACATTGCTATGTTATCACTGGCGGTCCTGGTGCTGGCAAAACAACGCTATTGCATGCGTTGAAAGAAAAATATAATTATGTAGATGAAGTAGCGCGCACCATTATACAGGAAGAAATGGCGCGAAACGGTACTGCTTTGCCCTGGGCGGATAAAGTGTTGTATAGAGACATCATGCTGGAAAGATCGATTGCAACATTTAGTAAAGCAACAAATAATTGCGTAACCTTCTTTGATCGTGGTATTCCGGATGTGGTTGCATATACACTATTAATAGGAACGCAGGTCACACCTCAATTGCATGAAGCTGCGAGCCAAAACAGGTACAATAAACAAGTATTTATATTGCCACCATGGAAAGAGATCTATTGCACAGATACCGAGCGTAAACAGGATTTTGATGAAGCCATCAAAACATACGAAGTGTTATGTGATGTGTATGAGCAATACGGTTATCACTTAATACAAGTGCCATTCCTTCCTGTAAAACAGCGCGCAGCATTCATTGAATTATCCATTCTCTAAAAATAAGAAGACCTATAAGGTTTTTTCGAAACCTTATAGGTCTATGTCAAGTCTTCACAATATGACTGCTTTTTTATTTTAGTCTGAATATTTTCACCATTGCCTACTCTCCATTCACATACTCACCACTGACCACCCACAACTCACCCACCTCACTTATAATACTCCCACAATAGTTTCGAAACCTTCCTGATCACCACCCATGCTTCATTGCTGCTGTTCCAGCTTTGGTCTTTGTTCTCGCTCGTGCAAATGCAGAATACGTAACGCCTGCCATGGCCATTTACAAAAAGAACTTCGCCACGGCTGTCATTCACTGCACCGTTTTTGCTTGCAACAAACACATCACTTGGTATTTCAGAAATAGCCTGTTGATCCCAATAGTTGCGTCCCAGCAAGCGAAGCATTCTTTCACTTATGCTATCACTGATGATCTCATGCTTTACTATTTTTTCCATTAAGGACGCCATCGCATAAGGCGTTGTTTGCCCCCAGCCATATTTATTGCGGTTCGCTTCGCGCCCGGGCGTGCGGCTGTTTACACGGAAATCTTTTATGCCGAGACTATCCAGCAATGCATTGATACGAGTACCGCCTCCGGCGAGGCTTTGCAGCCAAAGGCTCGCAGTGTTATCACTTAAAGTAAGCATCAGCATAATCACTCTGCCCAGCTCTATCTTTTCTCCACTTTTAAACGATCCTAATACATCAGAACCTGCGTACAGTAAAGAATCTTTATACTCGATTGGTTGGTCATACTTGTATTCACCCTTATTCAGCTTATCCATCATGCCTGTCAGTATCCCCATCTTCACCATACTCGCGGTAGTAAAAATGCTGTCGGCATTAATAGCCACCACCTTGTTCTTGTTCAAATCATGTACATAAATGCCAATTCTGCCATTAAAGCCCTTGAACAATTCATCGATCTTACCCTGTAATTTTTTGTCTGTTTTTTGTGCAAAGCAATTGAAAGAAGTTGCTGCCAGTAGAAGCAAGAATATTTTTTTCACGTCAGTTAGGATTTTAGCGTACAGCTTAAAGCTAACAAAAAACCGCGATTATAATCGCGGTTTTTTGCAGGAAAATGCAAGAGTTGAATTCATTGTCGCATTGTTATATGGTCAAATTGTTGGGGGACGCTAAGATTATAAATAGCACTCACGATTGCCGTTTCACGATCCTTACTTCACATTCACCACCATTCCTCTAATACCCATATCCACCGTTCGTTCCCCCTTGCCGGGTTGCCATTTACCATCTCCGTTCAGGTCCTCCCATTCAAAACTTTTATTCGTAGATAATGACACCTCCAATGTAATATCCTTATTCTCCTTGCCGGTAATTGTTAGTTTGCCGGGAATAGAAGCCGTTACTACGCAAGAGCCTTGCGGAATAGGCGATGTCGCAAAAATGGGATTAACAACAGTTGTACTGCCAGCCGGAGCCTGCCCTGAGGTCAGATAAGGAATATTGACATTGTTATAACTAATGTTTGTTTCAAACGCCCAGTACCCCTGCTTGCGGTTACCATTCACAGCTACGGACTGGTCTTTTACATTAAACGATTTAATGTACGTATTGAAACCAATAAAACCGGCAAGGGTTCCGATAAACTCCTGTTTGATCGCTACACCATTAATCGTAGTATCTACCCAATATTTTACATCGCCATTCTGGTAAGCCAGCGAAATCCGCAGCCATTCGTACGTTCCCGGTTTAATAGATGCCAGCGGAATAGAGAAAAACGTCTCACCATTCCCCACCAGTGTGGACTTTTCGAAGTCAATAGCGTTTTCACCACCAGCAGTTGTTTCTGGCGCCCTGTAAAGAACTGCACCAGCACCCAATGCCGTAGTTGCATTTGGCGTCAGCTCTACATAATGACTACTCATTTTACGCATAACAGGGCTCTGTGCCGCATGCCCGGCAGCTACACTTACAGGTTGTGCTACGTTTGACAGCCTTGTTTGTGTGGAATCAAATTTGAAGGAGAAAACTAGTTTTGCACCGCTGGTATCATCAGTGCCGTTACTTTTCTGGCAGGAACTGAGCAGCAGCAGTGTACCCGCAATACAGGATAAGCCCGATAGTTTCATGGTCTCTTAGATTGTTTATAGGATAGAAACGTTACAGTGTATTTAACTGTAGGAGGCAATATTTATTGTCGGCACTTGCCTAAAAATTGTGAAAATTTTATAAAGATGTAAAAGACTTGATGGTAGACATCTCAAAAAAGTTACTTTTAAGGTTGTTACCCTGCGGCCAAGATATTTTGACGAATCATTATTAATTACAACCAATTATGCCAAAACATGCCCGTCGCCTGGTATTTGCACTGGGATTGTTAGCAGGATTATCTTTTGAGGGAAATGCACAGAAGCAATTAGATTCATCCCTGATGAGGCTAAGCGAAGACTATCAGCAAGAAAGAGTTTATCTGCATTTTGATAAAAATGCCTATGCACCCGGAGAGACAATCTGGTTTAAAGCCTATCTGCAAGCCGGCGTTTACCCTTCAGACATTAGTAAGAATTTTTATGTAGACTGGACAGATGCCAGCGGAAACATCTTGTTCCACACCGCTGCGCCTATATTAGACGCAACGGCAAAGGGACAATTTGAAATTCCTGCAACCTTTACAGGACAGGTAGTTCATGTAAGGGCTTATACACAATGGATGCTCAATTTCGACTCTTCATTTCTGTACAATAAAGACCTGCGCATTTTACAAAAAGACGCAAAACCGGTAAAAGATACAAAGCTGGAATCAGCTATTCAGTTCTTCCCGGAGAGCGGAGACCTGATTGCCGGCATAAAATCCAAAGTAGCATTTAAAGCAAATGACCAATGGGGTAAGCCTGTAAATGTAAAAGGAGGGGTGTATAGTGCATCAGGAGAAAAAATAGACACATTTACTTCGCAACATGACGGGATGGGAAGCTTTACCGTAGAGGCTAAAGCCGGGGAGAAATATAATGTGAAATGGACGGACGAATTAAACACGCCACATATTTCTACATTGCCAGACGTGAAAACGACTGGCGTGATCTTAAAAATGAATGGCCTTGGACAACGCAAAGGGTTCCTGGTAGAACGTTCTGCAGATGCGCCGGCAAATCTTAAAACATTATATGTTGTAGCTACTATTCAGCAGCAGTTGGTGTATCGTGCAAAAGTAGACCTTTCGGAAAGTGTGGCTATTGGTGGCAGCATTCCAACCGGCACATTGCCATCAGGCGTTATGCTGATCTCCGTGTTTGATGCAGATTGGGTTCCGGTGGCTGAGCGCATTTGTTTTATCAACAATCACAACTACGATTTTGGTCCGCAGGTAGCAATCAAAGGCAATACGGCAAGACGTGCTAAGAATACAATTGAGATAGAAGTGCCGGATTCCATAGCTGCGAATATGTCTATTTCTGTAACGGATGGAGAAGTAGCAATAGATAAGCAAAACACCATTGTATCTCACCTGTTATTGTCAAGCGAGCTGAAAGGATATGTGAACAACCCGGCTTATTACTTTAACGGTACTGCCGATAGTTTGCAACAACACCTTGACCTGGTGATGATGACAAATGGCTGGAGAAAGATCAACTGGGAGAAAATAGTAAGGGCGCAAATGCCAAGGGTAAAATATCAGAAAGACACTTCTTTCATGTCTTTTTCAGGAAAAGTATTTGGCGCTACACCTTTACAGCTTCGCGAAGCGGGGCAGATCAACCTGATCTTTAAAGGAAAAGATTCCAGTACATCACTAACATTCCTGCCAATAAAACCGGATGGTAGCTTTAGCGACCGCAACATGCTTTTCTTCGATACGCTTACGGTTTACTACCAGTTCAACCAGAAAAGAGACCTCTCTTCAAGAGTAGCGGTTTCTTTTAACAACGGCTTATATCCTCCTCCGCAAAAAGTAACAGGCTTGTCGCCGATGCTCAACTGGGTGTCACGCGATACAAGCGGATATGCCCGCCTGAGAATGTTTGCAAGCGAGCAAGAGCGATTGAAGAAACTATTGGAGTCGACAACGCTTAGTGAGGTGACCGTAAAGACCCGCGCTAAGAAACCGATAGACGTAATGGATGAAAAATATACCAGCGGTTTATTTAGCGGAGGTAACGCCCGCCAGTTTGATGTAACGGAAGACCCGATAGCGCAGGCGTCTATGAACGTGCTGAATTACTTACAAGGCCGTGTGGCTGGTTTACAAATCTCTTCGCAGGGCGCTAACTCTACAGCAACATGGAGAGGAAGCAGTACCTCTTTTTATATAGATGAAATGTCTGCAGATGCTGACCGTGTAACCAGTTTACCAATGAGTGATGTAGCATACATTAAAGTATTCCCGCCTCCATTCTTTGGTGGTATGGGTGGTGGTTCCGGCGGTGCGATCGCGGTTTATACACGCCGTGGCGGTGACGTAAAAAGTCAGCCGGGCGAAGGTCTTGAGCAACGCAAGATCGGCGGCTATACTAAGTTCAAAGAGTTTTACTCTCCAAACTATGCTACGGACCAATCAATGGAACAGCCGGATGTACGCTCTACCATATACTGGAACCCATATGTACTCACAGATGGTGCTAACCGTAAGGTAACAATAGAGTTTTTCAACAACGATATTAGTAAAAGCATGCAAGTGGTACTGGAAGGTGTGAATAGGGAAGGCAAGCTGACAAGAGTGGAGAAAACGATACAGTAATGGCTTAATTGGTCAATTGTTATATTGTTGATGGGGCTGACCGAAAAGGTTAGCCCCATTTTATTTTTTGCTGATACTCATTTAGCCCAACAATTAAACCATGCAACCATAAAACAATTCTCCTCTATTCCCTAAAGACTTGTTAACTAATTGCTACCTCGTCTTGCTCACCCGGTTTTTCTTCAGATTCACCGCAACCCCACAAAGTCGCCCCTCATCTGGTATAAAATCTCTATATCTTTATCAGAATTATCGACTAAAGCCAATCCATTTAAAACGATGCTACGTTTTCATTCTACTGCTATTCTTGCTGTGGGTGTGTGCATTATTGGTGCATCCTGCGGCAAAAAGAAGCAGCAACCTAAAGCCGGCGCGAACCAACCCCCAACTGTTGAAGTGATCGTCGCCCGTAATTCCTCCATCAAAAATGTAATAGAAGCAAACGGCACAGTAGTAGCCAATGAATCTGTAGAGCTGCATCCTGAAATAAGCGGCCGTATTACCTACCTCAATGTTGCAGAAGGCAAGCCCATTGCAGCAGGAACGGTAATAGCGCGGATCAATGATGCTGACTTGCAGGCACAGATAAACAAATCGAAAGTGCAACTGGACCTTGCTGAAAAAACAGAAGAACGCCTGCGCAAGCTACTGGCAGTAAGTGGTGTAAACCAGGCGGACTACGACGCAGCATTAAATACAGTGAATGGGTATAAGGCAGATATTGCATATACGCAGGCACTAATTGATAAAACAGTGATACGTGCACCATTCTCCGGTACACTGGGTTTAAGACAGGTGAGCCCCGGCGCCTACGTTACCCCGTCTAATGTCATTGTTACCTTACAGCAGTTAAACCGCCTCAAGATAGATTTCACTATCCCGGAAGAGTATGGGAAGCTGGCTACCGTAGGGCATACAGTGGATGTAGAAGTAGATGCTGCAAGTACTGTTAAAAGAAAAGCCACCATTATCGCCGTAGAGCCGCAGGCGAACACTATTACACGTAATCTTAAAATAAGAGCGATCCTGGATAACTCGTCCGGTTCTAATCCCGGTGCGTTTGTAAAAGTATATGTGGGAGAAGGGGTAGATAAAAAGGCAATCATGATCCCGACTAACTCTATTATTCCTGACGATAAGAACAAAAGTGTTGTTGTAGTTAGAAAAGGGAATGCCGTTTTTACAAATGTACAGACAGGCTTGCGCCAGGCAACGAATGTAGAAGTCATTAAAGGAATAAACGAAGGCGACAGCGTGGTAGTAACAGGTGTATTGTTTGCATTACCAAACAAGCCGGTGAAGATAAGCCGTGTGAAAAAGCTGGAAGAAGTAGGCGCAGATAGCACTACTACGAAGAAGACTAAATAATTGTAAGATGAAAATGCCGCTCTTACGCGCATTTATATCCCATACCTAACATCCAACAGGCAATGAATATTTCCGAACTATCTCTCAAGCGGCCCGTCTTCGCTACCGTGATGAACATTTTCATCATCTTGCTGGGCGTGGTTGGATACACCTTTCTCGCTGTGAGGGATTATCCTGCGATTGACCCTCCAACCATTACCGTAAATACATCTTATACCGGCGCGAATGCGGACATCATTGAAAGCCAGATAACCGAGCCGCTGGAAAAACAGATCAATGGTATTCCGGGTATCAGAACCATTACTTCATCCAGCTCGCTGGGAAGTAGTTTTATTACAGTAGAGTTTAATTTAGGAACAGACCTGGAAGCGGCAGCCAGTGATGTACGCGATAAAGTAGGGCAGGCGCAAAGAAGCTTGCCGCAGGATATTGATGCCCCGCCGGTTGTAACAAAGTCAGATGCCAATAGCGATTTCATTTTGTTGCTGGCTGTACAAAGCCGTTCCAAAGGATTGATGGACCTGAGCGACTATGCGGAGAACGTATTGCAGCAGCAATTGCAAACGATAGATGGCGTAAGCTCTGTAAATATATTTGGTCAGAAGAGGTATGCGATGCGTTTGTGGCTGAACACAGACAAGATGAACGCATACAACGTAGCTTTTTCTGATATAAGCAACTCTCTTAACAGTGAGAACGTGGATCTGCCTCCGGGAAAGATCTATGGTAACAATACCGAACTAACGATCCGTACACTAGGTAGGTTAACAACAGAAGATCAGTTCAGGGACCTTATCATCAGGCAGGACAGTTCAGGTATTATCCGGCTGAAAGATGTAGCCACGGTTGAGATTGGTCCTGAAACAATGGAGCAGGGATGGAAGTACAATGGTGTAAATGCTGTAGGCCTTGCGATTATACCGCAGCCGGGTGCAAATAACATTGCTATTGCAGATGAGTTTTACAAACGACTGGATGAAATTGAAAAAAGCAATAAGTCAGACATTCAGTTCAACCTGCTTATTGATAACACCAAGAACATCCGTCACTCACTGGCCGAAGTAAAAGAAACATTGATCATTGCGTTCGCCCTTGTAGTACTAGTGATCTTTTTGTTCTTTAGAAACTGGCTTATTGCCATACGTCCGTTGATTGATATACCGATCTCTTTGATCGCGACCTTCTTTATTATGTATATCTGTGGCTTTACCATCAACGTATTGACATTGCTCGGCATTGTACTGGCAACAGGCCTTGTGGTGGATGATGGTATTGTAGTAACGGAAAATATCTTTAGAAAAATAGAAGAAGGATTTCCTATACGTAAAGCTGCATTGGAAGGCAGTAAAGAAATTTTCTTCGCAGTTATCTCTACATCCATCACACTTGCGATCGTGTTCCTGCCTGTAATCTTCCTTGAAGGTTTCGTAGGACGCCTCTTCCGTGAGTTTGGTGTAGTATTGGCTGCTGCTGTATTGATCTCGGCCTTTGTGTCGCTTACCATCACACCTGTATTGAACGTGTACCTTACGCGGAAAAATGCACAGCATGGATGGTTCTACGAAAAAACAGAACCTTTCTTCCAGGGAATGGAAAATGGATATAAGCGATTGCTTGCTTCATTTATGCATATACGTTGGGTTGCATGGCTGATCATTCTCGTGTGTTTCTGCGCAATTGGTTTTACCATTAAACAATTGCAGAGTGAAATAGCTCCGCTGGAAGATAGAAGCAGTATCCGCTTTACGGTAACTGCGCCGGAAGGAACGAGCTTTAACTACATGCAAAACCTGACGGATAAGATTGCGGATTTCTTATACGACTCTGTTCCCGAAAGAGACTTTGTGTTTGCAAGGACTGGTGGTGGTTTTTCTTCTACTTCTACCAACTCTTCCCAACCACGCTTAGGCCTGGTAGACCCGGAAGAGAGAAAGCGTAATCAGAATGATATTGCAAATGAGCTGCAACGGAAATTAAGACGCTTTAGTGATGCGCGTATATTCGCGGTACAAGAGCAAACCATCTCCGTGGGTTCCAGCTCCCGCTCCGGCTTACCTGTGCAGTTCGTATTACAGAACCAGGATTTAAATAAACTAAAAGATATCATTCCTAAGTTCCTCGATGCAGCAAGGCTGGATAAGACCTTCTCTAACGTAGACGTAAACCTGAAGTTTAATAAACCGGAAATACAGCTAACGGTAGACAGGATGAAAATAAAAGACCTTGGATTGTCTACACAGGAAGTAATTGCAGCAGCGCAAGCCGCATTCAGTGGTGGCCGTATGGCCTACTTTATTATGAATGGTTTTCAATACCAGGTAATAGCACAGGTAGACAGGAATGACCGTAACAAACCAAATGATATAGAAAAGCTATATGTACGGAGCAAGGGCGGCCAAAATATTCCGTTAGATGCGGTCATACATCTTGAAGAAAGCAGTAATCCATCTACATTATACCACTTCAACAGGTATAAGGCGGCTACCATTTCTGCCTCACTTTCCGAAGGGCATACGATTGGTGATGGTATTAATGCCATGCAGGGAATAGCCAATAAGCTGCTGGATGATTCCTTCCAGACATCCTTGTCCGGCGCCTCGAGAGACTATGCAGAAAGCTCTTCCAATATTATGTTTGCTTTCGGATTGGCGCTGATCTTTATTTACCTCGTATTAGCTGCACAGTTTGAAAGCTTCCTGGATCCGTTTACTATCATGCTGACAGTGCCGCTTGCGCTGGCAGGTGCATTATTAAGCTTATATATTTTCGGCCAAACATTAAATATCTTTTCTGAAATTGGTATGATCATGCTCATCGGTCTTGTAACCAAGAATGGTATCCTGATCGTAGAGTTTGCAAACCAAAAGCGTGAACTGGGTATAGGCAGGAGAGAGGCGGTATTGGAAGCAGCGCAACAACGTCTTCGCCCGATCCTGATGACAAGCCTTGCAACATCGCTTGGTGCATTGCCAATTGCGATGAGCCTTGGCGCTGCATCTACCAGCCGTATTCCGTTAGGTATTGTAATTGTAGGCGGTATCTTGTTCTCCCTGATACTTACATTGTTTGTAATTCCGGCAGTGTACACATACATATCAGGAAAACATAAACCACATGTAACAGAAATAACTGAGTAAGGAAACATGCTCAGTATAAAAAAAGTAAGATGAAAAGGTTTTTGATCATAATCATATTAGCTGCACCAATATTCGGTAATGCACAACAACTGTCTCTGCAAGATGCAGTGAACCTTGCATTGAAAAACAGTTTGGATATACAGTTGGCTAAAAATAACGTAGACATTACTACCATCAACAATAGTTATGGTGTAGCTGGTGGGTTGCCGGTAGTAACAGGTGGTGTTACAGACAATGAGCAGGTAACAAGCATTAGCCAGAAATATTCTGATCCTGCGCGAAACAATAACAGTAACAATGCCTCATCCAATACCTTAAGCGCAAACGTAACAGGATCGTTTTTGCTATATAACGGTATGCGTGTGGTTGCTGCAAAAAAACGGTTGGAGCAATTGGAACAACAAAGTCAGCAACTACTGATCTCGCAGATACAAAATACGATTGCTGCAGTAATGACGAAGTATTACGACATCGTACGACAACAGAGTTATATTAAAACGATCAACCAATCTATTGTTGTTTCTCAGCAGCGGCTGGATATTTTGAAAACGCAGAAAGAAGTAGGGATGGCAAATAACGCGGACCTGTTTCAGTCGCAATTGGATTTAAACGCCTTGCTGCAGTCACAAAAATCGCAGCAATTGGTTATCGATCAGGCCAAATCTGATTTGCTCACACTATTAACGTTAAATGCTGATTCAGCCATCATGGTAAAAGATACGATTATCGTAAGCAATAATGTTTCGCTGGATTCTGCACTGACAAGCCTTGCGAAAAACCCTGATCTTATTGCTGCCGCACAGCAAATAAGGATCAATGAACAATTGGTAAAAGAAACGGCTGCACAACGTTACCCGTCACTGCGGTTAAATGGGGGCTATAACTACAACCGTAACCAGAACAGCGCCGGATTTAACTTGCTGAACGAAAGCTATGGTCCGCAAATAGGCGTAAGCCTGGTTGTGCCGATCTATAATGGCTCTATCTATAAAAAGCAACAACAGGTTGCAGAGATCAATACAAAGAATGCTGCAATACAGCGCCAGACACTGGTACGCGACTATAGTGCTTCTGTGGTAAAAACTTACCAGGCTTATGCAAACGCACTAAAGCAATTAGAAACAGAACAACAGAATTATGACCTGGCCAATCAATTATTACAATTGGTGATCCAGAAATTCCAGCTTCGCCAGGCAACTATTGTAGATGTAAAACTGGCGCAGCAAAGTTTCGAAGACGCTGGGTACAGGCTGGTTAATCTTAGCTACGCAGCTAAATCTGCCGAAATAGAACTGAAACGTATTGCGAATGCGCTGACGTTGTAGTATAGTTTATAGAGTATATAGGTATATAAGGTTTATAAAGTGGAGTGCTCTTCTTTATAAACCTTATCTGCTTTATAAACGCTATATATTATCATTGATGTCCCGGTAGACATGCTGTAAAAGGGTAGAAACTATTTGTGACAATGGTTTGCAGTAAAAAGCACATTGCTGAAATCGGGGATTTCCTGGCTTTAATCTTTCCGGGAAACGTGCGGCCTCAGAAAAGCTGCGTTAAGAAAATTGGCATGAACGCCGGAAAAATCCATTGCTGTTTGAGCCCGGCGTAACTTACTTACTCACGCTATAAGCGGCGAGTTCAATGGATTTCGGCGGACAAGACAATTTTTAGACTGCTTTTCTGGAGCCTTGACTTTTTTGGTTACTTTTTGTGTCAAGACAAAAAGTAACACCGTCGGTAGACAAATGAGCGCTTGCAATTGAAGACCCACTAAACTTAGTCGGGCAACAATGATACACCACATACCCTACATACTTTTCTTATCTTCGCCGCAAAGCCTCACGTATGAAAAAAGTTGCATTAATACCCGCCCGCTACGCAGCTACCAGATTCCCTGCAAAATTAATGCAGCCACTAGGTGATAAAGTTGTGATACGCCATACGTATGATAATACGATGGCTACAGGTTTGTTTGATGAAGTGATTGTAGCAACAGATAGCGAGATTATTTACAATGAAATAGTGAATAACGGCGGTAAGGCTGTTATGAGTAAAAAGCCACATGAAAGTGGCAGCGACCGCATTGCAGAAGCTGTTGCAGATATGGCAGTGGATATAATTGTAAACGTACAGGGAGATGAGCCTTTCGTGAAAAAAGAGCCGCTTCAAAAATTGCTACGTGTTTTCGAAGGAGAAGAGGGAAAAAAAGTGCAGGTAGCAAGCCTGATGCAGGTGCTGAAAGAGCAGAAATTTATTGATGATCCAAACTATGTAAAAGTTGCAGTGGACAAAAATTGTAACTCCTTATTTTTTAGCCGCTCGGTGATACCTTACCCACGCAACAAAGAACTGCCTGTTACATACTATGAGCATATAGGGGTATATGCCTTTCGCAAAGAAGCCTTGATGAGTTTTACAAGCTGGCCAATGACACCATTGGAGTCGGCTGAAAAAATAGAATGTCTGCGTTATCTTGAAAATGGTATTCCATTAAAAATGGTTATTGTAGATTATATGGGCGTGGAGATAGATACGCCGGAAGATTTGGAGAGAGCCGCGAAATTCCTTTGATTGTTGAATGATGATATTGTTTAATTGTTCTGCCTTGGTTCGTGTCCTCACGAACCAATTGCGTCCCGGTTTGTAAGAGCCCGGCAATGCAAGTAAAGCAGAGAAGGCCACTTTCAAAAAGTGGCCTTCTCTGCTTTATTTAGAATCTACTGTCCTTATTATTCTGAAACGTCCAATGTTTTTTCTATATCCTTATTAATCTGTTGAAGTTCGTTATCGTAATCAAATGACTTTTCATTTTCACGTTTAATAAGTAATTCAGTTTGTCTTAAACGCAAGCCTGCATATTTAGCTAAAATGTCCCGTCGCTTCTTGTCAGAAACAGATAAATTGTAATTGCCCGTAGAGTCCATAGATGCCTTCAGGCTACGCCAGATAGGCAGAGAGACTGTATTTAATTGTTCCGCATTTTGTATAGAGAACGTATCTGAGCGTACTCCGTCCAGTGGTTTAGTCGCTATGCCTTCCTGTTGTATAAATCTGTCTACTGTATGTTGAAATTTTGCAGAATCATCTTTTAACGTAGGTAAGACTAATGCGGTAATTACAATAGTGGCTACAGCCGTAATGATCATAGATGCAGAAGCGTTATCTTTTTTACTTATAAAGAAATAGTAATAAACATATCCGAATACAAAACCACTCACCAGGCCTCCGATATGAGCTGCATTATCAATGCCCCCCTTCATTCCATACACCAGGTTGTACAATACGAATACACCTATGCTTTGCAACAGTGAGTTTCTTACTGATTTTTCAAGGTGATTAGTTGTAAGCAGTGCAAGAAATACACCATACAAGCCAAAGATAGCGCCGGATGCGCCTACGCTTACCCGCTCACCGCTCCACCATATACTTGTAAGGCTGGCAAGTATGCCGCAGGCTAAATATACCGTCAGGTAACGCCATTTGCCTAGTAACGGTTCCAGGAATATGCCAACACTAATTAGTGCATACATGTTGAATAGCAAATGGATAACGCCTCCGTGCTGGAAAACATTTGTGATTAACCTGAACCAATCGCCATTTGCGGTCAGGAAGCGGATATTGCCACCCCATTTGATAAGAGAGGCTACCGTGAAGTTTACAAAACCAGCACCGGCAACCACCATCATAATAAACACAAAAACGTTAATGCCTACAAGTGTGTAAGTAACCTTTCTGCCACCAACTCCAAGGCGCATCTTTTCCGTTCCCGTCAGGTTGTTTGATTGCATGCGCTCCGCCAGGTCTTTTTCATAAGCCTCTTGCTTTGCCACTGCCGTGTTAAACTTTTCAGTTAATGTTTCCGGGGTATTCAAACCGCGCTGCTCATTAAGGGCATTAATAAACGTTTCCAGGTTTCCGGCATTCCTTTTCGAACCGCCAAGAAGTGCGTCACTGTTTTTACTAAGCAACGTAGCAAGACCATTTTCCACCGTTACAACGATGATGCCTCCAGGCTTCCATGCGGTTTTGGGTATATGAATATCAAAGCTATTGGCGCTGGTTGCTGTCATTTGCCATTGCAGTGAATGCGCTGACTCAAATAAAAGCGTCGAAAATTGTGAGATATCAAGGCCATTTAATTCATAATAGCCGGTATGCGAGGATGCCATAGTAATATTGTTAGCTTAAGAAACGAAGGTAGGTAAAATGTAAGTTGTGAGTAGCCAGTTGGAGAGAAGAAAACTATTGGGTCAATAGTCAATAAGTTATAAATATGAGCGCTCTTCGGACTGGCATAACCTCACAATTGGCCACTCACAACTCACAGCATCGCCTTGGCTTCTTGCTGCGAAACAAGTAACTTGCAAGTATGTCATCACTTACGCTCACACTTATACAAACGAACCTCTCCTGGGAAAACAAAAGCGAGAACCTCGCCATGTTTGAAAAGAAGATACAGGCGATACAGGAAAAGACAGAGATCATTATCCTACCGGAAATGTTTAGTACAGGGTTTAGCATGAAGCCAGAGCTTCTTGCTGAAGACATGAGCGGCGAGACAGTAACATGGATGAAGCGTGTTGCAAGAGAGAAACGCGTAATACTTACAGGTAGTGTTATCATTAAAGAGAACGACAATTATTACAACAGGTTAATATGGATGTTGCCTAATGGTGAATATGGTATATATGATAAACGCCATCGTTTTGCTTATGCCGGTGAAGACCAGCATTATGCAGCGGGCAACAAAAGACTGATCGCTTCTGTAAAGGGATGGAAGATCAACTTACTGGTATGCTATGATCTTCGGTTTCCTATATGGGCAAGGCAGCAGTCACAGGACCAAGGATTAGAATATGATCTGCTGGTGTATGTAGCGAACTGGCCGGAGCGAAGAAGCCTGCCATGGAAAACCTTATTGCAGGCAAGGGCAATAGAGAATCAGTCCTTTGTGGTAGGTGTGAACCGCGTGGGAGAAGATGGAAACAATATTTATCATAGTGGGGACTCTATGGTTATAAGTCCGCTGGGAGAAGTTATGTATCATAAACAACATGATGAAGACGTCTTCACCATTACCATACAAAAAGATACACTTGAAGAGGTGCGTACAAAATTTCCTTTCTGGAAAGATGCGGATGACTTTACATTGCTAAATGATTAATCAGTAAGATTGGTACACATTGCCGGGTAGCCGGCTGATGGTAGCCAGAAACAAGTTTTATGGGCAAGATCGCATATACAGCCAAACAGGTTTTTACAGGAATAGATATGCTGCTGAATCATGCAGTAGTCGTAGAAGAAGGCATTATTGAAAATGTAGTGCCGGTGGTAACGCTGCCAAAAGACATGGACATAAAGTCTTATGGTGATGGCGTGATAGCGCCTTCCTTCATAGATCTTCAATTGTATGGTGCATACGGCAGGTTACTTTCTGTTTACCCGGATGCAGAAACGTTAGCTGCAACAGTGGACTATTGCAGAAAGGGTGGCGCTGCTTATTGCATGCCAACGGTAGCAACCAATACGTACGATGTCATTTTTAAATGCATTGATGCAATACGTGATTACTGGAAACAAGGTGATAAAGGTGTATTGGGCCTGCATGTAGAAGGGCCGTGGATCAGTAAGGCAAAGCGGGGGGCGCATATAGAAGAACTGATCTTTTCACCAACGCTGGAGCAGGCAAAAGAATTGCTGGAATACGGAAATGACGTGATTAAGATGATCACATTGGCGCCGGAGGAATGCTCACAGGAAATAATTGATCTTATTTGCTCTTATAACATTGTTATATCAGCGGGGCATAGCAGTACCAGTTACAAAACTGCCATGCACGCTTTTGATAGTGGCATTAATGCTGTTACACATTTGTTCAATGCGATGAGTGCCTTTCAGCATAGAGAGCCGGGGCTTGTTGGTGCTGCGTTTGATCACAAAATTGTTCGTGCAAGTATTATTCCCGACGGCCATCATGTAGACTATACAGCATTACGCATAGCAAAGAAAATAATGGGAGAGCGTTTGTTTGTAATAACAGATGCAGTAACAGAAACAGGCAAAGGGCCTTACCAGCACATGCTTGCTGGCGATAAGTATGAAGCCAACGGAGTACTAAGCGGTTCTGCTTTGACGATGCAGAAAGCGGTGTACAACCTCGTAAATCATGCAGACATTCCATTGTCCGAAGCGTTGCGCATGTGTAGCCTGTATCCTGCGCGCATTCTCAATAGCACAGATGATCATGCATTGATCAAAGCTGGCTATGCTGCAGAGATGGTTATACTGAACGAAGACTTAGAAGTGGTAGAATTAATAACAGAATAAGAGACGTGAATCGTGAGTCGGCAAACGTGAATTAATGATTGATGGATTCTGGCTGGTTTTCAAGGCCTGCCAGGTTCTGTTGAACAGAGATATGCTGCTGAAGAGTGCGACGCAAGAAAAGCCGATGCTTATTTTTCAGCTTGTATCTAAATAATATCAACATAGACTTATAAGGCTCCCAAAACTTTATAGGTTTTGATTCACGGTTTGCGTCTCACGATTCACGATAAACGAAACATAACACACATTATGAGAACCAACTATTGCTGGCTGCTGTTGCTGCTGATTGGCGCCTCTGCTAAATCTCAACAACTTACAGTAGAGAAAATCATGCGTGATCCTAAGTGGATCGGCACCTCACCTTCGAATGTTACATGGTCTTACGACAGTAAAACAGTTTTCTTCGACTGGAATCCTGATAAAAATGAATCAGATTCTACCTATGCCTACAACCTGCAAACGAAGAAAATAGAAAAGTCTCCTTACAAAAACGTGCGCTTGCAGCAAGCCATTAGAAATGGTAGTTATAGCCGCACTTATAACCAGCTTGTATATGCATATAATGGGGACATCTTCCTGCTAGACCTGAAGACAAACAATACAACGAGATTAACACGAACAGAAGAGGCAGAAAGTAACCCCAGGTTTATCCGTAATGATGAATGGATCGTTTACCTGCGCGGACAAAACCTTTTCGGATGGAATGTGAAAAATGGTAGCACAGAGCAGTTAACCAACTTTACCCGTACTGGTGATGCTGCACCTGCACCGGCTGCTACTGGGTTTCGCGGAGGGGGAAGAACACAAGGCACTACGACTGCAACAGGCAATCAACAGGAGCAATGGTTGCAAAAAGAACAATTACGCTTATCTGAAGTGCTGAAGAGCAGGAAGAATAAGAAAGATGCAAGAGATGCTTTCCTGAAAACACAGAAAGAAACAGATACGTTAAAGACTATTGCTATAGGAGAGAAGGTACTTACAAGTGTACAGGCAAACCCAACCGGCAGGTATATTACTTATCGTTTATTTACACCGGCAACAAGCAATAAAAATACAATTGTACCAGACTATGTAACGGAAAGCGGTTTTACTACAGATATACCGGGTAGAACAAAAGTGGGAGAGATACAGGGTAAATATGAAGCTTTTGTATTCGACACAGAAAAAGATACCGTGGTTACCATTGCAGTAGACTCTTTGCCAGGCATACTCGACCAGCCGGATTATGTAAAAGATTACCCTAAGAAAAATGAGAATAAAAAGCAGGCATCGCGTGGTGTGGTCATTGGTGGTATATACTGGAATGAAAGCGGCGCAGCAGCTATTGTTGATATTCGCTCGCAAGACAATAAGGACAGATGGATCATGCAGCTAAACCCAGCTACAGGTAAGCTGACGCTGGTAGACAGGCAGCGTGATGAGGCCTGGATTGGCGGCCCCGGTGTAGGTTTTGGTGCAAGAATTGGCTGGATAAATGACAATGCCATTTATTTCCAGAGCGAAGCAACAGGGTATTCGCATCTGTACACTTATGCACTAAACACAGGTACAAAAACTGATCTGACAAAAGGTAACTACGAAGTACAAGATGTAGTACTGAACAGGGCAAAACAATCTTTTTACCTCTTGACAAATGAAGATCATCCAGGGAAACAGAACTGGTATAAAATAAAGACGGACGGAACTGGGAAGGAGAAAATAACTGCAATGACAGGCGGTTATGATGTGGCATTGTCTCCCGATGAAAAAACGATCGCCTATCGCTATTCCTATATTAATAAACCATGGGAGTTGTTTGTGCAGGAAAATGCACAAGGCAAAACCGCTGTACAGGTTACAGATAAGGCAGCAAGCGACACATTCAAAATGTATCCTTGGCGAGAAACAAACATCTTTACAATTAAAGCGCGTGATGGAAAAGATATTTATGCACGCATCTATGAGCCTGCTGCCGGTAAGAAGAATGGCGCGGCTGTGATCTTTGTACATGGTGCTGGTTATTTGCAAAACGTTCATTACTGGTGGAGTCAATACTTCCGTGAGTATATGTTCAACAATCTACTGGCAGATAAAGGATATACCGTATTAGATGTTGATTACCGTGCAAGCAGTGGTTATGGCCGTGATTGGAGAACGGGGATCTACCGCTTTATGGGTGGTAAAGACTTGGATGATGAAGTGGATGCAGCACAGTACCTGGTAAAAGAAAAAGGTGTGGATGCAGCACGTATAGGTATGTATGGCGGTAGCTATGGTGGCTTTATGACGCTGATGGCGCTATTTACACAACCGGATGTATTTAAGGCAGGTGCAGCATTGCGCCCTGTAACGGATTGGGCACACTACAACCACGGGTACACAAGTAATATTTTAAACGAACCATTTAATGATAGCATTGCCTATGCAAAATCTTCACCGATCAATTTTGCAGGCGGCCTGAAAAATCATTTGTTGATCTGTCACGGTATGGTAGACACCAACGTAAACTTCCAGGATGCAGTGAGGCTGAACCAAAAATTGATAGAGCTGGGTAAAGACAATTGGGAAATGGCTGTATATCCTGTAGAAGACCATGGCTTTGTAGAGCCAAGCAGTTGGACAGATGAATACAAAAGAATATTGAAACTGTTTGATACGTATCTACAGAAGTAAATAGTTTCGATGTTTCATTCGTTTACACGTTTCTGTAAGAAAGCCACATCTCAGATGTGGCTTTCTTATTAGGCTAAGTATGTGATACTTATAAGAGTTAAAACATGAAACTTGTAAACATTGAAACTCCTGAAACTCTTTCGCCGCTTGTCTGCTTCCAAAGCCATTCATCCCAATTCGAAAAATCGCTGTAACTTTTTTTTCGTCCATCCGTTTCTCAGGAAAAGCCACTTAAAATGAAAAAATTATTCTTATTCCTGCTGCTGTCCCTTTCTGTTGCCGGGTCAGTAAGTGCGCAAACAACAATTAACGATGCTAATGCTGAAGTAAGAAGCGTTGGAGCTTTTACCGGGCTGAGCGTGGCAACTGGTATTAAAGTATATGTAACACAGAGTTCGAGTGAGGCTGTAGCCATAAGCGCAAGCACAAAAGAATACCGTGACAAAATTGTTACGGAGGTAGTAAATGGCGTGTTGAAGATTTATTATAAATCTGACTGGAAGGGAAATACAAATATTAAAAACAGCATGCAGTTAAAGGCCTATGTGTCCGTAAAAACCCTGAATATTTTAAGAGCATCTTCCGGTTCAAACCTTGAAGTAAAAGATAAACTGAGCGTAGGTGATATAGATATAGATATTTCTTCCGGAGCGAACGTACGCGTTGCGCTTTCTGCGGGTAACGTGAAGGTACGCCAGGGCAGTGGCGCTGTATCTAAATTCTCTGGCAATGCTAAAAGCCTGGACATAGCAGTAAACAGCGGAGCCAATTTTGATGGTGAAGGTTTTGCAGTAGATGTGTGCGATGCTGATGCGAGCAGCGGCGGAAGAATAGATATCAGTGTAAATAAAGAGTTGTCAGCTTCTGCATCCAGTGGCGGAGATATTCGTTACAGCGGGAGTGCAACCATTAAAAAAGTATCGAACAGTAGCGGTGGAAGTATTAAGAAGGCGAAGTAAGGGATAAGGTGAAGGCGTGAAGCTATAAGGAAAAGTAATGGATGATTTTATGCCACTCACTACTCACAAACACATCATCCCCCAAAATAGAAAAGAGCGGTTGAATTTTCAACCGCTCTTCTTTGTTCGTACTTAGTCCCTTGTACTTCGTACCTTCTTATAAGCCGTACTTATATTTATACTTTTCGTACAGTTCTTTCTGCTTATTATCAAGGCTTACATCGCGGCCCTGTATAAAAGCCTTGCTGATCAGGCTGGACTTCATATCCAGGATATCGCCGTCGCTGATAACGATGTTTGCATCCTTGCCGACTTCCAGCGAGCCTGTTTTATCAGATACACCTAAGATCTTAGCGCTATTCAGCGTAATTGCAGATAAAGCTTCTTCCTTAGTCAAGCCATATGTTGCAGCAGTGCCGGCATTGAAAGGCAGGTTGCGATAACGGCTTTCGTCATGTGAATCGTTGATAGCGAATAGCACACCTGCTTTTTGTAAAACTGCAGGCGTTTTAAATGGCTGGTCTACATCATCATCTTCTGTGGAAGGCAAAGCATGTTGCTCATTTAGAATAACTGCTATATTGTTTTGCTTCAGCAAGTCTGCGATCTGCCAGCTTTCGCTGCCGCCAACAATCACAACGTTAAAACCAAATTCCTTTACAAAATCAACAGCGATCAGCATTTGTTTGATCTGGTCACCATGCACAAACAATTTTTGCGTACCGTTAAACAGACCTTTTACCGCTTCCAGTTTCAGGTTTGTTTCCTTATGCGTGCTCTCTGCCAAATAAGCTTTCGCCTGGCGGAAGAACGATTTAATTTCCTCTACCTTATCCAGTGCCTGCTTTGTAGCATCGGGCTGTTCTCCACGCTGGCCAAGAAATGCTGCAAAACGGCTCGGCCTGCTGATAAAACTTGGCAGGCTTATATGTATTGCATTATCCAGTTTATACGCTGCATCTTCATAGTTCCATGCATCCAGTTGTACTACAGAAGAAGAGCCGCTGATAGAACCACCCTGTGGTGTTACACTTGCCAGCAGGATACCATTTGCACGAAGTGTACCTGTGATCTTAGAATCTGTATTGTACGCACTGATAGAGCGGACGCTTGGATTTAAGTCGCCCAGCTCAGCATAGTCATTACTGCCGCGAACACCACTACCTATTTCCTTCAGGCCAAGATCTGTGTCTGGTAAGATCAGACCAGGATATACGTGTTTGCCTTTTGCGCTAAACACCTTTACATCATCCATCGGTATAGGAAGATTCTGTCCCAGCTTAACGATCTTGCCGTTTTCTATTTCAATAGTTGTATTTGTCAGCACCTGCCCGTTACCTACGTGTACAGTGCCATCCGTTATATACAGCTTACCCTTATACTCCTTTGCCGGGTAAACCGTCTCTTGTGCAAAAGCAGAAACGCTAAGCGCACAAGCCAATATTGCAAATGTTTTTTTCATCTTTTAAATTTTAGTTTGTGTGTTTCAATACTCAATTGCAAAAAACAATTAAGCAATTAAACCATTTAACTATTTTCCATTATTATCTCCATCCTGGAAGTCAATCGTGATCAAACCATCATGGTGATCATGATCGCCACAGCTTAAGATTGTCTGGAAACTTGGGCGGGCAGCTCCCATTGGTGCGCCAGCCTTCTTTTCAGATATGATCTTGTTGATCAGCCTGTTTCTTTCAGCAGTAATTTGTTTACGCATTTGTGTATCATGATCAATGTCATAGTACAGCGTACCATCTACAATTGTCTTTTCTGCTTTTGCATAAATGCTTAGTGGGTTATCACTCCACAGAACAAGATCTGCGTCTTTGCCTACTTTAATGCTACCCACTTTATTTTCTACATGCAATGCTTTTGCAGGATTCAGTGTAACCATTTTGAAAGCATCATCTTCAGACATACCGCCATACTTTACAGATTTGGCGGCTTCCTGATTCAGGCGACGAGCCATCTCTGCATCATCAGAGTTAATACAAACATTCAAGCCCATTTTAGCCATCAGCGCAGCATTGTATGGAATAGCGTCTTGTACTTCCATTTTATAAGCCCACCAATCAGAGAAAGTAGAAACATTTGCACCGTGCGCTTTCATTTTATCTGCTACCTTGTAGCCTTCCAGTATGTGCGTGAACGTATTTACACGGAAGCCATATTTCTCTGCAATACGCATAGTTGATGTGATCTCACTTTGCACATAAGAGTGGCATGTAATAAAGCGTTTGCTATTCATAATCTCTACCAGTGCATCCAGCTCCAGGTCCCTGCGTGTTGCTTTAGGGTTAGCCTTCAGTGCATTTTGATAATCTGTAGCGCGTGCAAACGCATCATTCAATATCTGCTCTACACCCATTCTTGTGTCAGGGAAACGGTTGTTGTTTTGTGAAGTCGTACGTTTTACGTTTTCACCCAAAGCAAATTTGATAAACGGATCAGCACCTTTGAATTTCAGTTCCTCATCATCTGCACCCCAGCGCAATTTGATCAGTTGTGTTTGTCCGCCAATCGTGTTAGCCGAGCCGTGCAGTATGTGAGAAGAAGTAACGCCACCACTTAGCTGGCGATAGATATTGATGTCATCCGGATTCAGGTTATCTGCAATACGCACTTCTGCGGTAACACTTTGTGCGCCTTCATTAATAGATGCTGCTGCTATATGCGAGTGCTCATCTATAATGCCCGGAGTTAAATATTTACCAGTACCATCTATTGTTTTAGCACCAGCCTCGCTTAAGTTTTTACCAATCGCTGCAATCTTGCCATTTTTTACCAATACATCTGTATTTTCCATGCGGCCATCCTTCTCATTCGTCCATACAGTCGCATTTTTAATGATCATTGTTTCCTGCTTAGGTAATTCCTCCCAGCCATAACCATCAAACGGGAAGGTAACCTTACCTAAACGGATTGGCATTTTTCTACGTGCGCTGTCAGCCTTTACCTCTGTTGCCTTTGTATATACTGCAGACCATTGTATCATTGCGCCACTTGTGTCAAGGCCATTACCCTGCCACAGGCTGTCTGAGTTTACACCGCTAAGGCGAAGTGAGCTACGGCTACGTTTTGATTCACCAAAGCTTAACTTGATCAGTTTGCCATCATAGCTAAACTTAGCAGGAATCGTATCTGTACTTAAAATGTTTGCACTGCTTTCGCTCTTCACATCCAGAGTGTATGTTTTAGTACCATTTTTACCTGTAACAGATAAATTATATACACCCGCAATAGCAGACCAGTTTTCATTTTTTACATTATAGTTATCGCCCTGTACCCAGTTTTGATAAATAATGGTTTTCTCGTTGAAGATCGGGCCGGAAGTAATCACGAAGTTGGCAAGCTTTCCCTCCTCCAGGCTGCCCACCTTGTCATACACACCCAATAATGTTGCAGGTGTTTTAGTCAAAGCGTCTAATGCCTTATTTTCTGTCAGGCCATATTCAATTGCCTTGCGCAGGTTTGTACCAAATTGTTTTACATCGCGCAAGTCAGATGCCGTTAAGCAGAACTGGATATTTTCTTTCTCAAACATAGCAGGTTCTGCCGGCGCCATTTCCCAATGCTTCATATCTGCAAGGGAAACAAAGCGAGCATCGTTCGGATCTTCTACATCCATTGCCTGCGGAAAGTTCAGCGGCAGAATGAAAGTTGCTTTTGTCTCTTTCATTTCCTTCATGCGCTGGTATTCATTACCACCCGCTTTCAGTATATATTGTACACCAAACTCATCGCCGATCCTGTCTGCACGCAAACAATTCCATTTATCATTTGCATCAAATATCTGCGGCAGGTTTTGTTCCTCGTTCCAGTATTTCAAAGAAAGGTTCACACCTTCTGTAGCAGGATTGCTTTTGTACCATTGTGCATCAAGGTAAGTCTGGCGCAGTAAAGCGATCGTACCCATCATACTGCTTGGATAACTTTGTGTAGATGCGCCCTTGCTCAGTGAGTAGTGCGCAGAAGCTTTCTCTTTCAGTATTACCAGGTTTTCCTTTTCATTTGCCAGTGTAACTACTACACCGGTACCGCGTGCAATACCATCTTTCTGGTGAGACAGCACCGTACCAAAACCTACCTCACGCAGGCTTTTTGCCTTTGCATCATCTGTAGTAAACAATGCGGAAGCATCTATATCTGTATGGATTGCCTGGTTCCAGCCATAAGAACCTTTTTGATTAGAAGTCAACTGTGCCGGAGCGCGGAAGTCAAAGCCACGGGGATCACGCTGAGGCGCAGTAAGGCCATAATCTGTATAAATGTCAATGAAAGAAGGGTAAATATATTTCCCCTTGCAATCGATCACTACTGCATCTTTTGGAATCGCAGCATTAGCGCCCACAGCTACAATCTTACCCTTGCGGATAATGAGCGTTGCGTCCTGCAATGTTGTTTGTGATTCTTTTACGATGGTAGCATGAGTAAAGGCGAAGCATTTGTCCCGCTTGTCCGCCACACCATTTACAGGAAAGGTTTCCTGGGCCGACAGGTGCAATGCAAATGCACAACCCGTCAGCAACATGGTCCATTTTTTCATGAGCTTGTCAGTTTGTTTTCTCAAAATTTGTGAAAAGGAATAGCCGCCAGTCAGGAAACAGGCCACATAGCGCGCACCGCGAAATGAATATCTCACATGCTTCCATCTCCCTGGATGGCAAAAAGCTAACCCAAGCCTTAAAGCTACTTTATTTTGCCATTCACTTGTGAACGATTACACCGATGGTTTTGAAATATTTGCCGAAGTTTCACGCAAAGCAGCCAAGTATCGCAAAGTCCGCAAAGAATACGCAGAGGACACAAAGAGTCGCGAAGCGGCTTTCCTGTGTGCCCTTATGTTGTCTTGAATGAATCAAGCATTGCTATTGGGAAACTGCTTTGATCTGTTCTATGTACCTATTTACCTATGTCCCTATGTGTTTAAAAAAATCCGCTCCGATCCCTCAAATCCCACACCTTTCTCCTCCAACCCTCCCTGCGGGTCTTTGCGGCTTTGCGTGAAATATTTCGCGTGAAAACCCGTAGCTTTAAAACCGCAACCAACAAGCATATCTCTCATGAAAAAACTACTGGCGCTTTTACTCATTGGCTCCACTCATCTACATGCACAGCAAACTGCCGACGTCATTATCCGCAACGGCAGGATCATAGACGGTACCGGCAATTCCTGGTTTTATGGCGATGTTGCCGTGAAAGACGGAAAGATCAAAGCCATCGGCAAACTCACTGCATGGCATGCCACAAAAGAAATAGACGCCAGGAAAATGATTGTTGCACCGGGCTTCATCGACGTACACACACATATAGAAGGTGATGAAGTGTTACAGCCAACTGCAGACAATTTTATTCTGGATGGTGTTACCAGTGTTATTACCGGCAACTGTGGTGCATCCAGGGTTAACCTCGGAAAGTATTTTGCATTCATTGATAGCCTGCGCGTGTCAGTGAATGTTGCCAGCTTTATCGGGCACAACGATGTGCGTCGCGCAGCAATGGGGCGTGCTAACCGCGAACCATCACAGGCAGAGCTGGACCACATGAAGCAGATTGTAGACAAAGCCATGGAAGATGGCGCTGTAGGTTTTTCCACAGGGCTTATATACATACCGGGCACTTATTCCAAAACAGACGAAGTAGTTGCGCTGGCAAAAGAGGCAGCTAAATACAATGGTATATATACCTCCCATATTCGCGATGAAGCAGACAGCGTAACACAAGCCATAGAAGAAGCCATTAATATCGGCAGACAAGCGAACATGCCTGTAGAAATATCCCACTTCAAACTAAGCGGTCAGCAAAATTGGGGCAGGTGGAAAGAAACATTGCCGTTGGTAATGAAAGCAAGAGAAGAAGGCTACGATGTTACTATAGATCAGTATCCATACACTGCCAGCAGTACATCCTTAAGTACATTATTACCAGATGCCGTATTAGCCGACAGCCAGGATTCTGTAGTGGCAAGACTTAATAGGCCAGATGTACATGCTAAAGTTGTAAATCACATGTTGAGAAACCTGAAGCGAAGAAAGTTAAAGCATTTCAGCTATCCCGTAGTCGCCTTCTACAAAGCAGATACAACATTCAATGGGAAGAGTATAGAACAGGTAAACCTGATGATGGGTAGAAAGCATACCGTAAAACAAGAGGCGGAAACTATTATAGACATGATGAAAAAGGGCGGCGCCTCCATGGTATTTCACGGCATGAGTGAAGATGATGTAAAAGCCATCATGAAATATCCGTTCAATATGTTTGCGTCTGATGCCAGCATCCGTGTATATAAGCAAGGCTCACCGCACCCGCGCGGCTATGGCACGAATGCACGCGTGCTGGGTAAATACGTACGCGAAGAAAAAGTGATTGGCCTGGAAGAAGCCATTCGCAGAATGACATCACTGCCTGCACAGAAATTTCAACTGCGCGATCGTGGCCTGTTACGCGAAGGCTTTGCCGCAGACATTGTCGTATTTGATGAAAATAAAGTCGCCGACAAATCAACATACGAAAACCCACACCAGTACTCTACAGGATTTGAGTATGTATTGGTAAATGGGAAACTGACAGTAGAAGACGGCGTGCATAATAAAACAAGGAATGGGGTAATACTCTATGGGCCGGGGAAGAAATAGGCCACCAAGACACTAAGGCAGGAAGAAACACCAAGTTCTCCTTTCTGTGTTTCTGTGCCTCTGTGGCAAAATATATTCTTGGAAATATTTTCTCGCAGAAAACACGGAAATCGCAGAAAGTCTTCCGCGTATTCAGCGCTTTCCGCGAGCCATACTTTGCGATAAAACAAACTTGAAATGAAAAAAATTCTCCTTTCTCTTTTATTGCTTACCACAATAAAAACCTTCTCTCAAAAAAACTATCAGCAAATACATGCAGATGCCATTTTGATAGATTCGCACAACGACATCTTAAACGAATGCTTTGAGAAAGGATACAGCTTTGATCAAAACCTGCAAG
This sequence comes from Filimonas sp., assembly GCA_017306865.1. Lineage (GTDB taxonomy): Bacteria > Bacteroidota > Bacteroidia > Chitinophagales > Chitinophagaceae > JAFKHH01. The sequence continues at coordinate 298,002 of JAFKHH010000012.1, forward strand.
GCAAAACCCACAGCGATTTAAACCGCATGCTACAAGGTGGAATAGATATACAAGTATTCTCCATCTGGTGCAACGGGAAGAAAGAACATCCTTTCGCCTACGCAAACAAACAAATAGATTCACTCTACGCATGGATAGCGCGCAACACCGATAAAATGATGCTCGTAACAACGCCGAAGCAATTGCAACAGGCAGTAAAGCAACATAAATTAGGTGCAATGATAGGGGTGGAAGGCGGCCACATGATTGAGAATAACATAGCTTATGTAGATAGTTTGTACAATCGAGGTACAAGATATATGACACTTACGTGGAACAACTCTACGCCGTGGTCTACTTCCGCAATGGAAGAAACAAAAGATTCGCTGCTGCATCAGCCGAAGGGATTAAGTGCCTATGGCAAACAAATTGTACAACGAATGAACGCACTGGGCATGATGGTAGACCTCTCTCATGTAGGGGAACAAACTTTCTGGGATGCGATTCATACATCTACAAAGCCTGTATTGGTATCCCACAGTTGCGTATATAATCTTTGTCCCGTCTTTCGCAATCTGAAAGATGACCAGATAAAAGCAGTGGCAAAGAGCGGCGGCGTTATTCAATTAAATTTCTATTCCGGCTTTATTGACAGCAACTATGAAAAACGCATGAATGCAATTATTCTTTCGCACAAGGCAGAGGCAGATTCATTGAAGCTGGCGGGTAAAAGTGAAGCTGCTGTTGCTAAGTTTATTCAAAACAAATACAAAACTGAACTCGAAGCAATTAAAGCCCCATTAAGCAAATTGCTCGATCATCTTGACTATATCGTAAAACTAGTAGGTGTAGATTACGTTGGCCTTGGTTCGGACTTCGATGGTATAGAAGCGCCACCTGCAGAACTTACAGATGTAACTAAATACCCACTCGTTACAAAAGGATTGCTGGAAAGAGGCTATAGTAAAAAAGAGATAGAAAAAATACTCGGCGGAAATTTCATAAGAGTGTTTGAAGCGAACAGCAGGTGAGGAAAATCGTGAATCGGGAGTCGTGAATATGCGCGCTTAATTTTCAACGTCTGCGCAATAGAAATGCTAATTACACTAAGCAGGCTTATTCACGATTGTCGATTCACGTCTCACGCTATTCCACCAACCCCGCCACACGCCAGCCGTCCGCAGTATTACTCACCTTCAGCTTTTGCTGAGACTTTGTATTGTCAGGATAAAAACAGACCTCGGTAATAATGTATAGGTCATCAGTTATCTTTTGCCTGTGAGGGAATGCACGCAGAATGTCTATAAAAGATGGTAAAGGATTTTCTTCGTAATATTTGATGAAAGACAACCTCAATGTCTCTGCTGTTTGATCCACCAGCTCATTGTCATCTGCCAATCCAGGTGTTTGCATAGACGATAACATATCCCTTGCTTCCTGGGTAAAGTCTTTACAGGCAACAGCCATCTCCAGGTCCTGGTCATTATACGCATCTTCCAGGCACAGGATTGCACCTTCCGGCGTAGTAAAGTCATGTTCAAAAAAATCAAACCCCTCGTCTATATACAGGTTAATACTCTTGTCAAAGTTTGGTTTTTCCTCATCAGGGATTGTATCCCTGATAGCGCGGATCGTATAACCACCAACCAATCGCCCGTTTTCCACGATCATCCAGTCAGAGATCAGCGAACGGTCAATGCCGATCTTTTGATTCAGTGAAACATTTTTTACATCCACTGGCGCATTGCCAACAACACCGAAGAGGTTACCCTCCTCATCAAATTCAGGATTCGCCAGCCAGATATGCTCTGCGGCATCGCCATCGATGATCTTTACCTTAATGGAAAAATACTGCTGGTACGGTTGTGGAGATTGCAGGCTTGTTTCAAAATAGCCCAATGTCAGGTTAGCCTTTTCTATAGCCCAGTTCATCAGCTCGTCCGTGCCAGGCACATATACCATGTCTGGCTCACCCTCACGTTCCACCACCCTGTCCTCTTCCTTCTTGCTGCCAAACAGCTTTTTTAAAAAACTCATAGGTTATGTTTAAGTACAAATTACAAGTATGTACGATGTAATAGGGGTTAATTGTTGCATGGTTATATGGTTGAATTGTTGTTGGATGCTATGCGACTTTCACCATTCACCACAGATGCACAGAAAAAATTCGGTGCTTCTTCCTGTCCTTGCGTCTTAATAGCCCATTCACGACTCCCGTCTCACGCCTCACGATGCTATCACATACGCCCCATACAATCCTGCACCCAGCAATGCCGTGTTATCATTCAGCACTACGTACACCGGCACCTCTTTTATCAGGTCCTGCATACGGTCACAATCCAGGAACGTTTTAAAGAACAGATCTGTTTGTAGCAGGTTGATAATTTTTGGAGGAATACCACCGCCGATAAACAGACCACCAACAGACTTCAATTTCAGTACCAAACTTGCAGATTCGCGGGCAAGATATTCTACAAATAAGTGCATGGTGTGCTGGCAGATCTCCGCCTTTTTTTCAATAGCCATTTTACTTACCACCGCAGACGCATTGCTCTCCTCCTGTAACATCTCTGTAAGCCATGCCGGCTCATCCATTTGTTCTACATCGCGCAGAAACTCATAAATGCGGTAAATGCCCGGACCGGAGATAACATGCTCCCAGCTTACAACACCTTCCGTTGACTGCAGGTGCTGCAATAGTTTAATGTCCTGTTGCGTACGAGGCGCAAACTCTGAGTGTCCGCCCTCTGTTGCAAACGGGTGATAAGCCGAGCGGCTCTTAAACATGCCCGCTTCGCCCAGGCCGGTGCCCGGCGCTATGATAGCAATATTGCCCTCTGTTTGTTTAACGCCATCGCTGATCGTGTATATGTCCTCATCCTTCAGGCAGGCCAGTCCATAAGCTGTTGCCTCCAGGTCATTGATCAGCATTACCTTTTGTATGCCTGTTTTGCTAATGATCTCGTCGGTAGATACCTTCCAGTTCAGGTTAGTAAATTCAACCGTGCCTTTTATTACCGGCCCGGCTACACCCAGGCATATCTTGTCCGGCGTTTGCTTACAGTCCTTTATAAATTGTAAAACAATATCAGTAAAAGTATCATACTCGCTGGATGGATACCTGTTGTTATACAACATCTCCATATCCTCTCCCAACACTTTAAACAATGCCAGGTTTGCTTTAGTGCCACCAACATCACCTGCTAATACTAACTGTGGTTCCCTTATCTCGTCCTTATACGGCAAAAAAACAGGTATCATATAACTAAATAATTGTTTAATGGTTGCATTGTTAAATTGTTTTATTGCTGGTCAGTACAAACAATTTAACCATTGAACAATGCAGCAATTATTAATAATTTAAAAGCTTGCTTACCGATTCTCCTAACCTCGCACTCGCCATAAAATTCTTTTCCAGTTCTATATTGAATGGTATCGGTGTATCCAGCGATGCACAGCGGATGATCGGAGCATCCAACAGTTCAAAACAGTTTTCTGTGATCCATGCGCTTATCTCGCCGCCTATACCACCAGTCAGCGTATCCTCATGTAACAACAATACCTTACCCGTACGGCGTACAGATTCTTTGATCGCATCATAGTCCAGTGGCAGCAACGTACGCAAGTCCAGTATGTCTATTGATATATCTGTATGCTCTTTAGCAAAAGCCGTAGCCCAATGTACACCGGAGCCGTAAGTAATAATGCTGATATCCGATCCCTGCTGCACCAGCCGCGCCTTACCGATCGGTGTTTCATAATACCCCGCAGGCACCTCGCCACTTACACTTCTGTATAACGCCTTATGCTCAAAAAAGATCACCGGGTTAGGATCATTGATAGCTGCAATGATCAGGCCCTTTGCATCAGCCGGAGTAGATGGATACACCACCTTCAAGCCCGGTGTATGCACAAACCAGGCTTCATTGCTTTGGCTATGGAATGGGCCTGCGCCTACACCACCGCCGGCAGGCATACGTATTACCACATCCGCATTTTGTCCCCAGCGGTAATAGATCTTTGCAAGGTTATTAATGATCTGGTTAAAGCCAACTGTAACGAAATCTGCAAACTGCATTTCCATTACACTTTTAAAGCCCTCCAGGCTTAGCCCCAATGCACTGCCCACAATTGCACTCTCACACAGCGGCGTATTACGTACACGCGCTTTGCCAAACTCACTTACAAAACCCTCTGTTATCTTAAACGCACCACCGTACTCCGCTATATCCTGTCCCATCAGTACCAGGTTGTCATGGCGCTGCATACTTTCGTGCAATCCATCCTTCAGTGCATCTATCAGTCGCTTCTCACTCACCACGTCGCCTTCATATCCTATATATTGTTGCACATGCGGTGCATATACATCCTTCACCTCCTCCTTTGTGTCCGGCACAATTGCAGGTGCGCTGTATGCCATTTGCAATTCCGTATCTATCTGTTTTTTCAGCTCATTCCTGATCTGGTCTATAGAGTCGCCGCCAATCACACCTATGCTCAGCAAGTAATGTTCATAATTCGTGATCGGGTCCCGCTGTTCCCATTCCTCAAACAACTCCTTCGGTACATACTTCACACCACTTGCCTCCTCATGCCCACGCATGCGAAACGTCATACACTCTACCAGGTAAGGCTTTTGATTTTCTACACAGTATTTACGTACGCCCTTTAGTGTATCAAACACCTCCAGTATATTATTACCATCTATGCGAATGCCCTCCATGCCATAGCCGATTGCCTTATCTACCAGGCGCTCGCATCGGTATTGCTCATTCACCGGCGTACTTAGGCCATAACCATTATTTTCTATCAGGAAGATCACCGGTAAGTCCCATACAGCAGCCGTATTCAGCGCTTCGTGAAAATCTCCCTCACTCGTACCTCCGTCGCCGGAAAATGCAAGCGATGCTTTATTGTCTTGTCTTAATTTGTATGCGAGTGCGGCGCCATCTGCCAGCGCCAGTTGCGGGCCAAGGTGTGAGATCATCCCGCACACATAATGTTCTTTGCTGCCAAAGTGAAAACTTCTTTCGCGTCCCTTGCTATAACCATCCTTATTGCCCTGCCATTGCATAAACAGTTTGTGCAGCGGCATCTTGCGCGAGGTAAAAACACCCAGGTTACGGTGCAGCGGCATAATCCATTCATCCTGCTGCATAGCCAGCGTAGCACCTACGGCAATGGCTTCCTGCCCGATACCACTAAACCATTTGCTTATTTTTCCCTGGCGCAGCAGTACCAGCATTTTTTCTTCTATCAATCGTGGATATAACAGCTCCTTGTAGATCGAAACAAGCTCTTCGTCAGTCAGATTTTTTCTGTCAAAATTCATAACATAGGCCCCTTGTCTTGCTAAGATAGGAATAAAGCCCAAGGAGTCGCGGTTTTCTGCTGTTTACAGTTATTTATGCGAATTTTTTTGGGGAACCCGGCAACAGTATTTCATAGCATCGTCTCTTGCGTCGCACATTTGTACGTTCCGTTCTTTATGCATCTCAGCATTCATCCTAGTCTCCGACTAGGATGCCCTGGCCCTTCGACTCCGTCGAAAATTTTTACTGGCGCAGGCCTCCCGGCCTGTGCTTACTTATTACTAAAGCATAATAACTAAAAGCGGACTACCAGGGTTAAGATTAGTGACAACAAAGCACAGGCCGGGAGGCCTGCGCTAGTAAAGGCGAATGACGATATGTAGTACAAGAGTGCGACGCAAGGATGCCGGGTATAGCGGTGCTGCTGACGCCCATCAAAAAAAATAGCCGGAGGATATTTTGTCGTTTTCACATCCCGGATGGGGCGTTATCGCTTCAGAAAAGGGACGGGAACTGCTGAAAATTGAGGCTTGAAGTGGCAATGAAGTAGTGCCTGAAATGGCATTTAATGACATCACGCCTATTTTTACAATCTTGTTTGTCATTCAATTTGCCATATTAATCTCTCGCATTAAATAAAACCCAACATGTCACACAACAGGTTTTTACGATTCGCTTTCTTATTAGTTGCATTAGCTGCCAGTTGTTACCATCTTTCCGCACAAGGTTTTTTACGTGCCGATGGTCAGCGTATTGTAAATGAAAAAGGGGAAAATGTATTGCTCCGCGGCATTGGCCTTGGCGGCTGGATGTTGCAGGAAGGCTATATGCTGCACATAAATAAGGAAGGCCAGCAGCACCTGATCCGTAAAAAGATCGATTCCCTCATTGGCCCGGAAAAGACAAAAGAGTTTTATGATGCATGGCTTGCCAATAATACCCGCAAGACGGATATTGACTCCCTGAAAAAATGGGGTTTCAACTCAGTGCGCCTGCCTATGCACTTTGACCTGTACACGTTACCTGTAGACCAGGAAAAAGACAGCACAAAAGATACCTGGCTAACGAAAGGGTTTGAAATGACCGATAAATTACTGGCATGGTGTAAAGCCAATAAAATATACCTGATTCTGGATCTGCACGCTGCACCGTCCGGTCAGGGCAACGATCTGAACATTTCTGATCGCGACGGCTCTAAACCCTCTTTATGGCAAAGCTCGAATAGCCAGCGCAAAACGATCGCGCTTTGGAAAAAGCTGGCAGAGCGTTATGCAAACGAGCCGTGGATCGGTGGCTACGACATTATTAACGAACCAAACTGGGGCTTTGATGACCCGGCAAATGATAGAAATGGCCTGAAGGAACAACACAATGCGCCTTTGAAAAAACTGATGGAAGACATTACAACCGCTATCAGGCAGGTAGATAAAAAACATATAGTAATAATAGAAGGTAATGGCTGGGGTAATAATTACAATGGCATTTTACCAACATGGGATAATAATATGGTGTTGAGCTTTCACAAGTACTGGAACTACAACGATACAAACTCTATCCGCCACATCATAAACACAAGAACGAAATACAATGTGCCGGTTTGGGTAGGGGAAACGGGTGAAAACTCTAACGTATGGTACACAGAAGCTATACGCCTGATGGAAGATCATAACATTGGCTGGGCCTGGTGGCCTTTGAAAAAGCTGGGCAACAATAACCCGCTGGAAGTAAAATCGAACCCGGACTATGATAAAGTAGCTGCTTATATAAATGGTGGCCCTAAGCCAGACGCTGCTACAGCTTATAAAGGAGTGATGACGCTGGCAAATGCACTGAAAACAGAGAACAACATTGTACACCGCGATGTGATCGATGCCATGTTCCGCCAGCCGCACAACGCTACTGCCATTCCATTTAAAAGCAATGTGATAACAAACAATACTGTTTTAAGTGCAGTAGACTATGACCTGGGTATAAATGGTGTGGCTTACTTTGATAAAGACACAGCAGACTACCATGTGTCTAAGAACAACAGCCGCGGTGGCAATCGCGGACGTACTTACCGCAATGATGGAGTAGACATTACCAAAGATTCGCTGAATAATATATATGTAATGAGTACGGAAGCCGGAGAGTGGTTACAATATACAGTAACGGTATCCAAAACCGGGAAGTATGCGATAGGCTTGACTACTGCAGCAAAGGCTGACGGCGGAAAAGCGGCCATCTCTCTCGATGGGGTAGCGGCAATAAATGACTTTGTCATACCGGCAGGCAATTGGGCTACACACACAGCCGGTAATATTGAGCTAAGTAAAGGCAGGCATGTGCTGCGTGTACAAATAGTAGAAGGCGGGTTTAACCTGAAGGACATTTCATTTACTGCAGCAAAGTAGCAGTTTGAAAATCCCGATACAACATAGGCAGTCGCAGTTTTTCGTAATACGCAATCGTCAGATTATAAGTTGCCATGGGATTCATGGCAGCTTATTTTTTATTACGGCTTATACGTTACCTGCTGTTATGCTCACCTGCCTTGTAAGATCAGTGGATTTTGCCGCCTTTGTAATACTTATGCATCTTTGCCTGAAAATTATGCTCAAATAACAGTGAAAATTGAAAATATAACTGAAGAAGGAATATTCACGCTATTGCTGCTGCGGATAAATGAAAAGTGATTATTGTTGTGACACGGGAAAGCAGCTTATTGATTACTCTGTGGAACTATGTCTGACTGCCATTTTGAAAAGACAGGTTCCGGAATAAAACTTTGATTGTGTATTGCATGAAGACGCGTCTCCTTATTGCTATATTACTCCTTACTGCCAATATTACGAACGCCCAGGAACAGACCATCGGGCTACCTTCTATTATTAATTATTCCAAGCAGGCTTATGAAGCCGGTAAACAAAACCGGTGTATCGGGCAAGATAAAAGAGGCCTTTTATATTTTGCCAACGATGATGGCCTACTCGTCTTTGACGGAACTTACTGGCGCACGTACACCCTGCCTAATAAAAGTATTGTCCGTACGCTGAAGGTGGAAGACGATCGTATATATGTAGGAGGGCAGCAAGAGTTTGGGTATTTTTCTTTTGCGAAGAACGGGCAACTTGCTTACCAGTCGCTGAAGCCCCTGATACCACCAACGGAAAATGAGTTTACAGATGTATGGAACATAGAGCGGGCGGGTGATGATGTTTTTTTCCGTTCGAATAAGCGCGTGTTCCTGTATCACAATAACCAGGTTACTGCGTTTCAAAGCACCAACTGGTCATTCCTCGGCAAAGCAAAAAATAAAATAATCGCACAGCAATTTGAGAATGGCCTTGTGTATTTTGAAAATGGTAAATGGATTCCCTTCCACGCCCCAGAACTTTTTAAAAGCTATGGTGTAGCAGCAAAGTCTACAACAGATTACCAGGATGGTACCACACTTATCACCACGCTAAAAGCGGGATTCTTCCTGCTGGAAAATGACAGTATAAGAAAGTACGAAACGCCGGACATGAACATTATTGCTGCGCAAAATGTGTACTCCTCCTGTGTACTGGATGCCGGGCAAACGGTTATTGCAACCAACCTTGCAGGGTACTATATTATAAATAACGAAGGGAAAATTTTACGTCATATTACTAAACAGGACGGCCTGCAAAAGAACAACCTGTTATATGTATTTGCTGACAAAGAGAAAAACCTGTGGGTAGGCCTGGACAATGGGATAGACCTGGTACTGCACGATAATGCCATTCGCCACATACACCCCGACAATGAAAATAAAAGCCCTGGCTATACCGCAGCAGTGTATAATGGGCAACTATACCTGGGTACATCTATAGGCGTATATAAAGCAAAACTGCAAAATGTAAACAGCCTTACCACCACTACAGAGCCCTTTAGTATAGTTGCAAATAGTAAAGGACAGGTATGGGGCTTATCTGTTGTAAATGACAAACTCATTATATGCCATAACGAAGGTTCTTATACTATAGAAAATAATGTAGCTGTAAAGCTGGACCCCTCCACCGGCTTCTGGGCCTTTTATCCCATTGGTGATCAGAAACCGGCAAAGACTGTACTGGCAGGCACTTACAATGGTGTAAACCTATACACATTTGAAAATGGCAGATTCATAAATAACAGGATCCATAGCAATTTTGAATCAGCAAAGTTTATTGGGATCTCCGGCAACACCATATGGAGCGCACACCCGTATAAGGGAATCTACAGGGTTATCATTGACAAAAATGGAAACCTGCAAAACATCCCTTACAACGATAAGAATAAGATCCTTTCAGAAAATCACAACCATGCCTTTTCTATACAAAACAAGATCATTCTTACCACAGACAAAGGCATCTTTGAATATGATGAAAGCCTGGGCGACTTTAAGCCGTCTCCATTCTTCAGGGCTGTGTTTGGTAACGGCACCGTATCTTATCTGAAAGAAGATGCTTCCGGTAATATCTGGTTTATACAAGATAAAAAACCGGGAGTAATAGACGTTTCCAATCCTACAAAGCCCGTTATTAACTACATACCGGAGCTGAATAATATTGTAATGAGTAATGGGGATGAGTTCATTTACCCGCTCAATAACCACAACATTCTTATAGCAGCAGAAGAAGGCTTTTATAATGTGGATTATGAACGGTACAGGCAAAACCATCACGCCGTAGGCATCTTCTTCCGTACCATTACTGCCTTCAATCAGCGGGATAGTGTATTGTTTGGAGGGTATCTTGTTGCTGGCAACAATAGCTATTCTGAAAATTATACATTAGAAAAAAATATTGGTTACAAATGGAACTCTGTGCATTTTGAGTTTTCATCCCCGCTATATGGTGGCGTTGCAGAGTATAGCACCAGGCTCAAAGGGTTTGAAAAAGAGTGGTCTGCCTGGTCCAGGAAAGCAGAAAAGGGATACACCAATTTGCCCGCAGGTAATTATGTGTTTGAAATAAAAGCGAGGGATAACCTTGGCAATGTATCACCTGTCAGCACATTCACATTCGTTATTTTGCCACCGTGGTACAGGACATTAATCGCTTATTTTATTTATGGGTTATTGATCATAACAGTGATCTATCTCTTTTATAAACGCCAGCAGAAAAAATACTTATTGCAGCAGCAGGTAAAATTGCGCAAACAACAGGAAAAATTCCAGGAAGAACAAAAGCAATTGCAATATCAACACCAGGTTGAAATAGAGAAAAGCGAAAAAGAGATCATACAACTGAAAAACGAAAAATTATTGGCTGAGGTAGAGTATAAAAATACCGAGCTGGCCTCTAATACCATGAATCTCTTGCAGAAGCGGGAACTGTTTAGCAAGATTAAAGAAGAACTAGGCAACCTGCATTTGAAAGACATGCCGGATGCAGAAAAAGAAAATAAAAGCATTCGTAAGATCATCAAGATGATCAATGATCAGTTAGATATAAATGACGACTGGGATAAATTTGCAGGTTACTTTGATAAGGTGAATAATGACTTCCTGAAAAACCTGAAAGATGCATACCCGGTGCTAACAGTCACTGATCTGAAACTATGTGCCTATTTGCGTATTAATCTTTCATCTAAAGAAATAGCCAGCCTGTTAAATATCTCTATCCGCGGAGTAGAAACAAGCCGCTATCGCCTGCGTAAAAAATTGGACATTCCAAATGAGATCACCTTGTTTGACTTCCTGGTATCCATAGGTGGGGGACAGCCGCCTGCAGCAGGAAAATCGCCTGTAGAGGGAGAAAGCGAAGAAATAATATAAAATTTCCTTAAGCGTAAATTAAGATATAAGGGGACGTGTTTTTGTTTTTGGAAAGTTCTCTATATTTATGCTTTACGACCAACTGTTTTTCTATACGAAAAGGATTCACATTCTTTAGTGGAGTGGAATGCCCTGCAAAAAATGCTGCAAAGGGGTAAGCCGCCATCTATAGCGAAAGACATTGTAATAGCCCAATTATTAATCTGATAGGAAGTTTCGAATAAAAAACTGTTGAGTCTGAAAATGAGCCACTGGTTCATAAGTTATTGCATACCACAAACGAAAGTATATGTCAAAATCTCAGATTGCGGGCAAGTGGGCTGGTCAACTGACCTACGCGAAAGACTATCCTGAAGAATACAGGAGCAAGATATTTTCATTTTCGTTGGATCTGTCTTGTTGTGAAGATGCGGTTAAAGGGCTTTGTGAAGATGAGTTTACCAATTCACTGGCGCTAAACCCGGCAACCATTGATGGTTTTTTCAAAAACGATAGCATCTACTTTATAAAGCGTTACCCATGCCTTATAATGATGGATGAAGACAATCTTACCAAAGCATTTCCGACAGAGCCATCCGTAGGCATACAGTACAGAGGCCGTCTTGTACAGCGTTTGTTTTCCAAGAAAAAATATTTCAAAGGCCATTGGGATATTTCCGGCTCCTATATGGATGAGAACGGGAATAAAAAGTATTATCGCTCCGGAGGTGACTGGGAGATGAGAAAAGTAGATTAAGCCTTATTATAAATACATGATAATACAAAGAGCGCCTGCTTCAACTGAAGCAGGCGCTCTTTTATGTTAATGAAAGATAGAACTATTACAACCACTTATGCTCAAACACAGGGTCTTCTCCCCGGCGGTATTTGAATGAAAGCGAACGGCCTTCATTCCCCGGAATGTCCGTGATCCGTACCGGGAGGTTCAGGCTACTTTCATTCATACCTAACTGTTCCGTATCGAATGTGGTGATCTGTGTTAGAAGAGATAAATGAGTAAAGCTCCCTGCATCGGAAGGGATTGTCACAACAGTTTCTTCATGAGGCTTAAAGGAAGCCCTTCCGATAGAATAGATATTCTCCAGCAATAAACGTTCAGGTTTTTGGGATGTGGTCAGATATTCCATTTCCTGCCGGTAGCTGAGCAACTGCGCACTTATAGTAATATCCTCAGGAACAAACAACGCTTTTTCCTCCAGTTGTGGTACCAGGTTCAGCATTATGTCAACTTGCGGTTCCTTGCGAAGCGCATTCAACATCGTCTCAGATATAATAAGATGCGTTGTATGATCAGTAGGTAATTGATAAGTAGTTGCGTCGGTACAGATATACTCAGCTACATAGTCACTCAGCCCTAGCGCAGTGTACATCTGCTCAACTGCTGTTAAGGATACAGCATTTACATCCAGCAGGTGAAACCTGATCTCATTGCTCGAAAATAGCCTGGTAAAAGAGGTGAGCAAGGTTGCATAAGGGCCGCAACCTGCATATAAGATATGAAGCTGTTCACCCGGAAAATCTTTTTTTAACTGCAATATTGCCTTATAGATACCGCGAATAAAGGTGCGTGTACGCTGATGCTCCAACAAACAATGAGCGGCCCGGATCGGAGAAACTGCTTTGCCGGAAGGCAGCATAATATTTTCGTCCGTTATGTCGCCAGCCTTTATTCCCGTGCATGTAGCATATAACACGTGCAGTTCTGCTAAAACGATCGTCAGTTCTTTAAAATCAAGCTCATTGAAAAGGAAAGCACTGTTTGCGCGGTCTAAAATGGAAGAAGGGTCTTGCATGCAATTTATTTTAAGGGTCTGTTTTAGTAATCTTAATAAAAATACAAGCTCTACAGTCCAAAACAAAAAAAGCCAATCAAAATTGATTGGCTTTAAGTGGACCCACCTGGGCTTGAACGGGATTCTCCCGATTTATAAATCGGGATGCTCAAAACCTGCTGAGTTATAGGATCATGTCATTACATTTCAAAAAAGTCATCTATAGAATTGATAAAACAAAAAAGCCAATCAAAATTGATTGGCTTTAAAGTGGACCCACCTGGGCTTGAACCAGGGACCCCCTGATTATGAGTCAGGTGCTCTAACCAGCTGAGCTATAGGTCCAATCTCATTGCTGAGATTAAGTATGTAAAAATTAGCCTGGTTGTGCTAATTCATTGATCTTGATAAGAACTTCTCCCTTTGCGGGAGCGCAAAAATATATAAATGGGCTCAAATTTTCGAAAAAAATAAAACTATTTTCTAAAATACCCACTCCTTTCGTTTCTGCATTGCCACTTACATTTGTAGTATGCAGGCAATTAAAAATATCATTTTCGATCTCGGAGGCGTTTTTCTCAACATTGATTACAAAAAAACAGCAGACGCTTTTATAAAGTTAGGGGTGACCAATTTTGATCAGTTGTACACGCAGCAAACGGCAAATGAATTATTTGAAGAACTGGAAACAGGTAAGATAGAACCTGTTCCATTTTATGAAGCAATCAGGAAAGCGACCGGGTTACCGCTTACAGATAATGATATAAAGCTTGCCTGGAGTGCTATGTTGCTGGATTTTCCGGCAGATCGCATAGAGTGGCTTACAAACATTGCAAAGAAATACCGGGTTTTTCTCTACTCCAATACCAATGCCATTCACTATGATCAATTTATGGAAGCGTTTTCCAGGCAAAATGGAGAAAGATCATTCAATGACTATTTCATAAAAGCGTATTACTCTCATGAATTCGGTTTGCGAAAGCCTTACCCGGAATCCTATAAAGCACTGTTGGATGCGGAAGGATTAAAGGCAGCGGAAACACTCTTTATTGATGATACATTAAAGAATATAGAGGGTGCTAAAGCTGCGGGGTTACGCACTATTCATTTGGTACCGCCTGCTACAGTATTAGGCCTTAATCTCTAACGGTCTCAACAATGTAGCAGTAAAACAGTTTAGCAATAAAATCTACTTAACCTCCTCAAAGTCAATGTAATCTCCATCGCTTGGCGTGGTTGCACGTGTGGCCTGTTGCTGCGTGGTGCTGCTTGCGGCCTGTTGTTGCTGGCGCATCTGTGCCTGTTGTGCTTCTTGCATTTCCTGCACCTTCTTACGCACCTGTGAAGTAGCTTTTGATACCGGCAGTATAAAGTCAAAAACCAGTTTATATAGCAGGTAAAATATAAATATGAGAAATAAAATACGTAGTAACATGGTATAAAGGTAATGCTGCTACCGTTTTCAGACGCAACCAATCATGCCTTTTTTGCAAATGGTTAACCAATGTTGCTAAAAAAATCAAGTATTTCATCATGGCCACTCAGCGAAATGCCTTGACACTGTGGAGGCTTTAAACGTTTTTTTTGAACAATAATGTTTATTGTGCTACATTTGCAGCGGAAAAGAAACGTAAGAAGGGAACGAAAGTCGTTCCCTTCTCTTTTTACTATGACTTTAGAAACGCAGATACAACAGATCGAACAATTAGTAGAAAAGCTTTTAGCTGAATATCCGGAATACTTCCTTATCCAGGTAAAAATGAAACCTACTAACAATGTAAAAGTTTTTATTGATGGCGATAACGGCCTGTCAATAGAAAAATGTGTCTTCTTTAACCGCCAGCTATATAAGCAGATCGAAGAGTCGGCGATGTATCCGGCAGGGGAATATTCATTGGAAGTATCTTCTCCCGGGCTGGACGAGCCGCTCAAAATGCACCGCCAATACAGCAAGAACATCGGACGCGATGTAGAAGTTGTATTCATAGACGGTACAAAAAAAGAAGGCAAACTCCTGCAGGTTACAGAAGCAGACATCATTATTGAAAACACAACAGGTAAAGGCAAAAAAGCTGTAACACAGCAAGTTGTCATTCCTTTTGTCAATATAAAATCAACAACCGTTCAAATTAAATTTTAAACGATTTCACACAATCTGCCAGGCAAAGCCTGGTAATTGTGCTTAAACTTTAAGGCTATGGCTAGTATCAACCTTATCGAAGCATTCCAGGATTTTAAAGATGCAGAGAATATTGACCGTCCGACCATGATGAAAGTGGTAGAGGATGTATTTAAAACCCTGCTTCGCAAAAAATTTGGCAGTGATGAGAACTTCGACGTTATCGTAAACGCAGAAAAAGGAGACCTTGAAATTATACGCAGGCGTATGATTGTGGAAGATGGTGAAGTGATGGACCCGCTTGCAGAAGTAGCCTATACAGATGCAATTAAAATAGAACCGGACTTTGAAGTAGGTGAAGAACTCTACGAAGAAGTAGATATACTGGATTTTGGCCGCCGTGCGATCCTTGCCGCAAAGCAAACGCTGGCAAGCCGTATCAGCGATCTGAAGAAAAATGTGCTCCTGAAAAAATATAGCGACCGCGTTGGCGATATCATTAGTGCAGAAGTATATCAGGTTTGGAAAAAAGAAGTGTTACTTTTGGATGACGAAAACAATGAGTTGATTTTACCGAAGAGCGAACAAATCCCACAGGATTACTTCAAAAAAGGTGAAAACGTACGAGCTGTTGTAAGGCGTGTAGACATGAAAAACAATACGCCGGTTATCATCCTAAGCCGCACCAGTCCGGAATTTTTAGCCAAATTACTTGAGATAGAAGTTCCTGAAATCTTTGACGGTCTTATCACCATCAGGAAAATCGTACGCGAACCTGGTGAGAGAGCGAAAGTGGCAGTGGAAAGCTTTGATGACCGCATAGACCCGGTAGGGGCCTGCGTAGGTATGAAAGGTAGCCGTATACATGGTATTGTTCGTGAATTGAAAAACGAAAACATCGACGTAATCAACTACACTACCAATATCCAATTGTTAATCCAACGTTCCCTGACGCCTGCTAAGATCAGCTATATGGAGCTGGACAACGATAAGAAACATGCTGAGGTTTACCTGAAAGCAGACCAGATCTCATTAGCTATCGGACGTCGTGGCGTAAACATCAAACTTGCCTGTGAACTTACTGGCTATGATATTGATGTGTATCGCGAAAATGAAGGAGAAGAAGAAGAGTTTGATAT
Source organism: Filimonas sp. (assembly GCA_017306865.1). GTDB lineage: Bacteria > Bacteroidota > Bacteroidia > Chitinophagales > Chitinophagaceae > JAFKHH01. The sequence goes on from JAFKHH010000012.1 coordinate 314,087, forward strand.
TGACATGGATGAGTTTACAGATGAAATAGAAGGTTGGATCATTGAAGAATTGAAACGCGTGGGTTGCGATACGGCAAGAAGCGTATTGAACCTGACAGCGGATGAATTGGAACGCAGAACCGATCTTGAGAGAGAAACGATCGAAGAAGTAAGAAGAATTTTACAGGAAGAATTCGATCGGGAATAATTGTTGCAACAAAAACGCAGGTTAAAAGCAACAAATTACCTGCTCTCTGTTGTCAAAGGTCAGGGTGTGTTCATTTACACCAAAAGCATGCACTCCAAGAGAGGCATAATAATAAAAAGTACTGAATGTCAGAATTGAAATTACCCAGATTGTTGGCTGCCGCCAAGGAATTCAACATAGGTCAGGACACCCTGATCGAATTTCTTGCTGGCAAAGGATTTAATCGTGAGGACCTGAAGCCTACCGGAAAACTGTCTGAGCCCATGTACCGTGAGCTGCAGAAAGAATTCCAGGGGGATAAAGTGGCAAAAAATAAGGCGGACCAGATAGAGATTCCAAAAGGGGTGCAGGGAGATAGAAAGAAAAAAGAAGAAGAAGAGGCTGCAAAAAAAGAAGAAAAGAAAGTAGTGCCTCCACCACCACCTCCGGTTGTGGAAGAAGTGAAGCCAGTACAACCACCTGTTACCCAGACACCTGTAGAGCCGGTAGTAAAAGAGAAAGAAGAGGTAAAGCCTCCTGTTGTTGCAGAAGAGCCAAAACCTGAAGTTGTAGCTCCAGTTAAGGAGAAAGAAAAAGAACAGCCAAAAGCACAGGAAGAACAACCAGAAATAACAAAAGTGGGTGTGCCTGAAATAGAAGGCCCGAAGATTATTAATAAAATAGACCTTTCTGCAATAGATTCTTCCACTCGCCCTAAGAAATCAGCGAAGAAAAAAGAAGAGCAGGAAGAGGAGCAACAGCAAGTCACACCTCCTGTTCAGGAGCCTCAACCTGTTGTAAAACAACCAGAAGTAGCACCTGTTACGGAAGCGCCTAAGGTTGTAGCAGAAGAAAAAATTGCACCTAAGAAAGAAGTGCAACAGCCTAAAGTTAAAGTAGAAGAAAAACCAGCGCCTAAAGTGCAGGAAGAGCCAAAAACAATACAGCCGCAGGCTCAGCCTGCTACACAGGGAACTGTAAGCGACGAGCCGGTGATTGAAAATATCAAAGCGGAAAAAATAGAAGGACCTAAGATCCTTGGTAAAATAGAATTGCCTGTTGACAACGACACAAGACCAAAATCTGTTGGTGGACGTGACGAAAAACGCAAACGCAAGCGTATTCCTGTAGACAAAAAAGGAAACGAAGGTGGCGGCGGACACAGTGGTCAGGGTCATCAGCAGGGACAAGGCGGCGGTGGCGGTTTCAACCGCGATAACCGTGGCGGAGGTCAGCAAGGTGGCGGAGGCTTCAATCGCGATCGCGGCCAGGGTCAGCAACAAGGCCAGGGTGGTGGTGGATTCAACCGCGGTGGCGGCCAGGGCCAGCAAGGCCAGGGCGGCGGCGGAGGATTCAACCGTGGCGGTGGCGGACAGGGCCAAGGCGGCTTTAACCGTGGTGGTCAGGGTCAGCAAGGCCAGGGCGGTGGCGGATTCAACCGCGGTGGTGGTCAGGGACAAGGTCGTCCGAACGATCGTCGCCAGGGTGGTAACCGTGACAGAAACACGAGCAACGCCCCTCGCAAAGAAGATAAAGAAATAGATCAGAAAGAAATACAGGAAAAAATCAGGCAAACACAGGCTAAACTGGCTGGGTCAGGTGGTCGTGGTAAAAGCCTGAAAGCAAAATATCGTCGTGCTAAACGCGAAGAAGCGGCAGAAGCAATGGGCGAAATGGGAGAAGACAACAAACTACAGGTAACGGAATTTGTTACCGTAAGTGAGTTGGCAAATCTCATGGATGTAAGTTTTGCCGAAGTGATCAGTAAATGTATGAGCCTCGGCATCATGGTGTCTATTAACCAGAGACTGGATGCGGAAGTAATTGAACTGGTTGCCGGCGAGTTCGGATTTGAAGTGGAATTTACAAGCCTTGACGATGTAACTGAGGATGATGAAGATGATGTAGATGATCCGGAAGATCTGTTGCCTCGTCCTCCTGTGGTAACCATCATGGGGCACGTTGACCACGGTAAAACATCATTACTTGACTATATACGTAGTGCAAATGTGGTAGCCGGTGAGGCCGGTGGTATCACGCAGCACATAGGTGCATACCAGGTAACAACGGCTGGTGATAAAAAGATCACCTTCCTCGATACACCGGGTCACGAAGCCTTCACGGCCATGCGTGCCCGTGGTGCTAAAGCGGCAGACGTTGCTGTAATTGTAATTGCAGCGGACGATGCGGTGATGCCTCAAACGAAAGAAGCGATCAGCCACGCACAGGCTGCCGGACTTCCAATGATCTTTGCTATCAACAAAATAGATAAAGACGGAGCCAATCCACAAAAGATCTATGAGCAATTGTCTCAGATGAACATTCTTGTAGAAGAGTGGGGCGGTAAATATCAAAGCCAGCAGTTGTCTGCAAAACAAGGTTTGAATGTAGACCTGTTGCTTGAAAAAATATTACTCGAAGCAGAATTACTGGACCTGAAAGCTAACCCGGAAAGGGAAGCTACAGGTACGATCATTGAAGCTTCATTAGATAAAGGCCGTGGATACGTAGCAACATTGCTGGTTCAGAACGGTACACTGCGCCAGGGCGATATCCTCGTATCTGGTCAGCACTTTGGCCGCGTAAAAGCAATGTTCAACGAACGTAATCAGCGTGTGAACGAAGCGCCTCCTTCCTCTCCGGTACAGATCCTTGGTCTGAACGGTGCGCCGCAGGCAGGTGAGAAAATCAAAGTGTACGAAGACGAAGCAGAAGCAAAAGAAATTGCAACAAAACGTGCGCAGATTCTGCGTGAGCAAGGATTACGTGCCCGTAAGCATATTACGCTTGATGAAATCGGACGTCGTTTGGCATTGGGTAACTTTAAAGAACTCAATATCATTATCAAAGGTGACGTGGACGGTTCTGTAGAAGCATTGAGTGATTCCTTACAGAAACTTTCTACAGACGAGATCGCAGTACGTGTAGTACACAAAGCTGTAGGTCAGATTTCAGAAAGTGACGTATTGCTCGCAACGGCTTCTGACGCCATCATTGTTGGCTTTAACGTTCGTCCTTCTATGCAGGCTAATAAACTGGCTGAAACAGAAGGTGTACAGATCAAATTGTACTCCATCATCTACACCGCTATTGAAGAGGTTAAGAGTGCAATGGAAGGTATGCTTGAACCTAAGATCCAGGAAAAAATTGTTGCGAACGTGGAAGTACGCGAAGTGTACAAATTTGACAAAGCAACAGTTGCCGGATGTTATGTACTGGATGGTAAAATCAGCCGTAACAACAAGATCCGCATTATCAGGGACGGTATCGTGGAATATCCTAAAGGTGAAGGCCAGCACGCTGAGCTTGGTAGCCTGAAACGTTTCAAAGATGATGTGAAAGATGTTGCAACAGGTTACGAGTGCGGTCTGACGATCAAGAACTTTAACGATCTTAAAGTTGGTGACATCGTAGAAGCATTTGAAGAAGAAGAAGTAAAACGTACATTATAATTTAATTTCATAAGCTACAAGCTTGTTCCCTTGTGTATTCCTATTGTGGTAGCACATGGTTTCGGCTTGTAGCTTTTTTTTTGTTAAAAGCTTTTCACATCTGCATTTGCTGATACTGAATAGTTATTTTTGAGTGTATTCCTATAATATGAAGAAGTTAATTATTTCCTCCTTTCTGCTTTTCGGCGTGATGGCTTTGCATGCGCAGGTAAAAAAAGTTGTTGCAGACAAAATCATAGCGCAGGTTGGTGATAAAATAATCCTACAATCCGATATTGATAACGTAATACTGGATGCGAAACGTCAGAATACAGCTTATGTACCTACACGATGTGAAGTGGTAGAATCTGAACTGGTACAGAAAGCACTTTTGCTGCAGGCACAAAAAGACTCCCTGACCGTAAGTGATGAAGAGGTAGATGCAAAGATTGATAACAGGATCAGGAGTTTTATTAATATGTATGGCTCGCAGCAGGTACTGGAAGAAATTGCAGGACGTTCTGTTTACCAGTTAAAAGAAGATTTCCGTAAAACATTTAAAGAAGGAAGCCTGGCCGACCAGATGCGTGGTAAGATATTGGAAAATATCAAAATAACGCCGGTAGAAGTTCGTGCTTACTTTGACAAAATACCAAAAGACAGTTTACCGTTTTACGAAAGTGAAATGGAACTAAGCCAGATAGTTGCTTATCCTAAGCCGAACAGGGAAGTAGAGGAATATGTAACCAAGCAGCTATACGACTGGAAAAGACAAGTGGAAGCAGGTACAAAGAAATTTGAAGAATTAGTAAGGCTTTATACGGATGATCCGGGTAGCCGTGAAACTGGTGGACAATATACGCTGAATAGAAATGATAAAGGTGTTTGGGACCCGGCCTTCCTGGCAGCAGCCTTCAGGTTAAAAGAAGGACAAGTATCCAACGTTGTTAAATCAAAATTTGGCCTTCACATTATACAAATGGTTAGCCGCAGTGGCGATGATGCAGTTGTAAGACACATCTTACGCATTCCTCCTGTGACAGAAGGTGAGATCAATGATGCAAAAACCAAACTGGATAGCATTCGTGCAAAAATAGTAGCAGGAACGCTAACGTTTGGTGAAGCAATCAAATTCAGCGAAGATGATAACGCCAAGTTCAATGCCGGCGCCATATCTGCACCAGATGGATCTTCATTTGTAACGATAGACCAACTGGATAAAGACCTGGTTGAAAAAACATTGAAGACATTGAAAATAGGCGAGGTATCCGCACCTCAGTTATATACAGACGAACGTGGGAGAAAAGTAGTACGCCTTGTTTACCTGCGTAGCAAAACAGAGCCACATAGGGAAAACCTGAAAGACGACTACGATAAAGTTTCAAAACGTGCGTTAGAAGAAAAGAAACAAGCTGCCATGCATAAGTGGTTTGCAGAGCATCTGCCAAGCTACTATATCAACGTAGACAGCGATTTCTCCGCATGCACCAACATTACAGAATGGCTAAGTGCAGCGGCTAAAAATAATAAATAAGAGTCCCGAAAATGATATAAACGCCTCAGGTAGAAATACTTGAGGCGTTTTGCTTTATTGAAAAGAATCACTAGATTTGGTTTTGGCAAATTTTTAAGGAAATACCCTTGGAAAATTACATGTATATACATATATTTGTATTGTGAATATCGAAAAGGCTATACAAACACAAACAATTGCAAACTTAAAAAGTAAAGCGGTGATAAATATTTTACACACTGCTTATCACGTAAGGTGCAAGGTAAGTGATACATTGAAGGCGTATGGCTTAACTCCCGAACAGTTTAATGTATTAAGAATACTAAAAGGGAAGCATCCTGAACAAATGTGTGTACGTGATATAGCGGGAAGAATGATCGAGCGAAGCTCAAATGTACCAAGGATTATAGACAGATTGGAAGTAAAGAAACTGGTGAAGCGTGGTACCTCAACAATTGATAAACGGGAAACAGTAATTACACTTACACAAGCTGGTATAAATATGCTGGAAACAGTAAATGTAATTGTAGAAAGTGCAAACACGGATATGTGTGGATTGGAAGATGAAGAGCTAACTGTTTTAAATACATTGTTGGATAAGTTCCGCAAGGAATAAAAAAATTTACAATAATAGATGTACATACATCTAAATTAAAACTCAAAAGGAGAATTTATATATGAAAACGATTTTGCATAAAGCCAACGAAAGAGGTCATGCAAATCATGGCTGGCTGGATAGTTATCATTCATTCAGTTTTGCGCAGTATTACAATCCTGAAAAAATGCATTTTGGTGCATTACGCGTTCTGAACGATGATACTGTAAAAGCTGGTTACGGTTTTGGTCAGCACCCGCATGATAATATGGAAATAGTATCCATACCATTACATGGAGACCTGGCCCATAAAGACAGTACCGGAAGGGACAAGATCATACGTCAGAACGATGTGCAGATCATGAGCGCAGGTTCTGGTCTTACGCACAGCGAAATGAATGCGAATAAGGACAAAGAGGTAAAATTTTTGCAGATATGGGTTTTTCCTAAACAACAGGATATAGAACCACGTTATGAGCAGAAAACATTTGAGCCGGCGGACAGGCAAAACAAAATACAAACTGTGGTAGCTCCGGATGACAGCAGCGCTGTATGGATTAACCAGGACGCATGGTTCTCTTTGGGCAACCTGGATAAAGGAAGCGAAGCTACTTACAACCTGAAAAAAGAAGGCGATGGCGTATATCTCTTTGTAATAGAAGGAGAGGTAACCGTAGATGGCCAGAAACTAAACAAACGTGATGGCTTGGGCATTACAGAAACACAGGCAGTAAAAATTAGTGCAGATTCCAACGCAGAAGTACTGTTTATAGAAGTACCAATGTTAAAAGCAGCTTTTTAAACCTAAATAATAAATTACAAAAAATACAATTATGGCAACTTACAAAATTGACGCAGCACACTCTGAGATCAACTTCAAGGTAAAACACCTGATGATCACAAATGTTACAGGTAGCTTCACAAAATATGATGCTACACTTACAACTGATAAAGATGATTTTACAGATGCCAAGATCAGCTTTGACGCTGATGTGGACAGCATTACTACTAATAACGAACAAAGAGACGGACATCTTAAAGGGGATGACTTCTTTGCTGCGGATAAATTTCCAAAAATTGAATTTACTTCTACAGAAGTAAAAAAAGTAAATGACGAAGACTACAAAGTAGCAGGCACACTGACTATCCGTGGTGTAAGCAAACCTGTAACGCTTGATGTTAATTATGCAGGTTCTGCTGTTGACCCATGGGGACAAACAAAAGCAGGCTTTGAAATAAATGGCAAAATAAACCGTAAGGATTTTGGTCTGAACTGGAGCGCAGTTACTGAAGCTGGTGGTATTATGTTGAGTGATGAAGTAAAACTGCAGTTGAATGTGCAAATGATTAAACAGGCTTAATCCTGGTTATAACCGCCTGGCCTTAAGAGTGATAGCCGGAGCCATCCGGTTTACGGTAAAGGAAAAACCTTTGTGGGAATGGAAACTTATCGGTGTCAGGCGGTTATTTTTGCTTTTTTAACCTATATACTATGAATATTGAGATCATATCAGGAAGCCCACGTAAGGAAAGTGTGACAACCAGGGTAGCTTCCTTTTTACAGAAGACGTTGTCAGCTAATACCAGTCATTCTGTAGGATTATTAGATGTGCGCGATTATCATTTTCCGCACTTGCAAGAGGTTTTCCGTACTGTAGATAAAACCCCGGAAGATCTGAAGCCATTGGCGAAACGTATGTTTGAAGCCGATGCCTTTATTTTAGTTACGCCGGAGTTTAATGGCAGCTATACACCCGCATTGAAAAATTTACTTGACCATTTTCCTAAACAAACAAGGAAGTCGTTTGGAATAGTAACCGCTTCAACAGGCCCGATGGGCGGTATGCGCGCTACACAACAAATGCAACTGTTAATCAACGCACTGTTTGGTATTGCCTCTCCGCACATGTTAGTGGTTCCTTTTGTAGACAAAAAGTTTAATGCTGAAGGTGAATTGATAGACGAGACATTTGCTGATAATGTAAATGTTTTTCTGCGGGAGTTTCTTTGGTTATCAGAGAGTTTAAAGCCGGAGATGAAAACCGCGTTGAATTAAAAACGTGTAGAACAGATTGTACTGCATTGTTTTGCGGGTTTAATGAAACTTTTTGTCAATTAACGTTGAGATTAGGTAGCATGCTCGTAACTTTGCGACTTCCTTTTCAAATAACCATGAGCGACGAAATAAAACATGAATGTGGCCTGGCCTACATTCGCCTAAGAAAGCCTTTCTCGTATTATTTGCAACAGTATGGAACGGTCATGTACGGTATCAATAAACTGTACCTGATCATGGAGAAGCAACACAACCGTGGACAGGATGGAGCGGGGATGGCATCAGTGAAATTGAATATAGAACCTGGTTCCCCGTACTTGTACAGGACCAGGAGCAATGCACCGCAACCAATTGCAGATATCTTTTACAAACTGGGACAAGAGGTGCAGGAGCTGGAAAAATACCAGCCCGACATCAAAAAACATCCAGGCCTTATGAAAGGCCACCTTCCCTTTCTCGGGGAATTATTGCTTGGACACCTGCGCTACGGAACACAAGGCAAAAACAATGTAGAGTTTTGCCACCCTTTCATTAAAAGAGACCTGGTTCCGGGAAAAAATCTTGCACTTGCTGGTAACTTCAACCTCGTAAATACAGAAGAACTGTTTGACCTGATCAATATTGATCCGGGAGAGTTTCAGAAACAAAGTGATCTTGCGGCGATGATGGAAGTCATACATCACTTTCTTGCGAAAGAAGATGACAAGAGTCCAAACAATGCAGACACGACCGAAGTGCTGAAAAAAGCCACTCCATTGTTTGACGGTGGTTATACCATCGGAGGCTTGGTAGGTAATGGAAAAAGCTTTGTAATGCGCGATGCGCATGGCATTCGCCCGGCTTATTACTATATTAATGATGAAGTGATTGTTGCGGCAAGTGAAAGAGCAGCTATCAGAACTGCATTTAATGTAGGTGAAAACGAAGTACTGGAATTGATGCCGGGAACAGCTTTACTGGTAGATGAGAATGGTGGCTACAAGATAGAACAGATCATTGAACCGAAAGAGCGCCGTGCATGTAGTTTTGAACGCATCTATTTCAGCCGCGGCAGCGACGAAAAAATTTATCGCGAACGTATTGCACTTGGTTACCATCTTAGCCAGCGTGTATTAGGCGATATTAACTACGACTTAAAACACACTATTTTCTCTTATATCCCGAATACAGCAGAAGTTGCTTTTTATGGCCTGGTAAAAGGTATGGAAGACTATCTGAACCAGATCAAAATACAACGCATCATGAGCTGGGGTAAAGATTTTACGGAAGACAAGTTGCAGGAAATGATCACCCGTAAGATACGCCAGGAAAAAATTGCGATCAAAGACGTTAAACTGCGCACCTTCATTACAGAAGACTCAAGCCGTAATGAAATGGTGGAGCACGTATATGATATTACTTACGGTACTGTTACAAAGAATGAAGATACCCTGGTTGTAATTGACGATTCCATTGTGCGTGGTACTACGCTAAAAGAAAGTATCGTCCGCATGCTGGGACGCTTGCAACCAAAAAAGATCATTGTGGTATCTTCTGCGCCGCAGATACGTTACCCGGATTGCTACGGTATTGATATGAGTAAACTTGGTGACTTCATTGCATTCCGCGCAGCAATTGCATTGCTGAAAGAAAGGAATATGGAGTATGTACTGACAGATACTTTAGAGCAGATCAAAGAGTTGCAACGTACAAATACACTGCACACAGAAAACCTGGTGCGCAATATTTACAAACCTTTTACTACGGAAGAGATTTCCGATAAAATTGCGCAGTTGATCACGCCGGCAGATTTTGCAATTCCGGTACAGGTTATTTACCAAACAATAGAAGACCTGCATGATAGCTGCCCTACGAATACCGGTGACTGGTATTTTACAGGTAACTATCCTACGCCAGGTGGAAACCGGGTAGTAAACAAGGCTTTTATCAATTACATGTCTGGTAAAAACGTAAGAGGTTATTAAGACCATATCACGGATTGCTCCGTGAGAAAAAATAAAATAATGTGCAGGTCGCAATAAGTGACCTGCACATTTCTTTTGTAGTAGCCTAGCCTTTGCCTACCCTTTCATCAAAGTAGTAACATTGTTTTTTGAATTTTATTTTTCCCTCTGTGGAAATATTTTTCTCGTGATTTTATATTAATTTAAGCTCATGGAAATAAACATTTGCTATGCTACTGCAGATGATGCAGAACTAATTGCCGATATAAGCCGTCAAACTTTTGTAGAGGCGTTTGCAGATCAGAATACGCCGGAAAACATGCAAAAATTTTTGAACGAGCAGTTTACAAAAGAAGCCATAATAGAAGAAGTAGGGACTGATGGGAATACTTTCCTGATGGCCTATGCAGAAAACGAACTGGTAGGTTATGTGCGCTTGCGTGATAACAAACCGGAAGAGCTGGGTGATGAAAGTGCAATAGAGATTGCACGCATATATGCAACCGCAACTGCAATAGGTAAAGGCATTGGCAGTGAGCTGATGCAGGCTTGTGTGGATACAGCAAGACAGTTACGTAAAGATATTGTGTGGCTTAGCGTTTGGGAACAGAATAACAAGGCCATAGAATTTTATAAAAAATGGGGTTTTGAAAAATTTGGAGAACAGGCATTTGTGTTAGGTGATGAGGTACAGACCGACTGGCAAATGAAAAGAAACGTTCGCATGTAACCATCATACGTGCTAAAAACCTGTAGAAGTGAAAACATCCGTACTATATGACGCAGCATCAACAGATGCTGCCGGCGGGAAGCATGAAAAATTGCTCCTGCTTATCAGACATGCAAAAAGCAGTTGGAATGATGCTGCACAACGCGATTTTGACCGCCCCCTTAATGATCGCGGCAACAAGGATGCGCCTGCAATGGCAAAACGCCTGATAGATAAAAATGTTACCATCGATGCATTTATTTCCAGCCCGGCTAACAGGGCTTTAACGACTGCAATTTTTTTTGCAAAAGCATACAATATTTCTGCCGGTGCTATTATACAAAAGCCTGAACTATACCACGCTGGTATTCCTGTTTTCTACAACGTGATACAACATGCAGATGATGCATGCAATACAATTGCCGTCTTCTCTCATAATCCTGGCATTACAGAGTTTATTAATGATCTTGAAATTGTAAGGCTGGACGACATGCCGACATGTGGTATTATCGGAATAACTGTAGATGCCGGTAGCTGGAAGGATTTTAAGATTGCAAATAAAAAATTATCCTTCTTCGACTATCCTAAAGCAATACAATAATTACCCCTTTTTCGGAATTAATTGCAAAGCTGCTACAACTGTTTGTGCTATACTGGAAGAAGGAATAGTAGGTAGCCTATAGTTAAATGTAGTTGCCATCTGTAACGCACTTGAAATATCATCATCCTGCCCACAGGTATAACACCACTGCTGCTCAAACAGTCTTTTGGCTAAGTACTCCTGTTCTGTTTGTCCCGGCGTTGGTATCAGCACCGATTTTTTCCCCAATGTAAGCAACTCCATTACTGTTGTATAGCCTGCTCTGCTTACAATAAATTGACTAGCCGAAAAAGCTGCTTCCATTTCGCTATTAGAAAGATGGTTTTTTACAGTACAATTTTCTGAAGTAGCTATGCGCTCAGTACTTCCGGGTTTGGCGCGTACCAGTAAAATGTTGCCCTCCAGTGAGGAAATGAGTGTAAGGATCTTAGCTTCGAGCAAACTTCTTTGAGGCTCAGGGCCTGAAAGCACAAAAAGCCATTTGTACAAAAAAGGGTCACTCTGTCTTTTTTCAAAACGGGAGAGTGGCCCTATATAGTTTGTTGGAACTCCCGGAAGCTTCGCCGGATGTGAGAGGTCTCCGGCAATATTTAAACTGCCCTGAAAATCCGGAACCCAGCATTCGGTAAAATGTCCGATATGTTTGTAGTTAATACGTTGAATAATTTTTTTCAACCAACTAAACGGGGCTTCTATTGCTAACTGGTGTGTAATGAAAACAGAGGGGGTTTTGGGCGACCAGAAACCAAAACGGTTGTCAGAAATAACAAGGTCTACATCATGCTCAATTATAGCCTTTTGCAACCATTGATGCTCGCGCCGGATTGCCGCCAATATTTGCGGAATTTGTAGCAAAATTTTTACAGCAAAAAAGCGTTTATACTTTGTGTACCGGATGCGGTAGCCACGCAACGGTAATATCGTTACGTTCGGAAACTCATTTGATAATAAATAAGATGAGGCGCCTTCCGCAGCAACAATTACCTTGCAGCCCTGAGTTTCAAATTGTTTGATCAAGGCAATACAACGGGTCGTGTGGCCTAGCCCCCAATCCAACGGAGACAGCAGGATAGTCGGTATGTTATTTTTTTTGCCCAGAGAAAAATTTGAATTAATAATAACGCAATTTTTAATTAACTTACAAGTAATAAATTATGAGCCGAAAGTTATATCAATATGTTCTTTTCTTGCTAATAATTAGTATGGTATTTACATCCTGCATATTTGGAAAGTCAAATAAGAGCAAGTGTGGCTGCCCTGCAAGAAGAGGAATAGTTGGTTAAAACGGATGATTGCCTTTCAGGAAGAAGAGATCGTACCTTACCTGGGTCCATAATTGCTTCAGTATTTTTTTTAAGTAAAACCTGTTAGCATATGCAAACCCCAAACAGAGATTTACTGGTGTTAGCAAAGAACAATCAGCGACAACTGGAACAAGAAGTTGAATTGCTGAATAAATTGCTATACCATGTTGAAAATGAAAATGCTTTTTGTATTGCCAATGAAGTCATTGATGTGAACCGGTGCAGAATTATTAAAAAGCAACACCAGATAATACGAACCATAAGGGCAGGTGCATTAAAGCCTTTTGTCTTTATCAACAATAAAAATTAGTTTCAGAAACTTCAAAGTTTTGTTACACATAATTTAATATAAAAAGGTGGGTCAATTTTCAGACCCACCTTTTTATATATATCACATTCAATGAAATTTTGAAACTACCAAACGTCTGAAATATTTATTTCAATGCTTTCAGCGCCTCTTCCAAATGCATAAATACTTCTGGTATTTCTTCCTTCTTACAAGTACCAACACTCAGGCGATACCAGGAAGAATTTTTATCTGCTCCAAATGCATAAAAAGGTACCACAGCCAGCTTCGCTTTATCTAAAATATATTGCGTAACATCTGATTGTGTCTCCAGTTTTTTGCCGTCTGCTGTTTTACCTGTTAAATCTAGTTTTATCGTTAAATAAATAGCTGCCTGTGGCGCTATTGCATCTACCGCATAACCTTTCTCTTTCAGGACAATAAAATTGTCATAGATCTTTTGCAGGCGTTCTTCCAGTTCTTTCTTATAGCTATAGAGATATTTTTCGATCGCTTCTTTTTGATCCAGGTATTTTGCCAGTGCCTTTTGCTCTGCCATTGGCGCCCATGCACCCAGGTGACTAAGCAATGCTTTCATCTTACCTATGATGTTTGCAGGACCCAGAGACCAGCCAATGCGCACACCTGTTGCTGCAAACGCTTTTGATAAGCCATCTACAAAAATGGTGTATGGTTTCATCTCCGGCCTTAGCGAAATAGGATTATAATGTTTGGTAGAACCGTATGTCAGCGTCCAGTACATCTGGTCGTACATCAGGTATAATTTCTTTTCATTCTCACCCCTGCTTTTGTTCTCTGCCAGGATCAGGTCACATATTTTAGCAAGTTCTGCTTCCGGCAATGTTGTACCGGTAGGGTTCTGTGGTGTACACAGGCAGATAAGGCTTGCGCCTTTCACATGCGGCGCTATTTCCGCAGCCGTAGGCATAAAGTTGTTTTCCGGAGTAGCCTCTATTACACAATGCTCTCCTTCATTTAAGTGTACATAGTGGTTGTTGTTCCATGAAGGAACAGCATAGATCACCTTATCGCCTTTGTCTACTATGGTTTTAAAAACAGTATAGATAAGCGGTCTGCCGCCTGCTGCTATCAATACCTCGTTGGTATCGTAGTCTATACCTTCCCACTCTTTTATAAACTTTGTTACGGCCACGCGTAACTCTAACACACCATCGCCAGGCGGATAGTTTGTGTTGTGTTCTTTATACGATTCAATAATTAACTCTTCCAGTTCTTTGGGGATAGGGAAGATGGACGGATCAAAATCACCAATCGTGTAATTGTAAATTTTTTCTCCCTTTCTTATACGGTCATTAATTTCGTTGCCTAAGCGTACTATTTCTGAACCGATAAGCGTTTCTGCCAGCCTGCTTAACTTACTCATGGTCGAAGACAGTGTGTTTTTATTTTCTTTGTAATAAGCAAAATTAATGTTTGTAAGTTATTAACCTTCGTTATGTATGAATGCTTTATGAAAATGGATGTGAAAAATCACAAAACAGGCTGCTGTTTTTCAGGAAAAAATTAGCCGGGCTAATCCGTTATTTGCCATAAATTGGAGCCTAACAACTTAATAACCATAAAATATCTATTATGAGTCTTAGCCCTAAGTGGAAAGAGAAGCAAACTGAAGTTGCGGCTTTCCTGGAAACAATCAAAGACACGCCGGATGCTCCAAGAGCGTACACTTTTACAAGAGAGCAGCTAGAAAAAATGCTGACTTGCAATGGTAAAAAGCTGGATGGTATTCGCTTCTATTTTGGCCAGAAAAAGGACAAAAAAGGAAAAAAACAAATGACACTGGTTGCTGTTGGCTGTACCAAAGACGCCGCAGGAATTTTTAATGACTATAATGTGCCTCAGGCAAAAAAGGCTGGTGCAATGTTAATGGCTGCAGCGACAGATTTTCAGCCTGCAGATCCAACCATTCCTCCAAGCGAAGACCCGGAAGAACCAGCTCCATGCCCGGCAATATGTGGAGCAACTAATATTTTAAATCCTTAATCAGAGCATTTAAATGATTGATTTTTTGTTGTGGCGGAGTGATGCTTATATGCCGTTGCTAACCTTATTATTGTACCTATGTCTATGGAACAGGATAGGCAGGAAAGAACTTGTGCTATTCTACTATTTGATATTAAATGTGCTGCTTTTTACCTATTCCAATTATTTGGGATCAAAAAGCATTAACAATTTATATATATATCATGTGTTTACAGCCATAGATTTATGTTTTGCTACATATATCATCGCAAAAGCCTCAACAAAAAAATCATTCTCCTGGCAATTTGTATTAATAAGTGTTTTGGGAGTGATGTTTTGCATAGTAGATGAGATCTTTTGGGAGCCTTACTATGTATTTAACAGCATTGCATCGGGCGTATGTTACCTGATCATCATGGTATATGCCATGTATTATCTTTTATCTCTTTCCAAATCCGACGCAATCTTACACTTCCAGGACTTACCTTCTTTTTGGTATGTAAGTGCCTTTCTTGTTTACTGCTCTATCAGTTTTTTGGTAGCCATATCCTATAAATATTTTGTTTCACATAATTTAATGACTGAGGCGGCTAATATTACTAAAGTATATATGGTAGCAATTATCATTAAATTCGCAATGATTTGTATAGGATTATTATGTTACAGGCGCCCTTATACACAGACACAGTAATAATATTCGGTTGTGCAATACTGGTATTCTTTCTTTTCTTTTTTTACCTGTTAATCATACAGTTGCACAAACGTAGAATTTTGCATCAGAAGGAAATGACTGACCTGAAGGTGCAATACGACCAGACTATTCTCCAATCCCAACTGGAAATACAGGAACAGACCTTTCGCAATATCAGCCAGGAGATCCACGATAACATCGGGCAAGCACTTAGCCTGGCTAAACTCAATCTAAACACAATTTCTGGTGCTAACCTCGAAGAAAAAATCGGCGTGACGGAAAATCTGTTGACCAAAGCCATTGCAGACTTACGCGATCTGAGTAAAAGCCTGCATGGTGAAAAGATTACGGATATTGGTTTAATAGCAGCTATTGAACATGAACTGAACATCGTTGAAAAATCTGTTGGTATTAAAACTACTTTCGCGTGTGAACAAGATGCACTGGACCTATCCGGTGAGCAGGTGATAGTTGTGTTCAGGATGTTCCAGGAAATACTGAATAATACACTGAAGCATGCCAAAGCCTCTGCAATAAATGTAACAATTGATAGCGAAGACAATGGTAAAACGAATATTAAAGTGGCAGACAATGGTGTAGGATTCGATATCCTGGCATTGGACGATAAAAAAACAGGAATAGGCTTAAAAAACATGCGACAGAGGGCAAAACTGATCAAAGGAGATGTGCAGATACGCTCTACTGCCGGTAAGGGAACAACTGTAACCATTTCAGTACAATCAACCTCAAATATTTTTACTCTATGATAAATATTGCATTAGTTGACGACCATGCATTACTAAGAAGTGGCCTGGCGTCAGTGATCAAAGGTTTTGGTGATTATAATGTTGTGTTTGAAGCAGACAATGGCAAACACTTTATTGAACAGATAGCTGCCTTTGGTGTGCCGGATATGGTACTGCTAGATATTACTATGCCTGAAATGGATGGCTATGAGACGGCAAAATGGTTAAAGAATAATCACCCGGGAGTGAAAATTCTGGTCTTGTCCATGATGGATAATGATACGGCGATCATACGCATGCTGCGCAATGGCGCAAAAGGTTATATACTGAAAGACAGTAGACCAGATGTGCTACGCTCTGCACTCTACGATGTAGCGCATAAAGGGTTTTGCCTGAATGAACTGGTAACGGGCAAGCTGGTACACTTTATTAATAAAACAGAAGATGATGAGGCTGATGTAATCTCTTTAAGCGATAAAGAAATCGAATTTTTAAAACACTGTTGTTCCGAACAATCTTATAAAGAAATAGCTGAATCTATGCAAATAACGCCACGTGCGGTAGAAGCATTGAGAAGTAATTTGTTTGAAAAATTAAGCACTACATCCCGTGTAGGCCTGGTGCTGTATGCAATACGAAACGGGCTGGTGCAGGTGTAGAATATTGAACAAGGAACAAGGAATTTCCAAGGAAGAATAATTTTCAATGCTCAACATACAATGAACAATTTTCAAATGAGCGTTGAATATTGAGCATTGAACATTTTCTTTACTTCTTTGTTCGAAATTCCTTGCTCAATATTCTAAACCGGAAATGCTACACTAAATATACTTCCTTGTCCATACACAGAGTTTACCCAGATACGGCCGCCCTGCGCTTCGATAAATTCTCTTGATATAGCGAGGCCCAAACCAGTTCCCGACCGTTCTATGCTGCCGGGTACTTTGAAGTACCGGTCAAATACACGGGTGACATATTTCTCTTCTATGCCGCGTCCGCTGTCCGTAATGGAAAACACAACCTCCTTGTCGTGCCGTGCAACACGAATATTTACCTCGCTGCTTTCCGCTGAATATTTAAGTGCATTAGATAATAAGTTGATCAGTACCCACGATGTTTTTTCAATGTCAGCCTGTATAGACGGTAACCCCTCGGCAATATCTTTAGTCAGGTGTATATTTCTTACTGTCGCCTGTGTTTGTACCGCCTGTAATGCAGCATCTACAATCTGTGTAGGCTCGGCTGTTTGTAGTTTTAACTGAATGTTGCCTGTTTCTGCCTGCGACATATTCAACAATTCACCTGTTATCTTCAGTAAACGTTCTATGTCGTCATCTATACCCCGGATCAGCTCCTGCTGATCTGCACTAAGTGTGCCCACGCGATTATCCTTTAGTAATTGGAGACTCATTTTTATAGAAGCCATCGGTGTTTTCAACTCGTGCGATACTGTTGCTATAAAATTTGTTTTGGCCTCGTCCAGCTCATGGAATGGTGTAATGTTGCGCAGTACAATTACTTCACCGATCATTTGCGCATCATTCTTTACAATGATCGATTCTTTATTGAAAAAACTTTCTTTGCCATCAGCATAGATCTTTAATTCCTTCTTATCCTTGTCCTGTAGCAGTGTGCGCATCAGGTCATTGTTTACTGCCACATCTGCATTGTACTTACCAATAATCTCTTCCTCATTTAGCCCCAGCAGATTTTCGCAGACAACATTAATGAATAACACATTTCCCTTCTCATCAAATCCCAGTATCCCATCTTTCATCTGGTTAATGATGGCCTCTATACGGCTCTTTTCAAACATGATTCGGGACAGGTTGCTATGCTCATATTCATCCAGCCGCTCGGCCATGTAGTTAAACGTGTCGGCCAACTCGCCAAATTCATCATCCTGTTTCAGGTAAATGCGCTTACTATAATTTTTATTGGCGATCTCTTCTATACCATCGGAGAGTGCCTTGATAGGGCTGGATATAATACCCGGGAAGTTTACTATAAATGTAAAAGCAACAATCGTCAGGATGGTAACAATAACGGTAAGCCAGAAGTTTGCCCGCTCTGCCGTGTGCTCCGCTATCTTATTTTTGTTTGCAATGGCTATCTGGTTCAGCTCCTGTACCTGGTAAATAGCAAGGCGTATATTTTTATAAGCAAGCGAGTCATGTGGATTTTTCTGTAGTGCAGCTACATATCCGTCCAAACCTTGTGTGGCTAACTGCTCGCCGGGTTCTGTAACATTTTTTTCCTGCAACGCCAGGTTTTCCTTTAGTGTTTGTATTGCCGGGCTGTCTGTTGGTAATTCCTCCAGTGCCTTCAGCATAGCGTTACAGTAGACCAGGGATAAGTGATTGTCCTTGATGATCAGTTTTGAATCATTGCTTAACCTGTTGATATAAAAGATACCCAATATGCCAAAAGCAAGTATGACCACAAACAGAAATGCAAGCCCTAACGTCAATTTTGTTTTTAAACGAACACCCATTACGATAATATTACAAGATCAATATTTGAAGCGCTTATTTTTTTAAGCAACTGGTTGAAAATAGCCGTACGGATAATAATGTTAGCCAAAGTTAAATGCGGTTTGCCAATACACAATGTAGTTATCTTATTTGCCTCAGCCGCCTCCATAATACCATGGGCCACATTGCTGTTTTTTACACGCAATACTTCTGCGCCCATTTCGGTAGCCAGTTTAAAATTATTAATTAAATGCCGTTGCATAGCCAACCCTATCTTATCCATTTCCTCTTTCGGCGTTTGTACATACAATACAAACCATTTTGCATTGTAATATGTTGCAAGCCGCGCCGTTTTCCTGATCACCATTTTCGCCATTTCGTGATTACTGCTAATGCAGCACATCAGTCTTTCTGCACGCGCCTGTACATTGCGTGGTATTTCTGTATCTATCTTGCGCTCTACTTGTGAGGCCACTTCCTTCAACGCCAGCTCACGTAGCTGAAGTATTTTTTCCGGCTGGAAAAAGTTTTGCAAAGCGGTTGCTACCTTTTCCTTCGCATATATTTTTCCTTCCTTCAATCGCCTGATCAGTTCATCTGCAGTCAGGTCTATATTCACCACCTCATCGGCTTGCCTTAGCACATTGTCGGGAACACGCTCACTTACAGAAATACCGGTAATATCTTTTATATCCTCATTCAGACTCTCTATATGCTGAATGTTTACGGCGCTGATTACATTAATGCCAGCATTTAGTATTTCCTCCACATCGTGCCAACGCTTTTCGTTTTTGCTTCCTTCAATATTTGTATGGGCCAACTCATCTACAATCACTATTTCCGGGCGCAGGTTTAAAATAGCCTGCACATCCATTTCCTCCAGTTCCTTCCCCTTATAAAACAATTTTCGCCTGGGGATAACTGGCAATCCCTCCAGTAATGCGTGCGTTTCTGCTCTGCCGTGCGTTTCTATATAGCCGATCGTTACATCTATGCCACTACGCAATAACGCATGTGCTTCCTGCAACATGCGATATGACTTGCCTACACCGGCACTCATGCCAACGTATATCTTAAATTTTCCCCGCCGTGATTGTTTGATCAGGTCGAGAAAATGATGCGCATCATTTGGATTATCATTCATTCAAATTTGATTTTATATATCAAAAAGCGACAGCCATAGACGTAGTTATAAACAAATTGTTGTTTGAAAATTGATCCACCTGTTTATTGAAAATATAATCCTTGCTATGTAATTGCCTTATCTCTGTGCGCCATATTCCATTCTTCATCACCTGCCTGTCATATTTTATGCTCCATCCGATTGTTTTAAAACCATTTTGGGTTCCGGTTGAGACAATAACACCTTCAGGGTCTGAATAATATTCTCCTCTTATTGCTATTGCATTTTTACTATCCGGTATATATTTCAATAATACAGTTGGCGTATACCAGCTATTCATCCTGGTGCTGCCTTTTTGTTGTTGTTCTAATCCATAATCAAAACCAACGAGTGAGGTGAAATGTTTGCCGAACTGAAATACGCCATATATATTGTTGAAATAGCGCATCTGTCTTACACTGTCAGGTTTATCATTGCCGACATAAGTGCTGTAGTTAAGTAGCACGTTTGCATTGGGTTTGTACGTTACCTGTGTGCCAAATGCAGGCGTGGTATTACCATCCACACGCTGAATACGCTGCCATCCATTCAATATTAATGCACTCAAAAACCATTTATCGTTAGCTGTAGTGTAACTCAGTTTTGCACCTGCTTCAAAATAGGGTGAATTTTCCGCTGCAAGACTCCGGGTTAACGTCCAGTTATCCTTACCAATGGCACTTTCCCAGCCCAGGTGTGAACCGAATATACCTGCATCGATCCATAGATTGCTTTTGCGTGAGAGTTTAATGCCTGCATTGACTTCATATAAATTTTTGAGTACACCTGGCTCCGAGCTATAGTTTGCATTTACATACGTTCCCGCAGCTATTGCAATAGTAGCACGTATGCGTTCTTCATTATAAGAAGCTTTCAACACAGCGAAATTTACTGCTACCTCATTATTACGGTTATAGTTATAAATGAAAGAAGGTTTTGTATTGTTTTGCGGCCTGTTGAAATCATAACTGTAATACAGTTCTGCATAGCCGCTTATGGCCAGTTTGTTTTTTTCTGTACTGTCCTGCGCACAAATATTATACGATGTAAAAAGAGTGGTTATTGCAATCAATTGTTTTTTCATGTCCGTTTTTTAATCTTGTAGATTTCATTTTATAAACCCGTAAGGTTTATTCAGAATACCCTTAATGCAATTCATCCAGCGCCACATTCAGTTTCAATACATTTACTTTTGCAGGGCCAAACAACCCGAGTAATGGTTTCTGCACATACGCATCTACTAATGCGTTTATTGTTGCTTCATCTAAATGGCGGATAGCAGCCACACGTTTTACCTGTATTCTTACTGCTGCTGGTGACAGATCCGGATCGAGGCCACTACCGGAAGCTGTTACTAACTCTGCCGGGATGTCTTCTTTTTTTACAGAAGGATTATGTACTAGGAAGCTGTCAATTCTATCTTGTACCAGCTTCAGGTATTCCGGGTTGTTAGGGCCTTTGTTAGATCCGCCGGAACCGGAAGCGTTATAACCTATAGCAGATGGCCTGCCCCAGAAGTATTTGTCCTGCGTAAAATTTTGACCAATGTTTGCATAGCCAACTACTTTACCATTTACAGAAATAGTTTCACCCTTTCCCTTGCCCGGCGTTAACTTACCTACTGCAGCGATTGCCAAAGGATAAATAACAGCGAGGAGAATGATCATGACCACGGTCAGCTTTAATGCAGGAAGAATATGCTTTTTCATTTTAAATATTTTTAAAGTAGCTAAATGCCTTTCGAAACCTGACAGGTCTTATTATGATTATTCTATAAAATGGTTTTTAAAAGACCTGTCAGGTTTATTGTAATCGGTGTAAATTTTTTAAATAAACAATGCCAGTATCATATCGATCAGTTTAATGCCTATGAACGGAGCGATCACACCTCCCAAACCATAGATCAATAAGTTTCTTCTAAGTAACGCACTTGCACCGATCGGTTTGTATGCAACACCTTTCAATGAAAGCGGTATTAGTAATGGGATAATGATCGCGTTGAAAATAACGGCAGATAAAATTGCGCTTTGCGGACTTTGCAAGTGCATAATGTTTAATGCCTGTAATGCCGGAATGGAGCTGATGAACAATGCTGGTACAATAGCAAAATATTTAGCTACGTCGTTAGCAATAGAAAAAGTAGTGATTGTGCCGCGTGTGATCAGCAGTTGCTTACCTATCTCTACTATTTCAATTAGTTTAGTTGGATCATTGTCCAGGTCCACCATGTTACCTGCTTCTTTAGCTGCTTGTGTGCCGCTATTCATAGCCACGCCCACATCCGCTTGCGCAAGGGCAGGAGCGTCGTTGGTGCCATCCCCCATCATGGCAACCAACTTGCCACTTACCTGTTCCTTCTTTATGTAGTTCATTTTATCTTCCGGTTTTGCTTCCGCGATAAAATCATCTACACCAGCTTTTTCTGCAATGTATTTTGCGGTTAACGGATTGTCGCCTGTTACCATTACTGTTTTTACGCCCATCTTGCGCAGACGTGCGAAACGTTCCTGTATGCCGGGCTTAATAATATCCTGCAGTTCTATTACACCCAGCACTTCCTGGTTTTGGCTTACCACCAGCGGTGTGCCTCCGTTAGATGAAATAGATCTTACCTGTTCCTCTGTCTCTTTTGGAAAATTGTTGCCTGCCTTAATAGCTATGTTGCGAATAGCATCGAATGCACCTTTGCGGATCTTCAGGCCAGAAGGCATATCTATACCACTACTTCTTGTTTCCGCAGTAAATTCAATAAAGCGTGCGCCAGTTGTATTAAAGCTGTTCACATTGAGGTTAGCAAGTTCAATGATTGATTTCCCCTCTGGTGTTTCATCTGCCAGTGATGCCAGCACGCACGCTTTAATGAATACTTTTTTATCTATACCATTAGCAGGGTAGAAGTTAGTAGCCTTACGGTTACCTATGGTGATCGTGCCAGTTTTGTCCAGCAGCAATGTATCTACGTCACCCGCTGTTTCTACAGCTTTACCACTCTTGGTAATTACATTCGCACGCAATGCACGGTCCATACCTGCAATGCCAATTGCGCTAAGTAAACCACCGATAGTCGTTGGAATGAGGCAAACGAATAACGAAATGAATGCAGCTATGCTGATAGTTGTATTAGCATAATCTGCAAATGGTTTCAGTGTTACGCATACAATCACAAAGATGATGGTAAAGCTTGCCAGCAGGATTGTTAGTGCGATCTCGTTTGGTGTTTTCTGGCGGCTTGCACCCTCTACCAGTGCGATCATCTTGTCAAGAAAGCTTTCGCCCGGGTCGGTTGTTACACGCACTTTTATTTTGTCAGACAGTACCTTTGTACCACCTGTTACGCTTGATTTATCTCCTCCCGCTTCTCTTATTACAGGAGCAGATTCGCCTGTAATAGCACTTTCATCAATGGTAGCCAGGCCTTTTATGATCTCTCCATCCATCGGGATAATATCGCCTGCTTCACAAACAAACAAGTCACCTTTTTTGAGTTGGGAAGAAGGAACAATATGAATTTCGTCTGTAAATATTTCACCTACTATACTTACTTTCTTGGCGGGTGTTTCTTCACGTGTTTTACGAAGACTATCAGCCTGTGCTTTACCACGCGCTTCTGCAATAGCTTCCGCAAAATTGGCAAAGAGCAGCGTCAGCAATAGTATAATGAACACGGCGAGGTTATAAGAGAAATTGCCAATGGTCTTATCATTTACCTTAAAGGAATAGGCTGTTACGAATAACATAATGACAGTGCCTATTTCCACGGTGAACATAACAGGGTTGCGAAACATAGCACGAGGACTTAGTTTCACAAATGATTGCTTCAATGCTGGTAACACCAGCTCTTTGGCAAACATGGAAGATTTATTAGAGTTCTTCATTTTATAAGTAGTTTAATGTATATGGTGAATTGTCAATAGTGAATGGTGAAAAGCGCAAGGCTGTTTGTTAATTGTGTTCATATTGCTATTTATTTTCAACTTTATTTCTTCACTACTGACCATTCACAATTCACTTCTTTATCTGCTAAACAGCTCTGCTATTGGCCCTAATACTAATGCCGGAAAAAATGACAAGGCATTAATAATAAAGATCACTGCAAACGTCATAGCGCCAAATGTTATGGAGTCTGTTCTTAATGTACCTGCAGATTCAGGAACATATTTTTTGTTTGCAAGCAAACCCACTATTGCAACCGGCCCTATGATCGGTATAAAGCGAGCCAGTATCAGCACGATGCCTGTAGACACGTTCCAGAATGTATTGTTGTCACCCAGTCCTTCAAAGCCACTACCATTGTTCGCATTGGATGAGGTAAACTCATACAGCATTTCTGAGAAGCCGTGATAGCTTGGATTGTTTAGCCAGGAAGATGGTTTCACAGCCCACGCTATTTCTGGATGATGCGCAGAGAAGTAGGCTGCAAGTGCAACGCCGCCTTTGACCAGGAAGGCCGAAAGCAAGGTCACAAGTGCGGCTATTTTTATTTCACGTGCCTCCACCTTATGCCCCATAAACTCAGGTGTGCGCCCAACCATGAGACCGGAGATAAACACCGCGACTATTATATAAATGAGATAGTTTAATATACCTACGCCGCAGCCTCCATAAAATGCATTGATCATCATACCAAGCATTTGCATCATGCCGGATAGAGGCATGGAGCTGTCATGCATAGAGTTAACGGAACCTGTAGAGATAATAGTAGTTACGATGCTCCAGTAGCCTGAACTGGCAGGGCCGAAGCGTACCTCTTTACCTTCCATAGCACCGGTTGGCTGTGCTACACCTAAGTGAGCAATGGCCGGGTTGCCGTGTATTTCTGCCACCATTGTTGGTACAAGCAGTATCAGCATGCCGACCGTCATTATCCCAAATATGACATTCGCAAATTTTCGTTTACGTATATAAATGCCCATAGCAAATATCATTGCAATAGGTATGATCATCTGTGCAATTAACTCAACCATGTTGGTTAAATAAGTTGGATTCTCTAACGGGTGTGCAGAGTTTGCACCAAACCATCCACCACCATTTGTACCCAGGTGTTTGATGGCAATAAAACCAGCGGCTGGCCCGCGGGATACATTTACTGTATCGCCCTGTAAAGTTGTGATCGTATCCTTGCCATCATAGCTGGTTGGAGAGCCACTAAAAGCCATGATAACAGCCATTACGATGCAAAGTGGCAATAATATTCTTGTGATGGTTTTTACAAAAATGCTCCAGAAGTTACCCAGGTTGTTGACTGTTTTTTCTTTCAGGCCATTAAGCACACCAACCAATACAGCAATACCTGTAGCCGCACTTACAAACTGTAAGAACATTAGCACGAATGTTTGTGTCAGGTAGGTAACGCCTGTTTCGCCAGAGTAGTGCTGCAGGTTGCAGTTTACCAGGAAGCTGATAGCGGTGTTAAAGGCAAGGTCTGGCGTTTGTGCCGGGTTGCCATCCGGGTTAAGTGGTAATTTGTCCTGGAATAACAACATGAAAAAAGCATACACAAACCAAAGGAGATTGATGGTAAGCATAGCTTTTAAAAAATCTTTCCAGTCCATTTTTTTCTGTGGGTCAATGCCGCACATACGATAGATAAAACGTTCAAAAGGATTCAGGAAATCCAGCATCGTTTTATTGCCGGAGAAAACCTTTGCGATATATTTCCCCAAAGGGATTGCCAGCAAAACGGTGATAAGAAAGGTAACGATGACGCCTGTTAATTCTGTATTCATTACAATATGAAAATTTGAAATGAGCGAATGGATAATAATTTTCCGGCTAAAATTTTTCCGGCTTTACGAGTACATATACCAGGTAAATGAATACCAGTATGGAAACAATTAGCAATAAGTTGATCATTGTTGTCGGATTTAAATTTTATCAAACAGGTCTATTGATTTGTAAAAAAGCCAGAAGCAAATAAGGCCTGTGATGAAATAGAGTGCGATGAGCATGATGTATCTTTTAGTATAAGAAATAGCGTGTGGTTAACCGTTAGCCAGTAACAGGATTAAGAACAGACTTGTCGTATGTAAGTAGAATAAAGTGTTACAGGCGTTTTTGCCTGCACTAGTTTCCATTCTTCCCTTCCGCACACAGAACGCATAGCTGAAAAAGAGAAAATGAAGATGTTTTCAATCGCATTTTTAACCGCTGTGTTACCACGCGTATATATATGATCTGCTACAGACATACATTTTGATACAATTGCAATATTGTGCCCTCGCAGCATTCTTTCTGTGTAATCAGTAAATACCTGGATGGTTTTCAAAATGTCGCCTATGATCATTGGCGCTTTAAGGGAGTCTTTTATTTCGGGTAGTTCATCTGCCAGCATTGCCGGCACTTCGTATTGGTTTAACATAACCTGTTCGTTTAATATATACAGAGATGCCAAACAGGGTGCCAGCGGGTATGAAATGAATATAATTTCTTTATAATCAAATTATTATATGGT
This sequence comes from Filimonas sp., assembly GCA_017306865.1. Taxonomy (GTDB): domain Bacteria; phylum Bacteroidota; class Bacteroidia; order Chitinophagales; family Chitinophagaceae; genus JAFKHH01. The sequence goes on from JAFKHH010000012.1 coordinate 340,219, forward strand.
TTTTGATCCCTGCCTGCCACTAGGCGGTATTTTCAAAATGGAAAGGTTTTTTTCAAAATGGAAAGGTGATGCCTGTGGAGAAAAACCATACAAGTAGCGCTAAATGCCTGTAAATATTGCATTTCGGGCCTGATGGAGTATTGTGGTATTGCTTTGGAAATAGTATTTGGTACAACAAACAAATAAATGAAATGGAAGACCCGGTCATTATTATAAGGCAGGCAACAGGTGCAGATGCACAATATGCAGACTTGATAGTAAAAGAAATGAAACGTTCAGCTTTGGAACGCGGTTGCGGCATATCAGAAAGAAAACCCGGATATATAATTGAGAAGATGAATGAAGGAAAAGCAATCATTGCTGTTACTGAAAATGGCGAATGGGTTGGTTTCTCCTATTATGAAATATGGAGCAATGGTACGTTTATTTCCAACTCTGGTATGATCGTTTCCCCATTGTACCGCAAACATGGTGTAGCGCACATGATCAAAGAGAAAGTATTTGCTATGTGCCGCGCCAAATATCCGGAAGCAAAAATATTCAGTATTACATCCGGCCTTTCTATTATGAAGATGAATACGGAATTAGGCTTTGAACCTGTAACATATAGTGAGATCGTACAGGATGAAGTATTCTGGAAAGGTTGCAGTAGCTGTGTGAATTATGATGTACTGTGCAGTAAAGGATACAAAAACTGTTTGTGTACAGCGATGTTGTATGAGCCGAAAGCAGTGAATTTTGAAAGGTCAATGGTGAAAGCCTGATAGCGTTTTCTTAATAGCCGCTGTTCGACATCTTCCGAAGGGCATGTCGAACTATAGATAAATAGGGATGTCTATCTCATCTTTACTTTTACAAACAGCGAGATTAGCGATCGCTTATCTCTTTCCGTGAAATCTCCTATAAAAATTTTTGTTCTGTTGCCGCTTTAATCAGGGCGGCAACATTTTTAACCTGGAATTTTTGCAACAGGTTTTTTCTATGTGTTTCTACTGTAAGCGGGCTTAGGTGTAATTGTTCTGCAATAGCGGTAGTCGTTTTTCCTTCGGCAATAAGGAGAAGCATCTCTTTCTCGCGTTTGGTTAGCTGGGCTATTCCCTTCAGTTCACTGGCAGAAGGCCGCATCATAATCTCACGGGCAGATTTACTGAAAGTAACAAGACCGGCAAGCGCCTCATTAATGCAATAGATCAGCTCTTCCCCGGAAATATTTTTTAGCAGATAACCCGACGCCCCTTGTTGCAGCATTTGCATGATCATGCTTCGCTCACTGTGATTACTAATGGCCAATACAATTGTATCTGGCGATATTTTTTTTATTTCCCTGCACAAGTCTATTCCATTCGCGTCAGGTAAAGTAATGTCGAGCAGAACAATCGTAACCGTATTTAATTGCAGGTAAGAAAGAAATGCTGCACCAGAAGTAAAGCATCCGGCTATTTCTATATGCGCAGCATTGCTTAGCAGCTTTTGCAAGCCTTCCAGCACGATCAGGTGATCATCTACAATTGCAATCCTTGCTTTATGCTCCCACATGTAACTCTATGTTTATGGTAGTTCCCTCATTCACTATAGATTCTATCTCCATTTTTCCCCTCAGGAAACCTACACGGTTTTTAATATTACTTAAGCCAATGCCATTCATGTCATCCTGTTTAAACGTGTCAAAGCCCCTGCCATTATCCTCCAGCGTTATGTAAAATATGTTTTCATTCTGGCTGCATTGCAAAATAATGTTTGTAGCGTTTGCATGCCGTATCGCATTGCTCAGCAACTCTTGCACTATCCTGTAAATATTTATTTGTGTTTGTTCAGGTATGACATGCTCCTCTATATTGTAAGCCTGGAATTCGATGGGCGCCTTTTGTGTGGTTAATGATTCGCACAAATCTTTTAATGCAGTTTGTAAGCCAAAGCGGATCAGGTTTATAGGCATCATGTTATGTGCTATGCGACGCAACTCAGTTACAGAGTTGTCCAACTGTCCAATGATCTTTTCCATATCATTGCCTTGTGCCTGCGAAAGAGTGTAGCTATTCTGACTGGAAAGGTTGATCTTAATACCGGCAAGCATACCTCCAAGACCATCATGCAAGTCGCGGGCAAGCCGCCGTCTTTCCTGTTCTTCACCCATTAATACCGCCTGTCCGAATTTCAACTGCTGCTGCTGTTCCAGCTCCTTCAGTTCCTGCTGATGATTTTGCTCCTTCTGTTTTAGTAGTCGCTTATTGCTTTTGTAATAAAGGAAAATAAAAATGAGAATGATCAGGAGGGAAATGGAAACAAGTGCAAAAAGAAGAATGATGAGGCGGCTGTTCTTTGCAGCATATTCAGCCTGCTCATTTTTTGCCTGCAATGCCAGTATTTCTCTTTCCTTCTCCGCACGCTGGTACTTTAGCTCCATCGCATTTACATCCTTTAGCAGGCTGCTTTCATGCAGGCTGTCACTTAGCGTACTATACTTTTTTTGGTACTCGTATGCTTGATTGTAATCGCCGAGGCCGGCATAGCTTTCTGCTAAGCCATCATATACTTCCAGCTTACTGTTTTCAATGCCCATTACATCTTCATCAGCAGCCAGTGTTTGTAGAATAGCTCTTGCCTGTACATATTTATGTTCTGCTAGTAAGGATTTTATTTTTAGAAAATTCAGCTCCTGGATAAGGAATGTTTTATTAGGCCCGTTTGCCAATGCAATGCCTTTGTCGAAGCAACTGACTGCCTGAGCATATTTCTTAAAGTGATGTAAATACATGCCTTCAGCAAGATAATAACCGGCGTATAACTCTGAGCTGGGATAAGGGGCAAGTAGTTGTTTGATGGTGTCTAACGCAGCCCTTGCTTCAGTGAATTTTTCAAGATAAATGTAATTTTCTGCAGCACGGTTATAGGCTGAAATGATGCGGGATGTTTGCGTGTTGCTTGCTTTTAAAATACGTAATGCATCGCCCAGGTACATTTCTGCTTTTTCATATTGCTTCATGTTTAAAAAAGCTACGCCTATGCCTACATATTGCGATGCAACCAGCGCCGTGTCATTTGCTTTTAATGCAAGCGGTATAGCCTTGTTCACCACAATGTCAATATAGCCCCTGTCATTGTCATTACGTTGTTGTATTACGGCACAGTTACTCCAGATGTTCGACCGTGCTATGTATGTTTCTTTTGTATTGTACTTGCTCAGTAGGGAATCTGCTATTTTGTAGGCGGCTTCACTCTTCGAAAAATCTGTTACATAATAGAGATAACCTTCGTGTGCGTATGACAATGCATATAGATAAGGGTATTTTTTACTAAGACGACGTCCTTCTTCGAGATATTGCCTGGCTTTAAGAGAATCGCGCGGAACCCAAAAATATAGCAGAAAAAAATTAGCTCTTGCCCTTATACTATCAGAATCCGCATGTTGTAGTACTCCATTTAGACTATCAACATACTGTTGCTGATTCAACGGCAATTGTGCTTCGCAAAATAGCGGAAGGCAGGCTAGCAAAAGCGCACATATTATTCGGATCATAGTAACAATATTAGCAACTATTCCAACGCTGAATTTCAATTTCGAAAAATACCTGAAAACAGGTAGAAATAAATACTGGTTTCCGGGGATTGTCTTCGCTTACTACTGCGTCTAATTTTGGCATCAAAAGAAAGAGGGATATATAAAGGCCTCTCAATAGTAAGCATCAAATCAACATTAATTTATGAAAACATTCAAATTCCTACTGCTGGCAGTTGCTGCCATTGTGTGCCTAAGTGCATGTTCAAAAAGTAAAGATGATAGTCCAGGCAGTTCTGTGCACAAAGCAAAGTTCCGGGTGGAAGTTTCGGCTGGTGCATCCATCATTGGTATGACCTATGGCTACGACGATCAGTTTAAAACACAATCAACACCTTCGGGTACTGTTTGGGAAAGTGCAGAAGTAACTATTCCTGCCGGCGCACGCACCGTGTGGATGGAAACCAGCGGCCAGTCGCCAAATGCTTCAGGTACTATGAAAGCACAAATATATATAGACGGCGTGCTGAAGAAAGAAGTGACCAGCTCTGGTGTTGCATTAGTTGGTAGCCCCAGGTATAATTTTTAATAGATAAGATTACGATAATAACAATCTATGAAAGCGTTAGCAATATCCTTAAGTATAGCCTGCTGTATATACCTGGTTGCATGCAACCCGATAAAGCAGGCGGACCGCAAAGCCCAGAAAAACACCATCATTGATCTGTACCCACAATACCCGTTTGACTCGGCAGAAGCCAAGCGCGCACTCACTTATGGCGAGGTGAACATAACCGGCGTTGTCTATACAAAAGCCAAAAATGATTATGGTATTCGGATGGGCAAGCCTATCTATGGCAATAACCTGATGATCACATTGTTTCCTGTAACACCGTACTTTAATGAGTGGTATGCTATGCGAAAGCAAAAGGAGAATAAACGAACCCGTGTGTTTATGTCCGACACGGCATTCCATTACAGGCTAACGACGCAGTCGGACGAGTATGGGCGTTTTAAATTTGAGAAAATGCGCCCGGGTAAATATTTCGTTCAGGCTATACTTGACTGGTACCTGACGAAGAACTATAAAGATTATGTAGGTGGCGGCACGGATGGATATTACTCTGTAAGTTATTATCAATGGAAAACCTATAATGAAAACCACAGCGACAGGCTGGAACAATTTATTGAGATTAAAGAAGGACAGAAAGAAAATGTGGTGCTAAAACTGCATTAGGTGAATTGTCAGTGGTGAATTGTGAATGGTCAATAGTGAAGGCTTTATAGCTGCTTTGTTATAGTAAGGTAAAGTATTACGGCTCTTCTGTGTTTCAGTGGCAAGTTTCGTTAAGGCCAGGAGCTGAACGATTGCTAAATCTGCCAGCTTATTTCACCATTCACCATTGACAACTCACCACTCACAGCTTATATTCCTCAATCTTCCTGTACAGCGTAGTAAGGCCGATGTTTAGCAATCTTGCTGCTTCGGCTTTATTGCCTTTTGTATGATTGAGCACACGTTGTATGTGCAGCTTCTCCACGCTGGCAAGGTCAAATGCAGAAATGCCAGTGCCTGCTACATGTGTATTTCTGAATTCATAAGGAAGATCATCCGGTGCCAGTTCTTCTGTTTCACAAAGAATGCAGGCCCGTTCAATAATATTTTTCAGTTCGCGTATGTTGCCCCGCCAGTTATGAGAGATCAGTTGTTGTAAGGCCTCTTTATTAGTACCGGTAATAAACTTGCCTAGTTTCTTATTGAACAGTTGAATATAAAAGGATACAAATGCAGGAATATCTTCTTTACGTTCATTCAGTGACGGGAGTGTTATTGTAAATACGTTGAGTCTGTAATAAAGATCTTCGCGGAACTTGCCAGCCTGCGCTTCTTCTTCCAGGTTCCTGTTAGTCGCTGCTATTATACGTACATCTGCAGTTGTTGTCTTTGTATCACCTACCTTAATATATTCCTTGTTTTCCAGCACCCGCAGCAACTTTGCCTGTAGTTCCAGCGGCATCTCACCTATTTCATCCAAAAACAAAGTGCCTTTATCGGCTTCTTCTATCAATCCCTTTTTATCTTTTGTGGCGCCTGTAAATGCACCTGCTTTATGCCCGAATATTTCACTCTCCAGCAGTTCCTTTGTAAATGCGCTGCAATTGATGGCAACAAAGCTGTGTTTATCTCGCTTACTATTGTAGTGAATGGCCTGGGCAAAAACCTCTTTACCACTGCCCGTTTCTCCCATTAGCAAAACGGTTGCATCCGTCTGGCTTACCTTTTGGGCGAGTGTGATAGCGTTTTTAATACTGGGGGAGTTGCCAAGAATTGTTTCGAAGCTATATTTCTTACCTACCTGCTTCTCCAGTTGTGTTATACGTTTTTGCAGCGAAACTTTTTCTACTGCACGCGCAACGAGCGGGATGATCTTTTCATTGTCATCACCTTTGGTAATGTAGTCAAATGCGCCATTCTTCATTGACTGAACGCCATCTGTGATATTACCGTAAGCGGTTAATAAGATTATTTCTGTTTGGGGAAATTTGCTTTTGAAAGATAAAACGAGTTCAACGCCGTTTGCATCCGGCAATTTTACATCACAAATGATCACGTCAGGTAGCTCCTTCTCTGCCAGCTTAATGGCCTGGGCCGCATTACCGGCCTCCAATACCATATAATTTTCCAGGCGGAGTATTCTTGCAAGTAATGACCTTAGCTTTTCTTCATCGTCTACGATCAATAGTTTAGCCACGTGTAACGTATATTTTGCACAAATGTACAGGAAGCTATAATGGTAATAGTATAATTAGTGGACCGGCGAGCTCAAATTTGGTGTTGTATGAGGTACTGCGAAGAGGTTAGGCTTCGGTTAGCTGATTCATATCAGACAATCTCTTTACACGAAGAGAAAGCTCTTGTGGGTCGAACGGTTTTGTAATAAAGTCATTAGCCCCCAGCATAAATGCCTCCATTACGGTATCTTCTTCATCTATGGCAGAAAGTACTATAATAGGTATTTCCTGTCTGTAGGAGGAGCGTATTATACCAATTAATTCCAGCCCTGAGGTAAAAGGCATCATAATGTCTGTAATGATAAGCTGCGGGGAAAACGCCTGTAATTTATTTAAAGCATCTCTTCCGTCGGTTGCTGTTATTACATCGTAACCAGTACTTTTTAAATGTTGCTCAAGCGCGAGTAAGGTTAACGGTTCATCCTCTGCTATCAATATCTTCATAGTTCACAGTTTGGTGATAGGATCTCGGGGTGTTTTTTCATAAAATCCGTCGTGAAAAATAGTGATCTTTTTCGACACTAAAAACTCCGGCGTATTAAATTAAACGCTTGTATGTCTTTTTTAGTGTTACAACTTAACATCTGTCCGGAATAAAAAGTTTAAGCCTTAAAGGTGCCGGGTTGCCACTTATCCGGCTTTAAAATAAAAAAGACATGCTTTTGGCTTATTTTTAACCACTTTGATGATGGCAATTCTTTTATTTTTGCCTGATTAACAGTGTAAATCAGAAAAAGCAACAATCAATTTAAACTGCATGATGAAAAAAATACTAATGGCAGCGCTATTTTTAGCTGCTGTTGCAGGGGTAAAAGCTCAAGATCAACCGGCTAAAAAGAACAAGTATAGCAATATAGATCTGAGCAGCAGGGCAAACGATCACTTTATGATCCAATTCGGATATATAAATATGGGAAGTGTGCCGGATAGCATCCATTCTTCTGGATTTTCCCGTTTTTTCAATTTCTACGTAATGTTCGATAAGCCTTTCAAAAGCAACCCTCACTTCAGTTTGGGTATAGGTGCAGGGCTTGGTACGGACAACTACTTCTTTAAGAATCAATACGTAGATCTAAAGGCAAACGCCTCTAAATTACCTTTCAGATCAGCAGTGCCGGGAACGGATTCTGCAAACTACAAGAAATTTAAGCTGGCTACATTAATGGTAGAAGTGCCATTGGAACTGCGTTACGTAGCTAATCCAGTACAGCCGGACAAAGGTATCAAAGCTGCGCTGGGCCTTAAATTCGGCTACTTGCTGAAAGGCTATACTAAAGGTAAAAACCTGGTGAACAAAACTGGCGGAAGTGTTTACGGTTCTTCTTACATCCTGAAAGAAAGCGATAAAAACTTCCTGAACAGCACTCGTATCGTAGCAACGGGTAGAATCGGCATGGGTAATTTCTCCCTGTCAGGTTCGTACCAGTTGACATCTATCCTGAAAAGTGGAGCAGGTCCGGATATTAGACCTTACACTATCGGGTTGACAATTAGCGGTTTATAGATTATTAAAATATAAAAGAATGGTTGGCGGCCTTATGGGCTAGCCAGCCATTTTTTATTTATCGCTATGTTACGGCATTTCAATAGGCCTTACCATTCAACAACGTATTTTTGTAAAAAAGATTCAATTTGATAGAGAAGCAACAGAAAATTAAGAGTGAAGAAAAAGCCGTGCTGGTAGGCGTGATCCAAAAAGGCCAGACGGATGAAGAGGCGAATGAGTATATGGATGAGCTTGCTTTCCTTGCAGAAACAGCCGGCGCCACTGCCGTAAAACGATTCACTCAAAAACTGGCACACCCGGATAGCCGCACTTTTGTGGGTAAGGGTAAGCTGGAAGAGATACGTAATTACATTCAGGGAAAAGAAATAGCCCTGGTAATATTTGATGATGAGCTGACAGGATCGCAGATAGCCAATATAGAAAAAGAGCTGGGGACTAAAACGATAGACCGCAGTGACCTTATTCTCGACATATTTGCCGCAAGGGCTAGGACAGCCCAGGCAAAGGTGCAGGTAGAGCTGGCGCAATATCAATACCTGCTTCCAAGACTGAAAGGGATGTGGAAGCACCTGGAAAGACAAGGTGGGGGTATTGGTACAAGAGGTCCGGGTGAAACGGAAATAGAAACTGACCGCCGTATTGTAAAGGATAAGATATCGCTGCTGCGTAAGAGACTGTCGGAAATAGATAAGCAGGCTTTTACACAACGTAAAGACCGTGGTGAGTTCATTCGCGTAGCATTGGTCGGTTATACCAATGTAGGCAAAAGCACTTTGATGAACCTGCTGAGTAAAAGTGAAGTGTTTGCTGAGAATAAACTCTTTGCCACACTGGATACAACAACACGTAAAGTAGTTTTTGAGAATACACCTTTCCTGTTAAGTGACACGGTTGGTTTCATCCGAAAATTGCCACATCATTTGGTGGAAAGCTTTAAAAGTACGCTGGATGAGGTGCGTGAAGCCGATATCCTGATCCATGTAGTAGATGTATCGCATCCACAATATGAAGACCATATAGGTGTGGTAAATAAAACACTGCAGGAGTTAAAAGCGTTTGAAAAACCTATCCTTACTGTGTTCAATAAAATGGACCTGTATGAAAAAAGGAATTTCGACGAATGGCTGGAGGATGAAGTAAAAGTGGACATTCTGCGTGAATTACGTGAGCGCTGGGAACATGTTACGGATGGCAACTGCATCTTCGTTTCGGCAACAGAGCGAATAAACATTGATGAACTACGCAGTTTTGTGCTGACGAAAGTGCGTGAAATGTACCAGATAAGATATCCATACAAAACAGCCTTCTTCTATTAACAGCTTCATAGTTTCAATGTTTCATGTGTTTCACTCAGGTAAATGAAACGCATGAAACTTTGAAACATTCAAACGATGACTTTTCATGTCTAAGAAAATAAAGTGGCACAAGTTTGCAGATGCTCTCAGCGAAATACCGTGGCAGGATAACAAGATGGCAATAGTAGAAGCCGGTGGTAAAAAGCTCACAATAGCCCTTTTTAATGATGGACTGTATGCCTTTGCTCATAAATGTCCGCATGCCAGCGGCATTATGGCCGATGGCTTTATAGATGCAATGGGCAATGCCGTTTGCCCATTGCATCGTTATAAATTTAGCCTTACCAACGGGCGCAATGTAAGTGGTGAAGGATATTACCTGAAAACGTATGCTACAGAAATACGTGAAGATGGCATCTACATAGGCTTTGAAGAAAGCGGTTTGTTTAGTTGGCTATAAGTATGTACGATGTTAGATGTACGATGTAAAAGCGATAAGTGCAAAATACGAAGTACAAAGTACGAAATGGCGTCTCTTTGTGTTCCTTGTGAAATAGCCTTGTGACCTTTGTGGTTAAATTGCCGCATGAAGCCACCATGTTAGTTCGATGCCGAGTAATTACTCTTTGTCAGAATATCTTTCATCTTCAGGCTAATATCCTGCGCCAGCTCCTTTCTTCCCTGCCCCGCATAAATAGCGCGTAAAATATCATACGCCAGCAAACTATACATAGACAGCTTGTTGTTGTGCATAATTGACAATGCACGTTGCGCAAGCCGCGCAGATTCATCATACTTTTTATGCTTTAGAAAATGCTTGGCCTTATACAGCGTAAAGAGTGTATTATTCAGGCTATACTCACCGGGATAGAAAACATCTTCAGATATTGGTTCCTCGCAACAGATGCCGGATGAGTCGATAGATGATAAACTATAATTGCGCAATATTTTTATAATAGTAGCAATAGTAGAAGGCAGGTTCAGCCCGGCGTTTGCAATGGTAGAAGAGAACTGGTCAATAAATAGTAGCAATGGCTCGCCTGGTGTAACAAATAATAAATAGTGAGATAGTAATAAGAAGTTGAAACAAATAGCCGGCAGGTCTTCTTCTGAAGATGTGCTGATCTTTTGCAACAACAGATCTGTAACCTCCATGTTAATATCTTCATCTACATCATAACGCACAAGGTCCAGCGCAGCGATCATTAATTTCTTTTGAATAGCAAACAGTGCATTTTCCTCCGTCTTGTCCAGGCTTCTGTACGTTTTAAGATAGCTCTCCGCTTTTGCTACGTTTAATTGAGTGATCGATTGCATGAACAGTAAGCATAACAGGTTTTTCTTGTGGTGAATATGTTCAGTAAGAGAAAGCAGTGTGGCAAAGAACATTTCTTTTTTATGGTTGATGAAACCATACAGCTCTGTATATACAAGATAATGGTCGGCCAGGTGATATTTATCTTCTATCAGTGAGATCTGTTCTTTCAATGAAGCATTTTCTTCATACAGTTTCAGCAGGAATTCAAATATTTCCATTTGCTCCTGGCGAGTAACAAACCGTGACTGGAATATACGTGTTACATAATGCTGCTTGTTCAGATCCAAAATGTACAGGATCAGCCCTTTTAGCAACGCGCCCTTCATGTCTGCCAGTTCTTTATTCATTGCGATTGTTTCCAGCAAACTGTCTGTAATAGAGTTGCCATTTTGTGCAACCAGGGTTGACACAATAAAGTATTGCTCTATATAGATAGTTGTAAAGCGAAGCTTTGCCGGTGAAAGGGGAGAGCTGGCTGTATCTTTTTCTTCTGTAAGTATATTGTAATTAAGTAGTAGTGTGTAAGAGCTTGCAGCAATTGGGTCAATAATATCTGGCTCCGTCATCTTTTTTACGCCATAGTTGATCCTGTCCTGCACCAGCTTTTCAATGATCTTTAATTTTTCATTCTTTAAGGAGTCAAATGCAAAGTGATGTTTAATAAACGACTGCGTAATCTTCCACAAAATGAGATCGGCTTTCCCGTCTTCTAATTCCTTCAAACAATTTGTAGTACAAAGTATTTCAAGATAACGTGCGAAAGAAAGAAAGTTGATAAAATGCTTGCCAGCCTGTTGCAGGTAATAATCATCTACATTGTAGTTATTGATCACAGTTGTGATCTCTTCTTCCCGCATAAATAATGTCTGGCTTACTGAAATATCGTTCAGTGTTTCGTCAGGCATCAGGAAGTATTTGTTATAGAAAATACTACTGGTAAAAGAGTACATAAATTGTTTCCATGTAGAAGGCTGCATAGAAACGATGATCTTTACTTCATTATATTGCCTGGTCGCATTAATGAACTCTACAATGTTGGTTAAGATCACTTTCTGTTTGGCAGATGTAATAGAGCGTTCATCAAAACCGTCAATAATCAGCACAAAACGGCTATTGGCCGGCAATATTTCATGCGGTTCTTCCGTCCAGTGCATATAACGCCCCAGCCATTTTAATAAAGAGCCTTTGTATATCGCAATATTGTGCAGTTGGTGGGCATTAATAAAACAGCAAATATCCTTAGGGAATTCCGGTTTTTCCTTAAGCCATAGTGCTAATGCTGTATGCACCAGGGCAATGGACTTACCAAAACCAGATGGCGAAATGATCGGTAATATGTTTTTATCTGTAACTAAAAACTGGCGGATGAAATTGGTAAATGATTCTCGTGCAACAGTTTTAGCAAAGGAAATACCAGAAGCGTTACGAATAGCCTGTATGGTTTGTAACGAATGTTCCAGCCCCGTTTGTCTTAATAACTGGATCTCATTTTTTTCTTTCTCCCCCTTGTTTAGCTTATGTTGTTCATAGAAATCGTCCCACGATTTGTAATCTATATATAAAGCAAGCGCTTCAAGTGTATATATAGAAAAGTCGAAGCTCCTCTTCGCAAAACCCAGCACTCTCTTTAAAGTTGTTTCACTGATAGATTTCTCAGTTTTATTAAAGATAGCGGCAGAAAGATTTTTGCAATCAGATGGAGCCAGGTGTGTCTTGCCAAATTGATGCACGACCTTTTCCAACAACGAGTTGATCAGTTCTTCTTCAATAAATATTCTCATGATCTGCAATTACGTAACAGCTTATGCATAACGCAGAAGCCTGGTACAGGTTACCGGATTGACAATCTAATCTACGGGTTTAAACAAACGTGTTTGATCAAAAGTTGTTTGCTGAACAAAATGAACAAAGGTTTAATGGCTGAACGTAATGAATAAAAAAATGGGGGTCGTCAAAATTAGATTTGTTAAGTGATTGCAAAGAAAGTCTCATGGGGGTTGAGTTTTTAGTATTTGAGATAATGACTCAAATATCTGTTTTTACTTCAATTAACGTGTAGAATCTCTGCAATAATTTATCCAGACACCCATTAGTCCAACCCGAAGAATCTAACTGTTAAAAGATTAAACCAGTATTATGAAACACTGTTACTCAAAACGTTCGCCATTACTAACACTTTTCCTTTTCTTACTCATTTGTTTTTGTAGTAGTCAGGCGCTTTTCGGTCAAGTGAAAAGAGTATATGGTTCATCCCAGACATCTGGAACAGGTGGCTTGGGCGGCACAGTAACATCTCCAGGCAGCGCAGCAGACGGAAACGTGCAAACAGCAGCATCAATTAATGCTGCTTTGCTGGGATCAGCGTGGGTGCAGATTGCCTTTGCTAACGATGCATCTCGCACAGCAACCACGCCGGTGAGAGTAAAGATAGGATCAGGCGGTAGCTTACTATCACTTGCCTCTGGTGGTACCATTCAGGCATATAAAAGTGGTGCAGCAGTTGGTACGGCGCAACAGTTAGGTGGGTTAGTAACATTACTGGACGGTGCAGATATTTATGAAGCAGTATTTACACCGGGTGTAGACTATGATGCAGTTAGAATCACAAGATCAGCAACAGTAAATTTAGGTCCGGGATTAGATATATATGAAGCTTATTATTACTCCGCAGCGACCAATGTAAATTGTGATGCCCCGCTGGATGTGCTGTATGGCGTAAACTCTGCGGGCATTGCCTCATTTATAGGAAGTGTAACCACTCCATATAATTCAATAGATGGAGATCCCAATACAAGTGCAACACTTAATGCAACTGTAGGTCTTCTCGCATTTACGCAAGAAACCGCATTGTTTCCTGGTTTATCACAAACGGGTGATTCTATTAGAATATTGATCTCAACACCTGCTGCACTTTTATCTGCAAATGTTATTTCCTCTTTAGTAGTGGAAACATTTGCTAACGGTGTAAGCAACGGAGACGCCAGTACCAACTCTGGCCTTATATCCGTAAGGCTATTAGCAGGTAGTACCAATAAAGCATATATCGCATTTAAACCTACGGCGCAGTTTGATGCGGTACAGATCCGGCTTGGCGGTGTCGCCAGTGTTTTGGCATCTGTAAATGTGTTTGAAATAGAACGTATCTCTGCAGTGCCCACGTTTGCCGCACCGGGCAGTAACCAGTCGGTCTGCGCAGGTACTGCGGTGTCATTAACCGCATCGTCTGTACCGGGTGCGACTATTCGCTGGTACGATGCATCTACTTCGGGTAACTTACTTACAACCGGCGTTACATACAATACACCTGCACTAAGTAATACTACTGTATATTATGCAGAAGGACAGAAAGCAGGTTGTACCAATGTTTCTTACCGTGCTGCAGATACAGTAACGGTTATTCCTCTTCCTGTCGCTGCTACCATTGCCGCTTCAGGATTGGCAGCATGTTCCGGTCGTCCTACAACATTAACGGTAAGCAATGCGCAGGCAGGTACTACCTATAACTGGTATAGTGCAGCAACCGGCGGCACCTTATTAAATACCGGAACAACATTTACAACAGGTAACTTAAATACAAACGATACAACTTTCTATGTAGAAGCAGTAACAACAGGCAGCACATGTTTGAATACAGGTGGCAGAACGGTTGCAACAGTAACGGTAGGCACCACACCTGTAAACGTAGCTGTAGTACCTGCTTCACAATCTATCAGCTCAGGCCAGCAGGCAACAATGAGCATTGCCTCTACCACACCTGGTGCAACGTACAATTGGTACACAGTACCTACGGGTGGTGTAGCTGTTGGTACGGGTACGCCGTTTACAACACCGCCACTTACAACCGGAACTACTTACTATGGTGAAGCAAGTATAGGATCATGTGCTGCAACAAGGGTTGCCTCTGTAGTAAATATCCTGACAGGTACAGTAACAGATGTGCCATGCGAATCCGCAACTGCACAAACAAATACAGTAAATGGTATTTGTATAGGTTGTAGTGTAACCAATCCGTCACTGGCAGTAGATAGTGATAAGAGCACAGGTTCATCATTGAACGTGTTTGCCGGTCTGCTGGGTGGTTATGCGCAACAGACGCTTATTTTCCCTACAGCAGGTGTAGCCGGTGACAGTATAAGAGTGGCTGTACGCTTCCCTTCTGCATTAGTGGGATTAGGTGCATTGTCCTCTATTGAAGTAGCAACCTATAATAACGCTACTTACAATAATGACCGTACCGCTATCAATGCCTCCCTGGTGAAGCTGGATCTTTTAAGCAATAACCAGGATGCATTCCTGACCATTGCTGCAACACAGCCTTACGATCGCATTGAGGTGCGTGTAAACTCTGGAGCAGCCTCACTGTTACAGGCAGTACAGATCAACTATGCACATCGTTATAAAGCAAATGCAACATTAGCTGCAGATACAATAAATATATGTAGCGGAAATATTGCAAACATTATTATCACTAACCCGGTAGCGGGTGTAACATACAACTGGTATGATGCACCAACAGGTGGTAACCTGGTAACAAGTGGTACGTCTTATAGCAATGCATCACTGACAGATACGACTAACTATTATATAGAATCTGTAAGCTCAACAGGATGTGCAGCACCTGCAAGAAAAGCAGCAGTAGTGAACGTAGCTGCATTGCCTGCTAACCCAACTATAGCAGCCGCTGGCTTAAACGCATGTTCTACAAGGCCAACAACGTTGACTGTAAGCAATGCACAAGCTGGTGTAACATATAATTGGTACAATGCAGTAACAGGTGGCACGCTACTGGCAACAGGCAGCAGCTTTACTACAGGTAACTTAAACACAAATGATACAACATTCTATGTGCAGGCAGTAGGCCAGGGTAGCTGCTTAAATCCTGGCGGACGCACTACTGCAACAGTAACGGTAGGTACAACACCGCTGAATGTAGCTGTGGTTCCTGCGGCACAAACAATCAGCTCAGGCCAGCAGGCAACAATGATCATAAGCTCTACTACATCAGGCGTAGTGTATAACTGGTACACTGTAGCAACAGGTGGCGCATCTATCAGCACAGGTGCAAGCTATACGACAGTTCCGCTAACAACAAGTGCAACTTACTATGGCGAAGCAAGCATTGGATCTTGCGCCGCAGACAGGATAGCATCTGTAGTAACAGTAAGCACGGGCTCTGGTGTTCCGGTACCTTGTGATGCTGCTACTACACAAACAACGGATGTAAATGGTATATGTATAGGTTGTGGCGTAAGCAACCCGGCATTGGCAGTAGACAATGATGCGAGCACCAGCTCATCCATCAGCGTATTTGCAGGCCTGCTTGGTGGTTATGCACAGCAAACACTCATCTTCCCGGCTGCGGGTGTGGCAGGCGACAGTGTTCGCATCAGCGTTCGCTTCCCGGCAGCACTTGTTGGCTTAGGCGCACTATCATCTATACAAGTAGCAACCTATAATGGCGCTACCTATAACAACGACCGTACAAATATTAATTCAGCATTAGTAAAACTGGATCTGTTGAGCAACAACCAGGACGGCTTCCTGACTATAGCAGCAACACAGCCTTATGACCGTGTTGAAGTGCGCATCAACTCAGGTGCAGCATCCTTGTTGCAGTCAATGCAGATCAACTATGCAAATCGCTATAAAGCAAACGCAACACTTACAGCGGATACAACCGGCATATGCAGTGGCAACACAGCAACTATCAATATTGCAAACCCACAAGCAGGCGTAACATACAACTGGTACGATGCACCAACCGGTGGAACACTTGTGTACACCGGCAGCAGCTATACAACAGGTGCATTGACTGATACAGTAAACTACTATATACAGTCTGTAAATACGGCCACTGGTTGCGCAGCTCCTACAAGGAAAACTGCTGTTGTAAACGTGGCAAAAATACCTGCTAACCCAACTGTAGCGGCAGCAGGCTTAAATGGCTGCTCTACAATGCCAACTACGTTGACTGTAAGCAATGCACAAAGCAATGTAACCTATAACTGGTACACTGCTGCAAGCGGTGGTACAGCAGTAGCAACAGGCAGCAGCTTTACAACGGGTAACTTAAATACAAATGATACAACGTTCTATGTAGAAGCTGTGGGTGCAGGTAACTGTATCAATACCGGCGGACGTACTGTAGCATTGGTAACGGTAGGTACAACACCTGCTAACGTAGCAGTGGTGCCGGCGGCACAGACAATCAGCCCGGGCCAGCAGGCTACTATGACAGTAAGCTCTACTACTTCTGGTGCTGTGTACAACTGGTACACACAGCCAACAGGTGGTTCATCTGTTAGCTCCGGCGCTACATATACTACACCTGCATTGGGCAGTAGCGCAACATACTATGGCGAAGCGAGCATAGGATTGTGTGCTGCACCAAGAGTAGCGTCTGTAGTAACAGTATCTACTGGCAGCGGTAGCCCTGTTCCTTGTGATATGGCTACTTCGCAAACAACAGATGTGAACGGTATCTGTATCGGTTGTGGTGTAACAAACCCTGCACTGGCAGTAGATAACGACGCAAGCACCAGTTCATCTATCAGCGTATTTGCTGGTTTACTGGGTGGTTATGCACAACAGACATTGATCTTCCCAACTGCTGGTGTGGCTGGCGATAGCATACACATAAGTGTTCGCTTCCCGGCAGCGCTGGTAGGCTTAGGTGCGTTGTCATCTATACAGGTAGCAACCTATAATGGCGCTACTTATAACAATGACCGTACAAATATTAATTCAGCATTAGTAAAACTGGATCTGCTGAGCAACAACCAGGATGGCTTCCTGACAATACCTGCTACACAGGCTTATGATAGGGTAGAAGTGCGCATCAATTCCGGTGCAGCATCTCTGTTACAGTCAATGCAGATCAACTATGCTAACAGGTATAAACCAGCAGCAACACTTACTGCTGACACGGTTTCTATCTGTAGCGGAAATACAGCTAACCTTTCTATCAGCAATCCTGTGGCTGGCGTAACCTACAACTGGTACGATGCGCCAACAGGCGGTACCCTGGTAAATACCGGTACATCTTACACAACAGGTGTATTGACCGATACCGTTAATTACTATATCGCATCTGTAAATACAGCAACAGGCTGTGCTACACCTGGAAGAAAAGTAGCCGTGGTGAATGTAGCAGCTATACCTGCTAATCCTGCTATTGCAGCAAGTGGATTGAATGCTTGTTCTACACGCCCTACAACATTGACAGTAAGCAACGCACAAGCGGGCGTAACCTACAATTGGTACACTGTTGCAAGTGGCGGTACACCGGTATTCTCAGGCAGCAGCTTTACTACAGGTAACCTGGGTACAAACGATACTACGTTCTATATAGTAGCAGTAAGCGGTGGTAGCTGTACAAATGCAGCCGGCAGAATTGCGGTGAATGTAACAGTGGGTACAACACCGCTGAATGTAGCTGTGGTACCTGCTGCGCAAACGATCAGCAGCGGACAGAGTGCAAGCATGACGATTAACTCTACAACATCGGGTGCTGTGTACAATTGGTACCTGCAACCAACGGGTGGTGGCTCTGTTTTCACTGGCGCAACATATACTACACCGGCATTGAGCACTACAACTACTTACTATGGTGAAGCAAGTGTAGGTGCTTGTGCAGCAACAAGAATTGCATCGGTTGTAAATATCAACAGCATACCTGGTGGTACAGTGCCTTGCGAAGCTGCAACTTCACAAACAAATGATGTGGGTGCCATCTGTATAGGTTGTTCAGTAAACAATCCTGCACTGGCAGTGGATAATGATGCAAGTACAAGCTCTTCTATCAACGTATTTGCGGGTTTGCTGGGTGGCTATGCAGAGCAGGCATTGATCTTCCCAAGTGCAGGTGCAGTCGGTGATAGCATCCGCATTAGCGTTCGCTTCCCTGCAGCATTGGTAAATCTTGGTGTGCTCTCTTCTGTACAGGTAGCAACTTATAATGGTGCTACATATAACAATGACCGTACAGCGATCAACTCTGGATTAATTAAGTTGAACCTGTTAAGTAATAACCAGGATGGCTTCATCGTAATACCTGCTACACAGGTGTACGATCGCGTGGAAGTGCGTGTGAACTCTGGCGCAGCAACATTGTTGCAGTCGCTGCAGATCAACTATGCGCACCGCATTAAGCCAACAGCTACTTTAACTGCGGATACAGTAGCTATCTGTAGCGGTAATACAGCTACAATTACGATCAGTAATCCTGTGGCAGGTGTAACCTATAACTGGTATGATGCGCCTGCTGGTGGCAACCTCGTAACGAGTGGCACCAGCTATACTACGGGCGTATTGACTGATACAACGAATTATTATATTGAATCTGTAAGTGCTATCGGTTGTGCTGCGCCTACCAGGAAAACAGCCGTTGTAAATGTGGCTGGTGTACCTGTTAAACCAACAGTAGCGGCAGCAGGCCTTGCAGCATGTGCGGCTAAGCCAACTACATTATCTGTAAACAACCCTGTAGCAGGCGTTACCTATAACTGGTACACTGCAGCAAGTGGCGGTACAGCAGTAGCAACAGGTAGCAGCTTTACAACTGGTAACCTGGGTACAAATGATACAACATTCTATGTAGAAGCAGTAGGTGCAGGCACTTGTATAAACGCAGGTGGACGCACTGCTGCAACAGTAACAGTAGGCGCAACACCATCTAACGTAACTGTTAACCCGGCATCACAGATCATCGCAAGCGGTCAGACAGCTACGATGACGGTGAACTCTACTACTTCTGGTGCGGTGTACAACTGGTACGCACAACCAACAGGTGGCGGCTCTATCTTCTCTGGTGCAACATATACTACACCGGCATTAACCAATAGTGTAACATACTATGGCGAAGCAAGTATAGGTGCATGTGCATCAGCAAGAATACCATCCCTGGTAACGGTAAATACAGGTGGTAACAATCCTGTGCCGTGTGATCCGGCAACTTCACAAACAAATACCGTAAATGGTATCTGTATAGGCTGCGCTGTTACCAACCCTGCACTGGCTGTAGATAACGATGCTTTAAGCGGCTCTACGGTAAGTGTACTGGCAGGATTAACAGGCGGCTATGCACAACAGACATTGATCTTCCCAACCACAGGAGTGGCTGGTGATAGCATACGCCTTAGCTTACGCTTCCCTGCAGCACTGGCAACAGTAGGTGTGCTGTCTTCTGTAGAGGTAGCAACGTACAATGGTGCTACTTATAACAACGACCGCACAGCTATCAACTCATCATTAATTAAACTGAATATCTTAAGCAATAACCAGGATGCGTTTGCAGTGATCCCTGCTACACAGGCGTATGACCGTGTAGAAGTGCGTGTAAACTCTGGCCTGGCAACATTGCTGCAATCATTGCAGATCAACTATGCAAACCGCTTCAAACCAACAGCATCTCTTGCGGCGGATACGGTAGCCATCTGTAGTGGTAATACGGCTACGCTTACCATTACAAATCCTGTAGCAGGCACAACATACAACTGGTATGATGCGCCAACAGGAGGAACAATGGTAACAAGCGGTACAACATATACCACAGGCGCGTTAACAGATACTACGAACTACTACATAGCATCGGTGAACACAGCAACAGGTTGTGAGTCTCCGGTAAGAAAAGTAGCGGTGGTAAATGTGGGTGCAATACCAGGTGCACCGGTTGTAGGTACAGGCGTAACAGTATGCGCAGGCCAGCCGGCTACGCTGACTGTTACAAATGCAACAGCAGGTGTAACATATAACTGGTATAGTGTAGTTACAGGCGGCACAATAGCAGGTACAGGTACAACCTTTACCACAGGTGCATTAAGCCACGATACTACTTTCTATGTAATTGCTGTGGCTCCTGGTGGCTGTAGCAATACAGGTGGCAGAACAAGTGCAGCCGTAACTGTAGCGTCTGCTCCGGCAACACCAACAGTGGCAACAACAGGATTGGTAGTGTGCGCAGGTCAGCCAACTACATTGTATGTAAGCAATCCGCAAACAGGCGTAACATATAACTGGTATAGTGTGGCTACAGGCGGCACAATAGCAGGTACAGGCAGCAGCTTTACTACAGGTAACATTACGAAGGATACAACCTTCTATGTGGAAGCCGTAGGTACAGGCTGTACTACGCCAAGTGCAAGAGCCACTGCAGCGGTAACATTGAGCGCAGCGCCAACACCGCCAACTATTGCATCTACAGGATTGGTGGTGTGTGCAGGCCAGCCAACAACGCTCTCTATCAGCAATCCACAAACAGGATACACCTATAACTGGTATAGTGTGGCTACCGGTGGCACAATAGCGGGTACCGGTACAAGCTTTACCACAGGTAACATTACGAAGGATACAACCTTCTATGCAGAGGCCGTGGCCGGTGGCTGTGCTACACCAAGTGCAAGAACTGCAGCCGCTGTAACACTAAGCGCAGCACCAGCAGCGCCAACTGTAGCAGCAACAGGCTTGACCGTATGCGCAGGCCAGCCAACAACACTCTCTATCAGCAATCCGCAAACAGGATACACATATAACTGGTATAGTGTGGCTACAGGCGGTACAATAGCAGGTACAGGTGTAACCTTTACCACAGGTGCTATTACGAAGGATACAGCGTTCTATGTAGAAGCACTGGCTGGCGGATGTACAACGGCAAGTACTAGAACAGCCGCCGCTGTAAAACTGAATACAGCGCCAGCAGCGCCAACCGTGGCCGCAACAGGTCTGACAGTATGTGCAGGTCAGCCAACAACGCTGACAATCAGTAATCCGCAAACAGGTATAACATACAACTGGTATAATGTAGCAACTGGCGGTACTCCGGTAGGTAGTGGTACAACCTTTACTACGGGAGCTATTAGCAAAGACACTACGTTCTATGCAGAAGCAGTAAGTACGGTGAACGGATGTAACACGGTAAGTACAACAAGAACCGCAGCGACAGTAACACTGAGCGCAGCGCCAATAACACCAATAGTTGCATCCACAGGTCTGACAGTATGTGCAGGCCAGCCAACAACATTGACTGTAAGTAATGTGCAGACTGGATACACGTACAACTGGTATAGTGTAGCAACCGGTGGAACTGCAGTAGGTACAGGTGCAAGCTTTACCACAGGCGCTGTCACTAAGGATACAACGTTCTATGTAGAAGCCGTTGCTGGCGGATGCGCTACCGCAAGTACAAGGGCCGCTGCCGCAGTGAAACTGAGCACAGCACCGGCAGCACCAACCGTAGCGACAACAGGCTTAGTAGTATGCGCTGGTCAGTCAACAACACTGTCTGTAAGCAATCCGCAAACAGGTTATACTTATAACTGGTACAGTGTAGCTACCGGCGGCACTGCAGTAGGTACAGGTACCAGCTTTACTACGGGCGCTATTACTAAGGATACAACGTTCTATGTAGAAGCAGTTGCCGGCGGATGCGCTACTGCAAGTGCAAGGGCAACAGCAGCAGTGAAACTGAGTACAGCACCAGCAGCGCCAACCGTTGCGGCAACAGGGTTGACTGTATGTGTAGGTCAGCCAACAACACTGTCTATCAGTAATCCTCAAACAGGTTATACTTACAACTGGTATAGTGTAGCTACCGGCGGTACTGTAGTTGGTACAGGCACCAGCTTTACCACAGGTACTATTACGAAGGATACAACATTCTATGTAGAAGCAGTTGCGGGCGGATGTGCTACCGCAAGCATAAGAACAACAGCAGCAGTGAAAACATCTACAACAGACATTACACCTGTAATAGCAGGTGGAGGAGCAAATACATGTGCAGGACAACCTGCAACGCTGACTGTAGCAAATCCACAGGCTGGTGTAACATATAACTGGTACACACAAGTAACAGGCGGTACAAGTATATTCACAGGCGCCAGCTTTACTACCGGCGCATTAAGCAAAGACACCACATTCTATGTACAGGCAACAAGCACCAGCGGTTGTACGAATGCACCTGCAAGAGTAGCGGCAACTGTACATATCAACTCAACACCGGCAGTGCCATTGGTTGCGAATAATTTAACTGTATGTAAAGGGCAGAGTACAACATTGGCCGTTGCTAGCCCTCAGCCAGGCTTTATATACAACTGGTACAGTGTGCCAACAGGCGGTACAGCAGTATTTAGCGGTACAAGCTTTACTACGCCTCAGCTAAACACCACTACTTCATACTATCTCGAAGTAGCAGGCACTTGTAGCAGCGCAACCAGGACACAGGCAACTATAGTAGTAAACGATGCTCCTGCAACACCAGTTGTAGCTGCAGCAGGCACAACAGCATGCGCAGGTCAGCCGACGACAGTAATGGTGCAAAATCCGCTTACAGGTATCACATACACATGGTACACTGCAGCCAGCGGCGGCACACAGGTGGGAACCGGCAGCAGCTTTACTACACCTCCGGTTACTGCAAACATCTCTTACTTCGTACAGGCAGACAATGGTAGTTGTACCGCACCTGCAAGAGGTCAGGCCGCAATACAGCCGGTAAGCAATATACCTGCACCA
Organism: Filimonas sp.; assembly: GCA_017306865.1. Lineage (GTDB taxonomy): Bacteria > Bacteroidota > Bacteroidia > Chitinophagales > Chitinophagaceae > JAFKHH01. Next base: position 363,135 of record JAFKHH010000012.1, read on the forward strand.
ACCATTGCCGCATCAGGATTAACAATATGCGCTGGCCTTACAACAACACTGAGCGTATCTAACCCGCAAACAGGTTATGTGTACAACTGGTACACTGCAACTACGGGTGGTACGTTGGTAAATACAGGTAATACATTCACAACAGGTGTGTTGAGCAATGATACTACCTACTATGTAGAAGCTGCACTGGCAACTGGTTGTGCAAGCGCATCACGCACAGCGGCTACCGTAAAAGTGAATGCGGCACCGGCAGCACCTGCAGTAGTAACGGCGAACCTGGATGTATGTCGTGGTACTTCATTTACACTTAGTGTAGCAAGTCCACAGGCAGGCATTACGTACAGGTGGTTTGATGCGGCAACCGGCGGCAACCTGCTTTCATCAACAAAAGATTACAATGGAAGCAATGTAGCAGCAAGTGGTGTGTTCTATGTAGAAGCAGTAAACGGATCAGGATGTGCAAGTGCAATGCGTACACCTGCAAACGTGAACCTGCTGCCAGCACCGGCTACACCAACTACCGCATTGTCTACGCCGTCTATCTGTCCTGGCGCTACGGTTCAGATAACAGCACAGTCAGCAGGCGCTACAGCATTCAGATGGTATGCTACAGCAAATGGAACAACATCCATATTCACTGGTAATCCATTTACATCAGGTAGCATTAGTACAGACACAACGTTCTATGTAGAAGCAGTAAGCGCAGCAGGCTGTAGCAGTATAGCAAGGGCCAGCGCAACAGTGGCAGTAAATAAACCATTGGCTGCACCTGTAGTAACAGTACAAAATACCACACCAACTACTGTAACGTTTACATGGCAGGCTGTAACAGGAGCTACCGGCTACCAGGTAAGCCTGGATACAGGTAAGACATTCCTGACACCATCATCCGGTACTACAGGTCTGTCACAAACTGTAAGCAACCTGAAGCCTGGTGATAAAGTAAGCATCGTAGTAAGGGCCACTGGCGCATCCAGTTGCCAGACAAGCCCACTGTCTGCGATCGTTTCAGCAACTACTATTAACCCGCTTTCCGATATCTATATACCAAATGCGTTTACACCGAACAACGATGGTAAGAACGACATCTTCCTGGTATATGGTAACAGTATAGCAAGCGTAGAAATGTACATCTTCAACCAGTGGGGTCAATTGATCTTCCAGTCAAATGATGCCGGCAAAGGATGGGATGGCACCTACAGCGGCAAGCTGCAACCGGTAGGCGTTTACGTTTACATTGTCAAAGCCACTCTAAGAGATGGTACCGTTATAAACAAAAAAGGAAGTCTAAACTTAATCAGATAACATATGAAAAAGCTAATCATTCTAATTGCACTGTGGGTAGCGTTTCAGTTTGTGATTTGCGCAGTAGGAAAAGCACAGGTAGATCCACACTTCTCTCAATATTATGCTTATCCGCTATGGCTTAACCCGGCAATGACCGGGGCCATAGACGGGGACTATAGAGTATCTGCCAACTACAGAAACCAGTGGGGGAATATTTCTAATCCGTTCTCAACGATCGGTATATCAGCAGACATGGTAACCAACAAGAGCCTGAACTTCGGCGTTAACCTGTTGAACCAGTCTGCAGGTGACGGAGGCTACAACTACTTCAACGGTTCTGCCTCCGTTGCATACACCGGTCTGCGTTTTGGCCCGCAAGGTTATAAACACATTGTGTTTGGTCTGCAGGCTGGCGCAATCAGCACCCGCTTCGATCCTACCAAACTTAAATATGGTGACCAGTGGAATCCTATCACAGGCTATGATCCGTCTAACCCTACAAGTGAAGCACTTGCACGCACCTCTGCAACAGTGTTTGATGCAGGAGCAGGTGTTATGTACTTCGATGGTGAGCCGGACAAAGTGGCTAACCTTTTTGTCGGGTTCTCTGCATCACATCTGACAAGGCCGGAAAACAAATTCATAGTAGGCAGCGATGCAAAAATGCCGATACGCTGGGCTGCCAATGCAGGCGTACGCCTCGATGTATCTGACGTGCTGAAGATAACGCCAAACGCATTGTACATGCGCCAGGGTAATGCAGAAGAAAAAATGGTCGGCGCTTACGGGCAGATCATGGTTTCCAATACAACGGATGTATTGCTCGGTGGCTACTATCGTTTCTCAGATGCAGTAGTGCCATTTGCAGGCTTACACCTTGGCAATCTCGTATTAGGCTTTAGTTACGATGCCAATACATCTAAACTTGGCAGCTTATCCAGGGCAAGTAATGCATTCGAAATATCATTATCGCTTATTGGTAGAAAAGCAAGAATGCTGCCCGACCAGTTCTTTATATGCCCACGCCTTTAAAAAACAAACCAACACCAAGGGGTTATTACTCATATTAATTCAATGCTATGGAACGTAAACATGTCATAACGAAAACGCTTATATGCTCGCTTATTGTCATTGGCAGTTTGCAGGTGCAGGCACAATACGTGTCTGACTACAAACGCACCGCCAATATGTATTTCGACAAAGGCGACTATTATGCGGCTGCACAGTACTATGAAAAATATCTTAGCGTAAGGCAGAAGAAGAATAACAACACAGATCTATATAAACCATACCTGGTAGCATCTGCATCCCGGGTAGACAAGAAGGACGCAGCAGATTATGAAAAAGTAGTAAGTAACCTGGCAGATTCTTACCGCATGTATTTTGATTATGTAAACGCGGAAAAATGGTATGCTGCTGTAGTACAGTTCGATCAGCCATCTTTTCCCTTGTCAAAATACTGGTATGGCGTATGCCTGCGTGCCAATAAAAAATATGCTGATGCGGAAACACAGTTTACATCGTTCCTTAGCAGTTATGCACCCAATGATACCTATAAAGAAAATGCCACTAAAGAATTAAACAATGTAAAATTTATACAACAACAATTAGCGGCCAATACGTACCATGGCGCTGCGGTAAGAAAACTGAGCAGCACCATTAACAGGGGCGGCGCTACCTATGCACCGGTGTGGATGGATGATAATTCGTTTGTCTTTACATCATCAAGACCAGATAGCAGTGTGATACAAACTGCTAAGAATGAAAATCCGTATTACAACAACCTCTACAAAGCCACTGTAGCAGACACGGGCTTTGCCAATGCGGATAAAATAGAAATAGCCGGTGATAAAAATATACAGGAAGGCGTGGCTACATTCTCTTCTGATAAATCACGCGTATTCTTCACCCGCTGGACAAAAAAAGATGGTAAGAATATAGGCGCCATCTTTACGGCTACCCGCTCTGGCGATAGCTGGGCCAATCCGCAGAAACTGAGTGCAGCCATAAACGTGGAAGGGTTCAGTTCTATACAGCCATTCATCTCTGCTGACAATAAAGTATTGTATTTTTCTTCTGACAGACCTGGTGGTGCCGGCGGATACGATCTCTGGTACGCACCTATGAATGCCGATGGTAAACCAGACGCCGCCATTAACATGGGTACGCTTGTTAATACCAAAGGAGATGACCAGGCGCCATACTATCACTCGCCTACGCATACATTTGTGTTTGCCAGCAACGGGCGCGTGGGTATGGGCGGTTTTGATCTCTACAAAATATCCGGTGATATTACCCGGTGGATTGGTGAGCCGGAAAATATGGGCTACCCTATCAACTCCACCAAAGACGATATTTATTTCACCACCAAAGGCACGCGCAACCTGCTAAGTAATGCAGTGTTCAGCTCAGACAGAAACTCTGTTTGCTGCCTGGAACTATATGAAGCAAAAAAGAAAAACAAGTTTGTGTCCGGAAAAATAGTGGACTGCAAAACGGGCGAACCGCTTATTGGTGCTAAAGTGAACCTTATAGATACATCGAAAAACCAAATACTCACCACATCCGATATCAACGCAACCGGCGCCTATGTTTTTGAGCTGGAAGATTTTCAGTCTTTAAAAATAGTGGCGGAAAAGGCAAACTATGGATCACACTCGCTTGTGCTGGGGGATGCAGAAAAAGTGCAAGCCGATACACTCTACAACCCCGATCTCTGCCTGCTTAAAGACACAGTAGTGCCATATACAGTCGGCAGACCGGTAGTACTACAGGGTATTTATTACGATTTTGATAAAGCTACCCTGCGCCCCGAATCCTACCCGGTGCTGGACACACTGGCATCAGTTATGAAACAGTATCCCGCCATGGCCATACAGCTAGGCGCACACACAGATGCAAAAGGTTCTGTTGATTATAACTTGAAATTGTCCGCAGCAAGGGCCAAATCCTGCGTAGACTATTTAGCGAGCGTAGGTATTGCGCCAGAACGCCTGATAAGTAAGGGTTTTGGTAAATGTTGTCCTATAGCGCCAAACGAAATCAATGGCAAGGACAACCCAGCCGGACGGCAGTTAAACAGAAGAACGGAATTTACGGTGATACACTATTAAAGAAACTAAAGAGACCCTTTGTTAGGCTTTCGTTTTGACAATCAAACCTGTCTATTTTTAGACGGGTTTTCTTTTTTCAATTTGAAATATATGATTTGAAATTTGAGATTGAGGCCCAAAGGTATCATAGGGTCATTTCAAATCTCAAATATGAAATTTCAAATCCCTTCAATCTCAATGAAATAGGCGTAAAAATTTTTTCGAGAAAAATTTGTTTTACAAAACCGAAATCCCCTATTTTTGCACTCCCGCAAAAGCGGTAGGATTCCCGAATAGCTCAGTTGGTTAGAGCATCTGACTGTTAATCAGAGGGTCACTGGTTCAAGTCCAGTTTCGGGAGCAGAAAAAGTAAAAGGTTTCAAGTAATTGAAACCTTTTATTATTTGAGACTATTTGTAATCCGAAAATGTTAGTTGGTTAGTGCATCCCGATTGAAAATCGGGAGTGGTCACTGGTTCAAGTCCAGTTTCGGGAGCGAAAGAAAAGACTTCAGGTGACTGAGGTCTTTTTTTGTTTCATTTATTGCCAATCTTCCTGCATTTTTCATTTCTGCATAGATAATTACGTTCCAACAAGTTTAATTTGTGGTTTTATGTTTATAATTAATTGGTAATGAAAATAAGAAAGCTGATGCTGGAAATTATTTTTATATCTGTTGCAGGGCTTATTACGGTTGGGTTATCTATTAATAGTTTAATAAAAAGTGACAAGCAAGAAGAAGAGCTAAAACTTAAACAAGAGCAATTAAGCGAGGCTCAAAGCCAAATAATAAGTAAACAAAATGAATTAATTAAACACCAAAGCCTGTCTTCACAAGAATTGAAAAGTAAGTCTGATGAAATTATCAGGCTACAAAATCTTCTTCAGGAAAAGTCTATACAACAAGTACAAAATTTAAATCGCTTACAAAATCCTATTCCAGAGGATTTGTTACTTACTTTTTTTTCCACTTTAGAATTCACCATATCTGAGTATGAAGAAATACACCAAGCTGTAATTGAGAGAGTCCCTTCATCTGGAAACTTTTTGCCTTTCCATAAAGAATATTTATCTAAACCAATTCAAAAAATTAATCTTTTTAGGGATTGTCGATTCATTGTTAGAATAGAGCTTCATCAAGGAGAAAGATCTATGTCGATTAGTCTGAATATGAAGCCGCTGTTATTTGGGTTTAATACCACTGCAACAGGTAGCAATTTTACGTTATATGACAAAGAGGATGATAAAAAGATTGGGCTTGCTTGTTTTGATATGCCGATGTATGATATCAAATGCAACTATAGTAACCCTTCCTTGATTGATTTCGATAGTGCGTATGCAAAAATAACCTTCGAGTTTGCTACTCCACAAAAGTGGCAAATGGGGAATTTTGTCGATAATTTATATATAACCTTGGAGAAAAATGAAAGTATATCTTTAAATCTGACTTCTTTATCTCTTAAAAACAATAATATTGAATTAAATTTTTCTGAATTGCGCAAGGTTGATAAAAACGTTTTTTTAGCAAACTACAAAAGAACCAAATAATTGATGAATGTGACGGCATATTATCGCGAATCTGAATTGATGGATAATCAAGCTTTTGCTAATCACTGGTTCAAGTCCAGTTTCGGGAGCGAAAGAAAAGACTTCAGGCAACTGAGGTCTTTTTTTATTGTATAGAGCTAATTGCAGCCATCAAGATTCCCCGATCTCCGCGTTCTCTACAATAGTTCAGTACTTTGTACCTCGTACTTTGTACTTCTTCAAATATGTTTCTCCTTCATCACCCTGTTCAGGCTTCGCACCGTAATGCCCAGGTAGGCAGCTATATCCTCCTTAGACAGTTCTATTTCCTGTTTCGATTGTAGTTCCAATAATTTACTCAATGAATTTTCTATCGTGTACAATTGCTGGTAAGATGCACGGCTGGACGTGTTCACAATGCGTTCCGCAAATACACTCAACAGCAGGTTGTTCAGCTCCAGGCTGGACCGCACCAGTTCAGAAAAATAAGGAATGGCAATGGCATACACCTCCACATCTGTTATCGCCTCTATATTGCACAAACAGGGAATATTCCGGATCAGCTCTATTTCACCAAGGATCTCGCCCTTCCCCAAAAACTCTACGATAAACGCCTTGTCATTTTCTTCCGTAAAAAAGCATTTCGTAATGCCGCTTTTGATCAACATTACCTTCGATGGCTTTTCATTCTGCACCAGCAGCTTCTTACCCTTTGTAAATGACCGTTCTATAATATCCTCTTTACGCGGCTGCGAGTGATAAAGCTGTTCTATATACTGTAAGAATGACTCGTTGGTTCGTAACATATTGCGTTCGGGACAAATGTCCTTTCTCTTTTTATAGATATAACGAAATTTGCATCCGGAAAATACAAAAGTAAATGAATAACAAGATAACCACCATTGCGTTTGATGCCGACGATACATTGTGGGTAAACGAACCCTATTTTCAGGAAATAGAAAACAACTTTTGTGCGTTACTCGAAGATTATATGCCGCAGCATTCCATATCGCAGGAGCTTTTCAAAACTGAAATGCAAAACTTGCCCTTGTATGGTTACGGTGCAAAAGGCTTTATACTTTGTATGATAGAAACCATCAGCAGGGTTTCCGGAGGCAAGGCTTCCTTACAACTAATAGACAAAGCAATAGCGCTTGGTCATGAGCTTCTACAAAAACCGATTGAACTATTAAGCGGTGTTACAGAAACCCTTGACAATTTAAAAGGGAAATACAGGTTAGTGGTAGCAACAAAAGGCGATCTGCTGGACCAGGAACGCAAGCTGCAAAAGTCAGGGCTCGAATCCTACTTTCACCACATAGAAATAATGAGCGATAAGAAAGAGCGCGATTACCTGAAACTTTTGAAGCACCTGGATTGCAAGCCCGAAAATTTTCTCATGCTCGGCAATTCTATCAAGTCAGACATCTTGCCTGTGCTGGAGCTGGGAGGTTATGCCGCACATATTCCTTATCGCGTTACCTGGACACACGAGCATCACGAGCAGCCGGTACAACACGCAAACTATGTGGCGCTCAAAACAATTGATGAAATATTAACGCACTTAAAATAGCTATGCGAACACTTATACATATAGACGAATGGATTAGAAAAGATCACTTCCTGTTCTTCTCCAAATTTGACGAGCCGTTTTTCGGCGTCACCGTTACCGTAGATTGTACAAACGCCTATCAACAAGCCAAAGCCAAAGGCCAGTCATTTTTTTTGTATTATCTCTACCGCGCATTAAAAGCTGCCAACGAAATAGAAAATTTCAGGTATAGAATTGTAGATGGCAATCCGTATTTGTTTGATGCCGTTCACGCATCGCCAACCATCAACCGTGCAAACGGCACATTTGGTTTTGGCTATATGGATTATTACGAAGATGAAATGTTGTTCCACAAAAAAGCACTGGAAGAAACAGAAAAAATACGCCAATCCAATGCTTTGCTACCTTTTGGGTCGGGAGAAAATTACATTCACTTCTCCGCGCTCCCGTGGCTGAATTTTACCAGTCTCTCGCATGCAAGAAGCTTTACATATCCTGATAGCTGCCCCAAAATTTCTTTTGGCAAAATGATAGACAACAACGGCGTTAAAACAATGCCCATATCTATCCACGTACATCACGCATTGGCAGATGGCTATCATGTAGGTTTGTTTGTAGAGCGGTATCAGCAGTTGCTGGCGGAGAACTAAAAGCAGCAGTGCATTAAGCTACAACGACTGGTGCTGCAATATATCCGGGATTGTCCTTGCCCAGGCTATTGAGTAAGGACATGTCCTCATCTGTAGCATATAAGATCAGTATATCATCATCTGTAGAAGGCACCCAGTTGTCGTCCTCCTTTTCAAGAATGTATTTAGCCGCATCGTATAATATAGGAATGCCATGCTTTTCATAAAAAGGTCGTAGCTCCCTTTTACAAAAGCCAATAGTTACAGTGCCTGTATCCTGCATCGTTTTGATAACAGCACGTAACAATTCACTACCATAGCCCTTGCCCTGCGTTACGGCAGCAAAGCCTACAAACTCTGCAACACGCCAAAGCGTATTATTGATCTGCAACAGGAAATCTGCATTTATTCTCGCAATGCTCACTATCCTGTCATCCTCTTTAAGCAGGTGAAACTCCGAATTGGAAAAGCGTTGCCTGAAATCTGCTACACTCATTTGCAGCCACCCAGGTACATTCCAGCAGGAGAGAATGGTATGTATATCCTCTTCCGATAAGTGAGTCGCCTTACTGACCTCGTAGTGCATGCCTTATTTTAGTTAATGTGCTATTAAAGGTAAGTGATGTTTTATGGCAGTGCATCAATTAAAAGTGCTTACTTTTTTGTGTCCTAACTATTGTTACGTCGGTTTGGCTTTACTTGCGACGTTTATCCCAACAGAATTGTTGTGAACTCCGTTCAACTGTAGAGTAACTATTGGGCAAATCAAATGCTTTGTGTTCCTTGTGGTTAGGAAGAAACCACAAAGTGCACAAAGGTTGCACAAAGATCACAAGGGCTTTATTTTCCTCTGTGGCCTCTGCGATATTCGAAAATATCTTTTATTTTGCGTCTTGTGCTTTAAGAGTTCCAATATGATATCATATCTTACAACCTTTGCCATTACCATTGTTGCATGCTGGATCATTCTGTCAATTATACTTGCATTTATAGGCAGCGCCACCAAACTTGGTTTTTGGCTAACACTGATAACTTCTATAGTACTTTCTCCTATAGTGGGATGTGTAATCATAGCGGCACTTTATATGAGCAAACCGAAGAATAAATAGCTAATTATTTGGCTGCCTACATGATATTAACTCGCACATAGAGCCCTGTTACCCTTACTTTGGATACAGTTCAAAATTTAATCATTCGTCCCAGACAGAAATATTAATACAACTAAGACAGTCATACAAATCGTTACCGGTATCCAATGTGGAATAGATGAGCTTTGCCATGGTTGCCAATACAAAATTGCAGCTATACCTATTACGCTCAATTTGATAATAATGGATTTCTTTTTCATATTGGTCAGGTTTATTTTAATATATATTGGCGCCACGCATACTACTTATGTTTAAAATGTTTTCGGTATAAGAAGAAGCTAAAGAGTAATACAATACAAAAAGTAAGAACGAAGCCTGTTAGAAATTCTTTGGCGTCAATCTGGGATGGCAATAGTACTCGCATAGTGATTTGTTTAAGGTTAGATAAGGATAAATTGACAGAGTTACGACAACCTATCGCATATAGATCGAATATATGATTTTTTTAAAAAATACATTTTGTGATTAAGACTATTCGATGATTAAATAAGTGGGACTCTTTTTTTGCTAAATTGCTGCCTATAAATCCTTAACCTAAATCTCTACTGTTATAATGAATGCCGTTCTTGCCTACCTAAAAAAGTATTCCTTTGGAATCTTATTTTTTGGAGCGTTGATCTTACTTCTGGTTTATTTTATTCCATCAGGAGAGTATGAATACCTGCGTGAAGAGTTAGATAAGTTGAATAACTATACTACAAATGCTATGCTTTGTATTAGCGTACTGTTGGCCGGCATATTATTCTTTCTTTCATTTCGGAGTATCAATAATTTAAGGACATTTATTACGAGTGTGGGCAGTAGTATATTTTTTGGTGTTTTCCTTTTCTTTTTTGTCAGACCGTTTGTGTATGCTGCTTTACTTCTGTTAAACAATGTGAACAATACTCCGGTTGAGAAAAAATATATCATAGGGCTGATCGATAGTAAGGGTAAGATATTTTCCCTGTACGATATAGCGCAGAAGAAAGAAATGTACACAGAGCATTTAAAATACGCGACCGCTATTAGTAAACTATATACAGGAGACTCTATTGTAATATCATTCAATAAAGGGATTTTGGGAGTCAACCGCAACCCGGTAGTGATGAAAACAATGCTTACCCGTCCTCAGAATGTGCCTATAACAGCTTTTCGTATAATAGGCAATGAAGGTATTTTTTGGTATGATGTAAACCGGGTACATAGCCATCGGAATAACGCATATATAAATATCTATGACAACAGTAATGGCAAGCTGGTACTGGGAAAGAACTTTACAGTAATCTGTGAAGTAATAGATACGTTGAAGCCGTTGCTTATAAATAGGCTGGAAGAGCAGATAAAAGAATTTGACGGGGAGAAGATAATCTTGAAACGTGGTAACGGAGAAGATAGTTGCTGGATGCAGTAATAAATTTAAAATAATTTCCCATCCCACCCTACAACAAAAAAGCCCCCCGCAAATGCAGGCGGCCTTTGTTTATTGCGGATCACTGAAAACTGATTGCGTAAAAGATGTTATTGTGCCGCGTCGGCATACGTAGAGGCGATTTTTATATTCTTCACAATATTCGTAACCTGCGAGGCATCGCCGCCATACACACCCCATTTGGGATCACAATAGTTGCTGTCGTACGTACGGCAGTACAGGCGCTGGCTACCATTGGTAAATGTTTGTTTCGTACCATTATACCACAGTTCTATATAGCCAACTGTTCCATCTTTAGACATCTTCATACGTAGCACAAAGCTTTGCCATGTGCTTGTAGACAACGGAATAGACCACGGTACTGTCGCCGTGTGGTTTTCATCAAAGTGTTGTAATTCCAGGTTGCCATTTTTTGTGCGTAACATCAGTGGGTGATTCGCAAACGTATCCGTTGGATAAGATTTCCACTGGAAAACAGCATCCGTTTGCAAAGTAGTTGGCATGTACAGTTTGCACGTCCAGCCAATGTAAATCTCGTCGCCTACAACCGCCTGGTAGTTTTTGGCGCCGTGTCCCTCTGTACGGTGGCTGCCGGATGGTTTCAAAAATTTCCAGCACAAAGTGTTTGTTTCATCATTGATGGTGGTAACGGTACCAGAGCCCTCAATGTTAATGTCTTTCCATACTGCGGATGAGCCAAGAGATGCAGAGCCATCAAAAAGTAAGGACTGGATCGTCATGGTTCCGTTAGCTGAAGGGGTAGATAAAGTTGAGTTTACAGGTGCACCGTCTTGCAATCCTTTAGTGCAACTCATAAGACCGGCGAGCAGAGAAGTGCCGGCAATGGCAAGTAATCGAAGTGGTTTCATTTGTTTGAATTTTGCTTTTAAAATGAAGAATTACGCAACCGGTTGTGTAAAAATAGAAATATTTAGATACGGCGTTAACACCCATTTGTTTTCGATTTCCGCTTCCTAGGGAAATACATTCGGTTTTTATGTGGCAGATAAGTAAATTTATCAGGCCTATTAGCGAAATGAAAAACCAATTGCATTGAGTTTAAGTAAGTTATTATTTTGAAAAAGCATTTGCTTTTATGAGCATCGAAGAAAAGTATAAAATCAACAAAGAGATCACGATAAATGATATCGCGCGGGAGCTGAATGTTTCCAAGAGTACTGTGTCCCGTGCCCTCCAGGACCACTATTCTATTGGCGAGAAAACAAAAGAAGCTGTGCGGCAACTGGCAGAGAAATACAATTACAATCCCAATACCATAGCAGCCAGTCTTTTTAAAAAGTCTACACAGACTATCGGCGTCATCGTTCCCATACTTTCACACTATTTTTTTTCTACTGTTATAGCAGGTATTGAAGACACCGCCTACAAAGCCGGTTATAAAGTGATCATCTGCCAGTCAAACGAATCGTACGAGCGAGAAGTGATTGTAGCAAAGACACTGCTCTCCGCAAGGGTAGACGGCGTTATTGCCTCTATCTCCCGCGAAACGAATGATGCTGCGCATTTCAAAATATTCAATACCAAAAATATTCCGCTCGTCTTTTTTGATCGCCTCCCCGGCGGTATTAAAAGTGCCAGCGTATCGGTAGACGACCAGGCCGGTGCATTCAAAGTAGTAGAACACCTCATTAGGCAAGGTCACAAAACGATAGCCCACTTTGCGGGGCCGCAACATATTACACTTGCTCAAAACAGGCTGCAAGGATATAAAGATGCGCTGAAGAAATATAAAATTCCATTTAAGAAAGAACTCGTGTATGATTGTGGTTTTGAGAGACAACAAGGTATTGATACTGCTAAACGATTATTGCAACAAGCTCATCTGCCCGATGCCATTTTTGCCGTATGCGATCCCGTTGCTATAGGCACTATGCTAGCGCTAAAGGAGCAAGGCATCCGCATACCGGAACAAATAGCAGTGGCAGGTTTTAATGATGATCCCACCGCCACGGTTATAGAGCCTGCATTGACTACCGTAGCGCAACCCGCCTTCGAAATAGGACAGGCAGCCGCAAACATCTTCCTGAAACAGATCAAACAGTCCCGGAAAAAAATAATCAACGAAGTATTGCAAACCACCTTAGTAGTAAGAAAGTCCGGGTAAACACATAGATACATAGGGAGACATAGGGCACATAGGATTATATAAATAGACGAAGTAAACTTCTTCCTGAACTACCTATTGTGCCCTATGTTACCTACTGTTTCTATGTGTTTAAAAATTTATTTAAGGCAGACAGATGCGCGTACATACGTGCATCTGTCTGTCACGCTTTACACAATTCTTCATACATTTCCTATCCTCTTTTTTAAGGATTTTTTGTTTAAGTTTTCCCTATGAAAACGACAAGTATTTTTATAAATACAACTCATGTACAAACGCGACAAAAATTACAGTGAAAACACCTACTGTTTATGTTGTTCATCACTGTTATTAATTACTGTTAGAATGTAAATTTGTATCCGGATATAAGTAAAACGGTTTGTGCTGCTGCAATAAGCAAGCTGTTATTTATATCTTCTTTTTCAATCCTTGTTACAGTTTGCACTTGCTGTAAACGATACCCGTATAATCACATAGAAAAACAGCAACCATGCTTAGAATAGTAATTGCGAGTGAGACGCAACAAGGACTTCAATGCCTTATAGCGAAGTTACCTCCGGGGCAAATCGATTTCAGAATAGTTGCCACCACCACAGACGCAGCCTGTGCAGAGCAGCTTATAGCTACCCCCGCACTGCAAACAGATATGCTGCTCATCAGCCGCAACATGTGCACACCTGCCATGAAAGAGCTTGCATTTGAAATGGATATAGAATTGATTGTTCATCAGATTGAGCAAAACGAAAGTGATCCATTAAACAAACAATTGTTCAGCGCAGCAGTATTAAGAATACAGCATAAACTGGAAAATAAGATACACTTAGCCGCTCCCGGTAAAGATGCGGCAACAGATTATAATAATAAACCTGTTGCAGACAAGATCATACTACATGCCGCACGCGAAATGCATATTGTACCCATATCACAGATCGTACATATAAAAGGAGAGAACAACTGCAGCATATTTACACTGGCAGATGCACGTAAGATAACCGTAACAAAAACACTGCGCGAATATGAAATGCTGTTGCTGGCCCACAATTTCTACCGTGTACATAAATCGCATATTATAAATATTAACTGCCTGGTGCGTGTGCAGAAAGGAGATGAATGCTATGTGGAAATGAGTGATGGTTCTGCCATCGAATTATCATTCAGGAGACGGCCGGAATTTCTGAAATTGATTGAAGGTTTGTGCGATACACAAACAAAAAGAAAAACGCTTGTATAAAAAAATAGCACGTTCCCTAGAAAAACACCTACGTTTTCTAAAGTAGATAAATAGCAAAAAGACGCAGAAGTAATTTTATGAGAACGCACTAACCAAAAACCACGCTTATGCAAAAAAATCTACGTACCACTTCATTTATCCTTCTCGTACCCTTAGGGCTGGCTGGTATTACAAATGCGTTGCAGGCACAAAGCCTCGAGCGTACCCTTATCAGTACTGGTGGTAAAATAGCTTCCGCACCACAGGTAGATCTTAATTATTCCATCGGAGAGTTAGCCATTGCTACATTACAAGGCACGGGCAATACCACCGTTATTTGTACAGAAGGCTTTCAGCAAAAATTGCAGAAAGATGTGCTTAAAACAGAGCCACGCGTAGACTGGTATGGTGTACGGGTAGATGCATATCCCAATCCCGTAAAAGATTATCTCACCGTCTACGTATATGATGATAATTTAGACGACTACCGTGTAGAATTATACGACGCTTCCGAACGATTGATACAGCAATATAAACTCCAACAAAATAAACTGGTAATACCAGTCCAATATCTTCCGTCCGGTTTCTACTGGTTAAAATTTTTCAATACCCGTTTACAGAAATCCGGCCAGTACAAAAAATTCAAGCCATTTAAAATCATCAAAGTCAACTAACGCTTAGCGCGCAACATTTCTTCATTTTTAGAACTGTTAACTCATGAAAAAAGAATTTTACTTTTTGAGTGTATGCTTATTGCTTACACTGGGGCTTGCTGCGCAGGTACCCCAGGCTTTCAACTACCAGGGCATTGCACGAAATGCCGATGGAAACATTATAGCACAGCAAAAAGTTTCGCTGCGCTTTTCCATACACACCGGCTCTGCAACAGGCAATGTTGTGTACCAGGAAACACACCAGGTAACCACCAATGCCTTTGGCAATTTCTTTCTCATGGTTGGTAAAGGCCAACCCGTAAGCGGTACATTCTCAACCATAGGTTGGGGAACCGGTGACAAATATTTACAAACCGAAATGGACATCTCTGGCGGTACTAGTTTTATAGATCTTGGGGGAACACAGTTGCTCAGCGTGCCATACGCATTGTTTGCAGGAGGGGGTAATCCCGGCCCGGCAGGCCCTGCTGGTCCACAAGGCCCGCAAGGAACACAAGGCGTAGCCGGTGCCACCGGTGCAGTAGGCCCGGCTGGTGCAGCAGGTGCTATTGGCCCTGTTGGTCCCGCTGGCCCAGCAGGCCCACAAGGCATACCAGGAGTTGTCGGTGCTGCTGGCCCCGTAGGTCCGGTTGGCCCTGCAGGCCCACAAGGTCCACAGGGTGTAGCTGGTGCTACAGGTCCCGCAGGTGCAACAGGCCCCTCCGGTTCTATCGCTGGTGCTGCTGCCGGTGGCGATCTCTCAGGCACATATCCCAACCCCGTAGTGGCAAAGTTGCAAACTGTTCCGGTTTCTGCAACTGCACCCACTGTAGGACAGTTCCTGAAGTTTGACGGAACCAACTGGGTCTCTTCAACAATAGTAGGCGGTGGTTTTTCTATTCCCTATGCGTCCTCACACAATCTTGCAGGCACATTGTTTTCATTAACAAATGATGGCGATGGCTCACCGGTAGATGCAGTAATGACCAATACAAGCCCAAGTATTGCTGCAGTAAGAGGCACCATCTCTTCTACAGCCCCCGGTGGCTTTTCATCTGCAGTACGTGGCATCAATAATGGTACGGGTGGTTTAGGCATTGGTGTATGGGGCTCACAAGCAGGCAGCGGCTGGGGTGTGTACGGTGTTACACCAAACGGCCTGGGTGTATATGGTAACTCCTCTGCAAATGGTTATGGCGTATATGCAAACAGCAACTCAGGCACAGGTTTGTATGCCACAAGTATTAATGGCATAGGTGCAAATATTGCGATCAACAACAACGCAAATAACAATGCAGCATTAACCGTATCTACAGTGAGTGATGGACTAGGTATAGATGCATCCACAAGTAGTACTACTGCCAGTGTAGCAGCCATAAAAGGTACCATATCTGCAACTGCACCCGGAGGCTTTTCATCTGCTGTACGCGGTATGAATGCAGGCACAGGTGGTTTAGGTATAGGTGTATGGGGTTCACAAGACGGTAGCGGCTGGGGCGTATATGGTGTTACACCAAACGGCCTGGGTGTATATGGTAATTCCTCTGCCAACGGTTATGGCGTATATGCAAACAGCAACTCAGGCACAGGATTAAATGCCACCAGTACCAACGGTATAGCAGCAAACTTCGCGCTCTACAATAATTCCAATAACAACACCGTAATGACAGCTAACACAGTGGGCAATGGTGATGTAATCAGTGTAACCACAAGCGGCAGTGGCGCGGGTGTGACTAGTTCTACCAATGGCGGTTTTGCTATACATGGCACAACAAACAATGTGTCATCCGCAGGAGTAGTAGGGGATAATGCGAATGGAGGTGAAGCCGTTGTTGGCCGTACTACCAGCGATATAGCAGGTGCGGTTGTAGGGCGCAATGATGGTGGTGGCTATGGAGTAAGAGGCTTTATTTCTACCAGCACTACAGGTACAGGCATTGGCGTGTACGGGCAGGTAGGTACCAGCAATAGTAAAGGTCGTGCCGGACGCTTTGAAAATTACAACCAATCAAATGACTTCAACACATTTGAAGTAGAAACAAACGGCAATGGCAACATACCGGATAACACACAAGGCAATGCAGCCTCATTCAAAGTAAACAATACCAATAGCGTAGCTGCAGCCGTACGCGGTGAAGTAAACACCATCTTCGCCAACTTTGGCGCCGCTGGTATTTTTGGCGTATCATCCGGTACAGGCGGTTATGCCGGCTTGTTTCATGCATCAAACACCGCGGGTAATGGTACAGCACTAGTAGCTATCAATGCAGGTAATGGTAATGCCATTACTACCTCTGTTAAGAAAAACGGGAATGGCGTAGAGTCAAGTATAGATGGCACAGGTAATGCAATCTATGGCTGGGTGCCTAGCTATGCTTCAGGGGTTGGAGGACTTTTCAGAAATTATAATGCAGCAAATGCAAGTGCCGTATTACAGGTAATAACAAATGGCACAGGTAATGCATTCTTCGTTAACCATACAGGCAGCTCCGGTAATCTTGCCGTATTTCAAAGCAACGGCGCAAACGTAGCGCGTATTAGTAAAGCCGGTGTCGGTTACTTCAACGGCGGGGTATTGAACTCCGGCGCAGACGTTGCAGAAGCGTTTGATGTAACAGGCGACCGTACAGCTTACGAGCCGGGCGATGTATTGGTTATTGCTACAACAGATGACCGCACAGTAGAAAAATCATCTTCCTCTTATTCCGCGTTAGTAGTGGGCGTGTATGCAACGAAGCCCGGCGTATTGCTTACGGAAGAAAATGTAGATACAGACCTGTCGGCCAAAGTGCCAATGGGCGTAATCGGCGTCATCCCTACAAAAGTATGTAACGAAAACGGCCAGATCAAAAGAGGTGACATGCTTGTTACATCCAGCAAACCGGGCTACGCTATGAAAGCCAGTGATGATAAGATCCGTCCGGGACAAGTGATCGGTAAAGCATTGGAAAACTTTGAAGGCACTGCCGGTAAGATCAAAGTATTAGTAAGTGTGAAGTAAAAGCGTTGTTGCATTACTTAATGGCTACATAATTATACAGGAATAAAATAATGGAGCCAGACAGTCCTGCTACTATCACCACCACTTGCGTCGCACACTTATACTTGTTGTTCGCTATTCACCTTATCAGCGCAACAATATAACCATGAAACAATAAAAATATAAACCATGTACACATATAAACACATACAGCAAATTATAGCGAGAGCGACTATGCTGTCCTTACTTACGATTTGCGTAACAGCAATACATGCGCAACAAAAAACACCGGACATGAGCAAGTTTTCAACCGCGCCTATTGCACAAGGGAGTAGTAGCTCATCTGCTGCGCGTGTTGCTGCAACTGCGCCTGCACGTATAGTAGGTTCTTTGCCAAGCGATCAGCCTGCATCAGCATCCGCAGCAACTACGGATAACAATAAAACGATGAAGTCTGTAAATAGAACAACTGCCGGTGCGCCATCAGGATCTGGTATGGAACAGATGAGCATGCAGCCTGCACCGGAAAAGGTAAAACCAAAACAGACTCCGGTAAAGGTGCCAACGCAACAAAATTGATCACCGCTCATTAGCTGATTATGAAAACATTTATTCAACATATTCTTTGCGCAGGCATAGTGTGCAGTAGCCTTGCAGTACATGCGCAGGAGCAGTCTTACAATGTTGTCACTACTGCCGTGCCCATCCTGCGCGTATCGCCGGAGGCACGAGCTGGAGGAATGGGAGATGCTGGTATCAGCATCTCACCAGATGCAAACGCCGTATTCTGGAACCTGGCAAAGCTGCCATTTGCACCTGTCAAAGGAGGGCTTACGGCTACCTATGCACCATGGCTGCACGACGCAGGCCCTAACGATGTGTTTCTCGCATCGCTCGGTGGGTTCTTCAAATTGGGAGAAGACCAGGCCATCGGCATCTCCATGCGTTACTTCAACCTGGGTGAAGTACAGTTCACAGATTACGCCGGTCAGAAATTACAGACCAGCCGCCCGCGCGAGTATGCAATAGACGCCGGTTATACCAGGAAGCTGGGAAAGAAAATATCGTTAGGTATTGCATTGCGCTATATCAATTCCAGCCTCGCAAGCGGGCTAAGCAGCAACGGCCAGACATATAAAGCAGGTAATGCGGTATCCGGTGACATCAGTTTTTACTATCATGGTATTAAATCAAATGGTAGTGGTTGGGCTGCCGGTGCCACAGTTACTAACCTTGGTACTAAAATATCTTACTCAGATAATGCAAATGCAAAAGAGTTTCTTCCTGCAAACCTGGGATTGGGAGCCTCCTATACTGCACGCATAAATGAAGACAACACCATCACCTTTGCATTAGATGCCAATAAGCTAATGGTGCCAACGCCACCACAGGATGCTACACAAGCTTCATTAAACGATTACCACAACAAAAGTGTGTTTGGCAGTTGGTTTAGTTCCTTTGGCGACGCACCCGGCGGATTCAAAGAAGAGCTAAAAGAATGGCAGCTATCAGGCGGGGCAGAATATTGGTATCTGCAAATGGTTGCTATGCGAGCCGGCTATTTTTATGAAAGTAAAGACAAAGGCGGCAGGCAATATCTCTCCTTTGGTGCCGGGCTAAAGTTTAACCAGCTTGGCTTTAACTTCTCCTACCTTGTACCAACAGGAAGCACCATGAATCGCAACCCGATGAATCAGACTTTACGCGCGTCAATCGTGTACGACTTCGCGAAAGAATAAATAACCTATAAAATAACATAAGGGGAGCGCCGCTGCAAGTACTTGCAGCGGCTTCTTTATATAAAGGGATATCAGATTTGAAATTTGAGATTTGATATTTGAAATAAGAGGGTTAATCTCAAATATTAAATCTCAAATCTCAAATCCAACTCCTTCAAACGTTTTCACAAATTTCCTCTTCCTGCAATCAGTATATTTGGATACAACGATCTTCCGTATGAATAAAAAAATAGTTTTGTCCGCCTTAGTATTGTTGAGCGTTATTACTTCAAAAGCACAATACACATCCTTTAATCAGCAGGAAATAAGCAAACTAAAAACAGCGGTCAATACAAACGCTGAAATAAAAAAATATTACACCTCCTTTAAGCGTACGGCAGATAATGCATTGAACGAAGCGCCCAATCCTATTGATACCATCAGGACAGAAGGATTGCTGAAAGGAAACCCTAAAAAGACCGCCACAGCAAAAGCATTGGAAGACATGCCAAAGATTTATTCGCTGAGCCTCGTCTACCGCATTACAGGCGATAAGCAATACCTGGCGAAAGCTATAGAATACCTGAAAGCATGGGCAACTACCACCACACCTAACGGTGACCCGATAGACGACACCAATCTTGATAAAGCAATAGAAGGATACGATCTTATAAAAGAAGACATAACCGGTGCAGATGCACAAACTATAAAAGAGTGGTGGAGAAAAACTGGCGAGGTAGAGATCTCTGCAAAATACAACGCACCTACCCGTATGACATCGCGCAACAACTGGAACGCACACCGGTTGAAGATAATAGGAGAAATAGCATGGTCAATTAATGATGAACAATTGAAAAAATATACCATAGACGGATTTAAAAAACACCTGGAAGTGAATCTTCGCCCGGATGGATCAAGCATAGATTTTGAAGAGCGCGATGCGCTGCATTATCATGTATATGACCTGGAGCCACTGCTGAAACTTTGCATTGTATTGAAACGGGCAACCAATACAGATTATTATTCTTTCGTTTCTACTACAAATACATCTGTTGAAAAATCTGTGACATGGCTGCTTCCATACGTAACAGGGGAGAAGACACATGGGGAGTACACGAATAGTAAAGTAGAGTTTGATCGTAAAAGAGCTAACAATGGTGAAGCTGGTTTTAAAATAGGAGCATTGTTCGATCCTAAGCATGGCGTGCCTGTCTTTTTACTGGCAGCCTATTTCCATGAACCTTATCTTGATACAGCTAAGAAAACGCTGGGCACAAGCGATACCTATCCTTCATGGCAAACAGTTACGAACGAGATCATGAAGAAATAAAATCAACGCAAACGATTTCATATTTTTTGAAGCTGATTGCTGCAGGAATGCAGTAATTTACGAGCCTATAATGTAGAATTACAAAATCGTTTATAACGCTAAAAGCAAAGCCAAATGAAAAAAATAATCGCGGCATTCCTTCTTATTTTCACATTCAACCTTGGTGCAACTGCACAATCAAAAGAAGAAAAAGCGGTAGCTGTCGCAGTAGAAACAATGCGCAAAGCAATGATAGATGGAGATAAGAATGGGCTACAGTCCATTGCAGCAGAAGAGTTGAGCTACGGGCATTCAAGCGGTAAAGTGCAGAACAAAGCTGAGTTTGTAGACGGCATCGCATCCGGAGCATCCGACTTTGTAACGATCGATCTTACAGAACAAACCATAAAAGTAATTGGCAATACAGCGCTTGTAAGGCATAAACTATCCGCACAAACAAACGATGGCGGCAAGCCAGGATCAGTGAGCCTCGGTATCTTGCTTGTATGGCAGAAACAAAAAGGACAGTGGAAGCTGATCGCACGACAAGCGTATAAATTGTAGTTTCGAAAGTTTACACGTTTCAGCGTTTCAATGAAACTGTGAAACGTGTAAACTTCTGAAACAAATGAAAAAAGGATGTGAAGCACTCACATCCTTTTTTCATTTATAAAAACAGTACGGCAGAATTTTTGTAACTTTTACTTCTCATGAATTATTTAGATACCAATAAATTACGCCAGACCGCCTTTTTGCTACTCCTTATCGCACTGGGCATCTTACTATTTCTTGAGTTAAAGGTATTTCTCCCCGCTTTTCTCGGATCGCTCACCTTTTACATGCTCCTGCACAGACGTATGGAAATATTGGTAGAGCAAAAAAAATGGAAGCCTTCGCTCGCTGCGGCAGCGCTTATGATCTTATCCTTCCTGGTCGTACTGGTCCCCATTTGGATCTTTATAACGCTCATAACATCCCGCGTATCCACAGTTATTCAAAACTCTAATCAAATTCTCGCTACACTTCAGGCCGCTATTCATAAAATGGAAGCAGGACTACACTTTCAGATCCTCACAGATCAGAATATTCAAAAAGCCAGCGGCGTTATAGCAAATACAGTTCCCAACATACTCGGCGCAACGTTCAACACGCTTACAGTTATCATCATCATGTATTTTGTGCTATACTTCATGCTTACCAATACCCGCGCTATGGAGTCATGGCTACATGAATACCTGCCGTTAAAAGAAGAAAATATCTCCTGGATAGGGCGGGAATTGAAAAAACTTGTTATCAGTAATGCGCTGGGCATTCCCCTCATAGCCCTCCTCCAGGGAGTAGTAGGGCTTATTGGCTATTATATACTGGGCGTTTCCGATCCCTGGTTCTGGTTTCTCCTTACCTGCATTACCTCCATGCTGCCCATAGTAGGCGCCGCGCTGGCTTACGTACCCCTCATTATTATGCTCTTTATGCAAGGCCCCGCGTGGAAAGGCATTTTCATGATCGTATATGGCTTTGGAGTTATTGGCACAGTAGATAATGTGTTCCGTTTCATGTTGCAAAAGAAAATGGGAGACGTTCACCCCATCATTACCGTATTTGGTGTAATCATCGGCGTAAACATGTTCGGCTTCATCGGGCTTGTCTTTGGCCCCATCCTCATATCCATGTTTATTCTCCTTATCCGCATCTATCTCAACGAGTTTTCGGCAGGACGAAGCGCAAAAGCGGTTAAAAAGGAATAAAATAGTCTTTAAATGACCTTATTTTAATTTTTTTTATGCCATTACACAATATTTTTGCTGTTCTGAACATTATAGTAACTGTTCGACTCACGCTAATCAGTTGAATCAATACCCGGTTTAATCCTTACAACAAAATTTATTGTTCATGTAAAAAACAGCAGTGCTGATGAAAAAGTTATCGCTAGTGTGCGCATTTTGTATTTGTGTGTTTTCATCATTTACCCCAAAAGGGTACATCCTGCCGGATGACAAAAAACTCCCGTCTATGCTTGCGGGTTCCGAATCTACTGCCGCTCAGAGTTGGGTAGATTCATTGTACGGAAAATTGCACCTTGATTCTTTAGGTCTCGAACGTAAAGTCTTCTTCTATGCCTGTAAAGGGTACGAATACTTACTTTCTACTGGTCAGATAGCTAAACCAGAAACATTAACCATCTGTGATTATAGTCAAAGCAGCAAATCAAGACGCCTGTATGTAATAGATATGCAAAACGGGCAAATGCTGTTCAACACATTCGTGTCTCATGGCAAAAACTCAGGTAAAGAGTTTGCCAATACCTTTTCCAATCTCACCAATTCCCATAAAAGTTCTTTAGGTTTTATGATCACTGCAGAAACCTACCTTGGTAAAGCCGGTTATAGCATGCGCCTCGATGGTATGGAGAAAGGCATTAACAGCAACGTGCGCAAACGCGATATAGTGATGCACGGAAGCTGGTACGTAAATGAAACCCGCGCCGACGAAGGACAGAACATGGGCAGGAGCTATGGCTGCCCGGCTGTGCCGTATGCAGAGCACAGTGATATTATAGATAAAATAAAAGAGGGTTCCTGCTTCTTCGCTTACTACCCTGATGCGTGGTATGCCAACAATTCTCAGATATTGAAAGCAAAATTCACCTGGCCTGCACTTGCTGCGATGCAGCAAGGCCCGGTAGCAGCAACTACCTCAGCCTCTTTTACCAACGGAACGAATTAAACATATTACAAACCAACTAATAATTAAACAATAAAGGCTCGCTAATCGCGGGCCTTTACTATTTATACCAAGAACAGATTTGAAATTTGAGATTTGAAATGAATATTTGGAGTGTGTTGTGATTCATCTCAAATATTAAATCTCAAATTTCAAATCCTTGTTTTACCACAATATACTCACTGCATAACCGATCAGTTGGCAGATAATACCTACAAATAAACCGGTATATACCTCGTTAGGAGAGTGTTCCTTAATCAGCATACGCGAAGTACATACAATGCCTGTAATTAATGTAACAATAGACAAGTCTGCACCAAGATGAATCTTGTAAGTCAGGCAAGTCAGCAATACACATGTCCACGCCCCGGCTACGCCCATTGCATGCATGCTTATTTTTTGGAAATTATTCAGGATCAGGCCAAAGATCGTAGTCAGGAAGATACCCATGTAGAAAAATTTCAAAATGATCGGTTGTTCCTGGTTTTGTGAGAAATTACGGCTCAGGTACCACATCCACCAGTAAAAAAACATAGTGGTGATATAAGGAATGATCCTGTCCTTTTGGTTGCGTAAAAAAATATTCTGAATAAACTTTAACCGCCACAGCAGGAAAACCACAAACGCAGGGAAAAAAGCCGTCGTCCAGAATGCGCCCAGCAGGCGTATCAGCACCATGCGCCCGGTTAAGCCCGAAAACTCGTACGGGAAACGGTACATCAGCCAGATAAATATGTAAGAAGGAATAAAAAGCGGGTGAAAAATGTAGGAAATAACCTTTGCGAAGAAGCGCAATATTGCCGGTTGCTCCACAAGTTCTGCTGTCGTAGCCTGATTATCCATGTTCGTCAATAATTGCCGCTAAAGTAAGCTAAATAGTTACAGGTTGCTGGTTAACTGGTTAGCTGGTAATATAAGTAACAAAAAACCTGGCAGGTCTGACAGACCTGTCAGGTTTGCGCATGAATTTTATCCTGCTACCTTGCAACCAGCAACCTGTAACTACTACAATTCTTTCCGCAGGCGGGCAACAGGAATATTCAGTTGCTCCCTGTATTTAGCCACCGTTCTGCGTGCTATATTATAGCCCTTCTCTTGTAGTAACTCAGTTAGGCGCTCATCGCTTAGCGGTTTACGCTTTTCTTCAGCCTCTATCAGGTCGCTCAGTATTTTTTTCACCTCGCGCGTACTTACTTCCTCTCCGCTTTCTGTACTCAGCGATTCACTAAAGAAGAACTTAAGACGGTATGTGCCAAATTCAGTCTGTACAAACTTGCTGTTCGCCACACGGCTCACCGTAGAAATATCAAGGCCCGTGATCTCTGCAATATCCTTCAGGATCATTGGGCGAAGTGTAGTTTCGTCACCTGTAAGGAAAAAATCTTTCTGGTAATTCATGATCGCATCCATCGTACTCAGCAAAGTATGTTGTCTTTGCTTGATCATATCAATGAACCATTTAGCAGAATCGATCTTTTGTTTGATGAACATAACTGCTTCTTTCTGACGCTTATCTTTCTTCGCACCCTTGTCATAAGCCTTCAGCATATCACGGTAACCTTCGCTAATGCGCAAGTCCGGCGCATTCTTCGAGTTCAGTGTAAGCTCCAGCTTACTGTTATTGTTCAGGATAAAAAAGTCAGGTATAATGTAGCTCTCTGCCTTATTGATGCCGCCAATATTGCCACCCGGCTTAGGACTTAGCTTAATGATCACATTAATGATGTCGCGCAATTGGTCATCATCAATGTTAAGGCCGCGCTGTATTTTTTCGTAGTGCTTCTTGGTAAATTCTTCGAAGTATTTATCCAGTACCTGTATGGCGCCGGTAACGTCTTTGCCGCTAGATTGAAGTCTTCTTAACTGTATCAGCAGGCATTCCTGCAGATCGCGGGCGCAGATGCCCGGCGGGTCAAACTGTTGGATCTGTTTAATGATCGATTCAATCTCCTCCTCGCTGGCATCTACATTTTGCCTGAAAGCAAGATCATCCGCAATAGAAGATATTTCACGGCGCAGGTAACCATCATCATCCAGACTACCTACAATTTGCTCTGCTATTTTATACTCCTTCTCACTGAGCGAAAGCATACCCAACTGATCCAGCAGCATTTCATGAAAACTACTTTCTACCTTGAACGGAATCGTTTTCTTATCATCCTGTTCCGGGTAGTTGTCGTCCCGTAGTTTATAATCTGCTATTTCATCGTCCCCCTCCGCTACATATTCGCTGATGTCAATATTCTCATATTCATCTTCACTTCCATCCATATCATATTCATCTTCACTATTTTCAGAAAATTCATCTGTTTCGTTGAAATTTTCGTCATGCTCTTCTTCTGATACTTCAAGGGCGGGATTCTCTTCCAATTCTTCCTTAATCCTTTCTTCCAGGTTGGCAGTAGGAACCTGCAGCAACTTCATTAACTGAATCTGCTGAGGGGAAAGTTTTTGTAATAATTTCTGTTGTAAAGATTGACTAAGTGCCATTCGTTTTTCCTCTGGTCTTAATTAAAACAACTCCAAACTTTTTTCGGGGTAAATTTACGTACAATAAAATATCATGCCTAAAACAGCATTTACGATAACGGTTCTTTTTATTTTTTCAGGCACTTTTGCCCAAAGTTCCGATACACTACGGTTAAATGAAAAAACGAACTTCTTTTTTAGAGATTCATTATCATTTTCGCGAAAGGTCAATGTAATTACGCCGGACTACTACAGCAAAAATTTGCCTTTTTTCTGTGACAAGGAGCTAAAGATGCAGAAAAAGATAAAAATTCCCGTAAAAATCCGCGTTGGAAGCGTTGATTATGTCGATAAATTAGAGGGAAAACATCTTTAATTTTTCTTTAATACTTTATTAATCGGTTTTTTAGCTACTTATGCGCAGCTTGCGCGTCAATTAAATGGATAAAACCCTGAAAGACTTGCGCTTAACGTACAAACTCCAAAGCTTCCTGTTACTGGCAGCCATTGCACTAACTATGCTTGTGGCCGGACTGGCTATTTATCGTGTGCTGCATAACTCCTCCCGCCACGCAGAGCACCTGGCGGAAGAACTGAGTCATGCAGGTAAAGTGAAGGACCTCCAGGCTGCAATTATCAATGCTGAATCCAAACAAAGAGGCTTCCTGCTGGCAAACGATTCCTCCTTCCTGCGTTCATATACTGAAACAGTAAGCACTATAGACTCAAAAGTGAGCGAGCTATATCGCATTATGCCTCACTATGCGGGAGAGAATGCGATATTGAACAATCTTGTAAATCGTGAGACAGCTTTGCTAAAGCAAATGATCGACTCAAAAAACAAAGTTGTAGACAGTAACACATTTATACAGGCACAGGCGGTAATGGATAGCATTAGCAGCCAGGTAAATTCCCTGTACAATGCAGAACTGGTGCATCTGCAGGAAAATAACAACCTAAGGAAGGACGATAATAAGAAAGTGCTGATCGTAATGTGTTGTGGAATTTTTATCTGCATTGTGCTTTTGTTGATTTTTTTCCTCATGATCCAAAGAAATACACGACTGAGAAATAAAATTGAAGATGAACTGACAACTGCCAAGTTACTGGCAGAAGATGCAGAGCGTGCTAAAACAGATTTTTTTGTAACTGTTACAGATGAGATCCGCACACCTATGAACGGATTGATCGGAATGACTTCTCTCCTTATGCAATCGGAACTAAATGCAGAGCAGAAATTATATACATCTGCAATTAACCGGAATAATGTTGCCTTGTTGTCTGTGATCAATAACGTAATGGATTTCTCACGGATAGAAGCAGGAACATTGCAGATGGAAAACGCCGCGTTTTCATTGCGGGACTGTATTGATGAAGTACTGTCCCTGATGAACATTGATCCTGATAAAAAATATTATACCATTGACCCTGCATTGCCGGGATGGGTAAAAGGGGATGCACCACGGCTACGCCAAATACTGTTCAACCTGTGCAGCTCTTCGCTGATTGCCACAGAGTCTTACAATAATATTTTTCTGCGGATAGAAAAAGCAGGATCAGTTGAAGATAAAATAGACATATCATTTCGTATAGAGAATACAGGAAATGCAGATGGCGCTATTAGTGCTGCATTGCTGCCAGACAAAACAGCCGGTGGGCTGGGCGTCTCCATCAGTGCCCGCCTGATTGCCCGTATGGGAGGAACAATTAAAGTAGTGAATGAACCTTCCAGTGCAGTCGTTATTATATTTACTATACAGGCAGAAGCTGCGGTAACGCCGGAGACAACAGTTGTGCCTCATGTGCAAGCATCTAAAGCACGCTCTAAAAACAGGGGCGATAAAAAGAACCTGCAAATATTGGTAGTGGATGATAATGAAATGAATCAACTGGTGTTAACCTCTATCCTCATTAAGCTTGGTTACACATGTACTATTGCGCGTAATGGAGCAGAAGCTGCTGCAATGGCAATAGAGAAAAAATATGATCTCATTTTTATGGACTTGCTTATGCCGGTAATGAACGGCATTGATGCCACAGCCCGCATCAGGCAATACTATCTGGATGATGAAGAACCGGTAATTGTAGCTGTTACTGCCAATGCGTTCTTCAAAGGAAAAGAAAACCTGGTAGAAGCCGGCCTCAACGATTTTATCATTAAGCCATATAAAATTGATGATATCAAAAACGTACTGAAGAAGTGGATAAAAGAGGAAGAAGAAGTAACGATTTAAAATTTGAGATGTAATATTTGAAATTGATTTTATACTCAAACAAAAAAGGCAGCTACTATAGCTGCCTTTTTTATGTTATATACATGTCAAATCTGAAATATCAAATCTCAAATTACTATGCTGATACAGACTGCGCTTTCAACACTTTCTTGATTGCAGCAACCAGTTTTTCACCTTTCTCTTTTATTTGTTCATCTGTCCACAGCAGCCCAATGCTTGTAGAAATACAACGGTTCA
This sequence comes from Filimonas sp., assembly GCA_017306865.1. Classification (GTDB taxonomy): domain Bacteria; phylum Bacteroidota; class Bacteroidia; order Chitinophagales; family Chitinophagaceae; genus JAFKHH01. The sequence goes on from JAFKHH010000012.1 coordinate 391,440, forward strand.
TGATCGCATCACTTGCGCTGAAATCCTGTGTAGCTAATTTTTTCAATGCACCTTCTTGTGCATCACTCAGCCTGTACAGTGATTTTACCTGTTTCAGGTGATCCCACTTGCGTACATAATGCCAGTTGTTGTCAAACCAATAAAAGTTACCAGCCAGTATATTTTGCGCCTTCAGTTCTGCTACTACTGCCTGCATCAGCTCCGCAGTAGGCAGGAACCAGCTCAGGTGTGTGCAGCTATCACCATTCGGATCAGGAATAGCACGGAAAGAAACTTCCGGAACCTGTGACAGTATTTCTTTTAATTGAGTGTGCGTTTTTTTCAGTGTAGCCAGGAAGCCATCTAGTTTTCTGATCTGTGCAAGGCCAACTGCAGCATGCAATTCGCTGATGCGGTAGTTATAGCCAATAAACGGATGCAGGTCAGCCCCACGGTCTACACCCAGGTGATCATGCCCGTGGTCTGTGTAGCCATCGCATTTCGTGTACACATCTTCACTATTTGTCATTACCACACCGCCTTCACCACAAGTAATGGTCTTTACAAAGTCGAAAGAAAAAGTACCGGCATGCCCGATAGTACCCACTGCTTTTCCTTTATAAGTAGCGCCAATGCTCTGGCAAGCATCTTCCAGTAAGATCAGGTTATGCTCGTCGCATATTTTTTTCAGCTCATCTATGTCAGCCATGCTGCCGCACATATGTACAGGCATTATGCATTTTGTTTTTGAGGTAATGGCTTTACGTACTGCTGCCGGATTTAGTGTAAGTGTTTCATCTATATCTACCAGTACCGGAACAGCTCCTACACTTAACACCGCTTCGAAACTTGCAACGAAGGTGAAAGAAGGCATAATAATTTCATCACCATAGCCAATGCCTAATACAGCCATAGCTGTAGTCAAAGCAGTAGTGCCGCTGGATGTGAGCTGTGCATACTTACTGCCGAATCTTTCGCAGATAGCCTGCTCCAGTTCTTTTGCTTTCCAGTTTCCTTTTCTGGGGCCATCGAAACCATAGCGCATGATGATACCGGTTTCCAGCACATCATTAACTTCTTTTCTTTCCTCGTCGCCAAAAAGTTCAAATCCAGGCATATACTTAATTTTTAAATTAAAAGGATGTCCGCAAAGGTAAAAAAAGGAGGGATTGCAGCGCTGTTAAAAGGTTAAATTGTTGAGAATGGTAGTTTCAGAAGGGTACAAGTTTCAGTGTTTCATAATGAAACTTCGCATGTTCCTTATGAATATCTATTGGTAATCATTATGGTGAAATTACCTCCCGGGAATTTCCTGTCTTTTATATAAAGCGTTAGTGAAACCTGTAAACCGCTGATCCTTTTGAAACAATTGCTGGTAAGTTTTATCCTTAAGTTTGTTATATGGGAAAGATAATTTTATACATCGCGCAGAGCATAGACGGGTTTATCGCTGACGAAAACGGCGGTATTGGTTTTTTAGATGATTTTGTAGACCTGGAAGCCTACGGGCATAGTGCTTTTTATAGCACTATTGGTTCGGTGATCATGGCTACTAAAACGTATGAGGATAACCTGAAATTTAACTATTGGTATGAAGGCGTGGACAATTATCTTTTCACCAATAAAGGATATACGGCGCCAGAAGGAAAAACACTTCACGTAAAACAGGGAGATCCGGAACCTTTAGTGCATGAATTGCGCAAGCAGGAAAAAGATAGCTGGCTAATAGGTGGCGCATCGCTTATTACGCAGTTTATGAACAAAAAACTGGTAGATGTTTTATCCCTGAATATCGTTCCAAGACCGGTAGGCAAAGGCATAGCATTGTTTCAAGATATTCATACGCCGTATAAGCTGGCGCTTACCAGCTCTAAAACATTCCCCGATAGCCTTGTGCAATTGTGGTATGATATACAGTATTAAATTGCTGCATTGCTATATGGTTGAATTGTTATAATAAAAAAGAGTGGGTCACTTTTCTTAGTTTATCATTTTCTATGAATGACATCTATTGAAAGTGGCCCACTCTTTTCAGGTAATTGAACCCTATATCAATGTAACAATAAACCCTATCTCGGGATCATCCATCCTTTATTCGTCTTAATGAATTGTACCGGCATACTTACCGGGCTTTCATTGTTGCCGTGGCTGATAACGCTTACTGCTATATAGCACTCCTTCCACTCCATCGGTATGTTGTATTGTAAAATGTCGAACGTCAGTTGTTGTCCTTTTGTCGGCTGCACTATATAGCGCGGTTGCTGTCCCAGTACTGTTGGCAGATTACTAAGGTATATAACAAAGCTTTTAATGTCCTCTTCCTCCTTGCTTTTCACTTCTGCATCAATGCGTATTATAGGTGTTGCTGTTAATGATTTGTCGCTGATGTCACGTGCATTTGTAATAACAGGTTGCGAAGGTCTGATAGAGTCTACCCACGGCATCGGCGGTACAATAGAAGGTGTGATATAATATTGCAGGCGTAGGCTGTCATTCCATCCAAACGGATTGCTTTCAAAATTTTTACTACTGAAAAATACACTGCCCTGTATATTGTCATATTTACGTAGTATCTCTATCTGTTGAGGTATTTCTCTCCTGTTGCGCCATGGTGCATCAGTGCCCTGCTTTGTCATTGCCTGGCCTATATATACATGTTTGCCATAGCTGTGTGCAGCCCACCATTTTACCAGTGTTTCAAAGTCGCATAGTTTGTGCCCTATTTCCCAGTACAGTTGCGGTACTACATAGTCGATCCAGCCTTCCTTTAGCCAAAGCAGTATATCTGCATACAAGTCATCGTAGTTTGTCTGGCCTGCGCGCGTATCACTTCCATTTGCATCCTGGCTCTTGTTGCGCCATACACCAAAAGGGCTGATGCCGAACTTAATAAAAGGTTTGGTTTCTACAACCACATCATGTACACGCTTAATAATGCTGTCACAGTTTGCCCTGCGCCAGTCATCCTTACTCAGGCGGCCACCATATTTACGATAAGATGCCTGGTCAGGAAATTCTTTGCCTGGAATACGATAAGGATAAAAATAATCGTCCATATGCACGCCATCAATATCGTAGCGCTCAATAAGATCTTTTACTACATCACTTACAAAGTCGATCACTTCCGGTCTTCCCGGGTCAAAATATTTTTTATCGCCGTAGGTAAGGAACCAGTCTGGGTGCTGGCGCGTAACGTGGTTAGATGCGATAGAAGATTTGCCAATATGAAAAACTGCACGGTAAGGGTTTAGCCATGCATGAAACTCCATGCCGCGTTTATGTGTCTCATCGATCATAAACTGCAACGGATCATAATAAGGGCTTGGCGGTACACCTTGCTGCCCTGTCAGAAACTCGCTCCACGGTTCAAACTTACTTGGGTAAAATGCGTCTGCGGAAGGACGTACCTGCATTACAATAGCATTCATGCCATTGCGCTTATGCATATCCAGCAAGCGAATGAATTCTGCCTTTTGTTCGGGTACGGATAAGTCTTTTCTGCTGGGCCAGTCTATGTTTACAACGGTAGCGATCCATACACCGCGAAACTCATATTTGGGAGAATATTGCGACTGTGCGGCATATTGTAAAAACAAGAAAGTAAGTAGTAAAATGTAGGGCAATCTTTTCATTTCGCGAAGATAGCCCCATATTAAACTAATCTTTTCTCATTTTATCTAACAACTCGTTAAGTGTTTGTGCTTCGTTCTCAGTGATAGTAGCGATAACCATGTCGTCTAATTCAGTATTGCGGTTATCAAGGCGATCAAGCATGGAAAGCCCCTTTTCGCTGATGGTAATATCTACGAGACGTTTGTCTGTAGCGCAGATCTTTTTGTGAACCAGTTCTTTCAGTACCAGTCTGTCTACAATACGGCTGGTATCACTCATTTTGTCTATCATCCTTTCGCGGATCTGGAGTGTACTTAATGGGGTAGTACTACCACGAAGAATGCGTAAAATGTTGTACTGCTGTGGCGTAATGTCTTCTGGTTCTAAAAATTTCTTTTGATTTTCTGTGATCCAGTTTGCACTATAGATCACGTTAATCATTAGTTTTTGGAATTCGTTTCGGAATTTGGATTGATTGATGACTTTGTCAATGCTCATATCTAAGCCGTTCATTTGGTTTGGAAGGGTTTATTGTAACGATAAAAATAACTTTTTTTATTTATTCTTCCCACACCGTCAGGCCTTCACTACAGTTGGCGCAAATATCAATGTTCTTCCTGCTCGTCATTAGTTCACTTCTGAACTGACGATAGTTGTCATTGTGCCAGATCTGTTTAAACGACTGCATTTTCAGGTTGCCAAGCCTGTGCATCGCATCTTTATCAAAGCAGCATGGTACTACAAGGCCATCCCAGGTAATAACATTCGCATGCCACAACTTCCAGCAGTGATTGTTTAGTCCGCTCTTTATTTCATTTACACCATTCTTATCTTTCTTATACCTGCTGTATTTGTCAATAGTAGGGATTAGGTTGTGCGGGTCATTTTCATAATCATAGACCTGCGCCGTTTTAAATCGTACCTGGTCCACACCTATTTCTTTAGCCAGTTGCTTTATCTCTTCTATCTGGTGCTCATTTGGTTTTACAACCAGGAACTGGAAAAACACAAAAGGCGTCTTGCTTTTTAATTCTTTTTTCCATTTTACAATATTCCGGGCGCCTTCCAGCACTTTTTCCAGTTTACCGCCTACACGGTATTGCTGGTACACATCCTGTGTAGTTCCATCTATAGATATAATTAGCCTGTCCAGGCCGCTTTCCACGGTTTTTCGTGCTTTTTCATCAGTCAGATAATGCGCATTGGTTGAAGTGGCGGTATAGATACCTTTTTCATGCGCGTACTTTACCATATCCAGGAAGTCGGGATTCAAAAATGGCTCACCCTGGAAATAAAAAATAAGATACAACAACTCTTTGTGAATATCATCAATTGTTTCCCGAAAAAAATCTTTTTTTAGCATTCCGGTCGGCCTGGTGAAGGCCCGCATGCCGCTGGGGCATTCAGGACAGCGCAGATTGCAGGAGGTGGTTGGCTCAAAAGAGATAGATATAGGATACCCCCATTGCACGGGCTTTTTGGTCAGCTTGCTCAGTTGAAAGCTACCATACACCTTAGCAGCATTTAACAGCCGGCGTGGTGTAAGCTTGCCCAGGAGGTTCAAAGAGTCATTTAAATTAAAGTAGCCCATAATTGTATTTAATAGAGACAGGCAAGCCTGCCAAAACGATGCCGTTTGTAAAAATACAAAGGCAAAGCTTATGATAAACTGTCTTCCGGCTGTTTTTTCAGTATAAAAAATCGGCATTTTTGCAATACTGTCCCTGCGGGCAAAATATGGACGAACAAGAATGGCTGTAGCAAAACAACAAAAGAAGAAAGATAAATGGGTTAACCGTGTACTGCTATTGGTAGCGGTTATTTTGCTTGGTCTTGGCTGGTATGTATCCCGGTTATGGAAAGAACGGAATGCCTCTTTTGTACACTACGCAGCCTTTGGTATAGATATTCCCGGAGGGTATAACATACACGGGATAGATGTAAGTAAGCATCAGGATATTATTTCATGGCCTACTGTTGGTAAGATGCAGGTGGAAAATATAAAGATCGGTTTTGCCTTTATAAAGGCCACGGAAGGGCTGGGGAATGTAGACAAACAGTTTCGGCGAAACTGGAAGGCGGTGGGCAAAGCTGGTATTCCGAGGGGTGCCTACCATTTTTTCCTGGCAACTAAAAGCGGCAAAGCGCAGGCGCTCAACTTTATCAATACAGTACAATTGCAACCTGGCGACCTGCCACCTGTTTTGGATATAGAACAGTTATATGGTGCAAAACCGGAAGCCATGCGTAAAGAGGTAAAGGCATGGATGCAGGCTGTAGAGGCTGCCTATGGCGTAAAGCCGATCATTTACTCTTACGTAGACTTTTACGAGAAATATTTGGGCGACGATTTTAAAGCCTATCCGCTCTGGATAGCACATTACCTGCAACAGGAGAAACCGCGCATCGGGCGCGACTGGATTTTCTGGCAGTTTAGTGAGCAGGGAAATGTGGATGGCATTACCAGCAAAGTAGATTTTAATGTCTTCAACGGAGACTCCACTGCCTTCAATGCTTTGTTAATTAAATAATGTGATAAGCGGTGAAACTCTGGCTGCTTCCTGGTCGTTATTAAAGTATGCTAGAGCCTGATATTCGTGCTTTCTTTAAGAGAATTGGGCTGACATTACTCTCCGCCCTCACCTGGTTGTTGTTCAACACCACGATAGGGATCATGTATGACTTCGCGTTTATAGAAGAAAAACTCACCACAGGTAATATCATTTTTTACGCATGGATACTGGTAAGCTTTGTACTCCTGATTGTATTTATTTACAGGCTATGGAAGAAGCCGCTACATTGACATGGCGTGAATCGTCAATCGATAATCGTGAATAGTTTAAAACATTATTAGCATTCACGTTTGCCGATTGCCGATTCACGTTTTAGCTGCTATGATCCGATACAATCTTCCACTCACCTTTTATTTTGCGGAGCAATAAAGTGTATGCACCATCCAGGTTGCCGATGCTTCTTTTCAAATGCCATTTGCCTATAACGTAGGCATACTCCGCAGAAAGTAATTTTACTTCCAGTATGTCAAAAGAAAGCTTGCCCATAGCGGTTGTATCCGGGTAGCCTTTTTTATAATTGTCCAATGTTGTTTGCCAGCCGCGTTTTAGCCCGGACTTGCCGATAAAGCTAAGGCTGTCACTCTTCCAGTAAGTTTGCATAAACCCTTCAATATCGCCTTTGTTCCAGCTACCTATTTGTGCTGTTAATAACGATTTGATCAATGTTTCTTCTTTCGATTGTGCAAAAGAAAACATGAGCGAACAGGTAAAGCAAAGCAGTAGTACTATTTTTTTCATGGATAAAAATTAAAGAAAAAATATCATTATTGTCCGGGTGAAATCAATAGACAGTTGTCTGTAAATGTTTCCCGGAAAGGATCGTATTCAAAAAAGATTGGTTTCAAAATTGGGGCTTGCCCGTCAGCTTTTCTGGAGCCTTGATTTTTTTGGTTACTTTTTGTATCAAGACAAAAAGTAACACTGTCGGTAGACGACTGAAAGCTTGCAATTGAAGATTTGCGAAACTTAGTCGGACAACAATGAAAAATATGGATGCATCGTGATTAATGTGGATTACAGCCAGCATTACATTTAGATAGGGTAGGCTGTTGTACGCTTCAGCTCTTTCATTACAAACGATGTTTGCAGGTTAGAGATCTCCGGCAGGCGGGATAAATAACCTTCTACAAACTCGTGATATGTTTTTAGGTCCGCAGTAACCACTTTTAGCATATAATCAAAATTGCCGGAAAGACGTACTACCTCCATTACTTCCCTGAACAGGGTCACTTGCTTTTCAAATGCGGCAGAAGTATCAACAGCATGGTTTTTTAAACTGATGTGACAATAAGCAATAACGCCAAGGCCTAATTTCTCATGGTTAAGCAGTAAGACATTCTTTTCAATCACACCTGTATCCTTCAGGCGATTAATGCGGTCATAGGTAGGAGAAACGGTTAAGCCTACCTGGGCTCCAATTGCTTTCACACTTAAACCCGCATCTTCCTGCAATAATTGTAAGATGTGCAGGTCCGTTTTATCCAATATGACTGACATAAATTCCTGTATTTAATTATTATAAGAAAATAATTTCTGTAAATATCTATAATTACAGTGATTTTTACTGTTTTTGAAGCATTCTGAACTAATTATGTAATACCCTGATACTTTCGCACCCAAAGAAAGAGATATTATGAAGTTTGATTTGTCAGGAGAAGACAGGAAAAGGATGGATGAACACCTGGAAAAAATAATGGAGCGTACTTATCACATGATCGGTTACCCGCTGTCGCGTGATTTTGATTATAGCGAAATGAACCCGGTTATGCGGTATGCGCTGAACAATATTGGCGATCCGCGTATAGAGTCTACCAGCGTACTGAGCACTAAGCAGGAAGAAAACGAAGTGGTGGATTTCTTCGCACGCCTGTTTCGTGCGCCTGAGAACAACTATTGGGGATATGTAACAAACGGTGGTACAGAAGGAAATTTATATGCGCTCTATCTTGCGCGTGAACTGTACCCGGAAGCAATGGTGTATTATTCTGAAGCCACGCACTATAGCGTACAGAAAAACCTGCACTTGCTTCGTATGGATAGCATTGTTATACGCACACAGCCTAATGGTGAAATGGATTACGACGACTTGCGTGAAGTACTTTCTCAGCAACGGCACAGACCGGCTGTTGTGTTTTCCAATATCGGCACTACTATGACGGAGGCGAAAGATAACGTAGCAACGATCAAACAGGTTTTAAAAGAACAGGCGATCCGTCAGCACTACATTCATAGCGATGCTGCCCTGGCGGGTATTTATACTGCATTGCTGGAGCCTCATCATCCATTTGACTTCGCAGATGGTGCAGATAGTATTGCTATCAGTGGTCACAAATTTATAGGTTCTCCTATCCCATGTGGATTAGTAGTGGTGAAGAAAAACTATAAGGACAGAATAGGGCAACTGGTCCCCTATATTGGCACATTGGATACAACCATAACCGGTTCCCGCAACGGGCATACGCCGTGGTTTATGTGGTATGCCATAAAAAAATGGGGGATAGAAGGATTTAAATATCGTGCAGAACAAAGCCTTGAGCTGGCAAAATATACTAAAGAAAAATTAGTAGAAATGGGTTGGAAGGCTTGGGCTAATCCCAATGCGATCACTGTAGTAATTGCAAAACCGCACGAATCACTGATTGCAAAATGGCAATTGGCAACGGAAGGGGATATTGCACATATTATCTGTATGCCCGGTGTAACCAAAGACCAGATAGATGCGTTCTTGAAAGATATGAAACAGCATTATGGCAATAGGGTATCGGCAATATCGATGAGCTAAGAGGGGTGAATTGTGAATAGTCAATAGTGAAAATATGTAGAACAAAATAAGAAAGCCGCCATTAAAACATGGCGGCTTTCTTATTTAATATATAGGCTATCATTGTTGTCCGACTAAAGTCAATAGATAGTTGTCTGTAAATGTTTCCTAGAAAGGATTGTAGAAGGAAAAGAATGATTTCAAAATTGGGGAGAGTTCTCCTATTAGCTTTTTTAGAGAGACGTGCGGCCTCAGAAAAGCTGCGTTAAGAAAATTGGCATGAACGCCGGAAAAATCCATTGCTGTTTGAGCCAGGCGTAACTTACATACTCAGGCTGTCAGCGGCGAGTTCAATGGATTTCGGTGGGCAAGACAATTTTTAGCCTGCTTTTCTGGAGCCTTGATCTTTTTGGTTACTTTTTGTATCAAGACAAAAAGTAACACCGTCGGTAGACAAATGAAAGCTTACAATTGAAAGTCCACCAAACTTACTCGGACAATAATGATAGGCATTCTATTGTAGTTATATGTGATGGCTTTCATCACATTGTCTATTCAGGATTCACCTCTTGTCATTCTTCTTTGCTTTAATAAAAGCAAACGCTGACCTTTGAGAATAGTTTATACCTTATACATGGAATACGTTATTCATTTACAAAAAGATAAAAAGCTGGCAGATATCGTTATTGCACCATTGGGCCAGATAACTACGCGTAAGAATATTCCGCTACGGTTGATGGCAAGTATTATGAGCCAACAGCTAAGTACCAAAGTGGCGAAAGTGATCTATCAGCGTTTTCTTGCCTTGTATAACGGTAAAGAGCCTACACCGGCACAGGTCTTGGCAACAGATAAAGAAGTGTTGCGAAGTGTTGGACTTAGCAATGCCAAAGTGCAATATGTGCAGAATGTTGCAGCCTTCTTCATAGAACAGAAGCTGACGGATAAAAAACTACACCAGATGGAGAGTGAAGATGTAATAGTGCTGCTTACACAGATAAAAGGCGTTGGCCGCTGGACTGTAGAAATGTTGCTGATGTTTACGCTAGGTAAGGAAGATGTATTTGCTGTAGATGACCTGGGCATACAGCAGGCGATGGTGAAAATATACAAGCTGCATAAACTGGAGAAGAAACAACTGCGTGAACGCATGCTGAAAATATCTGCCAAGTGGAGCCCATACCGTACCTACGCTTGTATGCACTTATGGGGCTGGAAAGATATGGATGTGGAGCTATAAGACTAGTGACTAAGTGTATCTGTAGTTATCTCTGTTTTCAATTGTATAATGGCTTTTCGTTGCTCATGGTATAGCAACAGCTTTACCGGTAGTGTATTTGACGGTATAAAAAGGCTCCACACAATAGTGTTTGTTGTAGCCGGGTCCGGGCTGGCAAAGCCTTCGCCTTTAGTTATCGGAAGCATTTTCCCATTATTTAGTTCAACGAAAGCATTGGACCTGGATAAAAAAAAGAAGTACTTGCTGGTAGGTAAGCTTTTATTGGTAATGGATAGAGTGAAGGAAACCTGTAATTGTTGGGTTGTGTCTGCTTTATTATCTGCCTGCGTTGTCTCTACATTTATAGCTTGTACAAATATTTCGCGGTGATCTCCTAATATGGCTGTTGAGGGGCTGAAACTGGTAATATAACGATTGGTGAATATGGTATCTCTGACTGGCGTAAGCGGGGCTTCGGGAGGTTCCTTTATGTGGGATTTGTTGGCACATGAGTGAAATAAAATAAATACAACCAACGTTTTCATAGCGGTTAGCGGGAATTTCATAGATAGTTTTTTAGATAACGGACGTACTCTCAGAATTATTGCCTGCTATTTTCGACGAAATGCATCAAAGAAAAAGCCCCCGATTGTAATGCGGAGGCTTTAAAAATGGGGTATGGAGATTATTTTTTTTCCGTTAATGTCAACCCTACACTTACACGCGTACCATTCAGGAAAAGGTTAAGTTTTACCGGTTTTGTATTAGCTGGGAAAGTAGCTTTCCATGTTGCTTGTGTGGTCGATTCCGGGGCTGGGTTAACATCGCCCTCTTCTTTGGAAAGAGGAATAGATGTGCTATTGTCCAGCTCAATCCTTGCTTCTGATGCCATGAGTCCGAAATATACACTTTTGTCCAAAGTACTTTTATTTGTTATAGATAGGCCAAATGTGGCTTGCATACCAGTAGCTTTACCATCAGGATCTTGCAATGCAATAGTTTCTCCGCCGGTAAACTTCACAAAAGCCTCCCTGGATGTACCTAAAATAGCAGAATCCGGGCTATAAGTAATTGCATAGCTAAGTGGGGCATTGCCTGTCGCTTTGGGCTGGTCCTTTGCAACATCGCCGGATGTTGTGGTAGTGTTATTCGTATTGTTGTCCTTTGTTTTGTCCTTGCAGGAGTTGAGTGATACAAGCGCTGCAAGAGATAAGATGAGTAGTATTCTTTTCATGGAATAATTATTTCCGGTCTAAACGGAAATAAGATTCAAACTATTGTGCTTTACCGGAAAACAAAAGGCTGCCACTAATGACAGCCCTATAAAAGCGATGCGCAATTAAAAACTACAATTTGGTAACTACAATGTCCGTTTTAGTGAGTGTACTTACTGCAAAAGTTTGCTCAACTTCTTTCTTTGCAGTTTTGATAACGAACGTCGGTCTCAACTCTTCAGCCTCGTTCAAAAATTTGATTTTTTTATCGAAGCTTTTGTCAGAAAATTGACCTCTGTATAACACATCCCCTGTAGCATCTTTAATGATCAGGTCAAATTTTTCTCCGGTAGGATTTGAAAATTTGACATCAAACCAAACACTGTTGTCATAACTGCCAAGGAATTGTATGTTAGGCTGCTTTGAAGCAGTAGCCACAGAGTCAACACTGTTATTGGCCCTGCCAGTCAGTGGATTGCTTAACAATACTATAGCAGCAACGGCAGAGGTCATCATAACTCTTCTAAGAGCAACACGAATAGATTGTTTTTTCATAAAATGAAAATTTTTAGCGTTAATAAATAGCGGCAAAAACAACCTTGAAATTCAAGTCAATCGTGGTGCAAGCGTGATCTGTGTTTCAAAAAGGAAGTCAATCGGATATGACAAACAAAAGAGATGGACTTTCGAAAGTAAATTCTGCAGATTGCGAATAACAATGATGTGCAGAATTATTTGATGACACGAAAATAAAAAAGCTTTCTCAAAAAAGAAAGCTTTTTTTACACTTCATACTAAATTAATAAACAAATAAGTGTTAGTTATGCTTAAAACGAAGCGAAGTGGTAATGATTTATTAATATGATTATTTATTTAATGTGTCCCAGAGCGCGTCTTTTAATTCAGACAACCCCTTATTGGTAACAGAAGAAATAAATACATGCGGAATATTCGCTGGCAATTCTGCTGCAATTGCTTCTTTCAGTTCATCATCCAGCATGTCGCTTTTACTTACTGCTATGATAAATTCTTTCTGTAACATTTCCGGGTTGTATTGCTCCAGTTCATTGCGTAATATTTCAAACTCCTTCTTGTGATCATTACTATCAGCAGGGATCAGGAAAAGTAAGATCGCGTTACGTTCAATATGTCTCAGGAAACGATGCCCAAGTCCACGGCCTTCTGCCGCGCCTTCTATAATACCTGGTAAGTCGGCAATACAAAATGATTTCCCATCACGATACTCCACCATGCCGAGCTGAGGCGTTAGCGTAGTAAAGGCATAATTGGCAATCTTTGGTTTAGCTGCAGTAATTACAGATAACAAAGTGGACTTGCCGGCATTCGGAAAACCTACAAGACCTACGTCTGCCAATACCTTCAGTTCCAGCATTTTCCAGCCTTCTACGCCTTCCTCTCCCGGTTGTGCGTGATCTGGTGCCTGGTTAGTCGGCGTAGCAAAATTGCTGTTGCCAAGCCCTCCGCGTCCGCCACGCATCCAAACAATTTCCTGGCCATCTTCCAGTATCTCTGCTTCCAGCTCACCTGTTTCCTCGTCGCGTGCAATAGTGCCCAAAGGCACTTCTATAATAATATCCTTACCATCACGGCCGGTACAGTTGTTTTTACTACCGTTTTCGCCGTTTTCAGCTAATACGTTTTTATAGTAACGCAAGTGCAACAATGTCCATAATTGTGCATTGCCTTTCAGGATGATATGACCTCCCCGTCCACCATCGCCACCATCTGGTCCGCCCATAGCAGTCAACTTGTTACGCATAAAATGCCTGCTGCCTGCACCACCATGCCCACTGCGGGCAAAAATCCTGATAAAGTCAATGAAGTTTGTTCTTTCTGACACGTTGCATGTTTGTTAAGTCTGCAAAATTAAGCTATCGGGGCTTAATTGTCACATGGTTATATTGTTCAATTGTTTTACGCTGTAAGAATTTGAGATTTGAAATTTCATATTTGAGATGAGTTTTATACCTCCATTTCAAATTATAAATCTCAAATTTCAAATCCCCCAAACAAGTCAACAATTATTTTTTCTCATTCCATGTCTTATAGTTAGATGCCTGTGCCTTCCTGTCTGAAGGAATTTCTCTCAAGGGTTCGCATGCCGTCCATGTGGCACGCATATCATGCGGTAATTGCTGGTATAATTTAGTGCCCTCTGTTTTCCACGCGATCATTTCATCGCTCACCGTTTTTATCACCTTTGCCGGGTTGCCAACGATCAGGCTTCTTGCATCAAAATGCTCGTCTGCCTTTATCATGCTCAATGCGCCAACAATGCATTCATCACCCAGCACTACATTGTCCATAATCACACTATTCATTCCTACCAGGCAGTTTTTGCCGATTGTTGCGCCATGTATTATAGCACCATGACCAATATGCGCATTCTCCTTCAGTAAAACGGTTACACCCGGAAACATGTGGATCGTACAGTTTTCCTGCACATTGCATCCATCTTCAATTACAATAGCGCCCCAGTCGCCACGTATAGCAGCGCCAGGACCTACATACACATTCTTACCAATAATAACATTACCCGTTACTGCCGCCTGCGGATGAATAAAAGCCGATTCATGTACGACAGGTATGTAGTTGTTGAAGGAATAAATCATGTGAGTGGTGAATTGTCAGTAGTGAGTGAATGTGAAACGTGAGACGGCAATCGTGAATGGGCTTATTCACAATTGACAGCTCTCTCTCTGTTTTCTCTGCGTATCCTTTGCGCCCTTTGCGATATTTTTTAACATAGAGCACATAACGGAAAGACGTCGTATTTCTTGGTGAGCCTTAGTGTCTTCGCGCCTTGGTGGTTCATCTTGGCGGCTTTGCGTGAAACTTACATCCCAATTTCCAAATCCCTGTTTGTCTTAAAGCACGTGCCCTTAAACAATGCCACCAGCTTACCCGCTTCATTTTTCACCTCTATTATATACAGGCCGGTTTTGCTTGTTTCATTTAGTTGTTGCGCTTCCGCATATATAATGTCGCCCGCTCTTACGGGGTGGGGGAAAGAAATGCTTACATCTAATGCAACCGTAATTTTCCCAAGGCTGTTGCACGCAAAAGCAAATGCACTATCTGCAAACGCAAACGTGATACCTCCATGCGCAATGCCAAAAGCATTCAGCATTTCGTCGCGCACTAGCATTTTCAATTTACTATACCCACTTCTTGCTTCTAATACCTCGATGCCGAGCCACTGGCTGAATTTGTCCAGCTCCATCATGCGGGTTACTATCTCTTGTGGTGTTGCCATTTTTTAGTGTCATTGATTTATTGACCTTTAAATACCGGCGCTCTCTTTTCTAAAAATGCCTGCACGCCTTCCTGGTAATCTTCTGTCTGCGCTGCTTTCTGTTGCAATACATCTTCATGTATCAGTTGTGTTTCAAAATCATTATTGAAAGATATATTGAAAGCATGTTTTGTATAGCCCAATGCTTTTGTTGGCATAGCAGCCAGCTTTTGTGCAAGTGCATAAGAAGCGGTAGCGAAATCAGCGTCTTCAAAAACTTTGTAGATCATACCCATACGTTCAGCTTCGTCTGCCGGAACCTTGTCGCCCAGCATAGCAAGCGCAGATGCTTTTTGCCAGCCAATTAATCGAGGTAAAAAATATGTGCCGCCACTGTCTGGTATCAATCCTATTTTAGAAAATGCCTGTATGAAAGAAGCGGATTTTGCCGCCACTACTATATCGCAGGCAAGCGCAATATTTGCACCAGCACCTGCCGCCACACCATTTACTGCAGCAACCACAGGTTTAGGCATATTCCTGATCTTGGTAACAATGGGATTGTAATGCTCACGCAATACCTTTTCTAATCCCGGGCCTTCGGCATCTGTTACTTCTGCCAGGTCTTGCCCTGCAGAAAAAGCCTTGCCGCTTCCTGTTATATATACAGCCCTGATATCTGGTGAAATAGTACACTCATCCAGTTTATCCTGGAGTAATAAGGCCATTTCCCTGTTAAAAGAGTTAAGCTTGTCTGGGCGATGGAGTGTAATAACTGCAACGTTTTCTCTGATCTCAAAAACAATCGTATTCATCGGCAATTGGTGGATTATCTCACGAAATTAATAATGTACGGGCTGATTACGCTGTGATTTATCCCATAAAGCACAGCGGTAAATATTTTCCGGCCTTACCGGGCAATTATTTAGAGTAACCCTTTCTTAATGACACTTGAAATAGTCAAAAGGTTCATGGCAATCATTGCACTGGTATAAAGCCTTGCAGGCAGTAGAGCCAAACCTGCTGATCGCTTTTGTGTTGAATGACAGGCAGCGCGGGCATTGTACAGCTTCGTCCGCTGCAAACGCATCAATCGTACAAACCGAATGCGTACTATTAGGTGGAGCGATGCCAAACGCTTTTAATTGCTGCTTTCCCTTCTCGCTTATCCAGTCTGTAGTCCATGCTGGAGATAGGATTGTTTTTATTTCTACATTGCCCAATCCCTTTTCCAGCAAAGCCATTTTTATATTCATCCTGATCACATCCATTGCCGGGCAACCGGTATAGGTAGGTGTAATAAGAATAAAAGCAGCCTCATCATTCACCACTACATCCCTTACAATGCCTAAGTCCACAATAGACAACACAGGCACCTCCGGATCATATATGTCATGTAATATGTTCCAGATAGTAGTGGTCAATATGTTGCT
The DNA here is from genome assembly GCA_017306865.1 of Filimonas sp. Classification (GTDB taxonomy): domain Bacteria; phylum Bacteroidota; class Bacteroidia; order Chitinophagales; family Chitinophagaceae; genus JAFKHH01. Next base: position 407,487 of record JAFKHH010000012.1, read on the forward strand.
TTGTGATGTAGACACTAAAAATTATAATTGTTGAATTGTTATATAGTTAAATTGTTAGTGTGTACTGTAAGCTATTAATAAATGGCTGTACTGCTTTCGCCGTTTACCACACATAAGCCATTCACGATTTCCGATTCACCACTCACGTCTTTACCATTCCACACCCGGATAGGTTCTTTGCAGATACTGCATATCTTTTAGCATCGCTGTAAGATGTGGCGTATGTTTTCCCTCAGTACCGCCGTACACATATTGCCGGGATGTGGGCAAGTGTAGTGTTGCGTCGGCTATTACGGAAGTTATCTTCTCTGTCCATTCTGTTTTAATCAGTGTATCGTCCAGCGAAATATTTGCAGCAGATGCCAGGCCACCTGTAAGCAACTCATCTGTAAAAGGCCACAACTCATTCAGTGCATCCTGCATTTTTTGATGGCTCTCTGCTGTGCCATCGCCCAACCGGATCACCCATTCACTGCTCCACCGTACATGATAGGTTACCTCCTTTAATGCCTTCTGCGCAATAGCAGCAAGATGTTCATTGCTGCAATGTTGTAATTGGCGATACAGGAAATATTGATAAGTGCTGAAAAGGAATTGCCGCAGGATCGTTGTGCCCCAGTGTCCATTTGATTGTTCAGTCAGCAAAAAGTTTTTAAACTCATCTGCGGCACGTAAGTAAGCAAAGTCGTCTTCCGTAATTGTAATAGAAGACAGGTTGTTTTCTGCGATCAGTGCTGCTGCATACTGGTAAAAATTGCGTGCCTGCCCTACAAGGTCAAGTGCAATATTTGCCAGTGCTATGTCTTGCTCCAGTATAGGCCCGTGCCCGCACCACTCACTATTGCGATGCGCAATTACCAGTGCATTATCTGCAAGGTGTAGTGTATAGTGAATAATGCCTGCTGCCGGGTGACTACCCGGTAGCTGTATCTTATCAAGTATTGATTCCATTGTGCTTTTGCTACATGTATTTTACCTCATCAGGCAGATCGTAAAAAGTTGGATGACGGTAGGCCTTGTCATTTGCAGGATCAAACAGGCTTCCTGCTTCATCCGGGCTGCTTGCATGGATATGTTTACTTTCCACTACCCAAATGCTTACGCCCTCCATTCTGCGCGTGTAAACGTCACGGGCGTTTTCTATGGCCATCTGCGCATCTGCTGCATGCAGGCTTCCCACATGTTTGTGATCCAAGCCCTGTTTACTTCTTATAAACACCTCCCATAAAGGCCATTCGTTCATGTGTGTACGTTTGTAAAGTTTGTAATGTATATAAGGTATATAGTGTATGTAAAGTTTATAAGGTACTTCCTTATATTACTTTATATACTGTGGATACTCTATATACTTCTATAATCCGTTCCTCTTTTCCGCGAAAGCACTTGCTGCCTCTCTTACCCACGCACCATTATCCCATGCTTTCTGTCTTGTTTCCAGTCTTTCCTTATTGCAAGGGCCATTGCCTTTCACCACCTCCCAGAATTCATCCCAGTTAATTTCTCCAAAATCGTAGTGGCCGCGTTCTTCATTCCACTTCAGATCATTGTCTGGCAATTCCAGCCCCAATACTTTTACCTGTTCAGCGCAGATATCTACAAAGCGCTGACGCAATTCATCGTTCGTAAAACGCTTGATCTTCCACTTCGTATTTTGAATTGTATGAGGTGACGAATCATCTGGCGGGCCAAACATCATGATGCTAGGCCACCACCAACGGTTAATGGCATCTTGCGCCATATCTCTTTGTTCCTTGCTACCCTTACCTAAGGTCAGCAATATTTCAAATCCCTGTCTTTGATGAAAGCTTTCTTCTTTACAAATGCGCACCATAGCTCTTGCATACGGGCCATAGCTAGCCCGGCATAACGGCACCTGGTTCATAATAGCCGCACCATCTACCAGCCAGCCAATAGCGCCTATGTCTGCCCATGTAAGTGTGGGATAATTGAAAATGGAAGAATATTTGGCTTTGCCGGTATGTAATTGGTCATACATCTCTTCACGCCCGATGCCCAGCGTCTCTGCAGCAGAGTATAAATACAGGCCATGGCCTGCCTCATCCTGCACCTTCGCCAGTAAAATCGCCTTGCGCCGCAATGATGGCGCCCGCGTGATCCAGTTGCCTTCAGGAAGCATACCTACAATCTCACTATGCGCATGCTGACTGATCTGCCGGATCAGCGTTTGCCGGTATTTTTCCGGCATCCAGTCCTTCGGCTCGATCTTTATTTCCTGCTCGATCTTGTCGTCAAATATTATTTCTGGTTCAGCTTGTTGCATGGTCCGTTAAAGTTAAAACTTCTTTTGGGCGCATAAAATACTGCGCCTGCAACCAAAAATAAGCTATTTATTGGCATTGCTAACGATTGTTAGCAGTAAAACGTTTAACAATCTGTTTAATTTCATAGCTTTGTTCCGCACAGATTAAAAAGGCCCTGCACATTGGCCTGGGGAAACAAAGAATGCTTGACAGCGTGAAAGAAATACAAATTGCCATCTCTCATGGCGATGAACACGCGTTTGCGAAGCTGTATCAACAGTTTCATAAACGGTTGTGGTCATTCTGTAAATCCATTGTGCGCTCCAGTGAAACTGCTGAAGAAATAGTAGAAGATGTTTTTGTAAAGCTCTGGTGTAATCGTGCTACACTGGTGAATATCGAAGACCTTACCGTGTATCTGTATGTAGCGGTAAAAAACCGGGCATTGAATACACTCTCCCGCAAAGCTCAGGAATTGGTTACGTCTCCTTTCGATTTCCTCGAAATAGAAATAGAAGGTAAAATTACGCCGTATGATGCATTGGTAAATGCAGAAATGATGGAGCGCATGCGCAAAGCGATCGATGAATTACCTCCCCGCTGTAAGATGATCTTTAAACTGATCCGGGAAGATGGCCTTAAGTACAAGGAAGTAGCTGAGATATTGAATATCTCGGTTAATACGATTGACGCACAAATGGCTATTGCTGTAAAGCGCATTTGTCTTGCCCTGAATATCTCCAAGCCGCAATTTCTTTTTGCCCCGCAAAAAAAATCTTAAAATCTTTTAGTAGATCATTTAAAAATTGGTGTCCTTATCTGGTAGCAGCCAATTTCTGCAATGGATAAACCCAATCGTATCTGGTATATAATGGCCCGCTGTTTAAGTGGAGAAGCTTCTGACGCTGAGCGTGAAGAGCTGATGGGCTATATACAAAACGATGTGGGTGTACAACAGCAGTATGAAATTATGTCGAGGCTGTGGCAGGAAGATATGCATCAGCATACTGACCAGGATGAAGATGTGTCCGAAGAAGAAAGGCAGAATGTGACCAGGATATTGCAAATGGCGCAAGTGCAGCAATCTTTAGAAGATGATGATGAAGGAGAGGCGACAGAGCGCACATTAGTGCGCAGACCATCCCGTATAAAGCGATTTATATATATAACCAGCGGGATTGCTGCAACTATTCTTAGCGTTTGGTTGTATAACAGGAATACAACTGCAGTAGTACCACAGGTTGACAATAAGCAAATAGTGGCTGCACAGAATGGAACACGTACCCGTGCTATATTACCAGACGGGTCTACTGTTTGGCTGAATGCAGGGTCAACCATATCGTACGAGGCCGATTTTGACGGGCCGTTACGTGAGGTGAAGCTGGAAGGTGAAGCCTACTTTGATGTAAAGAAAGATAAGACGAAGCCATTTATTGTACATGCAAATGGTATTAATATAAAAGTGTTGGGTACAGCTTTCAATGTAAAATCTTACCCATCGGATAAAACAATAGAGACTACACTTATACGCGGGTTGGTACAGTTGAGTCATGAAGGAAAAACGGATGAGAAACCAATATACCTGCACCCTAATGAAAAGATCATCGTAAACAGGATTTTCCCTGCGGATAAGAGCAGTAATGTATTGCAGGCAAAAAACGCGTTTGAAGTAATAAAGCTGGATACGTCAACAGGAAAGGATTATATAGAAACTGCATGGGTGAATAACCGCCTTGCATTTCGGGGAGAATCTTTTGAAACACTGGCTGAAAAGTTGCAGCGCTGGTATAATGTAGACATCATTTTTGAAGATGAAGAAGTAAAGAAACTAAACTTCAATGGCTCTTTTGAAAATGAAACTGTGACGCAGGCATTTAAAGCATTAGCTGTAGCTACGCCGTTCACTTTTAAAATTAAAGGTCATGAAATATATGTTGGTTCCGCTAAATAACCTGCATCCCACATAGTGGCAACAAAAAACGGAGAATGTTGGCGCATCCCCCGTTTAACAGGTTAAATTTTTGAGTGATTGTTTCCATACCAACCTTGGCGGGTTGGCATCTTTTAACCATAACTATAAAAGTATGAAATCTTTCTTAACGGAAAGCAAAAAGCCGTTAGTCTTCAAAGCTTTGCTTATTATGAAAATGACTGCTGTGCTTATCTTCTTTTTTGCTCTATGCGCTTCGGCAGAAGGCCTTAGCCAAAAGAAAATAAGTCTTAACCTCAAGAAGACAGAAATATCTGCTGTCCTTTCTACAATTGAGAAGCAAACGAGTTACAGATTTTTATATAACAACAACATTAAGGGCATTACTCAAAAGGTAAACCTGAATGTGGCTGATGCAGATATTAAAACTGTATTGGATGAATTGTTTGCAGGTAGTGGGCTTTCTTACCAGTTCATGGAAAATAACTTAATCGTTATCCGTGAAGGTGAGACTACATTCCAGGCTACATCTACACAAGCCGTGATCACAGGTAAAGTTACTTCCGACAGTGGCGCGCCACTTGCTGGTGTATCTGTAGTGATCAAAGGCTCTACAAAAGGAACGTCTACCGATGACCAGGGTGCATTTACTATTAATGCCAATAAAGGGGATGTGTTATCTATCTCCTATATCGGTTATGAAAACAAAGAAGTAACAATAGGTGACCAGTCTGAAATAAATATTGTGCTGACGCAAGTAAATCAGCAATTGACGGATATAGTAGTAGTAGGTTACGGACGTCAAAAGAAAACAGATGTAACAGGTGCGGTAGCTACTGTGGGTGCAAAAGATATTGCCTACCAGGCATCTGCCAACCCGGCACAGGCTTTACAGGGTAAAGTGGCCGGTGTACAGGTAACTACATTGGGTACGCCGGGTAGCCAGCCTACCATTCGCGTACGTGGTGTAGGATCTGCCAGCTCAAATGTAGACCCGTTGTATGTAGTAGACGGTGTGCTGACAAACGATATCACATTCCTTGGTAATAATGATATTGAATCTATCAACATATTGAAAGATGCCTCTGCGTCTGCGATCTATGGTATTCGCGCTGCGAATGGTGTGATCATTATTACAACCAAGCGTGGTAAAAACGGGCAACCTCGCGTAAGCTATGCAGGATATGTAGGTTTCCAAAAACCGGTGAAAGTAGTGAAGCTGGCAACAGGTAGCGAATACATTCAACTGTTGAACGAAAAAGATGCAATAGCTGCAAGCAGGAATAACACTTCTTTTGTTCCGAGAGACCCGGCAAGCTATCCATATTCTACAAACTGGTATGATGAAATATTGAGAAATAACGCACTAATTCAAAGCCACGAAGTGAACTTTTCCGGTGGTACGGAAAAAACACAGTATTCATTAGGCGCAGGATACTTCAAGCAAGAAGGCATTGCTAAAACAAACGATTTTCAGCGAATCAATGTGAGAACGAATATTGACAGTAAAGTGGCCAGCTTTCTTAAAGTAGGTGTGAATGCGAATATTTCAGGTTTTACATCCAATAACTTACCTGATAATATGTTTATGGCAGCCTATACTGCCCCACCTGCATTACCTGTAAAGAATGCCAGTGGCGCATATAGCGATATGACAACGTTTGGTTCTTTTGGTAACCCGGCCGCAAAGCTGAATTACAACCAGGACCAGACGAGAGGTATAAGAATGGTTGGTGGTGTGTATGCAGAAGTATACCTGATGAAAGGGCTGACATTTAAATCTGCTTACGGTATAGATGGTACATATAGCCAGAACAGGATATATATACCCTGGTACAATGTATCTTCTGTACAAAAGGATACAACGCAGAAGCTGACTAAAAAAGTAGAAGATCCATTCAGCTATTATTGGGACAATACGTTGACGTATGACTTCTCTGTTGCGAACGATCACCGCTTTACTGTATTGTTAGGCACCAACGTTCAGCAGTCAAGAGCGCACTCTCTTACAGCTTCACGCATTGGTGTACCTGATTATGGCGCAGGGAGCTGGTATCTGAATTTAGGTGCTGCAACAGGGCAGGCAAGTGATGAAAGTGTGTCTTTATACAGAGCTGCTTCTGTGTTTGGCAGGATCAACTATTCATTTCAGAACAGGTATTTGCTGACAGCTACTTTAAGAAGAGATGCTGCTAGTATATTCCCGCTTAATAATCGCGTAGATTATTTCCCATCAGTTGGTTTAGGCTGGATCGTATCCCAGGAAAAATTCATGCACGACCAACATGTGTTTAACTTCCTGAAAGTGCGTGGTAGCTGGGGTAAAATGGGTAATAGCAACATCCCAACAGCAGTTGTGACCAGCGTATCTACCGGCGGTGCATATTCACAGCCAGGGCAAACAGGTGCAGGCGTAGACCAGGTAGGCCCAACAAACCTGCTTTGGGAAACTGCAAATGAAATAGACGTTGCTATAGAAGGTGCAACACTTAACAACAGGTTGACTTTTGAAGTAGACTATTACAATAAGAAGACGAATAATTCCATCTTTAATGTAACGGTACTTAGCCCCGTAGGTGCTTCTAATACAAAGTATCTTGATAATAATGCAAGCATCAGGAACCAGGGTATTGAAGTAAGCTTAGGCTGGAAAGATAAAATAGGTGGCTTCACTTATGGTGTAAGTGGCAACTTCTCTTATAACAAGAATAAGGTTGAAGCTTTGAAGCCAGGAACAATTGGTATCTATAGCGGTGCGGTGAACTTCATTACGACTACTTATACAACAGTAGGCCGCTCAATCGGCGAATTCTATGGACGCCAGGTGATTGGTATTTTCCAGAATCAAAATGAGATCAACAATTATAAAAATGCTGCTGGCGTAGTAATACAGCCAACTGCAAAACCAGGCGACTTTAAGTTTGCAGATATAAATGGTGATGGTACCATTAGTGATGCAGATCGTACATTCTTAGGAAGTGCTATTCCTACATACAATTTTGGATTCAACCTGTATGGTGAGTACAAAGGCTTTGATTTGACGATAGACCTTTATGGCCAGGGTGGCAATAAGATCTATAATGCAAGACGCTTCAGGCAGTTAGGCAATGAGAATTATGACCAGGCATTTTATGACAAGCGTTGGCATGGAGAAGGCACATCTTACGATTATCCATCTGCAGACATCGCAACAAATGCTAATAAACTGGCAAACTCATGGTATGTTGAGTCTGGTAGCTTCGTTAGAGTAAGAAATATACAGATAGGTTATACATTCTCTCAAAAGGCTGTTTCAAAAATGAAGCTGGCGGGACTGCGTATTTATGCAAATGCAACAAATCCGTTTAATTTCTTTAAGTACAGTGGATTTAATCCGGAAGTAACCATCATTGACAATAAGAAAGCTGCTAACGAAAGGTTTGATGCTACCTCACAAGGCATAGATAACAACGTGTATCCAATGTTTGCAACATTCAATTTCGGTGTAAATCTTAACCTGTAAAATTTAGGAGCCATGAAAAAGTTTATCATTCATTCTACATATTTGGTTTTATTATCCACCTTACTTTTCTCATGTAAAAAGTATTTAGATAATAATACAGAGGGAAAAATTCCTCCAAGTCAATTTTTCAAAACTGCTGACGACGCAAAGCAATCTGTTGTGGCTATTTATGCAAAAATGCGTAAATGGGAAATGCTTGCCTTTGCATACGTGATCCTGCAGGACATTACATCCGACCAGTCTATTAAAGGTGGAACGCAGGGTGATGCGTCTTTTATAAATGATTACGACAGGTTTGCTTTCACCTCTACGGAAGGGCAGATCAATGATTACTGGATAGGCAGATACCAGCTCATCAATTTATGTAACCAGGCTATCAGCAATATTCCGGGGATAACAATGGATGAGGCTTTAAAAGCCCGCCTGGTAGCGGAAGCAAAATTTGCAAGAGCAACGTTTTACTTTGACCTTGTTCGTGCATACGGAGATGTGCCAATGCCTACATCAGTTGATAATGCAGCCTCTGCCGCATTGATAAGAACGCCGAAAGACCAGGTATATGCCCAGATAGTAAAAGATTTGCAAGACGCAGTGCAGGTGTTACCGGATGCGTACACTGGTGCAGAAATAGGCAGGGCTACAAAAGGCGCTGCAAGAGGCTACCTCGCAAAAGTCTTTATGTACCAGAAACAATGGGATAAAGTACTGGAGCAGACATCTGCAATTATTTCATCAGGCAGATACAGCCTGGAACCAGATTTCTATCAACTGTTTAGAATACCGCATGAGAATGGTGTAGAATCCATTTTTGAAGTACAATGTTTTGCAGTTGCCGGTAATGCTGATCTGAGCAATAGCCAGTATTCCCAGGTACAGGGTGTAGCCGGTACCAATGGTTTTGGCTGGGGCTTTAATGCACCGTCAGATAGCCTGGCGAGAGCATTTGATGCTGCCGGAGATACGATCCGTAAAAGAGTAACTATCCTGTACAGGGGACAAGTAACACAGGATGGAGACCTGATTGAAGGTACTACTGCAATGGAAGGTGTTACTGTACCTCGCTACAATGGTAAATCGTATGTGCCAAGAAGCAGGCAGGTGCCTGGCGTAAATGAAGGCGCCGAACAGAATGTAAGAAAGATGCGCTATGCAGAGATCTTACTGATAGACGCAGAAGCGAAAATAAATAAAGGCGATGTGCCGGGTGCTGCTGCTTCCCTGAAGCTGGTGCGTGACCGTGTAAAACTTCCGTATATAGCTGCACCTACCTTACAGCAGATATGGAATGAACGTTGTCTCGAATTGGCAATGGAAGAAGATCGTTTCTTCGACCTGGTGCGTACTGATCAGGCAACGACTGTTCTCGGTCCGCTTGGTTATAAAGCAAATAAAAACAACGTGTTCCCGGTTCCGCAAACTGTTATTGATGTAACAAATGGTGTAATCAAGCAGAACCCAGGGTACTAATTAAAGATACTTAGCAGTCAGTGTTTTAAGAGGAAACACAGAGGGGGCCTGTTTCCAGGCTCCCTTTTTCTTTACAAAATATCAACAGCAATAACAATGAAAAATATTTTTTACTGCATTTGTTTTTTGATGATCTCTGGATGTGCGAGTGCGCAGAAGAAAGAAGTGAAAGCACCTGTTTTCGATGCAACAAAACGTCCAAAGAATCTTTCTGATACAGCTTTGCTTGAATTAGTGCAAAAGCAAACCTTTAAATATTTCTGGGACTTCGGGCACCCGGTAAGCGGTCTTGCGCGAGAGCGCAGCAATCAGTCTTATGATTATGGCAACGAAGTAGTAACAACAGGCGGTAGTGGCTTTGGTATTATGTCTATCATCGTTGCTGCTGAGCGCAAATGGATCTCACGCGAGCAAGCCGCAGAACGTATGAACAAGATTGTAAAGTTTCTCTGGAAGGCAGACAGCTATCATGGTGTGTTCCCGCATTGGCTGAATGGCGAAACAGGAAAGACCATTCCGTTTAGCAGGAAAGATGATGGAGCCGACCTGGTAGAAACATCCTTTCTATTTGAGGGCCTCTTGTGTGCAAGGCAATATTTTACCAAAGACAACACTACAGAACGTGAGATACGTGACCGTGTAAACTGGATGTGGGAACAAGTAGAATGGAGCTGGTTTACACGGGAAGGGCAGGATGTATTATACTGGCATTGGAGCCCAAACAATGGCTGGGTAATGAACTTTCCATTACGCGGATTTAATGAATGTCTTGTTACGTATGTATTAGCTGCATCAGGCGAGCGCTATCCTGTAACCAGCGCTGTATATGACAGGGGATGGGCGCAAAGTGATTTCTTTAAAAATGGGAAAGAATTTTACGGGATCAAATTACCATTGGGCTTTGACTATGGCGGCCCGCTCTTTTTCTCCCACTATTCATTTGTAGGGCTAGACCCGCGTGGATTGAAAGATAAGTATGCAGATTACTGGGAGCAAAACAAGAATCATACATTGATCAACAGGGAACATTGTGTACGCAACCCAAACAACTTTAAAGGGTATAGTGCGAACTGCTGGGGCTTAACTGCAAGCGATACCTATAACGGGTACGATGCACATTCACCAACAAATGATCATGGCACTATTACGCCAACGGCGGCACTGTCAGCTTTTCCATATACACCGGAATATTCAATGCAGGCATTGAAACATTTCTATTATGATCTTGGTGATAAGATCTGGAGTGAGTATGGCTTTGTAGATGCATTCAATGAAAGCCAGAACTGGTATGCAACTTCACACCTTGCCATAGACCAGGGACCGATTATTGTAATGATTGAAAATTACAGAACAGGCTTACTGTGGAATCTCTTCATGAGCTGCCCTGAAGTAAAGAAAGGCCTGAAGAAATTAGGCTTCAGTAGCCCGGCAATGAAGTAGGATGCTAAGAAAATATCTCGCGGAAAACGCTAAATGCGCGGAAATAAATTTTCTGCGATTTCTGCGTCTTCCGCGAGAGAAATCTTCCAATCGCTTTGCGTCCTCTGTGTATTCTCTGCGCCCTTTGCGATATTATAACTACTGCTTTGAGAATATTTTTAAAATAATGAATGACTCATGTTGCAAAAAATTTTCTCTTTTATTCTGCTTGCTGCAATAAGTATTGGCGTTAAAGCCCAAAAGCAAACTACCTATTGCAATCCTATCAACATAGACTATGGTTATTGCCCTATTCCAAATTTTACAGAGTGGGGTAAACACAGGGCCACTGCTGATCCGGTGATTGTAACGTATAAAGGCGACTATTATTTATTCTCCACCAACCAGTGGGGCTACTGGTGGAGCAATGATATGCTCAACTGGAACTTTGTTTCGCGTTTGTTTTTGAAGCCTTACCATAAAGTCTACGATGATCTCTGTGCACCATCTGTTTGGGTACAAGGAGATACCATGCTCGTGTTTGGCTCTACGTACTCAACCAACTTTCCAATCTGGATGAGCACCGACCCCAAATCAAATCAATGGAAAGAAGCGGTTGATTCCTTTGCTATTGGCGGGTGGGATCCCGCGCATTTTATAGATGATGATGGCAGATTGTATATGTACAATGGCAGCAGCAACCGGTATCCATTGTATGGCGTAGAACTAAACAGGAAAACATTTCAGCCGTACGGCACAAGAAAAGAATTGCTACTACTGGATGATAAACGTTATGGCTGGCAGCGCTTTGGAGAATATTTAGATAACACATTTCTTGATCCTTTTATAGAAGGTGCATGGATGACAAAACATAATGGAAAATACTATTTACAGTATGGCGCACCCGGTACAGAGTTTAGTGGATATGCAGACGGTGTTGCAGTATCCAACAGCCCGCTTGGTCCGTTCGTGCATCAATCCATGCCTATGAGTTATAAGCCCGGCGGTTTTGCACGCGGCGCAGGGCATGGCGCTACATTTAAAGACAAATGGGATCAATACTGGCACGTAAGCACAATGGTTATTTCAGTAAAAAATAGTTTTGAAAGACGCATTGGTATCTGGCCTGCCGGTTTTGATAAAGACGACGTGATGTACACCAATACGACTTTTGGTGATTATCCGCATTATATACCAGGTACCACAGTACCACCTGCATCAGCAGATGCCATACACGAAACATTCACCGGCTGGATGTTACTTAACTATAATAAACCGGTAACAGTCTCTTCTACACTTGGTGGTTACTTACCAAACAATGCGGTAGATGAAAACATCAAAACATACTGGAGCGCAAAGTCGGCTGACAAAGGCGAGTGGATTCAGACAGACTTAGGTAATGTGTCTACGGTAAATGCAGTACAGATCAACTATGCAGACCAGGATGCCACATTTATGGGTAAGAAGACGGCTACCTATCATCAATACAAACTGTATTATTCCGTGGATGGAAAGTTGTGGAAATTGCTCGTTGATAAAAGCAATAACCAAACGGATATACCTCATGAATATGTAGCGTTGCCGACAGCAGTGCAGGCGCGTTACATAAAGCTGGAAAATGTGCACATGCCCACAGGCAAGTTTGCCATAAGCGGCCTGCGTGTATTTGGCAATGCAAACGGGGAAAAGCCAGCAGCCGTAAAACAATTCATCGTGTTGCGTACGGAAACCGATAAACGCAGTGCGTGGATCAAATGGGAGCCGGTGGAAAATGCCTATGCATATAACATCTATACAGGCATAGCACCTGATAAAATGTATAACTGCATTATGGTGCATAATGCGAACGACTATTTCTTTAAAGGCATGGACAAAGAAAAGAAGTACTATTTTACTATAGAGGCTATTAATGAAAGCGGTGTTTCTCAACGGATTAAGACTATTGAAGTAGAATAGTAGTAGCAGCAGCTATGTGCATTATCTTAATTTTACCTGCATCAATGAAACGATACGTATGAAAAAATTAGTAGGATTACTGGCGTTATTACTTTGCTTGCAAGTGCAGGCGCAGCAGGCGCCGGAATTTTGGAACGACATCGTCGCTTTTAAAAAAGCAGATATAGCACACCCGCCCATTGCCCATCCAATTCTTTTTGTTGGCAGTTCATCTTTTACCAAGTGGGCAGATGTGAACAGTTATTTCCCCGGTTACCCGATTGTCAACCGTGGCTTTGGAGGCTCTACTTTACTAGATGTTATACGCTACACATACGACATCATACTGCCGTATAAGCCGAAAGAGATCGTGATCTATTGTGGCGAAAATGATTTTGCCTACTCCGATACCGTTACTGCAAACATGGTAGTAAACCGCTTCAAAACATTGTTTGGTATGATCAGGCAAAACCTGCCGGATATACCCGTGTATTTTATCTCCATTAAACCAAGCCCGAGCAGGACGCACTTAATGGCAAAAATGAAAGATGCCAATACCCAGATAAGTACATGGCTGAAAAAACAAAAGAAAGCAGGCTTTATCAATGTGTATGATGCCATGCTGAATAGTGATGGCCAGCCAAAGCCGGAAATATTTGGCGACGACCGGTTACACATGAATGCACAAGGCTATGCTATCTGGCAAAAATTGATACAACCCTATTTAATTAAGTAAAGGAAATGTAATAAGCTGCTGTAAAGCTTATCACATCAGTCTATATTAATAAAACAGATCTTGAATTATGAAGAAGACAATTGTTGTAGCGTGTTCACTGCTCAGCATGACTGCAGGTTTTGCACAAACAAAAACTTCCGCAGATGCTAAAATGAACAGCTTTGTTACAAGCCTGATGGGTAAAATGACAACAGAGGAAAAGATCGGGCAGTTAAACCTGGTAACCCCCGGCGGCACTGTAACAGGCTCTGTTGTAAGTACAGATGTAGACAATAAGATAAGAAAAGGACAGGTAGGCGGACTGTTTGGAATAACTGGCCCCGACAAGATCCGTAAAGCGCAGGAGATAGCGGTGAATAATTCCCGCCTGCACATCCCGCTCATTTTCGGATTGGATGTGATACACGGACATAGAACAATCTTCCCTATTCCATTAGGTCTTTCTGCCTCATGGGATATGCCAATGATTGAACGCAGCGCACAGATAGCAGCGCAGGAAGCTACTGCAGATGGGCTTAGCTGGGTATATTCTCCAATGGTGGATATAGCGCGCGATCCTCGCTGGGGCCGTATTGCAGAAGGTTCGGGAGAAGATGTTTATCTCGGTTCACAAATAGCAAAGGCAATGGTAAAAGGTTACCAGGGCAATGCTTATGATGGCAAAAGTGTAATGGCTTGTGTAAAACACTATGCATTATATGGCGCTGCCGAAGCCGGTCGTGACTATAACACTACGGATATGAGCCGCATCAAAATGTTTGAATATTATTTACCACCTTATAAAGCAGCAATTGATGCCGGAGTAGGTAGCGTAATGAGTTCATTTAACGAAGTAGATGCCGTACCTGCTACTGCTAATAAATGGCTGATGACAGACCTGTTGCGCAAGCAATGGGGCTTCAAAGGTTTTGTAGTAACAGATTATACTGCTATCAATGAAATGATAGACCATGGTATTGGCGATCTGAAACGCGTATCTGCAGAAGCACTGAAAGCCGGTATAGATATGGATATGGTAGGAGAGGGTTTCCTCAATACATTATCACAATCTTTAAAAGAAGGTAAAGTAACGATACAGCAGATCAATGAAGCATGTAAGCGAGTACTCGAAGCCAAATATAAATTAGGTCTGTTCGAAGACCCATACCGTTATTGTGATGAGAAGCGTTTTGCAAATGAGATACTGACAGATGACAGCAGGAAAGCTGCACGCGAGTTTGCTGCACGCTCTATGGTATTATTGAAAAACAGTAATAATGTATTGCCTTTGCAAAAGAAAGGTACTGTTGCATTAATTGGGCCTTTGGCAGATAACCAACGCAACATGCTAGGTACATGGAGCGTATCTGGCGATTTTGCGAAAAGTATTACTATGCTGCAAGGCATTAAAAACGTAGCGGGCAATGACGTGAAAGTTGTATATGCAAAAGGTTGTAACATCTCTGACGATTCTGTATTTGCTAAAAAAGTAAATGCCTTCGGTACGGAGATAGACATAGACAAACGCTCTCCGCAGGAAATGATAGATGAAGCTATAAGAGCCGCACAGCAGTCCGATGTGGTAGTTGCAATCTTAGGTGAAGCTGCGGATATGACTGGTGAGGCAAGCAGTATGTCCGACATCAGCCTGCAACCAAGCCAGAAGCGTTTGCTACGTGCGCTGAAAGCGACAGGCAAACCTGTAGTACTGGTGCTGATGAGCGGCAGACCAATGACAATAGTAGAAGAAAATGACAACATGGATGCTATACTGGAAGCATGGTTTCCGGGCACAGAAGCAGGCAACGCAGTTGCAGACGTGCTGTTTGGCAACTACAATCCTTCCGGTAAGATCACAGCGAGTTTCCCAAGAAATGTAGGACAAATACCTGTGTACTATAACTACAAAAACACTGGGCGTCCTTACCATGGTGGACCAACTAAGTTTAGATCGGATTACCTGGATGTATCAAACGATCCATTATATCCTTTTGGCTATGGTCTTAGCTACACCTCATTCTCTTACGGTGATGTACGCATTAGTAAGTTGAACCCGAAAGGCAATGAAACATTGACTGCAACAGTATCAGTATCTAATACTGGTAAATACGCAGGGGAAGAAGTGGTGCAGTTGTACATTACAGATCCGGTGGCAACTGTAACACGTGCGGTGAAAGACCTGAAAGGTTTTCAAAAAATAAAACTCCAGCCGGGCGAGACAAAAGAGGTAACGTTTAAGATCACAACAGAAGAACTGAAATTCTACAATACAGATCTGAAATATGACTGGGAAGCAGGCGACTTTATTATACAAGTAGGCGGTAACTCAAGAGATACGAAATCTGCTAAAGTGAATTGGAGTAAATAAATTGTTGTATGGTTGGATTGTTACATTGTTATGAACAATCCAAAGCTGAAACCTGACAGGTCTTTAAGATCTGTCAGGTTTGTTTTTTAAACAAGCTACTGTTTCGAGGTACAAATAAGCCATTCCCTGTTCCTGGTCCGCTGTGGCAAATCTTCCTTTTGCGAACAATTGTGAGGTTTTGATGTGTTTTCAATTAGTTGAAATGTAATGTGTTATGTGTTTTCTGGAAGAGTTATTTGGAAAAAACCAAACAACTTCCTATACCTTTGTTGTGGCTATAACACACTGATTGCCTGCACATGCAAAATAACACAGAGGAAAATGTACACTTGTTTTTAGACCGGGTTGCCTTAGGTGACCAGGTAGCCTTTCGCAAGGTGTACGATGTGTTTTTTCAGCGCCTCGTTTCCTTCTCTTACGCAATTATCAAACAAAAAGATGCCGCCATTGAGGCTGTTGACGAAGTGTTTATCCGCTTTTGGAAAAACCGTGCAAACGCAGCAACTATCCAGAACCTGAAAGTGTACCTCTATACAGCCACAAAAAATGCTTCACTTAATTATCTCGAAGCACAGGCACGCGAACAGCTTACTGCCCCTTTTGACAATATAGACATCGCACTGACGGAAGAGTACAATCCCGAAAAGCTGATGATTACAGCAGAACTGTTTCAGAAAATTCATAACGCAGTAGAAGATCTTCCGCCGCGGTGCAAAATGATCTTTAAACTGGTTCGTGAAGACGGTCTTAAATACAAAGAAGTTGCTGAAATACTAAATGTAACAGTGAACACAGTAGACGCACAAATGGTCATAGCTGTAAAAAGGATCAGCGAAAAAGTAAGAGGTCATTTTGATCTGTTTCCAAAAGTGAAAGTGAAAACAGGCAATGGTTAGCGACACTCTTCTATGCTGATTGAAATAGGTATAACCACAGTAGCGCAAAATAAATTCCAGTAATGAATTTTATAGTCAAATAAAACAGGCATGACAAAGCAATCCGCTTCGCCATGCTCTATTGCTTATCTCCACCAGTGGTAATAATTGTGCAAGCCATCATACTCAAACCCGCACCGTGGATATAGTTTATTACCTACATCATTCGTTTTTTCTGTTTCCAGCATTAAGCCACAAGCGCCGCTTTCTTCGCACCATTGTTTGCTTCGGTCAATCAATGCTACAGATAACCCTCTGCCCCTGTAGTCAGGATGTACAAAAAGATCACTCAGCAGCCATTGCTTTTGCAGTTTGGTATAATGGAATAATTTATAAAGCTGTACAAAGCCCACCGCTTTTCCATCTGCTACAGCCAGGAATATATCCGACTCACTATTTGAAAATCTTTCTTTAAGAAATGCCTTACCTTTTTCAACATCCGATTGTTGACGGTAGAAGATGCGATAAAGATTGAAAAGTTCTGCTATTTCGTTTAAATCTTCCAGGGTTGCCTTTTTGATCTGGTAGCTCATACTGATGTAGTTAATTTGATTTATGGTGTAAAAGTATTTTTAGGCAGGCCCGTGTTTGTAATCCAGTTTTAATATAAATGATGGTCCAGTGTGTGAAGCCGGTGATATAAAAGGATTAGCGAAAATGAAAGCAAAAATCAATGGCTGAATTGTTCAACGGCTAAATTGTTAGGGCTCATAACAATTTAACCATACAGCAATTGGACAATTCCCCTCTCCCCCAACTTTTTTTAAAAAAATCTCCATTTCCTTTAAGGTCATCTTTCTCTTTCCCTGTCTTATATAACAAGACAAGTGTATTTGGAAGACAGAATTGCCATATTGATTGCCCGGAAACTATCCGGTGAAGCCACCTCCGCAGAAATGAAAGAGCTGCAGGATCACCTGCTACTACATCCTGAAGAGCAATATTTGAATGAATTATTATCTGATTACTGGGAGCATCCAACATTTAGCGATGTGGCGGAAAGTGTTGGCCCTTCTCATTTTGATAAGATATTGGCTGCGTCAGGCGAAGAAAAGAAGCCGCCTATTGCTAAGAAAGCCAGGCTCATATCCTTCAAATGGCTATCTGTAGCCGCAGCGACGATCGGCGCTATAGCGGCCGGTTATTTTTTATGGAGCAAAAATGGAGCTGATAAAAAGCTTGTTGCTACTACACGTAACGAAGTAGTGGCAAGAAAAGGCACCCGTACAAAGCTGGTGCTGCCCGATGGCTCTACAGTCTGGTTAAATTCAGAAAGCCATTTGTCTTACAGCAACAATTTCAATGACTCCTTGCGTGAAGTGGAACTGGATGGAGAAGCCTATTTCGATGTAGTTAAAAATCCAAAAAGGCCATTTATCGTACATACATCCGGCATCAACGTACGCGTGCTGGGAACAGCCTTCAACGTTAAATCTTACGAGGCAGAGTCTTTTATTGAAGCCACACTTATTCATGGCATGATAGAAGTGTCCAGGAAAGATCAGCCAAAGTCACCGAAGATCATCTTACATCCACACGAAAAATTAGTGTTTGAAAAAGGCAGTAACCTGCTTACAAAAGCGAACTCTGCTGCCGATGAAAGCAAAGGGCTATTTGTAAGCACACTCCCGGCAAATATTTCAGACACTGCTATTATAGAAACGGCATGGATCTATAACAAACTATTGTTTGAAGGCGATACATTTAAAGAGCTCGCGGTAAAAATGGAGCGATGGTTTAATGTGAAGATCAGGTTTGAAAATGAACGTGTAGCCAATTTCCGCTTCAGAGGGGCTTTTGAGAAAGAGAATATAACACAGGCGCTGGAAGCATTACAACTGACGGCCCCGTTCAAATATTCAATAACAGGTAACGAAATAACGATTAATAAAAAATAACACTAAAAAAATTCGGGAAATAAGCTGTACTCATCTTTCATTGTTTGACGGCAAGTAAGAGATGAAATATGGCAAATTCCCCGATAAGGCTGCTAAATGGAAACCGTTTAAGATCGCGACAATCCACCGGTTTCTGCATTATTGAACCTATAAAACCAAAAGTATGAAAAAAAACTTACCTCCTTCCGGGGAGGCAAAGAGGCTTTCCGTTTCCTTAAAGTTATTGGTGATGATGAAGCTTGCTATTATGATCATCTTATTCACAGCATTCCATGCGCAAGCCAAAGTGTTTGGCCAGCAGGTAACTGTGCAGGTACAACAGACAGAAATTAAAAAAGTACTGAACGAACTGGAGAAAAAAGCCAAAGTACGTTTCCTCTACAACTACGAACTAACGACATTAAACAAAAAGGTAGACTTTAGTGTGCAGAATACCAGCCTTACTGCTGCGTTGGATAAACTGCTGAAAGGAACCGGCCTCACGTACAAAGTACTTGATGATAACCTGATCGTTATTATGAGCGCTGGTGATGGCGAACAAAATCAATCAAACAAAGTAACAGGTAAAGTAACGGATGAAACAGGTAAACCTTTGCAAGGTGTATCTATACTGATCAAGGGAACAGCAAAAGGCACAACCACCAATGAACAAGGCGTGTACACATTGAGCGCCAGCGCTGGTGATGTGCTTGTTGTTTCCTACGTAGGTTACGACTCACAGGAAATTCCTGTAATTGCAGATAAAGGCGTGTATGACGTAGCCATCCAGTCCGGTAAATCACAACTAAGTGAAGTAGTGGTGGTAGGATATGGTACACAGAAAAAGAAAGACTTAACCGGAGCTGTATCAGTGGTATCTGCAGCAGATATAGCCAACAGGCCGATTGTAAATGCCGGTGAAGCATTACAAGGTAAGGCTGCAGGTGTACAGGTTGTGTCTAACTCAGGTAAGCCCGGTGCAGGATTAACTATACGTGTAAGAGGTTCTTCTTCTATCAGCGCCGGTAACGATCCGTTATATGTAGTGGATGGTATTCCAATGACAGATATCTCTACTTACAGCGCAGATGATATAGAATCTATTTCCGTTTTAAAAGACGCGGCTTCTGCATCTATTTATGGTACACGTGCTGCAAATGGCGTTGTGGTGATCACAACAAAAAAAGGAGTTGCCGGTAAATCAAAAATATCTTTTAGCACTTACTACGGTACTTCTTCTCCGACCAAAAAATTATCTGTATTGAATGCAACGCAATACCAGGATTACATGAACAAAACTTTTGGCGCGGGCACTATTACCGATTCCATGGTAAAGGCAAATGATGTAAACTGGCCGGATGAAGTATTCAGAACAGGAAACCAGCAAAATTATCAATTGTCTATAGCGGGTGGTTCTGAAAAAACACAACACTACATCTCTCTTGGATACAATGACCAGGTAGGTATGATCAAACCTGCAACGTTCAACAGGTTTACAGGTCGTGTTAACCTGACTAATAAAACAACAGACTGGTTAACATTAAGTACATCTACGATTATTTCAAGGGCGAACAACAACAATATTACAGATAACGCTGGGGTTGCACGCGGTGGTGTTGTATTAGCTGCTTTGGCTACACCGCCTACGGTTCCAAAATACAATCCAAACGGAACAATCGGGCTTAACCCATTATCAGGTTGGCAAAATCCATTAGGCGCTATTGACGGGCAAACAAATAAATCAACAACAGATCGTCTCGTTTCTAATATTACAGCAGACATTAAGTTGATGAAAGGACTAGTGTTCCAATCCCGCTTTGGCATAGACTACCAGAATTATTTACAAAGCTTTTTCCTCGATCCATACTTGACAGCGTATGGTCAGCAGACACAAGGACAACTGAACCAGACTAAATACAATCAACTGGTATGGTTAGGTGAGCAAATGCTGACTTATACAAAAGGTTGGGGTAAAAACCATTTTACCGCAATGGCCGGCTGGACAGTACAGGAATCAAAACTGGATCAGACCTACATTTCAGGATCAAAACTGGATACTGCGTACAGGCATAAGTCATGGGATGAAATGTACATGCGTACACAGACTAAACAGGTTCCTACTAAAACCATCGATGAATGGGGTTTGATCTCTTACCTGGGTAGGATCACTTATGACTACGATGGTAAATATTTACTACAGGCAAACCTGCGTTCTGATAACTCTTCCAAATTTGCACCGGGTAATAGAACGGCTACTTTCCCGTCTTTCTCTGCCGGATGGAGAATATCACAGGAAGATTTCTTCCGTGATGTGAAGCCAGTTAGCGATCTGAAATTGCGTGTAGGCTGGGGACAGAATGGTAACCAGGAAGGTATAGGCAGCTACGAATATTTATCCCTGATGAATATTGATCCTGCAACAGGTACAACAAGTGCAGCTACAATTGCACCGAAAGACCTTAGGTGGGAAACAAGTACACAGACAAATATTGGTATAGATGCGAGCTTCCTGAAAAACAGGATCACCTTCTCCGCTGATTTTTATGTGAAGAAAACAAAAGATGTGTTAGTACGCATACCATTGTCTTCCCAGATAGTTACAAGCGTGTTGGGTAACATGGGATCAATGCAGAATGTAGGACAAGAGTTTGTGCTTTCTACTAAAAATATCATTAAGCCAAACTTTACCTGGAGCACAGATTTTAATATTTCCTTCAATAGAAATAAAGTAACAAGCATCGGTAATGGTATTTCTTTTATGAATGCGTATGGCAATATTTATGAAAGAGGAAATGCAGTTGCATTAGTACAGGGGTATGCACTCGGTGAGTTTTATGGATTAGTAGCGGCAGGCGTAGATCCGAAAACAGGTGATCAGCTTTATCTCAACAGCAAAGGCGAGGCGGTTAACTATGCAGCCACTAAACCTTCAGACAGAAGGCTTATCGGCAATGCACAGCCTGACTTTGTGTATGGCATGACGAATAATCTTAGCTACAAAAACTTTAACCTGTCTGTTTTCATACAAGGCTCACAAGGCAATAAAATCTTCAATGGTGTACGTGTAGAAACAGAAGGAATGAAAGATTCAAGAAATCAAAGCACTGCTATACTGAACAGGTGGCAGAAAGCTGGCGATATTACTGATATTCCTGCTGCGAAAAGCAACAGCAATGACAATTCCCAAATCTCAACAAGATTCCTGGAGAACGGCTCATACCTGAGATTTAAAACGATCACTCTTTCATACAACATCGATCCAAAAATATTGAACAAAATAGGATTTGGTACAGCCCAGATATACATATCTGCACAAAACCTGATCACTATTACCAAGTATAAAGGATTTGATCCGGAAGTAAATACGTACGGAACATCTACCATCAATGGTAAGCCTGACGTAGACAACAGGAATATTGCCTTAGGCGTGGATTATGGAGCATACCCACAAGCTAAGATCTTCTTATTTGGATTAAATGTGTCACTGAAGTAATGTCAATTAGTACAAGTTGACTTTATTAATGAACAAAAAAGTAAAACATGAAAGCCAAGATATTTTTAAATATAAATTTACTTGCAGGTGCACTGCTAGCCATTGCGGGATGTTCCAAAGTGCTGGATAAAACGCCGCAAACACAGGTCGTAGCGCCTAATACAAATACTTCCATATCTGCCTCTGATGCTGAGAACCTGATTGCAGGCGTATATACCACATACAGGGGGTATGATTTCGGATTAGAGTTTAATGTGCTGGATAGAATTACCAATGGCGATGCCATCTCAGACAACTGCTACTCTGGTGGAGATAATACAGATAACATTACACTCGACCTCTTCACTGCCAATTCCTTAAACGGTAACGTTGCACGTGACTGGAAAGATGCTTACGGTATTATAGGGCGTATAAATATTGCTGTAGACCAGATAAGCAAATGCGTAGATCCGGCACTGAGCGCAACCCGTAAAAATCAAATGCTGGGCGAAGCAAGGTTTATGCGCGCCTTTGCATACTTCGACCTGGTAAGGCTGTATGGTAAAGTACCGCTGCTGTTGCAACCGGCAAACACAACTGACGCTGAAGCTTTATTAAATTCTACGATCGTTCCGCAAGCCTCTGTAGACTCTGTGTACATAGCTATTCTGAATGATCTGTGGAGTGCAAAAAACACCGTTAGAAATGTAGGCGCAACCAGTACAAGATTTACCGTATCTACTGGCGCGGTAAATGCAACGCTTGCAAAAGTATATGCGACAATGCCAACAAAGAACTGGGATTCCGTTTTGTACTACGCCAATGCAACAATTCCTGATTATGGAATGGTATCAGACTTCAATTTCCTGTGGGACAACAATCACAAAAATAATAGCGAAGCTATCTGGGAATTGAACTACGAAGGTTATAGCGTAATCGGCAACTGGATCCCTAGCCAGTTCCTGGGTTCAGACTGGAAAAAATTCAATACACCTAGCAATGATCTCGTAAGCACATTCAGAGCTGAAGGTGATAGCATCAGGCTACATGCCTCTATAACGTTTGCAGATATGACGGGCAAATGGACAGATAAATATTGGCCATTGAGCAGCTATCCATTCTTATCCAAGTACAACGATCCCTCCAATGGTACAAACGACTTTTATATGATCCGTTTGCCGGATATTATGTTGTTAAAAGCGGAAGCCTTAGTGGAGAAAGGGGATATACCTGGTGCAATGGGCATCGTAACACTCGTAAGGGCAAGGGTAAATCTATTGCCAAAGACAGCCGCAAGTGCAGATGCTGCACGTGCTGTTATTGCAACGGAAAGAAGGCTGGAGCTTGCGTTTGAAGGCCACCGCTGGTATGACCTGTTACGTACAGGAAAAGCAATTGCAGTAATGAATGCACAGAAAGATGGCAATGGGAATAATCTTAACTACAACGTACAGGATTACAGGTTGCTTTTGCCTATACCTCAAACACAGATAGACTTGAATCCTAAGTTGGTTCAAAATCCACAATATTAGCAGTCAGTCTCACAGCGTTTCAAAGTTTCAGTCGTTACAGGCTGAAACTCTTGGAACGCAACTTTAAGTGGATTATCACGTCAGAAATGAAACTTGTAAACTTTTGAAACGGTCTCAGACGTATAAAAGACGTACACAAATCCCTTATAACGTAGTGTTCCCGTACCCATGTGCCGGGAACTTTTTTATAATTTTTTGCCATGAAAAAAATATGCCTATATGTATTGCCATTACTTGCCGTGGCATGCAGTAAAAAGGTTGTTGGGTCTGGTAACGATACCATACCTCCACCTCCAGTGCAAGTTAAAAGTGATGTCTCTGTATGGCTGACAGATCCTAGTGCCTCCATCTTGTTTAAGCCACAAGCCAGCACTAGCCTGGTGTTCGCTGCTCCGGCCGCAACAGCAGATGTAATAGAAGTAGACGATAAGCAGTCCTTCCAGGTAATAGACGGCTTCGGCTTTACCCTTACCGGGGGCAGTGCAATGCACCTGGCTAATATGACTGCGGAAAACCGTGCAGCACTATTAAAAGAGCTGTTTGCCACAGACAGTACATTTATTGGCACCAGTTACCTGCGCATCAGCATAGGCGCATCCGATCTGGATGCAACTGTGTTTTCTTATAACGACCTCGCTGCGGGTGAGACAGATGTGAATATGGATAAATTTGACCTCACTCCCGATAAAAAATACCTCATCCCTATTCTGAAAGAAATATTAGCGATCAATCCCAACATTAAAATATTAGGTTCGCCATGGTCACCACCTACATGGATGAAAACAAATAACAATTCAAAAGGTGGTAGCCTCAAGCCGGATTACTATGATGCATATGCTAAGTACTTTGTAAAGTATGTACAGCAAATGAAAGCCGCAGGTGTCACTATTGATGCCATCACCGTACAGAACGAGCCGCTTCATCCCGGCAATAATCCAAGCTTGCTAATGCAACCTGAAGAGCAGGCTGCTTTTATTAAAAAAAGCCTTGGGCCTGCGTTCCAGGCTGCGGGTATTACTACCAAGATCATTATCTACGATCACAATGTAGACAGGCCAGACTATCCAATCACTGTTCTGGGCGATGCTGATGCTGCTAAATATATTGATGGTTCTGCTTTCCATTTGTATGCAGGATCGGTTGATGCCATTACACAAGTGCACAACGCCTTTCCTCAAAAGAATGTTTACTTCACAGAGCAATGGGTAGGTGCCCCTGGCAACCTGAGAGGTGACCTGAACTGGCATATTAAGAATGTGATCATCGGTACTGCACGTAACTGGTGCAAAACAGCGCTGGAATGGAACCTCGCTGCAAACACTAAACTAGAGCCACATACACCAGGTGGCTGTACGCAATGCCTTGGTGCAGTAACTATAGAAGGCAATGCCGTTACACGCAATCCGGCCTACTATATTATAGCGCATGCTTCAAAATTTGTAAGGCCAGGGTCTGTACGCGTAAGCTCTTCTCTTTCCTCTGGTTTGTCAAACGTAGCCTTCACCACTCCGGACAATAAAAAAGTATTGATTGTGCTGAATGAGGGTAATAACATACGCACCTTCGCTATACGCTATAATGGTAAAGACGTAATTACGTCACTCAACGGCGGCTCCGTAGCCACGTATGTGTGGTAATTATCGATCGATGTAAGAACACAGAACAATCAATCCGTAGAATACAGGTGGCTTTATTATAAAGCCGCCTTTTTTTATGATTTTCTACTAAAAAAAGACGTTTAAATGTTAAAAGTGAGCAACGGTTTTTAAAATCCTAACAGGTGTTTTAATTTTGAATACATCCGAAATAAAAGAAGACCTCATGAAAAATGTATTCTCCTTATTGATCTGTACACTCATAGCCTCCATCAGTTTTGGACAGGCTGCGATTGGCGACCAGAATCCTGACTACATCGTTAGCAGGGCAAGATATATGGTTGCTAAAGATTCCCTCATTCAGTACCAGTCTGCAACATCTCAGCAGACATATAAAGCATACGATTATTTTGTAGACAAGCAGGAAAGAAAAGACGCAAAGACCGCGTATAAAAGACAGTTGCGGTTAGAGCGTGCAAAGTCCGGCTACTACGATTATAATCCGGGATATTACTCGCCGTACAACTCTTTCGGAAGCGGGTTTAGCAACTTCTTCTATAACTCCCTGCCATGGCTTGGACTTGGCTACTACTGGGGCAGACACTAAAAACTAAACAGACAATTTAATTTATATGACAAAAAAATGGATTGCAATTATTGCAATAGGAACTGCTGTAGTTACAATGAACGCATGTTCACCACATAAAGTTACCAGGATCAGTCCATCAGACGAAGTTGATATAAGTGGCCGTTGGAATAATACAGACTCAAAGCTGGTTTCACAGGAAATGGTTAGCTCTGTACTACAGGGTACCTGGTTAAGTGACCACCTGCAAAAAAAAGGGAAGAAACCAGTAGTTATCGTAGGCATGGTTGAAAACAAAAGCCATGAGCATATAGATGCAGAAACTTTTATAAAAGATGTGGAACGTTCTTTTGTAAGCACGCAAAAAGTAGGATTGGTACAAGGCGGTAAGAAAAGAGAAGAATTGCGTGGAGAAAGAGCAGATCAGCAAACAAATGCTTCTGCATCCAGCATGAAGAAATTTGGTTTGGAAAATGGTGCTGACTATATTTTGCAAGGCTCTATCAATTCCATTGTAGATTCTTACAAGAAAGATAAAGTAGTGTACTACCAGGTAGATCTGCAGTTAACCAATATGGAAACAAATGAAGTAGTGTGGATCGGAGATAAAAAGATCGCGAAACAGGTAAGAAACTAATTCATCACAATGACTTTATTACAGGCGTAGCGTTAAAGACTCTTTTAACGCTACCTTGTTTTACGGCTATATACTCATGATAAGTAAGCCAGCAGTAGCTGCTTACGCGATACATATCTTAATGAAATATTCGCTTAGACATACCTTATTCCTGCCTGTAGTTTTAGCTGTTATATTTTCCTCTTGTGCTACATACAATCAGAAAATACAAACGTATTATGATTATATGCAACGGGGCAACTATAAGAAAGCGTCTGATGCGCTGGACAACAATAAGTATCTGCAAAAAAGCCGCAACCAGTTTTTGTATCTCGTAGAAAAAGGACGGGTGTCTTATCTTATGGAGCGCTACAGTGAAAGTAACTTCTTTTTTAATAAAGCCGATAACATGGCTGAAGACGAAAAGAAAACGACTGGTGATGCAGTAAAGGGAACATTGCTGAACCCGATGATGCAAACTTATGCCGTACAGGACTTCGAGCGATTCATGCTGCACTACTATAAAGCCATTAATTATTGCAACCTGAACAATATGGAAGATGCAATAGTAGAAGCACGCCGCATTACACTGGACAACAATTTGCTAAGCGATATTAAAAAAGATAAAACAAACAAGTATAGCAAAGACGCATTTTCCCTCGTAGTACAGGGAATGTTGTATGAAAAAAACGGGGACATTAATAACGCATTTATCTCTTATAGAAATGCAGTAGAAACATATACTTCCCAGGCTGACCATACATGGTATGGCATAACCGTTCCTGAACAATTGAAAAAAGATGTAATTCGCACCGCCGCATTAATGGGTTTTAAAGACGAGCAGAACAGGTTTGAAAATATGTTTGGCCAAAAGTATGTGCGTGATACTGCCAGCGGTGGATCTATGATCATTTTCTGGGAGCATGGGAAAGCGCCCATCAAGTCAGAGCAGAATATTATATTGACATTGATCAAAAATGAAGCAGGCATGCTTACGTATCAGAGTGAGTTGGGCAGCTTCAACATTCCCATTCCTGTGGGATTGAATAGTAACAGCGGAACAAACGACCTAGGCAGTTTTCAAACGTTCCGTATAGCATTGCCACAGTATCTTCCGCTCTCCTCCAATAACGTATCGGCAAGCCTTACTATTAACGATGGCGTATCTGCAAACCTGGAACCTGTTATGGATGTGAATGCAGTAGCAATAGCAGTATTAAAAGAGCGGCGGGCAAAAGATATTACCAATGCGCTCATACGTTTAGCTGCAAAAAAGGCTATAGAAGTCGGCGCAAAAGCTGCAACGAAAGCCATTGCTGAAAACAACAGCAAAAAAGAAGACGACCAGAAGAAAAAACAAGAGGCAGAAAACATTAGTAATGTAGTAGGCGCGGCAGTTCAGGCATTTAGTTTCTTCTCCGAGAAAGCCGATACCCGTAACTGGCAAACCTTGCCATCTGGTATTCAATACATCCGCGTGCCTTTACAAAGAGGCGCGAATAAGATCATAGTAACACCACAAGGTGGAACCACCAGGAAGATCATTGATGTAAATGGCAATGGCAGCATACAGTTGTATAGCTTCTATACCAATTAGGCTGAAGAATAGAATTATTTTACATCAAAATCTATCACCACTCTTTCTGAAACAGGGTGCGATTGACAAGTAAGGATAAAGCCAGCTTTCAGTTCATCCGGCTCCAAACCATAATTTACTTCCATATCTACCTTGCCTTCTATCAGCTTTGCCTTACAAGTGCAGCAAACACCACCGCGGCAGGCATAAGGTAAATCTGCGCCCTCTTTCATGGCTGCATCAAGAATGGAATCATCCTTATACGCTAGATCAAAATCAAAGCTTCTGCCATCCAGTGTTATAGTGATCTTGCTTTTAGCTCTTTCATCTGCAGGCGCACTGTGTACTGTATTTGAATGTTTGGGAGAGGAAGCTGTGAACAACTCAAAGTGAATTTTTTTCTTGTCTACCCCTCTTCCTTCCAGGTAATCCTTCACACAAAAGATCATCTCTTCCGGCCCGCAAATAAAGAACTCATCTGCACGAATATCGATCAGCTTTGTAAACAACGTATCGCACTTAGTCGCATCAATACGCCCCGAATGCAAAGCAGCATCTGTTATCTCCCTGCTTAGTATATGAATGATACGAAAACGGTCCATATACTTATTCTTAAGCGACTCCAGCTCTTCCTTAAAGATAATAGAGTGTCTGTCCCTGTTGCCATAAACTAGCGTAAAGCTGCTTCTAGGCTCAGTAGCCAATACTGTTTTTATAATAGAGATCACAGGCGTAATACCGCTTCCTGCAGCCACACCCACATATTGTTTCGCATTCGCCTTTTTTACCTCTGTATAAAACTTACCCATAGGCGGCATCAGGTCTATGCTGTCGCCAACCTGTAGCTGCGATGCGGCAAAGGAAGAAAACACACCTCCCGGTATTTGTTTTACAGCAATGCGCCATTCATTATCCAGCGGAGAACTGCATAAAGAATAAGAGCGCCTCACTTCCTCTCCGTTAATATAAGTGCGAAGCGTAAGATACTGTCCGTGTTGATATTGGAATTTTTTTTGTACGTTTTCCGGTATGGTAAATGCAATCGATATACAATCTGCAGTCTCCTGTCGGATATCTGCAATAAAGGCTTTCTCAAAGTGTAGTGACATAGTTAAAAGTACGATGTAAAGGGTAATTGTTGTATGGTTAAATTGCTGAATTGTTATATGGTTAACTTGTTTAATGGTTTTTTGAACCAAGCTCCAGGATCGCTATTGAGCTTTTGTTGCGTCGCACATTGCTGCGTTCTGTTCGTTATTCATCTTTTCAAGCTGTAGATGTGATCCGGTCTAAAGGCAATCAATTTACCCAACGCTTTGCGACTTTCACAATTCACCATTGACAATTCACAACTCACCATTATTGTCTCAACCCATCCACCATAATTGTAACCATGTTTTTTTCTAATTCCTCAGCGCTGATCTTTTGTTGAGAACGGTGCCAGGAATCAATGCCGCTGATCGCGTGTAGAATGATCAGTACAGCAGTAGGGGCATCAATTTTCTTGATCTCACCCTTTTGAATACCCTCTTCAATGATCGCTGCAAAACGTTTGCGGTAGCTTCTGCGCTGGTTGCGGTAGTTAGACAGGTATGGGTCGTTTAAGTGGCGCCATTCACGGTCGCTTACATACACTTCCTCATAGTTGTCGATCATTTGCCCGATGTGGAAGCGCATCAGGGTTTCAATCTTTTCAATGCTCGTTGTGTTAGAAGATTCTACTGCATGCATCTTTTCTACGTACCTGTTGGCAACGTTAAAGCAGACATCATGCAATAATTCAGTTTTGGAACGGATGTGGTTGTAAAGGCTGGCGGCTTCCACGCCTACTTTAACGGCAAGGTCCCTCATACTGGCTGCCTTGTAGCCTTTTTCCCGGAAAAGGGTAGCAGCGGCTTTTGTAATAACCTCTCTACGGGTTACATCTTTGTTTGTTTTGATTCTGGCCATGTAATCGAATGTATGTGTGTCTTTTTAATAAAAACAGTCCTGAAAGATAAGAAATAACAACAACTATGCACCCTGTGCAGACTATGTTATCCAAAAAAGAAGAGCTTTTGTAGTAGAAATAAGCCATAAAAAAGGCCTTTTTATAACAAAAACGTTCGTTTTTTATTTTGTGAGTTGTCAATAGTCAGTAGTGAATGGGACGGTCTGGCGTCCAAACTCACTACTGACAACTCACCACTCACTTTTTAATGTGAAACTAATTACCGCTAAAAGCCTTTTTTCCCCTGAAATGCAATAGGTTTGCGCCCGGAAAAAAATCCGGCAAACTATGTCTTTAATTGTAGTAGGAACAATGGCGTTCGACGATATCGAAACGCCTTTTGGAAAATCTGACAGGATCATTGGTGGTTCTGCAACGTATGTGGCTTATGCTGCCAGTAACTTTATAGATTCTGTAGAGCAGATTTCCATAGTAGGAAATGACTTTCCACAGGCAGAACTGGACTACCTGCAAAGCAAGGGAGTTTCTGTAGATGGCGTGGAAATAGTTAAAGACAAGCCGTCCTTTTTCTGGGCTGGTAAGTACCACATGGATATGAATACCCGCGATACGCTGGTAACAGACCTGAACGTACTGATGGATTTTAACCCGATCGTGCCTGAGAGCTACCAGGGTGCAGAATTCCTGATGCTGGGTAACCTGATGCCTAAACTGCAGAAAAGCGTTATAGAGCAATTAAAGACCAGGCCAAAACTTATTGTACTGGATACCATGAACTTCTGGATGGAGACAGCCCTCGACGATCTGAAGGAAGTGCTGACAATGGTAGACGTATTGATGGTAAACGATAGCGAAGCCCGCCAGTTAACCAATGAATTCTCTATAGTAAAAGCAGCTAAAAAAATATTGACAATGGGCCCTAAATACCTGATCATCAAGAAAGGGGAACATGGCGCATTGCTCTTCAATGAAAACAATGTCTTCTTCGCACCGGCATTGCCATTAGAAGAAGTGTTTGACCCGACCGGCGCTGGCGACACATTCGCAGGCGGCTTTATGGGGCACCTGGCAAAGACAAAAGATATTTCTTTTGAAAACATGAAAACTGCTATCATAGTAGGTTCTGCAATGGCAAGTTTCTGTGTAGAGAAATTCGGTACAGAACGTCTGAAAGAGATCAGCAAAGAAGATATTGAAGGAAGATTGAACGACTTCGTTCAGTTGGTTAACTTCGATATTAAGCTGGCATAATGCTCCCCGGCAGGATTCCGGTCGACCATTAAACAACAAAAAATCATCTTTTATATAAATAAAAACTTCCCTTAGGGAAGTTTTTTTAATTTAAAGCCTTAATCAAAAAATCACATTGTATATGAAACCAACAAATTGGCTTGGCGTTTCATGTTTGGCAGTGGCATCCATGCTCGCATCCTGCGGTCAGCAAAAAGACGGCGAAGCGGCTAAAAAAAGTTTTATTGCCACTGAAAACTTCGATTCATCCGTAAAACCTGGTGACAACTTTTTCCTGTTTGTCAATGGTAAATGGATCAAATCAACAGAAATTCCTGCAACAGAGACAGGAGCAGGTTCTTTCAACGACCTCTATAACAGAACAAAGGCCAATTTAAAAGGCATTATTGAAGACGCCGCAAAAAGCAATGCAGCCGCGGGTAGCATAGAGCAGAAAGTGGGCGACTTCTATACAGCCGGTATGGATTCTGCAACGATTGATAAGCGCGGTTATGAGCCTGTAAAACCATACCTCGCAAAAATAGATGCGATCAAAGATGCAAAAGGTGTAATGGCCTATGTAGCAGAAGACCAGGTCGAAAATAAAAATACCCTCTTCGCACAAGGCTTTAATGCTGATGAGAAAAACAGCAGCATGAATATCGCTATCTATTACCAGGGTGGTATTGGTTTACCTGACAGGGATTACTATTTCAAAACAGATTCTGCTACTGCAAAAGTTATAAAAGCATATCAGACCTATATTGCCAAGTTGTTTGAACTAACAGGTACAGACGCTGCTACTGCTGCTAAAAATGCACAGACAGTATATGCACTGGAAAAACAACTGGCTGGCGCACATCGTACAAACGTAGAGCTGCGCGACCCAAAAAGCAACTACAACAAATTTGCTGTAGCTGACCTGGACAAACAGATGCCAACATTCGGCTGGAAAACATTGCTTCCCGCTATGATGATCAACACAGATTCTGTAAACGTTGGTCAGCCGGCTTTTTATAAAAAAGTAGACGAGTTACTGAAATCTGTGCCGGTGGAAGACTGGAAAACATACCTGCGTTTCCACAAACTGGCAGACGCAGCATCTGCACTTAGCAGCAACTTTGTAGATGCAAGGTTTGAATACACCAAAGTATTAAGCGGCCAAAGAAAAATAAAAGCACGCTGGGAAAGAATGGTGCAAAATACAGATGGCAACCTGGGTGAAGCATTAGGTCAGTTATATGTAAAAAAATACTTTACAGAAGATGCTAAGAAGCGCATGCTGGACCTGGTGAACAACCTGGAAAAAGCATTTGAAACACGCATCAGCAGCCTGGACTGGATGAGCGACAGCACTAAAGCAAAAGCAAAAGACAAGCTGCATGCTTTCCTCAAAAAAATCGGCTATCCTGACAAATGGCGCGACTATAGCAAAGTAGCAATCGATAAAGGTAAATACTTTGAAAATCTGGTGTCTTGTGCTAAAAATGAATATGCTTACCAGGTAGCAAAAGTGGGTAAACCGGTAGATAAGACAGAATGGGGTATGACTCCTCCGACTATCAACGCATATTATAACCCGACTTTCAATGAGATCGTATTCCCGGCGGGCATACTGCAATTCCCATTCTTTGATCCTAACGCAGATGACGCTATTAACTATGGCGGTATCGGTATGGTGATCGGCCATGAAATGACACACGGCTTTGATGACCAGGGTGCGCAATATGACAAAGAAGGTAACATGAGAGACTGGTGGGGTAAAGATGATTACACTAAGTTCAAAGCGAAATCTAAACAGGTAATAGACCTGTACAACGGCTTTACTGTACAGGATTCAGTGCATGTAAACGGAGCATTAACCACAGGTGAAAATATTGCTGACATTGGTGGTATCGCTATTGCGTATGATGCGTTTAAATTAACTAAACAAGGGCAGGATACAACAAAGATTGATGGCTTTACACCTGACCAACGCTTCTTTATTTCCCTTGGACAGATCTGGCGTGATAAAATAAAACCAGAAACGGAATTGCTTTACATCAATACAGATCCGCACTCTCCGGCTATGTATCGTGTAAACGGTCCGCTGATGAACTTCACTCCATTCTATAAAGCGTTTAATATTCAGCCAACAGATAAGATGTTTGTAGCTGAAGATAAACGTATTAAGATCTGGTAGGAAGAAAAGTACGAATGACAAAGTACTAAGTACAAATAATGTTGCCTGTTACAGGTTACCAGCTAGCTGGTAACCTGTAACAGGCAACTTGTTTTATGACGCTATGGCCAATGACTTTTTTGACCGGTCTTCCAAACAATCGTTCGTAAAATTTTTTTGGCATGCTGTTCATTCCGGGGTACATTCGCTTCGCAATGAATATAACAATGACAAAGAAGAGCATTAAGAAACACATCTCGACACGGGAAGGTGCTTAATGTTGCATATAAAAGATATAAAGCAAAAAAGCCTTCCCAGACAGGGGAGGCTTTTTTAATATTTCAAAGTTTCACAATGGAACACGAAACTTTGAAACGCTAAAACAAGCAGCCAGATATTCCATATCTGCAAGGGCATGATGCTATTCAATGTTTAAGTGAGATATGGAATATCTTTTAGTTTCAAAAGGTTCATAGATGAAACGCTGAAACTTTGAAACAATAAGTTGAAACTATTAATTCAAACAAATAAAAATCAAAATGAAAGTAGCTGTAGTAGGTGCTACCGGCTTAGTAGGCACCAAAATGTTACAGGTGTTAGCAGAAAGGAATTTTCCTGTAACAGAGATCGTTCCTGTTGCGTCTGAACGTTCTGTAGGTAAAGAAGTAGAATTTAAAGGTGCTAAGTATAAGGTAGTAAGCATGGCCGATGGCATTGCAGCAAAACCTGCTGTAGCGATCTTTTCTGCCGGTGGCAGTACATCCCTGGAGTGGGCTCCTAAGTTTGCGGAAGCTGGTATTACCGTTATCGATAATTCCTCTGCATGGAGAATGGACCCTACTAAAAAATTAGTAGTGCCGGAAGTAAATGCAGACGTATTAACTGCTGAAGATAAAATTATTGCAAATCCAAACTGCTCTACTATACAGATGGTAGTTGCGTTGAATCCTTTGCATAAAAAATACAAGATCAAGCGTATAGTAGTAAGTACTTACCAGAGCGTAACAGGTACGGGTAAAAAAGCCGTTGATCAACTGTTCAACGAGCGTAAGGGCGTACAAGGAGAGATGGCGTACAAATACCAGATAGATCTGAACGTTATACCACAGATTGACGTATTCCTCGAAAATGGTTATACCAAAGAGGAAATGAAAATGGTAAAAGAAACCAATAAGATCATTGGTGACGACAGCATTAAAGTAACAGCTACAACAGTTCGTATTCCTGTAGTAGGCGGACACAGCGAAAGCGTGAACGTAGAATTTGAAAATGAGTACGACCTGGAAGAAGTAAAATCATTATTAAGCAGCGCACCGGGTGTAGTTGTTCAGAATGATGACGCCACACAATTTTATCCAATGCCATTGTGGGCGCATGAAAAAGACGAAGTGTTTGTAGGTCGCCTCAGAAGGGACGAAACACAACCTAAAACATTGAATCTATGGGTTGTAAGCGACAACCTGCGCAAAGGCGCTGCAACAAATGCAGTACAGATTGCAGAATATTTAAGAAGTAAAGGACTATTGTAATATAGTTGATAAGGTTTGTAAGTGTGCTCAAATGGTTGAATTGTTCAATGGCTTAATTGTCCGTTAAACAATTTGACCATTTGGCATTTATAAAGCATAAGCTACAGAAACACAAAAACACGGAAGGAATTCAAAGAGTTGCGTAGCGGCTCTTCCTATGTGTTCTATGTTCTCTTGAATAAATAGACTATGCTATTTTTGAGAGCCCAGCTTATCCTATGTGCCTACGTATCTTATGCTCCTCCCGGTATGTTACCGGGACAAGTTATGTGGTGAAAGAAATTTGCTCCGGCCTTCTACGTATTGACTTCATAGGCAGCTATAATACCACAAGTGCCGGATTACAAAAAGCCTAAACAAACCATTCAACAATAAAACCATGTAACAATTTAACCCTATAAACATAATCCTTAACTTAGCCCTACACCTATCACCTCACACCATATATGGACATTGAACAATTACGCGATTATTGCCTCTCTAAAGTTGATGCAACAGAAGGGTTTCCTTTCGGAGAAGATACACTCGTATTTAAAGTAAGAGGTAAAATGTTCTTACTGATTGGATTAAACAACGACCCACTACAATTCAATGTAAAATGTGATCCAGATAAGGCAGAAGAATTGCGTGAGCAGTATGATGCCGTAAAGCCTGGCTATCACATGAATAAAAAATATTGGAACACAATATTATTAAATGGCTCGCTTTCTGCTAAGCTATTACGTGAAATGATTGACGATTCATATAAGCTTGTTGTGATGAGCCTGCCCAAAAAAGACCGGGAAGGACTTTTGTAAATTTTAATAATTGCTACCTGACCTAAAACATTACCTGTGAAACTGAAAACTCCTAAAAGCGTTCTCACGATACTACTCTTATTTTCTTTTGTCGCAAACCTGTATGCACAAAAAACTAATCCTGCCATTCTAAAAGTACCTGACCCCAAAAAAAATGGCGGCGGTTACGTAAGTAATCCCGATCATATTGTTACGGATGAAACAGTGCAGGAAATGAATGCTGTGCTCAAATCGCTTGACCAATCCAACAAAGCACAGGTAGCCGTTGTGTTACTATCATCCATAAAGACGGATAAAACGCCCAAAGATTTTGCGCACGAGTTATTTAACTACTGGAAGATAGGTAAGAAAGAGTTGAACAACGGACTACTAATTCTGCTCGTAAAAGATCAGCGCCGTATCGAATTTGAAACGGGTTATGGAATAGAAGGTGACTTGCCGGACATTACCTGTTTTAATATCCAGCAAAAATCAATGTTGCCTTATTTTAAACAGGGCGATTATGATAATGGTATGCTGGCAGGTATTAATAAAGTAGCCGCTACCTTAAACAAAGATTCCACAGTTGAAGATGCAGCAGATAACCCAATAGATGTAGCGCCAGGTGCAGAGGGAGAACAAATGGGGAATGGAACCCCGGCTAGTCAGAAATATGATCATGCTTCTACCTACGATTATCCGGGTCTTGCTTTTGTTGGAATATGTATTTTCCAGTTTATTTTTTCTGCTATTGGTTTGAAAGCATTCTCTGGTTATAATAAAACAGATGTGCGTGTGCCTGGTGGTATGTTATTGAAAACATCTGTTTTCTGGTTGCCAGTCGTAATGGCCCTTGTACTGGAGCAATACATAAGAATACCCATCTGGATTCATTTGATTATCGCCTTCTATCTTTCATGGACATTAATCATTCACCTGTTTGTAATTGTTACTAAACGCCAGATAAACAAGATGGCGCCAGAGAAAGACCGTAAGTGGAAGTATGGCGTATTAGACCAGATCTATAGTCGCTTTTTCATTGCAGAATTCTTCTTCCCATTACTTGCATGGCGGTTCAGAAAAATAAAACATGAAATGGATGATGCCCGCAATGCGCCATATACTTGCTCAGAATGCGGCAAGCCTATGAAGAAATTATCTTCAACAGAAGAGAAAAAATACCTGGCTAAATATGAGCAAACAGAAGAAGATCTCAAATCAATCGATTACGATGTATGGGTTTGTACAGGATGTAAAAACTGGATAAAGTTGGATTATGATAACATTCGCTCCACTGTAGAACATTGCCCGTCCTGTACACGAAAAACATTTGTAATGGTGAAAAATAGAACGATTGTGCGGGCCACCAAGTACAATGCAGGCTCAGGAGTAATGCAGTATCAATGCAAATCGTGTAATCATAAAGAAGACAGAACGTATGTTATACCTCAGTTGAGTGATTCTTCGTCTTCAGGCAGTTCCTCTTCTTCTTCCTCGTCATCCTCTTCGTCTTCGTCCAGCAGCTCATCCAGTTGGGGTGGTGGTTCCTCTGGTGGTGGTGGCGCTGGTAGTAGTTGGTAAGAATGAATTGTTGAATAGTTGTATTGTTTAATTGTTAGGTTTACGCAAAGCCGCAAAGATTAGCCACAAAGGCACGCCAAGAAAAGTGAAGCTATTCGACATGTTAGCGAAGCGCATGTCGAATCCAGATAAGAGGGATATTAATCCCTGCTAACGTGTCGAACAGCATAAGGCTCGCCAAGAAATGCGAAGCATTTCCTCTATGTGCCCTAATGTGTCCCTGCTTAAAAGAAGGTATAATATTAATTAATTGCGTAAACCTCTATCTTAGACGAGTTGGTTATGTTTCCCAAACAGATTCGTGGAGCAAGAAGTCAACTCTTCTATGTGTTTAAAAACTCCGCTTAGATAAGAATCTCTAGGTATTCTCTCCGGTAAATAAAAAGAGCCGCGAAGCGGCCCAACAATTTGACAATATAACAATGCAACAATTTTTCTCTAATCCTCTATCGCCCTGTTAATAAATGCATTCATCGGTTGTAACGCCTCGAATGCAGAGACGATCAGCTTAGGAAGGTCTTTTGAAAGCAACTCTGCATCTGTAACAGGACGCGTTGTTACGTAGCTTTTCATCTTCAACAATTCTATTGCCGGGTTTTCCTCATCATATCCTTTCGGCGGCCTGCTCAGTACATACTCAGCAGATTTGTCCAGTCCGCCATACGTAGCAACAAACTTTTTATTCTTCATAATCTTGGAAAACTCATCATAACAATAATCAATTTCCTGCCTCACCTTTTTCAGATGCTCCGGCATAGGCATCCACAATCCGCCACCAACAAAACTTTTGCCCGGTTCCATGTGAAAGTAATAACCTGCATAAATGCTTTTCTTGCCGCCGCGCACGATGAATGCGCCGAAGTTCGTTTTATATGGAGATTTGTCTTTACTAAAACGCACATCCCTGTTTATACGGAACATACAATCCTTCAATTGTAAAGAAGCAATATCTGCGTCCTTCTTTCCTGTTTGCTTGATCACTTCCGAAATCAGGTTGCCATAATCTTCGCGCGCCGCTTCGTACACTTTCCTGTTCGCGTCAAACCATTCCTTTACATTGTTCTTCTTTAACTGCGTAAGAAACTGTAGTGTGCTTTTCTGTAGCATATAACGATAATTGAAAAATAAAATTAAGATGGATTTACCGTCAGTTGCCTGAAGATGTCTTCCAAGGAATTCCCCTCTGTCTGCAAGCTTTCTATATTAAGATTCTCTTTTAACGATAGCTCAAGTAACTGTTTGCGTGCTTCTGTAGCATCAATTGTTTTTAATAGCCACGTATGCGTATTTATTTTTTCTATCGACCTGATAGCTGGTAATCGTTGAAGCCACTCGCTTTCCAACGCTTCTTTAAAGCTGACCCGCACAGATTCCACATCACTTTTCTGTTGCAATTGGCTAAGAAGGCTATCAGCAACCAGTTTTCCTTTGTTAATAATAATTACACGATCACAAATGGCCTGCACTTCCTGTAATATATGAGAAGAAAATAGAACGGTTTTGTTCGATCCCTGCGCTTTGATCACATTCCTGATCTCAATGATCTGGTTAGGGTCCAGTCCGCTTGTTGGTTCATCCAGTATCAGCACTTCCGGGGTATGCACCAGCGCCGCTGCTAATCCTACACGCTGTTTATATCCCTTGGAAAGCTGGCCTATCTTTTTATTAGCCTCAGGTGTTAAGCCTACCAGCGCGATCGTCTCCTCAATTACCTGTTGCTCATTTTCTATTTTGTAAACACCTACGACAAATGAAAGATATTCCCTTACATACATATCATAGTATAAAGGATTAGCTTCTGCCAGGTAGCCGATCTTTTGCTTTGCAGCCAGGGCATTGTCACGCACATTAATGCCACACACGGTAGCAGTGCCACCATCTGCCTGCAGATAGCCCGTGATCATCTTCATTGTCGTGCTTTTACCTGCGCCGTTCGGCCCAAGAAAACCTACGATCTCACCCCTTCCAATAGAGAAAGAAATGCTGTCAACAGCCTTTTGCTGACCGTAATTTTTTGAGAGATTAGAAACCTGGATTGACATAGGTCAAAGATAGGAAGCTATAATTTGAAAAAGACTAAGGGGTAATTGTTAAATTGTTTAATGGTTCAATTGTCAAATTGTAATGATAGGGCTTAAACTAAATCACCTCAACAATTAAACCATATATCCATTAAACAATTACTTATCATACTCCCCCGTCAGCGCATAAAAGCCAAATAGGGATAGGCCAATCGCAATAGGCGTAAAGATGCTTACAATAATGATCCACGGCAGGTAAACATCACTCACAGGGTGGGCATTGATCCTGCTATAAGCCTCGTAGCCGAGGAAGGCAATAGCAGCCGGACCCAGCAGCAGCCATACAATTCCTAATATTCTTCTTATTGCATTCATAATAGTGAGTTGTGAATGGTGAGATGTGAGGATAAGTATTCCTTATGCCCTACACCTCACAACCTTATACCTTTTAAATAATGATCCTTTCTTTCTTAACCTCTTTCGGTTTAGTTACATATAAACAACCGATGATAAAGCAAAGCGCTGCAATACCAATCGGGTACCACAAACCCGCCAACGGATCGCCGGAAGGGTTCGTACTTGTTTTTGAATATTCAAATATCAATGTACCAATAAACGGAACCAACCCACCAAACACGCCATTACCAATATGATAAGGCAGGCTCATGCTTGTATAACGGATATGTATAGGGAACAGCTCTACCAGATAGGCAGCTATTGGGCCATATACCATTGTTACAAAGAATACCAATGCGAATACCATCCCGATCACCATCCACCTTTGTACATCCGATAGCAGCAGCGATGTTTTAAT
Organism: Filimonas sp.; assembly: GCA_017306865.1. Classification (GTDB taxonomy): domain Bacteria; phylum Bacteroidota; class Bacteroidia; order Chitinophagales; family Chitinophagaceae; genus JAFKHH01. The sequence continues at coordinate 447,336 of JAFKHH010000012.1, forward strand.
AACTGGTTTGCCAGATGCGTTTTTGCCCGCAACATACGTTTCTGTTTTTACCTCGGTGATTACAGAACCATCTGAGCAGGTCTTGCTTGTAGTTGTTTCTTCCACCTCATCCGTTAAAAAAGAGTCCTGTTTATTGGGAACCAGTTTGCTGTCTGTTTTCAATTCTTTCGTAGAAACAATTGTCTTCGTTTTTATATTACTCATGTCATACATCGCCCCGAAGATGGGTCGGTAGCAGATAACAGCGAGTAATAAACCTGCCATCATAATAGGTTTGCGGCCTATCTTGTCGCTCAACGCACCAAATACAATAAAAAATGGTGTAGCAATCAGTAGTGCAATACCAATACAAGTGTTGGCTTGTGTGGCGTCTATATTACAATTCTTCAGCAGAAAAGTCTGTGCGTAGAACTGGCCGGTGTACCACACCACGCCTTGCCCCATCGTAACACCAAATAGTGCTACAAGCACCATTTTCAAGTTTTTCTTTTTGCCGAAGCTTTCTTTCAGTGGATTGGATGAAGTCTTGCCCTCTTTCTTCAGTTTAGCAAATAGTGGGGATTCCTGCATTTTTAACCGGATCACGATAGATACGATCACGAGTACAATACTAAGCAGGAACGGTAAGCGCCAGCCCCAATCATTAAAATCTTCCTTGCTCAATACTTTCTGGCAGGTAATGATCACCAGTAAAGAAACAAACAAACCCATTGTAGCGGTTGTCTGGATCCAACTGGTAAAATATCCGCGCTTGTTTGCTGGCGCATATTCTGCAACATACGTTGCAGCGCCGCCATATTCACCCCCTAACGCCAAACCTTGTATCAGGCGAATAAGCAGCACGAGCAAAGGCGCGCCGGAAAATGTTGCATAACTGGGGAGTAAGCCAATAAAGAAAGTGGAGCCACCCATCAGTACCAATGTTAACAGGAATGTGTGCTTCCTGCCGATCATGTCCCCCAATCGGCCAAATACAATAGCACCAAAAGGGCGAACGATAAAGCCTGCAGCAAAAGTAGCCAGCGTAGCCAGGAATGCGGCAGTAGGATTATCTGGCGGGAAAAACTTTTCAGATATAATCGTAGCAAGGCTTCCGAATATGTAAAAGTCATACCATTCGATAAGGGTGCCAAGTGATGATGCACCTATGACACTATATAATCTCTTGTTGTTGGTTGTCTGCATAAACAGGTTTCGGCAAGTCGGGACAGGCTTGAAGATAAATAAAAAAACAATTGTTTGTGAAATTAGCAGCGCTATAAAAAATTGATGTCTTAAATTTAAACCCGGAAAAAGAAAAGATTGTATTATGTCATATCCTTATCAAATCAAGTCGCTGAGCGAATACCAGGAAGCCTACAAGAGAAGTGTACAACAACCAGAAAATTTTTGGGCGGATATCGCAAACAACTTTTACTGGCGCAGAAGGTGGGATAAAGTACTTGAATGGAATTTCAAAGAACCAAAAATAGAGTGGTTCAAAGGTGCAAAATTGAACATAACAGAAAATTGCCTGGACAGGCACCTGGAAACATTGGGAAACAGGCCCGCGATTATATGGGAGCCGAATGACCCAGAAGAGTATCATCGCATCATTACATACAAAGACCTTCACCTGAAAGTTTGCCAGTTTGCAAACGTGTTGAAGAATAATGGCGTGAAAAAAGGTGACAGGGTTTGTATCTACATGGGCATGATTCCTGAGTTAGCTATCTCAGTATTAGCATGCGCACGCATTGGTGCTATTCACTCTGTGATCTTTGGTGGGTTCTCTGCACAAAGTATTGCAGACCGTTTACAGGACGCCAGGGCAGAATATGTAATTACCTGCGACGGTGCATATCGCGGACAAAAAGATATTCCACTAAAAAGTGTAATTGATGATGCATTGATCGCATGCCCGTTTGTAAAACGGGTGATCGTGTCTACACGTACGCGTACAGCGGTAAGTATGATCAAAGGCCGTGATGTGTGGTGGGAAGATGAGATCAAAAAAATAGAAACGTTGGGCATGAAAGACTGCCCGGCAGAAGAGATGGATGCGGAAGATCCTTTATTCATCTTATATACATCTGGCTCTACAGGTAAACCGAAAGGAGTAGTGCACACCTGCGGAGGATACATGGTCTACACGAACTATAGTTTTGTAAACGTGTTTCAATATCAGCCGGGCGATATTCATTTTTGTACAGCAGATATCGGATGGATCACCGGGCATAGCTATATCGTATATGGCCCTTTAAGTGCCGGTGCTACAACATTGTTGTTTGAAGGTGTACCTACATGGCCGGACGCAGGGCGTTTCTGGCAGATCGTAGACAAGTACAGCGTAAATATTTTATATACTGCGCCTACAGCTATCCGTTCTTTAATGGGTTTTGGCCTTGGGCCATTACAAGGCAAGAGCCTTTCTTCACTCAAAGTATTAGGTACTGTAGGTGAGCCGATCAATGAAGAAGCATGGCATTGGTATGATGAACAAGTAGGCAAGAAAAAATCTCCGATAGTAGATACCTGGTGGCAAACAGAAACAGGCGGTATATTAATATCAAACCTTGCAGGCGTTACACCTGCCAAACCTGCACATGCTACACTGCCATTGCCAGGCGTACAACCTGTACTGGTAGATGAGAATGGCAAAGAAATAGAAGGAAATAATGTAAGTGGTAATCTTTGTATCAAATTCCCCTGGCCGGGTATTTTACGAACAACGTATGGTGATCACGAGCGTTGCAGGACCAACTACTTTGCAACATATGAAAACATGTATTTTACCGGGGATGGTGCATTACGCGATGAAGACGGAAACTATCGTATCACAGGCCGTGTGGATGATGTGTTGAACGTGAGTGGGCACCGCATAGGTACTGCAGAAGTTGAAAATGCCATCAACATGCATGCTGGTGTAGTAGAAAGTGCAGTAGTAGGCTATCCACACGATATTAAAGGACAAGGTATTTATGCATATGTTGTATATACAGGATCGCATGGTGGAGATGAAGAGCTGGCAAGAAGGGATATTACTGCAACTGTAAGCCGCATCATAGGCCCGATTGCAAAACCGGATAAAATCCAGTTCGTAACTGGCCTGCCAAAAACAAGAAGCGGCAAGATCATGCGCCGCATTTTGCGCAAAGTAGCTGAGAATGAATTAGAAAATTTGGGCGATACTTCTACCTTACTCGATCCGTCTGTAGTAGATGAGATTAAGAAAGGGAAATTGTAACATAAGTCCTATAGCATTTCTCAATAAGGCATAGTAAGTTTACTATGCCTTATTATTTTTTAATCGATGCGGGAAAACACCATGCTTGTAATTAAAACGCTTTGTGTTCTCTGCGTTTCCTCTGCGCTCTTTGCGATGCTTAGCGCCTTTGCGTGAAACCTCCCCGCTATCGGTTAATGAACATTTTATTTAAGTGATATGAAGCATTATTACATCATCATATTGTTCCTGTTTGCTGCATGCAAAAACAGCAGTACCGGGCAAGAAGCAAAAAAGGATTCCCCGGCTACACAAATAAAAGACACAGCATTAAAAACATTAATATCGACTCCAAAATATCAGCAATTTTTTGATGCGCGGTTCAACCTGGAAGATTCCAATTCCGTGGAGGTAGATTCCAGCGTAATAGGGGGAAATAAAGTAATTATTGTCATGGTGCGGGATACCACATTTTCATTTTCAAGGATTGTTGTATTAACACAACAACATAATGAATGGAAATTAATGGATAGCTCTGGCATGTTGGAAGCAGATGGAAGAGGGCCGCATTTCTCTCTCAATAAAGATACGCTTGCTATTAATCATGGCGTTCACCGCGGCTACACAGAACTGCGCTACACATTTGATGTGTCATCCGGTAGGTTTAAACTCTTTGATGCTACGCAATATTATATAGAACCATACAAAGAGGATAAAAATTGCAATTGTGGTTTGCAAGTGTACCAGGTATATAACGAGCGTACACATCAGTTAACGATCCGTACAGAATTGCGGGATTATAAAAGGTTTGAAAAACTAATAGGCAGTAAACAAAAAGAGTTTTCACGTGCAGGCAAACAGCTCTGGTTAAGTGAACTCAATGAAATATTACTCTTTGGCGAAGAAGATATTTTTACTGTTGACGATAAAGAAATAGCGGCACTTTCTGTGTATAAGAAATAGCCTGCTTAATGTTTATAAGGGCACCGTTAAAAATCGCTGCATGTAACTTCTATTTTAAAACCCGTTTAACAAAAACTGTTGTTAAACAGTTTTTTGCACATAGCAATATCATTCATTTGTTTTTGCTTTGCTCTCTGATTATTCTCGCCCGAAATAAAATACTGTTCTGTAAAGAATATAGTAAAGCCGGAACAGAAGGCAATAATTTTAGTTTTAACTCTAGCTGACTCAACTTAATTGACATCTATCAGCGTAGGCGTACGTTTTACGCTGGGTAGAAGTAAAAGTTAGTCGTTCTAACTTAGGAAAAACCGATGGTTCGCAAAACAAGAGCGGCCCTCCTGACAGGAAGGCCGCTCTTTATATTTATTCTATACTGAATTAATGCTCCAGCTTTACATCATCTTTTTTGATTGCTATTCTATATAATACCAATCCCATTAACACGAAGAATAAAGCACCAAGCAACATATAACCAGTTTCGCCAAATGCACTGCTAAGCGCATGTTCCGCACTCCAGCCCTGCATCATTTTATTTACACCATCACTTGCTGAAGCAAATGCAACTACCACACCGGCAATCGCACCGCCAGCCACAAGGCCTGTTGCAAACAAGTTGCCTTTGCCCAGGTCTTCCTCTTCTGTGTTTACGGCTTCTCCTTTTTTCTTTTTCTTCCAGTCTACAATACCGCGGATAGCGCCACCTGCAAAAATTGGCAATGTAGTGCTCAAAGGCAAGTACACACCCACCGCAAAGCTCAGTGCCTTAATGCCGCATAGTTCCATTACAATAGCCACAGCAGCACCTACCAACACAAACTGCCAGTCAAGGTTGAAAGAAAGAATGCCCTTTACCAATGTCGCCATAAGCGTACCCTGCGGAGCAGGATATTTATCCGTACCAATTGCGTGCTGAATACCTTGCGCCAGCATCTCGCTGGACGGCGTATCCAATATTTTTACAGTAGCACCAATCGCGATTGAAGAAACGATCGCACCTACAAACAACGCGATCTGCTGATACTTAGGCGTAGCGCCTACAATGTAACCTGTTTTCAAGTCTTGAGAAGTAGCGCCTGCATTTGCAGCAGCTATACAGATCATACCACCTACCACCAATGCCATAGGCTCATATACTTTACCAGTCCAGCCAACTGCGATAAACACAAGACAGGTGCCCATCAATGTCGCAATAGTCATACCGCTGATCGGGTTATTCGAACTACCGATCAGGCCTACGATACGTGATGATACCGTAACGAAGAATGCACCGAATATTACTACCAGTACACCCAGTACCAGTTTACTTACGATTGTATCGCCCGGTACCTGCGGCAGGATAGTCATTAAAAGTATAAGAACAACACTGCCGATACCTACTATCTTAACGTTCAGGTCACGCTCCGTTCTTCTAACGGCAGCCGCATCGCCACCTTCTTTTTTAATAGAACCAAGGCTGCCTTTAAAAGAAGATACGATTGTAGGCAATGTTTTAAATAATGTGATAAAACCACCTGCAGCTACGGCGCCAGCGCCGATCTGTCTTACATACGCGCGGTAAATGGCTGCCGACCAGTCACCAAAGCTGTGTGTCAGCGGATCCCAGCTACCAGGGCCGCCAGCAGTGGTAAGGTTAGTTAAATACCCCAATTTTACCAGTTGAGCCGCAATTACATCGCCCGGCACCACAGACGCCAGCAATGGAATGAATACAAACCAGCTCAGTACACCACCTGCAACCAGTACACCGGAGATCTTTGGCCCAATAATATAGCCAACGCCCATATATTCTGGCGTAATCTCTCCGCTTACACGTGCAGATGGGAAATATTTGTTTACCTGCTTAGTCGCATAAAATGGAACTTCAGCAATTACATGAAATACTTTTTGTAACAAAGCATATAAGAATGCAAAGCCAAGACCCATAAAAGCCGTCTTCGCAAAGTCGCCGCCCTTCTCGCCTGCTTTCAATACAGAAGCGCAAGCCGTTCCTTCAGGATAAGGAAGCGTATTATGCTCTTTTACGATCAAAGACCTTCTCAATGGTATCATCATCAACGTACCAAGGATACCGCCAAAGATGGCAAGCGTGAGAATGGTCACATAGTTAAAAAAAGATGCACTGCTCGGCTCTGACAAAAACAGGAAACCAGGCAATGTAAATACCACCCCTGCCGCAATACTCTCACCAGCAGAACCGGTGGTCTGGATGATATTGTTTTCGAGAATGGTTGTTTTCAAAAATTTTCTGCCAAGTGTAATGGCAATTACGGCAATCGGAATAGATGCACTCACCGTTAAGCCTGCCTTCAATGCAAGATACACGGTAGCAGCTCCGAAAATAATTCCGAAAATGCCTCCCATAATAATTGCCTTGAGCGTAAACTCTTTCACATTCGCTTCATCCGGCACAAACGGCTCGAATTTTTTGTTCTCTGACATACTCATTTATATTGGGTAATATGAATAAAAAAAGCGTGACGCGGATTCCGGCACGCTAAAAAGTAAATACGTTTCTATTGTTGGGCTGTTGTGCCTGCAACCATCATCTTTTGTAGTTTTTTCGTTAACAGGAACAGGATCAGCGCTGCTATACCCGCCATGAAAACGAATAACATAAAGAAGTCATATAAGTTGCTCATTTTATAACCAAGGAAGTCCGTCACTTTTCCATTATCAGGATATAACGCACTCAATACGCCCGCCAGTTTATTGCCAAATGCATTAGCCGTAAACCATACTGCCATCAGCAAAGAAGAGAATTTGAGCGGAGATAATTTATTCACCAGTGACATGCCTATCGGAGAAAGACAAAGCTCGCCCCAGGTGTGGAAAGCATACATACCTGTCAGCCAGATCATACTAACCTTTATGCCCGGGTGTATGTTATTAACGCCCTGTGCTATCCACCAATAACCCAAAGCCAGCAATAATAAACCCAAAGCCATCTTGGTTGGAGACGACGGTTCTCTTTTGCCGAGCTTGGTCCAGAACCATGCAAAAAATGGTGCAAATATTACGATGAACAGTGAGTTTAATGATTGGAACCAACTTGCTGGTATCTCATCTTTAGATACAACTGACAAACCGCTTTGCAGCAGGTACAGGTTTGTGCCGATAAGTGCCACACTCAATAGGCCTAATAACCCAAATACAGTTAAACGCAACACTTTATTGAAATCGCCGGACAGGTTCCTGGCCGTCTTTTTAAATAAGGTGTATATATAATAAAGAAAGGCAAGAGAAAGAACATATATCAACCATACCGGAACATGTAGACCAATTTGCCTGTTGGTTTGTTCCTCCGCAAAGAATGTCAGGGAAGCGCCCGCTTGTTCGAATGCACTCCAGAAAAAGATCACGAAGAAGCACACGATAAATATTACCCCCACTTTACTTTTTTCTACAGACGTTAATGATTTGTCCATGAAAATGATAGCAGGTACTGCTATAATACATGCGATCAGCAGGTAAAACAGGTAGCTGAATACTTTAGCGTCTATAAAGAAAAGCCCGATCAACACCACAGATAAAACAGCCATGCCTATTACTGTAACCAGTGGATTCAGCGCCATTTTAGGCGTATTTGCAGGTATCTGGCCCAAAGGTTTGCCCTCCGGTGTAACCACATACTTCTCCTGGAACAGCTTCTGTACAATAACACTTAACACCATGCCTACGCCAGCGATCAGGAATGCCCATTTAAAATCTTCCGGGTTGCCCGTATCGCCAAAAAGGCCGCAAACGAACGGCCCCAGCGCTCCGCCGGTGTTGATCCCCATATAAAATATAGTATAAGCTGCGTCTTTACGATTGTCATTGGCCGGGTATAACTGGCCTACGAGGGAAGAAATGTTTGGTTTGAAAAAGCCGTTACCCGTAATCATTAAGCCAAGCCCTGAATAAAAGAGTATTTCAGACAAACCTGGCGTGCTCTTATATAATGAGCCACAGAAGAATAATAAAACCTCGCCTATTGCCATTACAATACCGCCAGCAATAATGGAGCGTTTGTTGCCCCAATAGCGATCTGCTATGTAACCGCCTAAAAGTGGTGTCAGGAAAACGAGACTGATATAACTACCATATAAATTAGAAGCAAAAACCTTGTCGAAAAGCAGGGCCTTGGTCATAAACAAAACCAGGATAGCCCTCATGCCGTAATAATTAAAGCGCTCCCACATTTCAGTTGCAAACAAAATATACAAGCCTTTTGGGTGCCCTTTAGAGGCTTTCACTTCATTCATATGTTCTTTTTTCGTTAGAAAATCGGGGGTTGACCATTTTTTAGACCGCCCAAAATACAGATAAAATCCTTATCGCAGGTTATTATGACCTTCCTCATCGAAAAAATGATACTTTCGCACCTCCTAAAGAGGTTTGAAGCATAAGGTGTATGGTACAAGGAAGAAAATTTCATTTGCCGTTTCTTATACCTGATGCCTCATACCTTGCGCCTTTATCTTACATCTCACACTATAATATATTGATATGAATATTCTCATTCTTGGGTCAGGCGGCCGTGAACACGCACTGGCTTGGAAAATAAACCAGAGTAAACAATGTGATCAATTATTTATTGCACCTGGCAATGCTGGTACGGCAACAGTGGGGACTAATATAGATATAAGTGTCACTGATTTTGATGCGCAAAAGACTTTCTGCCTGGAACACAACATCGCATTTGTGATCGTAGGGCCGGAAGAGCCGCTTGTAAAAGGAGTGTATGACTATTTCAAAAAAGATGCGGCGTTACAACATATAAAAGTGTTTGGGCCTTCGGCCTATGGCGCGCAGTTGGAAGGAAGCAAAGCGTTTTCCAAAAAATTTATGGAAAGACAAGCTATCCCAACAGCAGCTTATGCAGAGTTTACCAATGAAAATTTTGAAGAAGGCAAAGCATATCTCGCAAAACACAGCCTGCCAATTGTGCTAAAAGCTGATGGGCTCGCTGCCGGAAAAGGTGTAGTTATCTGCCAGACACATGAAGAAGCTTTGTCCGTGTTTGAAGAAATGATCATTAACCGCCAGTTTGGTGAAGCCTCTGCGAAGGTGGTAGTAGAAGCCTTCCTGCAAGGAATAGAAGTAAGTGTGTTTGCGGTAACTGATGGGAAAGAGTATAAGATAATCGGGCATGCTAAAGATTATAAACGCATAGGCGTGGGAGATACGGGGCCAAACACAGGTGGAATGGGTTGTGTAAGCCCTGTGCCATTTATGGATAAAACCTTTATGGACAAAGTAGAACAGCAGGTGATTATCCCTACGGTAAAAGGATTGGAGAAAGAAAATATTGAGTATAAAGGCTTTATCTTCTTTGGGTTAATGAATGTAGCCGGAGATCCGTTTGTAATAGAGTATAACTGCCGCATGGGGGATCCCGAAACAGAAGTGGTGATTCCAAGGTTGCAGAATGATGTGGTGGATGTATTGCTCGCATGCCATACTGGCGAGCTGGCTAGCATTACTATAAATGCAAGTCCTGAAAGCTGCTGTACGGTAGTTGCGGTGAGTGGTGGCTATCCCGGCGATTATGAAAAAGGAAAAGTGATTACAGGTTTGGACCACACTTTTTCCGACAAGACCATCGTTTTTCATGCAGGAACTAAAACTGCTGCAAATGGTGTAGTAACAAATGGAGGGCGTGTCTTGGCTGTTACCTCATTTGGTCCCAACATTACAGATGCCGTAGCTACATCCAAAGAAGCATTGAAATCAATAGATTTTGAAGGAATGTACTTTAGAAATGATATTGGCTTCGAATTTGCACAATGATAAGTTTTAGAAGTTTACAAGTTTCAATGTTTCAAAAATGAAACGCTGAAACTTGTAAACATTGAAACCAGCATACGCGGACTGTTTTAGCATGAACGTTTAAAACAGGTGATTTAATCTTATATTGTTGCATGAAGAACCTGTTCATAAGCCTGTCCATTATCCTTGTTGCGCACGTGCCCCTTGCTGCACAGGAGACAGATGCTAAAAAAGACCTGGAAAAAGCGAAAGCTGAAATGATCAGGGAGGCTGATGATGAGCAGCAGCCTAATTATACAAAAGCCGTTAACCTGCTGAAAGGCGTGGTGTCCAAAGAGCCGGGAAATGCAACTGCCTGGTATTTTTATGGATATGCGCTTGATAAGCTGAATATTCCCGATGGCGAACACATTCCTGCGGCCACTTATACCCTTACAGAACAGGCCAGTACTGCTTTTGAAAAAGCAGTTTCATTAAGCAATGATATATATACCGGTGAGCTTATTCTTCTTGACCCGCATACTAAAATACTTTCAGTATGGGGTTCGCTTGCATTAAAATACCTGAATGAAGGTAAGCGTGACTCCGCCTTGCTTTGCTTACGCAAATCAGCTTTGCAGGGAGGCATTAACCGTACAGTACTTACCTACTTCAAACAGGTGATCAATGAATGTAGTTCTAACGCATATTTTTTCACAAATGGAGATATGTATCTCTACTATCTCAACTACCTGCAACTGGTAGAAAAATTCCGTGTAGATGTGAACTGTATTGACCTTAACCTGTTAAATACCAAGTGGTATAGTACCTGGCAGGCCGCTCGCAACAAGCTACCGGTTTCGTTCGGTCCGGCAGACCTTGCCAAGCTGGAAGCGAAGAAATGGGAGGAAAAATTAGTGTCGATAGACAATAAAAACCCGCGTTTCAGCGATTCTAGTGTGACATGGAAATTATCGGCCACGTATGATAAGAAGTATTTGCTCCGTTCAGACCAGGTATTGTTAGACGTGTTACAACAGAATGGTTTTAGGAAGGATGTTTTTTTTGCAGCGGATGTACCGCCTTACATGTGGTTGTTTTTAAATGATTATCTTCAATGTCGTGGGCTTACAAACAAACTTGTTACAAAAAAAGACAGCAATGATTTAAATATGCTGACCGAAAGGTTAAAGTCATTGCCTTACCTGCCTTCATCATCCAGGACCTATTTAAATAACAGGGATAATATACAGGTGTTGAACAATTACAGGTTTGCTTATACTACGGTGGCAGGCATAGCCTTACAAAAGGATAAAGCCGCTATAGCACAGCGTTTGATGGAGTCGGTAGAGGGCAAATATCCGGAGACAACACTTCCCTTTTTTGCGGAAGAAACAAAGCAATGGTTTGCCCAGTTAAAGAAAAAAATAAAAAGTAAAGTAAGTTTGGAATAATATTTTCTGTACTTATGCGAAATAATTTTCTCACGCAATTGTAAACTTGTTGTTATTATCGAAAAAGCTTTAAAAATCTACGTTTCAGGCTTTTTAATTCGACTTATTTCAATCAATTTTGCAAGCAATTAATCACCTACGGAATTAAAGAAGATAATGGGACTTTTCAATCTGTTTACGCAAGAGATAGCGATGGATTTGGGTACCGCCAATACCCTGATAATACATAATGAAGAAATTGTAGTGAATGAGCCTTCGATAGTTGCGTTAAACCGCAATAATCCCAAGGAGGTGCTGGCAGTAGGAAAGCGTGCATTGATGATGCACGAAAAAACACACGAAAGCATACGTACAGTAAGGCCGCTGAAGGATGGTGTGATCGCCGACTTCAACGCTGCTGAATTGATGATAAGGGAGATGATCAAAATGATCTATCCTAAAAAGCCGTTGTTTTCCCCTACATGGAGAATGATGATCTGTATTCCATCCAGCATTACCGAGGTAGAGAAACGTGCGGTACGTGACAGTGCTGAACAGGCGGGTGCAAAAGAAGTGTACCTCATTCACGAGCCAATGGCTGCGGCGCTGGGTATAGGCATTGATGTAGAAGAACCTGTGGGTAACATGATTATCGACATTGGAGGTGGTACAACTGGTATTACTGTGATAGCGCTTGCCGGTATTGTATGTGACCAGAGTATCCGTATTGCCGGTGACGAATTTACCTCAGACATTATGGAAGCGCTACGCCGTTACCATAGCTTGCTGATAGGTGAGAGAACAGCCGAACAGATCAAAATACAGATCGGTGCTGCAATGAAAGATCTGGACAATCCGCCGGATGATCTGCCGGTAAATGGCCGTGACCTTGTAACAGGTATTCCTAAGCAGATCATGGTAAGCTACCAGGAAGTAGCGGAAGCTTTAGATAAAAGTATTTTTAAAATAGAAGAAGCTATCCTGAAGGCGCTGGAAACAACGCCGCCGGAGCTGGCTGCCGACATCTATCGTCGTGGTTTATACCTGACTGGCGGTGGTGCATTGCTTCGTGGCCTGGACAAGCGTCTTAGCCAGAAGATCAAACTGCCTGTACACATTGCTGATGACCCGTTGAAAAGCGTGGTACGCGGTACTGGTATCGCTTTGAAAAATTATCAACGTTTTCCATTTATAATGAGATAACTCAAGGGAAAGGTATAAGGCGTAAGGTATAAGGTGCAAACCTTACGCCTTACACCTGAAGCCGCATCCCTTAAACCTTGACTAGTGCGGAACATCATTCTCTTCATCAAGCGTTTTTTTACCCTCGTTCTTTTCCTTGTACTGCAAGGGATTTGTTTTGCTATGCTGGTAAACTATAATAAGACCTACCAGGCACTGTTTGCCAACACTGCAAACGAGATAACGGGTGGAATAGACAAACGGTACAATGATGTGGACTATTTCTTTCACTTAAAAGAAACCAACCGCAAACTGGCAGATGAAAATGCACGCCTGCACAACCTTGTTGCCACAAATTTTGAAGGTCCGGATAGTACGCGGAAAAAACACGTAGACACGTTGTATAAGGATACAACAGGCCGTGGACGCGTATTTACATGGATGCCTGCCAAAGTGGTTAATAATTCCGTATCGCAGGAAAATAACTTCATTACCATATTCCGAGGAAGCAAACAAGGGGTTACCAAAGACATGGCAGTAGTAGGGCCGGATGGCATTGTAGGCCGTGTGGTATTGGTCAGCGATAACTATGCAAGGGTAATGAGCCTGCTGAACAGGAATAGCAAAGTGAGTGTGATGCTGAAGAAAGGTGCCTATTCCGGTATTGCAGAGTGGGATGGTAAAGATGCAGCACATGTGATCCTTAAAGGCATTACCAAAAGTGCGCAGGTACAAAAAGGGGATACCATCCTGACCAGTAATTTGTCCGGTAACTTTCCTCCAGGCTTAATGGTAGGAACAGTAGCCGCAATTGAAACAGACCAGGCAAGTAACTTTTATACATTAAGAGTAAAAACAGCGACTAATTTCTTTAATCTGCAATATGCTTACCTCGTTCTGAACGAGATGTGGGCAGAGCAAAAAGTATTGGAGGCGCAAACACCGCAGAATCAATGAGTACATTGGTAAAAACGATATTACGGTTTATTCTCTTCATACTCGTTCAGGCCTTTGTACTGGATAAGGTTCCTACATTGCACCAGTTCGTAAAGCCATACCTTTATTTCCTCTTTATACTTTGGTTACCGTTCAGCATTTCAAGGGTTGGCCTCATGTTCATTGCATTTGCATTCGGCTTATGTATGGACTATTTTTCCGGCGTTCCCGGCCTGCATGCCGCACCCTGCGTGCTTATTGCTTACATAAGGCCATTTGTACTGAATATCTTATTGCCACAGGAAACAACAGAAGCAAGTTATATAGAGCCTAGCATTTCCAGCCTTGGCATTGCACCATACAGCGTATATGTGCTGTTACTGGCGTTTTTGCATAACGCCTTCCTGGTGCTGATAGAGTGGGTACAGTTTGGCAGCTTTATTTTCTTTGTAGGTAAAGTAACTGCTACTACGGTAGTGAGCTTAGTGCTGATCTTTGTAACAGAGATGCTTTTTTACAGGAAGGGAAAATACAGAACAAACGCTTAACCGGCATAACTTCCCATTTTTCCGAAAGACACCTTTTCCGGCATACTTTTCCGTTATAAAAAAAATTGTACACATGCTTTGATGTTTATGATAGTACAATAAGCAATTTTGTGTATAGAATCTTTCATTTCATAATTCATTCCTGACGAACCATGCCGGTGTACAATCAATCGAGGAGCAGAATAGTACAGATCATATTTGTGGCGGTATTCCTGGTAATACTGGGGCAGCTATTGCACCTGCAGATCTTTTCTTCCAAATATAAAATGCAGGCAGAGAACAATGCCCGCTACAGGAAAGTAGTATATCCTGACCGAGGCCTTATTTACGACCGTAAAAGCAAGGCCATCCTGGAAAATACAATTATGTATGACCTGATGGTTACACCCAGTGAGGCAAAAGGCACCGATACATTTGCGCTATGCAATATCCTGGGGATAGATACCGCTACATTCAGAAAACGCATTCGCGACGTAGGATTTAAGAACTCTTACGTTCGTCCGAGTGTATTTGAAGCATTGCTTAGCCCGGAAATGTTTGCCCGCCTGAACGAGAACATGTATAAGTTCCCGGGATTCTTTCTGCAGGATAGGCCTGTAAGGGACTATCCTTACGGTGCAGCAGCAAACGTACTTGGTTACCTGGCTGAAGTAGATACGTCGTTTTTGCGCAGGCACAAAGAAGAAGGGTACGAAATGGGGGATTATGCCGGTATGACCGGGCTGGAACGTAGCTATGAAAAAGTACTGATGGGCCAGCGTGGTATTAAATACTTCATCCGGGACAACAGGAGCCGTATACAGGGTTCTTATGAAAATGGTGTTTATGACAGCGCTGCTGTTGCCGGTAAAAGCCTGCACCTAAGCCTGGATATAGAGCTGCAAAAACTGGGTGAGAAACTCATGGGTAATAAAGTAGGAAGCATTGTTGCCATAGATCCGCAGACCGGCGGCATTTTATGTATGGTGAGCAGCCCAACCTACAATCCTAATTACCTGACGGGGAATATGCGTCGCAAGCATTTTTCCGAATTGTATATGGACCCAAGGACGCCATTGGTAAACCGTGCAGTAAATGCACAATACTCCCCGGGTTCTACTTTTAAAACCGTTGTGGGTATTGTAGGCTTGTCAGAAGGCGTAATTGATGAACGCTTTAGTATTACCTGTAATGGTGCCTTCTGGGGATGTGGTAATGGTAAACCGAAGTGCCTGGACAGAGGTACATTCAACCTGACCAGCGCTATTGCACATAGTGATAATACATACTTTGCTACCGTATTTAAACGAATAATAGATCAGCAACGTTATGGCAGTTCCGACAGCTCGCTAAACATATTTAATAAATATGCGGCTTCTTTCGGATTGGGTAAAAGATTAGGTGTAGACATACCTTCAGAAAAGAACGGTAATATCCCTACGCCAAAATATTATCAGAAAATATTCGGCCCACGCTGGGTATCCTGCAATATTATTTCAAACTCAATAGGGCAGGGCGAGGTATTGACTACGCTGACACAGTTGGCAAATGTAATGGCGACGATTGCTAATAAAGGATGGTATATAACACCACACCTGGTAGATAGTATTGAAGGTGGCGACCGGTACAGCTTACTGGCAGAGTATAAAGTGAAGCACCATACTTATAATGTACCTGATACTGCATTTGAAGCTGTGCATAATGGAATGCAGGGCGTTATGGAATACGGTACGGGAGCTGCAGCAAAAGTACCTGGTATAGTTGTATGTGGTAAGACCGGTACGGTAGAAAACTACCTGCGTGGTGTAAAACAAAAAGACCATGCATTCTTTGGCGCCTTTGCTCCCCGTAACAGCCCAAGGATAGCCATAGCGGTAATGTGTGAGAATGCAGGCTTTGGTGCCTCTTCTGCCGCACCTATTGCCAGCCTGATGATAGAAAAATACCTTAAAGATTCTATAGCAGGGAAAGAGAGGCAAGATAAAGTGGAAGCGCTTGCTAAGGTAAACCTGATACCGGAACGTATGCGCCGGGCAATGGATAGCCTTGCCAGACTGTCAAGAACCAAGGATAGCCTGAACGAGATTAAGCAAAGGGAGAAAGAAAAAGAGATGTCTGATACAATGGACCTGGAAGAAAGGCCGGCGGAGTTTGAAACCAGGGGTACAGACACTGCTATAAAGAATGCACCAGCCACACCTGCGAAGCCTCCTGTAAAAAGGCAACAGGCGTCGCCGGCTGCACTGCCTGATGAAAACAAAAAAGTTAACAACAACCGTAAAACAACCAAACCTTAATGCAGCAGGATAAATCAATATCAAAAGGGATCGACTGGCTTACTGTGCTCTTGTACGCAGTGTTGGTTTCTGTAGGCATTCTATGCATATTCATGGTAGAGTATAAACCCGGTACGAGTGTAATAGGAACTTTCCTGTCAGGAAAAACAAACTATAGCAAACAGCTCATCTTTGCCGGTGTCTGTGCTTTAATGGCCACATTCATCCTGCTTAGCGATAGTAAGCTATATACTGCGTTTGCTAACCTGTTATATGCATTTGGTATCCTCCTGATGTTTGCCACCTTTGCAATAGGTAAAAATGTGAACGGCTCTAAAAGCTGGATACCGCTGGGCGGTGGCTTCAACCTGCAACCGGCAGAGCTGTGTAAAATATTCACAGCACTGGCCCTGGCAAAGTTTATATCACAACAAGACCTTGACTTTACCAAGATAAAGAACCAGGCCATTGCGGCTGTTATTTCCCTGACACCGGCCATACTTTCCATTTTGCAAAATGAAACAGGGCTTGCCTTAGTATATCTGTCCTTCTTCATTGTAATGTTCAGAGAAGGCTTACCATCCTGGATATTGATCGTAGGTTTTTCATTCGGTACGCTGGTAGTAGCCACCCTCATTATGGAGCCGAACCTGCTGGCAATTATCCTTACCGCCATAGCAGCGCTAACGATCTATTTATTACGCAGACAGGTGAAACGGGACAAAGCCTTACTCGTATTCATATTGGTAATATGGGGAGCTTGTGTAGGTGTACAACGCTTTGCTGTGCCTTATATTTTTAATAATGTGTTTCAGTGCTACCAGTCTCAGCGTATATACAGCATGGTGGGTAAAGATTATGATTGCAGCCAGAACAGGAGTGCAAAAAAAGAATCGTCTGAGAACAAAGCAGTAAAAAAACCGGATGACTATAACGTAAGGCAAAGTAAAATAGCGATAGGATCAGGTGGTATTACAGGCAGAGGTTTTCTGAAAGGCACTCAAACACGAGGCAAATACGTGCCTGAACAGCATACCGATTTCATCTTTACGTCCCTGGGTGAGGCATTTGGGTTTATAGGCTGTACCATTTTCCTGGGCATTTATTTAGTACTCTTATTCCGGATAATAAAAATAGCAGAACGGCAACGAAGTACATTCAGCCGCGTATATGCCTATAGTGTAGCCAGCATTATGTTCTTTCATATAACTGTAAATGTTTGTATGACCATTGGTCTGTTCCCGATCATTGGTATCCCGTTACCATTGATCAGCTATGGCGGGTCATCATTGCTTACCTTTACTGTTTTAATATTTATACTGGTAAGGCTGGATGCTGACAGACAAGTAGTACTTAGATAAGCAAGCCCGGTTTTGCCGGAAGGCACGTAATCAATAGTTATGAAAATAATACCATTATCCGAAGGTGAGTTTACGATAGATAAGACAAAAGTATTTGTACCGTTCAATATTGATAATGATGATCTGCAAAGCAGGCCGGTTGGCAGCCTTCTCGTAGAAGTGCAGCCATTTGTAGTGATTACCTCAAAAGACATATTACTGCTTGATACAGGCCTGGGGTTTTCAAAAAACGGAGAACTACAGATCCATACAAACCTGAAAGCAAACGGCATACAGCCAGAGCAGGTTACAAAAGTATTAATGACGCACCTGCACAAAGACCATGCTGGTGGTGTAAGCCGGAAAGACAACTTTGGTCATTATCATTTTGCCTTTCCTAATGCCACATATTACGTGCAACAAAAAGAACTGGACTTTGCTTACGATGCAGGCTTCCCATCTTACATGACGGATGAAGTAAGTGTGTTACAAAATAGCAGGCAAGTAGTGTACCTGGATGGCGATGGTGAGATAGACGGTTATATACGCTACCAGGTTACGGGAGCCCATAGTCCATATCACCAGGTATATTGGATACAGGAAGATGGCGAAACTATTTTCTTTGGCGGTGATGATGCACCGCAATTACAACAAATGAAAAGCCGCTTTGTAGCGAAGTATGACTATGACGGAAAGAAGTGTATGGAGTTGCGCCAGCAATGGTGGGCAGAAGGGCAGGAGAAGAACTGGACCTTTTTATTTTATCACGATGTAAAATCTCCCGTGTTTTCGTTTTAACAGCAAAGTATTTGCATAGCACAAAAAATGGGTAAGGATTTTAAATCCGGGTGTGATCATATAAACACCTGCATTTTACATAGAGGTTGTCTTAACGGGCAGCCTCTTTTTGTATTTATAGGAATGCCTTTAAAAAAAATAGGCCCGCCCTAGACAGGGCTGGCCGTTGCTAACCTATGAAAAACACCTAGTTTAAAATAAGTTTATAATGAGGTAATGTAATCGTTTTTTTCAGGGTGCCAATCTACGCATCTTTTGTCGTTTTTGTAACTCTTTTTGAAGAATTTCTCTATAATTTCTTTCCAGAGTAAAAACGTTGTTTACACGCTCTTCATCCATCAGCACTTTTTTAAATTCACCCTTGTATTTTTTCTTGATTCCTAACGCCGCTTCGTCAAATTGCAACTCGTCATTCAGGTTTTCCTTACGAGCTTTTCTCAGTTCGCTTAGGTATGCAGAATATAAGGGCCAGAATTTTTTTGCTTCGTCGGGCTTCAGATTTAATTCTTTTGTAATGTAAGCTTTTCGTAGCACTTCAGCCTTATTTCCATCTCCTCCCGGTTGAGCGAGGCAAAAATAATTATGCAATATTAAAAACGCTATGAAAAAAGCAATTTTTTTCATCTTTAATCAAATTTAAATCCCATTAACTGATTTATCGCCAAGATCATTAGTTTCTTTTAGATACTGTTGTATCTCTTCTTCTGTCATACTGTTGATGGAATTTTGAATGTCGGGTTCTACTGAGTTTTCAGTTGCCTGGCTTGGATCAGAAATAGGTGGATGCGCGCTCAGATAATTTACAATATCATCTTCGCTCAGTTTAGAAACACTTTCTTTTACATCTACACTACCTGATGTTTTGAAGGAACCAAAATCATCAGAAGACTGTCTGCTGGAGTCGGTGAACATGTATGCTCCGGTAACCATTATACCGGCTACTACCGCTGCGGAAAGATAGGCAAACCATTGGCGTGATAGAGAAACTACCTTTGACCTGGTTTGTCGGGAAGTAATAATAGATGGGAGATTATCAAAATAATTAACGGGTACTTTATAAGGCATTTCTTTTGAAACCGTATTCAAAAGAGTGGCATGTGCCTCCAGTTCTTCAAAAGGAGTCTGCAGTAATTCCGCTTCTTTCACTTTCTGAAGAATCTGGGACGGCAGGTTGTCAAAATAAGCGTCTGGTACAACATATTGCGGTAATGCCCCTGTCTCCTTTAGAGAAGCCAGACGCACCTGCGCTACGATACTATCAGCTAAACCTTCAAAATAGCCAGAAGGTACATTGTAGGGGGTTACCTGTTCAATGGTAGCAACGGCCTGACTAATTTGCTGTAGTTCATTTAATATGTTGTTGTTGTTATTCATACATGCCTGTCCTTTGACTCGCTCATATAAAGCTGGTTTAATTGTTTTTGATAAAGTCTTCTATTTTTTTAACCGCATGATGGTAGCTCGCTTTTAATGCGCCCTCGCTCGTTTGCAGCACCCGGCTCATTTCTTCGTAAGGCATCTCATCATAGTATCGTAAATTAAATACAATTCTCTGTTTTTCAGGAAGTTGCTGTATGGCCAATTGAAGTTTCCACTCCAGTTTGTTCGCATCAAAGTGCCTGTCTGCAACAATCTTGTTGGAAAGCCCTGCCTCCACCTCATCAAGGCTGACAGCACTTCTTTTTTTCTGTTGCTCCAGGAAAGTCAGGGATTCGTTTGTTGCAATACGGTAAAGCCACGTGTAGAGTTGGCTATCCTCTCTGAAATTGTCTAACGCATTCCAAACCTTGATAAACATATTTTGCAGCACATCATTGGCATCATCGTGGTCCACAACGAGGCGCCTGACGTGCCAGTAGAGTTTTTCCTGGTACTTTTTTATAATACCTGTAAAGCCCTTTTCCTTAGTATCAGCTTGCTTAAAGAGATATAGCAGTTCCTTATCGTCCAAATGCATTGGGGCTAATTAAATAAGTAAAATCAAGTCTTTGATAAAGCATACGTTGCCAGGTTTAATGTAAAGCCTGCCTATGAATGTGAAAATAGGATTAAAACTGTTACCATTGTTTAATTGCTTAATTGTAGCATGGATAAATTGTCGGTAGCAGAAAATGTGCAGTATTAGGTGTAAGGGTTAAGCTACATAAGGCTTGGGGAAAAAGTATAAAAAAACCGCCCCGCAAGCGGGACGGTTCAACGATATAATCCTATATCAATGGAACAACTTATTTCTTCTTCCTTGCAAGAGCGTTTTCAGCCGCTGCTACGATATCTGGTGTATCCAGTCCGTATTTAGTCAGCAGCTCACTAGGCTTGCCGCTTTCGCCGAAAGTATCATTTGTGCCTACATACTCAATAGGAACAGGGAAATGACGGGATGCTACGTGCGCTACGCTGTCACCTAAACCTCCCAATACATTGTGTTCCTCACATGTAACTGCACAGCCGGTTTTAGTAATTGATTTTACAATAGCTTCTTCATCCAGCGGTTTGATCGTATGAATGTTGATCAGTTCTACGCTGTATCCTTTTTCTTCCAGTATTCTTCCAGCCTCGATGGCTTTCCATACCAGGTGTCCGCACGCGAATATGCTGATGTCTGTACCCTCATTCAATACCTGTGCTTTACCAATTACAAAGTCACTTCCGTCTTCCTTGGTAAAATTTGGCCATTTTGGACGACCGAAACGCAGGTAAACAGGGCCCTCATACGCAGCAATAGCTTTTGTAGCGGCCTTTGTCTGGTTGAAGTCGCAAGGCACGATCACCGTCATACCAGGCAACATTCTCATTAAACCAATATCTTCCAGGATCTGGTGCGTAGCGCCGTCTTCACCTAATGTTAAGCCAGCGTGGCTTGCACAGATCTTTACATTTTTACCGCTATAGGCAACGCTCTGGCGTATCTGGTCATATACACGGCCAGTGCTAAAGTTTGCAAATGTTGTAGTGTATGGTATTTTACCACCTATCGTCAGGCCGGCTGCAATGCCAATCATATTTGCTTCAGCAATACCGCACTGTACATATCGTTCAGGGAAATCTTTTATAAACGGGCCCAGTTTCATAGAACCGGCAAGGTCAGCAGTTAATACAACTACGTCCGGGTTTTCTTTTCCTATCTCATATATTCCTTCACCAAAACCACCACGTGTTTCCTTCTCGTTTTGTACTTGAATATCTTTTAGCATAGTATCGATTATAGTTTCAATAGTTTCAAAGTTTCAGCCGTTTTCACTATAAGAACGGCTCTGTCAATTATAAGTATGCAAAGTAACTATAGTTTCAATAGGTTTCAAAGTTTCAATGGTTTCATTGGGAAACACTGAAACGTGTAATCTTTTGAAGCTAATTCAGTATAGGGTTTTGCTTTTTCATCAATTCCTCATCCTGCTTTATTTTAAGTTCCCATTGCCATGCAGTACGCATCATTTCATTCAGGTCATATTTGATGTCCCACTGCAGGGATTGAACCGCGTGGTTGTTATTCGCATAGATTGCAATAACATCACCAGGACGGCGAGCGCCTACTTTATAATTCAATTTTTGGCCTGTTACGGCTTCAAAAGCTTTAATAGCTTCCAGCACCGTTACGCCATTGCCGGTACCCAGGTTGAACACGTCGCAAACACTTGTGTTCTTTTTGTTGAATGTGTACTGGATAGCCAATGTATGTGCGTGCGCAATATCACAAACGTGAATGAAGTCACGGATACAGCTTCCATCTCTTGTATCATAGTCTGCGCCCCATACCTGCATCTGCGGCAGCTTACCTATAGCTGTTTGTGTAATAGCCGGAACCAGGTTCTGTGGTTTACCCAATGGCAGTTCGCCAATATTAGCAGACGGGTGAGCGCCTACAGGGTTAAAGTAGCGGAGCAATATAGAATTGAAGCCATAAGCACGTGAAAACTCACGGATGATTTCTTCACCCATTTGTTTGGTAGCGCCATAAGGAGATTCTGCCTTTTTAATAGGAGATTCTTCTGTTACTGGTATCTTATCCGGATTGCCATAAACCGTGCAGGAAGAAGAAAATACAAAGTTGCTGATCTTAAATTCTCGTACACACTTCAATAAGTTGATCAGCGAGAAAAGGTTGTTTTCAAAATAATCCAGCGGTTGTTCTACCGATTCGCCTACAGCCTTGTAAGCTGCAAAGTGAATAACACCTTTGATATCCGGGTTTTCCTGGAAAACGGCGAGTGTTTCATCGAAGTTTTTCAGGTCTACTTTATAGTTCTTTACTTTTTTCCCGGTGATCTTTTCTATACCATCTGTAAGGTATGTGGTGGAACGGGAATTGTCGTCGATCGAAATAACATCAAAACCATTCTCAATCAAGTCTACAATTGTATGCGAGCCAATATATCCGCAGCCTCCGGTAACGAGAATCTTTGCCATTTGCTGTTTGTGATTTCACGCAAATTACGGATTTGCAGGCACAGTACGTGCGTTAGCTTTTGATTAAAACCATATCTATCGATTGCATTGTTGCATAGCTAAATTGTTTAATGAGATCGTGAGACGTGGTGAATCGGCAATCGTGAATGAGTATTTCTGTGTTTTAGTGTCTCCATGGCAAATGTGAGTTGTGAGTAGTCAGTTGTGAGTAGGGCGGCTCATTCACGATCACGATTGTCGATTCACGTCTCACGATCTTTCACAAAAAAAGCCTGCTCACAATGAACAGGCTTTTAGTTATATGAGTTTGAATACGATTAGATAAATAACCTGATCAGGTAGAAGAAAATAGCAGCCATGATCGCACTTACCGGAATGGTGAGTACCCAGGCCCATAACAGGTTTACCGTAACACCCCAGCGCACAGCGGAAAGACGCTTTGTAGCACCAACACCTATGATAGAACCGGTAATGGTATGGGTAGTAGATACAGGTATTTTTAAATGTTCTGTCAGGAATAAAGTAACTGCACCTGCTGTTTCAGCAGCCACACCTTCCAGCGGGGTTACTTTTGTAATCTTGGTGCCCATCGTTTTCACGATCTTCCAGCCTCCGCTTAGTGTACCTAGGCCCATTGCCACGAAACACATGATCGGAACCCAGTCAGGTATAGCATGTAGATCAGGAATGTAGTGTGTAGCAACCATTGCAGATCCAATGATACCCATTACTTTCTGGGAATCGTTACTACCATGGCCTAAGCTGAACAGGGCTGATGAAACCAACTGTAAACGTTTAAACCATTTCTCCGCCTTATACGGGTTGGACCGTTTACTGAGATGCACAATAATAATGGTAATAATAAAGGCGATGATCATCCCAATAAAAGGGGCAAGGAAAATGAAACAAACTATTGGAAGAACTTTGGCCAATACAATTA
This sequence comes from Filimonas sp., assembly GCA_017306865.1. Taxonomy (GTDB): domain Bacteria; phylum Bacteroidota; class Bacteroidia; order Chitinophagales; family Chitinophagaceae; genus JAFKHH01. The sequence goes on from JAFKHH010000012.1 coordinate 471,073, forward strand.
CGCCAAACGTTTTGTAGTGTGCTACAGCAGCACCAATCAGACCACCAATCAATGCATGTGACGAACTGGATGGAATACCAAACCACCATGTGATCAGGTTCCATGCAATAGCAGATAACAGGCCTGCCAGGATAACGTATAATGCATAAGGGTCTCCCTTATCAATATTTACGCTTTTGGCAATTGTATCTGCAATACCAAAGCCCCCAACAATGTATTTGGAAATAAAGAAAGCGCCGAAGTTGAAAAAAGCCGCCCAGGCTACTGCCTGGAATGGCGTTAATACTTTAGTAGAAACAATTGTAGCAATAGAGTTGGCCGAATCGTGAAAGCCGTTGATATAATCAAATATAAAAGACAGCCCTATGATAACGAGCAGTAGTGTGACCATACTTTTGGTTTAACCTTTCTGATGAATTAAGCGTATTTAACGATAATTGATTCAATAACATTCGCAGCGTCTTCGCATTTGTCTGTTACTGTTTCCATCGCCTGGTATATCTCTCTCTTTTTGATCAGCTCTTTCACATCATTCTCGCTCTCAAACAGTTTTTCGATGCTCATATCAAATACATCGTCAGCCTGGTTTTCTATACTGTTCACCTTTACCATAGCCTCAGTCATCTGGCGTAGGTTTTTCATATCCCTAAGGCCATAAACAACTTTTTTGATCTCAGCAGCACCCTGCTCAATCAATTCAGCCATTTTCTGAATACCACTATCATTAGGATTTACTTTGTAGAAATTGATCTTCTTTGCAGAAGAGAATATATAATCTGCAATATCATCCAGGGAAGTAGCCAGGTAGTGAATGTCCTCACGGTCAAAAGGAGTAATGAAATTGCGCCCTAACTCAGTGAAAATTTTATGTGTATGATCGTCGTTTTTATGTTCCAGGTCTTCAATTTGGGAGATTAAAGAGGCTCTTTTGTTGTGGTCCACTTCATATACCACTTGTTTTAACAATTGCGCCATTTGGTTTACGGTAATAGCCACATCCTCAAATAACTCATAAAACACTTTGTTTTTTGGCATAAAAATCTTGCCAATGGAGTTGATACCCATAATCTAATCGATTTTGGGGCAAAAATAGAAGTATGCTTTCAGGGCTGAGTTGTTTACAAATAATTAATAATTTGGTAACATTGAGAATTGTCTAACTGCCTGAAAAACGGCTATTTAATGTTGAGTTAACCCAGGGCTAATAATTCCGTAACATATGCCTTCTACTTTCGCTCCAAATTCATTTGGACGTGAATAAAACTGCTCAGGCTGCGGTATGCAGTCTCATTGTACTACTGCGCACTATCCCTGCATTTTCCCAACAAGTAAAAATTACGGGCAAAGTAAGCGATGCCCAAACAAGTTCCCCGCTGGTAGGGGCCTCTGTTATATTACAGGAAACTAAAAAAGGTGTTACTACAGACGTAGAAGGCCGCTTCTTTCTGCAATTGGAAAAAGGGCACAAATACACCATCAGGGTCGTAAGTGTAGGCTATGCCGCAAAAACACTGACCGACGTAACTGCTGATAACACCAACTCCCTGGATGTAACACTGGACGAAGACAAGAAAAACCAATTGGAACTGGTAGTAGTAAAATCAACCTCTGCAAAAAGAGAAAGTATTGCCTCTATCTACCTTACACAAAAGAACAGCTCTGCGATCTCAGACGGCATTTCTGCCGATATGATCAAAAAATCTCCGGATAAGAATACTGGTGAGGTTTTAAAAAGAGTAAGCGGTGCTTCAGTTCAGGATAATAAATTTGTAGTTATCCGTGGTTTAAATGAGCGTTACAATGCATCCCTGTTAAATAATTCCATCTTACCTAGCACAGAGCCGGATAAAAAAGCATTTTCTTTCGACATCATTCCATCCTCACTTGTAGACAATGTAGTTATCTATAAGTCTGCTACACCAGATCTACCGGGCGACTTTGCCGGCGGCGCTGTAAAGATTACTACAAAGGATTACCCGGTAAGAAAGCTAAGTGAGCTATCCATTTCTGTTGGTTACAACACACTCACCACTTTTAAAGAGTTTTATCGTGGCTACCCTAAAGGATCATTGGATGGGATTGGCTTTTTTGACAATTCCCGTTTAATACCTAATCCATACTATACACAGAAAAGTAATTTCAGCAACCTGCCTGAAGCCAACAAATCTGCTATTACAAAACAGTTTCCTAATACATATGGCTATGAAAAAGTAAGTAACAGCCTGCCAAACATCAGCGTTTCTTACACAGGGGGTAATACAAAACTGCTTAACAATGGCAAGAAGCTTGGTTACATCTATGCCTTAAGCTATGGTACATCCAGGAAAGTATCTGAAAGAGAGAGAACAGAGTACCAGAGCTACAACCTTTCTGATTACGATTATACAACCAATAACTACGATATACGCAACAACCTGTCTGCTATGTTGAACCTTTCTTACTCGTTTGGAAAAAGTAAGATCGCATGGAAAAATATGTTCAACAACGATTTTAGTAACATCACCGGGTTACGCTCAGGTATAGTAACTGCGAATTCTTCACCTATATATATAAAAGGTACGGGTAATGAAGCTACGGGTAATGGTATCGTAAACTCTGTGGTGGAAGGGCTTCATAAGCTGAACAGCACATGGACACTGGATTGGAATGGTTCATTTGGTTATACCTATCGCTGGCAGCCAGATCAGAAAGTATTGACATATAGATCTGATGACAGCCCTACCAGTAATTTTTACCTGAAACTCAACAATGAGAACTCCCCGGAGATTCGCAATGCGGGCCGCGTTTATTCATTCCTTACGGAATATATCTACGGTGCTAATGTAAATATTGCGAAACAGTTTAATTGGTTGGGGCAACAACAGAAACTGAAAATAGGTGGTACTACTTATTACAGGACCAGGAACCTGGAAGTGGACGCTCTGGGTTATTCTGCACTGAACTCTGTTCCGGGTGGTGTACGCATTGATGAAACAAAAGCAACAGACTTCAATAATATTTTCAGCAATGAGAATATTGATAAGTATCGCCTGACAGTTGCCAATATTGCGACAAACTCCACTGACTATAAAGGCACAGGATTTCTGAATGCAGGTTATGTAATGTTAGACAACAAGTTTGCACAAAACGTAAAGTTGACTTGGGGTGCAAGGGTGGAGAACTACAATCAGAAACTGGAAACCAAAGGTGCGCCTACATTGAACCTGCAAAATTTTGATGTACTGCCGTCTCTATTGCTGACTTATGGTCTGAATGATAAAACAAATTTGCGTCTTGCCGGCTTCCAGTCTGTAAACAGGCCGGAGTTTAGAGAACTGGCTACTTACTCAGTGTATGATTATGATAATAATGTGGTGATAAGAGGTAACAGTGCATTGGAACGTGCCCGTATTACGAATGGAGATCTGCGTTACGAGTGGTTCCCTGGTGCGGGTGAAATTGTTTCCGTAAGTGCATTCTATAAATATTTCAAAAGCCCGATAGAGCAGGTATATCTTGGCAATGATGTGTACTCCTATCAGAATGCTGAAAGTGCTGATGCATATGGAGCCGAAGTAGAGCTAAGAAAGAAACTGGATTTTATTGGCGGAAACGTCTTCAATCATTTTACATTCTATGCCAATGCAGCCTACATCAAAGGTTCTGTAAAGCTGAAAGACCAGAATAACAACATCATTAATACAAATAGTCCGTTACAAGGACAATCTCCGTACCTCGTGAATGCAGGGTTGACATATACTTCAATAGCTGAAGATTTTTCAGTGAACGTATTGTACAACAGGATCGGAACACGCCTCAGATCACGCGGTAGCCTGCTAAGTGGTGGCGCCAGGGATGTGTTTGAGGCACCGCGCGATGTTATAGACCTACAGGTAACAAAGCGATTTATGAACGACAAGTTTGAGATAAAGGCAACTGTTAGCGACATCCTTGCTCAATCGTACAGGTGGTTCTACAAATTTGACACAGATCACTCACAAATAAGTTACGACGCTTCTAAAGACAGGGTTGTGAATTCAATTAAGTATGGCCCTACCATCAACCTGTCGCTACGATACAGCTTCAGTAAATAGTGTGTATTTGTGTTTGGACATATAAGGCATAAGGAATAAGGGTTAAGTTATAAGGCTTTCAGGCAAATGTCAATCCGGCTATAAAGCCGGGCTGCTACACCTATGCCTGGATCTTACACTTCACGCCATATTTCCTTAAACCATAAAATCGAATCAATAGTTTGCTAATCATCTGGCAATACATGGCATTTAACTTTAATTAAATTGAAAATTTGTATGAAAAAACTGACATCAGTACTTGTGTTGGGGGCGATAGTACTGGGTACGGCATGCAGCAAAAGTGACAACCAGCCTGCACCAAATCCCGGTCCTACTCCAAATCCAGACGGTTCTTATGATATCCGCGGGGTTATCAATAAGGACATGACTTTGACTAAAGACAAAAAGTATCGTCTGCGTGGTTATGTGTACGTTACTGGTAATGCTACGCTAACAATTGAAGCAGGAACCAGGATCGTATCTAATAAAGATTCAGCCGGCGTATTAGTGATCTATAGAGATGCTAAGATCATGGCTGACGGTACTGCGGATAATCCAATCGTATTTACCTCTAACGAAACATCTGCTGCGCCAGGCGACCTTGGCGGTATCATCCTTGTTGGCCAGGCTACAGGCAATAACAACCACTCTGTAATTGAAGGTGGCGTAGATGCTGCTTACAGTGCATTTGGCGGATCAAACGATGCTCATAACTCAGGTATCTTCCGTTATGTACGTATAGAGTATGCTGGTAAAGCTGTTAACCCGGGCGATGAAGTGAATGGGTTGTCTTTATATGGTGTAGGTTCAGGTACTACTATTGACTATGTACAGATCGTTAGGGGCCTGGATGACGCATTCGAATTTTTCGGTGGTGCTGTAAATGCAAAACACCTGATCGCTTACAACTGTGCTGATGATGATTTTGATATGGACGATGGCTACCACGGTAAAATCCAGTATGCGATCTCTATTAAAGATCCTAAGTTCACCGATGCCAAAGGCACTACAGGTGACATTTCTAACAATTTTGAGGTTGACAACATTAACCCATCAAACGGGTTCCTGTTTACAAGAGCGCCGATAACTTTCCCTGTATTATCAAACTTTACAGCAGTTGGTCCAAATAATGCAGCAGGTGTATCTGCTGATTATGGCTATGGCATGCGTTGGAGAAGAGGTTCTAAATTCATCCTTGCCAATTCCATTGTGATCGGTGGTCAGAGAGCAGGTCTGGACCTGGATGATGACTCTACTGCATCATATTATGCAAAAGATACCAGTGCATTTTACAATAGCTTCCTGCATTCAGTTGCAAAACCATTCCAGGTGGATAGGTTAGTAGTAACACCTAGAGTACTAGACTCACTGGGTCTTGCAACTAAAGTAACCGGATCTGATAAGAGCGTTGTTTACGCGAATGTAAATGACATCAAACTGACTGATCCGTTCAACAACCCAGCACCTAATGTAAAACCAGCTACAGGATCTCCGGCATTAACTACTGCCGGAAGATTTGACAGAGGTAAACTGACTGATGCATTCTTTGATAAAACAACATACATCGGTGCGTTAGACGCAACAAATGACTGGACAGCTAAATGGACAGTTTGGAATAAATAACTATATATAAAAAATAGAAAGGCTTATTCTTAAGCCTTTCTATTCTACTTGTTGTTTACGCTTGTTAACGGTAATCGTTAATAACGTTAACAAGCTTAATGTCGTGGTAACATTACGGTAACAATTCGTTAACATTGGCGACCGTCCTTTGCGCAAACTTAAAACGCAATGAGACGAATCGTCTATTTGATGTTAGTAACCTTCGTAACATCGGTACTACTTCCTAAGTTTTCTATCTCACAGGAAACTACTGCAACCCTTACAGGTACGATCTCTGATGCGGCAGGTGCGCCTATCACCGGTGCCTCTATCGTAATTACACACGTACCTACTGGTTTTGTAACAAAATTGCAAACCAATAACAAAGGCCGCTTTGCTGCTCCAACGCTTAAAGCAGGTGGACCTTATACAATCAAAATATCTTATGTAGGATTGAAGGATGAAGTGTTGAATGACATTAATCTTGCATTAGGTGATAACCCGGATCTGAATGTTTCATTGAGTGCAACGGCTAACGAACTGAAAGAAGTAACGGTATTGGCTGCAGGCAGAAAAGCTGCACCATCCGGTCTTACAGTTAGCACAAAGCAATTGAATACGTTGCCTACATTAGGCAGAAGCCTGAGCGACTTCACAAGATTGACACCTCAGTCAAACAACAACTCTTTTGCCGGTACAAACTTCCGTTATAACAATATCACCCTGGACGGTGCTATCAATAATGATGCTATCGGTTTCAGTAATTCATTTGGTGGTGTAAGTGGTGGTGGTCAGAGCGGTACTGCCGGTTCTGGTACACGTACAAACCCGTATAGCCTTGATGTTATACAGGAAGTACAGGTACAACTGACTCCGTATGATGTAAAGCTGGGTAACTTCACTGGTGGTAGTGTGAACGCTGTAACAAAAAGCGGTACAAACGATTTTCACGGTTCTATATATGGCTATGGCAGAAACCAGGCATTTGTTGGTAAAAGCGTAGACGGAACAAAATCTAAAATCGGTTCTGACTTCTACGATTACCAATATGGTGGTACATTAAGCGGCCCGATCATCAAAAACAAATTGTTCTTCATTGTAAATGGTGAGATCACCCGCCGCCAGGAACCAACTTTCTTTAACGCAGGCGATCCGGGTTCTATCTCTATTGCAGATGCACAGCGTGTAGTAGCAGCTTATAAAAAAGCAGGCTATGATCCGGGTTCTTACGATCAATACAAGATCTTCACAAACAGTAATAAATTCTTCGGTCGTATAGACTACAACATTGATCCTAACAATACATTGATGTTGCGTGCGATCTATACAGAAGGTGAAGGCAATAACCTGGAGCGTACAAATACAACCTTCCAGTTCTCTTCTACAGACTTTACCCAGCATACTAAAAACCTGAACTTAGTAGCTGAGTTAAAAACAAAATTCAGCAACAGTGTAAACAACAACTTAATTGTTAGTTACATCAACGTACATGATTACCGCGATTTCCCTACTGCAGGTAATACACCTTCTCCTTATGTGGATATTACCAATGGTGCTATCAACATCTGGGCTGGTACATGGCGCGAAGCTGCTATTTACAATACAAGACAAAAAACATTTGAGATCACAGATAACGTAACCTGGACAAAAGGAATTAACAAATTCACTTTTGGTACGCACAACGAATTCTATGATTTCAACTACGGCTTTATCAACTCATGGAATGGTCGCTGGCAGTATGGTACTTTAGATAACTTTGAAAACAATCTGCCAAGCAGGATCCGTGGCGCATTTGCTTTTGATAAAGGCAAGAATAACTACAGCGATCTTTCAAACAATACACCAGGTGCTAAGTTTAACGTAGCTATGCTGAGTGCTTATGCACAGGATGAAATAGCTGTAACAAAACGTTTCAAAATAACACCGGGTATCCGTGTTGACTATTCTTCTGTAGGCAGTCAGCCTCCTATGGATAAAGATCTGAACAGCATCACCGCCGACGTTCATAACTCTGGTACTTTCTCTAACACACCGTATAGCCAATTAAGTAATAAATGGCTGGGTAACGCTGTATTCTCTCCACGTCTTGGTTTTAACTGGGATATCAATGGTGATCAGTCTACAGTGTTGAGAGGTGGTACAGGTATCTTTACCGGTAGAGTACCATTTGCATGGTTAGGTTATGCGTACACGCTGAACGGTAACGACTACGGTAACGTTGACTACAAAGCAAACAATACTTACGTTCCATTGGTTGGTCCTAACCAACTGGTAGATACTATTGGTAAATATGGTGGAGCAGGTGCTGTAAATAAAAGAGAACTTGACCTGATCGACAATAACTTTAAAATGCCTACTATCTGGCGTTCTAACGTAGCTGTAGATTTCAAATTCGGTCATGGCTATAAGTTGACTTTGGATGCGATGTACACAAAAACATTGTATGATGTAATGTTCCAGCAGATCAATAAAAAAGACAGTGGTGTAATGTATTATGCAACTGGCCCTACACAGACTCCATTGTACACTGGTGGCGACGTTAGCAGCAAATACTCCAGCGTATTCCTGTTGAGCAATACAAAAGAAGGCTATCGTTATAACTTTACTGTACAGTTAACTAAAGCAACAAACAACATCAGGTTAGGTGCTACACACTCACTTAATTTCAACTGGTCTGCTGCATATACTTACGGCATGTCTAAAGACGTGAGCAATGGTATCCGTAATTCATTCCAGAGTAACTGGGATTATAACCCGGCTATCTCTGCAAACAGCCCTGCATTGGGATACTCAAACTTTGACCTGCGTCACAGGATAGTAGCTTTCGCTGGTGCTAACTTTATCTGGAGCAAAAGCAATGCATCTTCAATCAGCTTTGTTTACTCTGGTCAATCTGGTAGCCCTTACAGCTTAGTGTACACAGGTGCTCCGGGTGGTATCATCAACGGTAACGCGGCATTGCCTTACATTCCAAAAGATCAGAACGATATCATACTGAAAGATCCTACACAGTGGGCTGCATTGAATTCATTCATTGAAGGCGACAGCTACCTGAAAAATCACCGTGGTCAGTACGCTGACAGAAACGGATTGCGCACACCATGGAACCATACACTGGATATGAAATTGATGCATGAGTTCAAATTCAACAACAAGCATAGCCTGACGTTGAGCCTGGATGTATTCAATGTGCTGAACCTGATCAACAACGACTGGGGACATATCACTTTCGTAACAAATACAAACAACTATACTGTTAACTTCCTGAAGTTTGAAAAAGATGCGAAAGGTGTAGCGCCGGGTAACCCAACAAGCAACCCTGCTACTAACTATACGCCAACATTCAGCTTCCAGCAACCGACTACCAGCAATGGTAAATACTACACCGTAGACCCGATCAACTCACGTTGGCAAGGTCAATTCGGTATCAAATACACATTCTAGCATTTAGTTGAAAATCCGAATAGATAAGGGAGCCGCTGATTTATTTCAGCGGCTCTTTTTTATGCACGATGTAATGATCGTGAGACGTGAAACGGAAATCGTGAATTGGACTCATTGAATGCACCGCAATAAGATTATTCCGCGTATTCTGCGCTTTCCGCGAGCAATCATTCTGTGCTTCTGTGGCAAATCGTGAGAAATGAAGCGGAAATCGTGAATGGAACTCATAGAACGCACTACAATAAAACTATTCCGCGTATTCTGCGCTTTCCGCGAGCAATCATATTCTGTTCCTCAGTGCCTCTGTGGCAAAATAAAAGACAGAAAAGCTAACGCCAATTCGTATCCTCCTACAGTCAAAACAATTAAACAAGGAAACAATAAACAATTCAATATTCACTTTTTCATCACGTTTCGTTCATAATTAGTTTACAAATGAATCGCAGTTTTGTGTCGCAGTTTGGTTTATAGCAACGAGTAAAAAGTACAGTAGATTTTCTCATGCCAGTCGGCCTCGATCTCCATCGGGGCTTCTTGGTTTTAATAAGGTGAAGTATGTTTTTTGTTCGTTGATGATATTTTATAGTTGATGCCGCATTGAAAACTTAAGATCCTGTTACCAACATTCGCTTGTGTGTAATAAGTAGCCCGGTTGATGGTAACATGAAAAGTCGTTGCAAAATAGCCGTAACGCTGGCGATGATAACCTGCTGCATTAGTAGCGCCTTTGCCAAAATCCAGGTCACTGTATTGAGGGCCAAGCATTGTATTATACTGAATGGCATAACCGATCTCACCACGGCGAAGTTTACCGACAAACTCCGAAGAAAATCCCAGCGAACCCAGTGTTGCAGACGTAGCAACGCCACTCACAGAATCTTTATTTACACTCTTTCTAAAAGACAAATAGCTACCAAATTCATTGTACAAATTACCCGATACCCCTATCACACGCCACTCCCCATATCTAAACGGCCATACGAAAGACATACCACCTTCCAGGTTTGCGGTGCCGTAAAATTTTTTTCCATTAATGTTCCGTTCTCCTGCATAATTGATCAGTAAACTGGAATATCCTACCTCATAGCTTCCCAGGCTCAATCCTCCGCCATACCAACCTTTAAAAAGGCTGAACTGGTGAACATTGTATGCATTTGCCTGGAAAGAATATTGCGCATCTCTTAAATACTCATTAGCAAGTCCTGTGGTAAAAGAGCCGTTTGCATAGAACGCAGATTTCTCGTCGCCATTTTGTAGCGGCTGCGTTACATAGTGGTTATTGCCCAATGCCGGGCTTACATAATAAGATTGTGTTTTACAGGAACTGATTAGTGCAGCTATAGCCAAAGGCAATAGCCACCTTGTAAGGGCTTGGTTGGTCATAAAGCAGTTTTTGAATGCTATATATGACTTAGAACTTTCGCTGATTGCTGCCTGTAATATCTATAAATATTATGCAAAAAAATAATAAGCTCCTTGTTTAAACAAAGAAGCCAACTACAAAGAGTATCCCTTGTGTGGATTTTATAACCTTTGTAAACCTCGTGGAGAGTATTAATCAAAACAAAAGTCGCATGCGTTCAACATGCGACTCATATAAAGCGGTTAGAAATGTTATCTTTTAATCCCGGCGCGTATCCAGCGTAAAGCCCAGCGTAGTGCCTATATCCAGCTTACTCCGTACATGCATAGCCTGGTTATGCGCTTCGATGATGTGTTTGCAAATAGATAAGCCTAAGCCAGAGCCACCCACATCGCGACTACGTCCACGGTCTGTTCTGTAAAAACGTTCAAAGATGCGCGGTAAATGCTCCTCGCTAATACCTATGCCATCATCGCTTATCTCAACCAGTACATGCTTGTCATCTGTTTTATATACGCTCGCAACGATGTTGCCATCCTTCTTACCATACTTGATCGCGTTAGAAACAAGATTGATGATCACCTGGCGTATTTTTTCCTTATCGGCAAACACCGTGATTGGTTGTTCGCATCCTTTCTTAATGCTGCATTTAATATTCCGTGAAGCACTTTTGATAGAGAGAGTTTCAAAAACTTCCCTGATCAGGTCCTGGATAATGAAGTTCTCCTTGTATAAAGGCTGCTCACCGCTTTCCAGCTTGGAAATTTCGTCCAGGTCACTTACCAGCGTTACCATCCTGTCTACATTTCGTGCCGCATTTTCCAGGAACTTTTTATTCACCGCAGGGTTCTCCAAAGCGCCACCTAACAGCGTATCTACATACCCCTGTATAGCAAAAATGGGCGTTTTAAACTCGTGCGAGAGATTTTGCAAAAACTCCTTCCGGTAAGCCTCATTGCTCTTTAATATTTCAATTTCTGCCTTACGCTGCGCTGCCCATTTTTCTACATCCTCACGTACCTCGTCAATGCTTTTCTGAGGAAGAATATATTTATAATACATCTCCTCCTTCTTTGAAGCCTTAGTCTGGTAAATGAACTTGTAAATGAGTTTGATCTTGCGATAAATAAATCGCTCCAGTACAGTACGGATCAGGAAATAGCTACCCGCAAACACAATAATGCAGGCAATAATAGCTACAATAAGCGATGCGTGAACGATATAAAAACCTATTCCTATCGGCACGGCAACAGCAACGGCTGTCAGCGCCGACAATTGGTTAGGTGTAAAGTTCTTCGTACTGAACATGATGGAAAAGTCGTTAAAGGGTTATCCTAAACCCGAAAAGTTACGTTAACAATGGTGAATTGTTTGCAAGATAGACGTCAGTCGTGAATCGTCAATCGTGAATAAAGCGTTTCTTGTATAAACTATACCCAACGAGAATTGATTGATTAAAGCATGAGTGGAGTTTACAAGCCCCATTCACGATTATCGTCTCACGTTTCACGATCTACATCTCAAACTTATACCCAACGCCTTTTACCGTTGTAATACAATCTATGCCCAGTTTCTGGCGTATTTTACGAATGTGCACATCGATCGTTCTGTCGCCTACGATCACATCTGTGCCCCAGACCTGGCTTAGTATTTCATTGCGGAGGAATACACGTCCCGGACGGGATGCCAGCAGGTATAATAATTCAAATTCTTTTTTAGCCAGTATCACATCTTCCTCATTAACGGCTACCACAAATTTCACCGGGTCAATGTTGATGTTACCCACTTTCAGTGTCTTATCGCCTTCCTTATTAAGACGGCGGAAAATGGCGTTTACACGGCTGATCAGCACCTTTGGGCTAATCGGCTTGTTTACATAATCATCCGCACCCGTATCAAAGCCCTTGATGTGGGATGCTTCATCACTAAGTGCAGTAAGGAAAATGATCAGTGTATCCTGGAATGCCGGTAAAGCTCTGAGGGTAGAGCAAACCTCCACACCTGTTTTCTTAGGCATCATAATATCCAGGATGATCAGGTCAGGGTTGATTTGTTTTGCTTTCTGGATAGCCTCATCACCATCTTTGGCGGTGTAGATTTCATATCCCTCTTTCGTCAGGTTATAGCCTATAATTTCCAATATATCCTGTTCATCATCAGCTATTAAGACCTTCTTTCCCTTGTTTTCCATTAACAATATGTTTACACAAAAATAATTTTACAAGCTGTAACGCTGTGTGCAACAGCATTATCTAATTGTTAAGGGTACTAACTTTACCTTTGGTAGTATTTTTGCTTAGACAAGGTAACCATATTTATACAGAATGGCTAAATTATACATTTTACTAGCGTTTTTATTCATTGCAGGGGCTGCGGAGGCGCAAGCCGTATCTACTCCCCAGATACCGCTGATCCGTAAGAAATTTCATGACGATATTGACTTTGTTCAAAAAGAAATATTAAAGCTGGATGGAGTAGATGATGATAAGTTTGCCCCTTCTAAAGATGAAGCGGTAAACCAGCGGGCCAATGAAGCTGCCACTTCACGCATTGACCAGTTTCAGCAGAACGTAGAAGCGGATGCTGCACTGGACGCGAATGCTAAAATAAAATACCTGCGCGGCATGTATGACGTGCTGGCAGCTTACCTGAGTGACGCACGTTACAGAAGGATCAAACAGTCCATGTTGCCGGAAGTAGTAACAGCCTACCTGGATGCGATGAAGAACGAAGTAGCCGGACAGTCTATATTGCCGGTTATTGATAAGAATGAACTGGAAGTGGGCGCTGTTATAGTAAGAAGTTTTGCTTTTAAAGAGAATAGTGGCCTGAAGCCATCACAAGACCTGTTGGTTTTGAAAGATTGCCAGAAACATCCGGAAAAAACATTGTCCATTCTCTTGCGCAATCCTGATATGCCATTTGCAGATAGCCTGATACAGATAGCTGCAAAGCGCAACCAGGAGGATATTTACAACTTTGCCCAGGCGCCCAACTCGCTGGGCTCACGCATAAGAAAGTCCAATGATCCATTGGTAAAGATCATTGCCCGTATGGCAAGGTCTAAATCAGGACGTCAGTATTTCCCGTTCCTGGATGATCTCTATAAAGACAAACGCACTTTTGAAGAAGTGGATTCTGCCATGCTGGATAATGTGAAGTATTACAAACTGCTGGTGGCAACACAGATAAATTATGCAGGACGACTTGCTGCACGTGATACGCCACTGGTGATGAAAACACTGACGAACAAATTGCAGCAGGTAGGTCGCGATGAGTTTATTAATGAAATAAATGGTTTGCATGAGCTAAGCGACGAGCGTGTACGTTTCAAAAAACTAGATCCTTTGTCGCCTGAAGAGCTATACTACCTGGCAGTATTGCAGGAGGAAGAAATATACACCTCATCCTATACCAGGGGTGTGTACCCGGCCATATTCAAGAGGATGAAAACGCCTCGCGGCGATACTTTATTGATGCACGTGTACTTCGACAAGTTTAAGAAGTGGATCAAAATGGCAGCCAACTACAATACGCTGGACAACTTCCTGAAAACACTGTACACTACAAATGAGGATAAGAGCATAAATAAACTGAACGCACAAATATTGATGCGCGCATTTGTACGCGGCCTTGATAGAACCAATAGCCTGGAAGATGCCGTAGACGTTGCCAACTCATTTGCAAGCATTACCGATCCGGACTTAAAAACGCTGATCCTGGAAGAAGTGCAGAAATCACTAACAGAGGCTAAACGATCGAATAATGTACGCGGAGTGAACATTTACAGCATTCTCAATACGCTATTCCTATCTATGGATCCGTCGAATAATATAGATGTGTCTACAGCGCTTGGTATTCCACCGGTGTACACGATGCCAAATGCATCCCTTAAAGATACCTCCGGCAGGATCATCATTCAGCAGTTCTTTTATGGAGATAAAGACGGAAACACAGTCTTTAATTCCTTCCTGAATAATTTTTCCAATGCCAACTGGCGTACCAAAGGAGAAAAGGATTGGGTAGCTGTTTCTTCCACCAAAGGGGTGCCTATTACCATTTATGCAAACAGGCCGCTGGATGAAAATAAGGGCCTGGATGAGCAGGCTCAAAAGAACCTGGATAATTACCTGGCGGATAATAACCTGAACCCGACAGTGGTCATCCACCGCGGGCACAGCTACTACCTGAATAGTACATTGAAGCAGCTTGCGCCTTCGGCAAAAGTGATCTTATTGGGAAGTTGTGGTGGCTACCAAAGCCTGAATACAGTACTCAATACCTGTCCATATTCCCAGATCATCTCGTCTAAGCAGACTGGCAGTGGCCTTATCAACCAACCAATGATCAATGTAATGGTGGAGAAAATGAGGGAAGGGAAAGACCTGAACTGGCCTGATCTCTGGGATAATTTTTCCAAGATGTTTAAAAACAACGAATTATTCGCCGACTATGTGCCACCTCACAAAAACCTGGGGGCAGTATTCATTATGGCGTATAACAAATTAGAGGAATAAAAATTGCTTTATTGTTTAATGGATAAATTGTTGAAGCCGTTACCCGGACAATTTGAAAATGAAATAATATGAAAATTTGAAAATAAGAGCGCCGCTTCTGAAGAAGCGGCGCTCTTATTTTCAAAAACAACCATTTAGCCATTAAACAATAAAACAATTCTCACATTTTCAAATCGCCTCATTTTCAAATTAAAAACTGATTATTCCGCTTCTCATACCCAATCGTTGTAGACTGGCCGTGACCGGGATAAACAACCGTTTCGTCAGGTAAAACAAATAGCCTCGTCCTGATACTCTCCAACAATTGCTCATGGCTTCCATACGGAAAATCCGTTCTGCCGATGCTTCTCCTGAACAATACATCTCCGCCGATAAGAATGCCCTGTTTTTCGTTATAAAAACAAATACTGCCGGGAGAATGTCCCGGAGCAAGAATCACCTTCAGTTCATCTGTACCCAGCATGACCGTATCGTTATCCTGCAGAAAATGCAAAGGCCCGTCATAGTTTTCGAAGTCCATCCCAAAGCGTTTCGCAGATGCTGTTGCACCTTCCATTATCTTTTGCTCCTCTGGGTGTAAGTACATTTCCAGCTTATAAGTCTCTGCCGCCCATTTTGCTCCAAATACGTGATCAAAGTGGCAATGGGTATTCATCAGGCGCACCGGGTTCAGCCCCGCCTTTAAAATAAAATTTTTTAATTCCTCCTGTTCAGCGAAAAACATACATCCGGGGTCTATAATAATAGCATCACCCTTTTCGTTGGATAATAAATAGGTATTCTCCTGAACCGGGTTGAATGTAAAAATGTCCACTTTTATCATAATAGTATTTTTGCTGTCTTACAGTTAATTATGCTAATTTTAAAACTCTAAAGCTAAAGATTGGATATGCAAGTTACACGCATCAAAGTTGGTATTGCTTTTTTATTACTAGCAACATTGCTTCCCGTATGTATCCATGCCCAGGTGAATTCGGTTGTATTCGGAAAAAACCGGATACAGTATAAAAAGTATAACTGGAAGTTTTATCAAACACAAAACTTCAATGCATATTTCAACCAGGGCGGTTTGGAACTTGGCAAATACGTGGCACAGATAGCCGAGGCGGAACTGCCTTCCATAGAGGATGCAGTGGAATATTCATTGCAGCGCAGGGCCAATCTAGTTATCTATAACAATTACGACGATTATAAATCCACCAACATTGGCCTTTCTGTGGACTGGCAAAGTTCCGGCGGTCTGACCAAACTGGTAAACAATAAGGTGGTTTTGTATTTTAACGGCAACCACAATGATCTGCGCAGACAGGTGAGAGAGGGGATAGCACGCATACTGGTTGACAATATCCTTTTTGGTGACGACATCGGCGAAATTGCTAGCAACCAGGCTTTGCTGGATCTGCCTAAATGGTTAACTGATGGCTACGTAGAATACATTGCTGAACCGTGGAGCCCGGAAAAAGACGATGAGCTGAAAAGCGTGATCATGGGCGGTAACTATACAAAATTTTACCAGTTCGCATTTGACAAGCCATTACTGGCAGGCCATGCCTTCTGGAACTACATAGCGGAGAAATACAAAAAAGAAAACGTTACCTATTTCCTTTATCTTTCTCGCTTATACAAAAACATTAATACCGCATCACAAAGGATCTGCAAAAAGAAATTCAAAGAAGTATTGAGCGACTTTATGGATTATCAGCAGGATAAATATTCCAAAGACCTGCGCCAGCGTCGTAATGCACCTAAAGGAAAATTGTCAGTAGTAGAAGAAACAACTAAAAAAGACTTCTTCCGTTTTGCTGCCAATCCAAATGCCCGCAATAATTCCTACGCAGTTGTACAGTTTAAAAAAGGCATCTACAGCGTTAAATATGTAGACAATTCTTACGACGAACATACACTGTTGAAATTTGGTGTACGCACATATGCAGGCGATATCAATCCAAATTACCCGATCCTCTCATGGGATGGTAAAGGCTCCCGCTTATTGGTCATGTACATGCGCGAAGGCAAGCTAAACATGTTTGTGTATGATGTGGTAGCTAATATAAAACGCTTTAAACAGGAAGTAAAAGGATTTGACCAGGTATTAGATGCCGGCTTTATGCTGGATGCCAATACCCTTTTGCTAAGCGCGGTTAAAAATGGCCACTCCGACATCTTTACCTATAGGATAGACAACGAGAAGATCACACAGATTACCAATGATGTGTATGACGATCTTGATCCGACATTTGTATCGTTCCCTAACAGGACGGGTATCATCTTTGCATCTAACAGGCCGGGACCTAATGCTCCAAATGCAGATACAGTACTGCCTAGCAGGAACCACTTTAATATATTCCTGGTAGACCTGAACAACAAAAGTGAGTTCAAACAAATAGCGCAGCTCACAAAAATGAAATTTACAGATGCGCGCCACCCGATGCAGTACAATACAAACCACTTCACCTTTGTGTCTGAAGAGAATGGTATTGCTAACAGGTGGGCTGGTTTCTTCTCCACTTCAAGAAACGGGTTGGATACATTGTATTACATAGGTGATGAAATAGTACGTAACCCAACGAATAAAGAAATCGACTCTACTTTAGCCGCATGGCAAAAAAGTGAACCAGATAGCATCAGCTACTTCCAGGTGTTCAAAGATTCTACTTATACATTCCCGATCACCAACTACCAAAGCAGCCTGTTGGAAACACGTATAGCAGGAGATAAAGGACAGGTAAGTGAGGTGAGGAGAGAAGGTGATTATAAGTTTCTGTACAAGCTGAATGTTGACTCTGTGGCGCTGCGCAAAAGAAATGTGAATGCAAGGCCTACGGATTATATGAAACGCATTTTGCAGGAAGACAGGTTGAAGCAAGGTAAAGCTGAAGTGCAGCAACCGGAAAAGAAAACAGACAAGCCTAAGACAAATGTGTTCCAGAATGAATTTGAAGAAGACAAGCCTTCTCCAAAAACAAACAATAACGCGCAACAGCCGGGACTGCAAGCCAATGTGCCGGGGCCTGATGATGGCGTGTTGCAAAAAGCCGGTCTCTATAACTATAAGCTCAAGTTCAGCACAGACTACCTTGTAGCCGGTATTACCAATAACATCCTGATAAACCGTTACCAGCCGTATGCTGGTGGTGCGGGGCCGATACAACTGAATAATGGTAATGACATCAACTTCACCTTTAACGTAGGCGTGAGTGACTTATTTGAAGACATTAAGTTCGTAGGTGGATACCGTTTTGGTACAGACCTGTCCGATAAAGATGTGTTCTTCTCCTTCCAGAATTACAGGAAAAGACTTGATTGGGGCTTGACGTATTATCGCAGCAATCAGAAGAACTATCAAAACTTCTTTAAGGCGCCGTACAACATATATGATAATATGCTGTACACAAACCTGTACCAGTTGAATCTGTCTTATCCTATCAATGAAGTGAAAAGCGTTCGTGCATTGATTGGTTATCGAACAGACAGAGGCGCGATCAGGCCATATAAAAATGATGCAGGTACAATGGATTCTACCACTTTGAAAATGGCGGACTCTACTGCAAAGACTTTGATCACACGTCTGGAGTATGTGCATGACAATACGATCAATCCAACACAGAATATCTGGAATGGCCTGCGTTATAAAATATATGCAGAGCTGACTATGCCAATGGAAAATGGAGCTAACGCCAAAGGCAAAAAAATATTCAATATCGGCTTTGATGCACGGCATTACCTGAAAATTTACCGCAACCTAATATGGGCGGTAAGAGCTGCCGGTGACTTCTCATTTGGTGATCAGAAAATGATCTACTACCTGGGCGGTGTAGATGGATGGGTAGGCGTAGGACAAAACCAGTTCTATACGTATAACAAGCCTGACCCTTCGCAGAACTATGCGTTCCAGTCACTCGCTGTAAATATGCGTGGTTATAAGCAAAACCTGGCAAATGGTAACAATGCGATGGTGATTAACAGTGAAGTGCGATTGCCGATATTCACGACCTTCTTCAATAAACCAATCAACAATGCGTTTATCAGGAACTTCCAGGTAATCCAGTTCTTTGACTTTGGTACAGCATGGGCAGGTTCCCTGAAGAATATGGAAAGGCCAACAGAAACGTATGTAGATAACGGCGCACCTCCATTGATCACAGCTAAAATACGTGCCGGTGGTATCGGGCCTTTTGCCGGCGGTTATGGCTTTGGCGTACGTAGTACACTCTTAGGTTACTTCCTTAAGTTAGATACTGCATGGCCTATGAATGGCGTATTCAGAGGCAAACCAATGTGGTACTTCGCACTTGGTGTAGACTTCTAGAAATATAGAACAAGGAACAAGGAATTTCGAATTGAGAATAAAAAACGCTCAATGTTCAACGCTCAACTTTCAATGAGCATTGAATATTGAGCGTTGAACATTGTACATTATTCTTCGTTCTATATTCCTTGTTCGATATTCCTACTCTCCCCACCAGTCGCCTTCATGCTTCTGATGCAAAGTCTCTGGCTTAATCACCGCAGGCTGTTCACCCACCATCTCGTTAAGCAGTTGTGCAACCAATGCTGTCCACCCTGTCTGGTGGCTTGCGCCCAATCCACTGCCATTATCTCCATGAAAGTATTCATAGAATAACAAAAGCTGTTCATTGCCCGGTTGCTGGTAAAACCAATTGTAAACACCATGGGTTTTCCTGTTGCCATTTTTATCCTTTTCAAACAGACTTACCACACGCTTTGTCAACTCATCCGCAATGTCCAGCAGTTCCATAAACTTACCGGACCCTGTAGGGTATTCTATTGTAAGGCTACCATTATAAAACTCGCCATATTTCCTGATGGATTGTATAATCAGGTAGTTGATCGGCATCCACACCGGGCCACGCCAGTTACTGTTACCCCCAAAGAAATTGGAAGTAGAGTCACCCGGATCATATTGAATAGAATACTCAGTGCCATCTATGGTTACTGAATAAGGATTTTTTTCATGGTATTTAGAAAGGGCACGTATGCCTCCTTCTGATAAGAACTCTGTCTCACTCAGTAAGCGCGTCAGCAAAGCAACTAGTCTGTCTTTTTTTACGAGAGATAACAATATCCTTTCACCTTCTGCGCGTTCCTCATTAGGCCAGAATTTGCCATTTTTTAAACGGTAACGTTCAAACCAGGTTACACGTTTTGTAAAGTCTTCCAGTTTTTGAAACACATGCTCTTCTATGATCGATGCTGCGAATAAAGAAGTTAATCCTACAATAGATTGAATACGCAACTGTGTTGGTTTACTGTTAGGGGAAACCAGCATGTCATAGAAAAATTTGTCATCATCATTCCACAACCCCATTTCATTCAATGCCTCAGCGATCAGTACAAAGTGCTCAAAGAACTTAGTTGCAGTATCTTCAAATGCATCATCATGCAACGCGATCTCAATGGCTATATCCATCAGGTTCAGCGCGTACATCCCCATCCAGCTTGTGCCATCAGCCTGCTCCAGCTCCATTTGCCCATGCAACTGTATGCTTCTGTTGAATACACCAATATTATCCAGGCCAAGGAACCCCCCTTCAAAGATGTTATTACCATTCGGGTCCTTACGGTTGATCCACCAGGTGAAATTGATAATAAGTTTGGAGAAGATCCTTTTTAAGAAAGCCACATCTCCATGACCATTATTCTTTTGCTTCTCAATGTTGTACACCTGTAGCGCAGCCCATGCATGCACTGGCGGATTTACATCGCTGAAGTTCCACTCATAAGCAGGCAACTGGCCATCTGGCTTCATATACCACTCCCGCATGATCAGTATTAGCTGATGTTTGGCAAAAGATGGGTCTATCATCGCCATCGGTATGCAATGGAAAGCCAGGTCCCATGCAGCATACCAGGGGTATTCCCATTTATCAGGCATTAGTATAATGTCCTGGTTCTTCAGGTGCTGCCATTCGTGGTTGCGGCCGTGTTTACGCTGTTCGCTTGGCGGCGTAATACCATCGCTTTGGTTCAGCCATCTTTCTATATCGAAATGATAACATTGCTTGCTCCACAATAAACCTGCAAGCGCCTGCCGCTGTATCAGCTTATAATCTGCAGGCATATTTTTAGGCAACACAGAATCATAAAATTCATCGGCCTCCTTCTTACGATGCACAAAAATATTGTCTGCCCCACCTGCAAAAGGTTGCTCGATCAGCACGTCTGATAAACGCAGGTAAATGGTTTTTGACTTACCGCTCTCAATCCTGTATTTATATACCGGCGCAAACTTGGTACCGCTTGTCTTTTTAGAGATCTCTGTTACATTCTTTTGGTTAATGATCACCTCATTAAACGCGTCCTTGGTAAAAGGCGTTTTATTCGGAATGCCCTGCACCTTCTCCAGGTTAGTTTCATTTTCTGTAAATAACTGGGTTGATGGTTCCTGGAAGTAGAGGTAATAATTGCCCAGGCGCTCGTGGGTTGCTTTTACTGTACAATTGTCGATGCGAGTGATCTCTGGCCTTTTTTCAAGTCCACCATATTGCCAGCGGTTATAAAACCAAAGTGTAGGCAGCACCGTAATTGGCGCAGCAGTTTTGCCACGATTTACGATCTCTATTTTTACACCTATATCACGTTTGTTATACTTTGCATATGTGATATAGACATCGAAATATTTATTGTCGTTGAAAACACCTGTGTCCAGTATTTCAAATTCAGGTTCCTCTTTAGAGCGGCTCCTGTTTTTTTCCACCAGGTTTTGATAAGGGAAAGCCTGTTGCGGATACTTATACAGCATCTGCATATAATAGTGCGTCGGTATATTATCCAGGTAGTAATAAAGTTCCTTTACATCCTCACCATGGTTGCCCTCATAGTTACCTAAGCCAAAAAGGCGTTCTTTTAGTATGGCATCCTTCCCGTTCCACAATGCAACGGAAAAACAAAGGTTTTGGAAAAAGTCGGAAATGCCGCCTATGCCATCTTCTCCCCATCTGTATGCACGGCAGTGCGAATGGCTAAAAGGAAAATAATTCCATGCATCTCCATTTTCGCTGTAGTCTTCACGAACAGTGCCCCATTGGCGTTCTGATATGTATGGGCCCCACTGCTCTAACGGTACTTTCTTATTGGCGTTTACTTTCAGTCGTTGTTGTTCTGCTGTCATCGGCGAATCTATTAAGCTGGTTACCCAGGTAATAATGCTGACAGGCAATCGTCAGGGTGTGAAATTAACACATACTGCCGATATGCTGCACCTTAGAAAGGGCATTGTAATGAAACTTTAAGGTGATTTACGTGAATCGTGAAACGGGAGCCGTGAATGGGCTTATGTAATTGCAGTGGCTTTTATTCACGATTGTCGACTCACGACTCACGCAACAAACTACTGCTGCTCCTTCGTCTCTCCCGTAATTACTTTTTTCTTCCGGCCTTTCCTGCCCTTTTCGGGTAGTTCAGGTTTGGCAAAAATACTACTGCCATCATCCTTTTGTTTCCAGCCAGCGCATTGCTGAGTTGTTGAGTATGCCTGTACCTCCTTTAGTGTAGATACACAGTGCTGTGGGTGCGTGGGGTTCGCTGCACAACACCACTCTATAGGGATAAAGATCCGCTTATTGCTGATCTGCGCAAGATTGGAATAATTGATCGGCGCCTGTTTGATGTAGCCGAAAATATGGTCATCTATAAAACGCAACTTTACTGTTACGGTAAACTCTTCATCTTCTTCAAGGATATTGCTTTGAAACTCCTCTTTTAATTCCGACATTTCTTTGGGTCCCATTTGTTTAATACGAAAAACCATTTCCTCAGGCAGCTTGCAATCTTCCAGTTTGCTGATTTCACTAGCTTCTTTTACCGGGGCAGGTTGTGCTGAATCTTTTACAGGTGGAGGTTGGGGTTTGGGGGTAGGGTACATCCGGGCATTTTGAATGTGTTGCGCAAATGAAGGGGATGCACATACCATAAGCAGCGCGCAGCACAAGACTGCGTAAAGCTTTGTTTTTAAGGGCGACATTCGTTTTGATTTAAGGGCCGGGGTTAACCGGAGTTTTGGGATAGAAAGTTACGCCGCACATGCATAAAAGAAAAATATATATTGGGATAGGTTGCTTGCGGTTTTCTGTCGTTAAATTGCGGTATTATGAAGAAAATACTACAAACAAGCCTTGTGCTCGTAGCAAGCCTCGCCGTTTTATACGGTTGCTCGCACGGCCCTTATGCAACTACTAACAAGATGTATAAGACACAGGCAAAAGATATAGCTAAAACAATTGGCGCTACGCCAGTGCCAAACAATTTTGATTCAGTGCCGGCGGCGGCGCAGTGGGTTGGTACAACCAACTTCAATATGCGCAAGCCCAATTTTGTGATCATACATCATACGGCGCAGAATAGTTGTGAGCAGACATTAAAAACATTTACTGTTACACACAGCCAGGTAAGCGCACACTATGTGATCTGTAAAGATGGAACAGTACACCACATGCTGAATGATTATCTGCGTGCATGGCAGGCTGGTAATAGCCGCTGGGGCAACGTAACAGATATAAACTCCGTATCCATAGGAATAGAAATAGATAACAATGGATTTGAAAAATTTACGGATGAGCAAATTAATAGCCTCCTGCACCTGCTTTCAGGACTGAAAAAATCCTACGGCATACCGGCAGCAAATTTTATCGGGCATGCTGATATAGCGCCTACCCGTAAAAATGATCCGAATGTAACATTCCCGTGGAAGACCTTAGCGGATAAAGGATTTGGTCTTTGGTACAACGATACTACAAATGTTGCTGTGCCTGAGAACTTCAATAGCATAGAAGCATTGCGCATAGTTGGTTATGATGTAAGAGATACATCTGCAACCATCCGTTCATTCAAACGCCACTTTATGCAACAGGACACCAGTAAAGTGCTGAATGAAGAAGATAAAAAAGTATTGTTCCAGTTATATCGGAAATACATGCAGTAGGTAGTTGATTTTTGTAGTATAACAGCAGCGGCAAGATGTAATAAACAAATACAGCTTGCCGCTGTTTTTTTGTGAATGGGGTTGTGCGTTGACAAAAATGCTATATCTAATCTATAAAAGAACATTTGTGTAATTAGCTCCTTGTAAAAGTGATAGTCATAAGTGCAATACATTCCAACAATCAGACAATCTCTCTAATTTGAGATACTGAAACATATTCATTTTTTATTCTCCTACTGCTATTTCATGTGCAAACACGATTTCCGCCACTTCTCCTCTCAGAACCATTCATAATTGCTTAATCACCGCTGGTGTAATGAAGTTTTACTCGCGTGTAATGTTATGACACCTTTGCATACCAATAGAGCAAATTATTTGTTATGAGAAAAATAGTAACCCTTGTAATCCTGCTGCTTTGCTGCGCGTGGACTGTAAATGCACAGCAGGTTTCCGGGCTGGTAAATGACGCAGACGCAAAGCCCGTAGCTAACGCAACCGTTTCTTTATTAAACGTAAAAGACTCTTCTGTAGCGAAATACAACGTAACTGATAAAGAAGGGCACTTCATCTTCAAAACTGTAAAAGCTGGCAAATACATCCTCGAAGTATCTTTTGTAGGATACCTGAAATCTTATTCAGCCCCTTTTGAAGTAACGACTAAGCCGGTAGAATTACCATTGACAGTGATCAACAAACCTTCAGCAGACCTGAAAGGTGTGGTGGTTACTGCAAAAAAACCAATGGTGGAAGTAAAAGCAGACAAAACAATTGTAAACGTGGAAAACAGCATTAACGCTGTAGGAAACGATGCATTGGAACTACTGCGCAAATCTCCGGGTGTAATGGTAGACAAAGATGATAACCTGAGCGTAGCCGGTAAAAACGGCGTACAGGTATATATAGATGGCAAGCCATCTCCTTTGTCTGGTAAAGACCTTAGTGAATACCTGAAAACATTACAATCAAACCAGATCGAAGCGATCGAGATCATTACCAATCCTTCTGCAAAATATGATGCGGCTGGTAATGCAGGTATCATCAACATCCGTTTAAAAAAGAATAAAGCTTTTGGAACCAACGGTTCTCTCACCGGCGGATACAACATTGGTACTTATGCTAAATACAATGTTGGCGGAGCGATCAACCACAGGGATAAAAAAGTGAACCTGTTTGGTAATTACAACTACAACAACAGCCGGAACGAAAACTTCATTAACCTGTACAGGACAATGAGTGACACGGCATTTGACCAGCACTCTGTAATGACTACCAATAGCCAGAGCCACAACTTTAAAGCAGGTATGGACTACTATGCTACAAGGTTCAGCACATTTGGCGTAATGGTGAATGGCAATATTGGCGAGAGCAATACCCAAATGAACAGTAACACTTACATAAGCTATATTCCAACAAATGCTTATGTAAAGAAGAATCTGGCGAACAACGAAATAGATGGTAACCGTAAAAATATCAATCCTAACCTGAATTACCGTTTTGCCGATACATCAGGCCATGAGTTGAATATAGATGCGGACTATGGCTGGTACAGGATCAGGTCAAACCAGTTACAGCCAAACCTTACATTGAACCCCTCAGATGTATTGCTGGATAAAACCGTGTACAACATGTTGGCGCCGGCAGATATTGACATCTACTCACTGAAAGGTGATTATGAGCAGAATTTTAAGAAAGGCCGTTTAGGTTTAGGCTTTAAAACATCATACACAAACAGTGATAACGATTTCCAGCGTTTCAACGTGTTTGACAATGGTAAGTTCAAAGACACATCACGCAGCAACAAGTTTGACTATAAAGAAAACATCAATGCTGCTTATGCAAACTATAACCGCCAGTTCAAAGGCTTTATGGTACAGGTAGGTTTGCGTGTTGAAAATACAAATGCAGAAGGTAAATCTACCGGCTATAAACAAGCTGGCAGCCAGTGGGTGCCTTTTGACTCCTCTTTCAAACGTAACTATACAGACCTGTTCCCTAGTGCAGCCATCACATTCAACAAGAATGTAAAAAGCCAATGGACAGTTACCTATAGCAGGCGTATAGACAGACCGGCTTACCAGGATCTGAATCCATTTGAGTTCCAGTTGGATAAATACACTTTCCAGAGAGGTAACACTGAGTTAAAGCCACAATACACAAACAGCATTGGCTTGACGCACATGTACAAATACTTCCTTACAACTACATTGAACTATAGCCACGTAAGCGATGTGTTTGCTCAATTAGTAGATACAGCGGGTAAAAACCAGTCATTTATCTCTAAGAAAAATCTGGCAAACCAGGATGTGGTTAGCTTAAATATCAGTGCGCCGGTACAAATAAAATGGTATAGTGGTTTCTTCAACGTAAACTCTAACTATTCCCACTATAGCGCAAACTTCGGCCCGGGCAGGCAGGTAAATGTAGATGCCTTCAATGTGAACATCTATGCACAGAACTCTTTCAAACTGTCTAAAACGGTAACAGGCGAGATCAGTGGCTTCTATACCTCACCTTCTATCTGGCAGGGTACGTTCAAAAGCAAAGCAATGTGGAGCATGGATGCAGGTGTACAAAAGTCAATCCTGAAAGGCAAAGCAAATATCAAAGCATCTGTAAGCGATATCTTCCTGACCATGCGCTGGAAAGCGACAAGTGATTTTGCAGGACAATATATCAATGCAAATGGTGGATGGGAAAGCCGCTTGTTCAAACTGAACTTCACATACCGCTTCGGTAGCAACCAGGTAAAAGCTGCACGCCAGCGTAAAACTGCTGCTGATGAGGAAGGCAAACGCGTAGGTTCACAAGGCGGTGGGTTAGGAAACTAATCAAGTACGAAGAACGAAATACCAGGTACAAAGTAGATAATAAAAGCCCGGCAATATGCCGGGCTTTTTCTTTGCGTGCTTTGCGATACTTTGTGCCTTTGCGTGAAACCTTTAACAAAAGCTAAATCAAATATGGCACAAGTTTGGAATTCCATATGGAAACTTGATGCCGCATGAAAAAAGCATTCATAGTTGCTGTTGTGCTAGCCGCAACAGCGCTAACACAAAAATTGAACGCCCAGGTTAGGGTAAATGTGAATGTGGGTATTGGTACTCCTGTAGTGTATGCACCACCGCCACCTCCAAGACGTGTAATAGTATATGAACAGCCACCTTGTCCACCACCTCCACGCAGAGTAGTAGTGGTACAGCCAAGGCCGGTTGTAGTGTACCAGGATGGTTATGGTTACGGAAGAAGATGTGACTATCGTGATGACAGGAGAGGAAGAGGTTATTACAAAGATGATAGGAGAGGATACGACAAGCATTACCGCGGAGCGTTAAGGTATTAAAAGAAAAAGCCGTGCATTGCACGGCTTTTTCTTTTAACGTGAGACGTGAATCGCTAATCGTCAATGAGACCTTGTACTGGTTACGTTGTTGTGATCATTCCACAAAGCGGCAGTATAACAATATAACAGTATAGCAATTAAACAATACCTCCTATTCACGATTAGCGGCTCACGTTTCACGTCTAATTAATCCAACCCCTTCTTCCCTTGGCTCCAAAATGGCTTCGTATGTATTTGCTTACTCTGCCACTGTTCATGCTTTTTGAGATAATGATGGATAGCAATACAAACCTCCGCTTCTCCTTCCAAATAAGCCACGCCTCTGCCTTGTTCCCTTTCAATGATTCCGTGTATCGCTTTCATCAGTTTAACAGGGCAATCTGCGGATTGCATGGTGTAGAATGAGAGCGGTGTGCTGCCATCTACATCTGTAAAGAAATCCTCGTGAAATTCTGAGTGAATAAAGCTGTACACCTTCTTGTTCGCAGACAAATGACGGTTTAGCTCATATAAATGCGGTAAAGAAGAAACGTCTCCCACAAGAATGTAATAATCTGCAGAATCGTCTATCTGTCGCTTACCCTTCATGCCCCCGAAATATACAACATCACACTCCCTGATGTTCTTTACCCATTCTGCACCCGGTCCGTTAGAAAAAGTAGAAATAGCTAAATCTATAACGCCGTTGTCCGGCTCATAATTCCAGATAGAATATGTACGCATCTTGTCAGAAAAAGATAAGTCATTATCCGCGCCTATATATACTTTTACTTGTTCTCCCGGAGCGTAAGGCAGGTCTTTCAGCTCTTCACTCATTAGCATGAGGTGGTATGTGTCTCCGGCAATTTTTCTCTTCTCTATTACGGTTCCTTTCCGCAGTACTCTTTTTGCGATGTTGTCAATGATGCTCATGAGGTTTGGTTTTAGTTTTTCACGTCAAATGTTTATTCTCAAACCCTATAGAACGTAACCCTCGAAGAATAATTTTTTATTTCATATAAAGCGTAGCTGAAAACAATGCTCGTGAGTCGGCAATAGCCGCTTTGCGATAGTTATATAGTTGTGATTACTTCCACAAACCGACAGCACAACAATATAATCATATAGCGATTAAACAATGCCGCCCATTCACGATTGCCGATTCACGTTTCCCCTATTCCAGTTCCTTACAATAATAGCCCGCCTGTGTTAGTGCCAGTTCTACTGTTTGCGGAGACAGTTGTTCCGCCTCTATGCGCAACACCTTATCTATATCATGCAAGTCCACATTCCATTTCAGAATGCCCTGTAGTGTTTTCAGGTATGCACGCGCTTTAGTAACATGTTTTTTATCAACCAGGTTTGTTTTAAAAATCAGTATTTCCATAAAGCCAGTTTTAATAGTTGAATTGGTTAATTGTTTATGCCTATAGCTTTCTCAAGTGCATTATATATCATCTTTCATTAGGCCTCTGGTTAATACCCGCACTTCGAATTATCCTACCTGTTCATCACCTTTTTTCTCTTCTTCAAAAAAATCATCACGCCTGCCCCAGCGGCCACAACGGTCTTTCATCTGTGCTTTAAATCTTTCCCTTTCTTCAGGCGACATTGTTTGCCATTTTTCTCTCAGTTTTCTCTTCATATCCCTTTTATCTTTCCAACCACCACCACGACTAAATCCTCCGAATAAAATCTTGCTTAAGATCAATAGGCCCGCAGCCTGCCAGAATGTGATCGGGTTTACACTTTGCACCGCAGCCGTTAACACACAGTTCCATAGGTTCATTACAATAAACGTAAGCAGGGTAAATACTACCGCCACTATTAGTACGATCTTCGCCACCTTCCCAACAATTCTTCCTCTTTGCATAATATAGTTTTTAATAATTGATCAGTTCATCCCTCAGCGTTTGCAGCCGTTCTCTCAAATGCAAGACTGCATAACGCTTCCGGGATATTAATGTGTTTATAGCTACACCGGTTTTTTCGGCAATCTCTTTAAATGGTATGTTTTCCAGTTCATTCCATACAAATACCTGTCTTTGCTCCTCCGGCAATTCATTTAATGCCCTGTCCAGCTCCTCCCAGATCAGTGAACGTAAGTACTGTGATTCCGGGTCCGCCTCATTATCCAGCAACAGCTCTGTCCATGCCAGGCTGCCATCTTCCTCACCCGTTCCCAGCGTATCTTCCAGCAAGTCAGGTTTTTGTTTTCGCTGGCTGTCTGTAATACGGTTGCGCGCCACCGTAAACAGCCATGCGGTAAGTTGTTCTATAGGTTGTGAATTGTCAACGAATTGGAAAAAAACATCCTGCAGTATGTCTTCCGCGTCCGCCTCATTGGAAACACGCTTGCGTATAAAGCCAAGCAAACGCTTGCTATAAGCATTAATTACCTGGGTGATATTACGTTTGGATTTATCTGCCACGTTTTTATATACACTAAGCGCGCCACTCATTTGTATAGGTAGACGGATGAGCAGCCGTTATATTTTAAGAAAACCCAACTTTTTTTAAAAAAAGAGAGATTGAGCCTGGTTCAGCTATTATTAAGTATATTAATTCATTGTTATCCCGGTAACAGCCATCACCTGTAAATGTACCTTTGACCACTTAAATATAACTACGAGATGAGAAAAATCTTACTGGCAGTCTCCATTGCCTGTAGTGTACAATCCCTTTACGCACAAGACATTCAACAGATTGAATCTAAAAGGGTTCATCTGCCCAACGGCTGGAGCCTTACCCCTGTAGGTAAAAGCCTGCCGCTAGGCGATCTGCCGCTGAACCTTGTAGTGTCCAGGTCTAAAAAGCTGGCTGCCGTTACCAACAACGGGCAGAGTGTGCAGTCCATACAACTGATAGATGTAAAGAACGAACGTCTGCTGGACAGCATGATCATTCCCAAATCTTGGTTTGGGTTAAAGTTTAGTGCAGACGAAAAATTCCTGTATGCTGCCGGAGGCAACGACAACCGGATTATCAAGTATGCTGTACAGAACGGTAAACTGGCTGTAGCAGACTCTTTCTTATTAGGTAAAAAATGGCCTGTAAAGATCGGTCCGTCCGGCCTGGATATAGATGATGAAAAGAACCTCTTATATGTAGTAACCAAGGAAGATAATAAATTGTATGTCTTTGACCTGGTTACTAAAGAGATCAAACAACAGGTACAGTTAAATGCTGAAGCATACACCTGCCTGCTATCTGCAGATAAAAAAACACTGTTCATTACCTGCTGGGGTTGCGATAAAGTGCTGCTGTATAATACTGCTACTGCAAGCCTCTCCGGCGAAATAGCTGTAGGTGACAATCCCAATGATATGTGCCTTTCAAAAAACGGGCGCTACTTATACGTTGCAAATGCAAACGACAACAGTGTTTCTCTTATAGATGTACAGGCCGGTAAAGTAATAGAAACATTGAATGCTGCATTGTATCCAAATGCGCCGTCTGGTTCTACCTCTAATGGTGTGGCATTAAGTGAGAATAATAAAACGCTCTATATCGCAAATGCAGATAACAACTGCGTAGCTGTGTTTGATGTAAGCGTACCTGGCAAAAGCAGGTCAAAAGGCTTTATACCTGTTGGCTGGTATCCCACAAATGTAAAGGTGATCGGCAAAAAATTGTGGGTGGCAAACGGAAAGGGCTTTTCTTCTATGGCAAACCCTTACGGACCTAACCCTGTAGCCGGTAAGCAAAAAGTAAATTACCAGGCCGGTGATGCGAACAGGCCAAAGGATGTACAATACATTGCAGGTCTTTTTAAAGGTACATTAAGTATTATAGATGAGCCTGGCGATAAAACATTGGGGCTTTATTCCCGTGTTGTTTATAGTAACACACCTTATACAAAAGAGAAAGAGACAGTTGCACCTGGCGTTATTGCCAACAACCCGGTTCCTTCCAAAGTAGGAGCTGTGTCTCCTGTAAAACATGTTTTTTATATTATCAAAGAAAACAGGACGTACGACCAGGTACTAGGCGATGTAAAAGGAGGCAATGGCGATAGCAGCCTTGTACTGTTTGGTGAAAACATTACACCCAATCAGCATGCATTAGTAAAAGAGTTTGTACTGCTGGATAATTTTTATTGTGATGGCGAAGTAAGTGCAGATGGGCATAACTGGAGTATGGGGGCTTACGCAACAGATTACCTGGAAAAAACATGGCCTACCAGCTATGGTGGCAGAGGTGGAACCTATTCAGCAGAAGGTAACAGGGAAATAGCAAATAACAAAGGCGGCTTTATCTGGGATAATTGTAAGCGTGCAGGTGTTTCCTATCGCAGCTATGGTGAGTTTGCAGATGGCGGTAAACCCAATATTCCTACACTCAAAGGGCATATCTGTACCTCTTATACAGGATGGGATTTAGGTACAAGAGATACGGTACGTTTCGGACAATGGAAACATGATTTCGATTCATTGCTTGCAGTAAATGCGTTGCCGCAGTTCAATACGGTGCGTTTTGGTAATGACCACACAGAAGGACTGAAAAAAGGACGTCCTACGCCTTATGCACATGTAGCAGACAACGACCTGGCTGTAGGTATGTTCATAGAATACCTGAGCAAAAGCCCTGTATGGAAAGAAAGTGTTGTCTTTATTATTGAAGATGATGCACAAAATGGCCCCGATCACGTAGATGCACATAGAACCACGGCCTACATTGCAGGCGGCTATGTAAAACGTCATCACGTAGACCATACAATGTACTCAACCTCCTCTATGTTACGTACAATCGAATTGATTTTAGGGCTGCCGCCAATGACACAATATGATGCTGCCGCAGAACCCATGTGGCGCTGTTTTGATACAATACCTAACATGATGGCCTTCACATCATTGCCATTGCGAGTAGATATAAACCAGAAGAATGAAGCAGTAAATGCATGGCAGAAAATGAGCGAGAAGTTTGACTTTTCTAAAGAAGATAAGATCCCCGACCTCCTGTTCACAGAAGTGATCTGGAAAGCGGTGAAAGGTGAGCATGCTATTGTGCCTTCCCCTAACAGGGCCGCTTTTGTAAAAGTGAAAGAAGGAAAAGATGACGATGATTAAGGATAATGGTTGAAGTGTTTAATAGATAAATTGTTTTATTGTTGAATTGTTATATGCATGCCCCGGCTCGTGTCCTCACGCGCCGGTCGGTAGCTGGTTCGTGAAGACACGAACCAGGGCGAAGACGTTATCATCCTGACAGGTCTCAAAGACCTGCCAGGATTTTGCAACTATTTGTGTGCATTCATAAAAGAAATGCCTGCTTTATTAAAGCAGGCATTTCTTTTATTGTATTCAATAAACAATATAACCATTAAACAATTCAATAATTTGCTACGCAATAAACTCATCCAGCCACTCTACGGTGCTCATTTGTTTTTTGATACGTACAATATCTCCGAAAGCTGTTACAAGAATATCACGTCTTCTCTTTTCATATACAAGGTCAGCTTTGAAGCCATTTCCTGAATCCATTATAAACGTAGCCATCTGCTGCCCGATCAGTCGCATCAGGTCAAAACGTGAAATGTCCGCCATATCTATGTTCCTCAATACCTCCTCTGTAAGGTCATGCAGCCATTTGCTGCCATATTTCTTTTCATTTAATCCATCGATATTCGGTAGTTTTTTAATTGCCTCCGGGTCTAATGAAATTTGAAAACGCCTGTAATCAACCAGCGGTGTAAACATAGGAGAGCGCAATGTGTCTATCTGCATCGCACTGGCATCCTGGCCTGTTTCTGTCATCAGCCAGTTTAGCCAGAACTTTAAATCAATGCCTTTAAGATCAACCGTACTTTCCGGCTTGATGAATTGCCGTGCTACGCCGGTGCCAAAGCTGAATAAGGTAATATGAGTAAGCTGGTAATCGCTTTTAGTAAAGTCCTTGTCAGTCCGGCTGTAAGACACAGCTTCCATCAGTGCAGCCAGGCTTGGGTTGTTGTAAGTAGTCGTGCCACCATCTACAAACCGCTCTAACGGGTAGAAGTAAGTAGGGGCAGACATTGTTGCTTCCATTACAGCGCGAAGCAATACATCTTTATACGTGCCCGAATACTGCGCATTGTCATCGCAAAAGCAGGTAAAGAATGTTTCTTCCGCTGCGCTCATATCCTTTGCAGTGATCAGCAGGTCTGTTTGCGTACGCTCGCATGCCTGTTGTATAGTAAGATCACCCACTACATCCCGCAATAGTTTTCTATAATGAGCTTTTGTGTACGCAGGAGGATTAATAAACCGGGCGCCAAACATACGATGCTCAAATACTTGGGCCACCAGTTCCTCATACATTTTTTCTATTTCAGCGGCAGAGTGTCCTGTTACGATCAGTCCGGCAATAATACCCCCTGTAGAAGTGCCGGCTACCATATCAAATAATTGATAACAAGGAATACCTGCAACTGCTTCCAGTTGCTTCAGTAGTTGAATGGTTAGTATGCCACGCATACCGCCACCATCCAGCGTGAGAATAAGCCTGTTAGTAGAAGGGATGCCTAATCTTTCAAAAGCAATTTTCCGCTCCGCGGATAACTGCCCGGAAAAGGGCTTTGCCATTTAGTTGCGATTTGAGGTTGGGTAAAATAAATATTTTTTGCTAAAACTGCTCCTGTGAGTATTCACAAAAACACAACTTTAGAGATATTTTAAAAGATCAACATAGTTTCGAGGAATATTGGAGGAGTAGTGAAATTGTTGAATGGTCAGATTGTTTAATTGCTACCGCCAGTATATCGTGAAACGTGAATCAGCAATTGAGAATGCCACCAAAACACGATGCCACCAAGAAAACACCAGGGTTTATGGCCTGACTCTTTTGACTACTGACTCCAACGACTATCACCTACCTGCAGGAGCCTGGCAAACGTTAAAAAGCCACGCAAGTTTCACCACTCACTATTGACAATTCACCTATTCACCACTCACAATTCCCGTCTCACGATTCACGATATATCATACAATTCCTCCCACCTTGTTGTGTACCTGTTACTCCTGTATTCCTGCCGCATTTTCCAGTTACGTGTTGTGCCTGCTGCCGCAAACTTTAGTATGTCATCACGCATACTAAAGTTGATATTGTCCATCATCTGCATCAAGGCTTTGTTGTGTGTTTTTTCTCCAGGTACAAACAAATCTCCCTGCACGGCATCTTCAGGTATCAGGTGACTTACAATTACACCCGCCTTCTTGTATGATTTGCCGTGTTCAAAAATGCGGTCCACCAGCTTTAATGCAGGCACGATCAGTTCGTTGGAAAAAGAAGTAGCTCTCGATAGTACAGCATAATCGCTGACCATAGGTCCGTGATGATAATGCGTTTGCGTATTACGCGGTTCCCTTGGTACAACAAATACACTAATAGCCCCGGCGGCACTTCTTTGCCGGCGCAGTTTCTCTGCGCATCGCGAAACATAGGTTGCAACGGCCTCTTTCACGTCTTCTATCCGATGCACAGGGGCGCCGAACATCCGTGTAGTAGCAATCATTTTTTTTACCTCCAGTTCATCCTCCATTACAATGGCTTCCTCTCCATTCAGCTCCTTTAATAACCTGGTACCAACCACACCACCCAGGTATTTTTTCACCCATTCCGGTTTTAACTGCTTCAGATCGTACGCAGTAAATACATTGTAGTCCCGCAGCTTCATTGCACTGCGCCTGCCCACGCCCCATACAGACAATACCGGTGTTTGCTGTAGCGCCGCGTTAATTTTTTCCTCGGTATCCAATACCAGTATGCAATTGGTTGCCAGCTTATCCTTCTTCGCCAGGTTGTTGGCAACCTTCGCTAAAACCTTTGTCGGGGCCACACCTACAGATACCTGTATGCCCGTCCATTCCTCTGTCACCAGCTTCAGGTCTTTTGCAACCATAGGAATGTTTGCCGCAGGCACATGCTTCAGGTCTATGAATGCCTCGTCTACGGAGTACACCTCAACCTTGTCCTTGCCGCCGGCAACTGCACGCAATGTTTCCATTACGCGCCAGCTCATGTCACCATATAGATTATAGTTGGAAGAGAAAGTGGCTACATTATATTTATCGATCAGTGGCTTTGCCTGGAAAAAAGGCCCCGCCATTTCCACACCTAATTGTTTAGCCTCATCGCTCCGCGATACAATGCATCCGTCATTATTGCTCAGTACAACAACAGGCTTCTTCCACAAGTCCGGGCGGAAGACTCTTTCGCATGAGCAATAAAAACTGTTACAATCAACGATGGCTTTCATGATGATAGTATTTGGATGAGGAAATATTTTTTAAAAAGGTTGTATTGTTCAATTGCTCAATGGTTTTATTGTTAAACATTTTAGAATAAAGCAATCCGACAATACAACCATTGAACAATTACACATTATTTCTGCAAAGCTTTCTCCAGTACATGTATCACACAAGTAACCACACCCCACGCCCTGTAGTCTGTAAATTCTCCTAACTCCATATTGGCAAAACGGTTGTTCTCAGCAATGAGCGTGATCCGGTTCATTGTTTGCTGTAATCGTCGTACAACGAGATCGCCGTTTACTGCGGCTACAATTATTTTACTATTGGCTGCTTTCAGGCTACGGTCTACAATTAATATATCGCCGGCATGGATGCCCGCACCGTTCATGGCATCCCCGTTCATTCGGAAAAAGAATGTAGCCGGCTTATTCAGTATCAATTGTTCATTAAGGTCTATGCCTCTTTCCATATAATCGTCTGCAGCGGCCCCAAAGCCGGTTGCGTTAGCTGTCGGAACGTCCCATTGCGAAAAATCTTTCGAGCCATGATAGGCCGCCCCATAAAAAGTTTCTTCCTGCATAAAATTTAATTTTCGAATGGCTAAATTATTTAGCAATTTTATGCTAAATTTATTGTCTGAAAAAATTTTGTTTATGGAAACAGGCATAGAAAGGAACCAACTTCAAACAAGGGTAACAGAAGGCAAATTTGAGTATATACTGGCCGTGCTGCCGGGCACTGAAGTAGCAGAATTGGTGATGGGTGAGAAGCAGGCATTTTATGATAAGTACAAGGAGAAAGCAGCAATAAAAGAAACGCCGTATATAACAATAGCCAGCTTTACCGCAAAGGAAGAAATGGAAGACACGATCATCCGGTGGATGCATCGCATCATAAGCACACAGCCTTCTTTTACTGCGGCGCTTAATAACTATGGAGGATTTCCGCCGCATAGTATTTACCTGAGGGTACAGCCGGAAGAGGCATTCCGTTTATTAGCAAAGCAAATGGAAGTAGTGAGCCAGTATATCAGTGACAACGGGTGTCCGCCGATGTTCCTGACCAGCAGGCCACACATGAACCTTGCTAAACGCATTTCGGAAGATGTGTATGAGAAAGCCATTATGGATTATGCGCATCGCAGTTTTCATGCGGCATTTGAAGTAGCGCAACTGGTACTGTTACGTTATGATGAACAGGGTGTACCTAAGCAAGTAAATATTTTCAATATGCAGCCTGCTCTGCAAATGCAGGTGGATTGAATGGTGAGTTGTGAATGATTGATAGAATGGCAAGAAGTCAATGATGTAGTGTGGCATTTGATTTCGTCAAGAGATGAATTTTATGTGACATAGCGCTAAAGCTGAAAGATGCGTGAGGTGCTCACTATTGACAACTCACAACTCACAGTAGCAATGTGAAACTTTGAAACTGAGATTATGGAAAACGAATTATTATTAAGATACAGTGTTTGCGAATACCTCCTCGTGTTGCATCCGCATGAAGAACTATTTAATAAAGTAGGGCAGGTAAAGAAAGAATTTGCAGATAAATACGATTGTCCGTCTGCCTATTGGAGTAAGCCACATATTACGCTCGCGCGTTTTAAACAATATGAGATGATGCAGCAACGTATTATATCAAAGCTGAACGGCATTACAAAGCAATTATCTCCATTCAAAGTAGAGTTGAAAAACTTCGGAAGCTTTCCCACACACACCATCTATATTAATATCACCAGCAAGGTGCCTATTGTAAGCGCAGTAAAAGCGATACGCCAGTCGCAAAACCTGATGAAGCTCGACAAAGACAATAAGCCCCACTTCATTACAGAACCGCATTTGACCATCGCACGCAAGTTGCAGCCCTGGCAGTTCGAAAAGGCCTGGCTTGAATATGAACAAAAACCTTTTTCAGGGCGCTTTATGGCAAATGATATTTTATTGCTTAAACGGAAGGATGGAGACAAAGGCTATACTACACTTCACAAATTCGAATTTAAGAACGAACATGCTGCCATAACGCAAGGAATTTTATTTTAATGGTTGAATTGTCGAATTATTGCATTGTTAGATTGTTGATTTACTCAAAAACAATTTAACCATTAAGCAATATAACAATTCAGCCTATTCTTCTCTTATCTTCAAATTAGTTAGTCATGAAAAACATGGATAAAAATCCTAATGCCCGTCCTATGCCTGCATCGAAAGACCAGGAAGGCGCTTACTTCAAAGGACGTGGCGCACAAATAAATACACCCAACCGTTTTATCACCAGCGAACGTACATGCGAGCATATAGAAGGAATAGATGACTGGATAGAGCCAAACGTTGCTACAGTCTTTCTTGAAGATCATGCAAAATCTATTGTCAATAAAGTAGAAAGCCCGGATGTAGGCATGTTCTATAGCATGAATCCATACCAGGGGTGTGAGCACGGTTGCATTTATTGCTATGCCCGAAATGCCCATGAATACTGGGGTTTCAGCGCCGGGTTAGATTTTGAACGGAAAATAGTTGTCAAGAAAAATGCGCCGGAATTGCTGCGCAAATTCCTGATGAACCCGAAATGGGAATGCGTACCTATCAGTCTGAGTGGCAATACAGATTGTTATCAACCCGCGGAGAAACAATTCCGGCTTACACGACAGTTGCTGGAAGTGTGCAACGAGTTTAACCAACCTGTAGGTATGATCACTAAGAACGCATGCATACTGCGCGATAAAGACATTTTGCAGGAGATGGCATCGAAAAAACTGGTGAGCATATTAGTGTCCATTACTTCTTTCAATGAAGACCTGCGCCGGGTAATGGAACCAAGAACAACGACAGCCAATCAACGTTTACGTGTAATAAAAGAGTTGAGCGATGCTGGTGTGCGTATGGGCGTAATGCTTGGGCCAATGATTCCCGGACTGAATGAGCATGAGATGCAACGCATCATGAAAGCAGCGAGTGAAAATGGCGCGACCTTCTCCGCATACACTTTCATCCGGCTGAATGGTGCTATAAAACTGATGTTTCACGACTGGCTCTATAAAAATTTCCCCGACAGGGCAGATAAAGTATGGCACATGATAGAAACAGCGCACGGCGGAAAAGTAAATGATAGTCGCTGGGGTGTACGCATGCGCGGCGAAGGGCCGATCAGTGACCTGGTAAGACAACAGTTTCACAAATACAACAAGCTGTACAATCTCAACGCCGAACGTTGGGGGCTGGACTGCACACGCTTTCGCAGACCCGGCGCGCAACAGGGAAGTTTGTTTTGAGAGATTAATTGTTGCATTGTTTGATGGTTAAATTGCTATTTCAACCTTAAACCCTAACAATTCAACCATTTAACAATGCAACCATATTCACCCCTTTAAACCTTCTCCGAAACTGCTATATTTGCAGACTTTCAAATAAACAGTTGCATGACGATTTCTTATAATTGGCTAAGTGAGTACCTGCCGGAAAAGATAGAACCGGAAAAATTATCCAAAATACTAACAAACATTGGCCTGGAAGTAGAGAGCCTGGAAAAATTCGAGAGCATAAAAGGCGGCCTGAAAGGACTTGTTATAGGGGAAGTATTGGAGCGTGAGCAACATCCGAATGCAGATAAGCTGAGCCTTACCAAAGTAAATGTAGGCGGTCCTGAACCGTTGAAAATAGTTTGCGGCGCACCCAATGTAGCTGCAGGTCAGAAAGTAGTGGTAGCTACAGTAGGTACCACCATCTATCCGCTTACAGGAGAGCCATTGACTATGAAAGTGGCCAAGATCCGCGGAGAAGAAAGCTATGGTATGATCTGCGCAGAAGATGAGATAGGGCTTGGCGGTAGCCATGCCGGCATTATGGTATTGCCCGCCGATGTAAAACCAGGTACACCTGCTGCCGAGTATTTTAAACCATACGAAGATTGGGTTTATGAAATTGGCCTTACGCCAAATCGTATGGATGCAATGAGCCACTTCGGTGTAGCAAAAGATGTATGCGCTTATCTCACACATCATGGCAATAAAGAAGTAAAACCAAAATCGCCTTTTAATAATTCATTTAAAGTAGATAGCAACGCATTATCGATCGAGGTTACGATCGAGAATACGGATGCCTGCCATCGCTATGCCGGTGTGAGCATTAGCGGCGTTACCGTTGCTGAATCGCCACAGTGGTTAAAAGACAGACTACTGTCTATTGGCCTTCGCCCTATCAGCAACATTGTAGATATTACCAATTTCGTGTTGCATGAAACAGGACAGCCACTACATGCTTTTGATGCAGATAAGATCAAAGGCAACAATGTAATCGTAAAGAACCTGCCGGAAGGCACCTCATTTATCACACTGGATGAAAAGGAAAGAAAGCTGAGCGCTGAAGACCTGATGATCTGTAATATAGATACAGGTATGTGTATAGCAGGTGTGTTTGGCGGAATACGTAGTGGCGTAAAAGACAACACTACCAACATCTTCCTGGAAAGCGCCTGGTTCAACCCGGTTTCTATCCGTAAAACTTCTTTCCGTCACGGCTTGCGCACCGATGCTGCAACCCGTTTTGAAAAAGGCGTGGATATTTCCAATACAGTAAATGTACTGAAGCGCGCAGCCTTATTGATAAAAGAGATAGCAGGTGGAGAGATCTCTTCAGATGTGGTAGACGTTTACCCGCATCACGAAGAGAAAAAGCAGGTTGCGATCAAGTATCATTACCTGAAAAAACTAAGCGGCAAAAATTATCATCCTGATGCTATCAAACGCATATTGACCTCACTGGGTTTTGAAATAGTGAAAGAAGGTATGGATGAGTTGTGGGTGGCTGTGCCATTTAGCAAACCAGACATCAGTCTGCCGGCAGATATAGTAGAAGAAATATTGCGTATAGATGGCCTGGATAATATAGATATTCCTACCTCTATTACCATTACGCCATCGGCGGATGAACTGAGTGTGAAAGAAGCAGTAAAAGAGAAAATTGCAGGATTCCTTGTAGGAAAAGGCTTCAATGAAATAATGACCAACTCCATTACCAACAGTAAATATTTTACAGAAGAGGTGTTGGCGCATACGGTGAAAATGATCAATAACCTGAGTGCAGAGCTAGATGTGTTAAGACCATCTATGTTGCAGACAGGATTAGAAGCATTGTCTTACAACATCAATAGGAAGAACAGCAATCTCCGTTTCTTTGAGTTTGGTAAAACATATAAAGTAGATACGGGGCATGCATACCAGGAGACAGAACATGCCTGTATGTATATAACTGGCGTAGACCATGAAGATACATGGCAGCAAAAAGCAAAACCGGTAGACTTCTACGAAGCAAAAGGTCTTGCCGCAGCATTAACAGCATTATTAGGTATTGATCCTGTTCAGTTCAATAAGACAGACGCCAATGGCCTTGTGCTGGAACTAATTCACGGCAAAACTGTTTTGGGTAAAATAGAGCAGGTTGCACAAAAGCAATTGCAGCAGTTTGATCTGAAACAGGCGGTTTATTTTATTGACTTCAACCTGATAGAACTGGTGAAGTTGGTAGAAAAGAAAAAACTGTTGTATGCAGAAGTAGCTAAGTTCCCGGCAGTGCAGAGAGATCTTGCGATCGTTGTGCCTGCTACACTTACTTATGATGCGGTAGAAACAGCGATCAATAAAGTGAAGTTATCCAAGCTGCGCGATACACGTTTATTTGACGTATTTGAAAGCGATAAGCTGGGAAAAGATAAAAAATCCCTTGCCATCAATTTCACCTTCCTTGATGATGAAAAGACTCTGACGGATAAAGAAATCGACGGAATGATGAGCAAGCTCATACAGTCATTTGAGAAAGAGCTGAACGCAGAGATCCGTAAATAGGAATGATAATTGTTTAATGGTTAGATCGCTAAATTGCTATATAGTGTTTTAACCCTAAGCTTAAGAGTGGGCCACTTTCAGAAGTTACATTTACATAGAATGCAGCCTTTAAAAAAGTGGCCCACTCTGTGGGAAAACCGGAATCTTATAAATTTTTTTGCATAATCATAATACGCATGGCCGATCTGGAGATACAATTAAAGAGCATTCAGGATAAGCTTCAGCTATTGATGAAGCAATACCAGGCTATGCAAAAGGAAAATCAGCAACTAAAAAGGGATTTAGAAGACCAGGCTGCATTGCTGGAGCAGCGTGAAGATGAAGTGCATTCGCTAACGCGACAGCTCGATGGTGCGCAGATCGGTGCTAAAACCGGGAACAGCGCACAGCGGGATGAACTGCAGAAAAGAATAGATACCTACCTGAAAGAAATCGAAAAATGTTTGTCGTTACTTAACGATTGATTGAACCATGTCAGATTTAATGCCTATCAATATAGTTATTGGTGATCGTACGTATCGCATTAAAATTGCGCCTAAAGATGAAGAAGTGGTACGTAAAACGATAAAACTCATCAATGACAAGGTTATAGAGTTTAAAACAAACTTTGCCGGTAAGGACATGCAAGACTACATTGCAATGGTCCTGATCTGGTTTGCCACAGAGCAAACAAAAGCAACTTCCAGTCCCAATATGGTACAAAGCCAGGAAGCTGCACAGCAGTTATCTGCCCTGGAAACACTTCTTGATAAAATGTTAGCCCAATAAAAAAACTATTGTTATCTGAGTAGATGTGCTACAAAGGATTCGAAACTCTTTGCGGCAATGGCTTGCAGCTAAAAAAGTACATTACTAAAATA
The DNA here is from genome assembly GCA_017306865.1 of Filimonas sp. Taxonomy (GTDB): domain Bacteria; phylum Bacteroidota; class Bacteroidia; order Chitinophagales; family Chitinophagaceae; genus JAFKHH01. The sequence goes on from JAFKHH010000012.1 coordinate 513,241, forward strand.
GGACTCACAGTTTTCAATCTTTCCGGGGAAACGTGCGGCCTCAGAAAAGCTGCGTTAAGAAAATTGGCATGAACGCCGGAAAAATCCATTGCTGTTTGAGCCAGGCGTAACTTACATACTCATGCAGTCAGCGGCGAGTTCAATGGATTTCGGCGGGCAGGTCAATTTTTAGCCTGCTTTTCTGGAGCCTTGATCTTTTTGGTTACTTTTTGTATCAAGACAAAAAGTAACACCGTCGGTAGACAAATGAGAGCTTGTAATTGAAGTGCCAATAAATTTAGGAGAACAACTATAAAAAGAATAAACCCCGGTCAGGACCGGGGCTACATCATTGGTATGTTGCAATTTCTTGCAACAGGGTCAAAATAAGTTTGCGGATTAAAAACGGGCGGTACGTATTATCTATATGCCAATTGGAGTGCCATTATTTTTTATTTTCACTATATATTGATAATCAATAGGTGATTATTGATCCTTATTTCAAATATTCTCTATTTGGGATTTTTTAATTCCAATTTGGGATTTTTATTGTTTCACAAAATGTGCCTCTGTTTATTTATCTTCGCAGCTTTACCACTCGTTAGTAAATCAATAAGATACGGGGGATATATAAAAATTTTTAAATGCCATAAGAATGGATCAAATGCTTACAATAATAATAACCGGTGTTGTTGCACTGATAGCAGGGATAGGGCTAGGGAAGGTTATTTTTGCTAAAAACACGAAAAAGCAGGTAGAAGACGCTGAATCACAGGCTCAAACAATATTAAGAGAAGCGGAATTAAGAGCAGAAACGATAAAAAAAGAGAAGCAGCTTGAAGCAAAAGAAAAAGCTGTGCAACTGAAAGCCGAGCATGATAAAGAAGTGCTGGAGCGTAACAAAAAGATCAGTGAATCTGAAAATCGTGCTAAGCAGAAAGAAATAGCCATTAACCAGAAAGAGACCTCTTTAGATAAGCAGATTAAAGAAAACGAGGCTATCAAAGAAAACCTCAATCGCCAGATTGAAGTAGTTAATCACAAGCGCACTGAGCTTGAGAAGCACCAGGAAGAACATATCCGCCGCCTGGAAAAAATTGCCGGCCTTACCGCAGAAGAAGCAAAATCCCAATTAGTTGAAAGTCTGAAACAGGAAGCACAAACGCAAGCGTTGGCTATTCAGCAAGAGATCATTGAGGACGCTAAACAAAAAGCAAACAAAGAATCCCGTAAAATAATTATACAGTCTATTCAGCGTACAGCAGCAGAGCAGACTATTGAAAATACAGTAACTGTTTTCAATCTGGAAACGGATGAGATCAAAGGCCAGATCATTGGTCGTGAGGGACGTAACATCCGTGCAATAGAAGCTGCAACAGGTGTTGACCTGATTGTAGACGATACGCCGGAAGCAATTATCCTTTCATCTTTTGATCCATTGAGAAGAGAGATCGCGCGTTTGTCATTACAGCGCCTTGTGGCAGATGGACGTATCCACCCGGCCCGTATTGAGGAGGTAGTAGAAAAAACACGCAAGCAGTTGGAAGAGCAGGTAATGGAAATAGGCGAGCGTACAGTAATAGAATTAGGTATTCATGGTTTACATAAAGAGTTGGTGCGTATTGTAGGTAAAATGCGTTTCCGTTCTTCTTACGGTCAAAACCTGTTGATGCACAGCCGCGAGGTTGCCAATTTGTGTGGCATTATGGCCGCGGAGTTAGGTATGAATCCTAAGCTGGCAAAACGCGCAGGTCTTTTGCACGATATAGGTAAAGTGCCTGATGAAGAAACAGAACTAAGCCACGCATTGTTAGGTGCTAAGCTGGCTGAAAAATATGGTGAAAACCCGGCAGTAGTAAATGCGATAGGTGCTCACCACGATGAAATGGAAATGCAATATGTAATTTCTCCGATCGTACAGGCTTGTGATGCCATCAGTGGCGCGCGCCCAGGTGCCCGCAGAGAGATTATGCAGCAATATTTGCAACGCATTAAAGACCTGGAAAACCTTGCTATGGCATACCAGGGCGTTGAAAAAGCATACGCGATACAAGCGGGTCGTGAGTTGCGTGTGATTGTAGAAGCGGAAAAAGTTACAGATAGCGACAGCGATAAACTGAGCTTTGAAATAGCACAGAAAATACAGACAGAAATGACTTATCCGGGACAAATTAAAGTGACTGTGATAAGAGAGAAGAGGGCTGTAAACGTAGCGAGATAATAACAAATACAACCGTATATATTATTAAATCCACCGCTTGTCGGTGGATTTTTTATTTGTATAATTAATATAAAGAAATTGCAATAGACCAAATCTTCTGTCTTATGAACATATTTAAAGGGCTTTTATTCCTCTCTTGTATGTCCGTGGTGCATGCGCATGCACAATCCGCAGATGACCTGAACAAGCAGGCTAAGACCTTGTATGATGCAAAGCAATATTTGCCGTCTGCAAGACTCTATGCACAAGCTAATGCTGCTACTACATCCAGGAATGCGCGCAAGTCTATTGCCTATAACTGTGCATGCAGTTATGCGTTAGCTGGAAATACTGATAGCGCCATGTATTTCCTGGAAAAAGCGGTGAAAGAATATCGCTGGCTGAATCTGGCCCATCTGCAACAGGATAGTGATCTTGATGCGCTGCACCAGTTGCCTGCATTTAAGAAACTGGTAACGTACATGGAGGAGAACAAGATCACAACTACTGACCCTGCTCAGGCTCAATTGATCACCACAGATATAGACCGGTTCTGGAAAGCCTACGACCTGGCTAATGGTAAAAGCATAGATGAGCAGAAGAAGATTTACCAGCAATACTATTTGGATACAGCGAGCTATGGCCTGCAAGATTATTTTGATTACAAAATAAGATCGTTGGATATGTTCGTAAAAACGCATGAGAAGCTGAATAAGTTTTATGGAAGCATCAAAGGAAATACCCTGAAGATCGCTACGCAGAAGCCAATGATCATCAGTTATTTTAAAAAACTGAAAGAGATCTATTCTGATGCAGTCTTTTCGCCCATCTACTTTGTAATAGGCGCATTTAGTTCTGGTGGTACATCCAGCGATAACGGGTTGTTGCTCGGAGCAGATATGAATGCCTATGGGCCGGGAATAGATACATCACAACTTTCCCTATGGCAAAGAAATAACCTGGGGCGTGTAGAGAATTTCCCGGTTATAGTAGCACATGAATGTATCCATTTCAACCAGGGCAATATTAAAGAAGATACGACCCTTTTGTGTGCTTCGTTGGTAGAGGGAATGGCAGATTTTATTGCAGAGCTGATGAGCGGAAAAATTTTAAATGACCGCCAGCATAAATGGGCAAAAGGTAAAGAATACCAGGTCTGGAAGGATTTTGAAAAGGAAATGTACCTGCGACGTGCCCGTAACTGGATAGCCAATAGTGATCAGGAAACGCCGGACCATCCTGCAGACCTGGGATATTATATGGGATACCAGATCTGTAAGGCTTATTATGACAAGGCCGCAGATAAAAAGCAGGCTGTATATGATATACTGCATATAAAAGATAGCAAGGCTTTCTTCGATGCCAGCGGATTCCGGGAGAAAATGGAGAAGAAATAGGTGGTTTTGAGGTGTGAAATTTGAAAGGGAGATAAGTGGTCCACTCATCCGTCAATATTAAATCTCAGATTTCAAATCCTTGTAAATGAACGGCATAGGTGCCTGTAGTAAATAAAAGTGCGTGAAATCCTTATTTTATTTGGAATTTCATATGCTTGGGGCTACCTTTGCAATCCTTAAATTTTTGAGTCATGAATGCAGCAGTTCAATTTGTGCATGAGCAACTGACAGCTAAGAAAGAGTATCCGAAGTTCAAAGCCGGTGACAACGTTACCGTAAACTATAAAATCGTGGAAGGTGGCAAGGAGCGTATCCAGAGCTTCCGTGGTGATGTGTTGAAAATTCAGGGCAATGGCTCTACTTCTACTTTTACTGTTCGTAAGATTTCTGATGGTGTAGGTGTAGAAAGGGTATTTCCTTTCTTCTCTCCGAACATCGATTCTATCCAGCTAAATAAAGTGGGTAAAGTACGTCGTGCGAAACTGTTCTACCTCCGTGAGCGTAGCGGTAAGAGCGCAAGGATTAAGGAAAAACGTTTCTAGTAGGCTGTTAACAATTTTAACAGATGAGACAATATTTAAAAGGCGGAAGTTTGGGCAACTAAACTTCCGCTTTTTTATTCTGTCTTAACCTAAGAAATATCTTGCGCAACGGATTTTATAAATAACTTTGTTGCTTCACACTTTCAATTAAACAAATATGGGTAATCTAGGTTTCCAGGAAATTTTACTGATAGCAGTAGTTGTACTGGTTTTATTTGGTGGTCGTAAGATCCCTGAATTCATGCGTGGTCTGGGCCGTGGTATTCGCGAATTCAATGATGCCAAGGATAACGTAAAGAAAGAACTGGAAGACGGCATTAAAGAAAAAGACCAAAAGCCTTCTTCTCCTGCACAGCAACAGTAATTTCTTCTCTCAACCAAAATTTTGTTTAGCCTTTGTTCCGTTTTTCAAGTATCAAAGACTACCATAATGCATTACTGAACGGTCAAACCACCTGTGTGGAGACCGTTCATTATTATGTTAGCCAGATCAAAACAGCCGCTCATCTCAACGCTTACATTGAAGTTTTTGAACAGGATGCTATTGCCCGTGCTACAGAGCTGGACAATGCCAGGAAACAAAATGGTATGCAGGGAAAACTGCATGGCGTAGTTGTAGGCCTGAAAGACGTGATCTGTTACAAAGGAAAAACCCTCACCGCTTCCTCTAAGATCCTAGCTGGATTTACCTCTTTATTTAATGCAACCGTAGTAGATAAACTGCTCGCAGAAGGCGCTATCATTATTGGCCGTCAGAACTGTGATGAGTTTGCTATGGGTAGCAGTAATGAAAATTCTGCGTATGGCCCGGTGCTTAATCATGCAGACAATACCCGCGTGCCGGGTGGCTCGTCCGGTGGTTCTGCTGTAGCTGTACAGGCAGATCTTTGCATGATAAGTCTTGGCAGCGATACAGGCGGCTCTGTGAGACAACCGGCAGACTTCTGCGGTATAGTGGGATTAAAACCTACGTACGGCAGAATATCCAGGTATGGCCTTATTGCGTATGCGTCCTCATTTGACCAGATTGGCATTTTTGCCACTAATACGGAGGATGTTGCTATAGCATTGGAAGTCATTTCCGGTGCGGATGAGTTTGATAGCACTGTAAGCAATCAACCTGCACCTGTATGCGATTTTACAGAAGAGACAGGGAAAAAATATAAACTGGCTTATTTCAAAGAAGCACTGGAGCATCCCGGTTTAGATCCTGAGATCAAGGCCGCAACAGAGGCTTTTATAAAAACATTAACAGCGGCAGGGCATGATGTACAAGCCGTTGACTTTGAGTTACTTGACTATATTATTCCTACTTATTATATTTTAACAACTGCCGAGGCTTCGAGCAATCTTTCCCGCTATGATGGGGTAAAATATGGACACCGCTCCAGCAAGCCTTATGAAGATTTGGCAGACTTCTATAAAAACAACCGCAGCGAAGGATTTGGCGATGAAGTAAAGCGCCGTATCATGCTCGGAACCTTCGTCTTGAGCGCAGGTTATTACGATGCTTATTATACTAAAGCCCAGCGTGTTAGAAACATGCTGAGGCGTAAAACCCAGGTGGTCTTCAACCAGTTTGATGCCATCATCTCCCCAACTGTTCCATCCCCGGCATTTAAAATAAGTGAAAAGAGTAATGACCCTATAGAAATGTACCTGGCTGACATTTATACAGTGTTCGCAAACCTGGTTGGAATCCCCGGAATTTCCCTCCCATTGTTCAAACATTCAACTGGCATGCCTTTTGGTATGCAGGTGATGACTTCTGAAATGAATGAAGTACCTTTGCTCCGCCTTTCGAAAAGGCTGATGCAGATGGCAGGATTAGAATAAATGAATAGTTGAACCAAAGAATCTCCAGAAAAGAAGAACCCTTGACTAATTGAAACCTAACTGGCTTGTATTTTTTAATCACACTAAAAAAGCTAGGCTGAATGCAAGGAAAAATGTTTTCTGTAGAGAGTTATGTGCCTGCAAAGTTTGCTAAGTATGTACTCGCAATGTGTTTGGTTATCTTTGGCTTATCAGCAATGTCTTTTACCATAGACAATGATAAGCTGGGTAATAACAAAACAAAAAAAGACAGCACCACTGTCGACCCCAAAGCTTTCAAAAGCCTTTTTACAGGCGGTGAATACGATCCGGCAAAACCTTACCTTTTTCAACTGAACCCTAAAGCGGTTTCTTTCGTAGAAGATTACATTAGTAAACAAGGTGAAGAATTAGAGAACATGCGTAAATGGGGTAAACCCTATTTTGACATGTATGACCGTATATTGACTGAAAATGGCGTTCCAAAAGAGATGAAGTATCTTTCTGTAATAGAAAGCCATTTAAGCTCTAAACTGGTTTCCTGGGCTGGGGCTGTTGGTCCCTGGCAATTAATGCCGGATGAGGCACGCAGGTTCCATCTCAAAACTGGTAAATATGGCGATGAACGTACTGATTTTGTGAAAAGTACAGAAGTTGCTTCCAAACTATTGAGAGAACTGTATGACCAGTTTGATGACTGGTTGTTGGTAGTGGCAGCTTATAATGGTGGTGCGGGCCGTGTAAGACAGGCGATCAAAAAAGCAAATAGTAAGAATTTCTGGGACCTGCAGTATTATTTACCACAGGAAACCCGCAATCACGTAAAGAAGTTTATTGCTACGCACTATCTATTTGAAGGCGGTGGCGGATGGACTACCATGACAGCAGATGAAACGGCAGCGCAAAAACAGCGCATTGCTATGCTGAATGGTGTTACAAACCTTACAACAGATGAGATTGCAGAAACAACAACTATTGCGATCAGCGGGCGTTATAATGCTGGGATTATTACTAAGTCGTTATTCATAGATATGGCATTGTTCAACAAGTACAACCCGGCATTTGAAAAAACATTGGCTGAGGGTAAAACGTACCAGTTGCGCATTCCAAATGATAAAGTAGCGCTGTTTCAATCTAAAAAGCAACAGATCCTACAGGAAAGTGTACAGCTATTACTGGCTCCGCCAAGTATGCCTGGCAGCACTACTGCAAAAGGATAATGTATTATAAAGAGACAAGTGAAAAGCCAACAAGCAAGCATTCCATGAGTCCGTTGAAAAAACTAATTTGAAAAACTAAGCGTCGTGAAAGCGGCGCTTTTTTTATTTTAAAAAAAGTCTGCCATTTGTGTCGTGAAACGTGAAACGGTAATCGTGAATAGAGGCTTGATAGCAACTTCGCTGCTCGATAGCTAATAGCTCAAATAATATGGTAAAGAGACTTAAAAAGAATCGACTCATTCACGATTGCCGTTTCACGGCTCACGATTCACGACCTCACGATTCCAACGCTTTCCTCATTCCTTCTGCTTTCAACAGGCACTCTTCATATTCCTCTTCTGCGTTGCTGTAAAATGTAATGCCACCGCCTACAAGATAGTTCAGGTATTTATTGCTTGCATTGTACATAATGCTACGAATGACCACATTGAAGTCAAAATCGCCGGAGGGAGAAATATATCCGACGGCGCCGGAGTAAATACCCCGTTTTGTCTGCTCGTATTTTTCAGTCAATTGCAATACGCTTCTCTTAGGCGCACCGGTCATGGAACCCATCGGAAATGTAGCCGCTAGTATATCTGCAAAGTCTACATCTGCCTTTAATGTGCCTGTAATGGTAGAGATCATCTGGTGCACCTGCGGGAAAGAATAAATACCAAATAATTCTTCTACCTCTACGCTTCCCTCTTCACAGATCTTGCTCAGGTCATTTCGCACAAGGTCCACGATCATAACATTCTCACTCCTGTTTTTCTGGCTGTGAAACAGGCGTTCCTGTTGCGTCTTTGTAGTTTCTTCATCTTGGGCAGTCCGCTTCAGCGTGCCCTTTATAGGCTGTGAAATAATATTTCTTCCCGTCTTACGCATATAGCGTTCCGGGCTGGCGGACAACAGGTATTTATCAATTAATTTATAATAAGCACTGAATGGGGCAGGGGATAATTTTGACAAACGTTCATACAAACTAACTGTATCAGTTTCCGCATCTGTTGCAAAAAACTCCTGGCAATAATTCATTTCATAACAATCGCCACGTAAAATATGCCCTTGTATAGCGTGGATCGCCTGCAGATAATTTTCTTTGGTCTGTCTTGCCTGGATGGTAAATGCAGCGCCCCTTTTTTCCGAAGATGGAGATTGCTGGCTGATTGTTTCAAATATATGGTCAGGCAAGTCTGTGAGACTATGGATGTATAGCTTGTTTTCTTGTAGCTCCAGTACGATCTCCGGCTGAAAAAAATAAATATCAGGAAAGCCGATATGATCAGTGTGGGAGGATGTCAATCCTTCTATTTCATTTTTAAGGTCGTAACTAATGTGACCAAACAGCCAATCGTTTTGAGATTGATGTAAGAATGGCTTTAATTGAGCCAGGATATTATGTTGTGGGGAGAAAACCTGGTGAACACCAACTGCCAGCAGGCAGTCTGTTTGCTTATGCGGGAGGGTATAATGATGGCTATCTAAGAAACAGCAAACGTCAAACTGGTCTGCCCAATTTAACATTTGCTGTTTAAGTAGCGCAGTATTACCTGCTTCATAAATTTTAGTAGCCCGTATTTGCACTACAGTATAGGAGATGATTTAGAAATCATCGTCTTCTTCTTCGTTAAAGTCTGAGTCATTGAACATGTCGAATTCTTTAAAGTCTTCATCTACTTTAAAGTCATCTTCTTCTTCGCCACCTTTTTTAGAACCGCCAGCTCCGCCGCTACCAGATGCTTTCTTTCCTTTTGATTTAGGAATATCGAATTCATCAAAGTCAGGGTCCCAGCTATCCTCTTCCTCTGCTTTGTTCCAATCGTCATCATCATCGTCTACATCATCACTTTCATCATCATCATCGTCTTCGTCATCATCGTCTTTAGCTTTTTTGGAACCTTTTGCTGCTTTTGCTTTTTTAGGTTCATCATCTAGTTCTTCCTCATCGTCAAAATCATCTTCATCATTTTCTGCTGACTTCTTTGATTTTGAAGAAGGAGTTTCCTCACTGTTGTTAGCCGCAGGTTTGCGGCCTGAAGTTTTTTTCTCTTTATCTGATTTTGCTGCCATATCCGGGGAAATTAACTGCGTAAAATTTCAACGAGTTTTTTAATCGACAAAATATTTTTTTTCAACAAAAAAGAGACCTTTTTTCACTTACAATTTTACAATTTGTTCTCTGCCAGGACCATTGGAAACGTAACGTGTTGGTGCTCCAATATATTCGTTGATAAATTTAATATAAGAAGTCATATCTGAAGGTAAAGACGCTGCATCTCTAACCGAAGATGTGTCCTGGTTCCACCCCTTAAAATCTTTATAAATAGGGTCAACTTTTACACGGGACATCTGGAAAGGTACTTCAGCAGTTTCTTTGCCATTTACTGTATAAGATGTACATACTTTCAGATCTTCAAATTTATCCAGCACATCTGCCTTTGTCATTACTACCTGTGTAACGCCATTGATCATACATGCATATTTCAGTGCTACAAGGTCTATCCAGCCACATCTGCGCGGACGGCCTGTAGTTGCACCAAATTCATTACCCACTTTTCTTAATTCCTCACCTGTTGCGTCATCCAGTTCTGTAGGGAACGGGCCACCGCCAACACGAGTACAATAAGCTTTTGTTACGCCCAATACATCTTTGATCTGCTGTGGCGCAACGCCTAAACCTGTACACACACCAGCCGAAATAGTATTAGATGATGTTACAAAAGGGAAAGTACCAAAGTCGATGTCAAGCATACTGCCTTGCGCACCTTCTGCCAATACTTTTTTACCTTTTGAGATATGATCATTAATGAAATATTCGCCGTTAACAATCTTCAATGTGCGTAAAAATTCGATTGCTTCGAAAAACTCTTCTTCCCACGCAGAAATATCTTCAATAAAATGGAAGTTATCCAGCAGCTTCTGATGTTTTAAGCGAAGTTTAATATAGTTCGTAGTAAAACTTTTATCCAGCAGATCGCCAACACGGATCGCGTTACGGCCAGTCTTATCCATATAAGCAGGGCCTATACCTTTCAGTGTAGAACCAATTTTACTTTCGCCTTTAGCCAACTCAGACGCTTTGTCCAAAGCGCGGTGCGTAGGCAGGATAATATTTGTTCTCTGGGAAATGAAAAGGTTTTTCTTTACATCGATGCCAAAAGATTCAACAATATCACATTCTCTCTTCAGCGTAACCGGATCTAATACTACACCATTTCCGATCAGGTTCATCGTATTCTGATGAAAGATACCGGAAGGTATCTGGTGAAGTACTGTTTTTTTGCCATCAACATAAAGCGTATGACCTGCATTTGGGCCGCCCTGGAAACGAGCGATGATGTCGTAATTAGGAGCAAAGTAATCTACTATTTTTCCCTTTCCTTCATCACCCCATTGCAAGCCAAGAATAACGTCAACCATGATTTGTGTTTTGTGAATGAGTGGCAAAAATAGTCAGTTGAAACGCTTTAGCCACAGATTCCGGCAACAAAAAAATAATTTTTATGAAAAGAAAAATTTGCTAACGGATGTTAAGGAAAAGTTTCAATGGTTTACAGGTTTCAGGAATTTGATAACTATTGAAACCTGTAAACAAAATGAAACATTGGAACTGTTTATGGTAGCTCCTCCGTATCAAAGCGGTCTACGGTCTGTATGCCATCCAGTTGTTTCAGCCTGTTTACCAGTTCGTCCAGCTCCTCCTTGTCATGTACAAACACTTTGATAGAACCCTGGAACAGACCTTCTTTTGATTCGATGGTCAGTGCGGAAATATTTACGCGCAGTTCGCCGCTGATAACATTAGTTATTTTATTGATAACGCCTACATCGTCCATTCCGACAATGCGCACACCCGTAAGGAAGGATATTTCTTTATTCTTCGCCCATTTTGTTTTCACAATACGATGACCATAGTTCGCCATCATTTGCGTAGCATTCGGGCAATTAGTGCGGTGTATGATCAGTCCCTTACCCGTACTTACAAAACCAAATACGTCATCGCCAGGAATCGGGTTACAGCATTTTGCAAGCGAATACATGATCTTATCGCTCGATTCGCCAAAGATGATCAGTTCCGAGTCTTTTTTAGAAGCCGGCTGTGTAGTACGGTGATCTGTTTCTGTTTTGGCTTCTACAACTGGCTTTACCGGTTTAGGCTGTTCCAGTTTATCACCCAATACATGAAAGTCTTTTAACTCCTTAAGATCAATGTTCTTAATGGCAATATTGTAAAAAAGATCCAGTTGGGAAGGTACTTTGTAGAACATAACCAGCTCATCAATATTATATTGATTGAAAGCTGCCCCTATTCCCTCTATTTTCCGCTGCGCCACATATTTCCCCTCATCTGCTATTTTCCGCTTTTCCTCTTTCAGCGCATCTTTTATCTTACTTTTCGCCTTTGCCGTAACCACCAGGTTCAGCCAGTCTTCGCTAGGCTTTTGTTTATTGCTCGTAATGATCTCTATCTGGTCGCCACTACGCAGTTTGTGGCTGATAGGCACCAGCTTATGGTTTACCTTGGCGCCAATACATTTACTACCCACTGCAGAGTGAATGGCAAATGCAAAATCCAGTGCGGTGGAGCCGACCGGCAACATTTTTACATCACCTTTAGGTGTGTACACATAAATCTCCTCTGCGAGGAAACTCGTTTTAAAATCCTGCAAAAAGTCAATGCTGTCTGTATCCTGCGTACTGATCACCTCACGGATCTGCATAAACCATTTGTCAAAACGGTCTTCTGCCTGGCTGCCTTCCTTGTATTTAAAGTGCGCGGCGAGACCCTTTTCTGCGATCTCGTTCATGCGTTTTGTACGGATCTGTACCTCCACCCATTTACCTTGCGGGCCCATCACCGTAGTGTGCAATGCTTCGTAACCATTGCTCTTAGGGTTACTCAGCCAGTCGCGCAGGCGCTCAGGCGAAGGCGTGTACTCATCTGTGATCATAGAGTACACTTTCCAGCACTCTTCTTTCTCTTTCTCCGGAGTGGAATCAAGAATAACACGGATAGCAAAAAGATCGTACACCTCTTCAAACGCAACACCCTTTTTCCTTATTTTATTCCAGATAGAGTGAATGCTTTTCGGGCGTCCGTATATTTCGAAGTTAAAGCCGGACTTTACCAGCTTGTCCTTGATCGGTTTAATAAATTCGTTGATATAGCGTGTTCTCTCGCGCTTTGTTTCGGAAAGCTTACGCGCAATTTCTTTGTACTGTGCCGGTTCCATGTACTTCATGGAAAGATCCTCCAGCTCAGTCTTTATATTATACAAACCCATCCTGTGCGCAAGCGGGGCATATACCCAAATGGTTTCGCTGGCAATTTTCAGTTGCTTTTCGCGCTTCATGTAGTCCATGGTGCGCATATTGTGCAGCCTGTCCGCCAGTTTAATGAGTATTACACGCGGGTCATCTGTCAGGGTCAGTAATATTTTCTTGAAATTTTCTGCCTGCTGGCTGCTATTCGTATCTATTACATTGGATATTTTGGTAAGACCATCCACAATGCGGGCGATCTCCATACCAAATTCCCTCTCAATATCTTCCAGCGTAACGTCTGTATCCTCAACTGTATCGTGCAGCAGCGCACAGATAGTGGAGCGCACACCGAGGCCTATCTCTTCAACACATATAGAAGCTACAGCTAATGGATGTAAAATGTAAGGTTCGCCGCTTTTTCTGCGCATGGTCTTGTGTGCATCAGCAGCCATTTCAAATGCGCTGCGCAACAATTCCTTATCACCCCTTTTCAATTTTGGTCTCAGGCTGCGTAATAATGCTCTATATCTTCGAAGAATTTCCTTTTTTTCCTGCTCTTCGTTGAGCGTGTATTTTGGTAAAGTGGTTTCTTGTACCGGGATATTCGGTTGCTCCATAACTGATACGAATTTACGTAAAAGGGATGAATGAACGAACGCTCGCATACCCGGACTAAAAAACTTTCAAGAATCACATTGTCAATTAATTAAACTACAACATATATGAACGGTAATTAAACAATTGATCAATGTAACAAATCATACCGTTTTCAATTTACCTTTGATGCACAGATGAGTAACGGAGTTAACAAAAAGGTGCTGGATTTTTCTTTGCTGGGTAGGGTGTTCCGATTTGTAAGGCCTTATCGTGTGCAGTTTATTGCGAGTATTATGTTAGCCATAGTGCTGGCTGTTTTTACGCCAGTCAGGCCATTATTAATACAGCTAACCATTGATACTGCCACAGGCAAACATGCCCATGTACCAGGCTGGTTAAAGCTGGTGCTGTTCAATACCAACCTCAACAGCGTTCAGCAATTCATCGTTTCCGTTACCATATTCCAGGTAATTTTCGTCTTTATAGAAACGGCGGTACGTTTCACTTTCACCTTTATTACATCCTGGTTAGGGCAGGCAGTGGTAAAAGATATGCGTGTAAGCGTTTATAAAAAGATCATGAGCCTGAACCTGCGCCAGTTCGACAATACGCCTATAGGTACACTTACTACGCGCACCATCAATGATATTGAAAGTATCAACGATATTTTTTCCGATGGATTGATACCAATCGTTGCCGATCTCTTATCTATCGTTATTACACTGGCTACCATGTTCTGGATAGACTGGCGCCTTACGCTGGTGAGCCTTATCCCATTTCCGATCATGATCATTGCCACTTACTATTTTAAAAATAGTGTGAATAAGAGTTTTATCCGTGTACGTAATGCCGTAGCAGCGTTGAACGCGTTTATACAAGAGCATATTACCGGTATGCACATTGTGCAGGCATTTTCAGCGGAAGGCAGAGAGTTTGACAAGTTTAAAAAGATCAATAAAGAACACAGGAACGCCAACGTAAAAGCCATTTTTGCCTACTCCGTTTTCTTTCCTGTAGTGGAAGTCGTATTGGCTGTAAGCATGGGTATATTGGTATGGTGGGTGGCAGACAGGCAACTGGAAGCAGGCTTGCTGGTATCTTTTATATTATACCTGAACCAGATCTTCCGTCCGTTGCGCGTGATCGCAGATAAGTTTAACGTGATCCAAATGGGCATGGTAGCTGCGGAAAGAGTGTTCAAGGTGCTGGACAATGATGACGTAATTAAGAAAGAAGGCAACTACGATCCGAAAGAGATCAAGGGCGCTATTACATTTGAGCACGTTTCATTTGCCTATACGGAAGAAAACTATGTGCTGAAAGACATCAATTTTGATGTGAAACCTGGCCAGACTGTAGCGTTGGTAGGTCATACCGGTAGCGGTAAAACATCTATCATCAGCTTATTAAACAGGTTATACCATATTCAACAAGGTAAAATACTGCTGGACGGCGTAGATATAGATGAATATAAACTGGATACGCTGAGAGGAAGTATAGGTGTGGTACTGCAGGATGTATTTCTCTTCTCCGGCTCTGTAATGGATAATATTACGTTACGTAATCCGGCTATCTCTAAAGAACAGGTATTGGAAGCGGCCAAATTGATTGGCGTTCATGATTTTATTATGCAATTGCCTGGCGGTTACAGCTACAATGTAATGGAACGAGGCAGCACGCTAAGCCTTGGACAGCGGCAACTGATCTCATTCATCCGCGCCTTATTATATAATCCTTCCGTATTGATCCTCGATGAAGCGACTTCTTCTATTGATACAGAAAGCGAATTGCTGATCCAGAAAGCCATCGATACATTGATTGTTGGAAGAACATCTATCGTGATTGCACACCGTTTGTCTACGATCCGTAAAGCCGATAAAATTATTGTGCTGGATAAAGGCGAAATAAAGGAAATGGGCAACCATGAGGAGCTGTTGGCATTGGGCGGATATTATAGTAAATTGCATAGCATGCAGTTTGACAAACAGAAAGAGACTGCAAAGGTGTAATATCTAATCAGGCGGAAAACAATAAAAACATACAAAGCAAAGTTTGAGATTCGGAGGGCTTTGAAAAAGCTGAGTTGGATTTATTGCGTAATGCCTTGAAAAGAACGCATCAGGAACGGTTTGAAATAATGACAACGTTGATGAAAATGAACATCATGTTCAAAAAAGCAAGAATCACTCACAAACCATTTACTTCAGATAATAAATAATTACCTTGTAT
The DNA here is from genome assembly GCA_017306865.1 of Filimonas sp. Classification (GTDB taxonomy): domain Bacteria; phylum Bacteroidota; class Bacteroidia; order Chitinophagales; family Chitinophagaceae; genus JAFKHH01. The sequence continues at coordinate 528,467 of JAFKHH010000012.1, forward strand.
TCCTTTAGCGATTGCTTTCTGTTTTTTCAATTACTATTGAAAATAAATGTGCCATTTCTACACATTACTAAGGCTTGCAATCTTTAAAAGAGCTTTTACCGTGAGAAAATTAAAAAATTACGGTCAGACGACAATTCTTTGGGGTAATTTTTGGAATTAGTAATCCAATTCTATCGATTTGACCGTGTTCAGCCTTATCTTTGCGCAAAATTTCACCAAACTATGGTTTCAAGAAGTGTGAAACTCTTACTGGCATTGGCTTTCAGCGTTTTTTTGACGCTCGGATCGTTTAGTTCGTTTGGGCAGGAAGAACATGCTGCTCCGGTTGCTGGCGAAAAGAAGGAAGAATTCAACGCGGGCAAAACAATCATCCACCACGTACTGGACTCTCACGAGTTTCATTTCTTTAATATTGGCGAGCATGCATATGCTATTCACCTGCCAATTATTATGTATTCTCCTGAAAGAGGCGTATCTGTATTTTCTTCTGGAAAATTTGAAGAAGGTAAAGTAGCGTACGGTGGGTATAAGCTGGACGAAGAGACGAATAAAATAGTTGCAGTAAAAGAAGACGGTTCTGTAGACGAAACTGTAAAAGCATACGATTTCTCATTGACTAAGAACGTTGTGCAAATGCTGATCGGCGCTATCCTGCTGATCGTTATTATGCTGAACGTTGCCAAAAAATATAAGACAACCGGCGCTACACAAGCTCCTTCTGGTTTCCAGAATGCGATAGAGCCCGTTATCACATTTGTAAGAGATGATGTGGCTAAGCCAAATCTGCATGGCAAACATGACAGATACCTGCCATTCCTCCTTTCAGTGTTTTTCTTTATCCTTATCAACAATATTCTTGGTTTAATACCTGGTTCTGCTAACGTAACCGGCAACATCGCCTTTACAGCAGTGTTAGCTGTTATTTCACTGATCGTGATCTTGTTTAGCACAAACGGTCACTTCTGGGGACACATTTTCTGGCCTCCGGGCGTGCCTTTCCTGGTAAAACTGATCCTGATCCCGGTAGAGTTGTTAGGTGTATTTATTAAGCCAGCCGCATTGATGATTCGTCTTTTTGCGAACATGACTGCAGGCCACATTGTAATCCTGAGCTTCGTGTCTTTGATCTTTATTTTTGGTCAAATGTCTACAGTTGCAGGTTGGGGCTTTTCTCCGGTATCTCTTGCATTCTCTGTGTTTATTTATATGATCGAGATCCTGGTAGCATTCATCCAGGCGTTCATCTTCACAAACCTGACTGCGGTATTTATCGGGCAGGCTTTTGAAGCTGGTCACGCGCATGACGACCATGATCCGCATCATCACGGCGAAGAAATCTTTGTATAATTAATAATAGGAAACAATAACTCTTTCATAATTTAAATTTCACTGTATGTCTTTAGCAAACATTTTGTTGGAAGGTACTGCACAGTTAGGTGGTGCAATTGGCGCTGGCTTAGCTGCAATTGGTGCAGGTATCGGTATCGGTCAGATTGGTAAAGGTGCTGTAGAATCTATCGCACGTCAGCCAGAAGCTGCAAACGATATTCGTGGTAACATGATCCTGACTGCTGCGTTCATCGAGGGTGTTGCCCTGTTCGCGGTAATCGCTGGTCTGTTGGCTGTATTGAAATAGTACATACTAACTAAACTAATTACAGCATCTAACGCACAGGGCCGAAGATGCTGTAATTCCTAATTTCAAATTTCAAATTCTTATATGGAACTGTTATTACCCGGTTTAGGTATTATTGTTTGGACGCTGATAGCGTTTGTGATTGTATTGCTAATCTTAAAGAAATTTGCGTGGAAGCCGATCCTGAAAAGCCTGAACGAAAGGGAAGCAAACATTGCTGACTCTATCGCTACAGCTAAAAGGGTAAAAGCTGAAATGGCTCAGTTACAGAGCGAGAATGAAGCTTTATTGGCTAAAGCTCGTGAAGAAAGGGCTACTTTGCTGAAAGATGCAAAAGAAACAGCTGATAAAATGGTGGCTGACGCTAAGAATAAAGCAAAAACTGAGTTTGACAAAATACTGGCTGATGCGCAGGTTGCTATTCAGCAGCAAAAAAATGCAGCATTGACTGATGTTAAAAACCAGGTTGGCAACTTAGTAATTGAAGTAGCAGAGAAAGTTTTACGCAAAGAGTTGGCTGATAAAGCACAACAAGAAGGCTACATCAAGCAACTGACAGCGGAAGTGAAACTTAACTAATTTGAAAAGTTGACAGTATTAAGAATGTTGTTCTACTAACATTTCAAATCTTCAAATTTCAAATTTCAAATTGAATTCAAATGCCAAATCCTCGTTTAGCTTCAAGATATGCCAAAAGCCTGATTGACCTTGCTGTGGAAAAAGGTCAGTTGGATGCGGTGTATGCAGATATGCAGCTATTGCAGGCGATCAACAAGAGCAGTCGTGAGTTTGTATCTCTTTTACGCAGCCCGATCATTAAGGCCGATAAAAAGAATGCGATTATCTCTGCTGTAACTGATGGTAAAGTAAGCCCGCTAACTGCTGCTTTCAATAAGTTGCTGGTGAACAAAGGCCGCGAAAGCGATCTGCCTGAGATCATCGAAGCAGTTATTGAGCAATACAATGCAATCAAAGGCATCCATAAGGTAACGCTGACAACAGCTATACCTGTAAGCGATGATGTAAAGAATACAGTAATTGCTAAAATTAAAGAAGCCACATCTATAGCAAGTGTAGATTTGCACGCTGTGGTAGATGAAAGGCTGATAGGCGGTTTCAAACTCGAATTTGACAACCAGCTTGTGGATGCATCAGTACTATATGATCTGAATGCGATCAAAAAACAATTTAACAGCAACGATTTTGTACACAATATCAGGTAAGTGAGATTGATTTTGTACAACAACGTTACAGATAACAACTTTTAAAAAAGAAAACCTCAAACTTGCAAATATGGTTGAAATAAAACCTGATGAAATATCAGCGATATTGAAGCAGCAATTGACAAATTTTAATGCTTCAGTTGATTTGGAAGAAGTGGGTACTGTACTCCAGGTAGGTGACGGTATCGCCCGCGTATATGGTTTAAACAATGTACGTTCAGGCGAACTGGTAGAATTTGAGAATGGCGTTAAAGCTATCGCATTGAACCTTGAAGAAGACAATGTGGGTGTGGTATTGATGGGCGAAAGCAAAGGCATTAAAGAAGGTGAGAAAGTACGCCGTACTAAACAGATCGCATCTATTAAAGTAGGTGAAGGTGTTGTAGGTCGTGTAATCAACACACTGGGTCAGCCTATCGATGGTAAAGGCGCTATCACTGGTGATCTGTATGAAATGCCATTGGAACGTAAAGCTCCTGGTGTTATCTTCCGTGAGCCGGTAAAAGAACCATTGCAGACTGGTATCAAAGCGATCGACGCAATGATCCCTGTAGGCCGTGGACAGCGTGAGCTGGTAATTGGTGACCGTCAGACAGGTAAAACTGCTATCTGTATCGACACTATTATCAATCAGAAAGAATTTTACGATGCAGGCAAGCCTGTATATTGTATATATGTAGCTATTGGTCAGAAAGCATCTACTATTGCTGGTGTTATGAAAACACTGGAAGATAATGGCGCTATGGCTTATACTACGATCGTTGCGGCTTCTGCAGCGGATCCGGCTCCTCAACAGTTCTACGCTCCGTTTGCAGGTGCGGCTGTAGGTGAGTTCTTCCGTGATACCGGTCGTCCTGCATTGATCATCTATGATGACCTTTCTAAACAAGCGGTGGCTTACCGTGAGGTATCCCTGTTGTTGAGAAGACCTCCAGGACGTGAGGCTTATCCTGGTGACGTATTCTATCTTCACTCCCGTTTGCTGGAGCGTGCCGCAAAAGTTATTGCTAATGATGCGATCGCTAAAACGATGAACGACTTGCCAGACTCTATCAAGCACCTGGTAAAAGGTGGTGGTAGTTTAACAGCGTTGCCAATCATCGAAACACAAGCTGGTGACGTATCTGCTTACATCCCTACAAACGTAATCTCTATCACCGACGGACAGATATTCCTGGAAGGTAACTTGTTCAACGCAGGTATCCGCCCGGCTATCAACGTAGGTATCTCTGTAAGCCGCGTAGGTGGTAACGCACAGATCAAATCCATGAAAAAAGTTGCCGGTACATTGAAACTGGACCAGGCGCTTTACCGTGAGATGGAAGCGTTCTCTAAATTTGGTGGTGACCTGGATGCTGCAACTAAACTGGTATTGGATAAAGGTGCGCGTAACGTGGAAATCCTGAAACAAGCACAGTTCGCTCCATTCCCTGTAGAAAAACAGGTTGCAATCATCTACCTAGGTACACAAGGTCTGTTACGTGAAGTAGCAGTGAAGAAAGTAAAAGAGTTTGAAGAACACTTCCTGATGGAAATGGAAAACAAACTGCCTGACGTTCTTGCTGAATTCAAAAAAGGTAACTTACCGGAAGCTGGTCTGACTAAAATAGTTGACCTTGCGAAAGGGTTAATGCCTCAGTACAAATAAGATTTAATCTTACTATTTATAGAAAGCAGCTCTGAAAAGAGCTGCTTTTTTTATTCATATAGGAAGGTGTCAGTAAGTTAAGAATTTAACCACGAGGGTCATGAAGACCATGCTAAGTACATAACGAATTTTCTTTACGGTCTTTGTGAAATAACCTTGCGATCCCTGTGGTTAGCCTTACTGTGTACCCGCATCTTTTAAACAAAATAGAGCCGGAGGCTCGTCAGAACGGTAGCATATAGCCATTTATTCGGCAGAGCTCCGGAGGAGCGACAGCATAGGTTGCATACCTACGGCATGCCGAAGCCTATGTATTTGGGAAGCTACCGATGTTTGATCCCTACGGGCAATGTCATTAAGTTAAGAGTGGGCCACTTTCAAAAAGCATATTTTTCTAGTTATGGCTACATTTAAAAAGTGGCCCACTCTGGTGCATTTATTTTTAAGTCCGCTTAACTTAATGACATTGCCCTACGGGATCTGCGTTTCAGATACAAAGACTTTTATGGAATCGGGTTATGATCCCGTAGGGATCGGATATTGGTAGTATATATTATCGGGTTCTTTTGCATGCCGTAGGTATGCAACCTGGTGGTAAAAGATGTGGGTACACAGTAGGTGGTTAGCCTGGTGACATGGGTAAACGGGCGGTGGAAACAGTCATTTGATTTTCCTTTCGTGATAGCGTATTCTTCAGTTACTGCGTTTTATACAGGCAGTTTTTTGTATTTTCACCGTACTGGTATCTTGCTGTTGAGAAGGTTATAGCAGAAGTTGAAGATTGTACTTTAGGATTTAATATTATAAACGGGTAAAGCGCGTTTTATCTACGGAGATACCAGGTGTCAGCATGTATAGCAACGCCAATGTACCCGACCAAACAACAACATATTCCTGATGAGCATAACCTGCTGCGCAAAATAGCCAATGGCGATGTACAGGCTTTCCGGGTGTTGTATGATCATTATCAACCGCATTTACTCACATTCATTTACCGGATCACCCGCTCCCGCGAGGTAACAGAAGAAACGGTGCAGGATATTTTTCTCAAGTTGTGGATGACAAGGGATGCATTAACTGGGGTACAAAGTTTTAAAGATTACCTGTTTATCATTTCCCGCAACCAGGCACTGAACATGCTGGATAAGCAACTGAGACAAGAGCAGAAACTGGCTACGTATAAGCGTGACGCTGTAACAGATCCAGGGAATGGATCTGCAGAAACAGAACAAGACCTGCCGCTAAACCTGGTGGATAAAGCTATAGACAGCCTGCCGGAACAACAGCAAAAAGCATGGCTGCTTTCCCGCCATAAACGATATACCTACCAGCAGATTGCCAGTGAGATGCAACTATCCCCACTTACGGTAAAGCGTTATATACGGCTAGCCAACGATGCCATTAAGCGCTACATCCAGTCCAGCCTCATTTTAATTATTATAGAAAATTTTTTCTAGGCATAGGACCTATTCCTTCCTCCTTTCTGTCTGTATATATAGGCATGTGTTTTATATGCTGAATCTACTGACTAAAACTAACTGCTGATGACCTCAGACAGGTTACATACTTTATTTACACTTTACCACAAAGGTGAGGCAAGCGCAGAAGAAATTGCTGAACTGCACAATTATTTGTCAGCCATGCCCGATAGAGAGGCGCAGCTAGGGTTGCTATTGCAACGCATGTGGGATGAGCAGGAAGAACCTGACGCCCGGTTTGCAGACTACAAGCGGGAAGAAATGTGGCAGGCAATCATGCAGGAACAACAGCCACCTGTTAAGAAAATAGCCTGGCTTCGCTATGCCGCAGCAGCGGTATTCTTATGTGCAGTAGCCGGCACAGCATACCTGTTTTTACATAAAAGGTCCGTACCCTCTTTTACACAAGCAACATCTCCGGCAAACGATGCTTTACCAGGTCATAACGGCGCCGTACTGCGTTTATCAAATGGGCAGACAATAGTGCTGGATAGCCTTGCTGATGGCACCGTCGCACACCAGGGAAATATACAGGTGATCAAAGAAAACGGCATGATCAAATATGCCGGTACATCTACCGACCCGGTGTACAACGAAATTACCACAGACCGGGGCAGGCAATGGCAGCTTACACTACCCGATGGCTCCAAAGTGTGGTTAAATGCTGCAAGCTCCATTCGCTACCCGCTTTACTTCAACGGTGCAGACCGCACAGTAGAAACAACGGGGGAAGTGTATTTTGAAGTAGCGCATAATGATAAACAACCATTCAAAGTAAAGACCGGCGACCTGCTGGTAGAAGACCTCGGCACAGCTTTTAATATCAATGCTTATACAGATGAAAGCAGTGTAAGTACTACACTGGTAGAAGGTAAAGTGAAAGTGATTAAAGACAACAATGCAGTGTTGCTGAAGCCTGGGCAGCAAGCCCGCGATTTGGAAAACAGCAAACCATTGTCTGTAGTAAATAATGTGAACCTGGAAGAGATAACAGCCTGGAAAAACGGCATGTTCCACTATGAGAATGCGGATATAAAAACGATACTTCGTCAGTTTTCACGCTGGTACAACATCAATGTGCATTACGAAGGAGAAGTTCCTTCTGATAGATATTTCATGATCATGAACCGGAATAGCAACCTCTCTTCTGCATTAAAAGTATTGCAGGCGGCAGGTATCCATTTTCGTATAGAAGGGCAACACTTATACGTGAATGCGGCAGGCTGAAAGAAATAAAATGAAAGGGACCAAACTAACTGCTTTTAAATAAAGAACCAGGGATGCTCGTAACACCCCTGGCCTATTTGGAGAATCATAAATAAAAACTGGCTGTTCATCATTTACTCATCACCAAAACGTGCCAAAACTATGCATTTAATCACTACTGACTGCAATGCTCCCGCTGGAACTGGGAGCGTTTACAGGAAAATTACCAGGGTTATGAAACTTACTGCTTTATTACTGACCATTACCTGCCTGCAACTGTTTGCACGTGCTGAAGGCCAAAGTGTAACACTACAGGTAAAGAATGCTGCTTTGAAAGAAGTATTTCGTGAAATACAAAAGCAGACGGGAATGAATGTGCTTGTAAATGAAAAAGTACTGACCAAAGCCGGAAAAATAACGCTGGATGTGCACAACATGCCTGTAACAGAAGTATTAAAGCTTTGCCTGAAAAAAGATGAATTATCCTACAAAATTGTTGATGGTACAATTGTGGTCAATCCTCCGGCAGAATCCGCAGCAGAGAACAAACTAGTGTACCAGGCTACAGTTGCAGTAGATATAAAAGGCCGTATAGTAAGCGAAGAAAACAAGCCTTTAGCCGGGGCAAGTATTGTTGTAAAAGGCAACGAAAAGCTTGGCACTACAGCAGACAATGATGGGTACTTTACACTAAGTGGTGTAAAAGATAAAGCAACATTGGTTATTTCTTTTGCTGGTTATACCACGAAGGAAATTGCTGCAGAACCTAATCTTGGAACCGTTCAGCTAGTACCTGCAGTAAGTCAACTGACAGATATAGTTATTACAGGCTATACTGCCTATTCAAAAGATAAATCAACCAGTGCCTCTTCTATAGTAACTGGCGATAAAATAAATGATGTGCCGGGCATGACTGTGGACCAGATCCTGCAAGGGCGCGTGCCGGGTATGAATGTTACGTCTTCTTCAGGACAACCAGGGCAGAATGCCTCAGTCGTTATTCGTGGTATCGGAAGCATTAACGGTTCTTCTGCTCCATTGTTTATTATGGATGGTATTCCTATTGAGTCTAATTATTTCCAGACCATCAACCCGGAAGATATTGAATCTGCTACCGTACTCAAAGATGCATCGGCAAAAGCACTATATGGTTCACGTGGTTCTAATGGCGTGGTGGTATTAACAACCAAGAAAGGTAAAGCTGGTAAGCTATCTGTGCAGTACAACTCACAATACGGATTTTCTAACCTGAGCCGCCCGAATTTTATTATGATGAATACCCCGGAACGCTTACAGTTTGAAGAAGAAATAGGACTGAACTACGGGCGTAATCTTGGCCCGGGCTGGACATATTCACCTAAAAACCCTGCCTATACTTCCGGTACAGATGCATTCAGGCAAAGTGCAGATCACATTCTTGATAGCTTGCGTGGTGTGAATGTAGACTGGCGAGATTTCTTTTTTCGCCGTGGAAAATTCCAGGAGCAACAGTTAAGCCTTAGCGGTGGAACAGACAATGTTCGCTTCTATACATCACTGAATTATTATGACCAGGATGGGGTAGCTGTACGTACAGGATTGAAACGCTATTCATTAAGAAATAACCTCGATGTAAAGTCTGGTAATTTCACGGGTAGTTTCAATTTATCTATAGGTTATTCCAACTCCAGCTTTACAGAAGGTGAAGGAAGTACAAGCGCAGGTACTGCAATGTCAGCGGTGTACTATGCACTACCATATGAGTATCCTTATGCGCCGGATGGCACACTGGTACATCCGGGAAACAGGTCATCTTATTTTATTCTGGACCAGCGTGAAGGAAGCCAGGCATTAGAACGATTGCTTAACTCTTCTAATAAAACAGATCAGTTAAAAACAATTGTAGGTATCTCTCTCGCATATCAGGTACTGCCTTACCTGAAAGTATCTACACGTGCAGGTATTGATTACAGGAACTCAACTGATCTTGCATACATTAATCCTGATTCATACTATGGATCAAGAAGCGTATCTAATACGCTGGGTGGTAAAGGCCGTTTTGATGAAGGCACAAGAAGAAATTTCAATATCGTTTCTACTACAGGTTTAACCTTCAATAAAGTTTTTGCACGCCAGCATGATATAGAAGTTTCCGGCTACTATGAGTATGTATATAACAACTTCAACAGTTTTGGCTTTACAGGTTTTGGCATTGACGGACGCTTACCGGAAACACCTGCCGGTGTTACCAATGGAAGTGCAACTTATCTGCCATCTGTAAGCGGTAGCAAAACACAAAGTGCATTAGCCTCCTTTATGGGTATAGCGCGCTATACATACAACGAGAAATATACACTTACAGGTAGTTACCGTTACGATGGCTCTACCAAAGTAGCGCCTGTAAACAAATGGCATGGCTTCTACTCCATTAGTGGTAGCTGGGCTGCCAAGAAAGAAAATTTCTTACGTGATGTAGCTGCTATACGTGACCTGCGTTTCCGCATCAGTTATGGTACTACAGCAAGCCCGCTTAGTTCAGACTTCGGTTATCTTGCTACCTACTCTGCAACCAATGCTTCTTACGGCGGCGTAACAGGTATTCGCCCCTCCACACCGGGCAATGCCAATTATGATTGGGAATATGTAAATGAATTCAATACAGGATTTGACATCGCACTTTTCAGGTCAAACAGGCTGCGTATCTCTGCAGACTATTACAACAAGATAACATCTAACATGTTCTTTGATCAGCCGTTGTCTGCTACGTCCGGCTTTAGCACATTACCGCTTAGCTCCGGCAAAATGCGTAACAGGGGCGTAGAAGTGGATGTGAATGGTGATGTGATCAAAAACAAAAACGTAACATGGACTGTTGGTTTCAATTTCGGTTACAATAAAAATACCATCCTCGCGCTCACTCCACTGGCAACAGAACTGCCGGATGGCGATTCCCGCATCTTTAAAGTTGGCATGCCGTATGGCACATACTATGCACCTGACTGGGCTGGGGTAAATCCACAGACAGGCGAAGCGCAATATTATAATCTTGACGGTACAATCACTACTACCTATAATGTAACTACACAAAGCACTACACACTCCGGTAGTCTATATCCTTCATTGACGGGTGGTATTACAACGGCTGTTAGCTGGAAAGGATTTAGTGTAAGTGGCCTATTCTCCTTTGTAACAAACGTGATGCGTTGGAACAATGAAGATTTCTACAACGAGAACCAACGTTATGCTACGAGCAATCAAACGGTGAGAATGTTGTATGACCGCTGGAAGAAACCGGGTGACAACGCCATACTGCAACGTTTTGATATACCTAGAAACTTTACGTCAAAAGATATACAGAATGCAGCTTATCTGCGCTTGCGTAATCTGACACTGGCATACACAGTACCGCAAACAGTGATAAAGAAAATTGGCTTTGTAAAAGGAATAAAAGTAATGCTGCAAGGACAGAACCTGTACACATGGACATCATGGAGAGGTTTAGACCCGGAGAACAACAGTGTCTATGGCAGGTTCCAGTATCCGAATACACGTACTTACACAGCAGGACTGAATGTTAACTTTTAAACCAACTGACATGCAAAAGACATTTTATATAAAATATATAGTAGCGCTGTTAACGGTAGCAGCAGTTGTTTCCTGTACTAAGCTGGATCAGAAGCCATATGATGTAATTGACCCGGATAAAGCATTCAGGAATATCAATGACATCAATATGGGATTGATTGGCGCGTATAACTTAGCTGATTACGGACAGATAAGCCTGAACTCTACCGTGTCAGACGAGGCCATGTATCCTACAGAAAATACAGTGGGCAATAGTGATGCTTTCAGATGGTTATATACAGCGAGCAACGGCTCTGTAACATCATTTTACGGTAATAACTACACCGCAATTGATCGTGTAAACAGAACATTGGCGGGATTGAGCGCATTAACTTTTACAGGTGCTGATGCCGCAACGGCAGACCGATATAAAGGAGAGTTATTAGCCTTACGCGCTTATTTTCATTTTGAATTACTGCGCGCTTACGCATCAGGTTATTACACGGATTCTTTAGGCGTTCCTTACATGAAATCATCTGTGATCGGGTATCCTGCACGCGATAAGTTTGCAAAAGTAATTGCAGATACTAAAGCTGACTTAGTTGCTGCTAAAGCGCTAATCCCAGCTTCATTTAATGATAAAACACGTGTAACCAAACTAACTGTTTCTGCTATGCAGGCACGTGTAGCATTGTATGAAAGAAATTGGAGTGACGCGATCACTTTCTCAACTGAAGTGATCAACGGTATGCCTTTGGCAACTAAAACCCAGTTTCCTGGTATATGGACAGATGCAAATGATAACGAAGTGATCTGGAAACTAAAAAGAGTAGGCACAACAGATTCACGCGTAGGTGATTTCTATTACAGGCAAACAGGCGGTATTGTATTGTATGCACCTGCACTGAAACTGATGAACACATTTGATAAAACAAATGACATCAGGTACAATGCGTATATCAAGTATGATCCGACACGTACGGGAACAAAATCGCAATACCTCGTTAATAAATATATTGGCGGTACATCAACAGCACCTGGCTTAACAGACATTAAAATGTTCCGCACGGGGGAAATGTACCTGATACGTGCTGAAGCTGAAGCAGAAAGCACAGGCGATGCCGCGGGAGATCTGAATGCACTTCGCGCTGCGCGCATCAATGGTTATACAAACCAGTCATTTGGAAATAAGCAAGATTTGATTGACGCAATTATGAACGAGCGTTATAAAGAACTGGCTTTTGAAGGACATCGCTTTTATGACCTGAAAAGAAGACGGTTATCTGTAGAGCGCCTGGCTGCTGATGCAGTGAATGCATCCGGTGCGGTAACATTACTACCTACACAGGCACAGTACTGCTTTCCGATACCAGCTACAGAAATGCAGATCAATAAAAACACGATTCAGAATCCTTTTTATTAATGTTTCATTGGTTTGAAATGATCCTAAGAGATATTCCATATCTAGCGTAAATAATGAATGAACGTATGAGCATTCAGATATGGAATATCTGTATAAACGGATTTACTGAAACTATGAAACATTGAAACTGCAAAACTATTAATATGATACGTTCATTATTATTTACTATATGCTGTTTAACTTCTTTATACGGTTGCAGCAAAACATCTTCGCCATCGCCAGGTAATGGTGGTGGTAATGGAAATGGTAACGGTAACCCTCCTGCGACAGCAAGGCGTCCAGCATCATTAGGTATTGTAGGCGATACTGCAGACGTAACAAAACCTGTGAATGGCGGTATTGTATTGATGGGTGGTGGTACGGATGTAGACGCTGCGTTTAAATGGATGATAGAAAGAAGCGGCGGTGGCGATGTGGTGATTATCCGTGCATCTGGTACAGACGCATACAACCCGTATGTGTATGGCTTAGGAACAGTGAATTCAGTAGAGACACTGAAGATCGATAGCCGGGAACTGGCTAATAACGATACGGTAGCTGCAACTATCCGTAATGCAGAAATGCTGTTTATAGCTGGTGGTGATCAGTCTGACTACATGCGTTACTGGCGCGGTACAAAGACCGGCGATGCGATCAATTATCTCTTAAATGAAAAGAAAGCACCTGTTGGTGGTACAAGCGCCGGTTGTGCAATTCTTAGCGGGTTATACTATAGCGGTGAGAATGGCGGCGTTACTTCTGATGAAGCGTTGCAAAATCCTTTTATAAATACGATCACTTTATACAACAACGATTTTGTAAAAGCACCACGCTTAAGCAATGTTATTGCCGACCAGCATTTTTTAACACGCGGCAGGGAAGGCCGTTCCATCGTTTTCCTCGGACGCATTTTAAAAGACTGGAATATTGCGGCAAAAGGAATTGCGGCTGATGAGCGTACTGCTGTTTGTATAGACAAAGACGGTATGGCAAAAGTGTATGGTGACTACAGCGCAACGCGGCCTTATAGCTATGCCTACTTTATTATGCCGGATGCGGGTAAGCAACCTGAAGTGTTTCAGGCCGGGAAAAAAGTTACCTGGTCCAACAATAAGCAAGCTTTAGCTGTATATGAAATACCTGCTAATGTAAATGGTGGCGGTACTTTCAATATCAATACCTTTAATACAATTGCAGCCTCCGGTGGTAAACTGTATTGGTGGTGGGTAGAAGACGGCGTGGTGAATAAAAAAGAACAATAGAAACATGTATCGGGAGACACTTGGGGTAATGCTATTAAGTTAAGAAGCTAACCACAAAGATCACAAGGCTATTTCGCAAGGAACACAAAGAGAAGTCCTTGTGATCTTTGTGTTCCCATTGTGAGCCTTGTGGTTAACTTAATGACATTGCACATAGGGACAAGGTATATAGAAAACATAGAAAGAGCACTGGTTATCGACTAAGTATGCCATTTCTATTTTATTTAAGATAGTATAAGGCATATAGAAAGATGGCGAATAGATCTTGTACCTTGTTTGTGTTAAATTTCCTGGTGTTCCTTTGTGTCTTGGTGTCTTCGTGGCTATTTATTTTAAAAATCAATTGTATGAAACGGATAAAATTCCTGGTGTTAATACTTGTAGCAATGATAAGTACGGTAACCCACGCACAGCAAAACAAAAAATATGTATTGGTAATACATGGCGGGGCAGGTACGATCCTGAAGAAAAATATGACGCCGGAAAAAGAAGCAGCGTACACCGCAGCGCTTACAGAGGCAATGAAAGCTGGCTACAATGTTATTCAATCGGGCGGTAGTAGCCTGGATGCTGTAGAGGCCGCTATTCATGTACTGGAAGATTGCCCTTTGTTCAACGCAGGTAAAGGCGCCGTATTTACGCATGACGGTAGAAATGAATTGGATGCTGCCATTATGAACGGGAAAACACTGGAAGCAGGCGCTGTAGCTGGTGTTACAACTATTAAAAACCCGATAAGCGCAGCACGGGCAGTAATGGAAAAATCGCAACACGTGATGATGGTTGGTAAAGGCGCAGAAAAGTTTGCGAAAGAAGTAGGCATTACAATCGTTGACACTTCTTATTTCTGGACAAAAGAACGCTGGGATGGATTACAAAAAGCGTTGAAGGAAGATTCTGCAAAAGCTGTGTTGGACCACAATGATAAGAAGGCCGTAAATAAACTAGGCTCACAGAATCCGGATTACAAATTTGGAACAGTAGGTTGTGTTGCCCTTGACAAAGCAGGCAACCTCGCGGCTGGCACCTCTACAGGGGGAATGACTAATAAAAAGTATGGAAGGGTTGGTGACTCACCTATTATTGGTGCAGGCACTTACTGCGATAACAATACTGCCGGCATCTCTGGTACAGGATGGGGAGAGTTTTATATACGCACCGTAGCAGGAAAAACTATTTCTGACCTGATGGAGTATAAAGGATTGAGCGTAGAGAAAGCTGCACAAACGGTAATGGATAAGATCGGAAAATTAGGTGGTGATGGCGGATTGATTGCACTGGACCGTAATGGAAACATCGCTATGCCATTTAATACAGAAGGTATGTACCGCGGTGCTGTAACAGCAGATGGTAAGATAGAAGTAAAGATCTATAAGTAAGGTTATGAAGTATATAGGGTATATATGGTTTATAAAGAAACTGAATTGTATTATTAAACCTTACGCTGTTCGGGATGTTAGCGAAGCGCATCCCGAACCAAGATACCAAGGATGTACATCCTTCGTACCTATTGTTCGACATGCCCTTCGGAACATGTCGAATAACATAAACTGAATGTATTACTAAACCTGACAGGTCTTACAGACCTGTCAGGTTTGCTGCCACATCTTAAAAGATTTAAATAGCATGAAAAAATTATTCGCCCTGCTCTGCTGCATAAATTTTGCAATCTGTGCCAATGCACAAAAAGGCACATCACCCAAAGGCAGCCTGTTTATTATAGGTGGAGGCAACCGTTCTGAAGCGTTGATGAAGCAAATGATAGAAACGGCTGGCCTGGTAGGCAACGATGACGCTTACATCATCGTACTACCAATGGCAAGTGAGCAACCCGATACAGGTTTTTTATACCTTCGTCGCCAGTTGCAGAATCTTACACCAGCAACAATGCGCATGTTTGATTTTAATAAGCATGATGCCTCCGATCCTAAGTGGAATGATTCTCTTGTAAATGCAAAATTGATCTACATATTAGGTGGTGATCAAAATCGTTTTATGAAAGCCGTTGCTAATACACCTGTATTTGCCTCGATACATAAAGCATTTGCAAAAGGTGCTACTATTGCCGGTACAAGCGCCGGAGCTGCTGTAATGAGTAAATATATGGTTACCGGTAAGCAACTCCGCGATACAGCAAAGTATAAAGAAACATTCGACCGGTTGCAGGCAGGCAATATTGAATTTGCGCAAGGTCTTGGATTGCTTGAGCGTACCATCATTGACCAGCACTTTTTGAAACGCAGCCGCTACAATCGGTTAATATCTGCACTGGCAGACAAACCGGGTTACGATTGTATTGGTATTGATGAAAGCACAGCTATTATTGTGCATGGCAACATAGCAACGGTGGCAGGGGAAAGCCAGGTTTTAAAGTTTAGCGCAACCAAACCACTTGGCACAAACACCAACGGTTTATTGAAGGCCCAGGGTATTACCATTGACGTATTCACGGCTGGCGATAAAGTCAGCTTACAGCCATAATTACTAATCCGTGCTCTATTTTATACCGTCAAAGACTTTGTCTTTTGGCGGTTTTTTATTTAATATAAATTATTAAATATGTTTATTTAATTGAAAATAAATTAATTAAAATTAATTTGAAAAATAGTTTGGTTTATGATATAAACTAGTCTACGTTTGTCTTGTCAAACCAAAACAGATGAAAAAGCTTTCGATTTTATTAATATCACTCTTTACTACAACTGTCCTGATGGCACAAGTGAAAATATCAGGACAGGTGAAAGATGCAAAAGGTAAACCCGTTATAGGTGCTAGCATAACTTTAAAAGATTCTTACGATGGCGCTACCTCAGATTCTACAGGCGCCTTCAAATTCAAAACCACAGAGAAAGGAACATTCATATTGATCGCATCGGCTGTTAGCTATAAAACTGTTGAGCAAAATATTGATCTGTCAAAAGACGTGGTAGCAAATTTTTCTATGAAAGAAGAGTTTGATGAACTGAGAGCTGTGACTGTAACTGCCGGCTCTTTTTCTGCAGGCGATTCAAAAAGAGGAACAGTTCTAAGTTCATTAGATGTACTTACGACAGCAGGCGCTAATGCTGATATTACTGCGGCACTAAAAACATTGCCTGGCGCACAGCAGGTAGGAGAGCAGGAAGGCTTGTTCGTACGTGGTGGTGCGGGTTATGAAACAAAGCAATTTATAGACGGTACATTAGTAGCCAATCCTTATTTCAGCGGCGCTCCACAGATTGCAACACGCGGCCGTTTCTCTCCCACTATTTTTAAAGGAACAACGTTTAGCACCGGTGGTTATTCTGCCTTATACGGGCAGGCACTGTCTTCTGTTGTGTTACTGGAATCAATTGATCTGCCTGAACGCTCAGAAGTAAATGTGGGTATATCTCCATTGATGGGCAGCCTTGCAACGCAGCAACTGGCAAAAGATAAAAAGTCGTCATGGGGAATGAGCTATAGCTATGCCAATCTTGACCTGTATTTTAAAATGGTGCCGCAAACACCGGACTATTTTAAAGTGCCATCCTTCCATAATGCAGATGCTAACTTCCGCATTAAAACAAAGCATGGTGGCTTTATCAAATACTACGGAACCTTTGCATATAACCAGCTTGGATTAAGAAGACAGGACATAGACAGTACCACAATGAAAGATGCGTTCGGACTGAACAGCCATAACTTTTACAACAACCTTACATGGCGCGAAAACCTGGGTAGCGGCTGGAGAATGCGCCTCGGTGTATCATACAGCACCAACCTGGATGATATAAGCCTGCAATTCCAAAACCAAAATAACCAACAGATCTTCGTTCCAACGGTTCCCTATAGCTATAAAAATGCAGCGTATAAAAACAGGCTGGATGTAACGCAGGGACGTGCAGAATTTGAGAAAAGGTTTAACAGTATCAGTACTATTCGTTTCGGTTCAGAATACTGGTACAACTACAACAAACAAACAGTGAATAATAAAGACTCTTTACTGACGGATAATTATAATGCACTGTTTGGCGAAGCAAATATTTACCTGACAAACGACCTTGGCTTAACGGCAGGCGGCAGGGTAGAATACTCCTCTATCATAAAGAAATTCAACTTCGCCCCGCGTGCAGCATTAGCATATCGTGTAGGAAAAGGTGCGCAAGTATCACTGGCTTATGGTCAGTTCTATCAAAAGCCGGAAAACAATTTACTATTTCCTAATCCAAACCTGGGCTATACAAAAGCAACGCATTACATTGCTAACTACATGAAGACAACAGAGGGCAGACTGTTCAGGGTAGAAGCATATTATAAAACATACGAAGACCTGGTGAAAACATATCCTGCACCATTCTCAGACAATAGTGGTTCAGGTTATGCAAGAGGCGCGGAATTATATTTCAGAGACAAAAAGAGCATTAAAAATTTCGATTACTGGGTTAGCTATTCTTACCTGGATACGAAACGCGACTACCTGAACTTTCCGGAGAAAATGACGCCAAACTTTGCGGCAACACATACGGCTTCAGTGGTATTGAAACGTTTTGTGATGGATTGGAAAACCGGCTTTGGCGCAACATATAGTTTTGCAACAGGAAGGCCTTATTACAACATTATGCAGAATGGCGGCAAGTACCAGGTTACAGACCAGGGGAAAACAAAAGACTTCAATAACCTTGGCTTAACAGCATACTATGTACCAACGGCTGGCAATACAAAAGCTAAAACATTCTGGGTAGTAGTAGCAAGCGTTACAAACATACTCGGCACATTCGGACAAGAGCAGGTATATGGGTATAATTATTCTTACAACGGATTGAATAAGGTAGCGGTAACGCCACCAGCTAAAAACTTTTATTTTGTCGGCGTGTTCTTAAGCTGGGGTGTAGACAGGACGGATGACATTGTGAATAATAATCTATAGTGTGAGTAGTGAGTAGTCAGTTGTGAGTAAGAAAACAAACAATTTAGCGATATAGCAATACAACCATTAGACCACATAGCAATTTATCAATTAAACAATATAACAATCAAATTTTATGAAACCATTCATCCTCTCCATTCTATTAAGCGTAGTAGCTGTGACTGGCTTTGCGCAAAGTGACAAATTCACAGCAGCAATGCAGAAAAATCTCGCTCTGCTGGACTCTGCAAAAACAACGCAGGACCTTACTGCTGTATCAAATGCCTTTGAAAGAGTAGGCGATGCAGAAAAAACACAATGGTTGCCTTACTATTATGCAGCGTTGGCACAAACAAGCATTGGCTGGATGTCCCCTAACACGGAAAAAGACCAGGTGGCAGAAAAGGCAAATGCACTAATCGCAAAAGCTGAGGCAATTGAAAAAAATGCAGAGATCTATACCCTGAAAAATATGTCTGCTACCATACAGATGATGGTAGATCCTATGAGCCGTTGGCAAACCTATGGCGCACAAGCAGGCACAGCTTTACAACAAGCAATGAAGCTGGACCCGAACAATCCAAGACCATACTATTTACAGGGAATGAGCATCTTCAATACACCTGAGCAGTTTGGTGGTGGTAAAGCAAAAGCAAAAGCAATTTTTGAAAAAGCAGTTGCGTTATACAAAACAGAGACGCCGAAACCTTTGTATCCTCATTGGGGACAAAAAGAGGCAGAAGGTATGCTTGCTAAATGCAATTAATGTGTGAATAAGTTTTAGCAGGGGCTACAAGGCCTCTGCTAATTTTACATTCCAATTTTGTCAAGTATGTTATCAGAAAACCAAGAGTTCGATCCGCAGCAAAGCCTGCGCCTGATCGACGAGATGATCCACAAAGCAAAAAACAGGTTTAGCGAAGACGGCTTCCTTTATTTACTATGGGGATGGCTTGTTTTTGCATGTACCGTTTTGCAGTTTATACTTATGCATGTTGTGCATTATAGTCAGTATTATCTTGTGTGGACGCTGACATGGCCTGCTATTATTTACCAGGTCTATTATATCAGGAAGAAGAAAAAACAGCGTTCGGCTAAGCTCTATACAGATAGTGTGATCGGTTTTGTATGGATTGCCTTTTTCATTCTCATGGTTCTCTTAATTACTATCGCCAGCAGAGCTAGCGATATGCCAGGACTGTATCAGCTAGTGGTTAATCCCTGCATTCTTGCTTTATATGGTATGCCTGTTTTCCTGTGTGGCATCATTTTGCGTTTTCCTCCTTTGGTTGCAGGTGCAATTGGTTGTTGGATATTGTCTATTTTCGCGCCTTACGTTCCATACGATTATCAATTGTTACTGGTAGCGGCTGCGATGTTAATTGCATGGATCATACCCGGATATTTGTTGCGTAATAAATATCGTAAAACCTTTGCCTGATATGGAAGATAAACAATTAAATGAGCAGGAAAGTCTGCAGCTTATTACTGAAATGATTCAGAAAGCTAAAGGAGGCTTTCATGAGAGCGGTAGTAGTGCTATTCTGTGGGGTAGTGCCGTTGGTATTGCCGGTATAGTTAGCTTCATAGAAAGTTACTGGAACTTTTACATAGGGTTTGATATATGGTTTATCCTGTTCGCTGCAATCATACCACAGATCTTTATTTCTATAAAAGAGAATAAGAACAAGAAAGCGATCAGCCGCGAAGAGCGGAATATGGATGCCGTTTGGATGGTATATGCACTTAGTATTATTGCGGTCACTTTTTATACGAACATCATGCCCTGGGCAAGCGAGCGCTTGGCGTCAGGCGAAGGAACGCAATACTGGAAACGTACTGTTGCTACAGGTGCCGTAGAGCGAATGCGATTATTTGTGCCAAGTGCCTCTTCCGTTTACCTCATCATTTATGCTATACCAACACTGACGGTAGGTATAGCGAGACGTTTTAAACCTATGCTTATAGGTGGGTTTGTTTGCTATGCATTGTTTTTTGCTTCCTGTTTTACCTCTTTCACATGGGACATATTGTTCAATGGTATAGGTGGTATTTGCAACTGGCTTATTCCTGGTTTAATCCTGAGAAAACGTTTTTTAAAGCAAAAGGCTGGAAATGTTTAAAGATCTAGATCCCATATTACACTCACAACTTCGGCTTGCCATTATGAGCCTGCTCATTGGTGTGCAGGAGGCAGACTTCACTTTCATAAAAGAGAAGACCAATGCCACTGCAGGCAACCTGAGTGTGCAGGTGCAAAAACTAAAAGAAGCAGGCTATATAGATGTAAACAAACAATTTAAAGACAACTATCCGCAGACTACCTGCAAAATAACACAGCAAGGCATTACAGCCTTCGAAGCCTATGTAAAAGCATTGCAGGAATATTTACAGGTAGGGAAGACGAAGTAGGGGTAAATTGTTATAGGACTAAATGGTTGTATTGCTACATAATTGAATTGTTTTCTTACTCACAACTGACTACTCACAACTCGCTACTCACAACTCACTATTGAACATTACTCATTGAATGTTGAGCATTGAAAATTTCCTTCACCTCCTCATTTGTAATTCCTTGTTTCTTGTTCGATATTTCTCTTTGTTCCTTCTCCGCAATTCTCCCCTTTACCTCTTCAAATTTTGTATCATAATCTGCACGTATTGTTCCCATTATTCTGTCCCAGAATAAAAAGTATAAACCATAGTTCCCTTTAAAATATTGGTGATGTTGGTTGTGGTTTACAGAAGTGTTGATCCATTTTCCGAACCAGTTTTTACTAAAGCCCTTCGGGTATATTTCCCATCCTAAATGTCCATATACATTATACAGGATCATAAAGCCAAAGAATATGCCTAAATGTATTTTAGTAATAGGCATTACAACTACAAGTATTACAAAAATAAATGCTTCGGAAGCCGATTCCAACGGATGAAATGAGTATGCCGCCCAGGGAGAGGGATTTGTTGATTTATGATGTACTAAATGAAATAATTTAAATAATCTTGGATGGTGCATGGCACGATGTATCCAATAGAAATAAGTATCGTGCAAGATAAACATTAAAGGAAATGCCAGCCAGAAATATAGCATGCTGTGTGCATGAATGTCTGCATAGTATTGCGTGTACTGGCGCAGTGGTGTAAACAAAACAAGCGAAGGAACGCCTGCAAAAATGATCATAGAAATAAAAGAATAACCAATCTCTCTTTTGTAATCTTTACTTTCCGGGAATCGAAGTTGTATTTTTTTGAAAGCAATTTTTTTCCTGATCAATACGTAATAGATCAGCCATAGAAGACCTGCAGCAATAAAGTACCTGCTGGCTACACTAAACAACACTATTTTAAAACCTTCTATGATAGACATAGTGCTTCATTTATATATTCATCATCTAATCTCAATTTGATTAAGCCGCTTAGCGGCTTTCTTATGTGTCCTATGTTCTCTTTATTGAAATAACTTTGATAATTATAGTTTAACCTTACACCTGCCCTTATGTACCTTTTTTCCTATGTTTTCTATGTGTTAAAAAACTACGCTTCGATCCTTTCGTGCTATACAACTTCCACGCTCCACTCACAAGAGAACGTTGTATCCGGCGCTAACTGATTAATGCCCTCCTTTTCAAACAAATTGCCAGATGTGCCTACATGATCTGCAATACCATACCAAGGCTCTATACAAACAAAGTCCGCATCCTTCGCAGACCAGATACCCATAAATGGAAAGCCGTCGAAACGCACAGTAAGACCATGTGTGTTCTTTTTATTGAGAATACTGATCGCAGTAGACCGTAGTTTTTTGAACACCAATGCGTCTTTATAAAACAAGCTTTTTTGCAAAGGCAGCTCATCTGTATTTTCAAGAAACGGTACCGGTTTGTTTTCGATCAAACCTTCAGGCGACAAAGGCCATTTGCCTGCCGTTTCTGTTTGATTAAACTTCAGGTAGTAGTCTTCAAAACTTGTATCAGCAGTAAGCGGCACTTTAAATGCCGGATGTCCGCCAACAGAAAATAATAAGTTGTGATTATTTTTATTTTCAACGATATAGGTAACGATCACCTTATTCTTATCCAGTGTATATTTTACTGAAAAGGAAAAATCAAATGGATATAGCTCACGCGTTTTGTCTGAGCTAGTCAGTGTGAATGTGGCTGTACCACTAGCTTGCGCCGAAACAGTAAATTCCATATCACGGGCAAAGCCATGCCTGCCCAACGTGTATGCCTGCTCCTTATATAAATACTGGTTGTTTTTTAAGCCACCTACGATAGGGAATAATACCGGGCTTTTCTTACCCCAAAAAGCCGGGTCGCCGCTCCACATATATTCCAGTCCTGTTTCCTTGCTTTGGATATGTTGTAATTCCGCTCCTTTTGTAGCAATGCTGATCGTGAGAGAGCCGTTTTCTATCGTGATCATATAATGGATTTATTGTTTAATAGTCAAATGGCTAAATTGTTTTAATTATTCATCGCAATTAAACAATTTAGCCATTTAGCATATTTGTGTATTTTAAGTCTACAGGTTTCTATTCATTATCCTCATCTATACGCTCATCCTCCACATTTGCCAGTACCCGTGCGCTGATCTTTTTCAGCGGGTTACGATGGCTGTCTTCATAGTTCGTTCTTCTCCTGATAATGTCTATACAAGCATAAACAGCACCAAGTAAAGACGTAGGATCTGCCTGCCCTTTTCCTGCTATATCAAATGCAGTGCCGTGGTCCGGGCTAGTTCTTACTACAGGTAAGCCTGCTGTATAGTTTGTACCCTCGCCAATAGCCAATGATTTAAATGGTATCAGGCCCTGGTCGTGATACATGGCTAATACCGCATCAAATTGCTCATATTGGCCACGTGCAAAAAAAGCATCTGCACTGTATGGGCCAAAAGCAAGGATGTTTTGTTGCTTGGCATCTTTAATCACAGGCTTAATGATCGTTTCTTCTTCATTGCCGATCAGCCCTTCATCGCCTGCGTGTGGGTTTAAACCCAGCACAGCGATCTTTGGTTTTTCTATACCAAAATCCTTTTGCAGGCTACGCTGCAAAATTTTCAGTTTGCTAAAAATATTTTCCTTCGTAATGTATTTCGCTATCTCGCTTACAGGCACATGTTCTGTTACAACAGCCACACGCATGTTTTCTGCAGCCATCAGCATCAGTACATCATTTACACCGAACGATGCTTTCAGGTAAGGTGTATGCCCGCTGTAGTTAAATGCTTCAGATTGAATATTCTTTTTATGAATAGGTGCGGTAACTAATCCCTGGATGTTGCCTTTCTTCAATGCATCCACTGCGTCTTGTAAAGAAATAAGCGCGTACTTACCTCCAACTTCATTTAACTGGCCAGGAGTGATCTGTACTTCTTCTTCCCAGCTTGAGAATACATTCAGTTGCTTATGGTTCAGTTTAGTAAAGTCCCTTGTAGATTGATAGGTAAAATTTATATCAGGTAAAGATTTCCTGTAAAAGTTGATGCTTTTATTGCTAGCAAAGACCACCGGCACACACATGTCCAGAATGCGGCTATCCGATAAAGCCTTGATGATAATCTCAATGCCAACACCGTTTAAATCTCCACAGCTAAACCCAATTACGGGTTTCTGTAATTCGTTGCTCATCTGTATAGGTTTGAGCTGTAAAAATACGGGTTGTATGGCTAAATTGTTACATTGTTAAATGGTAGCATTGTTTCTTCTTCCGGCGGGTACAACAATTTGACCATAAGCCAATTAAACAATTCTTTGCCGCTACGCCTTGAATTTGAACTATTTTTGCATTTTATGCAATACACATTAAAGAAATCGCTGGGACAGCACTTTTTGCGCGACGAGAATATTTGCCGCAAAATAGTGGCTGCGGTAGAGAAAAGCCTGGAAGAGACAAAGTGTACCCAGTTGCTGGAAGTGGGGCCAGGCGCAGGCGCCATCACCAAATACCTTTTGCAACTGCCCGGTATCACCTTCAAAGCAGTAGAGTTAGATACCGAAAAAGTGGAATACCTGCAGGCGACTTACCCGGCTATTGCAGGCAAGATCATTCACCAGGATTTTTTGGATGCTGCTGTGCCGTATGAGCATGAATTTGTAGTCGCAGGTAATTTCCCTTACAATATTTCTTCCCAGATCTTATTCAAAGTACTGGACTGGCGGGAACAAGTGCCACAGGTAATCGGGATGTTCCAGAAAGAAGTGGCGCAGCGTGCGGCTTCCAAACCCGGCACGAAAGTGTATGGTATTTTAAGTGTGCTGATACAGGCTTTTTACGATGTAGAGTATTTATTTGACGTAAGTCCCGACTGCTTCAACCCTCCGCCAAAGGTGATGAGCGGCGTAATAAAACTCAACCGGAAAGCTACTATTGCACCCATGAAAGACCAGCGGTCATTTTTCAATCTTGTAAAAACTGCATTTAACCAGCGTCGCAAAACATTGCGTAATGCAGTAAGAGGATTATTCGACCCTGCTGTACTGGAAGATGAAATATTCAACAAACGTGCAGAGCAGCTAAGCATAGAAGACTTTGGCGCGCTTACGTTTAAAATGAGATAGGCATTTAAAATGTTTAATTGTCAAATTGGTTAATGGTTATTGAATCCTATTTAAGATGTCATAAAAAGATATTCCATATCTCACTTAAAAAATGAATGTGATAGCGTTCTTTAGAGATGGAATACCTGGGTGGTTTCTTAATAATCAGGATGGCCTTATTCAACAATTAAACAATGCAGCAATGCAACAATTAGTATTTAATGAAAAAGAAAGTAATCATAACAGCTAAAGTACACCCGTACTTGCTGGAGACATTGGAAAAAAACGACTTTGAACTTATATATGAACCTGCCATTACTTACGAGCAACTGGCAGTAATAATACCGGCAGCTACAGGACTTATCGTTACCACTCGTTTGAAAATAGATAAAGACATCCTGGATGATGCCGCTCAGCTAAAATGGATCGGGCGCCTGGGCAGCGGTATGGAGCTGATAGATGTGCCTTATGCTGAAAGCAAAGGCATAACCTGTGTAAGCAGCCCGGAAGGAAATAGAAATGCAGTGGCAGAACATTCCCTGGGCCTGTTGCTAAACCTGATGAACAAGATAGATAGCAGCAGCAGGGAAGTAGGGGATGGCAAATGGATCAGGGATGAAAATCGCGGAACAGAGCTTACCGGCAAAACCGTGGGTATAGTAGGATTTGGCAATACGGGGTATGCCTTTTCTAAACTCCTGGCCTCGTTTGATGTAACTATATTGGCATACGATAAATACAAAGCCGGCTTTGCCAAAGATCACGTAAGGGAAGCCTCGCTGGAACAGATAGCCCGCTATGCAGATGTAATAAGTTTACACTTACCTCTTACTGACGAAACATTCCACCTGGCTAACGATGCCTTCTTTAATTCGCTGGAGAAGAAACCATATTTCTTAACCGCATGTCGTGGCAAAGTCACTGATACAGGGGCACTCATTCGTGCGTTGGAAAATGGAAAGATAGCTGCGGCTGGTGTAGACGTACTGGAAAACGAAAAATTAGCAACCTATACAGACATTCAAAAACAGCAGCTAGACTGGCTTTGCACACAGCCAAATGTGATCGTAACACCACACATTGCAGGCTATACACACGAGGCATTTTATAAGATGGCCAAGGTGGTACTGGACAAATTGGGAATTAGTTAAAATTTTACTGTTCGCCTTTTTTTCTATGATTTCAGCATAAAAGCCCTTAAATTAGATGGTTTGACGGGGCAGGTAATCACCCATTATACTCGTCTGAAATATCGCTTCCGGTAAGGCAAAAAAATCCGGAAGTATTTGAAAATAAAGGAATTTTGTATTTTTGTAGTTCTGCAACGCTACACATCCGCTGTGGCGTTGTATTTTTTTTATCTCTCTTAAACAAGAAAGACTATGAGTGATGTAATGTACGTTACAAAAGAGACTCTTGAAAAAATGAAGGAAGAGTTGCATCATATGAAAACAGTCGAGCGTCCGGCTGCTGCCAGGGCTATTGCTGAAGCACGCGAAAAAGGTGACTTAAAAGAAAATGCAGAATATGATGCGGCTAAAGAGCATCAGGGGATCCTGGAGGCTAAAATGGCGCTGTTGGAATCCCACATCGCAAGTGCACGTATTGTTAGCACCGACGATATTGACACAAGCAAAGCTTCTATTCTGACCAAGGTAACTATTACAAACGTAGCGACTAAAAAGACGGTTACTTACCAACTGGTAGGCGAAAAAGAGGCAGACCTTAAAGCAGGTAAAATATCCATAAGCTCACCAATAGGTAAAGGCTTGCTGGGCAAAACTGTAGGTGATGTAGCAGAAGTACAGGCACCAACGGGGCTGATCAAATTTAAAATAGAAGATATCTCTATCTAGTAACGAACGATAAGAATTGATTTGAATCCCGGCTTTGTATCAAAGCCGGGATTTTTATTAGATCGATGGTTAAATTGCTGAATGGCTATATTGTTTTTCTTCTCCTGTAACAATTAAACAATGCAACCACGTAACCATTCATCCATGTAGTATTTTTACATCTAACATCGACATCACATGACTTTATTTTCAAAAATCATCAACGGGGAAATACCTTCTTATAAAATTGCAGAGAACGAACGTTTCTTCGCATTCCTGGATATTTTTCCAGCTACACCAGGACATACGCTCGTAGTGCCAAAGACCGAAGTAGATAGGCTGTTTGACCTGCCTGCAGAATACCTGGCGGGACTGCTTACTTTTGCGCAACCTATTGCCCAGGCTATACAAAAAGCATATCCATGCGATCGTGTAAACATTCTTACGCTTGGCTTTGAAGTGCCACATGCACACGTACATCTTATACCCATGAATGGTATGCAAGACGCAGATATTCTTTCCAATAAATCGAAAGCTACGCCGGAAGAGTTGAAAGAGGCGCAGGAGAAAATAGTAGCGTTTTTGTAGAAGCTTGCAGAGTGGGTTAATTGCTAAATTGTTTAATGGTTGTGTTGTTGGAAAACAATTGAACAATTTAGCAATGCAACCATTTATTTGATCTTAATCCTGCCTGGGTTTTTCGAAATAAAATCTTCCCATCCTTTCAGTCCCTTGGTAGCGGCACCGATGGGGGAAGAGAGTTGATAGTGATGGCAAAGGGCAACTGCCAGCGCATCCGTAGCGTCAAAGAACTGAGGCTTCTCATCCAGCTTCAATATTGTTTGCAGCATCTTCCACACCTGTTCTTTATCTGCATTACCATTACCGGTAATAGACTGTTTCACTTTTTTAGGAGGGTACTCTTTTACCGTAAGGGAAAACTGCATAGCGGCAGCAATAGCCACACCTTGTGCGCGTCCCAGCTTTAGCATACTTTGTACATTCTTACCAAAGAAAGGTGCTTCAATGGCAAATGTCTCCGGTTTATATAAGGTAATTAGTTCACACACCTTTGTGTGGATCATTTCCAGGCGGGCATAAATATCCTTCTTGGAAGCCAGCTTCAATACATCCATCGTTTGCATGGTCACCTTACTGCCACTTACTTTAATCACCGCATAGCCCATTACCAGTGTACCGGGATCTATTCCTAAAATTGTATGTTCTCTTTGCTGCATTCCGGTTGTGAAAGTATAATTTTTAGGCAAGAATATTGCTAAACTTCTCTGACAGTAAACTCTTTAAATCACACTTTTTGTCTTACGTTTGGAAAAAAATAAGCTACTGAAACGCCGTTACAAGATATTACTCAACTATATAGTCGGACCTATTTTATTCATTGCTTTGTCATGGTCCATCTATCAAAAAATTAAACACCAGGCAAACCTTCAGGCATCGTGGTACGTTATACGGGATGTGTACAAAGGGCCGCAGAAATGGTATTTCTGGGGCGTGGTTGCGCTAAGCATTGTCAATTGGGGGGTAGAAGCCCGCAAATGGCAGGTATTGATCAGGTCCATTCAAAAAATATCGCTCTTCAAAGCTTTCCGTGCAGTACTGTCGGGGCTAGCCCTATCCCTGTTTGTTCCGAACAGGGTAGGGGAATATTTGGGAAGAGTATTATATATGGATGAAGGTAATCGCCTACGCTCTATTGCACTGACGGTTGTCGGGGGCATTAGCCAGTTGATCATTACACTGGTAGCAGGTATAGCCGGCTTGTTTTATTTGCGTACCTATATTCTTACTGGGAGTACACAAATGGAAGGGTTATCGGTATTCTGGCTGGACGGGTTGATGTATGCAGTTGTGGTGGGAACAATTTTATTGATCCTTTTATATTATAAGTTGTCATGGATTACGTTAATGTTAGAGAAGGTGCCATTCATTTCCAAATACAAGTACTTCATTCAGAATGTTGAAGACTTTCATTGGAAAGAATTAACAAGGATTTTGTCTTTGTCAGCAGGCAGATTTATTGTTTTTATAATCCAGTATATGTTAATGCTAAAAGCATTTAATGTTAATATTGGATTAGTGGATGGGGGTTGGACTATATGTGTGTTGTTCCTGGTGTTAGCCATCATACCTACTATGCCAATGGCTGAGTTAGGGGTACGTGGTCAGGCCAGCATCCAGTTATTTGGGCTACTTAGTACGAATACGGTTGGAATAATTGCAACGGCTGCTGGTATATGGTGTATTAACCTGATCATACCGGCACTGGCAGGAAGTTTGTTTATTTTAGGAATAAAACTATTTAAGAAAGCGTGAAGAAAAGAACCTTAATAATCTGTATCGCCCTGGTACTTTCAATCAGGCTGACTGCCGGCGATGATTTTTGCGGAACGAGAAACAATGCTTTTCAGGCTGGGGAGTCAATTACGTTTAATGTATTTTATAACGTGATTGGTCTTTACGTCAATGCCGGTACTGCAAAATTTACTACCTCACTAGAGCAGCTAAATGGCAAACCCGTTTACCACATTATAGGCGAAGGCAACTCCAATTCCAAATACGACTGGATATTTAAAGTGCGTGATAAGTACGAAACATTCATTGATACCGCTACTCTACAGCCCTACAAGTTTATCCGCAATGTAGATGAAGGTGGGTATAAGAAATATGAAAACGTAACGTTCAATCATCAGACCAATACCGCCATTACAGGCGATGGTGTATATAAAGTGCCTAACTGCATCCAGGATGTGCTGAGTGCTGTTTACTACATGCGCAGCATCGACTTTGATAAATATAAGCCTGAAGACAAGATACCTTTTGACATGTTCCTGGACAATGAAATATATCATCTCCACATTCGCTATATGGGTAAAGAAGAAGTGAAAACAAAGTATGGTAAGTTTCGTGCGATCAAATTCAAGCCCTTACTTGTAAAAGGAACGATCTTCCAGGGTGGAGAGAAAATGACAGTTTGGGTTACAGATGATCAGAATCACTTTCCGGTCCGCATAGAAAGCCCGATAACAGTTGGCTCCATCAAAGTAGACCTGATGCAATACAGGAATAACCGCTGGCCCGTAAGCTCTATGGTGAGTTTTAGATAAACCGTGAGTCGGCAATCGAAAATCGGGGATAAGCTGCGCTGTTAAATGTGAGTTGTGAGTGGTCAGTTGTGAATGATGCTTTTGCAGAATCAACCCTTTCATTGCCGTCAGCTTTAGCTGACGGATTAAAAAGTAAATGTCTTTTCAGCCTCTCTTTGGTAAATAGGTATGATAGCAATTCAACAATAAAACAATGCAATCCCCGTACTTATATCTCACTCAACTTAAACGTCTCCTTCACCCTCACGCCTTTCTCCGTCATTTGTAAAGTGCTGCATTCATGCACAGGATCATGCTCGTAAAAAAGGATTATATCATTCTCAACCGCTTCCTTTAAAAAAGCCTTTCTTTCATTAATAGTTGTTAGCGGAAACATATCATAAGCCATCACATAAGGCACTGGTAAATGCGCAGCAGAAGGCATTAAGTCAGCAGCATAAATAATCGTTTTGTCCTTGTACCTGATCTGCGGCAACATCATCATATCGGTATGACCACATGCAAAACGAACAGAAATATTTTCAGTAAATGTAACCTCGCCTAGCCTGTTGTCCACAATTGAGTCAGCAGGTGATGCAATAAATTTTAATTGTCCCGATTCCTGGATAGGTAAAATATTTTCTTTCAGGAAAGATGCCTTTTCACGATCGTTCGGTTTAGTTGCCCAGTCCCAGTGCCGTTCATTGCTCCAGTATGTTGCATGCTTAAATGCGGGTACCAGTTTATCCCCCTCTCTTTCCACACTACCGCCGCAGTGATCGAAGTGCAGGTGCGTCAGGAACACATCTGTTATATCATCTTTGCTAAAACCATGTTTTTGTAAAGAACGATCCAGCGTATCATTTCCATGCAGATAATAATGGCTAAAGAATTTTGCATCCTGTTTATTGCCGATGCCATTATCTACTAAGATCAGGCGATTGCCATCTTCTATCAGTAAGCAACGCATAGCCCATGTGCACATATTGTTTTCATCTGCCGGATTCAGCTTATTCCAGATGCTTTTAGGCACCACACCAAACATTGCACCGCCATCCAGCTTGAACAATTCCGTATCTATTGTGTACAAATTCATAGAACCATTATTTAAAATCGAAAAATGATTATTCAATGTCGTTGAAACAAGAGCGCCAGGTATTCCGTATTTGCAAATGCATGATGCTATTTATCTCTAAAGTGAGAGATGGAATATCTTACTGTTATTTCAAATAAAGCCACGCCACTAACCAACGCTCACACCCTCTTTCTTCACTTCATTGAATTTCTTAATAGCAAACAACATCAATATAAAAGCTACAATAAAAAATATCATTAAAGCCAATACTGAATTACGCATAGTACCAGCAATCTCTTCCACCAATCCAAAACTGAAAGTACCGATAACGATCGCAAGCTTTTCTGTTACATCATAGAAGCTGAAGAAAGACGCCGTGTCTTTTGTTTCAGGCATTAACTTAGCATACGTAGAGCGGCTCAATGATTGAATACCACCCATTACCAGGCCTACAGTACCACCCAAAATATAAAACTGTGTAGCGCTGCCAGCCTGTATAAAATACCCGCCTACACATATGCCAATCCAAATGATGATCACAAAAGCCAATACATTCAGGTTACCAAATTTTTCAGACAACGAGCTCATTACATAAGCGCCCAAAATGGCTACGATCTGTATAATTACAATAGTAATGATCAACGTTTCAGATGGCAGGCCTAATTCTTTACTACCGAAAATAGTAGCAACCAGCATAACAGTCTGCACACCCATGCTATAAAAGAAAAAAGAACGCAGGTATCTTTTGAGCACCGGCATTTTTACCACCTGTTGCCATACCTTTTTTAATTCCTCAAAGCCATGCTTTACCACAGAGCCCTCACGTAAAGTGCCGCTTGGTTGTGTTTTGGGCAGACGCTTAAATGTGATCTGAGCAAAACCCATCCACCACAAGCCCACCAGGAAAAATGAAATACGCGAAGGAAGAAACCCATCCTTAATGCCAAACAGTCCCGGTTTCAATACGATCACGAAACATATTAGCTGTAAGATTACACTACCGATGTAACCATACGCATATCCTTTTGCACTTATCTTATCCCGGTCCTTTTCTTCAGCTATCTCAGGCAAGTATGAATTGTAAAACACCAGGCTTCCACAATAACCTACAGCAGCCAGCATAAAGAAAAACATACTGAGTTCAAGTATATAAGGGGCAAAGCCGGTCGCATGCCCTTCTGCGTCTGCCTGTGGTGCAAAAATGTACATACCACAGCAGGCGATGCCGCCGAGGTAGCAGAAGAACTGCATGAACTTCTTTTTATTTCCCTTGTAATCCGCAATAGAAGAGAGTATCGGAGATATAAGAACAATGATCAGGTAAGCCGCAGACAATACATAATCAAACAAAGCTGTATTAACGACCTTCCTGCCAAAGAAACTCACTTCATGCTTCATCTTATCTGAGGCAGTGATAGCTGCATAATAAGCAGGGAAAATGGTTGACGTAATAACGAGGTTATATGAGCTGTTTGCCCAGTCATACATGGCCCATCCGTTGATTACCTTTTTTGAAGCAGTTGGCATTTGGGGAGATTTGAAATTAAAATTGTGAGTAGAGAGTTGTCAGTTGTGAATAAAGCATCCACTCTTTAGAACGTACTACTCATTTGAAATGTATTTTATTACAAGATCAGAAAAGTAAACATAATTTACGACTCTCAGCCAGCACTCACAACTGACAACTCACCATTTACTATAAGTACCCCTTTGCAATCAATATCAATAACACTGCACCTACGATAATGCGATACCAGCCAAACAGTTTAAAACCATATTTCTGTACATAACCGATAAAGAACTTGATGGCTAATAGCGCAACCACAAATGCGATTACGTTACCCACACCCAATAGCATAAGGTTATGTTTGTCTTTTAGTATTTCAGGATGTGTTTTGAACGTCTTCAATAGTTTATAACCTGTAGCGGCAGCCATGGTTGGTACAGCCAGGAAGAAAGAGAATTCAGCCGCCAGCGAGCGTGTCAGCTTTTGTTGCATACCGCCGATAATGCTTGCAGCACTACGGCTAACACCCGGAATCATTGCCAGGCATTGCCAGATGCCGATCACAAAGCCTTTGCCGTACGTGATCTGCTCATCCTTTTCTACAGCAGGTTTGTTAAACACTTTATCTATAAATAATAATACAATACCGCCTACAAGCAGACTCACTGCAACAGTGGTCGGGCTTTCCAGTAATGCATCTATTTTATCATTGAATAAAGCGCCCAATACTAAAGCCGGAATAACAGCTATGATCAATTTGAGGTAAAAATTCCAGCGATTGAGCGGAAAGAACTTTTTCCAGTATAAGACCACCACAGAGAGTATTGCACCAAGCTGAATAGCAATTTCGAACAACTTAGTAAAATCGTCTTCGGCAATATGCATTAAAGAACTTGTAATGATCATGTGCCCGGTAGAAGAGATGGGCAGAAACTCTGTAATACCTTCAACAATTGCTAAAACAATAGCTTCAAATGTAGTCATAAGTAAATGCTGTATTTAAATAATTGCTGGCCCACCTGTAACCAGTAACTGGCAACCTGTAGCCATAAGAAAAGTAAAGAAACAAAAAAAGCGATGGTTTTCAAAAACCACCGCTTTATAAGATGTTATTATTCAATTATGCTTGTTGTTTAGGCTTCTTGAAGATCGCATAGATCTCGATCAGCAGGCCCAGTACAATAACGATTGGCGCTATTGTAATGCGGGTAGTGCTATAAACCACTTTAGGATCAAATGTATTAGGGTCGGCATTTTTACCACCAGACATTAATATCATTCCAAGCGCAACGACTACTGCACCTATCAGCATCCATTTGTAGTTTTCTTTTGTGAACAGTACAGATTTAGTGTTTGGCTTATTTTCAGACATAATTCCAGGTTTTTAGTGCCGCAAAATAGGTTTTTTCTCCAAACTACGTGCATTTGCCTTGCGCCGATTTATGAATTAACCCCGGTTTAACCGAGTTGAGCGTGAATCCTGAGGCAGCAATCGGGAATAAAGCTATGGTGAGTGGTGAGTTGTCAGTTGTGAGTACATCCATTCACGGTTACCTCTTCGCCTCCTTTGCGATACTTCCTGGCGCCTTTGCGTGAAATCAATCCTCATAATTGCGCTCCAAGTATCTGAAACCCAGCTTCCATCTCTTCCTGCGTCAGTGAGGCATAGCCCAACCGTATGGCTGATAAGCCTGTTTTGTGAAAAGAAAATGGCTCTGTTGGGATAATGGAAACGCCCTTTTGCAACAGCTTTTTATTCAGCTTACCCGTATCCGTAGGATGGTTGATAGTCAGCCAGTAAGCCAGGCCGCCCTCAGGCATCTTGTATGTAACCTTGTTAGCTAAATAGCTATCGATCAAAAAAGCCATTTGTTTACGCCTGCTTGCATACACCGTATAAGCCCGTTTAGCATGCCGCCTGATCTCGCCATCTTCCATCAGTTCTGCTATGGCCTGTTCCATTACAGTATCACCCTGCCTGTCTATCATTAGCCTGAGTGCCGCTACGCCATCTATAAAAGAAGGTGGCCCGGCAATATAACCGATCCTTACGGAAGGGGCGATTAGCTTACTCAGCGAGCTGATGTAGATCACATTGTTTGCAGTCTGCCCATTGCTAGCCAAGGGCAATAAACTACGAATACCGAAATGGTACTCATGGTCATAATCATCCTCTATAATGTAAAAGCCATACTTGTTTGCCAATTGCAACAAATGCATACGCCTGTCCGCTTTCATACTCACAGTGGTAGGAAACTGGTGGTGAGGCGTCACATACACAGCTTTCAATTTTTTGCGCCTGCATATTTTCTCCAACGTTTCCGTACAGATGCCTTGCTCATCTACCTGCACCGGTAGCAACTTCGCACCTGCATTCTCAAACGTACGCCAGGCGGCCGCATACCCAGGGTCTTCTACTGCAACAACATCTCCACGCTTTAGAAGCGTATGTGCTGTTAAGTATAGCGCCATCTGGCTGCCACGCGTAACACAGATGCCATCATTATCTATACTCAGCGCCCTGTCGTGCGAAAGCATACTAGTTAAGGCAGAGCGTAAGCGCTCATCACCTCTCTCACTACCATAGCCAAGCATACGCCAGCGTACCTTTTGCTGAAAAATGCGTTTGTATGCACGCGCCAGTTCTTCCATCGGTGCAAGGCGCACATCCGGCAAGCCATCATTAAATACGATAAGCGGCTTAGGCGCAACCTCTGCTAAAGAAGGTTTTGCAACAGGTTGTTTAGCTGTGTTGTTTTGTTTGGTAAAACCTGTTTGAACAGGCAGTTTTTCAGAGATAAAAGTGCCCTTTTTAGGAATGCTTTCCAGCCAGCCCTCATCCAGCAAACCTTCATAAGCCAGTACCACCGTTTTACGGTTCACGCCAAGGTCTTCTGCCAGTATCCGGGTGCCGGGTAAGGGGGTGCCGGGTTTCAAGCGCCCACGTTTTATTTCCATAATAATGCCGTCGGCAATTTGCTGGTACACGGCCTTATCGCCATCTAAGGCAAGTGGAATAATTGTTTTCCAGGGACGAAGCGTCTGGCCCATATATTATCTCAAAAAAAGGAGTGAATAATGGTCCAAAGGTAAAATTTAGTTGTGAATCGTGAGACGATAATCGTGAATAGATGCGCTTTCTGCGAGCGGATTTTAAAAATCATACAGATCCATCAGTACCGTGGGAATGCACTGTATTATCTTGAAAGAAAGAGTATTATTAGAAATCTCTGCGTATTCTCTCCGGCTCCGCGGTTAAATCAATCGCGAAGCGATTCCCCTATGTGTTTAAAAACTTCACTTCGGTCAAAGCATGCCCCTGTACACTTCCATCCAGTCTATGATCCTGGATGTATAACCATATTCGTTATCAAAGAATGCGAACAGTTTTAGCTGCCTGCCTGCTACGGAAGTAAGGCTGCCATCTACAATACAGGAATGCGTATCTTCTTTTACGTCCAGCGATACGATTGGGTCCTCCGTATAGTCAATGATATTTTTGTACTTGTTAACCGCTGCTGATTTGAACAATTCATTAATCTCCCTGGCAGAAACCTTTTCTTTCAGCAAAACAGTAAAATCAGCCAATGCGCCATTTGCTACAGGTACACGGGTAGAAATGGTTGTTATGTCACCGGCATGGTTTGGAAACAAACGGTCCAGCGAAGCAAACAAATCTATCTCCACCGGTATAATAGATTCTGCAGCCGCACGTCCGCGTCTGAAATCCTTACTCGCTGTATCTATCAGCTCTTGTCGCGATGTATAAGAGTGCAGGATATGCAGTTGTGCAGACTCCCAGCCGATCTGTTGCAATACATCCAGTACAGGCGTAGAACAGTTCGTCATACAACCGCCCGGTGAAAGGATCGTTTCCGCATCGGAGATCTCCGGGTGATTATAGCCATAGATATACAAAGGAATTTCCGGTGTGCCTGTAGTTGACAGGATGACCCTTTTTGCTCCCGCCTCTATATGTATATGAGCCAGTGCTTTTGAGGTAAACCGTCCGCTGCATTCCAACACCAGGTCTACCCCCATCGCTTTCCACGGAAGCTGTGACGGGTCCTTTTGTTGTAATATGGAAACGGATTTGTTGTCTACATGTAACGTCTTTCCGTCCTGGTCCAGCTTGTGCCGGAATGGACCGTAAATAGAATCATACTTTAAAAGATAAGCTAGCTGATCCGCATTCATTATATCGTTAACAGCCACAATCTCAATGTCTTCCCGGGTAATCAGACGTCTGAAAAGCAGACGGCCGATCCTTCCCGTACCATTAATAGCAATACGCATAATCGATGAATAAAAGTCAAAATTACAAGTAAACAAAAGTTGACTAACTGGACCAGCAGCGAAATATATATTCTGGAGTAGTTGAGGGACCTGGGGGTGTGAGTGGTGAGTTGTCAGATGTGAGTAAGGTCTATATGGAATCAAACCTTTCATTGCCGTCCGCTTTAGCGTACGGATAAAATAAAAAAAAGCCGGCGATTCGCCGGCTTCTGAAATTATGTTGGTTGGGATTAATAAAGATCGTCCAGTTTCATCTTCAGGTATTTCATTACACTTCTGTGCGTGCTGAAGATAGAGATGCCAACGCCAATAATGATCATGCCCCCAAACAGCAGCAAAGTCAATTTTGTATCATGAACCACTTTTAGTTGAGGGAACTGGTTTTCTGCCCACTGCATCAGGCCAAATAGGATGGCAATTGCAATAGCGGAGCTAATAAGACCGTTGACGAATGCACGTAAGTCCATTGGGCGGGCAATAAAGCCACGCGTAGCGCCTACCATCTGCATTGTCTTGATCAGGAAGCGATTGCTAAACATAGCCAGGCGGATCGTATTATCAATACTTACAATTACGATAACACAAAGTACAATGGCAACAACGATAAAGACCAAGCCCAGTTTACTGGCACGCTCATTCAGGTTGTTTACCAGGTTCTGTGGATATTGCAAGTCTGTGATCTGGTTAGAATAAGCAGACATGATCGTACTGGATATCTTTTGCAGGCTATCCTTATTTACATATTCCGCACGGGTGTAAAAATCAATACTTTCAGGAAGCGGGTTATAATCAAGGAACTTGGACCAGTCCTCGTTATTCTCCTTATTCCATAGCTCCTTTGCTGTCTCTTTATTTACATATTTTACATCCTTGGCAAAAGGCTGAGCTGCAATAAACTGCTGTATCTGGGTGATAGAGTCCTTATTCAGCGTACGCAAATAAGCACTGATACGAATATCTTCTTTAAAGGAATTACTAGCTTGTTTAAAATTGAGGAAAAGCCATCCCATAATGCCCATAATGAGCAGTACTATAGCCACACCAATAATACTGTAAACGTAGCTTGGTTTACTGCGCCTGCCGGCAGATTTTCCAAATTGAGCCATGCTAAAGAATTTGAATGGTTTGTATTGCGGCAAATTTAGGGGTTTTGACACCTTTATCGCTTACATTTGCACACATTCTTAACGATAGATTGAGCGCTGTAGTATGCCCATCGTCGAAAAGTTTGCATAGGTAATGTGAAATTTACCGGATTGCTAAATTGTTCAATTGCTTAATTGTTCTCTGACAATATAACCATTAAACGATACAACAATTTACCCCGATTCGTATCAAACCGGAAGAATAGAATACAATTTATATACCAGGCATGGAATACAATTTTCGTGACATTGAAAAGAAATGGCAGAAGCAGTGGAATGAGCAAAAGGCTTATTCTGTAAGTAACAATTCTGAAAAACCCAAGTTTTATGTGCTGGACATGTTCCCTTATCCAAGTGGGGCAGGTCTGCACGTAGGTCATCCGCTGGGCTATATTGCCAGCGACATTTTCGCGCGCTTTAAAAGATTGAAAGGGTATAATGTCCTTCACCCGATGGGGTATGATGCATTTGGCCTTCCGGCAGAACAATATGCGATCGAGCATGGCATTCACCCTGCTGTATCCACTG
This sequence comes from Filimonas sp., assembly GCA_017306865.1. GTDB lineage: Bacteria > Bacteroidota > Bacteroidia > Chitinophagales > Chitinophagaceae > JAFKHH01. Next base: position 566,763 of record JAFKHH010000012.1, read on the forward strand.
CGCAAAACATTAATAATTTCCGCTCACAGCTAGATAAAATCGGATTTTGTTTTGATTGGGAAAGACAGGTAAATACCAGCGAACCATCTTATTACAAATGGACGCAATGGATTTTCCTGCAACTGTTCAACTCATTTTACAACAGGCAGACAAACAAAGCTGAAAACATGAGCGTGCTGGTGCAGTCCTTCGAAAAAGAAGGTACACAAGTGCATGCATGCCCTGGCGACAGTTCCATACAGTTTACCGCGGATGAATGGAAAGGCTATAGCGAAAAGCAACAACAGGATGTGCTGATGAACTACCGCCTGGCTTATTGTGGTTATGGTGAAGTAAACTGGTGTGAAGCGTTAGGTACTGTACTGGCAAATGATGAAGTGATCAATGGAGTAAGTGAGCGTGGCGGTTACCCGGTTGTAAAAAAGAAACTACGTCAGTGGTACCTGCGTATTACTGAATATGCAGATCGTTTGCTGGAAGGGCTGGAACGTATAGAGTTTAGTGAGGCAATGAAGGAAATGCAGAGTAACTGGATCGGCAAAAGCTATGGTGCAGAAATTACTTTTGATATAGCTGATACAAGTTCAAAGTTGACAGTGTACACTACACGTCCTGATACCATTTTTGGTGTAGACTTTATGGTAGTGGCACCAGAACATGAACTGATCGAAGGCATTACAACAGCAGCGCAAAAAGCGGCGGTGGAAGAATATGTAACGTATGTAAAAAGCCGAAGCGACAGGGAAAGACAAGCGGAGAAAAAGATCACAGGTTGCTTTACCGGAGCGTATGCCGTAAATCCATTCAACGGTAAAAAAATACCGGTATGGATCAGTGAGTATGTATTGGCTGGGTATGGTACAGGCGCTATTATGGCTGTGCCTTGTGGTGATGAGCGTGATTTCAAATTTGCAAAACACTTTAATATACCTGTTACCAATATCATTGGTGCAGCATTCAATGGCGAGGAAGCAAATCCGACCAAAGATGCTACATTAGAAAACAGTGATTTCCTTAACGGTGAAGTGATGCGGGATGCAATGACTATCGCCAGTACTAAGCTGGAGGAGATGGGTATTGGCAAACGCAAGGTTAACTTCCGCATGCGCGATGCTGCGTTTAGCCGCCAGCGCTATTGGGGTGAGCCATTCCCAATTAAGTGGGAGAATGGTATTGCTTACCCGCTAAGCGAAAACGAACTGCCATTGGAGTTGCCACATATTGAAAAATATGGTCCTGGACCGGAAGGAGAAGGACCGCTTGCCAATGTACCAGCGTGGACTGCAAAACACCTGGAGACGAACACAATGCCTGGCTATGCCGGATCATCTTGGTACTTCCTGCGCTACATGGATCCACACAACGAAGCTGCATTCTGCGATCGTAAAATATCTGATTACTGGGGACAAGTGGATCTATACATTGGTGGTACGGAACATGCGGTAGGGCATTTGCTGTATAGCCGTATGTGGACAAAAGCATTGTATGACCTTGGCCACATTGGTCATGATGAACCTTATAAAAAGTTGGTGAACCAGGGAATGATCCAGGGATCTTCAAGGTTTGTATATAGGTTACGGACTACTTCTGAATTTGTTTCAGGAGATCTGATCAACGAACTTGTTTATAATAATCCTAAAGAATACAATCTGCCATATTCTATTGAAGATGTGGATAGGCTGCATGTGGATGTTAGCTTTGTAGATGGCCTGGAAATGAATGTGGACGCATTTAAAAACTGGAAGCCAGAGTATGAACAAGCGAAATTTGTCTTAAATGCTAATGGCAAATACATCTGCGGATCGGAAACAGAGAAGATGAGTAAACGTTACTTCAATGTTGTAAATCCGGATGACCTGGTAAATAAATACGGCGCCGATACTTTCCGCATGTATGAAATGTTCCTCGGCCCTGTAGAGCAAAGCAAGCCGTGGGATACAAAAGGCATTGAAGGCGTACACCGCTTCCTGAAAAAATTGTGGCGTTTATTCTATGACGAAGTGAAAGGCCAGATATGGAAAGAAGAAAAAGCAACAGATGCCGAACTGAAAGTATTGCACAAGACCATTAAAAAGATTGAAGACGATACAGAACGTTTCTCATTCAACACTGCGGTAAGTGCTTTCATGGTTTGTGTAAATGAGCTGAGCGATCTCAAATGTCACAAACGTGAAGTGCTGGAATCATTACTCATCATGCTTGTGCCTTATGCGCCACATATCTGCGAAGAGCTGTGGCATGCACTCGGTAACACCAGCCTGGTATTAAATGCCGCTTACCCACGTTTTGAAGAGAAGTATGTAACAGAGTCGGCCAAAGATTACCCTGTAAGTATCAATGGTAAATTACGTACCAATATCAACATCGCATTAGATGCTTCGCAAGACCAGGTAGAAGCAATTGTGCTGGCAAATGATATTGTAAAAAAATGGATTGAAGATAAACCAGTAAAGAAATTCGTGTTTGTAAAAGGTAAAATGATAAATGTAGTCGTATAAAACAAAAGCGTGGTCCACTTTCTAAAAAGTGGACCACGCTTTTGTTTACTTCTTGTTGTAAATAATTTCAGTAAGCCTCATTTAACCTATGTCTGCATCTTTAGCTTTTGCCGCTTCATTTGAAGCAGAAGCATTCTATCATGTTATTTGTAAGTCTGTAGCCCCGGAATATCTCTTTAGGAGCGATGATAATAAAAACTTCTTTTTACAGCGATACAAAGATTATATTTTACCCTATACCAAGTTGCTTTCTTATTGTATGCTCAATAATCATACGCATTTTCTCGTGCAGATAAAATCTTGTAATGCAATAACAGAAAACCTTGAGACGCAGTTGTTCTCTGTTTTAACGAAAACCCAACGTGAATGGTTAGCATCTTCAGAAAAAGAAATCACTATTTCAACTTTAATACAAAGGCAGTATAATAGCTTTTTTACGTCCTATACACAGGCATATAATAAGCTGTTTGATCGGAAAGGTAATTTATTTTCCAGCCCGTTTAGGCGCATACGAATTGAGACTGAAGAACAGCTGACACAGGCAATCATTTATATTCATGCAAATGTTTATAAACATCAGTTAACGAAAGATTTCCAGAATTATAAATGGAGTTCTTACAAGGCCATATTGTCTGATAAACAGACCTCCATTGAACGAGAAATGGTTTTACAATGGTTTGGCGGTAAAAAGCGGTTTGAAGATTGTCATAATCTTCAGGCTGATTATTATTATGCAGAAGACTTCTTTGAATAACGAAATGGTGGTCCACTTTTAGAAAGTGGACCACCATTTCGTTATCATGCAACGTTTTTTTCCATCCCACCATCATCTCCTAAAATTGCTTATGAAATCAATCCTGACCGTCCTGTTTTTGGGCATTACGATAGCGCATGCGCAGAAAAATGAAGTGTGGGTAAACGCCAATTCCGGCCTTTTCCATTTTGCAGGCGATGGTGCAACCTCTACTACCGCTATGATGTACGCATTGGATAATTCTATGGCCTACGCACAGCCCTATGGCAAAAAAAATGGCGTAGGATATGGGCTTTCGTTGTCCGCGCAACGTGTGACAAAATACAATCTTATTTATGGAGTAGAAGGTGGTTATGAGCAGTTTAGCAGTAAAGCCAGCATTACTTCAGGGCTCTACACGTCTTCCTTGGCTACCAGTTATCTTATGCAGACAACCGCCACTGGCAAGTCTACCTCAACTTTTGGCTTTATAAATTTTCATCCATATATAGGCTACAGGATAAGATGTAATAAAGTAAACGTTGACATCACCGGAGGACTAGATATTGCGATCGCCACAAAAGCAAACCAGGTTATAAAAGGAGAGGCAACACAAAGTGTATTATTCAAACAATCGTTGCAAAAACCTAAAACAGATATACGCCCACGTGTACAAGTTACAGCGTCGTATCATAAAGTAGGTATCTATGCAGGTTACTCGTTTGGACAGCGAAATTTTGAGCCGCTCTATATGACTATGGGTAAACAGCCGGAAGCATTAGCTCGCATATTTCGTTTTGGCATAAGTTATCGAATACTATAGGAAGCCTATATTTATGCGAATTTTATTACCCTAAACTTACTATCGCATGAAACGGATACTGGCTTTAATCCTTACTTTTTTCACTATAACAATATTGCACGCACAAAAGAAAAGGGGAGAGTATTGGATTGATGCAGGTTCTGGTTTATTTCATTTTTCAGGCGACATTGCAAATCCTTCCAGCACATTACTCTACACCCCTTATTTTTTTAAAGGTTATGCAGGTACGTACGGATCTAAAAGTAATGGCCTTGGGTGGAGTATTGCAACGACGGCACAAGCGATACTGGAGAATAATGTCGTTTGGGGAATCGGAGTGGGTTATGAACATTTTTCTGCAAAAAGTACAGTGGTAGATGGTGTGTACATTCCGGTTCAGGCAAATGGGTTACCCGCTCCTGAAAGACAAATAAAAGCAGATGGAAAATCGACTATTGCATTCAATTTTATAAACATCTTTCCATATATAGGATATCGTTTGGAATATAAAAAAATTAAAGTCGACCTGACCGTTGGCGGTGAAATAGGTTTTGTAACCAGGCAGTCTGGACGCATTACTACTGATGCTGAAGTTGCAGGGCATATTGATACAGCAACAATTCTTAATAGAGCTAAAACAGATTACAGGCTAAGACCTCAGCTAAGAGTAAGCTACGAACGGATGAGTTTGTATATGGGCTATTCGTTGGGCATTCGTAATTATATGGATAATAATGCCGATTATAATGCCAGATCACGCATTTTCCGATTAGGCATTGGTTATAATATCTATGGTCCGATTATCAGGAAAATATGGTCTGGATTTAAACTCTAGCTTAAAAAGTATAGGACGTTCGTTTATGATTGGTAATAAAAAAGGGCAGTTGCTTTTCAGCAAACTGCCCTCATTTTTTTTGTAAAGTCTGTCTTACTTACTACCCACTTCTTTCAGCATTTCTTTTACAGCAGCTTCCAGTTGCGGATCTTTTCCATTCAAGAAATCTTCGTAAGGCAATGGTACCCTGATATCAGGCTCTACCTGCAGGTTCTCTGTAGGTCTTCCTTCTTTGCCTATGGTTGCGATCATAGGAATACCAAATACCATTGTAGGATCTATTTGTGTTTCCCACCATACAGCAGTACCTGTGCCCGGAACCGGCATACCAATCAGTTTACCGAGACCGTTTTGTTTGTAGATGTATGGGAAGATGAATGCATCACTATAGTTGCTTTCACTCATCAGTACACAACTTGGTTTTTGCCACCTGTTCATTGGCTCACCACCCAATACCTTATTGCCCTGCGGCGCAAATTCAAGATATTTCTTACCGCTCAGGAAAGTGTTCAGGTCATCATGTAACCAGCCACCACCATTGAAACGCGTATCTACGATCAATGCTTTTTTATCTAAGTTTTTACCTAACACTTTATCATATACCTCACGGAAGCTACCATCGTTCATGCCTTGTACATGCACATAGCCAACCTTGCCATCGCTTAGTTTATCAACCATGTCAGACATCTTCTTCACCCAGCGTTTGTATAGCAAACCACCTTCTTCACCAGCACTGATTGGTTTTACTGTTTCTTCCCAACGCGTATTTGCTGCAGGATCATACAAGCTTACCAACGTGTTCTTACCTATCTTACGGTTCAGTAATTTTGACCAGTCGATAGAATCATTGATTTCCTCACCGTCTATTTTCTCGATGATGTTACCAGCTTTTACCTTGCTGCTTGCTTTGTACAATGGACCACCTTCAATTACTTCCGTAATTTTTGCGCCCTTACCTGTATAGGTTTCATCATAGAACAAGCCTAAAGATGCAGTGATATCAGGGTTAGGTGCCTGCGGAGAATAACGGCCACCTGTGTGAGAAGCATTCAACTCACCCAGTAGCTCGCTCAGCAATTCCTGGAAGTCATAGTTGTTGCTTATGTGTGGCAGGAACTTAGCATACGTTTTTTTGCATTTATCCCAGTCTACACCTTCCATTTTAGGGTCATAGAATTTCTTCAGCACTTGTCTCCATGCGTGCTCATAAATGTAATCACGTTCAGCAGCAGCATTCAGCACCATTTCTCCGCTAACAGAGATAGGGGTTACTTTGCCACTTTCTGCGTCTACTTTCACCAGGCCACCATTGCTACTTACAAACAGGCTTTTGCCATCTTTGCTTATCTCGATACCACTTGGTGAGCCACCCAGTTTAGCAAGAATACGTGTATCTCTTGTACGAGGTTCTGTAACCCACAGGTCATATCCTTTTTCAAAAGCTGCCAGGTAGAACACCTTGCTTGCATCATTGTTCAGTGCATAATCACTAATAGAAGAACTGTTGATGGTAAGACGTACCCTGCGGTTATCAAGGTCTGTCAGGTCAAGCTTCAAAGGCACTTTTTTGTCCTTATCAGCTTTCTTCGTTGTGTCAGCCTTTTTATCCTTCTCTTCTTTTTCTTTGAATAGTGAATAATCGTCTTTGCTTAATTTAAAACGATCATAAGCATCCTTATCAAAGAAGATGGCATAAATGTCCAATTCGCGGCTACCCTGGTTTGCGAGAGATTTACGTCCGTCGCGGTCAGTAGCCCATGTCAGCATTTTGCCATCCAGCGCCCATTTAGTATTGCCCTCACCAAAACCACTATTGATCGGGTAAGCGATAGACTGTGATCCGTCAGCCTTGATCAGTCCGGCATTGCTGCTGAACGCATAACCTTTCTGGTCATCAGTAATGATCCAGTTATTGTCCGGGCTCCATTGGAAATCCCAGTCGCCATCAGCATAAGAATGGTTGTGTCCTTCTGGTAATACAGTGCGTGATTGTTTTGATGCAATGTTGTACACTTTTAAAATATTACGTTCTTCTACATAAGCGATCTCTTTGCCATCAGGAGAATATTTAGGCTTAAACTCTTCTTTCTCTGTTGCGATCAGTGGCTCTTCCTTCAGCACAGTAGATGCATAGAAATAAGGTTCGTCTGCACGCGTAAGTGATACACGATAAATATCCCAGCTATTACCTCTTTCTGCAGAGAAGATAATGCTTTTGCCATCAGGGCTCCAGTCTATCATACGTTCCTGCTGAGGAGTGTTCGTAATACGTTTTGTTTGCGATCCTTCTACACTTGAAACAAACAATTCGCCACGGCTGATAAATGCAATTTCTTTTCCGTTAGGGCTCAATGCAAACTCGCTCACATTACCACCAACAGGAATGTTTCTTTCAACGCCAGTGCGTCCATCATTGAAGATCTGGATACTCACTTTCTTCGGTTGGCCTCCTTCTTTCAATGTGTATATTTCACCATCATAAGTAAAGCACAGCGTATTGTCTTTCGCTGAACTTAAGTGGCGGATAGGATTATCTTTCAGTGTTGTCAGTTGCGTTTCGCTACCTTTTGCCAGGGACAGTTTGAAGATGTTCTGTGAACCTTTCTTTTCGCTCAGGTAGTACACAGACTGATCGTCTGCGCTGAACAATGGTTCGCGGTCCTCACCATCAAAAGTGCTGATCTTTTTATACGTATTGCTTTTCACATCCATGATCCAGATGTCCTTTGTTACAGCAGATGTATGGTGTTTGCGCCACTCATCTTCATAACCTTTCGTATCCTGGAAAACGATCTGTGAACCCTTGCTGTTATAATGCGCATTTTCCATGCCCGCTGCACTGATCAGTACAGAGCGGCCTCCTGTTACAGGAACGCTATATTGGTTTCTAAACAAACGGATGCTGAAGCGGACACTGTTTGACGGTGCATTGCGTCCACTGCCGTAAATCACCTGCTTGTCGTCAACCGAAAAATCTGTAGGATAGTCATTTGCACTGTTGTAAGTAAGCCTTGTAGGGGTACCACCCGTTGCAGGCATTACAAACACATCAAAGTTGCCATAGCGGTCGCTGGCAAATGCAATGGATTTACCATCATGACTCCACACCGGCATCATGTCCTGAGCCTCGTGAATAGTTAATGGTACAGCAGTACCACCAGATGCATCTACACGATAAATGTCTCCCTTGTAGCCAAAAACGATAGTCTTACCATCAGGAGAAATTGCAGGATAGCGCATCCACAACGGGGTAGTCTGCGCCATTGCCGCCACTGACATTGCCAGTCCGGCAAGGAGAAGTAGGGGTTTTCTCATATTTTTTGTTCAATTAATGTGTATGTACTAATTGCTTAAAGATAAAGCATACCCGCGTTAGTATTTCGATAGATTTTGAAGAATGGCAAATCTATTTTCTAATAAAACATAATATCTTAACGTTTTTACGGATAAATGGTGGCAAAACAGAAGCCACCGGAATATTATATAAAAAACAGATATTATTATGGACCAGCTAACATTAGGCGTAGGTACAAGACTGCAGTATACGCAATACGGCCCGGGCGTTATTGTAGGTGTAAAATATGCAACCTATCTTATTTCCTTCATACACCATGGCATTAAAGAAGTGGATAAAGATGACACAAGACTGGACGAGATTATACCGGAAAACGTAAGTGAGGATATAGAAACAACATCCGAAGTAGAGAAGTCTTTACTGAAAATATTAAAAATGTGGGGTGGTATAACGGAGAATGTTTTGTTGGGTGACAGATGGAAAGGCGGTACAATGATCCTACAGCCATCCGATAATACGCTAAAGCCAAAGGAACTACCTATTGAAACATTCTTTCACAAAATTGTGATGCTGCGAGACAGGCTGCGTGTAATGGAACAGCAGATCAATGCGCACAAAGTATTGACAGATGAAGAAAAGGTAAACCTGCAACAGTATATCACACGCATCTATGGATCGCTTACAACGTTCAATGTATTGTTCAAATTCAAAGAGGATAATTTCATAGGCGATAAATCAGAATAGTAGTTTAAACGTTCATCATACGCACCGTATTATCTTTCGGTGACTCCCAGGTTTCTGCCGGATATTCCCTATCTTAATAGCACGAATAGCCGGCTTTTTTTATAACCCAATATATCCCGAACAACCATTTTATGCAAGTAACCTCCTTTAAAGAACTGCTAAGGCAAACAGATGAACAGTTTCATAAAGTCGTCCCCTTCAATGCAGCTAAAGACAATCTTTTACGAATGGATTTTACAGAGCGGAATACTTCTTTAAATGAAGGTGTGCTTGGTGATGCAGTAAAGTTTGCCGGCTATATTAACGAGCGGTTGAAAAGCGCCCATTGCAAATATGGAATAGGCGGTTACAAAGAAAACAGGGTAGTGTACCAGCAACATCCATTATTTAATAATAACGAAGAAGAGCCGCGCAGCATCCACCTGGGTATAGATATATGGGGAGATGCTGGAACACTTATTTATGCCCCATTAAACGGCACTGTACACAGCTTTGCCAACAACAACAGGCAGGGCGATTATGGCGGTACGATCATTTTGCAACACAATTTAAACGGTCTGGTATTTCATAGCCTGTACGGACATCTTTCTACCAATAGCCTGGATGGCCTGGCCAAAGGGAAAAAAATAGCCAAGGGCGACCTGATGGCTATATTGGGAACAGCCGGAGAGAACGGAGGCTGGCCTCCGCATCTTCATTTTCAGTTGATCCTGGATATGGAAGGGAGAGAAGGCGATTACCCGGGAGTCTGTAAACCCGGCGAAAAGGAAAAATATGCACTTAACTGCCCCGACCCTGATTTGATATTGGGGATGATGCGATATGCGATATAATCGTGAACCGAGAGACGGCAGTCGTCAATAAATTCACGATTATCGTTTGACGATTCACGTTTCTTTTTTCGCGAGAAACATTACTTTTGACCCACATTTTACAACGATAAAAAACAAACTATGGCACACCAGAATGACGCTTCGGTGAAACTACCTTATCTGCCTACGGCGATTGCTGCTTTTTTAATTTGTACGCTTGCTGCTTTTATTGGAAAAAGCTGCCACTATCATCCGCCGCACGAAGATGCTGCAGTACATGCTTCAGCTTCAGGAGAGCATGGGGAACATAGCGAAGCAACCGAATCTGCAGAAGCAAAAAAAGAAACAGTAAAAGTGTCTATAGCTGGTGGTGTGGTATTGAATGGGTTTAAAGGTGGTATTGAAGATAAACTGGTAGCCTTCCTGGGCGATTCTACAACTAAAGGTGGTAAAGACGTTTGGTTCGACTTTGATAACCTGAACTTCAAAACGAATAGCGCTGAAATCACACCGGAAAGCGACGAGCAGATCAGCAATATTGCTGCTATCCTGAAAGCGTTTCCAAAAACAAAGATCAAGATTGGTGGCTATACAGATAAAACAGGTGATGCTGCTGTAAATAAAGCATTGTCTCAAAAAAGAGCGGATGCAGTACTGGCTGCGCTGAAAGTAAAAGGTGCTGATGCTGCACAACTACAGGGCGCTGAAGGCTATGGCGCTGAGTTTGCAAAAGCCGCGGCTGATGCTCCAGATACAGAAAGACAAAAAGATAGAAGAATATCTGTAGGTGTGAGAGAGAAATAAGAATTAGTATATAAGGTTTATAAAGCAGATAGGGTATATAAAGTGGGAATGCTCACTTTATATACCCTATCTGCTTTATATATTTTCGCTTTACATACCATTACAAATAGAATATCCTATCAGGCATAAAACACCGCTTACCACGAATAACAGTAACCCTCTTTTCCTGGTTGATTTAAAGAGCACACAGCCTATTCCGGCAATAAATGTCAGGAATGCGATGATTAGAAATAGTAGCCCAACTGATGCCATGTTAGCTGATGATTAGTGACCAATAGATAGATTCATCAATATAATGCCGCAAACTGAAGCGCCTATCAATATAGATAAGCCAAGCCCTACTAAAATGCCCTGGCCTTGCTGCCTGTTCTCCGTACTGATAGCCATAACAATACCAATGATCAGTTCGGCAAAAAATGCAACAATGGCTAATGCCAGGCCCGGTCCGCTGAAGATCATAAAAGTCAGCACCAGGTTTATCCCCATAACCAGCAGTGCTGTCGACCAAACTTTGCTCATGCGTTTAGTAATTAGTGGTTAACTATATTTTCTCTCAGGCGATCTACTATTTCCTCCTTGTTGTCACGATATAGCAGGTTCATTGTTTCAAAAGGAATGATCTTACCGTCTTTGCTTACAATATGTACACAGCTTTTTTTAATAGCACGAACATCAAAATCATAAGCATCTATAAACCGCATAATGATAATACGGAAAAGATTATTATAAGAAAGCCCCGGCGCATGTATCTGCGGCAGGCAACATAACAGCTCCTTGAAATTATTCTCTACACGATCTACAGAGATGCCTGTACTGAATATCTTTAACATGTGTTGGTGTAGTGCTTCATCCTGTTCATATACGATTGTATTGCGGCTATTGTTCAGTAAGTGTGCGGGATCTACATAACGCGTCATTGGAAAAACTTGGCCGCTAAGTTTCAGCGCATAACCCATGATCAACGCATCAGGATTGCAGGGAACGGGGATAAGATCATTGTCCTGGAACACATTTGTTTGTTCCAGTATCTGTTGTCGCACATCCGTCATAGTTATCCTGTCTGTTGCCGGGTCAAAGTTGTCAATACGCCCGGCAATTTGTGTAGGCTGAAATGTAACGCCACGCACACATGGTTGCTGTAATGCAAAATCAATGATCTTACCTATCTCGTCATCATTCACACCCTTTTGCAGTGTTACAACCAACGTAGTAGATAAGTTGAATTCATTTAAATGCTCCAGCGCTTTCATACGTACATCCGTCAGGTCCTTGCCGCGTAGCTGCATCAGCGCCTCCGGTTTAAATGAATCAAATTGCAGGTATATTTCAAAGTCCGGCATGTATGATGCCAGTTGCTTTACAAAGTCTTTATCTTTTGCTATACGGATACCATTCGTATTTACCATCAGGTGCCTGATTGGTTTTTGCTTGGCTATATCCAATATGGCAAAAAAATCGGGATGCACCGTCGGCTCACCACCGCTGATCTGTACCACATCCGGCGAGCCTTCATTTGCAACAATAATGTCCAGCATCTTTTCTACTTCCTCCACTGTTCTGTGCCTGCCATAGTGCGGAGAGCTCATGGCGTAACAGGTAGGGCAGGTAAGGTTACAACGGTCTGTTATCTCTACTATAGTAAGACAACTATGCTGTTCATGGTCATTACATAATCCACAATCATAAGGGCAACCATAATGCGTCTGCGTATTAAACTTCAGCGGCATTTCGGAAGGCTTATTATAGTTCCGGATGTTTTTATAATACGCAGCATCTGTAGCTATCAGCACCTTGCTAAATCCATGTTCGCTACAGTTTTTAAGCATAAACACATGATTGTTTTCAAAGACAATTTTTGCGTCTACCCGTTTCAGGCATTGCGGGCAAAGGCTGATTGTAAAATCGTAGTAAGTGTACGGGCGTTCAGGCATAGCATTAGGTTGTAATCAATAATTTTTTTGGCTGAAGAATGTATCGGTAATAATAAACCAGTCCCAACAGACAAGTTAATTGAATTGTGGAAAATGGGATATTAAAGAAATAATGAGGCTTAATAAAATCCAGCAGGAACCTGAATACAAGATAACTGATCATGAACAACTTAAAACGTGCGCCGTTTTGTAACGGATATTTTTTTTCAAGTCTCACTAACCCTATCCATAACAGCACCAGGAAAACAATCTCGTACAGGCTTACAGGATGTCTTTTTATTCCATCACCCAGGTCCATTCCCCAGGGTAGAGCGGTAGGCGTACCATACGTTTCTTCATGTATGCCCATGCTAAAACATCCGATGCGGCCAATGATCAGGGCAAGTATCATTGGGTAGACAAAGAGATCACCAGATGCCTGTTTTTCTCCAATCATCAGCTTTGCGAGTTCCACGCCAAACAGGCCGCCAAGAAATCCACCAACCACAGTTTTATTCAAATAAAAATATAGGAGCTTATTCTCTGCTTGTAGTAATGCCGCAGGGTTTTCAAGGCCTGCAAACAGCCGGCTACCAATGACCGCTCCGAAAATAGCACCTATAATGATCCAGATCCTGTTTGCCTGCTCAATAGCATCTCCTTGTTGTTTACGCAGATAAATAAAATAACGGAAGCCAATAAAAAAGGCAAGCACCTCTGTAATAGCATGAAGAGGAATGTGTTTGTCACGTATAACTATTTCTATAGGAAACGTCAATCGGTTAGGTTTATGCACTGCAATATAACGTAAAGTATATAAGGTGTATAAAGTAGATAAGGTATATAAAGTGAACATTTCAACTTTATATACCTTATCTACTTTATAAACTTTGTACTTAGTACTCGTACTTCCTATTATCCTCTCTTCACTACCTGTGCTACCAGGTCTGCCTCTGTAGTTACTTTGCCATTTACATATACCGTACCACGCATTTCGCAGATACCACGGCGGATTGGCGCAGCCAGTTCCATCTTCAGCAACATCGTATCACCCGGTACTACCTTTTGTTTAAACTTACAATTGTCTATTTTCAGGAAGTAGGTATCGTACTGACCTTCCGGCATTGCATTAATACAAAGAATGCCTCCTGTTTGCGCCAGCGCTTCTATCTGTAATACACCCGGCATTACAGGGTTGCCAGGAAAGTGTCCCTGGAAAAACCACTCATTGAAAGTTACATTTTTTACACCAACGATCGAGGTATCAGTCAGCTCAATCACCTTGTCCAACAACAGGAAAGGGAAACGGTGAGGCAATGTTTTTTCAATATGCTCCAGTCCATACACAGGTGGCTGTGATGGATTGTAAACAGGCACATCTTTTACATGCTTATTCTTCTTGATGTATTGCTTGATCTTTTTGGCAAAGTCTACGTTTGAGCTGTGGCCCGGACGGTTTGCAATAATGCGCGCTTTAATAGGATAACCAATTAGTGCCAGGTCGCCCACTACATCCAGCAGTTTATGACGAGCCGGTTCATTTGCAAAACGCAACTCCAGGTTATTCAGGTAGCCCTCATTCTTTACTTCTATCTTATCACGGCCAAATGCTTTGGCAAGGCGGGACATTTCAGCATCCGTAACAGGCTTGTCTACGATCACGATAGCGTTGTTGATATCGCCACCTTTGATCAGGTTGTTATCGATCAGCATTTCCAGCTCGTGCAGGAAGCTGAATGTGCGGCACGGAGCAATTTCAGCTTTGAAATCGCCCATCTTTTTCAGTTGTGCATATTGTGTCCCCAGTACAGGGCTGTTGAAGTCGATCAATGTGGTAATCTGGTATTCTATGGCAGGTAATGCCACCATTTCTACACGCTTCACCTCATCATAATGGTAAATATTTTCGTCCAGGCTATACCAGGCCTTTGCTGCTTCCTGCTCCGCTACGCCTACTTCCTCTATCAGTTCTATAAACGGCTGAGAGCTACCATCCATAATCGGTATTTCAGGCCCGTTCAGTTCTATCAATACATTATCTACACCCATACCCACCAACGCTGCGAGCAAATGCTCTACAGTGCTTACGCGGGCATCACCCACCTGTAACGTAGTACCACGGCTTGTATCTGTTACAAGGTCACAATCTGCCTTGATCACCGGCTGGTTAGGCAGGTCAATACGTTGGAATTGAATGCCAAAACCCGGATTTGCCGGTTTTAATGTCATATCTACCAATATACCTGTATGCAGGCCCGTACCGCTAATGCTCAGTGAAGCACTTAACGTATGCTGTTTGTCTGGATTAAAGTTTACGTCCATAATGTTTAATTAGAGCCATTACCGTTGAAATCTCCCTTTGTGGCAGATTAGAGCCTGTTACATATTAAGACCGGAGAAATACGAAAAATATTACCCGGCAGTTGTTCCTCTGTACTCTTTTAATGTCCCGCTTTGCGGGGCCCCGTTCAACGGTAAAATCTTTGAGCGGCAAAAATAAGGCTTTTGAAGATGTAGAAGGGGAATGTATGATGTTAGATGTACGATGTAACGCAATAGTATGTTACATCGTACATCTAACATCATACATTATTTATACTTTTTCTGCTAGTAACTGTTGAACTAGTTTTTCCAGCTCTGCTATGCGTTTTTCCATTTCCGGCAGGTTACGGCTAAGCGCCTGGCTGCGCAGGGCACTTGTATAATCGTGTGCCGGAGAGCCTGTAACGGCTGAGTTCGGTGTTTTGATGGACTTGCTCACACCGCTTTGAGCGTTGATCTTGCTGCCATCGGCAATTTGTATATGGCCTACAATACCGGCTTGCCCGCCGATCATTGCATTACTGCCTATTTTGGTACTGCCGCTAATGCCAGCCTGGGCCGCTATTACAGTATTGTTACCTACCTCTACATTGTGAGCTATCTGGATCAGGTTGTCCAGTTTGGCACCGGAATGAATAATAGTGGAACCGATCGTAGCACGGTCAATAGCCGCATTAGCCCCGATCTCTACATAATCTTCCACCACCACATTACCTATCTGAGGCACCTTTTTGTATGTGCCATCAGCCTGTGGCGCAAACCCAAAGCCATCACCGCCAATTACAGTGCCTGCGTGTATGGTTACATTTTTACCGATCACACAATCATGATAGATCTTCACACCCGGGTGTAAGATCGTATTGTCGTTTATGCTCGCATTGTTACCGATAAACGCTCCAGGGAATATTTTTACATTGTTGCCAATGCGTACATTTTCACCTATAAAAGCAAAAGCACCCACATATACATTTTCACCCAGTTTAGCAGTAGCTGCTATGTAACTTGGCTGTTGTATGCCGCTCAGTTGTTGCGTAGCAATCTCCTGGTATTTATGCAATAAAGTAGCGAATGCTGAATAGGCATCCGGTACACGGATCAGCGCAGCTTCCAGCGGGGCTTTCAGTTCCAGGTTTTCATTGATGATGATCACTGAAGCCGCAGTGGTATATAAATAATCTTCGTATTTGGGATTGGCTAAAAAAGCAAGCTGTCCGGCCTTAGCTTCTTCTATTTTACCAAAAGAGCTGACCGTTTTATTACCGTCGCCTTCTACACGGCCATTAATCAACATGGCTATTTGTGCGGCACTAAATTGCATAAGTAAATATTTTCTTTATACACGTGTTACTCAGCGTGTAATATAATTGTTTTAATGAAGGGGCGGTGTTAATCATAGTTATTAGGCTAAAGCGCAAAAGTAAAACTTTTTGACAGGCGTGGAAAGTGTTTGATGGATAAGCGGGCTGTTTACCTGTGAAATATCCTTTACACTGCCATCCTTAAACAAGATTTTAATTCGCTCATCCCCCAATTTATAGGTTGTATTCACCGCTTCTCCTGTAAAAGCAAGAAATGTGGCATCTTCTTCAGAAATGTTTAAGCGGCTTGCGATGTCCTTTCTTATACCTGCAATAAAATTTTCATCTACCGGCTCCTCTTGTACCTTACACTTCAGCAGGTTACGGTTCAGGAGCGCTGTACAAAGCGTAGAAAGCACCTTATCACTATGCCTGCTCCAGTATTTAATACCAAATAATACGTCCTCATCATCCAGCCTGCAAAACTCCTCTAAAGAGCATTCTGTCATCTCGCCGGTAAAGTGATTCAGGAAGTGATCAACCGGGGATTTGATTATAAGGCTGGCAGCTTCACCGCGGCTATATAAATAGCGTACCCGTTCTATAATTTTTACCAGCATTTTTTCACCCGCCAGTACGGTCTTATGCAGGTACACCTGCCAGTACATTTGCCTGCGGGCAATGAGGAACTTCTCCACGCTATAAATGCCTTTTTCTTCCACCATTAGTTCATCATCCTGCACCGCCAGCATTTTTAATATGCGGTCATAGCCAATCACACCCTCACTCACACCAGTAAAAAAGCTGTCGCGCGTCAGGTAATCCATCCTGTCTACATCCAGTTGGCCACTGATCAGTTGGTGCAAGAACGGTTTGTGATAATTGCCGGTAAAGATCTGGATAGCCAGATCTAGCTGATTGTTCAGGTCCTCATTCATTGCCTCCATAATACGAAGGCTCATTTGCTCATGATGCACACCAGGCAACAACACATGCTCCAGTGCATGTGAAAATGGCCCGTGTCCCACATCGTGCAATAAAATAGCCGCTTTTACAGCTACATCTTCTTCAGGCGTAATCTCAATACCCTTATTTTTCAATTCCAATACTGCCTGGCACATAAGGTGATAGGCACCTAACGAGTGGTGCAAACGGGTATGTACTGCACCGGGATACACCAACTGCGCCAAAGCCATCTGGTGTATGCGCCGGAGACGCTGATAAAACGGGTGGCCTACAACCTGGAAAATCAATGGGTGGTTGATTGTAATAAATCCATACACCGGGTCGTTTATAATTTTTCTCTTGGTAGATGGCATGCTTGTTGGTAATTTGTTAAATCAGCTCGCAAGGCCGCCAATGCGCCTTTTCAAAAGCATCCTGTATATCAGGATTATGCAAATTTGTAGGGATGGATTGATATAGTAAAATATAGTTGACAATTAAACAAAAAATTATGGCATTAGGCACAATTCTATGGGTCGATGATGAAATTGAGAGCTTGCAATCCCAAAAACTTTTCCTGGAAAATAAAGGGTATGTAGTGCAAACACTTACCAATGGTTTTGAGGCAATTGATTTTGTAAGAGAGCAACCTGTAGATGTGGTATTGCTGGATGAAAGTATGCCAGGCATTACCGGGCTGGAAACACTTGCCAAAATAAAAGAGATCAATCAGCAGGTTCCGGTAGTGTTGATTACAAAAAATGAGACAGAAAACCTGATGGATGATGCGATCGGCAGCCAGATCACAGACTACCTGATTAAGCCGGTAAATCCTAACCAGGTATTACTAAGCCTGAAAAAGATTATTGACAATAAAAGACTCGTTGCAGAGAAAACAACCTCTGCTTATCAGCAACAGTTTCGCAATTTATTTATGGCGCTCAATAGCAATCCTGACTATAATGAATGGATGGATATATACAAACGACTGGTGTACTGGGAGCTGGAAATGGAGAAAAGCGATAGCCCGGAAATGTATGAAGTATTGCAATCTCAGAAAAATGAAGCAAACACGGAGTTCTATAAATTCATCAACAAAAATTACCTGAACTGGATGAACTCAAAAACCGCAGATGCGCCGGTTATGAGTCATAACCTGCTTCAGTTCAAAGTGCTGCCGCATGTAGAAAAAGATATTCCGGTTTTCTTTATCCTTATAGATAATCTTCGCTTTGACCAATGGAAGGCGATCCAGCCTCTTTTTGCAGAGAATTTCCGCATTCTCGAAGAAGAAACATTCTATAGCATTTTACCCACTGCTACACAGTATAGCCGGAATGCCATCTTCGCTGGCATGCTGCCGGTGGAGATAGAAAAAAATTATCCGCAGCAATGGAAAAATGACGACGATGATGGAGGCAAGAATTTGTTTGAAGAAGCCTTTTTCCAGGGGCAACTGAAGCGCTTGAAGAAAGATAACATCAAGTTTAGTTATACCAAAGTTGTAAACAACCAGGATGGGCAACAATTGGTGAATAATATGCATAACCTGCTGGCAAATGATCTGAACATTATCATTTACAATTTTGTGGATATGCTCAGTCATGCGCGTACAGAGATGGAAGTGTTAAAGGAGCTGGCGGGTGATGAGGTAAGCTACAGAAGCATTACCCGGAGCTGGTTTGAGCATAGCCCGCTAAATCAGGCATTGAAAAAAATAGCAGGTAAAAAAGTAAAACTGATCCTGGCAACAGATCATGGAAGCGTACGTGTAAAAACGCCGTATAAAGTGATCGGGGATAAGCAGACAACAACAAATTTGCGCTACAAGCACGGTCGCAACCTCAATTACGAGCCGAAGGAAGTACTTGCCTTTCGGGACCCCAAACAGGCTGGATTGCCGGTGCCAAACGTAAATTCTTCCTACATTTTTGCAAAAGAAGATGGTTTTCTGTGCTATCCAAATAATTATAATCATTACGCCAACTACTATAAAAATTCCTTTCAACACGGAGGCGTCAGCCTGGAAGAAATGATTGTACCAGTGGTGAAAATGGTAAGCAAGGGTTCGTGAAACGTGAACCGGCAATCGTGAATAAAAATTGCTGTATGGTCGCATATTCACGATTGCCGACTCTCGACTCACGATCTTTTCCCCGTTCTGTTAATAACTCCTTTTCCCTTGCAATGGCTGTTGGCAGCCAATTTGGTAAATTTGTCGGGTTGAGATGAGCGCTTTTTTAAAGAATGACGTTTCGAAAATATGAAGGCTACACAATCTAATTTGGATAAACTGGAAGATCTGTTGGGTGAAACAGGCTACGTAACACGCTATGAAAGGGGTACTTTTCAAAGCGGCTGGTGCCTGCTGGAACAGAAACGCATTGTGGTTTTGAATAAATTTCTCAATGTGGAAGGGCGTATCAATACGTTGGTTGAAATCATTCCCCAGCTTTCAATAGATTTTGATAAACTTACAAGGGAATCCCAAAAGCTGTATGAGTCCATTATGGATCAGCATGCCCCGGCAGAATAGTTATCCCGTTTTTTACCGCTAAATTGCTCCGGCAGATATTTGCTTATATATGACAGCTCCTTCACTTCGCATACAATTTTTAGGTACTGGCACCAGCAGTGGTGTGCCTATGATTGCCTGCCATTGTGAAGTATGTACATCTACAGATCCCAAAGACAAACGCCTGCGCAGTAGTATATTGATCGAGTCGCCTACTACAAGTATAGTTATAGACACAACGCCTGATTTCCGTTACCAGATGTTGCGCATCGGCAACGATAAGTTAGATGCTGTTTTATTTACACATCCGCATAAAGACCATATAGCTGGTTTAGATGATATACGCGCCTACAATTTCTTCCAGCAAAGAGAAATGAATATCTATGCTAATGCAATGACAGAAGAAGGCCTAAAAAGAGAATTTGCCTATGCATTTTCTGATAAGAAATATCCTGGCGTACCAGATCTTGTACTAAACACCATTGATGATTCTCCGTTTTACATAGGCGATATTCCTGTACAACCTATCACAGTCTGGCATTATAAAATGCCGGTGTATGGTTTTCGTATTGGAGATTTCACGTATATTACAGATGCGAACCGCATAGATGAACAAGAGAAAGAAAAGATCAGGGGTTCGAAAATAATGGTAGTGAATGCGCTCAGGAAGGAAAAGCACATGTCACATTATACATTGGACGAAGCAGTAGAATTGGTGAACGAGTTACAAGTACCGGAAGCCTATTTTACACACATCAGCCACCAGTTGGGCAAGCATGCAGATATCAATACTGCGTTGCCCCCACATATAAGACTTGCGTATGATAAGCAAGTCATATCCATTTAAATAAGAATCAGTCGCATCGCTCCTTGTGCGCAACCTTCCTTCGTTTTTTAGTATCCAATCAATCATCTTATGAAAAAGCAATCCTGGAAGGAGTATTTACACTTTTCCCGCAAAGAAAGAAATGCGTTGGTTATTATTTGTACCGTTACGCTTGCAACTGTTATAGTGCCTTACATAATGCCAGCGAGACAACAATCTGTATCTATTGATACAAACCTGCAGCATCAACTGGATGCAATATCTAAAACACCCGACAGTTCCAATTCGCTTGCGCAAGGCACATCACTTGTTTACCAGCGTACGCCGCCACAAGACAATGCACCTACTTTACATGCTGAGTTGTTTGTATTTGATCCCAATACGCTGGATGAGGCAGGTTGGAAGAGATTAGGCTTGCGTGAAAAGACGGTCAAAACAATTTTAAATTACCGGAGCAAAGGTGGCCGTTTCAGGAAAGCGGAAGACCTGGCCAAGGTGTACGGGTTGCATAGTGAAGATGCCGCAAGATTAATACCATACGCACGGATCGAAACTCCGTTACCGCAAAATACGAAAGCAGATACAAAGCCCTCACCACCGGAAGAGATTAAAGCAATACCACAACCTTTTTTTCCACGAAAGCAATACAAACCACTTAATATAAACACCGCCACAGAGGAAGAATGGAAAACAATGCCCGGCATAGGGGATGTACTGGCTGGTAGAATAGTCAACTTCAGGACTAAAATAGGCGGCTTTAAAAGCATTGAACAAGTTGGAAAGACATATGGTCTCAAAGATTCCTTATTCCAGGAAATGAAGCCTTATTTGAAGATGGAATGATACATGTTTGCAGCGCAATTATAGCCTTTTATACAATTCTGACAGGGCATCAAGCCCTGTCAGAATTAAGTGCCGCCCTTTGATAGTTTAACTTATTCAGAATAAAGCAAAAAGCAAGTGCCGCCAATATATGTTTTACCGTATGCCCACTTATTATATAACCACTTGCTTGAAAAATCAACAGATCAAGCCTTTCGCATAGCATTGCGGCGCCATAACTAATGCAGGCAAAATAAAGCCACTTATCTCCCTTGAGAGGAAATAGAAAAGTAGAGAGCAGCAGTAAAAAAATGCTGCCATATTGTGCGGCAAAGTAAGGTATGAGATTGCCACTATAACTCCAGTAGACAACAGTAAAAATACCTGTCAGGAGCAGAGCGGGTAAGATAATGCGGAGATTGAAATAAATCCGCTCGCTTAGAACGGCAACGAGCAGAGGCATAAACACCAGGGTCATCGGTAGCCTATCCCATACCAACCGATTGCTATCTGGTTGCCAATGGTAATAGGCTGAACCCAAAGATGTGAGAATAAGCCCGATAAATACTGCTAGATAAGCAATTTTGACATTTGCTTGCCGTTGCGCCTGAAAACAAAAAAACATGCCATATATCCCCACAAAAAGAAAAGACAGGTTTGACAATACATTGCCTGCATTCGCAATGCCTAGCCACGGACGCCCATCTGCGAAATGATGAAAGCTATTAGGTTGAGAAACTGGTGGTAATATGAAAGCGAGTAGAATCAATACTGAGGCAACGCACAGAATGATTTTAAGTTTTATCGAAAGTTTGCTCATTTGTGAGTTTTTGAAATGACAAAGCAATTCATATCGCATTTGAACTGCTTTGTCATTCTATTGATGAATAATTTAAAAATCCATCCAGTCTTCAGATAATTTTATACCACTGGCTTCTTTTTTATCTCTTACTTCTTTTATTTTATCCCAATTTTTGTATTGAAAAGTTGAATAGCGTTTATCGAAGAGATAATATCCCCAACGCCAGAAGCATAAGGGGTTGCGCCAATATAGGCGATAGATTATAGTGTCTGTTGTACCTGGATATCGTTTAATAAAATCTTGGTGGACTTTGTTGGTGTATGGTTCACGCATGAGGCGTGCTTTAAAAAAATGCTCTTGAATGGTATAGCTGCCATCTGCATTGCTATACCGAAATTGATTGTCATCAATAATAGTACGTAAAGGGGCAGCTATCGGAGGTAAATTTATTATGACTAATAATACAACTAAATAAGTAGCTATTTTTTTATAATTGATTTGCATAAAATATGGATGTTATTTACAATTAGTACTTGTTTTGGCGTGTTTTACAACACCTGATTCTATGTAGCCATTATAGTTATAGTTCTTCTGCAAGTCTTGTAGGAATAAGTAAACGCCTTGGGGACTATCAGATAAAGTACCTGTCCAAAAATTATATAATGAATTACTTTTTATCCAGTCATTAACAGGCCGGGCGGTATTGAATACTGCTAAGGCATAAGAGGCACAATTATAACCTCGTAATTCATATTGATTGGTTGAATTTATTTGTGCTGCAACTTGCATCGCTAGAAACTGGTTCGCTGTCACTTCCATAAATATGCTGGCATTGTATTCATGCTCTTTATTTAGTGGACCATCATTGAGCATTTCACTTGAAACACCTTTGTTTGAAATGAACGCATCAAGCCCGCTTTGTGGATAAAAGCCAAAAGTCTCAGATGCAGCTACGCTACCATTTTCCTTAGTCATTGTTATAAAAACATGCCCGGGACTTAACGTCGGGTCAACAGACATATTCGGTTTGCCATTTACTGGAATATCTACATTCAGTTGAGCATAATATTTTGCGCCTGTAGAAGGTACGCTATTAAAACATTCAAATTTTTTAGCCAGATCAATTTTCTCTCTTTGCTCAGATGGTTCTGGCTTGTCGACTTTAATAAGCTCTTCATCGATGGCACTCTCTCTAATAGTATTATCCGAAGGGAAATAATCTATATTACGTTCAATTGGGATATAAGTGTAATAATTATCAAATGAAAATAAATAGGAGAGATCAAAGAAGTAGGTAGTGGTATTAGAGTAATGATCTGCAATTAGAATTATTTCAGGTAAAGTGCCGTAGTCAGAGTCTTCTTCAAAATCTTCCTGGGTTTGTTGTCTGGACAGCTTATTGTTTCTAATAAAGCCATTTTTAATAATTGCATTATCGACTTGGTTACCATCCACATCATGGATCGACAAGGACGAATTTGAATATGAAAAAGTATTATTGAGTGAATTGTTATTATTTTTGAACTCGATATTTTTGAAATCTTGTATAGTCCCTTTGGAATCAGTTTTTATGAATAAATATTTCTTTGAATTCTTGTTCGAATAGATATTTAATTTGACAATATAGTTTCCATCAACCAATTTGACCCGTTTAAAAGAATTGAAATCCAGTGAACTAAACTGAGTCGCATTATTTGTTTTTTGCAAATTTGCTTTTACTGTCAAAATGAAATCAGAAGCATCTGTAGTTTTAGGCAAAGAGGTGATACTTTTTTGGCAGTTACAAAATAGAATGACAAAAAAAGTAAAAAGTAAAATCTTTTTCATACAGTCAATTTTCAGAATGAATAATGAATCCGAAAATAGCAGTATGAAAAACTGTAAAATTTGATTTAAATCAATTTTCTACTTCTTAATCTACTCAAGGTTTCTTCAGTAATGCCCAAATAGGAGGCAATGTATTTTCCCGGCACGCGTTGAATAAACTCAGGGTGATTTACAGCTATAAACCTGTATCGTTCAAAGGCATCTCGTTTACGCACATTAATAAGCCTTTCTTCTGCTTGCATATAATAATATTCCGTCAGTCGCCTGCCTATATGGTTGAAGTCTGAGAATTGGTCATACAAACTTAGCAAGTCAGTATAGCTAACATAGTAAAGGGAGGTGTCCTCTATTGCCTGTATCGATTCCTCTGCTGGCTGTTGTAAGAAAAAACTTTTTACAGAAATGATAATGTCATTTTCCTTCATAAACCAACTGCTCGTCTCAATACTTTCATCAAGGTAAAAACTGCGAGTAAGACCGCTTTCTATAAAATAAATGTTTTGGCAAATACGTCCGGCTTCTAAAAGCAGTTCTCGCTTTTTTAAGCACCGGTGATGCAAAATACTTCCAATGGCATCTTCAAGTTCTGGAGAAACGGTACCTGCCTTTGTAAATAACAATAGTAATGTTTTGGGTAAATTATTCATACAGCTAAGTTTGAGCTAAAACGTATTAAAGTCTGGAAATATTGAAACTGGTGGTATAACTTCATCTAACACCTATGGGATTAAATAAAATAAAACATTCTAACTTTTGCCTGTTGAGTCAGCAAGACCCCCTATATTTGCAATGCTAACAAATGTTAGGATATGAATTTTAGCAAAAGCGAAATCACAGAACAGGTAGCCGCGATGGCAAGGGACTTTGCCGCACAACATATTAAGCCTTATATGGCTGAGTGGGACGAGCAGCAGGAATTTCCCATACAGGTATTTAAAGAAATGGGTAAGCTGGGTATGATGGGGGTAGTAGTACCGGAGAAATACGGCGGAGCAGGCCTCACCTACTTTGAATATAAAACGGTGATAGAGGAGGTAGCAAAAGTGTGTGGCGCTATAGGTCTTAGTGTGGCTGCGCACAACTCACTTTGTACAGGTCATATATTAGCCTTTGGTAATGAAGCGCAAAAGCAAAAATATTTGCCCAATCTTGCAACAGCAGACTGGATAGGCGCCTGGGGATTGACTGAGCCAAACACTGGTAGTGATGCCGGCAATATGAAGTGTACCGCTGTAAAAGATGGTGATGAGTGGGTACTGAACGGAACAAAATGCTGGATCACGCATGGCAAATCAGGAGATGTAGCTGTAGTAATTGCAAGAACGGGAGAGCCCCGTACAAAGAATAATTGCTCTGCTTTCATTGTAGAGCGTGGTACACCAGGGTTTTCCGCAGGTAAAAAGGAAAACAAACTGGGCATGCGTGCTAGCGAAACAACAGAAATGATCTTTGATAACTGCCGCATACCAGATGCAAACCGCTTGGGTGAAGTAGGGGAAGGTTTTCACCAGGCAATGAAAGTATTGGATGGTGGCCGCATTTCCATTGCCTCTTTGTCATTGGGTATTGCGAAAGGTGCAAGAGATGCTGCTATTCGCTATGCTAAAGAACGTCACCAGTTTGACCAGCCTATAGCCAACTTCCAGGGTATTAGTTTTAAACTGGCAGATATGGCTACAGAAATAGAAGCGGCAGACCTGCTGACATTAGAAGCATGTGACCTGAAGGAAAAAGGATTGCCGGTAACTAAGGTAGCTGCAATGGCTAAATATTATGCAAGTGAAGTAGCTGTGAAAGTGGCGAATGAAGCAGTGCAGGTATTTGGCGGTTATGGATACACAAAAGATTTTCCGGTTGAAAAATATTACAGGGATGCCAAACTCTGTACAATAGGAGAAGGTACTTCCGAAATTCAAAAGATAGTGATAGCACGTGAAGTGCTGAAGTAGTTTGGTTGCTTTGCTCTATAAACGCGATGCAAGAAGCCCGCTATTCATAGCGGGCTTGATTATTTATTGTAAGTACGAAATACGATTACTGCAATTACTCAAAAGGTAGCTATACTTTACATCGTACATACTTAGTACCTCGTACTTTGTACTTCGTACTTTTCCTAGCTGTTGCCTTTAAAAATCTGATCCACCGCACCACCCAGCATCGGGAATTTATCCTTTACAAAAGATGCGATTGTTTCTACTGCTTTTGCTGCTTGTTCAGGAGTCAGGCCAGCCTCATTTACCAGGCGTTCAATTAATTCGTTCATGCTATCGTGATTTAAAAATTTGAAAGAAATAAAAAGCGCAAAGCCTAAAATAGTTGCAGGCTTTGCGCTTGTATATTTTGTAATAATAATTGCTACAATCTAAAACCTATATCCAGTCTGTCTACTATGCTACTTTCAGCATATTCATCTTACTCTTGTTAAACTGTTCCTGAGCGTATTCTGTAGTAATGTGGAACTCCTTTGTATCGCTGCCAGGCAATTCAAACATTGCGTCAGTAAGAATGTGTTCGCAAATGCTTCTCAGGCCACGTGCACCTAGTTTAAACTCCATTGCTTTGCCTACCATAAAGTCTAATACGCCGTCATCGATCTTCAGTGTAATACCTTCCAGCTCAAACAGGCGGGTGTATTGCTTTACCAGGCTATTCTTAGGTTCTGTAAGGATCGCGCGCAGTGTTTCAGCATCCAATGGTTCCAGGTGCGTAACAACCGGCAAACGGCCTAACAGCTCCGGTATCAAACCAAAACTTTTCAGGTCCTGTGCATTTACAAACTGCAACAGGTTTTTGCGTTGCAGGTCTTGCTGATCTTTATTTACGTTGAAACCGATCGCATTTGTATTTACACGACGGGCAATCACCTTGTCAATACCATCAAATGCGCCACCGCAGATAAACAGGATATTGCTGGTATTTACCTTGATCATTTTTTGCTCAGGGTGCTTGCGTCCGCCTTGTGGTGGTACCAATACTTCTGTACCTTCCAGCATCTTCAGCAAACCTTGCTGTACACCTTCGCCACTTACATCGCGCGTAATAGAAGGATTGTCGCCCTTGCGTGCAATCTTATCGATCTCGTCAATATACACAATACCTTTTTCTGCTGCTGCCACATCATAGTTACAAACCTGTAACAGGCGTGTAAGCATACTCTCTACGTCCTCGCCTACATAACCAGCTTCTGTAAATACCGTCGCATCTACAATAGCAAAAGGTACATTCAGCAATTTGGCTACTGTTTTAGCCAATAATGTTTTACCTGTACCCGTTTCACCTACCATTACAATATTACTTTTCTCAATCTCTACCTCATCCTGCTGCTGCTTCTGCGTAATACGTTTGTAGTGATTGTAAACAGCTACAGACAATATCTTTTTAGCTTCGTTCTGACCGATCACATACTGATCGATATATGTTTTTATTTCCTGGGGCTTCCTGATGGTAAAACGGTATTGTGCAGATTGTTGCTCTGTTTTGATCTGCAACTCCTGCGCAATTATTTCCTGTGCATGTTCTACACAATTCTCACAGATGTGGCCTTCCTGCCCTGCAATTAAAATTTTCACCTCATCGCGGCTTCTTCCACAAAAAGAACAATGCAAACTGGGTTGTTTAGCCATAATTTATTTTATTAATGTTGCTTGCTATAGTTTTCATTTACGGATTCGTAAGACTACATCAAACATTGATCAGATAGCAAAATTAACAAAACCGCTGACTGGCAGCGGTTTTTGTTCAAAAATTTATGATTTCTGCGACAAAAATTACAGCTTGTCGATCACTTTATCTACAATGCCGTAAGCCACAGCCTCTTTTGCATCCATCCAGTAGTCACGATCAAAATCTTTCATGATCTGCTCTACTGTTTTACCGCAATTGTCTGCGAGGATCTGGGCGCCCAGTAATTTGGTTTTTTCCATCTGGATCGCCTGTATTTCAATGTCTGCAGACGTTGCCTGGAAATAACCACCCAGGCTTGGCTGGTGTATCATTACCTCCCCGTGCGGGTAAATGGCGCGTTTGCCTTTTTCACCGGCGCTCAGCAAAATGGAGCCCATGCTTGCCGCGAGGCCCATACAAATAGTAGAAACCGGGGACTGGATCATTTTCATTGTATCGTAAATGACCATGCCACTTGTAACTACACCACCAGGGCTATTGATATAGAATTTGATCTCTTTACCTGGCTTGTCCGCATCCAGTAATAAGAGTTTGTTTACAATGTCTTTTGCAGAGCGGTCATCAACCGGGCCCCATAAATACACGGAACGCTTTTCAAGAAACAATTTCTCCATTTTCTTTACCAGCAATGGCGACATCGGCTCCTGTTTAGCTTCTTTCGGTTCATCCTCTTCATCTTCCATTAAAAAAGGATTCATATATTTTGATTGCAACATAGTATTGATTTTGAGCTAATGAAAAATGATTATTTCTTTTCCTTTCTTGGGTTGATGAATAATACTTCATCTACAATGCCGTACTCTTTAGCTTCCTGCGCTGTCATCCAGAAATCGCGGTCGCGGTCAGCAGCTATGGTAGCCTCGTCTTTTCCTGTATGGTAAGAGAGTACCTCATCCAGCTCATGTTTGATCTTCCTGATCTCCTTAGCTGTGATCTGGATATCTGATGCCTGGCCGCCAATAGCGCCACTTGGCTGGTGTACCATAATGCGGCTATGCTTTAGCGCACTACGTTTACCCTTTACGCCTGCTGCCATTAATATAGCCGCCATGCTTGCTGCTATACCTGTACAGATGGTTGCTACGTCCGGGCTAACGAATTGCATAGTATCATAAATGCCTAAGCCTGCGTAAACGCTACCACCCGGGCTGTTAATATACATCTGGATGTCGCGTGTGCTGTCTGTACTGTCGAGAAACAGTAACTGTGCTGTTACAATATTGGCTACATAATCATTGATGCCTTCACCCAGGAAGATGATGCGGTCCATCATCAAACGGCTGAATACGTCCATGCTTGCTACGTTCAAAGGACGTTCTTCAATGATATAAGGAGTCAAATTGGTAATGCTGTGTTTGTAATTGTGCAAAGTGGCACTGCTAATGCCCTGGTGCTTTACTGCGTATTTGTCGAATTCCTTTCCTAAATCCATATTTCAAATATTTAAAATGAAGATAAGTTTTTTAGCCTGAATACATTACGTGTTTCAATCGGCCGCTTGTAAGATGGTAATTTGTCAAATACCGTGCAAATAAGATAAACCGCCAAAAGGGCAGATTAATTTGAAAATGAAATGATTTGAAAATTTGAAAATGCCTTATTTCTTTCATTTTCAAATTAACACATCTTCAAATTTCCAAATTGAAATTAATCCATAAAATCATCCTCATCCTTCGGGCCGTACTTTGTAAACAGCTTGTCTATGGCACCGCCAAAAATGGGGAATTTTTCTTTTGCGAAATTTTTTATTACCTCAATGGCTTTATAAGCCTGTTGTTCGGTGAGACCTTCTGCTTTAAGGCGCTCTATTAATTCCTGCATATAGAATGGTTTTAGTAAAGCTAACTAAAACAACATTACTGCTAAGAAGGTTGGCTAATAAAAAAGCCGGCTGAATTTCAGCCGGCTTCTATTTAGAACTTTGTACTTATTACTTAGTACCTCGTACTTTTCTTAGTGATGATGGTGGTGCAGTTTCTCAGCAAAAGCGTCTGCGCTGATCGCTTCTTCTTTAGCAGAAACCTGGCCTTCCAGCAGGTTGAACAGTTTGCTTGTCTGCAACTGGAAGTAAGTGTTTTCTACAAACTTCTGATCCTGCAACATGCGGTTTGCATATTCATCCAACCATGGAGCTTCGTCCAGGCTTTGTGCGCCCATGTAGCCCATGATCTGTTGTTTTGCGAAGTCTTTGATTTCATCAGGCTGAACGTCGATCTTGTTTTCAGTAACCAGTTTGTTTGTTACCAAAGTCCATTTCAACTGGTTGCTAAAGCTTGGGAATTCCGCTTCTGCCTCTTCGGCAGTTTTTGGTTTTTCTCCGCCTGTTTGTAACCAGCGTTTCAGGAAGTCAGCAGGGAAGTCCATAGTTGTATGGTCTACCAGGTGGTGGTAGATCTGGTCATGAACCTGGTTGCTTGACTGCTGTCCGTAATATTTTTCGATCTCTTCTTTAACCGCAGCACGGAAATCAGCTTCTGTTTTGATCTCTTTACCCGGGTAAACAGCAGAGAAGAATTCTTCGTTCAATTCAGCTTTTTCTACCAGGCCAACTTTAGTGATCAACAGTTGGAAGTATTTGTCAGCATCAGCCGCATTGTCTTTGTTCAGGCCAAGATCGCTCAGTATCCACTCGCGCTCTTTTGTGTCAAAGTCTTTGCTCAGTTGAATAGTAACTACATCATCTTTTTTCTTACCGGTAAAAGATGGACGTGTTGCTTCAGCAAAATATTTAACCAGGATAGAATTGTCTTTTGTAACACCACCTTCAACTACGTTGCCGGCAGCATCTACTTCTGTAAATGTTACGTTTACTACGTTGTCGTCGGAAGTAACGGTTTCAGGCTCGGTCATTTTACCGTGACGGGTTTGCAGACGCTCTACTTCTCCATCGATCATTTCGTCAGTTACATCTATTTTGTAACGGGTAACCTTAATGCCTTTTACGTCTATGTTGAAATCTGGTTTTAAACCAACTTCAAAAGAAAAAGTATAATCGCTTGGCGCGTTCATATCCAGGGCAGGTGCCTGGTTTTCCAAAGGAAGCGGCTGGGCAAAAATGTCCAACTGCTCTTTGTTCATATAATCATTCAGTTCTTTTTCTACAGTGCGTAAGATCTCATCATTAAATACGCTTTGGCCGTACATCTTTTTCACCAGGCCGGCTGGTACCATTCCTTTACGGAAACCTGGGATGTTAGCAGTTTTCGCGTATTTTTTTAAGTTCTGCTCAAAAGCAGGAAGATAATCTGCCTTTGCCACCGTAACGGTCAGCTTGTCATTCAGCAGACCGATATTCTCACGGGTAATTGTAGCCATGAAATTATTCTTATTTAAATGATAATGAAAGGTTTTAGCCTTTTGCAGGATTCAGCCTGCATCCAATATTGTTATAATGGGCTGCAAAGTTAATGGTTTGCAGCCTAAAATCCTGTTATAATAGCCATATTATACCGGGATTAGGGCTTTAAAAACAAAAGCCCTCCTGTTAAGGGAGAGCTTTTGTGCGGATGATAGGAATCGAACCTACATGGGTCACCCCGCTAGATCCTAAGTCTAGTGCGTCTGCCAGTTTCGCCACATCCGCAAAAAATGTCAATATTCTCAAAGCTGATGGGGTGCAAAAGTAGGGGATTTGCACAAATAACAAAAAGAAATTTCAATAGTTACCGGCTAACTGGTTACCAGCTAGCCGGTAACTTGTAACTAACTTACTTTATACATTCTTGTAGCAGAGTTAATGTATTCCAGCGGATCAAATGTTTTATCAAACGTTTCCTGCAGATCTTTCAGTTTCAGTTGCAGGTCCTTGATCTTGCTGCCCAGTTGTTCATCATTCTTATATTTCTCAAACAGGTTGGCATATTTTACAATATTCTCGCTAATGCGGAAAGTCACCTGTCCAAAGCGGAGCTTTAGTGATTGTACCTCGTTCATCTGCGTGTACACAGGCTGCTTCCAGTCTTTAGGGTTTGACGATTTTTCTATACTTACAAATCCGGCTGCCTTTTCACGCATCTGCGTCAGGTATTGATAACGTTTTTCTGCATCGTTTTCCTTAGAGAAATTTGTAATAAAGTCCCCGTTATTGATCTTTAAGATCTCCAGGTTTTTCGAAAGCGCTTTATCGTATTTTGACTGCAAGTCTTTCAACTCTTTAGTAATTGTTTCCCACTCATGTTCTATCAGCTCCTTGTCATAGTTAAACTGGCTGATCTTCATAGTCAGCGTCATCATCTTTTCACTTTCCGCTTTCAATTCGCTTTTCCGTTTACCTATATTGTCAATATAAGAAGTCATGCTGGAAAACAAGGCAGACGTAATAGGGCCTGTTAAAGGCACACCCTTACTAATGTCTCCGGTAAAAGTCAGCAGGTTAGATGTTACCTTCAGCGCAGGGCTTTGAGAGGCATTCTTTTTCAGGTAGTCACTAAATGATTGATACCATTCTTTAAAGCCTGCATAGTTCATCGGGTTACCCGCATCGTTCAGTGAGCCAAAGAAATCGCGGGTAGAGTTGAAAAGGATCAGTGGCTTTATTTCCCGGTCCATAGATACCAGGTTTACCACTGCTGATTGATAATTTGCCTGGAATATATTTAATTCGTTTTGATCCACCGCTTTAGTTCTGTCTTCTAATGCCTGCACCCGCTGGAAAAGTTTATCTGCCTTCTCGGATGCATTTTTTGATTCCTGTATGGATTTATCCAATATGCCCACCTTTTCATCAAGGCGGGAAACGGTAGAGTCTATAAACTTGTTTCTTTTGTCAAAACTGTATTGTATTTCTCCAAGAACCCTGTCTTTTAATTGTTTATCGCTAACAGAATCTACATGTTGCTGTGCGTTAAGGGAAATTGCAGCCAATACCGACAAACCGGTAAGCAATGATTTTTTCATAATTTGAAAATATATGGATTCATTGTTAATAGATGTATAAAAATTCAAAATATATGCCATGATAGAGGAAGCTGTTAGCCGCGTGGCATAGTAAAATAGAAGGTGCTGCCCCGGCTCTCTTCACTTTCAGCCCAGATACGGCCGCCGTTTTTTTCTACAAAATCTTTACAGAGTAAGAGCCCCAGGCCGGTGCCTTCTTCATTATTTATGCCCCTGCTTGTGAATAGTTGCATACCAAACAGTTTATCCAGGTTCTCCGGTGAGATGCCAATACCCGTATCTTTTACGCCTACGCACAAGTGCTTGCCTTGCAATCCGGCTGTAATAGTAATAGAGTCTCCTTTTCTGCAAAACTTAACAGCATTGGACAAGAGATTGCGTATAACCAGGCTGATCATATTTTTATCTGCAAACGCAAATGTGTCGGCATCTATCTGGTTAAAGATCTGCACACCCTTATCTGCCGCACGTTTTTCCGTCAATTGTATTTCAGTTTCCGTCAGGTCTTTCACATCTATCTTTTCAGGAGAGATCGTTTCGCCGCGTAGCTGGCTCTTTGACCAAAACAACAGGTTTTCTAAAAGGCCGGATGCGTGCTGCGTATTCTTTAAAAGGATGGGCAACATTTCAGAAAATTCTTTCTCTGTAATAATATCGGAGCCGATCAGGTTAAGTGTTTGTATCAGGCTCACCATCGGGCTACGCAGGTCATGCGCAATAATGGAAAATAATTTATCCTTCAGTTGGTTTAGTGAGTACAATTCTTCCGCCTGTTCCTCCAGCTTATGCTCTGCCTTCCTGCTTTCAGATACATCGCGGAAAATGACGATCGTACCGCTGAAGACGGTTTTGTGTTCAAATAGCTTAGTTGAAGAAACCGCATATTCAAGTTCTACATTATTTCTTGACAATTGAATATCCATACTCTCGTAACCACTGCTGTTTTCCAGCATAGAAGTCAGGTCAACACTACGAGGCAGCACGTCCTGGATATTACTGCCAATGAACTGGGCTTCATATGTATGAAAGATCTTTTTAAACGCCGGGTTAAAATCTATGATCCTGTTATTAGGGTCAAGCACGGCTATGCCATCCTGCATAGCTTCAATGATCTTGCCACGTGCAACAGGTACAAGATCAAAAAGGCCTAGGCGTAGTAAGCCAAACGCGATGATCAGAGATGCTGCAATGAAAGAATAAGGTGTAAGATCTATATGCCTGAACGGGCGAAAGCCTACCAGGTAGATGCAATTGGTAAGCCACGGAATAAGCGCACCTATAATAATGACATACGTTTGCCGTTTGAAAACAGGGTCCGCTTTTCTAAACCGGTAAATGAGGAGTACAATACCCCATACAAGCATTGTATAAAAATAGAAGGTATGTATTCTATACCAGATACCGGGCGTAATGCTCAGCAGTGGAAACGGCCCGCTGGTATCCAGGCTATACGCCCGGTAATGCAGGTGATTGTATTCTTTGGTGAAAACAAGAAAGAGCGTGATAAGCGGAATTGCAAACAATAAAAAAAGTGTAACCGGTTTCAACCATTTCTCATTGCCGGTAAACCGGATAATAAACATAATCCAGCACACAGGTAGTAATGCGACACCAATATACTCCACATTGATGCATAAAAGCATTTGCTCCAGGGTAGTGCACGCCAGCTCTATACCATAACCTAAAGCCCATATAGAAAGAACAAGCATCATATATGCAAACCATCTCACCGTTTTGCCCGTGCGCTGAAATATAACGACCGAGACAAACAATGAAACAATGCCTGCAAATAATAAAACCAGGGAATAAGCATTAAAGACTAAACCCATTCGGAGTGTTGTGTTGATATATGGTCTGCAAAGTGCAGGTCTTCAAAAATAGCAAACTTTTGATAAGGCGAAAGGTGGGTTTATAAGGTTTATACAGTTTGTAAAGTATATAAAGAAAGAAGTGAAGTCTTATGCCCCTTTATACTTTATCAGGTTTTTTAAAGAGAAACGCGTGGCCTCAGAAAAGCTGCGTTAAGAAAATTGGGATGAACGCCGGAAAAATCCATTGCTGTTTGAGCCAGGCGTAGCTAACTTACTTAATCGGTCAGCGGCGAGTTCAATGGATTTCGGCGGTCGGGACAATTTTTAGCCTGCTTTTCTGGAGCCTTGATCTTTTTGGTTACTTTTTGTATCAAGACAAAAAGTAACACCGTCGGTAGACAAATGAGCGCTTGCAATTGATGATCCACCAAACTTACTCGGACAATAATGATTCACTTTATATACTTTACAAACATTATAAACTGACTCCTTACTTAATATATTTCCCAACAACTGGTAGTTTTTGAAACTCCTTCCTTTCCACAAGAAGAATAAACCAGCCGTAAACAAATGTGAGTATCGCTGCAATGAGCAAGCTGAAAATAGTGTTTGCCCACAGAGCTGTCAATCCTTTATGAATAAAAAAGAAGATGACCACGATACAGAAATAGGCGACCAGTTTTTTCCATGCGTAGGGAATGCGATATTCCTTTTGTCCCCATACATAACTAATGACCATCATAGAGAAATAACACAGGAATGTAGCCCAGGCACACGCGGTATAGCTATACTTTGGAATAAAAATATAATTGATGGCGCAAGTGATCACTACACCGATAAGTGTAATAGTAGCCCCTGCGCGCGTGCGGTTGGTAACCTTATACCACACGCTAAGGTTGTAGTAAACGCCCAGGAACATATTGGCTAAAAGAAGAATAGGCACCACGCCCAATGCCGGCCAGTATTTTGGCGCTATAAAGTGTTTCCAGATCGGGATAAATAAGCTTACGATCAGGAACATGAACGTAATGGTGATCACAAAGAACTTTAATACACGGGCATAGGTACGCTGCGGGTTTTGCTCTTCTGCCTGCTTAAAGAAAAATGGCTCTGCACCCATGCGGA
Source organism: Filimonas sp. (assembly GCA_017306865.1). GTDB lineage: Bacteria > Bacteroidota > Bacteroidia > Chitinophagales > Chitinophagaceae > JAFKHH01. The sequence continues at coordinate 602,069 of JAFKHH010000012.1, forward strand.
ATGCCTGTATAAACAAGGAAATGAGAATAGATAACTTATAACAGGCATTGTACATGCCGCGCTGCCCATCTACAAAGTCCTCTGTACCCGGTAGCCACCAGCCAAGCATTAACCGGTCAAACACCTCGTTGACCATGCCGCCCATACCTACGATTAACATTGGTAATGCGTATATCATCATCTCTTTCCACAACGCAGCATTAAATGACCACTTCTTAGGGATCAACCACTTTACCAGTAGCAGTAACGTGAACGCGCATTGCAGAATATTGGCAATTAAGATATAGTTGATCGGGTTCACCTTAGGATCGTATAACAGCGTAACCCAGCTATCCGGGTTTTTCTTGATCTGCGCCGGACAATAGCTGATGAAAAACGCTGTAAACAATATGGTAATAAGGATGCCCGCAATTTTTACAAAAGCATAAAATTTTGGCCTGTTCTCATTACGGATACGGGCAAACGGAATAGCGCTCAAGGCATCCAGTGCAATGATCGGTATCGTTAGCTTGATCAGTTCGGGATAAGCCTCGACAGAAGCCGCTTTTGCCAGCCAGGATTGGTTCATCCACAAAAGCATGGTCAACAAAACGGTGCTGATCAGCAGGCTGATCGTTGTAGTAGCGTTTACCGCTTCCGCTCTTTCCTTCTTCTGTACAAACCGGAAATAAGCGGTTTCCATACCATAGGTAAAAATGACATTCAGCAAAGGCATGGCTGCATATACAGCACCCATACGTCCATAATCGGCGGTGGTTACTACTGCAGAGTATGTAATAAGCGGAGTGAGCAAATAGTTTACGAACCTTGCTGCAATACTGCTGCCACCATACCATAGGGTCTGCCCTGCTAATTTTTTAATGCTACTCACGCCGTTTATTTAAACAAATATAAAAGTTTCAGAAGTTAAGGGGTGTAGTTTCAACAGTTTACAGGTTTCAACGTTTCATGGGGTAGTTTCAATAGCTTACAAGTTTCAACGTTTCATCAATATGACAGGAAGTGATTTTTGGGATACCAGCAATAGTTTTTCATGGAATCCTGGTTGCGTCGCATCACTTCATCTGTAGTATTTCATAGCAACATTTTCTAAAAGGCAAATGAAACTGAACATGGAACGCTGAAACTATCAATAATCTCCCGGCCTGATCTTCTTTCGGGATACTTTAATAGCGCCGGCCGTTTTCTTTCCATCAATACGTTTCTCTTTAGACGCTTTGGTTGGATTAGTGGCTATACGGGCCTTCTTCTTTTGCAATGCCTGGAACACAAGCTCATTCATCTTTTTAGCTACACGCTCCTTATTTCCCAGTTGCGTTCTTTCTTCCTGCGACTTTACAAGCAAAAAGCCATCCTGCGTAATACGGTTTTGTAATTTACTGTGCAACGTTTGCTTTTGCTGTTCTGACACCAACACAGACGATTGAATATGCCATCGCCCCTCCACCATGGTTTCTACTTTGTTTACATTCTGTCCTCCCTTGCCTCCGCTACGCGCTGTCTGAAAAACGATCTCGGGAGTAATATCTATCTTCATGCTTTAAAAATATCGACAAAAGTATTAACAAAATGCGTGCAGTAATTCAGCGTGTAACACAGGCAAGCGTTAAGATTGATGGAAAAGTGACAGGAGAAATCCAGGGCGGCGTAATGGTATTGCTGGGTATAGAAGACGCAGATACAGACGAGGATATAGAGTGGCTGGGCAATAAAATAGTGAATATGCGCATTTTTAATGACGAGCAGGGGGTAATGAATGTAAGCCTGAAAGATGCCGGTGGGGATGTTTTACTGGTGAGCCAGTTTACCTTACATGCAAGTACGAAAAAAGGAAACAGGCCATCTTATATAAAAGCCAGTAAGCCGGATTTTGCGATACCTATGTATGAAAGAACGATAGCAAAGCTGGAAGCATTGCTGGAAAAGAAAATAGCAACCGGCATTTTTGGCGCGGATATGCAAGTGTCACTAATAAACGATGGCCCCGTAACGATCCTGATCGATACACAGAACAAAGAATAAATAAATAGATATGAAGGGGGATATTACAAGCAGGCAGGACATTAATGTATTGTTAGAGGCGTTTTATGCCAAAGCAATCAATGATGACGTGATCGGTTTTTTCTTTACCGAGGTGACGAATCTCGATCTGGTAAAACACTTACCTGTAATAGGCGCCTTCTGGGAAAATGTGCTGTTTGGAACAGGGGATTATAAAGGGAATCCTATGCAGGTGCACAAACACATTCATCATCTTTCACCATTCAATAAAGCGCATTTTGACCGCTGGGTGACTTTGTTCCAGGGCACAGTAGACGAACTGTTTGAAGGTGAGGTGGCAGAACGTGCCAAACAACGCGCGCAGTCTATAGCAACCGTAATGCAGATAAAGGTGATTTATGGGGGAATAGGGTAGGTGAATCGTCAATCGGGAATAAAGCTATTGTGAGTGGTGAGTTGTCAGTTGTGAGTACGCCCATTCACGATTGACGTCTCAGACTTGGAGCAAGACCTATAAGGTTTTTAAAACCTTATAGGTCTACTATTACACATAAGCCCATTCACGATTCACGTCTCACGATTATGCTTTTCCGCCAAATCTTTTCTATTTTCACCATTCACTATTGACAATTCACCTCTATGACAATCGAGCAAGCCCAGCAACAAGTAGATACATGGATCAAGACAGTTGGCGTTCGTTATTTTAATGAACTGACCAATCTTGGTATTTTAATGGAAGAAGTAGGCGAACTGTCGAGGCTCATGGTCCGCAAATATGGCGAACAGTCCTTTAAAGAAAGCGATAAAGGAAAAGAACTGTCCGATGAGATGGCAGATGTATTGTGGGTGCTGATCTGTTTAGCGAACCAAACTGGTGTGAACCTGACTGCTGCACTGGAAAAGAATTTTGAGAAAAAGAATATCCGCGACGCAGACAGGCATAAGAATAATGAAAAGCTCTTATAAGTTTCAATAGTTTCGACGTTTACCTGATTCATTTATGAAACTTCTGAAACTGGCAAACTCCTGGAACTTTCTCTCTCCCGGTATGTTATTTGTTTTATTGTACTGGCACCAATAAAATACCTATGCGTATATCTTTAAAAACCTGGTGGAAATTATTTGTTCAAACGATCAATGATTTTATCGACTATCGCGTACCTACACTGAGTGCGGCGCTGTCCTATTATACCGTATTTTCTATTGCGCCAATGTTGCTTGTCATCATCACTTTGTGTGATTTCTTCTACGGAAGAGAAGCCATCGAAGGAAGCATCTATGGACAATTAAAATCTTTTGTAGGCCCGGACGCAGCATTACAAATACAAGAGCTGATAAAAAATGCAGCCGTTTCAAGTGATATTTCATGGGCCTCTGTAATCGGCGTGGTCGCGCTGATTATTTCGGCCACCAGTGTGTTTGGTACAATACAAGATTCGATCAATTACATCTGGCGCTTAAAAGCAAAACCTAAAAAAGGATTTCTGAAATTACTGGTCAATAGGTTGCTTAGCTTTTCTATGGTAGTAGGGCTTGGTTTTATTATGCTGGTCTCTCTGGTCGTTAGCGCAGTACTCGACGCCGTATCTACCAGGCTGCTCCGGCTTTTTCCCGATGCCGAAGTGTCTATTGCGTATGTATTAAACCTCGTTATTTCATTTGTAGCCATCAGTTTTTTATTCGGTACTATCTTCAAAGTACTGCCCGATGCAAAAGTAAAATGGCGTGATGTGCGAATGGGCGCCATTACCACCGCTATTCTTTTCCTGATCGGTAAATTTATTATCGGCTATTACCTCGGGCATAGTAAAATCGGCACCACTTATGGTGCAGCCGGCTCACTGGTAATCCTGTTGTTGTGGGTGTACTATTCTGCATTTATATTATACTTCGGCGCTGCATTTACCCGCGTCTATGCGGAACATACAGGGCGTAATATTTATCCGAATGACTACGCCGTATGGATAGAGCAGGTAGAGAAAACAAATACAACTTCCCTGAAAGAAGAACGCGCGGATAAGAAAGAAGCGAGTGTGTAAAGTAGACAAGATATATAGGAGATATAAAGTAATTGATGCTATAGTTACTTCATATACCTATAAACTATATAAACATTATAAACCAGGCACCAAATGCACCCAAACAATAAAATCACAATCCCCTTATTTGTCATTTACCTGCTGGCATTTGTCCTGTTGTGGAAGGGTAGCAAACACCCGGGCCTGGAAGATGTTCCCGTGTTGTTTGGGGCAGGGATTATTGTTTCGCTGGTAGCATTGTTCGACTTTAAAAGCAAAGGATTTAACCAGGCGGTTTTGATTGCGGATTGTCTGTTGTTTTTATTGAACCTGCTCAATTTCTGGCTGGCGATACAGATGGTGAAAAGTGTATTTGGCGCGTAAGAGAGCGAATGTATATAGGTATATAAGGTTTATAAAGGACGGATTAATCCTTGGCGTTGCTTTCTGCCTTCGTGCCTTTGTGGCAAAACCCTAATCTCCAATATAAAATCTCAAATTTCAAATCCTCTCAAAACTAATAACTGGTAGTTGGGGAAAGTGTTGCCAAACGCTATCTTTGCCGCACTATGAGTATCCAGGAAAATAAATTTCAGGCGATTATATCGCATGCCAAAGAATATGGATTTGTATTTCAGAGTAGCGAAATATATGATGGACTAAGCGCCGTATATGATTATGGTCCTTACGGAAGTGAGCTGAAAAAAAATATCCGCGATCATTGGTGGAAAAGCATGACGCAACTGCATGAGAACATTGTAGGCGTAGATGCGGCTATATTCATGCACCCGACAACCTGGAAAGCAAGCGGCCACGTTGATAATTTCAGCGATCCGATGATTGATAACAAAGACAGTAAAAAGCGTTACCGTGTAGACCACCTGATAGAAGCACATGCAGATAAATTGATAGAAGGTGGAAAAGCGGATGAGGCAAAAGCATTGCTGGATGCAATGGAGCAACTGTTAGGCAAAGATGATTATGCAGGTCTGAAACAATTGATCGAAGACAACAACGTTGTGTGTACGATCAGTGGTACAAAAAACTGGACAGACATTCGCCAGTTCAACCTGATGTTTGATACAAAGCTGGGTTCTGTAACTGATGAGGCGGATACCATTTACCTGCGTCCTGAAACGGCACAAGGTATCTTCGTAAACTTCCTGAATGTGCAGAAAACAGCGCGTATGAAAGTGCCTTTTGGTATTGCACAAACAGGTAAGGCTTTCCGTAACGAGATCGTAGCGCGCCAATTCATTTTCCGTATGCGTGAGTTTGAGCAGATGGAAATGCAGTTCTTCGTTCGCCCTGGTACAGAAGGTGAGTGGTATAAATACTGGAAAGAAGCAAGATTGAAATGGCACCTGGAATTAGGTATTCCACAGGATAAATATCGCTTCCATGATCATGTGAAACTTGCATTCTATGCAAAAGAAGCGTGTGATATAGAGTTTGATTTCCCAATGGGCTTCAAAGAGGTGGAAGGTATCCATTCTCGCACAGATCATGATTTAAGCCAGCATCAGAAATTCAGTAAGAAAAAAATGAATTATTTCGATAATGATGTGGATGAGGCTACCGGCAAACCTTACGGCAACTATATTCCTTACGTTATTGAAACATCTATTGGCCTTGACAGGATGTTCCTCCTGATTATGTGTTCGGCTTATGAAGAAGAGAAATGGGCTAAAGAAGATGGTAGCGAAGATAGCCGTGTAGTATTGCACATTCCTGCGAAGCTTGCGCCTAACAAACTAGCTATTCTGCCTTTGCTGAAGAAAGATGGCTTACCTGAAATAGCGCGCGAACTGATGAATGAGTGTAAGTCTCAGTTCAAATGTTTCTATGAAGAGAAAGATGCGATCGGCAGACGTTATAGAAGGCAAGACGCGATTGGTACACCATTCTGCGTAACCATCGATCACCAGACTAAAGAGGACCAGACTGTAACTATCCGTTACAGGGACTCTATGGCGCAGGAGCGTATCCACATCAGCAAAGTAAAAGAACTGGTGTTGAACGCTATAGCATAGTGAGTGGAGAGTCGTGAATAATTAATTCAAAATAAGAAAGCCTTTGCAAACGCAAAGGCTTTCTGTTTATAAAATGAGTTCTAATAATAAGACCTATACGATTTTAAAACCTTATAGGTCTGCACTGAATCTATTTCATAGTGAGTCGTGAAACATTGAAACGTATAAACTACCGAAACCATTTAACCATATAATTCTAAATGAATATCATGCCTGTCATATCCCAATGCTACTATTCGCTCCTTTGCTTCGTCTACCATATTTTTCCAGCCACATAGCATGAAATAGGCTGGCGTATGCCCGGCTGTTTCTTTTACTATTTCCTCATACACTGCATGTACATATCCTTTGCGAATATCTTTGTTCTCTTCTGCCTCACGCGAGTAAGTAGGCAGGTAGCGAAAGCCTTCCATTTTTTGTTCCAGCTCACGGAACTCTGCGCCATATAATCCATCACGTAAATAACGGCATCCGAAAATGAGGTAAATGTTCTTGTGCGGAATGTTGTGCTCCTGTATATAATGTACCATAGAGCGGAATGGCGCAACGCCTGTGCCAGTACAAATAAGATATAAATCCCGGTCCAGTTCTTTGGGTAAAGTGAATACGCCCTGCGGTCCGCGTAGCTGTACTTCAGAGCCGATTCCCACTTCTGTAAACAAATAGTGTGTGCCCGTACCACCTTCCAGCAGTACAATGACCAGCTCAAATACATTGGTGCCATCAGGATGTGAGGCAATGGAGTAACTGCGCCAGCGTTTATTACGCTTCTCATGTATAGGCAAGTCAAGCGTAACAAATTGCCCGGGGGCAAAGTCAAATATTTCCAGTTCAGGAACCTGTATCCAGAACCGCTTTGTATTAGACGTTACATCTTCAATTCGAATGATCTTTCCGGTGCGCCATGGTTCAAGCATAGTCAAAGGTTTAAGAAGTTTCTGTGTTTCAAAGTTCCATGCAAAAAAGCCACTAAGACATGGAGTCACAAGGTACACAATGGATTTCACTAAGAACACAAATGCATTCTTCGGGCTCCTTGTGCATTCCTGGTCACCTTTGTGATAAATAAACCTTAGCGCCACTCACTGGCGCAGGCCTCCAGGCCTGTGTCCACTTATTACTAATGCCTGCTTATAGTTACACTTGCTTTTTCAAAAGCTCTATATAACATAGTTTAATGACAATACATCATTTCAAATCTTATATCTTAAATTTCTAATCCCTTTGTGGCTAACCCTGCGCTTATTGTAGATTTATTTCCCCCGCAGTGGGCCGATGCTAATCTTTTGATAAAGAAAACGTTGAAAGGAATGCTTTTTGACCTGTTTACATTGCTAAACCTGTGCTCATGTTTAAAAAACTCTTAGATAAACAAAGTCCCCTGTTGGAAACAACAGGTAATATCTGGTACTTCTTAACCGGCTTTTTCAAGAATACATTTACCCGTGGTTTTGAATGGGAGGAGTTTGTGAAGCAATGTTATTTTATCGGGTACAAAAGTCTCGGTATTGTGATCGTAACAGGCTTTGTATTAGGCTTTGTACTCACGCTTCAGACGCAACCCACACTCAAAGATTTTGGTGCGGAAAACTATGTGCCCAGCATGGTTTCTATTTCTGTGGTAAGAGAAATTGGGCCGGTGATCACCTCCCTTATCTGTGCAGGTAAAATTGCGTCCGGCATTGGCGCCGAGCTAGGCAGTATGCGTGTAACCGAGCAGATAGATGCGATGGAAGTGTCCGGTGCAAATGCGACTCAATACCTGGTTGTAACGCGTGTACTGGCTTGTACACTCATGATACCATTGCTTGCTTTTTTTGCTGATACTATGGCGCTTGTCGGTGGCTTTGTGGGCATGAATATTTCCGGTAGTATGAGCATGACCTTGTACTTCAATAAAGCAATTTCTTCACTAGTGTTTTCTGACTTGGTACCAGCCACTATTAAAACAGTGTTCTTTGGTTTTGTCATTGGCTTTGTCGGGTGCTACAATGGGTATAATTCGAAACGCGGAACGGAGAGTGTAGGACATGCTGCCAATAAAGCGGTTGTAGCCGCATCTATAACCATCATTCTTATAGATGCCATTGCAGTACAGTTAACCAATGCCTTTGTTTATAACTAAACGTATGGAAACAGCAATAGAAATAAAAGGGCTGAAGAAAAGCTTTGGTGACAACGAAGTGTTGAAGGATATAAACCTGACTGTAGAGAAAGGAGAAAATCTTGTTGTACTCGGCAGGTCAGGCGAAGGGAAATCTGTGACCATTAAGTGTATTGTCGGACTATTGGTGCCGGATGATGGAACGCTAAATGTATTAGGACATGAAGTAACCCAACTAAATGAAGACGAACTGGATGAATTACGTAAAAAGATCGGCTTCCTTTTTCAGCAGGCTGCGTTATATGATTCCATGACAGTAGGCGAAAACCTTGCATTTCCCTTAAGCCGGGTATTGGATATGAAAGACAAAAATGAGATTCATGAAAAGGTAATGGATATGCTGGGAAATGTAGGGTTGGAAGATGCGGCGGATAAGATGCCATCTTCACTCTCCGGCGGCATGAAAAAACGCATCGGCCTTGCAAGAACACTGATCGTGCAGCCTGAGATTGTTTTGTATGATGAACCTACTACAGGGCTTGATCCGATCACATCCCGCGAAATAAGCGAGCTGATATTGCAGATGCAAAAGAAATATAAAACCACTTCTATCATCATTACACACGACATGGAATGTGCGCGCATAACAGCAGACAGGATAGTAGTGATGAGTGATGGGAAATATATAGCAGAAGGAACATTTGATTCATTACAGAAACATGAAGATCCTTTTATCAGGTCTTTTTTTAACGCATAAACTATGGAAAGAACTGCCAGAAGAAAAGTAAAAACCGGCGCCTTCGTTTTAGGAGGTTTGCTGATCATTGTGCTTGCTGTTTTCTTAATAGGGCGCGAGCAAAAATTATTTAGCAGTACGTTTAGCCTGCATGTACATTTTAAAAATGTAAGCGGCCTCAAAGTGGGTAGTTATGTTCGTTTTGCGGGCATCAATGTAGGTACGGTTGATAACATCCAGATCATCAATGACTCCACTGTACAGGTAGATCTGAACCTCGAATCATCCGTCAAAAAGTTCATTAAACAGGATGCCGTTGCAAGCATTGGTTCAGATGGGCTGATGGGAGATAAGTTAGTACAATTGTCTTCCGGGCTGAGCGGCGGCCCGGTAAAAGATGATAATAACATACATGGCTCGGAGCCATTGGATATGGATAAGACCATGCAGAAAATAACACGAATAGCAGACAATGCAGAAATGATCACACAGAACCTGGCATCTATTACAGATAAGGTGAATAATGGAAAGGGGAGTCTTGGCCGGCTGCTGAATGATGAGAAAATAGCGAACGACCTGCAAAAAACAGTTGAGTCTACCAAGAAGGGGGCGCAGGGGTTTAGTGACAACATGGAAGCCGCCAAACATAATTTCCTGCTACGTGGATTCTTTAAGAAGAAAGAACGGCAAAGACAGGATTCTATAGATAACGCAAAGAAAGAGCAGGAGAAAAAGAAGGCTGAATTGGAGAAGAAGAAAAAGGATAAGAATTAATTGTTTAATGGATGTATGGTTAAGTCGTGAAACGTGAGCCGGGAATCGTGAAAGGGGCTTTTACGGCTAATCACTTTGGTTGTCTTGATGTGTCCTCGCGCGACAGAACGCAGTTGGTTCGTATGGACACTAACCAAGGCGGAAGCTAATTCTGTGTTTCTGTATCTCTATGGCAATTCTTTGTGTACTCTGCGTATCCTTTGCGCGCTTTGCGATACTTGTGCGGCTTTGCGAGAAATATTTTAAGCTGACGCCATGGCTGCGAACGTTTATCTGGTCTTCTCCCGCTCTCTCCGTCTCCGCGGTGCATAGAGCCACGGCCGGCTAACAATTTAACAATACCGCCATTTAGCCATATAAACCGTATCTTTGCACCCGCGTTATGAATTTGGGAGTTTTGCTGGAACAGTATAAAAATAATCCCCGCCTTTTTCAGTTGGCGGACAGGCTGTCTTATGCCGATACCCAAAAAATCTTTCTCAAAAATCTCCACGGCAGTAGTTCAGAATTTGTAGTTGCCAGTGTTTTTCTACATGAAAAAACGCAGGGACTGAATCATGTAGTCGTATTGAACGATGCGGAAGAAGCCGCCTATTTTCACAATACCTTGGAGAATCTGACCAGCGCGCTTGATCTGTTTTATTTCCCCGCATCTTTTAAGAACAGGAAGAACTTCAAACTGCTAAACAGTTCGCATGTAATGTTGCGTACAGAAGCATTGACTAAATTATCTGCCGGCGGCAATAAAAAGATCATTGTTACTTATCCCGAAGCTTTGTTTGAAAAAGTAGTGTTGCCGAAAACATTAAGCGGTAATATCATTCATATAAAAACAAACGACACCATCAATCTCGAAAGCCTGATGGAGTTGTTTGTAATGTATGGTTTTGTGCGCACTGATTTTGCGTATGAACCAGGTCAGTTTGCCCTTCGTGGCGGCATCCTCGATATTTACTCTTTCGGTAATGAAAAACCATACCGTGTAGAACTATTTGGCAACGATGTGGATAGCATACGCATCTTCGATCCTGAGACACAGTTGAGTGAAAGAAAGTTGCTGCAGGTATCCATTATACCAAACGTAGAAACACAGTTTGACAGCGGTGATAAAGTTTCTTTATTAGAATTTCTTCCTGAGAACACGATCGTGTGGCTGAAGGATTGGGATGTAATAAAGGAAAAGATACAAGTGCAGGAAGAAGACCTTGGTTTGTTCCTGGAAAGGCTTGCGGATGGTACATCCAGTACACCGCAGTATGAAGATTCGGAAGATGATACCAAGATCCTGAAAGAAGTAAATCCTGCAGATTTTGTACAAGCAGTGGTTACTGAAGAACAGTTAAAAGAAAGGCATATTGTAGAGTTTGGATACAAACCACAGATTGCCAATTTTGAAATAGAGTTTGATACAAAAGCGCAGCCATCATTTAACCGCCAGTTCGATCTGCTGATTAAAGACCTGAAGGAACACGAAAGCAAGAAATATACTATTTACATATTTGCAGAGCAGGCTAAACAGTTGGAAAGACTGCATAGCATCTTTGCTGATCTGAATACGGAAATACAATTTACACCGGTTGCTACGTCTATACACGAAGGCTTTATAGACCAGGACCTGAAAATTGTTTGCTATACAGATCACCAGATCTTTCAGCGTTATCATAAGTACAAAGTAAAGCAGGCCTACAATAAAGGTAAAGCGCTTACGCTACGGACCTTACGCGACCTGCAACCGGGTGATTATGTTACACACATAGATCACGGCGTAGGTGTATATAGCGGGTTGCAAAAACTGGAGGTGAATGGAAAATTGCAGGAAGCTGTACGTATCATTTACAAAGACAGTGATATTTTGTATGTGAACATTAACTCACTGCACAAGATATCTAAATACACAGGCAAAGAAGGTTCTGTGCCGAAGGTGAATAAGCTGGGTAGTGATGTATGGAACAGGCTGAAAGAAAAAACGAAGACGAAGGTTAAAGAGATCGCATTTGATCTCATTCAATTATATGCGCAACGTAAAGCGCAGCAGGGTTTTGCTTTTTCTCCTGATAATTATATGCAGACGGAGCTAGAAGCATCTTTCATTTATGAAGATACACCAGACCAAAGCAAAGCAACAGCAGATGTAAAACGCGATATGGAGCAGCCTGCGCCGATGGACAGGCTGGTGTGTGGTGATGTGGGTTTTGGTAAAACGGAAGTAGCTGTGCGTGCTGCATTCAAAGCATGTGTAGACGGTAAGCAAGCTGCTATTTTAGTTCCTACCACCATTCTTGCTTTCCAGCATTACAAAACATTTAAAGAAAGATTGAAAGACTTTCCTGTAACGGTAGATTATATCAATCGCTTTAAGTCAGCAAAAGAAAAGAAAGAAACCCTTAAGCGTGTTGCAGAAGGGAAGATCGATATTCTCGTAGGTACACATGGCATACTAGGCAAAGAAGTAAAATTCAAAGACCTGGGTATCATGATCATTGATGAGGAACAGAAATTTGGCGTAGGGCATAAAGAGAAATTGAAAACGCTCAAGACCAACGTTGACTGTTTAACGTTGACGGCTACGCCTATACCAAGAACGCTACAGTTTAGCCTGATGGGCGCGCGTGACCTGAGCATCATCAATACACCTCCACCCAACAGGCAGCCGATACAGACGGAAGTGCACATATTCAATGAAGACTTTATCCGCGATGCGATCTACTTCGAAACAGAACGTGGCGGACAAGTGTTCTTCATCTTCAACCGCGTACAGGGCGTGAAGGAAATGTCTGCATTAATACAGACCATGTGTCCTGACCTGAGCGTGTCATACGCGCATGGACAAATGGAAGGACATGAGCTGGAAGAGAAAATACTGGACTTTATTGATAAGAAATACGACGTGCTGGTTTGTACCAACATTGTAGAAAGCGGTGTGGACATTCCAAACGTAAACACCATTATTGTAAATAACGCACATCACTTTGGACTGAGCGATCTGCATCAGTTACGTGGGCGTGTGGGCAGAAGCAACCGGAAAGCATTCTGTTATTTATTGGCGCCGCCAATGAGCACATTGCCAACTGACTCAAGAAAGCGCTTGCAAACATTGGAGCAATTTAGCGACCTGGGCAGCGGTTTCCAGATAGCGATGCGCGACCTGGATATTCGTGGTGCGGGTAATATGCTTGGCGGAGAGCAAAGTGGCTTTATGGCTGAGATAGGTTTCGAAATGTACCAGAAGGTATTGGATGAAGCGATCCGTGAACTGAAGCGTACCAAGTTTAAAGACCTCTTTAAAGATGAGATCAGCCAACAAGATGATTATGTAAGCGACTGTACCATTGATACTGACCTGGAGATATTGATCCCGGATAGTTATGTGGAAAGCATTGCTGAGCGTTTATCTCTATATACAAGATTGGATAACTGTGAAAATGATGAAGAGCTGCTCGCATTTCACGAGGAGCTGGCAGACCGTTTTGGTGCAATACCACAGCAGGTAGAAGACCTGTTTACAACGGTACGTTGCCGTAGGTTAGCAGTAGCATTGGGCTTTGAAAAAATGAGCCTGAAGGAAGAAACCATGCGTTGCTATTTTATCAATAAGAATGACTCACCTTATTTCGAATCAGATATCTTCAAAAACATCATCCAGTTCCTGCAGGTAGGCACCAACAAAGGCCGATTAAAACAGGTAGCTAAAAACTTTCTGCTTGTTGTAGATGACGTAAAGGATATGGATGCGATGTATCGCTTTTTGAAGCAGATGCACACGGCTGTAAATGCGAAATAAAATTATTGCTAACAGCATATCTCGTTTTTATTTTCAGACATTTTGTGATACACTTCGACTATTTTTATAGGCTACTTAGAATATGAGTTATTTATATTGTCTTGAAACTGATTAGCTAATATTCTTTTCTGCAACAAAAAAATCACAACATTTTTTCGATATTAATAGATACGGCATAGCTTTTTTCTCATTCTTTGCCAAGGTACTTTTGCATTCCACCTTATGAATAGTGCGTAGCATGCACAAAGAGAAAATTGTACGCTAACCAAATTGTTTTAGCCTGTTAAAATCAATTGCTATGAAAAGGTGTTCTTTTTTGTTTGTCTTTATTATTACTACACTTTTTATATCCTGTAAGAAGCAACAGGAATTTGTTCCCACAAAGCCGTTTATTGATTCTATAACGCCATTGTTTGCAAACGAAGGGGATGTTGTTGCCGTGTATGGTAAATATTTTAACGGGACACCTTCTATTATAATCAATGACAAGGTTGCCAAAGTACAGGTAACCGGAGATGTATTGCATGTAACTGTGCCGGGGGGGGCCTTCCCATCTTTTAATGATCTGCTGGCAAAGATCCAGATAAAGGCATCAGGTATTGCAGATACAGCAACTGCTTATTTTTACTCAGCCCATACACCGCGCATGTATTCTATCTATCCCACGACCGTACACGTCGGAGATACTATTACTATAACAGGGGCTGGATTTGTGAAAGGAAGAGATGACATGGGTTCTATAAAATTTTTTCCTCCTTGGGAAGAATGGGATGCTTTAGCGGTCCCAGGACAACCTTTCGGTACTGTTGCAAATATTATTTATATATCTGACACTATAATTAAACTAACTGTTCCGGTAGGTACAAGGACAGGTATTTTAATCTTTTTAACGCGATTGCCAGTGTTTATTGTTGGCGCAATGGGGATGGACATGGCGCAACCAATAACAATTATTCAGTAGAGAGTTTACCAAATATCAATTATATGAAAAAGACACACATTGTGGTCAAATGCCTTTTATTGGCATTGGCTGTAAGTGGTGCCATGTCCTGTAAAAAGGACATGTTGAAAGCACCTGAACCAGTTCAAAAGCTGGCAATAAGTGATACTACAAACTTGGTCATTGAGTTTTATGCTGGAGACAATAATGACCCTGCCTTGAAAAAGGTAGTAAACGAGTACCGACAGTCAAAAATATTTAGAGAAAAATTGAATGCCAGTATCATTCGTTCCTCAAATTCTCATCCTGTCAAGTAATTAATTCTTTTATCAATCATTTTAAAATTCTATCTATGAAGAAGACAATCACTAATACGGTTTGTTTTTTATCGCTTCCTTTTTTTAGTTTTTTCTTTTCACTGTCAGCAAAAGCTCAAGTGACTTTAACATCAAATGGTGCGGGCGTTGGTATTACTAATTGTGATGTGAGAGATTTAAGAGTTGATATTCCTGCTGGTGCAGGTTCCGGGCAATATGAATATTATTATGGGGTTAAAGAAGCAGGAGCGTCAATTATGTCAAAAAATGTGCCTTATTTAGTGATAGATCCTCAACCATCTAGTCCCACCACGTATAAGGTAACTGTATTTGATGTAGTGACAGGTAATTTAATTGGGAAAGCGGAAGTGCTTGTGTCAGCTCGAATAGCTGGCGATATTAATGTCTTTATTCCCAATGTCATTACACCTAATGGCGATGGTGTGAATGACACTTGGAATATACTTACGCCTAATAAAGATAGAATTACTGCGGATGTGCCTATTAATGCCTATGGCTATTCATTACAGATATGGGATCGTAATAGCGTTGTAGTATTAGATCAGAACGAATCTCAAAGATCTTCTTCATTGCCAGGTTCTTTTTATACGAAGGGACTGGTGAGTGATATCATTTACTGGAATGGGACCTATAATAATCTGAATAATAGGGTAACTCCGACCACTTACTATTACAGTCTAAAATTAAAAAACTGCACTTATCCTAGTGGTAAAGAATATCAAAATTGGATACAAGTAATTTGGTAATAGCCCAATTTAGAGGATAATGCGTAATGCCAATAGAATGCCTAAAGATTCAGTGGTTCTTATATCTAAAGAATTAGATGAAGTTAATTTTGCTTTTTGCAGATGTATGCCTGTATTTTCCCTCAGCCAGGTAAATAATTGCTGAGACTTTTGCAAGGCTGAATTTTTTAGATTATTTTTTAGTATTTGGCAATAATCCGGAAAACATATCCGTTTTCAGTGCCTAACTATTCTTAATCTTTAAAAACATCTACTATGTTATTTGGAATTACACTGATTATTCTTGGCCTGCTGGCAGTTCCCTCTCTATTGGCTAAAAAGCCGGAAATGAAACAAATGCTTGATAAAATTGTGCCTTACCAGGGATGGGCGGGTGTCGTACTGTGTATATGGGGTGTTTGGGGTATTATTTCAGGTATTATTCATATCAATTTGCTTACTCTCGCTCCGGTTTACTGGATCGTTTACATGTGTGTGGTTGTGGTAGAGGCCGCATTGGGCTTTATTCTTGGTTATTCCCTGATTCAGCAGTATGCACTATCAAAAAATCCTCAGGCTGCTGCAAAAGGTGAACAGGTACTGGCTAAACTAAGGCCATTACAAGGTACATTAGGCATTATTGCTATTATACTGGGTGTATTGAATATTGTATTTTCTATTATGTACCACATTTAATAGCTCTGGTTAGAAAACTATTTTCAAAACGAGCCTTAAAATAAAAAAGCCTTGATCCACTGATCAAGGCTTTTTCAATAAGATTGTTTGTGTGATTAGAAATCTTTAGTTGCAACGCCTTCAGCGATAGCTTTCAATGCTTTTTCTTCACCGAGGATAGCACTCATTTTATTTCCTTTACCGTCGTCGCCTTTTGCAATATAACCTCCCTTAGAAGTTTTAGAGATCACAGCATTGTGCATTGGAACGTCTTTTTCTTTTGTTTTCAAACAATAAGCCTTGATCATTTTTGATGTATCCATTGTGATAGAAATTTTAATTAGTCTGTGTAGACGTGTTTAATAATAAGGTTCGCTATTGCAACCTACAAGTTTTTAGCCAAAATAGCTGTACGCCATAGAAAATGAACAAAAAAACAATATTTGGCGCAACTCCTATAATGCAAAAGACTGGCTAGAGCAATTTAGCTCTGTAAACCAGTCTTTTAGATAAATATTTTTACGCGTCGATTTTTGCGTATTTGGCATGGCTCTCAATAAAATCTCTACGGGGAGCCACTTCGTCACCCATCAGCATGCTGAATACTTCATCAGCCTGGGCAAGACTTTCTATAGTAACCTTTTTCAGTGTTCTGCGAGCCGGGTCCATTGTAGTTTCCCACAACTGATCGGCATTCATCTCACCCAAACCTTTGTATCGCTGTACGGTTACACTATCTTCTTTACCATTACCCAATCTTTCAATCTGCATTTTACGCTGCTCCTCATTGTAAGCATAAGCCTGCTCTTTACCTTTTTTCACAAGATACAGTGGTGGCTGTGCAATGTACACATATCCCTGTTCCACCATTTCCTTCATATAGCGGAAGATGAAAGTCAGGATCAGTGTAGCAATGTGTGAACCATCCACGTCGGCATCCGTCATAATGATCAGTTTGTGATAACGCAGTTTGGCAAGGTTCAATGCTTTTGGGTCTTCAGGTGTACCCACTGTTACACCCAATGCGGTGTACATATTGCGGATCTCCTCATTCTCGTAGATCTTATGCTCCATTGCTTTTTCTACGTTCAGGATCTTACCACGTAGCGGAAGAATTGCCTGGAACTTCCTGTCGCGGCCTTGCTTGGCAGTACCGCCAGCCGAGTCTCCTTCGACAAGGTACAGCTCACATTTTTCAGCATCACGTTCACTACAGTCAGCCAGTTTGCCTGGTAAGCCACCACCGCTCAATACGGTTTTACGCTGTACCAGTTCTCTCGCTTTACGTGCAGCCACACGCGCCTGTGCGGCCAATATAACTTTAGAAATTACATTCCTTGCTTCCTTCGGATTTTCTTCAAGATAACTTTCTAGCGCACGTGCTACCGTTGTTTGTACGATACCGCTTACCTCACTATTACCCAGCTTTGTTTTTGTCTGGCCTTCGAACTGTGGTTCCGGTACTTTTACAGATACGATAGCGCTAAGGCCTTCACGGAAGTCATCACCCTCTACCTCTACCTTTGCTTTTTCAAACAAACCTTCACGGTCGCCATAGCTTTTGAAAACCCTTGTCAACGCCTGTCTGAAGCCGGTAACGTGTGTACCACCTTCAATCGTGTTGATGTTGTTTACATAAGAGAAGATATGTTCCTTGAAGTCATCATTGTACGTCATGGCAACTTCCACCGCAACGTTTGTATTCGCATCATGCCCTTCGAAGTACAATGTTTTATTCAGTAATGGCGTACGCTTGCTATTTGAGTCAAGTAATTCTACAAACTCAGTAATACCACCTTCACTGTAGAATGTTTTGCTGTACGTATTGCCATTATCATCCTTCTCTCTTGTATCGATCAGGACGATATTGATACGCCTGTTCAGGAATGCCAATTCGCGTAAACGGCCTTCCAATATTTCTTTCTGGTAAGTAGTAGCCTGGAAGATAGAACCATCAGGCCAGAAGTGTACCAACGTACCCGTCTTGTCTGTTTCGCCTATTTCTCTTACCTGGTATTGAGGGATACCTGTATGATATTCCTGTTCAAATATTTTTCCTTCACGGTGTACGGTCACATGCAATACGGTACTCAATGCGTTTACGCAACTCACACCCACACCATGCAAGCCTCCGGAAACTTTATATGTGTTTTTATCGAATTTACCACCTGCATGAAGTACGGTCATTACCAGCTCCAGCGCACTGCGGTTCTCTTTTTTATTTATACCTGTAGGAATACCGCGTCCATCATCCTGTACACTGATCGAGTTGTCTTCGTGAATAGTAACAGTAATGTTTTTACAGTAACCGGCAAGCGCTTCATCTATAGAGTTGTCAACCACCTCATAAACAAGGTGGTGCAAGCCTTTTACACCAATATCACCTATATACATCGCCGGCCTTTTCCTAACTGCCTCCAGGCCTTCTAACACCTGGATGCTATCTGCCCCATAAACTGGTTGCTGGGGGACATTCTCATTCGTTTCTTCGCTCATATTTGTTATGTCGTCGCTTGTTTTAAGTTTAATTTGGCAATCCCGCGAAAGTACGAAAAATAAAGGGTTTTTTAAAGGAAATCAAGCCCTTGGAACGTGAAAGTTGAGGGCTTTTTTTTAACGTTTTAAGGAGATAAAATGGGGATAACTCAGGGTAGGTACGAAGTACTAAGTTAGAAGTACAAAGTGGGGATGGTTTGTTGCAATTGTTCAATGGTTAAATTGTTTAATTGTTAGGTGTGCTTAAACAACAATTAAACAATTTAACCATTGAACAATGTAGTCCATTCCATTTCTTCCGCATTCCGAAAATGCCATTCCGTGTTCAACTTCTAACTTCGTCCTCGCAATGCTCGGCGGATGTCACGTGAGTGTCATTTAATGAGCGTTCAGGATCAGTAGATTAGACAGGAACCATATTGTTAAGTGTAGATACATTAGTTTTGCATCGCTATGTTACAGGCATTAGACATACTCAAAGTTGCGCACCGCAACACCATCGAGCCAACAATGAACCTCCTTCATATGAAGGAGCAACACATTCCCGGTTCTATTCAGTATGTTATACGCCGTTACTA
Source organism: Filimonas sp. (assembly GCA_017306865.1). Lineage (GTDB taxonomy): Bacteria > Bacteroidota > Bacteroidia > Chitinophagales > Chitinophagaceae > JAFKHH01. The sequence goes on from JAFKHH010000012.1 coordinate 621,268, forward strand.
TGCACAGCAGCAATGGAATAGTAATGATACCGGTATGCTGGTATATCATTACAGTGAAAAAACACCTAACGAAAACTTCTTAGAGCTTCGTTACTGCATCAGTGGCAACAAATATTGTTTTGAAAAAAGCTGTGCTCAATGTTCAGAGCTGCCGACACAGAACTGCAGTGGCAAGCATGAAACAGTAGATGTATTTTCTTTTCATTTCTCTTCTAAATTCCTTCATCAGTTCGTTCATAATGTAAAGCTCTCCAACCGAAAGGATGAAGTGCTGGCATTTAAGCATCCCAATTCATTTACCAAGATCTTTCCTGTATGCAGCCGTAAACGTATGTCGCTGGATTCCTTACTGAATCATAGCTACACAGGCTCGTTGGAAAATATTTTTGTAAATGCTAAGGTGCATGAACTGCTTCTTTATAGTTTGGAGTGTCTGGTAGATGAAAAAGAAGAAGGTTTCTCTTGTAAGTTCCTCGCTGATGAAAGCGGTCGCGACCGCATTTACCAGGCAAGAGACATCCTGTTGAAACACATTGGTGATCCCATCACCATTAAAGAACTGAGCCGTAAGGTAGCCATGAATGAATGCTATCTGAAAAAAGGATTTAAAGAAGTATTTGGTACAACCATATTCGACTTTTACCAGCAGCAAAGAATGGAGCATGCCAAGTACCTGCTCTACGAAAAATCGCTCAGTGTAACCGACGTTTCTGCATTGCTCGGTTATTCATCTATCTCACATTTCTCCGCAGCATTTAAGAAGCATACGGGGTTGAAGCCGTGTGATCTTATTAAGTAATTTGAAATTTATGATTTGAGATTTGAAATGAGTATCCGCTCATCTCAAATTTTAAATTTCAAATCTCAAATAGAGAGATCAACTCCAATGACTGCATCTCCGTGTCCGCATTTTCCAACATCGAATTAAATGACGCTAGTTCTGTTTTAGAGAAAAGTAGTTTAATGCCATCACAAGGCGTAGGTATCACAATACCTTTTTTGTACTCCGGCATCTCTGTGTCCGCATACATTTCCTGCATTTGTTTTAGCCAAAAACGAAATGCGTCAAACTCATCTCTTGGGAAAGTAAGCATCATATTACCAAAGCCTATTTGTATGTTGTTGCAATGAGCGCAGCGAACTACATACCCGTGATCGTTGTGATGATAAAGCGTCTGAAAATCGCACATAGATTAGATAATTAACGTGCTACAAACATCAGCAATACCCCCATGCCACACAACCCCATTCGGGAAATGTATTGTCGAGATTGGAAAATGAAGTTCTTAAATGGTTGTATGGTTGAATTGTTATATTGTTGTTTAAAGACGCGATTCGTGTCTTCGCCATAGTCGTCAATTTAAGAAATACGTAAAAGGTCGAAGCGATATTTTTTTCGCCACATAACTTGTCCCGGTAACATACCGGGAGAGGCATAGGTACAAAGTCACATAGAATAAGTTAAGGTCTATTAAATAATAGTAATGGTCAATTCATTCAAGAAAACATAGATCACATAGGGAGAGCCACTATGGGACTCTTTGAGGCCCTTCTGTGCTTCTGTGTCTCTGTGGCAATTCTCTTCTCTCTCTGCGGCCTTTGCGATACTTCCGCGCCTTTGCGTGAAAATAAAATGGCTACACAGTCAATTCAACCATGTAGCCATTCAACAGTATATCAGTTATTCTACAATATCTCTTTCAGACTCTCTTCTGTCGCCTTTATAGTAGCGTCCAGGTCTTCCTTCGTCAATGCATTGTTCAGGAACCAGCTTTCGAATGCAGAAGGCGGTAAGTACACGCCGCGTTTCAGCATAGCATGGAAATATTTTTTAAACAGCTCATTGTTCGCAGACGCTGCTGTTGCAAAGTCTGTTACCGCATGATCGCTAAAGTGTATGCTGATCATAGAACCTAAATGATTGATCACATAAGGTGTACCTGATGCTTTCAGCACCCTATCCAGCCCATCTTTCAGGTAAGCTGCTTTTTCATCCAGTTCTTTCAACAACTGAGGTTGTTCGTTCAGGATAGAAAGTAATGTATATCCAGCGATCATAGCGATAGGATTGCCGCTTAATGTGCCTGCCTGGTAAACAGAACCCAATGGGGAAACCACTTCCATAATGTGACGTTTGCCGCCAAATGCGCCCACCGGCATACCTGCACCAATTACTTTACCATAAGTGATCAGATCTGCATCTACGCCTAATTTTTCCTGCGCGCCACCTTTTGCTAAACGGAAACCGTTCATTACTTCATCAAAAATGAAAACGATATTTTCAGTGTCACATATTTTGCGGATGCCTTCTAAGAAGCCTGGTGCAGGAAGAATACAACCCATGTTGCCCGCTACAGGTTCAACAATAATAGCTGCTATCTCATTTTTATTTTCTGCAACCAATTGTTCTACTGCTGCCAGGTCGTTGTAAGCACACGTTAATGTATCTGCACTTACACCAGCCGTAACACCCGGAACAGTTTGAATATTAAATGTGGCAACGCCGCTACCGGCTTTTACTAAAAAGCTATCAGCGTGGCCATGATAACAACCTTCGAATTTGATGATCTTATTTTTGCCAGTATAGCCTCTCGCTACACGTATTGCACTCATACAGGCTTCTGTGCCGCTGCTCACCATACGGATCAGGTCTACATTCGGAACCATGCTGATGATCAGCTCGGCCATTTTTATTTCCAGTTCTGTAGGCGCGCCGTAAGAAGTGGAATACACAGCCTGCTCCTGTATTGCTTTTACTACTGGTTCGTAAGCATGCCCCAGGATCATTGGCCCCCAGGATGCGATATAGTCTATATGTTTATTCCCATCTACATCATACAAATAAGCGCCCTTCGCCTCTTTGATAAATAAAGGCGTACCACCCACACTTTTAAATGCCCTTACCGGAGAGTTTACACCTCCCGGAATACTCTGCTGCGCACGCTCGAACAGTTGTTGACTTTTTTCGTACATAAGGATTGTTTTTGTGAGTGGTGAGTTGTCAATGGTGCGTAATTCACTCACTACTGACAACTCACCACTGACGCTATTAAATATTCCCCGTCTTCGGCTTCGGTCCGAAAATATCTTCTTTCTTTTCTTCAATAATTTCCAGGCATAAGAGATGGTTACCTATGGAATAATCTGCCAGGTCATTCAGGTAAGTTTCATCCCAGCCAAAATCCCTGCTCTCCAACACAGCCTGGGCTTTGCCACCTTTCAGTTTTTCCAGTTGTTTCTGTGTCCAGTTCCATGTTTTCAGGGAATCTTTTTCCAGGTGTTTCAGGCTTACAATATCCAGTGTTCTTAGTTTTTCTCGGATAATGTCTTCTTTCAGCTCCTTTTTGATATCTAAAATTTCTTCTGCTGTTTCAGTTTGTTTCACGTCAGTCAAAATATTTATTATTAAGGGTTTTACCAATTTATACGTCATCGCTTCCTGCCATTTAAACATTCTTTAGCGGCCGTTAACGCCGGCGAAATTATAATAAGTAGACTGACGAGCAGAGGGTGTAAATGTTTTTTTATTAACAACTATTACAACCGTTTCAAAAGTTGAAATGTTTCACCGTTTCATAATGAAACATTGAAACCTCTGAAACTTTTAATCTTCTTTCTCCAGCGCATCAAACGCCTTCGTTTTCTTCGTTGCTTTAAATTCTATGACACGGTAATCCGCCAATCCTTTTTGTTGGAATGGGTCTTCCTGTAAAATATCTTCAATTTGCTTTCTCGTTTTCCCCACAGCGAGAATGATCCCGCCATCTCTCGGTTCCTTTCTGCCCGAAGCCACAAAAGTACCCGACTGGTAATATTTTTCCAGGAATGCAACATGTGGCGCCATGTGCGCATCAATTTCTGCCGTAGATACCTTGTAGGTTAGTTCGATGATAAACATACGATAGCGTTTTTATGGTAAGATGTTATTAATATCGAACAAGGAGCAAGGAATATCGAACGTTGAATCTTTTGTGATCTTTGTGCAATCCTTGTGTGCCTTGTGGTTAATTGTCTTGGTGTGTCTTTCTGTCTTCGTGCCTTAGTGGCCCTGCAGCAACTGAACAGCCGACTTCGCGAAATACGTCGCTATCAGATCCGCCCCTGCACGCTTAATAGAAGTAAGGCTTTCGACAATGGCCTTGTTCTCATCCAGCCAGCCCATTTTTGCCGCAGCTTTGATCATGGCATATTCACCACTTACATGATAAGCGCTTACAGGAACTTCTACCGTATTTTTTATTTCACGGATAATGTCGAGATACGCCATTGCAGGTTTTACCATTACAATGTCTGCACCTTCTTCTATATCCATCAACGTTTCCTTAATAGCTTCTGTACGGTTGGCGTAATTCATCTGGTATGTTTTCTTATCACCAAAACCTGGTGCGCTATCCAGTGCATCGCGGAAAGGACCGTAGAAGCAAGAAGCATATTTAGCACTATACGACATAATGCCCACCTTCCTGAAATTGTTTTGTTCCAGTGCTTCGCGAATAGCTCCAATGCGTCCGTCCATCATATCGCTTGGCGCTACAAAGTCTGCGCCCGCTTCTGCATGGCTCACACTCATTTTTACCAAAGCCTCAACAGTTTCGTCGTTTACGATCTCGCCATCTTTTACGATGCCATCATGTCCGTAAGAAGAATAGGGGTCAAGCGCTACATCCGTCATTACGATCATGTCAGGCACAGCATCTTTAATCGCCTTAATGCTACGCTGCATCAGACCGTTTTTATTCCATGCCTCTTTGCCTGTATTGTCTTTCCATTCATCTTTACACTTGATAAAAAGCAATACACTCTTTATACCCAGGCCCCACAATTCTTTTACTTCAGCTATTGTATTATCCAGACTGTTACGGTAATAACCTTGCATAGAAGCAATTTCTGTTTTTACATTTTCTCCCTCGTCAATAAACAATGGCGCGATAAAATCATTTGGCGTCAAAATCGTTTCCGCAACCAGGCTCCTGATAGAAGCGTTTGTTCTTAATATCCTGTTTCTTCTTTGTAAATACATGGTATGAATTTGAAAATGCTAAATGGTTAAATTGTTTGATTGTTACATTGTTGTGTGCAGGCAGTTGTACTACTATCAACTTCGTTGTGTCACTCACTTTGTCATTATGTTCGCTGTTCAACTTTGTACTTGGTACCTTGTACTTTAACTAACCCACTCTACCGGCGTCAAACATGCCTGTAACAGTTTATCCTCTTCGCTTCCTGCTGTTGGCTGATAATCGTACTCAAAACGAACCGTAGGGGGCAGGCTCATTAAGATACTTTCTGTTCTGCCGTTTGTTTTCAGGCCGAAGATCGTGCCGCGGTCGTGTACCAGGTTAAACTCTGTGTAACGCCCTCTTCTGATTTCCTGCCAGTGCTTTTCTTTTTCTGTATATGGTGTGTTTTTTCTTTTATCTGCAATAGGTATGTAAGATTCTATGAAACCATAACCGCAAGACTTAGCGAAGTTCATCCAGAACACAATGTCTTTTTCTCCCTCAGGCTTTTTATGATCATAGAAAATGCCACCAATGCCGCGGCGTTCATTATTGCGATGCTTATTCACGAAGTAATTATCACATTCCTTTTTAAAATCAGTATAAAAATGAATGTCATAGTCGTCGCAAATATCCTTGTATGTTTTATGAAAATGTTTTGCGTCCTCTTCAAACAAGTAATAAGGCGTTAAGTCCGTGCCGCCACCAAACCAACGGTCTGTTACAGTGCCAGCCGCATCGTACAATTCAAACATCCTGTAGTTGCAGTGCACAGTAGGTACAAAAGGATTTGCAGGGTGCAATACTAAACTGAGACCGCAGGCAAACCATTTATCTCCTTTTATGTTTAACTGCGTGCGCATAGCATCAGTTACATCGCCATATACAACGGACGTGTTTACGCCTCCCTTCTCAAACACGTTGCCATTTGCAATCACACGCGTTTTGCCGCCACCGCCGCCATCTCTTTCCCATTTGTCTTCTACAAATTTTTCCTTCCCATCACAAGCCTCCAATGCAGTGCAAATATCATCCTGCAACCTGTGAATAAATGAAATCCAGTCTTCTTTTGTACTCATGAATAAATCGTTTAAAAATTGTTTCAATGTTTCATGATGAAACGTGTAAACTTCTGAAACCAGTGAAACTGTATTATTTCAAGAAATCCAATAATGGATTGATGAATTTGTCAAATGCTTCTACGTGCGGAATGTGGCCTACGCCATCTATTTCCACCAGTTTAGCGCCTTTTATTTTTTGTTGTGTACTTCTGCCCAATGCAGGATAGTTGCCCATTGTCTTACGCACTTCTTCACTTACCATATTTTTACCTAAAGCTGTTTTATCCAGTTGGCCTATGATCAAGAGAGTAGGGGCTTTAATGTTTTCAAACTCGTAACACACTGGTTGCGTAAAGATCATATCATATGTGAGCGCTGCGTTCCATGCAATGCGGTTGTATTCCGGACTGAGTGTCCAGCCTGCCTGCAAGTTCAGCCAGGTATCATATTCCGGTTTCCACGTACCATGATAGTAACTTTCCTGTTCGTATTTTCTAAAAGAATTATAATCCTGCTTCAATTCATTTTTATACCATGCATCAACAGGCTGATAAGGTACTTTCAATTTCCAGTCTTCTAAACCAATCGGATTTTCGAGAATGAATTTCTCTACCATATCCGGGTACATGAGTGTAAATCTTGTAGCCAACATGCCACCCATGGAGTGACCTAATACAGCTATTTTTTTTATGCCAAGTGTATCCAATATTGCATGCGTGTTTTGCGCAAGCAACTGGAAGGAATACTGGATTTTAGCAGGCTTGGAAGATTTGCCAAAACCGATCTGATCAGGAACAACAACACGATAACCATTTGCTGCCAATGTTTTAATAGCTTGCACCCAATAGGCGCCACCGAAATTTTTTCCGTGCAGCAACATGATTGTTTTTCCATTCGCATTTACGATTGGTTTTACATCCATGTAAGCCATTTTCAGGCTTTCACCTTGTATGGTCAGAGAGAGATATTGAACAGGATAAGGGTACTCGTAGTTCTCCAGGCAAATACCCATTGGCTTAAGCGAAGATTCCTGGGCTTTGGAGATATTGCTTATCGCAACACTTGCGATAAGCAATAGGGATAATATTTTGCTGAATGGTCTTTTCATAAAATTTCTTTTATGATGTGCAAAGCTATTATTATACCATTTCCCAATGGTCATTGATGTGTAACTAAATTATGCGTGGACATAATTTTTAACAGTATCTACAAATGCTCTTGCATGGTCTACAGGAACATTTGGTAAAATGCCATGACCAAGATTGGCAATATGCCTGCCCGGGCCAAATGCAGCTAACATTGCTTTTACCTCTTTCTCTATTACAGGAATAGGAGACAGCAATTTTGCCGGGTCAAAGTTTCCTTGCAGTGTAACATTGTTACCCGCAAACTGCCTTGCCAGTTTTGGATCAATGCACCAGTCTATACCTAAACCGTGTGCGCCTGTTGCTGCCATTGTTTCCAGTGAATGCCACGCACCTTTTGCAAAAATGATGGTAGGCACTTCATCTTTCAATGCTGCAACGATCTGGCGGATATATTTCAGGGATAAATTTTCAAAATCAGCAGGGCTTAATAAGCCGCCCCAGCTATCGAAGATCTGCACCACATCCGCACCTGCTTTCACTTGCCCTTTCAGGTAAGCAATAGTAGTGTCCGTGATCATTTGCAACAACTGGTGTGCTACTTCAGGTTGCTGATAGCAGAATGCTTTTGCTTCGTCAAATGTTTTAGAACCTTTGCCCTGTACCATGTAGCAAAGCAATGTCCACGGCGCGCCTGCAAAGCCGATCAATGGTACGCGCTCATTCAATTCCTGTTTGATCAGTTTGATAGCGCTATATACATAACCCAATGATTCTTCCACATCAGGCACACGTAATCTTTTTAAATCATCAACCGTTTTAATCGGATCAGGTAAGAACGGGCCTTTGCTTTCTATCAACTGCACTTCCAAACCCATCGCCTGCGGCACAACTAATATATCAGAGAACAAAATTGCCGCATCTACACCTACAATGTCAACAGGCTGTATCGTAATCTCCGCAGCCAGTTCCGGCGTCTGGCAACGCTCGAAAAATCCATATTTTTCTCTCAGCACCATATACTCAGGCAAATACCTGCCCGCCTGCCGCATCATCCATACAGGAGTACGTTCAGTTTGCTCGCCGCGTAGTGTTCTCAACAATAAGTCGTTCTGTAATGCCATAATCGTTGTGTGATATTCGTGAATCGTCAATCGATAATCGTGAATGACGATCCGCGTGTTACTTATTAATTAATTTTGACAGCATGCTAAAGCACCTGATCATGTTTTCTCCTAATTCTTGCATGTTCTCTTTAATGCAATAACCCATGTCTTCAGCTACATCTAATGCCGCATCTATTTCAATCGCAGAACCGCGTGCTATTTCGTAGAATCTTTTTCGCTCAATCTCAGATTTTCTCGAAGCACCTTCTGCAATACTTAAATGAACTGATAGAGCTGCTCTGCGTACCTGCGAAATCATGTTGAATTTTTCTTCCGCAGGAAAAGCATTTGATGCCTTATAGCAACTTTTTACAAAAGCACGGGATATTTTATAGATGTCCAGCTTCTGATGACTTAATTGCAAGAACATGTTTTTGGTGTTTTTATAGGTTATGTAAAAGGTTGAATATGTATTTATAGCTTTTATTTAGCATCGTTCATATTCACGATTGTCGATTCACGTCTCACGCTTCCTCGTCTTCCCCCAGTTCCCGTATCAGTAACTCCACCATCTGCTCTCTGCCCGGCCATTCACTGGTTATTATCCTGTTTGCGCAATACGTTTGAATAGTAGCTGTCGTCGTTTTGCCGATAGAAAACAAAGTAACGTCTGTACGGATTGTATTTAGTGAAAAGAAACTATGCACAGCACTCGGGCTAAAGAATGCAATGCCCGTATAATCTTTTTCTATTACTTGTGGCGTCTGGATAGTGTTGTACACGATCAGTTCATTTACCACGATCTCACTTGCACGTAAGGTGTTTGGTAAGTCGTCCAGGCGCTGATCGCCACAGAAGAAAACCACCTCTCGCACATGATGATTGCCGATGATCTTTTCACTCAATGCGCTTGCATTTTTGGCAGTACCAATGATCTGGCTTTCATTAAAAAAAGAGAATACCAGCTCACGCGTCATGCCACCTATGCAAAATATTTTCCAGTCAGGCTTCTTCGGAAATTGGGTGATAACAGCTTCTACAGCATGTACACTGGTAAATACAGCAACAATACTTTGTTGCGCGTAAGCCTGTACCTGTTCTGCCACATCAGACGACGTGGATGGTTCTGTTGTAATAAAAGTAATACTGTCTATCTGCAAACCTTTCTTTGCAGCCTTCTGCACAAGAGGTTCGTCAATGGAACGTGTGAATAAGATCGATTTACTTGCCGGCATTTTTAATTCCTTCTGTTATTTGTCTGCCGCCACTTTCTAATACCTCATTTGCCGCTTCTACACCAATGGACAGGAAAGACGGATGCGTTGTTTGGATTGCTTTTTGGGTGGCTGCTTTTTGCCTGCCGTCTAATGAAAAGATATTTCCTTCGAAAGAAAGTACATCGTTTTCAATAGTTGCAAGCGCGCTGATAGGCGTAGAACAACCGCCGAGCAAGGTACGTAGAAAATCCCTTTCAATTTTTGCGCAGGCAGCAGTTACAGGATCATTCAATAGACCGCATGCTTCCTTCGCCATAGCATCGTTTTCATTGCACACAACCATAATAGCGCCTTGTGCCGGAGCCGGTAACATCCAATCCAGTTCTATGGAGTTTTCCGGGCGTAAGTGAATGCGTTCCAATCCCGCTGCTGCGAAAATGGCGCCATTCCAATTGCTCTCGTCCAATTTTTTCAGACGCGTATTCACATTGCCGCGCAGGTTATCAATTGAGTGATTGGGATAACGGTTCAGCCATTGCGATCTTCTGCGTATGCTACTGGTAGCAATAGTCGCCACAGAAGTATGATCGTCTAAAAAAGACGCATCATTTTTATATACAATAATGTCTTTGTAAGAAGCGCGCGGAAGAACAGCCGCCTGTACAATACCCTTCGCCAGTTGTGTTGGTACATCCTTCATAGAATGTACAGCTATATCAAAACGCTGACTCAGAAGAGCGGCATCCAGTGTTTTTGTAAACACACCTTGTACACCTATTTCGTAAAGCGGCGTAACGAGATCAATATCTCCATCACTTTTCAACGGTACAAGTTCGCTGTTAAATCCTTTTTCTGCAAGTAAGTTCTGTACCAGTGTAGCCTGCCATACTGCAAGCTGGCTATCACGTGTACCTATGCGTAAAACTCTGTTCATGATGTGAAAACGTGAATCGTGAATCGCAAAACGTGAATCATTGACGATTCTCGTTTCACGACTCCTAATTTCTATGATTCGTAATATAATCGTTAATAGCTTCTATATAGTTGCAGCCCGGCTGGTTTTGCTCGCGCATGCGTTGTGCCATGTTGTTGATCACCTTTTGTATGCCCTGGTCTGTTTTTGGTGCAGCATTGTCACATGCTGCCTCGTTTGTAGCCAGGAACAGGTTGCATTGATGCATATCAATCAACTTCTGCTTTACAGCTTTTAGCACAGGTACATTTTTACGCATCTGGTTCCAGTCGGCAAATTCCATCATATGCTCTGCTATGATCGCTTTTGCTTTTGGCACTTCTGCCATGCGTTTTTGTAATGTGATATCATTTATTCTCGACAAATCATCCACGTTTACTAATGTAATGTGTGGCAATGATTTGGCTGAAGCTTCTATATTATTTGGAATGGAAAGGTCTATCAGTAGTTTCGGTGTACTGTTAATGAGAGATACGGTTTTAATAACAGGCTCTTCTGCATTGGTTGCTACCACCACAATATCTGCTTGTGCAACCTGTAATGCCGCTTCGCTGTAAGGCGCCGCTTTTATATTCAGCTCAGCCGCCAGTTCTTTTGCTTTTTCTTCTGTGCGGTTGATCAGTGTAATGTCTTTTGCACCAAGATAATCGATCAGGTTTTTGCAAGTGTTGCGCCCGATCTTGCCTGTGCCCAGGAGCACGATTTTTTTATTGCTTACATCAGCAAAATTTTCACGGATGCACTGGATTGCTGCAAATGAAACAGAAACTGTTCCGCCGCTTAATTCTGTAGATGTTTTGATCGCTTTAGAAGATTGTAAAACGATGTTGGATAAACGTTCCAGGAACGTGCCGATGCAGCCATTCTCTTTTGCAATACGAATCGCCTGTTTCATCTGCCCCACAATTTCATAATCCCCCAGGATCTGTGAATCCAGCCCGGCTGCTACCGCAAAAAGATGTTCAATCGCTTCATGTCCTTTTTTGATGTAGCTGAGTTCCTCAAATTTTTCTTTTGAACCATTGGAATGGTTACACAAAAGATCACTTAATTGGTTCAGCTCGTTAGCCACACCATATATCTCAGTGCGGTTACAGGTACTCAGTACGAAGATCTCGTTCAGTCCCGCAAGGCGTGCACTATTCAGTAAATTGATGTATTGATCGTTTTGGATAGCAAAGGTACCCCTGATAGAGGCGTCAGTCTTTTTGTAGTTAATCCCTGCAATGAAGAAATGGTTGAAATCCGTCATATCTTATCTTGTTATCTATCCCTATCAACAGATACGCAAAGGTAATCCCCGGGGTTTCTTTAAAAACATGATTTTTTACCGTTTATTGTCATTTCTCTGTCATGTTTCCGTCTGAAACCCGCTTCAGCAGCCACCTTTACAAAAAGATCGTTCACGATCCAAATGAATTTTGCACGTAAGATGGATTTGTGAGTGGTGAGTTGTCAGTTGTGAGTACGTATTCACAACTGACAACTCACCACTCACAAAAGGAACCTGAACAGAAATGGATAGAATTTTTCACCTTCACATCGTACGGCTAACATCGTACATTTGCTCCCACAACGGCGACCAAATGGCAAAAAAGGCGATTATTTTGATGAATCTGGGTTCCCCTGATTCTACTTCGGTGAAAGATGTACGTAAATATTTGAATGAATTTTTGATGGATGAAAGGGTCATCGATATGCCCTATCTCTCACGCCTGTTACTGGTGCGTGGCATTATTGTACCATTCCGTGCGCCCAAATCAGCCAAAGCCTATAGTTCTATCTGGTGGAAAGAAGGATCCCCGCTGATTGTACTAACAAAACAATTACAGGCATTGGTACAGGAAAAAGTAGATATGCCTGTAGAGATTGCCATGCGTTATGGCAGCCCCTCACCTAAAGATGCATACGATAACCTGTTGCAAAAAGTGCCGGACCTGGAAGAAGCGATCTTAATGCCGCTCTACCCACATTATGCTATGAGCAGTTTTGAAACTGCAGTGAAATACATGGAAGAGGTACACCGGAAAAATAAATACACGTTCAAACTGAAAACAGTTCCAGCGTTTTACAATCATCCAGATTATATACATGCGTTGGCTGAAAGTATCCGTCCGTACATTAACCAGGATTTTGATAAAATATTATTTAGCTATCATGGTATACCTGAGCGGCATATTACTAAAGGTGACTGCACCGGCAGTCATTGCCTGAAAGTAAATGACTGCTGCCATGTTCCTTCTAAGGCACATGAATTTTGCTATCGCCATCAAACGATCACAACAACTGAGCTTACGCAGCAAGCGCTTGGCTTACCGGCGGAAAAAGTAGAACAAACATTTCAATCGCGCCTTGGCAGAGATCCCTGGCTGACGCCATACACGGCACAGCGTTTAGAAGAATTACCAAAGGAAGGCGTAAAGAAATTATTAATAGTGTGCCCTGCATTTATAAGTGATTGCCTGGAAACGTTGGAAGAAATAGCAGTGGAAGGAAAACATTCCTTTATGGAAGCAGGCGGCGAAAGCTTTACGGCTATCCCATGTTTGAATACAAATGCGTTGTGGATAGAAACCGTTCTTAAATTGGTTGCGGAGCAATAATAATTACAGATTTGAGATTTGAAATTTGAGATGAGCGTTTCAAATTTCAAATCTCAAATTTCAAATCTCAAATAATGTATCTATACCTAAAAGCACTTCACGTCATCTTCGTTGTTACCTGGTTTGCGGGTATGTTCTATATTCCGCGTTTGTTTGTTTATAACACCGAAGCTGGTGAGAAAGAAGAACCGGTGCGCGCTGCATTGCGCGAGCAATTTTCTTTGATGTCTAAAAGACTGTGGTATGGTATTACCTGGCCTTCTGCAATATTGACACTGATCTTCGGGTCGTCTGTGCTACATGCAAGCGGCTTATATCTTATTTTATTTAAACCGGAAGGACGCTGGCTATTGCTCAAATTGCTTTTTGTAATTGGGCTTTACCTATATCATTTTTCCTTGCACAAGATATTTAAACAACAGCAGAAAGGTATTTTCAAATACTCCTCTCAGCAACTGCGCGTATGGAATGAGTTAGCAACGATTTTTTTATTCGCAATCGTTATGCTCGTGATCGTACGGCAAAGTATGAGCTTTGTGTGGGGATTGCTGGGATTGTTCGCGTTTATCGTTATCTTAATGAGCGCGATAAAGATCTACAAGGTGGTGAGGAAGAGGTGAGTTGTCAGTGGTCAATTGTGAGTAAGTCAATGAGTCACTTCGTGTTCTCTGCGCTCCTTTGCGTCCTTTGCGATACCTTGTTCCTTTACGTGAAATAAAATCTTCAATTATGAAATATCTTGCCATTGTCAGTGTGTGTTTATTGCTATTCTCCTGCAATAGCAAACAATCCGCCGACCTAATCATTCATAATGGTGTTGTCTATACAGTTGACAGTGCATTTACTACTGCACAAGCTATTGCTGTAAAAGACGGAAAGATCATTGCTGTCGGCAAGAACGAAGAAATTCTCAATACTTACTCCGCTAAAGATGTAACCGATGCTAAAGGCAATGCAGTCTATCCCGGCTTTATAGATGCGCATGCGCATTTTGTCGGATATGGCAATTCCTTATTCGCAGTTGACCTGTTTGGTTGTACGAGCAATGATGAGTTGATCAGCCGTGTACAACAGTTTGCCGCAGCGCACCCTGATGAACAATGGATCTTAGGCAGAGGGTGGGATCAGAATAAGTTTCCAGGGAAAGTCTATCCTGATAATGAAAAGCTCAGCCAGCTTTTCCCGGATAAGCCTGTGCTGTTGCAAAGGGTAGATGGGCACGCTGCTATTGCAAATGCAAAAGCATTGGCACTGGCAGGAGTGACACCTGGACAGCAATTAGTAGGTGGTGAGGTGGAAACAAAGAGCGGGAGGCTTACTGGTATATTAATAGATAATGCAGTAGACCTGGTAGGAAATATAATTCCCTCGCCATCGAAAGCAGATTATGAAAAACGATTGCTCGCCGCACAAAAAAATTGCTTTGCCCAAGGCTTAACAACTATTACTGATTGCGGACTTAGCTATAAGGATGTTGAGCTGATAGATACATTGCAAAAAGAAGGAAAGCTCAATATGCGTTTGTACATTATGCTAAGTGATGATAAGAACAACTATGATCATTTTTTGCAGAAAGGTCCATATAAGACAGACAGGCTATATGTGCATGGAATAAAAGTATATGCTGATGGTGCATTAGGTAGCCGTGGTGCTTGTTTGTTACAACCATATAGTGATAAACCAGGATGGAGAGGATTTTTGTTGAGCAGTAAAGAACATTTTGATTCTCTGGCGAAAGTATTGGTGCAAACAGATTTTCAAATGTGTACACATGCAATAGGAGATAGCGCTAACCGCGAAATGCTAACGATCTACAATAAATACCTGCAAGGGAAGAATGATAAACGCTGGCGCATAGAGCATGCACAAATTGTGAATCCTGCCGACTTTCAGCTATTTGGCAAAGCTTCTGTTGTGCCATCTGTACAACCAACACATGCTACAAGTGATATGTATTGGGCTGGAGACAGGCTAGGTGCAGAAAGACTGAAAGGCGGTTATGCGTATAAACAATTATTGCAGGAGAATGGATGGTTGCCATTAGGAACAGATTTTCCTGTCGAAGATATTAGCCCATTCAAAACATTCCTGGCAGCCGTATTTAGAAAAGATGCAAAAGGTTTTCCTGATGGTGGTTTTCAAATGGAAAATGCACTATCAAGGGAAGAAACGATACGGGGCATGACTATCTGGGCTGCAAAAGCCGATTTTTTGGAAAAAGAAATAGGCAGTATCGAAAAAGGGAAAAAAGCCGACTTCATTATTCTTGATAAAGATCTTATGAAAGTAGGAGAAAAAGATGTGTTGAATACAAAAGTGATTGCAACATACTCAGGAGGGGTGAAAGTGCATTAATAATTGTCGCATTGTTATATGGTTAAATTGTTGGAATAACACTAAAACAATTTAGCCATATAGCAATTCAAGAAACCACCTTGTAACAATCTGCTTCTTTTATCTGCGCTTTTCTGCTGCTTCCCCACTTTTTCCTTTCTCGTAAAACGAATTCCCAATCCGGCAAACAAAACATTCCGGTGTTGTAGATTTTTGCATTCTGAAAACCAATAATGCATTCTACAATGAAAAGACTACTATTTCTACTTTGTTTGCTTACAACTACGATTATTTCACAGGCACAATCAAAACAGGAGCAAGGCGCTATTAAAAGCCTTTGCGGATGCTATGATGTGAAATTTATGTACGCAGAAATATTCCCGTCTGATACCGCTTCCAAGTTTACTAAGCCTTATAAAACAGGTGGTTTGGAATGGGTTGTGGCGGATGAGGCTTCCGATAAAAAAATCGTTTTGCAACACCTGCTCGTTATCAGCGACTCTATGATCATTAAGCATTGGAGAGAAGACTGGGAATACGAGAAGAACGACTGGTGGGTATTCGCGCATGATGCAACATGGAAGCGCGTTACAGGAACTAAACCGGTAAAAGGTGAGTGGACACAGACTGTGTGGGAAGTAGATGATGCTCCACGCTACCAAGGCACAAGCAAATGGATCACTAATAATAATCAGTACTATTGGGAAAACACAACCGATGCGCCGTTGCCGAGAAGGGAATACACCAAGCGTAAAGATTACAACGTGATGCAGCGTGGCAACAAGATCATCATTACTGATACTGGCTGGGTACATGAACAGGATAACAGCAAAATTGTACGTGTTGATGGCGCTGCTGATCGTGTAATTGCATTGGAAAAAGGCTACAACATTTACAAAAAAGTAGATGATTCCAAATGTAAGATGGCGCAGGCATGGTGGGAAAAGCACAAAGCATTCTGGGTAAATGTTCGCCAGACATGGAATGAATTGCTGAAAAACAAAACAGTCGTTCGCCTGATTCCAAAAGTAGATGACGAACTGTTGTATGAAAAACTTGATCACCTGGAAGATGAAAAGCTGGACCAGACTGCACTGAAGGCAAAGACAAAAGAAATTTTGCAGAAATATATAGACCAAAACTATACAGCGCCTACGGCTAAACGTAACTAAACAATCAACCTGATAAGACAATTATAAAAAACGGGCATACGATGCCTGCCGGGAATCGTATGCCTTGTTCGTACCAGTTAATCCATTCATACATGCCTAAACTCAAACTCATTGGTATGCATAAAAAACTTTTCTTGTTTTTATTGCTTGCAGGTGCAGGTAAAATAAGCATCGCACAAACAACAGACTCTGTTGCACACAATGAGCTGGATGAGGTAGTTGTATCAGCTACCAAAACAGAACAAAAGCTGGGCAATGTAGCTGTGCCGGTTACCGTTATTTCTAAAAAAACAATTCAGCAAAACGGCTCCCTTCGCTTAAATGATATCCTGGCAGAACAGGCAGGTTTGTTTATTACATCGGACTATTCCGGAACTGGCGTGCAAATGCAGGGCTTAAACCCGGATTATACACTTATACTCATAGACGGAGAACCTATTGTAGGAAGAAATAGCGGTGTATTGGATCTTTCCCGCATCAGTATTACCAACATTAAACGTATTGAAATAGTAAAAGGCCCGTCTTCCAGCCTGTATGGCAGTGAGGCAATGGCTGGTATTATTAATATTATTACTGAAAAACCGGCTGTTAAAACTGCAGCAGCATCCGTACGTTATGGCAGCTTTGGTACGGCAGATATAAATGCAAGTGCGGGTTTCACCAAAAACAAATTCAACCTGCTACTGCAAGGTAATTACTATCGTACAGATGGTTATAAACTGAATAGCAGCTCTACGGCTAACACGCAAGACCCCTTTCACAATTATACATTGCAATTGAAAGCGGGGTATGCATTTACACCTAAAACGAAATGGACGTTAAGCACACGCTATTTCAACGAGACGCAAAATATAAAACCATATTCTACAAAAGATGCTTCCGGTAATACAGAAACGTATTCCAGCAATGCTTCTATCAGGGATATAAATGTCAACAATACATTTGAACATCGCTTTTCCGAAAAAGTAAAAACGAACCTGCGGATTTATTATACGAATTATAAAGCTGAGACTAATCAACTATACCTCTACAGTGATCCGTCTAAGAACACTACATTCTATGACTACTTCGAACAGAACTTTACACGTTTCGAAGATCAGACAGATATAGCAGTAAGCCATAATTCTACCTTGACGGCAGGTGCTGGGTGGATACTGGATAATGTAAAATCTAATCGTTACGACGAAAAAAATATTGTTACACGCAATAACAACATAGGCTACGCATTTACACAGTACGAATGGAAACCTTTCAAAAGCTGGTTGTTCATTGCCGGAGCGCGTTATGATTATAACCAACGTTATGAATCCCATCTGAGCCCTAAACTGGCAATACAAAAATCATTCGGGGATAAGTTGAAGATCAATGCGTCTATCGGCGGCGGCTTTAAAGCGCCTGATTTCAGGCAGCTATACCTGAGCTTTACAAATACGGCTCCGGGTACGGGGTATACTGTGTTGGGCAATAGTGAAGTACAGGCTGGTATGAAACAATTGCAACAGCAAGGTCAGATACAAAACATACTTATCGATCCTGCAACCATAAAAGAGCTGAAGCCTGAAACCTCCACGGGCATCAACATCGGTGCAAATTACCTGGTGAGCAAAGCTGTTTCCGTTAATGTAAATTTCTTTAGAAACGATATTAATAACCTGATCAATACAGGAACGATTGCGCAGAAGACAAACAACATGTTTGTGTATTCTTATTTCAACATCAACCGGGTATATACGCAAGGCGTAGAAGCTGAGGTTAAATATCAATTGTGTAAATCGCTGCAGTTGTCTGCCGGATACCAGTTGCTTTATACTGCCGACAAAGACGACCTGGATAAAATAGAAGCAGGTAAAGTCTTTGGCCGGGATGCCAACGGGCAAGTGTACAAGGTTACAAAGAGCGATTATAAAGGACTCTTTAACCGTAGCCGCCACATGGCGAATGTGAAATTATATTATGAAGATCAGAAAGGTTGGTTTGCCAATGCAAGAAGCATATTCAGAAATGCATGGGGCGTGTCTGACCTGGATGGTAATCTCTTGCTAAATCGGGGTGATCAGTTCTCCAACAATTTCTTTCAAACCAACATCAGTGTGGGTAAACAATTCGTAAAAGGATTCCGGGCACAGGTGGGATGTGATAATCTCTTTAACTATAAAGACATCCGCTTTATGCCAAATATTCCGGGCCGTATTGTATATGCCACTATTAGTTATTCATTCACTCAAAATCAAAAATAAGTATGAAAAGAAGTTCTCAACTAGCAGCGTTCGTAGCTATGGCAGGTGTTGTACTGTTCGCAAGCTGCTCTAAAAGCAACGATAGCACACCGGCTGCTCCTGTAGAAGCAAAAGCTGTTGCTAATATCAACTCAAATAGTGCATCTACCAATGGCCATTTTGCTTTCTATTCACTAGAGAGAAATGAACCTGTTGCTTATACTGACTCTGCAACTACCAAATGGGATATCGCTTTCCGCTCAACTGTAATTATCATAAATGGCGGTACAAGCGGCCCTGGCAATGGTGGTGCATTTGTACAGAGAGGTACAACCTTTGCTGATTACAAAACGATCAGTGCAGATTCTACATTCAAGCTGGATGCTACCGGCGGTGTGTATGCAGTTACCACAGGTTCCGATAAAGGCTGGTATTCTTACAATCCCAACACACATATCATTTCTCCAATAGCAGGTAACTTGTTGATCGTAAGAACAGCAACTGGTAAGTATGCAAAAGTTGAAGTAACAAGCTACTACCAGGGTGCGCCGGCAGTACCTGATGCAAATACGGCAGTTTCCGGTTATTATAACTTCCGCTTCGGCTATCAGTCAAACGGTTCAAAACAATTTTAGTCTCTCCCCTTAATCAATAATAGGTGCATAGGATATTGGTAAAGCTTCTGCCAACCGTTCCTATGTGCCTATGTTTTTTATTTCTTATTCATTCGCACTAGCTATATCTGTAAGCGATTGCATAAACGAGATAATACGCTTTATCTCGACTTTACTTAGATTTAGCCTGCCCTCCGGAAGGGTGTAATATTTTGTATGTATTCCCAACCCCTTTCCACCTCCATTATTATAAAACTCCATCACTTCATCCAGCGTTGCATAAACGCCATTGTGCATATATGGTGCAGTAAGTGCAACATTGCGGAGGCCAGGAATGCGAAAAGCATACTTGTGAACAGGAGATTTTGTAAAGTTATATCTGCCATAGTCCGGATCTATAGTTGCACTACGCTTATTCTTTGTTGCAGGCACGCCTATTATTTCAGATTCCACTTCATTGTAGAATGGCGGCACTAATCCATTGAATAAAGGCGCAAAATGGCATGTGCCACATTTCGCCTTGCCCATAAAAAGATTAAAACCTTCTTTTTCTTCTGTAGTTACAGCGGTTTCATCTCCTCGCATAAACCTGTCGAAACGACTGTCTACAGATATTAGTGTTCGTTCATAATTAGAAATGGCATTGGCTATTGTAAAAGGAGATATGGGATTAGCTTCAGTTGCGTAAGCTTGCAGGAACAGGTGATTATACACACTGTCTTTCGTTAAACGTTCTATTATTTGTGAGATTGAACCATTCATTTCTGCGCTGCTATGTACAACGTCTAAAAACTGATCCTCCAATATCTCTTCTCTCATGTCATAAAAAAAACGTGTTTGAAAAAGTGCATTCCACAACGTTGGCGTATTGCGTATCGCGCTTTTGTCAATTGTTTTTGCACGAGCGCGCCCATCTGTGAAAGCCATAGATTCATTATGGCAGCTACTGCAGGATATTGTTTGGCTTTGAGATAAAACCGGGTCATTAAAAAGCATTTTGCCTAAAGCAACCCTATCCTCTGTTGGCATGTATCGCTCAGACGGAGAAAAGAAATCAACATCAAAGAAATTTTTGTCAAATAAAGTCAATGCATTGTCAGATACAGCATTGTCATTCTTTAAGTTAAAAAGACTTTCTTCCCGCATATGATAGCTTACCAGGGTGGAAAGAGGATTAATATATTCTTTAATAAAAACAATACGATTGAACGTATTGAAATCGTCGTTGTCTGAAAGATACTTTTTTGCATTGTTAATGATCTCCTGCAGTTGTTTGTTTTCTTTCCATGTATATGCGCTGATAGAATCAATTCCTGTAAGTGTAGCAATGCATTCTGCAATTGAATTCACTGCTACAGGGGAATCAAACCCTGCTATGTCTTTTGCACCTAATGAGAATATCGCATATCTCATTGCTTCATTAATGTATTTAACAGTAAAGGCATTTTCTAAAGCATAAGTCGAAGTCATTTTATCGATCTGTTGTTGCATGAAATTTATTTCCGCAATTATCTGTTGAGATGCAGAGGCATTTATTTTATGCTCAAAAATGATTTCCTCTAAGAGCTGGAAGCCATGTGGTGGAATAAGCTTGTCGGGAGCGCCTTCTTCAATACGTACTTGTGAGGGGCCATTAATAAACTTGCTTTCGTAAGGGTTTAAATATTCAGAAAGAATGCTCCATTTTTTGTAATGAGTGCGCGCTTGTAAGAATAATTGCTTTAAGCGAAGCTGTGATTGTTGGCGTATTGTTGCCATCTGCAACTCCTTCAAGCATTGCTTTGTGCTATCTGACATACGCATATAGTAATGATACACTTTCGTGTTTATCAAATGCGTTTTCTTATTTCGCAAACAAAAAGAAAACAGCGCTAATGCTGATGTAATAAGGATTGTAGCCTTTATCTTTTTTCGATTGCTGTGTAGTGTTGATAAAATCATCGTAATATAAACGGCGGGAAGTACAGATACATTGTGCGATTAATGTATGTTTGATTTTACGCTAACCAGTTTGTTAACCTAAAACGCATTTCGCATGAAAAGAAAAATGCTACACATCTGCTTGTTTTGTTTCTTTTTCCAATTGTATGTTTCATCTTCTTTAGCCCAGAATGTTGTATTGGAAAAGAAGTCAACCTGGAAGTATCTTGATAATGGTTCCGATCAGGGTTCTCTATGGAAAGAAGTTTTATTTGACGATAACGGCTGGAAGAGCGGACTTGCTATATTAGGATATGGTGATACAAAAACGTACGCAACTTACGTTAATTCAGGTTGCGGCGCAGTAGTGCCAACACCGGGTTGTAGTAAAAAGTTTATAACGACTTATTTTAGAAAAGAGCTTGTTGTAACAAACGTAGCTCAGTATGATAACTTTGCTATAAATGTATTGCGGGATGATGGGGTGATTGTATATATAAATGGAGTAGAAGTGCTACGGAACAATATGCCGGCCGGCACAGTCTTGTACACGACAAAAGCATCAGCACTGGGAGATCAGTCTACATATGTTAAATATACTGTTCCCTTCTCTTTGTTTAAAGAAGGTAGTAATGTTATTGCTGTAGAAATACACCAGCAATCAGAGTCCAGCTCAGATGTTTCTTTTGATATGGAAATAGTAGGCAACTTTCCTACTAATAAAACAATCATAGCAAAAAAGGCAGACTGGAAATATTTAGATGACGGATCTAACCAGGGTACTTTATGGAAAGAAATTTTGTTTAATGATAACGGCTGGAAAAATGGCCCGGCTATACTGGGCTATGGCGATACCAAAACGTATACAACTTATGTAAATTCAGGATGTGGTACAGTAACACCAACACCGGGTTGCAGTAAAAAATTTATAACGACCTATTTTCGAAAAACAATTGATATTGCTGATATAACTTCTTTTGAAAATTTTACATTTAACCTGCTACGGGATGATGGCGCAGTTGTGTATGTTAATGGGGTAGAGGTATTCAGAAGTAACATGGCCGCCGGTACTGTATTGTACACTACAAAGGCATCCGCATTAGGAAATCAGGCAACCTACTACAAGTACGCAGTCCTGGCTTCTGCATTTAAGCAAGGAAGCAATAGTATAGCTGTAGAAATACACCAGGATTCAGAGTCCAGCTCTGATATTACTTTTGACCTGGAAGTGATTGCTAACTATCCTGTGCGAACAAACCCGGTACTTAGCCGAGGCCCATATTTGAATATGGGAACACAGCAAGGCGTAACCGTTCGTTGGCGTACAGGTAACGCAGCTAACTCCAAGGTAGAAATAGGAACTCAGTTTGGTTTCTATAACACGCTAACAGTTGAGGATGCAACGCTTACAAAAGAGCATATAATGAGTATTAAAGGACTTCAGGCTGATACTAAATATTGGTATAGAGTCAGCTCAGGAGGTGTGATCTTACAGGGGGGAGAGCAAAACTTTTTTACAACAGCTCCCGGAGCTTCTGTATCCCGGAAAATGACTTTTGCAGCTTTTGGTGACTGCGGAAGACAAAGCTCTACTAATCAAAACGCCTCTTATACGGCATACAGAAATTTCTTGCTTTCTAATAATATAGCTGCGCCAGATGCCTGGTTACTTATGGGAGATAATGCATACAACAGCGGCACGGATGGGGAATATACAAGCAACTTCTTTAATATTTACGGAGACCAGGTATTGAAAAATCACATCGTTTTTCCTGCACCAGGTAATCATGATTATGCAAACTCCAGCTCAAACAAGTCAAAGAGAACTGTGCCTTATTATCAAAATTTTAGTATGCCTCAGTCTGGTGAATGTGGTGGACTTGCGTCGGGTGATCCTGCCTTTTATTCCTGGAATTGGGGTAATGTTCATTTCGTTTCTTTAGATTCCTATGGAATGTCCGGAAGCTCAGCTTTGTTAAGTGATACTACAGTAGGAAAGTCGCCGCAAATGGATTGGCTGAGGGCTGACCTTGCGGCAAATACCAGGAAATGGGTGATTGCGTACTGGCATCATCCGCCTTATACAATGGGAAGCCATAATTCCGATA
Source organism: Filimonas sp. (assembly GCA_017306865.1). Taxonomy (GTDB): domain Bacteria; phylum Bacteroidota; class Bacteroidia; order Chitinophagales; family Chitinophagaceae; genus JAFKHH01. Next base: position 644,677 of record JAFKHH010000012.1, read on the forward strand.
CAGAGTCTGACCTGGTGGCTATAAGAGAAAAAACTATCTGTGTACTGGAGCGTCTCGGTGTAGATATGATTATTTGCGGGCACAGTCACGTATATGAGCGAACTAAACTGATAAACGGTCACTACGGAAATGAGAAGACATACGTGCCTGCCACCTATGAGCTAAATGCCTCTACTGGCAAATATGACGGTAGTGTAAACTCTTGCCCTTATACTACCAATTCAGGAGCGCCGAATAAAGGTGTGGTATATGTAGTTGCAGGTTCTGCCGGTAGCGTGCTTGGTAGCCAGTCTTCTTTTCCGCATGAGGCTATGCGTGGCTTCTCTTATAAAGAAACAGGCTTTTTCTTTTTTGAAGTGGAAGGGAATAGGTTGAATGCAAAGTTTATTACTACAGACAATGCAGTGCGGGATCAGTTCACGATCGTAAAAGACGTGAATAAAACCACCTCCATAAATACAACAGTAGGACAGCCCGTTCAGTTAAGCGCATCCTGGCCGGGAACATATATATGGTCAGATAATAATAAAACGGCTTCCTCGATCATGTACACGCCTCAGACGGCAGGTGTAGTGACTGTTACGGTAAAAGATAAAGCAGCAAGTACATGTATGACGGATAACTTTATCATAAATGCTAAAGCGCCGATCGTACTTAAAAACATCACATCACTCACTAACCTGGACACTGTAATAACAGCATTGCCTGCAAATGCTAAGGCACAGACAACAAATACAGCGCTGAAAGAAGAGGTAAACGAAGAAACATTACCGCTGGCTGGAAAAAAGCAATTCCTGGATACAGTATCTGTTACGCGGCAACAAAAATTTGAAGTCATTATTCTGTCGCAAACATATAACCAGGCTGTATTTCAGGTAACTGCACCAATAGATGCGGATCTTTTAGTACAAGCTGTTGCTATAAACGGAAAAGTGATTGAACAAAAGAAAGTAAAAGTGAATAAAGGCGTTAATACACTTCCTGTGAATATACAGAGCAATCTTATTACCATTATTACATTGTTACATTCAAATAAGCTGGTCTATACTACTAAGATTATGCCCAGGTAATCATTGATAATACGTGACTTCTAAAATGATCCGCTACAACTGTAGCGGATTATTTTTTTACTGGGGAATTGTTTATAAGACAGATTTTCAATTTTTCCTTATTGCGAAATGAGGCTTTCTCAGACTTGCCGTATTTTTATATGTTATGAGTGAGGAAAATGGACAACACAAAGCTGTTAAATGGCTGAAACGTGTAGGTTTCTGGGGCTTTTTGTTTTTTCTTGTAAAAGGCCTTTTATGGCTGGCTATCGGCTATTGGTTTGTAAAGAAATAAATATCTTGCTGTTTATTCTCCATGCTGCAGTAAAGAATGAATAAGCTACCTGATATACGGGCGTTGTATGCTCCTGTGCAACCTGCCGTTAAACAAACGGATGAAGGCGTTTCCTATCTTGAACTGCTTCCTGCCCCGGCATTACTCAATTATATCTATTGTTACTGGCAACTGAAGACAAAGGTTCCATTGCAGACATCATTTCAATATCGCGTGGTAGCAGATGGATGCATGGATATTTTTTTTGAAGCGAATGATCCCCAGTGTAGTTTTATTATGGGATTTAGCAATGCCTTTACTGCTTTTCCGCTTGATCAGACATTCAATTATATAGGAGTACGTTTTCTGCCCGGCATTTTCCCCTTGTTATTTAATGTAAGTGCAGCAGAGCTGGCAAATCAGTCAACACCCTTACAGGAAGTGGTGCCTGCACTAACTGTTTTTTTACGTACAATACGTGCCGGAAATGATATGACTGCTATTAAAACATCGCTTGATTCTTTCTTCCAGGAACAAATTTTACATATACATACCGCTCCTGATAGCCGGTTATATGAATCTATTGTGCAAATAATGCACAATGGTGGCATTGTCGGAATTGAGAATAAATTAAACGTAGGCATTAGTGCCCGGCAATTACGGCGTCTCTTCGATTTTTATATTGGAGATAGCCCGAAGGCATTCAGTAAAGTAGTCCGCTTTCAAAAACTACTGCAGTCACCAGGAAATATACTTAAAGACCGGGCGTATCTTGATCTTGGCTACTTTGACCAGGCACACTTTATCAAAGACTTTAAAATATTGTATGGCCTTACACCATCACAGGCATTGAAAAAATAGGATGTCCGTTTTTTACAATGTTTGCGATAAAGCATAAAATACTTTTGTGGGATAATTACAGGAAATGAAAAAGTGCTTACTTCTTCTCATAACAATTATTGCGACATCAAATATCTATGCACAAGTAAAACCGGTTACTATGAAATTAAATGCAGGTATTATCACAAAAAAACTGGCAGAGACTAAAACCTTCTATACAGAAACATTGGGCTTTGGCGTCACATTTGAAAATGAATTTTATCTGTTGTTACATACACCGGATAAAAAAGCAGAGCTGAGTTTTCTGTTACCGGATCATCCTTCGCAACAGGCATTGTTTAAACCGGCCTTTGATGGTAAAGGCGTTTACCTGACCATTGAGGTAGATAAAGTAGATGAATGGTACGAGAAGCTGAAAGCGAAAAAGATAAAGATTGAAATTGAGATTCGAAATGAGCCGTGGGGAGATAGACATTTCGCTATCAAAGATCCAAATGGGGTGGGAATTGATATAGTGACGTATGCGCAGCCAAATTAAAAACGCTTTGTGATCTCTGCGTATTACGCTGTTCGACATGTTAGCGAAGCGCATGTCGAACGCAGATAAAGCGGATTTAAAATCCGTACAATAAAGGATAAACATCCTTTGTATCTATAATTCGACATGCGCTTCGCTAACATGTCGAACAGCATTTGAATTGTTAACACAACAATTTAACCATGTAACAATGCAACAATTATAAATTCCTTATCCAGATATTGCGGAAGCTGATCGGCTCACTAGGGTCACCATGTGCCTGCAATTTAATTGGGCAAGCGCCATGTTTTTTATAGCTAGGCGTTCCAATATATAAAGTCTCACCCGTCAGTTCATAATTATTCTGCACCAATACACCATTGTAAAAAACGGTTACACGTGCAGGCGATTTCAGTGAACCATCTTCGTTGAAACGAGGCGCTGTCCAGGCCACATCATACGTTTGCCACTCACCTGGTTTTTTAGCCGGGTTTACCAATGGAATAGATTGCTTGTAAATACTGGCCGCCTGTCCGTTTACATACGTTTTATTGTTATAGCTGTCTACTATTTGCAATTCATAACCAGCATCGCCGCCACCTGTAGAGGCAAGGAACAAACCGCTATTACCGCGCAACTGACCGGAGCCAGTAATGTTTGCAGGAATCTTCCATTCGAGGTGAAGCTGGTAATCTGTGAATGATTGTTTTGTCTGTATGTTGCCTGCTTTTTTATTTACCACCATTTCGCCATTCTTCACTTCCCACTTAGCAGCGCTACTATCTTTTACACTGATCCAGTTGTCTAAATTTTTTCCATCAAACAAAACTATGGCATCGGAAGGAGGCGTGGAGAAAGGTGTGCCCGTAGATACCTCTTTGGGTACTGGTTGCCAAACTTCGGTTTTAGCAGGATCTCCTTTTTGTTGTGCGAAAGACATCGTTACAAATGTTGTAGCTGCTACAAGCAGCCCATATTTTTTCGTCATGGCAAATAATATTTGAGTACTTGAAGTTCAAATAAATAAAAAAGTTCTGTTGTTAACAGAACTTAAATATAAGAAAAATGCGATCGTGAAACAGGAGTGAAGAAAAGCTATATTGTTTTATTGTAATATGGTTGAATTGTTTTTAGTATGAAATTTTTGCTATAACAATGAAACAATGAAACAATGAAACAATGAAACAATGAAACAATTATTCCTCTATCAACTTAATCCCACTCTGTGTAAATTCTATTTTGTGTTGCTTAAATAAATTGCCCGTCGCCATTTTAAACGTCTTCTTACTCATGCCAAAGAAGCTGTAAATTTCTTCAGGGTCAGACTTGTCATAGTAAGGCAGGTAGCCGCTATTCTCTTTCAGCAAGCGTAAGATCTTGTCCGTTTCACCTTCTACCTTATCATAGCCACGCTTGCCGGCAACAACATCTATTTTGTTATCCTCTCTTATTTTACGGATAAAGCCCTTCAGCTTGTCGCCTGGCGCCAGGTCTGAAAACACTTCGTTGAAATAAAGCATACCTGTATGCTCATTATTAATGATTACGGCATAACCAATATCTGTACGCCTGTAAACAACCAGGTCTACCTCTTCATTTTCATTTACAGTAAGGTCATCATTGCTCAGGTACTGCTCTATGCGTTCTGTAGCAGCTATTCGTCCTGTCTGTTTATCTATATAGACTTTTACAAGGTAATGGCCGCCCACATGCATCACGCTTAATTGCTGAGACTTTGCAATAAACAGGTCTTTCATCAGCCCCCAGTCAAGGAATGCGCCATGTGGAGAAAGTGATACCACTTTAAGTAAGGCAATATCCCCTGCAACAGCTTTTGGCTGTTGAGTGGTAGCAATAAGGCGATTGTCTGAATCGTAATACACAAAAACGTTGATCACATCACCAGCTTTCAGCGTCTTTGGCGCAAAGCGCTTAGGTAATAAAATGCCATCGCCGCCATCATCCATATACGCACCTATTTCTACCTTACGCAATACCTGTAAATTGTTGAACTCGCCTACTCTTACCATAATTGTTATTTGTGGGAATAGTGCGAAGGTACGTTAAGCAACCTGAATCCCATAGTTACCACGGTGTTTCCCCATAATCACTATAGAATTTTCCTGTGGGGCCATTCGCATTCAATGTTGCAAAATTTACTATGATGCGCGAGGCATCCGCTACCTTAGCCGTACCACGATGCTGGTTAAAGTCTGTTGCCGTATAGCCTGGGTTTACAGCATTCACTTTAATGTTGGTATCCTTTAGCTCGTATGCCAGGGCGATCGTATATGCGTTCAATGCTGTTTTGGAAGGCCCGTAAGCGCCACCCTTAAAAGCATAGTAAACCCAGGATGGATCATTGTGCAAGGTAAGCGATGCAAGATCGGAGGTTACATTTACGATGCGCGCTTCAGACGCGGCCTTGAGTAGAGGCAAAAATGCCTGTACAGTCCTGATAGTCCCGAAAAAATTTGTTTCAAATACTTGTTTTATACTATCAATGCTTATAGAAGATGCCTGCTGTGGAAAGCCGCCGGAAATGCCCGCGTTGTTGATGAGTGCATCTAATACTTTCGTTTTCCTGCTTAGCACATCACATGCTTCTGATACCGAATGATCGTCGCTTACATCTATTAGAATAACTTCACAATGAATCAATCCTTCTTTGTGTAAAGCAGCTTTCGCCTCGTTACCCTTTTGCTCATCCCTGCTGCCCAGATATACATAGTAGCCCTGCTGTAATAGTTGACGTGCTGTTTCAAAACCGATTCCTTTATTCGCTCCGGTTATAAATACTTTTTTCATCTACAGATTATTTGCTGTTTAATTGTTGTAGTAGTGCATGCGTATCGCGAATACCCCAATGCTCTATATATTGTCCAGCCTGTAAGCGTACAATATCCATCACATAGAGTTTGATCTTTTTTCCGGTAGGAGCTATACCCATAAAATCGCCGCTATGTGTGCCATGAAAAACCTTGTACGTATTTACCAGGTCGCCTTCTGCGATCATTTGCAGTATTTCCACCTTTAGGTCAGGAAACGCCTTGTGCATAATGTCTTTTATGAAAAAACGGATGCCTTCAATGCCCGGATCAACACCGGGCGGTGTAGTGCGGTTGATGAATTGCGGATGTAGCAATTCTGGTAAAACCGATTCATTGCCTTCTTCTAAAAATGCTTTGTTGAAGCGTAAAACGACTGCCTTGTTGTCTGCTAATTGTTTGTCCATGCATTGCTCTTTTATAGATGCAAAACTAAAACGGACATCGGGCTGCCTTGTGACAGATATGAGGGAATTAATGGTACATTTCCCGGGTTACATTTCTAAACGTGGCAGGAGTTTGCCCGCTTAGTCTTTTAAAAAAGCGATTGAAATAAGATGCCTCTTCAAAGCCAAGGCTGAAAGCTATTTCCTTTACAGAATGCGGAGCATGCACCAACTGGCGTTTGGCTTCCAGTAGTATCCGCTCATGTATCAACTCTATAGCCGTCTTACCGCTTTGTTGTTTCACCACATCACTGAGGTGGCCTGCACTAATGTTGAGGAGTTGCGCATAATCAGCTACGAGATGCAGTTCTGTAAAATTCTCTTCCAGTGTTTTTTTAAAACGTCTGAGTAGTAGCCTGTCCTCGCCGGGGAAATCTTCGAACTGTTGTGTGTACAAACGGCTTGTATAAGTAAGTAACACCTTTAAATAGCCTTGCAGCATCGTATTGCGCCATTCATTCGCGCTAGTATATTCAGCAAACATTTTCTCCGTCACATCCTGCAAAAAAGCAAAGTCAGCATCGGAAAGAATTAACTCATGTGCATTTTCCTGGTTCTCAATGATAGGAAGAGATAGCAAAGGACGGTTCTCTGCCATGTGCAGAAATTCATTCGTTACCGCCAGTATAATGCCTTCCAGCGGAGCATAGCCTTCTTTCTGGTGTATCTGGTGAGGTGAACTCAGGTAAAACGTCTTTGGCTTTATCTGGTACAACGCCATATCCACCCAATGCCTCCCACCTCCTCCGCTTACCAATACGAACATGTAGTAGTTTCGGCGGTGTGGCGCCAGGAAGTCTGCCTGCCACAAACGTGGCACATTTAGCTCACACCGCACTATTTCAAACAGGTTGTTGTGGCTGGCGCTTACTTCGCTTAAACTATAGGATGGAATTACTTCTCTCTGAGTGGTCCGCATGGCATAAAGGTAAGCCGGGCGGCAGTACATAAGGCAATGTTGCGACATTTGGAATACTTGTTGAAAACCTGTTCTGCTTTTGCACTTGTTTTCACATTGAATTGGCACTTTTCCTACCTTTGCAAACTTAAAATAGGATAGGACTGTCAATATGAGTGCGAAATACGCGGAATTTTCAGGATTGAACCTGCCGTCAATAGAGCAGGAAATTCTTACGAAATGGAATGAAAGCCAGGCTTTTGAGAAAAGTGTAAGCCTTAGGGAAGGCGCTGTACCTTTTGTGTTTTACGAAGGTCCGCCGAGTGCCAATGGTATGCCCGGTATTCACCACGTCATTTCGCGCACATTAAAAGACCTTGTTTGCCGTTACAAAACCATGCAGGGTTTCCAGGTAAAACGTAAAGGTGGATGGGATACCCACGGCCTTCCGGTAGAACTTGGGGTAGAAAAGGAGCTGGGCATTACCAAAGAAGATATTGGTAAGAAGATCAGCGTAGAAGAGTACAACCAAAAATGCCGTGAAGCGGTATTGCGCTATAAAGACAAGTGGGACGACATTACCCGCAAAATGGGTTATTGGGTAGACCTGCAAAATCCTTACATCACTTTTGAGAACAACTACATTGAAAGTTTGTGGTGGTTACTGCAGCAGCTATATAAAAGAGGATTGCTGTACGAAAGCGTAAGCATACAGCCATACTCTCCGGCAGCAGGTACCGGTCTTAGCTCGCACGAGCTGAACATGCCAGGTACTTATAAAGATGTAAAAGATACCTCTGCGGTAGTGATGTTCAGCGCAGTAAAAAATGAGCAGACACAATTCCTGTTTGATGCTGCTAAAAGCGGCGAAGTGTTTTTCATGGCGTGGACGACTACGCCGTGGACGTTACCTTCCAACCTTGCCTTAACGGTTGGTGGCGAGATTGATTATGTATTGGTAAAAACATTTAATCCATACACACATCTCCCGGTAAATGTGGTGCTTGCAAAAGCGTTGATTGGTAAGTATTTCAAACCGGAAGGTGAGAACGGTGATTTTGCCGGTTACCAGGAAGGCGAGAAGTTGTTGCCCTGGTCTGTACTGGCAACATTCAAAGGAAAAAACATTGAAGGTGCACAGTACGAGCAATTACTTCCTTATGAGGCAAACTCGTGGGATTCAATAAAACATAGCATTCCTGAGCCGAAACCTTTCCGGGTATTGGTAGATTCTTTTGTTACTACAGAAGATGGTACAGGTATCGTACATACAGCGCCGGACTTTGGTGCAGATGACTATAAAGTGGGTACTAAATATGGCATTGGCTTCTTTACTGCCATTAATAAATATGGTGATCGTGAGAAATTGATCCTGGTAGACAGGGAAGGAAAATTTGTAGAAGGGTTAGGTGAATTTAGCGGTCGCTATGTAAAAAACTATAAAGACGATCCAAACTATGCGGATGTTAATGTTGACATCTCTGTAAAGCTGAAGAAAGAAAACCGTGCTTTCAAAGTAGAGAAATACGAACACAGTTACCCGCATTGCTGGCGTACAGATAAGCCGGTTCTTTATTATCCGCTGGACGCGTGGTTCATCAAAACAACTGCGCTGAAAGATAGAATGGTAGAACTGAACAAAACAGTTAACTGGAAACCAAAATCTACCGGCGAAGGCCGTTTTGGCAACTGGCTGGAGAATGTAGTGGATTGGAACCTGAGCCGTAGCCGTTACTGGGGTACGCCATTACCGGTGTGGCGAACTGAAGATGGCGATGAAGAAATCTGTATCGGAAGCATAGCTGAGCTGAAAGCTGAGATAGCAAAAGCTGGCGACCTGAATAAACCGGAGATCAGGAATGCAGAAAAAGAAATAGATCTGCACAAACCATTTGTGGATGATGTGATCTTGCTGAGTGCAAGTGGCAAACCAATGAAGCGCGTGCCTGATCTGATAGATGTGTGGTTTGACAGTGGTGCTATGCCCTATGCACAATGGCATTTTCCATTTGAGAATGTGGAAACCTTCGCGCAAAACTATCCGGCATCCTTTATAGCAGAAGGTGTGGACCAGACGAGAGGTTGGTTTTATACATTGCATGCGATAGGCGCGCTCATCAAAGAATCTATACATGAGGAACTGAAGAAGCATGGCATTGAAGTAACAGAAGAAAAATATCCGGGCCTTGCTTACAAAGCAGTTGTGAGTAATGGATTGGTATTGGATAAGAATGGCGTGAAAATGAGCAAACGCCTAGGTAACATTGTCGATCCGTTTAAGACCATTGAGACATTTGGTGCAGATGCTACCCGTTGGTATCTCATCACTAATGCGTCTCCGTGGGATAATTTGAAGTTTGACCTTGATGGTATCAAAGAAGTACAACGTAAGTTCTTCGGTACATTATATAATACCTACCAGTTCTTTGCATTGTATGCAAACGTGGATGGTTTTGCATTCAAAGAAGCATACATACCGCTGGAACAAAGGCCAGAGATCGATCGCTGGATCTTATCTTCTTTAAATACGCTGATCAAAAAAGCAACTGCTGCAATGGATGACTTTGAGCCAACAATTGCAGGCAGGCTGATCGAGGAGTTTTTAGATGAACATCTGAGCAACTGGTATGTGCGTCTTTGCCGTCGCCGTTTCTGGAAAGGTGAGTATGAGCAGGATAAAATAAGCGCTTACCAGACATTATATGAATGTTTGGAAACGATCGTTCGTTTGATTGCGCCGATCTCTCCATTCTTTAGCGATGCAGTGTTCAACAACCTGAACAAGATCTCGGGCCGCTTTGACGCCGAATCTGTTCACCATGTGTTGTTCCCTAAAGCAAACGAAGCTGCTATTGACAATTCCCTGGAAGAAAGAATGCAGTTGGCGCAGGATATCTCTTCTTTAGTATTGTCGCTGCGTAAAAAAGTGAATATTAAAGTACGCCAGCCATTACAGAAGATCCTGGTTCCGGTATTGGACCCTGAAATGAAAACGCAGATAGAGAAAGTGGGGGATTTGGTAAAAGCGGAAGTAAATATTAAGGAAATAGAATATATTACGGAGACGGAAGGCATTATCAAGAAGAAAGCGAAGCCGAATTTTAAAGCACTAGGCAATAAACTAGGCGGAAAAATGAAGGCTGTAGGTGCGATTATCAGCAATTTTTCCCAACATGAGATTTCCACAATTGAGAAAGATGGGGAAATAACTATACAAGTTGATAGTGAGCCAATTACATTATTGTTGGGTGAAGTGGATATAACAGCCGAAGACATTCCGGGATGGAGCGTAGCCAGCAAGGGTGCATTAACGGTGGCGCTGGATATTACTATCAGCGATACCTTGAAGCAGGAAGGTGATGCCCGGGAGTTTATAAATCGTGTACAAAATATCAGAAAAGAAAGCGGTTTTGAACTAACAGACCGTATATTCGTAAAAGTGCTTGAGAACGAAGCACTGAGGACTAGTATAAATGAATTTAAAAACTACATTTGCGCGGAAATTTTGGCAGATAGCATAGAATTTGTGCCTAAATTGCAGGACGGCACTGAAATTGAAGTAAATGATGCCTTGCTAAAAATAAGTGTAAATAAAAAAGGTTAATCGTATGGCAACTAAAAAGCCTGTCCGCCCAACAAGCGGGAAATCAGCGAAACCAGCCTCTAAAGCAACCCCGAAAACAGCCAAACCGGCCGCGAAAAAAGCTGCGCCGGCAAAAAAAGCTGCGCCTGCTAAGAAAGCGGCCGCACCAAAAAAAGCAGTAGCTAAACCTGCTGCTAAGAAAGCTGCTCCGGCAAAACCGGCAAAAAAGGTTGCAGCGCCTGTGAAGAAAGCTTCTAAGCCAGCACCAAAACCTGCAGCTAAACCAGTGAAAAAAGAAACTGCTGCCCCGGTAAAGAAAGCAGCAGCACCAGTAAAACCAGCACCAGCTCCGGTAAAAACAGTAAAACCTGTAGCTGCGCCGGTTAAAACTCCTGTAAAGCCACAGGGAAAACCTGTAACGCTACCTGTAAAAAAGGAAGCGCCAAAACCGGCAGCCCCTCAGCCATTGCCTCCTATCGTAAAGGTAGAGCCCATCAGGTTGAAGGAAGCGCCAATACCTAAACCGGTTCCTAAAAAACAAGAACCGCTGAAGGAAGTAAAAGTGCCAAAGCTTACAGTAAAAACCAGCGTGCCTTATGCACCTGAGTATCAGACATTAGACAATAGAAACGATAACATTAAATCCAACGAGCCCTTGGTACGATATAGTGATTCAGAACTGAACGAATTCAGAGAGCTGATAAATAAGAAACTGGAAGCTGCAAAGAAAGAGCTGGCTTACCTGCAAGGTCTGATCACCCGTAAGGACGAAATGGGTGGCGACGAAAGCGAAAACCGTTACATGACAATGGAAGATGGTAGTATGAGTATGGAGCGTGAACAACTGAGCCAGATGGCCAGCCGCCAGATTACTTATATAGATCACCTGGAAAAAGCCATTATCCGTATTGAAAATAAAACATACGGTATCTGCCGCGTAACAGGCAAACTGATCGACAAAGCACGTTTACGTGCAGTGCCACACGCTACACTAAGCCTTGAAGCTAAGTTAGGGTTGGTAAAAGCCAACAACGGCGCAACAGGAGAATAATTAATCTTCTTCTTTATAAACAACAAATCCCAATCACTGATTGGGATTTGTTGTTTATAAAAAGTCGTGAGAAGTGAATCGTCAAACGTGAATCGTGAGTAAGGCCTATAAATATTGATGACGTTTTTCATGATTGCTCGCTCAGGTAGTATCAATGTTGTCTTTGCGTCCTCTGCGAAATCTCTGCGTCCTTTGCGATACATTTTCTCAAAAAGAAAAGCTCCAGATTTCTCTGAAGCTTTTACCTATCATTTCAAATTTGAAATCTCAAATTTTCTTAAAACATCTTCTTTATCGCATCCACCAATTCCGTCTTTGTAATAGGCACACCCATTATCTTATTGTAGCCTTTCGCATCTACCAGGAATTGATCACGGATGATCTTGATTAGTTGACCATTGTTGATTTCAGGTATAAGGACGTGGTCGAAGTTTTTAAGGATCTCACCCAGGTTACGGGGGAATGGTCTTAAGTAACGCAGGTGCGCATGACTTACAGAATGGCCATGTGACCGCAGTTCCAATACAGCGCTTTTAATTGCACCATACGTACTACCCCAGCCAAGTACCAGCACTTTACCTTTTTCCTCACCCATATCTATCTTCTGCTCTGGTATATACTGTGCAATCTTGTCCACCTTTTCCTGTCTCAGCTTCACCATCAACTGGTGGTTCTCCGGATCGTAACTTACGTTACCTGTGATGTTTTGTTTTTCAATACCGCCGATCCTATGTTCCAGTCCTGCTGTACCCGGCACCACCCAAGGGCGAACCAGCTTCTCATCACGCAGGTAAGGCATAAATTTATCTTCTCCCTCACCCAATTCAGTTTTGAATTTCACCTCTATTGATTCCAGATCCTCACTTGTCGGGAATTTCCAGGGTTCCGCACCATTAGCGATATAGCCATCGCTCAGTAATATGACAGGTGTCATGTGCTGTACAGAAATACGCACAGCCTCATATACTGCATCGAAACAGTCGCTTGGCGTTGATGCCGAAATCACCGGCATCGGGCATTCGCCATTTCTGCCATAATATGCCTGTAGCAGATCACTCTGTTCTGTCTTTGTAGGTAAGCCTGTAGATGGGCCACCGCGCTGCACATTTACAATTAGCAATGGTATTTCCAGCATTACTGCCAGGCCCATTGCTTCCGCTTTTAGTGCCATACCCGGGCCAGACGTTGTAGTTACACCAAGGCTACCACCATAGCTTGCACCGATTGCCGATGTAATACCTGCAATCTCATCTTCCGCCTGGAATGTGCGAATACCAAATGTTTTGTAACGGCTCAGTTCATGTAAAATATCAGAAGCCGGTGTAATAGGATATGTGCCTAAGAACAATGGCAGCTTACTTTTTTGTGAAGCTGCGATCAGGCCCAGTGCCAGCGCCTGATTTCCCATAATGCTGCGGTAAGTACCTGCCGGTAATTTTGCCTTCTCCACACGGTAGCGTGTTGCAAAAGCTTCTGTCGTATCACCATAATTGTACCCGGCTTTCAGTACCTTGATATTACTTTGAAGGATCACTTCTTTTTTCCCGAATTTCTCCTCCAGGAATTCAATCGTATTTTCCAGGTCACGGTTATACATCCAATAAATAAAACCAAGCACAAACATGTTCTTCGCACGGTCTTTCTCCTTCATGCCCAGTTCCGGGAATTCCTTCAGTGCCTCGCGCGTCAGCTTGGTTACATCTATTTTTGTAACATGGTAATTGTCCAGGCTACCATCTTCCAACGGATTTACACCCTCAGCATAGTTAGCCAGTCGCAGATTTTTGGCATCAAAGCCATCAATATTCACAATAATCTTTCCACCCTGTTTCAGGCTTTTCAGGTTTACCTTGAGTGCTGCTGCATTCATTGCTACCAGCACATCGCATAGATCACCCGGTGTATATACTTTATCGGAAGAAAAATGTATCTGGAAGCCGCTCACACCTGGCAGCGTACCTTGTGGCGCACGGATCTCCGCCGGGAAGTCCGGGAAGGTAGCCAGATCGATACCCAGTAAAGCCGTATTGTTGGTGAATTGTTGCCCTGTAAGCTGCATACCATCACCGCTATCGCCTGCAAACTTTATAACTACGTCGCTTAAAACGGTTTCGTTTCTGTTCATTATTGTCAAAATTATTTAAATCCGGGGCAGAACTATTGCCCAACGGGGTGCAAATTTACTATATCATTACTTGACATTCTCTGATTTTTCGCACCTCGAAAGTGATTAACAGCTTATTAAGTAATAAGAAGGCGCATGAACCTGCAAAATGATGGTTAAAAATCATTTACAGTTATTATATTTATCTTAAACGATTATCTCTTAACTATATCTTTGCCCGATTAACATTAGTAAACAGCCTATGCGAACAAACCTGGAAAAAAGGATCTTACACGGTATCCTTATTTTATCGATAAACACCCTGGCTATTTTGACTGGTTGCAGTAATAGCCCGCAAGATGCAGCGAAAGGCGGTAAAGGAAAAGATTCTACCGTAACCGCAGCGAATGATCATGGCCCCCATGATAAAACAATAGCAACAGGAGATAGCAAATTTGCCTGGAAACCACCTGTTTACGATTCTACTAAGAAGTACATATACCTCACTTTTGATGACGGGCCACAGCCTCCGGGCACACATCAGTGTTTTAATATCTGTAAAGAATTAGGCATTAAAGCTACCTTTTTCATGGTTGGCCAGCATGCATCCAGCCCACATTTACAGGCTTTGGTAGATTCCATTCGTGAAGGTTACCCGGAGATATTGCTGGCAAATCATAGTAACACACACGCCAGCAACCACTATCAATATTTTTACCAGCATCCGCAGATGTCGCATGAAGATTTTCTTGTGGCACAGAAAAAACTGAATGTTCCTTACAAGATCATTCGTCTACCAGGTAATAGCGCGTGGGTGCGGGAAGGAGAAGTGCGGGCATCCAAGCTGGTGAAGCCGGTTTGCATGCTGCTGGACTCATCAGGTTATAATGTGATCGGCTGGGATGTGGAATGGAATTTTAACCATAAAACAGCTACACCTGTACAAAGCGCTGACGCAATGATCAATATGGTGAATGTGGCGCTGCAGCGCAATGAAACGCACACCAAAAATCATGTTGTGATCCTTACACATGACCGCATGTTCAGGCATCCTTCGGACGCAGATTCACTGCGTAAGTTTATTACAGAACTGAAAGCAAATCCGAATTACGTTTTTGAAACAATAGATAATTATCCAAGACTAAAAACGCCATCGTTAGAGGCGAAACAATAGTGTTTCCTTTAACAGCGTTGCTGGTTGAATTTTTGTATTTTTAGCTAATTAAATTTTTTGAACTATGGCTTTATTTGAATCGGGGAACCCTACACTATCGGAAAAGATATTTAACCGCTCGCTAGAAAATGCAGATAGTGGCGTAATGACCGTTCGTGGCACTATGGCTAAATTCGGTTTTTTACTATTGATGGTTATAGCAGGCGCGGCATATACGTGGAGCTTATATTCTCAATCTATCCTTAGCCAGGACATAAGCAAAGTGATGACCTTTTTATGGATTGGTGTAATCGGTGGTTTGATCACTGCAGTTATCATCTCTTTTAAACCTACTGCGGCCAGGTACCTGGCGCCAGTATATGGTCTGCTGGAAGGCTTCGTTTTAGGTGCGCTCTCTGCAATACTGAATGATGCATTCGCGAAAACTTACCCGGGCATTATATTACAAGCGGTTGGCTTAACGCTGGCTGTAGCATTAGGCATGTTCCTTTTATACAACTTCAGGATTATAAAACCAACGCAACGTTTTAAATCCATTATTATAAGCGCTACAATGGGAGTGTTCTTATTTTACATGATCGCAATGGTATTGCGTTTATTTCATGTAGACCTGCCTTTTATGTATAATTCAAGTGCCTTGGGAATAGGTATTTCTTTAGTAATCGTAGCAATTGCAGCGTTAAACCTGATCCTGGATTTTGATAGAATAGAACAGGGGGCAGAAATGGGAGCGCCTAAGCACATGGAATGGTATTGTGCGTTTGGCTTGCTGGTAACCATTGTTTGGTTATACATAGAAATCCTCAAACTGTTGAGCCGTTTTGCCAACAACAAGAATTAATAAAATTGCAAGAGAGTAAATAAAAAGAGAAGCCGCTTAGTAATCTAAGCGGCTTCTCTTTTATTGTTGAATTGTTATATGGTTAAATTGTTGGGGCTATTATATTGTAAACGGCTAACCATGTAGCAATACAACTATGCAACAATTTTTATTTCACCTCCTGCATTGTTACCAGCCTGCTGTAAATACCACCTTTCGCTAATAATTCTTCATGTGTACCGCGTTCAGCTATTTCACCTTTTTGTAATACTACTATCTCATCTGCGTGGCGGATCGTACTAAGACGGTGGGCAATAACAAGTGAAGTCCTGTTTTGCATCATATTATTAATAGCATCCTGCACCAGTCTTTCGCTTTCTGTATCCAGTGAAGAGGTGGCTTCATCCAGTATGAGGATAGGAGGGTTTTTCAATACAGCCCTTGCTATAGTCAAGCGTTGACGCTCACCGCCACTCAGTTTACTACCGCGATCACCAATATTGGTATCCAGGCCATTTTCCTTGTTGTTGATGAAGTTCAGCGCATTTGCTACACGTGCTGCATTTTCTATTTCTTCTTTAGTTGCATTAGGTTTAGCCAATGCAATGTTGTTCGCTATAGTGTCGTTAAACAATATTGGCTCCTGCGTTACAATGCTGATCTGGCTGCGTAGGGCATGCAAAGAGTAATCTTTTATGCTTACACCATCTACCAGCAGCTCACCGGATGTAATGTCATGGAAACGAGGCACAAGGTCCGCAAGTGTGCTCTTACCAGCCCCACTGCTACCAACAAGCGCTACTGTTTTACCTTTCTGAATAGTCAGGTTTATATTCTTCAATATCTCATGTTCTCCGTAAGAGAAACTCACATTTCTAAACTCTATAGAGTCAGAGAAGTGGAGTTCTTTTGTACCATTATCTTCTACTATGATAGGCGCATCCAATAGTTCTTCCACACGTTCGATAGCGGCAGAACCACGTTGTATATTGAAGAAGGAAGTAGACAATGTTTTAGCCGGATTAATGATAAACGCAAACAATGCAATGTAGGTAAGCAGATCGCCACCTTCCATGCTATGGTAACGGATAACTAAAATGCCACCAAAATAAAGGATAATAGAAAGTACTATAACACCTAATACCTCCGTTAATGGAGAGGCCAGGTCACGCCTCGCGTTCATTTTATTACGTACCCTGAATAGTTCATGGTTCAACGTAAAGAAACGATTACGTAATAGTTTTTCAGCTAAAAAAGCTTTGATTACACGAATGCCGCCAAGCGTTTCATCCATAATAGAGAGTGCGCCACCCAGCTTAATCGCCGACTCCTGTGACTGACGTTTTAAGCTGCGGCTAATTCTGCCTATTACAAATGCCGTTACAGGTAATAACACAAGCAGGAACAGGGACAACATAGGGCTTATGAATATCATATAGGCCAGGTAACCAATTACAGTCAGCGGATCCTTTATTAAACCTTCCAGTGTACCTACTACAGAGCTGTCAATCTCCGCTACATCATTCGTCATTTTTGAAATGATATCGCCTTTCTTTTGCTCAGTAAAATAACCTACCGGCAATTCCAGTATTTTCTCATACAGGTCATTTCTGAATCTTGTGGTAATAGCACTACGTATAGGCGCTGAAATAAGATTGGATAAATAGATGAATAAGTTTTTTAATAAAGTGGCAGTAATGATGAAGACACAGATAGCACCCAAAGTGTAAATCTTGTCATGCTCCAGCATTAACTTATTTAAAAAATCGGACACAACACCTGTAACTGCATTGGATTTAATGACTGCTGTACCCGGATTGCTGCTATCCCCGATAACAATAGACATAAATGGGGCAAGCATGCTGATGGAGAAAATTCCGAAAAAAGTGCCAAGCAGGGTACAGATCACATAAGACACCAATTTACCCTTATACTCGCCTATATATTTAAATATCCTTTTAAAACGCTTCATAAACTATATTAAAACCCGCAAAGTAACTAATTTTACAGTCAATTAAATGTTAGATTATGGAGGAAGGTAAACGTCAGCGACAAGTGGCAGGTGTGATACAACAGGAGCTGAATGAGATATTCAGGCACCTGGGACTGAATATGATAGATGGTGGAATGGTTTCCATCTCAAACGTAAAAGTAACGCCTGACCTGCTGGAGGCAAGGATATACCTGAGCCTGTTTAAAGTAGAGCAACCCAAGCTGGCTATGAAAAAAATAGAAGACAAGGCATGGGAAATAAAACGTGATTTGGCTGATCGGGTAAAACATCAGTTACGCAGGATACCTGTATTGCAGTTCTACCTGGATGATACATTGGATTATGTATTCAAGATGGAAGAGCTGTTCAAAAACATTGACGAAGAAAAGCAGGCAAAAAAGGACGACAAACCGAAAAGCTAACCTTAAAAGATAAGAATTGAAATTTCTATTTGCCTGGCGTTATTTTAAATCCAAGAAGACAACCAATGCGATCAACATCATTGCATGGATAAGTGTGCTTGCTATTGCCGTAGGTACTGCTGCCCTGGTAATTGTATTGAGTGTGTTTAATGGGTTTGAAGACCTGGTAAAAACTTTGTATGGCGACTTCTATGCAGATATAAAAGTTGCGCCGGCTACAGGTAAGTTTTTTTCAATTACAGATAAGCAATTTACCCAGATCAATAAAACTGCCGGCGTTGCGCATATCAGTATGGTAGTGGAAGAAAAAGCTGTTTTGGTAAATGGAGATTACCAGACTATTCTTTTTTTGAAGGGTGTAGATAGTGCTTATAAGGATGTAAATAAGCTACAGGATCATATAGTACGTGGAAAATATGAGATGGGCACGGCTGCGGAGCCTGCCGTAGTGATCGGCGTAGGAATTGAAAATGCTGTAGGAGCAGATCCTGAATCTTTATCTACAGAACTTGCGCTCTACCTGCCTAACCGGAAAGCCAATAGTCTTGCCAGCCTTGATGGTCTGCATTCATTTAATGTAAATGTGCGCGGCACCTTTATGGTGCAGCAGGAGTTTGATAACAAATATGCATTTACCAATCTTGGTTTTATGCAGTATATGCTGGACCTGCAATCCAATCAATATAGCGCTATAGAAGTAAGCGTAAATAATCCAAGAGACATTGATAAAGTAAAGAAGCAATTGCAGCAGGCGTTGGGCCAAAACTTTGTTGTGCAAACAAGGCTGGAGCAAAACCAGGGACTATTTACGGTGATGCAAATGGAAAAGTGGGTGATCTATGGCATTCTTTCTCTGATCCTGATCGTTGCTGCATTCAATATGATAGGTGCACTCACCATGCTGGTATTGGAAAAACAAAAAGATATAGCTGTGCTAAAAGCAATGGGCGCTAACAATAACCTTATTCAGCAGATATTTCTTGGTGAGGGGTTTGTATTAGCAGGCATAGGTACAGGGGCAGGATTAATATTGGCGTTTCTTGTCTGCTGGGTGCAGTTGAAGTTTAAACTGGTAAAACTGGAAGGCGGCTCTTTTATTATCGATTATTATCCGGTGAAAATGTTGGCAACAGATTTTTTACTGGTCATGTGCACAATTGCATTGGTAACTATACTGGCTGCATGGTTACCTTCCCGCAAAGCTGCAATGCAGGAGTTCTCTCTTAAAAGTTAATAAGATTTATACAGTATATAAGGTAGGAAAAGTATATAGGGTATATAAGTAGCAACATCTACCTATATACCCTATATAATTTATACAACTTTATAAACTTCTACAGGCTAGTAGTCGCCTAATGTTTCAGGTAACTGAGCTAATGCTTTGGCTAATTGCTCATCGCTTGGAGCAATACCGTGCCACTCATGATGACCTTCCATAAAGTCAACACCTTTACCCATTACTGTTTTCATAATAATAGCGATAGGCTTGCCTTTACCTACATAGCTACGTGCTTCATTCAAGCCCCTGATCGTATCATCCATATCATTGCCATCCATCTCCAATACCTGCCAGCCAAAGCTTTCAAACTTTACACGGAGGTCGCCAAGTTTCATTACCACGTCCGTTGGACCATCGATCTGCTGACCATTGTGATCAATAGTTGAGATCAGGTTATCTACTTTATGATGTCCGGCAAACATTATTGCTTCCCAGTTTTGTCCTTCATCTAATTCACCATCACCATGTAAAGAATACACAACATGGCTATCTTTATTTAATTTTTTTGCCAGCGCAGCACCAATGGCTACGCTCATGCCCTGGCCCAGTGAACCGCTTGCTACACGTACACCTGGCAGGTGCTCATGCGTGGTTGGGTGACCTTGGAGACGGGAATTCAGCCTTCTGAAAGTAGACAGTTCTTTCTTGTCGAAATAGCCGGAATGTGCTAATACTGAATAGAATACAGGTGAAATATGTCCATTAGATAAGAAGAAAAGATCTTCATTTACCCCGTTCATGCTGAACTTAGGGTTATGTTCCATTATATTAAAGTAAAGTGCTGTAAGAAAATCAGTACAACCCAATGATCCACCCGGATGCCCACTCTGCACAGCATGTACCATTCTAACGATATCCCTTCTAACCTGGGATGCTATTTGTTTTAACTCCTGTACTTCTGCCATAAAAAAAATATTGTTTTAAGCAAATCTAAGTTTTCTGAAGCTAGGCAGCAAAAAGAGGAGAAAAGAAGTCTATAGAAAAAGTTCTTTTTTCTGAAAGCGGCACGATTTTTCCTGAAAAAAAGCGGGAAATAATCATTTCGTAATGAACTTTTTAGAAAAAAGACTTTACTTTGCAAGGCATTTCCCCCACTTGTACCGTTCGCGAAAAGTAAAAACATCAATGCATGGAGCAAATTATCATCAGTGGGATTATCGCGTTTCTAATAACCTTTTACGCAATTCCTGTAATCATACAGGTGGCAGATGAAAAGAAGCTCTATGATATTCCTGACGAAAGGAAAGTTCATAAAGCACCTATTCCTTCCCTTGGTGGATTAGCAATGTTTGGCGGTTTCCTGGTTAGCCTGTTGCTAACGTTTGTTAGTGATGCTAATTCTGGTTTTCTGCAATACTACATTGTGTCATTCGTAATTATCTTTTTCCTTGGAGTAAAAGATGACCTCGTTGTGTTGTCACCTATGAAGAAATTTATTGGCCAGTGCATGGTTGCTGCAATCCTTGCCTTTAAAGGTAAAGTATTGATCACCAGTATGCATGGCTTTTTAGGTTTAGAGCAGTTAGACCCAAGCGCAAGCTATCTGCTAACGTTCTTTACCATGATCGTAGTTATTAATGCCTTCAACCTGATTGATGGTATTGACGGGCTCGCAGGAAGTGTAGGCCTGATCACATCTGCAGTATTTGCCACTTATTTCTTTATTAACGGAGACCTGGCGCACGCATTATTAGGATTTGCATTGGCAGGAAGCATTGCTGCATTCCTGATCTACAACTATCAACCGGCTAAAATCTTTATGGGTGATACCGGCTCCATGTTGTTAGGGGTAGTAAACGCTATACTGGTAATACAATTTATAGAGAAAGGCCCGGGATTTGCGCAATACCCGATCCATTGCTCTCCGGCTATAGGTTTTGGTATCTTATTAATTCCTTTGATGGATACACTGCGTGTATTTGGTATTCGCATATTCAATCGCCGTTCACCATTTAGCCCAGATAGAAATCACCTGCATCATATTTTACTTGACAGAGGCATGTCACATAGGGCAATTGCTATCTCTATCGCCTTGGCAAGTGTCGCGTTTATCGTGTTGTCATTCTTTATGCAAGCATTTGGTACAACGATGATGATCACATCGTTAGTAGCTATGTTTTTTGGAGGTATATTAATCCTGAACATGACTAAACCACGTGCTCAAATGCGTGTTGTGAAAAATGTAAATACAAGTGCTACAGAAATAATAGCGGAGAAAAAACCGGTGAAACTTGTTTCTCTTTTTCTTAAAGAAGACAGGGCAGCAGTAGTAGACGAAGATTAAGATAAATAATTTACTATAGAGCAACCTTCGGTAGAAGGTTGCTTTTTTATTTGTACAATTTGTTATTTGAATGTATTTGTTAGTTTTGCCACAATAAATGTAAAAAACTTATGTCGGAAGAATTGGACCTGATAATTGATGATGCAGAATCTTCAATGAAAAAGGCGATCAATCACCTGGAAGGTGAACTACTTAAGATCAGAGCTGGTAAAGCTAGTCCTGCAATGCTGGAAGGCATTACTGTAGAATATTATGGCGCACCGACTCCAATAAGCCAGGTAGCTAATATATCTGTATTGGATGTTCGTACCATCAGCATACAACCATGGGAGAAGAAAATGCTGGGAGCAATAGAGAAATCTATTATGATGGCTAATATTGGTATCACTCCGCAAAATGACGGGGTGCAGATCAGGCTATTTATGCCACCATTGACTGAAGAAAGAAGGAAAGAGTTTGTGAAGAAAGCGGCAGGGGAAGCAGAGTTCTCCAAAGTGGCTGTACGTAATATCAGGAGAGATGCTATTGAAGCTGTGAAAAAACTGCAGAAAGATGGCTTGAGTGAAGACGTGGCAAAAGATGCGGAGAAAAACATACAGGAGCTTACTGATAGATATATTGTATTGGTAGAGAAACACCTGGCTGCGAAAGAAAAAGAAATGTTGACGATCTAATATTGTCGCTTAGTATAATTGCAAAGCCCTGCTAAACAGCGGGGCTTTGTTTTTATGTATGAATGAAGTCCTCATTTATTTACCAGGTACACGCCACCAAGAATAATACCCAGGCAGCCAAGCTGCAATAATGTAATCTCCTCCCCATAAATTACGCCCCACAAAACAGCTATGAAAGGAATGCCATACGTAACCAGCGAGGCGAAGATGGCCCCGGAACGCTTGACAAGCATATAAAACAATATGGACGCTACTGCCGTGCCTATTGTGCCAAGGATAGCGGATGCACCTATAGATAACCATATAGCAGGGTGGTGAAATGCACTATTAAAAAATTGGGTGAAGTAGAGAATAAATAGGCAGGGTATTACCAGGAAAGAAAATGCTACTGCTGCAATGTTTACAGATCCGGCTTCTTTTAAGTGCCTGCCCACCAGGTTTACGTTAAACGCATAAAATACAGTGGCCAGTAATACCAGTAAAGCATAGGAGACATCTTTCCAGTCAATGCCATTTGGCCCGGCCAATGGAAGCAGGCATAAGCCTACAAAACCTATCAATACACCTATGATCTTTTTAGGGCTGGCTTTTAGTTGAAAGAAGCTGATGCCAATAATAACGGTGAGTAATGGTGTAAGGGAATTGAATATAGCTGTCAGGCCGCTATCTATTCTTGTTTCTGCAATACAGAATAAATATGCAGGGAAGAAACTACCGCACAACCCGGATAAGATTACAACGCCCAGCTTTTGTCGTGGGATCTTTTGAAACGCTTTGTACGTGAACGGGATTAATGCGATGCCGGCACTTAAGATACGCAACGTAGCTACATGTACTGCAGTCAGCTCTCGCATACCTATTTTCATTAATATAAATGAGCTGCCCCATATCAGGGAAAGGCCCAGGAACAATAACCAGCTTACGGCATCATTTTTCTTTTCCATTTGCAGTAGGTGCAATATGCCTTGTAAGATATAACCTGCTCGCATAATAATTGCTTATTTTTATAAGAAATAAAAACCTATGGCAGGAATAAAACTTAAAAACATCAGCACAAAAGCACCCAAAGACACCAACAAAGCCAAAACGAAAGAAAAGACAGAAGAAATAATAGCAGCGCTGGATGAATTGCAAAACACGATGTATGCACAGCATAAACACTCCGTATTAATAGTGATACAGGGCATGGATGCAAGTGGCAAAGATGGTGCTATCCGTAATGTATTTGGCCATTTAAATCCCCAGGGGGTATTGGTACAATCGTATAAAGTGCCTACGGCGGAAGAGTTGGATCATGACTTCCTGTGGCGCATACACAAGCATGCACCAGGCAAAGGCATGATACAGGTATTTAACCGCTCACACTATGAAGATATCCTGGTGACACGCGTGCATAAGTTATGCGATGATAAGACGGCTGTGAAAAGAATGCGATCGATCAATGACTTTGAATGGTTGTTGCAAGAGCATAACAATACCAGCATACTTAAATTTTATTTGCACGTATCGCCGGAAGAGCAGCAAGAACGGCTGAACGAACGCATTAACGATAAGCATAAACAATGGAAGTATAACGAAAGCGATTTTACAGAAGCAAAGCTCTGGGATGAGTATATGAAAATGTATGAAGACTGCTTTGAGCACTGTAACAAAGTTCCATGGCATATCGTACCTTCTGATAATAATTGGTATAAAGAATATATTATTGCAAAAACATTATACGATACATTGAGCGGGTTGAAGCTCAGATACCCTGGCCTGAAAAAATAAAGAACAACTGGTTCTCCGAACCTGCCACTTATTTTTTTGTTATTGATCACTATAAAAAACAATGCATATGGGCTTTATAAAAGAATTCAGAGAGTTTGCCGTAAAAGGAAACGTAATGGACCTCGCTATCGGTGTGATCATCGGTGGCGCATTTGGAAAGATTGTTGACTCTGTTGTGAATGACCTGATCATGCCCATTGTAGGCATCGCATTCAATGCAGACTTCAGTAATCTGTACATTCCACTTTCTTCTAAAGTAACGCCGGGACTTGCGCTGGTGGACGCTAAAAAACTGGGGCCAGTATTTGCATGGGGCAATTTCATTACAATCGTTCTTAACTTCCTTATCCTCGCCTTTATCGTGTTCCTGCTGGTAAAAGGCATGAACAGGCTGCGTAAGAAAGACGAGGCGCCTGCTGCACCTGCAGAACCATCCTCTACAGACAAATTACTGATGGAAATCAGGGATCAGCTTAAAAACAGGCCATAAACCAGCCAATTTATACAGAACTTATTCATATTTGGCGCCCGCAATCTGATTTTGCGGGCGCTTTTTCCATGTAAATGATACATTTGCAGGAAGCCCACGCCAGGGCCTGATTAAAACAGCATAATGTGAGTGCACCAAATTACCAGATTAAATTACCACAGTTTGAAGGTCCATTTGATCTCCTGCTTTTCTTCATAGAAAGAGATGAACTGGATATATATAACATCCCTATTACCAGGATTATAGAAGACTTTTTAACGTATGTACACTCACAGGAAAAGCTGAATATAGAGCTGAGCAGCGAGTTTATCCTATTCATTTCTACGCTGATGCGTATTAAGGCAAAGATGTTGCTACCACGTAAAGAGATAGATGCACAAGGCAATGAAATAGATCCACGCCAGGAACTGGTAGACAAAATACTGGAGTACAAGCGCTTTAAAGAAGCATCTGTGCAAATGGCTGAAATGGAAGCGATCCGTATGCTGATGGTCAAACGCGGCAACTTGCAAAAAGAACTATCTGGTATTGGAGAAGAAGCTTCGGAGGGAACGGAAATCCAAAACATTACGCTTTTCAAACTCATGAAAGTGTTTGAAAAAGTAATGCAGCGTGTACATGATAAAAATAATAAGCCTGTTCACACCGTAGTACGCTACAACTATACAATGGAAGGTAGCCGTACACACATGCTGAATATAGTAAAAGAACAAAAGAATGTTTCTTTTGAAAAGATCTTCGAAGAGTGTGAAGATAAAATCCACGCTATCTTCCTGTTTCTTTCATTGTTGGAACTCGTGCAGTTAAAATTCATGGCTATCCTGGTTGGCGAAGGAAGAAATAATTTTATCCTGGAATGGAATGAGGAAAGGGGAGAAGATGCCGGAGAGTTACCTACTGGTGACCAGTTTCAGTCACATCCAACAGATGATGACGGTGGGGGACCGGATGTAAATCCTTTGTTGAATTAAGAAGATTATAATAACAATAAAGCCGCAGCGATGAACTGCGGCTTTATTGTTATGGTGAAAATGCAACACCTTTTCAATATGTACTGCTTTCTTGGTTATTACAGATTCAGAGGGTTTGATAGTATTGTTGTTTAATCTCCACCACCGCACCCACCACAACTACTACAAGAACTTCCACATGAGCTGCCGCAGGATGAACTACAGCTACCTGTATTGTTTTCACTATTTCGATCAACATAATTGACTAGCGGAATAAATGAAGCGGCTAAAACACTGGAGCCGGATAAAAAATAATTCCATTGCCAGTCATGCATGACTAGCCTGGATGGAAGTATTTCCAGCTTATATAACTGTGGTATTGTATTTATAGAAACAAGTCCGGTTAAACGATTTAAATATGCAATAATGATTATTGCAAGGATAGTAAGTGCTACCCCTATTTGAACAACAGGCTTCTCTCTACTTATTCCTATCATATATCTTGTAAGCCCCAAAAGAAAAAGAATAGTGCATGCACTAAAGTTTAGGTAGAATAACTGACCAAACTTTTTCGATTTAATAAAATATTTACTGAACGCATTCATGCTTTTGGCAATGTTGCTGAAGATTGGCTTTGTTGCCAATTGTTGTAAAAGTGTTGGATAAAATACTGTACCCAGGTCATTCAAAGTTGCTGATACCTGTAACTGCTCCTCTGAGTTAGTAAAATTACTTACAAGACTTATAGTTTTATCTTCATTTATTTGAATGGCACCTAACTCGATCAATTCATTTACTGGTGCATTAATAGCATCAGTTAACTTCCCTTTTTGTAAATAGATTAACTCAAGTGCAGTAAGGTGGTTGATGAAGGAATCTTTATCAAATTGTTTTACAATTTTTTTGAGTATATGCCTATTATATATTTCCAGCGAAGTAAATAATAGAATTACAATGACGATAAATGAAATGATGAAGTCCGGATTATCAATATGGATATAAATAGGTCTTAGTAAATAATAGCAAGGGATAATTAATGCAGCGAAGAGTAAAAGGCCGATAACTACAAAGCCGCGTATTTTCATTTTTGCTTTTGCAAGGTGTAAGCCTTCATATATGTGGCCATACTCCCATATTTGCCTTGGCTGTTCCCCAAAAGCTTCTGCGTATAACTTAGTCGTTCTTTCTTTAGCCTGTTTAAATTTTTGAAAATCTTCTTTGTTGTGTGTTGACGGTACGTGCTGGATCTGTTTGCCGATAGTGCTACAAAAATCCTGGTAGGACTGCGTGAAAATAAGATGTTGATGCCAGACCGTATCTACAATTTCAGAAGGTGATACCATGAAATCAGATGTAGCCGCGAGGTACATGAATTTTTTATATTCAAGGATTGCCTGCGCTGTAAACTGTTTTGTCCATGCGTTCTCGTCCGCTAAACGTATAGAAAAGCTATATTCCGCAGGAGGATTGTCAAAATCAAAAACTAATATTTTATTCCAAAGTTCGTGATTCATTGTGTTTCGGGTTGGAAGTTGGGTTATGATAACATTTGCAGGTTACTGTCTAATTTTTCTATATCAAGAATGCCTGAGACAATTGAGTCAGCTAAGCTATTCAATAACGAAGTTATTTTGCCCGATCGAGAATCTTCGTTGGGTGAAATCTTTTGAGCACAGATTCTTTTGCCATCTTTCAGTGTTTGTAATATGTAATGGACGCCATCTATTGAAAACCACCTGCTTTCAGACTTTTTACTTTTCATGATTGTCGTAAGTAGAATATTGTAAAGTTGCTTTCCCAATCGTTCAGGTAATGTCAACTCACGAACAATAATATCTAGCACTGGTGATGGCTCATTTACATAATATTGCTCCCAATAACTTTTAACCAACGCTATATCTTTAAGTATAAAATTTTCAGCTTGTTGGCTTATTGTCAATAGTCTTTCTGGTTTAAACGAGGCATTTATTAAACAGTATAGTTCGTTTTCTTCGATATTGTGCAGCCCTAATATTTTGTATAGCTTTTTTCTATAATCATCATTCTCTTCTTCCAGGTTCACTGGCTCAAAATACTCTTGTGACGCAAGATGAACCATATAGCTTTCGTAATTCTTTTTACAGATTGCCAGGAGTTCTGGTGTTTTAATTTCACAGAA
Organism: Filimonas sp.; assembly: GCA_017306865.1. Taxonomy (GTDB): domain Bacteria; phylum Bacteroidota; class Bacteroidia; order Chitinophagales; family Chitinophagaceae; genus JAFKHH01. The sequence goes on from JAFKHH010000012.1 coordinate 672,281, forward strand.
TCGTTCAAAATCTGCTTTATATTCTTCGAAGGTCATATGTTGACTTGATTAGATTCTGGTAAGCACTCTTTAGTTAAGTCTTTTCAGTTTTGTATCTATTGGTAAGGCAAACGTGGAGTCTGCTATTTTTCGCTCTATAACTGCGAGTGCTGTTCCCTCAGCAATAAATTGCTCATTTTCTATTATATACTTCAATGGCAAAGCGTTTGTTCTTGAAAGTATATCATACCAATTGTTGTATTTATGCTTTTCAAATAGTTTGACATTTACGCTTACTTTACTGCTGAAATAAATCTTTTGCACTCCTGTTCTGCATTTTAAAACCAATTCATCACATAAATGGCCGGCAATAGTCGTTACACTTTTATTGATCTCTGCCTTTAATACCTTATCATCATTCTTACTGGCATCAACCCAAAGAATAGCATCTACGCCCGATAATTTTGTATAAACCTTATTCTCCTTATTAATATACAAACTCCATAAGCAGGTATTTCCATTAGGAATGGATTTATAATTGCCATCTTTTATAAAATATTCTGAAGTAGTGCCCATCGCATGTAATAAATCATCATCGGTTACTTTAGGCACCTTGCTTTTATATGAATATTGGTATATTATTTTTCCTTCAAAATCCTGGCTAAATACGGAGAAGGAAAGTAGGGTACTAAGAATCAAGGAAAATAGTTGTTTCATTAGAGTTTTTTAATGTTAGGGTATATTTTTAACGTTGGCTTCGTTTTTTCAACCACTTCCTTACCGGCTCGTCGTACCATTTTAAGCAGGCATAAGCAATCGCCACCGCAGCTACAAAAACAAGGATAGCCTGTGGATAGCTTTGGCTGAATGACAACTTGTGATCCACTACCCAAGCAGTATAAAGGTAAATAAGCGGATAATGCGTAATGTATATTGGATAAGAAATATCACCCAGAAACTTGCAGATCTTTTTAGAACTATTGCTTACCAGTTCTCCACTAGCTCCCATATAAATGATCAGTGGGAATATGAGAATAATTGTCAGAGAATCGTATAAACCATTTGCCCATAAATGAGTGGCGCCACCTACACGCGGTATCGCAAGAAATACAAGCACAAGCAGGCTGCACCATGCAAAAGCATTCTTGATACGGGTAAGCTTGGACACCCTGAAAAGTAATAACCCCGCGAGGAATGGATAGGCGAGGCGTGTAAAGCCAACCCTTAATTGCTCAGCGTCTAACGACCAACCACCGATTACGTCACCTGTTGCGCTGGTAACTGCATAATGTACTAATGCAATACCTGCAATAGCGGTAAGTACAGCCAGTACAACATTGGAAAGACGTCTTAGTATAAGAGCATATAGTATATTGGCTACGTACTCAAAGAATAAAGACCACGCAGGACCATTCAAAGTGTACGTTTCTCGCCAGCCACGAATATCCATAGATGGTGGCAGTGGTATCATAAAGCAGCCAACCAGCATTACCAGTAATACTTTCCAGTAGGGAATGGTTGCAATGATGGGAAATAGATTAGACGCTTGTAGCGGATAAAATATAGCGCCGATGATCATACCCATTATGACCATAGGTTGCAATCTTTCTATTCTTCTTTTGAAAAAGCTACCGATCGTCATACGTTCCCAACGATCGTCGTAAGCATAGCCGATCACAAAACCGGACAATAAGAAAAAGAAGTCTACAGCAAGATATCCGTGATTGATAAATAAGTCTAAGTGACTGGTAGAATGTGCTTCGAAAATGTGAAAGACAACAACAGTCAATGCAGCTACACCACGTAAACCGTCTAGGATAGGATAGTGTGGTTTACTGGCAGATGGATTTAGATTCATAATGGCAAAAAATGACTTGTATTAATAAGGCAACAAAATACTTTATTAGCGTGATGGTGAAATTATATTCATTACTTCAAATTTACTACATCGACCACGTTTATGTCATTGTCTCCATCTCCTTTTCTCAATTGTCCTGACATTCTCAACATTTTTTAGTGTCAGCAGATAATCATATAAAAAAGATAGCTCTCTGTCTTCGGAATCTCCGGTAAACTCTTTTATATAAATAGCATTTCCATAATTAGTACGGGATTTTGCTGGCGAATCATCTACAATGAGTATTTGCTCAAGGCGAAATCCATTTTTCTTTAACTTATCAAGACGTTTTTCGAAACTATATGTATCGTAAACTGGATTACGTTTGAGGGAACATTTGCTTCTGCCCCACACAAAGGAAAAAGATATCTCTTCAGTTTTGAACTGTTGTACAATAGCTTTTACATAATCATCTCCGGCAGAACTCCAAATTGCAATGGTAAAATGGAGTGAAACATCGTGCAAGAATTTTTGCAATCCGGGTCTTTTGTAAACGAAATAATTATCGAACCTGAAATCTGAAGCAATAGCGAGTTCGGTCTGAGTTGCATGAATCAATGTTTCGTCAAGATCGAGTATAAGTAGTTTATCTGATTTTGTTTTCATAAGTCTTACTTCAATTTAATTGCTGCTTTCATGTAAATAAGTAGACGATCGAAATCATCTTCCGTTAGAGCGTCTTTGAAATGATGATTGTAATTAGAGTTGTATTCCCTGCTAGTAGTAATTGTGTAGTCGTTTCCAGCCTCCTTCAAAGCTTTGCTGTCACGTATAAATCGGACGAAATAATCTTCAGCGGGTTTCGGCAGTCGCTCGAAGAGATTGGTAAATATATAATCGCAAGTAATGCGGTGTTCCGGTTGCCGATGACACGGTGTGCAATGTTGAATGAAAAGTTGTTGACCTTCGTGAAAACTAACTGCAAAAGCTTTTATGCGAATACTATCTATTACAGGCGGATTGTTAGTTGTACCTGGGTTGCACCTAATGAAAAGGGTACTGGTGATAGAAAACAAGAAGACGTAGATAATGGAGGCTTTCATCGGGTAATTTCTAATAACGCTCACAAATGGAATTAAGTATGGTTCACCATTTGTCTGTATAGCATCAACTGGTTGTTTTTATTCCTTTTCCAGATGTTTGTGCTTTTTCCCTTGAAAGTACCTCCGCCACCTTTCCATGATACATCTATTGTATAATAACCATACTCTATAACTATGGTGCCAAGATCAATGATCCTGCTGGCTTTGATCTCCAGCGTATTCACAATCACATCTCCCGGTTTTTCATGTTCCGCAAAGTAGTTTTTAATATTGTCAAAGCCAATAAACATAGGGCTGTCATACGTCAGGTAAATTGCATCTGGCAAAAAGAATTCAGTGGCGTGTTGTACGCCCTCTCTTTTCGTAACCAGCTCGGTTATTCTTTTATTCCTTTCAGCAACTTCTTTGGCTACAGGTGTGCTTGCTGGTTGTGGTGTTGCTGAGCTACTGTTGTGATCAGTGAAAGAAAACATTTTTGGATTAATGGGCGTATTCGCACCCCATATTTCAGATACTATTTTATACCTACCATCGCGCCGTTTCCATACAGTAAGGTATTTTCCTGTGTATTCGATCGTGTTGTTTGAGCCATGTTTATATTGTTGTATGAACGTGCCAATTTCGATGATATAACCATTGTGTTCCTGTAAGTCAACGATCTTTTTATCCAGCGAGATAATTGTTGCCGAATCAAACCAGCTTTGATAATAGGTTGAAATGTCTTTCCTGTTATATAGAGCTGTATGATATTCGGGCATACAAATAGCATCAGGTTCATAATAAGAGAGGAATTTATCGAGTGACTTGTTTATAAGCGCCTTTTCAATAGATTTATGAACAACCCCAATGCTATCCGTTAACGGGCTGTTTGTCTGTGCTATTACCTTTCCTGTTATAGATAGCAGGACGAGGAAAAATGCGATGATAGGCTTCATAATATATCGATTGGTAGTAAAGAATATGGTGTTATGCTTATCAATCAAAATATAAAATGTCTTGTATTGAAATTTGAATGGCTACCAGTTTTTAAATGTTACGTCTTGTTTACACCACATGTTTTCAAATTCGTTTTTATCAATTGTGAATTCCTCAAAATCCTGGAGATCTAATGATACATCAGCAAGGCCGCCAAATTGATCATTTAAATGATTGTTGTCATAGCGAAGCATTTGCCCTTCCTGGAATACTTCTATTTGCCTAAATACTCCCCCTTCTATATCTGTTTCAAAATAAAAAGTAGAAACGCCCCATGAATTTGTTAACGGGTCCGCTGTAGTTTGATTCCACAGGCGTTTGTAATATTTGTGTACATTGATACTGTAGGTATTGTTCGGCAGTAAAAGATCTTCAGCAGTTCCTTTAACGGCAGGCTTTATATCTTTCGGTAAATTTTCTTTAACCATTTTAAGCGCTTGTTCTGCATTTCCTTCTCCTATATATTCGGTTTTATTTTTGGTTACGATAAAAAGGATATGATCATTCGCTGTCTCTATCAGGTTGATTTTTTTGCTATTAGGCGCAGCATAAAAATTATATATTTTGGGTGTTACATTTGGAATGTTTTCACTGCTATATGGGTAGCCTGTGCATCTGCTTAAGCATAATGTATATAAACTAGTGAAAGGGAAGAGTTTGCTCAATATATCATCCTTTGCGGCTAATTCGATGAAAGGTATTAATTCTGGAATGTTTGGGTTATTTATATACAAATCCCAGGTGTAATCAACTTCTTTATTGTTGTCAAATGCATCTGCTTTATGCGCAGGAGTAACAAAATCGAATTTCTTTGATAACGAATCAGTACTAATATCTTGTACAAGCCAATAATCAATACTACTTGCTATATCTGTTATACTACTAGTACTTGCGTGCGCAAGACATACTCCGTTTCGCCAAAAATTAGATGAATAAAGTTTTTCTTCTGCAGCTATATAGATTTGAGAAAACTTATTGATATTTTCGACTCTTGCATAAACTACAGGGATTTTATCAATAAAATCATCCGCTGAAGTCTTTAATGTGGATTGAATTGTGACAAAAGCATTATCAAGTGCTTTTGAAAGACTCCCTGCATTTTTAATTTCCGGGTATAATGTTCGTTTAAAAAAAATGGACTTCAGTTTTTTGAGTAAAAGCGTCATAAGCTAACATTATTCCATTGGTAAGATTGTTAAGCCACTTTCTCCAATGCTCCGCCACCTCACTCACTTTAGGGAATGACTTAGGGTTGCGATAAAGATAAAATGTTTTTTCATTCACTAACAATTTTGACCACAAATGACACAATGGAATAACACAAGGAACGCAAAATTATTCCTTTGTGATCCTTGTGCAACCCTCGAGCACCTTGTGGTTAAGAAATCTTGGGGCCCCCTTCGTGCCTTCCTGGCAAAAAAAAGCCACTCCCGAAAGAATGGCTTTGAAACTTTGCAACAACCCCGAAAAAGAGGTCTTAGCTGCAGCCCATGCTATTGCCGCAATTCAGGCATTTATAGCACGTACCACTGCGTATAGTTATGTGTCCGCATGTATTACATGCAGGTGCATCGCTTTGCATATTCTTAGCGGCTGCATTTACTGCATCTATTCCAGCTTCTGCCTTTACGGCTGTTTTTAGTGCTTTGCTTGGCGTTGACTGTGACGGAGCTGCTACCACACGTACACTACTCAGTTCTGGTTTGTCCAGCATAGTCAGTTCATCTTCACCACCCAGGTTACTCAATTCCGGTTTGTCCAATACATGCACCAGGTCCGTTCTGTTCAGGTATTCGTAGGCCAGTGAACGGAAGACAAAGTCAACCAATGAAGTCGTTGTCTTAATATTCGGATGATCCACCATACCCGCCGGTTCGAATTTCGTAAATACAAATTTCTCTACGAACTCCTCCAGCGGCACACCATATTGCAAGCCTACAGATACTGCTATTGCAAAGCAGTTCATCAGGCTGCGTAAGGTAGACCCTTCTTTTGCCAGGTCTATGAATATTTCACCCAGCGTACCATCGCCATATTCACCCGTGCGTAAGAAGATCGTCTGCCCACCTACCTTAGCTTTTTGCGTAAAGCCACGGCGTTTTGCTGGCATACTTCTTCTCTCTACAATGCTTGCCAGCCTGCGTTTCAGTGTAGTGTCCGGTGATGCTTGCATACGCTTAGCTACCTCTTCCAGCAATTCATCTACGGTCAGTGTACTTAGGTCTACAATAGTGGATACTGGTTGAGCCGCTTCGATCGTTTCTTCTGCTGCAGGCTCATCAGCTTTCTTCTTCTTGTCACTTTTATTACTTAGTGGCTGGCTCAGTTTAGAGCCATCACGATAAAGCGCATTTGCCTTCAACCCCAGTTTCCAACTCAGCATATAGCAGTCAGCTATCTCTTCTACATTTGCCTCATGCGGTAGATTAATCGTTTTAGAAATTGCACCGCTCAGGAAAGGCTGGCACGCAGCCATCATACGTATGTGGCCATGTGCATGAATATATCTTTCACCCTTCTTGCCACATTTATTTGCACAATCAAATACTGCAAGATGTTCTGCTTTCAGGTAAGGAGCGCCCTCTACAGTCATTGTACCACATACATAATCATTCACCGCATCTATTTGCTCTTCAGTAAAACCAAGTGATTCCAGCAGATCAAAATTCCAGTCATTGTATTGTGCAGGAGAGAAGCCCAGTCTTTCAAGGCAAGCCTCACCCAGCGTGAATTTGTTGAAGATAAAACTTACTTCAAATGCAGACCTTGCGGCATCATTCAGCTTCTTGATCTCCTCAGCAATAAATCCTTTTTCGCTCAACGTCTGGGGATTAACATACGGCGCGCCATCAAATGTTGCTGCACCTACTGCATATTTTACAATAGCATCTATTTCTTTCTCATTGTAACCTAATTTCTTCAATGCTGCCGGTACAGACTGGTTGATGATCTTAAAATAACCGCCACCAGATAGTTTTTTAAATTTCACCAAAGCAAAGTCCGGCTCAACGCCTGTTGTGTCGCAGTCCATCACCAACCCGATCGTACCTGTTGGTGCGATTACTGTTGTCTGCGCATTGCGGTAGCCATATTTTTCGCCCAGTTGTACCGCATCATCCCAAGCCTTCGTTGCTGCCTTCAGTAGCGGTTCAGGGCAATATTTTGCATTGATGCCAACCGGTTTTACACTCAACCCCTCATACGCTTCACTTGCATCATACGCCGCGGCGCGGTGATTGCGCATTACGCGAAGCATATCTGTTTTGTTCTCAGCATATTTATCAAATGCACCGAGGAAGCTAGCCATCTCAGCAGATGTTTTATAAGCAACACCTGTCATAATAGCACTGATTGCGCCAGCAATGCCGCGTGCCTCTTCACTGTCATAAGGTATGCCGCTTACCATCAATACAGTGCCCAGGTTAGCAAAGCCAAGCCCTAGCGTTCTGTAATCGTAAGACAATTGTGCTACCTCCTTAGAAGGGAATTGTGCCATCAGTACAGATATTTCCAATACCACTGTCCAGAGGCGGCAGGTATATTCAAAGCCTTCTACATCAAACTTACCTGTCTCTGCATCGAAGAACTTGATCAGGTTGGCTGATGCAAGATTACAAGCAGTGTTGTCCAGGAACATGTATTCAGAACAAGGGTTAGACGCATTAATGCGGCCACCCTGTGGGCATGTATGCCATTCATTGATCGTGGTATCGTATTGTGTACCCGGATCTGCGCAACGCCATGCTGCATAAGAGATCTGGTTCCACACCTCGCGTGCAGGTATGCGTTTCATCACCCTGCCATCCATGCGCGCCTTCAGCTCCCATTCCCCATCTTCTTCCAGTACTTTGAAAAACTCATTTGGTATGCGGATAGAGTTGTTTGAGTTCTGTCCGGCAACAGTCATGTACGCCTCGCCTTCATAGCTATTATCATAGCCTGCAGCTACCAAGGCGGCCACCTTTTTCTCTTCCTCTACCTTCCAGTTTATGAATTCCATTATTTCCGGGTGGTCAAGGTCGAGACAGACCATTTTAGCAGCGCGGCGGGTAGTGCCGCCACTCTTGATTGCCCCTGCTGCACGGTCGCCAATTTTCAGGAAACTCATCAGGCCGGAAGAAGTGCCGCCGCCGCTCAGTTTTTCACCAGAGCCACGTATATGAGAGAAGTTTGTTCCTACGCCGGAGCCATATTTAAAGATCCTCGCCTCACGTACCCATAGGTCCATAATGCCGCCCTCATTTACAAGGTCGTCACTTACGGATAATATGAAACACGCATGTGGCTGAGGACGCTCGTAAGCATTGGAAGATTTCTTCAACTGGCCATCTTTCGGGTCCACATAATAGTGTCCCTGCGGCTTGCCCGTAATGCCATAACTCTCATGCAGGCCGGTATTGAACCACTGCGGGCTGTTAGGCACGCAAGCCTGGTTTAGAATACTATATGCCAGTTCATCGTAGAAGACCTGGGCATCCTGTTCGCTTTTAAAATAACCATAACGCTCTCCCCATACACGCCAGCAATTGGCCATACGGTGCGCTACCTGCTTCACACTTGTCTCACGTCCAAGACTACCATCCGGCTGTGGTACACTAGCCTTGCGGAAGTATTTCTGCGCAAGTATGTCTGTAGCTATCTGGCTCCACTGCCTGGGAACCTCTACATTGTTCATTTCAAAAACGATCTCGCCTGTTGGGTTACGAATTACACTGGTGCGGTAATCATATTCAAATAAATCAAACGGGCTTACACCTTCTTTGGTGAAGCGGCGCTGGAACTGCAGTCCTTGTGCAGGTTGCTGTTTTGCCATATCCAGTTTAGTTTATGCGGTTAGAAAAGAAGTATCAAAAAAATATGGGGGAAGTGTTGACGAAAGTATTCCGACTACACGACAAATCAAATCTCCAAATATCAACAAGCTGTGGAAAAAGGAGATCCGTTTTTGAGAACCGAATACAGGGCTGGTTTTGCGGGAATATTAAAGTTTGAATACATGTGAATCCGGTTTTAGCTCAAAAAATGGCTGAAAATTTGTAATATTTTATCGTCCTGATAAGCAACGAAAAGCGAGCCAAAAGTAGTCTTAGAGATAGATATGGAAAGCTGACTTTCGCCGGGTCAGAATCAATATATTTGAAAATAAACACGTTAAACAGAAAACTTTTTTGCATTTTTGCAAGTAAAGCACCTAACATAATTGCATGGATAAGCTATACCATCAGTTCGCAGAAAGAAAAAAACAGGGGCGTAAATCTTTTACGGTGCTGATAGATCCGGATAAAGTAGACGCTCACAAGTTAGACCGCCTGGTAACCTTGGGTGTAGATGCAGGAGTGGATTATTTTTTTGTGGGGGGCAGCCTTGTATTAGCTAACAACCTGGATGAGTGCATACAACAGATCAAAGGCGCATGCGATATTCCTGTTGTTTTATTTCCAGGCTCACCTTCCCAGGTAAGTAAATATGCAGATGCGCTTTTATACCTTTCCCTGATCTCCGGCAGAAATCCTGAATTACTTATTGGTCAGCATGTAATTAGTGCTCCTTTTGTAAAAAAGAGCGGTTTAGAGATCATGCCTACAGGTTATATGGTTATTGATGGTGGCGCACCAACCACCGTTTCTTATATTTCAAATGCAACACCAATCCCGGCAGACAAAAACGACATAGCCATGTGTACAGCTATGGCAGGTGAAATGCTGGGTATGAAACTGATCTACATGGATGCCGGTAGCGGCGCTAAACGCCCAATCTCAGAAACGATGATACAGAGTGTTGCCTCACAGGTGGAACTCCCGATCATTATTGGAGGCGGCATTACGCAACCTGAAAAAGCATACCTGAACTGTAAAGCCGGTGCGGATGTAATTGTAGTAGGAAATGCAATTGAGAAAGATGCATCGCTGATTAAAGAAATGAGTGCAGCGGTTCATTCAGACTCTAAAGTGAGTGCATAGATTGTCCCATTGATAAATTGTTTTATTGTTGAATCAAAAACGCCATGTTAGAGACATGGCGTTTTTGTTTTTTGTCTGTAGTACAATGTGTGCGGCCAATCCTGACAGGTCTTTAAGACCTGTCAGGATTTTGTAATCGGCTCGCTGCTCGACATGTTAGCGAAGCGCATATCGAACAGCAATAAAAAAAGGTGGTCCACTTTTCAAAAGTGGGCCACCCTTTTTTATAACAATTCAACAATCTATCAATTAAACCATATACCTATTTCAAGTCTGCTGTATTCACTCTGCTCGGAGTATCAGTACCCTGTATGATCGTTTTAGAACTGATCGCAATTGCTTTAATAATTTCAGCCATATTCGCCATGTCCAATGTGCCTATTTCATCACTCAGTTTGTGGTAGTTTGGCTCATTATCCATTTTAGAAGTAGAGATCGTATGCGCTGGTACACCCAGGCGTGCAAGCGTTGCATTGTCTGAGCGGTAGAACAATTGTTCTTTCACATAAGGATCAGGATAGAACTTGAAGTTTGTGCCAGTCAGGTTCTTTTCTAAAATCTTGCCCATATCTGTTTTTTCGTAACCAGTGATATAAGCAGAGTTTTTACCCCAATTACTTTCCGTGCCGATCATTTCTATGTTGAACATAGCCATTACCTGTGCAGGATCAAATTGTTTAGAGAAATATTGAGAACCAAAGCCACCCAGCTCTTCTGCTGTAAACGCAGCGAATACAATAGTACGCTCGTTGTTATTTAATGCTTTGAAATACTTTGCCAGCATAATCACGGCTGTAGTGCCCGCTGCATCATCATTCGCTCCGTTGTAAATAGAATCTGTGCCTGCTATTTTTTTCGGATCTGTTTCTATACCCAGGTGATCGTAGTGACCGGAGAAAATAACAAATTCATTTGGTTTGCTTTTGCCAGGCAAGATACCTACTACATTCATCAGTTTTGTTTCAGCCACTTCCTGCGCTACCTCCAGCCTGTACGTGGTTGGCTTTGCAGCAGTCAGCACAAACAGCAAATTAGGGTGAGTCGCAAACTGGTATCTTGCACTCAGCCTTTTTAAACGGGAAAACACTTTAGTAAAAGAAGTATCTACCCAAACAATTGTATTTTTCTCTGCATCCAATACATTGGAAATAACTGCAAAAAAGTTATCGCCGGCCTTCACATTTACAGTAGCATAATCAGACTTCTCTGTAACCTGTAATATATGCTGAGGCGATACGGCAACGAAATTGTCGTTACTCAGTTTGTTATTGTCTAATACAACGTTGCTGCTGGATACCTGTGTCTTTACCATAGTAAAATGCTGCAGGTAATTATCAGCGCCTTTTGTTGTTTGTAAGCCTGCTTTTTTAAATTCTGAAGCGATAAAAGCGGCAGCTTTTTCATTGCCCGGTGTACCGGACAACCTACCCTGCATATCGTCAGCAGATAATACTTTTTCTATGCGCTCTACCTCGGCTTTATTGATAATCTTATCAATGGACTGTGCGAAAGAGAAAACAGAGACAGTAATAAAAGCGAGAATAATAACGAGTTGTTTCATATAACAATTTGAGATTTGAAATGGGTGTTTAATTGTTAAATGGATGCATGGTTAAATTGTTGAAATTATACCATACATCCATTCATATTTATCAGTACCTAGTACCTCGTACTTTGTACTTCACATTTACATCGTACATCTAACATCGCGCATACTACAGGCTCATCATCTCTTTAAACTTCACTGTCTGCCTGCGGCTTACCTCTATTTTTTCTCCGCCCTTCAGTTCCAGCAACAGGCCACCATTGAAGTACGGCTCTATTTTTTCTATCCAGCGCAGATTAATAATGTGCTTACGATTTGCACGGAAGAAAATGCGATCATCCAGTCTTTCTTCCAAAGCATTCAGTGATTTAAGAATAAGGGGTTTGTTCGTGCCGAAGAAAACTTTAGCATAGTTACCCACGCTTTCAAACAAGCGTATTTCATTCAGCTTTACAAACCAGCAGCGTTCGCCGTCTTTTACAAAGACCTGATCCGTATCTGTCAGCGGTCCGCGATTTACAAAGTTGCTGTCTTCCTCTTCCTTGCTTATTTCAAACTGTACTTTGTGAATAGCGTCAGCAAGACGCTTTGGTTCTACCGGTTTTAGCAGGTAATCCAGCGCGTTTACTTCAAATGCTTTCAAGGCATATTCATCATACGCAGTGGTAAACACCACGCGTGGCGCTTTCTCCAGTTCAGCTAATAAGTCAAAGCCTGTTTTGCCCGGCATTTGAATATCCAGGAAAATCAGGTCGGGATTTTGTGTTTCTATCTTTTCTATTCCCTCGTCTACGTTTGATGCCTCGTCAATGATCTCAATGTCCGAATGTTCTTGCAGGAGTTTTTTCAGTTCATTTCTGGCCAGACGCTCATCGTCAACAATTATTGCTTTAATAGGCATATCAGTACAGTTTAATGTGCGTTAAATTTAATTGATAAATTGTTATATGGTTAAATTGTTTGGATCATTCCGGGTTATAACAATATAACCATGTAACAATTAAGCAATTTTAAGCACCACATTTTCAAATTAGCTAATTTTCATTTTTTTACATCCCGTTCACCGGCATGATCACTTTTGCCTCTACCATTTTCTCATTCAGGTCCTTTATTTCAAAAGATGCTTTAGAGCCAAACAGCAGCTTCAGCCTGTTATTAGTGCTCGTCAGTCCAAAGCCATCACTATTCGTAGTGCTACCATTCAGTTTCCCGGTATTTTGTACAATAAGCTCGTGATGGTCATCTTTAAAATCGGAAATGATCTTTACCAGCCCGCCGTCTATCTGTTTGCTGATACCATGCTTAATGGCATTTTCAACCAGTGTTTGCAGCATCATCGGTGGTACAGGCTGATCCAGTGTATCGTCGTCAATATCGTATTCTACCTGCAGCCTGTCTTCAAAACGGATATGTTCCAAGGCCAGGTAGTCCTTTACTATATTCAGTTCCTTTTCCAGCGGTGTTGTTTCCTGTTTCTCTGCCTGCATACTGCTGCGCAGTATATTGCTCAGTTCTGTAATGGCAGTGCGTGCACGGCCAGGGTTTTCATCTACCAGCGCGCGGATACTGTTCAGGGCATTGAAAATAAAGTGCGGATTAATGTGGGCCTTAATGGTTTTGAGCTGCAGCTCCTTTACCAGGCTTTCCAGCCGCATCTTATCCAGTTTGTCCGCACGGCTTTTGATCACATAGTGGTACGTGAAATAAATAAGGTTCCAGATCAGCAGGAACATAAACGTGCCGGAAGCGGCGCGTACAGTCTTGTTGAACATGGTATAGTTCTTCATCGACCCTGTTTCATAACCCATTATATCTGCCAGGCTTACGCTCAGGAAGGCATAAATGAAAGCAAACAGGAGAGAGGTGGAAAACAGGTATATAATTTGCTTGGAAAGCGGTAGCTGTATCAAACCCAATGCCCTGATAAACAGGCGCATAAAATGGGTAACGATCAGTCCGGTAAGAGCGTCCATGAAGAGGCCGCTAAAAAAATTGGGTTGCGGCTTCGTACGGATCGTGTAATAGAAAAAAATATACAAAATGCAATATGCGCTCCAGCCGATCAACTGGCACAACCAATATGAGGATAGTTTCTTCATGTCGGATCCAAATTTATGCTAACGCCCGTTTACTACCGGGGATTTTATGATTAGAGGTTATTTCACATGCTATTTGGCAATATACGGGTTACGGGCATACCACGTAGCTGGTAACCTGTCTGTGGCCGTTTAGTTCAGGTGGAAATTTAAATAGTCTCTAAGACTATGAAAAATAAACTTTTAGGGAACGCTGATGGGTTCATTGCATTTACCGGCGAAATCAAGTAATTTTACACCTAAATATAACTCGATGGAGATTATTCCGGGGCCATTGTTGAAAGGAATTGACAGCCCGGCTGACCTAAAGAAGCTGAGCAGAGAGCAATTACACCAGGTTTGCGACGAATTAAGACAATATATCATAGACGTAGTGAGTGTGTACGGCGGGCATTTTGCGGCCAGCCTTGGTGTGGTAGAATTAAGTGTTGCGCTTCATTATGCTTACAATACACCTTACGATCAGTTAGTATGGGACGTAGGCCACCAGGCTTATGGACATAAGATCCTTACAGGACGCAGAGACAGTTTCATTACCAACCGTAAATATAAAGGGCTGAGTGGCTTTCCTAAAAGAAGTGAAAGCGAGTACGACACCTTTGGTGTAGGGCACTCTTCTACTTCCATATCCGCAGCACTGGGTATGGCAATGGCGGCAAAATACAAAGGAGAAGACCGCAAGTCTGTTGCCATCATTGGTGATGGTTCCATGACCGCAGGTATGGCGTTCGAAGCGCTGAACCATGCAGGTGTGGCTGACTCCGACATGCTCGTTATCCTGAACGATAACTGCATGAGCATAGACCCGAATGTAGGCGCATTAAAAGAATACCTGACAGATATTTCCACATCACCTACCTACAATAAGATACGTGATGATGTATGGAATATGCTGGGTAAGTTACCAGTAGGCAAAAAGTTTAGCCGTGATATGGCGAGCAAGCTGGAAGCAAGTGTAAAGGGTATGGTGAGCAAAAGCAGCAACCTTTTCGAAGCACTGAAATTCAGGTATTTTGGACCTATCGATGGTCATAACATTACCAAGCTGGTAGATACACTGAAAGACCTGCGTAATATACCTGGCCCTAAATTGTTGCACATTGTAACGGTAAAAGGTAAAGGGTATGCACTGGCAGAAAAAGATCAAACCAAATGGCATGCACCAGGGCTGTTTGATAAAGTAACAGGAGAGATCTACAAAAAGAAATTTGACCTGCCACAGCCTCCAAAATACCAGGATGTCTTTGGGCATACTATTATAGAGCTGGCAGAGAAAAATGATAAAATAATGGGGGTTACCCCTGCTATGCCTAGCGGTTCATCATTGAAATTTATGATGGATAAAATGCCACACCGTGCGTTTGACGTTGGCATTTGCGAACAGCATGCAGCTACACTTAGCGCCGGCTTGGCTACACAAGGTATGCGCGTATTCTGTAATATTTATTCATCCTTTACACAGCGTGCATACGACCAGGTAGTGCATGATATAGCCATTCAAAAATTACCTGTAGTGTTGTGTCTTGACCGTGCAGGCCTTGTAGGTGAAGATGGGCCTACACACCACGGTGCGTATGATATTCCGTTTTTCCGTTGCATACCGAATATGATTATCAGTGCGCCAATGAATGAGCAGGAATTGCGTAACCTTATGTACACAGCGCAACTGGACTCTACAGGCTATCCTTTTGTGATCCGCTATCCGCGTGGTGAAGGTGTAATGCCTGAATGGCGTACGGCTTTTGAAGAGATTACGATAGGTAAAGGACGCAAACTGAAAGATGGCGAAGATGTAGCTATTCTTACGTTTGGCCACCCGGGCAACTTTGCAACTGCGGCTATCCGTGACCTGAAGACTGCGGGCATTAATCCGGCACACTACGACCTGCGTTTCGTAAAACCGCTGGATGAAGAAATGTTGCATGAAGTGTTTAGCAAATACAACAAAGTAGTGACTGTAGAAGACGGAACGACCATAGGTGGTGCAGGTAGTGCAGTGCTGGAGTTTATGGCAGCACATAACTACCAGGCTACCGTAAAAATGCTGGGCATACCTGACAGGATAGTAGAGCATGGCACATTAAAAGAGCTGCACCGTGAATGTGGATATGATGCAATTGCTATTGCAGAAGCCGTGAAGTCATTGGTTTCGGACAAAGTAAAAGTTGACTTTTCTATTGCAGGATAATGATTGTATATAAAAGACCTATAAGGTTTTCAAAACCTTATAGGTCTGATAAAAAAATCCCGGGCAAGCCCGGGATTTTTTATTTCTATATGTTTTTATATGAAGATGTCAGATAAAAAGTGACTTATTCACGATTCCCGTCTACGGCGTTACTCTTGCCTTAAACTTACCGTTAGAGATCGTCATGTATTTCGGTGATTGGGCTGTAATAGCCGTCTTACCACTGAAAGTGCCCTGCATAATATGAGTACTTGCGTCATATGATGCGATCGTTAAAGTCATTTGATAAGGATTGCCATTGTCAGGACCTGAGTGGTAAACATTAGTAAAGTTGTTGGTCGCATCTATTCTGCCATAATCAAATGCTGCACTGTTAAGTGTATTGTAAGTGCCTGGTGTAATTTGCCCGGAAGGTAAAACAAACACTATTGACATTAAGGAATCCGGGTGGTTTTGTAAAGAACCTTGTAACTGGAAGTTGCCATCTGTACGGATATAGGCAGTATCAATAGGCCCGTTACGTGAGATCAGTGTATCAGAGAATGACCACGCATTAGGATCATTATTGGGATCTGTAACTACAGCGGTACCATCTAATGCTGTTATGGCGAATGAACAGGTAGAAGTATCATTAAGTACTACAGTAAAGTCTGAAGTGATGGGCAATATAGGTGTGCCGGCTCCTTTCAGTTTAATGGATTGCATACCTGTGGCGGAGAAATAACCTGAGTCAGCAAATGAATAACCATTCTGCAAATCCGTCTTCACCTTGTAGCTACCGGTTTTCGTAATGTTCACCAGTATCTCTACATAGTTCGTGTCCCCCAGTGCCTTAGTTGTATAGTACGTACCCATAATGTTTGGAGGAAGACAGTTGCCCTGCGCATCCTTCTGAATAGCGCCTGCTGCCGGTGTACCATTACTGCCTGTTTCAAAACTTTTTTCTTTGGCACAGGAAAGCAGGTAAATTGTTGTAACTAAAGCGAAAAGACTAAATAAGATGGCTTTTTTCATTGCTGGAAACTTTTAAAATAGCGCTTTTTCGATAAGTGAACTATACGATAGATTTTTATTATATCAATAACGCTGCCTTCTGTGATAAATTGTTTGACGAAGAAAGCTCACTGATATTTTTTAAGGTCGTTAATGCGATCTGAGTAAGCGCCTCCCCGGTAAAAAATGCCTGGTGTGCTGTTACCAAAACATTCGGGAAGCTCATCAAACGCTGGATCGTATCGTCCTGGATAATATCGGCTGACAGATCACGGAAGAATAACTTTTCTTCCTGCTCATATACATCAATGCCAAGGTAGCCAATCTTTCCCGATTTCAAACCTTCAATCACCGCATTAGTATCAATAAGTGCGCCACGACTTGTATTTATAAGCATTACGCCTTTTTTCATTAGCTGAATGCTACCCTCATTAATGATGTGTTGCGTCTGGTCATTCAGCGGGCAGTGCAGCGAAATGATGTCAGACTGCTCAAACAGTTCGATCAATGGAACATATTCAACGCCCATCCGTTCCAGGTCCTTATTGGCGATGATGTCGAAAGCAAGCATTTTGCAACCAAAGCCGGTTAAGATCTTGCAGAACGATTGCCCGATATTGCCTGTGCCGATCACACCGATCGTTTTGCCGTGCAGGTCAAAACCTAACAGGCCATTTAGAGAAAAGTTCTGCTCTCGTACCCGGTTATATGCTTTATGTGTCTTACGGTTCAAGGTAAGGATCATTGCCATTGCATGTTCTGCAACCGCCTCCGGCGAATACGCCGGTACACGGCATACACGTATGTTGTGTGCTTTTGCTGCAGCCAGGTCTACGTTGTTAAAGCCTGCACAGCGAAGCGCGATGATCTTTACACCACTGGCAGCTAAAGCTTCTATTACGGAAGCATTCACTTTATCATTTACAAACACACATACTGCAATGGCATTTTCGACCAGTGAAACAGTCTGCTTGTTTAATTGCGTTTCGAAATACTCCAGTTCAAAACCAAACGCATCATTGTATTGGTTGAAGAAATCTTTATCGTATGGTTGGGTAGAGAAAAAGGCAATTTTCATGGTTCCAAGTTTTAGGTAATGCAATTACGTAAAAAAGCCGTTCCCTTTCAAAGGAACGGCTTTTTATTTATGTAATCTGTTATGTACGATATGGAACAAGTACGAAATACTAAGTACTAAGTGAGGAAATGTTGCTGCCAAATAAATAGGAAAACGCTTAATAGCTTCACCATTCACCATTCACCATTGACAATTCACCACTAACCACTCACTATTTAATCTCTCCCACCATATTGCCCGGTATTACCCATGCATCAAATTCTTCCGGCGTTACATAACCCAGCTTCACCGCCATTTCTTTTAGTGTTGTACCTTCTTTGTGTGCTTTTTGAGCTATTTCGGCCGCTTTGTAGTAACCGATCTTTGTATTCAATGCAGTTACCAGCATCAGGCTGTTATCTACGTGTTTTTTAATGTTCTCTTCCAGCGGTGCAATACCAGTTGCACATTTATCATTGAACGATACACAACCTTCACCGATCAGTCTTGCAGAGTGCAGGAAGTTGTAGATCATTACCGGTTTGAACACATTCAGTTCAAAATGACCTGTAGCGCCACCAATACTAATAGCAACATCATTTCCCATCACTTGTGCAGAGATCATAGTCAACGCCTCACACTGGGTAGGGTTTACTTTGCCCGGCATAATAGAAGAGCCTGGCTCATTATCAGGAATGAAGATCTCGCCGATACCGCTACGTGGGCCGGAAGACAGCATACGTATATCGTTTGCTATTTTCATCAGGCTTACCGCTACAGTTTTCAATGCACCATGAGCTTCTACAATTGCATCATGTGCAGCCAGCGCTTCAAATTTATTCTCAGCGGTAACAAAAGGCAGGTTTGTCAATGACGCAATATGCTTTGCTACATTTTCAGAATACCCTTTTGGCGTGTTAATGCCTGTACCAACTGCCGTGCCGCCCAGCGCCAATTCGCTCAGGTGAGCCAGTGTGTTATTGATCGCCTTTAAACCATGATCTAACTGGCTTACATATCCACTGATCTCTTGCCCCAGCGTAAGAGGCGTAGCATCCATAAAGTGCGTGCGGCCTATTTTTACTACGTGCATAAACTCCTTGCTTTTTGCAGCAAGTGTGTCACGTAATTTTTTAATGCCCGGAATGGTAACCTCAGCCAGTATTTTGTAAGCTGCAATGTGCATTGCAGTTGGGAAAGTATCGTTGGAAGATTGAGATTTATTTACATCGTCATTCGGATGCAACACTTTGTCCTTGTCTGTAAGTGCGCCGCCCTTGATCACATGTGCGCGGTAAGCGATTACCTCGTTCACATTCATATTGCTCTGCGTACCGCTACCGGTTTGCCATACTACCAATGGGAACTGATCGTCCAGTTTGCCCTCCAGTATTTCATCTGCAACCTGCCCGATTAAATCAGCTTTTTCTTTTGGTAAAACACCAGCTTCGAAGTTGGTAATAGCAGCGGCTTTTTTCAGGTATGCAAATGCGCGGATAATCTCTTTGGGCATTTTATTAATGTCTTGCGCAATCCTGAAATTTTCAACGCTTCTTTCAGTCTGGGCACCCCAATAAACATGAGCAGGAACTTTTACCTCACCCATTGTGTCTTTTTCTATACGATAATCCATACGACAAAATTTAATGCCGCAAAGGTAGGGATGATAAGTGTAAAATGGCTGAATTGCTGTATTGTTGAATTGTTTTGTTCCTAAAAACGGAACCTGACAGAGGTATAGGGTTTAAGGTGTGGGAGATAAGGTGTAAGGTTGAAGGGGCATTTCTCGAATTGTCAGTAAATTGATCAAAAAAGTATGGTATTTAGCCTTCGGCCTTATGCCTTAGATCTCATTCCTGATTTTATCCATCGATTGCGTAAATCGAGTTTTATGAAAGCCTGATATAATGTAATATTGAACCTGTTATTCATTGCCACTGATACAGGTTTCAATGTTTCAAAAGTTTACAAGTTTCAAAATGAAACGTTGAAACCTGTAACCTTTTTGAAACTGCATCAGCAGCATTTATCATTTATCGCTTATGTTATCCAAACCATTCTCGTTAGCCCTTACAGCCATTGCAGTAGTTACAATAGCGCCTGCACTATATGCCCAGGACATTAAACACACAGTTGCCACGCAGCCATGGAACACAGATTCTCTTGGTGATCACCGTGTAGTGCTAACTGTAGCAGGAAATGCACCTGTGGCTAAAGCCCACATTGAGTGGCGGAGAAGAGACAATAATCCGTCTGCCAAAAGAATTATAATAGAAGACGCCACAACAAAGCGGCGAATATTGAATGCCGCTGCTGCAAATGTTAGCCGTGAGAGTGGAGATATATTCTTTGAGCCGGTATCCGGCAAAGGCACTTATTACGTGTATTACCTGCCTTCTAAAAATGAGGGGCGTAACAATTATCCCAAAGGCGTTTATTTGAAGGCCGATACAACGGCTTCGCAACTATGGCTTGATAAAGTGAAAGCGGGAGGGGCGATAGCGGCAACAGTGAAAGAGATACAGGCAGTAGATACGTTCAATGCCTTTACCCCAATGGAAATTATTGCTACTGCGGCTGAAACAAAAAAGATTGCAGCTACAAATGCAGGAAAAGCATTCGTACTGTTCCCGGAAGACAGGACAATGCCAATACGGATGCAACATGACCTGCCGTACAGGTGGATAAAGAATAATGCAGGAAATACATTTTCAGGCACAGCTAAGCGCGGAGAAAATTATGCATGGCAGATAGGAGTATTTGCCTTGCAAGACCTGCAGAATGTACAGGTGCGCTTTTCCGATCTGAAAAGTAATGGAGGCGTGATAGCAGCTAAGGATATTACCTGTATTAATACAAATGGTGTTACGTATGATGCCAAACCATTTGCCAAAACAGTAAACGTACATCAGCAGGACATACAGGCTTTGTGGAACGTAATAGCTGTGGCAGAGAGCGCTAAGCCCGGTATTTATACAGGCAAAGCTACCGTAACGGCAAACGGTCAATCGACTGATATTAATGTACGCCTGACTGTGCAAAATGAAATTGCAAAAGATGGAGGCATCAACGAGCCGTGGTTACAAACAAGATTGCCTTGGCTGAATTCTACATTAGCACAGGAAAATACAGTAGTAGCGCCTTATACACCATTGGAAGTAAAAGATAATGTGATCAGCTTATTGGGCAGGAAAGTAGAAGTGAATAAAGATGGTTTACCAAAGCAGATACAAACATTCTTCACGCCTGAAATGACAGCGTATGCAGATACTGCAACCAACTTGTTATATGAAGGCATTCATTTTCATTTTGTAAAAGCATCAAATGGCAAAGATGTAAAGTGGACGAAGAGTGATATGCAATTCACTAAAAAAGAAGCTGGTACTGTTGCATGGAAAGCCGTGAATAGTACAGATTCTTTACAGATGGATGTGGATGGCTCTTTAGAGTTTGATGGGTTTGCAAAATTTACTATTAAGGTAACTGCCCTGGAAGATATTGCGTTTAAAGATGTGACCTTCCATTTTGCCTTTATGCCAGCTATTGCAAATTATATGATGGGGCTGGGACAGAAAGGCGGCTTGCGCCCTGAGCAGGTAGACTGGAAATGGAATGTAAAAGAGAAAAACCAGGATGCTGTATGGATCGGCGATGTAAATGCAGGATTGTACTATCAATTGTATGATGAGCATTACACGCGCCCGCTCAATACAAATTTCTATTTGCAGAAACCATTGGTAGAACCAGCATCGTGGAGCAATGGCGGAAAAGGCGGAATAACTGTCGGCATTAAAGGAAAATCTATGCTGGCGAATAACTACACCGGGCCACGTGCAATGAAGAAAGGCGATGTATTGTATTACAACTTCAGTTTACTCATTACACCATTTCATATTTTAAATACAGACTTCCAGTGGAGCAACCGCTTCTATCATAAGTATAATAATCTTGATACGATTGCTGCAACGGGTGCAACGGTTGTAAACATTCACCATGCTACACCGATCAATCCATGGATCAACTATCCTTTCATTGAATACAAAAAAATGAAAGCGTATATAGATGAAGCGCACAGGAAAGGGTTGAAAGTAAAGATCTACAATACAGTACGTGAATTATCTAACCACGCGTATGAGTTACCTGCATTGCGCAGCCTGGAACATGAAGTGTATTCTCCGGGTAAAGGTGGTGGTTACCGCTGGTTACAGGAGCATTTGGACAGCGATTATATTGCTGCGTGGTTTGTGCCAGAGATCAAAGATGCTGCAATCATCAACAGTGGTATGAACCGTTGGCACAACTACTATGTGGAAGGCATGAATTGGCTTACAAAGAATATTGGCATTGATGGTATTTACCTGGATGACGTGGCATTTGACCGTGTTACTATGAAGCGTATTAAACGTGTGCTGACGCAAGACGGACACCCGGGTATTATAGACCTGCACTCTGCCAACCAATACAACAAAAGTGATGGTTTTAACAACAGCGCAATTCTCTATCTCGAACACTTTCCTTACCTGAATAGGTTGTGGTTTGGTGAATATTTTGATTACGAAAACAACGGGCCTGATTTCTTCCTGACAGAAGTGAGCGGCATTCCGTTTGGCCTGATGGGAGAGATGTTGCAAAATGGCGGCAACCCATGGAGAGGTATGATCTATGGCATGACGAACAGGTTGGGATGGACAGATGTAAATGATCCTCGCCCGTTGTGGGAAGTATGGAAACGTTTTGGCATAGAAGGCTCACAACTGATCGGCTACTGGAGCCCGAACTGCCCGGTAAAAACAAACAATAGCAAAGTGCTGGCTACTGTGTATAAGAACAATGGGAAATTGCTGATCGCTCTTGCTAGCTGGGCTGCTGAAGATACCAATGTGCAATTGCAGATAGATTGGGCTAAACTAGGTGTAGCGCCAGCAACAACAAAGATTATAGCGCCGGCTATCAAAGGTTTCCAGGAAGGAAAGACATTTGACCTGGGTGAAAATATTCCTGTTACTAAAGGAAAAGGATGGTTGCTGGAACTGACTGTTCCGAATCTTTTAAAAGATAAAAGAATAATGAAATAGCTTATGAAAAAATTATTGCTTGCCTGCCTGGCTGCATGTGTGGTACAGGCGAATGCACAAGATGTAAAGCCGCTGCCGCCATTGCCATCTCCACGGCAACAGGAGTGGGCTGATCTTGAATTTTATTTATTCGCACACTTTGGTCCTAATACATTCACGGACCTGGAATGGGGTAAAGGAACAGAACATGAAGAAGTGTTCAATCCTTCTCAACTGGATTGCAGGCAGTGGTGCCGCATTGCCAAAGCTGCGGGTGCAAAAGGAATAATCATCACAGCAAAACACCACGATGGATTTTGCCTCTGGCCAAGTAAATATTCAAAACATACTGTACGCGAGAGTAAATGGAAAGATGGTAAGGGCGATGTGCTGAAGGAATTGAATGAGGCTTGTAAGGAGTATGGATTAAAAATGGGTGTTTATCTATCACCGTGGGACAGGAATCATCCGACCTATGGCACTGAGGCTTACAATGAAGTATTCATCAATATGATGAAGGAGGTTGTAAGCCGCTACGGCCCATACTTTGAATTCTGGTGGGATGGTGCAAATGGAGAAGGGCCTAATGGTAAGAAACAGGAATATGACTGGAAAAAATTCCAGGAAACAATTCGAGCTATTGCGCCGAAAACGGCTGTGTTTAGCGACATAGGTCCGGACATAAGATGGGTAGGAAATGAGAAGGGGGTAGCAGGTGCGACGAACTGGAGTTTACTTGATACTGCTGGTTTTAAACGTGGACATGGTGCGCCGGAAAATGATACGCTGAACCAGGGAAATGTATATGGCAAAAACTGGATACAGGCAGAGTGCGATGTGAGCATCAGGCCAGGATGGTTTTATCATAAAGAAGAAGATGCGAAAGTAAAGACGCCGCAACAGTTGTTTGATCTGTACCTGAAATCTGTAGGCAGGAACGCAGCGTTGCTGCTGAATGTACCGCCAGACAGAAGAGGGCTTTTTACTGAATATGATTCTGCTGCTTTGGTGGGGTTTAAACAAATGCGTGATAAGGCGTTTGCGCACTCGTTGTTAGCAGATAAAACGACGAGCGTACAAGTAGCAGGTAAGCCAACACAATTATTGGCAGATAATAAACCGACATACGTTGTTGCGGATAAGGGAATCTGGCTTGCGTTTACAAATGCTGTGCGCGTGAACTGCATTCAACTGGAAGAACCTGTTCAGATGGGGCAACGTGTACAATCTTTTAAAATAGAACTGCAACTGGCCAGTGGAGAAAAGAAAACAATAGATGGCACAACTATCGGGCGCAAACGCATTCTTACTTTCTCTGCGGAAACAGTGAAAAGTATAACGATTAACATTACAGGGTCAAAAGCAACACCGCTTATCAGCGAAGTAAAAGTGTTTGATATACCGGATGGAATCTTACTGAAGTAAGGGCCACCAAGACACTAAGACAGAAAGGAACGCCAGGGTTCCTTTCTGTCTTAGTGTCTCTTCCTGTCTTTGCGCCTTAGTGCAATGTCATTAAGTTAACCACAAGGCTCACAATGGTAACACGAGGTACACAAGGGCTTCCCTTTGTGTACTTTGTGAAATAGCCTTGTGATCTTTGTGGTTAGCTTCTTAATTTAAGAGCGTTGGCCTTTGTGGCGAATTTATTTTCTATAAGGATTACTCTTTTCCCTGCCTATATTTACACAGAACTTCATATTCAATGTATAGTAGGCATCATTTGTTTTATTGCCGCCACGTTTTTCGCCTGTCTGATAACTACCTCCCGGGCGCCACCTGCGCTTAAAGACATTTTTAGCAAGCTCGGCATTGTCAGAAGACAAATAGCGGTCAAACAATGTGGGATCGATATAGGTGGTACTTACGTCATCCAGGTAATCGGTGAAGAGATAACGGTAAATAAACTCCAGCCTGAAGGAAACTTCTTTACAGATTTCTACGCGCATACCAATACCAAAGGGAATGTTGAACTGCTTTAGCTTATATGGTTCTCGCGCAGGATACTCAGCGAAGCCTTGCCCTTCCGTTCTCAGTGGCTGCAAGTCATACCAATATCCCCTGTAATACGTTTGAGGATTGAAACGGTAATAACCTACACCAAGCATCAGGTAAGGAGACACTTTTAATGGCTCTTCTAGCCATGAACGGTTTAACGCCAGGAAGTGAAATTCTGTAAGGAAGCTATACTCTTCTATACTGGAACGATAATTCAGATTCCTGATCTTGAACTGCATGTTATTGTTAAGGGTATCTGCCTCGCGCACCTCACCCTTTGTATACTCCAGCCGTGCGCCAATTAAATGCTTATACAATACACCAATATAGGCGCCACTATTGAAGCTGGCAGATTTAGTAAAACCCGCAGTAAGGTCTGTTTGTGCTTTCATCAATCCGGCAAAAGCACCTACTTCTGTATATAGTTTATGCTCTTTGTAAACATACTTAAAAGGCTGTGCATGGGTTGCCGTCATAGCGGTGCACGCCAGTAGAAAGGCGAAGGGCAGTTTCATTTTGGTTGGTAGTTTCTTTAAAGGATTGGGGGCAAGGTAGAAAAATACTCCCGCTATCGGAATAGTTACCGGGTTATTTTTTCTTTTTATAGTAATTGCACAGGTCTTTCAGCCCACATTCATCACAATGAGGATTGCGTGCAATACAAACATACCGGCCATGTAAAATGAGCCAATGATGCGCTTTATGTATCAGTTCTGTAGGAATGTATTGGACCAGTTGTTTCTCTACAGCCAGGGGAGTGGTAGCAGTAGTTGTTGTAAGTCCCAGCCTGTGCGATACGCGGAATACATGCGTATCTACCGCCATATTGGGTTGCTCATCAATAACTGACGTAATAACGTTGGCCGTCTTCCTGCCTACGCCGGGTAATTGTATTAACTCATCAACTGTCATGGGCACTTCGCCTCCGAATTTCTCCATCAGCATTTGCGCCATCCCTATCAGGTGCTTAGTCTTATTATTCGGGTAAGAGATGCTTCTGATCAGCGGGAAAAGATCGTCAAATGTCGCATCAGCCAATTTTTGCGGATTGGGATATTCTTTGAAGATAGCAGGCGTGGTCATATTTACCCGCTTATCTGTACACTGTGCAGAAAGTATAACGGCTACCAATAACTGGTATGGATTATCGTAGAATAACTCTGTTTCAGCCTCTGGAATGTGTTCCTGAAAAAAAGCAAGGACCGCTTTAAACTTTTCTTTTCGTGTCATAGTGGAATGACGAAAATACGAAAATGTGAGTGGAGAATGGTCAGTTGTGAATAGTGAGTAGTCAATAGTGAAAGCCTTAAAATGGCTTGCGATAAGCGCTATCTGGTAACTATACAAGCGCTTTGCTGTATTACAGCATACATCTAACATCGTACATGGTTCGTACTTAGTACCTCGTACTTTGTCCTTCCTACGATGCTATTGACACTTTTCTTGCTGCGTAATGCATTATTTCCTGCACAGTATGTTGACGTGGGGACAAGAGACGGGTATTGTCAAGACGGTTACCTGCTTCTTTTAAAACCTGTAGCTTCTCTCGTAAGCTCCAGTTTTCTTTAAGCTGTCCTTCTACAATTTCATTCTCTTCCTGTGTTAGCTCACCATATAGGTAAAGCAGTAAGTTTTCGGTAGTACAATCAGACATAGCGAATCAAAATCGAAACGTGTAAAAATCTTGTTTACAAACGATTGATTCTTCAAGGATATTGCATAAGACTATAAGTTTTTCCGCAAGGCAGAATTACTTTTATCTTATTTTTTGGAAGCAGGTGCTGGTTGGGCATCTACTATAAACACATCTTCATTGGTACGTTTCATATAATAGTTTTCGCGGGCGTACTTCTCTAATGCGGCTGGATTGTTCTGAAGATCAGTTAGTTGTCGTTTGGTTTTTTCTATTCCGTCCTGGTAAAACTGTTTGCTGGCTTCCAGTTCTTTTACCTGTTTTTTTCTCTCCAGTTGTGTAAAAATATCATTTTTATCGAAGAATAAAATAAAAACGGCAAAAACTGCTGTAGCCAGCAGGTATTTGTTTCCAACAATTTTTAGAATGCCTGTTATCCTTTTCATGAAAAATGATGATGGGCCAAAAGTAGGAAAAAAAGGGGAAGTACATAAGGTCTCTAAAGCAGATAAGGTATATAAGATTGATAATGAAATACTTTATCAACCCTATATACCTTATAAAGCTATAAACCTGTCAATTTCTTATTTGCCAAATTTGATCTTTCCTTTAGGATAGAACGCATTTTCACCCAACAGTTCCTCAATACGGATAAGCTGGTTGTATTTAGCCATGCGGTCTGTACGGCTTGCAGAGCCGGTTTTGATCTGTCCGCAGTTCAGCGCTACAGCCAGGTCAGCGATTGTAGTATCTTCTGTTTCACCGCTTCTGTGGCTCATGATAGTTGTATAACCGCTTTGTTGTGCCAGTTGCACCGCATTGATCGTTTCTGTAATAGTGCCGATCTGGTTTACTTTGATTAGGATGCTGTTAGCAGTACCGGAATCAATACCACGTTGTAAGATCTTAGTGTTTGTTACAAACAGGTCATCACCTACTAACTGTACTTTGTGACCGATAGCGTCAGTCAGTTTTTTCCAGCCATCCCAGTCTTCTTCAGCCATGCCGTCTTCGATAGAGATGATCGGATATTTGTTTACCCACTCAGTCCAATAAGCAACCATTTCATCGCTGCTGATCTCTTTACCTGAGCTCTTATAGAATTTGTATTTACCGTCTTTGTACATTTCGCTGCTTGCAGCATCCAGTGCAATACCGATCTGCTCTCCGGCTTTGTAGCCAGCTGCTTCGATAGCCTGCAATACAGTTTCGATAGCTTCTTCGTTGCTCTGGATATCAGGAGCAAAACCACCTTCGTCACCTACGTTTGTGCTGTAACCTTTTTTCTTCAATACAGATTTCAGTTGGTGGAAGATCTCAACACCCCAGCGAAGACCTTCGCTGAAAGAGCTTGCACCTACCGGTACGATCATATATTCCTGGTAATCGATCTTGTTATCTGCGTGAACACCACCATTCAGAATGTTCATCAGCGGCATTGGTAAAGTAGTACCATTTACACCACCCAGGTAACGGAACAGTGGCAGGTTGCTTTCCAGCGCAGCAGCTTTAGCTACAGCCATAGATACAGCCAATGTAGCGTTAGCGCCCAGTTTGCCTTTGTTTTCAGTGCCGTCCAGTTCCAATAATTTTTTATCAAGACCAACCTGGTCATTTACAGGCCAGCCAATAATTTGTTCAGCTATAATGTCATTTACATTTGCAACAGCTTTCAACACGCCTTTGCCTGCATAAACAGCCTTATCATTATCACGTAATTCTACCGCTTCGTGTATGCCTGTAGAAGCACCGCTTGGTACTGCAGCACGGCCCATGTGGCCATTTTCTGTAATTACGTCAACTTCTACTGTAGGATTTCCGCGGCTGTCCAGTATCTGGCGGGCATGGACATCTGTAATGTAACTCATGGTTCTTTCTATTTACTGTTTTTTAGAATAAAGTAATTTTTATAGTTTCATAAGTATCAACGTTTACAAGTTTCATGAGAGGGTTTGATCGTATGTTAGAAGAATGAAACCCTGAAACTGTGTGAAACTTTGAAACTTAAAACAAATTCAGCTCTGTTAGCCAAATCAGCATGCAAATAAACGTGTTTTTGGATTTCTGCGAACCGTTTTGGCGCAGCAATGTAAACAAATTAAAACTAACGCAGGTTAGGAGCAGCGCGGCTTCACGTTTAATTAATAAAAAGATTTCTTGCAAAAAAACGCAGCGGAAGATTTACCGCGGAGCCGCAGAGGACGGGGAGTTTCACTATAGAGAATAGTCATTAGCCAAAAAGTCATAGGTCATTATTGACCCTATGACAAATGACTTACTGACTAAGTTGACTGCTGACTTCCTTCGCGTCTTTTATAATCTCTTCCGGAAATTTCAGTAACGCGAGTATCTTAATTGCATTCTTTGTCTGCAATTGTCCTTCTTTTAACTTGTAATCGAAATGCAACTGGTCATCTTGTATAGATTCTACAAAATGATAGAGGTTATATTGATCCTTTAGCAAGTCTGCCAGTTCCAGGTCGTGCGTAGCAACAAACACAATATTTTTATATTGGTTCAGATAAGATAAAACAGCCTTTGCAGCGGCAATGCGCTCTATGGTATTAGTGCCCTTGAATACTTCATCCATCACAAAAAGATTCACAGTATCCGGCTGTACGGATTGGATAAGCGATTCTATTACGCGTGCTTCCTCAAAGAAATAGCTTTTGCCTTCCAGCAAATCATCTTCAATGTTAACAGAGGAAAGTAATTTGAAAAAAGGTGCTTCATATTTTTCTGCGAAGCAAGTGTATAATGTTTGCGCTAACAGTGCATTGATACAAATGGTTCTGAGAAACGTTGTTTTACCAGACATATTAGACCCGGTGATCAACGCGCTTTTTCCTTCGAGCTTCAAATCATTTGTTACACAATCTGCAATCAGCGGATGAGTAAGCTTTGCGAATTGTATTTTCTTTTCAGGCTGAAGAAAAACAGGTTTGCATGTAATGCGGTCTCCATCGCGAAGCGATGCAATAGAAATAGCTGTGTCAATACTACCCACATAGCTGAATAAATGCTGTATGGATAGTTGTTTTCCTTCTATATCTTTTACTATGCTAAAGAACGCATGTAGTTCTATTAAGAAAAAGCCTTTGATCACTTCAAGTGCATACATCAGCACCATAGACATGTCGTCGCCTATTCGTGCATTGCTAAAACCCAGTAAACGAAGCTTACGCTGAAAAGAACGCATTGATTTAATACTTTCCTGTATGCCATCATCTGTTATAGGCAAGTGCATCTGTTGCAACTCAGCCGATGTGTAGATCATTTTATTCAGCTCAGGAAAGGCTTGTATAAATTGCAGCGTATTGTTCTTGTTCCATAAATGAAACAGCATATTTGCTGTTGCCGGAATTAACGCAACGATCAGGAGTACCGGGTATTGAATAGAGAAAAGAAGCAGGCCGACTAATAAAAGAGAACTGAAAATAGTTAACGGGTACCACTTTGGCCGTGTAAAAACTTTAGTTGTAAGTAAGGACGCTACATGATAAGTGCCCGGCCTGTCCAGTTGCAGTAATTGTAATTGAGCTTTTTCTCTTACAGTTTTATGCTCCCTGAAAAAATCCGCGTGTTGGTCGGACCCCTTCAATGCTGACAAATTGTTGGATGGTTTGGATAACTTATCAAACAAATATTGCTGCCCGATCTTGCTGGTAGTGCGGTCTACAAAAGCAAACAACTCATAAAAATTGATGTCTGCTTTTGTTTGCTCAGATATAGTATGGAAGATGCTTTGCGTTTTCAATCTTGCATAACGCTCTATCGCATCAAAATTGAGATAATCGTTCTTAGGCTTACCCCAGTTCTGTTTTAACGCCTCTACCTTCTTTTGCCGTTGTTTCCGTTTGCCACGTATAACCAGGAAAATAAAAACAACTATAAAAGCTACAATGATATAAACATCATTCATACTTTGTACGTTTTCTGCCTGGTCTTAACCGATAAGAGTGATAAACTCATCCTCGGTAATGATCTTAACAGTGTTGATCTTTTTGGCCTTTTCTAATTTACTACCCGCATCCTCACCCACCACAAGGTAGTTTAGCTTACTACTTACACCGGAGAGTATTTTACCGCCATGCTCCTCCACCATTGCTTCCGCATCGCTACGTTTCAGTTTAGTAAGCGATCCGGTAAACAGGAAAGTTTGACCTTGCAATGTATCTGTTCCTGTTGCAGTTTGCTTCTTGGTATTCGTAAAGTTTAAGCCCAGTTGCTGCAAATGCTTTAGCATTTCTATATTCTGCGCGTTACTGAAAAACTTGTAAACGCTTTGTGCAACCTTCACGCCTATGTCTTCTAACTGTTGCAAGTCTTCTTCTGTTTTCGTTTCCAGTTCAAACAAGTCGGAAATAGCATTAGCCAGTGTTTTGGCTGTTGTTTCACCCACATAACGGATACCCAGTGCATACACGAGACGATGTAATGGTTGTTGCTTAGATGCTTCTATGGCAGCTTGTAAGTTATCGATCGACTTCTTGCCGAAACCTTCCAACTCGCTGATCTTGCTGAAATCTAATTCGTAAATGCCCGGAATATCTTTCAGTAAACCCAGTTCATAAAACTTGCGCACGTTAGCCTCGCCAAAGCTTTTAATATCCATCGCATCCTTGCTCACAAAATGTATAATGCGCTCCACTACCTGTGCAGGACATTCTATATTGATGCAACGCCAAACGGCTTCGCCTTCCTCTTTATATAATTCACTTTTACAAACAGGACAGCTTTTAGGAAAATCAATATTTTGTTCCTGCCCGTCTCTTGCATCCGGCAATGATTTTACGATCTGTGGTATTACATCTCCGGCACGCTCAATTAATACACTATCACCAATCTTCAGGTCTTTTTCTTTGATATAATCCTCGTTGTGTATGGATATGCTGGATACCGTAACGCCACCTATATGTACCGGGTCTAGTTTTGCCACAGGTGTTACTGCGCCGGTTCTGCCCACCTGGAACTCTACTGCCCGCAGTTTTGTTGTAGCCTGTCTTGCTTTGAACTTATAAGCAATTGCCCATCTGGGATGGTGTGTAGTCATACCCATCTGGTCCTGTAAAGCAAAGTCATTTACTTTCACTACCATGCCGTCAATCTCGTAAGGAAGATCATCGCGCATTGCTTCAAAATCAGAAACGTGCTTAATTACTTCATCTATGCCTTTCACCACTTTCTTTTCTTTTTGCGGCGAACGGAAACCGCAATCCCACAAAAGCTTTAATGAACCCGCATGCGTTTGCAATAATTTTTCGTCCTGCAGGTCTGCATCGTGCGGCTCCTCTATTCGTTCTGCTGCAGGCTTTCTTTTGTCGTCGCTATAATAACTTACATGATATAAAAATGCTTCGAGGTTTCTTCTGCCTACTTCTTTAGGATCTTTCATACGCAGGCTGCCGCTGGCTGCATTGCGGGGATTGGCTAATGGCGGTAAACCTTGCTCCGCCAGACCCTCATTGTATTTTGCAAAAGCCGATTTGCTCATCAATATTTCACCACGTATTTCTATCTGTTGCACACCGTATTTTGAAAATGGTGCAGAAAGCGGGATCGAACGTATTTGTTTAATATTGGTAGTGATGTCTTCCCCCTCCACACCATCGCCGCGCGTTGCGCCGCGCGTCAGCATATCATTTTCATATATCAGGGAAATGCTGGCCCCGTCGAATTTTGGTTCAATGCAATATTCAATCACATCCAGTCCCGTCAGTTCCTTTGCTTTACGGTCAAAGTCTATCAGGTCTTCCGCATTGTAGCTATTATCCAGGCTAAGCATCGGTACAAGATGTTGTACCGTAGTGAAGTTTTGGTTCAGGCTGCTACCTACACGCTGTGTGGGAGAGTCTGGCGTAACCAGGGAAGGGTCTTCCTTTTCCAGTTTTTCCAGTTGTTTAAAAAGCTGGTCATATTCATAGTCCGCCAGCAAAGGATCATTCATCACATAATAGCGGTGCTCGTGAAAACGCAGCACATCACGCAATACATTTATTTCCCTTGCAGAAATGATCGCGATATCCTGTAAAAACGTTTTCGTCTGTTGTTGAAAATCCTTTGTTTGTTTCTCGGAATACATGGTTAGTGTTTATGGCTGTAAAGGTAGGGAAGAGGATAATTGTTAAATGGATATATAGATAAATTGTTATGCTAATGCGGAAGCGTGGACCACTTTCGGGAAGCATAGATTGAATAAATAAGTGAACACAGTAAAGTGGTCCACGCTTCCGCGTTGTTTGTGAAACGGCTTTGTGACTTTGGAAAATTTCGCCGCAGCGCCGGAGAAGTCAAAACGTTGCGTAGAAGTTTATTCACGATTGCCGTCTCACGATTCACGAATTGTCCTTTATAACACGTAGTCTAACAATTAAGCAATTTAACCATGTAACAACTTCCCCCACATTCACATCTCCATTTTTTCGTATTTTCGGCACCAATCGTTAAGCATTTGCCCGTATGAAAAGAGAAGCGGAGACCAACCTGAGCACTTCACAACAAGCCAAACTGATCAAGGATGCAACCAAGTTAGTTGCCTCTTATCCTAAAGTTCCCATTACTGTAGACTGTGTGATCTTTGGTTTTGACGGTACGGAATTGAAAGTATTGCTCATTCGCAGTGACCTTGAAATATTTAAAGGTAGCTGGTCATTGTTGGGTGATTTCGCCGGCGATAACGAAGAACTGGATGAGGCTGCAGACCGTGTATTACGCACCCGTACCGGTATGGATGGCGTGTACCTGGAGCAGGTAAGAACCTTTAGTAAGCCAAGCCGCCACCCCGGTGGACGTGTATTAACTGTTGCTTATTGTTCCTTATTGAATATTGAACATCACCAATTGAAAATACTGGATAACGAATTGCACTGGCATAGTATCCAGAGCCTGGGTGATATGGCATTTGACCATAAAGAAATACTGGACTATTGCCACAAATGGTTGCAGAAAAGAATACAGGAACACCCGTTAGGGTTCAACCTGTTGCCTGATAAATTTTCTCTGCGCGAATTGCAAAACCTGTACGAAGTCATTCTTGACATAAAACTGGACAGGCGCAACTTCCGCAAAAAATTCTTCGCTATGGACTTTCTCATTGACACGGGTGAGTATGAAGATGATGTACCGCACCGCCCGGGCCGCCTGTATAAATTCAACTTCCAGAAGTACGAAAAAAACAAGAAAAGCTGGGTAGGGATAGATTTTTAGAGATCAGGATGTAGAACTACCATATCGTTATATGAGTAAATTGTTTAATTGTTAGAGGGTTGAATTGTTGGAGCTAGTCACAACAATTCAACCCTCTAACAATATAGCCATGTAGCAATTCAACAATGGCGCAAATCCCTTCACTGTTTCCCCACCAAATGCCTCCGCCTTAAATTTTTAACAAATTCTAAAAAAAAGTCCTCCCTTTTGATTGAAATGTGTAAAAATTACACAAATTTGTATCACGTTGCTGTTTTTAATTGTGTAAAAAATACACATATACATAACGGTAACATGCCATAACAATTATTACCGCTTTGCTTGTACATATGAAACGATTACTGACTGCGTTTTTCATATTATTTACTGGTGCATCTGTGCATGCGCAGCTATTGAGCTGGTCGCCTGATTTTTTGCAGGAGACAAACGGCGCAGTTACTATTACAATGGATGCTTCAAAAGGTAACCAGGGATTATTAAACTACAGCCCGGTTTCAGATGTATATGTTCATATAGGCGTTATTACTTCTTTAAGTGCAAATTCTTCTGACTGGAAATATTCAAAATTTACATGGGGAACAACGAATGCGCCTGCACAATGCACATCGTTAGGTAACAACAAATGGAGTTATACCATCAACGGAGGTTTACGCAGCTATTTTGGTATTGCGAATGCGAATGAAAAAATACTAAAGATTGCAGTACTGTTTCGTAGCGGTGATGGAAATAAAGTTCAGCGCAATGTGGATGCCAGCGATATGTACGTACCTGTGTATGATAATGGCCTCTATACGCGCATAGATGAACCGGCACGCCAGCCTTTATATACGCCGGTTCCGGAAACAATAACAAAGATGCCTGGGCAAACAATTAATATTACTGCCAAAGCGAGTGCGCCTGTTACACTCAGCATTTTATTCAACAACAATACTGTTCAGACTGCATCCAACGCAACGTCATTAACAGCCGTGGCAACCATTGCAGCGGCTGGTTCACAGCAGATCGTTGCTGTAGCGGATAATGGTACCACGAAGAAGTATGATACGATCTCCTTTAACGTAAATGATAATGTAAACGTTGCACCGCTTCCAGCTAATGTAAAAGACGGCATTAACTATGAGCAGGGCGATACATCTGTAACACTGGTGCTATATGCACCGGGCAAGAACAGGATAAGTGTTATTGGTGATTTCAATAACTGGACAGATGCCGCAGCGTACCAGATGAACAGAACGCCGGATGGCAACCGCTTTTGGCTGCGCATTACAAAACTTACTTCCGGTGTAGAATATGCTTATCAGTACTATGTAGATAATACCTTGAAGGTCGCGGATTATAATGCAGAGAAAATATTGGACCCTGCGAATGACCAATATATATCCGCTGCTACTTACCCAAACCTGAAAGCTTACCCGGCAGGTAAAGCATCAGGTATAGTAAGCGTATTGCAGACTGCAAAGCCTGCCTATAACTGGCAGGTGCAAAATTTTGCAAGGCCGGACAAAAGAAACCTGGTGATCTATGAGCTGCTCGTGCGTGATTTTGTAGCCGCACAGAACTGGCAAACAATAAAAGATACATTGTCTTATCTCAAACGTCTTGGCATAAACGCGATAGAAGTAATGCCATTCAACGAATTTGAAGGCAACAATAGCTGGGGCTATAACCCATCATTCTACTTTGCGCCGGACAAAGCCTATGGTACGGAAACTGCACTGCGCCAGTTTATAGATGAGTGCCACAGGCAAGGCATAGCCGTAATAATGGATATAGTATTGAACCATTCTTTCGGGCAATCGCCAATGGTGCAGTTGTATTGGGATGCTGCAAACAGCCGCCCTGCAACAAACAGTCCGTGGTTTAATCCCGTGGCAAAACATCCGTTTAATGTTGGCTATGATTTTAACCATGAGAGCCAGGCAACCAAAGATTTTGTTGATCGCGTTCTCGAACACTGGGTAACAAAATATAAGATCGATGGCTTCCGCTTTGACCTGTCAAAAGGATTTACACAAAAGCAAACATGCGATAACAATGGCAATAATTGTGATGTAAACGCATGGACAGCATACGACTCATCAAGAGTGGCTATATGGAAACGCATCTATACTAAAATGCAATCTGTAAACACAAATACTTATTGCATACTGGAACACCTGGGCGATAACAATGAAGAGAAAGACTTGTCGAATGCCGGAATGTTGTTGTGGGGTAATATGAATTACAATTTTAACCAGGCCACAATGGGTTTTGCAGATGGCTGGAATTTTGATGGATCGCTTGCTTCAAAACGCGGCTGGGCAAATCCATACTTAATAGCTTACCAGGAAAGCCATGACGAAGAAAGACTGATGTATAAAAACCTGCAGTTTGGAAATGCATCAGGGAGTTATACAGTAAAAGATAAAAAAACGGCATTGCAGCGCAATGCAATGGCAACCGCAATCTGGGCGTTGATGCCGGGGCCAAAAATGTTGTGGCAGTTTGGAGAGCTCGGCTATGACTACTCCATTAATACCTGCGAAAATGGTAGCATCAGCAATGATTGCCGAACTGCGCCTAAACCGGTAAAATGGGACTACTATAATGATGCAGATAGAAAGGCGCTGTACAACGTGTATGCGAAGCTGTTTAAACTAAGAAATACAACCAACTACCTGGGTACGTTTACAACCGGTATTACCGGTGGCGATTTATCCGGCCCGGTGAAATCATTTACCGTTACCAGCGATTCGCTTAACATATTTGCCGTAGGTAATTTTGATGTAATATCAAGAACCGCTGCGGTTACATTTCCGGCTACAGGCAAATGGTACAGTTACTTCAGTGACTCTATCAAGCAAATAACTACTGCTACGCAAACAGTAAGCCTGTCACCCGGAGAATATTATGTGTTCACCTCCCGCAACCTGAACAACATTGTAGAAGTGGTGCCGCCGCAACCGCCGGTTGACTCGGCCACAGCGCTCTCATTGAAGATATATCCGAACGTTATAAACAAAAAGCAGCAGGTAAGA
This sequence comes from Filimonas sp., assembly GCA_017306865.1. Lineage (GTDB taxonomy): Bacteria > Bacteroidota > Bacteroidia > Chitinophagales > Chitinophagaceae > JAFKHH01. Next base: position 708,923 of record JAFKHH010000012.1, read on the forward strand.
CTGGTCTATACAGTACCAGAGAGTGGAAATGTGAGCATCGCATTGTACGCTGCAAACGGAAGCAAGGCCGCAGAGATGCTGAATGCTTCCAGGAACAAAGGCACATATACTGAATTTATAACCATTAGTAACAACATGCTTAGTAACCTGTCCGGTGGTTTTTATTACGTAACGATCAGAACGGGCAAGTCGCATCAGACACAAAAGATACTGGTGATGTTATAAACAGTAACACAGCTATAAAACAGAAAACTCTCACTTATGAATTTAAAACGATTGCTAGGGCTATTTGTGTTGCCGCTACTGTTGCTATCCCTACATGCACAGGCGCAAGACAAAATCGTTTCCGGAAAAGTAACCGATGCAAAAAGCGGCGCACCACTGGATGGTGTATCTGTAATTGTAAAAGGAGGCACTACCGGTACGCAAACGGCTGCTGACGGTACCTTTACCCTAAAAGTATCTGCCGGTGTAACAAAATTGATCATCTCATCTGTTAGTCACAGCACCCGCGAAGTAAGCATAGGAAGTGGTGGTGTACAGGTAGCATTGGAACCTACAGACCCAACGCTAAGCGAGGTCATAGTAGTTGGCTATGGTGTACAACGCAAACGGGATGTAACGGGCGCTATTGCCAAAGTAAAAGGAGACCAGATCAGCGCCACACCTGTGCCAAGCTTTGAAGCTGCATTGCAGGGCAAAGCGCCGGGCGTACAGATCATACAAGGTAATGGTCTTGCTGGTTCCGGTTCGGTTGTCCGTATAAGAGGTATTGGCTCTATCTCTGCATCCGGCGACCCGTTGTATGTAGTAGATGGTATCCCTGTTATTTCAGATCCGTTTATCAGGAGCAATGGTGGTGCTATGAACCAAAACCCACTTTCGTCTATCAATCCAAACGATATAGAATCTATTGAAATATTAAAAGATGCGGGTGCAACCGGCATCTATGGATCACGTGGTGCAAATGGTGTAATTATCATTACAACCAAACGCGGTAAATCTGGTAAACCAAGTTTTACGTACTCCAATAAACTGGGTATGGCTACCTATGCAAAAAAGCCTGATTTTGTAAACGGCCCTGAGTGGTTGCAACTAAGACAGGAAGCATGGGTAAATAGTGGCCATACAGGACAGGCTACATTGCCAGGTACACTAACGTGGGCACAAGCCAGCCAGAACAATACGGACTGGTGGGACTTGCTTACTGGTACAGGCTTCATCAATGATCACACCTTGTCTATGACACAAGGCACAAAGAAATTAAAAACATTTGCGAACCTGACGTATAGTGATGATAAAGGCTATATCAAAAGCAATGCTTATACACGCCTTGCTGCAAGGTTGAACATGGACTATAACATCACAGATAAGCTGAAGGTGTCCTTAACATCAGCATACAATCGTGGCGTGAACAAACGTGTGCCTGCTGCATGGGATGGTGGTATAGGTGATGCCATGTCAAGCGCGTTGCCAATCTTCCCGGTGTACAATGCAGACGGTTCTTATTATAGTGGCTTGACAAACCCCGTAATTAAAACGAATGAGAACAAACGCCGCGAAATTGATAGCAGGATCTTAGGTGGATTGGGATTAGAATATCAACCGATCAAAAATCTCTTCCTGCGTGCAAACGGCGCAATTGAATATACCAACTCATTTGCTGATGAGTTTCAGACAGCAACCTGGAATAAGCTTTATTCAAATAAAACAACAGGTACAGCTTCCCGCAATCCCTATTGGGGATCAAACATTACTGCAAACTTTACCGCAAACTATTTGTGGAACCCTGGAAAAGACCACAAGTTCAATTTCCTGGCCGGTACAGAAATGCAGGACTACCAGCGTAAAGGATATACTGCATCTATTGTAAAAGATATGAACCAGCCATTTTGGCAAGATCCTTCTGCATACAGGCAACTGCGCGATTCGTTGAAGTCTGCCCCGGTGCCGGGTATCTCTGAAGTGTCACAGGAAGAATTTACGTTCGGTAGTGTATTTGGCAGAATAAACTATACCTACAAAGACCGCTACTCTTTGCAAATGATTGCGAGGGTAGATGGCTCATCTAAGTTTGGCGCAAACTACAAACATGGCTTCTTCCCTGCTATATCCGGTGCATGGACGATCAGTGACGAAGAGTTTATGAAAGGGATCAAAGAGATCAATTTTCTTAAACTGAGAGCCAGCTATGGTGTAGTCGGTAACGCAAATATTCCTTCAGGCGTTTACTATGATAACTACCGCGTAGGCTCCAATAACTACAATGGTAACCCTACATTATATTTAAATGCACCAGGTAACCCTGATCTGAAATGGGAAACAATGCGCAACGTTGACATCGCTTTGGAGTTCGCATTGTTGGGGAATCGCTTAACAGGTGAAGTTGCCTATTATCATAAAGCAACGACAGATATTTTGTTGCAGCCGGGGGTTCAACCATCAACAGGTTATCCAACTATATGGCGCAACCTAAGCAACAGTAAAATATTAAATGAAGGCCTTGAGTTCAGTGCAAACTATAAGATAATAGATAACAAGCAAGTGAGGTGGAGTATTGGAGGCAATATTGCTAAAAACAGGAATGAAGTATTAGAGTATGAACTTGGACCGGATGCCGTTAGTGGTGGTACAAATGATACAAGAATTGTGAAAGGGCTGCCGATAGGTGTGAACTATCTTGTACGCTACTATGGTGTAGATGCTGCAGATGGCTTACCTATCTGGTTGGATAAAAATGGTAAACAAACCAAAACATTCTCATTAGACAACCGCGTATATGCCGGTAGTGTAATGCCGGATTATATAGGCGGTTTTAATACGGCGGTTAGTTATAAAAACTTCGATTTCTCTGCATTGTTCAGCTTTGTTATCGGAGGTAATATTTATGAGAACTCCGCCAAATACCAATTCCTTGGGGTGTCTAAAAAATTCTGGAATTTCCGTAAAGACTTCTTAGACAGGTGGACAAGGCCGGGCGACGATGCAAAGTATCCGAAACTGGTTGCTGATGCTGCTGACTATCCGGGTGTGCCGAGCGAGGATCAGTTTAACTCTACCATGTTCCTGCGCAGTGCATCTTACATGCGTTTGAGAGAAATGACAATCGCATACCGTTTTACCAAAAGTACATTGGGTAAACTTCCTTTAAAAGACCTGCGCCTGTTTGTAACAGGTACCAACCTGCTTACCTTCTCTAAATTCCCTGGCGGCGATCCGGAGATCACGCGTGATTTTGAGAATGCACAGGACAGGAACCTTAGCCCGAACATTACATACCTGACTGCACCAACGCAAAAGACAGTTGTGTTCGGTCTTACTGTAAGCTTTTAAGTAAAAGAAAAAAAAGAAGTTTATGAAAAGAAATTACAATCTACTTATAATAGCAGCCTGCCTCACAATAATATTGTCTGCATGCTCTAAGTTTTTTGACAAGCCACCACAAGGCCAGATCACCCAGGAAGAAGCCTTTAAAGATGAAGCCGGGCTTGTGTCGTTTACAAATGGTATCTATACCTACCTCGGCGATGGTGATTTTATGGGAGGCCGTGTGCAAGTACTTAGCGACATCTTAGCTGATGAGTTGAAAGGTGATAAGTTTACCGGTGACTATGCTGAGATCTATGGACGCCGTAACTCTATTTTCGGTGCCACCCGTGATGCGATGTACCTGAAAGGATATAAGATCATCAATGCTGCTAACCTGGTATTGGAAAATTTAAGTATAGCCAATACACAGAAAGATAATCTTAGAGGGCAGGCTTTGTTCTTCAGAGGTATGACCCACTTTGAATTAGTACGCTTGTTTGCACAACCATGGGGCTACTCTCCGGACAATAGTCAATACGGTATTCCATTACGCTTAAAATCCGGGCAGGAATTATTGCAACGTGCTACGGTAAAGCAAGTGTACGACCAGGTGATTGCTGATCTGAAAGCCGCAGATTCATTGCTGGCACCAGATGCAAATAGCGGCAAGTTTTATACAGCATCCAAATGGATAGCAGAAGCATATTTGGCAAAAGTATATTTCCAGATGAATGATTTTGCCAACGCATACAAATATGCTGACCAGGTCATCAAGAGCGGTAAGTTCCAGCTAGATGCAGACTATACAAGCCGTTACTCCGTAGGCTTGACAAAAGAAGCGATATTAAGAATTGCCAACGAAGTAAACCACTTCCAGCCAGGAACAGAACTGATCGGCAACTGGCGTTCTGATAAAGCTGTGCCAACCTGCAACTTTACAGACGCCTACTACAACAATGCAGTATCCCGTGTAAACGATAAGCGCAAGATCTGGTATAGCAATACGCTGCAGGCAGGGTACAACGTCCTGACCAAATACAACATGGACTACACTACATGGAGCTGCCTATTACCCATCTTACAGAAATGAAGCTAATCCGTGCAGAAGCAGGTGCAGAAATAGCTACGTCTAATGCTGCTGCGCTTACTGTAGCTATTACAGACATCAATGATATTATGACAAGAGCTTATGGCGGCACAACGAATAATTTGCCACCAACAGCTACCGCTACCGGCGTGATCAGTACAGTACGTACAGAAAGAGAACTGGAAATGATAGGTGAAGGCAACAGGCTACAGGAGATAAAAAGGATTGGCGTACGTACAGGGCAAAATATAGACAGAAGAGGCTCCCCGTGGAATTGTAATGGCTTTATACTCCAGTTCCCTAAAGGAGAGCAGGATGCCTATGCGCCATTTGTTTTAAATCCTGAAGGCGGTTGTTTCTAACAGAAAAACAAAATTCATTATGAAAAAAAATATTCACCTTATTACCATGTTTGTGCTTGCCGCCGTGCTGTTGCAAGCCTGCAGGCCAGATTCCTATAAGTCTGTAGGTACGCCTGTAAATGCATTGGCCTCTCTTGCCGGCACATGGCAGATCACTAAAGTGATACAGACGGATGAGAACGCAAAGAACAACGGGTTTAATTACGGCCCGATCAATATACAAACGATGGACCTGACAAGTGTATTTGCATACACAGATTTTAAACTAACACTGAACTTTACCAACGGCGTGCCATCCACTTTTACCACTACGCCGGGTAATTCACCAAAGATCATCAGGCTGGCAAGTGGCAACTGGAGTGTAGATAATCCCAGCTATCCGCAAGTGCTCACCTTTGCAAACGCAACAGACACTGCACGCGTTACGCTTGGCGCTTATCCTGTAGGCAGTACAACACCTGTGTTGAAAATAGCTGCGCAAAAAAGAGATGCATCCAGTGGTAAATTATTGATTTCATACAGCTACGAATTTTCTAAAAAATAAACTCATTACTCATGAAAAAAATAGTAACGCTCATTATCATTATAGCTGCTGTTTGCATGGGTAATGCAAAAGCAGGGAACGTAACCTTTTCCCCGGCAACGTTTACCGCCAACGACCAGGTAACTCTTACAGTAGATGTAAGTGGTACGCCATTGGCTGGCGCAACGGAAGCTTACATCTGGATCTTTAGCAATACAACAGGTGGTACAGCCAAAGATGGTGTAACGACAAACACCAGTTGGACCAACTCGCCTGATGCGGCAAAGATGGTAGCTGCCGGAACAAACAAATGGTCCTTTACATTTATAGGTGCAACGCTTTTTCAGCAAACGCCTGGTGAGCTGAAAGACTTTGGTTTTCTTGTAAAAGCAAAAGATGGTTCAAAACAAACACCGGATTTTAAACCATTCTTCTTCGATCCACTTGTGTTTACCCCATCGCTCATGCGCATCTTTCCTGCCAAAGTAGATGTAACCGATGCCGTAACCATGTATTATGAAAGAACACTTGCAACAACTACGGATGGACAGCGTATGACGCCGGTAAATGTTGTTGTCACAGGACTGGATGAAAATGGCAACCAGGTTGGGAACCCTGTTACTATTGCAGTAAAAGTAGTAGCAACGCAAATATGGGCAGGCTCCATTATTCCTTCAGACAACTTTGTTCCAACTGCCGGGCATAAGCTCACTTCGTTTAAATATAAGTTTAACGGAACACTGCCGGACACAAGTGGTAATCCTACAACAGTCAGTTCTGCAGAAACGACTGTGACATTTACTGCCATGAAATAACAATTACAAACCATTCGTATGCAAGCCAAAAAATTATCTATACTCATACTTATCCTTGCAGCCATCTTTGCTTCCTGTAAGAAGCCAGACCTGGCAGGGAATGATGCTACAGGAGAAGGATTAGTGAACTTCACACTGATCGGCCCGGCATCAGGTACTACGCTGCTGTTGAATGCGGCAGTACCCAATACCACCATTGATATTACATGGAACGCCTCTACACCCGGCCTTCATACTGTGCCCACTTACACCTGGGTTGCGGCATTAAAGACTGGCGGCGACATTACAAAACCGATTGTGAAACTGCCCTCTAACAACGGTGGAAAAGATACTAAGCTGACTGTAACCTATAAGCAACTGGATGATGCGCTGAAAACAGCAGGTATTGCTGACGGCGCTAAAACAGATTTTATATGGAGCGTGGTAGCGGACAACGGTAGCACACAATTGCTGGCGCAAAATGTTTTCAATATTTCTATTTCAAGATTCAAAGACGGAGCATCTCCCTTTGTATTGTTAGCACCTGCATCTTCTGCAACACCCATTGCAATAGACCCGGGTTCCACAACACAAAGTATTGCCTTCAAATGGACAAAGTCAGTGCCTGCTGCCGGTGGAGCTGCTATCAAATACAAAATATTGTTTGTAGAAAAGAAAACGGATAGCAACGGTAACGAGATAGCGCCGGACTTTACAAAACCATTATTTACAATCGCATCCAATAACAGTGGCGTAGATTCATTTGCCAACGTTTTATACAAAAGCATAAGCGACTCATTGAGCGCACATGGCCTAACGAACCTGAGCTTGCCCTCTAATTTAAAATGGACAGTAGTGGCAACTTCTGGCACCTGGAGCCAGCAGTCAGATTATATAAACGATGTAGTGATCTTACGTGAAGTAAGGATCTATATTGCCGGTAGCTTCCAGAGCGCTTCAGGTTATGGCAATGACTGGACACCGGCTACAGCACCGGAAATGGTAAGAGATATGCGTGCGGGGTTGGTGAACAATAAATACTACACCTACATCTATCTTCCCGCCAATGCAGAGTTTAAATTCACACAAGGCCGCGCATGGGATGTAGCGTATGGTACAGGTGCAACACCCGGATCACTGACTACAGATAACGGTGGCAATGTTAAAGTATCCACAGCCGGAGTATATCGCATTTGTATCAACAGGACAACTATGACTTATGATATACAAGCCGGCCGTATGGGACTTGTAGGTGGGGCTGTTACGAACGTAGGTTGGGATCCTTCAAAAGTGTTCCCTACAGCTCAGATGAAATTCCTGGGCGATAACAAATTCCTCGCTATCTACGACTTTACAGCCGATGGTTGGAAAATGATCGATGCAGATCATTGGAACAATGGTGGTGCTAACCCCGACGTAACTGATCCGCACACATTCGGCTCCAATGGTGCAAGTGGCTCTACGCTTGACATTAACAATGAGAACATGCCTAACATCGCTGTAGCCGGAAGGTACCGCGTAATATGGGATGGCACAGACGTAAACAATGTGAAGTACACGCTTACATCGGCAGATAAATTATACGTGATTGGCAGTGCTACTGTTGGCGGCTGGGACAATCTAACGACACAGACAGACGCGCAACGCCCGCCACTTACCTACCAGGGCAATGGCGTATGGAAAGGAACTGTAACCCTGGGTAGTGGTGATATTAAATTCATTGTACAGAAAGGAAGCTGGGATTATAGCTACGGCGGCGCAGCCGGCAAACTGGGTGATGCCAACATTACCGTAAGCGCCGGAACCTATACCATTACGGTAGATGAGTATAACAAGACTTATACTATACAATAATCGTTTTAAGCAAAGTGCTATTTCAGTGTCAAAGCGGCCCATCGGGCCGCTTTTTTATTATGGCCCCAACAGTAGAATTACTATGTTGCCTCCGTTGCGTCGCACACTTGTACTGAAGAATCGCTACTTAGAAGACCTATAAGGGTTTAAAAACCTTATAGGTCTTGCGTCTCCTTTGCGGCCTTTGCGATACTTATGCGCCTTTGCGCGAAACCCCTCTTTTTAAGCCCGCTTTTGGTTTTGGTAAACATTTTGTTACATTGCGCCCTATAATTTGTAATATATGCTATACTCAATGACAGGCTTTGGCCGGGCGGAGCAAACAGTTGGAGATAAGACTTTCCTTGTAGAAGTGCGTTCGCTCAATAGTAAGCAGTTCGATTTACGACTGACTATTCCCGGTATATTAAAGCCCTATGAAATAGACGTGAGAAGCATATTGAATGATTATCTCGAAAGAGGTAGCGTGGAGTGTGTGATCACCCTGAAACAAAATGGCGCCAGCAAACCGGTTTCTATTAACACAGAACTGATCAAGGCATACTACAACCCGATCGCTGAACTGGCAAAAGAACTCAACATTGCTACAGATAACATTCTTAGCACCATATTGAAACTGCCGGAAGTAGTTACACCTACCAATGAAATGCTGACGGAGCAGGATTGGGAAAAATTCCAGACCATACTGAAAGAAGCATTGGGCCACCTGATGAAACACAGGCAGGAAGAAGGAAAATCAATGGAAGCTGATTTGCAGACGCGCATCAAAAATATAGAAGCGCAGCAGGAAATAGTTGCCTCATTAGAGCCTGCACGCCGGGTGAAAATAAAAGAAGGGTTAGTAAAAGTACTGGAAGATAACGTAGGTAAAGAAAGCTATGACCCTAACAGGCTGGAACAGGAGCTGATCTATTATATCGAGAAAATTGATATAAGCGAAGAACAGGTACGTCTTAAAAATCATTGCAATTACTTCCGCGATATTATAAAACAAAAAGAAAACAGCAAAGGCAAGAAGTTGTCATTTATCTTGCAGGAAATAGGCAGGGAGATTAATACCACCGGTTCTAAAGCATACGATTCTGAAGTGCAGAAAGCAGTTGTATTGATGAAAGACGAGTTGGAAAAAGCAAAAGAACAAGTGCTAAACGTGTTATAAAAGGTTATGAAGAAAGTAATTGCAATAGTTGCATTGTTGATGATAGTGGCTCAGGCATGTAACACGATCGATGTTTATGAAAGGACAGTATCCTTCCCCGATCATACCTGGCGTAGTGCAGACAGCCTTTCTTTTTCATTTGAAATAGCCGATAGCATCAATCCATACCAGGCATTCTTTGTATTGCGCCATTCCGATGCTTATCACTACAAAAACATTTGGGTAGATATCCAGGTGAAAGACCCTGATTCAACATACACCGTAACGCGTGAGTTTGCATTGGCAAACGGACAGCAATGGCTTGGTACAGGTATGGATGATATGTATGATCATCGCATCGCCTTTTCCAAAGTGCCGCACACATTGAAGAAAGGGAAATATTCTTTCATTGTTCGCCAGATCATGCGTGAAGACCCACTTCAAAATGTATGGGCCGCAGGGATCAGGATGGAGAAAGTGAAGCAGTAGCGTGAGCCGTGAATCGGTAATCGTGAATGACATACTTTGTGAAAGGAACTAAAAAATAGTAGAAAGCTTAACATAATCTGTTAAGCTTTTTTTATGCTCAAAAGCTAAATCTCTTAATGCGCCCCATTCACGATCGTCGTCTCACGATTGACGATTCACCATCTTTTCTTAACTTACAATACCTAAAACCATAACCTATGCGTAAACTCTCTTTCCTGTGCCTGCTATTTATATCCTCCATTGTCCACGCGCAATATGGCAATGTAGAACCCCCAGATAAAATATACGGCGTATTATTCCGCGATGTGCAGATGAATCGCATTTTCAGAGATGGAAAGACATTTGTTGACTGTGTGCCCAAGAGTGATCCCAAAGAAATTGTTCAGTCTTACAAAGACATCAAAAGCAACCGCGCCATACGCTTTTCGCTCAAAGAATTTGTTGCCGGTAATTTCACAGAGCCACCTGCTTCCGCCGATAACTATACCTCGGACAAAGCACAACCTGTAACTACGCATATAACACAATTGTGGGAGAAGCTAAAACGCTCTCCTGACAAGCCTGCAAAAGGAAGTTCATTACTGCCGCTGCCCTATCCTTACATTGTACCGGGCGGCAGGTTCAGAGAAGTATATTATTGGGATTCTTATTTTACGATGTTAGGGTTACAGGAAAGCGGGGAAGATGCGTTGCTGGAAAACATCGTGAACAACTTCACCTACATGATCCAGCAATATGGCCACATACCCAACGGTAACCGGTCCTATTATCTCAGTCGTTCACAGCCGCCTTACTTTGCCTTGATGGTGGACCTACTTGCAGAAAAGAAAGGGCAACAGGTATATGCACAATATCAAATGGCATTGCAACGAGAATATAACTACTGGATGGATAAAAGAGGTGGAGCAAAGCACGTAGTCAGGATGCCAGACGGTAGTGTCCTGAACCGCTATTACGACCTGGATGATGTGCCAAGGCAGGAATCATATTATGAAGACTCCATGCTGACCATTGGCTATAGCGGCAGTGCAAAAACATTGTACCGCAATCTGCGTTCCGGCGCGGAAAGTGGATGGGATTTCAGTACACGCTGGTTTGCGGATGGTAGTCACTTAAATACAATACAAACCACGAACCTGGTGCCTGTAGATTTGAACGCATTGCTCTATCATTTGGAAATGACCTTATCCAAAGCGTATAAAAGCAGCGGCAATCTATTGCAGTCAAACCTGTATGCGCAAATAGCGAACAAACGCAAGAATGCGATCAACAAATATCTCTATAATCCTGCTGATGGCTGGTATTATGACTATGTAACCAGCACAAAGCAATTGAGCAATGAAATGACAATAGCAGGTATAACGCCGTACTTTTTTATGATACCACCTAAGGCTACCAGCGCGAGAGCAATCAAGGTAGTGGAAGATAAGTTTTTAAAAGCGGGCGGCGTCGTTACCACCTTAAAGAATAGCGGACAGCAATGGGATGCGCCGAATGGCTGGGCCCCTTTACAATGGATCACTATCATTGGTCTTGAAAATTATGGCGCGAACGATCTCGCTAAAAAAATAGCGGATCGCTGGATACAACTGAATATAAAAGTGTACAAGGCAACAGGTAAACTAGTGGAAAAATACAATGTAGAAGATGTGAACGTGGAAGCCGGCGGCGGTGAGTATCCCGCCCAGGATGGCTTTGGCTGGACAAACGGCGTGCTGCTAAAACTGATGAACAAGTATGGCGTGAAGGAATGAGGCGGAAGGTGAGTGGTGAGTTGTCAGTTGTGAGGGGCGTGAATCGTGAAACGTGAATCGGGTGAGCTCCCTGTTTTAGTCTTTCCGGGAAACGTGCGGCCTCGGAAAAGCTGTCCCAACAGTATTGTTGGGACTGTTTGAGCCAGGAGTAGCTTACGTACTCATACTGTCAGCGGCGAGTTCAATGGATTTCGGTGGGCAAGGCAATTTTTAGACTGCTTTTCTGCAGCCTTGATCTTTTTGGTTACTTTTTGTATCAAGACAAAAAGTAACACCGTCGGTAGACAAATGAAAGCTTACAATTGAATAAGTAAATAAATTTTACTAGGATATCAATGATATAAAATAATCGGGATAACCGGTAACCAACAGCCCGCTCACATCATACATCTAACATCGTACATTATTTGTACTTTGTACCTCGTACTTTTGTTCTATGCGTTTACTCTTCAGGAAACATAAGCTTAGCGTCATAACCACGGTGTATTGGTTCCTGCTTATGTATATTATAACGGCGCTCATCTTTTGGTTCGTTTCGCTGGAAAAGCAAAATGAGCAAACGTTTATTTATCGCGTAGAACAGTTAAAAAAAGATGAGCCGGGTTACTATGAAAAAGTCTCCTCGATAGACGATGCACGCAAGCGAAAACATGCGCAGTATATTGGTGAAGGAAGTATCTTCTTCCTTGTCATATTGCTCGGTGCCGTATTTGTCTATCGTGCTACCCGCAGGCAAATATTACTGTCCCATCAGCAACAAAATTTTATGATGGCTGTTACGCATGAGCTAAAAACGCCCATCTCTGTTATAAAGCTGAACATTGAAACTGTACAGAAAAGAAAACTGGATGAGGCGCAACAGCAAAAGCTACTTGCCAGCTCCTTGCTGGAAACCAGCCGCCTGAATACCCTTTGCAATAACATACTCTTGTCGTCCCAATTGGAAGCAAGAATGTATAATGCAAATAAACAGGAGCTTGATTTAAGCGGCCTTGTAGGCAAGTCAATGGAAGAGTTCATAGAACGCTATCCGCAGCGTAACTTTGTCAGGGAAATACAACAAGACATTGTTATAAACGGAGAAGACCTCTTATTACAACTATTGATCAGTAACCTTGTTGAGAATGCCGTGAAGTACACACCTAAAGAAAGGCCTGTTACGGTGAGGTTAGCAGCAGGGGAGAAGGATAAAATAGTATTAAGTGTGGAAGACTTTGGGCCGGGCATTCCGGCGGATGAAAAAAAGAATATTTTTAAGAAATTCTATCGGATAGGCAACGAATCCACCCGCTCCGCAAAAGGGACCGGGTTGGGGCTATACCTCTGCAAGAAAATAGCGCTGGCGCACAAAGGTTCGATAGAAGTATATGATAACAAGCCGCAAGGAAGTATTTTTACAGTAACCCTTCAATCGGTTTAAACTATGGCAACAGAGAATAAAGGCAATATATTATTAGTAGAGGATGAAGAAAATCTCCATGAGACACTAAAGCTGAACCTGGAGATAGAAGGTTATTCCATCACCTCTGCATTTACCGGTACAGAAGCATTAAAAGCTGTACAGAATGAATATTTCGATCTCGTGATCATGGACATCATGCTGCCGGAGTTAGATGGAATTAGTGTTACAGAAAGCATACGCGTACATCACCTGGAGATGCCCATATTGATCCTCAGCGCAAAAGGCTCAAGTGCAGATAGAGTGTTAGGCTTAAAGAAAGGCGCAGATGATTACCTGGCTAAGCCGTTCAATCTCGAAGAACTGTTGTTGCGCGTTGAAAAATTAATTCAGAAAAACAAGAAGCTACAGGATAAAGAAAGCATTGGCGACGTGTACGAGTTTGGCGGTAATAAAATAGACTTCAAAGCACAGGAAGCAACTACGTGGGAAGATAAAACAGTACAACTAAGCAAAAAAGAAGCGATGCTCTTAAAGTTGCTGATAGAAAATAAAGATGAGGTAGTACCCCGCGAAAAAATATTACAGGTTGTTTGGGGATACAACGTCTATCCGACTACACGTACCATCGATAATTTTATTTTAAGCTTTAGAAAATATTTTGAAAAAGACAGTCGTAATCCATCGCATTTTCATTCCGTGCGTGGAGTAGGGTATAAGTATAGTGATTAAAATGAATTTTGATTCACCGCAGAGCAGGGGAGGACGGAGAGTTGCGCAGAGATTGTCTCTGTATTCTTTGCGGACTTTGCGACACTTGTGCGTCTTTGCGTGAAGAGTCAGGCGATTAATTGCGCTATCGCATTCTTTAATTCCTCCATCATATTTTCCCTGTCTTGCGTAACAGGAGAGTAAATACCCAGGTTGCATTCGGTCAGCAACCTGTTGCTCACTTTTGCAAGTGCAGGATTCGTATTATTAAGCTTATTCAATAAAATAGTTGTATCAGAAACATTAGGCAGTACCAGGTGTTCCTGCATGGCTTGCGTCAGCACCTCCTTAGCCTTTGTATAGAACAATTTATCATCTTCTATATTGGATAAGATGTCCAATGCTGCGTGAAAGTCGAACTTAGTTAACAACAAAGGTTCCTCTTCTGCAACAGGCAAGGATGTGTTAGCGGGAACAGGAATCGGCTCACTGCTTTTTTGTTGTTTCTTCTTATCTCTCTTGTTGCCTATAAGTACAATTGTAATTACCGCGAGTGCTATCGCCGGGACGATCCATATATACTTGCGCGTTGTAAAATCTTTAGTTACAATAGTAGAATCCCTTTTTAATACACTACTTAGTGCCTTCGTTACTTCCAATTGAATGCTCTTGGAATGGATTGTTTCATACACTCCTTTTTGCGCATTAAAAAATGAAAACGCCACCGGGGGAATTTCAATCTTTCCTTCCTTGTGTGCAATAATAGGAACAAGAAAAGTCTTCCTGCCCGCCACAGGGAAAGCTGCTTTATTTATATCATCATCATTAGACGCTTCAAAATGCTCTATCTCTCCCGGCCATTGTACAGGCGGCATCAGTAAGTCCTGTATGTTTCCCTCCCCGCTTATCGTAATCAGGATCGTATCATTTTCACCTGCAGGTATCTTCGCCTCCCTGGCATGTACATCAATTGTAAAACGGCCGATAGAGCCGGTAAAGGTTGACGGTTTTCCCTTTTCCGGCAAAGGATTTACGTGTATGCTGACAGGTGAGTTTCTAAGCGTGAGGGAATACGCGTGTTGCTGGTTTCCTGCCATGTTGAAAGTAGCTTCAGTCTCTACTTCCGCAAAATCCAAAGCCATATTACCCGCCTGTAAAGGCACCAGTTGCACCTTTCTCAATAGAAAGACCTTATACAATTTACCATGAATTTCTTCCCTGTCTGTCACCAGTTCATCAGGCGTCATTTCTATTACACTGCAACCGGAAAACGTTGGTTGTTTTGTTGTATATGATTTACTGTCTATGGCCGAGTACAACTTGTATGTTACCAATACAGGCTCGCCAACATAGCAAGACTGTTTGCTTGTGGTGATACGCACAAACATGTTATCCTTTATTTTTTGTGCGGGACTTTCATTTTTACCTAAAGTTGGTAACTGGCTGGAGCCTTCTCCCAAGCCCATGTCCCCGCCAAATAAAGACTGCAATTGTGGCTGGGTCGGTTGCTTGCCTGCCAATGGGTTCTTCTCGTTCAGTACGGTTATCTTTTCCGGGTAGGATTGCATTCGCCTGCCTTGTACAGTAATACTTGCTGCGGGTACAGTTAGTGTACCTGTCTGTGTCGGTGCCAGGGTGTATATGTAAGAGGCGCGTGTTTCCATCACACCGTTAATAACAGACTTTGCATTCGATATAGCAGGACCTTCCACTACCTTCCAGCCGGTAAAAGCAGGTGGTTCGAAATTGTAGATGTTATCGCCATTAAGTACCGTGTACGTAGCCTGTATCACCTCGTCCTTGTATATTTTTTTACCAGACACCGTTAGGGAAAAAGAAGCCTGTGCCATTGCTGCCGAAAGCACCAAAAGCAAAGACAAGACGGAAAGTATCTGCCGGTAAAAACGCATTCTTACAAATATAAACAACGGAAAGCGCTGGTTGGTTAAAGAAACGTGAATCGTGAGACATGAAACGTCAATCGGCAGACATGAATCGTCAATCGGGAATGGGAACCTGGATATACACAGGAGTTTCGAAATCTTAATAGTATTCACGATTCACGACTCCCGATTGACGACCAACGTCCGTGGAATACTTACCCACCACCCTAAGCCTTATACACACCTATAGCAGCTACATAGAAGTTTTAGTAAGTTTGCGCCAAACGATCCATTGAATGTCTTCTATTGAAACTATCATCGATTTTCTTGAGCCGGTAAATACACATGAACTTTCTGACGATGAGGGATATCGTGATACGCAACTGGGAAAACACATAGGCGTATATGAGGATCATTTTCCGGATATTACTGATGCGGATATTGTTTTGGTAGGATGTGCCGAAGCCCGTGGTGCTGCCGGTGGGCTGGGCTCTTCGCCTGCGCCAAACGCTGTCAGGAAAGTCTTCTATGCCCTGTATCACTGGCACAAAGACGTAAACCTGGTAGATGTTGGCAACGTAAAGGCTGGTGCATCGCTTGCGGATAGTTATGCTGCTATGCGTACGGTTGTTTCAGAGCTTGTATCTCATGGGAAAAAAGTTGTCATATTAGGGGGCTCTCACGATCTCACCAGGGCGCAGTACGATGTATATGCTGCTGACGAGAAGATCATTGAAATGGCGTGTGTAGATGCACGCATAGACATGGACTTTGATAGCGTAATACCCGAAGAGAAATTTTTATTAGACCTGCTTACAAGTGAACCTAACTATGTAAGACATTATAACCACATCGCCTTCCAGAGTTATATGGTACATCCGCACATGCTGGAAACAATAGACCGTTTGCGGTTTGATTGTTTTCGTGTGGGAAGAGTGAAGGAACAAATAGACGAAATGGAACCGGTAATACGTAATGCAAACCTGTTCAGCTTTGACATCAGCGCTATTCAATATAGCCATGCCCCAGCCAACCATCTTACGCCAAACGGGCTAAATGGCGAGGAAGCATGCACGCTGATGCAGTATGCTGGTATGAGCCCGAATGTAAGCACCATTGGCATATATGGTTATATCCCCAATCGCGACGCCTATGAGCTTACTGCCAAGCAAATAAGCCACATGCTGTGGTACCTGATGGATGGTGTATATAAAGGAAAGCAGGAAGCAGCCCTGGATAATACAGATGAATTCAACGAGTTTAAATTGGTGTTTGCGGAAATAGAATCTACTTTTCTGCAAAGCAAACGTACAGGACGCTGGTGGATGCAATTGCCTGAAGGTAAATACATTGCCTGCAGCCACCGTGACTATGTTATTGCCTCCAGCAACGATATACCGGAAAGATGGCTTCGTGCTGTTGAACGTTTATAACCAGGTTTCTTATACAGGAAAAAGGGAGGCAGAAATGCCTCCTTTTTTATTTCCTGCAAAAATGTTTTCTTTGCTTACCAATTGCTAGCATACCCTGGTCTCTTTTACTAGTACGATCCAATTAAATGACTATTACGATAAGCACTTTGTTCATTTAATAAATATGTATTAACCATTAAAAAAGGATCTATGAAAAAAATGACCGCAGAGTTCATCGGAACATTTGCACTTGTATTGTTTGGCTGTGGCAGCGCTGTTTTTGCCGGCGCTCATATCGGCTGGCTCGGAGTAGCATTTGCCTTTGGCATCTCCGTTACCACCATGGCCTACGCCATCGGCAGCATTTCCGGTTGCCACCTCAATCCCGCTGTTACCCTCGGCCTATGTGCCGCAGGACGCTTCGAAGCCAAAAACGTTCTCGGCTACATTGTTGCACAAGTATTAGGCGCTATTGCCGCGGCCGGCGTTATATACGTTATAGCCAATGGCATAGAAGGCGGATACGCCATGCAGGAAAACAGCCTCGCCGTGAATGGCTACGCAGAGCTTTCGCCTAACCATTATTCCCTGGCAGCAGGGTTTATAGGGGAAGCCGTATTCACCTTCCTGTTCCTGATCGTGATTATTGGCGCTACATCTGCTAAAGCGCCTGCAGGCTTTGCAGGATTAGCTATCGGGTTAAGTTTATTTATCATTCACCTCGCACTCATCCCAGTTACCAACACCTCTGTAAACCCTGCACGTAGCATCGGGCCGGCATTGTTTGTAGGCGGTAAAGCATTGTCACAATTGTGGCTGTTTATAGTAGCTCCTATTATCGGTGCTGTTATAGCAGGATTGGTATGGCGAAATGTATTTGAAGAAAAAGCATAGTCATACAACTTCGACTGGCGCAGGCCTCCTGCCCATAAGTGTTCGAAGGAATAATAAAGTCCCGGAGGGACGCCAGATTGGTAGTGCTGTAATTACAAAACGTATAAGTACATAAACTGGCGCAGGCCTCCCGGCCTGTGCCTCTCTGTTACTAAACCTAACCCCATTGTCGGCACAAGAATAGTATGAGTGCTAAGTATAAATTTTCCGATAAAGAAGCTGTTTATTTTGTTACTGCTACAACAATAGAATGGGTAGATATTTTTACCCGAAATGTCTATAAAGATATCCTGCTCGATAGCTTTCGGTATTGTCAAAGAAACCAGGGCTTACAAATCTATAGCTGGGTTGTTATGATCAATCATTTTCATATGATCTGTTCATTTGTACACGATAATGATCCGGGGATGGTAATAAAAAACATCAAAAGTTTTACCGCGATGAAAATAATTGATGCAGTTATAAATAATCCCACAGAAAGCAGGCGAAAATGGCTGTTAGAGTTGTTTGAAAGAAATGGAAAGCGTAATAAAAGTAACCTGAAGTATCAATTTTGGCAGCATGAGAATCATCCTGTTATTCTGGATACAAATACAATGTATGATCAACGGGTCGATTATATACATGAGAACCCTGTTCGCGCAGGGTTTGTGTCTGCGGCCGAGGAATGGTTATACAGTAGCGCTGTTGATTACGCGACTGGTAGAAATGGATTACTAAAGCTGGCGATATAATTTGGTAAGAGTAGTAATAAGTAAGCACAGGCCTGGAGGCCTGCGCTAGTAGCGATATAATTTAACTGCCAATCTGGCGTCCCTCTGGGACTTTTTAATCTTTCGAACACTTAAGGCCTGTTGTCCAGTGCTTCTCTAGGAAATACGCCAGAGTGGACCACTTTTAAGAAACATATTTTGGGACTATGTATGCACTTAAAAAGTGGCCCACTCTTAACCTGGCAAATGGTAGCTTAGTTGTAACATAACCGAAAGAGGTGTATTTTTAAGATACCTAAACCATCCTTTGTATGATACTGCTTTGGGCATTAGTAAACATCAGTCTCTTTCTTTTCTTTGTAGTCATCTGTTTTAAAGCAGTCAGACTTATCCGGATCAATTTAGGGAAAGCTGCAACCATTGTTTTTGTAATTGGTATGTTCTCTTTTATGAATCAGGATAGCAATAAGGAAACGACAACAAACGATGGGAAGATATGGAGCTTTGCATCAGCGAATGATAGTCTCTATAAAGGCACGATAAATTCACTGAGTACATCAATAGAAAATACAATGATTAATGAGCGTACGTTAATGCTCAATTATACACAGGATAAAGAAACAAAACGTTATATACCGTTGAGTGCCTCCATTAGTATGAGTGGTTTGATTAGCGGGTGTGAATGGACACCGGTTTCAGTGGCTGTTCATACTACTTCAGACGTACACACGTTAACGTATTCTGTCAATGTTGTTGAAACATGGCGTTTGCTGAATTTTACATTATACAAGCAGTTCAGGGATTACAAAGGCCTGATCTATATACCTTAATTCAAACAAGGGTAATAAACAAAAAAGGATGCTGATCACTCAGCATCCTTTTTCTATAATAGTCAAATAACAATTTAACCATACATCAATATAGCAGTTTATCCTACCAGATTTTTGTACGCTTGTCTTCTGCCTTATACATCTTGTCGCCAGGCTGAACATTAAATGCTTCATACCATGCGTCGATGTTAGTCAGCGGACAGTTTGCACGTGCATCTCCAGGAGAGTGAGAGTCTGTCAATAGTAATTGAGCAGAAGTCTGTGGCAGTGCATTGTTGCGCCATACCTGTGCCCAGTTCAGGAAGAAACGTTGAGCAGGTGTAAAGCCATCGATCTTTTTGCCTTCTTTAAATTCTTTTGTTTTAGTGTAAGCTGCATAAGCAATGCTCAAACCACCCAGGTCAGCGATGTTTTCGCCAAGTGTCAGTTTGCCATTTACATGCAACGTATCCAGTACAGTGAACGCATTGTATTGCTCCACTATCTCATTTGCCTTAGCTTTAAATTTAGCATTGTCTTCTTTAGTCCACCAGTCTTTCAGGTTACCATCAGCAGCATATTGGCTACCCTGGTCATCAAAACCGTGTGTCATTTCGTGGCCTATTACTGCACCAATACCACCGTAGTTTACCGCATCAT
The DNA here is from genome assembly GCA_017306865.1 of Filimonas sp. GTDB lineage: Bacteria > Bacteroidota > Bacteroidia > Chitinophagales > Chitinophagaceae > JAFKHH01. The sequence goes on from JAFKHH010000012.1 coordinate 728,714, forward strand.
CCGCACCGAAGTCGAAGAATGGGAATTGCAGAATGCCTGCCGGGAAAACGATCTCGTTATTTACAGGGCTGTAGTATGCGTTGATCGTTGGAGGTGTCATACCCCACTGCGTTTTATCCACTGGTTTGCCCAAGCGGTTGATCATTTCGTTATAGCCCCATTCATTGCATCTGCGAACGTTACCGATAAAGTCATCGCTTTTAATTACGATACCCTCGTATGTTTTCCATTTGTCAGGGTAAGCGATCTTCTTAGTAAAAGCATTCAGTTTTTCCAATGCCTTTGTTTTTGTTTCATCACTCATCCATGCCAGGTTCTGGATGCGCTCGCCAAATGTTGCCTGCAGGTTGTTTACCAGTTCCAACATACGTTGTTTTGCTTCAGGCTTGAAGTATTTTTCTACATATAGCTGGCCCAGGAAGTCGCCCAGGTCACCATCGATCAGGCCGCTGATACGCTGCCAGCGAGGTGTTTGTTCTTTTTGTCCGCTCAGCACCTTATTGAAGTTGAAGCTGGCTTTTACAAAAGCATCGCTCAGGTAGCTGGCAGAACTTTTCAGGATAGACCATTTCAGGTAAGTTTTCCAGTCTTCCAGAGGTAATGCACTCAACAGGATGTCTGCTGTTTTCAGGAATTGTGGATTGCCCACCAGCACACTATCCTTGTCAGAAATATTCACCTTCATTATAGGGAACAACGTTGCCCAGTTCAGGGAAGGAGTAGTCGCTGACAAATCTTTTACAGAAAACTTATTGTATGTTTTATATGGGTCACGCATTTCTACGCGGCTCATTTGTGCTTTAGCTAAAGCAGTTTCAATACGCATTACCGCATCCGCATTTTTAGCAGATGTAGCAGCGTCTGTACCTACCAGGCCAAACATTGTTTGCAGGTATTGTTTGTACGCTGCACGGATCTCCACGCTACGCGGATCATTCTTCAGGTAATAATCCCTGTCAGGCAAAGATGTACCACCCTGTCCCAGTGAAGCGATGTACTGCGTTACGTTTTTACGGTCCTGGCTAATGCCCATACCGAATAAAGGAGAGCTATAACCTTTAGTGCGTAAAGTGGCGATCTCAGTCACTACTTCCTGTACTGAGTTAAGAGCAGATAACCTGTCCAGCTCAGCTTTAATAGGCTGGAAGCCTTTCGCTTCAATGCCTGCGCTATCCATACCGCTGGTATAGTAGTCGCCGATCATTTGTGTTTTACGATCTTTAGAAGTGTTCTTAGCTGCTTCAGCCAACAACGTTTGTAAACGTTTAGAACTTTCTTCACGCAACAGGTCAAAACTGCCCCAGCGTGTTTTAGATGCAGGTACGGGATTGCTTTTCAGCCATGCACCGTTTGCATACTCATAAAAATTGTCTCCTGGTTTTACGGAGGCATTCATGTTGTTCTTATCAATGTATTTCTGCTTAGCCGATGGCTTGTCGCCAGGGCCGGCAAGTGCCGCACCGCTTACAAAAAGCAAAGTACCGGCAAGGATACGAGGGGATAATTTTCTCATACGTGTAAAGAATTTTTGCAAGGCGTTAAAGTTATTGTTTCTGATTGAAGGTTTGTGCGTTATTTTGATGAATGCAAGTATAAACTAGGTAAAAGCATAAAATGAGAAAATTAGTCCTTACTCTTACAGCCAGCTATGCGCTGCTGGCATCGTGCAGCGTGCAGAAAAAGATTGCCAAACGTGCCGGGGAAGACATTTTGAACCAGCAGCCAGTAGCCGGAGCACATATCGGGATTGGGCTCTATGACCTCTCTGCCAATAAATACTTATATAGTTATCAGTCAGATAAGTATTTTATTCCTGCGAGCAATACCAAATTGTTTACCTGCTATGCGGCCATGAAGTACCTGGGCGATAGCCTGCCTGGTGTAAAGGTGCTGGAAACCGCAGACAACATTACCTTGTTTCCTACGGGTGACCCTACTTTTATACATAATGATTTTGTAAGTCATCCTGTATTCGAGTATATAAAAAATACCGGCAAACCTTTATTGTGGAATGATAAAGGCTGGCGCGAAAAAGGCTGGGGTTTTGGCTGGGCATGGGACGATTATGAAAGTGATTACATGGCGGAGCGCAGCGCATTTCCTATTCATGGAAACGTATTGGACATTAGCGGAACCAAAGCATCCGTTAAGATTTATCCTTCATTGCCTGTTGAAATAAACAATGTAGCAAGCAAAGTACCGGGTGGGTTTGTAAATGACGCAGGGCGTAAAAGGGATAGTAATGTTTTCGATCTACACTTTGATGGAAAAGCGAATAAAATCATCTCCGTTCCGTTTGTAACGAACAATAACCGGGAGATACTGGCCAGTGTGACCGGTAAAAAAATAGAGCAGGCAACAGCGGCTACACCCTCTGCGGCATTACTCAAAACAATTCATTCCCAGCCTACGGATTCTATGCTGCGGTATATGATGTATAGAAGTGATAACTTTTACGCTGAGCAATCATTGCTTATGCTCAGCAATGAAAAGTTAGGTTTTATAAGCGATGCGGCTATCATTGACACTTTACTCAAAACAGATTATAAAGATCTGCCGCAACGGCCTAAATGGGTAGATGGGAGCGGTCTCAGCAGGTATAATCTCATAACGCCCCAGGACTTTATTACCGTCTTGAAAAAAATGAAAGCTGATATTGATTGGAAAAGGATCACGACTATATTACCTACAGGCGGCACAGGAACCTTAAGCGGGTACTACCAGAAAATAGCAGGCCGCATTTTTGCCAAGACAGGCACATTGAGCAATAATGTGTCACTCAGTGGTTTCCTCTTGACAAAAAAAGATCATACGATCCTCTTCTCTGTAATGGTTAATAATCATATGGGAAGTGCCCCGGCTATTCGCAGATTGGTAGAGCGATTTTTGATGGAGATCTACGAGAAATACTAATTTCGCGGCAGTAACCATATCGCGCAATTGCGCGGATCAACCAAACTAACATGAAAAAGTTTTTCTTTTTTGCGGCGCTGCTGTGTTGTATTGTTTCGTGTACAAAGGACAACAGCGATTATGCAAGGAACAGTATTTTAAATGGCGGCAATAGTGCCAATAGCCTCTCAGGTATTATAGATAGCAGTAATACATCCTGGTATATAAAAGGTAAAATTGATGGCGTGTCTTTCAGGTATTTTACAGGCGTAACAGCTACCTGTAAAAAGGCAGGGCAGGATGTGACCAGTATAGTGCTGTCTGCCTATGCAGAACGGACTGCTAAAACGGCGAGCATGACATTAGTGATTGGAAATGGAACTGCAAACATTAACGCTGGCAGCTATTCAGAGTTTGACTTGAATAGCCTTGTTGCAGGCGGATGGTCTGCTACTGTAACAGAGGCCTACATGTCTGCTCGCAGCAAAGGCAATCCCTTTATATTAACCGTGACATCCATAAATGAACATGAAGTGAAAGGAACATTTAAAGGAGATATATTCCTGACAGATGCGAATGCAAAAGTGGATGAATCAAAAAAGAAACAAGTGACCGAAGGGGAGTTTGTAATGAAGTATAGAGACTAAGGACACGCATATTAAATCGCTTTGCGATTTTTAAATAACTAACCGCAGAGCCGGAGAGAACAGAGCGTTTCGCGGAGACTATAAAAAGAGTGGTCCAATCTTTAAGATTGGACCACTCTTTTTATAAGTACCTATTAATTCTTCCTGCGCTTACTTAATTATTATTACATCGTACATCTAGCAGCACATTCATCCTTATTTTCCAAACATCCTGTCCAGGTAATCTTCCTTAAATTCTATAAACGTCGGGCTACCGGTAGGTGTTACGTTTGGTGTAGTACAGGTAAACAATTCTTCTATCAATGTAAGCATTTCTTTTTGTGATAAAGATTGCCCCGCTTTAATTGCCTGCTGGCGAGACATACAACGTACTAGTTTTTCACGGCGGCTAAACTTCACATCGCTTGTGAAATGCTTGAATTGTTCTATTAATAATTCAATAGAATGCTTTTCATTTCCTGCTGCTACATCTGCAGGTGTGCCATGTATAATGAAGCTATCCTTTCCAAATAATTCTATGTTGTAGCCTATTGCTTTCAGGTCAGGTAACAGTTCTTGCAATAAAATGGCGTCTGGTGTTATTAACTCCAGCGTGGCAGGAAAAAGGCTTTGTTGTGATGGTATATGTTTACCATGTGCCGCCAGGCTGTAACGCTCATACAATACACGCTCATGTGCCAGTTGCTGATGCACCATAATAAATCCGCTGGCTGCTGTTGCAATAATGTACGTATAGTGCAGTTGCAGCAATGGCGAGTCTGGAATCACTGGTGAGTTATTCCTTTGTGTATGCTGTATTTCGTGTTGTGTACCTGCAGGCTGTTCTATAGAGCCATAACTTTTTTCGTAAGAAAAAAGCATATCTGCTTCTTGCTGAATGCCTGGAATATTGTTACCCTCCGGCGTAGGGGCTGCCGGGGTATAAAAATCTTTCCAGTGTTTCAGTTCACTTTTATTCGTAGGCTCTATTGCGTGTGCCTGGTGCTTTTGAGTAAATGTTGAAAACAGTTTAGAGCCGGATGCTGTGTGTTGTTTCTCTTCTGTAAACGGTTTATTCAGCGCATCCAGTTGTTGTATATCTGCATTCAGGGTAAAATCAAGAGAAGGTGCTACACTAAACTGTGCCAGTGCATGTTTCACCGCAGCCTGTATAAATGCATAGATGATCTTTTCATCTTCAAACTTAATCTCCTGTTTGGTAGGATGCACGTTAATGTCCACTTGCGATGGATCAAGTTCTATAAACAAAGCATATAACGGAAAACTATCTTTTGGTATCAGGCCTTCAAACGCGCTCATTACAGCGTGGTTCAGGTAGCCACTTTTAATATAGCGGTTGTTTACGAAAAAATACTGATCACCACGTGTTTTACGTGCTGTTTCCGGTTTGCCTACAAAGCCAGAGACATTCATGTAATCCATTTCCTCCTTCACGCTTACCAGCTTGGAAGCCTGCTGGTTGCCCAGCACCTGCAACACACGTTGCTTCAGGCTGCCTGCCTCCAGGTGAAAGACTTCCTGTCCATTGCTGGTGAGTGAGAAAAATATTTCAGGAAAAGCCATTGCTACGCGAATAAACTCTTCTACAATGTGGCGCATTTCAGCCGCATTGCTTTTCAAAAAGTTCCTCCTCGCTGGTACGTTGAAGAACAGGTTCTTCATGGCGATATTTGTGCCTACAGGGCATACACATGGCTCCTGTTTTATAACTGTACTATTTTCTACTTCTATAAGAGTGCCCAGTTCGTCTTCTGCACGGCGCGTTTTTAGTTCCACCTGTGCTACCGCAGCTATAGATGCCAGGGCTTCGCCACGAAAACCCATCGTACGCACCTGGAACAGGTCTTCAATTTTTTTGATCTTGCTGGTTGCATGGCGTTCAAAACACATACGTGCGTCCGTATCGCTCATGCCTTTGCCATTGTCAATTACCTGCATCAGGCTTTTACCTGCATCTACTATGATCAACTGAATACTGGTTGCGCTTGCATCCACCGCATTTTCCAGCAGCTCCTTCACGGCACTCGCCGGTCTTTGGATCACTTCGCCTGCTGCTATCTGGTTCGCTATGTTGTCGGGCAGTAATTGTATTATATCCGGCACGCTGTCATTCTCCTTTTTGAACCGGTAAAATTAACTAATTTGAAAATGAGATGAATTGTAAAATGGTTTAATTGATGAATTGTTAGATATTTTCAGAAATTATGGAACAAATCAACCTTAATAATTGGGTGAAAAGGTATTGTATTACGTTGCTTATCATTTTTTTAGGTGAGCCGCTTTTATTTGCTCAGGCAAGCTTTGGGAAAGAAGAAAGTAGATATGTTTCATTTTGGGGCGAGACAAAATGGGTCTATAGATTTGGGCCTAATTACACCTATGAAAATCAGATTTCCGGGCATTTTGGCTATCTAACAACAAAAGGAAGCTATAAAATTAATCGCGATACTATTATCCTTAGTGCTTATTCTTCAAAGAAACAGCCTAATCCAAAGTCTTATATACATGCCGATACTTTGATTATAGATACGGATCAATGCCTGATTGATAAATCGACAGGCTATGAATATCATTTACAAAAACGCGGAGCGGATACTTTCCCTTTTCATGTTACAAGGAGAAGAAATTTGAAATTGCCCGGCAGACTTGTCATTGAATAAGATGTATGAATAAAATTTAACCTTCAACAACCATATAACAATTTAACCATTAAGCAATTAATCAACTTGGCATCATTTACGCAGCTTCAAATTTTCAAATTTACACCTCAATCCTGCACAAAACCGCATCTTTCTCATTATCTTGCTGCAATTACCTTTACTTCCACAGAAAAAAGTCCTCTAATGAAACGATTCGTATTTGCCTTTGCACTGCTTTTCAGCGCCGGTATTACGCAGGCACAGCAGTTCCTGCAAGTAACACCTGCCGCCAAGCATTGGGTAGACAGTACATTTAAAACCTTGTCAAAGAAAGAAAAGATCGCGCAGCTAATGGTATTGCGCATGTCTGAAAAAAGAGGGAATGAATATTACTTCTATGACAGCCTGGTTACTGCTGCCATTAAAAAATATAATATCGGTGCTATCTGCCTGTTCCAGGGCACGCCGGCTCAGCAAGCTGCTGAGATCAATAAGCTACAGGCTATGGCGCCCGTACCATTGATGGTTTGTATAGATGGCGAAACGGGCGTAGGCATGCGCTATGCAGACGTAGCTAAGTTTCCTGACCAGCTTACGATCGGCGCAGTATCCGATGCAGCACTTGCATACAAAATAGGCAAGGCAATAGGAGATCAGTGCAAACGCACAGGCATACAAGTAAACTATGCGCCTGTAGTCGACATTAATAATAACCCCAATAACCCGGTGATTAACTTCCGCTCTTTTGGCGAAGACAAGTACAAAGTAGCGTTACTAGGTACACAGATCATGAAAGGTATGCAGGATGCAGGTGTGATGGCTTGCGCCAAACACTTCCCTGGTCACGGTGACGTAGCGGTTGATTCTCATTTTGACTTGCCTGTTATCAATAAGTCCATTGCGCAATTAGACTCTCTTGAGTTGTATCCTTTCAGGCAACTGGTCAACGAAGGTGTAGGAAGCGTTATGGTGGCACACTTGTATATTCCCGCTATTGATACAACAAGAAACCAGGCTACTTCTTTATCTAAAAAGAATGTTACCGGTTTACTGAGAAACGAACTTGACTTTAAGGGCATCACATTTACAGATGCACTAGAGATGAAAGGCGTTGCAAAATTTTATGGTAAAGGAGAAGCTTCTGTACAATCATTAATAGCAGGTAATGATATGCTGTGCCTGCCGGGCGATATTGATGGCAGCATTAAACAAGTGAGAAAAGCTGTACGTAAAGGCAAGATCAAAAAAGCTGATCTGGATGAGCACGTGCGTAAAGTATTATATGCAAAGTATAATCTTGGCCTGAATAAAGTAACACCGGTTGATGAAAACAACCTGACGGCAGATTTGAATGCACAGATTGCACCATTGAAAAAAGAAGTGTATGAAAATGCAATTACCGTTTTGCGTCAGCAAAGTTTGCCTGTGGCTACAGGCAAAAAAGTAGCTTACCTCGGCGTAGGACTTAAAGAACAAAACAAATTTGCAGAGTTATTAAAGCAAACATACAATGCGGATGTATTTACGTTTGATTACAAAGCTGATGAAGCTACGGCTACAGCTATTGTAAAACAAATACAAGCGGGTAACTATGATGCAATTGTTGTAGGCCTGCATAACTACATGAAGTATCCTGCAAATAACTTTGGCATAAGCAAAGTAGCGGTGAGTGTGCTGCAACAATTGCAGCAGCAACCAAACGTGATCAACTTTGTATTTGGTAATCCTTACGCGCTGAAAAATATTTGCGAAGCAAAAAATGCAATTGCTTGTTATGAAGACGATCCGCTGATGCATGAAGTAGCTGTGAAGTTGCTGCAAGGCAAGATCACAGCAAAAGGCAAACTACCTGTTACCGTATGTGATGCATATCACTATGGCGATGGCTTAACGGTGAATAGTTATTTCCCGGTAGCAAGCCCTGTATCTGTAGGTATGGACAGTGTAGAGCTGAATAAAATAGATGCCATAGCAAACAATGCCATAGCTAAAGGCGCAACACCCGGATGTGTGGTGCTGGTAGCAAAAAATGGTAAAGTAGTCTTCAACCGTGCGTATGGTTATGAAGATGCTGAAAAGACCCAGCCTGCAACGCTGGAAACAGTTTATGACCTTGCTTCCGTAACCAAAATATCTGCTACTACAGTCAGCATTATGAAGCTATGGGAAGAAGGTAAGATAGACCTGAAGAAGACATTGGGCGATTATCTGCCGTGGACGCGTAGCTCTGATAAAGCTGGCCTTACATTGGAGCATGTATTGCTACACCAGGCTGGCCTTGTATCTTTTATTCCTTTCTATAAAGGCACATTGGAGGCAGATGGTAAACCAAAGCCTGGCTACTATGCTGCTACGCCAAATGATGTGTATAGTGTGCGTGTAGCGGATAATATGTACATGCGCAAAGATTACCTGGATACGATCTATAAAAAGATCTTAGACAGCAAGCTTGGTCCGGCTGATAAATATGTGTACAGCGATAACGACTTTATCTTCTTGGGTAAAGTGGTAGAAGCAGTATCTGGCCAAAAGCTGGAAGACTATACACGCAACACGTTTTATCTGCCATTAGGTATGATGAGCACCACATTCAAACCGCGCGAGCATGAGCCTTTGGCAAAAATAGCACCTACAGAAAAGGAGAAATATTTCAGGCTACAACAGATCCGTGGTGATGTACATGATCCGGGAGCAGCCATGTTTGGTGGTGTAGCAGGGCATGCAGGCTTGTTCAGTAACTCCTATGATCTTGCACAGTTATACCAAATGTTACTAAACGGTGGCGAGCTGAATGGTAAACGTTTTTTCAAGAAAGAAACCATCGATTACTTTACGGCATATCATAGCAACATCAGCAGGAGAGGATTAGGTTTTGATAAACCAGAAAAAGACAATGCGACTCGCAAAGAGCCATATCCATCTACAAGTGTGTCACCACTAACGTACGGGCACACAGGCTTTACTGGTATATGCGTATGGGCCGACCCTAAATATGATCTCTTATACATCTTTATGTCAAACAGGGTATGCCCTGATGGTGAGAATCCAAAACTAGGTCAGTTGAATGTAAGACCAGACATACAGGAAGCGATCTATAAATCGATCATCAACAAATAATTTTTAATACTGTTGCATAAAAGAGGAGCCACATATCTATGTGGCTTTTTCTTTTGAAAGACGAGTGAGCCACGAAGACTCTAAGGCACCAAAAGTTCACCAAGAAATGCGAAGCATTTCCCCCTATGTGCCCTTATGCTCCCTTTGTTGAAGCAAGCATGGCAAATACAAATTCTCTAAGCCTGTTACTATGCTTTTTTTTCTATGTCCCTATGTGCAATGTCATTAAGTTAAGAACCTAACCACAAAGATCACAAGGCTATTTCACAAGGGACACAAAGGGAAGCCCTTGCGCCCTTTGTGTTACCATTGTGAACCTTGTGGTTAACTTAATGACATTGCCCTATGTGGTGAAAAATCCGCGTAGATCACTTCCTGTAAACAAAAAAGCCCTATCAACGATAGAGCTTTTATTATACAAATAAGACTTCTTTATTTTGCTGCGCCTAAGTACTTAGTCAGCTCAGGGCTATCTGGCGTTACTTTACTTGGGAAGTAAGCAACAAGGTTACCTTTTTCATCAATCAGGAATTTGTTGAAGTTCCAACCGATTGTTGCATCCAGTACACCGTTCTCTGTTTTGCTGCACAGGTATTTGAATACCGGTGTTGCATTGTCACCTTTCACATCTACACGCGTCGTTAATGGAAACGTTACGCCATAATTCTTCTCGCAAAAGCTTTTGATATCACTATCATCTTTATACTCCTGTCCACCGAAGTTGTCAGAAGGAAACCCAACGATCACCAGGTCATCTTTGTGTTGTTGATACAGTGCCTCAAGACCCTTGTATTGCGGTGTGTAGCCACACTTAGATGCGGTGTTTACAACCAATATTTTTTTGCCTTTGAATTTAGAGAAATCAATTTCACTGCCATCAATTGCTTTGATCTTAAAATCGTAGATAGACTTTTTCTTTTTGAATGCGTAGGTATTTGTGTTGAATACTGCTACTGCGAAAAACGCAAGTAATACTGTCAATACATATTTCATAAATGAAGGTTTTATAAATGTGTGGGAAACGAGAATTAAAGGTAGGGAGATTGTTCGGGTTAAATATGTTAAGTAATATAAAGTTTATAGAGTTTATACGGTATGTAAAGTTTATAAAGTAGAAGGCGCTCAACTTTATAAACCCTATATTACTTTATATACTGTATAAACCAATTACCTCGCCGCACAGGCAACCGTGGCAATACTTATACGTATATCCTTAATGGAAAGTAATGCTTGCGAACAGGATTCTAATGTAGCGCCGGTGGTGAGTACATCATCTATCAGTAAGATGTGTTTGCCTTCCAGCATTGTTGTGTCCTTTAGTGTAAACACACCCTCCATATTTTCCCAACGGCTTACACGCCCTTTATGTGTTTGTGTATCAGTGAAAACCTGTCTTTCTATACATCCTGTATTGACAGGTAAGTGCAGCAGTGCTGCTACCTGCCCGGCTATTAGCAATGATTGATTATAACCGCGTTTTTTCTCTCTTCGTTTATTCAGTGGTATAGGTACAATTACATCAATATCTGTAAACCTGCCGGACGCCATTATTTGTTTGCCTAGCAATATTCCCAGGTATTCACCTGCCTGTTTGTTGCCCTTATATTTTAGCTCGTATATAATGCGTTGCAGCAAAGACGATTTGGTAAAGTAACAGGCACTACCTGCTTCCTGTATGGAAACCCTTCCATAAAACGTTTGTTCTACCGGGTTATCTTTATGCATAAAGAAGTTTGTATAAGGCAGTTGCAGCGAACATGCCGCGCAGATCAGTTGATCATCTTCCAGTACATCTGTATGGCAGCCTGCACAATAGTGCGGATAGAAAAAGGAGAGGAGGTCTAGGAGGTATTGTTTCATAAGAAGAAAGATGGTTAGCAGTGTTAGGGTAATGATAAATTGTTAAATGGTTACATTGATAAATTGTTTAAAACAACAATATAACCATTCAACAATTAGACAATAGTTAGAATAATAACCGATATAATTCATCCACCCTGCTCAATGCAATCACTTCTATTTTATATTGGTCCTTGTCAAATCCCTTCTTGTTAAAACGGGAGACAACGATTTTTTCAAAGCCTAATTTTTCTGCTTCTGCTATGCGCTGTTCAATGCGGTTCACAGCCCTGATCTCACCATTCAATCCTACCTCGCCTGCAAAGCAGATCTGATGAGGTACTGGTATATCTTCATACGAGGATAGCAAGGATGCGATTACCGCAAGATCGATGGATGGATCTTCTACCTTCAATCCACCTGCAATATTTAAGAATACATCTTTTAAGCCAAACTGGAAACCACCGCGTTTTTCCAAAACTGCTAATAACAATTGCAGTCTGCGTAAGTCAAAACCGCTTACAGTACGTTGCGGTGTGCCATACACACTCTGGGTTACCAACGCCTGTATCTCTACCAGTAGCGGGCGCAGTCCTTCCATAGTAGCAGCAATGGCACTACCACTTAATTGCTCCTCCTTTTGAGAGATCAGAATTTCGGATGGGTTAGATACTACACGCATACCTTCACCAGTCATCTCGTAAATGCCCAGCTCTGCAGTACTGCCGAAGCGATTTTTCAGTGTGCGAAGAATGCGATAAGTGTAATGCCTGTCACCTTCAAATTGCAAGACCGTATCTACCATGTGCTCCAAAATTTTTGGCCCTGCTATACTTCCATCTTTTGTAATATGGCCTATCAGGAATACAGGCGTGTTAGTCTCTTTGGCAAAACGCTGGAACTCCGCAGCGCATTCTCTTATTTGCGATACACTACCCGGTGCAGATTCAATCAGGTTTGATTGCAACGTCTGGATAGAGTCAACGATCACCAGTTGTGGTTTTAGTTTTTTTATTTCCTGGAAGATTGCTTGTGTGTACGTTTCTGTCAGCAGGTAAAAGTTATCGTTCTGTATTTTCAACCTGTCCGCACGCATCTTTATTTGTTGCTCACTCTCCTCGCCACTTATATAAAGGGTAGTCACATTTTTTTGCAACAATCCATTTTGTAAAAACAATGTACTCTTACCAATCCCCGGTTCACCAGCTACCAATATGATGCTGCCCCCTACAATACCGCCACCTAACACACGGTTCAATTCTGCATCGGGGCTGATCAGTCTTTTTTCTTCAGAAGTCTTTACCTCATTTAATGCGATTGCCTGTGTGCGCTTCGGTTCTTCATGATAGGTCTTCCATGTACTACTGCTTTTTGTAACATCCTTTGCAATTACTTCTTCTACAAATGTGTTCCATTGGTTGCATGATGGACACTTGCCCAACCACTTTGTGCTTTCGTATCCACAGTTGCTACAAAAAAAAGCTGTCTTGATTTTACTCATTCGGTAAAGATAAATGCAATGAAAATGTTAGCATGTGATGTGTGTAAAATGATACACGGGTGTTGAAGATTCAAAAAAATGAATGAGAAAAACGGTGGTAAAGAAAAAGTAAAAGGGCCGACATGTAGTTGTCGACCCTTTACTTACTAACCCATTAAATTCTGCCACTAAATTACAATAATGGGGTACAAATCAAAATTATTTTTTGTCCTTGTTAATAACTTTTCTGAGCCTGAAAAAATAAATAAATTGCTTAATATGTATTTGATAATCAGTTAGTTGAAAGTAATTTAGGCACACCTGTATTTTTTCAATTCCGGCAAAATAAAAAATACATATAACGATTATTCTAATGCGTTTATGGCCTGTTTATAAGCAGATTTTAGGCTTAATTTTAAAAGAAATAATCCTTCCGGGGAAGGATTATTTAAAAAAAATCAGGTAATATTTTTTTTAGGAACGGTTTGTAATTCGGAAAACCATATTTTTACTTAACAAATTATTAACCTATCGTAAAACGAAACTTATTGCCGTTTTTACGGTTAATGAACTGGTTGTAAAAGCCAGATATTTGATGCACATGAGAGGCCCTGTTGTTTTCAACGGGGCATTTCTATAGCTTGATCTCTTCCTCATTTGAATCAAAGAAATGGAACTCTGTAAAGTAGTAATCCGTGGATGGTTTGATCGCAATTGGAATTTTATATTTCTTCTTCCATTTTTTCCTGATAGACGTAAACAAACCTTTTGTAAGGTGTGAGAACACAATAGGGTGTACCACCAACGTTAGGTTCTTGTGCTGGTGCGTAACCAGGTAATGCAGACGTTTTTCGATCTCGTCCTCCAGCAGCATTGTTGGCGCCACCTTTCCGGTGCCGTTACAGCAAGGGCATGTTTCGCTGGTTGTAATGTTCACCTCCGGGCGCATACGCTGGCGGGTGATCTGCATCAGGCCAAATTTGGAAATAGGCAATACCGCATGTTTAGCCCTGTCCGGACGCATAAACTGCTCCATTGCCTCCTGTAGCTTCTTCTTATTCTCCGGCAGCTTCATATCTATGAAGTCTACTACTATAATGCCTCCTATGTCACGCAGCCTCAATTGTCTTGCAATCTCTTCAGCCGCCTCCATATTTGTTTCCAGGGCATTTTCTTCCTGGTTATTGCTTACGCTTTTATAGCCGCTATTTACGTCTACTACGTGCAGGGCTTCCGTATGCTCAATGATCAGGTAAGCGCCACTGTTCAGGTTCACCGTCTTACCAAAAGACGATTTTACCTGCTTCGTAATACCATACTGGTCAAATACCGGCACACCCGGTCCGTGATAGGATACAATATCGGCCTTTTCAGGAGCGATCTTCTGAATATAGTTCCGCGTATCGTTATAAATGTTCTTATCGTTAATAATGATACGGTTAAAATCTTCTGTCAGCAAGTCACGCAAAATACTTGTGGTCTTGTCCTGCTCGCTCATCACCTTGGATGGTGCCTGCGCACCTTTCAGGTTACGCTGGATCGTTTTCCAGGTTTCCACCAGTGCCAGCAAATCCTCATGCAACTCAGCGGTATTCTTACCTTCTGCAGCGGTACGGACGATCACACCAAAGTTTTTCGGTTTGATCGCTTCTACGATTTTATGTAGGCGTTTACGCTCGTCTGAAGAATGTATTTTTTTAGAAACCGCTACGATCTCGTTGAATGGTGTAACCACCACAAAACGGCCGGGTAAGGATATTTCACAGCTCAGGCGCGGACCTTTTGCCGCAATAGGCTCTTTCAATATCTGCACCAGTATATTGGGCTTGCCATTCAGTACCTCGTTTATCTTGCCGGTCTTAATAATTTCCGGTTCGATCTGGAATTTGGCAAAATCTGTTATATCGGCTTCTTTATCGTTCATCGCAGCTTGCGTGAACTTCAATATAGAGCGGGCAAACGGACTCAGGTCCGTGTAATGAAGGAATGCATCCTTCTCGAATCCAACGTCTACAAAAGCGGCATTAAGGCCCGGGATCAGCTTTTTTACCTTACCCAGGTATAAGTCACCTACTGCAAAGTTAGCGTCGGCTTTTTCATTATGCAGCTCTACAAGTTTCTTGTCTTCCAACAGGGCAATTTCAACGCCTGATGGAGCTGCATTTATTATCAATTCTTTGTTCACAAAATAGCAACTTTAATATTTTAATTTAATTCCTTTCCTAAGTAAAATCCACACGGTTAGTGCAAGCTATTAACGGCTTGTACTGTTGTTTGGTTGCAGCAATAAAGGGATAGTACCCGCAGTTGATTAGATCACGGATATGCAAAGCAATGCCACACAATCAATCCCACGAAACCAGCCGCTTTGTTTAGATAAGGAAAAGGTAAAGTTGCGAAGCGGAAAACCTGAAGGAGTAACTGTCCGTTATAAAAGGAAATAAATGCCGGAAGTACGGTTACCTTCCGGCATTATAATATAGTTCGATATAAGGTATGAAAAATAGCTAACTATTTCTTCTTCTTATGACGATTCTTTCTTAGTCTTTTCTTGCGTTTGTGTGTTGCGATCTTATGACGTTTTCTCTTTTTACCACAAGGCATACTCAAAAATGTTTTTTAGTTATACAATCAATATTTATTGTAAAGCTTTGATCCGCTCTTCAATTTCCTTTTTAATCTGGGGTACTTTCACCTGCTCTGCAGCAGTTTTGTACCATTTGGCAGCATTTGTTTTATCCCCTTTTTGCTCATATAGCTCTGCCAGGTGAAAAACAGCTTCCAGGTTATCCGGTTGCTTAGCTGCTACTATCTGGAAGCGTTCGATGGCCTTATCGTTCTGACCACTCTTAATGTCTCCCAGACCCAGTATAATTTGTCCGTAAATGAAATCCGGGTTCTTGTCTACAATTTGCTTGACAGCCAAAATACCCTGCATCGGGTTGTCAGAAATGTTGCCAAACATATAGCAGGCTCCAAGACCAACACGTGCCGAATCATTTGCCGGATTAATTTCTAAAGATCTTTCAAAAAGCGTTTTTGCTTGGGTACCCATCCAGTTTTGCATAGCTGGGTCACCCTCTGCCATTAACTCGTTTAAAAGTAAACGGGCTGCAAAGGTGAGGCTTTTTTCAGAATTTTCCAACTTAGATGCTTCTGCAAAATAATATAGGCCAAGCGGGTGATGATGCACCGAATCGCCCCAGAAGTGCGCTAACTGCTGATAGGCTGTAATTTGTTGGTTTTTAACATCGCCGCGGGTAACACCGTTTTCCAGGCTTGCGACTAAAGAAAGTTGATTGGGGGTAAGTTTCTGTTTGGCTTGGGACAACAAGGTATCCACGTTCACCGTATGATGGTCTGCAGCAGGCATGGTCTCTGATGCCGGCTTGTTTACAGGTACGGTACGTCCAAAGAAAAATAAAGCGATTAAAACTGCTATTCCACCACCTAAAAGAATGTACTGTTGTTTTTTCACGAAGCTAAAATTGAAACGCGAAGTTATTCTACCTTACGCATTTGCTTCACTTCGTTAACGAATTCTTTAGAAGGTTTAAATGCAGGGATAAAATGCTCAGGGATTTCAACAGCAATATTCTTTTTAATATTCCTGCCTATTTTGGCTGCTCTCTTTTTTGTAATAAAGCTGCCAAAGCCACGGATGTAGATGTTTTCCCCCTTTGAGAGATTTTCTTTGATCTCTTTCAGCATCGTCTCCAATGTTACCAGCACATCTACCTTAGGTATACCGGTTTTGTCCGAAATGTTGTTGATCAAGTCTGACTTTCTCATTATGGTTTGTTTATGCTTGTTTATTGTTATACTGCTGTAAAATAAAACAAAAAACCTGATCTTAAAAGAAAAATGGAGATTTTTTGATAGATGTTTACGATTGAATGGCAAATGTTTGGAAAAAACGGGTTCAGAGCCATTTTTACTTAAACATTTGGAAAAAAACGGGTTATGCGGGATGTGATTTATTCTCATTTTTGCATTGTGAAAAAGTCCATTTTTACCACTTCCCTTATGCAATGGCATAAAACAGCTAACGACAGGCAAATGCCCTGGAAAGGCGAGCGCGATCCGTATAAAATATGGCTGAGCGAGGTCATTCTACAGCAGACGCGCGTAGAGCAGGGGTGGAGTTACTACGAAAAATTTATCAAACACTATCCTACCATAGACAAGCTGGCCAAAGCAAAAGATGAGGATGCGTATAAGCTGTGGGAAGGGCTTGGCTATTACAACCGGTGTAAAAACCTCCTGTTTACCGCCAGGGAAATTGTACAGCAGCATAAAGGTGTTTTTCCTTCGGAATATGACAATATACTAGCGCTAAAAGGCGTAGGCCCGTATACAGCCGCAGCTATTGCTTCCTTTGCATACGATCTGCCTTTTGCGGTAGTAGATGGCAATGTGTTCCGGGTTTTATCCAGGGCTTTTGGCGTGGATACTGCTATAGATAGCACCGCGGGCAAACAATATTTTGCAACACTGGCGCAGGAAGTGCTGGATCTAAAAGAGCCCGGGGCCTATAACCAGGCCATTATGGACTTTGGCGCTACGGTGTGTAAACCGGCACTTCCGCATTGTGCATACTGCCCGCTGGAAAAGCATTGCGTAGCAAGGGCTACAGGCAAAGTGAATGCACTGCCGGTAAAAGAAAAAGTGCTACAGAAAAAAACGCGCTGGTTTACCTATTTCATTTTCGAAAATGATGGGCGCCTATACATTCGTAAGCGTGGTGAAAAAGATATCTGGGAAAACCTGTATGAGTTCTATCTGGTAGAAACGGATGAGAAACCTGTATGGGATACAACCACAGTAGCCGGATGGCTGGATGAGCAGTTCAGGTTGACAAATGCAACTGTAGGCCACATTACCACAGGTATAAACCAGCAGTTGACGCATCAGACAATAAAGGCGCAGTTTATACTGGTGCATCTTAAAGACAAGAAATTTTCCCTGTCAGGATTTGATGCTGTCGGGCGAAAAGAACTGTCTAAATATGCCTTTCCAAAATTGATCAATATGTATCTCCGGGAGAAAGCAAACATTGTAACGCTTTTTTAAAATTCAATTTGGCATGGAATTTTTAATTGTTTTTATTTAATTTCCAAAAAGAATTATTTTTAAGAAAGCGTAATTCTAATTTAAGGCGAACTTAAAACCAATTGTATGAGAGGAGTAAACAGAGTAATGCTTATTGGTAACCTGGGGAAAGAACCGGATGTACAGTACCTGGAAGGAAATATAGCAGTGGCTAAGTTTCCATTAGCAACTACCGAAACCTACAAGGACAGGATGGGGAAACTCATTTCTCAAACTGAATGGCACACCGTTGTTTTATGGCGTGGCCTTGCAGAACTGGCTCAGAAATATCTCCACAAAGGAAGCCTGATCTATGTAGAAGGGCGCTTACGTACCCGCAGTTGGGAAGATAAAGAAGGAAATAAAAAGTTTGCAACCGAAATAGTTGGCGACAACCTGATTATGCTGGATAAGCGCGGTGATGGCCACGGCAATTACGGCGGCTCATCCGGCACCGACTCTATGGAAGGTTTTTCCAGTGAGGATGTACCTCCTCCACCTATCGGTGACGGATCGGAAGGATTACCATTTTAATTTATGACCGAATAAATATATTTGTATAATCATGGGGCCTCTAGCGGGCCCCATACATTATTAACCAAAAAACTTCAATTTGCAACCTCTGTCGGTTATTGCGAATAGCTTAGCTCACCTGGCTGTAATAAATACGCAGGCTACTACTATTCTAATCATATTCCTGGTTGTTTTGTTAGGGCTTTCATTTGCGGTTTCCGGTGCGAAAGTGGCTTTTTTCTCTCTTACACATAAAGACATAAACCTGCTTAAAACCAAGCAGCAGCATTCCTATAAGCGTATTATAGACCTGCTGGAGCATCCTAAGTTGTTGCTGGCATGCCTGCTGATCGCAAATTGCTTTGCCAATATTGCCATTATTATTGTTTCCAATATACTGGTGGATAACATTATGCAGTTTAAAGCCATGTCGCCATCCTGGCTAATGGTCTTTATTATCAAAATCGTAGCTATTTCTTTTATCCTGTTGCTCTTTGGCGAGGTAATGCCGAAGGTAATGGCAACACAAAACAATATCCGCTTTGCAAAGGATGTGGGTCTCATTGCAGAACTGGTAAGTGCTGCATTTGGCGGCTTGGGTAAATGGCTTGTTGCCACCAGCGATGTCATAGAAAAAAAGCTTGCCCGTAAGCGTAACAGCAACTATGCGTTGGAAGAACTGGATAACACAGCCTCAGAAGAAGAAAAAAATATTTTACAGGGCATAGTAGAGTTTGGCAACATTACCGTACGCCAGATCATGCGCACCCGTATGGATGTGAACGGTATAGAATACAACAGCTCTTTTGATGCATTGATAGCACGTGTGGAAGAGCTGCATTACAGCCGCTTGCCGGTGTATAAAGAAGATTTGGATGAAGTAGTAGGCATATTGCACACCAAAGACCTGCTGTCGCATATAGAGGAGCCTGCAGATTATGATTGGCACGGACTTATGCGCTCCCCATATTTTGTGCATGAGCAAAAACTGATTGAGGACCTGCTGAAAGAATTTCAGTCCAAGCATATTCACTTCGCAATAGTTGTAGACGAGTTTGGCGGTACAAGTGGTATAGTAACGCTGGAAGATATAATGGAAGAGATCATTGGCGATATCAAAGACGAGTTTGATGATGAGGACAGCGGAAATAAAAAGCTGGATGATAACAACTATATCTTCGAAGGCAAGACAATGATCATGGACGTATGTAAGGCAATGAACCTGCCGCTGGATACGTTTGAAAATGTAAAAGGCGATAGCGATTCACTGGCCGGGCTGGTGCTGGAGCTGGCAGGAGAGATACCGCAGCAGAACCAGGTAATAGCCGGTGATGACTTTGACTTTACAGTGTTGGAAGTACTGAAAAACAGGATCCAGAAAATAAAGGTGACAATAAAACCTAAGGCATAAAAGCATTTATTTGCAGCAAGATGATGATTAAGCGATTAGCGATAGTAAGTGTAATAGTGGGTTTTATAATGGCATGCATTAGTTGTAACAGTCCATTTACGCCAAAGCCGCGTGGCTATTTCCAGGTAAAATTTCCGGAAAGAAAATACCAGCTTTTTGATGAGCCGGGTTATCCTTACTCTTTCGAATATCCTGTATATGCAAAAGTGGTAAAAGACTCTACCTTTTTTGGTGAGGCTACAGAGAATCCCTGGTGGATAAATGTAGAGTTTCCCCAGTTTGACAGCAAGATCTATCTCAGTTATAAAATTATTGGTGGACAATACAAACTGGAAAGACTCGTTAACGATGCTTTCAATATGACTAATAAACATTCGGTAAAGGCTAATGCAATAGAAGACTCATTGATGGTAACGCCGAATAATATACGTGGCATGTATTTCCGCGTAGGTGGAGATGTAGCCACAGCCAACCAGTTCTTCCTTACTGATTCCACAAAACATTTCCTGCGCGGTGCACTTTATTTTGATGCAACGCCTAACCAGGACTCATTAAGTATTATAAATAATTTCCTGTCTGAAGACATGAAGCACATGATCAATTCCGTGAAGTGGAAATAACGTGAATTGATAAATTGTTTAATTGTTTTATTGTTATTGTAGTGTTCTTATTTGAGAAGAACTGTTTGGGTTTAATGAGCTTTAACTAATCATCACAAGATTATTTTATGAGTTAGAATTTTAGTCGGAATTCGTTGGCTAAAGCAATATTCTTTCTGAAATAAAATAAAATTCGGTGATCGTTTGAAAGGTGTAACTATGGACGCATGTTTTGATATAATGTTGCCTTTCTCAGTTGATCTTGCAAGTTTAGGTTTTGAGATTCCTGTTTTTGGAGGCGATGAAGAATTATCTTTAAAAAAAGAAGGACGGAGAAAATTTGGGGACAACTTTGATCTGCGTGTTTTTGAAGGAGCGGAATTAGTAAATCGCTACAAAAGGGTTTTACCTATGGAGTATCAAAATATAAGATGGATGACTATTGGCGAGGTAGGCCCTGGTGGATTTGACAATTTTTATTTTTCAGGAAAAGGTATGGGAAGTCTTGGTGATCCTAATTCTCCGATTAGCATGTTGAATACAATACTGAAAGATATACCAACATGGGTGGTTACCCTCAGCCATCAATGCGATGGCTTTGACTATGTTGCAAAAGGTAATATTAATGATGTTGAACAATGTATCATTGATTACTATAACCGTAGTAACCACGGGTTCTTAATTTACCAGTAAATGATTTTTGATTAATCTATCGCTGTTACAATTTCATCTGCTTTCATTTTCTTTACTACTTTTTTATAAGTAGTGGGCAATTCGGGTTGTTTTGCTGCAAGGGCCGCAGCCTTTTCTTCCCATACAATAGCTTCTTTTTTACTCCCCGTTTTGTACAGCAGTCTTGCATAAGTATCCATCAACGCCGGTGTGAAATTGTTTATCTCAATGGCACGTTTGGCATAGTCAAGCGCTTTGTTCAGATAGTAATCGTCTTCGCGTGTGCAATAGATCTGCCATGCAATGTCGTTAAGCCGCACAGAATAATAGATGGTCGTAGCGCCACCCCTTACTGTTGTCAGAACTCTTACACTGTCTTTTGAATAAGCAATCGTATCAGCCTTCCGGGTAGCAGTAAGTGTTGCGGCAATCATTAATGAATCGCGTCTGTGAATACTATCCACTGTTACTGTCATTAGATACTGGTCTGCATAAGAACGCCCGGTGTTTACAAAATTGGCAGTGTCTTTAACACCCTTGTAATAAAGCAATACATCTTCCATGTATATCTCTTGGCCACGCCTTGGGTTGCTATTGCTACGCATACGGCCTGTGGCAAGTGCGCGTGCGTATGGCAGGTCTTTATTCCGTATAGCTTTGCCCATAGACCGGGAGCTTATCCTGCTGTTGATCAGGCCTCTTTCACCCTGTGGCATTCTATACCATGCCTCTTTAAATAAGTCATCATCCTTGTGTATGATGAAGAGGGCAGCGGAACCGATGTAAGGATATTGTTTGAGCACAAACTGGATAAAACTAAAAGAACGCAATGAATCTTTCGGTACAATCCGGGTAAGCCTGTCTAGCAGTGAGTCAGAAGATAAACCTGTTACGCTTCTTCTTTGTATGATCTTATACAACAACTGGTGATTGGTTGTATCATTGTTATATTCTTTCAGGAGTGTTTCGTACGCCTCATCCTTAGCGTTTTTCTTGGCAGCATTAATAAGGTTTGTATATGTTTCTGGCAAGGTAGTAGAGCCCGCATACACCTTTAACAGGTTTCCCGCTGGCGAAAAGATAAGGGTGCCATAATTAAAGAGCAGGCTATGTGTTTCCATAATCAGGCTCCATTCTGGTGAAGCTACATCTATCTTTATTGGCAAACAGTTTTCCTGTATATATTTAGAAAGGTTCTTGTCCTTCAGCGCAATTTCTGCTACTGTATTACAGCGATCACAGTCTGTAGCAGGAACCTGTACAAACAATAACTTATTCGTTTGTTTCGCGTCCTGTTGTGCAGAAAGGAAATCCTGTTTTTTAAAATACGATTGCCCAAAAATGGTAAACGGCAGAAGCGCTATTGCAAACAAGAAGGCTTTGGTGTACATGTGTATGATTGCTTATGGGTTGATTGAGCGTAATGATATAAATATACTGCTTATTTAAAATGAGAATGTATTAAATGACAAAGGCCCGCTTTTAAAAAAAGCGGGCCTTTTATAACATAGTATTTAGTAACGCGTACTTTTCTTATTGTCCTTGTGCAAGGCTGTAAGCCTTCTTATCGCCCCAGGCATTCAATAACTCAGCAGAGCAAACTTTAAACTCTTTAGAGATACGTTTATACAACTCCATAATATCCGTTTGCGTAACGGCCACATCACCCACACTTTCAAAACGCGCGCAGTATAAGTCTACCAGGTTGGTAAAGATGGAACCCTTAGGCCATACCTGCGTACCACGGTTGCTGATCGTAACCAGTTTAAACAGGTCGCCAACCTGCTGTAGCGCTTTTTCTGCTACTGCATTTGGCTGCTCTATACTTTCAATAAACAAGTCTACACCTACGATCTTTTCGTCAGCGGCGTCTTTGCTGTAGATCATAGGGTTCTTGTCCAGTTTGAAGACAGTCTGTGTGATTGGTTTATTTGGCAACAATGGTTTAGGCGCATTCTTAGGCTCTTTACCAAAGTTGTTGATGATAGCGGTAGAAAATTCTGTTGTATTCAAAGATTTTGTAGCTCTGTCACCAAAATCACCTGTGTGTACGCCTTGCTCTAAAGTGTACAGTAAAGCGTTTTCTATCATAGCCGCACTTTCCATAAGGCCAAGGTGACGCAGCATTGCAATACCGCTCAGCAATAACGCTGTAGGGTTGGCAATGTTTTTACCTGCAATGTCAGGAGCTGTGCCATGCACCGCTTCGAAAATACAGATATGATCGCCGATGTTAGCTGATGGGGCAAAACCCAGGCCACCAACCAAGCCTGCGCACAGATCAGAAACGATGTCACCTTGCAGGTTAGTCAGTACAACTACATCGAACAGGTCCGGACGGGTAACCAGCTTCATGCACAAGTCATCTACAATAATGTCGTCTGCTTTCAGCTCAGGATAATCTTTAGCTACTTCGTAGAAACATTCAAGGAACAAACCATCAGTCTGTTTCATAATGTTTGCCTTGTGCCCGCAACTGATACGCTTAGCGCCGTTTTTACGCGCCATTTCAAAAGCGTATTTAATCACCTGCATACTACCCGGACGGGTGATGAAACGGCGGCTTAAAGCCACATCATGCGTAAGCATGTGCTCAATGCCACCATAAGTATCTTCAATGTTCTCACGAACAACAGTAATATCAATAGGAATACCTGCTTTACTAAATACAGTGTCTACCCCGTGCAGTGTCTGAAATACACGTTTGTTTGCGTATGTGTTCCATGTTTTACGTGCAGTAACGTTTACGCTTTTTACGCCTTTACCTTTAGGCGTTTCCATCGGGCCTTTAAAAAGAATACCCAGGTTTTCGATCGTTTGCTGCGCTTCAGGCGTCATACCGTTACTGTAGCCTTTGTCAAATACCCATTTGCCCATTTCTACCACTTCATATTGAAGTGGAACCTTAGCCGAATCAAAAATTGAAAGAACCGCATCCATTATTTCCGGTCCAATGCCATCGCCTTTTGCTACAGCAACCTTTGTCATGATCTGAAGTTTTAGAAGTAAAAAATGATTTGAAAAGCGCTGCAAAGGTACGGGTACAACAGGAGTTTTCCTGTTAAATCAATGCGCTGAACTTTCATTTTATGCAAAAACATTTGAAAATCAGGGCATTTTAACGATTGTTTTAGGACTATGGATCAGTGCCGGAATGTCAATGGTGTTTAAGGCATTTTATAAAACTTATTAAGTCGATTTTAGGTACAGTAAAATGCCAAATGCTTATTTTTACAAACAAGCAAGCATAATACCATGGTATCAAAAATATCCGAAGGTGTAGAAATTAGCGTAGAAACTTTTTACCAGGCAGATTATAGCAACCCGGCTAACAATGAGTTCATGTTTGCTTATCGTATTACTATTGAAAATCACAATCTTTTTCCCGTAAAGCTATTGCGCAGGCAGTGGTATATTTTCGATAGCAATGGGCAAAATCGTGAGGTAGAAGGCGAGGGGGTAGTAGGTGTACAACCTGTTGTAGAACCGGGAAAACAGTTTCAATACGTAAGCGGCTGCAACTTGAAAACAGAAATGGGCCGTATGTATGGAACATACCTGATGGAGAACCTGAACTCCCAGGCAAACTTTACTGTAAATATTCCTCCGTTTGAAATGATAGCGCCGTTTAAGAACAATTAAATGGCTGCATAGATATATGGTTAAATTGTTGGATACTCAATAAAACAATTTAACCATATAGCAATTAAACAACTTGTTTTATCTCGGCTTATACTTCGTCTCCTCAAATATCTGCTTTGCCGGCGTGGCCATTAACTGTGGCAGGGAAGTAATATTATTTTTATCCATCCATTTTTTTACGATCTGCCAGCCTATAAACATACCTATATTGCCAGGAGATGCTTCTCCCAGGGGTGTAGTTTTTGGGCCGTCATTTACATAGTCCCGGATCATTACGGGATCTGTTACATAGAGTAATTCATTTTGCGTAAAATAGTTCCATATCAGCGCTTCGTGGTCATAGCAACCTTTTAACTGGTTGGCTGTATAACCAGTTTTAAGTGTGTCTGCCGTTTCCGGTAGCAACATGTCCAGTATATACATACGTTTCCCAAGCTCAACCATCTGTTCTATGAGGTTCTTGCCGGAGGTATTCAACGGGTACATATCATCAATAAGATTGCGCGTACAGTTTACAGGAATATAAGCAGGTTCAAACCTGCGTGACTGGTAATCCGGGTACACTTCGCGAATGAAATCTGCCTGGTATGCAGAAAAATTTTTGCCAAGATACATTTGCAGGCCAACAGCGAAACCGCTTCCGGTCAATACATTACCATAACCTTCTAACGGCCCTATAAACGTAACAATGTTGGATGGTGACTTGTAACCAGGGAAATAATATTGTACAAATTGCAGCGCACGTTTCATATCCTTTTCCGTCGTTTCCATAGACGCAAATTGCTTCTGTACAGAATCGTACACCGGCTTGTAATCGCGGATGAACAGCTTTAGCTTAGGCAATATACTATCCTGCATTGGCGGCAGGGCTAATATATTGTACAGGTAATCGTTGATGAATAAAGGATATTGTTGTCGTAGCCTGTCAAGTGATGCTGCTACATTGTTTGTGTCTATGCTGAAGAAATCGCGATCAAACCGCTGTATAGATAATTTGACTTTTATTTTGGAGACATCCGGTATCTTTCGTTTGCCCTTGCATGCAGCCAGTGAAGCGGCAGCCAGTAATACCACGAGTATTTTTTTCATACTGCGAATTAAAGGCAATCGGGGGAATTAATGAATTGTTACATTGTTAAATGGCGTTATAGTTGCCGGTTTGCCTGGTACACAGCTACTGGTAATTTCTATAGTTTTGCGTTTAATTGCTTAAGACTCACAACTGACCACTCACAACTTTCTGTTTGCCTGAAAAATTTTAAATTTGACTTATGAAAATAGTATTAGCGCAGCAGAATTATCATATAGGCAATTTTGAAAGTAATACACAGAAAATAATCAGCGGCATACAGGAAGCTAAAAAGCAAGGCGCAGATATAGTAGTGTTTAGTGAGATGAGCATTTGTGGATACCCGGCGCGTGATTTTGTAGAGTTTGACGATTTTATCAGGAGATGTTACAATGCGATTGATGAAATAAAGGAGTATGCGGATGATATAGCTGTGCTGGTGGGGGCGCCTGCACGTAACCCGGACAGGAATGGTAAAGACCTGTTCAATGCCGCCTTCTTTCTCTATGAAAAAGAAGTAAAGGCTGAGATCCACAAAACATTGTTACCTACATACGATGTTTTTGATGAATACCGTTATTTCGAGCCGTCCTTTGATTGGCAGGTAATTCCTTTTAAGGGCAAGAAATTGGCCGTTACAATCTGTGAAGATATCTGGAATACGGGCGATAATCCTCTGTACCGCATTTGCCCGATGGATGCATTGATACAGCAATCCCCGGATGTAATGATCAACCTGAGTGCATCTCCATTTGACTATACACACGATGAGGGGCGCAAGGCTGTAGTAAAGGAGAATGTGTTGAAGTATAAATTACCAATGTTCTACTGCAACGCAGTGGGAAGCCAGACCGAAATAGTATTTGATGGGGCTTCGCTCATTTTTGACAAGAATGGAAACCTATGCAAGGAGCTGCCCATGTTTGAGGAAGCAATAGATGGAGCTGTGCTAAATGATGACGGGACAATAGATGCGCCTGTGATAGAACCTGTGGATCGTGTGGCAACAAACCTGGTGATGCCCGCAGCGCTGGAACCGGAGCTGAATATTTCGCAAATACATGAGGCGTTGGTATCAGGCATACGTGACTACTTCCGCAAAATGAATTTCACTAAAGCTATTCTTGGTTCTTCCGGTGGCATAGACTCAGCAGTAACACTGGCACTGGCATGTGAGGCACTGGGTAAGGAAAATGTGCGGGCAATCTTAATGCCATCACCCTATTCTACAGAGCACTCGGTAGACGATGCTGTAGCGCTGAGTAAGAACCTGGATAACCCGTACGATATAATACGGATCAATGATATTTACCAGTCATTTTTAAGTACGCTGGAGCCTATTTTCAAAGGAATGCCGTTTTCCCTTGCAGAAGAGAATATTCAAAGCAGAACCAGGGGAAACCTTGTGATGGCTATAGCCAACAAGTTTGGGTACATATTGCTGAATACATCCAATAAAAGTGAGCTGGCTACAGGTTATGGAACACTGTATGGCGATATGGCTGGCGGCTTAGGAGTATTGGGCGATTGTTATAAACTACAGGTATATGCTTTAGCGAGATACATTAACCGTGATAAAGAAGTTATCCCAGACAATATCATTACTAAAGCGCCAAGTGCAGAGCTGCGGCCTGAACAAAAAGACAGTGATAGCCTTCCTGAGTACGAGGTACTGGACAGGATTCTATACCAATACATCGAAAAAAGATTTGGCCCCGCAGAAATAAAGGCGCTTGGCTATGAGCCGGCATTGGTGGACCGCATACTTAAAATGGTGAATACAAATGAGTATAAACGCAACCAGTTTTGCCCGATCATTCGTGTATCTCCAAAGGCTTTTGGGGTAGGCAGGCGCGTACCGATTGTTGGTAAATACCTTGGCTAAACACATTAGTAATTAAGAGGTTTGATAAAATATTTATTAGTCTATTTAATTAGTAGACTAATAAATCACTATATTTATTTTCCAAAATCTGGTATAATGAAGAAAACGTTAGTGGCTCTGGCAGCTTTAGCCAGCCCGATGGCCCTGTTGGCACAAAAAGATAAGCCCTTTACTATTAAAGGCGAATTGAAGCATGTAAAGGATACGATTAATTGGGTGTACATCATCTATCCTGCGAATGAATCAAACAAGTTTGACAGCGCTGCAGTAAACGCTGGCAAGTATGAATTTAAAGGCGAGATCAATGGCCCGGTTAGCTCTACGTTGTATGCAGGTAACCCGTATAAAGGACCGCTTACAAAATCAAAATATGCCCAGGTTTTTATTGAGCCTTCTAATATTACCATTACGCAAACGGATTCTTTTTCCAACATAAAAGTTTCAGGTTCATTGGCGCACATAGAACTGGAAAAAATAAAGAAAGCCGCTGAGCCTTTTGCAAAGAAAGAAGAGGAACTGAATAACAAATACCGCGAGGCTAGCAAAGCGGGAAATAAAGAAGAGGCAGACCGCGTAGAGAAGGAAATGGATGAACTGGATAACCAACGTAAGGATGCGGTGTATAAACCTTACCTGGCAAAAAATTCTTCTTCACCAATAGCGATTTATGTACTGAACAGGTATGGTGGTTATGATATAGATGCGGACAAAGTAGAACCAATCTTCAGCAAACTGTCTGATGCCGTTAAAAACAGCGACGCAGGTGTAGCATACAAGAAGAGACTGGATATTGCAAAACGTGTTGGCTTAGGCAAAATAGCGCCTGATTTCACACAAGCTGATACATTGGGCAACCCTGTTAGCCTTGCATCATTCCGTGGTAAATATGTGCTGGTAGACTTCTGGGCTAGCTGGTGCGGACCTTGCCGCAGGGAGAACCCAAATGTGGTAAAAGCATTTAATAAATTTAAAGATAAAGGCTTTACCATCCTGGGTGTATCATTGGACAATGAGCAAACAAAAGGTAAGGAAAGATGGTTGGCGGCTATTCAAAAAGATGGCCTAACGTGGACGCATGTTTCCGATCTGAAATACTGGCAAAATGCAGTAGCAAAAGAATATGGTGTACAAGCGATCCCGCAAAACTTCCTGCTTGATCCTACTGGTAAGATCATTGCTAAAGGATTGACTGGTGCTGAGCTGGAAAAGAAATTAAGTGAAGTATTGAACTAGGGGTTTAGCTTATAAAGAATATAAAGTAAACAGGGTTTATAAAGTAGTTGTTGATTACTTTATAAACCCTGTTTCTTTTGGGATGAAAATTTCACGCAAAGAACACGAAGCATTTTTTATATGCTAATCGCTTTGATCTACTTTCTTTATCAATAAAAAAACCTATAGGGTTTCTAAAACCTTATAGGTCTGCTTTTTGCTTGATCTTCTTTCTTTATATACGATACATACGTTATAAACCTTATCTACTACACCCTACTCATGTATAACCATCAGCGGTACGTGCGTATGGAACGCAAGCATATTCGTTCTGCTTCTGCGGAATAAACCATCAAACCAGCCTTGTTTTTTAGGAATAGTAATGATCAGGTCTACTTCTTTTTCTTCTGCAAAATGATTGATCGCTTCTGTATAATCAGGGCTATCTATAAAATGATATTCTGGATTGTAGCCTTGCAACAATGTATCGAGCATCAGGCTCTGGAATGGTGTATCCGCTGTAAACTGCTTGTTGTTGTGGTCTATGTTTAATACAAACAATTTAGCTTTTGTCGTATCCAGTAGTTGCTTGATAGGTGCTACGGGCGTTGTTTCTACAATTTTCTTAAAGTCGCAAGCCAATACCACTTCTTTAATCGGGTTAAACTTACATTCTGCGGGAACGATCACAACAGGAGTAACCGTATTTCTTGCAACGCTGATCGTGTTGCTGCCGATTAATACCTCATCTACTTTGCCACCGCCTGTAATACCCATTACTATCAGTGTAGTACCGGTTCTTTCACACAGTTCATCAATACCATTGGAGAGATCGTTGAACTCGCTCATTGTTTCTATCCTCAGCTTATCCGTATTGTAAGAACTGAATTTAGCAGAGAATTGTTCCATTCCGTCTTCACTGATCTTCCTATACGTATCCAGATCAAAAAACGTAACCGCTCCTGATATGGGATCAGCTACATTGGGTTGCTGATAAGCATTATATAAAATGACTCTTGAAAAGCCGAGGTGATTTGCCAGCTCTAGTGCATATTGGGTCGCATTGGTAGCCGTTTCAGAATAATCTGTAGGAACGAGCATGATTTTCATAAACTAAGATTTGATGTTAAAGCTAATATCTTTCCTTCGATATAAATATGACTTTTAGCAGGGAGGGCGTTTATATTGTTTAATTGCTTAATTGCTATATGGTTTTTGTAATTATCCTTCCAACAATTAACCATTAAACAATATAGCTATTCCATATCCTATCCATTCTTCAAAACGATCTTTCCGAAATGCTTTCCTTCTGCCATTTTCCGCATTGCTTTTTCTGCATCTGCAAAAGGAAAAACTTCATCAATAACAGGGTGTATGTTATGTTGTTCAAATAAAGCGAGCATTTTTTTGAACTCCTCCTGAGTTCCCATGGTTGTGCCAGCAATCGTCAGTTGCTTCCAGAATATCTTCTGTGGGTTCAGACTGGTAATGGCACCCTTGGTACCTCCAAAAAATACAATTCTCGCGCCAGCTTTAGACAGGTCTATAAAGTTTTTGAAACCATCTCCTGCCGCACTATCTACAATTACGTCAAACCCTTCTGTAAAGACTTGCAACAGCTTGTGCCAGCCTTCTGTTTTATAGTTTACACCACCAAATGCGCCGAGTTGTTTTGCTTTTTCTATCTTCTCATCCTCACCTGATGTTACATATACTTTTGCACCAACTGCTACAGCCATTTGTAACATCAGCAGTGCAACACCTCCACCAATGCCGGTAAGCAAAACAGTATCACCTGCCTGCAAATTCCCTTTTGTAAATAATGCGCGATAGCCCGTTAATGCAGCAAGTGGAATGGCGGCGGCTTCTGCATAAGTTAAGTGTGCTGGTTTAGGATATAAATATTCCACAGGTACTTTTACAAAGTCTGCAAAGCAGCCATTGTCCGGTAGTCCCAATATTTTAAATGAGTTACTTTGGTGAGCTGGATTGTTACCCCAGTTCATTCCCGGGTTTATGATCACCTCTTTATGTAACCACTCGTTACTTACTTCCTCACCTATAGCTGTAACAATGCCACAACCATCACTACCTAAAATAATAGGGTAGCGCAGGTTTGCATATTGCCCCTTCTGTATCCATACATCACGATGATTCAATGCAGCGGCTTTTATATTAACCAATACGTCTCCTTTGCCTAATAATGGCATAGGTACTTCCTGTAACTGCAATGGCTGTTCTTTGTCGGGACATATAAGTGCGTGCATAGTAATGTGTAAATTTGAAGTGGACATATTGTTGAATGGTTACATTGTTGTATTGCTAGTGAGTAAAGGTAGATGAACAATCAATTTAACCATGCAACAATTAAACAATGCATCAATAAAAAATGGCTTAACCATTTTTCAACAATTAAGCCATGCAACAATATAACAATTATATTCTACGCTATATTTTCTATAATACCTGCTATGCCTTGTCCACCACCTACACAGGCTGTAACAATGCCATACTTTTTGTTTAAGCGTTTCATATCATTCAGTAACTGGATAGTGAGTTTGCAACCGGTACATCCTAACGGATGGCCTAGTGCAATAGCACCACCATTGATATTTACAATGTCAGGATTTAAGCCAAGCTCTCTTATTACAGCTATAGATTGCGAAGCAAATGCCTCATTTAACTCTACCAGGTCTATATCTCCTAATTGCATATTTGCCTGTTTCAGCACCTTTGGTACAGCGGCAACAGGGCCAATGCCCATAATGCGTGGTTCAACGCCTGCAACCGCACTATTCACCAGTCTGCCGATAGGTTTCAGACCAAGTTCATTGATCATTCTTTCACTCATTACAATTACAAACGCAGCGCCATCACTTGTTTGTGAGCTGTTACCTGCTGTTACAGAACCACCTTGCGCAAATACAGGTTTTAGTTTACCCAATGCGTCTATAGTAGTGTCAGCACGTGGCCCTTCATCCGTATCTACTATATAGCTTTTTGTTTTGCGCTTACCTTTTTCATCTACATACACCTGCTCTACATTAATAGGCAAAATGCCGCTTTTAAAATAGCCTTGCTCTATTGCCGTTAATGCTTTTTTGTGTGATGCGAGGGAGAATGCATCCTGGTCTTCGCGTGATACATTATATTCTTTAGCTACCGCTTCTGCAGTAAGCCCCATGCTTAAATAATAGTCAGGATGATCTTTTGCGATAGAATAAGCCGGCACTGTTTTCCAACCTGCTGTAGGTACAAGGCTCATGCTTTCTGTACCACCGGCAACAATACAGTCCGCCATGCCGGTACGTATTTTAGCAGTAGCCATAGCAATGCTTTCCAGTCCACTTGCACAATACCTGTTGATGGTAATGCCTGCTACATCTATACCTAAGGCGCGTGCCGCTATAATTCTTCCAAATTGCAAACCTTGTTCTGCTTCCGGTACCGCATTGCCTACAATCACATCATCTACACGTTTTGGATCAAGCTGCGGAACGCTGGTCATTAACCCTTTAATTACTTCAATTGCTAAATCATCTGGCCTGTAGAAACGAAACCCGCCTCTTTTACTTTTACCTACGGCTGTTCTGAATCCTGCTACGATATATGCTTCCTGCATGGCAATCAATTTTTTTAAATCGTTTTGCTAATAAGAACTGAATAGTTACAGAAGTTTACAAGTTTCAGTGTTTCATTATGAACCCATATAGCTTGTAAACTATTGAAACTTCATTATCAAATATACACAAAAAGGTTGTCTATGCAACCAAGTTGTGTCGCAAGAAATGTTAACTTATTTATCTTCGCGCCATGTTATACCCGCTCATTCGCCAGGCACTCTTTACACTATCTCCTGAAAAAGCGCACTATGTGGCTATGGATCTGTTACATACTGCGTGCAGTGCCAAACCAGTAAGACAAATGATCTCCAATAGCTTCACCCTGAAAGACAGCCGGTTGAAGAAAGAATTGTTTGGGCTGACTTTTCAGAACCCGGTTGGAATAGGCGCAGGTTTTGATAAAAATGCATTGTACCTGGATGAATTAGCTACACTAGGTTTTGGATTTGCAGAGATCGGCACTGTTACTCCCAAAGCACAGGCTGGTAATGATAAACCGCGTTTGTTCCGCCTGCCTAAAGACAAGGCGCTGATAAACCGTATGGGTTTTAATAATGATGGTGTAGATGCCATTGCGGGCAGGTTGCGTAAACGCAAAGAACGCCTGGGTGTGTCTTCTTTCATCGTTGGGGGAAATATTGGTAAAAATAAAGTGACGGCAAACGAAGATGCCTGGAAGGATTATGAAATCTGTTTCAAAGAATTATTTGATTGTGTAGACTACTTTGTCGTAAATGTTAGCTCTCCAAATACGCCGGGCCTGCGTGAGCTACAGGAAAAAGATTCCTTGCTGAAAATATTGGGCAATCTTCAAAACATTAACCAGGGTAAAGCTGCACCGAAGCCTTTACTGTTAAAAATTGCTCCTGATCTTACAAATGAACAGTTGGATGATATTGTGTCTCTTGCATTTGAAGTAAAGCTGGATGGCCTTGTTGCAACGAATACGACAATTAGCCGGGCCAACCTTGCAACGCCAGAAACTGAAGTAACGCAAATAGGAGCGGGAGGATTAAGTGGTAAACCTGTGAAGGAGCGCGCAACAGATGTACTTAGCTATATTACACAACAGACAAAAGGAAGAGTGCCCGTGATAGCAAGCGGAGGCATTTTTACCGGAGCTGATGCAAAAGAAAAATTTGATAAAGGGGCATCGTTGGTGCAGGTATGGACAGGCTTCATTTATGAAGGGCCATCTATTGCAAAAAATATTTGTAGCGCACTGTTATAAACGTGAATCGTGAATAAGCTGTTGCGAAATAATAAGACCTATGAGGTTTCAAAAACCTTATAGGTCTGTGGATATAAAAGAGAAGAGCCGCTG
>JAFKHH010000017.1 GCA_017306865.1 Filimonas sp.
AAGAAAAAGCCATCACACGATACGAAGATCATACAAGATTAAGCGTTACTTTTGATAGCATTTTTTTATTTATATAGCACACCCTTCGCCAGCTAAAATGGTGGTCAACTTGCCACGGAACACACTGGTCAACTTCTCCGAAATACCCACATATTGACCCGGACGGGAAACGCGCACAACCCTATTTTATGGAAATGCCAATTTACACCGGGATCACTTATGCCGTTACGGAGAGAGAGGTCGCCAGGATGGTGTCAGTAACCAAAGATTTTGAGATTTTCAACAAAGGATTGTATTTACAGTTCAAGGATAAGATGACTGCACAACACTTCATAAACCGTGACAGCGAGTTGAAACGTTACATTAAAGATCTAAAAGGTCTTTTCCCTTTGGCATATGCCGAGTCTAACAAAATAGACGACATAAGGGCAACAAAAGGAACGAAAACTTTCATGGATAACAAAGGAAAGAGGAAGTTAAGGAACTTGTTTCCTTCAATAACAACTAGGAAAGATAAAGCGAGAGGTAAAAAATTGTAACTGCTGAATCCAACTTATGTTTCAACTCTTCACTAAGGATCGAACAACACAATCGCATCTCAAAAAAATCGAACCCCGTCCTAATTGGGCGGGGTTGATTATTGTTTTCAAGCGGTCAATTTCTCCGCCATAGGAATCAATTTTTGTTCTCTTTGCGCCTCGATGAATTTTGCGATTCGATTCTCCAGTTTCTGCTGCCAACCACGCGTACTTTCGGCAACCTTTTCTTCATCCACTTCTGTATAAATCATCGTGGTAGTAATCTTTGTGTGTCCCAGCATTATCTGAACGACTTCAACAGGGATGTCGAACTTCAATGCGATAGTTGTGGCAAAAGTATGACGAGCGAGGTGGAAGGTCAGTTTTATGGATATACCGGCTATTAATTGAATTACTTTCAATTGGCGGTTGACATATTGATTGGTGATTTGTGGAAATATCGGTCCACCCGCTAAAGCATTCCCCTTATGTAGATATTTTTTTATGATCCGGCCGGCCTGCTTTAGTATCGGCACGGCAGCTATCCCGTCTGTTTTTTGCCGATAATATTTCAGCCACATTACACCATCTTCAGCCTCTTCGATATCTGCCAGTGATAATTTCATAACATCTGCAAAAGCAAGGCCAGTATAGCAAGAAAATATAAATAGATCCAACGCGTATTCCAATTCGGGTGGCATGTTCTCCAGCATCTCCAGTTTACATACATCCTGTAGAGACAGCTTCGCCCTTTTATTCTTTTTTATGCCGCATATATACTTTGCAATTGGGTTGGGGCTCAACCATCCTATTTCGTCATCAGCCCAATTCAAGATCCGTTTAAATCGTTGCATATGCTTTGCAAGACCATTACCCTTACATGGATCATAATCTTTTATAGGCGTTATTCGAATGTAATGTTCGAGGTTCGTTGCAAACTCTTTATTGATCTCAGAAAGAAATACATTCTTTGAACTAAAACGAAGTTGTCCAGTCTGCGGATCTACACTCTCTAAAAATTTGTAAACATAATCAATCGTGGTATTGTAATTTTTCATGTTCCCCTTTGCCAACTTATCCTCCATGATCTTTTTATAGTATGCCAGCAATTCGGTCAGTGAATGTTTTTTTAGTTTTTTCTGAATACCCAGGTAGCTATCTTTTACAGATTGCGCAGTTATAATCTGTTCGTCTCTTTGTAACTCTCTGTATTTTGAAATTATCTTTGCCCTAACATCATCAATGTATGTATTGATATCCTTGACAGCCTGCGTTCTCCCTTTTACCTGTTCTGAATTCCAGTCCCATTGACCACGCGGTATTGTTTGGCTTAATGATAATTCTTTTGCTTCACCATCAACAGTTATCTTGGCACTGATGGCATCCATTGTTTTATCAAACTTCAATGCTCTTACAATAAAGTCAACGGAAAAAGTTTGTGTTGATCTCATACGTCATACGTTTTGAAATGTTTTGAAATGATTTGAATTCACTCTTCACTTGTTGCCGGTGTCCGCAGTTTCAAATCCATTTCGAATCCATTCAAAAACTGTCAAATAATATGACGTAATAATTTATGATTCAATGAATTACAGACCTTTCATTGAGTACAAAACGAATGCCGTTTACTACTCAATAAACTACTCAATGAAACCTTGAAATACTTTGATGAAAATTGATAGTTGTAAAAAACAAAAAACCTGTAAATCATTAGATTTACAGGTTCTTGAAACACTTTGATGTGTCACTATGTCGGGAAGACAGGATTCGAACCTGCGACCCCCTGGTCCCAAACCAGATGCGCTACCGGCCTGCGCTACTTCCCGATCCTTTTCCCTACAGCATCACTGTTGTTGGGGTTGCAAAAGTAAGAGAGAGAATCAATTAAAACAAAAATATTTTAGAAAAAATAATAGAAATAATTCCCTGATACTGAAATAAAAAGCCCCGCATGTTGCGGGGCTCTTCTGTATAAAGAAATTGATTATTTCTTTTTATCATCTTTTGATGCAGCAGCTTCTTCTTGTTTCAACTGACGCGTCATTACGATAGATGCGATAGGAATACGTGGAGAGTTCATGATTTCCATGTTGTCTGCTTTCACGTCTTCTACGCGGATGTTGCCATTCAATTCTAAGTTAGTGATGTCTACTTCAATATTTTCTTTCAAATATTTAGGTAAAGTTTTCACTTTCAAAGATTTCATTTTAGTTATCAGTTTACCACCAGCTTTAACACCAGCAGCAGCACCTGTAAACTTCAATGGCAGTGTAGCTACTACACTTTTATCTCCTACCAGCTCCAACAGATCTACGTGGATCAGTGAGTCATCTACTTTGTCAAACTGCAGATCTTTCAAAATGCATTTGTATGTTTTTCCGCCTACCTGAACTTCAGCTATCTGGAATTCAGCAGTGTAAACTAACGGTTTGAAAGCTTTAGCAGAAGCGGAAAAATTAACCTCTTCAGCACCCCCGTAAATTACACCAGGCACTGCTTCCTGAGAGCGAAGTTGGCGGGTGGCTTTTTTGCCAAAATCGGTCCTCAGTTGTCCTTCGATTGTAATTGATTTCATTGTTTATATTTTTAAGAACTAAAAAACACCGTTGCGGCAATTATAATCTTGCCTGTCTTGCTTTGAGCTGTGAATGAATAAAGAGACTTGTAATGCTCTTGTTTTCATACGCGTTCCTGATCGCTATTGCAAAAAGGTCGGCTACACTCAGCGTTTTGATCTTTGGAGATTCGTGTTTCATCGGAATGGTGTCGCAGACAACCAATTCTTCCAGTACACTATTCTCAATGTTCTCATACGCTTTACCGCTCAATATCGGATGCGTACATAACGCTCTTACACTTTTTGCGCCTTTTTCCTTCAGCAGGCCGGCCGCTTTTGCAAGTGTGCCGCCTGTATCACAGATATCATCTATTAAAATGATGTCTTTGCCTGTTACCTCTCCTATCACCACCATGCTTGCTATCTCGTTTGCTCTTTTTCTATGCTTATCGCATATTACCATTTCAGCATTGAAGTAGCTGGCTATTTCGCGCACTCTGTTGGTACTACCCACGTCAGGGGCCGCAAAGGTAAGGCTTTCCAGCTTCAATTGCTCTATATAAGGTATAAAAATGGCTGAGCTGTCCAGGTGGTCTACCGGTATATCAAAGAAAGCCTGGATCTGTGGAGCGTGTAAGTCCATGGTTATCACACGGTCAGCGCCTGCGGCCTCAAGCAAAGTAGCTACCAGTTTTGACCCGATCGCCACCCTTGGTTTGTCTTTCCTGTCCTGCCTTGCAAAACCATAATATGGGATTACGGCTACTATACGGTAGGCGCTGGCTCTTTTTGCCGCATCTATCATAAGTAACAGTTCCATAAGGTTTTCGGTAGGTGCAAAAGTGCTTTGCACAAGAAAAACATAATCCCCACGGATACTTTCAAGAAAAATTGGCTGAAACTCGCCGTCGCTGAACTTTTGAATGTTGATTTTGCCCAAGGGCGCTCCAAATCGTTGTGCTATCTTCTCTGCCAGGTGTTGAGAACCTGTTCCTGAAAATATCTTAACTGATGGGTTCATAGCATTGCAGTATGTGCGGCGAAGATAGAAATTCAAACATGAAATAGCGTTTTAACTTCATAAGTTTTTTTAGCACTCATTTAAATTTTTTACCCGTATCGTTGCTTCATCTTCTCCTACAATTATTTGACGTGAAAGAACGCATGAGATAATTTTTATATTTGCGACGAACAACCATGAAAAATTTACCAATAAAAGATTGGGCTGAGGATGACCGCCCAAGGGAGAAACTGCTTTCTAAAGGAGCAAATAACCTAAGCAATTCTGAATTACTGGCTATCCTTATTGTGAATGGCACGCCTGAGCGGAGTGCTATACAACTGGCGAAGGATTTATTAACGATTACCAATAATGATTTGCAGCAGTTGGCTACACTATCTGCATCCGAGCTGATAAAGCTGCGGGTAAAGGGCCTTGGCAAAGCAAAGGCGATCAGTATTGCAGCAGCATTTGAACTTGGCAGCCGCCTGCAGATGCCTGAGCTTCCTAAAACATGGGTTAAGAAGAGTAAAGATGTGGCAGGTTATTTATGTGCACAACTGATGCATAAGTCGCACGAGGTTTTTGCAGTGTTATTTGTAAGCCAGTCCAAGAAGATCATCCATTTCGAAATTATTAGCGAGGGGGGCATTACCAGTACTATTGCAGATCCGCGTATTATCTTCAAAAAGGCGCTGTCCCATAACGCTACGGGCGTTATCCTTTGCCACAACCACCCTGGCGGTACTTTATCACCCAGCGCTACAGATATATCGCTTACCCGGAAGCTGAAGGCTGCCAGCGATTTCCTGGATATTGAAGTGTTGGACCATATTATTGTATGTGGGCAGGAATACTACAGTTTTGCAGACAATAGTCTGTTATAAATAGGTAAGCCTGCCAGGCATTGCGTCCGGCAGGCTTATATATAATCTGGATGCTTTTTTCTATTTACGCCTGTGCGTTAGGGCCGCCAAAATTCATTGGTATCTCTACTTCGTCCAGGTCCTGTATAGGGCCATTTGCCGCTTCATAACGCTGAACGTTTTCCTGCAGTGCGCGCATGAACCTTTTTGCATGCATGGGGGTGAAAATGATCCTGGATTTAACCCTGCTTTTTGGTGTACCAGGCATTACGCTTACGAAATCAATTACAAACTCTGCGTGACTGTGGGTTATAATAGCCAGGTTTGCATAGGTCCCTTCAGCTACTTCTTCACTTAACTCAATATTAAGCTGATTTTGTTGTTCTGACATGTAAAGAAATTTGAACGAAGATACGAGTTATGCCCACATCCCATACAACACAAAGGCCACAAGAAATCTTGTGGCCTTTGTATATAAAACAGTAAAACAATTTTACTTCATCCAGAATATTTTCTGACCGAACGGATCAGTGATGTTCTGTTGCTTTACCATATCACCATTTGTACCCAGCTCACTGTTCGGATACATCAGGCGTGAAGGGTATTGTGTTTTTGTTTTAGCCAAAGGCACAGCCGGCAGCGCCAGGCGTCTGAAATCATTCCATGTTTCCATACCCGAAATGCTGTTCAGCGCCAGCCATTTTTGCGTAATGATCGCTTCCATCTTATTAGTAGATGCAGCCCAACCAACATCATTGATTGCCTGACCATAATAAGTAGCAGCCGCAGTAGCAGGGCTTGCAACGCCTAAGTAGGTAAATGATTCCACTATGCCCGCTTCGTACAGTTTCTGCGCATCACCAGCTAACCAGCCTCTTTGTACAGCTTCCGCCTGCAGGAACAAACTTTCTGCCGCAAACAGGATCACCGATGGCTGAGTTGCAGCTTTGAAGAGACCGCCGGTCTGCCCGGTAGCAGGCACTACAAATGCAGAAGTAGAGTCATTTCTAAACGCATTGTTTGTCTCGTTCAAAGGAATGCCTTTGTAAATGTTGGTACCAGAAGATTTCAGGTACATCTGCGTCAAACGTGGATCGTTATTGTTCAGGTAATAGTTTAAAGCAAACTGCGTAGGCCTTGTAGCTTTGTAGTCTGATTTAATAGCACCTGCATATGTTTTGTAATACGTATCCCAGAAAGGATTTTGTTTACCGGAGCTGGTAGTGTAGCCAGGGTTTGAATACACTGTTTCACCTGCACCAATAAAGCCTGTACCTTCTGTTACAATGTTCTGGATCTGTGCTTTGATGTATGTATCCCTGCCTGGCATTTCTGACTGGCGAAGCAACATTCTCAATTTTACCGTGTTGGCATATTTGATCCATTTAGTCATATTACCTGTCATGAAGATATCTTCTGCACCAGGTTTTGCAACTGTAGCCGGCGCAGTTTTAATCAGGCTGATCGCAGAATCGAGCTGTTTTACCAGGTCTTCATAAATTACCTGGCCACCATCATATTTCGGGTGCAGGTTATTTACGTTTTTCAACGCTTCTGAGTAAGGCACATTGTTATACATGTCTACCAGGATCTGGAAGGTAGATGCTTCTACTATTTTAGCAATAGCACGGTGGTATGGCTTGTTAGTAGAGGCTGCCAGGTTCTCAGCAATACGCTGATCATTCAGGTTCCTGTACAGGTCGTCCCATACACCTGTGTAGAATGAAGAAGAGATGTTGTACACTTTTTCATCATTGTACCACAGGTAATCTGCAGAGTTTGCCCACATACCACTCCACAGGCAACCTAACTGGTTTAGCGTGGTTGTTAAACGTGTAGTGTACAAATTCAATGTAGAGGATGTAAGCAACTCCGGTGTAGTTACAGTCGGGCTGTTCGGATTGGTATTGATATCCAGGTATCCTTTTTTACAGCTACCGAACGCCAGCGCCGCAGCTATAGACGATAAGGCAATTATTTTTTTCATATTCATTTTTTTTACGTTCACTTTTTAATCACTACTACTTTGTTCTATCGCTCAATTAAAAAGTAAGGCTAATGTTGAAACCAATGATTCTTGTTGGCGGATATACTGTTGCATCAGAAATACCGATCGCGTTACCTGTTGAGAAGTTGAACTCAGGGTCAGTGAATTCATTCGACTTAGGTAACCACATAAACAGGTTTCTGCCAGATACGCCTACCGAAGCACCTTTGATCACGTTTTGTTTACCAAACAGTCCCATTGGTACAGTCCATGTAAGGCTTAGTTCACGTAATTTCAGGAAGGTTGCATCACCTACGTAGTTCTCATCAATTTTTGAATAAACACCATACCAGTAGTCAAACTGACCGGATTGTGTTTTTACACTTGTGTTTGGTACATAACCGTTACCAGATGCAATTACAGAGTTTGGAACTACAAATGGCTGCCTGTTGTACTCAACGCTGTGCAGGCTGTGACCGTTAAAGTCAAGACCTTTACCTAACCTGTTGTAGAATACATAACCAGTTCTGTAATCAAACACAGCGCTCAGTGTAAGAGATTTGTATTTGATCGTTGTGTTTAAGCCCAGCATGAAATCAGGAGTTGTTTGTCCCATATTTTTCAGCGCCGGCGCTTGTTTAGGATAACCTGTTGTACCGTCAACAACAATTCTTCCCTGGTCATCGCGCAGGTAAGCAGTTGTTTTCAGGATCGGATATGGATTATCCAAAATAGCATAGATGTATGCACTGTTTGCATAACCACCTAATGCAACTTCAGATACGCCCGGCGTTAACTCAGCAACTTTAGATTTGATATAAGTACCGTTTACACCTACACTCCAGGAGAAATTTTTCTTCTCGATGATCGTGCCATTCACATCAAACTCCAAACCTTTGTTAGTCATTTTACCTGCGTTGATGTAGGTAGAGCTATAACCACTTGCATTTGAAGTAGAGATCGCGATGATCTGTCCTTTAGAGATAGAGTTGAAGTATGTAGCGCTCACATTCAGACGGTTTTTGAAGAAACCTAACTGTACACCACCTTCGTAGGAATTAACGAACTCTGGTTTCAGGTTAGGATTGTTCACCCTGCTGCTTGTAGAGTAACCAGGTAAGCTGCCGTAAGGGAAACCTGATGCTACGTTGTATGGCGTTTCAAGTGAGTATGCGCCAAGGTTTACTAAACCTGTTCTGTTTGCAGATACCAACAATTTACCAAAGCTTAGTACTTTACCAGCTTTCAGAGAAGGGATAGCATCTGTAAATACAAATGAAGCAGATGCACCCGGATAGAAGTATGTGCGGTTGTCCGGAGCCAGTACAGAAGTAGACTCTCTTCTTCCTGTCAGATCAAGGAACAAGAAATCTTTGTAACCTAATGCCAGGTCAGCGAACTGAGCAGTCAGCCTGCTATTGTTCAGCGACTGGCTTACAACTGCCTCACCTGTACGGTTGCTTACGTTATACACACCAGGCACAACAAGTGCTGTTGCTTCAATGGAAGAATAGTTATTGTAGTTATCACGGATCGTGTTACCCAATGTCAACTTGCCGCTGAAATCACCAAATTTGTGATCCAATGTAACAAGGATGTCTGAGTTGATGCGGCGTGATGTGTTGGTAAACTCACCTACATAACCGTTGTTATCTGTAGGGCGCTGGTATGCTTTGGTATATTTAACCTGTGCATACTGTGCGTGGTCATTGTAAGACTCATTATACAAACCTAAACGGTAAGTGAAGTTTAACCATGACAATGGTTTCAAACCTAACTCTACGTTACCATTCAGCAAGTTTGTTTTTCTTGTTCTGCGAACGTTATCAATAGCCCAGTATGGGTTTACATAATAACCGTTGAAGTATCCATCAGGAGCAGCCCATTTGTTGTTCTGCCAGTCAGACAGATCTTTCAATGGAACGTTGTCCGGTGTGTTCAACAAGTTGTCATAAATATTTACAGTACCTGTAGAGCTGTTCGGGTTAGTTGCGTTTGCAATATCCAATGCAGATACTGTATAGCCGATGTTAGCACCAGCAGAGAAAATACCCCATTTTTTATTTGCATTTAAGCGTCCGCCCGTTCTCCTGTTTTTATCTTTTGGTGTAACACCTTTTATGTTTACGTCCTGGAAAGACAGGAAGAAATCTGAAGTAGCATCACCACCAGCAAGAGATACATCGTTCTGCATAGTCACACCAGTGTTCCAGAATGTTCTGATATCATTTCTGGATACATAAGGCAGCATCAGTTTAGAACCATCAGCCAGGGTTGGACCTACCTGTTTGCTGGAACCATCGAATGCAGGGCCCCATGATGTGTTCTCGATAGGATCATGTATGCCATCAGAGCCACCACCATAAGTGTGCTGCATTTTAGGATACATAGATACGCTTTCGATCTGTGTAGTGCTGCTTACTTTAATCACAGGCTTACCTGCTCTTCCTCTTTTAGTAGTTACCATCAATACACCGCCAACACCGTCAGAACCATACAACGCTGCGGCGTTCGCGCCTTTCAGTACGTTGATGTTGTCGATATCATTCGGGTTTAATGAAGTCAATGCAGACTGTGGCACAGGTACACCGTCTACAACTACCAGGGCCTGGTTGTTACCAGTGATAGATCTGTTGCCACGCAGTGTAACACGGATATCCGGGTTCACACCGTTGCCCAGCAGGTTTACCTGCATACCAGATACTTTACCCGCTAACGCTGTAACCGGGTTCACCACTTTTGCCTGGTTTAAAGAGGAGTTGTCAATTTTGGCTGTTGCGTAGCCAAGTTCTTTTGCCTGTTTTTTAATACCGTAAGCTGTAACTACAACTTCGGTCAGGTCTAAAGAAGAAACTTTTAAAGAAACATTGATTTCTGAAGCAGCAGTAATTGGCTGTTCAACACTTGCAAAACCTACAGCTGAGAAAACCAGCTTTGCGGCTTTTGCAGGCACTTTGATACTATACGTACCGTTTTCTACGGTAGTAGTACCTGTGTTAGTTCCTTTAACTTGGATTGTAACGCCGGGGATGGGCTTACTGTTTTCATCAGTGACTTTCCCGGTAATGGTACGAATCTGAGCGATGGCAGCTGTACAAAACAGCGATGCCATCACTAAGAGTGATAACAATTTTCTCATGTGCACTAAGGTTATTTAAAAAAAATGTTCCTAAATATAGGAGGGTTTTGACACAAATGTTAATTGTTCGCCAAAAAGATAACCTGCACTTGCAATTCCAAAATATAAATTTAGGATTCGTTAACAATTCATAAGAAGCGCAATATCAATTAAATATTAATCTAATGGGATACTTTTAAATAGATGAGTAAACTTTAAAAAAAGCGTAAAAAAAAATCCCGCCACCGGCGGGATTTTTCATTTTTTCTATAAAAATGCGCTTATGGCATCCAGAACAACTTGTAAGAAACAAGGTCATCTGTACCGCCAAACTGTGTTTTAACAGCCGCAGACCAGTTAACTGAGTTGGATACTTTTTCTGTTGTTAATGGATAATAGAAACGTAATGGTAATTTTCCGTTTGCACCTGTAGGAGGATTCACCACATCCAGGTTAGGTTGTTTCAACCTCCTGATCTCTGTCCATGCATCCCATCCCCTGTTAGCCAGGGCAATCCATTTCTGGTAACCGATTTTTTGTTTATAATCTCCCGCTGCAGTAGTATATGCTACACCAGGCTGCAACAGGTAAGTTGTAGCTGCTGTTGCAGAACCACCCCAGAACAGGATAGAGGCAGTAATACCTGCATTGTAATGAGATTCGGCAGTACCGCCGATTGCTATGCCCCTTGCAACTGCTTCAGACAAGAGGAACTCTGTTTCTGCATAGTCTAGTAAATCTGCAGGCAACACCTGGGACTGCCATGCGTCAGAGAAATCTGAATAGCTGCCGTAAGAGTTTGCCTTACCAGGGAATGCACCGGAGTAGTTTCCAGAGCCATCTTTTTTGTAATACAATGGTAAGCGTGGATCGCTCCAGGAGTTCATTACATTCACAATAGTATTTGCAGGTGCAAAGTCGTGCCTGCCGCTATTTACCAGTGCCTGCCAAACAGGGTTCGTGTTGGTAGTAGCATCTGACTGGTACACAAACAGAGCGTTGTCTGAGTTTGCAGCAAAGACGCCGGTAGTTACCGCTTCAGTCACTTTTTTAGTCGCTGTAGTAAGGTCTGTATCAGCCAGCAGCATTGCCATTTTCAATTTCAGTGTTGCAGCAAATTTTTTCCACTTTGTCATATCGCCTTTATAGATCTGATCTGCCGCACCTAATGAAGCAGCTCCAGTATTAATGCCGGCGATACAGGTATCCAATCTTGTCA
Organism: Filimonas sp.; assembly: GCA_017306865.1. Classification (GTDB taxonomy): domain Bacteria; phylum Bacteroidota; class Bacteroidia; order Chitinophagales; family Chitinophagaceae; genus JAFKHH01. Next base: position 11,266 of record JAFKHH010000017.1, read on the forward strand.
ACAGATCCGTGTACACAGTCTTTGCATCATCATATGCAGGGAAAGGTATGCTTCTGTTGAATGCTTGTTTGTATGGGATGTTGCCATACGTTGTAACAAGAATGTTGAAGCCATATACTTCCAGGATATCTGCTATAATAGCTGCGTTCCTCGCTTTTGCAGGATCTGCAATATCTGTAGGGAATTGCTTTTTAGCATTCTCCAGGTTTGCCAGCGTGGTACCATAGAAGTTGTTCCACCAGCCATCTGGTGCGTTATATGCAGCAAAGTTGTATTGCGCTTCATACACATATGTATTCTCCGTCCACGACTGGGCTAGTACGCGCCAGGGTGCAGACGCTACACTCGTACTTGTGTACACATCAGCCATTAATTTTTGTCCGTAAGTAAAAACGGTTGCCGAAGGCACTGCTACGGGATTTTTCGGGTCTGTATTCATGCTTCCGAAATCCTTCTTACATGCAGTGAACGCCAGCAAGGATAATATTGGTAATAATGAAATTCTTTTCATGTCAATTCGATTTTAAAAATTAGCCTTAAGATTCAATCCAAAGTTTCTAACTGTAGGGTAAGCGCCTGATTGGAAACCAATAGAAGCATTACCAGAAGCAGAGCCTTGCTCAGGATCAGCATAAGGAAGATTTTTGTGAATAATCCAAAGGTTTCTTCCTGTTAGAGACAGGGACAATCCTCTGATAAAGCCAATTTTATCTGTCAGGGATTTAGGGAAAGAATATGTGATAGCAACCTCTCTCAGTTTAACGTAAGATGCATCGTACACAAATTCTTTATGTGCTTCGCCATTGGCAGTACTGAATGTGTACAGTGAGTTGTTGATATCAGACTCATCTACACGTACGGTATTTTTCTTGCCATCAGCAGTTACACCATCCAGGATAATACCACCGCCATTTGCCAGTGTATTTCTTACTGGTTTACCCAGGTCATTGTAGCCAGCAGTTCTTGGATACAAGCCAGAGCCTGAACCATAATCCATATCAAGTGAATAAACAGAGCCACCATTTTTCACGTCGATCAGGAAGCTTAATGCTAAGTTTTTGTATGCAAAACTGTTAGTTACACCACCCAACCAATTCGGATTGATGTTACCAATATCAGACAAAGAGTTGCTGTTTAAGATATAGTGACCAGTAGCGTCAACTATACGCTGACCATTCAGGTAGGTATAATCTTTACCCCTGATAGTACCCCAGCTTCCGCCGGCAACTGCTACGAGCTGCACACTGTTCTGCCAGCCTACAATAGTATAAGCAGGTTGATTGTTGTACAGTGATATTACTTTGTTTTTGTTTGTAGACCAGTTCAGGTTGATGTTCCAGGAGAAATCTTTCAGCCTGACAGGATTTGCGTTAAGGCTGATTTCCCATCCCTGGTTCTGAACGGTACCGCCATTAACCTGGAAAGTAGAGTAACCACTTGTCCTGGAAACAGTCGTCGGCATGATCTGATCGATCTGCTGTGTATGGTAATAAGTTACATCAAAACCAATTCTCCTGTTAAGGAAAGATGCCTCGATACCAAACTCATAAGACTTAGATCTTTCAGGCTTCAGGTTTGGATTATTATTAGTCGTTCCTTGTGAGAACAAAGTCTGTCCGTTGAAAGCTGTTTGCGCATTGTACACGTTCTGCAGTGCATATGCACCCGCATCCGTACCAACTTCTGCATAGTTTGCACGCACTTTACCATAAGACAACCATGTAAGACCAGGCAATACTTTAGAGAATACAAAGTTACCTGATACAGAAGGATAGTAATAGTTGTTGTTTGATTTAGGTAATGTAGAAGAATGGTCGTTACGCAATGTCGCATCTATCGTTACCATTTCTTTGTAAGTAAACGTAGCGCCACCAAAGATCGCGTCTACCTCTTTTCTTGTATCACCTTCAGATGGAGCTGTTGGTGTTTTTACAGAGTTAGACAATGCCCACAGGCCAGGCACTACTATACCACCATTGGAAGCAGCAGATACATACTGTGAACGATTTTTGCGGATATTACCACCAACTAATGCTTTTACATTGATGTCTTTGGTAACATTCTTATCAAAGTTGATCATCAGATCATAGTTCGTTTCACTAAACTGATCATTTCTTCTTGAATAAGCAGAAGTCTGCTGACTACCTACGTTCGTTCTTGTCTCAGTCATCTCGTTGTAGTTATCAAGAGATACTCTACCCAATACACTCAAGTAAGATGTAAGCTTATAGTTCAAGGCTACATTACCGAAGTACCTTGTACGGCTATCACTTTCATAGTTCTCATACCTGTCCCACCAAGGGTTGTTATGATAGGAAGGCTTTGCCGACATCGGGTTCAGATAGTTTGCCGGTGCTACGTTCCATGTAGCATTGGTATGCGTTTGGAAATAGAGGTCTTTTTGCTGCAACAGATCTACGTTAGTAGGCCACCATTGGCGGAAGTCTGTCATCGGGTTGTTACCACTGTTAGAGTAGTTGTAACCATAACGGCCCAGGCCTGTAACACCAGAGTAGTTTAAAGATGCAGATGCAACTAACTTATCTGTAATGTTATGAGAACCTGTAAACGTCAACAGGTCTTTTGTCAGTTTAGCATTAGGCAAATAACCTTTTTCATCGTTCCTGGTATAGCCTAATCTGAATGAACCTCTTTCGTTACCTCCGTCTACTGATACACCTGCTGTGGTAGAAGTAGGCGTTTCAAAATAATCGGTAGGGTTATAGTGTGCAGATGGTGCCCACGGTGTTGCTTTACCATAGTTAGGATGTGCAGGGTTAAAAGCATCCCAGTTGTACACTAACAAAGATGGATCGTATGCCGGACCTGTGCCTGCATCCTGGTCTGTTTGTACAATGCGTACGCGCTGACCTGCGCTATTGAAGATTGGACGATAGTAGAAGAAGCCAGACTCTGCCGGGAATGCAGATGAATAACCACCGCTACCGTAACCTTGTCCATACTGTGTCTGGTAAGTAGGTAATGTACTTTTATCAAAAGTACCTACTGTAGCACCCAGGTTTACATTCACACCCAGGCCCTTTCTTCTGTTACCTTTCTTTGTATTAATCAGGATCACACCGTTAGAACCGCGTGAGCCATACAGGGCAGATGCAGCAGCACCTTTCAGTACGTTGATAGACTCTATATCATCCGGGTTAATATCCGAAGCGGCATTACCCAGGTCAAAGTTCGATCTGCTGTAGTTGGTATTGTCATAAGGTATACCATCCACGACAAATAATGCCTGATTACTACCTGTCAACGATTTAAAACCACGTAAGATAGCGTTTGTAGATCCACCCATGGTATTACTGGATGTGATAGTCAAACCAGCTACTTTACCGGAAAGATTGTCTACAAAGTTTGTTGTTGGCGTTCTGTTCAGATCCTCAGCGCTTACCTGCTGTGTGGCATACGGCAGGGAGTTCTTTGTTCTTTTAAGACCGAGTGCTGTTACAACAACTTCATCGATAACGTTTGTTCCCTGTGCCAGAGACACGGAAACAGAATTACCGGAAACTTTTATCTCTTTACTGGAAAAACCTGTAGAGGAGATAATCAGTAAGTCGCCGTCTTTTGCATTGATCTTGAAATTTCCTCGTGAATCTGCAGCCGTACCTACTCTGCTGCCTTTGATTGTGATAGATGCCCCTTCGATAGGGTTCCCTTTGTCATCTGTTACCTTACCTGTAACAGCGTGGATTTGGGCGATGGCTGCTATACCACATAGCAACACCACCACCAGGAGTGTTAAAAGTTTTCTCATGTGCATTTTTAGTTTTTAGAAAAATGTTACCTAAATATATACAGAATTTAAATAGAATGTTAAGACGAATAAATTCTTTGTTAAAATATATTAACGGTAATTTTTGCTAGACACATGGTTTTTTAGTCTCGCTGCACCCCATTTTATATAATTTATTTTCTAATGCTTTATTGCAATTTTGTTGACGTTCAAACACGCATTTAGGCTGAAATGAAAAAAGGACCACCTGCGTGGTCCTTTTTTTCTTTTGAATACCAATTCATTAATACAAATCCCAGAACAACTTTGTTGTTACAGCATCTCCACCTATTGCAGTTGAGGCAGATTTGTAGTTTGCATTGTTCAATGTTTGCTCCTGTGCGGGGTAAGTGTATCGGACAGGGAAACCTGATACCGGATCTACCGGGGCAGGTAACTGTGGGTGATCTAACCGCCGGATATCCGTCCATGCTTCGAAGCCACGGTTATACTGCGCTATCCATTTCTGACTGCCAATCTTAGCTTTATAATCACCTTGCGCAGTCATATAATTTACATTTACGCCGGACAGGTAAGTTGCAGCGTCTGCAGCACTGCCACCCCAGTAAGAAATGGAAGCTGTTACGCCCGCATTATAATGAGACTGTGCAGTACCTCCTACATTGAAGCCTCTTTCTGCTGCTTCTGCCAGTATCAGTTCTACCTCTGCATAATCCATTAACAAGGCTTCGAAATTAGGCAGTAGCATTTTATCGCTTGCTGTTGAAAATTGAGAAAAGCTATTGCCATCGCCCGGTGTACCGCCACTATAGCCACCGGTCTTATCTGTAGAAAAATACTGCGCTACACGCGGGTCGCTCAAGGTCTTCATTGTATCCACTAATGTTGACGCCGCTACAAAATCATGCCTGCCGCTTTGTACCAGGTCTACCCAAATAGGATTTGTATTTGGCGGTGCTTCTTTGTATTTAAAGACCGCATTATCCGCATTTGATTTCATTGCATTTGGCGCAGCAGCTTCTATCACTGTTTTTGCTTTTGCGGGGTCATAGTCTGCTATGATAATGCCCAGGCGCAACTTCAGTGAGTTCCCAAACGTTACCCACTTAGATACATCACCGCCATAAAGCCCATCACTAGCTCCGAAGCTACCGGCTGAAGTATTCAATGCAGCCAGGGAAGTATCTAACCGGTTTAGCAGATCGTAATACACTGTTTTTGCATCATCGTATTTCGGCAGAAGTGTGTTTATGTCTAATGCCTGTGTATATGGAATATTGCCAAAGGTATTCACCAGTATAGCGTACGCGTACACCTGCATAATATCCGTAACAGCCAGTTGATTTTTCAATTGTGCTGCAGAATTAAATTGCGGGTCTTGCGAAGGAATGGTTCGCTTTGTTTCCTGGAGATTCTTTATAATATCCCTGTATAATGTATTCCAGAGTGATTGCGGAATGTTACGTGTAGTGAGGTCGTAATTACTCTCATCCGTATAGGTGGTTTCCGTCCACTGTTGCGTTACCAGCCGGAATATATTATAGTTCACACTTGAGCTGGTCATTATATCTACCAGGTTTTTCTGTGCATTCGCAAATAAGGAAGGCGGAGGCACTTCCGTCGGCTTTTTTGTCTGATCGTTTAAATTCTGGATATCTTTTTTACAAGCGCCCAGTATTATTACGAATGCCGATATGATCAATAAGTTTCTTTTCATGTCTGTCTGTTTAGAACTTGAATTTTAAGTTAGCGCCAATCGTTCTTGTAGTTGGGTATGCGCCCACCTGGTAGCCTTGCAGATTACCGGAACTGATTCCTTCTTCAGGATCTGAGTAAGGCAGGTTTTTATGAATAATCCAAAGGTTTCTGCCAAATACAGAAATATCTATTCCTTTAAATCCTTTTAGCTTACTCATTACTTTGTCTGGTAAGGAATAGGTGAGTGTCAAGTCTCGAAGCTTTACATAGCTGGCATCATACACGAATGCTGCTGCGGGGTTTCTCGAATACCCATAAGCGCCGAATGAAGAACTGATGTCTACACGTTTCGTATTCGGCTTACCGTCTGCTGTTACACCCTGGAAGATAATGCCACCGCCATTTGCTATTGTGTTTCTCACCGGGTTGCCAAGATCATTCAGGCCCGCAGTTTCTTCATACAAACCTGTAGCAAGACCATAGTATGTGTCCAGCGAGAACACGCTACCACCTTGCCTTATATCAACCAGGAAGCTTAGTGCAAGATTTTTATACCTTAATGTATTGTTGATCCCTCCTATCCAATCTGGGTTAATGTTGCCAATGATATCATTACTATTGCCAGATTTAAGATAATAACCATTTGCACCAACAGTTCTTTGTCCATTCGTATATACAAAACCCTCTCCGCGGATCGTACCATACGGCTCACCTAATGCAGCGTTCAGCGTAACACCTCCCTGGAATGAACCCAACTGGAAATTCTGAATGTCTTCGCCTAAGGAAACAACTTTGTTTCTATTCCTTGTCCAGTTCAGGTTTATTGTCCAGGAGAAATCCCGTGTTTTAACAGGCGTGCCATATAGTGACACTTCTACGCCATGGTTATCTATCTGGCCTACATTAATGTATTTGGCATCGTACCCTGTAGCTCTTGAGATGGGGGCTGGCACTACCTGGTCTGTAGTCTGGGAGTTATAATAGGTAACATCAAAACCCAACCTGTTTTTAAAGAACGCCATTTCAATACCGGCTTCAAAAGATTTTGTTCTTTCCGGTTTCAGGTTAGGATTATTTTTTACAACAGCCGTCGGATTCAATGCACTCACAGAGTTGTTACCTCCTACTGAGCTCATGCCTGTATTGCCAAAACTCGGATTGATGCTATAGTAATCATACAATGCCTGCGGGTCTGCACTATTACCCACTTCTGCATAGTTCACCCTTGCTTTACCATAAGAAAGCCAAGGCGTTTTTTCTATCAATTTAGAAAACACAAAACCTAAAGAAGTAGATGGATAGAAATAAGCATTATTGTTTACAGGCAGTGTAGAAGACTTATCCCTCCTACCTGCGAGATCTAAAAACAGGAGGTCTTTATATCCTAATGTGGCGCTTGCAAACAAACCATCTACACCTACTTCATACACATTCTCAATTGGTGCAACCATCGGGTTCTTTGTATTGGAGAGTGCATAGATATCAGGTACAGATAAACCTCCGTTAGTGGAGGCCAGCATAGAGCTGACACTTGTTCTTCGCATATTTAAACCCACCGTAGCTTTCAGGTTCAGATCTTTGTTCAGGTCTTTGTTCATATTAGCAAGCAGGTCATAGTTATATTCGCGGAACGACCTGGTGTACTTACCATAGTATGGTACTTCCAGGCTACCTACTGCTATACGCTCTTCCTGCAACTCATCATAAGAGTCCAGGCTTACACGTCCCATTACATCTAACCAATTGTTGATCTTATAGGTAAGATTTACATTGCCAAAATACCGGGAACGCCCATCCGTTTCATAATTTTTATAACGTACCCAATATGGATTGTTCCAATAGGCAGGCACAACACCATTCACCGGGTCAGATGGGTCTGCCAGGTTCCATGTAACGTTCTTACCTGTTCTGTTATACGCCGCTGCCAGCTCTTTTACATCCACATTTGTTTCCCACCATTCTCTGAAGTTTGTCATCAGGTTAGTAGAGTGGTCACCGCTATAACCAGTACCATATCTGCCAAGACCGGATATTTTAGAAAAGTTGATATTGCCACCGGCAATAAGCTTATCCGTAATATTATAAGTAGCACCAAAGTTTACCAGGTCTTTCCTGATCTCACTGTTTGGCAAAATGCCTTTCTCATCAGATCTTGTATAACCTAACTTGAATGTTCCTTTATCACCACCACCATCAATATAAACGCTCACATTGTTAGACGTTGGTTTTACAAAGAATGCTGAAGGATCATTTGCTGCGGCAACCCATGGTGTAGCTTTACCATAGTAAGGTGAAGAAGGATCAAAAGCGTTCCACTGATACACCATTAAGGATGGATCAAACTTGTACCCCCACGAAGCATCTTCTGTCGTTGGTGTAACCAGGTCAGGAATGCCATCCCCATTTACATCTATATTAAAGAACCAACCTTTAGGATCTACTTGTGTATCATAATATCGTCCATAGCCTGCACCATAACTATGCTGATATTTAGCAAAAGTGGATTTATCTATTGCACCCCAGGTCATACCAGTATTTACTGTAATGCCCAATGCACCTTTCTTCCCTTTTTTAGTTGTGATCATTACCACACCATTCGCCGCCCTTGAGCCATACAATGCAGATGCTGCAGCACCTTTCAGCACGTTGATGGATTCAATATCATCCGGATTAATATCGGATGCCGCATTACCATAGTCATAACCGCCGCGCCCGCGTGTCTGGTCTGAGGTATTGGTATTACTGTTGTCTACCGGTACGCCGTCTACTACAAATAAAGCCTGGTTGTTGCCCACCAGTGATTTGCTACCGCGGATCACCACGTTGGTAGAACCACCAAGTGTATTGTTTTGCCGGATCTCTAAACCAGACACTTTACCTGACATGCCGCCAATGAAGCTTGCGCTTCGTGTTTTACTCACTTCATCCCCATTTACAGTTTGCGCAGCATAGGGTAATGAGTTTCTTGTACGCTTAATGCCAAGCGCTGTTACCACTACCTCGTCAATAACAGCAGTCTGACGGTCTAGTCTAATGTTTATGATAGCCTGCTCTGCTACCTTAACTTCTTTTGCGCCAAAATTGGTTGCAGAAAATACAAGTACATCAGTGGGCTTTGCACTGATCTTGAAATAACCTTGTGCATCGGTTACGGTTCCTGAAGATGAACCTTTGATTTGAATAGATGCTCCATCAATAGGGGTTCCGTTTTCATCGGAGACCTTGCCTGAAACGGAGCGGTTTTGCCCGGTAGCTGTAATAATACACATTAGCAGCCCGGAGAACAACGCTACGAGTTTTCTCATGTTACTTTAGGTTTAATAAATAAAATGCCTTCTGGTTTATTCGAAACCAGGTTAACAATGGTCAGAAGGATAGATTGAGCGCATACATGGGAGATGTGCGCAACATGAGAACACTTGTATTGCTACAGAAATGTTCCGGACATTTAAATAGTTTGGAGAACAACCGGGAGGCGCTCTCCTATTTCTTCTATAGGGCGGAAAATGCAGACACGGAATTTCTAAACGAAATCAGTTTTCAATGTAGTACAGATAAGCGGTCATTGAAGAGATAGAAAAAAGCAGTTATACCATCTTAAAAATAACCTGTAAGCGTTGGTAAATATAGATTAAACCTTTATACGTCAAAATTTAATTTTCTATCCCCCGAATAAATAAAAGAGGATCGCAATTGCGATCCTCTTTTATTTATCATCCATTGTTTATTGATCAATGATCATCTGCAGGCCAGTTGGTCCTTGCAGTACCGGAATAAATGTATTTGGTAGTAGGATCATCACTAAACACTGCTTCCAGGTAAATGCTATCTACAACAATACCTGTTGTAGACTTACCTGCTTTAGGTAAAATTTTACCATTGGTAATTTTCACTGTTGCAGGAAATGCAGGTGTACCTACATAATATTGATTAGCGCTGGTTGCTGTTTCAAATGTATTACCAGTCCAGTGAGCCAATACCTTGAAACCATACCCGTTTTTCAGGTCATCTACCCAAATAGAGTCTGCCTTGTTGGCGGAATTGTAAGTGGATATTTTAACCGGGTGGCCTATCAGGTCCTGTCCACCGGAAGAAAACGTAGCCCACCATTCATTTGCTATACCGGATACAGGAGTAGTGCCTGGGTCGAAGTCTTTCTTACACGCACTGAACATGATTGCGGTAGCTGCTATAGTTATTAAAAATATTTTTTTCATCGTTGAACTTTTAAAGTAATTGAATAGTGTCTGCTACTGTTTTTGCCAGTTTCTTTTAACATTCACAAGCCCTTGCTCAGGTATTGTAACGGTGTACGTTAATGCTCCTGTAGGACTAAGTGTACCTGTGCCAGACAGTGTTCCATATGCTGTAGCCTGTGAAGGCATAGTGATGTTTGCACCATCTACACAGATAAACAGGCAAGGAATAGTAGTAGCGCCACTCCAGCAGTTTGTTGTAGAATAAAAGCCCGGCGCCAGTTTGCTTATAGTAGATGGGTTTCCGCCCGTTGCTACATATATGTAGGTACCGGAGAGGTCCACACCTGGTTGTTCAGCAGAAGGCAATACAGCTACCGTTCTTGTCTGTGATGCAGAAAAACCATCAGAGTTTACAGCCGTATAAGTAAGGATGTACATGCCTGCAACTGCAGTATTTACCGAACCGGTAACCGTTACTGTCAACGGCTGCCCTTTTGCTGTTGCTGTAGCACCAGGATCAGTAAATGTGCCACCCTTTACTACAGACATATATTGATCCCCTTTAAGTGTGATGGTAGCGTAGTAAGTAATATGCGATATACCTACCTGGGAGTCGGTCTGTACTACATCGTCCTTTTTACAGGAGGCAAAAAAGCCCAGGAGTAACACAAGTGTATAGAAGATGATATTCTTTTTCATATAAAAAGTTTAATGTGGTTTTTATTTACTCCACCACACAGGTGTTGTAATTGGAACTAAAGCCGGTGCGTTTGAGTTTGTAGAAACTTCATTATTCGGATACACGAGGCGTTTCGGAAACTTACCTGTGCCTATAACGTTATTCGGCGTTGAAACGATCTGGCCAGGCACATACGCTATGTTATCGGAATAAACCGGGCTTGATCTTGGATAGCCTGTACGGTTACGTTCGAAGAAAGCTTCAATACCGTGACAGCCTGATACACAAGATGCCCATTTCTGCACTATGATCGCTTCTATTTTTTGCTCATCTGTTCCTGCAGTAGGAAACGCATAAGCGCCACCTGTAGCAATAAACGGAGCAGCATTAAGACCTCCTGCGTCAGTAAATGCAGCAGTAACACCACCGTTATATAATGCCTGGGCCCCTGCGCTGGCATAATATCTAACACGCGCTTCTGCCTGCAGAAAATTAGATTCAGCACCTGAGATAAATACGACAGGGTCAACTGCACTTTGTTTGAATACCGCTGCACTACCACTACCTGCTGCATCACCCTGGTTGTTAGCTACAGGATTAGCAGAGCCAAAGAAAGTAGTAATACGCGGGTCACCATTGCTTTGCAGCCAGGTAACAAAAGTCCTGCTCGCCCTCAGGTTATCAGGCGTATTTAGCTGGCGAACGTTTTGCTCATACATTGGGTTGTCTTTACCCGGCGCATCTGTAAAGTTGGTTACAGCCGCAGTCGTAGTAAGGAAGGCAACACCGTTTGTGTACATTTTCTGAATGCCCGCCTGTGCCACATCATTATGCACATTGGTCATTCTCAGGTACAGCTTCAACTTCAGTGTATTGGCAAATGCTTTCCATTGTGTTATATCTCCTTTAAACACCAGGTCTGCACCAGCGTTGTCTGAGCCTGCAAGTTTTGTATTTGTAGAAGCAGTGAAATCTTTATTCAAAGCTGTATCAATACTGGAAATCAGGCTTTGATAAATAGTATAACCATCATCAAACTTAGGATTCAGATTATTCGCACCCTGTAGCGCTTCGCTGTATGGGATCTTGTCATATAAGTCTACCAGCACTTGTGCTGTATATGCCTTCATAACCGTACCCATCAGGAAGAAATTCCAGTCTTTAGAAGCTTGTGCTTTATCTATTACAGCCTGGAAGTTTTTCAGCCCATTGGTATATAACAGTGAATACTGGTTATTCAGATCACTGGTTTTTACGTTGTAATTGTCAATATAGATGTACTGGTTGGCAATGGCAGACTGCGTATAATATTCAGACCAGATACCACCTACTATTGCCAGGTCAGCACCCGTTGAGGCCATAGTACCGATAACCGCTGCCGGGAATAATAGTACCGGGGTACCCTGGTCCAGGCTTGGATTATTAGGCGAGTAATTTATATCCAATTGTTTTTTACAGCTCGCAACAGTTCCCAGCAACGCAAGGACTGCTAAACCTGTAAAAAATCTTTTTATCGTATTGAGTTGCATAATTTAATATTTAGTCATTTTAGAAACTAGCTCTTAACATAACACCGAATTGCATAGACAATGGCGCTGTTCTGAATTCACCAAACTCACTGCCTACGTCGTTACCCAGGTTGCTTGCTTCCGGATCTATGTATATGTTAGATTTCGGAGTCCACAACAGGATGTTACGTCCATATACAGACAGAGACAAGTTAGATGATTTGATCTTGGAAGCCCATGCCTGTGGCAACCTGTAAGACAGTGTTACATCTCTCAGTTTCAGGAATGATTTATCAATGATCCTTTGCTCATAGGATGTACCTAAGTTGGTAGTTGGATACCAGTACTTGTAAAAGTTATTCGCATCAATAGCGGTTGTATTAGGAACGTAAATTGTTTTACCCGCTCCGTCTACACCTGCTGCCTGCACAGAGTTTGGAACGATGAATGGTTTACGGTCGTTATACAAAGTTGCTTTACTGTTACCTACAAACAATAACAGGTCAGAAGTACCGCTATACATTACACCACCATATCTGAAATCAAGAGAGAAGTTCAAAGTGAAATTCTTGTAAGAGAAAGTATTCACCATGCCCATCATGTAATCATACTGTGTATTGCCATAATCGCCTTTTTGATCAGCGGCTAAAGGAATACCATTTGTACCCACTACAATTTTTCCATCCGGTGTTCTCTGTGGAACCGGTGCATACATCTCACCTACCGGCTGACCAGGTACGGCACGGATCTCTGCATCATACGCTGATTGTATAATCGTATTCTTCGGACCGCCAGCCAGGTTTTCAACACGGCTATTGTTCTTACTAAACGTGTATACAAATGACCAATTGAAGTTTTTAGATACAACTGGTTTAGCATCCACAGCCAGCTCAATACCTTTATTGCTAACCAGGCCCAGGTTCTGAACCAATGTGGTATAACCTGTAGATGGTGCAATAGGCACTGAAAGGATCTGTCCGTCAGTACGCTTATCATAATAAGTTGCATCTATACCCAACCTGTTTTTGAAGAACCTGATCTCCGTACCAAATTCAAACTCTTTGGTAAATACCGGGTGCAGGTTCAGGTTTGCTAACTGGTTAGATATTCTGAATGCAGATACACCATTCAATGGCGCTGTGATAGAGCCGAAAGGTAATGTTGCAGTACCTGCAACCAGTACAGGATTTGTCAGGTACGCCGTTGCCGCATCAGAACCTGTTTTACCGTAACCTGCTCTGAATTTCAAATAAGAAATCGGCGTAGACGCCAGGTTAAACGTTTGTGATGCTACCCATGAAATGTTTCCACCTGGGTAGAAGAAAGAGTTATTGTTCTGAGGCAATGTAGAAGACCAGTCATTCCTGATGTTACCACTTAAGAACACTTGGTTTTTCCAGCCCAGGTTTGCCTGTGCATATAGACCTACTTTCCTGATAAGAGAAGTTGCATCTGTTGTTACAGGAGGAATGCTACTGTTCGACAGGTTGAAGAAACCAGGGATAGTCAGGTTAGTGATCTGTGCAGATTCATTTCTTGTAGAGATTTGGTAATAGTTTGCACCACCAATCACTTCCAGATTCCAATCTTTATTCAGATCCTTTGTGTACTTGGCTATCAGGTCCATGTTGATCAGACCATCATAAGTTGAAGTCTGCGTTACAGATCCAACGTCTTTAACTCGTGAAGCGCCTTCCGGGTTAGTTGGTTGAGGCCCGTTCCATGTACCTGGCTGAGGAGCATTTGGTTGTTTATAACCAAATGTTCTTGCATTGGTAAAGTCTCCGCCTAACCTGTATTGCATACTGAAGTTTGGTGTAAACTTATAAGTCAGGTCAAGGTTACCGAAGAACCTGTCCAGGTTTTGTTTATTATTATTCTCATACAGCGGATAGTATGGATTCTCAGAATAAGGCGAGAAGAAGTTATCTACATTGAAGAACTTATTCTTATACGCTGCAAAATCAGAGATAGGTATATCTACCGGTATTTGTAATAATGATTCGAATATAGAACCACCGTCACTGGCACCCTGTCCGGTATATGGTGCATTCATCATCCTGTTGATATAGTTGAACGAAGTGTTCAACGTAAAATTCTTAAACGTACTGTTTGTTCTCAACGCAAATGTGTGACGCTCCAGGTAATCCGCTTTAGAAGGGATTACGCCATCGCTAAACACATTACCATAAGAGAAATAAAACCTGTTTGTCTCATTACCGCCAGAGAATGCAATTGTATTATTCAGCTCTGTACCGGTAGTATAAAAATTACGGATGTTATTTTTTATAAAAGAGAAAGGTTTTACCAACTGAGAGTTATCTACGATAGAGCCCCATGGTCTCATGCTGCCATCTAAACGAGGGCCCCAGCTACCATTTTCAGACAGGATAAATTCACCACCCCAGCCCTGGCCAAACTGGTCCTGCATTTCAGGTAGTTTGCCCACTTTGCTAAAGTTGTAAGATCCTGTGTAATCTACTTTTATAGAACCGCTCTTACCGCGTTTTGTTGTGATCATCACCGCACCATTCTTTGCAAGCGAACCGTACAAAGAAGCGGCAGCAGTACCCTTCAGTATGCTGATGCTTTCAATATCATTCGGGTTAATGTTGGTCATACCATTACCGAAGTCAGCACCACTGGTACCTGTTGTATTGTTGGCGTTTGTACCATCACTTAGCGGCACACCGTCTATCACATACAATGGCTGGTTATTACCACCAAGGTCACCATAGCCTCTCAATACAACTTTAGTAGAAGCACCCGGGCCACCTACATTGGAAATGTTTGCGCCGGCAACTTTACCAGCCAAACCATCCAGCAGACCTACAGGAGCATTTCTCGTGAGTTGCTCGGAACTAACTGTGGCAGTAGCATAACCTACTTTGTTCTTGCTTCGGGTCTGGCCCAACGCAGTTACAACTACTTCGTCGATAACGTTAGATTGATTGTCCAGTACAACTGTAACTGTTGTCTGGTTTGTAACTTTCACTTCTTTCGAAGCAAAGTTTACGGCACTGATAACCAACACATCGCCTGGTTTTACGGCGATAGTAAAAGTACCGTCAGATCCGGCGGCGACACCGCCATTTCTGCCCTTAAATTGGACAGATGCATTTTCAATGGGTTTACCATTGTTGTCTAGCACAGTACCCGTGAGTGAGTGGGTCTGCGCAGTTGCTGTTATGATGCACATAAACAGAACATAGAACAACGCTGCGAGTTTTCTCATGTTTATTTGAATTTAAAAAGAATGCGCTTTGGTTAATAAATAAAACCTTGTTCTTCAAGCAGTAGTTCTAAAGGGTAGAATGTGCATTATAGAGATCATGCCGTATAGGGTACATGCATACGATCTTAATAATGTACTTAACGTACAAAAAACAAATTCTTCAGGCAGTGGTTAAAATGGACAAGACACATTGGAGAGATCTACGTGCAGCATAGAGGGTAGATTTATTTGGATCTCTGAAATGTACTTTGATACACAAAAAAGGACTGGACACACTAGTACAGATCATACAATTATCAGTTGCCTGTTGGCAAAGCCAAAGACATTACAGGGTGCAGATACTATAAAAGTGTTGAAAACAAATAATCATGTTTTCCCATGTCGTTATATAGCAAACCAGTTCGCTAGTTTCGTTTAGAAACCAGGTTCTCAAAAGGGTAGTTAGTGATTACAAGATTATTTATGAGATTGTTACAGCGGGGAAAATTTTTTCATCTCAAAAATACACTTGATGCAATGAGTTCGTAAATGTAATGTTAAACCCATTATTCAAGACAAAACTTTAGTCATTTATATTGTTAATGAAAAGTTAATGAAATTATAATTTATTTTTCTACTCTTTGTATTCAAATGATTTTCATGTTATTAAGAAATAATCCGGATTGCTCCATATTTGTCATTTCTGTACAATAATTTTGCACAATGGAAATACTAGACGGCAAAATTGCCTCTCAGGCAGTAAAAGAAGCTTTAAAACAGGAAGTTAGCTTACTCAAAACCTCTGGAAAACGTGCTCCTCACCTTGTTGCGATCTTAGTAGGAAACAATGGCGCCAGCGAAACATACGTTGCCAGCAAAGTGAAAAACTGCGCTGAAATAGGTTTCGAATCCACATTGATCAGGCTGGAAGAAACAGTTGCTGAAGCTGAATTACTGGCTACTATTGAGAAAGCAAATACAGATGATAATGTAGACGGCATACTGGTACAATTGCCTTTGCCTAAGCAGATCAGCGAGCAAAAGGTGATTGAAGCCATTAATCCTAAGAAAGATGTGGATGGCTTTCACCCTGTAAGCGTTGGCAAACTGGTACAGGGCCTGGAGACTTTTATTCCCGCTACCCCTTATGGCATTATGCTGATGCTGGAGCATTATAATATACCTACAAAGGGTAAACATGCTGTTGTAATCGGAAGAAGTAATATAGTAGGCCGCCCCATGAGTGTATTGCTGAGCAGCAACCACCCTTATGGTAACTGCACTGTAACTATTTGCCACTCACAAACGGCCAACCTGAAAGAGATCTGCCTGCAAGGCGATATTATCGTTGCGGCATTAGGCAGGGCTGAATTTGTAAAAGCTGATATGGTAAAACCCGGAGCTGTTGTAATTGACGTAGGTATTACAAGAGTAGAAGATGCATCTGCGAAAAAAGGTTACCGTATTAAAGGCGATGTTGCTTTTGACGAAGTAGCACCAAAAGCTTCTTACATAACCCCGGTACCGGGCGGTGTAGGTCTGATGACAATAGCAGGTTTGTTAAAAAATACATTACAAGCGTATAAAAGCAGGTAGTGAATTGTCAATTGTGAGTTGTGAGTATTCGATTCATTCTCTTACTCACAACTGACCACTCACTACTCACATAATAAGTGCATAATGATAAAAGAGTTGACAGATATAAAACTTCCAGTGATGGAAGCCTTCTATACCATACAGGGAGAAGGTTTCCACCAGGGAAGGGCTGCCTATTTTATACGCCTTGGCGGCTGTGATGTAGGTTGTTTTTGGTGTGATGTAAAGGAAAGCTGGGATGAAAGCAAACATCCGCAGATCAGCATCTCACAAATTGTGGAAGAAGCCAAAGCATACCCCGGCAGGTTAGCTGTTATTACAGGTGGCGAACCTTTATTGCACAACCTGGATGCACTGACCGAAGCTTTGCATGCAGAAGGTTTTGAAACAAACATTGAAACATCCGGCTCCAGCCCTGTAAGTGGTTCATGGGATTGGATCTGCCTGTCTCCTAAAAAGTTCAAAGCACCTGTGCCGGAAATATTGCCGTTGGCAAGCGAGCTGAAAGTAGTGATCTACAATAAGCATGACTTTGAATGGGCAGAGCAACATGCGCAACTAACCAGCCCTGCATGTAAACTGTATCTGCAACCTGAATGGGAAAAGGTAGATAGCATGTTACCCCTTATCATTGATTATATAAAGGATAACCCGAAATGGGAACTGAGCATGCAGTTGCATAAATACATTAATGTGCCTTAGTATTACAAAGAATACGCAGAGGCCGCAAAGGTGATTTATGTTCTCTTAACTGAACCGAAGATTCTTATTCTTTAAGATACATCAACTTATCTTATGTGGTAAAAAAATCGCTTCGATCTTTTGCATGGGTTTACATTTTGCTCCTTTCCCTAAAACACCGAACTTTCACCTATGAAAAACTACATACTGTTATTGTGTATGTGCGCGCCACTGATCTCTATTGCGCAAAATGACAAAGCGCATAAGAAAGCAGAAGAAGTGTATGAAAAAGCGATGCTGCAGTTGCGCGATGGCCTGATCAAAGATGCTATTCCCCTACTAGGAAAAGCTATAGAATATGATCCCAACTATACAGACGCCTATTTATCCCTGGCCGGGGTCTATGGCGAGCTGAAAGACTACGCCAAAAGTGTCTCCTATTATGAAACGGCGCGCAGTAAAGACTCAGCCTACTTCCGTTATTTCCTTATCCAATACAGTATAAACCTTGCCGGCCTCGGCAGGTTTAACGATGCATTGGTTGCCGTCAATAAATTCCTGGACCTTACTAAAATGAGTGAGCGTAGTGTAAAAAGCGCCCAGTACAGGAAGCGATGTTATGAGTTTGCTATTGATTATGCGTCCAAACACCCGGCAAGTAATTACCAGTTTCAACCGATCAACTTAGGAGATAGTGTAAACTCTGTCGAAGCGGAATATTATCCCTCCTTTACTATCAACGATAGCATTCTTGTATTTACCCGCCACGGCAGTGGTATCAGGGAAAACTTTATGCAAAGTACTTTATCTAAAAAAGGATATTCGAAAGCAACGTTGATTAATGGTGATCTCAATATAGAACCACAGAAAGGGGCGATCAGCATATCCCAGGATGGAGAATGGCTGGCCTATGCCGGCGATTTTCCGGGAAAGGGATATGGCAATTTTGATTTGTATATTTCACTCAATACACCTACAGGCTGGAGCGAGCCGGTAAACCTGGGACCAAATGTAAATACTGAATTCTGGGAAAGCGCACCCACCATTAGCCCCGATAAAGAATCCATCTACTTCAGCAGCAGAAGGCCCGGCGGTTATGGAGGAAAAGACCTTTACGTAACCCACCGTTTACCAAACGGCAAATGGGGACCAGCCGAAAATATGGGACCTGCCATTAACACTGCCGGAGATGAGCAGGCGCCTTTTATACATGCAGATAACCAGACATTGTATTTTACTTCCGATGGCTTGCAAGGCTATGGAGGAACGGATCTTTTTGTAATAAGAAAAGGGCCGGATGGAAAATGGGGCGCGCCAGAAAACCTGGGCTACCCTATTAATACTATTGAAAATGAAGGGACCCTTGCGGTTGCCTCCAATGGTGTTACGGCTTATTATGCCAGTGACCGTGCAGACTCTCGCGGGGAACTGGACCTCTACAGGTTTGACCTGCGTGAAGATGTACGCCCTGCACGTACTTTATATGTAACAGGAAAGGTAACAGATGCTGAAAGCAAAAGGAACCTGCCTAGTACGGTAGAACTAATTGACAATGCCAGTCAAAAAGCTGTCTTTACTATACAAACAGATGAAACCGGCAGCTATTTTGTAACCTTACCTGTAGGCAAGGACTATACCTTTACTGTAAACAGGAAGGGCTATTTATTCTATAGCGACCTGTACAGCCTGAAAGGAAAAATTGCGGACAGCACTTATCAAAAAGACATTGCTTTGCAACCGGTGAAAGTAAATGCTGTTTTCACATTTAAGAATATTCAATTTGCGTTAAACTCTTACCAGTTGGAAGAGGTAAGCAAAATAGAACTGGATAAACTGGTACAGTTGCTCAATGATAATCCATCGTTAAAAGTGCAGATAAACGGGCACACGGATAACATAGGTAACGCTACAGATAACCTGAAGCTGTCTGCTAACCGTGCAAAAGCTGTAGTAGATTATTTAATATCTAAAGGCATCGCGGCTCCCCGCCTCAGCTCTAAAGGCTTTGGAGCCACAGTACCTGTAGCAGATAATGCAACAGAGGAGGGACGTGCGAAGAACAGGAGAACGGAATTTACGATTACAGCCTTATAATATTGTTTTAAAGTTTCAGGGGTTTACAGTTTCAAACAGAACCTCTGAAACTTTGAAACTGCAAACCTTTGAAACGCTAACATGAACAACACCGAACTGCTACACCAGGTAGCACTAACGCTTGTGCCACATATCGGCACTATACAAGCTAAAATATTAGTAGAGCATTTTAATTCGGCATCTGCCATTTTCGCTGCATCAATGAAAGAGCTAAGCGCTATAGAAAACATTGGTGAGATAAGGGCAACGGCGATAAAGCAATTCAATGACTTTAGTATTGCAGCGCAGGAAATCGATTTCCTGCAAAAGTCTGGCATCCAGCCGCTATTTCTTACAGATGCAGGATACCCCAAACGATTATTGCATTGTACGGATGCGCCAACCTTGCTTTACTATAAGGGCAATAAACCGCTGAACGAAGGCCGTTTTGTAAGCGTGATCGGTACGCGTAACAATACACATTATGGCAAAGCTGTTGCGGAGCAGTTTATAGAAGCATTGCGCAATTATAATATCACGATCGTTAGCGGGCTGGCGTTTGGTATAGATGCAATTGCCCATAGGGCTGCCCTGCAGCATCAGCTACCCACTATTGGCGTACTGGCACACGGGTTGAATAAAGTATATCCATCCCAGCATACACAACTTGCAAAAGAGATGATAGAAACCGGCGGCTTACTAACGGAGTTTACCAGCTTTGCAGATGCAGACAGGCACAATTTTCCGCGTCGTAACCGTGTAGTTGCCGGCATGAGCGATGCCACCATCGTTATAGAAACAGCAGAGAAAGGAGGTAGTATAATAACTGCCGAGTGTGCGAATAGTTACAACCGGGATGTCTTTGCATTTCCCGGCAGGACCACAGACAATAAAAGTGCAGGCTGCAATACACTGATCAGGCAAAACAAAGCCATGCTACTAACTGATGCTGCGCAATTTATGGAAGCAATGGGCTGGCACACAACGCAGCGAAAAACCACCGTGCAAAAGCAACTTTTCACAGACCTCTCTCCCAACGAAAAAATAATTGTTGACCTGCTTTCCCTTCAAAGCGGGATACACATTGATGAACTAAATGTTAAATGTAACCTTGGTAACAGCCATGTGGCAGCCGCTATATTAAACCTTGAGCTGGCAGGTGTTATAGAAAGTATGCCGGGGAAAATGTACAGGTTAGCGTAAGACGGGTGTAAGGCATGAGGCATAAGGTTTAAGGCATTTCCTCCATAGATCTTATGCCTCATACCTCCCACCTTTTCCTAAGCGGATTTTTCAGTTTTATGCAGATTCCCTATCTTTGCACATGGCAACAAGAAATATTTCCCCACGCATTCAGGAAAAGAAATCAAGATTTTTTGGAGAAGGATTAACCTTCGATGATGTGTTATTAATGCCTGCATATAGCCAGGTTCTTCCCCGCGAAGTAGATATTTCCTCTCAACTTACAAAGAACATAAAGCTAAACATTCCTATGCTGTCCGCAGCTATGGATACCGTGACCGAAGCAAGCCTTGCTATTGCACTGGCACGTGAAGGCGGCCTGGGCATTTTACACAAAAACATGTCTGTAGAAAAGCAGGCAGAGCAGGTACGCAAAGTAAAAAGAAGCGAGAGCGGCCTGATCATAGACCCACTCACCTTACATGAAAGCCAAACCATTGGTGACGCATTACAATTAATGCGCGAAAACAAGATCGGCGGTATTCCTATTGTAGACGCCAACAACAAACTGGCGGGTATTCTTACTAACCGCGATCTGCGTTTCGAAACCGACAAACGCATTAAGATCAAAGAAGTAATGACTAAGGAAAACCTCATTACTGCACCAGAGGGAACCGATCTTAAGAAAGCAGAAAAAATTCTTCGTCAATATAAAATTGAAAAGCTGCCTGTAGTAAACAAACAAGGTATGCTTATTGGCCTGATCACTTATCGTGACATTTTACAATTACGCAACTATCCAAATGCCGTTAAAGATGGCTACGGCCGCCTGCTGGTAGGCGCAGCCCTCGGTATTACCAAAGACCTGATGGATCGCGCGTACG
Source organism: Filimonas sp. (assembly GCA_017306865.1). Lineage (GTDB taxonomy): Bacteria > Bacteroidota > Bacteroidia > Chitinophagales > Chitinophagaceae > JAFKHH01. Next base: position 32,728 of record JAFKHH010000017.1, read on the forward strand.
CACTACAACAGGTAGGTGTAGACGTAGTGGGGCTGGATAGCGCACATGGTCATAGCAAAGGTGTAATAGACGCATTAAAATCATTAAAGAAAAGCTTCAAAGGCTTACAGGTGATCGCAGGTAACATAGGTACAGCCGCGGGCGCTAAAGCACTTGCAGATGCTGGTGCAGATGCCGTTAAAGTAGGTATAGGCCCAGGCTCTATCTGTACCACGCGTATCGTTGCAGGTGCAGGTGTACCGCAGTTGACCGCTATTATGGAAGCTGCGAATGCACTGAAAAGCAAAAAAGTTCCATTGATCGCAGATGGCGGTATCCGCTATACAGGTGACATGGTAAAAGCTTTGTCTGCCGGCGCTAACGTAGTAATGATGGGTAGTGTGTTTGCAGGTGTGGAAGAAAGCCCTGGGGATACCATTATCTACGAAGGAAGAAAATTCAAAGAATACCGTGGTATGGGCAGCATCGGCGCCATGTCGCAAGGAAGCAGCGACCGCTACTTCCAGGATGTGGAAGATGGCATTAAAAAACTGGTTCCGGAAGGTATTGAAGGCCGCGTAGCATACAAAGGCAGCCTTAGCGAAGTAGTAGCGCAGTATGTAGGTGGACTTCGTGCAGGTATGGGTTATTGCGGTGCTAAAGATATTCCTTCATTACAGGAAGCAACTTTTGTACAGATCACCAACGCAGGTATGCGTGAAAGCCATGCACACGACGTAGAGATCACAAAAGAATCACCGAATTATAGTAGAAAGTAATAAATAGATCAATTGTTATATTGTTGTATGGTTATATTGCTAAGCAGACCACAACAATTTAACCATACAACCATTTAACAATTACGCTTTACCCATGATCGAGATAAAAAACATCAAAAAGAGTTTTGGAGATAAGCTGATACTGGACGACATAAGCGCGGATATGCAAACGGGCAAGTGTAACCTGATCATTGGTGCGAGTGGCAGCGGCAAAACTGTATTGACAAAATGTATGGTAGGCCTGTTCAAACCGGACGAGGGCGATATTATATACGATGGCATCAGTATGCTAAACATAACAGAAGAGGAACGTAAATCGTTGCGCCAGCAGATCGGCATGCTCTTCCAGGGCTCTGCACTCTTTGACTCTATGACGGTGGAGCAAAATGTAATGTTCCCGCTGAATATGTTTTCAAAACTCAGTTATAAGGAACGGAAAGACAAGGTAAACGAGGTATTGGATAAAGTGAACCTGAAAGATGCGCATAAAAAATTCCCGTCGGAGATCAGTGGTGGTATGAAGAAAAGGGTGGGTATTGCACGCGCCATCGTGCTAAATCCCAAATATCTTTTCTGTGACGAGCCTAACTCCGGCCTTGATCCGCAAACATCTTTACTGATCGATAAACTGATCAAAGAGATTACGGAAGAATATAACATTACTACGATCGTGGTAACGCATGATATGAATAGTGTAATGGAGATAGGCGACAATATTGTGTATATGCACCAGGGGCATAAGCAATGGGAAGGTTCCAACAAAGACATTATCTACAGTAAAGACAAACTGCTAAATGATTTCATTTTTGCATCCGAATTCCTGCAAGACGCAAAACAAATGCGTATGCTGGAAGCAGAGCAGGGAAAGAAATAAAATAAGACAGTAACACATAGAGTCATTGAAAAGAGGCGGCCTCAGCAATATGAGGCCGCCTCTTTGACTTTATTGATGACTTACTGATTGGGTTTTATTATTCATATTGTTCTACCAGGTATTTAATTACGTCCGTGGTTGTTACAATACCTTCCAGTTTATCATTGTCTACTACAGGCAATGCGTGAAATTCGGCTTGTGTAAGGTAAGTAGCCACATCTCTAATGGTATCGTGAGACGGCAATCGTGAATGGGTGTCTCACAACTAACAATTCACTACTTACTTTGCAAACTTTGCGTCTCCTTTGCGCACTTTGCGATATTTTTATCAGTTATGGAGAAAGGGTATCGCAAAGAACGCGGGGATAGCGCAGAGAACGCAGTGATGAAGAAAGAGATGTAGATGAAGTGAGTGACACAACCGCAGTTGATCAAGGTACTACTGTCTGCACCCAAACTATTTTCCCTATTCAAAAAAAACTACAATTTCTTAATAAAGGGCGTTTTACTCCATCGTTTGCGGAGGTTGGCAGGCTAAAAGCCCAAAAAAGGATATGTATGTATGCCCCGATTGACCTATTTTTGCCCATCTTAAACGAAAACGAAAGGTAGCCATGGCAGTTTTAGTTAACAAGAACTCGAAAATCATAGTACAAGGATTTACCGGAACAGAAGGTACTTTCCACGCATCGCAAATGATCGAATACGGCACCCAGGTTGTTGGTGGCGTTACTCCGGGTAAAGGTGGTTCAACCCACCTGGACAGACCAGTATTCAACACAGTAGCTGACGCTGTAAAGGCAACAGGTGCTGATGTAAGTATCATTTTCGTACCACCTGCATTTGCTGCGGATGCGATCATGGAAGCTACTGACGCGGGAATAGGTCTTGTAGTATGTATTACGGAAGGCATTCCTACACAGGATATGGTAAAAGTGAAAAACTACATGCAAGGCACATCTACCCGTTTGATCGGACCAAACTGCCCTGGTGTTATCACTGCAGAAGAAGCTAAAGTGGGTATTATGCCTGGCTTCATCTTCAAAAAAGGACGTATTGGTATCGTTTCTAAATCAGGTACTTTGACATACGAAGCTGCTGACCAGACTGTAAAAGCAGGTTTAGGTATCAGCACTGCTATCGGCATAGGTGGTGACCCGATCATCGGTACACCTACTGTAGAAGCAGTAAAACTGTTGATGGAAGATCCTGAAACTGACGGTATCATCATGATAGGTGAGATCGGTGGTAGCATGGAAGCTGATGCTGCACGCTGGATCAAAGACAACCTGAAAAAACCGGTTGTGGGTTTCATTGCTGGCCAGACAGCGCCTCCGGGCCGCCGTATGGGCCACGCTGGCGCAATCATTGGCGGTGCGGAAGATACGGCAGAAGCTAAAATGAAGATTATGGCTGAGTGCGGTATCCACGTAGTAGCAAGCCCGGCTGACATTGGTAAAACAATGGCTGAAGCACTGAAAAAATAAGTACTACTGGTTGGTAGCTAATACCAACACATCATATCAAAAGCCCGTTAGTATTACTAACGGGCTTTTTCTTTTCGGGTAATAAGAATGTTAGAATTTTCATAACTATTACCTGTGGCGTTGACATTTCTGTTTAAAACGCTAATCTTGTGTCAGAATATAATTATACAAAAGGTTGTATTCTATCATTGGGGGTTAAAAGAGCCCGTGGTTTTCAACCATGGGCTTTTTTCATGTATTACATTTGTGTAATTCTAAACAGAAGGGCATCTCTTTTGTTTTGAAACAATGTATTTTGATCAATACAAACTATCTCTAATGAAAAGCAAACTACTAGCACTATCCTGTACTGTTCTCTCGTTCACTACATCGTTTGGACAATCGAAAGACACCACGTTCAAAGCTCAATGGAAAGAAATAGATTCCCTGATCTACAAAGCCAGTCTGCCAAAGACAGCAGAAACAAAAATTGATGCCATATATCAGCAGGCGACCGCACGCAAGATCCAGTCACAGGTCATAAAAGCTGTATGGTATAAAGTAATACTGCGCAGCGGGCTGACGGAGAAAGGAACACGGGCAAGTCTTGACCTGCTGCAAAAAGAGATTGACAAAACCACCTCGCCTGTTGCCTTAAGTGTGCTGAAAGTAATGCAGGCGAAAGAGTATAACAAATACTACCAGCAAAACAGGTGGAACCTGGGGAACCGCACTAATACAACAGAAAAAAGTGGTGCTGACTTTACTGCATGGACAGAAAATGATTTCCGCAATACGATCAGTAAATTATACAACCAGGCTTTAGCCAACGAAAGCATACTAAAGCATACGTCCTCCAATGTGTATGGCAGCATTCTTACAGATACCTTCAACCTGCGCAACCGTCCTACTATGTACGACGTAATTGTTCGTGACAACATAGATTATTACAAGCAGGCATTGGGCTACTACAACAGGACCATCACAGACTCTGTAACACTGGGTACTACACCAGTCTTTCTTGCAAAAACTTTTTCATTAGACAATGAGAGCCAAACTGCAATTGCAAAATTGCTGCAACAGCTTTTAGCATTTCATGAAAAAGATGCAGACAAAAACATTTTTGCACTCACTGATATAGACAGGCTAAGCTGGTTTTACCAGTCTGTTTCTTTTGAAAATAAAGAAATGACTTACAGGGCATCGCTACAATACCTGGCAGAGCAATATTCAAATACAGCGGCAGCAGATATGGCTTGGTATCTTATAGCAAGTCGCATGGTAAACGATGGCACATCAAAGTATGACCCGCTTGGCGATACTACGCACAGGTACGATCTTGTAAAAGCAAAGCAATTACTGGAGGAAAAAATTGCCAAAGCAAAAGATAGCGATGGCAAACGAAATATGCAGGCGCTCCTTCGCTCTATACATGAAGAGAACTTACAAACGCAGATTGAAAAAGTTAATGTCCCGAACAAACCTTTTCGTTTATCGCTACAATACAAAAACGTAGACACCTTATTTATCCGCATATTTAAAGTCCCTACTGTCTTAAAGGCTGAGGAAGATTATGATGCTACTGCCAATAAAAAAATATTAAAACAGGCTCCGTACAAAACATACTATCAAATACTGCCACAAACAGGCGATTACCAAAACCATCGCGTAGAATTAAAAGTGGATGCCTTACCGGCAGGCTCTTATGTGCTAGCCGGATCAAATGGCAACAAGTTCGACTCTACAAATTTTATTGTACGCCAGAACTTTTCTGTATCTGCAATCAGTTATATACAGAACAACAAAGACTACTTTGTACTTAACCGTGAAAGTGGCCAGCCGCTGAAGAAAGTAAAAGTAAAAGGCAAACAATCTACCTGGAACGCAGACAAAAACAAATACACTTATTCAGATCTCTTTACAGATGAAACCGATGATAAAGGTTACTTCAGGGTAAATAATTATACAAATGGCAGGGATGTGATCTTAGGTTTTATAATGCCAGGCGACACATTGCAACTACAGCAGGTACAATACTATTACACAACAGAAAAAAATACGGCAAAATCTGAATACCAGGACATCTATTTTTATACGGACAGAGGCATTTACCGTCCTGCACAAACTGTATATTTCAAAGGGATCATCGTAGTCCGGGACAGGAACAACATTGCTGACCCAGCCTTATACAAATCGAAAGACAGCGTTACCGTACTCCTGCAAAATGCAAACAGGATACAGATTGATTCTATCCGTTGTGCAGTAAATGAATTTGGCGCTATTTCCGGCAAGTTCAAACTGCCAGCAAACACGATGACGGGGTCTTTTTCTTTGTCAACAAAAACCGCCTATAACAGTACGTTCTTTTCTGTAGAAGAATACAAAAGGCCAACCTATTCCGTATCGTTTGATACGCTTAGCAAACCATACAAATTAAACGACAGCATTACAGTTACAGGCAAGCTGATGTCTTATGCACAAGCTGCAGTTAATGGCGCTGATCTAAAATATACAGTTACGCGTAACACCCGCTACCCGTACCCCTGGCTTTTCAGGAACGCATACGTTCCTTACAGCCGGAGTGAGCAAGTAGCCGCAGGTACTGCAAAGAGTAATGCGGACGGTACGTTTAGCATCAGCTTCAAAGCTATTCCCGATAACGCTGCAGACAAGAAGAATGACCCTGTATTTAATTACAGCATACAACTAACTGCAACAGATGCAAATGGCGAAACAAGAGAAGGCAGCATGACTGTAAGGGCCGCATACAAAGCCTTTGAATTAGAAATGAATGTTCCTGCCTGTATAGAGGCACGGGATTTTAAACAGATAGCGGTTACTACACAGAATATGGCTGGTAAAAAAGTACCTGCACAGGTTACCATCAGCGTATATCCGCTGGAAATGCCTGCAACATATGTAAGAACACGGCTTTGGCAAAGACCTGACCTGTATATCTTAGATAAGGCGAACTACAAACAATTGTTTCCGCACGATGAGTATGACAACGAAAGCGATGAGAAAACATGGCTGCGCAAACCTGCAGTAGTACAAAAGACGATTAACACTGCCAATACAGATTCTGCAGCCCTGGACAAACAACCCGATGCCGGCTATTACATCATTACTGCATCTGCAAAAGATGAGAGCGGCGTAGAGATCAGGGATGAGCAACTGGTAAAAGTGTACAACACCAATAGCCCTTTGCTAGACATACCGGCGTACTCCTGGAATGATAATTCGTCCAGGCAGGTAACGGATAAAGATTCTGCCAATGTAACCATTGGCTCATCTGCACCTGATGTTTTCATTATCACCAAATTTTCCAACAGTGATAAATATGAATTTTATACGCTGAACAATAGTAAAAAAACAATTAGCAGGAAGATTCAGCAGAAAGATAAGGGTATAGACCTGCTATATGCGTTTGTGAAAGACAACCGCCTATATCAGCAGTCAATGTCTTTTAGCAGATCACTTAAAGAAAAGGCATTAGACATTACGTATCATACGTTCAGAAATAAAACACTGCCAGGAGCCAAAGAAACATGGTCGGTAAACATCAAAAACAATAAAGGGGAAAAAGCAAATGCAGAATTGCTGACGGCAATGTACGATGCATCTCTCGACCAGATAACTGGGATGGAATGGCGCACGCCTTATATATGGAATTACCCTGGCGCCTATGCTTACTGGAACGCTGGCGATAATTTTTCCGCAGGCTATGGCGCAGTAGAATATAATCCAAACCTGCAATTTTTTAATTTCTCTCACGACATGAACGCTGACGTTGTCGTTGCCGGCTACGCCAGCAAGAACTTGCGATTAAAAGCAGCCCCTGCACCAACTGTACAAGCTGATAATATAAGTGAAGAGAAAGTAATGGCTCAGGATCTTAACGGATCTGGGTCGAAAGTACTTATAAGAGGCGCTTCATCACTCTCTGGCGCAGCTCCGCTATATGTAGTAGACGGAGAGCTGCGGACAGATGCCAATGTATCGCCGGATGATATTGCCTCTACTACTGTTTTGACCGGAGCACAGGCTGTTGCCTTGTATGGCTCCCGTGCCAACAATGGTGTAATTGTAATAACAACCAAAGGAGGCGGAAAAAATGCAACACAAACAATTCGTAAAAATTTTAACGAAACTGCATTCTTTTTCCCGGCTGTGCATGCAGATACTGCCGGTAATTATACCATCTCCTTCACCATGCCAGAGGCACTAACGCAATGGAAATGGATGTCTCTTGCCCATACAAAAGACCTGGCGTTTGGTTATAACCAAACACTCGTAGTAACACAAAAAGAATTGATGGCACAATTAAACCTGCCACGATTCCTGCGCAATGGAGATAAAATAGAATTGAGCGCGAAGATCAGCAACACAGGCAGCAAAGAATACACCGGCCAGGCACACATACAGCTCATTAACCCGGAAACGAATCAGCCGCTGGATGGATTATTCCAGAATGTATTCCCAGACCAGTATTTCACTGTTGCTGCCGGGCAAAGCAGCGTGGTGAAGTTCCCTGTTTCTGTTCCGTACAATTTTACACAACCCGTAATTGTGCGTGTAACTGCTGCATCGGGAGATATGAATGACGGAGAAGAATACACATTACCTATTCTGTCTAACAGGATATTGGTTACTGAATCGCTTCCATTTCTTGTAAAAGGCGACACCACTGCGCACTTTACTTTTACCAAACTAGCAAACACACAAAGCGAAACATTAAAAACACAAAACCTTACAGTAGAGTACACGCCTAATCCTGTTTGGTCTGCAATACAGGCATTACCATACTTATCTGAATACCCTTATGAATGTGCAGAGCAAACATTCAACAGGTTTTATGCAAATGCACTGGCGTCTTATATAGTGAAGAAAAATCCTGCACTGAAAGCAGTCTTTGATCAGTGGCAGAAAGATACTACAGCTTTACAAAGCCCACTGGAACAAAATCCGGAGCTGAAACAAATATTATTGCAGGAAACCCCTTGGGTATTGGCAGCAGGCAATGAAACACAGCAACGCAAAAATATAGCCATGCTGTTCGATATTGCAAAGATGTCCGGTAACCTGAAATCTACTATTGACAAGTTGAAAGCGATGCAACTGCCAAGCGGTGGTTTCCCCTGGTTTAAAGATGGACGTGAAGACAGGTATATTACACAATACATTTTAACAGGCATCGCACGACTGACCAGGTTGAATGCCATACCTGCGGACCAGGCAAGTGACCTCCAAAATATATCCACAAAAGCATTGCAATATGCAGACAAGGAAATGAATGGAGAATATGACAGGTTGATAAAAAATAAAGCCGATCTCAAGTCAAATAATCTTAGCTCCTTCCAGGTTCAGTATCTGTACATGCGTAGCTACTTTAGTAACCCGGTACAAGTAAAAACTGCCTACAATTATTATTACCAGCAGGCAATGCAATATTGGCAAAGTCAAAGCAGCTATATGAAAGCAATGATCGCATTTGCTTTGCTGAATACAAACCAGGAAACTTTTGCACTTTCAAGAGTGATCCCTTCCATAGAAGAGAATGCTGTAGAAACAAAAGATAAAGGCATGTATTGGAAAGATGCACAATATGGCTACTACTGGTACAATGCACCTATTGAGCAACAGGCACTGCTGATAGAACTAGCAAAAGCGGCCGTAGCAAAACAAGCGGGTAATAAGTTCGGCAACAAGGCGCAGGACATGTTAACATGGCTCATATTGCAAAAGCAAACAAACAATTGGAAAACGACAAAAGCAACTGCTGATGCATGCTATGCTTTGCTGCTAGACAATAAACTATCTGCACAAAACAGAACGGCAACTATACAGCTAGGCAACTATACAGTAGCCGGCGCTACAGGAAAACAAACTGCGGGCAGCGGTTATTTTAAAACAACAATCGGCGGTGAAAAAGTGCAGCCATCTATGGGCAATATTACAGTAACCACTACTGGCGGTGCTAACAATAGTATCTCCTACGGAGCAGTGTACTGGCAATATTTTGAAGATATAGATAAAGTAACGCCTTCATCCTCCCCATTGTCTGTAAAAAAACGTTTGTTTATCGAAGACAACACAGGAAAAGAAAAAGTGCTGAAACCTGTGGCAGAGAACCAGGAATTGAAAGCCGGAGACAAAATCACAGTGCGTTTGGAATTACGCAGCGATCGTGATATGGAATACATACACCTGAAAGATATGCGCGCTGCAAGCATGGAGCCAGTAAACGTACTCAGCAGTTATAAATGGCAGGATGGGCTGGGCTACTATGAGGCAACAAAAGATGCAAGCACCAACTTCTTCTTCAGCAATATCCGCAAAGGCACGTATGTATTTGACTATTCATTGTATGTAACACATACAGGCACGTTCAGCAGTGGCATTGCAACAGTACAATGTATGTATGCGCCGGAGTTTACCAGCAATAGTGAATCTATAAAAGTAAATGTGAAGTAGACTTTAACACATAGGAGCATAAAATACTTTCAGGGTTTACAAGTTTCAACGTTTTAAATGAAATTTGTAAACCCTGAAACTTTTGAGATGGATCTCCTGTAGTAACAATTTGACAACTCGCCTATTTAACCTTCTTCTTACCAAATACATTTCGAAATTTTCAAATTTTAAAATTACTTTGTGGCAGACCATTTTGACCACTGTATTTATGTACGATTATATTATTGTAGGGCAAGGCATTTGCGGCACGTTCCTGAGCTGGAACCTGGTAAAGGAAGGAAAGAAAGTATTGGTAATAGACGAATCACAACCCTTCTCTTCCACTAAGGTTGCCAGTGGCGTTATTAACCCGGTTACCGGCAGGCAGGTTGTTACCACATGGATGGCAGACGACCTTTTACCATTTGTATTAAAAGAATGCCACGATATAGGATCTGATATTGGCGTAATGGTCATCTTTCAAAAAAACATACAGTCGTTTCCTCCTTCGTTGCAGATGCGACAGATGTACGATAAAAAAATAGATGAAAATAATTTTATACAACCCGTACCGGAAGTAACGCTTACGAAATATCAGCAATACTTCAACTTCATGTACGGCTGCATACAAATAGATCCATGTTATTTTATAGACCTGCACACACTTCTCAAAGGCTGGCGTCAGCAACTGAAAGATAAGGATGCATTGCTGGAAGAGCGGTTTGACTCTTCAAAACTTACCATCAATGCAAGCAGTGTTGTATATGAAAACCATACAGCAGAAAAACTGATCTTCTGCAATGGCATTAACGCATACTCAGAACCTTACTGGAGCAGGCTGCCTTATGTAATGAATAAAGGACAGGCTTTAGTAGTAGACATACCTGATCTGCCTCAGGATGTAATTTACAAATTTGGCGCTATGACCTTTGTGCCCTGGTACGATAACCTGTGGTGGGTAGGCAGCAGTTATGAAAATGATTTTGAAAACAGCCTTCCTTCTGAAGGTTTCAGAAAAAATACAGAAACCGCGTTAAAGAATGTATTGAAGCTTCCGTTCACTATATGCGATCACATTGCAGGCATCAGACCCGCAACTGTAGAGCGCAGGCCATTTGTCGGACTTCATCCGCAAAAGCCGTCCATCGGCATCTTTGATGGTATGGGAACCAAAGGCTGCTCGCTAGCTCCTTATTTCGCACACCAGCTTACGCAACATCTCCTGCACGGCACCCCTATCAATGCCGAAGGTGATGTAAGCCGCTTCGCGAAAGTATTGGCGAGATGAATTTGAAATTTGAGATTTAATATTTGAGATTGGCTATGCAGCCAAAGATGTTCCATTTCAAATCTCAAATTTCAAATCCGTATTTTTCTATATTTTCGGCGCACCAAACTACTTACATGAACAATTCTCCCAACACAGAAAGTGTGTATAAGATACCCCTGCGCTATAGAAAAATGGAGAACCTGCACATTGTTTTCTGGCTCTTCAAAGACATCGGCTGGTGCCTCATCTGGAAGCCATTGGGCATAGTCATGATCTTTCCTACCCTCATTATCTCAATCGTGATCGCATATCGCACCAGGCAGTTTATGTCTGAGCTTTGCCACAACCTCGCCATTACATTATGGATCACCGCTAACTCCTACTGGATGATCAGCGAGTTCCTGCACTTCGATGCACAGGTAGTTACCGGAGAGATCACTTATAAACATTTAGCACTTATTCCCTTTGGGTTAGGTGTACTAGTGCTGGCATTCTATTATCTGTTCTGGAAAAGAAAACATCCGGAAGAATTGGAGACAATGTAATGGTGAGTGGTCAGTTGTCAGTTGTGAATAGCAGTCATTAGGTCAATGGACAATAAGTCAAAACAATTTAACCATTCAACAATAAAACAATGCCCTAGCCAAAGTTCTTCCCCTCTATCGCGCCGAAAAACTGGTCTTTATATGTATCACCGATAGGTATTACAACATCGCGGATAAAGATCCTGCTGCGCTCTATACTATCTATATGTTCCAGCGAAACAATGTATGACTTATGCACCCGCAAAAAACGGGGCTTCGGCAAGCCTTCTTCTATTACTTTCAGGCTTTCCAGCGTAATGATCTTTTCTGAAAGTGTATGTATAGCTATATAGTCTTTCAACCCCTCAATATACCGGATCTCCGACAGAAGTATTTTTACAATACGGCTATCTGTTTTTACAAATATAAAATCAGGTAACGCATTACCCGTAGCAACAATAGCCTGCGGCACCACTGGCGCCTGCTGTACAACAGGCGTATCTAAAAGATCTTTTGCCTTAGAAGCCGCTATATAAAAACGGTCAAACGAAATAGGCTTTAGCAGGTAATCTATTACATTATGCTCATACCCGTCCAGCGCATATTCACTATACGCTGTTGTAAGGATCACACGCACTTTACCAGAGATGATCTTCATAAACTGTAAACCGGTTATCTCAGGCATCTGTATATCCAAGAACACAAGATCAACTTTTTCTTGTGGCAGGCGCTGCAATGCTTCTATGGCATTTTCTGTTGCAAACACCAGCTCAAGAAAGGGAACCTTCTTTATATAATCACTTAGCAATGCCAACGCCCAGGGCTCATCATCAACTACTATACACCTGATCATCTTATAATTTTATAGTAAGGTTACAAATATAATATTCACTGTCCTGCTTTATATGCAACGTATGCTTATCCGGGTATAATAAAGCAAGCCGCTTTCTTACATTCTCCAGCCCAATACCACTAGACGTATCTTTCTGATGCTGATTAATTTTGTTGTTTGTGTACAACAATAGCTCGCCCCGCTTTACCGTAATAGTAATAATAAAAGGATGTGCTGCGTTTGAAACCACACCATGCTTAAACCCATTTTCGATAAAAGGTATCAGCAGTAAAGGCTCAATCATTATACCACCTGTTTCTCCCTCAACAGTTAGCGACACAGAAGCCGTACCTACTACCCGCAACGACTCCAGCTCTATAAAGCTTTTTATATAAGCAACCTCTTTAGACAATTCTATTTTATCAGCCGAAGACTCCTTCGTCATATATCGCATCAACTCACTTAGTTTTAAAATTGCCGGCAATGCCTTTTCCGAAGAATGATATACCAGCGAATAAATATTATTAAGCGTGTTAAATAAAAAATGAGGATTTACCTGCTGGCGCAGGAAAGATAATTCCGCAGCCTTTTTCTCCTTCACTGCTGCGCTCAGTTGCCGCTTTAGCCCTGCCCAGTTTACAATAGCCCATAATACTATGCTCATCATAATATTATTAATGCCATAATAACTATTATCAAAAGCGTAGTAAATAATGCCTACTCCCCTGTTGTAATTAGATATCTTAAACCAATAATATAGCAACTGCTCTTCTATTACATATCGCAGACAAACGAAAAACACCAATAACAGGAACCAGCCGATCCATGCCTGCAATATTTTATCCTTCTTAAAATAACGCGGCATGATAAAAAGATAATTAATGTAAAACGTTCCCATGAATACAATATACTCTGCTACCCACAATGGCTTAAAGAACTTAGCTACATTAAAATGATGTGTTGAATCAAATATTGTAAGAGAAATCTCACCCCAGGCATAGTAAAATAACCAATATAAGATGTGCAGTAAGATTTCGTATTTCTTTTTCATTTACCCGGATTAGAACATTTAAAAATAAGGACAACGCCCCGTTTTTCTCTGGTTAAAAGTAGTTTGCCCCCTACCTAACCCCGTTTCTTTTCTACGAACGCCCCATTTCGACCGACAACCGCCTTTTTCAGCGTATCAAAACGGGTTTTCGGACATTTTCCGGGGCTGTCGGACGTTTAAAACGGTTGGTCGAATAAAAAAAAAGCCCGGTAAAAGTCGTTGCATTTTTGAACTGTCAAATTCAAAACACTGCAAAATCAAACAAAGATGAAAACAATTTTCACCCTATTTCTAAGCCTTGTGTTCTTCGCTTCTTTCGGACAAAAAACTACTGGCAGCATTACAGGCCAGGTAACAGACGACAATGGAAAAGCATTATTCTCCGCATCTATTTCTTTGTCTACTAAAACCGGCACTGTTGTAAAAGGAACAATTTCAGATTCTACCGGCACATACAAATTTGAAAAACTAAAAGACGGAGAATATTTGTTATCAGCTACCATGCTTGGCTACTCAAGTGCGAAAAGTGAAGCCATTACTATAACAAACGGCAGTACAGAATCAGCTAAACTACTTGTATTGAATGCCGCTGCGGGAAGCCTGCATAGTGTAACGGTAACGGCACAAAAGAAGTTGTATGAAATGCAACCGGACAAAATGGTAATGAATATAGAGAACAGTATTCTTGCTACAGGTAATACGGCATTTGATGTACTGAAAAAAGCACCCGCTGTTACTACAGATAAAGATGACAACATCTTATTGAAAGGCGCAGCGGTAGCCATCTACATAGACGGAAAGATCTCTTACCTCTCAGGTGCACAACTATCAGAATATTTAAAAAGCCTGCCTGCTGATGCCATCAGCAAAATAGAGATCATCACCAACCCATCCAGCAAATATGATGCAGCAGGTAGTGCTGGTATTATTAATATTAAACTAAAGAAAAATACGGCTAACGGCCTGAACGGTACTGCAAGCATTAGCCTTGGTAAAGGAAGATACCAAAGAGGCAACACGGGCGCTGCATTGAATTACAGGAACAATAAGATCAATATTTTTGGCAGCGGCTACTTTGGCTATAGTGAATCATACAACCAACTTACATATAACAGCGTTATCACAAATACCAGCGGCACATCATACCAGGACAGGGAAAACTACTGGCATCCAAAAACACTTTGGGGCAACTTTAAAACAGGTGTTGATTATAGCATTACTAAAAACAGCACGATCGGCTTTTTGATCAATGGTAACTCCAGCTCATCTAAAACACGCACAGACAACAGCACCATTTTTAATGATGCTGCGCACACGCCTGAAAGCTCTATCATAACAGAATCTTTCGATACTGGCCGCTACAACAATATTACATACAACGTAAACTACAAGGCTACATTAGATACTGCAGGTAGCGAACTAAACATTGATGCAGATTATGCTCAATACAAAAACAGGACATATACAGAGAACACCAATAGGTTTTGGGGAACCAAAAATGAAATTGCACGCGATCCGTATATCTTCCGTACTATTCAGCCAGCGGACATTAAAGTAAAATCATTCAAAGCAGATTACACGTACTACTTCAAAAACAAACTAAAAATGGAAGTAGGCGGCAAAATAAGTTTTGTAGAAACTGATAACAATATGACTGCAGACTCTCTGTTAAGCGGCAAATGGACAACAGACTATAACAGGTCAAACAGGTTTATCTACAAGGAGAATATCAATGCAGCGTATGTAACACTATCAAAAGCATTCGGCAATACAAACATACAGGCCGGCCTGCGTGCAGAACAAACGAATAGCACAGGTAACTCCATAACACTTAACCGAATAGACAAACGCAACTATCTCGATTTCTTCCCTACATTATTCATCACACAAAAGTTAAACGACAAAAACGAGATCAACTTTAGCTATACACGCCGCATCAGGCGCCCGGGTTATCAAAGCCTGAATCCTTTTGTAAGCTACATGGACCCATATACTTACTTTGAAGGCAACCCATTCTTAAAACCATCTTACACTAACTCAGTAGAAGTAAAATATGGTTTCAAACAATTCTTATTCTTCAGCCTTAGCTACAGGCATGCTACAGATGTTATGACTTCTGTTATCAGGCAAAACCAGGTTACAGGCGTAACAACAAACACTACAGAAAATGCAAACAGCTCTGATGATATCCGTTTAAACGTTACAGCATCTATGCCATTAACAAAATGGTGGAATAGTGATAACAACTTGTCCATAGCTTATGGCAAAGAAAAATCTGCGATCAAAGATTTCGAATACGACCAGAAAGCATTTGGCGCAGGCATCAACAGCAGCAACACATTCACTTTAGTAAAAGGATTTCGCTTACAGGCAGATGTGTATTACTATACACCATCTCGCGATGGATTAACAAAAACAAAAAGTTCATACAGTGTAGACCTGGGTGTACAGAAACAAATAATGAACAAAAAAGCTACAATAAAATTTACTGCATCAAATGTCATTGGCCCAAGCGCATACCGTGCGCAGATCCAGAGCGACATGCTTAACACCAATTGGGTAAACAAATGGGAAGGCCGTCGCTACACTTTATCATTCAGCTACAAGTTTGGCAACAAAAATGTAAAAGCAAACCGTAGCAGAAGCACAGCTTCACAAGACGAAAAGAACAGGCTGTAAAAAGAAGTTTTCATCTTTGACAAAAAGAAGCGGTAGTCCGGAAGGGCTACCGTTTTCTTTTGCAATAAGGTGTCAAAATTCAATGTAGCTACAGCAAACAAACGTTCGCGTAAAACCGTTTATCCCCCAGATACGCAGAAAATACCCCATATTTACCGTTCATCACACATACTTATCCGTTCTTCCCTACGCAAGTCCCGCTGCTCACTAAAACACATACAGGCAGATTGTTTCCTCCTATATCTTTACATCATCAAACAAACAGGGAGCCAGTCTCCTTACTATTATGAACCACATTATTGCGTCTTTGCTCGCAAACTTTCGCCAAAGAGTTAAACCGCCAGCCATATTCCGCTTATAACACTGCGATCTATATGTAGCGTTCCTTTTTGCAACCAGGCAAACTGAGGCAGTTTAATCTACCATTTTCCAAACAACAGTTCAGAACAAACTAATTGACTTTGCGATGAAACCATTGATAATGGTCATTGTGCTTGCAGGCATAGCTATGTCTGTATTCCGTAAACATATTTGCCAGAAAGGTCTTTCTGTTACCAGGCAGGTAAGAAAAATAAAAAAACTTATCCCTGCACAGCAAGACTCGCAACCATCCCGTCATTCCATTTTCTTCAAAGAAATATGGTAATGCAAATAGATGCAGGCATTTGAACGTTTTATACAATCAACTATAATTTTTTAATCAAAAGAAAACTATGAACATGACAACCCTTTTCACTAGTTACTGGTGGGTAGCTGTTTTATTGCTATCACTGCTGTTGTACAAATTTATCCTGCGAATGTTCTTCGGTATGGTGATCGTACCGGAAAACAGGATAGGATTGGTCACTAAAAAATTCGTGCTCGTTGGTTCAAACCGCGGGTTGCCTGATGGCCGCATCATTGCGACAAAAGGTGAAGCAGGTTTCCAGGCACAGACATTGGCTCCCGGTTTGTATTGGGGCATGTGGCCATGGCAGTATGGAGTAGAAATGCAGCCATTCATTGTAATACCCGAAGGCAAGATCGGTCTTGTGCTTGCAAACGACGGTGCCATGTTGCCAACAGGTAATATACTCGGCCGTAAAGTAGAGTGCGACAACTTCCAGGACACGCAAAAATTCCTGGAAAACAGCGGGCAGAAAGGTAGACAAACAGCTTTACTTACCGCAGGTACTTATCGTATCAACTCGTATGCTTTTACAATTACGATCACAGACATGACCATCATTAATGAAAACATGGTGGGCATTGTAACCACGCTGGATGGTCAGCCGGTAAGAGCCGGACAGATAGCAGGTGAGCATATAGATGGTCATAACAACTTCCAGGACATTGACAGCTTCCTGGCAAATGGAGGTAACCGAGGTCTGCAGCCGCAGGTGATGCTGGCAGGTAGCTATTTCATAAACCAATGGGCAGTGCAGATAGAAGAGATCCCAATGACAGAAGTACCGATTGGTAATGTAGGTGTGGTGATCTCCTTTATTGGGGAAGATGGTAAAGACCTGTCGGGCGACAGCTTCAAACATGGCAACATTGTAAGCAAGGGCCATCGCGGTGTATGGATGGAACCTTTGGGACCGGGCAAATACCCGATCAATAAATATACGATGAAGGTAGAGCTGGTGCCAACTACAAACCTTGTGCTGAACTGGGCAAATGCACGCAGCGAAGCGCATGCGCTGGACAAAAATCTGAGTACGATCACTGTTCGTTCCAAGGACGGTTTCCCTTTCAACCTGGACGTTTCGCAGATCATACACATCCCTGCGAATGAAGCGCCTAAAGTGATTGCGCGATTTGGTAGTATGAACAACCTGGTATCACAGGTACTGGAACCTACCATCGGTAACTACTTCCGTAACAGTGCGCAGGATAGTGATGTGATCAGCTTCTTGTCTACCCGTAAAGAAAGACAACAGGCAGCGAAAGAGCACATCAAAGCTGTGCTTGATGAATACAACGTTAACGCTGTGGATACGTTGATCGGTGACATCGTACCACCTGAAGCATTGATGAAAACATTAACGGACAGGAAGATTGCGCAGGAGGAAGAAAAAACCTACGAAACGCAACGAATGGCACAGGAGAAAAGACAAGGCGTAGAGAAAGAAACGGCTATCGCAGATATGCAGAAAGAGATCGTAAAAGCGCAACAAAGCGTAGAGATCGCACAACGCACTGCAGATGCTGCGGTGAAAAAAGCCGAAGGTGATGCGACCAGCCTGAAACTGCAAGTGAATGCAGAAGCTGAGGCAACGAAGATGCGTGCAAGCGCAGAAGCCGAAGCTACTAAAGCAAGAGCTGCTGCCGGCGCAGAAGCCACCAAATTAAATGCCGTTGCTGACGCTGAAAAAATTGCTAAAACTGGTCTGGCCGAAGCTGAAAAGATCATGGCGATCGGTAAGTCTACCGCAGAGGCTTACGAGCTGCAGGTAAAAGCGATGGGCGGTGACAACTTTACCAAATTCAAGATCACGGAAGAGATCGGTAAAGGCAACATTAAGATCATACCTGACCTGGTCGTTAGCGGAAGCAATGGTAGTGAAGGTAGCCTGAGCGGCCTGATGGGCTTACAACTATTAGATATGTTGAAAGATAAGAAAGACAACCCTAAATCCTAACCTTTCGAAGACTTGACCCTTAACCCTGGCGCCGGTGTGCTTTTGCACCCGGCGTCTTTTTTTGATTACAGGTACACTTCCATTTTTATATCTGCACGTTCATACGGCGTCTCAGCCATTGGTATTTCCTTAAAGCCAAGTTTGAGATACAGGTTTATTGCAGGCGTTAATATACGGTTCGATTCCAACCATACATAAGTAGCGCCTTCGTCTTTTGCTTTTCGCAAGGCAGCACGACCTAATTGATCTCCAATTTTTTTTCCCTGGGCCGACGGATCAACAGCCATCTTCACTAATTCAAAAGCATCTTCCCCTGTTTTTACCAATGCACAAACACCTACCACGTTCTCATCCAGTTTTGCTACCAGTATATGACCTCCTTTTGAAATAATATACCCATCCGGATCACTCAACTGCTCCAGGTCATGCTCTTCCACTTTAAAATATTTCTCAATCCAGGCCACATTCAGCCTTTTGAAATCTTCCGCATATTGCGGGTTGTAATCAACTATTGTAACGTTTTCCATAAATCAATGTACGATGTTAGATGTACGATGTAGTGATGTATTGTCATATTGCTGAATGGTTGAATTGTTGGGGCGTATCCTGCTTTCCCATCGATTCAACAATGTAGCCATATAACAATTCAACAATTTGCAGCTCATTCACGATTGACGATTCGCTTCTGTAAATCTTTTATAATACGGTTTCTCTTCCAACATAGCCTCCATTTCTTCCAGCGCACGCAACAAATGATTTTCCTGCATACGCATCAGCTTCTTATTTAGTTTATCAATCTTCGTCCAGATCTCCTGGAATTCAGGCAACGACGCTTTTCCTTTTTTAGACAACGTCAGCAATCGTTTTCTATTGTCATCCGGTGATTTCACAGACATTATATATCCCTTCTTCTCCAGGTCTTTAGCCAGGTGTATAATAGCAGGATGTGTCAGGCTCAACTCTTCAGCAGCCTCCATAATACCTATTTGTCCCCGCTCACTGATCAGGTAGAATAAGGTGAAATACTTCGGGTCAAAATCCAGGTTATGATCTGTATAAATACGAACCACGTCTCTTGACAACAGGTCATACAACCTGCGCATTCTTGCACCTATAGCCAGCTCACCCAGTTCATTAATAATATTATCTGCCATAATAGGTAAATAAATACGTAAATGTTTACGTAAAATTAAAAACCCTGAATTACATAGCCAAATTTTTTCCCGTTTTACATTTCGTATCTTCAACGCATGAGTATCCAGGTAGTTAAAGGAGACATTACAAAACAACAGGTAGACGCAATTGTAAACGCAGCAAATTCATCTTTGCTTGGCGGAGGTGGTGTAGACGGTGCCATTCACCGGGCTGCGGGAGCAGCTTTGCTGGAGGCATGCAGGGCTATCCGAAATAAACAGGGCAGTTGCAAAACCGGCGAAGCCGTTATAACCATTGCAGGCAATCTTTCTGCAAAGTTTGTAATCCACACAGTTGGCCCTGTCTGGAATGGAGGTAAAAGCAACGAGGAAACATTATTGAAAAATGCTTATCAAAATAGTTTGCAATTAGCTATAGACAATAATTGCACATCTATCGCCTTTCCCAATATCAGTACAGGGATCTACCATTTTCCAAAAGACAAAGCAGCGGCTATTGCGGTGCAGATTGTAAAAGATTTTGCAGCAACACATCCATCGCTGGAAGTTCGTTTTGTTTGCTATGATGAGGAGAATTACACGCTTTATCAACAGCTACTCGTGAATTAAGCCTTTGCTCGCGGAAAACACAGAATGCGCGGAAAGGATACCAGATATTCCATATCTGCAAGAGCCGGTTATCAATGCGCTTTTAAGTGATATATGGAATATCTTTCACGAACAAGCACAGAATAACTTTAATCAAAATCAGTCTTCTTCCTGCTCATACCAGCTAGCAGGAAAACGCCAGTTAAATACCCTTGCGCAGAAGAGCACGATCAATATTAATGCACCAAAGAAATAAGGGCTGTTCGTCCAGTCATTGTTTGGGTCTTTTTCATATTCTTCACGGATCATTTGACGGCGCACTTCCGGTGGAAGATATTTCACCATACTATCAGATGATCGCATAGCCATAGCACTATCTGCACTCTTTACTTTATTGTACGCCTCCGCAATATGAAACAATGAACCCACAGCAGCATTGAATCCCTTATAGTACTTTCCTACACGGAACGCAGTATCTATACTAAACTTCACTATCGCTTCCATTGATTCCTGCGACGCAAAAAATGACAGATCACTTCCGGCTACAATCGCGGCTTCCTGCTTTTTTCCTGCAACAAGAATAAGCATACCATTGTGCTTACCGCTTTCTCCCAAACCCCAGGCATCAAGCAACACTTTTGCATAGGCCTCTACCGATTCACCTTCAAACTGGGGAATAGTAACAATACTCAATTGAATGGCAGTTGTATCCGCAAATTTTTGCAGCCGTTTTTTTAATAGTTGATATTCGTTTGCAGACAATAAACGCGCGTTATCAGTCAGCAGGCCTTCAGGTTTTCTTAAAATATCCTGCGAAAAAGATGTGATTGTAAATACAAACAGGACAAGGGTAAAGACAATTTGTTTCATTTGGTTTAGGTCTTACCAAATGTAGCGTTATTTTTCTCCCGGAGAACGCAGAAAACACGAAAATCTGGCCAGATATTCCATATTTGCAAGAGCCGGTTATCAATAATCTCTTAAGTGGGATATGAAGATCTTTCACGAAATTTTTCTGCGTATTCCGTGTTTTCTGCGAGCTATCTTACCATGTATCACTAGCTCCTGATCCACCGCTGTCACCACCACCAAAATCACTACTATAGTCCGAATCGGAGGATGAAGAAGAGGAAGAATCGTTATGTGAAAAAGAATTGTCGGTGTTGTAATAAGAACTGTCACGCATATACTGATGCTGCCCATAATTCCAGCCACCGGGAAAAATCAATTTGCTTATCCATGAAATAGCAACCAACAATGAAAGAAAGACGGCAAAAATAAACCCGCCAATCCCCCACTTCATTCCGGCGCTTACCTCTGGCTTATTAAAATCGGGAGAGAACGCAGGCGGTGTACTCATCTTCATTTGCAATGCTTGCTCTGCCTCAGCCTTTACACTTGGAAGCGATTCATTGCACAATGCTGTTGATGCTTTCAGCAATCCCAGGTAATGTTGATTCTTTTTAAAGAAAGGAACAATATTATTTTTGATAATTGCTGCAGCTACATCATTCGTTACATACCGTTCAAGACCAAACCCAACCTCTATCCGGACTTTTCTTTCTTTAGCTGCAACCAAAATCAACAGACCGTTGTTTTTATCTTTCTGCCCTATACCCCAGGTATTGAATAGCTTCAAGGCATACGATTCTAAATCTACGCCATTTAACGAAGGGATAGTTACAATAGCTACTTGAATAGTAGTAGAGTCTGCAAAAGCATCGAGCCTTCGCTCAAGATCTTCAACCTGTATTGAGGATAGCAGTTTTGCTTTATCAGTTACCAATCGCGTGGGCACGGGCTTAGGTAATACATCCTGCGCAAAGGAGGAAAATCTGGTAATCAGCAATAACGCTAAAAAGAGAAATCGTTTCATTTGGTTTAGGTCTTACCAAATGTAACGTTATTTTTCTCCCGGAGAGTGCAGAAAATGCGAAAATCCGGCCAGATATTCCATATCTGCAAGACCCGGATATCAACAATCTTTAAAATGAGATATGGAATATCTTTCATGCCCCTGTTTTCTGCGAGCCCGTTCTTAATTCTTAAGCCTGCTAAAAAAGAAAGCTCCATACCTTATGGTACAGAGCCTCTTATTTTACAGATGGTCGTTGGGGTTAATATTTTTATTGAACCTGCGAATCCCTATTTACGATTCACGTTAATATCTAGCAAACCTATAACGCACCACATAGTTGTTGTTATGATACGTAGTTACCATACGGTTATTTGTAAAGCCCACGTCATTAAAATACAAGTCCATTGTAGCACCGGTATAACTATCTACCAGGTGTAACTCCAATTCATCGTGAATGTCATTGTAATAGTTACCAAACTCATCATAATAGCCGCCGCTTACACGGCGCATATACCAGTCACCACGCATACTATTCCGGGCATCGCGATAAGTAATCGTGCCGCTGGAATAAAAATTGAATACACCATTTTCCAATCCTGTATAAATAGATTGCCAGCCATAATAACCACCCTGCGCAGCATCAGTCAAAACCCAGGAACCAACTACAGGATTGTAATAGCCATCATCATAACGACTGCGTGTGCAGGACGATAAAAAGATAATTACGGAAGCAACCAATGTTAAGCGTAAAAGTGTTTTCATAACCAATCATTTTTTGTGTGACAAGAAGGATTTGCACACAGCAATGCAACTTTGCTTCCACAATGCCAGAAATGCTTACCAGTGGTAGTATTTAGAAAATCTTTAACGAGGTAGTCGTAAAATGTGAATCGGTAATAGAGAATGAGATGCGGGTTGCTACGTTGTTATATGGCTACATTGTTGAATCGATGCGAAAGCTGAATACGTCAAAACAATACAACCATTAACCCATAGAACAATTTCCATCACAACTTCATTCTTCCTGCCAGGTATGTTACTGCAAGACCGATCAGTGATACAATTGCGAAAGACCATTTCAGGTCACTTACCTGCGCAATGTATCCGATAACAGGCGGGCCTAATAAAAATCCGATATAGCCAATAGTAGAAATAGATGCGAGCGCAGCGCCTGTAGCCATTTTGGAAGATTTACCTGCTACGCTAAACACCAGCGGCACTATACAGGATACTCCAAGGCCAACCATCAGGCTACCAAGAATACCGGTTATTACATAAGGAAAGAATACAATAGTTAATAATCCTGACGTAATCAGCAGGCCGCACAATTCCAACACACGTTTTGTACCCAGTCGCGCACGCACCCAATCGCCGGTAAAACGACCGATCGCCATTGCACACATGTAAGAAGTATAACCTGCATTGATAAAAGAAGGTGAGGCATGCACTTCCTTTTTAAAATAAACACCACACCAGTCGTACATAGTACCCTCACACGCCATACTGGCAAACGCCATAAAGCCTAGCTTCAGCAACCCTCTGTCTGGTTTTACAAACAGCGGCTTCTTTGTTGCAATTGCTCCGTCATGCTTAAACGTAGTGGGAAAGTAAATAGCTGTCGCAATCATAGTAGCTGCACCAATAATGGCAAAGTGTGTTGCAGTAGGTACATGCTTAGAGAGCATAAAACTACCGATCAGTGCACCTGCAAGCCCTGCTACACTCCATATACCATGAAACGTAGACATGATCGGCTTTTTATATAATCCTTCCACACCAACCGCTTGTGTATTCGCTGCAATATTTAATAAGTTGCGGGACGATCCGAAGAAAAAAAGCACCGTTACCAGTTGCCACATTTTAGTAACGAAGCCGAGCAGGCATAAGAATAAAGTATAAACGACGGAACCAATCAGCATCACATAGCGGCTACCGGTCTTACTCACCAGGTAACCAGACACTGGCAATGTCATTATTAACCCTAATGGCAACGCAAACAGTACCGTGCCCAGCATGGCCTCATTCAAATGCAGTTCCTGCTGAATGGTCGGTATGCGTGAAGCCCAACTGGCGTAACTGATGCCCGAGATAAAAAAGAAAACACTAACGGCTAACCTCGTCTTTTTCAAATCTGCCGAAATAGGATCGCTCATATTGTAATAATTCCCGTGAGGCAAAGTTGCAGTATTTCAGGGGGATTTGAAATTTGAGATTTAATATTTGAGATGAATCTACAAGACCGAGGTGTTCATTTGAAATTTCAAATCTCAAATTTCAAATCCGTCTTATATTTTCAACGACTTCTTACTTGCCATCAACGTTGTACAGAATCCCAACACTGCTATAAGCGCGAGTGACCATCTCAGGTTTGCCGCTTGTGCAATGAAGCCGATTAATGGGGGGCCGAATAAAAATCCGAAATAGCCAATAGTAGATACTGCGGCAAGTGCAAGGCCCGGGGCCATGGTTCCCGACCTGCCTGCAACGCTATATACAACAGGCACTACCGATGATACGCCAAAGCCTACCAGCAGGAAGCCAATAGTTGCCGTAACGAGATAGGGAAAGATGATCGCGAGCAGTAGGCCGCACGCTATCACTATACCACTCACTTGCAGCACACGCCTTGCGCCTAGTCTTGTTACGAGCGCATCACTAATAAATCGACCGGTTGCCATAGAGGCCATAAATGCCACATAACCGAGGGTAGATAACTTACCCACATTCACTACTTCTTTCCTGAAATAGACACCACTCCAGTCAAACATGCTTCCTTCACAGATCATACAGCACAAGGCAATAATGCCAAGCTGCAACAACACTTTATCCGGTTTTACAAACAATGGCTGGCTCGTATCGTGCGGCAGATCATGGGCGCTCACTTTATGCTGAAACAGTAGCACAGTAGCAATTACCAGCGCGGCTACTATTAAGTAATGATACAATGGAATAATGTGCAAGACTATCATTCCCGATCCGATAGATGCGCCGACAAAACCGGCAAGGCTCCATACGCCGTGAAATGATGCCATGATAGAGCGGCCATATTCCGCCTCTACACTTACTGCTTGTGTATTCACTGCTATATTCAAGAGATTACTTGCCAGCCCAAAGAAGACTAATACTATAACCAACTGCCATGTGTATGCAGTAAGACCAATGCAGCACAACATCAACGGATAGGTAATGCCGCCAACAAGGAGTATGCGTTTGCTGCCAAACTTTGTTACCAGCCAGCCGGAAACAGGCAGGCTTGCCATTAAACCAACTGGCAGTGCGAATAACACACTACCTAACCCGGCATCACTCAGTTTCAGCTTTGCCTGTATATCTGGTATGCGCGAGGCCCAGGAAGCAAAACATAATCCTGCCACAAAAAAGAAAACACTCGTTGCTATACGATGCACACGATGTTGGGGGAATGAAGACATTTCTATAATTTATAAATTAAAAAATGTACGATGTTAGATGTACGATGTGTTTGAATTGTTTTATTGTTAAATGGTTGAATTGTTTTGACTTATTGACTATTCACCACTCACTTCTACATCGTACATCTAACATCGTACATACTACAGCACTTGTATTCCTCTTTCCTTATACGGTTTAAACATCTGGTCTGCTGCATCTATTTCCGTTACGATTGTATGCAGTGCATTGATGGGGCACACTTTGTAAGGCTCTGCTGTACCGATCTTGTCGTGCATGGTTACAGCAACTATGCGGTCAGCCGCACCGATCATTGCACGCTTCATGTCGCTTTCCAGGTAGTTTACACTACTCACACCTATTTCATGGTGCAGGCTACAGATACCGATGAAGCACATATCTACATGCACCTGCTGCAACATGCGTACGGCCTCACTACCTGCAGTTGCCTGGCAGTCCGGGAGTATGCGTCCGCCTGTCAGCACCACTTCCATATCTTTTCTCCCTGCCAGCAATGCTGCTGCCGGCACATTATTCGTAATCACCGTTAGCGGCATATCCAGCAGGCCGGCCAGTGTATAAGTAGTAGTACCACCATCCAGCATAATCGTGTCGCCAGGACGGATCAGCGACAAGGCTTTATTGGCAATGATCAGCTTGTCTGCCTCAGATACATTTATGCGTTCTTTAAAATTGTGCGAGTTTGGCGAATGTGGTATCGCACCACCCCGCACTTTCGTCAGCAAGCCATTTTTTGCCAGCAATTCTATGTCTCTCCGCACGGTGTCTTCAGAAACTTGCAAGGCTTCGCTAAGCTCAGCCAACTTAACTGACTGGCTGGATTTCAACTGGTTAATAATAAAATCCAACCTTTCTTCTTTCAACATATTGCGACATTTTACTGCAAATTAACACAAAACATGAATATTATTGCAATATTTCGCATTAAATTGCAACAAATCGCAAAATATGGAAAGAAAGAGAATTTTGATAGACATGGACGAAGTGATGGCTGATATCACACAGCATTTTATTAACTGGTACAAAGAGAAAACAGGTGTTGCAGTTCCTTATGAGCAACTGGTTGGCAAACACATTACTGATGCATTTCCTGAAGGCCACCTGATCAGGGAGTTTTTGTATACACCCGGTTTCTTCCGCACAGCCCCGCTTATGGAAGGTGCAGTAGAGGTGGTGGAAGAACTGAATAAGCATTACGAAGTATTCATCGTATCCGCAGCAATGGAGTTTCCGCAATCATTAATAGAAAAATATGAATGGCTGCAAGAACATTTCCCTTTCATACACTGGCAACAGATTATGCTTTGCGGTTCTAAAAAACCAGTATCAGGTGATTATATGATAGATGATCATTTGAAGAACCTGGATTTTTTCCAGGGACATAAGATCATTTTCACTGCCCCGCACAATGCCAATATTGTTGGTGGCTATACAAGAGTAAACAGTTGGGCAGATGTGAAAGCGTTTTTGTTAAGCGAAGAGAAGATTCAACATAAACAGGCCGTTGCTGAAGGAGTTTCATAGTTTACGCGTTTCAATGTTTCCTATTGCTGAAGGACGAACAGAAGTACAAGAGTGCGACGCAAGCAAAGCTTAATAGTAATTCTATTGCCGGGCCAATAAACTGAAACAATGAAACAAGCGAAGCGCTGAAACCTATAAAACCAACTTAAAACTAATATTCATTTGTTAAAGAAAATTGACATAATCTGTTAATTAATTGTGTGTTATACATAGCGGTTATTGATTTGCCGTTACATTTATCCGGCAAACAATTCTATAACCCAATTTAAACACATGATTCAAAAACCGTCTGCTGCATTTGTTGCTGCATCCTGGAGCGCATTACTTATCGGCATTGCCGGCTACATTGTTGGCCTTTGGAACGCTAATATGCCACTAAACGAAAAAGGTTATTATTTCACCGTACTTATGTTCGGACTTTTCGCCGCCATATCCGTACAAAAGTCTGTGCGGGACCGCCTCGAGGGCATTCCTGTTACAGACCTCTACTATGGGCTAAGCTGGTTTTGCACATTGCTGGCCATACTATTGCTTATTATAGGTTTATGGAATGCGACAACACTACAGCCAAGTGAGAAAGGTTTCTATGCCTTTGCATTTCTGCTCAGCATTTTTGCCGCTATCGCAGTGCAGAAAAACACGAGGGACTCGCTGGCAGCTAAAGACCCAAACGAGAAGAAACCGGAAGACAAAAACGCGACATTTAATATCTAATTTACTCAAACACACAGGCTTCTTTCCAAAAAGAAGCCTTTTTTTATTAATGCTTCTCCCCTCCTCCTTGTACAATATTCAATTATCTTTGCTCCCCGTTGAAATACTGGGTTTCAGATGTTTCAACGTTTCAATGTTTCAAAAGCTGAAACCGTAAACTTTGAAACATTGAAACTAACACGCCCGCAACTTTGATTTAAATAATTAAACATGTATCGTTCGCACACTTGTGGTGAATTAAGATTGACCGACGTAACCAAGGAAGTAACACTGGCCGGATGGGTTCAGACTGTTAGAAAATTAGGCGCAGCTATCACTTTCGTAGACCTGCGTGACCGTTATGGCATTACACAATTACTATTGGATGAAAAACTAAACGCACAGTTGGATAATACGCCGCTGGGCCGCGAGTTTGTGATCCAGGCTACAGGTATTGTAAACGAACGTACGAGCAAGAATGCGAACATACCTACAGGTGACATAGAAATAGCTGTTACCTCTTTCAAAATACTGAACAAATCTGCAGTGCCTCCGTTCACCATTACTGATGAGACAGATGGTGGCGACGACCTGCGTATGAAATACCGCTACCTGGACCTTCGCCGTAATGCAGTGAAGAAAAACCTGGAGCTGCGCTATAGCGTGAACCGCTCTGCACGTAACTACCTCCATGAAAATAGCTTCATGGATATAGAAACGCCTTTCCTGATCAAGTCTACTCCTGAAGGTGCAAGAGATTTCGTTGTACCATCGCGTATGAACCCGGGACAATTCTATGCACTGCCACAGTCTCCGCAAACATTTAAACAACTATTAATGGTAAGTGGTTACGACCGCTACTACCAGGTAGTAAAATGTTTTCGCGATGAGGACTTGCGTGCAGACCGCCAGCCTGAGTTTACACAGATTGACTGTGAAATGTCTTTTGTAGAGCAGGAAGATATCCTGAACATGTTTGAAGGATTGATAAAACGCATTTTCAAAGATGTAAAAGACATTGACTATACGGAGAAGGTGGAGCGCATGACATGGGAAGATGCCATGTGGAATTTTGGCAATGATAAACCAGATATCCGCTTTGGCATGAAAATATTGAACCTGAAATCTGCTTTCCTGAAAGGTGGCAGCATACAGGCATCTGGCGACCTGATCAACGGCGCAAACTTTGCGGTATTTGATAATGCAGAAACAGTATTGGCAATAGCAGCGCCGGGCTGCAGCGAATATACGCGTAAGCAAACAGATGAACTGACTGACTGGGTAAAACGCCCGCAGATAGGTATGCAGGGCCTGGCCTTTATCAAATACAATACAGACGGCACACTGAAGAGCAGCATAGATAAGTTCTACAGCGAAGAAAAGCTGAAAGCAATTGCTGAAGCAACGAATGCAAAACCAGGTGACCTTATTTTAATACTTGCAGGCCGCGAAGAACGTACACGTAAGGCGATGAGTGAGCTGCGTCTTGAAATGGGTAAACGTCTTGGCTTTAGAAAAGATGATGAGTTTAAACTACTATGGGTGCTTGACTTCCCGCTGTTTGAATATGCAGAGGATGACAATCGCTGGGTAGCGCGTCACCATCCGTTCACTTCGCCTAAGCCATCGGATATTGCAACAATGATCGACAACAACCCGGTTATTGAAAATGCAGATAAATACCTGGAACATCCTTACTCCAACATTAAAGCAAACGCTTACGATATGGTGCTGAACGGCAATGAAATCGGCGGCGGCTCTATCCGTATTTTCCAGCGTGAATTGCAGGAAAAAATGTTTGCAGCATTGGGTATGTCTGAAGAAGAAGCGCAACACAAATTTGGCTTCCTCTTAGGCGCGTTTGAATACGGCGCACCACCACATGGTGGTATCGCATTCGGCTTCGACCGTTTGTGCGCATTGCTTGGTGGTAGCGAAAGTATCCGTGACTTCATCGCATTCCCTAAAAACAATAGCGGTCGTGATGTAATGCTGGACGCACCTGCCGCGATAGATCAAAAGCAATTTGATGAGTTACAGATCAAGTTGGATTTGAAAGATTAATTGTTGAATTGACAAATGGTTGAATTGATAAAAAAAGCGTGGTCCACTTTTGAAAAGTGGACCACGCTTTTTTTATCAATTACTCGCTATATAAACCTATAAGGTTTTGAAAACCTTATAGGTTTTTCTAAATTTTCCCAAACTGCAGATAAATTTTTAACGTGCAGAGATCCGCTTCCGTATGCGGCTCAGGCTTTCCGGAATAACGCCCAGCATAGACGCAATGTACTTAAGCGGCGCGCGATTTATAAGATCAGGGTTTGTTTCCAACAGGTTAAGATACCGCTCTTCAGGCGTAGTGGTCAACAATCGAAAACTATCCTGAATAGTTTGAATACAATGCTCTTCAGCCATTCTTCTTCCAAATCGTTCAAACACTTTTGCCTTATCATACGCCTCTTGCACTACATCATAATTCAACATAAACAATTCGCTATCCTCCAATGCCTCTATCGCAAATGCGGAAGGTTTTTTTGAAAGAAACGAAGCATAATCGCTTACCCACATGTCTTCTACAAAAAAATAGGTGGTCTTTTCTACGTTGTCAAAAGTGTGGTAATACCGAAGCAGCCCTTTATTCAGATAGCTAACATGACGACAGACTTCTCCTTCGCGAAACACCATCTCATT
Organism: Filimonas sp.; assembly: GCA_017306865.1. Taxonomy (GTDB): domain Bacteria; phylum Bacteroidota; class Bacteroidia; order Chitinophagales; family Chitinophagaceae; genus JAFKHH01. The sequence goes on from JAFKHH010000017.1 coordinate 63,220, forward strand.
TTTCTTTATCTGCCGGGGTTCTATAAGGGATAGAATGTAAAGGATTTCTTTTTCTGTGAAGAGGACGTAACGACTTATGTTACGAATGAAATTATTATACATAGGTTATTTTTATGTTGACAACCTAAAAGTACAATAGATAATTTAGACCACTAAACACTTGAGCCCAAAACCAATAATAACCTCATTAAAATATCTCTACGTGTCATCTGCACACCCAAAAATTTGCACTCAAAGTATTTAAGGAATGTATTTTTTTGCTCGTTGCAAATATTTTTTTATCTCTCTTTTGTTACACTACAATCATCATTTTTTCATTGACAAAAAGCGTATTTTATACAACACTAAGTCTTGTTGTTTTTATCATCGCACAAAAAAATATTTTGAAAAATATTTGGTGACATCGAAAAATTATTTCTTTCTTTGCATTGCAAATTAATTAACAACACATGCAACGAATAGGATTACATATAGAACTAATGAATGAGTTTAGCCCGAAAGGCTACACAAATTCCGGGGCATGTATTGCTGCAGTTTAGTGAATAACGAAAATCGCTGAAATATACGCCCCGCCTGCAAAGCGGGGCTTTTTATTTGCTTTCATGTTAAAATCATTTCGTCTGCACAACAACGGCAGACGAAGTAAACAACAAACAAAAAATAAAATTGCAACAGCAGTTACAACATAAACGATTTACGATGACAACAGTGAATAATAAATCATTCTTCTCTGAACGCTATTGGTATGCGCAGCCGACAATGCATCTGCTGCCGATAGGACAGGAGAATAAAGGTGATCATCAACGACCGGAATATATTTGGCAGTACGCCTGTGTATAATCACACAAGCAAATGCGAAACAAAAAGCCCGGTCGAAATAAAACGACCGGGCTTTTTGTTTTTAGTATGATGACAAGGCATAAAAATATTGTTGCAGAAAAGGAGGGAAATAAGTTATCCCCGTGAGATGCAGCGGGGCAACTTTCCTAAAACCAAAAGTCACTAAACAAAAGTCATTGAGACAATAGTCAGTAAGTCAATAAACGAAAAATTCGTTTAAGAAGTTCTTTGAAAAAATATAGCAGCATTCCAATTGGTTGGATACTCCATTTGGATTGGAGAGGATGCAGGTTCGAGTCCTGCCTGCTATACAACAAGTCTGTTCATCTAATGGTCAGGATATCAAGCTTTCTACTTGAAGATGCCGGTTCGAATCCGGTACAGACTGCAAAACATGTTACTGGTTCCCTGCTAACCGGATAAACAGTAACAAACCTGGCTTATAGTTTAATGGATAGAACACTTCACTACGGATGAAGGAATACAAGTTCGACTCTTGTTAAGCCAACTATCGGATAGTGCAATTGGTAAGCATTTCAGAATTTGACTCTGAAGGTGTTGGTTCAAGTCCAGCTCCGATAACTATCGACCTGTAGCTTAATGGTAAGAGCAGGAACCTTATACGTTCAAGGTTAACAGTTCAAATCTGTTCAGGTCGACGTAAACTTTATGTTACTGGCTACTTGCTAACCGGATAACCGGTAACAAATGTTGGCTTTAGCTTAACTGGTAAAGTGCCACACTGTGAATGTGGAGAACAGGGTTCGAGTCCCGGAGTCAACCAGCATTAGTTACAAGTTACAGGTCACTAGCTAACCGGTTATCCTGTAACAACTATTGGTTCGTAGCTCAATGGCGAGAGTATCCGGCTTTTAACCGGAGGGTTGTGAGTTCGAGTCTCACCGGGCCAACAGGGATGAATAGCTCAGCGGCAGAGCAACGGTTTGTTAAACCGATGGTCGAAAGTTCGAATCTTTCTTCATCCGCAATAAGTGAGTGCGCCAACGCGGGAGAGTTGGTCTTGTCTGTAAAACAGGTGCCTTCGGGTTGAATAAGTTCGAATCTTATCACTCACACAATACCGGTTTCCAGTCATATGGTTAACCAGTAATAAAACGGAGAGTTGACAGAGGTGGTAATGTGCGGGTTTGCTACACCCAGGCTATCGCTTAATGCGGTACAAAGGTTCAACTCCTTTACTCTCCGCGAATAGATGAGACAAGTTACCAGTTAACTGGTAACTACCAGGTGTTTTGGCAGAGATGGTCTATGCACCGGACTGAAAATCCGGCAAAGAAGGTTCGAATCCTTTGGACACCACTATGCAGAATTATAAAACATAAATGCTATGGAACAGCAACAATGGAGAAAACTGAATGGTGAAAGAATTCACATTCCTATTACCGAAGAGATCAGTAATACATTGGCACATGAAATAAGCATGGGCCATTCATTAAAAGTTTGTATAGGCACTGACAGTCAGGTGAAAGGAAGAGAAACTGAATTTGCAACCGTTATTGTTTTCATCCGCAAAGGCAAAGGAGGTTTTATGTACATACGCAATGAAACCTCTAAACAGAAGATGCACATCAAACAAAGGATGTTGATAGAAGTAAGCAAAAGCATAGAGGTATCTTATGCGCTGTGCAACATATTCTCACGCTATGGTGTGGATATGGAGGTGCATGCTGACATCAACACCAACCCCAACTTTAAAAGCAACGATGCGTTGAAAGAGGCTATGGGATTTATTGTGGGAATGGGCTTCGCCTTCAAAGCAAAACCAGAAGCATTTGCAAGCTCAAGCTGCGCAAATAAGGTGGTGCAATAGTGAGTGGTGAGGTGTCAGTTGTGAGTACAGTAAAATAATTTGAACAATATTTTTACTACGCAAGTATGCTGCGCACTTTGTTTTGAGGTTTGCATTATCAAATTAAAAAAAGAAGTTCTTTTAAAATACTACAACAACCTGAAAGGATATAGCCATCAAGCTAACCGGTGAGTGAAGAAGATCGAAGCAATATTTTTCACCACATAGAAGCATAAGGTACATAGGCACATAGGATAAGTTGATGTCCATTAATAATGGCAATGACCGATTCACTCAAGAGAACATAGATCACATAGGAGACCGCTTTTCGATCTCTGCGTCTTCTTTGCGGTCTCTGCGATACCAGGTTCGCCTGGGGCAAATGAAATATCTGAAGTTGCTGGTTATGCCCTGAAAGGTTTAGTTCAAAAGCTTGCTTGACGGCAAGATGGAATTTGTCACATTATCAGCAAACCGGATGTGTGTTTTTAAAAGCACCATAGTGCAGCGGTAGTAACTGGCTGTATGCTGTTGCGGCAGTGTGAAATTTCCACCATAGGATCTGTGGGTCGGGGGTTCAATTCCCTCATGGGCCGGATGGCTCATTAGCTCAGTTGGTAGAGCAACAGATTTGTCTTGTAGGTTCGAGTCCTACTTCTTCACCAAAGGAAGAATGGCGTAAATGGTAAACGCAAAGCACTTGTAATGCTTCGACTGAAAATCGAAAGAAGTCGTCTCTTCTATAAAAAAGGCACCTAAACCTTAGAGAAAGGGTTGCTTTTTAGCACAAAGCATATTTCTTAATAGATATTCTATTAACCAATGTGTGGCGTGCAGCTTATTCGCGGCTAGCATATTATCATTCTTGCTAAGCAGTCATTCACTTTTCCCTGCCAAGATCAGCAATGATCAAAGTAAGACTAAACTGAATCTCTCAATAGCAACAAACATAATATCCGCAGCGGGTAAGTAAAAAGCAACCCACCCTTTAAGCAACCAACAACTATTATAATACAGATGTAAAAACACAACAATGAAAAACGTAAGAATAAACGCATACCAGGCTGGCCTGGTATTTAAAAACGGCGTTTATCAGCGAATGCTGAAAGAAGGTAAATACTGGTTTTGGGGAAATGAGACAGTGCAACTGTACGATGTTACCAAACCGTTTGTACCTACAATTGAATTAAACATTTTATTGAAAGATAGCGAGCTTGCTGAGGCGTTGCAGGTAGTGGATATAAAGGACAACGAGATCGTATTACAATACGAAAATGGTTTACTGAAACAGGTATTGACTGCCGGAAGATATGCTTACTGGAAAGGCATAATACAATATGGCTTTGTACGCGCTGACCTTGGCAAGATAGAGATTACCGAACCAATAGACCGCAATACTTTGCTGAGCAAGTGGGTTGCACCGTTTGTAAGAAGCGTAAGCGTTGCTGAATACGAAAAAGCCATCTTATTTATTGACGGCAAGTACAACGGTGTATTAGAAAACGGCATTTACTACTGGTGGAAAAACAACACTACAGTACATGTGGGCAAAGCAGATATGCGTCAGCAGCAACTGGAAATAAATGGCCAGGAGATACTGACCAAAGACAAAGCTGCATTGCGTATTAATGCCTGGGCACAATACAAAGTAACTGATATAGAAAAAGCATTGTTGCAAAACAAAGAGTATGACAAACAGTTGTATGTAGCTTTTCAGTTGGCGTTGCGTGAGTACATTGCAGGTTTTGGTTTTGATGAATTACTGGAAAAGAAAGATGCCATTGCGCCATTTGTATTACAACATGTGCTGCAAACAGCAACCATGTTAGGCGTAGAAGTATTGGGCTTTGGCATCAGGGATATTATTTTGCCAGGTGATGTAAAGGAGATAATGAACCAGGTACTGGTAGCAGAGAAAAAAGCACAGGCAAATACTATTATGCGCCGGGAGGAAACTGCTAGCACCCGTAGCTTGCTGAACACTGCCAAACTGATGGAAGAAAATTCTATGTTATGGAAATTGAAAGAAATGGAATACGTGGAAAAAATAGCTGATAAGATCAGCAACATCAGCGTAAGCGGCAACGGAATGTTAATAGAACAGTTAAAAGACATCTTCATTCCTAAGAGATAACCTATAGAAAACAACCGGGATGGGCGTTTGCGCGCTCATCCTTTTTTATTGATCTGTTTGAATGTTCCGATTTTTGTGCAAATTGCACTACAATTTCGATTTATGCGTGGTTTGTTTGTATATAGGCTCCTTTCTATTGTAGTGAATATGTTCAGTGCTTTCTTTGCATTTTTTCTGCCTTTAGGCCTTTTTGCGCTATTTATGAACCCATCTATGGGCATCACCATCTTCATTATGCTTTGCTTTGTATTGTATGCCTGGTTTGCCAACCGCTTCTTAAGGCAGGTGATCATTAACCAGGAGACATTTACAAAAAGAAATAAAGACTGGTTACAGGTAAATGCGATCGTTGCATTTCTTGTTTCCGTGTTTTCCATTTGTTCCTCGGCATATCACATTACACATCCGGCCTCTCTGAAAGACCTGACGGATATGCTTACTGAAAATAATATTCAGCAGTCAGCTCAACTGATCCGCAATTCCCTGATCATTTCTATCTGCATCAGCGCTGTTTTTGTCATCCATATTGTATGGACAATTGTGCTTGTACGCTCTCACAAGGATCATATTATAGACTAGGCAGCAAATGCGTTAGGATAGCGCTCTCGTGCCTGCGTATAAGTTGCTTTCCAGTAATGATACCCGGTTAATTTAAATAGCAGAAAGAGTACAAATGATGCGCTTAGCAAATAATAATCTGTGAGCGAGAGCCTGTATTTCGGCTCAAGCCCTCCCATGAAAAAGACATATAAATTGAAGAGTTGAAAAGAAAAGACCGGCGCTACAAAATAACTGCCACTCAACATTAGTAAGTTTTTAACCGGTTTTTTAAACAACTTGCGCGAACGAAGCGCCAGTATGCTCTCCGCTATTACAGCTAAAGCAAATACGATTATAATGCAACTGTTCAATTTTTCTAAGGGGAAGATGTTGCCTACCGTATAGATGAGTAAGGCTGCCACGCATACAATAAGCGCTTTGGGCCAGGTGAAATAAGAGAAAAACAACCGGCGGCGTGCGCGCATACCCCCTTTCATTACTTCCTGTGTTTTTGTTTTTACTACCTGTGCAAAGCCATTGTATCCGAAACCTATATATACCTGTTGCAACGCTTTTTCAAAAGACAATGAAGGGTCAGCCGTCAACTTAGCTTCTATCGCTTCCGCTAGATGGTCTACCAACTCACACTGCACATCGTAATCATGTACATAATGTTTTGCGCAAAACTTAAATAATGCGTTGATCTCTTCATTGTTCAATACATATGCCTGTGGCTTCAACATAATTTAAGCAGTTTTAGGTTTTAACAGCAGTTGCATTGTTTCCAGGAAAGTATTCAGTTCTTCTGCAGCAATTGCAGTTTGTTTCTTCCCGGCCTTGGTCAGCTTATAGTACTTACGCACCCGGTTCCCGATGTTTTCCATTTCCACTTCCAATGTGCCGGACGCCTCCAGTTTGTGCAGCAGCGGGTACAACGCGCCTTCCGTTATGTTCAGCTCTCCTTTTGTCAGCTCCTTCACTTTCTGTGTGATCTCATAACCATACATACGGTTGTTGTCCTGCAGCAGTTGTAAAATGACCGGCTCCAAACATCCTTTATATAGTGATCGTTTGTCCATAGAACGAATATACCTAAATAAATTATGTATCGATAAATTAGGCATAAAATTATTTGCCTAAATGGCCTTAGTTTTGCTAAATAAATTGGCAAAAAAGTTTCAAGGGTTTACAGGTTTCATTGTTTCAAAAATGGGCAAGCTGAAAAGGGATATTTCAAATTTCCGCTTTGGTAAAAGCTCAATAGACATTCTATAGATGAACGGAGCGTCGCAACTACAGCTCAATCAATGTTGTTATGTCCGCATCCGAGGGATTATCTTTTGAGCAAGCTACAACTGAGCAATGTCAAATGAAACAAGTTAAACCATTGAAACATTTAAACTTGATCTTATGCAACCATTAGCAGAGCGTATGCGTCCTACCACGCTGGACGAATTGGTAGGCCAGGAACATTTGACGGGCAAGGGCAGCATACTTCGCAATGCAATTGACCAGGGTAATATCCCTTCCATGATCTTGTGGGGGCCGCCGGGCGTAGGCAAAACAACTATTGCCAATATTATTGCACATACACTACACACGCCTTTTTACCAACTGAGTGCCATTAGCAGCGGCGTGAAGGAGGTGCGTGAGGTGATAGAGATAGCCAAACAACAATCACGCGCTATTTTATTTATAGATGAGATACACCGCTTCAACAAAAGCCAGCAGGATGCATTGCTAGGAGCAGTAGAGAAAGGAACCATCACGCTGATAGGCGCTACTACCGAAAATCCATCGTTTGAGGTAAACGCAGCCTTACTTAGCCGTAGCCAGGTATATGTACTAAAGGCTTTAGCCCCGGAAAATTTAGTACAGTTACTACAGCAGGCAATAGAGAAAGATGAGTGGTTGCAGCAATTCGATATTGAGCTAAAGGAAACCAGTGCATTGATCAATATTTCCGGTGGTGATGCGAGAAAATTACTGAACTTATTTGAACTGGTGATAACAGCAACTGGCACGTCTGAAATAGTGATTACAGATGACCTTGTAATGAATGTTGCACAGAAGCGGATTGCGCTGTATGATAAGCAGGGGGAACAACATTATGATATTATTTCTGCATTTATTAAAAGTATGCGCGGCAGCGACCCTAATGGTGCAGTGTATTGGCTGGCAAGAATGATAGAGGGCGGAGAGGATGTAAAGTTCATTGCGCGCCGTATGCTCATTTTTGCAAGCGAGGACGTAGGCAACGCCAATCCCAATGCTTTGCTACTGGCCAATGCTACATTTGATGCAGTGGCAAAGATCGGCTACCCGGAGTCGCGCATTATATTATCCCAATGCGCTGTTTATCTTGCCACGAGCATTAAGAGCAATGCCTCGTATGCAGCAATTAATGAAGCTATTGCTGCTGTCAATAAATTGGGTGACCAGCCTGTGCCTTTACATATCCGCAACGCTCCTACCGGCCTGATGAAAAAGCTGGATTATGGCAAGGGTTATAAATATGCACACTCTTTTGAAGGCAATTTTGCAGAACAGGAATACTTACCGGAAAAGCTTTCCGGCACTAAGTTCTACGATCCTGGGCAGAATGCACGTGAAGATGAGATCAGGAAATTTTTGAAGACGAGATGGAAGGATAAATATGGCTATTAATTATGTACGATGTTAGATGTGTGATGTAATGCATTGTTACAGGTTACCAGCTAGCTAATAACCTGCAACTTTTAATAAACCGCTTTGAATATTTACGTCGTACATCTAACATCTTACATAAATCTGGCTTCCTTTTTGCCTATTCCCACATAAAACCTCATGAACAATTCTACTATGAAACGATTCAAAGTATTTGCCGTTGCTGCAACGGTCTTGTTTTTAACGGCCTGTAGCACATTGCAGCAGGTAGCTTCTGTTTTAGTTCCTTCCCAGTATGAAATGGCGGGCGGCCTGAAGGATGCACTTTCACAAGGTGTATTCAGGGGCATTGATGCATTTGCGGACCCGAATGGCAATCCACTTGTCCGGTTTGCTTTGCCCGGCGATGCTGCGAAAATTGAAAATGCGTTACAACAATGGGGATTAGACAAAACATTTAAGCAGGTAACACAAAAATATACCAATGCGATGGCTACGGCTGTAGTTGCGGCAAAGCCGATCTTTTTGAACTCTATCAAGAGCATGAGCATTAAAGATGCAGCGGGCATTTTGATTACAGACAATACGCACGCGGCTACAGATTATTTTAAAAATACAACAACAAGCAACCTGATGACAGCCTTCCGCCCTATTGTAGACAGTACGGTGAAACTGCAAGGCGCAGACAAGGATTGGAAAAAGATCACATCCGTGTACAATGCTATTCCTTTTATCAGCAAACCATTGGAAGATAACTTAACGGACTTTGTTGCAGCGCGTGCTATCGATGCTATGTTTGTAAGCATTGCCAATGAAGAAAAAAACATTCGGACCAATCTTTCTTTCCGTAAAACGGATATGATGAAGAAGGTATTTGCATATGCTGATGACCAGATGAAGAAGAAAAATGTGCAGTATAATTTGAGTAAGTAAATTATTGGAATGGTTTAATTGTTGGGCTGTACAATTGCAAAGCCTTTCATTATAGCGAAGAGGTTTAGTTTTTCAGATCGCTTTGAAATACTAAACCTCTTGCTTTTTGTTCCCGCAGCATTTCTCATTGTTACACGCTGCATTGTATCGCAAAGACCACAAAGAATACGCAGAGGGCGCAAAGAAAAACCATTCATATTACTTCCGCGATTTCCGTGTTTTCCACGAGCAAAACAATTCAACAATTGATCAAGTAAACAATGTATCAATTCGCCACTACACTTTTCCTGTAATCAGAAGGATTTACGCCCTTATGTTTTTTGAACATCCTGTTCAGGTGGCTTTCATCCGTAAAATTCAGCTCATACGCGATTTCGCTTATGCGCATACTGCTGTGTTGCAGGCGCGTCTCTACCAGTCGCATTTTATAATTGGTAATATACTGTTGCAATGTCTCACCGGTATGCTTTTTAAAGTATTCGCTCAGGTAGTTTAGCGAAATGCCAAATGTGTTACAGATTTGCTCTGCTCGCAACATATCAGGATTATAAATATGCTGATGCAGATAGCTTACCATTTTCAACGCAGTCTCATCTGTTCCTTTCTTCTTCAGCTTGTCAGGCACATTCCCGGCTATATTACGCGCCACAATAGTCAGCAGTGTATTTACTAACTGCTGTACCAGCTCATTGTGAAAAATAGCCTCATTCTCCTTTTCACGCAAAAGACTTTCTACAATGGAGTGAACCAATAATTTATCTGAATTGTTCTTCAGGATACAACCAGGTAAATGGCTGGCGTTGTGAAAGATAAATTCAAGCCGTTGTATCCAGTTGTAATTATCCTTTTCCCTCAGCGATTTCAGATACACATCATGAAAGCGAAGAAAAAAGAAAGAAGTTCTTGCCTCTATCTCGAACGAATGGCAATCTTGTGGTGTTAGCAGGAAAAAATGGCCTTTATGGTAATCAAATTTATTCTTGTTAATACATTGCTTGCCTGTACCGTCCATTATATACGCCAGTTCAAAAAAGTTATGCTGATGTGCGCTGGGACAAGTGTCCGCTTCTTTATATACGATTTCGAACGGCTGATAAAGATTTTGTATGACCATCCAATAAAATTACAGAACAAACCCAAAATAGTACAAGTACCGTTCCGCTGAAGAGCGCCAACTTTGTCATATTAACAAATTATACTTAAATGAAAGCAATTATAACACGCGAATTTGGCACCGCGGACAGCCTGGAATTGACTACGTTACCCATACCATCCATTAAAGAAGACGAAGTACTGGTACAGGTAAAAGCTATCAGTATTAACCCGGTAGATATAAAAACGGCAATTGGCAAAGGCATGTCCGGCCGCATTAAGGAATTTTTACCGGTAGTACTCGGATGGGACATTTCCGGTGTAGTTACGGAAGTGGGAAAAAATGTAACGGCCTTCAAAAAAGGGGATGCGGTTTTTGGTATGGTTAACTTCCCGGGACTGGGAAATGCCTATGCAGAATACGTGGCTGCCCCTGCCGGGCATTTAGCACTTAAGCCTTCCAACATTTCCCATGAAGCAGCAGCGGCGGCAACACTTGCAGCCCTGACTGCGTGGCAGGCATTTACGCAACAGGTGCAAGTAAAGGCCGGGCAAAAGATACTGATCCATGCAGCGGCAGGTGGTGTAGGGCATTATGCTGTACAGATTGCCAAGCATTTAGGCGCGTATGTAATAGGCACTTCTTCCGCAAAAAACAAGGACCTGGTACTTTCATTAGGTGCTGATGAACATATCGACTATACATCTGTTCACTTTGAAGATGCAGTAAAAGATGTAGATATCGTACTAGATGCAATTGGCGGAGAAAATGCAGCGCGCTCTGTAGATGTGGTAAAGCAAGGTGGAACCATTATCAGCATTCCTTCCGGTGTACCGGCAACAGGTGCAGATAAGGCGAAAGAAAAGGATGTCCATTTATTCTTCTTTCTCGTTTCATCCAGCGGCAAGGATATGCAGGAGATTGCAACACTGTTGGAACAAGGAAAGCTGCGCTCGCATGTTTCCAGGATATTTCCATTTGAAGAAATGAAAGCAGCGCACGAGGTAATAGCGTCAGGAAGGGCACAAGGCAAAATCATCATAACCATATAAACCTTTTACATGAACCAAAATCAAAAGATCACTGCATTTTTATTAGCAAGGCTGGCTGCTGGCGTTAGCATGCTCGGTCACGGATTAGTACGCCTTCCTAAGCTCACAGGCTTTAGCCAATGGATGCAGGATGTATTTAAAGACAGTATGCTCCCGGCGGTATTAGTTACGCCATTCAGTTATGCGTTGCCCATAATAGAGTTCATTTCCGGCCTGCTGCTCGTGCTTGGCTTATTTACCAGGTTTGCAGCCGTGTTGGGTGCAGCAGCTATGATAGCTTTATTGTTTGGCTCGTGTATGGTAGAGAAGTGGGATTGGATACCTCCACAACTGATCCATGTTGCTTTCTTTTGTACGCTGATCATTTATGAAAAAGAATACAACAGCTATGCATTGGACAAAGTAGTGAAGAAATAATTGGAGATTTGAAATTTAAGATTTGAGATGGATTTAAGCGAACGTCGCAATAACCATTTCAAAGCCAAATTTCAAATCACAATAAATAGTAAGACCTATAAGGTTTTTTAAACCTTATAGGTCTATGTTGATATTTTCAATCTCAATTATTAAATATTAACCAATTGTAGAGTGGACCACTTTTAAAGTAAATATTTCTTTAAAAGCTTACTTGCTGAAAGTGGTCCATTCTACAATTAAATCTCAAATCAACATATATGAAAATAGTCATCATAGGAGGCACAGGCACCATTGGTAAAAAAGTGAGCGCCTTGCTGGAAAAGGACCATGAAATAATAAGAGCGGGCTCCAAAAGTGGAGATGTGCAGGTAGACATTACGTCCGAAGCTTCTATTGAAGCATTCTTTAAAAAAACAGGCACATTCGATGCATTGATAAGTACAGTCGGCAATGGTCATTTTGGCCCATTGGCAACCACCACTGTGGAAGATTTTAAAAAGGGATTATTAAATAAGTTGTTAGGCCAGGTGAGCCTTGTACTGATCGGGCAGAAATATATTAATCCCAAGGGTTCGTTTACGCTTACATCCGGTATTCTTTCAGATGATCCTATCCGCAGCGGCACCAACTTAGCTACCATTAATGGTGCTTTGAACTCGTTCGTTTTGTCTGCAGCTATAGAACTAGAAAACAGTGTGCGTATAAATGTAGTAAGCCCAGGATTGGTGGAAGATTCATTGGACCTGCTTCCTGCATTTCCCGGACATATTCCTGTTGCTATGGACAAGGTTGCAAATGCCTATGCAAAGAGCGTATTGGGTGCATTGACAGGACAAGTGATAAAGGTGTATTGATTTGAAATTTGAGATTTATGATTTGAGATTGTTTCTCCCAAGAAACATTTCTCTACATATCAAATAATAACCATAGTGATCATAGTATAGCCATTGTGATCATTGTGGTTTAACTGTCTCTCATTTTTTACTCATCTGCCAATTTCAAATATCAAATTTCAAATCTTAATCTATCTTATGAACTTACAACTAGAAGGCAAGATAGCATTGGTTACCGGCTCTACAGCGGGCATCGGCTTTGCTACAGCCAAACAATTATTGCAAGAGGGCGCTACGGTTTATATTAACGGCAGAACAGAACAACGCATACAGGAAGCAATTGCAAAATTGCAATCACTTGTACCCGGCGCAAAAGTACATGGCATAGCGGCAGACTTTTTAAATGTAGCCGATGTAAACAAGCTATTGCAGGCATTACCGGAGGTAGACATTCTCATCAACAATGCCGGCATTTTTGAGCCCAAACCATTCGAGGAAATAACAGATGCGGACTGGCTTCGTTTTTATGAAATGAATGTATTAAGCGGTGTCCGGCTCTCGCGCCAATACTTACCAGCTATGTTGAAGAAGAACTGGGGCAGGATTATTTTTATCTCCAGCGAATCAGCTATACTTATACCGGAAGAAATGATCCATTATGGCATGACTAAAACCGCACAACTGGCATTGAGCAGGGGTTTAGCAGAACTGACAAAGGGAACAGGTGTAACGGTGAATGCAGTATTGCCCGGGCCAACAAAATCTGAAGGTGTGGAAGATTTTATAGGAAGCATGGCGCAGCAGCAACAACAGACGAGGGAAAGTATAGAGAAAGATTTTTTTACCACTGCACGCCCCAGCTCTTTAATACAACGATTTGCGACTACAGAGGAAGTAGCAAATCTTATTACGTATGTAGCAAGCCAGCTATCGTCTGCCACAAATGGTGCGGCGCTACGTGTAGATGGAGGTGTTGTAAAAACAATTATCTAGTCGTATCTACATAAAAAAATCACTGCCCGGAACTCCATCCCCTTATTGGAGGCCGGGCAATAATTTTTGTTTACCGGTGAAAGTTTATTTTCTTCCGGCACCAGTTTCTTCCGTTACCGTAAAAAACCATTTCATCTAAGACACTGGTGAAGCAACCCTTCCGCCAATATTTAAAAAATATTTTTATTGTTGAACATCATCGTTTGCAAGCTGTTTCTTAACTGTGAATCATACGTCTATCACAGTGCATAAGAATCGTCTTTATATCACTCTTTCCATATTTTTTTTCGTCATCTCCTGCACAAAGGGATTAGGACAGATGCAGGATTCCGTATTCCTGTATAATGGGCAAATACTCATCGGTTCTATTAAAGGTGTAAGCCTGGGTGTACTCTCCTTCGACGATAAGGATCTAAAGATCGTAAACGTAAAATTGTATAAGATAAAAAGACTGCGGGCAGATAATAATATTTTCAGAATTGAAACAATAGCCAACGATGTATATTATGGCACGATACAACCTTCAGACAAGAATGGCTATATATCCATTGTAACGCCAGAAAAAAAAGCACGCATAGAGCTAACAGCTATTAATGTACTGATCTCGATGGATAAACATTTTTTCAAGCGGCTGAATGGTTCTGTGTCCTTAGGTTTTAGTTATACCAAATCAAGCCAGATAGGACAACTCAACCTAAGCGGCCAGGTCGGTTATGCCACCAGGCATATTGAAAACGAATTGTCGGTATCATCACTAAGTTCTATCGACACCTCTACGTTTTCGCGTACCAATGAGAATGTCGCTTTATTTTCAAACTACAACATTACGCCTGTATGGTTTGTAGCTGGCCAGCTAAACTACCAGCGCAACCTGGAATTGTCTATAAAGAAAAGATGGCAGCAGATCGCCGGTGGCGGTAAAAAACTGATCGTAACTAAGAACATGACCTTACTTGCTATGTCCGGCCTTGCGTTTACACAGGAAACCAGTACAGACGATGTCAATAGCGGTTTATTGCTTGAGGTGCCGCTCATACTTCGTTATAATTTTTTCCAGTTCCAACACCCTAATTTACAGATATCTGCTAATCAGACCACGTACTTTGGCATTACCCAATCCGGGCGTATCCGCATGGACCTGAACACCAGTTTTTCCTGGGAGCTGGTACGATACTTTTACCTGACTATGTCGCCGTACATGTCTTTTGATAACCGGCCGCCGGTAGGCACCGCGAGCAACGTAGACTACGGCCTGGTATTCGGCATATCGTATAAATTCTGATGTAGCAGGTATGCGCTTTATTATCCCCCAACTTTGGGGTGTCTAAAAATTTCATCCTGCCGAAACTATTCAGCGCTATCATTTTTCAACTAAATTGCTGCCGTATTTAAACCAAAACAACCCTATGCAATATTTGCCGGGCAAGCATATAATAGCAACCCTAGAGACTTCTGACCAAAAACGCATTGCCACTTACGCTGATTTTCAACAGGCCGTTGATCAGCTTATTCTGCAATATCAATTAAAAAAGCTGGGAGAAATATATCATAATTTTTCACCCGCCGGTTTTACAGCGGTCATCTGTTTGAGTGAAAGCCATATCTCCATTCATACCTGGCCGGAACACAACAAGATAAACGTGGACATTTATCTTAGTAATTTTCAGCGTAATAACGATGGTACTGTACGTGCCATTTACGAATCGGTTGTTGCTTTTTTTGATGCAGCTATTACTCATGAACAAACCATTACCCGTTAACACATGAGAGCAACAGGACTATACGCATGCCCCGACTGTGGCAAAACCATTACTTACAGGAATAATGAAACAAGGCTGAATGTCTGTACCTGCGGCACAATCGTAAACAGGCTGGAAAGCGATGACCTTGTTAAGAAATATTATTATTTAATACAAGAACATACTGATCTTATACAGGTTGGCACTACCGGTAAATACGACGGCAGGAAATTCGAAGTGCTGGGCCGCTTTCGCATGTGGTTTGAGGATAGTGCGTATAACTACTGGACTATTGTATTTGAAGATAACTCACTTGCCTATCTTGCAGAAGGCTATGGCCTCTATGCCATTTTACGCAGAACTACGTTCCTGCCGGTGAAGACAGCCGCCCTTCTTGCACTCAAGGCGGGTGATAGCATTCAACTGAAAACCCAGGCGCCGGATTACCTATTACAACGTAAAGATTTTTGTAAGCGGCTGGATGTACAGGGGGAGATCTGGATGCCGGAGTGTAATGACCAGATCAGCCTCTTTGAGTTAGCCAGTATAACGGGCTTCCGTGCTGCAATATTTGAATTTCTGCCAGGCTATCTTGCCGGGTATGATGTTGCTTATACTTCCTTCGACGATCTGCACCTGGCTCATATAAACGAGGAACCGTTACAAGGAAAAGACTTCAATTGTCCTAAATGTAAAGAAGCGATCCGCGTAAAAACGTTTCCTTATGCACAGAGCTGTGGCTGCGTGAAATGCGGCACAAGGTTTAGTCTCGTTAATACAACTACGTTTCAAACATCCGGCAAGGATAAGAACAACAAGAATGACCTGGATATACCACTCGGTGTTACAGGCAAGATAAAGGGCATTGAATATGAAGTGATCGGTTATGCGTTGAAGAAAGACCCCGAAGGTTACTTATGGAAAGAATACACCTTGCATAATAAGCGGGAAGGTTACGCTTTCCTGAGCGAGTTCAACGGCAACTGGATATATGTGCGGGAGAAAGGAGAAGCGCCTGTATTAAGCGACCTGCAAACAAATGACTTTACTTACGGCAAAGAACCATTTAAGTTATACAACCGCTACAGCATCTCGCTGGTAGATGTTGCCGGAGAATTTCCGTATAACATATTTGACGCTGTAGAAACAAAGTCAGCAGAATTTATATCGCCGCCGGAAGTATGGATATATGAAAAAACGAAAGGCAATATCTGCTGGTTCTTAGGCGAGCACATCACCCCAAAAGATGTGGAAAAGGCTTACCCATTTCCTTTACCGTATAAGAACGGCACAGGCATGGTAGAGCCTACAGGCTATGTTAATCCCAATACGCTTATCTCTATAACCATTGTTGCCGTACTCATTATGATAGCTGTGCATCTGGGCATCAACATGACGCACGATCCTAAAACTATCGTTAACTCGTCCTATCAGCTTACTGATACAACTACGGCTTCTTCTTTTGTAACAGAACCATTTACGCTCACAAAATGGCGGAGTAACCTTGAGTTTGAAATAAGTGCCGACGTCGACAACTCGTGGTTCGAAATGTCTGCATCGCTGGTCAATGCAAAAACAAATGAAGAGTTTTCACTGGAACAGGGTGTAGAATACTATCATGGTTATGAAGATGGGGAGACCTGGAGCGAGGGCGGCCGTGTAGAGCGTGCTTACCTCAGCAGCATTCCTGCAGGCACGTATTTCCTGCGGATCGAGGGCTCAAGAGATACAAACCCGATGAACAAGATCAGCTCTTTCTTTGTAACCATCACCAACGATGTGGCAATGGACAGGAACCTGCTCATTTTTATTATACCACTACTTATCTGGCCTGCGTTTAAATTATTCAGGATGAACCAGTCAGAACGAAGCAGGTGGTCTAACAGTAATTTTTCACCTTTTACCCATAACGATGATTAACCCGTTTAACGTACGCTCAGGAATGCATCCATACAGGTGGTACCTGCTTTTTGTTGCCGGTGTAGCTATGCTAATGGCTTATGCCGACTATACAGGATGGCGCGTGCTCACTTTTAACCAACAGCAACACTGGAGCGCATCCGGCCCTTCAGGACATAAATAATAAAAACCAATACTACTCATATGGCACACTACATTTTTAACTCCGTTATTTTCTCCCTTATTGGCATTGCCATTCTCTTTGTAACATTTGCACTGATCGAATGGCTGACTCCGCGTCACAATATCAGGAAGGAGATACTGGAAAAGAACAATATTGCTTTAGCAATACTGGCTGGCTTTTTTATGCTGGCTGTTGCGATCATTATAGCGTCTGCTATTCACGGATAGAATTATATGGAACAAAAAAAATCAAATGAGCAGTGGCTGTTGCTGACAGCAGTATTTATTATAGCCACATGCGGCCTTATTTATGAACTGGTAGCGGGTACACTTGCCAGCTATGTGTTAGGTGACAGTGTTACACAGTTCAGTACCATCATAGGTGTCTATCTTTTTTCGATGGGCGTTGGTTCCTTCCTGTCCAAGTATTTCAACAAGCATTTGCTTACCTGGTTCATACAAATAGAATTACTGGTTGGTTTGATAGGCGGCTTCAGCTCTATTATCTTGTTCCTGACCTTTCCTGTTGCAGCGTCGTTCAGGCTTATCTTATATGCGGTAGTGTTTTTCACCGGCATGTTAGTCGGCCTGGAAATACCTATCCTGATGCGCATACTGAAAGACAAAGTAGAATTTAAGGACCTCGTAAGTAAGGTATTCACATTTGACTATATTGGTGCTTTGCTTGCTTCGCTGATCTTTCCATTGCTACTGGTTCCCTATTTAGGATTGATGCGCACCTCACTTTTCTTTGGCATTATGAATGTCTTGGTAGGCATGTACCTGCTGCAAAAATTCAAAACCGAGATCGTGCGTAACACTGCGCTCAAAGTTGCTGCGGTATTGTTCCTGCTGGCAGAACTTGTAGCGTTTGTGCTGTCAGATAAAATCATGCACTTTAGCGAGAGTCTTGTATTCAATGACCCGATTATTTACTCCACTTCTACCCCATACCAGCGTATAGCGATCACACGCAACAAAAAAGAATTGAAACTTTTCTTAAACGGCAACCTGCAATTCTCTTCTTTTGATGAATACCGGTACCACGAAGCATTGGTACATCCGCCTATGCTGGCAGCGCACAACCCAAAGAAAATATTGGTAATGGGTGGTGGCGACGGGCTGGCTGTAAGAGAAATATTGAAATACCCATCCGTAGAGAGTGTAACGCTGGTAGACCTGGATGCTGCTATGACAAAACTATTCAGCACGCAACCAGTCTTATTAAATATTAACCACTCTTCTTTCCTTAACCCGAAAGTAAAAATATACAACCAGGATGCTTTTATCTGGTTACGCAACAATCATGACGTGTACGATTGCGCTATTATAGATTTCCCTGACCCTTCTAACTTTTCTATTGGCAAACTATATAGCTATTCCTTTTATCAATTGCTGGGCCGTGCACTGTCGCCAAACGGAACAGCAGTAATACAAAGTACTTCACCTTATGTAGCGCCCAAAAGTTTCTGGTGTGTAGATGAAACACTGAAGGCTGCGGGGTTCGTTACCGTTCCTTATCACAATTATGTTCCCTCCTTTGGTGAGTGGGGTTATATTATGGCCATGAAACAACCCGGCTACCAGGCTCCCGATAGTTTCCCTGCAGGTATGCGCTTTATCAACAAAGAAACAATGCAGCAGATGCTAAACTTTCCGGAAGATATGAAGACGCACCAAAAGCTGGCGATCAACAGGCTGAACAATCAATCCTTGGTAGAATATTTTGAGCAGGAATGGGGCAATTATCTTGATCAGTAATTTGTATGAAGAGAAGAAAATTTATTCAACTAGGTAGCGCGCTTGCAGGTTATGGCCTGCTGGCTACGTCGTGCAGCAATCATACAAAAAGAAAAATTGCAGGGGAGATTATAGGTGCATCTTCTCAAACCGGGCACTTGCTGCGCGATAAGCAATTTGAAACGCCGCCAATCAGTGAGCAAAAAGAGGTAGTGATTGTTGGAGGTGGTATCAGTGGTTTGTCGGCCGCAAGATGGCTGCACCGGAATGGACAAACGGATTTTCTTTTATTGGACCTGGAAAAACATACAGGCGGCAATGCGTCCAGCGGTACAAATGCAGTATCTGCCTATCCGTGGGGTGCGCACTATATTCCCATTCCCAACAATGACTTGCCGGAGTACACAGACTTCTTAACGGAGTGCAATGTAATTACAGGGCGTGATGAGAAAGGCTTACCTGTTTATAATGAATACCATCTTTGCAGCGATCCGCAGGAACGTTTATTTATTAATGGTAACTGGCAGGATGGGCTGATCCCACAATATGGTTTATCGCCAGAAGAGAAGAGTGAAGTAAAACGCTTCCTGCAACAGATGCAAACTTTCCGCGAAGCAAAGGGCAATGATGGTAAAGATGCTTTTGCCATTCCGGTAGACAGTTCCAGTAACGATCCATTATATACTTCGCTGGATAATATAACGATGGCTGCATGGTTGCAACAGGAGAACTATCACAGCAAATATGTGCAATGGTATGCGAACTATTGCACACGCGATGACTTTGGTACACGTAGCGATGTGATCAGCGCATGGACGGGCATTCATTACTTTGCTGCGCGAAAGGGAAATGGCGCCAATGCCAAACATGATGATGTGCTTACCTGGCCGCAGGGCAATGGATGGCTGGCAGAACAGTTAAGTTCACCATTGCAACCGTACATCCGTACGAATGCACTGGCAGTTAAGATCATTCCTGGTGACAAGCAGGCAACAGTTGTCTACTACGATATAAACACGCATACGTTAAAAGCAGTGGCTGCGAAGCAATGTATTTTGGCTACACCGCAATTTATAAACAATCGTTTGCTGGATAATAAAGTACGTACAGCATTGGTAGACGCACACTTACACTATGCACCGTGGATGGTGGCTAACTTAACGGTGTCTCAACTAAAGGAACGTGATGGCGCACCACTTAGCTGGGACAATGTGTTGTATGAAAGTTTCGGACTTGGTTATGTAGATGCTACGCATCAGCAATTGCAACAGCTAAAACCGAAAAGAGTATTGACTTACTACCTGCCACTATCAACTAACACGCCGAAAGAAGAACGATTGGCAGCTTATAAGCGCTCACACGAGGACTGGATAAACATTTTATTGGGAGATCTAAAGAAGGTACACCCGGACATTGAAGAAAAAATAGAACGTGCAGATGTTATGGTCTGGGGGCACGCTATGGCGCAGCCGCTTCCCGGGCTGATGCATGGCGATACCCGGCGAAGATTGCAGGAGTCTATCAATAATCAAATACATTTTGCACATACTGATCTTGCGGGCATCAGCATATTTGAAGAGGCCTTTTATCAGGGTATTGGTGCAGCAAAAAAAGTAATAGGATCATGAGCGCCGCAACTACACAACAGCCCTGGCTTGGCAAGGCATGGACGGATATTGTATTTATACTTCTTCCACCTTTTGCCTGTTTGTTATTTATCACGCTCTTCCCATCCTTATTTCAGAACAATAATAATATACCGGATGCATGGTGGGTTATACTGATCTTACTGGTAGACGTGGCGCATGTGTACAGCACTTTGTATCGCACTTACTTTGATAAAAATTATTTGCAGCAGGAACGTAGCCTATTACTAACAATCCCGTTTGTGGCATTTATTGCCGGAGTATTATTGTACACTATTAATGACATGTTGTTCTGGCGTCTGCTGGCATACTTAGCAGTCTTTCATTTTATACGCCAGCAGTATGGTTTTATGCGGCTTTATAGTAGGAAGGAACATGCGCCCGCCTGGTGCAAGCGTATTGATACGTTTACTATTTATTACGCCACTATTTACCCGCTACTTTACTGGCACTTTACAGGACAGAAAAATTTCAACTGGTTTGTTGAAAATGATTTCTATTATTTATCAGCCAGTAATTTACTCACTTGCTTCAAGTGGTTGTATTACATATTACTCCTTATTTATTTTATAAAAGAATGCTGGCTGGCCCTGATAACAAAGACTATTAACTTTCCACGCATAGCAGTTATTGCCGGCACTATTGCTTCCTGGTATTTTGGCATTGTTTATTTCAATGGCGATATGGCTTTTACTTTATTGAATGTCATTAGCCATGGCATACCTTATATGGCTTTGATGTGGCTATATGGCAAAAGAAACTACAGCACTTCGGCAAGAGCAGGCAAGCTACTGCGCTATGTCTTCAGCACATATGGCATCCTGCTTTTCCTCGGTATTATTTTTCTTCTGGCGTATATAGAAGAGGGGCTGTGGGACCTAACCCTTTGGAAAGAACACGCTTCTTTGTTTTCCATCTTCCGTCAAACGAACGTATCATTCAGTCAAATATGGCTACAATTTCTCGTACCATTACTCGCATTACCGCAAATCACGCATTATGTGATCGATGGATTTATCTGGCGAATAAAAAAGGGTGAAGTGAAAGTGTAATGTTTATCATCCCAGTCTCCGACTGGGATGCCTTGGCTTTTCGACTCCGTCGAATAGATTCTATACTGGCGCAGGCCTCCCGGCCTGTGTCTGCTTATTACTACAACATAATAACGAAAAGCCTACTGCCTGCAGTAAGATGATTAGTGACAACAAAGCACAGGCCGGGAGGCCTGCGCCAGTATAAGCCCCGGCGTGTGTCTTCACGCGCCGGTTGGTAGCTGGTTCGTGGGGACACGAACCAGGGCGAAAAGTCCTAGAGGGACGCCAGATTGGTAGTTTAATAATTCACACAAGTAGTTGAGCTCCGGAGGAGCGACAGAATGAATCGTTTTGCAAGGGAATAATTCTGTCGCCGCGCTGCGGCTCTGATTGGTGTGGGATATATCTTTCTACCATTCTATCGAGCCTCCGGCTCTCTGTCATAGCAAGTACACGCAATATTTTTTGCTGAGATTATATAGCAACGTCTTTCGAACACCTATAGCCGGGAGGCCTGCGCCAGTAAAAAAACGATGTGGGTATAAAGTAGGTCAGGAGACCAGAACATGATTGCATATAAATAAAAAAGCCTGCTTAAGCAGGCTTATAACAATTTAACAATGTAACTATTGAACAATGTATCTCTCACTATTTTATTCCCAGCACGTCACTAGACCATTTGCGCATGTCGCGGCATAGTTCTGCTTCAGACGCGAGTGACTTACCATAAGAAGGGATCATTTGTTGTAATCTTACTTTCCACCCTGCTGCTTCTTTTTTGAAGCAACGCTCTACGAGGCCAAGCATAATAGCAACTGCGGTAGAGGCTCCTGGTGATGCGCCCAGCAATGCTGCGATAGAGCCATCTGCTGCGCTTACTACTTCGGTACCAAACTCCAATACGCCACCTTCTTCTTCATCTTTCTTGATCACCTGTACACGTTGCCCTGCTATTTCCAGCTCCCAGTCTTCCATTTTCGCATTCGGCATAAACTCTCTTAGTGCTTCCAGCCTGTCTTCAGGAGATTGGCGAACCTGGTTGATGAGGTATTTTGTAAGTGGAATGTTATTGTAACCTGCTGCCATCATAGGACGGATGTTGCTCACTTTTACAGAGCGGAACAGATCGAGATAAGAACCGTTTTTCAGAAACTTAGTAGAGAAGCCTGCATACGGCCCAAACAACAATGCTTTCTGTCCGTTGATCACGCGTGTATCCAGGTGAGGCACAGACATTGGCGGCGCGCCTACAGAGGCTTTGCCATATACTTTTGCATTGTGCTTTTCTATAATGTCGGGGTTAGTACATTTAAGCCACTGACCACTCACAGGGAAACCACCAAACCCTTTTCCTTCCGGTATATCTGATTTAAGCAGCAATGGCAATGAACCACCACCAGCTCCTATGAATACAAACTTTGTATTGACAATACGTTTCTCCCCGGTCGCCATGTCTTTCACCTTCAGGTCCCACGTACCATCATCTTCACGGTCTATGTCGCGCACTTCATGGTTAAAGTACATGGAAACGCCGTCTTGTTTTTTCAGGTAGTTAAACATACTGCGTGTAAGCGCACCGAAGTTTACATCGGTTCCAGTTTCCATACGTGTAGCAGCCAGCTTCTGATCACCTGTGCGTCCTTCCATTACAACCGGCATCCACTCTGACAATTTTGTATTGTCTTCCGAATATTCCATACCCTCGAAAAGATGACTTTTTGTAAGTGCATCGTGCCTTTTCTTCAGGTAAGAAACATTATCATCACCCCACACAAAACTCATGTGTGGAATGCTGCGTATAAATGATTGTGGATTATCTAAGATGCGTTGCTGTACAAGATATGCCCAGAACTGCCTCGACAGATCGAATGATTCTGCAATCTTGATGGCCTTGCTAATATCTACCGAGCCGTTCTTCTCAGGTGTGTAGTTAAGTTCACAAAAAGCGGCGTGACCTGTGCCGGCATTGTTCCATGCATCGGAACTTTCTGCTGCCGCTACATCCAGCCTTTCAAAAACTTCAATTGTCCAATCTGGTTGCAACTGTTTTAAAAGTACGCCTAACGTTGCGCTCATAATGCCTGCCCCTATCAGTACCACATCCGGCCCTTTCTTAATATCACTAGTGCTCATTAGAAAAAATTAGAAGGAGAAAAAACGATTTTTTAAACGGTGTGCGAAGATACTAACAGAACAGCAGAAAACTTTGATAAAATGCAATCACAAGGCAGGTTTGACAGATATTTTGCAATGCTTACAAGTGTTCTGTATCAGTCCGTTATCCATGAAAACTATATGGGACAATCACTTACGAGAAATACCGGATTTCGGAAACGTTTGCATAAAGATTTTCAAAATATATTATATTTTTAAAAATATCTGTCCGTACAATACTTTCTATAAGTAGGCGTTTAAGGAAACAACCACCTTAAAGAACCATGGCCACGCTTATCAAACTGGTAAGAGGTAAACACATTGTGGAATTCGACACGGGAAAATTCGACAATTGGTGTGTCTTTCTTACCAGGGAAAACCAATATCGCTATGCCCCCAAAGACCTGGAATATTATGCTTTGCTAAAAGCACTTGCGCGCACGCACGGGCATGAGAAGATCTATAACGACTTCCTGGCGCTTTATGAATGCACCGGCAGTAATATTGACGCTGCAGTATCTGAGCAGATCACAACACTTGCCAACACATATACTACCGACGCAGAAGAGGCTGACACATGGTTTACCATTATCTATGGCAACATGGTTGCGGAAGAGAATAAACCGCGTGCTATGCTGAAGAAGAAAATAAAACGGTTAGCCATGCACTTGTTGCTGATAGAAGATACAGCCCCGCAGGATGTGGTGAACTTCTGTAAAGGAAAATCGTGGAGGGAGCTACAACATATTATGCAAGAAAAGGGGTTGCTGGCTTTACTTTTCATAATTGGATACGAGGAGTTCAAATATCTCACCCCGTTTGGATGGAACTGAATTGATGGCACGCTTAGCCCTCACCCTGTCTATGTACATATTTTCCTGGGAGAATAGCTCATCAAAGAAGTTGTCCTCCGGGTCTATATTCTTCGGATCAGAATTACTGAGCAGCCATTTTGCATCCGCACCGGTAAGGTCGTTACAGAAATCCCGCAGGCGTATTTGTTCCGTATCATCAAACACACTATTTGCATACGCATTGAAAGAAGCCGTCTTGCTGATAGGCTTATATGGCGGATCAAGATAGTAGAAACAATTTCCATCTGCATACGCAAGCGTTTGCGCGTAGTCACCCTGGAAGACAGTCACTTTTCTAAGCACTTTATGCACTGCCAGTATCTTTCGCGTATCGCAGATGTTGGGCTTGATATACCGGCCAAAAGGTACATTAAAAACATTCTGGCTGTTTACACGATACAGGCCATTGAAACATGTCTTATTCAAAAAGATGAAATGCGCAGTCCTTACAAGCGTATCCATCGGCGTAAAATTATAGGCGTCCCTTTTTTCAAGATAAAGCGACAAGCGCTGCTCATTGGAGCGGCACGCATAATAAGCCTCATGAAAGCCTGATAAGATCTTCAGTAAATTTTCCGGCTCTGCTTTTATAACAGCATATGCATTGATAAGATCTGTATTTACATCACTAATAACGGCGCTCTTTACTGAAGGGAATTGCTGCAGGAACCAAAACATAACAGCGCCACTTCCAATAAAAGGCTCTACATAAATCAGATCGGAATTACTGCACACTATGCCAGGTAATGCAGTGTGTATAGAAGAGATAAGTTGCCCTTTGCCCCCAGCCCACTTCAGAAAAGGTTTAGCTTTCGTTGCTGTCGCGTACATTCTTGATAAGCAGTATGTGTTTACAATTTTAGGTATTCGCATGCGAATAAAAAAAATTGCTTTCAGATCGAAACGCAAGCTGGGCGCGGATTCTGATCAAAAACGAAAGCGGCTCCCCTATGAAGAGAGCCGCTTTTGTAGTATTATTTTTACAAACTAATCTTCGCTGTAAAATTCGTCCAAAGCAGCCATATAAGAGTGCGTCCAGCCCTCTGTAATATCATCATACTCACTATCAGGAATATTTGTATGACGAATTTCTACTGAAGTGCCGTTTTTATGCTCATGCAGCTTAATGGTAACGATAGAAGGCTCTTCCTGGTCAAAATACCATTGCTGGGTAATTTTTTTCCCACTTTCAAATTCAATATTTTTTCCAACAATACTTCCATCCCACAAGGAAAACTCGCTTCCGGGCACTTCGGACATTTCTGCGGCCTCACCCGTCCATAGCTGTATGGTTGCAGGATTAGTCAATGCAGTGTACACTTCTGCCGGCGTAACTGGAAGGATGTAATACTTTTTGAAGTCTTTCATAACGCAAATGTACAATTGCTATACTTGTTATATGATATAATTACAGCTATAAATCATACCTGCCGTTGAAATATTTTACGACTTTTATGCAAACAAAACCTTACTATGAGCGCTAAGAGAAAAATTACATGGGCGATCATTATCGTTCTGATCGTAATCCAATTTATAAGGCCGTCAAAAAACAAGGCGGAAACACCTTCAGTAAATGACATATCCCATAAATACTCCCAGACCCCGTACATACAGAAAATTCTGCAAACAGCTTGTCTTGATTGTCATAGCAACAACACGCATTACCCCTGGTACACCAATATTCAACCCGTTGGCTGGTGGATGCAAAAACATGTAAACGATGGAAAACGCCATCTTAATTTTTCCGAATTCCTTAGCTATGACCCTAAAAAAGCAAATCATAAAATGGCAGAAGTTGCTGAAACGTTGGATGAAGGTTCAATGCCATTAAATTCTTACCTCTGGATACATAAAGATGCAAAACTTTCTGCTGAAGAAAAGGACTCTGTGATTGCCTGGGCAAAACAGGTTCAGCTTGAAATACAGCAGGCTAACCCCGGCGTAAATTATAACAATACAAAATGATTATAGAAGAACGGTGCATCTGACATGCACCGTTCTTCTATACAGCAAAGTTTAATATCTTCTTTGTCACTCACCTCCTACCAGCTATCTGTTCTGAACGGGTAGGCAGGCAAGCCTTCTGTGTTATACAGGTTACCCGGCGCATAATCTTTAAATCCATAGCGAACAGCAACAGGTGTTTTCACCTGCTCGCTTAGTAAGACAATTCCTTTACCTGTTATATTGGCTTTTGCAGGATAGAATATTTTATCTGCGCCAGCTACTTCAAATGATATAAGCTCTTTGCCAAAGGCAGTATAACCAAACGTGGCGTTATCAAACGCAACGGTAACAGTATCTTTATTTACCTGCATCGTTTTATAGACCGGCCCTTTATAAGCAATTCCTTTTTTACCATAATCATTTGCAAGTGCCCAATACAGCAAACGCCTGGCAACAGTTGTTTTGTCTGATGGATGAATTGTCTTACTGCTACCTATATCAATCGTAGCAGCCATGCCACTGTTTGGTATTAACGCCATGGATGCAAATTGTTTTTCCTGCAATACAGGCACAAGCTCTTTACTATCCGCATAGTTAAACGGTGCTATTTGCACATAGTAAAAAGGCCAGTTGCCGGCATCCCACAGCTTACGCCATATAGACACCAGCGCTTCCATTTTCTTATCGTAGGCAAATGGGTTCTTGCGATTGTTCTCTCCCTGGTACCAAAGCGTGCCTTTAATAGTGTAACCAACTATGGGGTTTATCATGGCATTGAACAACACTTGCGGATCATTCTTACCGATCTTTGCCGTATCAGCAGGGCGCTTAAAATCATTAAACGGTTGCAGGCTTGTTGTTGTCATCCATGCTTCTATATCTGTACCGCCGTATGCGGATTGGATCACGCCTACTGGTACGTTTAATTTTTCCTGTAGCATACGGGCAAACTGGTAACCAACTGCACTAAACTCTTTTACATTAGCAGCATTTGCTTCTTCCCATTTACTATCCATTTTTGTCAATGGAGTTTTGGACATATTCTTTTCTATCCGGAATAGTCTTATGCCTGGCTTATCTGCATCCAGTAATATATCGTTTGAATTCAGGATAGGCTGATTACTGAATCCGCGTACCGGCATTTCCATATTGGACTGTCCTGAACATAACCACACTTCACCGATCAATACGTTTCCAAGTACTTTCTTTTCGCCATCGTTAAATGTGATTTTGTAAGGGCCACCGGCTACTGGCGTTTGCACGCGCGTTTTGAAATTACCTTCAGCAGTTGTTTTAATCGTGTACGTTTTATTATTCCACGAAGTGGTAATAGTCATCGATGCATTCTTTTTTGCATTCCCCCACAGCAATACTTGCGATTGCTGCTGCAATACCATATTATCGCTGATAACAGCAGGCAGTTCTACGTTTGCAAAAGAGATACAGGTTATAAAAAGAAGCAAGAAGGATAGGCTATATTTCATAAAAGTTATTTCATTTATTTAAAAAATATATTGCTCGCGGAAAACGCAGAAACCGCGGAATTAGTTTCTGCGTTTTCCGTGTTTTCTGCGAGAGAAATATCGCAAAGAATGCGGATTAACAATTCAACCATTAAACAATTCAACAATCCTCAAATTTTCAAATTCTCTTTCTTCCCCACTAAGCTCACCACATACGCCACTACCACACAAATTACAATCGCAAATACAGGATATAAAAAGAAACTTACGTTGGTTGCGGATTGTATGAAGTAAAGGCTAATTGCGCTGACAAAAAATCCTGTAAGCACACCTACACTGTTTATGCGGGGAAAGAAGATGCCCGCAACAAACATTCCTGCAAGGCAACCACCAAACAACCCGATTATTTTCAGATACTGATCCCAGATAGAAGCATTGCTTAGATACACCAGGTAGATGGCGATGCAGCATCCCAGCAAGCCAAGCACAAAAGTTGTCCATCGCGCAAAACGGAACCGCTGCTGATCGGTGCTTTGTGGCTTTACTGATTGATAAAAATCTGTAGTCACCACCGTTGCTATGGAGTTCATGCTGGAACTGATCGTAGACATAGTAGCTGCGAATAACCCGGCAATGACCAGCCCGGCTAACCCTGCGGGCAACTGCTGTGAAATGAACCAGGGAAAAATATCATCCGTATGCCCATGCGGATCAAGTTGCGCGGGATTGTGCCTGAAGTACACCCACAAGGCTGTGCCTACGCTAAAGAAGATGAGTGAGGCTGGTATAACCAATATTGCATTTGTATAAATGGATTGTCTTGCTTCTTTTTCTGTAGCTGTTGTAAGGTAACGTTGTACTACTACCTGGTCTGAAGAATAGGTTACGAGCTGGGTAAGAAACCCGCCAACAAACACAACCCACAACACCGGCTGTGTAAAACTCCATCCGAGTGTAGCCACACGCAATTTATCATGCGACACGGCTTCTGAGAAAAGTGTACCCCAGCCGCCATTAATGGAGTGCGCAATAAAGAACAGGCTCAGCAATGCACCACCCAGCAATACCCCTACCTGCATTACTTCTGTCCAGATCACGGCTTCTATACCACCGGACACGCTATACGCTGTAGTAATTAAACTAGTTCCTATAATGCAGACAAATATATTGATACCGGTAACTGTACTTAGTACCAATGCAGGTAAATAAATAACAATACCCAGGCGGCTAACCTGGAACAATACAAAATTCACGCTGCCCAATAATTTCACTTTCGCATTGAAACGTATATGTAAGTATTCGTAAACGCTGGTAAGCTTTAACTTCCTGAAGTAGGGCAGGTAAAAATAAACGATGATAGGCGCGACTGCAACGATCATCATATTGCTTAAAAAATAAACCCAATTGGTAGCATACGCTTTTGCAGGAATAGCAATGAAGGTTAGCGCGCTAAGCTTGGAACCGAAAATACTTAAACCCGCAGCCCACCACGGTATCTTGCCACCACCCAAAAAGAAATCGCTTGTTGTACTTTTCATTTTGCGCGACACATACACACTAATACTTACGAGTAATACAAAGTAGAGTGCAAGCACAGACCAGTCAAGCCATTTGAATGCGCCTCCCGGGTGTACAGGTGTAGCCATTAGCACACGCGGGGTACGTGTTGCGGGCCTTGCTTCGCCTGAAGGAATTACTACATTACCATTCCATACGACTAGTGGTGTGGTGACGGGGGACCAGGTACTTGCAACAGGATTATCTGCGGCATCGCTTTTCCTGTCTGTAAATACACGCCCCATATCCGCCCATGATTCAGTAATGGTATTGAATGCATAGATCGTAGCAGAAAAACCGGGATGACTATTCTTTAAAGAATCATTTTGCAAAAAATATTGCCCGTTGTCTCCACCGAAAATGAGCAACTGCGATTGCCCTGCATTGTACGCAGGTGTAGGGGCAGCCGTTACTGGTTGCGGCAGATCCGGCAGCCTGCTCCAACCAGTAACAGGAGAATATTTGTAAGCATCTTTTAAATATTCCCGTTGTATTTTCCCCTGTGCATCTGTGTGTAGATGCGCACCGCTGAATAAATAAAAATTACCATCCTGCACGCCTGTAATGCTCAGCATACGTGATGGCCCGGGCCATGATGGCAGTGTATTCCAGGCACGTGTGACTTTCGGCGTAATAAGATTGAGCGATAAAAAATAATTATGTGCAGTATCTGTTGCAGACTGTACGCCTCCCGCTATGTATAATGTATTGCCTGCAATAGCACCGGACGCATTTGCTAAAGGAAATGGCAGTTCGGGCAATTCTTCTGTTGTGATTTTCCCTTGCTGATAGCGAAGTATAAAAGCAGCGCTATAATATTTTTCCGCATCGTTGCCGCCAATACAGATTACGCCATCTTGCCAGGTAAGCGATATACCATAAGCCAGTGGATGTGGCAACATACCAGCTTGTTTCCACTGTGCCTGTGCATTTTCCAATACATATATGTCACTATAGTATGTTTTAGTGCCGCCTGTCCATGGCGCACCGGCAGGAAAGTTGGCGCCTCCGGCAAAAAGCAATGCACTATTGCTCACACCGGCAAATCCACCGGCGAACCCAACATTGCCAGGTAGTGGTGGCAGTTGCGTCCATTTAAAATATTGCGGAAGGGAGTCGTTGGCAAATGTGGTATTTGCTGCAACAAGTGTGTATAAGGTAATGAGGAAAAACAAATACTTTTTCAAGCTAAAACTTTAGTGCGTTTGAAGAGTGGTTTTCTTTATCTCATGCCTGCATTTATCTACTATACTAAAGAAGTGAACCTGCTCAAGCATACTTTGTAATTTATTCGAGTCCGCCTCACTCAGGCTTTGCAACGGCAGGCGACATGCGCCAAGATCAAACCCGATCATTTTCATTATTGCGCGTTGCGCAGGTATGGGCGAGAACTTTACGAGACACCGTACCATTTCTACAGAAGCTAACTGCATCTTTCTTGCTTCTTCATGTTCATCATTATTATAATGCGCTATTACCTGCTGGTATAATGGTGCGGCGAAGGTATAGGTACTGCCGATAGCGCCTTTTGCGCCTACAGCCAATGCGCTTAACAACAGCTCGTCATAACCAAAGAGAATATCGTACTTACCGTTTTTGTAATTAAGACATGCCTGGTATTCATGAATAGTAGCGGCGGTATATTTAATACCCGCCAGGTTAGGTATTTTCTCTTCAGCCAATTGCAGAAACTCTACCATATCCATAGCCACATTTGTTAGCGCCGGAATGTGATAATAGTAAAAAGGCATAGACGGCGCAGCCGATGCAATTTGTGCAATACTATCTACGAGGTTCTGCACAGATGATGGCTTAAAGTAAAATGCAGCAACAGAGGAAATAGCATCTGCACCAATTCTTACCGCATGTGCGGCAAGCCGTTGAGACTCGTGTATAGAAGTATGCCCTACATGTACAAATACAAGCAATCTTTTATTTGCTGCTTTTACATAGGCTTCTGCTACCGTCATTCTTTCTTCCACAGTCAGGTTCGGCCCTTCACCATTGGTGCCACAGATAAAAACGCCTGCCAGTTTATCTTCCACTAGCTTGTTTACAATACCGGGTATTGCATCCAGGTCCAGCGAACCATCTTTTTTAAACGCGGCGAACGTAGCCGCAACTAATCCTTCAATCTTTATCATTGTTCACTCTTTATATTTAAAATCCTGTAAGCATTAAAATTGTTATATGGTTCTATTGTTTAATTGTTATGATCGCAACAGAAGAAAAACCATTTAACAATTTGACCATGCAGCCATGTATTGCTTCGTGATTTATTTAAATAAATTCTCCTTCCTAAATCTTTTCAACATCAACGTATAATTCCAGTCTTTGCCGTCGTTGGTTTCGTAGAGGCAATAGATCGTACCATCGGGCGCAACAGTTACATCAGAGTACCCGGCGGCTCCGGCAGCTAATACTTTCTGCACAGGCCATGTTTTACCTTCGTCATAACTAAGTTTTGCCACAAGGTTCCTGCGCGGATTTTTAGGAATATCCCTGCTATCAGGATTGATGAAGAGTAATGCGTTCTTATTATTTTTCAGCGGCACTTTAATAATGCTTGCCATACAAACCGGGTCAAACAATGCAGTATCATACACGGGCTTCGACCAGTTGCTAATGCCATCGGGACTGTACAGTATGCCACGCCTATGTACTGGTGAACCTGTACGTATATTCAGCATAACACTACCGTCGTTTAATTGTACCGCCATGTTCTCATTCGGATTTTTAAACTCGGGTGTGTTGTCTGCTGCGATCACACCGTTGTTCCATGTCTTTCCATTGTCATCACTATAGATGGTTGCTATAGCGCTGGGGCCGTGGCTACGACGCGGCTGTAACTTATCCGAATCAGCTAACCAAACAGAAGCAAGCAGTCGGCCGTTTTTCAATTGTATAGCATGCCCCGGGCCTGTTGCTAACACCTTCCAATTATAGGTGGGTTTGAATCTGTCAAACGTCGCAGTAATGTCTTCTGCTACAGACCACGTAAGTCCGTCATCTGTCGATTGTGTGTGATAGGCGCGCGCATAATCCCGCTGATAGAGCAAATGGATTGTACCATCTGCCGCAACTACCGGCGCAGGGTTACCGGCAGGCTCGCCTGCTTTCTTTGCTGCAATAATTTGATATTCGCCCCATGTCTTACCACCATCTTCACTTCTTCGTAGCAAGAGGTTCATATCGCCCCAATCGCTGGCATTGTTGATACGGCCTTCGCAGAAGGCAAGCAATGTCCCTTTCTTTGAGATAACCAATGCGGGTATGCGCATAGAGGCATATTCACCGGCTTTAGGTGCAAAGACAATAGTGCTGTCAACATTTGTTACTGTTGCAGACTGCTTTGTTGTTTTACAACCGAATAGAGAAAGAATAATTCCTATAAATATTATTTGCTTCATCATATTATATGTTTCACGCAAAGGTGGAAAGTATCGCAAAGGCCGCAAAGAAAACTGGGAAATGGCGCTCGCGGAAAGCGCGAAAAACGCGGAATTATTTTTCTGCGTATTCTGTGTTTTCAGCGAGCATATTTTTTCCAAAAAATTCCGGTAATATTTCTCTTGCCTTATGCCTCACACCTTCTATATTCTCTTCACCAATGCTTTTATACGGCCATCTTAATCGCGGTGAGACAGTTGCCCATCCGCCTACGGCAGCCATAAATTTATCTACAGCCTGGTTCGCATATCCCTGCTGTACTATGTAAGGTACGATACATGCATGCATGAATTGCTGAATGCGGCTTTGCAGTTCCAACGCTTTTTCCATGTCGCATTGCATCAGATCATACCAGCGCTGTGCGGCCAGCGGATGTAAGCAGGCAACATTGGAATAGGCACCATGTGCCCCATACTGATACCCTGTTGCTAAATGATGCCCTGGTATAAACACAGACAATTGCGAAAACAAAGGTTGCATATCTTCATACCATTGCTGATCGCCTCCTGCTACTTTGCACCCAACCAGTTTTACATGTTTCATTATTTCACAAAAATCTTCCGGCTGCAATTTTACTTTTGCATGTGGTGGATTGTACAAGACCAATCCTATATCTCCTGCCGCATCCTGTATGCGTTGCAGGTAATCTATGATCTCCGGCATGGTTGGCGGAAACCAATCGGGCAGAATTATTTGCATGGCACCTGGCTCCAATTGTTTTATCCTGCGCACGCGCTCCAGGGACACAATGGGACTGGTGTGGTTGCATCCAACTTGAAAAGGCATATTTGCCGCATTACACTTTTCTGCAAGTAACTGGCTTACGTGATCAAACTCCTGTTCTGTCTGGTTGTAAAACTCCCCTGCTGTTCCGTTGGAGTAAATACCATTTACCTTATACGCAATCAGTATGTCGATCTCATCGGACAATGCTTTGTAATCGATGCTATCATTTGGATTAATGGGCAACAGGAGCGTTGCCCAATTTCCATATATCTGGCTGCTTGTAAGCGATTTCATATTTATAGTTTATATCTCGCGGATGCCGCAGAAAACGCAGCACTTTTTACTTAAAGTAGTTAAGGGAATAACTTTCGAAACGGATCAGTTCATACGGGTTTACCTGGCCTGTTTCGTAAGTAATACCAATAAGTGTATCAGAAACTATTGCTATATCGGAATAGGCTGACTGACCTGTGTTTACCACAAATCGTTTAGCCCATGTTTTGCCGTTGTCTTTACTGGTAGAGATCGACATGTTTACACGTGTGGTACTGGCATCGTTGGAGAAGAACAGCAGGTAATTGTTGTTATAATTCGCTCCCAGCAAACTGCCTTGGGATACCGGGTCTACCAGTGCGTATTCTCCTTGCACCGTAGCCCATGTAACGCCCCCATCTGCACTCAGAGAGGATACACGAAAGCTTTTACCGGAGCAACGGCTATTGAGCAGTAGCTTTCCGTCAGACAGTTCTACTACTGTTGATTCATTGGGTGTAAATGCACCGGGGTCGGCAACGTTGCCCATTTGCCATGTAGCACCATGATCGTCGGAGTAGATCATATAAGCAGATTGTTTTCTCTTAGTTGCATCTTTATTTGCTTCTATAAAGCAGGATGGCACTACTAATCTTCCTGCATTCGTTCCTTTAGTTAGTTGTATGCCGTGGCATGGGCCTGTCGAGATCCAGCCCCACTCAGGTTTAGTAGTAGTGGCAGATACATTTGTTGGCGTTGCCCATGTAACGCCGTCGTCAGAAGAGCGTGTTACATATACTCTGCGTGGCACGCCTGTACCGTTGTTAATAGCGCCTATATCATCCGAACCGCGATTCCATGACATCACTAATATAATATCGCCTGTACTTTGGTCTACAATTGGCACCGGGTTGCCACAGGTGTTCGTTCCATCATCCCATACCTTAATCGTCTTGCCCCATGTAACGCCATTATCGGTTGATCTTTTTACTACAAGGTCTATATCTCCATTATCCGCACAGCTATTTTTTCTTGCTTCTGCAAAAGCCAGCAATGTTC
Organism: Filimonas sp.; assembly: GCA_017306865.1. GTDB lineage: Bacteria > Bacteroidota > Bacteroidia > Chitinophagales > Chitinophagaceae > JAFKHH01. The sequence continues at coordinate 98,214 of JAFKHH010000017.1, forward strand.
CGGTCTTTGTTTTCACAATAGCAGGTATTCTGAAACAGCTATAGCCTTCGGTGCTTTTTGTAAAGATGTTTACCTTCTGTGTTGCGGGCTGATCTGGTGGCGCAGCAGTTGGTGGTGGCGGAGGCGGCGGGCCTTCTATACTTGGTTTGCAGGAGCAGATGATCACACTTGCAGCCATTGCAAGCGACACGATGTTTATAATAAATGATTTTTGTTTCATACTATACTATTCATTTTCGTGGATCAGAATTGCGGGTAACCTTGTGTTTGTTTAAGATTTGCATTCAGGCTGTACATAGAGCGGCTGATCGGGAAATAGAGCGGAATAGTTTTCCCTCTCAGGTTAGGTACTTCTGTATAGGCATCGATCGTACCGGCACTATGAAAGCGGACTATATCAGGCCAGCGCTTTAATTCTGCATACAATTCGCGAAAGCGTTCGTCAAATATTTCACGCTCTACAGATTGCTTATCGGCTGCACCGGTATATTTACCCGTACCTGCTCTTGCTCTTATTTTTTCCAGTTCTATAACAGCATCTGCCGGTTGGTTAAGGGCAGCTAACGCTTCGGCACGTAGCAAGATCAGTTCGCCCAGCCGGTAAAGAATAATGTCGCAGTCAAATGCACGTCCATCGTTGTATAAAGTTCCTTTTAGTTTATTGTCAAATACACCTACGATAGAACCATCTGCCCGTACGCCTTTGATAATGGAAGCATTTTTACGTACATCAGCAGCATTCACATTAAAGGTTGCTTCCAGCTTTGCGCTTGGCGAATACTGGCTGCGTGCTGCGGTTTCTGCATAAGGAATGCTTGCCTTATTCACCGCGTCATTTACAAGTGGCCCGTTTGGTTTGAGGTAATAACCGTAGCTGTTGTTGTATTCATCTTTTTGAAAATAGATCGACATCACTACTTCACTATTGTTACGGTTGTCTGTTGCATAGATTCTGTTGAAGTCTGACTGTAGTGAAACAGACGGAATAGCTTTATCCAATGCGGCTATGGCATCTTGCAGATCGGTAGCGTTTCCCTTCTGCACTTTTGCTTTCCAGATCAGCGCATCTGCTTTCAATGCATACGCTGCCGGTTTGGATGCGCGGCTTTTATTTACAAAGCCTGTCTCTGGAAAAAGGTCGATTGCGGCGTTTACATCTTTTATTACCTGCGCCATTACTTCACTTGCTGTTGAGCGTGGCAGCAAAGGCTGATCGTCAGATTCTGTAGGTTGTAATACCAAGGGCACATCACCCCAGGTACGCAGCAGGTAGAAGTAAGTGAAGGCTCTTATAAAAGTGGCTTCTGCCAATGCGCGGTTTTTATTTGCACCATTGCCGAACGCAATACCCGGTGTGTATTTCAATAACAGGTTGCAATGATGAATAACATTATAAAAATCTACCCAGTTGGGTGCGGTACTTTCTGTCAGGTTTTGTGTCCATGCGTTTGACATACCCTGGTGCAATCCCGGATCAAACGCATCGCCGCGATCTTCCATGTAATAGGTAGTGTTCATGGTTGATCTGAATTTGGTATAAATACCGGTCATATAACCAGCAACATCACCTTCCGTCTTCCAGTAGCTTGCGCTAGTGAGGCTGGATACCGGTTTTAGCTCCAATGTTTTTGTACAGCTTGCCAGCAACACGATGCATTGTGTAAGGAAGGCGGCTTGTAATATTTTTTTCATACTATTTTATTTTGAAGCAATCGATAATTAGAAAGTAAGTTTTAACCCAAAGTTGATCTCCAGTGGGCGCGGATATTGCCCTACGTCTGCGCCTGTATATATTTCCGGCGACAAGCCATCATACGCAGTGATGTAACCGAGATTATACACACCGGCATATAGCTCCATATTCTGAATAGCAGCTTTCTTCAGCAGCCTGTGCCTTAGCTGGTAGCTAAGCGATACTTCCCTGAATGCGAGAAAATCACCTTTGGAATAATAAAGAGAATTGTTGCTGGAGTTGCCGATTGTATTTCCTATACCGTTGTCGTTACGTACGTGGTTGCGATAGCCAAAATCAAAATCGCTTTCTACCGTGTAGCGTGGAATGGTTGCATGATCACCTGGCTTCTTCCATATCTGGTCGCTCAGTACATCTGTCAACGTCATGTTGTTATTGCGCGAGCTGCCATTTGCTTTAGCCCGGAAACCATTGTCTATTACGTGGCCCACTGCATAGTCAACAAGAAAGCGTAATGAAAATCCTTTGTACTGGAATGTGTTTGCCATACCGCCTGTTTTATCAGGACGGATATACCCCATAAACACCATGTCTTTGTTATCTATTTTGCCATCCTTATTCCTGTCTTCCCAAATAGCATCACCACCTTTTTTCTGTCGTCCGTTTGCATATACATCATAAGGTGCACTGGCCGCATCTGCATCAGTTGAGTACACGCCTATCATGTGATACGCCCATCGGCCACCATATCTTTCACCTTCTGCAAATCCTCCCACCATTACGTCTTTACCTGTAGCAGGGTCATATACAAGATTACCGCCTGAGCGATTTTTTGCTTGCCCGTTTGCCGGCAGGCTTACTACAGTTGACCTGTTGTAAGCGAAGTTCATACTGATGTCCCACGTAAAGTCTCTTGTTTTAATTGCTGTAGCATTCAGCTCTACTTCAAAACCGGAGCTACGGATAGAACCGAAATTGCTTTTGATAGAGGTGAAACCTGTATTGGCATCCAGCGGTTTGCTGTACAGCCTGTTTGAGGTAAGTTTATTATAATAGTCCAGCAATATTGTTATGCGGTCTTTGAAGAGACCAATGTCTACACCCGCATCATAAGATGTAGTTGTTTCCCACACCAGGTTATTATTTGCAACCGCAGTATTAAGAATGCCGACTTGTCCCATATAGTTGTAAGCAGTACCGGTTGCATATGCACCTTGTGAGTCCCCAATAGACAATTCATTGTTACCTGTTTCACCCCAGCTTGCTCTTAGCTTCAGTTGAGAAATGAGCGGAGAGGCTTTCCAGAAATCCTCCTTGTGTATATTCCATCCTGCAGAAAGGCCTGGAAACATTCCCCATTTATGCTCACTTGCAAAACGGGAAGAGCCATCGTAACGTAAACTTGCAGAGAATAAATATTTGCGGCTGTAGTCGTAGTTAACACGCCCGAAATAACTCATCATATTATCTTCCGTAATGGCAGTAGAAGTTTTCTGTGTAGCTGCGCTGGTTGCGTTCAGTGTAGGAATATTATCTGTAGGTGCGCCATAACCACTTCCTGTAAATGTATAGTTGTAGTTGTACAGGTAGCTGGCGCCTGCAACTGCGTTAATGTTATGTTTGCCCTTGATGGATTTTACATAATTGAAGATCGCATCTGTTTGCAGATTCTTATCCAGCGTTTGTGTTGCAGATGCATCCCTGTTTTTATTGATCTCGTTATATGCTTCAAACCTGTTTTGCAAACCGGTGCCTGCATACCAGTAAATAGCTGGTGAAAAAGTAAGGCCAGGAATAATGCCAATGTCTGAGCCAACTTTTATGTTGGTACGGTACACATTATTGTCGCTATACTTTTCTTTATAATACACTTCGTGCAACCTGTTCCTGAAGCTGGCAGATACTTCTCCCGGCGCGGGCGTACCATCTTCATAATATAATCGCTCTGTAAATGGCATGGTTACGGAGCGGCTAAGTACGTTTGTGTAGTTGTTTGGCACATCACCATTTCGCCATGCATAGTTAAGGCTGGTATTGATGCTGATACGATCACTCACTTTATAGTTGCCTTTGAAGTTGGCAGTATAGTTTTTATACCATGTGCCATATACAATACCGTCCTGGTTCAGGTAACCGAGCCCGACGTAATAGTTTAATTTATCTGTACCGCCGCTGATATTAAAATCATACTCCTGTTTGTATCCTGTCTGAAATGTGATGTCCTGGTAGTCTGTGGATTTGAAAATAAGATCACGGCCTGTTACCGGGTCTACCATAGTTTCCCATCCCGCTTTGTTTAGCAGGTAGTCTACATAGTCTTGCCCGTAATTGATGCGGTACACATCCAGGTACTCGAGCGTATTACGCGAGTTGCGTGGGTTGCCTGTGGACATACCATAAGTACCGCCTTCTAAATATTTTGCTTTGTTAGCAGCAGTGCTATAATTATTAATTGCAGTTCTGCTGACAGCAATGTAATCGCGCGCACTGGTGAAGTTGTAACGCTTTGCCTGCTTTTCTATACCACTCGTTACCTTGAAGTTGGTAACTGCACGGCCGGTCTTCCCCGTTTTTGTTTTTACGATAATGATGCCGTTCGCTGCGCGCGCTCCGTAAATAGCAGTAGAAGCCGCATCTTTTAATACCTGTACAGATTCTATGTCATCGGGATTAAGGTCGCTGATGTTACGGACAGCACCTACAAAACCATCCACAATAAACAATGGCGCATCTCCTTCCGGTGAAGTAGATGTACCACCTCGTATAAATATTTGCGGATTGGAACCCGGTTGCCCATCAGAGATCTGTAATGTAAGACCAGGCACTTTGCCTTGCAGTTGTAGTAACGGGTTTGCCCCCGGCGCGTGTGAAAATTCTTTTTCAGATACTTTGGATACGGATGTAGTAACACTGCTTCTCGATTGCTGACCGTAACCTATTACGACCACCTGGTTAAGCGCATTGTTTTCTGCATCCAGGGAAAGATTAATGACTTTATGCCCGCTTGCGAGCACTTCTTTTGTCTGGTATCCTACAAAGCTGAACACCAGTATATCCTCTTTACCTTTTACGCTGATGGAATAGCGCCCAAGGGAGTCGGTAATAGTGTTGACAGCGGAACCTTTGATGTTTACAGTAACACCTTGTAAAATGTCAACGGCATTGCCAGAGGTGACGACGCCGGTTACCTGGTGACCATTCTGGCCTGAAACAATGGGAGCGACCAGGCATAAAAGCGCTACCAGGCAGTAAGCAGTTAGTTGTTTCATATAGCAAGTTTGTCGTTATTAGTACTTATGTAGTACATATCAAATGTGAAACAATTTGCTTATCCCGCCAAATAAAGTTTTTATTTAACCCGGTAAGCTATTGATCTACAGGATAATATTTTTTAAATTGGGTTGAAATGGACAACTACCCTGCTGGAAAGTTTTGATGCGGAAATTATATTATGTATTTTGTCCCACATATTAACAAATTAAAAAGTTTGAATAGTGTCATTGTTACAAAGTGATCTGAGCAAGGATTTAGAACGTATTTCTACAAACACAATGGCTGACCTCGTAGAAATAAGATTGAGAGAATACCTGAAGAAGAAATCTTTTTTGCCGGGCGATGCACTTCCCAAAGAGGTGGAACTGGCTGAAGCGTTGGGCGTAAGCAGGAACATTGTACGTGAAGCACTGAGCCGGTTGCGCATGTTGGGCATGATAGAATCCCGCAAGAAGCGGGGTATGGTACTGACAAGGCCGGATATATTGGGTGCATTTGAGCGTGTACTTGACCCACTGATCATTGATAAGAGTACGTTGCAGGATATTTTTGAATTACGGCTGACACTGGAAATGGGTATGGCGGATATTCTATACATACGTAAAACAGCAAAAGATATAGAGGAGCTGGAAGCTATTGCAAAGCGTGAAGTAAAAAGCAGCACATCTTTTCGTATAGAAAATGAAATTGAATTTCATGGCAAGCTCTACGCCATTACAGGAAACGATACACTCAAGCGTTTCCAGATTATGCTGTTACCTATTTTCGGCTATGTAACCACTTTGGAAAAGGAACAGGTAAAGGGTAAGATAACACACCTTGACCTGGTAGATATTCTGAAGCATGGTGATAAGGAAGCGTTCCGCAACGGCATGCGGGAGCATTTAGCTCCGCACTTTGACAGGTTGGAGAAGAAGTAGCATTGATAAATGGTTGCATTGTTTAATTGTTATTGATAAATGTCTTTTCATACTACTAGCGTGAGACGGCTATATCGTTACCAAACGCTCTAACACAAACGTGTTGCAAAGCAGGCACAATTCTACTCAAACATTAGTAACAAGAAGTCACAAGCCGGGAGGCCTGCGCCAGTAGGAGAATTATAACCTCAACAAAACGATTTTATTCTGTCGCTCCTCCGAAGCTCAATTGCTTGCATGAATAATTAAACTACCAATCTGGCGTCCCTCCGGGCAATGTCATTAAGTTAAGCGGGCTTAAAAATAAATGCACCAGAGTGGGCCACTTTTTAAATGCAGACATAACTAGAAAAATATGCTTTTTGAAAGTGGCCCACTCTTGACTTAATGACATTGCCCGTAGGGACTTTATTATTCTTTCGAACGCTTATAGCCGGGAGGCTTGCGCCAGTAAGGTCCTGTGCCAACGGATTATAGCATAAAGCAAAACCCCGGCGTTGCCGGGGTTCTTTTATTTAGTTAACTTTTCCTGTGTTCGTCATACTGATTAGCAATGTTGATTGTCACGGGGCCTTACACGTGTGTATGGCCTAAAAGTGATAATAACACGATAACAAATGCTATCGCGAAAAATGACTGCTTTGGTTTCATACGGCTCAATTGTAGGGTTTTAAACTGCATTTAAGATAAAACAAGTCTTTGAGAAAAGCAAGCAGGATTTAAGCACGGTCTGAGCCAAGGATAGCAGGTATGCAGAAGCGACTGAACTACAATTAAAAACGTTGCAACAACAAAACGGGATTGCCCCGAAAATTCTTAGTTACAAAATTGTTTGGATAAATGCAATGGGATTCTTCAAGTGAATAGCCTTTTTCTCCCCTATGCCCGGCCTGGGTCATTTCTTAGTTTTATTCCACCCGGTACATAATGCACCAGCTTAACGAACGATCGGCTTTGCACTTCAGCTAAACGTAAACGGGTTTACTTCATTTCAATTACATACCCATGTCATCCGCTCTTCTCAATTCGTCTTTGTTACAGACATTGCTATGTCTTGTCCTCTGCTTTGCATTGCTAAGTTTACTGGTAAGTACACTTGCAGAAATAGTGAACAGTTATTACAATGAGCGCGGGGCACAATTATATAAGATCATCTCCCGGTTGTTTGATGATAACATCAATATCAACTTTGGCCAGTTGCTGTACAATCACCCGATGATCACTTCGCTTCGCAAGAATATCAACAGCCTGCCGCAATACATAAGCGATACCATGTTTAGCCAGGTGATCATTGAGATCATCGGCAACTATTCCCGCAATTATTCATTTGATGAAACGGCTGGCGCTATAAAACTGGCGTCGAGCAATGCAGACATTTTTGAGCGCTTCAAGGAGGGAGTTAGCAAGATGCATTACACACCGCTGAAGCTGATGCTGATGAATATGGCGGACAGAACAGAATCGCTTAGTAAGGATGAGCATGACCGGCTGGCAATACTGGAATCACAAATACAACATTGGTACAACGACCAGATGGACCGCACCAGCGGCTGGTTTAAAGATCTTATGCGAAAACGTCTTCGCTGGATCGCTTTTGTTGTTGCCATTACGTTGAACGTAGATGCGATTCACTTATTTAGCACGCTCTATACAAACCCTGCATTGCGCAGCGACATTACTGCTATAGCGGAGCAGGTAGCGGACAACTATGAGAAGCAAAAAGCAGATACGACTATCACTGCATTGCAACGTGCATATAACGCAGCAGCGGCAGCAGAGACGGGTAAACCAACGCCTGACACCAATGTGCTGAACAGGCTGATACAAAAAGCAACGCAGGTGGAGCAGATGAAAACACAGCAGGATTCCGCGCGGCTGGCATTGCTCAAATCAGCGGATACAACGCTTAACCTGATCGGGGAGATCAACTTCCCGATAGGATGGACGAAGCGGACACCTCCTATTTTATTCTTTACGCACACTAGCCATTATTCTGCCTGGGCGTGCATCTGGCAGGTGTTGTTATACATCATTGGCTTATTGATCACTGCTTTCTCCATTAGTGTGGGCGCTCCTTTCTGGTTCGATGTGTTGCTGAAACTGGTGAACGTACGGAGAGCGGGCAAAAAACCAACTACAAACACTTCAAACTGATTATATGTCTGATCATCTTCCTTTCTCAAATGCGCACTCGCATATTTTTACATCACAGCATGCGCCGGACTATTTCTTACGCACAGCTATTAAGAACGATTGGCTGGCAAGGCAGATAGATAAAATGGTGAAGAAGGATGGCACGCGCACGGCGCTTAAATCCGTAGACTGGATATTGAAATTCTTTTCACCTAACTACCGGAATACGGTACGCAGGTATATAGAGTTTGTACAGATCGGTACATCTGCCACGCAGGAGGATGTGTTCAATATGGAATCGCGGGCTTATATGCGGCTGGGCGACTATCGCATTGTGGTGCTGACGCAGGTGCTGGATTACCTGGATTATAACAGTACATCGAATCACAAAAAGATACAGACGCAGGTACAGGAGATAATAGAGTTGAAGAGAAACGAATTGTACCATGACAAGCTTATTCCTTTCCTTGGTATAGACCCGCGTATGCAGGGTATAGATTTGTTGCAATGGGTAACATCACATATCAATAAGGATGTTGGTTTTTATGGTATAAAAATTTATCCTGCTTATGGTTTCTTTCCTTTTGATGTACGGTTAGACCCGGTGTGGAAGTGGGCTGCGGAAAATGATGTACCTGTAATGACGCATGCTACCCGCGGCGGCTCTTTTTACCTGGGCACGTTCGACTCTATTATGAACCAGGGAGGTTTTCGTATTCAAAGCCTGAACCCTAACAGTAGTGCTATGCCGCGTATTTTAAACAGGATTAGTCAACTGGTAAATGAAAGCGACAAATCTGTCAAGAAAAATAATGAGACCTGGTGCAATGTATTTGGGCACCCGGACAATTACATTCCGGTGCTGGAAAAATATCCGTCGTTAAAAATATGCCTGGCTCATCTTGGTGGAGCTAACGAGGTGAAGTTATCTGCCGCGCAACAATTGAACCCGGCCACCAAAACACCATATCCAGGCTACCTGGGTGGCAACTGGTACACGGCCATTCTTGACCTGATGACAAACTTCCCGAATGTGTATTCTGATATTTCTTATACGCTGAGCGACAAGGATGCAATGAATATTATTACAACATACTTCAACAATAGCCCGTTAATAGACAAGCTACTCTATGGAACTGATTTTTACCTGACGCAACAGGAAACTACAGGAGATGAACCTGGCCTGATCAATATTTTTCTAAAAGACTTTTCAGAAGCACAGATCAGTAAACTGGCGTATGTAAACCCTGATAATTACCTGCGGTCAGCAATACAGGTATAAGGTGCAACTCTTTTGCACCTTATACTTTATTTTGACCATTTATATATTTGCAATTTTTGCATCTACATTCTCATTATCTTTATGCTCCAACTTCTACCACAGTTTATTTCCCGCTACTTTAACCAATAAACAATACAGGCCGGATAACCGGTGTGTATCTACATGCGCCTTATCGCATGTAACAGTATTATTATGTATAATAACTAAACCTACAGATATGAAACGTTTATTGGTAGCATGTTGTATTATTTTAGCCGTTGGCTTTCTTTCGTGTGTACGTTACCGGGGAAACAATGTAAGCATTGAAATGCAGGAGACAGATAACACATTCACTTTTCATGGCTTGTACAATAAGAAGAAGACGCGCAAGGTGCAGCAGTATATGGATGACCAGATCGGCAACAACAATAATCTCTCTTTTGTGAATACAACAATGGATGCAACTATTACACTGGACGACAGAACTACTATGTATGTAAAGCTGAAGCAAGGTGAATTGGGCATCAAGATGGACCGGTCTAAAAACTCTTATGCATCATATGTACGGGTACGTGAAATGTGCGAGGGATTGAAGCAGGTGATGTCGGAAAATGGAACTGATTAGGTATTACGCGGTATATAAAATATTACATATTGTCCGAGTAAAGTTTATTTGCTTATTCAATTGTAAGCTTTTATTTGTCTACCGACGGTGTTACTTTTTGTCTTGATACAAAAAGTAACCAAAAAGATCAAGGCTGCAGAAAAGCAGGCTAAAAATTGCCCCGACCGCCGAAATCCATTGAACTCGCCGCTTACAGGTTAAATAAGCAAGTTGTTTCTGGCTCAAACAGCAATGGATTTTTCCGGCGTTCATGACAATTTTCTTAACGCTGCTTTTCTGAGGCCGAACGTTTCTCTTTAAAAGCTAACTGGGGAACTCCCCCTAATTTTGAAACTATTCTTTTCACCTACAATCCTTTCTGGCAAACGCTTACAGACAACTAGCCATTAACTTTAGTCGGACAACAATGAAAATATTATAAAACCTGCTACATGCTCCATTAAGAATGTGTAGTAGTTTTTTGTATACTTCGCCTTGGTTCGTGTCTCCACGAACCAATTACCAACCGACGCGTGAGGACACGCGCCGGGGCTTTGCCAGAAAGATAACACGTTACTGCTTATGCCTTATAGACAATTGATTTGATGTAATTTTATCTTACTAAATCTTTTCTATGATCATTGACAGACTGGATCATCTTGTATTAACTGTACAGGATATTGCCAAGACGATCGACTTTTATACAACTGTGCTAAATTTTTCTGTCGTTACATTCGGTGACAACAGGAAGGCGCTGACATTTGGCGTACAAAAGATCAATCTTCATGAAAAGGGCAAAGAGATTGACCCGAAAGCAGCCTTTCCAACCTGTGGCTCTGCAGACTTGTGTTTTATTACTTCTACACCTATAGAGGAAGTATTGGCTGAACTGCAAACCAAGCATATCGAAATTGTGGATGGTATAGTGCCAAGAACAGGCGCAACAGGTAAAATACGTTCTATCTACCTGCGTGACCCGGATTTAAACCTGGTTGAAATAAGCAGTTACGCGTAAGCTATTTCTTTCCTGTAAGAAGCTTATTCTGTCAACAACACTAATTTTATTACTTGCTGGTTGCGGTATAACTCTACCGGCACTTGCTTTTTATTGCCTACGGATTGCATCACACGTAACAGGCTGCCAATATCTTTTACCAATTTATTATTTACAGCACGCAGTACATCTTTTTCCTGCAACCCTGATTTTTTAAGCGGGGAATTATCTGCAACAGAAATTATTGCAACACCTGTTTCGTCCGGTAGGCCATACACAGATCGCTCAGCCGGGCCTTCTATACTTTTGATAATACCACCCAGGAAAGAGGCCGTTGCATTATCGCGCATCACAAAACTATTTTCTTTTAATGCGGGTATGGGTGTATGCATGGCGAGGGCTTTGAGCCTTGCATCGCGTACGCCAAATTGATCTTGTGAAAATGGTTTGAAGCCAATAGCGATTGCAGGGGAATTACTTTGCAGGTTGTAGTTGCCATTTACTGCATCTATAAACAGCGGATCACCAGACATACTGTGCCGGTCTGTTCCGTTTCGCTGCGCCGTATGCAGGCTGGCTGTATCCGGAAATAAATTTTCATCTACATCCGTCCCCCAATCGGTGATGCGTATAGGATAATAGGTCCTGGTAACAATGTTGTGCTTAAACACATCCATACTGTTCTTAAACCACACATGCGGATGAAAGGAGTTATTGATGATAATGTTATTCTGAACGATCCTTTTAAAGCCTTCTCTCAATTTAAGTCCACCATTCAGGCACACATTATTATATATCTCGTAGTTTCCAGAACCATCATCCAGGTCTATATCCCAACCGTGGTCGCAGCGGAAACGATTGTAGCGAATAATATTGGGTTGCAATACATCTAGGAAGATGAGCGCCGGGTGTGCAGCAACTATACTATCCATGTATTTTCTTTTTGCATACCAGAAACGATCCCTGCCCCATGAGTTAAATGCACCATGATCACCTGTTTCCAATACGGTATTAAAGACTTCGTTGTACTCAATTATATTACCGCCCCAGCATCCATCATTAATATTAATGCCTGCACGCGGTGTATTGTAAATGGTATTGTGACTAACCGTAATAGCCGCAGCCATGCTTATGTTTACACCTGCTGCTTGCTTTTCTATTTCCCCTACGTTGTGAATGAGGTTGTCTATGGCCACACATGCCTGGGGATAATTGTCTGTCTTAGGGCCGGGAGTTTTGTCTAGTTGGTCATAAGGAATAAAACCATCGTACCTGACTTGCGCATTTCTTACGGCTGCCGTGTCGCCAATAAAACAAATGGCGCTTGCACCAATGGATGCTATATAACAACCGGATATTGTATCGCGCCTGTTGTAATTACTGACCATGATAGCATTGCCACCTGTTTCAAAAAAATTGCACGCCTTCACCGCGCAATCCTCCGTTCCCTGTAGCAGTACTGCACCGCCTCTATAAATAGTCCAGTCACCACGTAGTAAAGGTTCACGGGTTTGCATGAATGTTCTTTCCGTATGTGCAAACGTCAATCCTTTCAATAAAATATTTTTTGACGGCGTGCGCTGCGTTCCTTTTACTTCAATAAGGTTTGACAAATGTGATACTTCTATTACGGCACTCTCCAGCTCTGTCTTATGCACCGGATAATAATATAACTCATTTGCCCTACGATCGAGGAACCACTCTCCCACTGTGTTCAGCTCTTCAAATATATTTTCTACAAAGCGGTATTGTTTGTGCATTGCTGTGGGGCGATTGTTTTGCCAGCCGCCATCGAGTTGCAGGTTGCCTTTATCATCAGCGCTAAGGATCTTGTAATGAAGGCTTCCCCATTCACTTCCATGTATGGCATGCACATAGCCACCTTCCGGGTGTTGCCATGTTTTTACACGGGCAGGCGCAATCGCATCTGGCGATGTACCATGAAAAATACGCGCACTGCTATCATAATCAGGATACCGCGCAAGTGTTTGTAAGTGACCATTTACATAAAGCCGTTCAAATGAAAAGCCAGCCGGCACACTGGCTTTGTAAATTCCATTTTTATATAGTATCCACTTCAGGGATAATTTTCTACCACCGCTAATTGTTACTGCTTCGTCATTGTATGCTGCTATGGTAAGCCCGCTATATGATGGGCTCAATACAATAGTTGTGTCCAGGTAATAAGTTCCTTTACACAGCAAAATGGTGGTTTGTTTTCCTTTTGCATAAGCCAACGCTTTCTCTATGGTACGTAGTGGTTGTGCGGGTGTGCCCTTTGCATGATCGCTCCCCACAGGAGATACAACCAATGTTACCGTTTGGGCATGAGCCGTAAGAGACATGGCTAAAAGCAATGCTGCTACCAGTATTATTCGCATAAACAAGCTATTGATCACTGCTAACTTACGGAAAGACGGCGTATTAAAATTCAGCGAAATAGGCCTTCTATATCGATATAGTAACGGTAGTTTTTCCCGATTTTATAAATAGCATTTCCCGATCCGGCATGATGCACCTAATGAAAAAGCACACTTTTGCTCTATCATTTTTCTCAAAGCAAATAATCGTAGAAAGCCGCTTCATTTCTGGAGGGGCTTATTTTTTTGTGCGAAGATTCACCGCAGAGGCGCAGAGAACGGAGGGGTGCGTGGAGATTTTTTTAACCACATAGGAAACAGGAGGGACACAGGAACATAGATAAAGTCAAGGCCTTTCCAGTAATAGTTATGTTCGTTTCATGCAAGAGAACATAGGGCACATAGGGCCGCTGCGCGGCTTGGGTTAACCGCAGAGAGCAGGAATTGCCGTGAATCGTGAGACGGCAATCGTGAAAGGGCTTATTCACAACTGACAACTCACAACTCACTTTGCGCCCTCTGCGTTTTACTTTGCGCCCTTTGCTTGAAATCTATTTTCAAAAATTCGAAAGGCACAGAAAATATTTCCGTGCCTTCTACAATTTTATTTTATTTCAGAATTTATAAGCTCGTTGCGTTCAATAATTTTAAAACGATCTCACTGGTTTCATCTAATGTGAACATTGTAATAGAAGAATTCAGTTGCAATATTCTTCTATAGTTTTTTAATGGTATGCCCATTTTATAGGCGAGGTAAAAACGATTTACAGCGTTGTGCCCCACTACGAGTATAGTGCCGTCTTTATGTTCCTGGCGTGCCCATTCAAAGAAATCATTCACACGCGTTACTACTTCCATACCTGTCTCACCTGTTGCTCCGGCGCGCGCTACACATGGGTCTTTCATCCATGTTGTCCACAGGGCTTCATTTTCCAACACAAACTCTTCCTGTCGCTTGCCTTCCCACTGTCCGAAGTTGGCTTCCATCAGGCGCTGATCTTTTATAACGGGCCTGCCTCCTGCCGCTATTACAGCAGTATCATACGCGCGGGATAGTGGTGATGAGTAAATGGCATCGAATGCAATATTTTTTAATGGTTCGGCTACTGTTGCAGCCTGCTGTTTGCCTTTTTCTGTAAGCGGTGCATCTGTGATGCCGCAATAGCGCAAACCATCTGCATTATAGGTTGTTTCACCGTGCCTTAACAGGTACACATTCAACATAAGTACTTTTTTAGTTGTCCATTTTGGGGCGCTAAAATTAGTTTAATCTGCTGAAATATATACCTGGTAACTGGCAGACACTGCTTTTACCCATTAAAAACCAGCCCTACCCTCTTCTTCATTCCTTTTATTCTGACGGGCTTTATGGGTAGAAGAGCCAAAGTTATAGGTAAGTGTCAGCGTTATACGTCGCTGGCCAAACCAGTGTTGCAGTTCATTGTTGATGATGCTCTTCTCACGGAAAATAAAGTACACCCGGTAGGTATTGAAGATGTCATATACGTTTAGCTTGGTGTTCAGTTTTCCTGCAAACCAGCTTTTTTGCAGGCCGGCATCCAGGTTCGACATGGATTTGGATATGTATAAACCGTTACCTCCGCGTGATGCATAATAGTAGTAAAGATCAAACGTAAAGCCTTTGGGCAAACTGAAAATATGGCTTGTATTAAAGGAAAAAGAGGTGATGGGTATTTCGTATGTAACCTTGTGATAAGGTGTTTGCTCTTTTTTATAATACAGGCCAACATTGTTTGTGGTCTTCCACCATTTTGTAATAGTTACAGGCAGGTTTATGTCAAGCCCCGCAAAGTCATTGTATGGCAGGTTTCTGCCGAGGTACTCCAAAATGTTGGTGGCAGAATCATACTCCGGGTAACGAGCCAACACATCATTTTCCCGTCCAATACTCAATGATGCATTCAGTGTTTTATACGTGTATGCTATACTAAATGTACTGGTTTTTGAGGGCAGCAATGTCGGGTTACCAACCCAATAGTTGAGTGGGCTGTTGTAAAAACGGAATGGATTCAATTGGGAAAAAGTCGGGCGGGTAATGCGGCGTGTAAAAGAAAAATTTAACTGGTTGTTATTGTCTATTGTATAGGTAACATTTACATTAGGCAACCAGGTAAGATAGTCTCGCTTTGTTATATCATTTTGCGTAATCGCATTCGCAATACTATGTGTATGTTCTGCACGCAAGCCAAATGAGTAAGCCAGTTTTTCATATTTAAGATCATAGGTTGCATACAATGCGGTGATGTATTCCTCATACCGGAAGTTATTGGTACGCCCGCTATCTGTTACAAACTCATTATGCAGGTTGAGGGTATCGTAGTGCAGATCATTTTTTGTAGTTGTATATACAAATTTTGCCCCTACACCATATTTGCCTTTACCCAGCTCACCGGAAAGATCAGCCTGTACCATCCTGATCAGTATATCATTTTTCAGATCAGTCTTCCAATAGTCAGACAGCGCTGCTGCATAGCGGTCTTTCGTTTGTATATCTTCATTCTGGCGGTTGCTTATTTTGCTCAGCAAACCTAATACTTGCAATTGCTGCGTGCCTAATGTCACACTGTAATCAATATTGGCTGCATAGTTCTCCTGCTCCGGCGCGGCCATGTTCTTCGTATCTATATCTGAGACGAGCACTTTGGAAGAAGAATCGGTTGTATGCAAAGTGTTGTGTGAACTCGTTTCCCGGTTATTAAAAAATGCCCGCAGCCATACTCCCAGTCTTTGCGAGGGAGTAATGTTGTAATCAAAGCCAAGCTGATAATTCAGGTTATTGTATTTTGTTTCTGTCTCTGTACTAGTTGCCATAATGTTGGTATTGGCAAGATGCTGCAAGGCATTGTAGCGATAAATTTTAGAACCGCCTGTATAACCTAACCGGGCAGTATAAGCCACTTTTTTTGCCTTATACGTAAGCAGCAGGTTATCTTCCGTATAGGTATATTCATTTTGTTGTACGTTAGCGGTAACAGTACCATTCCATCCGAGCGCTTTGTCTCTCTTGAGCTTTATATCAATGATCGCTTTGTATTCCCCATCGTAACGGGAAGAAGGGTTGGCTATTACTTCTATGGATGCGATCATATCAGGCGTGAGCGCAGCGAGGTAATTCTGTAACTCCTGTTCACTCATGGGAGTTGGCTTACCGTCTATAAAGATCGTGGGGGTATTCCTCCCCGACAGTAGCATGGTTCCATCTGCATTGATCTGCAAGCCGGGTATTTTTTTAAGTATATCGAATGTATTGACGGCTGTTTTATAAAACACATTACCTGTTACATTCAGCACCAGTTTGTCTCCTACCCGCTGCATCGGCGGTTTTCTGCTGCTGACTGTTACCGCATTTAAAACGCCATGCTCTGCTACCAACATTATGTTGTCCAAGCTTTTTATTTCTGTATGGGAGGTAAAAGATAGTGGCCAGTATTTGGCATGGTAACCGATGGCGGAGAGATGAAGCAGATAATTTCCCGGTTTAATGCCTGCAAGTGTAAAGCTGCCGGAGGTATCGGTTATGGTTTCATAAGCTGCTAATGAATCGGGGGTGGTCAACAAGTGTACGGTCACGAAGGCAATTCCTGCTTTACCGGTGTCATCTATAGTCTTCCCGGTAAGCCTGACCTGTCCTTTCAACCCTAAAAAAATAAATAGGAAAAGTAGTGCGCAAGGTATGCGTTTCATCCGCTAAGAGGTTTTGTGTAAACCTAGTAAACGGAGTAGCGCGTGAGGTCTTGGTTTCTAAAACCGGGCGTACGGATTTATAAAACCGGACTATCACCGACAAATAATCGCCTGGTAACCAGTATCTATTTATTCATTATTATTCGACCAGGTTTAGTGGATCATTCAAGAGTAAGTGTTCATTTGTCTACCGACGGTGTTACTTTTTGTCTTGATACAAAAAGTAACCAAAAAAATCAAGGCTCCAGAAAAGACTATACAAGGGGCTCCTCAACTTTAGTAATCCAGTTTTTTTGCAAGCCATTGCTACAAAAAATTACGAACCTTTTGCGGCATATTTAGTTGAACAAGAAGATATTTATTCTATGTCTATTTTGCTCACTTGCTCTTTATATAAGGCTGGTGTGGTGTCTTTTACTTTGCGAAAGGCCGTGTAAAAGGTGGATTTGGAATTAAACCCTACTTCATAACCGATGGCTTCGAGTGTAAGCCGGTCGTCCATAGCTATGAGTTTACACGCTTCAGTTACACGGTATTCATTGATAAATGTGGAAAAGCTTTTACCGAGGTTTTCGTTCAACAACTGAGATAACTGGTGGGAAGTAATGCCTATAGCTGTAGCAAGGTCGCTTACTTTGAGATCGGGATTTTTATACAATGACTTTGCTTCTAAAACAGTTTCCAGTTTTTGAACCCAACTCGCGGCATCACTATCCGCTATCTTCCGTTTTGCATTTACTATGCCATCTTCCTCTTTCACCATCAAGATGTTTTCCATCCGTGCGCCATACACATAAAAGAAAATACTTACATACAGTATGAGTGAGAAGGCGATGGGGCTGGTTATATAAGCGCCCTGCACTACACCTAACAAGGCGATGGCGTATAACAAAAAGAGCAGGCAATTACCCCCGTATAACAATAACCAGAAACGTTCCGTAACCTGGTGGCTTTCTCCTTTAAAAAACCTGCGTATTTCTTTGCGAAGCAAAACGCCCGTAGCTATAAGATATGCAAACCACTGGAGGTAGATGATGGTACACATGATCTTATTCCAAAACCAGGGATGTGTTTCGTATGGTAAAATGAGGCCGCCAATGAGAATAAACCCTACATTAATGCCCCATGCCCATTTCCATTGATTGGGGACCTGTGTAACTTTTTGCAAGACTGATTTGAAAAAATAAAATACCGCCGGGCCAATAAGAAAACAGGCGGACAAACCTACCTGCAATATTGTTTTTGGGAAAGTAGCGCAGTTGAAATAGAAAAACACGGATTTCGCTACGCGGATACTAATAGCCAGCAACATAACACCCAGGAAAAGCGCAGCAACGGATTTTGTCCTTTTACTGATGAAGAGGTAAAGGCTTAATACAATGCCATTAAACGCGCCCAGGACACTTACAAAAAACAATATTTGCTGACCGGTATTCATAATCAGGAGCAGTGGTTGATGAATAAATATCCTTCGTTTTCCTGAGAAGAGAAAACCATTTATATAATTTACTTATGCAGCTATTTTATGTCTAGCTCACAATCTACTATGTACCCACATCCTTTAAAACATCTTTCATATATTGAATATTTTCATCAAGCCTGAAGCAATCACCAACCAATAGGCACTTCAACCCTTTCAGGGTTGTTTCCACAATTATTAATGCCCTCCGGTTTCACCGGAGGTTATTGCTATTGAATTCCTTCGGAATTTTTAATGTTATATAGACAAGCCCTTCGGGCTTAAACTGTAATAACGACGGGTGAAGCCCGCTGTTCCAATCAACATGCCAGCACAACCCTGAAAGGGTTGAACTATAACAAAAGATGTGGGTACACAGTAAGTTCACAGTGCAAGTAGTCAGTTGTGAGAAGGCCATTTACTATGCCCGTTTTACGTATAGCCGTGCGCGGCTACCCCATTGCTTGTAGTTATACAGCTACAAGCCTCGTTACCAGTCCATTAAAATGGAATATTTATTATTTTCACTTACTTATCCAAGTCTTTTATGACGCTATCTGATCCAAACTTCAAGCTTCTGTTCGAATCCGCTCCCTTGTTGATATTGGTCTTATCGCCTGAGTTAAAACTGATGGCAGGTACAGACGCCTATTTTGCAGCTACTCTTACAAAAAGAGAAGAGGTATTGGGCAAATTGGTATATGATGTATTTCCTGACAACCCGGACGATCCTAACCCGAATGGTGTTGCCAACCTGAAGGCATCGTTTGACAGGGTGCTGATGAATAAAGTGCCGGATGCAATGGGGCATTTAAAGTATGATATACCGCGTAACGATGGCTCATTTGAATCCCGCTACTGGAGTACGATGAATACACCTGTACTGGATAATGCCGGTAACATTCTGCATATCATTAACCAGGTGGTAGATATTACCGACTATGTAGTAATGAAGGAAAGAGGGGAAAAATACGAACAGATGACGAAGGAACTGAAGGAGCGCACGGAGAATATGGAGAGCGAGATTTATCAACGCGCACAACAGTTGCAGGCTGCCAATCAAAAGCTTAGCGTTTCTAATGAGACGTTGCGTAATACACAGGAGGAGCTACAAAGCGCAAATGAGGAGATGCAGGCGGCACACGAGGAACTGCGTGTGCAACAGGAGGAGTTACAGGAACTGAATAACAAACTATCTTCCAATAATGACTCTCTGGAAAAGGCAAGTCTTGCATTACAATTAAAGGCAGAGGAGCTGGAGAGAAGTAATAGTTTTAAAACAGACTTTCTTTCCAACATGAGCCATGAGCTTCGCACGCCATTGAACAGCATGCTTATTTTGTCTAAACTACTGGCAAATAACGCAGCAAAAAATCTTACAGAGAAGCAAATAGAACAGGCAAACATTATACACAGGGCAGGTAACGACTTGCTCACCCTGATCAATGACATATTGGATTTAACCAAAATAGAGGCAGGCAAGATAGAAATGGTAATGGAGAAAACACCTGTAGTTGAGATTATCGAAAGCCTGGAAAGTATCTTTAATTCTGTAGCAGTACAAAAAGACATTTCCTTTACGATCAATTTTGACTCAACCGGTTTTCCATTTATTTATACGGATAAGTTTCGGCTGGAACAGGTGCTTAAAAATCTCTTGTCAAATGCTTTTAAGTTTACGGATAAAGGAGGCAACGTTTCTTTACAAATAGGTACTCCCCCTGCTGATAAAAAATACACGAACGATTTATTGCTACATGCAGATACGGGTGTGATCATGTTTTCCGTAACGGATACGGGCATTGGCATAGCACAGGAAAAGTTGCATGAAATTTTTGATGCTTTTAAACAAGCAGAGGGTGGCACTAGTCGCAAGTATGGTGGTACAGGGCTGGGCCTTTCTATCAGTAAGCAACTGGCAGGATTGCTTGGCGGAGAGATACAGGTAACAAGTATTGCAGGCTCGGGAAGCACATTTTCTATCTACCTGCCTGTAGTATATACGCAACCGCAGCCTAAAGCATTGGCCCTGGAAGAAATACCAGTGGATGCGCCGTCCTTTTTTACCATAAAGCAAAACTCCATTCCTGATAAACCGGAGGAGCATATTAAGTCTTTGCTAAGGGGTAAAAAAATTTTAGTAGCAGATGACGATGACCGTAATTTTGCCGCATTGTCTGTGATCTTTGAGGGATACGATGCCACATTAATTCCGGCAGCAAATGGCAAAGAGGCTTTATCTGTGTTGCAGCAGCAAGCTATAGATCTTGTACTGATGGATATAATGATGCCGGAGATGGATGGTTATGAAACAGTGAGGCATATAAGAGCAGACAAGCGCTATGAGCAGCTTCCTGTTATAGTAGTTACGGCAAGGTCTGTCAATACCGTTGAAAGGGAAGCGCTGAGCGGGGCATCGGGCTTTTTACAAAAGCCGATAGACGTACAGCAATTATTAAATGCGATGAAACAATCATTAAACCCTATAGCCAAAACCGGATCTGACTAACAAATTATTATTGATATAAAAGATATACACGTTGGAAATTTTAAAAGGGAAAAACATCCTGATCGTAGACGATGATGCGTATAACATTTTTGCGCTATCAGCCGCTTTGGAAGACTTTGAAGCAAATATAACTAGTGTAACAAATGGTGTAGATGCAGTAGCCGCTGTAACCGCTACAGATCAACCAATGGATATTGTTCTGATGGACATTATGATGCCGGAGATGGACGGCTATGAAGCTATGCGTACCATACGCGACAAGGGCTTTACTGACCTGCCTATTGTTGCACTGACAGCCAAAGCAATGAGGGGCGATATAGAAAAATGTCTTGAAGCGGGCGCATCGGATTATATGGCTAAGCCTATAGATGTGGCCAAACTGATAGAACTAATGGAAAAACTGTTGCAGAAGAAATAGCTATTACACTTTAGACCAATGAATCATTTATAGCAGGTAATTGAGCAATAAAAAGCGGCCAGGAATACATTTTCCTGGCCGCTTTTGTTTATACACAAACCGTTTATTTTTTAACGGTCTTGCTATATAGCAATTGCATAAAATAACCGCCGACTACGCTTCTTGCCTGGAAGCCAACCATTTTGCCATCTGTTGTTTCATGCCAGTCGCTTAGCGGCACCCGGCTTGGCGTGTGCGTAAGATAGTAATACAGTGGATCAACGAGTGCTTTGAAATCTTTTTTATCAGACGTCAATACAGCAGTCCATATAATCCAGTCTGATTTAGTATATGTTTTGCGGCTATCCAATGGCAAGCCAAATGCTTTTTGTTTGGTCAGGTAATACTTAATCTCTTTCTCATAAACCAACGGGGGAAAGAGGTTGAAGCCAAGGACTTTGTCCCACACAAGGTTATATTTCTGGCTCCAGGTGTTTTTATTGGAGAAGGTGAGCGAGAAATGATCGCCGTCATCAGACATCTGCATCCATTTGTTTACCATATCAGCCGACATATCGGTATATTTCTGTTGCACCTCTTTGTATCCAAGCATGCCTGCAAGCATTGCGTAGCTACGTAACGCCACTATTGCCTTGGCAGATAGGTTTACGTTTCGTGCCAGATGCCCCGCAAAATCATCTGTACACAACTGGTTTACGGGATCCAGTCCTTCTTTAGCCAGGTACTCTGCCCATGCCGTTAATGTTGTCCAGTGTTTTTTAGCATAGCTGGCGTTACCCTCACGCTTTGCAATAGCTGCTGTAAGGATGAGCATATTACCAGATTCTTCTACCGGCATATCACCGCCATACGTTTGTCCATTTGCTAACGGATACGTGCCCAGGTCGTGCGCGGCAAAAGGCTTTGTCCATTTCCCACTTTCAGTAAAGTAGAAAATACCGTTAAGCATGCCTTTCAAAAGATCGGGGTTGTATAACAAATACAGCGGTGCAGATGGATAAGTTACATCTACTGTATTGATAGATCCATTACTAAAGTTCTCTTTAGATAGAAACAACATTTCTCCGGCAGGGCTCTTCACCAGCTTGTGTGCAGCTATGCTTTGCCTGTATGCTGCCACACATAATTTTGCATAGGCTTCGCCTCCTGCGGCTACTGCATCACTATACATTTTCTTATCAAATGCAGCACACCTGGAAAGCGTTGCGGAATAATCTGCATTGGCTTTTGCCAGTTGTGTTTCAATAGTGGAGGTGCCGGCATTGTTCCACCACGGGCGAAGGTTCTGTTGAAAGTACTGTACTGCATATTGGTCATCGTATCCCAGCAGCAATACGGTTTCTTTGGGTTTAGTTGTTACATTTCCTATATCAACAGTTGTATTTAACGTAAGGTTTTTACCTGCCAGTTTATTACCGGTGCTTATATTGCCTGTGGCAAAGTCCTTTAGTCCCTGGCTGACTGTTGTAATGCTCTGCTGCGCATTTAGCTTTGCGGCTGCGGCCACATATATATATCCCCAATCTATGCGGAGGTCATCGCCCTTTTTAGCCAATATCTCCTGGCTTACTGTGCCCGCTTTTAGTATAGATAGGTTTTGCGCGGTATATTTTGTCGCTCCTATCTCCTGCGTTGGTGTATTGTTAGCCAAGTTAGCAGAGGTGCCCAGGTATAGTTGTACTTTATGTGCTGCCTTGTCTAATGATGTTGTACTAAATGTAACGTAAGACACTGGCCTGGATACCAGGTTAAGGTCATTTAATAAAAGCGGGGAGGTAAATGCAAGATTTAGTTTTACTGCTCCACAGTTGAATGTGTATTGTGTTTGTGTAGCAGTCACATTCACACTTTTTTGTTCTGCCGCTTCGAAGTGTAATGCCGGGTCTTCTGGTATTTTTTGCACAAGCCCTATATCCAGCCAGGAGTTGCCTCCGGTATTTACCGCATGCACAGCTAACAGGTTACTCCCTTCTTGCAACTGCTCAGCTATAGCAGCATAATTGAATTTGCCTGTCCATCCATTGTGGGCATATATTTTTTTCCCATTCAGGAATACTTCTGCATTATCATCATGTATTACACGCAGGATCAGATCACGCGGCATTTCATTCAATGTAAATGTTCTGCGCACCCATATTTCATTCGCCTTCCATTGTGTGTTAGCCCCATGTATATTACCGAAAGGTGCTTTACCTTCCAGCCAGCCTGTGTCTGTGCTTGCAGGTTCGTACCAGTTTTCGGCGGGTTTTGTTTCACGGTACTGCGCCGTATAGATCATTTCATCTGCGGCCGCTAATACTACTTTGTAAGATGGCTCCGCTTTGCCCATAAAACGATATACCTTACCATCTACTTTCAATAATCCTATCATTGACTGGGTAGCACCTGTCCAGTGTTTCGTTGGCTGATTGCTTAACGTATCTGTAAAAGACCAGATACTAAAATATGGGTCATGCGTTACCAACGGATACGCAGGCATTTGCTGCACTTGTGCGTGTAGTAATGGTATAACTCCCAGTGTTAAGATGGATAGTATATATTTTTTCATTAGTATCTGAATTTACGTTTGAAGGCTATCAGCGTTATCCTAATAAGGCTGGCTTTTCTTTGTATGTTTTCCAGAGGAATTCACCAAAGAGTGTGTTTGCCCATGCAAACCATTTTCTTGTGTACCTGGTTGGATCATCCTTATGGAATGACTCATGCATAAAACCCGTACCGCCATGCGTACGCTGTAGGGTGCTGATACATTTTCTTATTTCATTATCATCTTTACTTGTCAGTCCGCGCATGATAATGCTCATCGGCCACACCATATCTTTTCCTACATGCGGGCCGCCAATACCTTCTGCGGCGGTTCCTTTAAAGTAAAAAGGATTGTAGGAAGACATCGCAAACCTGCGGGTATTGAGATAAACAGGATCCGTTTCTTTTACTCCACCTAAATATGGTAAGGCGAGCAGACTGGGGATATTGGCATCATCCATCAGGTTGGCGCTTCCCATACCATTCACTTCATAGGCATATATTTTACCATATACAGGGTGCGTAACAGTTGCATGTTGCTGCAATGCTTTTTCTACTTCTGCAGTCAGCGCCATCAGCTCGTTTGCAGTAGCTATATCGTTTGCAATTGTGCGCATCATCTCTGCCGCATGTTTCAGGCTTACTACCGCAAAAAAGTTGGATGGAATAAGGAAGGAAAAAACAGTAGCATCATCACTTGGTCTGAAGGAGGAACAAATAAGACCGACAGGTTTTACCGGGTAGCCATAGCCTGCCATCGGTACACCATCCGTTGCCCATGATGTTCTGCGCTGAAAAGTATATGGGCCATCGTTTTCCTTACGCTGCTGCTCACGGAATGTTTGCAATGTTTTCTTAATAGCGCTTTGCCATTGCGCGTCAAACGGAGCAGTGTCGCCTGTTACCTGCCAGTATTTGTACGCCAGTCTTATTGGATAACACAAGGAATCTATTTCCCATTTTCGCTCATGTATGCCCGGCTGCATCTTCGTAAGATCATGCTCCCATTCGCCTTTTTTGTTTTCATCCTTATAAAAGGCATTGGCATAAGGGTCTTTATTAATGCAGAACGATTGCCTGTTGATCACTCCGGCTACTAATTGCTGCAATGCCTTATCCTCTTTTGCAAAAGCAAGATAGGGCCACACCTGCGCACTGCTATCGCGCAGCCACATGGCGTCTATATCACCAGTGATCACGTATGTATCGGGCTTACCATTTACTACTTCGTGATAGACCGTGGTGTCTAATGTATTAGGGAAACAGTTTTCAAACAGCCAGCATAGTTCCGGATTCTTCACTGTTGCTTTAAACTGAGCGATGGCTTTTTCTATGCTCATGCTCATGAAATGTCTTTTATCGCCAGACACACGCACTACAGGAAAATTTGTTTGCTGCGCTGTAGCAGACAATCCACGTAATAATAGACCGGCGCTAAGCATGCCTGTCTGCTGAATAAATGCTCGTCTTTTCATATGGTTTAGTTATAGTCGTTCTGGTCAGGTTATACAATGTACAAACTAGTTGAAGATACACTTGTTAATACATTTTAAACAGGTCTTTTATAAAAATGTCCCGCTTATATAGCAGGACATTGATCTTATATAATTGAGTATTGAGAACAGGCGGAAGCGCTCATTTTTTTACCAGCTCCACTCTTCTATTTTTTGCCCGGCCTGCTTCATTATCATTGCTGGCAACAGGTGCAAGAGAGGCTACGCCTTGTGCTGCCAACTGGCTTTTGTTAACTGCATATTTTACAATCAGTTCATTTACTACCGCATTCGCCCTCTCTTTAGATAAAGTCATATTGCTTTCGAAGTTACCTGTGTTATCTGTATGCCCGACAATGTAAACATTGATGGATGGGTTTGCTTTCAGGAACTTGGCGATCTCGCTCAGCGTTGCGCCCGATTCCGGCTTTAGTGTTGCCTGTCCTGTGTTGAAGTAGATGCCATAAAAGACAGCTTTACCGTCTGCAACCAGGTTGTTTTTAATTTCAGCAGCATTCATTACTACATCCTGCTTCATTTCCTGTTCCTGTACAATGGATACCCAATAATCGCCGCTACCATCAGAGGTTACTTCTATCCAGTACGTGCCATCGCTCTTCTTTAGCTTACCATAGATTGTACCACCAGAGGTATATAGTACCTCTCCTCCAGCTTTCTTTATCGCATTTGAATAGTTATTGAGTATTTGCAAAACAGCAGGGATCTTGCTAAACTCACCATCAAACTTGTAGTCTATAACGGTTTTTCGACCTTGTTTTTTTGCAGTAACAGTTGATTTACCGGGAACGTTCTGTCTTATTTCCAATTCGTCAAACTCTTTTTCATTACAAGCCCTTATACTATGATTGGGCATAGCAGAGAAAAGGGTCGCATCTGCACAGGGTTTATCAGCCTGGGCAATAGCCAATGTACATAGCAACATGGTGACATATGTAGCAAAGAGATGTTTCATACGTTTTGATTTTGGGATGGATGATTAATAAGGTTTTGCAATGAAGCGGCTGGTGTTACGTTGAATATTAAGCGAGTAGTTTCCTGGTATAAATATCTCCTGTTTCCTGTAAAAAACATTACCATCCATCACATTGTACAGTGCGCTTTTATAACTT
The DNA here is from genome assembly GCA_017306865.1 of Filimonas sp. Taxonomy (GTDB): domain Bacteria; phylum Bacteroidota; class Bacteroidia; order Chitinophagales; family Chitinophagaceae; genus JAFKHH01. Next base: position 124,692 of record JAFKHH010000017.1, read on the forward strand.
ATTCATAAACAATCAGGGTATTCTGTTGTTATCCATCATTCACCAGACCAACAGCATGTTGTCATGAGGAAAATATTTGCCGGCCTGCTTATCCTGATAGCCTTAATTGCAATAGTAGTAGTTGTAAAAACCTATACTTACCCGTTTGTAAAAATAGAAAGTACCACTGCAGGCAGCCAAAGCTTTGCAGCAGACGAGGGTGCGCTGAGGCGTTTCTCCGGAGGCATACAACTGCCTACTGTTTCGAATGCAGATTATGCACAGTTCAATTATCAGCCATTTGATACTTTTATCACTTACCTGCGGCGAACTTACCCTGTTGTATTTTCTTCTACAGAAAACTATACGGTCAATAAATATGGAATTGTTATTCATTGGAAGGGAAAGAATAGTGCGCTAAAACCTGTTTTGTTTTTATCGCACTATGATGTAGTTCCCCCGGGAAACTATAGCGGCAAAGACTCTTCACACAGTATCTTTTCGCCTGACGATAAACCATTACCTCCAATCGGTGCTATAGCCGATGTGTGGGAGCATGCCCCATTTTCCGGCAATGTAGCAGGTGGCAGAATATATGGACGCGGCACACTGGATATGAAAAACATGTTGTTCTCTTTAATGGAGGCGATGAACAATTTGCTGGCGCAACAGTTTGTGCCTTCTAGGGATATTTATTTTGCTTTCGGGCATGATGAAGAGGTAGGCGGCACACATGGCGCATTGGAGATAGCGAAGGACTTTAAGGCAAAAGGCATTTCATTTGATGCGGTGTATGACGAAGGTGGCATCGTATCTACGCGGGGAAGTCTCGCTGGCATAGATGCATCCGTAGCATTAATCGGTTGTGCAGAGAAGGGTTTTTGGTCTGCGCGTGTAAAGGTGAAAGGATTGGGTGGCCACTCCTCTATGCCTCCATTGCAAAGTGCAATAGGCAAAGCCGCGGTGATAATGCAACGGTTGGAAAAAGACCAGATGAAGCCTATGCTTATACCTGTAATAGAACAGTTCTTTACCAATATTGGCGGAACAATGAGTTTTGTAAGCAAGATGGCCATTGCAAACCAGTGGTTGCTGAAAGGGCGGCTGCTAAAAACACTTACAGGTAATCATACAACAAATGCACTGGTGAGAACAACTACGGCTTTAACGATGATGAAGGGAAGTGATGCAACGAATGTGCTTGCACCGGAAGTAGAATTTGTGGTAAACTTCCGCATACTTCCGGGCAATACGGTTGCAGATATAAGAAAACACCTGGAACAGGCTTGCAGCGGCTTTGAGGTAAAGATCGAAGATGTAGGTATAGCCAGGGAAGCGTCCCATATATCTGCAACAAACTCACAGGGATTTGCTGTAATGAAGAGAACGATCAATAAATTTTTCCCGGGCGTAGTTGTTACTCCTTACTTAACCATTGGCGGAACGGATGCTTATAAATATGAACTGGTGAGTGACCATGTATATCGCTTCAACCCGGTTGCGATCAATAATTTTGAGCAACAAACTATTCACAACAATAATGAGTATATCAGCATAGAAAATTATATGCGGATGATCCGTTACTTTGAAACAATGATGAAAGAGTATGACCAATAAAGTTTCAATGTTTCATACGTTTCATTTCTATAAAGCATCAACCGGTTTATCGGATAAAATTCAATTGCAAGCTTTTATTTGTCTACCGACGGTGTTACTTTTTGTCTTGATACAAAAAGTAACCAAAAAGATCAAGGCTTCAGAAAAGCAGGCTAAAAAAGCTGACAGGGAAATTCCCCAGTTTTGAAACCATCTTTTTTCTTCTACAATCCTTTCTGGAAAACGTTTACGGGTAACTATCTATTGACTTTAGTCGGACAGCAATGTTTAGTTATGTAAAAGACCGTAAACACGCCAGGGTATCCCGCTCTTACAAAGCCGTCTTGAGTTTAGCACTTTCTGTTTTATACTACTGTGTGTCCATTTCCTGCATTTCGTCCACGGGAATAATCCCGTTTTTTACCTATGCTTCAAAGGATATTTTCGTTATCCGTAATCCAAGAACGTGTGTCCTGATTGTAAGCTGCCTGCTCTGAAAAAAACGGCACTTACCCTGCTGTCTACAGTACCCTACTGATCATTGCTATGCAGTAAAGTTATTTTTTTAAATATACATACCCATTATGAGATACCTTCTTACCTGGCTGTCTTTCGGTTGCCTGCTATTTGCATCGTGCAATGGAAAGCAACAACAACCAACCGGCAGAGATACTACTGCCAGCAGGCCTATTCTTTGTGAGAGTACCAACTATACCGGCAAGGTGAAGATTGCTATTGTTATTTACGATGGCGTAGAGGTGGTAGATATGAATGGCCCGATAGATGTGTTTACAAAAACGAACCGTATAGCAGATCATTATTATGTTTATACTGTTGCGGCAAAAGACACACTGATCTACAGCGAAAAATGTGCAACAGCTTTATTACCAAAATATACTATTTACAATTGCCCTACGCCTGACATAGTTGTATTGCCTGGCTGTCCCCCAGATGTAGTTAGCCAGTTACTAAGCGACTCTACATTCAGCCAGACAATACTTACCTGGATCAAAAAATTAGGTACGGATACAACAAAAGAAATAATGTCTGTATGCACCGGTGGCATACTGCTGGGCAAAACCGGTCTGCTGGATTACAGGCAGGCTACTACACACTATCTCGCTTTACAGGAAATGCAACAGATGTATCCTAAAATAAAGGTGATCGGCGGCGTACGTTTTGTAGATGACAAGAACACGATCAGTACAGCAGGCATTACATCTGGCATAGATGGCGCCCTACACATTGTGGAGAAATATGAAGGCAAAACAGTGGCAGACTCTGTTGCACACATCATGGTGTACAACAGGTCTTGCCCTATGCGTGATCCATCCAATTAAATCATACAATTCTTTTTCCCGTTAAAAAACACACGAAATGAAACTACGTATTTTGCAGGTGCTTGCACTTGCTTTAATCATCGCCGGCTCGTCTTGTAACAATGGCACCGGCAATAAGTCTGACAAGGACTCTGCGCTTACTACAAAGCATAAGTACATGCGTTATAATGCAAACAGCCCGGGCGGACAGAAGGCATTGGCTGCTATGCAAAAGGCATTGGACTCTATGCGCAAGATGGACTGCTCTAATGTTTTGAGCCTTTACTACCAGGGTGCTATGCACTGGATACCTGATACGATCAATAACAACACGCTTTGCCCTTCTTATGCTAATAAATCGCAATTGAAAAAGGCATGGGATAACTGTACGCACGTTCCGGGTATAGAGATCAACTTCCTGGCATGGCACCGCCTGTACATCTGGCATTTTGAAGAGATCGTACGTAAGTTGTCTGGCGATGCAGACTTTGCATTGCCATACTGGGGCTACACAGACACGACTAACCTGTTTGCAAACCGTGTGATGAATGAGATGATGCGTAAGGAAGGTAGCAGCCTGTTTGAAAAGTCAAGATTCCAGCCACTAAACGAGGGCAAGCCTATCAGTGGTGCAATTGTAAAGGCACTGGACCTGAAACCGCTGATGCGTCTTAAAGATGTGTACCTGTTTACAAAAACAATTGACAACGCGCCGCATGGCGCTATGCACAACTATATAGGTGGAGGTAATGCAAACACGTATGACATTTTTAACCCGATCTATAACTGTAACTGTAACAATACCGGCCCGGCTAATGACACTTGTAATGGCGGCCTGATGGCAAATGTACCTAGCGCAGGATTTGACCCTATATTCTACCTGCACCATTCTAACATTGACAGGATCTGGCAGCAATGGACAAACTCACCAAATGGCAAACTGGTAACAGTAGATGACCTGAAGGCATACCCTTGGGGCTATACTTTCTTCAACCCGGATGGCTCTGAAAAGGATTATACAGCCGAGGAAGTGATTGCCGCTATTTACAATGTAGACTATGAGTACGATGATACGCCTACTCCTGCCGAGGCTAAAGATGATGCTACAAAAGCGAAGAAGCAACCTTCCTTGTTCTTGTCTGCCAAGAAGTTTGCTGATACTGTGGTGAGTCAGAAAATAAACAAGGTAATGACAGATAATACAATCAGCTTTAGTGTTAAAAACGATGCGCCAAAACTGCAAACATTACTGAAAAAAGATAATTCACCTAAGAATACGATCATAGTGATGAAGGTGTCTTTTACAAGGGAACCAAAGGGTATTTACCAGGTATATATCAACCAGCCTAAGGGCCAGGCACTAAACCCGGATGGCGATTACTTTGCGGGCTTTATGACGTTCTTCGGCGCCAAACACCATGCACAGCACATACAAGGCAATACATTGAGTGCGACGGGCCGTGCAGAAAAAGTGTTCCTGTTTGAAATGACGGATCAGTTCAACACGACAAATGCCGCACAAAAAGGCACATACGAGGTATCTATCGTAAACGAAGAAGGTAAAGGCGCCGCTGCTATTACAGTGGAAAGCGTATCGGTGATCGTGAAATAATATTTTGCTTGTGTGATATTTAAGACAAAGCCTCCAGGTGGAGGCTTTGTCGTTTTTTAAATGTTAAACCCGCCATTATTCAAATGCTTACCTACTGAAATACAGCTTTTTAGCACCGTCCTCGCCTGGCTCAAATAAAAACGGAATACTGGCATAATTGACGTACCTTCGTGGAGACATTTTGAGTTCTATCGCTCTTGTAAACATTCCCTCCCTTTCTTTTTACATCTGCTATTTTCTCAAACTTTTATTATTTAATACTCAGTTATACTATTATGAACATTTATGTATCAAATCTTGGATACGATTTCCGGGAACAAGACTTAAACAAGTTATTTTCAGAATTTGGCGAGGTTACCTCAGCTAAAGTTATCATTGACAAATTCACGAATAAGAGCAAAGGCTTCGCATTCGTAGAAATGCCGGATGACCACGCGGCTGCAACTGCCATCAAAGAATTGAATGGCAAATTGATCGAAGGTCGTCCTGTAAGGATATCTGAAGCAAGGCCAAGAGAAGAGTCTCCACGCAGAGATAATGGTGGATCTTCAAAACGCTGGTAATACGTTCTGTTTTAAACACGTTTACCAAAAAAGTCGACATACGGTAAGCAATTATCGTTAAAACCGATCTGTACACAATACAAAAGATATATATGATAGGCTGGTAACAGACCGGCCTTTTATTGTACGCTTTTATTTCTATCACTAAACAAATTAAATATGGCTACAAGCTGGAATAAGAAGGAAAGAGAAAATAAAAAACGTCAGGAAAGAAAACAAAAAGAAGAAAAGAAACAATTGCGAAAGGAACAGAATGCTGGTGGAAAGGACTTATCTGATATGCTGGCTTACCTTGACGAAAACGGAAATCTTACTTCTACACCTCCGGACCCAACAAAAAAAGTAGAATTTAAAGCAGAAGACATACTTACGAGCACTCCTAAGTATGAAGACCGTGATGAAGAACCACCATTTAGAATTGGTACCATTGTAAAATTCAACAGTGAAAAAGGATTTGGTTTTATAGAGGATGCTGATACGCGGGAACAAATTTTTGTGCACCAGTCATCTGCTGATGAACAATTGAAAGTAGGACTTCGTGTACAATTTGAAACTGAAAAAAGTCCAAAAGGACTACGGGGTATAAATGTAGTACGTGTGAAATAGATTACGTTCATTTTACCCGGAACACGAGAAAAATGTGAATGGCCAAATAATCTCTACGCCATGAGTACGATTGCTTTAACCATCATTATTATAATAACTATTTTGATCATCGTATTGCTTCTTGTGCGGAACCAACAATACAAAAGGACATTCTGCCCTCCACAAGAAGATACGGTGCAGCCGCACGATAATGATGAGCGCAAATAATGGAAGCGCAGGTAGTGACCAACGATCACTACCTTGCAATGCGCCAGATCATTAAAAGAAGTTATTACCCGATTACATGCCAGACAACACCGGATCACTAAATGATTCTTTGCCTGTTTCTACTCTCCCAGCAAAACGTTTTTCAAAACTTTGCACGCCTTTTATAAACACGGAGAAATCGTACCAACCATAGCTTTTTTCAAATGACAATAATAACTGTATAGAAGCATTTGACTCTATCGTCTTAATAATATTGCTTTGCCCGTAGCTATGGTCCTGGATCTCTATCTCACGTTTTGTATTGGAAGGGTTAGCAATATTCAATTGTACTTGTCCGAATTTCTTTCCAAGTTGTGAACGGTATGCACACTCAATATTCAAAACAGCATCATCTATATTTCCTTTTACTTCCCTGTAAAAACCATTTGGCCCGAAAAGCGCCAGATGATAGTTTTTATCATTGAAACCGTCTAATGCAATATCGTAAGTGATCTTCTCCCCTGCGGCCACAGCAAATGACCAATTGCGGTTGATCTTATATTGTCCATCTACATCGCGGTATGGGGCATAGGCATATAAAGTGAACGGACTACCAATGGCCTTTGTTTTAAACAAAGCTTTACCAGCTTCCATGGTCCAGCGAAGTTGCTTAGTTGTTTTATCCAACTGGGCATGTGCATATAGCTCATACGGTAAGGCGCAGGAAGGTTTATTGCCTTTTTCCTGCCCATACGTTTTCTGAGCATTTTTATCTCCGGCTTTAATTGCCTGAACTTCGTTTGCAGTAAGCGGCTCTACTATTTTTGGCAGTGGCTGATAGCGTGCTTCATCTATCCTTTGCAGGTAGACATTCCTATTTAGAAAATCAGGTTGCTTAATCGTTTCGCCATTGTATGCACGAAATACAGAAGACAGGTCTCCGCACACTGCACGTCTCCACTCAGACATATTATCTAAATGTAGTTGTTTGCCTTTCTTTCGCGAAGCAAACTTTTCTATAAACTGTACTACGGAGGAGTGATCAAATACCTGCGAATTAACATAGCCTCCTCTTGACCACGGACTGGCTACAACAAATGGTACACGATACCCTAACCCGATAGGGCCTTGCCTTGCATTTTGCTTTGCTACACCTTTTAATTGTATTTCATCTTCCAGCGTTACAAATTCTTTGTCCAGGTTGGTGATAGACGTAGAAACTATGCCTGTAGCTTTATCTCGATAATCCGGCGCTACAAATGGTGGCACGTGATCAAAGTATCCATCGTTCTCATCGTATGTAAGAATGAAAATCGTTTTTTTCCATACGTCTTCATTGTGCGTAAGTATATCCAATACTTCAGACACGTACCATGCACCAAACCAGGGTGCAGAAGGATGATCTGAAAAGTATTGCGGTGCAACCAGCCACGATACTGCAGGTAGTTTGCCTTCTTTCACATCTTTTCTGAAGTTGGCCAGTACATCTGATTTAGGTACAGCCATTTTACGTTTTGTACCATGATCGTCATATTCTATTTCTTCGAGCGTGTGATATTCCGGGTCAAATTCATTTGTCGCGAATGCTCCTTCGTGCAATGCTTTGTCATAATCACTTTGTGGTTCACTTAGTTCTTTCCGGCAACGCACCAATTCTGCTTCCACATATTTTTTACGCTTCCGCTTATTCGTTAAACTATCTGCCAGCTTTTTATCATCAGCCTGTTTTGCTACCTGTGGCTCCAGTTCTGCAATTTCTTTATCTAACAATTCCAGTTGCGCAGCCATTGCTTTTTCATATTTGGCAGAGCGTCTTACTTTGAACTGCGTAAACCATTCCAGCGGGTTATCGGTAAAGTTACTCAACCATGCATCCGCATCGCCATCCAACCCGGGCGTGAGACTGATTTCGTTCTGATACACTTTCCACGAAATATCATTTTCCTGTAGCAGGTCGGGCAATGTTTTCCAACTGCTCTCTGCGCCATAGTCAGACTCTTCGTTACGCACCAGCGCAGGACTTTTGGCAAGGCCATCTTTCCTTAATGCACCGGAGAAGAAATAAAGCCTGTTGGGCGTTGTACCAGTTAACGAGGAACAAAAATGCTGATCACAAACGGTGAATGCATCTGCCAGTGCATAGTTAAAAGGGATGTCTTCTCTTGTGTAATATCCTAATGTCATTGGTTGCCCCTGGAAACCTTTGTAGCCTGTTTTTTTAGCAATAAGCCATTGGTCATACCAGCCGTTGTTACGTGCATCTACCTGGTCTTTCCACGAGTGGGGTAAGCCACCCATCCAGGTAATTTTGGTCTGTTGTATATCTAAGCGAAAAGGACTGAATGTATTATTCTTCTGATCGGTCTGCAACCAAACAGGATTGCCATTTGCAAGCTTCAAAGCTCTTGGATCGTTGTAGCCCCTCACACCTTTTAATGTACCGAAGCAATGATCAAAAGACCGGTTTTCCTGCATCAGCAGTACAATATGCTCTGCATCTTCAAACGTAGAACCTTTGGCAGGATTAATAGCAAAGGCTTTTTTGATAGAAGCAGGTAGTGCTGTAGCAAGGCCTGTACCGCCTGCCAGTAAACTTGTTTTCTTCAGAAAATCTCTCCGGGAAAAATCTATTGCCATTATATATCCGTTTTATTACACGTTTAGTTGCTAAAGCTAGTTAAACAAATTTGAGATTCGATATTTGAGATTTGAAATGTATGTTATGAAAAAGGCCGTTGAATTTTTTCTCGCGGAAAGCGCAGAAAACGCGGAATTACTTTTCTACACTTTCTGTGTTTTCTGCGAGCCTCTTTCTTCAAATATCTTCATTTAAAATATCAAATTTTAAATTCATTACCCCAAGTAGCATAAAAAAATTTTCTCGCGAAAATCGCAGAAAACGCGGAATTGCTTTTCTGCGATTTCCGTGTTTTCTGCGAGTCTCTTTCTTCAAATCTCAAATTTCCAATTCATCATTTCAATATCCACATTTGCTGGTTTACATCATCGTTGCCACCATATTGCCTGTCAATGGCTGCTTTCACGTTTACACCATTGTTATCCAGTTCTACCTGTGGATACATCCATCTTACAGGGAACTGTGTAGTGGGCGTATTCAGGTTGGTGGAGGAGTTCAGCATAAAAGTTGGATACCCTGTACGGCGATTCTCGAACCACGCATTGTAGTCCGCACCTTGCAGAAAACCAGCCATATATTTTTGTGTGATGATCTGTTTTACCTGGTCTTCAGCACTACCGGTTAACGCTACTGTTGCAGGATAATTAGCAATATATGTTACATCCATCGTTACGCCGTGCATATAAGATGCCGGTGTGTATTTTACAAGAAAATTCATAGATGCCTGTATTCCTGTTGCATAATAGTTCTGCGCTGATGTGCCAGAGATCCAGCCACGTACTGTTGCTTCAGCTAAAATAAATTGCTGTTCCCAATAACTAAAGAGGCTAACGGGTTCTGCATTGTAAAGGTCTACATACCGTTTGTTGAAATCCGAAAATTTACCTGTAGAGTGTGCGCTGGTAGTAACAGAAAAAGCAGCCGATGGTTCTACGCCTATATAGGCATTGAAATCGGAAGCCTGCACGCCTGCTGTAATTTGCGAAGCTGCCGGCTCTGCATAAAAGAACAAACGCCTGTCTTGCGATGCTTTTAGCAGATCTATAAGTGTGGAAGAAATCATTGGATAGATGACGAAGGCATTTTTTTGCACCGCTGTGTTGCTCCAGGGATAGCAATAACCTGCTGAGTTTATATAGGTGACAGCAAAGTTATCCGTATAGCTTTGCATCAACGGACGATTGGTAACAATGTCTTTAAACCTGTTGATAACATTTATATCCGGGTCGGCTGTTTTTTTATACAAGTTCATCAGCACGTGCAATTCAAAAGCATTGGTAAGCCTGCGCCATTTATCTACACTACCACTATAAATAAAGTCGCCTGCAAAATCTTTCCCGCTTGCAAAAAGAGCATTCGCTGTATCCAGTTCATTTAAGATGCCCATGAATACGGCCTTCTGTGTATCGTATTTAGGTTTTATGTTACCGGTAGATTCTCCCTGCACAGCTTCTGAATAAGGCACGTCTCCTACCTGCATCGTTAGCTGGAAAAATTGCCATGCACGGATAAAATGCCCCAGTGCGAGGTAAGAGTTTTTTGTGTCTGCATTCGCACCTGCGTATGAATTCATAACAGTCACATTACGTAAAACCGGTATGCGGCCAAAAGCAGATGTGCGTTGAATATAGTTATACTGATAACTTTCCTGGTTTTCTGTCCACAGCACATACTTACCCAGCATAAAAGGCTGCGCAAAAGATTTTTGTGTGCTGATGTCACTGGACGTAACAGAGGTAAGTAACGACGCAGCCAGCCAGTCTGCACGGGAGGTGGTAGACTTATCCGGGTTGGTGTTGATGGAATCAAAGTTTTTAGTACAGCTAGTAACAACACTACCCAGTAGTATCATTGCTGTTAAGTATATGTGTATCGTTTTTTTATAACTCATTGTTCCTGTTTGAAAGGGTGACATGAAATAATTTTCTTTACAGACCAAGTTTAACGTTAAGGCCTATCATGCGTTGAGAAGGCGCATTCAGGTTTTCTCCGTCCACATCAGGATCAGAAAACTTAAAGCCTGTGATCAGTAGCAGGTTCTGGCCTGTAACGGAAACAGCGGCTGTTTTGATACCACTCTTTCCCAATAATCTTTTAGGGAAATTGTATCCGATAGAAACTTGTCTAAGCTTTACAAATGATTCGCTCATAATACCATGATCGCCACGGCCCGATACCCAGCGTGTGTATTGCTGGTAACCTACTTTCACATCATTAGGTGCGTACTTTCTCGTATCGCTGACGATATTGCCATACTTGTCATAAGTAGCACTACCAGATACAACTTTAACGCCTGGAGCAAGGTAATTGGTAAGGCCATTTACCACCTGGTCGTACCTGTATTGGTTGTCTGTTTCAGGATTGGTTCCTGTGTCAAACATTTTATCCCAGATATAATCATACATCAAGCCACCAATACGGCCATCTATGTTAATGGCAAACAAGAAATTTTTATAGGTAAAGTTGTTGATGAAGCCGAAAGAAAAGTTAGGATCGCCATAACCAATCTTGCTGCTATACTGGCTTACCTGTGGCAAACCGCTTGAATTGATCTGGTTACCATCAGGATCTCTCAGCCAGTTTTTAACTGTGTAGTTATCCAATCGTTCGCCTTTCCTGTGAAAAAGGTCATCGGGTGTATATACAGGATCAAGGTTTACATAATACCTGTGGTTAAATGAATAGTTGATCATAGAATTCCACGTAAATGATTTACGCTTCACGATCGTTCCGTCGATAGAAAGTTCTACGCCTCTTCTTACATACGTTTCCTGTGTGTTCACCAGGCTGGTTGTAAAACCAGATGCGCTGGAGATGGTAGCAGAGATCTGGCGGTTGTAATAATATTTATTGAAGTAAGTAAAGTCTACATGCAACCTGTTTTTGAAGAAATAAGCTGCAGTACCGGCCTCCCATGTCTTTGCAGTAGATGGCATCAGATCAGTACCTAACAAGTTGGACGGATAGCTGGACGTAACGAGGCCGAATGATGTACCTGTGCCAAATGTCCTGTTATTTGCATACACACCGGCTGGTGTTTTATCTATGGTCCAGGAGCCTCTTACCTTCCACATATCTACCCATTTAGGCAGGCGCAGGTATTCTGATAATACAACACTACCTGCAACAGATGGATAGAAATACGAACGCTCTGATGCCTGCTGGGTAGAACTCCAGTCATTACGCCCGGTAAAATCTACAAACACACCTTTTCCATAGGAGAATGTTGCTTTTCCATACACGCTGTTTGTTTGTGATTTATACGTCGAGTAATTGTTGGTAATGGAGTTAACGCCTACAGCAGTAGATGGTGTGGCGTTAGCAAAAGAGTACCAGCCCGGTACGTTAAGCCCGTTTGCAGTTAGGCCGCCAAATTCTTTGTCCATGTAGTAATAAATACTGCCACCTGCAAGTACATCAATACCGAACTGTCCTACTTTTTTGTTATAGGTCAGTATCAGGTCATTGTTGGTACTATAGCCCCATGTTTCGTCTTGTCCAAACATACCAGCCGCGTTCCAGTTCCAGTTAAATGTACCGCTAGATGATCCTCTTGTAGAGTTTATACCACGTGGGTTACGAACACTCAATTCATTTTTATAGTAATCGTAGCCTGTGCGGAACATTAATTTAAGGTCTTTGGTAAATCTATAGTTCGCAATCAGGCTTGCATTTAGTTTGTTGTTGTCTATGCCTTGCAATTTTTCGTATGCTATCAGGTATGGATTGTCATACCAGGCATTGTACAGCCAGTTCTGTTTTTGATTTGGGGTTACCCAATAGTCTTTATACTGTTGCAGATCATAATCCGGCCCTGTCCACATCAGCAGTTGATAGAGATACCCCTGGGAACCATAGCCTGATCCCCACACCTGTGGCGCTGTCTGGCGAGTATAGCCCATGTGGCTTTCAAGATCGAAGCGGTCACCTATTTTCATTTGTCCGCTCATTGTATAGTTAATGATCTTCAGCGTAGCATTAGGCCATTGTCCTTTGTTGTAGATATAGTTCAATCCTGCGCGGAAGAAACCATTTTCACCACTCTGTGTTACACTGATATTGTTATTGCTGATAACGCCTGTCTCCATAAAATTTTGCAGGTTACGCTTACCGCTGGAAACCAATGGCATATTTTCCATTTGTTTAGTTACAGGGTTCCATTGATTGGCAGTAGTACCAATATCCAGCTTTGGCCCCCATACGTAGTCATCAGATATTTTACCATCTATTCCATGCGCATAAGAAGTCTGAATCTTAGGTATAGCAATGAAACCGGAAGCTAACATGTTGTTTGAGTTGATGTCAATTGCCAGCCCTTTTCCCTTACCTCTTTTAGTCGTAATCATCACAGCGCCACCAGCGCCCCTGTTACCATAAAGCGCTGCGGCAGTTGGCCCTTTCAGCATATCTATACTTGCTATATCGTCGGTAGGCACATCGCGCAACGTCATGTTTCCATAAGGTACACCGTCAATTACCAGTAGTGGGGACTCTCCACGCATTTCAAGTGAAGGGCGGGCGTTGAACTCAGTGGAGTTCTTCACGACCAAACCAGATACCATGCCCGTAAGGGAGGTTCCTACGTCTACACCTTTTACTGTTTCCAGTGCATCGCCCGCTACTTTTTGTGTTGCATAGCCCAATGCTTTTTCCTGGCGTTTGATACCGAGTGCAGTTACAACTACTTCATCCAGCGCGCGGTTACTTTCTTCCAATGTAACGTTGATTGTTTGCCTCCCGTCTACATTCACCGTTTGCGTTGCATAGCCGATGTAGCTAAATGTAAGGGTTGCATTGTCATCTGTTTGCAAACTATACTCTCCCTGGTTACCGGTGATTGTAGATTGGCCTTTAGCAGATGATACGCTTGCGCCGGCAACCGGCTCATTTTTTTTATTGAGCACAACGCCTTTTACTATTATATCCTTTTTATCCGCAGTCTTTTCCCGGATAACTACAAGATTATCATCTAATAACTGATATTCTAATCCTGTACCATTGAGCAATTTACCCAGGAACTCCAGCACAGGCGTGTTCTCAGCATCTACATGCACCAGGCCACGCTCATCAACCAGTTTATTACTAAATACAAAACGATAGGTTGTTTTTTTCTGTAAGATCTTGAATACGGTAGAAAGGTGTGTTTCTCCTAGTTTTAAGGTGACGGATTGCCCGTTTCCTGTAAATGCTGACACTTGCAATGAGGTAAAGAGCAACAAGGCCACACATAGCTTAGTAAGCAATAGTTTTTTCAGGGGCAACACTGGCCGCCCGCCAAAACCGAGTCTTTTTTTCATACTTTTAGTTTGGTTTTAGTTTTACATACATGGAAGGGCTTCAATCTTCCATTGTATTCAAATAGGGAGAAATAGCCGAAATCTATTTCTCTCTTTTCATATCATTTTCTTCCTGTTTTTATTTGTCAATAGTGATTGTTGTTCCGTTTATTTTATATGAGAATGGATAAGACAACTGCAGTGCTTTGAGAATTGCACCAATACTTTCATCCTGGAATGAGGCTGAGTAATGGCATTGTGCTACGGTATTGTTCAGAATATTGATACGTACGCCATACTTGCGCTCCAGTATATTCTTGATCTCACTCAGCGGAAGATCATCAAAGATCAAATGATCATTCATCCAGGCGGTTTCAATATTTTCACTTGTGTCGCCAAAAGAAAGCGGTACAATGGCCAGGTCATCATCTACTTTGTGCGTAACTGTTTCTTGCCTGTGCAGGACAAATTTTTGATTCACTTCCAGTGTTTTGTAGAGTACATTATGTTCGCCTTTATCTATCAGTATCTGTACTTTTCCTTCCAATAGAGAGGTCTCGCTATATTCATCATTAGCGTATGCCTTTACATTGAACTTAGTGCCTACTGCTTTTACTTTATATTTTGCCACATGCACTATAAAGGGTAATGTTTTATTATGTGCTACGTCAAAGAATGCTTCACCAGCCAGGTACACATTCCTGTTGGCAGTACCATACCCTTCTTCCAGAGATAATGTGGATGCTGCATTGAGTGTAACGCGTGTACCATCTGCCAATACAATTGTTTTACGCTGGCCGGCACGGGAAAGTATTTTTTCGCTAAACACGGTTGTATGTGTTTCTCCCGGATCAAGGCCAGGCTGCACTTTTGACTCTCGTGTAAAAAAGTAAATAAATGATGCACCGATAGCAAGCAGCAGGATGGCGGCCGCTGCTATAGTTTTCCGCTTTAGCCGGTACATTGTAGATTTATCCGGCAATGCAGGTGTAATATTTGTACGGCCATCTGCCACGTAGAGCATATGCTCGGTGGAGTAGTCTTCTGCAGACAGTTCATTTTGCTTCTGCTGCAACATAAACCGTAAAGAAAGCACGAGTTTTTTTGCTTCTTCCATGGTAATGAGTTCCCGGGGATGCTCCCGCAGGTAGTCATTCCAGAATTGAACATCTTGCTCATTCTGTGCCGTGCAATATGCTATAAAAGAGTCATTTATGACAAGCTCGTCCAGGGTGTATGTCATTCTTCCTGTTGCTGTTTATTGTATAGACGTAAACGCCGGAAGAATCTAACCGCTTTTTTAAAACTTTTTTAGCGAAAATTTTAAACACATAGGGAAATATCGGGCGCCCATTTTGCGCCCTTTGCGGATTCTCTGCGTTATTGTATCGCAAAGGGCACAGAGGATACGCAGAGGCTTATTCACGATTGACGATTCACGTCTCATGAAACCTTATAGGTCTTCGTGGCTATACTATGGTAAAAAAGAAAAGAGAAAACTGGCGAGCTTGCTGACGAGCGGTTCATTTCTTAAATGCTGTCGCAAATGCTGAATTCCTTTTGAAAGATTGTTGTACACAGTCTGCGGCGACAGACCGGTTTGTGTCACTATTTTTTCAGTTGAGTAACCCTGGTAGTATTTCATATAGATAACACGCCTGAATCTTGCCGGTAATTTTTTATACGCCTGTGCAATACGGCTTACCAACTCCTGGTTTCGTTCCAGTTCCTCTATAATCTCTTGTGCGGAAGGAATGTAAAAGGATTCTATTTCTTCAATACTTCCTTTTCTTTTCTGCGCACGATGCAGGTCTATCAGCTTACGTTTAAACGCAGTTACCACATAGGCTTCATGATTCTTAATTTCCTCAATCGCAATATTTTTCTGCAACAGATCGAGAAAGAAAGACTGCACTATATCTTCTGCTTCTTGCTTTATATACCCGAAGTGACAAGCTATAGCTTGCAGCTTTGGACTAAAATTGTTGTACCAGGTGTCAATAAAAGTCATGTTCTATATGGCATTGGGAATATAGCAGTACGGAGGTGCATTATTGCAGCAAGAGCCGGAATCGGCCGCTCTTTGTTATTGTGTTTTGGTAAAGTATCGTTTTCTCATGGCTGTCACAATTATCTATTACGGCATAATAATAGGACGATTAAGCGGAACTGCGCACACGCAAACGTTTGTTTGATTTTTAAATTAATATATAGTCATGCTCATATCGTTAATACATATAATATCATTGTTGACCGGCTAAAATTTATTCGCTTATCCAAGTTCAGGCGTTCGTTTGTCTACCGACGGTGTTACTTTTTGTCTTGATACAAAAAGTAACCAAAAAAATCAAGGCTCCAGAAAAGCAGGCTAAAAATTGTCTTGCCCACCGAAATCCATTGAACTCGCCGTAAACAGTATTAGTAAGCTAGTTGCACCTGGCTCAAACAGCAATGGATTTTTCCGGCGTTCAAGCCAATTTTCTTAACGCAGCTTTTCTGAGGCCGGACGTTTCTCTTGGAAAAGCTGACAAAAGAGATCTCCTCCAATTTTGAAATCTTTTCGTCTACAATCCTTTATGAAGAAACGTTTATAAACAAATATTCATCTACTTTACTTGGACAACAATGATATAATATGTGAACTAACGAGGAAGTATTCATTAAACCTATCGCAATACTGTAATTTTGCTCCGTGTAAAATAACAGGTATTGCAAGTACTTCCGTCCATAGCATTAAGGGCATACATTCGCCACTACTTGTTTCTCTCCATTCCGGCAGGTAAAGGACAGGAATACTTGTTGCGCTTTTTTCCTGATGGTTGCCATTCCATGGTTTTCACATTCGGAACCCCATTACATATTTCAAACACTACTGTACCCACTTTTTTACCTGATTCATTTTTATACGGTGCAAGCACATCTTATAAAGATGTTACAACCAATAATGCAGTACAGGTAATGGTCGTTGTTTTTCAACCTTATGGTGTGCATAGATTATTTGGCATACCAGCCTCTGCCATTAAAAATGCGATCATTCCATTAGATGCCGCAATCAACCACAATGTTATAACGGGTCTCAGAGACCAATTGGCGCATTCTAATGAGTCGCAATGGAAACTGATTTTTGATCATTTTTTTACTGCTTTTTTAAAGAACGCGATCACAGAAGATAGTTCTCTAATGACTGCCCTTGATTTTATTCATACCAATGAAGGGTTGGTTACATCTGCCGGGTTATCGCGTCTCGGGTGTTCGGAGCGGCAACTGGAACGGAAATTTCTTTATGAGATTGGCATAAGCCCGTTTGCCTATTCCGGCATTGTCAGGATGCACACTTTTCTAAATAAGCTAATTCACTTCTATCCCCAAGAATCGCTTACCAGCCTCGCGTACGATGCCCAGTACGCAGACCAGTCTCATCTGATCAAATCTTTTAAAAAGATCACGGGTATTACGCCTACCAGGTACCTGGCTGCACCAAACAGGCTTGCCCGGAATTTTATTGAGATTGGCTCCATAGCATTTGACGCATAACCTGGGTTTTCTTTTTATTTGTCGGAATTGTACAATTCATCAATATAGCGGACAATGAACTTTGTGCGAAATATTGCACTTATGAATGCGCTGAAAATAGCTACAGCACAGTTTGAACACAAAAGTGCCGATAAAGCGTATAATCTTTCTGTGATAGCATCACTTTCACAAAAAGCGGCCGCTGAAGGCGCACAGGTAATCGCTTTCCACGAGTGTTCTGTTACTGGCTACACGTTTGCAAGAAATTTATCTAAGGAGGAGCTTACTGAAATTGCGGAGTTCATTCCCGATGGCCCAAGTGTACAGCAACTGCAAAAGATTGCCTTTGCAAACAATATTATTATCCTGGCCGGTCTTTTTGAGAAGGATGAAGAGGGATGTTTGTTTAAAGCCTATGTATGTGTAGATAAAACAGGCCTGGTAGCTAAGTACAGAAAACTGCATCCATTTATTAACCCGCATCTGCTGCCGGGAAATGAGTATTGTATATTTGAAATACTTGGCTGGAAGTGTGGCATTTTAATTTGCTATGATAATAATATTATCGAAAATGTAAGGGCCACAAGGTTGCTGGGTGCAGAAATTATTTTTATGCCACACGTAACTATGTGCACGTCGTCTACACGGCCAGGAGCAGGCTTTGTAGATCCCGCGCTTTGGCAGAACCGTGAGCAGGACCCGACTTCATTGCGCCTGGAATTTGATAGCATGAAGGGAAGAAGCTGGCTGATGAAATGGTTACCGGCAAGAGCTTATGACAATGGTGTGTATGCAATATTTTCTAACCCGGTTGGTATGGATGATGACCAATTGAAAAATGGTTGTTCTATGGTCATTGACCCTTATGGTGACGTTATTGCAGAATGCCGCTCTTTCGATGATGCTTTTGTAATAGCAGCTCTATACAAAGATCATTTGTCAAACGCCGGTGGTTCCAGGTATATTAATGCAAGAAGGCCAGAATTGTACAACGCTATTCTTGGCAAAGAACATATATCAAAACAACAGGTTGTATGGCTGCATAAGAAAAGCGCTGACTTATAGACGAAAGAATTTGAATGATATATATAAACGTAAAAAACCGGGACTTTTGATCTCGATTTCTTACTGAATCTATATATGGTATTTACTCAAGACATCCAGTGAAGTTGCTTTTAAAAGTTATTTACCTGACAACTCTTTTGCTGCCTGCATAATAACGGCTGCTACTTTTTGTGGTTGTGAGATGTACACTGCGTGGCTACCTTTGATCTCTGTAACTTTTGTATTAGAACGTTTGTACATGTTTCTCTGGATGTCAGGATTGATGCTTTTGTCTTCTGTAGCTA
The DNA here is from genome assembly GCA_017306865.1 of Filimonas sp. Classification (GTDB taxonomy): domain Bacteria; phylum Bacteroidota; class Bacteroidia; order Chitinophagales; family Chitinophagaceae; genus JAFKHH01. The sequence continues at coordinate 143,329 of JAFKHH010000017.1, forward strand.
TTATACCATAGGTTGGCTTTTTTCTCCATGCGGCATCTGTGATAGGTGTTACAAAACATTTTGCATAAAAGGCACCTTGTGATGCATACATAAAGGCGGCTTCTTCTTTACTCAGATCACCACAAAAACCTGCATGGAATTTTTCTTTGTCGTAGTAAACAATGCCTTTATTGTCCGGAGGTAACACGCCGTTTTCTGGTGCAGGTTTAGCAGTCTGGAACCATTGCAGTGCAGTTTCACCATTATCTGGCTGGAATGCGGCTATGTAAACCAGTCCAGCTACTTTAGGGTGATTACCTGCTTGTGTAATAACAGCACCGCCCCATGAGTGACCGGCCAGGATAGCAGGTCCGTCCTGTGCATCCAATGCCAGTTTGGTAGCAGCTACATCATCTTCCAGTGAGGTCAGCGGGTTTTGTACCACTGTAACATGATAGCCTTGTTTGGTAAGTGCGTCATATACGCCTTTGTAACCTGAACCATCGGCAAAAGCGCCATGTACCAATACTACATTCTTGATAGCTTGTGCATTTGCTACGTTCACAGAACCGATTACTGTAGCCAGGATCAATGTAAGAGCAGCTATACCTGCTTTTAATGCGTTCATTACTGTTTGCTTTTTCATCTTTTTTGTTGTTGATGTTTTTGTTTGAATCAACGATACAAAGGTGCTATGAAAAGGAGGCAAACGCCATTAGCGCATTTCCCGATTAGTTGAGATTATTTCCCTTTTCCGGGTTTCTGAAATCTGAAGGTGATGTTCCGGTGTTCTTTTTAAAGAAATTGGAGAAGTAAGACACATCTTCAAAACCCAACTCGTATGTAATATGCTTTACGGACCTGTCTGTATAGCGGAGAAGCCGCTTAGCTTCTACAATAATCCGGTCTTGTATAATCTGTGAAGGTGGCTTTTGGTTAAAGATGGCAAACAGGTTGGATAAGGTTTTGGGAGATTTACAAAGTTGTTCTGCATAAAAGCTTACAGCATGTGCTGTTTTAAAATTTGCTTCTACCAGCAGGTTGAATTTGCGAACAATATGAAATCGCTCATCCTGTTTTTTAGCGGCAGGCACATACGCCGATTTAGCCAGGCTGGTCACGTAAATGATCAGCCGCTTCAGTAAGGCTAACAATAACTCATCCCGCACACGGTCAGACGCTTTAAACTCTTCAATGAAAACATCAGACAACAGTTGTAGTTTTTGCTCTGCAGCATCACTCAATTTTACAAACATATGTTCTGTGCTGCTAAACAAAAAGCCCACACAACTTACTTCGCTATCGTGATCAATAATGCAATAAAACTCCCGGTTAAACTGCCAGGCAACAATGCGGGAAGAGTCTTCAAAACTAAATGATTGGTTAAACAAGAGCGTTAGCAGGGAATTAGGAGGGAACTCATATTCACTTCCATCTATGGTTACCACCTGGCTTTGCCCAGGGTTCCATGCTATGGTAAAATATTTATTGAACCTGTCTTTGGTAAAGACGGCCCTGTCCAGCCCTGGTTCATCCTTAAACAACAAAAGTTCACCACCTGTATTTTCGTCTGTTAATTTAAGCCGCATTTAAAGACTAATAATTGATGAGCAAATAGATGCTGCCATCGCAGATAACAATAGCACATCATTGGCATAAAATACAAAAGATCAATCGAAGCCCCAAATCTGCGGCTTATAATAATTGGTTGTTATCCGACTTTCGCTTTCTTATCGCATCAGCACAACAGTTCCTTTCCTTTCTATCGGCCCGCAATTATTGACGGCCTTAATAATATAAACGTATGTGCCTATGGGTTGCTCCTGCCCCTGGTAACGCCCATCCCAGCATTGCCCCGGATTATTTGTGTGGAAGACGCGTACGCCGGCTCGGTTGAAAATACTAAAGTCTAACTGCTCCACAACACCCCAAAAGCGTATACCGAAACAGTCATTCCTGCCATCACCATTTGGCGTAAAGGCATTCGCCATTTCATTTTCGCCAACTTTTGTTGTCAATATTTCAATTGTAACACTGTCTTTATTTACACACCCGTTCACATCCGTTCCGGTTACAACATATTTTGTTGCTTTCAGTGGGCTGGCAATTGGATTCGCGTTATTTACGTTGTCCAGACCGGTAGCTGGCGCCCAGGTAAATTTACTTGCACCATATGCATACAATTGCGAAGTTCCTGTATTACAATCCAGGTCGTTTGCTTTGGTTGCACGTACATATGGCAGAGGATATACCGTAAAGCGCGCTGTATTGGTTGGCTGTGCTGTACCTATTGCTAATATCATACAGCGCACATATCCTGTTGTAATAGCTGTAGCATTATATGTTACACCTGTTTCTCCCGGAACGTCACTCCATTGCACCCCATCTGTACTCTCCTGCCATTGGTAACTTAGGGTAACAATCTGGCTGCGTGCAGAAGCGCCAGTGGAGAATGTAGCCATTCCATTTTCACATACGGCTTTATTTAGTGGTTGCTGGTTTACAACTACCACAGCACCTGTAACTGTTAGCGTGCCATCTTTTAAAACAATATTGTAGTTTGCTGCACTGCCACCTGTCAATGTTATAGGATATGAGCCTGGCACGCTGGTTAAGATAGCTGTAGTAGTTATAGATGGCGCAGTAACTGCAAACTTCGTATCATTATTTACAAAGCCTGTGTAATGAAACGTGAGGGAAGGATTACTTTCTCCATACGGTCTTGTTTTGTCGTCTGCTATTATGTCAAGATCCTTTTTATTTACCTGTACAACAACTACTGCATCAGGTGCAGGTAAGTATTCATCATTACCTGCCTGCGTAACTGTAATAGTTGCTGTACCTGCATTGTAGAGATAAACCACACCATTATTATTTACTGTAGCCACGTTTATATTATTACTGCTATAGCTAACCGGTAAGCCGGAAGAAGCAATTGCACTACCATCCTGTTGGCCATCGCCATATGTGGTAGTTATTATTCCCGCAATTGCCTGGCTGTTTTGAAAGCTGATGGCCTGTGCTTTTTTATTCACCGTTAATGTAGCCGCGCTACTAATAGCAGGAGGCGTGCACATTCCGCTTACAACGCACCTGTATTGGTATCCGTTCATATTATACACAGCATGCGTAATAGTTAGCGTAGCTGAGGCAACATTACTATACACCGCATCGCTGGCGAGTGGCGTAAATCCTGTACCGCTGTTTACCTCCCACTGATAAGTAAGCGGCCCGGTTCCTGTTACAGTTACGGAAAACGTTGCATTGTCTCCAACAATGACTACCTGCGGAGCCGGAGATACTGTTACTGCAGGCAATACATTTACTGTAAGGTTGAGTGTAGTGGTGCTATCACAGCCGGTAATTAATGATGGCGTAGTGTAAGTAAGTGTTGTTAACCCGGTTGCCGTTACGGTTTGTCCATTCCATACAAACGGCAATTGATTCGCACAGATGGTTATACTCACTGCGGCTGTTTTCAGCGGGTTTACGGTCAGGTTCAGTGTAGTCGTACTATCACAACCCGTAAGTAATGATGGTGTGTGATAAGTAAGTATGGTATTACCAATTGTATTTACCGTTTGTCCATGCCATGTATAAGGTAGTTGATTCGCACAGATAGCCATATTAATAGTAAAAAACTTCAATGGGTTTACAACCAGGTTCAGTGTAGTAGTGCTATCACAGCCGGTAAGTAATGACGGTGTGTGGTAAGTAGCTACACCATTGCCTCCGGCTGCTATACTTTGCCCATTCCATGTATAAGGCAATTGATTTGCACAGATAGTGATAGCTTGTATCACGCTCTTTAATGGATTTACGGTAAGATTGAGTGTAGTGGTACTATCACAACCCGTAAGTAACGATGGTGTGTGGTAGGTAGCTACGCCATTACCTCCGGCTGACACGCTTGTGCCATGCCATGTGTAAGGCAGTTGATCTGCACAGATAGTGATGGACTGTGTAGCGCTCTTCAACGGATTCACCGTAAGGTTAAGTATAACAGTACTATCACAGTCCGTAAGTAATGATGGTGTGTGGTAAGTAGCTACGCCATTGCCTCCGGCAGGTACACTTATACCATTCCATACAAATGGCAACTGATCTGCGCAAATAGTAATGGACTGTGTAGCACTCTTCAACGGATTCACCGTAAGGTTTAGTGTAACAGTACTATCACATCCCGTAAGTAATGATGCGGTCGTAAATGTCAATACATTGCCCCCCACGGTATTCACTGTTTGCCCATTCCATGTAAAAGGTAGTTGGTCAGCACATATTGTTTGAGAGATCGTTTCTGTCTTATTTGGATTCACCGTCAGGTTTAGCGTAGTAGTACTATCACAACCGGTAAGCAATGATGTTGTAGTAAAAGTTAATACACTGTTCCCAACCGTATTTACGGTTTGTCCATGCCATGTATAAGGCAGTTGGTTAGGACAAAGAGCAAGATTTAAGACAGTTGTTTTCAGGGGATTTACGATGAGATCTAAGGTTGTTGTACTATCACATCCTGTAAGCAAAGATGGCCTGGTATCTGTTGCTACGCCTGTACCTCCTGCTACAATGGTTTGCCCGTTCCACGTATATGGTAGCTGGTTTATACAGATAGTAATTGTTTCCGTCATTGTTTTAAATGGATTGACGGTCAGGTTCAGTGTAGTCGTACTATCACATCCGGTAATTAATGAAGGAGTAGTAAATGTAAGTGTAGAATTGCCTGTTACGGTCACTGTCTGTCCATGCCATGTATAAGGCAATTGGTCTTCACAAACAGTTGTATTAATAGTAGCAGTCTTCAATGGATTTACTGTAAGGTTCAGTGTAATAATGCTATCGCAACCTGTTACCAGGGAAGGCAATGTATCGTATGCGGCCGTGGCTCCACCTGTAGTTACAGTCTTACCTCGCCATAAATAAGGCAACTCTGTTATGCAAATAGTGTGACTTTCTGTTGTTCTTTTCACCGGATTAACTGTTACTGTTTTTTGTACCGTGTCCTTACATAGCCTGTCAGATGTTGCAATCATGGTCACATTATATGTATTAGCAGAACCATAGCTACGTGTTGCGTCTTGTGTAGTAGCAGTTGTACCATCTCCCAGGTTCCATTGATAAGTAAGCGTGCCGGACAATACTGTGCTTATATTGGTAAATACAAAGTTGTTTCCGGTTTGACATTGTACTACATTATTAATAGTAAAGTCACCAACCACGGGCGGAGCAGTGGTGTACGGTACACTTAAGGTGCTTGCCGGATTCAGATCAAGCCCACACACATCCTGGAGAGAGTTACCATCTGTACCAGTTTTGGCGAATAATGTATATGTAGTACCATTCGTAAGCGTTGCTGGTAACAAGACCTGTATTTCATTGGTAAAACTGGAAGACGAGCAACCTAGTCCCGTAGCACCCGGCAATGGTATATTGCCAGGTTGCAATACGAAATCACTGCCATTGGCAGCAATAGTGCTACACTTTATAGACCGGTCCGTTTTTATGCTCAAATACTTATTACAAACGTTGACAGATGAAGCAAATTCAGGTGGTGTGGGTGGGGCGAGTGTAGCCGTACCGCCTGTAAAATTCAGGCTATAACCACTTTGGTTACTGCTGGTATAGTGGCTTACGACCAAGGCATAAGTATGCCCTGCAACTACAGGCAACAAAGCGTTTTGATTAGGTCCATTTGCCCCATTGCTGTTGCCAGAGCCAGTAGCAGTTAGCCCGGTTGTTCCAGTATAACCACTATAGTTACAACTTACTACAAGGCCGCTGTTTGTAAAGACGTCAGACGCAGCATGACCAGTAATATCAAAGAGTGCAAAATCGTAATCATCTCCTCCATTATTAGGTACAATGGTAAACCCTAATGTGCCGTTTGTGGCAATATCAAACGTGTACCAGAATGGATTGAGCGCTCCTGCCGAAAGACAACTGCCCGGCAGAGATCCACCATTATAGGCAGGTACGCTGCCCTGAGAAGTAGTTGCACCGCAAACATTTAATGAAGTACCGGCTTGCTGACCGTTTGTTTGTCCGTAAGTTGTTTGTACTAAGCAATAGCCCAGCAGTAGCCAGAAAAGAACTTTTCTCATACAATATTAGGGCTGGAGGGGTTGCCAGCTAGTTTTGTTATTGGGGATTCCGTATATCTCACATGCCCGAAGGGTGTGCAAATATAAATTAGTATGTAATTATATAATCGGGAAAAATACCTGTCGGCATATTTATAGCTGCTGCCACCAGGTTACAGGAGAAACATTAAATAACGTTTGTGTTTCTATTTTGCCCTTCAGGCAATTGCTCCAGTTCATTTGTGTCGTAGACAACTATTTATCCCGATGATCGTCTTTATTGTAATTAAAACGCCTGTTTTAAAATCGTGAACAGTGGCTAAATAGGGATGATTCATGCCACTCATTAATTCAAATGTTACGGCGATCCTGGTAGAAGAAATCTGATTCTGGTGGTTGATAACCAATCAGCAAGATGGCCTCATTCAAAACGTTAGAATCCCAGCTTTTCCTTACCGAGCAGAAGCAATAAGATTATGATAAGTGAGAAAAGGGTTCCAACAGGCAAATACCATAATGTAAAAAATGAAAGAAACAACCCCAGGCTATAAGCCAGGGGCTGCCCGCTTAAGAACAAATAGGATAACCCAAGCCATAAGATTCCGTATATAATAAAAAGTGGCCCTAGTGCAAATACGTTTACCCCAAATCTATTAAATATGGCAGCCCATGGTCCTGGCTTTTCCGGGCCTATAAACTTTCCTTTAGTTAAGACTACTAAACCATCGGCTAACATGTATCCACCGTTTAGAAAGCTAAGTGCAATAATGATCCATTTCATAATCAATGATTTTAATATTAAAAACTTATACTGCTAAAAACTTCAAGACTCCTTTATAATTTCTGCAGGTCGCTCCTTCAATTACTTCTAACTATCTATAATTAAGACGATTACTCTTTTCTTATGAATACTCATTTACCTGGCAATTAAAAACGTTTCCTAATTATTCGCACATCATGACATAATATCACAGGCAAAAGCAACTTTTTTTACCGTTACTAGTCACAATTAAGAAAATTTCATCTTGGGGAGCAATTTCAAACAAGCGCCCGATCTCTGATTATAGATTTGGGTAGTGACCATGTAATTCTATTATTACGTGCTCGCAATTTTCATTCATAATAAATGATAAGATGTATTAAAAAAGAAAATCCTGTTACGCTAAAACACGTAACAGGATTGATTTGAAGAAGATCCCTCAAGCACCGTTAGGGTGTATAAGTTACCTACTTCCCTATGCAGAATTTACTAAAGATATAATCCAACTGATCTTCATTAGTGATCTCTCCAGTGATCTCGCCTAGAAAGTGCAGGCACCGGCGAATATCCAATGCAATCAGGTCGCCCGGCAGTTGCGCATCCAGTCCATTAATAATATCGTCCAGGCTAGACAAAACTTGTTGCAACGATTGTACGTGACGGGCGTTGGTAATGATCGTTTGTTGAGACAATTGCTCGTCTTGCAATGCCATGCTAAACAATTTGTCTTTTAGCGTATCTATATCTTTTCCATCGCGGGCAGAAATGTATAAGATGTTGGGCAATACATCAAACTGAAGTTTTGTTTCTGCTGAGATCTTATCCGCTTTGTTACCAACTAATATAAACTGGATCCCATCTATTTCCATTTGATTAATAATATCCTTCAATTCCCCTATGCGCATATCCGCTGTATCAAACAAGTAAAGCACCACATCGGCCTGCTTCATTTTGCTTAGGCTTTTTTCTACACCTATGCTTTCTATCACATCGCTCGTATGCTCTCGTATGCCTGCTGTATCTATAAGCCGGAATAAGATACCATTAATATTAATCGTCTCTTCAATAGTATCACGTGTTGTGCCGGCAATATCACTTACAATTGCACGGTCTTCATTCAGCAGCGTATTTAGCAGCGTGGACTTACCTGCGTTTGGCTTACCTACTATGGCAACCTGCACGCCATTCTTGATCACATTTCCCAGGCGGAATGACTGCAATAACAGCTCAACAGTTTCCCGCGATTCATGTAATAGTTTGTACAGTTGTGTTCTGTCTGCAAACTCTACATCTTCCTGTGAAAAGTCCAGCTCCAATTCTATCAAGGCTGAGAAGCTCAGCAACTGATCGCGCACTTGTTTGAGTGCTTTGGAGAAACCGCCACGAATATTCTGTAGCGCCGTTTTTTTACTTGCTTCTGTATTACTCGCTATCAGGTCTGCTACTGCTTCTGCTTGTGTCAGGTCAAGCTTGCCATTTAAAAAAGCACGCTGTGTAAATTCGCCTGCCTTAGCTATACGTGCGCCGTACTTTACAATGGTCTGGATGATCTGTTCTTGTATGTATGGTGAACCATGACAGGAAATTTCTATCACATCTTCACCGGTATATGATTTTGGATTTTTAAACAAAGCGAGTACCACTTCATCCAACACCACGTCTTCATCTTTTAAAAAACCAACATGTAGTGTATGTGAGGGTTGCTCTTCTAGTTTCTTAGACGGAAATAGTTTATCCAGTATAGGAAAGGTTTGACTACCGCTCACACGTATAACACCAATAGCGCCTATTCCCTGCGGCGTAGCAAGTGCAACTATAGTATCGTCCCATCCGGCAAATTTCCCAAGCATATAAGTGGATTATTGGGCAAAAGTAACGCTTGGAGCGTGAATCGTCAATCGATAATCGTGAATAGCTACCCATTGCAATATCTCCCTGACTAATTGACCACTTGCTAGCACTCTATTATGATAATAAAAAGGCCGCCGGCAAAAGACGGCAGCCTATATCAGCCATAATAAACACTAAAAAGTTATTCGCCCTCATCCACTCTAAATGTTATTCCTTGTTTTTGTCTATAGATCACATTTCTGCCATTCTGAACCGCCGGTATCCATTTAGGGCCTTTTTTGATCACACGTACAGCTTCTGTTGCTGTGCCATAACCAGGGTCATTCTCTGCTTTTACTTCAGAGATATTGCCATCTTTGTCTACCAGGAATGAAACGATCACCGTGTATTTGCCTGAAGGCGCGCCGTTATCTACTGGCGTACTACTGTTCAGGTTGCGTTCCAGGAATTTTCTCCATTCTGCGTCACCGCCAGGGAACTTAGCCTGGATCTGTACAGTTTTAAACTCTGTTGTATAATCCTCTTCTTTCTTCACCTCAGCAGTTCCTATACCCGTTCCTTTAGGTTCTGGTATTGCCGAACCTACCAAATCCCCTTTAATGCCTTCACGATCTACTACATCAATTTTTACATTATCCATTTCATCTACCGTCTTCATCTGGTCTTCCGGTTTTACCTGGTCATTAGGAACAATCCGTGGTACTGTTACACGCACTGTTTGTTGTACCACTTGCTGTTGAGGTACAGGCTGCGGTTTCACAGGATCCGGTTCTTTTTTGTTCGGTTCATTTGCAAGAGTTACTTCAATAGTTGGTGGTAATTCTACTGTTCCTTTTTTTCTACTACCAAATGCCATCGAAAGAAAAAACAGTAAGCAGAAAGCCATCGTGCCACCCAATGCCAATACTAATCTTTTGTTGTAGGTTTTACGAAGTTCATAAGCCCCATAAGATTTGTTTTTGTTCTCGAAAATGATATCGAGAATGTCTGCGGAGAGAATGTTATTTGCATTCATAGCTTCAGCGGTTTAGTTACTTATGAGATACATCGCAGACATATTTCCATAAAAAAGAATTGACTATTGAAGAAGTAATTTTAAGCAGGGTTGATTGGGTTTAATTGTTGTATGGCTCAATTGTTATATGGCTACATTGCTTAATTGTTTTTCATCAATGAAAAAAACTACGCTTGAATACTAAGTATTGAGTGTAGTTTAATTATTATTAGATACTTAATTTTTATATTAGAGATATTTTGATAAATATTCAACTATTAAGGTCGATGTAACAATAAAAACAATTAAGCAATGTAGCCATATAACAACCTGGCAAAAGATGTTAATTTCTCTATTAAACAAATCATTATTCTTCATTTACTTTAAAAGATATTGCTTGCTTTTGTCGATAAGTAACATATTTACCATTTTGTAAAGCAGGGATCCATTTCTTACTTTTCTTAATTACTCTTATGGCTTCTTGCGCGGTACCAAAGCCCGGGTCATTCTCTGCTTTTATCTCCGATACATTTCCTTCACTATCTACAACAAAAGAAACTAAAACAGTATAAGTATTCGTCGGGGCTCCATTATCTACAGGAACACTGCTATTCAAATTCCTTTCTAAAAATTTTCGCCACTCACTTAGTCCGCCGGGAAATGTTGCCTCCTTTTGTACTGGGATAAACCCATTGCCATTAGGCAGTCCTTCATTAGCCTTCATCCCGCATCCTAAGCCAGTACCTTTAGTTTCTGGTGTTGGAGGGCCCACAAGATCACCTTTCTCTCCAGGCGTATCTGCTACTCCAATTTTTATGTTCTCCATTTCATCTACAGTCTTTATCTGGTCTTCCGGTGTTACCTCTTCGTCTGGTGCAATAACAGGTACAGTTACTCTTATTGTCTGTTGTATCTGCTGTTGCTGTGGCTGTTCCTTGGGGATCTCTACAGGTGGTTTTTCTTTTTGTGGTTGACTCACGAGTATAATGTCCTTCACTAAAGGCATTTCTACTGTCGCTTTCTTCCTATTTTCAAATGCCATTGAAAGAAAAAACAGTAAACAAAAAGCTATAGTGCCACTCAGCGCCAATACTACTCTTTTGTTGTAGGTTTTACGAAGATCATAAGCACCATAAGATTTGTTTTTCCCTTCGAAGATGATATCGAGGATGTCTGCAGAGGGAATGTTGTTTGCGTTCATAGTTTCAGCGGTTTAGTTATCTATGAGATACATCGCTGAAATATTTCCATAAGGAGTGTTGAATGAGAAAGGTTGTTTGTGTTGAATTGCTATATGGCTAAATTGTTGAATTGTTTTTTACCAATGTAAGAGATTCCATGTAGCAAAAATGTTCAATATTCAACGCTCAATTTTCATATACGAATGTGGCTTTATTTGTTTTCATTTTCTCTTCGTTGAATATTGAAAATTGATCATTGTTCGTTGAAAATTTTCTTGTCTTCATCAAAACAAAAATCCCCGGCCAAATGACCGGGGATTTTTATATGTAGTTCTTTATGAAAATTATTATTCTTCTTCAACTACGAATGTAATACCTTGTTTCTGACGGTAGATTACGTTTCTACCATTCTGAACCGCTGGTATCCATTTAGGACCTCTTTTGATAACACGTACAGCTTCTGCAGCAGTACCATAACCAGGGTCATTCTCAGCTTTTACTTCAGAGATGTTACCATCTTTGTCCACCAGGAATGAAACGATTACAGTGTACTTGCCTGAAGGTGCGCCGTTATCAACCGGCGTATTCCTGTTCAGGTTACGCTCAAGGAATTTTCTCCATTCACCGTCACCACCAGGGAATTTAGCCTGGATCTGTACAGTTTTAAACTCCTTCTCATAATCTTCTGCCGGAGCTTTCGGTGCAGGAGCCATACCTGTACCTTTCTCTTCTGGCGGAGCTACGATGTTCGGATCTTTGATACCTTCCTGGTTGATTTTACCAACCTGTGCATTATCAAGTTCCTTATTTTCCGGAGGAGGATCTTTTACTTCATTATCCTTCACGATCTGTGGAGGAGTGAATTTTTTGATTTCCACTTTTGGTGGTTCTTGTTTCGGCGGCGGCGGAGGCGGCGGAGGTTCAGGTTTCTTCTCCTCCTGCTTTTTTACGTCTTCCAACTGCACATCCTGGACAATAATCTGCGTCTGTGCCTTCTTTTTGGTATTAGCCAGGAGTCCGGCTACGAACAGAAGCAGGCAAATAATAGCCATAGTTACCAAGGCAGTAACCAGGCGCTTATTGTATCCCTTTCTCAGTTCATAGGCACCGTAGTCCTTGTTTCTACCCTCGAATATGATATCGAGGACGTCGGCACTTAGAATTTTATTTGCATCCATTGGATAACAATGTTTTTAATGAGATTCAAAAACCCGGAAATTCCCTACGTTATTTTCCGGCATTTGCAGCTTCCGTTACTTTCACCAATGCGTTCTCACTATCAGCAATATCTACCAGCGCGTAGCGTTTTACTACGTTGATAGCCATTTCGTCCAGGATATCGATCACATTTTTGTAAGTGCTTTCTTCGTTTGGTTTAATAACTACAACGAAGTCTGCGTCGGGAGTGCTTTGTTTTTTACGGATAATAACGTCGCGTATCTCCTTGAAATTAGATGACTTAAAGTTAGAGCCATCTGGTAACAAGATACCTTCGTAATAGAAAACAGAGTTGTCTTTACCCAGTATAATTGTCAGTGCGCCAGACTCTTTTGCTTTGTTTTGCTCTTCAGGTTTATCGGTATCCTTAGGCAAAGCAAGCTTCATTGCTGTCGGCTGGCTCATGGTAGTAGTGAAAATAAAGAACGTGATCAATAGGAAGCCAAGATCCACCATCGGTGTTAAATCCACTCTTGTAGAGAGTTTCTTACTTTTCTTGACCCCTGGGCCTTTCTTGTGCCCACCACCACCTGAGGTATCCATTTCTGCCATAGCACAATCAGTTTATTAAGTTAATAATGTTAATTCCTTTGTTGTGTTATTCTTCAGGACCTTTACCAGTAACATTAAGCTTCCAAAGCTCTGTTCCCTGTGGTACGCTTTCCGGGTTAGTGATCATCTGAAACTTCATCAGATCATTTTTCTTGAACGCCGTAATTACGTTTTTAAAAGCCGGGTATTTTGAAGCATTGTCACCTTTCATCAACAGGTTCATCTGGGTGCCTGCATACACTGTAGCTGCGGCTCTCATCCAGTCTGTAACCTCGTTGTTAAGGCTATCTTTTGCCGGAATACCTGGTAACACTTTGTCGTTTTGCTGCTCTTTTGGTAGCGCCAGTTGCTGTTTCAAACCAGCCAGAGAGGTGCCAAAGAAGTCCATTTTCGCAAAGCCTTTAATATCAGCATCGCTCCAACCAAGATTCTTTGTTGTATTCAACGTGTTCAGGATCAGGTCTCTTTTACCTTCGTCCTGTACAGAAACAAACACTTTACCGTCTTTGTTGATAGAAACAAGCACTACGTCTTTCTCTGGTGCCACTTTAGACGCAACCGAACTAGGTGTCTGAACTGTGATAGCTTCCGTAGGCTTAAATTTTGTTGTTAAGATAAAGAATGATAACAACAGGAAAGCCACGTCACACATCGCAGTCATATCAATTGATGTACTCTTTCGAGCGATCTTCGGTCTTGCCATTTTAGTATTTTTTGTCTACACGTTATAAGATGCGATTCGGACTACATTCCACAAAATAATCATCGATTATTTGTAGTTAGCAGCAAAGCTTTGAGTCAAAGTGAAACCAGACTCGTCGATGCCGTAAGTAATACCGTCGATCTTAGTAGTGAAGACGTTATACATGATGATCGCTACTGCAGAAGTACCGATACCAAGGGCTGTGTTATACAGGGCCTCAGAGATACCTTGAGAAAGTTTCTGCGCAGCTTCACCACCACCGCTGTCACCTAATGCAGAGAATGAACGGATCATACCCAATACCGTACCTAACAGACCTAACAAGGTTGCTACAGAAGCGATAGTAGATAAGAATACCAGGTTTTTCTCCAACATTGGAAGTTCAAGAGCTGTTGCTTCTTCAACTTCTTTCTGAATGTTCAACACTTTTTGTTCAGTATCCAGTTCAGTGTTCTGGATCATTTCTTTGTACTTGCGTAAGCCAGCTTTCATCACATTACCAACAGAACCTTTCTGTTTGTCGCACTCAGCCAATGCTTTGTCAACATCTTTATTAGCCAGGTGGTATTGTACTTTGCGGATAAACTCAGCAATGTTACCGTTACCAGAAGCTTTTGTAACTGTCAATAATCTTTCGATAACGAAAGTCAATACAGTCAAGAAACATCCGATCAGGATAGGTACGATGATACCACCAAGGTACATTTTTGTAAGACCACCTTTAGGACCTTCGTGTTCTGGCCAGAAGCCACCTTTTGGATCAGGATGTGTGAAATTACTGTCAGCTCCAATAACAAAACGCCAGATCACATATCCAATTATAAGACATGCTAAAGGGGCAATCCATGAAATTGCATTACTCTTCTTCTTCGGTTGTACGGAACTAATGCTCTTTGTTGCTGCTGCTGCTGTTGCAGCCGGTTTAGTTTCAGCCATGATGCAATTGATTTTTTAGGTTTAAACTAATATTCAAAAATTTGAGTTCGCAATTCTAACGAAAAATCACTTTAAAAAACAAGTATTGGCAATAAAATAATTTGGAAAGTCCAAAATATTATTTTTTCGCCGGCCTGCAAATATGCCCATGACAATTTTTTATTAAGGCCCTCTCCGGTATTTATTAGGTAAAAGCTATGTTTTTTAAAGTAACCAGTGTTCTGTTTAGTGGGTCATGCAATATAGGAAAAACAAGTTTATACACCACAAAATAATTGTTGCAACAAGCACTATTACAACGTTGTATCCGCTTCATTATAATACTGTTGTACATTCCAATTTATTGCAAGGGTTATTATTAACAGTAAAATAATGCCCCTGGCCTCTATGATACAGCCGCTAAACGCAGTGCTGCCTTGTGTATTGCCCCGTTGTAATAAAACAAATAAAGATTAAACAAAGAGGTTATGCAAGTGCGCTAACCTCTTGTTTAACTGATGTTACAGGCCGGATTAAATTACCTGGTACATACGCTTTCACAGGGTATTTCCCCCAATGAATTTTATATCAGATGCACCAATTGTATTTTTTGCATAATGTGTTATAAAAAAAGAAAGAGGCAATTATGCCTCTTTCATGAATTATCTGTTTAAAATCCGATCTTATTCGTAGCGCAAAGCTATAATAGGATTGAGCTTGGAGGCTTTTATCGCTGGCCATAGCCCTGCTCCCAGTCCCACGCCGGAGCAAATAATAATACCGATCAGTACCCACATCCACGGCACCACAAAGCCGGTACCCAGGATGATGGCAAACACGTTGCCAAACAGTACGCCAAGGATAATACCGATGATAGCGCCCATAAGGCTGATAATAGTAGACTCAAAAAGGAATTGCTGGCGAATATTCTTACGCTTGCCGCCCACAGCTTTTACAAGCCCTATTTCACGTGTTCTTTCACTAACAGCAACAAGCATTATGTTCATCAACCCAATTGCCGCTCCTATCAGCGTAATAAGCCCGATAGCACTTGCAGCAAGTTGTATGCTTGACAATAAGCCTATAAATGTTTCTGCCAGCTTATCGCTTTTCTCTATAATGAAATTGTCTTCCTCTGTCGGCGTTAATTTTCTCACGGCCCTGAATACTGCTGTAGCCTCCCCCACCGCTTCATTTAGCGATTGTATGTCTGTTGCTTTCACCCCAATGACAAATGAAGGGGCAGTACGACCGCTTTTCCTTACGTTGTTGTAAGAGGTAATGATCAGGTTATCCGCACGTAACATGGCGCTGGACCCTTTACTTTTCAGAATGCCGATAACCCGGTATGGGTAGTTGGCAACACTGATTATCTTATCTACACCTTTCTCTACATTAGGTCCGAAGAGTTTTGTAGCCACATCACTCCCCACCAGGCATACGGCATGCCCTGTTTCTACATCCAGTTTGTTCAGGCTTCTTCCATAATCAACGGTGTAACCATTTACCTGTAAATAGTTTTCATCTCCACCACGGATGTTTACGTTGGGGTTTGTTTTTTTATCCTTATACCTGATCTCATTGCCGCCATAGCCATTCAGCGATATACTTGCCATGGCCGGATAAGTAAAGTATTTTTTAAAGTTCTCTGCTTCTACCAGTTGTATAGGTTTATCCAGGCTCGATTTCTTCAGTTTTCTGCCCCGCTGCACCTTTACCGTTTGGCTATTGTTGTTATTACCAAAGCGAATACGCTCTTTATACGCAATTGTAAAGCCGTTAGCGCCCATTGTTGAGAAACTATCAGATAAGCTCTTATTCATGGCCTCTATGACCGTAATAATGCCAATAAGGGCCATAATACCAAAAGCGATAATGGCTATGGTAATATTACTCCTTAGCCGGTTGGCTTTTACAGTTCTGTATGCGAGAGAAAACGAATCGTTAAGCGTCATGCTGAAGGCGGGCATTTGTTCCCCAAACTAAAGATAATAAACAAGAACGAGCTACCAAGTAGGAAGTGTAATGTGCGAAGTACAAAGTGATGAGCGGCGAACGAGGAATTTGAAATTTGAGATTTAATATTTGAGATAAAGATAGCTTATGGAATTGCTGCATGGCTAAATTGTCAAATTGTTGTTTTGGGAAAACAATTGAGCAATGTAACAATTAAGCAAACAAAAAGCCATCTGTTTGAGACAGATGGCTTTTATATTAATAAGTAGTTGCTTTAGAAATATAACCAGTTCAGCACAACCTGTGGATAGATACCTACCAGTATGATAAGTGCTGCAACAATGATCAACCCAATTTTAAAGCCCGGCGTTACATCTTCAGCCTGCGCATCGCCTTCTTTGAAATACATAGCCTGTATTACGCGGAAGTAATAATAAACGCTTACTGCAGCAAACAACACACCCAGGATCACCAGCCACAGGTAATGGCCCGTTTTTACAACAGATGCCAGCATATAATATTTGGCAAAGAAACCTGCTGTTAATGGAATACCTGCCAGAGACAAGAGGAATATAGTATTGGTAGCAGCCAGTACCGGGTGGCTTTTTGCCAGCCCGTTAAAGCCTTCAAATGTAATGTCTTTCATTTTTGCCAATATGGCGAAGCTGCCAATAGTAGCAAGGCTATATGCAACTGCATACAGGATAAGACCTTCTTTAGCAAAATCGTTCAGGCTGAATACAGCAAATAACATAAAACCAGCCTGCGCAATACTAGAGTAAGCCAACATACGTTTTACGCTCTGCTGGAAGACCGCCGTAATATTACCGATCAGCAATGTTGCAATGATCAGCAGGCTTAACAGCATGCCCCAGTTAATAACGGCACTTGTATCAGCTATGCGTACTTCAAATAATTTGATAAATGCAATGAAAGCTGCGGCCTTCACTACTGTAGCCATAAAGGAAGTAAACACGGTAGGCGCGCCGTCATATACATCCGGTGTCCAGAAGTGAAAAGGAGCTGCGGATACTTTGAACGCCATTGCAACAAGCATAAAAAGCAAGCCTGCAACTTCAAGAAAAGAAATGCCGCTGAATGTTCCGAATAATGTAGCAGAACGCACTACATCTATCTGGAAAGAACCTGTACCACCATAGATCAATGCGATCCCCATTAGCATTAGTCCTGTAGAGAAGGATCCCATCAGGAAATATTTCAAAGCTGCTTCGTTTCCTTTCAGGTTACGTTTATCACTACCTGTTAAGATGTACAATGGAATGGATAATATTTCTATACCGAGGAACAACATCAGGAGATTGTTGAAACTGGTAAGAATAGATACACCGCACAACACGAAAAAGATTAAAGCGTAATATTCGGCAACATAGTTACCATGCTTTTCAATTTCTTTTCCACTTAGTAACACATAGATGAGTGTACATAAAAATGCTATTGTGTTAAAGAACAGGCCGAACCTGGTATAACGCAGCATTTCATGCGTATTGATGTTGAAGAAGTCGCAGCCATAGGTATTCGCTATGTTTGCTACTGTTAAAACTATAAGACCTATAGCAGCAATATATTTGAATGCTCCTTTGTTCTTAAACAGGATGCTGCTAAACATCATAATAACACCCCAGACAGCCGATAGTATAATTGCGTTCATATTTACCGCTATAAGCTTTTAGATCGAATGAATTTTTGCTAAAACCGCGTTTACTGTGTCATTAGTCAGTTGCAACATAGGCTGTGGATACACACCCAGTGCTATGATGATGATCACCAGTATTGCCAACATCAGTTTTATATTCAGGCTGCTGTCAACAGAATGATCTGTTGCAGGAGCCGTATTACCATAAAATACTTTTTGTACCATGCCCAACGTGTACACAGCAGCAAGTATGATGCTGATACATGCAATAGCAGCCATCCATATACTGTGACGGAAGAGGCCGTTGAACATCATAAACTCACCGATGAATGCATTTGTCAGTGGCAATGCAACGTTTGCGAAAGCCATTATCACAAAGAGTATTGCAAGACCCGGTGCTTTCTGTGCAAGGCCACCTAACTGGCTGAACTTTCTTGTGCCTGTTTGTTTCTCAATAGCGTCAGCTACAATCCACAAACCGATCACGTTCACACCGTGGTTAAACATCTGGATCATTACACCCTGTATGCCTACCTGTTGTTTTGCAAACAATGCAGCAGCCATTAAACCTAAGTGCGCTATAGATGAGTAGGCGATCAGGCGCTTCATATCATCCTGCCTTATCGCAATAAGTGATGCATACAGAATTCCTATTACAGATAGTAAGATTACCAGGTGGTCATAGCGTGCTACTGCTGCCGGAAACACTGGCAACAACCAGCGGATCACAGCATATATCCCCATTTTTACCATTACACCACTCAGCAGCATGGTAACAACTGTTGGAGATTGCTCGTAAGCGTCCGGCTGCCATGTATGGAATGGGAAGATGGGTATTTTGATAGCGAATGCAATGAAGAACAACCAAAACGCAAAGAACTGTTCGCTGTCAGACAAATGCAAATTGTAAAATGCCTGTATTGCAAATGAATGTTCCGGAGTTTTGAAATAGAGATATAAAATACCAACCAGCATTAAGAGCGAGCCGGCAAATGTGTACACAAAGAATTTGAAAGTAGCTTGTATCCTTTTTTCTCCGCCCCATTTAGAAGACAGGAAGTAAGCAGGGATTAAAGCAAGCTCCCAGAAGAAGTAGAATAGCAATGCGTCAGACGCTAAGAACACGCCCATCATACCAGCCTGCATTAATAACAAGAGACCATAAAAACTGCCGGATTTCTCATAGCTGTTTTTGTAAGTAGCGCCGATAGCTAGTGGTAATGCAACAGCATTTAGCAAGACCAGCATTTTTGCCATACCGTCCATAGATAGGCTAAAGCGGCTACCCAATGCCGGTAACCAGGAAGCATCTGCCTGCAATTCCGTAACGCGATGAGAGCAAGCACCTGCAACAGCTAAACACAATGTGGCAAGCGATGCAACTAATGCCCAACCTTTTGCTGCCTTTTCATTTTGGATGAAAAGAGAAGCCAGGCCGGCAATAACAGGTATCAATATCAATAAAGAAGGAATCATATCAATTGTTTTCTTCCTGCTGGTTTAGAATACTTTTTGCAAGAATTGTAAAATAATAGCCTGGTTCCAGAACACCAGGAACAATACCACGATAGACAATACCATAAACAATATATAGTTGCCTACCTGCCCGCTTTGCAGCAAGCGAAGCTGACGGGAAAGGTATTGTACAAAGCGTCCTACGCCATTCACTATTCCGTCTATACCGGATTTTTCTACTACATTTTTCAGGAAATCAGCAAACTTCAACAAAGGGTTTACGATCACTGCATCATACAGCTCATCTATATACCACTTGTTTGCCAGTACTTTTCCAAAACCAGTAGGCTCGCCCAGCTCAGGTTTCTTGCTGAATTTGTTTAAGGCAAATAACAGAGCAGCTAACGCAAGCACAACTGAAACCGCCATTAATCCATATTCAGTGCTATGTCCTAACTCAGGAGCGACTTCTGTAGTCAGCACCGGAGATAAAAAATGATGTAATTCATGATGTCCATGCAAGGCTTCTGGCACACCTACTGCACCACCGATCACACTCAGAAAAGCAAGCACAACCAATGGTATTGTCATTGCAGCCGGGCTTTCATGCAGGTGATGTTCCTGGTCGTGTGTACCACGGAATGATCCGAGGAAAGTTGTAGCATACAAACGGAACATATAAAAAGCAGTCATAGCCGCACCCAATACACCTAATCCCCACAGGATCGGGCTGCGTGCATAAGCCGCTGCTAAGATTTCATCTTTTGAAAAGAAACCGCTGAATGGAGGCATACCTGCAATAGCAATACATCCAACAAGAAAAGTAAGATGTGTATATGGCATGTATTTTTTCAGGCCGCCCATCTTGCGGATGTCTTGCTCACCGCCCGCTGCGTGTATTACAGAACCTGCACCAAGGAATAACAAGGCTTTGAAGAAAGCGTGTGTCATTACATGGAAGACAGCGCCTGTATAAGCGCCTACGCCAAGGCCGAGGAACATATAACCAAGCTGGCTTACAGTAGAGTAAGCAAGCACTTTCTTAATGTCGTTTTGCTTCAGTGCGATTGTAGCAGCCAGCAATGCAGTTGCAATACCAATGATCGCAATCACATTTTGTGTTACATGAGCAAGGCTGTATAGTACATTGCTACGCGCAATCATGTAGATACCAGCCGTTACCATCGTAGCTGCGTGGATCAATGCAGACACAGGTGTTGGACCAGCCATCGCATCAGGTAACCATGTGTATAGCGGAATTTGCGCACTCTTACCAGCAGCACCTACAAACAGTAATAATGTAATAGCCGTAATATCTGTTGGAGTCAATTTCGCCAACGATTCTGCTGTAAATACATCATGGTAGTTTACAGTACCCACTTTAGCGAGTAACCAGAATACTGCGAGTAAAAAGCCAAGATCACCAATACGGTTCATTACAAACGCTTTCTTAGCCGCGTAGTTGTAATTATTATTCTTAAACCAAAAACCGATTAATAAGTATGAACAAAGACCTACGCCTTCCCAACCGATGAACATGATCACAAAGTTGGCGCCCATTACAAGCAGCAACATGGAGAAGACAAACAGGTTGAGATATGCAAAGTACCTTCCGAAATGCTCAGTCGGCTCATCGTGCATGTAAGAGGTGGAATACACGTGTATGAGGAAGCCAATACCTGTGATGATCAACAGGAAGATGGATGATAACTGATCTACCTGGAAGGCAAAGTCAATTTTAAAATCATGTACATTAATGAACGAAAACAAGGCTTCAACAGGAAGTGCGCCATTGGATTTAACCTGGAAGAATAATACAAGGCTCACCACAAAAGAGGCCAGTATAGCACCGCTACCGATAATTCCGATCAAGGGTTTGTTCAACGACTTTCTGAAAAGTCCGTTGATCAGGAAACCTGCTAATGGAAAAAGGGGTATTAAGTAAACTAAGTTGTTCATAACAAATATTAATACGAAATATGAATTGTGCCGGAAAGCCTAACATGCAGGCAATCCATATTTTAGTTTTTAAGCCTGTTTAAAAAGTTGACATCGATCGAGTGTGTGTTCCTGTACATCATTACTATGATCGCAAGGCCTACGCTTACTTCAGCCGCTGCTACCACCATAATGAAGAATACAAATAACTGCCCGTCTATACCTACAGTTGATGCCGGGTTAGCTGCGAAAGCCGGTGCATTGTACATTTTAGAAAATGCAACCAGCAACAGGTTCACAGAGTTCAACATCAGCTCTATGCACATGAAAATGATAATCACGTTGCGGCGGGTAAGCACACCCACAATGCCGATACAGAATAAACAAACTGATAATGCGATATAATATTGAATTGGCATACGTCCAATTTGAAAATTTGATTATGAATACGATATCTAAAAAACACTAGTTCTTCTTACCTATTACAACGGCGCCAACCATTGCACTCAGGAAAAGAATACTGGATATTTCGAAAGGAATGGTGTACTCGTTGAATAATACTTTACCCAAAGTATCGATCAAACCAATATTGCCATCCTTCACCAAAGCGCTTTTTTGAGACATATCTACAGAGGAACGCACCACTGATATTAAGATCAGGAACAAACTACCGCCGGAGATAATACCGGCCAGCTTCATCCACAAATTCTTTTTGGGCTCTGTAGCAGTATTCAGGTTCATGAGCATGATCACAAAAAGGAACAATACCATGATAGCACCTGCGTAAACAATGAGGTTTACAATTGCCAGGAATTGTGCATTTAATAAAATGTAATGACCGGAGATAGCGAAGAAAACAACAATGAGCCAAAGCACACTGTGTACCGGGTTCTTAGTAGCAAGCACCATTATCGCACTGATAAGGGCTAGTGCACTTAACGACCAGAATAGTATTGAAGTTACTCCCATGTTTTAATTAGTCAATTTGATATATTTAAACCAGGCTTCAGGCCGGGTTTCTTTTCTACTCATTGCAATTACGCTTCACCTCTTGCTTTTGCAAGTTCTTCCGGTTGCGTTTTTGGATTAGGGATCAACAGATCGTCTTTTCCATAGATGAATCCTTTACGGGCAAAATTTGACGGTGCAAAAGTTTCGCTCAGGTAGATCGCATCTTTCGGGCAAGCTTCTTCACACAAACCGCAGAAGATGCAACGAAGCATATTGATCTCATAGCGTGCTGCATATTTTTCTTCACGGTACAGTCCTTCTTCTCCATTCTTCCGCTCTGCTGCTTCCATTGTAATGGCCTCCGCCGGGCAAGCTACAGCACAAAGTCCACATGCGGTACAACGCTCGCGGCCTTCTTCATCACGATTAAGCACATGCAGCCCTCTGAATACCGGGCTGAAAGGACGTGTTTTTTCAGGATAATTGATCGTTGGCCTTTTCTTAAACATGTGTCCAAACGTAATCGTCATCCCTTTTAAGACTGCAGGCAGGTAAATACGCTCCCACAACGTGAGTGGTTTGCGATCTACAGCTCTTGATCTTTGTGTTAATGCTTGCATGTTTTATATCATTTATGCAATCTTTCAAAAAGAGCTTTTCAATTGAAAGGCTGCAAAAGTATTTTTTATAATTCGAAATTTATTGTTTCAATAGTTTACAAGTTTCAACGTTTCATTTCTCTCACATGAAACGCCCAAACCATTGGTTCTACATGAAACTTTTTAGTCAACTGCAGTACTACTATCATCGTCCCTTGTGTCACTCACTTCAACTGCATCTCTTTATTGAACATTGTTCATTGAATATTGAGCATTGAACATTCCTTGTTCCTTGTTCGATATTCTTAATGATTCTTCAACAATATCACTACTGCCGTAATCAACATATTTGCTAATGCCAGTGGAATTAGTTTTTTCCATCCCAAATCCATTAGCTGATCATAACGGAAACGTGGTAACGTCCACCTGATCCACATGAACACAAATATGAAGATGAATATTTTTGTCAACAATGAAAGAACCCCCAGAATTGCAGCCGTATTAGGCGCAAGACTTGCTTCGTTTACAAACGGAATATCGTAGCCACCAAAGTATAATGTAGCCATGATCGCACTGCTGATAAACATATTGATATACTCCGCAAACAGGTAGAAGCCCAGTTTCATGGAGGAATATTCCTGGTGGTAACCCATGTTCAATTCACTCTCTGCTTCCGGTAAGTCAAACGGCGCACGGTTACACTCCGCCATAGCACAGGTAAAGAAGATCAGGAAACCCAATGGCTGATAAATAATATTCCACCAATGCGGGTTAGCTATTTGCTGCTCCACGATCGTTTTCATGCTCAAAGAACCAGTCATCATCAGCAATGCGATGAGAGATATTCCCATTGCCAGCTCGTAACTGATCACCTGCGATGCACCACGCAGTGCGGCTAACAAAGAGAATTTATTGTTACTAGCCCAACCTCCGATCATGATACCATATACGCCCATGCTTACTACGCCAAACACATACAGGATACCGATATTGATGTCAGCAACCTGCAAATCTATTACGCGGCCAAACAGGTGCAGACTGCTACCCCAAGGTACTACAGCGCAAGTCATCATAGCCGTTAACATTGCCAGTGAAGGGCCAAGAATAAAGAGCCATTTGTTGGCGCTGTTTGGAATGATCTCTTCTTTGAAGAACAGTTTGCCACCATCTGCTAATGGTTGTAACAAACCAAAAGGACCAGCCCTGTTAGGACCACGGCGATCCTGCATCCACGCTGCCACTTTACGTTCAGCATACGTTTCATACATGGCTATTACCAATGACGCGGTGATGATCACAGCTATCAGTACTAGTTTTTCTATTAAAAAGATCCAATCAAATGCAAGTAATGTCATACCATTCAGATCCCTGCGGATCATTATTGGGTTAAAAAAATGAGTTCGTCTTAATCCTGTTTACCGTTTGTGTTCGGGTGGTTAAAGTCATCCGAATGTGCCGGCCCATTGATCAGGCTAAGATCAATGTTCGGTTTATTCACCTGGCTCACACTATGAATGTCCATCAGCAACCTTGGCTCTTTACCTATTACTTCCTGTACGGTTTCTTTAGGTTTGGTAATGCCAACATAATGCCCCTGGGATATTACAGAGTGACGATTTATAACACTTGGGCCTTCTATTGTCCAGTCATGAATATGTTTCTTTTCAAAACGGCATTCATTACAGATCCAGCCGGTTTCGCCTTTAGAGTTTTCTTTCACTTCACCCCACTCATCTTTTCTTGCTGTTACACGGAATACTTCATCGCCTCTCATCCACAACTGCACCTCACCAGAACAAGTAGGGCAATCGCGATGTGCATCTACCGGTTTAGTAAACCAAACGCGGTTTTTGAAGCGGAATGTTTTATCTGTCAATGCTCCTACCGGGCATACGTCTATTACGTTCCCAATGAAGTCATTATCCAATGCTTTCTCTATGTGTGTTGCAATCTCAGCATGGTCACCCCTGTCCAGGATACCATGTACACGTTTATTTGTCAACTGGTCGGCAGTAAACACACAGCGGTAGCAAAGAATGCAACGTGTCATGTGCAACTGTATATAAGGGCCGAGGTCATGCTTCTTGAATACACGTTTCTGAAACTCGTAACGTGTACCTTCCCTACCATGCTCATAGCTCAGGTCCTGCAGGTGACATTCGCCAGCCTGGTCACAGATCGGGCAATCCAGCGGGTGATTGAGCAACAGGAATTCTACAACACCAGCTCTTGCATCAGGCACTTTCTCGCTCGTAATATTCTTTACCTCCATGCCATCCATTACCGTTGTGCGGCAGCTTGCCACCAGTTTTGGCATTGGGCGCGGGTCTTTTTCAGAACCTTTGCTTACCTCTACCAGGCAGGTACGGCATTTACCACCGCTACCTTTCAGCTTGCTGTAAAAGCACATCGCCGGAGGCGCTACTTCACCACCAATCTTACGGGCAGCTTCGAGTATGGTTGTACCCGGTGCTACTTCAATAGTGATGTTGTCGATCGTTACTTTAAACTTTTGAACTTCAGACATAAAATATATTCTTAGCGTTCTTTGCGTAAACTCTGCGGTCTTTGCGATACTTACATTCCGTTTGCAATTCTTCTAAGGCCATCCTTTAATAGAACTGTGTTGAAATTGATAAGTAATCCAAGTTTCAAATTCAGTAAACGTAAATAAGTTAATACCTGCGCTTTATGAATATCCGCTAACTCTTCCACACGCTTTATTTCAATAATAAGTTTCCCTTCTACTACCAGGTCCGCCCTATATCCACACTCCATTCTCACTTCTTCAAACACAACAGGAATGGGCACTTCCTTTCTTACATTTAATCCAACCTTTACTAATCTATGATAAAGGCATTCTTTATATACATTCTCCAGTAATCCGGGACCTAATTGCTTATGAACTAGTATTGCTTCCCTTATTACAATGTTTGTCAACTCATTTTCGGTCATAGGTTAGGGTGTATCGCAAAGAACGCAAAGTAATACGCAGAGTACACAGAGTTTTCTTTACGAGGTGTTTTTATAGGTTTATTTTGTTTGCGCCTTGGCGAACCTTGGCGGCTTTGCGTGAAATACTACGCTACTACTTCTCTTGCATCTGCATAGTGTGCTAATCCGTAGTTACGCTTCTGGCTTTCTTCCGGGTTCAGCACGTGCCATTCAAACTCGTCGCGGAAGTGGCGGATCGCAGCCGCTACAGGCCATGCCGCAGCATCACCCAGCGGACAGATCGTATTACCTTCTATCCTGCGTTGTATATCCCACAGCAGATCGATGTCTTTCATTTCACCTTTACCACTGTCGATCTTCTTCAATATTTTTTCCATCCAGCCTGTTCCTTCACGGCAAGGTGAACATTGTCCACAGCTTTCATGACGATAGAAACGTGCCAGTGTATAAGTATGTTTTACTACGCACTGGTCTTCATCCAGCACTATGAAACCTCCGGACCCCATCATACTACCTGTAGCAAAGCCACCGTCACTCAAACTTTCATAGTTCATGTAACGTGTTTCACCTTTCGCTGTTTTGAACAGCAGGTTTGCAGGTAAGATAGGTACAGAAGAGCCACCAGGGATACATGCCTTCAGACGTTTGCCATTAGCTATACCACCACAATATTCTTCAGAATAAATAAACTCTTCTACAGAAATAGTCATGTCTATTTCATACACACCTGGCTTGTTGATGTTGCCACAAGCAGAGATCAGTTTTGTGCCGGTAGATTTACCAACGCCAATCTTTGCATACTCTTCACCGCCCATGTTGATGATAGGCACCACAGCAGCCAACGTTTCTACATTGTTTACTACTGTCGGGCGCATCCACAAACCTTGTATAGCCGGGAATGGAGGTTTGATACGTGGGTTACCACGCTTACCTTCCAGGCTCTCGATCAGTGCAGTTTCTTCACCACAGATATAAGCGCCTGCACCACGCTGTACATATATTTCACAGTCGAAACCAGTGCCTAAAATGTTTTTACCAAGAAAACCATTGGCTTTGGCTTCAGCTATAGCTTGCTCCAGTATATCAGGAATCCATGCGTACTCTCCACGTATGTAGATGTATGTTGCATTAGAACCTAGCGCAAATGATGAAATGATTAACCCTTCTATTAACACATGCGGCAGAAATTCCATCAGGTACCTGTCTTTGAATGTACCCGGCTCGCTTTCATCTGCATTGCATACCAAGTGACGTGGAACACCTTCCGGTTTTGCAATGAAGCTCCATTTCATACCGGTAGGGAAACCAGCACCACCACGACCACGCAAGCCACTTTTCTTCACTTCCTCCACAATGGCTTCAGGACTCATTGTTTTCAGCGCTTTTTCCACGCTGCGGTAACCGCCTTCACGACGATACACATCAAAATACCTGATGCCTTCTACGTGCGCTTTGTCTAATAACAATTTAATTCCCATATTATCATTTTAAGCCAGCCTTGCGGCGTAGCTATATTTTATATCAATATCGATCACCGGTTATTTTTTTCTCCGGTTGTAACCATAATTGTATTCGCTTATTGCTTCAAACAGGTTTTTGTAATTATTTCCTCTTCTCATCATATTTATGAGCCCACTCACAAGTCCACCTAAAACTGCTCCTGATGCAACATATTCTCCTGTAGAGAATTTAGCAGTGCTATTGGCGTTTCCTTTTGAGATAAAGAAATAAGCTACACCGCCTGTAATTACGCCTGCATTTATCCATGTCCACATACGTGTAACTTTTCTTTTCTGGTAAAAGATATCCATATATTCCTTTGCAGGCTGGTAATCTCCTACCATCGCATCCAGGTACTTCGGTTCAAATGGTTTTACTTTTCCTGAATCTGTTTTTTGAATAAAGTAGACAGGATAAGTCGTCGTATAAGTTGTAGTTGTTGTGACATTAGTGTTTGTTACAGCATTATACGATGTGGTTGAGTTTGAATTGGAATATTTTCTATACGTCAGATACACGTTTATACCGCCTTTAGCAATGCGTGGCATCATGGTGCCATTTACATTTTTATAATATGCGGTACTGTTCTGTAAAACGTCTACCTCTTTCAACTTAACTCTGTCTTTATTTACTTCCACAAAGGACTGTCCCAAAAAGGGGTAACGCATTTTCACTTCATCACCGACAATAACTGTACTGTCTTTCAACTTAACAAAATTGCCTTTTTCTTTATCACGGGAGGTATAAAGATTTTCCTCCATTACGTTCCTTACTTTACAGGATGATGTTACGAATACAATTATCAAAGAACTATATGCAAGTTTGATTAATGTGCCCTTGCTGGCACAAGACGCTAGTCTCATTTGGGTTAGGTTGGTTTAGGGTATATTTAAAATCTTATCTGGACTTAATTATTCTTCACTGCATTTTGCCTGCACTCATCTATGATCGCATCTACTTTTTCTTTTGTAAGATGCTCACGGAAAAATTTGCCCAGTTGCATCATTGGAGCGTATCCACAAGCCCCAAGGCATTCAACTGTTTTCAGTGTAAACATGCCGTCAGTTGTTGTTTCACCAGGTTTAATGCCTAACTTCTCTCCTATATATGTGATAATGTCATCACTGCCACGCAACATGCACGGGCCGGTCTGGCATACTTCAAACAAATATTTACCTACAGGTTTCAGATTGTACATGCTGTAGAAGGTAGCTACTTCATACACTTCTATCGGCTCAATGCTTAACAGCTCCGCTACATAATCCATTACAGGCGTGTCCAGCCAGTTGCCAAATTCTTCCTGCGCTATATGCAGCACAGGCAATAAGGCACTTTTCTGTTTCCCTTCCGGGTAACGGTTCATGATCTCTTTAACCTTGGTTAATCTTTCTTCAGAAAACTGTATCATAAAAAAATTAAAAGTCTATTTTTTTTGCATTGTTACATGGATAAATTGTTTAATGGTTAAATCAAACAACAATTAAACAATATAACTATTCAACAATGCAACATTTTTACGCATCCAACTCACCTGCAATCAAATTCAAACTACTCATTGTAATGATGGCATCGCTCAGCATGCTGCCTTTTGCTAATTCAGAATAAGCCTGGTAATAAATGAAACAAGGCCTTCTGAAATGCAGACGGTATGGTGTACGGCCTCCATCACTGATAAAGTAAAAACCTAACTCGCCATTCGCACCTTCTACACTATGATATACTTCACCCGGAGGAATAGCTGTTTCGCCCATAATGATCTTGAAGTGCCAGATCAGCGCTTCCATTTTGGTATATACATCTTCCTTCTTAGGCAAATAATATTCGGGAACGTTTGCGTGATACACTTCAGCATCCGCACCTTTAAATTCTTGTATTTTTTCGTACGCCTGCGTAATGATGCTCATTGATTCCTTCATCTCTTCATTGCGCACCAGCCACCTATCGTACACATCACCAGTAGTACCTACCGGCACGTTGAAAGTGAAATCTTCGTAGCTGCTGTATGGTGAATGAATGCGCACATCGTAGTCTACGCCTGCAGCACGTAAGTTAGGGCCGGTAAAGCCATAGTTCAATGCTCTGTCGGCAGCGATCGGGCCACAGCCTACAGTACGCTCTACAAATATGCGATTGCGTTGTAAGAGCGTTTCAAACTCCTTCAATGCAACTGGAAATTCTTTCAGGAATTTTTCCAGCTTGGTGAAAGCTGTATTGTTGAAGTTTCTTTCGAAACCACCGATACGTCCAATGTTTGTTGTCAGACGAGAACCGCAGATCTCTTCATATATTTCATAGATCAGCTCGCGGTATTGCATTACATACAGGAATACACTCAGTGCGCCGGTATCCACACCTATTACTGAGTTACAGATAATATGGTCTGCCACGCGCGCCAGTTCCATAATGATCACACGCAGGTAGTCCACACGCTTAGGTGTTTGTACACCCAGCAGTTTCTCACACGTCATGTGCCATCCCATATTATTAATAGGGCTGGAACAATAGTTTAAACGGTCTGTGATAGGAGTGATCTGGTAAAGTGGCCTGCGTTCTGCCAGCTTTTCAAACGCCCTGTGGATGTAGCCGATCGTTTGCTCTGAAGAGACAATACGCTCGCCATCCATTTCCAGGATATTCTGGAATACACCGTGCGTAGCAGGGTGCGTAGGGCCGAGGTTCAATGTAGAAGTTTGTTTCTCTATAGAACCTTCCGGAAGTTTGATGTTATTATGTTGATATTCTGACATAATCAATTCGATTGGGTAATTTGAAATTTGAAATCTAAAATTTCAAATTAGATAATGCTTCCGCCTCTGCCGAACATTTCGTCGTCTTTGTCTATTCTCGTCTGGTCTTCCAGCGGGAACTCTTTTCTCATTGGGAAATAATCCATTTCGTCCACGTTCAAAATACGTTTCAGGTTAGGATGCCCAACGAAGTTAACGCCAAAAAAATCGTACGTTTCGCGCTCCATCCAGTTAGCTGTAGCATACAGGCTGGTTGCAGTGAAAACGTCCGGTGTATTTATATCGGTGAATACTTTCATTCGGATACGTACATTATCTACGAGATTGTGCAGATGATAAACAACAGCCAGTTCACGGCCTTTGCTGTTTGGATAATGTACCGCAGTCAGGTCAGTCAGGAATTGGAAACGTAATACAGGATCATCAAATAAAAACTGCATTACTTTGAGATTATCCTCTTTTACGGCCTCAAATGAGAAGAAACCATAAGGCTCTTCAAAGTTGGAGACTTGCTCACCAAATTTCTCTTCTAAGCGCTGCTTGATATAATCGTGGGTCAATGACATCTTTTTTTAGTTTCAGTGTTTCAAAAGTTTGCAAGTTTCAGCTTGGTAGCTATATGAAACTTTGAAACGATATGGAACATTTAAACATTATTGTATTCCGTAGCTGCCTAACAAAGCCTTATAATGCTCACTGTTTCTTCTGCGCAGGCTTTCATTCAGTGCCAGTTCCTGTATTTTGATCACACCATCCAGAATAGCTTCCGGGCGCGGAGGACAACCAGGCACATATACATCTACAGGTATTACCTGGTCTATGCCTTGTAATACGGAATAAGTATCGAAAATGCCGCCGGATGAAGCGCAGGCGCCAACAGCCAGCACCCAACGGGGTTCAGCCATTTGCAAATAAACCTGGCGCAAAATCGGCCCCATTTTTTTTGAGATTGTTCCCATTACCATTAGCAGGTCGCACTGGCGTGGCGTAAAACCAAGTCGCTCAGAGCCAAAACGGGCAAGATCGTAGTGAGATGCCATAGTAGCCATGAATTCGATGCCGCAGCATGATGTTGCAAAAGGCAACGGCCACAATGAATTCATTCTTGCTCTACCAATTACTTTCTCGAATGATGTTGCAAAATATCCTTCTCCCTGCAATCCTTCCGGCATATCTGCTATCGCGATATTATCGTGGATATCTGCTTGTTTGGGATGAATATTGAACTTAACTGGACGGGCCATAATAATCTCCTTCGTATGTAAAAACTTTAGATTTTTACAATTTTTGCAAAAATAATCGCCCCTTATTGAGCGGGCAGACAAAAATATGACACAAGGGGCAATTTATATCAAATGATTTCAACAACTTTCAAAAGATTTTGAAAAACTTGTAACATATGGAATACAGGCGAGCCTGCTAAGCTATGTTAACATGAAAATTGATATAAAACCCGTCTCAGAAGAAGTTAGTAGAGGGGTGATGGTATGTTAATTAAAGGTTACGCCCTATGATTCTTGAATCGTCAGACGGGAATCATGAATAAATTCCTGCAGACTAATCTTCCCAGGTAAGGGCTCCTTTCTTAATGATGTATGTAAAGCCAACAACAAAGAAGCCTACAAACATCAATACTTTCCAGAATCCATCCCAGCCTAATGCTCTAAAGTTCACCGCGTATGGATAGAAGAAGATCACTTCCACATCAAATAAAACGAATAAAATAGCTACCAGGAAGTATTTGATCGCTATTGGCTGGCGTGCATTGCCGTGCGTAGGAATACCACTCGCAAAGTTCTCTAACTTATCTGCTGTCTTACGCTTTGGGCCTAACAAGTGTGTAGCAATCATCATCGTTGCAATAAAACCAATTGCAAAAATGAGTTGCACTCCTATTGGGAAATAGTTAGCTGCATTGTTACCCTCAGTCGCATTCAACAGAATATTCATTAAAGACATAAAGCGCGGTTTATAGGCACAAAAATAAGGTTTGCAGCTATTCAACAAAAAAACTCCTCTGAATGAGAGGAGTTTTTTTGAAATATAATAGAACCTAAGTACTATTTAGTTGACTTACCCGCTGGTTTTGCAGGAGCTTTAGGAGGTGCGTTCTTTCTGTCTCTAACTTTTGTCAGTTGTCCCAGAATAGCTGCATATTGTGTATTTGCCGGATCTAACGCTACTGCTTTTTCAAATTCAGCAATTGCATTATCCATATCTTTTGCAACGTTTGCATAGTATCCTCCCTGGATCGCATGGTAATACGCAACTGTTTTTGCGTTTGTTACGCTGTCCTTCATCAGGAAGCCCATGTAATCATTGATCGGGCCAACAGCTTTAGCACCTGTAGTATCCTGCAACTGAGCTGATTTTACTAAGTTGAAGTAACCGTAAGCCTGGTCAGGATATTTGTTTTTATAGATAGTGAACATACTATCTGCTAAAGGATATTGCTGATTTTCCAATGCGGCAGCACCTAAGTTAAAGATGTCCGTATTAGTTGGCTTGTCAATCAATTTATATCTAGCCTGCAATGTAGTCAGTCGGCCAGCTTTGTCACCAGTTGCTTTATAAGTAGCAGCAATAGTGTCCAGGTAAGACAGTTGATTTGCTTTTACTGTATCCAGGTCGATTGCCTTTTTCAGGTAATCAATAGCCTGAGCCTCACTTCCCTTTACATTTTTCAGGTAATAACCTGCAAAAGAATAAAAGTCTGTGGTAATAACAGAAGGTTGTGCTTTTGCAAAAAATGCATCCAGGTTTGCTTTAGTCTGTGCTTCATCATTCAGCTTAGCGTAGTTAAATGCATATAGCATTTTGATTCTTGGATCATCTTTACACTCGCTGCCTGCTTCCATTTCTTTTGCTTTAGCCAACGACTCCTGGTATTTTCTTGCGCGGAACAGGTAATCTGCTACATAAAAGTCCATTACGCAATCTTTATCAGCATTAGCTACCCATTTGTCCAGGTATTCTTTTGCTACGTTTACGTCCAGGTCTTTGTAGTATTCGAAATAGTCAGCAAACACAGGACCATAGTTAGGGTCTGCAGCTATTGCATCACCAAACCATTTGTTCATAGATTCCGTGTTATTCTGGCTTCTATAGATCATACCGATACGCTCGTAAGCTCTTGCATATTTAGGATCGATCACAGTTGCTTCGCGGAAAGCTTCTACAGCTTCGCCACCTCTGTCACCACCCAATTTCAGATAGCACATACCCAGATTAATATAGTAATCAGGTTTTGTTTTATCCAACTCGATCGCTTTTTTCAGCTTTTCGATACCATATTGCGGGTCACCTTGTTTAGCAGAACCTGCTGCATTGGCACGGCCAATTGCATTCAGGATTTCCGGATCAGGGTTTCCTTTATTTTTTCCTTTTGTAGCTGTGCTGGCAGTAATAGCCTGCTCAAATTTTTGTTTTGCAGCATTGATGTCGCCATTTTCCAGGATGTCTGCATGCGCCATACCTACCCAGATCCACGGATCATTCACACCTTCATTCAGGGCTTTCTGATAGACTGCTCTTGCTTTTGCAGCATCTTTTTCCGGAGGGGCCATGTAAGCTACACCTAACCAATAGATGGCATACGCATCTTTAGGTTTGCTGTCAACGACCTTTTTCAAAGTTTCACGGGCACTTTTGTTCTTTTGATAGTACAGAAACTTAATGCCATCTTCAACCGATTGCGCCATTGCAACCGCTGTGGCAAAAACTAGCATCAGCAATGTTAAAGCTGTTTTCTTCATTTCTTCAGTGTTTATACAGTTGTAAAATCGGTACTTGCTAAAAAAAATTTTTACTCTTCTTTTATGTTACTGGTGCGTACACCAAAGTACATCCTTGCCGGCACCAGGTAGGCTCTTCTGAAGATTAGCTGGCCTCTTTCAAGACTCATAAAATTCACAAAACCCGTTCCAAGGCCGGTTGTATTTTCTTTCAACACAAAATACAAAGGCCGTACCAAAGGATATTGCCCATAAGATAAAGTTGCTTGTGAAGGTTTTGCGAATATATTCTTTTCACAGTTTTTACACTCAACAAGCCCAAATTTTATTGTTTTCGAATAAGCTGCCTGTTCAGGATCTTCATCATTTCCCACCCAGCTAGATCCTACAAATCCTACCGCATTTTTATTCTTGGATACATAGTCGATCACAGCTTTACTTCCTTTCGCTGCCATTACATTTTTTCCAAATGTTTCACCTTTCAATAAACTATCCATCAGGAATCTTACAGTGCTTGTTGCATTGTTCCCATCCACAACCACTTGCAATGAACTATCTTTTCCTGTAAGCAAAGATTTCAAATGTGCCAGTGTAAACACGCTGTCTGTGCTGTTCACATTGATAACCACGCTTACTGCATCAAAAGCCAAAATATCCCAGGTTGGTTTAAAAGATAATTTGCTTTCGTAATAAGCGCTTTCATCTTTGGTTAAACCTTTGGCTACAAGGATCATTCGTGTACTATCACTCTGCAGGTCTCTGAAACAATCTGCTTCTGATTTGTACTCGGCAATAATTTTGGCATCTGGAAAAGAAGACTGGTAGACTTTAATCTGTTCTTTGATGATAGGTTCAAACGTTTCGTCTACGCTTATGTGTATCTCACCACTTTTGGGTGTGTCATAAACTTGCTTTTGCTGTTTATTATTTCCACACGATGCCACGCCGCACAGGACTCCGAATATTGCAGCAATGATGCCGGTCTTTATCAATTTAAACTTCGTCATAATTAATATCTGTCTCGCTTTAATCCCCGGTATAACCTAAAACCACCATAGAGCAGGCAGATGCCACCAAACATGTAGCGCATAAGCGGATCTAACTCTATTAACCGGTTAATCTTTAGCTTGTCTCCTAGCAATACTACTGTGCCTACCCCTAGAATAAGAGCCGCCATTGTCAGATCATACGTGATGCGCAACATGCTGTAGCTCCTTTCCTGTTTCTTTTTAAATTCTCTTTCCATTGTTCAAATTGTGGCCGGAAGATGGCAAATTAGGGAAAATTCATTTTTTTGACCAACGAAATATTTCATAGAAATAAAATTTTAACCTCATTTACCCTTCCAAACGTTATTATATTTTTTTTAATATAAAAAAGCTTCTCTTACATAGATGCTGGAAAAAGAGGTTTCCATAAGACCGTCAATTGTTTTGGCAGATTTTTCACAGTTTGCAGGAATTATCTTTACAACATCGTTTTACCGAAAGAAAATTTGATTTGACATGAAAATATTGATGGTTTGTCTTGGTAATATTTGCCGCAGCCCACTGGCAGAAGGTATTTTAAGGCACAAAATAGCGCAGCGTAAACTAGGCTGGACTGTAGATAGTGCCGGTACAAGTAACTATCATATTGATGAGCCACCTCATAAATTATCTCAAAAAGTAGCATTGGAAAATGGCATAGATATCAGCGACTTGCGCGGACGACAGTTCAAAAAGAACGATATGCTTACGTTTGATAGGATTTATGTAATGGACGCAGACAACTACCAGGATGTGAAAAGAATGAGTAAGGAATTGTGGAATGCTGATAAGACAGACCTGATCATGAATGAACTATACCCGCATGAAAACCGTGGTGTGCCTGATCCCTGGTATGGTACAGAAGAGGGCTATCATGCAGTGTATAAGATGCTGGACCATGCGTGTGAGAAGATATTGGAGAAGTATGAAAATATTTAATTGATGAATTGTTGCATGGTTAAATTGTTACATGGTTGAATTGTTGTATAGTTTAGAAACAGCCCCAACAATTTAACCATTAAGCCATATAACAATTTAAGATTTACCTTTGCCCCCTTTCAACAGACTATTTAGCAATGGCAAAACCTTCATTACCACAGGGAACAAGAGACTTTAGCGCACCGGTAGTGCGTAAACGGAATTATATTTTTAATACTATACGTAACGTATTTGAACTATACGGATTTCAGCCATTGGAAACCCCGGCGATGGAAAACCTAACCACGTTAATGGGTAAATATGGAGATGAGGGTGATAAGCTGATCTTTAAAATTTTGAATAACGGCCTGGGTGATGCAAAGAATATTGATAAAAGTAAAGTTGCTTTTGAAAATGTACTAGCAGGCAAGAACGATAGCAACCTTACTGAGCGCGCATTGCGTTATGACCTGACTATTCCTTTTGCCCGCTATGTGGCAATGAACCACGGACAATTGACTTTTCCATTTAAACGCTACCAGGTACAACCTGTATGGCGTGCAGACCGTCCGCAAAAAGGGCGCTACCGTGAGTTTTACCAATGTGATGCAGATGTGGTGGGAAGTAAATCTTTACTGAATGAGGTAGAGCTAACAAATATTTATGCGACTGTTTTTGACAAGCTGGGGCTTGATGTAGAGATCAGGATCAATAGCAGGAAAATATTAGCAGCACTTGCAGAAATAGCCGGCGGTGCAGATAAAATGGTGGACATTACTGTTGCTATTGATAAACTGGATAAGATCGGTTTGGAAAAAGTGAAAGAGGAGTTAGCGACAAGAGGCATTTCAGAAGCACAAATAAATACGATTAGCCAATACCTTTCTATTGAGGGAACGAATGAGGCAAAGATCGCTGCGCAAAAAGAGCTGACAGGTAACACTGAAAACGGGAAAGCAGGCATTGAAGAAATAGAATACTTGTTGAACTACATCAGCAAAGGACCTTACGGCAATAAGGTTGTAATAGATTTTACACTTGCACGTGGGCTTAATTATTATACCGGTATCATCTTTGAAATAAAAGCGAAAAATGTAAGTATGGGGAGCATCGGTGGCGGTGGCCGCTACGATGACCTGACTGGTTTATTCGGTGTTCCTAACCTGCCGGGCGTAGGTATTAGCTTTGGGGTGGACCGCATTTATGATGTACTGGAAGAGTTACAACTCTTCCCGGCAGAAGTGCAAACAGGTACGCAGGTACTTTTCTTCAACCTGGGTACAGCCGAGAGTGAAAAGGCGTTTGAACTGATGCAACAATTGCGCACAAAGGGCATCAGCTGTGAGATCTATCCTGAAAGCACAAAATTCGATAAGCAATTTAAATATGCTGAGAAGAAAGACATTCCATATGTGGTAATGATCGGCAGCCGGGAGCTTGAGGAGAACAATTGTATTATAAAAATACTGGCTAAAGGTGAGCAAACGACTATACCACAAAGTGAGCTGGTTGGTTTTGCGTTTTAATTTTGGCACAGTATTAGAAAATAAACTACCATATCCCGCAAAGCACTTCTGAAAGGGAGTGCTTTGTTTGATTCTAATAACCAAACAATTTCGGTAGTGAAAACAAATAGCCTATTCCTTTTCAGTATCCTCATCCTGGCTTTGGCAAGTTGCAGCAGAAAAACAGTTCCGCAAAAAACCAATAATGTTACTGTAGTAACGCCATCCAATAACAATACAAAAAGTGGAACGCCCATAACGCCGCCCACAGCACCCGGCAAAACGGATACGGCCATAACAGCGCCTGTAACCAATGAGAAACTCTGGATCATACTGGATAAAGGCGGCAGGCTGGCTGGCAGCAAGAGCAGCTTTCCTGTGTATGTAACTACCGGAACAACATTTCCTGATAACAAACCTTTGACTCCACAGCAGCGCAATAATCTTTTATCAAGACATAAAACGTTATTACCACTGGCCTTGTATGTGCCGCAGGCATATACAGCCAAAAGCCCGAAGGGAGATTATTATAAGTACAAGGGGAAGTACTGGTACTGGAAAAAAAGTGACGGGTTCTTTTATTTAGATGAGATCTATTATAACTGAAAGAGCGCGGCTAAGTTAGCCGCGCTCTTTTTCTATATAAACCTGTCTGGTCTTGGAGACCTGACAGGTTTATTGCATTTAGTTTATTTCTGTTCGGTCTTATTATCCAGCACCACATTATTCCCGATCGTTTTGAATGCAACAAAACTATTGTTGTATGCTACACCATTCCCTTTTTTATACGAAATGAATTTGTATTCAAAAGGCAGTGCTATTTTATTCTCATAAATACTCCTGATGCCATACTTCCCATTTTTTTCCGCAATTACAAGGAAGGAACTCATATACTGCAGAGAGGTATATTCAAACGGTAACACTTGTGTGCCATTTGCTTCTATCATTCCATACTTGCCACCCTTAATTGCTATTGCAGGATTAGGTATTGATACAGTGCTATAGTAACTGCTACGTTGCTCTACAACTATATCGTCATAGATGAATTCTAACTTCACTCTTCCTGCTTTATCCAGTAAGCCTTTTTTCCCATTCTTTGTTGCGAGGATCAACCCGCTGGCAGAAGAGTAATCGTTGTCTACAATTTCCAGTGATTCATACACAGGTGCAATCACTTCACTCCCGTCTTTACCAACTATACCCGTCTTGCCATTCTGTTTTATTACAAACCCTTTATCATCGTTCGTTATTTCATCATACGTTATTGGCAGTACTATTTTACCATCGCCAGACACGAGGCCCTTTTTGCCATCTTTCTCTGCTATCAGCAACTCTGTACTGTATGATGATTTAAGGCTGCTGTATTCCAATGGAACAGCAAATGAGCCATCAGGTTTTACTACTCCATACTTATCCCCCTTTTTTACCAGGAAGGCAGTAGCGGAACCTTTCGTGTATATTTTGCTTAACTCCTCATACTCCAGTGGTACGATCTGTTTTTCATTTATATCTATTATGCCTTTCTTTCCCTGGTAGTCTACTATAATGTTGTTTTCATCATACGCTGACATGGATTTATACCATTTCGAAAAAGCAAGCGTATTATCTGCAGCCAATAAATTATATAATCCGTTTTTCTTTACGCGCTTATAAGTACCGACCTCGCTATAGAGTTCATCATACTCTAATGGCACAATTACTTTTTTGGAAATGAAATTGATCACGCCCCATTTTTTATTTTTAGATACATTCAGTGTATTGGTGCGGGAATAATAGCTGCTGGAAATTTTATCATATTCAAAAGGGATAATAGCCATTCCGTTTTCTGCAATAACACCGTAAGCGCAGTTCAAGCTGGCAATATAAAATTGTTGCCCGTCTACACTAAAACCAGTTAACTCATCATACACACATGGCAATACAATTTTTCCCTTGTTATCTATTACACCACTTTTTCCGTTTACAGTTGCAGTTGTATTATCTCCGCTATAGAAACTACCAATGCTTTCAAATATAAATGGCGTAAGCTCTTTCTTGGTCATATAATCCAGCAAAGCATAGCGCCGGTTACTATAAGAATCCCCTTTATATGCAATGATCACATTTTTGTCCTGGTACGTATTTGACAAGTAGTAGCCATCATTGTTGCTACTGTAAACGCCAATTTTTGTGTCGCGTATCTCAGCAACTACAGGGGGCGCTTCTACTACACCAGAAACCAACTCTTCTTGTTTTATACCTTCCAGTTGTACATCTTTAACCACCGGGGCTGTGGTCGTTTTTTTACTTTTTGTTTTGGTTTGTGCTACGCCGGTCAATGTCAAGAGCAGGCTTAGCCCGGCAAATATCTTCTTCATGGATATTAGGTTGATTTGGGCGAAACTACATAAAAACAACATATGATTCATTTGTTTAATGCAGTCACATCAACTATTAATAAAGAGATAAATGTGAGTGGTGAGTTGTCAGTTGTGAGTAAGCTCATTCACAACTGACAACTCACCACTCACTATACTTCATTCACGATTCACGAAGAGACTTATTTAAACACCTCATTTTCTTTGCGATCTCTGCGTATTCTTTGCGGCCTTTGCGATACAGTAACGCAGAGAGCACAGAGAATACGCAAAGAACACAGAGGATCATTCACGATTGTCGATTCACGCCTCACGGCTTTCTTACAGCCCTTCAAAAATCATTGCAGCGCCTTGCCCTACGCCCACACACATAGTTGCCAGGCCGGTTTTGCTATTGCGCTTTTTCATTTCATGTAGCAATGTAGTTGTGATCCTTGCACCACTGCAACCAAGTGGATGCCCGATAGCTATGGAGCCACCATTTACATTTATACGTGATGTATCCAATTGCAGATCATGAATGCAGGCGAGCGATTGTGAAGCAAACGCCTCATTCAATTCAATAAGGTCTAATGCTTGTGCTGTAAGCCCTGCACGTTTCAATGCCTTTTGTGTAGCAGGAACCGGGCCAATGCCCATAATAGCAGGATCTACTCCGGCTACGCCCATAGACACCACGCGCGCGAGTGGTTCCAGGTTAAACAGTTTCACCGCTTCTTCACTTGCTAAGAGTAAAGCAGAAGCCCCATCATTAATACCGCTTGAGTTACCCGCCGTTACTGTTCCATCTTTTGCAAAAGCAGGCTTTAGTGCCAGTAATTTTTCTAATGAAGTCTGGCGAGGATGTTCGTCCTGTGCAAATATTGTTGGCTCCCTGTTCTCCGTTATCTCTACAGGAATTATTTCATCATTCCATTTGCCGTCAGCCAGCGCTGCTGCATATTTCTGCTGGGAAGCCAATGCAAATTCATCCTGCGCCTGCCTGCTTACGTTCCATTGCTTCGCTACATTCTCAGCAGTTTCTCCCATACTATACGGATAGTACATGTCTGCCAATTTCTTATTGGTAAACCGCCAGCCGATAGTTGTATCATGCATTTCATGTTTGCGGCTCCATGCGCCATCACTCTTTGCCATTACAAATGGCGCTCTTGTCATACTCTCTACACCACCCGCTATGTACAATAATCCTTCATTGCATTGTATAGCACGTGCGGCATCCATAATAGCCTGCATACCAGATGCACAAAGCCTGTTCACCGTATTGCCTGCAACCGTAACCGGCAAACCAGCCAGCAATGCCGCCATACGCGCCACATCCCTGTTATCTTCACCCGCCTGGTTAGTAGCGCCGGCAATGATGTCTTCAATTGTGTTTACATCTATTGATGGATTTCTTTTCACAAGCGCTTTGACTACCCCGGCAAGCAGATCATCCGGCCTTATTGTACTTAACTTTCCTCCATAACGTCCGATCGGCGTACGCACCGCGTCTATAATATATGCAGTCTTCATTCAGAAATGTTTCAGCGTTTCAAAGTTTCAGAAGTTTCACCCACCAATTGCGAATGTGTGCTTTTGAAACAATAATTGAATTAGGGGCACAATTTACAGTTTAGAGCTGAAATGCAGGCTGTTACACTTTTTCAGTACTATAAGTTTATAGATTGTTTAAGCCAGTAATACCTTCAAATCCATTGCTGTGGCGTATCTTTGCCCGATGAACGCAGTACAGCTTACAAATATCCGTCACTTGACTCTGAGCGAGTTAGAAACCTATTTTGAACAAATGGGTGAGAAAAAGTTCAGGGCAAAACAGGTATATGAATGGATCTGGCTAAAACAGGCCCGTGGATTTGATGATATGACGAACCTGAGCAAGGATCTGCGTGCTAAGCTGGCTGCCGAATTTTCTTTCCCGGCATTGTCTGTTGATACTGAGCAACATAGTAATGACGGTACTATCAAAAGCCGTTTCAAAACCTCAGAAGGACATTTCATTGAAGGCGTATTGATCCCGACAGATGATCGCAAAACAGCCTGTGTTTCTTCGCAGATCGGTTGTAGCCTTAGCTGCAAATTCTGCGCAACGGGTTATATGGACAGGAAAAGAAACCTGACATACGATGAGATCTACGACCAGGTTTCACTGATCAATGAATCTTGCGAAAAAGCTTACAATAAAAAACTATCCAACATTGTATTCATGGGCATGGGTGAACCTCTCCTGAACTATAACAATGTGATGAAAGCTATAGAACGTATAACAGCAGAAGATGGCCTTGGCATGAGCCCGCGCCGTATTACAGTATCTACTGCCGGTGTAGCAAAAATGATCAAGAAACTGGGTGATGATAAGGTTCGTTTTAAACTTGCACTTTCCCTGCACGCAGCCAATGATCAGAAGCGTAATGAGATTATGCCGATCAATGAATCGAATAACATTGAGGCATTGGTGGAAGCATTGAACTATTTCTATAAGCAAACAGGTAACGAGATCACGTTTGAATATATCTTATTCCAAAACTTTAATGATTCATTGAAAGATGCGGATGAGCTGATAAAGATCTACAGGCGTGTTCCTGCTGACCTGGTAAACATTATTGAATACAACCCAATAGACAATTTCCAGTTCAACAAACCTGATGAAGAAAAAACAGCAGCGTTTATGAACTACCTGGAAAAACATAAAGTGAATGCACGACTGCGCCGAAGCAGAGGTAAGGATATAGATGCAGCGTGCGGACAATTGGCAAATAAGAAAGCGGTTTAATTGTTGAATGGTTTTATTGTTATATTGTTAATAACAAAACACATATAGCAATACAACAATAAAACAATATAGCCATTACACATACTGTTGCAAAACAGCAAAAACAAACACTATGGGCAAACAAGGATTTGACAAGTTCATCAACCAGAAATCCGGCGCACAAAAGAAGGAAGAATTCCGCCGCGAGAAAAGAGAAATCAAAAAAGTAATAACGGAGAAGAGCAAAGCAGCAAAGGCCGGTACTGAGGACCGCTTGCAGGCGGCTACCCAAAAGCCAAAGTCAGCTTTCGGAAAGAAAGAAAATGCGGCTTCTGACAAAAGATCCCCTGTTTCTAAAAGAGAGGCGGCGAGGCAGCCTCAACCTGCTACAAACCTTAAACGCGATACAGATGCAAACGAGCAAATGCCGCTGAACAAATTCATTGCGCATTCTGGTTTTTGCGGCAGAAGAGAAGCTGCTGAAATAGTAAAGGAAGGGCATGTAACAGTAAACGGCACTAAAATATTTGAACCAGGTTTTAAAGTATCTCCTTCAGATAAGATAATAGTGAAAGGAAAGCAGGCTTACATACAACGTAATCTTGTTTATATACTGGTGAATAAACCAAAGGACTACATTACTACAGCAAAAGATCCCGAAGGAAGAAAAACGATCTTCGAAATCATCAAAGGTGCAACGGAAGAAAGGGTGTATCCTGTTGGAAGACTGGATAGGAATACAACCGGTGTATTGATCATGACAAATGATGGAGAGCTGGCGCAGAAGCTGACTCACCCTTCTTACGAGATAAAGAAGGTGTACGAGGTAAAATTAGATAAGGCTTTTACAAAAAAAGATTTCGAAGCCGTATTAAACGGCATCACGCTGGAAGATGGTTTTGTGAAAGCAGATTCTTTGGGCTACGCAGATGCTAAAGATAAAAGTATTGTCGGCATAGAAATTCATAGCGGACGTAACCGTATCGTTCGCCGCATATTTGAACATTTAGGTTATGATGTGAAGAACCTTGACCGTGTCATGTTCGCCAACCTCACCAAGAAAAATGTAGACCGCGGCAAATGGCGTTTCTTAAGCGAAAAAGAAGTGCGCCTGCTGAAGTACATGAACCAATCTTTTGTAAGAAAACAAGCACAACGTGAATCGTGAGACGGCAATCGTGAATAGCTATTAAATTTTACAAGCTATTCACCTACAATTACCGGTTCACATTTCATGCTACATTAACCATTATAAAAACGTGGATGTTTCTTAAACTTTAAAAGGCACATTCACGATTATCGATTCACGTTTCACGATTTCATTCCATGAGACCAGACATTATATTCGAAAACGACTCATTTATAGCGCTCAATAAACCTTCAGGATTGTTAAGCATTCCTGACAGGATGGGAAAAGATATTTCTCTGAAAATATTATTGGAAGAGAGATACGGCAAGGGAAATGTATTCACCGTACACCGCCTCGATAAGGATACCAGTGGTGTGATCGTTTTTGCTAAAACAGCAGAGGCGCATGCTACTTTATCACAAATGTTTGAAGGGCGAGATGTGAAAAAGTTCTATGCAGGCTTTGTACATGGCAGTCCGGTAAATGAAGAGGGCAGCATTGATACGCCTATCATGGAGCATCCGGGTAAGGAAACAAAGATGATGACGCATGCAAAAGGCAAGGCATCTTTAACTGACTATAAAGTACTGGAAGATTTTGGCATTTACTCCTGGATGCAATTCCAGATCCATACAGGCCGTACACACCAGATACGTGTACACATGCAGCATATCGGGCACTCTATTGTGTGCGACGAAATATATGGCACCTCTCAGCCTGTGTACCTCTCGGCTTTGAAGAAAAAATACAATTTGTCTAAAAACGAGTTGCAGGAAAGGCCATTACTGTCCAGGCTGGCATTGCACTCTCACATCCTCATATTCGATTTAGACGGGCAACATTATGAGCTGGAAGCGGAAATTCCCAAAGACATGCGGGCATTGTTGCAACAGTTGAGGAAGGTCAAGAAATAAATCAATGTACGATGTTAGATGTTCGATGTAAATATGTCTAATACGTGCCAAATTATTAAATGGCTACATGGTTAAATTGTTTTTCTTAACCGTGTAGCCATTTAATAATTAATAATATGGAAAACAT
Source organism: Filimonas sp. (assembly GCA_017306865.1). GTDB lineage: Bacteria > Bacteroidota > Bacteroidia > Chitinophagales > Chitinophagaceae > JAFKHH01. The sequence continues at coordinate 187,778 of JAFKHH010000017.1, forward strand.
CCATTTAATCTGGATTCGATATGCGCTCCGCTAGAATAACTGCTACATGTTTGTACTTTATAGATAGCACCTTATACTTCCCATCGTACATCTAACATCGTACATAAAAAAAGTCCCACTAGAAAGCAGGACCGGAAAACGAGTACAAAGAAAACAAAACCTTCTATTGCTAGAAGAAAGCGTTTATTTATTTGGTTGAGGTGTATAACGCAGGTAAGGTTTTACCACTTTTACACCTTTAGGAAATTTAGCGATAGCATCTTCTGTGCTGATAGAAGGCACAACGATCACATCTTCACCTTCGTTCCAGTTAGCTGGCGTAGCCACACTGTGGTTAGCTGTCAACTGCAGGGAATCAACTACACGCAATACTTCATTGAAGTTTCTACCTGTAGAAGCAGGATAAGTGATGATCAGTTTTACTGCTTTATCTGGCCCGATCACTACCAGTGAACGTACAGTTGCAGTTGTAGAAGCATTAGGGTGAATGAAATCATATAATGAAGAAACTTTCCTGTCTTCATCAGCGATGATCGGAAACTCTACAGTTACATTTTGTGTTTCATTAATATCATTGATCCAGCCTAAGTGTTTGTCCACCGGATCTACACTCAATGCCAGTACTTTTACATTGCGTTTTGCAAACTCATCTTTCAATGCCGCGGTCCTTCCCAATTCAGTTGTACAAACGGGTGTATAGTCCGCAGGATGTGAAAACAGGATTCCCCACGAATCGCCTAAGTATTCATAGAAATCAAGATCGCCAATCGAAGTTTTGGCCTGGAAATTAGGTACTTTATCACCCAAACGTAAACTCATAATGGTAAATTTAGAATTCAAATATATCAATTCCCTACAAAAATAGTAGATTAATTGAAAAATATTTTTACCGCACAACCGTTAGTTTATTAATTTGAAAATTGGACAATTTGAAAATGTGCAGATGTCTCCTTGATTCAATAATATAACTATGTAACAATTAAACAATTTGAATAGGACATTTTCAAATTTTGAAATCACCTCATTTTCAAATTATTCCTCTTTCTTCTTAACCGTTCTTGCTTTGCTTAGTGCGTCTTTGCCAAATTTGTTTTTTACGTCATCAATGGCTTTGTAGAGTTCATTTTTTAGCGGTGAGTCAAACAAACTGCCTTGCATAGCGTGGCTGGTAAGATCCGTAAGCCTTACGCCCAATAAGCGTACAGGCTCACCTTTGCGGTAAAGTTTATCGAATAGCTCGTGCGCGGTAGGTATCAGCTCGTCATCACGCAACGTGTATTGAATAGTGGATTGCTTGGAAGTAGTTTCAAAATTGGGATAACGGATCTTTACGGCAATACAACCTGCCAGCTTTTTATCCTGTCGTAGTTCATACGCCACTCGTTCGGTCATTCTTACCAGCTCGCTGCGTAAAAATTCCAGGTCGGCCGTATTCTCATGAAAGGTACTTTCTGTAGAAATGGATTTTGCTTCATGGTAAGAGTGTACTTCACCTGTATGGATGCCTTGCGCTTTATACCATAGCTCATTCCCATACTTGCCTAGTTTGTGTTCCAAAGCTTCTGGCGTAAACCGTAGTATATCACCAATGTAATTGATCCCAATCTTCTGCAGCACCTCATATGTATGACCACCCACACCAGGTATTTTGTTTACACGCAATGGAGCCAGGAACTCTTTCTCCATGCCAGGTTGCACAAAAATGTACCCGTTCGGCTTGGCTTCGTCCGTCGCTATCTTTGCTACCATCTTATTGGCTGCAAGCCCGAAAGAGATCGGCAAACTGGTTTCATCAATGATCTGCTGCCGCAGGTCAATCGTCCATTGGTATGGATTGAAATATTTATCCATGCCCGTGAGATCAACATAAAATTCATCAATCGATGCTTTCTCAAACAAAGGCGCTTTGGATGCAATAATGTCTGTAACCCAACGGGAATAACGACTGTATTCTCCACGTGTACCTTTCACTAATATAGCATGCGGGCAAAGCTGCAAAGCCTTTTTCATTGGCATAGCACTGTGAATGCCATATTTTCTAGCGGCATAGCTACACGCCGCCACCACGCCGCGCTCGCGCGAGCCACCCACCACAACAGGCTTATCCTTCAATGCAGGATTGTTCAAAACCTCTACGCTCACGAAGAAGGAATCGAGATCAAAGTGTGCTATATATCGTTGAGGGGAAGGCATTAGAATACAAAGGTAGGAGGAAGCTAATTTGAAAATGAAGTGATTTGAAAATTTGAAAATGCCCTATTCAAATTGTTTAATTGCTGAATGGCTACATTGTTAATAGTTTACTGTTTATAAACGTTTTATAAATAAACAAGAACTCAACAATTAAACAATACAACAATCTAACAATTTACTTTATCTTAAACCTTCTCGCCTCATCACTTCCATTATATCCTTTCAAAAGATAGATGGTAAAATGACGGACAGCATGGCCGCTTCTGTATTGGGTAAAAGACCGCAATGAGTCAGTAGAGGCGAAAGTTGTTTTATATGTTTCAGCAGGCGTTTCAGGTACATTGCTCGGCACAATGCAAAGCGCATTCTCCCCTATTTGTAGCTGTGGACGTAAATGATTTAGCCACACATATTGATGCAAATCATTTACATAACCTACCCCTGTAACCGGCAGGTTATTCCGTCGCGCAGTATAATATTCTATATGTGCAGCAGGAAACCATTTATTGCAAACGATCTTTGTACCATCGTGTATAAATCCTGTGGCTTTGGCAGAATCTGCCCACCTGGTAAATTCATGGTTAAATTCTCGCCAGCCGTTCAGGTCAAGTGTAAAATCCAGCTCGCCTAAATTCTGTTCGTCTTTGCTACCCAATGTACCGGGGTAAAACTTGATCCCTATAATCGCAACAGCAACTAATACTAATATAAAACCATTACACACTTTCAATATAGCAGGAGTTGCCTTCCTGTTCTTAGCTTCTGCTTTTACATCCAGCACATAAGCCGCCAGCAACGATAACGTAAGAAAGCCAGGCCCGCTCCAATGCGGCAAAACAGGTTTGAACAATGAGATCACAGTTACAACCAATACGATCGGCAGTCCGCAAAAAATCAGCAGCAGCAGGTATTTTGATTTTAAAATTGCTGTATGCCTGAAGAGATATATTAATGCAATTACAGAAAGCGTCACATTAATAGGGCTATTATAAAAGAGTTGGCCGATCAGCGTTTGAATAAAATCATCTGTGTTGATAGAGAATTGACGCACTTCTACACGCTCGCTATGATAGTTCCAGGTTACAAACCCATTCTGTATGTTCCACCAGAAGATGGGGCTAATGATAAGCAACGTAACAATGCCTGCAATATACAAGCCCGGTGAGCGAAATAGTTTCCGGTCAAACAAGAGTATATATGCACCAAAGCCCAGCCAGAGAAAAATGCCATGCACTTTGCACATAATACATAAGCCATTCATTAACCCAAAGAGCAGCCATAATTTGAATGGCACTTTCTCATCTGCCGTACTATGCTTTACAATATGCAATGCGGCATATACGGAAGCAAGCCAGAATACAACCTGCGGGCTGTCCGGTAAAATAAACGTGCCTGCAATAATGCTGGTGTAAATACTCGTGTTATATAATATGGCAGCAAACCATCCAGTACGTTCATTTCGTATGAATGTACCCATCTGGTATACCAGCCATGTGCCTATGGCTGCAAAGACAATAGAACCCAGGCGTATAAAGACTTCGCTTTGGAAAGTAAGATTAAGCGTGAACAGTTTGATCAGCCATGCAATGCCCGGCGGATGATCAAAATAGTTGCTTTGTAAATGCAAGGCATAGGTATAATAATAGACTTCATCATTACCCAGCTCAAGTATACAGGCAGTAATGAGGCGTATGATTGTTACTACAACAATGAGGTTAATTAATTTCTTCTTGTACACTGTATTCTTTTAAATACCGGCGGAGGGTATTATTTATTAAATGTAAACAGCATGTTGATGCCAAAATTCCATACAACCACACATCCTATCGCAATTGCTTTCGCAAGGTAAAAATTCAACTTTAGTTTAGAATGGAATAAAAAAAGTAAAAGGTTATTCAGCAAGAGCCCTACCAGCGAGATCAGTACAAACTTTCCCAACTCCTGCTGCCACTGTGGGTTACTGCTTTCAAAGGTCCAGATACGGTTCAGGATATAGTTATTGATAACAGCCAATGTAAATCCACATGAATTAGCAACGAACTTGTTCAATTTCAATCGTTCCTTACAAAGCCATGTTATCCCGAAGTCAATGATCATCCCGGAAAAACCAACGACACCAAATTTTACAAACTTAATTAGCCAATCCATATTGTGTAAAGATGCATTAATAACCGGTCTTTCTGATTAACAGCGGGTTAAAATACAAATTAAAGGTTTGTTTCCTACATTTAAGTAAACAAATATCTCCTTGCTTTGAGCATACTTTCAGCAGACCTGTCGCAATTACGCAATCTTATTTTTGCTATTCACCCTTTGCAGGATGCTGAGTGGAATGCTTTTTCTTCCGCATGGACCACCTTTGAAGCGAAGCGTAAAACCATTTTAACTGCTGCGGGAGAAACGGAAAGATACCTGTACTTTGTTACGTCCGGCGTGCAGCGCGCCTATTATTTACATGGAGATAAAGATGCCACTATCATGTTCTCCTACCCTTACTCTTTTTCCGGGGTGGCAGATTCCTTTTTATTACAAAAACCTTCGCCATATTATTTAGAAACATTGACACAAAGCACATTCCTGCGAACAACATTTAACCAGGTAAATGAGCTGATGCAACGCTATCATAATTTTGAAACACTCATCAGGAAAGCTATTAGTATTACACTTGCCGGCACACTGGAGCGGCAGGTAGAGCTACAGGCCTTTTCTGCCGAAGAAAAATTCAGAACGCTCTTAAAGAGAAGTCCGCATGTGTTGCAGCAGATTCCGCATAAGTACCTGGCCTCATACCTGGGAATAGATGCGACCACTTTTAGTAAGCTATTGGGAAGTGTGCGGATATAAATCTTGGTATATGCCAACATTTATGTTATTCATTGGTTAGAGCTTTGTGTCCTAATTAAAAAGATATGCCTGTTTATAACACAGTTACGCTCATTCAAAATTTACAGGAGCAGACAGAGAATCATTTACAGATAGCCGTCCACGATTTCCAGGTATTGTCTCCTGTACACCTGCTACACCAGCCAGAGCCGGGAAAATGGAGTGCAGCACAGTGTCTGCAACACCTGAATGCCTATGGTAAATATTACCTGCCGGCAATAGAAACATCTATCCAGGCAAATCTGCAAAAACATCAACCTGCGGAGCAATTTGTATCGGGCACGCTTGGCAATTATTTTACCAAACTCATTTTACCTAAAGGAGAAGCGGGGAGTATAACAAAAATGAGCGCGCCTAAAAATTACCGGCCTTCCGGCGCATTGGACGCGCATGCTGTTGTTGCTGAATTTATAGACCAACAGGAGAAAACACTGAAGCTACTAGACGCAGCCCACCAGGTAAACCTTACAAGAGCTAAGACGCCTATTTCTATCAGCAAATGGATCAGGCTAAGGTTAGGAGACACTTTTTTCTTTGTGATTGCACACAACTACAGGCACATATTACAAGCGCAGCGTGCATTGGCAACTGCCGGTGTACAAAATCAACTAAAAGCGCGGTTACTTCAACCGTAAATTTCGAGGAGGCCATCCGGCAATGTTACATGTACCTGCTTTTTCTTTTGGTCTACCTTGTCCAAAGTTTCAGCATGCAATGGTATTAATGCTTCGTTGCCTTTGTATTGAATTTGCAACAAGACCTGGTGCGGTTGTTCGATCACCTGCTCAACCGTACCAATCACTTCACCTTCATTCACTACAGTAAACCCAAGTAAAGCAATAGGTGATGCAGCGCCTACCAGCTTTCTGAAATCATCGTCCTGCAACCAAATATTTTTCTGAATAAATCTATGAGCAGATTCTTTGGTGTCTACACCATCTATTTTTATGTGGATCTCTTCTTCATTCTTTGCTTTACTAAGCTTGACGAAGTAAGGCAATTGCATTCCTTTGGTCTCTTCCACGAAGATAGCTTCCACGCCATCCAAAGCAGTCTTTTTACCAAGGGCATGCTTTAGTACCAATTCCCCCTTTACGCCAAAAGTGGCTACAATCTTTCCTATATGTACGAGGTCGGACATTATTATTGTTGAATTGTTATATTGTTTAATTGCTATAATAGCGGATATGTTGTGCTTCAACCCAACAATTAAACAATTTATCCATTGAGCAATTATGCCAATTAAAAAAGCCCCAAACGTTTGCCTGGGGCTTTATGTTGAATGGAATTCAATAAATTGATTCGATTAAGCTTCTGCAGAACCTTCAGCAGCAGGCTCGTCGTTCTTTTGTACCCTTTTTACAGGAACTTGAGGACGTCTAGCGCGTTGAGACGATCTTCTGTGCTCTTCGCCTTTCTGCTTAAGTTTAGTTTCATGCTCTTCGTGCCACTTAGCAAATTTTGTCATTGCTGTAGCCTCATCAAACAATCCCAGCTTAACACCTCTTAACAAGTGTTTCAGGTACAATACACCTTTAAACGAAAGGATTCTGCGAACTGTGTCAGTTGGTTGTGCTCCTTTATGCAGCCATTCCAAAGCTTTTTGACGATCTAAACTAATAGATGCAGGTACAGTTAGCGGGTTGTACGTACCGATCTTCTGGATGAATTTACCATCACGGGGTGCACGGGCATCGGCTACTACAATAAAATAGAAAGGCCTTTTTTTGCTGCCGTGTCTTTGCAATCTCATTTTAACTGCCATGTAAATAGAAATTTAAAGGCTAAAAAAATTAGGTTAACGAAATATTTGGAGGGCGAAGGTAATGGTTAACTCCGAAAGTTCAAAGTTTGCTGCGCGAACTTTTTACTTTAACAAAGTCTTTACATTCACCCGGACTCCCTATCTTTTACCGCCAAGGCCAGGCATGCGGCCCATCGGCATTTTGTTCATCATCTTCATCATCTGCCCCATCTGGTCAAACTGTTTCATGAAGGCATTTACATCATTCATATCCTTACCAGCTCCCTTTGCTATTCTTTGCCTTCTACCTGGATTAATAACGTCAGGATTCGCCCTTTCGTATGGCGTCATAGAATTAATAATTGCCTCTATGCCCTTGAACGCGTCATCGCTGATATCTACGTCTTTTATTGCTTTACCCACACCAGGGATCATACCCATCAGATCTTTCAGGTTACCCATCTTTTTGATCTGCTGCAACTGGTCAAGAAAGTCCTGGAAGTCAAACTGGTTCTTCCTGATCTTCTTTTCCAATTTACGTGCCTGTTCCTCATCGTATTGCTCCTGCGCTTTTTCTACAAGGGAAGCAATATCCCCCATCCCTAAAATACGCTGCGCCATACGTGCAGGGTAAAACACATCCAGCGTATCCATCTTTTCGCCACTGCTCACAAACTTAATCGGCTTGTTTACAGTGTATTTGATAGAAAGCGCCGCACCACCACGTGTATCACCATCCAGTTTTGTCAGCACAACACCAGAGAAGTCAAGCCTGTCGTTGAAGGCTTTAGCTGTATTTACAGCATCCTGCCCCGTCATGGAGTCAACAACAAATAATATTTCTGTTGGATTAACGGCAGCTTTGATATTAGCTACTTCGGTCATCATCACTTCATCTACAGCCAGGCGGCCCGCAGTATCTATGATGACTACATTCTTATTTTTAGCTTTTGCTTCTTTAATCGCGTTCTGAGCAATAGCTACGGCATCTTTGTTTTCACGTTCAGCATAGATATCCACGCCTATTTGCTCTGCCAGTACGGTCAACTGGTCTATCGCCGCCGGGCGGTAAATGTCCGCTGCAACTACCAGTGGAGATTTGCCCTTTTTCGTTTTCAGGTAGCTGGCAAGCTTGCCAGTAAAAGTGGTTTTACCACTACCCTGTAAGCCTGCAATAAGAATTACAGCAGGGTTACCTGTTATATTAAATTCAGCCTCTTCGCCCCCCATCAGTTCGGTCAGCTCATCCTGCACAATCTTCACCATCAACTGCCCGGGACTAATGGCATTAATCACCTTTTCACCTACAGCCGTTTCTTTTACTTTATCTGTAAACTCCTTGGCTATCTTATAGTTAACGTCAGCATCTATCAAAGCACGGCGAATGTCTTTTACCGTGTTCGCAATATTCAGCTCATTGATACGTGCTTCCCCTTTGAGGTTCTTAAACGCGGATTCGAGCTTCTCCGTAAGTGAATTAAACATATTTCGAAGATTACAATACTTCCAAAAAAATAACAGTGAACCCGCTGGTTCACTGAAAACCGGATGCAAATATAAGACCTGCCCGTGAGTTTGTAACAATGCACTACTGGCCAGCCGCGGATTTTTAGCACCTTTTTTCTCTACTAAAACAATAAACTAGCAGGAAAATATGTTGTTAAATACCGGCTTTCGTATTAGATTGCCCTCTATTAATGCCCCGAGATAAACATGCTAACCCACGTGCATCATTTTATTAATTGAGAGTCTGTACTCCAACCAAATGCTTTATGAGTCGTATTAGTCATGTGCATCTTTCGGCAATCGAAGAGGTGGATCGCCGTATCAACCTCGCAAAATCCTTTATTGAAAACAATTACATCCTCGATATTCAGCTTCCAGATATTGCGGCAGCCGCGCATTTGTCCCCCACACATTTAAACCGGTTGTTCAAACAAAAAATCAATATCACGCCTTATCAATACCTTGTTACCGTAAGGCTAAAGCAGGCAACTGAATTATTAGAGCAAACAAAGATCCCCGTGCGGGAAATTGTTGCACAGGTAGGTTTCTACTCTCCCAGTTCGTTTATCCGTTTGTTTAAAAAGAAACATTCTGTAACACCGTCTACATTCCGGCAAACAGTGAAGGAATATCAAACAGGGAACAAGGAATTTCGAACAACGAAGTGAAGAAAATTTTCAATGAACAATATTCAACGTCCAATGTTCAGGTAATTTTGAACGTTGAATATTTATTCTTCATTCAAAATTCCTTGTTCCTTGCTCGTCATTAAATAAAAAGGGCGCCAGTATAAAGAATACAGCGCCGTTGTACATATTAATGCACACGAGAAAAACAGTTTAAAAGTATTGGCACTCGTCGATTTTAAATGTGCCAAAACAACTTTCTTTATTTGGAATTACAAATTTCTCTGATCTATAAAAAATGGGTACAAATATACAGAAAAACTATCATTTGTTAGGTACGATTAAATGGAAAACCGGCAAACACAGGCAGTTTATCTGCGATGGACTTATCTTCCACAGTATTTTTGAAGGACGAAGGTAGATTATCCGAGATAAACTTTCAATTGTTTACAACGACTGGTGGATTTTAATTTATTGATCGCCTTATCTTTTATCTGGCGTACACGTTCCCTTGTCAGGTTAAAACGCTCGCCTATATCTTCAAGGCTCAATGGGTGGTCTACACCTATTCCAAAGAAATAACAAACAACATCTTTTTGCCGTTCAGTAAGCGTGCGGAGTGAGCGGTCTATCTCCTGGCGCAGCGATTCATAATGCTCCAGGCGTACATCTGTGCGTTCTGCATTGGCATTTTCGAGGATATCGATCAGGGTGCTTTCTTCTCCGTCAGCCAGTGGCGAATCCATGCTTACATGCCTGGTTGCAATGCTCATGGTAGTGGTTACATCATCTATTTCCAGCTCCAGCAATTCTGCCAGTTCCTCTGCTGTCGGTTCCCTCTCAAACTCTTGCTCCAACTGCTGATACGCTTTACTAATGCGGTTGGTAAGCCCCACTTTGTTTAGCGGCAACCGTACTATACGGCTTTGTTCTGCCAAAGCCTGTAGTATGCTTTGCCTGATCCACCATACGGCATAGGAAATGAATTTGAATCCGCGTGTTTCATCAAAACGCAATGCTGCTTTGATCAAGCCCAGGTTACCTTCATTGATCAGGTCTGGAAGAGACAAACCCTGGTTCTGGTATTGCTTAGCTACAGATACTACAAAGCGAAGATTGGATTTAACCAGCCTGTCCAGAGCCTTTTGGTCCCCTTGTTTTATTTTCATTGCAAGATGCACTTCCTCTTCAGGATTGATCAGCTCGACTTTACCAATCTCCTGTAAGTACTTTTCTAGACTTTGAGACTCACGATTGGTTATCGACTTCGTGATCTTAAGTTGGCGCATGCTCATAGCAGCTTATTTAATTATGAATAAGAAGGGTTTACATTAAAAAAATACTTGAAGACACGGATCTGTTTCACAGGCGGGGATAATATGCTGTAGCTTTCAGCAATTTAAGTTTTTTATTAACATTTGCCAAAAAAAGTTTTTTCTAACCGATTGAAGTACAGTAGCTTAGAAATCAATGGTTTGTTTAAGTTTTCTGAAAGAAAGAAACTAGATGATTTGACAGAAAAATTATTTTGAAGGTGTCAATTATTTAATATTATTGCAGCCCTTGAATGTTTGACGAATAAAAGAAGCGTAATGAGTAAAAAACAGATGTACACTCTTGAGTATCCCGTTAGATGTTCTCCCAGCATACTTTACGAATTCTTATCCACGCCTGCAGGTATGCAGGAATGGTTTGCTGATAAAGTTGATGAGCGAGACAATGTTTTTAGTTTTTCCTGGAACGGAGGTGTTCCGGATAAGGCGGAGGTACTCGAAAAAGAAGAAGATAAATTTATCCGCTACCGTTGGTTGCACGCAGGTAAAGATGAATATTTCGAATTCAAAATTGAAAAAACGGAAATTACCAATCAGACTATACTGGTAATAAAAGACTTTGCCGAGAAAAATGAAGTGAAAGACCAAAGCAGACTTTGGGAATACCAGGTAAAAGAGTTATTCCATCGCTTAGGAAACTAAAACTATTGAGCTGTGAGCATGAGTACGGGATAATCCCGCACCTCATAGCTCGTAGCTAATGTAATACTTCGAGTATCGCCCGATACTTCTCTTCGAAAAAGCTAGCTGCAAGTTCCCACTCTTGTAAAGGATGTTTTTGTGCCAACTTAATAAACTCCTGTTCGCCAAAAATGCTTTTTCCTGACTGTCTTATGTCCTTAATCTGCCTGTAATTATCCTCCTCAAAGTGATGTTCCCACGGAGATTCATCCACGGCTATATACCAGTTATTCAGTTCACCATACTGCATGGCATCCGTTATTCTTGGACCATACATATCCTTAAATTTTCCGCCCAGGTGCAGGTGAATGCTAAAATAATTCCCCCACCAGAACATGCTCCGGATGGCAAAAATGTTTTCTCCTTTAAAATAGCGTGGATTATCCAATAAGACATAAGGCAGTAAGCGGTACTGCTCCCCTTTATATATTTTGGGTGAAACACTTTGTATTTCTTCCGGCAACGCGGCTTGCGACGCTGCCAGCATTGCATCAAAGCGCCCGCTTAAACCACCAAACAATGTGTACACTTTTTGAATAATGGCCTGCTTTGTTAAAATCCAGTCAGCATTTATTACCAAATTCAATTCGTGTGTCGAAAGTTTTACATTTGCATCCATCATTTGCCTAAATTACAAGGAGATACAACAAAGTGATAAAAAAACTAGACACCCTTATCGTTCGTGCTTTTGTCGGGCCGTTTTTTGCCACGTTCCTCATCTCCCTGTTCGTATTAGTAATGCAGTTTTTCTGGCTGTATATAGATGACCTTGTAGGCAAGGGGTTGGACCTTTTCACTATTTTAAAACTGATCGGCTACGTAAGTGCTTTCAATATACCGCTGGCGCTTCCATTGGCACTGTTGCTGTCGTCTATTATGACATTTGGCAACCTTGGCGAAACTTTTGAATTGGTTGCCATTAAATCTGCAGGTATCCCTCTTACGAGGTTTATGCGTCCCCTACTGTTCGTTACGATTATGCTTTCCGGTCTTGCATTTCTCTTTTCTAACAATATCATCCCGGTCATCAACCTGAAGCTGAATGCGCTGAAGTATGACATCATTGTAGCCAAGCCTGCGTTCGACATCAAGGAAGGTATTTTCTATGATAAGATTGATGGTTTCGTGATCAAAATAGGTAAAAAAGAAAAAGACGACAGTACTATACGTAATGTGGTCATTTATGAAAAAGACTTCAACTTACAGGATAAATTATTGACGGCGGAAAGCGGCATTATGCGCGTTACGCCAGACAAACGTTTCCTAGAATTTCACTTACAAAACGGGTGGCGCTATGAAGAGAATGGTTCACGCAATGTGAGCAATACCGAGCTGATCCGTACAGGTTTTAAAGAGTACAAGAAGGTGTTTGACCTGTCTAGTTTTATGCGTCAGAAAACGGAAGACACTTTGTTTAAGTACGACCCAAAGATGCTTAGTGTCCGTCAACTGAATCAATCAATCGACTCACTGAATAAAACGACCAAGCAACAATTTTTTGAACGAGCAAAGCGCGAAGTAACGCCTTACCTATCCTTTATGCGCTATGCAGACAGCAACTGGGCTAAGATCAATAACGACTCTGTAAAGCAGGTACAACGTTTTGATTCGCTGGTGCCCGACTCTTTGCGTCAAATGATCAACGAACGGGCGCAGTCGCAGATAACAACGATCCGTAGTAATGTAAACATTATTGCTACCGATTACGAAAACAAAGAAAACCTTATCCGCAAGCACTGGATCGAATGGAACAGGAAGTTTACACTATCCGTTGCATGTATTGTGTTATTTATGATCGGCGCCCCGCTTGGTTCCATTATCCGCAAAGGCGGGCTGGGTACACCACTGATCTTTGCTATTATATTCTTCGTTTTATTTCATCTCTTCAATACTTTTGGTGAGAAACTGGCCAAGGAAGGTATTACAAGCCCGGGCGTAGGCATGTGGCTATCTACAATTATACTTACTCCTATTGGCGTGTTCCTTACTGTTAAAGCAATGAAGGATTCACAACTGTTCAACAAAGAGTCTTATTTCAGGACATTCAAAAAAGTAAAACAACTTTTTACAAAAGGCCGGGCTAAAAAGCAGGCTGAAGTATAACAACAATACGTCGATGCTATTGTTAAGCCTGGTAACTATACCAGGCTGTTGATTCATCCATTTTTAAATATTTCAGATGAAACCGTTTAAGATCTTATACGTGTATGACGCTATGTGCGGCTGGTGTTATGGCTTTTCTCCTGTAATAAAAAAGCTGGCAGTTGTGCACGAAGCAGACTGTGATTTTGATGTAATCAGCGGAGGGATGGTATTGGGAGAAAGGGCTGGTTTGATACAAAAACAAATGGCGGAGTATATACTACAGGCTATTCCCCGTGTGGAAGAATATTCCGGTATCCGGTTTGGCGACATGCACAAAAAGCAAATTGCGGAAGGCACTTTATACCAATCTTCCCTGCTTCCGTCCATAGCCTTATCTACCTTTAAGACTTACCTGCCTGACAAGGCGCTTGCATTTGCCAGCAGCATACAATATGCGTTCTTCCATGAAGGCAAAAGCCTGGAGGAAGACAACACATACATTGACCTGATTGCTCCATATAATATTCCTACAGAAAAATTTATTGAGCAATTGCATAGTGACGAAATGCGTTATGCGGCTCAACAGGATTTTCAATATGCAAGCGAAATGGGAATTACAGGTTTCCCGGCGGTAATTGGCATAAAAAATGAAAAATATTATTTACTTGCACGCGGATTTCTACCGTTCGAGCAGTTGGATGAAACATTTAACCGCTTTAAAGAATCGGAATAGCTGCCTAAGTAATATTGAACAGAACATTGAATAAAGATTATTTGCATGATGGATGTAGCGCGTCAGAATTTTCGGGTACAGAAATGGATCACCGGTTTATCAGTAATATTATTCCTGGTAAAGATATTGGCGTATTATCTTACCCATTCGGTAGCTATTCTCACAGATGCACTGGAGAGTATTGTAAACGTACTGGCGGGCTTTATCGGTTTGTATAGCCTATATGTAGCTGCCAAACCCAAAGACACGGATCACCCATACGGACACGGTAAGGCGGAGTTTGTATCTGCCGCAGTAGAGGGTGTGCTGATCTTTGCAGCAGGCATCCTTATCATCTACCAGACTGCACTAAATTTTATCCTGAATAAGCCGCTGGAAAAACTGGATAAGGGCCTTATCCTTATAGGCGTTACCGGTTTACTCAACTATGTAGCGGGTGCTATTTGCATTCGCATTGGCCGTAAAAACAAATCGCTGGCTTTACAGGCAAGCGGTAAACATTTACAAATAGATACTTACTCTACTATAGGTATAATCATTGGCATTGGCCTGATCCTGGTAACACACCTGGAATGGCTGGACAAAGTGATTGCGCTGGCACTAAGTGTTATGATTCTGTACAATGGCTATAAGATTACGCGTCAATCATTGGCAGGCATTATGGATGAGGCAGACATGGAACTGCTGGAAAAGATGGTGGTGATACTGAACAAAAACCGCCGTACAAACTGGGTAGACCTGCATAACCTGCGCGTGATAAAATATGGCAGCCTGCTACATGTTGACTGTCACCTTACTGTACCCTGGTATCTGAATGTACATGAAGCCCACAAGGAGGTGGATGCTTTAACGGACCTGATCAAAAATGAATTTGGCGATAGCCTTGAAATGTTTGTACATACGGATGGATGCCTGCCGTTTAGCTGTCATATCTGTATCAAAGATGATTGCGCGGTACGTTTACATCCACTGGAGAAAAAGCTGGACTGGACGCTGGAAAACATTCTCTCTAACCAGAAGCATGGTTATAACCCCGACTGGGAAAAGATGCAGAACCCACATGTGATCTATTAATGCAAGCAATCGCGAATCGGCAATCGTGAATGAACTTATTCACGATTGCCGACTCACGATTCACGGCCAGCGGCTTAACAATTCAACCATGCATCAATTAAACAATTTCACGATATTATTTTCACATTTTCAAATTGATACATTTCCAAATTAATCTCATCTTCGCCATTCCTAATAATTTCTATCATATTTAAAAATAAACGTCATGCAAGTTTGGAAAGATTACCAGGAACAGCATAAGGACAAGTTCTTAAACGAGTTGCTGGAGCTGTTGCGCATACCAAGTGTAAGCGCACGCAGCGAACATAAGGAGGATATGATTAAGTGCGCAACAAAAGTAAAAGAGCGTTTGCTGGAAGCTGGCGCTACTACTGTGGAAATATACCCGACGCCGGGCCACCCAGTAGTATATGGTGAAAAATTAATTGATCCCAGCAAGCCAACTGTATTGGTATATGGACACTACGATGTACAACCGCCAGATCCGCTGGAACTGTGGCACAGTGGCCCTTTTGAGCCGGTGATCAAAGACGGTAAAATATTTGCACGCGGCGCTTGCGACGACAAAGGCCAGTTTTACATGCACGTAAAGGCATTTGAAACAATGGTACAAACAGATTCACTGCCTGTAAACATAAAATTCCTGATAGAAGGTGAAGAAGAAATTGGTTCCCGTAACCTGTCAGACTTTGTACAGTCGCATAAAGACTTACTAAAGGCAGATGTGATCCTGATCAGCGATACTGCCATGCTGAGTCTTGAAAATCCAAGCATAGATGTGGGCGTACGTGGCCTGACTTACATACAGGTAGAGATCACGGGCCCTAACCGCGACCTGCACAGTGGCGTATATGGCGGTGCTGTGGCTAACCCGATCACTATTCTTGCAAAGATGATCGCAAGCCTGCACGATGAAAACAATCACATTACTATACCTGGTTTTTACGATGATGTAGTAACTGTACCGGATGCAGAAAGAGCAGCACTGGCAAAAGCGCCTTATGATGAAGCGGAGTATAAAACAGACCTGGGTGTAAGCGAGCTGTGGGGAGAAAAAGGTTACACTACAAATGAGCGCACAGGCATTCGCCCTACACTGGAGCTGAATGGTATCTGGGGTGGCTATACAGGAGAGGGAGCTAAAACGGTATTACCGTCTAAGGCGTTTGCAAAGATCAGTTGCCGCCTTGTACCTAACCAGAAGAGTGAAAAAATGACTGAGGTACTGGTAGAGCACCTGAGAAAGATTGCCCCTCCTTACGTGCAGTTCAAGGCAACACCTGACCACGGCGGTGATCCATATATGACGCCTGTAGACAGCGTGGAATATAAGGCTGCTTCAAAAGCGATAGAAGCAACATTTGGTAAAACACCAATACCTGTACGTGGTGGTGGCAGTATTCCTATTACAGCACTGTTTGAATCTGCGCTGAACTGTAAAACAATTTTCTTGGGATTTGGCCTGGACAGCGACAACCTGCACAGCCCGAATGAAAAATTCAACGTAGCTAATTTCTACAAAGGCATTGAAACAATTCCTTACTTCCATAAGTTCTATGCTGAAATGAAGAAGTAGTTTCACGCAAAGACACAAAGTTAGCAAAGGCGCAAAGTGATTTACTTTGCGCTTTTGCGTTTCTTGGCTGCCTTTGCGTGAAACATAATTCGAAATCTTAATTTTGCATTATGAGCGAAGCGAAAGAAAAATTACGTGTAGATAAATATCTCTGGTCCATCCGTTTATTCAAAACACGGAGCCAGGCCGCGGATGCCTGTGATAAGGGAAGAGTGAAATTAGGTGGCAATGCGATCAAAGCATCAAAGACAGTGAATGTTGGCGATGAGTATGATGTAAAAACAGAGGCACGCAAATGGGTTATTAAGGTAACGGGTTTGCTTGATCATCGCGTGCAATATTCTGAAGCCATCAATTTTTACCTTGACCTTACACCTGTGGAAGAGTTGGAACGTATAAAAGCTGTTGCATCTTCTTTCCATACAGGCAAACGACTGAGTAAGATCGGACGCCCTACAAAGAAAGAAAGAAGAGACCTGGATGAATTTACCAGTGGAGAGGAAGAGTAAAATTGTTGAATTGATATATGGTTTAATTGCTAAACCGCTATGCGGCCATTTCACCGCGGAGACAGGGAGGTCGGGGAGCTTCGCAGAGACTCACTATCACATTAGATACCTTACATACCTATAAGCCTTATATGCTTGTTTGTACAGCCGCCTAAGCTTTTTCGTTTCTTTCTGTCCGTTTAAGTTCCTCTCTAAAACTTAACCGCTCCAACAATTCAACAATTAAGTAATAAAACAATCCATCCCCTTTTATCTTTGCTACATGAAAATTGATATCATTACAGTTTTGCCAGAGTTGTTGGAAAGCCCTTTTTCGCACAGTATTATGAAGAGAGCGCAAGAAAAGGGATTGCTGGAAGTGCGTTTGCACAGCCTTCGCAAGTGGGCAGTGAATGAGTATGGGCAGATCGATGATTATCAGTATGGTGGTGGCGCCGGAATGGTTATGATGTGCGAGCCGTTGTCAAAAGCCATCGAAGAATTGCAAAAGGATCAGTCATATGATGAAATAATTTATATGACGCCTGATGGAGATACATTTAACCAAAAAACTGCAAACAGGCTCTCTATGGCTGAAAACCTGCTTATTATTTGCGGGCATTACAAAGGCATAGATCAGCGTATCCGGGATTTATATGTTACCAAAGAGATCTCTGTTGGAGATTTTGTACTAAGTGGTGGCGAATTGGCCGCGGCTATTGTAGTTGATGCTATCGGACGTTTACTGCCTGGTGTGCTGAATGATGAGACTTCCGCCCTGTTCGACTCTTTCCAGGATAACCTGCTGGCCCCACCCGTTTATACCCGTCCCGTAGAGTTCAAAGGGCTTACTGTTCCTGAAGCATTATTGTCAGGTGACCACAAAAAAATTGACGATTGGCGATATACCCAATCTTTGGAAAGAACGAAAGAAAAACGACCTGATTTATTGAAAGACAATGATTTGTAGTATATAAACTACACATTGTAGCACATTTACTGTATTCTCATTAATACTCCAATTAGTCATTTTGTGTCCGATTTGAGCATTCCAAAGTCCGAATACATATTTCTTTTTTCACATATCCACTTACTTTTACGCAAGAAACGCTTTAACCCCCGTTTTCGAATCCAATATCAGAAAGACCTTTGAAAGCGAAATGCTTTTGGAACCCTAATAAGTATCCCAAAGTACTTTCAAAGGAAAAATTACACACTTTGCAACTGAACAAGAATCCCGCCCCTTTTAAGGCGGGATTTTTATTCCTGTATGCTGTAAAATTTTCGTTTTGGCTGCTGCTACCTATCAAATCACCCAGAAACGTGTACCCCATTTTCACCCTTAACCAATAAAAACTGCTTTGAGATAAGCATTTTTACCCCCGCTAAAGCCCTTCCGGGGGCTTTTTTGGTTATTTCTATGCTCCGTTTTCGCCCTTTTTCCCAAAGTGACTACTTTGCAGGTAGAATAATATTTTATGGCAAATGCACTGGTTATAGAAGGCAACCTGGTTGATTATTGGAAAAAAAGTGTTTACCCGGCAAAAGTGACGGTAGAGAATGGCAAGATCTCCAATATAGAGCAGGTAACATCCATTTTGAATAATCACTATATATTACCTGGTTTTATAGATAGCCACGTACATGTAGAGAGTAGTATGCTAACGCCTGTGGAGTTTGCGAGGCTGGCTGTTGTACATGGTACGGTATCTTCTATCAGCGATCCACATGAAATAGCCAATGTCTGCGGTATGGATGGCGTTCGTTTTATGATTGAAAATGGCAAGCAGGTACCTTTCAAGTTCAACTTTGGCGCGCCTAGCTGCGTTCCTGCAACGGTGTTTGAGACAGCCGGCGCTACGCTGGATAGTAATGACGTGCGTACATTGCTGGCTTCGGATGATGTAAAGTACCTGAGTGAAATGATGAACTTTCCCGGTGTGCTGATGCAGGATGAGGAAGTGATGAAGAAAATACAGGCCGCTCATGAGTTTGGCAAAGTAGTAGATGGGCATGCTCCGGGGCTGAGAGGCGCGGAAGCGAAGCAATACATTGACGCTGGTATTTCCACCGATCATGAATGTTTTACAGAAGAAGAGGCGCGTGAAAAGATCGGTTATGGCATGCATATCCTTATCCGCGAAGGCAGCGCGGCGAAAAATTTTGAAGCGCTCATCAACCTGTTACATGAATTCCCTGAGCAGATTATGTTCTGTAGTGACGATAAGCATCCGGATAGCCTTGCAGCAGGCCATATTGATCAACTTTGCGCCCGCGCTGCAGCAAAAAAAATCGACTTGTTTAATATTGTGCGTGCAGCATGCATTAACCCGGTTTTACATTACAAACTGGATGTGGGTATGCTACGCAAAGGTGATGCAGCAGACTTTATACTGGTAAAAGACCTGGTTGATTTTACTGTAGAAGCAACGTATATCAATGGCAACCTTGTAGCTGAAAACGGGAAGACGAATATTGCGTCTACGCACACAACTCCAATCAATCAATTTGATTGTGCCCCTATTAGTACAAGTGACTTAGCTGTTCCTTATTCTGGAGAAAAAGAAATTCCCGTTATAGAGGCTTTAGATGGACAACTGATCACTAATAAATTATTGTTTACGCCATTGGTGGCACACAATCATATAGTAGCTGATACTGCACGCGACATATTGAAGGTGGTGGTGGTCAACCGCTATTACCAGGCTGCTCCGGCTATTGCGTGGATCAAAAATTTTGGTATTCAAACTGGTGCGATTGCATCAAGTGTGGCACACGATAGCCATAACATTATAGCTGTTGGCGCTGATGATGAAAGTATAGCTAAAGCTATTAACCTGGTAATTGAGCAGCAAGGTGGCGTTAGTTGCGTAAAGGGGAATGAAGCGCAAGTACTGGCACTCCCTATTGCCGGGCTAATGAGCGCAGAAGATGGCTACAAGGTAGCAGAAGACTATACTGCTATAGATAAAATGGCAAAGTCGCTCGGCTCACCGCTCGGCGCACCTTTTATGACACTTAGCTTCATGGCGCTGTTGGTAATACCGCATTTAAAGTTGAGCGACAAAGGTTTGTTTGATGGAGATCGGTTTGAGTTTGTGAGGTAGGATTCACCGCAGAGCCGCAGAGATTATTTAATTGAAGATGATTTACTAAATATGTGGACACCTATATCATTTGATGAATTGTATGACATAGTCATCACAACTGAAAAAGACCTTTATGGGGAGCTTGAGAACTTCTGGAAACTTATCCGTATTATACCAGAGAAATGGCAGGAAAGTACCTATGGTAAAGAAAGCGGAGGCTTTTGGGTAGTTGCTATTTGTGGGCGCAGGGTTATTTGGTATAATGATATTGAAGACGGTTTCAATATTTCTCAATATCATAGGTATGGAGAAATAGATGGGTATTGGTGTAATCAATCAGAGTTATCTGTATCGATTGAGCAATTATTAAGCCTTTTGAAATTCGGCGAGTATTACATTACGCAGGCAGGGCCACCGCAAAATTTATAATCTATTATACACAAATGGCACATAGAAATTCTATGCGCCATTTGTTTAGTTATTCAAAAAAGCTTTGTGTTACTTCTTGCCTTTGTGTCTCCGTAGCAGATCACTTTACTACCACTGCACTCATAATGGATACAGCTACACTATCTGTTCCTCTTGGTGTTTTGAACTTTGCTTTAAACCTATTGGAACCACCCGGAGCAATCACGTCTTCGTACACATCTTCATGGTTTGCTACTTGCTTACCTTCTTTTCCGTAGTACAACAATTTCAGACGTACATCTTTGTAAGAACAGATAGAAGCCGTGTTGCGTATTTCCCCTTTTACCACCGTCTGTCCCCAGATATTCCTGCGATCAGAACTTGTCACGGTCAGGAATGCCAAAGGCGATCTTCTTTCCTTTTCTGCTAATCCGTCTTTTTGTTCTTTATAAGCTTTATCGTCCAGCTTTTTAGACACTTTATCATTACCACCACAAGCAGCAAAGCCGGCAGCAATGATCAGCAATAAGAGTATTTTTTTCATTGTATTAAAATTAAGGGTTATGGTGAACTGTCAATAGTGAATGGTGAAAATTACAAAGTTGTTGAAAAACAATTTAACCATATAACCATATAGCAATTACCCCCTTCACACCATACATCTAACATCGTACATCACTACATACTTACGCTTCCTGCCCTATCCATACAGCACCGCCAATGCTACTGCGGCTCGCACCTGTTACAGAATTTAAGACTGTGTTTTCTTCGCGCCAGCGCAAAATTCCCAACAGTCCCATGATCAAAGCTTCTTTATATTTCACCAGCGTATCTTCCGGCACTTCCGGTGTAATATTCCAGCTTTTAAGATTTGTAGCAATACGTTGTATCAGGAAGTTGTTTAATGCCCCGCCACCTGTTACCAGCATGGTACTTTCTACAGGCTCGCCTTTAATGAACTGTCCGCAGGCATAACTTAGCTGTTGCGCAATATGCTCAACATAGGTGCGTAATGCGTCCTGCAACGGCAGGTTGAATGACTGGATCAGCGGGTAAACTATTTCTACGCCAAAATCATTGGCCAATGATTTTGGAAATGGTTGTTTATAATAATCAAGAGCATTCAATTTTGTCAATAATGGTGTGTGAATCTGGCCTGTTGCAGCCATTGCACCATTTTCATCGTAAGATTTACCAACCTGCTCCATCAGCATATTCAGCACGCGATTGGCAGGGCAAATATCAAATGCGACATACTCATTATCTTTTGTGAGAGAAATATTGGCAATACCCCCTATGTTCAGCAGGTGCGAAAAATTACCAAATAATAATTTTTCTCCCATCGGCACTATTGGTGCGCCTTGCCCGCCAAGGGCTACATCCATAGCCCGCAGGTCGCTCACCACATTTATTCCTGTTACGGCTGCTATAGCGGCGCCATCTCCCAACTGGGCTGTCATGTCCAAATGTGGTGCATGAAAGGTAGTATGTCCATGAGAGGCAATGAGTTGCACCTTGTGTTCCAGGCCATGCGCTTCTATAAATTTATTTACCTGCTCACCCACATACCGTCCATATTCTGCATGTAACAACTGGTATTCATAAGCATTTAAATGGATTGCATTTGCCAGTTTCTGTTGCCACTCAGCGCTGTATTCATAACAATCTGCTGCCATAATGGTGTATCCCCATTTACGGGCAGATTCTTCAAACTCTGCAAATACAATGTCCAATCCATCCAGGGAGGAACCACTCATTAAACCAATTGCTCTATATATCATTGTTCTATTTTTTTAGCGGCCATAAAACCACCATTATTCTGCTTACTTTTGCATCGCAAATTTGCAACCTTCTAACAACAATCAGAAATTGCTTTTGAATTATGGTTATTAATCTAAGTGCCGAACATAGCCTGGTAAGTAACTGGGTAAGTGAATTGAGAAATGTAGACGTGCAGAACGACCGCATGCGTTTCAGACGTAACCTGGAGCGTATAGGCGAGGTAGCCGGCTACGAGATCAGTAAGCAATTGCCATGGCATGAAGTAGAGGTAGAGACGCCGCTTGGCAGCCATACCAGTAAGCAACTGAAGGTGCAGCCTGTTCTTGCAACCATTCTGCGTGCGGGATTGCCTATGCACCAGGGTTTGCTGAATTACTTTGACAAAGCAGATAACGCTTTTGTATCCGCATATAGAAAGCACCACCGTGACGGATCGTTTGAAATAAGCCTTGAATATATGAGCAGCCCTTCCCTGGAAGGACGTATTGTGATCATTAGCGACCCTATGCTGGCAACAGGCGCTTCGCTTGTAAAAAGTATTGCAGAAATGCAAAACCAGGGTACGCCTGCAGAAATACACGTTGTGGCTGCTATTGCGGCTTCAGTAGGTATAGAATATGTGATACGTGAGTGTGGGGAAGATATAAAGATCTGGTGTGGCGATATTGACGATGAATTAACAGCAAAGGGCTATATTGTGCCTGGTTTGGGCGACGCCGGAGATCTCGCATTTGGCTCAAAAGCGCAGTCTTAACAATAAATTTTACAATCAAATGCAGCGAGGATAGCTCAACCCCTATCCATTACGAGGTATAAACGCTGTTACCACTAACAAAAATGAGAAAGTTAACTCTAATCACTTGTGTGCTCTTAATCCTTGCCAACCATACGTTTGCACAGGACCCTCACTTTTCTCAATTCTTTGCATCGCCGCTAACGCTTAACCCTGCGTTTACGGGCAAATTTGATGGTACACTCCGTGCAGCAGGCAATTACCGTAACCAATGGCCTACAATTAACAGGGCATACCAGACAGCTACATTATCTGTAGATGCGCCCATTATGCAAGATCATATAGCAGATAACGACCGATGGGGGCTTGGCGGTATGGGTTTTACAGATAAGAGTGCGAACGGCGCGGTAGCGTTCAATTACTTCTCATTATCTACAGCATACCACAAGGGACTGGATGAAGATGGCTACCAACAGTTGAGCCTTGGCTTCCAGGCTACGTATGCCAATATGATGATCAATACAAGCGAACTGAAATTTGAAGACCAGCTAACTACATCGGGCTTTACAGGTGTATCTTCAGAAATATTCAACGGCAGTACGCTGAAGTCTAACTACTTTGACCTGAATGCAGGTTTATTATATTCTGCCAGCACCTCAGACCGCAACAACTTCTATGCGGGTGTAAGTGTTTACCACATAAACAGGCCCAAGCAACAATTTACAGGAGCGCTATACCTGCTTGATCCGCGTGTAACATTCCAGGCTGGCGGCTATTTCCCTGTTGGCTACACTACTACATTACACCTGAGTGCAATGACCAGCTCACAAGCCAAGGCCAACGAAACATTAATTGGTGGTGCATTACAAGTGGAAGCTGGTAGCGAGACAATGGAAAAACCAGTAAGCTTTTACTTTGGTGGCTGGATGCGTATGAAAGATGCAATTATTCCATACATTGGATTGGAAGTAGCTGATTTCAGGTTAGGTGTAACTTATGACGTAAATACGTCTAAGCTAAAAACCGGCTCGAATGGCAGGGGTGGCATGGAAATATCATTGATCTACACGCATCGTCCATCCGACAGGAAAAGCCTTCCTTGTCCTAAATTCTAATCTTTTGCTTTTTTGCCACTTACAAACGGGTTGTCTTTTACGATAAAACGATAAGGTAGCAATGCATCTTCGGCTGCATAATCTACACCGATACGTGGTGTGGCAAGTATTTTATTTTTGGGATAACTAAACCCATCTGTTGCTATCCATATCTGCTCTTCCAGCAGGCTGATGCCTGTATGTTGCTTATAAATACCCAATGCTTTAGACACATTCCCCGGCCCCCTGGTCAGCGTATTATCTGCATGTTCTTTTTTGGTGCGAAGCAGCATCTGCTCAACGCCTATCAATGGCTCTGCCCCTCTTACCAGTACAGCGTGCGGTGTGCCTTCTATATTAGTCACAACATTAAAAAGATGATGAATACCATAACACAGGTAGACGTAAGCAGCGCCTCCTGCGTGATACATAATTTCCGTTCTATCCGTACGCCTGCCACCATAAGCGTGAGAAGCCTTGTCTACCACTCCATTATATGCTTCTGTCTCCACAATCCTGGCAGCGGTAAGCACACCATTAAATTTTGTAACCAATATTTTACCAAGTAATTGCCGGGCAATAGTTACAACATCTTTTTGCTGGTAAAATAAATGGTTTAATTTTTGCCAATCAGCGAAATTATTTGAAGCTTGCGTGTTGCTGGCTTTCTTTTGTGTCAATATTTTTTCTTTAAACTGTTTTAAAAAAGGACCCCGGTGCTAAAAGAACTCGTAATCGCTATTCAATCATATATCCAGGCTCACCAATTTATCCAAAAATACAAACTCTGGAAATGGATTATTATTCCGGGCATTGTGTACGCCATACTGTTTATGATAAGTATGTATTATTTTGGAAAAACAAGCAGCCAGTTTATTGAATGGTTAAGTTTTAAAACAGGATTAAAGAACTGGATAGACCGTATGCAAAGCGGTTTGCTGGGTTTCCTGTTTGCATTAGCCGGCTTTGCCTTTTGGATTGTGCAGATGCTGTTGTATTTCTCCTTATTCAAATATGTATGGCTGATCATCGGCTCCCCGGTATTTGCGTATCTAAGCGAGAAAACAGAGGCAATAATAGAGGGTAAAGAGTATCCTTTTAGTTTTAAACAACTGGCGAGCGATATTGTAAGAGGTATTAAGCTTTCCTTGCGCAATGCGTTGTGGCAAACGGTATATAGCCTTACGATCGTTCTTTTATCTATTATACCCGTTGTTGGCTGGGTAACGCCGGTACTGGCACTAACCAATGAGTGCTATTATTATGGGTTTTCCATGATCGACTATAGTTGCGAAAGAAGAAAACTGAACCCGACGGAAAGTATTTTCTTTGTCAACCATCATAAAGGGCTGGCAATAGGCAATGGTCTTATCTTTTACCTGATGCACTTGTTACCGGTTATCGGTTGGGTCTTAGCACCAGCTTATGCAGTTATTGCAGCTACGTTAAGCATGCGCCAGATAAATGATTGGCAAGAAATGAAAGAAGCTTAATTGTTACATTGTTGTATTGCTGCATTGTTAGGATACCATCCAACAATATAGCCATCTCAAATTCTAAATCTCAAATTTTTATGTCTGTATATCTTATTCCAACCGTTTTGCACGATGACGAAAATGCGTTACAGGCATTGCCCTCCTATTTGCTACCTGCTATTCAGCAATGCGAGGTGTTTTTTGTAGAAAATGAGAAGACTGCAAGACGCTTTTTGAAAAAGCTTTGGAAAGAAATGGTCATTGACAATTACCAATGGTTTGCTATTCACAAAGCGGAAGATGAGGTAAAAGCAAATTTTATACAGCAGCTAAAAGCTGGGAAAACAATCGGTATTATCAGCGAAGCTGGTTGTCCGGGCGTGGCAGACCCGGGCCAGATATTGGTAATGGCTGCACAGGATTTAAATGCAACTATTCACCCCCTGGTTGGCCCAAGCTCTATCCTATTAGCATTAATGGCAAGTGGTATGAATGGGCAACGTTTCCAGTTTCATGGCTACTTACCTATAGATAGTGTAGCCCGGAAAAAAGCAATACGTGACCTGGAGGCAGAGTCTTCAAAGAACAATTGCACGCAGATCTTTATAGAAACACCTTATCGCAACAACCCGCTTATCAAAGAAATTATTCAGACCTGCAAGCCTGAAACGCGCTTCTGTATAGCGGTAGATATTACTGCTCCTACAGAAAGCATTCAGACTAAAAGCATTAAGAAATGGAAGGATTTGGAAGTGGATATACACAAGCGCCCCGCTATCTTTTTGTTACTGGCCGTTTAGCATTATTTCTTATTTAGTTAACATAAACGCTGGTAATTTAGCATTCATTCTTACAAAACGAAATAAGACTAACAGCTTTGCACTCCTTAAAAAAACATAGTTTTAAAGGCTTCCTACTTTTTTTGTGTCTCGCTTTTACAACTGCTTCTCATGCACAAAAGGTCGTAGTGTGCGACCAAAGCGGCTTACTTTATAACATGGACATTGATAATTGCACATTTACACCAATAAATGATTGGGGTAATGCGTTCGGTAATGCTTTTTCTATTGCATTATACAAAGACACTTTATATGTCTTAAACACAAACGGGCAATTGTATAGCATGGTCATGAATCAACCAGCATCCTGCAAGTTTATTACCAATTCTGCTGCTTCTAACGCTATGACTGTAGATGAAGCTGGCATGTTGTATATTTTTGATAATGGTATAGTAAGAATCGATCCACATGATGGCACGCGGGTGAACCTTGGAAAACCGGGTTTCTATTACCCTTCAGGAGACCTGTTTTTCTATAATAAAAAAATGTACATGGCAACCGGAAATGGCATTGTAGAGATCAATCTGAATGACCCTTCGAAAAGCTTCGTGTATATACCCACTTCTGGCAACAGTTTCTTCGGCCTTGTAAATGTACCTGCTGGCTGCAACAGCAACAAAGTGTATGGAATAACAAACAGTCTATATGAAATAGACATGATAAATAAGACTGTGAGTAGTACACCTAAATGTGTTGTCCCCCAAAATATTACAATTTTTGACGCGGCCAGTATTACAGAGAATGGATACAACGAAGGGGTAAACATAGATAGCTTGTTTCTAACCCATATTTGCACTCCTGGAAACACGTCGGGGAACATTACTGTAAAATCAGGGACAGCAGCTCAAAACGCAACTTTATCCTATTCCCTAAATGGCAATACAACCAATAGCACAGGCATATTTCCGTCATTAATAGAAGGCACATATTCGATTAAGGTAACATCCTCTAATGGTTGTTTTAAAGACACCAGCGCAACTTTAATAAAAGGCCCAAAGCCAGATTTACTTATTACGCCCGTACCTGATACATGTGCAAGTGGCGTTGGCTCAGTTACACTACAATCAACTATTGGGAATACACCCATGCGCTATGCGTTGGACAATGCTTCACCCGTAATGGGAAATTCATTTACTAAATTGGCTGCGAAAATATACCAGGTACATGCAATCACAAATATTGGCTGTACGCTAGACTCTTCTTTCGAGATTGTTTCTTATACACCACCAAACCCATTACAATCATTTACGACTACTCCTGAAATCTGTGACTTAGGTAGCATTACGCTTACGTATAACAATAGTGTTACGCGCCTGAAGTTGGATAATGGCCCGGATACATACAACAGCACTTTCGCACTTTTAAAAGCCAAGACCTACACAGTAAGCCTTTTCGTTAACAACTGCCGCTTCGATACACTCATAGAGGTAAAAAAGGAAATACCTGAGCGCCCATCTATAACCATTTCAGCAGATACACCTACATGCTTTAATACGACTGACGGCGCAATCCGATTTACTATTACAGGCAAATATTCGCCTTTTACTATTTCTGCAAACGGCACCCCGGCTAGCGGCACCATATTTTCTTCACTGACAAACGGCACGTACACATATTCGATAAAAGACAAAGGTGGATGTGTATGGGATACTACAGCCACCATACAATATCGACGCGTGAGGCCTGTGACAACAGTCAGCTCTACAGCAGCTACCTGCTGGACGCTGAACAATGGTACCGTAACAGCTACTATCTCCGGGCAAAATCAACCATACACTTTTGACATTTTCAATAGTACCAATAATCCATCCGGCGCAACTGTAAAAGATTTGAACAGCAGTGATTATAAATTATTTGTCGCAGATAAAAACCATTGTGTTGTGGACACTATTCCTGTTACGGTAGGACGCATAGAGAACAAGCTACAGGTTGACGCGATCACCGTTACACCATCTTATTGCAATAGTGCAACAGGCTCTATTACGTTTGCTATGAAAGCAAATGCCGGCCCGGTTACGTTCACCATGAATAACGGTACACCTACAACCAATAAAGCGTTTAGCAACCTGGTGAGTGGTCTGTACAATTTCAATTTAAAAGATTTGAATAATTGCACATCGGATACAAGTGCAAGCATTTCCATCGTTAACCTGCCATCTCCCATAAAAGAGTTAAAGCTGACGCCTGTTATTTGTGACAGAAAAGGCAGTATCGAAGTAGTATTGCAACCGGGAAAAACAGGAACAGATTATCAGCTAAACAATGGCGCTCCACAAACTACCACCTTGTTTACAAACGTAAACGAGGGGCTGAATAAGATCACTTTTATGTATAGCGGTTGCCCGTTTGACACATCTGTTACAACGGTTAAAACAACAACACAAAAACCTGATGTCAGTTTTACCAATAAAGAAGTGGATTGCTACAATAGAAATAATGGCTCAATAAAAGTGCGTGTAGACAATGGTGCATTCCCTTATACGTTCAGCTATAACAACGCGGCGTTTATTCCTGATGCGAATATTTACAACCTTGCAGCAGGCGACTATGCAGTACGTATAAAAGACAGCTACGGCTGCCTGTGGGACACGTCGACTACATTAAAACAATTCACTGTTGTAAAACCGGGTATCACAAAGACCAGTAAAACGCCTGTTTGCTTTGTAGACGAGCGTGCTTCGCTGCAAGTGATCCTGACTGGCCCAGAGTTCCCTTATCAATTTATAATAAACGGCACGTCTTATTTCTCAGGAAATGAGGTAAAACTATTGCCGGGCATGTACAATGTGTATGTAAACAACAACACCGGTTGCCTGCTGGATTCTTTCAAAACAGACCTTTCTTATGCACAAACCGGGACATTGCCATGTGATACAATTTTAGTTCCAACGGCCTTTACACCTAACAATGATCTGCGGAATGATGTACTTCGCCCAAGAGGCAACTATGGTTTCGTTTCTGATTATGTTTTCACCGTCTTCAACAGGCTGGGTGAAATTGTATTCCAAGGCAGGGATATGGAAAAGGGGTGGAATGGATTTTATAATGGTGCATTGCAACCACTAGGCACTTATGTATGGGTGCTCTCTTATAAGACTAAGCAAGGGCGATCTGTAACACAGAAAGGGACGACGGTATTGGTACGATGAAGTGTGAGTTGTAAACCGGCAATCGTGAATGCTTATCGCCGGGTAAAAAAAAAGAGGTCCACTTTTGAAAAGTGGACCTCTTTTTTTTATTATATATTAGCCAAAGGCGTTACCAAAGACTATTGATGTAAGCCATTCGGACTTGCACTCAGCGTACACAAACCCTATTTCGTACTTTGTACTTCGTAATTCGTACTTTCTTTTTTACATCGTACATCTAACATCATACATTTCCTCACTTGGGGCTAATGATCGTTTCACCAGTTGCTACGCTTACCTGAAGAACACTGTCTACAATTTTTCGCTGCATGCCTCTCCATGGCAATGCTCCTAAATATTCTTTATAATGTACTCTTATTTCACGCCCCGCATTATCAGAAAGTATTTTAGCCACATGTTCATCGACTACACTAAACTCAAATTCATTACTCTGGATGTTTGCCTTAAACCCACTAAGGATCATTTTTCCTTCATAAGTTTTAAAAACATAACCTTTGTATATGAAGTAGTTTAGTACACCTGCGTTAACGCCTCTTCCTACTACAAAGTAATAACGTCCGTACAAAAAACTACTCAACAATAAAATAAATATGATCACCACTCTGGACAGCCATTTCTTTTTTTTCTTTACCGTGTTGGGAGTATTCATATTGTAAATGGTTAGATATTATAATCCGTATTGATCTACAAGATATAATAAAGCCGCCATGTTTATCGCACCCAGTTTTACTTCACGGATATTTACATTCTCCAGCACATCGTTGGCAGAGTGGTGTATATCAAAATAGCGCTGACTATCCGGACGTAACCCGGCCATTGGCGTGCCCATTGCTGCCGCTAGTGGTTCTATATCTGTACCACCGCCACCTCTGGTAAACTGGTCTCCATAGTACGGCGTAAACAATGGCTTCCATGCCTGTATTTTTTCCCATGACTTATCCGGAACGGTGAAACCAAAGCCACGCGGCGTAAAGCCGCCTTCATCACTTTCTAAAGCAAAAATGTGTTGTTCACCTTTTGCCTTGCCCGTTTCTGCATATTTCTTACCGCCACGACTACCGTTCTCTTCGTTTGCAAACAATACAAAGCGAATGGTGTGCTTTGGTTTAAAACCCATTGCTTTAAAAGCACGTAATACTTCTATTGTCTGCACAACACCAGTACCATCATCATTGGCTCCTTCATTTACATCCCAGCTATCCAGGTGCCCGCCTACAGTGATGACCTGGTTAGGAAAATCGCTCCCTGTCAGTTCACCTATTACACTATGCCCGATTGTGTCCGGCAACATTTTTCCATAAGTAAAGAGCTGCGCCTCTACCCCCTGCTGTTTTTGATACAAAGAATCCAGCCATTCTACATCACGCAGACCTACTGCTGCCGCAGGAATTTTAGGATATGCCGTGTCGTAGCCCATTGCACCGGTATGTGGATGATTGTCTACCGAGTGCGACATAGACCTGATCAGCACCGCTACTGCACCATATTTGGCAGCACGGCTTGCGCCCTGTCCGCGATATTTTACATTTTTGCCATATGCCTGGAATGTTTCTACAAACGTTTCTTCAAAAGGCACATTATAAAACACAATCTTCCCTTTAATGTTATTCTTTTGCTGTTCCAGTTCATCGAATGAATGAACCTCTATAACCGGTGCCTTTACACCCTTAGCGCCAGAACCTAAAGAATTGCCCAACGCAAGCACTTCTATATTTTTAGATAGTCTCTTTCCTTTGTCTGAGAAGGAAACAATGGCTTTGTCTTTGCCCCCTCTTACCCAATGTGGCACCATACATTCCTGTAGTTCTACTTTGTCGGCCCCTGCTGCCTGCATGGCTTTCTCACCCCATTTTTCTGCCATTACCATTTGTGGAGACCCCGCCAGCCTGCCACCAATTTGCTTGGTCAGGTAGTGCAGGTTGCTATACATTGTTCTGTCTACTAAAATATTGTTGGCTACTTTCCTGATAAAAACAGAGTCTGCCGTTCCCGGCTGTTGTGCCACTGCTCCAAGGGAGGAAGCGAGTAGCACAGATAGTGCAATTTTTCTCATAGAGTAAATATAAGAATTGTTGTATTGCTATAGGGTTACATTGTTTAATGGTTAAATTGTTCTTTTTCTGCATTTAAATGACCGGTTTCTTCTCTGTGCCCTTTACGATCTCTGCGTTATTGTATCACAAAGGTTACAGATGAGATTATGCGCGAGTCGTGAGACGGCAATCGTGAATGGGCTTACTCACAACTGGCAACTCCCCACTCTCCCTTATAAACTCCATCTACTTTATAAACCTTACAAATTCAACAATTTAACCATGTAACCATTCAACAATTTCAATCCAAAATCTCAAATTTCAAATCGCCTCTCAATTTGCTACCTTTGTGCTTTAAACTTTGAGAATAATGATTGTAATTGATCAAGTGCTTATCAGCGATGAGGTGGTGCAGGAGCAGTTTGTCTGCGACCTGAATAAATGCAAAGGCGGTTGCTGCGAAGATGGTGATGCAGGTGCGCCGTTGCAGCATGAGGAAATGGAACACCTGATCAATTATT
The DNA here is from genome assembly GCA_017306865.1 of Filimonas sp. Taxonomy (GTDB): domain Bacteria; phylum Bacteroidota; class Bacteroidia; order Chitinophagales; family Chitinophagaceae; genus JAFKHH01. The sequence continues at coordinate 219,824 of JAFKHH010000017.1, forward strand.
ATGACATTGTAGAAGAGTACATGACGGAGGAGGGCAAGGCTGAAATAAAAAAACAGGGAAAGTATGTGTACGATCCTTATTTCGGCTGGGTAACGCCAACCATCAATGGCGCTATTTGTGCTTACGCATTCCGGGATGAAAATAATATCATCAAATGTGCAATTGAAAAGGCCTACCTCGAAGGAAGAGTAAGCTGGAAAAAACCGATCAGTTGCCACCTCTTTCCTATTAAGATCAGCAAAAGCACCGTAGATGAGGATTTAGAATATGTAAACTACGAGCCACGCGAAGACCTCTGTAAAGCTGCCTGTAGATTAGGCAAGCAATTAAAAGTGCCTGCATATGTATTCCTGAAAGAGGCACTGATAAGAAAGTACGGTGAAGATTTTTATAATACGCTGGACGCTACTGCAAAATACATGGCAGAAAACAATGAATAAGCATGTTTGATTTCAGGTTAAAAGTTTTTTATACCGTTGCAAACAAACTCAGCTTTACTAAAGCTGCACAGGAACTGTTTATTACACAACCTGCCGTTACCAAACATATACATGAACTGGAAAGCCAGCTAGGGCAGACATTGATTGAGCGCAATGGCAAAGTCATTGAGTTGACTGCTGCCGGTAAAATACTGGCAGACTCATGCAAACGGATCTTTTCTATCTATGGTGAGCTGGAGTTTGAATTGGCACAACTGAAAGGCAAAGCAGCAGGCAGTTTGCGTATCGGGGCCAGTACAACTATTTCACAATATATTTTACCTGCTATACTTGCCGAGTTCTCACAAAAACATAATACGGTCCGCATCTCTGTTATAGATGGCAATTCTGAATATATAGAACAACAGTTGCAGGATGATAAAATAGATATAGCTATTGTTGAAGGTTCTTCTAAAAAATCATTCCTGCATTACGCACCTTTTGCGGAAGACGAGCTGGTACTTGTAACCAATACCAGTAAGAAGCAAAAGCAGAAAGAAGAAATAACACTACAGCAACTGGTAAAGTTACCGCTGGTTGTACGCGAGTTCGGTTCAGGCACTTTAGAGATCTTACAACAGGCATTGCAGCAGCAGCGCATTAAACCAGACGACCTGAATATTATTCTTCGCCTTGGCACTACAGAAGGTATTAAACAATACCTGCTTCACTCAAATGCGTATGCTTTCATCTCCATTTATGCAGTGTTAAACGAGATAAAAGCAGGCACCCTGCAGGTGATTGAAATAAAAGACCTTCGCATCAACCGTATGTTACAGTTCGTGCATACGCAGGGACAACCTTCTGCGCTATCCTCACTTTTCATGCGCTTTTGCAAGCGCCAGCATAGAAGCGCTTAACAGAAAAGAAATTAAAAAAAGTGCGCCAAAGTGAGCTACTCTCTTATCGCTTTACTTAACAAACAGCCAGATATTCCATATCTGTAAAAGCATGGTTTTATTACCCTTTTGAGTGAGATATGGAATATCTTTTTTTCTTTTGAGAAAGCTGACCACTCCCAACTTAATAGCGCCAGCATAAACTACAGTAATGCACGATAACTTTTAGTTATGGTACTTTCTGCACAAGGCGTATGAGCTTTGCTACATAAATCAACGGATTATGCAGGCAGGAAAAAATACTTTGTTTATTGTTTTAGCAATAGGTTGTGCGTTAGGATTGATCACTGCGCCGCTGGCCTTAATGGCCGGATTTCTTTTTACTTTATTGACCGGAGGTGTGTCTTTTGTTCCGTCCAAGCTTTCCGGCTTTTTATTAAAGGCTTCTGTAATCGGGTTAGGATTTGGGATGAATATGCACGAAGTAATACAAACAGGCAAAGATGGCGTTGCACTTACCATTGTTACGATAGCTGTAACCATCAGTGCAGGGTTTCTTATCGCCCGCAGCTTACACATTAATAAGAAAACAACACATCTTATTTCATCCGGTACCGCTATTTGTGGTGGCAGCGCTATTGCTACTATTGCCCCGTTGATAGATGCGAGCGATAAAGAAATTTCTGTTTCCATGGGCATTGTCTTTTTGTTGAATGCGCTCGCCTTGATCATATTCCCATTCCTCGGTCATTACTTTCATTTATCACAACATACATTTGGCTTATGGTGCGCCATTGCCATTCACGATACCAGCTCTGTAGTAGGTGCTGCTGCTGCGTATGGAGATGAAGCGCTGAAAATAGCTACACTGGTAAAGCTGACCCGCGCTTTATGGATCATCCCTGTTTCTTTGCTAACGATCTTTTTTTTCCGTAAAAATGGGAAGTCTTTTGTTGCACCGTGGTTCATCTTTTTCTACATCGTTGCAGTGTTATTAAACAGCTACGTACCAGTAATTGCACAATCAAGCCATGTATTGGTGTTGATAGCACAGCGGCTGCTGGTTGTCTCTTTGTTCATTATCGGCAGTTCTCTCACCATAGCGCAAATAAAGAAAATAGGCCTGAGGCCATTTGTATTAGGCGTGGCATTGTGGATCATTATTGCCAGCGGGTCGCTTTTACTCCTAACAAAGCTGGGCTGGTAACGCAGGAGAGCAGTATCTTTGGCCTGATTTTGTTATTGATTACCATTTTCAAAACTGGCAGATGAAAGAGACAGCAGCGAGCTTTATTGCAAAAAGTACGATCAAAGCAAATGATCTTGAACACAGACGTAAGATAAATTTCAATATAAGCAGGTACAACGCTGTTGTGCCACAGGGTAAGCAACAGTTTGCGGATGTAATGCAGGCACGCGAACATGCAAAGAACATTAAATGGCGCGCAATAGAAACACTGGACCAGCAACTGGAAGAGTTTGAACTACAGATAACAAAGCGTGGCGCAAAGGTGATCTGGGCAGAAGATGCGCAACAAGCGCTGGATGAGATAGGAAAGATCTGCGCAGAGAAGAATTGCAAGACGGTGGTGAAAAGTAAGAGCATGGTTACGGAAGAGGTACACCTGAATCACTACCTGGAAAGCAAGGGCATTGAAAGTATAGAAACTGATCTTGGCGAATATATACAACAATTGGATGAGGAACCGCCTTACCACATTGTTACACCAGCTATGCACAAGAGCAAGGAAGATGTAGCGAAATTGTTTACTGAAAAGCTAGGCACACAACCGGGGCTTACACCTGAGCAACTGACACTTGTTGCACGTCAAAAACTTCGTGAAAAATATATACAGGCTGAGGTAGGCGTTACCGGTGCTAACTTTATTATTGCTGATATTGGTGGTGTAGCCGTTACGGAGAACGAAGGTAACGCCAGGCTAAGTACCGCCTTCCCCAAAACGCATATTGTTATTGTTGGTATAGAGAAAGTAATTCCTTCGCTGACTGATCTTAGCCTGTTCTGGCCTTTGCTGGCAACGTATGGCACTGGCCAAAAGGTAACTGTATATAATACCGTTCTTTCCGGCCCTAAGCAGCCCGGTGAAACAGACGGCCCGGAAGAAATGTACGTGATCTTGCTGGACAATGGCAGAACAAACCTCTTGAAAAATCCGCAAACACGTGAAGCATTGTATTGCATCCGTTGCGGCGCATGTCTGAATGCTTGTCCTGTTTATAAAAACATCGGCGGTCACGCATATGGCACTACATATAGTGGACCTATCGGTAGTGTGATCACTCCGCACCTGCGTGGGCTGAATGAATATAAACATCTTAGTTACGCATCCAGCCTGTGCGGTAATTGTACAGAGGTTTGCCCGGTACGTATTAATCTACATGAACTGCTGTTGGAAAACAGGCATGAAGCCGTAGTAGAGGGCGACAGTTCTTTATCAGAACGTATTGCCTGGAAAGCATGGCGACAAGCAAGTATGAACCGGAAGATGATGAATGCGGGTAATGGTAAATTGAAAAACTGGGTAGTGAACAAGGTCTTTAAAGGCTGGACAACGTATAGGAGTGAATTGAACTTCAGCCAGAAGACGTTTAATGAAATGTGGCAGGAGAAGAATAAATAGTTCTATGTACGGTGTTAGATGTGCGATGTAAAAATTAATAGCACCATGTGTCATAATAAAAATCCCGAAGTAAGCATACTTCGGGATTTTTCATTTAAAAACTTTGCACTCGTCTTAGTCTCCGACCAGGACGAGTGAGAAAAATAATATTTTTTAGTCAGTAGTAGCAATTCTATTCAACTTCTGTTGTGTCACTCACTGCATCTCGAGAAACGCTATTCAGCTTTTTTCTACTGTTATGCCTTTAGGGCATAACCAATCCTAAAAATATTTGTTTGAAAAAAGAGATTAGAAATTATTAATAGGACCTATATTGTCATTATGTAAGTTACCTTACTTTGAATATTGTCAATACTTTCAAAAAAAGGAACCATTTTAGGGTCTATCCATTTTATCAAATTGTAAAGTTTTGTGCGGATATCTAAAGCTAAAGAGCAATCAATATGGTGTCCGTTAAAACAGAGGGGTTCACAATGATTAACCCTATTTCTAAAGTTTTTTATATCATCAAGTTTATCGTAAATACTTGCTCTGTTCTCTGTTGTTGGTTTATATGCAAATATGTGTATTGGCTGTCCTCCGACCAATGAGTAATGGTGGGATAAGAAAAATGCCAACCAAAATCCTAGGGTTTGATCAGATATTATTTTACCACTTGTTACTGGAATGGCTCGTCTCGACAATTTCGCCTCCGTTTTTTGAATACAACCCTTTAAGAAATAATTAGAGCTTGCCAAGGTAGGATGTCTCATAAAACCAGTTTTCTGATTGATAATCCAATCTGGATCAGCAAAATATGTAGATAGGATTATGTTAAGACTATTTCTAAGAACAACCTCAAATTGACTTAAAATAGGATGAAATGCTTGTGCTAACCGTATATTTGCATTATAGAGTTTTTTTGCTCTTACGTTATTATTTCCTGTGGCATTTAGATATCTGTTATACCTCGGCCTTGAAAAATATTTATTCCTTAATTCTAATCTCATACTTTGCAATTTCGTCATTTCTTCTTACATTTGCGTTATATAGACTTGATAAAGCCTCTTTCTTTTTGGAAATGTAATCAAGTAAAAGATTTAAAGGAACTCAAATGAGTTCCTTTTTTATATTCATATCTCCGCATCATCTTTATACGCAATCTTTCAAAAAGTGATCCATGCCAATGTGGGCAAAGAACAGATATTCTAACACGTCACTCATTCTGCTACTCGCTAGGACTGGCTAAATAATGAAGAAAGGCTGCATAATGATATTTTCGCCTTGGTTCGTGTCCTCACGAACCAGTTGCCTGCTGCATTAGGCGGATTACAAATCCACTTAATTTAGGTTCGACATGCGCTTCGCTAAGATGTCGAACAGCGTTGGTCGGTGATCCATCACATCCCAGTCAGGAGACCTACTGTGCACCCACATCTTTTATAACCAAGTTGCATACCTACGGCATGCAAAAGAACCTGATAAATATATATACTACCAATATCCGCCCCCTACGGGATCTTAACCTGATTCTATAAAAGTCTTTGTGTCTGAAACGCAAAGCCCGTAGGGATCAAACATCGGTAGCTTCCCAAATACACAGGCTTCGGCATGCCGTAGGTATGCGACCTATGCTGTCGCTCCTCTGAAGCGCTGTTGAATTAAATGGCAAAAGCCCCGGCGCGTGTCTTCATGCGCCGGTTGGTAGCTGATTCGAAGGTTGGAAACTCGCGCTCAACTTCCTAAAAGATGTGGATACACAGTAGGTCAGGAGACTGGGATGATATAAAATGCAAAGCCCCGAAGTAACAAACTTCGGGGCTTTATTATTTATTCACTTCGTACTTAGTACCTCGCACTTGCCTAGTGTCTGAAATGCCTAAGGCCTGTCATCACCATTACCAGTTTGTGTTCTACGCAATAGTCAATGCTGTCTTTGTCGCGGATAGAACCACCTGGCTGAATGAATGCTTCAATACCTTCCGCATGTGCCATCTGCACGCAATCATTGAACGGGAAGAATGCGTCTGATGCCAGTACCGCACCTTTCAGGTCAAACTTGAATTGTTTTGCTTTTTCTATAGAATGACGTAGTGCATCGATACGGCTTGTTTGTCCGCAACCTTTGCCAACCAACTGACGGTCTTTGATCAAAGCAATAGCATTGCTCTTTAAATGCTTACAAACAATGTTTGCAAAAGTCAGGTTTGCTCTCTCGTCTTCAGTGGCTGTTCTGCCACCTACTTCTTTCCACTCTGCATAGTTACCTTTATCTGCATCCTGTACAAGCGTACCGTTTAGCAATGATTTAAACTGCTTGCCTTCTGCAGGTGCAATATTTTTCAGTTGCAACAGTATCCTGTTCTTTTTGCTTTTCAATACCTGTAATGCTTCTTCCGTATAAGCCGGCGCTATTAATACTTCAAAGAATATCTCGTTGATTGCATCAGCAGTTGCCTTGTCTACTGTACCGTTAGTAACGATCACACCACCAAACGCACTTTCAGGGTCACCTGCTAACGCTGCGTCCCATGCTTCTTTCACCGTAGCTCTTGCAGAGATACCGCAAACGTTCGTGTGCTTGATAATACCAAAAACAATATCGCTCTTGTTATCACCAAACTCATTGATCAGTTGTACTGCTGCATCAACGTCTACGAGGTTATTATAAGAAAGTTCTTTACCATTTAGTTGTGTAAACAGCTCAGCAAGGTCGCCATAGAACGTTGCGTTTTGATGTGGGTTTTCGCCATAGCGTAATGATTGCTGTGTTTTATGTTGCACCGTTTGCAGTGCCGTTTCCGGGTTGAAATAATTGCTGATCGCAATATCGTACTGCATTACTATTTCGAAAGCCTTAGCTGCAAACGCTTTACGTTGTTCTATAGAGGTTTCACCATTTTGTGTCTGCAACAGTTCTACCAGTTTAGCGTAATCATCTTTTGCAGCTACTACTACCAGGTCTTTAAAGTTTTTGGCAGCAGCACGTATCATAGATGGACCTCCGATATCTATTTTTTCGATGATCGCTTTTTCTTCTGTTGTAGTGCGCAATGTCTCCTCAAATGGATACAGGTCTACAATTACCAGGTCTATTTCCGGGATATTGTACTGCTTCATTTCCACAAGATCTTGCGGCTCATATCTTCTGCCCAGGATACCGCCAAACACGGCAGGGTGCAGGGTTTTAACCCTTCCGCCGAGGATAGACGGATATGTGGTCAGGCTTTCCACTGGAACACATGGCAGACCAAGATCTTCAATGAATTTCTGGGTGCCACCTGTAGAGTAGATAGTAATCCCTAAGCGATTGAGTTCCTGTACAATAGGCGCTAAGCCATCTTTGTAAAAAACGGAAATGAGTGCAGACTGAATCTTCTTTTGCATATTTGAGAATTGAACAGTTTCAAATGTTTCATCGTTTCAGGGTTTCACTGAACCACATTATGAAACTTGTAAACATTGAAACTATGAAACGATGGTTCTATAGTTCCATTACAAACGCACCTTGCTGCGGTACTGAATGGAACCGCAAATGTATGTTGTCGCAGTCTTTTTTCCATTTTTCTATTTTCCACAAAGCATTGGTATTGTCGAAAACTATTTGCCGGCAATCAAAAACAGCGCAAATGTCTTTGATATACAGCTTAGGATTACCTGTAACAACAATAATATCAGCCGTTAGTTTTTCTGCAATTAACCGAGACTGCAATGGTTGATTCAGAAAAATAATACGCTTGCCGGAGACTGTAAATGCCAGGTTCTTTTGCAGAGGAAGCGCCGCCCCTTGCTGTACATGCCAAAGTGTATGTGCAGGTTTTATATGAAAATTATATTGGCTCTTGTCTGTAAGCACAACCGTGTCACCAATAAAGAGTGCGCTTTGCCCCTGGATGATCTCTATTGCATTGCGTTTGGCCACGTTGTACACAACTACTCTTTCCTGTTGGGCACGACTCCATTTATCAATGGTATGTAGGAGGGTAATACCACAGCAGGTTGCTATTGCATAAATTAATGCACGTGGCTTCTTCCCATATAGCCATACACTGGCGCATGCACTCAGCAGATACATCAACCAGGTTTGTACAGCGCTCACAGAAATATTATCCGTAACGGCAAAGGGAATAGCATTGATATGTTCAATTACTACATTCATCAGATAAATGCCTTTGCCTATCAGCCAGCCGATCCATGATGCCACAGGTTGCCATGCGCAGAACGGTATAAGCAATAGCTCTGCATATAAGATCAAACCGGAGAGCGGCACTGCTATAATGTTGGTGATAAATACAAGATTAGGAAACTGGTGAAAATGGTATAGTACAACTGGTGTTGTCAATATTTGTGCTGCAAGTGTAACACTGGTCAGCTCCCATAAGGATTGAATGAGTTTATTTTTAAAATAGAGCCAGTTGCACACCGCTTTCTGAAACACAACAATACTCAACACCGCTGTATACGATAACTGAAAGCCCACATCCCATAAATAAAACGGATTGTACACAAGCAGGATAAAAGCGGATGCAGCCAGGTTGTTATAGATACTGTTGTTTCTTGACAATGCATTTCCTATTGCCAACACGGAGAACATAACACAGGCACGCATAATAGACGGACCACCACCCGTCATCAAACTAAACAGGAATAAAACTACAATCACTACAACAGGCTGAATAATACGTGTTGCCTTATACTTTTTAAACGGCACAAAAAGCAATAACAACAACCCATAGATCAGCGCGAGATGCATGCCGCTGATTGCAATAATGTGTACCACACCCGTGTTGCTATACGCCTGCATCAGGTCTTTATCCAAGTCATAGCGATAACCAATCAATAATGCTTCTGCTACGCCGCGCTCTTTTTCGCCCGGCACTTGCTTCAGAATGTTGATTAACCAATTGCCTGACCGAAATAATTTTTCCTGTAACCAACTCACTTTTTTAGCAGGTAATACAATGTATTGAGCCGGTTGCAAATATGCCTGATGATAAATGTTTTGCAAAGCGCAATAATGGCTGTAGTCGAAACCACCGGGGTTGCCTGTTGCGCTTATTGGCTGTAATGATGTATTAATGTAAAGCTGTGTACCGTATCCGAAATATTTACTCGCACTATCTTTTTTTATGTAGAGAATAATATTTCCAGATGCTGCCTGTAGTTTGTCTTGCTTTAGAACACCTATTATCTCTGCAACTGCTTTATGTGTCTTCTCTTTTTCCTGTAATGGTTCAGTTAATCTCACCAAAAGCCAACTACTATCAGGAGATACATTTTCAATCCAGCTTTTATTATTCCGTATATCCTGCCTGTATGTAATGGCAGCTCCTATTGTAGTAATAAATAGCAGCACCAATAAGCCTTGTATCCAACGCAGGGAAAAACGTTGTGCAGGAGACAATAATTTAAAGAGGATCAGCGTACTTAAAAAAATGCCCGCAATTATAGCAATGAAGCTTATAGATTGCGGGCAATAATATTGTAGTATTATTCCTGCCATTAATACCGGCAGGATCCGTATAAACGGATTAGTTTTCCAAAAGGTCAGCAAGGATACTGGTATAAGAATTAGAAAATAAAAATATTAATACTTCACGTTTGCGCTGGCTGTAAAGTTTTGGCTACCCAATGCAAACTTCACACTACAAAAAGAAAAATAGGTATTGCCATTTTCCACGAACACATGCACATCGCCCGATGCAGCAACCCATGCCCCCGTATTGTTCAGATAACGTACATATACTTCCCCTGCTTTCAGGTTAGACGGGTCTGTCTTGATTGTATATGTACCTTCAGTAGGTTTGTTACTGTCAAAAAAAGTGAATGAAAGATCGTTCCCCGTAGTTAATGCACTTAATAAATAATGAAACTGCGTACTGGCATTTGACTGCCCGACAATTGAGGTGAAATCAATACCGGGATTACCTTGCCGTTGAAAACTATTTTCCACAGCACAGGTCTTGTATGACTGATCTACAGTAATGTTATACGTTGCTGTTCCTCCACCAGCGGAAATAGAAATAGTAATCTGCCCGTTTTGTGCAGGCGTTCCGGTACCGTATATTTTTATAAACTGTGTTCCTGTTTGTGTAAAAGTATAATCACCGGAAAAGACGATGCCGTTTATTGTATCTGTTTTGATAGAATAATTGCCCGGCGTTTTTACATCTACCTGCAATACAAGAAAGTTACTGCTGTCCAGGTCTTCGCCTTCTACATAGGAGCCGTTAACTGTATTCCCCCCGCCCGCGATCACAACAATCCCGCTGTCTGCTGTTGGTTGTGCTACACATTTTTCACAACTATACTCTTTTGAGCAACTAACACAGACATAGATCACTGCCAGCAGGCATACAAGATATTTTATGTTTTTCAGCATTCCCTTCTTCTGCATTTAATTAAAGATTATTCTTACGCTCTTAGCCCGGCAAAATATTAACGACAAAGTTGCAAGTAATATTATTCATTACAAAAGGAATGATCGTTTTACCCGCAGCTTGTGGCGTACCCACGCAATCTAACTTCATCAACTGTTTACCTGTTTGCGTAAAGTTGCCGGAACCAGTGAACTTAATGCCATTTACTGTTTGTGTATTAAACGAGTACACTCCTGTACGGGTAACATTTACAAATACTTCTATATAGTTGTCCGCCAGCATTTGAGATCCCGTTTCATATACACCATTGACATTGTAAGAAGAACAGGTAGAACCTCCGCTTACAGGAAAATATTCTGCCATAGCAACGCTGGAAGCTACTACCGGTACCTGCGGCGTATATAACTGCACGCCATTAAGGCTTACTGGTATAATGGTATTCCCTACTACTTGCGGTGTTCCTACAACCGCTACACGTACTGTAGTTAATCCCGTATGTACAAACAGACCACTGGCTGCGAATTCCATACCATTTATTTTTGGCGATGAAATAGTATATGGCCCGGTTTTCTGTACATTCAGCATCAACGTCAGGTAATTGGCGCCACTCAGCAATTGGTTTTGTGTGTAATCACCAATTAGCAAAGGGGTAGTGGTAGAATCCAACACTGCTTTGGAAGTATCAGCCTGTGCAGGCAATACAACAGCACCGCATTGCTGCCCTCCATAAATAGTCGCTTTCAGTTGCCCTGCGGTGATCTGCACAACACGATTGGTTAAAGAGTCAACAAGCGATGCTACAAAATCGCCCTCAATCACGTTATTATTAAATTGAGTAACGACAAAGGAGAACATGCTTGCCTTGGTTGAGAAATTGGTGTACAATGCGCCCTGTGTCTGATACCACATAGTGGCATTCCCACTCTCAAACGCAAACTTATTCCCTGCATTTATGCCAGCACCACCATTGTCCAGCGCAATTCTGAAAGCATTGCCAGCCTGGTCCGATCCTGTTAATACAAGCGAGGAATGATCCGGGAAATCCCCTGTTCCAAAAGTTGCATCTGTAATGCAGCCTGAGTAATATTTATCATTTGCCTGCACACCCCAGCCAGCCTGCTTTACCTGCACACCACCATCTACAGGTGGCTCCTGCATAATCTCAAACTGTTTTTTACATGCGACTAATACTAGTCCGATGCATCCAAATAAATACAATATCCTTCGTGCTTTCATACACTGATTTAAAGTATTAAACAATAAATTATTTGGATTTGAAAAACGAGAAGGATGCGCAAATATACGGTTTTAGCCAAAAAAAGGAGCCACGTAAAACGTAGCTCCTTTCCATTTTATCTGAAACCAGGTGGTTTGTTGTACTATTTGCTCAGGTGCATACTTCTTTCCTTATACAAAGTTCTGAAGTAAGGATCACGTAAGTCTTTGATAAAGCGGATAGCTTCACCCGTACTTTTCATTTCAGGCCCAAGCTCCTTGTTTACCCCAGGGAATTTGTCGAAACTGAATACCGGTTCTTTAATCGCAAAACCATCCAGTTTTTTCTCCATAGTAAAATCCTGCAGTTTAGCCGCACCCAGCATTACTTTAGTAGCAATGTTCAGGTAAGGGATCTGGTAAGCTTTTGCAATAAACGGAGTGGTGCGGGATGCACGCGGGTTTGCCTCTATCACAAATACTTTTCCGTCTTTGATAGCAAACTGAATATTGATCAGGCCACGAATATCCAAAGCCCTTGCAATCTTCTCTGCATAAAATTCCATTGTAGTCACCTCCATAGGTGTAAGATTAAACGCCGGTAATACCGCGTTACTATCTCCACTATGGATACCTGCAGGCTCTATATGCTCCATCACGCCCATTACGTGGAAGTCTGTACCATCGAAAATACCATCGATCTCAGCTTCCTGGCAACGGTCCAGGAAATGGTCAATCAATATTTTATTACCCGGAATGTGTTTCAGCAGGCTGATTACTGCCTTTTCCACTTCCTCATCGTTGATTACGATACGCATACGCTGCCCGCCTAATACATAACTAGGACGTACCAGCACCGGGTAACCTACTTTATTAGCAACTTCTATTGCTTCATCAGCAGTATAAGCTGTACCATATTGAGGATAAGGAATATCCAACTGCTTCAGCAGGTCGCTGAAACGGCCACGATCTTCTGCAATATCCATATTGTCAAAAGAAGTACCAATGATCTTTATACCTTTTTCACTCAGGCGCTTAGCCAGTTTTAAAGCTGTCTGACCACCCAGTTGTACAATTACACCTTCTGGTTTTTCCAATTCAATAATTTCCCACAAATGCTCCCAAAATACCGGTTCGAAGTACAGTTTATCCGCAACATCAAAGTCAGTTGACACTGTTTCTGGGTTACAATTCACCATAATGGCCTCATAACCACACTCTTTGATAGCTAACAGACCATGCACGCAGCAATAGTCAAACTCAATACCCTGGCCGATCCTGTTGGGACCACTACCTAATACAACTATTTTTTTCTTGGAAGAAGGAATAGACTCGTTGGAAGAAATTGTATTGCTCATTTTTGAAAGATTGCGCAAAATTACACTTTTGAAAAGTAAAAAAGAGCGATTTTTTCAACTATTCTGATCCACTATTTTGAGTTTACCGCCAAAACTTACGGCAGATAGCTTTTGCCAGGCAACTTGGCATCGCCCAACTAAATATTTAAATCCCTGATTTTCCGCTCATTTTATTCTTCTGCCGCACAAAAAGCTTTTACCGCTATATTATGTAATCTGTTTGCTATGTGATATTTTCGTATGACTAAAAATTTATTGGCACGTATGAAATCACTTGTAAAGATCACGGGCTTACTGTTTGCAGTAATGCTGATTGTAAGTTCCTGTAAAAAATCTGTTCCAAAACAGATTAATCACATCCCTAAAGATGCAACAGTCGTATTCAGTGTAAATGCAAAACAATTGCAGGACAAACTGGCTAAAGGAAATTTATCTATCGACTCCCTGGTAAAATTATTTGCTGATGTGTCCCGCGCATCTGATAAACTGCAAAAAATGGACGATCTGAAAAATTCCGGTATCGACTGGTCTTCAGATCTGTATGTATTTATGCAATCTAAGGGTTCTGTAATGATGGGGCAGAACGTAGTTGCCGGCGCAATTGCTGCAACCAGCGATGCTTCAAAATTTGAAGCATTTATAAAAAAACAATCTGCTTCTATTGAAGTAAAAAAAGGTACAGATTATTCTTTCGCAAAACTGGATGATAACCTTCTTGTAGGTTGGAACAAAGAGCTTGTGATAGCAGTATCGGCAAAAGCATCACGCGGTTTTTCCAGCAGTGGCGCAACCACACCTGATAATAATTCAGACGAGCAAACACTTGCCAGCCTGTTTGGAATGAAAGAGGCTGATGCAGTTGCTTCTATCTCCGAATTCAGAGACCTGATGCAGCAAAAAAGTGATGCGACATTCTGGACTAATTCTTCTGCTGCGCTTGCAGCGGTTCCAATGCTTGGTATGACAAAAGCAACAGACCTGTTGAATGAAACATATACAGCTACTACTATCAGCTTTGAAGACGGCAAAGTAACCGGCGACAGCAAATATTACCTGAGCAAAGCGCTGATAGACATTTTGAAAAAACACAAAAGCCCGGATGTTGACTATAGCATGATAGAGCATTATCCTTCTAACAATATATCTGGTTATGGTTTGCTATCTTTCGATCCACAGATTATTGGCGACATCGTACGTTTCAGTGGTCTTGATGCAACCGTAAATCAATTCCTTGCAAAAGAAGGCTTGACTATGGATGACGTTTTAAAAGCATTTAAAGGTGATTTTTCTTTTGTGTATTCAGATTTCGAAACAAAAGAACAACCGTCTGCATGGGACTCTACTATTAAGATTAAACAACCTACCGGCAAATACCTCCTCAATATTAAAGTAGGTGATAAAGCATCTTTTGAAAAAGTAGCAGCCGTAGCTGTTAAAGATGGCATGCTGACAAAACAAGGTAATACTTACGTGCCTGCTATGCAGAGCTCTAAATTTGATGCAGTCATTGATGACAAAAATATTTTGGTGGCAAGTGACAACCCTACACTGCAACAATATAAGGCAGGTAGCGCTAAAATAGGACTGGAAGGTGATGCCAAAGATCAACCTAAAGGCAAAAGCCTGGTTTTCTTTGTTGACATTGCAAAACTATTGAATGGAACTCCGGCTACAGACAAAGATGATGTTGCCATAACTAACCAGGCAAAAGCAACTTTCAAAAGCTTGCTGTTAAACACAGATGGCTTTAATGGTAAAACTATTACCAGCCATGGTGAGTTGCGCACTGTTAACGACAAAGAAAACAGCCTAGTATCGTTAGTTAAATTCTTCTCGGCAGTAAACGAAAAAGAAAAACAAAGACGTGCAAACGAACCTACTATAGATAACGCGCTAGATAGCGTAGCTTCACCTACTATTGTAGACAGTGCGGCAGTATCTCCTGCACACTAAGAGAAAAAAGAAAAATAAAATACGAAAGCCCCGGTAAACGGGGCTTTTTTATAGGAATACTATTATATTCGAAATAGTAATTTGTACTATGCAGGTATCACTATCACAAGTCATTCCCATTCCACTAAAAGATAAAATTGTACAACGCAACTCTGACGTTTGGAACAAAGAGTTATCTTTTAATTCTACCGAGTGGATTAAAATAAAAGCACCAAGCGGAACAGGTAAAACAACGCTTGTGCATATTTTATATAAGCTTCGCGAAGATTATTCAGGAGCGGTTTTGTATGACCAGGAACAACTGAGCGTTATTTCGGCTGAGAAGCTAGCGCAATTGCGCCAGGCCAATATTAGTATCATATTCCAGGATCTCCGCCTGTTCCCGAATCTTACGGCAAGGGAGAATATAGAACTGAAGCGGGTCTTACATAAACCAGTATATGAAGAAAAGGTAATAGACGAAATGGCCGAACGTCTGCAGGTATCGCATATTTTGAAACAGCGCGCCGGGCTTTGCAGTTATGGGGAGCAACAACGTATAGCTATTATCCGGGCACTGATACAACCGTTTGAATGGTTGGTCATGGATGAACCTTTCAGCCACCTGGACCAGGCAAACATAGCAAAAGCTTCCGCTCTTATAGCAGAGGAGTGTAGTAAACGAAACGCCGGTTTCCTATTGACGGACCTGGATGCCGATGAACATTTTAATTATTCCAAGCAACTCAACTTATAATCACTAGCCTTTATGTTGCATCAACTATTAAAGAAACTGATCAAAACAAGTGCCGGCAGAAGCAGGTTTGTAATGGCTATGATCGGGCTTACAGTCGCACTTGTATTGATATTGGCTGCGGTACAATTGCAGGCAAACTATAACGAGTTGCTGAATGGAAAAACAAACCAGGATAGCGTTGCCAATTTTCTTTTGGTAAACAAAGCGGTAACCAACAAGACAATTGGGGCTACTACTCTTTCTGAAACAGAAATCGCGGACTTAAGAAAACAACCTTTCATTGATGATGTGGGTGTATTAACGCCAAGTCATTTCAAAGTATCAGCAGAAAGTGCAAGTGGCAACATGCCATTTTATACTGACCTCTTTTTTGAAAGTGTACCAGATGGTTTCCTGGACATCAATGATCCTGCCTGGAAGTGGGATGATCGTTCTCAATACATCCCTATTGTTATACCAAACATGTTTCTTGACATGTACAACTTTGGGTTTTCTGCTTCGCAGGGTCTGCCGCAACTAACACCAGAAGCCATAAAATCATTACCCGTAAAAATTGTTATCAAATCAGGCATTACCCCCGTTACCTATTATGCGAAAGTTGTAGGGTTTAGCGACCGGGTTTCTTCCGTGCTCGTACCACAGGCTTTTATGGATTGGGCAAATAAAAACTTCGGCACACAGCAAGATGCAAAGCCATCACGCGTAGTGATCAGGACAAAAGATCCGGGCAACCCTGCATTGGTAAGCTACCTGAGCCAACATGGCTTAACGACTGACACGGACAAAACACGCTTTAGCAAGTACAGGCAAATTGTGAATGTAGTGGTAAACGCATCGTGGGTAGCTGGCGCAGTCATGTTCATTTTTGCATTGCTCATCTTTACCCTCTTTATACAACTTACTATTGCATCTTGCAGACCGGAAATAGTTTTGCTTACCACGCTCGGCACTTCGCCCAGGCAACTATACCGTTTCCTGCTTAAACAGTTCTTCCCGGTAAACATTATTGTTGTTTTCATTACGCTCATCATTATAGCAGCATTACAATATTTTGTTCAACACTTTTTAGCTGAGCGAAATATTTATGTACAACCTTTTATATCTGTTTATACAATTGCCGCAGGCATAGCAGTATTGCTCGTACTATGGATAGTAAACAGCGTAACTATAAAGAAATATATAGCCAACAAACTAACATAAGCTTACTTTAAAAATATATATTGCTCTTCAAAAGAAATGTCCGGCCTCAGAAAAACAGCGTTAAGAAAATTGTCATGAGCGCCGGAAAAATCCATTGCTGTTTGAGCCAGGCGTAACTTACTTACTTGCGCTGTTAGCGGCGAGTTCAATGGATTTCGGCGGGCAGGACAATTTTTAGCCTGTTTTTCTGAAGCCTTGATCTTTTTGGTTACTTTTTGTATCAAGACAAAAAGTAACACCGTCGGTAGACAAATGAACACTTACTATATGAAAGTAGGATTAGATTAGATTAGATTGAATAAACAACATACCTAAGTCCCCTATCATAACAATAAAGGCTCCTTTAACAGGAGCCTTTATTCATTAATACTTGTGTTTATATCTGGATGCTTTCATAGGTACATTGGTGATCATTCATCCGGTTAGCTTATTTTACCCATACAATTTTCATAGGTTATCCAGGTAGCTTTTCATGGGTTACGTCTGTGTTTTTCATCGGTTGTTTATGCAAGGCCTATTGTTATAATCTTACACCTAAGTTTATGCTCCATACGCGATACTTGTTCTTATCATTCGCGCTGTTGTTTGTTTCTGTAGAATTAATTTTAGTCAATCCATAACCATAGTTAACGCCTAGCAGGATCCTTCCTGCCTCTATACCGGCAGTGCCATTCAGACCAAAATCAAACCTCTTCAACCTGTCGTATCTCGCACCTTCCTGTTGTGAGGTTGTCGGATCATCATCATTGAATTTGATATTCTCTTCCGATGTACTTGTAGTGCCTAAAATTTTAGTCTCAACTTTCGTCTTACCACCTATACCCATTGCCACATAAGGACCAGCGCCAATGAAGATGCGTGCATCCTGGCTAATAGGAATTTTTGCCACCAGGTTTGCAGGTAATTCAAGGTATAAAGGATTGAAACGTGTTTTTGAATAGTTATCATCTTTATTGTTACTATTCAGGTAGGCTTCTGTTTTAGAACCCTTACCTGTCAGGTACAGTCCTGTTTGAAAGGATAACGCATCCATCAAAGGAATATCACCCATTATACCTACATTAAAGTTGCTCAGTGTTTTTGCTTTATCTACAGAGCCATCATTGTTTGTAGAAATATTAGACAAGTTCAAACCACCTTTGATATAAAATCCACCCGGATTCAAAGAGCCTGTTGTTGTTTGTGCAAATAAACCCGTGCACGATATGCCCGCTAAAAGCGCTGCCAGGATTAAACTTTTCTTTTTCATAGAATGGTGTTTTATGTTTTTCATCTTACATAACCTATTAACCCAACACCATGCCAAAAAGAAAATGAGGATGTATTATATATCTATAAGTAAATGTGCAACCGCAGTAGTATCAATGCTTTTTGTGTAAACTTTGGTCAAGATTGTAGAGCATTTGCTGCAAAATGTGGAGATTGTTTTTATATTGATCGTCTGGATAAGGTGTTTCTATCTGTTTATCAAAGCAATGTTTCATTAGCCCGTACGCAGTTATTGCTTGTGTGGAATCATAGAAATTTTGTTCCCAAAATTTTCCCACTTCATCATAATCTTTCAAAGATGCACCATTGAATGAGATGCGCAAAGGCGTAGTAAACCAGTTCAGGGAAATGTAATCCCGCTCATTGTTTAATGCATCTTTATATAGCAGCTCTCTGAAATGGATATGTTTTTTAATACGTTCAACTAATTCCTCTTCTGTCTCTTTCTTATTTGGTTTTACACGCCACTGATTATTAGAAAGACTGTATGGATCATTTGCCAGAGAAGAGAAATGTTCTTTATCAAGATATAATTCAAAGATGGCAAAGGGCTGATGCAATAAAAACTGGCAGGCAACATTATCCTGCATACCTGCCGGTATCACTGCTTGTAAAGCGGTACTATCTAACCGGATAAAAGTCTTGTTTCTTCTGGGTATCTCCGTTTTACAACGAAGCACAGGCAACCCTGTTTCACTCGTAAGTATCAATTCACTACTTTCTTCAGCGTATTGCCATGTACCATGTGAGTACTGCTTAAACAAAGCAAGATCATACGTTTTGTTACCACGCAAGATCAATTTGTTTCCATTCAGCAGTTTATCAAACGCATCTTCACGCGGCTTGCCAGGCTGCTTAATTGTGGCAATAAAAGCTTCCTGGTCTTCTACCTCTATACCTTTAAAGTCCCACCGGTCGGTGAATGCATTAGAAGAGGAATGAATACAGCCAGTAAAAGCAACTAAGAAAAGGAGTAGGGTTATTCGCATATGCAAAACGGGTTCGGTCAATAATCATCAGCGCTTTATTCCAGCGCTTTGATCAAAGTAATATATGTAGGAAAGTGATCGCTAAAGCCGCTTATATAACTATCAAAATCATACGTGCGTTTCGGATATCCTTTGTACCTGCCTGACGACTGGATCATATCTTCCCTTTTAAAAATATTGGCTTTATAAAAACGGAAATGGGCCGCCGTACTTTTATTCAGGATATTTTTTGATAGCATGATCTGGTCAAACAAAGCCCATGCATCCTGGTAAGCAAGTGTACCTATGCCCCTGTTATAATAATCAACCCAAGGGTTATACAGTTCCGTTGCACCTACTTTATCAATCTTGCCAGTTGCCTGCAATACCTTAGTAATGCTCGTATTTGTCGGGTTATCGTTCAGGTCCCCCATCAGCATTATGTTTGCCTCAGGCTCTTTTGCCAGTATGGAATCAATTGCCCTTCTGCCTACACCTGCAGCTATTGCACGGTTAGGTGCAGAAGCGGCCTCACCCCCCAGACGCGAAGGCCAGTGATTTACCAGGAAATAAAACACCTCATTATCCAGTTTTCCCTTTACCAACAGTACGTCACGCGTTTTGTGTACAGCCCCGTTAGCATCGGCAGGCAATGTCACCGGTAGCACATAACTGGTATCTACTGTAAAGTAACGCGGGTTATATAAGAACCCTACATCAATCCCCCTTGCATCAGGCGAGTCGTAGTGTACAATTTTATACCCACGGCCTTTTATATACGCATGGTTTACCAGGTCTTGCAATACTGTTATATTCTCCACCTCAGACACTCCCATTACAGCCGGACCGTCAGGAGATACATCCGTCCCAATATCTCTCAGCACAGAAGCCAGGTTCTTTACCTTATCCCAATACACCGCGCCAGTGTACTTCTTTGAGCCATCCGGCAGAAATTCAAAATCATTTACCCCTTTCTGATGCAGGGTATCAAAGAAGTTTTCCAGGTTGTAAAATGCTACATTGGCTACTTTATAGCTCTTTTGCTGCGCATAAGACACATGCAGGGAAAACAGGGCGATCAGAAGCAGGAAGTGGCTTTTCTTCATTGTAAACTATTGATAGAAGGGGCAAATTTAAGTTTTGAAAATCAATTCAGTGTTGCCTTATTATAAAATGGATGAGCGGTTACCGAGAAAATACGGGCCCTGACACGAATTCATATAATGGTAACGCAACATATGGCTAGTTATAGTAGATTTGCCGCCGTTTTGCTAATTCGACTTAAAATCCAAATGGCTTTATATGTGATTGAGGTCACTTTATCGGTAATTCAATGGCGCTCAAATGCCGAATTCAGGTAGATTGGCTTAATTTACAATATAAAGACTATCCTTCTGGTCAAGCCAAAACTATTTTAACAATACATCATGCATAGAACAGCAGAGAGTTTTTTTTCAAAGAAAAGCATGGCTGTAACTGCTTTACTATTGCTGGCATCCACAGCATTCTCACAGGTAAAGAAAGATACGGCAGCAATCCAGGATCTGAAAGAGGACATCAAAAGCAACATTCCTGTAATAGTGCTGGATGATAATGATGCCGAGAACAATTCCAGTTCTTCCGGGCAAAGCATTTCATCTATCCTGTATGGCGGCAGAGACCCCTACTATTCAGGTGTGTTCAACTTCAATGTGGCTCGCTTTAAGATCCGAGGTTACGATGCATCCTATTTTGAAACGTACATCAACGGCGCACCGGTAAAGAACCTGACCAACGGTTATACCTCGTGGAGCCTGTGGGGAGGATTGAATGATGTAATGCGCAGTCGTGTTACAAGTAATGGTCTCCGTCCCGTAGATTTTGCGTATGGTGACATCGGCGGAACCAACTACATTGACATCAGGGCTTCCAAACAAAGAAAGGAAACCAGCATAAACTACGCGTATGCAGACCGCAACTACAATCACCGCTTAATGGCAAGCTGGTCTTCCGGTATGCTGAAAAACGGATGGGCGTTCTCTTTTGCAGGTTCACTACGCTACGCACAGGAAGGTTATGTAAAAGGTACGTTCTACAACGGCGCCTCTTACTACCTCTCTATCGACAAAAAACTAAGCAACAGCAACCTCTTGTCCTTTACTGCTTTTGGAACACCTACACGTAACGGTATTCAAACGGCAACAACACAGGAAATGTATAACCTGGCTGGTGACAACCTGTACAACCCGTCATGGGGCTACCAAAGTGGTAAGGTGCGCAGCAGCAATTACAACACTACTTTTCAGCCTTACTTCCTGCTGAACGATGAGTGGACTATCAACGCCAAAAGCCGTTTACAGGCTTCTGCATCCTACTCATTCGGCAACAGAACACGTACTGCGCTGGACTGGTACAATGCGCCGGACCCAAGACCGGATTATTACAGGAACCTTCCAAGCTATGCAACCGATCCAAACGTAAAAGCGCAACTGACTTCTTTCTATGAGAATAATGAAAGTGCAAGACAGATTAACTGGGATAACTTTTACGATGTAAACCGCCATAGCATTGCAACTGTAAATGGCGTAACAGGCATGCGCTCCAGGTACATATTACAAGATAGGGTAACTAACACGCAGAAAGGTAATGTGAACCTGGTTTACAATAGACAGATCAATAGCAAGATCGCCTTTACCGGTGGTGCATTATACAATACACAGCGGGACAACAACTATACAAAGGTTAATGACCTGCTGGGTGGCGACTTCTGGTTAAACCTGAACCAGTTTGCGGAAAGGGCTTATCCAAACAATCCGCAGATCATTATGAATGATGTGGACAACCCTAACCTGATCGTTAAAGAAGGTGACAAGTATGGTTATAATTACAACCTGAACCTGGTAGAAGCAAAAGCTTTTGCACAGGCCACGTTCTCATTAAAACACTTTGATCTGTTTGCAGCCGGCTCATTCTCCAACACACAAATGTGGCGTTATGGTAATGTGCGCAACGGTCTGTATCCAAACAGCTCTAAAGGAAAATCAGACGTATTCAACTTCAATAATTACTCTTTCAAAGGTGGTGTTACCTACAAGATCGACGGTAGAAACTATTTCTTCCTGAATGGTTCTTATACTACACGCGCACCATTTGTAGAGAATGTTTTCATCTCTCCCCGTAACAGGAATGCAGCACAAAGCGACATTCGCTCAGAAGAGATTGCCAACGTAGAAGCTGGCTATGTATTGAACTGGGAGAAATTTAAATTCCGCCTGAATGGTTATTATACCAACTTCAAAAACGGAATGGATGTATTAAGTTACTACGACGATAGTTACCAAAACTTCGTAAACTATGCATTAAGCGGTATAGGCAAGGAACACTATGGTATGGAAGTAGGTGTGGAAGCGCCTGTATATGACGGGTTAAGTGTAAAAGCTGCTGCAAACATTGGCCGCTATTATTACAATTCACGTCAGAATGCAGTAGTAACGGTGGACAACAGTTCTGCTGTAGTAGCAAACGAAACGGTCTATGCTAAAAACTACCATGTAGGACAGACACCACAGGAAGCATATACACTCGGCCTGAACTACCAGGGCAAGGGCAACTGGTTTGTAAGTGCAAACTGGAACTACTTTGACCAGATGTGGGTAGACATGAACCCGATCCGCCGCACAGCGCGTGCAACAGATGGTGTAAAACCGGGATCTGATCTTTGGCGCCAGATATTGGACCAGCAATCGCTGCCTTCACAATCTACAGTAGACTTGTATGGCGGTAAAACTTTCCGTATCAAACTGCATGGCAAACCTGCTTCACTTGTATTTACGGCATCAGTTAATAACCTGCTGAACAATACGAAATTCATTACAAGCGGATTTGAACAATTGCGTTTTGACTATACGGACAGGAACGTAAACAAGTTTCCTCCTAAATATTACTATGCTTACGGCATCAACTATTTCGTAAGTGCAGGTTTGAGATTTTAATTGAGCAGTTAACTAATACTATAACATTAATAATTCAGATAAATGAAAAGCTTCACAAAAACTCTTGCAAAGATTACCGGCTTACTGATGCTTGTAGCCCTGGTTATCACAGCTTGTAAAAGAACGTATGATGAACCACCGGGAGGCGATCCTGATATCAAAACAAACACCACTATTGCACAGTTACAAAAACTGTACACTGGCAATCTTACTACCATCTCTACAGATGTGGTATTTGCAGGTGTGGTAGTTGGCGATGACAAATCAGGTAACATTTACAAACAGATCTATATCCAGGATAGCACAGGCGGCATCGCTATACAGATCGATGCATCTAATATTAATGCAAACTTTCCTGTAGGCAGAAAGGTATTTGTAAAAGCAAAAGGTCTTACACTCGGCACATACGGCGGTATGATAGAGCTGGGCCTTGGCACTACAGATAATATACAGCCTGCACGTATTCCTCAGTCATTAATGACAACGTACATGACCGGCGGTAGTGTGGGTAACGTTGTAATACCGGCAGAGGTAAATATCAAAGATCTTAACAGCAAGTATGTAAGCACATTGGTAAAACTGAAAGGTGTGCAGGTACAAAAAGCGGATCTGAACAAAACATGGGCTGATACATCTTTACAATCCAGCGCAGTAAATATCAATATTGAAGATTGCAGCAGCGGTAAAGCAATTATACGTACCAGCAGCTATGCAAGTTTTGCCGGCCTGAAAGTAGCGCAAGGCAAAGGTGACCTGCTGGGTATCTATACTACATTTAACGGTACAGGCCAGATCATCATCCGTGACACTACAGATGTATCTGACCTGAAAAACACACGTTGCGATGGCTCTACGCCAGGTGGCGGCGGTACTGGTACAGTAGTTAAATCCATTGCAGATCTGCGTGCATTGTATAAAGGATCTGATGTAGGTATTGCAACCGGTTCTACTATTACTGGTACAGTTGTTTCCAGCAGTACAAATGAAGCAAGCGGCAACTACCGTATTACACAGTCAGACAATGCGGCGGGCGTAATATTATACCTGTCTCCTGCACCGGCAACACCGTATGCAGTGGGTACAGAGTTGCAGATAAACCTAAACAATAGCACACTTACAGCTTACAATGGCGACCTGGAAGTTACAGGTGTTACATTGGGTAATGTTATTACAGCATCTACCAGCACTGTTCCTCCGCGCATAGCAACGGTAAGTGCAATTAATGCCAACAGGTTTGCATGGTCTTCTACAATGGCTACCATCAACAATGTAACTATTGCAAAGACTACCTCTAATACTACGGGTCAGAACTATTCTATTACAGATGCAACAGGCAACCTTGTAACATTTGTAAGAACAGCATCGGGCATTGCATTAGCAGAAGGTACAGCTACATCTATTACTGGTTATGTATCTGTATTCAAATCTTCTACTGCAACAGATACCACTACGCAGTTAACACTGCGCAGCCTGGCTGATGTTACCGGATTTGTAGCTACAAACCCTGGTGGCGGCGGTACTACTACAGGCAGTCTGTTAGGTACTTATACATTTGCAAGTGTTACAACCACTAGCGGCACTACAGACCCTACAGCAGTTCCTTCTGCCACAGGCATGACATTCGGATCATTTATAGCAAATGGCGTTAGCGCAAACCCGAATGCATCTGGCAGGTTCTCCTTTACTACATGGCCTACAGGTGCAACAGATGGTTCTGATGCCTTTACCGGACAAATAGACGTTACTAAATATTATGAAGTAACATTTACACCCGGCTCTGGCAAAAAACTACAGTTAGATTCCCTAACATTTAGCGTGCAACGCTCCGGCACAGGCGTAAGACAATGGGCGGTTCGCTCCAGCCTGGACAACTACGGTACTAACCTGGCAGCTTCTGTTACAGCAAATGCAAACATCTCTGTAGTAGCAACCAACCTGTTCCAGATTACAGATGCAACTACAACTGCACAAAGTGGTCCATTGATCACGTTACCTGCAGCATCATACGGAAATCTTACCTCACCAATAACCTTCAGGTTCTATGCAACCAATGCAGAAGGTACCGGCGGTACTTTTAGTCTGAACAAAGTAGGCGTGTACGGCGCTGTTAAATAATAGCACACCAATACTTAAACAAAAAGCCCGCTTAGATTAAGCGGGCTTTTTTATTTTATCATCTACAAGTCAGATTTTCTTTTCTCCTCCAGTAATGCCAGTTCCTCTTTCAGGCTCAGTATCTGGTTGTCCTTTAGTTCAAGCAGTTGTTTTAGCGTGTCTACATTTAGTTGTAAACTCTCTATCAGGTCAGATTTCAATGTACCGTACGGCTGCCCGGCTTCTGCCGTTGCATGCTTTGGCTTAGTAAACTCATCGCCGCCATTGGAGTAATCGCCACTCTTTTCCCGCAGATCTGTGTGCATTAACTCTGTTTCGGTAATGCCAAAGAAATTGGAAATTTTGACAACGTCTCCTACTTTAGGACGAGACACTAGTTTTTCATAATTGTTCCACTGCGTGCGACTAAAACCCAACTCTTGGAAGTCGTGTTGCTTCAGTCCTTTTTGCAAGCGCAGGTGTCTGATGTTAGCTGCAAAAAAATCCATTTTTTATGTCAAATTTTTAGTGAAAATTTTTGGCCTGTCAATAATAAATGCTAAATTTGTTAGCAATTTGGCAGGAGGCTATAAAAAGCTGATTTCTTTATAGTTAACTGCCAAATTCTCCAAATAATGAACAGGTGGTCGAACTGAACTATTTGTCGTGTAACACCACTTGACTTCCCACTATTTGAATGCTACGTTTGCATCTCATACAGCGGCACCTATCCTTCTTATTAATTGTTTAAGCCAATGAACGCAATAAATAACGAGATAGTTGCCGCAAATATTTTGCAGGTGCGTAAGCACAAAGGAATCAAAGCAACAGAAATGGCCAACGAGTTAAGACTCTCCGAATCCGCTTATACCAAATATGAGCGCGGAGAAACAGCCATTACTATCCAGTTCCTTACCGGCGTAGCCAGGAAGCTGGGCGTTCAACCGCTGTACTTCCTGTATTCCAGCCCTGAAAATATTGTTTCCAACCTTGCTAAACCCGTCAACCTTTTTTCTCCTCACCAGTTCTCCCTGCCTACAGAGTCCGCCATGTACCTGCTATCGCAGTTACAGACAAAAGACGAAGTGATCAAAGAGCAAATCGAAATCATCAAAAAACTAACCTTCCGTTCTATCCTCGCCGAATCGCATAGAAGCGGATAATCTTTATTATTTGCGCGGTAATCTTTGATACTTGCCGCATACTATATTTGTCCCCTATTATAAAGGACATGGAACATTTATTTACGACCGACAGCATTATCAGTTTTGTAGTGCTTGTCATTCTTGAAATCGTGCTGGGTATAGATAACGTCATTTTTGTGAGCATTATTATGAGTCGTCTGCCCAAGCAACAACAACCCAAAGCCCGCTTACTCTGGATGGTATTCGGCATCATTGTACGCAGCCTGCTCTTACTCGCACTCGGATGGCTGTTACAGCAAAAAGGAAAAGCATTATTCACCATTGCAGGCAAAGGCTTCGACATAGCCAGTCTTGTAATGCTTGCCGGTGGCCTTTTCCTTATATATAAAACAGTAAAAGAAATTCACCACAAGTTGGAAGGTGAGGAAGAACATGCCAACGGGAACAAAAAACAATTGGGCTTTTCCCAGGCTATTTTCCAGATCGTACTCATAGATATGGTCTTCAGCTTTGACAGCATCATCACCGCAGGTGGTACCGCTAAGCACGTAGAAATTATGATCGCTGCTGTAGTTATAGCCATGATCATCATGTTTCTCTTTAGCCCTGCCATTGCAGGTTTTATACACAAACATCCTACCTTAAAGATGCTCGCACTTTCATTCCTCGTAATGATCGGCTTTGTATTGCTGGTAGAAGGTTGGGACAGTGAAGGCACTGAAAAATTACATCTCAAAAATTACGTGTACTTCGCAATGGCATTCTCCTTTGGTGTGGAATTGCTAAACATGCGTATGATGCGGAAAATGAAAAATAAGCCCGTTGAACTGCATGAACCAACGCTGGACGAAGAGAAAAAATAAATGACTTAATTGTCAGATAGTTTAATTAATAGAAAAGCGGGCTATATAGCCCGCTTTTCTATTACCCCCTATTTTAGGGAGGGCAAATTATTGGCTATTACATGCTGTCTGCTATATTTTTGTCCTATTATTTACCAATAACTACATGCTCATGCCGGAAACAGATAATCAAAAAACATATAACCAGATTGCGGGGCAAAAGGTGCAACGCATTGAAGCCATCAGCGATGGCGTATTTGCTATAGCACTCACGCTGCTGGTGCTGGACATAAAAGTGCCAGTTGCAGATGCAATACATAGTGAAGCTGACCTGATCAAAACATTTTGCGGGCTTACTCCCCGGCTACTTACCTATTTTCTCAGCTTTATGACACTCGGTATTTTTTGGACAGGACAAACCGTTCAGTATAGTTATATCGAAAAGAGCGACCGGCATCTAAACTGGCTGTCACTTTTCTTCCTTCTATTTGTATCCATCTTACCATTCACTACTGCATTCCTGAGCGAACATATTGAATACAAATTTTCTGTCGGCCTGTATTGGGCAAACATTTTTGCATTAGGCGTCACATTATATATCCACTGGGTGTATGCAGAACGTCATGGTTATGTAACGTTACCTCCGGCAGAAAATGAAGTAGTAAGTAAAGCAGTTAAAAAAAGAATTGTAGTAGCACAAACATTATATGCCATAGGCGCTGCCTGTTGCTTTATCAGCATCTACCTTAGCATTACTGTGATCATTTTAATACAATTGAATTACGCACTTGGCCTCTTTACCAAAACAGGAAGAAAGAAATAGTGTAATGGCGATATGGTTAAATTGTTGAATTGACAAGACTCATCCCATTCTCTGACCTACTGTGTGCCCACATCTTCTATCAATAAGTCGCATACCTACGGCATGCAAAAGAGCTCGATAAAATATATGCTACCGATGTTTGATCCCTACGGGATCTGCGTCTGAAATACAGCGATTTTATAGAATCGGGGTATGATCCTGTAAGGATCAGATATTGGTAGCGATCCAAATACACAGGCTTTGGCATGCCGTAGGTATGCGACCTATGCTGTCGCTCCTCTGAAGCGCTGTTGAATTAAATGGCAAAAGCCCCGGCGCGTGTCTTCACGCGCCGGTTGGTAGCTGGTTCGTTAGGACACGAACCAGGGCGAAGAATTGACAATACTCATCCCAGTCTCCAACAGGGATGAGGTGGTTTTTCGTCTCCGACGAATATTTTTCAACAACGTCGAACGACCATCAGGAGACAACGACAAGACATGCACCAGCAATTAAACAATTTAACCATTCAAACAATTTATTACTTCTTCATTCCCATTTAACATCCCCTTTCAAAATCTTCTGTTTAGCTTCCCGCTTCAATTTTAAAATTCAATATGAGCAACACCATTCGTATTCAGCAAACAGAAATTCTTTCTGATAACTGGTATATCCTCCGTAAGATCACTTACGACTATCTAAATAAAAAAGGCAATTGGGAAACACACAGCCGAGAAGCTTATGACCGTGGTAATGGTGCAACTATTCTGCTATACAACAAAGAAGCAAAAACCGTAATCCTTACTCGCCAGTTCCGGCTACCCACCTTTGTTAACGGAAATGAGTCAGGCATGCTGATAGAAGCATGTGCCGGCCTGCTGGACAAAGACAATGCAGAAGATTGCATCCGTCGTGAAACAGAAGAAGAAACAGGATATAAAGTTTCTGATGTACGCAAGATATTTGAAGCATACATGTCTCCCGGCTCTGTTACAGAGTTATTGTACTTTTTTGTGGCAGCATATACAAAAGATATGAAAGTAAATGACGGCGGAGGGCTTGCGCATGAGCAGGAAGATATAGAGGTACTGGAGCTAACACTAGACAAAGCCATGGAGATGATCCAAACCGGGGAAATAAAAGACGGGAAAACCATTATGTTGTTACAGTACGCAAAGTTGAATGGGTTGGTTTAAGGGGAAATTGTTGCATGGTTACATTATTTAATAACTCTTGCACAAACAATGCAACCATCTAACAATAAAACAATGTAGCAGTGCAACCATCTAACAATTGAACAATATAACCATGCAACAATTTATCAATTCATTTATCTTCGCCTCATGCAGTTTAAGGACGTAATAGGGCAAGACGAGGTAAAGCAACATTTGCGTGAGATGATACAAACCAATCGTCTCAGTCATGCATTATTGTTTTTAGGTAAAGAAGGAAGTGGCGGTTTACCTATGGCCTTAGCATTTGCACAATATATAGTATGCGAGCGGGCACAAGGCAAAGGCAGCAATGCACCAGCAGGCCCATCCCTTTTCGGCGAGCCTGAACCTGCGGCGCCCAGTGGCCCTTTACCAGATGCCTGCGGCGAATGCCCTGCCTGTGTAAAGGCAAAACAGCTCATGCACCCGGACATCCACTACTCCTTCCCTGTTATCCCTAAAAAAAGTGGTGATAAACCCGTTAGCTCCGATTATATTTCCGAATGGCGCGAGTTTGTGGCACAATATCCTTATGGTAACTCCTTTGACTGGTTGCAGTTTATCGGTGCTGAAAACAAACAAGGGAACATTACGGCAGAAGAATGTAACGACATTATTCGCAAACTCAGCCTCAAAAGCTTTGAAAGCGAGTATAAAATATTATTGCTCTGGATGCCGGAGTACCTTGGCAAAGAAGGTAACAAACTGCTGAAGCTGATAGAAGAACCACCGCCTAATACGCTTTTTGTACTAATAGCAGAAAATGAAGAGCAGATCCTTCCTACCATCCTTAGTCGCTGCCAGTTGGTAAAAATACCACTGCTGGAAACCCAGGATATTGCTACGGCGCTTATGACACGGGCTAATACTCCGCCGGATACTGCCCGCCAGGTGGCAGGCATAGCGGAAGGTAACTACCGCGAAGCACTGCAACTGGTGCAGCATGCGGAAGAAGACTGGCAATCTATGCTACGTGAGTGGCTGAATGCGACATTGAAAGGCGGCCCGTCTGCCCAGGTAAAATGGGTAGATGAGATCAGCAAAATGGGCCGCGAAAAGCAAAAACAATTTCTCCGCTACTTTAATCACCTTCTGGAACAGAGCATCCGCATCCGCGTAATGGGCCCGGACAAGGTACTTTTACCCGACCAGGAAAAGGATTTTGCACAGCGTCTCAATAAGATAGCTGCCGTAAGCCAGCAACAAACATTGGTGGAGGAGCTGGACAAGGCTGCTTACTATATAGAAAGGAACGCCAACGCCAAAATGCTGTTTCATGCCCTTACCATCAAACTCTACCACATTATTCAGGATAAAGCCCTAATTTTGGCGGAATAGGTTTTGTTTACAATGGGGAAACCATGTTGTTTTTTTCCAATGTATCTGGCCTTTTACGGGAGAGATTGGTATTTGTGTGTACCCGGCTTTATGCTTACTATTAAACCTTTGTTGCGTCGCACTCTTCAACTGTGCCGCGCTATTCAGCATATTTGTTTTCCTTCATCACGTTTCTCACTGTACAATAGTGAATAGAACGATGAAGTGAGTGACACAACGATGCCCCATAGTAGTACATAAGCCCACCTACAAGTACATCTGCCCGTACCGTAACAAATTATATATAATAGAAAATTGTCAATAAGCTATGGGATGTGGAAGTTGTGGCACGGGAAAACCGAATGGATGTAAAAGCAATGGTGGTTGCAGCACAGGAAGTTGCAATCGTATGAATGTACATGACTGGCTGGCAAATCTCCCCTTTAGTGATCCTGAAAGCTCCTGCAAAATTGTAGAAGTGAGCTTTAATAACGGTAGCCGTAAAGAATTCTTCAGA
The DNA here is from genome assembly GCA_017306865.1 of Filimonas sp. Classification (GTDB taxonomy): domain Bacteria; phylum Bacteroidota; class Bacteroidia; order Chitinophagales; family Chitinophagaceae; genus JAFKHH01. Next base: position 250,744 of record JAFKHH010000017.1, read on the forward strand.
AATCCGACTTTACAATATTTTGAAAAAGGCACACACATCTCAGTAGAAGGTGTAAGTGGTTTTGACGTAGGAGAAGTAAGCCTGTCTGGAGAACTGGTACGTCTGCAACTAAAGAAAAGAGGAGTGGATGAGTTTAATCCTGAAATGAAAAGGATACTCCGCCGCAGTACAGACAAAGACCTGGAACTATTGGAGACCAATAAGCGCCGCGAACGTGACGTTCTTGCCCGTAGCCGCGCTATTGCCCGCCAGTTGAACCTGGAAATGAAGCTAAGTGAAATAGAAATACAGGCAGACGGCAAAAAAGCAACCTTTTTCTATACCGCTGACGACCGTGTAGACTTCCGTGAAATGATCAAAATATTTGCCGGGGAGTTTAAAGTAAAGGTGGAAATGAGGCAAATAGGTATCCGGCAGGAAGCAGCAAAAGTAGGCGGCATCGGAAGTTGCGGCCGAGAATTGTGTTGTAGTACATGGCTTACAGACTTTAAAAGTGTAACCACTACTGCAGCCCGGTATCAGAACCTGAGTATAAACCAGACAAAACTTAGTGGCCAGTGCGGTCGCCTGAAATGCTGCCTGAACTATGAGCTGGATACTTACCTGGATGCGCTACAGCAGTTCCCGGAAAATGCAGATACGCTGGAAACAACAAAAGGAATAGCCACACTGATCAAGAAAGATATTTTCAAAAACCTGATGTGGTATATATTACCGGAAAGCAATAAGCAATACCCACTGACTATCATACGTGTAAAAGAAATAAAACGCATGAACAGTCGTGGCGAAAAAGCTGAAGACCTGCAACCGGTAGAGCTTGTTGGTACAAAAGCTAAAGAAGTAGAGCCTCAGTTTGTAGATGTAGTTGGTCAGATAAGCCTTCGCAGCCTGGAACGTAACAGTAAGAAAAGAAAACACAAGGAAGGCAATAATAATAACCGTAACCAGGACCGCAACGAGCAACGCAATGACAGAAGGGGTGGTGAAGGAAACGGTAACGAGCAGCAACAACGCAACAGGAACGAGCAACGTCCGCAGCAAAATCAGCCGCAGCGTCAGCAACAAAGGCCGCCGCAACAAAATCAACAGCAGCAGCAACAAAACCGTAACCAGCAAACGAACAATCAAAATAACCAGCAGCAGCGCCCTCCTCAAAACAGGCCGCCGCAGCAAAACAGGCCTCAAAATAAACCTCCGAAGCCACCGCAGAACAATAACCAATAAAGTATATGGCCATACAGGATTGTATGGCCTTTTTTGTGCCCCGAATTGCCTATAATTTAATGTAGTATTCATACAAAAGTTGTTGTTTTGCAGTCTGTACTCGTTGTACCCACCTATTATCCTCCAGCGCGTACAGCACATAAAACCAAATAAATGATAGCTAAATTGACTCGTAAAAGCGTACTCGCGCTTTTGATACTGGCTGCTTCATGTTCGAAAGATGTAGTGAACAAATCAAACATTCCTACGCGACCAGGCGGAGATACAGTAAAACTGAATATTCCCGTAACACTGGACAACAACAACTTACTTTTAGGCAATCCAACTACTGCCAACGCTATACTGGAAGAAGACTTCCTTATAGATCAGTATTTCTACATAGAGTCTTACAGCAAATCCCGCGCTATTCCAAACTGGACTAGCTGGCATCTGCAATCAGAAGATTATAATGGCACGGCTAAAAGGCAGGATGATTTTCGCCCGTACACCGGCTTACCGGCAGGCTGGTATGCTGTAGGCGCAGGCGACTTCAACTACGCCAGCAATGGTTTTGACCGCGGGCACAACTGTCCTTCCGGTGACAGGACCAGCAGTGTAGCAGCAAACAGCTCTACGTTCTATATGACGAATATGATCCCGCAAGCATCCAGCCTTAACCAGGTTCCATGGAGCAACCTGGAAGACTTTATCCGCAGCACACTTGGTTCAAGCAAAGAAGCATTTGTAGTAATGGGTTCTTATGGCAAAGGTGGTACTGGTAGCGGGCAAACGGGTGTGAAAGAAACAATAGACAATGCTGGCAAAATAGTAGTACCTAGAAAAGTATGGAAGATAGTTGTGATCATAGACAAGCAGGATGGCGATCTTGCACGCATACACTCTAACAATACAACCGTTATAGCAGTAGATATGCCTAACAGGAATGAACTATATACGGGCAGTGGTAAAGCAACTGCATGGCGCGGTTACCTTACATCTGTAAAGAACCTGGAGGATAGCGTAAAAGCAAATACCAGCTTTGCAAATTTTGACCTTATGCGCAATATTAATGACAGCATTAAGGTGAAGTTGAAAGCACAGATTTTTCAATAGAGCGGAACGGGAATCGCGAGACGTGAATCGTGAATAGCGAAAACGACTACGACGATTCGTAATGGTAAATGATAAAAGAGAAGAGCCGCTGATATGATCAGCGGCTCTTCTCTTTTATA
>JAFKHH010000006.1 GCA_017306865.1 Filimonas sp.
GTTGTACCATCTACCAACGCGGTAGTTGATGCTAAGGCTGTACCACCTGTTGAAGCAGCATACCATTGTATGTTTGTACCGGTCGCTGTTAAACTGGCAACAGTTGGGTTACTGATCGCGCAGAAGGTTTGAGTTGCACTTCCGGTTGGAGCTGCTGTAGCAGTGATGCTTACTTTAACTACTAATCGGCTCGCGCTCTCGCAGCCATTGGCTGTTTGGCTTGCATAATACGTTGTTCCATCTACCAACGCGGTAGTAGACGCTAAGGCAGTGCCACCTGTTGACGCGGCATACCATTGTATGTTTGTACCGGTTGCAACAAGATTGGCAACTGTTGGATTACTGATCGCGCAGAATGTCTGTGTTGCACTGCCTGTTGGCGCAGCAGTGGCTGTAATGTTTACTTTAACTGCTAAACGGCTCGCGCTCTCACAACCATTCGCTGTTTGACTTGCATAATAAGTTGTACCATCTACCAATGCGGTAGTTGATGCCAAGGCTGTACCACCTGTTGACGCGGCATACCATTGTATGCTTGTGCTAGTTGCAACAAGGTTTGCAATAGTTGGGTTACTGATCGCGCAGAAGGTCTGCGTTGCACTGCCAGTTGGCGCAGCAGTAGCGGTTATAGAAACTTTAACGGCCAGCCTATTTATACTCTCACAACCATTAGCGGTCTGGCTTGCGTAATAGATTGTACCATCTACCAGTGCAGTAGTTGACGCTAAGGCCGTACCTCCTGTTGATGCTGCATACCATTGTATGCTTGTGCCAGTTGCAGCAAGGTTTGCTACAGTCGGATTATTAATTGCACAAAATGTCTGTGTCGCTAAACCTGTTGGTGCAGCAGTTGCTGTGATGTTTACTTTAACTACTAAACGGCTTGCACTCTCACAACCGTTGGCAGTCTGGCTTGCATAGTATGTTGTGCCATCCACTAAAGCGGTAGTTGATGCTAAGGCTGTACCACCTGTTGAAGCAGCATACCATTGTATGCTTGTTCCTGTCGCTGTTAAACTGGCAACAGTTGGGTTACTGATCGCGCAGAAGGTCTGTATTGCACTTCCGGTTGGTGCAGCAGTGGCTGTGATGTTTACTTTAACTGCTAAGCGACTCGCACTCTCACAACCATTAGCAGTCTGGCTTGCGTAATAGGTTGTACCATCTACCAACGCGGTAGTTGTAGCTAAGGCTGTGCCACCTGTTGATGCTGCATACCATTGTATGTTTGTACCGGTCGCTGTTAAACTAGCTACAGTTGGATTATTAATTGCACAGAAAGTTTGTGTCGCACTGCCTGTCGGAGCAGCAGTCGCAGTGATCGACACCTTAACAGCCAAACGGCTTGCACTCTCGCAACCATTAGCTGTCTGGCTTGCATAATAGGTTGTACCATCTACCAACGCGGTAGTTGACGCTAACGCTGTACCACCTGTTGATGCAGCATACCATTGTATGCTTGTACCTGTTGCAACAAGATTGGTAATAGTTGGATTACTGATCGCGCAGAAGGTCTGTATTGCACTTCCGGTTGGTGCAGCAGTGGCTGTGATGTTTACTTTAACTGCTAAGCGACTCGCACTCTCGCAGCCATTAGCTGTTTGGCTTGCATAATACGTTGTTCCATCTACCAATGCGATTGTTGATACTAACGACGTACCGCCTGTTGAAGCAGTATACCATTGTATGTTTGCACCTGTCGCAACCAGGTTTGCAACAGTTGGGTTACTGATCGCACAGAAGGTCTGTGTGGCTGAGCCTGTCGGTGCAGATGTAGCTGTGATAGCAACAGTAACAACTAACCTGCTTTTGCTCTCACAGCCATTAGCTGTTTGACTTGCATAATAAGTTGTACCATCTACCAATGCTGTAGTAGACGCTAAAGTCGTACCACCTGTTGATGCAGCATACCATTGTATGCTTGTACCGGTCGCTGTTAAACTAGCAACAGTCGGGTTGTTAATTGCACAGAAAGTTTGTGTGGCACTGCCCGTTGGTGCAGCAGTTGCTGTGATGTTTACTTTAACTGCTAAGCGGCTTGCACTCTCGCAACCATTGGCTGTCTGGCTTGCGTAATACGTTGTTCCATCCACTAACGCTGTAGTAGACGCTAACGCTACGCCGCCTGTTGACGCAGCATA
>JAFKHH010000013.1 GCA_017306865.1 Filimonas sp.
GCAGGTACTACACCACAAATAGTAACATACGTATATACATTATCCGCCAACGGTTGTACAGCTCCAGTTACAGAGGAAGTAAAAGTGACGGTGAATCCAACACCTAAATTGAATAGCTCATTGACCATCGCCGCTATTTGTAACGATGGCACAGTAAATTATACACCAACAAGCGCAACGACTGGTACAACCTATAGCTGGACACGCGCTGCTGTAACAGATATTACACCATCCACAGGCAGTGGCACTGGTGGTATTACAGAAACATTGCACAACGCAGGCTCAGTACCGCAGGTAGTAACGTACATATATACATTAACTGCGAATGGTTGTACAGCACCTACGACAGAAGAAGTAAAAGTAACGGTGAATCCAACGCCTAAGTTGAGCAGTTCATTGACCATTGCTGAGATATGTAATGATGGAACGGTAACTTATACACCAACAAGCGCAACAGCAGGTACAACCTATAGTTGGACGCGTGCTGCTGTAACAGATATAACACCTTCCATAGGCAACGGTACAGGTGGTATTACAGAAACATTGCACAACGCAGGTTCTGCTCCGCAAGTAGTAACATACGTATATACATTATCTGCAAACGGCTGTACAGCTCCCGTGACAGAAGAAGTAAAAGTGACGGTGAATCCAACGCCTAAGTTGAATAGCTCATTGACCATTGCAGCTATTTGTAATGATGGCACAGTTACCTATACACCAACAAGCGCAACTTCAGGAACATCATATGTATGGACCCGTACTGCTGTTACAGGCATTACTCCTTCAACAGCAACTGGTAATGGAGGCATAAGTGAAACATTGCACAATGCAACTGCAGATCCTGTAACTGTTACCTATATCTACACATTAAGTGCGAATGGCTGCACTGCTCCGGCAACAGAAGAAGTGAAAGTAGTGGTTAACCCAACGCCAAAATTGAGCAGTCCGTTAACTATTGCAGCTATCTGTAACGATGGTACGGTAAATTATGTACCAGCAAGTGCAACAACCGGAACCACATACACCTGGACAAGGGCTGCAGTAAATCACATTACGCCTGCTACAGGCAATGGTATAGGTAACATCAATGAGACATTGCACAACGATGGCTTAGATCCTGTAACTGTTACGTATATCTACACATTAAGTGCGAATGGTTGTACCGCACCAGCTACAGAAGAAGTGAAAGTAGTGGTTAACCCAACGCCAAAATTGAGTAGTCCGTTAACGATCACCGCTATCTGTAATGATGGTACAGTAACTTATACCCCAGCAAGCGCAACTGCAGGCACAACATATAGTTGGACCCGTGCCGCAGTTACAGACATAACGCCTTCCACCGCTAGTGGTACAGGTGGTATTGCAGAAGCATTACATAATGCAGGCACTGCACCGCAAGTAGTAACCTACATATATACGCTGTCTGCCAATGGTTGCACAGCGCCAACCACAGAAGAGGTAAAAGTTGTAGTTAACCCAACCCCTAAGTTGAGCAGTGCATTAACGATCGCCGCTATCTGTAACGATGGTACGGTAAACTATACACCAGCAAGTGCCACTACAGGTACCTCATTTGCATGGAGCCGCCCTGCTGTTACTGGTATTATACCTGCAACGGGCAACGGTACAGGCAATATCAGCGAGACATTGCATAACGATAGCGCAGATCCGATCACTGTTACCTACATATACACCTTATCTGCCAATAGTTGCACAGCGCCAGCTACAGAAGAGGTAAAAGTAGTAGTCAATCCAACCCCTAAGTTGAGCAGTGCATTAACGATCGCTGCTATTTGTAACGATGGTACGGTAAATTACACGCCAATAAGCGCCACTACAGGTACTGCCTTTACATGGAGCCGCCGTGCTGTTACAGGTATTACACCTGCAACAGGAAATGGAACAGGTAATATCAGTGAAACATTACATAACGATAGCGCAGATCCGATCACTGTTACATACATATATACCTTATCTGCTAATGGTTGCACCGCGCCAACTACAGAGGAAGTAAAAGTGACGGTGAATCCAACGCCAAAATTGAGTAGCCCGTTAACTATTGCGGCTATTTGTAATGAAGGAACAGTAAGTTATACGCCAACAAGCGCTACTACAGGTACTTCATTTGCATGGAGCCGTCCTGCTATTGCTGGGATTACACCTGCAACGGGTAATGGTACGGGTAATATCAGCGAGACATTACATAATGATAGTACAGATCCGATCACTGTTACGTACATATACACCTTAGCCGCCAATGGTTGTACTGCTCCAGCGACAGAAGAAGTAAAAGTGGTGGTAAATCCAACGCCTAAGTTGAGTAGTGCGCTAACGATCGCTGCAATTTGTAACGATGGCACAGTAAGTTATACGCCAATAAGTGCAACGACTGGTACAACGTATAGCTGGACGCGTGCAGCAGTAACAGATATTACACCTGCAACCAGCAATGGTACGGGCAATATCAATGAAGTATTGCACAATGGAGGAGCAAATCCACAGGAGGTAACTTATGTGTACACTTTATCTGCCAATGGTTGTACAGCGCCAACTACAGAAGAAGTAAAAGTGGTGGTAAATCCAACACCTAAATTGAACAGCCCGTTAACGATTGCAGCAATTTGTAACGACGGCACAGTAAGTTATACACCAACAAGTGCAACTACAGGTACAACCTATAACTGGACGCGTGCAGCAGTAACAGATATTACACCTGCAACCAGCAATGGTACGGGCAATATCAATGAAGCACTGCACAATGGAGGAGCAAATCCCCAGGAAGTGACTTATGTGTACACCTTAGCCGCCAATGGTTGCACCGCGCCAACTACAGAAGAGGTAAAAGTGATAGTAAATCCAACACCTAAGTTGAGTAGTGCATTAACGATTGCAGCAATTTGTAACGATGGCACAGTAAATTATACGCCAACAAGTGCCACTACAGGTACAACCTTTACATGGAGCCGCCCGGCTGTTACAGGCATCACACCTGCTACCGGTAGCGGTACAGGAAACATCAATGAAACATTGCACAATGCAACTGCGGATCCTGTAACGGTTACATATATCTATACATTAACAGCGAATGGCTGCACTGCTCCAGCAACAGAAGAAGTGAAAGTAGTGGTTAACCCAACGCCAAAATTGAGCAGTCCATTAACGATCGCAGCGATTTGTAATGATGGTACAGTAAGTTATACGCCAACAAGTGCAACAACCGGAACCACGTACACCTGGACAAGAGCAGCAATAAATCATATTACACCTGCTACAGGTAACGGTACGGGCAATATCAATGAAATATTACATAATGATGGTACAGATCCTGTAACTGTCACTTATGTGTACACGCTAACGGCAAACGGATGTACTGTTCCAACTACAGAAGAAGTAAAAGTGGTGGTAAATCCAACGCCTAAGTTGAATAGTGCGTTAACGATTGCTGCAATCTGTAACGATGGTACAGTAAATTATACGCCAACAAGTGCAACTACAGGTACAACTTATAGCTGGACGCGTGCTACTGTAACTGATATTGCACCTGCTACAGGAACTGGAACAGGTAGTATCAATGAGACATTGCACAATGGAGGAGCAAACCCTCAGGTAGTTACTTATGTGTACACATTAAGTGCGAATGGTTGTACAGCACCTGCTACTGAAGAGGTGAAAGTGACGGTGAACCCGACACCTAAGTTGAGTAGTGCATTGACGATTGCTGCAATCTGTAACGATGGTACAGTAAATTATACGCCAGCAAGTGCTACAGCAGGAACCACCTATACCTGGACCCGCTCTGCGGTGTCAGGTATTACACCTTCTGTTAATAACGGCAACGGTAATATAAGTGAAGCATTGCATAACGCAACTACAGATCCTGTAACTGTTACCTATGTGTACACATTAAGTGCGAATGGCTGTACCGCACCAACCACAGAAGAGGTAAAAGTGGTGGTAAACCCAACACCAAAATTGAGCAGTGCGTTAACGATTACTGCAATCTGTAATGACGGTACAGTAAACTATACCCCAGCGAGTGCCACTTCAGGTACTACATACACATGGACCCGTGCAGCAGTAAACCATATTACACCTGCTACCGGCAATGGTACAGGAAACATCAACGAAGTATTACATAACGATGGTTCAGATCCTGTTACAGTAACTTATATCTATTCGTTAACAGCGAACGGTTGTGCTGCACCAACTACAGAAGAAGTAAAAGTGGTAGTCAATCCAACGCCAAAATTGAATAGCCCGTTATCTATTACCGCTATTTGTAACGATGGTACAGCAAGCTATACGCCAGCAAGCGCAACAGCAGGAACCACGTATGCATGGACCCGCGCGGCTGTTACAGGCATTACTCCGTCGACTGCAAATGGTAACGGAAGCATAAATGAAACATTACATAACGCAACTACGGATCCTGTAACTGTTACATATGTGTACACATTAACAGCAAATGGCTGTACGGCACCTGCAACAGAAGAAGTGAAAGTAGTGGTGAACCCGACACCTAAGCTGAGTAGTGCATTGACTATTGCTGCAATCTGTAACGATGATACAGTAAATTATACGCCAGCAAGTGCTACGACCGGTACTTCATTCGCATGGACCCGTCCTGTTGTTACAGGCATTACACCGGCAACAGCAACCGGAACCGGAAATATTAATGAAACCTTGCACAACGCAACCAGTGACCCGATCACGGTTACCTACTTATATACATTAAGTGCCAATGGTTGTACCGCACCAACTACCGAAGAGGTAAAAGTGGTGGTAAATCCAACGCCTAAGTTGAGCAGCGCATTAACTATTGCGGCTATTTGTAACGATGGTACGGTAAATTATACCCCCGTAAGTGCAACAGCAGGAACCTCGTACACATGGACTCGTGCAGCAGTAAGTCATATTACACCTGCTACAGGTAATGGCGCAGGAAACATTAATGAGATATTGCACAATGATGGTACGGATCCTGTAACTGTTACATATGTGTACACATTAACAGCAAATGGCTGTACGGCACCTGCAACGGAAGAAGTAAAAGTAGTGGTGAATCCGGCACCTAAGTTGAGTAGTGCATCAACGATTACTGCTATCTGTAACGATGGTACAGTCAATTATACCCCGGCAAGTGCTACGACCGGTACTTCATTCGCCTGGGCCCGTCCTGCTGTTACAGGTATTACACCGACAATAGCCAGCGGAGCCGGAAATATTAATGAAACGTTGCACAACGCAACCAGTGACCCCGTTACAGTTACTTACGTATATACATTAACAGCCAATGGTTGTACAGCACCAACTACAGAAGAAGTGAAAGTAGTGGTGAATCCAACGCCGAAATTGAGTAGTGCATTAACCATTGCCGCTATCTGTAACGACGGTACTGTTAGCTATACACCGGCAAGCACAACGGCAGGCACTTCATTTGTATGGACTCGTCCTGCTGTGCCAGGTATTACACCTGCCACAAATAATGGTGTTGGAAATATCAATGAAACACTACACAATGCAACCAGCGACCCGATCACGGTTACCTACGTATATACGTTATCTGCCAATGGTTGTACAGCGCCGGTAACAGAAGAAGTGAAAGTGGTGGTGAACCCAACACCTAAGTTGAGCGGTGCATTAACCATTGCTGCCATCTGTAACGATGGTACTGTTAGCTATTCACCAGCAAGCACAACGGTAGGTACTTCATTTATATGGACTCGCCCTGCTATACCAGGTATTACACCTGCCACAAATAATGGTGTTGGAAATATTAATGAGGCATTACACAATGCAACCAGCGACCCGATCACGGTTACCTACCAGTACACGTTATCAGCGAATGGTTGTACAGCGCCAGCAACAGAAGAAGTGAAAGTAGTGGTGAATCCAACACCAAAATTGAGCAGTGTATCAACCATCACAACCGTTTGTAACGATGGTGCAATAAACTATACACCAACAAGTGCAACTGCAGGCACCTCATTTGCGTGGACCCGCCCTGCAGTAGCAGGTATTATACCAGCCACAGGTAACGGAACCGGTAATATTAATGAAACACTACATAACACCACCGGTGATCCACTCGTGGTTACCTACGTGTACACATTAACAGCGAATGGCTGTACTGCGCCGGTAACGGAAGAAGTAATAGTGACGGTGAACCCAACACCTAAGCTGAGCAGTGCATTAACGATTGCAGCAATCTGTAATAGCACTACAGTAAATTATGTTCCTACAAGTATAACGGCAGGCACAATATTTACGTGGGTTCGTCCTGCTATTACTGGCATCACACCAGCTACAGGAAATGGAACTGGGGCGATCAGTGAGCAATTAACAAACACTTCTGCTGACCCAATTACAGTAACCTATTTGTACGCATTAAGTGCAAATGGCTGTACAGCACCTGCAACAGAAGAAGTGAAAGTGGTGGTAAATCCAACACCTAAGCTAAGCAGTGTATTAAATGCTGCTGCTATTTGTAACAATGAAACATTCGCTTATACTCCAACAAGTACAACGACTGGTGCAACCTATAGTTGGACGCGCGCCGCGGTTGCGGGTATTACTCCGGCAACAGGAAACGGTACAGGCGCTATCAGCGAGCAGTTAACAAACAGTGGTACAGCTCCAATAGTAGTAACGTATGTGTACACGCTTTCTGCAAATGGTTGTACAAATCCAACAACTGAGGAAGTAAAAGTGACAGTGAACCCAACCGCGAAGCTGAATAACATAGTCTTGAATGACAGTATCTGTAACAAATCACTCTACAGCTACATTCCGTCTAGTGCTACAGCAGGTGTATCATATACATGGACAAGACCTGCAGTTGCAGGTATCCTGCCTGCTGCAGGAAATGGTACTGGGAATATCAGTGAAGTATTGGAGAATACAACAGCGGCTCCTGTAGCTGTAGCGTACAATGTATTGTTGCGGGCAAACGGTTGTACAAATCCGGCAACAGAAACAATATATGTAGTAGTAAAACCAACACCGGTTCTTTACAATGCACCTATCAATGATAGTATCTGTAATAAAACAGCGTTTAACTACACTGCGGCCAGCAACACAACCAATATTACGTATAGCTGGTCTCGTGCATCTGTAAGTGGTATCAATCCTGCAACAGCTAGCGGTACAGGCGCTACAATAAACGAAGTGTTGGAAAATACAACTGCTAATCCTGTAACTGTTATCTATAAAGTAACCATGCATACCTACGGTTGTGCAGACAATACACAAGACGTATCAGTGGTAGTTAAGCCAACACCGGCGTTAAGTAGTACCCGGGTTATAGCAGCTACATGTAATAATACTTCAATCAGCTATACAGCTACCAGCAATACCATTAACACCTGGTTCCATTGGTCAAGAGATGCGGTAGCAGGCATTAGCAATCCTGCTGTTACAAACCAGCCTGGTTATATTATTAAAGAAACACTGGAGAATACAACCGTCAATCCTGTAACCGTAACGTACAAAGTAACCATGCACACTTATGGTTGTACAGATAATACACAGGATGTAACCGTAATTGTAAAACCAACGCCGGTTCTTAGCACCACCACCACACCGACTGCCATCTGTAATAATGAAGCATTTACATATACGGCAACAAGTGCAACTGCCGGTACTGTGTTTAGCTGGACAAGGCCACAGGTAAATGGCATACAGAATGCAACAGCGAGTGGCACAACTGCAGACATTAATGAGAAGCTGATCAATACTACAAATGCCCCGGTAAATGTTACCTACTACATCAGTATGAAGCTGGATAACTGTAAAGAAAACATACAGCCGGTAATAGTAACAGTAAGGCCAACGGCAGACGTAGTTGTTCCTAAAGATGTGATTGTTTGTAACAACGCATCCACAGGCTTACTCAAGTTCAATAGCAACGTAGCAGGCACAACATATGCGTGGAGCAATAACAATACCTCGATCGGACTTGCTGCAAGCGGAAGTGGCGATATCGCCTCGTTCACAGCAACCAATCCAGGTGCGGCACCTGTTAGCGCATCTATAACAGTTACGCCTGCCACAGGTACATGTCCGGGCATTCCACAAACATTTAAAGTGATCGTAAATCCAACACCTGCTGTTAGCCAGGTTGCAGATATTACTATTTGCGATGCGAAATTGTATGCAGGCGTTAAGTTTAGTGGTAATGTTGATCAAACAACGTACACCTGGACAAATGATAATACGGCTATTGGTCTGCCTAAATCTGGAAATGGCAGCATAGGTATGTTCACAGCAATAAATACCGGTAATAATCCGATCACGGCAAACATAATTGTAACACCGCACGCAAACGGCTGCGACGGCCTTGCAACCAGCTTTAAGATTATGGTGAATCCTACACCGCACCTGGCATCTCCATTGAATGCCGGTGAAATATGTAGCGAGCAGCAGCTCTCTTACAGCGTAGCCTCTACCGTAGTGAATACAGTGTTTGACTGGAAACGGGATGCTGTAGCTGGTATTTCTAATATAGCTGCTGCCGGAAAAAATAACGTACAAGAGCAACTGACAAATACAACTGACAAACCAGTTATCGCAACATACAGCTATACATTAACAGCCAATGGTTGTACAAATGTGGAAACAGTTAAAGCAACTGTTAAGCCATTACCAGTTCCAACTATTACAGGCACCACTACCGTATGTAGTGCAGCGCAACTCAGCTTGCAGGCAAACTCAAATATTGGTGCAGATACTTACGCATGGACAGGGCCAAACGGCTTTACTGCAAATACGCAAGCTATCACAGTGCAGGCTGCGGATGTAATAAATGGAAACAGTTACACTGTAATCGTAACAAGAAATGGTTGCGTATCTCATGCAGTTGCACAGACCGTTACCGTTAAGCCACTACCGGTAGTGCAGATCACAGGCACACCGCAAATATGTGAGAATGGTGATATCAATCTCGTTGCAAATGCAGGTACAGGTGTTACATACAGTTGGACAGGCCCGAACAACTTCAGTGCTACCGGTAACAACATGCTGATCAGGAATGCAGGCATGGCAGCAGCAGGTGTGTACACTGTAACAGTAACCGGTAATGGATGTGCTAAAGCTGAGTCAATAGCAGTAGGGGTGAAAGCATTGCCTTCAGCACGCATTTCAGGTTCTCCGGTAGTATGTAGTGGAGATCTCATTAAACTGGAAGCAACAGATGCAGGCAACAATGCCACATATAAATGGAATGGCCCGGCCAACTTTAGCCTCAGCAGTAAAATTGTAATGATCAATAAAGCAACAGAGATCAACGCCGGTACGTATAAACTGGAAGTAGGTAAAGACGGTTGTTCTGCAGAAACAAGCATCATGGTAGAAGTGAATCCATTCCCTTCTATCAAAGTGCTGTCGAAATTGCCGGCTTGTGATAATGCAGACATCCTCATCCAGGCAAATTCATCTTTGCCAAACTCAACATTCAGATGGGTTGGGCCAAACAACATTACATCTACACAACAAGAACTGGCTATATCCGGTTACAAAGGAGATACACTCAAAGCCTACATATACGTAACGAAGAATGGTTGTATGAGCAAAGACAGTATTTTCTTGCCAGTGAAGAAAAGTCCGTTAGTTAAAATGGCGGGCCCGCTGGAAGTATGTCAGAATGCACCATTGCAGCAATACCTCGCATTTGAGCAGACCGGTCTTCCGGGCAAAGGAGCCTTCAGCGGTCCGGGCATTACCAAAGAGGGAATGTTCAATCCATCATTTGCGCCGGGTACATTCACATTGAAATATACTTACACAACCACAGACGGATGTGAAGACACGAAATCTGTAGCGGTAAAAGTAAACCCGATACCAAACGTAAATGCAGGCCCGGATAAAGTTATGTATGAAGGATTTGGCACCATCCTCAATGGATCTGTTCGCGGTAGTTACGCTTCATTCGAATGGAATACACCTGACACCAGTCATCTGTTAACACCAACGGTGAACCCTAAAGTAACAACAACCTACAGGTTAACAGCGCGCAACTTATTTGGATGTATGGCATTTGACGATGTACAAGTGCAGGTAGTGAAATTCACCATACCAAATTCATTCTCACCAAACGGAGATGGTATCAACGATAAATGGATCATTAATGCACTCGATAAATATCCGGACGTTCGTGTTGAAATCTTTAACCGCTGGGGTACAAGGTTATACCTCTGCACCGGAGTGTACATACCATGGGATGGTACATACAACGGGCAGCCAGTACCTACAGGAACCTACTATTATCTCATTGACCTCAAAGATGGTATTAATAGAAAACCATTCTCTGGCTGGATAGAGATCTTACGGTAAGTATGTTTTGGTTAAATGTTGATTGCCTCATGTCTGTTTCCACAGCATGGGGCTTTCTTTTTGAATGAAGAGCAAGTAACAGAGAGGGCCACATTCAGAAGGTCTTTTTTGCTATTTAAGTGCAGGCTTTAAAAAAGTGGCCCACTCTGTTACTGTAAGGCAAAAGATATTCCATATCTTATTATTAAGATAAATGGCCCCATGGCCTTACAGATATGGAATATCTGGCTTTAGCGGGATTGAAAGGGAATTTTCAATGATTAACTTTCAATATTCAACGCTCAATGAAAATTGCGTAGCAATTCTTGCCGGACTAGCAAATAGGATTTTATGATCCGGTCTGCAGGATCATTATTAAGCTTTCCTTGCGTCGCACACTTCAGCTTTCTGTTCACTCTTCATCATCCTTCTGCATCAATAAGCATTGAATATTGCGTGTTGAACATGGAACATTATTCCCCATTCGAAATTCCTTGTTCCTTGTTCGATATTCCCTATTTTCACTTTCAAACCAACTGGTATGCTCCGTCATATTATATTATTCCTGATTGTGTTCTTTTCGGTTATCATTTCTCATGCGCAAAATTTTGGAGGAAACCCCGGCTCCATACGTTGGCGGCAGATCAATACAGATACAGCACGCGTCATTTACCCCGCAGGACTAGATTCTGTAGCTGCACGCGTAGCCACCATCATTCATGTATTACAGTCTAATTATGTTTCTACTATAGGTGATAAAAAAAGAAAAGTAAGCATCGTGTTGCAAGACAACACACTCTTGTCAAACGGCTATGTTGCATTAGGCCCATTCAGAAGTGAATTTTTTATATCTCCTGAACAAAACTCCTCCGATCTAGGCGCACAAGCCTGGGCAGATAACCTGGCATTACACGAGTTCAGGCACGTACAGCAATATGCCAATTTCAATATTGGATTATCAAAAGTTGCAGGCATTATATTAGGGCAATATGGGCAAGACTTTGCAAACGCAGCATCTGTTCCTGACTGGTTTTTCGAAGGTGATGCAGTGTATAATGAAACCATGTTAAGTAAACAGGGGAGAGGCAGGTTACCCTCTTTCTTTAACGGGTATAAATCTTTCTTCTTTGAAAAGAAAACGTACAGCTACATGAAGCTGCGTAACGGCTCACTTAAAAATTATGTACCCAATCATTATAACCTCGGCTATTTACTCGTAGCCTATGGCCGCGATAAATACGGAATGGATTTTTGGCGAAACGTAACTACCCATGCGGCACAGATCCACTCCCTCTATCCATTGCAAAAGTCAGTAGAAAAATATGCTGGCATAGGGTACAAGCAATTCGTGCACGATGCCTTTGGCTTTTATCAGCAGCAATGGCAGCAAGACAGTGTGGCTAATGCAGAATGGCTCACTGCGACACAAAAGAACAACGTAGTCAATTATAAATATCCTTACAACGATAACGGCGACCTCATTGTACTAAAAAACAGCAATTCAAAAATCCCGGCTTTCTACAGGATCACCAAAACGGGCGAAGAAAAAATTGCTACACGTGATATTAGTTATGATGACTACTTCTCCTATTCCAATGGGCGAATTATTTACACCGCTTATGCAGCAGACGTGCGTTGGGGAAACAGGAATTACAGTAATATCAAACTGCTAAACCTGGCAGATGGTTCAACACAAACCATTACACATCATGGTAAATATTTTTCACCAGATATAGCACATAACGGCTCGCTGATCGCAGCCACAACTTATACAGACGGAAAGACCTCAGCGTTGGTACTAATGGATAGCAGTGGCAAGATTATCCGCACCAGGTCCAACAAAGCAGGGCACGTATTTTCTTATCCAAAATTTTCTGACACAGATACATATCTCTATTACTTCGATCGTAATGAAAAAGGCGAATCTGCCATCTGGAAGGAAAGTGTTTCGGAAGGTAATGCAGAGCTGATCCTCCCTTATGCAAACAGGATGGTAAACTTCCCTGTAGTGCAAGGCGACACGCTTATTTATACCTGTACCAACGATGGTAAAGATGAGCTATGGGCATACCAGGCGAAAGAGAATAAACACTATAAGCTGGCATCTTACCGTACCGGGGCTTATCAGGGTGTATTAAAAGGAGATAAAGTCGTTTCTTCAGTCTTTACATCCGATGGCTACAGGCTCGCAGCATTGCCTATACAATGGAAACCAATAGCCGTATCAGATACATTAAAAGCTTTATATGTACAAAAGCCATTTGGCATAGCCGCGAATAACACATTACAGCAAGTACAGCCCCGTCAGTTTGAAACCGGAAAATATTCCAAAGCAAACGGCCTCTTTAATTTTCATAGCTGGCTACCCTATTACAGCTCACCGGAATATTCGGTTACCATCTATGGCCAGAATGTGCTGAATACATACCAAAGCCAACTCTACTATATATATAACGAAAACGAGCAATCAAACAGGGTAGGTTACACCGGTGCTTACGGAGGCTGGTTTGTAGAGCCGGTTTTCAACGTCAGCCAGACATGGCACAGAAGCGGCCGGTATAACCGCGATACCGTCTTTCACTGGAACGAGTCAAACATCGCAGCGGGCCTGCAGTTACCATTGAATTTCTCTTCCGGCAAATCTTATCACTTTCTTACACTCTCATCCCTCTACAACTACCAGGACGTACAGTGGACAGGATTGGCTAAAAACCTTTTACGGAAATACAATCTTAATTATCTCGACTCCCGCATACAGTTCACATCCCAGGTGCAGCAGGCGGCTAAGCACATCTATCCGCACTGGGGGCAGACCATTTCACTGCAATACAAGAATACGATCGATAAATATACCGCAAGACAATTTTTAGCACGCGCCGCTATTTACTTGCCGGGGCTAGCAGCCAGCCACAGCCTCGTGCTAAGTGGTGCATACCAGGCAAGGGATACGGCCAATCAATATTATTTTGACAATGATTTTCCCTTTGCAAGAGGCTACACCAGCGCCGATTTTCCACGCATGTGGCGAATCAGCGGAAATTATCATTTCCCCTTACTGTACCCGGACTGGGGATTTGCTAATATCGTTTATTTTCAACGGGTTAGAGCAAATGCATTCTATGACTACAGTATAGGTAAAAGTCTCAAAACAGGGAATACCACGCCATTTAATACAGTGGGGGGAGAGATCTATTTTGACACCAAATGGTGGAACCAGCAACCAGTAACTTTTGGCGTCAGGTACAGTCATTTGTTAAATAATAATGTTTTTGGCAGTGCCCGGCATGACGTGTGGGAATTTATTATGCCCGTCAGCCTCTTTCGCTAAATAGCAGTAATTCAAATTTTTAGAAAGAAAAAAGTTCCAAATTCTGGCTAAAAAAGCCTACTTTTGCACGAATTGCGCAGAATTATTAACAATAATCAGAAAAATGTAACCAAAAGTTTCATTATTCCATTGCATTTTTCTATCTTTGCGCTCCCAAAAATCATATGTCTAAACAACCGCTGATCAAACAAGATGGTGTAATACTTGAAGCGCTGAGCAATGCAATGTTCAGGGTTAAGTTGGAAAATGGCCACGAAATATTGGCAACCATCTCGGGTAAAATGAGGATGCACTATATCAGGATTTTGCCTGGTGACAGGGTAGGGGTAGAAATGAGTCCTTATGATTTATCAAGGGGAAGGATCATATTCAGGTACAAATAAGCTGTAAAGCTGAACCGTATATAAAAGTTGTAGCGTCTGCGAAGATGCAGATAACGTAACAGAAAATTATAATATTGATTCGTCATGAAAGTTAGAGCATCAGTTAAAAAACGTAGCGCCGACTGCAAAATTGTTCGCAGAAAAGGCAAGCTGTACATCATTAACAAGAAAAATCCTCGCTTCAAACAAAGACAAGGATAGTTCTCGTTGCATGGTTCCAGGTTTGAAATTTGGAACCTGACTGCCGTCAGGCAAGTTTTAAATTTTGGAATTGTACATAAGTATTTAAATAAAAACACAATTTAGTTTATGGCACGTATTGCCGGTATAGACTTACCAAAGAATAAAAGAGGAGAAATAGGTTTAACCTATATTTTCGGTATTGGCCGTTCTACTGCTCAATACATTCTTGAAAAAGCTAACATCAGCTTAGACAAGAAAGTAAACGAGTGGAACGATGACGAACAGGCAGCTATTCGTAATATCATTACAAACGAGTTCAAAGTAGAAGGTCAGCTACGTAGTGAAGTTCAGATGAACATTAAACGTTTGTTGGATATCGCTTGCTACCGTGGTCTGCGTCACCGTAAAGGATTGCCGCTTCGTGGTCAGCGTACACGTACTAACAGCCGTACTAGAAAAGGTAAACGTAAAACAGTTGCCGGTAAGAAAAAGGCACCTAAAAAATAGTAAATTAACGGAACTACAATCCCGATACGTATCGGGATTGTTTTCGTTTTTATATAAAGCTGCCGGATAGCCTGTAAAAAGGTTGGAGGAGCTGAGTTTTTTAAAGAAGATTACCTCAAAAAAGAATTATGGCAAAAGCACAGAACAGCGCGAAAGCTGCTGCGAAAAAAAGGATCGTAAAGGTAGACGCTTATGGCGACGCTCATATCAGCGCTACTTTCAACAACGTAATCATTGCGTTGACTAACAAACAAGGACAAGTTATCAGTTGGTCTTCTGCAGGTAAAATGGGTTTCAGAGGTTCTAAAAAGAACACTCCATACGCTGCACAGACTGCTGCTCAGGATGCTGCTAAAGTAGCCCTGGACGCTGGTTTGAAAAGAGTAGACGTATATGTAAAAGGACCAGGTTCTGGACGTGAAGGCGCTATCCGTGCTTTATCACAGTCAGGTATCGAGATCACTATGATCAAAGACGTGACTCCTTTACCACACAATGGTTGCCGTCCTCCTAAGAAAAGAAGAGTTTAATCTCATCATATAGTACGAAGTGTAAAGCCGGAAATCAGTAAATTGATCTCTTGCTTTATACTTCGTACTTCGTATTTCATACTTAGTACTTAATCAAGGGTGCTCCATTCATTTTAGATTTTTATAGATGAAGCATCGTCATTAAAAAATCACAAAAACAAGAACATGGCACGTTATAACGGACCAAAAACAAAGATCAGCCGTATTTTCGGTGAGCCTATCTTAGGCAATGGTAAATGGTTAACTAAAAACAGTAACCCTCCAGGCCAGCATGGTGCAGCTCGTAAACGTAAAAGCTTAGGCGAATACGCTTTACAGTTGAGAGAGAAACAGAAAGCTAAATACACTTACGGTGTATTAGAGCGTCAGTTCCGCAACACATTTGAAGAAGCTGCCCGTATCAAAGGTGTAACTGGTGAAAACCTGATCAAATTACTGGAAGCTCGTTTAGATAACACAGTTTTCCGTTTAGGTATAGCTCCTTCACGTCCGGCTGCCCGTCAGTTGGTTAGCCACAAACACGTAACTGTAAATGGCGAAATCGTGAACATCCCTTCTTTCCAATTGAAACCAGGTGATACTATCGGTTTGAAAGAAAAAACTGAAGGCAACACAGCTTTAACCAGCATGATCCGTGGTAAAAACCCGAAATTCACATGGTTAGACTGGAATGATGCAGAGAAAAAAGGTACATTTATCACTTACCCTGAAAGGGAAGGTGTTCCTGAGAACATCAAGGAACAACTGATCGTCGAGTTGTACTCTAAATAATGAATTAGAGAGTTGTGAATGGATTTTTTACCTTCACAACTCTTTTTTCAGCTACAGCTTATCAAATGTGGCTTAAGGCAGATGCCCAACCCCCTGGAAAAAGCTGACACAATAACAAACAAGTAAATTAAAACCCGGAGTATAAAATGGCCATTTTAAACTTCCAAAAGCCAGACAAAATCGTTTTACAAAAAGCAACTGATTTTGAAGGCCAATTTGAGTTTCGTCCACTTGAGCCTGGTTATGGCTTAACCATCGGTAACGCTTTGCGCAGGGTGTTACTTAGCAGTCTTGAAGGTTATGCTATAGTAGGTATTAAGATCGAGGGCGTAGACCACGAGTTTGCTACTATCAAAGGCGTAACAGAGGATGTTACAGAAATCATCCTTAACCTGAAACAGGTTCGTTTCAAGAAAGTAGTAGAACACGAAATCGCTAACGAGAAGATCACTTTATCTATTAAAGGCAAAACTGAATTCACTGCTGCAAACATCGGTGAAGGTACGCAGAGCCTGCAGGTAATGAACCCAGAGTTGGTTATCTGTACAATGGATTCTACTTCTAAGCTGGATATCGAATTAACGATCGCTAAAGGTCGTGGTTACGTTCCTGCTGAAGAAAATAAAGTAAAAGAAGCTCCTTTCGGATACATCGCAATAGACTCGATCCATACTCCAATCAAAAATGTGAAGTACGGTATCGAAAACTATCGTGTAGAACAAAGGACTGACTACGAAAAACTGGTTCTTGATGTAGCTACAGATGGTACTATCCATCCTGAAGAAGCTGTTAAACAGGCTTCCCGCATCCTGATCCAGCACCTGATGATCATCACTGATGAAAACATCACTTTCGACAACAAAGAAGATAAGAAAGAAGATGTAGTAGATGAGCAGGTATTACAATTACGCAAAGTATTGAAAACACCGCTGGAAGATCTTGATCTTTCTGTGCGTGCATTCAACTGTCTGAAAGCTGCTAAAATTAACAGCTTGAGCGAGTTGGTACAATATGAGCAGGAAGACCTGATGAAGTTCAGAAACTTCGGTCAGAAATCCCTGAGCGAAATTGAACAAGTATTAACTGAAAGAGGTCTGCATTTCGGTATGGACCTGGGTAAGTTAGGCCTTGACAACTTAGATTAATCAATTCGGGCAGGTCTTTAAACCACCTGCCCATTTTATAACAGTTCGTAATTCCTGGCACGGTACGAACATAAATAACAACAGCCATGCGTCACGGAGACAAAATCAACAATCTCGGCCGTAAAAAAGCACACAGGGAAGCATTACTTGCAAACCTGGCAAGCCAACTGATCACACACAAACGTATCGTTACTACTTTAGCTAAAGCTAAAGCACTGAGAACTTACGTTGAGCCGTTGATCACAAAAACAAAGAAAACTGGTAGCGAAGCTGAAATCAGCCACAACCACCGCATCGTTTTCAGCTATTTACAAGACAAAACTGCGGTAAAAGAACTGTTTACTGTAGTAGGTCCTAAAGTAGCATCTCGTCCTGGTGGTTACACTCGTATCATCAAATTAGGCATCCGTGTTGGTGACAACGCTGAAACTGCGATGATCGAACTGGTTGACTTCAACGAAATCTACGGTAAAGGTGTTGCTAAAGCAGCAGAGCCAGCTAAGAAAACACGTCGTGCCGGTGGTACACGTAAAAAAGCTGACGCTAAAGCAGAAGAAGCAACTCCAGCTACTGAAGCTCCAGAAGCATCAACTGAAGAAAAAGCAGCAGAATAATGAGGCTTTTTTGAAAATAATAAAAGGGCAAAGCTGTTTACCAGTTTTGCCCTTTTTTTTGCCTTTTCAAAGTTGTAAGTGTTATGAGTTTCAACGATAACAACGGATCTATGTAACAGTGCAACAATTTGAGAATAAGCATTTTCAAATTATCTCATTTTCAAATCATCAAATTATTCGATTCCTTCTTATTTTTGCAAAATTTTCAAGTCATAATGCCGCAATCACAACAACCAGCCATTTTAGTATTAGCAGACGGAAATGTTTTTAAGGGTAAAGCTTTTGGTAAAATAGGAACCACTACAGGTGAAATATGCTTTAACACAGGCATGACCGGTTACCAGGAAGTGTTTACCGATCCAAGTTACTCTGGTCAGATTCTGATCATGAACAACGTTCATACCGGTAACTATGGTGTAACTGCTGCTGATGTAGAAAGTGAGAAAGTACAAATACACGGATTGATAGGCCGTAGCCTTGAAGAGCGTTTTTCCCGCTACCAGGCGACAGATTCACTTGAATCATATTTGATCCAGAACAATATTGTAGCGATTGAAGATATAGATACGCGTGCACTGGTGGCACACATCCGTACCAAAGGAGCGATGAATTGTATTATCTCTTCTGAAATACTGGATGTAGAGGAGTTAAAGAAAAAACTGGCAGCTGTACCAAACATGGATGGTTTGGAATTAGCGAGCGTGGTAAGTACAAAAGAAGAATACGAATTAGGTGACCCTAACGCGGAATTAAAAATAGCAGTGCTGGACTTTGGTGTGAAGAAAAACATTTTGACTTGCCTGGTAGAGCGCGGTGCGCACATTCGTGTACACCCGGCTAAAACACCGTTGAGCAGGCTGAAAGAGTTTAACCCACAAGGTTATTTCATCTCTAACGGTCCTGGCGATCCGGCTGCAATGCCTTACGCAGTGGAAACGCTGAAAGAAATATTGAAAGAGGAAAAACCTGTTTTCGGTATTTGCTTAGGGCATCAGTTACTGGCACTGGCAAATGACATCCCAACATTCAAAATGCACCACGGCCACAGGGGGCTGAACCACCCGGTAAAAAATATCATCACTGGTAAAAGTGAGATCACTACACAGAACCACGGTTTTGGCGTAGACCCGGAAGCAGTAAAAAAACATCCTTCTGTAGAAGTAACGCACGTGAACCTGAACGATGATTCTATCGAGGGTATCCGCATCAAAAACAAACCGGCCTTCAGCGTGCAATATCACCCTGAAAGCACACCCGGCCCATTTGATAGCCGCTACCTGTTTGATGATTTTATCAAATTGATCAAAGAGAGCAAATAGTCAGTAAGACATCAGTCTGTAAATCATAAGAAGAGAGGTTCACGAAAGTGAGCCTCTTTTGCTTTGCGAACTCTGCGTATCCTCTGTGTTCTCTGCGTTATTGTATCGCAAAGAACGCAAAGGAAACGCAGAGCGCACAAAGATGAGCAATGAGATACAGTTGCAGTGTGCGACGCAACAACGCTTAATAGAACTACTATTGACGACTACAAAATAAAAAGGCTCCATATACATGGAGCCTTTTACTATTTCTAAACACAGCCTTCGTTATTCGAAATTCCGTGTTCCTTGTTCGTTATTCCCTAGATGTCGATCGCTTCGCCATAAGCAACAGCAGTTGCTTCTTTTACGCTTTCGCTCATAGTCGGGTGCGGATGGATCGCGTTCAGTATTTCGTGTGCTGTAGTTTCCAGCTTACGGGCTACTGATACTTCAGCGATCAGTTCAGTTACGTTGTAACCGATCATGTGCGCGCCGAGGAATTCACCATATTTAGCATCAAAGATCACTTTTACGAAGCCATCAGTTGCGCCTGCTGCACTTGCTTTACCAGAAGCGATCAGCGGGAATTTACCTACTTTAATTTCGTAACCTGCATCTTTAGCTGCTTTCTCCGTGAAACCGATACTCGCGATCTCAGGCGTACAATAAGTACAACCCGGAACGTTGTTGTAGTCGATACCTTCTGGCTGGTGGTTATATTTTTTCTCTAAATAACCAATGTATTCAGCCGCGTTAATACCTTCTTTAGTAGCAACGTGTGCCAAAGCCTGGCCCGGAGTACAATCGCCCAATGCAAAAATGCCTGGTACGTTTGTCTGCTGGTATTTATCTACAATGATCTTGCCTTTGTCAGTTTTAACGCCCAGACCTTCAAGACCAATGTTTTCAATATTAGCAACTACACCTACTGCGCTTAGTACGATGTCTGCTTCTAAAGTAACCGTGCTGCCATCTTGTTTTTTCACAAGAGCTTTCACACCATTACCTGTGCTTTCTACTTTTTCTACAGAAGCATTGGTCATTATTTCAATGCCTTTCTTCTTGTATTGTTTTTCCAGTTCTTTAGAGATGTCCTCATCTTCTACCGGAACAACGCGTGGCATGAACTCAACAATAGTCACTTTAGTGCCCATGCTGTGATAGAAGTAAGCAAACTCAACGCCAATAGCGCCGCTACCTACAACGATCATGCTTTTCGGCTGTGTAGCCAAAGACATTGCTTCGCGGTAGCCAATGATGTTTTTACCATCAATAGGCAGGTTAGGCAATTGACGGGCACGTCCGCCTGTAGCCACCACCACATATTTACCTTCTACGATCTGTGTTTTTCCATCAGCACCGGTAACTTCTACCTGGCCTTTAGCTTTCAGTTTACCATAGCCCATGATCACATCGATCTTGTTCTTCTTCATCAGGAACTGAATACCTTTATTCATTTTATCAGCAACACCACGGCTGCGTTTGATCACAGCACCAAAATCATGCGCCACATTGTCTGCATTCACACCATAATTTTGGCTATGCTTCATATATTCATAAACCTCGGCGCTTTTCAGTAAAGCTTTGGTAGGGATACAACCCCAGTTCAAACAAATACCACCTAATAATTCCTTTTCAATAATAGCTACTTTAAATCCTAACTGAGAGGCACGTATAGCGGCAGGATAACCACCAGGGCCACTACCTAATACAATTACATCGTATGCCATAGCAAAAATTTTTATGATAAGATGAGCGAAAATACGCCTAAATATGGAATGATAAAATTTGAAGATGCCCGGATCGTAAAAATCGAAAAATGTGAATGCGCCAACGTTTGCAATTGGATAAAGTCAATGAAAATTGCTGGTTACCAGCAAACTGGTTAGCCTGTAACCGGTAATGCTTAAAACAAATTTTCCATTAAGCTAACAAATGTAATGAACCCTTTTGCCTAATTTAACGGCCAGAATTACCCGCCTGAATATTTTATATCAAGAAAATGGATAATGCTTTACAACAGTTTAAGAACCTGGTAGGGATCAAATTTCAGCTTCACAATAGCTTATTTACCTCTTTACCATTTCACAGAATCGAGAAAACCGGGGTTTTATTGTCTTTGTTCCTCATCCATTGCGAAGAAGGTTACCGCAAGCAGCAAAGCCCAAACGATATTATTTCCTCTTTTTTAAAACAATATACCGGCTATACAAAAGAGCAGGAGCAGCTAGATCTGCTGTTCAGGTTTATACAGTATGCAGAAAGACAGGTAGTGTTGTTCGATGCACTGGAAGACGCTGCTTTTAAGCAAGTGCATGATGTGAATGGAACAGGTACTTTAAAGCACCTGGCTTCTGAGGTGATCCAATCGCAGAAACAGGATGCACTGGCAGAAAAGCTAAAAGATTTCTCCGTAAGACTGGTGCTGACTGCACATCCTACACAGTTCTATCCTGGCGAAGTGCTGGGCATTATACATGATCTGTCCAGGGCCTTGCAGGAAGACGATACGGCAATGGTGAACCTATACCTGCAACAGTTAGGTAAGACACCTTTCCTGAAAAAGCAGAAACCTACGCCATACGATGAAGCAGTAAGCCTTGTATGGTACCTGGAAAACGTATTTTACCAGGCTTCAGGCCGCATATTATCCCAGCTAAAGGCAGACTTCCCGGATGCTGTAAATGCAAAGAACCCGATCATTCGCCTGGGCTTCTGGCCTGGTGGTGACAGGGATGGCAACCCTTATGTGAAAGTAAACACCACGAAAGAGGTGGCAGAGACTTTGCGTAAAGGCATCCTGAAATGCTACTACTTTGATGTACGTCGCCTCAAGCGCAGGCTTACATTCAAAGGGGTAGATAATGTACTGGCGGAGCTGGAACAAAAGCTTTACACAAACCTCTTTATACCTGGCCATAAAACAGATGTAACAAGTGCGGAACTATTGGAGAAAATGCGGGCGGTGAGAGAAACGCTGATCAGCCAGCACAATGGGTTGTTCCTGTATATGGTAGATTCTTTCATTAGTAAAGTGGAAGTGTTTGGCCTGTACTTCGCAACACTGGATGTAAGGCAAGACAGCTCCGTACATGAAAAAGTGTTCGAAGCCATCGCAGAAAAAACAAACCTGTTACCAAAAAACTATACTGAGCTAAGTGAGGATGAAAAGATAAAAGCATTGTTCAATCTTTCGCCTTTAGAGGATGCTGCTGTATTGGGCAATGAACTATATGAAGATGCGATTGAGACTACATCTGCTATCAAAGACATTCAGCAATACAATGGAGAGCAGGGATGCAACAGGTATATCATCAGCCACTCTACAAGCGCGCTGAATGTAATAGAAGTGTATGGGTTGTTCCTGTTGAGTGGGTGGCATAAAGGCAAAGTGAAGGCCGATATTATCCCACTTTTTGAAACGATAGAAGATCTGCAGCAAGCTGCGAATGTAATGAAGTCTCTATACAGCATAGATACATATAGGCAGCATTTGAAACAGCGTGGTAATACACAAACGATCATGCTCGGCTTCTCTGACGGAACAAAAGATGGCGGTTACCTGATGGCTAACTGGAGCATCTATAAAGCCAAAGAAGAGCTGACACGCATTTCACGCGAGTATGATGTGAATGTCGTGTTCTTCGATGGCAGGGGCGGCCCTCCGGCACGTGGCGGCGGCAAAACACACCGTTTCTATGCTTCCATGGGACAAAATATTGCCAATAACGAAATACAATTAACCGTACAGGGACAAACAGTGAGTTCCAACTTTGGTACGGTTGATTCGGCACAGTTCAACATAGAACAACTGATCCATGCAGGCATCAATAACAGCATATTCGCTGCTAAGAAAAATACGCTGACGGATGAGGAGGACAAACTGCTGCAGTCACTGGCAGATGACAGCTATACTGCTTACACTGCATTGAAAAATCATCCGTACTTCCTGGAATACCTGATGCATGCGAGTCCGCTACGATTTTATGCAGAGACGAATATTGGCAGCCGTCCGGCTAAGCGGAATACGGGCGCTAAAATGAACCTGAATGATCTGCGTGCCATCCCGTTTGTAGGAGCGTGGAGCCAACTGAAACAAAACGTAACCGGCTACTACGGCGTAGGTACCGCATTTAAGAAAATAGATGAAGCTGGTAAATGGAAGAGCGTAGAGCATTTATATAAAAACTCATTGTTCTTTAAAACACTGATGGATAACTGTGAGATGGCCATGAAGAAAAGTTTCTTCCCATTAACAGCCTATTTATCCAAACATCCTAAGTATGGTGAACTGTGGATGATGATGTGTGAAGAATATGACCTTACGGCAAAATACATTGCCCGCCTCTCCGGTAGTACAGACCTGATGCACAACTACCCGGTAGACCAGTTATCCATACAGATGCGTGAAAGAATTGTATTGCCTTTGCTGACCATTCAGCAATATGGCATTACTAAAGTGCGCGAGTTGGATGAGAACCTAGTGCAGTCAGCACAGAAAGACAGCTATGAAAAGCTGGTGATGCGTTGCTCATTCGGGATCATCAATGCGGGAAGAAATTCGGCGTAAACGTGAAACGTGAATCGATAATCGTGAATATCATTTAATAAGAAAGAGGCTTACAATTTGTAAGCCTCTTTCTTATTGTACTATGAACTGATTGTATAGATATAGACTGCTTTCATCAGCATCGTCTATTCACGATTATCGATTGACGATTCACGTCTCACGCTTCTTTTATTTCCTTCCCAAACTGCAGTATATACCCATTATTATCTTTAATAGCGAACTCGCGCATATTGTATTCAAAATCCTCAATAGGGTAGAAGACTTCGACGTTTTCTTTTTCTTTTACGGAAGCCCATAATTCATCTACCTCGTCTGTGTAGATGTAAAACGAAGCGGTTGCTTTAGATTCTGTAAAAGGCGTATGGTCATTCGGTACGGCGAACATCAGGTTCACCTCATCCTTGTGCAGGTGACACCAGCCCCATTCGTCATTGTACGAATCCAGTTTGAACCCAAGCTTGCTTTTGTAGAAGTCTATGGTACCGTTCAGATCACTGGTCCATAGCATTGGAGTGAGCGCTTTGAAGTGCATACGGCAAATAATTGTTAGTTATCTAATATACACTTTTTTTGAGAACGCTGACGCTTAGATTTTCACGCAAAGGCAGCAAAGATTTGAAATTTGATATGTAAGATTTGAAATGAATAGTATTTGTGCTTTTGCCTTGGTTCATCATTCAAGAGAGCATGGATCATCCCCTCAGTACTGTGGGGATTGCGCGACTCTTGGTGTTTCCTCCGTGCTTCCGTGCTGCTGTGGCAGTTCTTTGCGACCTCTGCGTCTCCTTTGCGGTCTTTGCGATACTTGATCCGGCTATGGAGTCTTCACAAACCGCTATTGCTTATATATGAAAACGGCAGGCATTTTTTTAATGCCTGCCGTTTGTATTTTATTGAAGAGCCAGTATTAAACCTATCTCGGAACAGTTACAAAGCTTTCACCATTCACCTCTAAGCTTCCTGCATTTTTAATCTTTTTCCCAGCCAGCTCTGCTTTACCGGGATGATCCAGTTAGAGATCAGCTCCGCTTTTGTAGCGGCAAGATTGTTGAAATATAAAGTGTCTGGTGTAATAAAGTTGTTCTCTACTGCATAATTCAACTGGGAGAGAGGTAACACTTGCACCTTGTCTTTGATAATGAAAGCCAGCGTTTGCCTGTCGAACAGGTTTACGCGGTATTTTTCCTCTATCTGTTTTACAAAACGAACGGAGCTATCTGTGCTGCATCCGCTTACACCTGCCATTGTTTCATCTGCCATTAGCACGATGAACTGGCCAAATAGCAGGTTAGCAAAAGCCTTCACCTGTGCGCCATGGCTTTTCCATGATGCGGCAAATTCTTCCAGCATCGGTTCCATATCCAATGCCTCACCCATAGTAAATAAACGACTGTTCTGGTATATCCAAACCCTTGATTCAGGGGCGAAATCTTCCGGGAGAAATTGTGCTACGTCAGTATTCATTTTCACAAAGTATTTAAGTACAAAATATGAAGTACAAAGTACAAATATGTACGATGTCAGATGTACGATGTAAAACTATAAGCCTTACATCTTCTACCTTTAATCTTCACTGCAAAGATAACTATTCCATGCTTGCGGCTATCATCTCAGCGATGTCCAGCACTGCAACTTCGTTCTCTTTTTCACTATTTTTAACACCATCTGTTACCATCGTATTGCAGAATGGGCAGGCTGCGGCAATTACGTTAGGCGACAGTTCCAGCGCTTCATTTGTTCTTTCCAGGTTGATGCGCGTTGTGCCTTTTTCTTCCTCTTTAAACATCTGCGCACCACCGGCACCACAACACAATCCTTTGCTGCGGCAACGTTTCATTTCTACCAGTTCCACATCCAGCGCTTCCAGCACTGCGCGTGGCGCTTCATATACACCATTGGCGCGACCGAGGTAACAGCTATCGTGGTAAGTAATGCGTTTGCCTTTAAAAGTGCCACCTTCCTTCATCTTGATCTTACCTTCGTTGATCAATTGTTGCAATAAGGTTGTATGATGGATAACCTCATAAGTACCCCCCAGCTCAGGATATTCATTTTTCAGGATATTGAAGCAGTGCGGACAAGTGGTTACGATCTTCTTAATGCCATAGCCATTCAGTATTTGAATGTTGTTATATGCCATCATCTGGAAAAGGAACTCGTTACCCGCACGCCTTGCAGGGTCGCCGGTACAAGCCTCTTCTTTACCAAGGATCGCATATTTCAGGCCCACTTTATTTAAAATAGTGGCGAATGCCTTTGTTATCTTCTGAGCCCTTTGGTCAAAGCTGCCCGCACAACCCACCCAAAACAAAATGTCAGGTGTTTCTCCATTCATCATCATTTCTGCCATGCTGGGAACTTGCATATCTTTTAAATTGTTTTATTGTTTAATGGTCCAAATTGTTGGTTTCAAAGTTTCACTGTTTCACTGTTTCATCATGTTTCAGTTGAACATTGAGGTAACAATTCTTTTGTTGCTCAGTAGCGTTACAGCAGTCGAAGTGTGCGACGCAACTGAGGCTTAATAGTGATCCTGTTGCCAGGATAAAAAATACTTCTTTCGGATAGAATGCGGATTACATTGCTGAGTAATCTTATATACTAACAATATAACCATGCATCAGTTTATCCCTTCATCTCATCCACCCACTTATCTCTTTCATCCGGTGCAAACTTCCACGGGGCAAAGTTGTTTTCTGTATTGCTGAACATGCTGTTCCATTCCTGCGGTGCATTACTCTCTTCCATTACCAGGTAACGGCGCATTTGTAAGATAATCTCTAATGGAGAAATGCTTACCGGGCATTCTTCCACGCATGCGTTGCAGGATGTGCAGGCACGCAGTTCCTCTTCTGTAATGTAGTCGCGCAGCAATGCTTTATTGTCGTCTACAAATTGTCCGTTCTTATCAATGTTTTTTCCAACCTCTTCCAGCCTGTCACGTGTATTCATCATAATCTTACGCGGACTTAATTCTTTACCGGTAAGGTTTGCCGGGCACGCTGCAGAGCAGCGTCCACACTCTGTACAGCTATAGGCATCCAGCAGGTTACGCCAGCTAAGGTCAAATACATCCTTCGCACCAAACTTCTTATGCTCTTCCTGTGCAGCAGCCTCGCCGGTAGGTGCCAGTTCCGGTTGCATAGCATACAGCACTTCCTTCTGGATCTCTGGCATATTTTTCATTTTGCCTTCCGGTTCCAGTCTTGCATAGTAGGCATTAGGGAATGCTAGTAATATATGTAAGTGCTTAGAATAAGGTAAGTAATTCAGGAAGGCGAAGATGCCTGCAATGTGCAGCCACCAGCAGGTACGCTCTATTGCTTCCAGCGATTCGCTGTTAAGGCCGGATAACAGTGGCTGAATAAAAGATGAGATTGCAAAATTGCCCGTGTTTACCTCTGCATAGTGACTATAGCCACGTTGTTGTAAAAGCGTGTCTGCAGCGTTCATAGTAAGGAACAAAGTCATCAGTACGATCTCTGTGATCAGGATATAGTTAGCATCGCTACGGGGCCAGCCATTCAGGTCTTTGCTGATAAAGCGGCGCAGTTTCAATATATTTCTACGTACGAGGAAAATGGCGCAGGCGCTTAATACACCGAATGCCAGCACTTCAAATGCATTGATCAGGAAAATGTATAAGCCGCCTAAAGGCTCTGCAAAGAGGCGGTGTTTGCCAAGCAAGCCGTCCAATACGATCTCCAATACTTCAGCATTGATAATAATGAAGCCGGCGTACACAACAAAGTGCATAACTGCGACCAGTGGATTGCGAAACATTTTCTTCTGTCCAAAGGCCAGTAAGAGCAGGTTGCGCCACCTTTTGTCGGGATGATCGTTGAATGCTTCATCCCGGCCCAACAATATGTTGCGGCGGATCTCTTTTACTTTTTTGCTAAATAACCAAATGGCAACAACCGCTAAAATAATAAAAGCTACTTCCTGGATAAGATGCATAAGGAAACGTTATGCCGCTAAGATAATAAAAACACGCAAAAACACGCAAATAATGTACGATGTTAGATGTACGATGTAAAGTGATGCCACGGGTGACAAGCTTTTCAGACGATGCGGGCTAAATATTTAATTGTCTAAAATTCACCAGGGAACTACACATTGGGTACATCGTACATCTAACATCGTACATCTTAATATCTCTTTGATAGAAAGGCTGTTTCTCCTACATTTGGCATTCAAACAAAAACATGGCGCTGGAAAATTATATTCTGACGAAAGAAATAGTGGCTGAAAAATTGCACCGTATGTCGCTGGAGATTGCTGAGCAGTTAAGTGAAGATGACGTGCCGCTTATTTTGATTGGGGTAAAACAGAGTGGGATAGTGATGGCGGACAAAATCTATACGTTGCTGAAGCAATATGTAAAAGTGCCGATACAGGTCATTTCTGTAAGCCTGGACAAACAGCTTCCGCTTGATGTAACCTTAAGCGAGCCCATCGACTTCAACGGAAAGAATGTAATAGTGATAGATGATGTAAGTAACAGCGGACGTACCTTACATTACGCCATGAAGCCTTTATTGAACTTTTTCCCCAAACGTATACAGACACTGGTGCTGGTAGAAAGAATGCATAAGCTGTTCCCGGTAAAACCGGATTATGTAGGGCTGTCTGTAGCCACTACTGCGCAGGATCACATACAGGTAGAGGTAAGCGGCGATGAAATAGTAGGGGCGTATGTGAAGTAAATGATTATATTGTTTCATTGCTAAATAGTCGGTCCAACCATTTAGCCATGCGGCTATATAGCAATCATTTCAAATCTCAAATCATAAATCTCAAATTTTTAAACTATAACTTATGAATCCAAATACGCAGGCTAAAATAAACGAATGGCTGAGCGGGCCTTATGATGAAGAAACAAAGAATGCGATCAAGAAACTGGAAGCGGAAGGCGGAGATGCGCTGGAAGATGCTTTTTATAGAAACCTGGAATTTGGTACGGGTGGCCTGCGCGGCATTATGGGCGTGGGAACTAACCGTATGAATAAATATACGGTAGGCATGGCTACGCAAGGCTTTGCGAACTACCTGAAGAAAACGTATGGTGATGCGGAAGTAAAAGTGGCTATAGCGCACGACTGTCGCAACAACAGCCGCTTCTTTGCTGAAACTGTAGCAAACGTATTTGCGGCAAATGGCATTAAGGTATTTTTATTTGAATCATTACGCCCTACGCCGGAGTTATCTTTCGCTATCCGTACACTGGGCTGTAAAGGTGGGGTAGTTTGTACCGCCTCTCACAACCCTAAAGAGTATAATGGATATAAAGCATACTGGAATGACGGTGGTCAGTTAGTGCCTCCGCATGATAAAAATGTGATTGTAGAAGTAGACGCGATAGCTAGTGTAGATGATGTGAAGTGGAGCGGTGGTGAAGCTAACATCACGATCATAGGTGAGGAGATGGATGCGAAATATGTAGCTATGGTAAAAGGGTTGAGTGTAAACCCTGATGTGATTGCAAAACAACACGATCTTAAAATAGTGTACACGCCGATACATGGCAGCGGTATTAAACTGGTGCCGCGTGTATTGGAAGCGTATGGTTTTACCAATGTACACATAGTACAGGAGCAGGCGGAGCCAAACGGTAACTTCCCTACGGTAGTATATCCTAACCCGGAAGAGAGCGAAGCAATGAGCATTGGCCTGAAGCAGGCAAAAGCGATAGACGCTGACATCCTGTTAGGGACAGACCCGGATAGTGACCGTGTGGGTATAGGTGTGAAAAATCATAAAGGAGAGTGGGTACTGATGAATGGTAACCAGACGGCAGTACTGGCATTTGCCTATATGATAGAGGCGCGTAAGAAAAAAGGCCTGGCACAGCCAAATGATATGGTGATCAAAACAATCGTTACATCGGAAATGATTGACACCGTAGCAAAACAAAACGATATAGCTTGTTACAATGTACTGACCGGCTTTAAATGGATCGCAGAGCTGATCAAGGAAAAAGAAGGTTCAGAGCATTATGTAATAGGTGGCGAAGAAAGTTTTGGCCTGATGATCGGCGACCAGATCCGTGATAAAGATGCTGTGTCCGCAGTAGCGTTATTGTGCGAAATGGCGGCTTACGAGAAAGAGCTGGGCCGTTCATTATACGACAAGCTGATAGATTTATATGTGCAGTATGGCTTCTACCTGGAGCAACTGATCAGCATTACTAAAAAGGGTATGCGTGGCCAGGAAGAAATAGCTGAGATGATGCAGGGCTATAGAGATAACCCGCCAGCTACAATAAATGGCTCACCAGTATTGCAACTACTAGACTATGAGCTACAAGTAGGTAAGAACCTGAAGACGGGCGAAAGCTGGAAGATTACGTTACCTAAGAGCAACGTATTGCAGTTCATACTGGAAGATGGCTCTAAAATATCTGCACGTCCATCTGGTACAGAGCCTAAGATCAAATTCTACTTCAGTGTGCATACAACACTGGCAAACAAAGAAGCATTTGATGCAAAGCATGCCGAACTGGAAGAAAAGATCAAAGGCATTATTAGCGATATGAAGCTGAAGTAATTTGAAATTTGAGATTTCAGATTTGAAATTGTTCAATATAAAGAGCCTGTTTATAGCAAACAGGCTCTTTGCTTATATAATGTTCCTGGTGTATCTTATTGTCCTGGTTTCTTCGTGGCTGTCTTAGCGTTCTTTGCGCAATCCCTGTGTTCTCCGCGATACAATCTCAAATTTCAAATTCATCATCCCCTGTGGGAAAACGGATTTGGAATGACATTTTTTCACCAAAACCAATTCGATGTAGAAACCCTGAACATCTCATTGTACATTTGCATGAGCTATGAGAAGATTTGAAGATACATATCAGCACAAAGGGTTAAGACGGCAATTGGGAAATCTCTTGCGCGAGAAAGGCATTACTGATGAAAACGTACTGGAAGCAATACAGAATATTCCAAGGCATTTTTTTCTCGATTCAGCTTTTGATAAAATAGCCTATGAAGACAGGGCTTTCCCGATAGGGGAAGGGCAAACCATTTCACAGCCATACACGGTGGCTTATCAATCCCAGCTTTTACAGATCAACAAAGGAGACAAGGTATTGGAGATAGGTACTGGCAGCATTTACCAGGCTGCGGTACTGGCAGAAATGCAGGCACGTGTATATACGATCGAAAGACAAAAGAAACTCTACGATCACAATAAGAACTTTGTGCTCCGTTCAAGATATCCTAATATCAAGTTCTTTTACGGCGATGGTTTTGAAGGGCTGCCTACCTATGCACCTTTCGATAAGATCATTATTACTGCAGCCGCGCCATTCATACCGCCAAAGCTGGTAGCCCAGTTGAAAATAGGTGGCTACATGGTGATACCGGTAGATGATGGTGATGAAAAACAACGCATGCTTCGCATAACTAAAGTGTCGGAGAATGCTACCAAGGAAGAATCTTTTGAGCATTTTTCTTTTGTTCCCATGTTGCAAGGCAAGAATAGCTAAGAAAACTACGTTATTAATTCGGGAGATTTTTACAGGTAAACATTTATCTTTATAGTACTAACACGTTTTCCTATGGAATTCTACGACAAAATACGTCTTGACGAGCTATTTTACGAGGCAGATCAGCAGATTAAAGATCAGCGCTATGCCGATGCTATGCAAACCCTGGAAGCCATTATTGTAGAAGCGCCTGAATATGGTAAAGCATACAATCACCTTGCATGGCTGTACGAAAACAAATACAGAGATTATAAAAAGGCAGAAGCGCATTACAATCTTTGCCTGCTTCATGAGCCAGAGTACACGCCGGCCTACCTGAATATGGCTGCTGTATTGTCTAATATGGGTAAGTGGAAGGAACTGGAAACGCTTCTGAAAAAAGCCATTGAAGTACCGGGTATAGATCGCGCCTCCGTTTACAACGAGTCCGCTATTATGTACGAACTGCAAAAGGACTATCCAAAAGCAATAGAAAATTACAAACTCGCTATTCAATACACATTGAACGATTCTTACCTGGAAACTTACAAAGCTTCCATAGAACGTTGCAACAAAAAAAAAGCATTTTTCGGATAAGCCATATGCTCATTCTGTGGCTTATTCTTGCATTAGCCCTTATTTTCTACATACTGCGTGACTATAAGCTAGGGCGGCATCACTAGACAAGATTAACCTATGCGTATATATTTTACTTTTTTTGCTATCCTCTTATCGGCTGTATCCTTCAGCCAGGATTTACAAAAAGCAAACCTGCCAGACACTATTCTCAAAACCAATCGTACGCTGATTATGCCGGACTCGTTGGATGCAATGGCAGCATTGCGTAAGCTTTTTCCCGGCAAGTTTTATTCGCTTGGCGATAAAAAGGCGAAGAATGAATTGATAAGCTGGGAGTGTAAAAGCTGTGCAGCTACAACGTATAATGACGTAAATGAAATAGAAGGGCCGCAGCAATTTCCGTATAAAGAGGGAGTGGCTACGCGGCTGCTGAGTGTTATTAACTATACAGATGCTAAGGGCAACCGTTTCAAACTGGTAGCCTTTAACCATTCCGTATATGATGAGGATGGTCTACAGACAAGCCGGTTTTCCGGCGGGCTGGTAGGCGTAGCTAAATTCAGTAAGTTCCCCGGCGGTTGGGAAATGAAATCATTCGAGCCTGCTATTGCAGCCTACGGCGCTTTTTCAAGTGCCCCATCGTTGAAGCCATTGCAAATAGGAGAAGACCAGTATGCGTTTACACTGTTGCATTATAACGGCGGAGGTGGCGGTCCGGCCTATGGCACACTTTACATGATTGGTGGTTATGACGGGCGATACAGGCAGCTATTGGATGCCTATCAATATGGATTGATAAATAACGGAGATAATGGTACACACTGGAGTGGTACTGTTTCAGTGAAAGATGTAAGTAAACAATTTTTCAGGGATATTTCTGTAACAATAAAAGGCACTTATGTAGCGCCTGCGGCTGGTGAGGATAACCCAATACCTTCAGAGTTGAAGAACATGATAGCAGGGAGAAAGAAATTTGATTTTACGATAGAGCGCACCTATGTACATAAAGGAAGTAAAGGATATGTACAAAGCGGGGAAGGGAAAGCTGTTGTTTCTAATGTGAAATAGAATACCCTGTTAATCATAATCCTGACAGGTCTTCAAGACCTGTCAGGATTTGCCGAAGGGCGTGTCGAACGACAGATAAAAAGGGATGTTTATCATTCTATTACTTCGTCCGGCGCAATAATGGTTCGTGAGGACACGAACCTTGGCGAGAACGAACCACGGCGAAGGATATAAACGCCTTTATTCACGATTGCCGGCTCACGATTCACGGTTGCAACTTACTTAATCACACTTTCAATCCGTTCTGCCACTTCTGCTGCCCACAGCGCATACTCCTTTCCTGAAGGGTGCAATCCGTCCGAAGCTACAAGAGACAAGTCATCGCACATTTTGCGTGTGCCACCTGTAATGTCTATATACTGTACATGATATTTATCTGCAATCGTTTTTTTCGCAGCATTAAATTCGTCGATCTCGTTGGCAACCTTCATTATGTCTGCGCCTTCTGCATACGGTGTTACACTCCAGTCAGGAATAGATAACACAATCACTTTTGATGGTTGCTCATCTGCAAAATGTATAGCCTTCTTTAATAGAAAATCGAAGTCGGATTCAAACTCCTGTAATGGCTGCTTGCGATATTGGTTATTTACGCCAATAAGCAAGGTCACAAAATCATATTTTTCAGAGAAAGTAGTATGTAATATCCGCTCAGCCAGTTCAGAGCTGGCCCATCCTGTTCTCGCCACTATTTCAGGTGCGTTGAAATGATACCCTTTTTTGCGCAACAGTTGGATTAACTGGTAAGGAAAACTTTCAAAAATGGGAATGCCTTCGCCTACGGTATATGAATCGCCTAATGCCAGGTAAGAGAAATGGTGCCTTGTCATGCTATTTAAAGTTTTTCAATATGTCGTAAAATCTATACACATCTGCAAAAGAACAATAGAGTGGGGCAGGTGCAACTCTTATTACTCCTGGTTCCCTGTAGTCAACAATGATCCCATTGCTGTGCATTTCATCATGTATGCGCCTGCCATCTGTTTTGAAATATAAGGATAACTGTGCGCCTCTTTCCTCCGCTTGTGCTGGTGTAATGATCTCAAAAGAAATATTATCCAATTGCTGAAGCAGGAACTCAAGATAGCCCGTCAGTAATATACTTTTCGCACGTAACCTGTCTATCCCGGCTTTATCAAAAATGGCAACAGACGCTTTTAAAGATACGGTATTAAATACCTGTGCAGTACTAATATTCCAACCCGAGGCAGAGGCTTTGGGAATAAACCCTTTTTCCATTTTAAAGCGCGTCTTTTCCTCATTGCCCCACCAGCCAGCCAGGCGTGGCGTATCTGTATTACCGGCATAGCGTTCATGCACATATATAGCGCCCACGCCACCAGGGCCGGCATTCAGGTATTTATAACTACACCATGCAGCAAAGTCTACATCCCAGTTGTGTAAATGCAGCGGTACATTACCTGCTACATGCGCCAGGTCAAAGCCTGCTATGGCACCTGCATCGTGCGCAGCTTTTGTAATTTGCTGCATATTGAATAGCTGGCCTGTATAATAGTTCATGCCACCAAACAATACCACAGCCAGCGAGTCAGCGTGTGCATGTATGCTACTCAATATATCTTCCAGGTGTAACAGCTTTTCCCCGTTGCGTGGCGCAACTTCTATAATCGCCTCTTCCGGCGCATAGCCAAACTGTTTTACCAACGTCTCTACAGCATACTGGTCCGATGGAAAGGCACCCGCTTCCATCATAATCTTAAAGCGTTTGCCTGAGGGTTTGTAAAAGCTTTGTAACAGTAAATGAACGTTTACTGTAAGCGTGTTCATTACAGTTACTTCATGGTTGTTTGCGCCAACCATCGTAGCCAGCGATGGGCTAACGTAGTCCTGGTAATACAACCAGGGATTTGCTCCATTGAAATAACCGCCGACAGCCAGCTCACGCCAGCTTTTTAGTTCAGCTTCAATAGCCGCCGGAACAGACCTGGGTTGAAGGCCAAGTGAATTACCACAGAAGTAAATAACATCTTTTCCCTGGTGCTGCGGAAAGAAAAATTCATTTTTAAAATTCTTCAATTCATCAGCTTCGTCCATAGATTGCGCAAACGAGGCCGTTGCTTCAAAAGCTTTTTTCATCCTGTTTTCTTTTATACTCGGAGCCTTATTTCCATACACTTGAACCTGGGCTCAATATCCAAATATAAAAAAAGAGAGGCAGTAAATGCCTCTCCGTAAAAGCCAGATAGTAGAAAACCACTTATAGCGAAACTGTTTTTTTATTATAGTCCTTCAGCTCCGGGATGTCATGCGTTACAATAAAGTCTGTGAAATTACCTTTCATAGTAACCTTTGTACGTGGCTGAGGTGAGGTGTAAAAGTATTTGTAATCGAAGCGGGGAGAACGCCTGTTGTCATCTTCAACGTCATCCTGGAACTTTAAATCTGTTTTGTTTTTAAATGAACCGAAGTGTGTTTTAACGTTTGCCTCCATCTGCGCATCTTTTGGCGCTACCAGGTACACCAGCGAATGTTCAAGTTTGGCATCCAGCGACTGTAAACCATTGGTAGGAATAATTACACCATTGTCTTTGCAGAATTTTGCATTAAGCGTTAAAGTGCCGGTCGCATTTTTTATCAGCGCCACATTTTTTATAAACTGAAGGTCAAGGCTACCATTTTGCAGTCCATCAATTTCCAGTGTGCTGAAGCGTACATCTATGTCCTGCGGGTTAGATAACTTACCAGCTACCAGTCCACCAAATTCTTCTTTGATAGATACTTTACCAGACAGGTCAGGCAAGGTCATTTTTCCAAATTTGTTGGCAATATCGAGTTCCTGCCCTGCAGGCATCATTATCGTGTAATTGATATTAATGCTACTGTTAGAGGAGCCTCTGTATCCTCTTTTCTGATCATTCGTATTTTCCATACGGGTTTTGAAATAAACCTCATTGCCCTTCTTGCCATTATCGATCTCTATGTTCGCAAACAGGTTGTCTGCAACCTCTTGTATGTCGCTGGATATTTTGATAGATACATCTACCTTAATCTCGTTGTTAGACCATGTCTTTACAACCACATCACCAAACTGGTTAGAGATAGAGATCTTATCACTACTGCTGAGCGCATATGTTTTGGAAACTTGTTTTTCGTGAGCAAACTCGTACGTTTTCTTTTGAGCCATAGTAGCGCTGGTAACGGCCAGGATACACAGGCTAAATAGTAGAATTATTTTTTTCATTCGAACGTTTTTTAGATTCTTTGATTTTGCGGATTATTAATAACTGCTCGTTCAGAATATCGGTTTGCATCTGCAGATTCTGGATCATTGCATCCAATATTTCGTCCGGCTTTGGTGATTGCTTCAGTTGCGACTGTAAGTCCTTCAGGTTAGTGTTCAGCTCGTTAATATCTTTTGCAAATGATTTGAACAGATGCGGATTATCCTTGCGCGAAGCATTCAGTTCCTCTTGTTTGGTTTGTATCACCTGTACAAACCTGTTTAAGGTTACTGCATACTTAGGATCTACATCATCCAGTTGCGGTTGTTGCAAAGGTGCTATTACACGCGTACCTTCCAGTTCTGTTACCTTCCGGTTGTGCATCACCAGTACAAAAGCAGATACAGCTATGAGGGCTATAACAGCGGCGGCCGCCACGTTATGCTTCACCAAAAATGTAAGTATAGAAGCCCGTTTTACCGGTTTATTTACATCTTCCTCAATTCTTGCCCACAATGCAGCAGACGGTACATCGTCGTCAAACTCATTACGGTTCTGTTGTATAAAATCTTCCAGGCGGTTACTCATGATATACCTCCTTCTTTCAGCATAGCTAGTAATTT
Source organism: Filimonas sp. (assembly GCA_017306865.1). GTDB lineage: Bacteria > Bacteroidota > Bacteroidia > Chitinophagales > Chitinophagaceae > JAFKHH01. The sequence goes on from JAFKHH010000013.1 coordinate 36,561, forward strand.
CTTTTTAGCACGTATATATTGTGTTCTCACGGTTGCGTGTGTAATGCCCAGCATCTCGCTTATTTGTTCCTGTTTATAATCTTCAAACAAATGCAGGCATAAAATAGTCCTGTATCCGTCCGGTAATTTTTGGATCATCCTTTTTATTTCGTCGATCTTCCATTCAAAAGCAGCCTCATCCAGTTGCTCGTCCGCTTCAAAGTATTGGTGATCGTCCTCCAGCTCTACCCAGTTGTTTCTTTTCCGTTTGACCAGGTTAATGGATTTATGGATCACTATTTTTTTCAGCCAGCCGCCAAAGCCAGACCTGTTTTCCAGCTTGTCCAGGTTTTTGAATGCATCTACAAATGCATCCTGCAATATGTCTTCTGCATCGGCAATGTTGTTTACAATACGCAGGCATGTATTATACATAGCCTTCGCATGGTGCCGGTACAGAAATTCGTAACTGACAGCATTGCCTTCAACGCTGGCTTTTGTTACATGATCTTGTATAAGGGCAGTCGTTAGTTCCACTATCTGTATTATAAGTTGCAAGTTGCTGGTCACCAGTTAGCCGGTAACTGGCCATCCTGCACCCGGTTATTATTAAGTCACGGGAGCGCATAAAATGTTGCACGGCCCGGGAAAATATTTTTGAACTATACGTACAGGCAGAAAAAAAGTTACAACCCCGCAAAAAACCGCAAACAATTGTTCGCATTAACCTTGTTTTGCTTACATTAGTGCATCTAAAACCGAACTCATGGCTGTTAAAACCGATTTATTTCAGTCTCCTGACTATTACCTGGTTGATGATCTGTTAAGTGAAGAACACAAACTGGTAAGAGAGTCCGTACGTAATTATGTAAAAAAAGAGATCTCGCCGATTATTGAAGACTACGCTCAGCGAGCTGAGTTTCCACAGCAGATCGTAAAACAGCTTGGCGACCTTGGTTGCTTTGGGCCGACCATTCCACATGAGTATGGTGGCGGTGGGCTCGATTACATTAGTTATGGCCTTATGATGCAGGAGCTGGAAAGAGGCGACAGTGGGGTGCGTTCTACAGCCAGCGTGCAAGGGTCGCTGGTTATGTTCCCGATCTATGCTTATGGTAGCGAAGAGCAACGTAAAAAATACTTACCTAAACTGGCATCGGGTGAGTGGCTGGGCTGTTTTGGCCTGACAGAGCCTGACCACGGTAGTAACCCTGCCGGTATGCTGACTAATATTAAAGACGCTGGTGATCATGTAATACTGAACGGTGCAAAAATGTGGATCAGTAATGCACCTTTTGCACAGGTGGCCATTGTGTGGGCAAAAGATGAGGCTGGTGATATAAGAGGGTTGATTGTAGAAAGAGGAATGGAAGGTTTTACTACGCCCACTACACATGGTAAATGGAGCCTGCGTGCAAGCGCTACAGGCGAGCTTGTGTTCCATGATGTGAAGGTGCCGAAGGAAAATATCTTCCCTACTATAAAAGGATTAAAAGGCCCATTGGGTTGCCTTACAAAAGCACGTTATGGTATTGCATGGGGCGCACTGGGCGCAGCTATGGATTGCTATGATACGGCATTACGATATAGCCAGGAGCGCGTACAGTTCGATAAACCGATCGGCGCATTCCAGTTGCAACAAAAGAAGCTGGCAGAAATGATTACAGAGATTACGAAAGCGCAATTGCTGGTATGGAGAGTAGGGGTACTGATGAATGAAGGCAGGGCTACTCCGCAACAGGTGAGCATGGCTAAACGCAACAGTTGCGAAATAGCGGCAAACATAGCGCGCGATGCGCGCCAGATGTTGGGCGGTATGGGCATCACCGGTGAGTATAGTATTATGCGCCACATGATGAACCTGGAAAGTGTGATCACCTACGAAGGCACACACGATGTACACTTGCTGATCACCGGCATGGATGTAACAGGGTTCAATGCATTTAAGTAAAACACATAGGAACATAGGAAGACATAGGGCACATAGATAAGCTTTAAGAGGGCAAAGACGTAAACAAATCAGTTACAAACGTTCTTTGCCCTTCTTTAAAAATATTGCTACAGCAAAAATTTAATAAAAGCCCTTTAGGCTTATTGAGTAGCTGGAGATAACTTAACAACTGAGCCTCATATACAGGATTGATTTTTTCTACAGCCTTTATTTCAACGACCAATAAATCTTCTACTAATAAGTCAAGACGCAGATCTGCGTCAATGTATAATCCCTTGTAATGGATTGGTACTTTTAATTGTGAAGAAACGGATAATCCTCTCAAGGTTAATTCCTTTATAAGACATTTTTCATAGACACTTTCAAGTAATCCAGGCCCAAGATGTCGATGTACTTCAATTGCGCATCCAATTACATTATAAGTCAGGTTGTCTAAATAATTTTTGGTTATCACAGGTGAAATTTTAGAAAATGCATAACGTCTGAGATTGAATTATTATTCTATGTGCCCTATGTCTTCCTATGTTCCTATGTGTTTAAACCCCTACTTTTGCATCAAATCAACTCTTAACAGCCAACGAAAAAGTATATGAAAATTTTCCTGGTCGGAATGATGGGAACTGGTAAAAGCCACTGGTCCAAGATATTGTCAAAAAAACTAAAATGCGGTGGGTATGATTTGGATCACTTGATAGAGATGAATGAGGAGAAAACCATTGCAGAAATATTTGAACAGGACGGAGAGGATTACTTCAGGAAAGTGGAAGCAAAAGTATTGCGCTGGTTTGGAGAGAAGAAAACGTACGTGCTGGCAACCGGCGGCGGCGTACCCTGCTATCATGACAACATGGATTGGATGAATAAGCAAGGCATCACTATCTGGATCGACTCTCCTATAGAAGAGATCGTGGAAAGATTAACACCGGAGAAAGCGCATCGCCCGCTTATAAAAGACCTGTCTGATGCACAGTTGGCAGATTTTTTACGAAAGAAACTGGCTGATCGTGAAGCATATTACAAAAAGGCGACCTATCATTTGAAAGAAGCGGAGATAAACGAAAAGAACATTCTAAAAATCATCAAAGAACATGCATAAAGGATATCTACAACTGGCAGCCTTCTTAGGGGCATTATCTGTTGCACTGGGCGCTTTTGCAGCACATGGTTTGAAGAAAGTAGCAAGCGAGTACGCAGTGGGTATATTTGAAACGGGCGTACGTTACCAGTTCTATCACGTATTTGCATTGGCATTAACAGCAATATTGTGGAAAGATTTTCCGGTGAAGACGCTCAACATGGCAGGCATTTTCTTCATTCTTGGTATCATCTGTTTTAGCGGTTCATTGTACCTGCTTACCTGGATGAATATAAAAGACATTTCAGCCACAAAATTTGTTGGCCCGATCACACCATTGGGCGGCTTATTTTTTATAGTAGGTTGGGTGTTGTTGTTAGTGAGCATTAAGAAATCGTAATTATAGTTTCAGCCAAGAGTGGGCCACTTTCAAAAGACATATTTTATCAGTACAAAATGTGACTTAAAAGTGGCCCATTCTGGTATAGAAACTTTGGAACACTGAAACTATTTCTTTCGAAAAAACGATTTGCTCAATCCCACCATCAAAAACCAGCTATTATACGTTGACCATTTGATGTCGTAGTTAATAGCCGCACTTATTTCCCATCCTTTTTTAATTTCATAGCCATATTCCACACCCAATTTTGTCAAAAAAAGATTACCCTCTTTGGCAAACTCTCCGCCCGCACCTAGTTGAAAACTAAAATGTTCGCCTGGTTTAAATGAAGCCACAAGCGAGGATGCAAATGGAAAGCTGCGTTCCTTTACCTCACTATCTTTTTCTACCTGTACCGTTTCCAGGATCATATCGTTGTGAATACCCAGGGCCCAGTGTTTGTTGAATCCATAGTCATAGTCCAGCCCCCATGCACCAAACACAGACCATGCCTTTTTGCCCTCCTCATTCAGCGCATCTGTAATGTGGGCTTGTCCCATTTCCAGTGTAAATTTGTGATAGCTGCCAAGGTCCGCTTTTTCTGTTGCCGGCGCTTGTGCATGCAATGCCATAGCCCACAATAACCCACAGGTTAGTGCAAAGCATCTGCAATACAGGTTCTTCATAAAAAAGAAGCTTTACTGTTTAAAAAAATAAATGGAAAGGGGAGAAAACATTGAACGCACACGCTCATAGTAAGGGGAGTGTAGTAGTAACAAGGCCAGCCGGGGAAAAGTTTAAAATAAGATGAATTGGAATAGATAAAAGCCTGTAAAAGAATTGATCCGCAGTTTCCGGCAAAATAAAAGCGCCGTGAGGCGCTTTACAAATAGGGTTGAATTAACCTTCATGGTGATCGTTGAACAAAGGCTCGTCATCATCCATCAATTCCCGCTCTATCTCTTCCATTTGAATAATATCCCACGCTTCGCTCTCTGTAGGGGTTACATTTAGCAATTCCAGCAGTTCCAGCTCCTCTAATTTCTCTTCTACAGCAGGTTGCATACAGCAAATAACAAATGATGCGTTTTGCTCATAGAACAATTGCTGCTGGCTTACCAACAATTTTGCACATTCTTCGTTTATTTCTTGAACGTTCTGCAGGTTCAGAATGATGTTCTTTGTGTCTTTTTGCATGTGTTCCCGGATCACTTCAGTGAGTTCTCCTGCTAAATTGTCAGACAATTCCTGCACATCAGGCGAAAGTGTAGTAAATTTTTCCTTGGTATCAATTTTGACCTGCATATTTATATTATTAAATGATTAACACAATGTGCATAATGCACTATAACAACGCTCAAAAATATTTGTTATAATTGTATCACCGCTAATAATTTGAATATGGACAATAACTTTTCAGCACAGGTAAAAGAGATCATTTCGTTTAGCAGGGAAGAAGCACTTAGGCTGGGAAATGATTTCATTGGCACAGAACATCTGTTATTGGGATTGATCCGGGAGGGTGAAAACACTGCAATTAAAATTCTGAAGCAACTGAATGTAGACCTATATGAGTTGAGGAAAGAAGTGGAGTTAGCAGTAAAAGATAAAACCGGAAAAAATATTGCCAATATAAACAGCCTGCCTTTAACTAAACAGGCAGAAAAAGTAATCCGTGTTACGGTATTGGAGGCAAAAGCTTTAAAAAGCCCGCTGGTAGAAACCGAACACCTCATGCTTTCTATTCTCAAGAATAAAGAAAATATCGCAACACAGATCCTTGGACAGTTTGACGTGGACTACGATATCTTCAGAAATGAACTGGGAATGGTAAAAAGCAATGAACCAAGAAGCGAGTACACAGACGAAAATGATGACGACTTTGAAGATGAAAAGAAAAGCTATTCATCTCAACAGCGCAGCAAACAGCCTGGTAACGCTAAAAGCAAAACACCGGTACTGGACAATTTTGGACGCGATATAACACGCCTTGCGGAGACGGGAGCGTTGGATCCGATTGTAGGACGTGAGGAAGAAATAGAGCGCGTATCCCAGATATTGTCACGCCGTAAGAAAAACAACCCGATCCTTATAGGTGAGCCGGGTGTGGGTAAAACAGCCATTGTAGAAGGGCTGGCATTACGCATCGTACAACGTAAAGTAAGCCGCGTACTGTTCGATAAAAGAGTGATCTCGCTTGATCTGGCAGCATTGGTTGCCGGTACCAAATACCGTGGCCAATTTGAGGAAAGAATGAAAGCGATCATGAACGAGCTGGAGAAAAACCGCGATGTGATCCTTTTCATAGATGAGATTCACACGATCGTAGGTGCAGGTGGAGCAAGTGGCTCATTAGACGCCAGCAACATCTTCAAACCTGCCTTAGCCCGTGGCGAACTCCAATGTATTGGTGCATCTACCCTGGATGAGTACAGGATGTATATTGAAAAAGATGGTGCATTAGACCGTCGTTTCCAGAAAGTGATCGTAGAACCGCCTACAGTGGAAGAAACGATCCAGATATTGACCAATATCAAATCTAAATACGAAGATTACCACAACGTATCTTATAACGAAGAAGCGATAGAAGCGTGTGTGAAACTGAGCGACCGTTATATGACAGACCGTTTATTGCCGGATAAAGCGATAGATGTGCTGGATGAGGTAGGTGCACGTGTGCATCTGAAAAACATCAACGTGCCTCAGAACATATTGGAACTGGAAAAGCAGATAGAAGACATTAAGCAGGAAAAAAACAAGGTAGTAAAAAGCCAGCGTTTTGAAGAAGCTGCCGCTTTACGTGATACGGAGAAAAGATTAGGCGAGGAACTGGAAAAAGCTAAGAATGAGTGGGAAGAAGAGAGCAAGCACAAACGCTACCCGATAGATGAGGAAGCTATTGCAGAAGTAGTCAGCATGATGACCGGCATACCTGTAAAACGTATGGTGCAGGCAGAAAGCGACAAGCTGCGCAATATGGCGGAAGATATGAAGGGCATGGTGGTAGGACAGGAGGAAGCGATCTCTAAAATAGTAAAAGCTATACAGCGTAACCGCGTAGGCCTGAAAGATCCTAAAAAGCCAATTGGTACATTCATCTTCCTGGGCCCTACGGGTGTAGGTAAAACGGAATTGGCACGCTCTCTGGCGCGCTACATGTTTGACTCTGAAAATGCACTTATCCGCATAGATATGAGTGAATACATGGAAAAATTCACCGTTAGCCGCCTTATAGGTGCGCCTCCCGGCTATGTAGGTTATGAAGAAGGCGGACAGTTAACAGAGCGCGTACGTCGCAAACCGTACAGTGTAATCTTGCTGGACGAGATAGAGAAAGCCCACCCGGATATCTACAACATCCTGTTGCAGGTATTAGACGATGGTCAGCTTACGGATGGTTTAGGAAGAAAGGTCGATTTCAAAAATACCCTGATCATCATGACCTCCAATATTGGCGTACGCCAGTTGAAAGAGTTTGGTGATGGTGTAGGCTTTGCAACTGCAAGCCGTGTACAGGGCCAGGATGAAAACAACAAAGCTGTAATAGAAAAAGCTTTGAAACGTACCTTCTCTCCTGAGTTCCTCAACCGTATAGATGATGTGGTGATCTTTAACTCACTTACAAAAGATCATATCTTCAAAATCATCGATATACTGATGAAAGGAGTATTGAAACGCCTGAGTGGTTTAGGGTTCACATTAGAGATAACGGATGAGGCTAAAGCCTATATCGCAGACAAAGGTTACGACGTACAGTTTGGTGCAAGACCGCTGCACAGAGCCATCCAGAAATACCTGGAAGACCCACTGGCAGAAGAAATACTGAACATGAATGTGAAACAGGGCGATATATTGATTGCAGACCTTGATAAGGAGAACAATAAGATCAACTTCAAGTTTGGCAAAAAAGAATCTGCTGCTGAAGTAGAATAATAATACACTCAATAACGTTTTACAAGCCACTCCTCATACGGAGTGGCTTTTTTACGCATATAATAGTGGCACTATCCCGCATTAAATTGATGCTTTTCGGTTGTTTTTTGAAACAACACGAATAGTTTCCACCCCCTTTTGCCTTCAAAACAACGTCAAATAATTGTTTTAGCTACTTTTCGGCCTTGGCTTTTTCTTTACCTTTTTTGAATTGCTGCGGGTATTTTATCTCTCCCATACTCAGGACTTTTGTGTTCAATAGTTACAGTTATTAATTAAACAATTTACTAGTGATGAAAAGTATTGTAGAGGTTGAGGATAACGAATTAATTGAAGCATTCAGGGCTGGGAACACAAGAGCATTTGAAACATTACTTAACAGATACAAAGACCGGCTGTTTAGCTATGTATGTAGCCTGACGAAGGATAAGCATATCGCCGAAGATATTTTCCAGGATGCCTGTATCCGCATTATAGATAGTCTGAGAGCGGGTAGATACAAAGAGAACGGCAAATTCCTTGCATGGGCCATATTCATTAGCAGAAACCTGTATATGGATCATTTGCGAAAAAGTAAGCGCAAGCCAACGATTGTAACGCATGAAGGTAAAGAAGTGTTCGAATGGTTGGCGTCTAGCGACATGCGAGCTGACGATATGATGATCAGAGATGAAAATACAGAAGAAGTACAAAACCTGATCAATAGCCTGTCACCAGAGCAAAGAGAAGTAGTAGTATTAAAACACTATGGTGAACTGACCTTCAGGGAGATTGCAGAATTAACTAAATGCAGCATAAATACAGCATTGGGCAGAATGCACTATAGCCTGACGAACATGCGTAAAAAATGTCTTTCATAATTCGAGGGAACAATTGAAGCAAGGGAGAAAGCCGGTATTACCGGCTTTTCTTTTCATACTAAGGGAGTAAAATAAAACACGTAATGGATGTATGAAAACGATTTTTGATGAAACTGTAAGGCTTGATATTATAGAAAGGATCAATTCATTGCGGGCGGACAGCAAAGCATGCTGGGGCAAAATGGACGTAGCACAGATGATGAAACATTGTGCTATGAGCGATGAGGCGTTTTTAGGAAAGAAAACATATAAACGCATTTTTATTGGGCGGTTATTAGGGGGAGCAATAATAAAATCAATACTGAAGGATAGTCAACCATTGAGGCAAAACCAGCCTACTGTTCCGGAATTGAGGATCACAGAGGATGCAAATTTTATTACAGAGAAGTCCTGGTGGATAAGCCTTGTACACGAATATGGCAATTTTTCAAATGACAATTTTATTCATCCCTTTTTTGGCAAAATGACAAAGAAGCAAGTTGGGGAACTAGTTTATAAACATTTAGATCATCATCTCAGGCAGTTCAATGCATAACTTTTGTTGGTAATACTAAAATTCATTCCTAGGGATACTACGATCTGAGAAAACAAAAAGCCGGTAATTACCGGCCTTTCTTTTGGGGGTAGTACCCTCAATGTGAATTAAGGGGCTTTAGTTCTTGCCAATAATAAATTCAAATGCAGCAGGGGTTACAGCAAGGTATCTTTTCAATAATTGTTTCTCTTTTTTTATCATACAGCTATGGTTCATGTCCATAACATCATAAGATTGCAGGAAAGCCGGAAATGAATCAATCAATGCCATCATGTCGAAGACTTTTTTTGCTTCATCCTCTACCTGTGTTTTATTTTTGTTTTTCTTCTGCTGCACTATGATGATCACGTTCTCCATATTATCTTGTATTGTGATGTAAAAGTAGAACGCAATCATTGCAGGATCGCTATAAAAGCAGTTAAAACAATATTGATATGTCCTTAATAAAAAATGCGCTATTTAATCATTTTTAAGTACTGATTTAAGGAGAAGTTTGGAGGATAAATTGAAATTGATTTAATTACATAAAAACCCATTTTCTACAGGACATGGACTACGCGCGGGAGTTTAGAAAATTTGCAAACGGACAATATCTGTACACTGGTGTGAGGATAACAGCGGGGGTGATCATTCCTGCGTTGATCTTATACCAGTACGATCTGCTTGCTATGATGATGGGCATTCCGCTCGGTGCGCTTTGCGTAAGCCTTACAGACAACCCCGGTCCGCCACACCACCGTAAGAACGGCATTATTGCAAGTATCATTATCAACTTTATTGTTGCAGTCATTACCGGTTATAGCAGGGGTATATCCTGGCTTATAGGATTAGAAGTGATCATCTTCGGCATGTTCTTCTCCCTGATTGCTGTATATGGCAGCCGGGTAAATTCGATCGGGTTAATTGCATTACTCGTATTTATTTTCAACATCGATAGCAGGCTCGCCAGTCACAATATCTGGCGCGATGCATTGTTTTTTACTATAGGTGGTGTATGGTACGCATTGCTTAGCCTTATATCTTACACCTTGCGCCCGTACAGGCTGATTCAGCAGCTAATGGGAGAGTGCCTGATAGAAACAGCAGATTATTTACGTGCAAAAGCTGGTTTTTATGAAGAGCATCCCAACTTCGATGAGCTTACACGCGCCCTGATGAAGTCGCAGGTGCAAATACAACAGCACCAGAATGACCTGCGCGAAATGCTTTTTAAAACACGACGGGTTGTGTCTGAGTCTACTACCAAAGGACGCATACTCATGCTGATGTTCCTGGATACTGTGGACCTTTTTGAGCGTGTAATGACCTCGCAACAGGATTATTCCAAATTGCACGATGAGTTTGACGGGAAAGAGATCCTGGTACAATACAAGGATATGATCATGGCATTGGGGGAAGAGCTGCATGAGATTGGCCTTTCTGTACAAAGTGGTGATCCAGCCAAGGGCAGGGTAGACCTGGACGGGCTGCTGGAAAAAACAACCAGGTCTTTTTCTGCTTTACGTAAGCAATACCTCAACCCGGATACAATAGAAGGGTTTATTAAGCTGCGCCAGATCTTATACAGCATACAGGATATTACAGAGCGTGTAAAGCGTCTCAGGAACATTGCTACCTACGACAAGCACATCAGCAAGCAGTATAAACGTGAGGTAGACCTGGAGCAGTTTATTACGCACCAGGACATTGATCCGAAAATACTGGCAGATACACTTTCGCTTAAATCAAGTTATTTCCGCCATGCGGTACGGTTAACTGTTGCCCTGCTGGTAGGCTACATCGTATCTCTTTTGTACCCGCTGGGGCATGGCTACTGGATCTTGCTTACCATTGCCACCATCATTAAGCCAGCCTTTAGTATCAGTCGTAAACGGAATATAGAAAGGATTGCAGGTACTGTAATAGGTGGGGTGATCGGTTTCCTATCCCTCTACCTCATCCGGGACAATGCCGTGTTGTTTGCCGTAATGGTAGTAGCAATGATCATTTCGTACAGCTTCCTGAAATTGCAATACACAGTAAGCGTAGCTTTCATTACTGTATATGTGCTGGTCAGTTTTTATTTTATGAGCCCGGGCGGAGACCTGACGCATGTGCTGAAGGATAGGGTTATAGATACGCTTATAGGCTCAGTAATAGCCTTTGTTGTTTCATTCTTCGTGCTACCTACCTGGGAGCATGAGCAGATGGGAGAATATGTATCTGAGGCGCTAGAGGCAAATAAGAAATATTTTGATATTGTTGCCGGGGCTTTTACAGGTGCAAAAACGGATACCACCGCGTTTAAGCTGGCGCGTAAAGAAGCATTTGTGGCGCTGGCTAATATTTCCGACAACCTGCAACGCATGCTGTCCGAGCCTAAAGACAAACGCCCGAAACTAAGGCGTTATCACCAGTTTGTTGCAACCAGCCATATGCTTACCTCGCATATAGCAGCGTTGTCTTACTATGCACAGCGGAATGCAGCGCAGTATGCGTCAACCGAGTTTCAGCCGCTGGTACAGCAAATAGATTTCCAGTTTACCCAGGCAATAGAAGTCTTTAAAGAGCATGAGGTAGCAGAGAATATTGACGTTTCGTCTAAACTGCCGATCAATGACCGCATCAGCCAGCTACTGGAAACACGACGCAGGGAAATGGAAGCCGGGCATGATGATGAAATTATTTCTGTGCGCAGAACACTCTCAGATATGAAAACGATCACCGACCAGTTTGAATTGATCAGCACCATGACCATAGACCAGATAAGGATCTTGCAGAAGATAGTAGCGAAGTAAACGACCCGATTGTTGCAAGGATAAATAGTTGAATTGTTAGACTAGCCATATAACAATTCAACCATATAACAGTTAAACAATTTAAACAGTCACTTCCCCACAATCCACAACAATATCGGCTTCCTGCTTTTGTCTATATAACCAGATAATGTTTTCAAAAAAGTATAAGATACCATAGGGCAGCCAAGGCTGTTACAAGTATAAGCCGGGTAAATGGTTACATCAGTAACACAATCATACGCATGCAGCACTACGCTGCGGTCATACGCTTTATCATTGGTTTTATCCAGTCCGTACAATTTATAGGCGCTGCCAAAACGCCCCGGATATTTTTCGCCAACCTTATATCTCCCCACGCTACTGCAATAACTATTTGGCACATTCGAAAATCTCGCTGTATCCGCAAAGTACGGTCCACCGGCGCCATGCGCCACTAGTCCTGCTGTAATCACTTTTTGCTGTTGCATATCTACTACCACAAACCGTTTCAAGCCGCTATGGGCAGACAGGTCTGCAAAAAAGAAATACTGTTCATTCATTGCATGGCTTTTGGCGTATGCAGCAGCGTTCTTACACAAGTTTAGCGCGCGGGTCTTAAATACATTCGATAATAAAGTTGAATCAGCTACTTTGTTAGCCGCATACGTATGGTCTTGTTGATTACAGGCAATGGCAAATAAGCTGGCAATCGTTAATGCCAGCGTAAAGTATATTTTCATCAGGTAAGTGTTTACAGAAGCAGTGAGATGCGGATGGAGGTTGATTCCATAAAGGGATTTTTTTTCACAGGGCAAAGCCCTATGGTAATGATGGCGCCCCTTCGGGCAATGTCATTAAGTTAACCACAAGGCTCACAATGGTAACACAAAGGGCACAAGGGCTTCCCTTTGTGTCCCTTGTGAAATAGCTTTGTGCTCTTTGTGGTTAGCTTCTTAACTTAATGACATTGCCCGAAGGGGCTTTATCTTCGCTACAATCACGCCCTGCTGTATTGTTACTAAACCATACCTATATAAAAGTTTTACAAAAAATAAGCGTAACGATACACAAATATTAGTAACAAGTAGACACAGGCCGGGAGGCCTGCGCCAGTAAAAGTATTATGCCCTGATAATTTATACATGGAGTAAAAAACTGTTGATACAAAGTGCCCTGCATCAACAATCTAACCATACAACCATTCAACAATTAACTCTACTTTCCCCACCTATAACTTTTCACATCCAGCCCGGCTAGATCAAGCACCCGGTCAACAACCGTTTCTGCAACGGCCTCAATTGTAGTAGGTTTACTATAGTAGGATGGAGTGGCAGGGCAAATAATGCCGCCAGCCAGCGTTACAGCCTCCATGTTACGGATATGGATCAGGTTGTAAGGTGTTTCCCGCACCATCAGGATCAGTTTGCGGCGCTCTTTTAAAACAACGTCAGCGGCACGTGTTACGAGATCATCGCTGATACCGCCAGCAATACGCCCCAAAGTACCCATGCTGCAAGGGGCAACGATCATAATATTATACTTTGCCGACCCCGAAGCGAATGGCGCATTAAAGTCATATTTATCATAGTAGTTAACAGGATATTTGCCATAGTCCTCATTGCCCAGTTCTGTGCGCCACACCTCCTTCGCATTATTGCTCATAACTACAGACAAAGCCTCCCATTGGTCTTGCAACCGTAGCAACTTTTCTATCAGCAACTTTGCATAAATAGAACCACTCGCACCCGTAACCGCAATTGCTATTTTATTAGACATGGGAATGTTTTAGGTGCAAAAATAAGAAAGCTGCATGGCTAAATAGATACATTGTTGCATGGTAATATTGTTATAATTCTATTTTCGACAATATAACCATTGGGCAATAAAACAATTGAACTCTCCCCATTTTCAAATTTCTTCCCTAATTTCCCGCTTCAAATTGTCCACACAAATGAGAAAACAAGTACTGACTATTGCTTTGCTCGCTGCTGCTTTTGCCGCACAGGCGCAGCAGAAAGAACTAAGCACTGCACAAATGCTGAAAAACGACCGGCAGGGATTGATGAAGCAGATCCCGCGGGTAATAGGCTGGCAGGATGATGCACATTATATGCTGGCAAAACCCAAAAGCAACAGCGGTTTTAGCGCTGATACAGTAGTGGTAGATGTGAAGACAGGCGCAGAACAACCTTTTGTAGACAAAGTTTCTACCGAAGCTTATGTAAAAAACAAAGACATTTTTTATAAACCGGCTGGCGGCGTTGAAGTACAGTTAACGCACGATGCTGATGAAGAAAAGAATCCTATTATCTCTCCTGATGGCACTAAAGTAGCTTTCACCCGCAAGAATGATCTCTACGTAATAGACATCAAAAGTGGTACAGAAAAAAGACTGACAACCGATGGCACAGACCTGATCTATAATGGCTGGGCATCATGGGTATATTACGAAGAAATATTAGGCCGCCCTTCCAAATACCGCGCATTCTGGTGGAACCCGGACAGTAAGCAGATTGCGTACATGCACTTCAACGATACCAAAGTGCCTTTATTCCCTATTTATGGGTCAGACGGGCAACACGGTTATGTTGAAAATACGCGCTATCCAAAAGCTGGTGATCCAAACCCGGAAGTAAAAGTGGGTATTGTAAACATAGAAACAGCTAAAACTACATGGACAGATTTTAATGAAAAAGACGACCAGTATTTTGGGCAGCCTTTCTGGACTGCAGATGGTAAATCGCTGTGGCTACAGTGGATGAACCGTGGGCAAGATCACCTGGTTGTGTATGCGATTGATCCTGCAACAGGTAATAAAAAACCAGTGTATGATGAGCAACAGCAAACATGGGTAGATTGGTTGGATAACATCAACTTTCTGGAAAACAACAAAGGCTACATTGTAGTAAGTGATAAAAGTGGCTGGATGCACATCTATCGTTATGATATAAATGGTAAACTTATTAACCAGGTAACGGATGGTAACTGGACTGTAAAAGATATTCAGCGGATTGATGAAAAAAACAGCACGATCTACTTTACTGCACGTAAAGAAAATTCTGCACGCTACGATCTGTATAGTGTAAAGTTTGACGGCAAAGAGCTGAAACGGCTCACCTTTGGTGACTACAATCACACCATAAGTTTATCGCCATCGGCTAATTACTTTATCTCTACTTATTCAAATGTTAGCACACCAAACAGAATCACTTTGCTGGACAATAAAGGCAAAGTAGTGCGTGAAATAGCTGACAGCAAAGGAGATGAACTGGCACAATACCAGTTGGCAAAAACTGAACTGATCCGTGTAAAAACAGCAGACGGTTTTGATCTGCCTGTGTTGATCACATGGCCCGCTAAAATGGACCCGAACAAAAAGTATCCTGTACTGGTAAGTATCTATGGCGGTCCTAATGCAGGTACGGTGTATGATAGCTGGAACTGGCGTTCATTTGGTGATAATCAATGGTGGGCAAAAGAAGGTTTGATCCAGATAGCAATAGATCACCGTGCTTCCGGTCACTTTGGTAAAATGGGACAGAACTATATCCATCGTGATTTAGGCAATTGGGAGATCAAAGACTACTCAGAGGTAATGAAATGGTTGATCGCAAACAAGCCCATTGATAAAAACAAGATCTGTATTACAGGCTTTAGCTATGGTGGTTACACTACTTGCATGGCGCTTACCCGTGGTGCAGATGTGTTTACACACGGTATTGCAGGCGGTAGCGTTACCGATTGGAAGCTGTATGATTCTCACTACACAGAGCGTTATATGGACGCACCGGCAGATAATCCGGAAGGCTATAAAGTAAGTGCTGTTGCACCTTACATCAAGAACTATAAAGGCAACTTGTACATTGTACATGGCAATATGGATGATAATGTGCACATGCAAAACAGCATACAACTGATCGGTGCATTACAGGATCAGAAAAAAGTATTTGAATTTATGATCTATCCGGGAGGCCGTCATGGCTGGGCAAATGACCGTGCTAAATGGGCGCACTTCCAGAATGAAAAAACAAGATATTACTACCAGTACCTGTTAGAAAAACCGGTGCCGCAGGAAATATTACAGTAATTATTTCAACATAGTCTCAAGGGTTTCAAAGTCTCAGTAAATATGCTGGGATTTTGAAACCTTTTTTGTTTTGATAAAACAGGTTCACCGCAGAAGTGCGGAGAGTTACGCAGAATATTTTGAAACAAGCTTTTAGTTCTCTATTCATCGTCCCTTGTGTCACTCACTTCATCGTTCTATACACTACTCAGCCAAACCTGACAGGTCTTAAAGACCTGTCAGGTTTTTGTATTAAAAGGAAATCGTGAGACGTGAATCGATAATCGTGAATTGAAATCTCCTCTGCGTAACTCCCCGCTCTCTCCGCCTTTGCGGTGAATAAATAGTCGCGCAGCGGCGCTTTGAAACTCTTCAAACATTTAGTATGTTTAATGTAAATCAGGAACAATGGCTGAATATAAAACCGGTAAGATCTGTTACCTCGAAATACCTGCAATAGATATAGAAACTTCCGCTGCGTTCTATAAAAATGTGTTTGGCTGGCAGTATCGTAAACGTGGCGATGGCGCATTAGCCTTTGATGATACGGTAGGGCAGGTAAGTGGTACATGGGTTACAGGTAAAAAGCCAATGACGGACACCAATAGTTTAATTATCTACATCATGTTGCTCGAAGATATCAACATTACCATTGATCTCATAAATAAACACGGCGGTAAAATCGTTCATCCCGTTGGCTTGCATCCGCATGAAGTAACAGCACTTTTCAGCGATCCTGCTGGTAATGTGTTTGGATTGTTCCAGCAAAGATGAGAAGCCACGGAGACACGAAGTCACAAAGATGCACTAAGTCTTTAACCTGGTTTACTCTCCTTGCCTATGCTTTATACTTGCGGTAAAATGACATAAATGGTGGTTGTCAACAATTCAACCATATAACAATTTAGCGGCGCTACTTCACCAATATATTCTCTGCAAACTTCTTCGATACTGTCATATTATTCTTGCCAGCCTGTATGATCACTGATTCATCAAAGGCAATTTTCTCTATCACTTTCAGTTTAGTACCAATAGAGATATTCAGCTTATGCAAGTATTGCAAAAATTCTGTGGACGTATCGCGGACAGCAGCTACAGTACATGATTTACCTTCCTCTATTTCGTAGAGCATAGTCGTGTAGGCATTTGTTATTTGCCCGCTTGCATCAGGTATCGGATCACCATGCGGATCGTATTCAGGATAGCCAAGAAATTTTTCCAGCCTGTCAGCCAAGTCATCCTGTTGCACATGCTCCAGTTGTTCTGCTATATCATGCACCTCGTCCCATGTATAGCCCAGTTTGTCCAGCAGGAACACTTCCCACAAGCGGTGTCGCCTGACAATCTGTACGGCAGCTTTATATCCTTTGTCAGTCAGCTTTGCACCCTTCTTCTTATCATAATTGATCAGCTTCTTATCGGTCAGCTTTTTCAGCATATCGATAACAGATGCAGGATTATTTTCCAGAGCAGCAGCTATGGCAGTAGGCGTGATCTTGGAGCCATTTACCTGTGATAATCCAAATATGGCCTTGAGATAATTTTCTTCGGATAAACTAGTCATAATTCGCAGATACTCAACAAATATATCTTATTCGTGAAACAAATAAAATTAGGTATGCCTAATTTTATTTGTTTGGTATGTTTAAAAGAATTTATTTTGTTCAAAATAATTCAAATGAAAACCCTGCTGCTTTATATTTTCTTTCTTGTTCCTCAGATACTTATAGCACAACGATCGGTTACACTTACCTTAAAAGACGCCTCTACTATGCTACCATTGCCTTACGCCAACGTAAATGTTGCGGGCAAAAGAATGATAGCAGATGGCTCAGGTAAACTATCCTTGCCGGTGCAACATCAAATAGCGCTGGTTATAAGTGCAACGGGCTACAGAACAGATACAATTACAATAGATGATACAAAAGCGAATGCTGTTATAACATTGCATGCCATTGATAAAATGTTGGATGAAGTAGTTGTAACGGGTAATATGCGTGAAATGAGCAAGCTGGAAAGCCCTGTGCCGGTAGAAGTATTTACACCTAAGTATTTCCAAAAAAATCCAACAGCCTGTTTGTTTGATGCTGTGGGAATGATCAACGGCGTACGCCCACAACTGAACTGTAATATTTGTAATACAGGCGATATACACATTAATGGGATGGAAGGCCCATATACGATGGTGCTGATAGATGGTATGCCCATTGTGAGTGCCTTGTCTTCTGTGTATGGGTTAAGTGGTATTCCCAATAGTATTGTGGAAAGGGTAGAAGTAGTAAAAGGCCCGGCATCTTCCCTATACGGATCAGAAGCAATGGGGGGCATTATTAACGTAGTTACAAAGAATGCGCAAAAAGCGCCGTTGGTAAGTGTAGACGCATTTGGTACTACCTGGCAGGAATACAACCTGGATGCTGGTGTAAAAATGAAATTGAAAAAAGCACAATCATTATTGGGTATTAATTACTATAACTACCAGCACCCGGTAGATAACAATGGAGATGGCTTTACAGATGTAACACAGCAGAACCGGATCTCCATTTTTAATAAATGGAATATACAGCGCAAAGAGAACAGGCTGGCAAGCTTTGCCGCGCGTTATGTGTATGAAGACAGGTGGGGCGGCCAAATGAACTGGTCACCCAAATGGCGCGGAACCGATAGCATTTATGGCGAAAGCATTTACACCAACCGCATAGAACTGACAGGCATGTACCAGTTGCCCGTTAAAGAAAAGATCATGTTGCAACTCTCGTACAACAAGCATGACCAGGATTCGCGCTATGGTAATAAATCTTATATAGCAACGCAAAAAGTATCCTTCGCGCAATTGTATTGGGACAAGCAACTGAATACAAAACATCAATTGCTCCTTGGTGCATCTTATCGCTACACATGGTACGATGATAATACGCCTGCTACAGCATCGCCAGATAGTTTGCATCCTGGAAATATGCCCGCTAAGACACCATTACCCGGCGTGTTTGTACAGGATGAGTGGAGCATAACTACTAAGCATCGCTTACTTTTTGGTTACCGTTATGATTATGATAAAAACCACGGCAATATCCATTCACCACGTATAGCGTACCGTTACTCGCCAAATGCCATGAGCGCTCTGCGCGCCAGCATAGGAACAGGCTTTCGTGTAGTGAACCTGTTTACAGAAGATCACGCTGCTCTTACAGGATCAAGACAAGTAGTAATTGCAGAAGAGCTGAAGCCAGAACGTTCCTATGCCGCAAACCTTAACTATACGCAAGTAGTACATGCGGGCGCTACGCGCATAGAGTTTGATGTCTCTGCCTTCTATACTTATTTTACCAATAAGATCACGGGTGATTACAATACAGATCCTGATAAGATCATCTATGCCAACCTGCACGGACATGCAGTGTCTCGCGGCGCTTCTGTTAATACAAACATAGCCTTTCCTTTCCCGTTAAAATTATTGATCGGCGCCACATACATGGACGTATTCCAGGTAAATGAGAATAACGGAGTAATGGAGAAAAGCAGGCAATTGTTTGCACCTAAATGGTCGGGGAATTTTGTAATTGGTTATGCCTTACCTGCACAGTTTATGATCGACTTCACAGGGCAATGGAACGGTTCTATGCGATTGCCTTTGCAGCCACATGACTACCGCCCGGAGTATTCGCCCTGGTTTTGCCTGGCAAACATACAGGTTACGAAAAAGATCAATAAGAAATTTGAACTATACGGAGGCGTAAAAAATATTTTCAATTTTGTACCTAAAGATGTGCTTATGCGCCCGTTCGATCCATTCGATAAGCATGTGAACGACCCGGTGAATAATCCTAACGGGTACACATTTGATACAGAGTATAATTATGCTCCCCTGCAAGGCATAAAAGGATTTATGGGGTGCAGATTTATTCTTGATTAATGAATTGTTGCATTGTTTTACGGTTTAATTGTTGTTTCCGCCATGATAATACAGCAATTAAACCATGCAACAAGTAAACAATTAACCAATTTCTCTCTTACTTTGCAACATGGCATACGCATTAATCACAGGCTCGAACAAAGGCATCGGAAAGTATATAGCAATAGAACTTGCTGCAAAAGGATATGATCTGTTACTGGTAGCAAGAAATGAAAATGACCTCGCAACAGTAGCAAAAGAAATAACCGGACAGTATAAAGTGAAGGTTGCTTATCTATCCAGCGATCTTTCAAAAGCAGATGCTGCTAAAAATGTATATGACTGGTGTGTGCGTGAAAATTATTTGCCTGCCATACAAGTATTGGTAAACAATGCGGGGTACGGAGTCAGCGGCTTGTTTATGAACCATGATATAGCGGCGCATACCGCCATGATGCAGGTAAACATGCAGGCGCTCGTAGAAATGTGTTATTATTTTATACCGCACTTGCAAAAGCAATCACAGGCATACCTGCTTAACATTGCCAGCTCGGCTGCTTACCAGGCAGTGCCTTACCTGAGCGCCTACGCTGCCAGCAAGGCATTTGTACTGAACTTCTCCCGAGGGCTCCGTTACGAATTGAAAAATACAAGCGTTTCTGTGACCTGCGTAAGCCCGGGCAGTACAGATACAGCTTTTGCAGAAAGGGCGGGCGTAAACAGCCCCAAAGCGGTGAAAATGGCTGCCAAAGTAAACATGACCCCGGAAGTGGTGGCACAAATGGCAGTGAAAGCCATGTTTGCTAAAAAGACAGAGCTGATCACCGGCTGGCTCAATAAACTCACGGTTTTCTTTGTAGGATTAATGCCTAAAAAATTTGTAGAGAAAACAGCAGCAGGCATTTATGAATAGTTTTTTAGAAAAAAATCTATAGAATTTTTGTATTTTAAAAAACACGCGTATATTTGCAACCCCTTACAGGGGATATGGCTGCGTAGCTCAATTGAATAGAGCATCTGACTACGGATCAGAAGGTTTCAGGTTTGAATCCTGACGCGGTCACGAAATGCGAAAGCAATCGAATTGAAAGCCTACAAAATCATTGATTTTGTAGGCTTTTGTCGTTTTGGGATGTACCAAAACATTCAGGTTTTCTCAAAATGTTGGTGAGTAAATCGGTGAGTACTTTTTTTGAGCTGATTTTTACTCACCGAATTCGACTGAAATGCCCGCCCTACCTATATTTCATGCATGTTAAAGTATTCGAAACCCTATAGGTTTTGGGTATGAATCCTGAACTTCATAATGCTTGCCAGTGACGAACCGGACAAGGTTAAGGTATATTAAGAAATATGTTATTTATTTACACAGTTGGATTTAAAGATCTTGCATTATAATCCATATGATCTATGGCTTCTAAGATTCTAGGTGGAATTGGCAAGCCATTGAGATGCTTTGTTAAAAGTGCTCCTGAAAACCCCTTTTGGGCTTTATTGAAATATTCCCTCGGTTCACCATTTACTTTGTTACTTGATTCGTTATGCTTCCGCCAAAATGACTGAAGCCCATACCAAACAAAACATGCATGAATAAAAAAATGAACTTCAATGTGGCGTCCACTCCAGGGAGATCTAATTTTGCGATTAGATTTTTTAATTTCTTCATAAATCGCAAAATCACCTGTTATGCGTTCAATTGTAAATAAATAGCAGTGAATAGTTTCATGTAACAGGGCGTCGGCAATAAAATAAATTGTCGCAGCAGGACATTGAATGTTGATAATGGTTGACATGCCAATAGTACTTGACTGACTGTAAGAACCTGGAGTTTCCAGGTCCGACATATCTTCTTCTAATATCAGTATTTTAAGAAACCGATCTATTAATCCAGATGCAAAACAAGAAGTAATCTGGAGCATCTCATACGCGGCTATGACTTTACAACGTGCAGTTTCTTTTGTGTCTGATTCATTGGATGCGCTGTAGCCAAGAGAAAATAGGGGCTTTATATCATGAGATATCGTGTTGGAACAAAATATCTCGAACGGAACTCCGGATGTATTACTTGTTTTCTCTTTTCCTAAAATCAACTCTGAGTGTAAATTGTCAATATGTGTAGGTGCGAGCTCAGATATTAGCAACTGATGCGAAATTAACGGATTCAATAATACTGAATCAACGCCGTCGCCAGACAGGCTTTTAGAAATCGCATCGTTATTAAATATGCGCTTCACCTTTTCGCGCAACATTCTCGTATAGCTTTCTAGTATTGTTAATTGACCATCTATACAATCAATCTCCCAACTGAGCTCAACAGCTACGTCTCTATACGGATTTTTATGTATTATCTGTTCGTCCATATTGCAATTAATGGAAGTTAATTACGCTTTTATCCTCTTTTATCCACTCATTCCAGCATTCTTGGTCATGTGACATAAATCCACTGTTAGTTCTGTTTTCTAATTCATCGTCGATGCCAAAAAGACGTGATATGCGTCTATCGTTATTCTGTTGTGCTCTTCTTTGAATATTCTTTATGAAGATGGCATTATTATAAAAACTGGAGCGAAGCCATGACAAGTTATAATAAACGCTGACATAGCCTCTTAAATTTGATGAGTTGTTTGGCGTTCTTGAGTGGACGAGGTTGTTGTGAAATATAATCGTTTCACCCTTTTTTAGGTAAAGAAGTTTTTCCAAAGGATGTGATCTAGAACGCTGGTTTACTGGCATTGTAAAAGGCATTCTGTGCGATTTTGGAATTATTCGCAACGGTCCAATTTCGTCATCAAGATCTTGTAGATAAGACAAAACATTTACAGCTAATGGCCGACAATAATAATTCGAAAATGGGACGTTTGCATAGGGGTCTCTATGCCAGCTTATCTCCGTTTCTAGAGTGTTGTTGCTGATAGAGGGCGGCCAAATTACCAAAGTGAGACCATCGAGCTGTACAAAAGGGCCCATTATTCGCTCCAGTATGTTTAGTATTTGATGGTCTGCTACAGTTTGAAAAGCAAGTTCAGGATCAGTTTCAAAAAAATTGCCCTGTACCAACTTGATTGAGCGATCGAAATTTAATGCGGCCACCAACTGGCACCAATTTTCAATTAGCGAAGGGGCAAACGCATTCTTTATTATTACGAATCCCTCCTCGACAAACTGATTAAGAAAATTATTTTCATCCATTGATATTCTGATTGCATTATTATTATACTGTTTTCAAGTAATCCGACAAGAGAATGTCTCCAGTTGTTTGGGAAATAAAAATGTCATTCGAAACTCGTGTCCAAACATGATCAAAAATTTGCTTTAGATCTTCACAATACACGCTCGGGTTATCATAGCCATTTTCCACTGACCATCTATGTGACAAATGGCCTCCGCCACAGGCAAAATTGTACTTACAACTCTCACATTGAGCGCATAGTTTTAATGCGCTATTATATGCCTCTTGCCAGTTTGGTTCCGAACAAACGTCATCAAGGGAGTCGGTTTCGATATTAGCAGTGGTTTTGGTGCGTTCATTTCCTCCAATTCTCAAAACATCGTTCGGCTCGAGAGCGCCGTTAGTATTCAAACTTATAGTGTGAAGAGGTCCATAGCCAAATGAATCCGTATCAGTTTCTAAACCGAGTACACTTCTTATAAGGGATACTAGAAATCTGACTTTTACACCTTTGTCAAAATAATTGTCATACCAAGAATCAAATAAGGCTATGTAGTACTTGGAAATTGGAATTATTTCGTTGCTGTAATTTAAGTCAGGTGGAAGTATGTCAAAGCTATTACAGTGTAGGTCGTCTACGAAAAAATTAAGAGTCTCGGCAGCGTCCGAAAGTGGATCGCAAACTGCTATAATGCTAGGGTTGATACCCGTTTCAACCAATATATTGTATCCACGTATAACTTGTGAGTGAGAATCTTTTCCGTTAAGCGTTTTGCGATATTTATCGTGAACTGTATTCTTTCCATCTATGCTTATAGCAACTCTTACCGAGTTTTTCATGAAGAGAGCGGCCCATTCGTCATTTATTAATACACCGTTCGTCGTTATGGAATATTCAATCTGGCATCCTGTCAAGCTGCTTATTTCGTTCAATTTATTGAGCAAACTAGTAAACCGGTCAATACCGAATAGCATAGGCTCGCCGCCGTGGAAAATACAGTTGAAGCTTTTTAACTCGTGTTTTTCTATATGTATCTTTAGTTTTTCAACAAGCAAATTTTCCACATTGGACAACAATAATTTCGGTGTTTCATATACAGTCGAGTCTCTAAACCAGTAGCAATACGTGCACGAAAGATTGCATCTTGATGATAGCTTAATTAATAGGTATGTCGAGACTGGAATGTTAGCCATTATAACTTAGTTTCTTTCAAACTTATTAAAGCATCTGTCAAATTTGTTGAAACACCTGTCGAACTTGTTAAAGCATCTGTCAAAGCTTGAAGTCAAGTGAGCATTTCCGCTATCTACCTGTTCGTCTGACAATTGCGTACTTTGCAACTCTTGAAGTATTTCTTCTAGACCCTTTTTGGAAGTTTTCAACGAGTCCCCAGCACCGGTTTTAGACTGTGGGAGATCAGTAGGAAGCTTTTTTTCCATTTTGCAATTTTGACGTGATTGAATATATTTTTTGTAGACTATGCTTAATAATGGCATCATTATTTTCTCCACTACTTGACTCTTTTCATTTCCCATTGGTTACCTGAATTGGGGGCAGTGGCGCCGCAACATGTACAATGGATGTTTTGAGTTACTATCCAACCTGGAGGAGGGTTGTTGAATACACAAACTTTTATAACTGTTCCTACAGGCAAAACCGCAAGATTTGTGATTTCCCACCCCGTTTTTTTATTACATTCTTTGCAGTCTTTGATGACATTCGTTATCATCCATCCTGCAGGTACAGCATTAATTGAGCAAATAATTTTTTTTTGTGCCACAGCATTTTGGAACGAATACAAAAGACAGGCAATAAAAAGTGCTTTTTTCATACAATTGCATTTTTAATATTTCAATATTATTAATTAGAAACGAGAATTACATCAGGTAAAAAACTAGGAAACAAGGGTATTTTTCACGTACCTCAATCCCCATATATTATTAGCATTTCATTACCATTAACCTTTTATGTCGTCAACAAGTGGAGTTATTCAGAAGGTCGTACCGATTATGTGTTTTGAATAGTAGTTTATGGCCTCGTAAGGGTTACTTTACATTAAACACGAATAATTGTAGCTTCAGGTTATTAATATTATTTCACTAACTAGCCCGTCGCTGGTGTTCGTAGAACGGTCTTTTTGAAATATAATGTAGGCTTGGCTTTCAGGAATTATTCAGAACTCTGAAGAGGCGTAAAAGTATAGCAAGATTTAGAGTTTGAATCCTAAAGTGGCAGTTTAAGGTTACGAAAAAATTAGGTTCGTCACGAATTTTAGAACGCTACAGCGATTGCCAGACAAGGGTTTCAACGATAAAAATAATTTCGCGCGATTACTGACTTCTCTTAGGTCGTTATTTCAGAATCAACACAATATATCAAGTAACTTCTCTACATCGTTTACTAAATTTGTCCCGTCTGGGTTCCATCCGATACATACTAATGGCGTAGTTTGACAAGTTCTCCATTTGAATATGTTATGCCGGTGAGTGACTAGGTGCGTAATTTTTGGTGATCGCTTAAAATACGCAGTGTACTTCACTTTTTATTGGCAGTATAAACCGGAGCGCGTACCAATCTCGATGATTTTATGCACACTTTAGTGAATGAAGAGTACAGAGATCTAAACACCGGTTACACCGATGTGGATGCGAAAATTCACATGTACATTAATCATTATTCTATCAGCACGGGTATGATGTCTTCTATTCCTGGCCTAGGCGCTAAATACGGAAATGCCTACAAGGATAAAGACGGCAACTATTTAATGGGGGATAATACATATAAAGTAACTTTCCCTGCTGGAGCTCCTGCCGGTTTGTTTTGGTCGCTCACACTCTATGATGCAGAAACAGCTTCAGGTGTTGATGCCAAAGACCAAGTCTATCCTTCGCTTAATTCAATGAATAAGCTGGTCTATAACAGCGATAGTTCAGTTACTTTCATTATTGGTCCTGAAAAACCGGAAGGCAATGTCAACTGGCTTAAAACGGTTCGGGGCAGAGGATGGTTCGCTTTATTCCGTTTTTACGGACCTACACAAAAGTTTTTTGATAGGCAATATAAGATCGGTGATTTTGAAAAAGTGAAGTGGGCGAATATTGTAGGAACTTAACACTTACAACAATGTAACGCTGAAATAATTTGTATTTTTATAATGCAAACGATATTGTTAACAGCTAGTCTGTCATTCGGTGGTATCATTTGAACGTTCTTTTGAAACATAATGTAGGCTTTACTTTCAGGAAAAAAAGATTTTGAGTTTGAATCTTTTTAACCCGTTTAGGGTTATGAAAAAAGTAGGTGAGTAGCGAGGTGCGTCACGAAATTGCAAACGCTGCAACGCTTGCCAGATAAGGGTTATAAAGAATCAAAATAATCCTGACGCGGTCACTGAAAGCGAAAGCTATCGAAATTAAAAGCCTACAAAATCATTGATTTTGTAGGCTTTTTTCATTTGGATACATAGTCACTTCTAATTAGTGGCCCTTGAAATATTCCACATCAGTTTGCTTTTATCCAATCAATCGCAAATTGATTTACCTCATCACTTCTGTCCGTTTTAATTTCTTTTCCGTCTTTCGTTGTCGTTTCCTGGAACCAGTGGTTGCTGTTCGGATAAACCTTATAAGTCAAATTTGTTTTTCCTTTTCTAAGGAATTCAAGTTTGACGTAATCCATATCAATAATGGTTTGATGATTGTCCTTTCCCCCGGCAATGTAAAGGATCGGAATTTTAAGCTTCAGCATATTTTCCAAAGGAGTTGTTTGGGAAAAACTGCTCCACTTTAAAAAAGTAGCGCCAAACCATTTACGGTCTACAGACGAAGGAGCCGCGTATATTTTAGCATATTCATTGTATAATGAATCAACAATTTTTTGACCTTCTTCGGCGGTAATATTATTTCTGTCTGCCTCAAGCCGGGCTTCGATAATAAAATCATAGAGTTGGTTAAGCCCGTTGCCAACAAAGCAAACTGTATGCGTAACCTTTTTATTAAGAACAGCTACAGCAGGGGCAACCTGCGATCCTTCGGAATATCCCATAACAACAATGTGCTTCATATCCACCGGTATTCGTTTAACCAGGTAATCAATTGCCTTAGATGCTGCTTCTGCACGCCATTGCAGGCTATAAGCCCGTTCATATATTTCATTAGATGGATAATATGCCTCCCCATTATCGTACCGGAGGCTATCGCTGAATGGAATACCCGGTTTACTGATCAGGACAATGGTGTAATCTTTTGCATACCCGGTAATATTGAGCGCAACGGAAGTGTTGTATTTTCCGCTGCTTTTACGGTAGAACAGGGGATAATTCCCCGATCCGTCGATGTATACCAGCAAAGGTTTTTTTGTGGTCCTGTTCGTCTTGGTTACGTGAAAGGTAACCGTACCCAAATGTTTGTCAACTAAAGTGTCGTGTTCAAAATAATTATCCCATGTACTTTGCGCGTCAGCGCTGAAGCTGCCGACAAGGAATAAAAGTACCAGGGAAAGAACTCTATAGAAGGATGTATGATTCATCGCCGTTTTTTTGTTTAATGGATTTAGTAGCTGTACGTTTAAGGCCTTGGTTACAAGCATTACTAAATATATGCCTAAACAACCAGCATAATCCAAAGAACTCTTTTTTATTGACAGGCGGTAACGCACATCTTACATGCAGGATTGATAGCGCATCCTGTTACTTCACAAAAGAAGTAGTCGCAATATTTTTCACCACACCGTTTATCTTAACCTTTATTTGCCGCGCTGTTGCAGACTGAATTTTATACTGCGTAACTACACCATTTTCCCATTCCATAGAAACAATAATATTCCCTCTTGCTTTCAGGCCTGTAACCTTACCATATCCTTTCCACTGATCAGGTATTGCGGGCAATAGTGCTATAAAATCATCGTGACTTTGCAGCAGCATTTCCGCAATGGCTGCTGTAGCGCCAAAGTTGCCATCTATCTGGAAAGGAGGGCCTGCGGATAGCAAATTAGGATATACGCCACCGCCTGCGCCATAGTTAATATCGGTGCGCAAAGTAGGTTTCAATAATTCGCGGAAGAGTTTAAACGCGCGATTGCCATCCTGTAAGCGCGCCCAGAAAAGTTGCTTGTATGCAATGCTCCAGCTAGGGCCATCATCACCCCGCATATCCAGTGTTTTTTTTGCAGCGACAGCCAGTTGTGGTGTCTTGTCCGGTGTAATAAGATTGCCCGGGTATAACGCATATAAATGAGAAATATGACGATGTAGTGTATCTGTCTCTCTATAATTTTCCAGCCATTCCATAATGCGTCCATCAGGTGCGATCCGTGCAGCCGGCGGTAAAAAAGAGAGGCAGGTCTGCAAGGAGTCGGCAAATGCAGCATCCTGATGTAGGAGATGGCTTGCGGTAATAACATTGGTAAATAGTTCGCGAATGACCTGGTTGTCTATAGTTGCGCCCACACATATACTCGCCGTATTTCCGTTAGGTAAGTAAAAGGTATTTTCAGGAGAAGAAGATGGAGACGTTACCAGCCAGCCCGTCTTTTCATCTTTCACCAATATATCCTTATAAAACAAAGCTGATCCTTTTAGAATAGGATAAATTGTTTCCAGGTATTTCCGGTCATTCGTAAATGCATAATGTTCCCAGAGATTATTGCAAAGCCAGCCAGACCCTGCTTTGGTAATGCCCCAGGAAGCACTCTCGCCGGGTTCTGTAAAGCCCCAAATATTTGTAATTACATGCGCCACCCATCCCCGCGCATTATAGTATGCTTTTGCCGTTCGTTGCCCGGGCTTTACAAGCCCTTGCACCAGTTCTGCAAGTGGCAGGTTTAATTCTGAAAGATTAGCAGGTTCCACCGGCCAGTGATTCATCTGCACATTTACATCCAGGTGATAGTCTCCATTCCACGGTGTTTGTATCTGATTCGCCCATAATCCCTGCAAGTTAGGAGGCAACAATCCTACACGCGTGCTACTAATAGTCAGGTAACGTCCAAACTGGAAAAATAAAGTAGCCAACTCCGGGTCTAGTTCCGGGTGTGCATAGTATGCTGCGAGACGCTGGTCTGTAGGCAAGTGATTATTTATTGTTGTGCGACTCAGTTGCAGACTTACCCGGCTAAACAATTTACGGTAGTTGAAAACATGTTGCTGCACTTCCTGCGTGTACGGCGTGCGCATAGCAGCAGACATGTTCTTTTGCAGTGTTGTTATGTAAGCAGGTTGCCGGAAATCTGTAGCGGCAGATATGTAAATGATCGCCTCGCTTGCATCACTCACAGTGATGTGATCTTTATCTATGCTATAATGACCATCCGTAGTTTGAACACGTACGGCTGCGGCGTATTGCATGCCCTTACCATCTGTACCATTATCCAATTGTCCTTTCAGCAATAATTGATTTGCATCGGACGTTGTTGCTCCTTTTTCCGGTCGGCTAATAGAGATAGCAAAACGAAGCGCCTTCTTTTTATCTGCTTCCAGTTTTATAATCATCACATCGTTGGCATAGCTGGTATAATATGTGCGTTTGTAATGAACATCACCGGCTGTAAACGTTGTATAAGCAATTGCACTGTCCAGCGACAGCCTCCGCCTGTAATTGTTAGGTGCTGCTACAGGATCGGGAAAGGAATAATCAATCGCAAGATTAGCCAGTAGTTGAAAGCAGCCCCATTGTTTACCACCGGAGCCAGGCCCGAGGCAAACAAAATTCTGGTCTATTAGTTTTTGCGCCGCATCATTCTTACCCGCTGCCAGGAGGTTCCGTATAGCAGGCAATTGTTTATAGGCATTATAATTATTTGCATCCTGCACACCGCCAGACCAAAGTGTAATATCATTCAGTACAATTTTTTCGTGCTGCACACCACCGTCCGGCGTCATGCCCAGTCGACCATTGCCCAGCGGTAGCGTTTCTTCCCATTGTCTGGCAGGTTTATCAAACCAGATATTCAGCGGCCTGCTTTGTGAGTAGCATACATGACTGCAAAACAATATTCCTATAACAGCAAACAACCATTTCATACAGCAATTTTTCTGAGGTTCTTATAAGACAGGCAAAGTAGCCCAACCCATTAGTATGAACAATAGACAATCATTGTAAAAGCATGTACTTTTTTATGCTTTACTTTTTCGATGCTGTTTTTTTCCTGTATTGAGAAGGAGATATGTCCATATAGCGCGAAAATATACGTGAAAAATAATACTGGTCTGTAAAGGCAAGATCATACGCAATCTCTTTGATATGCTTTTGTGTAAACGTAAGTTCCTGGCAAGCCTGTTGTATTTTCAACTGGTTGAAATACTCCACCGGTGCAAATCCTGTTTTCTGCCGGAAGACAGTAGAAAAATGCGATACGGAAAGCAGGCTGTGTTCTGCAAAATCTTTCAGGCTAAGATTCGTGTTCAATTTCTTTTTCATCAATTCTATGGTTGCAGTTACCGGGTCATTTTCATGCGTGTTATTAACGCGGTTATATTTTTCCTCGTACAAGAGAGACGATAAAAAATGATGAAAGAGCATATTCGTGTACCGGAGGTTATCAATAGTATAACCATTCTCAAGACTAAAATACATTTCGTCAAACAGG
This sequence comes from Filimonas sp., assembly GCA_017306865.1. Taxonomy (GTDB): domain Bacteria; phylum Bacteroidota; class Bacteroidia; order Chitinophagales; family Chitinophagaceae; genus JAFKHH01. The sequence goes on from JAFKHH010000013.1 coordinate 66,741, forward strand.
CGGATGCGATTCTCATTATAAGAGAGATAAGGCAGGTAGTTCTGAGAGTTATTGGTAATAAGGTCTACTACAAACGTAGCAATATCACCTTTGAAATGCACCCAGTAAATAGTCCATGGATCAGTTTCCGCAACACCATATTTATGCGGCGTATTCGCAGGTATAATAATAAAGCTGGATGGAGGCACGGCTATTTTCTTTTTATGGATCGTAACCCAACCCTGGCCCTCCACGCAATAAATAATAATATGCTGGTCTATACCATGCGGCCTTTCAATATAGTGCTGGTATGCCTTAGGGTAATAACCAATATCGGTAATATAGATCTGTTTGGTAACAGGGTCGTTCTGCAACACCTCTGCATCGATTTTTGCAGGAATTACGATCAGTTTTTGCCCGGTAAATCCCTGTTTCTTGCGGGTTTGCACTTGTTTCATAATAAGCAGTCGTGTTTTTTATTGACCGTATAAAAGTCCATCTTTTTCGCAATAATCCCTATTTTCCAGCATCAAAGGAATGCGAAATTTGTTATTCGACAATCACAATGTCCATTTCGGAACCAAGACTTTTTTAATTCATGCCAAAAACGATTGCAATGAGGACTTCATGCCTAATCCTTCTTTTTCATTTGCTGGCCCTAACCGGCCTGCATGCACAAAGTGCACGGCAGCTTACTGGTAAAGTAACTGATGCCGAATCGAAATTACCCCTCGCCGATGTTTCGGTAAGTACACTTGGAAGTAATATAAACCGCGTAACAGACGCAGCCGGTATTTTTAAAATGACTGTAAAAGGAAAGACCATACTAGTCATTAGTCACGTAGGCTATAAAAGTGCTACAGTAACTGCCGGGGAAAATGATACCACTGTGCAAGTCATGTTGCAAAGAGATGTAGAATCGCTGAATGATGTGGTCGTAATTGGTTATGGCAAGCAGCAAAAGAAAGATGTAACAAGCGCCATATCCAGTATATCAGGCAAAGAGCTGAAAGAGCTGCCTGTTACGAACATCAATGCAGCGTTGCAATCGCGCATACCAGGTATGCAGGTGGTAAACGCCGGCTACCAGCCGGGTGCGGGCACAAACGTGCGCATTCGCGGCATCAATACCATTACACAAGGCACAGGCCCTATCTACGTAGTAGATGGTGTAGTGGTAACGTATGACCTGCGCGAGATCAACCCTGCTGATGTAGAATCTATAGATGTATTGAAAGATGCATCTGCCGCTGCCATCTATGGTTCACGCGCATCCGAAGGCGTAGTGATCATTACTACCAAAAAAGCCAACAGTGGTAAAACTACGGTGAACTACGATGCCTATTTCGGTTTGCAAAAAATGATCAAGACCTATGACTTTGTAGATAACATTACAGATTATGTAAACCTGCGCCGCGCAGGCCTTAGCGATGAAGACCCGGTAGCATGGCCTATGGGTTCAGGACTGGATACACTATTGTTCAATGCTGACGAAAGGCGCAATATGGCAGCAGGACGCTGGACAGATTGGGTAGGGGCTGTTACGCAAACAGCACCACAAACAAGCCACACATTAAGTATCTCCAATGGTTTTGGAAAAAATAAATTTTACCTGAGTGGCAACTACCTGAACCAGGATGGTATTATCAAAGGGTCAAATTTTGTACGCTATTCAGTAAAGGCAAACATGGAGTCTGAAGTAAGTGCAAAATTTAAAGTAGGTGTCAATACCAATTTCTCTCATATTAAAAATGACGTAGTAAGCAACGAAACGTTTTACAATGCACTAACCATTAGCCCGCTCATGTCTATCTATGATTCCACAGGCAAGCCCTCTGCCAACATAGACCCATCCAGCGGCAACCTCTTATTCAATAACCCTGTTACACTTACACAGTCGCCGGTGCATAATGTAGATGACCGTTTTATAGGAAACATTTTCGGTGAATACAAAATATTACGCAATCTCGTTTTCAGAAGCAGTTTTGGACTAGACGTATATAAAGACCAGCGCTTTGAGTATTACCCACGCACCACCAGTACAGGATTCAATAAAAAAGGCATTGCCAAAGTGCAGAATTTTGGATGGAGAGATTATTTGTGGGAAAACACACTAGCCTATCATTATTCACCATCCAAAGATCACGACTTTGATTTTCTTGGCGGCGCCACCTATCAGCAAAGAAGACAAGAGTGGAATTATGAAGAAGCATCAGGCTTTCCGACAGACGATCTTACCTATAAAAACATGGGACTTGCCAGCAGCCGCGATGTTATTGCCAGCGACTATTTCAACTGGTCAGTATCATCACTGTTGGGACGCGTGATCTATAAATTCAAAGGACGTTATATTCTCAACGCAACTATGCGTCGCGATGGTTCTTCCCGTTTTGGTGCAGACAACAGGTACGGTTATTTCCCATCTGTAAGTGCAGCATGGCGACTAATAGATGAGCCTTTTATCGGCCTTAAAACAAAAGCAATTATCAACGATGCCAAGATCCGTGTTGGCTACGGCGTAGTAGGCAACCAGGAAATTCCAATCTCTGCAACCTATACACAAATGAATCCTGCTGCGTACCCATACAACGGCAGTACACAAGTATCAGGCTTCCAGTTAGGCACCAGCACACAAGGCAACCCCGCGCTGAAGTGGGAAAGCCAGGGACAGTTTAATGCAGGCTTTGACCTCGCAGCGCTGAACAATCGCATACATGTAACATTTGATTACTACAATAAAAATATCAAAGACCTCTTACTCAATAATCCACTTGCACCCTCACAGACATTTGACAATAAATGGATCAACGTATCCCGCATGAATACACATGGAATAGACCTTGGTGTAAAAGTGACCATCATCCGCAAAAAGAATTTTGACTGGCAAATGGATGTCAACTGGTCCAAGTTCACCACCAAGATCACAGAACTATTACCGGGTGTAGATTCATTAAGCCCTTACCTGAAAGTAGGTGAAGCGCCAAACAGTCTTATTGTAGATTATGTATATGACGGGCTATACCAGAAAGGAGATAACTTTTCACTCAACCCACAGGCAAGACCTGGCGATGTAAAGATCAAAGACCTTGACCACAACGGCATCATTAACCAATACGATAGAACAATAGTAGGCAGAACAGTGCCGAAAGGCTGGGGCGGCATCTGGACGTATGTACGTTACAAGCAAGTGTCCATGACAGTCTTTGCAAACTATACCTACGGTCACGACATTGCCAACAAAGCATACCAGGATTACCTCTACTATTCCAGCAAAACAGCTACAAGAACATTGAAAGAAGGACTGAATTACTGGCGCCCGGACAACACGGATACAGATGTACCACGTCCTAACCAGTTTGGCCGTTCATTAAGAGCATTGCCATCAGGTACTTCCAGCTTCATGGTACAAAAGGGAGACTTTATTCGTGTAAGAAACATTACGCTTGCGTATGATGTTCCATCTGCACTGTTGCAGAAAGCAAAAATAAATTCCCTGCGTTTCTATGTACAGGCAGTAGAACCATTCCTGTTTACCAAATACAAAGGCATAGATCCGGAGATCGGCGTAGGGCAGTATGATACCTACCCACGCTACCGTACCTTCTTATTTGGCCTGCAATTAAGTTTTTAACCCCTACAAATTGTCTTGTCATGTTTAACATAAAAAATAAAATTTCACAGGGAACAGTATTAGCTACGGCAGTAGTAATGTTGTCCCTCGCCGGTTGCAGCAAGAAGCTGGACATTACCCCGGAAACATTTGTATCACCGGAAGACCTGTACAAAACAGAACAGGGCGCTGTAGCTGGTGTAACGGGTATTTACCGTAAGATGATGGAGCTGAACAACGGTGACTACTACTTTGTAGGCATCGTAGGTACAGACGAAGGTAAGACTAGCTCGTTCGTTCCTACCTGGGGTGGCTACTGGCAGCACTACGATGGCATCAATAGTTACAACAGCCTGCTGACTGCACAGAACCAGTTAGTACAAGGTGTTTGGAGTAGCGTGTACAAAGGCATTGGTAATGCAAATGAAGCTATTCAGTACATACCATCCTCTTCCGCTGCGCAGGCGGTAAAAGACCGCTTAGTAGGGGAAGCAAAATTTCTCAGAGCAGTCTACTATTTCAAACTCGTACAGTTTTTTGGCGGCGTGCCCTTACCTACAGATCAGAAAGATCCTGTAGCAGATGCAAACGGCGGTAAGCCACGCAGCAAAGAAGATGATGTGTATGCACTCATCATAGATGACCTGAAATTTGCAAGTGATAAACTGCCACGCAAAGGCACTGCAGAAGTAGGCCATGCGAACAAAGAAGCTGCACAAACGCTGCTGGGTAAAGTGTACCTGACACGTAAAGATTATGAAAATGCACGGGCTACACTGCAACCACTGATGACGCTAACCAACGTAGCACTGATGACAGACTATGCCGACCTGTTCAAAGAGGTAAATGAAAACAATATAGAATCACTTTTTGAAATCCAGTATAGTAATGAGAATGGTAATACCAACAGCCAGGCAAACACACTCGGCGGCTGGCATATAGCCAATACCTATCCCGGTGGCGGCGGACACGTAGTGATTCCTACAGACTACTACAGCGGCAGTTTTGAAAATGGTGATGCACGCAAAGATGCATCTATCCGCTATACATTTTATGATGCCAATGGCAACGTAGTTGATTACTGGTGGTGGGCAGATGTAACAAAGCCGCATGTGAAAAAATATGACATCACACAAGGCAAATCGCTCAACGGCGGGCTCTCTTCGCGCAACCTGTATTACCTGCGCTATGCAGATGCAATATTGATGTATGCAGAAGCATTAAACGAATTGAACCAGACATCCAATGCACTGCCTTTTCTCAACAAGATCCGCAATCGCGCAAAATTAGTGAACTGGGAAACTGCGCTTGGCCATACACCCAGCCAGCAGGAACTGCGCGATGAATTGCTCAAAGAAAGAATGCGCGAGCTAGGGTTTGAAGGATGGCGCTGGTGCGACCTGAAGCGTACAGGCAAGTTACTGACACAGACAAAAACGTACAACCCGGATGCTGCGCCGAATATGACGCAAAAAAATCTCTTATTCCCGATCTCATCCAGGGAGTTTGAACTTAACCGTTCACTCAAACCAAGTGATCAGAACCCAGGATTCTAAATAATTTTTTTCAACAGCAATCAGTAGGACAGTTGTGGGCTGTAGCAGCGCATTGCACAGCCCCACAGCTTTCTTCACAAGTGAATTTCTCAATGGAAAAAAAGATACAGCAAGTGTGGAAAAGGATTTTACCTGCCGTAGCAACAATCTGCTGCACGATGGCGGCTTTTTTATCAAAAGCAAATGTGCCGGGCAATGATAGTATGGTGCTGGGCAACGCATACGTAAAAATTATAGTACAGTTGTCTACAGGCCGCGTCAGCTACAGGTTTACCAGCGGCACAGCAATAGAGAATACAGTAGCGTATGTAAATGATCTGAAAGACGGACGATTTGTATCAGCAGATTTTGAAAAGCATAGCGTTACTACAGATGCCATCCGTGATCCGCTGGGCAAAGGTACCTGCATCAACATTGTACACGAGTCTACAGGTAAAGCGTTCCGTTTAGTGCAGTATATCACCTATTACGAAGACAGCCCCTTCCTGTTGCTGAGTGTAGAAGGTACAACGAATGTAGCAGGGCAATTAGCAGAAACGCGCGACATCTCACCGGTAGCAGTACTGCCTGCTTATAGCGGCGCTGTTATCATACCCGGTAACAAAGGAATAATTACAGATTATCCTTTTGACAATGATAGTTGGGTAGATGTAGTAGCGCGCTCCTGGCCCTCAGAGCAAGGAAAGACCGTGAGCGGTATGAGTTATGAACTATTATCAGCTTATGATCCTGCAACAGGTGGTAGCCTCTTTGCAGGCAGCGTGATGCATGATTTCTGGAAAACAGGTATTCAATATAGCACAGGTATAAAAAACAATAGCATAGATTCACTCATTGTATTTGGCGGTGTATCTACTAAAGACAATCCCGCATTACCCGACTCTTACGGTGGCAGAGATGGCACGCACGATTATATGCCGCATGGCACACAGGTAGGTACTTCTGTGTATTCACCACTCATCTGCCTGTCTGCAATGGGAGACATTAACCGGGACCTGCAACAGTTCGGCACACTTATCAGGAAAACAAACGGCATCTCCGCATGGAAACAAGCCGCGCCTTTTTACTGGAATAGTTTTGGTGTAGAAGGTGTATTAGGGTATAGTAAAGTAATGATGCCGCTGGATGTAGCAAAAGTGTCTGACTACATAGCCACACTCCCCAACTTTAACGCCACTACCAAACCTGTATTGAGCATTGACTCCTACGACCAGGACATTTATACTACATCAGTATTACAATCAGTAGGCAGATATGGCAAAAAGAAAGGACAGCAAATGGGTTTCTACTTCATACCTTTTGCACTCTGGACATGGAAGAACGGTATTAACGATGCTAAACTCAATGGAACCGAACATTATCTCCGTGATGTTATTTTAAGAGACGAGCAAGGCAATTATATTCCGTACAAAGATGGCGACTTTGGCGCATTTCCTATAGACCCTACACATCCGTTTACCAGGGAATACATTATAGGACAGATCAAAAAAGCAAAAGATATTGATGCGAAATTTATCAAGATAGATTTCCTTACAGCGGGCGCACTGGAATCTGTAAAACATTATGACCCCGCAGTGCGTACAGGCATACAAGCCTACAACTATGGTATGAAAATGTTGCGGCATTTGGTAGACTCTATCATGGGGCCGGATATCTTCATCACACAAGCCATCTCACCCTTATTTCCAAGCCAGTATGCGCATACACGTTTCCTGTCTACAGATGTATATTCTCACTTGCGCAACAGCATGCCGGGCTACCTGCATTATGGCAGTACCTGTGCATCTATGATCAGTGCAGCCAACTTCTGGTGGACACAAGGCAACCTCTGGCCTTATACCAATATGGATGTAGTAGTGATGAAACGTTTTCAAAAAAACAAAGAGATCTCTGCGCAAGATGTAAAAGTACGCCTCTATGAAATGCTGGTAATGGGAAGCATACTCGGAGATGGTTCTGACTTCCGTGATAAAGAAGCTGCGGAAAGAGGACGAGAGTTACTGGACAATAAAGCACTCTGTGCTTTCTTCAGTCATCCACGTGCCTTTACGCCATTGCGTTTTCCTATAGGCACCAGCCAGGACCAGCAGGTAAGTTTTTATTTGCCGGGCGCAGATACGCTCGTTGTAGCTGCTTTTAATTTCAGATTAGATAATGTGTTTACAGAAACATTTTCGCGCGCAAAAACCGGATGGCAGCAAAGTACTGCTTACATGCTGGAAGATGTATTAACGGGAAAAGAAGTAGGGCGCATAAGTAAAGAGCAGGACAGCTTCCAGTTACAGGTTCCTGTAGCAGATGCAGTACTGGTAAGATTAGTGCCGGTAAAATAGTAGTCAGGAATATAAGGATGTAGTATAAGAATGATGAACCATGCAGTAGAATTACTATGAAACATAGTTGCGTCGCACACTTCGGCAATTTGTTCTTTATTGAGCAAGACATGTGAAGAGACTTACTGCCGATCCTGATTAATAATCCGGGTAATAAACGAGAAGTGATAAAATAAATAATGATATGAGTGTACAAGCATGGATAGAACAGGTAACGATCCCGACTTATGGTACTGGTAAACCGGAGAAAAATCCGATGTTCCTGGAGAAAAGAGTGTACCAGGGCAGCAGTGGGGTAGTGTACCCGCATGCAGTAGTAGAGAAAATAGAAGACGTGAAACACGATAAAGTGTACACTGCTGTTTTTCTTGAAAACGAATATCTCCGCATCATGGTCCTGCCCGAACTCGGAGGCCGTGTGCAGCGTGCGTATGACAAAGTGCGTAACCGCGATTTTGTATATTATAACCAGGTTGTAAAACCCGCGCTTGTAGGGCTGGCTGGTCCGTGGATCTCCGGCGGTATAGAATTTAACTGGCCGCAACATCACCGCCCCAGCACATTCAGCCCGGTAGACCATACCATAGAAGAGCATAGTGACGGCAGTAAAACAGTATGGGTAAATGAAACAGAGCTCATGTTCCGCACAAAAGGTATGGCAGGTTTTACACTGCATCCCGGCAAAGCATATTTAGAGATCAAAGGTCGCCTGTTCAACCGTTCTGCTTTTAGCCAGACCTTCCTCTGGTGGGCTAACCCTGCGGTGAAAGTGAATGAACATTACCAGTCTGTTTTTCCGCCAGATGTGTATGCAGTGTTTGATCATGGCAAACGCGACGTATCTGATTTTCCTATAGCTACCGGCACTTACTATAAAGTAAACTATGCGCCGGGTACAGATATATCACGCTACGACACCATACCCGTACCTACTTCCTATATGGCTATACAATCCGGATACGATTTTATGGGTTGTTATGAGCACGATACACAAGCTGGTATGTTACACGTAGCAGATCATCATCTGTCACCGGGTAAAAAACAATGGACATGGGGCAATGGTGACTTTGGTTTTGCATGGGACCGCAACCTCACAGATGAAGACGGGCCTTATATAGAATTAATGACCGGCGTGTTCACCGATAACCAGCCAGACTTTACATGGATACAACCAAACGAAGGAAAACAGTTTGAGCAATATTTTATGCCTTACGCTGGCGTGGGCGCCGTAAAAAACGCGACCAAAGAAGCAATGGTAAACCTGGAAATATCCGGGCAACAGGTACAGGTGAAAGTATATGCAACAGCAGTCTACAAAAATGCAGCAGTCGTATTGTTCCATAACAACAAGGAAGTGAAACGCTATACAACAGACCTGTCACCTGCCAATATTTTAGTAGAAACCTACGAAGACGAAAACACGATACAACCGGCAGCGTGGAAGATAGCTGTGTATGACAGCACGGGGCGTGAGCTGGTAAGCTGGCAGCCTGAAGAAGCAATCGAAAAAACGATTCCTGCTGCGGCTACTGCTGCTAAAGCACCGGAAGATATAGACCAGGTAGAAGACCTGTTTTTAAACGGGTTGCATTTGGAACAGTATCGTCATGCTACCTTCAGCCCGCTGGATTATTATCGCGAAGCATTGCGCCGCAGTCCCGGTGATGTTCGCTGCAACAATGCTATGGGTTTATGGTTATTGCGTCGCGGACAGTTCAGTCAGTCAGAAACTTATTTTAAAACTGCAATAGATACGCTCACCAGACGCAACCCAAATCCGTATGACGGAGAGCCTTATTACAACCTTGGTTGGAGTTTGCTGTTACAAAGCAAAGAAGATGAAGCGTACGACACTTTTTATAAAGCTACCTGGAGCGATGCATGGCAACACAGTGGATTCCTTGCATTGGCAAAAATAGCAGCAAGAAAAAAACAATATGCACTTGCATTGCAGCATGTAGAAAATTCACTCATTCGCAATTACCACAGCATTACTGCACGGCACTTGAAAACAGTGCTGCTGCGCAAGCTTGAAAGATATACGGAAGCGGCAGCATTCATACAAGCTTCAGTTGCTATTGATCCATTCAACACAGGTTGTTGCTACGAGCAATACTTGTTAAGCACACTAGTAGGAGAGAATAATGAAGCTGCACTTGCGCAGTTTCAACGGCTCATGCGCAATGACCAGAATAACTACCTGGAGCTTGCGCTTGACTACTGCTATGCCGGTTGTAATGAAGATGCTATAGCACTATTAGAGCAATATGTGCAGCAGGAAAATATAAACACACCGTTGCCTTATTATTACCTGGGCTGGCTGGCAAGTGAGAAAGGAGCAGGCACACAGGCAAAACAATATTTCCTGCAAGGCAGTCAGCAAAAGCCGGACGGTTGTTTCCCAAATAAAGTAGAAGAAATATTGATCCTGCAAACGGCGATGGCTTACAACGCACAGGATGCCATAGCAGCATACGCACTCGGTAATTGCTGGTACGATAAAAAACAATACACCGAAGCGATTGCCTGCTGGGAACATGCAGTGAAAGCCAATACACAACTAGCCACACCATACAGGAACCTTGCACTTGCTTACTACAACAAGTTAAAAGATACACCAAAGGCATTGGACTTTATGGAGCAAGCCTTTGCATTAGATACAACGGATGCAAGAGTATTTATGGAACTGGATCAGCTATATAAAATTACCGGCAGATCAGTAAAGGATCGTTTGCGTATGTATGAAAAATATGCATCATTGATCGGTGAGCGCGATGACTTGTACCTGGAGTATATAACACTCCTCAACAATGAAGCAAATTTTGAAAAAGCCAAACAGTTGCTCAGCGCACGCAAGTTCCATCCGTGGGAAGGCGGCGAAGGAAAAGTAGTAGGGCAATACGTACTATGTCACATAGAGCTGGCAAAAGCAACGCTACTCAGCGGCATGTATGATGAAGCCATAACATTGCTGACGGAACTGGAACAATACCCGGAAAACATGGGTGAAGGAAAGTTATACGGCACACAGGAAAATGATATACACTACTTGCTAGGCTGCGCTTATGAAGGATTACAACAGCCTGAACAGGCACAAACTTTTTTTAAGAAAGCAACAGTAGGTATTAGCGAACCAGTACAGGCGGTATATTATAACGACCCGCAGCCGGACAAAATCGTTTACCAGGCACTTGCATGGCGCAAGCTGAAACAGCGGCAAGTGGCAGATGATATTTTTACACGCTTTATCGCTTTTGGGCAGGCGCATATAGATGACACAATTCGTATTGATTACTTTGCTGTTTCCTTGCCGGATATGCTGGTGTTTGATATTGATCTCAACAAGCGTAACAGGATCCACTGCCTGTATCTTATAGGATTGGGAGAACTGGGATTGGGCAATATGGTAAAAGCAACAGGACTTTTCCATGAAGTGTTAGAACTAGATCCCAATCACCAAGGCGCCATGACGTATCTGAATATGGAAGCTTTTTTTATAACAGGTGTAACGGTATAACATGATAAGTGATTTGAACAATGCAATAGCTCCGCTAACACGTGAAAAAAAAGAAGAAGTGTTTGTTGACATCCATAGAGAAAATGGGAACGAACAGATCGTGCACGTGCGGTTACATAACAGGAATATTACCGTGGATGTGACGAATATCGGTTGCGCCATAACAGGCATCTATGCACCGGACAGAAAGCAGATAAGAAAAAATATTGTTGCAGCACATAATCATGCAGAACATTACCTCACCAACAAAGATTATTTTGGTGTAGTAGTGGGGCGCTATGCCAACCGCATTGCCGGAGGCCGGTTTTCTCTTGATGGAAATGAATACCAGCTTACGGTTAACAATGATCACAACCACCTGCATGGTGGAGTACATGGTCTAAGCCATAAAATATGGGCGCTGGCACAGCTAGAGCAGGACGGGCAGGAGTGCAGGGTAAAATTTACCTGCACCAGCCCGGATGGGGAAGAAGGGTACCCCGGCGACCTTGACGTGTCAGTGGAGTACATACTGGATGCCGCGGGTAAATTGCACATACAATACGAAGCAACTACGAATAAAAGCACACCAGTAAACCTCACCAACCATACTTACTTCAACCTGACAGGTTTTGAAGATGCCAGTATATTGCATCATTACCTCCAGGTGAATGCAGATTGCTACACAGAAAAAAATGAATGCAATACATCCAGTGGGAACGTCAAAACGGTAAATGATACTGCACTTGATTTTAGAACTGCGCGTACATTGGGGGAAAGGATCACAAGCCTGGAGAAAGACAAAGGGTATGATCAGAATTATGTATTGCAAAAAGAAAAAAGCGAAGCGCTTACAAAAGCCGCAACGTTGTATGAAGCAACATCCGGACGCATGGTAAATGTATATACTACCGCACCGGGCATGCAAGTGTACACGGCTAACTATTGGGACGGTACTATTATAGGAATACAGGGTGTTGCTTATCCGCAACACGGAGCTGTAGCGCTGGAAACGCAGGCATACCCGGACAGCGTGCGCTTTCCGCATTTTCCTTGTACCATTCTCAGGCCAGGCGAAGTGTACAGGTCCACAACCATTTTTGAATTTAAGGTTAGCGATAATGTGTAATTATTTTTTATCAGTAAAATGCAAATGAAAAGACTAGTATTGAAAATGAGAGATTCCTGCCGATGTTTGATCTTTATAGAATCGATTGTGTAAGAGATAAATGTTTCATAAAAATCAGTCGCCATGATCCCTACGGGCAATGTCATTAAGTTAAGCGGGCTTAAAACTAAATGCACCAGAGTGGGCCACTTTTTAAATGCAGCCATAACTAGGAAAATATGCTTTTTGAAAGTGGCCCACTCTTAACTTAATGACATTGTCCATAGGGAGCAAATATTGGTATCAAGACAAAAAGTAACACCGTCGGTAGACAAATGAGCGTCTGCACTTGAATAGTATTTTATTTTTCAACTTATCAGCATATATGCAAACAGCACAATTTAACAGCAGGTATATCCTGGGCATATCATTTATATCTGCGCTTGGCGGATACCTGTTTGGTTTTGATTTCGCAGTTATTTCCGGAGCCCTGCCTTTTTTACAGCACAGGTTTGCGCTCGATGCGTACTGGGAAGGGTTTGCAACCGGCAGCCTCGCTATAGGCGCTATTATCGGTTGCATAATAGCTGCCGTAGTATCAGACAAATATGGAAGAAAAAGAGGGCTTATGATAGCCGCAGCTATCTTCATGGCATCATCATTTGCAATGGCCTTGTCAGATAGCAGGATGTTTTTTATAACGGCACGTTGTGCCGCAGGCATTGGTGTAGGCATGGCATCTATGTTGTCACCTATGTATATATCAGAAGTCTCACCTGCACACCTGCGCGGTCGCATGGTAGCTATAAACCAGTTAACCATCGTAATCGGTATTTTACTGACTAATCTCGTTAACTACTATCTGCGTAATGAAGGCGAAAATGCATGGCGCTGGATGTTTGGATTAGGTGCTATTCCCTCCGGGCTATTCCTGTTAGGCACATTGCGTTTGCCTGAAAGTCCGCGCTGGCTCATACAACATGGTCAACAGCAAAAAGCCGTTGCAGTGCTAACCCGCATAGGCGGAACTGTCTTTGCCACAGACTCGCTTAAAACAATTACAGGATCATTACAAGGTACAGGTAAGCTGGACTATCGCGCATTGCTACAGAAAGGCGTGTTACCTGCCGTACTCGTAGGTATTGGGCTGGCCGTATTTCAGCAACTTTGCGGTATCAATGTAGTCTTCAATTATGCACCACGCATTTTTGAAAGTATCGGCGCATCACAGGACGACCAGTTATTACAGACTGTTTTTATCGGAGCCATTAACCTCGTCTTCACCTTATTGGCAATGTTGCTCGTAGACCGTATAGGCAGAAAGCCACTAATGCTGTTTGGTGCATTAGGGTTAGCTGTTATCTATGCCTGCATCGTACGCATGCTCGCAGGCGGTTCACCACAGGTATCATGGTTGTTGCTTGCCTCTATTGGTATTTACGCCATGACGTTAGCCCCCGTTACCTGGGTATTAATTGCAGAAATATTTCCCAACCGTGTAAGAGGCGCTGCCACATCTGTTGCAGTCATTAGCCTGTGGCTGGCTTATTTTATACTAGTGTTTACATTTCCCATCTTATTCAATTGGCTAAAAGACACCACCTTCTATATCTACTCCGTTATCTGCCTCGTGGGTTTCTTTTTTGTCTGGTTCAAAGTAAAAGAAACAAAAGGCAAAACACTGGAAGAAATGGACGCATTTATTGGTGGTCACTAAAAGCGACATTGTTGAAAAGAAAGAAATTTTAGTTTAGATTTTTCAAGAAGAAACGTCTGGCCTCATGTTGTTAGTGGCGAGTTCAATGGATTTCGGCGGGCGTGACAATTTTTAGCCTGTTTTTCTGTAGCCTGTCCGACCGGTCATCCAACCGTTAGGACACACCTCTTGTTAGTATAGGTTGCATACCTACGGCATGCAAGAGAACTGAATAATTAGATGCTACCAATGTCTGATCCCTCCGGGATCGGTTGTATTCAAGGTTAAACGTTCTATAAAAAACATCCACCATGATCCCAGCGGGATCAGATATTGGTAGTTACATTCACATAAAAGGCGCTGGCATGCCGTAGGTATGCAACATAGAGCTTTCCTTTAAAGATGTGTCCTAACGATAGACCGGTCATCCGGGCGGGTGTTACTTTTTGTATCAAGACAAAAAGTGACACCGTCGGTAGACAAATGAAAGTTTGCCAACGAATAATTCACTAAACTTAGTTAGACCACAATAGAAAAATAATAATCACGAAATGACAATAACAACAGTGGCGCACACGCAATCCCTTGCTATACCCGAAGGCTTTTTTTCACAACAGCCACTGATTGCGCGTGCGCCCGGCAGGATCAATATAATAGGCGAACACACAGATTATAACAATGGCTTTGTATTGCCTGCTGCTATAGACAAAGCTGTGTACGTAGCGGTAGAGCGCCGTAGCGATCACATCGTTCGTCTTTACTCAACAGACTATAACGAACAATACGAGTTTTCATTGAACAGTCTCACACCCACAGGTACTTGGTGTGATTATATCCTCGGTGTAGTGGACCAGTTACTAAAAGCACAACTTCCTATAACAGGTTTCTCTTTGGTACTAAAAGGAGAAGTGCCGATTGGCGCAGGGCTATCCTCCTCTGCTGCGGTAGAGTGTGCCGTTGCATTTGCCTTAAACGAATTGTTCGATCTTGAATTGTCGCGTATAACAATGGCGGGTATTGCACAACAGGCTGAACATACATTCGCAGGCGTACGTTGCGGTATCATGGACCAGTTCGCGTCTTTACTAGGTAAAAAAGGATATGCAGTAAAGCTTGATTGTAAAACGTTAGCGTACGATTATATACCATTGCAGATGGAAGGGTTGAGTATAGTTTTATGGAATACAAATGTAAAACATTCACTAGCTTCATCTGCTTATAATGAAAGGCGCGAGCAATGCAGGCAGGGTGTAACGTGGGTAGCAGAAAAATATGATGGAGTGGAATCTTTAAGAGAGGTAACGCCTGCTATGCTGGAAGAAACAGTGGCGGCGCGTAATGCGCTCGTATATAAGCGTTGCAAATATGTATTAGATGAAAATGCCCGTTTGCTCGCTGCATGCGAACATCTCGCTAGCGGCAACATGCAGGCATTGGGGCAAAAAATGTTTGAAAGCCATAGCGGCCTTCAGCATGCCTACGAAGTCAGTTGCCCCGAACTGGATTTGCTGGTAGACTGGGCGCGCGATGAACCAGCAGTACTAGGCGCACGCATGATGGGAGGCGGTTTTGGCGGCTGTACCATTAATCTTGTAAAAGAAGATGCTGTAGAAATGCTAAGTGAGCGGATTGCTGCACGATACTACGGGCAAACAGGATTGCAATTAACAACGCACGTTGCCCGCATTGAGAATGGCGCTGAAATAATCATTTAATACACGATAGATAAGATGACAGCATTTGACGAAAAAGAACATCCGCATAAGCGATTAAACATTCTCACCGGAGAGTGGATACTTGTATCGCCGCACCGGACCAAAAGACCCTGGCAGGGAAAAACAGAGACCGCGCCGCCGGACAACCGGCCTGTTTATGATGCCGCTTGTTACCTGTGCCCGGGCAATAAAAGAGCAGATGGCAATGATAACCCTGCATACACTGGTGCTTATGTATTCACAAACGACTTCTCCGCATTGCTGGCAGACACGCCATTTGGGGAAAGGAACGATGATGAACTGCTTGTTGCTGAAAGTGAACAAGGCATCTGCCGCGTGATCAGTTTCTCCCCGGACCACAGCCTCACATTGCCATTGCTCAGTATTGCGGACATTGCAGCAGTAGTAGCTTTGTGGAGCGAAGAATATCGCCAGCTCTCTGCTAAAGAATGGGTGCGCTACATACAGATCTTTGAGAACAAAGGAGACATTATGGGATGTAGTAATCCGCATCCGCATGGGCAGATATGGGCATCCTCATCCATACCGGTAGAAATAGAAAAAGAATCGTTCCGGCAAAAACAATATTATCGCCAGCATGGGCGCAGCCTGCTCGCTGCTTATATAGAAAAAGAACAGCAGTTACAGGAAAGGATCATACTGGAAAATGAACACTTTATAGCGCTCGTGCCTTACTGGGCTGTGTGGCCTTATGAAACTATGATCATCAGCAAAAGACAGGTAGAAAATATACTCGCTTTTACTGCTGCGGAGCAACACGCATTAGCCGAAATGCTAAAGATGCTTACCACGAAATATGATAATCTTTTTGAAACATCTTTTCCATATTCCGCCGGTATGCACCAGGCGCCTGTGAATAGTGGCAACCAGGATGGCTGGCATTGGCACATGCACTTTTATCCGCCGCTCCTGCGTTCTGCTACTGTCAAAAAATTTATGGTAGGTTATGAATTGCTGGCAGGGCCGCAACGTGATATTACAGCAGAGTATGCAGCGGCAAGGTTGCGGGAACTAAGCAACAATCATTACCGTCAAAACGTATCTCCGATGTGATCAGGATAAGAGTGGGCCACTTTCAAAAATTATGCTTTCTTCGTTATGGATGCACTTGAAAAGTGGCCCACTCTAGTGTATCCGTTTTAGATAAAACACTTTAATCTTTTCAAATGAAGACATTGCTGAAATTATATAATCGACCTACAGTTCTTCTATGTATCGCTGTATGTATGTTCCTGCTGTTGAATAAAGTAAATGCACAGCAACAACTGGTTGTAGAAACCAGCAACAATGCACTCGTGTTACAACAAGATACTGCCCGGCACATGCACATGGTGTACCTTGGTAAAAAACTAAATAACAATAAAAGTTATACGCAGATACAAAGCCAGTACCAGCAGGGTACAGACTATTCCGGTAGCCTGGATGCAGCATATACGGCCGCCGGTACAACCAACCTGGCAGAGCCTGCCATTACTGTAGTGCATGCGGATGGCAATCGCTCGCTAGATCTCCGCTATGTATCGCACAAGCTAGAACGCATAGATGATAATATAGTACAATTAAGCGTGGAGTTGCAAGACCCCGTTTATGCCTTTCGTGTAACACTATATTATAAAGCTTATGTCAAAGAAGATGTGATTGAGCAATGGACCTCCATATCGCACAAAGAAAAAGGAAGTGTCGTATTAGAAAAGTACGCATCAGCAAACCTCTATCTCAAAGCAGGCAGTTATTATCTCACGCAATACCACGGTGACTGGGCAAAAGAGATGCAACCGGAAACAGCCCCTGTTACACATGGTATTAAAACACTCGACAGCAAGTTGGGTACAAGAGCAAATTTATTTCAGCCTTCCGTATTTATGATCTCGCTAAACAAAACAGCTACTGAAGATGATGGAGATGTGTTGTATGGTGCATTAGAATACAGTGGTAATTTCAGGACTGATATAGAGCTGGATCATCTCAATAACCTGAAGATTCTGTCGGGCATGAACAATTATGCCTCGCCCTATACACTTACACCTGGTGAAACGTTCGTAACGCCATCATTTGTTTACCTGTTTAGCAGCAGTGGTAAAGGAAATGCAAGCCGCAAGCTGCATCGCTGGGCACGCAACTATAAGATTGTAGATGGTCATGGTACACGGCTGACCTTACTCAACAACTGGGAAGCAACTTATTTTGATTTTAATGAAAACAAACTGGCTGGCCTCATTCGCGATACGCGCAAATTAGGCGTAGATCTTTTCCTGCTGGATGATGGCTGGTTTGCCAATAAATATCCACGTAATGGTGATGTAGCCGGTTTAGGCGACTGGCAGGAGAATAAACAAAAACTTCCAAATGGTATAGGCGCACTGGTAACAGAGGCAACTAACACAGGCGTAAAATTCGGGATCTGGATTGAGCCGGAAATGGTAAATCCCAAAAGCGAATTATATGAAAAACATCCAGACTGGGTAATCAAACAGCCATCGCGTGCGGAATATTATTTCCGCAACCAGTTAGTGCTGGATCTTGCCAATCCGAAAGTACAGGATTTTGTATTTGGCGTTATAGACACCTTGCTGCGGAAAAATCCTGCGCTCGCTTATCTCAAGTGGGATTGCAATGCTGTTATATACAATGCACATTCAAGCTATCTTAAAAATCAGTCACACTTTTACATAGAGTATATGCGTGGCCTGTATAATGTACTTGCACGCGTAAGAGCAAAGTATGCCACGCTCCCGATGATGTTATGCTCCGGCGGCGGTGGCAGGGTAGACTATGCAGCCTTGCAATACTTTACAGAGTACTGGCCAAGCGATAACACAGATCCGCTGGAACGTATTTTCATTCAATGGGAATATTCCTATTTCTACCCGGCTATCAGTTCATCCAATCATGTTACTGATTGGGGAAAACAACCTATTAAATTCAGAACAGATGTTGCCATGATGGGAAAACTGGGCTTCGATATTGTTGTATCACACCTGAGCGAAAAAGAACTGGCCTATTGTCAGCAGGCTATCAAAAACTACAACCAGTATAAAAATGTAATATGGCAAGGCGATCAGTATCGCTTAAGTGATCCGAGAACAAATGAAGTGGCTGCTGTGAGTTATGTAAACGAGCGCCGCGATACGGCCGTAGTGTTTAACTATCTTGTAAGTAACCGGTACGAGGCTGGCAGCAAATTGCCAGTCATACTCAAAGGGCTTGATCCGGCTAAAAAGTATCGCGTGGAAGAGATCAACCTCATGCCCGGCACTACATCTGCATTAGGCGCTAATACTATTTACTCCGGTGATTTCCTGATGAATATCGGTTTGAATCCGCTTGTAAATAGCGGAAGAAGCAGCGTAGTGCTGGTATTGACAGCGCAGCCGTAGATTGGTATAGATTAATGTTAACCCTGGCAAGGCTTCAAGCCCTGCCAGGGTTTTGTAATAGAGAGAGTAAACCTATAAGGTTTTTAAAACCTTATAGGTCTTTGCTGATATGAACCAACGTGAAAATGTGAGGCAACTTTCATGCTTTTTTATGAGCGGCTTCTTTCCGCTTTTATAATTGTTATATCTATCCAATACCGCAACCTTGCAATTCTTTTGCGGCATTGTTTAAATTTTGATATAGGTTTAATAAACAATATTTTTACTAACGAAAGCATTTCGTAAACCGTATTTGTATTCAATAAAATCTCGATACATTTAGGAGTACTATAAACCTAAATGAAGCACACATGAGAAAAATTAAACCCTACCTAATTGTAGGCATATGCCTTGTTGTATTTGCTTGCTCCAAACGAGACTTGAATGCCATACAGACCGACACATCTAAGAAAGAACAAGCTCCCGCAACGTTTTTTCAAATACCGGAAAATGCCTCACCATTATTAAAGAGAATTATTAGCGCTGCAAAAAAGCAAGATGAGCAGGAACATTTTTCGGATCATGTTGCAGTTTCAGCAGGTGTGCCGGTTTGGACTAAATATGAAACACATTTGAACGCAACCGGACGTGCTTCGCGTGGCGCGTCGGCAAATGATACCACTGTATTGATCCCGATGGTAAAGGATGGTAAAAGAATTGTTACCGCATTTTGGGCATGCCTTGTAACAAAAGATACGGTGGTATTTAAGTTGTACCGAGATAATGCTTACAAGCAATTTGCTTTTAATTCCAATAGTGATACAATTACCGCGAACTCGCTTGCCCTTCAAATGATGGGCTTACAATACAAAGTTTTTGGTGATAGCGTATTCAGGATGCTTGATGATAGGCTGCTGACTTCCGCGAAGAAAAAGTCTACGGACCGTGCTCGCAACATACTGGTAAAGCCACATGTGGCCGTATCATCATCCGGTAAGATAGAACTTGTTACCAGCTACGACTGTTATGATGTTACGCACGATGGTGATCAGGGACAGTTGGTCGGTGTTGCTCCCGGTGAAACGAATAATTATGGTTATGCAATGGCGACCTATTGTGTGGTTTCTTCTGTTTATGTAACCGTGCCGGATGTTGTTATCGGTGGCGATGGTTCAGGAAACCCCACTTCTGGTGGTAGCGGTGGTAGTGGGGCTGGTGGTGACCCGTGTGGGCCGACAGAGGGAGGAAGGACCGCAAAGACCACCGATCCCGGTGATTGTGGTGGTGATCCGGGATGGGAGCCGGGTGATCCTTATACTTATGCCAAAGACCCCAATGGCTACTACTATGCAAGGATCGATGAGTTGAATATGATCTTTGAGACTTATGACGCTGCTATTATACCCTGTGATAGTTTAAATGTGATGCCACTGGATGATTCCGGTGCTTATGGAAATATGTATAAGCGTATTGCCCAGTTTATACCTTCACAGGCAATTTTGGACCGTGTTGATTCTATCCGTAATGTAGCACCGTCAAATATTTTCAATACGTTCAATATTCAATCTATTCATTATGCCAAAGGCGCTGTAGTGAATTGTGATTTCTTCCCGGTTCGGATCACCAGTTTGCCAACCGGCATGATGCCAAAAGACCTGTTAGAGTTTTTCAGAACACACATCGATAGCCTTTCTTCAGGTGTTTCTTTTCAGCCATATATAGATGGCACGTTTAATGAAGCAGTAAGGTGGAGCAAACCGGCAGAACAGGCGCTTGGGGCGGTTTTGCATTTGAGTATGCTGGATGCTGGCACTATCATGATGACTGACTATTATAATGATATTACACCAGGACGGGAGAAATCGAGGTTTAAATTTAGTACAATGGAATCGCCTTTGGATGGCACCCATCCGGTGGCTGGCACACGCGAGTTTGGTGTATATGCAGATTACCAACGACCTGGAGAATATACATTTTATACAATGGGTGTCGATAGAACCTACGACCAGATGGCATCAGCAATGAACTTTTACGATATTGGATTTAAGATAGCAGATATTACATGGCGAAGTATTCAGAATAACATGATCGCCTATATAAATAGTCATGGCGGAAGTGCAAGTTACTATAGCACAAAGAACGTAACAGCCCGCCCCGATTGGGCAGATGTAAAAGAATATTTACTCGGTCATATCACTTTTCAACAACTTAAAACTCGTCTAGGATGCTAGTAAAAAATGCCAAAATAGTAGCTTACTTTTTGTTGTCCGTCTTGATCTCTTCATTAATAGGAGGAGGGTTGTTTTATGCACTATCGAAATACGAGCGTGCTTATGAAAAGAATCCTGAAATTAGACAACGGTTTCATAATTATCCATTTACTGACCATTTCTTTTATGCTTTATTGTTTATTGTTGCTACGGCAATAGTTTATTACATCATAGCTTTCTTTTTAGCGAAAGGATTATCTAAAGGAAAACAAATTCTTATTGGAGCAGCCACGGGAATCATTGTATTACTTGCTTTTAAGTTTACGTCTTTTGGATACCCGGTTTTCCAGGTAATAGAACTTTTAGAATTAATAGTAGTTGCCATTGGTGGGGCCGTTATTGCGTTATTCCGGTATAAAGCATATCGCGCGCAGGTAAATACTAAGATGGGGTAGGCATATTAGTGAGCAATCTTTTGAAAGCTACAGGTGGCTTAATGTTTATGTGAGAACGGTTGAAGTAACGGTATATCTTTAAAAACAATCAGCATACCTGACGCCTGAAAAAAAATGAAACTTGTTGGGCATGCAAAAACTACTGATCCTATTTATAGCAGCCATTGCTGCGGGAGTGACACTTAACCTGGCTTGTCAGTTATGGGTTGCCGGATCATCAGCATTGAAACAATCTCATCCTGGCAATCCACTTATAGATGATGTTGCTGTTGAGTTTTGTTTCCTTATTATACCTCATATAATGTATTGGTTAACTTATTATCTTTTGTTAACAAAAGCACCACTTGTATTGCAAATAATTTTTGCTATTATACTCGGAGCTTGCTTTGAATTAATATTTATGCAATTGACGTATGGTATAGATTTGAATTATGTACCCAATAAAATACAGTTGATATGTATAGCGATTTTTACAGGTGTTGCTCCTCTCTTATATCGTGTAATGAATAGAACGCCGCAAACAACTTAAAAACTCGCTTAGGATGTTAAAGATTACGAAATCAGTAAGTTTTTTTTTGTGTTCAGTTATTATTGCCGTTCTCCTGGAATCTGTCGCACTATACATAGTCGCCGTTTATGAAAGAAGCTACCAGACTGATCCAGACACCTGGCAACGGTTTATACACGTAACGTTTCGTGAATTGATGGTTTACGCTGCTATATATATGGTGCCCACCGCTATTGCTTTTTATCTCGTTATGCCCTTTTTGCGATTTATGTTGGAATGGCCCCGGCGGACTTCCTCATTGCTGACTGGCGGCATAACTGCACTTATTATTATGCTGCTTATCAAGTTTACCACGTTTGGCTATCCCATATTTCAGTTAGCGGAACTCGTGGAAGTTATCTGTGTATTTCTTGGAGGAATCATAATCGCCTTTTTTCGTAACAAAGCATTAGCCACAACAAAGCCGGTCTAACAAAATTGTTAGCGCTTCATTATAGCACGCCACAAGGAGTATGACCGCCAATTCAGTTCATGCTCCTTAAATTGAGGATAAACCTATAAGGTTTTAAAACCCTTATAGGTTTTTACCAGATGTTTATGCGGCTTGACAACTCACTTCGAAAGCAGCGAGCGTATTCCCCATACTATACCAGCAATCAGTGCAATAAACATCGCTAAAACAAAAAGCAGGTAAAAGATATTGCCGGTCAGCCGGCAAACACCGGCTACTTTTTCCCATCGTTTTCTCCGTTCGTATCTTTTAAGCAAGTCTGTGACCATTGATTCCTTACCGAGGCTTCTGGCAATTTCAACACAGTCGTTAAGGTACATCACCTTTTGTTTTTGGGTAAGGGGGATACCAACATCAACGAAGGTATAAATCTCTTTCATGGCAGCCTCATGTTGCTGGCGTTTCCCGGCTTTTTTCAAAGCCTCCGCTGCCTTATAATGCTTTTCCGCAATACCATGTAGTATTTCGTGGGAGAGGTGTAGAAATATGCTCATAGATTACTCTATTCAATAGCCACAACATACTTCAAAGAATTCCTGTTGACAAGAGGAAAAACCTCCTTTTGATGAAGAAAGATTCCATCGCAGTTTTTGACTTTTCCGGCAACCAGCCAGTTTTGCCGCCGCTTTCTTACGGAAACTATCCTGTTTTACCCAATGTATATACAGCTTTCAGCGAATTTGTCAAAATATCATAATGATCAGATAATTGATTGTATCAAACGTTGTAAAACAAAATTTTTCTTTGTATTGCCAAACTAAGTTGCAATATGAAAAGAATTTTACATTATGAACAATGGTGTGATCCATTGTGTCATGCATCTCCCCATGAGATGTTTCCGGAACCCTGTGAACGTCTTTCTCCGAACATTTTCAATCACGCTTTTCCGTTTTCTTTTTCGGTGCTTTTATAGCCATTGACCGGTCACATCGGATCAATACGCTTTTCTATTACCATAACCTGTGTACAGGAGTAATACTGTTGTGTTATTGCCTGGAGGTATGCCTGTGCTTACAGGTGTAAACGGTTCGCTATTGCTTTATTTATTTAAAAACTACTTGCTGTATGAAATTGAAAATTCCCTTATTCATTTTCTGTTCAGTTGTAACATTTGCCTTACGCGCCCAGCAAAAATGGTATTGGGTTGGTGGTTTAGGCAGTGCTTCTACAACTTTTCAGACCCCATCTAACTGGAACTCGAAAATAGGTGGCGGTAGCGGAGGTACAGTGCACTCTGGCGCTGTAAACAATGCAAACTCAATCGTCGCGGGCGATACGCTCATCATTGACGGAAACAACATCGGCTTCGGTGTTTCATCAGGTACAGATACCATACGTATTCCCATCTTCACACAAAATACGTTAGCAAGAATACATATCATCAACGGAGCTAATGTAGTGTTTCACAAAAGCACCGCTACAGGCACCAATACATTAACACTGGCACCTACCAGCGCACTCGGCTCTACTGATGGTAAAGATTTCTACATCGACCCCAGGTCCAGTCTTACCATTCGGCACAACGGGTTAGGTACAGGTGCTGTGGTTATTTCGTTTAACAATGCAGCGCGTGCGTATATAGAAGGCACACTTGCCATTACAGGTAACACTACGAACCGCGTGGCGGTAGGAAGTGCTGCTACAAATGCCGCCAATATTTTTGCACCTGCTATTACGTTTGCGCCAGGCTCTACCTGCAGAACGTTTGTAACAGGGCAGAGTGCATTTGCCGCAGGTAACACAGCACCGGTATCTGCTCATGCAGTTTTGTTCCAGGGCGGGTCTAGCTTCTATTACGATGGCGGTTATTCGCCGGAGGCGAACAGTACCACACTACCGTTTATCGATTTCGCGCCCGGTAGCAATTATTATTTTACTACTACCAACGCATCACAGACAGGTATCTTTTTTAATACCCGTACTTACGGCAACGTCATTATCGGCGATGGTGTAAAAAGCGTTGCAGTAAATGCAACAGGCGGTGGGGCTGTCATAGATACACTTATTATAAAACAGGGTAGCTCATTCATGATGAATGGCAGTACACCATTAGGTATTAATGGTGACATAGTAGCCGATGGCGATTTTATTCCTGCACTCTCCAATCCCAAGACCAATGCCGTTGTCTTTAGTGGTAATGGTAAAGTACAGAAGATAAGAGGCGCAGGTACGGTTACCATTCCCAATTTTACTGTAGCAGCCGCTGCAAAAGTTTCCCTTGCAAAAGCAACGAACAAAACAATACTTACCGCTGCATCTGTGCGCGTATTGGGTAAACTAGATTTTGCAGATAATATTTTAACGGACAATACAGGGAATGCTGCTGATATAGCAACGTTCACTGCAAATGTAGCGCCGGCTATACCAGATCTATCTGCTACCGCAATGGTAAAGGGTAATTACCAGGTTGCCGTAACAGCAGGCACAGCAACTACCGCTATGATCGGCTATATCGTAACAGGTATAGGGGTTGCAGCCAACACCGTTATAACAGGTGTGCCGGATGCAAATACCATTAATTTATCTCAGCCACTCGGCACAAATGCGACGGGCCCTGTTGCACTATCATTATCTGTAAAAGGAACAACATTAGAGACCGCAAATGCAAACGGCTTTGATACTACACTTGGCTCTGTTATAGTGAAAGGCGCAAAGACTTTTGCGCAAGGCACGAGTTATATTATAGATGCGCCTACTACAGTGCCATTTGGTATGAGTACTATACCGCAGGGGAGTCTTATTGGTAAATCCCTTACCATTAATGCTACAGGGCAGGTGGTAACAAATGCAACGATGACAGTAACAGATAGCCTTGTGTTATCATCAGGTATATTAAGCATTCGCACTACTGATTCAATCATTATTGCCAATGGCGGTGCATTGCGCGGAAAGAACTTTGGCGCAACTACCTATATGGTAACCAACGTGAATAAAACAACAGGAGCGCAAGGTGTTTTCTCTTACAAAGGTCTGGCTGCAAATATCATTATTCCTGTAGGCAGTGCGGCTAATTATTTGCCTGTAACACTAAGCCCGGTGAATGCATCTGATTTTTCTATAGCGGTATTTGAAGGCGTAACGAATAACAGCAAACCGAGTGGCACAGCCTATACAACGCAATTGGATACAATGGTAAATGCTGTATGGAACGTTAACCGTACAGCAGGTGCAGGAAGCTGTGACGTAACACTGGGATGGACTGCAGCGCTGGAAGGCAATACATTTAAAACGCTGGCTTTTTCCAAAATAGGTGTATCTGCCTACGACGCTGGAACTACGGCATGGCTAACGCCTGACGGTACAGGCTTTGCAAACAAAACTGCGCGTACAACTGCAAGCAATTTCTCGTCATTTGTAGTGACAAAATTTGCAGCAGGCATCAGGCAAATTGCATTTGATCCACTGCCAGTGAAGACATATGGAGATGCAAGTTTTGATCCGGGGGCTATGACTAACGAGCCAACCGTGGCTATCAGTTACACTAGCAGCAATACACAAGTAGCAGTAATTGTTGCCAACAAAATACAGGTAGTAGGTGCAGGTACGGCAATCATCACCGCATCGCAGGCAGGTGCTACTTCGCGTACACAAACGTTTACAGTAAATAAAGCTGTCTTAACCATTACGGCAAAAGACACAACGGTGAAGCCTGCTAGCTCTATGACAGGTTTTAGTGTGATCTACAGCGGATTTAAAAACGGTGATAATGAAAATGCACTAGCGGTAAAACCGGTTGTTACCACCAACGCTACACCAGCTTCACCTGTGGGTGTATATGTATTAACGCCGGGAAGCGCACAGGCTGCTAACTATAGTTTTGTTTACATCACCGGAACCCTGAATGTTTCCAAAGATCAGCAGGCGATCACTTTCAATGTGATACCTCACACATACGGCGAAGCAGACTTTGATCCGGGAGCAGTTGCTTCCAGCAGCTTACAGGTAGTATATACCAGCAGCGTACCTGCTGTAGCTACTATTGTGAATAATAAAGTACATATTATCTCCAATGGTGTTACGATCATTACGGCATCGCAGCCGGGCAATATTTCTTATAACGCCGCAGCAGATGTGCAACGCCAGTTGGTGATCAATAAAGCTACATTGACCATTACACCCAACAATGCAACCAAGGCACAAGGTGATCAAAATCCTCCGTTAAGTGTTTCGTACAATGGTTTTGTATATGGTGAGAATGAAGCCGTGCTTACCAGGATGCCTGTAGTATCTACACTGGCAACGCTTACTTCGTTGCCGGGCACATTCCCGATCATCGCAAATGAAGCAACTGCTGTGAATTACAATATTGTTTTTGCACCGGGACAACTTCTTATCACGCCTTCCGCAAATAATGTGCATACAGTAGATGCCTTTGCAAATAGCAGGAATAGCCTGCATGTACGCATTACAGTAAATACTTATAGCCAGGCCAGGATATTGCTTTACAATGCCAACGGACAATTGGTGGCACAACGTTCGGTTACATTAAACCACGCAATGGGTGTAAATGATTTTGACCTGCAGTTGGGCTATGTTACGCCAGGTGTTTATCTCGTAAACGTGATAGGAGAGGGATGGGTAGAACGAAAAACTGTAACCATCCTGCGATAACAGTATTTACAGGAACGAACAAAAACAAAGACAATGAAGAAAAATATTTTATATAGCGTTGTGTGTAGTGTGGCACTTGTTGCAGGGGTAAGCAGATCATTTTCCCAGCAGCTATACAATACAGGTGTAACCAGTACTGCTGCTAACTTCCTGCGGATACAGCCAGATGCACGCACCAGTGCTATGGGCAACGCACGTATAGCGGTAAGCGCATCTGCCAACGCAGCATTTAATAATATAGCACAAATACCTTTTGCAGAAGAAAACAGCGGTATAGCTGTAACCTATAGCCCGTGGCTAAAAGAAATAGCGAATAAAATGTTTCTTGCTACCATTGCAGGCTATCACAAACTGGATGATGAACAAGCCTTGTCCGCTTCTTTACGGTACTTTAATTTAGGTGATGCCCCAGTAACAGATTATAACGGAAACCTCTTGCAGACAGTTAAGCCAAAAGAACTATCGTTCGACGTAGGCTATGCAAGAAAATTGTCTAAGAAGATAAGCCTCGGTTTGGCATTCCGGTATATCAATTCCCGTTTAGTGCAGGGCGATTATAACGGCACACCATACAAAGCAGCCAGTGCGGTTGCTGCAGACATATCCGCTTCTTTCAACAACCTGGATAAAGAAGGGCAAGGCTTTACCGCAGGGCTTGTTATTGCCAATCTTGGTACTAAAATGAGTTACACAAGGAGCGATGCCCAGAAGTATTTTCTACCTGCCACATTAGGTATTGGCGCTGCATACACATTTGTGATCAATGAAAAAAATACGGTCACGTTAGCAGTCGATGCCAATAAATTGCTTGCACCCATTGCAACACAATCTCCTGACAGTACAGGTAAAAGTGCTTACTATGAGCAAAGCATAACCAGTAGCTGGGTAGAGTCATTTAAAGGAAATGCCCAGGTTGCATTGTCTGGTGGCGTAGAGTATAGCTACGACCGGCTTATCGCATTCCGCGCAGGGTATCATTATGATGATAAAACGCAGGGGGATCAGAGCTATGTAACAGGCGGCGTAGGGCTTACCTACAACGAATGGGGCGTTAACTTTTGTTACCTCACCCCGGTGGGCAATTCACAAAACAAAAATCCCTTGTCCAACACATTGCGCTTTGGGCTATCCTACACATTCGGGAAAGACAAGAAATAATTTATTCTACCAGGATTAAATAAAAAATTATGAAGCATCAAAAAAATACATTGTTCCTGCTGCTGTCGCTGTTTGCGATCAGTGTGTACAATACAGGATGCAATAAAGATAGTGCCGATCAGACATTCGTCCCTTCTGGCAAGATCGTATATGCTGCATCTACTTTTAATCATACTACACTATATGCCATAGATGCAGAGGTGGGCAAAAAATTGTGGGAATATACTGTTACTAACCCCAACCAGCCCACACAGATCTATTCCAGCCCCACTGTGGCAAATGGCTTTCTGTATGTAGCCAGCTATTCTAAACGTGTGTATGCATTAGATGCACGTACAGGCGCATACAAATGGGAATACCAGACAGGCGATACACTTATGTCTACGCCAATGGTTGCAAACAACGTATTGTTCATTGGCAGTGGCGATAGAAAAGTAACGGCACTGAATGCGGCTACAGGTATGTTAAAGTGGTCATACACCACCGGGGGTAAAATTTATGGCAGCCCAACCATAGCCAATGGTTTGGTGTATTGTGGCGCACTCGATGGAAAAGTATATGCGAATGATACGGCAAAAGGAACACTGAAATGGTCATTTCAAACGAATGGTATGATCTATTCCAGCCCGGCAGAAAATAATGGTGTAGTGTACGTAGGTAGCTTCGATGGTAGCCTGTATGCATTGAATGCGCTTACCGGTGTAAAAGTGTGGTCCTATACAACACCGGCGTTTATCTATTCCAGCCCCACTGTAAAAGATGGTGTTGTGTACTTCGGTTGTTTCGACAAAAAATTATACGCAGTTAATACAGCTACCGGCTCTAAAAAATGGGAGTTCCCTACAGGCGGGGTAATCGGTTCCAGCCCGGTAATAGACAATGGCATTATCTACTTTGGCAGTTATGATAATAAAGTGTACGCAGTAGATCTAAACGGTGTGCAAAAATGGTCTTTCTCTACCAATGACATAGTAGAGGCTAGCCCTGTTGTGGTTAACGGCACGGTGTACATCACCAGCAAAGATCATAACGTATATGCACTCGATGCAGCCACCGGTATTCAAAAGTGGAGCTATACTACAGCAGACATTATAGGCGCATCACCTGTTGTGGCAGATACCTCAGCTAATGTATGGTATTCTGGCATTAGCGGGCATGTACAATAATCATTCATCGGACCAAAACTATTTTAATATGAAATTTATTTATAAAAATGCGGCTTATGCAAGTGATCTGCGCAGACGATATGAAAGCTGTCTGCGTATGTGCATCTGTGTCTTGCTAATGGCAGTAGCGTGCATACCCTTCGCAACAGTACAGGCGCAGGCTACAAAATCTTCTTTAGTAAAAGTAACCGGGCAGGTGAAGAATGAAAAAGGCGAGGTCATGCCTGATGTAAGCATTACGGTAAAAGATACGAAGATAGCGGGTACTACATCTGCTGACGGAAAATTCACTATAACAGTCGCAGACAGAAGCGCAGTGCTTGTGTTTAACTATGTAGGATATGATCCGGTAGAGAAAAAAGTGGGCGATGGGAAATCGCTCGAAGTACTTATGTCGCCGGGAAATGGCAATCTCAATGATGTGATCGTGATCGGGTACGGTACACAAAAGAAAAGAGATGTAACAGGTTCTATCACCTCTATCACAGCTAAACAAATAGAAGAACGGCAGGCAACAACCATTGCCGATGCATTACAAGGCTTTGCCGCAGGTATGCTGGTGATCAATGACGCGGGTAAACCTGGTGCAAATGGTACGATCACCATTCGCGGTAACTCTACATTCGAAGGTGGCAACTCACCATTGTTTGTAGTAGATGGTATGCTGCGTGATAATGCCGATGATATAAACCCGAATGATATACAATCAGTAGAAGTATTGAAAGATGGTGCTTCTGCCGCTATCTATGGTTCGCGATCTGCAAACGGTGTAATCATCATCACAACAAAAAGAGGGCAGGAGGCTAAACCAAAAATAGACCTGCGTTACCTGCGTAACTTTGGACGTATAGCCAACAAAGTAAGACAGGCAAATGCAGATGAAGTACGCGCTTACAGGCAGATCCAGTCTGGCGGGGCAGGCTTGTCCGGCATGAATGCAGACTCGCTAAACCCTACGTACAATTCTGATATTAATTACATAGATGAACTGACACAGACAGCTATTAAAGACCAGGCAGATGTATCGCTGTCCGGTGGCGCAAAAGGCTTTTCATACTATTCCAGTCTTCGTTTTGTAAATGATGTTGGCCTTATTGTGAATAGCTGGGCCAAGCTGGTGCAAGGCAGGTTAAACCTGGATTGGCAGGCATCTAAGAAATTCAAATTCACAAACCAGATCGCCTTTGGCTGGCGCAATATGAACGAGATCAGCGAAGGGCAAAGTATTGCACAGGGTTACCAGCGCGATCCGCGTTACAGGTTATACACTTCCGACGGAAACCTGATACCGAACCTTGGCGGTAGAAGGAACCCGGTAGCGGAAGCATTATTATTTACCAACGAATCGTTGGGATACAATGCGAATGTTTTTAACCAGATGTTTGTAGACATCAGTAAGAGCCTGAAGTTTACCATGAACTTCAATGTAGACTTTAACCAGTCTACAATGGTAAGGTTTCACCCAATGCTGCTGAGTACAACGAATGATAACAACGATGGTAGTGAAGCCTGGTCGAGAGGGTTTGCATGGCAGTTTCAGAATTTCTTAAACTTCAACAGAACCTTCGGTACTAAGCATAATATTACCGGTTTGTTAGGGATCAGTTCTGAAAAAAGAAAAAGCAACAGCATTTCTGTATCAGGTACCAACTATGCGTCAGAAGATGTGTTGACTATGAACTCTGCGGGACAGATTGTTATTGCAGGCGCTAATGGTAACCCAGGTTCAACATCGGGCGGTTCTGCAAACTCGCTCGCTTCAGCCTTTGCGCGTCTTGGCTATAGTTATGATGGCAAGTATGTCATCAATGCTACATATAGGACAGATGGCTCTTCCCGTTTTGGTTCTGATAAACGTTGGGGTTCGTTTGTATCTACAGGTGTGTCATGGCGCTTCTCCGATGAGAAGTTTATGCAGTGGGCTGCGAAGTATGTACAGGATGGAAAATTCCGCATTAGTATTGGTAGAAACGGTAACGAACGTATTGGTGATTTTTCTTCCCGTTCCAAATATGTATTCGGCAGTACTTTCTACTATGGTGTAAACGGGATACAACTGGATAATATATTCGGCAACAGCACACTCGGTTGGGAAAAAACAACACAGACAAACATAGGAATGGACCTGGCCTTGTTTAACAGGCGTGTGAATGTGGTGATAGATTATTATATCAAGTCTACCACAGACTTACTGTACGCCCAGGAAATGCCGAAAGAATCAGGCTTTAGCCAGGTGTATGTGAATGTGGGTGATATAGAAAACAGGGGCATGGAGTTTACCGTAAATGCAAACCTGATCCGTAAAAAGAATTTTGACTGGTCTGTAAACAGCAACATCTCCTTTGAGCGTGGCAAGATCAATCGTTTGGCAAACGGACAATTCATTCGCGGTAATATAGATGGTACAGGCGGCGCTTCTTATCTCATTCGCGAAGGCGGTGCTATCGGCGATTTTTATGGATGGAAAACAGGTGGCATATTCCAATACAATGAATCCAACGCTTTCACTTCTGACTGGGTACAGCTTACCCCGATCATGAGTTCCAATGGCATCTTTGGCGGTTACTTGCTGAATGGTAAGCCATACAATGGCCCTGTGCAAAGCATGTACTATGCAGGATACAAATTAGGTGGTGGCGACAGGTGGTTTCAGAAATACAACTTCTCAGATTCTACAAGCGATGACAGGGACAGGGTAGTGCTGGGTAATGCACGGCCTAAATTTTACTACGCTGTTACGAACGACATGCGCTATAAGCGATTTCAATTGTCGTTCACACTAAATGCAAGTGTAGGCGGTAAAATTTACAATGCTGTGGCGCAATCTATGAACGTATATAGCTCCAGTAATGGTATTGCGTTGCCTAATCTGATCTACGGTGCATGGAGAAAAGCGGGTGATGTAGCAGACTTCCCTACGGGTAAAAACTTTTCCAGCACAGGTGGTGGCAGAACGGGTGATTACGTAATAGAAGATGGTTCTTTCCTGCGTTTGGCATATGCAAGACTAACCTACAATCTTGATCAGCGTTTTGCGAAGAAAGTGTTTGCGCAGCGTATTAATGCCTACATCTATGCAAACAACATTATCACATGGACCGATTACTCGTGGTTTGATCCGGAGTTTTCCAGTGGCACATTAACGCCGGGGGTAGACAACGGACGCTATCCGCGCAGGAGAGAAATGGGCCTTGGTATAAACGTGACCTTCTAAATTTTTACTGATATGAAAAAAATAACTTCAACAATAACACATACAAAAGGACGAAATACAATTTCGTTGCCTCTTGCAAAACGGTTGTGCATAGCAGTAGCGTTGGTAGTAGTGTTGGGCTCCTGTAAGAAACTGCTCGACATTGATCCTGTAACCTCCATTGCAGCAGAGAAATTCTGGAAGTCAAAAAATGATATGAAAACCGGTATGGCAGGTGTGTACTCCAGTATTCAGACCATGCTTAGTTCTAACTACATTGTATGGGGCGATCTGCGGTCTGACAACCTGGATATTGGTGGCAACAATAACTATAAGACGCAATGTCTTGGTGCATTAACTGCAACCTCTGCCGGCACAGACTGGACACTGGTATATGCGGCGATCGGTAATATCAATACGGCCATCAAGTACATTTCCACGATCATAAATCGCGATCCTAGCATTAGCCAGGTAGAGGTAAATGATAATCTTGCGCAGCTCTATAGCCTGCGTGCTTATTGCTATTTCACACTCATTCGCGTATGGGGGCCTGTACCTTTGTGGACAGAACCGTATGAAAATATAAATGAGCCGCCTTCCCGCGCGCGCAGCTCTGTGGACTCCGTAATGAATCTCATTATACTGCCTGATATACAACGTGCGTTTCCACTGTTTGACCCTAACAAAGCGAGGATGGTATGGTATGTAAACAGCGGCATGACATACGCATTGCTTACGGATGTGTACATGTGGCTGAAAAAATATGACAAGGCACTAGAGGCATCCAATAACCTGATAGGTAAATATGATCTTTTACCCAAAGACAGGTGGAAAGAAATATTTGTAGCGCCGGACCAGGATAATTCCAATAGAGCAGAAAATATATGGAGCATTTATTGGGACTGGACAACAGATAAAGCATCCGGATTGTATAATCAATTTTCCAATGGCAGTAACAGTACAAGTTGTGCAATGGACATTGACATCTATAACCGTTGGGTAACGGAGCGCTATACAGATATTCGTTTTGCGCTGACTACAGATACCAATTCTACTACAAGACAAAAGCAATGCAAATTTCTACCGGTAAATCTTGATGCAAACAAATTCCAGGTGTATCCGAAGAATGGACAACAGAATACGTACTACTGCATTTACCGCTGGGCAGATATTTATTTGCTACGTGCAGAAGCGTTTGCAAACCTGAATGACTTTGCATCTGCCGGTACAATTGTAAATGCCGTGCGTGTACGCGCCGGACTGAAGCCAATGATCTTTACCGGAACGAATGTGTCGGACATGCTGGATGTTATTTTATATGAACGTCAGAAAGAGTTGTTTGGCGAATCTAAGCGATGGTATGATCTAGTGCGTAATGGCAGAGTGCCGGAAGTAATGAACCCAATACTCATGCGTAGGGGCGTACCCGGCGGTTGGGGTAGTGATCTGCGTAAAATATTATGGCCGATCAATCGTACCGTACTAAATAGTAATAAGCTCATCACGCCAAATCAGCCGTGGTCTGATTAAAAATAGCAACAGATCTTTTGTTTAGAAAAATTGAAAGCATGAAAACAAATTATATATACAGGAACACTTTGCTGGTACTCGCCTTGGCGGCAACGGTGCTATTGACCGGCTGTTATAAAATGCAGCAGAGCTGGGATTATAAGCAGCACGTGATTGATCCGCATACAAATAAAACGGCGTGGGCATTTATTAAAAGCCGTGGCACAAATGGGTTTCCGGATACACTATTATCTTTAATGGAAAGAGGCATCCGCTATGCAGGTATAGATACAGCAGAGTATGAAAAGTCTGACAGAACATATATACTTCTGCAAAATGCCGCAGTGCGCGGTGGCGTAGATGCCTACTTCTCACACTACCAGATAGATGATGTAGATAATCTTGGTCTGCCTATACAACGCCCTGCTAACTCATGGGAGGAATATCCGGTGGAGCAGGTAAAGAATTATTTTCTCTGGCTCATACTGCAAGGCGAATACACGTATGATAATGTAGGTTCGAATAACATGAATGTAAAAACGCTGATGCCTCCTGGTGCCGATCCTGCTAATCCGGAAAGTGTAATGGGCATTCGCAACTATCCCGGCCCGCAAAGCACCGATCTGCGTAATACACAGTTATACCTGAACGCATATCTGAATGCACCGCGGCCTATTAAAGTAGTAACAGGTGGTTTCATCAACACGAATGGGCCTGCGCACATGGTAGCAACAGCACCGTGGTAGCAAGGAACTTAAAATCTTTTTCCAATAGCAGCAGTTTTAAGCTGTAATCCTGGCCGGATGTTTATCTGGCCAGCCTTTTTGTGAGTGGTGAGTTGTCAGTAGTGAATTGTGAGTTGTGAGTGCAATATTCAATGAGCATTGTACATTGAATATTGAGCGTTGAATATTGCTTCTATCTCTCTACAATAGCAGCATACATCATACCGCCAAAACTGGAGGGATATGTGGCAAGCTTAGCAGATTGGTAACCAAGTGGTGCGAATAGTTTTTGCAACGAAGCAAAGTCGATCGGGTAGGGGACCCATTTATTCGCATGCAAGGTGTCGTACTCTACAAAAACAAAGCGGGGAGAATCTGTAAAAAATGCTTCCAGTTTTCGAATAAGCGCTACTTTATCCGGAACATAATGAAATGCATTCGCCAGTAATATACCATCCAGCCTGGACAGTGGCAGCGCATCCGTGATCATATTAGCCTGGTGGAAGTGAATATTTTTCTCTTTGAAATGTTGTGGTTGCTGATCAATGGCAATAATACTACTGCCACCTGGTAATAAGCTGGCCAATGCCTTTGTAAACGTGCCTGCACCACAGCCAAGGTCAGCCCAATGCTGTGCATGCGTACCGGTAATAGCTCCGCTTATTAATTCCTTTGCATCTTCCTGGTTCATCTTTTAAAGATAGCGAAATGCGGGCTGATAAGCTCTGGAAGAGGATGTTTTGGTTTAGCTATGTTGCAACATGCCATTGCTCACAATCTTGCTATTGTGTTTGTTGTTCGATGAGAGCTTTCTTATCAAAGTAACAATAGCTTCCTTATCGTAACCATAGAGGTGATGTAGCTCCTGTTGCGTGCCTTGTGTTGCAAAAGTATCCGGTAAACCCAAACGCTTGAACGTAGCATGATAGTCATGCGCTACCATAAACTCCATTACAGTACTTCCCACACCTCCGGCAATACAACCATCTTCTATAGTGATCACTGTAGTGTATTGCTGAAACACCTCGTGCAGTAACACTTCATCCAATGGTTTAAAAAAACGAAGATCATAATGCGCTATCTGCAATCCTTCTTGTTCCAGTTCTTCACAGGCAGCTACTGCATATTGCCCCACAGGGCCGAGCGAAAGAATAGCAATATCTTTTCCTTCTTTGATCTTCCGTCCCGTGCCTATGGGTAATTGTTCGAAGTCTCCGGCGAGAGTGCCATAGCCCGCACCTCTTGGATAACGGATGGCAAAAGGCCCACTCACAATGCCTGCTTGCGCAGTATAAAGCAAATGCCTGAAATCAGCTAAGTCCATAGGTGAAGCTGCTATGATACCTGGCACGCATCTCAGGAAAGCAATGTCAAACGCACCGTGATGCGTAGGCCCATCGGCACCTACCACACCTGCACGGTCTATACAGAAAACAACATTCAGTTGTTGCAATGCTACATCATGGATCAACTGGTCATACGCACGTTGCAAAAAAGTAGAATAGATCGTACAAAAAGGAAGTAATCCATCTGCCGCAAGCCCGGCAGAAAAAGTAACTGCATGTTGCTCCGTAATACCTACATCAAACACACGTTCCGGCATCTCTTTTTTCATACGCGTAAGTGCGCTGCCCGATAGCATAGCTGGCGTTACTGCCATTATACGTTCATTCTTCTTTGCCAATTCTGCCAGTGTATTGCCAAACACCTCTTGGAATGTTACGGGTTGCATAGCGGTTGTTGCATTAGCAACTCTTATGCCCGTTGTTTTATCAAACGTTCCTGTTGCATGCCATTTCGCCTTGTCCGTCATTGCCGGCGCAAAGCCTTTCCCTTTCTCTGTTATACAATGCAATAGTTTGGGGCCGGGTATATGTTTTAGCCGCTCCAATACACTCATTAGCGTTTTCAGGTCGTGTCCATCTACTGGTCCGAAGTACCGGATGTTCAGCGCTTCAAAAAGATTGCTATAATGCAACAAGCCTGCTTTAACGATCTTCTCTAGCTTGCGCACCATCTCCACGGGCCATTTGTCTTGTTGCCCATTAAACGACAATAATTTTTTTACACGTGCTTTCAGTGCATTGTAATGCCTGTCTGTTGTTAACCCTGTCAGATAGTTTTGCAATGCACCCGTGTTTGCATCTATCGACATATCGTTGTCATTTAGTATCACCAGCATATTAGGCCGTTCATGCCCAGCGTTGTTCAGTGCTTCAAACGCCATTCCCGCCGTCATGGCACCATCACCGATTACTGCTATATGTTGCCGCGTATCGTCGCCTCTGTATTTAGCAGCACTTGCCATACCCAATATAGCAGAGATAGAGGTAGAAGAGTGTCCTGTGCCAAACGCATCATACTCGCTCTCCTCCATACTGGGAAAGCCGCTGATGCCACCCAGCAACCTGTTTGTGTGGAACCGCTCTCTTCTTCCTGTTAAGAGCTTGTGCGGATATGCCTGGTGACCTACATCCCATACCAGTTTGTCTGCAGGCATATTGAATACATAATGCAAGGCAACAGTCAGCTCTACCACGCCGAGGCTGGAGCTGAAATGGCCGCCGTTTGCCGAAACATGATCTATTAAAAATGCCCGCAGTTCATCGCAAAGTTCTTGTAATGCAGGCAGGGAAAAGCGCTTCAGGTCTTCGGGTGTATTTATATGTGGCAGCACTGGCATGCGTATTCTTTTGCTCAAAATTAGATTACCTATTTTTGCAGTACAGGTACAGAATAGGTAAAAATTGCCGGTACAGATATGAAAACATATAAGTTCGAAGTATTCACCAGTGTGATAGAGAGAAAGATCAGGGAGGGTATTTTCAAACCCGGTCATAAATTGCCATCTGTCCGCGAACTGAAGGAGCAGTATCAAACAAGTACTACTACTGTGCAAAATGGTTATGATTATCTCGTTATCCGTGGCCTGGTAGAGAGTGTGCCCAAATCAGGTTATTATGTGCGCAACAAGCCCGGGCTATCTGCACCGCTAACTAAAAGTAAACGTAAGCCTGTAGTAAGAGATGCTATTTTCAAACATCACCTCTCGCTTACTACCACACTTCGCGAAGGTAGAAAGTATTCAGAGTTTAATGTAGCTGCACCCGGCGACCTGCTGATGCCGCAAAAGTTATTGCTTCGCACCATGCAGGAAGTGATCCGCGAACAGGGTGCGGGTTTACTGCGCTATTATCCTTCCAATGGATCCGTAGATTTAAAAAACAATATCGTAAGGCGTGCAGCCGCGCAGGAAACTAGTATTGATCCTGAAGAATTGCTGATTACAGACGGTGCCTTGCAAGCGTTGTACATTGCCTTGTCTGCTGTTTGCAATGTGGGCGATGTAGTAGCGGTGGAAAGCCCATGTGTGTTTTCTGTACTGGAAGTGATCAGGGTATTGCAACTTAAAGTGATCGAAATACCTGTTCATCCGCAAACAGGATTTGATATTGACTTTTTTAGAAAAGCCTGCCACAGCAATACTGTGAAGGCTGCCATTGTAACACCTAATTTTCATAACCCAACAGGCTTGTTGCTTACAGATGAACAGAAGCAGGCATTGTTATTGGTAGCACAGCAATACAATGTGGCGCTGATAGAAAATGATATGTATGGCGATCTGAATTTTTATGGGCAAAGGCCATCTACTATAAGATCGTTTGATGATAGCGGGCTTGTATTATCTTATTCATCGTATGCTAAAACGCTGGCGCCCGGCATACGCCTCGGTTGGTTAGCTGCCGGAAAGTTTACACAACGTGCCGAGCAGATCAGGTTTGCATTAGGCAGCACGGTATCGCCCTTGTATCAGGAAACGATCAATCGTCTGTTATCCGGCAATAGCTACGACAGGCATGTACGCGCATTACGAATACAACTCGCAAAGAACGCCCATCTTGCCATTAACCTGCTTGCTGATCATTTTCCTAAAAACACAACCATCGGTACGCCATCCGGTGGATATAATCTTTGGGTAAAACTCTCTGATGATACAGACATGGCGCGTTTCTATGCGCAATGCGAAAAGATAGGTGTACGATTTACGCCGGGCTATACATTCTCTTTCTCCGGCGGCTTTGACAAACATTTCAGGCTTGTGTTTGCCGATCGCTTTTCCTCGAGAAGAATAGAAGCAATAAAGCTGGTGGGAAAGCGGGTGAGGTAAATATTTTTGTTCCCGGCTTTAGTATTGTTATTGGGCATCCGTTGCGTCGCACTCTTACGCGTTCAGTTCATTATTCGACTTTTCTTGCCATTAATTTATTTTAAAAAAAGTCGTTCTGCGAGCGGTTTTGGCCTATACTCTATAATAGCAATGAAAAAGATGTGCTGACTCTTAGAAGTTAGAGCTTTTTTCTTGGGACGAAAAATCCCTTAATGCAATTAAGATTTCTGATGCAGATCTGAATATGTGTTTTTAATTGAATGCCCGCTCCCTCAAAAGCTGGGCCGCCTTCTGTAAATACGCCCCGAACAGTATCGAAAGATTTTAAATTGCTGAATCCGCTTGCATCAATGTCATCTTGAATTTGTACTTCTATCTCATTGTGCATATATTCTATAACTGCACAATCCAGTTCTCGTAATATAAGATCCTTATGTTTATCTGTAGCAAGATCCCTATTTACAGGAAGAGTCTGACCGAGTTGCCCCAAGTCATCTTTCATAGACGCGTAGTATTTTGCAAGTATACTCGTATGTGCGGAATCTGTAAAATCCAGGCAGTAATTGAGTTGATAAACTACACCGAGCACAGCGGCTTTTTCTATTTTTCCTCGCTTTCTTTTATCTCTAGCCCATTGCAAGGCTCTTTCATAATTGTTTTCCCAGATATAAAACCCATGCCCGAGCCAATCGAATAATTCACGGCTTTTTTCAACGCTATCGGGCAAGTGAACAAGTTTATCTCTTACGGATTCATCACAACCATGGAAACCAATGGTGATGTTGGGTCTGCTATTATACATTAAGCTATTTAGAAGCCTCTGCAGTTGCTTTTTTCAGGTTAGAATATGGTTTAGTAAAATTGCCTTTGGGTGTAAGGATCCCTGAAGCCACTAGTCTTGCAAGAGAAGCTTGTTTTGATTTTGGTCTTGATCGGAGTTTTTCTGTTAACTCGGTTAATAATTCTAATTGTGTTTTTTCGTTCACCACAGGAGCAATTTGTAGCAAATTTACAAAATATTGTTATTAGATAAATGTACAGAATAAATGACTAAGAAGTTTAATAGCGAACCGGACGCACAAGAGTGCGACGCAACAGATGTTGAGCAATGTGTTGTGGCCGGGTATAAAATGTCATACTTACCTTCCCGCTGCCTTATCGCCATATAAAGTCATAACCGTACTGGTAACCATTGCTACCACCTTGCCTTCTTCATTTTTTACCTCGCAGATATAATGGGTAATGGTTCTGCCGCTCTGTAATGGCTTTGCAATTGCCCACAATTTTGATTTCCATACAGGCCTGTAAAAATTGATCTTTAATTCAATAGAAGTAAACGATTGGCCTTCCTCCATTAATGTAGAGTGTGCAGTGCCGATGGCTGCATCTGCCAGTTCGCAGATCAGGCCACCATGTACAGTACCTTGTTGGTTGCCGTGCAATTCAGTGTCTGCAAGAATGACAACTGTTGCAGTGCCGTGGTCTATAGCAGTAATCTCAAATGATAAAGTGCGTGAAATGGCTGTCGGATATTTCAGGTGTGTTTCCATGTCCGCTGTAAGTGTACCTGCTAGCTGGTGTCTGAGATAATCCAGTACTGAAATTTTTGGCATAATACAAATCTGATTAGCCGGTAAAATTATCCACCTTACCGGTACAAAAAGGAGTACAGTTGTTAAATATTCTACCATAACAGATTTGTTGCGAGTATCTGTACCGGTTTGTTTTGACTGTTCTGTACAACTGCCGGCTCTGTAGTGCTGCTTAATTTGCACACCTATTTAATAAACGATGGAAGCAGTAAATATTACAACGAAATTTACGATAGGTTCAGAGCAGGGGCTTGCAGCATTAAGCTACCTCACAAGAACAATAGCTGTAGAGAAATTCTCAGGTCTTGTGCCGCCGGATGTATTGAAAGGATATATACAGGCGCAGTTTAATGATAAGCGATTGATCAACGAAACAAACAGCATGTCAAATCAGTGGCTGGTTGTATATGCCGGTGACGCACCAGCGGGTTATGCGCGCATTACATCTGAAGGCGCACGGCCGGAGGAGCTGCGTGGGAAACGGTCAATACGGATAGCAGATTTTGCTTTGCTAAAAGAATATGATAAGGCTGAAATAAAGCAATCGTTGTTTGATAAATGTATGATAGCCTGCAAAGCCTACGAAAATATCTGGATGAAAGAATACAAAGAGAATCCTTGTTTGTCCTTTTTCGAGTCTGCAGGTTTTGTAAAACAGGCAGCGTTATTTCAACATACAGATTTACCGTTAGATGTTATATGCCTGATCAGGTAAAAGAATTTGTGAGCCACGCAAAGCGTAAATGTTTTTCTCTTTGCGCAATTGATAAAACCTGTTACGGCTTCTTTTTAAAAAGTGCCAATCGTATATTTTCTTTTAAAGCAGAAAGATTTTCCTGCGGTGTAGTCTCATTCACAAACAAAACAATACCTGCCTGTTGTTCAGGATACATAAAGCAAAGTGCGGTGAAGCCAAACCCATCACGCCCCGTGTGCATAATGTAGCGACAGCCATCATCTTCTTTGCCCATCATCCAATTTAGACCTAATTGCATGCCATCTGCGGTTGTATAAGTTGGCTGATGGCTTAGTGTAGTTACAGCATCTCGGGTGTTAAGATTGGCCTTAATATAACGTAGCATATCGTTCGGCGTAGAGAACATGTTAGGGGCGCCTCTGAAACCTTCATCCACCACTAAGGGTAAAATATTCCCCTTGTCGTCATGCCCGGCGGGTAGCAGTTTTTCTTCCTCCTTAGACAAAGCAGGTCTTGTATTTGTCATCTGGTATTTATGCTGCAGATAAGTGGTAATGAGTGAAGGATAAGGGCGATGATATACCTGCTGCAAAAGTGCAATAAGTACCATCATCGCATTGCCATTGTACCGGTATGCAGTACCAGGTATAGTATCTACTGTAAAATGGTGCATGTCTGCCAGCAGGCTATCCGCTGTATAACTGTTATAAAAATGCTTTAAACCCTGTGGCGGCAATTTTACTATGCTGTCTAAATACGCATCACTATAAGGGCGTGATAACTCAGGCAATCCTGAAGTGTGGTTGGCCAAATGTTGTACCTGTATAGGATGGCCTTCATATACAAGATTAGGGTAGGATACCGGGAAATACTTCCTTATATCATCTGTTAGTTTTACCTTTTGTTCTACTACTGCATTTGCCAGCATCCAACCGGCAAATGTTTTTGCAATAGATCCAATGCCATAAAAAGTGTTGCCATTGGGTAATGCATCTTTGCCTTTTGCATAATTGTATTCATAAGTGTTACCCTTGTCATAAATACCGACGGATAGGTTGAATGTGTTGGGCGAGGATAAGTAAGCTGTGGCGTACTCCTGTACAATGCGGTCTATCCTGCTTTTTAATGAATTGTCAGTCTTGATCTTTTGAGACAGGGATACCTGTTGACCCAGAGCAGTAGTGGCTGCCAGGTAAAAAAGGGTAGTGTAAATGAAATGCTTTACTAAACGGGATGTCATATTGGATATTTATACCAGGCTGAATTTACTCATCTTATGCAAAAAAGTAAAAAAGATATATAGAAAATGACTCTTGCACGCGGCCATAGCCGGGAATTATTTTGTTATACTATGGTTCCTCTTTTTTTATAG
This sequence comes from Filimonas sp., assembly GCA_017306865.1. Lineage (GTDB taxonomy): Bacteria > Bacteroidota > Bacteroidia > Chitinophagales > Chitinophagaceae > JAFKHH01. The sequence goes on from JAFKHH010000013.1 coordinate 109,486, forward strand.
AAAGTTATACAAAACAGCAGATATCTACATAATATAAGTGTGAGAGGCACGTTGGTACTTAGTGATGGCATCATACAATTCTTCTAAAATCGTACACACATAAACTACGAGTTGATCTAAATTCTTATTTTTTTAAACCAATACGTAGGTTAGTTGTTAGACATCAAAGCTAACACGGACGACTGTTTCTCTTGGCGTTAATCTGCCAGACCGTTTTTTTGCGCCTTTTCATTTCGATTAGCCAGAAATCTATAGTCTAAAATACCAGCGTATGCAAAATATGCACACTAACTTATTTGTGAGAAAGACACTGCTGTTTTTTATCGTCGCTATATTTATTAACCTGACAGGTATTACAGGCTTTGCACAAACTTGCACCGGATCTTTGGGTGATCCGATATTCAAAGAAACATTTGGGGATGCAGGCACAACAGTAAAGCCCACGCTGGGGCCAGCCCTGCCTCCGGGCATAACCACCTATACATATTATAGCCCGGCAACTGTATCAAGGCCGGTAGGCCCTTACCCGGGGCAGTACACCATTAGTAATACAACACGCGGATATAACAATACATACTTTGTAGACAGGCCAGACCATACTACAGGAACAGGTACAGGGTACTGTATGGTGGTGGATGCAAATGCAACGCCAGATAAATTTTATGAGCGTACCATAACCGGTTTATGTGCAGGTACTACTTTCGAGTTTTCTGCATGGATCATGAATATAAACCCGAATACATCATCGGGTACTTCTAAGCCAAGTCTTCGCTTTGATATAGTAGACGCCAGTAATAACACTGTTTTGAAAAGTGTTTCTACCGGTACGATTGATTATGACCCCAACGCATCTACTGCATGGAAAAGACAATCAGGCATATTTCAAATGCCACAAGGAACAAGTACCATTATCTTACGTATTTATAGTAATACACCTAGCAGCAATGGTAATGATCTTGCGTTAGATGATATTGCTTTTGCTGCTTGTGGTCCGCCAATCAGTTTTACACAAAACCCCGGTGTGGTTTGCAGTAATAGCACAGCCGGTTTTACGGTATCACTTCCATCAGGCAGCTATTCCCATTACTATTTTAAAGTACAGAAAAGACCACTTGGTACTACAGCCTGGGCAGATGAAGGCAATGCAATAGACAATGGTACAAGCAATACCTACAATGTAAGTATCAGCAACGCAAAAGGAGGTTTTGAATATAGGGTAATAGCCGCTGGCGGATTGGAAGAGTTTAATAATGTGTATTGCCGCGTAGCTTCAGACCCGGTAGAACTTAAAGTGATTGACTTTTCTGTTAATATAAACGGACCCTCTTTTGTTTGTTACAATAATACAGCTACACTGAATGCTGTGATCGTACCTTCTGCGGGTACAGGCACACCTGCCTCTGGCTATACATACACGTGGGAGCAAAGTGATAATGGAAGCGGCCCGTGGACAACTGTAGCGGGCGTAACCGGTGCAACATATACTACACCTGCACTTACAGCGGCTAAATATTATCGTGTAAGTGCTACTGTGAGCGGTTGTGGTGGCAATGGTGTATCCAGTGTGTTCCAGCTACAGGTCAATCCACAGAATACAGCTACACTCTCTCCGGTAGCACAGCTATGTGTAGGTGGCAATGAATTTTTATTGCTCTTTAAGATCAATTCCGGCAGCCCGGATAATTATACGATCTCTTCTTCCGATCTGCCGAATTTCAATAACATTCTCAACAACGCATTAACTGCAAGTCCTTTGCGCGTAGGCATACCATCAGGTACACAGCCTGGAACCTATCATCTCAACTTTAGTGTGCGTTCCTCTGCAGATGGTTGTTCGTCTGTTTCTTATCCATTTACCATTACGATCAATCCATATCCTGATACGGCCAAAGCCGGAACGGACCAGCAGTTATGTGCAGCTACAACTGCACAGCTAAATGCTACAGCGCCAGCTATAGGAACAGGTACATGGTCGCAGTTAAGCGGTCCATCCACCTCTGTAATAGCTAATCCTAATCTACCTGGTACTGGCATCAGCAACCTGCAAACAGGTACATATGTTTATCAATGGTCTGTTGCGAATAGTGTTTGTCCAGTGTCTGTTGCTACTGTCAGTATCACCAATGTGGCTGCAGCGCCCGCAGCAAATGCAGGTAACGATACGGTGCAATACAATTCCGGGCAGTTCCGTATGAATGCAAATGCAGTTGCGTCTCCTATGGGTACATGGACGGTGGCAAGCGGTAGTGCAACTATACAGGACATCCATGATCCAAATACGATTGTTACGCTTGCGCCTAATACAACAGCTATACTTGTATGGACTATAAATAACGGAACCTGCCCTCCGGGCAGCGATAGTGTGAAGCTGACCTATACCCGTGCGGCAGATATCCGTATAAGCAAAGTAGTACAAACAGCAGGGCCATATATAGCAGGGCAGTCCATTAGTTATCGTATTGTGATAACCAATGCGGGGCCTAGTGATGCGACGAGCGTACGGATTACAGATGCGCTTCCTGCAGGATTTACGCCGGGCAGTATTGCCACTACAACCATCAATGGCGCAGCGGTTATACAGAATAATACATCGGGGTCTAATATAGATATTACAGGCGCCATTCCGGCTAATGTAAATGCGCAGATCATGATCGATGTAAGTGGAAAGATCAGTGCAGCCTTTTCCGGTAACCTGTCCAACACAGCTACTGCTGTGTCGCAAAACGAACCAGACCCTGACGGTGCTACAGCCACCGTTGTTATACCTGTTGTACGCAAACCTTATTTCCTTATCAATAAAACAGGGCCGTCACAATCTGCAGCAGGTGTGCCGATCACCTACGTGATCATCGCACAAAATACAGGCATTAGCGATGCGGTAAATGCTGTTATTACAGATACCATAGCTACAACCATAACAGGTGTAACATGGAGTGCTACCGCTACGGGTAAAGCCACTATTGTATCAGGTGCTACAGGTTCCGGTACTAATATTTCTGTAACGGCAAATATGCCCGGATCAGATACGGGTGCTATACGGATTACGGTGACTGGTACTATTGCCTCCGGTGTTACTGGTAATATTTTAAATAAAGCGATACTAACACCATCAGAAACACCGGCAGGTATTTTTGTTTCCAACACAGTTACTACAAATGTATTCGGCTCTCCGGGGCTTGCCATCTCTAAGAGCAGGACAAGCGGCCCGGCAATTGCGGGCAATACAATTGCCTATGACATCATATTGCAGAACAATGGCCCGAGTGATGCAGTCGCTTCTGTAATACGGGATACTGTGCCCGCTATGATCTCGCAGGTACAATGGACTGCTATAGCACAGAGTGGTGCAGTTGTTGTTTCCGGCGCTACTGGTACGGGCAATATAATAGCTGTAACTGCCAATGTTCCTGCAGGTGCATTAAACGTTATTACCATTCATGTAACAGGTACGATCAGTCCTGACTTTGCAGGTGATATACTCAATAGAGCTGTTGCCATACCTGCCGAAGCAGGCGGTCAAACCGTTACAGCGCAGGATCTGACAACTGTTACCAAACAAGTTCGTTTAACTATTCAGAAAAATGCACCGCCTGCAGCGTATGCAGGCCAGCAAGGTTCATTTACCATAGATGTTACAAACACCGGCGTGTCTAACGCCACCGGTGCAGTTATCTCAGATGTGGTGCCTATTGTGTTATCAAACATAACATGGACTGCGAGTGTGCTGCAAGGCACGGGGCAAATAACAAGTGGTGCTACCGGGGCAGGCAACAATGTTTTAGTGACTGCGAATATCAATGCAGGCGCTACAGTACGCATCATAGTATATGGCTCATTACTGCCAAACATTGCTGGTGCAATAAGCAATACGGCAACCGTTACTCCTTCTGAGCCAAATACGAGCCCTGCAAGCTCTACCACTATTACCAATATTAGCATACAATCCATACTGGCCATTACCAAAGCTGGCCCTGATAGTCTTAATGCAGGTACGCCTATACGGTATGTACTGGAAGCGCATAACGCAGGCCCAAGTAACGCATTAGGTACAATTATTACAGATGTGATTCCGCCAGAAGTGCAACAGGTTACGTGGACTGCTCAGGCTGCTGGCAATGCCCGTATTATAAGCGGTGCAAGCGGAACAGGTAATCAGCTAAATGTAAAAGGTGATATACCTGCCGATGCAAATAGTAAGATCATTTTAATAGTGAATGGTATTGTTTCAAGCGCTACCTCCGGCAGTATTACCAATAAAGCAGTCATTACTCCGGCAGATACTGGTAGCAAAGCTGACAGTGCTATTAAGGTAACCAAAGTTTCGCGTTTGCCGTCGCTCATTGTTACCAAGTCGGCAGTAGATCGTGCGCTGGCAGGAGATAGCCTGACCTATTATATAGAAGTAACCAATACCGGTAATGCAGATGCGATCAATAGTGTGATAGCAGATAATGTACCGGCACAAATAAGTGGTGTTATCTGGAAAGCAAGTATTACTGGTAATGGTAGCATCACCGGCCCGTCATCAGGTACGGGCAATGCAATAAGCATAACCGCTTCTTTACGTGGTGGTGCATCTAATAAACTGGTATTGACTGTTACAGGTAAAATCTCTCCGGCATATAATGGTACGTTGACGAATACCGTAACCGTTACACCGGCAGAGCCCATTGCGCCACTGAGTGCTACTAAAGTAGTTACTGTAGGAAAAATACCGCAGATGCGTGTCTCTAAGGTTGGACCTGCGGAATTGGAGGCAGGAGAAACTATTTTCTATGAGATCATTATTAATAATCCTGGTAAGTCCGATGCGAACGCACTTACATTGCGCGACAGTATTCCGGGTGCAGTAGAAAGTATAACATGGAAAGCTGAAACAACTGGTAGCGCAGTGATTGCTACAGGACAAACCGGAGCAGGTAATATTTTAACGCTAACGGGAGATCTGCCGGCAGGCGCAGGCAATAGTATTGTTATTAAGGTAACGGGAAAAGTGAAACGCGATTTCAGCGGAACATTTGAAAATATTGCGACTGTAATACCTTCGGAAACAGGCGCAGATACGGTGATCTCTAATCCTGTATTCACTACGGTAACGCGCATACCACGATTAGATATAGTAAAAGCAGCGCCTGCAACTGCAAATGCAGGTGAGACTATTACGTATATATTAACGGCGTTGAACTCCGGAACGTCCAATGCAAAATCTGCTGCGATCATAGATTCTTTGCCGCTCTTGCTGCTGAACCCGCAATGGACAGCAGCAGCACCTGATAGCGCAGTTATATTGCAGGGCGCGAGTGGTAGCGGTAGTGTGGTAAATGTAGTAGCGGATATGCCTGCCGGTAGTAAAATACTGGTTACAGTAACGGGTAAAATTCCAAATAATACATCTGCAGATTCTATTGTAAATATTGCGCGGATAGTGCCATCAGAGCCAGGCGCAGCCACCGGCTATTCTTTCCGTAAGGTGACTAAGATTGGCAGAATGCCATCGCTGACCATTGGTAAAACTGGGCCTGCATCATTATACGCTGGTGAAACAATAGCCTATGTGCTTAGCATTAGTAACGCAGGCCCTAGCATAGCAGGGCAGGCTGTTATTACAGATACACTACCGGTGCAGATTGAAAACAGCACATGGACTGCAACAGCAAATGGTAACTCAGCCGTTACCAGCGGACAAAGCGGAACAGGAAATATTATAAGAGTAGTAGCAGACATAGTACCGGGTAATGATAATGTGGTTACTATAACTATTTCAGGAACGGTTAATGATTACTACCAGGGCAGCCTAACAAATATTGCAACTGTTACACCTACTGAAGCTGGTATAGCGCCCGTTCGCTCTCCGCAATTGGTAACGGATGTAACGCGGTATGCAGAAATAGACATCATCAAAACGGCGCCAGCTACAGTTACGCCAGGCAACCGTATATCTTATGGGTTCTCTATTTACAACAGGGGGCCGAGTTCTGCGCGCGATGTAGTGATCAGGGATATTATTCCATCTACTATACTCAATGCCACATGGGCTGCTGTTACGGCAGGCAGTGCTGTTATTACTTCAGATACATCAGGTACAGGTAATACTTTAATGATCAAAGGCAACCTGCCGCCAGTAAGTAAAAACGCAAAAATACTGATTGAAGCAAGAGGTATAGTTGACCCTGCCTTTACTGGTACTGATATTACCAATACGGCTGTTGTATACAATGATCCTGCAATTACTACAGCACCACAAACAGATACATCTACTGCTGTTTCTGTAATACAACGCTATACAAATCTCCGTATCAGTAAGAGTGGACCAGCAAATGGCTCAGCGGGACAACAGGTACAATACATGTTGCGTGTGCAAAATAATGGTCCATCCGATGTGTTTAGCGCAGTCGTACAAGACTTGCTGCCGCCGGGTGTGATCAATGCTACATGGACAGCAACTTCTTTTAGCAATGTTACAAACATTACACCTGCAAGCGGTACAGGTAACGTACAGTTGACTGCAAATATGGCCGCAGAAAATAGTGATCTGCGTATTGTGATAACAGGCACATTTGATCCTTCACTTACGGATGGCAGCGTTGTTACGAATACGGCTACTGTTGCATTGCCACCTGGCAGTACAGCTATAGATCCTATTCCTGCGGACAATAGCAGCACTGTTAATACAACTATTGATAACACACCATCATTGCGTGTAGCGAAGAGTGGCCCGGCAGTGGTAACTATCGGAGATCCTATTCAATATACAGTTGTGGTTACCAACGGAGGCGTGGGTGATATAACAGGCATAACTATTACAGATGCTGTACCGGTAGGCATACAGGTAACTAGCTGGAGTGCGTCTACTACCGGCACTGCTACAATAACCGGCCCTCTAAGCGGAAGTGGCTCTGTTGTTAATACCGGAGGTAATATTCCCGCCGGAGCAGCTAATAGCATTGTCCTGGTAATTGATGGAACAGTAACTTCTGCAGCGGGTTCTACACTTGTGAATACTGTTACAGCACAGGCAGGCACGACCAAGCAAAGCTCTGTTACCACAACCGTTAACCGGTCTACAGATGTTGGCATTGTTAAGAGTGGGCCGAAAAATGTTGTTGCCGGACAGGAAGCGGGTTATACCATTGAAGTATTTAACTATGGTCCGCTGGATGCAGATAGCATAGTGATCAGGGATCAGATACCTGCGGAACTGATTAACCTGCGGTGGTATGCATTGGCAACAGGTAATGCTACAGTGCTGGATAGTGTACGAATAGATAGTACTGGTAACAGCATTATACTGCCTGCAAAAATAGCAGCAGGCTCTGCGAACTATATTACACTGTATGTAGTAGGAAAAGTAGATGGTAGTGTAGCTGCTGCAACTATTAGCAATACCGCAAGTGTAGATGTATATAACCAGACAGACTTTAATACAGGTAATAACAGCAGTACGATACAGACAACGGTAAGCCGCTCTGTAAACCTGCAACTACGTAAGACCGGCGCAGCTACCTTATACAGCGGTAGCCCGATCTCTTATCAACTGATACTTACCAATACCGGCCCTTCCGATGCAGTGAATATAGCGTTGGAAGATGTGGTGCCTGTACAGGTGGAAAATACACAATGGAGTGTTGCAGTAAATGGTGGTGCAAGCGTGTCAGGCGTATTCAATGGCACAGGTAATCATGTACAGACGGTAGTGAACATACCTGCGGGACAAGGTAGCAGCGTTGTGATCACGATTAATGGTAATGTCAATAATGATTTTGCCGGTATCATTCACAATACGGCAACAGCTAAAGGCTCCACTACTGCAGAAGGTAATGCCAGTGCAGACTTTAGTACAAATGTGTTGCGCAAATCTGCGCTTACAATAGATAAGACAGGCCCGCTTACAGTTACTGCCGGTGGCCGCATATCCTACGTGATCCGTGCGCAGAATTACGGCCCGTCTTATGCGCGTAATATTGTTGTGACAGACACACTGGATGGCAGGTTAACACAAATCACATGGGCTGCTACATCTGCCGGTGGTGCTGTATTCAATAGTGACTCTACAGGTACAGGCAATATAGTAAGGCTGACAGCATCTTTACCTCCGGGTGGTGTTGCTGCTATTACAATAGCGGTAAGCGGAACTGTACCATCCGGTGCTACCGGTAGTCTTGTAAACACAGCTACCATTACATCGCCGGATTCGCTCACGGCCGCTGTTGTTTCACCACCTGTAACCACGCTTATAGTACAAAAGCCTATTCTCAATATAACAAAACTGGCTCCTTCAGCTTTGTATGCAGGCGACTCTATCAGGTATGTAATAGCCGTAATGAATACAGGTTTGAGTGACGCACGCAATGCTGTGATCACAGACCTGGTGCCGGCAATGATCACGGGTGTGAACTGGCATGTAGAAAATACAATAGGTACTGTTGTGGTAAAAAGTGCATCAGCAGGTACGGGAAATAACATTACGCTGCAGGCTGATATAGCCTCACAGGCCACATTGCTGATCACTGTTACGGGCAGGGTAAATACATCCTTTGCGGGAACAATTACAAATACGGCTATTGTAACACCGGCAGAGGTGCCGGATGCCCAACCAGATACGGCGATGGCGCAAACAAATGTATCTATACTGCCTATACTGGAAATAGCGAAATCCGGGCCAACGCTGATAGTAGCAGGGCAGCCGGTTAGCTACACCATTACGGTAACAAATGTAGGCCCAAGCCTTGCACAAAATGCAGTGATCATAGATGATCTTGATCCGCGCATATTACAAGCGACCTGGACAGCAACAGCGCGCGGTATTTCTGTAATAAAACAAGGTGCGCAGGGTAGCGGTAATAAACTATTGGTAACAGCAGATATAGCACCAGGCGATAGCGATATGATAAGCATTACTGTTACAGGTGTTACTGCGGGAAGTTTGTCTGACTCATTAGTGAATAAAGCTGTGGTAAGAACGGCAGAAACAAACAGATCGGATACTGCAGTGACAAAGGCTATTGTGCAAATGTCCAGTAATATACGTATTCAAAAGACTGGCCCGTCCAGTGTGACCGCAGGTGATAACATTGCCTATCAAATAACAGTCTACAATGATGGTCCAAGCGATATAACGCAACTAAACATTCGAGATACGATACCTGCAGCAATACAGGTAACCGGCTGGACTGTTACCGGAGCAGGTAATACCAACATTACAGGCCCTGTAAGTGGCACATCTGGTTTGATCAATATACTTGCAGATATAAAGGCGGGTGCTGGAAATAATATACTTATTACGGTAAATGGTAAGGTGGCTTTGACTACGCAAGGCAATATGATCAACACTGCTTATGCAATACCTGCACAACCCGGTGCGCCGGTAAGACTGTCAAGTGTTACCACGAATGTGCAGCCAGCAGCTCCTGCAACCAATGTACGCATCAGCAAGACTGGGCCTTCAGAAATGATCAGGGGACAAAGAGCTACATACGTTATATCCGTATATAATTACAATGCTGTGAGCCTGCCGGTGTCAACAATTATTGCAGATACCATTACTGCCAGCCTTGAAAATGTGACATGGACAGCCGAAGCCATAAAGTCAGCAACGCTCACAGGCAGCACCAGTGGTAGTGGAAACATTATAGCAGTACCTGCTACATTGCCATCGGATACAAGTGGTGTACGGATAGTGGTCACCGGTTCTGTAAAGCAAACAGCTCCATTAGGACAAGTGATCAATATAGCTTATGCAAGATTAACGAACGTTAACAACTTCCTCATAACCTCGCCACCTGTTATCAGTATCATACATGCAGTGGCAGATATAGAGGTTAATAAAATAGGCCCGGCTACAGTCTTCGCAGGTAACAAGATTACCTATCAGCTAATCGTAACCAATCATGGATTGTCAGATGCGAATGCTACTGTAGTAACAGATAGCGTACCTGCCGGGTTAACACAGGTAAATATGCAATTGTCTGCTGTTGAAAACGGCGCAGGAAGTATTGTGATAAACACGGTGAATGGGCTGCCTGTAGCAACTATTGGGACGTTCCCTTCCGGTGCAAAAGCAACATTTGTAGTAACAGGTATTGCAGGTAATGCACCTGCTACACTGATGAATAAAGCTGTAGTGAAAACAGCAACAGGTATTGAAGACAGAAATCCATCGAATGATCAGAGCAGCGTGCTAACCACAGTGCGTCAAAAAATACAATTACGTATAGTGAAGTCCGCAACGCCACTGGCACTTCCTTACCGGTTAGGGCAACAGGTAACCTTCTCGCTACAGGTGAGCAATAGCGGTATAAGCGATGTAAATCCTGTAGTTGTATCTGATACATTACCGGTAACTACGTTGATGAATAATCTTACCTACACACCTCCGGTAAGAGGTACAGTTACCTACAATGCATTAGCAAGAGTGCTTACATGGCAGGTAGGGCAGGTGAGACCAGGTGAGGCTGTGAACTGGCAATACAATATGACGGTGAGTGGTGGAGGCACAGCACGTAACATAGCAGTTGTAAGCGGGCCGCCGGACGTGTCATTGCGTGATTCAAGTACAGTCACGCTGCCGTTAGGATTATATGCGAACCTGAAAGTAACGAAAGCTCTTCTGACAGTACCGCCGCTGACTACAGGTAAAACACTCGAGTTTGTGATCAATGCAACGAACAATGGACCTGATACAGCTACCAGGGTTGTTATTACAGATACACTGGCGCCGGAACTGGCTGTTCCGTCTACGATCAGCGATGGTGGTGTGTATGATGCTGCATCAAGAGCCATTACGTGGATCATACCTGTGTTGTCAAATGGGGCTAGCCAGCAAGTGCGCTTTACTACCAGGTTGCTAAGCGGGCAACAGGTAAATAATACTGCGAGGGTAAGTGGCAATGAAATAGATGTGGACCTCTCTGATAATATTTTCACTATAGCGCCAGGGTTGGTAAGTGGAGATGATATTTTTATACCAAATGCAATTACGCCAAATGGTGATGGTAAAAACGATCAGTTCATAATAGGAGGCCTTACCAAATATCCAGGCTCAGAACTTTCTATTTATAACAGGTGGCAAAACCAGGTGTACCACAGCTATGATTATAAGAATGACTGGAACGCTACCGGGCTGAACGCAGGTACTTATTATTACCTGCTGAAACTCCGCCAGCCGGATGGTAACATACGGTTATACAAAGGATGGATACTTGTAGGTAAATAACAACCAGTACTAATGACTAAATGAAGGATATGAAAAGTGCAAAATATTTTTTATTATCAATCATCTTCGGAGGCAGCATAACCACATGCTTTGCGCAGCAGGATATACAGTTCAGCCAGTATGTATTCAACGGGCTTGCTGTAAATCCCGCCTATGCAGGCTACAGGGGAGACCTGTATCTCAATTCTACCTATCGTAAACAATGGGTAGGCATACCCGGCTCGCCACAAACGGCGGTGTTGTCAGTAGATGGATTAACCAGGGTGAAAGATGATAAAGTTGCGGTAGCCGGACAGGTTATGTGGGACAAACTTGGCCCGCAGGAATCACTTTCGTTCTATGGTACATATGCCTTTCGCATACCGCTTGACAATACTGGTTTAAGACGTTTGTGCCTTGGTCTTAGTGCAGGCGTAACACAATATTCACTTGACGGTACAGTACTGCAATACACAGATCCAAATGATCCGGACCTGCCTACTGTAAAAGCAAGCACCATAGTGCCGGATGCTAATTTTGGTATTTACTACTACACGCCCAATTTCTATGCAGGTCTTTCTTTTTTGGATATGTTCTCTCTCAACCAGGATCGCAGCATCTACTATAGCGGCGGATTTAAGTATGCAACGATCAGGAAGTCGCCACACGTATATCTCACTGCAGGTACTATGGTTAAGCTAAGTGAAACGGTACAACTGAAACCATCTATACTGATAAAAGAAGATTTTAAAGGCCCTACAAGCGTAGACTTTAACTTACTCGCATTGTTCGTAGATAAAATATGGATAGGCGGATCTTATCGTACAGGCATTAGCTGGTCCGGTAAAAGTGGGTATCAGCCAGACCTGGAATCTTCTGCGGCAGTAAGTGCAATGATGGAATTTTTTGCAACGGAAAATCTGCGTATTGGTTACTCCTATGATTTTACAACAAATGGATTATCCAATTACCAGAATGGTTCACATGAGATCTCGCTGGGCATACGCTTTCCCGGCAAACGCAATGCTGACAGAATATGGCATCCAAGATATTTTTAGCTACATACTCAACTCATTTAGTTATGCAACCTTTTTTACGATATTCCTTCTTACTGCTATGCCTCACTGTAGTGTTATTCACTGCAAAGACAGGGCATGCGCAAGAGCAGAAACCCATGTCGCGCGTTGCGGCTGAGCACCTGGTGCGGGAAGAGTATGCTGCTGCCATTCCATTGTACGAGGATATGACGAAAAAGAAACCGGACATTAACCTGCTGCGCAAACTCGCTTATTGTTATGCAGCCATCAACGCATACGATGATGCTGTACGCACAGGTAAGCGCATTACAGTATTGCCGCAGGCAAATGCCACAGACTGGCTGGCGCTTGGTGACGCGCTAAAGTCCTGCGCAAAGTATGAAGATGCGAAGGCTGCTTATGTACATGCAGGCGCAGACACTTCTGTAAAAGTACAACAGCGCATAGCAGGATGTGATTCTGCAATGGTTTGGAAAAAAGCAACGGCAGGATATCGTGTGTCCAATTATGAATACATCAATACGCCATTGTCTGACTGGGGTGCAGTACCCTATCCTGGTAATGATGTCGTATTCACATCTGCTTACAGCAGGTTCGAGGTGCTTGATCCAAAAGCTAAATGGGTATTGTATAATGATGCACGTACGGCAGAGCCGTTTCTGAATATCTACGTACTGGATAGTACACATTTTGACCTTATACGCGGGCTTGCGCCTCCATTTAACCGTTACCAGTTTCATACAGGTCCGGTAGCATTTTCCAGCGATTATAACACGGCGTACTTTACTGTAACCAATGTGAATAAGATCAACAGGCCAAAACAGAAAGCGTTACCTGCTATAAAAGCAGGAGATCGCAGGTTGGAATTATTTATTAGCAAACGAAACAACGGTGCATGGCAAAAGTCAATACCTTTTGCGTATAACAAAGCGGAGGCTTATTCCGTAGGGCATGCAGCTTTAAGTAAAGATGGAAAAGTATTATACTTTACCAGTGATATGCCGGGTGGATATGGTGCTACAGATATATGGTATTGTGAGTTGCAGGCAGACAGTAGCTGGAGTGTGCCACGTAATTGCGGGCCTGTAATTAATACAAGTGAGCAGGACGATTTCCCCACCATTAATGATGATGACGGACTTTATTTTTCCAGCAAGGGGCATGTTGGTATGGGCGGGCTGGATATTTTTTATGCACGCGGCGCAAAAGATACCTGGCAGCCACCGCAGAATATGAAGAGCCCGGTTAACTCCGAAGGAGATGATTTTTATTTTACCAGGCGGGATGCGATAACAGGTTTGTTATCATCCAACAGGAGCGGGGGAAAAGGCAGTGATGATATTTATCTGGTAACAGCAGAAAATATACCACCGGAAAAGAAGATTATGATACGTACATGGGTACTGCAAACAACGGTGCTGGATGAGCAAAGAAATGTATTACCCGGGGCTACCGTACGGGTTGATGATAGCCTGACTAATCGCACATGGACACAACAAACAAATGCAAGCGGACGTACGTATCAGCTAATAGATCCTGCAATTATGTATAAGGTTAGTGCTTATAAACAGGAGTATAACAGCAGGCACACGTATGCAAACGCGCAGCGGGATAATACTGCAGATACCGTACACGTAGAACTGATACTGGCACAGGAAACCCAATGGCATAAAGGAGACACATTTGAGCTGAAAGATATCTATTACAATTTCGATAAATGGGCAATACGCGCAGATGCCCAACCTGCGTTGGATAATGTAGCGAAAATTATGCAAGCCCATCCTGGTATCAGAATAGAGCTTGCGTCTCATACGGATTGCAGAGGTAGCGATGCCTATAATATGACGTTGTCGCAACGTAGGGCAGAATCAGCAGCAGCATACCTGGTCAGGAAAGGAATAGATGCAAGCCGCATCGTTAGTAAAGGTTACGGCAAAAGACGATTGGCTAACGGTTGCGATTGCGCTGCCGGTAAGACCTGCAGCGAAGCTGAACATCAGCAAAACAGGAGAACAGTAATAACTGTGCTGTCTGAGTGATGATAGTTATTGTACTCAAAGATGAATCCTGCGGCTGTAAGCGATATGAACTACAATTACGATATTCCAATAAGATGAGCTTAGTCAACGTTTGGCTAATGAGGGGTTTTGTTATAGCATAACTTACGTGTTACTTTCTTTTTCTTGAAAAAAAGAAAGTAACCAAAGAAAATTCAAGGCAAACCCGATCGCTCCGCGCGTTTTGCCTTGCCCGCGCCTCCCCTGCGTAATATATTTCTAAATAGTTTATCTCTTAGCTTATCCAATAGCGGGCAGATGAATAGCAAAGATGGGATACGCGATAACATACAGGCAATGATGAAAATAGGCGGTGAATCACTACATTTAATAGATGTTTAAACGCTCTACACCTATACTTGCCTCACTGAATGAAGCTGAGTCGATCGTATTCTATACAGAAAAGTTAGGCTTCACTTTTTATGAAAATAATAATGGCTATCTCATTTTTGAACGGGATGGCATACATATACATCTGTTTGCATGTGCTGACCCGGGAGTATGCCGCAACATGGGTTGTTACATCTACGTAACGCAGATAGAAGACCTGTATAATGAATACAAACAACGCGACCTCATTCATCCTAATGGAGACCTTCGGCTGATGCCGTGGGGATTAAGGCAGTTTGCTGTGGCAGATAATAATGGAAACATTTTCTACTTTGCTGACTATAAAGAAAATTAGTTAGGTTCAAATAATTTACAATCACTGATGCACTTGCATGCTACATAACTTTAATCCAAACAATTGACATGAAAAAACTACTCTACGCTGTTGCATTAACAATGCTCTTTTCTTACATGCCTTTTAAGAAAAAAGTGGTTGTTGTCTGGCAACCTTCCCATCAAACAGATACCGGCAAAGATTTTAATGAAGCACTCGTAAGTAATGGCATTGCAGAAGCAGCCATGGCTACTTCACCCAGCTACAAAGAATACAAAGTGTGGAGCCTTGGGCGGACAGATGTGCATGATGCAAACAACGGCAGTAATACCAAGATAGCGCATACCTCCGCTGTTGTAGATGGGAAGCTCTCCGGTTATGCATGGGAATTAAAAGAGTCGAACAAGCATAAGCCGGATGTCTTTATCGCACTGCACAACAATGGTGGTACAAAACGCCATGCTATATGGGGATATGTGCATTATGGTGACGCACACCAGGCAGAGAACCAAGACCTGGCTAAAAAATTAACTGCAGCAATTGCAGCAGCTACTACGCTCGAAGACCGGGGTGTATTGATGGACAGCACTACGGGCCGCAATGACTATACCTGCGCTGCTACAGGCAAGCTTGCATTTTATAGTCTTGATGAGCATGTGAATACGGCTCCTATACGTGTATTACTCGAAATAGGAGACAATGAAGCAAGCCATGACTTCCTGAAAGACCCGGCTAACCAGAAAAAAATTGGCGAAGCAATTAAAAAAGCGCTGGCGGAATGGTTGGAGAAAAGATAGAAAATACCATATCAACGATCTGTATGTTGTAGACAAATACAGATCGTTGATATAGTTAGTTGCTGATGGTCTAATGCAACAGGCCTAAAAATAAATCCCCACTTTCAAATCCTCCATCAGCTCCTGGTGGGTAGGTGCCCAGTTAAGAGCGGCACGTGTCTGTTCGCTGGATGCAGGGCAATCCATTGACGCAAAATGCTTGAACCAGGTAAAGTGTGCTTCAGCCCCGGCGTTATCCTTGCTTACCGTTGGAATTTGTAACGCATTACCAATCGTTGTAGCAATTTCTTTAAAGGCAATACCTCCCTCCGCTACTGCATGATATACTTTTTGTGCAGGCTGTTTCTCAACGATGAGACGATATAGTACTGCCGCGTCTAAACGGTGAACCGCAGGCCAGCGGTTCTGGCCTTCTCCTATGTACGCAGATTCTCCCTTTTCTTTTGCCATGCCAATCACCATAGGAATAAAGCCATGATCTCCTTTGTCATGCACTGTAGGTGGCAGGCGCACGATATACGCATTTATGCCTTGTGCGCTAAGCGCTTTCGCTGCTTCTTCCGAAGCCGCACGAGGGACAATCTCGGAACCAGCCGGTACATCATCTTCTGTCACCAGTTTGCCTGTACTAAGTAAGCCTACGCCGGATGTAATTACAAATGGACGATTGCTGCCAGCTAGTACTTCACCTATTGCCATGATCACCTTACGGTCGTCTTCACAATTCTGTTTGAAGCGGCTGAAATCATGATTGAATGCTGTATGAATAACAGCATCGCATTGTGCTGCGCCACGCTGAATGCTTTCCAGGTCGTCAAGGTTGCCACGATGTACTGCAGCGCCGGTTTTAAGCAGGCTTTCCGCAGCGTTATCGCTGCGAACCATTCCAAGCACCTCATGTCCGTTTTGTAAAAGTTGCTGAACAACAGCGGAGCCTACAAAACCAGAAGCTCCTGTAACAAATACTCGCATAATAAATTATCTTTTTCTGATAGCAAAAGTGAGAAAGCTATAGTTGGAAAAAGTGGTCATTTGACCATATTTTGTCTGAAATGAGTAGAAGTATAGTATACAAATAGCTACATAGCACTTCGTGCATATTCACGATTGCCGTTTGACGATTCACGTTCATCACTTATGCACTTGCGTGTGGCGTATGCGTGTCAGCGTCTTTAGCGAGATGCCAAGGTAGGATGCGATCATGTGTAGTGGTAGTCTTTGCAACAAACCAGGATACGTACGAATGAAGTCTTCGTATTTTTCTTCCGGTGTTGCACTGATGGAGGTGAAAATGCGCTGACGGCTATTGTAGATATTCCGGGAGATCAATTCTTGCGAAAGATTTTTTAATGCAGGTATCGTATGCAATAAATATTCAAAATCTGCTTTTGTCCAAAGCAATACATCTGTTTTTTCTATAGCAGCAATATTAAATGAAGTGGGCGTTTGTCTGTCGTAACTCTCTACATCCAGTGTCCAGCTATGTTCTGGCGAGAATTGTATAATATGTTCAGTGCCATCCTCCCGTACACCAAACGTGCGTAGCAGTCCATTTGCTATAAATGTTTTATGACGGCATATTTGTCCTTCTTGTAGTAACAGTTCATTGCGCTGAAGCGTTCTGGTCATAGTTGTCGCAGTGATCTGTTGAAGTGCTTCATCACTAAGGTCTGTATTTGTACGCAGGTATGTTTCAAATGCCGGGATCATCGTGTATCAAATTTACAGGTTCTGACGTTATTGCTGTTGATGAATAATTTGTAGTACTTATTTGACTGTATAATTAAAATAAACTGGTGTTTGTTAAGTATATAGGACGATTCAGGGAAATATTGCCCCACTTCTGTCATTCTTGGTAATGGGATATAAACAGGCAAAATAAGGTGGCATGTACTTTGAAATACGGTAGGCAAAACTGTAACCAATGAAAAAAATCCTTGTTTTGTCTATGCTGGCAATAGTCGTTGCCGCAGGACGCATTCACGCACAGTCAACAACAATCACCTCAAATAACAGTTGGTTAAAAGTAGGTGCCAACGTTGGCGTACCGGTAGGTAATGCAAGTAACTACAGCAATTTTACATTAGGCTTAGATGTAAAAGGACAAGTGCTGGAAACCAGCCATATCGGGTTGGGTATTGCAACAGGCTATAATCATTACTTCGCGAAAGATGGGTTTAAAGATTTTGGTACGATCCCTTTAGGCGCATTCATACGTGTATATCCTGCCAGTAAAGGTTTCTTTGCAGGTGTAGATGGTGGCTATAGCTTCGTAACAGGCTATGATAATGCAAAAGGCGGTGCATATATAAAACCGCAGATCGGTTATCACAACTATGACTGGAACATCTTTGGCTATTACAGCAATGTATTCCGTAGTGACGCAAACGGCGGAGGTATAGGCAGTATAGGTGTAGGCGCAACGTATAATATCAGGTTTGGTAAGAAATAGGAGGATAAGGTATATAGGGTATATAAGGAAAGCAATTAGCTACACTGGATATGAGTACTAGTAGCCTGCTTTATCTACCCTATATACAATATCATTGTTGTCCGACTAAGTTTAGTGGATCTTGAACTGCAAGCTTTCATTTGTCTACCGACGGTGTTACTTTTTGTCTTGATACAAAAAGTAACCAAAAAGATCAAGGCTGCAGAAAAGCAGGCTAAAAATTGTCCTGCCCGCCGAAATCCATTGAACTCGCCGCTTACAGCGTGAGTAAGCAAGTTGCGTCTGGCTCAAACAGCAATGGATTTTTCCGGCGTTCATGCCAATTTTCTTAACGCAGCTTTTCTGAGGCCGAGCGCTTCCCGGAAAGACCCCAAAAAGGGAGCTTCCCCGATTTTAGTAACGTGCTTTTTTCAGATGCAGACCTTTGCCACAAAGAATTACGAACTTTTTTCGCCATGGTAGTCGGACAACAATGATACTTTATATACCCTATCTACTCTATATACTTTAACTTGCCTGATTAACAATCAAATTGCAATTGATGTACGATATCTGCTGTGTTGGGCATATTACTCTTGATAGGGTAGTAACGCCGCAATCGTCTGTGTATATGGCTGGCGGCACTTCATTTTATTTTTCGAGTGCTATTCATCAGTTACCTGTTCAGTATGGATTGGTTACTGCGCTTGGTGATGCAGAGATGCAGTATGTAGAAGATCTTCGCGCATTAGGTGTAAGTGTGACTGCATTGCCTAGCAGGTATTCTGTTTTCTTTGAGAATATTTATCCTGCCAATGCTGATGAGCGCATACAAAATGTGTTGGCAATCGCAGAACCTTTTGCCATAGGTCATTTAAAAGAGATACAGTCAGCGGTATTTCATTTAGGCCCTTTGCTTGCAGAAGATATACCTGTATCCATGATCAGGGAGTTGGCTGCGCGGAGTTCCGTCTCATTGGATGTGCAGGGTTACTTGCGTACGGTACGTAACCAGAAAGTATTTGCTGTGGACTGGCAGGAGAAGAAAGATGCCTTGCAATATGTTTCTATCCTGAAAACAAGCGAGTCTGAAATGGAAGTGTTGACCGGGCATGCTGATATTAAAAGCAGTGCGATTATGTTGAATAAATGGGGTGTGAAAGAAGTCATAGTTACATTAGGAAGTAAGGGGTCAGTGATCTATAGTAATGACCGATTTTATGAAATACCTGCTTTTGTGCCACGCGTTACGGTAGATGCAACAGGATGTGGCGATACATATATGGCAGGTTATTTATACAAGCGTCACCAGCAGGCGGATATACAGGATGCCGGTGAGTTTGCCGCGGCAATTGCAAGCCTTAAAATAGAACAATCCGGCCCTTTTAAAGGAAGTGAAAATGATGTGTTGCAAGTAGTGAGGCAGGGAGAACGATATTTTGCGGGCTGGTTATAACATAAGCGATATAAAAAAGTGACGATAAACTTTCGAGCCCGTCACTTTTTTATATGTCAAAAATCAGTTTTTACTGCGTTACATTTTAGTGTTTATTTTGAATAGCCCTTATTTTCAATGCAACATCATTCATGGTCGCAATCCAAATATCTTTTTCGTTTTGTTTGAGATAGTGAAGCAATGCACTGTGTGCATCCAGGCTCACATTTAACGGATGTCCGCCACCTACACCATGAAATAAAAATACGAGCAATGTTCCTGTACGTTGCGCCTGTTTTACCAGGTCGATCATATATGATGCAGGCTTGTCATGGATCATGTAAGAATTGATGTTGTCAATATTTATTTCAGATGCGTGTTGTAGCCCCTGGTTTACGCCACGTGCGCCACTAAAGTCATTGTGCAGGGAGCTGTAGAACAACGAGTCGCCAATTTTCAGATCACCACATGGGTATGCAAACGTGCGGGTATCTTTACCATCTATTGCTTTGAGTAATGTATTGTTTTGTCGTATTTCACTCACCGCTCTTGATACTGTGTATTTGCTCAGGTCCGTATCCGGCCCTACGAATGAGCGGCCCGGCAACCTGCCGTCGCAAGGGTGAAACAACGCATGATTGCCAAGTTCATGGCCATTCTTTGCTGCCTTTCGCCATGCGTCCATTCGCTTTGCTACCACGGGTGATGCACCAATAATATAAAATGTTCCTTTAAAATTGAACGAGTCCAATGCTGGCAGTACGTTGTCTATATCCACATCTATGGCATCGTCATACGTGAGTACAACAGCGCATTTCTTTCCGTTCCAGGAAGTGTCAACCTGGCTTTTAGCAAAAGTGGTAAGAGATAGAGAGAGCAGAAGCGCAAATAATGGTTTCATGTTTGTTTTGATTGTAAGATCACCGCAGCGCCGCAGAGGGCGGGGAGCTACGGGTGTTGTGTAAATTACAGAAACCTTGCGAAGATCGGAATGGAGTTTAACGGTTTTTTGGGGAGTTATTACTCTATGAAGCTTTTTTTTTGTGGAAAAAAGATATGCTGTCACTAAAGTCTGTTTGTGGGCCTTTGTTTCTGTTTTTTGTAATGCATGCTAGTGCTCAAAAAATAGTTTATAGGTTAGATAATACGGTTGATGTTGTTGATAGTATTAAAAAAGTTGTTGCGAACTATAGGGTAATGTTAAAAACAAAATCAAATGCGAAGATGCCATTATTCGTAGGTATAGATATGTCTGATGGGAATTTGAATGTTTATATTAGTTGTTATTCGGAAAAAAATATACTAGTAAAACAATTGATAAGAAAAACCAGCCGTTTTATCTGGATAGATAAAAAAAACTGCTTGCCTGTTTTGTTTGATGTGGATATTTTTTCTGATGAGTTGCGCGGTAAAATCGCTTATCTAAACATGGATGGATGGTATATAAAAGCACAAAGAAACGATCAGAATAAATGGCAGGTTACGCAAATGAATCCGACTTTTTGATATAGGAAATTGAGTGTAAAATGAATAAATATTTTTAATGAAAAGCTGTCCCTGCAGGGACAGCTTTTCATTAAGTAAAGGGCTTTATTGAATGATTATATTTATTGTCTGTTGTTGTTTGCCCTTAGTTATTTTAAGCACATTAGGGCCTTTTCGTAAGCCGGCAACATTTAATGTATATTGCTTTTGCCCTGTTTTAAACGTCCATTGTTTTTGTTTATGCGCAGTTGCAGAATGGAATAATTCTATTAGTACGTTTTCGTTTGATTGTAGCGTTTTAGCTTGTGCTGTTGTCCGGGTTGCATCATCTAGTGTCACAATTAAAACATTTGTAACAGGATTAGGAGATGCTGATACTTTGAATGCTGAAAAGCATTCTTGCGGTAATATTTGAATTTGCCCACTGCTTGTGCCACATGAGTTTGTCTTTGATACGCTTAAGGTAAAGTAATCATGTACATCAAAGGTTAAATAAACCGTGGATCCCGAATAGAATGAAGGGAATGGATTATTGATGCTGGTTGGTGGTGGTGATAACATCCACGTATAACTTTCGTATGGATCAGGCATCACAGGGTCTCCGACGATATAGTAATATTCTTTATTGATACACGTTACGCTCATTATAGCATGTGAAACGGGGTCGTAGGGGCCTACAATATTCAGGGGAGGGGGACCTGCCGAAATATATTTATTCACATTTGTTGT
The DNA here is from genome assembly GCA_017306865.1 of Filimonas sp. Lineage (GTDB taxonomy): Bacteria > Bacteroidota > Bacteroidia > Chitinophagales > Chitinophagaceae > JAFKHH01. Next base: position 131,312 of record JAFKHH010000013.1, read on the forward strand.
ACTGTAACACCCACCCGGTATAGATGGTGTTACGGTTGCAGTTAAGGTTACCGGGCCATCCAGTAACTTGGTAACAGTGACTGCATTTCCGGATGGAGTAAGACTGACATAACCGGATGGAGAAGCTGACCATGTGACAGAACCATTGCAAGGAACATCAGATATGCTATAATATTCCGAATTGCAAACAGAATTTGCCCCGTTGATGGTCATGGAAGGAGCAGTTTGTGTTACCGGAATGCTATAGCTTTTGTACACAGATCCGCTTACCATTACATCAAGGCTTATGTTGGATAAATTAGCACCGCATGTAGGCGTTAACGTGAGCGTGTTTGTAGATGTAGAAATATTTTGAGGTGCAGCGCTGCCATTGTAGATCCAGCCATTTGAAGCAGAGCCGAGATGCCATTCGTATGAAGTAATATTCGCAATATTATACGGGTTATTTACTGTGATGGTTTTTGGCGGAGTAGTGCCACATGTGACGCCAATAGTTGAGGGTGATAATGTAAAACCAGGGGATGTTTCTGTTATAGTGACATTATTGATAAGTAATTCTGTGCTATTGCTTGTAGAACCACCATATCCCAGAACAAAAAAATAGGCATAATTGGTGGTTGGAGTAAACCCCGTTGTTAATGTATATGTAGAAGTGGTATTTACCCACGTTTGGCCAATGAAGTTAGATTGCAGAGAACCCCATGTGTTTTGGTCAACTGAGTTGCAAACAGTAGCGGATAAATCAACAAGGGCGTTAAGTACACCTACAGCAAGTTGAGGAGTAGATACAGGATCGCTTGATTGTCTCCCTGCGTTTATAGAAATAGCGTAAGTGTAATCTTTCTTAATTGGAAAAGCTATTGCATAGGCAGTGCCTAATACTGTAGAATTAGTTGATCCTCCATGTGTTTTTAATACAACAGCGGTTCCATTAAAATAAGCCCCGCCAGCAAGCGGATAATGGGCGCGACCATTAACGACAGGTGCAGTTGCCAGGTTAAATATATTGCAGGATGTCGTTGATAACCCAGAGCCAGAATAGGTAATGGTTTCTGCATGTAATAAATGGATAGAGCAACAGAATAATCCTACGAAAAAGAAGAAGTGTCTAAATCGTTTCATAATTAATGATTGAAGATTATTAAAGTGTAGTTTTCTGAAACGGATTTTGAAGGTAGTCTACATTGGGTAAGGGTGCTTCTTCGTGGCGCATAATTCCACAAAATAGGAGTGTTTGATGCAGTAATAAGGATTTAGAGTTAAGATTTAATTCGCATTTTAAATATATGAAGAGTTTTTCAGATCTAAAGATTAAAATAAGTGACGAATAGTGTATTCGTTTTACATTTTTGAAATAAGTGCAACAAAAAACAATTCACAAGGAACGTGATCTTATGGCGACATCTCTTAAATTCGCTTAGTTCTTCTTTACCAATACAAAGAAACCAGCATGCTACAAAAACGACTGCTTCTTCTTGTGCTATTATGCACTGCTCTCATTGATATAAATGCACAGCAAAAAGATTCCCTGGATACGTATTATCAGACTGGTAAAGTACAGCCCCTGATGGCGCATTATGATGCGGACAGGGGTAACTTGGCGCGTTTTTATGTTATCCAGAATAGCCCGGAGCGCAGGAACAGGTTTAAAGCATTTAATGAAAGTTATTTGTCTTCACTGAATAAGATCGGCTTTGATAAACTGAGCTCATCGGATAAAGTGGATTATGTATTGTTTAAGCGACAACTGAATAATGAGCTGCGGCAGTTATCCAAAGAGGAAGAGGAATACAATCAACTGGCTAAGTATTTTCCATTTGCAGATTCTATTTACTCCCTGGAAAAATTAAGAAGGCGCGGCGCGTACCTGAAAGCGGAAGATGTGAGTAAGACGTTAGCCGCAGCAAATAAACAAGTGCGCCAGTTGTCAAAAGCATTAGTGGCTGATGCTGCGTTGAGCAAACCTTTGGCGCTACGTGCAGAGGCAACTGCAAAAGGCTTACAGGCTGCATTGAAAAGTGTCTATGATTTCTATTATGGGTATGATCCTGACTTTACATGGTGGGTTGCCAATCCATACAAGGCGCTTGACAGCTCTTTAAATACTTATGCAGGATTGTTGCGGGCAAAGCAGGTGAAAGAGGATAGCAGCAAAGATGATGGTAGTGGTATTATAGGTAACCCAATTGGTAAGGAGGAACTGATCCGCCAGTTGCAGTATGAAATGATCCCGTACACACCAGAAGAATTAGTAGACATCGCGAATAAAGAATTTGCCTGGTGCGATGCGGAGATGAAAAAAGCATCGCGCGAAATGGGTTTTGGCGATGACTGGAAGAAGGCATTGGAGAAAGTAAAGAATGAGCATGTACCTGCCGGCAGGCAACCGGAAATGCTGATGGGTTTGTATAATCAATCGGTTGATTTTTTAAAGAAGAATGACTTGCTCACAATACCGTCATTGGCAGAAGAAACATGGCGCATGGTGATGATGTCGCCGGAGCGCCAACTGGTTGCACCTTTCTTTTTAGGTGGTGAAACTTTACTGATCGCTTACCCAACTAACACGATGGATGAAGATGCTAAACAGATGAGCTTGCGTGGGAACAATCCTCATTTTTCCCGTGCAGTGTTGCATCATGAATTGATTGCGGGACATGGGTTACAATATTATATGACGAACCGTTATAAAGTCTACCGGAACTTTGATACGCCGTTCTGGACAGAAGGTTGGGCTTTGTATTGGGAAATGATCTTGTGGGATAAAGGTTTTCCGCGGAATGCGGAAGATAGAGTCGGTATGTTGTTTTGGCGCATGCACCGTTGCGCGAGAATTATTTTCTCGTTGAATTATCACTTGAGCAGATGGACACCACAGCAGTGCATCGACTTTTTAGTAGACCGGGTAGGCCATGAGAGAGCGAATGCAGAAGGCGAGGTAAGGCGTTCGTTTGTGGGAGGCTATGGGCCATTGTACCAGATCGCGTATATGATCGGCGCACTGCAATTTTATGCATTGAAGAAAGAGGTTGTGGATAGCGGCAAAATGTCATTCAAACAATTTCACGATGCGGTATTGAGAGAAAATGCCATGCCGGTAGAAATGGTGCGTGCTATTATAACCAATCAACCATTGGATAAAGAGTATAAAACGTCGTGGCGTTTTTATGGGAAGTAATGAGATGGTTGCATTGTTGAATGGTTAAATTGTTTATCGTCCTGGTCTCCGACTTACTGTGCACCCACATCTTTTTTAATATAATAAGGGCGGAGACTCGTCAGAGCGGCAGATTCGCCTTGGTTCGTGTCCTCACGAACCAGCTACCAACCGGCGCGTGAAGACACGCGCCGGGGCTTTTGCTATTTAATTCATCGCTGTTCGACATGTTAGCGGAGCGCATGTCGAACACTGATAAAGCGGATTTGTAATCCGTACAAAAAGGATGTATATCCTTTACTGGCGCAGGGCTCCTGCCCTGTGTCTATTTGTTACTAAACTCTACAGAAAAGGAAGCTTGTATAATGTGTAATAGTAGTAATATGTAGGCACAGGGCAGGAGCCCTGCGCCAGCGAAGGACCAGGATGAGGTGAGGATGGAAGAGGACGTACAAGTGTGCGACGCAAGTAAAGTTGAATAGAGATACTGAAGTCGGGACACAAAGAATAATAGCTTAATTATCGGATAGGGATTTTTATAGTATGACTATAGCAGCAATTGACGATTTAACAATTAAACCATTTAACAAATACTTCCAGCTTACCGCTCGCAATACTGCATTGACGTGATTTAACATTGCAATCTCCCAAACGGTGTATCTTGTAAGCTCCTTGTAAAATTCCAAATACCCAGGCATGCAAAATGATATTATCCTACAGATCGGCAATCGCATTAAAGAAAAACGAAAAGAAAATAGCATCACGTTGCAGGAGTTGGCAGAGGCTGTTGGTGTAACAAAAGGTTTGATCTCTCAGGTAGAGAACAATCGTACCGTACCATCGCTTACTGTATTGATAAGTATCATCAAAGCTTTGCATGTAGACCTGAATGAATTTTTTGACAGCATTTCATTTAAAGAGGCAGAAGGGCCGTTGCTGATCAAGAAGGAGCAATATGAGACGATAGAGCGGGAGCATAGCACGGGCTCTCATTACAGCCGCATTACTTCATTTAAGCAAAATGGTCAATTGATAGACGTGGTGCTGTTCCGCCAGGAAAAAGATGCGCCACGCGATTTCGTATCCACCAATGCCTTTGAATATGACTATATGATCAAAGGTTCTATAAAATATACTATTGACGACCAGGAGTATATCCTGGAGGAAGGGGACTCTTTTTACTACGATGCCCGTAAGCCGCACTTAACTACCTGTGTAAACGGGGAGGAGGCTATTATGCTGGTGGTGTACATTTTTGATGAGGCATCCTGAGGATAATCAAAATTTCCAAAAGTTTAGTATTTCTAAAATTAATTAATCGTAAAGCCATAAAAGTTTACAATTGCTTTACTATTTGTTAATCTGCTTTATTCGTTGCGGGTCTTGTTCGCGGCTAGTTTTGCGTTCGTCATACAAATAATTTGACAATGCTTATGAATCTGCAACAATCCAAAAAGTTTAGGGAGGCTATACTTTTGTTCGTTTCCCTGGTCTTGTTTCAAGTGGGGTTTGCACAATCTTTCCAGCTAAAAGGAAAGGTTGCCGATGCTGCAACCAAGAAAATGGTGGCAGGCGCAACAATCTCCAGCCGTGAAACAGGCAAGTCTGTAGCCGCTGGTACAGACGGTTCTTTTACGATCCCTTCTACCCCTGGGGATGCATTGACGGTAACATACATTGGCTACGAAATGAAAGTGGTAAATGTTGCCGGTAGCGATTTTTTGACGGTTGAGATTAACCCTGCCTCCAAGCAACTGACGGAGGTGGTAATCACGGCTTTTGGTATTAAAAAAGAAGTAAAGAAACTGGGTTATGCGGTGCAGGAAGTAAAAGGTGAAGACCTGGTGAAAGCAAGAGATCAGAACCCGATCACCGGCCTTACGGGTAAGGTTGCTGGTCTGTCTGTAGGCCCGTCAGCAGAAATGCTGCGCAAACCAACAGTAATACTGCGTGGCAACGAGATTACGCTGTATGTAGTAGATGGTGTGCCTGTCAGCTCTGATACCTGGAACATCAGCCCTGACGACATCGAATCTTATTCTGTACTGAAAGGGCCGACTGCCGCTGCGCTGTATGGTGCGCGTGCACAGTTTGGCGCTATCCTTATTACTACAAAGAAGGGTGCAAAAAGAAAAGGGTTTACACTGGAGCTAAACTCTACCAATTCTTTTGATAAAGGCTTTACCGCGTTTCCACGTACACAAGACTTATATGGTCCTGGTGAAAACCAATTGTATGCGTTTGGTGATGGTAAAGGCGGTGGTCTGAATGATAATGACTATGATGTATGGGGCCCTAAGCTGGATGGTAAACTGATACCGCAGTATGACGGTAAGTATGATCCGAATGCAACTTATACAACCACCTTCTCCGGTGGTAAAGTATGGACAGGACATATACAGCCAACGCCTTTTGTGGCGCGTGGTGCAAACAACCTGCAGCATTTTTTGAGAACAGGTTTCCAGACAACGAATAACGTTGCGCTAAGCACGTCTGGTGATAATTATAACCTGCGTTTTTCTTTGTCTCACTCTTATCAGCAGAGTATTATTCCTAACATGGAGTTGAACATTACCAACTTCAATATGTATGGATCGTACAACCCTACTTCACGTTTGAAGATAGAAGCAAGCCTTAACTATAACAGGCAGTACACGCCTAACTATCCTGATGTGGACTATGGCCCGAACAGCCTGATCTATAACATGGCTATCTGGACTGGTGCTGATTGGGATGTAACTGCGCCTGATATTAAAGGGATCTGGCAGCCGGGTAAAGTTGGTACACAGTCTGTGTTTGCAGAGTATCAACGTTACCACAACCCTTGGTTTATGGTGAAGGAGTGGTTGCGTGGACATTATAAAAACGACATTTTCGGTTTTGTAGCGGCTACTTATAAGATAGATAACCACATTAACTTTTTGGCGCGTACACAGATCACAACGTATGATCTGCTGCGTACGGAAAGAATGCCTTACTCTGCGCACCCGTACGGACGTGAGCAGAACCAGGGTGACTATCGTGAAGACCGCCGCAACCTGTTTGAGAATAACACGGACCTTCAGTTTACGTTCAACTACAAGGCAGGTAACTTTGTTGGGCTTTCTGGTTTAGTAGGTGGTTCAGGACGTTTTATGAACTATAATTCCAACTTTACATCTACTGATTACCTGAGTGTGCCGGGTGTGTACAGTTTCTCTAACTCGCTGAACCCTGTACAGGCAAACAGCTTTGGAAGCGATATGCGTGTATTCAGCGGTTATGCATCTCTCGATGCATCGCTGGGTAAGTATGCTAACATAGGTGTAACTACCCGTTTTGATAAATCATCTGCGGCACCAATTAACTACCAGACATTCTTCTATCCAAGTATTTCGGTAGCAACAGTGATCAGTGATTACGTGAAACTGCCTTCTTTTATCAGCATGCTGAAACTGCGCGGCTCTTATGCGAGCGTACGTGCAGATGCAACAAGTGCAACGATAGGTATGACGCCATACACTACGATCACTGCGCTGGGTGGCTCGCCTACAGGCCGTAGCCTGACTGATTACGCACTGGGTTATGGTAACAACTATGCGTCTCCTTATGGTGGACCTGATTACTCCCTGATAGCAGCATACTCTGTAAATAAAAATTACAACAACCAATTGGCTGCAAGCTATACGAACAGCCTGTATGACCCGAATATTAAAACGGCTGAGCGTGTAAACTATGAAGAGGGTGTAGATGTGCGTTTTCTTGACAATAGGTTGGGGTTGAGCGCAACTGCATTCCAGTATGTAGATGGTCCGCAGATATTGCAGAACACCGTATCTACAGCATCAGGGTTTAACTATTATTACCTGAATGCATTGAAGACAAGAAAGACCGGTTATGAATTATCATTAACAGGTTCTCCTTTGAAATCAAGAAAAGGATTGAACTGGGATGTATTGGTGAACTGGTCTACTTACCGTGAAACGTATGCAGAGTTGCCTCCGGGACAGGATACGTATAAAACATTCTTCAAAAAAGGTGATCGTGTAGATAAATTTTACGGTACTGCATTCGTAAAAACGCAGGACGGACAGATCATTAATGATGCTGCGGGTAAACCATTGACAGATTCCCGTGCTGCTCAGTTCCTGGGTTACCTGAATGCTGATTTTGCATGGAGCATTTATAACAAACTTAGCTACCAGGGCCTATCTCTTGGTTTCCAGTTTGACGGAAGTGTGGGCGGTAAAATGGTGGATTACATGCACAAGAAAACAATGCAGGGTGGTAGAAATATAGAAACAGTAGAGGGTGCATTGGGCGCTGCGCGTGACGCGGATGATAAACACGCAGGTGATCCAAACTACAAAGGTGTATATGTAGGTGAGGGTGTGGTAGTAAAAAGTGGGCAGATCAACTATAACTCTGCTACAGGCGCTATAGAGAACTACAAGGACTTAACGTTTGCGCCAAATACGAATGTAGTGAGCGTACAGGACTATGTAAGTAAGTACTATGGTATAGATGAGGCGAACCTGATGAGTAAAACGTATGCAAAATTACGTGAGGTAACGATCGGTTATGACTTCCCTACAAAATGGTTAGGTAAGTCTGTAAGCAGGTTTACTGTATCGCTGGTAGGCCGTAACCTGATCTATTTCTATAAGGACAAACGTTTCAAAGATGTAGACCTGGATCAGTATAACAGCCCAGGCACTTCTACTGCGTTGCAATCGCCTACTACACGCAGGTATGGTATTAACATCAATGTTGTATTCTAAACCAAACACTCAACAAGCATACTATGAACAAAAAACTATTCCGTTTATTGCTGTTGCCTGTAAGTGCTGCGGTAATAACGACGAGCTGTAAGAAAAGTTTTGACAGCCTGAATTCGAATCCTAACGTGCCAACAAGTGTGCAGCCTTCCCTGCTGATGAATGGCGTGTTGTATAAACTATATGATGCTCCTTATACCATGAAGGAAAGGTGGGGGCAATACTACTGCTGCAACTACGACTATTATGGTAACAATCAATATAGCTTCGGTCCGCTGAACAATGCAAATGATGATGCCTATAATACACTAACGAATGTATTGAAGATGGAACAGCAGGCGCTGACATCTGGTGGTGAAGCAGTAAACCCTTATGAGGCGTTGGGTAAGTTCTTTCGCGCTTATTTCTTTAGCCGCATGAGCCTGGAAGTAGGTGACCTGCCAATGAATGATGCGCTGAAAGGACAGTCAAATCTTACGCCGGCTTACAATACACAGAAAGAAGTATTTGTACAGGTATTTAAATGGCTGGAATCTGCCAATGCTGATCTTACTCAACTGATCAGCAAAGCGAGCAGCAATACTACAGAAGGCCAGACACTGAAAGGGGATTTCTATTTCGGTGGTACTTCTAACCCATTGGCACAATGGCAGAAAATAGTGAACGCATACCGCTTGCGTTTGCTGATCAACCTGAGCAAAAAGGTAAGTGATGCGGACCTGAACATTAAACAGCAGTTTGCTGATATTATCGGTAACCCGACTAAATATCCGCTGCTGAAAGATGCAAGCGATAACCTGCAATTCATTTATGTAGCGCCTACCAATTTGTATCCGAACAATAAAAACAATTTTGGTAATGATGCCTTGCGTTACAACACTTCTGCCACTTACATTGGCTTACTTACTTCGCTGAATGACCCGCGTGTAATGGTTACAGCAGAACCAGCAAGTGCACAGGTAGACAAAGGTGTGTCGCCAACAAGCTATGATGCATTTGTAGGTGCAAACCCTGGCGAAGACTTAGGTACAATGTATAACAAAACCAATAGCGGTGTGTACTCTTTGCTGAACAGGAAGAGATACTACGATGGTTATACAGGTGAGCCAAGCATACAGATCGGTTATGCGGAGCAATGCTTCAACATTGCGGAAGCTATCAACCGTGGCTGGATCACGGGTGATGCTGAAGCAAGTTATAAAGCAGGCATTCTTTCTTCAATGGCATTTTATGGTGTACCACAGGCAGGCGCGTTTAATGTGTACTTCCTGAAAAAAGGTGCAAGCCTGGGTACTTATGACAGCTATACGGTGAATGTAGATTTCAATACATACTACACGCAGGCAAAAGTGGCGTATGCGGGTAATAACCCTACAGGGTTGGAGCAGATATTGAAACAGAAATATCTCGCACTGTTCCGTCACTCAGGTTTAGAAGCGTATTACCAAAACAGGAGAACGGGTATTCCGGAATTTACAGTAGGGCCGGGTACAGGTAATAGCCAGCGTATTCCAAAACGTTTCCAGTACTCTTCTGCGGAGCGCTCTGCGAATGCTGCTAATTACAACAAAGCATTGCAATCTCAATACGGAGGTAATGATGATATCAATGGCACTATGTGGATCCTTCAATAATCATAACGTTTAAGTTTCAAGGTAAAGGTGTAAGGTTTTCCTTACACCTTACGCCTTATTGTGAACACCTTACATTTTGTTACAAATGAAAAAAACAATTCTTCTTTTCCTTGGTTTAACAATAGCTGCCGGAACGTTTGCGCAACAGAAGCAGGCGGAAAACGTTGTCATCTTTACACTGGATGGCATGCGCTGGCAGGAAATATTTGGCGGTGCAGACAGCACACTGATCCGCAACTTTTGCTCCGATACCAGCGAGGTGCGTAAGAAATGGTGGCGCGAAACAGCCGCGGAAAGACGTGCGGAATTGTTTCCTTTTCTGTGGAGCGAGATTGTAACGAAAGGCCAGCTCTATGGCAATCGTGCAAAAGGCAGTTACATGAATGTTGCGAACCCTTACAAGTTTTCTTACCCGGGATACAATGAAATATTTACCGGTTATCCTGATACGGCTGTGAACTCTAATGATAAGATTGCCAATAAAAATGTAAACGTACTGGAGTTCATTAACCAGCAAAAGGGTTACCAGGGTAAAGTGGCAGCCTTTACTACCTGGGATTGTTTTCCTTATATACTGAATAAAGAACGTAGTGGTTTGTATGTAAATACAGATAACGATACGCTGGCTGGTAATGCGATTGCACTACAACTGACAAACGATTTTCAGCACCTTGCGCCACGGGTGATTAATGTGCGCCCGGATGTGATAACCTATATAGCTGCGCGTGAATACATGAAGGTGTCAAAGCCGCGTGTGCTCTATGTAGCATTTGATGAAACGGATGACTTCGCACATGATGGTTTGTATGATCAATACCTGCGCTCCGCTCATGCAGAAGATGCGATGATCGCTGATATGTGGAAGCTGATACAATCTACGCCGGGATATGCAAACAACACAGTGTTGCTGATCACTTGTGATCATGGCCGTGGTGATAAAATAAAAAAGCAGTGGCGGGATCATGGCGCGAACGTAGAAGGTGCTGATGAAATATGGATGGCCGCTATTGGCCCGCGCATAGATGCAAAGGGTGATAATACACAAGGGCAGGTGTGCCAAAAACAAATAGCCGCTACCATAGCCGCTATACTGGGATTTGATTTTAAAGCTGCACATCCTGTTGCGGCGCCTGTTAATAGCATATTGAAAAAATAAAAACACCGGAGCATGATCCAGAAAGAAAAGGCACAACGGACTACGGAAACAATAATGAAGCTCTTTTTTGAATATGGTGTAGAAGATTATGACGGCGAGCCTGTAACACAATCGTCACACATGATCCAGTGCGGTATGCTGGCGCTGGCAGATGGTAGTGATATGGAACTGGTGCTGGGCGCTTTCCTGCACGATATAGGGCATTTGCTGCGCCACGACAATGATGTGGAAGCAATGGGGACACTTGGCGCTGTAGATCATGAAGGTATCGGTGCGCGCTTTCTAAGTGAACATGGTTTTGAAGAGCGCATCTGCGCTATAGTGGCGGAGCATGTAGCGGCAAAGCGTTACCTGGTAACCGCCGATCCGACTTATAAAAGCAAACTGTCTCCTGCAAGCCTGCAAACACTGGAGTGGCAAGGCGGCGCTATGACAACAGATGAGGCGAACGACTTTGAATTGCATCCTTTTTTTGAAGACATCATTAAAGTGCGCCGGTGGGATGAGTTGGCAAAAAGCACAGACACAGTATTGCTGCCCTTATCGCATTTTGAAAAAATGATGGTAGATTATTTAAACACATAAACGTGAATCGTGAGTCGCCAGTCGTGAATGGGCTACTCTGTGTTTCTGAGTCTCTGTGGCAAATGTGAGTTGTGAGTGGTCAGTTGTGAGTAAATCATTCACGATTGTCGTTTCACGATTCACGATCTCTTCTTGCATGAAAACCTAAATAAACAATCATGTACACTTCACGATCGCTTAAGCAAAAACTCTCTACTGCGCCTGTATGGGCGGTGAGTACTTTTGCGGCTATATGTTCTTTTGGTGTGTACTGCTGTATGTATGCTTTCAGAAAACCATTTACAGCAGCGTCCTATGCAGATGAGCATTTTTTGCATATTGACTACAAAGTGTGGCTGGTAACAGCGCAGGTGATCGGTTATATGCTGAGTAAATTTTACGGCATCCGCTTTATCAGCAGTATGCGTGGCGATAAAAAAGCCAATACCATTGTCCTGCTCATTTCACTCGCATGGGTCTCTCTATTCTTCTTTGCCATAACGCCTGCGCCGTGGAATATTATTTTCCTCTTTCTGAATGGCTTCCCATTGGGTATGGTGTGGGGGCTGGTCTTCAGCTACCTGGAAGGCAGACGCGCAACCGAGTACATGGGCGCTGTTTTATCGGTGAGTTTCATCTTCTCCAGCGGTATTGTAAAAACGGTGGGTAAGTATATCATGATCTCGTGGCACATATCCGAATGGTGGATGCCTTTTTATGCAGGCAGCTTATTCTTTTTGCCCATGTTACTGTTTACCTGGTTGCTCAATCATATGCCTGCGCCTACACCGGAAGATGTGGCCGCGCGTAGTGAAAGAAAACCAATGACAAAAGAAGAACGCAGATCGTTTGTGCAAACCTATTTGCCCGGTCTGTTTATCATAATAGCCACCTATGTGCTGCTGACAGTACTACGCGATTTTCGGGACAATTTTGCTAATGAGCTATGGAACGAGCTGGGCTATGGTAACCAGCCGGAAATATTTGCTGCTACAGAAGTGCCTATCTCTGTTTTAGTCTTAGTCTGCATGAGCTTCCTTATCATGGTGAAAAGCAATATCCGTGCATTTATGATCAACCACTACATCATTATGTTTGGCTACCTGTTAGGGTTAGCTGCTACACTGTTGTTTTGCAATCATGCTATTAACGGCGCTATGTGGATCTTATTGGTAGGCGCTGGTTTATACCTCAGCTATGTACCTTTTAATTGTTTGTACTTCGAGCGTATGATTGCGAGCTATCGCATAAAAGGAAATGTTGGTTTTGTTATGTACCTCGCAGATTCGTTTGGCTACCTGGGCAGTGTAGCCGTACTCTTTATTAAACAGTTTATGGGATTACGTTTGTCGTGGACAAACTTTTTTATAGATGCAGTCATTGTTATTTGCCTGCTGGGCGTTGCGGGAACTATTGTTGCAATGCTGTACTTCAAACGGAAATATTATTCTTCACAATCATTAATGGGAACATCTTATGCATGAGAAATCGGCTATTGTAATTGGCGCGGGAATCGTAGGGCTGGCTATGGCGCGCAGCCTGGGTGAGAGAGGCTATAAAGTAACTGTAATAGAACGGAATGAACGCGCGGTAAGTGCGTCTATCCGCAATTTTGGGATGATATGGCCCGTGGGGCAGCCCAATGGAAAACTGTACGAGCGTGCATTGAAAAGTAAAAGTACCTGGCAGCAGGTGTGTAAGGAAGCAAAACTGTGGAGCGATGAGGTAGGAAGCCTGCACTTGGCTTATACTGATTTGGAACAACAGGTGATGGAAGAAATTGTGAGCGCGAACAAATCCATCCGGCCTGTCGCTATGTTGACAGCAGAGGAAGCTATAGCAAAATCTCCGGCTGTAAATGCAGCTAATTTAAAAGGAGCTTTGTGGAGCAGTGATGAAATGATTGTAGAATCGCGTGTAGCTATTCAGCAATTGCCTGCTTACTTATCAGAAAAATATAAAACAATATTTCATTTTAATACAGCCGTGACTGCTATAGATGGTGATAAAGTATTGGCAGGTGGCAAGGAATTGCAGGCAGAGGAGATTTTTGTTTGCAATGGCGCAGAGTTTGAAACGCTGTACCCGGAAGTATTTGCAGCCAATCATTTTACCAAATGTAAGTTGCAGATGATGCGCCTTGTATCGCAGCCGGAAAACTGGCGTATTGGCCCTTCTTTGTGTGGCGGTTTATCCATGATCCATTACAAAGCATTTGAAGTAGCAGATTCATTGCCGCAATTGCGCGTGCATTATGAAAGTACGATGCCGGATTATATTAAATGGGGCATTCACGTAATGGTATCTCAGAACGGAGAAGGGGAGTTAACGATAGGCGACAGCCATGAATATGGACTGGTGCACGATCCGTTTGACAGGCAATACGTCAACAAACTGATCATTGATTACCTGGAAACATTTGCGCAGTTTAAAGACTGGAGCCTTGCACAAAGCTGGAATGGCATTTATCCAAAGCGTACAAATGGTGAGGTGGATTTTATTTATAAAGTGTCTCCGCATGTTACCATTGTAAATGGCTTAGGCGGTGCGGGTATGACACTATCGTTTGGGTTGGCAGAGGAAGTGTTGGGAGGTTAAATTGTTGTTTAAACCTGACAGGTCTTAAAGACCTGTCAGGTTTTTTATTTCCGCTGTTCGACATGTTCCGAAGGGCATGTCGAACCCAGATAAAACGGATTTGCAATCCGCGCTCGCCCCGGCGCGTGTCTTCACGCGCCGGCAGTTAACTGGTTCGTGAGGACACGAACCAGGGCGAAGGGAATAACAGCCTGTTGCAAAACGCTGACAGGGCTTTAAAGCCACACAAGTATCGTTCCAGCAGTATTGTTCGGACAAAGGATACGTAGAGGAGGCAAAGAATTGCCACAGAGCCACAGAAGGGACTTTAAAGAGTCGCATAGCGGCTCTCTCTTTGTGATCTATGTTCCCTTGAATGAATCAAACATTCCTATTAAGAAAAAGACCTAAACTCACCCTATGTGCCTTTGTCCCTATGCTTACTATGTGTTTAAAAACTTCGCTTCGATCTTTCGCCGCCGGTAGTTAACTGGTTCGTGAAGACACAAACCAGGGCGAAGAACCTTTGCTATACTTGTGCAGCTTTGCGCGAAATACAGAACTTCAAAAAGTAAACAGAATTGACTTTTAGCTTGCTGTTTTAAACAATTTAAAATCTTATTTGTATGAAAAGGTATCTATTGTTAGCAAGCGTATTATTAATAGGAGCTTTCGGTTTTTCGCAGGAAAAATCAAAAGCTGTGCCTGCAGCAGCACAGGCGGCCTTTCAGAAAGCATATCCTGGCGCCGCTAAAGTGAAATGGGATAAAGAAAAAGAGGACTACGAAGTGAACTTCACAATAGGTAAAAAAGAAATGGCAGCGGTGTACACAGCAGCAGGTGCGCTGAAGGAAACAGAAGAAGAGATAGCGGTGAGTGAATTGCCAGCCGGCGTTACTGCATATATAAAGGCGCACTACAGCGGAGCAACTATTAAAGAGGCTGCAAAGATCACTAAAGCGAATGGCGAAGTGAACTACGAGGCAGAGGTGAAAAAAGTGGATGTTATTTTCGATAAAGACGGTAAGTTTTTAAGAGAGCAAAAAGATTAGCAGTCGGCGTCTTGTGCGTATAGCACAGGCGATAGAGGATGGGCATGCGTGGCATGCCCTTTTTTTGTTGCCGGTGAACAACAGGATTGCTTCAGATTTGGCTGTTAGGTTTGCCTCTTGTAAAATAAGCAGCATGAAGAAATGGTTTTTATTTTCCCTGTTTGTATGTCTTTGCGGAGTTATGTATGCGCAGGACGGGGGAATGGCAAAAGGAAACGGAAAGATCACGGGTAAGGTATTAGACAAAGTGGCGAACACGCCTTTAGAATATGCAACTATATCTGTACAGGAAGAGGGGAGCGGTAAAACGGTAACAGGTACAACAAGTGCCAAAGACGGCGCCTTCCTGGTTACGGGCATAGCGGCAGGTAGTTATAAATTGGTCATAGAGTTTATCGGTTACCAGCAGAGCGAAATAAAAAGCGTGGTGGTAAAAAAGAATGAAACAGTAGACGTAAAAACGATACAACTACAAAAGGCGCAGGAATCGTTATCTACGGTAACAGTAACGGCACAAGCGAAACTGGTGGAGAATAAAATAGATAAAATGGTCTTTAATGCAGAAAAAGACCTGACTTCTGTAGGAGGTGTGGCAACAGATATTTTGCGCAAAGTACCACAGGTGTCTGTAGATGTGGATGGCAATGTACAACTGGCAGGTAACTCCAGCATCCGTTTTTTAGTGAACGGAAAACCTTCTACGGCTTTTGGTAGTAGTGTGGCAGATGTGTTACAGTCAATACCCGCAAGCCAGATCAAAAGCATTGAAGTGATTACGAACCCCGGCGCAAAATATGATGCACAGGGTTTAGGTGGTATTATCAATATTATTCTAAAAACAAACACGGCAAAGGGGATTAATGGCAATCTGTCGCTGACCGCAGGCTCACGTATGGAGAATGGTTCTTTTAACTTCAACGCACGCAATAAAAATTTTGGCTTTAATGCTTTTGTAAGCGGTAACGCAAGACTGAAGGTAGCCACGCCATATAGCAGCACACGTAATTCTGTAGATACTGCTGCTAAAGTAAATGACCTGCTGAGCCAGGGTGGTACAACAGAGCTGGCAAGGCACGGTATAGAATCGGGGATGGGCTTTGACTGGACGTATAAAAAGTATAATAGTTTTTCTGGCGCCATTAACTACAACACATTTGGTAGCAACAGTAATGGGCTAATCAATCAAACGCAGCAATTGAGCGACTATAGCGGCAATGTACTGTCAAGAGTAATGAGCTTGAATAATACAGATAACAGCAACAGGTTTCATAACGTAGACATGTCGCTTAACTATAAACGCACATTTGCAAAAGAGGGGCAGGAGCTGGAGTTTTCGGTTAATTCCAGTCTCGGAAGGTCTACCGGCAATGCAAGTAATGAGCAGCGCATATATCCAAAGGACTCTTTGTATTATGGCATACAAAGCAGGAACCCTGGGCGGCAGAATGAAACGCAGTTAGCATTGGATTATACACAGCCATTGGCAGAAAAGGTAATATTAGGCACTGGCGTAAAAACTACTTTCGTAGACATTACCAGCACCTCTGATGTGTTGGGCTATAACCCTGCCGGTAAGCAATATGTATATGATAATTCGTTGTCCACAAACCTGCAATATCATCAAAAGGTATATGCAGGTTACGCAGAGCTTACATTTCCTGTAGGTAACTGGTTTGATGTAAAGGCGGGAACGCGTTATGAGCGTACGGAGATCAGTTCATACTATGCGAATGCGCAGCAAAATGTAAAAACACCAGGTTATAACACGTTAGTGCCATCCATCTTTTTATCAAAGAAAATAGGTGAGGGGCAGGTGATAAAACTGAGTTATGCCAAAAGGATAGAGCGGCCTGACTATGGCGATCTGAATCCTTTTATCAATACAAGTGACCCTAAGAATATAACGGCTGGTAATCCCTATTTAAAACCGGAATTGGGGCAGCGTGTGGAGCTGAGCTACAGTAAAGATTTTGGGCATGTTGGCTCTGTGATGTTGACAGCATTCTTCAGGCATAATGCACAGGATATACAACCATACGTGCAGTATTATTCATCCTTACAGGTAGGCGACTCTACTTACTACAATGTGTCTGTAAGTTCACGTGAAAACATTGGTACGGAGAACAACACAGGCGCGAATATATTTGCAGATCTGCATATCACCTCCAAATTTGGTGTAAGGACAAATGTGTTCTTGTTTCACAGGCACATCATCAATACAATTGATGCGGGTGGTGATAGAACGAGCTTTAATTATCGCATGAACCTGAATGCAACGTACCAGTTCTCCAACCTATTGGCGGCCGAGTTCTTTGGTAATTTCAATTCTGCGCGAAACGAAGTACAAGGAAAATATCCTTCTATTACAACGTATAGTTTTGCAGTGCGCAAAATGTTTTGGAATAAAAAAGCCAGCCTGGCATTAACCGCTACGAATCCGTTTAATGAATATGTAACGCAGCGGACAGAATTATATGGCCCCAACTTCACTACCTATACTACACGTAAGATTCCATTCCGCTCTGTGGGTATAAACTTCACATGGAAGTTTGGCTTGCTGGAGTTTAAGAAAGAGCGTGAAATGAATAATGGAGGAGATAATCTATAGTTTCAATAGTTGCATAGTTTCAATGAACATCGAAAACCTGACAGGTCTTAAAGACCTGACAGGTTTTTTGCATGTAGTAGATAAAATGAAACCTTGAAACTTACTGGCGCAGGGCTCCCGCCCTCTGCCTGACTGTTACTTTAGCCAATATAATTGTGCTGTATTTATTTAAAGCAAGAGTTATTAGACAAGTAAAATATACATACAGGGCGGCAGCCCTGCGTCAGTAAGGGTTTCTACACACCGTAAACAAAATGAAACCTTGAAACCGCAAACCTTTGAAACTATTTAAATATCGGCTGAATAATTTTCTTATTGATATTGATAAAAAAATTATTGAACGCTACATTCACCTGTAAGGCATTATAGGATTCGTTGTGATCTGTTCTTGGTAAAAACTCATTTGCATAAGTGATCTCTATTTGCAGGTCGTCACCCACACTGTATCCCCCGCCAATTGTAAAGCGGTTCCTGTCGAAGAATTGGCTACCGGTAAGTTTGCTAAAAGATTTGAAAAAGAGTTCCTCTGAAGTAATACTATAAGCCGCGCCTTTGATGATCCGTTGCTTGTTGAAGACATAGATCATTTTAAACTGATCGCGAAAACGGTAAACACCCTCATACGTTCCTTCTTCATCCATAATATGCCGGTCTTCGATACGCATGCGCGTGCTGAGTATCAGTCGCGTCTTTTTTAAAAAATAAGTGGCTTGTATGCCCAAGCGACCTTCAGGATACTCACGCTGGTCTATTTCTGGTACATAGCGATTGTAAAACCAAGCATAGAAGACAGATAGCTTCCATTTATCGTTTAGCCAGTAATGTCCCCAAAGACGTGGATAGAACTGGGAGTTATAGCTAAACATCGATTTGTTTGTTTGAGAGCCTGTCCATGTCTGGCCCAGGTTTAGCTCCAGCGACCACTTGTCCGACAGTGGGCGGGTAAACGCAAACTCATTCCAGAATTGCCGGTAATATAGCGTGCCTTGCGCGAGAAGCGCATGGGAACTAAGCAATAAACTGAAAATGAGATAGCATATTTTTTTAAGTAAGAAGCTTGTCACAACGGGTAGTTACAACCAGAAGACACTTTTGCTGTGAGCCTTCCGCCAAGAGGGGCGTAAATTTGCTATATGATTGTTGCAGATATATTTTTACATTCATCTTCTTAATATTTAATGAACGGTTATGAAAATAGCTACCTATAATGTCAATGGTGTGAATGGCAGATTGCCAGTGTTGCTGCGCTGGCTGGAAGAGTCGAAGCCCGATGTAGCCTGCTTACAAGAATTGAAAGCACCACAGGAAAAATTTCCTGAACAGGCTATAAAGGATGCCGGGTATGAGGCTATCTGGCATGGACAGAAAAGCTGGAATGGTGTAGCTATTCTTTCCCGCGTAGGTGCGCCTAAAGAGTTGCGCCGTGAATTACCCGGCGACGCAGAAGACTTACATAGCCGTTATATAGAAGCTGAAGTGAATGGGGTAGTGATCGGTTGCTTGTATTTACCAAATGGCAATCCATGCCCGGGGCCAAAGTTTGACTATAAGTTGGGCTGGTTTGAACGCCTCCAGTTGCATGCTAAAATGTTGCTGGAACAAAAAATACCTGTTATTCTCACAGGAGACTACAATGTAATGCCTACCGAGCTGGATGTATATAAACCGGAGAAGTGGGTAAACGATGCGTTGTTCCGTACGGAAGTGCGGGACGCATTTGAAAAATTGGTAGCCCAGGGCTGGACAGATGCTATACGCACATTATACCCTGGTGAAAAGGTCTATACTTTTTGGGATTATTTCCGCGATGCATATGGACGCAATGCGGGTTTGCGGATAGATCATTTCTTATTAAGCCCGGAGCTAAAAGATAAGCTGAAGAGCGGCGGAGTAGACAAAGAGGTGCGTGGCTGGGAGAAAACGAGCGATCATGCGCCTGTGTGGATAGAGATAGGATTGTGAGACGTGAATCGACAATCGTGAATGGTGAGAGCTATTGAGTTCATTGTTAATAGCAAAGCATTTCAGAATGTTGTTATTATTGAATCTGGTCTTTCATTGTCTTCCAATTCAATGAATACATAAAATCAAATCAAACCTTTCATTGCCGCCCGATTCATCGGACGGAATAAGAGTAGGAGTAAAAGAAAATCAAAGAATCAATCCTTTCATAAAATCAACGCTCAAGAGCTTCAAAATCAAATCAAACCCCTCATTGCCGTTCGCTTAAGCAAACGGCAATGAAAGAGGTAATGGAAGGAGTAACTAAAAAAATAGTTTTTAAACTAATTTTTTAGTTATACATTTATCTTGTTGTTTAAAACAGGTAAATGAGATGCGCATGCAAATGCTAAAGCGATGTTTGTTGCTTATGTTGCTGTTAATCTGTACCAAGAGTTATTCGCAGGCAGATACAAGGGCTGTATTGTTTGATTATTTTCAAAATCAGCAATACGCTACCGCTATTGATTTCCTGAATAATAAACTAAATGCTGATTCGCTCAATACCTATCTGCTCAATTCGCTGGGATATGCACAGTATATGAATGAGGATGTACTCGCAGCATGGAAAACTTTTGAAAAGACCTATACGTTGGATACCAATAATAGCACCGCTACCAGCTATCTCGCTGCTATAACATTTACAAGGCATGATTATGAAAAAGCGATGTATTATAATACACGCCTTACTATACTCTCGCCAACAAATGCCATAGCATATAGGCGAATTGCTGAAGTGTATATCATACGAAAATTACTGGATAGCGCCTTTGCTTTTTACCAGAAAGCATATACGCTAGCCTCTACGAATACGGGTATTGTTACAGGCTATGCAGATGCACTGTTAGATAACGGACTGTATGAGCGGGCTGATGCTATATTATATACGACGCTGAGAAAAGATTCGGGAAACATACCTGTTATGAAGCTGGTGGTACGATCTGCGCTGGAACAGAAAAAATATGACAGTACAGTACGATTTGCAGACTATTACATGGCGCATGCTGACCTGGATGTAGCAACGCCATTGCGTTTTGCCGCCGCCTATTATAACCTGAATAGATTTAACGCCTGTTATGACATTTGCAATTTATTGCTGAATGCAGGTGTTACTACGGAAACGGTGTTTTACTATGCCGCATTAGCGCAAGCACGGTTAAAGAATTATGCGCTGAGTAATAGCCTGCTTGACTCTTGTTTAAGCAAAGCTATCTCAGCAAAGGCGGAAACTTACTGGTTGCTGAAAAGCGACAACGAAGAACGGGTGAAGAAATATATGCCTGCTATTGCAAACTTGGATACCGCATATTACCTGTTTAAAAAACCTGTAGTGCTATACAGTATAGGTCGAATGTATGAGCTAAACGGCAATACTCAGGCAGCGAAGAAATACTATAAGCGATACCTCGTGCTCGCAAAGCCGGAAACACCGGAAGAGCTGCAAGTGTATAAGTATGTAAAGAAAAGACAGGCAGAAGATGCTCCTATTACTAAGGGTACAAATTAATAATAAAAGCTTTACTGAATAAATATGAAACAGCTTACAAAAGCGGAAGAGCAAGTAATGCAAGTCTTGTGGAAGCTTGGAAAAGGTTTTTTGAAAGACATAGTAGATGCAATGCCCGATCCCAAACCCCACTCCAACACGGTAGCTACTATATTAAAAATATTGATAGAGAAACAGTATGTGGAAACGGAAAGTTTTGGCCGTGCATTTCAATACCAGCCATTGGTAAGCAAAGAAACGTATTCTAAAAATTCATTGACAGGTATTGTGAAAGGGTATTTCGGCGGTTCGTACAGCAAAGCCGTCTCCTTTATGGTAGAAGAAAATAAGATGACGATAGAAGACCTTGAATTGTTATTGAAACAACTTAAAAAGAAATAACTATGAGTGCGATATTCATCTATTTTGTAAAAGTGTGCATCAGCTCCGGCTTATTCTGGTTGTATTTTTTGATAGCCTTGCGCAATAAACCTTTTCATGCTTACAATCGCTTCTATTTGCTATTCAGCACTGGTGCCAGTCTGCTTATTCCTTTAGTTAATATGAACTGGCTTGTGTGGGAAAGCGCCAGTCCCGGCGCGCTTCAATTTACGCGAGTATGGCACCCTTCAGAAGGCGCAATCCCGGTATTTACTGTAGAGGCAAGTAGCGGCATTAACTGGCAGTTAATAATGATAATTGTCCTGGCTGTTATTGCACTTGTGGCAATAGCGGTGGTGCTGTTGCGCATACGCAAGCTATACAGCATCAGGGGGCAGTACCCGGTAACAGCGATTGAAGATTTTTATTTTATCAATACTGATATACAGCACGCGCCATTTTCTTTTCTTAATAATCTCTTTTGGAGAAAAGACCTGGCTATGGATGATGAGCAGGGAAAAATGATCATGCAACATGAGCTGACACATATTGCCCAAAAACATTCCGTTGATAAATTATTTATGCAGTTGCTGCTTTGTTTCTTTTGGATGAACCCTTTTTTCTGGATCATCCGTAAAGAGCTGTCAATGGTGCACGAGTTTATTGCAGATGACAGGTCTGTAGAAAATAAAGATGTATCCGCTTTTGCAGCAATGCTGCTGCATGTACAAATAGGGAAAAACATGTATGCGCCGGCTCAACCCTTTAATTATTCACCCATCAAAAGAAGATTGCTTATGCTAACAAGATCAGCCGTAACAAAATATAGTTACGCAAGACGTTTTATGGCAGTGCCATTGCTTTTAGTAGTCGTGTTATTGTCAGCCTTCAAAGTGCAGCAAAAAAGTATGCAGGCCGCTGCAGTGCGCGAAGAGCGGAAGCAAGAGGTCGTAGTTGCTGCCACACCTGCTGTAGAAGCTTTTTTGCAACCACACAGTGATGAGGATACGACTAAAGCACAGAAAAAAAATAACACAGTATTCATTACCGGTGAAGGCAAAACGATCGCTATTACGCCAACAACAGATAAGCTGGTATTAAGAGGTATCAGTGGCGCTGCAAAAGGCCCTGCAATGTATGTAGTAGATGGCGTGGAAGTAGATGCAACGGCATTCCAGGCTATAAGCCCCTCAGATATACAAAGCGTTACCATATTGAAAAACACCACAGCCATTGCGATGTATGGAGAGAAAGCTGCTGATGGTGTGATAGCAATTGTTACAAAGAAAGATGGAACTACAAGTAAAGCCGTGGTTGAATTAAAACGCACTGCAAATGATGTGACCGCAACATTTGTAGGTGGCGATGATGCCTGGAGAAATTTTTTAAGTGAAAATATTCATCGTGCAACGCCTGTTGAAAAAGGCGCCAAGGCTGGAAAATATACGGTTATACTCGACTTCCAGGTAGCAGCAGACGGTACTATATCAGATATACGGGTACAATCAAACCCTGGCTATGGCACAGGGGAAGAAGCTGCCCGAGTAATGTCTTTAAGTCCTAAGTGGAACCCGGCAGCATTGGGCGGAACTGCCGTGCTCAGCAGGCAAAAACAAGCGATTACATTTATAGTAGAGTAACAATAAACACTTTTTTCCTGGCAATTTTTATATGGGACGTAAAAGCGTCCCTTTTTTGTTTCAGGCGGATTGCATTCAATCAAAAACTTTGTACGTTATTATCAAGCTTCTTGCGGAAAACACAGAAAATGCGGAAAATTATTTACACGCATTCGGCATTTTACCCGAGCATTTTCTTCGTATTTCTGAGTCTGTGGCAAAAAAATAAAAAATATTTCTGTCCTGTTGTCCAATTTGTCTTTTCTCAAGCATTATTAAAGTGTAAATCAAATACACAAATAATAAAATCAAAAGACATGGAACAACGTATCAATGCTTTCGCAAAAGGACAAAATGCTTTTAAATCACTTTGGAGCATAGGTAGCTACCTGGCTAAATGCCCAATAGAACAAAACTTGCTACACCTCATCTACTTCCGGGTATCCCAGATAAACGGTTGTGCGTATTGCCTGGACATGCACTCTAAAGACCTGCGTGCAGAAGGAGAAACAGAGCAGCGTCTTTATATGGTAGCTGCATGGCGTGAGGCAACTATATATACAAGCCGTGAACGCGCAGCGTTGGCATGGGCAGAAGCGGTAACAAAATTGCAGAATAACGATGTGCCGGACGAAGTTTATCATGAAGCGTTAAAACACTTTAGTGAAGCTGAACTGATCGATCTCACATTAGCCGTTACTACCATAAACACCTACAATCGCTTTAATGTTGCGTTCCGTACCCCGGCAGGCTCTTATGTACCAGGGCAGTTTAAGGTGAACGCGAACTAGATGGGGCGTGAGACGTGAAGCGATAATCGTGAATGATGGTATTATTAATAAGCGTTTAAGTAATAGCTATTACTTTTGCTGACAGCATTATTATTCACGATTACCGTTTCATGATTCACGATATGACGCCACAAAACCATTCTCTAAAACAATTATTTCAGCAGGAGTACGCTAAAATGGTTGCTGTGATCAGTAAGCTATTCGGATTGCAGCATATAGAAATAGCAGAGGATATAGTAAGTGAAACATTCCTTGTGGCATCGGAAACATGGGGATTGAAGGGGATGCCCGAAAACCCTGTAGCCTGGTTATACACGGTAGCAAAAAACAATACGCAATACTATCTCCGGCGAAATAAATTGTTTGCAGAGAAAATAGCGCCCACATTGAAGAAGATGAATGAAGTGAACGGCGATAGTATAGAAATAGATTTTTCCGGCGAGCATATTAAAGACAGCCAGTTGCAAATGCTTTTTGCAGTTTGCAATCCTGTTATAGCCAGCGAAGCGCAGATCGGTTTGGCATTGCGTATCCTGTGCGGCCTGGGTATAGAGGAAATAGCAGAAGCTTTCTTATCCAATAAAGAAACGATTAACAAACGGCTTTTTCGTGCAAAAGAAAAACTGCGGCAGGAAAATGTAAAGATGGAGTTTCCGCCGGAGCATTTGTTGAACGAGCGATTGGATAATGTATTACACGTAATTTATCTCTTGTTTAATGAAGGATACTACTCAGTAACGCACAACGAAATATTACGCAAAGACCTATGTCTCGAAGCCTTGCGCCTAGGGCTCTTGCTCACACAATTTGAACAAACAAATCAACCCAAAGTCAATGCGCTTGTGGCTCTTATGTGTTATCACGCCTCGCGGTTTACGGCAAGACTGGATAGTTCCGGCTCGCCTATCTTATATGACCAGCAGGATGAAGAATTGTGGGATCGGTCGCTGATAGCACAAGGCAATCATTATTTAGACAGGTCAGCAGTAGGAGATGAAGTAAGTGCGTATCATATAGAAGCTGGCATTGCTCAGTGGCATTGCCGTAAAGAAGATACGCCTGAGAAATGGAATGCTATCCTGCAGTTATACGATGTATTATTGCGACTGAACGATTCGCCCAGTGTTGCATTAAGCAGGGCTTATGTATTGTATAAAGCGAAAGGAAGCAAGGCTGCTATAGCAGAAACAGAACAGTTAAGCCTTACGAATAATCACTTTTATTTTACCCTGTTAGGGGAGTTATATAAAACAATAGATGTGGGAAAGGCAAAAAGCTACTTGCAACAAGCTAAGGCTTTGGCAAAAACAGAAACAGATAAGTATGTCATTCAGCAAAAAATAGAACGGTTGTAAATAGAAAGCGGGAGTTTACTTACTCCCGCTTTCTATTTTATGGATGTTGTAGTTGATACATTGCTGTTGCATACCGTTTGCCCAGCTCTCGTGCAGATCGTGTGTCGAAGTGCGTATTATCTCCCTTGTCTGTAAGGCCTGCAGCGCTTACGACTGCTGTATGTTTTACTGCTTTGGGTAATTCATTAATCACATCATTGATCATCGCAGGTTTTTTGCCAAAATAGCCGATTTCGCCTGCTATAAAAGGAACATCCGGCGCATTTAAATCCTGCCTGAAACGGTTGATCAATACATTCAATTTATCTAAATAAACAGTTGCTGCTGCTGGCGAATTATCTGATTCACCCTGGTGCCAGAGAATACCTTTTAATACACCATATTGCAATGCTATTTTCACTCTTGCAATAGCGAAATTATAAGGCTTTGCCTTTAGGTAAACAGAATCTGGTTCCCATACCCGAATGGGAGACCCGCCCCATGCACAGGGCACCAATCCTATTTTTACATGCTTGCCTTTTGCTGCCATTTCTTTAGCAAAACTGATAGCAGGGCCCACACCAGCAACGCCAGGTTTATCAAAGTGTACCGGGTCTGTAGCAAGTACCCATTTGTTTGTACTGTCCAGCATATAAATATCGGCTGAAGCTATTTTACTAAGGGAATCGAGTGGCGCTCGTCCCGCCATATTAGATTGCCCGGCCAGCAGGTATATATGAAAGCCCGGGTCAATTTTAGACTGTGCTTGTGCAAAACCAGGGATAGCCCATAGCAGCAATACAATGAAGCATAAGTTTTTCATAAGAGATAAAGTTATTTAAAATGTATTTATCATTATAGCGTTGTGCCTTATCCCTGTTCATTTTGTTCTTTATATCATAGCCGTTTACCCATTCAGTTAAGTGGCAATATTTTTGCCTAACCTATGGCGAATAACCTATCTAACTATTCTTAACGCTACCTATTATGAACATTATAATTGCAGATGATCATGGTATTGTCAGGTATGCCATTACGCTAATTCTCCGTCACACCTATCCTGATACTATTGTTACCGAAGCCGCAAGTATGGATGAAGTATCCAGGCAACTCTCTCTCAAAAAATTTGATTTACTGATACTGGATATTATGATGCCAGGCAATAATGGCCCATCGTCTATTAAGCACATAAGAGAAATTCAACCCGGGTTAAAAATCCTGATGATCTCGGCGTTGGAAGATAAGATCACGATTGAAAGTTACTTGCGTGCGGGTGCAAATGGTTACCTGCTCAAGCGCTTTGATATAGACGAAACAAAGAATGCCATAGAGCAGGTACTTGCAGGCAACTTATACGTCAGTAACGGATTTAAAGATCTGATGCTGAAAAATAATATTCAGCCCAGGCGGGAACGGCAAAGTATGTATGGCCTGTCTGAGCGTGAGGTGGAAGTGTTGAAATACCTGGTAGAGGGGAAAACAAGTAAAGAGATTGCACATCTGCTGAATGTAAAAGCAACCACCATTAGTACGTATAAGAACAGGTTGTATGAAAAAATGCAGGCTGCATCTATTGTAGAGCTAATGCAGAAATACCAGTGGATGAAAGATCATGAGCTATAAATATTGCCGGCAGGTGATGGAAAAGCTTTTTTGTACCTCTTTTTTACATTTCCCAATAACTCCCTATATTTGCGCCCTACCAAATGCGGCGATGGCGAAATTGGTAGACGCACTACCTTGAGGTGGTAGCGCCTTAACGGGCGTGGGAGTTCGAATCTCCTTTGCCGCACAGTAAAAAAGCTGGCTTTATTAGCTGGCTTTTTTGCATTTTAAGACTTAATGAGAATAGGCGTTCCAACCGGAACTGCATTAAATAACTCTTCCATCTCTTTATCGGTAACACCTATACATCCATTGGTCCAATCCTTAAACCTGTGAAATTTCCCCCAAAAAGATTGCCCGTTTGGCAGGCCGTGTATTTTAATATCCCCACCCGGAGGTTTATTCAATTGTTTTGCCTGTTGCCGGTGCATGTTGTCAGGGTAGGAGATGCCCAGGTTCTTATAGCATACACTATGCTCATTCTTTGCATTGATTGTATAGCTACCCTCAGGTGTTTTATTGTCTCCCTCATATACTTTGTCTCCTGTAGGTGTTTTACCCAATGATATTTTATAAGTCTTAAGTAGCGTACTGCCTGCATACACATTCATTTCTCTTTTCGATTTAGAAACGGTGATCTGCGTAATAATTACATCGGCAGGTAAAGGTTTTTCGGGATAGAAATAATAAATGCTCAACGCACCAATAATAAGCACAAGAAATAATAAGAAGTATTTAAACATAGGGTTGTGGTATTAGAAATCCCGATTAATGAATTGGCTGTTAACCATTCCGTTTTGTATGGTCCAGACAACATTATATGCGCCCGCAGCATCACTATTGGACATGGAAAGAAACATAGTATTATTATCACTTAGCGCAACACGTATTTCTTCAGAATTGGGTTCAAGCATTAAGTGAATGCTATTTTTGGGAAAAGAATATTCCTTATTCTTTAATAATATTTTTATCGATTTTATTTCTGTGGTTTTTGGGTAGAGCATACCATCTATGCCCCAAGGCTCCTCCCCATCTATTTTTCTTACATAATTGCCCTCATAAGTCATTTTATGTTCTTGTGTAATGAACTTTCCTGTTACGATTATAACCTGGATGCTGTCATTGTAAAGTTTTATGGAGTCGTGTTGAATTTTTTTCTTAAGCTGAGGTAAGTCTTTCAGGTATTGGATGCGGCTTTTATGAATGTAGCCTTGCGCTTCATGAGTCATTTTTATAACGCCATTTTTGCGTACACCATATTTTCCATATGTAACCATGTGCCAGTCGGATTTGGATGTTTCATTAACCGGTGGAAGGTTCAAGTCTTCAAATACCTGGTTCAGTCTAAGTGTGTCTATGATTTTTGAACCAGCTTTTTCTTCGCTCCTCACATAAGTAAAACCATCTTTGTCTTTAATGATTGCAAATGGAGCAATCCATTGTGCCTGGGATAAATGTGTAGTGAGTAAAAGAGTGATAAGAAAAAGAAAAAACAAATTCGATTTCATAATATCATGTAGTTGTAGGGCTATTAACTTATTTATTCAGTACAATTCTGAAGGTCGTTCCTTTTCCGACCTCGCTCCATTTTACGGTAATTGATCCTTTGTGGTATTGTTCTACTATACGCCGGGTTAATGTAAGGCCCAGGCCCCAGCCGCGTTTACGTGTTGTAAAACCTGGATTAAATATCCTGGCGATATTGGCTTTGGGAATACCCTTACCATTGTCCGTAACATCAATGATAATGTTAGACGGAGCCTGTTCTATATCGATATGGATCTTTCCTTTTCCCTCCATTGCGTCCAGTGCATTTTTCAGCAGGTTTTCTATTACCCAGTCAAAGAGAGGAGGGGATATGTGCGCTTCAATATCCGGGGCTGCAGCATGCACATCTATAACAATGCTTTGGCCCGCACGTTTGCGCATATACGCCGCCATTGCTTCTATCTGCGCTACTATATTTTTAGGCTCCAGTTTCGGCGTGCTGCCTATCTTTCCAAATCGGTCAGTTACCAGCTCCAGCCGTTTTACATCTTTTTCTATTTCAAGCGCAAGTGGATCATTGTTTTCCTTTAGCATTTCCACCCAGCCCTGCAGGCTGCTTACAGGCGTGCCTAACTGATGCGCTGTTTCTTTTGCCATGCCAGCCCATAGCTGGTTTTGCCTGCTTTGATAAATGGTGCGCAGGAACAATAAGATAAAAAGAATAAACAGGGCAACGATAGCAAGCTGTACCAAGGGGTAATATCTTACTTGCTGTTGCAATACACTGGATCCGTAGTAGTATTTATTCGCCTGGTAAGGCGTATCCTTCAGTACAATGACGATGGGTGCATGCAGCCGTTTAAAAGAATGCAGCTCCTCTTTCAGGTAAGAAGGGTTTTGAACTTTGGCGGAATCAAGGTTGCGATAAATGCCTGTCGGTTCATCCTTCTCATTCGTTTCTATAATAGGAATATCTGTATTGTCGGCAGATATGGTTGAGGCCAGTGTCAGACCATCCTGCGAAGTAGAGTCCGCTAGTATCCGCTGGGCTTCGATCCATTGCGTAACCTTCTTTCGTTCGTCGGTTGCTATTTTGCGTGCGAGATACTGGGAATAAAAAATAGTGCCGCATACAATCAGCACAGCTATTACAGCCAGCAACGCCTTCCAGTTTGCAATCCATGATCGAATCATGTGACTAAAATAGATATTAATTTGAGATTTGAAATTTGAGATTTGAAATTTGCAGCGGAAGGGCAATATCGAATAAGGAGCAAGGAATTTTGAATGTTGAGGGGTGAAATGTTCAATTCTCAACACTCAATGAAAATTGAACATTGGGCGTTGAGTATTGAACATTATTCTTCTTTCGAAATTCCTTGCTCGATGTTACAAAAAAGTCCCGCCTTGTGAGCGGGACTTTCTTTTTTGGTGAATGGGATATTAACTGAACCAGCCACCTTTTTTCAAATTCTTTGTACCCTGGCCAATTTTGAAACCATTCTGGTAGATCTCTATTTTGTAATCACCAGTCTGGTAACGGCCATCTTGTTTCCAGTCAAAGCTAACCGGAGTGCGTTTGCCTTGTTCGTATTGTACGTTTACTTTATTTGTATAAACCTTTTCGCCATCCTCACGAGTCTGGAAGCTGCCGCTGCCATAAGCCGGTATAGAGATAGCCTTGCCATCAGGGCCGGTAATGCAAACAAATAATTCTTTGCTGCCGGTAGATGCGATCCTGTTTTCATCCAAGTCAAAAGAAATGCGTAACAAGTCTGCGCGTTTAGCAGTTGTTGTTGCTTTTTCTTTGCCGCTGCCTTTTATGTCTATCGCTGTAATGTTAATGTTGGAAGCATGCAATGTAGAACCTACATCATTCAAGTGCTCTTTCTCTGTTTCAGAAGTAGCAAGGTTTTGCGACAGCACTTGTTTCTGTGAGCTTAATGTATCTCTCTCAACTGTCAATTGTTGGTTAGATGCAGTCAACTGTTGGTTTTCACCTTTCAGTCTCTCTACTTCAGCTAACAGGTCATTGATCTTACCATTCAGTTCATTGATCAAAGATTTGGCTTTTGACAGATCACCATTTTTTTGGCGAAGCTCACTCTTGATCTGAGATTTCAGTTTCTCGATCTCTGTTTGACGTTCAGCCAATGAACCCTGCAACTTCGTATTGCTGCCAGTCAGGGAATCCATGCGGCGCAATGCGTCGTCATACTCACCCTGTATAGCAGTGCGAGCAGAATCTACGTTAGAGAATTGTGTTTGTAACTGTGTAAACTCTTCTTTTGATTTACTTTTATCGTAAATGATATATCCCCATGTGCCAAGGAGTAACACGATCAGTGCTCCGTATATAACTTTGCGGCTATCTTTCTGGCCGCTCTGCGGCTGTTGTGGGGAATTCGTTGAAGGGTTATTTTCGTAACTCATGGGATTCTGGTTTTATTTCAAAAATATAAATACTAATTCATTGATTAAAGACGCTGTTATAGCTAACCTGCTGCTCATAGATATTGAAACAATACCGCAAGCGCCGGGCTATTCGGAGCTTTCCGCTGACTGGAAAACACTCTGGTGGGACAAAATTTCCAAAACCGTGCCAGAAAATACTACACCGGATGAGGCTTATGAACAAAAAGCCGGCATCCTGGCAGAGTTCGGTAAGGTTATCTGTATCTCTACAGCTTATTTTTTTGAGAATGAAGAAGGGCGTATTTCTTTGAAAATGAAGAGTGTGTCCGGTGACGACGAAAGGGCTGTATTGCTTGATTTTATTGCCATTACAGACAAATTTTATAAACATAATAACCAATTGCAGTTTGCCGGCCACAACGTAAAGGAGTTTGATATACCCTTTCTGTGCAGGCGCATGATCGTAAATAACGTTCCATTGCCGTCATATCTGCAATTGCATGCAGCTAAGCCCTGGGAGGTTCGTATTGTGGATACCCTGCAATGGTGGAAATTCGGAGATTATAAAAACTACATATCTCTTCACCTGCTAGCCAATGTACTAGGCATTCCTACATCCAAGACAGATATGGATGGTAGCATGGTAAAAGATGTTTACTACAAAGAAAAAGACCTGCCTCGAATCGTAGACTATTGCCAGCGCGATGTGGTAGTGGTGGGCAATGTGGTTTTAAAGTTCAGGAATATGGCGCTGCTGCGGGATGAAGATGTGATTGTGGTGTAAATTGTTGGATTGTCACATGGTTGAATTGTTATATTGTTAAAGGGATTTGCCTTTACATTGTTAAATAGCTCGCAGAAAAATGCGCGGAGGTGTTATTGAATATGCGCATATTTGCGGCTTAAACCCTAAACATAATTATGGACTCAATCAATGAATTCAGCGAAAAGTATCAGATAATACAGAATGTGGATCTGATAGATATACTTGAAAATGAAAATGATTATCTGCCACAGGCAATAGCTGCTGCAAAAAAGGAATTGGAACGGCGGCAATTGTCAGATGCTGAAATAGCAGAGCTTAAGCAACTGCTGGTACAGGAAAAGAAATATAAAGATGCTGCGAGTATCAAATTTGAAGGAGTAAAAAAGAATGTTCAGAATATAGGCCTATCTATACTATCTGCATTCCTTCCTGGAAGAGAAAAGATCTCAGCGGATAAAATAATTAAGGCGATTGCAATTGTATATGGCATAGTTGGTATTGCTCTTTTTGTCAGGAATGGTCGGTTGCTTGTCGCTTCATTTGCAGAGTTTGCTTCATGGCCTCTTTCTAATTTTCTTTTTATTGCCCCCCACATATTGTTAATAGTTGGTGTGATTTACTTCTATTTGAGAAAAAAGATAGGATGGATCGCATTAGCAATTTTTATTAGCTGTATCTCATTTACTATTGTGTATGAATTGTTGCAAATAGTAATTAATTGGCGTTCTTCATTTACAAATGCGGGTCAGAGCGGTATATTCTTAATAAACATGATCCTGCCATGTATCTTTTATCTTTGTACGCTCTTTATTATGTCGAAAAAAGAAATAAGAGAAATGTTTGCTATAGATAAAGATGTGGCTTTTCTTGTAATAGGAGGTACAAGTGCATTCATGGTGGCTATGTTATTAATAGCGTAGGGATATTAGTCGTAATGACAATAGCAACCTGGTTTATGGCTCTGGCGCCCCAAGAATATATAAATCGTCGTTACAGTAGACATAACGTTTGTGTCTGTCTCTTAGTAATATATTGAGTATGGCAACAAACTCACCATAATAGGATTCTTCGGTGAAATGTACTTTTATTACATGCGTTGTGTCAAAAGTGTATTCAAGCAATTTTGCTCTAACCTTAATTTCTTCCATCGTTCTGTTATCCATTTCTGGCCACCCGGAAATCTCGAAGGGGATAATTTTTTTGTGTCTATTAATATCACGAATGATTTTTTGCTCATTGAAATTAGAGTGTTTGTTTAATGAAGGGAGTGCTAACCTGATAGCGGTAGGATACCTGCTAGGATCCCATTGACTCTCGTAGTAGTTATAAAAAGAATAGGTTAATAATAAATGGAATAGCCATATAAAAATTAAGGGTGTTAAGTTGTTGGGTTGCTTCATGCAGGTTAGAAGCATTACTGACCCTATTCCATAAATACGGCTCGCAGAAATCCCGGAAAGCGCAGAACATTATTTCCGCGCATTTCGTGTTTTCTGCGAGACAATTTTTGATATAATAATTTGGAACAATTGACAAAAAGGACGACTCTTTGCTAATATTTGCCGCAGAAGTGCTGAAATACTAAACAGCCATTCACGATTGCCGATTCACGTTTCACGACGACAAATCAGCTTTGTGTTCTTCACCATTCACCTCAATATTCCATTATCCATCTCTTACTGCTTCCGTCAGGATATAGCTCAAATACTGCATAGGCAGGATTGAACTCCTGGAATGCGCCACTCCACCAGTTGCCTGAGATAGCACCGTTGCAATAGTAGTTAATGCCCAGGTATTCTACCTCATCCTGTAAATGAATATGACCACTCAATGCAGTTTTGATCTGGGGATATTGCCGGAATAATTTTTTTAATGCGATTGCATCGCTGTGCATCAGGTTACGCTTCAGCAGTAAATCGCCATTCGGTTCATTCTTATCAAAGAACAAGCCTGCGCAGATAGATAGGATAGGAATATGCGAAACAATACAGATGAAATCATCTTTTGGTATTGCAGGCAATTCCGCTTTCAGCCAGTTCAGTTGCTCCTCATCCAGTTTGCCAATATAACCGCCTGCAGGATTTTGTTGTGTGCTATCGAGTATAATGAAGTGCCATTTACCTTTTTGAAAACGATAGTAACGCTTAGGCATGCCCAGCGTTTCTACCACCCACGTTTTACCATACAGCCTGTCATCTTTGAGTGAAGTATCTTTAGAGAACCAACCCCAAATATCGTGGTTGCCGATCGTATGATAAACAGGTAATTTATTTTCCTTTTGAAGAATAGATTTATAAAGATCAAATTGTGTTTGTGTTTTTTCCTTGCTTGCTTCTAACGCATCCATAATGCTATCCCCGCCATTAATAATAAAGTCCACTTTCGGGTTTAGTTGCTGAATGTGTTGCAAAGCCTTCGCCATGCCGGCCTCTGGCACTGCACCCGGTTTTACGTGAATGTCACTGATAAATGCAAAACGGATAGTGCCCTTATTATTCTTGTCCTTTCCTGCAAATGCGTTAGCGGAAAGCAACGTACTACCGCCAAGTAAAGCGCCTGTGGCCTGTAAAAAATTGCGACGTTTCATAGTAGGATAAATTGTTTTAGTGTTATATGGTTAAATTGTTGGATAATGGATATTTGCTAATATACAGGTTCTGGAATAGAATGGTTGAATTGTTACATGGTTAAATTGTTGATTATTGAAATGATACATTGCTATCTATCCACAACAATTCAACAATAAATCAATGCAGCAATTCCTCCTCTAACAATTCAGCCATCCAGCATTGCAACAATTTATATATTTGCCGTATGTCTGCGGAAAAAATAATTCAGGAATGGAAGAAAGGTACTTTCAAGCCGATATACTGGCTCGAAGGGGAGGAGTCTTATTTTATAGACCAGGTAGTGAATTATGCAGAGCATAAAATTTTGAATGAAAGCGAGGCCGGGTTTAATCTTACCGTGTTTTATGGACGCGATGCGGATTGGGCAAGTGTGGTAAACGCCTGCAGGCGTTACCCGATGTTTGCCGAAAGACAGGTTGTGCTGTTGAAAGAAGCGCAGCAAATGCGTGATGTGGAAAAGCTGGAAGCGTATATAGATAATCCGTTATCCTCTACCATATTTGTTGTAAGCTATAAAGAGAAGAAAGTTGATGCGCGTACCAAGTTTGCCAAACTCTTAAAACAGAAAGGCGAGGTTTTTACTACAAAGAAGCTATACGAAAATCAACTGCCTGAATGGACTAACCAGATGGTTATACAGCATGGCCTGACCATAAATCAGAAAGCCTTATTGTTGCTGGTAGATCATATTGGGAACGACCTGAGCCGTTTGCAAAATGAAGTGGAGAAGCTGGCCGTAAACCTGCATGGCAGAAAAAACATAACAGAAGAGGATATCGAAGAGTTTATCGGTATCAGTAAAGAGTTTAACGTATTCGAGTTGCAGGACGCTGTGGTAAAAAAAGACCTGCCTAAAGCAATTCGCATTATTCAATACTTCAGTAAAAACCCTAAGGCAGCGCCTATACAGATGATCCTGCCTGCGCTGTACAATTTCTTTAGTAAAGTATATGTAGTGTTTGGCTTGCCGGCCAAAGATGATAAATCTATTGCTGCCGCATTGGGCGTAAATCCATTCTTTGTAAAAGACTATCTTACCGCTATCCGCAACTATGACTTTAGAAGCACGGAAAAAGCCTTGTTGCTACTGCATCAGTATAACCTGCGTAGCATTGGTATTGGGGATGCTGCTACAGAAGACGGCGATCTGCTGAAAGAGCTGGTGGTTAAAATGATGATGTAGAGGATAATTGTTGCATTGTTCAATTGATGAATTGTTTTTCTCATTCTACATATTCAACAATTAATCAATTGAACAATGCCGCCATTTTCAAATTCCTTTATTTTCACATTTTCAAATTTTCCGCTGCATTCTTCTTATCCTCCGCAAGCTGTGCTTTCAGCCCATCCAGCCCGCTGAATTTCTGTTCGCCGCGCAGGTATTTCTTTATGAAAACACGCAGTGTCTTACCATAAATGTCCCTGTCAAAGTCAAAGATGTTTACCTCCACGGTACGCTTGGTGCCGTCAACAGTAGGGCGTACGCCAATGTTCATCATCCCTTTCAGGCGGATGCCGGGTTCGTCTGTGAGAATAGCTTCTACAGCATATACGCCATTACCTGGGATCAGTTTGCCTTCTGCCATCTGCAGGTTTGCGGTAGGGTAGCCAATAGTGCGGCCTAGTTTATTACCCTCCACGATCAGGCCATCAAAAAAGTAGGTATGTCCAAGGCATTTATTCGCCGTCTCAATATCATTCTGTAGCAGCGCTTCGCGTATGCGGGTAGAGCTGATCGCCGCTTCATTCAATACATGTCCTGGTATTTCTTTTACAGCAAAACCCAGCTCCGCGCCTTTCTGTTCCAGCAGGTGATAATCCCCCTGCCTGTTTTTGCCAAACTTGTGGTCATAGCCAATAATTACTGTATGCGGGTGGAACTTTGCTACCAGGAAATCATGCACATAAGCCTCTGCGCTTTGCTCCGCAAATGCTTCATTGAAAGGTGTTACCACAAGGTGGTCAATGCCAGCGGCTTCCAGTAACGCTATTTTTTCTTCCAGCGTGGTTAATAGCTGTACGGCGTTAGCGCCATGCGATACCACCAGTCTTGGATGTGGGTGAAAAGTAATAATAACTGTTTCGCCGTCGATTGCGCGAGCCTCTTCTTTCAGTTGCGCCAATATCTGCTGATGCCCTGTGTGCACACCATCAAAAGTGCCGATGGTAATAACGGCATTTTTGAAAACCGGCAAATGGGCGATGTCTCTGTGTACTAACATAAAAGTGGCGCAAAGCTAAGTGAAAATGGGGTTGGTTACAAGTTGCCGGTTAACCGGGTTAGCTGGTAACCGGCAACTAATTCCGGTCGGCTTTTATTACCTTTGCCGTCCATTCATCCGATCTATTAATAGAAATCGTCATTTAATTATGTCTTTGTACGCAAAAAGAGGGGTTTCAGCACAAAAAGAAGAAGTGCAT
Organism: Filimonas sp.; assembly: GCA_017306865.1. Classification (GTDB taxonomy): domain Bacteria; phylum Bacteroidota; class Bacteroidia; order Chitinophagales; family Chitinophagaceae; genus JAFKHH01. The sequence goes on from JAFKHH010000013.1 coordinate 167,754, forward strand.
GCAGCTATTCAGAAACTGGATCAGGGCCTGTATCCAAATGCCTTTTGTAAGGTGTATCCGGATTACCTGAGTGGCAATAATGATTGGATCAATGTTATGCATGCAGATGGGGCGGGAACCAAAAGCATTCTTGCGTACCTGTATTGGAAAGAAACCGGCGATGCGTCTGTCTGGAAAGGCATTGCGCAGGATGCAGTGGCTATGAACCTGGACGATCTGCTTTGTATAGGCATTACAGATAACCTGCTATTCTCTTCTACCATAGATAGAAACAAAAGTGTTATACCCGGCGAGGTATTGCAAAATGTAATAAATGGTACACAGGAGTTCTTTGATGCGCTAAAAACATTTGGCGTAAACATTCACTACCTCGGTGGAGAAACAGCAGATGTGGGCGATGTGGTAAGAACAATTGCTGTAAATGGTACTATGACAGCACGCTGGCCAAAAAATAAACTGATCACTAACGATAAGATCAAAGCTGGCAATGTAATTGTAGGATTTAGCAGTGCAGGGCAGGCTACTTATGAAACTGAATATAACAGTGGTTTGGGCAGTAATGGCCTTACAAGTGCAAGGCATGATGTGCTGGAAAAATATTATGCGAAACAATACCCGGAAACTTTTGAGCCTACATTGACAGATGAGGTTGTGTACATTGGTAAACAAAAGATGACGGAAACAATAGCTGTAGACGGATATGGCGATGCATTGTCAATCGGCAAGTTGTTATTAAGCCCGACCAGGACTTATGCACCACTGATGAAAGTGCTATTGTCCGAGTACTTTGATGCTATAGACGGAGCAATCCATTGCAGCGGTGGTGGCCAGACAAAATGTATGAAGTATCTGCCACAGCCTGTAAGAATAGTAAAAGATAACCTGTTTAAAGCGCCGCCAATATTTGACATCATTCAGCAAAACTCCGGTGCGGATGACAGGGAGATGTACCAGGTGTTCAACATGGGGCACAGGCTGGAACTGTTTACCGATGAGCAGACCGCGCAAAAGATGATAGATGTTGCTAAGACATTCAACATTGACGCGCAGGTAGTGGGTAGGGTAGAAGCAGCAGATAAAAAAGAGCTGGTGTTGAAAGTGAAAGGCGGGGAGATTGTATATTAAGAGGTATATTGTTGTATTGCTAAATGTTTAATGGCTTTTTATGTTGTTGCGATAAAACCTATAAGGTCTTTAAGACCTTATAGGTTTGGAAAAGCTAATCAAAAACAATTTGACCGTATAACAATGCAATCATTTATCAATATAACCATTTAATCATTTTCAAATTATCTTGCTTTATCTTTAAAAAACAATTTGGAAAAAATGTCTGAAACAATTGTATCAATACGCAATACCAATATATACCAGGGTGGAAACCTTGTTTTACAAAATGTAAATTTTTCTATTAACAGGGGTGAGTTCGTGTACCTGGTAGGTAAAACAGGTACTGGTAAAAGTAGCTTGTTGAAAACATTGTATGGTGAATTGCCGTTGAAGGAAGGTTCTACTACCGTTGCGGGTTTTGATCTGAAAGATATGGACTGGAAAAAAGTCCCGTTCCTCAGGCGTAACCTTGGCGTGGTTTTCCAGGACTTTCAATTGTTGACAGACAGGAACGTGCATGAAAATCTCCGTTTTGTGCTAAAGGCGACAGGCTGGACTGATGAGAAACTGATCGAAGAAAAAATAAACGACGTTTTAGATAAAGTTGGCCTTAAAAGCAAAGGGTTTAAGATGCCTTTTGAAATGAGTGGCGGTGAGCAGCAGCGTGTGGATATAGCCCGTGCGCTTTTGAACTCTCCTAAACTAATATTGGCTGACGAACCTACAGGTAACCTAGATCCTGAAACCAGTGATGAGATTATGCAGTTGCTTTTCCAGATCTGTAAAGATTATGGTACGGCGATCATTATGGCAACGCACGACTTTATCGTGATAAACAGGTATCCTTCCCGCATGCTGAAAACAGAAAGAGGTCAGTTGATCGACAGTGCCGCTACTGCAGCGCCTGTAGAGCCGTTTTCCAGCCAGGCCTGATAACTATTAACTCCAGATGAAGTCAACCAGGTGCCTGGTATTGGCTTCGTTATCATATTCTCTCGATAAAATCTTTTTACGCAGGTCTATATCGGTCTGCGTAAATGGTTTATTATACAGCTTCCTTACCGTATCTTTTATTTCGGCTGGCGTATTGGCTATATGGCATACAGGAAGCAGGTTCGTACCTTCCACTGAGCCAAAGTTAGTAATGCAAAATCGCCCGTTGATCAGGGCATTCAGTAGCTTCAGGCGCTGGCCCGTTTCATTTTGTGATGGCAAAATGTGAAGCTGGGCTTTCTCTATTACGTCCTGCAATTCATCCTTCCCCGGGTTGGCTATAATACAAACATGCGGGTTTCGCAATGCTATACGGTGCAAGCGCGTTGTAGGGTTTTTTCCTGCAATGACCAGGGGAAACGGCAGGTATTTAAAAACTGATTGCATAAGCCATACGGCCATACGCTCATTGGTAGGTAAGCTCAGGTCGCCGTGGTATAGGCAGTAAGCGCCGGTTCCCGGTTTGGACTTCACCTCCCAGTCTGGCAGGAACAGGGGCAGCACACTTATATTATTACAATGAAGTTCCTTCTTATAACCGTTAGCGTCCTTTTGTGAGACTGCCAGGAATAAAGCCTTGGTATGTATAGCACGCTCATACTTTTTCAGGGAGCGGCTTTCCATTATATAATATAGTTTCTTCAGCAGCGGATAGGCACAATCTGCCAAATGCCGGTAATGCCTGAATTCGATGTGGTGAAGGCGTACAATACATTTCCTGTCTTTAAAACGCTCATCAGTTAGCAGGTAAGTGCAGGGGATACCTTCCATTAATATAGGATAGTCATCTTTCAGCAGGTTGTTTAGCAGATCATCATTCTTCCTGCTGGACACTGCATAGGGCAAATGTGTTGTTACGCCCTTATGCCCCTTGTTCCTGAAGTAATATTGCACGCTTGCACAATACTGGTCCAGGTCCGGGGCGGTAGTCTCATTATTAGTGAAGCAATGTAAATGGATCTGAATTCCTGCTCTACAAAGCATTTCCAGCTTGTAAAAAATGTCAAACACATATCCTTTGTCCACGGGATATGGAATGGCAAAGCTAATTATATGTAAATGCTTGTCCGGGCTGTTCATTTATGACAGTAGTTTTCAATGTTAGGCCATTCGAGGAAAATGGATTTAAAGCATCTTTCAAGCGGAAATAAAAGGGAACAACAGTTGTCATAATTTTAAACACGAACAAAAAAGCTTTGTTCAGTTAGTTTCATTTATTGGAATCACCGGTTTTTTAAAGCCGGCTGGGGGATGGTGAAAATAGGAACAAAAGAATTAAGATCGATCTATGTATTTGCATTAAAATTTAAAATAACGAAGTGGTGAAAAATGATTTTTTCATAACTGGCTGCAAATCAGTTAGAGAATAGTAATTTTACATTTCTTCTTAGTTGATTTACAAAAAGATTTAATAAAGAAGTCAAAATCCAATTCATTTTGCTACCTTTGCCCACCAAATAATAATAAGCATTTGGGAGTTTCTAAAAAAGTTATTGAGATGCCTTATTTAACACAAGAAAAAAAAGCAGCAATTTTTGCTAATTACGGCGGTAAAGCTGAAAATACAGGTTCTGTAGAGGGCCAGGTCGCTCTTCTAACTGAGCGTATTGCTAGTATTTCAAAACATTTACAGGCAAATAAGAAAGATTATTCTACCCACCGTGGATTAATGAAAATGGTAGGTCAGCGTAAGCGTTTGCTTAGCTACATGCAAAAGCACAACCTGCAGGGATACCGTGCATTGATTGAAAAACTGGGTCTCAGAAAATAAATTACAGGTTATGTACAATACTATTCCCAACTGGCTATTAAAACGGTTGGGAATAGTTTTTTGTATATGTACCTGTCCGATATCAGGAACAAGAAAACTAAAATAAAAACAGGTAAGCGTGATATTTTCCCGCCTTTGTACGAAATTACCTGTGATGCCATTAAAAAATTAGAGTATGTTATCTCAACCACTAAGTGTTACGTTTGATATAGGTGGCGGCCGCGAGGTTACCATTGAAACAGGCAAACTAGCGCGCCAGGCTGACGGGGCTGTAACAGTACGTCAGGGCAACTGTATCATATTAGCTACAGTTGTTGCCAACAAAGAACCAAGAGATGGGCAGGATTTTTTCCCGCTTTCTGTTGACTACCAGGAGAAATTCGCTTCTGCTGGTCGTATTCCAGGTTCTTTTTTCAAACGCGAAGCCAGATTAAGCGATTCTGAAATATTGATCAGCCGTTTGATCGACCGTGCTTTGCGCCCACTATTCCCGGAAGATTACTTGTGCGATGTGCAGGTGTTATTGTCACTTATTTCAAGTGATGAAGAGGTGATGCCGGACGCATTAGCGTGCCTGGCTGCTTCTGCTGCATTAGCTGTTTCAGATATTCCTATTAAAGAGATCATTTCAGAAGTACGTGTTGCACGTATAGATGGTCAGTTGGTTGTAAACCCTAGCCGTACTGAACTGGCTAAGGCTGACATGGATTTCATCATTGCCGCAACAGAGAAAAACCTGATGATGGTGGAAGGTGAAAGTAAAGAGTGCAGCGAAGAAGACTTGGTAAAGGCTTTGGAAGTTGCACACGACGCTATCCGTATCCAGATCAAAGCGCAGGAAGAACTGAGAGCGAAGAAAGGTGTTACCGGAAAAAGGGATTATACAAAACCTGAGCAGAATGAAGAGATCAGGGCTAAAGTAGCTGCTTTTGCAGGTGCTAAGATCACTGAAATTGCTAAAAGCGGTACAAGCAAACACGAAAGAAGCAGTGCCTTCAAAGCATTGAAAGATGAACTGGTTGCAAGCCTTGGCGAAGAAGTAGAAGACAAAGACAAAAAACTGGCTAAAAAATATTACGAAGACCTGCAGTGGGAACTCGTACGTAACATGATCCTTGACGACCGTATCCGTTTGGATGGCCGTAAACTGGACCAGGTACGTCCGCTGGAAATGGAAACAAGCCCATTACCTACACCGCACGGTTCAGCTTTATTTACAAGAGGTGAAACGCAGTCATTAACAACGGTTACATTAGGTACGCCGCTAGATGAGTTGCTGGTAGAAAGCGCTGCAAAGTCTGACTACACAAAATTCATTTTGCACTACAATTTCCCTCCATTCTCTACAGGTGAAGTAAAACCAATGCGTGGCCCTGGCCGTCGCGAAGTTGGTCACGGTAACCTGGCTATGAGAAGTTTGAAACAAATGATGCCGGGTAATGACTATGCATACACTGTACGTGTAGTAAGCGATGTCCTGGAGTCTAACGGTTCTTCTTCTATGGCTACTGTGTGTGCCGGTTCATTAGCATTAATGGACGCTGGTGTTCCTGTTCCTAAACACGTAAGTGGTGTAGCAATGGGATTGATCACAAGTGCTGACAATAAATATGCGATCCTTACAGACATCCTGGGAGATGAAGATCACCTGGGTGATATGGACTTTAAAGTTACAGGTACACGCGACGGTATTTGCGGTGTGCAGATGGACATTAAAGTAGATGGCTTAAGCATGGATGTAATGCGCGAAGCGCTTGCACAAGCCCGTGCCGGTCGTATGCATATACTGGATGCAATGTATGAGTGCATACCTGCAGCGCGTCCTGATGTGAAACCACACGCACCACGTATGGTAAAACTGATCATCGAGAAAGAATTTATCGGTGCAGTGATCGGACCAGGTGGTAAAGTGATCCAGGAGATCCAGAAAGAAACAGGTACAACTATCAATATTGAAGAAGTAGGCAATACTGGTGAAGTAAGCATCTTCTCCAGCAACAAAGAAAGTGTTGAAAAAGCACTTGCTTGGGTAAAAGGTATTGTGGCTGTTCCTGAAGTAGGTGAAGTGTACGAAGCAAAAGTAAAAACCATTCAACCTTATGGCGCGTTCGTTGAGTTCCTGCCTAAGAAAGAAGGTTTGTTGCACATCAGTGAAATTTCATGGAAACGCCTGGAAAACCTGGACGGTGTATTGAGCGAAGGCGATATTATAAAAGTGAAATTGATTGGTCTGGATCCAAAAACAGGCAAATTCAAACTGAGCCGCAAAGTATTGATGCCAAAACCTGAAAGCAGGCCTAGAGAAGGCCAGCAGGGTGACGCGCCGGCAAACAACGAGAACAACGCATAAGCGTGTGTTTCAAAATAAGTAAAAAAGCCTCCCGAAAATACCGGGAGGCTTTTTTATGCTGTCAATTACGTATGTAATTTAAAAATATATATTTGAGTCCGTTGTTGAAACTTTTAGATCACACAGAGATAATAGATATTTCCTTATTTTTAGTCTAGCCTTTTTGTATAATAGAGACTGACTGGAATGAGAGAACTTCATACAAATGAGTTAATGCTGCTTCAAAAGCTGCGGGAAGATGATGTGTCCGCCCTTGACGAAATTTATCATCGTTACTGGCAACACCTCTATACAGCCTCGTATAATATTTTAAAGGATAAAGCGGCTTGTGAAGACATTCTACAGGATCTTTTTCTCGACATCTGGCAAAAACGTAAAACGCTGGATATAGCCGTATCACTTCGCGCATATCTTGCAACATCCGTACGTTACAATGTATTCAGGTACATAAAGAAAGGTACAGCAAGAGAGCTGCTGTATGACAAGGTGGATGAGCGGTTTACACCTGCCTCTGCCGAGGCTATGATGCAGCAAAAAGAGCTGGACATCCTTATAGAAAATGCGGTAGCCGGCTTGCCCGGCAAGTGCCAGGAAGTGTACAGGCTTAGCAGGGAAGAAATGCTGAGTCATAAAGAAATAGCCTCCCGGCTTGATATTTCCATTAAAACAGTGGAAAACCATCTTACAATTGCGTTACGAAAACTTCGGACTGTAGTAGGTGACTACAATACCTTTTTACTCCTACTGCTCTTTTTTTGTAAAAAAAATTAAATAATTGTGAAATTCTTTTAGGGGGTAAGCTTCTTTTTTGACACTAGTAAAAAAACTAACTGGTGGAGAAAAGAGAATTCTTAATCCTGATTGATAAATTTTTGGCTGGCCAGGCTTCCCCTGAGGAAGAGCGGGCCCTCTTTTACTATTATCAAAGCTTTCAGCAATCCCAGGAGTGGGATACTGATGTACTGGGTAATGTACAAGATGTAGAAAAGCATTTGCTGGCAAAGATCCATTCCGGCATTACAGACACCTCGCAACCCCGCGAAGCAAAAATCAGGCGATTCTCCTTTGTAAAATATGCTGCTGCTGCAATCCTGCTCATCGCTATAGCCGGTTTTATGATGCGGGACACAATCAATAACTGGTTGCACCCGGTACATATGATAGTGGCTGCTACTGGCGCCACAGAGCATGTAATGATCCGCCTGCCGGACAGCACAGCAGTCTGGCTGGAGCCACAAAGTAAAGTGACCTACCCGGAACATTTCAGGGGAAGTACAAGAGAAATATCTTTAATAGGAGGTGCCTTTTTCGAAGTAGCGCACAATGCTGAAATGCCTTTTATCATCCACACAAATCTTATCAGCACAAGAGTGCTTGGCACCTCATTTAATGTACAGGCTTACGACGCCAGCACAGCTACCGTTACAGTTATGACAGGTAAAGTATTGGTTGCAGCGGAGCGGAAAAATAAAACAGCAACCGAGAAGCAGGTTATTCTTACGCCTGACGAACGGGCTATTTTCACAAGCAACTCAGGCTCATTTTTTAAAGAAGCCTATCCCGGTGCGCGGGATTATGCACAACGCCGCTTTGGAAAATTTATATATAAAGGTGTAGACGTACCTGATGTTATCTCCGATATACAACACATATTTAATACAACAGTTTCAGTACAAGGTAGCTTGGATAACTGCACTTTCTATGGTGATTTCAACATCAACCAGGGTATAGAGAAAATACTGAATGTGCTTGCCGTAACGATTAATGCTAATTATAAAAAAGACCCATCCGGTAACGGTTACATATTAACGGGAACAGGATGTCAATGATTTTACACATTATAAAACCAAACTAACTTACCATGAGACTAATTCATCACAGAACTCCATCCTGAGAAAGTAAAAAAAGTCCTCCCGAGGCGCGGAAGGACCACATTGCTGATTAAGATTTACTGAAGGTAAACCTGTTGTCCATGGCCTGGAAAACCGGCAACGGCTTGCCTATTACTCAAACCAACAACTTGCTAAAGGTATGCAAAAAAAACCTCCTATTATTTTCATTGAACTAATCGGAAGAATTATGAAATTCTCTGTGCTCATTCTCTCGATTATATGTTGTGCAGCCGGTACGTTAAGCGCTTCTTATTCCAGCGCACAGACAGCTCTTGAGAAAAAAGTATCTATACAGGTAAAAAACACCAGTTTACGGGAAGTACTGGAAAAGATCGGCGATGCCGCTAATGTATCTTTTTCCTATACGGGCAATAGTGCGCTTGTAAACAATAAAGTGAGCCTGGATATAAAGAACAAAAAAGTAAGTGAAGTATTGAACACAATACTTAGTCCCTACGGGCTGTCCTACATAGTAGTAGATGACCACATAGTTGTAAAATATGATCCTGCAAAAAAAGCAAAGGAAGACGAGCTGGCGAGGGATAAAAACCTTGACCAGCTCGATGCCGCACCACCTACGGATATAACTGTACATGGTATAGTTAAAGATGCGATAAAGGGTGAACCGCTAAAAGGTGCTACTGTGCTTGTTAAAGGCACAAAGCATGGCGTAGTGACGGATGATAAAGGTGAATTCGAAATAAAAAATGTGAGCAGCGAGGCTACACTTTTGGTTTCTATGGCTGGTTACAAAGAAAAAGATGTAAAAGTATCGGCTTCTGCTATGACCATTTTATTAACGGAGGAATCTTTGAGTTTGCAAGAGGTAGTGGTAACAGGCTTCCAGCGAATAGAACGTAAGAAGTTTACAGGTTCTGCCGTAACAATCAAAGCGGATAGTATAAAAATAGATGGTATTATAGATGTGAGCAGGATGCTGGAAGGTCGCGCAGCAGGTGTATCTGTACAAAACGTATCCGGTACATTTGGTACAGCGCCTAAAGTGCGTGTACGTGGCGCCACGTCTATCTCCGGTTCTAACAAACCATTGTGGGTAGTGGATGGTGTAGTATTGGAAGACATTATAAATGTAAGCAACGAACAATTAACAAGCGGTGATGCAAGTACCTTACTTGGCTCTTCTGTAGCAGGGTTGAATGCGAATGACATTGAAACATTCGACATCCTGAAAGATGCATCTGCTGCGGCGTTATACGGCGCACGTGCGATGAACGGTGTAATTGTAATTACTACTAAAAAAGGAAAGATGGGTAAACCGGTCTTTTCCTACTCAGGTAATTTTGGTGTGCAGCTAAAGCCTTCTTACGCAAATTTTGATATCATGAGCTCTGCTGATATGATGTCTGTATATGCGGAAATGGAGCGTAAAGGTTATATCAATTATCCTGATATGGTGAATGCTGCTTCTTCAGGTATATTCGGAAAACTGGCGCAGCTAATACAAACACCACAGGCCGACGGAAGTTTTGCTGTACAAAATACACCGGAAGCAAGACAAGCCTGGTTAATGCAATATGCGAATATTAATACCGATTGGTTTAATATCCTGTTCCGTAACTCATTTACACAGGAGCATAGCTTAAGCATATCCAGCGGTAATGATAAAATGAGATCATATTTCTCTACCAGTTTTTATAACGACCAGGGATGGACTGTTGCTGATAATGTAAAACGCTATACCGTTAATTTAAACAACACCTATACGCCATCTACTAAGTTGTCGTTTGGTTTTGGCATTACTGGTTCTGTACGTCAGCAGCAATCACCTGGTACAGAAGATCGTGATGAAAATACAGCGAGAGGAATTTACTCACGTAATTTCGATCTCAACCCATTCTCTTACGCATTACATACCACTAGGGCATTGCCTGCGTATAACCCTGATGGGTCATTAGATTACTTTACACAGAACTATGCGCCGTTTAATATTATTAGTGAGACAAAAAATAATATTACCAAAACAGGTATCATTGACTTTGCGCTCAAAGGCAACCTGAGCTATAAGATCGTACCTCACTTAACGTATGAGTTTACGGGTTCACTGCGTTATGCAAAAACAACACAGGAGCACCAAGTGAAGGAAAATTCTAACGAAGCGCAGGCATATCGTGCAAATGGAACAAGCGTAATTAACGACGCAAACCCATTCCTGTACAGAGACCCTGCTACACCGGATTTGCCTAAACTGGTGGTGTTACCTTATGGTGGTTTCTACAATCGTGCGGATATTACCCTAAGTAACTACACCATAAGAAACCAGGTAACTTACTCAAATAGCTGGAAAGAAAACACTCATCAGTTAACAGCATTTGCTGGTCAGGAAATTATATACCTGAACAGGCAGATCTCAACATCCAATGGCGTAGGTTATCAATATGGCAATGGTGCAGTACCTTATAATTACTATTACTACTTTGAACAATTGTTCCAGAATAATAAGAACTATTACGGACTGAACAACCAATATCAGCGCTTCGTAGGTCTTTATGCAAATGCGAACTATACATACAGAGGAAAATACACACTGGAAGGTACAATAAGGGAAGATGGTTCTAACCTGCTAGGGTTGTCTGCTAAAACAAGATGGTTACCTACCTGGACAGTGGCGGGTCTTTGGAACATAGACCAGGAACGCTTTATGCAAGACTCTAAGGTATTTAGTCACTTAATGCTGAAAAGCAGCTATGGTCTGAATGCAAACCCGGGTAGCGCTAACAACAGTACTACTATCTTAAAGTCTATGACGACTAACAGGCCTTACCCTATAGATCAGCAGCCATCTATCTATATAGATCAACTGCAAAACTCTGAGTTAACATGGGAAAAGGCTTATACATGGAACCTGACATTAGATATGGGCTTCTTTAAAGATCGCCTTGTTATTATACCAGAGTATTACAGAAGAAAAAGCTTTGGCCTTATAGCACAGATCCATACAGCGGGTGTAGCCGGTCAGGTAGACCAGTATGCAAACTATGCTGACTTACATTCTCATGGTGTAGACCTGAGTGTTATGGGTAAAATACTGCAGAAAAAAGATTATAGCTGGACCAGCACATTTACAATGGGATGGGGTGTTAGTGAAATCGCTAACTCACAGGAAACGCCTGCAATCTGGAAGTTAGTGGGCGAAGGCGGCGGAGCACTGAATGGCTATCCTGTACGTGGATTATTTTCCCTGGCAAACACACCATTGGATAAGAGCTATTATACAGCAGGTGTACCGACTTTCATTAATGAAGCAGGTGTATCCAGCTTTGCAGTAAACCTGAACAGTCTTACTACTAAATACCTGAGATATGAAGGTCCTTCCGACCCAACATTTACAGGAGGCTGGAATAACACATTCCGTTATAAAGAGTTTTCTTTAAACGTACTGCTGACTTACCAGGCTGGTAATAAAATAAGACTTAGCCCGGTATATCAGAGTGCATATAATGATCTGTCCTCATTGCCTAATGAGTTTAAAGCAAGATGGACATTGCCTGGTGATGAAAAACTGACTAACATACCATCCATTGCTGACCTCTTTACGAACTATGGCAATTTTGGTTTAGCAAACATACCAGCATATCCTTATTCCAATTATAACTGGTCGCATGACCGTGTAGCGGATGGTGGCTTTATCCGTATGAAGGCTGTAACGTTTACATATCAGTTGCCAACAAGGCTTACTGGCCGCATTGGCTTTAAAACAGCTTCTGTTAGTGTTACTGCAAACAACCCATGGTTGATCTACTCTGATAGCCGTTTACATGGACAGGACCCTGAGTTTTACCAGACAGGTGGTGTGGCATTACCGGTGAACAAACAAATTACAGGCTCATTAAGAATAGCTCTTTAATAATTAATTAAAAGCATGAGGATGAAAAAAATAATAATCAATATAGGCCTGCTGGGATGTATTTTTTCGATGGCAGGTTGCGAAAAATATCTAACTACTATTCCTGATGACAGAACGGTGGTCACAACTACTGACCAGGTTACTCAGTTGCTGACTACAGCATACCCTCACAGGTCTTATATGAATTTTGCAGAGGCTATGAGTGATAATGCAGAAGATAAAGGCAATAGTGCTGCAGTAGTTGGCGACCAGATCGGTTATAGCATCAACCTGCAGGCATACAATTACCAGGATAACTCTATTAACATAGGAGACGATTCTCCAATCGGGTATTTTTATGATTGTTATAGAGCTATAGCTGCTGCAAACCTTGCACTCTCTTATTGCAATAATGCAGACTCTGCTAAATACAGGGGGCAAAAAGGTGAAGCATTGCTTTGTCGTGCGTATGCACACTTTATGTTGGTAACACTTTTCGCTAAACCGTACGATGCTACTACTGCATCCAGCGATCCTGGTGTTCCATATCTTACGACTGTAGAAACAAAAGTGTTTGCTACGTATGATCGTAAAACAGTGCAGTACGATTATGATATGATTGAAAAAGATATTGTGGCTGGCATTCCTCTTATTGATGAAAAAATCTATGGTGGTGCGCCTAAGTTTCACTTTAACCTGCAGGCTGCACATGCGTTTGCCTCAAGGTTTTATCTATTTAAAAAAGACTACCCGCAGGTAGTGGCGCATTCAAGTGCAGTGTTTGGTGCAACTGCACCGGCAACATTGTTGCGTAACCAGGTTTACTACAAAACATTGTCATACTACAATCAGGCACAAGCGTACACTGTTTCTTCTGAAAATGCCAACTTGTTGTTACAGGAGACAAACAGCACATATGGCCCTAACTTTTACGGTTACAGGTTTGGCATGGGTGAAACTATCCGTGCAAGAATGTTTGACAATGCAAACGTAACAGGTACATCATATGCAATAACTGTTTATGGTGCAACGGCGAGCTTCTATAACGTACCTAAGTTTTATACCAATGTATTCCCTTTGTTTGCTACTGAAGAGGTATTGCTAAACAGGGTAGAAGCAAATATTGCATTGAAAAACTATCCGGATGCTATTACGGATATGAATAGCTGGATCAGCAGGAATACGGCTACAGCGCCTAAAGTGACAACTACTTCTATTATGAACTTCTACAAAATGTCACAGGATAGCTCTATGGTGCAGGCAACATTGGATTTTAAACGCGTTTCCTATATCGAAGAAGGGTTAAGATGGTTAGATGTTCTCCGGTTGAAAATGCCTGTGGTACGCAGGAGTGGCCCAACTATAGCTGCTGATGATAAAAGAAGAGTGCTGCAATTGCCAGCGGAAGCTGCAACAGCAGGTATGCCATTAAATCCGAGATAACAGCTAATTGAAGTATTAACTAAAGCAATCTTAAAATACTAAAAAATGAATACGAACATAAAAACTGCCTTTTTAATCATCGCACTGCTGGTAGCTTTTGCTTCGTGTAAAAAAGATGATTTTACACCGCTGACAACTGCCCCGGCAGGATTAGGTGGAGAAACATGGACAAAGGACTCTATTGATAAATTTATTTATGATAGCCTTACTGTTCCGTACAACATTGCAGCCTATTACAGGTGGAAGCCTACCGACTTTGATCTTACGGCTAACATTGTTCCGCCGGATTTGAGCAAAGTAATTCCTATGCTGAAAACGCTGACAAATGTTGCGTTCCCACCGTATAACGAACAAACGGGAAGCCCCGCTTTCTTGAGACGTTACCTGCCAAAAACATTTGTATTAGCAGGAAGTGCCGAATACCAGCCAAATGGTACGATTGTATTGGGACAGGCAGAAGGTGGTACAAGGATTACTTATTTCCAGTTGAACACGTTTAGCAGGCTGAAAAAAGACTCCGCTGTTTTAAAGCAGATCATACACACCATGCACCACGAGTTTGGGCACATCCTGCATCAGAATGTATTGTTTCCTGCTTCTTTCCAATACATTACAGGTGGCTATACCGGCACATGGTTTAATATCACAGACGTAAACGCAAGAAAAGCGGGCTTTATTACTGCCTATGCTATGGCTGCGCCACAGGAAGACTTCGTGGAAATGATCGCTTCTATGCTGGTAGGTGCGCAAGGCGGACCGACAGGATATGATAACTACGAAAAATTATTGACACAGGCAGGCACTACTACATCCGCCCCTTACCTGGCGCTTAAAGCAAAAGAAGCTGCGGTGGTAGATTATTTTAAACGCGTTTGGAATATTGATTTTTATGCTTTGCAGGCGAGTTGTCGTAGTAAACTGGCAGGCTTCTATCAATAGTAATAACAAAAACATTTTGAGATGAAAAAACTATTCTTATATATAATAATTATAGCGGCAGCAGCATTGTCAGGTTGTCAAAAAAAATCAGTTGACCTTGTACAAGGTCAGACGGTAGATGACAGGCTAAGCGCAGCATTAACGCAGTATAGAAATATCCTTACCAAAGCACCTTATGGCTGGAAACTGGTAGAGACCAGTGGCGTAGCTTATAACAACGGAGCGTATGATAGTGCAAAAGCAATTTTTGTGTATTATATGCAGTTTAATGACAGTAATACAGTAACGCAGTATGGTAGCTTTGATACAGTGCAGGCTAAAGTGCCTAAACGGTCAGGCTATAGAATAAGCAGCCTGCAGCGTCCGACGCTTATCTTTGATACCTATGGTTACATTCATGTGCCTTGCGATCCAGATCCTTCTGTTTCCAAAAGCCCGCTTGATCCGGGAATGGGCTGGGGTACTGACTATGAGTTTATGTTTGTAGATAACATGCTGCCTGACCAGTTGGGTGACACCATTCATCTGACTGGCCTCAAAAATAGCGCAACAGCTTACCTGGTAAAAGCAACAAAAGATGAGAAAACCATCATGGAAAGCGGACAGTATGCATCTAACATAAACTTAACGGCACTCAAAGCTAAGTTGTTAACCTACTGGCAAAGATTTACCATTGGTGCTACATTGTATGAACTACCAGCGATAGACTTTTTCAACAAAGCACTTGCTTTTAACTGGTTAGATGGTTCTGGTAATCAGCAAACCTTCAGAACAACATTCTGGATAGATTTTAATGGAAACATTGTTTTTGTTACGCCGTTTGTAAGTGGGAATGTTACTGTTACTGGCATTACACCAAATGCAGGTTTGATAGGTGTAAATGTACCTACCATTACGCTAACACCGTCTATTGTTCCTTTGAAGCTGGATGTAAGTGCCGCACAAAACTGGTATAATCAGATGTCGCTTAATTTCAATGGTTGCTGGGTAACGGATAAAGCATTTCACCTGAACGGTGTTGATGACTATTGCCAGTTTGGAAATGTTACCAGTGCAGGTGCTACAGCAGTTACAAAAGGAGCTGCACAATTATGGTATGGCGGTGCAGGTGTATTTGGTGCTGCTAACCCCTACGACGGTTTTATAACATTTATAAACAGTGCTTCTTTATCTAGTGCTGCATATTTTGTAAATGACCGCCCTCTTGTGATAAATGGAGGTATTGCAACATTCGCTTACTACGGTGCTGCAGGCACATTTACTGGTGCTGCCGGAACACTATCCTATTCTATGAACCTAGCGAGGAGTATTGTGTTCTATGCAGTCAGTGGTACGCGCAGCGTAGGAAACTGGTATTTGATCCCGACTTCTTCTTCTGGTAAAAATTATGATATGGTTCGCGTATCTGATGCGCTTGCATGGATAAGCTGGAGACCAAGATAATTGTCTATTAAGCCATGCATATTTTTATGCATGGCTTTCAATTCTAAACTCTAAAAAATATAACACTATGAAAAAAATGCTTTTTTTAGCATGCACTCTTTTTATTATACTTTCTTGTGGTAAAGAAGGATCACAGTCTTCTTCAAAGCCAAGTGAAGGAATAAAAGGTAAACAGGAACTAAAAGGAATTCGACAGAAAATATTTGCAGATGTAAGTAATGTTGACAATGGCGGAACCGGTGCCTGTTTTAGCGAATTCCAAAATCATGCAACTGACGATGGCGCATTACAGCAACTACATGAATGCGTATGGAGTAATATTTGCCTAAGTTGTACTGATGCAACTCCACCTAGTGAAGAGCCTCAGAAATCATATTGTGAACGTTGGCCATTTCTTTGTACTGGAAAGAGAGAGCATCCAGAAGGCGAATTGCCTAAGTTGTTAGCTATTTTGGGATTGGATAACTCAAGCACAAAAACTGATGTAGCCAATGCTCATAATTATCTGCAACAATTTAATACGATTATTTTAGGTGCAGTTGCAGCAAATTCCAATTGGGCATCATTAAATAATGTTGCTAAGCAGACAGCGATCTTGACTTATTACTTAAACGTTTATACAATCAACAATCCGCCTCTTTTAATGTCGGATGTAAATTTCTTCACTGTTTATATTGATTTGTTATACTATGACGGGAATCCTAAAATAGGGGAAGTTATGATTGTAAGCCCGGCCTGGGCATATAAATTATTTTATGATGGGCCGCAACCTGCGGGATTTCCTGAACCTACTAGTGGAGGATATTTTGATGCACTAGATTCTACTAATGGCTTTTTGACTCTTGCTGGCATTTCAATAGGCTTTTTGCCTGAATGGATTGTCTATTAAGAGCAACAAATACCTTTGTTCTCTCATGTATCTAAGGGCCGCTGGCGAAAGCTGGCGGTTTTTTATTTTACATGATAGAAGAGAAAATACGGGCAGTAGACTCGCCCAGCTTTTTTAACCGGTTGCGTTTACTCCATTCTTCCAATGTTATTTCTACGCTGTCTTGCAGATCACGCATAAAGACAGCCTTTAATCCATCGTGTATCTTCCTGTCATATACCACTGCATTCAACTCAAAGTTCAGGTCAAAACTGCGGATGTCCATATTGGCAGAGCCAACCATAGACAGGCAATTATCTGACACCATCGTTTTGGCGTGCATAAATCCCTTTTGATACAAATAGATCTTTACTCCTGCTTCTAACAAGTCTTCATAATAGGAGTGTGCTGCTGCATTTACAAATGTAGAATCAGATACGCCCGGCACAAGCAGTCTTACATCTACCTTGCCCAATGCCGCTGTTTGCAAAGCCGTTAATAAACTTTCGTTTGGAATAAAGTAAGGCGTAGAAATATAGATATAATGTTTTGCCTTTGTGATCGCGGCAAAATAGCTCATCATAATACTTGCCCGGTCACTATCCGGCCCGCTGTAGCTGATCTGTACCAGTTGATTGCTTTTTACGGTGTGGTCAGGGAAGTAATCATGCGTAACGGGTAGCTCTTCTTTCGAACAAAAATTCCAGTTCAGGAAAAAAAGATATTGCAAAGGTTTGATTGCATCCCCTTCGATAAACAGGTGCGTATCGCGCCAGTACATTTTATTCTTTGCTATAAATTCATTGGAGTACCGGTCTGACATATTGATGCCACCAGTAAAGCCTCGCTTGCCATCTATGATCACCACCTTCCTGTGATCACGGTAATTGTGACGACTAGAAGCAATAGGGAAGATGATCTTATAAAAAGGCATAGCCTGCACACCGGCTTTTTTTAAGTCCCGTAAATGCTTATATTTTATACTCGTGCCAAAGTCGTCATACATCATACGCACAGCAACACCTTGCTTTGCCTTGCGTATTAAAATATCTTTCAGGCGCAGCGTTATATGTCCCTGCTCCATAATGTAGTATTCCAGGTGAATATGATGTTCAGCTTTTTCCAGTTCTTCAAATAGTTTGGCGAATTTTTCTTCACCATTGATCAGCAATTCCACATTGTTATTAATAGAAATAGGCAGGCGGCTATCGTTTAGCATCATACGCGCTATTTGTTCGCTGCCGCGCAACTGGTCTACATGATCTTTAATGATCTCCTCAGACAAACGGATCAGGTAGGCCGAATACCGGTCAAAACTTTTTCTGTCGGACAAATATTTTTTCTTGTATAATTTTTTCTTCCGGTAGTTCTCACCAAAAATGTAGTAGATAAGAATACCTATAACTGGCAATGAAAAAAAGAGGATCAGGTAGGCAAGCGTTTTAGCGGGCGTTCTGTTCTGTGAAATAATGAGGAGGCCAAAGAATATGCTCAATATATAAGCCGCAACGATGATGATCGTAATGATGCCGCCAAAATGAATGTGATGTAACATGGGTTATAAGTTATCTAAAAAGTACAGAACCTGTATAACATAAACAAATATGTTTCCAAAGTGGTTGAGGGATATTGATAAATTGTTGCATAGCTAAATTGTTAATCCAACAATTTAGCCATATAACCATTAAGCAATTATTTAACTGTTGTTGATTTTTTACATCGTACATCTAACATCGTACATAACATTATCTTTGCGCCATGGCAAAATATATACAGGTAACTGTTGCAACAAATGACAAGGAGCAAAATGAAATAGTAATTGCCTTGTTGGCTGCAGAGGGTTATGAAGGTTTTGAAGAACAATCAAAAGCTGTAGCAGCTTTTATTGAAGAAAGCCTGTTTGATGAAGATATATTAAACGAGCTGCGCGATCAGCATGGCTTTACCTATACTACAGAAACAATAGATGAGCAAAACTGGAATGCCGTATGGGAATCTGGTTTTGAGCCTGTAGTGGTAGATGACTTTGTTGCCATCCGGGCATCCTTCCACCAACCGGTAGAGGGGGTAAAGCACGAAATAGTGATCACGCCTAAAATGAGTTTTGGAACAGGGCACCACGCCACCACTTATATGATGATACAGCAAATGGGAGCGCTGGACTTTAAAGACAAGACTGTATTTGATTTTGGAACGGGTACCGGCGTACTGGCTGTGCTGGCAGAAAAATTAGGCGCTAAAAGGATCCTGGGAATAGATAATGACGACTGGAGCATAGAAAATGCTCTGGAAAATATTGCATCCAATCAATGTTCTCACATTACTATCGCCAAAGCCCAGGATGCGGACACAAAAGAGAAATTTGACATTATTTTGGCGAATATCAATAAGCACATCATAATTAACAACTTACCACTTTTAACCAGCAATCTGCATGAATTTGGTTACCTTTTGCTCAGCGGCTTATTGGAAGGGGATGAGAAAGACATATTGATAGCCACGGAGTTATACCCTGTAAGGCATGTGACCACTATTTACAGGGATAAATGGATCTGTATGTTGTTTCAATCAGCCTAACTGCATAATAAACAGGGCTTAAGCGCGTTCTATATTGAGAATGCCCTTATATTTGTTCTCCAACTTTAACCAGGCTCCCATGAATGAATTGATTTTAATAATCGCAGCATATTGTATTGGTTCAATTCCAACATCAGTTTGGGTAAGTAAACATTTTTTTGACATAGACATCCGCGACTACGGCAGTGGTAATGCCGGCGCAACAAATACATACCGTGTACTTGGCTCTAAATGGGGCACATTCGTAATGGTAATGGATGTATTGAAAGGCGTAGCAGCAGCGGCTTTATATAGATTTTTACCGTCTCACTACATGGGCGCGGACAATGAATGGGCAAGAACAAACTTTATGATCTGCCTTGGTCTTGCTGCTGTGCTGGGGCACATCTTTCCTTTATGGGCAAACTTTAAAGGAGGTAAAGGAGTAGCTACTTTATTTGGAATGGTTATCGCCATACAACCGGCTGTAGCTGGCTGTTGCGTAGCCGTATTCCTGCTTGTATTATATCTTACACGTTTTGTATCCCTGAGTTCTATCCTGGCAAGTGTAGCCTTCGCTGTATTTATCCTCTTTATTTTTAATGAAAAAGAGCCATTGTACCGCGTATTTGCAATAGCTGTTGCATTGCTTGTAGTGCTTACACATCAGAAAAATATTAACCGCCTGCTAAAAGGTACAGAGAGTAAAGTGCCTATCCTGAAATACAGGGACAGACGCCGTGAGCGCAGAAGAGGTAATGATTAGTTTTTGGTATAAATATTGAATCCCTACTCATAAATAAACTAAACCTATGTCAATTAGACCATTCGCTTTTGCTGTGATTGTGGCTGCGACAGCAGTAGCTTGTACCCGTAACGCTATTACGGGGAGAAGCCAGCTATCGCTTGTGTCAGAATCAGAACTTCAGACTACAGCAGTTACGCAATACAAACAATTTCTCTCAGAAAATAAAGTCGTTAATGGTACCAGCAGCAAAGATGCTGAAATGGTAAAACGCGTAGGATCGCGTATTGCCGCTGCTATTAACGAATATTATACCGCAAAAGGACAAGGCAATGCATTGGCTGGCTACCAGTGGGAATTTAACCTGGTAGACAGTAAAGAAGTGAACGCCTGGTGTATGCCGGGAGGCAAAGTAGTCGTGTACACAGGCCTGTTGCCTGTTACACAAAACGAAGCGGCACTTGCCATTGTATTGGGACATGAGATCACACACGCTGTAGCAGGACATAGCAGGGAGAGAATGAGCCAGGTAATGTTTGCACAAGGGCTACAGGCTGCCGGCAGTGTAGCATTGGGAGGCAATGCCAAAGCGTTGAACATATTCAACGCAGTCTATGCACCTACCGCACAGGTAGGCGTATTGTTACCTAACTCGCGCAACCAGGAGTCTGAAGCCGACCATTATGGATTGATCTTCGCAGCTATGGCGGGGTACAACCCACAGGAAGCTGTTCCTTTCTGGCAACGTATGGCATCTTTAAGTAAAGGCAGCAATACCAGTGTTTTCCTGAGCGATCACCCAAGTGATGCAGACCGTATCCAAAAGATACAAGGATGGATGCCGGAGGCTTTAAAATATTACAAACCAGTTAAATAACACGCCTTTGGCTGTCAAATTATATCAAAACCGCATAAATTGCGGTTTTTTTGCGTTTAAAGGCTTGTATTTCGGCCTAAAAATGGTAATTTTGCCTCTCGTTTTTCTTCACCTTAAAATTGTTTTTGAGGCATGTCGCAACAAAATCTTTTTGAAAAATTACAATTAAAAGATGAAAAAAACCTGTTGATACAGGGCTTGCCTTCTTCCATCGAAAAGCAATTTGTAAAACTCTCTTTCTCAAAAAACGTTACACCACTGCTGAAAACAAAAAAGATTGATTTCGCTTTGATATTTGCGATCAATCACAATCAGCTATGCAACATTTTGAAAGAAGTATTACCTGCTGTCGGCGAAGATTGTAAGTTGTGGGTGGCCTATCCGAAATCAACCAGTAAAATTGCCAGCGACCTGAACAGGGAATGTAGCTGGAAAATACTGTCGGATAGCGATTATGAGTCTGTAAGGCAAGTGGCCATAGACCACGTTTGGACAGCAATGCGTTTTAAAAAGCTGGATGCTATTCCAAACCGCACTCGTACATTCTCTGAGCTAAAAAATCCCGACATCAACGGGGTTGATTTTGACAAGCGTTTGGTTGTTCCTCCGGTAGAGTTAGAAACTCTTTTTACGAAGCACAACAGCGCAAAGGAGTTTTTCTCTTCTCTTTCTTTTACAAACCAGAAAGAGTATGTGTCCTGGATTGAAGGCGCAAAGAGAGCTGATACGAAGCAAAGAAGATTAGAAGCAACGGTAGAGAAATTATTAGCAGGGAAAAAGAATCCAACAGAAAAGTAACAGCAACGAAATTCAGTTATACCGAAACTACAACAAGAGGCATTTACCGGAAGGTAGATGCCTCTTTGTTTTACGTGAATCGTGAACCGATAATCGTGAATAGTAGAGAAGTGCTTTATTGTTTAATGGTTAAATTGTTGAGCTTATTCTTCTAACTCCACAATCCAACAATTTAGCAATAGTTATTCATTCACGATTGCCGATTATCGATTCACGTTTGACGATTCACTTTTCATTAGTATGTTTGGTCTCTCAAAACGAGTAACATTATGAAAAAAAATCTGTTAGCCATTGCTGCGGCTTTCGCTATTACTTGCACTGCACAGGCGCAAACAATCAAAACGCCCGCACCTAGTACTACACAAACAGTAAAGCAAGACTTCGGTTTATCTGCGGTAGAACTTTCTTACTCTCGTCCAAGCATGAAAGGCAGGAAAATATTTGGCGACATCGTACCATTTGGTAAAGTGTGGAGAACTGGTGCTAACCAGGCAACAGTGATCACGTTTGGTGATGACGTTACTATTGGTGACAAAAAAGTACCTGCAGGTAAATATGGTTTATTAACTATTCCTGGCGAAAAAGAATGGACAGTGATCATTACCAAGCAACTGGATGTAACAAGCCCGGCTGCTTATAAACAAGATATGGATGTAGCCCGTGTACAGGTAAAATCAATGAAGATGCCTGTAGCAATAGAGACATTTATGATCCTGTTTGATGAGATCAAACCAAATGCGATGGCAATAGAGATACTGTGGGAAAATACGGTAGTAAGCATACCGGTAACAACAGACATTGATGGCAAAATAATGAAGTCAATAGACAACGCACTGAACAAGGACAATAAGCCTTACTTCAATGCAGCGGTTTATTACATGGAAAATGGTAAAGACCTGAACCAGGCACTAACATGGTTTGACAAAGCCATACAACAAAGCCCTGATGCTTTCTGGGTATATTACCAGCGTGGACTTTGCCTATCTAAAATGGGTAAAAAAGAAGATGCTATCACTTCTGCTAAAAAATCAATAGAGCTGGCTAAAGTAGCTAAGAACGATGATTACGTAGCGTTGAATGAGAAATTGATTGCCTCTCTGAAGTAAGGGATTAAGTAGATAAGGTTTTATAAAGTAGATAGGGTATATAAAGTGGGACTGTTCCGGCTTTATGTACCCTGTTTTTTTATTTGAGATTTGATATTTGAAATTTGAGATGAAGCCGGAAGCCGCAAGCACTCACTAAGAAATACGAAGTATTTCTCCTATGTGTGCTTATGCTCTCTTGAATAAATAGAAGATTGCTATTGATGAAAACGCAGTGAACCCTCTATGTGTCTATGTACCTACTGCTTCTATGTGGTGTAAAGAAATTCTATGTATATAGGGTGAGACTATTCATGCTTTATGTACCCTGTTTTTTTATTTGAGATTTGAAAGGCCAGTGCAATTTGAGATTTGATATTTGAGATGAAGCCGGAAGCCGCAAGCGCTTACTAAGAAATACGAAGTATTTCTCCTATGTGTGCTTATGCTCTCTTGAATAAATAGAAGATTGCTATTGATGAAAAACGCAGTGTACCCTCTATGTGTCTATGTACTTACTGCTTCTATGTGGTGTAAATAAATTCTATGTGCCCTATGTCTTCCTATGTTTCTATGTGGTTAAAAAAACTTCGCTAAGGTATTCTGTGTTTCTGTGGCATTTACCCCTATACCCATAAACTAAAACGTGTACCTGATCGCCAACCCGCCAATATTCGGCGTAAACGTACTATTGCCTATCAGTACGATAGATGGCTGCCAGTCTACACTAATATTAATAGGGAAATCTGCAAATTTGTAATCCACCCCAATAATGCCATCAACACCTATATCTGCGCTATTATTATATTGCTCTTTATACCTCGCCGCCCAAAAACCAACGTGCGCACCTGGCCCAAAAAACAGGCGTAAACCGTCTAGGTCAGTGATGGGGTAATTGAATTCGTACAATGCGGATGTCCTGAAGCCCTTTTGCCAGATGTTTGCCTGCAGCTCAATATTCTGCGTAGGCCGTACGAAGTTTTTATACGTAAAAGAAAAACCGCCTGGAAATTTAATGCCGAGGGCCTGTTTATATGGTGCCTCCTGGGCAGATAAAATGCCTGTAGTCAAGAGAAAGGCTGTTAGAAAGGTTAATTGTTTCATAGATAAAATTTTGTCTCTCAGAACATTAAACGTACCAAAGTATTTACAGCGTATAGCCAATATGTTAAGAAAGGTATAAGGTATGATGAGGGTGTACGGTTAGAGCTGTGAGGGCCGGCGAAAGGGGGAACCTATTTTTTAATCACAGCTTATACCTCAAACCTTTCGCTTTATACCTCACTCGTCGTACCTTTGCCGCCTTATTATGAAAGCGAAAAAGTTACAGCAGGACAAAGTCAATATCATTACCCTAGGTTGCAGTAAGAACCTGGTAGATAGTGAGGTACTGAGCGGCCAGTTAAAGGCAAACGATATAGATGTGGCGCATGAAAGTACCAAACTGGACCACAATATAGTAGTGGTGAACACCTGCGGCTTTATCGACAAAGCAAAGGAAGAAAGTATCAATACCATTTTGGACCAGGTAGAGCTGAAGAAAAAAGGCAAGCTGGACAAGGTGTATGTTACCGGTTGCCTGAGCGAGCGCTACCGCGGCGACCTGGAAGCGGAAATACCGGAAGTGGATGCCTGGTTTGGTACGCTGGAACTACCACTGATCCTAAAACAATTTGAAGCAGACTATAAAGCAGAACTGGTAGGCGAGCGTATGCTAAGTACGCCGAAGCACTATGCTTATATGAAAATAAGCGAGGGTTGTAACAGAACCTGTTCCTTCTGCGCTATACCATTGATGCGTGGGCAACACGTAAGCCGCTCTATCGAATCGCTGGTAGCAGAGGCGGAAGAGCTGGTTAAGAAAGGTGTGAGAGAGATTATGCTGATTGCACAGGAACTGACCTACTATGGTCTGGACCTGTATAAGAAAAGAATGCTGGATGAACTGTTGCGTAAATTGTCTGATGTGAAAGGGATCGAATGGATCCGTTTGCATTATGCCTACCCTAATAAATTCCCAATGGAAGTGTTGGATGTAATGCGTGAACGTAGCAACATCTGCAACTACCTTGATATGCCACTGCAGCATGCCAGCAACAATATGCTGAAGGCAATGCGCAGGCAGGCTACACGTGAAGAAATAGAAGAGCTGATAGGAGAGATCCGTGCAAAGAATCCGGGTATCTGTTTGCGTACCACATTGATCACCGGTTTCCCTGGTGAAACGCTGGAAGACGTAGAAGAGCTGAAAGATTTTTTAGTAAGAATGCGCTTTGACCGCGTAGGTATTTTCACTTACAGCCATGAAGAAGGCACCTCTGCCTACGACCTGGAAGATAATATACCTGCTGAAGAAAAGCAGAGACGTGCGCAGGAGATCATGGAAGTACAACAGGAGATAAGCCTTGAGAAAAACCAGGAAAAAGTAGGTAATGTTTACCGCGTACTGGTTGATAAAAAAGAAGCTGGCCGCTACCTTGGCAGAACTGAATTTGACAGCGTAGAAGTAGATAACGAAGTTGTTATACAATCTTCCAAAAAACTCCCGATCGGCGAGTTTGTAAACGTAAAGATCACCAAAGCATACGACTACGACCTGGAAGGGGAAGTGGTATAATAAAATAGTTGCTTCATTGTTATATGGTTGAATTGTTTAATCGTTCTGGTAGCAATCAGTCATATAACAATTAAACAATTTATCCATTCAGCAATTCCCCCCTTTTCCACATTTCGTTAACCGGATATGTTAAACGGTTACCCGTTTGTTGTAAGAATTGCTAACTTGCCCTATAATTCATTTTGGGCGTATGGAAGCGAATTGTACTCTTGTACCGTATCAGCAGACAGGATATTTTTCTAAGATTGTATTGGATTATTTGAATAAGAGCGAGCAGTTAAAACCATTTTACCTGCACACTCCCACACTGGAAGGAATAAAAGACGCGATAGCTGCGCGGAAGAATTTTGCAACTGACCGGGCTTTGCTTACGCAAGAACTGGCAGCGCAGTATAAACCTCTCCCAGAGACAGCAGCGGTTCAAAAAAACATTGCACTACTGGCACAGCCTAATACCTTCACTATTACTACGGCACACCAGCCTAACATTTTTACCGGCCCTTTATATTTTACTTATAAAATACTGCATGTTATAAAACTGGCTTCGGAGTTGTCAAAACAATTCCCGGAGAGCAATTTCGTGCCGGTGTTTTATATGGGGAGTGAAGATGCTGATCTGGATGAGCTGGGTTCTATAAAGATTGATGGCAGAGCCTATACATGGCAAACAAAGCAGACCGGTGCAGTAGGGCGTATGAAAGTAGATAAGGCTTTTCTTGCCTTGTTACAGGAGATGGAAGGGCAGCTAGGTATTTATCCGTTTGGCAAAGAGATCATCCAGATATTTCGTGAAGCGTATAAGGAGGGGCAAACAATACAGCAGTCTACCTTATATGCAGTAAACGAACTTTTTGGACAATACGGGCTGGTAACGGTTATTCCTGACAATGCTAATCTGAAACGTGCATTCAATGGCGTGGTGGAGAAAGAATTGTCCGAAGCGTTCTCTCATAAAGCGGTGAGTAAAACATTAGCTGCACTTGAAGCGCATTATAAAGTACAGGCAGGTGGCAGGGACATCAACTTGTTTTACCTGCTAGATGATAAACGTGAGCGTATAGAACTGGCGAATGATGTGTATGAGGTAAAAGCGTTGCGCAAGCAATGGAGCAAAGAAGAAATAAGAAAAGAGCTGGCGCAACATCCAGAGCGCTTTAGTGCAAATGTGATCTTGCGTGGTGTGTTCCAGGAAACGATTTTACCTAATATTGCTTTCATTGGCGGTGGCGGAGAGTTAGCTTACTGGCTGGAATTAAAAGATGTGTTTGCCGCCGCAAATGTTCCTTACCCCGTATTAATACTGCGTAATTCGTTTGCTGTAACAAACAGAACATGGCTGCATAAACTGGAGAAAACAGGTCTTTCACTTACAGATATATTTTTGAACGACCATGATGTGATGAATAGAATAGTGCAGATACACAGCACGCATAAAACGCATCTGAATGGTGAGTTGGAAAAAGTGAAAGAACTATACACCATTATAGGCGACCGCGCGTCTGTCATTGATGCTACGTTGCAACAACATGTTGCAGCATTGCAAACAAAAACTGTTAAGCGATTAGAAGAGCTGGAGAAAAAAATGCTTCGCTCTGAAAGACGGAAGTTTAGCCAGGAGCAGCAACAATTACAAAACCTGAAACAGGCATTATTCCCGAATAATAACTTGCAGGAGCGTGTAGAAAATTTATCAGGATTCTATGCACAATATGGAAGGGCTTTTATAGATCTGCTATTGCAAAAATCATTGACATTGGAGCAAGAATTTGCAGTGCTGATATTGGAGTAGATGGTTGGATTGTTTAATTGTTAGATGGTTAAATTGTTGAAATTATTTTTTTCCTTCTATCGCCTTGGTGCGTGTCTTCACGAACCAATGAGTAGAAATCCTGACAGGTCTTTAAGACCTGTCAGGATTAAAAAAAGGAATAAGTCACATAAAGAAGAAGCCGCTTGGTACCAAGCGGCTTCTTCTTTATAACAATGTAACCATATAACAATTCAACAATTTATTTGTCAAACTGATTCGGCCAGTCTTTCTTTAATTTATCCGCCTTCTCTATCACTGTATCATTCATTTGTTGCTTGTATGTTTTCATCTTAGCTGCAATAGCTGCATCGTGTGAGCCGATGATCTGTGTAGCCAGCAAGCCTGCGTTCTTTGCTGCATTCAGCGCTACTGTTGCAACAGGTACGCCATTTGGCATTTGCAGAATAGACAATACAGAATCCCAACCATCAATAGAGTTAGACGATTTAACCGGCACACCAATAACCGGTAAGGTTGTTACAGCAGCAACCATGCCCGGCAAATGTGCCGCGCCGCCAGCACCTGCAATGATCACTTTCAGGCCGCGCGCTGCCGCCTGCTGCGCATATTCGATCATACGTAGCGGCGTGCGGTGTGCGGATACAACAGTCAGTTCAAACGCAATTCCAAACTCTTTTAATACAGCCGCCGCGTCCTGCATAATGTTCAGGTCGCTATCGCTGCCCATGATGATTCCAACTTGTACTTGTGCGCTCATAGTATTTTTATGTATGATGTTAGATGTACGATGTAAATAATTGAAAAAACCTGCTTACATCCAATATGCTTATTTATTTGGTTTGATAAATCAAACAACAATGAAAATCGATACTATACTTTGCGTTCTTTGCGCTTCTCTGTGTCCTTTGCGATACTTTTTTCTTGCAATGAAAAGCTTGATCCGATAATAATACCATTCAATAATGCTTGCCATCAATAATGAACTCAAAAGCTTTGACCATTCACCTCACTCACAACTCACAATTGACAACTCACACATTCACATCTCACGATCCCTTCGTCACCACCTTCAGCGTATGCTTGATCTTATTCGATAGATACACCAATTCTGTTTTATCGCGGTGCATAATAGTCACATGCCCCATTTTTCTGCCCGGCTTCGTTTGTACTTTGCCATACAAGTGTACAAAAGCATTTTCCAGTTTCAGTATATCATCCAGCCCCTCATAAAATGCGTTGCCCGAATGGCCTTCTGCGCCTAATAAGTTTACTATGGCAGAAGGTAATATAGGGTCAGTATTGCCCAGCGGGTATTGCAGCATAATGCGCCAAAGCATATCATACTGACTGCAATAGTTGGCTTCTATCGTATGGTGACCGCTATTATGTACACGAGGCGCTGTTTCGTTTACCAGCACATCGCCATTTTTATCAATGAATAGTTCTACCGCAAACAAGCCCGGGCTGTTTAACTCTTTTGCTACTTTTAGCGCAATTGCTTCTGCTTTCCAAAGAACTTGCTGAGGCAGGTCGGCTGGGCTTAACTGGTAGTCCAGCAGGTTCAGATATGGGTCAAAGATCATTTGGGCAGAAGGGTAGATGGCTGTTTCCTTTTTGTCATTCACCGCTACAATCACCGCTATTTCTTTATCCATATTCACCATCTTCTCCAACACAGAAGGGGCATCAAAGCCTTTGTCAAATTCCCCCTCACTCTTTATTACCTGTACACCTTTGCCATCATAACCACCTTCGCCAATTTTGTGCACGGCAGGCAGGAAAGCTGCTTGTTGTGCCAGCGCTGCTTTATTTTCTGTAATAACAAATGCGGCAGTCGGAATTTCCTTCTCCTTATAAAATTGCTTCTGAGTGATCTTGTTTTTGATCGTACGGATAGCCGACGGGTGCGGATATACGCGTACGCCTTCGCTTTGCAGTTTATCCAGTGCGTCTATGTTTACGTCCTCTATCTCAATGGTGATCGCATCCAGGTTTTTACCAAAATGATACACCGTGTCAAAGTCACGGATATTACCCTTTACAAAATGGTGGCAGAGATGCGCAGCAGGGCAATGCTCGTCATTTTCCAATACATACGTTTCCACTACATAGTTAGCTGCCGCCTGCAACAGCATACGGCCCAATTGTCCGCCGCCTAAAATGCCAATTTTCTGAGGATAATTCTGGTTCATAGTCACGCTTTGTGAAAGATGCCGCAATTTGTGAAAAATTTGCCCAAAAATTGGTTTTTTCTTTCGGCTGAAACCCCTTTGGAGCGCTCTTTTTTCAACGCAAGGGTAATTTAACGCATTTGTATTGAGCAGGTAGGAAAAACACCCGGACAAAATGCTAAAAGAGCTGCCTCATTCTATTTTTTTGCTACATTTATACAACGATGCTTCCTGACTATCCACATAAGATATTTGCCGACAGGCGTATTGACTATTCCTTGTTGATGGAAGCGCTTGCCATGAATTCGTAGCCGCGTTAACTAATATTTACCCGTTGTAAGAGCAATCTGCCATTTTTTAATTACCTGTTTTTTCAGACATGCCTGTGCATAGCAAACCTGCTATACGCATGTGTGCTGGGTTAAAATTTTTTAACATGGAAACCTTAACGAGGTCAACACAACATCCTATCAACAACACTGATTTTTTGCCTTTGCAAGGCACAGATTACATTGAGTTTTACGTAGGCAATGCCAAGCAGGCTGCGCATTTTTATAAAACAGCTTTTGGCTTTCAAAGCCTGGCATATGCCGGCCCTGAGACAGGTGTAAAAAATAAAGTGAGCTATGTGATCAGGCAAAATAAGCTCACGTTTGTACTAACCACGCCATTGCGGGCGGACCATGAAATATCAACCCATGTACACAAACATGGTGATGGCGTAAAAGTTCTGGCGCTGCGTGTGGATGATGCTACGGATGCGTGGGAACAGACAACGAAGCGCGGAGCTAAAAGTTATATGAAGCCGACGGAAATGTCGGATGAGTTTGGCAAAGCTGTTGTTAGCGGCATTTGTACTTATGGTGAAACAGTGCATTTGTTTATAGAGCGTAAAGACTATAACGGCCCTTTCCTGCCGGGATTCAGAAAGTGGGAAACGCCTTACTACAACCCTGCGGAAACAGGGCTGCAATATGTGGACCATTGTGTAGGTAATGTGGGTTGGAACCAGATGAACAAATGGGTACAGTTTTATGAAGATGTAATGGGCTTCCGCAACATTCTTTCATTTGATGACAATGATATTTCTACGGAATATTCTGCCCTTATGAGTAAGGTAATGAGCAATGGCAATGGCTATGTAAAATTCCCGATCAATGAACCGGCAGAGGGGAAGAAGAAGTCGCAGGTAGAGGAATACCTGGATTTCTATGATGGGGAAGGAGTGCAGCACGTAGCACTGGCGACGAACAATATTGTGGAGACGGTTACTGCATTACGCAGCAGGGGCGTCGATTTCCTGACCGTACCGGGCAGTTATTATGAAGACCTGCTTTCCCGTGTAGGTAAAATAGACGAGGACCTGAAACCGCTGCAGGAATTGGGCATACTGGTGGACCGGGATGACGAGGGTTACTTACTACAAATATTTACCAAACCTGTTGAAGACAGGCCTACACTTTTCTTCGAAATCATCCAACGCAAGGGCGCCAAAAGCTTTGGCAAGGGCAATTTTAAAGCCTTGTTCGAAGCCATTGAGCGCGAGCAGGAGGCAAGGGGAAATCTATAAGGAATAAGGTTATAGGTGTGAGGTTTAAGGTGTTTTGCCTTGTGTTTTGCCTTAAACCTCATACTTCAGGCCTTACACCTCAAATAAATTTTAACGTCTACCCCATGGCTGTCACCCCATTATTGAATAATTTCGGGCACATGAAGCGCATTTTATCGACGTTAGCAGCCGTTTTTATCATTTCCTATTCTTTCGGGCAAGCCTCTTTTTTCGACTTTCAAAAGTCATATCCCCGTGTGGCGTATGCATTGAAACTGAAGGAGGATACACTAAAGCGACAGTTTCAGACAGCAGGTTTGCAATGGCCTGCGAAGCAGATCTATATCCGTTCTTTTAAATACGATAGCCAACTGGAAGTGTGGGTGCGCAACTCTTCTTCAGAGCAGTACAAACTATTTAAGACATATAAAGTATGTGCGCTGGCCGGTAGCCTGGGGCCTAAGCGTATAGCAGGCGATTACCAGGTGCCGGAAGGCTTTTATTATGTAAATCAGTTCAATCCTAAAAGCAATTATCACCTGGCTTTAGGTTTAAATTATCCCAACTCATCCGACAGAATTTTGAGTGATTCTCTTCGCCCGGGCGGTGATATTTACATTCATGGCAGTTGTGTAACTACCGGTTGTATCCCAATCCGCGATGAACAGATAGAAGAAGTGTATATTCTTGCGGCTAATGCAAAAGCGGCAGGACAGGATTTTATACCAGTACACATTTATCCTGTTCGCTTCAGCAATCCTAAGAGTGTAGATATTCTTACTAAGTTGGCTAAAGACGATCCTTCATTACAGGTATTTGCTGACAGACTGAAAGAAGTATATGAATACTTTGAGAAAGAAAAAAAATTGCCGCTTATATCTGTGAATAAGAAAGGTGAGTATGTGGTGATGAATTAAAATTATTGCAGTATAGAATTGTTCTATTGTTAAAGAAAGCGGCTTTATGAGCCGCTTTCTTTTTTGAGGATAAATTGATTGTTGCATTGTTGTATGGTTAAATTGTTGGGCTATTGAGTGATTTCATACAAAGACAATTTAATCATACAACAATTAAACAATTTTCCCTACATACTCCCATATTGCTTCCTGCGATCTTACTCTTGGTTCACTGGAAGGAACCGGTACGTTTTGCAACTGTGCATTTATATGTACAGCTTGTACATTGTCTGCTAATTGCAAGTGCAGTATATCTATCAATTGTTGTTTTATGCCGGCATCATATACCGGGAAGCAAACTTCTATACGATGATAAATGTTGCGGTTCATCCAATCGGAGCTACCCATAAATAAATCGGGAGAACCGTTATTGTGAAAATAAAAAATACGTCCGTGTTCAAGATATTTATCTACAATGCGTGTAACAGTAATGTTTTTACTTAAGCCATCAATGCCTGGGACGATACGGCAAATACTACGTACGATCAATTGTATCTTAACGCCTGCGTTAGATGCCTCATACAATTTATTGATCATTACCTCTTCTTCCAGGTTATTCAGCTTAATGATAATATGCGCTTCTTTTCCCTGCTGTGCATTATTTATTTCCCGGTCTATCAATGACAGGAAGCGACCTTGCAGGTTGAACTGTGCAACTAATAATTCATTGAATTGCAGCTCGGGAAAATTCTTCGCCTGCTCCCTGTAATTCAGGAATAGAAAAAGTAATTCTAATTCTCTGGTGAGCCCTGCATGAGTGGTAAATAAAATATGATCTGTATAAAAACGTGCAGTGCTTTCGTTGAAATTGCCGGTAGAAAGTAAACCGAAATATTGTACCCTGTCGCCAGCATTCCGCTTTACCATCGCTGTTTTTGCATGTACTTTTAATTCAGGGATACTGTAAATGATCTTAACACCGGCAGCTTTCATCACCTTTGCCCAGTTAATATTATTCTCTTCATCAAAACGGGCCTTCAACTCTACAAATGCAGTTACTTTTTTACCATTCCTTGCAGCACTGATCAAAGAATGTACAATGCGGGAATCATTCGCTACACGATACAGCGTTACATATACTTCCGTTACATCAGGGTCTATAGCCGCTTCATTAAAAAAGCGAAGGACTGTGTCGTACGGTTCATATGGTACGTGTAGTACAATATCTTTTTCCTGTAGTTGTGTAAAGATGGAAACTGCGCTGCTATTGATCGCAGGCAGGTGAGGCTTCCATGTGGCGTACTTACTTCCCTCAAATGGTATAACGGGTAGCCCGCCCAGATCGCGCAAATTATGATACCTGCCACCGGTTACAATATTGGCGTCTGTAAGGCCCATATATTGCAACAGCGTGTGCAACGCGCGTATGTGCATACCCGGCTCATACAGGAAACGTGTAGCGAACCCAAGATCACGTTTACGTATCTGGGCCTCTATCGTATCTGCAATATCCTTACTGTATTCATCTGCAATATTTAGTTCTGCATCTCTTGTTACTTTAAAACTGTAACAATGCAAAATGGTATAAGAAGGGAAGATGAATGCAAGGTTTCGCCTGAGTATATCATCCAGCACTACGATGTAATGCTTCCCGTTTTTGTCTACGGTAAAAAAACGGGGCAACTCCTGTGATGGGATATTTACAATAGCTGTTTTCTCTTTCCCATGACGCTCCAACTGTACCGCTAAGTATAGGTGATTATTTTCCGGGAAAAATGTTTGCTTGTCAGAAACAAACACCGGTTGCAAAAAAGCCAATACCTGTGTATAGAAGTAAGCATCCGTTTCTGTATAGATAGCTTCCGGTATGGGCGTATTGTATATAGAAACCTGGTTGTGCTTTGCAAGTGCAGGAATAATAACCTCCCGTATAATGCTGCCATACAGCATTTGCTGGTTCAGTATGATCTTGTTTACTTCCTGCAATACCTGTTCCGCTGTTGCAGCTTCTTCCTTCTCTTTTTCGTTGTAATGTTTAAAATGGAGGAAAGCCATCAGTGACGGAATACGCACCCGGTAAAATTCATCCAGGTTGGAAGAATAGATAGACAGGAAGTTGATCTTTTCCTGTAGCGGTACGTTTTCACGCGCAGCCTCCTGCAAAACTCTTTCATTGAACGAAAGCCAACTAATATCCCGGTTGAAAAATTGTGACATGCGGTAGTTTTAACCTATTTAGCCAGGAAAGAGTTGTCTGAGTATAACAACGTAGCGCCAACGAATGCAACTACAGAGATCACTATTCCAAACATGAAAATATTATACGCCAGTCGCAGCAGCTTGTATTTCTTCCCAAGCACTACGCCTTGTGAGTACACATCTTTGATAAGGCTGCCATACAAGTAATCCCGGTCGTTCATCACCTCCAGCATACCCCATGTATATTCCTCCAGGCTCATTTTATAAAAGTTGCCAAAGAAAAGCAGGTTCACCTTTTTTGTTTCAATATCCTCTTTGGTAAAAGTGCCTTGTGGTATAGTGGGCCTGGTTGCACGGATAGATATAACCATGGTGATCACACAAACAGAAAGCAATAAAACTACTGGTATGGTGAGATATGGGTACTCTTCCAGCTTGCGAAGCAGGATACTTAATAAGACAGAGATAATGATAGAGTTAACCGTGATCAATATATGCGCCTTGTTGTCTGCCATATCGCTCAGTCGCTGATGGTTGGTAGACGAAATGCGGAACATCGTTTCAATGCCGCGGTCGGGTCGTACTATTTTCTCTTTCTTTTTGTCTTCTTTTTTATGTTCCTCTTTCGTATCTGCAGCCGCAGGTTGTTTTGACGGAATAGTAGGTGCAGCTACGGCTTCGCCATTCTCCTGCTGTTTTTTCAACAGTTTTTGTAAATGGGCTTCTTTTGTTTTTGTCAGT
Source organism: Filimonas sp. (assembly GCA_017306865.1). Lineage (GTDB taxonomy): Bacteria > Bacteroidota > Bacteroidia > Chitinophagales > Chitinophagaceae > JAFKHH01. Next base: position 202,409 of record JAFKHH010000013.1, read on the forward strand.
AACAACTGGCCATAGTCTGTTTGATAATGATGTTGCTGCATCAGCATTATAGTACCTGCCCGCCAATGCTCTTTGGATATGTGCAACCCCTTCCAGGCATCCACCTCCTTGTGCATAAGCTTATTGTTCGCCTCAAAATCGTCTGTGCCCAGGTGAAAAAGATCTGCATCGCAGATAATCTTTTCAACCAGCGATTTTGGTTGCTGCGGCATACGTGTTGCCAGTATGCAACCCTGCACCTGCTCTATAATCTCGCCCGGCACATTGTTTTCCTGCAGGAATGTGGTAGCCAGGTCGGCGCCTCTTTGCTCGTGGCCCAATGCATTCTCCCCATTGTAATAACCAATGTCGTGAAAGTAGGCTGCGCAGATAACAATAAAGAAATCGGTATCATTCAGATGATAATGATTAGCGATATTTGTAGCTGCTTTTACTACTGCGTTCACGTGGTCCTGTGTATGATAAAAGATTTTATCATTAGGGTGGTTTAAAATGAACATCCGAACATAAGACTCGGCTTTTTGTAATATATCCTGGTAATTCATATTATTTGAAGGTTCAGACGACATATAAAATTCGGTTATTTTAGTAATTTACGAAGCAATGAATAGAAAAACAATTATAAAAAACCTCGGTTTGCTCTCCATCGTGGTTTTGTTTTCCTGCTATCAGAAAGTAACCTATCTCAGCCCCAAAGGATATAACCTGGTAAAACCTGAAAAGGTTATTCTGAAAGATGCACTATTGGAAATATCGGGCCTTGCGCTTCATAATGGTGTAGCAGATACTTTTTTTGCAATAAACGATGAAGAAGGCAAACTCTATTATTTTACCAAAAACAACCGCCTTCCCGGTTACGCAAAGTTTGGTAAAAGCGGGGACTATGAAGACCTCGTGATCAGTGGCGGTAAATTTATCATTCTAAAAAGTAATGGGAAGCTATATACATTTCCGTATTCATTGTACCAGTCTAAGATCATAGATTCTGCGACAAAGGAGATAAGTGTTTTTTCCAAAGGGGAGTATGAAGGGCTGGCAGCGGATACAACAGGTCGCTTATATGTAATGTGTAAGCATTGTAAAGAAGATGAAGACCAGACCGAGCATACAACTATATACACTTTTACACGCGACTCCATCCGGGATACCTATACACCTGACAGCAATATCTGGTTAAATGTAAAAGAGATAACCAGGCTATCAGGAAAAAAGAATGTGCGTTTTGCTCCGTCAGCATTGGCACAACATCCTAAAACAAAACAATGGTTTATTCTTTCTTCTGTAAATAAATTGCTGGTAGTGACAGATGCGCAGTTTAATGTAAAAGAAGCGTATCCGCTAAAGCCAAGTTTATTCAGGCAGCCGGAAGGAATAGCTTTTGACAATGACGGCAATCTTTATATTACCAATGAGGGAAAAGACGAAAATGCTGATTTGCTGATTTTCAAATACCAAAACTAATGCGCAGGTTTATTCATTCTGTATATATCCTATTATTCCTGTTAACTGCTACTATAAAGCTGTTTGCACAAGATACGCCTGTTGTTTACAGGGTTATATTATTAGGCGATGGTGGTGAAATAAACACTACCCGCGATGCTGTGATAGCGCATGCCGCGCAGAACATCTTGCCGGGGAAAACAACCACGATGTACCTGGGTGACAATATTTATCCCAAAGGCATTGGTTTGCCGGGGAGCAAGGAAGAACAAGCTACATATAACATATTAGCTGGTCAGTATAAAAGCTTTCGTCAGCAGGGGGTACCGGTTTATTTTGTGCCTGGCAACCACGACTGGGACAGGATGGGGCCAAAGGGACTGGAAAAAATAAAATACTTTGATGATTATCTCAATAGCCTGAATGACTCATTGCTACAACTGGTGCCGCACCAGGGATGTCCTGACCCGTATGAAATAAAGCTGACCGATAATTTTATCATCATCGCTTTCGATTCTGAATGGTGGCTTTACCCTTTTAACAAGGATAACCCGGCTGCGGACTGTGCATGCAAAACAAAAGATGATATTGTGTCACGCCTGGAAGAGCTGGCGTATAAGAACAGGGATAAAGTAATACTGCTTGCAGCGCATCACCCGTTTCAGAGTTATGGACATCATGGCGGGTATTATTCATGGAAAGATCACTTGTTCCCGTTCACTGCTATCAACAAAGATCTCTATATCCCATTACCTGTTGTGGGTTCTCTTTACCCATTCCTACGTACATTTTTTACAAACCCGGAAGATCTGAATCATCCGTTGTATAAAGAGATGATCTCAAAAGTGAATAGTGCATTTACGGAAGTACCAAACCTGACGCATGTGGCAGGACATGAGCATACGCTGCAATTAATCAAAAATTCGCAGATGCAGGTGGTAAGTGGCTCAGCATCTAAAGAGGTGTATGCACGCAATGGTAAAGACGCTTTGTATTCTGTAAGTAAAAATGGGTATGTAACAGCAGACCTGTTAAGTGACAATAGCCTGCGGTTGACGTATTACACTTATGAGAATAATGTGATGGGCAAAACATTTACTTATGTACGCCCTTTTGTACAAGTGACAGAAAAAGAAGACTCCTCTTATACGGCTGTAAAAGGGGACAGTGCTATTGTACGGATACATCCTGTATTTGATGATGTAAGTGGTGCGCATAGATGGTTGTTTGGCGAAAACTTCCGTAAGGAATATTCCATGCCTATCAAACTACCTGTAATACGTATCTCTGACGTAAAGGGAGGGCTTACGCCTGATAAGAGGGGTGGGGGGCATCAGACCCGCTCACTAAGACTGCAGGATAAAGATGGAAAAGAATGGGTACTGCGTAGTGTAGAAAAATACCCTGATGTGATCTTGCCCGAAGCTTTACGACAAACGGTGGCGCGGGATATTGTGTATGATAATATGTCGGCCTCTTACCCGTTCGGACCATTGCTGGTTACAATACTGGCAGATGCAGTAAAGGTACCGCATAGTAATCCTGTTATTGGGTTGGTGGCACCGGATAAAAAGCTGGGCATTTTCGGAAAAACATTTGCCAATACTGTTTGCCTGTTAGAAGAACGTGAACCGTTGGGTAACTCGGATAACACGTTTAAGATGATGGACAAAATGGATGACGATAATGACAACAGACTGGACAGTGTTGCTTTCTTCCGTGCGCGTATGCTGGACCTGTTCCTGGCTGACTGGGACAGGCACGAAGACCAATGGCGCTGGGTGAACCGTGGCAAGAAGGGAAAGGATAAAGATTACATTGCTGTGCCGCGCGACAGAGACCAGGCTTTTTACAGGAACGAAGGCTTTTTTCCGGAAGCTGCATCCCGTAAATGGATAGCTGGTTACCTGCAAGGTTTTCATGGAGAAGTAAAGGATGTGGAAACTGCTTTCTTCTTTGGGCGTAACCTGAATAGCCGTTTCCTAAACCAGGTTGGGTATGATCGCTGGATGAAACTGACGAACGAGTTTGTAGCTTCACTAACGGATGAGGTGTTTGAAAAAGCTTTACGGCAATTACCACAGGAGGCATACAAGCTGCGCCATGATGAACTGCTGGCTAAAATGAAACAGCGGAGAGATAACTTACCTGCTGCCATGGAACATTATTATCGTTTCTACAGTAAAAGGATTGACATTAAACTATCGGATAAGAATGAAAAGGTGGCTATTACGAACAATGGCCGTAACCTGGATGTGAATATTCATAAGATCAATAAAAATGGCGAGATAAAAGATTTGCTATACACGCGTAGTCTCGATCCGAAAGTGACAAAAGAAGTGCGCATCTATACTGGAAAGGGAGATGATAGCATTACGATTCGCAACGATGCGTCGCCTTTACTGATCCGTGTAATAAGTAAAGGTGGTAACAAGGTATATGATGTGCAAAATGATAAACGTACTGTACAGGTGTACGCGAAAGATAATGGTAAAGCCTCTTTCTTAAACGATAAAGGTGTACGTAAACATTTATCAAGCGACAGTGCAAATACTGCATACGTGCCGGTGAACCTGTACAATGTATTGGCGCCGCTTGTAGATGTTGGCTATAATATGGATGATGGTGTGTTATTGGGGCTTGGTGCTAAATATACACAGCAGGGTTTTAGAAAAGAGCCTTACGCAAGTATGCAACAACTAACGGTAGCGCATTCGTTTTTGACTAAAGCCTATCGTGTAAAGTATCGGGGTGAATGGCTGAAAGCTGTTGGCAACGCGGACATTACTTTACAGGGAACGATTTATGCGCCTAACAATACGATCAACTTCTTTGGTACGGGTAATGAAACGGAATACATTAAAACAGGCGATTATAAGCGTTATTACCGCACCCGGTTTAGTGCATATAGCGTAGCGCCGGCCCTGCGTTGGAGAAGCGATAAGAAGAGTAGTATCAGCGTTGGCGCGTCATTCATGTATTATCATTATGACAGCTCAGATAATATTGGCCGTGTGATCAATAATACGGTACTCATTAAATCATATGACAGCACTACGATTGCTAAAAGCAAGGCGCATTTGGGATTGACATTTGAATATACGAGTGACCGTAGAAACAGCAGCATATTGCCTTCGTGGGGTACTTACCTGAATGTGCGTGTACTGGGTTATACCGGGTTGAATAAATATTCAGAATCATTTGTACGCATCTTGCCGGAAGTAGCCTTGTATAAGAGTCTTACACCCAGTTCCTCCGTTGTTATCGGTGAGCGTTTAGGTGGCGGTATCACTGCCGGGAAGGCGGCATTTTATCAAAACGTATTCCTGGGCGGACAGGGTAATTTGATGGGGTATCGCCAATACCGTTATGCAGGACAGCACATGCTCTACAATAATCTGGAGTTGCGTGTGCGGCTGGGTAGCTTTGCCAACTATATTATACCTGGCGAGGTGGGGCTGTTGGGCTTCTACGATATAGGCCGTGTATGGCAGGAGGGAGAGGATTCCCGTAAATGGCACAACGGAACTGGCGGCGGCATTTACTTCGCACCGGCACAGCTTGCTGTAATAAAATTTGTGATGGGCTATTCAGAAGAGGGCTGGTACCCGTATTTGACGTTTGGAATGAGGTTTTAATCACTAAGACAGGGAGAATGTACGATGTTAGATCTACGATGTGATGAGGGAGAGTTGTTTCGTGATTTGATGATCGCTTGTTGTTTGACATGTTTCGAAGGGCATGTTGAATAGCAAGTTAAAATGTATTTATTATGTCGTTATTTCTTAGTACCTGTAAACTGCTTCCTACTTTAGGTCTTTCAGAGTGACCAATTGGTTCCAAATCATATAAATACCAAAAATTATCCTTAACTTTTTTTTGAAGTGCGATATCTTTTGGCCTTCCGATAGGCATGTCATTTTGAATGATTTTCCATTTCTTTTCTTTGTAGCCTAATACTGTGTTTATGTCAAGCATGCCGGCACCGCATTCTAAAATCGATATAATTTTTCCTGAAACAGTATAGCTAGACTCTGCAACAAATACATAAAGGTTGGAGAGTTTTAAAGTATCGTCTTGTTTGATCTTCTCCCGGTCAGTTGCTTTTTTAAGTACAAAGGCAAAATTGTCAGTTCTATAATTTCCATTTTCGTCCGTGGCTTTGGGAATATCAAACCATTTTTCTATTTCGAAATCACCGAGGAAAGAATTGTCAGAAAGTTTAAAAGTAACACTGCTATCCAGGCTCTTTGTTAACAAATAAACCTTATCCTTTATTAAAAGTATTTGCTCAATTTGAAATGTCACTCTTGTTTGAATTGACGGTTTACGGAAATAAAAGTTCTCCTAGGCGTAAAGCTAACTTGATGTCGCAATTGTAATCATCTGATGGCGAAGATAAAGACGCTATATAAAAATGCGGTTTGCCTACTTTAGAGAGCTTTATAGATTTTATAGTTAATAAGTTGCCAGGGATTAAAGATGCTTTTACTTTTTCCTTGTTCTTCTTTGAGTCTACATAATTTTCGATTGCATTTTCATATCTTTTATCCTGTCCCCAGATTGACGGAACTATTGCAGCTTTTTTAGAAATAATAGATCGATATTGCCCCTCTTTACCGGTAGAGTTTCCTATAAGGAATTTCTGACCAACAAAAATGAGTAAACCTGAATTAGCAACCAGTGTATCATTTCTTAATTCAAATGTCATTCCTGCTGTGATTAATGAATCTGGCTTTGTTTTCCCATAAATGGATGTGGAATGAATTGCCAATAACGTAAACGTAGAAATAAATAGAATCGCTGATTTCATATAGAGTTAGGGTTTTTGCAATATTACAACAACACAAATGTATGTGATAATATTTACTTTAATGTGTTGTTAATTCGATATGCAATTGGTTCGTGAAGACACGAACCAAGGCGAAAGGATGCCAACTCTGACAGCGTTTCAAACCCTGTCAGAGTTTTTGTATAAGCTGACTGGTGTGCGTAATAAATATCTCCGCGTATCTCTCCGGCCTCCCCGTCTCCCCGGTGAAAGTTTTTAAAACACCATATCCAGGTTCACACCTACACGGATTGCCTTCAGGCCGGAAACACCTTGTAAATCTTCCAGGTTAAACTGTTCAAGATTATCAAGCAATATGCGTTGCTCTTGTAAATACTGGATGTATTTTTTTAGTTCTCTTGCATCATTGTCGTTGTAGTAAACGATAGAGATGGTGCCGGGTGTTGTCAGGCGCTCATTCGTGTCGCGGATATGCACCTTGTCAATTCGTTTCTTCACCACCTCGTAGCGAATGTTGTAAGCGCCCTCTACATCAAACCGTCTTTCATCCGTACGAAAGCTAATATCGATCGGTGTGTTGTGCGCCAGTATCAGTTGTGTAGTGTACAATGGCGTTTCCATATTACTTACCAGTTGGTTCGTAATACGCGCAATCTTTGCCATAGATGCAATTTGCCACAGGCGCAGATTTTTCAGGTATAAAATATCGAATGGACGGTTAGGTGAAATAGATTGGCCAATGTAAATATCGTATTCAATGCCATCTGTTCTGAACTTCTCAAAATAATTCGGGTACACCTTCTGTAACTCATCCCGCTGTTTTTCCAGGAAATTGCCAACAGTTGTATTAATAAGCTGGATAGAGTTTTCCAGCCTTCTCCTGTTTGCATGCGTACTGCCTGTTACCGGGTTTGTCTCTTTGAAATATTCTTTCAATATAGAAGCCGTAGCGGTATAGTTATTCTGAAAATGTTGCAGGAAAGGCCGTACCTCGTTTTCAAAAAAGTCAGATAAGCGTATTTCTTCATCTGTAGTTAAATACTCGCCGATCTTTTGCATCCACTTACTACTCTTGTACAGCATTTCATCCAACAGGGAAATGTGTACATGCCGTTGCATCGCATTTAGGGTAGCGGAAAGCAGGTTAAAATGTATCTCCAGGTCCGCCTTTAAGGCCGCATTCCTTTCAATGGAAGAGTTACGTATATCAATAGCACCGTATAACGGATATACACCATTAAAAGTGATATTAGCAATGTCTTTAGACTCCTTATCATGCTTGATGTAGTCCCATGCTACTTCATTAAAGCGCCATTGCACTGCCGGTTGCATAGAAGTAAATTTTTCACGAATCACATCAAGGATGTCCGCATTAAACTCATCTATACGGTGCTTTAATAATTGTGCTACCAGCGGTATGGCTGTGTCCAATCTGGATATTAACGTATTGTCGAAAATACCTGTAGCAGGAGAAGCCAGTTCTATAGCACCCACCAGTTTATCGCTATAATATACAGGCAGTACTAAATAGCTATTGCTGCCGTTTACTTTAAGCGCTTGTAAGAAAGGATATTGTTCCAGTGTTTCAGCGTTGATCTCTTGTACCGCTAACGCTTTGGGTTTATGTACATACTGTTGCGCCATTGTTTCGAACGCCTTCCGGCAATCCGTCATATCTCTCTGTTGGGCAAACAGGATGCTTGTACTATTCTTGGGGTCTGTAACAAATTCGCCGTTCACTTCGAGGAATGGTAGAAAGCCTACTGTCAGGTCCTTTTGCTGTAAGAGTGTTTTGATCGCTTCACAGATAGAGCTGAAGTAATCGGTTTCCCCGCTGTTCGCACTCAGCAGTATATTTTTAATATTTTCTATTGCCTGGGCCTGTGTAACGTCGGTAGCCGTTACAATAGAAAAGCCTTCCAGTGCAAAATGTTCTAACGGCAGGATCTCTTCCAGTTGCTCTACGCTCATGCCGGATTTAACCCTTGCTGTAAGGAAGTCGCAGCTAAACTGTGGCAATACTTTATTAAAATTGATGTCCACAAAACTGGCATCTATTTCCAGCCGGAAGTATTGTGTAAGCCCGGTTTGCGGGTTGTTGTAGTTGATGACTACCTCATGCAAAAAAGGCGCTTTTACGTCATACAAGCGACCTAGAATAATGCCGTAGATGATTTCCTTGCGGCGAAGTTTTAGCTCCTCAGCTTCCTTCGTGTTGGCTGTATAGCCAACACCCTTTTGACTGTTTTGCAGGATCGTGTAAAATGCATCGCTGCAATAAAATACCTGCGCCGATAATGGGGCGCTTAGCGCGAAGATAGATTTGTTCTCATCCTTCACTAACGGGATGATCGTATCCTGTACCAACTCCAAAATGTCCTCATATTGTGTCAGGGAAGATAGATCCGTAATCGGTTCGTATAGTTCCGGGTGGCGTTCGAATTGCCTTAATATAAAACGGTAAAGCGTAGATTTGATATTCTTACGTTCACGTACTTTTTCCTCCAAAAAACGGATATAGCGCTTAAAGGAAACAGTAGTTGTAATGATGTTATATTTGGATTCAGCCAGCGGTTCTACGTATAATTTGCCAACTTTCATATATTAAAATTAAGAAAAGATCGGAATAGGGGATGGGGTATAAGGTGGAAAGCAGGAGGCGAAAGGCAAAAAAGAAGTACGAGGTACAAAGTACTAAGTGCAAATAGGCAAATATAGCTTTGCGTCTTCTTTGCAATACCTGCCAGACTAGTCATCCAAGCGGCCTTTTCGCTATTGCGGGAAATATTTTGCTACACACAGAGATATAGCATTTTTAAGCTCGTTCGATAAATCGAACGGCAATGAAAGGCTTGATTCTATGCTTTGCGTTCTTTGCGCCTCTCTGTGTCCTCTGCGATCTCTCTCTTTTCCTTATCCGATAAATCGAACGGCAATGAAAGGTTTGATTCCCGGCTTATGTTCTTTGGGATATTCTATCGTTATCAGGCTATTGACTCACAACTGACAATTCACCACTCACCATTGACCATTCACTACCTATACAACACCTGCACTGTTTCCTGCGTTTGCTGCTGCAATACTATTTCTTTGCCTGTAAGCATAGCTGTTAGCAGTTCCGGTGTATAGTGGCGAATGGTAAGCAACGTTAACCCTTTTTCCAGTTGTATGTCAAAGAGGTCGCCTGCGGCGGCGGCCAGTTGTTCTATCTTGTCAGATCGATCGTCCAGGCATATTTGCAGGCTGATAGCGCCTGTTTGTAGCAGGTTAGGCTTTATGCTTAGTTCGCCTAGTTTTTTATACAGCGCACTGATAGGTTGTTCACCTACGAAAGAAAAATCATGGCTGCGCATATACATCAGCACTGTATTTTCTTTTAGTACAATGATAGGAGGCAGGCCCTTAACGCGTTTGCTGCTAATAATAGTTCCCGGAAGCGATGCATCGAGGAAACATTTTACGTGTAACGGTATATTCTTGTTTTGTAGCGGCTTAATCGTTTTAGGATGTATTACCTGCGCGCCATAGTAAGCCATTTCGATCACTTCGTTGTAGCTGAGTTCATGCAGGTAAACAGCATCTGGAAACTGCTTGGGATCTGCACTCATTACGCCCTCCACATCTTTCCAGATAGACAGGTTTTCTGCATTCAGAATGTTTGCAAAGATCGCTGCGGTATAGTCACTCCCTTCCCGGCCCAGTGTTGTACTCTCATTCTCATCAGTAGAGCCGATAAACCCTTGTGTAATAACAAATGTATTGTCCTTTAACAACGGTTGCAGGTAATCATTAACCTTAGCTGTAGTATAAGTCCAGTCTATGTTCGCATCCCTGAAATTGTCGTCTGTACGCAGTATATCGCGTACATCCAGCCATTTGTTCCGGATGTTTGTTTCTGTAAGATAGTGGCTAATGATAGCAGTGCTTAGCAGCTCACCTGCACATACGACCTGGTCGTAATAGTACGCATAATCACGTACAGGTTTATCATGCAGCAGCCATTCTACTTCAGTGAAGAAATCATTCAACTGCGCAAGACATTCGTTGAACTGTGTTACGAGCAAATACTTTGCAGTATTTATATGTTGGTTTTTCACCACATGGAATAGTTCCAGCGCCTCCTCTTTATTTCCTGCATAGAAAGCCTCGGTTACTTTCTCCAACGCATTCGTGGTTTTACCCATTGCTGAAATAATGATCACCAATGGTTCACCGCTATACTGTTGTAAGATCCTGCCTGCCTGTTGTATCCGTTCTATACTATTAACGCTTGCGCCGCCGAATTTAAAAACTTTCATGTGAGGGAAATTTATGGAAGGTAATTGCTCCCTTGTCTAATTGTCAAATGGTTAAATTGTTGGATTAACGAATCTTCGTAAACAATTTAACCATTCAGCAATGTAGCAATTAAACAATGTATCAAACTATTTTGCCAGACTCTGTATTACATCATACTTTGTTACAATGTGGTAATCGCCCTTTTCATCTTTGGCTAATACAGCGCCATTGTCTTTTGTAATCAGGTTGCCTAATCTTTCTACCGGAGTGTCAAACGCTACAACAGGGAAAGCATGTTCTATTACGCTGGACACAGTTGCATTTTTAATCTCCGGGTTGTTAAATACTTTTTGAAACAAACCACTCTCACTTACTGAGCCGATCATCTCTTCATTTTCTAATACAGGTATGTGTTCAATGTCGTACTTCTTCATTATATCTACCGCATCAGATACACTGTGGGAAGGGGAGACAGTTACAAGGCGCTTGCTGTCGCGCGCGCTTACAATGTCTTTAAATGTTTTTACATCCAGGAAGCCACGTTCCATCATCCACTGGTCGTTGTATATTTTAGCTACATAGCGGCTACCATGGTCATGGAAAATACAAACCACCACATCATCCTTCTTCAGTTTGTTTTTCAGTTGCATCAGGCCTTGCAGGCAGCTACCTGCGCTGTAACCACAAAACAGGCCTTCTTCCTTCGCTATACGGCGGGCCATTACAGCACCGTCTTTATCCGTAACCTGTTCAAACTGGTCTATCACACTCATGTCATAGTTCTCCGGCACAAAGTCTTCGCCAAAGCCCTCGCTTATGTATGGGTGTACCTCATTCATATCTATCTCACCGGTACGGAAGTATTTTGTCAGGAGAGAGCCGTACACATCTATCGCCCAGATCTGTATGTTCGGATTTTTTTCTTTCAGGAACTGTGCCGTACCCGTTACAGTACCACCTGTACCTGCTGTACATACCAGGTGCGTGATCTTACCTTCAGTTTGTTCCCATATTTCAGGGCCTGTTGTTTCATAGTGCGCCAGCCTGTTAGCCAGGTTGTCGTACTGGTTAAAGTGGTAAGAGTTGGGAATCTCTTTTGCCAGCCTGCGCGCCACAGAGTAGTAGCTGCGCGGATCATCCGGCTCTACGTTTGTAGGGCATACGATCACCTCAGCACCCACCGCTTTTAGTATGTCAAATTTTTCCTTTGATTGCTTATCTGTTGTTGTGAAAATACATTTGTATCCCTTTACGACTGCTGCCAGTGCAAGGCCCATACCTGTGTTACCACTTGTACACTCGATGATTGTGCCACCCGGTTTTATCTTTCCTTCCTGCTCTGCCACCTCCAGCATCTTCAGCGCCATACGGTCTTTAATAGAGTTGCCAGGGTTGAAGTAATCAACCTTTGCCAAAACCGTAGCCGGCAGATCTTTTGTGATCTTGTTTAACTTGATTAACGGTGTATTTCCAATCGTTTCTAAGATATTATTCAGCCACATATACGTGTGTTTTGAGTGTAAAGATAACTAACATGTCAGATGTACGATGTTAGATGTAAATTAAGCAGGCATGAATCGTGAGCCGGTAATCATGAATACTGTTGCGTATGCAAAACCGTTTAATCTATTCAGCAGTATTCACGATTGACGATTCACGCCTCACGTTCACTATTTCATCAGCTCCAGCGCTTTCAGCACCATTTTATCGTCTTTATTAATGACTTCAAAGTAGCCTTCTGTGCGCCAGATCTGTCTTGCTAAGAAAGCCTCTACATATTGCATCAGGCGTGTTTTTTCTTTTGCTGATACTTTAGACAGGTCTATGCTGTCTCTCTTTGCAAATGCAGTCAGTGCATTCCATTCTGTTTCTGTTGTGGCGAAACGTTTAGCAAAGTCATCAGCCGATTTATATTGTGCAAACTGAGCTTTGTTTTGTACATAATACGTGTACACAAAATTGCTGAGTGTGCCTTTAAAGTATAACTCACTGATCTCTTTTGGTTGAGAAGTAGTGTCGTATGGTATAAAGATGTCAGGTGTAATACCGCCGCCACCATATACAATATGACCGGCCTTTGTTTTAAAGGCAGGCCCGCTTGGCTTGGAAGTATCGCCCTTTACCACCTCACCATCGTGAAAGCGTTCTATCAGCTCTTCTTCATATTTATCCTTGCCCTTGTTATAAGGCTTTTGAATGTTTCTGCCCAGCGGTGTATAATAGCGCGCTACAGTAAGGCGAAGTGCAGACCCGTCACTCAGCAGGAACTGCTGTTGCACCAGCCCTTTACCAAACGTTCTGCGGCCTACCAGTGTAGCCCTGTCCCAATCCTGCAATGCGCCGGAAAGCACCTCGCTTGCAGAGGCAGATGTTTCATCTACCAGTACTACCAGTTTACCCGTTTCGAACAAGCCGTCACGTTTCGATTTGAAATCTACACGCGGCGCTTTGCTGCCTTCCGTATATACGATCAGCTTGTTATCATCCAAAAATTCGTCTGCTATATCTACCGCCTCGTTCAGTAAACCTCCGCCATTGCCCCGCAGGTCCAGCACCAGTTGTTTCATACCTAACTTCTGTAACTTTTCCAGGTTAAACATGAACTCTTCGTATGTCGTTTCTGCAAATTTATTGATGCGGATAAAACCCGTAGTAGGCGTAAGCATATAAGCCACATCTACAGATGGTACAGGAATGGTGCCGCGGGTAATGGTAAAGTTCTGCATTTGCGAACCGCGCAGTACAGCCACTTTTACAGACGTACCGCCAGGGCCGCGCAGGTATTTACGAATATCATCCGGTTTCAATTTTTTACCTGCAAGCGTAACGGAGTCGTTCACATTTATGATCTTGTCACCCACCTGCAAGCCAGCTTTGAAAGACGGGCCATTTTCTATTACATTCAACACATTCACTGTATCATTAAACATCTGGAATTCTACACCTATACCCTGGAAGTTGCCCATCAACTGCTCGTTTACACCAGCCACTTCTTTTGCCGGTATATATACAGAGTGCGGGTCCAGGTTTGCCAGTACATTGTTGATCACAACATTTTTCATACTGTCAGAGCTAATATCATCTACATATTTGCTTTTGATCAGGTCCAGCACTTCCTGCATAGATGTGCGCTGTGTGTTCCTGAAAAAAACGCCGCCCGATGTGTTCTCTTTTACCTTATACCCGATAAACATGCCAACGGTCATTACCATTGCAAAAAGTACGGGCAACCAAACCTGCAATTTTTTACTTCCCATATCTGAATTTAAAAATGGTTGAATTGTTTAATTGTTGAATGGTTAAATGAACTGAACGAATACTTTCCAGGTAGCCGGCAGTTGTACATCTTTCATCGTTCCTTGCGTCGCACACTTGAACAGTTTGTTCATTCTTGAGCAATCCGGAATGATCTACAAGTTTGACATTTGAAATGAGAGCGCTAACCCACTAATCCATCTCAAATATTAAATATCAAATGTCGAATCCGACCCTCGGTTTGGTAAAACTGTTGGAAAACAATTACTTATCCAGCAATTTAACCACGTAACCATGCAACAATTTTGTTTTTTCCAAAGTGCGAATATCCTATAAATCATTCATGCAGACGGGGTAAAGTAGGAGAAAGGGGGAAAAATTATCCTAACGGTAAAATAGGGTCGCAATATTTTTTTGTTTTTTTAATGGCTTGGTGCGGGATTGTGCAGGATTCTACCCTTATATTTGTTGGAAGGAAAGTATTGTGGTGGTGAATCTGCGAATCACTGCTTGATAAAGTAGTTTTTGGCGATGTACTGCTGGCGCATGAGAAGGTTGTTGCGGTTTTTATTGCGTCTTTCTCCCAAAGAGACGGTTAGCTGTAGCAACAGCTGTTATTCTGCAAAACGGTATTTTTAAATAAAAACTATGGCTGTAAAACTGATCGCTGACAGTGGTTCCACCAAATGTGAATGGTGTCTTTTAGTAGATGGAAAAAAGAAAACGGTATTAACACAAGGTATCAGCCCTTATTTTCTGACAGAGGAGCAAATAGTGGCTTTATTGCAAAAGGAACTATTGCCTAAAATAAAACATGCAACAGTTTCTGAGATCTACTATTATGGAACCGGTCTTGCTAATCCTGCTAACGTAAAAATTATCAAAGGCGCTTTAGCTAAGTTGTTTCCGAAAGTAAAAGCAGAGATCAATCATGATCTGATGGGTATAGCAAGAGCTTCTTGCGGAGATGAAAAAGGAATAGCATGCATTTTAGGAACAGGTTCCAATTCCTGTTATTACAATGGAAAGAAAATAGTAAAAAATAGTCCGGGTTTAGGATATGTGCTGGGTGATGAAGGAAGCGGTGCTTACCTGGGCAGAAAGGTGATACAGTACTACCTGTACAAAACATTTGACGATGATCTTACCAGCCGCTTTGATCAGCGCTTTCAGACATCATCAAGCGAAATACTGGAAAGTGTATATAAGAAGCCGTTACCTAACAGGTACCTGGCTTCATTCGCCATCTTTCTTGCAGAGAACAGGGGGCACTACATGGTGGAAAACATTATAGAGGACGGGCTGAATGATTTCTTCTTTAACCACCTGTACAAGTATAGGGAAAGCTGGACGCTGCCTATTCACTTTGTAGGTAGTGTGGGATATGGTTTTAAAGATGTGCTGCAGAACCTGTGCGATACGTATGAGCTGGAACTGGGAAAAGTATTGAAGAACCCGATGCCGGGTTTGATAGAATATCACAATAAATAAAGGTTGCTTGTGCTGAAGAGATGTATGGAATCTTATAGGCCGGGCACCCATCTTGAACCCTGAAAAACGAAACAAATTAAGAATTCCGCATGTCTAAACTGATTAGAGTAACAGAACAACCGTCGCATTACAGACACCTGGAAGAAATGAATATCCGGGAGTTGCTGGAAAGCATGAACAAGGAAGATATTACCGTACCAATGGCTGTGCAGAAATCAATACCCCAGATAGAAAAACTGGTAGCTGCAATTAGCGACAGGATGTTGGCAGGAGGTAGATTGTTTTACATCGGCGCAGGTACAAGCGGAAGGCTTGGTGTAGTAGATGCGAGCGAGTGCCCGCCTACGTATGGGGTACCTTACGGCCTGGTAGTAGGCATTATTGCCGGTGGCGATGTGGCTATTACCCGAGCAGTAGAGTTTGCGGAAGATGATATGGAACAAGGCTGGGCAGACCTGCAGAAATATGATATTAATGAAAAAGATGTAGTAATAGGCCTGGCTGCAAGCGGCACTACACCGTATGTGATCGGTGCTTTGCAAAAATGCCGCGATAACAATATTATTACCGGCTGTGTAGTATGCAACCCGGGTAGCCCGGTAGCTGAAAACGCTGACTTCCCTGTAGAGGTGGTAGTAGGGCCGGAATTTGTAACGGGAAGCACGCGTATGAAAAGCGGTACGGCACAAAAGCTGGTGCTGAACATGGTGTCTACTTCTGTTATGATACAATTGGGACGTGTGGAAGACAATAAGATGGTAAACATGCAACTGAGCAACGAAAAGCTCGTAGACAGAGGCGTGAAAATGGTTTTAGATCAACTGACAACGCTGGGCTATGAAGAAGCGAAAGCGTTGTTGATAAAATATGGCAGTGTAAAAAAAGCGGTGGAATCACAAACTGCCAAGCTCTAAAGTTCAACATTGCGTAGATGTTCATAAGTTGAAAAAGCTCCTGTCCAGAGGGGCTTTTTCTATTTGCATACGGAAGGAAGAAAATATTCAATGAGCAATGTTCAGCGTTCAATACTCAAATGAAAATTGATCATTGAACGTTGAGCATTGAACATGCTGTCACTTTCCCTGGCACAGGACTTTTACCTATAAGCGGGAGCTTTGCGCCTGTGAAACATTTTGCCTGAGGGCAAAGGGAGTTGTGGGAGAAGAAGGTACTCTACTACAATGATTGAATAAAGTGCATATATCCCGGGATGCTTTGCTCTATCCACTCGCTTGTTGCATTTAATTCTATGCCATAATAGGCATAGAAAGAACTGTAATCAGCCCTTACATATTTAAACGTAAGTTCAAACGGGGTTGTAAGCTCTTTTAACGTGTATTGATACTTTCCCCCGGCCACATACTCATGCTCATCTATTCCTGCCGAGATGACCAGTGCAACTTTTTTACCGGACATTTTATACCCGCTTTTGCTGCCATAAGCCCAGCCGTAAGTTAATACCTCGTCCTGCCATTTTTTAAGTAATGGCGGAGAGCTGAACCAATACAAAGGAAACTGGAATACGATCTTATCATAAGCTTCAATAAGCCGTTGCTCCTTTTCTATATCGATCTGCTCATCAGGGTATGCCATATACAGGTCATGTATATGATATAGGTCCGGATGTTTCTGTAACTCTTCTATCCAGCGCTTATTTATCAACGACTCCTGAAGATTCGGATGTGTGATAATGATTAATGTCTTATTCATGTTGCCTGTATAATTCTGCAGCACAAAAGTAGATAGGTAACCTGTTATTTCGTATGTTAGCAACCAATTGTACGATACTAACAAAAATGTAAGTATGAGTAAAATAAAAGAGACATCAGTTAACTACGAAAACAAACGGAACCTGAGCAAGGAGTGTGCGGAAGTATATGCTGCAAATCTCATTGGTGGGCAATGGACACTGGCCATTTGTTGTCACCTGACAGTAGGGAAACTACGCTTTGGAGAATTGAAAAAGCTTATCCCGGGGATTACAGAGCGTATGTTGACATTGCAGCTACGGAAACTGGAAGAGAATAAACTGATAACACGGACCGTGTATGCGGAAGTGCCGCCACGCGTGGAGTATGAACTTACTAAAAGTGGCCAGCAACTTGGCCCCATATTAAGACAACTGGAAGAGTGGGGCAAGAAACATAAAAAATTTTAACATGCTGCCAAATAGAAAGAATGGAGCGTAATATTCAATTGGAAAATGCTTCGTAAACGTTGCGCATTGGGCGTTTCTCCGCCCCCCATTCGAAATTCCTTGTTCCTTGTTCATCTGTTCCTACCTCACTGGCGCAGGACTCCCGTCCTGTGTTTAAATGTTACTTAGCCGTAAGCCGAAAGAGACTAGTATTTGCAATCACTATTAATTGCTGTTTTTAATAATAAATAAGCACAGGCCGGGAGGCCATAAGTGTTCGAAAGACGTTGATATATAATCTCAGCAAAAAATATAGCGTGTACTAGCTATGACAGAGAGCCGGAGGCTCGATAGAATGGTAGAAAGATATATCCCACACCAATCAGAGCCGCAGCGCGGCGACAGAATTATTCGCTTGCAAAACGATTCAATCTGTCGCTCCTCCGGAGCTCAACTGCTTGCATGAATAATTAAACTACCAATCTGGCGTCCCTCTGGGACTTTATTATTCTTTCGAATACCTATGGGCGGGAGCCCTGCGCTAGGGAGGGAATTGGGCGTTTCCCGATCCCCATTCGAAATTCCTTGTTCCTTGTTCATCTGTTCCTACCTTTGCCGTTCTATGTTCCAATCAAAGAAAAATATAATAGCCGGTCGCAATCCTGTGATAGAGGCATTGAAATCGGGCCAGCCGATCGATAAGATCATGATGTTTAAGAACGCTTCGGGCGATGTGATACAGGAGATCAGGGCGCTGGCAAAAGAGGGTAATGTGCCGGTACAGCACGTACCAAACGAAAAACTGAACAGTCTTACAAATGTGCAGCACCAGGGAGTAATAGCCTTTAAATCTTCCATTCAGTACCAGGATTTGCAACAGGTAATAGACTGGGTAGTGGGCAGTGGCGAAACGCCATTGTTCCTGATGCTGGATGGCGTAACGGATGTACGCAACATTGGCGCTATTGCACGTAGTGCCGTATGTACAGGCGCGCAGGCCATCATTATCCCAGACAAAGGCGTAGGCGCTATGAATGAAGATGCAATGAAAAGCAGTGCTGGTGCTTTGGAAAGGATCCAGATATGCCGGGTGAATAGTTTGTTGAAGGCGTTAGACACTTTACACCTGAACGGCATTAAAGTATTTACAAGTGAAATGAAGGCTGATAAACGGCTCTTTGAAGTGGATATGACAGAGCCATGCTGCATAGTAATGGGTAATGAAGAAAAAGGCGTACAACAATATATGTCTAAGTCTGCCGATGCCCGCTTTACCATACCGATGCATGGCGATTTTGATTCGCTGAATGTATCTGTAGCTACAGGCATGATATTGTATGAGGCGATGAAGCAACGGATGCAAGCGAAATAGAGATGTGTTACATGGTTAAATTGCTTAATTGTTGAATTAACAATGAAACCATATAGCAATGCAACAATTATAAATTACATCGTACATCTAACATCGTACATGGATATGGCTAACAAACTCACACTCGTAGAATGTCCCCGTGATGCAATGCAGGGCTGGGCGCATTTTATACCAACAGAAAAAAAGATTGAATACATCAATAGCCTGCTGGATGTGGGGTTTGATACAATCGATTTTGGCAGTTTTGTTTCCCCCAAGGCCATACCTCAAATGGCAGATACAAAAGATGTATTGAAAGGTTTGCGCAGGGATAAGTTGAAAAGCAAGCTGCTTGCCATTATAGCCAATGTGCGTGGTGCAGAAGATGCGGTGCAGTATGACGAAATAACTTATCTCGGTTTTCCATTTTCTATCTCTCCAACTTTTCAGCAACGCAATACCAATAGTACAATTGAAGAAAGCCTCATACGTGTACAGGAAATACAAAACCTGTGTGTGAAACACAATAAGCAATTGGTGGTTTATCTCAGCATGGCCTTTGGTAATCCTTATGGGGATGTGTATAATGATGAAACCCTGCTTAAATGGGCAGACGAAATAGCCAAACTGGATGTGCAGATCATCTCACTGGCAGATACAGTAGGCGTGGCATCCCCAGAGCAGATCACTTTTGCACTGGAAACATTAATGCCACACTATAGCAACGTTACCTTTGGTGTACACCTGCACTCAACGCCTGCCAACTGGAAAGCAAAACTGGCAGCAGCCTATAACGCAGGCTGTACAAGATTTGATGGTGCATTAAAAGGTATTGGCGGTTGCCCTATGGCACAGGATGAACTCGTGGGCAATATGAATACCGAATGGATGATCGATTATTTCAAGCAACAGAAAGTAGCCTTAGCATTGAACGAAGATGCGCTGAACAGCTCTTTGTTGCTGGCAGATGGTGTGTTTTTGTGAGTAGTGAATTGTCAGTTGTGAGTCAATAGGAAGATCGCAATGGAAGGAGGCCCAAAGCATATAATCAAATCTTTCCTTGCCGTTCGATTTATCGAACGGATAACAATTAAACAATATAGCCATTCAACAATTAGCACCCTGCATTTCAAATCTTAAATCTCAAATTTCAAATCAAAAATGCAATTCCAGGTTCCTATTCATATCAAGCCATTAGAACCCCGTATTACCTACAGGGATAAGATATTATTGATCGGTTCCTGCTTTACTGAGCATATTGGTAATTTCCTGATTGAGCAGAAGTTTGATGCGTTGCAAAACCCCAATGGTATTTTGTTCGACCCGGTAAGTGTATGCAATAGCCTGGTCTCTTATATTCAGAATAAACAATATGAAGAGAAAGACCTCTTTTATCTGAACGAGTGCTGGCATAGCTGGCAACACCATAGCCGGTTTTCAGGACTGGACAAACAGCAGGTATTGCAACAGATCAATGCTTCGCAGCAGCAGGCACATACGTTCTTGAAGCAAGCTGACTGGTTGGTGATCACATTAGGCTCTTCTTTTCTATATAAACTGGCAGAAAATTATGTGCCTGTGGCTAACTGTCACAAAGCGCCTGCACAAACATTTATAAAACATCTTTCCACAATAGAGGAAACAGTTACGGCACTGGATGGTACATTGCACCAGTTGTTTCATTTCAATCCATCATTGAAAATAGTATTCACCATAAGCCCGGTAAGGCATATCAGGGACGGTGTAATAGAGAACAACAGGAGCAAAGCACGTTTACTGGAAGCAACACACCACCTTGTCAACAAGTTTGATAAGCTATATTATTTCCCGGCGTATGAATTGGTAATAGATGTTTTGCGCGATTATCGTTTTTATGATATAGACCTAGTACATCCCAATTATCCAGCAACACAATTTGTGCTGGAACATTTTGCCGCCAATTGCCTTGATGCAGATGCTGCGGCATTGATGGAGGAGGTGAAAAAAATAGTGATTGCGAGAAAACATAAAGCGTTTAATCCTGCATCGCAACAGCATAAAAAATTTCTTGCTGCTACACTGGATAAGATCAAAGCATTACAGGAACAATACCCGTTTTTACAACTAAGAGAAGAGCAGGTATATTTTGAGAAAGAGTTGTCGGTATAAGTGTGAGGAAAATTTCACGTAAAGGTGCGAAGCTTGCCTGGATGACTAGTCGGACAGGTATCGCAAAGAAGACGCAAAGCTCGCAGAGAAAGGGCTGCCCTGCGTAACCCTGCGCACTCCCTGTCTCTGCGGTGAGAAGTCGCATGGCGACCGGGCTACTCACAATACATCCTCATCTCGCTTCCTTCCGGGATAGTGCGTTCACCTAGCTCTGTTGCCTTTCGGTAATCATCACAAATACTTTTTTTCAATGCATCCAGGTTTTTCAGCTTGCCAAGAGACTCCTTATTTTCTTCGATCAATCGCATAGTAGCAGTTGCGCGGTTGATATAAAACGATGATTCCAACGGCTCCAGCTCTATTGCTTTTGTGTAGGCTGCAATGGCTTTTGCAAATTTGTTTTGCAAATAGAATACAGTGCCCTGCGTCATATAGACATAATCAAGGTTCTTGTCTATTCGCAGGCAATAATTAAGCTCGCCCAATGCATCAGCATAACGCTTATTTTCTATATAGGTTTTTGCCTTGTCGAATGCAATATAAAAATCACCGGTACCGGTAGTATATAACGTATTGCCCATTATAAACTGTTGCACTTCTTTTAAATTACCGGATGAGTACCATTCGCGCCACAATCCATTCATTTTTCCGCCAGACATTTCTCCGCGACGTTTTAATGCGCCATTGGGAAAATATTCTTCCAACACACCATCTTGTTGATTATTGCGATAGTAGCCAGAAAATTTAAGTGTGCCATCAGGATAAAACAGGCTTGCGTAGCCACTGATCTTACCGTTTTCTATGGTGCCGGTAAACCGTTTTGCACCGTTCAGATATGTTTCAATAAAGCTACCCGTATAGGCTGTAGTGTCATTCGCCCGGTAATATTTATTTCCCCTGAATTTAAGTGCAGATAAGGATGGAATACGCCTGAGTGAATCCGGCTTTTGCATGTACAACTTGGTAAAAATAAATATCAGTGTGTCGGGGCCGATCACCTTGAATACATTATTGATAGAGTCTTTGTCTGTTATACGCCTGTATGTGTGAATGTCATTCATGGGAACGGACTGATCGTCTTCCTGTATAACCGTAAGCGGAACAGAATCGATCATAAAAGCAACTTTGTTAGGAATTGTGTCCTGTGCAAACGAGCGGGACGCACAACAACAAAAGATTAATAAGAAGTAATGATATAAACGCACAGTTAGGGCTTTAGTTAATCAATTTACAGAAATTGATGCATTGTTTAATTGTTGAATAGTTAAATTGTTATCCTGCGTCATGTTTTAAGAAGGTGAGTGGTGAGTAAGTCTATTCACGATTGCCGTTTTCCGATTCACGCGCATTAATGTATCCTATCTCCACGCACCTCCATACTATTCATCACATCGGTTTCGTATGCCAGCCATTCCTGCCAGCGCTTGCGCACCTTTTCCTTTTCAACATAAGTTTCTGCCAGGTCTATGAATAAGGTATAATGCCCCGCCTCACTCTCCATAAAACGCCTGTAAAAATTGCGCATGTATTCATCATTGAGTCCTTCACTCAGTCGTTTAAAACGCTCACAACTGCGCGCCTCTATAAGTGCCATTGTCAGTAGCTGGTCCAGCATACGGTCCTCTAAGTGGCCGCCTTTCGCCTGGAACTCGATCAGCTTATTTACATATACGTCTTTACGTTGTTTGCCCAACGTCAGGTTACGCTTACGTAATTCCTGCAATACCAGCCTGAAGTGTCCCCATTCCTCCGTTACGATAGGGGCAAGCTCAAATACCAGTTTTTCCTTGTCGGAATAGCGTTGTATCAGCGTGATACATGTAGTGGCCGCCTTTTGCTCACAGTATGCATGATCTGTCAGTATCTCTTCCAGGCTTATGCTGGCCAGGTCTACCCAGCGTGGGTCTGTCGGTAATTGTAAGCCCAATATATTTTTCGTGTGTTCGCTTAATTCCATAATAATTTCAAAGTTTACTAGTTCCAAAGTTTCAAAAGTTGATAGTCTCATTGAAACGCTGAAAATTTTTAGACTTTCTTCGCAAAAATAAGTTCTTTAGTTTTGAATCATGTATAACGATGAATTTCTTAGCCGCAAGCTGGCGGAACGTAAAGAAAATAATGCTTTTCGCACGCTAAGATTACCGGTAAATGCAATAGACTTTTGCTCCAACGATTACCTGGGATTGGCGCATTCCGGCGCATTGCATGTGGGAAACGGTTTGTCTGCCGGTGCTGCCGGTTCTCGTCTGCTGGCAGGAAATTATCCGCTGATAGAGCAGGTAGAAAAGGAAATTGCAGCTTTCCATGAAGCAGAGGCCGCACTTATTTTCAATTCAGGGTATGATGCGAATGTGGGAGTGTTGTCTGCTATACCGCAGCGGGGCGATGTTGTCATCTACGATTTTTTGAGCCACGCCTCCATTCGTGATGGCATACGGTTGTCGTTTGCACAGTCTTATTCTTTTCTGCATAACGATATGACGGATCTTGAACGGAGATTGCAACAGGTGAAAGAGACTGCTGTGAACATCTTCGTTGTTACAGAAACAGTATTTAGCATGGACGGAGACCAGTGCCCATTGCAAGAGCTGGTCCTGTTATGCAAAAAATATAATGCGCACCTGGTCGTGGATGAAGCCCATGCAACAGGCGTTATAGGGCAGAGGGGAGAGGGCTTAGTGCAGGCGGAAGGATTGCAGGGCGACATATTCTGCCGTGTACAAACATTTGGCAAAGGGTGCGGCTGCCACGGTGCAGCCGTATTGGGTTCAGAAAGCCTGCGCAGTTACCTGGTCAACTTTGCGCGTAGCTTCATTTATACAACGGCGCTACCTGAGCATGCCGTTGCTGTGATACAGCGTAGTTATGCGTTATTCCCAACTATGAATGCAGAGCGTGCGCATCTGCGGAAGATCATTCAATATTTCCAGGATGCAGTACTGCCGTACGAGAAATTACCATCGCAAACACCTATACAGATTGTAATAGTGCCTGGCAACGAGGAAGTGAAAGCGCTGGCTAGTAAGCTGCAACAAAACGGGCTGGATGTAAGGCCTATCCTATACCCAACCGTACCGAAAGGAAAAGAAAGATTAAGAATTGTACTACATGCGTATAATACAGACGAGGATATGAAGAGCCTAATTGAAAATTTGAAATTTGAGATTTAAAATGGGCTTTTGTATTGCTAAATTGTTATATGGATAAATGGTTAAATTGTTATTTCCGCAAATAAAAAACGTGGCCATTCGCTTAGCGCTTGTCTATGGTGTTTTCTCTCTATAAACTTTTATGTACTTATAAACCCTATATACTTTTCTTCAGCTTCGCTATTCTTTGCAGTGCCATCATGTCCAGCGATGTGGTATGGGCAACATAGTACTCGTAAAGCATCAGTGTTTTTAAATTAAAGGGCGCATCTTCCCGTATTTCATATAGCACATCCGCAGCTATTTTCATACTGGTTGGCGTATAGCCATATTTTGTCAGCAACACATCCAGGAATTGTTCATCCGGGATAGCCAGTATATCTTCCAGTGTATGCGTGCCATATTCATTTCTCAATTCTGTACTTAATGTTTTATCTGTGCCCAGATCGTTTCCCAGCCGGAGTTTATCCAGCAAACGCTGTAAAAAACGGCTCAATTCGTCCAGTTGATTTTCCAGGTAATCCCTTTTTAGCATAATAGCGGGTTTTTTGCATCGTAAAAGTACTTATACCTGCGCGATCCTTCAATATTTCGCAGGTTTGTTTGCCAGAGACGGTTTATGTCCAAAAACATCTTTATTTTGCCGCCTGTTGTACAGGTTTTTGAGCTATTTTCATTGTTTAATTGCTAATTGCTTTACATGCGTATAATTCCCTTTATCCTTACTGCATTGCTAACTGCTGGTTTAATTGTAGTGTTGGATATACAATTGCAAATAGGCGGCAGTAAAACGCCACGATTGGGCAATTTTTTATCTCCCCAAAAAGGTTTCTGGCAAAATGCCGAACCTATCGAGACGCAATTCAATCTGAATCTTACATCTGATAAGCTGGAAGGTAAAGTAGAAGTGTACATGGATGAGCGCATGGTTCCCCGTGTGTATGCTCAAAAAGTGAATGACGCGTATTTTGTACAAGGGTATTTACATGCAAAGTTCAGGCTCTGGCAGATGGAAATACAAACGCATGCAGCTTCGGGCAGGTTAAGTGAGATTATGGGTGCTAAAGCAAATGGGGTGGATTTCCTGAGGAGAGATAAGCAGTTTCGCCGTTTAGGGATGGTGTATGCTGCGGAAAAATCCCTGAAAGCAATGGAAGCTGATACGCTTACCAAAAAAGCAATGGATGCGTACACCGCCGGTGTAAATATGTACATCTCCAACCTGGCTGAAGGCCAATATCCATTGGAGTATAAGTTGCTTAATTATAAACCTGAATTGTGGAGCAACCTGAAAACGGCTTTGTTCCTGAAATATATGTCCTTTGATCTTGCAGGGTATGAGAATGATTTTGAAATGACGAATGCAAGAGGAATTTTTACAAAAGAGCAATTCGAGAAGTTATATCCTTACGGTCAGGATTCCCTTGATCCCATCATTCCGCGCGGGGCACAGTTTAAAGAGCCGGGATTAGCGGTTAAAAAACCGGCAGGTGTAGATTCTGTGTACCTGCAGTTCAAAGAAGCAAAAACAATCGTAGACAGCCTGATCAAACCGGATAAAAGCAATGGTAGCAATAACTGGGCTGTGGGTGGTGCGAAAACACAAAGCAGCAGGCCCATTTTGTGTAATGATCCGCACCTGGGACTAAATCTCCCATCCCTGTGGTTTGAAATGCAGATCAGCACGCCTGCGTATAATGCTTACGGGGTATCCTTTCCAGGCTCGCCGTCCATTATTATCGGGTTCAATGATAATTGCGCATTTGGCTTTACCAATGCTATGCGGGATGTGCGCGACTATTACGAGATTAAGTTTAAAGACGCTTCAAAAAAAGAATATTGGTTCCAGGGGCGCTGGCAACCTGCTACTATACGTGACGAAGTAATAAAGATCAAAGGAGCTGTGGCGGATACAGAGCATATACCTATGACTGTATGGGGGCCTACCATGTACGATGCCTCTTTCCCTGATCCGTCAGGTACAGGTAAGGCTTATGCCTGCCGCTGGGCTGCACATGACGAAAGCAATGAACTGCGTACGTTCATACTACTGAACTATTCCAAAAATTATTACGACTACCAAAACGCCATTGCAACTTTCTCTTGCCCCGGGCAGAATATGATCTTTGCATGCCGTACAGGTGATATTGCCATCAGGCAACAGGGTAGCTTTCCTGCCAAATGGAGGCGCCAGGGCGATTTTGTAATGCCGGGAGAAGACAGCTCGTATGCATGGCAGGGCACGATACCGGAAGAGGATAACATCATTATGCACAACCCGCCGCGTGATTTTGTAAGCAGTGCAAACCAGTTACCTTACGATACTGCTTATCCATATTACCTGGGTGGTTCTTACCCGCCATACCGTGGTTTTATTATTAACCGTGAGTTGGATAGAATGTCGGGTATTACAACGGATGATATGAAAGCGTTACAAACAAGTAACTATAACATCTTTGCGGAAATGGCGCGCCCTGTTTTATTGAAATACATAGATTCAACTTCATTGAATACAAATGCAAAAAAATATTACAGCCTGTTACAGCAATGGGATTTACGCAATGATGCAAAGTCTGCTGGCGCAACTGTTTTTGCTGTGCTTTGGGATGAACTGATGAAGGCAATGTATAAAGATGAATTAGGGCAAACAAAACTGCCTGTTCCCTGGCCGGATGAAAGTACGTTGCTCGAAAGCCTGCTGAAAGATTCCTCATACGAATTTGCAGATGACATAACTACAAAAGATAAAGTAGAAACCGTTTCTGATATAATGCGTATTGCTATGGATTCTGCAACGGCTAAGTTGGCTGGGTTGGAAATGCGGGATGCTTTGCTTTGGACGAAATATAAGGATAGTGGTATTAAACATTTACTGGGTTTGCCATCACTTAGCAGGCTACATTTAATAAGTGGGGGAGGTGAGTTTTCTGTAAATGCATTCAAACAATATCATGGGCCGAGCTGGCGAATGGTGGTAGAGCTTACAAATGAGGTGAACGCGTATGGCGTATATCCTGGAGGACAAAGCGGCAACCCTGGCAGCAGGTATTATGATGATTTTGTAGATACCTGGCTTGCCGGAAAATACTTCAAATTACAATTAATGCCAGAAGAGTTAATGAAGCAACAGCTCAAAGATCTGAAAGGCCACATGACATTTAGCAAATCATAAAACAACGCAGATGAAGTTTACTATAGGATTATTTCTGACGGCTCTTTTAGGCTTTGCTGCACCATTATATTTACCGTGGTGGAGTTTTGCAGTTACTTCATTTGGCGTAGCGTTACTTATTCCTCAGCCACCGGGAAAGTCTTTCCTGGTAGGCTTTTGTGCCTTATTTGTACTATGGGGTATGCATACGTTTCTTATAGATACGATGAATGCTCATATCCTTTCAGAGAAAATAGCGCCCTTGCTACACCTGGGCAATTCTGGCTTCCTGCTCATATTAGTTACAGCGTTGATCGGCGGCCTTATTTCAGGATTGGCTGCGCTTTCAGGCGCATACGCTACCAGGCTGAAGAAAGCTTAGGGAAAGTACAAAGTACGAGGTACTAAGTACTAAGTAGGAGAGGCTTTTTAAGCCGGGTATCTGCTTTACTTCGTACTTAGTACTTTGCATTTCGTACTTCTTCTTATTGTTTGCCGTTCAAAAAAATTAACTAATTACTAGATGCTGCAGCATTGATTTAATCCTTATTTCTACGATATTGCTACCTATACCTATCCCATTTACATGAAAAAATATTGTTGCATCCTTATTATTCTTTTTTCGCTGCACAACGCTTATGGGCAAAAAATCAGTGGTAAAGTAACAGATGATAAAGGCACAGTCTTACCCTTTGCATCCATTGTGGTAAAAGGAAGTGGCCTTGGTACTTCTGCAAATGCGGAAGGGGAATACTCGCTTGCGCTTGGTAAAGGGCATTATATACTTATTTGCCAGCATGTGGGTTATAAGACATATGAGAAAGAACTGACATTGGAGCAGGACCTGGTGAATGTAAACTTTCACCTGGAGCCGCAACAGTATAACCTGAACGAAGTAGTGATCAAGGCAGGCGGGGAGGACCCGGCGTATGAGATCATTCGACAGGCAATAAAAAAACGCGCAACACATGAGAAAGAGTTAAAAAGGTTTCAGTGTGATGTATATATCAAAGGTCAATTCCGGTTGCGTAATTATCCCAAACATTTCTTAGGACAAAAAGTGGATTTTGAAGATGGCGATACAAGTAAAAAGAAAATCCTCATGCTGTCCGAAACCTTTGCCAAATATTCTGTGGATGTGCCGGATAAAGTAAAGGTAGAAGTAGTGTCTACCAAAGTAAGCGGCAATAGCAACGCATTTGGATTTAGCTATCCACAGATCATTTCCTTTTATCAGAATATTTTACAAATAGGCGATGCATTAAACCCGCGAGGTTTTATTTCTCCAATATCCGACAACGCGCTTAATTTTTACAAGTACAAATTTGAAGGCAGTTTTTTTGAAAATGGCAAACAGATCAGCCGGATCAAAGTAATACCTAAACGTACTTACGAGCCTTTATTCTCCGGCTATATTAATATTATTGAAAACGAATGGCGCCTGTATAGCGTGCAACTGCAATTGCTGCGCGAACAGCAAATGCAGTTTATAGATACGCTGAACATAGAACAATTATATGTGCCATTGAAGAATACATGGGTGATCAAACAGCAAAATATTTACCCGGCTATTAAGATGTTTGGCTTTGATGCGTTTGGCAGTTTTATACAGGTCTATGACAACTTTAATCTCAATCCACATTTTGAAAAAAAATATTTTGATAATGTAGTAATGCAGTTTGACACTGCAGCAAATAAAAAAACAAAAGGTTATTGGGATACCATTCGCCCGATACCGCTACAGCAGGATGAGCTAACGGACTATAGAAAAAAAGATAGCCTGGAACAAGCCAGGAAAGATCCGCACTATCTTGATTCACTGGACAGGGCAAGGAATAAACCGAATATAGTAGGTTTATTGCTCACCGGGCAAACATTCAGCAAAGAAAAAAAACATCAATATATCACGGTGCCTTCTGCGTATGAGATTATCAATTATAATACGGTAGAAGGAACTGTGATAAACATTTCACCAACCATTTCGCGCTCATGGCAGGGGGATGGAAGAAGATCGCTGATATTGAGCCCCAATGTGCGTTATGGCTTTAGTAACCATCATTTCAATGCACATCTCACAGGCACATATAATTTTGGAAAAAAGTACCTGAATTCATTTACCTTTTCAGGGGGTCAGCGTGTGTTCCAGTTTAATAATGCACAGCCGATCACACCACGTGATAACTCCATTGTTACTTTGCTGCGCGAAAGGAATTATATGAAGATCTACCAGGCTGTATTTGCAAAAGCGAGTTATAGCAAAGGACTGGGAGATGGGCTGACTGCTACCGGAGCAGTAGAGTTCCAGGACCGTTCCCCTTTGGAAAATACGACAAACGGTACGTGGAAAAATTATGATGACCGCGAGTTTACGCCAAACTATCCAACTGAATTAACGAATAGTAATATACCACGCCACCAGGCATTATCTGCAACTGTGGATTTAAAATGGCAGCCAGGTGCAAAATATATTGTGTATCCTAACCGGAAAGTAAATATTGGATCAAAGTATCCTACATTTCATCTTTCCTATACACAGGGTATTTATGGTGTTTTAGGTAGTGATGTAGATTACAGCAGATGGCGTGCAACCATTACAGACGATATTAATATGCAGCTTGGTGGCAGGCTGGATTATAAAGTTGCGTTTGGTGGTTTCCTGAATGCCAATAAAGTGTACATACCGGACTACCTGCACTTCAATGGTAACCAATTGCTATTTGCGTCTACTTACCTGAATAGTTTTCAGCTTGCACCTTATTACCAATACAGTACCACTTCCGGCTTTTATTCAACAGTGAATGTGGAGTATCACCTGAATGGTTTGTTGTCTAATAAAATTCCTTTTTTCAAAAAGCTGAACTGGTTTTTTGTAACAGGTACAAACGCATTCTTTGTAAACAAAGACAACTATTATTTTGAAATGTTCTTTTCTGTAGAAAATATCCTGAAAGTGATACGGGTAGATTTTATACAATCATTCCAGCCACATGGTATCGGTACTTCAGGTATAAGAATAGCATTGCCGTTTATATCGGGAACGGTGGAGAAGTAATTTGAAAGTTTGAAAATGTGGTAATTTGAAAATTGTTGCATTGTTCAATTGCTAAATGGTTATATCGTTATAACAATTAAACCATATAACCATTTAACAGTTGCAGCGAAACATTCTCAAATTTTCAAATTCTGTCATTTTCAAATTCGTTCCTCTCCCTTCAACAACATTTCTAATCTTGACAACAGTCTGTATAAAATGCCATCATGTACCTTGGCATAGAAGTAGCCTTCTACAATGCGGTCCGTCCAGATAATGTAAGTAATGGATTTAAGTATGACGTCCAGTTGTGATTGAGCAATATAATCTTCCGGGGATTTAAAATTACCAGCTTCCTTTTGTATTACATCGTAATCCGTATCAGCCAGTTGATGGTCGCAAAAAATGCTGGTGAAGTGTGATATTTCTTCTTCAGAGACTGGGGCAAAAGAGTTTTGTAAAGACGCTTTAAAAGAAAGCGGCCTTGCCATTTTCTGCCTGAATGTTTCTTTGAAAGACAACATTTTATTCAGTCCAAGTAGTTGGTATGTTGTAAATGAGTTTATCACTTAGATCAATAAGCAGAGCGAAAATACACTGTATATCAGCCGATAGCTCTTTTTAGGGGGATTTTAAGGGAGTTCTTAAATAGCCCTTAAAAAACAAATATGTATATTTGCACCCGAAATTTTGCCTGCCAGGTAAGCAGGTCCATATTGTTTAATGGAACATTGGTGGTAACACTGATGTCTGAAATGAATTTATAATGGCTGTATTACACAATCGTATTTCCAACGAGGAGTTGAAACAACGCCTCATGGAGGAAACTGAATCTCGCACCACCATCAGTTTTTACCAGTATTTCCCTATCCGGAACCCCCAGGAATTCAGGGATTTCCTTTACAAAAGTTTTAGCGTATTAAAAGTGTTTGGCCGCATCTACGTAGCCAAAGAAGGTATTAACGCCCAGTTAAGCGTGCCTACGCTCAACTTTGAGGCATTTAAAAACCTGCTCTATTCTATTGAGGGTTTAAATGATCTCCGTCTGAACATTGCGGTGGATGACGATGGTAAATCATTCTGGGTATTGAAGATCAAAGTGCGCGATAAAATTGTAGCAGATGGCATCGAAGATCCATCCTTTGACATGGCAAACAAAGGGAAGTATGTGAATGCACAACAGATGAACGAGCTGATCAAAGACCCAGAAACAATTGTAGTGGATATGCGTAACCATTATGAATATGAAGTGGGGCATTTTGAAAATGCGATAGAAGTTCCTTCCGATACATTCCGTGATCAGTTGCCAATGGCAGTAGATATGCTGCACGGAAAGGAAGATAAAAATATCATCATGTATTGCACCGGAGGCATCCGTTGTGAGAAAGCCAGTGCATGGATGTTGCATAAAGGGTTTAAAAATGTATTTCATCTTGAAGGGGGCATTATTAATTATGCCAAGCAATTAAAGGAAGGTGAGCTGGACAGTAAATTCATTGGTAAAAACTTTGTGTTTGATAACAGGTTGGGTGAGCGCATTACAGATGATGTGATCGCGCATTGCCACCAGTGTGGCAAACCTTGTGATACGCATACAAACTGTAAAAATGATGGTTGTCATTTACTCTTTATACAATGTGAAGATTGTGCAAAGGAATATGACGGCTGTTGCAGTGTTGAGTGTAAAGAGACCATACACATGCCCGTAGAACGCCAGAAGGAAATACGACAAGGTATAGATAATGGACAAAATATTTTCAACAAGTCTAAAGCGCGATTGAGGCCGAAATTGAAGCCGGGAGAGTTAGGGAAGTAATTGTTGAGTTGCCAGATTGTTTTATGGTTGTATTGTTGGAACTAAGCGGAGGGAAACGTGAATCGTGAGTCGATAATTGTGAATGGTCTTACTCACTTCACTCTGCATTCTCTGCGTCTCCTTTGTGTTCTTTGCGATACCTGATCTGCCTGAAACGGAAATGGTTGTATTGTTTAATAGAATAACAATTAAACAATACAACCATTTATCAATTAAACCTACTCAGCAACTTTGGAACTAAAAAGTATATGTCGCAGCAATTAAGAAACTGGCGGCTGATTTAGTAGCACTGCCGTTGCTTTTGCTGAAGATCTGTTCAGAGGCGTTATCCAATCTGAATTCAGGGATCAATGTCAGGTTATCTACTTTGAAATTAGCAGACAATGTTGTTGCAAATATTTTAGCACCGTTCGCTGTACCTGTAGCATATTTCAGTTGATTCTTATCGCTGAAATATTCGCTTCTTAATGCAAGACCGAAATAGCTAACCGGGTCAAATGTTACATACAGTGCAGAACCCCACCAGCTTTTCGCATCATCAAATTTGTCTTTGCCCAGGTAAGTCTTAGTACTGTTCAATGTGCCATTAAAGCCCAGTCCAAATTTGTCAGACAGCTTGCTTGTAACAACTACATCAAACTGATTCGATTTTGTAGTATCAGTGCCCTGCCCGCCTACATAGTTCAGGTATAGTTTAAAGGCGTCGCTGGCTGCATAACTATATTGGGCGATCACGAATTTTTTATCCATTACACCATCCGGTACATATTTGTAATCCGTAGGATTGGTAATGCCGATCATGAAACCACTTTTACCGGAAGTAGCTTCCGCCTTTACACCAGTAT
Source organism: Filimonas sp. (assembly GCA_017306865.1). Taxonomy (GTDB): domain Bacteria; phylum Bacteroidota; class Bacteroidia; order Chitinophagales; family Chitinophagaceae; genus JAFKHH01. The sequence continues at coordinate 235,293 of JAFKHH010000013.1, forward strand.
GCAGGAACGGGCCATTGGTAAACATATAAGACATGCTGTAGTTGCGGTTCAATGGTGCATCTACCAGTTCATACCCCACATGTGTAGCCCAGCTACCTGCAGTAAATTTCAACCATGATGTAGCGGAGTAGCTAATATATAATTGCTTGATAGCCGTTGTAGCACCTGTAGATGTATAAGAGAAGTCTTCAGCGCGTTTGCCAAAGCCTAAGTCTGCTACCAATTCAACTTTTGAAGTTTTATAATCAAATTTTACACTAGCCATGCCTAGTTCAAATTTGTTATGAGAGTTTGTGAAGCTGGTCAAGTTGTTGCCTTTTTTGGCAAAGTCATACCGGTAATACACATCAGCGTTTCCAGTGATAGCCAGTGCAGAGGTCTTTGTAGAATCTTGTGCCATTGCCAGCCCGCCAAACATAGACATAGCAAAGCCTGTTGCAAGAAATTTTTGTAACATTGCGTAGATTTTAAGTGTTAAGGAAAGGGTGTTGCCTGTTTGAACTTGTTCCAGAAGTTCTTACATTAAGGCAATGCCTTTTCCGTTTTAAAAAAGGATTTGAAAAAGCCGTGTCCGTTGTTTATTGTAATGTGCCGGCGTGCATGATAAATACATTCGTTTGACCAGTACCGTATGTGCTATCTTCTTCGCCGGCAATTCACAACCTGTGAGCTATGAGGAAAGGATCTTTTGTAGTTACTTATTGGTTGCAGTTATAGTTCATGTCCTTCCTGTTCGATCATTGTGCTGAGTAGTTAAAACTCATAGTTCACAGTAGCAGTTAGTTTTGATTTAGTTGTCAGTTAGGTTTAGTTGCTCTATTCGAGTAAGTAATCTATTTATAATTTCAAAAGTTTACATGTTTCAACGTTCCAGGATGAAACGTGTAAACTTTTGAAACGATGAAACAATTAAGCAGTTACTGCATGCACAGGGCCTGCGTATTCTTCATTGTGCTGTGTAGCATCCAGGCCAAGTTCTTCTTCATGGCTTGAAACACGCAGCGGTAAAATGAAGTTGATGAATTTGAAAATTGCGAATGACATGATAAAGCTGTAGCCCACTACGATCACCAATGCTTTTACTTGTGTGAAGAAGAAAGCAAAATTGCCATAGAATGCACCATCATTACCACCTGGGTTTACTGTTTTGGTAGCAAAGATGCCTGTCAGCAACATACCTACCATACCGCCTATGCCGTGGCAAGGGAATACGTCCAGTGTATCATCCAATGTAGATTTTTGTTTGTAGTAAACCGCCGCATTAGATATAATGGCTGCTACTACGCCAATGAAGATGCTCTGTGGTACAGCTACAAAACCAGCCGCAGGAGTAATGGCTACCAGGCCTACTACAGCACCGATACAGAAGCCTAAAGCAGATGGTTTTTTACCTCTCATAACGTCAAAGAACATCCAGGAAAGGCCCGCCGCGCCGGCAGCAGTGTTAGTAGTAGCAAAGGCTGCAACAGATAGTGCGTTTGCACCTAATGCAGAACCAGCGTTGAAGCCAAACCAGCCAAACCATAGTAGACCTGTTCCGATCAATACATAAGGAACGTTAGCCGGTGGTATTTCTTTATGCTCAAGGTGCGCTTGTCTGCGTTTCAGTACCAATGCACCTGCTAAGGCTGCACAACCTGCAGAAATGTGTACTACTGTGCCTCCTGCGAAGTCTAATACGCCCATTTTAAACAGAAATCCTTCCGGATGCCATGTCCAGTGTGCTATTGGGGCATAAACGAGCAGGCTGAATAAAACGATGAATAATACATATGCGGTGAATTTGATTCTTTCTGCTACAGCGCCCACTACCAATCCCGGAGTGATGATAGCGAACATAAGCTGAAATAATGCAAATAATGCTAATGGGATGCTTGGGGCAAGGCTCCATGGAGCGCCTGACATTACACCTTTAAAGAACAAGTGTGTAGATGGGTTGCCAATGAAACCTCCGATAGAATCACCGAAGCAAAGGCTGTAGCCTACAGTTACCCATAGAACGCTAACCACGCCGGCGGCAACCAGGCTTTTCATCATAGTAGAAATAACATTCTTTCTGTGTACCATGCCTCCATAGAAGAAAGCCAGGCCAGGGGTCATAAGGAATACGAGCGCGGTAGCTACCAATATCCAGGCAATATCGGCGGTGCTATACTTACCTGCATCATTGAAGGCTGGGAGAGAAGGGACGAAAATGGCTGCGCATGCCACTATCGCAAGCAAGACGAAGGGAGCAATTTGTTTTACGGTTACTTTACTCATTTGGATAAAATTTTAAATGAATTAAAATTTTTAATTATGTGATGTTGTTGAAATAAAATTATAGTTTTTTAAACATATTAGATAAAAATATATAAATATTATTTTTTGTAATGTGAATTTAAATGTGTCTAATACACAATCACTTGTAAGTATTTTTAGTTCAATAAATTCAATATTTTGAATTTTCAATTTTATCAATATTTTCAATGAAACCTTGAATAATTTCATATTGTTAATTTTGTAATTTGTTATTTCACTGTTATAAACTATTTGACTAATTAATTAATAAAAAATGTAATGTGTAATATTAGTCGACTTTAGACAATCGTATGCGTGAAATTTGAATGAATGAAACATATACGAGTAAACTGCTATAGATCGATGAGCTGAGTTTTTGCATCGATAAGCGTGTAAAAAATTTTTAAAACATTATTGCAAAAATGCAGGAAGGAAAATGCGAAAACGTTTGAAGCCACAAAGACTCCAAAACACAAACAGTCATCAGGAGTTACACAGCGGCTTTTTTATGCGAACTATACCTGCCTGTGTACCTATGTGGTTAATAAATTTTGAAACGGAAAAAGCGATTTGCTACTGAGAAGCTGAATACAAAAAACTGGTGTCCTTCCTGTTTTGGTGGAAAGGTGGCAGAAAATAAAAAACCACCGTCTTTTGCAAGAGGTGGTCCGTTGTCGTGTCTTATATGTCAACGTTAGAGGCCTAAAAGAATTGTTGCATTGTTGAATTGTGAAATTGTTGGTAATAACAATTAAACCATATAACCATTCAACAATTTTGCATCTTTAAATCACCGCGTGCAGCAATGATTCATCTTTTGTTTCCAGCAGCGAACTGCCCATCAGGTATTCATCTACTTTACGTGCGCACTCGCGTCCCTCACTGATAGCCCAAACCACCAGGGATTGTCCGCGACGCATATCGCCACAGGTAAATACTTTAGATATATTAGTCTGGAATTCTTTTTCGCTTGCTTTTACATTGCCCCTTTCGTCTAAATCTACGCCCAGTTCTTTTACTAAACCTTCGTGTTGCGGATGTACAAAACCCATTGCCAGCAATACCAGTTCGCAAGGAATTTTTCTTTCAGACCCCGCGATCTCTACAAACTGTGCAGGGCGCCCGTCGTCAGTTAATTTCCATTCGAGGTCTACGATAGACAACTCTTTCAGATGGCCTTTTTCGTCTGCAATGAATTCTTTTGTTGCAATAGCCCAATGACGTTCTGCACCTTCCTCATGGGAAGAAGACGTTTTCAATATCATTGGATAAGTAGGCCACGGCATAAAAGGTGTTCTGGAAGAAGAAGGTTTTGGTAACAATTCAAATTGCGTGATTGATTTAGCACCGTGCCTGTTAGATGTACCTACGCAGTCACTGCCCGTGTCACCGCCACCTATTACAACTACGTTTTTACCCGTAGCCAGTATTTCTTCCACTTTTATTTTTTCGTTGCTTACGCGTTGGTTCTGTTGTTTCAAAAATTCCATTGCATAATAAACACCTTTGCTGTTTCTGCCTGTAACAGGTAGGTCACGCGGAATAGTGGAACCACCTGCCAATACAATGGCATGGTATTCCCGCATGAGGTCATTGATGTTAATATCAACACCTACGTTAGAATTGCATTTGAACACAATGCCTTCCTCTTCCAATAATGCAACCCTACGCTCTATTACATTTTTTTCCAGTTTAAAATCCGGTATGCCGTAGCGAAGCAAGCCACCAGGTTGAGCATCGCGTTCGAAAACGGTAACGCTATGTCCTGCATAGTTTAATTGAGCTGCCGCCGCCAGGCCCGAAGGGCCGGAGCCAACTACTGCAATCTTTTTACCTGTGCGGACATTTGGTTTGCGTGGTTTTACCAAACCATTTTCAAAAGCAATTTCAATAATATGCTTTTCTATTTCTTCAATAGCTACAGGAGGTTGGTTAATGCCCAATACGCATGCGCTCTCGCACGGAGCAGGGCAGATGCGGCCTGTAAACTCAGGGAAGTTGTTGGTAGATGATAATATTTCGTATGCTTCTTTCCAGCTTTTACGATATACAGCATCGTTAAACTCAGGAATAATATTACCCAGTGGGCATCCGCTATGGCAGAAAGGAACGCCACAGTTCATGCAACGTGCAGACTGTTGGTTCAGTTTTTCTGTATTATATTTTTCAACAAACTCGTTATAGTGTTTGATACGTTCTGCAGGAGAACTCTTTCCCGGCAACTCTCTTGTAAACTCTAAGAATCCTGTAGGTTTGCCCATGATAATTAATTTAAAATTTTAAATTTCAAATTTGAAATTGACTTACTTTTTGATCTTTTTAGATGCAGGTGCTGCTGTAGCTTTTGCAGCTAATGCTTTCTTATAATCTTTAGGGAACACTTTTACGAAGTGTGTAAGCTGGTTCTCTAAGTCGGACAATAAGAATTGTGCTACAGTACTACCTGTATATTCGTAATGCTTGCGGATCAGCTCCTGCAGTTGTGCTACATCGTCGTGTGCTACCGGATCTAGGTCCACCATTTCTTTGTTGCACAGAGAAGCAAATTCTCCTTTTACATCATATACATATGCTATACCGCCGCTCATACCTGCTGCAAAGTTGCGGCCAGTGCTGCCCAGTATTACAGCAATACCTCCGGTCATGTATTCACAACCATGATCGCCTACACCTTCTACAACCACTTGTGCGCCAGAATTACGAACGCAGAAGCGTTCGCCTGCTTTACCACGCATAAATGCTTCACCGCTGGTAGCGCCATAGAATGCTACGTTACCTACAATAATGTTTTCTTCCGGCGTGAACGATGATTGCTTAGATGGATAAACGATCAGCTTCGCGCCACTCAGGCCCTTGCCGAAGTAGTCATTCGCGTCACCTTCCAGTTCCAGTGTTACACCCTTTGTGTTAAACGCACCGAAACTTTGTCCTGCTGTACCATCAAACTTGAATTGAATGGTGTCCTCAGGTAAACCGTCTGCTTTGTAAAGCTTAGTGATCTCGTTTGACAAGATAGTGCCAGCCGTTCTGTCTGTATTCTTAATATTGAAAGAAGCTTTTACTGTTTCTTTTTTCTCCAGTGCCGGTTTAGCAGCAGCGAGTAATTGCCAGTCTAGTACTTCTGCCAATCCATGATCTTGTTCTTCCATGTTGTACAAGCCGGTATGCGCAGATGCCGGTTCTTTGTACAATACAGGAGAGAGGTTGATCTTACTACGTTTCCAGTGGTTAATGTTTTCGCGCATCTCCAGGTTTTCAACCTGGCCCACCATTTCGTTTACAGTTTTGTAACCGAGGTCAGCCATAATTTCTCTTAATTCCTGTACAATGAATTTGAAGAAATTGATCACATGCTCTGGATCGCCTGTAAAGCGTTTGCGCAGTTCCGGGTCTTGTGTTGCTACACCAACAGGGCAAGTGTTCAGATGGCATTTGCGCATCATAATACAACCTTCCACGATCAATGCGGCTGTTGCAACACCCCATTCTTCAGCACCGAGTAACGTTGCGATTGCAATGTCGCGGCCTGTTTTCATTTGTCCGTCAGCCTGTACCACTACACGGCTGCGGAGTTTATTTTTTACCAGTGTCTGGTGTGTTTCTGCCAAGCCTAATTCCCAAGGCAAACCAGCGTGTTTGATAGAGCTGATAGGTGATGCGCCTGTACCGCCATCAAAACCGGCGATCAATACAACATCTGCTTTTGCTTTAGCTACACCCGCTGCAATTGTACCAACGCCCGCTTTGGAAACCAGCTTCACATTGATGCGTGCTGCGCGGTTGGCATTTTTCAGATCGAAAATTAATTGAGCCAGATCTTCAATTGAGTAAATGTCGTGGTGCGGTGGAGGAGAGATCAAACCAACACCTGGTGTAGAGTGACGGGTCTTGCCGATCCAGTCATCTACTTTATGTCCCGGTAATTGTCCGCCTTCACCCGGCTTAGCGCCTTGCGCCATTTTAATTTGTAATTCGTCCGCTTCCGTGAGGTATAAACTTGTTACACCAAAACGTGCAGAAGCTACCTGCTTAATAGCAGAGCGCATAGAATCACCATTAGCCAATGGTGTATAACGCTGCTCATCTTCGCCGCCTTCACCTGTATTGCTTTTGCCACCAAGACGGTTCATGGCAATAGCCAGTGTCGTATGTGCTTCCCATGAGATAGAGCCGAAGCTCATAGCGCCTGTAGCAAAGCGTTTAAAGATGGCTTCTGCCGGTTCTACTTCATCAACTGAGATAGAAGGGCGTGTGCGTTTAAACTGGAACAGGCTGCGAAGCGTTGCCGCTTTTTCACTCTGGTCATTTACCAGTTTAGAATATTTTTTAAATGTGTTGTAGTCATTCATTTTAGTTGAATACTGCAACAAGTGTATCGTCTGTGGATTGAACAGGTGGAATTCGCCTTTGCGTTTCCATTGGTAAATACCGCCCACTGGCAGCCTGTCTACCGGTATATCTTTACGGCTGAACGCAAGTGTGTGCTTAGCCAGTGTTTCTTTCGCTATTTCATCCAGGCCTAAACCTTCAATGCGTGAAGTAGCGCCCACAAAATATTTATCTACAACCTCCCTGTTCAGGCCAATGATCTCGAAAATCTGTGCGCCCTGGTATGATTGCAAGGTAGAGATACCCATTTTGGAGAACACTTTCAGCAAACCGTCACATACAGCTTTGATATAATTTTTCTTCAGTTGCTCTGTATCCAGTTCTGTTTCCAGTTTGTTGTTCAGCTTCATATCGCGGATAGAAGAGATCGCGAGATATGGGTTGATCGCTGTGGCACCGAAGCCCAACAAACATGCGAAGTGATGCACTTCCCATACATCGCCAGCTTCTACTACAATGCCAACCTGTCCACGTAAACCTTTTTTGATCAGGTGGTGGTGTACTGCAGATACCGCCAGGAGAGAAGGAATAGGTGCGTGATCGCTATCAATAGCGCGGTCTGTCAGTATGATCACTTCAAAGCCATCATTCACCGCATCCACCGCATAGCGGCAAAGTCTTTCTATGCCGGCTTTCATTGATCCGGCCTTGCCATCTGCCCTGAAATATGTCTGCAATGTTTTTGCCTGGAAAATACCTGTATCAATACTTCTCAGTTTCTCTAACTCATGGTTGCTTAATACAGGATGGTTCAATGCAACTGCGTGACAGGTCAGCGGATCTTCGATCAGCAAATTGCCTGTACCACCAGCAAACGTAGCCAGTGACATAACCATTCTCTCACGGATCGGATCGATCGGCGGATTGGTTACCTGTGCAAAGAGTTGTTTGAAATAGCTGCTTAGGTGTTGCGGTTCATCGCTCAGTACAGCCAGTGGCGTATCAGTGCCCATAGAACCAATTGGTTCTTTGCCATCTATCGCCATCGGTGCAATAATGGTATCCAGGTCTTCTGTAGAATAGCCAAATGCTTTCTGGTATTTGAAGATCTGGTCAGACTCCAGGTGCGTAAACATGACGCGTGGTTCCGGCAGTTCTTCCAAACGTATTTTGTATTTGTTCAACCATTCTGCATATGGTTTGGATGAACAAATGTTTTCTTTCAGTTCTGTATCGCTGATAATGCGTCCCTGCTCCATGTCTACAACGAACATTTTACCCGGTTGTAGACGTCCTTTTTCTATTACGATAGAAGGATCAACAGGCAGTGCGCCTGTTTCGGAAGCCATGATTACGCGGTCATCATTCGTTACACAATATCTTGATGGGCGAAGGCCGTTACGGTCTAGCGTAGCGCCGATCATTTTGCCATCTGTGAAAGAGATAGAAGCGGGACCATCCCACGGTTCCATCATGCACGCATGATATTCGTAAAATGCTTTTTTCACCGGGTCCATCTGCTCGTTGCCATCCCATGCTTCCGGTATCAGCATCATCATTACATGCGGCAGAGAACGTCCGCTGAGTGTCAGCAGTTCGATCATGTTGTCCAGGCATGCAGAATCAGACTGGCCTTCGGTAACGATCGGTAGTAACATATCCATTTCTTCCTTTGTGAAATATGGAGATGTGAAACCTTTTTCGCTCGTCTTTAACCAGTTCAGGTTGCCCTGCAATGTATTGATCTCACCATTGTGCGCAATATAGCGGAATGGTTGTGCCAGCTTCCATGAAGGGAATGTGTTGGTTGCAAAGCGGGAGTGAACAAGGCCAAAGGCAGACACTACACGCTTGTTCCGCAGGTCAGGGAAGTAGTCGCGTACCTGGCCGCTTGTTAGCTGACCTTTGTACACAACTGTTTTGTAAGAAAGAGAGGCTACATAAAAACCGATCGCGTCTTTCTTTACTGTATTGTTGATTGTGTGACTTGCATAGTTGCGAAGAATAAACAACTTTCGCTCAAAGTCGTCCGGGTTGGTAATATGGTCCGGGCAGGCGATGAAAACGTGCTCCATTTCCGGTTCTACAGAAAGGGCAGTTGCGCCAATGTTGGATGGATTTACGGGTACGCGACGGTAAGCGAGAATTTCGAGGCCAAACTTTTCTGCGGCACGGTTAAAAATGTCGCGGCATTCCTCGCGCAGGCGGATCTCTTTCGGGAAAAACAGTGCGCCCACTGCATACTTACCATACGCCGGTAAATGAACGCCGAGCTTAATGCACTCGTCAAAAAAGAACTCATGCGGCATCTGTATCATAATGCCCGCACCATCGCCCGTGTTGTTCTCACAACCACAAGCACCTCTGTGCTCCATGTTTTCAAGCACTGTCAAAGCATCGGAAATGATCTGGTGAGATTTGTTACCTTTTATATTGGCAACAAAACCAATACCACACGCATCATGCTCAAAGGATGGGTCGTACAACCCCACATGTCTGTCATTTACAGGCATAATCAATCGAATGTTTTAAAAGTGGTAATAAATGATGGCGGGCAACTCGTATGAGCTAAAGTTACAAAAACTAAAGATTCAACAGTGAAAATTTTTTATGTTTCTGCAAAAAATGTTGAAATATTTCTAAGGAAACGATTGAAATAATAGAAGTCATACAAACAATTGTTAGTAAGAGTGACGAATGATTAATATCCTTTTTTGCGGGTGTTTGCGGAAACCTGCGGAAGATTCACCGCAGAGCCGCGGAGAGCGGGGAGAAATGAATCGTGAATCGGGGGCGTGAATAAAATGCCTGGGTTCTGCCCAAGGCCAGGATATAAGCTATTTTACTTCGTATTTTTCTTTTTTACATCGTACATCTAACATCGAACATTGATTTTTCATGGAATTAACACGCCGTTTATCCATATTTCACACCTGGTACTTTGTAACTCGTACTTAATCTTATAACTTTATGGCATGCCAGTTACATTTAGCACATTCGGCGGTCTTTTCTTAATTGCACTTCTCGTAATAGTAGGAGGCGTAAACGCTATCAAGCATGTGATAGCGAAGAAGCATCATCATACGCACTAATTCAACTGATTTTACTTAATAAACTTGTGACGCCCTTGTAAAGTGGTGAAAAATTTTGATTGTTCTTTCTTTGATCATTTCCATATATTGAGAGGCGTCAATAAGACGTTGCATAGTGCCTCCGCCAGAGTACTCGTCTTTACTGATAGTTTCTGTTAATTTCATCTCATTATCCCTGAATGCCAGCCATGATTTCTGGGCTTGGATCAGAATCTTTTTATCATCTCCTTTTATTACACGCAACAGTTTCTGATAGTATTTATTTAGCAGTGTATCGTATTTATCGGCTGTTTCGTAAGCAATGGATCGCATACCATAATCTGTGTAATCCAATTTTAAACATTTGGAACAGTATCGTTCTATCCTAAATGTATCTATCGTAAACTCTATCAATACGGGGTCAATGTTTGATTTACTTAATTTTTGTTTTAATGCGGTGGATTCTTTTTCAATTTCCGCTGTGATTATTTTTTGTTGCGCAGGTGTAATGCCGGAAGATTGTGCAATACAGCAGTATGAAATACAAAGAGTAAGAATAAAAAAGAATACGTGCTTCATGGTAGTTAGCAATAAGATTTTAGGTAACAAAATTTGTCTGCTCAATAATAGAAAAAATTCCGCGCATTTCGCGTTTTTTGCGAGCAATGATTTTCACGCAAAGGCGCTAAGTATTGCAAAGAACACAAAGGAAATGCAGAGGATACAAAGTTGCCACTAAGACTCCAAGTCATTAAGGAAACACCAAGAAAAATGCGAAGCATTTTTACTATGTGTTCTATGTTCTCTTTGTTAAATCAAATAATACTATTGTAGAACCGCATTATCATAACCTATGTTGCTATGTATCTATGATGCTATGTGGTGAAAAAAAATGCCACAGAAGCACTGAAATACAGAAGGGATGATGAAAGAAGAGTAGAACCTCGAAGGGTGTGACACAACGAAGAGGAGAAGCGAACAGAAGCTGGTTAAAAAGTCTTGGTGTGACTTTAAGCCTTTGTGTCTTGGTGGCTAGACCACCCAGTGCGTCCACGGAATAGCAAATGCTATTGGTTGTGCTTTTGGAAATAAGCCAAACACTGTACTGCCACTTCCGGTCATAGAAGCATATAGCGCACCATTATTATATAGCAGCTCTTTTATGTCGCCAATGGCAGGATGTCGTTTAATAACGGCAGCTTCAAAATCATTTACCAGTACATCTTTCCATGTTTCAACAGGTTGCTGAATGATGTCGCGGATAGATTGTTTGGGTTGTGTGGGTGTCAATTGAGAAAATGCCCAGCCGGTATTTACGTGAATGCCCGGGTTGACTATTACGAATGTATAGGCAGACAGATCAAGCGTTATTTCTTCCAACACTTCCCCGCGCCCCGTAGCGTAAGCAGGCTTATTAATGATAAAGAAAGGGCAGTCGCTACCCAGTTGCAAAGCATACTGAATAAGTTGCTCTGTTGTAAGCCCAAGATTGTATTTGGAATTTAGTAACCGTAGTGTAAACGCACCATCGGCACTGCCGCCACCCATACCAGCACCCATGGGTATCGCTTTGTGCAAGTGCATTTTTACAGAAGGTAGCTGAGGGAAATCTGCTTTAAGTAAATGGTAAGCTTTCAGGCAAAGATTGCTATCTGCGTTGCCGTCTATTGTAAGGCCGGAAGTTGTAAAAGCCAGTTCACCATCTGTCGTTACTACCTCTAAGGCATCTTTTAAGTTTATAGGATAGAAAACCGTTTCGAGATCATGGTAGCCATCTTCCCGCTTGCGTGTAATGTGTAACCCGAGATTGATTTTGCAGTTGGGGAAGGAGACCATGAAATTGTAGAATTGTTAGATGGCTAAATTGTTTGAATAGTTAAATTGTTTAATTGCTATTTGAAGAGAAAACGCCCTAACCATGTATCAATCAAACAATACAACAATTATTTTCTCTTATTTATCTCATCCCTTATAGCAATGGCACGGATATAATCTTCCTGCTCCAGCACTTCGTTCAGTAATGTTTGTAATTCTTCCAGTCCCATATTGCTCAGGTCTTCACGGGTGCCGCTGGATACGGTGGCTGGCTCTTCAACAGAAATATCTGTTTTCTTTTTCTTGCCGGAATCTTCCATCAAAATGCCTGCGCTTTCCAGTATGTGATCGTATGTATAGATAGGGCATCCAAAACGAACGGCGAGCGCGAGGGCATCACTGGTGCGGCTGTCTATTTCAACCGTATCATGTTCGCTGATGCAAACGAGTTTGGAGTAGAAAATGCCTTCCTGCAAGTCGTTGATCACTATTTCCATCAGCTCTACATTGAAAGCATTCATGAAGTTTTTCATCAGGTCATGTGTCAGCGGCCTGCTGGGCTGCATGCGCTCCAGCGCAACAGCAATAGCTTGGGCTTCAAAACCGCCAATAACGATGGGCAACCGTCGGAGACCGTTTATTTCACCTAAAACCACAGCATAAGAATGCGTTTGTGTAATGCTGTGCGATAAAGCGACTATTTCCAGTTCTATCTTCTTCATGACCTTTTTTGAGTTGAGCTAGGTTGTTTAGCCTGAATAAGGGGGAAAGTTAAGGATCGTTCCGGATTCCGGTTATCTGGCGGCCAGGAACGAAATTCGTACTTAGTACCTTGTACTTCGTACTTTCTTCTTACACTTTATACCTTCCCACTTTTTGCTATCGGCAAATGTAAAGATTTACACCCTTTTTACAGCAAAAGTGATGCAAAACGTTGTCGGCCTGCCTAAAGTTATTCGGTGAATAGGTTTATGTGTAATGCTCTTATAATCAATAAATATTATGTGAAATATGTATGGAAAACTTTCCGCAGCCGCCCTTTTTGCCTAACTTCTCTCCAGGATTATTTTTTCCATGCCTGATAATGCGGAAACCGAAAACAAGTACGGGGCGTGTGTGTTATGTAGACGGACATGCGGTAATGGAATGAATATTGTCGTAAAGGCCGCAATAAAGTCAACAAGACTACGTAAGCCGGCAACATGCTAACTGGCGAAAAAGAAAATATTTAACCGGAGAATAGGGGTAAGGGATTTATAGACTGTAGTTAAAGAGTACAAATCAAATAAAACCAACTGGCCGTTATGCTACACAATTCACCATTGTCAACGATTGGGTTTAAAATGTATTTTACACTGGTTACCGGGGCCAGTGGAGGGATAGGAAAAGCACTTGCCACCGAATGTGCCCGTAAAGGAATGCATCTCCTGCTTGTAGCATTGCCTGGTTTTGAACTGACAGAATTGGTTTCTCAGATACGTAAGACCTATAAAGTACACTGTTATGGGCTGGGAGTAGATATGTCAGAGGCACATGCGAGTCAGGAAGTGTATGACTGGGTAAAAGAAAACGATTTTAATGTAAATGTCCTTATCAATAATGTAGGCGTGGGTTCCAAAGGTGAGTTTGACAAACTGTCCACCTGTTTTTATCAAAAACAGATCAATCTGAATGTGGTTACTACCTGTATGATGACACGCCTGTTTTTAGATGACCTCAAAAGAAATGCGCCTGCACATATTATGAATACCGGCAGTATGGGGGGCTTTTATGCGTTACCAAACAAAGCTGTGTATTCTGCTACCAAATCTTTTGTGTACTCTCTTACTAAGTCTTTACGGTTAGAGCTGGCTAATACCGGTGTGCAGGTGAGTGTACTTTGTCCCGGCGGAACAGATAGCAATGAAAAAACGATTGCAATCAATAAAGACCTGAAAGGCATAGCTAAGATGTCCATATTGCAGCCGGACGAAGTGGCCAAAGAGGCGATAGATAAAATGCTGAAAGGCAAATCGCGTATTATACCGGGCACGGTTAATAAGATCTGCTATCATATAAGCAGGCTGGTGCCGGAGTTTGTACACAACTTCTTTATCGGGCGTGCATTCAAGCACGTACATAAGCATGGCTACAGCGAAGGCGTACACCAGGTGCCGGAACCAAAAATGGCTAAAGTCGCCAATTGAGGCCATGTTATGTACGATGTTAGATGTACGTTGTGAATGGGAGATAGCTTTTAAGTAAATGCCAGGTGGAGAAAAGTTACTGACTAGCTAGTTACCGGTAACCTGTAACGACTAATTTACATCGTACATCTAACATCGTACATAAAGCGAAACGCTTTACATTTGATTCATGAATCTATCACTTACCGGGAAGAATGCACTTGTATGTGGTGCATCACAGGGGTTAGGCGCAGCAGTAGCGCACGAGCTGGCATTGCTTGGCGCAAGCGTAATTGTGCTGGCGCGTAATGAAGAAAAACTCAAAACTATTGTTGCTACGCTGGATACAACACAGCATCAGCAACACGGCTATATAGTAGCAGACACCACCGATCCCGAAGGTGTACAGGAAAAGGTAAATGCTTACCTGGAAAAAGGAAATACCATACACATCCTCGTCAATAACAGTGGCGGACCAGCATCTGGTCCGTTGATTGAGACAAGTGTTGATGATTTACGAACTGCTTTCAATGCGCACCTGGTCACGAGTCATTTACTGGCACAGGCTGTTATTACCGGCATGCGGAATGCGCAGTATGGACGCATTATTAATATTGTTTCTACTTCTATAAAAGAGCCGATCAGGGGATTGGGCATTTCCAATACCATTCGGGCGGCTGTTGCAAACTGGGCTAAGACACTGGCCACAGAAGTAGGCAACAATGGTATTACCGTAAACAATGTGTTGCCCGGGTTTACAAAAACTGACCGTCTTGGTTACCTGTTTGGTAAACAGGCTGAAGCTGCTAATACTTCTATTGAAGAAATTGAAAAAAGAAGCGCCGCACTGATCCCCGCTGGCCGCCTGGGCGAGCCATCCGAATTTGGTGCCGCAGTAGCGTTTCTTTGCTCACCCGCTGCTGCATACATCAACGGCATCAACCTGCCTGTAGATGGGGGAAGATTGCAAGGGTTGTAAGAATGAATACAGGTTGCATGGTTTAATTGTTATATTGCTAAAGCTATATGCAATGGTGTTGAAATAAGAAATAAACTACGCGGGACACCGGGATACTACACAATGGGCACAAGGGCGTACTTTGTGCCCATTGTGCATTCCTTTGTGAACTTAGTGGTTAACTCAACGACATTGAATATTTAATAGGGGGCGCGAAGCGTTTTTATTCACGGTTGCCGGCTCGCGATTTACGAAAAATTTGGGCAATCCTTTAACAATATATCGATTAAACAGTTCGTTACTTCCCTAGTCACAAGCATTGTGAAATTTAACCTGTATTCAATCAACTATTAAACGTACCCCTGCGATGTTGCCACAAATAATGACGGATAACAGCGTCATACTCGGGAATGATAACCCTGAACTTATACGCGATACAACACTGCCCCAGGTTTTTTCTGCTGCTTGTACCCTGCATGGAAAAAAAGCTGCACTTATTTATAATGATGTAAGACTTACCTACAACGAACTGGATCAAAAAAGTAATGCGGTTGCTGCATGGCTTTACAGTAAGGGGATAGGTCCGGGCGCTGTTGTGGGTGTATGGCTAAACAGGGGCCTGGATCTTCATATTTGTATATTGGGCATTTTGAAAAGCGGGGCTGCTTATATTCCGTTTGATAAAGAGATGCCGGCAGAGCGGCTTGCGGTAGTACTGGAAGAAACAAACGCAAAAGGATATTTTAGTGAAGCTGACGGAGGATTGGTAACTGCATGTTTTATCCCTGCCGCAATATATGAAGATGCACAAACGCTACAGGCAGACAAGCATCTTTCACCATCTCCCAACGATACGGCTTATATCATTTATACATCGGGTAGTACCGGTAAACCCAAAGGCATTCCTATTACACATAAACAGATCTGTCATTTATTAGCATCGGAAAATTCGATCTTGCAAATTACTGATACAGACATTGTTTACCAGGGATTTTCCGTATCGTTTGATATGTGGCTGGAAGAAACATGGATCAGTTTCTTTGCAGGCGCTACGCTTGTGATCAGCGACAGTATTACCGCTAAATCTTTTGACTCATTACACCTGTTTTTAAACAAACATAAAGTCACGGTCTTGCACGCAGTACCTTCCTTACTGGCTATGATGGATACGAATGTACCTTCCTTACGGTTGATCAAATCAGGAGGAGAAATGTGTACAGTAACGGTGCAGCAAAAATGGTGTGACAGAGGAATCCTGGTGTATAACACGTATGGGCCAACAGAGACGACAGTCACGGCATCCTGCTCGCCCTTATATGCAGATACGCCTATCACAATAGGCTATCCATTGCCTAACTATAGTATGGCTATTGTGAACGATGCATTAGAACCATTGCCTGTAGGAGAAAAGGGTGAATTGGTAATATCCGGCCTGGGCTTATCTAATGGTTATATTAACCGGCCCGACCTGACAGCCGCAAAATTTCGCCACAAACCTTCGTCGCTTGCAGAAATGTATGGGGACAAGATTTATTTGTCAGGTGATATTGGCTATATAGATGAAGATGGGCGTGTATGTATTGCCGGCAGAATGGATGATCAGGTGAAATTAAGGGGATATAGAATAGAGCTGGGTGAAATAGAGTCCGTTTTAAATCGCCAGGAGTATATAAGCCAGTCTGTTGTTTTAGTAAAGAAAATAAATGGAACGGATAGCCTTGTTGCATTCGTATTGGTAGAAGAAGAGCAGTCTCATTTTGATGAAAAAGCATGTAAACAAGCATTGGCACTTGCCTTGCCTGCATACATGCTACCTGCAAGAATTATTGTTTTAAAAGATTTTCCGCGTTTGCCAAGCGGAAAAATAAATAAACATCTATTACCCTTTGAAGAGACTTTGCAGGAGGCCGCAACACCAGTGTTGCCGATAGATGAAAGCGCCAGCTTAGAAGACAAGGCCGTGATGTTGCTTACTAAGCTTTTCCCGGAAGAGCAGGTATCGGTAGAGAAAGATTTTTTTGATGGCCTGGGAGGGTATTCCTTACTGGCGGCCTACTTTGTGTCGGAGATGCGGGAGAAGACAGGCATTGAAAACCTCTCCACCCGTGATGTATATACCTATCGCCCGGTTAGTAATTTATTAGGGTACTGGAAAACACAAGAAGAGCAACAACCTGCTACTGCCATTGTAACGGAGCGTTATAAAGTACGTGGCATACAATACTATGCTTGCTGGCTGGCACAAACAGTGGCGCTGATCTTTATTTACGCATTGCTCGCTGCGCAAATATTTGTACCGTACCTCGGCTATTATTATCTGCAACAGGAATCTGATACGCATTTTATACCCATCTTGTTTGCATTACTCTTGTTCTGTGTAGTACCTGTTGTACAAACGGTATTAAGCATTGCTTTAAAGTGGCTTGTAATCGGCAAGATGAAAGAAGGAGATTACCCGCTATGGGGAACTTACTATTTCAGATGGTGGTTTACCCGGAAGTTGATCGGGTTAGTGCAGGTGCAGGTAATAAGCGGCACGCCATTGTTTAATAATTTTTTGAACCTTCTCGGCGCACGTATAGCGAAAGATGCGCAGTTGAGCAACTTCTCTATAGGTGCAGAAGATCTGCTGGAAATAGGGGCTAACGTAACTATAAGTTCCAACGTAGTATTGAATAATGCCTGGGTAGAAGATGGTTATTTGAAACTAAGGCAGATAACCATAATGGAGAATGGGTATGTAGGAACTACTTCCGTAGTAGAAGGTGGCTGCATGATAAAAGCGGGAGGTGAGCTGGGCGATCTGAGTGCATTGGGGAAAGAGAAAACGATAGAAGAAAACTGGCTATGGAGCGGTAGCCCTGCCGTTGCGGTAGTGCAAAAAGAAGTATCCACAGATGTAGTACCTGTTATAAGCAATGCACGCAGCAGAAGATATAGGCTATTGTTTTTTGCATTGATCTTTATTTTTCCTTTTGCTGTACTTGTACCATTGCTGCCTACCATTATTACGCTCAATAAACTGGATGATAATGCGGCTGATTATGACTTTACCTATATGGTGCTGATGCCTGTGCTTTCCTTTGCCTACATTATGGTATTTATTGCACTGGTGGTCATACTATCCCGCTGGTTGCAACGTAAAGTGCGGCCCGGTCGTTTTCCAGTCTACTCTTTGTTCTATGTAAAAAAATGGCTGGCAGATCAGCTTTTATCACTTTCCTTAACGGTGCTGCATCCAATTTATGCATCAGTCTATGTATCGTGGTTCTTCCGCCTGTTAGGTGCTAAAGTGGGAAAGAATACGGAAATATCTACAGCCTCAAACGTTACGCATAAACTATTCTCTATTGGTGACGAAGCATTCATTGCGGATGCTGTTACACTAGGTGAATCAGATATTCGCAACCAGGAATTGATACTGGCAGAGACATCTATTGGCAATAAAACTTTTATTGGTAATAGTGCATTAGTGCCACAGGGATGCGACCTGGGAAGCAATATGCTGGTTGGTGTATTGTCTATACCTCCAACGCCTCAGCAAGAGGCATCCGTAACAACGAAAGACTGGCTTGGTTCACCAGCTATGGCTTTGCCGAAAAGACAGGTGGGCGATACGTTTGCAGCATCGCTTACATACGCACCTCCGCTTTGGCGTAAGCTGGCTCGCGGAGGCATTGAATTTATCCGCATCGTTTTACCTCAAACCGTTATTCTATGCTTAAGCGTTCTTTTCATCGCCTATGCACATGATCTGCTAACAACATATTCAGTCGGTATAATTACGGTACTGTTTCCTTTTTACTACCTGGGCATAGTTGCCATCCCTGCCTTTATTATTACAGTAGTATTAAAATGGTTGGTTGTAGGTAAGTATAAAGAAGAGCAGTTACCTATGTGGACAGGGAAAGTATGGCGAAGCGAAGGGGTAACAACATTGTATGAAGCGCTGGCAGTGCCTTTCCTGCTGAATGAAATGACAGGTACGCCGTGGCTGCCCCTATTATTGAAATTGCTTGGTGTAAAAACAGGTAAGCGTGTATGGATGAATACGGCTGATGTTACAGAATATGATATGGTAAAGATTGGCGATTACAGTGAGTTGAATTTTGACTCTGGCCCACAAACACACTTATTTGAAGACCGGATTATGAAAATAGGGCATGTGCTGATTGGTAAAGAATGTACCATTGGTACAAGAAGCATTGTCTTATATGATACCAACCTGGGCGATAATACAACCATAGGCTCGTTGTCTTTAGTCATGAAAGGAGAGACGTTGCCGCCAGGCACAAGCTGGGCAGGAAGCCCGGTGGTGAGGATGGGGTGAATTGTGAATGGTCAGTGGTAAAAATGTTCAGGCTTTTGTTTAATTGTTTAAATGGTTGAATTGTTTTTATCGCCAAAGAGGCACAGAAACACGGATGGGCCTATCCGTGTTTCTGTGCCTCTTTGGCAAAATATAAATAGCTATAAATTTTCACCATTCACCTATTCACAACTCACCACTGACCACTCACTATTACATTCTCTCCGGCACTTGTATGCCTAACAATCCCATACCTGTTTTAATGGTCTGAGCCGTTAATTGGGCCAGTTGCAGGCGAAGTTGTTTCTTGTCTTCGCTTTCTGCATTGCTGATGGAATGTTTGTTATAAAACGTATTAAATGCCTGTGCGAGGTTGAACAAATAGATCGCAATTTTTGATGGATCATGTTCGTTTGCAGCGTCGCCGATTGTATCTGCAAATTGCTCTAAGTGTTTAATTACATCTTTTTCTAAAGGCAATAATTCACTTGTACTCAGAGTAGCAAAATTTGCGTTTGCTTCTTTACGCAAAATACTTCTGATCCTTGCATACGTATATTGTACAAACGGGCCGGTAAAGCCATGAATGTCTATGCTCTCTTTCGGATCGAAGATCATTTTCTTTTTAGGATCAACTCTCAGCAGGAAAAATTTCAATGCACCCAGCCCGATCGTTTTATACAACTGGTCCAATTCTTCTTGTGAAAATTCTTTCAGCGCATTGCGTTCTTCCAGTTTGGCCTGTGTAGTTTCCTTCGCATCGTTGATCAGTTCTGCTACTAAATCATCTGCATCCACTACAGTGCCTTCGCGGCTTTTCATTTTGCCTGTAGGTAATTCTACCATGCCATAGCTCAGGTGATAAATACCATCGGCAGAAGGCAAACCTAATTTCTGGCAGATCAGCTTTAATACTTTGAAGTGGTAATTCTGTTCGTCACCTACCACATATATACTTTGATCCGCATTGAATTCTTTCTGCTTCATTTCTGCCAGTCCAATGTCTTGCGTAATGTAAACAGACGTGCCGTCTTTGCGTCGTACAATCTTTTCATCCAGTCCGTCACCAGTTAAGTCTATCCACACACTGCCATCCTCTTTTTGGTAGAAGACACCCTTCTCCAATCCTTTCTCTACCAGGTCTTTTCCCAGCAGGTAAGTATTGCTCTCATAGTATATTTTATCAAAATCGCTCCCTATCTCTTTGTACGTTTGGTCAAAGCCTTCATACACCCAACTGTTCATTTCCTTCCAGAGCTTCATCACTTCCGGTTTGCCTGCTTCCCAGTCTACCAGCATTTGCTGTGCCTGCTTCATGATTGGTGCTTCCTTTTCTGCCAACTCTTCCGTCATACCGCCGGCAACTAATTCCTTTACCTGGCCTTTATATGCGTCATTGAACTTTACATAATAGTCACCTACAAAATGGTCGCCCTTAGTACTTGTACTTGCCGGTGTTGCACCATTGGCAAACAGTTCCCATGCGATCATGCTTTTGCAGATATGGATGCCACGGTCGTTCACAATACAGGTTTTTACAATATCGTTGCCGTTTGCCTTTAAGATCTCCGCAATGCTCCAGCCCAGGAAGTTGTTGCGCAAGTGCCCAAGGTGTAGGGGTTTGTTGGTGTTAGGAGAGGAGTACTCTACCATTACCTTGCCTTTGTGCGTAGTCGCAATACCGTAAGCAGTATTGCTATATTCCTTTTGCGTAAAGGCCTGCCAGTAAGCGTCGCCAATTTCCAGGTTCAGGAACCCTTTGATCACATTAAAAGAAGTGTAGAAATCGGGGTGTTGTTTTACCAGGTATTCACCCAGTTCCTGTCCCAATACATCCGGCGATTTTTTCAATTGTTTTACAAAGGCAAACAATACAATCGTATAATCACCTGTAAACTCCGGTTTAGTGGCATTCACCAATATGCCGGAAGGGGCAATTTCGAATCCGTATAAATCTTTAATAGCCGAAGCTGCGAACTCCTTTACCTGTAAAACAACGCTCATAATTTCTTGTTTGGCCTGCAAAAATAGCGGGAAATAGTTAAATGGTTAAATTGTTGAATTGTTCCATGGCAGCGCTTGTTATATTCAACAATCTTACCATTCAACCATTTAACAATATATCTCATCTTCAAATTGGCGAATTTTTCAAATTACCTGCTATCTTCGCCCGCGTTAATGCAGAAGCTTCATAACAATACCCGCAATACCATACTGGCGCTCATAGACTTTTTCTATCCGCCATTTAAGCGCATTATGCCGCTAGAGACTTTCCGTTATGCGGCTTGCGGTGGAGCCAATACCTGCCTGGATATTTTCATCTATTTCGTTGCCTACAATTACATTTTGCATAAGCAGAATATAGAAATAGCGCATTTCCCTTTTTTCGGGAAAATGGTCATTAGCGGATATATTGCCGCACTAATGATCGCTTTTATTATTACGTTCCCAACCGGCTTTTATTTAAGCAGATATGTTGTATGGCAACAGACAACGACTAAAAAGAGGGTGCAATTATTTCGCTATTTCATGGTGGTATTAGTCTGCATCGTCCTCAACTACATTTTTATGAAGTTCTTTGTAGAAGAGCTACATTTTTACCCAACACCTGCAAAAATTGCCACTGCACTTTTAGTCGTAGCATTTAGTTACTTTTCTCAAAGGCATTTTTCCTTCAAGGTGAGAAAACAGGACATGGAGTTATAGATTTCCTTTTTTCCTTATTCGATTTCTTAAAACAAGCGATAACCAGATATGGAATATCTGTCAACTCATACTGCTATGGTATTGCAAGTGAGATATGGAATATCTTTTGGAGTTCCGTCATTAGCGTATTTCTTCAATTGAGAAGCCTGCAGGGGCTATAATCAACTTTTTCCTTTTCAGATCTTTTATTGTAGGGCAATCGCCGTCGCCCAGGCTATAGGCAATATTGCTGTCGGCATCTTCACTGATTGTTGCAGTGGAACTGCCGGACGCTTTAACTGTAGCAGTAGCGCTATCCGATGCAAAAACTGTAGCGCTTGCACTGTCTATTGTTTCTACTATGGCAGATGAATTATTCCTGGGATCTATGGCGATAGCAGAGAAATCTTTAGCCGTCACTTTTAGGGTAGCATTGTTCCAGGCAAAAGCAAACGCATAAGAGCTGTCATTAGTGTGAAGCGTAATGGATGAGCTGTCCCATGCCACTATTTTGGCGAATCCCCGCTCTTCTGTGCCAACATTGGCAGATGACTCATCCCGCGTTTCTACTGATGTACAGGATAATGCAGATGCTTTTACCGTCAGGTGCGATTTGTCCCATGCTCTTGTATTGGCAGATGCTTTATCTGCTACCAATATGATAGCCCAGGAAGTTTCAAAAGCTTCAATGTCTGCAACAGCGCTGTCTGTAACATGGATTGTAACATAGACATTTGCCAGTAATGTTATAGTACAACTTTCTTTTAAATCAATGTTGATACGCCCTGAAGTATAAATATGTGCCTTTTGTAAGGTCACCGTACCGAACCAGTTCTCCAGGTCTTCGGCTGTAAATAATTTATCAACCAGGCACCAACTCATATTAGGTTTTAGTATTTCTAATAGTTCTGCTGCTGTAGTGGTAGCGGCTAGCTGATCTGGCATAGTGCTGGAGAAGATCTCCGCCTGTTTAATGCGGATTATTAAGGCATGTTTTAACTGCGTAAAGTCCTGGTGCTGGTTACCGGGCGTTTCCATATATCAAATGTTTAGCAATTGCCGGTAAAGTTACACGACAATAGTAAACGACGTCATGGGAATTGTTTAAGTGTTCTGTGGTCGCATTGTTTTTGAGGGCACAGGCAATGATGGCTATGCTTAGAAGCTGTTTGAGTTAGTTGTTTTTGATACCAGCTAAGGCATTTTATGGCATCTTCGTTGCGTCGCATTTCGTTCATCTGTAGTATTTCATGGCAACAATTGCGCTGGTAACAAATGTTTCTTAATAATTCAAACAGCATCTTACACACAACTGACAACTCACTGCCCACCTTTAAAACTGTAACCGGAAACTGCCAAATACACCAAAATTGTGTGTTTGTTGCGATGGTATTGCAGATGGCGGAGATATGCGCCATACCGCATCTATACGGAAGAAAGAGAAAATGTTGTCGAAGCCTGTGCCTATTTCCGTATAAGCATTGTCCTGCAATGAACGCATGTGATATGTACCGTATTCGATCATATTAAACAAACGGTTCTGCCTGGACATATTCCCCCATACTGTTTTAATGTTCCAGAATTGCCTGATTTTGGTTTTACGCATGAAAGGTATCAGGTTCAACAGTTTTTTTTCAAAATTATGTTCCAGGTTTATGCCTGCATACTTATCACTGAAGTACTCATACCTGTTCATCAGGTTAAAGGCGTCTTTATCGTAGTAATACACCTCATTGCCCGGATGAATTTCGGTGAGCATAAATGGTATATTGTCTCCGAATATTTTACCAGCATACGCCATGTATGTGATCTGTCCCCAGCGCGGTATGCGGAAGCGCTCACTAATGTTTATGCCAATCTTCTGATACCTGTACTCACCTCCCAGTACATTTGGCAGGCTGGTTGCAAACGATATTTCCGCCACAGGCAAGTTGCTGCGTATGTTTCTTTGTTTACGGTGCGTCTGTATTACACGTTCACCCGGCGCATAACGCATTTTTATACCCACTTCCGTATTCGTTACATCATCAGCACCATTACTTCTTAAAGAAAATAAGTGTCTTGGCGGCAATGGAGCGTAGGTTTCAAAATTTGCTCTTGATGCAGTAAGCTGCATAGAAAGGTTGTTGTGGAAGTCCTTTCCTATAGCTATTTTATATTCATCCTTGCGTATGAATTTTTGTTTGATGCCGGAGCGGCGGAGCAGGTTGCTGAACATATTGTCAGTAGAGCCATCCTCACCATTAAAGTGTGCCCTGCCATTATCAATATCATGTGCGTAAGAAGGTGTAAATGACCAGTCACTATTGCCTGGCATCCTGTATGTCAGCCCGGCTTTCCCTTTCCACAGGCCATCCTTTGTGCCGTAAGCAAGGTAACCAAACAAACGCAGGTTTTTATTGAAGCTCTCCGTTGTACCAAGGTCAAAGCGGAAACGTCTTCCTTCCAGTTGGTTAGCGCTTGTCCATTTATACCACGGGCCTATTTCAATAGGGCCAAATCTTTTATGTCCATCCACCACAAACGTAATCGTATTGCTCAGGCGCTTAAACGCAGGCATAGTGCGGATGGTATCAAACAACGTAGCAGCGCGGGTTTCATTCACACTAAGCGGTTCTGCGCGGTTCGTGACCCAGTACGGTTGTTGTTGCTCCGTAGCGCCCGGCATAATAATAGCCTCTTCCTTTTTCTTGTTTTTTGCCAGGGCTGTTTTAATAAAAGGCTCATTAATCTTTATATCGCGATAAATAGATGTTTTGCGCCCGATGAAAGACAATTTGTCCTTACCAAAAGGAGAGAGCTCGGCATCAAATTTATCTTTGATCACCACCCATTCCTTGCCATCCAGTTGCCCAAACTCCTGTACAATGCTAAGCCTGTGTACAAAATTGATATTTACGTTACTGGCTATTTCCATGCTTATCTTCTGCAAAGCCCAGGTAGTACTATGTATCCAGCAGTCGCCGGCAAATACATTTTCGCCCTCCTGTTTTGGAGAAAAGCGCAAGTGAAAATATTTCTCACCCCTGATCGTTTGGGTGTCTGCTCCCTTGTAATTGTAATATTTGTCACCTACACTGCTCACCGGGCTGATAAATTCCTTGCCAAATATGGTCATGTAGTCATCGTAAGCATTCAGCTTTTGGTTAATGCCGCCCAGGTACTCCATAATGGACTCATTCTTAATACCACTTGTTTGTACCGCCTTAATCTCTTCGCGGGTGGCAGATGGATTGGTGGCTGTATAGTAGTCTGAGATGGTTTCTGTCAGGAACGCAGGTAAAAAAGCTTTGGATTCAGACGTACTGTCCATGTTTTCCAGCACAAAGGCAAAAGGCTTTAGCAGCTTTCTTTTGCTGATCTGCTCTGCAAGATTGGCAATGTCCACCTCTATTTTATTGTACAACTGGCAATAGTAGGAAGGGTAGTGGCGGGGAGAGTTGGCAGCTTTATTGGCCACCACATTTTTCCACCAGCGCAAGCCCTTATTGAATTTCGATTTCACTACAGGGCCTTCCTGCGCCAGTTCTGTTTCCATGCTTATAACCAGGTTTGACTGGTTGGCAAGCACCACCTCTTTTGGCAGGCGGATCTCTTTTAGCCCAACGAAGGATATAATTAACGAATCTGACGGGCGGGGAGAGACTGCCAGCGTAAAATTACCCACGCTGTCAGATACACAGCCATTACCCTGCTCTTTCCAGTGAATGCTGGCATAAGCCACAGCCTCTTTGTTGAACTGGTGAATTATTTTCCCTGAAAGGGAACGCTGATTTTGTGCATTCAACCGGGTGCTCAACAGCAATCCAAGGCAAACGCACAGTGCGGTCAGGTAGAATTGGAGGTTCTTTTGTTGTGTCAAGGTGAATGCAGCAGTTTTAATAAGTACGTGCAATGAAAGTAACGAATAAAACTCCTCCTTTGTTAGCTCCAGTGTCAAAATAGACAGATTTATAATGAATTTAATGTCAATAATATCGGCTTTAATCCGTCCTTAAGTCCGGAACTGACATTTTTTCACAACATTTCCCGGTGGCATAATGATTGACAGTAGAAACTCGTAAAAATTTGAATACTAACCTTAAAGAAGATTCATAATATGGGAAAAATAATAGGAATTGACCTGGGCACAACGAACAGTTGTGTGGCCGTTATGGAGGGTAACGAGCCGGTAGTAATTGCCAATGATGAAGGGCGCAGAACCACGCCATCTGTGGTTGCCTTTTTGAAAAACGGAGAACGTAAAGTTGGTGATCCTGCTAAACGCCAGGCTATTACTAACCCTCACAATACTATTACCAGTGTAAAACGCTTCATGGGCCGTCATTTTGATGAGGTTACAGAAGAAATAAGCCACTGGAGTTACAAAGTAGTAAAAGGTGATAATAATACAGTTCGTGTAGACATCGACGGACGTTTATATACACCACAGGAAATTTCAGCAATGATCCTTCAGAAAATGAAGAAAACTGCTGAGGATTATCTTGGACAAGAAGTAACAGAAGCGGTTATTACCGTACCTGCTTACTTTAACGATGCACAACGCCAGGCTACCAAAGAAGCAGGTGAGATTGCAGGTTTGACAGTTCGCCGTATAGTGAACGAACCTACAGCCGCAGCTTTGGCTTATGGCCTTGATAAAAAACATGCAGACCAGAAAATCGCCGTATTCGACTTAGGTGGTGGTACATTCGATATCTCCGTGCTTGAGTTAGGTGATGGCGTATTTGAAGTAAAATCTACGAATGGTGATACGCACCTTGGTGGTGACGACTTCGATAAAGTGATCATGGACTGGCTGGCTGATGAATTTAAATCTGAAGAAGCAATAGACCTACGCAAAGACCCAATGGCTTTGCAACGTTTGAAAGAAGCTGCTGAAAAAGCAAAGATCGAATTGTCTTCTTCCAGCGAAACTGAAATAAACCTTCCTTATATCACTGCCGTTGATGGTGTGCCTAAACACTTGGTTAAAAAACTGTCACGCGCTAAGTTTGAGCAATTGGCTGACAAACTGTTTGCACGTTGCCTGAAACCATGCGAAGCTGCATTGAAAGATGCTGGTTACACTGCGGCTGATATTGACGAAGTGATCCTGGTTGGTGGTTCTACCCGTATTCCTAAAGTACAGGAGATCGTAGAAAAATTCTTTGGTAAAAAACCAAACAAAGGTGTAAACCCTGACGAAGTAGTAGCAGTAGGTGCGGCTATCCAGGGCGCGGTACTGACAGGTGAAGTAAAAGACGTATTGTTATTAGACGTTACGCCGCTGAGCCTGGGTATTGAAACAATGGGTGGTGTAATGACGACGATGATTGCGTCTAACACAACAATCCCTACTAAGAAAACTGAGGTATTCTCTACTGCCAGCGACAACCAGCCGGGTGTAGAAATCCACGTATTGCAAGGTGAAAGACCAATGGCGGCACAAAACAAAAGTTTAGGCCGTTTCAACTTGGCAGATATTCCACCGGCTCCACGCGGTGTTCCCCAGATTGAGGTTACATTCGATATTGATGCCAACGGTTTGTTGCATGTAAGTGCAAAAGACAAGGGTACAGGTAAAGAACAGAAGATCCGTATAGAAGCAGGTAGCGGTCTGAGCAAAGAAGAGATCGAAAAAATGAAGGCTGAAGCGAAAGCAAATGAAGCTATAGATAAAGAAGCCCGTGAAAAAGTAGACAAACTGAACCAGGCTGATAGCCTGATCTTCCAGACAGAAAAACAACTGAAAGAATTTGGTGATAAGATACCTGCTGACAAAAAAGCGCCTATCGAATCAGCATTAACTAAGCTGAAAGATGCGCATAAAGCACAAGACTCCGCAGCTATTGACACAGCACTTGCAGAAATGAACACTGCATGGACTGCAGCGAGCGAAGAGATCTACAAAGCGCAACAAGAAGGCGCTGGTGCACAACCTGGTGCTGACCACGCTGCAAACGGCAACGCAGGACAAAGTAGCGATACTGTAACTGATGCTGAGTTTGAAGAAGTGAAATAAATGTAGCGTTGCCATTGTTAGATGGCTTAATGGTTACATTGTTGAAATAGTGAAAGCGCCTCCGCATTTGCGGAGGCGCTTTTTTTTGTAGGGTGTATTGTTAGATTGTTATATGGATGAACGGTTGGGAAAATGTGAACCAGAAAATAAAATATTAACCAATGTTGCTTTTTTTAGATAATTTCATAGTTTATGATTAAAAAATATTTGTGGCAATAGGAAGAGACATATTGCTCAATATAATTTTCCTCCAAGAATAAAATAATGTAATAGAATAAACAAGGGGGTAATTATAAATTTATCATCAGTTACGACTGAATGGTTTCAAATGCCACTACATTGATAAACCCAGACTCATAATTGCATTAATAAATTAACAACCCATTATTCATGACATTCGAGAAAATCAATCAAGGACACACCTGCGATTGCCTTGAGAAAACGTCAGTTCCTGATCCAGATGATATTTTCCTAAGAAAGTTACGCAAACAAGAGCTAGAACAGAAAGACTTTGAAACACATTGGGAAAGGGGCATTGGTGTTGACAGTACAGAATGTGACGATATTTGCAGTTACAAAGCAATTTCAATTAATTTAACATCAGATGAAATTGAAAATTCAATTTTTGAACATTACAAAACAACTTTCACTATAAACCCCAAAAAAGGAGCCCACTGCCTAAAATTCAAGATTAAAGAAGGTGCTGGCAAAGTCGTTTATGCTCCTATTATAGCTGGTGATAGCCATCATAACTTTTTTAAATCAGACTTATTTGAGTTGATACATATTGAGACTATAACCATTATTAAATTTGCCGAATGAAACCGATTGATACTTCAAAACTGGCCAAGGCAAGCTTTGAGCTAATAACGATTAGTTCAAGTTTTAAAGTCTTGCATTTTGATGACTTTCCTATTCTTTATCTAGGAGTAAACAAATTTGGAAATAAAATATTAGGGTCTCATTTGGAAGAAGATGACGACAATAAAACTATTTTGACGATACATTCGATATTGTCTAATAACGACTATTACGATTTTATTAATAAAAAAAAGTCTTACAGAAGTATATTGCAAGAGACTTCAGCCAAATTTCTGGTTGAAAAAAATTTTGGCGGTAAAGTTTTAGGGGCATACAATTTACAGTTTGATAATATCCCTGAAGAATATCAGCCATTAGAAAATTCTTATTGCCCAAACTATAAAAAATCATTTTCATTTTCTTACTCTCTAGGATTAAAAGGTAAAGTTGCAGATTTTAACAGAGCTATTGCTGAAGAAGTATCAAATATTCAGACTGCTTTTTCAGACTTTTTAGAAAATCGTTTAAAGAGTTTAAAGAACTTTAATTTGCAGCCTGCAGCTTACTTGCAACCATATACGCCAGGTAGTTTTAAAATTAATCTTGAATTAGAATACAAACAAGCGAAGGTACAAGACCTTTTCTCAAAGGAACTTCCCTTTGATGAATATGTGCATGAATACCTTAAATATATTACAACATCCGTAGTTGCGGACAAAGATCAACTCTTAAAAGACGATGACTTGGTAATCTCTGATGAATTTAAAAATTTGCTGATAGCTTTTGAGAAAATTTATGAGGAAGGGCATGTTAAGTTGCCAGAAAATTATACAAAAGAGCTAAAGGAAGATTTAAAAAGATCGTTGCCAAAATTCGAAGAAATAACGGAACAGGTAGGCAAGAGTTTTGACAGCATTGAGTTCTCTAACTATAAAGGGAAAGATGAAGAATTTATATCCATTGTCGACGTGATCTATTCAGAGGCATTTCAGAATACTGTTGATGAAGTTGAAGCAGCAAAAAAAGTTGTAGTTGTCGATGCTGACTATAAAGAGTATGAAATTTATATTTATCATTTAAATACAGATACCAGACAAGGGAATGCTTTTATAAAAAATCTTGATGACGAAACTCAAATGTCAAAGCCTAAGATAAAAATCTTAGGTGATGAACATATTGAACAAACGAAGTACACAGAGAGCTTGCATTTAAACAAATGGATAAAGATTAAGGCAAAGGCAAAAAGAGTAGATGACAAGTTTAAGTATTTAGAAATTCAATACGAAGCGTAGTATCTGTTAACATGTAGTTTGGTATTATAAAGGCAAATATTTATTCAGCTTTTTATGGGCGAAATCGCTTCAAAAATGCCTGAGTGTAGTCCCATAGCAGTAGATCTTAAATTTTATTAAACAAAAACGCCTTGCAATTCCTGCAAGGCGTTTCCTTTTCAAACAATAAAGCCATATAACAATTCAACAATAAAACAATGCAACCATTAATAATTCCTCAACCCACTCTTCGCGGCTGAATCTTTCTGTGCATTGGTGAGCTTATAATTGTATTGGTACATAGAGCTTTCCCAATCACCGTATGTTACATTTGGTAAAACGATAAAGCGCTTGCCGAACTCTGCTGCATTGGATTGTACATTCTGCACACGTTCTGTGGATGTTTTCTTATCAAACAACATACTGAAATCACCAAGGTTGTCTCCAAGTAATAAGACAATGTTATGCGTAGCAGATACATTTTGTCTTCTGCTTTCTTTGCTGGAAGAAGTATTTGGCTGACGCATGATCACATGTGCATCATCCGCGTAAGGAAAGCCAAACTTTTTCAGGTTCAGTATAGTCGCAGCTTTTTCCTGCTCATCACGATTGGTTATATAAAATACTTCTACCTTATTGGCAGCGGCATAGTTAAAGAAAGTGCTCGCACCTGCAAGCGTATCCGCTTCTGCACGTGCAGTCCATTCCATCCACGCCTTTGTTTCATAATCCTTTCCCTGTAATACCTGGTGTACTGCATTCGGGCTATTGTCCAATAACGTTTCATCTATATCTGTAACCACAGCAAGTGGTTTTGCAGAAGGCTGTTGTAATGCCTGTTGCAAACGCAACTGTGCAATGTTGTATGCCTGGAAGCACAGCGCCTTATATTCAGCCGCTTTCTGCTGAAAAACAGAAGCCCACAGTTTGCCATCCAGTACAACAGAGCTGTTAGATGTTGTACCTGTTTGAGAGGCCTTGTGTGGCGCAGAGCAAGCTGCTATTGCCAGAAGTGGTAGGAGGTAAAGCTTTTTCATAATTATTTTATCTTAGAAAACGCAAATGTAGAGGGATGAGCGGTTTATTGTGTTGGTAAATGGTAAAATAATGATAATTAAATAGTTGAGTATGTGTGTTAACAAAATATTATCTTTTTATGCTTGCTAAGAAGCATAAAAGCGCTACCTTTGCACCCGCATTCAGAAAATACGTATTGAGATTTGCACTAGCGGCGACAATTTCCCCCGAATAATTAACGAGCTACGCTTGCTGTACGAGGATTATAATTACTAAACTTTTTTAAAAATTGTAATGTATGAAAAGCAACGTTATGCCCTCACTTGTGCAGATAGGTGAGAATGAATTGAAACAGCTCATTAGCGAAGTAAAAGAAACAATAGCAACGGATATAAATATCAGGCAGGAAGCAAAGCCTGCAGTTTTTAGCAGTGCTGACCTATGGAACATTCGCAGAATGAGAAAATATAAAGCCGGCAGAAGATCAGCTTTATAAAAATTGATAGTTTAAGTATAAACTATATTCAAAATGAGTTACAAAGCTCTTGCGAAAGCAGGGGCTTTTGTATTTTAAGGAATTTGAAATTTGATATTTAAGATGAGCAAATTGTTTAATTGTTATATGGTTAAATTGTTTGGTAATATTCCCGCAAATCATTTCAAATCTCAAATCTCAAATTTCAAATAAAAAAACGCGCATCTGAAAAATGCGCGTTTCAACAATATATCAATAAAACAATTTAACAATAATCTTACCCTTTTATCTTCTTAATCTCTTCTGTCAGCTTAGGTAATATTTCAAACGCATCACCTACAATACCGTAATCTGCTGCTTTGAAGAAAGGCGCTTCCGGATCTTTGTTGATCACAACAATCACTTTACTCCTGTTTACACCAGCCAAATGCTGAATAGCGCCGGAGATACCAACTGCTATGTACAAGTTAGGAGCAACCTGTACGCCAGTCTGGCCTACGTGCTCGTGGTGTGGACGCCAGTGTGCATCAGCTACCGGACGGCTACAAGCCATAGCAGCATGTAATGCATGTCCTAAGTCTTCCAGTATGCCCCAGTTCTCAGGCCCTTTCAAACCACGGCCACCGCTCACTACAATTTCCGCTTCTGTTAAAGGCACTTCACCACTTACCTTGTTTACAGCAGTTACTTTTACTTTAGCTGCGTCAGGCGTTATGCTCAGTTGATTAACTGTTGCAGCACCTTCACCCGCAGTTATTTTATAACTGTTAGGGTTCAGCGAAATGATCTTTATAGGAGAAGTGATATTTACATTAGCGAAAGCCTTACCGCTGAATACCGTTTTCTTTACTACAAAACCATTGCTTGTATCTGGCAGACTAATAGCACCGGCAACAAGGCCTGCTTTCAATCTTGCAGATACACGGGCAGCAACAGCTTTGCCTGTCTGGTTGTGGGAGAATACGATTACAGTAGCGCCTGTTGCTGTAGCTGCTTCGGCTATTGCTTTAGCATATACTTGTGCATCCAGGTTATTCAAAGCTTCGTTGCTCACCTGGTTTACTTTGCTGATACCATATTTACCTAAGGCAGCGAGGTCTTCAGTAACAGTACCCAATAGCAAACCTTCAGCAGCAACGCCTAATTGTTTTGCAAGGTCAGCGCCATATGTCAATGCCTCCAGGGAAGCTTTTTTAACGTGGCCATCAGCGTGATCTATAAATATTAAAACAGACATTTTAGTTTAATTTGAGAATTTGAAAATGTATGAATTTGAAAATGTGGAGATGAATGAATTGAAAATAATTTCAAATCTCAGATCTCAAATTTCAAATTAAATAACTTTTGCTTCTTCGTGCAGTAAGCGAACCAGCTCAGCTACATTGTCCGCAGGAACCAGTTTAACACCTGCTTTAGCCGGTGGTAGTTCAAAGCTTACAACACTGGTTAAAGCATCTACTGCAACCGGTTCAACCACTTTCAATGGTTTAGTACGTGCAGCCATAATACCGCGCATATTAGGAATGCGTTGCTCCGCCACACCCTTCTGGCAGCTTACTACTGCAGGCAGTGCAACCTCGTTTACCTCTTCGCCACCTTCGATCTCACGGGTTACAGTTGCTGTAGTACCGTTCAGTTCAAATTTAGTTGCAAGCGATACATAAGGTGCATCCAGTAATTCAGCTACCATACCGCCGATAGAAGAGCCGTTATAGTCAATAGTTTCTTTACCTGTAAATACCAGATCGTACCCGCCGTCTTTTGCTACTGCTGCTATTTGCGAAGCAATATAAAAACTGTCATTGCTGTCTGCGTTGATACGGATCGCCTCATCACCACCTAAAGCCAGCGCTTTACGGATAATGGGTTCAGCGTCGGCACCGCCCACTGTTACCATGTGAAGGGTAATGGACGCATTTTTTTCTTTTAACTCGATAGCACGAACAAGTGCATACCATTCATCGTACGGATTAATGATCCATTGAACACCTGCATCGTCGAATTTTGCATTGCCGTCTTTAAAAGCAATCTTAGACGTAGTGTCCGGCGTTTTACTAACGCATACTAATATCTTCATATAACACTATTTTTGAACTTCGAATGGCGTAAATATACAACAGAAAATAAGTTGTTTATGCAACCATTTGTAAAATTTTACTAATTCGATCGCAAAAGTACATGGATAGAATAGCACAGATACATCAAATGTTGGAAAAAAATCCAAAAGATAACTTTCTTCGCCACGCCCTGGCACTTGAATACATAAAAACCGGCGATGATAGCACAGCCAGGGAGCTGTTTGAGGCCATTTTAAATGAATTTCCCGATTATGTAGGTTCGTATTATCACCTGGCAAAATTGCTGGAACGTACTGGGGAAACAGAGAAAGCCATCCAATGGTATGAAAAGGGCATGGATGTTGCCAAAAAAGCCGGCGACAGGCACGCGTATAGTGAGTTGCAGGGAGCGTATGAAGATTTAACAACTTAATTTGAAATTTAAGATTTGAAATTGATTGGTGCAGAGTTATCTCAAATTTCAAATTGGCCTTTGAACTTTTTTTCATGAAATATAAACACCTCGTCTTTTTGTCCCTGTTATTGACTGTTGCAATGCAGGATACAAAAGCGCAAGATTCTACTACAGTAAAAACAACAAAAAAGGGGCATTGGTGGCATCCTGATTCCCTGGTTAACCGAAAATTGAACTTTCTTCCTATCCCTGCTGCAAGCATCAGCCCGGAAACGGGATTGAGGGCGGGGTTGGTGCTCGAGTACTTTTTTAATGCTGCGGGACACCGGAAGGATTCTTTTCCTAAAACGCGTGATTCATACGCATATCTCGAAGGCATGTATTCTACCCGCAAACAGGTATTGGTAGAATCTTTTGGACTCATGTACACACCCGGTGAGAAATACCAGATCCGCAATAGGGTAGGTTATGTAGATAACAATGAACGGCTTTGGGGATTTGGTAACCAGACCGTAGGGAATAAGGATTATGAAAAAGTACGTTATTCCCGCTGGTATTTACAAACGGCGGCAACAAGGCAAATAAAAAACCAATTTTTTGTCGGGCTGAACGTAAATGTCAGCTACACCTATAATATAGACGAGACTATAAAGGATACGAACTTTCTTGCAGGCCAGCCGGGCGAAACAGGCAGCCGCGTAATTGGTCTTGGCCCTACGATCATCTGGGATAAACGCGACCATGTATTAAATCCACATCATGGCTGGTACGGGGAAGCAGGCATTACTTATCATACACATGCGTTTGGCAGCAATTATAATTACACCTTGTATTTTGCTGATGTAAGAAAATATTTCCCTTTTCATGACAATAGTGTATTGGCCATGCAGGGTTATGCAGAACTGACGAATGGTACTGTGCCCTGGCGCGAGCAGTCCCGCATGGGGAATGCAACCATCATGCGTGGCTATTTTGCCGGCAGGTACCGTGATAATCAATATGCTGCGGCGCAGGTAGAATATAGAAAGCCGGTACACCGGCTCTTTACATTGGCTGCATTTGTATCTGCCGGGCAGGTTCAGCATAATATAGATGAGTTTAACCTAAGTGATATGCGTGCAGCGGGTGGCCTTGGTGTGCGTGTAATGGCTAATAAAGCCAAAAACATTTATCTCCGCTTCGATTTCGCCGCTTCTACAGACCGCACAACGGGATTCTACTTTAAAGTGGGAGAGGCGTTTTAGAATATAGAACAAGGAACAAAGAATGTAGAATGAAGAATAATGTTCAATGCTCAACACACAATGATCAATGTTCAATTGAGCGTTGAATATTGAACATTGATCATTGAAAATTTTCTTCCTTTCACCATCCGGCATTCCTTGTTCCTTGTTCGAAATTCAAAAAGGAAACCCCTGTGAAAACAGGGGTTGTACCAGTGGGGGATAATACCCTTATGGTTCGCAAAAAGTATCTTTACAAATTGATGCACTGCACAAATGCACAGGCGCAAATTCTCCAATAAGTTGTTTGGCTAAGGTGGTTTGGAAAGCGTGAATTTAAGAGGGTGGATTGCTGATACAAATGTACAACGCATACTCATAAAATAACGTCAAAACACCCCCGCCAGGCGTAATTTAACAGGCATTTCAGCTTCCGTTTTTATAAAGAGTTCAGTAACAAAATATTTGATTCTCGATAGAAAGGTTTTATTAATCGATTTTAAGTTTTCTTTAGAGATAACTTTCGTCAATTTAGGGGTGTAAAAATTTTCGTATGAAAAGTAGTAACCTTTTTAAACATTTCGTTGTGCTTCTCTTGTTAGTGGTTGGTCTGCATGTGAGCGGGTTAGCGCAGCGTGGGTATCGTCATGGAGGCTACGGCTACCCCGGTCGTGGATATTATCCAGCCCCTTACCGCCCTTATTATGGGCAAACCGTTATAAGCATTGGCGGCCCGATTATTCCCTTTGGAGGCATTTCTTATAGGTTTTCCGGTGGTTATTTCTACAGGCCTTACGGTAGCTATTTCCAGATAGTAGCGCCGCCAATCGGCATAAGCATTGGTGCATTGCCTTTTGGTTATTACCCGTTTGCCTTCGGCCCCAGCATGTTCTACTATTACAACGGTACTTACTACCGCCAGGACAGGGATAAATACAAAGTGGTAGATGCGCCAATGGGAGCAGAAGTACCTTCTTTGCCTAAAGGAGCTAAGACCGTGGTGATCAACGATGAAACATTTTATGAATTGGGCGGCACTTATTACAAAGCCTTTACAAAGACAGAAGATAATAAAACCTGGTATAAAGTAGTGGGCAAGAATGGTGTTGTAAATAATTCAGCTGAGCCTCCTGCACAGCAGGCACCACCAGCAGCTCCGCAGATCGGCGATAAATATGATCAGTTGCCGGAAGGCTGCAAAGCGGTGAACATTAAAGGGCAGCAATATTACATTTCTCCTGAAGGCATTTATCTGCAACCTATAAAGGAAAATGGCAAAACGCTGTACCAGATCGTAGGAATAGATGGTAATAACAACAATAACAATAACGCTACTCCTCAATCGCAGGGAACGGGAAGCGTGGAAGGATAGGAAGAAAAGTATAATAGGTATATAAAGTAGATAGGGTATATAAAGTGACGTTTCATCTTTATATACCCTATCTGCTTTGTACTTAGTACCTCGTACTTTGTACTTGGTTTTATCTGATCAACACCGCCGTTCCTTTCTCAAATACTTTCTTCTTTGTATCGCGGTCGGTATAGCTGAATGTCCATACGTAAGTACCCGGTGGCATCTGGGAGCCATTGAGCGTGCCGTCCCATTTTTTCGTCCAGTCCCTTGTTTCAAATACCAATTGTCCAAACCTGTTGAACACCTTAAACTCCATCTCGTCTACCTTGAAGCCATTTAGCGGGTATAGGTAATCATTCAACCCATCACCGTTTGGAGTAAAGGCCGTTGGCACAGCTACATAACAGCTCTTCATTACCTGCATCACATGTTTGGCCGTATCCTTACAGCCAATACTATTGGTTACGATCAGTTTGATTGTATAGTTCTGCGTACGTGTAACCGGTGGATAATACTGTGGCACGGGTTTTTGAACGGTGCTGATGGTATTATTTCCAAAGTCCCATTGCCAGGAAGTTATTTTACCCAGGCTGGAATCAGCAAACACGGCCTGCTCATTCGGGCAAAGGTATTCCGGTGCGGAGAATTGTGCTTTAATAAAATTGTCCAGGTCTATTACTTTAGAGGTAGTATCTGAACACACACCATTGCTTACAATAAGCTGAACGTTTTTAATACCAAAAACCGTGTACATGCGATACGCATTTTGTGTTTTTACTACGGTCGTATTATCAAATGTCCATGTCCATTGGTTTACCTCATTTCTTCCATCGTGGTAAGTATAGATCGTATCTTTTTTACAATCAAGCCCAAGCTTGTAAGTAAAATCCGCAGACACCGTATCGTATGTAGTAAAATTGACAGTAGAGTTTAGCGGTGTTTCCTGTCCGCAGGCATCAATGATCGTATTGCCATCCGCGCCTTTTTGTAAATGGAGGGTATAAACGCCCTTTGTCTGGATAGGGCCGGAGAATACAATGTCGATCAGTGGGCTAGTGCCATTATTGCAATTCACCGCTGTAGCGCTTACCACTGTTACAGCAGTAGGGCCCGTTATAGCAAAATCACTACCATCGGGTGAAATGGATGCACACTTGATTGGTTTCTTAAAATAAGCGCTGATCTTAGTGGGCGCACAACCAACCGGTATAATACTGTCCAGCGGTGTAGGCTGCAATGTGAACACTGTAAATTTTACTTCCTCACCAACGGGTAGATTCGTGCTACAGTTGTCCAGCAATGTATTCTGGTCCGTTCCGTTTTGGCTTAAAATACTATACGTGCCGGCAGGTAATGGCGCGCTTAGTGTAAGTACGATCGTGTCCAGGTCAAAGCCGGTACTGCAAGATGTAGATACGGCACCAGTAATGGTTGCTACGCCGGATGATAGTGCGAAGTCAGTGCCATTTGATGCTAAACTGCTGCACTGCATTTTTTTATTGGTGATTACAGTAACCTGCATCGCGTCACAACTGATAGAAGCCGATTTCAGGTGAGGCTTGGTTGTATCTGTAATAATGGCAGTACCACCTCCAAATGATAAGTTGTAGCCGGATTGTGTATTGGAAAAATGGCTTATTAATAGCAAGTAGGTATGTCCTTTAGTCACAGTAGGCATTGCTGCAAACGTAGGCTTGTTTGCAGTCGGGTCGGAGCCACATTGAATAAAAGATACACCACTGGATGATGTACCGGTATTGCCATACGTACCGGCCCAGTTGGCTGTAACGATCAGTGAGGCATCGGTGTACACATCGTCCGGGTTATGCCCGGTAATATCAAATAATTGCCAGTCATAATCTTCATCGTGTATCAGCGGTTCTATCAGGAAACCGAGCGTTCCGGTTTCATATACTGTGAACTTGTACCAAAACGGATTTTTGTCTGTGCCACCATTACAGGCAGGCAAAGGAACTGTCTTGCCTCCACAAATAGGAACGGATGATTGCTTAAAAACGTTGGTGCCGCATACAGGAAAAGCGGTAGATGGATTTTGGCCCAGTTCTGTACAAACCTGTGCAAAGACTTTTTGCCCATAGGCAGTAGTCAGGAATAAAAGCAGTAAAAAGGTGTATTTCCGGAACATAACAACAAATGACGCCCAAAAGTACCGCAACGTTGCCGCCCACCCATAAAAAAAGTGCTAAATGGCAAAATGATGCAATGAATTGACGTTCGAAGCAGCGTTTCTGCCTTTGAAGGAGCCATTATTCCTTATATTTGTTCACTTTGAAATTTGATAACGGAATGAGCGAAGAAAAAAGCCTGAATTTTATAGAAGAGATCATTGAAGCGGATCTTAAGAGTGGAAAATACAAGACGATCGCCACTCGTTTTCCCCCGGAACCTAATGGATATTTACATGTAGGCCATGCAAAAAGCATTTGCCTGAACTTCGGCCTTACACAAAAATATGGAGGCACAACCAACCTGCGTTTTGACGATACCAACCCGGTAAAGGAAGATGTGGAATATGTAGATAGCATTAAACAGGATGTAAAATGGCTTGGCTTCGAATGGGCTAATGAGTTGTATGCTTCCGATTATTTCGAACAATTATATGACTATGCAGTTGTATTGATAAAAAAAGGCCTGGCTTATGTAGACGATAGTACTGCAGAAGAGATTGCTGCGCAAAAAGGTACACCTACCCACGCCGGAACCGAAAGCCCATACCGTAACCGTACTGTAGAAGAAAACCTGGAACTGTTCGCAGATATGCGCGCCGGTAAATATAAAGACGGGGAAAAGGTATTGCGTGCAAAGATTGATATGGCTGCACCTAATATGCACATGCGCGATCCATTGCTTTACCGCATCAAGCATGCGCACCACCACCGTACAGGTGATGCATGGTGCATTTATCCAATGTATGATTTTGCACATGGACAAAGTGATTCTATAGAGAAGATCACCCATTCCATTTGCACACTGGAGTTTATTCCTCACCGCCAGTTGTATGACTGGTGTATTGAGCAACTGGATATTTTCCCTTCTAAACAATATGAGTTTGCCCGCCTGAATATGACTTATACGCTGATGAGTAAGCGTAAACTGTTGCAGTTGGTAAACGAGAAAATAGTAGATGGCTGGGACGACCCGCGTATGCCTACGATCAGCGCAATGCGCAGGAGAGGCTATACACCGGAAAGCATTCGGGAGTTTTGTGACCGTATTGGTATTGCAAAACGTGATAACCTGATAGATGTAGGTCTGCTGGAGTTTTGTGTAAGAGAGCACCTGAACAAAATTGCCTTGCGCAGGATGGTGGTATTTGATCCGGTAAAAGTAGTGCTGACAAACTATCCTGAGAATGAAACGGAATTGTTTACCTCAGAAGATAACCCGGAAGATCCAAACACTACATCCCGCGAAATACCATTCAGCCGGGAGTTGTATATAGAGCGTGAAGACTTCATGGAAGATCCCCCAAAAAAATTCTTCCGCCTTGCACCCGGACAAATGGTGCGTTTGAAAAGTGCTTACATCATTAAGTGCGATGAAGTAGTTAAAGATGCGGAAGGGAACATTACAGAAATAAGATGCTCTTATCTGCCTGAAAGTAAAAGTG
The DNA here is from genome assembly GCA_017306865.1 of Filimonas sp. GTDB lineage: Bacteria > Bacteroidota > Bacteroidia > Chitinophagales > Chitinophagaceae > JAFKHH01. The sequence goes on from JAFKHH010000013.1 coordinate 275,153, forward strand.
GTAATGATACTTCCGGTACCAAGGTAAAAGGAACACTTCATTGGGTAAGTGTGCAACATGCTATTACTGCAGAAGTGCGCTCTTATGACCGCCTGTTTAAAATAGAAGACCTGAGCCAGGCTGAAGGTGAAATAAACGAGTACCTGAACCCGGATTCTTTACACATAACAACGAATGCTTATGCTGAACCGGCATTGAAGACAGCTAAGTTTGATGAACGTTACCAGTTCCTGCGCAAAGGTTACTACACACTGGATAAAGACACCAGTGAAGAGAAAATTGTGTTTAACAGAACCGTGACGCTGAAAGATACCTGGGCTAAAGAAGCGAAGAAAGGATAATTACTCCTATAATTATTTGAAATTTGAGATTTGAAATTTAAAATGAAGCTGTTTCGTATAGAGAAACTTCACTTATGATCATTTCAAATCTTGAATTTCAAATTTCAAATTCTCCAATGTCTCATACTTTACTACATCGATTTACAGAACATGTGCGTGTGACTTTTCCGCAGTTGCAACCGGCGCAAGCTCAGCTATTACTTGCGGTGAGTGGTGGTATAGATAGTGTAGCAATGGTAGATCTGTTTGCAAAAGCGGGCTACCGGTTTGTTATAGCGCATTGTAATTTTCAATTGCGTGGCGCCGAAAGCGAGCGTGATGAGGCGTTTGTAAGATCACTGGGGGACAAATATGGCTGCGAAGTGCTTGTGCAAAAATTTGATACCGCAGATTATGCTACAGCAAATAAATTGTCTATACAAGAGGCTGCCAGGACGTTAAGATATAATTGGTTTAAAGAAGTGCTGACTGCGCAACTGCCCAATGGGCTAATTGCTACTGCGCATCATGGAGATGATAATATTGAAACATTATTGATGCATTTCTTTCGTGGGACAGGCATACAGGGATTAACTGCTATTCCTGCCTATAATAAAGACGCAAAAGTGATCCGTCCTTTGTTGTTTGCATTTAGAGAAGAGATACAGGCTTATGTAAACAATAATTCGTTGCAATGGGTAGAAGACTCCTCCAACGCATCAGATAAATATGCACGTAATTTTTTTCGCAATAAACTAATTCCTGCTATTACGGAGATATATCCGCAGGCGAAAGATAACCTGTTGCAAAATATAGAACGGTACAAAGAGGTGGCAACACTTTATGTCCAGTCGATAGCATTGCATAAAAAGAAACTGATCGTAAACAAAGGGCAGGAAGTGCATGTACCTGTACTGAAACTAAAAAAGGCTGTTCCCTTGCATACGATCGCCTGGGAGATCATTAAGCCATATAACTTTTCCGCTGCACAAACAGAGGAACTGGTAAAACTGTTAGATGCAGCAAACGGTAGCTACATTACCTCTGCTACACATCGTATTATCCTTAACCGGAACTGGCTTATTATTACGCCTTTGCAACATGAAGAAGCTACGAATGTGCTGATAGAAACAGCGCAGCGTACCAGCTTTGCGAAGGGGCGTATAGATTTTGAACTAATTGCTGCGGATAAATTCCACTTGTCAAAAGATGCGGCTATTGCATCGTTTGACGCAGCTAAGATCAAATTCCCATTATTGCTGCGCAAGTGGAAACAAGGCGATTATTTCTACCCGCTTGGTATGCAAAAGAAAAAGAAGCTAAGCAAATTCTTCATAGACCAGAAGCTATCGGTGATAGATAAAGAAAATGTGTGGGTGCTGGAAATGGATAAGAAAATTATCTGGGTAGTAGGCCACCGTATTGATGACCGCTTTAAAGTAGGTGAGGACACAAAAGAGGTGCTTAATTTGAAAGTGGTTTTGGGAACTGCTTAAAGGCCGCCAAAGCACAAAAAACACGAAGGGGCACCAAAATAAAAAAGACCTATAAGGTTTTAAAAACCTTATAGGTCTACCGTAAAGGAAGTGTATAAAAACTTAAATGGCTACATTGTTGTGAAGAATAAACAATGTAGCCATTTAGCTATTCAACAATTTTTATCTTAACTAAAGTGCGCGCTTATATACGCCTTCACCATTTCTACAAACTCTGTAACCGGCCTGTAGCTACTCAGGAAATAACAAGTGATAATAACGAATATAACGCCATATATGGCCCCCCATATATGCGCAGAGTGATTAATATTACCTCCGCCACGTTTATCTAAAATACTAGAGATAATAAGATAGATCGGGCCAAAGATAAAGCCTGGGATATACACGGGGATAAACATCATACCAATGCCCATAGTAGGATAAAAGAACATAAAGGCAAATACCACGGCTGATACAGCGCCGGATGCGCCAAGGCTCCGGTAATAATAATTGTCTTTATTCTTATTGTAGGTAGGTATAAGGCAGGCAACGAGTGCAGTAAGATATAAAGCGATATATAAGATCTTGCCCTGCGTATCAAAAATTTCTATAAACCTTTCTTCCACATGTCTGCCGATTACATAAAGAGAAAACATATTGAACACAAGATGGCCAATGTCTGCATGTATGAACCCGCAGGTAACAAAGCGATACCATTGTTTGTGCTTGGAGATTGCAGGTGGGTAAAAGATCAGGTCTTCCTTTAGCTTCTCATTGGAGAATGCTAAAAATGAAACAAGGCAGGTAATGACTATAATAGTAATTGTAATCATGGAATAACGTCAAATGGTTATGGAAGCAATTTAAAGATTAATTGAATCAGTATATGTTTCAGTGTTTCAAAGTTTAACAGTTTCAATAATGAAACTATGGAGCCATTGAAATAGTTACACATGATGATACTTCTCGTTTCGCAATATGGTACATGCACGGTACACCTGCTCTGCAAGTATCAGCCTTACCAGCATATGTGGGAATACCAGTTGAGAGAGGCTCCATGTATAATTTGCCCTTTTGCTTACGGACTCTTCTACTCCAAAAGCTCCTCCAATAAGGAATACAACCCGCTTAGCACTTTCATTTGCACGCTGCTGAACCAGTTGAGCTAATGCGGGGGAAGACAATTGTTTACCTCTCTCATCCAGCAAGATCAAATAGTCATCCTGCTGCACTGCAGATAAGATCAGTTTGGCTTCCTGCTTTTTCAATTCCTGCTCGCTGAGTGATGCCGCATTTTTAGGTGGCGCAATGATCTGCCAGTCCACCGGGAAATATTTTGTAATGCGGCCGGTGAAATCTTCCACACCAGCCTTGATATATGCATCATGAGCCTTGCCTACAGAAACGAATAAGATTTTCATCGGGGCAAGATAATAAAAAGTATGGGTGAATTACTGAATGGTTGAATGGTTTCATGGTTGGATCGAAACGAGGGTTTTTATTTTAACACATAGGGGCATAAGGAAGACATAGGACACATAGGATTTCTAACCACATGGAGGTATAGCTAGCTGCTTTGCGGCCTTTATGATACTTAGCGCCTTTTTTACTGGCGCAGGCCTCCCGGCCTGTGTCTACTTGTTACTAATTATTAGCGTATCGTTACGCTTATTTTTTATAAAACTTTTATGTAGGTATGGTTTAGTAACAACACAGCAATTTCCTGGTGAATCTTTGTGTCTTCGAGCCTTAGTGGCTACTTAGCGTGAAACTTCTTAATAATACATAAAATGGCCCTGAAGATAAATCTCCAGAGCCGGGTTAGGGTCACGGTTTAGGGTTGAGTTGTTTTACATAGGTGAATTGTTTAATTGTTGCATTGCTACATTGTTTAATGGTTATTATACCTATCATAACCATTAAACAATGCAACCATTAAACACTCCTCCCAATATACCTGCAACTATAATACACCATACCAAACATGGCTGCAAATAATACAGTAAAAGCCCATGCGCCAGTGTGCGCAAATGGATGGATGAAGCGTGATAGCATAGCCATAAATAATTCTTGTGGATTTGCAACAATGTCCCAGCTATTGAAACGAAGTACACGACCGAGATAAATGCCAAATCCACAAAGGATAAGGCTGAGGAACACAAAACCGCGCACATATCTTTTTCGCCAGTGTAGTGACAGAAATGATTCTACTTGCAAGAGCGATACAACGCCTAATAACATGCCGCTCCATGCGGCAGAGAACACCAGTACCAGGTCATACCACTGTGGTACTGGTGGCCTTTGTTCAAAGTGAAAAATATCTGTGATCACATAAGGTGCATTCGGAAAGAAAAGCAACCAGCAGGCGATAAGGGCGAATGCTTTAAAGCCATATTGCTGTTTGTAAAGTAAACGCGTACATAACAAGGGGATCGTCGCGAGGAACAGGTTCCATGCATAAAAGCGATAAGACCAGTCGTGGGTGTATTCTATACGCGCAATCAATAAGAGTATTGTAAATAATACGGAGAGCGAAAGAATCAGTTCTATAGGAGAGACGATCTTGCGCAATGCAGTTCTCTTATTTTCGGATGGATGTATTTCTATCATAATACTTGTTTAAACAGATGCAGCATGCTACTATTTCCATAAACTCATAGCTATGCTATGGCAGGAAAAATAGTATCCTTATCTTTTTTTGTATTGTTTACTTTGGATAAAATAGATTCAAGCAATGGCAACATTTTATTTAACCCTTGTGTTTTGATAATGAAGTTCCACATAGGTTCAAATTTTTTCCAACCGCCTGCATAAGCAAAATGTTTGATCTTATGTTTAAGTACATCGTGTTGCATACTTGCCTTATAGATATTTTTCCATGAATAAAACGATTTATAAGACCAGTCATAACCGGCTTTTAGCTCATCTGCAGAAAGTCCTACGGTTTTATAAACAACTTTTCGTGTATCATATTCGTCCCAGTTTCGATGTAAGATTCTTCCATCTTTTTCCATCTGTTTAAAAAGGCGTGTTCCGGGATAGGGCGTCAGTACATGGAACGTACTTGTCGTTAATCCATGCTCTACCGCCCAATCAACAGTACGTTTAAATACGTCTTTATCATCATCATCTAACCCGAATACAAAACTTCCATTGATCATAATACCGAGGCTATGCAATCTTTGTATTGCAGCACTGTAATCCTTGCCAATGTTTTGTTTTTTATTACTCTGCAAAAGGTTACCATTGCTGAGTGTTTCAAAGCCGACAAATACACTTCGCAGGCCTGCATTGGCAGCTTCTTCAATCAGGTTGCCTCTTAAAATAGCATCTATGGTAGATGCGCCCTGGAACACCCTGTTCATTCCCTTCATTCCTTCAAATAAACCGGAAGCAAAACGCGCATTGCCTAACAAATGGTCATCCAGGAAATATAAATGTCTTCCGGGCAAACGGTCGATCTCTGCTAACGCATCATCTACCTGCTGCGTGTAGAAAGATTTTCCACCTTCGAAGAAAGCATCCTTATAACAGAAATCGCAATGGTGCGGACAACCACGTGTAACGACGATTGAGTTAGGAACGAGATATAAGTGACGTTTGATCAGATCTCTTCTTACAGGAGGAATATTTACCAGTGTACGTTCATTTGAAATATACATTTTCTGTGCATGCCCGCTTCTGAAGTCTTGCAGAAAACGCGGCCAGCATTCTTCACCCGGCCCGATAAAAATGGTATCAGCGTGTTGCATTGCCTCTTCGGGTAAGGACGTTACATGCAAACCTCCAAGACAAACAAACGCGCCGGATTTCCTGTAATAATCAGCCAGTTTGTAGGCACGAAAAGCGTTAGTAATGTAAACCTGTATTACAACTATATCAGGAATGTTATTCGTATTTATTTCCTCCACATGTTCGTCCTGCAATTCTACTTCATCATCTGCTCCGCAATATGCTGCAAGCGTAGCCAGTCCAAGGGGCGGAAATAAGGAATATTTAATGGGGCGCCAGAGGGGGCTTTTCGCTTCCATTAAAGCGGGTAAAATCATCTTAATTTTCATAGCGATTAACTTTAAGATAGTTGCCTGCCTAAACAGGCAACTATGATTAAGAATAGGTTAGCAACCTTAAATGGACAGCTCCTTATCCACACTATTGGCTATAGCCGGACTATACCAGTTTATTTTCCGGCTTGCAAACATGATGAGTGCGAGGACAATGAATAAGCCAATACTACCGACCAATAATGCAGTGTCTTCAAGGCTGATCAGGACATAGATAAATCCATAAAGAATGGATAAGACCAGGGCGAATAATGCGGCTGTAGACCATTTGCCAAAATGCCCCTTTGCATAAAAAGTGATAAGTAACACAGTAGCTGCTGCGGCGATAACATAGGCGTAATTAAACAAAATAAATTCACTGATGGAAAGCAGCAATGTGTAGAATACAACTAGTGCAATGCCGACCAAAACATATTGTACAGGGTGAAAAGGTTTTTTCTGTAACAACTCGATAATGAAAAACAGTGCGAATGTTAACCCGATAAACATCAACGAATATTTTACACTACGACTTGTCTTTGCATATTGGTCTGCGGGCTGTACCATACTTAAGCCAAAGGCATAACTTTCTTTATTCACAGACAAGTCTTTCATTACAGTTTTAAATGGCAGGTTCGCTTTGTTGAACGTCCACTTTGCTGTAAAGCCAGTATCACTAACAGTTCTTTCATTCGGCAGATTATTGCCATCGAAAGACGGATTACGCCAGGATGATTGCAGGGTGAAAGAGCTGTTACCGCCCAATGGTACAAAATGCAATTGTTCACTTCCTCTCAATTTAAACGGTACGGCAAAAGATAGTTGTTTGCCAACATCCGTAATAGAGAGATTAAGCGCGGCAGATAATCCAATACTGTCAAGCTTATCTGAAGGCAAGCCAGGGACTAATTCCAGGTTAGCCTGGTTACAGTTGATCGCTATTTTTTCTTCTATGCCCTTCAGATCACTCAAACCCATACAAACGCTAGCCTCATTCCAGCGGATAGACGCCGGATTTACATCTACAGGAGCCTGTATGAGAAAGGAACCGGCGGCATTTAGCTGCGTCCTGTACAGCAATACTTTGTAAATAGAGCGTGGCCTTTCTTCCGGCGTAATATTGCCGTTTACATTTAATTGATCTGGTAGAATAGTAAAATACTTTGTAGCAGCCCCATCTGTATAAGGTATCAGTATGTATGGGCCGGTAATTGTCTGCGCGTTTGCCCATTTGGCACTTACTTCCTTCACCACTTCCTGCTGGCGCGTTTGTCTTTCTGTAACAAGGTTTGATACAAAGATGGTTGGAATAAACATCGCCATAATGAGGATACCGGTAATAACGGCCTTCAATAATATTTTATTAGAATGATTGGTCGTATTGAGTGACGGTGTGTCAACTGCCTGAGACGTTTCGTGTGTGTCCATGGTTAAATCGGTTTTTGGTAAATGATCTATTGTATTTTCTTTTGTGAAATAAGATGTGATTTGCGTGAGCGAAAGAATGAACGTGATAGTGGCGCTTGCTATTATGGCCAGGGTTAACAACCTGCCATCCGAAGATCCCACGCCGAAAAAAGCCAGCAGGCAATAGGGGATGGTCATAACAAAGCAACTGAGCGCTAACAGGCTAATATGTTTCTGTAGAGAAAAAGAAAACTTTCTTAAGATGAACAATGTGATTGCTATTCCAATCGCTACAGGGACAGTTGCCGCACATGAAACAGGGAGCGCCATAGCATAGGCGGGTATTTCTTTTATTATTACGCCACTGCTCCATAGATATACAAATACGGTTACTACCAAAATCACGTTCGATATAAACCAAAGTCTTAATGTAAGTGCGGTTGTGGAGATTTTGTTATCCATTGGTGAAGCGTTTATTGGTTTTCTTTTTCTTCATTAGTATAATCTGTCACCATAAAGTCCAGCTTCACATCTTCTCGTGATATGTACAGGCTTATCCATCCTGCAACAACTGCGGCAGAAGGGAAGAGGAGGAAGATGCCGGATTGCCAGATATTGCTTTGTGTTTTAAATACCTCCATTAGTTGAAAAGCCAGCAATACGCCGAGGAATATGGCAAAGGCTAACACGTAAAGAACGCGGCGTGCAGAAAAGGTACATTGCTTCAATCCGATATAGACCAGTGTAAATAGCAGCCATGCTATCCAGCCGTACAGACATGCATAAAGTGCAGACAGCAGGTACATAGGAGGGATAGCCATCGCTGGTAATGTAAGTGCCAGGTAAATGCCCACGGCCCTGATAAAAATGACTAAAGTATTATTCATAAAAAGTGCTTTGAATTTCAAAGTGTAAAGACAAAAAAAATTATTTCGTGAATTTGATCATTTGTTCCAATGCTTCAATATGCAGTTTGAATGCTTTTTCACCAGCTTTGGTAATAGAATAAGTTGTATTTGTTTTTCTTCCGATAAAGCCCTTGTGTACCTTAATGTATGCGCTTTCCTCCAATCCCTTCAGGTGGCTGGCAAGGTTACCATCCGTTACCTGTATCAGTTCCTTCAGCTCATTAAAATTCACCTCCTCGTTCACCATCAGGGCACTCATAATGCCCAGGCGCACGCGGCTCTCAAAAACCTTATTTAAATGCTCTATCGGATTCTTCATATATAAAAATTAAAGTCATTTAGTCATTGGTCAGTAAGTCAATATTTGCCAGGTATGGCTTAATGTCTCATGACAGTGTGACTATTTTATCTGACCTTCTCATACTTCCACCACATAATGGCACCATATACAATATGCAGTACACCAAAACCCAGCGCCCAGAAATAGAGCCCCTGCCCAATGAAGAGCAAATTTATTACACCCAATAATACCTGTCCGTATCCAAGGTATTTTATTTCACCCAGCGTGTATTTACTACCGTTGATCAAAGCCAGCCCATAGAAAATAAGACAACCCGGAGCGATTAGTCCGTATGCGCCATTCTCAACCAGCTTCAATAAGTAAAACCCGCCTGCAATCAGTGGTACACATACATTGATAAGTAAACGCTTTGAAGTGCTGGTCCAGATGGGTGTGTGGTTCTTTTTGCTGCGTATATAAGTAAAGATAAACGCCAGTACAAATGCTGATATAAACGTGAAGAATGCAATACGGAATAACGCATTGCCCATATAATCTTTTAACGTAGTGCCAACATGGATCGGAAGTGCTACATCAGATACCATCAGGCTATTGTAAGCATCTTTGCCCCCTGACCCGTGAATAATGCCATAGGCAAACCATGCGCCCACAAGCGCACAACAACCGGCGGCAATACCGCTAAGCCCGCTCAGGCTAATGAAGCGGCTACTGCGCTCCATCATTTTCTTTATATCTTTTAATGTGTCCAGGTGCTGAGTCTGTGCGTCCATAAAAGTGCTTTGTAATTCAAAGTAAGTGGAAGTTTTTGAAATGAAGAAATTTTTTTTCGGATTTTAAATGCGTAGTCAGGGGAGAGGTGAATCGTGAGACGGCAATCGTGAATAGGCTTATTCACAATTGACACCTCTCTATACAAACCTGGCAGGTCTTTAAGACCTGCCAGGTTTTGCATGATGTTGTGGTTCCTTTACCCAACAATTCAACAATGCATCAATCCAACAATTCCTCCATTTATCAATTAGTCTATCGAATTAATAGGATAATAACTATTTTTGCCTCAACATTCTACAAGCTTTGCAAACACCTTTTCAGTTTATGTGTTATGTAAGCGGTCTGTAGATACAATTAAAATTAGAAGCTATGAGAAAACTACTGGTTAAACAGCTATTGGCTATTGCTCTTATTATCACAAGCGTTCCGGCCTTTGCTCAAAACGGAACGTTGAAAGGCAAAGTGATCGTACAGGGCACCACCGCAGTGGGAGCAACTATTAAGTCAGGAAAATATAATACGCTTACCAACGATGCCGGGGAATATGCTATAAGCCTGCCGGCAGGGCACTACGTTTTTAGTTTTGGGTATGTAGGATACCAGAATGAGGAGCGCACGGTAGACATTAAAAGTAATGAAACTGTTACGCTGGAAGTTGCACTACAGTGGGTGGCAGAGTTAAATGAAGTAGTGGTACTGGGCAGCCGTGCTGCACCACGTACACAACTGGAGTCGCCTGTACCCGTAGACGTAATAGACTTGCGTAAACTGGCAGGTGCGGTACCTCAAACAAATATTAACCAGATACTCACCTATGCGGCCCCATCTTTTACCGCAAATACACAGGCGCTGGGAGATGGTACAGACCACATAGACCCTGCATCGTTGCGTGGGCTTGGGCCAGACCAGGTATTGGTGCTGGTAAACGGCAAAAGAAGATATACATCAGCATTAGTAAACGTGAATGGCACCTTTGGTAAAGGTACAGTAGGTACAGACTTAAACGCTATACCTGTTGCCTCTATAGAACGAATAGAAGTATTGCGTGACGGTGCTGCTGCACAGTATGGTAGTGATGCTGTAGCTGGTGTGATCAATGTGATACTAAAGAAAGAAACGGGACATGTAACTGCTTCCGTAACAGGCGGTGAATATTACTCCAAAGACAAAGTGAATGATCTTAAAAAGCGCGATGGACAAGGCATACAGGCAGCTATCAACTTTGGTTTACCCATTGGTGATAAAGGCGGTTTCATTAACCTGTCCGGCTCTTATGATTACCGCCAGCCTACAGACAGGGGCGGCACCTATACAGGTGTTATTTATCGCAGGTATCCGGGTGGTGTAGACAGAACGGATTCTTTCTTAACCGCAACAAATACCACACGTAAAGATTATAGCCTGCATGTAGGCCAGTCAAGGATCAGGAGCGGACAATTTGCATTCAATGCATCTTTACCTATTTCTGATAATGCCACCTTTTATTCTTTCGGCGGCCTCGGTTATCGCAACGGTCTTGCTGATGGTTTCTATCGTTATCCAAATGATTCAAGAAACGTGATTGACATTTACCCGTTAGGCTTCCTGCCACAGATCGGATCAGATATTTATGACCGTTCATTTGCCGCAGGTATAAAAGGTAAAGCACAAGGGTGGAATGTAGATTTTAGCAATACATGGGGACAAAATGAATTTATATTCAACGTACAAAATTCATTGAACGCTTCTTTGTTAAAAGCATCGCCTACCAGCTTCCGCGCAGGCGGCCCTAAGTTTACACAGAATACAACGAACGTAGATCTTTCCCGCAACTTTGACTGGTTAAGTGGTGTGAACATTTCTTTTGGTGGTGAGTATCGTTTTGAGCGTTACCAGTTGATAGCTGGTGAAGAAGCATCTTATACAGACTATGGCCGTGCAAGGCAAGTAGGTGTAGATGGAAACGGTAACCCTATCTTAGTACCGGATCCGAAAGGGCCAGTGAATACACTCTTTGGCCCGGATGGCACAGCGCGTCCCGGTGGTGCGCAGGTATTCCCTGGTTACAGGCCGGAAAACGCAGTGAATGCTACACGTACTGCTGTTGCCTTTTATGCGGATGCGGAAGTAAATCTTTCAAAAGCATTCCTGGTAGATGCGGCACTTCGTTATGAAAATTATAGTGATTTTGGTTCTACTACTAACGGCAAAGTAGCATTGCGTTACAAAGTTAATAACCAACTTTCTTTACGCGCTTCCGGTAGCACTGGTTTCCGCGCACCATCGCTGCACCAGCGTTATTATGCCAACACCTCTACAGTATTTACAAGTGGCGTAGCAACAGATGTGGGAACGTTTCCTAACAACAGCCGCATTGCACAGTTGCTAGGCATACCGGGCTTACGTCCTGAAAAATCGAAAAGCGTGAGTGCAGGCCTTACTGGTAATTTTGGCCGTATAAAAGTAACGCTGGATGGATACTTCACACGCATCAATGACCGTGTAGTGTACACCGATCAGTTTAAAGGAGATACCAGTTCTTCAGCTTCTCCTGTAGATAAAGAGATTGCGCGTTTGCTGCAATTGGCTAACGCGGGTGCAGCATCCTTCTTTGCAAATGCGATCAATACAGAAACAAAAGGATTAGATCTTGTTGTGTCTTATAGTAAAAAACTGGGCGGCGGTACATTCCGCATAGATTTTTCCGGTACCATCTCTCAAACAATGCAGGTAGGAGACATCAAAGTGTCTGATAAGCTGAAAGGAAAAGAAAGTATTTACTTCAGCGCAGCCAATAAAGTCTATCTCGAAGCTGGTGTACCAAACCAGAAAGCGAATTTTGCTTTGACATACCTCATCAATAAATTCGAATTTTTTGCAAGAGAAAGTTACTTTGGTGGTGTAACTGAAGCAACGAACAATTTGCAATTTCAGCAGTACTATACTCCAAAGTGGGTAACAGATTTATCTATTGGCTATAACATTGCGAAGCAATTCAAAGTAACCATCGGCACCAATAATCTCTTCGATAAATATCCTGACGCTATCAAGTATGTACAGAACTCCAACAGCGGGCAATTTGTATATCCGAGAAGCGTAAGCCAGTACGGCTTCAACGGACGTTATGTATTTGCAAGGGTAGAAGTGAGGTTATAGGCTATACGGTTTAATTGTTGCATTGTTAGATGGTTGATATATACATGGAAAAACAATTAAACCATATAACAATTAAACTATTAGAATTAAATTCTTTCAAAACGGGCGAACCATCGCCCGTTTTTTTTGTTATGACCCCAAATGTCTATTCCCGTAATAGTTATTTACCTGAGATCCAGTAAAAACCTACAAACTTAACCCAGATCAACTTATGCGGAGATTAACGCTGGTAATTGCTCTATTTCTGTCCTGTAGCAGCATCGTAATAGCGCAGAGTTCGCGCGACACGTTACTTGCTAATTATTCTACCTACAAAAGGGCTTTAAGCTTTGCAGGGTTGTTGCAGACCCGCTATACTTATTCCATGACGAAGAATGTAGACGTAAATGGTAAAAATTACCCGGATACCATGCGTGGTGTTACCAATAGCTTTTCGCTGAAGCGTGTCCGTTTCCAGGTAAAGGCACAGATCAATGATCACTTTGATGCTGCTATTCTTGTAAACTTTGCAGACTTCAGTAACAGCAATGTAGCCAATCGTGTGTTGGAAAATGCATTTATACGTTACTCGCTCAATAGCCATTTTCACATTATAGCAGGGCAGTACCGTCCCTTCTTTGGTATTGAAGATGCCATTCCTGTAGATATCATCAAATCGCTCGATTATTCTAATCAATACACTGCTTTTGGTAACAGCGGCTGGCAAAGTTTCCAGATAGGACTTTGTATCTATGGTGATATAACGGGTAGTGAAGCAAAAATTCCATTACGCTATTATGCCGGTGTGCACAATGGTAATAACCGGAATCAACCGACAGATAATGACAATACGAAACATACGTATGTGCGCCTGGAAGGAGATGTGGCAAAGAATGTAACTATAGGTGTGAATGGTGGCCTTGGCAGTACGCAAAATGAAAATGGATCAGCCTGGGGTGGGGACGTCCGCTCCAAAATAAAATTCAATTCAAAGTGGACAGTAGAGTTAACAGGTGAATATAAAGAAGGGAGCAACTTCGCAGCATTCAATTCCTTTGCCACTGCGCCCAAGCCTAATGTAGATCAGTTTAAAATGCGAGGGTTCTACGTCTTCCCCAACATCAGGTATGAGTACAAGCGCCCGCGTGTACGCGCAATAGAACTTTCTGCGCGGTACGAATACTTTGATGACAGTTACAAGTTTAACAGCAACCCAAGACAAACGATCATCCCTATGCTGGCAATGGAGTTTGCAGACAATTACTTTGCCTGCTTGCAGGTAGGCATGTATATAGACGTATTCAAAAACGATGTTCCCAATACAACACAATATTCTCACAATGCGGCTGTAGCGCAACTACAGATCAGGTTTTAGATACCACTACCTAAAAAGAAATGTATGAAAGAAATTAATTTGAAAGCGCTCGCCGTCACTGTAGTAGTAGGATTGATCATCTGGTTCATTCCCGTGCCGGAAGGTGTACTGCCCAATGCGTGGCATCTGCTGGCTATATTTTTAGCAACCATTATCGGCATCATATTCAAAGCAGCCTCTATGGGCACCATGGCTATGCTGGGCATTACCATGTGTGCAGCCACACAAGTGCTTGCGCCCGGCGATCCGGTAAAGTCTGTTGCCAACGCACTTAGCGGTTTTGGCAATGCAACTATATGGCTTATAGGACTTGCTTTCTTTATTGCAAGAGGCTTTATTAAAACAGGTCTTGGTACACGCCTTGCCTATTACTTCATACGCTTGTTTGGTAAAGGCCCGCTTGGCCTTGCTTACGGCCTGAATACTGCAGACCTTATACTGGCACCCGCTATTCCGAGTAATACAGCGCGCGCCGGTGGTGTTATCTATCCCATCATGAAATCTATAGCAGTCAATATGGGCTCCTTTCCTGAAAAGCCAGAAACACATCGAAAGATAGGAGCCTTTCTTACGCTCAGCAGCTATAATGCAAACATGGTAACCTCGGTTATGTTCCTTACCGCAACAGCCAGTAATCCCATGGCGCAAAAATTTGCAAAAGACCTTGGCATTACCATCACATGGACAAGCTGGGCCATTGCAGCACTTATTCCCGGCTTAGTCTGCTTCATCTTATTGCCACTCTGTTTATACAAATTCTTTCCACCTGAATTAAAGAAAACAAAAGAAGCACCAGCAATGGCAGCGGCGAAATTAAAAGAGATGGGCCCCATTACCACTAAAGAGTGGCTAATGGTCGCTACATTCATCATACTCCTTGTGCTTTGGATCTTTGGCAATCTCTTTTCCGTAGATGCAACAACAGGTGCATTGATCGGCCTCTGTATTTTATTGCTTACAAGTGTGCTTACATGGGAAGATGTAAAGTCTGAAAAAGGCGCATGGGATACCATCGTATGGTTCTCTTCATTGGTAATGATGGGTTCTTATTTAAACTCCTTAGGCTTCATTGGCTGGTTCGGGCAAGTGATCGGCAAACAGATCGGCACATTAAGCTGGGGCTGGGCATTTCCACTCATCGTATTAGTGTATTCCTATTGCCACTACATGTTTGCCAGCGCTACCGCACAGGCAGCCGCTATGTATTCTGTATTCTTAGCAGTAGGTATTTCCGTTGGCGTACCCGGTACCATGCTCGCCATCTTTCTGGGCGCAGCCGCTACACTCATGGGATGCCTCACACACTACGGACATGGCCCTGCACCTATATTTTTTGGCAGTACTTATGTAGATATGAAAGACTGGTGGAAACACGGGTTCTTCATCAGTATATTATTCCTCGCAGTCTGGTTTGGCGTAGGAGGTTTGTGGTGGAAAGTATTAGGACTATGGTAGGGAGAGAATCGTTACATGGGTAAATTGATAAATGGTTATGAACCTGGCAACAATACTACTATCATCGTTCCTTGCGTCGCACACTTCAGCAGGGGAATATAAATGATTACAAAAACCTGGCAGGTCTTAAAGACCTGTTAGGTTTGAATCGCTGTTCGACATGTTCCGAAGGACATGTCGGACCACAGATAAAGCGGATTTGTAATCCGCTAGTAAAAGGATAAACATCCTTGCTATCTTAATTCGACATGCGCTGCGCTAACATGTCGAATAGCAATTAACTGGTTTGTGAGGACACGAACCAGGGCGAAGAGAGCATCTTTGTGATCTCTGCGTTTCCTTTGCGGCCTTTGTGATACTTAGCGTCTTTGCGTGAAAAATAATTAAACAATTTGCTTTGAAACTATGTCTAAAACACTAACTCATAAAATCTGGATGGCAGGAACAGGGGCATTCCTCTGTTTCTTCCTCGTCATTCATATACTAGGCAATTTGCAATTGCTGCTTCCATTGCCGGAAGCACGAACGCAGTTTAACTGGTATTCGCATTTGCTATCAGGCAATATCATTATCAAGATCGTTTCTTATGTGTTGTACTTTTCCATACTGGCACATATCTTTTATGCAATGCTGATCACGATTAAAAACAGGCGTGCTAATGGCAGGAAGTACAGGTATGACAAACGTGGAGCAGCCAGTACCTGGCAAAGTCGGAACATGGGTTTGCTCGGCACGATCATTCTCATCTTCCTGATCATACATTTCAAAGACTTCTGGTATCAGTATAAATTCACCCACGTACCGTTGGATGAAAAAGGAAACAAAGACCTGTACACAATAGTAGTGGAAGTATATAAACAATGGTGGTACGTAGTTATTTATGAAGTCAGCCTTATTGCATTAGGCTTTCACCTGTTGCATGGCTTTCACAGTGCAGCACGCACATTTGGTTTGTATCACCCTAAGTATGTACGTTGGGTAAAAATAGCCGGATGGATATACACCGGCATTATCACACTCGGCTTTATGTCAATGCCTATTTACGTTTATCTGAAAAATGTGTAACCAATGGATGCAAAAATACCAGGCGGCCCATTAGCCGAAAAATGGGAGTCTTATAAAGCGCATGCGAAGCTGGTAAACCCCGCTAACAGGCGCAAGCTGGATGTGATAGTGGTAGGAACAGGCCTTGCAGGCGCATCATGTTCAGCATCGCTTGCAGAGCAGGGCTACAATGTAAAATCATTTTGTTTCCAGGATACACCGCGGCGCGCGCACTCTGTAGCTGCACAAGGTGGCGTGAACGCCTGTAAAAATTATAAGAACGATGGTGATAGTGTGTTCCGCATGTTCTATGACACCATCAAAGGCGGTGATTTTCGCTCACGCGAAGCAAATGTGTACCGGCTTGCAGAATGCTCTGCCAACCTGATAGACCAGGCAGTAGCACAAGGTGTACCATTTGCCCGTGAGTATGGTGGTTACCTGAACAACCGTTCTTTCGGAGGGGTGCAAGTATCCAGGACATTTTATGCACGCGGACAAACGGGCCAGCAATTACTGATAGGTTCTTACCAGGCGCTTATGCGACAGGTGAGTGCAGGTAAAGTAACCATGTACACCCGCCACGAAATGCTTGACCTGGTAGTGATAGATGGCAAGGCTCGAGGCATTATTACACGCGACCTGGAAACGGGCGCAATAGAGCGGCATGGCGCCCATGTGGTAGTACTTGCTACTGGCGGCTATGGTAAAATATATTATCTCTCCACACTCGCTATGGGATGCAATGGCTCCGCTATCTGGCGCGCGCACAAGAAAGGCGCGTATATGGCAGGCGTAAGCTGGATACAAATTCATCCTACATCCTTGCCACAATCAGGCGAGCATCAGTCCAAACTTACCTTAATGTCAGAGTCATTGCGCAATGATGGACGGATCTGGGTACCAAAGAAAGCAGGCGACGAGCGCAATCCCAATGATATACCGGAGGAAGAAAGAGATTATTATTTGGAAAGACGCTATCCTGCATTTGGCAATCTTGCACCAAGAGATATATCCTCACGCGCAGCAAAGGAGCGCATAGATGCAGGCTGTGGTGTAGGTGCTATGAAGAATGCAGTGTGTCTCGATTTTTCCAAGGCCATACAGGAACAAGGGCAGCCGAAGATTGAAGAGAAATATGGAAACCTTTTTAGAATGTATGAAAAGATCACGGGCATCAATGCGTACAAACAACCTATGCTGATCTCTCCGGCAGCGCATTTCACCATGGGCGGCCTTTGGGTAGATTATGAACTAATGACAACAATCCCCGGATTGTTTGCATTGGGTGAAGCAAACTTTTCAGACCATGGCGCAAACAGGCTGGGTGCTAATTCTTTGTTGCAGGCTTGCGTAGATGGATATTTTATTGCACCCTATACCATTCCTAATTACCTCGCGGATGAACTTAAAACGGGTAAGATAGATATTAATGATCCGGCGTTTGAAGCTGCGGAGAAAAAAGTGAAACGGCAGTTAAGCGATTTTTTGCATATAGACGGAACATTATCCGCAGATTATTTTCATAAGGAGCTTGGGCAACTGTTGTACAATAAATGCGGCTTATCCCGCAGCAAGCAAAGCCTGGAAGAGGCCATCGCAGATATTAAAAAACTACGCGAACGTTTTTATAAAGAGCTTAAAATACCGGGAGATATCCGTGTAAATAGTGAACTGGAAAAAGCAGGCCGTGTAGCGGATTATTTGGAGTTAGGTGAACTGATGTGTTATGATGCGCTCACGCGAAACGAATCGTGCGGCGCGCATTTCCGGGAAGAATACCAGACGCCTGATGGTGAAGCCATGCGCGATGATGCTGATTTTTGTTTTGTATCTGCGTGGGAATGGAAAGGTGTAGACCAGCAACATGAATTGCATAAAGAACCATTGGTGTTTGAAAATGTGAAGTTGAGTGTAAGGAGTTATAAATAGTATTCAAGATTTGAAATTTGAGATTTGAAATGGCGGGAACAAATGGCTATATCATCTCAAATTTTAGATCTCAAATTTCAAATCATTCATATATGCGACTGAAATTAAAAATATGGCGGCAGGAAGGACGGGATGATTATGGTAAACTCGTTTCGTATGAGTTAGATAATGTCTCTGAGCACATGTCTTTCCTGGAAATGCTGGATATGCTGAATGAGCAACTAATCAGCAAAGGAGAGCGTGTAATAGAGTTTGACCATGATTGCCGGGAAGGCATTTGCGGGCAATGCGGCGTTATGATCAATGGACGTGCGCACGGCCCATTACGCAATACCACTACCTGCCAGTTGCACATGCGTTCGTTTAAAGACGGAGATACGATCTATATAGAACCGTTTCGCGCTACCGCATTCCCGGTGATCCGCGATCTGAAGATAGACCGTTCTTCATTTGATCGCATTATCTCTGCCGGTGGCTATATTTCTGCCGGCACAGGACAAGCGCCTGAAGCAAACAGTATTCCCATCCCTCACGAAACAGCGGAAGCTGCATTTGATGCAGCCGCATGTATCGGTTGCGGTGCATGTGTAGCTACCTGTAAAAACTCCAGTGCAGCATTATTTACTTCGGCTAAGATCACGCACCTTGCCCTGTTGCCACAAGGTAAAATAGAAGCACAGAAACGTGCGAAATCCATGATCGCTCAAATGGATACGGAAGGTTTTGGACACTGCTCCAATACCGAAGCCTGCGAAGTAGAATGCCCGCAGGAAATATCCGTACTCCACATTGCACGAATGAACTGGGAGTTTAATAAAACGAAATTGAATACGTGAGACGTGAATCGGCAAACGTGAATGTAGGCCTTGGTGAGCTTTCCTGTCCTTGGGATAAAATATCGCTTATTTAGTAAGGGTTAGTGTACTACTTTCATTGTCCAATGCCCATGTTTTGAATTTATTCAATAAGCTTCGGCCTACTAATAATTTCTTTCCTTTATCCGTAACAGAGATGATAACATTATTGATGGTTGACTTGCCTATCTGAATGCCATTTGCCCTATATGTGCGGCATGTATCAATAGAACCATTGGCTAATTCGTATTCCAATGTGCCAATGTAGTTACTGTTTGAAATAATCCCTTCCTGTTTTAGTATAGTTTCGGTTTCAGTGTTGATCAAAAGATCGGTAGCGCCAGTGTCAAATAACCAGAACTGTATAGTGCTGCCAATCTTGATCTTTAAATAAGTCATGCCGCCAAAGGATAAAATATTTACAGTATCTATTGCCGGTCCGGTAACATCCTTTTGGATGTCTTTATTCCAGATGTGTTCCGTTTTAGATGAAGTTTCATACGGATCTCCGCATGTGTACAGCATTTCATAAAACAATACAGAATTAGGATTGTACAATGTTTCGATTTGCTTGTCAGTTAGCTTTTTGGTTATAATCAGGTTTTGCTGGCAAGTGCAAAAATCATTGACTTTGTCAGGGTTCAATGTTTTTTCTGTGCTTTTCAAAATGCTCTCTTTGCATCTCTTTACAAATTCATTGCCTTTGGTTTCTGTGTTAAGCAATATGGTTGTTCCACTCGCCGTGTAGCAGGAGTCCAGTCTTTTCTGAACAAGGCTGTCTTCTTTGATTAAAGCAGTTAGATCAATAATGCCCTTACTCGTATATTTTTGGAATTGTTTATAAGTAAATTGCCTGTTCATGGTAGAAACCATGCATTCACAGATGGTATTGGCTGTATGGTCGCTTTTGCTTTTGTTCATGTTTTTTAAACAGTCAAAAACCATTTGTCTTTTATTTAAGATGGGTCTGCCATCTTTTGAATAAAGAAATTCTTCCTGTGAAAAAGTTGACAGGGTTATAATACATAATAGGGCTGAAAGAAGTATTCTAGGCATCATTGATGCAAAAGTATAGAAAAAATGGACGACGTAAAATCTAAGGGGAAGTACGAATTACAAAGTCGGATATGCACAATGTTAGATATACGATGTAAAAAATAAAGTACAAATTACTAATTACAAAAAGAACAGGAATATGCCGATTGGGGGGAAAGGATAGAGCTACAGGCCAAGTCACCAAGTAGCAGTAAAAAATACGAAGTATTTCCGCTATGTGCCCTATGTTCTCTTGAATGAAACGCGCATTGTAAATACTCAATAGTGCAGTCACATCTTATGTGTCTATGTACCTATGCTGCTATGTGGTAAAAATTCCTACGTGAAAAAAATGCCACAGAGGCACTGAAATACTGAATACTGCAAAAACCTGACAGGTCTTTAAGACCTGTCAGGTTTAGCTGAATAATATATAGAATGATCAGGAAGTGCAGCGTATTTACACTATGTGTACTATGCTCTCTTAATTGAAACGAGCATTGCAAATACTTAATAGCAATACTGCATTCTATGTGTCTATGTACCTATGCTGCTATGTGGTAAAATTTTTATGTGTTTAAAAAGTCTCTGCGTACCTCTCCGTCCTCTCTGTCTCTGCGGTGAATAATCAGACAATCCCTTCTTTCAATAGCTCTTCATTTTTTTCCGGTGGCAAATTCGAAGGCAATGTGATCTTAGGTAACCTCGCTGCAAAGATCAATGCGATTGCGACCAATACCGATGCAATGACAAATCCATCCTGTATAGCAAAATGCTCGGCAGTGATGGTAGGCTTTCCTTTATTCAGGTAAAAAGTAAAAATAAACTGGTGGATCATGGCGGTGATCGCTATGCCTACAGAGCCGGATAATTGCTGCATCAGGCTATAGACAGATGATGCAGTAGGCGACTGTTGCGGTTGTACAGAATTTAATACAGTAGATGTAATAGGTGAGATGATCAAACCTAAACCTGCACCACGTACGATCATTGGCAAAATAGCCGCCCACAACAATCCTATGATACCTGCACGGGAAAAAAGGAACATAGACAAGGATAATAACGAAATGCCAAGCAGGCATATATTTCTCGGCCCATGCTTATCCGAATGTTTACCTGATAGCGGTGTGAAAATGGCGATCATAATAGAGTTGATCAGCATAATAAGGCCGGATTGTACTTCTGAGTATCCCAGTATTCCCTGTAATAGAAAGGGTAGTAAAAATAAACCACCAAATAAGGCGATAGAGCGAATGATGGTAATGAATATGCAGGTTACGAATACCCTGGATTTAAAAATAGAGAGATCGAGCAGCGGCTCGCTTCTTTTTGCAGAACGGATAAATAAAAATAACGCTGTACCTGCTCCGGCAATACTGATCCATATACGCAGCGTAGTAAGCCCGTCTTTTGCAAGGATAGACAAGAAGTATTGCAGCAATAAAATAAAGGTCGATAACAAAATGAATCCACGCGTATCAAACCTCGGTTTCTCAATAGGTTGATTGCGGAGAAAAGAAAGCGAACTTGCTGCCAGCCATATTGCAAAGATGCCGATGGGAACATTGATATAAAAAATAGTAGGCCATCCGAAGTATTGTGTAAGAATGCCGCCCAGCGTAGGGCCTATTGCCGGGCCAAGTACAGTGCCGAGGCTCCACCAGCCCATAACGCTTCCCAGTTTTTTCTTTGGAAAAGTATCTGATAGTATAGCCATTGCGGTAGGCGTAATAGCACCACCACCAATGGCTTGTATTACACGTGCGCCGATAAGTAAAGGAAGAGAGGGTGCGAGCCCGCAGAGTAATGAACCGATGGTGAAAATAGTAAGGCTGCCAATGTAGAGATCAAAATAGCCGATGCGTTTTTTGAGCCAACTGGTCAATGGCATAAATACGCAGAACGAGATCATATAAGCTGTGATCACCCATTGTATATCATCAAGCCCGGCATTAAATTGCGTACGCATGATGGGGAGTGATACGTTTACAATGCTGGAGTCCAATCCTGCCATGAGTGTGCCTAAGACCAGCGGAAATATAATGTTACTTCTGTTGCTCATTTCCTATCCCTTTTCTGTTCAATACATACATGCGGGTGATCAGCAGGAAGCTATACAATAGCAACAGCACAGCCAGATGTATGATCGATGAAATATTCTGGGCAAGCGTACCTCCATTTTGTACAATAGAAACATACGCTTTTATGAAAGGTGTGGTTGGTAACAACGAAGTTAGCCAAAGCAACGGTAGCGGCAAAGAAGATAAAGGCCACGGATAGCCGGTAATAAGAAAAATAGGATAGGTAGAGAATGCCATGATCTGCACATTCATCACCTGTGTTTTAAAGGCAGAGCCTGCCAGCATACTAAAGGGAAGGAGCGTGCAGAGAAAAAGCAGCATTAATAAACCCAGTGCATAAGGATTGCCGCGCAAAGGAAGTTGTAATATGGTGAAGTTGACAGACAAAAAGAAAAAAGCAAAACAGCTAAACAATAGCAGGTAAAATGCGCCTTTGCCCATGAGTGCCATAGAAATATTTCCATTGGCCTGTCGCATCAGGTCTGGTAGTGTGTTTTTCTCCCGCTCTCCGCTAAAACTACCAGACAAGCCGAGCAGCAACGTTTGTTGTAATATAATAGCCAGCAAACCGGGTAAGAGAAACGAACCATAATTGCTACGCTCATTATACAATGGCCTGTAATCAAGATTTACCGGCATTGTTTCCTGCATGGCAATTGTTTCTGTTAATCCCTTTGTCTGCTGAAAGTATTTTAAACGCACACCAGCACTTACGGTCAGCGATACCTGGGTAATGCCTGAAAGCAGGTCGCTGGAAGGGAGGAACCGTGCAGCATTCAGGGCTACTACAATGTTTGCCTGCTTCAGCTTTAGTATTTTCCCTTCCAATCCTTTTTCTATATACACAAAGCCCTGGCATTCGCCCTTATACATCATTGTTTGTGCCTGTGTAATATTATTCGCGCCGATCACATCTGTCATTTGCAGGTTGCTGATCTGTTGCTTAATGGTACGCGAGAGGCCGGTATTGTCATCATCTATAAAAGCGATCTTAACCTTTTCTTCTTCTTTATATTGATAAATGCTGCCGTAGAAAAAAGCATAGAGCAAAGGCGCGATCAATAAAGTCAATAACAAACTGTGATCCTTGCCGATGATCTTAACCTCCCGCAGCAACAATTTCCCTATCGTAGTAAAGAAGTTCATGCGGTCACTGTTTTTAATTGTCGTTGTAAAAAGAAAATAGCCAACGGGAAAGAGATAACAATAAACCAGCAAAGCCTGATAATTTCCGGCAACGCATAGCCAAGACTGATGTTCATATTATATGCTTTAATATAACCATCCAGGAAAGCCGTATAAGGCATTATGTTGGCGTAATACTGATCATACCACGGCATAGCCCAGCGGGGGAAAGTGTAGCCGCTGAATACAAAGGCGGGCGAGGTGTAAAATAATCCCATATCGCTCGCAAGCATTATATCCTTGAATATAGCAGACAGCATCATGCCTATGCCAAGACAAGCAAGTGTAAGCAGCGTATATAGTATGAAGAACTTACCCATGGCGCCTGCATGCGTAAGGTTGAAGAACGGGTAAACGACGGCTGTGATCAGTACGAAATTGATCCACGATACAGTAGTATGTGCAATCATTTTTCCCACAATAATATTGGAGGCAGAATTGTTGGATAGCACAGCCAGCTCATACATGGTATTTGTTTTCCACTCATAGTTAATGGTCAGCACAGCCACCATAATAATGATCATTTGCAATGCCACAGTGATCAACCCCGGCGCTAAGTATTGCTGGTAATTATAGTCCGGGTTGTACAACGTGTACGTTTGCATACGTATAGGCTGTACAAGCGCCATCGCTTTTTGTTTACTCATGCCCTGCTTTACAAACTTCTGCAATATCACACCTGAGCCACCTGTAATAATGATCTGCGCTGCATCTTTATAGATCACCTTCGCAGGCACCAGCATAGCCGTATTTGTATATAGCGTAACATGTACCGGGTGTTTACTATAGATGTCACTTTCCATTCTTTTAGGAAAGTGTACACCACCCATTACCTTACCTTCCTGTATCAGTTGTTTCAGCTCAGTTTCACTATTGATGGATTGTACAATGTGAATAGATGCAGATTGCTCCAGCATAAATGTAAGCGTACGTGAGATGGACGAATGATCCTCGTCCCACACAGCAAATGGCAGGTCTTCTATCTTTTGGTTATAGTAAATAAATGAATAAAAGAAAAATAACAGCGGAGGCATAACGACCAGTACCCAGTAGTGTACGGGTAAAGAAAAAATGCGTTTCCATTCGCGGTATGTTATACTCAGTATGCGCTGCATGTATAATAGCGGTGCTTTATATTTTTAAAGAAGCGGTCATGCCCGCGCGTAAACCTTTTACTTCAATAGCAGGTTTGCACTCCACTGTAAAAGTGCGAAGCTCAAACGAACCTTTTTCCTTTACTGGAACCCAGTTGGCAAAGTCAAGCGAAGGGGAGATGCTCGTGATCGTCACATCAAATTGCTCCGGTGTGCAGCCGGGAACCTTTACCGTAGCCTTAGCTCCAAGCGAAAAATTCTTGATCTTATCCTGACGTATATTGAACCGGATGGTATAAGAATCATTTTTTTGAATGGTCATTATCGGGTAGCCAATAGAAATGATCTCACCCTGGTGTATAACAAGCGAAGAGATAACACCATCAGCAGGTGCGTAGATCTTCGTGTTTTCTGTTAGTGCATTCATTAGCTCATAACCATGCTGCGCCTGCGATACAATCGCTTTGGCTGATCGTATTATTTCCGGGCTCGTTCCTTTTTGTAACATTTCGAGGTTAAGCTTAGCAGTTTCCATTTCTTTTTTTGCGGCTTCCATTCTGAAATACACAATGTCTTTTTCCTGCCCGGATATTACCTCATCGTTATACAAACGTTGCATGCGGGAGTAGGTCTTGTTGAAAAGATCGTATTGGTCCTGTGCTATTTTATACAAGTTGTCTGTACCCGCTATCAGCTCCGGGCGTGCACCGCGTTGTAGTAAGTCCAGTTGCCCCTGTGCCGCATCCACAGCCGCCTGCGCCTGTTGCTTCAGTGCATTGATCTCTGTTGACTTCAATACACCCAATAGTTGCCCCTTTTTTAACGTGTCGCCCTCATGCACAAACAAACTATCCAGCCTGCCAGGCAGCTCTGCTGCTACATCCACACTGGACGCGTCCACCATGCCTATAACCGCATCGGGTGACGGATCTGTATTTTTCTTAAATAAAAAGATAAGCGCGATCACCAGTACGGCGATCGGAACCAGTAAGGCCCAGTATTGTTTTATTAGTTGCTTCATGAGTTGTTATTGGTTCGTGAGCGTATGTTTTTTTAATGCAAAATGCTTGTCATCTGCTCTGCAGACCCGGTAATGTGATAGTATTCTGCCAGTGCGAAGTAGTAACCCAGCACTGCTGTGTAGTACAGTTTATCCACTTCGGTTTGCGCAAGCAATGCCTCGTTTACATCCTTGGGAGACGACAGCATATTTTCCATACGTTGTTGTATCATACGTGTAGTTATGCGGGCATCCTGCCTGGCTGTGTCCAGCGTAGCTACCTGCAGTTGCAGGCCGTTTAATTTATTCATTACTACCTGCGCACCTACATTTAAAACCTGTCTCGTGTTTTCTTCCGCCAGCCTTGCTTCCTCTACCAGTTGTTTACTCGCTTTTATACGCTTCATTGTCTGTGTACCATTAAAAATATTCCATTGCATTTCTACGCCTACCAGCCACGGTGGTATTGTTAATGGCAGATCCTTTTGATACAGGTTAATATTACCGATTGCGAAAATGTTGGGTAATGCAAACGAACGGCTTACTCTTACAGAAGTTTCAGCATAGGCAGTCTTGCTTTGCAAGAACTGGTACGATGTGTTCGTTTTCCAAAAGTCGGTTGCAGGTGGCTGCACGGCAATGTTCTCTGCATATGCCAGTGTGTCCGTTATGTTGATTATGGTGTCGGCAGATACACCCAATAGCTTGTATAATTCCAATGTAGCATTCTGCCTGTCAATCGATATGTTTTGCTGGTTTGTTTGTGCTTGTATCAATGCTACTTTTATCCAGCTTTTTTGATATGGTGGTAATATTTGATTTTTTACTAATGATTCAGCGTACGACAGGTTTTTTTGCGAAGCTGTTACGACCTCTTGCTGTTTCAGGGCCAACGTATTGAGATACAGGATACGTATATATTGCAGTGTAATCGCAAATTTTAATTCTTCTGATACAGCGCCAAGGTTTGCTTTACCCGATGCCAGTTCCGTTTGTGCCAGCTTTTTGGCCGTTTGCAGTTTTCCACCAAGATAAATGGGTTGGCGTACGCCCAGGGATGAAGTAAAATATTGCTGTTTACTTAATGCCGGGTTATAATCGGGATAGAATGTGCCCAATACATTTTTAGAACTGTTATAGACGGCATCCTTAAAATTTTGCGAAGGTTCGTTCCCCGTAATCTGCTTAATGATGTTTGTAGCCAGTTGTACATTTTGCTGAGAGCTGCCTTCTATAACGCCATCACGGACTGTTTGCAGGTTTATTTCCAATGGTTTACTCAGGTAGTTGTAGCCCGCCAGCAAATCTACCTTTGGCAGGTAAGATTGTTGCTCTGCCTCCAGGTTATATTGTCTTGCCAGCAGGGAAGCATTGGCCTGTTTAATACTGGTGTTGTTTTTGCTGGCTATAGACAGGCATTCTTTCAGCGAAGCTGGTTTGTTTTGTGCAATACCAGGGAACGCCAGGGCTATGAAAAACAGCGTGTGGAGGTATCTCATAATGATTGCCAGGTTGTAAGGGAAAATATTGTTCCTCTTTAAGGATATATATTATAATGGATTAAATGCTTTTTTGTTCGAAACTTTAATGAAAAGCAGTGGGATATATAGAGAAAAATTTGTATTTTTCAAACAGTCCAGTATATAACCATATAAAACGAGAAGCCATGTATCTGCCGCCTTACAAGACTTTTCCTGAATTAGCTATCGGCGACGACATCGCGCTCTGTGAGCTGATGCCTAATCAAGAAATAGATGATGTAGTTGATCTTTCCTACTACGACGGCGAAAAAGCCGCCACCAAAGATGATGCACTAGTCCTGCTACATAAGATAAAAGAAGATTATACCAAAGGTGATTCCATCCACTGGGGTATAAAAGATACCCGCAACGGAGAAGTTGTTGGCGCTTGCGGTTTTTACCGTGGCTTCAATAACGAAACCGGGGAGCTGGGGTATCTCCTCCGCGAGCCTTATCACGGGAAAAGCATTATGGCAAATGCCTTACAAGCTGTAATCAAGTTCGGCTTTACTGTTATGAACCTGAAAAAGCTACGTGTGGTTACGCATGCAAAAAATACACATACACAAAGCCTGCTCAAAAAATTACGCTTTAAAAAAGAACGTAAGTTGGATAATGATGCGCTGGAATTTATCTTGCATCGCAGCAGTTTTTAAAAACGCCTGCGACATCATTGGAAAATACCATACAGAAAATACAAGCTGTTTATCCTTTATCCCAGCCATCGCTGGGCGCTCTTACGGATGTGCTGACGCAAATAACCGTGCCTAAGGGAAAGTTATTGTTTAAGGCCGGTCGTATAGAGAAGGATATTTATTTCATAGAACAAGGTATTGCACGTGCCTACAGCATACAGGACGATAAGGAAGTGACTTTCTGGTTTGGCTCGGAAGGTGATTTGCTTTTTGCCTATAACAGTTACGTAGCCAACAACCCGGGGTATGAAAATATAGAACTGCTGGAAGATGCTGTGCTGTATAAATTTTCTGTTAAGGACATTCAGCAACTATATACTACAAATATTGAAATAGCAAACTGGGGAAGAAAATTTGCCGAGCAGGAAATGATCAAAACAGAAGAGCGGCTGATCTCACGCCTGTTCTCTTCTGCTGGGCAGCGTTATCACGACCTGGTAGATACTGCACCACATTTCATACAACGGATACAACTCTCACATATTGCCTCTTATTTAGGCGTAACACAAGTGACATTGAGCAGGATCAGGGCGGGGAAGCAATAGATTTGAGATTTAATATTTGAAATTTGAGATTCGTTGCAGCACATGGGGAACGTGAATCGTTCTACCCACTAATCGGCTAAACCTGACAGGTCTTTAAGACCTGTCAGGTTTTTGCATTATTCCTTGTTCTTTCCATTTCAAATCTTACATCTCAAATTTCAAATCCATCTTTTTACATATGTTAAATAATCTTTCGGTTATAGAACGGAACTTTGCAATCTTAAAACAGGAATTATATGAACTGGATTATACTAATTATCGCAGGGTTATTTGAGGTAGGTTTTACAACATGTTTGGGTAAAGCTAAAACTGCAACAGGCAGTACGGCTACCTTATGGTGGATCGGCTTTTTTGTAAGCCTCACAATAAGTATGTATGGCCTGTATAAAGCCACACAGACCTTACCGCTTGGTACGGCCTATGCGGTATGGACAGGTATAGGTGCAGTAGGTACGGTGATCATGGGGATTCTCTTCTTTAAAGAGCCGGCTGATTTCTGGCGCTTATTCTTCATTTGCACGCTCATTGCGTCCATAGTAGGGCTGAAGTTTGTATCCTCACACTAGGGAAAGGGTGTGGAGTATATGAGGTAGTATAAGTATATAAAGTAGTATAGGGTATATAAAGCACGGAGAAGATATTCCATATCTCACTTATGAGATGAATGATATCATGTATTTGCAGATATGGAATATCTGGTAACATGCGCGAGAGAAGTCTGTATATATCTAAAGTTTTGAAAGATATTCCATATCTCACTGATAAGATGAATAGCATTATGCTCTTGCAGATATGGAATATCTAAGGATCATTTAAACAAAAAAAATAGGGTATATAAAGTTTGATAAACTCACTTTATATACCCTATACACATTATAAACCTTATATACTCTCCAGCTCTACTTCACAGGCTTATCGCCCATATAGAACACTAACTTGCCACCTTTCATAATCGCATCATGTTTCAGAAATAAAGACGGTAACACTTTGCCGTTTAGTTCTATCTTCTGTACATATACATTTTTCTCACTTTGATTTTGCACATCTATTACAAACGTTTTTCCATTCTCCAGTTTTAATGTCGCTTTGTTTATAGCCGGGCTACCGATCGCATATTCGTCAGAGGCCGGTGCAACAGGATAGAAGCCCAATGTGCTGAAGATGTACCATGCGCTCATTTGTCCGCAATCATCATTGCCACCCAATCCGTCAGGGCCGGTATGATATTGTTTTTTCAGGATCATGCGGATGCGTTCCTGCGTCTTCCATGGCTGGTTAGTCCAGTTGTATAAATATGCTACGTGATGAGATGGTTCGTTACCATGCACATAGTTGCCAATAATCCCGTCTCGCGTAATGTCTTCCGTCTCTTCAAAATATTTGTCAGGCAGCTCCATCGTAAACAAAGAGTCCAGATGCTCCACAAACCGATTGTTGCCACCCATTAGCTTGATCAGGTCAGCCGGATCTTGTGGTACAAAGAAACTGAAGTTCCAGGAGTTGCCCTCTATGAATCCCTGGTTCGCTGTGCTCAATGGGTCAAATTTATCTTTGAAAGTGCCATTCGCCATACGCGCACGCATAAAGCCAACCGAAGGATCAAACACATTCCTGTAATTAGTAGAACGCTTGATAAACTCATTATAAATATCAGGTCTGCCAAGTTTTTTTGCCATCTGTGCAATAGCCCAGTCATCGTAAGCATACTCAAGCGTAGTAGATGCAGACGTGCCTATTTTTTCAGCAGGTATATAACCCGTAGCAATGTATTCGCCAATGCCTTCATAAGATTTATTGCGTGCTGTTGTAACGCAGGCATTTAACGCCTTGCGTGTATCGAAGTTTGCATTGCCCTTTACTACTGCATCTGCTATTACAGCTACGCTGTGATAACCGCTCATGCACCAGTTGTCATTTGCATAGTGGCTCCATACAGGCAGCATATGCAGCAGGCTTTGGTCATAATGCGCTAGCATAGACTGTACCATATCGCTGTTGCGTTTAGGTTGCAGTATGTTGAACAAAGGGTGCAGTGCCCTGTATGTATCCCACAAAGAGAATGTAGTGTAATTGGTAAAGCCTGTTGCCTTGTGGTTACGCTGGTCCAGCCCTTTATATGAGCCATCTGCATCCATATACACAGTGGGTGTAATGAATGCGTGGTACATAGACGTATAAAAATTTACTTTTTCCTCTTCATCAGCCTCTATGCTCACCTTGCTCAGTTCTTTATTCCACAAAGCCTGTCCCTGTTGCCTGATCTTATCAAAGTCCCATCCCGGCGCTTCTGCACGCAGGTTTGCCAGTGCGCCTTCTGTGCTAACAGGAGAGAGCGCAAATTTGATCTTGATCTTTTCTCCTTCAGCAGTATTGAAATCGAAATAAGCTCTCAATTGTTTACCCGCCATTTCAGGGAAATTCTTTGACTGGTTGAATTTGCCCCAGAAGCCGCGATACACCTGTCTTTTAGAGAAATTCTGATTGCCGTAGCGGATAAATGGCTTAGAGAACGTCATAGCAAAATATACCGTACGAGTTCTAGCCCATCCGTTTGTCTGGCGATAGCCAGTGATCAATGTATCGTTTTCTACACGCACAAACGTCCATACATTCTTGTCCTCATAGTTGTAAATACCACTCATCAGGTCAAGGATAATATGCGCATTGTCAGACTTCGGAAAAGTATATTGATGAACGCCTACACGGTTTGTTGCAGTCAATTCTGCCGTAATGTTATAGTCATCCAGTTTTACCTTGTAGTAGTCTGCTTCCGCCACCTCATTTGCATGAGAGAAGGCAGAGCGGAAACCACTGCGCGGTTTGTCAGCAGTACCAGGGTTTAATTTTAGGTCACCCACCGTAGGCATGATCAGGAAATCACCCAGGTCTGAGTGCCCTGTACCGCTGAAGTGCGTATGGCTAAAGCCAACGATCGTTTTATCGTCATACTGGTAGCCCGCACAGTATTTATATACATCAGGATTATATTTGCCATTTTGCTCATATGAAATAGTATCTGTGTCCGGGCTTAGTTGTACCATACCGAAAGGAACTGTAGCGCCGGGGTAGGTGTGCCCCATACGCTGTGTGCCGATAATGGGCTTTACATACTTTGCCGGGTTAGTTGTTTGCGCACCGCAAACTGAGCTAAACAACAAAGCTGGTATCAATAAATGCTTCATGTAAGATTGGGTGGTTTGGATCTTTATTCTGGTTAATATTTATAACTGGTAGCCAATTACAAGAATACAGAAAGAGTAACACATAGCGCCTCAAAAAATCACCGTTAACATTGCATTTAACTTGCGAACTGCCACTAAGGCACCAAGTATCGAAAAGAACGCAAAGTGAGTGGTGAGTTGTCAGTTGTGAGTAAGCCCATTTACGATTGCCGACTCACGATTCACGTTTAAATCCTGCGTAACTCCCCGTTCTCTCCGTCTCCGCGAGGTCGCGAAGCGGCCCCTATGTGTCCTATTGTGTCCCTCCGGAGAAACAGTTCTGAAATTACTTTGACCTATACACATCTATCCATACATGCTCGTAACACGTCTTCATAAGTTTCTTAGAGCATCCTCATTACCCCTATGTGTTTAAACTTCCTCCGCTTCAGTCTTCCTTGATCGAAAAAATAAACCCTACGCCATAAATGTTATTAATACTTACCAATGCAGAGTTGGCAAAATGCTTACGCAGGCGTGAGATGAAAACATCTAAGCTGCGACCAAGAAAATAATCATTGCTGCCCCATAGCTGCACCAGTATATCTTCCCGTTTTACAATCTGGTTCTGGTGTTGCAGCAAGTGTTGTAACAGTTCCGCCTCACGCGGCGTCAACATAGACTCTTTCTTGTTTTCAAACTGCAGCTTCAAGGCATCCTTATAAAACTTTACATCGCCAAACTCAATGATATTACTTGTTGTCTGTGCCGGAGTAATGCCCTGTCTTCTTTTCAAAATATTGCGGATACGCAGAACCAATTCATCAATGTCAAAAGGCTTTACTACATAGTCATCTGCCCCAATTTTTAGCCCCTGTATCTTATCCTGTTTTTCACTACGCGCGGTAAGGAACAGGAACGGCACATCCTCATTATAATTCAGCACTTCGTTTGCCAGTTCAAACCCATCCATGCCCGGTAACGATACATCCAGCAGCAGAATGTGATATGCGTGGCTGTTTTCTTTGAAATGTTCCAATGCTTCACGCCCGTTCTTACACCATGTAACGGAAAAATCCATTACTTCAAGATATTGCTTCACCACGTTCGCAAGGTCCATTTCGTCCTCTACAAGTAATATGTTCGCTTTCATGCTTTAAGAATGGTTTTGTAGCGGGATGCTCATTGTAAAAGTAGAACCCACGCCTGTTTCACTGCTTATAGTAATT
Source organism: Filimonas sp. (assembly GCA_017306865.1). Taxonomy (GTDB): domain Bacteria; phylum Bacteroidota; class Bacteroidia; order Chitinophagales; family Chitinophagaceae; genus JAFKHH01. Next base: position 307,697 of record JAFKHH010000013.1, read on the forward strand.
GTCCAGTTATGCGCCAGCACACATTGTTTTACATAAAATAAACCCAATCCCAGCCCTTGCGCTTCCTGCACTTTTTTATTCTTTACCCGGTAAAATTTATTGAAAATTGATTTCTGCTTTTCTTTAGAAATGCCAATGCCGTTGTCTGCAACAGAGAGCAGGATCTGCCCATCTTCACTTTGCGTAGTTACATGAATCTGTTTTACCGGCTTGTCATTGTACTTCACAGCATTGGTTAGTATGTTTAGCAAAGCTGTTGTGAAATAAAATTGATCCAGCTCAACAGTATCATGTTGTGCCGCTCTTGAAAAAGTCAGTTCAATATCGGAATCGCGCAGGTTCAGTTTATAGTCCAGCAAAATGTTGTCCAGCAGTTCGTGCAATGAATATTTTTTTATATCCAGCTTCAACCGGTCGATAGATGTTACATCCAGCACCTGGTTAACCAGCGTTTTTAGTCTTGTTGATTGTCGCTCTATTACGCCTGTAAGAGAACTTACATTCCCTGGCAGTGCTGCCAGCTTTGGATTTTGTAATCCCTTATTGGCAATAATGATAGCCGATAGTGGCGTGTTAAACTCATGCGTAATACTGTTGATGAAATCAGAACGCATCTCTGATAATTTTTTCTGGCGCAACCAGTTTCTAAACGTTACAAAGAATAAGATCAATACTGCTAATATGGAAAAGATGGAAAGGAAATACACCGTGGACATTTTTTTGAACAGGCGCAATTCCCTGTCTTCCCTGTCTACATATAAAGAGAATGTCATCTTATATGTATAAGAAGCATCACTGCTCACCGTAATGTTGGAGATACGGTTTTGCATATTGGTGTTGCGTAAAATGCCGCCAATGCGTATGCCATCCTTTTGTTGAATGTCGTGGTCTATTAAGGTGTAATAAGTTTCCTTATTATAAACCGGCACATATTTATTGCTGGTAAATGCAACATCCAGCGCGTCTATCGTCAGTGCATATTGTAACGAGTCGGTAATATGTTGTTGCTGTTTAAACTTTGTAATGAAGCGGTCTATTGATTGTGCCCTGCGCAACTGTTTAAAAATGCTATCACATATTTCCTGTTTAACAACGTTGTATTGTTCGCTGTTGTTAATGTATAAATACTCCAGGTTAGTGAGGTTGTGGTTTAGTATAGTGTCAATGATTGCCGCACCGCCGGGGAATAATTTGTCGTTGATAATAGACTCCCGGTAAACCTCATTCATTAATTTTTTTTCTGGAAACAGATAGCGTTCATTTTCCAGTTGGTAAGTGTTATGTACCAGGTAGAACTGCATGCCGCAAAGCACGAGAAAGCTCGCAATAGCAATGGTGATGTACGTAAATATGGAATCCTTCATGTATGCAGTTCGAAACAACAAAGAAAGGGAAAAAACTATTCGGATGGGCGATTGGGAGGGAAGAAACGTGAATCGTGAGACGGTAATCGTGAATAAGGAATGTGAGTGGTGAGTGGTCAGTTGTGAGTTAGGAATAGTCATTAGGTTAATAAGCATGAGTCATTTTCTCTGTGTTCTTTGCGCGCTTTGCGATACTTGTCCGACGGTATCATCCAGGCTGTCTTATACGTCTTTACGTGAAATCTCAAATTCAGCGATTTAAAATCCGTTAACAATCCATTTGTCGTCTATTAACAACAATAACGGTATTCGTGATCTTAACTTAGTCATGACTAAGGAGAAAACTTTAACCATTATTCAAAAAAGCAGTTTCCAGTACTACTTTAAACTGATTGCTTATGCTATATCACACCTGGTATTGTAGTGCAGACTTTTGAGCACCATTTTCCTGATAAGGCATACTTCACTTAATTTTTTCTCTGTTACTATGCTATTCCCGTCCCGGATGAAGAATCGGTTGTACCTACCCTGATCGATCGATTTTTAAAACAAACCTTGCATATGAACAAGCAATCATCCCTTATGCGGGCATGTTTGGCAAACATGCTTGTGCTATTATTCCTGGGCATGTCCCCGACATTGTTTGCACAAACCAAAACTGTCAAAGGCCACGTAACAGACAACAGTAATGCACCTATAGAAGGGGCATCTGTCCGGCAAAAAGGCTCCAAGACGGGTACTGTAACAGCTATGGATGGCTCTTACTCACTTGTAGTGACTATGGCCGGTTCCTCCACAATTATTATTAACGCAGTAGGTTTTGAAACGAAAGAACTTACCGCATCCGGCGAAACACTGGATGTAAAGCTGAGTGCTGCCTCGTCTAACCTGCAAGACGTAGTAGTGATCGGTTATGGTACAGCACGTAAGACAGACCTTACCGGCGCTGTAGGTACAGTAAAGGCAGCGCAATTACAAGAGCGCCCTGCTGCATCGCTCAACCAGGCGCTGTCAGGCCGGATAGCCGGTGTGCAGGTGAACACAAACTCCGGAAGGCCGGGTGGTCAAACAAACATCCGCATACGCGGTTTTAGCTCCATCAACACAACGAATAATCCATTGTATGTGATCGATGGCGTTATTCTGCCGGTAGGCTCGCAGGATAACAACTCAAATGCGATTGATTATATCAACCCAAGTGACATTGCATCTGTGGAAGTATTGAAAGATGCCTCTGCCACTGCGATCTATGGCGCACGAGGTGCAAATGGTGTGATACTCATTACTACCAAACGCGGCACAAGTGGTGGAATGCGTGTGACGTATGATGCGGATTTCAGTATGAATAAAATAGGGCCGCACCGGGTAGAAATGCTGGACGCAAACGAATTTATACAGGTAGAAAATCTTACCTACGATAACATAAAAGTGTATGACCCTGTGGGCTGGGCAAGCGGTGCTTACGCTACAAAAGTAGACCCGCGTGTAAAGCGTGCAAACCTGCCTAACCTGTTTGATGCGAATGGTAACCCAAAGTACAATACAGACTGGCTGAAGGCTTCCACACAAGATAAGTTATCCCAAAACCACCAGGTGGGTTTTACCGGTGGTAACCAGGCCAGCCAGTTTGGTGTATTCCTGGGCTACAGGGATGATGAAGGTTTGCTGCTGAACTCTTATCTCAAACGGTATTCTGCACGTTTTGTGTTTGATGCACAAATGAAGCCGTGGCTGAAAGTAGGTGGCACGCTTAGTTACAACAACCAGGAAGAGAATATTGTAGACCAGGGCACAGGCGGGTTGAATTCTGTACGTATGATCACAGAAGCATTTCCTTTCATGCCTGTTAAATTCCCGGATGGAACCTGGGGTGATAATCAATTATACCCGGGAGCGGAGGGTGGTTCTAATCCTGTGCATATATTAACGGACAGGAAGAATATTGTACAGACTCAGACTACGCTTGGTAGTGTATTCACCAATATCAATTTTGCAAAAGGATTGGAGATGCGCACGGTACTAGGTACAAACGTGGTAACACGCGGCGTGAATCAATATGCTACCAAAAAACTCTATGGCATATCTGACGGGCAAAATGGTACAGCGTCTGTAAGTAACAGGAGGGAAACTTACTGGTCACTGGAAAACTACCTGACTTACAACAAGCGCTTTGGCAAAGACCACTCTTTCACCGGCATGCTTGGTCTTGCCTGGCAGGCAACCAACATCTTCAACATCAGTGCTGGTTCGCAAAATTTTACCTCTGATTTTTTCGAGTATAACAACATCGGCGTAGGTAGTTCAAGCCCTACTTACGGATCGGGCAGGAGCCGCTTTGCTATGAACTCTTACTTCGCACGTTTAAACTATGCTTTCAAAGACAGGTATTTGTTTACGTTGACAGGGCGTGAAGACGGCTCTTCCAAATTTGGAGAGAATCATAAGTATGCATTCTTTCCTTCCGGCGCTTTTGCGTGGAAGGTATCTGAAGAAGATTTCCTGAAACACAATAAGGTGATCTCTAACCTGAAGTTCCGCACCTCTTATGGTGTAACAGGTAACTCGGAGTCGCCGGCATACGCTGCACTGGCAACACTTGCAAATAATTTTGCTGTCATCAATGGTACTAAGGTAACAGGCATAGGCATAGGAAGATTGGCAAACCCTGACCTGCGTTGGGAAAAGACAGCGCAGTACGATGCGGGCCTTGAACTAGGTTTGTTCAACAACAGGATTTCCTTTGAAGCAGATGTGTATTACAGGAAGACAACAGATATGTTGCTGGATGCACCTGTGCCACGTACAAGCGGGTATGCAACCATCAGGAAGAACATTGGTTCAATGGAAAACAAAGGTTTAGAACTGGCACTGAATACAGTGAATATTGAAAACGAAAATTTCTCCTGGAGCACTACGTTCAATATTTCCTTCAATAAAAACAAAGTATTGTCACTTGCAACACCAGATGACATCTTTGGTGTAGGTGGTCCCAATTTCACCAACCAGACAAACATCATTCGTGTAGGGCAACCGGTAGGCTCATTCTGGGGACTGGTACGCCTGGGTACATGGAGTGAAGCTGAAAGGGCGCAGGCCGCACAGTTTGTAAGCTACCGTGGCGGCAAGCCAATGTTGCCGGGTGATATTAAGTACCTGGATGTAAATGGCGACAAAGCAATTAATGACGCAGATCGCATGATCATTGGTGATGGTAACCCGAAAGGATGGGGTGCGTTCCTAAACAGGTTCCGTTATAAACAACTTGACCTGATAGTAGAGTTACAGTATTGTTATGGCAATGATGTGCTGAATATGACGCATCACTCTGCCGAAGACAGGCAAGGCCAGGCAAATAGTTATAAAACAGTGCTGAATGCATGGACGCCACAAAACCAAAACACGCCTATTGCTGCCATTCGTGACCAGGATGCAGGTTATGTAACTAACGTAGATACAAGATGGGTAGAAAACGGCTCATTTATCAGGGGTAAAAACATTGCGCTGGGCTACAATTTTAAACCAGCTATTGCACAAAAAATGCACCTGACGAGTTTACGTTTGTTCGCTTCTGTTCAAAACTTCTTCCTCATTACAAAATACATGGGTAATGATCCGGAAGTAACCACATACAGCAATGTGTTTGCACAAGGCCAGACATTCTTCGATTATCCTAAGCCTACTACTTATATGCTGGGCTTAAAAGTGGGTTTGTAATCTATTTGTTTACCGGAGAAAAAAATAAAACTATGTTATCCAGATATTTTAAATACACATATATATTGCTTGCTGCTGTGTTATTCACCACTGCAAGTTGTAAAAAATTCCTGGTGGAAGAAGACCCTTCCAACCTTGCGCCGGAAACTTACTACACTATACCGGAGCATGCAGATGCAGCTATTGCCGCCATTTATGGGCAAATAAGATTTATTGGTGATGGCGCCGGTATCTTCTCTACCAACTATCAAATGTTTGATGCCACAACGGGCATAATGACAACAGAGACAGCGCAAAACTCTGATTTGAATAACCTGTATTCATTGGTGTATGATGGCAATAACCTGCACATTAACCAGATGTGGAATGGCTATTACAAAACCGTTGCGCAAGCAAATCTTGCATTGGATAAAATACCCGGCATTCCTTTGATGGACCCGGCTATAAAAAAACAACGTTTGGGAGAAGCCGCTTTCCTGCGTGCTTGGGCTTATTTCTATCTTGTAAGATTCTGGGGAGATGTGCCACTGATTACAAAACCGCAGACAGCCACCTCCAGCGACTTCTATCCAAAACGTACCGCTACGGAAGACGTGTACAAGCTGATTGTAGATGATCTTACGGCGGCGGAAGCAGCAGGTTTTGCATGGGTAGACCCATCTGGGAAAGTATCGCTGGCTGCTGTAAAATCATTGCTGGCAAAAGTGTACCTGACTATGGCTGGCGCACCGCTGAACAAGGGGCAGGCGTATTATAAACTGGCAGCAGATAAGGCAAATGAAGTGATCACGTATGCAAATGCAAATCCTGCACAAATAGGATTGCTGCCAACCTATAACGATATACATGCTGTTGCAAACAATAATAAGGTTGAGCACATATTTGAAGTGCAATACAATGACGCGGCCGGTGCAGGCAACCCGTTACAATCTTACTTTTTACCCTTACACAAACCAGTGTCTTCTATAGATGGCGTTGGTACTTCTGTGCCAACGGCTGAGTTCTATGCATCGTATGAGGCCGGTGACAAGCGCGCGCAAAACAGGTCTGGCTATTTTTACACGGACTACTATACAAATGGCTACCTGCCTACGCTCTACAATCCAGGCAGGCCGTATGTATTCAAGCATTTTGACATAATAGCAAATGGAACATTGGGTACAAAGGGTACGAACAGGAGCGATCTGAATGTACCGCAGATCCGTTACCCGGATGTGTTGCTGACGTATGCAGAAGCGCAGAACGAGGCTGACGGTACACCCAACACTGCTGCCTGGACAGCTATGAAAGTAATACGTGACCGTGCCGGTCTTACTACGCCTGCACAGGGAACGTATTCTCAAACTACTTTCCGTGAAGCCGTGTGGAGAGAGCGCTGGCACGAGCTGTGTTATGAAGGTGTACTGTGGTTTGATATGGTACGTACAAAGAAGGTGTATAATGAAGCCACCAATGGCTTTGACAGCTTCACCGGACATGTAAACAAAAGCACGAATCAGCCACTGCAGGATAGACACTTATTGTTTCCACTGCCGGTGTCTGAGATGAAAAATAATCCGAATCTGCGACCGCAGAATACAGGATATCCGGGTATTTAGTTTTTAAGAATCGAGTATCAACGAACACGCAGTATCGCCCTGCGTGTTTTTTTATTTAATTTGAAATTTATGATTTGAGATTTCGGGCAAAGAATCGCAATGCCGCCACTAAGACACCAAGCCACCAGGGATCACCAAGAAATACGAAGTATTTCACACTATGTGATCTATGTTCTCTTGAATGAAGGGAACATAGCTATTACTTAAAAGACCAGGATATAACTTATGTTTCTATGCTTCTATGTGGTAAAAATTGCTATGTGTCTATTTATTAAATTTTAAATTTGGAGTTTCACGTAAAGACGCAAAGTGTTGCAATGTGAGTAGTGAGTTGTCAGTAGTGAGTAAGCTCATACATGATTGCCGTCTCATGATTCAATATCATCTCAAATCTTAAATCTCAAATTTCAAATCCAGACTTCCGCATATTCCTGCACAAATCCTTTAAGTTCTATTAACAGGTTATCATAACCAATACCTATAATTTAGCGGGATAACGTATCTTGGATTTCATTTAAAACCCTTCATTGTATAACGAAGAATGTTATACAGGATGAGAAAAAATCTAAATATGAAAAAAATCTGTGCTGGCTTCTTTTCTCTCTGGATGGCTTTTTCCGCGCATGCACAAATAATCAAAACAGTTACGGATCCCGTAGAGTGGGTAAACCCGCTGATGGGTACTGATTCTAAAGTGAGTCTTTCTAATGGCAACACTTATCCTGCTATTGCTGTGCCCTGGGGCATGAATTTCTGGACACCACAAACGGGACAGAATGGCAACGGATGGCAATACCAGTACAGCGCAGATAAGATACGTGGTTTTAAACAGACACACCAGCCTTCACCATGGATGAATGATTATGGACAGTTTTCCATCATGCCGGTTACAGGCAAGCTGCGTTTTGCAGAGGAAGATCGCGCCAGTTGGTTTTCGCACAAGTCTGAAATAGCAAAACCTTATTACTATAGTGTATATCTCGCAGATGCAGATGTAACAACGGAGATTGCACCTACAGAACGTGCGGCACAGTTCCGTTTTACCTTTCCTAAATCTGATAGTTCTTTTGTAGTAGTGGATGCTTTTGACAGAGGTTCTTACATCAAAGTAATACCGCAGGAAAAGAAGATCATCGGTTACAGTGTGCGTTATGCACGCGGCAAAATGGAGAACTTTAAAAACTATTTTGTTATCCAGTTTGATAAAGCATTTACAGTAGCCTATACGGTGCGTGATAATACATTGCGCAAGGACTCTACTGAAATGAATGCTGCACATGCACTCGGTATTATCGGTTTTAAAACAGGAAAAGGAGAGCAGGTACATGCGAAAGTTGCTTCTTCATTTATAAGCTTTGAACAAGCCGAACTGAATTTGTCAAGAGAGTTAGCAAAAGATAATTTTGACGCAACAAAACAAAAAGCAAAATCACTCTGGAACAAAATGTTAGGCCGCATCAATGTATCCGGTGGTACAATTGACCAGGTGAGAACATTTTATTCCTGCTTTTACCGCACGCTCTTTTTCCCGAATAAATTATACGAGATCAATCAGCAGGGAAGCATTGTACACTACAGTCCGTACAATGGCAAAGTAATGCCCGGTTATATGTTTGCAGGAACAGGCTTCTGGGATACCTTCCGTGCATTATATCCTTTTCTTAACCTCATGTATCCGTCTATCAATAAAGAGATGCAGGAAGGTTTGATCAATGATTATAAAGAAGGTGGCTGGTTACCAGAATGGTCAAGCCCCGGCTATGCCAATATCATGATCGGCAATAACTCAGCCTCAGTGGTATCCGATGCATATGTAAAAGGCTTACGTGGTTATGATATTAATACCTTATACGAAGCGTTACTGAAAGGAGCCAACAACGAAGGCCCGATCGAAGCTGTAGGAAGATTTGGTGTAAACTATTACAAAGAGCTGGGCTACGTGCCTTACGATGTTAAGATCAATGAAAACGTAGCGCGCACGCTGGAGTATGCGTATGATGATTATACGATTTATAAGCTGGGTAAATTATTGAACAGGCCAAAAGAAGAATTGGCCCTCTATGCAAAACGCAGCCAAAACTACCGCAATGTATTTGATGCATCGACCAAACTCATGCGCGGAAAAAATAAAGATGGACAATTTCAATCTCCGTTCAATCCTGTTAAATGGGGTGATGCCTTTACAGAAGGCAATAGCTGGCATTATACATGGAGTGTTTTTCACGACATAGAAGGTTTGGTAAACCTGATGGGAGGGAAGACAGCATTTGTAAACATGCTGGATTCTGTATTTGCCATGCCGCCAACATTTGATGATAGCTACTATGGCGGCGTGATCCATGAAATACGTGAAATGCAGATAGCGAATATGGGGCAGTATGCACACGGTAACCAGCCTATACAACACATGATCTATCTCTATAACTATGCAGGCGAGCCGTGGAAAACGCAATACTGGGCGCGTGAAACAATGAACAGGATGTATAAGGCTACACCTGATGGCTACTGTGGTGATGAAGACAACGGACAAACTTCCGCATGGTATGTATTCTCTGCACTTGGTTTCTACCCTGTTTGTCCTTCTACAACACAGTATGTGTTAGGTGCGCCCTTGTTTGAAAAAGTAACGCTGACACTAGAGAACGGAAAACAGTTTGTGATCAATGCGCCGGAAAACAGTGATGTTGCGAGATATGTACAAACAGCAACGCTGAATAATACGCCTTATACAAAGAACTGGATAGATCACACAGATATATTGAAAGGCGGTGCGTTTAACCTGAAAATGGGAGCGCAGCCTGCTAAAAATAAAGGAACCAATAGAGCTGACTTCCCTTATTCATTCTCTAATGATGAAGAGGTGAAAGCGTTGTTGAAGAATTGATATAGTGTTTAATGGTTACATGGTTGAATTGTTATAATTCGCTGTTCGATATGTTAGCGAAGCCCGCGTTCGCCCCGGTGAAAAACAAACCTGACAAGTCTCAAAGACCTGTCGGGTTTTAAAAAAAACTGTTCGACATGCGCTTAACTAACATGCCGAACAGCAAAAGCCAAAACAATTTAACCATGCAGCCATGCAACAATTAAACACACACAATCCACATAAATGAAAACTAAATGATAAAAATGAAGGTACTCCTGTTTGCATCGGCAATTATTGCAGGATCTGTTGTTGTAAATGCGCAGCAAAAAAAATGGGAAGATATTGGCACGGATGGTTTTTTTACAAAAGATTCTATTAAGCAGGGTAAATACACATTGATCTTTATTAATAAAGATTCCGCATTCAGCCTTGTTACTAAACAACGTATGATCGATGCATTTTTCAAAGTGTACCCGGAGGAAGTGAAGCGCTTTAATAAAAAATCATTGCAGAAAGTTGTTTTCGTAATTGACTCCGCTTACAAAGGCGTAGCCGCAACATCTAATGGCATAGTGAAGTACAGCCCTGAATGGTTCTTTAAGCATCCCGAAGATATAGATGTGGTAACGCACGAAGTAATGCACATTGTACAAGATTATAAAGGGCAGGGGCCTGGTTGGGTTACAGAGGGAATAGCAGATTATGTGCGTTACAAGTATGGTGTAAATAATGAGAAAGGCAATTGGTCTTTGCCTGATGTAAAGCCTGCGCATAATTATGATAACGCATACCGTGTAACGGCACGTTTCTTTGTATGGATAGAAAAAAATAAAAACAAATCCTTCGTGGATGAAATGAATAAGCACATGAGAGAAGGAACCTACAAGCCTGAATTGTGGAAACAACTCACCGGCATGCCGGTAGATGAATTGTGGAAAGCTTATGTAGCCAACCCGGCTATCTAAGGATAGAAGGTTTTAGGTTCGAGGGCGTAAGGAGATTACCTTACGCCTTTTTTATTATAGTGTACCTGACTTCGCCTGGCGCAGGCCTCCCGGCCATAGATGTTCGAAAGACGCTGCTATATAATCTCAGCAAAAAACATAGCGTGTATTTGCTATGATGGAGAGCCGGAGGCTCGATAGAATGGTAGAAAGATATATCCCACACCAATCAGAGCCGCAGCGCGGCGACAGAATTATTCCCTTGCAAAACGATTCATTCTGTCGCTCCTCCGGAGCTCAACTGCTTGTGTGAATTATTAAACTACCAATCTGGCGTCCCTCCGGGACTTTATTATTCTTTCGAACACCTATGGCCTCCCGGCCTGTGCTTATGTATTACTAAACAAACTATCTAAGCATGATGCTATTTTAAAACAGTTTTGATTGACGGAAATGCTTTGTATGAAGTGAAGTGACATTTGGGATTAAACCTGTCAGGTCTTTAAGACCTGACAGGTTTTTTGATTCCTGCATATTTCTGCTTCACCCGCCATTCATCCTAATTTTATATTTTTTGAAACTTTTTATTCTTTTATATGTGAAAACTTTTTATAGTTTTGTGCAGTTGATGAAAAAGTCTATTCTTTTCATATTAGCATTTATCTACATCACTGCAGCAACAGGAGCTACAGTGCACATGCATTATTGCATGGGCAAACTGATCTCTACCAACCTGCATGCAGATGAAAAAAAGGATTGCGATAAATGCGGTATGGAAAAGAAAGACAAGAATGGCTGTTGCAAAGACGAGCAGAAACAGGTTAAGATTGAAAAAGAACACCTGAATGCTGCTGTTTATGCCGCCGTTTCATTAGCGGCTTCACCGGCTGAATTACCTCATTATCAGCCATTACCGGAAATTTATACCACATCAGTTACAACTGATTACCCGGTATCCAACGCTCCACCCCGAAGTCAAAAAGTAGCGTTGTTTATTTCCCATTGTACTTTCCTTATCTGATTTTCTTTTTGCAAGGCAAGCCGTGCGTATGCAGGGCTATACGTGCTTCCCGCAAGTGGTAGTTATGTACGATGTTAGATGTACGATGTAAAGAGTAAAGTACGAATTACTAAGTACGAAGTACGTGGCGGGATATAAGAAATTAGGTGTGTATTCGTCCTTATACCTTACGCCTCACACCTTACACCTCTCTGTGTCTTTGCGCATAAAATAGTCATTTCAAATATTTAATCTCAAATTTCAAATCAAAAATTAGCATTATGAAAGCAGTAAAACTGTTTCTCGTGGCTTTGTTTGCCACACTGTCTGTAAACCTGTTTGCACAGAGTACTAAAACAGAAACGATCAAAGTAAGTGGTAACTGTGGTTCTTGTAAGAAGAACATAGAGACTGCTGCAGCATTGCCTGGTGTAGCTAAAGCAGACTGGAACAAATCAACTAAAGTATTAACGCTTACCTACGATCCGGCTAAAGTAACCAGCGATGCAGTACAAAAAAAAGTAGCAGCAGCAGGTTATGATACAGAGAAATACAAAGGCGACGACAAAGCTTATCAAAAGCTAGACGAATGCTGCCAGTATGATAGGAAGAAAGGAAAGTAGAATTGTTTAATGGTACAATGGCTGCATTGTTTAATTGTTACGTAGTAGAATTATTGTATTCCGAAAAATTAATACAGCAATATAAAACCACACGACAATGTAGCCATTTGACCATATAACAATGAAACAATTCACCAGTATAACAATTGAACACTTCAACTATGGTTAACTCACTTATATCCCTTTCCATTCGCAACCGTTATATCGTCCTGCTGGTTGCATTGGGCATGTTTGCCTGGGGCATTTTTGCGATCAGGGATAATCCTATTGATGCTATTCCTGATCTGTCGGAAAACCAGGTGATCGTATTTACAGAATGGATGGGACGTGGCCCGCAGGTAATAGAAGACCAGGTGACTTACCCGCTGGTAAGCAACCTGCAAGGCATTCCGAAAGTGAAGAATGTTCGTGGCACGTCTATGTTTGGGATGAGCTTCGTGTATGTCATATTTGAAGACAATGTAGATACCTACTGGGCGCGTACACGCGTGCTGGAGCGACTGAACTATGCGCAGCGCTTGCTGCCGCAGGGTGTAACACCCGCGCTGGGGCCTGATGGTACAGGTGTCGGGCATATATTCTGGTATCACTTAGATGCACCCAAAATGGATTTGGGTGAGCAACGTGCCTTACAAGACTGGTATGTAAAGTTTGCATTGCAAACCGTGCCGGGCGTTGCAGAAGTAGCCTCTTATGGCGGTTTTGAAAAGCAGTATCAGTTAGTGCTGGATCCGGTGAAACTACAGTTTTACAATGTTTCGCTAATGGATGTAATGAATAAAGTAAAAGCGAACAACAATGATGTGGGCGGAAGGAAATTTGAAATGAGCGACATGGCCTATATCATCCGTGGATTGGGTTATATAAAAAACAAAGAGGATATAGAAAACATAGCTGTAGGCAACTACAATGCTATACCTGTGAGAGTAAAAGATATTGGCAGTGTGCAAATGGGCAGTGATCTGCGCCTGGGCATATTTGACAACAATGGTGAAGGAGAAGTTGTGGGTGGAATACTAGTAATGCGTTATGCAGAGAACGCTGACAAAGTAATACGCGCGGTAAAAGAGAAAATGAAAGATGTAGAAAAAGGATTGCCACCGGGCGTGAAATTTAAAGTTGACTATGACAGAAGTACGCTGATAGAAGCGGCTATTGAAAATATTAAAAATAAATTACTCGAAGAGATCGCGATCGTAAGCCTTATTGTAATTCTATTCCTGTTCCATTGGAGAAGTGCATTAAGCATCGTGATACAGATCCCGATAACAATTGCCATCAGCTTTATCCTGCTGAATGCATTTGGCCTGTCGTCCAATATCATGTCACTCACAGGTATTGCATTGGCCATAGGTGTAATCGTAGATAACGGAATTATTATGTCGGAGAATGCGTATAGGCAGTTGAGTGAACGGGGAGGATAAATTGTTTAATTGTTATATGGTTGAATTGTTGACTGCGTATATAATCCTGACAATATAACCATTGAACAATGCAGCAATTAAACCATTATGCTTCGCATGAATAAAACAAAAGACTATGTTTTTTAAAAAGAATAACAACAATGATCTCCCTAAGCTCTCAAATGAAGAGCGGATCAGCATTATAGAACGGGCTTGTAAGCAAGTATCCCGCGGCGTATTCTTTTCCACGGTGATCATTATAGCATCGTTTCTCCCGGTGTTTTTACTGACAGGGCAGGAGGGTAAACTCTTTCATCCACTAGCCTATACCAAGACATTTATCTTGCTGGTAGATGCATTGCTTGTGGTAACACTGGCGCCGGTACTACTTACGTTTTTCATGCGCGGAAAATTCAGGTCAGGGGATAGCAATCCTGTCAACCGGTTTCTTGAGCGCGTATATGAACCCATAATAAGAGGTTGTCTCAAATGGCGGAAAACAACAATCGGTATTAACATTATTGCTTTGCTGGTAAGCATTCCATTGATCATGAGCCTGGGGCGGGAATTTATGCCGCCGCTGGATGAAGGCTCATTGTTATTCATGCCGGTAACACTGCCGGATGTTTCAAATGCGGAGGCAAAGCGCATTTTGCAAGTGCAGGACAAGCTGATCAAATCTGTACCGGAAGTAGAAAATGTACTGGGTAAAGCGGGGCGAGCCAACACGGCGACAGATAATTCGCCTATCAGTATGATAGAAACGATTGTATTGCTCAAGCCTAAGCATGAATGGCGTGAAGGAAAAACAACGGATGATATTATTAATGAGCTGAATAATAAATTACAAATTCCCGGCGTAACAAATGGCTGGACACAGCCGATCATTAACCGTATAAATATGCTGTCTACCGGTGTGCGTACAGACGTGGGTATAAAAGTGTACGGGCAAAACCTGGATACGATCTATGCATTTTCCCAGCAACTAAAAGGTGCGTTGGAAGGAATGAAGGGTGTGAAAGACCTGTATGTTGAACCAATTACTGGTGGTAAATACATAGATATAGTTGTGAACCGTGAAGAGATTGCACGCTATGGGTTAAGCATAGATGATGTAAATACAGTTGTTGAAAGCTCTTTAGGTGGTATGAAACTAACGACCACAGTAGAAGGCCGGCAACGATTCTCTGTAAACGCACGATTCGGGCAAGACTTTAGAAACAACATAGAAGCGTTAAAAAGATTGCAGGTACAGACGATGAACTTCGGTCCGATACCATTGCAAGCGGTTGCCAATATTCAGCTATCTGACGGACCGCCAATGATCAACTCTGAAAACGCGATGCTCCGCGGCACAGTCTTATTCAATGTACGTGAGCGGGATATGGGCGGTACTGTGGCAGAAGCACAGCAAAAATTAAATGCATTGGTCAGCAAGTTGCCGCAAGGCTACTTCCTGGAGTGGAGCGGACAATATGAAAATCTTATACGCAGTGAGCGTACTTTAAAGCTGATCATGCCGGTTGTGCTCTTCATCATCTTCCTGTGCATGTATTTCGCATTCCACTCTATGCGTGAAGCATTCTTTAGCCTGATCTCTATTCCGTTTGCGCTGATCGGTGGTGCGTATATGATCTACTTCTGGCATGTGAACTTATCTGTAGCCGTAGCCGTCGGATTCATTGCGCTCTTTGGCCTTGCTATAGAAACCGGGATAGTCATGGTCATTTATCTGAACGATGCCATGCAAGAGCTTGTGGCCAAAAAAGGCAATTCGAGAGAGACGATCACCAAAGAAGATCTAAGAGAGTATGTAGTGCATGGAGCAGCCAAACGCTTGCGTCCTAAAATAATGACCGTATGTGTGTCGCTATTTGCCCTCGCACCTATTCTTTGGAGCCATGGCGTAGGCAGTGATGTGATGAAGCCGATTGTATTACCAATGATTGGCGGTGTACTGACATCTGCAACGCATATACTGCTGGTAACGCCACTCATCTTTTTGATGACGAAGGAATATGAACTAAGAAAATACGGAAAGATAGAAGTGTTGGATGCGAAACATTGATCGTGAGACGTGAGTCGTGAGTCGGCAATCGTGAGACGGGAATCGTGAATGGCTTACTCTCCCCTCACTTCGCGTACTCTGCGTATCCTTTGCGCCCTTTGCGATAAAATTATCTATGTGCTAAAAAAATGACATGAAGACAATCAAAATATTTGTAATACTACTATTAGCCGTTACGGCTGCCAATGCACAGAAGATGTCTTTACAAAACATCTTCGATACCATCAAGCTCCGTAACCCGGCATTGAAGATGTATGATGCAGAAATTAATTCTATGGATGCAGCAGCTATTGGTGCTAAAAGCTGGATGAGCCCGGAGGTGGGGGCAGGGTTCTTTATGACACCTTATGATCCTAAGATGTGGAAAAAAGATGAAATGATGGGCACGCCAGGTATGGGGCAATTTATGTTGTCTGCACAGCAAATGTTTCCCAACCAGAAACAAAAGGCTGAGTACAATTACATGGCAGCCATGTCCGCAGCAGAAAAGTACAGGAAGAGCGCTTCTTTAAATGATTTATATGCTGAAGCCAAAAGAAATTATTATGCATGGATCATCCTGCTGAAAAAAGAAAAAGTGCTGGACAATAATGAAAAGATCCTCTCATTTATGCTCCGGGATGCAGAACTGCGTTATAAAAATAATCTTGGCAAGCTGGATGCCTATTATAAGGCAAAAGCAGCACAAGGCAACTTGCAGAACATGCGTGTAATGCTGGACAATGAAATACACCTGAAGAAAGTGATGCTGAATGTGCTGATGAACCGGAAGCATATGCAGGAGCTGGATATAGACACAGCGTATGAGATGAAAAGCTATGCCAGTGTAATATTTGATTCATCCTATTTCTCAGGAAGAAGAAGTGATATACGGGCTATTGATGAAGACATGCACATCAATGTTTTAAAACAGGAAACAGAGCGCGCAAAAATGAAACCGGAATTCGGAGTCAAGTATGACCACATGTTTGCCTGGGCAGGCAACCCTTGGCAGTTTAGCCTGATGGGCATGATGCGTATTCCGCTGTCATGGTCTACCAAAATGAACAAAGCGAACATTAAAAGCCTGGATTATAAGAATGAAGCTTTGCAGCAGCAAAAGGAAATGATGTACAACCAAATGAGCGGTATGGCTTATGGTATGCGCACAGAATTGAATGCAAAAAAGCAACAGGTGGCATTGTACGAAACGAATATCATCCCGGCATTGCAAAAGAATTTCCAAACCATGCAAATCGGGTATCAGCAAAACACGGAAGAGTTGTTTATGTTATATGACGCATGGGAGGCCTTGAATATGTCGCAAATAGAATATTTGAACCAGGTGCAGCAACTGTTAGAAATGCAGGTGCAGTTAGAGAAAGTATTGGAGATACAATGATTTGAAATTTGAGATTTAATATTTGAAATGTGTTCTTTCGCCCTGGTTCGTGTCCTCACGAACCAGTTATGTACCGGATCAGGGATTTTAAACTTCCTCTGTATCCTTTGCGTCTCCTCTGTGTTCTCTGCGTTATTATATCGCAAAGGGCACTAAGAATAAAAAGACTATGAAGAAAATAATATATATCGCTTCATTAATGCTCCTGTTTGCTGCTTGTAAAAACCAGCAGCAAAAACATGCGCATGATCATGATTCAGCGAAGGTGGACACTGCTAAGTCTGTGCTGTACACCTGTACAATGGACCCAGAGGTGATCAGTGATAAGCCGGGGAGCTGCCCCGTATGTGGGATGAAGCTCGTTCCTATGGAAAATAAAGCTGACAAACCGGAAGACATAACGCTGGAAAGCTTGCTGAAACCAACAAACCAGTTTGTTGTTTCTTCTATCCCTGTCACGACAATTAAAAAACGACAGGAGTCCATTGTTATCAAAGCACTGGGTAAAATTGCCTATGATACGCGGGAGGAGCGGTCTGTGGCTGCCCGTATCAGCGGACGCATAGAGAAACTATATGTACGTTACAGGTTTCAGCATGTGCATAAGGGGCAAAAACTGATGGAGATATATAGCCCTGAAATAGCTGCTGCACAACAAAATTTATTGTTCCTGCTAAAAAGTGATGGTGGTAATACAGCATTGATAGATGCAGCAAAACAACGTTTGCTGTTGTTGGGCATGGATAGTGAGCAACTAAATGGCGTTATTGCCTCACAGAAAATATTGCCCGCTATAGCTGTGTATAGTGCTTATACGGGTCATATACACGAAGCTGGTGGCGCTGGTATGCAACAGGCGGCAGGCACGGCCATGAAAGATGTTTCACTGCTTACAGAAGAGTTGCCATTGAAAGAGGGGATGTACGTGCAGAAGGGGCAGGCAGTGTTCAGTATTTATAATTCGGATAAAGTATGGGCTTTGCTGAATATATATGCGGCAGATCAATCGCTGATTAAAAAAGGTGATGTGGTTTTGATCACACCTGAAACAGCGCCGGGAAAACAGGTGAATGGACGTATTGATTTTATAGAGCCCTTTTATAAAAAAGATAGTAAAACTGTTACCGCGCGCGTGTATTTAAATAATAGTGCAAACCAGATCCCGATCGGCAGCCAGGTGAATGCAACTATTACTGCGGGCACTAAAGATGCGGAATGGCTGCCGGTAGAATCCGTATTATCATTGGGCTTAGACAAGGTGGTATTTGTAAAAACAACCGGTGGTTTCCGGGCGCATAAAGTGGTGACAGGAATAGCTCATAATGGGCATATACAAATCCTTTCCGGCTTACAGGATACAGAAGAGGTAGCCGTGAACGCACAGTATTTAATGGATAGCGAGAGCTTTATTAAAGTAAATGAATAATTATGCAAAACAGGATATACATACACCTAAAAAAATACCTGCTCATTTGTAGTGCTGTTTTGATTGTTGCGTTCGTGACGGCAAGTTGTAAAAGCAAAAAACAGCCGGAAACGCAAGTGGCGTCAGATACTTATTACACCTGTTCTATGCACCCGCAGATCATGCAGGATCATCCGGGTAATTGCCCTATATGTGGTATGAAGCTAATTGTGGCAAAAAAGACCAGTGCAGACAACCAGGAGATACAGCTAAGCGAGGAACAGGTACAATTGGGAAACATTCATGTAGATACGATCAGGAGTGGTATGTTTGGCGATGCTATGGTACTGACCGGAACGCTGAATTTTAACCAGCATGATATGAATGCGGTAAGTGCGCGCGTGGCGGGACGAATAGAACACTTGTATTATAAAAATATTGGCGACTATGTTTCGAAAGGCGATAAACTCTTTGATCTGTATAGTGAAGAATTGAACAACGCGAAGCAGGAATATATACTGGCAGTGAGTCGTGCAGATGTGTTGAAGGATAATGTAATTGACTATAAGCAACTGGTAGAAAGTGCAAAAACAAAACTGTTGTTATGGGGAATGACGGACGCGCAGATTGCTGCTTTGGCAAAGGAGAAAAAGACAGAAAACACCACGGCTGTTTATAGCAATACAAGCGGTTATATTACATCGCTGGATGTAAAAGAAGGTGATTATGTAATGGATGGTGGGAGTGTGGTAAAACTTGCTGACTTGCATACCCTTTGGGTAGAAGCGCAGGTATATACAACGCAAATGCAGGCTATGGATGCAAATGGCAGTGTAGTGGTTAAGATCCCGGATATGAATGATATGGAGATTAATGGAACAATTGCTTTTGCGAATCCTGAAATAAATCCTGATACCCGCATCAACCTTGTGCGGATCACTATTCCAAATAAAAATAATATGCTGAAGCCCGGCATGCCGGCATACGTATATGTAAAAGGCAAACAGCAAAAAGGTCTCGCGCTGCCTATAGATGCGGTATTGCGCAACGGTACAATGTCTGTAGTGTGGGTGCAGACGGCTGAACATGCCTTCCGTGCGCGTATGATCAAAACAGGCCTTGAAAATGGTAATACCATCCAGGTGCTGGATGGATTGAAGGAGGGCGATGCAGTGGTAACATCCGGCGCTTATTTACTGAACAGTGAGTTTGTTTTCAAAAAAGGAACAGAACCAATGATGGAACATATGCACTAGGGGGTAGGATGCTAGATGTGAAGTACAAAGGACGAAGTACTAAGTACCAATATGTACGATGTTAGATGTACGATGTAATGGGAGTTCATGGGCACGAAGGCAGCAAGACACAAAGGTTCGCCTGTACGTTTTACTAAAAGGCGTATGTATCGCAAAGGACACGGAGAATGCGCAGAGAACGCAAAGAGGAGCTACGAAAGCTCCAATCCCCACAATACTGTGGGGACTCTATGTGCCTATTGTTTCCCTGCTGGGAAAATGCTATGATATTACTTCTGAGGTTGGTGTTTTCTAGCCCATCTGCGTTTTTGCCTATTCCTATACAGATTTGTGGAGAGAGTTGTCAACATACCTATGTGTTAAAAAAACGCCGCTTCGATCATCTCAAATTTCAAATCTGAATTTTATTCTTTCTCAATCGGCAGCTTGCCCGCTTTTATGGCTTTCATAAAGTCGCCATAATCTTTTTCGGTCTGGTTAGCGTAAGCAACAGCAAAATCCTTGATAGCCACATCAAACACATCGCTTTTACCCATATACGCACTAATGCACGTGCCGTTGCCTGTTTTAACATGTGCCCGTGCCAGCATACGCCCGCACAGCCTTGCGTACCCATCCAGCACCTCTTTATTAAAATGGTCTACATCCGGTGCAATTTTCTTGTCCCGCAACTGGCGCAGATAAAAGTGCCTGCCCTGTTCTCCTGTTGCCCAACCAAGAAAAATATCACTTGCTGCCTGTACCAATCGCTGGCCATTTACTACCCGCTCTCCCTGGTGGGTGCGTGGTCTCCTGGTAGTTGAAAAATCCAGCACACTTTTCCTAGCTTCTTTTACTTGTATAAATAAAGGCTCTTTATTCTCATTCATCATTAACGCTACGTAGCAGCGGGTGCCCACACTTCCTACGCCCACTACTTTCAATGCAGCATCTATCAGCTTATATTTTTCTACCAGCCAGCGGCGGTCGTACTGCAATGTTTCCAGGTATTTTTCAAAGAATATAGACAATATCCGTTTATCTTTTTTCACATCTATGGTATGGTAAACCAATGGCGGTTGATTGGCAATCTCAAAACTACCCAGCACACTTTGCGTTAGTTTATAAAATACTTTCTGATGTGTTTCCTTGTGTGCCTGCGTAATAGCAGCATCCAGCAAGTCTCGCGCAGCGGCACTCTTTGTCGTGTTTGCCATTTCCTGTATATCAAATTTCATATACCACAGGTCAAGCATATTCATCTGCGAAAACTCTTGTACATGTGTACGGTAAGAGTTAAGCAGTGACAAAACAATATCTTTTGCATCGCCTTCGCTGAAATGGTTGTTTCGTGCTGCAAGAATAAAACTGGTAGCCAGTCTTTTTATATCCCACTCCCACGGTGCCGGGAATGTTTCGTCAAAGTCGTTTGCGTCAAACACAAGTGTACGCTCCGGCGTGGCAAAGCCTCCAAAGTTCATTAGGTGACAATCTCCGATCGCTTGTACCAGCTCATTTGTATGCGGTAGATTATTCAGATCATTGGCCATGATTCCGGCCGTGCCGCGATAAAAAGTAAATGGGGACACACTCATGCGTGCATGGCGAATAGGTATAAGTTCGGGTAGCCGGTCGTAATTGGATGCCTCTATCATGCTGAGTACGGTAGGGCGGTCCTTGTACAGCTTAAACTTTGCCTGTTCAGATCTTGCGACAGTTTTACGCAAGGCTTTTCCTTTGTTTTCTACTTGTTCTTGCATAGGTACTTACAAGGTAAATAAAAACTATGGGATTTAAAATGTGAGATTAAATATTTGAGATTGATTGAAGCGGAGTTTTTTAACACATAGGGTGTTGGCTTATTGCTCCGCCTGATTGTTGGGACATATAACAGAACAGCCTGTGATAGAAGTTCACACACTTAAGCGATATAACACCTGTTCCCCCGAAGGAACACAATAGGGCACATAGGAGAAATGCTTCGCATTTCTTAGTGAACCTTTGTGTCTTCGAGCCTTTATGGCAATCTTCGCTTAGGTCATTCCCGATTCCCGTTTCACGCCCCTAATCTTAAATTTCAAATCTCAAATTCCCATTCCACCCCGAAAACGAGTATTTTCATGTTTTAATACAACATGACAGACGATAAAGCGATGTTGGACCCTTCACAATGGATCGCCCGGTATGGTGATTACCTGTTGTCATTAGCTATGCTAAAGGTCAACAACAGGGAGACTGCGGAAGATCTTGTTCAGGATACATTTACTGCGGCCATTAAAGCCAAAGATTCCTTTCGGTATAATAGTTCTGAGAGAACCTGGTTGATCAGCATTCTCAAAAACAAAATCATCGATTATTACAGGAAGAAAGATGTGTTAAGGAATGTGTCAGGCTACCTGGCGGATACAAATGATTTTAATACACATTTTTTCGATGATAAAAATGGCCACTGGCTTGCAGCAGAGGCGCCATTGGCATGGAGTGAGCAGGCCGATACAATGCTGAACAGGGAAGAGTTTGACAGGATAGTGCAATATTGTATTTCCAAAATGCCGTCAAAGCTTATACCTGTTTTTATCGCAAAATTTATTGATAATGAAGACGCGGAAACCATTTGTAAGGAATTGAACGTGTCTTCGTCTAATTACTGGGTAATTATTCACCGCGCGAAAGTGCTGATGCGTAAATGCCTGGAAAAGAACTGGTTTCTTAAATGAGTAAGGACATGAAAGTGTATTTATTTAAGCGTGTGGTATTGAATTGCAGCCAGGCTACTTTGCTTTCAGCGAAGAAGGAGGAAGGTGTTATTTCTATGAGAGAAAGAATGCAGTTATGGTGGCACCTGCTGTATTGCGCCGTATGTCGCAGGTTTGTAAAGCAGATGCAAATACTATCGGGTAAAATGGGTGAAATGAATGCTTCGCTGCAAGAGCATCCTCCACATACTTTTTCAACTGAGCAAAAGGCAGAAATGCAAAAAAGAATTAACATTTCTGAGGGCTGATTCAATAAGATTTCTTCAAAAGTTCTGTAAGGTTTTGTTCCGTGTTACGTCTATATCACTGTAACACTAAAAATGAACGAACATGATACACCAACGATCAAAACCATACCTCAGGGTAATAAGCGCATTATTATTACTTAGTTTATTTTTTACAGCCTGTGGACAGGCAACTAACAAGCAAACAACAAGTATGAAAACAGATAACAATACAACGATCCAGAAGACGGAAAAAGAATGGAAGGAACAGTTGACGCCGGAACAATATTACGTGCTGCGCCAAAAGGGTACAGAGCGTGCATTTACAGGCGCATTGCTGATGAACAAAGAGAAAGGTGTATATAAATGTGCGGCTTGCGGTAATGAACTGTTTACAGATGAAATGAAGTTTGATTCACACTGCGGCTGGCCTAGCTTCGATAAAGAAATAGCCGGCGGCAAAATCAAAACTGTAGTAGATACAAGCTATGGCATGCGTCGTACAGAGATCATGTGCGCCCGCTGCGGCAGCCATCTTGGACACGTTTTTGATGATGGCCCTACAGAAACAGGGTTACGCTATTGCGTTAACTCACTCTCATTGGAATTTGTAAAAGCGGATAATAAAAAAGAAAGTATGAGCAATATAAATACAAACAATGCAACGGCTAATGCCAACGTGGACACCATTACTTTGGGTGGTGGTTGCTACTGGTGTGTAGAGGCTGTATATAAAGAATTGGACGGGGTTATAAAAGTGGAGTCAGGGTTCTCTGGCGGTAAGGTGGATAACCCTACCTACAAGCAAGTATGCACAGGTGCTACAGGTCATGCAGAAGTAGTACAGGTCACGTATGATAAAACAAAAACTTCTCTGGACGAAATACTGAAAGTGTTTTTTACTGTACATGATCCAACCACGCTAAACAGGCAGGGCGCAGATGTGGGTACACAGTACCGTTCTGTAATCTTCTATCGCGATGCGAACCAGAAACAGGAAGCGCGTGATGTGATCGCTGCTTTGGAAAAAGAGAAAGTGTTTAATAATCCTATTGTGACAGAAGTAGCGCCGTTCGACAAGTTTTATATAGCCGAAGATTATCACCAGGATTATTATGCGAACAATAAAGAGCAACCTTATTGCCAGTTGGTGATCAGACCGAAAGTGGAAAAATTTGAAAAGGTGTTTAAGGAAAGATTGAAGAAGAATAAGTCAAGTTTGTAGAGTAGCTACGGTTTATAAGGTAGATAAAGTAATATAGGGTTTATAAAGTGTGTTTTTCACTTTATAAACCCTATTTCTATTGAAGAAAAGTATCGTAAAGTACACAGAGATTACGCAAAGGTCGCAAAGAGTACTATGAAGAAGTACGATATGAAATACGCAGTATTTCTCCTATGTGCTCTATTGTATCCTGCCGGGAAACAAGTATAATATTTCTGCTATTGCCTGAGCTTCTGGCCTGCAATACATCTATGTAATCCCTAGCAGCCTAACACAGGAACATGCCAATATACCTCTGTGTTTAAAAACTTCGCTTTGATCATCTTTATAAACCCTATATACTTTACAAACTTTATATACCTGCCTACAGCTTTACATTCACACCGATCATAAAGTTAGTACCCGCCATTGGACTGTACGAGTTGCCATTGTACAATACGCCACCGTATATGCCCGGGTATGAAGAGCCGCCTGCTTCATACATCCTGTTAAAGACATTGTTTACCTGGCCGATAAAGTTCCATTCAGTAAACAGGAAATGTTTTACTGTCCAGCTAAGGCGCGCATCCTGTACATAATAGTCAGGCACACGGCGAGTTTCGCTTTGTGTATTGTCCAGGTATTGTTTGCCTACATATTTGGTGATCAGGCTCAACTGCAGGTTTGTTGCAGGTATAATGTTTACACTGCCGCCGGCAACAATAGCAGGGGAGAAGGATATATCTGTATTGCTATATTCTTTTGATACCTGTTTTATCCAGTTGCCGCTTGCATCATAATCATCCAGGTAAGATGTGAATGATTTGATCTTGTTCCTGCTCAGTGCCACATTTGCCTGTACATTCAGCCAGTTGGTGATAGTTACACCACCCTGCAATTCCAGCCCCAGCCTGTAGCTGTTCGGCGTATTCACACGAGTGTAAGCGCCTACATCATTCATGGCACCTGTTTGCACCAACTGGTCTTTGTACAACATATAGTATGCTGTTGCGCTCCAGTTATAGTTTGCAGTTTTTTGACTTACGCCCAATTCAAAATCGTTCAGCTTTTCAGCCTTAGGCTGTTGTTGTGGATTTGCCTGGAAGTCGTCGCGGTTTGGTTCCTTGCCTGCTCTTGCGAAAGAGAAATAAGCCTGCCAGCTACCACGTGCATAACTAATGCCGGCTTTCGGATTTACGAAATCAAATTTGCGGTCAATATTCAACGTCGGGAAATCTTCAAAGCCATTCATTTTATGTTGTACGTGCCTGAACTGTACGTCAGCAAATGTGTACCAATATTGGCTTAGCTGATGTTGCCATTTAGCATACACATTGTAATCTGTTTTTACTGCAGGGTAATTGCCGTAGTACTGGTAATCTTTTGGAATGCCAACAGTGCCCCATATTAAGGTACCATAGTGCTTGCCATCATATTTTGTCCAGCTACCGCCAAACGTCAGTTCATCATGTTTTCCTTTATGTGTAAGGGAGAATACCTGGCCATAGTAGTAGTTGTCCAGCCAGCGTTGTCTTACAAGATCCGTTGACCTGATCGTATCGCCCGGGCTGGCTGCAAAATTTGGCAAACCATACTTGGAAAAAGCCTGGCCTGCTTTATATTCTTCATAATATCCTTTGCCTCGCGTAAGGAAAGATGCAATGTTCAACGCCCAGTTATTATTCAGGTTTTGATTAAGGAATAACTGGTAATGGTCCTGCTGGTAATTATCCGTCTGGTTATTATAAGGTGAACCCGGCTTTTCAGTACCCGCGGGGTTGAATGTGCGGTTTATGCCTAATAATTCCTCAGGTACACCATACCATGCCTGGTACGTTTTTTCCTTACCGGTAATCACATTGAAACGGATAGACGTATTCTTGTTGATGTACGCGGTAGACAGGTAGAGTGAATGCAGATCTGAGCTTGCCCTGTCAATATAGCCATTGCTTTGCAGGCGGCTCAGTCTTGCATCTATGGTAAAGTGGTCATTGATCAATCCACTTCCCGCTTTGATGGTATTCTTCCATGTATTGAAAGAGCCAAAGCTGTTATTGCTTTCTGCATACGCCTTTTCATTAAACTCATTTGTGCTGATATTAATGGATGCACCAAATGCGCCCGGTCCGTTTGTAGAAGTGCCAATACCCCGTTGTATCTGTATAGAATTGGCAGATGATGCAATGTCCGGTAAGTCAACAAAGAAGCTTCCCTGGCTTTCTGCATCATTGTACGGAATGCCATTCATTGTAACGTTGATACGTGTATTGTCAGAGCCACGTATGCGCATAGAAGTATAGCCAATGCCATTACCCGCGTCTGATGTTACAATCACAGACGGTGTCTGGTTTAGCAGGAAAGGCAGGTCCTGGCCAAGATTTGTTTTTGCAATGTCAGCTTTGCTGATGTCAGTCTTGGTGAACGGAGCTTTGTCTGATGCCCGTAAGGATTTTACCTCAAGCGGCTCAAGAAAATAAGCTGCGTCTTGTAGCTGGATACTGAACGTTTCTCCTTTGATGGAGGAGATATTTTTAGTGAAAGACTTTTTGCCTACAGACTCTACACGAATGCTATAAGCCCCATCTTTTAAGGTTAATGCGAAGCTGCCATCAGCTTCTGAAATAGTAGTCCATTTCTTTGCGTTCTGGGAAAAAGTAACGGATGCTCCGTTTACCGGTTCTTGCTGTGCGTTGGTAATTTTGCCTCTAACAGTCTGGGCATGGGCGATGACAGCCAATAATATAGCTGTGATCGTTCCCAATAATTGCTTCATTTTTGTTGTTTTAAATGGTCAATAATTGGGAACAGGAAAAACTTGCTTGTAGGAGAGGACCTTTGATCAATAAGCTGGTCGCCTTCCCTTCGCAGGCATTACCCTGTTCAGGTTCTACGGGTTTAATCTCAGCCTTGCACTTAGTGCAAAGCACCCCGGGAATTAAAATAGTTTCAGTATTTCAACTGTTTCATAATGAAACTTGTAAACTATGAAACGTTTAAACATTCATTTCAGACGTCTGTGCGAATGTTACCGCAAAGTAAACACAGTTTTTTTGAATTTGCTGTAACCTTTTTTTTAGCAGGACGTTTCACTTTGAAAAAAACAGACGCTCATGAAAAAAATGATACTTGCTTTTATTCTCGTTTTAGCTGCAACGGGAATGCAACTCAAAGCCCAAAATGTTGTGTATGATGCAAATGCGGAAGTGCGTAAAGTAGAATCTTTTAAAGGAATAGAGGTGTCAGGTGGCATTAGTGTTTACCTGTCACAGGGCAAGGAACAGGCTGTGGCTGTCAGTGTAGACGAGCAAAAATATATTAGCAAAGTGCGTACGGAAGTAAGAAATGGTATTCTGAAAATATATGTGGAATCTGGTGGCTGGAATAGCTGGAACTGGGGCAACCGTAAGGTAAAAGCGTATGTGACTGTTAGCACGCTTGAGTCACTGGAACTTAGTGGCGCTTCTTCCATGAAAATCTCAGGGGATGTAAATATTACTGATCTGAAGGCAGAAGTAACAGGCGCCAGTTCACTGAAAGGTAGCTTTAAGGGCAATTCCATGAAGTTGGAGACAAGTGGTGCCTCTGTGGCAACGCTGGAAGGCAGCATCAATAGCCTGAGCATGGAGGTGAGCGGAGCCAGCGTGGTGAAAGCATATGATCTTACTACTGCAAACTGTAATGTAGATGCGAGTGGCGCATCTTCCGTAAGTGTAACGGCTACAAAGGAACTGAAGATGGAAGCGAGCGGTGCCAGCAGCATTGGCTATAAAGGCGATGCGGCTATCAAGAAGATAGATGTAAGTGGCGCATCTACCGTGCGAAAAAGAGATTCTTAATGGTAGCAGGTGACCAGGTAGCTGGTCACTGGTTGGTATAATTAAGGTTTTGAAACCCGCCCAAAGGCGGGTTTTTCATTTGCCAGGAGAGTGAAATTATTTTTTTGAGATTTTTTTATACAAATCAAAAAACGCTGAAATGCAGGCAGGGCTTTATAATTGCTTCATTTTCCATGCCTTTCCAAAAGAAATCAGGAAGAAAAAGAAGAAAAAGTTTTGGCTGGTAAGGTTCACGCCCTTACCTTTGCAATCCAATCAAATCGCGAGGTAGAGCAGCGGTAGCTCGTCGGGCTCATAACCCGAAGGTCGGAGGTTCGAACCCTTCCCTCGCAACAGAACAAAGCCTCGAAAGAGGCTTTTGTCATTTTAGGGCTAAACCACAAGGGCCACTAAGGCGGGAAGGCACAAAGGAACACCAAGGAAGAATTTTTAAGCTGTCTTTGTGCAACTTTGTGATAAACCTTGTGTTCTTTGTGGTAAAATGAATATCGAACAAGGAACAAGAAATTTCGGATTGAGAAGTTTGTGTCTTTCTCAAAAGAATGAATAAAGAACAGAATGCTGAAGAGTGCGACGCAACGAAAGCTGATTTGTATTCTACAGTTGGGTTCAAAAATACCTGGTGATACTTTGGGTCTTGGTGACTTAGTGGCTAACAGGCAAAATGACTTAATGACTTTATTATATGCGTGCAGGATTTGTGAACATATTTGGTAGGCCCAATGCGGGTAAAAGCACCTTGCTAAATGCATTGCTGGGTGAGAAGCTGGCTATTGTGTCGCCGAAAGTGCAAACAACGCGCCACCGCATTAAAGGATTTTTGACTAAACCAGGCGAATACCAGATCGTTTTTTCTGATACGCCTGGCATCATAGAATCAAGATATAAGCTGCATGAGAAAATGATGTCTGCAGTGAAGAGTGCGTTAGAAGATGCGGATGTGGCATTGCTGATCCTTGACCTGAGCGACAATTTTGAAGAGGTGGATGCCATTTTTCAAAGCCTTAGGTTGAAAGTGCCCACTATACTGGTGCTGAACAAAATAGACCAGGCGGCGAATGGAAAAATAGCAGAGGCGGAAGCATTCTTTGCAGATAAACCGTATGCAAAAAAGATCGTAAAGATCTCCGCTTTACAACAACATCATTTACAGAAATTGCTAAAGGCAATATTGGAATTTTTACCGGAAGGGCAACCATTTTATAGTGAGGATGACCTGAGTGACCTGCCTACTAAGTTTTTTGTGAGTGAGCTGATCCGGGAGAAAGTATATGAGTTGTTTGAGGATGAAATACCATACCATGTAGCCGTATTGGTAAATGAGTTTAAGGAAAAAGAATCGCTGGTAAAAATACAGGCTGACATCATTGTACACCGGGAGACGCAAAAAGCGATCATCATCGGGGATAAGGGTAAAATGATCAAGCAGATAGGTATGCTGGCGCGAAAGGATATAGAACAATTTATTGGACAAAAAGTATTCCTGGAGTTGTTTGTCAAAGTTCGTCCGAAATGGAGGGACAATGATCTGCAATTGAAGGAATATGGATATTATTAAGTACTAAATACAAAGTACGAAGTACAATAGCCCGAAGGGCTTGGCATTAGAGATGGGCAACGCCCATTGAGATGAAATTATAAAAAGGACATTGAACATTGATCGTTGAAAATTGAGCATTGAATGTTATTCTTTATTCGGAATTCCTTGTTCCCTGCTCGATATTTTGATTTGTTCCTTGTTCGATATTTAAAAGTTGATTATGAGTTTTACAGTAGCAATAGTGGGCCGTCCGAACGTAGGTAAGAGTACGTTGTTTAACCGCCTGCTGGAACAACGCAAGGCGATAGTAGATGACGTGAGCGGCGTAACGCGCGACCGCCAGTATGGTGTAACCGACTGGAACGGTAAGACGTTTAACGTAATAGATACGGGCGGATTTGTGGCCGGATCTGATGATGTATTTGAAACAGAAATACGTAAGCAGGTAGTTATTGCAATAGATGAGGCGGACGCTATTTTGTTTATGACAGATGCTGCAACCGGCATTACAGACCTGGATGAGTCTGTAGGGCACCTGTTGCGTAAAAGCAAGAAGCCGGTATTGTTGACGGTGAATAAAGTAGACAATAGCAGCAGGCAATTGGAGGCAACAGAGTTTTACAGCCTGGGTTTTGAACATACGTTCTTTTTAAGCAGTATGACAGGCAGCGGTACTGGTGAGGTGCTGGATGCGCTGACTGCTCTGATGAGCGAGGAAGACTCTGATGATACATTGCGTGAAGATGCGTTGCCAAAGTTTGCCATCATAGGCCAGCCGAATGTAGGTAAGTCTTCACTGCTGAATGCACTGATAGGACAGGAGCGTACAATTGTGAGCGATATAGCAGGCACTACGCGCGATACGATCCATACACACTACAATCTATTTCAGAAAGAGTTTGTATTGATAGATACAGCGGGTATCCGTAAGAAAAATAAAGAAAAAGATGATCTTGAGTTTTACTCTGTGATCCGTGCCATTAAAGCAATGGATGAGGCAGATGTGTGCCTGATGGTAGTAGATGCGGAGAAGGGGCTGACGGCGCAGGATATTAATATCTATTCCCTGGCAGCAAGGAAAGGGAAAGGCATTGTATTGCTGGTAAATAAATGGGACCTGGTAGAGAAAGAAACGAATACAGCGCGCGATTATGAGAAGGACCTGAAAAAGCGCCTGGCGCCATTTAATGACGTGCCTGTTGTGTTTATTTCTGCAAAAGAGAAAACAAGAATCTTCAAAGGGATAGAAGTTGCATTGCAGGTATATGACAGCAAGCATAAGAAGATTCCGACAAGCCAGTTGAATGATGTAATGCTGAAAGCTGTAGAAGCCTACCACGCACCTGTGGTACGCGGCCACTCTATCAAAATTAAATATGTAACGCAATTGCCGACACAAACGCCTTCGTTTGCGTTCTTCTGCAATTACCCGGACGATATAAAACAACCATACAAAAACTACCTTGAAAACCAGTTGCGCACCAATTTTGATTTCAGCGGTGTGCCGGTGAGGATCTTCTTCAGGAAGAAGTAGGTTGAATGGTTTTATGGTTGCATTGTTTAATTGTTATTTGATAAGCGGAGTGGGGTACTTTTGACAGATGTGTTTTAATTATGAAATGATAACTTGAAAAAGTGGCCCACGCTTAACCTTTAGAAAAGCTAAATTGTTTTATACACTATGAAAAAAGTAGTTTTATCTGTTTTGATCATTGTTGCTTTAGCAGCATGTAACAACGGTAAAGTTGAAGATGTTCTTGCTGATTCTGTTTTAAAAAGGAGAGTGCCGGATTCTAGTGTAATACTGCAACCAGCAGTAAATAACCCGGACAGCGCAGTGAAAATGGTGGATAGTGCAAAAAAGATGATCGATAAGGCGGATGTGAAAGTGAGCATTAGCCTGGATAGTGTGGATAAGAAATAAAATGATTTTAAATAGTGTTGACCGAAGTGATATAAATTGCTTCGGTTTTTTTATGTAGTTATCTTTCTAAAACCCTTAAACCTCAATTATGAAAAAAATTAGTATCCTTCTCTTTGCTACGATTCTTGCATGTAGCTTGACTTCCTGTTCTAGTAATGTTTTTATGGGCCGGTTTTCCGGGGAAACGCGCATGCCCGAAAGAAGTAATTACCTGGAGTTTGATGAAGGACAAAAAGTCTATGGTCAAAAAGTAAGTTGGGGTAAATTATTTTCCAACTCAATTTCTATTGATGGACAAAAATTTAAAGTATCGGAAGTTAAAGGCTATGTCAGTAATGGTATTTATTATGGTAGAATGAAAAGTACCTATATCAGGAGGGTTGTGTCTGGTAAATTATGTATATACTATGATATAGTTACGTCAAGAACCTATGATGGTCAGCGATGGTCTGATAACATATCTGAAGCCTATTACATGCAAAATGCGGGCGAAAAGGAAATGAAGCGTATTTACAAGAGTACTGATTTGAAAAAGGCATTAGAGTCTTGCCCGACAGCGTATGCATTGGTCAATATTTCGAACAAAGAAATGCGAAGGGCAATTCGTAAAAATCCAAGTTATTTGAATGATGCTGTGGCATTGTATAATAACAATTGTATGCAATAGCCATCTGAGCCATGCTATTCCATACCTGTATGAGAGTAGCATTTTTATTCTCGCTAAAATGTAATCTTTAATTAAGGTACCGTATTTCCTATTGAGCTTAAAATCGATTATCTTGGTTACCCTTGAGTACTAAGAAATCAATTTTTTAACCTAAAAGAAATAACATGGCATCTGTTAATCCTTACTTAACCTTTGATGGTAAGTGCGAAGAAGCATTCAATTTTTACAAATCCGTATTTGGTGGTGAGTTCCCTTTCCTGGGACGTTATAAAGAAATGCCGCCGACTAATGGACAAACGTGCCCTCCGGGCGAAGATGAAAAGATTATGCACGTAAGTCTGCCGATCAGTAAAGAAACAATACTGATGGGGAGTGATAGTTCAGAATCTTTCGGGCATAAAACTGTAGTGGGAAATAACTTTTCCATTTCTATTAATGCAGATTCAAAAGAAGAGGCAGATAAACTTTTTAATGGCCTCTCGGCAGGTGGGCAAGTAACTATGCCTATGAATCAGGCTTTCTGGGGCGCATACTTTGGCATGTTTACAGACAAATTTGGCGTGCAATGGATGGTGAATTTTGATACACAGCCGAAGGGATAATGTGTAATTGTTAGCTAGTTATATTGTTGAATTGATATAGCTGAATAAAAGCGGGTGTATTGCGAGATGCACCCGCTTTTTGTATGCCAGGCAGTAAACGGCGCAATCACCTAAGTTAACCACAAAGGTCACTATGCGATTACACAAGGAACACAAAGAAAAAACCTTGTGTACTTTGTGCATACTTAGTGTGCTTTGTGGTTAACTTAGGTAATTGCATTATGCGTTGTATCCTATATCTTCATTGACATAATAAAAATGGATGTCGATAAAAACAAAACTACCCTGGCTCTTAATATGGTTTCGGATTGTGGCAGGACTGGTAATTGTGCTGTTGAGTTTTACCCATATTGCTTACTACAGCGTAATAGCTGTTACGCTTTTATCCCTCGGACTACTTTCTGATGTTTTTGACGGTATTATTGCGCGCCGTCTTAAAATATCTACTGTTACGTTACGCCGGTTTGACTCCACGGCAGATGTATTGTTTTTTCTCCTGGTAGCCGGTGCTGCATATGCCTGGTGCCCTGGCTTTTTTAATACCAATTGGCTTAAAATAGTTGTACTTATTGGCTTTGAGGCACTAACGTATGTTGTAAGTTTTGCAAGGTTTAAAAAGGAAATAGCAACGCATTCGATCGGTGCAAAAATCTGGACTTTATTCTTATTTGCGACACTTACAGAGGTGTTTATTCATTGCGAATCGAACCTTTTGTTCAACCTGTGTTTCTGGATAGGCCTGCTTACAAGAGTGGAAATTATGGCTATTGTATTGCTTTTAAAAGAATGGACAAATGACGTGCCTACGATTTATCACGCATTACAATTGCGGAAGGGAAAAGCCATCAAACGGAACGATTTATTTAATGGGTAAAGCAGCAGTCAGCAGCGAGGCTTTGTGCGGCGTTATAAACAAGGTACTTTGGGTTTAACGTCAGTATAACAGTTTTACGATTGATATACTTAAAATATGGTATTGTCTGCCATATAAACCGATCCTACATTTGCATCATTAGTTATTGTTGTTGCATTGTAACAAACAATTACGACCCTAAACCTAATTTCTACGGAACAATTAATTGGGTAAAGTAGAGATTGATTTTTTATTGGATTGAACGCGCTTTCTTTCAAGGAAGCGCGTTTTTTTATGGGGTATATTTTTTAAACACATAGATAGTTAGCTTGTTGCTGCGTAAGCTTTTTTGAGATACAGAAAGGTGTTAGGTGCAAGATGTTCATGTATATAAGGAATATTATACAGTTTTCTCCGAAGGGACACAATAGGGCACATAGGGAGAATGCTTCGCATTATGAAGAAGAGCGGAGTGTAATTTTTAAACACATAGATAGTTAGCAGGTTGCTGCGCAAGCTTTTTTGCGATGTAGAAAGGTGTTAGGTGCAAGATGTTCATGCATAGAAGAAATATTATACCGGTTTCTCCGAAGGGACACAATAGGACACATAGGAGAAATACTTCGTATTTCTTGGTGTGCTTCTTTGTGTCTTGGTGTCTTCGTGGCAATCTTCGCTAAGATCATTCACGATTGCCGACTCACGACTCACGTCTCACGTCTCACGACATCGCCTGGTTCACTGGGTATTCTTCATTTAAATAAGCAGACGGCGTAATGCCTGTAAAGGATTTAAACTCTTTAATGAAATGTGACTGATCCGCATAGCCGCTATCGTATGCAATGGAAGTAAGGGAATATTGCTTGCGGTTAATGAGGCGCAGGCTATGCTGGAAACGGTTGATCTTGCTGTATAGTTTAGGAGGAATACCTGTATGTTGCACAAAGAGCTGTTGCAGGTAGCGGGATGTAATGCCGTAGCGTGCAGCTACAGTATCAATGTTTTCGCTGAACGATGCCTGTTTCATATTCACAAGCACATCTTCCACCACTGCTATTTTACCCGTCTGTTTATTGTCCGGCACTAGCCTGTTCAGCAGGAATGTTTCGATCAGTGTTATCTGCTCCGTTAAGACCGTAGTGTCTGAAAGTTGTGCATATAAGGTGGCGATTTCTTTTCCCATTACATCTTTCAGATCTGTTACCAGGTCGTTGAAAATATTTACAGAACCTCTGAGTAAGTACGCTGCACTATGTGGGTACAGGCGGATGCCCAGCATCTTATGAGTACCAATAGATTTAATGGAAAGTGGTTTAGTAAGCTGTCCCCAGAATTCTGTAGTTGGCGTTGTACTATATATGCCATTTGCCTCCGTTTGCCACTGACCATTACCGAGGTTAAAGATCATTTCTATATTGCCTGCCGGAAATACGGTGTCCTCATACGTTCTGCTTTCCTCTTGCTCAAAAAGGTAATAAGACTTTACGTATGCCTTTAGTTTGGCGGATGGTAATATTTCAGTGTACTGCATAATGCCAGGTAGCTAGCAGGAGTAGCCTGTAACAGTACAATATTACGCGTCCTGCCGTTGAATAAGGCATGTTTCAGATTAAAATTTCCCAGTTCCGATTTGTACAATTCCAGGCTTTTGATGCTTATTAGTTTTGTAGTCATAATTCATAGTAATACAAATCAATAAGATCATGAGAAATGTTTTTTTAGCACTGACAGGATTGATATTAATTGTAGTTCTTCATGCCTGCAATAGCACTTCATCCGCAAATAATGCACTGGATGAGGCAAAGAAGGCAATTGCAGCTAGCAATGCTATTTATTTCGAATCATTTGCCAAAGGAGATTCATCTATTTTTATAGACCGCTACGCGGAAGATTGCTGTATTATGGCGCCAGATGTGCCAGCCATGTGCGGACCAGAAGCGCCACGCTTATTTTTCCGGTT
Source organism: Filimonas sp. (assembly GCA_017306865.1). Lineage (GTDB taxonomy): Bacteria > Bacteroidota > Bacteroidia > Chitinophagales > Chitinophagaceae > JAFKHH01. The sequence goes on from JAFKHH010000013.1 coordinate 342,864, forward strand.
GGCTTATGATGAGATAGGATTACGGAATGGTAAATTCATTACCACAAATGTATATGGCGATGGTGTGGAATATGTAACAGAGGAAGGCTTATGGCAGTCTTTTGATGCCAGCGGTAAAATGTTTGACGATGGAAAGTTCCTGGTGTTGTGGAAGAAAACTTCCAAAGGATGGAAAATGTATCGCGACTCGTTTAGCAGCAATCATCAGAAGAAATAATTCTCTCTCATGTGCTATAGGTTGTCTCATATAAATGGGGCAATCTTTTTTTATACGTGAATCGTGAGACGGTAATCGTGAATACCCTATTCACATCTGACAACTCACTACTCACTTTATTTCACACTATAGTTTTTTACCGGTTGCACTTCTATGCGTGCAGGGCCGTTTTCCGGCAGGCATGCAGTAAAGAAAGCTTCTACTTCACCCTTTTCATTTACATACGCAAAAGGCCGTTCTCTTCTTCTGAATTTCTCTGAAGTGTTGTCATCATACGTTAGTGTTGTCGTGTACACAGGCTCTTTTGATACAAGTATATAATGAATACCATCTTTTGAATAGTATTGCGCGCCTCCTTTTTTTGTGCCGGTAGCCAAACCCTGGAAGTCGCTTACAATCACATTGTATTGATTATTTGCCCACCAGATAGTCGGATCTTCTAATTGGCAGGAGTCAGGTAATAAGTTGTCACCATTGTTGAGCAACGTATAATTGTCATTGTAGGCAGGCGCTTCATACGCCTGTGCTATGCGAATATTATTCACAGATTTTCTGCCGAATACATATGCGCTGCCATCCTTGCGGATAAGCGGGGCCGGGTTGGAAAATGGCATAGCTATTTTGTCTGTACGTGTCCAAGGGCCTGTAATAGATGGAGCAGTTGCATACCCTGTTTCATTAGCGGAAGAGATATAGTACAGCACATATTTGTCTCCTGCTTTTACAATCTTGGGGTTATGTGCCCGGTCATTATCCCAATACCCTTCGCGTTTTTGAATAATCACCTCCTGGAATGTGTATGGCCCCAGCAGGTTTTTTGATGTAGCACGTACGATCTCCGAATACTTTGTCCAGCCCTCCAGTCCATACTGTTTGGGCCAGCGTGAGGCGAACATGTGGTAAGTATCGCCAACTTTAATTACACTAGGACACCAGAGAATAAAACTATCCATATGGAAACCGCCATTTTTTACAGCGGGCTGCAAAGCGCTTTTGATAGACGTGCTAACCTGCGCCTGGCTACAAAAGGTAATGCAGGCGGCTAACAGGAGGGTAGTACAAGATCGGATGACAAGCATAACAAAAGATTGTAAATAAAAAAAGCAACATGAAAATACAGATACCTGCTGTTCATGTTGCTTCTGTGCTGATGTAAGAGAGTATAAAGCTATTTAAACTTCTTTTTCAGGCTGTTTAGTTTCTTTTTGAAGTCCGCTAATTCAGCCTCCTGTTGTTTGATGAAACCGTTATCCTCCAGCTTGCCTATTACTTTATTCATTTCAGCCTGCGTATCGTAGACCATTTTGCGGAAAGGATTTTTATAATCCTTCGCGCGTGCTTCATAAATGCCGAGTGTCATCCACTCTTTTGTAGCAATAGCTGCATCCAGCAGTTGCTGTACCGTTTCGCTGTCTATTCTTCTCAGGTTTATGCCGGCGATCTCTGCCAGAGAGGCAAGCCCATGCTTTTGCTTTTGTGCAGCATATTTTTTTCCGCCCTCTTCATAGTAGGTATGCACGCCATCCCAGGATTTGATCTTATTCTCTTTTATTCTTGCCTTTAGCAATTGTACATCTTCCTCCGGCATTAACTGCCCGCCTATATTCAGCCATTGATCTCTCTCTGGTTTCGCTGGCAATGCAGCTTGCAGGGCATCCAGTGTAGTGGTTGCTTTTTCGCCTATGAATTGTAACAGTTGCAATGTGCCATAGTACTGGACCAATTCCCTGTAGAGGTGATAGGTACGCAATACTTTGGTTAGGATAACCGGGCGTTTAGAATATTCAAATCCTTCCGCCAGTATTTCCAGTTCATTTACGATCTCGTTATGACTTTGCAACAACTCGCGGCCAACGGCTATATGATCCTCTTCCTTCTTTCTGCCGCTTGTTTTATGTTTGGCATGGTATGACTTGCCTGTAAACAATTCCAGCAGGCGAATGGAAGTAAATATTTCATTGATCGTGTCCGGTGCAAGGTAGTCGTACTCCAGGTGCTGTACCCGCTCCACACGTTTATCCCTGTCTACATATTTCCATGAGTTGCGCGCCAGTGCGTACATGTTGTACATAAACCAATAGCAAGGCATTACGATCAGCCTGTTGTGCGTTACATCATTACTTACCAGCGCAAAAGGGAATGGTATATCCAGCTCTGCCGGATAATCACCTTTGGCAAGAATGGTATAAGATGCAAAACGGGAATTGTGTTTCAGGCTTACGCACAGGCCAGGCCAGAAGCCTCGCCCTGCAATGATCTCACCATCCGGGCTGCGGGAGTTATGGTTGGAGCCAATAGTGGCGCCAGCGGCAATATTGCTTTGTCCCATAATAAGTGCAGCGCACAAAAATGAATTGTTGTGGTGCTGCTCATGCGCAGGGAAGATCAGTGTATTTAAAACCTCGCAGCAGGAGATAGTAGCGTTGTTGCCAAGGTATGAGTTGATCAGGCGCGCGCCATATTTCAATTGCGAGTGAGATGCCATGATAAAGCGTACAGCTTTCACACCATAGAAAATGCGGCAGCCGGAACCAATAATACCATTTACTATTTCACAACCTTCACCTATTTGCGTACGGCCTTCCGGTCCGGAATTGATGGTAAGGTTCTTTAGTTTGTTTGCCCCCTTAATATAAGCGTCTGAGCCTATCCACACATCCTTAATGATGCTGCAATTTTTGATAACCGTTCTATCGCCGATCTTGCCATAGTATCCCCGCTTCGTATTGAACTTCTGTTCTGTAAATTCCCTGAAGCGTTGTAGCAGGGTATCATCATCCCTGTATTTGCTCCATAAGTACGCATCGCCGGCCTCCATTCCATTAAATGGTATTACACTGCGTCCGCCATTTTCGTTGCAAATTTCCATCCATATACGCACTGCTTCATCTTCACCCTCCTTTAAAATGCCATTGCCAAATTTGGCGTGGTTGGTTGTCGCCAGTTCATTAATGTTGATCAGCATTACCTCGTTGCCGAGTATATAATGGGAGAGATGGTTTACATTATTCACCACCACATTGTCGCCAAAGTCGCAACTGATGATAGTAGAGTTGTATAAACCCACCGGAACCTTAAGGTCGCTAAATTCCAGGCAATAAGACTCCAGCTTGCCAATGCGTACCCAGCCATAGAACTTACAGTTCTTTACCAGTTCTGCATTAAAGGCGTCTGATACCAGTATATTGTTCCAGTCATCGCTCGTATTGCCATTGCGTACCAGCACCTCTATTTCGTATGCATTTAAGCGCCTGTATTCAATGCCGCTCTTGTTCTGCATATTACGCAGGTAATATTCATCCTTACCTTTTGGCAAAAAAACTGATGGCACAAAATCGTAGCCGATAGAACGCAGACTGCTTCGTTTGATTATGTTTTGAGACATGGTTTGATGTACGATGTTAGATGTACGATGTATTCGTCAATCGTGAACCGATAATCGTGAATACGTTATACAACAGAAAAAGGCTTTGCATGTTTAATAGCCATTCCCGATTCCCGTTTCCCGATTGACGTTTCTTCACTCACTATTCCACCGTCACACTCTTAGCGAGGTTACGTGGTTTATCTACGTCATAGCCTTTGGCTACGCCTATGTGGTAGGCGAGTAGCTGCATAGGTATTACGCTCAGCATCGGTGCTATAATTTCGTCTGCCGGAGGTATGATGATCACATCATCTGCCAGCGTAGGTGTAATAGTGTCGCCTTCTGTAATAACAGCGATCACTTTTCCTTTCCTGGCCTTGATCTCCTGCATGTTGCTCACTACCTTCTCATGAAACGAGTCTTTGGTAGCAACAAATACAACAGGTAAATTTTCATCAACCAATGCAATAGGGCCGTGTTTCATTTCCGCAGCCGGGTAACCTTCTGCGTGTATATAGGAAATCTCTTTCAGTTTTAATGCGCCTTCCAGTGCTACAGGGAAGTTGTAGCCTCTGCCGAGGAACAGGCAATCAGTCGCGTCTTTATATTTTTCTGCCAGTGCTTTGATCTGATCATCCAGTTGCAGAATGGTTGCTACTTTGTCAGGAACGGCTGCAAGGTCCTTGCACAAAGACAGGTATTTATCACGGTCAAGTGTACCCTTCTTATAGCCCAGGTACAATGCTGTCATGATCAGTACAGCCAACTGGCCGGTAAATGCTTTTGTACTTGCCACACCAATCTCCGGCCCCGAGTGCGTATATGCACCCGCATGTGAGGTACGAGCAATAGACGAGCCTACGGCATTTACAATACCTAGGATAATAGCGCCTTTTTCTTTGGAATTTTCTATTGCTACCAATGTATCAGCCGTCTCGCCACTTTGTGAGATCGCTATGATCACATCACCTTTGTGAATGATCGGGTTGCGGTACCTGAATTCTGATGCATATTCTACTTCTACCGGTATGCGGCATAGCTCTTCTATAATGTATTCTGCCACCAGCCCGGCATGCCAGCTAGTGCCGCAGGCAACGATCATAATGCGGTTGGCATTCATAATCTGCTCAGCATATTTCTCTATGCCAGTCAGGGTTATACTACCTGTCTCGGCATCCAGTCGTCCGCGCAGGCTATCGTAAATAGTTGTAGGCTGTTCAAATATTTCTTTCAGCATGAAGTGGTCATAGCCGCCTTTTTCAATAGCTGCCAGTTCCATATCCAGCTTCGTAATAAATGGTGTCTGCTTCTCGTTACCCAGGTTTTTTAATATCAGTTCATCCGGGCGAACGATCGCTATTTCATAATCATTTACATACACCACTTCTTTTGTGTACTCAATGATAGGGGAGGCATCCGATGCAAGAAAATGTTCGCCCTTGCCAATGCCAATTACAAGCGGGCTACCCTTACGTGCCGCAATGATGGTCTCTGGATCATCTTTATGAATAAGCAGGATACAGTATGCACCTACAATGCGGCGCAATGCTATACGTACCGCTTCTTCCAGCGTACCATGATTGTTTTTCTGAATGTCTTCAATGAAGTTTAATAGTACTTCTGTATCCGTATCACTTTTGAACGTATAGCCCTTTGCCAGTAATTCTTGTTTGATCTGTGCATAGTTTTCAATGATGCCATTGTGGATCATTGCTATGTCGCCACTTTGTGATAAATGCGGATGCGCATTACGGTCGTTTGGTTCGCCATGCGTGGCCCAGCGTGTATGCCCAATGCCGATGTGGGAGTGAAGGTCTTTACCTACTAATGTCTCTTCCAGTTCTGCAACCTTTCCTTTCTTTTTGTACACCTGTAGCTGCCCGTTCATAAGTGCTACACCAGAGCTATCGTAGCCCCTGTATTCCAGTCGTTTTAAACCTTTTAATACAATTGGGTACGCCTCGCGGGGGCCAATGTATCCTACAATTCCGCACATAGTTAGTTGTTATAGTTAGATAGTTAGAAAAAAATCGCGTTGCAATATGATGTATTTTATCGAAAGTTATAAGTGAGATACACCCTAAATTCACATTTGAAAACACATATCATGATGGGAAATTTCAGCTTTGAACAAGACTATGTTTTAGAAGATAATGTTGCATTGTTACGTCCGCTTATACATGAAGATATAGAAAATTTAAAATCGTTCGCACGCTGTGAGCCAAGCCTGTGGCGGTTTTCACTCGTTAGCCCTGCTGGCGAAGAAAATATGAAAGCATATATCGATGCCGCTGTTGAAGCAAGAAAGCAACATAGGGAGTATGCTTTCATTGTCTATGATAAACGTGTGCAGGAGTATGCAGGTTCTACCCGTTTTTACGATATGCAACTCAGCAATCAGACCTTACAGCTTGGCTATACATGGTATGGCGAACGCTTCCAGCAAACAGGGTTAAATAAGCATTGCAAATATTTATTATTACAATTTGCGTTTGAACAAATGGGGATGGAAAGAGTTGAATTTCGTGCAGATGCAAACAATGAAAAGAGCATTGCTGCTATGAAATCTATCGGGTGTACTGTAGAAGGAATACTCAGAAGCCATATGCCTACACAGACCGGAGGCAGACGCGATTCCATTGTATTGAGCATTCTTAAATCCGAATGGGCAGCCACTGTAAAGCCTGCATTAGAGAAACGTATAATGCCTTAATGTGCCGCTTTGAATGCAGTAAAAAGCGGTAATGTGCGTAACGGAGTGAATTGTGTTGCGATCAATAAAAATGTGGATAAAAAAGTGAAGTGAACTGAGAAAAAAGTTTGTGAAGCTGAGCCCTGCATGAACAAATTATCATCTTATTTTATAGATAATGAAAGAAAGAAAAAAGCTTGCAGGTAAAACATCTGCAAGCTTTTTATTATCTATTGCCGTTGGCTAAAGCCCGCGGCAATGAAAGGAGTAATTTTTTAATCAGTTCGCTAAAGCGAACAGTAATGAAAGGTGCGATTCTGTGCTAGTGCTTGTCCTAATAGCATTGTTGGGATTCTCTGCGATTCCTTTGCGATATTCTTAAAAAATCGCACCCAAACAGCCCCATTCACAACTCACGATTCCCGATTTTGCCACAACAGCTCACTCATAACTGACCACTCACCACTTACAATATAATCCCCTGCAGGAACATGTACGCCACGCTGAAGTAAATGATCAGGCCTGTTACGTCCACCAGTGTAGCCACAAATGGTGCAGAAGAAACCGCCGGGTCGGCACCCAGTTTTTTCAAAAGCATTGGTAACATAGAACCTGATAACGTGCCCCACAAGACAACACCTATTAATGAGAAGCCAACCGTAAAACCAATCAGCAACCAATGTGGGCCATATAAGTCCTGTATCACACCATGGTTCATCAGTAAATGCCAGATACAGATACGCAGGAAACCGATCAGCCCGAGAATGCCGCCGAGGATCATACCACTGAAGATCTCCCTGCGCATTACACGCCACCAATCCCCAATTCTTATTTCACCCACAGCCATCGCCTGTATAATCAGCGTAGAAGCCTGTGAGCCACTATTACCACCGCTCGACATGATCAGCGGGACAAAGATGGACAACACAACTGCTTTTTCTATTTCATCAGCAAAATAAGCCATGGCTGTTGCCGTCAGCATCTCACTCAGGAAGAGTACGATCAGCCAGCCCACACGCTTCTGGATCAGTTTGAAAAAAGGTATTTCCAGGTAAGGCTCGTCCAGTGCTTCCGTACCACCCATCTTCTGCATGTCTTCACTGAACTCTTCATTCGCCACCCACAACATATCATCGATCGTAACTATACCCAACAGCACATTATTATCATCCGTTACAGGAAGCGCCACACGGTTATTCATCTTAAACACCTGGCTCGCATGTTCCTGATCATCTGTTGCGTGCAACGCTATTACACGCCCGTCTATCAGTTCGTCAATGTTTGTATCAGGCGCAGCTAAGATTACATCGCGTATCCGTATGTCATCTATCAGTTCCCCCTTATCATTGATCACATAGATCACATCCACCGTTTCGCTATTCTTGGCAAACTTGCGGATAGTAGAGAAGACTTCCTGCACACTGTTATGCGCATACACATATACATAGTCAGGCGTCATCAGACGGCCCACACTGTCTTCCGGGTAACCCAGTAGCGAGAGCGTTACTTTCCGCTCATCCGGGTCCAGCAGTTTTATCAGGTCCCTGATCGCCTCTTTGGGTAATTCTTCCAGGAAGTCCGTACGGTCATCCGCTGGTAACTCGTTCAGCAGTTCTGCCGTTTTAAAAGGAGGGAGTTCTACTACAATACGCTTCTGAGCAGACAGGTCTATGATCTTAAATACACTCACCGCGCGGTGTATAGCCATATTGGCTATAATCTGCGCTTCAAAGTCAGGGTATTCATTCATGAGGTCAGCCACTTCGCTAATGTTCTGATCATTCAGAAAATCGCGTATAGCCAATTTGTCTTCGGTAGCAATAACCCGCTCAAATTGCTCGTACAAAGTGCCTTCGTGTTCCAGTTCTACGCTCATGGGTGCAAATTAATTATTTGATATTGTAGGAAAGACATTTTAATCCAACTTGTTTGCATTAATTTTCCGGTTTCAAGTATTTACTTTATGATGATGCCGTATTTGACTGTGGCCCCGTCTGAAAAAGGCGGGAGGGGCGTGTTTTCAACTCAGAATATTCCGGCCGGAACGGTTATTGAGATCTCACCAGTATTAGTCTTTAATTCCAAAGAACGCAAGGCTATCGAGGATACCAGGTTGTTCAACTATATTTTTGAATGGGGGGCTACCCGCAAAATGGGTGCGCTGGGTATGGGTTACATCTCCATGTATAACCATGATTACAGTGCCAACTGTAACTATGAGATGGATTATGAGAATGCGTTAATGACCATTACTACCGTAAAACCGGTGAAGGCGGGTGATGAACTTTGTATTAATTATAATGCCGATCCCGACGATAAGACCCCGGTGTGGTTCCACCATTAGTTGTGAACCGGCAGACGTGAATCGTGAATGATGTAGAAGCTGGTTATGTACCCGGCATTGGTAATTCATTTCATCGTTCCTTGCGTCGCACACTTCAGCTACATAATGTTATTCAGCCAACCCTGGCTGGTCTTTAAGACCTGCCAGGGTTTTTGTGCTTCTTTATATCGTTGTGATTGATGTCTTTTTTAAAGCCTCTGCTATGCCCTGCATGTCTTCCTCAGTAAAGCCGTCTTGCCTGGCATATACCCATGTTATCTTTTTCTTGCCTTGAGAAAATAGCATGCTTTCTATAACATCCGGGTTATTTCTTTTAGGTATAAATGTTACCAGGTTTTCTTGGGCAACCAGGCTAAAATCGCTAACGCCATCAATGATGCGGTAAGAATGAAAAAAAATGCGTTGCATTTCGGTATCAATGATGATTTTAAAAACATGGTCACGGTAAAACCGGTTGAACAGGCCGAGTAATGCAAAAAAGATCAGTATGAAAATGTAGCTTTCCTGTAGTCTTTTGTAAGGAAAATAATGAACGATTGCCAGTACGAGGGCTGTTATAAGTAGCCATTCAATAAACCATGAAACAAAATTCGTAAGCAGCCATTTTTTTCTGTCAGAACGGAAAGTGTACATATTTAGGATTGATGCGTCAAGATACGCCTTTCTGAAAATATCGCAAAGCAACCAGTAAAGCACGAAGCACAGAAGAAATAAAGAATAATGTAAAACCCTGACAGGTCTTAAAGACCTGTCAGGGTTAGCTGATGTATATTCTACAGATAAAGTGAGTGACACAACGAAGATGAGAAAAGAACGAAAGCCGGTTTCAAAAAAACTTCGCGCAACTCCCCGCTCTCCGCGCCTCTGTGGTGAATCCCAATGCCACGCAGTGTCTGCCATCTAACATAAAAAAGGCCCTTGCAGAAGCAAAGGCCGGATTTCACCAAAACCAACTGTAGAAGTTTACCAATATCTGTAACCCATAATGCGTGCTAAGTCTACTTTAGCCATGCACAGTTTATAGGTATATTGAAGTTGTGTTAATAAAGCTCTTTGATAGTTACCGCTTGCATTGGTAATGTCCAGGTTAGTACCTGTACCATTCATAAAGCGACTGGAAGCTATCTGTTGTGCAGTACGCGTCTGCTCAATCTGTGTTACTGTATTCTGAATACTGGTTTCGAATGTTCTAATATCACTCAACGCCTGTGCAATATCCTTTTTGTAGTTATTGTTCATCGCATCAATGTGCAGTTCATTCTGGCGAACTGTGCTTTGCGCCAGTAACACCTGTTTCTTTGTTTTGTTACCATTGTAGATAGGCACCTTCAGACTAATGCCAGCCTGGTAGTTGAAACGCAGTTCGTTTACATTCGGTACATAACCATTCTTGTAACCAGTGCTTGCATTCAGGTTCACCTTTGGCTTATCGTCCAGCTTTACTACATCCACATCACGCTGCGATTGTGTTATTTTATCCTTTGCCAATACAAATTCAAGATTATTCGCCTGCGCTTCTGCCAGTGCGCCATCCACATCCTTTAGCGGAAGCACAAAGTCAAATGAAGTGCCTGTTGCAGTCTGTGAACCTGTAGTATAAGCCAGCAGGTTCAGTTGTTTTTGCAACTGGTTGTTCAGGTCTATTTTCCTGTTCTGGTCTTCGTCTATAGAAGCCTGTATGTTCAGCAAGTCTATTTTAATCGCATCACCATTTTTCAGTTTACTTTCAATCACCCTCTTGTTTTCATTCAGGTAAGTCAGTACACTATCTTCAATAGCCAGCGCCTTTTGTATATAGACAATATTGTAATAAATATTTGCTACCTGGTAAGCCAACTGATCCTTGTTATAATCTACATTGTCCTTTGCGTATTGCAGATCAGACTTTGCCTTCTCCACATCAGCCTTTATCCGTCCAAAGTCAAACAGCGTATATTCTGCACTCACATTCGCGTTGCCATTGTGAACCGGCGCAAACTGGAAGTTTTGCAATTCACCATTTGGCCCCATAGGGAATGGGATCTCGATCTTTGGTTTTACATATTCGTAAGATGCATTACCGTTTACTTCAGGTAGTTTGATCTGGGCAATATCTATCTTACGTTGCGCTGTCACAACATTGTTAGATGCCTCTTTTATCGCCGGGAAATAACCAAACGACTGGTTGATCAGGCCTTTCAATTCACTATTTGCCTGCACCTGCCCAAAAGAAGCATTTGCAAGTAAAACAGTTGTTGTTATAATAAATATCTTTTTCATCACTAGTTTATTTTAATGAGACTCGGCCATTGCAGCTTTAACCGCCGCCTGCTCTTCTGCTGATTTCTTTTTTGTCTTTAAGAATACAACCAATGGTATTACCGCAATAAAGAATAATGAGATCAACCGGAACGTATCCAGGTATGACAAATAGTAAGCCTGCCTGTCCACCATATTACTGATCATAGCCTGCGCTGTATGCGTAGCAGAAGCAATATCAGTTCCTGTTTTACCTACCAGTCCCTGTGCTATAGTATTCGTTGTATTGGTAAAGTTGGCAGCGCCTTCTGTCAGGTTTGCTACCAGGTCAGATCTGTGTTGTGCGTAACGGTGCGCGATGTAGTTATTTGCCAGCGCAATACCGAATGCACCACCCAACTGCCTGATCATATTATTCAAGGCAATGCCCGATGCATAATCTTTTGGCTCTAACCCTGCCACCGCCTGGTTAATCAGTGGTAACTGTACCATAGACATACCAAATGCACGTAAAGCCAGCGGGAAGAAAAACGCCCATTTACCTACATCCGGGCTTAGCGTAGAGGTAAGCCAGCAGTATGCAGCGAATAGTGAAAGCCCCATTACAACAAATGGGATACTCGGCACCCCCTTTGCCATGGCTCGCCCTATGACCGGCATCATAAACACACCTATAAGGGTAGGAGGTAAGAGCGCCACACCTGTTTCATACGCAGTGTAACCAAGTACACGCTGCGCCAATACAGGATAAACGAATACGGATGTAAACAAGCCCAGACCTGTTACGAATGTAAAGATGGTAGTGAATGCAAGGTTCCGGTTACCCAGTACCCTCAGGTTCACTGCCGGGTTTTTGATCCGTAATTCATACCAGATAAAGCCTACTAATGCTACTGCAGCTATAACAGAGCAGATCCTGATCGCATTGCTGCTAAACCAGTCTTCCGATTCACCACGTTCCAGTACGAACTGTAAACACCCGATACCTGCTGCGAGAAGTATAATACCGTTATAGTCAATATGAATATTCTTCTTGTTCTTGCCCTCATTAGGCTTTTTGTCAATGAACGTATAAGTCAGTATTGTAGCTACTATACCTACTGGTATATTGATCATAAAGATCATAGGCCAGCTAGTATGCTCAATAATGTAACCCCCCAATGTAGGCCCAAGTGTAGGACCTAATACAAGGCCCATCCCAAATAAGCCGGAGGCAACCGGCCTGTCCTGCGGCTCGAAGGCATCAAACAGGATAGCCTGTGAAGTGGATAATAAGGCACCACCGCCTACACCCTGAACAAAACGCCAAACAATGATTTCGACCAGCCCTGTCGATTGCGCACACATATAAGACGCAAGCGTGAATATGATCATCGAGACGAGATAGTAATTCTTTCGTCCGAAATATTCGGCAAGGAAACCTGTTAATGGAATAATGATTACGTTGGCGATCGCGTATGATGTGATTACCCAGCTTATATCTTCTATGCTAACCCCCAGGCTACCGGCCATGTCTGTGAGCGCAACGTTTACGATAGACGTATCGATGAGCTCCATAACAGCGGCGGAAACCGTGGTTATTACAATTATAAACTTTGCAAATCCTTTCGCGGACATATAATTTATTTTACCGGTACTACCACATCAGCGCTTAAGCCTGCACGTAATATGTTCCTGTATTTATCAATATCTTTTATCGCAATTTTTACCGGTACGCGCTGTGTAACTTTTACGAAGTTGCCACTTGCATTGTCTGGAGGTAACAGGGAAAAACGTGCGCCTGTTGCTTCACTTAAGCTGGCTATAGAACCCTCGATCTTCTGATCAGGATAAGCGTCCAGCTCTATCTCTACCTGCATACCTTCGTGGAATTTCTTGATCTGTGTTTCCTTAAAGTTGGCTACAACCCAGTAAGTCGTATCGTTCACGATAGAAAACAGTGGGGTACCTGTTTGTACAAACTGGCCTGCAGAAATATTGCGCTTACCAATTTTACCGCTCATAGGTGCGAAGATCTTAGTGTAAGAGATCTTCAGCTTTTGTTGTTCAATAGCTGCTTTTTTAGCATCTAGTGAAGCTTCTGCTTTTTTAAGTGCAGCATCGATCACTGATATTTTGCTCTGGGCAGAAGTAAGATCGCTCTGGCTGTTCTTTACCTGTTGCGTAGCCTGCTCATAAGCAAAACGGCTGTCATCCAGTTGCTTTTTAGTAATAGCCTGGTCAGCAAACAGGTTTTTGTTACGGTTGTAATCTTCCTCAGCCTGTTTAACCTTTACATTGTTCAGGTTAATAGTGCCTTTATTTACGTCCAAAGAAACAACGGTGCTGTTCAATGAAGCTTTCGCATTTTGAATATCTGCTTCAGAAGCTTTCAAATCAGCTTCCATTTGCAATAATTGTGTTTGCAGTTCCGCGTCATCCAATTCTACCAGCAGTTGTCCTGCCTTAACGCTGTCATAATCATTAACAGCAATGTTTTTTACATAGCCGGCTACACGTGGCAGCACAGGGCTGATCTGTGTTTCAACCTGCGCGTTGTCAGTGCTCTCATGTGCCAGGGCAAATGAGATCTTTTTAAACCCGTAAATGGCGCCCGCCACCAGCAGAATAATAATCACGATCATTCTTACCGGTGATTTTTTCTTTTTACTCTGGGTTACCTGATTTTCCATACCTTATTTTCTATTTTCAGTTTTATGTTATTTGTTACTATTTCAATAAGTGAGAGCGAAGTAGTTTTTTCAAGTGGGTAGTTACCCGTTCTTTAAATTCTTCATCCTCATAAGGGACATAATTATCTCCCTTCTCAAGGATCTTTATGCAATACGTTTTTGATAACGCGATCTGGTTAATGGTTCCCATAAGGGAGATAGCAGTTAAGCCCACATCAATGTCATCTTTAAATTCACCACTGTCAATGCCAGCCTGGAAAATGCCCTTTATGGCAAGCATGTTTGGCTTCATGATCACATTAATAATGTGGTCCTTCAGTTGCGTACGATTGCTTAGCATGATCTCCTGGTAGATCACCCTGTGGAAATGCCTGTTGGAAAAAATTTTCTCTACGTAGTTTTCAATAACGCGATCCATTTTTTGCATCTGCGTCATGGATGCATCGTTGGCGATAGATGCCAGCGCATCACGAGAGTAAGCCGCTTTATGGTCTATTATGCTTTCAAATAATTTCTCTTTTGAACCAAAATAATAGTTGATCATTGCCAGGTTTACACCAGCCGTAGCGGCAAGATCCCGAATAGACGTCCCCTCAAAGCCCTTCACTGCAAACAGCTCAATTGCTGTATTAATAATATGTTCCCGCTTGTCAGCACTCATTATTTTAGAATTTCGGGAACAAAATTAAACATTTGTTTGATTTAAACAAACGTTTAATTAAAACTATAGACATTTTTTTCTTAAAAGATTGCAAAAGGGAATCCTGTACAAGTAAAGGAACTTGTAACTAATTGATTTAAAAGGAGGGAAAAGAAGCTTTAAGCGAGGATCTCTGCAATATTTTTTTTGATGTTGGCTGCCATCCGGTCCATTGGGAGGTCATTTTCATCCCGTCCGAAAGGGTCTTCAATACCTTCTGCAATGATTTCCAAACTCCCCAGAACATATAAGATAATAGCAACAACGGGTACTGTGAGGTAACCGAGGCTAAAGCAGAGCCCAACCGGAAGTGTAAGGATATAGATGAAAGTAAATTTTTTGATGAACACACTATAGGAGAAGGGGATGGGTGTGTTTTTAATACGCTCACACGCGCCACATACATCCATAAAAGATTGTATTTCGCCATTGAGAATGATTAGCTGATCACCGGTTATCTGTCCTTGCTTATAGAGCCAGTTGATCTTATTCATCATCAGCGTAGCTACCTGTGCCGGTACATGCTTACTGGTATCAAAGTTGGGAATTTCAGGATGCGGCTTATCGTCCAGCTCCAGTCTTGTAGCCTCGTTCTGCAAGTGCGCCTGTAGTTCCTGTGCAAAACGGGGGATCAACGTTTTGAAAAAAGTACGCGTCTTATCATCATCATTTGGCAGAAAAGCATTTAGTTTAATCGCAAGGTTGCGGCTATTATTTACCAGGCTGCCCCATAATTTGCGCCCTTCCCACCAGCGGTCATACGCCGTATTTGTACGAAAGACCAGCAACATCGAAATAGCAAAGCCAAGCAGGTTATGCATCAGCAAAACATTCTTCAGGTTACTGTTTTGCGAAAGTTTCCAATAGTTTATTTCCAGGTAAGTGATCGCATAGGAGTAAATGCACATAAAGATCAGCAACGGCAGTATTTTCCTAAAAGTATCCGCCTTTGGAAAACGAACGATGTACACTAACCATTTCTTCGGATTATAGCTGATCATTTGAATTTGAAATTTATAATTTGATATTTGAAATTAGCCACCAAGGCGTAAAGACACAAAGATTCATCAATCCGTACTTTGTACCTCGTACTTTTCTTTACATCGTACATTAAAAGCTGATCTTCACATCCCCGCTTACCGGGTATCCCTGGCAGGTCAATATACGTCCTTGTTCTGTCTCCTCGTCTACCAGTACTTCATTATATGCCATCCAGACTTTTCCTTCTGTACAGGTTGCAGCACAACTGCCGCAGCGGCCAGCTTCACAGCTATAAGGCAATACAATCCCCTTTGCTTTGGCAGCAGCCAATATTGAATGAGGGTATTGCACCGCTACATTATAGGACTGGTGGTTAATATGTATCTCTACATTGTGCGCATCTGTATCCGGCGGTTTGTTTTTAATAACGGGAGGTAGCGTACTGAAGTTCTCCTTGCGGATATTTTCTTTAGGCGTACCTTCTGTCAGCAGTGTGATCGTGATCATCTGCATATAATCAAAAGGGCCGCAGATATAGAAAAGACAATCGCGCAGCGAACTTTTCACTAACAAGGGTAGGAGCTGTAGCAACAACCAGTTGCTTAGTCTCTTCTGTTTGATGTCAGCATGTGTACTATATAAAAATTCGATGTGCAGCCTGTCTCCATACGCTTCTTTCAGCGCTACCAGGCGATTGAAAAAAATAGTATCGCCAATTGTTCTGTTACTATAAATCAATGTTACAGGTAACAAGGTCGTTTGCAAAGCTGTTTTCAAAAGGGAAAAAACAGGTGTAATACCACTGCCTGCTGCAATAAAGAATAACTGTTTTACCTGTGTCTCTGCCGGTAGTGTAAAGCGGCCTGAAATGCCGGAAGTCAACAGTATATCACCCTTTTGAATATGGTCAAGCATATAGCGGGAATATTCACCATTCTCCACCCGCTTTACAGTAATGCGCATTGGTTCGCCTAATAGCGGCGCTGAGGAAAAAGAGTAGGAGCGCCTGTCTTCGTGGAGACCATTATTAAAAACAAGTGTAATGAACTGACCCGCCTCATAGTCCGGCTGCCAGCCGTCTAGTGGCTGTAATTCAAAAGTGCTGGTATCTTTTGTTTCTGCTATAATGTTTGCAACAACTACTTTCTTCAAAAGGGAATTATCCTGCGCCATAGGCTTTTCACTTGGGCACTAAGATAGGATAATGGTTACATTGCTGCATTGTTATATTTGATTATCATCCCAGTCTCCGACTGGGATGTATTGTTTTTTCGACTCTGTCGAATGATCGACGGAGTCGATCAACCACGGCATCCCAGTCGGGAGACTGGGATGATTGATGTATAACAATGCAACAATTTACTTATTCGCCGTTTTATACATTACATCCAATAATCCGTCGGCCATTTTATCATCACGTAGCTGCCAGAACATAATGCCATATAAACGTTTGCGGAGGGCATACTGTGTCTTTAGCTCAATGGATCTTTCATTGTCGTAAGTAGCAAACAGCCGGGTTGTAGGGTTAAATGAATAAGGCGCTTGCGCCACTTTATCCCAGTAGTAATGATAGCCGTTTGCTGTGCTAAGTGTTGTATCAAAACTTTTATAAGAAACACCACGTTTGAATGCTGCGCTTCTGTTTAGCCCATTATCTATGGTATCTTTTGTTTCAAATAAGCGGGCATAGAATGCAGCACCAATCACCACCTTTTTCAGCGGAATATGAATAGAATCAAGATAACGCACGGCCCTGTCGACTGATTCGGGGAATGCCTTAGTGGAATACAGCGGAGTATGATGCCCGGCAATAGTACTAAAACCAGATACCAGGTCATACGTCATCAGGTTCACGAAATCTACATTATCCATTACAGGTTTCCAGTCGATGGATTTTTGCAGGTAAGTAACAAAGCCGCCTGCTGCAAAACTGATCGTATATGTTTTACCCAACACACGTCGTAATTCTTTTACGAGTGCAGTGAAATTATCTTTATCCGCATCCATATAAGCATGCCCGGGGAATCCTGTAATAGCGGGATATTCCCAATCCAGGTCTATACCATCTGCATTGAAATCTATAAGCGTCTTTTTAACGGAATTGGCAAATGTTGTCCTGCTGGCTGCACTTGAGAAAACAGGTGAACATTTTTCACAACCGCCCCAACCGCCAAGTGATAATAATACTTTCATCTTAGGGTTACGTGCTTTAAGTGCAACCATATTCTGCAGCAGTATGGTATCGCCCTTTTTATTGAGATGAAAAGAATCCCCTTTTAAATGCCCGAAACTAAAAATGAGGTGGCTCAATTTTTCTATAGGATATTTATTGATCTGTACTGAATCTCCGGCGTAGTATGCAATTATCTTCAGGGCATTTTTCTTTTGTGCAAAGGAGAGAAGAAGACTACAGCTAAAGAGAAAAGAAAGCAATAAAGGTTTTTTCATGATAAAGCATTTATAAAGAGTGTAGGGAAGATAAGAAATGTAATGAGAAAATGGGCGCGAATCGTGATCCGGTAATCGTGAATGAGGCTGTTGGGGTGCAATCATTTTAATAATATCACAAAGGGGAGAGGATTCCAACAATGCTATTGGGACAAGCGCTAAGCACAGGAACAAACCTTTCATTGCAGTTTGCTTTAGCAAACTGACAAAAGAATCTTCTGAATAGAATGATTATAAAAACAAACATGCCCGTCACAAGGACGGGCATGTTACTAAATAACTATAAAACTGTATTAGTTTGCTGCAACTTGTTTGCGGATGATGTTCAATGCACCACCGGCTTTGAACCATTCGATCTGCTGTGCATTGTACGTATGGTTTGCAAGAATAGTGTCTGTAGAACCATCTTTATGATGCAATACCAACTCCAATTGTTTACCAGGAGCGAACGTAGTCAAACCATTTACGTCGATTGAATCATCTTCCTGGATTTTGTCATAATCATTTTTGTCTGCAAATGTCAACGCCAACATACCTTGTTTTTTCAGGTTTGTTTCGTGGATACGTGCAAATGATTTTGTCAATACCACGCGAACGCCTAAGTGACGTGGTTCCATTGCTGCGTGTTCGCGGCTTGAACCTTCACCATAGTTTTCGTCACCTACAACGATCGTACCGATACCTGCTGCTTTGTAAGCACGCTGTGTAGCTGGTACTGCGCCGTATTCACCAGTCAATTCGTTCTTAACGTTGTCTGTTTTCTCGTTGAAGAAGTTTACTGCACCGATCAACAGGTTGTTAGAAATGTTGTCCAGGTGACCGCGATATTTCAACCATGGGCCAGCCATGGAGATGTGGTCAGTCGTACATTTACCTTTTGCTTTGATCAGCAGTTTCAAGCCTTTCAGGTCTGTGCCTTCCCAAGGTGCAAAAGGATCTAACAGTTGTAAACGGTTAGAAGTAGGAGATACCTCTACTTTTATGCCGCTGCCATCTGCTGCAGGAGCCTGGAAGCCCGGATCATCTACTGCGAAGCCTTTAGTCGGCAATTCATCGCCAGATGGTGGGTCCAGTTTTATTTGCTCACCTTTTTCGTTTACCAGCGTGTCTGTAAGCGGGTTAAAAGTAAGGTCACCTGCTATAGCCAGTGCTGTTACCAATTCAGGGGAAGCTACGAATGCAAAAGTGTTCGGGTTACCATCTGCACGTTTTGCGAAGTTCCTGTTGAAAGAGTGAACGATAGTGTTCTTCTCTTGTTTGTCTGCGCCCATTCTGTCCCACATACCGATACAAGGGCCACATGCGTTTGCAAATACTTTTGCACCTATTTCAGAGAATGTATCAAGGAAACCGTCTCTGTCAATAGTGAAACGTACCTGCTCAGAACCCGGTGTAATTGTAAATTCTGCTTTTGTTTTCAGGCCTTTTGCTTTTACCTGTTTAGCCAGGCTTACTGCGCGGCTGATATCTTCGTAAGAAGAGTTGGTACAGCTACCGATCAGACCTACTTCTACTTTTGTAGGCCAGCCGTTTGCTGCAGCAGCTTCTTTCATTTTAGAGATTGGTGTAGCCAGGTCCGGAGTGAATGGTCCGTTCAGGTGTGGTTCCAATTCGCTCAGGTTGATTTCGATCACCTGGTCAAAGTATTTTTCAGGATTTGCGTACACTTCAGCATCTGCTGTCAGGTGTTCTTTTACCTGGTTTGCCAGCTCAGCTACGTCTGCGCGGCCGGTAGCCTGCAGGTAACGCGCCATGCTTTCGTCATAACCGAATGTAGAAGTAGTAGCACCTATTTCAGCACCCATGTTACAGATAGTGCCTTTACCGGTACAGCTCATGCTAGTAGCGCCTTCTCCAAAATATTCTACAATAGCGCCTGTACCACCTTTTACAGTAAGGATACCGGCAACTTTTAAGATAACGTCTTTAGGAGCTGTCCAGCCATTCAGCTTACCAGTCAGTTTTACACCGATTAGTTTAGGCCATTTCAGTTCCCATGGCAAACCTGCCATTACATCACATGCATCTGCACCACCAACACCGATAGCGATCATGCCCAGGCCACCTGCATTTACAGTGTGGGAGTCTGTACCGATCATCATACCGCCAGGGAATGCGTAGTTTTCCAACACTACCTGGTGAATGATACCAGCGCCCGGTTTCCAGAAACCGATGCCATATTTGTTAGATACGGAAGCCAGGAAGTCATATACTTCACGGCTTTCGTTTACCGCTCTTTCAAGGTCTTCTTTCGCTTCTACTTTGGCTGTGATAAGGTGATCGCAGTGTACTGTGGAAGGAACGGCTACTTTAGGACGCCCCGCTTGCATAAACTGCAACAGCGCCATTTGTGCAGTTGCATCTTGCATAGCTACACGGTCAGGAGCGAAATCTACATAGTTCTTGCCTCTTTCAAAATTCTGCAGTGACTGGTCTGTGTGCAGGTGGGCAAATAAGATTTTTTCAGCCAACGTTAAAGGCCTTCCCAGTGCTTTACGTGCAGCGTCTACCTTTGCGGGCATCGATGCATATACACTTTTGATCATTTCAATATCAAATGCCATAATCTATTCTATTTTATAGTTACGATTCCTGTTTCATTCAGCCCGACGGCCACACAGTGTCTTTTTTCTGCCTTTGTAAGACAAGCTCAACTTCCCGGACGGGCCTCTTGTTTTTCAATTATTTAGGGGAGATAAATGTCATGTAATTGTAACATTTGCCCTAATTGCGATGCGAATTTACGTCAAAACAAAGGTTTGAGAAAATGAGTTTTCAAAAGCAATCGTTTTTTCAGTAATTTTTGTAAAAGGATTAACTCAATAGTTAGGAAATGTATAATAACATAAATGCATATATTTAGAGTAAGGTTTTCTAAATTGCATATATGAATAAATTCAGGCAGTTTATAGAATGGCAGGCGTTTGGCGTATGTGCTGCTATCGGCGACAAATTGGGGATTGCTACTTCCCGTATTCGCATGTGGTTTATTTATATTTCTTTCCTCACCATGGGGTCACCTATCGTCATCTATATGATTATGGCGTTTTGGCTAAATATCAAAAGATATATCCTCTCAGCGAAGCGTAATCCTTTGAAATACCTGTAAATATTGAATTTGAATTCCCCTACAGCACTTAAGATAGAGTACAACCATACAGATTACGACGACCTGTTAAAACATTATTCACGCATCTTTAAAACCAGGTACACGAATAATGAATTGGTATTGCCAGAGTTTTACGGAGAAGGCAAGATCAAAATGTACCGTTTACCCAACGGTCTCCAATGCCTCATTGGTGACTATAGAGTAAAGCAGGATGCCTTATTTCAGCGAAAACGAACAGATGATAACTATTTTGTACTGCGCTTTGACGAGGTAGGAGATGAGGGCGGACAACAGGGGATCAATACTGCAAAATCGGCTGTTAGTTTTACGTCTACCAACTTTGACTGGATGTTTTATGAAACAAAGGGCGCGATAAT
Organism: Filimonas sp.; assembly: GCA_017306865.1. Taxonomy (GTDB): domain Bacteria; phylum Bacteroidota; class Bacteroidia; order Chitinophagales; family Chitinophagaceae; genus JAFKHH01. Next base: position 364,009 of record JAFKHH010000013.1, read on the forward strand.
ACGCAGCCTGAACATCCTGCTAAGCGAGCAATGGCTGAATGACCTGCTTGGGCATGAGCCTGCCGGCGAAAACATCAAAAAATTTCTTGCACTAAAAATAAAGGCTTTTAATTATGAGCCGATGGATAAGGAGTATAAGCAACTGTTGCGGGAAGCAATTACAGACTGCAGCGACAACCGTTACCAGGTGATGCATCTGCAAAACAGGGTAATGTTGCTGATAGAACGTTTCTTTGCCAATCTTACCATCAAAATGGATAGCGATGTCATTCACCCAAGACTATCATCTGCCGACATTAAACGAATGAAGGAAGTGGAGCTGGTATTATTAAGCAATTTTGCTGTTCCGCCAGGCATCAATAAATTGGCAAAGATGATGGCTATGAGCCAGACAAAACTAAAGAGCAGCTTCAAAGAAGTGTTTGGATTATCTGTGTACCAGTATTTTCAAAAACACCGCATGCATAAAGCCAAAGCGATGCTGGTTTCAAGAAAATATACACTAAAACAGGTGAGTGCAGAGCTTGGTTATGAAAATGTAAATAGTTTTGTGCAGGCTTATAAAAAAGTATTCGGCCAATCACCAGCTAAATTGAACTGATCGGTATAACCTGGTAAACCCTGCTTCAGTGATAGAAGTTAAGTACAATAGCAACAACTATATGGAAGTCTTACAGGCGCTTGCAGAAGTGTACAAAACACCTGTGCATGGCAGTGAGATCGCTATTCCGGCAAGGTATGGACATGGGTATGTGAAAGTGCTCAACCTGTCTGATGGCATGTCTGTTATGCTTTCCGATGTTACTTTGCGAAGCACATTAGTGCTGAACAGGAGGCCGGGGCGTTCCTTGTTTTATGTACTACAGTTCAACGAAGTAGTCAGCGACAGCCTGCCGTATAAGTTATCAGATAATCATGCGGAACACTTGTTTCACATGCATCAGAATATCGTATTACTAACCAATAGCCAGGTAAGCTCTAAGTTTATTATGCCAGCAGGCATTCGTATTCGCTCCGTCAAGATCATATTGGAAAAGCAACACCTGTTGCAATACTATGGCCCGCAGATGGTGGAATCTTTTCTGAGCAATTATTTCTCACAACTGGTAAAGAACGGCGTTATAGAGCCGATAGATGCTGACTGCCGTGTACTGCTGGATGCATTGCTGGAACAGCGGGCATCGCATCCATTACCTTTTACGTTTACAACAAACAGGTGCATGTTGCTCATAGAGCATTTTGTACAGAAGTTTATGAAACGCATGGAATCGCAGCAGCAGTCTTTTAAGTTGACTGATGATGAGATCAATCGCCTGATGAAGGCGGAAGCACAATTGATGAAAAACTACTCAAAAGCACCGCCTGTAATAGAGGAGTTAGCAAAACTGTGTGCGATGAGCCCTACCAAACTAAAGAAAGATTTTAAAGCATTATACGGTTACCCTATTTACGAATATTATCAGAAGAACAGGATGAAGCGCGCCCGCGCACTTGTAATAGAAGGCAACCACTCGATTAAAGAAGTTGGCCTGCTCGTAGGCTATACCAATCTAAGCCACTTTGCAGGTGCATTCAAAAAAGAATTCGGTATCGTGCCAAGTGCATTAAGCGTACAGGACGAGACACTGGTAATGCCGCAGATAAAGGAAGATTAATGGATTTGAAATTTGAGATTTAAAATTTGAAATGTGCCACAAAGACTCTAAGATCCCTGGAGTTCACCAAAGAATTTTCACGCAAAGGCGCATAAATTTCGCAAAAAAATCTCCAAGAGTCGCGAAGCGGCTCTGCTATGTGTTCTATGCTCTCTTGATTGGATCAAGCATTGCTATTTATAAAAAGATATAAAATCATCTATGTACCTATGCTGCTATGTGGTGAAAAAAATCTATGTGGCCTATGTCTTTCCTATGTCCCTATGTGTTTTCAAAAAACTCCGCTGGCATCAAAAAAAGAAGCGCTGTAATTGCTTACAACGCCTCAACAATTTATCAATAAAACAATTGAACAATTATATTACCGCCTTCCTCAGTTTCACCAGTTGCTCCAGTAAACCTTCCAGCAAGTCTAATCTCAGCATATTTGCCCCGTCACTTTTTGCTACGGCAGGGTTCGGATGCGTTTCTATAAACAAGCCGTCTGCGCCTGTAGCAATAGCTGCTTTAGCAATAGTACCGATCAGTTGAGGATTGCCTCCCGTAACGCCGGTAGTCTGGTTAGGCTGCTGTAACGAGTGTGTACAGTCCATAACCACAGGTACACCATGTTCTTGCATCCACGGAATGTTGCGATAGTCCACTACCAGGTCCTGGTAGCCAAAAGTAGTACCGCGCTCAGTCAGGATAATTTTGTTGTTGCCTGCTTTTTGAATTTTGTCAACAGCAAACTTCATAGACGGCCCGCTAAGAAACTGCCCTTTCTTTACGTTTACTATTTTACCTGTTTCCGCCGCAGCGATCAGCAGATCGGTCTGCCTGCAAAGGAAAGCCGGTATCTGTAGAATGTCTACATACTTAGCTGCCGGGGCCGCTTCGTCATGCGCATGTATGTCGGATGTGGTTGGCAAATGATATTTTGCCCCAATTTTCTGTAATAACTGCATGGCCGCTTCATCACCTATACCGGTGAATGAGGTAGCGCTGGTCCTGTTTGCTTTACGGTAGCTGGCTTTGAATACGTATGGGATCTCCAGTCTTTTACAGATCGCGGAAACCTTTGAAGCAACTTCTTCTAACAGTTCCTCACTTTCTACAACACATGGTCCTGCAATGAGGAAAAAATTATCTGGATTGTAAGACTGGTTTTTGAATAAGTCTTTTAAAAATTCTGGTATCATGGCGCAAAGTTAAGATTTTCACGCGATCGTTTGTGTGAGCGCACGCGAACGATTGCGTGGGCGGGAAAAACGGCTTTTTTCTGTTAACAGAATATAAATCCGCGCCCAATGATGCGAACGTGTGTTATTATTTTATTTCTTTGTTGCCTCATAAGTAAATCCTTACAACGATGTCGGCTATAAAAGAAAAGATCTTAGTTATTGGTGCAAGCGGCCAGATAGGTGTAGAATTAACCCTGGCGCTGCGTAAAATATATGGTAATACAAATGTGCTGGCTGCGGACCTTCGCGAAGAGAACGAATTGCTGAAAGGGACTGGCCCGTATGTAAGCCTGGATGTAATGAATAAAGAGATGTTGCATGTGCTGATCCTGAGGCAAAATATTACACAGGTTTATTTATTGGCAGCGATCTTATCCGCAACAGGGGAGAAGAACCCTAATCTGGCATGGAGTCTGAATATGCAGAGCCTGCTGAATGTGTTGGATATAGCACGTGAAGAGAAACTGCATAAAATATACTGGCCGAGCAGTATTGCTGTGTTTGGGCCAACCTCACCAAAGGTAAATTGCCCGCAGCAAACGATCATTGAGCCAACAACGGTGTATGGCATCAGTAAATATGCAGGTGAGTTCTGGTGTAACTATTACCACCAGCGTTATGGTGTGGACGTAAGAAGCCTGCGTTATCCGGGCCTGATTAGTTATAAGTCAGCGCCGGGTGGTGGCACAACGGATTACGCCGTTGAGATCTACCATGAGGCATTGTCAGATAAAAAATATGAATGCTTCCTGAGAGAAGATACTTACCTGCCCATGATGTATATGCCGGATGCTATCCGTGCAACGATAGAGCTAATGGAAGCTCCTGTAGAAAATATTAGCGTACGAACTTCTTATAATTTGTCTGCGATCAGCTTCTCGCCAAAAGAGATAGCGCAGGCGATTAAAAAACATATACCGGAATTTGAGATCAACTACCAGCCAGATTACAGGCAGGCGATCGCAGATAGCTGGCCACAAAGCATAGACGATAGCGTGGCTGCAAGAGATTGGGGCTGGAAACCTGAGTATGACCTGGAGCGTATGACAGCGGATATGCTGGAAAATCTGGAAGAAAGTAAATAAGGTTTATAAAGTAAATAGGGTATATAAAGTATATAATGTGTTCAAACCATATATGCTTTATATACCCTATTTACTTTATATACTACAAAGTCAATCCCGCCAGGTCAGACACCGTCTTATTCTCTAAAATAGACAAAGAGGCATCTCTCACTTCACTCATCACTTTATTAAGGCCACAGAACTTTTCATCGCAGTTCTTGCATTTTTGATAAAAATTAAGGCTCACGCAGGGAAGCAACGCAATCGGCCCTTCCAGCAAGCGCATGATCTTGGCTAAGTAAATCTTGGAAGGAGGCGCTGCAAAAAAATAGCCGCCGCCTTTTCCTTTTTTACTATCCAGCACTCCACCTTTTTTAAGCTCCAGTAATATATTTTCCAGGAACTTTAGTGGAATCTTCTTCTTCTTGGCGATTTCTGCAATTAATACAGGCCCCTCATCTTTTTTTTGTGCCAGGTACATAAGTGCCTGGAACGCATATTGAGTTTTCTTAGAAAGCATGGTGCAAAGGTGGGGTTTTATCTTTAAAAATAACGGATGTTGGTTATATACTCAATACTATGTTTCTTTGACGTCGAAAAAAATTGCATGAAATCCAAACTAACCCTTTTATTCCTCAGCGCAGGCCTGTGCTTGGCTGCGACCAACCTGAAAGCGCAACGTCTTTTTTTCATTTTCGGTCATTTGCAATATAACTCACCTTCAGGAGGAAACTTCCGGGATGCCTACAAATTTGGACTTGGTGCAGAAGCTGGGGCCGGATTAGGGTGGGGTAGAACTTTTTTAACCGGAACTATTGGCTATGACCGTTATAAAGTAGAGGATGCGTACAAGGCTAAAAGACCCGAGGCGCGCGACTTATCTCTTACGCCGGTTAAACTTGGCATCCGCCAATACATTTTAGCAAAAAAGATATACCTGAAGGCAGACGGTGGGGTGGCTTTTGCCAACAATAATGACCAGAAAAAATCCTGTGCTACATGGGATGCAGGCGTGGGGCTGAAATTGGGGATATTGGACCTAGGGGTTGATTACGGCGCTACCAATTTTGCATTGTCAGGATTTACCAATACAAGCCAGAACATACCGGCGTTCCAGTTTAAAGCAGGCCTGGCGTTTGGCTTATAGCCATGAATCGGTAATCGTGAATAAGCTACGAAGAATACGAAGAGATTTTCTCGCAGAAAACACAGAAAACGCGGAAGAAAATGATAAAAGCAAAAGGAGTAGTTGATCAATAATCAACTACTCCTTTTGCTTTTATCATACATATTGGTGTATCGAACACTGGTACTTTGTACTTAGTACCTCGTACATACTATAGTCCCAACACTTCCTTCATCGTATAAATGCCTTTTTTGCCTTTCATAAATTCGGCGGCAAGTACTGCGCCGCCTGCAAATCCCTGGCGGTTATGGGCAGTATGTATGATCTCGATATCATCTATAGCGGAAGTATATTTTACTTTATGTGTACCCGGCGCCGGATCGATACGTTCACTCAGGATCTCCAATTCATTTTCGCTATCACTGATGTGATTGACCCAATGCTTTTTAATAGTGCTGTTTTCCAGTATCTGCTCAGCCAAAGTGATAGCTGTACCGCTTGGCGCATCTTTCTTTTGCGTATGATGTATCTCCGTCATCTCCACATTATAGTCTGTATGTGGCTGCATCAGGCGGGCAAGTGTTTTGTTCAGCTCAAAGAAAAGGTTTACACCTATGCTGAAATTGCTCGCATATAAAAGGCCACCCTGTTTTTCGTCGCAATAGTTTTTTACTTCATCCCATTGCGCCAGCCAGCCGGTAGAACCGCTAATAACAGGAACGCCTGCATCGAGACATCTTTTTATATTTTCAACAGCGCTATGCGGGCCTGTAAACTCTATAGCTACATCTGCTTTTTGTACTGCTGCTGTAGTAAACTCACTGGTATTGTCAATGTGGATCTTTAAAACAATCTCGTGGCCTTTCGCTACTGCTATCTCTTCAATTGCCTGGCCCATTTTACCGTAGCCGATTAATGCTATTTTCATTGACAAAAATTTAGAAGTTAGTTTATATGAAAGTGGAATGAAGACAAAGATAAATCACCGGAAAACTACCAGTCATTTATTTGTTTTCGGGGCGTCTTTTCTTTAAAGTTGACAACAAAACTTAACCCCGGAGATTTAGTAACATTGTTGAATGTCGGGTTTACCTGTACATTCAGGTCATCGCTTACATCAAAATGTTTGAGGTGACCAAATACCGTCGCGTCAACAACATTCACACCCCAGAGTATAAGGAACCACAGCACGGAATAATCCCTGTCGCGCCTGTACTGGTTTCTCGCATTTTGCAAGGTGCGTGTGTCGTACCGGGCAAGGTCGCCGTAGATATCACCGTAGTGGGCAGAATCCTGGTTTATAAGAATGGTGTATGCGTCTCTTGTGCGTTTATACCAAGTGTTGTTAAATACAAACGTGATAACGGGAATAGATAACGCGCCGTAAACGATCGGTATTTTCCAATATTCTTTATTGTACGCCTGTCCCCAGCCCGGCAGTATAGCAGAGCGGATAGTTGCTTTACGCGGATCGTGCACCTCTTTTTTCTTTACAACAATAGTCGAATCCTTTTTTACAGGAGGTGCAGCAAGGTGCGTAAGCGTGTCGTGTGGGTGTTTGGTAGAATCAAATAATGAGGTCTGCGACAGTTGCTGTTTTGTCTGAGAAAAGACAGACAAACACAGGCCCATGCAGAGCATTAGCGATATGAAAAACTTCTTCAGATACATGATTAATTTAGCTAGCCTGTACATTCATTTGTTCCAGGATCTTGTTCAGTTCCTGTAATGAAAAATACTCTATTGTAATGCTGCCATAACCTTTTTTGCTATGGCTCATTTTTACCTTAGTGGAAAAATGTGATGCTAAATTATCCTCTATTCTCTTGTAGGCAGGAGGCAGGTCTGATTTTGCAGCAACTTTAACATCGGCCGGGCCTTCTTTGTACAGCTTGCGAACCAGGTCTTCAGTCTGGCGTACGCTAAGGCCTTTGTCTTTTATTTCTGCAAAAACGTATAGTTGTTTATCTACTGTATCTATGTTTACCAATGCACGTGCATGGCCCATACTGATGCCGCCATTACGTACTGCTAGCTGAATGTCTGGTGGCAATTTCAGCAGGCGGATGTAGTTGGTTACCGTACTTCTTTCTTTGCCCATGCGCTCAGCTACCTGCTCTTGCGTATAGCTCAGCTCATCCATCATACGTTTGTAACTAAGGCCGATCTCTATCGCATTCAGGTCTTCACGCTGTAAGTTTTCCAGCAAGGCCAATTCCAGCAGCTCCTGGTCGTTTGCCTGGCGTATATATGCAGGTACATCTTTCAGCCCGGCTATTTTAGACGCACGGAAACGGCGCTCACCTGCTATCAGTTGGTATTTACCGCTAGCTAATTTACTTACAGTAAGTGGCTGAATAATGTCGTGCAGCTTGATGGAAGCTGCCAGTTCGTTCAACGCCTGCTCTTCAAAATCTTTTCTTGGGTTTTTAGGATTGATCTGGATCTGATCAAGCGCAATACGTGTAATACCCGTAGCTTGTTCTACCACATTTGATTTCAGATTGCTGCCGGTTGCAGTCTTCAGATCTGAATCAATGTTTTGAAGTAATGATCGTATCCCTTTACCTAAAGCCTCTTTATTACTTTGTTTTGGAGCAGACATTTGTACTTAGTCGTTTAATTTATAAGTGAAAAATCGTTACTGGTTAACCGGCTAGCTGGTAACCGGTAACCTACCACTATTCTATAATCCTCTCTTCATTGGTCATCTTCGTCATATCATTCTTTTGCAGAATTTCCTTAGCCAGGTTCAGATAGTTAACCGATCCTTTACTTTCTGCATCGTACAATATAACCGGCTTGCCCACACTTGGTGCTTCGCTTAGCCTTGTATTGCGGTGAATGATGGTAGAGAATACCAGATCGTCAAAGTGCCTTCTTACCTCGCTTACCACCTGGTTGCACAGGCGCAGACGGCCATCATACATGGTCATCAAGATGCCTTCTATCTGCAAGTCAGGGTTCAGACGGCTCTGAACGATCTTGATCGTATTTAATAATTTACCCAAACCTTCCAGGGCGAAGAACTCGCACTGTACAGGCACCATTACACTGTGTGCCGCTACTAAAGCGTTCACGGTAATGATACCAAGGGAAGGAGAGCAGTCTATTACAATAAAGTCGTAGTTATCCTTTACCGGTTCCAATATGCTTTTCATCAATACTTCCCTGTTCGGGTAGTTGATCATTTCTATTTCCGCACCCACAAGGTCAATGTGAGATGGGATCAGGTCAAGATTAGGGATCTCACTTTTCAGAATCACGTCTGTTGCAGGTACATTATTTACCATACAGTCATAAAGGCTGTTGGTAATATTATGCAGGTCAAATCCCACACCTGTAGTACTGTTTGCCTGTGGATCGGCATCTACCAACAGTGTTTTATATTCCAATACTGCAAAGCTTGCCGCCAGGTTAATAGCGGAAGTCGTTTTGCCCACACCGCCTTTCTGATTTGCTACGCCAATAATTCTTGCCATGTGTTATCTTTTGTTTAAGGGTCTAAGCATTAACGGTTTTAGACTGCTTTTATTTTAATGCTTAGGCTCTTGTATCGAACTTTTAAAACTCTAAACCAACTAAACCTGGTCCCTGATGCCCGTTTTACCAGCTTATAACTCAATCGTTTCTCCAACGGCAGGCAATAATAAGGCTTTACCGGCAGACGCGAAATCAGCTTTTGCTTTTTCCGTATCAATCTTTATTGGAGGGAAAGTGTCATAATGCACTCCCACCACTTTATTACACTTGATGAAATCGGCTGCAAATAATGCATCAGTTGGGTCCATTGTAAAGTTGCCGCCAATTGGTAAGACTGCAAAATCAAGTTTTGCCCAAAGTGGGATTAGTTGCATATCCATATTCAGGGCAGTATCGCCCGCGTAGTAAAAATTCTTTTCCGGGGTGGTAAAGAGAAAACCCATCGGGTTGCCGCCATTTGCGCCATCTGGAAAAGAAGAGGAGTGTACAGCATTTACACCTCTTACACTACCAAAATCGAACGGGATTGGACCGCCGTGGTTCATACCATGCGTTTTTTCCACTCCGTGACTGTTTAGCCAGCCAGTTACTTCTGCTGCGCCTACACATAGCGCCCCAGTCCTTTTTGCGATGCTCACCAGGTCACTTACGTGGTCGCCGTGGGCGTGGGAGACAAAAATATAGTCAGCCTCTACCGTAGCAGGATCAGTAGTAGCAGCGGGGTTGCCGGTAAAAAAAGGATCGAACAGGATCTTTTTTCCGCCAAACTCTACTGAAAATGTTGCGTGTCCGTAAAATGTCAATTTCATAGCTGGAATTTTTTATCTCTGCGCAAAGGGCGACAAAAATAATTTTTAACCGCCATTTTTCCGAAACAATATTTAAAGTAGCTGTTTTTTAACGCCTTAAAAACGAAAAGTAAACGAAGCCCGGCTGGCGGGAGAAAATAGCAGGTGGCAAATTTTACCGTTACGCCATCAATAAATGCCCGCTGTTTAACGTTGTGCATGTGAATTCTATACTATATCCCATTTTGCAACGGCTAATTGCCCGGTACGTAACAGTTTACAAATGAACCAAAAAGAAAGTGTCACGATTGTTCCATACAAGCTTTCCATTCAAAAAGAGAATATTCGCCACCTGGCCAGCACGCTGACTGAAATAACGGGCGATCATTTCCTGTTTGAAAATGACCGGCTAAGCGTTCCGGCAACACAGGGAGAAGGGGGGATAGAATTCTATGAATTAGGGAAAGGAGTAGTACTTGTGGTAATGAATTGTTGCTTCAGGAGAAAAATTACTTTTAAAAGGGAAATTGCCGCCGGGGCTCATTTTTTTTATCTCGCGCTTAATTTTTCAGATAGTGGAGTAATGTTCAGGTCTGCAGGTACTGATGCTATGACGATAGGGAAAAGTATTTTTTCCTTTTCTGGTATTGGCATGGAGGTAGATGTGCCTGCCGGCAATAGGGTAAAATTGGTAATACTAAAATGCACTGCGGATTGGCTGCACAACAATACTGGCTTAACCCCGGAGGCATTTAGTAAAATAGTGACTTATACATCCCTGCAAAAACAACTCTTACAATCCTGCCTGCCAGATGTCCGGAAAGCAATACGGAATAACATTAAAAAAGTATTGGGTGATCATTCTGCCTTGCAACAACTGACAAGGAATGAAGATATAGAAAGATTGCACGAGCTAAAAAATACTATTATTCAAAAACTGCACGATGAGCTACCCAAACTGGAAGATGCAGCAAAGGAATGCCTGATGAGCGTATCCAAGTTTTCCCGCTTGTTTAAAAAAATATTTGATAATACTTACGCCGTTTTTTTCTGGGATATACGATTGGAACACGCCTGCCGTCTACTGGAAAACGGAATGGCAGTGAAGGAAGCTGCAATTTCCTGTGGATATGGCAATCTCCCCGGGTTTTCCAAGGCGTTTAAGCTAAAATATAAATGCAGCCCCTCAGCGTATCGCGATAAATTTCTATAGCGTGGCCAGCAAGATGACATTTTGAGATAAACGGATGAACTTCTGAGATAAGCTTTTCTTAAAGCCTGCTGCTACATTTGCAAGCATACACGTACAGTCTCCCCTTTCTTTTGTACGATATGTTGGCTGGAAAATATCAACTATGAAATACATCTGTTTTGAACAAACGCTAACGGATACAATTCCGCTATTGAAGTCTTATGCATGGAAATTAACAAAGAATGGCCTGAAGGCTGAAGACCTGTTACAGGAAACCTTATGCAAGGCATTGCATAAAAAGCATCTGTATAAGAACCATAATAACTTCAAAGGTTGGGTGATGACTATTATGCGTAATGTTTTCATTAATGATTACAACAGGCATCAATACCGGCATACTATTTCATTTGAAGACACTCTTTTGCCGGCAACCCAGCATACTGCAGCAGATAACGCTTGTAATGTAGCCGGTTTGAAATATATAAGCCATATCATAAGCCAATTACCCAAGGCAATGAAATGCTCGCTGTTGCTGTATGCACGCGGCTATCAGTATGATGAAATTGCCGGGATGCTGAAAGAACCTATTGGTACAGTAAAAAGCCGGATCTTCCTCGCACGTAAACGTATTGCGCGCCTCCGGGATGAGGTGCTGTAAGTAAACGAGCTTATTATAGTCGTGTTGTCTCCCAGTAAAGAAAAATCCATCGCATTTACCTGCTCTTCTGTTTGTCATGCTTTTGCAGGGTAGTTTCTATCATGAAATAGCTGTATGGCCATGACGCAAATATGTTTTTTAATCATTTAAAAAATAAAACATGAAGAGAATCTTATTATCATCGGTTCTACTGGTGTTCGTCTTAGCATCTTGTGATAGTGCACAGCAACAAGATCAGAAAAAATCGGACGAGAAAACCCAACAGGCCACAACAGCGGCAGAAATATCAGCAGAACAGCAGGTTGCTAGTGATGTGAATGCTGGTACAGCGGCAGTGCTGGCTGTGCAGGCAGAGATAGACAAAGCGATGGCAAAAGTAACTATGCCGGCATTTAAAAAAGAGAATGCCAAAATACTTGCAACTGCTTTTCATAAATATTTATCCGAGATGGTAAATGCCAATAGTGGTAAAACGGCTACAGCTTACGCTGACAAACTAGTGGGCTTGCAGGATGAGTATAACAAGAAGATTGCAAATGAAAAGCTGGATACAGGTGATAAGGCAGCGCTGGATAAATATGTGACAGATATGATCGCCGCTGTAAAAAGAGTAAACTAACTTCTGTAAACCTGTAAGCATTTTTCCTAACTAATCTAAAACCTATACAATGAGCACATCATTTAAGCAATACGCACAACAGACAGTAAAGAACTGGTGGGTGTCTTTACTGATCGGGATTGTTCTTATCATCTTTTCTATATTACTGCTTATACAGCCAGCGCAGGCATACGTTGCTATCAGTATTGTATTCAGCGTTTGCATGTTTATGAGCGGCATATTTGAAATTGTATTTTCTCTTTCTAACAGCAGTTTCCTGCCCGGTTGGGGCTGGTATTTTGCAGGAGGCGTTATAGACCTGATGCTAGGCATTGTCTTAATGAGTAACCCGGAGTTGAGTATGGGCGTTATTCCATTTCTTGTTGCCTTCTGGATCATGTTCCGGGGATTTACCTGTATCGGTTTTTCAACTGATATGCACCGCCTGGGTGTAAAAGACTGGGGTTGGTTCCTGGTCTTCGGTATACTGGCAGTGCTCTGCTCTTTTGCTATTATGTGGCAACCGGCAGCAGGGGCGGCAACTGCTGTTTATTTCACCTCTTTTGCTTTCTTCTTTATAGGCGTTTGCAGAATAATGCTTGCCTGTGAGTTTAAAAAAATAAAGAAAGCGATAGATATACCTGTGTAACACCTGCCGGTTTATGGCAAATATTACAAACATGCTGTTGCGTTATGTAATTAGCATCAGTGAAATTTCAATTATTATCTAACCTAAATACAAGTAAAATGAAAGTGAATGAAATTAAAGCTAAGATCTATGGTAAAATGGCGCTTCACGCGTTAAAGAACGCCGGGCATGACCTGGCGAACGTACAGGATGATGCAAAAAAGTTCCTGGTACTTGCACATAAATCTTTATCAGCAGATGGTAAAGTAGTTTATGGAGAACTGGAAAAGAAAGTGAAAGATTTTTATGACGCATTGCCTGCTGATCTGAAGAAAAAATATGATGATGTGTTGGCAAACTTAGGTGTACTTAAGGCCGAGATAAAAAAGATGGCAGATGAAAAGCTGGACAATATTGCGGTATATGAAGATGAAGAATTTGTTGCTTAACCGGGAAACACTTTCCACACAGTCCTGAAGACGAGTATTGTAACTAACCTGGCTGTTTCTACAGCCGGGTCTTTTATTGCAGGGGAATAACATGCCGTTAGGTTCAAAAGGCCGCAACAAAATTGTTCAACATATTTTAGGTATTTATTTTGTGAAGGTTTATCCGTGTTAGCGTAAATTGTTGGCCATTGAATAATAGAAGTTATGAGAACATGGGCAAGTTTATGGGTGATTTTGTTAGTGATGCTTTTACTGGACGTGTATGTGTTCCTGGCGATCAGGACCGTAAGCAAAGACAAAACGAAAACCACTAAACGGATTATTTATTCCATCTATTGGTTTGTGGCGGCGGTAGGGCTTCTTACAGTGGGGCTTTTCCCATACACCTCTTATTTTCATATTTCACATTTCTTCAGGAATTACATGTTTGCTATAGCTGCCGGACTTTTTATATTCCAGTTGATAGCGGCTATATTCATTGCTATAGACGATGTAAGGCGAAGTATTACCTGGATTATACGGCGTACACGCAAGTCAGAAAAAGTAACACTGGTGCAGGCAGATGGCAGTATTTCCCGCTCTACTTTTTTAAGCTGGTTGGGAATAGGATTGGGGGGCACATTCTTCGGGACACTGGTATATGGATTTACCAATAAGTACAATTACAAACTGCGTGAGGTAACACTTAGTTATCCTAATTTACCAGAAGCCTTCAAGGGATTGAAAATAGTACAGCTAAGTGATATTCACTCCGGCAGTTTCAATAACAAGGCTGCTGTGCAGCATGGTGTGGAAATGGTGAAGGCGCAAAACGCAGATCTTATACTGTTTACCGGCGACCTGGTGAATGACCGGTCTGAAGAAATGGAAAACTACATGGATGTGTTTAACCAGGTGAAAGCACCAATGGGCGTATTCAGTACATTAGGTAACCATGACTATGGTGATTATATACAATGGGAGTCGCCGGAGGCAAAAACGGCGAATCTTGAAAAACTGAAAAAAATACATGCTGACCTTGGCTGGCGACTGCTGATGAATGAGCATGTGGTACTGGAAAGAGGCGGGCAACAGATTGCATTGCTTGGCATAGAAAACTGGGGAGCTAAAGGCCGTTTTCCTAAATATGGTAAGATGGCGGAGGCGTATGCAGGCACGGAAAAATATCCGTTTAAAATACTGATGAGCCACGATCCCAGTCATTGGGATGCGGAAGTGCGTATAAAATATCCTGATGTAGACCTGATGCTGGCAGGCCACACCCACGGCATGCAGTTTGGCGTAGAATTACCGCACTTTAAATGGAGCCCTGTGCAATGGATGTATAAACAATGGGCGGGCCTGTACACAGAGGGAAAACAACAGCTTTATGTAAACAGGGGATACGGCTTTATCGGCTACCCCGGAAGAGTAGGCATATTGCCGGAGATAACAGTGATAAAGTTTGTATAGATTTAAAATTGTTGAATGGATAAATGGCTGAATTGTTTTGTTTAATTATGTTGAGCCAGTTACTGATGCGATCAACAATGAATGGCAGAATATATCAATTCGGCAATATACCGGACTAATTAATGTCTCCCATATAACAATTAGACAATAAAGCCATTTAACCATTTTCACTGAAAAGGCCACCTTAAACAAGGCGGCCTTTCTTAAATTATACAAAATGGAAGCTAATGACTAAAAGATGTTGAACTCTACTCTTCTGTTTTGCTGACGGCCTTCGTCTGTTTTATTAGAGGCGATCGGCTGAGATGAGCCAAAACCTATTGCTTCTATTTTAGAAGCATTTGCACCTTTAGAAACCAAATAATTTTTTACTGCTTCTGCACGTTCTCTTGACAGGCTCAAATTCTTTTCTTTAGAACCGATATTGTCTGTATGGCCGGAAAGCTTCAGGTTAAAACCTTTGTTCACCAGCATTTCAGCTACACGGTTCAATGTAGGGAATGAGCTGGAGCGTATAGTGGACTTACCAAAGTCAAATTCAAGATTATGGATAGCCTCACTTACCACTTTGCGGTCCTCTTCGGTTACAACCGGCTTCACTTCTTTAATGATAGTTGTTGTTTTGGATTCAGGCAGCGGACAGCCGGAGCCATCTACTTTTACACCCTTTTGGGTATCCGGGCATTTGTCAAAGTAGTCAGATACACCATCACCATCACTATCTCTTTTCATTTTAGCCAGGTCATCATTCATGGCATTTAACTGTGCGCTCTGCTCATCTGTTTTTTGTTGCTGTTTAGCTACCGCTGCGCGCAAAATTTCATTTTCCATACGCAGGTCAGATGCCAGTTGTGCGGCAGGGTTGTGCATTGCCAACTGTTGTTTTCGTTTGTTGCCTAGTGCAAACTCTATCCCGATATGACCATAAGAAAACTTGTCGTTGCCACCTTTGTAATAGCCATCCAGGTTATCCGCATCCACAAAGTTCATGCGATAACCCAGGTCGATATTTACACCTGTAGCTACACCAAATTTTACGCCTGCACCCACTGGAATGAATAATTCCTGAATATGCCCGTTTGGCTTATAATCTATCATGTTTGTGCTACCGGTAGGCGTCAGCTTGGGGTTATAGTTAACCAGGCCTGCACCCGCAGTTATGTAAGGCGTGATCACGCTTTTGTTGTACAGCCAGTTAATGTTTGCAATGTTGTAAACACCACTAATGCTTGCTGCCCAGTTAAGCGTTGTTTTAAAAGAGGAGTAGGGGCTTTGTACAGGCTGACCATTGCTTAACGCACGGTCATTGTTGCCCTTAAGTGTTCCTTTTAAAAATTCTGCCTGGAAACCAAGGTTATGTAGTACCTGTTTTTTTACATATACACCATAACCAATGGTGGCTTCAGACTTGGAAAAATCATTTTTGCCGCCGATCAATAAAGATGGGGCAAGTACACCGCCGTGTACGCCAATAGACCAGGTTCTGTACCCGTTCTCGCCGGAAAATAAACGTGGTTTAATGATTTGTGCAGAGTCAGTAGACTGTGCAAATAAGCCAGTAGAAAGTAACAGCATGCCTGCAGTTACAAGGGCGGACTGTTGAGTATGCCTCTTCATAGGTAAAAAATTAATTTAGAGTACAAAGAAATGAAGTTTTTTCTATATACAAACCTTGCAACACTTGAGCCAACTTATTAGTGCTCAATCAGGCGTGTAATGCCAAATGCAGTAGCTGCAGCGGCGGCTCCTATGAGCATTACCTTTAAGCCTCCTGCCCAGGGTGATACGCCGGTGAGTTTGCTTTTGAAAAAGCCAAAAATATATAAGCAAATAAGTGTGATGATAACCGAGTATTTAAGGCCCTGTATATTATTTGCCACAAAAAAGTACGGGCTTAGGGGAATAAGGCCACCAACAACGTAGGATACACCAATATTGAATGCACTCTTTTTGGCACGCTTTGGGTCAGGCTCAGACAAGTCCAGCTCATGCTTCATCATAAACTTTACCCATTTGTCCTTATCCCTGGTTATCTCAGCTACAGCCTGGTCCTGTAGGGCAGGGCTGAAGCCCCATTGTTGAAAGAAAGCCCTTACTTCGCGCTTTTCTGCATCCGGCATTGTTTCTATTTCTTCATACTCTCTTCTTAGTTCGCTCCTGTAATGGTCTGCATCCGTTTTACCGGCAAGGTATCCACCCAGACCCATAGCAATAGAACCAGCGGCAATCTCTGCAATGCCAGCCAGTACTATTACAGAAGTATTGGACACCGCGCCGCTCAGGCCTGCTGCCAGGGCAAAGGGAACAGTGAGCCCGTCACTCATACCTATTACTATATCCTTTAGCAGATCGGAACTTTCCAGGTGCTGCTCATGATGATGCAGGTGTGTATCTTCCATATCCAATGCATTTGTTATATAAAAATAAGAGCCATAGTGTTTCTATGGCTCTTGTACTTCGATAATTTGCTATGCGAGGCTTTCCAGCGACCGGGCTATAATATCTACGGCCTCATCCAGTTGAGCCTCTGTAATAGAGAGTGGCGGTGCAAAACGGATCTTATCGCCGTGGGTAGGTTTGGCCAGCAGGCCATTATCCTTCAGGGTAAGGCAGAGGTCCCAGGCAGCTTCCGGATTCGTATGTTCTATTATAATCGCATTCAGTAATCCTTTGCCTCTTACCAGTTTTATAAAAGGAGATTGCAGGGCCTCCAGTTTGAGACGAAGCAATGCGCCCATTTTTTCGGCATTTTCCGCCATTTTTTCCTCTTTCAATACTTTTAATGCCTCTATAGCTACAGCACAGGCCAGCGGGTTACCACCATAAGTGGAGCCATGCTCGCCCGGTTTTATATTCAGCATTACCTCATCATCCGCCAGTACGGCGCTTACCGGCATAGTGCCGCCACTCAGCGCTTTGCCGAGAATAAGTATATCCGGACGCACATTTTCATGGTCGCAGGCCAGCATTTTGCCGGTACGGGCAAGGCCAGTCTGTATTTCATCCGCTATAAATAACACATTATAAGTTGTACAGAGCTGGCGCACCTGTTGCAGGTAACCCTCGTCCGGCACTACTACACCCGCTTCGCCCTGTATAGGTTCTACCATAAACGCTGCTACATTTTCATCCTGCAGTGCCTTTTCCAGTGCAGGTATATTATTGTAAGGGATCAGCTCAAAGCCTGGCATGTAAGGGCCAAAGCCTTTATAGCTGCTAGGGTCGGTAGAGGAGGAGATGGCCGCCAGTGTGCGTCCCCAGAAGTTGCCTTCGGCAAAAATGATCTTCGCCTTATTTTCGGCTACCCCTTTTTTATCATACGCCCACCTGCGCGCCAGTTTTATGGCTGTTTCACCACCTTCTACACCTGTATTCATAGGCAGTACCTTGTCGTAACCAAAGTATTCCGTAATAAACTTTGAGTATTCGCCCAGCTTGTCACTATGAAATGCACGGGAAGTAAGCGTTAGCTGCTGTGCCTGGTCTGTAAGGGCCTTAATAATACGGGGGTGGCAGTGGCCCTGGTTTACAGCCGAATAGCCGCTTAAAAAATCAAAATAGCGTTTACCATCCACATCCCATACAAAAATGCCTTCGCCCTTTTCCAATACTACAGGTAGAGGATGATAGTTGTGCGCGCCGTACTTTTCTTCCAGGTGCAGGTAATAGTTTGACTTTTCAGTCAATGCCTGAGTTAACATGAGAAATATTTTTAATAAGAATAAATTGTATGCAAAAACGAGCAGCTGAAAGAAAATTTCAGCCTAAAGGAGTCAAATCCACCGGTTTAGCCACGGGGATGATCCAGGAAATCGAGATTTAAATGGAGAAAATGCATATTGCTGCAAGGTAAGAAAGTTTTTCAGTTTCAGTGTTTCAAAGTTTCATAAGACTTAAAGTTTCATTGGTTTCAGGGTTTAATAGTTTAATTTTGCGGTTCAATGTTTCATGAAACTATTGAAACGCTGCAACATTGAAACTATTTTACGCCTTGAAATGCCTTTGCAGCAAGCATTTCAGGCACATATACACGGCTGGGGATAAAATATATCAAAAAAAAGCCTTTTTCTTTTGGTTATTCGATGCTTTTTACGACCTTTGCCGTCCGAAAAAATTACTGTCATGGCTAGAGTTTGTCAGGTTACTGGTAAAAAACCAATCACAGGTCATCATGTTTCTCACTCAAACATTAAGACTAAACGTCGTTTTTTGCCTAATTTACAGACCAAACGTTTCTTCTTTGCTGAAGAAGACCGTTGGGTAACCTTAAAGGTATCAACAGAAGCAATCAGAACTATTAACAAGAATGGTTTGTCTTCTGTAATTAAAGAAATGAGAGCTCAGGGAGCTAAAATCTAACAATGAATGAGGGTAGTTCCTCAATCATTAAGTATTCAATAAAATATTAAATTGCTTATACAATGGCAAAGAAAGGAAGCAGAGTTCAGATAATACTGGAATGCACTGAGCATAAAGCTAGCGGTTTACCTGGTACTAGCCGTTACATCTCTGTAAAAAATAAGAAAAATACTCCGGAGCGCCTGGAGTTGAAGAAGTACAACCCGATTTTGAAAAAAGTTACTGTTCATAAAGAAATTAAATAGTCATGGCAAAAGCAGCTTCTAAAAACGCGAAAATTAAGGATGCCAAAGCTTCTGCTGAGGCGAAGAACTGGACTAAAGTTATTAAGGCTGTACGCAGCCCTAAGACTGGTGCATATACTTTCAAAGAAGTGATCGTGCACAAAGACAAGGTGAAAGATTTCTTAGCTGAGAAATAATAAACCATGCGTATACAATTGATTTAAGGGCTGTTCCGATAAATATTGGAACAGCTTTTTGTATTTTCACACTTTCGTACGGAAAAGCCAGCAATGGTCTTATTTTTGAAAAATTTGTAGCAGTAAAATATTTAATATGAGTTTTTTAGGAAAGCTGTTTGGTAAAAAAGAGAAGGAAAGCCTGGACCAGGGGTTGGAGAAAACGAAGGAAAGCTTCTTTTCAAAGATCACCAAAGCCATTGCGGGTAAAAGTTCTGTAGATGAGGAGGTGCTGGATAACCTGGAAGAAGCGCTAGTAGGTGCAGACGTGGGTATTGATACGACCATTCAGATCATAAAACGCATAGAAGCCCGTGTAGCGAAAGATAAATATGTGGGGACGAGCGAGCTGAACAAACTGCTGCAGGAAGAAATAGAAGCAGTGCTGGTAGATGCGCCGGAACAGGCGTACAAAAACTTTGATGTGCCTGCTGGCAAAAAGCCATATGTAATATTGGTTGTGGGAGTAAATGGTGTAGGTAAAACTACAACCATTGGTAAACTGTCGCATAATTATAAAAAAGCCGGAAAAGAGGTGATACTGGGCGCTGCTGACACATTCAGGGCTGCCGCAGTGGACCAACTGACTATCTGGAGCGAAAGAGTAGGTGTACCTATTGTAAAACAGGCTATGGGCTCCGACCCCGGTGCTGTGGCTTTCGATACTGTGCAGAGTGCAGTTGCAAAAAACAGCGATGTGGTGATTATAGATACTGCCGGCAGATTGCACAATAAGATCCACCTGATGGAGGAGTTGTCAAAGATCAGGCGTGTAATACAGAAAGTGATCCCAGATGCACCGCATGAGGTGTTACTGGTACTGGATGGCTCTACCGGGCAGAATGCGCTGGAACAGGCCAAACAATTTTCTGCTGCTACGGAAGTAACTTCCCTGGCTATTACGAAGCTGGATGGCACTGCTAAAGGCGGTGTGGTACTGGCAATAGCGAATCAACTAAAGATCCCCGTTAAATACATTGGAGTGGGTGAGAAGATCGACGACCTGCTGATCTTTGATAAGCACGAATTTGTTGACAGCCTTTTTAAACTTTCATAGGCAATCGTTGTTGTAGTGAGGGCGAACGATGTGCAGTAATGCGCGCGTACGCTTTCAGCCTTAGCCTATGTATAAAAAGCTTTTAATAGCAACCACCTTATTTCTCTTAAAAACATTTGCAGCCTATAGCCAGACTATGGAGGCTGCAGATACATCCCGCGCGCCTGCTGAAATAGCTTATACTACAGCTAATGTAAATACCAAAACAGTTGCACAATCCATCGTTACAAAATTTTGCCTGGAGATCAGTTTTAACGAAATGCAGAAACAAAAACTGCGTGAGACTGTCTTTAGCTACATGGATGAAAAAGCCAAGATCATTCCATTGGTAGAAGTAGACCAGGTGCAATACAGGCAAAAGCATATCTCTTATTTCAAAACACTCACACAGAAATTATCCTCTTTTCTTTCGCGGCAACAGCTCTCTTCGCTCTATGCACTCAAACCCCACCGGTCGGATTTGGCAAACTCTTTGCATTATTTCTACTACTAGTGTCGCATTAAGTAAAATGCCGTGTTACAACTCGTGAATCGGTAAACATGCATCGTGAATAAGCGATTTGTTATTTGGCAACTTACATTGATGAAACACTAATCCTGATTAATACATCTGAATTTTTTGATTAACCTAAAACAGCCTATCTACTATGGTAAAACGTTTTCTATTAGCATCATTGGTGATCGTAGCATTAACTGTTGGATTGAGTAACGATGCATCTGCACAAAGCACTTACAAAACGGGGCTTGGCATGCGAATAGATTTTGGCGATGGCACTACACTCGCAGGATTTTCTGTAAAACATTTCTTTCAGCCACATCATGCCGGTGAAGCACAATTGCTTTTTGGCGGCAACTCTACTTATCTCGGTTTTGAATACCAGTACCACGATGCTATTCCGAATGCAGCAGGTTTACAATGGTATGCTGGTCTTGGACCTGGTTTCCAGTTTTATAACGGTGGCAGCAATATTTATTTGCGTCCTTCCGTTGGTTTAGATTATAAGATCAACGATGTGCCTTTAAACGTTGGCTTTGACTGGCGTCCTGCAGCACTCCTAAATCATGGCGGCGATTTTAATGCTGCGAGATTTGGTATCGCATTCCGCTTTACATTGAACTAATTTTAGTGAAATACATTGTTTGAAAATATCCGGCTAAAGGCCGGATATTTTTTTGTAGTTACTCAATTGCATAAAAAATGTGCGTGCAAGCAATACTTCCAGCTCATTCACCGTTTTTTAAGTTCGTTTGAGCAGATTCAGGATGACTGGTTTTTTTATTATAGTTGAAATACCTATTTTGTACTTCCTAAAAAGAGACCCATAAAACCCCATTTGTATGATCATCTATGGAAGAAGCGCTGAAAAAGTAAGAGCGCAGGAGCACCTTGTTCCATCTTCATGTCCCGTATGCAATACTCAAAATTCGTTGATCGGCGTAGTACTTATGTGTTATGCACATGTATGGTATATCCCGTTTTTCCCATTGAGAAAAAGGGTAGTAGCTGTATGCGGGCATTGCAAAGGCAACTATGATATTGGCCAATTGCGTGGTGAGAATGCGCAAGTATGCACTATACTGAAACAAAACGTAAAGTTTCCTGTATGGTACTGGAGCCTTGCGATTATAATAGGTGTAGTGATCGTAGTATCTATGATAGTGCGATAAAACCTTTCGTACTTTTTTGTAAACGATTTTTTGAATGTTAATCTCATTGCTATGAACGGACAACTCTGGTTAAAAATGGCAAACCTTGTTTTTGATCTGAATAAGAAAATTGCACGCGACAATAATACGCAGGTAGAGCGTATAAAAACAAAAATGGAACAGGTACTGGAAGAGGCCGGCTTCTTTTTGTACAACCCTACCGGGGAAAAATATGCGGAGACGAGAACTGATGTGGAAGCCAATATATCAGGAGAAGTGTCTGCCGATATGTATATTACAGATGTAATAAAACCGGTTGTATATACAGAGGAGAACGGAATGAAAATATTATTACAAAAAGGAATCGTCATCGTATCAGGAAAATAAAATTATGTCTGCTACTATAAATTTTGGAATAGACCTGGGAACAACCAATTCGCTGATTGCAAAGTGTACGAATGGAGCCGTGGAGGTATTTAAAAACCCTGCGGGCCATAAAGAGACATTGCCAAGTGTAGTCGGGTTCAGAAAAGAGAGAATACTGGTGGGTGATAAGGCCAGGGAATACATAGAGAAAGATCCGTCTAATGTATTCTCCTCTTTCAAACGCAAGATGGGAACATCAGAAAGTTTCTTTGTGCCGAACCTGGGCGATTTTAAAACGCCGGTGCAACTGAGCAGCATGGTGCTGAAGGAACTGAAAAATTTTATCTATTCAGGTGAGGCGTTGACAAGCGCTATTATAACCATACCTGCGTCGTTCGATACAGTGCAAAGCAATGCTACCAAACAGGCGGGCTATGATGCAGGGTTGTATGAAGTTATCTTGTTGCAGGAGCCGGTTGCAGCGTGTCTTGCTTTTGCCAATAAGGGTACGGAAAAGATCAGTGATGGTAAGTGGCTGGTGTACGATTTTGGGGGAGGCACATTTGATGTAGCATTGGTCTATCTGCAAGGCGGTGAGATGCAGGTAGCTGATCATGAAGGAAATAACTATCTCGGCGGCCTTGACTTTGACAACCTGATCATAGATCAGCTTATTATACCGCAATTAGCACAAAAAGGTACGTTTGATGATCTGCATACAGGACTAAAAAGTGCCTCGGGTAAGTACAATAAACTATACTATGAGTTGCTGTATAAAGCGGAAGAGGCCAAGATCATGCTAAGTAACGCAAACAGTGCGGATATAGAATTTGAGATAGAAGATGTGCATGGAGATGTGCAGGATATATTTCTCACCATTACGCGGGATGACTATAACAAACTGATACAACCTGTGGTAGAGCAAACCATCTCCTTTACCAAAGCCATTATAGAAAGAAATAAATTAGGCGCAGCAGATATACAGGAGATCGTATTAGTTGGCGGTAGTACTTATACACCACTGATCAGGCAATTGCTTTTTCAGCAGCTAAATATTCCTGTTAATGCAACAGTAGACCCAACTACGGCTGTTGCAGTTGGCGCAGCATACTTTGCAGCATCCAAAGCCATTACTGTAGAGAAGACTGTTGCATTGGCTACGGAAGCTGTAGCGCAAGGCAGCGCTTACAACCTGCAGGTAAGAACAGCTTACCAGAAAAACTCGAACGAAAGGGAAGAATATTTTTCAGCATTAATAAAAGGAGATTGGGCCAATTGCTACTATCGTATAACACGGGATGATGGTGGGTTTGACAGTGGCATTAAACCTTTGAAAGAACGTATAGAAGAAATACTTACACTACTGCCGGATACACTTAACCAGTTTACACTCCGCTTGTTTGATGATAAACAGTCTGCATTGGATGTAACTGTAGCGCCTATCCAGATCATGCAGGGTAAGTTTAGCATTTACGGACAACCACTACCCAGTGATATATGTATAGAGGTGGATGATACGTATAACAAAACCACTTACCTGGAATTGTTGTTTGAAAAGAATGCAATACTGCCGATCAAAAAAAGTATTACGAAAACACTTAGCCGCACAATTGTAAAGGGAAGTGACGACCAGTTGCTGATCAATATACTGGAAGGCAGCCGCTATGCTACACCACAAAGTAACCTGCCGATAGGCGTAATAGTGATTGCGGGGAAAGATATACAGGCTGACCTGATCAAAGGGAGTGACGTGGACCTTTCTATTGAAATAACAGAGAGCCGCGATATAAAGATAAACGCGTATGTAAATATAACAGGGCAGGAATATGAACAGGTGTTTACGCCTACAGTACGCAATGTAAATACGAGCCGCTTACTGGAAGAAACAGATTACCTGCTACGTCTTGCTAACCGGAACCAGACGAAGCTGGTAGAAGCGGAAGACTATGAAGCAAGCCAGAACCTGCAATCTATTATTACCCGGCTGGAAGAAATGAAAAAGCGTTTGCGCTATTTACCGGCAGATGATGTAACGGATGAAAAATACCAGTTGGAAGACCAGAAACGTAAACTGTCTTTGCAGATAGATATGCTGGGTAAGGACAACCGTGTACGTGAAATACGCGAAGAGTATTATGGCAGGAAAGAGGCTGCTGAGTATTACCTGCGTGAGCATGCAGGCAAAGAAGATTATGCCAAACGTTTTCAACACATCATATCCAATGAAGGCGAATTTCTAAATGGTAGTGAAGCTACGATCAGGCGTAAATGTGAGGAACTGTCGCAACTGGTGTGGGATATGAAGAAACGTAATTTTGATTATATAGTTGGTGTATTTACCTACTATGCTATGAAAGAAGATCACGCCTACAATAACCCTGCAAAAGCAAAACAATTAAAAGAGCGTGGAGATGCCGCCATTACGCGCAGAAGCGGGGAGGAACTGCTGAGCATAGTGTCTCAGTTATACCATATACTGATAGATAAAGATACGGATGAACCACTGAAAGGAACGGGGTTGGGGTAGGAGGTTGAATGGTTGTATGGTTTAATTGTTTTATTGTTGAAACTATAGATATTCCATATCTCTTAAGATATGGAATATCTGTTTTAAGGAGTGACCATTCAACAATGTAACAATTAAACCATACAACAGTTAAAAAATTATTCCTCTACGCATTACAAGTCGCTATTCTCAGTATAATAAAGATGATAAAGAGGATCAAGCGTATTGTGCCCCAGGATGTACCACTATCACTGCTGTTCGCTGTTTCTGCACTTGCGTAGCGAATGCGGTTCATCTCACTCTTTTTATTTAGTATATCATCCCTTGTTGCGTTAGACGCCGGTATAGACTGGCATGACTCTAGTATTTCTACCGCCCAGTCCTTATCGATCTTATTAAAGATGCCTACCGTTACACACATTACATTGAAAGCATAGGTATCTATTTGTTCTGCAAAATGCTCCTGCGGCAGGCTTTTTATAATACCCATTTGTTCCGGGCCCGTAAGCGTTTTTATTTCCTGCATAGCAGGGTAAGGGCTTGCAAGGTTTGATATTTCACTAAGCCTGTTGCACACAATCGTTATTTCCTGGTGAATGGGCTCCCATATGGCATATTCATCCTGCGGTGTTACATATACCGGGTTCATCATCAGCGTTACGAAAGAGTACATATCGTGATTGCGTAACGTTGTTGTACTGCACTGGATAAATGCTTTTTTGAAATAGGGGCTGATCCATGCTAAAAACTCCGGTGTAACATGGTAGGAAGACAAGGTAAATTTCTCTTTATATTCCAGTTGTCCATGTTCAAGAAAATACAACAATTTTGGATCTGAAGCCACTAGCTGGTGATAGTCAAAATGCTTTTCCTGTTCCAGTTGTTTAAACAGCTCCAATACATCATTACGACTTAGTTCCGTTCCATTTACTTCTATAGTTGTAGCTTCCTGCAGTTCAAACTCTGCAAGCATTTTTCTTTTAGCCAGTAATAACTTCTGAGGAGTAATAGGCTGATCTGCAATATCCACAAGGCCGAGGGGTGAAATATAACTCATGGTTGGTATAAGGAATGGGTTGAATTTGATATTTAAAATTTGAGATGTGTTGTAGACCTAAAGCTACCTATTTTAAATATCAAATCTCAAATTTTGGAGGCATTACTTCATAATAACAGTCCCGATTTTTTTGATCAGGTCCATTTCTATTTTCTTCAAATCTTTATGAATCTCGATAAGGCGCAGTTGTTCTTCAAATGTTTTGGCATTTTCCATATCCTGCTGGTTTTGATCAAACATTTTTTTGATCTTCTTCATTTTGAAATACAGCAGGCTGGACGTTACTTCCTCCCGGCTCACATCCCTGTCCAGGATGTGCATGTTTTCCATAACATCATCCCAACGCTGGCTTAGTTCATAAGGAGAGATCGTAATATTTATGATCAGGTTGTGCAATTCCTTATCATCGTTATACAGCAATGTTTTAGCGGTAGGTTCTAATCCTTGCAGGTATGCTTTTTTATATTCTTCAAAAAGACGCTCCATTAGCTGGTTGTCAAAATGGAATTGTTCCAGCTCTTCAAACATATAATCAGCCATTGTGTGCTGCTCATCCCATTCGCGCAAGCCATATTCCAGTAGTACCTGCAATATCTTTTTTTCATTAGCCTCGTCGTGGCTGAACAAGTCCGGTTCTACAAAAGAGTCTGGTGGAGCGTTATCGTACTGTGGTGGCGCATCATCAAAAGGAAGCGGCGCTTTCTTTTCTTCTTTGCTTAGCCTGTCTCTCTTGTATTTGTTAACGAGTGTGGTTAAGCCCGCCTCATCAATTCTAAGTATGCCAGAGCATTGCCTGATGTACTCCTGCTGCTTGGTAAAATCTTCTGCTTTGCTGATCTTACTCAGCGTCTCAGCAATCTGGTTTACGATCTCATTCTTGCGGTTCAGATCATTGCCAGCCTCTTTCAGCATTATTTCCAACTGAAAAAGGATGAAGTCTTTTTTATTCTCAGCAACAAATTCCCTGAAAGCGGTTGTGCCAACTTTATTTACATAACTGTCCGGGTCCTCATTGTCCGGTATCAATACCAATCTTACATTCAGGCTCTCTTCCAATGCCATATCCAGGCCACGAAGTGCAGCTTTGATACCGGCAGAGTCGCCATCATAAATGATCGTAAGATTGTTTGTATATTTTTTGATCAGGCGCAGTTGGTCCGTAGTGAGGGATGTACCGCCGCTCGCAACTACGTTTTCAATACCGGCCTGGTGTAAACTCACCACATCCGTATAACCTTCTACCAGTAGACATTCATCATTTTTATCAATAGCCTGGCGCGCGAAGTAAGAACCATATAAGATGCGGCTCTTAACATAAATCTCGTTTTCAGGCGTATTAATATACTTTGGCGCACGATCTGCTTTACCAATAACACGCGCACCAAAACCAATGATCTTACCTGTATTGTTATGAATAGGGAAAATGATCCTGCCACGGTAGTTATCCATCAACTCTTCGTTGCGGTTCACTACAAGGCCGGTTTTTACCAGTAATTCCGGGTTATATTGTTTAGCCAGTGCTGCCTGTGTAAATGCCGTCCGGGATTGGGGATTATACCCAACCTGGAATTTTTCCAATATATCTTTCCTGAATCCGCGCTCTTCCAGGTAGCTCTGTGCTATGTTTTCGCCTTCCTCGGTCTGCCATAACTGTTGGGAAAAGAAACTTTGGGCAAACCCATTAATGATATGCAGGCTTTCTGCAGCCTGCTGGTGCAACTTCGCTTCTGCACTTACTTCCGTTTCCTCTATCTCAATATTGTAACGGCCAGCCAGCCAACGCAGCGCTTCCACATAGCTGTATTTTTCCAGCTCCATGAGGAAAGTGATGGTGTTGCCGCTTTTGCCGCAGCCAAAACATTTGAAAATTTCCTTTCCGGGAGATACAGTAAACGAAGGTGTTTTTTCGCCGTGAAAAGGGCAGAGGCCCAGGTAGTTAGCTCCACGCTTCTTCAACTTCACAAACTCGCCCACTACATCTATGATGTCGATACGATTGGTGATCTGTTGTATGGTTTGTGGAGATATCATTCCGGGGAATGCTTTTTAGAAAAACAAACCTCAAAAGTCCGATAATGTTTTAGAAGTGCCAAATGCTAACAGAAAAATTACTAATGTACCATTTCATATAAGAGGCTCAATTGCTCAAGCGCCTCGCTGTCAGCCGAATTCGCCATGATCTTTTTTTCAATTTGTTTAGCGAAAACCTGCCGGATTTCATCACTAGCCAACCATGTTACGATTATGTCATTTGCTTTTTCTGTTACAAATGAATTCGTGACTTTGTAAGAACCTCCTTTACTGCTTTTAATGCCATAAAGCATAATGTCTTTAAAATGTAGTAAGCTTTCATCATGCTCTGCTTGCTGCCATTTGCACAACAGTTTTCGAAGAATGTCTTCAGCGTTGCCAAACATAATAAGGATAGTTGTTAACTTTTCATCTCCAGGTAAAGGATAGGAGCAGAGACATTTTTCAAAAAATGAATCTGCAAATTGCGTAAAGAGCGTGATCTCTTCTGATGTCCAAAGTACTGTTTTATCAAGGTCCAGCCTGTCAAAAACGATTTCCCATGAGTGACATGGAAATTCAAAATTGCTCACTAGCTCCATTACGCGTGGCAGAAAATGTTTCATCTCCCAAAGCTCCTGTTCAGTGAAGTTTCTTGCTGATTCAAAATATGCTTGTTCCAGTAATTCAACCGGCACTTTTCGTAGTGGTGTATTAACTAGTTCTTTTTCTTTTTCAAAGGAAACACAATGCGGTTTGCAAATGCTTAATGAAGAAGTAATGGTATAAGATGAAAATAGCCTGTAGGCGTCCTCGATAATGTTTGTTAGCGTCATTTGATAAAGATCAAGTAATAACAAACTTAACATATTCAACGCTTTTTACGCCTAGTCATGGAACGTTAAAATACTGGCACAATTATTTAACTACTGTTATCAGTTAACCTGTTTGTTCACAGCATAATACAATTGCTATGTCTATCAATCTTGTAGAGGCAATACAAAAAGAATTGGGTTATGCCCCTTTGCAGAAGATAAATCCCAATGAAACACACTCTTCCATTGCGTTTACTGACCAGTCTGTGCGCCTGGCGCAGGCAGCTATACCCGCTACGTTGGCAGGTTTATACAAACTGAGCCGTACGCCAGAGGGTTGTGAAAAGATATTAAGTGGAAATTTTTACTCAGATAAAGTCAATAAGACTTTCGGTGCTGAAGCCGAGGAAATGGTGCTACACATTGCCACCTTTGCATCTGTGTCAAAAGAAAAGGCGCATACCACTTGCGAGGCAATAGCAGCATGTGGTATTAAGATCATGCAGCATAATCTAAAGCCCTTACCATCTGTAAACAATGTGCGGGATTTCTTTACTGCACAGCGAAATAATATTCTGCCCTATCTCGTACCAGAGCTGAAGACTGGTAATGTGATCCACGACAATACGATAGATGACAGTACAAATAAAATGAAAGGGCCGGTATCCAATTTCATGCACATGATAGAGCGATTTTTCTCCGATAGCGATGAGAGCATTACGCCAAAAAAATAATTGATCACTTCAAATAACAGCGCATATGAAAGTATTCGGGACTGTACTTATTATACTGGGAGTACTAATGATGATGTTTAGAAATATCAGCTTTACCAAAGAAGAAAAAGTGGTAGACCTGGGCCCGCTGGAAATAAACAAAAAAGAAAAGAAAACAATTGGATGGCCTGTATATGCAGGCGCCATTGCTATAGTTGGAGGCCTGGTGATAGTTATTGGAGAGAATAATAGAAAAACTGCGTGATTGAAATTACATGTAGTTTGCATTACCGCAGAGCCGGGGAGAACGGAGAGAAAGCGCAAGAGTTTTTTTAGATGAGCAATAGCTTTGTTCTTTAATCTGGCGTTTCGTCGTTGTCTGCCAAGGCAGACGACAATTATAACAATCCAACAATGGATCCATTAGACAATTCATATTATTTGTATGCTAACAAACGTTATCTTTGAAGGATAACGTTTAAGCTTTATTATATGAATAACAGAACTGTTTATATAGTGGCAGCTGTCCGTACACCGATCGGCAGCTTTGGTGGCTCACTGAAAGATCTTTCGGCAACACAATTAGGCGCAGTAGCCATTAAAGGCGCTGTAGAAAAAGCCGGGTTAAAACCTGAGCAGGTAGAAGAAGTATTAATGGGTTGCGTGCTGCAAGCCAATCTTGGGCAGGCACCTGCACGACAAGCCGCAAAGTTTGCAGGCTTGCCGGATAACGTGATCTGTACAACGGTAAATAAAGTATGTGCAAGTGGTATGAAAGCTATTGCACAAGGTGCGCAAAGCATTTTGCTGGGCGATGCTGACGTAGTAGTAGCCGGCGGTATGGAAAGCATGAGCAATGTGCCTTATTATTCTCCGCAATTGCGCTGGGGTAATAAATACGGCAATGTAAATTTTGTAGACGGGTTGGCTAATGATGGATTAACAGATGTATATCACAAATATGCAATGGGCAATGCAGCAGAGCTATGTGCAAAAGATTGCAATATCTCCCGCGAAGCACAGGATGCATTCGCAGTAGAAAGCTACAAGCGCAGCCAGCAGGCTACAGAAAGCGGCAAATTCACTGATGAGATTGTGCCTGTAGAAATACCACAGAAAAAAGGTGACCCTGTATTGTTTTCAAAAGATGAAGAAGCGTATAACGTAAAGTTTGACAAGATCGCATCTTTAAAACCTGCATTTATAAAAGATGGAACAGTAACGGCTGCCAATGCAAGCACCATGAATGATGGAGCTGCTGCAGTTGTATTAATGAGCAAAGAAAAAGCAGATGCGCTTGGCATTAAGCCTTTAGCCATCATTAAAAGTTATGCTGATGCAGAGCAGGCGCCGGAGTGGTTTACAACCACGCCATCGTTAGCTGTGCCAAAAGCTGTAGCTAAAGCTGGATTACAAATGAGTGAAATAGACTTTGTAGAGTTAAATGAGGCATTTTCTGTTGTTGGTATTGCCAATACACAGAAAATGGGATTAGATCCCGCTAAGGTGAATGTAAACGGCGGAGCTGTTTCTTTAGGTCATCCGCTAGGCTGCAGCGGTGCTAGGATCATTGTAACACTGATCAATGTACTGAAGCAGAATAACGCCCGCATAGGTGCTGCTGGTATTTGTAATGGTGGCGGCGGAGCCAGTGCAATGGTTATAGAACGTGTATAAAAAAGGAAATAATTATAAGCTAAAGAAATCCCCGTCAAGAAAAACGGGGATTTTTTATAAACCCATAGCGCACAAAAAAGTCGTTTATTTTATCTTGTAACAACAGGAAGCGGCTGCTTGCCAAACGCCAATATCTCTTTCATAGAAGAGAGTAGCCTCATGTTACTCGCCTGGCTTGTAAGTGTACGGGTAACCGGCCCGGAGACAATGATTTCCTGCTCGCTAAAAATTGCAGCCAGTTCAGTCATATACATATCTATAGAAGAACTGGTAAGGGGAGTGATGGCATGCAGGTACAGGTATCGTACTTTTTTCCGGGATAAGAAAAATTTAATATCTGCTACCGGTATGTTTACCCCAAGGTAGTACACTGTTATACCCGCACTTTTAAGTAAATAGTGCATGAATAATAGAGGGAGCTCATGCAACTCGCCCTCAGGTGTAAATAATACAAATGTATTGTCCTGGTCTTCGGGGGCAGGTGTTTCTTCTATAGCCCGTACCAGTTTTTGCCGTATAAGATTACTGCAAAAATGTTCCTGCGCCGGCACTACATTATCTGTAAGCCACAGCAATCCTATTTTTTCAAAAAAGGGATAAATAATGCTGACTATAGCGCGTTCCACCCCTTTCCGGTTAATGGCATCCTGCAAAACCATATCTATTGTTTGCTCATCAAAGTCAAGTGTGGCATTGATGAGTTGGGTAACATAGAGGTCGTTAGTGCGTGTGGGCGTTTGCTTTTCTGCCAGCAGGGACGTCATATTAATAAGGTCTGAGCAGGATAACCGGGCAATTTTGGAAATTTTTAACCCGGCATTGTAAAGGAAAGTTATACGCAGAATATGTTTTAGATCATCACTGTCAAATGTCCTATGGTTGCTTTCTTTTCTTTTTGGAGAGATGATTTTATAGCGTTGCTCCCATATCCGCAGCGTATGGGCTTTGATTCCACAGATTTGTTCTATTTCCTTTATCGTAAAAACATTCATATAGGCCGGGGCTTTTCAGTTAACCAGATGATAGATAACGCCAAAAGTTTTCAGATTATCTTGTGGAGAGGAGGTAAAAACGAAAAAAAATATCTTTTTTCAATAATGCAGACATGTGGAAATCGGTCCGATGGGGATTATTTAACAAATACTACTGTAATATTTTACCTCCTTTGCAGACTAAATAACCTAAAAGGATGCTTATACCGGAAACTGAATTTTGCCGGATGGTGTAGAATGGTATTTTTGTTCACCTAAATAAAATCTATGGGCTGGATCATTTTTATCGTATTTGTTATAGGCTGGGGATTAGGCATGTATGGCATGTTTAAAAAGGCAGGGGTAGAACCGTGGAAAGCCTTGATTCCTTTTTATAATACCTGGATCATGGTTGAGAAGACCGGCATTAAGAAAATGTGGTTCTGGTTACAGTTTATCCCTATTGCGGGGCAGTTTATCACTATATGGATCACTATCATATTTGTAATGCACTTTGGACGGTTCTCTTTGGTTGATCATGCCGCCACTGTGTTTGTGCCATTTGTTTATTTTCCATACCTCGGTTATTCTGATAAAGTAAAGTGGGGTGGCCCGGAGATGGTAAAACATTATCGCAAGTCATGGATCCGCGAATGGGTAGATGCTGCTGTATTTGCAATAGTGGCTGCTACTATCATACGCACTTTTGTCTTTGAGGCATACACCATTCCTACAGGAAGTATGGAAAAGACCTTGTTGATAAATGATTTCCTTTTTGTGAACAAGATCAGCTATGGGCCGCGTATTCCTCAGACGCCTATCAGTTTCCCGTTTGTGCATAATACAATGCCGGGGTCTGTTACTACACCGTCTTATGTAAAATGGATACAGTTACCTTACAAACGCCTGCCAGGCTCTACAGAGATCAAACGAAATGATGTAGTGGTATTCAATTTCCCAGCAGGAGATACGATCATCAATCTACCGGAATACGGATCTGCAGTTCCTTACTACGATGTATTGCGCAGCAGGGAGTATAATGGCAACAGGGAAAAGCTGATGAACGACTTCCCGATCCTTGTTCACCCAATGGATAAAACGGATAACTACATTAAACGTTGTGTAGGTATGCCGGGCGATGTAATAGAATTGAAAAGAAGCGTTTTGTTTGTGAACAATCAGCCAGGCTTTATACCACCGGCTTCACAGATCTATTATAAAGTAGAAACAAACGGTACACCTATTACAACAGATTTTATGGAGTCTGAGTTAGGTTATATGTTTAAACCTGATGATAGCAATCCGAATAATGTAGTGGAGAAGAATGGTTCTTTTGCACAGGTTTCTAATACGCTATACATCATGAACCTGACACCTGCTGATGCAGAAAAGGTGAAAAAACTGGCAAACGTAAAAAGCGTATTGCCTCGCGTGGAAGAGCCGAACGAGCCTACTACCGATGTGTTTCCTTATGATGTAACTAATTTCCCCTGGAACAGGGACAACTATGGTCCGATGACCATTCCTGCCAAGGGCGTTACCATAACGCTGACGCCACAGAATATAGCTTTATATCGCAGGCTGATTACTACATACGAGCATAATACGC
Source organism: Filimonas sp. (assembly GCA_017306865.1). Classification (GTDB taxonomy): domain Bacteria; phylum Bacteroidota; class Bacteroidia; order Chitinophagales; family Chitinophagaceae; genus JAFKHH01. The sequence goes on from JAFKHH010000013.1 coordinate 397,572, forward strand.
TGGTAGAAAATGGTGGTCAATACACGATCAATGGCAAGCCAGCTACTACTTATACTTTCCAGTACAATTATTACTGGATGATGGGTGATAACAGGCACAATAGCCAGGATAGTCGCTATTGGGGATTTGTACCAGAAACACATGTAGTGGGTAAAGCATCCCTGATCTGGTTTAGCTGGAACAATGGTCCAAGATGGAGCAGGTTGTTTAAGAGCATTAAATAACGGCAATCGTGAATCGGCAATCGTCAATGGCTGTTGTATGGCTAAGCCTCTTCTTGTTATCAACGTATTCACGATTATCATTTCACGATTCACGTATTTGATATTTTGTAGGTAAAGCCTTATCTTTATTTACCGAAAGGGTCCCCATAGCAGCACGCTATGGGGATTTTTTATCTAAAGAAGTTTTTGACGATGGAACCGAATAAATACAGTTTCAGCTACGAGGTGTTTGACTCTATAGACGATCTGAGCCAGGAAGATGCATGGTTGTTGAATGAAGCCCGCGAGGTAACCAGTTCATCCTATGCGCCATACTCCAACTTTCATGTAGGCGCTGTAGCCAAATTAAATAATGGTGAAATAGTGGTGGGTAGCAACCAGGAGAACGCGAGTTACCCGGTAGGCCTGTGCGCAGAACGTGCATTACTGGCATCTGCCGCATCCCTGTTTCCCAATATACCCATACAAAGCCTGGCTATCAGCTATGTAAATGATAACGGGGAAAGTAATCATCCTATATCGCCATGTGGCATGTGCCGTCAAAGCCTGCTGGAGTACGAAGGAAGGGTAAAACAGCCTATCCGCCTGATCCTGGGAGGCCAGGAGGGCAAGGTGTACATAATACCCCAGGCCAATATGCTGTTGCCGCTGAGCTTTACCGGAGGAGACATGAAGTAATTTGAAGATTTGAAAATGAAGTCATGTGTAAATTCTTAAATCCAATGCTTCAATTTCATTTTCAAATTTGCACACTTTCAAATTTTCAAATTCTTTAAATCGTTGATTTTCAACTATACATCATGTGGATAACCTGTGAATATGTCCTGAATCATGTGGTCTACTCACGATTTCTCCACAACAAAATATACAAGTAGGCATTATTTAGCCTTTTCTCTTATGTTCGCAGTCGTTTAAAAGGGTTAGCAAGTGAGATTAAAACAATTAGAAATTAAAGGATTTAAAAGTTTTGCTGATAAAACGGTGGTAAACTTCGATGAAGGTATCACTGGTATTATTGGCCCTAACGGATGCGGAAAGAGTAACATCATTGACTCTATCCGTTGGGTAATTGGTGAGCAGAAAATATCTGCCTTGCGTAGTGAAAACCTTGAAGCGCTTGTCTTCAATGGTAGCAGAACACGTAGCCCAAGCGGCCTCGCAGAAGTGAGCCTCACTTTTGAAAACACCAAAAATCTATTGCCTACAGAGTTTAGCACGGTAACGATCACACGCCGCTTTTATAAAAGCGGGGAGAGTGAATATCGCCTGAATGATGTGGTGTGCCGTATGAAGGATATCCATAACCTGTTTATGGATACGGGTGTGAGTACAGATAGCTATGCGATCATAGAGTTGGGGATGGTGGATGACATTATCCGTGACAAGGAAAATAGCCGTCGCCGCATGTTGGAACAGGCTGCGGGTATTACCATATACAAAACACGTAAGAAAGAAGCAAAGTCCAAGCTGGATGCAACAGAGCAGGACCTGAACCGTATAGAAGACCTTGTGTTCGAGATCAACAACCAGTTGAAGACACTCGAAAACCAGGCGAAGAAAGCGGAGAAGTATTACGAGATCAAAAAAGAATACAAAGAAGTAGCTGTAGAGCTGGCAAAGGCTTCTTTAGAAGGCTTCAATAGTACCTATAAAGAACTGTCTGAACAGCAGGAAACAGAAACAGATAAAAAGATCCGCCTGGATGCAGAAATAGCAACAGAGGAGGCGGTGATAGAGCAGGAGAAAGTTGGCTTTATTGAAAAAGAACGTGCATTGCAGAGTATGCAGCACGAGTTTAACGACCTCTTGCAAAACCTGCGTACAAAGGAAAATGAAAAAAACCTTGCGACGCAAAAATTGCAATATTTAAAAGAGAAAGAAACAAGCCTTAAAGACTTTTTACAAAAAGCAGAAGGCCAGCTAAAAACAATAGAAGATTCCATCCAGTATTCACAGATACAGGTAGGAGAGGAAGAGCAACGCCAGGCAGACTTACAGGATAAAGTAGAGACTGCTAAGATGGACATTGAAGACAAGCGCCGTGTGTTTGACGAAAAGCGTAGTGGTGTAGACCGTCTTCGTGGACAATACCAGCAGATACAGCGTAACCAGTTTGATGCAGAGAAAAAAGTAGCAGTTGCGGATACGTCTATCCTGAACCTTCAGCGTTCTCAAACACAACTGAACGAGGAAAAGCAAAACCGTGAATTCCAGATACAGCAGCTAGAGCGTGAGTTGCAGGAAAAAGAAGAATCACTGGACGCAAAGCGTGTAGACTTGCAGCAATTGCAGGAGCATCATGAGCGTACAAAAGAACAGATACTTGCTACGCAGGCGCAATTGGAGGGCTTACGTTTACAGTTAGCTGAGGAGAACCGTAAACTGGATGCGAAACGAAACGAGCATGACTTGTTGAAGAGCCTGATCGATTCTATGGAGGGTTATCCTGAAAGTATTAAGTTCCTACACAAAAATCCTAACTGGAATCATAGCGCGCCGATCTTATCAGATATTATTTATGTAAAAGAAGAATACCGCGCAGCAGTAGAGAATGTACTGGAGCCATACCTGAACTATTATGTAGTGAACAATATGCAGGAAGGTCTGCAGGCTGTTCACTTATTGGATGAGAATAAAAAGGGTAAGGCGAACTTCTTTATGCTGGATAAGTTCAGCAATATACAGGTAGAAAAAAATCAGCCTGCAAATACAATTAAAGCTGTAGACGTAATAGAGGTAGATGCGCAATACAGTAAGCTGGCAGAATACCTGCTGGGGAACGTATATATCGCAGAGAATGATGAGGTGCTGAACAACAGTAATGGCGCTGTGGTATTGGAAAAACATGGTAAATATGTAAAAGGCCAATACACGCTGACTGGTGGTAGCGTAGGATTGTTTGAAGGTAAAAAAATTGGCCGTGCAAAGAACCTGGAGAAACTGCATGACGAGATCATTGCACAGGAAGCAATTGTAAATGGCTTAAAAGCGGATATACAGGAAAAGCATAACCAGGTGATCGGTTTCAACGAACAGTTGAAAGAAAACGTGATCAAACAAACCGAGAACGAGATCAACCAACTGACTAACCAGGTTTTTGCTACGAAGAATAAAATAGAAAACCTGCAGGCTGCCCAGCAGAATGGTATGCAGAGGTTGGAAGACCTGAACATGCGCCTGGAAGATGAGCAGGAGGCTATCTCCTCTACAAGAGATGTATTGCATGACCTGAACGATCAATTGCAACAGACAACTGAGGAAATGAAGATCGTAGAGCAGGATTACCAGATGGCAGAGCAGGAATACAATTTTGCTTCAGCACATTTTAATGAAACAAACCTCCAGTTAACACGTCAGCAAAGTAAGATAGCTGCACTGAAACAAGAGTTGGTGTTTAAAGAAAATCAGTTGAACGATTTGCACAGCCAGATCACAACCAACACTAAACAATTGTCTGAAGCGGCTGATACTATTATAGAAAGCAGTGATGCATTGAAAGATGCTGAAGAATCATTGCTGCAGTTGATGCGTGGCAAAGAAGAGGAAGAGAAAAAGCTGAATGAAGCTGACCAGTTGTACTATAATCTCCGTAACGCTTTACAGGAAAAAGAAAGCGAGCTTCGCCATAAGGTGAAAAGCAAGGAGATGATAGATCAATTGCTCAACGAAATAAAAGACAAACTGAACGAACTGAAGCTGCAACTGGCAGGTATGAAAGAACGTCTCAGTGTGGAGTTTAAAATAGAGCTGGACGAAATCCTGGAACAGGACCGTACAACAGATACTTCATTGGAAGACTTGCAGGCAAGTTCTGACAGGATGAAGAAACGTCTGGAAAATATGGGTGAAGTAAACCCTACAGCGATTGAAGCGTTTACAGAAATGAAGAAGCGTTATGAGTTTATTCTTGAGCAGAAGAATGACCTTGTAAGCGCTAAAGACAGCCTGTTGCAAACGATCCAGGAAGTAGAAGCAACCGCAAATCAGCAGTTCCTGGATACTTTCAACCAGGTGCGTGAAAACTTCCAGCGTGTATTTAAAGCATTGTTTACAGAAGAAGACACTGCTGATATGATCCTGGTGAATCCTGAAAACTTAGCAGAAACAGGTATCGATATTGTGGCGAAACCTAAAGGTAAACGTCCATCATCTATTACACAGTTGAGTGGTGGTGAGAAGACGCTTACAGCTACTGCATTACTGTTTGCCATTTACCTGATCAAGCCAGCTCCATTCTGTATTCTGGATGAGGTGGACGCGCCGCTAGATGACGCGAACGTAGGTAAGTTTACACAGATGATCCAGAAGTTCAGCGAGAACTCACAGTTCATTATTGTTACGCACAACAAACAGACGATGTCTACGGTAGATGTGATCTATGGTGTAACGATGCAGGAGCCAGGTGTAAGTAAACTGGTGCCTGTAGACTTCAGAAGCCTGAATTAACAACAACTAATCCATGAATAAGCGAAAGGGCACTTGTGAAAGTGCCCTTTTCGTTTATCATCCCAGTCTCCTGACTGGGATGGATCGGTACATCGGCTCCGTCGATCATTTCAAAAGCCCTAGCGCGTGTCTTCACGCGCCGGTTGGTAGCTGGTTCGTGAGGACACGAACCAGGGCGAAGGACCATCGAGTCCGTCGATCATTTCGACAGAGTCGAAAACCCACCACATCCTGATCGGAGACCAGAATCAGCGTATTAGCGTTATTTATCCAAAAACTGTTTTATTAATAGCAGTGTTGCGTTCTGTAGTGTGTCATCTTTTTGCGTAGAGCATATTTCCCCGATGTACTCGCCATGATTACCCGGAACGATCAATAGCTCGCCATGCTGTAGTGTACGGGATAATTCCAGTGCATGTTCCGGCAAGATCACTTCTTTATCGCCATTGATCACCAATGCCGGCTGTTTGATGCCATGAATAAGCGTATCGGGAATATCCTTGAAATGCTTCATCCTTTCTACATCGCGGGAAAACATGCGTTGCAAACCGGAACTGTCGGAATTGGCTTTCATATAAGCAGCTACCAATGGTTTAGGCATAACGGATAAAGTAGCGGTTTCAAAACCATCAAAGAAACCTGGAACAAGGCCGGTGCGTTTATACGTTGCTGCTGCCAATATCAATTTATTAACCAGGCTGCTATGGCGAATGGCTACTTGAAGGCTGGTGGTAGCGCCGTTACTAAATCCAAAAATGTTTGCCTTGCCAATCTGCAAATGTTTCAGGAGTGCTGCTACATCATCCGCATCTTGCTCGAAGCTTAAGGGACGATCAATATCCAGGGTGTGCCCATGCGCCTGTAACTCGACTGCAATGACTTTGTATTTTTTAGCCAGCTCAGGCAGTATGCGCCCAAAAGTTGATTCTATGGTAGAGCCGCCGCCATGCAATAAAACGAGCGGATAGCCTTCGCCATGTATTTCATAATATAATTTTAAACCGTTTATGTCGGCATAATGTCCTGATGTAGATTGCGCATTCATGTTTATAAAAATTGAAGTAGATAAAAATAACAGTAATAGCAGACGTTTCATAGCTTTTGTTTTTTTGCTATACAAACTTAGCGTGTGTGAAGCTGTTTTACAGGACGGCATTGCGTCAAAAAAGAGGGGAGATTGCGGCGGGGCGTGAGACGTGAATCGACAATTGTGAATGAGCAAAGCGAAGAATCTTTTTCACCACATAGGCACATAGGAAGGATCAGGAATTTTATTAATAGTATTAATTGATTCATTAAAGAGGGCATAGAACACATAGAAGAGCCGTTTCACGACTCTTGATACTCCTTTTGTGTTTCAGTGCCTCTGTGGCATTTCTTTGTAGCCTTTGTGATAACTGCTTTTGTAATAAAGTGTCCAGGTGGATGCCTATGTACCGGATACCAGGTCGGTTAAGATACCATATTCCAAAAGCTGATTTTTCTTCTTGTTGCGAATCCTAATTTCTTATAGAGCGCAATAGCGCCCGTATTCGTATCAGCTACATGCAGGTAGGGTGTTTTACCCTGTTGTATAATATTGTTCACCGTATGTGCGACCAATTGTTTAGCATAGCCTTGCCCGGTATGGTCGGGGTGTGTGATTACTGCGCTTACTTCTGTAAACAAGTCCATCTTCATCCGCTCGCCGGTTACAGCAGCTAATACATTATCTATGTATATGCCAAAGTAATTGCCAAGTTGGGGCGTCTTGTTTTTGAAGTATCCAGGTTGCACCAGGTTTACTAATGTAAGCAGGTCATTGGTATGCGTTTCCTTTAGTTGAATAATGTTTGAAGCATAAGGAATGTTGATCGTATTGTGGATGATCATCTGGTCACACACGAGTTCTTTCTTTATGTGAACGTTGTCGGGAGTGACAGGTTTATTACCCACTAAAAAAAAGTTATTGCATGTATCTGCATAGCGTAAAATGGCATCTGCCGTATGTCCGGGTGAAGTTGTGCCGCCAAACGGGCAGAAATCCGGGTGATAAAATTTTGTGTCATTGTACTCAACTACATATTGGTTATGTGTTTCTGACAATGAATGCCATACTGGGTTATCCAGTTTATATTCTTCGGAATGCATATAGATAAAGCTATAAAAATAATAATGTTTACGTTTTTGCTGAATAGCGATTTAATGCTGAAGCGTGCGACGCAACAAAAGCTACATAAAGCGTTGCAGCCCGGAACAAAAAACTACTCTTCTGTTGCCCGATCTATGGAATAAATACCCAATGAATCGTACTTGTACTGCGGTACTAACGAATGAGGAATGTAATCTCCCGTAATAAGTGTATCCTTCCAGCCAAGTTTTTTCAGTTCAGGATAGGTTGCGGTTGAAACTGTACATACATTCGCCAGTTTTTGCAACTCGTCTTTTTTTATAATGATCATTTCTATTTTGTAATAAGTGGACGGCTCTGGTTTGGAATTGCCGGAGGTTATAGATACTGAAAATCCTTTTGAGGTTTCCATTTGTATAATACGGTCTGGTAATCGCCACTCGTATGAGCAAATATGAAAGGAGCTGCTGATAAAATATTGTGCGGCAGGTTCTCCATATTTATTTTTCATATGCTGCAATGCCGAATCTAATCTTGTTTTTGTTTTTATATAATCTCCGGTGGCCCATACTGCCACGAGAGAAGTGTCGCGTTTGGTCAACATTTTTACATGGTCAAAATAAATGCTGTCAAATCTTACGATGCTATCGGCTGTGTGGGATTCAAACTGGTAGCCATATTTCTCTTTTGGTACGCTCATGCCTGCACCGGTGAGCCGCATGCTTATATAATCCAGCTTTTCAAAATCTAGCCGGGCGATCTGTGTGGAATCATATCGCTCATCATCTACCATCAATACTTTTGAAAATAATGGATAAACCCGTTCTTTAAAATTGATTTTGGCAAGATCAAAGCCACTGAACGGTGCGAGCTCTTTGGGCTGCACTGTTGTTGTGTTTTTTGAGTTGTTGCACGATAAAATAAGAGAGGCTGATAGAATAAAGAGTAAAGCATTTTTCATAAGCATATAGCATTACTGTATAAAAAAATGGTTTGATTATTTTCTGCAACAATCAAACCATTTAATTAATTAAGCCTATTGGTCAGGCGGGTTTTTCTTTGCCCGCTCCATATTTTTCCGGTTCTGCTCCTCCAGCTTTTTCTGGTTGATCTTCCCGTCTTTGTCACGCAGCGGGTCTTCGGTCGGAGCATTGCCTAGTAAAGGGTCTACACCACGCATATCTGCTTTCTGATTATACACTTTGGATATCAATACCCATTTACCATTGCGCCACTGAAAACCTTCATAGTCACCATCGGGTACCAGGGTTTCTTTTTTGCTTGTTTCTTTAGTCTCGCTCACGAGGTGGTCAAACATAACCATATCCAACTCAGGGTCATAATTCAATCGTGCTTTTGCATCTTTTTTATATTCCAAACAGAAACGATAGGCTGGCTGCGCAGGCTTTATGCTATCCGGTTTGTATTGAAAAATATTCATTCCAAATTGCGGTTGCCCTGCCTGGTCGAAGTAAAGTACATCCATCCATTTTTTAGTGGTAGTACCGTTATTATCATCTAGCCCCAGGAGTGTATAATATTTTTTAGCGCCTTGTGTTTTCATGACCATTTTGTAATAAATAGCGCCAATCCAGTTCAGGTTACTTCTTACGGAATCTGTCGGATTTTCTGTATTCTCCGACATATCTATAAGGGGGAATAGTTTGAGCGAGCCGTCCGTTGTGCGCATTTGTATAGCGCCACGCTGGCGGAAATAGTCTTCATCTTTCTGATACTGCCAGGTGATGATCCTGAAGGTAGTATCCGGCGCATATATGCGTGATACTGTTTCCAGCGAGTCAAACGGATAATAGAAGGAGTTGGGCGTACGCAGGGCCCTTACGAGCGTCTGTATAAAATTGTTATCTGCTTTAAAACGGACAGATTCATCTTCATCGAAGATCATTGTTCTGCCCAATTGTTTCAGTGTGTCTTCTATAGCTGCCAGACGTTTATGATCAGCCTTGCTAAGCTGCTGGGCATGCAGGGACAGGGAAGCACAAAAAAGGCCTGCGGCAAGAAAGAAGCGGACGTATTTAACCATAGCAACGTGTAAGTTACAATATGTGAACGTACACACTTTTAAAAAAGTGTATATGTTTAAACTTTTATGGTTTTATTAATGAGTCAGTGCCTGTGCAAAATCGAGCAACGTGTTATAACGGGCATCTATATCTACATGAGGGTAAGGCGTTTCCGGGTTTGTAGTGGCCAGGTACACAGTGTGCATGCCGGCGTTGCGCCCAAAAAGCATATCGCTGGGTTTATTACCGACCATAATGCTTTTGGTAAAATCTATATGGGGGAAATCGGCTTTTGCACGATGTGCCATACCCGGATTGGGTTTGCGGTTAAAGCTCTCTTTGTCAAAATCCGGTGCAAAATAAATACGTTCAATGTGCCCGCCGGCTTGCTGTATGTGCGCCAGCATGTGTGTGTGAATGCTATGCAGATCGCTTTCCGTCATTAGCCCTTTGCCAATGCCACGCTGGTTAGTAACCAGTACAATGAGATTAAAACGCTCATGGAATATTTTCATGGCATCCAGCACACCATCATAAAAAGTAAATTCGTCAACATTGAAGATGTAGCTCTCGCGTTTCTCGTGATTGATGACACCATCACGATCGAGAAACAAGGTCCATGATTTATCTATAGAGGAAAGGTCTAACATAAAATTATAACTCTGCCTGTGCTTTTTTGTAATCTTCAGGAATACCAATGTCTATGAAATAGGCATCTTGTACACATCCATACATATTTTTCGATCCGTAGAATGCTTCAAGGTAATGTTGTTCGAAAGAGAATTTTTCCGGGAAATCTTCGCTTAAAAAAGATGGCACGTTCAGTGCATACAAGCCTCCGTTGATCAGGCCTGATTCATAAAAGCGTTTTTCTTTGAAGCTGGTTATCCGCTCGTTATCATCCAGTGTAACTACGCCATACCTGTCAAACTGTTGCATAGGTTTGAGGCTTAATGTGCAGTCCGCTTTTTTATCTGCATGAAAATCAGATAATGCTTCTACATCGATATCGAAAAAGGTATCACCGTTGGTAATAAGTACGTCGGCAGACTTTGCTTTGGAACAGCTATACTTTATAGCTCCGCCGGTACCGAGGGGTTCTTCTTCAATAATGAATTCAAGATCAAGTTCTGAATAGTGTTCCTTTATATAAGAGGCGATCACTTCGTGCATATAGCCGAGTGAAAAAATGAAACGTTCTACACCTTGTGAATGCAGGTAATTGATCACATAACTGATAAATGGCCTGCCATGTATGGGGGCCATACATTTAGGCAGATCAGGTACTGCGCTGCGCAGGCGTGTGCCTAAACCTCCTGCCAGTATAATAGCTTCTTTGATCATGCTTGTTAGCTAAACAGGTTTGCTTCCACTAATTCACAAATAATATGGCCTATCAGAATGTGGCTTTCCTGTATGCGTGGTGTGTCTGTAGATGGCACATTGAACAGGAAATCGCTAAGCTCTTTCATTTTGCCACCGCTTGCACCGGTAAAACCGATGGTTGTAACACCTAACTGGCGGGCTGCTTCAAATGCTTTTACAATATTGCCGGAGTTGCCGGATGTGCTTAAGCCTACCAATACATCTCCTTTATTGCCTGTACCTTCTACAATACGCGCATAGATGGCGTCATAGCTATAGTCGTTAGCAACCGCTGTCAGGTAAGACGTATTACAGTGCAAGGCCTCTGCTGGCAATGCTTTTCGATCTTTATAAAAACGGCCTGAAAACTCTGCTGCCAGGTGTTGTGCATCTGCTGCACTGCCACCATTGCCGCAAAAAAGAACTTTATGCCCGTTCCTGAATGCGTTGGCTATGCTATCTACAGCAGCATTTATTGTTGCAAGCATTTGCTCATCTGCCAGTATCTGTTGCTTTACAGCTATAGAAGCCGCTATGATCTGTTTTACTTTGTCGCTCATTTTGTCAAATTTTAATTAATGGTCCAGGTAGTTAATCCATGAGAAGTGATCTGGTATGGCTTAACAACGCCGCCGAGAGATTGCAATGCTTCTATAACCTTGTACCGGCTATTGCCGGGACAATAAAACGTCATAAAGCCACCACCACCGGCACCACTTATTTTACCACCTGTTGCGCCTGCTTTTTTTGTTTCGCTATATATCTTTTCGATCATGTCGTTAGAGATATTATGCGCCATATTTCTTTTTTGCTGAAATCCGTAATCTAAGATATTACCAATTTCGTGCAACTTTCCTTTTAATAAAGCCTCTTTCATTTGCCATGCCTGCTCTTTTAGCTGGTGCATAGCTTCAATGGATTTCTCGTTCTGTTGCGTTACGTTTTTCTGCTGCTCTTTAATGATAGCGGCAGATTCACGGCTGGTTGCTGTAAAGTATAATACAAGATTGTTTTCCAGTTCTGTAAGATACTCCTGGCGTATGCGGAGAGGGTTTACAATAACCTTGTCATCTTTGGAAAACTCCATAAAGTTTACTCCGCCAAAAGTTGCTGCGTACTGGTCTTGTTTGCCACCCGCCAGTTTCAGGTCGTTGCGTTCTATCTCATAAGCGTAGTGTGCAATATCGTAATCACCTAAAGGCAGTTTTAGCATTTCTACAAAGGCGCCTAAAATGGCTACTACCAATGTAGAAGACGTGCCAAGACCGCTACCAGCAGGAGCGTCTACAAAGGTGCTAAGCTTTAGGCCTTTACAGTTGCTGATGCCGTAATCTTTCTGAATGCGGTTATAAACTCCCTTCAGCAGGTCCAGCTTACCGTTTACAGGTAATGCTGTATCCCAGTCAAATACTTCTTCTTCACCACGGTCAAATGCTCTTAATGTGATCTTATTATCGTCAGACAGCTCAATGTTTGCATGAGCGTATAAAGAAATGGTCGCATTTAAAATGGCGCCGCCATAGATGTCGCTGTAGGGGCTAACATCTGTGCCGCCTCCGGCCAGGCCTATGCGTAAAGGAGCTCTGCTTCTGAAATACATATTACTTTTTTATGCCAGCGGCTAGTTGCTTAATGGTTGCAACCAGTGTGTGCCAGCTATATTTAGGCTTTTCTGCGCGAAGATGCGCTAAAAAATAGTCTTCGCCTAATTGGTACAGCTCTTTGATGCGTGTAGCAATAGACTCCGCGTCCGGCTCTGCAACCAGGCCTACTTTCCCGTCAGGAACGAGGTCAGGCAAAGCTCCTACATTGGTTACCAGCATCGGCTTTTCAAAGTGGTAGGCGAGGGGGGTAACACCGCTTTGCGTTGCATCGCGGTAAGGTTGTATTACAAAGTCAGATGCACTTAAATAATACTTCACCTCACTGTCTGTAATAAAGTCTGTATGCAGCAATAACTGGGCTTCTATTCCCAGCTTTTTTATTTGTTCATGGTAAGCCTCTTTGTCTCCGTAAAACTCACCGGCTACCAGCAATTTTATATCAGCCGTGGCCGGATCCTGCTGTAAGCGCTTCATTGCGTCAAATAAGATATCGAGCCCCTTGTATTTGCGGATAAAGCCAAAGAATAAAATGATCCTTGCCTCTTGATCGAGCGATAGATGATTTCTTGCCGTAGTCTTGTCTACGATCGCGCCAAAATTGTCATACAAAGGGTGCACAACCAATTGAGCGGGTTTTTGTGTAAACAGGCGCAGGTCATTCATTACAGATTCACTCATCGTAATAAATGCGTCCACAGCTTTTACAAAATAAGAGGTGAAGGGCTTGTCGCCCGGCCTTTTCTCATGAGGCAGCACATTATCTGCTATGCAAATAATGCGGGTATGTTTGTTCTTGCGAACAATACGCAATATGGAACCAAGGCAAGGCCCCATCAACGGTAGCCAGTAACGGACAACAATGATGTCCGGCTTGCGTTTCTTTAATTGTCGCCCTACTTTAAGCCAGTTAAGCGGATTGACAGAGTTAATGCACACATTGATTTTTAAATTCTGTGGTGCAGGCTCCGACGAATATTGCGTGGTACCGGGGAAAATGAAATTGGGGTATTGAAATGAAAATGTATCAATGGTTACATCATCCTGCTCTTGCTGAAATTCTCTCGCCAGCCTTTCATTGAAAGATGCAAGTCCGCCACGTAATGGATGAGCTGGCCCGATGATCACTATTTTCATATTAGAATTTTTAAAACGAGAACGCGGAAACAAAGCTGTAGGCACTATTTCCGCGTTGCTGTATAAATGGATGATGTTTAATTTTCCTGCGTTAAACCTAGTTTCTTTTCTATCAGGTAATTGTTTCTTTCCGTGGAGTTACGGCCGATCAGCTCGGCAACAAAACCCGCAAGGAATAATTGCATACCTACTACAATAGCTGTAAGGGCCAGGTAAAATGGTATGCGGTTGATAACGCTGAAGTCTGAAACAAATATTTTGCCGATGAGCAGGTAAAGTACCATGCAGAAGCCGACCATGAAGCAGAGCAATCCGTAGAGACCAAAGAAGTGCATGGGCCTTTTTCCAAACTTACCAATGAATGAGATAGTCAGCAGGTCCAGGAATCCATTGATAAAACGGTCCCATCCAAACTTAGTTACGCCATATTTGCGTGCGCGATGCTCTACTACTTTCTCGCCGATCTTTCTAAAGCCGGCCCATTTTGCCAGCACCGGTATGTAGCGGTGCATTTCGCCAAATATTTCTACACTCTTTACTACGTTCTGTCTGTAAGATTTCAAACCGCAATTGAAATCATGCAATTTGATCCCGGAGCTTCTGCGTGCAGTAGCATTAAACAGTTTGGAAGGAATATTCTTTGTTAATGTGTTATCGTAGCGCTTCTTTTTCCAGCCACTTACCAGATCATAGCCATCTTCCAGTATCATGCGGCGTAGTTCAGGTATTTCATCCGGCGAGTCCTGCATGTCTGCATCCATTGTGATGATCACATCACCGTTTGCCGCTTTGAAGCCTTCGTTCAATGCCGCGGACTTACCATAGTTACGCTGAAACTTAATGCCTTTAATATTAGGGTTGGCAACAGACAATTGCTCGATCACTTTCCAGCTATTATCAGTACTGCCATCATCTATCATTATTACTTCGTAAGAGTAGTTGTTATCATTCATTACACGTTCTATCCATTGGGAAAGTTCCGGTAATGATTCTTCTTCGTTTAATAATGGGATGATGATTGATAAATCCATTTTTGTTCGCTCCTGTTAATGTTTAATTGAACGGTGTGTTTACCTGCGGATTCTTCTTTGCAACAGCCGCACCGATTGCGGCAGCGATCGCACCAAGAATACCGTATATCACTATAATGCCGCCTATAGCAAATGGCAGGAAGAATTTCCTGGTCATTTGTAAAGCCTGTTCTATTTGATCATCAGCCATTTTACCTTCCATTTGAGTCCTGGATGTTTCCAGTATCTTATCTATCATGTCAGGAAAAATAATTTTTAAAGCCAATGCTGTATAAATAGCCATAATGACTATTACAACTGCTGTTGTTTTAAAGCCGTGCGCGAAGACATTACCATAAGTAACGTTGCCATTCATCTGTTTAGCGTAGTTAACGCAGGCAATAATAATTCCGATCAGCAATACGGCATAAGAAACATAGCCGAGTGTCTTGTTCTGGAACTGGTTAGTAAATTGTATGATCAGGCCGAAAATGATCAGCACGATGGAAATTACAAGTCCGTAGACTGGGGGTGATAAAGGCTTTTTTTCCATAATAGTTAATTAAGTTGGTTTACGTTTCCTTTGTGTACTGTACCCGCTACCTTCCCGGTCAGCGGCTTATCAAAGAAAGGGGAATTAATTGACTTGCTACGATTATTAGCCCTTGTTAATACAGATTTTTCCGCTGGCAGGAAAAATGTCAGGTCTGCTACACTTCCTTCCGTTACAGATGATGTTTGCAAATCAAATATCCGGCGCACGTTCGTAGAGAACAATGCAGCTACTTTATCTGCAGGTAAAGATGGAATGGCAGTCTGCACAACAGCGTATGCCGTTTGCAGGCCGATCATGCCAGGTTTAGCATATTCAAACTCACACACCTTATTGTCCTGATTGTGCGGAATATGGTGTGAGGCAATACAATCTACATCGCCATTGAGTACACCTTCGCGCAGGGCAAGCATATCCTGCCTGGAGCGTAATACAGGCGTTACTTTCAGGTTAGTATCATACGATTGCAGGTCCTCATCGCAGAAGGTAAGGTGGAATGGGGTGACGCTGCATGTTACCTGCAAACCATCCAGCTTAGCCGCTTTGATCAATTCAAGCCCTTTGGCAGTAGAGATGCCGCTAAAATGAAGCTTACTTTCTGTATATCTCAGTAACTCTATGTCGCGTTTTACGATCAGCTCTTCCGCCAGGGACGGAATGCCGGGTAAGCCTAATCTTGTAGAAACAATGCCTTCATGCATAAGGCCATGCTTGCCTAAGCTGTCATCAACAGGTACTTGTACTATTACCCCGTCAAATGCTTTTACATATTGTAAGGCTTTCAGCAACAGGCCAGGCGACTGTACAGGGTAGATCCCATCCGTAAATGCGATGGCACCACTGTTCTGCATATCATACATTTCTGCCAGGTCTTTGCCTTCTATATTCTTTGTAACACTGCCTAACGGCAATACCGTAGTTGTTGTGGCAGTACCTTTTTGTACAATGTACTCCACCTGTGTTTTATTGCTCGTAACGGGGGCTGTGTTGGGCAGTACCAATACATGCGTATAACCGCCTGCAGTAGCTGCTGCGCTGCCCGATTCTATTGTTTCCCTGTATTCCAGGCCCGGATCGCCAAAGTGAGCAAACGAATCGACCCATCCCGGGGACACAACAAGCCCTTTTTCTGCTATAACGGTCGCATCTTTTGCATCGATCTTGTCAGCAATAGAAGTGATTTGGCCGTTCTCAATTAAAATATCTTTTGTGGAATTGTTGTGCGGAGATTGAAGGTCTGCAACGAGTGCCTGTTGAAGTAGTATCTTCATGAGAAGCCTTTCAAAATTTTTTGCAATATAGGTCGATTTTTCCAAAAAGCCTTTACATTTGCAACCCCGGTAAAACAAACGTTTTTGAAAGCCGTGCCCAGCTTGCGTTAGCAAGGAAATAAGCACTTCACCCCATGTATCATTAGTGTGCAGATTTCAGGCCGTTTTTCGTGTTTGTAAAAGGAATATTCGGGTGGTGGCGCAGCCCGGTAGCGCACTTGTATGGGGTGCAAGGGGTCGCAAGTTCAAATCTTGTCCACCCGACTCAATGCCAGGTAAAATGATAGCAAAGCTTGTAAGTCTTCACTGATTTACAAGCTTTTTCATTTTAGGAATAACCAGGAGCGTGCAGGAGCATAGAAAGGTGTGAAAGAATTTATTGAATTGTCAGAATCCTTACCGGAACTTTAAGTATCCTGGAAATCTAAATAGTAGTACCAATGCTTGAGATCAGACCCAACTGCGAGAACTGCGGAACAACCTTACCGTATGATTCTGCCGAAGCAATGATTTGTACTTTTGAGTGTACTTTTTGTAAAGACTGCGTGGAGCGTATTTTGCACAACGTTTGCCCGAATTGTGGCGGAGGGTTAGAGAAACGACCTATTCGACCGAAAAGTCTTTTGGAAAAATACCCGGTTAGCGCCCAGCCGGTTCACAAACCGGTGGATGAAGCAGCATTCAGTGCTAAATTGGCGTTATTGAGAGATGTGCCTTTAGGAGAAAGGTAAAAGAGTATCCATTAAATGAAAACAACGATGGAGCAGTATCAGCAACACACGGAATTGGTTTTAGACAAGGAAATCAAAGATTCTTTTAAGCTAAACAAGCTGGAAGAAATGACCCTGGGAAATGACTATATAAGCGCTATCTATAATAGAATTTTCATCATTTCAGAGGGTACGGGTCAACTGTGGGTTGATACAGCACAATATACAATCAGCGGAAAGGAGATATTCCTGCTTTCCAAAGGGCAGTCATATAATATAACGAAGGGCGACAATTTGAAAGGTGTTGAAATTGTTTTTGGAGATTGTTTTTGGGAGAGAACACCCGCCAGTGCTTCTAATTGTAAGGCCTTATTGTTTAATGATGTTTCCCTTCACCAAAGAATAGGGTTGACACGAGAGGCGTTGGCTGAAATAAAGCCAGTAACAGAGACAATGCTTGCAGAATACCAACTGGATGATTATCCCAACAAGTTAGATGTATTGGCGGCCTATTTGAAGATATTGATGATCAAACTTGCTAATATACCTGCTGATCTGCAACTGGGGATCCAGGATAATGGAAGTGACGTGTACAGGCGCTTTCTCGAATTGGTAAGCCTTCGGTTCAGAGAGTTCAAAGAAGTGGCTTACTATGCCCAGGCACTTGCTATAACAGCCCGGAACCTTTCTGAGATCTGTAAGCAAAAGAGTGGCAAAGGCGCCAAAGAGATTATTGCCGGGCAGATCATTGCAGAGTCGAAACGCCAATTGCAATTCACAGCAAAGCCTGTAAAAGAATTGTCGTATGAGTTTTCTTTTTCCACTCCCGAACAGTTTAGCCATTTCTTCAAAAAACACACTTTAGTATCACCGTCCGACTTCCGGGAGCTGTATGTAAACATTGGCAAATAATGCACACGTTTTAGCTGAAACAATTTTGTTGTTGAATGACCTGATCTTATCCAAACATCAAAAGCCCCGGCGCGTGTCCTCACGCGCCGGTTGGTAGCTGGTTCGTGAGGACACGAACCAGGGCGAAGGCATTGAGGATTTGCTTTTGTTGCTTCCCGCGTTAAAAGCTGTACTGTTTGCAAGTTGCCAGGAAATACGCATTTTCAAATCTCTTATCTTACAGCGGAATTAATTGGAACGAATATGTCGAACGCGGATTATGTGGATTTTCAGCAATTGGTCAAAGCTATTGATCCCGGCATGGAACTACTGCATGTACAGCCC
Organism: Filimonas sp.; assembly: GCA_017306865.1. Lineage (GTDB taxonomy): Bacteria > Bacteroidota > Bacteroidia > Chitinophagales > Chitinophagaceae > JAFKHH01. The sequence continues at coordinate 415,259 of JAFKHH010000013.1, forward strand.
CTGCATGGTGGCCTGTCTGCGCAAGCTACTGCACTGAATGTAGCATGGCAAGACGGGCGCCAGGAGAAGCTCCTGGTACGTAGGCCATCTGCCGAAGCGTTGCTGGAATATCCTGATGCCTGCGTGAACGAATTTAAACTACTTACTTTCTTATACGCCAGCGGGCTAAAAGTGCCAAAGCCTGTGTATCTCGATAATAGCGGCAACTTTTTTGGAACACCTAATATAACGCTTGCGTTTATAAACGGTGCAGTAGAGCTATCTCCCAAAGATGTTTCAAATTATATTCAGCAATTAGCGCTGCAAATGGCGGCGTTTCATTTACTACCGCTGACGAACGAAATACTGGCAGTAAAAAAACGGGCGCCGGAATTGCCTGGCAGTATTGATGCAACATGCAACACGGAAGAAATAAAAACACTTGCATTGCTGCGCGATACATGGCCGTTGCCTTCGAAAAATGCACCGGTATTGATCCACGGTGATTACTGGCCGGGGAACGTAGTATGGAAAAATGATCAGCTTGCAGCAGTTATTGATTGGGAAGATGCTGGCATCGGCGATCCGCTGCTAGACCTGGCAATAGCAAGGCTGGATATTCTGTTACTCTTCGGGCAAGAAGCCATGTCTGCATTTACGCAAGTCTATGCTGCCTCTACACAAACGGACCTGTCTACATTGCCTCATTGGGATCTATGGGCATCCACCCGGCTTATCGGAGCAGTTAGCAAGTGGGAAAGCGTCTATCCCGGGTTAGGGCGTCCCGACGTTACTGAAACTTTAATAAGAGAACGGCATCGTTATTTTATGGAGCAGGCGTTTGCGAAGATGCAATAACGTGATCAGTTGTAAATGCAGATACCAATGTTGCTTTTGCTAAGAAAGCATACTAGTTAGCCAGTATAAGGTACACCACAACAAACAAAAATTTGTCTATTGCAAAGGATTGAAACACCTGTGCTTGCTGTAATGGATAAAATACTGCGCCTAAGACTACGTCTGGTTTTTAAAGGAAGCTATTGAACTGGCTGACTTGCCATGTAAACTCACTTATAGCAAGATGATTGGTTGCTTTCATGCAATAGTAACTGTATTATCACACACTGTATTAATAAAAATAGACATGCCGTTCAGATTAGGTATTGATCGTAAAAAAATGAAATCATTTCGTAAAGCAACTATCCGGGTAAGCCCGGTTATGCTGTTATTGGCAAGCCTTCAGTTACCGGCGCAAACGAATAAAGGAGTGGGGAATGCAAGTCCGCAGACTCTGCAGCCTGCATCCGCATCGGGGTCAAGACAAACTATCTTACTTGATGAAGGATGGAAATTTGTACATGCAGACATAGCGAATGCAAACGCCCCTGCGTTTAACGATAGCCAGTGGGAAACAGTAACTGTACCACATGACTGGGCCATTAAAGGACCGTTTGATAAAATGAATGATGCGCAAACGGTAATGGTGGTAGAAGATGGCGAAAAGAAACCTTCTTTGCGCGTAGGGCGTACCGGTGGTTTGCCGTGGACAGGTGTAGGTTGGTATCGTAAACAATTAAATATACCGGCAAGTGCAAAAGGAAAGCGTTGTTTTATAGAGTTTGATGGAGCAATGAGTCATGCAGTCGTATATCTGAATGGTAAAAAAATAGGAACATGGCCCTATGGTTATGCTTCCTTTTCATTTGAATTAACAGATGATGTTCAGTTTGGAAAGAACAATACACTCGCAGTACGCCTGGAAAATGCAGAAGAAGCCTCCCGTTGGTATCCGGGTGCAGGCTTGTACAGGAATGTACGTCTTGTTTTTACTGAGCCGGTACATATACCGCAATGGGGCACCTATATCACTACCCCCAGTATAAGCGATCATGAAGCAGATGTGCAGATCAAAACAACTATCCTGAACCAGTCGCAGAAGAAACAGACCGTCGTTTTGTACACTGTTGTGAACGACCCTTCAGGAAAAGCAGTTGCAACAAAAAAAGATACACTTCAAACAAAAGATAAAGCTGAGGTTACACAACACCTTACAGTAAATCATCCTTTGCGTTGGGATATAACTACACCGCGTTTATATACAGCAGTTACACAACTGGTGGTAGATGGAAAAACAACTGACAACTATACTACTTCTTTTGGTATCCGTACAATCAGCTTTGATGCTGATCGTGGTTTTATACTAAACGGCAAACAGCAAAAGTTACAAGGTGTTTGTATGCACCATGACCTGGGGCCTTTGGGTGCTGCTGTAAATACAAGAGCTATAGAAAGGCAATTGGAAATAATGAAAGCAATGGGTTGCAACGCCATCCGCACCAGCCACAATCCGCCTGCACCGGAGCTTTTAGATCTGTGCGATAAAATGGGGTTTGTAGTAATGGATGAAGCTTTCGATGAGTGGAAAATTGCCAAGTGTAAGAACGGGTATCATTTACTCTTTGATGAATGGGCGGAAAAAGATTTGCGTGCGATGATCAGGCGCGACCGTAATCATCCCTCCATTGTCTTATGGAGCATTGGGAACGAAGTATCTGATCAAAAGGAAAAAGAAGGTGCGAAGACCGCCCGCTTTCTTACAAACATTGCGCACGATGAAGATAGTACACGTATGGTAACGGCTGCCTTCAACAGGTTAGCAGATGCTATTAATAACGGCCTTGCAGATGCAATAGACGTAGTAGGCTTCAATTATCAATCACAGAATTACCTGAAAGTACACAAAGAACATCCGCAGTGGCGCATTATAGGTAGCGAAACAGAATCTACTGTAAGCAGCAGGGGCGCATATAAACTGCCTGTGATGGAAAGAAAAGGTTTCAAATATGCAGACAAACAATCAAGCGCCTACGACGTAGAAATGCCTAAGTGGGGGTCGGCGCCGGATATAGAATTTAGCTGGCAAGATGCTAACCCGTTTGTTGCCGGGGCTTTTGTATGGACAGGTTTTGATTATTTGGGTGAACCTACGCCATACAATAACGATTGGCCTTCGCGCAGTTCTTATTTCGGTATTGTAGACCTGGCAGGTCTTCCCAAAGACCGGTTCTATTTATACCAAAGCAAATGGAGCGATAAACAAGTGTTGCACCTGTTGCCACACTGGAACTGGCAAGGCAAAGAAGACTCCATTGTACCGGTACATTGTTATACATCCTATACCTCCGCAGAGTTATTCGTAAACGGGAAAAGCCAGGGTGTGCAGGTAAAAGATGCGAGCAAGCCTTATGGGCGCTACCGGCTAACGTGGGACAATGTACGCTATCAGCCAGGAGAAATAAAAGTGGTTGCTTTTAATGAAAAAGGTAGTAAGGCAGAAACAAGTATTGTACGCACAGCAGGAGAACCTGTAAGCCTTATGTTGACGGCAGACAGGCGCACGGTGACGGCAGATGGTAAAGACCTTTCTTTTATAACGGTACAGGCCGTAGATAAAAATGGAAATCCTTGTCCGCTGGCTACAAACAATATTCGCTTTAGTATAAACGGTGAAGGTCTTATAAGGGGAGTATGCAATGGTGATGCTACATCTGTACAGAACATGACTGGTAATGAAATGCAATTGTTCAATGGACGGGCAGTGGTGATTGTACAATCATCAAAGAAGACAGGGGACATTCGCCTAAGCGCTGCCAGCGATGGGATAGCAGAAGGAAAAATTGATCTGAAGAGTGTACGTCTGTAGCTACACCATTTTATTTTCCGCAGCAACACGTAATTATACATAAGCTACTAACAACCCCTGGGCTGGAAGCCCGGGGTTGTTTTTTTAAAAAGGGAATGCTTTCAAAAATTTAATACAATGACAATGAAGCAACATAGTATGGTCCGTATGCTTGGGTTAATATTGCGGTCCTGAAGTAATGCCCACTTCAATTAATACATGTGATGGAAAAGACAAAACTAACTGACGAAGAATTGTTTAACTGTATTAAACGGAATGACGAGGACGCTTACAGGATACTTTTTAACCGTTATTGGGAAAAGTTATACCTCTTTGCCTGGCGCCGCCTCAAGTCCCGCCAGGAAGCAGAAGATGTAGTGCAGCATATATTTATGAAGATCTGGGAACAGCGGGCTGTAAGGAATATTACTTCCATGCAGTACTATTTGTTTAAATCCGTTTCTTATGAGATCATTGCTGCGCTGAAGAAAATGCTGGACAATACCACTGATATTACCACAGTAAACGAAAGTATTCTACCCATATTCAATAATATATTAGAGAAGATGAGCGTAGACGAACTGGACAGGTTATTGGAAGACGAAATAAATAAATTACCGGGCCGTATGCAGGAAATATTTCGTCTTAGCCGCCAGCAAGGGCTTGCTATACAAGAGATAGCGATACTGCTGGAGTTGTCTGAGCAGACAGTTAAAAATCAATTGAGTAATGCCATTGCCAGGCTACGCAGGCCCATCTCCGAAGCCCTGTTTATTTCCCTTTTTTGCGAGTTAACAATTCGGTAATACAAACACATAGTACCAAAGTAAATTTTTAGGCGCTTTATGTAGGGCGCCTTTTTCTTTTTGTATAAAAGGCACTTTTATTATAGCAATGGATAAAGAACAACTAAAGCGTATTGTAGAAAGATACCTGGACGGGCGGGCAACAGCTAAAGAGCAGAAGATTCTGGAAGCATGGATCGTACTTGCAGAGAAGCAAAACCGTAGCCTTACGGATGAGGAAAAAAAGGTGATTGAGAAGCGGCTATGGGACCGGATCAGTCCGAATGCAAGAGCAGAATTCTCCGTAGAAAACAAGCGGGGCGTATTGCGTATGAGCAGGCACATGCTGCGCTATGCCGCTATCTGGATAGGGGTAGCAGCCGTTTGTACCAGTGCATATCTTTTCAGGTATCCGTTGTTAGATATAGTAAATCCTATAGCGGTACATACAGAAAAAACAGGGCCTTATGATGTAAGAAAAATCACACTGCCAGATAGCAGCGTCATAACGCTTGGTGTAAACAGTGTACTGTCGTATCCGGAAAAATACAGGGGAGAAAAGCGTTATGCCACACTTAAAGGAAAAGCATTCTTTAGCGTTACACATAACGAAGCCCTACCGTTCATTGTAGAAAGTGGAGATATGAAAGTACGTGTACTTGGCACTTCTTTCGAAGTGGAAAGTGAAGAAGATAAGAATGATGCTGAAGTAACAGTCGTAACAGGTAAAGTGCGTGTAAGTGTAAACGATCAGGCCATTGCGCTACTCACCCGCAATCAGAAAGTGACCTATCATAAAAAAGAAATGCTGGCAGATGTAAATAAGAACATCAATGCAGCGGATCTGACTAACTGGACAAAAAATCAATTTGTATTTAATGAAACATCGCTTGCTACAGCACTGCAGACAGTAGCAAACGTATATGGCATTACAATACAAACCAGCGAAGCCAGGCTGAAGACAACCGAAACATTCAGCGGAAGTTTTGTGTATGGCGAACGTTGGGCAGATGTGTTGGATGTCATCTGTATGTCATCCGGGCTTAAGTGGTCCCTCACCGCAAATAAAATTGTTGTGGTGAAGAAAGCCTCCTGAATATTCATATAAAGGTCACTGCAACATAAGCAAGTGATAATTTTTTTCAGCTAAAACTGGAAGCGGCACCGCTTTCTCATTAATAAACCAAAATAGAAATGCAAAAGGAATTACTGCTTGGATGTAGGCACAAGCGACAATCAATGCAGCAGTATGTTTTAAAGCTGCTACTACTACTGATTGTTGTAATGCCAGTCACACGAATTTGCGCACAGCAACCAGGTTCGAAGGTTGTATCCGTACAGTTTAAAGAAGAAGACATCTTAACCTGTCTTAAAAAAGTAGAAGCGGCCTCTGGCCAGAATATTTATTACCAGCCGAGCGAGTTAAAACCAATTACCAAAAAGTACAGCGCCGTTTTTACAGAAAAGCCATTGCGTACTGTACTTGCTACATTATTGCAGGGAACAGGTTTTGAGTGGCAGGAGGTAAATAATAAAATTGTAATCAGGAAAAAAGAACGGGCAGCGGAAAAGGAAAACCTGGCAACAGAAGAAAACAAACCCTGGTTTATAAAAGGCAAAATAACCGATGAGAAAAACAAGCCCATGAGCGGCGTATCGGTAAATGTGAAGGGAAATAAGAATGGCATTGTTTCAGGAGACGACGGAAGCTTTATTATTAAAGCTACTTCCGCTAACCCTGTACTGGTATTTAGTCATACAGGCTATGGAAAAAAAGAGTATCCTGTTACGGACAGCAGCGAGTTGTCTGTAACTATGTTGCCCGGTGAGGTCTCCCTGGGAGAAGTAACGGTATCTGTAAAAAAGAGACTGAACACAGAATCAGCCGTATTGATAGAGCGTAAAAACTCGGCTATCATTTCCGATGCTATTTCTGCACAGCAGATAGAACGCACGGCCAGCATTACTACCACGCAGGCATTGCAACGCGTGTCAGGCGTAACCGTTACAGACGATAAGTATGTAGCCATTCGCGGCTTAGGCGATAGAAGTGTAATAGGCCAGTTAAATGGCATCCGTTTGGCATCTTCCGATCCGGATCGCAGCACCATTCCTTTAGACCTGATACCTGCAAGTTTGCTGGATAACATTACCATCTACAAAAGCATTACGCCGGATAAGCCCGCGGATGCAGCGGCTGGTATAGTGGAGTTGAAAACGAAATCAATTCCTGCAAAGCAGACGTTTGTATTCTCTGCACAAACAGGTATGAATACGCGCGCAGGCAATATGGTAAATAGTTTTTACAACAGCGATATGGGTTTCTTTGGTAATAAAGTAAAAGAGAAAGGCCTTACCCCAGAGTTCCAGGCGCTCTCTGCGCAATACCCCGGCGGATTAAAAGATATTCAACGTAAAATAGCAGATAGCCGTAACGATCCTGCAATGCTGGCAGAAGCAAACAGGATCAACAACATCATGCATACGTTCGACCCTGTGTTGACCACCCGTTATAAAACAGCGCCTTTAAACCAGAACTATTCAGTTACGTATGGTGATAATTTTACCGTCTTCAAAAAACACCAGGTAGGTTTAATCTTAGGTGGTAACTATTATAGCAGAACAAATGACATCTATGAAGGTACACTTACGCAGTATAGCGTGTACCAAGGTGTATTAACAGGTAACGAAAATGTGTATAGCCCGCGCGTTATTCCCAACTATATTACACCGAACAATATAAATCTTGGCAAATACCTTAACTATAAAGAAAATACAGGGACTCAAACCTTGAACTACGGCCTGCTTGGCGGATTGACTTACAGGTTCAATGCACAACACGAGATCAGCTTTCAATACCTGGGCAGCAGGGGGGCAGAAACGAGAGCAAGTAATCTCTATGGCGCGTATGAATATACCGGCATACCGGGAACTGTGAAAAATGTAATCTATTCCCTCAGGCAGAGTTACCGTACCCTAAATACATTTAACCTGCAGGGTGAACATAAATTTCTCAAAGGCATATACACACCACGGTTAAGTTATAACCTCGCTACATCATCCTCATCACAGGATGACCCCGACTACCGCTTTGCCAACCTGGCAGATTACAGGCCCAATGGTGGAGGTGCATACACCTCTCCGGCAGAAGTACCGAACACAACGGGTGGCTATGTAGGTACTGCGCACTTATACTCACTTGTATCCGGTTATGTAAATGGCTATGGCCCATACGGCATTATACAAGCCGATCCTAACGGAAGACGATTCAGAAAGCTGAAAGAAGATAACTACAACTATAAAGCAGATGTAAGTGTACCATTTAAATTGCTGGGACAAAAGCAGGAATTTAAAACAGGTGTAAACTACCTGCATCGCAAAAGATCATTTGCAGAGAATGTATTGTACCTGCCAGGTTCAAATTATTCACCAAACAAAGCATTACCGATCTATGAAGCCAACGGGAACCTGGATAAACTGGTAGGGTATGACAGGATCGGTATCAGGCCACAGTCTGGCTACAATGATGAAGGCGCACCAAGAATAGGCGGCTTTCTCTACAACATTCAAAAATCTCCGAACAACTATAAAGGTTATTATGAAACACGTGCATTTTATGGCATGATGGACCTGCGCTTAACGGAAGCGCTTCGCCTCACAGGTGGTGTACGTTTTGAAATGACAGATATACAGGCTGCTGTAGATACTTCAAACGTGTACCTGGATGCATCTATTACTACAACAGATGCAAGTGGTAACAAGGTAAACCTGGTGTACACGGAACCCAACTCTGTTTACAAAACAAACTATAGCCCTTTCTACTCTGCCAACCTTACGTACACGCTGAATAAAGAAATGAACTTCAGGCTGGGGTACAATAATTCACTTGCACGACCAGAGCTGCGTGAGTTAACAAACGTATTTGACTTTGATCCATTCCAATTCGCACTCATTGTAGGTAACCCGAAACTGAAAAACCAGAAAACAACAAGCTATGATTTCCGTTGGGAATGGTTCCCTGCAAACGGAGAAGTGATTGCAGTGTCTGTTTTTTACAAAGAAATAGACAACCAGTTAACCAAAGTGTTCAAACAAAACTCAAAAGGCCTGGATGCAAAATTTCCGGAGTTTCCTGCAATCGAATTTCAGAACGATCCTAACACGGGCCGCGTATATGGTATAGAGCTGGAAGTAGTAAAGAACTTAGGTACACTATGGGAACCGCTGAATAATTTCTTTCTCGGATCAAACCTTTTGCTTGCGCAAAGCGAGATTAAAAAAACAGCGGAGCGTTTAGCATCGTCACGCGCTATTGATCGCCGCTCACCATCCAACAGCCCTTTGTTTGAACAGGCGCCTTATTCGGTAAACCTGTATCTGAACTATGCAAATAAAAAGAGCGGTACAGATATTACTACCACATTCAATATGGTGGGAGAGCGGTTAATACAGATCAACCTGGATGGTACACCAGACCTCTATTCAAGGCCCAACCCGGTATTGGATATTGTATTTACACAGCAGTTGTTTAAACGTGTACAATTGAAAGGGTTTGCAAAAAATATTTTAGACAAGCCAATTGAAGAAGTGTATGCCAACCCTGGCACCGGCGGTATGTTCTATGGAAAAAAATATGTGCGCAGAAGCTTTAACAGGGGCACAGAGTTAATGATCGGGCTTACTTATTCATGGTAAAAAACGGGAATGCAAAAAATGAAAACTACTTATATCGTTATGGGGTTACTGGCAGTACTGACTGCAACATCCTGTAAAAAGAAATTAGACTTTCAATATGACAATAGGGTAAACACAGAACCAATGCCCTTGTCCAGCACGCGCATCATTAACCTGGCAAGTGCTACACAATTGTCTATTAACGGGAAAAAATTAACCAGTTATATGCTTCCTGATATAGATGGTTATTACGGGCCAGACCAGACAAGGCCTACTATCTATTTTCCTGAAACAGGAAGAATGGGCATCACTTTTACTATTCCGCAGGAATTTGTAAATGCTACAGGTGGAATAGATAGTATTCGCTTTAGCTCATTGGGTAATAAGATCGGCTTACCGGATTCACGTAAGTTCAGTGCAAAAGATAATTTTAATGATCCGCACGATTATTATTACATACGCCTGCGGCCCAATATCGGCACATACCAGGATTCGCTGGTTGCTGTCAGCAGAAGTGTTTCGCCGCCTTCTAATCCAACCAATATTAAGATCAGGTTGCTCAACCTGTCTTCCGAACCCAATGGCCTTTCTCAGCCCGGCGTATTCAGAAAAGGCCCGATGTCACTCGCATGGGCAAATGGAACGACTATAAGTGGCATGGAGAATATAGCGCCGGGTTCAGCATCCGCATACATAGAAATGCCGTATGGAACCTACCAGTTAAAAGTATTGGAAGCAAGTGGTAAAGAAGTGCAGGGCAATAGCTCCTTTGTGCTAAACATTGCTACAGGTACGGCTATGGACTATTATGGTGACATAGGCGTAGGTGGCAGAAAAGATACATGGCTTACATATGCACCTGTGAAAACATTTCAACCCGGTGGTGTATACACCATTGTTGTGTCCATGAACTATGATTGTTCCATACCTACAGGTAATCCTAACGGAGAAACAGTAAATACAGAAGGCAATACATTCCGCATCATTTCCGATATAAGTGAACCTGTGAATGTTATTTACAGCAGGGTACAGGCGGTAAACGTAACGCAGGGAACAGACGTGCAATGGCTGGTGAATGATAAGCCATTGGGTAATGCACTATCATTTACACAACAAACCGATTACAAAACATTTGTAACGGGTGTGTACACACTTAAAGCAACAGATAAGTCAGGTGCTACACTGGCTCAGCAGGAGCTGCGTTTGCAACCCGGTGATAATATAACAGCGTGGTTATATCCTGCTAAAGACGGTAAAGCCACCATAGCGCTCTCTTCCAATAACATGAGCGGAAAATTTTTTAATGGCAATGCAGGTGAAGAAGGCTCTTATAGCATGTACAAAGACAATACACCTACATGGACGCGCTTTATGAATTTTTGCAGCGAGCTGGATGAGGTGACTTTTACCACAGATGACGGACAACCATTTTTAGCTACGCCAGGCAGTGTTGCCGTAAATGCTTCACAACATATCCAGTTAGGGAAACCGGTTACGCAAGATCCAAACGTGCAACTGATGCTGAACATGCCAGGTAAAGTACTGGTATATGCATCGCGCCCGGGCATAACGCCGGGAGACTGGTTATCACAGATCACACCATTAAAAAGCACAGACTTCATTGCCAATCCTTCCCTGTATAAAACGCCGCAGTTGCCTAACCGCGAACCCGGTTACTATACAGTAGCGCTTGTTGGAAAAAAAGTCGGCGAAGCAAGAATGATCATTATTAAACATAACAAATAAAAATATTGAGATGAATAACAGGTATAGAATCATTGTTGCGCTTCTTGTTATGTGCCTGGGTGCGGCCTGCAGAAAAACAGAGTTTGCAGATATAGAGAATCCTGCATACCTGCGCGTGTTTAACAGTCTTGACTACCAGTTAACGCTAGGTAATAAAGATGCACCGCAAACATTTCTCACCATGCTGATAGACCCGGTACTGGATAAAGATGGCATACCGGAAAGCGCCGCCATCACCGGCGATTTCCTGGACAAACGCGATTCGTGGGCAAGGCCTTATCCGGATGCTGTAAATACATCTATATGGCAAAAAGAATATCCCGGTTCATTAAAAGTGTTGGCTGGTCCTATCCTGAATGGGTATGACCTCTCCAGTTGGGCACAAGTACCCTCAGGCAAGCACCGCATTCTTTTTCGTACACGTCCGTATAGCAATACGCCATTCTTTAGTCTTGAAAAAAATCTGCGAGGCGTTACGCTGGTCGATACCACGGTGGAGCTGCAATCATACGAAGTGTACACCATGCATGTGCTGGAGCAGGTGTATGAAACGAAAAAAACGGGATTGTATATACGTAACGAAACTTTCGTGAAGCAACCGTTGAGCGACTCATTTGTATATGTAAATTTTTATAACCTCAGCTCGCAGGGATATTTTGACTTTACATCGAAAGTGATAGATAACAACGCAGTGCCTAACCGGAAAATGGAAGATAAGATGACGGTGTATTACAGCCTGGGGCGTCCGGCGAATAATGTGCTTACACCCATTGCAGGGTTCAATTACCTACCCTTGGGTACCGTAACCCGCTCACAAGACACACGTGTTGCACCATACTATAGCTTTCCGCTGTTCCCTGATACAAGTGTCAACAAAATTTTTACAGGCAATATGGCACAGGTTTTTTATTTCTGCGCGCCCGGCCTCACACCTTTTAATATCTATAATACAGACCCTGGACAATACTCCGCTATTGCAATAGGCGACTACGGTTATACTGCTGGTACTGCAGGCGTACCTTATGGTATAAAAGCAGATCTGCGCACCGGTCTTATCATCAGCACGCATTCAGGTGTGAACAATCCGCGGTCTTTCGCAACGGTGAATACACTGGAGTTTATCAACGATAAATTTTATCTCATGACTATTCAGCGGAAATACGCGCCACCTATTTATTAATTCATCACATACTCACATATATGATCCACTTCTTAAAAATATTATTTGTCGCACTTGTACTATGCCTGGCCGGCGTTGGTTGCAAGAAAGATAATCTTACCGCGCCTGTTGATATTACAACGGTGCCGCGTACCATAGGTGCGTTTATTGAAAACAACTACGACCTCAGCCTGCTGCATAGTGCATTGGTAAAAACAGGGTTGATAGATAGCCTGAAGCAGGCAGGCGCTTATACGCTGTTTGCACCTGACAATGCAGCGTTCAATACCATAGGCATTGCCAGTACTGCAGACCTGGATAAAATGAATACAGATAGCCTGCGCTTTATATTAAAATACCACGTTATCCGCGACAGATATTTTGTTAGCTCTTTTCCGGCACAGTTAGACAATAAATACACCACTCTCACAGGGCAACAGCTCTATGTCTCTATAGGTAAAGATGGTGTATCACCTGGAACCGAAGGCAAATTTGTATTTGTAAACGGCTCTATGATCATGCCGGAGGAGAAACGTAATATAGCCTTGGCAAATGGTGTAATACACATTATACGCCGCCCGCTAAACTATACACAAGGCAGCGTACAAGACTATATTTCCAAAGATACCAGCCTGACTGTTTTTGCCATATTGATGAAAAAATTTGGTTACTGGGATGGATTGAAAACACAAAAATCCGTTACAGTCTATGCGCCATCCAACCAGGCATTTGCCAATTACCTGATCACCGCCGACAGTGCTGCTAAAATAAACACAGCGAAGTATAAGCCATTGGCCTTTGGTGTGTACACCTTGCAGATGCAACCACTGCATGTCTTCTCTACGGATGGTTACGCCTTAGCAGGCAATTCAGGCATCTTACCCGGAAATGCGTTAGTCACGGACAGCTTTAGTGTGCTGCCAAGTTACCAGTATAACTTCTTTGCCAAAATCGATGAAACTGCTATCTGGTTAAAAACACAAGTAGGCTATAGCGACTGGATAAATAATGTAACAGGGCCTGCCACTGTGAACTATTACAATGGCTATGTATTTGGCGCAGACCGGCTTGCAGAAAATGGAATAGTGCATGTAGTAGACAAACTTTTTATTAACCCCTCATTAATGCTGAAATAAACGATACACTTATGAGACAGAACAATCGCTTTGCACAAGCGGTCATGGCGCTGGCACTGGCAGGTATAACATGTTTGTCCTGCCGTAAGCAAGACATACTGCCGGAGCCGGTAGGAGAGCCAATACCCTATAAAGGCGCGGATAAGACATGGCAGCAGTTATTAGACGCCTCACCTTATACTTTTTTTCAAACAGCATGGAAGCGTTCCAATATGGGCGATATTATTAAAAAAGACGCTGCTGCTTTTTATACATTTTTTGTACCATCGGATAAGGCTTTCCAGGATGCGGGCTGGACACTGGACAAGATCAAAACAGTACCCGTAGCACAACTAGATACCTTATTATCCAACTATACTGTTTCAGGTATTTTCAAACCGGTAATATTTGAAACAATAACAGGGAGCCAGGCGTTGCGCACGCTGGCGCGTCGTAATGACCTGCCCAACTACCAGTTTAGCGGTAAATTTTATACCACCTTTTTATTCACTGCAAAGCACGGTGATAGTTTATATGTGAATGGGATGGGCATGAATAAGTGGGGAACTGGCAAAGAAGGTACGAATGGGATGATCTATCCTATTGAAAAATTAATAACACGGCCTGAAAAGACAATGTGGGAATACCTTACGGAAGATCCACGGTTTTCATTGTTTACAGATGCAGTGCTTATCAACGATAGCTTATATCAAAGTGACTGGCGTAGTGTAAACCCGATCAATATATTGCAATCAGGTCCTGATTATCCGCAGTTCACCTTGTTTGCACCTACCAATGATGCGTTTAAAAAAATAGGTATTCAGACCACAGACGATGTCAGGGATTATTGTATGCGCGTATGGCCTTTACCACAACCGGATTATGATCCTGATTTCTTTTACCAGGACCCTATAACATCTCTTGATTCCATACTCTTTCCGCATGGCCTGGAAATGTACCGGTATTATACAGGCCAGGGTACAGGGCCGGTTTTCTTTACAAATGACTTCCTGGACAACGGGCCTGTGCTTTCAAATATTATGCTGGCAGCAGGGCAAAAATATTCCAGCCCGCCATTGTACCTACGCATAGCATTTAGCAAGCAAAATGAAGAGCCTTTGGTAAAACGTTTTGGCAATAAGGGAAATGCGATGCAGCTCAAAGAAAAAAATATCCGTGTCACCAATGGCGTCATTCACATTGTGGATGAGCTGTTCCTGCCTTAACATTTAAACAATTGAAGCATGAAAAAAATGTTCTATGCCGGTTTGTTTGTGCTGTTGCTTGCGTCTTGTAAAAAAGATGAAGAAGCACCCGTGCTATCCAATAATTTATCAAACAGGCTCAACTATATTATAGACGATAATAAATTCAATTTCTCTTTTTTCAACGCCGCGTTAAAACGTACGGCTTATGGAAAACTGTTGATGCAGGATGGCCCATACACCGTACTGCTGCCAGACAACAACGCTTTTATGAAAGCAGGTTACGGTACAGCAGACCGCGTACTGACCGAGAGCGCCACTGTATTGAACCAGATGGTTCCATACCATATACTGAGCGGCACATGGGAGCTGAATAAATTGCCTTTTGCATTCAACCAGGAGTTGACAGCTATTACAGGAAAAAAACTGTACGTAACCAGGTGGGTAAAGAACAGCGATACAATTCTCACCATTAATGGTACAAAAATATTGACCTACAACCTGCCTGCAACCAATGGCCTCATACAGGTATTAGACCAGGTATTGCAGCCAATGGTATATGAAACTTTATCAGATGCTTTGTCATCCGATACATCGCTTACGTTTTTGAATGTGGCATTGCAAACTGCGAATATGAAAAGCCTGCTCTCCGGCAGTAAAGCATATACCATTTTTGCGCCTAACAACAAAGCGTTCAGGGCACTTGGCTTTGCCTCTACAGACAGCATCAGGCAAACGCCAGTGAGTAAGCTTACAGAACTGCTGACCTACAATATACTTGATGGCCGCAGGTTTATATACGACTATGTGCTCACCACCGGCGCAACAGATAAGGCACAGCAGGCCATGCTGAATGGAAATAATATAACGGTTACATTATTAAAGAGCGGTGTGAATTACACAGGTATCAGCGTTACAGGTATTGGTAATACCACTGCGTCCGGTATTGTTAAATCAAATGTGATGGCAGGTAATGGTGTAATACACATTACCGACCAGGCATTAAAAGAAAACCAGTAGAAAAAGAATAGCAATGAAACAACTCTTATACATTATATCCATTTTCGTTTTGCTGGTGGCAACACGCACACAGGTGCTTGCACAGGAAACAAATGGTGCAATAAGCGGTAAAGTAACGGATGCAAAAAAAGAACCGCTTGCGGGCGTGTCTGTTACCGCAGTGCATGTGCCTTCGGGAACAAAGTACGGCGTGTCAACTACCAATGATGGACGTTATTATCTCAATGGATTACGTATTGGTGGCCCATACACGGTTACTGTAAGCATGACAGGTAAGCAACAGCAGGTGCAGGAGCAGGTGGTTATCAGGCTGGGGGAGCAACTGCAATTCAATTTTGAAATGACGGATGCAAGCGCAGAACTATCTGCGGTAGAAGTACGTACAAAGAAAGCCGGCCCTAAAGCAAATGCATTTGGCGCCGGTCAAAACATCAGCAGGGCACAACTAGCCGGTATGCCAACCATATCGCGCAGTATGCAGGACATGACAAAGATGGTTCCGCAAAGCACAAAAGACAACTCGTTTGCTGGGACCAACTTCCGCTATAACAACATTACAATAGATGGCGCGATCAATAATGATGCGATAGGGTTCAGCCCATCTATGGGCGGCATTACCGGTAGCTCAGGCATGCCAGGCTCCAGCACAAGAACAAACTCTATTTCGCTGGACGCTATAGAAGACATGCAGGTGTACATAGCCCCGTTCGATGTTAAGATAGGCAACTTTACAGGCGGCAGTATCAACGCTGTAACAAGAAGCGGTACCAATAGCGTTACTGGTTCTGTATATGCGTATGGCCGCAACGGAAGTGTTACGGGTAAAGATAAAGTAGGTACGCTCGGAAAAATGAGCAACGATTTTTATGATTATCAAACAGGTTTCCGTGTTGGCTTTCCCATTATTAAAAACAAACTCTTCTTCTTTACCAACGAAGAAATAACCGACCGGCGCGATCCTGCCCAGCTTGTAGCAGGGCAAAAAGAAACCGCGAATATCCTGAGTGTAAACGATGCAGAGAATATCCGTAACACTACACTTAGCCGTTATGGCAATGCGTTTGATCCCGGAACAGCAGGTGCTTTTAATAACTATGCACGGTCACAAAAATTCTTCAATCGTATAGACTGGAATATAAATGACAAAAACCAGTTATCTATACGTAACAATACGATCTTCTCTAAGTCTATGAATATGGACAGGGACCAGCAGGATTTTCGTTTCTCCAGCATGGCGTATGCGCAAACAAATAACCAGCACTCTACCGTGTTGGAATGGAAGTCCCGCTTCAACAACAGTTGGTCTTCCAGTTTCATTGCAGGGTATAGTGTAGTGCATGACAAACGTGACCCTACTTCTGACCCTTCTTTACCGCAGGTACAGATCATGGGCCGTACACCTGGCACCACTATTTACTTTGGCACAGACAGGGAAGCCAGCATTTTCGATATGAAGCAACGCACCCTGGAGCTGACGGCAAACGTTACATGGCGCAAAGGAAAGCACACCGTACTAATGGGCACACACAATGAGCTGTACAGGATTGATTATGGGTTTGTAAATAGCTGGAACGGGCGTGTGGATTTTTTAAGTATTGAAGATTATGTAGCCAACAAACCTTATCGTGTACGTGGCAGTTACAACTATCACAACAACGACAGGGATTATATACTGGCACATCCTGAAGCAAAGTTTAATGTAAACATGAACAGCGCTTACATACAGGATGAAATACAACTGACAGATAAAATAAAATTAATACCGGGCCTTCGCGCAGACTATACCTGGCTGCCCGAAAAAGCGGCACTGAGCGATCTTACGCGCAACGCTTATACAGATAACTCATTTGGTACAACGTACACTTACACGCCATTAAACCGTATAGACAAAAGTTATCTTAACCGTGTGCAAATATCTCCGAGGTTGGGCTTCAGGTATGATGTTAACCAGCAATTGGTTCTACGCGGAGGCACAGGCATTTTTACAGGACGTGTGCCTTTTGCATGGATCGCTTATGCCTATTACAACAATGGGATCAACTACGGTTCATTCGATCAGAAAGCAGATACAAAAGTATTTGTGCCGGGAACAGATCCTTTACGCGGCGGCAAAAATGGTATAGCAGGATTTATTGAACAGAATGGCGCAGACATTAAGAATGTATATGCTGGTAAAACGCAGGTAGATGTAATGGACAACAATTTTGTATTGCCAAAAGTATGGCGTACCAGTATAGCTGCCGATTATACAACTACCAGTGGTTATAAGTTTACCATAGAAGGTATTTACACCAAAACGCTGAAAGACGTTATGTTTCAGCAAGTGAATATTAAAGATGATCCACGCTACTATGCTTATGACAAAGACAAGCAGCAACCCATTTTCAGCGGTACAGTAGACCCACATTTTTCCAATGCATACCTGCTTAGTAATACAGGTAAAGGCTATCGCTATAGCATTACCGCAGCTATTAATAAAAGTTACAAATGGGGCATGAATGCATCTGTAGCATATACGTATGGTGGCTCTAAAGATATATCTAACGGCATCCGTAACTCTATGGAAAGTAACTGGCAGCTAAACCAGGCATTGAACCCGAATAATGCCGGCCTTGCATGGTCTAATTTCGACATCCGTCATCGCATTGTAGCGAATGCTGCATACAGGAAAGCATGGAGCAAACATTGGGCAACACAGGCTACACTATTTGTTACAGCCCAATCAGGAAGTCCATTCACCTATGGCGTTGTAAACAACAGCGTTCAAGGGCTGCCGCAGCAAGTAAGCCTTGTGTATATTCCAAAAACAGACGAAGCCATCCGATTCTTCCAGGATTATACAAATACAAGCGGGCAACTGGTAACTGCCGCTGCACAGGCTGCTGCGTTTAACCAGTTCGTAGAAAGTAATGATTACCTGCGTTCCCGCCGTGGAGGTTTTACAGAGCGTAATACAGGACGCACGCCGTGGAATGTGCAGGCAGACCTGCACCTTGCCCAGGAATATTTATTGGGAGGCAAGCAGTCTGTTACCTTATCTATAGACGTGATCAACCTGACTAACCTTATCAATAGCAGTTGGGGGCATGTATATTTTTCACCCAATACATTTAACTCTACAGCAAGCGTTGGTTTAACGCCAGCCTTTCCTGCAAGGCAAAACCCGGGGCCATATCCTGTGTACACTTATGATAATCCGGGTACGCCATATTCAGTTGATTTCTTTAACTCAAGAGCGCAACTGCAATTAGGGATAAGGTATTCATTCTAACTCTCTTTAATCATCCATAACAAAGTCAGATGAAAAAATATATATACCTGTTTGTACTGCTTGTAACCGTAAGCATTGCGTGCAGGAAAGAAAATAAAGATGGCGGCAGGCCACCGTTTAGTGCAAAGAGCTTCTGGCCCAACAGCGGTAACGCCGGTACCATAGTGACCATCAATGGCACCGGGTTCGGAGTGAAAGCAGCAGATAACGAAGTTATGTTTGGCGCTACACCTGCAAAAGTGGTAGACGTAAGAGACAGCATACTGATTGTGCTGGCGCCGGAGAGTGGAGCCACAGGCGCGTTGTCTGTAAAAGTGGGCGATAAGAAAGTAGAACTGGGCACCTATACTTACCAGCAGTTGAGCCTGCATGAAGCAAGCCCGCTAAATGGTCCTGCAGGTACTAATATTGCCATCAAAGGCATGGGCTTCAGCAGCCTGAATATACCGGCGGAAGTAACAGTGAACGGAAAGTCCGCACTGGTGACTATTGTTAACGACACATTGATCGTAGCAACAGTGCCGGTAGCTGCGGGTAGTGGTAAGATAGCTGTGAAAGTAAATGGCAAAGAAGTGGCCGGGCCGGATTTTCTTTTCCAGTCAATCCAGAAATTAAAACCATTGAGTGGCGGTGATAATACAACAGTAACAATTACGGGTGAAGGGTTTTCGGCTACACCGGCAGGCAACATCGTTGTGTTCAACGGAAAGAATGCAACGGTAGTAAGTGCTACAAACACTCAGTTAGTAGTAACCGCACCCGCTGGTGTAGCAACCGGCCCCGTTTCTGTTATTATTAACGGGCAGAAAACAACCGGCAATGTGTTTACAGTAGTACCGAAGCCCACTATTAAATCCGTTACGCCATTGAGCGGGCCGGCGGGCGCTACAATGACCATTAAAGGAGAGTATTTCAGCGCATTTACAGATGAAGTAACTGTTACTGTTAACGGAAAAAATACTACGCTTACCAGCGCTACAGAAAAGCAGGTCGAATTAAAAATACCTGCCGGTACCGGCGCAGGAAAAATAGTGGTGACTGTAAACGGGCAAACAACAGAAGGCCCGGATTTTAAAGAGCAGGCATTGTCTGTAACACAACTTTCCCCTGATAATGGTATAGAAGGCGCTGACGTAACTATTACCGGGCTTGGGTTCAGTACGGTACCATCTGACAATACAGTGCTCTTCAATGGTGTTGCAGCTACCGTATCTGCCGCTACTGCCACTACATTAAAAGTAAAAACGCCATCGAATTTTTCAACAGGCGCCGTGATCGTTCGTACAGGCGGCCTGGAAGCAATAGGCCCTGTCTTTACTAAATCTGGCGTAGTAACTATAGCCGGCGGCCCAACCAAGAATACGTTTAGTTCCCCTACGGGAATAGCAGTGGATGCATTTGATAACGTATATGTAGCAGACGGCAACAAGATATTGAAAATAGATCCTGCTGGTAATATCAGCACCTTTGCCGGTGATGTAGCAGCAGGTAATATAGATGGAACAGGTACACAGGCAAGGTTTAGTTATATCAATACGCTTGCAATAGATAAATACAATAACCTGTATGCGTGCGACCAGATCAATAAGAAAATACGCATGATCACACCTGCCGGAGTGGTGTCCACTTTTGCCATCCTTAGTTATTCACCATCAGGCCTGGGCGTTGATAAAAATGACAACGTATATGTAGGCATGCAATATGGCAGTGTATTTAAGTTAGATAGATTTGGCAATGGCACAGCTATGGCAACCGGTTACGAAAGCCCCACCAATGCGATTGCTGTAGATAATAATGGAATAGTGTACTACGGTAGTGATTATAGCTATAACAGTATATTTAAAGTAGCGAATGGCACACGTAGTGTATATACAGGTAATAGCGGTGGTGGCGTGTACAGGGATGGTACCCTGGCTGAAGCAGCTTTTGGTATGCCTACCGGCGTAGCGTATGATGCGGCAGAAAACAAATTATACACCACAGATAATAACGCCATACGCATGATCGCTGACGGACAGGTAAAAACAATTACAGGATGGAAAGGAGGGATGACGCCTATCTATGGCTCACAGGATGGGGCATTGATCGATGCTACCTTCAGTAGCATTACCTCTATTTGTGTAGACAGGAATGGCAACATCTATGTGTGTGAGCGTGGCAATAAATCAGTAAGAAAGATCGTCCTTAAATAAAATCCCCCGATTCGAGCAGTTAGTTTTAAGTCAAACCCACCTTTCCAGGTGGGTTTTTACGTTTGTATTTCGAGACGTGAAACGAGAAACGGCAATCGTGAATTGGCTTCACCCCAGGTCGTGTCTTTACCATGTCCGTCAACTTAAGGAAATACATAGAAGATCGAAGCGATTTTTTTCTCACCACATAGGAGCATAAGGTACATAGGCACATAGGATAGGTTAAGGTCTATTAAATAATAGTAATGATCGATTTATTCAAGAGGACATAGGACTTATAGAGAGAGCCGCTACGCGACTCTTTGAAGCCCTTCCGTGTTTTCTGTGTCTGTGGCAATCCCCGCCTGAATGGCGAAGACTCGAACCTCGGCAAAGAAGCAGCGTGTTACACAGAGAAAGTTATTTACGATTGCCGTTTCACGTCTCACGATTGCCGTCTCACGACGCCGACATTAAAACATCGTCAGGGGTGAACGTTTTTGAAGTAACGCGTGTTACTAAGGGGCTATAGATCACAACTGTTGCCATATTCCAGCATCCGTTACACTATGTTTTACTGAATCCGGTAGCCCTTGTGTTCTTTGTGTTAACCATGTAAGCCTTGTGGTTGACTTAACAACATTGGTACGGACACGAGCCAGGGCGAAAAGCGTGTTACACAGAGAATGTTATTCACGATTGACGTCTCACGTTTCACGATCCGTCCTAAGAAAGGGAAAAAATTACAACTAAACGGGAAATCCCCTAATCCGTTCCGCCAGCTTTTCGGGCAATCTTTGTATCAGCAAACAAAAACAAATAAAATTAAAAATCAAACAAAATGGAAAACAAATCAAATCCAACCGCAGTTAAGAATGTTGTTTTAGTACATGGCGCATTTGCCGATGGCTCTGGTTACAAAGGCGTTTACGAAAGCCTTACACAACAGGGATATAACGTTACAGTTGTACAAAACCCACTCACATCACTGAAAGATGATGTAAAAGCAACGCACATAGCATTAGATGCGCAAGACGGCCCGGCTATCCTCGCAGGACACTCATGGGGCGGTGCTGTTATTACAGAAGCTGGTAATCACCCTAACGTAGCAGGCCTTGTTTACATTGCCGCCTTCCAGCCAGACAACAACGAAACAGCATTGCAATGGTTTCAGACAGCGCCACCGGCAGCAGAAAACGGTGTATTACCTCCGGATGAAAAAGGTATTGTGTATTATGATAAAGCAAAGTACCACGCAGGTTTTTGTGGTGACCTTAGCGAATCTGAAGCAGCATTTATGTATGCATCCCAGGGCGCATTTTATGGCGAATGTTTTGTAACCCCAATTTCAGAAGCTGCATGGAGAAATAAACCAACTTTTGGTATCGTAGCTACAGAAGATAAAAGCATAAACCCGGATATTCAGCGTAATATGTATAAACGCTCCAACACGAAATTTACTGAAATGAGCGGTAGCCATGCAGTATATGTTTCCCAGCCACAAAAAGTAGCGGCAGTAATTGCAGACGCTGCAAAAGCGGTATCCGGTAAATAAGTGTTATTGTAAATAAAAGTAAAAGCATGATCCCGCATCAATATAGACCTATACAGTTTTTAAAAATTGTATAGGTCTTTCTTTTTCGCACTCGCGTATGAGCTGGTTACTGGTTATTTACCCAGGTATTTTATAACATCAGCCTGTTGTATCGTCTCCGAATCCTTACCGCTACCAGCAGTAGCTATTCCTAAAATAATCACGCCATCTGCACCAACGTTTTTGGCTTTGGTAAGTATTGATTCTTTTATCTTGTCTGCCTTTAATGTTGTGGGCGCATAGATATGACCAATTACTTTGTATTCTTTTTTAACGTCTTTCGATGCGTAGAAAACGTCTACATTGGATGTGGGAGGTAACTTATCTCCCATGTAAGATGTAGTAGCGCAGGAACTTAATAAGCCTGTTATGCTTAACAAGATGGCGGATGCTGTAAATAGGTTTCTCATATAAGCCGGTTTTTTACTGCAATCTAAAAAAATACAATGATGGCAAATAGAGCGCATCAGCTTATAGTAAAAAATTAACACAACAGGGAGCTTTGGTTCCTTTTCGCTACACTCTAATGTTCTCGTAATGTTTCCTCCGACAGATTTGAGTAAAGGGGGGCTACAGAATTCAACGTTTTGCTATTCGTGAAAAAGCAGAGGACAAAGAGTAAACAACATGTGCAATGTTCTTGCTAACGCGCAGGGGCTTGAGTAAGAGCATTGCAAGGAAGAATGTCCAGAATGTAATCTTCAACTTAGAGCTTTCAAACTTGAAATTGAATATAATATAGCCTGAATTAATTATATTAATTTATTAAATTGAGGTCGTATGAAAATTGATTTAGCTGATGGTAGTTTTACGATTGAGAAGCTTCGTAAGCTAGTAGTTTTTGAGGATGATATTGGAAATATTCAATTCAGGGTAACAAATGATGGTTATTTATTCCTATCCCACTCAGTTGGTAATCAATCTTTAAATGGAATATTATTTCGGTTTAAAACTAATAGTGTGGGATGTGGTTGTGTGAGGATTGATGCTAGTAAAAATGATAATTGAGTAAAAAAAATATACGAAGAGGCCAAAAAATGGCCTAATCCTATTGAAGCTTATATGGATAATTTTTAATTAGTCTTTCCTTAAGAAACAAACTAAGCAATTTTAATTTTATTAAGAACGATTTGGAGCACAAGTGCAATACATTTTAGGTGACTATTGTAAAATAAATTATGGGATTTATAAACTCGTGAGTAAAAGTAAATTGTTGGAGATCATATAAGCACTATTTTTTAAATTTCTGTTATAAGAATTAAAAAAGTATTATGAAGTTTAATTTTATAGAGGGTACGTATAATTTGTCTATATTTCGAATTTACATTGACAGCGATGATACATTTGATCAGCTAAGTGACTTGCCTGATACAGTAATGCGAACTTTTTATCATGAATATTTTCATTTTATACAAGATCTAACAACTCCTTTTACAGTTAAT
Organism: Filimonas sp.; assembly: GCA_017306865.1. Taxonomy (GTDB): domain Bacteria; phylum Bacteroidota; class Bacteroidia; order Chitinophagales; family Chitinophagaceae; genus JAFKHH01. The sequence goes on from JAFKHH010000013.1 coordinate 439,102, forward strand.
GTCATGTGGCAATTGTATAGCAGTATTGCTCAATTAATTGCTTACGCGCAACAACATGGAAAAGAAATTTATCTTCCTCTAAGTGATATTCCAGAACTAAAAAATTTAGAGACTGGGAGGCAATTCTTAAATGCGATCTTTGGCGATGTTGATTGCGTGATAGAGACAGAAGCAGCGGTTAATCCACTAAAAGTGACGAAAGTTTCTCTCATAAGGCGGTTCGATTTTTTAGAACTTGCGGAGGCTGAACAGGTGAGGTTTGTAGAGTTAACAGTAAGTAATAGCCAAGGAAAAATAGGAACTTATTCTTTTGGCGCAATAGCTGTTATTGAAACAATGACATATTTAATTCAACGGAAATTCTTCGGAGATAGTTCTGTAGATGATGCTCCATATAGGATGGCTTATCGAGTTGCAGAATTAATTTGCCCAGACTGGGCTAACAATGAAGAATACTTATTTGCAGTATGCGACCTTGCTCTCAAGACGCTATATCCTGGGTGGGCATTTGTAGTCTTATTAGAAGAGTTGCGAACCATTCTTCCAAAACCACAATCGGCTGAGCAAATTTACGATATATGTCTCGAAATACTTGGGCGTGAATGGAAATACCCGGAATCTTTTGAGCAATATAAAAATAATGTAATTACAGTAGCGTCGCAGTTGCAGGGACACGATGTGTTTAAAATCAATTTAGAATGGTTTATTACTATTATACAAAATGGATGGCAAAGAGGATTTGATGAACCTAAAATTATGTTGAGGCTTTATCAGCAATGGAAGCCATTTAATGAATATCTTCTAACCCTTCGAAATGATTTGGGGATGCCAGAAATTGTAAATAGAAAGAAACAGCGATGGTTTTTTCTGCCAAAATCTTTATTGAAATACGAAACAGATATAGACCCAACTATACTTGCAGCAATCGCTCAGTTACAGGATATTTTGCTTGATGGATCTTGCCGTTGCGCTTTGATTGAACAATGCCAAGCTTCAAGTAATAAAATGCCTGTGGATAGTGATTGTCAAACAAGACCTTGGGTGAAGGCTAATCATGAACCACTTTGCCCATTTGGTGCCGTATGGCGATCATTTGGCTTAAATGAATATACAATTGTTTTTGAGGAATGGTTTATAAGCAAAATGGATTTAGTGCTAGATAAAGAGATTATAGGCATGTTGTGGCTAAAAGGTGTCACATATAATACTTGGATAAAGGCCCCTATTGGCGACTATATGATCAGAGTTGACCCACCAGGCTCTGGTGGGCAATTGCACATTCATATTGCGCGATCAAAACATACTCGCGCTAAGCAAAAGCAAGTATCTTGGAATATTGATGGAACGAGACACGATAAAAGATCCTTTGATGAAAGTTTTAGAGGTATGTCACAGGCAAAAAAAATAGCCAGACAGATATTAGGAATCCCTGATAATGTTATTTTACAGCACAGAAGAAGTCTCCATTATGAGTTGTCGCAAATTGCTGAAGATGAGCATTCTATTGAAGTGCAAGCGTTTGATTTATATACGGAAGAACATAGTGTATTGTAGGGGGGTGATTCTCGTAAAGTTGCATGGAAAAATTAAAACTAACTAGTTTTTTATTTTATTCTTTTTCAACATCTCGTCCGTGCAGGTTTGAGAAAGGCGAGATCCGTTGCGGAGGGCAGCATTTTTTTATTAATGAGAAAGACAGTGGAAAATAATAAATAACACAGGTAAGGCATTCGCTAACGCGCATGGCTTTGAGTAGAGATACCGAGAGGATGAATAGAGCGCATCAGCTTATAGTAAAAAATTAACACAACAGGGAGTTTTGGTTGTTTTTCGAAATACCCTTGCGAAAAAAAACGCTGGCAAGGCTTCAAACCCTGTCAGCGTTGTATATGGCAGATAGAAAACGAGACATTGTTCCGTATCGTCTCCCAATAATTTAACCATTTATCAATACAGCAATTAATCTGCAAGTCGCTTAAACAATCTTTATCTGCGCCATCAATTTCTCCTTGTACGTGTCGCCTATAGGTAAGTACTGACTGTTGATCACAATCTTTCCTCTTTCCAGGAAATCTATCTTATCCTTATTGATGATATACGATTTATGAATGCGGATAAAACGGTGTGCGGGCAGCAATGCTTCCATATTACGCATGCTTTCCAGCGATAATATTTTACCCTCTGCAGTATGAAAGGCTATATAATCTCGTAGCGCCTCTATATACAGGATGGATGCAAATGCAATCTTTTGTACACGGTATTCTGTCTTTATAAAAAGGTGCTCTTCTGCAGATGCTGGTTGCAAGGTAGTTTCTGCAACTTTCTCCTGTAAACGTAGCCGGGCTTTTTGTATTGCTATCATGTACCGGTCAAACGTGATCGGTTTTAGCAGGTAGTCCACTACATCGTGTTCATAACCCTCTATTGCATATTGGTGGTACGCCGTGGTCAGGATCACTTTGCAACTATTGCGAATGATCTTCATAAACTGGATACCGTTTAGTTCCGGCATCTGTATATCCAGGAAAACCAGGTCAGTCTTACCCTCCTGCACAAACTGCAAAGCTTCCAGTACATGCGTTGTTTTAAAGACAACTTCAAAACCCGGTGTTTTACTAATGTAATCCGTAAGCAGTTTTACAGCTAGTGGTTCATCATCCACCACTACGCATCGTATATTACCTGAGTTAGTCATGCAACAGTTCTATTGTTACGGTAAAGGTATCCGGCCTGTCTTCAATATGCAACAAATGTTTATCCGGGTACAATAGGTTCAGTCTTCTTTTTACATTTACCAACCCGATACCCCCACCTGCATCTTTGCTTCCTCCTTTTCCTTTCCGGTTAAAACAGTGAAAATTGATCTTTAAAGAAGTAACATACAGCGTTATTGCCAGGTGATCATCGTTGCCGGAGAAATCGCCATGTTTAAATGCGTTTTCTACAAAAGGGATCAGGAGCAGCGGGGGAATCTCCACTTCATCCATAGGGCCGCCTACATGCAGGTTTACCTGTATTGGTTGGTCAAACCGTAGTTTCTGCAACTCTATATACTTTACAATGTATTCCCATTCTTTTTTTAAAGGAACCTTTTCCGTACTGTCGTACAGCATATACCGCAATAGATCTGAAAGGCCTGCGATAGCAGGCAAAGCCTGTGAAGAGCCTTCATATACCAGTGCATAAATATTGTTCAGGCTGTTAAACAAAAAATGCGGGTTGACCTGTGAACGTAAAAAGGATAGTTCTGCCTGCCGGTTTTGCAACAGCAGTTCCTTTTGTTCCAGTTGCTTGTATTGTGTGTAACGCACAAAATAGAATACAACGCCATACACAATATAAACACTAAAGAAAAAAATGTTGGATGAAAAAAAATAACGTAGCCGTTCATTTCTATGGTCCAGTATAAATGATAACTGGTAGTTGATAAACGTAATGGCAGCCAAGGGGAGCAGCAGTAAGAGTATTCCCTCCTTTACTTTACCCGTAGGGTAGCAATAAAAAAGGACAAGGTAAGGGCATAGCGCAAATAAAAAGCTGCTGCCAATATTCACAGACTGTTCCAGTAAACCATGAGCTTCCGACGGAAGCCATTGCACGCGTTCGGCATGGTACAACAGGTTAGGCAGGTCATACGCGATGTGCATGAGATAATAAAACAACACAAAGCCCAGCAGCAAGAGCCACACCTTTCGTTTCATGGTTCAAATCTACCGTTATTCTCCAATGACAATAGTGTTTCTTTTCATCTTTCTGCAAACAGGCAAAATTTATCTGCAAACAGGCTTTTCGCTTTATGTATATGTATGCAGATGTAACCAGGTTGTTTGCAGAGTTGCTTTTTACAAGCTGGTGATGCAGTCTAATTTGGCTGCCATATACCAATTCCATCTCTTATGTTCTATCAAAAAAAGCAATCACCCGGCTTGCTGATCTCCGGCAGCATCATCGCAAAAGAAAATGTAGCAAGGGAGAAAATAGCCTTTAGCCCTGGCAGCAAAAAAAAGCATTACGGATTTATTATCATTGGGCTTATAGCACTATTGTTATTAGCAGCATATTATCTCCGGCCTTTTCCTTCCACCTATTTAAGTTACCCGCTTACCATATCACCAGAGCTGGCTGCCAGTTTTGGCGAAGTGCGTAAAGATCATTTTCACATGGGGCTGGACCTGCGTACCAAAGGGCGTGAAAATCTTCCGGTGCTGGCTATAGCAGATGGTTTTATCAGCCGCGTGCAGGTGTCGGAAAATGGCTTTGGTAAGGCTGTATATGTGACGCATCCCAATGGGATGACCAGTGTATATGCGCACCTGAACCGCTTTAGTGATGCAGTGGAAAAATGTGTTCATCGGCAGCAATATCAACAAGAGCAGTGGGAACAGGATCTTCGTTTTCCGAAAGACAGTTTTCCTGTACAAAAAGGAGAGGTTATTGCGCGCAGCGGCAATACTGGTACTTCAGAAGGGCCACACCTGCACCTGGAGTTGCGCAATACAGCAACCGGTAATAGCCTGAACCCGCAAAGGAAAGGTCTGACTGTTTCGGATAACATGCACCCGGTTATAAAAAACATTTACTGGTACAATAAGCGAGGCAGTATTTACGAAACCAATGCAATACGTCTGCCACTTACAGCCAATACTCAGCAAGTGGTTGAAGTAAGTTCACCACGCATTATATTAGGCGTAGAAACATTCGATAAAAATGCTGCCACACGCTTTCTGTTGGGTATATATAAAGCTGCTTTGTATATGGATGATCAGTTGAAACATCATTTCTCTATGGACGAAATCCCGCAAAATGATACGCGTTATGTAAATGGAAGTATTGATTACAACGAGTTTGTTACAGGCAGAAAAACGATACAACTAATGGCTACTTTGCCTGGTAACCGGCTGGCTTTGTTTAGTAAAGCACCGGAAAATGGTGTATTAGATCTTAGTGATCAAAAAGTGCATCGCATTAAAATAGCAGTACAGGATGCTGCCGGGAATAGTACTGAGATGGCTTTTGCCATACGCTTTAATGGTGTAAAGCAATTGCCATTGTCACGATCAAAGAATGTTGTATGGGCCGCACCCGGTAAAGATGTTGTATTGCAACATGGGCAAACAATAGTACGCATCGGGAAAAATGTACTCTTCGATAGTGTGCCTGTTGCAATAGTGGCAACGAATACGCTGTATGCAAATGCAGTCTCACAGCGGATAGATATTTCTCCATCCGGTGTGCCCCTGTATGACAGCCTGGAGATAACCATACCCTGCACATTAACAAAAGACGATGTATTGCGCCAGCGCGTAGTTATGCTGGTACAAACTGCTATGGGTCGCACGGTGATAAAAGGTGTATGGAATAATTATAAAATGACCGGTAAGCTACCTGGCTTTGGTATGGTGCAGTTGGTAACGGATACAATACCTCCATCTATATCGCTGGTAAATGCAATGGATACCTATCTCCCGGCAGAAGAGCGCACGGTTCGGGTTGTATGTAAAGACAACCTGGGGGTTGCAGCCTTCCGCGCAACTATTGACGGGCATTGGGTGGTGTTTGAAAGAAAAGGAAACGTATTTACCTACCTGCCAGATGAGTACTGCGAACCTGGCACACATAACCTCGTTATTACCGTTTCAGATATAGCCGGTAATAGTGCAACACAAACATTTTCCATTGCACGTTAGCCCCGGCTGTTTGCTTTATAGCTATGCTGTGTATGGCAGGCATAAATAATATTCACCAGAATATTTATTTTATGATTAGCCGCTTTTATGTAGTTTTAAAAAGTAACCTGACTATACAAGAACACAAGAAAGCAAAACCTGTAGTGCATACTATTTTACCTTTTTTATTAGCAATGATAGCAGCCATAGTGCTGTTGAATATGTGGGCTGCCAAACTAAAAATTGCTTACCCGATATTACTCGTGGTAGCAGGATTGCTGGTTAGCTTTGTACCTGGCCTGCCTGTAGTGAAAATAGATCCCAACCTCATTTTTTTTATATTCCTTCCGCCATTGTTGTTTGAAGCTGCGTGGTCCATCTCATTCAAAGAGATGAAGAAGTGGTGGCGTATTATAGGCAGCTTTGCATTTCTCGTTGTATTCTTTACAGCCCTGTCTGTAGCAGTAGCTACCAATTATTTTATTCCCGGCTTTACGCTCGCTTTAGGTTTTTTGCTGGGCGGTATTGTATCTCCGCCAGATGCGGTAAGTACAGGCGCCATTACCAGGTTTGTGAAAATACCTAAATCTACCTCTGCTATACTGGAAGGAGAGAGCCTGCTGAATGATGCGTCCTCCCTTATCATCTTCAGGTTTGCATTGCTGGCAGTAAGTACAGGGCATTTTATCTGGCAGGAAGCGCTTACCAGTTTCTTCTGGATGGTACTAGGCGGCGCGGGCATAGGTTTGCTGCTCGCATGGTTGTTTGTAGAAGCGCACAAAAAGCTGCCAACAGATGCACCATCAGATATTGCGCTCACCCTTATAGAGCCATACTTCATGTACTGGATAGCAGAGCAGGTGCATAGCTCCGGCGTACTGGCTGTAGTAAGCGGAGGCTTGTACATGTCTTCGAAGAGACTTGTATTTCTGAATAGCTCCAGTCGTATTAAAGGATATAGCGTATGGGAAAGTTTTGTGTTTATACTGAACGGCATTGTGTTTCTGCTGATCGGTTTAGAGCTGCCGGAAATTGTAGATGGCCTGCGCTCGCAAGGCATACCATTGCGGACAGCTATTGGCTACGGTATTTTAGTAACAGGTGTATTGATCGCGGCAAGGATCATCAGTGCCTATGCGGCTATGCTGGCAACTATTATATTCCGTCCAAGCGTAGCGCCAAGAGCAGCATCTGGTAAAATAAGATTTCTCATGCCCATATTGTTGGGCTGGACGGGCATGCGTGGTGTGGTGTCATTGGCGGCAGCGCTGGCAATACCTGTCTCTGTTAGCGGCATTCCCTTTCCGCATAGAAACCTCATTCTCTTTATCACCTTTGTTGCCATATTGCTCACATTAGTAATGCAAGGGCTTACATTACCCTATTTCATCAGGAAGAGCAAACTTTTTGACCAGGTGGGTGAAGAATCGGAAAGTGAGAGCATACAAAAAGTAAAGCATGGACTGAAGCAGCATGTATATAATTTTTTAAAAGATAAACGTGAGAATGAACTGATTGGTCATGCGGGCATGGAAAAGTTGTTACAGCATTGGGAAGAAAAAGTAAAAGCAACTGATGATAACTGGATGAGTGAAAAAACAAAAAGCATCTTTGCGGAAATGCTCGAAAGTCAGCGTAAGTATCTTACTGAACTAAATAAAGACCCGGCAGTTAACGAAGATATTATCCGGCAGCAACTATACCAGATAGACCTTGAAGAAGAGCGCCTGAAGAACGTGTGACGCTGCCCGGCTTCATTGTAAATTATTCCTGTTAAACAATCTTTTCTGTATCCTTTACAGCGTTTCAGTCTCCCTGGTTGATTGAATTAAGACTCCGACACTAAAGATCACAAGACTATTGCACAAGCATGGCAAAGGGAACTCTTGTTTCATTTGTAGCAGCTTTGTGGGTTTTGCCTATCAGGCATTGCCCGTACTTCCCCATGTGGATACTGCAGTCGCAGAAAGAATAATTGTAGCACAAAAAGGCGGATACATCACCCGGCTGGTGTCATCAGGTAAGTGTTTGTACTATTTTTTTAAAAGCATAACACCTGCTTGATATCCAAATAATTTACCTAAAAACCTAGAAATTATGAACAAGCCAGTTACGTGTATTCCGTTCAGGAATATTCTTCCTGTTATTTTGTTGCTACTCATTACAAGCATTTCATTTGGGCAAAAGAAACCTAACATTCTCGTCATCTTTGGTGATGATATAGGCCAGTCCCAGATCAGCGCCTACACAAGAGGCATGATGGGGTATAGAACACCCTTTATAGATCAGTTGGCAAAAGATGGCGCTATTTTTACGGATGCCTATGGACAACAAAGTTGCACTGCGGGTAGAGCCTCTTTCATCCTGGGTGAAGAACCCTTTCGCACAGGTCTCTTAACCATTGGTATGCCGGGCGATCCGCACGGCATTACGAACTGGATGCCAACCATTGCAGACGTGTTGAAATCACAAGGTTACGTCACTGGGCAGTTTGGTAAAAACCACCTGGGCGACCGGGATGAACACTTGCCAACCAAGCATGGCTTTGATGAATTTTTTGGTAATCTCTATCACTTAAATGCGGAAGAGGAACCGGAAGGATACTTTTATCCGAAAGATCCTGCATTCAGGAAAAATTATGGTCCGCGCGGTGTAATACATTCTACTGCGGACGGCAAAGTAGAAGATACCGGCCCGCTTACCTCTCAGCGCATGGAAACAATAGACGAGGAATTTTTGGCCGCGACTAAAAAATTCATTGACAAATCCGTAAAAGAGGACAAACCATTTTTCGTTTGGTTTAACTCTACGCGCATGCACGTATTTACACACCTGAAAAAAGCATCGCTAGGCAAGACGGGGAAAGGAATAGAAGCGGATGGTATGGCAGAGCATGATGCAATGGTAGGCGAGCTTTTAAAGCAATTGAGCGATTTGAAAATAGATCAGAATACAATTGTGGTTTATACGACGGACAACGGTGCAGAGCTTGCATTATGGCCGGATGGTGGTATGACGCCGTTTAAGGGAGAGAAGGGAACTACATGGGAAGGCGGCATGCGCATTCCTATGCTCGTTCGCTGGCCCGGCGTTATAAAGCCAGGTACAGAGTACAACGATATTATATCGCTGATAGACTGGTTCCCAACATTGGTTGCTGCGGCAGGTGAGCCAGACATTAAGGAAAAGATGGCAAAAGGCTGGTCTGGTGGCGGCAAAAATTTTAAAGTACATCTGGATGGATATAACTTCCTGCCATACTTCCAGGGCAAAGAAGCGAAAGGTCCGCGCGATGCCCTCTATTATTTTGACCAGGGAGGCAACTTAAACGCTATCCGCTGGAACGACTGGAAGCTGAGTTTTGCTACAGCACATGGTAACATTGCTACAGGCGTACGGCAAACACCCGCATGGGCGCTTATCGCCAACCTGCGAATGGACCCTTATGAAAGAGGTATGGAAGAAGGCGGCGGCGCTATAGAGTTCCTGGCCAGACAAATGTGGCTGATCATACCGGTACAGGAAAAAGTAAAAGAGTTTTTCAAAGATTTTGACAAGTATCCTTACCAGGAAGGCAGTACGTTGAATGCCGGTGGTATTAACTACGGCTTATTAAAACAACAGGCAGCCATGAAAGAGCTTAACGAACTACGACGATTAGCTGCACCTAACTAAAATAAATAACATAAGTATATTCATAAACCAGGTTGATGATTGCAACCTGGTTTTTTCTGTGTTCGCACATTTTTTGTCAATAGGTTGCATACCTACGGCTTGCAAAAGAACCCGATGAAATATATGTGCAACCGATGTTTGATCCCTACGGGCAATGACATTAAGTTAAGAGAATTCCATTGGTCGGGTTTCATTCGCTGGTAATTCAAATATCGCAAAGACCGCAGAGACTACGCAGAGGTCGCAAAGCGGCCTCTCTATGTGATCTATGCATTCTTTATACAAACAAGCTTTTCCATTAATCAGCAAGACAATAAAAACTATGTGCCTTTGTACCTATGCTTACTATGTGTTTAAAAATATTCGCTTCGGTCGCTAATATTCTTTCTCGCTTAACTTAATGTCATTGCCCGTAGGGATCAAATATCAATAGCGTCTTGCTATATAAACTGAACAATATTTCGCACCAGTGCATTTTCCTCCTCCTTTCTCCAATAGGCATAGAGCGAAATAGAGAAGGGGATAGGCAAAAAACGTACACCCGGATGATGTGTATGGGAAAATGAATGTGGCATAATAGAAATACCTAAACCGCCTTGTACCAGGCTTAAAATAGTAGAACCAAAGTCTGAAACAAAACAGACCTCAGGCGTAGTTTTATAACTCTTAAAAAAGCGGAGGATCGTTTCAGAATAACTGTCATTGGGTTGCAGGTTAGGCAGAATAAAACGTTGCTGCTGCAACACTTTTCGTACAATGTCCGCTTCTTTCCTGATTACGTGTTTTTCCGGTAATACAAGAGATAAGTTGTCCGTGTTCACCTGTTTCGATTCTAAAAAATCTGTTTCATATAAATGACGGCTATAGATCACATCTCCACGGAAATTTTTTATCAGCTCCAGTTCTTCTGCACCTTTCACCTGTACCAACTCTACTTTCACGTTAGGGTAAGAATGTGATACCCGTGTAAGAAGGTCGGGTATTACATCGTACGCAATGGAGCCTGGGTGATTAATCACGATTGTACCGCCTTCTCCTTTGTTGATCTTTTTTGCATAATCAACTGTCGAATATATTTTTTCCAGCAGCGGCTTCCATTGCTTTTGCAGAAAACTGCCAGCGGATGTTAGTTCTACCTTCCTGCTCGACCGGGTAAACAGTTCAATGTTTAATTCTTCTTCCAGCGCTTTTATCTGCCGGCTCAATGCTGATTGTGTAATATTCAGCTTATACGATGTTTGCCAGTAATGCAGCTCATCTGCCAGCGCAAGAAAATAACTGATCTGCTGTGTGGTCATTTGGATTTGATTGATGTGTTTTGTGCATTAATCAAATAAAAATCGGCATTTATTTGCATTAATGCGTGTGTTATTTTTGTACCGAAGTCACAAACAAGGTTCAACTGGTATGGATAATATAGCAATCAGGAAAGCAGGCCTGGCAGATGCCTCAGTCTTGCAGCAGATAAGCAGGCAAACATTTTATGAAACATTTGCAGCAAGCAATAGCGAAGCAAATATGACCCAATATTTGGATCAGCAGTTAGCAATAGAAAAACTGGAAGCTGAGCTTACCAATACATCGTCCACATTTTACTTTGCATGTTTGAATGACCTGGTCGTAGGCTACCTGAAACTAAATACGGGTACAGCACAAACAGAAGAACAGGGTGCGCATGCAATGGAAATAGAACGGATCTATGTACTGCAAGCGTTGCACGGGAAAAAAGTAGGACAGTTACTGTACGAAAAAGCCATACAGGTAGCACAAGAAAAACAAGTACAGTTTGTATGGTTAGGTGTATGGGAAAATAATATAAAGGCCATACGCTTTTATGAAAAGAATGGCTTCGTAACATTTGATAAGCATATCTTCAGACTAGGGGATGATGAGCAAACGGATCTGCTTATGAAAAAAAGTATAGTATCATAACAGCAGTAATTAATAACGCACGTAAACCTTTAGGCATTTATAATAATAATCGTGCGGCCTCAGAAAAGCTGCGTTAAGAAAATTGGCATGAACGCCGGAAAAATCCATTGCTGTTTGAGCCAGGGGCCACTTACTTACAAATGTTGCCTGCGGCGAGTTCAATGGATTTCGGCGGGCAGGACAATTTTTAGCCTGCTTTTCTGAAGCCTTGATTTTTTTGGTTACTTTTTGTATCAAGACAAAAAGTAACACCGTCGGTAGACAAATAAACGCTTACAATTTTAGTCGGATAACAAAGAGTTACAATAATGAACAGGAAATATCTTTACATCATTCTCTTAGTACTGGGAACAGCGTTTTGGGGAATCTCTTTTCCCGTTACCAAAATGGCTATGGGATCAGTTTCGCAATCTACCTTTTTATTCTACAGGTTTCTTTTAGCAACAATTGTATTGTCAATAGTACTCTTTAAACATGTAAAGAAGATTAACCGTAAAGCACTAACCGGTGGTATAATGCTTGCTATCCCATTGACGTTTGGCATACACTTGCAAACACTCGGTATCAAACACACATCGGCATCTCAGTGTGCTTTTGTAGCTGGTATGACTGTAGTGATCATTCCTATACTGAAACTGCTGGTATATAAAACAACCGTTGATCTTAAGATATGGCTGGCTGCCATCATTGCGCTTGCCGGTTTATTCATTATATCTGTAACGGATAGCCTTTCCATCAGTGTAGGTGATCTGTACACCATCATTGGCGCAATCGGGTTTGCGGTATATCTTATTAAAGTAGAACAGTATAATGAGTCCGGTGATATTTTGCCAACCATAGTGCCCATGTTTGCAACGTGCGCACTCATTACACTTTGTATGGCTGTAACGGATAGTAAAGCTGAGTGGTTGCCACGGACACAGGATTTTTGGGTAGGTATCGGGTATTGCGCGCTTTTTTCTACTGCGTATATGTACACCGTTTCAAACGTATCCCAACGTTATATACGTGCAGAGAAAGTAGCCATCATTTACCTGTTTGAACCCGTTTTTGCAGCAATAGCAGCCATGATCATATTAAATGAACATTTGACGTGGCGATTAGTAGCAGGTGGCCTGCTCATCTTTATTGGTACATTAATTCCTGAAATTAATTTCAGGAAGAAACTTGCGGAAAGCTGACGGAACATATTGAGTAAGATAGATGCTGCGCTTTTTTAGGTAGTATGATTGATATAAGGGAACATTGTTCCCTTTTTTTATGCTCCGGCTGTGCTGAGAGTAAGCTGCTTTTTTGTTATATTCATTGCACGGCTCAACTTTTTCGATTGTTTGCTTGTTACTGCTAAACGTTTTTGCTGCATTACAGGCCGATAGATTTTGTTGACTGTTGATAAATTTTAGCTATTAAACAATAGAATTAATTGATTGTACCTATTTCTTCGAAACACTAATTTTATCTTTCTATTAAAGCAGGCACATAATTCAATCAACACCATAAATTGAGAAAAATGGAAAAAGATTTAAATGACATCAGTAAATGCCCGTATCACAATGGGAGTATGAAGAGCAATGTTGGTGGCGGTGGCACCAGGAATCGTGATTGGTGGCCAAACCAGTTAAGGCTAAATATCCTGCGTCAGAACTCCTCTTTATCAGATCCGATGGATAAAGAGTTTGATTACGCAGCGGCGTTCAAAAGCCTTGACCTGGAGGCAGTAAAAAAAGACCTGCATACGCTGATGACAGATTCACAGGACTGGTGGCCTGCTGATTTTGGACATTACGGTCCGTTGTTCATTCGCATGGCATGGCACAGTGCAGGTACGTATCGTGTATTTGACGGACGCGGTGGTGCAGGATCAGGTCAGCAGCGTTTTGCGCCATTGAACAGTTGGCCAGACAATGTAAGCCTGGATAAAGCACGCAGGTTGTTGTGGCCTATAAAACAAAAATATGGTAAGAAAATATCGTGGGCAGATCTGTTGATCCTTACCGGCAATGTTGCCCTGGAGTCAATGGGTTTTAAAACATTTGGTTTTGCCGGTGGCCGTGTAGATGCGTGGGAAGCTGATGAGTCAGTGTATTGGGGCAATGAGACTACATGGCTTGGCGGAGACCTGCGTTACGCGCATGGCTCGCCGGGAGTGCCTAAAGAGCATGGTGTAGTATCATCAGATGATAAAGCAGATGGAGATATACATTCCCGTAACCTGGAGAACCCACTGGCGGCGGTACAGATGGGATTGATCTATGTAAACCCTGAAGGGCCGGATGGCAATCCTGACCCCATAGCAGCGGCGAAAGATATTCGCGATACGTTTGGGCGTATGGCAATGAATGATGAAGAAACAGTAGCATTGATAGCAGGTGGACATACGTTTGGTAAAACGCACGGTGCAGCGCCTGCAACGCATGTGGGTAAAGAACCGGAAGCAGCGGGCATAGAATCGCAAGGGCTGGGCTGGCACAATAGCTTTGGCTCAGGAGTTGGCGCAGACGCGATTACCAGCGGGTTAGAGGTAACATGGACTACAACACCGACTAAGTGGAGCAATAACTTTTTCTGGAACCTCTTTGGTTACGAATGGGAATTAACTAAAAGCCCGGCAGGAGCGCACCAGTGGAAACCTAAACATGGAGGAGGTGCAAACACGATACCTGATGCGTTTGATAAAACAAAACGCCAGGAGCCAAGAATGCTCACTACAGACCTTGCACTCCGTTTTGATCCGGTGTATGAAAAGATCTCAAGACGCTTTTATGAAAATCCGGATGAGTTTGCAGATGCTTTTGCGCGTGCATGGTTTAAACTGACGCACCGCGATATGGGGCCACGCGCACGTTATCTCGGTGCAGATGTGCCTGCAGAAGAATTGCTGTGGCAAGATCCTATTCCGGCAGTAGATCATGCGTTGGTAGATGATAAAGATATTGCCGCATTGAAGGCTAAAATATTATCTTCCGGCCTTACCGTATCAGAACTTGTTTCTACTGCATGGGCTTCCGCTTCTACATTCCGTGGCTCTGACAAACGCGGCGGCGCCAATGGCGCGCGTGTACGTCTTGCTCCGCAGAAATACTGGAGCGTGAACAATCCGGCACAATTGCAAAAAGTATTAGACGCACTGGAAACAATACAGAAAGAGTTTAACAGCGCGCAATCTGGCGGTAAGAAAATATCCATTGCAGACCTCATTGTATTAGGTGGCGCTGCAGGTGTAGAAAAAGCTGCGAAAGATGCCGGACACAATGTAACTGTTCCATTTACAGCAGGTCGTATGGATGCATCGCAGGAGCAAACGGATGTGGAATCTGTTGGCCACCTTGAACCATTGGCTGATGGCCTTCGCAATTACCGCAAAGCAAGAGTACCGGCATCTACGGAAGCATTGCTGATAGATAAAGCAAACCTGCTTACACTTACTGCACCTGAGTTGACAGTACTAGTAGGTGGCTTGCGTGTACTGGATACAAACTATGATGGGTCTAAAAATGGCGTGTTTACAAAACGTGCCGGACAGCTCACAAACGATTTCTTCGCAAACCTGTTAGACATGCATACTGCATGGAAAGCAGCATCTGCCGATAATGAATTGTTTGAAGGATCTGATCGTACATCAGGTGAAGCAAAATGGACAGCAACACGTGCAGACCTTGTATTCGGTTCTAATGCGGAGTTGAGAGCAGTAGCGGAAGTATATGGAAGTGCAGACGCGCAGGAAAAATTTGTACATGATTTTGTAGCTGCCTGGAACAAAGTAATGAACCTGGATCGTTTCGATCTTGCTAAGTAAAACGTTTGGCTTTGGTATAATAAATGCCCGGCTCTATGCCGGGCATTTTTCTTTAATCACCTTTCTGGTGCAGGTCTCCCGAACTGTGCCTTCTTGTTACTTTTCTTATAGAGAGTCATTTTGTAAAGGAGAGTGGGCCACTTTCAAAAACGTATCTTCCAGTTATGGGTGTGCCTAAAAAGTGGCCCACTCTTCTTTACTTATTATCGCTGATCTTCCAACCTGTACCAGTTGTAATATCTGCCTATGTTTCCTCTACGTATCTATGTGTTGGAAAAACCATTCTCCTTTAAAATATCAATCGACTGCGCGATCATACAATCCAGTTGATGCTTATCGAAAAAGTCAGGAGATTGCAATGCTGCAATAAACCTGTCCAATGTTTCTGTTTCCTCAGCCGTTGCCTCATAACAGATCTTATTAGCGGCAGCCTTCAGTGCATCGCTCACAAAGAATTTTACCGTGGTAAACTTATTACGGAAATTCGATTCCTTATCCTGGCTTCTGTTGCCCCAATGGTTATCGCTCAGTATATCAAAAGCATAGTCCATCTGGCGATAAATAGCAGCGTTAGCTCCATACGCATCATCCTGTTCGCACTGATGTGCTACACGGATCAGGTATTCATATTGTAACGCATCCATATTTTCTTTTGCCGCAAATATAAGAATCTGTAATTGTTCGTTCCGAATAGTAAAAGCTACTGTGTACCCACATCTTTTATCTACAGGTGGCATACCTATGGCCTGCAAGAGAACCCGATAATATATATACTACCAATATCCGATCCCTACGGGCAATGTCATTAAGTTAAGAGAATTCCATTGGTCGGGTTTCATTCGCTGGTAACTCAAATATCGCAAAGACCGCAGAGAATACGCAGAGGTCGCAAAGCGGCCTCTCTATGTGATCCATGCATTCTTTATACAAACAAGCTTTGCTATTAATCAGCAAGAAAATAAAAACTATGTGTCTTTGTACCTATGCTTACTATGTGTTTAAAAATATTCGCTTCGGTCGCTAATCTTCTTTCTCGCTTAACTTAATGACATTGCCCGTAGGGATCATAACCTGATTCTATAAAAGTCTTTGTATCTGAAACGCAAATCCCGTAGGGATCAAACATCGGTAGCTTCCCAAATACACAGGCTTCGGCATGCCGTAGGTATGCGACCTGTGCTGTCGATCCTCTGAAGCGCTGTTGAATTAAATGGCAAAAGCCCCGGCGTGTGTCTTCACGCGCCGGTTGGTAGCTGGTTCGTGAGGACACGAACCAGGGCGAAGCTGCCGTTCTGACGAGTCTCCGACTCTATTATATTAAAAAAAATGTGGGTACACAGTAGGTCGGAGACCAGGATGAGTGAGTTTCTTGCGACTCGCCTACTGATTCAGCAACTTGCTTTTTTGTTTCTCAAACTCTTCTTTTGTGATAACGCCATCATCCAATAATTTTTTCAGTTTGATCAACTCATCTGCTGTACTGCCTGAGGTTGTTGTTGGCGTTGTCTTTTTGAATTCATTGGGCACTGCAATTTCTCCGGACGCAATCGCATTCTCAATATCTATTTCGTAACGCATAGGGCCTAGTGAAATAAGCGCGTAATAAGTATAACCGGCCTTACTACTGCCATAATCTACTACTTTCGCCACTTTATATACATGTCCCGAACTGGAACGATCAAGCGAAGCATTGAAATTGCGGCCATTATTAAACGGCGATTTTCTGCTTACATGGATAAACTTAAAGTCGCCATTGGGCATAGTACCAGCACCTAATCTTATCTCTTCTCCTGCAATAATTTTATAGCCGGATGTAGTAAAAATGGTATCCTTATCAAGCTTAGGTAGGCCTGTTTGCGAGAAACCCGATAAGCAGGTAAACAATGCAAGGATAAATACAGTTGTCTTTTTCATAAAAGTGCCTTTAAATTGAACAGTTGTCCATGAATCAAAATAAATAAAAAATCAGTAGCGTGGCAGGTAAATATTTCCTAATAAAACTGTGATGCGTGCATCGTGCGGCGCGAATATGAATTGTTGCCCGTGTAAAATACCCTTACTGCCTGCCTGTACAAAAGGTACTTTCATTTTTCTTTAAAGAGATACTTTTTTTGAAAACCTTTTAAAAACAAGCTATATGTCACGTTATGAAACAGTTTTTGTTCTCGCGCCTCATTTAAGTGAAGAATATGTAAAAATTAAAGTTGCTAAGTTCCGTAAGGTCCTGACAGATAGGGGTGCTAAAATTATTTTTGAAGAAAATTGGGATAGAAGAGGGTCAGGTGTTCAGTTGCTGACGGAAGAACGTTGGGCGTCTTTGGAAAAGAAAGATGCCGGATATTATCAGTTGTTTGAATTCACTACCGATACCTCCTTTGTCATAACAGAACTTGAAATAGCTTTTAAACGTGATGAGTGGGTGTTGCGTTTCATGACGGTAAAGTTGGATAGGCACTAGTAAGCGGCAGTGTACATGTAGTGTAAAGACAAGTATACGCCGCCAATAAAAAAGCCGTTCGAACTGAATGGCTTTTTTATTACTAGGAAATAAAATGATATAAGAAAAGGAGCTGCCCGGAATAGGCTGGCCTTTTATTGTCTTTAATTTGCAATTCCACATCGAGCACACACTTGGTTATACCCCTTAAATTTACGAGTGAGCCTAATTTTGCCATCAGTCTTACAGAACTGCCTACGGTAACTGCATCGCCAAATTTCAGCTTTTCAATACCGTAATTGATCATCATTTTGATATTCTGTACATCTGCGATCTGGTGCCAGAGGTGTGGCGCTACCGCTATGGTAAGATAGCCGTGAGCGATCGTTTTTTTAAAAGGGCTTTCTACAGCAGCTCTTTCGGGATCTGTATGTATCCATTGATGGTCAAGTGTAGCATCCGCAAACATATTGATCATCTCCTGCGTAATTTCCAGGTAATCAGAAGTGCCAATTTCTTTTCCGATATACTTCTCAAAGTCCTGGTAGCTTCCTATGATAACTTTATCCATACTTAGTGTTTCGGTTCCTGCAAAAGAAAGCAAATTAACGTTAATAAAAAGGAAAAAGCTAAAAAGTTTAGTGCGGACTATTGCTGCTGATTCTTTTTTAGCCAGTCCAGTCTGCGCTGGTCTGGCAGATGTGTAACAGAGAATTGTTCAAATTTTGCTTCGAAACCTGCGCCATCCGGGCTTGCTGCCATCAGGCCTATCTGCACAGGTGTATTATCCTGCAAAGGGGCATTACGGGTCATGGTGTAGTTTTTATCATCATATGAGTAAAAGACTTCCAGGGCATCCAGTCTGCGTACAACCTTGATCCAGATAAATGGAGGTGTTTTCTCCAATGGCATTACACTCCAGTCGCTTTTTTCGTTTGTAACTACAGTGCTTACGTTATACTTGCCATCTACAAACTCAATTCCTGTTTTGATGTAATGTTTCTGGTCCACACGGATCATCAGGCCCATTTGGTCAAAGCGGGCTTTGTATGCGCCTGTGAGTTTTACCTTCGCTTCAAATTCTCCGCCATACGTTGCATAGTAGAAGGGTGCATCATCTACAGTAAAGCCATAGTGTGATATACGCCAATAGTCGCTCTTTGGTGTTACCTGCATTGTTAATGCGCTGTCTTTAATGCTCCATTTCTTAGGCTCATTAAACCATTGCATTTTTTCCAGGCTTTGTGCAAACATACTGTGTGCAGTAAACAGGAGGCCAATGCTTAAACAGATCTTTTTCATTGGTAAAAGTGATTTTATTTGATGCAAAAATAATGGTGAGGTTAATGGTCAATGAACCGGTAAAATGTCTTACTGGTTCATTGACTATAGTGGTAATACTTTTTTAAGTAACTATTTTACGAGAAGATAAGTTTCTACTATTTCATGGTTTACATTCAGGCTATCAATTTTTTCAATGCCTTTTTGAATCAGCGTATCGCCGTTACGATGAAGTGTGAAGTGGAATGTACTGTGCTCCCACGGGCGGTAACTGCAATACTCTAATTGCTCCGTATAGTCATTACCTGTAAGAGCATAAGTGCCGCCGCCGCTTGTGAAAATGGCTGTTGCAGAATCTTTTCCTTTAGCCAGATCATGTCTTAAGAAGGCAAAATGTGTGTCGTTGAATAACTTGATCATTTCCTGTCCCTTTACAGGATAGTCAACTACGGTATCTCCTTTGGTGATGGTCTTGGCAGAGAGTAGTCGCCAGGTGCCGTTTAAAGTGGATGAAGATTTCCCGTTGTTACAGGAAGTAATGGTTAATGCTGTTATACAGCAAGCAAAAAAGTACAGGGTTTTGTTCATTTGAATGTGATTGAAGTGATAAAGATATATGGAAAGTTTTTAAGAGGTCTTGTTAGGCGACAGAATGCTAAGAGCTATAAATTGATGTAGAGGAAATGACGTAGCAGGGCTTTATTGTATCTCCTTTTTTAGGAAGAAAAGCTTGTAAGACAATTCTTCTTCATGGTAAACAGAAAAGCCATGTTTCAGATAGAAGGGCAGGTTTTCAGCAGCAGATGTTTCAAGATATGTTGGGTGGGCATTATGCTGTTGTAAAACGTATTGTAACATCGCGCTACCTAATCCTTTTTGCTGACTGCCGGGCATAACGCCAAGAAACCACAGGTAAGTAAATGGTGTAAGAGGATATTGCTTTTTGATCAAAGCTTCGCGGGACATTACTTTTTTTATATTGCTGAATCCGATGCACTGAAATAATAGGCGGATGTCTAACCAGGTTGCGCGCAGGGAAAGCTTAGTTTTACCTGGAAGAGTGACGAGCGCGCAGGATAGTGCATCATCTGAAATATAGATGGCGCCTTTAAGCACACACATCTCATAAGAATAATTCATAAGCTTGCGTATGCGGATGGCGGTATGCCTGTCTTGTTTTATAATATACTGCACGCTTTTGTTGTTGGCAAATGCTGCGCATAAAATATCAATAACCTGTTTTTTGTCGTCCTTTCCAGCCTTTCTCATAATAGATATTTAGCCAGGTATATTTTGCGGCGGCTAAAAGCCTTGGCAAAATGTGCCTATCTTTTTTTACTGATTAAATTAGTGTAAATACAGTATTTGCAGGCGATAAAAAAGGAAAAATGACCGATCCGGATAGTTGAACGGCAGTTGGGTGTATGTAATTATCACAAAAAATAATAGCTTTAGTCCAAAATACAATGTGCACGCCTTACAACCCGGGCATTGTATTTTATCAAATTTTTCTTTATGAAAGTGTTAGCAGCAGCATTGATTTTTACGATCGGAATAGCGGCCCATTCATACGCACAGGATTTTAAACCAAAACTAGCCGGTAAAACATGGTATTTCGTTGCAAAGAAATGTGATGGCCAGGGAAAGAAAATGGCGAATGAAGGCGGTCAGTGTTATTATATGCTGCTAAAGCTGAATGCCGACGGTACATTTACGAGTGGCACGCAAAGCGGAAAATTTGATGTAGTGGGTGCGAAGCTTACGCTGCATTTTGCCGGTGTAAACCTGATCAGTGTATATATTATAGAAAATTGTGACGGAGATTATCTGAAACTTAAAGAAACAAAAGCGGCTGATAATTGCGAATACTTTGCCTTATCAGTCAGCAATGCGAAATAAAAGAAAGCCCGGTCTATAAGACCGGGCTTTTTCTTTGTAAGCGGTCTGTCTTTTTAGAATACGGCTTTGTATGATAATGTAAGGTTGATCTTTTCTGCATTTGCAGCTACTGTAACAGGGCTAATGCCACCTGTACCATCGAGGCCGTTTGCATATAGCTTGCCATTTTCCACTATTACTACAGAGTATTTGCCTGCAGGCAGCGTAGTTTGATAAAAACCGGCATCATCTGTCTCTATTTCTTTTACCAGTTTGGTGGTGAAGCCATCATAGAAAGGCCCGATATTATTTTGCGGCAGTGTCTGCGATAGTAAAGTGTATTCGTAGAATCGTATAGTTCTTTTTACCGGGCAAGTCTTACATGTACTGTACGTGCCAACCACGGGCATACAATTTCCTTCCATAAATGCTACAGTACCCCATACGCCTGTTGTGATCGTTTGTTTTTTTGCATTGTCAGCATATACCTGTATCATGTCGCAGGATGCAGGTGTTTCCGGTCCGCTGTGGTCGCTTTTCTTGCAGCTATAGATGAAAAGCGGGAGTATCAACATGAGTGCATATGGTTTCATAGTTCCTTTTTTTGCCAGTGATGGCACAATGGGAAAAAGCGTTGCATCAGTAGAAAATAAAATAAGTGTATGAGCAGTTTGTGCGTGTTTTTTGGGTCATAGTTGTCAACCATATTTGAGTTATTTTGTATAATTTGATACAAATTCGAATAATGAGCACTGACCATCGACCGGTAACCGGGGATTATTGCGCTTTGAATAGTGCTTTTATCTACACTTATAGATTTAAACCTGTAGTGCTCTTTATAATGCTATTGCTGTTTACCGGCAGCCTTTTGGCACAGCAACAAGATACAGCACAGGTACTGCACACGGGTGTAGCAAAGATTGACAGTATAAAAGATAACATGGTATTCCGGCTACAGGAGCTGGGAAAAAGCCTGAAGAAAAAAAGTGTAGATGAATATACGGCAGAAAAAGTGGCAATGCGGCAAGACCAGGTTTTTGAGATGTCCCGCAGGATAATGGAAAAGGCAAAAAATTACCTGAAGGCTGGGATAGATACTGCTGCCATGCGACAGGAATTAATAAAGATCAATCATTGGATCACCATAGCGGATGATGGCATTTTCATTAATGCAGGTGCTGCACATTCCTACCGAAACCTGGTGACAACTTACAACCTGCTATTGGTATTGCAACAAAAAGCAGTTGCATTAAAAACAATAGTAGACCGCCATCATAACAACCTGGTGAGTTTTCAATACCAGATGGATTCTTTGTCCACAGACTCCTCCATTTTTACGTTCCCCGACGATTCTGTTTCGATTGTGGCTTATATAAAGAAACTTACCTCTGTCGCAAAGGGTATGAAGCCGATAGATTCGGCGTTGGATAGAGCGCATGCCAATATTGAAGACCTGCAGATACCGCTGAATACGACTGTTTACTCCATTGATGCTCGACTGGAGGCAATAGATGGGTATGAGCATTCCATTTCAGAACGTTCTTTTTCTGCGGATTTTCCTGGTCTTTTTGATAAAGCAGGTTACTCGCGCCCTTTTAGCGAAATATTCAGGTACTCAAAGGAAAAAGGATCGCTTACATTCAGGTTTTATTTACAAAATAATTCAGCCGGGATAGCGATCGTATTGCTGCTGTTGATTGCATTAGCCGTTTATCTCCGCTCGTTGAAGAAAATATATCGTGAAAAGAAATTGCTTAGCGACACTTTCGATGGTCAGTTGGTACTTCGTTATCCTTTCTGCTCCGCTATAGTAATTGTGCTGAGTTTGTTTCAGTTCATTTTTCCTGTACCTCCATTTATCTTTAATGTAATCTTCTGGGTATTTTCTTCCATCGCATTAACAATCATATTCAGCGGTTTTATTACTAAATTCTGGATGCGTTTCTGGTTGACTATTTTTGTTTTGTTTTTTGCTGCGTGTATAGATAACACTGCCTTACAGGCATCCAGGGTAGAGCGGTGGTTTATGTTTGTACTGGCATTGGCCGGAGTTATAACAGGCGTGTACACGCTGGCCAAAGGCCACCGCGATGAGTTGCGCGAAAAATGGATCGTATATGCAATAGGTTTTATGGTTTTCCTGGAGTTTGTTTCTATCGTTGCGAATATTACCGGCAGGTATAACCTGTCTAAAACGATGCTGACAAGTGGTTATTTTAATGTGATCATCGCTATCTTATTTTTATGGACAGTCCGTTTGATCAATGAAGGGCTTGCGTTGGCGTTTGCTGTGTACTCCGGACAGGAACGAAAATCGTTCTATATCAACTTTAAAAAAATCGGGACAAGGGCCCATCCGTTATTTTATTTTTTCCTTGTTATTGGCTGGTTTATTTTGTTTGGAAGAAATTTCTATGCGTTTAAATTATTGACCAATCCCATACAGACATTTTTAGCTGAGGAACGTAGTGTAGGGTCTTATACATTTACGATTAATAATTTGCTGGTATTTGTTTTTATCATGGCGCTATCCGTGATCATTTCGAAAGTAGTTTCTTTCTTTGCTTCTGATAGATATCCTGATGTAACGGGTAACCAAAAAGAAGGTAAGGTGGGTATTGGTAGCTGGATATTATTGGTACGTATATCGATCATTACAATAGGTGTATTGTTCGCATTTGCCGCAGCAGGCATTCCGTTAGATAAAATTGCGATCATACTTGGCGCATTGGGTGTGGGCATTGGTTTTGGCTTGCAGACGCTGGTTAATAATTTAGTGAGCGGCCTGATCATTGCCTTTGAAAAACCGGTAAATGTGGGGGATATTGTAGAGATAGGCGGCCAGGGAGGCACTATGAAATCTATAGGCTTTAGGAGTAGCATTATTTCCACCTGGGATGGAGCTGATATGGTAATGCCGAATGGTGACCTGCTTAATGCGCATCTTGTGAACTGGACATTGGGAGGCGGGAAGCGTCGTATGAATATACTAGTGGGTGTTTCTTATAACACTAACCTGCAGCAGGCGAGGGATCTATTGACAGATATATTGTCAAAAGATGAGCGTGTACTAAGCTATCCTGCACCTTCGGTAATGTTTGAAACATTGAACAATAGTTCTATTGATATTAAAATATTTTTCTGGGTAAGGCACATGCGCGAAGGAATTCTGATTAAAAGTGATGTGATAGCTGCTATTAGCCGGTCTTTCAAGGAGAATAACATAGAAATACCATTCCCGCAACAAGAGGTACATATTCATACAATACAGGAAAAGAAGGAATAATGGTGAATTGTTTAATTGATATATTGTTACGATATTATATCCCATACCTGTAAAAACAATTTAACCGTATAGCCATACAACAATTCCCTTATCTAAACTTCGAACCGATCGTAAAGTAAACAAGATCATCTATTTTAAACAGGTCACCTTTTTTTAGCCTGGCTTTTACCATAGGGCTATTGGTTGGGTGATTTAGAAAGATGAGTATGTAATATTTATTTTCTACAAATATGCCCTGGTTGTTGGCCGAGCGGAAGGAGAGATAGGTTACGGAATCTCTCCGGTCATTTGTAAAGAAGGAAGACCGGGAGATCCACAGGCATTTGATGTCATGCATTTTTACAGACATATCGTATAGCTTCGTGGTATCGTACTTGAAGCGGCTAATCAGCTTGTACACCTGCGGCTCATTTTTCTCCGTGTTGTAGATGTAGCGGACACTGTCTGTCTTTACTTCCATTACATAGTATTTGAATGAACGGTCAGTAAAGCCGGCAGAAAATGGTTGTTGTGCATATAGGTCCAGGTAACTTTTTCTTATTTCATTGATCTCTTTTTTGTTTTGCAGGTAATAATCTGCAGACTTACGCTTGGTAACGCTTGCGCAGGATGCCAGTATCCATACCAGCATAGCCAATGTGTAGTATGGTACTTTATTTTGCATATATTTTATTTGTAATTGTAGTAACACCAAAAATAAGTTGCCTCAGCCGTTTGCGTGTAATCAACTGTTCTGTTTTCATACCATAGTCCCAATAGCGTATCTGTATCATATCACCCACCTTATACATGTCGTACAACACGATGAAATGCGTAGGCGCACGTAGTGTAATGAGTGTGTACTTGTGCGGGTATAAAAAGTTACTGTTTACATATAGCATTACCAGTCCTTTGCGCAGTTGTCGTGTAATATAGTCATAGAAATTGCTCTTCCACGGGCGTAGGAAATCTGAGCCCGCTGTAATCAGGTCGTTGTCGGTAAATGCACGGACCATTTTATTGAACTTGGCATAATTGGTTCCGGCCCATACCCGGTTCTCATCGCCACGGTCGTAGTGGTGATCAAAAAAATTGATATAACCTTTGAACTGATCAGCCAGCGTAAGAAACCATAGCTGGTCTGCATGTAAGATATCCAGTTCTCCCTTGTTACGCAGCGTGCCTGCTGCCTGTAATACTTCAGGTGTTGGCTCCAGCGTTTTGCGCTCAAGCGCTGTTTTGCCGGTGCGGTAAAGATCGATCATGTGTTTCAGGTACAGATCAGGTTGGTACGTGATCAGTAAATGTGTGAGCGCAGCATAGCCACAGAAGTTAGTGGAAGCACCCTGGTTAATGCGTTCCGGGTACAAAATATTCTTACGTATGTTGGCGAAAAATAGTGCGGGCTTCACATGTGGCCAGTACACAGACGCAGATACCGTATCTAACTGGCGGTATAGCTGCATTGCAGCTTCCTTTTGCGCTGCAATAATGCTGTCACCACGATGATTGGTAATAAGCGCCTTGTACTGCGCCTTTGCCGTATAACCATGCAGGCTTATGATGAATAGTAAAATAGTAATAACGCGCTTTAAAAGGGGCATTGGCAATGCTGGTTTCTTTTATGTATCAACAAATTGGATACCGGAAAAGTTGATGAGGGTATAAAAATAAAGATTACAATATATTTTTTCATCACCTAGGCACAGTAGGAACATAGACATGTAGAACCAAATAGTTCTTTTTATGAATAGCATTATTTGATTCATTCAAGAGAGCATAGTTTACATAGAGGTCTTGGTATTTCTTCTGTGTTTCTGTGGCAATTCTTTGCGCCCTTTGCGTACCCTCTGCGTTCTTTGCGATATGAATAAAAAATGCAAGGTTGAACTTAACCTGTTGTTATGATAAATGAATACGATGCCTCACACATCTTTCAGGTTCCGGATGGTTTGCTCCCGGCCGCATTCTGGGCAAATGGCTGCGAGGTTATCAAATACATTGTCCCATGTGGCAGCACTGGTAAGATAAGGCTTGCTAATAAAGCCTTCTGTTCTGTAATATTCGCGCAGGCTGGCAAAGGGTGTATCATTTTCCTGGTACACAATTTTTCCTTTATGCCCGCAATCGCAGATAACGGTATAATATGTAAGGGGAGATGGCATGAGGTACAAAGGTAAGAGGAAGGGGAGAAATTTGAGATTTGAAATTTGAGATGAACTCATTAGGATAAGACTCCTATTTCAAATCTCAAATCTGAAATTTCAAATCTTAATACGTAATACACCTAACCCTGTCTTGGTAGTAAGAACGGTTAGTGAGTTTTGCTTTCATGGTTGCTGTCAGCTCCAGGCCGCCGCGCCAGTTAGATGCGGTCTTTAGTGGCGATGTGTTTACATCATAGCTTATGCCAATACTAAACGGGTATGCTTCCAGTTTTACCACAGGTATAAAAGCATCTTTATAACGGTAATTTGCGCCAAATGCAATGCCCAAGGTGGTCATTTCAAGTTCATAGCTTCGCTGAAATTCTACGAGGTAAGAAAAGCCCATCAGCCATTGCCTGTTACCGCCTTGTACAAAATAGTCTGTAAAAATATCCAGCCTGTTCACTTCACCCGAAGGAAGTGAAACACCTGCGTTCAATACGTACTTCGGGTCTACATGCACGTTGGAGTTGCTGGTGTAGAAAGAAAGCTTCGGTTTGTTGAAATGAAAAATACCTGCACCAATATAAAAGCGGGCTTCTTCACTAAAGCTGCTGCTAAACACAAGCCCGGTAGATGCATCCCAATAAGAATATCCGGTGCGTGAAAAATTTTCACCGGTAGGCAATGTCGGATCAAAATCACCACCACCATATTGTTCGTCAGTACGCAACTTACTCGGATCGAACTGGCTGTTTACCGGCCCACCCATGAAGGCTAGTGAGAGGTAATCATCCTTATTGCCGTTGAGCGATTTGTGGTAGTTGATAACGGGCAATATCTGTGTGCGGGATAAATTAAGGTCGCCTGCTACATCCTGTAACGCTTGTATGCCCAGGGTTACCCAGTCATCATGCTGGTTGGCGCGCAGCTTATACTCACCGCTAAGGCCAACGGTACGATAAGGAACGGTAACAGATTGCCATTGGCTTCTGAAGATACCGCTGATGCGTAAGTCGCCATGAAAGACACCTGCAAGTGCAGGGTTACGCAGCAGCGGCTTTTCGTTGAATTGCGAAAACGCGACATCCTGTGCGTATGCAGTGCTTACGCATATGCAGGCCAATATTGTTATGATCAGATATCTCATAGTCATTCCTCCTTTCATTTATTTTAAAAGGGTCACATTTCCTTTGTAAGTGTATGTTGTACCGTTTTCGCAGATCACCTCGCAGGTGTACACATACACCTCAGGACTGGCGGGTTGTCCTTTGACCATTCCATCCCATCCCGCACTGCGGTCGTTTGCGTTGAAATCTGTTTTTTCAAATACCATTTGTCCCCAGCGGTTAAATATCCTGAACGATTTTACGCGCGCTATGCCTTTACCTCGTACCATCAGTACATCGTTATGTCCGTTCTGGTCCGGTGTGAAAGCATTAGGTATATACACTTGCGTATTGGCGCAGAATACGCGGATGCACGTAGTGTCTTTACCTGCACAACCGTAAATGTTGGTGGCGGTTACGCTATAGCATACATTTTTCTTAATAGATGCAGTAGGTAATGCGCAGTTGCTACAGCTAAGATCAGTTGCCGGGTCCCATGCCCATGACCTGATAGGGCCATTGGTAATACTGCTGCGCAATGGGTATAATGTGCCCGTAGATAAGGTAGTGTCCGGCGCCAGTTTTACCACAGGGTATGCACCTACTGCAACAATTACGTGTGCCGTATCTGTAAAGCAGTGGTATGCATCGAAGCCCACTACCTGGTAGTTGGTCGTTGCGGTTGGTGATGCCAGAGGAGATGCAGACAATGGATTATCCAGCGAAATAACCGGGCTCCATTGATAAGTAGCTGCGCCCTGTACATTCAACCGTGTTTGCTGACCTATACAGATCGTATCGTTTTGTGTAACGCCTATTTTGAATGGCTGCGCCACTGTTACCACCATGCTGTCTGTTGCGCGGCAGCCCTCAGTGCTTATGCCCGTCAGTTTATATTGTGTAGTGAATGCCGGTGTAGCTACAGGCTGCGTACAGTTGGTACAGGATAGGCTGCCATCCAGCGGCGACCATTGATAGCTTGCTGCCCCGGTAGCTTGCAATGTTACAGACTTGCCTTTGCAGATCTGCAGGTTTTGCCCAATGCGCACATTCGGTGTGGTATCAATATGTACGGAATGGTAAAGTGTATCATAACAGCCGAATGCAGTGCCTGCAATTAATCTTACCTGGTAATTGCCCGGCGTACCATAGGTGAATGAAACAGCGTTGCCTGTTAACTGATTTTGTTGTTGTGTCCATGCAACCAGCGTAGCAGGTTCACCACCATTTAAGGCTGCAGTATATGTCACAGGCTGGTTCGTACATCCCTTACTGTTGGCGACTATGCTTACTGCCGGCGGATGATGTACGGTCAGGGAAAGATTTTGCGTTGCGTTTGCGCTACAACCGCTGGCTGTAGTAATCTGTAAGGATACAGGATAATCTCCGCCATTTTTATAGGTATGTTGCACTGTTTGCTGTGTGGTGCTGCTTGTATTATCACCCCACGACCATGTGCGGCTTACAACAGCCGTGTTACTGCGTGAGGTATCTTTTACTGCCAATACTGTACTATCGCAATAGTATTGCAGCGTAGCCGTAAAGCCTGCGGATATTTTATCTATATGTATTGTGTCAGTACCAATAACAGGAACGCTGCAACCGGCTTTGTTAACCAATTCTATTTTTGGCAGGTAATTGCCACCTGCAGGATATGTATAGTAGAAGGTGCTTTGCGGAGGCGTTGTTTCTTTGGTTATAACAATGCCATTGCCTAAGTAGTAACGGATAGAATCTGTACCCGTTGCGTTCACGGTGAACAGAACAGGTGTGCTTCCACAAATATTGCCATGATCATAAGAGAGTGTACCTGCCGGTGCTGTTACGACTACCTGGGTGGCTGCAGTGTATATACAACCGCCTTGTGCCTGCGCGCGCATGGTAACAGGGTAGGTGCCTGGCTGTGTAAATACGTGTTGCACAGATAGCCCGGTATCCTTACCTGCCGCACCAAAGTCCCATGCCGTATAAAGCACTGGTGTGGAGTGCTGTCCGGTGAATGTAGCGCTGAATGGTACACAAGAGCCGGACAGATTGCTTGTTGCTATACTGCCTTGTTTCGTCAGCGTTACTGTTACTGGCTGGTAAGCCGTATCACTGCATGATTTACCATCAGCATATACCTGTGTGGCAACCAATGCTGTGGTGAAGTTGCCGCCTGTTACATAGCTGTGGGTAGTGGCAGTAAGTGAACTGCTGGTGTTATCGCCAAACAGCCATACAAGATTGCCTGCCCCGGTAGCCTGGCTGGTAAATGCAAATGATTCGCCCACACAGTTGGTTGTTGCAGACAGGGTGTAAGCTGCTTTTGGCGTAGCATGTACAACTATTTTCAAAGTAGTGCTGGTGTCTGAGCAACCATTGGTAGCGCGTAAGGTAACGTTGTACACGCCTTCTGCTGCAAAAATGTGCGTAACAGTGTCAATGTTTTTGGTTGTATTCGCTGTAGTGCCGTCATTAAAATCCCATGCAAACTGTGTTGCACCTTTTGTATTGTTGATGAAGTGTACAGTATGCTGTGTACAACCAATGGCTTCGGTGCCGTTGATCGCCATATTTAGTTGTATCGCGTTCGGGCTTACAACAATGTTGAACTGTTGTACATCTGTGCCGCACGCGTTCGTAGCAGTCAGTTTAGGATTAAATACCTGTTGTGCATTACCGGTATGATATACATGCGAAGTAATACCCAGTGGTGCATTGTTCAGTATCTGCCCGTCACCAAAATCCCATTGGTAGGTATTGCCAATGCCCAGGCTGGTATTGTTTAGCTGAATGGATAATGGGGAACAACCTGTTGATTTATCCGGTGTGAATAATGCTTTTGGTTTTGCATGTACTATAATGTCTTTAGTAGCTGTAATGGTTTTACATACTGTAGCTACGCTTAATGTTACATGATACGTAGTATCACCGGAAAGCGGGTTAGGTGCAAAGGTGTGCGTGCCAGGCGTAGCGCCGGAGTAGCTGGTGCCGTCACCAAAATTCCAGGTATAACTTGCGCCGTTGTTGCCACTGCTTGTATTGGTAAATTGTACTGCCAGCGGGCCCAACCTTCACTAATGTCTGTAGTGAAGCTGACTGTTGGCAATGCCGGTGTGCTGAATGTATAGCTTACACTATCGTTCTTACAGCCATAAAGACTGATGGCTTTTAGTTTGATAGCAACGCTTGCGCCCGGCTGGCTGATGGTATAGCCTGGGAATGCTGCGCCGGAACCAATCTGCGTACCATCTGCAAACCATGTATAATTACTGTTGCGTGTGGCATCTGTTGTAGCAGTGATCTGTTGCGCTGTTAATGTAAAGGGAGCGCAGTCCTGCAGTTTAGCATACGTGTATGCAGCTATAGCATCAGGGTTCACTGTAATGGTTACTACAGGGCTGGTGCTTGCCTGTGATCCCGCGCAAAGGCTTGTTGTAGCCAGCCTGCGATAGCGTGTGGTAGCAGTGAGTATGCCCGGTGCATAATTA
This sequence comes from Filimonas sp., assembly GCA_017306865.1. GTDB lineage: Bacteria > Bacteroidota > Bacteroidia > Chitinophagales > Chitinophagaceae > JAFKHH01. The sequence goes on from JAFKHH010000013.1 coordinate 469,761, forward strand.
GCAGCCTGTGCGCCGGTAATTGCAGTCCATGTATTGCCGGACGTATTTACCTGCCATTGGAACTGGTAGTTGCCATCGCCACCTGTTGGTACACTGCCGGTAATTGTATTAGCGCTGTTACCTGTACAGATCGCCTGGTCACCAGAGATGGTATTAGCGCTGATAGATGCCTGCACTGTTACCAGTATGCTATTGCTTGCACCTGTACAGGTACTGGTTGTTACTTTTCTTCTTACATATACGGTGCCCGCAGGTACAAATGTGATCGATGCACCTGTTTGCCCGGCAAGGGTTGTCCAGCCGGAAATGTTGTCCGTGCTTTGTTCCCAGCTATAGGCATATGTGCCGCTGCCTCCGGTTGCTACAGGGCCGCTTACTGTAACAGGCTGCCCGCTACATACGGTAGGCGGTGCGCTGTTCAGTGTATTGGTCAGTGCGCCATCATTTGTAATGATCACCGTTGCACTCTTTGTAGGGCAAACCGCTGCGCCTGTAAGTGTCCATGTAAACTGGTAGGTATTGCCTGCCTGTAATCCTGTAATAGCCGTGTTAGGAGATGATGGATCATTGATCGTTACACTTTGTCCTGCTGTTTGTGTCCATGCACCTGAAGTACCTGCCGGCAAAGTTGCCTGCATGGTATATGCGTTTGTAGCACATAGATGTGTATCGGGGCCTGCTTGTGCAGCAGGTGTGGCCGCGTTTACTGTTACCAGTACCGTATTGGTAGCAACACATCCGTTTGTAGTTCCCGTTACCGTATAGGTTGTTGTAACTGGTGGTGTGGCTGTTACTGTACTGCCTGTACTGCCGGACAGCGTAGCTGGCGGTGTCCATTGATAGGTATCTGCACCGCTTGCTGTTAGTACAGATGATTGCCCGGCACAGATAACAGGATTAACCGCTGTGGCATTCACGGTTGGTTGCTGTGTAATGGTAAATTGTTTGGTTGTGAATGGCCCTGTATTTTCACAGCCATTCGCATCTTTTATTTTACTTACTGTATAGCTGTAGGAGCCTGCTGCACTGTTTGCCGGCAATAACGGTAACGCATACGGAGAAGAGCCGCTGGTTACCTGTGAAAAATTATGTGATGCTGCTGACGGATCTGTATAATCTAGTGTAATGGTAAATGGTGCAGTGCCTGCTGTCGGGCTAAACGTAAGATTGGTAGCCGCATTGCTGCAATAGTTAGCGAGTGCAGTTACATTACCTGCAGGCAGTGGATTCACCGTTATCTGTATTGTGTTGGAGGTAGCATTACAAGAGCCTGCTGCTATTTTTCTTCTGTAATAAGTGGTTGTAGTTAATGAAGACGGTTGCAGGTCTTTGTTTGCCTCTCCGTTAATAGTAGTCCATGTGCTGTTGTTAGGAGAACTTTCCCAGCTATAGGTAAACGAACCAGAGCCGCCCCCGGCTGTTTCTCCGTTCAGTAATGCAGGCGTAGCGCCTGCACAAATAGTTTGTGGCGCTGTAATGTTTGTACCGGTAAGCGCGCTTAAAATAGTTTTTGTAATCACATTGGATTCTGCTGAGCAGGCGCCGCTGGTGATGATGCGTTTGTAATAGGTCGTAGCATTCAGTACAGGAGGCTGGAAGCTGGATGAGTTTGTACCTGTATTGCTCCATGTGCCCGGTGGTGGTGTAGCTGATTGCTGCCACTGGTACGTATATGTACCAGTGCCGCCTTTTAATGTAACGAGCGGGTCTTGGGTAATGATAGCCGGTTTAGCTCCCGATACGCAGATCGTTTCATCATCCACTATACCATTGCCTTCTATAGCAGGTTGTATGGTTACGGCAAGTGTTGCATAATTGCTTTCGCAACTGTAGCTGTTGGTTTGTGTTACCCAATAGGTTGTTGTGCCAACGCTTGTAGTAAGTGGTGTAGGTGCTGTGGTAGTGCTGGCGCCAGGCGGTACGCTTGTGTACCAGTTCAGTGTATTGCCGCTTGCTGTAAGTGGCGATGCGGTTGCGTTTAAACAGTAGGCGATAGGTGAGGTTGCTGGTGCTGCCGGTACAGGATTAACGGTGATCGTGTACGCTTGTGATGGGCCTGTACAGTTGCCTTGTTTCGGTGTAACGGTTATGGTAGTTGTTATTGGTGTAGAGCTGGTATTGTTTGCAACGAACTGCGGTACATTTCCTGTACCACTTACTGCAAATAAACCAATGCTAGTATTGCTGTTTGTCCAGGTGTAGGTAATGCCTCCGCCTGTTGGGAAATTGGTAGCAGGAACGGTAGCGCCCTTACAATAAGGTGTGTTTGCAGGTACGGTAACTGTAGGCGTGGGATCTATTGTTACCTGGTCTGTAACTACAGTAGTGCCGCACTCATTCGTTACAGAAAGTGAGCGTGTATATGTGCCGGACGAAGTGTACACAACTGTTGGCGTAAGTGTGCCGCTGGCTGTAGCAGGTGTTGCGCCGGTAAAGTCCCAGTTGTAAGTAGCAGAGGTAGCGTTGCAATTCTGCACATTTCCTTTTGATTGAAGGTTTGCATTCTGGCAAAAGTTGCTTAGCGGATTTAATGTTACAGAAGGCTTATCTTTTACCGTAACTGTTTTAGGTAAAGATGCCTGGCATGCAAAGCCGGGGCGAATGGTCGTTAATGTAACCGTATAATTACCCGGATTGGTAAACCGGAAAGATGGATTGGTTGATGTAGCGGATGATCCGTTTGTAAAAGTATAAGCGGCGGTAGTAATATTACAATCACTTGGCTGATAAGTAACATTCCATACATAACGGTTATTGCCGCAGTTAGGTGCAGAACTAGTGTTGGTTGCACTTACGTCAAGCGATTTACAACCTGCTGTGTTGTCAAGCGTGAAAGACGCATCTGCAATAGGGTTTACACAAATTGTTTTTTCTATAAAGTCAGTGCCGCAGTTATCATTACCCACTTTCAGGCGAATGACATAGGTGCCTGGTACGGTAAACCGTACGCCGATAGAGGAGGAACCGTTATCCCAGTTCACGGGAGGCATACCACCATAATCATTACCAAAGTTGTCTGTAGATGTCCATCCCGTAGCAGGGGAAATAGACCATACTGCTTTGCCGGGGGAGCATTGTCCTGATGTATTTACACTATTGCTCTGCGGGCTAATGTTGTTAAACGTAGCCGTTGTATTGGTACAAAGCGTATCGCTGGATACGTTGATCACGGCTGTCGGTCTTTGTGACACATAGATCGGTACTACAGATGCTGCTGAGGTAGCGCAGGGGTTAGACGCTGTAATGGTTGCAGAAAAAGAATTAGAGAATGTACCTGATGTTGTGTTACAAGATGTTTTATCAAATGTATGAGACACATTAACGGGCGCTGTTGTATAGACCTGGGAAGAGCTGCCATCGTTGAATGATACAGTATAGGTTGTGCCCGGTGGGTTAGTGGCTGTGCTGGATACCGGGAAGGTAAGGCTGGAACCTGTACAGATAGCTGTATTACCAGGATTACCAAGACCCACAGCCGGGTTGGCTCCGGCAAAAATGTAATAGTAGCCGGTGTCTGTACAACCGTTGTTGCCGGTAACAATGAATTGTAAACTAAATGAACCTACACCGAAATTATGCGTCAGCGGATTAGTAATTGTGGCTGCATTATAATCTGCTGTGCCATCGCCCCATATAATGCGGTAATTGCTGTTAGCTGTATTGGACAAATTGGAGAAAGAGAAATTTGCAGTAGAGGTGGCAGAGCTACAGCTTTTAAAATAAGTTAAGCCGTTATATACGTCCTGGTTGGGGCCGCTTAGTTTTAATGAAGGTGACTGTTGCATCAGGAACGATTGCGTAGAGGACCCGGTACATCCGTACTGGTCTTTAACGTTAAGCGTTACCAGCATGCTCTGCGTGGAAGTGCCTGAGCTGCCTATATACCTGTGCACAGGATCTTTATCTGTTGACGTGTTAACCGCACCCTGGCCCACATCGCCAAATGTCCAGGCATAGGTTAAGTTAGTACCAACAGAGGTATTGGTAAATTGTACAGGAACGGAAGGGCATTGATTGGCTGGTGAAAATGTAAAGCCGGCAGTGGGTAATGCGTGAATAGTTACCGTAACCGGATCGCTTTCTGTTGGCGTGCTATTCTGTGTAACAACAACAGTATATGAACCGCTTGCATTTGCGCTGTATGTCGCATTTGTGGCATTAACTATATCAGCACCGTCTTTTCTCCATTGATATGTAGCTGTCCCGGTGACGCCGGTAACAGATAGTGTCTGAGATTGCCCGGTGCAGAGATCTACCGGACCGGAAGGTGATATGACAGGCCCGGCATATACACGGGCAGGACAAATAATATAACAGCACAGGAACAAAAACGTCAGGCTCAATAACTTCATAAGCACGTTTGATAAAGGTCTGGTATTTGGATTTACGGCCGAAGGGCAGTTCTGTAGGATGATTGGACGAGGATGAAATTATGGATGCAAAAATAATGGTTCAGGGCTTCATTGCAGCTTAAATTAGGATATGTGGAAAAAGACGTATATGTAAGGGGTAAGAGGGAAGAGGAGCGGGCCGTTTTTTCCATCTTAAGCGGTTTGTTGACCGATGGTATTACCTTTTGTTTTTATACAAAAAGTAGCTAGCCTAGTATATGTAAAGTCAATAATATAACAATCAAACAATACAACAATTCATTTTGCTACCCTGCCCGCCAAGATGTAATGATGGCGGGCCCGGACAGCATTGGATTTTTACGGTATTCACATCGTTGTTCTTAACGCTCCTTTTCTAATACCGTTTACAAAGAAGGATAGGAAGTATTGGTCAAAATATTGTCTGTACAAACTGTAACTATGAACGTGACACAAGCAAATGCTTAATACCTCGTTCTAATTGTTTTTTGAACATCATCCATCAACACTTGAATCTATATAAACGACACTTTGGACAAGTGTTGTTCCAGCAGGTCGAGTTCACATGCTATTTCACTCACCAGTTTATTCACTTCCGGCTCTTCAAAACCTTTTACATACTCCAGCTTGCGTGCCAGTACGGCAAGGTGTGTAAGACCGGAAGAGGTAGCAGTTCCGTGTATGCGATGCCCCCAATGATTCAGCTCCGTCAGCTTCTTCTCCGTGTAAAACTGCTGCAGCGGTTGTTTAGAACTGGCCAGTGCCATCTTGGTTAGTTCCAGCAACTCCATCATAAAGTCATTATCGTCGCCTGCATATTGTTTGATCGTTTCAGAATTGAAGTGTTCATTTTCCGCTTCAATAATTTCTTCTGTTAATTCTTGTGTATTCATAACGTATGTCCATTTTTTTAATGTTGCAGCCAGCATTTCTTCTACAAAAGGTTTTGAAAGAAAATCGTCCATGCCAATAGCGATGCATTTTTCTTTTTCTCCTTTTACATTGCCGGCAGTAAGCGCTATCACCGGTACCTGTTTGCCTCCCGGTAGTTTCCTGATAGCGGTAGTAGCGTCATAGCCGTTCATTACCGGCATTTGTATATCCATAAAAATGATGTCCGGTATGTGCGCACTGCACATATCTACTGCTTCCGCACCATTCATCGCTTCGCGTAGTTTAGCATGCGGTGCTATTTTTTCCAGTATTGTTTTTGCGAGAAACATGTTTACACGATTGTCCTCTACCACCAGTATTTCCAGTTCATCTGCAATGGATGATGTGTGCCTTTTTGTGTGTGCAGGTATTTCTTCCTGTACATATAATTTGGATAAAGAATGATAGATATCGTTCATCTTTACCGGTTTTACCAGGCGCTGGTTAATGTTTAATTCTTCGCTTGCTTTTATTACACTTGCATCATCGCTGGAGCTATATAATACCACAATAGGTTGCTCTGTAATGGAGGTATAAACATTCTCGCGCATTTTTTTCACAGTCTCCAGGCCATCCATAAAGGGCATGTGATAATCCATAATCACTACATCGAACTGGTTGCCTGCGGCTAATATCTGTAAGGCATCAAATCCATTTTTCACAGCGGTAACAGCTATGTTTTTTAATGCCAGGATGCGCGTCAGGATCATCCGGTTATTCTCATTGTCATCAACTACCAGTACACGCTGTATTTTTTCCAGATTATCCCAGTCTACCGGGTTGCCGTATTCGCAAGGCACAGTAATGTCGAAATAAAACGTACTGCCCACATGTTGCACACTTTCCAGTTGCAGCCTGCTTTTCATCAATCCAAGCAATTTGTTAGAAATGGTTAAGCCAAGACCGGTGCCACCATATTTTTTTGTAGTAGAACCGTCTTCCTGTGCAAAGGCTTCAAATATTTTATTTTGCCTGTCTGTCTTAATGCCAATGCCCGTATCCCTTACACTAAAACGTACCGTAGCGCTGTCGCCATCAGAGAGTGTTAATGCTTCTACCTTCAGTTCTATTTCACCCTGCTCCGTAAATTTTGCAGCATTGCCCAGCAGGTTTACCAGTATTTGTTTGATGCGCACAGGATCTGTCCAGATAAATCTTGGTAAGTCAGGAGATACGTTTAATAATAATTCTACTCCTTTGTTCTGTACCTGGAAGCTGATAACATCTGTAGCCTGGCATGCGATCTCGTACAGATCACATTTCTCTGTAGCCAGTTCCAGTTTGCCAGCTTCTATTTTAGAGAAATCCAGTATGTCATTGATGATGCTTAACAGACCATTTGCAGACTGGTTTACGATGCTTAAATATTGCTGTTGTGTGCTATCCAGTTTTGTTTTCAGCAGGAGGTCTGTAAAGCCGATCACGCCATTCAGCGGTGTACGGATCTCATGGCTCATGTTTGCAAGAAATTCAGATTTTGCAAGGCTGGCTTGTTCTGCCAGCACACGTGCATTTTTCAATTCTTCACGATGCAGGCAAAATTGTGTGATGTCTTGTGAATACATCATGATGCCGCCAATCTCGCCATTGAACAAATACCACGGCCTTACTTCCCAGCGCAGGTATTGATCATGCTTCCAGCCTTCGGGCCGCCAGATTTCTTGTTCGCATTTCTCCACAGAACCGGCAAGTGAGCGTTGTATTACCTCTTTCCATTCATCAGAGATATTGCGGAACACATCATAGTGGTGTACACCTACTATATCCCGGTCTATGATCCTGTATTCTTCCAGCCAGCGTTGGCTGTGTGCAATATATTTCAGGTTCTTGTCCAGCATAGCAACAGCAGCGGGCGCATGCTCTACAAATGCAGAAAGCCTTGCACGCTCTGCTGTCAGTTCCGATTCCATTTGTGTACGCTCCGTTATATCAATGCCATTAGCAATAATGTATGGCGCATCACCTGTGGTTTGCTCCAATACGTTATTGAACATCCAGATGCGTAAAGACCCGTCTTTATGCCTGGTAACCATCTGGCCTTTGGCAGAACCATTTGTTGCGATTGTTTTTAAATAGGCGGTAACAAGGGGATGGCGCTCTGCAGGAACAATATCAAAAAGGCTCATGCTCAATATTTCATCACAGGTATATCCTAAGATCGATGCACCCGCACTGTTTACCGTGATGAACTTTCCATCAAGATCATGTGTACACATGAGCCCCTGAGAGTTTTCAAAAAATGCTTTTAGTTTCTCTTCGCTTTCTTTTAGTAAACGTTCCTTTTTTACTTCGGTGGAAATATCCCTGCCTATGGCATATATACTGCCGGTTGCCTGCTCATAACTTGCATCCCATTGCAGCATGCGGTATTCTCCCGCACTTGTTTTGAAACGATGACAGAATGTTACGGAAGCCTCGCCATCAGCCACGCTTTGCAATTGCATCATGGTTGTCTGTACATCGTCAGGGTGAATAAGTGTATAAAAAGAAGTTTGGGTAAGAAAATTCATATCCCAGCCTGCTACAGCGCAGAAGGATGGGTTAACTCTTTTAAAATAGCCGTCTGTACCTGCAATACAAATAAAGTCGTTAGATAACTGGAAAAGTTTTTCAAAATTCTTCAGCTCTTCTTTTCTTCTTCGTTCTGTGATCATTGACATCACATCATCTGCCAATAAGGCTAGCCCTTTGCGTTGCTGCTCGCTTAGCTTTTTCGGTTGCTGATCTATTACGCATAGGGTGCCAAGCGCATGCCCGTTGGTATCGATCAGCGGACAGCCTGCATAAAACCGGATATTAGGATCGCCGGTAACCAATGGATTTTCTTTGAACAGTATGTTTGCTGTGGCGTCTTCTATCTCCATTATTGCATCGCTCATAATTGCGTACTGGCAAAAGGAGATGTCGCGTGCCGTTTGTGTTACATCCAGTCCCTTTTTAGATTTAAACCATTGTCTTTTGTCGTCGATGAGTGAAATGAGTGAGATGGGCGCATCGCAAATGATCGCTGCTAAAGCAGTGATACGGTCGAATTCTTCTTCGCTCAGCGTATCAAGGATGTTGTAGCTGTGTAAGGCTGCGAGCCTTTCTTTTTCATTGCGATGTACCGGTAACATACTCATGCGGCAAATGATTTAAGCGAACCTGTGGAATTGTTACCTAAAACTACATTGCTTATGGAGTATATGATAGGTTATACGCCCTGGCTAAACGGCATTTTAAGGCGTTTTAGTGAATATTAATATGGGCTTAAGCAGTTTTTAAATCCATTGGGAAAAAAGTAGGTAAACGTGCTGCTGCGCAGCTTTAGATTCACCGCAGAGCGGGGGAGGGCAGGGAGGATTTCTTGCTGGAATATTTCTCGCGGAAATCGCAGAATATATTTAGCTAGCGCGGGTCTCCCGACCTGTGTTTAGTTTTTACTAAATGTTGCAGAAGGTACATTCGATTTCGTAAAGCGATTTTCAATAAAGAAAGTAACAGGAAAGCGTTCACCGCAGAGCCGGGGAGAGCAGGGAGTTGCGCGAAGGTTTTTTGGCTACAATATTTCTCGCGGAAAACACGGAAATCGCAGAATATATTTAGCTAGTGCAGGTCTCCCGCCCTGTGCTTATTTTGTGAAGTGTATTTCCGCGTTTTCTGCGATTTCCGCGAGAGATCCTTTGGTGCTCCTTAGTGTCTTTATGTCTTTGTGGCTCCCTCCGCGTACTCGCTCGGTGTTACACCAAATTGTTTTTTAAATTCTTTACTAAAGTATTTTCGGTCGTTGAAGCCGATCATATAAGCTACTTCATATACGGTAAATTGCTTTTGTTTCAGCAGCGTTGCAGCCTTGTTCAAACGCACTGTTTTAGCAAAATCATTGACTGACATGCCCGTAATGGCTTTCACTTTTTTGTATAGTACAGACTGGCTCATCGCCACCTTCAACGCCAGCAGGTCTACGCCAAATGCCGGGTTTTCCATGTTCTCTTCTATGGCCTGCGTTAGTCTGGAAAGAAATTGCGTATCTACTGTATTTGTTTGTGGCGCTGGAGCTGGCGGGTCCTGTAGCAACTGCCCGCTAAACTGTTTGCGTATCTTCTCTCTTGCAGCCAGCAGGTTTTTTACATGCAGTTCCAATACCTGCGTGCTGAATGGTTTGGTCAGATATACATCTGCGCCGTTTTCCAGTCCGCTGATATGGTCTGACTGAGCGCTTTTGGCTGTCAGCAATATAACAGGGATGTGACTCGTGCGCTCATCTGTTTTGATGTGGTTACAAAAGGTAAGGCCATCCATTACCGGCATCATCACATCACTAACGACCAGGTCAGGTATTTGCTCTGTAGCTGTACGTAAGCCTTCCTGTCCGTTGCCCGCTGTGAGTATGTTGTAACGATGTTCCAGTGTTTCCTTTATCAGCGCCCGCAATTCTTCATTATCCTCTGTAACCAGTACGGTGTATTGTTTAGTGTCTTCGTCTGCTGTAGCAACAGTTGCGATAGGCGTATTGGGTAATGCAGCATCCGTAGTATTATTTTCTTCTATCTCTGTAAAGTGTTCGCGCCCTTTCAGCAGTGTAACAGTGAAGTTTGTTTGTCCCTCTTTAGTCGTTGTGGCCGGGGTACTCTTAACCGTTAAAGTGCCTTTGTGCAGTTCCACTATGTTTTTAGATAAGGCAAGGCCGATACCATAGCCTGTATTTTGTTTGCTATGATCATAGACCTGGAAGAAATTGGTAAATAATTTATCCAGGAACTCCGGTGCAATGCCGCGGCCATTGTCAATGATATGGATCAAAACTTTATCCTGCTTGTTTTCTACGTGCAATAAAATATGTCCGCCTTCCGGTGTGAACTTGAACGCATTCGTAAGCAGGTTAAAAATTACCTTTTCCAGTTGTTGTTCATCAAAGTAAAGTGGGAGTGTGTCTATCTCATGTATAAACGAAATGTGGATCTTTTTTGCTAAAGACAATTCTTCAAAGCCTTTGTAAATATCATTCAAGAAATGAATAAGGTTATGCTGCGCAACATGTAATTGTAAATGGTTTGACTCTGCTTTGCGGAAGTCCATCAGTTCACTCACCAGCTTCAGCAGGCGATGAGCATTGTTTTTAATGTTGCCCAATTGTTGGTTTAGTACAGTGTTTTGTTTGTAGTCCTGCTCCATCTTTTCTACCGGCGTCATGATCAGTGTAAGATGCGTACGGATCTCATGCGACACATTGGTAAAGAAATTCAGTTTTACCCTGTGCAATTCTTTATCCCGGTCCAGCAAAGCTTTCACATAGAAGTAGCGGATAATGAAAAATAAAATGGCGGCGATCACTAAAATGTATAAGCAATATGCCCACCATGTTTTCCAGAATGGCGGCGATACTACGATCTGCATACGTACCGGCTTACTCCATATGCCGTCATTGTTAGACCCTTTTACAAGAAAAGTATAATGGCCAGCCGGCAGATTGATGAATGTAGCTGCAGGTACGGATACTTCCGTCCACTCTTCATTTACACCTTCCAGCTTATACGCATAGCGGTTTTTGTTTGGCTTGATAAAATTCAGCAAAGCAAACTCTACCGTGAATGTGTTTTGGTTGTGGCTAAACGTAAGTGTATTCGTATGCCCGATATCCTTTTGCAGGATATTGTTTTTATCGTTAATCTCTACCGCACGGTTAAATAATTTCAGCCCTGTAAATACAAGCGAGGCGGGTGTAGTATTGCTTTCTATTTTAGAAGGAAAAAATGACGTCAAACCTTCCATGCCGCCAAAATACAATTCACCATTACGGTCACGGTAAGAAGAGTTGTAATTAAATTCATTTCCAGCAAGCCCGTCACTGGTTGTATAGTTCTGAAACGTTTTTGTTGCAGGGTTAAATTTAGATAAGCCATTGCTCGTACTCACCCACAGGAAGTGTTGTTCATCCTCCTGTATGCTTACCACGTTATCATTTGGCAAACCATCTTCCTTTGTGTAGAAAGTGAAGTTCCCTTTATCTGCATTGTACAAGCCCAGGCCGCCATAGTGCAGGCCGATCCAAATATTACCGCGTGCATCTTCTTTTATGCAGTTGATGTTCTTATTGCTATCCCCGCTGTTGATAGAGATTTGTGTTAACGTATTTCCCCCTTGTTGAAACGTATATAGCCCCGTAAATGTGCCGATCCAGATCGTTCGTTTGCTATCCTCTATTACTGACGTTACATTGTTTTTATACAATTGCTTGGCAATTGCATTTTCCGGCGCAGGTTCCAGCGTATTGTTTGCCCATTTAAATACATTCAGGCCAGCATGTCTGCCTACCCATAGCAAACCGTTGCTGTCTTCCAGCAGGGCAACTACTTCACCATAGTTGGGCCTTTTGTCTATTGCCTGTAAAAAATAGCTGAATTTCCCCGTAGCAGGATTCAATAAATTCAAGCCGCCGCCATGCGTGCCCACCCAAAGGTTTTCACGCTTGTCTATATACACTGTTTTGATCAGGTTAGAGCTGATGCTTCCGGCGGAAGACTGGTTTGTATAAGCGATTATTTTCTGTGAAGCCTTGTCGTAATAGTTGAGTCCACCGCCCTCTGTACCAATCCACAGGTTATTTTTATTGTCAGCCACAATGCCGCTCACCACATTATTGCTAAGGCTGGAAGCTTTGTTGTCGTGCTGCAAGAGAGAGAAACTGGTCGTGTATTTATGTACCACATTCACGCCGCCGAAAAAAGTACCTACCCACACCGAACCATTTTTATCTTCGAAAATGCTGTGTACAGAATTTTGACTCAGGCTTTTCCTGTCTGCTGCATTATACCGGTAAGAGGTACATTGTTTGCCAGGTAGCGTCATAATGGTCAAACCCTCCTGCGTACCAATCCAGAGTTTGTTAGAAGCATCTGCCAGCACTGTGCGTATATTGTTGTTGATAATGCCATTGGGCGAAGCCATAAAACGTGTGAAAGTGCGCGTAACCTTGTTGTACAGGTTCAGGCCATTGGCGGTAGCTATCCAGCAGTTCATATCCCTGTCTTCATCTATCCCTGTAATGAAATCACTGCTCAGCGCCGTAGCATTTTTCTCATCTGCATGAAAAACGATACCTCCGTAATGCCCGTTACTATAATATAATTGTACCAACCCATTGGTTGTGCCTATCCAAAGGTCACCGCCGTGGTCTTCGTAAATGCAGCGGATACTTTTAGTCGTCAATTCAACCGGTAACCCGGCATCCTTTACCGGTTCGAAAGTTTGCTCATTGCTGCTCTTGTGGTATAAGCCTTGAGAAGTGCCCACCCACAACGTGCCTTTTTTATCCTGGTAAATACAATTCACATAATTGGAAGCAGAGGAAGACAATCGTATGCGGAAAAAACTATTGTGTTCGGCATCAAACCTGTTTAACCCCTTGTCCGTACCAGCCCACAACGTCTGTGAGGCATCGCAAAAAATTGCATTTACATTGTTGTCAGAAAGCGAAGTGGTATCGCCGGGAATATTTTTATATGTAACGAAATGAAAGCCATCGTAGCGGTTCAGGCCATATTGTGTGCCAAACCACATAAAGCCCCGCATATCCTGCGCAATGGCTAAGACTGAGTTTTGGGACAACCCTTGTGTAATGCCAAAATGGGAAAACGAAATTTGCTGCCCCTCAACCTGTAGTACAGTCGCCAGGGCAAGCAGGCAAAAAAGAAAATACCTGCACACACTTCTCATTGGGTATAGCTCCTTCATAATACAGTTAGATGTTGACACAAATCAATTTGAGATTTGAAATTTCAAATTTGAGATTTCTCACAAAGTAGCGCAAAGAATTCAAAGACAATTCTCTCGCGGAAATCGCAGAATACGCGGAAATATCCATTCGTAACTCAACTTTTTCCCCGGCCCTGCGATGAATTTTCCAAAGCCGCAAAGCATTTCCACTATGTAACTATGTACCTATACTTCTATGTGTTTAAAAAATTTGCTCCGGTCTATATGGCGGATTTCTGACCCCTGACTTCATGACCAATGACTATTCTTCCCGGTCGAAAATCCATTCTTTCTCCTTGCTGCACTAAAATTAACCCATTGATAATAAACACACGAAGGGGGAATATCCTATAAACTGGATTTTCCCCTCATAAGAACAGGATTCTCCCCCCATCTTTTTTAATACAGCCTTCATTTTTACATGTGCTCGTTGCCGGACTGTGAGAAGCCGGCGTTCCTGATTGCCATAGAAATGAACTATAAACTAACGCAAATGACTGCTACTGTACGATTGCGCTGGCGTGTGAACAATATGTTCCCGCAACATAAAAGATATTTCTACCGTCCGGGTTGGTGCTATCACAAACCTGCTATGGCGGTAACCCTGCTGTATTCTTTTTATTCTCCGATACATTCTACTATCTACCAAACAAGCTAAACAAACTGCATTATGAAGAAAAAACGCGTATCCTTACTACAAAGGGCCACCCGGAACACGGCTGCATGCCTGGGTATCCTTTTGTGTACCCAGGCAGTGTATGCGCAGGATGCCGATACCCTGAAAACGAATGGCAAATCTGCCAAACGGCTGGTAGCTTTCGGTGCACAGCGCAACGAACAGGTGCTTGGCGCTTACGGAACAGTGGATGGCAAAAGCCTTGAATCTGTACCGGTGGCACAACTGGAGCAAACGCTGTATGGCAAACTGGCCGGGCTGAACCTCTGGCAAAGTTCGGGCAAGCCGGGAGCTGACCAGGCAGGCATATACCTGCGTGATGAAGCGCCGCTGATCGTTATCGACGGTGTACCCCGCAGCTACCTGAGCATAGATCCGCAACAGGTGGAATCTGTTACCGTACTAAAAGACGCACTCTCTACCGCCATGTATGGCATGCGCGGAGCAAATGGTGTATTATATATAAAGACAAGGCAGGGGAGCGATGCGCCTAAAAGAATTTCCTTTACTGCGCAGACTGCTATACAACAGCAATTGAGAACGCCGAAGTTTGTAAATGCGTATCAATATGCTTCTTTGTTCAATGAGGCTTTGCAGAACGATGGTAAATCGCCTGTGTACTCAGCTACAGACTTGCAGAAGTACAAAGACCACTCCAGCCCGTACACACACCCTGATGTGGACTGGTATAATACTATTCTGAAAGACCAGGCAACCATGCAGCGCTATAACCTGAATATATCGGGTGGTACTAAAATGGCGCGGTACTTTGTAGACCTGGATTACCTGAACCAGCAGGGCTTTTTTATTACAGACCCTAAGAATACCTATCCTACTAATAATTATTATAAGCGATATGTATTCAGGAGCAATATAGATGCAGACCTGACAAAGTCTACATTATTTTCCATCAATCTCTTTGGACGTATCAGGAATGGTAATGAGCCAGGTGCAACTACGTCCTCTATCTACAATAATTTACTGCTGACACCCAATAATGCGTATCCGGTAACAAACCCGAATGGTACACTGGGCGGCAACCAGCAATATGTAAATAACCTGTATGGACAGGTCTTGCGTTCCGGCTATCGCCCGTCGGTAGACAGGAACCTTGGTGTAGATATAAGTCTTCGCCAGGACCTGAGTACGCTGACAAAAGGCTTGTATGCAAAAGTGTTGGGCTCGTTCAACTCTTATTATGCGGAAGCAATAGATCGTAGTAAATCATTTTCGATCTACAATTTTCAACTGACACCACCGAATAATGATACCAGTTACCAAAAGATCGGAACGGATGTAACGCAGAATAATGCTACAGATATTACCAGCCAGAACAGGCAGATCTATACAGAGCTGTCACTCGGTTATGAAAGACGCTTTGGCAGCCATGAAGTAGGCGCGGAGGTAATGTATAACCATGATGATGTGGTAATGACTGACCTGCCGCTGGATAACTCTACCATTGCATCCCGTTTGCAGTACAATTATAACAGGAAATATTTTATAGAGTTTGCGGGTGCATATTCCGGGCTCAACCGTTACCCGCAGGGTAAACGATGGGGCTTTTTTCCTTCAGCAGGTATAGGCTGGAATATGAGCGAAGAAAGCTGGTTTAAAAAAGCTGTTCCTGTAGTTAGCTACCTGAAATGGCGTGCCAGCTATGGTATGGTCGGTGACAATAGTCTTGCGGGCAACTTCAGGTATAAGCAGTCTTACGTAAACAGCAGTACTGCTTATTTTCAAAACCCATCTACTAGCGCCAGTTCACTAATAGAAGCTACGCTGGCAAATCCAAACATTACATGGGAAAAAGTGAAAAAGTTTAATGCCGGTGTAGATGTTGCTATGCTGCGCGGCAAGCTGGAGTTTTCGCTTGACTACTACAATCATCAATATTATGACCAGTTGCAGCAGCGTAACACAAACGCAAGTGATATGCTTGGTGTGACACTGCCTTTGGAAAACATTGGTAAAACAAGATACAGTGGCCTGGAATTACAAGCAGCCTATCATGCAAAAACCGGTAAAGTGAATTGGTTCGCAAGAGTGAATGCATCGCTTAGCGCAAGCAAAATCATCTTTATGGATGAAGTAAGACGTCCTTATGATTACCAGCGCCGTACAGGCGGGAGAGTGGGCCAGCCATTCGGTCTTACAGCAATAGGTTTTTACCAGTCACAGGCAGAGATAAATGCAAGCCCGGCTATAGAAGGCTATAAACCTGTACCGGGTGATATTAAATATAAAGATGTAAATGGAGATGGCATCATCAATGTGTTTGATGAAACAGCCATCGGCAATACAAAACCGTTGTTTGCCTATGGTGTAACAACAGGACTGAGCTGGAATGGAATTGACTTCAGCATGGTGTGGCAAGGTGTTGCCAACACAAGTGTGTTTACCAATCTGCCAGGTTCATTGTCTTTCCAGTTAAATGCCAATGGCGGTTACGGGCAGGCATATGAGCAATCGCTGAACAGGTGGACTCCTGCTACTGCTGCAACGGCTACTTACCCACGGTTAACACTGGGAGCTAACACAAACAATGACAGGGCTTCTACATTCTGGTTGAAGAACGGTAACTACCTGCGCTTAAAAAATGTAGAGCTGGGTTATTCACTACCGCAAAAATGGATACACGTTATCAGGTTGCAAAAGGTACGCGCTTTTGTAAATGCGTATAACCTGCTCACGTTTACCTGCCTGGAAAATGTGGATCCGGAAGTGGTGCAGTGGGGCTATCCAAACCAGCGTGTGATCAACTTCGGTATAAACATTCAATTCTAACTGCAAAAATTTCTGTACATGAAACGAGCCATTTATTATATAACTATTGCTGCCGGTTTTTTGCTTACAGCTTCTTGCAGCAAAACACTGGAAAAAGAGCCGCTTGAATTGATCAACGACGACCTTGTCTTTGATAAAATAGATAAGAACGCAGATTATGCTAAACAATACCTGAATGGCATTTACCTGTGTATGCCGGATGGCTACAACAGGGTAAACAATGCGTTCCTGGATGCGGGTACGGATGATGCTGTACAATCGCAGGACGGTAGTGATATAGAAAGCTATCGCAATGGCCGCATCGCTGCACTGAACACAGTGGAAGGAGGTACTATGTGGACGCGCTGCTACGCGGGCATAAGAAGGGCAAACATGTTCCTCTCTAAAATAGATGTTACGCCTGCAGACTCTACACTGAAAGTGCAATGGAAAGCGGAAGCCCGCTTCCTGCGTGCCTACTTTTATTTTGAGCTGGTAAAACGCTGGGGCGGTGTGCCACTGTTGGGCGACAAAGTATATGGGCTGACAGATAACATAAACCTGGGCAGGAACTCTATTACAGATTGTATCAATTATATCTTAACAGAAATTACGGCTATACAGGATAAGCTTGTGCCTGCAAATGTTGCTGATAAGGATTGGGCAAGGGCGAATAAGGGTGCTGCACTGGCGCTACGCTCAAGGTTATTACTATACGTTGCAAGCCCGCTATACAATACCACAAACGATGTACAAAAATGGGCTGCAGCAGCAAGTGCCGCAAAAGATGTAATGCTGCTGGGCAACTATTCTCTCAACAGTGATTTTATAGGGTTGTTCAATGCAGTGAAAAACACAGAGATCATTTTTCTTTTTGAAAAAGCACAAAGCCAGAATGTAGAAACAAACAATGGCCCTATAGGTTATACAGTTGGTAAAGGTTATACAAGTCCTTCTCAAAACCTGGTAGATGCGTTCCTGATGAAGAACGGCAAACGCATACAGGACGCTGGTTCCGGATATGATGCAACCAACCCTTATGCCAATCGTGACCCACGTTTTGACGCCTCTATTTTATATAATGGTAAAACATGGCTGGGCAGACCGCTGGAAACATTTGATGGTGGTAAAGACAGGCCGGGCGGTAGTGCGTTGCAAACAAAAACAGGTTATTACCTGCGCAAGTTTATGGGCAAGTTTGAAAGCTCCGGCAGCTATAGCAACCAGAACCACCATGTGATCCTGTTTCGATATGCAGAAATACTGCTGAACTATGCGGAGGCACTGAACGAAGCAAACGGGCCGGGTGCAACAAGCGGAGATGTGTACAATGCGCTGAAAGATATTCGTAAGCGTGCAGGCATAACTGCTGGTACAGATAATCTATATGGTTTACCTGCCACAACTACCAAAGATGATATGCGTGAGATCATCCGCAATGAACGCAGGATAGAACTGGCGTTTGAAGAGCAACGTTTCTGGGACATCCGCAGATGGAAAACAGCAGAGAGCGTAATGAATGCACCGGTAAAAGGAATGCGTATTGCAAAGTCACCAACAGGTACTTATACCTACACTGTACAGGATGTAGCGCCATCTACGTTTGATAAAACCAAAATGTACTGGTATCCTATCCCTTACTCAGAGATAGAAACCAATATCAACATGACGCAAAATCCCGGATGGTCGTATTAGTTGGCATGTTGTTCAGTAAAGCTATAGCCGGTTTCAAAGTTTCCTTGTTTTACAGTTCCATTTGAAACGCCGGAACGATTGAAACTACTGCAAACGCTTACAGAGGCAACGTTGTAATAACACTTTCAAAACTGAAAAGATGAGAAAATTAACCTTAATCATATTCCTTTTATCTGTTGCAGCGTTTGCGCACGCGCAGAAAATAATCGTTCGCGGAACGATTAAAGATAAAGAAGGCCTGCCTGTAGAAGCTGCTACAGTACAGCAGGTAGACAATAATAAAAATGTAGTGATCGCAGATGATCACGGCAGGTTTGAGATTTCTATAACGGGCGGCAATCCGAAGATCAGGATTCAAAGTGCCGGTTTTATACCAATGGTTGTAGATGCATCAAAGACTACAGAGCTAAACCTGACGCTGGAAAATGATAATACCAATATGAATGAAGTAGTAGTGGTAGGTATGGCGAAGCAGAAAAAGATCACCAATACAGGTGCGGTAAGTTCTATTACAGGTAAAGAATTACGACAAAGCCCGTCTGCAAGCATACAAAATGCGCTGGCTGGCAGATTGCCAGGTTTGTTTCAGCAACAGACAAGCGGACAGCCGGGTAAAGATGCTGCAAACATTTATATACGTGGTATCAGTTCTTACGCATCCGGCACCACAAACAGGCCATTGGTGATAGTGGATGATGTGGAGTTTCCTTATGATCAGCTAGCACAGATAGATGCGAATGAAATAGAAAGTGTGTCCATACTGAAAGATGCCTCTACTACAGCCATCTATGGTATTAAAGGTGCGAATGGTGTAATCATCCTGACTACAAGAAGAGGTAAAGAAGGTAAGGCGAGAGTAACGTTCCGTACAGAAGCCGGTTTGCAAAAGCCAACGATCCTGCGCAAACCATTATCGTCCTATGACGCACTGGTACTGTTGAAAGAGCAGGCTGTAAACCAGGGACAAGATCCTAATACGGTATATCCTGGCCTGGTAACTGATGAGGCACTGGCCCACTTCAAAGCAGGTGATGATCCTTATCGTTATCCTAATGTGAACTGGTATGACCAGGTGATGCGTAACAATGCGCTGATACAGCGTAACAACCTCGACATTGCCGGCGGTACAAAAAATATCCGCTACTTTCTCTCATTGGGTTATATAAACCAGGAAGGTATTTTAAAAAATATTCAAAAGTCTGAAGACTTCAATAATAACTATTATCTGCGTCGTTACAATGTACGCTCCAATGTAGATGTGGATGTAACAAAAGACCTGACTTTGCGTCTTGACATGAATGCGCGTTTCAATGAAATAAACGAACCAAACCTTCCGGACGTAACACCCGGCGGTTCATGGCCGTTCTGGCGTCGTATTACAAGCGGTATTCTTACACCGTGGAAATATCCTGTTTACAATGCAGACGGTTCTTATGGCGGTGCAAAAGGTGAATCACTTAACCCGGTTGGGTTGTTACAGTATGGTGGATACAAACGTAGCTATACCAATAACTTTAACCTGAACCTGTCCGGTACACAAAAACTGGACTTCATTACCAAAGGGCTTTCTGTAAAAGGTATAGTAGCATTTACCAACAACTTTGGATTTAGCCGCTCACTTACAAGAGGAAGATTTCCTGTGTTTGCATACCTGCCAGGCTCCACCATACTCGATCCTGTATTCCCGGACCTGTCCCGTATAGAGCCATTGGCAAAGTCCACAACGTATGATTCTACCACCTATCCGTTCCGCAGGCTGAACCTGCAAGGCGTATTGAATTATACCAGGCAGTTTGGTGTACACAATGTATATGGCCTTGTAATGATCAACCAATCATCTGATATTACCAGCTCCAGGGCACCGGCAAACTTCAAAGGTTATGCAGCGCGTGTTGGGTATAACTACAAGTCAAAATACATGGTTGAGTTCAATGCAGGCTACAATGGCTCAGACCGTTTCCAGGGCAAAAACCGTTATGGCTTTATGCCCGCTGCATCAGTTGGTTGGAACATAAGCGAAGAAAACTTTTTCAAAAACAATGTACGTTTTATCAACTACTTTAAGATCAGGGGTTCTTACGGACAAGTGGGTAGTGATGATGTAGGCGGTTACCGTTATATCTATGAAGAAGTGTACACAAGGGCTACAGGCGCTTATTACTTTGGAGAAACACCAACTGCACAGGCCCGCATAACACCAGGCCAGTTAGCGAACCAGGATGTACGCTGGGAAGTAGAGCGTAAAGCAGATATAGGTGTGGATATGAAATTTTTTAACAGCCGCCTGGAATTGACAGCAGATTATTTTGACAACCTGCGTTACGACATTCTTACTGTGCGTGAAAGCGTACCACAATATACAGGGCTGAGTTTACCACCTGTAAACATTGGTAAGGTAAGCAACAAGGGATTGGAGATAGACTTAACATGGCATGATAAGATCGGCCGTTCATGGAACTATTTTGCAAAAGGAAATATCTCCATCGCGAAAAATAAAATACTCTTCAGAGATGAGCCGGAAAATGCAGCCAATCCATTGCTGAAGAAAACCGGCCGTCCTATCGGACAGCAATATGGTTATACCTCGTTGGGTTTTTATTATGATGATGCTGATATAGCGAAAAGCCCGAAAGTAATAGGGCGCACGGTAAAACCGGGTGATTTAAAATATGCCGACATTAATGGCGATGGGCAAATAGACCAGAGCGATATTGGCCCGATCGGGTACTCTAATATTCCACAGATCACCTATGGGTTCTCTGGCGGATTCAGTTACAAAACATTTGATTTCTCTTTCCTTTTCCAGGGTGCTGCAAGAGGTAGCCTGATGGCAAATACAATGTTGCAGATAGGAACAGTGAATGGCTTGCCAATGGCAATACACCAGAAAAGATGGACACCTGAAACACGTGACGTAGCTGAGTATCCGAGACTGGGTGGAGACAACTTTGCTGCATCTACTTTCTGGTTGCGTCCTACAGATTACCTGCGTTTGAAAAACGTAGAGATCGGTTACCGCTTTCCAAAATCAATTGTGAATCGCTTAAAGCTGAATGATATCAGGGTATATATGAATGGTATGAACCTGTACACATGGTTTAAGCTGAAGATCTATGACATAGATCCGGAATCACTGAGTGGTGGTGGTACAGTAGAAGCATATTCGGATTATCCGCAACAAAAAATATTTAATGCAGGCGTGCAGATCACTTTCTAAAAACAACCTTTATGCGAAATAAAATACATACACTTTTATTGCTCTCGCTTGTCGCAGCATGTTTGTGGTTGGGCGGATGCAGTAAAGCAAATGATAAAAGCTTTCTTGACCGTACAGATGTTGGGCAATTGAATGAGCAAACAACATTTGCGGATAGTGCGCTTACCACAGAATTTTTAAATGGGGTGTACAGGGATCTTTCTTACAATTACTTTTTGGATAATGGTATATATGGTGGTGGCCTCTGGTCATACAGTGATGGTTCGGACGATTCCGAATGCCGCTGGACGGGTGCTACTGCACAGGCTGCGCCTGCAATGAACCTTGCACAGTTTTCCGGTGCGGCAGACTTTAGCCGTTTTAAAAATCACTGGACGTTTTGTTATACAAACATCCGCCGTGTAAATGTGTTCCTGGCAAACATTGGTAAATCCCCTTTGTCTGCTGCCAAGAAAACAAGGTTGTCTGCTGAAGCCCGCTTCCTGCGTGCGTACAACTATTATCATTTGCTGCGCAATTATAGCGGTGTGCCGATAGTAGGAGACAAGCTATTCTCGCTTACGGATGACTTCAATATGCCGCGAAATACATTTGATGAAACCGTGAAATACATTGCTAAAGAGTTGGATGATGCGGCAAGTATATTACCGCCGAATCAATTGCCGGAAGATTATGGTAGACCAACACGTGGCGCTGCGCTGGCTATGAAAGCTAAACTATACCTGCTTGCAGCAAGCCCGCTTTTCAATGGACAAAATCCGGCAACAGGGCCGGTGAAAAAGCTGGCAGGTTATGAAGACTTTGATGCCAACAGGTGGAAAGTAGCAGCAGATGCAGCCAAAGCGGTAATGGACATGGGACAGTATGCTTTGGTAGAAGACAACGCAACTGCACCGGGTTATGGCTTTTACCAGAATACCATCGATAGAAAAAATACAGAGCAGATCTTCCAGATCATGATGAATACCGGTAAGTTCTATGAAGGTTACCTGTTACCACTTTCAAGAGGAGGGCAGGCATATTCTTATCCTACACAGGAACTGGTAGATGCCTTTCCGATGGCGAATGGCAAAATGATCAGCGAAGCTGGTTCGGGTTACAACGAAGCAAAACCTTATGATAACCGTGATCCCCGTTTTTACTATACGGTATTATACAACCAATCGCTTTGGTTGGATAAAACAACGAACACCAAAAAGCCGGTTGACCTGTATTTCCAGGCGGCGGGCGATGGGTTAGGTACGTCCAACAATACACGCACAGGCTATTTGTTCCGCAAGTTCTGTAACGAAAATGCAGGCGGCAACTTTGGCGTGAACAGCCAGGTAGGATTAGTTGTTGTACGCTATGCAGAAATATTGCTGAGCTATGCAGAAGCAATGAATGAATTTGCAGGCCCGTCATCACAAGTGTATGAAGCAGTAGAGGCAGTGAGGAGAAGAGCGGGATTGAACCCATATCAACTACAACCAGGTTTATCGAAAGATGCGATGCGTGACATCATCCGCAACGAAAGGCGTGTTGAGTTCGCGTTTGAAGAAGCACATCGCTACTTTGATATCAAGCGCTGGAAACTGATGGAGACATTAGTGAATGGTGACTCACACGGTATGCGCTGGGACAAGAGCGGCAATACGTATACCAATACAAGGTTTACGTATGAAAAACGTACGTTCCTGAACCCGCAGATGTATTATTTCCCTATACCTCAGTCAGAGATCAATAAGGCCGGAATGTTATTGCAGAACCCCGGCTGGTAAGCAGAATGAGTAGAGCGCCGGGCGATGTATCGTCCATTGCCCGGATTTTTTTGATCGTGAAACGTGAGGCGGGAATCGTGAATGGGCTTTTGATTCTTTGCGATCTCTGCGTCTTCTTTGCGTCCTTTGCGATACTTGGCGCCTTTGCGTGAAATTTGCCACAAAGACACAAAGACAGGAAGATGCACCAGGAATAAAACTCACTGCGGAACTCTCCGCTCTCTGCGGCTCTGCGGTGAAATAGTGAATACAATGAACGTTATAAAAATAGATATGCGTACAATCGTAAAAGGAATGATCGCTGCCGGTATGTTGTTCAGCACAACATTACACGCGCAGGAAAAAAAGAAAGTAGCGTTACAGTACGGCGCTCATCAGTTTGGCAAAAGAACGGATGAAGCTATGGAACACTGGCGCAGCGACCGTTTCGGACAATTTATACATTGGGGCTTATATGCTATACCCGGTGGCGTGTGGAACGGGAAAACGTACAACTATGCCGCAGAGTTTCTAAAGTCAAGCGCAAAAGTGCCGACTGCTACATGGGACTCCCTCATGTACCAGTTTAACCCAACGCAGTTTGATGCAAAAGCCTGGGCAAAGATGGCGAAGCAAATGGGGGCAAAGTATATGACCATCACCACCAAACACCATGAAGGTTTTTGTTTGTGGCCAAGCAGCTATACCTCTTTCAATGTAGGTAATACCCCGTACAAAAAAGATATTTTAAAACAACTGGTAGAGGCATACAATGCAGAAGGCATTGATGTGCATTTTTACTATTCCGTATTAGACTGGCATCATCCCGACTGGCGGTATGATATAAAAAATGCAGATGATAGCATCGCATTCCGCAGATATTTGGATTTTGCCTACAACCAGTTAAAAGAACTCGCTACGAATTACCCCACCGTAAAATGTTTCTGGTTTGACGGTACATGGGATAATAGCATAAAGAAGAATGGCTGGTGGACATGGGAAGTGGAAAAAATGCTGAAACAAGTGCGCCCGGGGGTGATCGTAAACAGCCGTTTGCGTGCAGACGACTTTGGTGCAAGACATAAGGATAGCAACGGAGACCTGATGGGTGATTATGAATCGGGTTATGAAAGAAGATTGCCCGATCCGGTAAAAGATATACAGGTAACCAATTGGGATTGGGAAGCGTGTATGACCATCCCGGAAAACCAATGGGGATACCATCGCGAATGGAATTTGAGTTATACCAAGACACCGCTGGAGCTGGTAGAAATGATTGTGCATACTACTTCTATGGGCGGTAATTTCTTATTGAACTTTGGGCCGCAAGGCAACGGTGTTATCCGCAAAGAAGAGCAGGCGATTGCCTCCACAATAGGCGACTGGATGAAAGTAAATAGCGAAGTGATCTACAATTGTGACTACGCAGGATGGAAGAAGCAGGACTGGGGATATTTTACAAAGAATAAGGCCACAGGTAAAGTGTATATGGTCGTGTTTAATGTGCCCATCTCCGGCATACTGAAAGTGCAGGCGCCTGATGATAAAACACGCATTAGCAAAACATATTTGCTAACGAATAGCTCGCAGCAACTGGCGATAAAAGAAACAACAAAAAATCAGTTTAATATCTACCTGCCTGCGCAATCGTTCAAAGAGCCATTTGTGATTGTGCTGGAAACAACAGAGAATGGAAAAGGCGGGAAACAATACCAGGACGCGAAGACGTGAGTGGTGAGTTGTCAGTTGTGAGTAAGCTCATTCACGATTGCCGATTTACGGTTCACGATTTTCCTTTGCGTGAAAAATCCAAGTGATATTATTATAAATAAGAACTACAACGAAGATGACAAAAAAAGTAATTGCAGGATGTGTAGGGTTATTGGCTGTGCTGGCAGTATGTGCAACGCCTAAAGAAAAACCGAAACCAATGAGTGAACTGATCGAAGAAGATTTTACACTCGCCTCTCAACAATACAAATTGTTGATGAAGAATACACCGGCACTCGTAATGCCGCAAACATTCGACTATAAAAAAAATAAAGTTGTTACAAGCAATACCAAATGGTGGTGCAGCGGTTTCTATCCGGGATCACTACTGTATATCTACGAATACACAAAAGACACTGCAATAAAGTCTGAAGCCCTTCGAAGGTTGGGTATATTGGAAAAAGAAAAACATTATACCGGCAATCATGACCTCGGCTTTATGATGTTTTGCAGCTTTGGCAATGCGTATCGTTTATTTGGCAATCCATCCTACAAAACATCCATCGATACGGCAGCCATGTCCTTGATCACCCGCTATCGCCCTGCAATAAAATCTATACAAAGCTGGGATTCCAGCAGCCGCTTCAAATGCCCGGTGATCATAGATAATATGATGAACCTGGAACTGCTGTATTGGGTAAGCGATCATGGTGGTGATGCGAAGTATAAAGAAATCGCAATCAACCATGCCAATACAACAATGAAAAACCATTATCGTCCTGACTACAGTTCTTACCATGTGGTAGACTATGATCTGCAAACGGGTAATGTGCTGAAGCGCGTAACGGCGCAGGGCGCGGCGAATGAGTCTGCATGGGCGCGTGGTCAGGGGTGGGGCCTATATGGGTTCACGATGATGTACCGTTTTACAAAAGACAAACGCTACCTGGATTTTGCCAATCATATAGCAGACTTTATACTTACACATCCTAATATGCCGGAAGATGGCGTGCCTTACTGGGATTTTAACGCACCTAATATTCCCAATGCCTTGCGTGATGTATCTGCCGCATCAGTCATCGCGTCTGGTTTATTAGAACTAGGGCAATATGTTTCAAAGAAAGAACAGAAAAAGTATGTTGCATCCGCAGAAAAAATATTACGCTCACTCTCTTCTGACAAATACAGGTCTAAGCCCGGGGAAAACGGTGGATTTATTCTTGCACATAGTGTAGGAGCCTTACCTTTAAAATCAGAAGTAGATGTGCCATTGACATATGCAGACTATTATTTTTTAGAAGCATTGAAAAGGTATAAAGACTGGTATTTATAAAAACAACAACATAAAGAGCAGGTAACGTCTTTGAGTTAAGAATATAACCACAAAGATCACAATGCTATTACACAGGGAGCACAAAGAAATGCCCTTGTGTACTTTGTGTAATCTTCGTGAACCTTGTGGTTAATTAAATGATATTACCTGGAAGAATGGCTCTTATTGAAAGATTGAGCCTTTATGTGCGAAATAAAAAATCATTGATCCCATTATTCAAGCAATAAACATGCAAAGAAGAAAATTTATCGGCGCCGCTATGTTGGCAAGTGCAGTAGCAACAGTAAAATCCGGTTCATTACTGGCAGCAGAAACAAAACAGTTAGCAGCGGCAGGCGATACAAATAAAGAACGTGCGTATTGGGCAAACCTTCTATATAAAATGTCTAACCCTGTTATCAGCAACTTAGCCAACGCTACGCTGGTAAAAAATATGCCAGTAGAAAAATCGCCTACGTATGATACACGTTCTATCAATGTAACTTACCTCGAAGCGGTGGGGCGTACATTGGCCGGAGTAGCACCCTGGTTAGCGCTGCCGGATGATAACACACCTGAAGGCGCAATGCGTAAGCGTTTGCGTGAGCGTACGCTGCAAGGCATTGCCAATGCGGTTGATCCAAAATCACCAGACTATCTAAATTTCAGAACGGATTACCAACCTATAGTAGACGGCGCTTATTTTGCACAATCGTTTCTGCGCGCGCCTAAAGCGTTGTGGGAGCCATTGGATAACACTACTAAACAAAGAGTGGTAACGGAGCTGAAAGCACTGCGTACAAGAAAACCATTTAACAACAATTGGGTCATTTTTGGTGCAATAGCAGAAGCATTCTTACTGAGCGTAGGCGAGCAGCATGATGAGCAACGTTTGAATAATGGCGTACAAAAAATACGTGAATGGTACAAAGGAGACGGTTGGTATGGTGATGGCCCGTTAATGGCGTTTGACTATTACAACTCCTTCGTAATGCACCCCATGCTCGTAGATACCTTATTTGTGATGAAGGAGAAAGGATTGACGAAAGATGAAGAGTATGCTACCGCATTGAAACGTATGCAGCGATATTGCATAGAGCAGGAACGTATGATTTCCCCGGAAGGTACATTCCCGCCGATAGGCCGCTCTATTACCTATAGAACCGGGGCATTGCAGGCGCTAGCCCAAATAGCATGGATGGATAAATTGCCAACAGGATTAAAACCTGCGCAAGTACGTAGTGCATTGACTGCGGTAATGAAAAATATGTATTCCTTCCAGGGCATATTTGACAAAAACGATTGGTTACAATTAGGCTTTTGCGGCCATCAGCCAGAAGTGGCAGATTACTATACCTCAACAGGCAGCCTGTATATGGCAACTTTAGGCTTCTTGCCATTAGGGTTACCTGCTACACACGAGTTCTGGACTGCACCTGCAGAAGCATGGACTGCAAAGAAAGCATGGAGCGGACAAGCGTTTGCAAAAGATTATCACGTGGAATATTAATAGTGAGTGGTCAGTTGTCAGTTGTGAGTGAGTTAACGAGACCTATAAGGTTTTTAAAACCTTATAGGTCTTGCTGTTTATAGGTGGTGGGGATGCAAGGTTGTATTTGCAATCCCAATTGCCTTCATCGTGAATAATACATACAGAGAGCCAGGAAATGAATCAAGCCTTTCATTGTAGTTCGCTTTAGCGAACTGATTATAATAAATATCATTCTTCTTCATTACCCGTCGACTTATCGAACAAATAAAGTAGCTCGCGGAAAACGCTGAAAACGCGGAAATGAGAATTATGGATTTTCTGTGTTTTCAGCGAGAATATCCGCTGTGAATCTCCCATTCTCTATCCCTCTGTGGCAAATTTGCATAAGCCCATTCACGATTGCCGGCTCACGATTCACTTAACGAGACCTATAAGGTTTTTAAAACCTTATAGGTCTTGCTGTTTCTACTCGCTGAAAACGCAGAATGCTTACTTCCGCGTTTTCAGCGGTTTCTGCGAGAATCTCCCCGCTCTCTGCGTCTCTGCGGTGATATCCCAATATTAAATTTCAAATATCAAATCTGAAATCTTTTATTTGTACAAAGAAATTTTGCTTGTGGGCGCCACTGCACCGTTACCAAATGAGAAAGAACTACTCTTACTGATTGCCGAAGGCGATGAAGATGCTTTCCGGCAGCTTTTTCATTTCTATATGCCCACCGTTTACCCAATGATCCTGAAAGTGGTCAAATCCGACAGTGTTGCAGAAGATATAGTACAGGAAACTTTTTTGCGGGTATGGATCAATCGCGATAAACTTGCCGAAATAGAGCAACCACGCGCCTGGATCTTGCGTATAGCCTATTTTAGGGCGTTTACCTATTTGCGGGATCAATCTATTCACGAGAAAGCAGTAAGCGGCTTATCTGTAGATGAGCCCGCTACACAGGATACGGAAACCCGGTTATCGCTGCGCAATATGGAGCAAGCCATAAAAAAAGCAGTGCAGCAGCTACCGGGGCAGCAGCAAAAGGTGTACAGGTTAAGCAGGGAGAGCGGCTATAAGAATGCAGAAATTGCCAGGATGATGACATTGTCTGAGCAAAGCGTAAAGAATACACTGGTGCGGGCATTAAAATTTATCCGTTCGGAGTTAGAGAAAGCAGGGTACAGTTTGTTCGTCATTTTTTGGCTGATGTTTATAAAAAACTAATAGGTACTATACCGGGCTTTATGAGTCATTCATATGGATGCCCGCAATTAGCATCAAATAAAGAAACAAATATCATGGCAAGCGACCGCATACAATATTTACTGACGAGGGCAAAGACAGGCCAGGCAACAAGCCAGGAACTGGACGAGCTGGCTGCGGCTATACAACTGGATGAAGACGGTTCACTCACTGTGGAGGTAGAAGCTGTGTTTGGCGCAGAAGACAATGCATCCCTGTCCAAAGAACGTGCAGAACGGATAGTCGATGGCATTATAGATACAGACAAACTATCATCTATACACACCCTCCCGGCAAAGCGCAATACCTTATTTACACTACGCAGAATAGCAGTAGCAGCCATTGTGCTGGTAGTAGCAGCTACGGCTGTCATTTTCTATCAGCGCAGCAGCCATGTGCCGGGTAATGCCATTGCAGAAAAGAATGCAGCGGAAATAGCGCCGGGTACAAACAAAGCAACTTTAACGCTGGCGAATGGCACACAGATCGTATTGGATACACTGGCGCAGGGTGAGTTGTCCAGGCAGGGCAATGCAAGCATATCGAAACAAAATAATAGGGAGCTACTTTATGCACTGGCTGGTAGTAATGGAAGTGTGACAGGCGAATTATTGTACAATACAGTGACCATACCTCGTGGCGGCAAGTATCAGCTTACCTTGTCAGACGGTACTAAAGTATGGCTGAATGCCGCATCGTCCTTGCGTTTTCCGGCAGCGTTTGCTAAAAGCGAGCGTACGGTAGAGCTAAAAGGAGAGGGCTATTTTGAAGTAGCAAAAGATGCTGCAAGGCCATTTACGGTAAAAATAGCGGATGGTGATGTACGCGTGCTGGGCACACATTTCAATATTTCTTCCTACGAGGATGAAGACATTAGTACAACTACCTTGCTGGAAGGAAGCATTGCTGTCAGCAGGCAAAATGAGCGCTTTGTTTTAAAACCTGGTGAGCAGGCTGTGTTGCAGCAAAACGTAAAAGCCCACGTACAAAGTAATGTGGACGTGAGTGAAGCCATTGCATGGAAAGAAGGCTACTTCCAGTTTAAAAATGCGGACATAGCCAGCATAATGAAGCAAGTGTCACGCTGGTACGATATTGATATTGCATATAAAGGGAATATAAAGCCACTTCAGTTCAATGGCCGTATTGACCGCAATATCAAACTATCAGGCATTATCAATGCCCTGAAATTAGGGGGTATCAATTGTGCAGTAGAAGGAAATAAGCTGGTAGTGTATCCATAGCGGATTTGAAATTTGAGATTTGAAATGAATGATGTTGTTTAGGTCATGACAGGATTTTTCTTTGCATTCTCTGCGTATTCTTTGCGCCATTTGCGATACATGGCTTAAACGGATGAAATTCGCTCCATATAACAGAAAACAGTTATATCACCACGCCAGCCTATAAAATAATCTCTTTTTAAGCACAAACATGAGCAAAAAGTATAAATTGCCACCTGCTGTACGATTGATTGTCTTATGCAAATTGCGGGAATGCGTGTAATTATAGCTTTGCTTATCTGTTTCTTTTTACAACTTGATGTGGGCGCGCATGCCCAGAAGATAACGATTGCAGAAAAAAATATCCCGCTCGAAAAAGTCTTCTCTATTATTCAGAAACAAAGTGGCTTGTCCTTGCTTTATGACAGCAGGCTGATCAAAAATCAAAAGAATATAGATGTGCAGATGAATGCGGCAACAGTGGAAGCCGTATTAGATTATTGTTTAAAAGACCTGCCCTTTACCTACGTCATTACCGATAAGATCATTGTAATAAAAGAAACGCCAAAGGCGGAGCCGCGTGAAGAGTTATATGCGATCAATGGGCTGGTGAGAGGAAAAGATAGTCTGCCCTTAGCTAATGTATCGGTCATGATCAAAGAATTGCGCCGTGGCATTCAGACAAATACCAACGGCGAATTTACATTAGCGCATTTGCCCGCCGGCTCGTATAATTTTACGTTTTCTTATATCGGTTATGAAGCACTTGTAAAAAAAGTTACCATTACTGCTAACGCATGTATCGGTGATATTCATTTGCAGAAAGCAGATAGTAAGCTGGAAGAAATAACCGTAACTGCATTGGGCCTTACACGCAAAACAAGATCGCTTACATACGCCACACAAAAAATAGATGGTGATGAATTTAGCTCGGTAAAAAGCACCAACGTGCTGAATAGCCTGAATGGCAAAGTAGCTGGCGTGCAGGTAAACAGGACATCCGGCGGTGCAGGTGGTTCTGTAAGGATCGTGCTGCGCGGAGACAAAAGTACCCGTAACAGCCAGCCGTTGTATGTAATAGATGGTTTACCTATTATGAACCCTGTTGGCGGCCCCGATGCCGGCCTGTATAACAATGCGCCGGATGCGGGCGATATTTTAAGTAACATCAATCCTGACGATATAGAATCTGTCAGCGTATTGAAAGGCGCAGGCGCTTCTGCCTTGTATGGTAGCCAGGGTGGTAATGGGGTAATACTGATCACCACAAAAAAAGGGAAAACGGGCGCTACAAAAATAGACCTGTCCAGTAGTATAACATTTGATCGTGCGTATGGCCTGCCCGCCCAGCAGTTCGATTATATGCAATCTACACCACCGGATGCAACCAACCCGGGCAGTGATGATAGCTGGGGGCCAAAAGGCGCTACACAACCTGCGCATGATTATGTGAAAGATTTTTTTCAAACAGGCATTACACTTATTAACAGCATTAGTCTAAGCACAGGCACAGAAAAATCTGCCAACTACCTTTCTTATTCCAACACAGATAATAAAGGCATTCTGCCAACCAGTACATTCAAACAGAATACCTTAAGCTTTCGCCAAAACAGCAAGCTGCTGAATGATAAACTCATTTTCGATGCTACATTTTTAGGCAGCATTCAGAACATACATAACCGCATGACACCCGGGGTTTACTTTAATCCATTAACCGGCTTATACCTGTTTCCAAGAGGGCTGGACTTTAACCAATATAAAAACTTTGAATACTTCTCCAATTCCCGCTATCTCTACGCGCAGAACTGGTGGAATATAAACTATGATAAAGACCAGGCAAGCGGCGGTGGCTGGGGTGGGCAAGACTATCAGCAGAACCCGTACTGGATACTAAACCGCAATCCTGTAGATAACCGCAATCAAAACGTGTATGTGTCAGCCTCATTAAAATATATACTGAATAAATGGCTGGTATTGCAAGGGCGTGGCAACATTAATAACCTCATTAGCGACTACCAGCGTAATATTTATGCAACAACGCAGGCAACTATCTCACGCTTTAATGGTGGCATGAATAACGCACGGTCAAGTAATACAACGGTATATGGTGATGTATTACTGACCGGCACAACTAAACTAAGTAATGATTGGGAGTTACACTTTACCACTGGCGTATCTATACAAAACCAGGTAGGTAAAATGTTATCCATAAGCGGATCGCCAACAGTTCCAAACGTCTTCCTGGAATCTGCGTTGGATAGATCTACTATTGATATTCAAAACTTCAATGTCAAAAGCAACGGGCCGGGCAGAAAGCAGACCCAGTCCGTTTTTGGCAATGCACAGATCGGTTATAAGAACAGGTTGTTTTTCGACCTGGCAGACAGGAACGACTGGTCATCTACACTTGCTTTTACACCTTCAGAAAAAAAAGGCTTTAATTATTTTGAAGCAGGCGTTAGTGCTGTACTCAACGAATTATTCAGACTGCCCCCTGCTATTAACTATTTACAACTACGTACATCGTATGCCATTGTAGGTAATGATATAGCGCCATTCAGCAGTTTCCCGCTTTATACCTTTGCACAAGGCGGTATGGCCATGCCTCCGGGCAGTAGCCCTGTAACGGTAGTGCCGGGGCTGGGGTTGAAACCGGAGAAAAATAAATCTGTAGAAATTGGTTTGAAACTAACTGCATTTCAAAATAAGTTTTCATTTGACTTTACCTGGTACCAGTCAAGTATCGTCAACCAGTATTTCAAAGGCGTAGCCGTGCCGCCAGGGCTTGGTACAGGCGGCTTTGCAGATATCAACAGTGGCAATATTCAGAACAAAGGAATTGAAATAGCCGCATCCTTTAAAGTAATAGACAGCCGCGCATTCCAGTGGACAACATCACTCAACTTTTCAAGAAATAAAAACACCATTATAACCTTATTCAATCCTGCAATAGTTGCCAATACGTCACCGGATCAGGTGTACAGGCTGCAGGGTGGTACAGGCGGCTATGATGGCGTGCTGAAGCAAGGCGGCTCGTACGGCGATATTTATGGTAAAGCGCTCAGTCGCGATGCGCAGGGCAGGATCATTGTGCGATCTACTACAGGCTTACCAGAGCTGGAAGACGACCATTTTTTGGGTAATCCGAATCCCCATTTTATTGCGGGATGGAAGAATAGTTTTTCTATTCGCAACTGTACAATTAGCTGGCTGATCGATGGCAAGTTTGGCGGTAAAGTATTAAGCGTAACATCCGGCTATTTTGATCAGTTAGGCGTAAGCAAACAGACAGGTGATGTACGTGATGCCGGTGGCCTCATATATATAAGCAACGCAGTAGATGAGAATGGACAGCCGTGGAAAAACGCAACGGATGCCAAAGCCTATTACAAACTGGTAGGAGGCAAAACACCGGTAGAAAATGAATACATGTATGATGCAACAGCTATCCGGTTGAGAGAAATAGTAGTAGCATACCGCATACCGCTGCAATACAAGTGGGTAAAAGATTTTAAAGTAGGGCTGATCGGCAGCAATTTGTTCTTCTTCAGAAAGCATGCGCCTTTCGATCCCGAACAGGTAGCCGGCGTTAATCCCGGCGGCGTAGGAGTAGATGTTTTTGGGCTGCCATCATATAGAAGCATAGGCATTAGTGTGAATTGCACGTTTTAGAATAATGAACAAGGAATATACTCGTGAGTCGTGAGACGGCAATCGTGAATATGGCTCGCGGAAAACACGGAAAGCGCAGAAAAGAAAATTCCGCGTATTCTGCGATTTCCGCGAGAAAAAAATGTCGGATCGTGTGAAAGGAAATTTTCAATGTTCAACGCTCAAAAATCGTGAGTTGTGAGACGGTAATCGTGAATGTGGCTAGGGGAAAAACAGAAGAAAAAACTCTGCGTAACTCCCCGCTCTCTGCGACTCTGCGGTGAACATCAGTTATTCCGTAGGAACTTTTTTAAAAATAGTTTTACAAGCATAGGTACTTCTTTTTCGGTTGTGAGTCCTTTAAGAAAGGATCACTCAAAAACAACCTAAAAAACGATTGCTTATGAAACGATTTCTCCTTGGTTTCGTGCTATTGCTTTTACATTATGCAGCATTTTCCCAAACCCGTACATTAACAGGTACAGTGACAGACTCACTGGGGAAAGCAGTTATGTCAGCCAGTATAAAAGTAAGTGGTAGCGCTACAGGAACCGTAACCAATGATCATGGACAATTTACCCTTGCAGTTGCTAACCGCAGCGTAACACTGGAAATTACTTCTGCAGGCTATGCCGCAAAAGTAGTAACGGCAGATGCGCAAACGAATAACATTTCCGTGGTATTAAGTACAGATACCCGCCAGTTGGAAACAATAGTAGTGACGGCCTTAGGTATTACACGTAAAGCCCGCTCACTTACTTACTCCACACAGACGGTAGGTTCTGATGAACTAAACACGGTAAAAAATACCAACGTTATGAACAGCCTTAACGGTAAAGTGGCAGGTGTGCAGGTAAACAGGACATCCGGTGGTGCGGGTGGTTCTGT
The DNA here is from genome assembly GCA_017306865.1 of Filimonas sp. Lineage (GTDB taxonomy): Bacteria > Bacteroidota > Bacteroidia > Chitinophagales > Chitinophagaceae > JAFKHH01. The sequence goes on from JAFKHH010000013.1 coordinate 504,398, forward strand.
GCGCATCGTACTGCGTGGTGACAAGTCTACACGTAACAGCCAGCCGTTATATGTAATAGATGGTATGCCTATTGCCAACCAGATAGGCGGTCCCGATCCGGGCCTGTACAACAGCGCGCCTGATGCAGGCGATATCTTAAGTACAATAAATCCTGAAGACATAGAAGCCATCAACATACTGAAAGGAGCATCTGCTTCTGCATTGTATGGTAGCCAGGGTAGTAACGGTGTAATACTGATCACTACTAAAAAAGGAAAAGCCGGTACTACAAAAGTTGATTTCTCCAGTAACGTTACGTTTGATAACGTATCTGTATTGCCTAAGTTGCAATACAATTATATGCAGTCCACACCGGCAACAGCAACCGCACCAGGCAGTGAAGATAGCTGGGGTGCAAAAGGCGCTGCCAACTCAGGTTATGTGAAAGACTTCTTCCAGACAGGCGTTACCTTTATTAATAGCATCAGCTTAAGTTCCGGTAACGAAAAATCTTCTAACTACCTTTCTTATTCTAACACAGACAATAAAGGCATATTGCCTACAAGTACATTCAAGCAAAACACGCTTAGCTTCAGGCAAACAAGCAAATTGCTGAATGATAAACTTACTTTTGACGGTACGTTTATGGGCAGCATTCAGAATGCGCACAACCGCTTAACGCCGGGTGTGTATTACAGCCCGCTGACTGGTTTGTATATGTTCCCGCGCGGATTGGATTTCAACCAGTATAAGAATTATGAATACTTCTCCTCATCCCGTTACCTGAACGCACAAAACTGGTGGAATATCAATTATGATAAAGATCAGGCAAATGGCGGCTGGGGCGGCCTGGATTATCAGCAGAACCCTTATTGGGTAATGAACCGCAACCCGGTTGATAACCGCAATCAGAACGTGTATGCGTCTGCTTCATTAAAATACCAGATTGCCAGTTGGCTGAGCATACAGGCACGTGGCAATATCAACAATTTTATCAACGAGTACCAGCGCAATATATACGCAACAACACAAAGTACGCTGGCACGCTTCAATGGTAATCTTGCTACGAACAGAACGGACAAAACAACCATCTATGGCGACCTTTTGCTGATAGGTGACAAACAGTTAAACAAAGACTGGGGCTTCAACTTTACAGCAGGTGCTTCATTGCAAAACCAGCGTGGCAAAATGCTCAACGTACTGGGATCGCCAACAGTGCCGAATGTATTCCTTGAGTCAGCTTTAGATAAAGCAACGATAGATATTCGCAACTATGATGTTAACTCCAATCAGCCTGCACGTAAAAACGTACATTCTGTATTCGGCAGTGTACAGTTCAACTATCAGAATAAAATATTCGTAGACTTCGCAGACAGGAACGACTGGTCTTCTACGCTGGCATTTACGCCAACAGAGAAAAAAGGCTACAATTATTATTCAGCAGGCGCCAGCGCGGTGTTAAGTGAATTGCTGACCTTACCAAAAGCGATCAACTTTGCAAAGCTGCGCGTGTCTTACGCCCAGGTGGGTAACGATATTGCGGCGTTCTCTACCTATCCGTTGTACACATTCAACATGGGAGGTATTGCAAACCCGCCGAGCAGCACACCACCTTCTACAAGCGTATATCCTAACCTTGCGTTGAAACCGGAAACAAATAAATCTTTTGAAGTAGGCGCACAGCTTGCCTTATTCAACAACAGGTTATCTGTAGATTTCACCTGGTATAAGTCTAATACGTATAACCAGTACTTCAGCGGCGTAAACCTGCAACTGACAGGTACTACAAAGTCTGATGTAAACGCAGGTAATATTCAGAACACTGGTGTGGAAGCTTCGGTATCTTATAAAGTGATACAGTCAAAAAAGATTAGCTGGACTACTACACTTAATTTCTCACACAACACAAACAAGATCGTTTCATTGTTTGATAATGGTGCGATCAGCGGCAACGAAAACTCTATTTACGGGTTAGGTAGCAGCGGTGGCTATACCAAACTGAAACAAGGCGGTTCTTTCGGTGACCTGTATGGCAGAACGGTTAAAACAGATGCACAGGGCAGAATGATCGTAAGCTCATCCACACACTTGCCAACTTTTGTGGACGATAGTCTTATCTGCAATCCAAATCCAAAATTCATTCTTGGATGGAACAATACCTTTAATATAGACCGCTTTGCAATCAGCTTCCTCATAGATGGTAAGTTTGGCGGTAAAGTATTAAGCATTACGGAAGGGTATCTTGACCAGTTGGGCGTGAGCCAGAGAACTGGGCAGGCGCGGGACAATGGCAACAACGTGTATATTTCTAATGCAGTAGATGAGACAGGTAAAGCGTGGAGTGGTAATGTAAATGCAAAAGATTACTACACAAGCATAGGCGGTAAAACACCGGCAGGGTCTTTATATTCATTCAGTGCTACAGCTATCAGGATGCGTGAAGTCTCTGTATCTTATCGCTTCCCTATGACAGGCAAGTTTGTAAAAGATATAAGAGTAGGTGTTATTGGGAACAATTTATTCTTCTTTAAAAAAGATGCGCCATTTGATCCTGAGCAGGTATCCGGTGTAAATGCAGGCGGCGTTGGTATAGATGCTTTTGGTTTGCCGGCATACAGAAGTATAGGCTTTAGTTTCAAATGCACGTTTTAAAAAGATTGGAAATTTAATATTTGAGATTTGAAATTTGAGATGAGTTCCTTCGCCCTGGTTCGTGTCCTCACGAACCAGCCAGGTACCGGTTCGTGAGGACACGAACCGAGGCTTATCAAAAGAACCATCTCAAATTTCAAATCTAAAATCTCAAATCATTTATACAATGTCAAAAACATATATACATAAAATATTCACCGCAGGAGCTGTTGCAGCACTACTTGCCGCAGGATGTACGAAAGATTTTAAAAGTATCAATACCAATCCCGCAGGTGTAACGGACGACGTGTTCCAGGCAGATTTCCAGGCGCTCGTATTGCCATTGCAGAATGCACAGCGCAGCCTGGTGCATTACATTAACTGGGAATACCAGTTGCAGGAAAACCTCAACGCAGATATTTACAGCGGCTTTATGATGAGCCCCACACCATTCAACGGAGGTAACAACAATGGTAATTACTTTATGATGGATGGCTGGAACGAGTGGGTGCTGAACATTGCGTATGATGGTGTAATGCAAGCCAATGCTGACTTTGTAAAAAAGAGCCAGACATATAGCGGCGTAGACCTGTCAGATGCAGCGGCTATGTCGCGCATACTGAACGTAATAGAGATGCACCGCGCTGCAGATGTATTCGGCCCGGTTATCTATTCGCATTATGGTAAACCAAATGCAGATCTTTCAATCGACTACGATTCACAACAGGACGCTTATAAAGCATTCTTTGCAGACCTTGATTCTGCAGTAACGAATCTTACGCCGTTTGTAGCCGGTACAAAGAAAGTAGGTACAGCCTTTAAAAAAGCTGACCTTATCTATGGCGGCGACCCAGTTAAGTGGCTGAAGCTGGCCAATACACTGCGTTTGCGTTTGGCATTGCGTATTGTATATGCAGATGCCACCACAGCAAAAACACAAGGAGAGAAAGCGCTGGCAAATGCAACAGGCCTGCTGAGCGATAACGGGGATAACGCATTTGTAACCTATGGCAGTGAAAGTCCGATCGGTGTGATCATCAACGATTGGGATGATATAAGGGCAGGCGCGCCATTCAGTTCATTTATGAACGGATACAACGATCCGCGTAAAACACGTGTGCTTGCACCTGCATCAGATGCCGCAGTAGCAGGCCAGTACATTGGCATCAGGAATGGTGTAGCGATCGATGCAAAAGCACGTTACTCCGGCTATTCCAAAGTGATAGCAAAAGCAGCCAGCAGTGATTATTTTGATAAATTAAACGGTAAAGCAAAGATTGCAACGGCAGCCGAAGCATGGTTCCTGAAAGCGGAAGCGGCATTAAGAGGCTGGGCAAATGCGGGCGATATACAAGTAGCATACGAGACAGGTATAGACAGGTCGTTTGATGAGTGGGGCGCAGGTTCTGCTGCTGCATACAAAGCGGATGCAACAAGTACGGCAAGTCCATATATAGACCCTAAAGCGCAAGTGGCTGGCGCAAATAATGTACCGGTGGGGAATGCTAACCTGAGTACAATTACGATCAAATGGAACACTGGCGCAGCTACAGAAGAAAAGCTGGAACGCATTATGACGCAAAAGTGGATTGCGCTTTACCCTGACGGACAAGAAGCCTGGTCTGAGGTACGCCGTACAAGGTATCCTAAACTGTTCCCGGTTGTAGTAAATAACAGTAACGGCACCGTTACAGGATTTATTAAACGTTTGCCAATACCATCTAAATATAAAAACAGTAACAAAGCCGGTTACGACAAAGCAATGACCACACTTGGCGGTAATGATGATGCAGGAACGAAAGTGTGGTGGGATAAGAAACCTTAGTAGTTAAGTAGTCGTTTTTATATGGCAATTCAGTGGCGGGGCGTATGTGAATCTTTATTTGTGTACAAAACCGCCATTTATTATTCGGTTACAGGTTACTGGTAGTCGGGCAGGTCAGATTTGAAATTTGAGATTTAAGATGAATTGGCGGAGTAGGGTCATTCATTTCAAATTTTAAATCTCAAATCTCAAATGTTGCTGCCTTTGCGTGAAATGTGATAGCATTAAATATGTCTGCGTATTATAGCAATAAACTATTATTGTGTCCAATTACAAAAAACTAGTGTATGAATCGTTTTGCTAAATGCGCAATTGCCTTTTTGCTGGCTGGTTCTTTTTCTGCCCAGGCACAACGCCTGACCACGTATGTAGATCCCTTTATAGGAACGGGGGGGCATGGGCACACCTTTCCTGGTGCAACTGTTCCGTTCGGTATGGTGCAGTTAAGTCCGGACAACGGACACCAGGGATGGGACTGGTGCGGCGGCTATCATTACAGTGATACCATTATTACAGGGTTTAGCCACATGCACCTGAGCGGTACAGGTATTGGTGACTGGTGTGACATATCTGTAATGCCACAAACACGCTTGTCTGCAAAAGGTGTAAGTGATACAATAGGCTTTAGTCACAGGAATGAAAAAGCAACCCCCGGTTATTACCAGGTAAAACTAAACAACGGGATCAATGTAGCGCTGACTGCAACAGAACGTTGTGGATTGCATAACATTAGTTTTCCGGCAAAAACGCAGCCTGTTGTAAAAGTGGACCTTGGGTTCCGCATCAACTGGGACAAGCCGACCGCATCTTACATCAGGCAACTGAACGATTCTACAATAGAAGGATACAGGTACTCTACCGGTTGGGCCAAAACACAACGTGTCTACTTTGTAATACGCACCTCAAAAGCGATTAAGAAAATATATCTCGATGATGCTGGTGTGAGCGCCGAAGGGCAAACGCTGGAAGGAAAAGCTGTACGTGCACAACTGCTGTTCGATGAAAGCAAAGGGAATAATGTATTATACAAAGTTGCGCTTTCTACCGTAAGTACAGCGAAAGCATTGGACGCCTTAAATGAAATAAAAGGCTGGTCCTTTGATAAAGTGAAAGCAAGTGCAGAAGCCAAGTGGGAGCAAGAGCTGGAAAAAATGCAGATCAATACAGCGGACGCAAAGCTGAAACGTATTTTCTATACAGCACTGTACCATACCTGTGTAATGCCCGCTCTATACTCAGATGCGGATGGCAGCTACCAGAATGCAGCAGGTAAAGTAGCGGCAATGCCTGGCGGTAAACAACGTTACAACGTGTTTTCATTGTGGGATACATTTCGCGCATTGAATCCATTGTTCACGCTGACGCAAGATGTACGTTACAGCGATATGCTGAATAGCCTGCTGGTATTTTACAAAGAGAACGGCTTATTGCCCGTGTGGGACCTTAGCAGCAATGAGACCAATTGTATGACGGGTTACCATGCCGTACCGGTATTAGCAGACGCTGTACTGAAAGGCATTAAAGGCTTTGATGTACAACTGGCTTATGAGGCTATGAAGAAAAGCTCCATGCAGGACGTACGCGGTACAAATTTCTATCGCCAGTATGGTTATATACCGCAGGATAAGTATGGAAGCAGCGTAACAGTAACATTAGAGTATGCTTATGATGACTGGTGTATAGCACAGGTTGCAAAACATTTGGGAAAGAACGATGACTACGCGTATTATATGAAACGCGCCAACTCCTGGCAGAATGTATTTGACAGTACAATTGGTTTTGCAAGGGCCAAAAATTCAGACGGCAAATGGGTAGAGCCATTCGACCCCTTTTACTCAGAGCATGATGCGGATAAAGCAATGTTTACCGAAGGTAATTCATGGCAGCATACCTTCTTTGTACCGCACGATGTAACGGGACTTGCAATGAAATATGGCAGCTATGAAAAATTTGCTAAAAAACTGGATGAACTTTTTTCGGTGAACTCTGCAATGACAGGGGAGAACCAGTCGCCGGACGTAAGTGGCATGATCGGTCAGTATGCACATGGCAATGAGCCTAGCCACCACATCGCATACATGTATGATTTCATTGGTATGCCATGGAAAACACAGGCACGTGTACGTATGATCGTTGACTCTATGTACCACGACAATCCTGACGGGTATGCGGGCAATGAAGACTGCGGGCAAATGAGCGCATGGGGCGTATGGAGCATAGCAGGTTTATATCCTGCCAACCCTGCCAGTGGTCAATACATGTTTGGCAGCCCATCTGCAGACGAAGTGCGCATAGCGGTTCCCGCAGGTAAGTTCATCATTAAAGCAAAGAACAATAGCAAAAAGAATGTTTACATCCAGTCAGTAACGCTGAATGGGAAGCCATACGATAAAAACTATATCACTCACGATACTATTTTAAAAGGAGGAGTCTTAGAATTTACAATGGGCCAGCAACCGGACATAACACGTCGTTAAAATCTGATGCCTATGATGGAACGGAGTCGTACCCGACATTTTCAGCATTGTTAATTAAAACCGATAACCATGGTAAGACAATTAAAATCAATCTCGCAAAATGTTCTCGTACTCACAACGGCATCCATTGCCCTCTTTTTCTTTTCATGCAAAAAGGATATGACTGATCAGCAAAGCCTTTCTGCACTGAATAATTCAAGCTCAGGCACAGCGCAGCCCGCAGCTATTGGCGTAACAGGCCCCAAAGGGGTTTGCTATGTAGAAGTAAACAGTAATGATATACGCAATGTAGGCAACTACACCCTTACTACAGGTGAACAGTTGTTTGACATAGGTATCATCTTCGCTGCTAACATCAACTACAATACGACCACACAGACTGCACAATTGTATTTTAATACACAGGTGACAAATGTGCTGAGCAACAAGACAACCTATATCCAGCCCTTGCAAAGCAAAGGCATCAAAGTATTACTGTCTATCCTGGGTAACCACCAGGGGGCAGGCTTTTGTAACTTCACCAGTAAAGCATCTGCGCAAGCTTTTGCGCAACAGTTAAGCAATGCCGTTACAACCTACGGGTTAGACGGCATTGACTTTGACGATGAGTATGCGGATTATGGCACCAATAGTACAGGCCAGCCAAACGATAGTTCCTTTGTATTCCTTGTATCTGCTTTACGCCAGTTAATGCCAGACAAAATCATTTCATTCTATTATTATGGCCCTGCGGCCTCACGCTTGTCTTATGGTGGTGTTACTGTCGGTTCAAAAGTAAACTACAGTTGGAATGCGATCTACGGAACCTATTCAGTACCGAACGTACCGGGGTTGACTGCTGCTAATCTTGGGCCTGCTGCGGTAGATATACAAAGCACCAGCTCATCTACAGCGGCATCGCTGGCTACACAAACAGTAAGTAATAATTATGGTATATACCTGTATTACAACTTGCCAAACACAGATGCGCACACCTGGCTTACGAGCGTATCAAATGCGCTGTATGGAAAAGCTACTGTGTACAATGGCGGCGGCGCAACTACCGGTGTTAATTTCTACCAGGATATTAACTACGGAGGTACTGCTACGGCTGCTATACCAAAGGGTAACTATACACTTGCCCAGTTACAAGCCTATGGTTTTGTAAACGATTGGGCATCTTCTGTAAAAATTCCGAGCGGGTGGACAGTGACCATGTACGCCAATGATAATTTTACCGGAACATCATGGACCTTAACATCCAGTAAAACAAATTTTACAACATTATCGCCCAATGCGAATGATGTAGTAACTTCTGTAAAGATTCAATAATCAAATATGCGCCCGGCATTTCACCGTGCCGGGTGCTTTTTATGTGTATGCAAAATCTGAAACGCCGTATCTTCTTTCTATTGTTTGTATTAAGTACATGTACTGCCTCTTATGCGCAAAACGTAACAGAGCTGAGTACGGGCTGGAAATGTCTGCCTGTAAGTGAAGTAAAGCAAAATGGCAACCAGTTAAGTGATCCGTCATTTAACACCGGCAGTTGGATGCCTGCTACTGTTCCCGGAACAGTATTGACAACACTGCTGAATAACCACAAAATACCAGATCCTTTTTACGGGATGAATAATAAATACATTGCCGATGTCTATGATAAAGGCAATGAATATTATACCTACTGGTTTGTAAAAGACTTTGAAGAAACAAAACCACAAGGCGATGGGAACGTATTTCTTGAGCTGCGTGGTGTAAACTATAAATGCCTCCTCTTTTTAAATGGCAAACAAATAACGGCTGATGCGCATGAAGGAATGTTCCTGCGACAGTCTTATAATATTTCTTCTTTTTTAAATGCACATGGGAAAAACAGGCTGGCCATTATCGTGTATCCGCCAACTGTTCCCGGCAATCCCAATGGTGGGCAGGGCGGTGATGGTACCATCGCCCGCAATGTGTCTTTGCAGTACACAGCAGGCTGGGACTGGATTCAGCCTGTGCGTGACCGCAATACAGGTATATGGGATAAAGTGACTTTACTGCGGACGGATGCAATACGGATTAAAAACCCGCATGTAATAACACTTGTGCCGGGCGTGCGGATACCCGGTTGCCTTCAACAACCTGCTTATGTGAAAACAACTGCAGAGGTAGAAAATGCTTCTGCCAAGACCGTGCAAGGGCAGCTCTCGTTTGTGATAGACGGGCAAACCGTAACAAAAAAAATTACCCTGCAACCTCACGCCAGTGCAGAGATCACGCTGCCGGATGTAACGATCAGCCATCCGCGCCTGTGGTGGCCCAACGGGTATGGAAAACAAGAGTTGTATGACGCGCAATTCCAGGTGAGTGTAGATGGTAAACCTATCTCTGATAAAAATAAAGTGACCGTTGGCATACGGCAATTGGACAATGAATGGAACAGTACAACCATGAGCCGTGAAGTACATGTGAATGGGCAGCGTATTTTTATCAAAGGTGGCAACTGGATTATATCAGATGCGATGCTGCGTTTTACCAACGAGCGTTACGATGCAGAAGTGCGCTATCACCGGGATATGAATTTGAACCTGATCCGTGTATGGGGTGGTGCATTGGTAGAACGTCCTGAGTTTTATGCGGCATGTGATAAGTATGGCTTACTTGTGTTCCAGGACCTGTGGATGTCTGGCGATTGCAACGGGCGCTGGATGGACCCGATGAAAAAAGACGATCAGTGGACGCGGCGTAAATACCCGGATAACCATGCGCTCTATGTGGCATCTGTAGCTGACCAGGTAAAGCTGGTAAGAAACCATCCTTCCCTGGCTATCTGGTGTGGTGGTAACGAAATACCTCCACCGGCGGATATGCTGGACATTTTGCGTGATAGTATTATAGGGAAATTTGATGATACACGTTGGTTTATCGACTACTCTAACTCCAGCGATATGTCTTACAATACGCTTGGCGATAATGGCGATGGCCCATATAACATACAGGATACAAAAACATTCTGGACAACAAAAACATTTCCGTTTAACTCTGAAGTAGGCTCTGTAGGTGTTGGTGATTACGCTTCCCTTAAGCGTTTTATACCGGCGCAAAACCTGGTAGCGCCAACGCCTGCAGATAAGCCGGATTCTGTGTGGGACTATCATAAATATATTGGTTATAGAGATTATCCTAAAGCGTATGGAGCTGTTTCCGGTGCGGAAGACTTTGCTATGAAAGCACAGTTGATTAACTATGATCAATACCGTGCGCTAATGGAAGGCTTCTCTTCGCACATGTGGCTGTGGTACACCGGCTCTATTATCTGGAAAACACAAAACCCATGGACAGCACTTCGCGGACAGATGTATGATTATTACCTGGATGTAAATGCCTGCCTGTACGGGTTGAGAAAGGGCGCAGAGCCATTGCATATAATGATGAACCCCGCAGATAGTGTGGTACACTTAGTAAACAACGGCTTTACAACGGTACACAACATTATGGCGCAGGCGCTGGTTTATGACATAAACGGAAAATGCGTAGATACTATCCAGACCTTTGCTGTAGTAGGTGCAAGCCTTTCGCAAAAAATGTTCTCTATCGGCAGCGCATTGAAGAAAGCAGATGCAGCTACAGGATGCTTCGCCGTGTTGAAAATATTGAATGATCAGCAGGAGGTATTGGATGAAAATTTTTATTGGTTACCTGCGGTAGATGGAAACTATACAGGGTTGAAGCAAATGAAACAAGCTCCTTTGAATGTCTCTGTTGTAAAAAGAAATACACAATCCATAACTATAAAGTTGAAGAATGATAACAATGCAGTATCCTTCTTTAACCGTATTGCATTAGTTAACGAGACAACAGAAGACAGGATACTGCCTACCTTCTTCTCAGATAACTACATTAGCTTGTTACCCGGAGAAGAAAAGATAATAACAATAGAACACACAGCTACGGCAAAACAACCCATGCGCATTTGCGTATATGGTTGGAATACGCCTAAGCAATTCCAGATTATAAAAGAAAATTAATATATGCGGAGAAGAACATTCCTGCAACATGCCGGCGTATTAACAGCCGGTGCCCTGATCGGTAAAAATGCATTCGGAAAGAATAAAAGTAATTATCCTGTTGTACGTACAGACGCTGCTAAAAGACACTTTAGCAGCGATGCTATTGAGGCTGCGATCAAACAGTTTAAGGCGCATGTAAAAGATGAAGAGCAAGGATGGTTGTTTGAAAATTGTTTTCCCAACACACTTGATACAACTGTATATTATACAGAGGTAAACGGCAGGCCCGATACTTATGTAATTACAGGAGATATAGACGCTATGTGGTTACGCGATAGCTGCGCACAGGTATGGCCATACATGTCGTTTATTAAAGAAGATGAAAAACTACGTAAGCTGATAGCTGGTGTGATCAATAAGCAAACGACGTTTGTATTAAAAGATCCTTATGCGAATGCGTTCTACAACGATGCAAACAAAGTAAGCGAATGGAAAAGCGACCTTACTGACATGAAGCCTGGTGTACATGAGCGTAAGTGGGAGATAGACTCACTTTGCTACACTATACGCCTGGCACATGGCTACTGGAAAGCAACAGGCGATACAGCACCTTTTAACAACGAATGGAAAGAAGCGATAAAGCTGATCTTACAGACATTTAAAGAGCAACAACGTAAAAAAGACAAAGGGCCATATCACTTCATGCGCCAGACAGAGAAGCCTACAGATACACTCCCGATGGGTGGATATGGTTTTCCTGCAAAACCGAATGGGCTGATCTGCTCTATGTTCAGGCCAAGTGATGATGCAACTATCTATCCTTATCTTATTCCATCTAATTTTTTTGCAGTGGTAAGTTTAAAACAGGCTGCCACAATGGTCTCATCCATTTTGCATGATGCCGCGCTCGCTTCAGCGCTACAAGCATTAGCCACAGAAGTAGAAACAGCGCTGAAACAACACGCCATCTATACACACCCGGTATTCGGTAAAATATATCCGTTTGAAATAGATGGTTATGGTAACTACAACCTGATGGATGATGCCAACGCCCCCGGCTTGTTATCCTTGCCATACTTTGGTGCAGTATCAGTGAATGATCCGGTATATCAGAACACACGCAAATTTGTACTGTCAGCATATAACCCATTCTTTTACAAAGGCACAGTGGCAGAAGGAATAGGCGGCCCGCATATAGGCAAGCCGGATATGATCTGGCCATTAAGCATTGTTACACGCGGGCTTACCAGTACGGATGAAAAGGAAATAAAATTGTGTATAGACATGCTGAAAAAAACGCATGCCGGTACAGGCTTTATGCACGAGTCATTTTATAAAGATGATGCGAAAGATTTCACCCGTTCCTGGTTTGCATGGGCAAACACTATTTACGGAGAATTTTTGTGGCATACGTATAAGACGAAGCCAGGGTTGTTTTCGTGAGTCGTGAATCGGCAAACGTGAATGCAGAACTTATAGATACTGCTTGCGGAAAACGCAGATGGCTGTTAAATGGTTATATGGCTAAATTGTTTTTCTTATTAACCATATAACCATTTAACAATTAAACAATAAGCTTAGAAAACCACATTGTACATAAAATCTCTCTCATCTTCCTACTTTGTACTTCGTACTTTGTAATTAGTACTTTTCTTCCCGGCTGTCCTGAAGTTAACATTGAGTTTACATAGGTGATTTAACTTTAATACAAACCCGCTTCAGATGATTCGGTTGTTAGAAAATGCCCGGAAGAAAGCATTCGATAAGGTTTATCACGAGACGTATGGCAGGCTCTATTCCATCTTTAGCCATATCGTCAAAGATGATGCGCTGGTAAAAGATATACTGCAACAGGTTTTTATCAAACTCTGGAATAAATGGGATGACATTGAAGATAGATCAGACTTATATCCATTGCTTTACACCTTCGCTAAAAACATTTTTATAGACGAGATCCGGAAAAAACAAGTGCGCAAAGACGCCGAGCGGGCTGCTGTGCAAGCTGAACAGTTGGCACAATATGCGGATGAGGAAATACACAGGAAGGAATATGAAGCACGGATACAGGAAATAATAGAAGAGATGCCCGAACGCAGGAAGGAAGTGTTCCTGCTATCCCGTGCGCAAGGTATGAGCCATAAAAAAATTGCTTCTGTATTATCTCTTTCCCCCAATACAGTAGAGCGTCATATACAGGAAGCGATCAAGCACTTTAAAAAGACGCTAAAAACATCTTAAAAGAATAAAATTTCCCTAAAAAAGCCGCAGGTTAAGTTTGCAATAACTTAATTACTTTACTTTGTGCCATCCTTTAAAAGGGATTTCACAGAACATTTTTTATAAGGGCATACCATGCGGGGTATGCCCTTTTTATTTAACATAAAACCCCGCCAAAAGTGACAGGGTGTTAGGGGAAGGACTTCAATGTGTAAGCCCTCTGACGATCAGCTAAAAAGTTAGCGCATGAAAATAATAGACGGGACGTGAATCTTGCTTGAGCCAACTGCTGCGCCTATGCCTAATGAAATAACTGCATTCGGTGTATAGGTAAGTCCGGTGCCGCTTATCTTATCCAGTTTAATATAACTCATAGAATTGTCGCTGATAGCCATAACCTTTTGCTGCGTAGCCGCGTTATATCCTTCTATCACAAAGCGTGCGTTTGTTGCACCCGCAGGAGCCAGTTTTGTCGGGTTGCTTAATTCTACATAATCAGAGAAGCGGTCTTTGGAAATGTTTTCCAGTTTAATGTTAAGCGGCATAGTCTTCGTACCGCTTAAAGTATAATAGAGGAATATTTCAATGTTCATTTTATCCGGTAGTGTATTGTCTGTAGTTGCAAAACGTACAAGTATATTACCACTCTCCGGTTTACGTGTTGTGTCCGGATCATCGAATAGTAAAGAAGTGCCTGTGTATAAGAAAGTGAGTGTTTGCGTGGAGCCTTGCGGAAACTGTAGCGTAGTATCCAGCAACGCTGCATTGCCCTTGTAAATGCCTACGCGGCGTTTACCCTGTTCCAGTATTTTAGTTACATCTATCTGCGAAGCTTTTGGTTTTAAAGAGTCCGGTTTATTGCTATCTATCTGTAATGTAAATGCATCTGTTCCCGCAGGTACGGTGCCCTTTAGTTGCAACGTGCCAAAGCCCGGGTAAAGAATAGCATCACCCTGCTTTTTACAGGATAAAAGCGTGATGCCCGCAAGTAACATAATGAAAAGATATAGATTGCTTGTTTTCATAATTGTTGATTTAAGAATCCCAGGGCTGTAAAGCCCTGGGGTATAATAATTGTTTCAATATACTTTTCAGTACACGGTTAGTATGTGTTCGCGTTAGGGCTGTATGAAGCCCATGTGTCGTCCCAGCGTGCATCATTCTGTGAAGGGAATGCACCTACATAAGCTGTAGATGTAAACGCAGAAAGCGCACCGCCCGGATGTGTTACCGTAAGGCTTGTAAAGTTTGTGCCTACAGTTCCGGCAGGAGATGTACCCACAAACGGATCATCTACATAGCGGAAATCAGGAGCAGACAGTGTAAACGGATCTACCAGTAACAAGTCATTGTTTGTATTGCTGCTTACAAATGCAGTTACATTCATTGCAGGCGGGAAGCTTGTTGGTGCATAGCTGGTAGTAAAGCCATGTACGATATTGTTGTAATATTCGTCAACAGAAGCCGTCAGCAAAGTAGAGCCTGTGTTAAAACCACCGATGATAGAGTTACGCAACACATAATCAGAGTTAACCCTGAACAGTGTACCTACACCACTAGGAGGAGCAGGAGTAGTGTTTGTACCAAGTATTGTCAGGTTAGACAAGATCGGCCTTGTTTTACGGCTAGGATCTGTTACCACAACCGGGCTCGTAATGTTGTTGCTCTCAATACCATTAGGTGAAGAAGAAAAACCAAGCGCAGGATTTTTAACTGCAACAGCAAACTGGATGCTGCCCTGGTAGCCCTGGTCAAAATCTAAATCATCATCATCGTTACCGAATGATACCAGGTATTTAGCATTTACTGCGCCACCAAAAAATTCAAAACCATCATCAGCGCCGTTTGAAACCTGGATGTGTTCCAGTGTAGTCAGGTAACCAACTGCACCAAGTGTAAGGCCATTCAGCTCATTACCTTCAGTGATCACGTCACCAGCAAATTCAATACGCACATATTTCAGTGAGCCTGAATTGTCTTCGTCTGTGTTGTCACCATACTCAATGGTAGAAGGGAAAGGCAGGTTGAAAGAAGTTACATAACCCTGCTGAATACCTTCAATCTCCATTACGCCAGAGTTAGTATGTCCGTTGCCCAGCAGCACAATACCACCCCAGTCGCCTTTGTTGCGGCTGCCGGCAGGCTGCTCGCTTGTAAACACGATAGGTGCATCATCTGTTCCGTTTGCGATCAGTTGAGAACCGCGAGTTACCATCAGGAATGAAGGATAGTTGTTCGTAACATTTACTTTCCTTTTGCCTTTGATAAATGAACCGGCTTCAATAGTCAGCTTTGCTCCGTTTGTAACATACGTAGGCCCGTTCAGGTACCACAAAGTGTCCTTGTCCAGTGTAAGGTCACTAGAGATTACGTTAGGTATGTTTTTGCTTACTGTAGGTACTGGCCTGTTGTCTGGCGTAGTAGCACGTACAGAGCGGTTGAATTTACCGCCGTCTGCTGCAGCGTCGGTAACATTCTTTTTACAACTGGTTGCTGTTGCGGCAGCTACCAGTAAAATCCACAGAACATTTTTTGAGTTAAGCATAAAAGATCTTTTTTGCTTTTTTTGAATAGTGTTTTAGTTTAGGCATTGCTGCCGGTTTGCATTGGTGCTTTTCGTTTTGCGTATAATGAAACAATTATTAGAGTTTGTAAATGAAGTGCAACGTGTATGTAGTACCGTTCCTTCTTCTTGATGTTACATTGTCATAAGGTGCGTTGTATGATGTGCCTTTTGGATCCACCTGCTTTCCCGGTAGCGTGCTGCCTTGCCCGGCATAGTTAGGAATGGAAGGAGTGCCTGGTGAGTAAGCGGCACCCGTTCCATAGTGGTTCTTATAGGTGATCAGGTCCTGGTTTAGCAGGTTACTGATATTAAGTCTCAGCTCTGCTGCCTCGTTTTTTAAAAATTTATAGCTCAGTTGCATATCCAGCATATCGCGCGGATGCTCATATTCATCTTCAGATATATTTGGCGAAGCATACACAATGCGTTTGCCAAAACGGTTGTAGGCTACATTTAAACCAATGTGTGTGCTGATGTATGCAAGGCCACCATTGATGATGTAAGGAGACTGCCCGTACAATGGCCTGTTACGCTTTGTGCTCAGTGTATCATGCGTTACGGGGTCTATTACATCCCTGCCTTTGAAATCTACATTTGCATCTATCAGCGTAAGGCTGCCCGACAAGTAAATGTTTTTCAGAAAAGAAGATGCCCTGTTTATAAAAGCAAACGATTTACGTACATCTACTTCCAGTCCAAGATCAGTAGCCTTGTCCAGGTTGCGGTAGCGCACTACAGGCTTGCCGGAAGTACTCACCAGTAATGGCTCTATCGGGTCTTTGAAATTTTTATAAAAACCGGAAACAGAAATCAGTTCATCAGCAGCCGGGTAAAATTCAAAACGCAGATCGTAATTCTGTATGCTTGTTGGTTGCAGGTTATCACCAGATATTACACGGAACAGGTCAAAGTCAAAATATTGAAAAGAGGATAACTCTCTCAGGTCCGGGCGCGCCACCGTTTTATAATACGCCGCGCGGATATTGAACTTGCTGGTTAGCGAGTAAATCAGGTTTACAGAAGGCAACCAGTCCGTTTTTTTAATCTGGTAAATGCTGTCCACATTTACAAAAGCAGGTTGGTCCGGTGCGGTAGATGAGTTAGGTCTGCCGATAAATGTATTTACTTCCTGCAAGTTTTTTTCTATTCGCAGGCCACCTACTACGCGCAGTTGCTTTAGTATTCTCACATCTGCCATTCCAAAAAAAGCATTCAGCTTTTGTGTGCCGGAATAACCGTCAGAGCTGCCATTGCCTGCCGCTTGCCCTCCGCCGATAATAGGATAGAGGTATAGCGAACCATTTGCAAATTGTGCGCTGTTATACACATCATAATAAGCAAAACCATTGTACTTATTGAAATTGCTGCCAGCCGGTTGCCGCACACGATAAAAATCTGCACCAAAGTCAGCATCTCTTGACATCCCATTGTAACCAAACTTCAGGCTTTGCCTTTGGTTGAGTAATGTAAAAGGTATCTGTAACTGCGCTGACCAGGAGTATCTTTTTTCAGTTAGCTCAGAATAATAAATACTGCCAAGGTCTGGCTGGTTGTCCGAAAAGTTATAGAAATAATATCCTTTGGCACTACCGGAATCTGCACGCATATTCATTACATGGCTAAATGGCTGGTCCCTGTCTACCTCAGCAAAAGAACCATCCCATAAAAACTTTATCCCCTTGTTGCCTATTGCATGCTCACCGGCAAGTCTTGTTTGTATAAGACTATTAATAAGTGTGACATCTGAATAACTTTCTATATTACTGTTATTCATATAATCCCTGCCGGAGAAGTGATACAACTTATCGCTGAAACGCCTGTTGTACGTATTCTGTAAGGTCAGTTTGTGTTTACCAAAGCTATAACCAATATTCAGGTTAGCGCCCCATGTAGTAGCAAACGAATATTGCGTGCCCTTGTAATCGTTTGTGTTTACATTATTAATGTCATAAGGCTCCGTCAACTGTTCATTTCTATAACTTAATGTACCAATGATACCGAGCTTTGATTTACCTATGGGGATCAGTCGGCCTGCATTCAATTGATAGGATTGTATAGGCGCTGCTGTGTATTGCTGCATCCGCCATTTGTCCGGCAAGTCTCCCAGGAAGGCACTTGCCTTCTGCCGTTGCGTAGCTGTTGCATTTGCATAGTCTACGGCAATACGGTTATATACTTTAAAATCCATGCCGGAAGGCTTATTCCTGCTGCCATCATCAAAACCTATATAATCTTTGCCACCTCTTTCCGTGCTGATAAATTCCTTGCCTGTAGATTGCGTGTTGTAGCCCAGCCCGGCAGCCAGTTGTAAAAAAATATTCACCGGTACATCCTTTGTATTTACCTGTACCACACCTCCCGAAAATTCGCCAGGCAGATCAGGTGTAGCTGTTTTATTCACCACCACGTTATCAACCAGTGCGCTTGGGATCATATCGAATGCGAAATTTTTCCTGTTCGGTTCGCTGCTTGGCAATTGTACACCGTTTAGTAGTACCGCATTGTAACGCTCTCCCAGGCCACGTACAATAGCATATTTGTTATCATCACTTATTTGTAAACCGCTGATGCGGCGTAGTGCCAGCGCAATGTTATTGTCCGGTGTGCGGCTGATCTGTTCTGTACTGATACCGTCTGTAATAGCGCCATTGTTTTTTTGTTTCAATAGCAGTGCTGCCAGTGTTTCTCTCCGGGCAGAAGAAGTAACCGTTACACTTTGCAATTGCCCTTTCTCTCTTTTTAACGTGAGCTGTAGTGGTAAAGTAATGCCTTGCCTGATGGTAATATCAGTGATGTTTTTTGTTGTATAGCCAATAGATGCAACGGAAGCAATGTAAGCGCCTTCGTTTAGTTTAAAAGAAAACACCCCATCTATGGACGATACTACACTCGTGCCATCTATCGTAATAGTTGCATTTGCTACGGCTTCCCCATTTTCCTCATCCAGTATTTTGCCAGACAGCAAACCCGTCTTTGCTGAAGGAATACCCTGTGGTTGTTTTACAGGGACTTTTGGCTTGATCCGTATTGAAATATTTGTGCCGTCTATATCATAATCCAGCGAAGCCTGCTTTTGCAAAGACACCAATATCTCATTCATCGATTTGTTCTTGTAATGAATATTGTTCAATGCTATTTTTTGAGCAGCCTGCCTGTCGTACGAAAAAGTATAATTGGATATTTTCTCTAAGTGCATGAATAACTCATGCAGGTTAGTATTGGGTATATCCAGTGAGATATTGCCTGTTGCCTGGCTGTACACACTGGCCGACAAACAAAGCTGAATAATGCAAAGGGTAGTCAGAATAAGCTTTTTTATCCTCGAACACGATGTATGTGCGAACAGATACATAATTTTGTTTTGGTTTTATTAAGTTTTAACACGCTTGGTTTAATCATTGGGGAGCCGTTGCCGCGGCCCCTTTTTTGTTTTCTTGTGGTACGGTATTATTTGATCATATATTGTCCTCCTTGTTTTTGGTATTGCAGGCCGTGGATGAATAGTATTTTGTTTAATATTTCATCCGCCGATCTGCGCGTATATTTCCCGGTAATACGTTTATTGTCTACAATAGACGGGTTCACACATATAATGCGGATGTTATAATTTTCCTCCAGCCGCTTTAATACATCCAGCAACGGCAGATCATTAAAGATCAGTTTGTCCTGCGTCCAGTCTGCCAGTTCCCCGGTAGAGATCGTTTTAATCTCCATATTGTTTTTATCGTTATTGTAATCCATCATTTGTCCCGGAGACAATGTATAAGTCCATGTCTTTGCAGTTACTTCCACTTTTCCGCGCACAAGTATTACGCGCACGTCTTTCTCGTTTGCATATGCTTCTATATTGAATGCCGTTCCTCTTACTGTTGTGGTTACAAGGCCGGACTGTACGGTAAAAGGTTTGTCTGCATCATGCGCTACATCAAAAAAAGCCTCACCTGTTAGTTTTACAGCTCTGTTTATATCATTGTAATTGTTCTTGTCATACGAAAGAGCGGCTTGCGGGTGTAACCATATTTTAGTGCCATCCGGCAACTGCACCACCTGCATGTTTTTATTATTATTGGTAATGCTTGCCCATAATGGTGCTGCTGCATGCGACAATTGTTTTTTCCAAAGCCACGCGCCTGCTGCAATACAGGCGACCACTGCGGCAGCGGCCACAATACGTTGCCAGCGTATCGTCTTGCGTACAGGCTGCTCTGCTATCCTTGCTGTATGAAAAGCCTGTAAACTGTCTGCAACTTCAGCGGCAGGCAACTTATCTGTGGCAGTAGCTGCTTCCGCATCTACATAAGCATGTAGCGCAGACAGATCATCCTGCTGCAGGTAAGCTGATACCAATAGTTCTTCTTCAGGCGTGCAGCGCCCTTCAAAGTACCGTTGCAGTATTATTTTATCTATTTGTTTCATGTGTTCGGATTTCATTGTATAAAGGGTATTGCTATCTTTTTCTCCAATGTGTATGTGATGTAACAGCGGAGTTGCTATGTGTTGACATGGCTGACTGGTACAACACATTAGCGGCAGGGCGCGCGGTCCTGCTCATCCTGTTTAAAGCCGTTGCCGGTAAACCTGTAGTAAGGCTCAGTGCCTTTTGTAAGGCTGGGTCATTCATGTCTCCGAATGGTAACAAAGGGAATGACGCGAACTCATTTACATAGTAATCCGGTGCTATGCCTGCATTGTAGTCGCCTTTGCCCTGCGCGTTATATAATTTAAAGATCAAAGGATATAAAGTGTATGGTATTGTCTTAGGTGTGCGTTGGTCCCATATTGCAAAACTGCCCATATCCTTGCCCAGTGTAGTATCACCTATCTGTATAGTAGTGATGTATGGTTTAAGACA
Source organism: Filimonas sp. (assembly GCA_017306865.1). Classification (GTDB taxonomy): domain Bacteria; phylum Bacteroidota; class Bacteroidia; order Chitinophagales; family Chitinophagaceae; genus JAFKHH01. Next base: position 524,920 of record JAFKHH010000013.1, read on the forward strand.
GTTGATCAGTGCTTCCGCTGCAGATGCCGTGTTGCGCGTAGTAAGGATCACTATCTTGTTAAGAGAAAGATGATAGGAGGAAAGCGCTGCAAAAGAAGATGGCATATAACTGGTTTCCCTGATTGTCTCCTCTACAGTACTCGTAGAGGTACCTCCATTTTTATTGGCTTTGTAGGTAATAAAAGGTGCATCCTTTCCGGCATTCGTCAGCATTGCACAAAGCTTAGCAGCAGTAGCAACATCACCACCGGGGTTGTACCGCACATCTATAATGAGTGAATTGATACCTGCATTTTGTAATTTTTTTATAGAATCTGTTAATAGCTTATCATACTGCCCGTCAAATGCATTGTAGAACAGGTAGCCAGCCTTATTGTTACCATTGCTATATACTCTTGCGGCATACACCGGCTGCTGGTTAAAGTTGCTATGCGTAACAGTAAGCGTAGTTGTGTTTGTCAAAGTGCCGCTCTGTTCCTGTGCCATTTGTAGTGTGGCGCCACCGCCACGCGCAAATATATCTTTGACCTGCGCTGCATTTTGAGCAGTTATAACTGTGTTATTAACTGCCGTAAAATACTGGCCACGTTGCAGCCCCTTTTTTGCGGCAGGGCTGCCGGGAACCACAAGTGTTACTACACCTGTAGTTGCATTGTTCAGTTGTATGATCGCATATTCAAATCCATACCATGCAAAAGCAGAATAAGTAACATTTGTATTAGTAGGGTCTGTTATATAGGAGAAGCGGTCTTTTGCAGAAAGCAGGCCGGTAAAAAAACGGGTAGCATCCTGCTGCGACTGAGGTGTACCTGGTATTTCATTTTCCCAATAATAATACATTCGCATACTATCCAGTATCCAGGTATTTTCTGCTGAGAACACAGATGCCGGTACATCCTCATGTTTTGAGCAGGCTGTTGTACCCAATAAAAGCAGTAGTATGAAAATGTGTTGGCGCATGTGTAATACTTCGCATAGAATACGTGCGCGGAAAGCCCATCCACCAACGGGCAATATTAACTGAATGTTAAGGAAAGCGTGAATCGTGAGTCGGTAATCGTGAATGGGCTTGCTGCGAATCGAGACCTATAAGGTTTCAAAAACCTTATAGGTCTTGCTGTTAGCTGAATGTTAAGGTAAGCGTAGGACGTGAGTCGTCAGCCGTGAATGGGCTTACTCACAACTGACAATTCACCACTCACACTTTCCTGATTCACGATTGCCGATTCACGTTTCACGTCCATGTCCCCCTTTGTCTTCCCCGGTCGTTATAGGTGCAAACATGTATATGAAAAATATATTGCACATCATTTCCAGCCCGAAAGGCGATCAGTCTTATAGCGTACAGCTAGGCAATGCCACCATTCGTTATTTATTGTCCATTTACCCGGGCAGTACCGTTACAGAACGATGGCTGATAGCAGACGAGATACCCGCTCTTAACGATGCTCAGATCAGGTCATTCTTTGTACCTCACAATGGAGACGGCCGTGACCCCAACTGGTACTCAGACATTATATTGGCTGAAGTGAAACAGGCTGATATAATAGTAGTAGGAGCGCCCATGTACAATTTTGGCATACATGCTTTGCTAAAAGCATACATAGATCAGCTTGTACGGCCGGGGCATAGTTTCGTATATGAAGCCGATGGTACAAGAAAAGGCGTGCTGACCAATAAGATGGCTTATCTCTGTATTGCCTCGGGCGGGAAATATGGTGAACATTTCAACCCGGTTGAAAAATATATCGTCAATTATTTGCAGGCAATACTAAACTATGTAGGCATTAACCCCGTTATTCCGCTTGTTGTAGAAGGGACGGTAGATCCGGCGTTTGCAGTAGATTACGACGCGATAGTGTTGGATAATCACCAGGTATTGATCTAATTTAGCAGCGGCGTGCTTCGTTAATAAAGTTAAGCGTGGGCCACTTTCAAAAGACATATTTTACGGGTTATGGATACACTTGAAAAGTGGCCACTCTGGCATAGCTTTTTTCAGCTTTACTTAATTTAATAGCATTGCTGTCCCCGTTTGAATAGTATGATCGTTAATAAGGCATAATAAAAAATAAAGACATGAAAGAGTTTGCATTAATCTTCAGGTTGCAGGATGTGGCTGATTCCAAACCATCACCTGAACAGTTGCAGGAGCGAATGAACTGGCTGGCTGGCATTGTTGCACAAAATAAATTGGTGGACAAAGGAAATACGTTATTGCCGATGCAGGGGAGCGCTAAAACAGTGAGGCCGGGTAATATAATAACGGACGGCCCATATACTGAGATCAAGGAATTCATCAGTGGCTATATTGTTGTAAGGGCTGAAACCATAGAAGAAGCAGTAGAAATGGCAAAGGCAAATCCCATTTACAAAGTAGGGGGGAATATAGAAGTACGCGAGGTCTTAAAGCGTGATTAGTATTGAGCGAAGGAAAATTACATAGTGAGCTATTACCGCATTTGTTCCGGCAGGAGTATGCGAAAATGACGGCAGTATTGTGCCGTCATTTCGGCTTGCAACATATTGAAGTGGCAGAAGACATAGCAAGTGAAACATTCTTAAAGGCATCTGAACACTGGGCTATTCATGGTGTGCCGGCTAATCCGCAAGGATGGCTATACACCGTTGCAAAGAATAAAGCCAAAGATTATTTCAAACGGCAGGCCGTTTTTGAAAGCCGTGTAAAGCCTGCTATACAGCCGGCAGCGAGTGAGGCAGAAATCGCATTTGAGTTTTCCAGCCAGGTTATTGCAGATAGCCAGTTGGCTATGATCTTTGCAGTTGCATCGCCTGTGAATGCTGCTGAAAGCCAGATCTGCCTGGCATTGCAGGTGCTTTGCGGGTTTAGTGTAGAAGAAATAGCCAATGCATTTTTAGCAAAGAAAGAAACGATTAAGAAACGGTTGCTAAGAGCGCGGGAAAACCTGCGTAACGATAATTTTCAATTGAATGCCTTGAATGAAGCAGAGATCAGCGCGCGTCTCGATACTGTTTTGAGAACCATTTACCTCTTATTTAATGAAGGCTATTTTTCAAAAACAGATGATGAAGTGATCAGGCGGGAATTATGCTCTGAAGCTGTGAGGCTTGCAGTGGTGCTGACAGAACATGCGCTGACAAACGTTGCCAAAGTAAGCGCATTGCTTGCTTTGTTGTGTTTTCAAAGCTCAAGGCTGGCTGCGAGAACAAACAGCAACAAGGAAACAATACTCTTTGAGGAGCAGGATAGAAGTTTGTGGGATCAGTTGCTTATTGATAAGGGGAACCATTTTCTCGTTAATGCATGTGCAGGCAATGAAGTTTCCAAATATCATCTTGAAGCTGCTATTGCGTACTGGCATACCACACCCACGGTGGATAAAAAATGGGAACACATTTTATCATTGTATGATCAACTGATCATTATCGAATACTCACCTGTAACCATGCTGAACAGGATATTCGCACTCGCCAAGGTACGCGGCAATGCAGCAGGTATAGCAGCGGCAGAAGAATTGAATATGGAAGACAATTGTGCTTACCATGAACTGTTGGGTTATCTCTACACCTCACTAGCTGCTCACAAGGCTATAGCGCATTACAACAAGGCGATAGAGCTGACGAAGTCTAATGCGGAGAAAAAGACGCTGCAAAAAGCTATAGAGCGATTGATGTTTAAATAACTAAAACAGAAGCATGATATATTATAAAACGAGAAGCGCTGTTCTTAGAACAGCGCTTCTCGTTTTTATATGCTCGTTATTTAAAAAACAGACCAATGGGAGCCATTGTAAATGGCTGTCCAGCGATCGTGCTGGTTAAAGTTAATGTCCAGTTTTGCTATAAATGAAGCCTGGTCGACAGTGTCGCCTTTTTCTCCACCAGTGCCAACATCAACAGAAAATGACTTACCCGCTATATCTTCCACCCTGAAGTGGAATTGGTTGCCTTCCTTTAAGTGAATTTTCTCAATAATGGTTGCTGCACTACTTCCATTGTCAGCGCGTAACACGTAAAAGGTAAAAGGTTGCCTTCCGTTGTTTTGAATAATAAGCTGTGCCATCGTTAGATTGAATATTTAAATTCTAATATAACGTATTAATTGCACAGAAAAATAAAATTGAAGGTATTTATACTCGCATTGTGTCCGGTAACCAATGCTCAATCGATTGTTTAATTGTTTTAGGCGAAAGATTTTCGGAAATAGCGCGTTGTACAAGCGCCGGAAGTTCGCTATCCGATGCAAAACGCAGTGCTGCAATCTGCCCGAATGTAAGCTGGTTTTCCAGCAGTTCCAGTCGTTGCCCTGTCAGTACAAAATACCTGAATCGCATTTCTAAACGGACGATCCTGTTTTGGTTGATCAACGCATAATGCTGCCGCAACATGAACGACAACCAGCCGGTGAGGATAAATAATCCCGTAATGGCTACCCATTCTGTATTGTCAGGATGTACAAACACTTGCCGGAGACTTAGTATGATGCCAACTAACAGGATCGGGTAAAAAATAAAATGATGAGGTGCATAATACCGCACATGATTGTTATAGTTCTGCTGTTGCATGCAAGATGATTTTATGGCAAGATAAGAAGAAGGGAGGGGGAATTGGAGATTTGAAATTTGAGATTTGAAATGACTCATCCTAGTCAGAGACCAGGATGAGAAGTTAGGAGCAAACCTGACAGGTCTTAAAGACCTGTCAGGTTTCTGCGATCAACTCGCTCTCCGCTTTAGTTCGTGCCCTCATGAACCAATGCCGGTAATTTATAACTTAGCGCCTTGCTGTGCAATATTAAATCCTTGTTGCAGTGTTTTTTTCTGTGTGTTATTGTCCCACAACAAAGGGTTGGTATGATTGAAATGAATGAAGAATATTTTGTTGCGGATGGCAGCACTACTATTGTTGAATAGTTGCATCGTTTCTGTAACCAAAGGATGTGGTATTTCGCTGATGTCTCTGCCAGGTAGTTCCTGCGCGTCATAAAATGTAGCATCCAGCAACGCAATATCTGTACGGGAAACCTCTTGCACAATATTGCTATTCCATTTCTGCCACTTGTCAATGTCTGGAATGAATAATATTTTTTTGGCCCCTGCTTGTATTTTAAACCCGGCAGTTTCAGAGTATTCATCCCTGTGCGGAACTGTAACCGCAGTTACGCTGATATGGTCATTAATAACCACCTGCGAATCTGCCTGCATTGTATGAAGAGCGATGTTGTTTAGTTTTACCAACTGGCTCCACGGCCCGTTGGTTTCGAGAAAGCTTTTGAGCTTCGGCAATACATACACAGGTACAGCTTGCGCATTCATTACTTCACGCCCAAGTTGCATGAGGCCAGTGTAATGCCCGATGTGCGCATGTGTAATGAAAATACCTTCTGGTAGAAAAGCAAATGCATTCTTAGTCAACTGTTGAAAAAGGTGTAATTGTTCTTTAATGTCCGGCGTAGCCTCAAACAACCACCATTTTTTAGTTGCGGGATCAACCAGTGCAAAGGATGCAACATATTTGCGGAGCGAATCAGTTTTCCATGCGGAAGTACAACAATTGCGTGTGCATCCCATTTGCGGATAGCCTGCATCCTGCGCTGTGCCTAGCAGTTGGATATATGGTTGTTGTACCTGCTGTGCTTTTGCGCATAAAGACAGCATGATTAAAGAGAAGAAGAGAAGAAAGCTTTGTTTGATCATATAGCTTCTTTTTACAAATATAAGCATGCACCCAAACGCTCATCAATATTCCTTTATTCTAAGGCGTGTATTTCAGTGGTGACAGGTAACCGGCTTATAAGCCTAAGATCTTATTGGCTTGATTCGATAGTGCAATAAAAAATAACACCGGCAAAAAAGCGTACGCCACAGAATAGTTTTATCCTTACATTTGATCCGGCTTTAGGGGTATTCTGAAAAGAATTGAGAGAGTCCCTTTGAACCTGATCCGGCTGACACCGGCGTAGGGAAAAGTCAGAACTTCCTTCTGTGTTGCCTGTATGCGCAGGCAATAGCTCCAAAGCCATAATTGTCATCCTTAATCAACTATTATGGAAAAAACTCTGTGGAGCCACATCAGCACCGTACGTGATCAGTCGCCTTTAGTGCATAGCGTTACCAATTATGTGGTGATGAACAATACAGCAAATGCTTTGCTGGCAGTTGGTGCATCGCCTATAATGGCTCATGCGCATCCTGAGATACATGAGATTGTAAGCATCTGCCAGTCCGTAGTCATTAATATAGGTACGCTGGATGAATACTGGCTGGAATCTATGCTGAATGCTGCAACCAACGCAAACAGGCTAAATAAACCCTGGGTGCTTGATCCTGTAGGAGCTGGTGCAACATCTTACCGTGATACGGCACTCATGTTGTTGCTTGCTTTAAAACCTACTGTTATCCGTGGCAATGCTTCGGAAATATTGGCATTGGCAAAATCCAACCAGACCAAAACAAAGGGAGTGGATAGCACTGCTGAAAGTAACGAGGCGATAGAGGCGGCACGTTACCTGAATAAAAATTTTGGTTCCGTCGTATGTATATCCGGGCAGACAGATATAATTGTTGCAGACGGAAAGGAAATACATATTTCCAACGGCCATTCTTTAATGACTAAAGTGACTGGCCTGGGATGTTCCGCTACTGCGGTGATAGGTGCGTTTGTTGCGGTCATAGAAAATAAAACAGAAGCTGTTGCTGCTGCTACAGCATTGTTTAGCCTGGCAGGTGAAATAGCGGCGGAGAAGGCGGATGGGCCGGGCAGTTTACAAATGCACTTGCTGGATACATTATACAATATTACCGAGCAAACTTTTCTTACACGGACCAGGATAAAATGAGGCCATGGCATCACAATTTCCATATAGGTTATATCTCGTTATTTCGGAAGCGTCTTGCCCCGGCAGGGATTTCTTATCCGTAGCGGAAAAAGCGGTAAAGGGTGGAGTAGATATAGTGCAGTTGCGTGAGAAGACTTTGGATAGCAAAGCTTTTCTACACAATGCACTTCGTTTGCAGGAGATGTTAAGCAAATATCATGTGCCACTGATTATTAACGATAATGTGCCTGTAGCAATGGCTGCACAAGCGTATGGCATACATGTAGGTAACAACGATATGCCACCTACGCAAGTACGTGCTTTATGGCCGGAGTGCAGGTCTGTTGGTTACTCTGTGGAATACATAGAACAACTGCACAACGAAGAGATAGCTGCAGCGGATTGCTTAGGCATAAGCCCTGTGTTTAGTACTGCAACAAAGACAGATACCGTTACAGAGTGGGGACTGCATGGTATTCAACAAATACGATCGCTGACTGCGAAGCCGCTTGTTGCTATTGGTAACATGAATGCAAGCAATGCGCGTGCAGTCATTGAAGCCGGAGCTGATTGTATAGCAGTTGTGTCTGCCATCTGTAGCGCCAGTGATCCTATGCGTGCCGCAGCGGAGATAAGGGCGGAGATAGAAAAGGGAAGGATTTGAAATTTGATATTTAAGATTTGAAATGGGCTTTCGAACGCCCCGGCGCGTGTCTGCACGCGCCGGTTGGTAGTTTGGTTCGTGAGGACACGAACCAAGGCGAAGAAAAGGGGAAGGATTTGAAATTTGAGATTTGAAATACTGTACACTAACCATGACAGAACTTTAAGCCCTGTCAGGATTAGTGTACAGTGTAAGTATATTGAAAGTTCATTTCAAATCTTAAATGTCAAATTTCAAATCCACTTCTCTTAGTTTTTTAAAAAATACAACCATGAAACAATATACTTATCCATCTGTATTAACCATCGCCGGGTTTGACGGAAGTGGTGGTGCGGGCATACAGGCTGATATTAAAACTATTTCTGCACTAGGTTGCTATGCGACCTCTGCATTAACGGCATTGCCCGTGCAGAACACCACAGGTGTAAAATCCATTTACCCTATTCCGTACGAAGCTGTGCAGGAACAGATAGAAACCATATTGGATGATATTTTCCCCAATGCCATTAAGATAGGAATGGTACATACAACAGCGTTGGTGCAGACGATCATCACAACGCTGGAAAAATATCCGCACGTGCCGATGGTGTTCGATCCGGTAATGGTGGCAACGAGCGGGCACAGGTTAATAGAAGATGATACCATCGAGACAATTAAGACAACATTGTTACCGGTAGCAGATATTATCACACCAAATTTAGATGAAGCCGCTATACTGGCTGGTATGCCCATACATACGGTAGAAGATATGTATGTGGCAGGAGAGAAGATAAAGCAATCAGGTTGCCGTTCTGTACTGTTGAAAGGGGGGCATTTAAAATCTGCTACACTTACGTCCTTGTACTTCGCAGAAGATGGTACAGTACAGGCATTCCAGTTTGAAAAGTATCATACCAATAACACACATGGTTCCGGTTGTACCTTGTCTTCGGCTATAGCCAGTTACATAGCCCGTGGTGAATCATTGGCTGATGCAGTAGACAAAGGACAGCAATACGTGCAGCAGGCTATTTACAATGGTGCAGATGTTGTAACCGGAAAAGGCAATGGTCCTTTAAATCACTTTTTTGATCCACTTAAAATGAAAAAAAATGAATTGGTCGGCTAAAACATGGGAGGCTAGCAAGCCTGTCTATAATGATATACTCGAGTTGGATTTTATTAAAGAATTAATGCAAGGTGATCTTGCATTGGAAAAATTTCAATTTTACATAGCGCAGGATGCCATCTACCTGGAGCATTTTGCCCGTGCATTGGCATTGATCGCAGCACGTGCGCACAGGGTAGAAGATGCGCTGGCATTTACCCGGTTTGCAGAAGGTGCTATAGTAGTGGAAAATGCGTTGCACGATTCTTATTTCAAAGATTTTAATATTCAGCAAACAGGTATCGGGCCAACCTGTCACCACTATATACATTTTTTGAAAAGCACTGCTTCGCTGGATGCGGTAGAAGTAGCTATGGCAGCAGTACTTCCTTGCTTCTGGATCTACAAAGAAGTGGGCGATTATATTTATGCAAACCAGCATAAAGGTGACAATCCTTATCAGAAATGGATTGATACGTATGCAGGGGAAGAGTTTGGTGTTTTAGTGCAGCAAGCTATCAGTATCTGCGACCACGCGGCAGCGCAATGCACGCCGGCACAACAGGAAGCTATGACAGTTGCATTTGTTACAGCCAGCAAACTGGAATGGCAGTTCTGGCAAAGCGCGTATGATTTGCATAGATGGTAGAGGACGTGAGTCGTGAATCGTGAATCGGCAATCGTGAATGGCTTACTCACAACTGACAACTCACTACTCACATTGACTACAGCAGCAAAGCACACACAAAAGCTTATTCACGATTGCCGATTCACGATTCACGATAATGTCTATCTTGCTTTCTATTTTACAACAATGAAGAAACATGAAGCGATACCTGTGCACGGTCTGCGGGAAAGTCATGTGCGTGGCATGAGCCTTTACTTCAGGGATGTGGATGAGTTGGTTGAAGATGACATTTTGAGTGCGCACCGGGATGATCATTATATTTTTCTCTTCCAGGAAGAGGGGGAAAGCCGTTTTATGGTTGATTTTAATGAAATGATCCTGAAAGGCACAATGGTGCATTGCATTTTACCAGGGCAGGTGCATTATTTCAAATCTTCCAAAAGAATAAAAGGCTGGTTGCTTGCAATAGAGACATTGCAGGTGCCGGAGAATTGCAGGCGTATTTTTGAAGAAGATATTCTGCGTTTATACCCGGTCAAGCTGGGAAAGAGAGAGGCTGCACATATTGTACGTAGTATGCAAACATTATATGAGCTTGTCCAGGATAAAGAGCATATAACACAGCCACTCGTATTTGAGCATGCATCTGCCACGTATATCAGCCTGGTGGCAAATGCATACCTTGCGGCGGAAAATAAACAAAGCGCCGGTGGCAGGAGTGCTGCTATTACCCGGCAGTTCCGTACGCTCTTGCGACAGCATTTGATCACAGATAAAAATCCTGCGGAATATGCAACTCGCTTAAACCTGTCTCTTGCTTATCTTACAGAGTGTGTGAAAGAGACGACGGGCATGCCTGTAAGCTACTGGATACAACATGAGCTGGTGCTGGAGGCCAAGCGACTCCTGTATTACAGCGATCTTACAGTAAAAGAAGTGGCCTTTGCATTGGGTTATGATGATCATACTTATTTCTCCCGCTTGTTTAGTAAAGTCACAGGAATGTCACCTGGTTCCTTCCGTAAGACTACCCACGAATAGTCCAACTTTTACCTTTAATCTGCCCTTTTTATACATCCTATGCTATTGTTGCTTTGCAGTGTTAAATAATGACGCTGCACTTAAAACAAATAAACGCATGAATGTATTAAAGCAAACTGCGCTTGCATACCTTGAAAAAGCTACTGCTAAAAGAGGCCGGATACTGGATGTACGTGCGTGGAACCCCGCTACTATTTTCGAAATAGACCTGCATCTGCCTGAAACCAACATGTATAGGTGGAAACAAGTGCAACACATGAAAGTGAAAGTTGCCAATGGTATTTATCGTGATTATAGCCCGGCTATGTGGGATTGTGAAACAAGTACCTGTACACTGATTGTTGATGCAGGGCATGAGGGCGCGGGCAGCGCGTGGGTAAAGCAACTGCGCAAAGGAGATGATATTGTTTACCTGGGCATAGGGCCTACGCCGCACAAGCCAGCGGATGCAGGACAAATGTATTGCCTCGGGGACACAAGTACGATCGCGCATTTCCTGGCATTGGAGCAATTGGCTGATAGCCCGGGCCGCTTAACGGGAACGATCGCGTTACAGCACCCGAATCATCAATTAGAATTTACCAGCTATTTTTATCAGACTTCACTGACGGCAATAGCTGGTAAAGAAAAAGATAAATGCGCGCAATTGTTGCCGGTAATAGCACCATTAACAGATGAGACTGTATATGTAGCTGGTAATAACAAAACGGTTGTGCAACTGAGAAAGCACCTGCGCCAGCAAGTATCCTTTAAAGGGAGCATAAGGCCTCAAGGATTTTGGTCGTAAAAAGCCCCTAAATGATTGCACTATAGCTATTCCATATCTGAAGGGATATGGAATAGCTTGTTTAGTATTTTGTATTTACTTTTTAGGCTTCCGGTCGTATTTACTTTTCATAAGGAAATCTACCGGGTCGGTCATTTCAAGAATATCTGCGATAGCCTTTTTCTTGTCAATCGCATTTTCATAATACGACTGTACTATTTTGTAACCAATGTAGTAGCCAAGATCCCCAGGCTGATTTTTCACACGGTCACTGTTATATAGCCAGTTGCCAATATTTTCGTTGCACAATTCGTTTTTAAATGCTGTCCATAATTGTAGTTCATGCTTATCTCCGTAGTTATTGCCTGCTGTATTAATGTGCCCATGCACCAGCAATTCTCCTACAAAATCACAAGCACCTTCCCGTATAGACTGATACAATAGTTTACACTGAATGGCCGTGTCCGCCATGCCAGGCTTTTGTTGTGTATGCCCGCATTCATGCGCGACTATTTTCCTGATCTCTTCTTCAAAATTTTTCCTGGCTGATAGCTGGTTGACCTTGTTTGTATTGTTATACTTAACAAACTCTGACAGATCTGCCTCCGGGCTGGAAGCCATTACTTCTGTGCCTATCAGTATAAAACTATTGGAAACTGTTCCGCCTGTATTCAGAATACCCATTGCAAAGCATACCTTAAATGGCTTGAAGTTGGAATAAATAGTTTTGAACCGTTCAAATACTTCTTCGATTACCGGCTTTACTTTTTCTACCTCGTATGTACGCTTACGTATAGAAGCAAAATAGCGAGGGTATAATTTTACCTGCGCTACATATTTTTCTGCAGTCAGATCACGCACTTCAATAAAATCCAGCAATCCGTCTGTAGCCCTATCCAGGTAATATTGTTGGAAAACAGCTACGCTGTCTGCAAAAGTGCGGCTGCCTTTTAAGCGGTCAAATGCTTCCCAGAAATGATCGATGTCGATTGTTTGAACATTCTTACTGTTTTCCGGTGCAAGTTCTTTTTTAATGCGTGATCTTTTAGCCATTTCCTGGTCTGTCAATGGCTTAACGTGGATGCTTATTTCGCCGGAGTCTGTATTTTCAGGGTCAACATAATAGCTGATCTTTAAGTAATAGCTGCCTGTATAGGAAGGTGTGAAATCTCTTTTTAAATGACCGGTAATATCTTCCGGCCTTTTACTTTGCGCCAATATTGTTTGGTTGGTATCTGATAGGGTAAAACCGACTGCCACACCTTGCTGAAACACATCTATCTCATACGCCCGGTCCTTAGCGAGGTCAAGGAGGTAGGAAGCCCCGGACGATTTACGGACAGGTATATGGTCATACAGCTTGCCTGGTATTATTTGTTTTGGCGACTGGGCAATTGAAAATGCCGGGAAAAGAAAAAGAAGAAGGAATGGTAATCCTGGTAAATAACGCATATATTTTTTGAGCAAAGAACGCCCTCACGTAATTGCGCTACGTCCGGAAAGCGGACGGGCACGTCCAAAAACAGGATTCCGGACGCATTTCTGCATGTCAGGCAAGGTATTCAGAGGGTGATTTGCCTGTAACCTGTTTGAAAACCTGGTTGAAGGTTGACTTCGAGTTGAAGCCGGCATCCATGGCAATACCCAACAAGGTCTTGCTTTTTTCAACTTTGATCATTTGCAAAACTTCTTTAACGCGGTATGCATTTACAAAATCGTTGAAGCCGGAACAGGCATACGTATTTATGAGGTAGGATACATACTTTGCAGGAAGCGCCAGCTCGTCCGCTACCTCTTTTACTGTAAGTTTGGGTCGGGTGTATATTTTGTCCTGCTCAAAAAGCATTGTCAATTGCAAAAAAATAGCTTCATCATCATACGATGCAAATTCACCCGTATGTTTTTTCTTCGAATGAAACAGTTTAGGCATATCAAACAGGTCGGGTTTGAAGAAAGCTATATAACCAAGTAAAAAGAACAGGCCTGTGAATATGGCTTCTATAATAATAAACAACCTGTTATTGAACACTGTTACCATTATCCATAACAGGGTCAACGTACAGAAAAAAAGAAAGATGCTGTACATCTTCAGCATGTGTTGGCGTACGGAGGGGTTTGCATTTCCTTTAAACTGCCTGGTGATAGAGCCGATGTTGCGTGCAAGCATGATTAATACAACTATTGTTGCAAGGAGTGGTAGCCATTCGCAATATAAAAACCAATAGGTTGATTTGGTTATTGTAGCCAGTATGGTACTGGCAGCAGTATATTTTTGAAGCAGGCGGATCGTTATTTCGAGTGCTGCAGGAACGTAGAGTAATAGATGAGTTGGTTTAAACTTAAATTGAATAACGGTATTGTGTTTAAAAAACAACCAGATAGAGGGAGGCAATACTAAGTAGGAAAGTAGTAGCCAGATGGGGAACGCGCCTTTATGATTATTATACCCGGTTTCTCCTCCCCATGCAAAGATTAGTTCCAGGGAAAATAAAATAAGAATAATGCTGAAATATATATTGGCATTCCGGCTAGCGGATTTCTTCATGATCAAGGCGAATGATAACAGCAATCCTTGAATTGCTGCTACCAGTAAAATGGTTGCATTCATAACCTGCGGTATTTATGTGCTGAAGAATAATAAAATTAGCGCATTTGCATGTGCTGATTTACGTAGTAAAATTGTTAAGTTTTATGCAGGAGCAGGCTACCGTTTAAAAAAAATAAAAACAACTTACTCCCGGTATCTTTGCAACTTACATACAGACAATGAACATTCACATCTTTGGCGCATCCGGTAGTGGCGTTACAACACTTGGGCGTGCTTTGTCGGCGGAATCCGGTTATCCTTATTTTGATAGTGACGACTATTTCTGGGAGCCAACGGAGCCACCATATACAAATAAAAGAAATGCAACAGTTCGCAATGAAATGATGCGGGCTGCGCTTCTTTCAACCAGTAACTGGATCGTCGGCGGATCGGTTGTTAACTGGGGCAATGATGTGTTCCCGGTTTTCGATCTTGTTGTATTTCTTCACCTGCCGAAAGCGGTTCGTATGCAACGGCTGATGCAACGCGAATTTGAACGTTATGGCGAGGTGATCTATACAGATGAACAGCGTGCGAAAACCTATAAGGATTTTTTAGCGTGGGCTGGCGATTATGATGAGAATACCGGGCTGGCTAACCGCACCTTACAGGCACATGAACAATGGCTGGCTGCATGCGCATCGCCTGTTCTGCGGCTGGGAGATATGAGCAAGGAAGAAAGACTGGGCGCTGTATGGAAAAAGATCTGTGAGTTGAACACAACGCAATAACAAAGAAAAATCCATATCAACTGATATGGATTTTTCTTTATGCCTTATTTTTTAAGTTTTACATTCCTGTCCGAAGGTGGTAAGGGAACGAAGCCGGTTTCACCTTCAATTTTTGGGAAAGTCTGCGCTATCCAGTTCTCCTTTGCTTTTTCGATCAGCTCCGGCGTGGTTGCCACAAAGTTCCAATAGATATGGCGCCCTTCGGGAAACGGTGTGCCACCAAATATATACACAGTCGTATTTTCATTTATAGTAAACTCGCAAAGCGAGCTGTCTTTGGCAACCAGTATACGGCGTGGCTCATACGTAAAGCCTTCGCTTTCCACACTGCCTTCCAGTATGTACATACCAGCCTCACCAGATAGTTCGTGACCGATCTTGATCGTTTTCTTCTCCTTGCTTTTAATCTCCAGCAAGAACAGATGACTGTACACCGGCACAGGAGATTTTTTGCCAAAAGCATCGCCCGCTATCAGTTTGTAATGCACACCATCCGTTTCCCATTCTGGAATTTCCTCTTTGGATACATGGAAAAACTCGGGGTCCATCTCTTCCAGCTCTTTCGGAAGGGCAACCCATATTTGTAAGCCATGCATATTTTTATCCATTCCCCGTAGATGGTCGGGCGTTCTTTCAGAATGCACAATGCCTTTGCCCGCCGTCATCCAGTTTACTTCACCCGGTTTTATTTCTACCGCAGAGCCTAGTGTATCCCGGTGCATAATGCTGCCTTCAAAAAGATAAGTAAGGGTAGACAGCCCAATGTGCGGATGCGGGCCAATGTCTACATTGTGGTGATCATCCATACTTACGGGGCCCATGTGATCTATAAAAATAAAAGGGCCAACCATGCGCTTTCCACGAAACGGCAATAACCTGCCTACCATAAAATTGCCAATATCTGCCGGACGTTCTTCAATAATGAGGTCAATGTTAGACATAGTAAATGAATTGAGGATATAAAGGTAACAACAGACAGTATTCGTTGTTTGTTCGGTGGCAGAAGTATAAAAAGTAAAACCCGCAAAGGGTAGTCTGCGGGTTTATTAAGTGTGTTATATTACTGCAGCGCTCACATCGGAACCCATTGTTATGTAATAGTTGGTGCAGTGAAGCGCAGTTAGCAGCAATAGTTTACTGTACGGTATTGCCTCAAACTCAGGTGTAGAAGTAATAGTATGGTCGCAGGTGAACTTAGTCCACTTAAAGCTTGGTTTTACCTCTAGTAATTTATTGCCCTCTTTATTTTCCAACACATAGCTGGGTTTTAAAAAGCCTGTATATTTTAGCTTATAGCCAGTTTCTACATCATTTATGTTCGACAAGATAATGATGTCTCCATTCCAGCTCATTTTGAAATGTAGTAATACTTGCTCTCCCTTCTTTAGTTCAATTGTTGTACCCCAGAAACCCTTAGGTACAAACTGGTAGGTTGCATCGTCTCCGGTTATTTGCATATTGGCTTTAAGGGAATACCAGCTTTTATACTCCATATTACCGAATGTATTTTCTTCTTCCTTTACAACGAAGTGTTTAGCATCTGTAGATATTGCAGTGTAGTTTGCCATATAAGTAGTTTTTCTTTTAACTATTAGTGTGCACCGGAAATAAAATATTACAGCATGATGCTAAATAAAATAGACAAAACGAATTTATACCTGTCCGGTAAGTTTTAGAATAGTAAAATAGATCACTGCAATAATGACGAAAAGTGAGATCCATGAGTTTCGTTTTGTTTTTTCGTCAATATTTCTGTTTGTCTGTATGCTGTAAAGTCCTTGAACCAGCACACTCACCACTGTAAGGCAGCTTAAGATTAAATAAATGTGGTTCTGGGTTGTATAAAGAACGATCATCGCCATAAGCGTGATTAATGAAACAATCACCCTATATTTTTGATAGAAGGATGTTGGCGCATTTCTTATGGGTTTAATACCGTTCAATAACGCTTCGAGTTCATTGTAGTTAGCAATTTCCGCGGGAATGTTTATGGCCTCATTCTTATTCGATCCTTGAATCAGTATTTCCCCATCTGGTGATTTAGCTATCTCTTTAATATTGTAGACGTATAAAGTTATAGTTGGCGTGTTACTTATTTCCCTTGTAATAGCGTTGCCTGTGATAGAAATAACAAGGCTTTTGGTTTGAGTAACAAGTCTTTTTAATCCTCTTTTTATTCCGAACCCGCAAGCCAGGATTATGAATGGAGTGAAGATATAAACGAAATTTTGATTTGCAGATTGTTCGTTATTCTGTAGGCTCAGGTAAGCGCCAACTACAACAGCAAGGGTAACAATTGGGATGCTTTTGAGCAATGTTTTCTTTCGAATCAGTTTAATGCCATCTTCGTCGACAGTGAATTGCCTCATGTATAGAAGTTTAGGGATGATTAGTAAGTATGCAAGATAACGCGTTAATAAATATAAAGTGCAGTCTAAGTTTGGCGTTTACCTAATGGGGAGCGTTTATTTGTCTGCCGACTACGTTACTTAAACATGGAACAGCTCTATTGCTGCGGAAATACAAATGAAATGTAGCGCCATTACCTGTACTGCCATGGATCTCCAGTATTTGTTCTGCAAAAGACAAGACTTCTTCTTTAGACGGTTTCGGTTGATTTAAATAATGTTTTATTCCTTTAAATACAATACCTGATTAGTATGCATACAATTGTATTTCGCAAATAGGTTATCGCATTGTGGATAGCTGGTGAAAAGAAGCGTGTATTATTGTTGCTATAAAATAGCAGTGATAGGTCTATCTCTTACAGGGTGTGCTTGTATCTTAGCTTCCTTGCGCATGTGGAATTAATTTTCCCCCTTAAGAGATGTTGCCCGCTAAAGAAGAGTCTGTTTATGCGTGTTGTTTTCGGTGCAGAAAAGTATATAGTGATGATTTACTAGTTGCCATCAGGAACTAATTTTGTAATGCTTGGCGTACCTGTGTTTTTAAAGCTTGTGGTATCTGTGCCGGGTGTGACAGCCATGCCCAACGCCTTGCTATTTGTTGTGTCAGGGTATAAATCATCTGCTGTATGTGGAATGCCGTCCAGCCCTGCAGAAAATAGAACGTAACCTTCCCCTTTTTTTTCATATTGATAATATATATCCCTGTTACCCCTTCCTGTCTGTATCGCGTCGAAGATTACAATTGATTTGTCATCTTTTAGCAGGTCTTGTAAATTATCCGGGTACTTTCCATGTTGTAGTTTGTACGACTCAACACTTTTCATCAGCTCATTTAATTGTGTTTGAGAAAGACTTTCCCAGCCTTTTGTAAAAGCGCCAAAATTTTTAGAAGTATAAAATAAGATAGAGTACAGCAGTATAGTCCAGGTAATGCCTAGCGCGCCAATAATGGCAAAGAGGCGGTCTTTATACTTAGACATGCCTCTTATGATCATGACTATTCCGAGTATGGCGCCTATGAGTGGTACGATACAGAAAAAGCCTATCCAATAAGGCGGTTTAATTTTAGGGATTGTTGAGTTTATCATCGATTAATAGAAGGGTTACTGGTAAAATATTTAAGCCCCCGGAATCAATTTGATACAATGTGCAATACGGCGGCAATATCCGCAATCCGGCAAATTCTATTCCCGGTTATTTCCCCAGTTTTTTATGTGATTTTTTCCTACAAAAATGAGCTGGCATTTATTAGCCCGGTTGGGCAGGAACATAGCTAAAGCATTGCGCTTCATGGTAGTAGCAGTTTAAGGTTGATAAACAAATATAATATTTACGCTAAGGCAAACTTATGCGACCATATTTTTTTCGGTGAATGCAAATGTCTGTGTAGAAACATTGAAGGATGCGGAGGCTGTGATATAGGATTAAGCGTTGCGACTTTATGCTGTTTTGGTCGTATCTTCCTTCTTCAACGATTTCTACCTGACATGAAAAAAAACTACTCGATCCCGGCTATACTGCTTGTAATAGCAGTTTGTACACTCGCAGCTTTTCGTACGCCACCCAAAGAAACAAAAGCAAAAAAAGAAATTATTACCGGTGCTGACCAGACCGAACGTTACCTGCCTTTACTAAAAGGAAAACGTGTGGCCTTGTTGGGCAACCAGACTTCTATTATTGGCAAAAAGCACCTGGTGGATAGTCTTAAAAGTCTCGGCGTAAATATTGTGAAAGTGTTTGGCCCGGAGCATGGCTTTCGTGGTAACGCCAGTAATGGTACTGTGGTGAAAGATGAAACAGATGCTATAACAGGAATAAAGATCATTTCACTATATGGTGCAAAAAGAAAACCAACTACGGAAGACCTGGCAGATGTAGATATCCTGATCTATGATGCACAGGATGTGGGTTGCAGGTTCTATACAAACATTAATGCCTTACGTGACCTGATGGAGTCCTGTGCTGATAATAATAAGGAGCTGCTGATCCTTGACAGACCAAACCCTAATGGCTACCTGGTTGATGGCCCTGTAATGGATATGAAACTTAAATCAGGTATCGGGCAATTTCCTATTCCTATGTCACATGGTATGACTATAGGAGAGTTTGCCAAAATGATTAACGGAGAAGGCTGGATACCAGGTAAGAAACAATGTAGGATCAATATTATACCCGTTGCTAATTACACGCATGATATGGAATATACGTTGCCGGTAAATCCTTCTCCAAACCTGAATACGCAACAGTCTATCATGCTATATCCTTCTATGTGCGTATTTGAAGGAACGATCATTAATTATGGCAGAGGTACACAATACCCGTTCACTATACTTGGTAACCCACAGTTGAAAGGGAAATATGATTTCTCCTTTACGCCGGTAAGCTTAAAGGGGATGTCGGAGACACCTTTGTTTATGAATGAAGTTTGCTATGGCATAGACCTTCGTAATTATGACGTAAGTATTCTGCGCAAAGAGAAAAGAATCAACCTGCAGTGGCTGAAAGAGATGTATGCCGCATACCCTGACAAAGAAAAATTCTTTGATTACAAACAAAGCAAAGAGATAGGCAATGTGGACTTTCGTACAGGCGATTCAAATTTTAAAGAACAAATTAAACAAGGGGTGTCTGATGAAGACATACGCAAGAGCTGGGAACCTGCATTGAGCAATTATAAAAAAATGCGTCAGAAGTATTTGCTGTATAAATAATGTACAATGTTAGATGTACGATGTAAATAAAATGAGCGGTTGATGAATAGTCAGCCGCTCATTTTATTTGTTGTAGTATCATCTCATCCTGGTCTATCGACTCTATCGATACTTCGCCCTGGTTCGTGTCCTCACGAACCAGCTACCAACCGGCGCGTGAAGACACGCGCCGGGGCTTTTGCCATTTAATTCAACAGCGCTTCAGAGGAGCGACAGCATAGGTCGCATACCTACGGCATGCCGAAACATGTGTATTTGTGAAGCAGATCCCGTAGGGCAATGTCATTAAGTTAAGGAGCTAACCACAAAGAGCGCAAAGCTATTTCACAAGGGACACAAAGAGAAGCCCTTGTGCCCTTTGTGTTATCATTGTGAGCCTTGTGGTTAACTTAATGACATTGCCCGTAGGGATCGGATATTGGTAGTATATATTTTATCGGGTTCTTTTGCGTGCCGTAGGTATGCAACTTATCAATAAAAGATGTGGGTACAGCAGGTCTTCAACCAAGATGGCGGTGCCTATCGACTCTGTCGATATAACGCATTATAAGGTCATCAAATATTCCACGCGTTTTTCTACAAAAATTGCTTTCTCATCATAAATGATCAACCTGTCATCACGACCCCATTCTCCGCTTTTTGTTTTTTGTTCAAATTGAGCGTCTTTCTTCGCAAAGAAAATATCTCTTTGTTTCAGCCATTTTAATTGGTCAGCTTTTAATGCATTCCTGCCAGTGCTGTCCATTTTTCTTCTGACTGCATTATATACTATGTTTAATAAGCTATCCATTACAGCATAATAATTGCTTGTACATTTTATCATCTGCTGGCCTTTGTCAAGACACGCTTGGTAACTATTGTTAATGGAATCTAATGTGTGTGTGGTTATTTGTGCATTTACTATGGTAAGGGTGCAAATAAAAGAAAACAGGCAAAATATAATCTTACGCATGGTCTGAAGGGTTTAATAAACGTATTAAAAATAGGGAATAAATTTTTTACTCATCCTGATCTCCGACTTGGATGCCGTGGCCTATCAACTCTGTCGATACAATGCCCGACGGAGTCGAGAAGCCCGTGTTTCCTGGTCAGAGACCAGGAAAATAAACATCCTTTGTGTTGCTTTCTGTCTTCGTGCCTTGGTGGCAAATACCAGTATGATAAAATAGCAGAATAGTCGGCATATACATCTAAAGGCTTATTGATTTTTTCTTTTCATATTTACGTTCATAAGAATAATCGATTGCGATTCGTGTTTGTGTTTGCCGTTTCCCCATGATGACAGACGATTGCCACCTGCATAAGTTTCAACTAAGCTTGTGATGAACTAACTGTGCCGCACTATTATGCAGGTAGATCAGCCAATACATTGCTGATTTAAAAAAAGTATGTACCCGTTTTTGTTGCTTTTAAAAAGCGACCCGGTAAGGTATTGTGTATTCATTCATTCACATAAACCTTGAATTATGAAGTTCAAACCGATGAGCCGATGGCTCGTGACTATGTCACTGCTTGCTGCCTGTACTAAAGGTGTACAGGATAAAAATGCTGTGCCTGTTGCCGGCGCGGAAAGCGCTATACAAGCGGTAGGAGGCGTAAGCCCGCTGCTTGCAGCAAATGTATTATGGGATGGAGACGCGAATCTTGGTACAAGCGTTTTTAAGATCCTGAACCTCGAAGACAGTGCTTCGCTGGACGCTGTCAACAACACTACGTATGGCAAGATCTGGCGCTTTACTAAACCTGTAGGTAGCAACCGTAGCGAAGCGCATGCGGCGCAAGGTTTCCAGGCGGCAGAAGGGGATGATATTTATCTCGGCTGGCGCTCACAGCTTTCTATGCCTGTAAATGTTACAACCAATGCATTTTTTCAATGGAAAGCGTATGGTAGCAACATGACACAAAATTTTCCTATTGTAATCAAGGCAGTAAGTGGTAACCTGAAGTTATTCCACTTTGCACCGGGACAGATCGGCACAGAACTGTGGAGTACACCCTTGTCTGTAAACTCATGGAACCGTTTTGTAGTGCGCATCAAAGTATCGCGTACCGGAACTACGGGCTTTATTGAATTCTGGTACAATGGTGTGCAGCAAACACTCACCGGCGGATCAACACGCTACTACGGCCGCACATTGGATGCTGATTATTGTGATCCTAAATGGGGCGTGTACGGCGCAAGTACAACAGAAATATATAACAGGGTGCATGCATTAAAGATCGCGACAACATATGCGGACGCAGCGCCATAGCACTTACTGGTTACAGGTTGCGGATGAACCCGCAACCTGTAACCAATCTTTCTTTCAATCATAAACTATTACTATGCTTAAGAAATCTACTCCTATTTTATGCACGTTATTCTTATTATTCATTCTGCAAACAGTAAGCGCACAAGTGTATTGGAACGGGAATGCTGCTAACGGAACAGGGATCTGGAAGGTGTTTAAGAATATAGAAGGGGACGGTACTATTACAGTTGAAAATGACTCTACAGAAGGAGCAGTATGGAAATTTTATAAGCCTGCGGGAAGCCATCGTACAGAGTCACATGCTGCAAAAAACTTCCAGGCGGTGGAAGGATCGGATATTTATATTGGCTGGAAATGTTTCCTGGATATGGCAGCCAACGCATCTACCAACGCTGTCTTTCAATGGAAGGCCTATGGGGATGAATACCCGATGGAACAAAACTATCCCATCGTGCTAAGCACTACCTCAAACGGGTATATTCACCTGATGCATTATGCACCGGGTAAAATAGGTACGGAGGTATGGAAAGCGCCGCTAGTGCGTTATGCCTGGAACAATTTTGTATTACGTATCAAAGTGTCGCGTGATGGAACAATAGGCTTTATGGAGCTTTGGTACAATGGTATAAAACAATTGCTGATCAGTGGTTCCAAGCGTTATTACGGCCGTACTTTAGATGCAGGCTATGTAGATCCTAAATGGGGCGTGTATGGTGGAGATGCGGCAACTATTACCAATTATGTAAGCAGGTTGAAGATAGCTGGCACGTATGCGGAAGCGGCGCCGTTCATAAACCCCAACGATCCTGTAGATCCCGGAGATACTATTCCACATACGGATACAACAGGTGTTGCAGGCCTGCTGGATATTACAGACAACGGGGGCGTGATCTCTGCACAATATGCAAGCTCTAAGTCAACGGAGAACTACCCGATGGTGATAGACAATAACAGTGCAACCAAATATTACATTGGCGGTAAGACGGCGCTGTGGTTACAATATAAATCCACTGTACCGGCGATCGTTACCCGCTACACGCTTACATCTGCAAACGACAGGGAAGGGCGCGATCCTAAAAACTGGCAATTGCTTGCATCTAACGACGGCGCACATTGGGACACACTAGATGTGCGAGCGGGTGAAACATTTCCCACCCGGTTCTTGAAAAAAACGTACGCGATCAATAACAATAATAAGTATTATCTCTATTACCGGTTAAACATAACAGCCAATAATGGAGATACCGGATCGCAGTTAGCAGAATGGGAATTGTTTAAGAAACAATCGCAAAGCATTGCGTTTGATAGCTTGCCGGATAAAGTATATGGAGGCGAAGACCTGCCATTAGTTGCAGTTGCATCATCTGATCTGCCGGTATCGTTTACAGTGGTGTCTGGCCCTGCAAGCATTACGGAAGATGATGAAATACATGTAACTGGTACGGGAACGATAACAATACGCGCATCCCAGGCGGGTAACAATGATTATGAACCTGCTGCAGATGTGGACAGAACATTTACTGTATATAAACAATTGCAGGCAATAGTATTTGATAGTATTCCGGATAAAACATACGGTGATGCTGCGTTTATGTTGAATGCGGTTGCTTCATCTTCCTTGCCGGTCTCGTTTAGTGTAGTATCCGGGCCGGTTACAATAGATGGCAACACTGTTACTATTACTGGTACAGGTGCTGTAACGATACGTGCGTCGCAAGCAGGTAATGATACTGTAACGGCTGCACAGGATGTAGACCGCTCTTTTGTGGTAAATAAAAAGGCACAACAACTAACCTTTGATGCTATTCGCCCGTCATTAAAAACTGCAACAGTCAGTCTTACAGCTACAGCTAGTTCGGGTTTGCCTGTTGCCTATACAGTTGTATCTGGTCCGGGTACTATAACAGGTAATCAGCTTAAGTTTACTGATGAAGGGCAGATCGTTGTACAGGCATCACAACCGGGAGATAGCATTTATGCTGCTGCATCTCCGGTAACGCAAACGGCGATATCGCTTGGTCTGCAATCATTGAACGGTGTGCAATTGCTTGTATATCCTAACCCAACACGTGGTCCGCTGAAAGTGAAACTGATCAATAAGAAAGCAAAAACATATTCGTTTCTTGTAATAGACCGCCGGGGCAATATAGCTGCTTCTGCTGTTATACCAGCCAGTAGCAGCCAGCAGGAGGTAAGCCTGGATATAACAGGTAAGCCAAATGATATTTATTCATTACATGTAACAGATGGTAGTGATAATACGATAAGGCTTGTGTTGAAGTTGTAAGAGGTTATTGTTTAATTGTTGAATGGTTTAATTGTTATGAAGGCTGGATTTGAAATTTGAGATTTGAAATTTGAAATGAAGGAGCCTGACCCTCCAGGTCTCTTAAATAGTAAATCTTAAGCTCTGGCTCGTGAACACACGAGCCAGTTGTGTTTGAAATGAGGGTGTACCAACTTCCAAGTCATCTCAAATATTAAATTTCAAATCTCAAATTCCTCTGCGATACCTATCGGCAGCCCTGCCCCAAAACAATATAACAATTAAACCATCCAGCAATTTCTATATTACCTATCTTTACCGCTGCAAAGTTCTTTTTACATATTTCATCATCGGAAAAGGTTTTACTTAACGTAGATTAATAGGGAATTGTGTGTAAATCGCAAGCTGTCCCGCAACTGTAAGTAACGCCACAGTTTTTACCAAAAAATGCCCACTGCTCCGTACCTGACGGAATGGGAAGGGTGGTAAAAATGTTACAAGCCAGGAGACCTGCCTTTACCGTTTATGACAATGCTTTCGGGGAATGAAGCAAAAGTCTGTTGATGCACTATCTCCGCAATGAATGATTGCGTGTGCTTCCGTGTGCATATACGTCTTCCATCTTTATCTACTCCTGTAACATTGTAAGTTTGGCAAAAGAGCTTTTAACTGTTTAATCAATTTAAAAGCAAGAAAATGCAAACACACAACCTGGGCTATCCGAGGATTGGTAGCCGGCGTGAGCTTAAGAAAGCAAGTGAGCAGTACTGGGCCGGGAAAATTACGGCCGGTGACTTACACCAGACTGCAAAACAGATCCGCCATTCAAACTGGAAACTACAACAAGAGGCAGGCATAGACCTGGTGCCTTGCAACGACTTTTCTTTTTATGACCAGGTATTAGATCTATCCTTAATGGTAGGGGCTATTCCTTCACGCTATCATGCATTGATGGCAGAAAAGCAATTGCCTGAAGTAGACCTGCTGTTTGCAATGGCGAGAGGATACCAGAAAGGTGGTTACGATGTAACCGCAATGGAAATGACGAAGTGGTTTGATACCAACTACCACTACATAGTACCCGAGTTTACGGCTAACCAGCAGTTCACTTTGTTTTCTGATAAAGTGGTGCGCGAGTTTAATGAAGCAAAGCGTGAAGGTTTTAATGTAAAGCCTGTATTGCTTGGCCCGGTATCTTATCTTTTATTAGGTAAGGAGAAGGAAGAAGGAATTCATAGGCTGGAACTAATAAAGCAGCTCCTGCCGGTTTATCTCGAAGTACTGAAAAAGCTGGATGAAGCAGGTGCTTACTACATACAATTTGACGAACCATGTTTGTCATTAAACCTGTCTGAAGCAGAAAGACAAGTGGTGAAGAAGACATACGAAACCATTAAAGTAAAGTTCCCTGGCATACACATTATTCTTGCCAGTTATTTTGAATGCTATGGGGAGAACCTGTCAACAGCCTTATCGCTACCTGTACAAACATTGCATCTTGACCTGGTGCGTTGCCCGTCGCAACTGGAGGATATTTTAAAGACAGATTTTGTAAAGAAAGATACAAGGCTATCGCTTGGCGTGGTTGATGGCAGGAACATCTGGAAGAATGATTACCAGCAATCCTTATCACTTATATGGGCAGCTACAGCAGCGATTGGTAAATCGCGCATCCTTATTGCGCCGTCATGTTCGTTGTTGCATACACCCTGCGACCTGGACCTGGAAAAAGATGAGCAGGTGTTAACGCCGGAACTTAAACAGTGGCTGGCATTCTCGAAGCAAAAAATACATGAAGTGGTTACGCTGAAGCGCCTGGCAAATGGAGAAGATGATGAAGCGCTGAACAAGTCACTGGTAGAAAATATAGCCGTTAACGCAGCAAGAAAAGTATCTCCGCTGATCCATAACCAACAGGTAAAAGAACGTACAGCGGCCGTGCAGGAAAAAGATGCGCAACGTGATAGTGTATTTGCTGTAAGAAAAGAAAAACAACAGGCTGTATTAAACCTGCCACTGTATCCGACTACTACTATCGGTTCGTTTCCACAAACGGCTGAGGTGCGTAGCTGGCGCGCGCAGTTGAAAAAAGGAGAGTTGACGCAGGAAGCATATGATGACCTGATAGCAAAGGAAACAGCGGAAGCTATTCGCTGGCAGGAAGAAACTGGTATAGATGTACTGGTGCATGGTGAGTTTGAGCGAAATGATATGGTGGAATATTTTGGTGAGCAACTGGATGGTTTTGTCTTTACACAAAACGGCTGGGTACAGAGCTATGGTAGCCGTTGCGTAAAACCTCCGGTGATCTATGGGGATGTAAGCCGCCCGCGTGCTATGACCGTGGAGTGGACTGCTTATGCGCAGTCGCTTACAAAGCAATGGGTGAAGGGAATGCTGACCGGGCCTGTCACTATTTTACAATGGAGTTTTGTGCGCAATGACCAGCCGCGTAGTGAGACCTGTTTGCAAATAGCTTTGGCTATTTGTGATGAAGTGGCAGAGCTGGAAACAAACGGTATTAAGATCATCCAGATAGATGAGCCTGCTATCCGGGAGGGATTACCATTGCGAAAGGAGAATTGGGATAGTTATCTTGATTGGGCAGTGCGTTGTTTCCGTATATCAGCAAGCCCTGTGGCAGATGAAACACAGATCCATACACACATGTGTTATTCCGAGTTTAACGACATCATTGAACACATTGCAGCAATGGATGCAGATGTGATTACAATAGAATGCTCACGTTCCCAAATGGAGTTGCTTGATGCATTTGCACAATTCAATTATCCGAATGATATTGGGCCGGGCGTGTATGATATTCACTCACCGCGTGTGCCTTCTAAAGAAGAAATGGTGCAACTGATGAATAAAGCGGGCAATGTGATCCCTGCGGCACAGCTATGGGTAAATCCTGATTGTGGATTAAAGACCCGCCATTGGGAAGAAACAAAAAAAGCATTGACTGAAATGGTGAATGCAGCACAGGCGTTAAGAGCGCAGGCTGTAGTAAATGTGGAGTAACCAATATGTTTAATACCAGGGGCCGGTGACAAGTATCACCGGCTTTTTGTTTACATATGTCTCAGGTAATATTCAGGATTGTCAAGGAATGTCTTGGTAATGCGATAGTGGCTGGTTTCTTTATACGCTACCTGCTCCATGCCCTCCTCCTGTATCTCATACAATAATGCGCCCGGCAAGCCCATTAAAATAGGGGAGTGCGTTGCAATAATAAATTGCGCATTGTTGTCTTTTAGCACCTCCATAATAAATGACATCAGCGCCAGTTGCTTCAATGGCGAGAGCGCGGCCTCGGGCTCATCCAGCATATAGATACCTTTATCTTTTATTCTTGTTTGTAAGATGGTTAAATAGGCTTCGCCATGCGAATATGCCTGCATGTTATCTCCATATAGTTTCCTGCTTTCCTGTAACAGGTAGTTCATGCTGCTGCTCATTTGTTCAATAATAGCATCAGGCACTTCACCTCTAAGATCACTTAGCCCGGCTGCCCTTGACTGTTGTAAGCGATCTATTGCATTAACAAAATCGCTGAAGTCTTCAGCACGGAAGAAAAATCCTTTTTTTGTTTCCCGTTTCCATTCCAGTTCGAGATATGGCTGTAACATAGCCGCTGCTTCAAAGCTTGCGTGCCTGTCGATATGTCCGCCAATCAGCGGGATATTTAATTTATAAGCAATGCTCTCAAGCAAAGTAGATTTACCAGAGCCATTGTCTCCGATAAATATGGTTACATCGGGCGACAACGAAATGTCTTTGGCAAATTTTACCGCAGGTATGTTAAACGGAAATGGATTTGTTTTATCCGTATGTAGTGAAAATGATTTGATAAATGGCATAGGTCGTTTAGGTGTTTCGTTGATGAAACAAATTAATTCTTTTTGGGCAATTGATCCTGCACAATAAAAAAAGGTTGCCGTAATAAGGCAACCTTCCTGTTTTTTATCCTGCTTAATTAACCGCCTTGTTCTATGTTGTCTGTTATAGAATGATACTTAGGTTGCCAGCCCAGCATACGCCTTGCTTTATCCGCATTTACCCGGCTATTGGATGCAAGGCCAAAAGCCGCTGCATCAAACTGCCATAAACGTACAGCCTCTTCCAATGGTAATGATTCTGTTTTGCCACCAAAGCCTAATTTTCGGCTGATACTTGTAGCCACATCTTCCAGTGAAGCTTCACCATTTTCTGCATAATAATAAGAGCCCGCCGGTGCCTTCTCCAATGCCAGCCAGTATAATTCTGCAAGGTCTTGTATATGCACATTCGACCAGATGTTTTTACCAGCCTCTACATGCAGCCCGACTTTACGCTCTTTAGCCAAAGCCATCAGCATGGGCACTTGTATGCTATCCTTTTTAATACCTGTTCCTTCACCATATATCATCGTAGGTACAATTACAATGCTGCGAACGTTATCCTTTGCTGCACGTTGTATTGTCTGGTTTAGTACAACACGCTCTGCTTTTTGAAATACAGGTGTTAACGGAAAGTCTTCGCTATAGATAAAATCGCTCTTTTGCCCGCGTGCATCATCGGCTACAAGGCTGGAGCCTGATGTGTGAATAAATGTTTTCCCTGTGCCTTTTAATGCTTCGAGAAATGCCGCAACAGGATATGTGTCGTCAGCATCTGCCGTATGAATAACTGCATCACTTTTTAATGCCTCCGCTTGCAATAGCGGCCTGTCTTGCAAGCTGCCCAATACTGTTTTAATGCCCAGCGCATCCAGCTTAGCTGCGCTTTCTGCATTACGCACCAATGCGGTGATCTCGTAATTTTTTTTCAATAAATAATCTGCAACAGCACCGCCTATATAACCCGTTGCACCTGTGATAAATATTTTTTTGATAGACATAACGTATTAATTTTTATTGTTGTTGCTGGTATTGTTTCAAAGGTTTGCTTGTTTCAGGAACGTGAATCGTGAAACGTGAATCGTCAATATGTACTCGTACGCTATTCACGTTTGCCGATTCACGTAAATGCACTATGAAACGAATACTAATTGTTGATTGATAAACGCAAGTTCTTCTTGCGTGAGATCGATATTCATTGCTGCTGCATTCTCTATTGCCTGTTGCGCGTTTCTTGCACCTGCCAATACAACTGTAATGCCTTTTTGTAAAGTGGTCCAGCGCAATACCAGTTGCGATAATGTTGCCTGTTTTGCTGCTGCAATAGGTGTAATAGCTTCCAGGAATGCTTTTACTTTAGCTGCATCGAACTGTCCGAAATAACCGTTTCTATGATCGTCGCTTTTCAATGCTGCATCTTTAAAATATTTGCCTGTAAGCAAGCCACGTTCAAGCGGGCTATAGGCTATAATACCAATGTTGTTTGCCACTGTGTATGGAACAAGGTCTTGCTCTATAGTTCTGTTCAGCATACTGTATGATACCTGGTTAGAAGCAATAGATATACTTTGTTGCGCCTCTTGTAATTGTGCTACACTGTAGTTAGATACGCCGGCTGCTCTTACTTTTCCCTGGCGGATCAGTTGTTCTAATGCCTCCATTGTTTCGCTTATGGGCGTGGTTGCATCCGGCCAGTGAATTTGTAATAAGTCAATATAATCTGTGCCGAGACGTTGTAGGCTTTCTTCCACCTCTTTCACCACGTTTGCTTTAGCTGCATATTTATACACAGGTATCTTTTTGCCATTGTCTTCCGCATCGAAGAAAAATTCACCCTTACCATTATTGCTACCATCCCACACCAAACCAAATTTTGTAAGTAGTTGTATGCGTGAGCGGTCTTTGCCCTTAATAGCCTCACCGATCATTTCCTCACTTAGCCCAAAACCATAAAATGGTGCAGTGTCAATAGAGGTTACACCATTATCTAATGAAGCATGAATTGCTTTTATAGCTTCAGACCTTTCTGTGCCACCCCACATAGTGCCGCCAATAGCGAATGCACCATACGTAATTGCGGATAACTCCAGCCCCGAAGCGCCTGTTTTTCTATATTCCATATACTGTCTTTTTGTTTTTTGAATTTTGACTGTACAAAAGTAAAACGGACTTTAATCTCAGGGAAATAGGATAATTGATAGATTTGTATCAGAAAAATAATAGATCATGGTTAACCTGGAATGGTTCAGAACGTTTAAAGCGATATATGAAACCGGGTCTTTAACGGGCGCAGCAGAAGCGTTATATGTATCACAACCCGGTGTAAGCCTTCATTTAAGCTCATTGGAAGCGCATGTGGGGTTTAAGTTGTTTGACCGTACATCCCGCAAGCTGGTGCCTACAGAACGTGGTAAAATCCTTTATAACTATATACAGGAGCCCATAGTAAAACTGCAGGAAGCGGAAGCGCATTTTCACAAGAGTACAGAGAAGGATATTCCCACGATCAGTATAGGCATGTGCTTCGAAACATTCCAGTTCACGCTGGAACCTTACCTGCCTTCGCTATCGTTTAATGTCATTATCAGTTTTGGTGAATACCCAGAAATGCTGAAGGGCTTGGATAATGGTGTACTCGACCTGATCATTACACCGCAGAAAGGCGACTATAAGGGCTTGCAGTATAAGCCATTTTTCAAGGAGAAAATTTTATTGGTCAGTGGTTCAAAGACCAATATAAAACCATTGCAACAGATCTTGAAAACAAAAGACTGGGCAAAAGCAGAAGAGTGGCTGAAGCAACAAAAATGGTATGGCACAACAGGCGATATGGAACATCTTCGCAAATTCTGGTATGTGAATTTTGGGAAGCGGCCTGACTTCAAACCCAACTACATCGTGCCTAATATGAGTTCCATATTGCGCTGTATCAGTAATAACAGTGGCTTTGCTGTAATACCGGACTTCCTGTCGCGCAAAGAGATTGCAGACAATAAGATCAAGCTGGTGTGGGAAGGGCATTCGGTCCTTGAAAATACTTTATACTTTGGTACACGCAGCAAGACAATGTATCAAAACGAGATCAGCCAGGTTGAAGAAATATTTCAAAAAGAAATGGTGTTGTAAGATCACACTTCTTCATTGAAGATAACCTGGTTGTGAAATGGATCGATCACGGTCATTTCAAGTGTATTGGGCGACCATTCTACTCTTTCTAATCCCGGGCGATTGTACGTATAATTTTTGGCACGCAATGAAGCATGAAATGCTTCCAGCCCTTCGAAGTTCCTGAAGAAGACTTTTGCGCCCGGCGAGCAGTCGCCATGATGCTCCGATAATTCGATCAGGCCACCGCGCAAAGATACCTGTAAATAAAAAGGTGCATTGTCAGGCTTATGTTCCCAGTTGATCGTAAAGCCCAGCCAGTCTACATAAAACTCTTTCAGCTTTGCATAATCAAAAGCTCTCAAGACAGGAATAACTGTGACCATATAAAATTAGTTGTAGCCTTAAAATTCAATAGTTATTTTCAAATAACCATTTTTTGGGGTTGAAAATAGGTGAGTGGGGGGAAGTTTTTTTAGTTAAGGTTGCTTTGTTGATATGTAGCAAATACTTTTTAATATTAAACGTATGTTTTTAATGAGGAAAATTAAAATAAAAATTCAGAACTGTAGTAACGATAATATGTCAATAACTAAAGAGCCTGAGGCTGTGGAAGCATTTATTAATGTAAACGATGTAATTGAAGTTGAAACCAACGACGAGGAAGATAATGTTTCAATTAATATTGGCAAGAATGAGGATGGAACTATTTATGTCCAAATATGGGATGCTCTAAATACACGTTATAGTATATATCTAAAAGGTAAAAATATTTTTGAGCAATATTTATAGGGTAATATTGAAAATTGTAATTGCAATATGAATTTGCCCGAAGAAAAATTCGCAGAATTACTTGATATTATTCGTAAAATATCTGGCGAATATACACTGACGCTTACTCGGGATACTTTGATTGAGGAAGAGCTTGGTGTTTGTGGAGATGATGCAATAGAACTAATACTTACGGTTAGTAAATGCTTTAATGTTGAGATTAGTGGGTTTAATTTTAGCAAATACTTTAACGATGAGCCGAATCCTTTTTACAACTCAAATAAAATATTGGTGCCTTTTACTATAGCTTATTTGGAAAGGGCTATTATTGCAGGAAAGTTAGATTAAGATGTTATCTCATAGTATATGTTGTGATGAAACGTAAAGAACGCTATGTATTCGTCCTTTTAGGGGTAGTAGGTGAAATGCTTGAGTAAAGTGATTCAAAGTTTTCTTTTATGTTCGGTGATGCTTCCTTATAGCGAGCTGTATATACAATTATTAAAAAGTGAAAAGAAAGAATATAATGTTAGGGGGCTTGCTGCTTTTTCTTTTGCTATGGATCGGATATGGATTATATAAAAGAAATCAGTTTAAAAGCGATTATCATATAGTGACAGGTATGGTGATTAGAATAACACCTGTTTATAAGCAAGGGGGCAATCGTGGGGTGTTATATGAGTATAGTATAGATGGTCAACAATATGAAGGTAGTAATACTTATATCCTTTGTGATGAATTGAACAGCGATAAGCTAAGATTGATGCTGGTAAATAAGCAGTTTCCTGTAGCATATGCAACGCAAGATGCAAAAGTGAGTGTAATGATTATTACGAAGAAAGACGCTGCGATGTTTAATTACAAAATTGCTGATTCTTTACTGGTCTATGATTCTGTATTAAACTGTTTAAGGCATTTTCATTAGTTAGACTACATCTTGACAGTATTTTTTGCAAAATTTAATGAATCTGAAATCAGGTATAATAAATTGAAACAATGAAGCTAAAGGCAATATTTTTCTGTGCTATAATTCTTGTATCCCTTTCATTTAAAAATGAAGAAAAACGACCTGTTAATCTGTACAGAATGTCTGGCTATTATTCAGATTTCTATATAAAAATAGATGATTCTTTTGCATACCAGGAGAGAAGGAGGTATATAGGTAATGGAGCGTATGGGATGTTTATTGGGCGATATTGGACTTCTAAAAATGTCATAAAGGTGCAATTGAAAGTAAATGGGGTGGATACTGTGTTTAAATACGATTTGACTAAATGTAAGTGTGATTCGTTTATGATAGGAAGAGCGGATGACTTTTTTGTTTTTTTAAACGAATACCATTATCCGTGGTTTAATGATTAATAACGCTGTAGATGATAATACTCTGAGAAAAGGTAACGAACACAAATTATTGCATAAACTTTAAAAAAGCTCCACGTACCCCGTGGAGCTTTTTAAAAGTGCATAGGTTATTAATTTTATGGTATGTTCAGGTCGACAGCACCTTTTACCTCGGTAGATATTTCACCAAGTAACGTATTGCCTCTAGAGTTCTGACCTGTATAGACCTTCACAAAGTCGACACTCTTTAAAGCCACCTTGTTACCCTTTGCATCTACAGCCCAGGAAATGTCAAATGAGTTATACCTGTTTTGAGCGTAGTTGTCACCGGAAGACCAGTTATCTACATAGCCCCAAGGGAAGCCGCCGTTGATGTAAATGCTGGAACCCGTCATTTGGCCGAAAGTATTACGCATAACCGTTCCGGTAAATGTGATAGAGTCCTGGTTAGGTGCGAACAAAGGGTAGAAATTATGCTTGTGAAATGCATTGATCTCTACTGCGCCGGTGTTACCCTTATTATCCTTCCAGGGTACATTCTTATAGTCACCCGGATTATAGTACGTAACGCTGTAATTTTTAATCGTCGTAGGGTCGTTGTATTCACTGCCAGCTAATTCATACCATGGGTCATCCGCCTTGCCGTTACCATTTACGTCCTGGCTTACCATTACAATGCCCGGCTCAGACCATTCGCTTGGTGGTGCCAGCGGGTTGCCATAGATCGCAAGATCATAGCCTGTACGGTTTGCGATAGAGTGATCAAACCCAAAAATGATATAGCCACCATAACCGCCAAGTGATACAAGATTGCTTGTACTGCCTATCAGTTTTTGCGCAGCAGTAGGGCTGGAAATGTTTACCTCGTTTACAAACTGTCCTGGTGCAGGCAGGAAGTCGATAATCTGGCTAATGTATTTACTACTGGTAGCTGTTACCGGGCGCAGCGGTGCATCTACAATTACTATGATAGTGCGTTTAAATACGCCACTTTCATTCGTCGCAGTTACCTGCACTTTATATGTACCTGCCAATAAATTTTTCAATACTACTGACGCGATGTTCGATACCAGGGAGTCATTCACATACCATTTAGTTGTTGCACTAGCTCCATTGATCACGGCAGATTTTATAACAAGACTATCTACTGACGATAAATAAACCGTATCTCCGCTTACTGATAATGCCACTTGCGGCGTAGGAGGTGCGTCATTTTTCTTACAGGCAGCAATGAATAAAACTGTAGCGCCAATAAAGGCAAGGATTAATTGTTTCATTTTGATGTTCAT
Source organism: Filimonas sp. (assembly GCA_017306865.1). Taxonomy (GTDB): domain Bacteria; phylum Bacteroidota; class Bacteroidia; order Chitinophagales; family Chitinophagaceae; genus JAFKHH01. Next base: position 559,247 of record JAFKHH010000013.1, read on the forward strand.
TAGACTTAAAATCGATTATAGATTAATGATTAATTACGCAAGAGTGCAAAGTGTCCCGGTATATCACCAGTAGTTACCCTCCATTTCAGTTTACCTGTTTTGTCAAAACAATAAAGTGTACCAGGGGTTACATAATCTTTCGCGTCAGCGATATAGATATCATGGGTTAGTGGATTGATCAGTAATCCGTAAGGGATCTGGATCTGCTTATCTGTACCATCCGTAATAAAGTTTCGTGTAACTATTGACTCCGTTTTTACATTTACGATCGCATAAGAAATCGTATTTCCACCGGCAGTATTGTTCCATTCCACGCTGTATATATATGCTGAGTCACCCTGTATAGCCAGGTTGCTGGCTGCAATAGGTAAAGAGTCCTTAACCTTATCCGTTTTCGTATCTATGATGAAAAGTTTGGAGCCAATATCAAAATAATCGCCACGCGAGGTAACATACAAGTCGCCATACGCATCCTTCTTAATGCGGTCAAGGTTAATCGCCACATCAATTTTCTTCGTCTCTTTAAATGTGGCGAGGTCTATTACAGAAACAGTTCTGTCATAGTTGGGGTAGCGATAGCCACCGGAGTTGGCTACATATAATTTACCCTTTACGATCTCCATTTCCTCCGGTTGGTAACCTACAGTTGCTGTACGCGTTATTTTTAGCGAGGCTGTGTCTATCTCTGCTACATAACCAAGTGGAGACGCCGGGTCGCCTACATAACCGGCATACGAGCTTACGTATGCTTTCCCTTTATAGAAAGTTACATAGCGACAGTTTGGGACCTCAATCTGCCCAATGCGTTTTATGGTGTATGCGTCAAACACCTCTACCTTGTTAGACATATTGATCACCGCATAAGCCTTGCTTCCATAAACCTGGATGTCATTGCCGACATCACCCAGTTCCTTCACCACATCAGGGTTTGCCTCACTATAAATATTTCGCTTATACACACCCGTGTTGTAATTATAAAAATCGATCGATGCTTTGTTGCTTCCCATATTACCTTCATTCAGTACATAGAAGCCTGCATACGACGAGGGTAATGTATCTGGTTTATCTACATACTCCTCATCAGACGGTGATACAGCCGGGTCTTTCCTGCATGCGACCATACTGCTTGTAAACAGCAAGAAGAGTAAAAACCTGCACATGTGAGATGACATATTTGTATTGTTTTTATAGATTAAAAATTAACCGCCGCACTGAAACGGAAATTTCTTCCCGGCATTGGGTAATTAATTACAACATCATAATATTGGTTGAACACGTTATTTACTTCAGCGCTTACCTGCACCACTGTTTTCCGAATGCCATGCTTCCATGTTAGAGAAAGGTCATGCGTGTACCACGGCTCTAAATGATTCACCGGTATGTTTGCTTTCTGGCTGTAACGTTCACCCGTGTAAATGAAACTATAGTTCAGTCCCCATTCCTTTTTATACAGCAGTCCAATAATAGCCGAGCCACTGTGCCATGGTATATACGGGATCTGGTCTTTGTAAAACTGAGTGCCCAGGTAAGTCATATCCTGTGCCTGCTGGTAAGTGTAAGTAATGCGTGTTTGTAAACCCAGTTCTTTTTGTAAAAGCCAGCTGCTTACAGCATTTACATCAATGCCCTTAATGTCAACCCTGCCCAGATTGATCATCGTCCAGCGAAAAAGATTGGCAGTAGGTATGGCAATGATCTTATCCGTAACACGGTTATAATAAGCATCTGCCTGTATGCTGAAGGACTGCCAGCGGGAAGTGGATGAAGGTTTGCTATAGCTTACACCAACATCATATTGCGTGGTGTATTCCGGTTTTAAATTCGTGTTGCCGATGAATGTATAATACAGATCGTTGAACGTAGGCATTCTGAATATACGTTTGTAAAATGCCCGCAATTGCAAACCACAACTGTCAAAAGGCTCGAATGCAGCAAGGATAGTTGGCGTTATTTGCTGAGCGTTGCCTGCACCCGTCATCATTTTTACTTGCTCGTTTACAAACGTGCCTAGCAAGTTGCCTTGTATGGTCAACTTTCGTAAACGAACTTCTGTCGCCAATGCCAGTAAAGTTGTATAGCGCGATGGATAAGCAAAATATTTCAGGTCAGCATCCATCGTGTTGTATTGTAAGTCGGCAGCAAAAGAGGCTTGCCACCACGGTGTGATGGTGAAGAGGTTTGCCGCAGAAAAATACCATTCCTTTTGTTTGTACGTATTGTCTGTGTACATCGCCGTGCTGTCCGGATCCAGGTAGCGTGTATAATCGTTGGCATATTTAGCATTCAACAATAGCTGATACCAGCGCGATATTTTATTCCTGTAAGAAGATTGTAAGAAAAAATTATTATCCCACTGTCTTTGCGGATGAGAGAATACATTGTTTACAATTGCGCCCGGTAAGCCACGTTCAGAGCGGTAGCTATACGCTTTTATATTCCATTCAGTATTTCCGCTTGTGGAGTTACCGTTTAGTCCGGCCTCTATACGAAGTGCAGTTATATCCGCATTATGCCGGATGGCGATTGTATCATACACACCGTTAGTATAACGGAATTTGTATTTGCCATCAGCATAAATATATTCAGTGCTTACACTTGCAGATATGCGTTGGTTGATCTTCTGTTCAAATAATACAGACGGATCGAGCAAACCAAATGAACCTGCTTTCATCTGCACGCGCACATGCGTTTGCTTGTCACCGGTAAAGTGAGGTTTGCGGGATTGCATATAGATAGAGCCCGCATTCGCAAAACCCTTTGCAGGTTGAAACAATGTACTCTTTTGCCCATTGTACAAAGCCACCTGTTCCATATTGTCCAGCGAAAACTTGCCAAGATCTACCTGTCCGTTCTGCGCATTGCCTAATTGTATGCCATCATAAAAAACACCAGTATGGTTGGTGCCCATACTACGTATGTTCACCGTCTTCAGTCCGCCAATACCGCCATAGTCCTTTAGTTGTATGCCGGAAAAATAGCGCATAGCGTCTGCCACACTCAGGCTGTTCATTCGCTGTAAAGCTTCACCCGTTAACACTTGTGAAGGTGTCACAGGCGAAGCTGGGGTAAGGGGAGTCGAAGCTTTTACTTTTACCTCCTGTAGTACATGTACGTGCGTTGTGTCACGTTGCTGTGCATAACATATATGTGTTACACACAGCCATGCAATCATATTGATACCCAGCCTGCGCATTATTTATTAAAAATTGGCAGTGCAGGAAAATAATAACCATTATACGTAACGTCCTTCAGCAACGTTCCTGTTGTAGCATCATAGAACAGCAGGTGGTTTTCCTGGTATCCCGTCAGTACAGTCGTTACAACCAGTTGGTTCTTCTTCGCATCATAACGTAATGCTGCGCCATAGAATGATTGGCCGTTCGGTACTGTGATGAATGGATTCTGCACAGAGTTAATATCACCTTCAGTGTATTTATAAATTGTATTACCACCAGCACCGTACGATGCCACTTTTGCCATAAACAGAGCCGCCTCTTTAGAAGATGCAACAGGGGATAACGCATTCCATGCAAACCAGCTACCATAAGAAGTGAATGGAAGTATTACCTGTGTCGTATCCAGTGTTTGCGTGTTGAAGCGTACCAGGCCTTTACTGTTTGTAGTCCATATAGCGCCATCTTTTGCTACAGTAAATCCTTGTATAAGACCGGCATATTTTTTCTGTAAAGCATAGCTGTTCGCATCCAGGATACTTACACCGCTGGACTGGCTGATATAAATACTGCCATTTGCTTTCGCCATATCGCCTACCTGTCCTGTAACGGTAGACAGCGTAGAGCCCGGCGTAAATGTTTTCAGGTTGAAGAGATAAATACCGTTAGCAGTACTTAATAAAGCAGTATTCTCATCCAGACCTAAGAAGGCACGGCCATCAGCAGGCAACTTATCCAGCCTGTTTGTTTCTTTCAGTGTATAAGCATCTGCAGCTACAAATGCGCCTTGCTTAGATACGAGGTATAGTTTGCCATTGTGTATAGTAGCATACTCTGTAGTTACGCCCAGGTCTTTACCAGGATTCTCCACCTGGAATACACGCGTCTGCAATGTATCTGCACCATACGCATAGAAATTGACACTACCATTCTCATGTCCAAACCAGCCTTCGTTTACAATGAAAAAGCCATTCTCATATTTGCCGCGCGATTGTTGTTCTGGTGTTGCATCATTTTTCTTGCACGATACAGACAATAAACATGCACTAACGATCAAAGGAACTAAGTCAAAAGAAAAACGCCTGCGCAACATTGTATTTATTTTTTAGTTGATAAAAACAAATAGCATCAACAGGCTGAACGGTGGCTGCATGCAACAAGTACTTTGTCTTACACAAATGCAATGGCGCTATACAATGCCTATCCATGCCCAGACTGTTGTGAACAGCCAAGCATAACTTAAGCGGGAAAAATGTGAGAACAAATAGTTTGTCTCATTCTAGCTTCAATCCCCGAAAGCTATGAATTGCTAATGCTTGAGGCAGGTCTTCTGGCTCGTTTCCTGCTGACTGGCCTTCCCGTCCTTTCTGGCGGACAGTGGCGTTGTAGAAAATCAGCAGCGGAGTAAATGCTCCATTGAAACTTACAGCTGCGGGACAGCTCCGGATTTACACCGGATTCCCTTTTAATTAATGGCAACAGTGCATTGCCACTAAACCGAAAGCGCTGCGAAGATAGCGCAAGGGTAGGGAAAATAAAAGGAATATGTATAATATGTGGATAGACGGGCAAGCGCCTCTTGCTCTTGGCTTTGTGCGTAGGTCACAATGCTCAGATAGAATATTAGAAAACACTGTGAGAAGCAAGCTGACCGGATGTATCTCTTTTTATTGAATTAAAAATCCGTAGTAGAGATAGTCGTTTTAAACAAAGCAATAGGTATGGTTGTAGACTATCTTTTTTTATAATCCAATAAATGTTATGTCACACGAAACGATACATGTGATCCTGGTGGATGAAAATAATACACCTGTAGGAACTATGGAGAAGTTGGAAGCGCATCAGAAAGGAGCCCTTCATCGTGCTATTTCAGTGTACATATTTGACGATCAGCGTAATCTGCTGATGCAGAAGCGGGCTGCATCAAAGTATCACTGTGGTGGCTTGTGGACTAACACCTGTTGCGGGCATCCCTTGCCCGGGGAGGACTCTCTCAATGCTGCAATGCGCCGTTTGTCAGAGGAAATGGGAATAGCCTGCCCGCTGGAGCAACAGTTTGATTTCAGATACCGCACAGAGTTGAGCAATGGGTTGGTAGAAAACGAATACGGGCATATTTATTTTGGAAAATATAATGAAGCCCCCTTGTTGAATCCCATAGAAGCAGACGATTTCATCTATGTCTCTCTTCCTGCACTTCAAAAACAAATAGACGCAGACCCTGGAAAATTTACTCCCTGGTTTAAACTAGTAATACCTAAAGTGCTTCAGCATTTACCCGCTTTTTAAACCTGCGTATATGAATAAGACAGACCTTAAGATTATTGCATCCCAGGAAATTTTTCAAACAAGAAAATTATCACTCCGATTGGATGAATACCTGTTGCCGGATAGCAATGTGTTATGCACCCATTATGTTTTTGATCTGCCGGATTGTGCAAATGCTGTTGCATTGGATAGGGAAGGAAATGTTTTACTCGTAAAACAGTACCGGTATGCCTGCAATGAATATGTAATAGAATTGCCCGGAGGTACGGTGGAAAAAAATGATGCCTCTATGGAGGCCTGTATAGCAAGAGAATTGTCTGAAGAAACAGGGTATAGTTTTAGCAATATAAAACCATTGGGTGTCACCTGTCTTAGCCCACACATTAGCAGCAATAAATTATATATGTTTCTTGCAACAGGAGGTACCCTGCAGAATAAGCTACCTGCAGATCCCGAAGAAAATATTGAGGTTATAAAAATGCCACTGGCAGAGGCGGTTTACAAAGTGCTTCATAAAGAAATATTGGCAAACGGACATCTAACCTGCTTTTTTTATGCCATGCTGGAATTGGGTCTTTTGCATGAATAGTAGTTGTGAAATGTAGAGCCCATTCCAATCTTCTCATTTTAAGTTAAACACAAAGTCTACAAAGCATTCACAAGGAAGAACTCCCATTGTGATGACCCCGTGGGTAGGGACTATGCTTAATGGCATTGCCGGTTTCCTGGCTTATCGGCTATGTCTATATATTGCAATGGCAGAGACCGGGCGTAATCTTATAAAAAACGTACGGGTGCTGTATCATAACCGTACAGTCGGGCTAGTGAAAAATGATTTAACTCTTTCATTATGAGTTGTTTAGTGAAATGGCATTGTACTAGTTAGCAATAAGCGTGAGGTAAAAAGGCATAAGGTATGACGTATGAGAGGATTGATGCCATACATCTCAAATCTTAAATATCAAATTTCAAATTTGCCTGCATGTTTAAAAACTATCTGAAAGTTGCCCTACGCAATCTCCGCAAAAACAAAAGCATTTCGCTGATCAACATTGTTGGCCTGTCTGTAGGTATGGCGGTTGCATTGCTGATCGGCTTGTGGATATGGGATGAAGTGTCGTACGATAAATATCACCAGCATTACGATCGTATTGCACAGGTAAGACAAAACCAAACATTCAATGGAGAAATTAGTACAGGGCAGGCAATACCAGTACCCCTCGGCGAGGAGCTTCGCAAAACATATGGTAGTGATTTTAAACACATCGTACTTTCTTCATGGACATGGAACCATATTTTAACTGTAGGCGATAAGAAGATCAAATTTACCGGAAACTATATGGAGCCTGAAGCGCCTGAAATGCTCACGCTGAATATGGTGAAAGGCGCACGGAATGGTTTGAAAGATCAATCGTCTATCCTGTTGGCTGCAAGTGTTGCAAAAGCACTATTCGGCAATGAAGATCCAATGAACAAAACTGTACTTGTAGATAATAAGGACAATTTTAAAGTAACAGGGGTGTATGAAGACCTGCCGTACAATACTTCGCTTAATGAGTTATTGTTCATCCTTCCATGGAGTTATTATATGACGCAGCAAAACCCTAATATAAATTTGCATTGGGGTAATAATTCATTCCAGCTATATGTACAGGTGAATGATAATGCAGATATGCAAAAAGTATCTCAACGTATAAGGGATGCAAAATATAATAGAGTAGATGCAGACACAAAAGCGTTCAATCCCCGCATATTTTTACAACCCATGAGTGACTGGCACTTGCGTAGTGAGTATAAAAATGGTGTTTTAGTAGGCGGACGCATACAGTATGTATGGCTGTTTGGTATCATAGGTATCTTTGTGCTGCTGCTCGCCTGTATCAATTTTATGAACCTTAGTACCGCGCGTAGTGAGCAACGTGCGAAAGAAGTTGGCATACGTAAAGCAGTAGGTTCACTCCGTGGTGATATTATCAGGCAGTTTTTTATAGAATCTATATTAATGGCATTGTTTGCATTTGTATTTGCACTGGTACTTGCCAGGCTGATATTGCCATTCTTCAATAGTGTAGCAGATAAGCGTACAGATTTCTTATGGACCAATCCTGTGTTCTGGCTGATAGGCATAGGGTTTACACTATTCACAGGTTTGGTAGCAGGTAGCTATCCAGCCTTGTATCTATCCTCTTTTCAGCCGGTAAAAGTATTGAAGGGGACCTTTAAAGCGGGTCGTTTTGCCGCATTGCCCCGTAAGGTTTTAGTGGTGTTACAGTTCTCCGTTTCTATCATCCTTATCATAGGGACAATTGTAGTGTTCAAGCAAATACAATTTGCAAAAGACAGGCCGGTAGGTTATAACAGGAACGGGTTGCTTTACCTGCCTGTTGCAACGGAAGACCTGCATAAGAATTTTGCTCCTTTCAAAAACGACCTCATTGCTTCCGGAGTGGTTTCCAACATGGCAGAGTCCTCCAGCAACCCGACAGAAGTAACCAGCAATAACAGTGGTTTTCAGTGGCCTGGCAAACCACCCGGCATGACAGATGATTTTGCAACCATCCGTATAACGCCCGAATATGGCAATACAATTGGCTGGCAGTTTGTAGGCGGCCGTGATTTTTACGCAGAAGATATCTCTGATTCCAACTCCGTTGTGCTCAACGAAAAAGCGGTGAAATATATGGGATTGAAAAACCCGGTCGGACAAGCATTCATGTGGGATAACGAGAAGATAACCGTTATAGGAGTGGTGAAAGATATGGTGATGCAATCGCCTTACGAGCCTGTAAAGCAAACCATCTTTTACATGAATCCTAAAAGGAGTGGTGGTAATATGCTTGTGCGGGTAAATCCGAATGTAAGCATGGCGGAAGCGCTGTCTAAGATAGAAGCAATCTGTAAAAAGTATTCTCCTGCAGAACCCTTCTCCTACAAATTTGTAGATGATCAATATAGCAAGAAGTTTGGGGATGAAGAGCGCATCGGTAAGCTAGCCAGCTTCTTTGCCATTCTTGCAGTCTTTATTAGTTGCCTTGGCCTGTTTGGTATGGCAACATTCATGGCAGAGCAGCGCACCAAAGAGATTGGTGTGCGTAAAGTACTCGGTGCATCTGTATTTAACCTGTGGGGATTGCTCTCCAAAGACTTTGTAATACTAGTGATCGTTGCTACGCTCATTGCCATACCATTGTCATACTATCTTATGCACAATTGGCTTCAGCATTACACATATCGTTCTGGCTTAGCGTGGTGGATCTTTGCCCTTACTGCGTTTGGCGCTATGCTCATCACATTATTAACCGTTAGCTACCAAAGTATCAAAGCCGCGTTGATGAATCCCGTAAAGAGCTTGAGGACGGAGTAAATGGTTTAATGGTTGCATGGTTATATTGTTAATAGAAATGCCATATCTGACAGATATGGCATTTCTGCATTTATAGCAATTAAACAATATAACCATGCAACCATTAAACCATTACTTCCCCAACCACAACAACCCATTCAATATAAAATTGCTTTCCCATTTGCTGCTAAACGTAGAAGATAATGATTGGTTTGTTTTGCCATAGTCCATATCATTATGCCCCATATTGATGTACACCATTTTGTAATGCTTGTTTTTCCAGGCAACAGGGTAGTAGCCGCTATGCCATATTTCATGCTGTTTAGGGCCGGTGCCTAAAGGGAAACTCACGGGGTTAATAGATAGTAAAATATCTATATCAGGGTTTGCCTTCAGGTCGCCACTCCACCTGTACCATTCATTAGGTGCAGCAGAAAAAGTATCAGGCATATTTTTCGTAAACGCATACTTTTTATTCTCCACCGTCAGCACTGCTGACGTAGGACGCCATGTATTACTGCCATATTGGTCAGAACCCAGGAATGTTTTATGATACCAGTCCCAGTTTTGTGGATAGGCTGAAGGGGTTAAGGCAAACGCAGAGAAGTGAAACCCCATCCAGGCGCCACCCTTTTCCATGTATTGCTGAAACGCAACACGCTGCAAAGAATCCTCCGGCCTCGTATCCAGGAACAATACAACCTTGTATTTAGCAAGAAAACCAGGGTTCATATTGCTCCAGTCATTCGTAGAGTCATACGTAAAATGATGCTCCTGTGCCATCTGGCTAAACCATTTGTTCGCCTCATGTACAAAACTGATATGTGCCAGGTCACTCTTGGCAGTATAGAAACCAATAACGCTGAACTTAGATTTATTCTTTTGTGCTAAAACAGGGGAGTGGCAGAGCGCCAGCAAGCAGGCACAAACGATTGCCCAAAACGAAATACTTTTTTTCAATGGCATACAAATAGTTTGGTTGTGAGTAATAATTCTGATCAACCAATATTACTGCATTTTGGATGCAGGGAATATGCTTTACTATTATAATATGTTGCTGACGTAGGGATGAAGTAGCGGGTAAGAAGATTTGAGATTTGAAATTTTAGATTTGAAATGAGGGCGTTTCAAATCTAAAACCATCTCAAATGTGTAATCTCAAATCTCAAATCAATATAGTTATCTCGGTGTTTTCTTTGCCACAATGATCATTCTTGGAGATTTACGCACATCATAGTGCCCCAGTTGATAATCACCATACACATCCTGCACCTGCATATATTGGTAAGACAGCATATCTGTAAAATCACCCAGGGAAAACTTAGCCACCTTCTCACGGAAAAAATAAGGCAATGTTTTACCATCCACCTCTATCTGTATCTGTTTGTAAAAGTGATCCTCATCATCCCAGCGCGTAATGTTAAACGTAACATCATCTATCTTCTTCTGTTCACTCTTTACCAGGTGATCCTCGGCATAATGTACGTTTAGGTAATCTATGATAAACAAACCATCCTTATTCAGGCTATGAGCAATAGTACGGATCGCATTATCATGCTCACGCTGCGTTTTAAAATAGCCAAAACTTGTAAAAAAATTGAACGCATAGTCAAAATAATTCACACGAAAAGGCAAACGCATATCATGCTGATAGAAATGCAGCTTATCCGCTTCAAACTTTTTGGCTTCCTCTATAGAATCATGTGCCAGGTCTATCCCCGTTACATCAAACCCCATTTCATACAGCGCCCTGCTATGCCGGCCTTTGCCACAAGCCACATCCAGCATCTTGCTGGAAGGCGATGGGTTCAGTGAGTGGATCAGCTTACCTATAAATTTAAACGCCTCACTCTCATCCCTGTTGTTGTAAAGGATATGATAATAAGGGGAATTGAACCAGTTTTCGTACCACGGCTTCTCTTGCATAATTGGCAAATATCTGCAAATGTATTGCCAGAAGCGGCAATTCAGCATACAGTAAAAAAATAATCTTCATATAACCCGCTTTTTAGCATATCGGTGTGAAATCTCACGGCATTTTTTGATTTTTTCCAGTATGTTTGTCCGTACGAAACACTAGCAAAGTAACTTATGTCTTTAATTAAAAGTATATCCGGCATCAGGGGAACTATTGGCGGAAAACCGGGAGAAACACTCAGTCCATTGGATGTAGTAAAATTCACCGCTGCTTACGGAACCTGGTTAATGGAGCAGAACCCTTCTAACAAAAAAGTAGTCATAGGCCGCGACGGCAGGATCAGTGGAGAAATGGTACAACGACTTGTTATCAGCACACTAAATGCATTAGGTATCGACGTTGTAGACCTTGACCTCAGCACCACACCCACAGTAGAAATGGCGGTTAAATTTGAGAATGCCGCAGGCGGTATTATCCTCACAGCCAGCCACAATCCAAAAGAGTGGAACGCCCTTAAATTACTTAACCACGAAGGTGAGTTTATCAGTGCAGCAGACGGCGCTAAAGTATTAGAGCTGGCAGCCAATGAAGATTTCAATTTCGCCAACGTAGATAAGCTTGGTACTTATACACGCAACGAAACATTGCTGGATAAGCACATTGAAGCAGTGCTCAACTATCCACTCGTAGACGTAGCTGCAATTAAAAAACGCAAGTTTAAAATTGTTATAGATGCTATCAACAGCACAGGCGCCATTGCAGTACCTGCATTGTTGAAAGCTTTGGGTGTAAAAGATGTAATAGTGTTAAACGAAGAAGTGAACGGCAAGTTTGCACACAACCCGGAGCCATTGCCCCAGCACCTAACGCAGCTATGCAATGAGGTAGACAGGCAGCAGGCAGACTTAGGCATTGCCGTAGACCCGGATGTAGACCGCCTTTGCTTCGTTTGTGAAGATGGTTCTTTGTTTGGAGAAGAATATACGCTTGTAGCCGTTGCGGATTATATACTGCAGCATAGGAAAGGAAACACCGTAAGCAACATGTCTTCCACACGTGCATTGAAAGATATAACCCTTAAGCATGGTGGCGAGTATTTTCCAAGCGCAGTAGGAGAGGTGAATGTAGTAACCAAAATGAAAGCAGTAAATGCAGTAATAGGTGGTGAGGGTAACGGTGGTATCATTGTACCAGATCTGCATTATGGCCGCGATGCACTTATCGGTATTGCATTGTTCCTGACATACCTGGCGCAGTCTAAGAAAAGCGCTAAACAATTGCGCGGATCTTACCCTGACTACTTTATGAGCAAAAACAAGATCGAGTTGAAAAACGGTTTTGACATTAACAAGATCTTTGAACATATCAGTGAAAAATATAAACACAACCCGATCAATAAAGAAGACGGTTTAAAAATAGAATTTGATAACGATTGGGTACACCTGCGCACCAGCAATACAGAACCTATTATCCGCATCTACTCTGAAAGTAATTTCGAAACTACAGCAGACAACATTGCGAGAAGGATCATGCAGGATATAAGAGAAAGCATGTAAGCAATGTATGATGGTAGATGTATGATGTAAAGTATTAGAGAGGCTCACAAGTGTGAGTCTCTTTTCGTTTAAGGTAGTATGGATATTGTCCGGGCATTTGTATCTCAGCGCATCGCCTGTTGCGTCGCACACTTGTACAGTAAGTTCTTTATTTATCTTTCATTTATCATTTACTATGCTGTTCGACATGCGCTGTGTTAACATGTCGAATAGCATTGGAGCATGTGTTTCACAAATCCTGACAGGTCTTTAAGACCTGTCAGGATTCTGTATAGGGCTAAATATTTCCTCGATTTACGCTACGCTAACATATCGAGCAGTGCTGGGGCATGTCTGGCAGTTAGCGAATCACATTACATCGTACATCTAACATCATACATCCCCATTACTCTACAAACCCTATAAACTTTATAAACTATTGACTATAAGCTAGATAGTTATAGTAAAATCCCTCACATTTGGTTGTTTTGCATTTCTACATCACAGAGATTGATTATTTTTGCGCTTTCTCAGAAACAAGAGTGGAAAAGACTTTACGCCATGAACAGAATTTATCTTGATAATGCAGCTACAACTCCCTTAGATTCAGTGGTTTTGGAAGCAATGATGCCTTATTTGACAACCAACTTCGGTAATCCGTCCTCCATCTATAGCTACGGCAGGGAAAGCCGCCTGGCCATAGAAAACGCCCGAAAGTTTGTTGCCAAAACACTAAACGCGCATCCGGCAGAGATCTTTTTCACCAGCGGCGGTACGGAAAGCAGCAATACAGCTATCACAGCAGCCGTGCGTGACCTCGGTTGTAAACACATTATTTCTTCTTCTATAGAGCATCATGCTACATTACATACAGTAGAGCATTTACACCATACAGGCGAAGCCGCATTGAGCTATGTAAAACTGTTGCCAAACGGTCACGTAGACATGGAAGACCTAGAGCGTTTGCTGGCAGAAAGCAGCGAGAAAAGTCTCGTTACACTCATGCACGCAAACAACGAAGTTGGTAATATGCTGGACATCTTTGCGGTGGGTGAACTGTGTAAATTATACGGAGCCATCTTCCACAGCGATACTGTTCAGACAGTAGGACATTTTCCTTTTGATCTTCGCAATACGCCCGTACATTTTATTACAGGTGCAGGACATAAATTTCATGGCCCTAAAGGCGTAGGTATCTTATACATCAACGAGAACGTAAAGATCACACCGTTTGTGCATGGCGGTTCGCAAGAGCGTAACATGCGGGCAGGTACAGAAAACCTCTACGGTATTGTAGGCTTTGCAAAAGCTCTTGAATTAGCCAGCGCAGACCACGAAAAAGACAGCGCCTACATCAAATCACTGAAAGTGTATATGATGGAGCAGCTCAAAAAACACATTAAAGGTGTCGCGTTCAACGGCGATCCTTTGGGACGCAGCTTATACACCGTACTGAGCGTAAGCTTCCCTAAAACGGAGAAAAGCGAGATGATCCTCTTCAATCTCGATATTAATAATATCTGTGCATCTGGCGGTAGCGCCTGCACCAGCGGCGCCGATGCCGGCAGCCACGTAATACGCGCTATCAACAATAATCCTAACCAGGTTACAGTACGCTTCTCCTTCAGCAAACACAACACGCAGCAGGAAATTGATGCAGTAGTTGCTAAGTTGCAGGAACTGATTTAGTTTGCGGCTTATTTAGCATGAAGAAAATAGCCATCATAGTTGCAGGCGGTTCTGGTACAAGAATGGGCGCAGAAGTGCCCAAGCAATTCCTGTTGCTACAAGGCAAGCCGTTACTGTGGCACACCATGCGCGCGTTTCTGCGTGCGTATGATGATCTGCAAATTGTATTAGTACTCCCTGAAGCACATTTGCAACAAGGGCAGGAGATAGCCCATACATTACACGCTAGCGACCGTGTACAATTAGTTACAGGAGGAGAAACGCGCTTTCACTCTGTAAAAAATGGGTTACAAAAAGTAAAAGAAGCCGCAGTTGTTTTTGTACATGATGGCGTACGCTGCATGATATCGGAAACACTTATCCGTAAATGTTACGAGCAAGCTATAGAAAAGGGGAGTGCCATACCCGCAGTTACTGCTACAGACAGTATCCGCATTACGAATGGAGATGAACATACTGCTGCCAACCGCGATAATATCCGCATTATTCAAACACCTCAGACATTTTTAAGTCATATCTTATTACCTGCGTTTGAGCAGGCGTACACGCCGGCATTTACAGACGAAGCTACTGTTGTAGAACACAACAAACAGAAAGTATATCTCATCGACGGAGAGTACGATAACATCAAGATCACAAGACCTGTAGATCTGATCATAGCAGAAAAAATATTGGAAGGGCGGAACCACTAAGGCACGAAGACAAAAAGTATCACCAAGAAATTTACGGGTTGCTGTTCGACATGTTAGCGCAGCGCATGTCGAACTCCAGATAAAAAGGATGTATATCCTTTTATAATACGGATTCTAAATCCGTGTTATCTTGGTTCGACATGCCCTTCGGAACATGTCGAACAGCGATGCAGGATTTAGGGAACAATCAACGATAAAGTAAGTCTACTAAAAAAGCGAGCGGTTGATGAATAGTCAACCGCTCGCTTCACTTCGTACCTTGTACTTCGTAATTAGTACTTATCCTAAACCAATATGCTCGTATTACTAATCTTCTCCAATATCTTATGCGCCACTTCCATAGCGAGATAGCCATCTATCTCACTTACTACAGGAGGTTTGTTCTGCACGATTGCATCAACAAAAGCTTGCAATTCTGTTTTGATCGCGTTTGTTTGTTTTACTTCCGGGTTTGCAATTGCAATTGTCTTCTTGCCGCTCGGTGTTTCCAGGTCAAAAGAAAAACTATTCTCATCGCCCGGCTGTTTCAGTTTGATGATCTCTGTCTTCTTTTCCAGGAAATCAATACCGATGTAAGCATCCTTCTGGAACAAACGCATCTTACGCATTTTTTTCATGCTGATGCGGCTGCTGGTTAAGTTAGCTACACAACCGTTATTAAATTCGATACGCACGTTTGCAATGTCCGGTGTGTCTGTCATTACCGCAACACCGCTTGCAGAGATATGTTTTACATCACTCTTCACCAGGCTCAATATAATATCAATATCGTGGATCATCAGGTCGAGGATCACACTCACCTCCGTACCGCGCGGGTTAAACTGTGCAAGACGATGTACCTCTATGAACATCGGGTTAAGTTGCATAGCAGCTACAGCCTGGTATGCAGGATTGAAACGCTCTACGTGGCCTACCTGCACTTTTATATTCGCCTCACGCGCCATAGCAACTAGTTGGCGCGCTTCCTCCATTGTATTAGCCAACGGCTTTTCTACGAAAATGTGCTTGCCATTTCGGATAGCCATTTCACATAGTTCAAAATGGTGGTTAGTAGGCGCTACAATATCTACAGCGTCTACCTGTTGTAATAATTCAAGCGGATCAGTATAACGTTTCAGAGTGTATTTCGCAGCTACCTCATTTGCGGCCTCATCATTGGGATCGTAAAAACCCACAACCTCCACATCCTCTATATCCTTCCAGTTATTCAAATGAAATTTCCCCAGATGGCCCACGCCAAAAGCCCCTATTCGTAACATAAACAAATGGTTAAGTTTGGGCGTAAAGATAAGTGATTAATAGCCCCGTTTCAAAGTTTCAAGGTTTCAGGGTTTCAAATGAAACAATTGAAACTTTGAAACCAAAGGACAGGACAGGTTGCCCATAAACAGTAACTACCTACCTTTGCGGCAAATTTTACGAAAATGAGCATCAAGGCATTTCTCTTCGACATGAACGGAACGATGATCGACGATATGAGCTATCATTCAGTAGCGTGGTTTAATCTTCTGAACGATGACCTCAAAGCCGGGCTTACGCGTGAGCAGGTAAATGCACAGATGTACGGCAAAAATGATGAATTGCTCATTCGCATTTTCGGCGAAGGAAAATTTACCAAAGAAGAAATGGATAAGTGGTCAATGGAAAAAGAACGCCGTTACCAGGCTGCATTTTTGCCACACTTGAAACTGATTGATGGGTTGAATGCTTTTTTGGAAGAAACCTCCAGGGCTAACATACAAATGGCTATCGGCACTGCAGCTATTCCTTTCAATATTGATTTCGTGTTGGATAATTTAAAACTGCGCGAATATTTCCCCGTTATCGTAAGCGCAGATGACGTAGCGATCAGTAAGCCACATCCTGAAGTGTTTTTGAAATGCGCAGAACGGCTTGGCGTAAAACCGGAAGAATGTGTAGTGTTTGAAGATGCACCAAAAGGAGTGGAGGCAGCGCAGGCGGCAGGTATGAAAGCTGTTGCAATTACAACAATGCATGGCAAAGAAGAATTCGGACAATATAATAATATCATACGCTTCGTAAAAGATTATACAGAATTAAATGTAGCGGATCTGGTATAGCTCATGCGTCAAAGAGCCGGAAAGTTATTTACTACTAAGGCACAAAGACAGTAAGAGAAACCAGGGATCGTGAATCGTGAATAGTCTTCGCGTTCTCCTATGTTTGTAAAAACAGCTAAATATCGAAGCGAGGTCTTTTAAACACATAGTAAGCATAGGTACAAAGGAACATAGGGTGAGTGTCGCTCTTTTTATTAATAGTCATATTTGATTCATTCAAGAGAACATAGATCACATAGATGAGCCGCTGCGCGTCTTTTGAGATTAACTGCAGAGCCAGGAAGGATTATTCACGATTGTCGATTCACGTTTCACGATTTTTCTTGCGCTTCTCTGCGTTTTTCTTTGCGTCCTTTGCAATATTCAGTATGGTTTCAAATCTCAAATTTTAAATCACAAATCCAATTATCGTAAAAACAACGATTTTATTTTGCCCGAATGCAAGTATTTTATTTAAAAGTATTTTGTTTTAATCTTCTTTTGGGTTTAGTTTGTGCTCAGTTTATATGATTAATGTTTGTACGGCGAAAAAATGCTATTGATTAATAAAATAATTAATTAGATTTATTGCCAGATCAAATCTAATATCCAATAATAAAACCTTCCCGAAAGGGGTAAATCCAAATAAAAATTTGTTTCAACCAAATCTTTGAAAAATGAAATCCTTTGTAAAAACCAAAACTGCAATGCTGCGGGGTTTCGTCAGTCAGCTAATCCAAACTGGCATTAAAAGCATCTTTTTACCCGCAAAAATCAACTACACATACAGACTTTGTTTGAACAGCTAAACACTGTGCTATAGCGCTGTGTGCCTTGTGCAACGTGCGTTTCAGCATAGCTATGCCTTTTTGTTTAACGCAAATCATTTGCAATGAAACATTGTTCAATACAGTCCCTGTATGTAGCCGTATTGCCCGGCTCTGCCATAAAACGTAAGAAGAGAAATAGTTCTGATACTACTGGTTTCAAAAACCGTATGGTAATGCAATGCCCACGCGCATTGTTATTAGCATGTGTAATGTTATTGTCAATTGTTTCTGCATTTGCGCAACCTGTCATCACATCCATCAGTCCTGTTTCTGCAAGTAAGAGCACAACGCTTACTATAAACGGCACAGGGTTCAATGCAACTGCTGCCAACAATATTGTTTTAGTAGGAGGAGTGAAGGCTACAGTAAAATCAGCCAGCGCTACATCATTAACCGTAGCAATACCAGCAGGTATTTCTAACGTACCCGTAAGTGTTACCAATGGTATCCTTACAGCGTATAGCAAGCAATTATTCAACCAGACATTTCCAACATGCGACTCACTTAAGAGCAGCACGTTTGCTTATAACGCCTCATTAACTACAGGTAACAGTCCTGTACGGATATTAACTGCAGACTTTGACCAGGATGGAAAGCCAGACCTGGTAACAGTTAATAAAAATGCTACAACCGCAACCGTGTTCAGGAATACCTCAGCGGGCAGCCCGTTAAGTTTTACCACTACTACACTCAATACCGGTGCGACCAACTATGTTGGCGGCGCCATTGGTGATGTAGATGGAGATGGAAAGCCAGACCTGGTATTAGTCAATGCTACAGGCAACGTCTTCTCAGTCTTTCGGAATACGAGTACGGGAACTACAATAAGTTTCGCAGGTAAAGTAAATTATACTACCGGGGCAACACCTTCAAGTGTTGTCTTTGGCGATTTTGATGGTAATGGAAAATTAGATATTGCAGTTGCAAACAAAGGTGCAAATACCATATCTGTTTTGTTGAACACCTCTACTGCAAGAGGCAGTGTCAGCTATGCTGCACCTGTTACATTTGCTGTAGGTACAGCACCTGCTGATATAGCGGCTGCGGATATAGATGGAGATGGGAAGCCTGATCTTATTATATCCAACAGTGGTTCAGACAACATCAGTGTGTTACGAAATAATACAACAGTTGTTGGAAACGTTGTTTTTGACGCTACTGTAAATTTTGCCACAGGAACCAACCCGGCGGGCATTGCTATCGGTGACCTGAATAACGACGGTGCGCCAGACATTGCAGTATTAAACGCCACTTCAAACACAGTCTCCGTATTTACCAATACCAGTACAAGCGGTAACGTAGCACTGGTTAAATCAGACATAACATCATTCGGAACAAGAGACCTGGAAGGCCACCTGGCTATCGGCGATCTCGATGGTGATGCAAAACCTGATCTTGCTGTTGGTACAAACGACGGAAGTTTTGTGTGCCTGAAAAATATTTCAACAAGCGTTCCCGTATTTAAAGTACCGGTAGATATTCCGACAGGTAATGGTCCGACTGATATTGCTATTGCAGACTTTGACGGAGATGGAAAGCCCGACCTCGCAAATATTTATGGTAATACAGCCGACGTATTTCACAATGAAGCAGAGCTGATCACTATACTAGCCTTATCTCCATCATCAGGCATTGCAGGTAATACATTAAGCATTATCGGTGCAAACTTTAACTGCATTACCGCAGCTAAAATAAATGGTGTAAGTGCGTCCATTATCTCCAGTACATCATCTCTCATCACAGTAACGGTACCTGTAAGTACCTCCGGCCCGGTTACGGTAGAAACGGCTACAGGCGCTGCAGCCGTAAGCCCTGGCAAATATACTTATGTAGGACCGCCTGCAAATCTGAAGTATGATTCAACTGTCATAGTTGTAAACTCAGGTGCGGGATCTTTAGATAAAGATGCAAGTTTTGATGACGGTGCATCTACTACGATCACATTCTCTATTCAGACCAATGCATTAGGCATTACTATTCACTCCGGTAGTGGTAAAATATCGTGGCCTGCATCATTACCAATAGGTAACTATGATCTGCTGGTTACAGCTACCAATCAAAACGGTAATACCACAGCGCATTTTAAATTGACGGTGCTGCCATTGCCTCCTGATAACCTGGTGTATAACCCGGATAATTATACGACTACATTTGGTACAGCAGGAGCATCCAATGGACCTACTGTTAACTGGAATAACCAGACCGGAACATTTGCTATTATCAGTACGCCTGTTGCCGGTATTACCATAGACCCTGTAACCGGCATCATTAGCTGGAACAATGCAGTGCCTATCGGTATATATAAAATTGCAGTAACCGCAACCAATACCGGTGGTACAAGTGCAAGTGATACAGTAACGTTGACTGTAAAACAACCGGCACCTACAAACTTAATTTACACACCATCCAGCAGAAGCGCTATTTGTAATACAGCGGACAGTTCTACTGTACCAGGAGTAAACTGGAATGGTGAAACTGGAACATTCAGCATTACCAATACCGGATTACCTGCGGGCATTGCCATCAATGCTGCAACAGGTGTTATCAGTTGGTCAACTGCAGTTCCTCTAGGCACGTATATCATTAATGTCGTAGCGCAAAATTCAGGAGGCAACAGCACTCCGGCTACATTCACACTAACCCTTAATACAGCTAAGGCTGACTTTTCATATAGTCAGCCTTCCTATTCCGGCACGTACGGTACAGCAGGTGCAGTAAATGCAGCAGTGTTAAACTGGCATTGCAACACAGGCACTATTGCAATAGCGCCGTCTACACTTCCTGTAGGTATTACTGTAAACAATGCAGGCAGGCTTACCTGGACTAATACAGTTCCGGCAGGCGCCTATACGATCACGCTTACTGCAAGTAATACGGGCGGTGACTCTACCGTAACCGTTACGCTGAACATTGCAGCGAAACTGCCTTCCGCATTTAGTTATAACCCCGCAGACTCAACAGTGACTTTTGGCAATGCAGCGAATTCTGTTGTGCCATCTATTAATTGGGGAGGACAGAATGGTACATTCTCCATTTCCACTACAGGATTGCCAGCGGGTATTACAATAAATGCGACAACTGGCGTCATCAGTTGGACAGGTACTGTACCAGCGGGTACGTATAACCTGACTATTAAAGCAGCAAACTCTGTAGGTAGTGTAACTACCACATACTCCATTATTGTAAACCCGGACGTGCCAACTAATCTTGTGTATGCAGGCTCTCCGTACACGACAGATTTTGGTACAGCAGGTAACTCAGGTACACCTACAGTGAACTGGCATGGCGAAACCGGTACATTCAATAATGGCAATGCAGCTTCTTTACCAGGCGGTATTTCTGTAAACATAAATACAGGTGTTATTACCTGGAACAATACTGTTCCTGTAGGTACATACACGATCAATATAACAGCAGTGAATAGTGCAGGGCCAAGTGTGGCTTTTGCAGTTATACTGAAAGTATTACCATTGCTGCCAACCAATCTTAACTACACTGGCTCTCCATATACCGGCACATATACGGTAGCAGGTAACTCTGCTACGCCAACTATAAACTGGGGTGGGGAAGCAGGCTCCTTTTTTATTACCAACAGTGCATCTCTGCCATCGGGCATTACCATCGTTAGTGGCACAGGTATTCTTAAATGGAGCAATACCGTTCCTGTAGGCACATATACGATCAATGTGATAGGAACCAATAGCAAAGGAAACAGCAACGTATATGCATACACGTTGATCATTGCACCAAAGGCCCCAAGCGGATTTTCTTATACCCCTTCTGTTATGGATGCTACATTCACCATAGCAGGTAACTCTGTTACGCCGGCTATTACATGGAGCGGACAGGCAGGTTCATTCTCCATTACATCTGCCGGTTTGCCAGCAGGAATTACAATAGACGGAACAACCGGTATCATCAGTTGGAACAATACTGTACCTATCGGTACATACACGATAACAGTAAAAGCAACTAACAGCGCAGGCTCACAACAAACCACCTACACATTGAGGGTAAAACCAGGCTTGCCTTCAGCTCCTGTATATGCAGGCAACCCTTATATTGCAGATTTTGGCACAACGGGTAGTTCTGCAGTACCAACTATCAACTGGGGCGGCGAGGCAGGTTCATTCGCCATTACAACCACTGGTTTACCTACAGGTATTACAATAGATGCAACAACAGGCAAGATCAGTTGGAGCAATACCGTACCTGTTGGCACATATACCATAAACGTTGTTGCCACAAACAGTACCGGTACAAGTACAGCTACTACAGTTACCTTAACTGTAAATGCAGTAGTGCCTGTAATTGTTTCTTATGCAGGCAATCCGTTCTCCGGTACGTATGGCCTTGCAGGCAATTCTGTACTACCTACTGTAAACTGGGGTGGCGAGAGTGGAACATTTGCTGTTACATCAACTTTGCCAACAGGGTTTACATTCAATACAACCAACGGCAGGATCAGTTGGAATGGAATAGTACCTGTAGCAACCTACACAGTAGATGTAGTAGCCAAGAACAGTAAAGGCCAGAGTGTAGTATATACAGTTACAATAAAGATCAATCCGAAAACACCGGCAAACTTCTCTTATAGTCCGTCTACAGTCGCTATACAGTTTGGTATAACAGGCGTATCGGTAGTACCTACCATTGACTGGAACGGAGAGAGTGGCACATTCGCTATTGTGTCTACAGGCTTACCGGCTGGCATTACCATAGATGCATCTACCGGCGTACTCACTTGCGATGGTACAGTACCTATCGGTACATACGGTATTACGGTTTCAGCTACCAACTCTACCGGTAGTGTAACCACAACGTATGCGTTTAATGTAAAACCAGGCATACCAACTAATCTCGTATATACACCATCGGGTGCAACCGTTATATATGGAACAGGCGGAAGCTCTAACATACCAACTGTAAACTGGAACGGCGAAGTAGGCACATTTGCCATTACCTCTACCGGCTTACCGGCAGGTATTACGATCAATGCAACTACAGGTAAAATAACCTGGACGGGTACACTACTCGCTGGTATTTATAATATCAATGTAGTTGCTAAAAACAGTTCCGGCAGCAGCACACCGCCTACAGTGTTTGTACTTACCGTTAAACCACTTGCGCCAACAGGCACAATGTACGCGCCAAATGATAAGACCCAGGTGATCTATGGCAATACAGGCAAGTCTGTAACACCGGTAATAGACTGGGGTGGTGAAGCAGGCACATTTACAATTACCAATGCTGTAGATGCAGGTATATCTATTGATAACAAAACCGGCGTGATCAGTTGGGGCAGCACAGTTGCATTAGGTGTGCATACCATACAGGTTAAAGCAACCAACTCTGCGGGTAGTATTACTGCTACTTACCAGTTAACGGTTGTAATAGGAGCGCCGACAAACCTTGTATATAATCCAAACAACAAGACAGTAAACATAACGGCAGTAGCAGGTAACTCTGCAACACCTACAGTGAACTGGCATGGTGAGACAGGAAATTTCAGTATATCAAATGCGGCAAGTCTGCCGGCAGCCATTACCATCAATGCAACAACAGGCGTCATCAGTTGGAACAATACGTTGACTGTTGGAACGTATGTAGTAAAAGCAACTGCAGCAAACAGCGCAGGTAGCATTACAGTTAATTATACCATTACCGTAGTAGCAGGCCCGACAGCACTGTCATACTCAAAAGATACATACATCACCAACTTTAGCACACCAGGCTCTTCTGTATCGCCTACAGTAGGCTGGGGTGGGGAAACAGGTACATTCCTGATAGGAAGCAATCCGGCAGGTGTAACAATAGATCCGGTAACAGGTATTGTAAGCTGGAACGATAATGTAGCTGTAGGTACTTATACAATGACTGTAACAGCTAAGAACAGTGGTGGTAGTATTACAACAACGATCAAGCTGATCGTAAACGCATTGCCTACTGCCAGCATTACTGGCGGCAAATCTATTTGTGCGGGCGAAAGCGATACACTGCTGGTATCACTCACTGGTAAACAACCTTGGAGCTTTACCTATACAGACGGCACCACACCTGTAACAGTTTCAAATATTAGTGCAGATAAATACACCATTGTTGTAAAACCTTATGTGACTACAACATACAGTGTGTTAACTGTAACGGATGGTAATGCAACAGATATACCAGTATCAAGCTACACAATAGCTACACTGTACGATCTGCCAACGGCAGAGATTAAAAGCTCTAACAAAACTATGCAGGTTTGTACCGGGGAAAGCCTGGTGCTGACAGCCAACGATGGTGCTTCTTATAAATGGTCTACCGGCGAAACTACCCAGTCTATAACAGTTAAAGGTTCTGGTACCTTTAACGTAAGTGTGACCAACAAATTTGGCTGTATCGCCAGCTCTACAGATGCAGTAGTGAAAGTGAACCCTGCACCAACAGGAAAGATTGATCATGCAGCAAAAGATACCATCTGTATCGGCAGCACTGTTTCGCTTACTGCAACGGGTGGCGACACGTACCAGTGGTATGTGGATAATGCCGCAATAACAGGGGCAACAACTGATACATATAAAGCTGATGCAAAAGGTAATTACACCGTGCAGATGATCAGCACCAACGGTTGTAAAGCATTTGCAACAGGCGCTGTTGATATCTATGCCGTGAAGAAACCAGCCGCTGATTTCGATTTCGATAAATATTGCACAGGCATTGTAACTGCCTTCAATAACAAAACCATTGTACCTATGCCAACAGGTAATAAGTATCAGTGGTATTTTGGAGACAATACAACCAGCACCAACATTAACCCGACACACACTTATACAGATGCGAAAAACTACCTTGTTGTATTGATCGCTACATCTGATAAATGTCCGCTGCTGGGCGATACGCTTTCTAAAATGATTGCAGTACAGGCCCCTGAAGTAAATAAAGCGTACGAACCAATCAATGCAGTAATCGGTAAAAAAGAACAGTTGAGCGCGCGCAATATTGGCGCGATCTATACATGGTCACCGGCAAATGCAGGATTGGATAATAACAAAATACAGTCACCAACATTAGTGCCTGCAACACAGCAAACATTTACCGTGAAAATTGAAAATGCTGCAGGTTGTGTAGTTGTAGATACATTGTTGGTTCGCGTATTCAAACGCAATGAAATATTTGTTCCGAAAGCATTTACACCAAACAATGATGGTCAGAACGACCGCTTGTTCCCATTCCTGGTAGGTATTAGGGAATTGCACTATTTCCGCGTGTTCAACAGGTGGGGAGCTTTGGTGTATGAATCCAAAGAAGCAAATAATGCATCTGTAGGCTGGGATGGTAAATACAAAGGACTGTTACAGCCGATGGAAGGATATGTATGGGTAGCAGAAGCAATAGATGTAGATGGAAACCTTATTAAGCAAAGTGGCAATACCCTTTTAATCAGATAATCTAAACGTTGAAGTGGTATGAAGAAGCAATTGTTAAACATAAGCCTGATGGTTGTACTAAGTACAATCGCTGTGCATGTGGAGGCGCAGGACCCAAACTTTTCACAATATTTCAGCTCACCGCTGTGTGTGAACCCGGCTAATACCGGTTTCTTCTACGGCAGCCAGCGCATTGTAGGCAACTATCGCAGGCAATGGTGGGGCGCGGGTGAGCCGTTTACAACAGCAACCATCTCCTTCGATGCCAAGATCCCGATGGGGGCAGAAGGCAACGATAAGTTAGGCATCGGTGTTATGGCCTTAAACGATAAGGCCGCAGGAGGGTTAATGAAAAGTAATTATTTTTCCCTGTCCGGTGCTTATCATAAAGCATTGGATGATGAAGGACATACCTCTCTTGGCTTAGGCTTCCAGGCATCTTATGTAAACAAAATAGTAGACCTGACTAATGCAAGCTTCAGTAACCAATTTACCAGCGGAGGATTTGATCTGTCATTACCTACAGGTGAGAACTACCTTGCAGGTTCTACCGCTCATTTTGATGTAAGTACAGGACTGTTATTTAAGCATGACGATGAAAATAAGAACTACTATTTCGGCGTCTCTTATTTTCACGTTACCAAACCCAAAGAATCCATTATCAACGATAACAATACAAGAGTTGCTCCAAGACTATCTGCGCAGGCAGGTTTTTCCACTTCTATAGGAGAAAACAGGATATTCCTGAGTGCCATGTTTCAAAACCAGGCCAAAGTGAATATGTATGCCCTCGGAGGTGCATTTGCCTATGCATTGCCTAGCAACAACAATGATGTAAGCTGGTATATAGGCGGCTGGTATGGCAATACCAACCTATATCCATACACAGGTTTACAATTCAACAATTTCCAGTTTGGCATCACATACGATATCATCACCACACAACTGAAAACAGCCAGTCAGAAGAATGGCAGTTTCGAGCTGTCGATGAACTATATCATATTTGGCCATAAGGGTAACAGTGGCGACAAACCAATGGCGCCGCAATTTTAAGCAGTCTCAAAAGCAAGTGTAATAAAATTTGATGTTATGGAGAATTTCGACATTAACCAAGACTTTGAGCAGGATGTAGAGCAGAAGGAAGAAAACTCTTCCAAAAATGAAAAACGATTCATGACTTTATTGCTCGTGTGTTTTTTATTAATCCTCTTCCTGCTATCCATCACCGGGTGGGTTGTATATGATAAGTTCGCAAGCAAACGATCGATTGATGATCTGCAAAAGCATTTCGCCAGCGTAGACTCGTCGCGTTCCGCGTTGAAGCATGCCTACAATATGGCATTGCAGCGTATGGACTCCTTAAATACATCCAACACCGAATTGCAACAGGAATTGGATTCACGTAAGAGCGAGATCGAGAAACTGAACTCAGACATTGACCGCATTGTGAAAAGCAAAGATGCAGACCTGCGCAAAGCAAACGAGAAAATCCGTGAGATGGGTATTCGTATCAATGAGTTGCTGGCGGAAATAGATCGCCTCAACCGCATGAACAAAACTTTGCTGGCAAATACAACAACCGTGATCAATGGTAAAGACACCCTGTATGTAACATCGCGCCCGATCAAGATAGATGGCGAGTTGGCTACACCAATGGAAAGGTCCGCCGTAGGACTGCTGCACGCATCTGCTGTCAGCATTGCCGCCATTGATGGCAAAGGCGGGGACAAATCCACAACGCTGTCTAAAAATGTAGATTACCTGCGTGTGTCATTTACCCTGGATGAAAGCAAGAATGTACCTTCCGGCTCCAAAGAATTATACCTTGTATTAATAGGCCCGGATGGAAATCCTATTTCCAACCCGTCAGCCAATAGCGGCAACTTCAAAACGGCACAAGGTGATACAAAAACCTACACTGCAAGGTTAAGTACCGACTATAATCCTGCCAAAGGAAGTAAAGTGGATTTTGACTGGAAACAAAACGCACGCTTCAATGTGGGCGATTACAAAGCCGAGATCTACCACAATGGTGAGAAAATAGGAGAAGGCAAAGAGAAACTGAAAAGAGGGATCAAGCCTTATCCGTTCTAACCGGTTTATTACACTTGGTTGTTCGTTCTATTGTTATATGCTGATGCCGGCTTCGTGCTGGCATTTAGCGTTTGTAGCAGGTAAGATTCCTCATCCTGGTCTCCGACCTACTATGTACCCACATCTTTTATCACCAGGTTGCATACCTACGGCATGCAAAAGAACCCGATAATATATACTACCAATATCCGATCCCTACGGGCAATGTCATTAAGTTAAGAGAATTCCATTGATCGGGTTTCATTCGCTGGTAACTAAAATATCGCAAAGACCGCAAAGAATACGCAGAGGTCGCAAAGCGGCCTCTCTATGTGATCTATGCACTCTTTATACAAACAAGCTTTGCTATTAATCAGCAAGACAATAAAAACTATGTGCCTTTGTACCTATGCTTACTATGTGTTTAAAAATATTCGCTTCGGTCGCTAATATTCTTTCTCCCTTAACTTAATGACATTGCCCGGAGGGATCTGCATTTTTGAATACAAACATTTCTATAGAATCGGGCTAGGATCCCGTAGGGATCAAACATCGGTAGCCTCCCAAATACACAGGCTTCGGCATGCCGTAGGTATGCGACCTATGCTGTCGCCCCCTCTGAAGCGTTGTTGAATTAAATGGCAAAAGCCGCGGCGCGTGTCTTCACGCGCCGGTTGGTAGCTGGTTCGTGAGGACACGAACCAGGGCGAAGGCATCTCGACACTGTCGATCAACCAAAAACATTCTGGTCGGAGACTAGGATGAGGCTCAAAAGAATGATGTATGCGTCATCGATAGTGCTACTATCATCTTCGTTGTGTCACTCACTTTTACTGTATATCACTATTCTCCATCTCTGTATTTGATGTAACGGAAGGAGACATAGAAAACGTAGAGAGCGCTCAAAATATCTTGGTGCTTCTTAGTGTCTTCCTGTCTTTGTGGCCTATATTTTCTTATCCTTCCATTTCCCGCTCATCATATACCAGAACGAAGGCACAAACATCGCGATCCAGTACAGCCATTCGCTGCCCCAGCCCCAGGTAATAGGCCATCTTAATTTTTCCAGTACAACCCATACATACACACTATACAACGTGATCGCCAGTATTTCTGTAAACAGGTTCATTTTACTATTACCCGTACCAACCACAGCATTCAGCCATACCACAGCTACAGATTGTAGCAGTAATGCCGTAGATACAATACGCACTACAGGAATAGCTGCTGTAATAAAGTCCTCGTTCTGCCCGTATATCTTCAGGAATACTTCCGGGAATACATTCAGCAATACACAAACAACCATCGCGAAACCAAGGCTCAGCTTCATAATCTTACCGATCAGTTCCATCACACGGTGCTGCAGTCCCTGCCCGATAATATTGCTCACCATTGAGTTGCTCGTAGCAGCAAAAGCCCACGTCAGGCAACCAAACAACCCAAAAATGTTGCGCATGGTATTAGAAATAGCCAGATCACGCTCCCCATGATGTTCGATCAGGATATAGAAAAACTCCCAACTGATAATGCTGATCGCATATTGCAGGATCAATGGTGCTGATTGTGATAGTAACAACTTCGAATTTTTTGCATCATACCTGAAGTTCTTAAAAAGCCCCAGATGTTTACTGATGCCATTGAAATGCATTACGCCAAAGATCACCAACAGGCCAAAGCCTTCTGCAATAATAGACGCAACCGCTGCACCATTAAAGCCCATTTGCGGCAAGCCCCAATGGCCATAGATCAGCCCATAGTCCAGCACAATATTACTGCCAGCTTCTGCCAGTGTACCGATCACCAGGAACTTACTTTGATTGGTTCCTACCAGCAAGGCATTGCGCATTTGGTAGATGTACAGAAATGGCAAACCCCAGATACGGATATACAGGAAGTCCAATGCCACAGCCACATTCTCCTCATTGCTCATAGACATACGTAGTACAGTAGGCGCAATCAGGTAAGTAACGGCAATGCCGATAAAAGAAAAGAACAGCGAAACGATAATGCTCTGGTTAAACAAACTGCCCACTTCATCCAGGCGATTCTCGCCTGCACGCCGGGATATCAGTGCCTGTAAACCATTGTTTAAACCTTGCCCTATAACTGCGAAGATCAGGTAATACACACCTGTAATGCCGGCTATAGCAAGTGCCTGCTCGCTTAAGCCGCCAAGAAATATATTGTTCGTAATGAAATTGATCTGTGGAACCAATATTGATGCAGCAATAGGCAGTGCGATCAGTAATATCTGTTTGTAGGTAACTGCTACCTGTAGGTTAACTTTTGCTTGTGCCATAGTGTCTTCTGGAAGTATGCAAAGCTTACAGGGTATATACAGTATATAAAGCAGATGGATTAGCTGCCTTTATACTTTATAAACCTTACATACTTTATAAACTTTTATACCCGTCTTTTTCCCTGGCAAAGCTACAATTATAACCCGCAGCCCCAAGGTTTTTTGTATCATTGCACCAGAATCTTGTATTAATGGTACAAAAGACCTTTAGTTTATATAGTGAAAATGCGCCGTTTTCCAGCCTCTTTGTAGAAGTAGGGAAAGGGCAACTGACATTTTGGGTAAAAGGTGTAGAGAGCGGCAAAGTACACGCGTTGGAATTATTTGAATTTGAATATTTCGATGTAAATGATTTTGCTGACATCTTCAGAGAAATAAAACTACTGTCAAAGCTTGCAGTAGATTCTTATAAAGAAGTAAAAGTGATCTGGGAAAATGAAGAGTGCCTGCTGGTGCCTGCTGCGTACGCAACAGCATCATCCGGCGATGCGTACCTGGAGGCAATATATGGTGTAGCTGTAAACGATGTATTGGTAGAGAACAAGAGAGAAGAAGTTGCCACTATATTCCGTGTAAATAAAGAAAGTAAAGAAGTCGTTTCCCGTCAATATCCGTTTGCAACACATATTCATAAATATGAAATGGCGCGCAACCTGGTAAAAGACGGTTCTGCATTGATTTTCTATCGCGATCATTTCCTGATGGCTATTTCCAAAGACGGCAACCTCCTGTTACTGCGCAACTTTGATTATGAAACGCCGGAAGACGTTGTATATCACTTCATTCATGCATGTACACAGTATGATATACCGATCGATGAAATGGTGGTAACCATTTCCGGCCTGGTAGATACCAATTCCGCATTGTACAGCGAACTCTATAAGTACGTGAAAGAATTGAAAGTGGATAGTTATGATGACGCGGAAGTAGAAGCGGATACCTTCAAAGATTATCCCGCACATTATTTTTCACCATTTTTCAAATTGAGTGTATGAGGATCATTTCCGGTAAATGGGGCGGCAGAAGGATAAATCCTCCGGCAAATATGCCGCACACACGACCGACGACAGATATTGCAAAAGAAGGACTGTTCAATATATTACAAAACCGCATTTCATTTGACGGTATTACTACCCTCGATCTCTTTGGCGGTACGGGCAGCATCAGTTATGAGCTGGCATCCCGTGGCGCAGAAGAGCTGACCATTGTAGAGAAAGACCCACAGATGTATGCCTTTATTAAAAAAAATATAGAGACATTAGGCGTAGAGAATTGCAAACTTCTGAAAATGGAAGTGTTTAATTTTCTTGCTACCTGTTCAGGGCAATATGATTTCATCTTTGCCGGTCCGCCATACGCACTCGGCACCATTGATGAAATACCCAAGATCATTGTATCCAAAAAGTTGATCGCTCCCGGCGGTTTCTTCGTGCTGGAACATACACCACGCAACAATTACGAGAAATTCGACGGCTTTAGTTTTGTACGCAATTACGGCACAACTTTGTTTTCGTTTTTTGTGAATAAGGAAGAAAGTTAGTTGCTAGCCAAACAGATAACCTGTTAGCTAACGCCTCGGTTCGTGTCCTCACGAACCGGAACCTGCACAGCAACCTCAAACCAATCTAAGTTTTACGTTTTTATAAACCATCGAAAAACAACCATTATGCTAAACCCTCCAAACGCCCAATATGATCCCAATTGGTTCTAACGCCTCGGTTTGTGTCTTCACGAACCGGAACCTGCGCAGCAACCTCAAAGCAATCTAAGTTTTTAGTGCCCTGGTTTGTGTCTTCACGAACCGGAACCAGCATAGCAGCCTTTAAGCAACCTAAGTTTTATGTTTTTATAAGCCATCGAAAAACAACCATTATGCTAAACCATCCAAACGACCAGTTTGATCCCAATTGGTTTATTGATAAAAGAAAAAGTTATATAGAAATAGGGCAGATATATTTTTGGACTGCAACAATAAACAAGTGGCAAAGATTGTTGTGGGATGAGGAATATAAAAATGTTGTTCTTAATTCATTAGAGTATCTTTCTGGTAAAGGGAAAGTGGATGTATTCTCTTTTGTTATTATGCCCAATCACATTCACTTAATATGGCGTACTAGAGAAAAAAATGGAAAAGAATCAGCACAAGGCTCTTTTTTAAAATTTACCGCACATGAATTTAAACGAAAGATGAAAACGGAAGGGGTAACGATGGAGTCATACAGGACAGATGCCCCCAATAAGATATTTGAATTTTGGCAGCGCGATCCTCTGGCAATTCATTTATTTTCAAAAGAAGTAGCGTTCCAAAAAATCGATTACATTCATGGAAATCCTTGTGCTGAACATTGGCAATTGGCAAATGAACCCTGGGACTATCAGTACTCGTCAGCCGCGTTTTATGAAAAAAATGAAAAGACCTATTCATTTTTGAAAGATATTCGTGATGAATTTTAAAACAAAAGACAAATAGGCTAAGTAATGATAAGAGAATGGTTCGTGAGGACACGAACCATGGCGGAAATGGCAAGAGAGTGGTTCGTGAAGACACGAACCACGTCGAAGTGGGTAGAAGCATAGTGTAAATACTTCGCATTCCTTGGTGAACTTTTGTGTCGTAGTGTCTTGGTGGCACTATAATCTCAAATCTTAAATTTCAAATCTCAAATTGACCACACCCATTTTCATAACAGGCATAGGAACAGACGTTGGTAAAACCATTGTTTCGGCTATTCTCACCGAAGCCCTGCAGGCAGATTACTGGAAACCCGTACAGGCAGGCTTTGACGATGGTACAGACAACCTGCGTGTAGAAGCATTATTAAGCAACAGTAAAACGGTAGTGCATACAGAAGCGTATAAGCTTGCCTTACCAGCTTCTCCACATATTGCTGCCCGCAAGGAGAATATAACTGTTTCATTAGACGTTATAGCTGGGGAATACACAGACATCAGGGCAAAAAGCACTAATACGCTTATCATAGAAGGCGCAGGAGGTATCCTCGTACCGTTAAATGATAATGAATTTGTGGCTGATCTTATTGTCAAACTACAGGCAAAAGTTATCTTGGTCAGCAGAAATTATTTAGGGAGCATCAATCACTCCCTATTAACCGCTGAGTTGTGTAAGCAAAAAGGGATTGACGTGATTGGTTGGGTCTTCAATGAGCAATACATGCACTATGAAGAAGAGATAGTGCAGTGGAGCGGTTACCCACGCATTGCATCTATCCCCAGGCTGGAAGCGATAGATAAAACTGTGATTCAAAAAGAAGCGGCCCGCATTCAGCAAGACCTGCTGGCGGCATTGGAAAAAGAAACATGACAAAACAAGAATTAAGAAACCTATATAAACAAAAGAGAAACGCCATCGATTCCAAAGAGCGTTTAAAACTGGACGACCTGCTCCTCATCCAGTTTCAGCAACTGTCCTTTGATAATGTGCATTCGCTCTTTACCTATTGGCCCCTGGCACACCAGGCAGAGCCGAATACATTGCTCTTCAGCAGCTATCTCAGGCACATGATCCCCGGTTTGCAAATCGCCTACCCGGTTGTAGATCCCACTACAGAAACCATGCAGGCCGTACTGATCAATGAAGAAACCGTGTACCATACCAATCATTATGGTATTACAGAGCCTACAGGCGGAGCTATTGTACCACCGGCGCAAATAGATCTTGTTTTTGCTCCCATGTTGATCTGCGATCAGCAAGGTTATCGCGTAGGGTATGGTAAAGGCTATTATGACAAGTTCCTCGAAAGCAGCCATGAGCACGTATTGACCATTGGGTTCAGCTATTTTGAGCCGGTAGAAAACATTGCTGATACTCAGTCATTTGACGTACCTTTAAGTTATTGCGTTACACCTACAACTATCTATGAATTTTAATTCCTTCTTTTTGCGTTCCTTCCGAGTGTTGTTGTTACCGTTTTCATTGTTGTACGGTTTAGCCATTGTTATCCGCAATTATTTATATAACAAAAATTATTTGCGTTCCGCAAAATTCGGGCTGCCACTTATCTGTGTAGGTAACCTCGCTGTTGGCGGTACAGGTAAGTCACCTATGGTAGAATACCTGCTGCGCCTGCTCCATCAGCGGTACAAAGTAGCTACCCTTAGCCGCGGCTATAAGCGTAAAACAAAAGGGTATGCGCTGGCAGACAGTAAAACTACCGCACTGGAAATAGGGGATGAGCCAATGCAGTTCTTCCAGAAATTTCCTGATGTTGCAGTAGCAGTAGGGGAAGAGCGCATTGTAGCCATACCACAACTGTTGCATGACAAACCGGATACCGACGTTATTATACTCGACGATGCTTTCCAGCACAGAGCCGTGCAAGCCGGGTTAAACATCGTGCTTACAGAATACAGTAACCTGTACACCCACGATTTCTTTTTGCCTACGGGCGACCTGCGCGATCAGCGTGCTGCTGCCAAACGAGCAGATATTATAGTCGTAACAAAATGCCCGGTCAACTTATCTGAAGCAGACAAACAAAGGCTATTCACAGATATCAATCCACAGGATCACCAAAGTCTGTTTTTTACCTCTATTTCTTACGGTGTACCCTATCATATACTCAGTAAAACAGAACGGCCTATTTCCCCTGTAGATGAAGTATTGCTGGTATGCGGTATAGCCAATCCCAAGCCACTAAAAGAATACCTGTTTGAGCACGCCGCTACTTACTATCAGCAGGACTATTCAGACCACCATGTATTTCGCATTGATGATCTGAAAGACATTTATAAAAAATTTGAAAATATACAGGCATCGCAGAAATTTATACTGACTACGGAAAAAGATGCAGTGCGTCTGACCAAGTTTAGCACGGAATTAGCTAATATGCCACTGTATGTTTTACCTATACAACACCGCTTTTTATTCAACGAAGGCGAACAATTTGATGAGAAGATTATTTATTTTATAGAACATTTTCAGCGCCATGAACAGAAAGAAATCGAAAAATAAAGGAAAGTCAACCGCGCAGGAGCATTTGCCAAAAGGCACATTGGACATCACGCGCTCAGGTATCGGCTATGTGATCATAGGAAATGGGGACGGTGACGTACTCGTGCGTCCCGGCGATTTTAATACTGCATTGCACGGAGACGTGGTGAGAGTAAAAGTGATCAAAGAAAACATGCGTACCGGCAAGAAAGAAGGGCGCATAACAGAAGTAATACAACGAAAACAGACAGAGTTTATAGGTACGCTGCAAATGGCTACCAACTTTGCCTTCTTCATATCCGATTCGGAAAAACCCATGCCGGATTTTTACGTCCCGCTGGAAAACATACATGGTGCGAAAAACAAAGACAAAGTTGTTGTACGCCTGACCAAGTGGGGGAAAGATGACAAGAAACCCGTAGGCGAGGTAGTAAGCATTATGAAGGCTGAGGATGTGAATGATATGGCGATGAAAGAAATACTGGCCGAAGGAGGCTTCCCGCTTACGTTTAGCGACGAAGTAATGGAAGAAACCGCAAGGCTGCCAGAGGAGATAAGCCCGGCTGAGATCAAAAAAAGAAAAGACTTCAGAGAAGTATTAACCTTTACAATAGACCCGGTAGATGCAAAAGATTTTGACGACGCCCTCTCTATTAAAAAACTCAAAAAAGGGTTATACGAAATAGGTGTGCACATTGCAGACGTAAGCCACTTTGTAGAGCCGGAAACCCAGCTTGATGAAGAAGCGTACAAACGCGCCACCTCTGTATATCTGCCGGATAGGGTAAACCCAATGTTACCGGAACGCATTTCGAATGAACTGTGTTCTTTAAGGCCACATGAAGACAAACTCAGCTTCTCCGCAGTATTCCAGATGACCGAAGACGGAAAAGTAAAAGAGTTTTGGTTAGGCAAAACGGTTATTCACTCCGATCACCGCTTTGCGTATGAAGATGTACAAGAGATCATAGAAAGCGGCGAGGGAAAATACCTGGAAGAGATCACCCTGCTAAACAAAATTGCACGTAAACTACGCAAAGACCGTTTCAGCAGCGGCGCTATTAACTTCTCCTCGCAGGAAGTACGCTTTAAACTGGACGAAAAAGGCAAGCCAATAGGCATAATGATCAAGGAAAGTAAAGAAGCACACCAACTCATTGAAGAGTTTATGTTGCTGGCAAACAGAACTGTTGCTGAATACGTCTCTAAGATCAAAGTCAACAAAAAAGAAATTCCTTTTCCATACCGCATACACGATGAGCCGGATGAGCAAAAACTTATTCCATTCGTAGCATTTGCACGAAAGTTTGGTTACAAGTTCGATACATCTGCTCCTGAAAAGATAGCAGCCAGTTTCAATGCACTGCTAGCAGACGTGAATGGAAAACCGGAGCAGCATGTACTAGAGCAACTAGGTATCCGTACCATGGCTAAAGCCGTGTACACCTCCGAAAATATTGGTCACTACGGGTTAGGTTTTGAATACTATTGTCATTTTACCTCACCCATCCGCCGCTATCCAGACGTGATGGTACATCGTGTGCTGGAGTCTTGCCTCAAGCAAAAGCCTGAGGTAGACAAAAAGATGGAAGAGAAGTGTAAGCACAGTAGTGAGCGTGAGCGTGCAGCCATGGACTGTGAGCGTACCGCCAATAAGTACAAGCAGGTGGAATACATGCAAGGCTTCCTGGGTGAAATATTTGAAGGCGTAATCAGTGGTGTTGCCAGCTTTGGGTTCTGGGTAGAAACCGTAGCACATAAGTGCGAAGGCCTTGTAAGCGTAGCCGGGCTCAGCGATTATGATGATTTCAGGTTGAGCGAAACGGATTATAGCCTCTATGGCAGAAGGAGTGGACGCTCTTTCCGCATGGGCGATAAAGTATGGATACGTGTAGTAGCCGCGAATCTTGAGAAAAGGCAATTGGATTACGAATGGGTAATAGATGGCGCAAAACAGGCCGCAGGTGAAATAACGGAAGAGCCGCAACCACGCCAGCAAAAGCCACAGGTAAACAACAAGAAAGATAAAGCAGGCAAAAAAGCAAAACCTTTTTCTCCCATTGCCGGCGAAGCAGTAACTGTGCCACCAGTAGCCAAACAGGAGCCAACTGCAGCACAATTACCACAAGCTCCAAAAAAGAAAGAGAAGAAGCCTGCTGATAAAAAGCAAACAACAAGTAAAAGCACTCCTAAAAAAAGCAATAAAAAGCCGAAGAAAGAGAAGGAATAAATTGAATTGATTGCAAGTTGCCGGTTAACCGGTAGCAGGAATGTTTACTGAGCTATAGTACTACTATTAAGCTTTACTTGTGTCACTCACTGCATCGTTCTGAACATTACTCAGCTAAACCTGTCAGGTCTTAAAGACCTGACAGGTTTTTTTATTCATCATCTCCTTTGCGTCTCATCAGCGTTATAGATATCGCAAGGCGCGTAAAGAATTGCCACAGAAGCCCAGAAACACGGAAGGAATACTAAGAGTCGCAAAGTGACTCTCTCTATGTGTGCTATGCTCTCTCGAATGAAATGCGGATAGCTATTAATAAATAAAAATGCCTTACCATGCCTTATGTGCCTATGTACCTATGCTGCTATGTGTTTTAAAAATCGCTTAGGTCTTTTTTGCCTTGGTGTTTCTTTGTGTCTTCGTGTCTTTGTGGCAGAAAAGCTATATTTGCGCTTCAACTGTAGACATGCATACGTTCAACGAATTGGTTAAAGATTTCGCAGAAAGATTCTCAGTATCTCATTTTCCAAAAGAGCCTGCCAACCTCTATGAGCCGGGCGATTATTTTCTTGGATTGGGTGGCAAACGCATTCGCCCTGTAATGTGCCTGATGGGGAATGAGCTTTTTGGTGATATTCATCCGGATGCGTACCACGTAGCAACTGCAATCGAGCTCTTTCACAACTTCACACTCGTCCACGACGACATTATGGACAAAGCGCCATTGCGTCGCGGATTACCAACTGTACATACCAAGTACAACGAAAGCACAGCTCTGCTTACAGGCGATGCCATGCTTATTGTTGCCTACGAATACCTGAACAAGATCGGCGCTACACACAAGCAGCAGATCTTCACCCTCTTCTCCCGCACCGCACGTGAAGTATGCGAAGGGCAGCAGTGGGATATGGATTTTGAACAAAGAACAGATGTATCATTAGCTGACTACATCAAAATGATAGAACTGAAAACCTCTGTATTGCTCGCAGCAAGCCTGCAATTAGGCGCCATCCTCGGCGGAGCAAGCGAAGGCAACTGCCAGCACATTTACGAGTTTGGCCGTAACCTTGGCATCGCCTTCCAGGTACAGGACGATTACCTCGACGCCTTCGGCGATCCGGAGAAGTTTGGTAAAGATGTAGGCGGCGATATTCGCCAGAATAAAAAGACCTTCTTATTACTCCACGCTTTAGAAGTTGCCAGCCCGGAACAAAAGCAGGAACTCCTTCGCCTGATGGCGGAAAACCCGGCAGATAAAGTAGCACGCGTATTAGACATCTTCCGCGCCTGCGATGTAGATGGCTGGGCTCAAAAGCTGAAACAAAGCTATATGGACAAAGCACTCGCACACCTCGAAAGTATAGCCGTACTATCCGTACGTAAAAAGCCATTAATAGAGCTGTCAGAGTTTTTGGTGCAAAGAGAATATTAACGTGAATCGGTAATCGTGAATACTAAAACCCTTTTGCCTTATACGCATCTTAGTCGGAGACCAGGAAACGTTGAACGATGTAAAAACCTGACAGGTCTTTAAGACCTGTCAGGTTTAGCTAAGGAATATACAAAACGATCCCTCTACCTAATGCTCGACAGAGTCGAGGGGCCGATACTTCCTAGTCAGTGACTAGGAAGATGAACGTGATGAAAGGTTTCCTTTGCGTCTTTTGCGATACTTTGCACCTTTGCGTGAAAAATAAATCTCTTGCAGAAAATTTATTTCCGCGCATTCCGCGAGCCACAACATCCACCCACGTAACTCCCCGTTCTCCCCGTCTCTGCGGTGAGCCCGCTCAAATCCGCCCCAAAAACTACCAACTGGTCGGAAATTCTCTTCCATTTGTTATTAATTTATCAATATTCCCTATTTTACGCCCTTCAAACAACTGACGGATGAGCAATTCTTTGTTTAGAAAGAAATCCCTTGAACAAATACAACGTGACGCGGCGGATGGAAATGTGGACGGACACGGTGGCATGCACAAAGTTTTAAAAGTAAAAGACCTCACCTTTATGGGGATAGCGGCAGTAATAGGTGCCGGTATCTTTTCTACAATAGGATCTGCTGCATATAACGGCGGTCCCGGCGTTATCTTCCTCTTCATTATTACGGCTGTTACCTGCGGTTTTACCGCATTGTGCTATGCGGAGTTTGCCTCACGCGTACCCGTATCAGGCAGTGCCTATACCTACTCCTACGTAACATTTGGAGAAGTAGTAGCCTGGGTTATTGGCTGGGCCCTCATCTTAGAGTACGGCATTGGTAACGTAGTAGTGGCCATATCCTGGAGTGCCTATTTCAACAACATCTTAAAAGGCATCAACATCAATTTGCCCGAATGGCTTACAACGGGTTACCAGACTGCAAAAATGAATTATGATGCGGCTGTTGCCTCTGGTGGCGTGCTGGATCAGCTTGTTTATACAAAAGCACCGGTTGTGGCCGGGTTCAAATTCATTATCAACCTGCCAGCCTTCATCATTGTTGGCCTTATTACCATGCTCGCTTACGTTGGCATCAATGAAAGTAAAAAGAGCGCCAACTTCATGGTAGGGTTAAAAATAGTGGTACTCATCTTCATTGCTGTTTTAGGTTTCTGGCTCATCTTCTCCAATGGTACAACGGCTAACTGGAGCCCGTTCTTGCCAAATGGAATGACAGGTGTATTAAAAGGCGTATCCTCCGTATTCTTTGCCTACATTGGTTTTGACGCCATCTCCACCACCGCAGAAGAGTGCGCCAATCCACAACGCGACATGCCGCGCGGCATGATCTATTCACTCATTATCTGCACCATCATCTATGTAGTAACCACATTGGTTATTACAGGTATGGTCAACTATAAAGAATTTGAGGGTGTTGTCGATCCCCTTGCATACGTGTTTGACAAGATCAATATGCACAAAATAGGGTTCGTCATCTCAGTAAGCGCCGTGATTGCCTCTACCAGCGTACTGCTCGTATTCCAGATAGGGCAGCCACGTATCTGGATGAGCATGAGCCGCGATGGACTGTTACCAAAAAAATTCAGCAAAGTAACCCCACGTTTCAAAACACCGGGCTTTGCAACTATCATGACTGGTTTGCTAGTAGGCATCCCCGTATTGTTCATAGATGATAAACTGATGACCGACCTTACAAGTATCGGTACACTCTTCGCCTTTGTACTCGTATGTGGCGGCGTATTGGTACTGCCAAGAATACAAAAGACAGCCGGCAAATTCCATTTGCCCTATGTAAATGGTAAATTCATTATTGCTATTCTCGTTGCATTTTTTATCTGGCTTTTCCGTGAGCGTATTGGTGACGCATTTCATAACATCAATAAAGAAGGCTACCAGGAAATATTGTTCCTTGTATTCGTGCTGTTGGCCATTGGCGCAGCTATACTCACCTTTATCCGTAACTACTCTGTTATACCCGTATTAGGCGTACTCTTCTGTGCCTACCTGATGATAGAAATACCTGCCAAAAGCTGGGTCGTATTCTTCGGCTGGATGGGGTTAGGGTTGCTGATCTATGTGCTGTATGGACGCAAGCGAAGCAAGTTGAATCGAGCTTAACCGATATATTGTTTAATGGTTATATGGTTGAATTACTACATTGTCCGATCAATGTTTTGACAATATAACCATGTAACAATTCAACCATGTAACCATATAACACCCCCGCCATAAAGCGTTCTAAAATCTGACTTTATTGACTCATTGACTTTATGACCCTTGTTCCTTTGTCATATCAGTATTTCTTTATACTATTGCCCCGCCTTAAACAACAAAAAACATGAATCTAACCCGGACCCGGTTGGCATTTATTGCCATCTCAGCAATGATTTGCATTACAACCCGTGCGCAATCTGTTCAACCCCTGCAGACATCAGATGGAGAAGGTGTAACACAAGCATCCTATCTCAAAAAGATGAATAAAAAAGCCAAGTACGGCGTATTCTCACAGGTTACCAATTACACATTCAACACAGGCAAAGGCATAAACGGCTTGCCCATAGTAACTGCAGAAGAGAAGTCAACCATAGAAATGGTGGCTATGGACAACAATGTAGTGATGGGCTATCTGGTTCCGTACAACAGCTTTATGAAGATCAAAGATTACGACTTCGAAATATATTATCGCAATAGCTTCAAAAGCCAAAAATATCCGCCGGAAAAAATGGCGCTTACTGATGAAAGTATTTTCCTGGACGACAACTTCGGCCAGTTCTATGGTTTTAAAGCCACAGAAATGGGACAGCGAAGCCGCTTCAAATATGACTACGCTTATGAAGATGCCAAATACCTCACACGCGTATTCTTCCACGATTATATGCCCACAAAGCAAAACGTAGTCAGCTTTAAAGTGCCGGACTGGCTGGAGCTGGATATAATGGAAAAGAACTTTGCTGGCTACAAGATCAAAAAAGACACGAAGAAAGAGAAAGGATATACAACCTATACTTATACCGCAGATAACTTGTCTGCTGTGCCGCACGAATCTGCTGCACTTGCAAGACCATACTATTTACCACATCTCATCATTACAGTAAGAACCTTCACCATCAATCAGAAAAAATACAATGGCTTTAAATCATTGGATGATCTGTATGCATGGTACAATTTCCTCTATAAAAAAGCCGACAATAAACCGGATGAGATAAAAGCTGCCGTGCAGAAAATAACGCAAGGCAAAACGAATGATGAAGACAAGATAAAAGCCATCTACTATTGGGTGCAGGACAATATTCGCTACATCGCATTTGAAGAAGGCTATGCTGGCTTTGTACCACAGACCGTACAGGAAGTGTACAAAAATAAATTCAGTGATTGTAAAGGTATGGCCAATCTTGTAACAGCTATGCTGAAAGAAGCCGGCTACGATGCACACTTTGCATGGGTAGGCACACGCGAAATACCTTACGATCGTACGGAAGTACAATCGCTCTGTGTAGATAACCATGCCATTAGTGTACTCTACTATAAAGGCAAGCCATACTTTATAGATGGTACGGAAAAGTATGGCGCGTTTGGTAAAAATGCGTACCGCATACAAGGCAAGACTGTATTAGTAGAACATGGTGACCAGTACAAAGTAGAAAAAGTGCCGGAAGCAAAACCGGAAGACAATATTTACGCTACAGTCGCAAACCTCGATCTCAAAGACAACCATATTAGCGGGCATGTAAAAATTGAGTTTTCCGGCGGAGCAGGTAGTATGTTCCACTACTACTATAACAGTCTGCCAACCAACAAGCGGAAAGACTTTATCAATAGTCTTTTGCAAGTAGGCAATAAAGGTGCAGAGGTAACGGGCGTAAAAACATCTGATTTTAAAAACAGGGATATTCCGCTGGTGATAGAAGGCGATATAGATATGCCGGATGATGTAACCGTTGTAGACAAAACCTGTTATGTAAACATGGATTTCTTTCCAGGCATGATCGCACGCTTTATTCCCGATGAAGAACGCCAATGTCCGATAGATATGAACACCGTATACATGTCCAAAGACCAGGTAGTACTTACCTTGCCATCCGGTGCCAAGGCTACAGAATTGCCTAAAAATTTTAAGAACGAGTACAACAAAAACAATATAGAAGCTACATACTCAACAAGCAATAATACTGTTACGCTGAATAAGACACTGACCATTAATAACCCGGTTATCAATCGTGACCAGTTTATACCATGGAAAGATTTTGCAGGCAAAATAAAAGACTTCAACAAAAACAACGTTTCTATACAACTGTAATCATCCTACACCCGTAACACAACATGAAGAAGATCCTGTACATGCTTGTAATGGCAGCATTGCTGTGCAATACTGCCATGGCGCAACGCATTAATAAAAAACAACTGGAGCAACTGGCAAAAAGCGCTAAAGACGCAAACCTGCTCAAAGAAGATGATGAAGACTTTAAAGGCGCTGCAAACGTATCGCAATGGGCGAGTGAGAGTGCCGTGATCGTATCCCAGAAAACAAGCTTTGACTTTGATAAAAAAGCGATAGGTCTTGGCCGCAAAATATCGAGAAATTTCTGGGCGCTTGTGTTTGCTATTCCTACATTGGGTACATCTTTCTATTGGGCAAATGTGAATGGCAATGAAACAAAGATCATTGTACAGGAAAATGAACGCCGGAAAATATTGCTGCAGGATAAATTTGCGATAGAGCAATATTCTGTTCTATACTTCCGCCTCGCTGCTGAAGGCGACGCCTTTGCTGCGCGTGTGATTAAGAAAGACGGTACAGTAAAGCATATTGAATTTACGGATGCCGCGCATGTAGACAATATTGCTTCCGTACCATCATTGTTCAAAAGCTATACCGATCAGAAATTCTCTGCTACCTATCGCCCGGACTATTATAAACTGGCTGTGCCGGATATAGAAGAAGGGGATATGATAGAGTATGAGTACCTGAACTATAATTCGCAACGGTACCTGAATAACCCTAACTACAAAGAGTTTGATCCCGTGTACTATTTATGCAACAGGGAATTGCCTGTGGCTAAACAATCTATAGAAGTAGCTACAGAAGACGACCGCTACTATGTTAGCTACAAAAGTCTGAAAGGCGCACCGGATTTCACAGAGACAAATGTGGGTGGTAAAAAAGTATATCGCTGGGTGGACAATAACAGGCCGCCTG
This sequence comes from Filimonas sp., assembly GCA_017306865.1. Classification (GTDB taxonomy): domain Bacteria; phylum Bacteroidota; class Bacteroidia; order Chitinophagales; family Chitinophagaceae; genus JAFKHH01. The sequence continues at coordinate 602,357 of JAFKHH010000013.1, forward strand.
TAAACAAGGTGCGCTATGTAAACCGCTATACACAAACCCCATCTGTAAAATTCCAGGTAGTGTACGCCCGCAACAGTAGCAGAAACTTTGTCTGGTTTAAAGATGGTGCAGATATGAAAAAAGAACTGACCATAGAAGAACTGGGCGATAAAGCAAAACTATTCTGGTTCAAGCCGGAAAAGCTGCAATCTACTGGGGATTATGCTGCCGGCCTTAAAAGTAGCATAGAAGGCACCGAAAAGTTTTTATACAAATCGCTAAAGAAAAAAGGATTGAAAGAAGCTGCCGATGAGGATTACATTCGAAAGGCATACTATCTTGTCCGTTCACAAACCATGTATAGTAAATGGAGTGACTTCGCCTTTGCCAAAGTTTTTGCCGGTTTGCTGGATGAGAAAGATATACCGTATGAAGTGATTGTAACCAACAACAATCACCTGACAAATCTTGGCAATGCTGCCTTTACACAGGAACTGAACTGGCTGATCCGCTGCAACAATCAATACTATGCAAATCCAGACGAACATGGTAACCCGGGCGAAATGCCCGCTTATGTAAGCGGCAACAACGCTGTCAGGTTCAAAAGTGCTGAAAAAGAAACAAAAGTGATCATTGAGCCATTGCCTGCTGCAGATACACTAAACAACGTACTGGCTGTACAAATAAATGCAAACCTGGATGCTGCCCATTCTATTGTAAGCGTAGATAAAACCGTAGAAGCTAAAGGATTGGTTAAAGACGAATACATAGATGATGCGTTGGCAGCGACACCATTTATGGAAACAGATTTTAGAAACTACGACGGCGAAGGCATGTGGGAAGACCTGGATGCCAAATCAGAAGAAAAAGCCTCTGTAGAATTCATGCAGCAAAAGAAAGAATGGAAAGAAGAAAAACCAAAGATGATGAAAGCGCTGGCAGAAGATCTGTATGATGTGCGGGTAAACAATTACAATAGTTTCCGCATTCTGCAGGACGGCAGAAGCTTTAAAAAGAAAAGCCTCAAATACAACGAAGTGTTTTCGCTGGAAGACATGGTATCTACAGCAGGGAATGACCTGCTCATAAACCTGCCAATCCTCGCGGGAGGGAAACTCGCCCGCCTGAAACGGGAAGAGCAAACACGTACGTTACCTGTTGATATAGACTATCCACGCACCATTTACTACACCATTTCATTCACCATACCGGATGGCTACACCGCCAAAGGTGCAGATGGCCTTAAAAAAGCTGTAGTGAACGATGCGGGTGCATTATTGGTAGATGCACGTGTAGAAGGCAATAAACTGGTGATAGATGTAAAAAGGCAATTCAGTAAAAAGGAACTGACCGCACAGCAGTGGCCTTTGATGCAGGAACTCATTAATGCCTCCGCGTCATTGTCTCAGTCGAAGATCTTGTTGAAGAAGAACTAGAGTGATTTGAAATTTCAGATTTGAGATTTGAAATGGAGCTTTGCGATCTCTGCGTGCCCTCTGTATTCTCTGCGTTTTATATCATATCGCAAAGTACACAGAGGATACGCAAAGGACATGGAGAAGATGCATTTTTATGGGACTGGTATAGATTCTCTGCGTAACTCCCCGTCCTCTGCGTCTCCGCGGTGAATCTAAAATCTCAAATTTCAAATTCTTTCCATTTACCCCATGTCATATTTCTTCCGGTTTTCGAAAACGGTGCTTTCACTGGCGACAGAATTATTACCCTTGTAAAAATGATTTTATGCTGCCGCTGCCGCCAGTAGTTGAACAGGCCTCCGAAACTTAAATGTTTTTGGGCCTCACTGAACTACCAATCTGGCATCCCGCTAAGACTTTTCAATCTTTCGAACACTGCCGGCCGGAAGGCCCGCGCCAGTAGATGTGGTATAAACCTGACAGGTCTCAAAGACCTGTCAGGTTTTTTTATTACGGATGCTTCGCGCGATAAAGATGAAGGTACACGGTTGCTGTATCCTCCGGGTTGACAGGCATGGCAAGCACATGCGAGGGAATTCATTGCCTTCTTTGTAAGCTTTGTGGTTAGCTTCTTGGTTAAGTGATATTGATATGTAATTACGAAAACAGAACAATATTCTGTTGAATATGGCTATACCTCTACTTTATAGGCCAAGTAACTTTGTTGCTTGAAAAACAGTTAACTCTCGTTCATGTTTTTTGCATGTATGTAGAAATAGTTTGTACCGTAAAAACAATCGTTTACTTGTAATGAGAAGGAAGCTTAAAACCATTATTGTGTGTGTATTGCTAAGCTGTAACGCACTGTATGCACAAGTGGGAGTGATAACCAATAATCCAGATAAATCTGCCGTGCTGGACATGACAGGCAGCAATGACAAAGGGCTATTAATTCCCAATGTAAGTCTGATAGCACTGAACAATCCTGCACCCATAGTGAACAATGCACCTGCTACAGGTCTGATGGTGTATAACAGCAACGCCTCATTGCCTCCACTGAATGGCCAACCGGGCGGAAAAGGGTTTTACTACTGGGATAGCGTTAAATGGTGTCATATGCTGGTGCCGGCAGATATTGTACCAGACAACCTGGGTAACCATACTGCTACCGATACATTGACCATGAGTAATTATGATGTGAACAACGTAAATAAACTCAGTACAAAAACGGAGTCCATTGCAAAAGGAACCGATGGCCTGTTACCGCAAGTAAATAATGTAGCCATGTCTGCAGATACTGCAGGCAATGTAGTGTGGCGTGTGCCACCGGGTACTATAGCGACAGATAGTTTCTCTTTCTATAAAGAAAGTACCGGAAATGTACTTAGCACTTACCAGACATGGGTAGATGTACCGGGCTTAAGCAATTTTACCTATACGGCCCCTGCCACCGGTACACTGGTCATAAAGGGCGTAGTGTATGCCCGGATGGATCCCGGTTATGATTCTTTTCCTATTCCCAACCAATTTTATCAGTCTGTATACATGGGAGTACGTATACAGGTGTACAATGGCCCGGCTTTGGTTGACCAAAACTGCTCCATTCTTGCCTGCAAAGCGTTGGGTTCGGCTGCTACATCCGGCTTCCCGGAAAGGGGGATAATCCTGTTACAGACACCTGTAACAAAGGGTGTTACCTATACATTTACCACTATGTATGATAGTTACGCTTACGACTATAATGTATTCAGTTTTACAAATAATTCTTTTATGCCGCCGCCTCCCAGGCTACAGTCCGGTACAATAGTGCTGAATGGAGGAAGCGCTGTTGCCACCTCTACTATCAATGCATTTTTAGTTACCGCCAATTAAATAACACAGGATGAAATATTATATAACGGCTGCTTTTTTTGCAGTTTGCTTTTGGGGTGGTAAGGCTTTTGCACAAGTAGGCGCAGTGAGCAATACACCTGCTGCGCCTGCTGTTTTAGACCTTAGGGAACCTGTTGCAGGCAGTGGTAAAAAAGGATTATTACCGCCGCAGGTAAGCCTGGTAAGTATAACAAGCGGGTCTCCCATTGCGGGTGGTACGCCTGCTACCGGTTTGGTAGTATATAATACCAATAACGCTCTTGCCGGTGGGACCGGTTATTATTATTGGGAGTCCGGTAAATGGAACAAGCTGTTAAACACTACGGATGTAACCGGTGATAACCTGGGTAACCATATAGCAACACAGGATTTGAATATGTCAGGCCTAAGCATACGCCAGGCAGCCAAAACAAATACACAAACTGTGCAGATACAACAGGGTACAGATGGCAAGGCTCCCAATACTGGGGATGTGGCTACTGCGGCAGACACTGCAGGCAATGTGGTATGGCGTCCGTACCCCGACATGAAGGGCAAAACAAGGGCAGCTTTTTCCATCTACAGCACTGCACAGGTAAGCCCGGCAGCCACTTTAGGCAGTTGGACAGCCATACCCGGTTTATTTGATTACAATTATACCGCTACCGCCACAGGCACATTGATGATAACAGCAGCAGTAAATGTAGAACTGGATGATGCCTCTACACGGGTGGAAGCGATTATGTATCAATCCGGCGTACGTTTTACGGCCAAAACCGGGGGCGTTGCGCTTACTATTCCGGGAGCTACCGTTTACGGGTATCAAACCCTGGTTGGTTCCAGTTATACTATTGACAGTTCCGGTAAAAACCCGAATGTTATCGTTATTATTACCCGCATTCCTGTAGTGGCTGGTGAAACCTATAACCTGAACCTGGAATGCAGTGATTTTTTTAGAATAAATGATACAAAACCTACCCTGGTAGGCAGTATCATTTCGGTTGGGGGCAATTCATATACTTCGTATATGTCAGGTGTTTTAATTCCTCAAAATGGCTTTAATCCCATTGGCCCCATTTTATAAAAGGGAAAAATAAGTAATAGGATGAAAAAATATTTTTTACTATCAATGGTCTTTTTACCGATGCTTTCCGGTGGTAAATTGTTGGCCCAGATAGGTATGATGAACAATAACCCAAGCCCGTCAGCCACATTAGATTTAAGGGTACCCGGTGCAAACAAAGGTATTTTATTGCCACAGGTAAGTCTGACGGCGCTTACCGGTAAAAGCCCTGTTGTAAGCAGTACTGCAGATACCAGCCTGATGGTGTATAATACCAATGCTGCCATTACAGGCGGCACAGGTTATTACTATTGGGATGGTGGTCAATGGATAAAACTGGTAACCGGTACATCCGGAAATGTGGTAGATAACCTGGGCAACCATACCGCTACTATGGCGCTGAATATGACAAGTCATAATGTGACAAGTGTAGATAAACTGTCTACACAAACCACGTCCATTGCCAAAGGAGTAAATGGTGGCACTGCAGTTGCCGGTGCTGTATTGACTGCCGGTGATGTAACCGGTAGCAGTAATTGGGCAATACCCCAAACTCCGCGAACCTTTTTCTGGAAAGGAAATGGAGATCCATTATTTTACAGCATTGCCAAGCCGGCAGCTTCTATGAGTTGGCCGGAGTTTAATAATAAAACGTTTACTGCACCTGCTGATGGCATGCTGCAAGTGGAATTGCTGATGTATCCCTCACCGGCATCAAATAGCCAATCCGGTTACGATCTCTCACGCTGGCAGGATCCCGAGTATGCTGTAGGATCTATTCTGTTGCAGCCTATGGCTAACAATGTGGCAATACCCAACAGTGCAGTTAAAATGCCATTTACTGTTTGTATAGAGACTATAGGATATGCCTCCGGTCAAGGTGGTATCCTTAGTGGAGCAAGGCAGGCCGTGTACCTATCCACCATTTTTCCGGTAACAAAAGGTACAGTGTATTCTTTTGCAATTACCGTGGCAGGGGAAGCGGTACAACCCGGGGATATTCCTACTAGCCTTGCAAATTTTACTAACCAGTATAACGGGATAAGATTTATGCCAGCAGGCATGGCTCCCAATACTGCTACAGATATAACCTGGCATGTTTTATCGGGTGTGTTTTATCCCAATAGCAACTAACCGGTAAGACATCTATATAAATCCGACTTTTCTAAAGCATAAGAAAAATGAGGTAAGGCTAAAATAGAGTAATACATAGTTCCAGTACTCTCAGCTAACCCCAGGACAAACGCACCTAAACGTTTTTCTGTTCAATTGAACAATAACATTCGTATTACATGCGGTACTAACGGTACTTTTTGTTGGTAGAACCTGGTGAAAATATAGAATGCGTTCCTGTGGAAACGCCTCGTACGCATCCTTGGCTATTTTCTTTTCTGCAAACCAATTATGCTTGTTGATACAGAAAGTACCATGCTTACTTTGGATGAGTTTGTTCTGTAACTAAGCTTATTGTAAACATTTTCTGATTGGGAGGATAGGAATTTTTTTATAAATCCGCTTTTTATAAATATGAGGAGCATACAAACGAATATAATAAATGAACCCAATGCCATTTAGTTACGAATCTAACCACAAAATTCACAAAGCTATAATGGATTCCCTTTTGTACTTGAAGCCCACCCCGCCTGGATGATACCGGGGATAGGCTTTGTGATCATTGTAGTTAACTAAACGACAGTGATAGACAAACTGGTTAATTTTACTATTAAAAGTCCTTTATTTTTAATAATTTCACACATTGAATGCTGCAACTCCCGTAAATTCCTTTGCAGCCAACTCCCCATTTTTATTATCCGGAACTTAATACCCAAGGCAAAAGAGCGCGATGCTCTTTTGGATGATAATCTTATGTAATATGCTAAATGTTCAATACAACATCGCTGCGTGCGACCGTATTCTTCACGATATGGCTGCAGGCTTTAGCGCCGCATACGGCCGAAACATTTATGTAAAAGGCAATAGGCTGATTTTTCCGAAAACATTGGCAGACGGAAGGTTGGAATGTTATAATGTAGATAAAGGACTGGCATTGCTAGTAATAGACTGTACCTTTTTTGAAGACATTCATTTTATCCGTATTCCTGTTTCTAATAATGATTTCCATTCAATAGCTTTTAATCTTGTTCAATTTTCTCTAATGGTAAATTGTCGTGGAAAAGAAAAGCAATTGATCGGTGAATCTTGGAAAGATAAAATTCTGTATAGTAGTACAGAAGTAAATCTGTCATGGAAAGCGCCCAAAGGCATTCCTATGAAAATAGTTGTGCTGCTGTTATCAAGAGAATGGCTTGTCGGCCACTATCCGTTTGACCCGACAAAAAGCAACGCGTTACACCACAAAGCCTTATTGGAAGGTACGTCTATTGAATTTACACTAGACCTCAACCTGGAAATATTGTTGCTTACCCGGGAAATAATAAATGAAATGCCCCCGGCATTTCTTTCACGGCTATTTTATAAAGGGTATGCCATGCGTTTGCTGGCACTAACTGTTGCAAAAACAGAAGGCCATTCGCAAGGTAATACAATACTAAAGTACCGGGATGTAGTACATGTTGTTAACGTCCGGCAAAAGATCGAAAACCATTTGCCGGAACCGCTTCCTGTACTTGATGATCTTGCAAAAAAATGCGGTATGAGCCGGTCAAAATTTGCGACTATTTTCAAGGCGATGTACGGTAAAAGTTACCTGCAGTTTTTTCAGGATTTGAGAATAGCGAAGGCTGCCGCATTATTAAAGGATGGACATGAAATTATTGATACAGCTAATGCTGTAGGCTTTGGAAATCAAAGCCACTTTACAAGAGTGTTCAAGTCATACTTTAATTTATCGCCGAAAGCTTACCGTGATGCTGCTAGAAAGCGCTGATCTGCTTTTTACACAAACCGGAAAACGATACCTGTTTTAAGGTGAAAATATGATAGAGGTAGTATATTATTATAATACATCGAACCAGTGGATCATTGATTTTGCTGCTGTATTTAGTAAGCAGGTTGGTGCATCTGTGTCATTCAAGAACAATAAACTTACATTTCCGCCATCTGTGGCTAATGGAAGATTTGAATATTATGAACTGAATGAGAATCTGGGTGTGTTGTGTGTTGACATCGTATTTATGGACGACATATTGCTACACAAAAAAGAGCTGTCCGGAAACGATTACTATGCGTTAATCTTTGATGTAAGTGATGAGCCAATTAAAGTTATACAAAGCAAAGACGGGACGGTTAGAACTATTGGATCACTTGTGAAATCAGTGATGCTTGGTTCGCACGCTTTCAACTCTGCCGTAACATTTCAAAAAAACGCACGAATCCGTTATGTACAATTTTCAGCCCATAGAAGCTGGGGCATGAAAAACATTGTAGAACCCATACCGGTAGAATTTACCCGTTTTAAAGAATTTGCCAATGCACAGCCAATGAGTATAATGGCCAATTTTGATACGAAAAGTTATGAGCTTGTAAACGAAGTACTGGAAATGGATACTACAAGGACAAACTTTGTACAATTATTGGATGGATATGCCAGCCAGTTGATTGCATTATTTTTTAATAACCTGAAAGAAGAATTTGCAGATAAAAAGAACGCAGTATCTCCTGATGCCATGCGTATTGTACAACTAAAAGAAATACAGGAGCAAAACCTGTCTGAATCATTAACACTTCCTAAAGCTGCTGCTGCATGCCTGATGAGCCCCACTAAGTTTGCAATCCTGTTCCAATCCCTATTTGGTAAAACTTATGGAGCATATTTTATGCATAAGAAAATGGAGAAAGCCAAAGAATTATTGGACAAAGGATTTACAGTTGCAGACACAGGTGTACAGGTAGGTTATAATAATACGGGTTATTTTGCCAGGATATTTAAAAAACACTTTGGTGTAATGCCCAGAGCGTATAAGAATACAAATTCTTAGAAATCCTTTGTGGCTGGGTGATTTTTTATCAATACATTTTATGCTCTTTTAAGAGAAATGGGCACGGCTATGAATACGATCCTTGAATTTTCTATGTGTGATTTGAGCCCTGGTATTTGAAATATCCCTTAGCGCAATGTCATTAAGTTAACCACAAGGTTCACAAGGGACACAAAGGGCACAAGGGCTCCCCTTTGTGTCCCTTGTGAAATTGCTTTGCGCTCTTTGTAGTTAGCTTCTTAACTTAATGACATTACCCTTAGTGATCGCTGCGTGCCCTTTGTGTCCTCTGCGTTATATATCGCAAAAGACCCTGAGCGGCTATGCACGATTGCCGTTTCACGATTCACGAAGCGGGCGTTCAAATCTCAAATTTCAAATCGCCCCCTTTTTGTATTTTTGTACCATGAAATACGAAGTAGGGGATGAAATAATTGTGCTGCACAGCAATGAGGAAGGGAAAGTAATTGAGATCATTAACGACAAAATGGTGATGATAGAAGTGCGCGGCGTGAAATTTCCCGCGTACATGGACCAGATAGATTTTCCATACTTTGCGCGGTTCACCGCCAAAATGAAGAAGCCGGAAAACAAGCCGGTGGCTAAAGTGTACATAGACGAAGTACCGAAGGAAAACAAACGCAACATAGAGAAAAAAGTGGCGGACGGCGTTTGGCTGTCTCTCGTGCCCAAATTTGGCCTCGACGACTTCGACGATGAAGTAGTAGAGAGTTTCAAAATATACATGATAAACCGCACAGAAAAGGCGTACACATTCGTTTATAAGCACGAAGCACAGACCGAAACCTTGTTTGAACTGAAAAACGAGATTTTTGCCTTCCAGGAATTTTACCTGCACGATATTCCTTTTGAGAATATGAGTGACAACCCTGTATTCAAAGTTGAGTTTTCCCTGGCCCAACCTGAAAAAGGCAAAGCCGACTGGTTTGAAACAGTGACCAAGCTTAAAGGTAAACAGGTATTCCAGCGCGTAGAAGCAATGAAAGATAAGAATGAGCCATCGCTCATGTACCAGCTCTTTACCGAATACCCGGAAAAGCAAGTAGAAGAAAAGCTAGATCTGAGCCACCTTGCCGCCAAAGGGTTTAAGGTATATGATGCCTCAAGAGTTCGCGAGCATTTAGAGCCTGCACGTAGCGTAGTAGACCTGCATATAGAAAAGCTGGCTGATAACTGGAAGAAGATGAGCAATTTTGAAATACTCACCTTGCAGTTGAAAGAGTTTGAGAAATGGTTTGATCTTGCCATCTCACACAGGCAACCTTCCCTCACCATCATACATGGTGTAGGCACCGGCAAGCTCCGCGACGAAATACACGATCTGCTCAAAGTAAAAAAAGGAGTGAAGTCATTCGTTAACCAATACGATCCACGTTTCGGTTACGGAGCAACGGAGATATTTTTTAATTATTAGAGAGTTGCATTGCTAAATTGTTATATGGTTGAATTGCTACATGGTAGAAAATAACAATTTAACCATGTAGCAATGCAACAATTCAACCTTTCATTTTTGTAAGCAACTCATATATTTCATTCCCTAAGCCTACTCCATCCATTCCAACCAGGTCATCCCAATCGCAGGTAGGTGCAAACCATATATGCATTTCTTTAAGTTGCGTATCATCACCCTCTTTCAATTTCTGAATACATTGTGTAAGCGTTGCGTGAAACTCCTGAGCAGAAGAAAAATAGTATGAATAACCGCCGGTATATTCACCCGACAATTGCTGTGCCTGGTCTAAAAGCTTAAATAACCTTTCTCCTTCTGTATTATTCATCATAGTGGGTGTATTAGCAAATGCTATTTACAACAATTAAGCAATACAGCCATATAACAATTAAACAATTTGACTATTAAACAACACAACCATTCAGCAATACAAATTTTCAAATTATCTTTGCAGTTGCTACAAACCCGCGCTATCGTGGTGCTTTGCACTAAGGAAAGTCTGGACAGCGTAGGGCAGCTCACCGGTGAACAGCCGGCTTCCGCTTGCGGAAAGAGAAAGTGCCACAGAAAATTACCGTCTCTACAGCAATGTAGAGGTAAGGGTGAAAACGTGAGGTAAGAGCTCACGGTAGTACAGGGTAACCTGTATTACGGGTAAACCTTGGGCGCTGTAATGCCATGTATAGGTGCGTTAGAGGGCGGCTCGTCCGAGTCTTGCAAAAGCGCGTACCAGGGTAGGCAGCAACAGGTAAACAGTAATGTTTATCGCAGATAAATGATAGTGTAGAAACAGAATCCGGCTTACGAGGTTTGTAGCAACTTTTTAGAATTGGAGATTTGAGGCTCACCGCAGAGGCGGGGAGAGCGGGGAGTAAACGCGGAGATTTTTCTTTGTGTTACTTTGGGCCTTTGAGTCTTCGTGGCAATTCTTCACGTCTCACGACTGCCGATTCACGATCCCTCACCACTCACTCTTGTCGCAAAAACCTTGAATCAGAGGAAAGCTATTCACGTCTCACGATTGCCGATTCACGATCCCCCTTCACAACTATATGCCAGCACAATTGTTACACCAGCAGGAACACTTATTGTTTTGGAGATAAAGAAGTAATACAAACCTGTTAACTTAATACAGCTATTATGGATAAACAGATCACAATTGCCGCTATGTCCGGCAGTCTTCGTAAAGGCTCTTACAACACCATGCTACTGCATGCTTTGCCGGCGTTGCTTCCTGATGGCATGTCACTGGAGATGACAAGTATTGCAGATCTGCCATTGTATAATGCAGATCTGGATACACCCGCAGTTGCAAAACGTCCCGAAGCTGTGCAGGCATTCAGGGATGTATTGACAAAAACGGATGCAGTATTATTTGTTTCTCCTGAATATAATTATTCCATTCCCGGAGGGCTAAAAAATGCCATAGATTGGGCATCGCGCGGGGAAGATTCTCCTCTTTTACACAAACCTGTTTCATTAATGGGCGTTACGCCCTACATGTGGGGAACAGTGCGTATGCAATTGGCTTTTCATCCCGTATTCCAATTCCTCAATATGAAACCTGTGTATAAACCGGAAATATTAATTGCGCAGGCGCAAAGTAAGTTCGATGAAAATGGCAAGCTTACAGATGCTGCAACAATAGATATTGTGAAAAGACATTTGCAGGTCTTTAAAGACTTAATTATTAAACAAAACAAATAAATAAGATCATTAATTACTTTGCGTACTCTTACATGACGTATCGCAAAGTTCGCGGAGGATATGCAAAGGACACAGAGGAAAATGCACGTAGAAAACAAACAACACAAGTGATATCGCAGAAAATCTCAAATCTCAAATTGAAAAAATAAGTGGCTACGCAAAAGATTATCATTATAGGGGCCGGAGCAGCAGGTTTGATTGCTGCAAAGGAATTATCCGCATCGGGATACAATGTGATTGTGCTGGAAGCCGCACAACGTGCAGGCGGGCGTATGCTTACATACGAAGCGGAGGGCTTTAGTATGCCCATAGAAGCAGGTGCAGAATTTATTCACGGTAACCTGCCGCTTACCCTTGCACTGGCAAAGCTGGGCAATATCCGCGTAGTTAAGATCGGTGGGGCCATGTATCGTGCAGAGAAAGGGCGATTAGTAAAGAGTGAGGAAATGATCGAAGGTTGGGACGAGTTGATAGAGAAAATGGGAGAGGAGACAAATGATCTTACACTGGCAACGTTTTTAAATCTCTATTATAGCGATCCGCAATACGGCGAATTGCGTGCGCGTGTTAAATCTTTTGCGGAAGGGTTTGATCTTGCCGACATAGAAAAAGTAAGTATTAAAGCCTTGTATGAAGAATGGAGCCATGAGGAAATGGAGGAGCAATATAGGATACAGGGCGGTTATCAAAAACTGGCGCAGTATCTGCAACGCGAAGCTGAACGGAATGGATGTGCTTTTGTATTTTCCAGCGCAGTAGCGCATGTAGAATGGAAACAACAACAAGTATCCGTATCTGTGAGAGATGGCAAAACATATACGGCAGATAAATTACTCTTCGCTGCACCTATTAGCATTTTACAATGTTTCGATACTGCTGCATCAGTCACCTTCAAGCCCGCTATTGATGATTATTTACAAGCAGCAAAGCAGATAGGATTTGGTACAGTTATAAAATCGATCATAGAATTTAAAGATGCCTTCTGGTACAAACAGGCCGATGATGTGGAGTTCATTTTAAGCAATGAAGCAATACCTGTGTGGTGGACGCAACACCCGGACAAAACACCCTTGCTTACCGGGTGGATGGGCGGAAAGCATGCGTTTACATTCAGTGAGCAAACAGATGAAGAACTACATCAACTCGCCATGCAATCTTTGTCCGGCATCTTTCATATACCGGTAGAGGAGCTGGTTAAAAAAGTAAAAGCATGGAAGATCTACAATTGGCGAAATAAAGAATATGTACATGGCGCATATACCTATGCCTACCCCGGGTCTGACGCTGCTATAGACCTGCTACGTACACCTATTGACCATACACTCTATTTTGCTGGAGAGGCATTGTATAAAGGTGAATTTCCCGCAACAGTAGAGGCCGCGCTAGTCAGTGGAAAAGAAGTGGCAGAGAAGATGATGAACAGGGAAGGTGTTTAATTGTTTAATGGCTGCATTGTTGAATGGTTATATATGCAGGAGTCGTTATAACAATTTAGCCATTAAACAATTCAACAATGCAGCCATTCAACAATATAACCATACAACAATTCTTATTTACACCGCTCCATCATCTTCAAGATCTCTCCTGTAATCTTGCTTCTTTCTGAGAAAGCGATCAGGTGGCCTTTCTCTGGTATAAATTGAATGTCCAGCGATGTGGCATTTACAAGATGTTTTTTGGCAAAGTCAGCATTCGTTGTATATACCAATCCATCTTTTGCACCTTGCAGGTAAGTGACGGGCACACGTATATTACCCCATAGCGGAAGCATCTTTTCCAGTTCCTCCCTATGATGTATTTTTTCGGCATTTGCCGAGCGGAACATGCGCGGAATAAACCATTTGAACAGGGGACTTTCTATAATATACGTAAACCAGAAAATGCGTTCTTCACCCGGTGCAATGGCGGGCGCAACCAACACCAGCCCGTCTACCAGGTCGGGGCGTTCCATAGCTACGCGGCATGCAATAGCTGTACCATAAGAGGCGGCAGTAATAATAACCGGGTGATGTTTTTTGTTCAGGCTATCCAGTACAGGAATAATAGAAAGCGCCTGCTGATGAATATCCGGCTGCGGGTGCCCAAAGTCATTATAGCCATAGCCAATGCGGTCAATACTGTATAACGTAGCGTGATGGTACAAGCTGGTATCTGCTAAGTAATTTTTCCAATAGCTGGCAGAGCTGGGCGCCCCATGTATAAACAAGACCGTAGCCGAAGTATCATTCCCCACCTTCACGCAACGCATTTGCTTATTGCCCGAAGGGTAATAGATTATTTCATGCGGCGTATTGTGTTCTGTGAAGAATTGATTCATCTCCTTGTCATCCATCCTGAACTGTACAAACCGGTCTATCAGGAATAACAATAGTACCAGTAAAACAAATGCAATAACTACAATCCGTATGCTGATGCGAAGTATTCTTTTAGCCATGACTTCAAATTAATAAAGATGCCTGAATAGGTAGATTGTAGTATTGTTAAATTGTTGCATGGTTATATTGTTTAATTGTTATAACGACCTCAGCATATATAACCATTCAACAATGCAGCCATTAGACCATGCAAACGTTAAGCGATGCTTATCCAGCCGCTAAACTCCTTATCTTTGCCGCCTTATGACACAGGAACAGATAAAATATATGAGGGACCGCGTTAGCGTCCTGAGGAGGTTTCTTTGACGTCGATAATCGTACACAGAAAGTAGATAACGACCGACAACTCTCACTTTCGCCGGGCTTTTGGGATGACAATAAGCGTGCAACGGCAATTATGAAAGAAATAAAGGTAAATGAATACTGGCTGAAACTCTACAAACAAGTAGAGACGGCAGTGGAAGATTTTGCTGTATTGTTCGACTTCTGGAAAGGTGGTGACGCCTCCGAAGATGAAACAAAGGTTTCGTATGAGCAGGCATTGAAAGAAATAGAAGATGCTGAGTTCAAAAGCACACTTAACCAGCCGGAAGATGAATTACCCGCCGTATTACAGATCAACCCGGGTGCCGGTGGCACAGAAAGCCAGGACTGGGCTGAAATGCTATTGCGCATGTATCGCATGTATGGTGAAAAGCAGGGCTGGAAAGTTACTGAGCTGGATTACCAGGAAGGTGATGGTGCCGGTATTAAAAGCGCAACACTGCAGTTTGATGGTGCATTTGCGTATGGCTTTTTAAAAGCGGAAAGCGGCGTACATCGCCTCGTGCGTATTTCACCGTTTGATAGTAACGCCCGCAGGCATACATCCTTCGCTTCTGTATTTGCCTATCCGCTGATAGATGATAGTATAGAGATAGAAGTAAACCCTGCCGATCTGGAATGGGAATTTTACCGAAGCGGTGGTAAAGGTGGACAGAACGTAAACAAGGTAGAAACCGCCGTACGTTTGAAGCACATTCCAAGCGGTATTATCGTAGAGTGCCAGCAATCGCGTACACAAGGGGAGAACCGTGAAATGGCGTTGAAAATGTTGCGCAGCCGCTTATACGAAGAAGAACTGAAACGCAGGGAAGCAGCGAAGAATGCAAGCAATGCTAATAAGAAAAAGATAGAGTGGGGCAGCCAGATCAGGAGCTATGTGTTCCATCCGTATAAGATGATCAAAGATCACCGTACCGACTATGAAGTGGGGAACGTACAACCGGTGATGGATGGTGAACTGGATGGCTTTGTAAAAGCATACCTGATGATGGCAAAGGAAGAAGAAGCGTAAACTGTTACATTGAAGAATGGATACATTTTTTTCTAAACCTATAAGGTCTTTAAGACCTTATAGGTTTTTTTATTGTCCCTACTGAAGAATATGAATGGGGCTTTTGTTGCGTCGCACACTTGTGCTGTAGATTATTAATTGAACTTTCTTTGCGTGCTCTGCGTATCCTTTGCGTACTTTGCGATACTTCGCACCTTTGCGAGAAAACTGGGCCACAAAGACAAGAAGGCACGAAGAAACACTAAGGTTTAAATCTGCGCATACTTATACGTAAAACGTAACCACTTTACCAAATTCCCCGGCTTCTCCATATCTACGATCAGTGCCTTACGTGGTAGTGTTTTAAAATCCGGCAGTTGCATAGCATCACCTTGCAACTGTTTCAGTTGATCCAAGGCGATCAAGCCAAACGAATAAATGCCTGCCATTGCTAATGCAAACACTTCCTTCTCTTTTTGTGGATGCGGCATTGCGGTAATAGCGGCACGCATAGCAGTGATCCTTGTATGAAAGAACTGTTCGAATGTATAAGCATTCGTCATACGGTCAGGCAATGTATCAATATCATCCTGCAAGTCCTTGTAAATGTCAAACAAGTCATTTGTCAGTTGAATGATCGTACCAATTGTGTACCAGCAATCCTCCTCTGCTGCGCCTGCGTCAAGGTCAAGATAGTGGCGGCAAAGCAAGACAGAGAACCCGCCTTTATAAAAAGTGATCTGTTCAATCATCTCATCCGGCAATTGCGATTGGTGTTGCTTCTTGGATTCTATCTGTGCCTTGTACAGCAGATGTGTAATACGCCCGTATGCCTCTTTATCTTTTACAAAGTCCTTCAGTAATAAATGGGATTGCAGGAAAGCCTTTTCGTCAAATGTGGTAGCCTTATATTGATCCGGGTTAAAAGAGATGCTTAACAGTTGTTCCTCTGTAATGATCTCATGGTCGGTAAAATCGTCGAACAGTGAACTGCAAATGAAATAATGGATCAGCCTTTCTTTTTCAGCGTTTGTAGTATAGCGGCCATGCAAGCGCGCAAAAGCATCACAGATCATCGGGTTGTAGATACCATAGCTCACAGCGATTTTCCGGCGTGTAGCAGGCTGGAAAGTGCCGCCTAGCTGCTGTTCTACTGCTGCAATCAGTTCATAGGCCCTTTTCGTCTCCTGTTTACGGGAGCGAATTATGTATGTCGCCAGAGAAAGCACCGTTTTCGAAAACCGGAAGAAATATGACATGGGGCAAATGTAAAGAATTTGAAATTTGAGATTTTAGATTTGAAATGGGCCTCTGCGTCCTTTGCGATACTTGGCGCCTTTGCGTGAAATTTATTTGCCACAGAAGCCAAAGATGAACAATGTCCGGGACGATGAACGAAATGCGACGCAACGAAGCTCAACCAGGGAACAAAAGCTCGTATCATTCAAAATCTTAATTCGACATTCCTTGCCCTAGTTCGATTTGAGAATTTAAATTTGAAATGGGCCTCCGCGCCCTCCGCGTACCCTCTGTGTTCTCTGCGTTACATATATCGCAAAGACCGCAAAGGATACGCAAAGAACGTGGAGGGCTTTAGACACCATTCACGTATCATTCAAAATCGTAATTCGACATTCCTTGTTCCTTGCTCAATATTCAATCCCCCCATGGCCCAAAACAAACAATTAGTAGTAAAAACACAGAATTACGTAGGTTTGCGTAAAATTTTTCCTCATGAATCTTGGATATTTTAATTACCCGATGCCTGCAAATGAACCGGTATTATCATACGCGCCGGGCTCTGCAGAAAGGGCGGCACTGAAAAAGGCCTTGACAGAATTGAAGAAGAAGGCGATAGAAGTGCCTATGTATATAGGTGGAAAGGCCATAAAGACTGGTAGTAAAGTAGCAATTAATCCGCCGCACGAGCGTAGCCATGTGCTGGGTTATTTCCATGCTGGTGAAGAAAAACACGTAAAACAGGCAATAGACGCGGCACTGAAAGCAAAAGAGGACTGGGCTAATATGCCTTGGGAAGACAGGGCGCACATCTTCCTAAAAGCGGCTGACCTGATCGCAACGAAATACCGTCCTTACATGAACGGAACTACTATGCTTGGCCAGAGCAAGAATGCTTACCAGGCAGAGATCGACAGCGCTTGCGAATTGATCGATTTTCTGCGATTCAACGTACACTTTTTAAGCGATATATATAAACAACAACCTAACTCAGCGCCAGGCATGCACAACCGCATGGAGTGGAGGCCGCTGGAAGGGTTTGTATTGGCTGTAACACCATTCAACTTTACAGCGATAGGCGGCAACCTGCCTACATCTGCTGCTATGTGTGGCAACGTGGTGGTATGGAAACCGGCTAATACACAGATCTATTCTGCGCAAATGTTTATGCGCATACTGAAAGAAGCAGGCTTGCCTGATGGTGTGATCAACCTGATCTATGTAGATGGTCCTACTATTGGTAAAGTATGCTTTAGCCACCCTGACTTTGCAGGCGTTCACTTTACAGGTTCTACAGGCGTGTTCAACAACATGTGGAAGACAATAGGTGAGAACATTCCTAAATACAAAACGTACCCTCGCATAGTAGGCGAGACTGGTGGTAAAGACTTTGTACTGATCCACAAAAGTGCAGATGCAGATGTAGCTGCAACAGCACTGGCCCGTGGTGCTTTCGAGTTCCAGGGACAGAAATGTTCTGCTGCATCAAGAGCATACCTGCCTAGCAACATTGCTGCTGCTATCAAAGACAAACTGGTAAAACAAGTGAAGTCTATGAAGATGGGTACAGTAGAAGATTTCAGCAATTTCGTTAACGCGGTGATCGATGAAAAGAGCTTTAATAACATAGCTAAATACATTGACAACGCGAAGAAAGATAAGAAAGCAACCATCCTTGTAGGTGGTAACTATAGCAAGAAAGAAGGCTTCTTTATAGAACCTACGGTGATAGAGGTAAAAGATCCTAAAGCAGTAACAATGTGCGAAGAGATCTTCGGACCAGTACTGACGATCTACACATATGATGCAGAAAAATTCGAGCAGGCAATGGAGCTGGTTGATACTACATCTCCTTACGCGTTGACAGGTTCTATCCTGGCACAGGACAGAGATGCGATTGTATTGGCTACATCAAGATTGCGTAACGCTGCAGGTAACTTCTACATCAATGATAAGCCAACAGGCGCTGTAGTAGGCCAGCAACCATTTGGCGGCGCACGCGCAAGTGGTACAAATGATAAAGCCGGTAGCATGCTGAACCTGTATCGCTGGTTGAGCGCAAGAACAATCAAAGAAACGTTTAACCCACCAACAGATTACGGTTACCCGTTTTTGAATGAGGCATAATTAGAACGTATCCATTAATAGACGTATGGTATAATGGTTATATTGTTGCATGGTTGCATTGTTGAATACGACAAGCATGAAGACCTGAACAATATAACCATTTATCAATTTAACAATTGAACGATGATCAACAACCTTAAAAGCTTCCTCAATGAGGAGCAGGACCCGAAGGCCGTAGAAAAGGTAGCAGACAAGCTGAGCAGCATGATGATGTCTGACGAAGAAGTGCAGTACATAGCTGTACAGAAAAAGCCTGCTATTACGATAGCGCCGGATTGCATTGCGCTGACGAACAAACGCATTATATTTTTCCGTTCAAAAAATATGGGACTCTCTACAGAGTTTGAAGACATTATCTGGAAAGATGTGCTGGATAGCCATTTGAAAGAAAATATCTGGGGTGCGGAGTTTACTGTGCAAACGATAGATGGCGTGTTGCATAAAATAGATTTTCTTCCAAAGAACCAGTCGCGCAAACTCTTTGCAGTAGTACAGGAGCAGGAAGAAAAACAAAAAGAGTTTCGCCGTCAACGCGACCTGGAAGATAAGCGTGCTTCTGCTAACAGGCTGGTGGTGTCATCTGCACCAACAACAGGGCAACCACAAGAGATAAAGCAGGATGACCCCGTAGCTACGCTGCAAAAACTAAAAACAATGTTGGATAATCAGCTCATCACACAAGAGGAGTATGATGCGAAAAAAGCGGAAGTGTTGGGGAGAATGTAAGGGGAGAGATAGCTGAATGGTTATATTGTTTAATTGTTGCTTTGATGATGTGATTTCTATAAACCTATAAGGTCTTTAAGACCTTATAGGTTTGAGGATAACAGATTTACTAATATAAACCCAAGTAACAATTAAACAATATAACCATTTAACTATTTTAAAGCTATTTACATCTTCCAGGTCTTCTCACCCTTCTTCATCTTATCTATCGTCTCCTGGTAAGTTTGTTTTTCATTTTCACTTGCAAGGCTTACCGCTTTTTCTTCCCATTTCAGGGCTTCTTCTTTGTTGCCCATTTTGTAAAGAATGTTAGCGTAAGTATCTATGAAAGCAGGATTGTTATTGTCCTTAAATGAACTTTTGCTCCAGTCCAAGGCCTCTTTTACACATTTCATATCCGGGCAATTCTCAAACACAGTCCATGCGTAACTGTTCAGTGTTTCAGGACCTACTTTGTGGCCATAATCTTTCATGTATGCAACAATAACGCCCTGGAAATTACCCCAGTCTTGTTTGCGCTGGTAGTACATTACTTTGCCCTGAGCAATAGCTTCAGTAGCCTGCTTAGGATATTTAGCAGTAATAGCAGTTTGTATAGCAGACCAGTCAGGATTGTCTACCAGTTTTCTGCCATTAGATAACTTAGCCAATACTTCTTCCTGCAGTACAATGCCTAACACTTTTTCGTATGATTTGCCTTTACCTATTACCGCATCTACTTTATCAGGATTGTCAAGGAATAATTGAAATCCCTTGTCGCTACTGCTCATTGTAAATTTGTTTACGAAGTCGATATTATCTTTAGTGTACAGATTCTTCTGAGTTGCAATATATTCGTTGGCTATTTTTTTTGCAGATTCCATGTCATACGCATCCATTGCAGCCAATGCCGTTTTCTTCAGAAAGTCAGGCGCTTTTTCTCCTGCCTGGTATTTCTTCAGCAATGCATAATATTGTTTGTCCGGGTTAGTGGCAGCTTCTGCTTTTGCAAGAAAAGTCTTCACATCAGAAGAGCCAACAGCACGGTGTACGATAGTGCCATCCGGCGCGAAAAAGAGATAAGTAGGGTATACGGCAACCTTATATTCTTTAGCTATGTCTGCGCCATCTTTGTACCAGCTCTTCACTTCATCATTATCATTCTTCGTTGTATCCAGTTGCACCTTTACACTAATAAATTTGCTGTTGAAAAAAGCGCCTACTTCCTCTTGTGGAAATATGTTTGCGCTCATGTATCTGCACGGCCCGCACCAGGTAGTGAAGCAGTCCATGAAGATATATTTGTTTTCAGCTTTCGCTTTTGCCTGGATCTGTGCCCAGGTGGAGCCATGCTCAAAATGAATGCCCTTTTCCTGTGCTGTGGTGAAAAGCGGAATAAGGGCGAGAAGGAAAAATAGTTTTCTCATACGTGTATATGTTTAGAAAAGTAATTTAAGCTTATCGGTTGTAAATAAATAATAAAAATGGATGAACGAAAGCTATCCGTTTTAACTGAAAGTGCAGGAATGCAAACGTTATAATACGGATTACTGTTGCTGGTTTGGAAAATGCAGTTAATTTGCAGCCTTTAATTCGTAAGCTACTGCGTTGAGCCTGACTACTGTAAATATTCTGCATCTCCAGCATAAGATTGCTTTCATGCGTGATGAACGCGCTTACAGGCAGCTCTTTATACATTATTATAACTCCCTGTTAAGGTTTGCAACAGGCATTGTAGGCACACCGGAATTAGCAGAAGAGATCATCTCCGACGTAATGATGCGTGTGTGGGATATGGGCAGCAGGCTATCCCAGGTTGATAACCTGAAGGTGTACCTGTTTACTTCCGTCAAAAATGCTGCATTTACAGAGCTGGATAAGCGTAAGCGTCATATACCAACAACAGATGCCCAAAACGGCGAGGATGTTGCTGAGAACACCCCGAACCCGGAAAGACAGATGCTATTGTCTGAGCTGGAGCAAAAGATAGAGCAGGCCGTTATGCAACTGCCGCCAAAGTGCCAGGCTGTTTACCGCCTCATAAAAGAAGAGGGTTGCACTTATAAAGAAGCCGCTGCTATCTTAGAAATATCCGGCAATACCATAGAAGGGCATATGCAGACTGCTTTTCAACGCATTAAAGCCGCCACCTCTTTATACCTGCACGGCATAAAATAATTTTTTTTCCAGCCGACCGGTGGAACCTTTCTTTTTTCCCGTCTTATACTATTACGAATACTTATGAACAAATCGTCCGAAGCATATTTTTTTGTATTGCTTAGCCGTAAACTGGCTGGGGAGGCCTCTGCGGAAGAGTTGCAATCACTGGAACAAATGGCTGCGCAAAGCCCTGAATGGCAGTGCCTTTACCTTGAAATGCTCAAGGGGAACGTGCATGCAGCACAAGAGCAACAGGCAGAAATGGCATTTGCTGCGCATGAGGCCAAAATGCGTTTGCAGGGTAAGTTAGACACTTCAGGCAGTTCGGGTGAAGCAGGCATAACGCCTGTAGTACCTGTTAGCAGGAAGCGAAATAAAATGCTGTGGGTAGCAATAACTGCAGCGGCTGTGCTTGTTTTTCTTATAGTAAATCCGTTCTGGAAAACCCAACATCAGCATTCACAAAAGATCAATGAGATTATAACACAACGTGGATCGAAGTCAAAAATAAAACTGGCAGATGGTACTGTTGTTGTGCTGAATGCAGATAGTAAACTGTCTTATCCGGAATCTTTTGTGTCAGATACAAGAGAGGTAGAGTTGATAGGGGAAGCCTACTTCAGTGTGGCGCATGATAGCGCACACCCGTTTATCATTCACACCGGTAGGTTGAATATAAAAGTATTGGGCACAGAGTTTAATGTGAAAAATTACCCGCAGGATGATGTGATAGAGACGGCTCTTATCAGGGGGAAAGTGGAAGTAAGTATGGTCAGTAACCCTTCGGAGAAATTTATACTAAAGCCATCCGAAAAGATCGTTGTATCTAAAAAGAAAGAAGAAGTGCATGTAGATAACGCGACAGAAACGGCCCGTGCATTGTATATACAGCCGATCTCTTATGGAAGAACAGATAGCGTAGTGGCTGAAACGGCGTGGATGCAGGGAAAGCTGGTTTTTGTGAACGAAACCTTTGGCGCTATTGCAAAAGAGCTGGAAAGAAGATTCAATATAACGGTTGTATTCGAAGACGAAACTGTAAAGACTTACCGGTACACCGCAGAGTTTACAGACGAAACAGCAGGAGAGATATTGGAAGCAATGAAACTCTCCAAAAAATTTAATTACCACATAAAAGACAAAACTATCTCTATAAAAAAATAAAACTGATTGCTATGCCATAAAGAAAGATTGCTTTGACACATTGCCCAAGGCTGTATGCTGCATAAGGGCAGACTGCAAAAAACGAAAAAGGAGAATTGGCAGATTCCCCTTTTCGTTACAAAATTTCCATGTAGAAAATTTAGTAATTAAACCATTACAAATGTATGAAGAAAACGCACTGCGCCCTTCTAAGGGTTAGGCTTTGCCCAAAACAAACGATTCTTGCTATGAAACTATCGGCCCTTATGCTACTCGTCAGCCTTACGGTATGCGGCCACGGGATCTCCCAAAACAAGTTTACCATCAGGGAAAAGAACGCGTCACTGGCTGCTATATTTAAAACAATAGAAAAGCAGTCCAATTACCGCTTTGTATATAGCAACGATATTGTGCCTGATAAATTGCAGGCGGCATTAAGTATAAAAGATGCTTCTATAAACGAAGTATTGTCCCAGCTATTAGCAACATATAACCTTAGCTATAAGATCATAGATGACAGGCTGGTGGTTATTTCTGAAAAAGAAGTGGCCGCTGCGCGCGATAAAATAACAGGGGTGGTTGTAAACAAGACGACCGGGGAAGTTATTGGCGGGGCATCTGTAACGATCAAAGGAACGGCAAAAGGTGTAGCCGCAGATGCACGAGGCATCTTCCAGGTAGAAGCCGTTACAGGCGCTACACTGGTTGTATCTTTTGTAGGCTTTGATGTGACAGAGATAACAGTGCCTGCAAAAACAGATACCCTGCGCGTACTTCTTGCACCATCCTCTTCCTCGCTGAACGAGGTAGTTGTTATCGGGTATGGCGACCAGACAAAGAAAAAATTATCTACATCTATCAGTTCTATAAAAGCTTCTGACATCAGCGAATTGCCCGTTGCATCATTAAGTGACGCACTTGCTGCTAAAGCTGCGGGTGTGGATATAACGTCCTCACTTGGCGGACAGCCGGGCGTAGGCGCAGATGTAACCATCAGGGGCCTGGGCTCACTGGGTAGCAGCAATGTACCCTTGTATGTAGTAGACGGCTATCCATTAGAATCGGCAGACCAGTTTTTTGCGATCAACCCGGCAGATATTGCTACTATAGATATTCTGAAAGATGCAGCCGCAGCTTCCATCTATGGTTCCAGGGCTTCTAATGGTGTAGTGATCGTAACAACCAAAAGAGGTAAAGCAGGCAAAGCCAAATTCAACTTCTCTACCTATACAGGCATTCAGCAACTGGCACATAAAGTGGAGTTGATGGACTCTGCTGAGTATATGCACCAGGCTACTTTACTAAACAAACAACGTAATGGTAAGATAGATCTTACCGGCCCTTACTTTGGTAATACAGACTGGCAAGATGAAATGTATAAAAGTGCATGGATGACTACCGCAAACCTGACAGCTTCCGGCGGTACCAATAATGTGACCTATAATATTTCTGCGTCTTATCTTGACCAGAAAGGTGTAGAAATTACTAGTTCATTTAAACGTTATGGCCTGCGTGCCAATCTTGATGCAAGGCTGAATGATAAACTAAAACTTGGTCTCAATATTTCACCTAACTACAGCGTGCAATATGCAGTGCCAAGCGGTGGCAACTTCACCGGAACCAATGATCCTTCCTATGGTTCTTCCGGCGCTGTACCAAACGTAGTGTACTCCGCATTACTGATGCCTCCAATTGTACCTAAGTTTATGCCTGACGGCAGATACGGACAGCCGGATTTCTTTCCTGCGGCAGTAAACTGGAGTGGTGTGAACGTGCTGAACCCGGTAGCTGTATTAACCAGCATCAACAACATCAACCGGAACTTTAATATATTGGGTAATGCATTCCTGCAATGGTCCGTTACCAAAGACCTTACGTATAAACTGAATACAGGAGGCAACGTTGCCTCCTACCTGAACAATACTTATGTGTCGGATATTACGCCAACGCAAAATGCTACACTCGCAAGTTTTCTCAACCCTAACCCTAATAGTATTTATGCCGGCGAAACTTCTTACAGAAGCCTTTCCTGGCTGGTAGAAAATACACTCACCTACAATCACACTTTTCAGAAAGCGCATCACCTGAATGTATTGTTGCTACAGTCCGCACAGAAGTTTTCTTCTACACAAGACCAGGTGAGTGGTACTACAGGCACCTATACGAGCAATGTGATACAAAACCCATCTGCATCGGCCTTAACGGTAGGCAGTGTAGCGTATGACGTATATACTTTTGTTTCCTACGCAGCACGTGTAAATTATGACTACAAATCAAAATACCTGTTAAGCACAAGCATCAGGCGTGATGGTTCTTCCAAGTTCGGTGCGAATGAACGTTTCGGTACGTTCAAGTCAGCTTCTGCCGCATGGCGGATTACAGAGGAATCTTTCATGAAAGAGACAAACTGGATCAGTGAATTGAAGTTGCGTGTAAGCTATGGTGAAACCGGTAATGCAAATATCGGAAGCTTTACATGGCTGAACAGCATCGTCTCATCCAACTACAATTTCGGCGCGAATAGTTCCGGCTCCGGTATCCGCAATTTTGGTACAAACCAGACTGGATACTACAACCCTGATCTGAGCTGGGAAAAGAATCACCAGTTAGATATTGGCCTTGAATTGGGCATACTCAAAGACAGGCTTTACCTCACTGCGGACCTGTATCGCAAAGAAACGTTTGCCATGATTCAAAGCAAAACGCTTTTGGGTGATGTAGGGTATGCGCAAACCTATAAAACGAATACGGGTAACCTGCGTAATGAAGGTTTGGAACTGGGACTAAACACCGTAAACCTTAGGAACAAAAATTTTACATGGTCTACCAACTTCAATATTACTTTCAGCAGGAATAAAGTATTGAGCCTGGGAGGCCCGCAAACATTAACTCCTTCAAACGCCATCACCGGCTGGAACAATGTATTCCAGATTATGGTAGGGCGTCCTATAGGCGACATCTATGGCTATAAAGTAGAAGGCATTTTGCACAATGCTGCGGAAGCTGCCACTGCGCCTAAGTTTGATACCTATGCACCACAACCGGGCGATATGAAATATGTAGATGTGAATGGGGACGGAGTGATCAGTGTTGCGGACAGAACGATTATCGGAAATGCACGTCCGAAGTTCATAGCGGGTATGACAAATACATTTAAATACAAGGCATTTGATCTCAGCTTTGTATTACAGGCGCGCTATGGTAGCAATATTGTGAATGGTAACCTGAGAAATGCTTTTGGTAGTGCAGGCTTTAACATGCCGAAACAATTTTTGGATAACATGTACCTGAGCGCAGATCCTGAAGCGAATGTGAAATATCCAAACGTATCGTTAAGTGGCGCATACAATTTCGTAAGCACACTTACAACACTTGCTGTAGAGGATGGTTCATATCTCAGGATGCGTAACATAACAGCGGGTTACACGTTTACGCCACAGTTACTACGCAAAATGAAACTGGATAACCTGCGCGTATATGTATCAGGGCAAAACGTATTTACCATTACAAAATATACGGGCTACAACCCGGAAGTAAGTGTAAACGGAAACTCTGTTTCTGCGCCGGGCATTGACCAGGGTGTTTACCCAGCAACAAGAAACCTGGTAGTAGGTGTCAGCGTTGGGTTCTAATTATTCATTTCTAACTAATTTGATATGCAAACAATAAAGCGCTATAATACATATTTTATCATCATCTGCCTGGCCGTAGCCGGTCTCACGGCAGGGTGTCGTAAAAGCTTTATTACAGATGTAAACTCCCCATCCCGCATTCCGGTGAATGAGTATTATAAAACGCAGGCCGATTTTAATGCAGCGTTAACTGGTATCTACGGCACACTGCGAAGCATCTATGATAAATTCTGGATAATGTCAGAAGTAACCAGCGATAATGTAATGGTTCCTTTAGGTAATGCTGCGAACACAAAAAACTTTGACTGGTTTACCTACAACTCTACAGAGTCGCAAGTACAAAGCACATATCTCGGTTATTATACCACCATTGCACATTGCAATAACTTCCTGCTACGCATCGGTAGTTTTAATATGGACACTGTACTGAAGAGCAGGTGGATCGGTGAAGCAAAGTTTATACGCGCAATGATGTATTTTGACCTTGTACGTTTCTATGGCAATATTCCGATGCCGCTCGTGCCTATTACGACAGATAGCATGGCTTATACATTTCCGCAGGTTGGGGCTACAGCCGTATATACACAGATCATTTCCGATTTACAAGCCGCAGAAACGTTGGTTCCGGCAAACTATGCCGCAACAGGTGCTGCGGCATCCGGTGCTGTTTACACTACAAATGATATAGGGCGTGTGACAAGCGGCGCGGTAAAAGCATTGCTGGGTAAAGTGTACCTGACAACGGGTGATTACACAAAAGCAACTGCAAAGCTGGAAGAGCTTATACCAGGCGCGCCAGGCGCAACAGCTACTACACCTTTGTTTGGTTATAGCTTGTTAACCAAATACAGTGATGTGTTTAGCCAGGCAAATAAGAACAATGCAGAGATTATATTCAATATCCAGTACACCAGCGGCCCCTTTAGTGAAGGAAGTAATTTTACCTATTATTTTTATCCTAACGTAAAACCTTCTTTGCTTAGCTACATACAGCCACAGGCTTTAGGATTATTGACGCCTGACTTATTTAAGGCTTTTGAACCAAACGATTCGCGTACTGCAACAAGCTGCTCTAACCAGGGCGCAACAGCAGGAACAACTATTGGCAATTATTATTCACTGAAATACCAGGACAATCCATTGGCTACTTACCAGGGTAATTGCAACTGGATTGTATTGAGGTACGCAGATGTGTTGCTGATGGAAGCAGAGGCCCTTGCTAACAACGATGATTACACCAACGCACTCGTTTACCTGAACAGGGTGCGTACACGCGCACGTAACGGGCAGGCTGCAACAGTAGTGCCTGCACGTGTATTCAGTACCAAAGCGCAACTGCTGGCGGATATTTTGAAAGAACGCAGGGTAGAATTGAGCATGGAAGGGCAACGTTGGTTTGATCTGCTGAGAAGTGGTGCAACCAACTTTGTAAACACGTTACAGGCGGAGTTGAAAGCTGATGGCTTTTCAGTAAATGCAGCAAACGTAACAGCGACCAAAATGCTTTTCCCTATTCCTTTCAGAGAACTAAATCTTAACGCGGCTTATGTTCCTAATCCAGGTTATTAATAAACAGAAAATAGTATAAAAACCTATTGTTGTCCGAATAATGCAAGTGTGTAATTGTCTATAAGCGTTTCTCATAAGGGATTGGTTAAAAAAGAGAGATCTGTCAGTCTTTTCAAGAGAAGCGTGCGGCCTCAGAAAAGCTGCGTTAAGAAAATTGGCATGAACGCCGGAAAAATCCATTGCTGTTTGAGCCAGGCGTAACTTATTGTACTTAATCTGTCAGCGGCGAGTTCAATGGATTTCGGCGGGCAAGACAATTTTTAGCCTGCTTTTCTGAAGCCTTGATTTTTTTGGTTACTTTTTGTATCAAGACAAAAAGTAACACCGTCGGTAGACAAATGAACGCTTGTACTTGAGGAGCCACTAAATTTAGTCGAACAACAATGATTATAAAAGCAGTATGAGTTCAATATATAAACGGATAGCTATTCTTGTTTTAAGCAGTATCTCCATTTCGGCTGCTTTTGCAGGTAGTATAAATATAATGTCGTATGGCGCAAAGGCAGATGGCAAAACAGTTAATACAAAAGCGATACAAAAGGCTATAGATGCCTGTACACAAACAAGCGGAACCGTAATTATACCGGAGGGCCGTTTTGTAACAGGTACTTTATACCTGAAAAATAATGTAACCTTATTGCTGGAAAAAGGTGCTGTCCTGTTGGGCAGTACCAATCCTGGTGATTATACGCCCAATACACCGCGCACTGTAAAGTGTGTAAGCACCCACTCCCGCAATGGCAAATCAAAGTTTAATGCAGCTTTGTTGTATGCCGAAGACCAGGACAACATCAGCATAATGGGAGAAGGAACGATAGATGGACAGGGCGATGTAAAAGCATTTCCGAGAGAAGATAAAAAGCATGACAGGCCAAAGCTGATCCTCTTTATCTCTTGCAGGAATGTGACGGTGAAAAATGTATTGCTCACCAACTCCGCCTTCTGGATGCAGGATTATCTCGGTTGTGATGGTGTGGTTATTGATGGCATACGCGTTATTAACCATTCCAACTGGAACAATGACGGGCTGGATATAGATAGTAAAAATGTACGTGTGTCCAACTGCGAAATAGACAGCGATGATGACGGCATTTGCCTGAAAAGTTACCTGCGCGATAAGCCTTGCGAAAACGTAGTGATAACAAATTGTATCGTAGGTACTAACTGTGATGCGATCAAAATGGGCACTCCCGGCGCAGGCGGTTTTAAAAACATTGCCATAAGCAACTGTGTTGTACGCCCCAGCAAGTTTGATAATTTCCGGTTCTGGAAAAAAAAAGACCAGTTCATCAATGCCGATACCTCTATGGTAAACGGTATATCCATTGAGTGTGTGGATGGTGGTAAAACAGATGGTATTGTGATAGATAACATTGCTATGAAAGGCGTGCAAACACCTATCTTCATCAGGGTAGGTAGCAGGAACGAGCGTATGCAGGTTGATTCCCCGCTGGTAAGTACTATGCGCAATATCATTATCAGCAATATCATTTCAGACCAGTTAAGCAGGCGTACAAGTTCTATCACTGCCATACCCGGCAGCTATATAGAAAACGTAAAGCTTAACCATATCATGTTTGATGTGTATAGTGAGGGCACGCAGGAAGAGCGGCAAATGAGTGTGCCAGAGAAGGAAGATAGTTATCCATCTCCGCATTCATTCGGGCCCTCATCACCAGCCTACGGCTTTTACATACGCCATGTAAAAAACATTACGATCAATGATGTACAGGTAAATAAACTGGCAGATGAACAGCGCTATCCTATAGCTATGGAAGATGTGCATAATGCTTACCTGAACGATTGGCTACTGCAGTCTAAAGATGGCAGCATCCGTTCGCTGTTGGCAGCAGACCTGCGCATAGACAATTGTAAAGAAATACAGCTTGATCATAAACCGATAAAATAACGGGAGGGACTGATGTTTGATATAATGAAGAAAAAAACATTCCTGTTGCTGCTCTGTATCGTTCCTACAGCAGTATTTGCAAATGTGTTTGACATTACAAAATATGGCGCCGTAAACGATGGTAAAACGGTTAACACAAACGTGATTCAAAAAGCAATAGATGACTGCACGAAAAAAGGCGGCATTGTGTTAGTACCGTCCGGCAGTTTTGTAACGGGTACCATATACCTGAAAAGCAATGTGACCTTGCAGGTAGATAAAGGTGCAACACTCTACGGGAGTATAGATACCGCAGACTATACGCCGAATGCGCCCACCTCGATCAGTTGCCCGAATACGCATGACAGGAATGGCAAGTCTAAAAAGAATTTTGGGCTGATCTATGCGGAAGGGCAGGAGAATATTGCCATTACAGGAGACGGTACCATCAATGGCAATGGAGATAGTAAAGTGTTTCAAAAAGGCGATAATGGCCCTGCGAGGCCCAAGCTCATCTTTCTTATCTCTTGTAAAAATGTAAAAGTCAGTAAAATATTTCTGACCAACTCTGCCTTCTGGATGCAGGACTATACAGCATGTGATGGGGTATATATCGATGGCATAAAAGTATTCAACCATACAAACTTTAACCAGGATGGGTTGGATATTGACAGTAAAAACGTAGTGGTTACAAATTGTATTATAGACAGCGATGACGACGGCATTTGCCTGAAAAGCTATATCATAGATAAACCTTGTGAAAACGTAACTATTACCAACTGTGTTGTAGCAACCAATTGTAACGCGATTAAGTTTGGTACACCGGGATATGGCGGTTTTAAGAACATTGCCATCAATAACATCTCCGTGAATGCAGCCTCGCAGAGTAATTTTCGTAACTGGACTACCCGTTATAAGAAAATAACTACTGATCCGTCAATGGTATCCGGCATTTCTCTTGAATGTGCGGATGGTGGTACGGTAGATGGTGTACTGATCAATAACGTAGTGATGAAAGCAACACAAACGCCTATCTTCATCAAAATCAGTAACCGCCAGGCCAAAATGCACTTTGATACCACAAACCGCGTAGCAGCTATGCGGAATGTTATCATCAGCAATATTATAGCAGATGCCCATAGCAGGAGAACGAGTTCTGTAACTGGTTATCCCGGTGTGTACGTAGAAAATGTACAATTGAAAAATATTATCATTAACCAATATAGCATAGCCGCGAAAGATGAAGTGCCTGGTGAAGTGAAAGAAAACGAAGGTGGCTATCCATCTACGCACATGCTGGGAGAAGTATTGCCCGCTAACGTTTTTTATCTGCGTCATGTAAAAGATATTTTACTGGAAGATGTACAGGTAAATCTTCATGGGAACGACGAGCGAACGCCGGTTGTAATAGAAGATGCTACAGGCGTACAGCTAAAAAATATTTCTGTAAAGAAAGAAGCATCTGCTACAAAATATATCGGGGCGAGTGATGTAAAAACCGTTACATCCTCAGATATACGGGTAGATGGTAAAAATGTAAATTGACTTTTGACAGGCGATAAAGACGTAATATGAACAAACGCATTCTCCGGTTTAATTTATTCAGCCTGTTTGCTGTAGTCTCCATTAATGCGCAGGCACAGGTAAATAATTACCTGCAATATGTGCAGCCGATGGTTGGCACAGCGAACAGTACTACTGTAGCAGCATTAAAGCATGGTGAAGGAACAGAGCAATTGGCTAATACTATTCCTGCCGTAGGCACGCCATTTGGCATGACACAATGGACACCGCAAACACGCACGTCAGAACAAAAATGTGCAGCTCCTTTTTATTATAAGGATACAAAGCTATCCGGTTTTCGTGGCACACACTGGATCAGTGGTTCCTGCATGCAGGATTATGGAAGTGTAACGATTATGCCTGTAGCGGGAAAATTGCGCACGAAAGTAGGGGACTATGCTACAGCATACAACCATGATAAAGAGATAGCACAGGCAAACTATTACAGTGTGCTGCTGCCTGAGAGTGGCATAACTGCCGAAGTAACGGCGCTGTCCCGGAGCAGTATGCTCCGTTTCACAGCAGGTAAAACAGATAGCCTGTACATACTGGTAACACCCAATAGCGATAAAGGAAAAGGATTTGTGAAAGTGAATGCAGCAACAGGCGAAATAACCGGGTATAACCCCGCGCACCGCATTTACCAGGGCATTGGCAAACCTGCGGGCTTTAGTGGCTACTTCGTAGTACGGATAGAAAGCGCATTCAGTATAAAAGGAGTGTATAGTAAAGACGGTATTGTTGCAGCAGATAGCATGGCGAATAAATGGGATGTAGGTGCATACGCTGGTTTCTATTTGCAAAAAGGCGAGCAGCTTGTACTACGCGTAGGCACTTCCTTTACGAGCATTGAAGAAGCAAGGAAAAATCTGTATGCAGAAATACCTGTGAATGATTTTGAAAAAGTAAAAGCCGCCGCCGCTGCTATATGGGAAAATGCGTTGCAGAAAATTAAGATCAATAAAGGTGCGGAGAAAGAAAAAAGTATTTTTTATACGGCGCTCTACCACAGCATGCAGCATCCGCGTACAATGAACGATGTAAGCGGCACATACCCCGAATTTTCACGATCGTATGTGACAGGTAAACTGGCCGAAGGAAATTATTATGATGATTTTTCTATGTGGGATATCTACCGCGCCCAATTACCATTGATGGAAATATTACAACCAGCAATGATCAACGATTGCGTCCGCTCGTTTATACGGAAAGGAAACGCCGGCGGATGGTTGCCGATATTTCCCTGCTGGAACAGCTACACAGGCGCTATGGTGGGCGACCATGCCATTGCTTTTATTGCATCCGCCTATAACAAAGGCATACGCAATTATGATGTAAACAATGCTTACCGTCTCATGCGTAAGAACGCTTTTGAAATGGCGCAGGGAAAAGAATATGTAGACGGAAAAGGCAGGCGTGCCCTGGATACTTATCTTAAATACGGTTATGTGCCGTTGGAAGATAGCGTGCCTGCTGCATTTCACAGGAGGGAGCAGGTATCGCGTACGCTTGAGTATGCGTATGATGATTATGCTTTGTCTACTGTAGCAAAAGCATTGCATAAAGAAGACGATTACGTGCTATTGCAAAAAAGAGGGATGAATTACCGGAATGTATTTGATACAGCAGTTGGTTTTGTAAACGGCAGGTACGCCGATGGAAGCTGGTACAAAGGGTTTACGCCGGACACCAAACTCTCCTTCATTACGGAAGGAACGCCGCGCCAATACACATTCTATGTGCCGCAGGATGTAGCAGGGTTAGCCGCTCTGATGGGCGGCGCCAATAAACTGGAAGCAGCGCTGGACAGTCTTTTCATAAAGGGTGAGTACTGGCATGGCAATGAGCCGGGGCACCAGGTGCCATTTATGTATAACTATACCGCTGCTCCGTGGAAGACACAACGTGAAGTAAGGCGCATATTGGCAGAAGAATATACCAACGGGCCGGGAGGATTAAGTGGGAATGATGATGCAGGACAAATGAGTGCATGGTATGTGTTTGCCGCGTTAGGTTTTTATCCTGTTGACCCGGTGTCCAACCAGTATATGCTCTGCACACCGCTGTTTGATGATGTTACTGTTTCTGTTGCAGCAGGCAGGCAAGTACGTATTGTAGTAAAGAGAGCAACTACCTCTTCGGCTTATATACAATCGATTAAGCTGAATGGAAAGAAATATGAAAAGCTTTTTATCACCCACGAAGACCTGTTACAGGGTGGTATGCTGGAAATAGAACTGGCAGATGCGCCAAAAAAGTAAGCAGTCAGTTGTGAACCTATAAAAGCGAATGAGCCGTTTTGTTTGACAGATTCAAACAAAACGGCTCATTCGTTTTTACCTCGTATTTACTATTACGGTTTTACTTCATCTTTCGGTTCTATGCTGATCAGGTCTACATCAAAGATCAGGGTAGAGCCGCCTTTGATCACTTGTCCGTCCCTGTCGCCATAAGCCAGGTCAGAAGGGATAAACAGACGCCATTTGCTACCTACCGGCATTAGTTGTAATGCTTCTGTCCAGCCTGGTATAACACGGCTAACATTCAACGTGATCGGTTCACCACGGTCTACAGAACTGTCAAATACAGTACCGTCGATCAGCGTACCATGGTAATGCACTTTTACATTATCATCTTTGCCAGGTTTAGTACCGGTACCAGCCTTAACCACCTGGTATTGCAAGCCGCTTGGCAGTGTTACTACGCCTGCTTTTGCTTTATTGGCAGCAAGAAAAGCAGCGCCGTTCTTCTTGTTAACTGCTATGTTTTCCTGGCTAAGTTTGGTAATATAACTCACTACGCACTGCTGCATCTGTTCTGTGGTAAGAATTGTTTTGTCCTTCTTCATCACATCATCAAACGCACGCTGTATCATAGCAGTGTTTAATTGTTTTACGCCTTTTTCTTTAAAGAACATCGCAGTGCTCATGGCTACTGCATAGCTTACAGAGTCTATCTGGGTCTTTAATACAGGTGCAGTTGTGCTGGCTGTTGTACCTGCCGGTTTAGGTTTAGGCTTGGTTGTCTGCGCCTGTACATAGGCCGCGCAACCCAATAGGGAAAATGCACAAATTATTTTTTTCATATTCTATGATTAGGGCGGCAAGATAATGAAAATGTGAGATGTAAGATGTACGATGTAATGTTGTTAAACTTACGCGAAATAGTGAAGTGTAAACGGGTATAAACTTAATTTATAATCAATTACATCATACATCTTACATCGTACATCTTACATAAAATTCCCTATTTTAGTGCAAAATTCTTACGGTTTTGAAAGCTATTCTTACGCAGCAGCAGGTTGAATTAACGGTTAAAAGACTGGCACGCCAGATTTGGGAAAATCATTTGCACCTGGAAAATACGGTACTGATCGGGCTGCAGCCCCGTGGCATCTACCTGAGCGACAGGATAGTGGACGAACTGAAAACCCTGATGCCGGCGGAGAAAATACCGTATGGCAAGCTGGATATTACTTTCTACAGGGACGACATCCGTAAAGAGCTGCACATTGCCAACAAAACAGATATTCTTTTCAGCATAGAAAATAAGAACGTGATCCTGGTAGATGATGTGCTTTGGACGGGACGTACCATACGCGCCTCGCTGGATGCCTTACTGGACTTTGGGCGCCCGGCAAAAGTGGAGTTGTGCGTACTGATCGATCGCCGTTTTAGCCGTGAACTGCCTATCCAGTCAGATTACACTGGCCGCTCCATTGACACATTTGCCTCACAGAAGGTAAAAGTGTACTGGAAGGAGAAAGATGAGAAGGATGAGGTGATATTGATGTGATAGATTGTTTAATGGTTTTATTGTTACATTGTCAGATTGATCTGTTAACAATATATCCATAGAACAATTAAACAATTTTGCCATTTGGCAATTAACCTATTTTCAAATTACTTTTTACTATATCTTCGCACTTTAATGAAACTATCTACGCAACATCTGCTAGGCATTAAAGATCTCACTAAAGAGGATGTGCAACTTATTCTCACTACTGCACAGCAATTCAAAGACGTTTTACAGAGGCCGGTTAAAAAAGTTCCGTCATTGCGCGACGTAACTATCGTGAACCTGTTTTTCGAGAATTCTACACGTACCCGTATGTCGTTTGAGCTCGCAGAACGCAGGCTGTCTGCTGATGTACTGAACTTCACAGCCAGTGCATCATCTGTGGCAAAAGGGGAGACTTTGCTGGATACAGTGAATAATATCCTGAGCATGAAGGTGGATATGGTAGTAATGCGCCACAGCGCAAGCGGGGCCCCACACTTTTTGGCCAAACATATTCCTGCCGCTATCGTAAATGCCGGTGACGGCATTAATGAGCATCCGACGCAGGCTTTGCTGGATGCCTTCTCTATGCAGGAGAAGCTGGGCAAATTGGAAGGATTAAAAGTGGCGATCATCGGTGACATTATGCACAGCCGTGTGGCACTAAGCAACATCTACCTGCTGAAGAAGATGGGCGCTGAAATTACGATTGCAGGGCCGCCAACCCTCATTCCAAAATATATTAAAGAGGCATTTGACGTGCGTGTAGAATACGATGTAAAGAAAGCACTGCAGTGGTGCGATGTAGCAAACGTATTGCGTATTCAACTAGAGCGTCAGAACCAACCATTATTTTCTTCCTTGCGTGAATATAACCTTGCTTATGGTATCAACAGGAAACTGCTGGATAGCCTGAACAAAGAGATTGTCATTATGCACCCTGGCCCGATCAACCGTGGTGTGGAACTGGACAGTGATGTGGCAGACGGCCCGCACTCTATTATCTTAAACCAGGTAGAGAACGGTGTGGCGGTACGCATGGCAGCGTTATATTTGCTGGCAAACAGAGAAAACTAAATTTCATGTTAGATGTACGATGTGGGATGTACGATGTATTCACAACATCCGGCAGCGATATCTAACATCGTACATCTAACATCTAACATTGTATGCGTATCTGTCTTTTCCCCGGGACATTTGATCCTGTAACGCTTGGCCACATAGATATCATCAACAGGGCGTTGCCGCTTTTTGATAAAATAGTAGTTGGTGTAGGTATTAATTCTGCTAAAAAGCCAATGTTCAGCGCAGAGCAGCGCGTTGGCTGGATAGAAGAGATCTTCAAAAATGAACCCAAGGTGGAAAGTGCAGTTTACGAAGGGCTCACCATCAATTTCTGCAAAGAGATCAATGCACGCTTTATACTGAGAGGCATCCGCTATGTCAGCGATTTTGAATACGAAAAAACAATTGCTGACGCAAATCGTGCCCTTGACCGCAACATAGAAACAGTCTTTCTTACAGGAGAGCCAAAATATACTTCTGTCGCATCTACCATTGTACGCGACATCCTGAAAAACGGGGGAGATGCATCTCCATTCTTGCCAGAGGCAGTGATCAATTCATTGAAATAAGAACGTGAATCGTGAAACGGCAATCGTGAATAGGCTTACAATGTCGTTGAATTAACCATGAAGTTCACAAAGGGTAACACAAGGAACACAAGGGCTTACTTTGTGCTCCTTGTGTAATATCCTGGTGCTCCTTGTGGTTTATTTCTTATTTCAACGACATTGAATAGGCTTATGTACGTAAAATCTCTTTCTGGTAAGCAGGCTTTATCTCTTTACTCAACCTCTCTTCATCTTTCTATATAATTTCAACTAATCCCGACAGGTCTTTAAGATCTGCCAGGGTTTTACATTATTCGTTATTTCTTCATCGTTTCAGTGCTTCTGTGACAGCTACTGCGCTTACTTATCCATTGGTAGAACTGGCTATTTTTTTAATTTTAATGCCCCTTGCTCAATAAAATAGCTATAAAAAGCATTATAGGTTGCGTAGTTAAAAAATGTAATCAAAGTATGAAACGCACCACAACCGTAAAATTGCTGATAGCAATTATGTCTTTTGCAATAGCTAACACCGCTTTTGCCCAGAAAAAAAGTGCCACGACTAAGCAAGCCGTTGCCAGTACAAGTGGCATGACCGACCAGCAGGCTTATGCTATTATAAAATACAGTAATGCTGTGATAGACTTGCACAATAGCTATGTGCAGGGACTCGAATCGCACCAGGGTACGTTGGAATCTATTGCAGATGACAATGTGAAAAGGCTCACGCGCAATAGTAAGACACAGCCGCACTGGGTAGACTGTAACAGGAATGGCCTGACATCAGAAAATGATAAAGCCAACAGGCAAACGCTTAAAAATATTCCAGCTATCCCTGAAAAGCAAGATTTGCAGCAATACGGTACACAAGCGCTTGTGTGGTATGATAAGGTGAATACATGGTGCAGTAGTATCAGCAATTATTTCACTAACAAAGAATACACAAACGATGCAAACTTTGTACACTATGCTGTAATGAGAGATAGCATGCAATATAGTATAAAACAGGCGGCTGCTTACTGGCGTGCATTTACACAACTGGCAGCAGATGCAGGCGACCGCGCAGAGCTGGTGCTGCTAAATAAGAACAAACTCGCAACGTTTATAATACCAATGAAACAAGGTCTGATAGGTATTAGTAAAGCAAATAAGGCTTTGAATAGTGAAGAAGTGAACTGGGATAGTGTGACTGCAAAAATAGCGGCTATGCAGTCATTTGTTTCTCAAAAAAGAAATGATAAAACGGTTGATTTCTCAAAACTGGCTGATGTTTATTATAAAGAAGTATATAACAATTTTTATAACGCATGCAATGATTGTTTGGAAACATTACAATTTGTAGTTGAAAAATCGCGGGAGAAAACGCCTGCAACAACAGAAAAAGAAAAAGCAATTGCCAAACAAAAAGAGCAAAGTATTAATTCTGCGTACAATATGGCTATGAGTGCATATAATAAAGCTGTAGGGTACTACAATGTTTTTATTAAGCAATAGTTTTAGCTGGGCGTGGGCCACTTTCAAAAGAATTATTTTATGAATCATTGTTGTCCGGCTAAAGTCAATAGATAGTTGTCAGTAAACATTTCCTAGAAAGGATTGCGGACGGAAAAGAATGATTTCAAAATTGGGGTAGTTCCTCTATCGACTTTTTTAAGAGAAGCGTCCGGCCTCAGAAAAGCAGCGTTAAGAAAATTGTAATGAACGCCGGAAAAATCCATTGTTGTTTGAGCCAGGCGCAACTTACTTACTCACGCTGTAATCGGCGAGTTCAATGGATTTCGGCGGGCAAGACAATTTTTAGCCTGCTTTTCTGGAGCCTTGATTTTTTTGGTTACTTTTTGTATCAAGACAAAAAGTAACACCGTCGGTAGACAAATGAAAGCTTGCAATTGATGGACCCACTAAACTTAGTCGAACAACAATGTTTATCAATAAAGAAAACGCCTTAGAAGTGGCTCACTCTTGCTTTCGCTCTTTTTTCCGGAAATAGACAGGCTTGATCTGGTAAGCAACTTCATTATTTTCTGCCATGTATAAGAGTAGCTTCAATACCTTTGCGCATATATTACGATATGGCGCATGCAGATAGGAGAATAGCCATTCTAGGCGGTGGTATTGCCGGGCTAAGTATAGCAATTGCCTTAGCACAAAAAGGAATTGCAACAACCATTTTTGAAGCAGCCCCTGAAGTGAAGCCTGTAGGTGCAGGTATAGTGCTGGCAGCTAATGCAATGTATGCCTATCGTAAAATGGGAATAGAAAACGACATTATTCCATTAGGGAAGCAGTTGACAGGGTTTAATATTCTTACTGCAAACGGTAAGCTGATCACACGGACAGATGCTGCAATTCTTCCCAATGGCGCCCCCGGTAACTTCACTATTCATCGCGCCGTATTACATGATGTGTTGCTGTCTAAGATCCCACCCACCTCTATCCATACCAACAAAAGGCTGCTCTCTTTTGAAGAGAAAAAAGATGGAATGGTCCTGCACTTTGAAGATGGCACATCGCACCTGACAGATTATTTAATTGCAGCAGATGGTATTCATTCACCGGTAAGGCGACAACTATTACCTGTATCTGCACCGCAATATGCAGGGTACACCTGCTGGCGGGCTGTAGTGCATACAGACCAGTTCCGCCAGGCGGAAAGCACGGAGACATGGGGTGCACAAGGCAGGTTTGGTATTGCCCCTTTGGTAAATGACCGCGTTTATTGGTTTGCATGTGTCAACGCACCGCAGAATGATGCAACGATGCGTGCTTACAAAATTGCAGACCTGCAAAAGCGATTCGTCTCTTATCATGCAAATGTACAGGCATTGCTTGCCTGCACAACGGATGCAGACCTGATATGGGCCGACATTATAGATATAAAACCGATCTCTCATTTTGCTTTTGGTAAAATAGTCCTTGCTGGCGACGCTGCACATGCTACAACGCCTAATATGGGGCAAGGTGCATGTATGGGTATAGAAGATGCTATAGTGCTGGCAGATGAGCTGGCAAAAACACAAAGTGCATCAGATGCTTTTATCGCGTATGAAAAACGCAGGCTGAACAGAACGCATTATATCGCCAACATGTCGAAACGCCTGGGAAAAATGTCGCAAATGGAAAATCCTTTCCTTTGCAGCCTGCGAAACCTGGCATTGAAAAATTTGCCTGAGTGGATGAAGCGCAAACAGGTTGCTAAAATTTTGGAAGAAATTACCTTTTGATAATTTTGCCGCTGTTTTTCCTCATAAATCACTTCCCGTTCTCAATAAAATAGCTGTTGTTGACATTAACCATGAGTAATGAGGCATACTCGTGTTATCTATATTTAGAAAGCAATTGTGCAGAAGTTTAGCCACGCTCTGATTAGATTGAAACTAAAATAGCCAGCGATCATGGAGTGCCAAATTGTTTGCATGCAAGTTCTTGTTTCACAGAAACGCAAGCGCAAATACAATAAAAAAGAAAAAAATAACATTATTGTACGATTGGTAAGAATTGCATGTTTATTAAAAGCTTAAACCAGGTTTATATATGAAATCAACAACAAAATTATTAATCGGATGCCTCGCAGCAATTATCGTATTGGCTTCTTGCGCCAGTGCTTCAAAGCAAGCAGACAGAAATGCAAAGAAATATACCAAAGTTTCTCTTTTTCCAGAACAACAGTTTGATTCTGTTGGAGCCAGGCAAGCATTAGCCTATGGCACAGGTAGTATAACCGGCGTTGTGTTTAAAAGAGTAGATACCAAAAATTATGGTATAAAGACAGAGAAAGTTTGGGGTAAGAATGTGAAGATTGTACTGTTCCCTGTAACCCCTTATTTTGAGGAGTGGTATAGTTTACGTAAAAAGAAAGAAAACAACGTTACTACTGTGTATATGTCTGAATCTGCCTATCGTTTCAGAATAGAAGTAACGTCTGATGATTATGGACGTTTTACATTTGAAAAAATGAAGCCGGGCAAATACTTCCTTCAGGCATTCCTGAACTGGACTGTATCTGGAAGCTATAAGCAATATACAGGCTATGCTACAGATGGCTACAATACCACCAATTATTACGAATGGAGAAATTATACTCAAAATAATAGCGCCCGCTTAGAAGAGTTTGTGGAAGTGAAAAAAGATGGGGAGATCGTAAAAGTGAAACTGAATTAAATCTGTAAAAATCGGAGTTAAGAGCATTATTTATGATAAGACTCGTAAAGGTTGCCGTCGGGCAGCCTTTATTTTTTTATATAGACCCGGATCGCAAAAAAAATACTATGAAAAAACGGGTTTTGGTTAGGTTTTTGTTTTTTAGAAACGACCAAAAACTTTCAATAAACCCGGAAAATGCCATTACCAATATAGCTAATGCTTTTTTCTATTTTAAATTCAAAGTCTATCTAATTTATGAAATCAATGACTAAGTTGCTTACAGGCAGTATGATGGCTGCTGTAGTGCTAATGGCTTGCAACCCTGTAAAGCAAGCAGACAGGAACGCCGCAAAAAACACCGTTGTTACAGTTTATCCTCAATCTTCTTTTGATTCTGTAGCTGCAAAAAACGCCCTCACTTACGGAACCGGATCTATCTCCGGGGTCGTTTTTAAAAGAGTAGCTAAGCAAAAAGGGTCTATTTATACAACAAAATTGTGGGGCAAAAATGTTAAGGTCATCCTTTTCCCGGTAACACCTTACTTCCAGGAGTGGTACGACCTGCGTAAAAAGA
This sequence comes from Filimonas sp., assembly GCA_017306865.1. GTDB lineage: Bacteria > Bacteroidota > Bacteroidia > Chitinophagales > Chitinophagaceae > JAFKHH01. The sequence continues at coordinate 643,610 of JAFKHH010000013.1, forward strand.
AAGAAGGAAAACTTACGAGGGTGTATATGTCAGACGCAGCAGTACGCTTCAGGGTAGAAACCTTCTCAGATGATTACGGGCGCTTTACATTTGAGAAAATGAGGCCGGGTAAATATTTCCTGCAAGCCTTCCTCGATTGGTACCGTCCTGTTAATTATAAACAATATACAGGCTATGCTACAGATGGTTATTATACCACTAACTATTACGAATGGAAATCATATAATGAAGATCATACATCAAGACTGGAAGAGTTTGTAGAAGTAAAATCAGATGGAGAAATGGTACAGGTGAAGCTGAACTAAGATCTTCTTTCAAAGATGTTATAATACCGTAAAAGCCTCTTGCAAGAGGCTTTTTTGTTTTATTTTACAACTAAAATCAGCTCGTACTATGGCAATATGGTTTAGCAAAGAAATTACACTGGAAGAATTAAACAACCTGGGTAAAAATACTATGGGAGAACACATCGGCATCCGTTTTTCTGAAGTAGGGGAAGACTACCTGAAAGCGACAATGCCAGTTGATCATCGTACACATCAGCCTTATGGCCTATTGCATGGAGGTGCATCTGTGGCACTGGCTGAAACAGTCGGCAGCGTTGCATCTGCACTTGTTATAGATCAGTCAAAGTTTATGTGCGTAGGTCTTGAAATAAACGCCAACCACATTCGCAGTGCCAGGAACGGTATAGTGGAAGCTACCTGCAAACCCATACACATGGGAGGTACCACACATGTATGGGATATACAAATCCGTAATGAACAACAATCCCTTATTTGCGTTAGTAGATTGACCGTAGCGATATTGAAGAGGAAGGGATGAGAATAAGTATATACAGGATGTAAAGTATATAGGTTTATAAAGTGCGTAAATAATACTGCTTTTCTTCTATATACTTTACCAACTATTTGTACTTTATATACTGACCTTGGTCTCCTTTTTGTATTCAACACCACAAATCCGGAAATAAATGGAAAGACATACTTATGAAACGGGATTGATCGGTAATTGTGCGTACCTGGCGCATATTCACAAAAACACAAATGTTGTTTGGCTCTGCTGGCCACGATTCGACAGTTCCTTTATTTTTGGTTCACTGCTGGATGATGAAAAAGGAGGTGAGTTCAGCATACTGCCTGATGGCGAGTTTAATTCGTATCAGTCCTATCTTGAAAACACAAACATTCTCAGTACCGAGATCACATGCGATAGTGGTAAATATCGCGTTACAGATTTTGCACCACGTTTTTACCAATATGAGCGCGGTTTTAAACCGCTGATGCTGGTGCGTAAAATAGAGCCGCTGGCTGGTGCGCCGCGCATCCGTGTAAAATGTAAGCCTGTAGGTGACTATGGTTCCCGTAAGTTTACCAAAGTAATGGGTAGCAGCCACATCGAATTTCAGGGAGATGATGAGCGCATACGCCTTACTACAAATATTCCCATCAGTTATTTATACGAAGAACAGTTTTTTGTTTTAAACGAAGTACGCTATCTCGTACTTACGTATGGACGTCCGTTAGAAGCGCCACTGGCAAGTACTGCGGAACATTTTCTACGTGAGACGATCATATACTGGAGACATTGGGTAAAACATTCCAGCATAGCACAGTTTCACCAGGAGTTTGTAATACGATCGGCACTGGCATTAAAGATTCACCAGTTTGAAGACACGGGTGCTATTATAGCAGCCAGTACCACCAGTTTGCCGGAGTACCCGGGCAGTGGCCGCAACTGGGATTATCGTTATTGCTGGTTGCGGGATGCGTTCTATACGTTGACTGCGATGAATCACATCGGTCACTTTGATGAATTGGAAAGCTACTTTAACTACATTACGGATATTTCATTTTCTGAGCTGGAACGTTATCAGCCATTGTATGGAATAACAGGAGAGAAAAAGCTAGTAGAGCGGGAGCTTGACCTGAAGGGCTACATGGGTGATAACCAGCCTGTGCGTGTAGGTAACCAGGCGTACGAGCATATTCAAAATGATATTTACGGGCAGGTACTGATTTCATTATTGCCTTTATATACAGACCATCGCTTCATTTTTTCACAACGTAAAGACTCTGCAAAATGGATAGATTTTCTACTTCATAAAATAGAACTGACGATCGATGAAAAAGATGCAGGAATATGGGAGTTTAGAAACTTTGCCAATATACATTGCTATACCAATTTGTTTCAATGGGCTGGTGCAAGTGCAGCAGAGAAGATGGCAAAAACAATTGGTGATAAGAAACTGGAGAAACGAGCAATAGCGGTAAAGAAGCGCGCTGCAGAACATATAGAAAATTGTTATAGCGCAGAACGGCGCGTATATACACATGCTGTTGGCAGTAATTATCTTGATGCAAGCACACTACAGTTGATTATGATGAACTACCTGAAGCCTGATTCTAAAAAAGCAAAAGATCACCTGGCTGCATTGGAGAAAGAATTGAAAACGCCACAAGGCTTGTTTTACCGCTACGTGCATGCGGATGATTTTGGTAAGCCCAAGTCCACCTTCCTCGTGTGTGCATTCTGGTACGTGGAAGCACTGGCATGCGTAGGCAGGGTAGATGAAGCCGTTAATGAATTTGAAAAATTATTGCAATACAGTAACCACCTCTTGTTGTTTAGTGAAGATGTGGATGAAAACACCGGCAGCCAGTGGGGTAACTTCCCGCAGGCCTATAGCCATGTGGGATTGATGAATGCTGCGTACAGGATAGCAATGAAGATGGATAAGCCGATCTTTTTGTAAGGGGTAAATGGTTGCGAATATGTACGATGTTAGATGTACAATGTAAAATGTTGTAGGTATTTATAAATAGTAAAATCGCTGTTCGACATGTTCCGTAGGGCATGTCGAACTATAGATAAAAAGGATGTATATCCTTTCTTCGCCCCGGCGCGTGTCCTCACGCGACGGCAAATAACTGGGTTGAGGAGATACTATAGCCATCTTTTCATCCTTTTCGTCGACCCAAGTTAAGTATCGCAAAGGCCACAAAGGTTACGCAGAGGGCGCAAAGCGGCTTCTTTATGTGTCTATGTACCTTATGCTCCTCCCGGTATGTTACCGGGACAAGTTATGTGGTGAAAAAAATCGCTTCGATCTTCTATGTATTTACTTAAGTTGATGTCGAACCGCACATAAAAAATGGCTGCATGATTAAACCAACAATTTAACCATGCAGCCATTTAACTATTAAACAATTATTTATTCTTCTTTATGCCAAACATAGAAGTAGGTATAAGATTAATAAACTTATCAAACACTTTGGTGATAAGCATCTTAGCAGGAAGGTTTTTCAATAGTTCTCTTACCTCCTTAAAGTCGCGCAGGTAATATTTTGCCGCGGATGTATTGCTATTCACCTTTATCGTGATCGCTTCATCTTTCAGTGCTTTGAACATATCCTCATCTGTTACGTCATCGCCTATCGCCATTACAAAATCATAATGATGTTTGCGCAGATAATGCACAGCCGTCTTACCCTTATTAGCTTCCGTTGGTTTTATCTCCACTACCTTATTCCCGGCAAGCAAAGACAACCCTTTATCTGCGATCATATAACGCAGGTTGTTCATCAGCTCTGTCGCACGCATTTCGCCTAACTCTTTATCTGTTTTGCGATAATGCCATACCAGCGAATAGGATTTTTCTTCTATGAATGAGCCTGGCGTACGTTCTGTGTACGTGTTCAGCATCGTCATTACCTCCTTCTTCCATTCTGTCTGCAAGCCTTTTACTTCTTCCCATTCACCCCTGTATGTTTTTTGCCAGACACCATGTTCACCTATCAGGTCCAGCTTCAATGTACCAAACCATTCTTCCAATGTTTCGTGCTTTCTGCCGCTGATGATCACTACATGGTTTTTTTCATCCTTTGTCAGATCATCCAGCAAGTGATACAATTCCTTATCGGGTACAGCACGGTTTATATTGGTATTGAAGCCAACAAGTGTACCATCATAGTCCAGCAGGAATAATCGCTTATGCCCTCTGGAATATTTATTCTTGATCAACTGTTGTATCCTTGGCGATATATATTTTGTTTGTAAAGATTCCTGCATACGTTTTACCTCATCAAGTCGTTCCATAAAAATTTTTGCCCAGTGAGAAACATTGTATTTACTCACCAGTTCACGCATCTGTGTCATTCTCCGCTGTTGCTCTTCCTCCGGCATGTGCAGCGCTTCCAGCAGCGCCTCACTCATTTGCGTAATGTTGTTCGGGTTTACGATGATTGCATCTGTCAGTTCTTTAGATGCACCAGCCATTTCACTTAAGATCAGTACACCATTGTCCTTTTCACGGCTTGCCACATATTCCTTGCACACCAGGTTCATACCATCGCGCATAGGTGTTACAAGACATACATCCGCCAGTTGGTACAAGGCAGATAAAGTTTCAATAGGAAAGGAGCGGTAGAAATAATTCACCGGCGTCCAGTTATTTGTTCTGTAACGCGCGTTAATATTGCCCGCCAGTTTATCCACCTCATCACGCAGCTCTTTGTATTGTGGTACAGAATCGCGGGATGGAACAACGATCATGTACAACGTAACCTTTTCTTTATACTCCGGGTTGTTTTGAATAAAACTATCAAATGCCTGCAGCCGTTGCAAAATACCTTTGCTATAGTCCAGGCGGTCTATTGATAATACGATCTTCTGCCCCTTGTAACTTTCTTCCAGGTGTTGCCGCTCATTTATGACATCCCTGTCATTTACCAGCGACATAAATTTATTGCTGTCTATCCCCATCGGGAAAGATTCGGAAACAACTGTTCTTTCGTTGTAATGAATAATATTAGAAGACGTCTGTAATTGCAGTATGCGTGTTACGGACGACAGGAAGTGTCTTGCATCATCATACGTATGAAAGCCTACTAAGTCTGCGCCTAACATGCCGTGCAATAATTCACTTCTCCACGGTATTTGTCTGAACAGCTCATACGAAGGGAAAGGAATGTGTTGAAAAAAACCGATCGTTACACCCGGTATGGCAGAGCGCACGAGCTTAGGTAATAATAGTAACTGGTAATCGTGTATCCATATTCTGTCGCCAGGTTGCGCTATTTGCAAAATAGCATCGCGGAACTTTGCGTTTACACGCTGGTAATATTGCCAATATACACTGTCGTATTTGGCATACGGCGTCATATAATGAAATACCGGCCATAGTACTTCATTAGAAAAACCTTCATAATACTGAGTGATCTCCTGCTTTGATAAGAAAACAGGAACCAGGTTGTGTTTGCTTAACTGGTCTGTTACCAGCTTTTGTTGTTGTTCACCTTCTACTTCAGTACCCGGCCAGCCAATCCAGAGATTGCCGTCCGAATGTACAGATGCGAGCCCGGTAGCCAATCCGCCTTCACTTGGCGTAAAAATAGACTGGCCGCCTTCATTTCGCACTTTTACCGGTAACCTGTTTGATACGATGATAATTTTGCTCATGGGCTTAGTATATTTTTAAGTCAAGACCCATAGAGTGGATGTTAAAAAGGGCAGGAACCTTCATCACAAATATGGTTCCATTATCGTCAGAGGTGGCAAAGGTAGTAATTAAAAAAGGGAGAGGCGAGTGGGGGATGTTAAGAAATAGTAGCGCCAACCCTTAACAGCAAAGGATTAGCGCTTTCAAAATGCTAAATATTGGCTTTTGAAACAATTTCAACAATATTAGCGTAGGTTTTTTCTAATTTTTTGGCTATGGCGTCTTTTGCAACCCATTCTATTTGCAAAATGTCCTCTTCAGTCTGAGGAACTAGTTCCTCAGCATCAGATGCCTGCATCTTATACCAATGTGTTTCTTTTAAAATAGATTGGCCTCTTTCCTCATACTCATGATACGTAATGCCAACGGCTTCCTGTAATGTAATGCTTTTCAGGCCCGTTTCTTCCTGTACTTCCCTTACGGCACACTCTGGGATAGATTCACCTTCATCCAGTTTGCCTTTAGGCAGATCCCAGAATCCCCGGCGAAAGATCATTAATAATTCATCCTTTTCATTTAAGACAAGGCCGCCAGCCGCTATTATTTTCTTCTGCATGTTTTTAAAATTTCCGGAGTTTACAAGTTTACTGGTTTCAACGTTTCAAAAGTTATTCATACTAAATGTTCCTTAATGAAACGATGAAACATTGAAACTTCTGAAACACCAATCCATTGGTTTTTGCAAATCTAAGCGCTAAGTTCTGCAATCGAAACTTATCTTCGCAGGCGAGCTAAAAAAATAAAGCATGTCTTCAAACGAAAAAGTAATAGCAGAAAAATTGTTGCAGGTAGGTGCAGTAAAACTGAGTCCCTCGGCCCCTTTTACCTGGGCAAGCGGCTGGAAAAGCCCTATCTATTGTGATAACCGTAAAGTGCTGTCTTTTCCTTTTATACGTGACTTTGTAAAAAGTGAAATGTGCAATGTGATCTTTGAACAGTTTCCTGATGCTGAAGTACTGGCTGGTGTGGCTACTGCAGGTATTCCCTGGGGTGCTATGGCAGCAGACCAGTTAAAACTACCTTATGTATATGTACGTCCGAAACCTAAAGAGCACGGGTTAGGCAACCAGATAGAAGGAAGTTTTGAACCAGGTAAAAAAATACTGGTAATAGAAGATCTTATTTCAACAGGAAAAAGTAGTTTACAGGTTGTAGATGTACTGAGAGCGGCAGGAGCGGAAGTACAGGGAATGGTATCTATCTTTAACTATGGGTTTGATGTGGCGGTGAATAATTTTGAAAATGCAGGTGTGCAGTTTAAGTCACTGACTAACTATGGTGCGCTGATAGAACTGGCACTGGAAAAAGGAATAGTAAAACCGGAAGAGGAAGCGATCTTGCTGGAGTGGAGAAAAGACCCTTCTGTTTGGGGGAAATAGCTTCAATGGTTTCAAGGTTTATGAGTTCCATCGGAACCCTTTACAACGCTAATATTTTTGAAACATAATTAATATCATGAAAAAGCTATTTTTTTTATCGCTGGTATTGGTGACTGGTGCATTTACCGCACAGGCCCAGGAGAAAAAGGCAGAATGGGCTACACTGAAAGTTCCCCAGTTGAAATGCTGGGAATGTAAAGACAGGCTGGAAAAATACCTTGCCCGTGAAAAAGGCCCGAATGATGATGCTGGTATTTTAAAATATACCATCAATATGCCTACTGCTACATTACGCGTTCAATATATGCCTTCACGGATTACCCTGGACTATATCAGAACGGCGATCAACAATGCAGGTTTTGATGTAGACAGCACGAAAGCAACAGAAGATTCCTACAAAATGTTACCTCCGGTATGTAAGCGTGCTGAAGAGGGCGGCGGACCGCAGAAGGGTAAGCCTTGCAATGTGCAACCAATGTAAGTGTATGTACGATGTTAGATGTGCAGGTAAATAAAGTAAGTACAAAATACGAAGTACTAAGTACGACGAATATGATAAAAAGTAAAGCCGCTTCGGGAGAAGCGGCTTTACTTTTTATGTTTATGAATGATGATCCTTTTAAATATTAGTTAGTGGGCTTTCTACTTTTAAAACCAGCCCTGTCACCCAAAATTAACAACCACAAACAGATCCCAAACTCCCCGATAGAGCCTGGAATGGTTATGTAATCTGAAATGGCTAATTGACCAAAATGTGGGTTTAACGTCTTTCCAAAAACTGTAATGAGGTAACCGAAACAACCTATTGCCAGGAAAATGCCTAATAGCTTAGGCAGGAAACCGGACTTAAACACCAGGTAACCGAATGGCAACAACCAAAGGCCCCAAAAGAGTTGGGCAATTTGTAAACCGGCGTGGTAATGGCTTATCAGTTGTATTACCTGCACGGGTAATTGTTGTGGGTCTAACCCGTTTACAGACCCCGTACCCTCTACCAGTTTTAGTACAGCCAGCTCGTGCTGAAGCGGAATGAGCGACATGGGGACGCTTACTACTGCCAGGATCACCATAAGCAAAGCCGCAGTTTTATTTACAGCGGACAGTAAGCGGTATAGTGCAAGCGGTAAAAATAAGAACGCAATGTAGCAGAGCATACTGCTCGCAATGCCTGCCCGGAACAGTAAAGAGGATTGTTGCAGGTGCTGAAAAGTGAGTACAGGGTCCTGCATTGCAATCAATTTTGAAGGAACATAACCCAGGCTAAACATACCCGTTACTACAACAATTAGGTAAATAAAGCCTGCAAGGTGTGCGGTTTTCTTCTGTGCAGTCATGTTTTGGTTTTAGAAAAATAGAACGCATACACGAGGCAATAGTTACAGGAAATACCAAATTTTTAGACGATCATTGTCTGCCAGGAAAGGGAAATACCTGTGCCTAAATAAATAGAAAAGCCGCTTAAACTAAAGCGGCTTTTCTATTTTATAAAGAATTTTTCCGATTTACATCGTACATCTAACATCGTCCATTAATTAAACTCCACCTTATGCCTGCCCGAGTAGTTAAACGGCACATTGATGAAAATACCGCCTTTACCCACCTTCGTATTACCCTTTACTTCCACCAGAATTTCTTTGTTTAAAAGAACGGTAAACGCGTTTTTATAGAGATTTTTCATATCCACCTCCATCTTGGAAGGAAGGGAAAATTCCGATTTTTTGTCGATGTGCATGAGCGTATCCAGCACAAATTTGCCGAGGTAATTATGCTCTACATATATGTCGCAATCCACATGTTTCAGGCTAACACCAAAATTATTCGGGTTAAAATAGACCAGCTCCATGGAAATAGTAGAGCGGTCAAAACCTACTTTTTCGACCTTAAAATTCTTCGTATCGCGATATTCGAAACCCTGTGGTTTTTTGCAGGAGAAGAAAGTTATTGCCAAAAGAAGCACAAAAGAGAGTCGGGCCATGTTGATTATTTGCACGCAAAATAAGCGACTTCTGGAACGTAAAAGATAGGGGCGAAGAAAAATCTATCCTAAAATGTGATAGGGAAATGTCTCGCAGAAACCGCCGAAAATGCGAAAATCTTTCTTGGGGGACTGGTTATTTTCTGCGCATTCCGTGTTTTCCGCAAGCAAAATATGTTGGGAAAAGAGGTTGAAAAGGACAAAAAAAGTCTCGCAGAAATCGCTGAAAACGCGGAAATCTTTCTTGGGAGATCAGTTATTTTCTACGCCTTCTGTGTTTTCCGCGAGTAAAATATGTTGGAAAGAGAGGTTGAAAAGAACAGAAAAAGTCTCGCAGAAATCGCTGAAAACTGGGGAATTATTTTGGGGAGGTCAATTCTTTTTCCGCGCCTTCTGTGTTTTCCGCGAGCCCTCATTCCGTCTTTTTGTCATAAACTAACAAATTCCCCACAGCACCAACCAGGGGGCAAAAATGGGCTTACAGCCGTTCTACCTTTGTTGGTAAATCTTCCCGGTTCCGGGCTCAGGAGAATGAGTAAAAGTGGCGGAACCAGGATCTGGTTCATTGCATTTTTTGGGGCCAGCCTGGACTCAAACCAGGAAAAGGAGAGCGGAGCCATTCGGTATGCAATTAAAATAAAACTGGAGGATTAGAATATTTCCCCTCGTCCCATTTTAAGGAATGTTCCGGGGAGAGCTGATGCTACAGTTTTAGGGCCACCATACAGAGTCTTGTTTGCAGGGTGGGAGAGTTGTTTTTTGTTACTGACGGCTTCATAAATTAATTCAATATAAACTTTAGGTCAGGAAAAAGAAAGGGCCTGAAACGGTCAAAATTTTGCTGTTTTTTAATGCTAAAAAATTTGGAAAAAAATAGAATTCCCGTTTCTTCAATGATAAAATAAATAGGCTAATAATTTTAGTGCTAAAATTTTAATTGAATTAATTTATTTTCATTTTTTTATATGGCTTATCACGTTTTAAATTGGATACCATTTCAATAGCAAAATGAGGTTAATTCTTATTTGAAACATACTTATACAATATACTGTTGTTTTTTATGAATGAAAAAATATTAATAATTGATAATCAATATTTTCCATGTATTAACTTAATAAAAAAGTCAATAAAATTTTCACATGTTAAAATTGAATCATGTGATACCTTCCAAAAAAACAGTTTTCGTAACAGATGTGTTATTGCAGGCAGCAACGGATTAATCAATTTATCTGTCCCTGTAGAGAAAGGCCGGGATCAGAAAACACCCTACCGGGAGGTAAAAATTTCACAAGAAAAATGGCAAATACAGCATTGGAGAACGATTGTCTCGTGTTACCAGCGGGCACCTTTTTTTGAATATTATTCAAATGATATTAAACAACTTATATTTAGTAATGTAAATTATTTATTTGAAATAAACTTTAATATATTATTGTATATCAATAAATTATTAAAAAATAAGATTCAAATAGAGCAAACTGATGATTTTATCTTTTCGTACGATAATTCGCAGTTTGAGGATGCAAGAAATACATGGAAACCGACCAATTTCCAACAAGGAGAAGGGGTAAGATATTTCCAGGTTTTTGAAGACAGGATCGGTTTTCAACCCAATCTCAGTATTCTCGACCTCCTGTTTTGTGAAGGGCCAAACGCACTACATCTGCTCAGTAACAGTGAGTAATGCAAGGCCGTACTTTGTATAGGAGCAGTCATTTTGTCTGCTCTTTTATCCTGGTGCAAACAAAACTTTTGGGTGATAATCGGCGTTGTTATAGAGTAGAGCAAACCCTGAAGATTGATTGTTCGTCCGCTTCCCTTTGATGGAGTAACTTTATTTTAAGCGATATTTAAAAACTAATCGCCTTAAAAAGATGCGTGATAACAGGATAGTATAGTATTTTCACGCAGTAGATTCAGCACCCCTTGAAAATGAGATAGCAACTGCTGAAGCGCCCTTTTTATCCTTAATTACCAAATAAATGAAGAACCGGCTTACTGCATTACTGTTGGTGCTACTCGCATTCCAGGTACACGCGCAACAACGTCCTCATTATACCCAATACATACTGAATAATTTTATTATTAACCCAGCGGTAGCGGGAATTGAAAATTATTGGGATGTAAAAGTTAGCCATCGCCAGCAATGGGTGGGGTTAGACGGTGCGCCGCAAACAACCTACCTGACGGTGCAGGGGCCTTTGCATAAAAGTGACTATGAGCAGGAATCTGTAACAGGTTTTCATGCCTCTGGCGAGAACCCAAGGGGACGGGCTTACTGGCAAGACTATACAGCTCCGGACCCGCATGGTGGATTTGGCCTTACGGTTATCAACGACCGCACCGGTCCGCTAAACCGTTTTTCAGCTTCGGCTGCTTTCGCCTATCACATAGGGTTGTCTCCAAAAACAAACTTAAGTGCAGGCTTGCAGGCAGGCATACAGCAAATGAACCTGAATGCAGGCAAGCTGGATTTTGGTACACTTAACCCGGTGGACCCGGCAGTAGCGGGAAGCGGGAAGATCAACAAGATCCGCCCGGACCTGAGCGCTGGCCTGTGGTTGTATTCTTCTAATTACTTTGTAGGCCTGGCGGCTCAGAATATCATTCCCGAAGGTGTGGGTTTTGACGGAGGCAGGGTAGTGGGTGATTCCATTGTGCTGCTAAAAGGCAAACTTGTACCGCATCTTTTCTTTTCTGCGGGTTACCGTACATTCTTAAGCGAGGACATTTCTTTGTTACCTTCTCTTATGGTTAAATATGTACAACCAGCCCCGGTAAGCGTAGATTTCAATTTAAAGGCGCAATACCAGGACTTGTTCTGGGTAGGCGGTACAGTAAGATATAAAGATGGTTTTGCCGCAATGGTGGGCATGAACATCAACAGCGGTATTAATATTGGTTATTCGTATGACTTTACTGCAACCAGGCTGAATACGGTTAGCTATGGTACGCATGAGATCGTAGTGGGCTTTTCACTTGGCAATAAATACGGCGACTGGTGTCCGCGAAATATCTGGTAGGAAGGAATGTTTGGAGTTGTCCGTTTTGCATTTTCAGATCACTTCTTTAATCATACAATACACGTAACTATGAAAAAAGTAACGGGCCTCGGCGGCGTATTTTTTAAGAGCGAAGATCCAAAGCGGATGAACGAATGGTACGCCAAAAATCTTGGAATTGCGACCAGTGAATACGGCGCAACATTTGACTGGCGGCAGGAGGATGATCCTTCAAAAAAAGGTACAACTGCCTGGTGTGCTTTTCCGCAGGATACCAAATACTTCAACCCGTCTGTTAAGCCATTTATGATCAACTACCGCGTGGCGGATATTGCGGCCCTGGTAGAAGAATTGAAAAAAGAGAGTGTGACAATTGTAGATGAGATTACGGAATATGACTATGGCAAATTTGTTCATATACTCGATCCGGAGGGCAACATCATTGAGCTATGGGAGCCGAAGGAAGAGACTGATGAAGCGAGTGCAGCAGAATAGTATAATAAGATAGAAGCGTTTGCCGGATGCACTGGTAAGCTTTTACAATACATAAAAAGGCCCGGAGTGTATAGCTCCGGGCCTTTTTATTATGTGTTGCTTCTCTGGCTATTATAGTTTAGTTGGAGGAGCCTTCTTTATATCAATTACAATGTTTACATCTTTGTTGTTATTGGTCAGGGTTACATTCCTGACTCTAACGGATTGATTAACATTTGCTTTTGAGTCATCTTTCACAATAACTTTTACACCTTTATATTCGTACGTATAGTCTCCCTTTGGAGTAGCATCCGTATCTTCTTTTTCCGGGCAAACGCGGGGAGCGGCATGTGCCGGATACCCGGGGTAAGAGAAAGCCCAGTTTTGATTATCATTCATCTGGGTAGCTACCCGGCGTTCTGTATAGCATTGCTTTAAAGAGTCAAGCAACCTGTTGCGCAATGCAAGCTGTACAGTTTTTTCGTTCACATCTTTTGTTATTTGCTCCTGCATGTTTAAATCTCTCAGACGTAGGAATGAGCTTCTTTTGTCCGGGTTTTGCGCCTCGTTGGTATCAGCACCATTTTCTTCCAATACTTTATCTTTTTTGTTACCATTGGCTGGTGCCGGTGCTGCCGGGGTAGCAGGCTTTGCAGGTGGGGCTTGTATGCGCAGGTAAGTAGGTACTTTGTCTATCGCATCTTTCACCAGCTTATTGATCTCTGCTTCGGAGAAGCGGATGTTCTTGGCTTCCATTTTTTTAAACTCAGCCTTAGCCTTATCTAAATCAGCGTTTAGTTTCTTCCAGTCAAAATTTATATTCACCTTATCCATGGCGTTTACAATCGCGTTTTTGATGTAAACAGAATCAACGCCAGGGGCAATAGTTGGAATGTTCATGTTAGCAAGTGCCAGCTCTTTTTTCAATGCTTCAGAAGACGCGTTCAACGCTGCAGGTACAGCATCTCTCATTGCTTCCTTTGCCTGGTCCAGTGCAAGCGGCCCTGTAACAGATAAAGTTCTTTGAGCAATTTTCAATGCATCTTTAGACGAAGTCACCATTTCTTCTTTTGCCTGTTGCAGCGCATTGTCCACCTCATTTTTGATTGGCTTGGAAAGAAAGAAGAGAGGATTCATCAGTGGGTTTTCCACTCTTGTCATCATCGGTTCCACCACTACCGGTTGGTTAGGTTGCTGAGGCAATGCACCCTGCGCTTCTGTTTTTGGCTTTTGGTCTGCCGGCTGCAACCACGCAATTGAGGTCATAATACCAGTGATCAGCAACAACGCCATTAACTGGTGCTTATACTGAAATTGCTTTTCCGGTTGGTTCAGCATTCTCCTCACGCGGGAGAGTAAATCGCCCTTAGGTGCGGCCGCATACATGGCAAATGCCGGTGTTGCCTGCTGCAAAGTAGCTATACTAAGTAGTGCGCGGGCATACATGGAGGGATTGTATTGATATTGTAAAACCCAGTCGTCACAACTATTTTCTCTTTCTTTTTTAATTTGTTTACCAATGAGTTGTGTAAACGGATTGAAGAAAAGCGTTATCTCTACAATAGACAATAAAAGGTTTACAAGATAGTCTGCACGTCTTATGTGCGCCAGTTCATGCAGCAGGATGGCTTCCAGTTGTTCTGGTGTCAAATGATTGACACTTGCGACCGGCAGCAGGATCAGCGGTTTCAAAAATCCTATAGTCATCGGACTACTGATCAGGGATGACAAGTATATGCGAACCGGCTTTTTAATGTTTAGCTGTGCAGCAATCTTTTGCACAAATAGTTTCCATTCTACATCTATCTTTTGCAGGCCTGATGTTTTGACCATGCTGGTATAGCGGTAGCTTCTGAACCATTTTACCGTAAGGAAAATGATCAGCAGCAGATATGCGATAGATAAATAGGGAAGGAATTCTTCACTTTTAAGAATAACGGAGAATAGTCTCGTTTTAAGCGTAAGTGTCTGTGGTTCAATAATCCATTGGGCGTTATCTGCATTTAAAGATGCGATAAGTGCCATGGCTTCACTACACTTTGTATAGTAAAATTGTAAAGTAACAATGAACCAGGCAAAGACCACCAGTTGCGCAGTAAGCGCAATGCGGTATTTGATGGCCGACGGCATTTTAAAAAGGCTATTCACCAAAGCAGTTAGTATCCACACCAGTGCCCCTTGCCACAAACTGTTTGCAATAGCATAACCCAATGCCTGTAAAAAAGGAGAATGGGATAGAGCCTGCATAAGTGTTATTGGTTTTTAAGATTGTCCAGCAATTTTTGAATTTCGTCCAGTTCTTCCTTAGAAGTAGCGCTATTGCCAAGCGCCTGCATTACCAGTTGGCTGGTAGAACCGCCAAAGAGGGCATCCACCATTTTACCTACCAGTTGTTTCTGCGTGCTGTCCCTGGAAACATTGGCCTTATACCTGTGCGTTTTACTGGAGTCGTCTCGCGTTACAATACCTTTTTCAAACATGATCTGCATCAGCTTGAGTGTGGTCGTGTAGCCACTTTCTTTTGTCTTACTCAACTCTTCGTGTACCTCTCTTACGGTAGCTTCCTCTTTATCCCACAGGATCTGTAAGATCTCCAGCTCGCTTTCAGTAGGTTTCAACTGTTTTAAAGTGCTCATATTACGAATTATTTCGTATCAAATGTAATAATAGTTGTGTAATCTGCAAATCATTTATTTATTTTCCGATAAATTTTAACGTTGGACGGTTAAATTACCTATTTAAATACCCTTCTTATGAGATACATCAGCCTTATTTTACTCACCTGCCTGTTGTCATTGGGAGCCTATGCTTTCGATACCGATTCCCTGCACAGAGATACTTCAGTTAAGTCTGCGCCTGTAGTATTTAATAAAGACACAATTTTTAAAATATATACTGCGCCCGAGCGCATTAGCCTGCAGGAGCGGGCACAACTTATAAGCAGCAGGCTATCTGCTGTAGCAGGCCTAGCCTCGTTTGATGTAAAGCGGCTGGTGGTATTGCAAGACTCCGGTTATTATAGAATTGTTTATGGAGATACGATTATCATTTTTTTGGATGAAAAAGATGCGCTGGCAAATGGAAAACAGCTCGCTGAACTGGCAACCGGCTATCATCAACTGATAAAAGATAAAGTACTGGCTTATCGCGCATTTGAGACACCTACCTCTATTATGGTTTCTGTTGCAGAGGCCCTGGGTGTGGTGCTGATGCTGGTGTTGCTGATTGTAGTTATGCATAGACTATACCGCTGGGTCTTGCAGAAATATATAAGGCGCAGACAATTCAGGCCACTTGTTATAAATAAATATGAACTCATAGGATCGCGCCAATACCGGGCATTTCTTATACGGCTTATCAGTTTTGCAAGATGGGTTTGTATTGCATTGATCGTTTATCTCTCTTTGCCGCTTGTGTTCAGCCTTTTTCCGTGGACGCATGGTGTTGCTACTAAATTAATAGGCTTTGTAGTGCGCCCGTTTGTTTCCATTGTGCGCGGCATTATCAATTACTTTCCGAATCTTATCACCATCCTTGTTATATACCTGGTTACACGATATTTTGTAAAGCTGGTAAAGTACTTTGCTACAGAAATAAGTAAGGGCAGGCTGAATGTGCCGGGTTTTTACGCGGATTGGGCATTACCTACATTTAAGATTGTAAAGTCCCTGTTGTACATTTTTATGTTCATCGTTATTTTCCCTTATATGCCGGGTTCCGATTCCAAAGTGTTCCAGGGAGTATCCGTTTTCCTCGGCATACTATTCTCCATCGGCTCGTCGTCCGCAGTATCCAATATTGTAGCAGGTGTTGTTATTACCTACATGCGTCCGTTTAAAGTGGGAGACAGGGTAAAGATTGGTGATGTAATGGGCGATGTACTGGAGAAAAATTTATTAGTAACCCGTATCCGTACGATCAAGAATGAAGAAATAACTATTCCGAATGCGAATATTCTAAACGGTGGTACCATCAACTATTCATCCCTTGCAAAGTCCAACGGCCTTATATTACATACAACTGCAACTATTGGTTATGATACACCGTGGAAGCAGGTGCATGCGTTACTTATTAAAGCTGCCCAACTTACTGAAGGTCTCTTACAGGAGCCGGCACCATTTGTATTGCAAACAAGCCTGGATGATTATTATGTTTCTTACCAGCTAAATGCTTACACTGAACTGCCACATCAGATGGTTAGTTTATACTCCGCACTTCATCAAAATATACAGGATGTATTTAATGAGGCAGGCGTAGAGATCATGTCTCCTGCTTATCATTCACTACGCGATGGTAACACGGTAACTATTCCGCCGGATAAAAGGCCGGAAGGATATGAGCCGGGAAGTTTCAGGATGAAAGAGGGTTAGGGAGCAATTGTTGCATGGCTATATTGTTTAATTGCTGTTTTGACTATGTAACAATGAAACTATTTCTTCAACTCCTTCCTGATTTCTTTTGTCGTCTTTGTGCTGCCATCATGGCTCCAGCCAGGAGCCCCGAAAAGATAGTGAAGGATGTGGCTGAATTTTTTAGACTTGCGCAGGTCCTTGCCTATATTGATCCATTCGTGAAAAGCTACGCGAACAGGATTAAACGTATGCACATTTTTAGTCAGGCCATATGTAGGACGGAAGCTTTCCGGCTGAAACGTACCGAACAGGCGATCCCATACTATTAAAGTACCCGCATGGTTTTTATCCAGGTATTCTATATCAGATCCATGGTGTACCCGGTGATGGGAGGGCGTATTGAAAATGTATTCAAACCATTTCGGAAATTTCCTGATCGTTTCTGTATGGATCCAGAACTGGTATAGTAAACTGGCAGACTGCATGAGGAAGATCATGCCGGGATGGAAACCGACAAATGGCATCCATGACCAGAAGAGGAAGGAGCCGGTAAGGTTGCCGGTCCATGTCTGGCGTAAAGCGGCTGCAAGATTGTAATGCTCTGATGTATGATGCACAGAATGTGATGCCCAAAACCAACGTATGCCGTGGCTGCATCGGTGCATCCAGTAGTAACTGAAGTCATCTGCAAAAAAACAAAGTACCCAGCCCCACCAGATTGTATAAGGAATGGTGAATATGCGATACTCATAAATGAAAGCGAATAAGAGCGCAATAAAACCTTTTGTTACCAGGCCGGTCAGCAGGTTGCCTAACCCCAGGGAGATACTGGTTGCAGCATCTTTAACCTCATACAGTTCTTTCTGCATTTTTACAGCATACAGGACCTCCACAGTTATCAATAAAATAAAACCGGGAATGGCGTGCAATAGTATGTTAGGGAATTGGGGCAAAGCAATTTGATTTGAAAATGAATGAATTTGAAAATTTGAAAATGTCGTGTGTAAATTGCTGCATTGTTCAATTGTCAAATTGTTAGACTGACGAATTAAACAATAATTTTCAAATTAGCACATTCTCAAATTTTCAAATTCTCTTCCTCTAATTTACAATTTCGTTTCTGATTTATACACTGAATAATGTTGCAGCGTGGTCATTTTTAACCTATCGCCTTTTGCTTGCACCAGTATATATTCTTTAAATGTTTTGTTCTTGTCAAGAAAACCAATAATGCAGGATTGTGGTTCTTTTCCCTTGATAACCTGTGGCTCAGGCATCATGCCGAAGTCCGGAAAGTTGATGGTTTCTGTTTCCCTTAGTTCCTGGTATTCAATCTTAACAGTGTAGGTAAATGTATTTTTAGTTTCATAGAGTTTCACTGCAAATTTCCAGTCGTTAAGTTCATCCGGTACTTTTTCCGAATACTGTGCAGCAGGTTCTTTATTCACAATCGTCCTTTCTTTTGTTACAGATGGAGGCGCTACAGTGGTTACTGAATCTTTACCAGCGGTCTTTGTATCATCCTGTTGTTGGTTGCCACAGGATACAAGAAATAAGAATAAAGCTAAATATACAGGCTTCTGTTTCATAAAATTTTTCATGCTTCAAAACTGCACTGAAAATAGGAAATCTATTTCTAAGGAGAAAAAAGAACAAAAGAACTTAATGTTAAAGGCTAACGGCAATTCGGGCCTTAATATTGTAAAAGGAATCATCTGGCGCATAGTAAGCGTCTAAGACAATTTTTATATACCCTGCCCCATAAAATAAATTATAATTGAGCCAATCAAGGGTATAGGTGCTGTCACTATTGGTAATAAGACTATTGCTTACATACCATGGTAATACTTTCCATTCATCATTCCTTAAGATGGCTCCATCCACTTTGCAGTATGGGAGGACTGTATTTGTTAGTACGGGTATGCTGATAGTTGCCACTGTACGTCTATTACTCTCATCGTAGTGCCAGTCAGCCTTTTTGATAGTTACATAATAGTATTTTACACTACCAACAGTAATTGTTGTATCACTGGTTGGCGTAACAGTTGGTGGAGGCTGTGGTGTTGTTTCATCTTTTTTACATGAAAAAAGAATGATAGAAGCGATTAATAGGGAATAGATATATTTCATATCCTTTATTTATTAGAAAAAGCAGGAACGTGTTTGTTCAATTTTTTATTGTACACTGACTTTTTACAATAAGTAAAGACTTGCCGGGCGTGTGAAGACTCCGCTGTTGTTGAGTTAAGAGTGGGCCACTTTTTAAATGTGTCCATAACCCGGACAATATGTCTTTTGAAAGTGGCCCACTCTGGGCGTTCTTCAGCCTCGTTTAATTTAATAACATTGGTGTGGGCGCTTGCCCGGGCAAAAAATGCTGGCCATTAAAAAAGGCGCATGTGCGAAAGTGAGTAGTATATCAGGTAAAGAAAAGCTGAAGGTAATAGGAGTGAGATCCATCCGAAAGCATATTTACCTTTTTGGTGGATAAGGCAGAGGAGTGATAGAATAAATGTTGCAAATGTTGCTGTGACAAGAGTAACTAGTAATATGTTTATGAATATCTCTCCTGGATCTTTGCCTAAACAAGCGAAAAGGATGAGCCAACATAAGAATACTATAATAAAGGACACAATGTTAATTATTTGTAATTGTTTCATAATCAATTAATGTATGTGAGTTGATTTAAAAACTGCTATAGGTTGGGGAGATAACGGGGAAATAAAAGATTCTATTGTTCTTAGCCTGCACATCCGCACACGTCGTGGCGAAAAACCTGACAGGTCTCAAAGACCTGTCAGGTTTTTAAAATAAAAAATCCCCGCAATTGCGGGGATTTAATTAGCAGTGAGTGTCGGTTGACTATTTTAAACCTGACTGGTAAGTTGCAGTTGTGTTGGACTGTGCAACTACCGGGGTTTTTGTTTCAATTTGTTTAGGCGCTTTTGCCATGCCATCTTTTGTGTGATGGATCTGCGCCAGCGTAGGCGCAATGACTAAAGATACAATTGACATCAACTTGATCAAAATATTCATAGAAGGGCCAGAAGTGTCTTTGAAAGGATCACCTACTGTATCGCCTGTTACAGATGCTTTGTGTGGCTCAGATTTTTTGTAATAGATCTGCCCGTTGATCTCAACACCTTTCTCAAAACTTTTCTTAGCATTGTCCCATGCACCACCGGCATTGTTCTGGAACATGCCCATAAGCACACCGCTTACGGTTGCGCCTGCAAGGAATCCGCCCAACGCTTCAGGGCCTAACAGGAAACCCATCAGGAGCGGAGAGATGATAGCAATAGCGCCAGGCAGCATCATTTTTTTGATAGAAGCGTCTGTAGAGATCGCAACGCATTTGTCATACTCCGGCTTACCTGTACCTTCCATAATGCCTGGAATACTTTTAAACTGGCGGCGTACTTCTTCCACCATTGACATAGCCGCTTCACCTACTGCGCGTATGGCAAGGGAGGAGAAGATAAAAGGTATCATGCCGCCAACGAATAAGCTGGCTAATACTTTTGCTTTATAAATGTCGATACCCTGGATACCTGCAACACCTACAAATGCTGCAAATAATGCCAGTGCTGTCAGTGCAGCAGAGGCGATAGCGAAACCTTTACCAGTAGCGGCAGTCGTATTCCCAACCGCGTCCAGTACGTCTGTTTTTTCACGTACTTCTTTTGGCAGCTCGCTCATCTCAGCAATACCACCAGCATTATCAGCAATAGGGCCAAAGGCATCTATAGCTAACTGCATAGCTGTGGTAGCCATCATGCCGGCAGCAGCGATCGCTACGCCATACAGGCCTGCGCACTCATAAGAACCCCAGATACCGCCTGCCAATACAAGTATCGGTAATAAGGTAGATTCCATACCTACAGCCAAACCACCGATCACGTTTGTCGCGTGGCCTGTAGCCGACTGGCGAATGATGCTCATTACTGGGCGTTTGCCCATAGCAGTGTAGTATTCTGTAATAATACTCATTAATGTACCTACGAGCAGACCAACACCGATGGCACCAAGTACGCCCCATTTAGTAAAAGAGAGGCCGCGTAAAGTCATTTCTCCATCAGGTAAAATATAAGATACAAGGCCAATACATGCCAGTGCTGTTAAAACAATAGATCCCCAGTTACCCATGTTCAATGCTTTCTGAACACTGCTGGTATTGATGCCTGCGGAGTCGCTGATGCGAACGAAGAGTGTGCCGATGATAGAAAAGATAATACCACTACCTGCAATGAGCATCGGTAACAGGATAGGAGCGTATCCACCGAATGCATCGTTGGACAATGTTTCCTGGCCCAATACCATTGTAGCTAGTACTGTAGCAACATAAGAGCCGAACAGGTCTGCACCCATACCAGCCACATCACCTACGTTGTCGCCAACATTGTCTGCAATGGTGGCAGGGTTGCGCGGATCATCTTCCGGTATGCCAGCTTCCACTTTACCTACAAGGTCAGCGCCTACGTCAGCAGCTTTGGTGTAAATACCACCACCTACGCGTGCGAACAATGCAATAGATTCTGCACCGAGGGAGAAGCCCGTTAATATTTCAATTGTCCTGATCATCTCTACAGAGTTTGCCGCCGCTTCCGGTGCAAACAGTTGTTTCAGGATGAGGAACAAACCACTTAAACCTAATACTGCAAGACCTGCAACACCAAGGCCCATTACAGAGCCGCCGGTAAACGAAACAGATAATGCTTTAGATAAACTGGTACGTGCAGCATTTGCTGTACGCACATTCGCCTTGGTAGCGACCTTCATGCCTATGTATCCTGCAAGTGCACTTAATACTGCGCCGATAACAAATGCGATTGCAATGCTCCAGTGAGAGTGAGGGTTACTGCTGGCCATAACACCCAATAGTAACGCCACAATAATTACGAAGTATGAGAGTATTTTCCATTCCGCTTTCAAAAACGCCATAGCACCCTCAGCAATATACCTGCTGATCTCTTTCATCTTGTCATTTCCTGCATCCTGTTTAGATACCCAACTAAATTTTGCAAATGTGTAAAGCAGGCCAATTACGCCCATAGCCGGAACGGCATAAAATAAGAGTTGATTCATAGACAAGTACCCAATTTTTATAAAATAAATGGTTAAAATGGTGTTTAATATAGGTAAAAAACGGATGTCAACTTCCAAATGGGCATTTTATTGTGAAGAAAACCTCAAAATGCTTTAATCTTTTTTTAATGTTTTAATATTTTTTTTATGTTTGTACAACGAACAATGCATTAAAATACTATCCATAGGGGTATGGATTGTTTATGAAGGGTTACAAAGAGGCTTATTCTTAGGCCTCTTTTTTATTGCTGTTTAGCGCCGGGAAGGGGCTAACGATTACACAAAACCGGGTACACAAAAGGATTAGAGATACTAGAGATCCCTATCTCTACGTTATACAATAATTACCATTATCCTAAACAACCAGACTATGCCCTTTACATCCTTAAGAGCCACACATGAGCAGGAGTGCAACCTGTATTTACTGAAGATAGAAGAGATCATGCAGCAGAAAGACATGAGACCAGATGCGCAAATGTCAAATGTTTACTCACTCGCTAAAATATTACAGGCGTATGAACAAAGTGTGTTCAATACGCCTGTATCATTTCAGAAAGAAGTATAATGGATTTGAAATTTATGATTTGAGATTTGAGATGGTTTCACGCAAAGGAGAATCGTGAGACGTGAACCGGTAATCGTGAATAGCTTACTCAAAATTGACAACTCACTTTGTGTTCTCTGCGTTTTCTTTGCGATCTCTGCGATACTTAATCCGCCTTAGGCGGAAGAAATCATTTCAAATATGAAATTTCAAATCTCAAATTAATTCGAACATCTCTGCCAGCAACTCATACGAATGCAGGCGGTCAGTAAAATCATTCGCCATAGTAGAAACTACTACTTCGTCTACGCCATAGATAGAAGTGAGTTCCAGTATTTGTTTCTTCACTTCATCCGGTGTGCCGCTGATCATACGGCCCCTGTTAAATTTGATGCGGGCTTGCTCAGCCGGAGAATATTGTATAGCGGCTATCTCCTCTAAAGAGGGTAGTCCGTTTGTCAATGCCTTTTCTATATGTAAAAGGCGGTAGTCAAACTCCTGTTGCCATTGCCTTACTTTCTCTGGATCTTCTGAGCAGAACGCGAAAATGCCAACGTTTGCCCGTGGTTCAGGGAAAGTATCTGATGGTTTAAAGTTTGCGCGATAATGTTCTACTGCTTCCGGTCCGCCTACCGGGTTAATGAATTGCGCAAACGACAGGCCTGCGCCAAAATGCGCTGCGAGTGATGCACTGCTGCCGCTGGATGTCAGCATCCATATCATCGGCGCTGTAGATGCCTGCGGAATAGCGATTACCTTTTCATGTACAGAGCCAGGCTCTGCATTGTCCGATAGAAAACCTTTGAGGTCTACGAGCTGCTGCACAAAGTCTTTTTCGCTAAACTGGTTGGATGGGTTCAACAGGTATGCCGTGTATCTGTCTCCGCCCGGCGCACGTCCAATGCCTAAGTCTATTCTGCCGGGGAATAACGTTTCCAGCATACGAAAATTCTCTGCAACCTTCAAGGTGCTATGGTTGGGCAGCATAATGCCACCGGAACCCAGGCGTATGTTTTTTGTTTCGCCTGCAAGATGTGCTAATAAAACCTCAGGTGTAGAACCTGCTAATAACGGAATGTTGTGGTGTTCGGAAATCCAATAACGTGTGTAACCCAGCTTATCCGCTAATCTCACCAGTTGCTCTGATTCCAGTATTGCCTCTCTTGCATTACTGCCTCTCCTGATCTGTGATTGATCCAGTACACTCAATTTAATCTTGCCCATTGTTTCTTATTTTTCGTCTGGCAGCAAAGGTATATAAGTACCAAGTACGAGGTACGAAGTACAAAGTCGGCGCGGTGTTAAATATGTAAAAAGGAGAGGAGAGATTATCGGAACGGCATGAATGAAGACTGGATTAATATTTTGAAAATGAATTGGTAATGATGGTTGTCTTTGATTTTACATGCAATGTATAACGCAAAGAACGCAGAGGGTACGCAAAGGCCGCAAAGTTTAGTTTCTGCATTTGAGCAACTACTTTACAGTTTTCATCATTGACAATTCACTACTCACAACTGACCACTCACAACTCACCCTTCACCACTTCCCACGCATGCCCTAAACTTTCGATCACATCTGTAGGCAATACGCTTTCCATAGATTGCTGATCGAGGGAGAGGTCTGCAGCAAGGCCATGCAAAAACACACCTAGTATTGCTGCATCTGCCGGGTTATATTTTTGTGCGAGCAATGCCGTAATAATACCTGTGAGAATATCGCCGCTTCCTCCTTTCGCAAGCCCTGCGTTACCTGTCGTATTGAAGTGTGTAATACCATTAAAAACAATAGCAGTATAATGACCTTTCAATACAATCACCAATGGATGTTCCAATGAAACTTGCCGTGCTGTTTCCAATCGTTCAAAATCATTTGCGTGGTTGCCAAACAAACGGTCAAATTCTTTTGGGTGTGGCGTCAGGATAGATTGCGGAGGGAGCTTTGCTAACAAGCCGGCATGCGTGCTTACAATATTTAAAGCGTCAGCATCCAGCAGTAGCGGATTGTTGTATGATTCTATTACCTGCTTTACCAGTGCAACACTATCACTATCCGTACCAAGGCCAGGGCCAATACCAACGGTTGCATACTTGCTCCATTCTACCAGATCTGCTTCCCGGCTAATGCACATTGCTTCCGGTAGAGATACGTGTATAGTGGAGAAGCTGGTTTCAGGAACCTGCACGGTCAGCAGACCTGCGCCAGAGCGGAGACAAGCTTTTGCTGCCATAAGCGCCGCGCCCATTTTACCTGTATTGCCTGCTATAAGTAAAGCATGCCCATAAGTGCCTTTATGCGCAAAAGCTTTGCGTGGCTTGTATATCCCCGCAATATCTTTTATAGACGTGAGGAGATACGGTGTATCAATTGTCTGTAAAAAAGGATCGGCTAACCCGATGTTCAATACTTGTACATTGCCAAAGTAAGCTGCATTTTCAGCCATTAGCAGGCATAGTTTTAATGACTGAAAGGTGAGCGTGTGCGTGGCTTCCACAATGGTGTTACCTGCTGCGCTTTTGTCAATGTACAACCCGCTGGGTAAATCTATAGAAATGACAGTTGCGCGGGTATTATTAATATGCTTTACAAGTAATGCAGCCAAATCCTGTAAGGGACGGTTGAGCCCTGAGCCGAACAGCGCATCTATAATAATATCGTTGTCAGAAAAAGCAGGGAAGAAGCCTTCCTCCTGCAAAAAATAAATATCATTCGTCAGCTCATGCAGGCGTGACAGGTTTTGCTGAAAGTCCTCTGTACCCTTTGCGCCAAATTCAAGAATGAATATTTCAGGCTTAATGCCTGCAATGATTAATTGGCGTGCTATAGCCAAACCATCGCCACCATTGTTGCCTTTACCACAGCAGATCTTTACCGATTTCAGACCGGGATAGTGTTCCAGTATCCACTCTGTACAGCGGGATGCTGCACGTTCCATCAGGTCGATAGCGCTAACAGGCTCGTTGGCGATGGTGTAGCTGTCCCATTGCCGGATCTGTTCTGCTGATAGTAGTTTCATTGGTGTAAGTTAGGTAAAGTTTGTAAGGGATATAAAGTATCATTGGTGCCTGAGTAAAATGTATTTACTTATTCAATTGTAAGCTTTCATTTGTCTACCGACGGTGTTACTTTTTGTCTTGATACAAAAAGTAACCAAAAAAATCAAGGCTCCAGAAAAGCAGGCTAAAAATTGTCCTGCCCACCGAAATCCATTGAACTCGCCGCTTACAGCGTAATTAAGTAAGTTGCGTATGGCTCAAACAGCAATGGATTTTTCCGGAGTTCATGCCAATTTTTTTAACGCAGCTTTTCTGAGGCCGCACGTTTCCCGGAAAGACTAAAACAGGGAGCTTCCCCAATTTTAGCATTGTGCTTTTGGGGATACGAACCATTGTAACAAAGAATTGTAAATCTTTTGCGGCATGTTTAGCCGGACAACAATGATAAAACATATAGGGTTTATAAAGCAGAGGAGACTTCCTGCACACTTTATAAACCCTATATACCTTATAAACAATTCCCCAAACCTTATTCTTCCAGCTTCACATCATCTGTTTTGCCGGTGAAGATCGATGCGATTTTTTTAGAAGAATAAATGTTGCGGTTGTATTTATTACCTAGTACAATAATGGTTGCTGTATCCTGTACAAGGCGTGTAAATGCTGTATTTGTACCGTGCCATTTACCATTGTGGTACACAATAGTGTCCTTCCCGTTAATGAACAAGCGCCAGCCCAGCCCGTAATTGTGCATTGATTTTCTTTCATTGCTTTCCGGTTGTAATGCGGTTGCCAGTGTAGCTGCACTTACAAATGTATTTTCATACAATGCCTTATCCCATAGAAACATATCCTGTGCCGTGCTGTACACATTTTTATCTCCGTAGGTACAGTCCAGGTGGTCCATTGCATAAGGTGTATTGCCAATATAGGTAGGCACATAGTTAAGCGTATCTTTTGCAGAGAATACAAACGTATTCTTCATGCCCAACGGTGTAAATACACTATCCTTCATGTATTGAGGATAATTGATGCCTGTAATTTTTTCTATGATCATTGCCAGCAGCACATAGTTGGTGTTGCAGTAGTGGAAGCCACGGTTAGGCGCATTGTACACCTTCGGTTTCTTCGTGATCATGTAATTCAGTACGTCTTCGTTTGACGCTTTTACCTTTTTATTCCAGCCCGTATCCAGGAAATAGAGATAGTTCGGCAAGCCACTTCTGTGGTCCAGTAGCATACGCACTGTAATGCCGTGGTACGGTAGTGCTGGAAAATATTTTTGTAGCGAATCTTCAAGAGACAAGCGGCCTTGCTCCCAGAGCTTCATCACTGTAGTGCCGGTAAATGTTTTTGATACAGACGCCAGGTGAAACGGGGTAGATGCGGTAATAGGGGTTTTATTTTTCAGGTTCACATAACCCTTATAGTCTTCAAAAACGACCACACCATTCTTCGCCACAATGATGGCGCCGTTGAAAGACGGGCCTAATATTTTATGGTAAGCGGCTTCTGCCTCGTCGTGCAGCCGTGCCTTCTCCTGGTCCGATAGTGGTTTGAATGTAAAATCCGGTTCGTTTAAAACACTCCCCGCGGCGGTAGCTGCCAGGTTGTTTTTACTTTGCCCTTTTTGCTTGCAGGACAGTAACAGAAGGAGTGCGAATGGTATATATTTAGTAAGTTGTTTAAATCTCATGTTATCGTTCAATAATAATCGTTGATAAAACCAAACACTGTGCCTATCCCAATCACAGGTCTGCCCGTAACGGATCTTTCATGCTCAATAAAGTTAAGGGATTGGTCACCTGTTTCGGTGTCGGCAAAAATAGGAGAAATGTTTGCATATAAATTTCAAAAATTTGCAGATTCGCATAATATCTTTACAAATACCGGAATTAGCGTCACAGTCAGTGTTTATAAAGCTTCAATTCAATAGTTATGGCATTAGTGTTATTTGATCCAGCTAACAGGAATAGTTTGTTTCCGCTTACCCACACCCGCGCTGTTGCAGATCTCCGGATCGGCATTTTATGTATAAAAGAACGCTGGCAATACTGGTCTGCCGAAGAGGTACTGGTGGCAACTGATGCTTATTTGCAACATTTATATCCTGCAATTCCACAAATTCAGCATTTATGGGTAGATGCAACAGTACTGCCGGATGAAGCTTTGCGTAACAAAATAGCTGCTCTTGCAGAGAATGAAGCTTTGGAGGATGACCATGGCATAGTCGCTATCCGCTCAGAAGCGCATCCTGCCAATGCTGTTGTAGAGAAAAGCGAGCTGGTACAGGGCATACAAAGGCTGAGGTATCCATGGGAAATATTTTTATGGAACGATGAATGGCTGCGCTACGACTTTACATTGATCACGGAAGGGCTGACTTCCGAATCTATCTCTCATACGAATAATGTATTACGCCCGGATATGATCTTTATCGAAGAAGGGGCAGAGATAGAATTTGCAACGCTGAATGCATCTACCGGGCCTATTTTCATAGGTAAGGACACGATTATAATGGAGGGCGCATGCATACGCGGCCCATTTGCCGCAGGCGAAAAGAATGTGATCAAAATGGGCGCGAAGATTTACGGGGCTACTTCTACGGGACCACGCTGTACTTTGGGCGGCGAAATTAAGAATGTGGTCATGCAGGGGTATAGCAACAAAGCGCATGATGGTTACCTGGGAGATTCGGTGGTTGGCACATGGTGCAACTTTGGCGCCGGTAGCAGTAACAGTAATGTGAAAAACACGGGTGGTGAAATAAAAATATGGCACGAGGCATCAGATAAACTACTGCCTGTTGGTATAAAATGCGGGCTTGTTATGGGCGATTATTCCCGCACTGCTATCAATACTGCGATTAATACAGCAACGGTTATCGGCTCTTGCTGTAACGTGTTTGGTGAAGGGCTGACGCCCAAACTGATCCCTAGTTTTACCTGGGGCGGGCGCGGGCTTACCCGGTATGAATTTGATAAAGCCCTGCGTGATGTGGACAATTGGAAAAAAATGAAATCACAATCCCTGTCAGTTGAGGAGACTGGCATTTTGAAACATATCTTTGAGCATCTTAAATAATTTGAGATTTGATATTTGAAATTTGAGATGTTTTCAACGAATGCGCATTTCAAATTTCAAATCTCAAATTTGAAATCACTCAATCACTTTATTCTAAATCGTTAATTAAAAAATGAGAAAGCAAATTGCAGCGGCAAACTGGAAAATGAACCTGACGATCGCACAGGGCGAGGCTTTGTTGGATGGTATTATAGCTAAACCACACCATTTAAAGCCAGAACAACTGGTAGTATTCGCGGTTCCGTTCCCATACCTTGCGATGGCACAACAAAAAATAGCCGGTAAACAAAATGTATTTATTGCTGCGCAAAACTGCTATAGCAAAAAGAGTGGTGCTTACACAGGAGAAGTTTCTGTAGAAATGCTACAATCCCTGGGTATAAAATGGGTAGTGCTGGGCCACTCTGAAAGAAGAGAATACTTTGCTGAAAGCAACCAGTTTCTTGCAGAAAAGATCAATATAGCACTGGAGTTTGATATACAGCCGATCTTCTGCTGTGGCGAGCCTTTGTCTATTCGCGAAGCTGGCACACAGAATGAATTTGTAACAAAACAACTGGAAGAGTCATTGTATCACCTTTCTGCTGATCAGTTGAAGAAAGTAGTGATAGCTTATGAACCGATCTGGGCTATTGGTACCGGCAAAACTGCAACGAGTGAGCAGGCGCAGGAAATGCACGCACACATACGTGCAGAGCTGGCAAAAAAATATGGTAAAGAGGTGGCAGACGAAATTACAATCCTGTATGGCGGTAGTGTAAAAGCTGCTAATGCAAAAGAAATATTTGGCCAGCCAGACGTAGATGGGGGACTTGTAGGCGGCGCATCCCTGATCATAGATGAGTTTGTAGCGATCATAGAGGGGTTAAAGTAATCATTGCTATATTGTTCTATGGTTAAATTGTTTTCAATTCAACAATTTAACCATAGAGCAATTCAGTCATTATTTGGTCATCAACTTCTTCTTCACATCCTGTAGTTTTTGCAATGTATCTCTTTGTCCTTGCAGATCATTTTGTGTTGTAGAGATGTCGTTGTTGGTTGTCTTCAGCTTGCTTTCCAGGTCTGTTATTTTCTTTGCATAATCATCACTGTCTTCCTGTAAAGAGGTAAGCTTCTTTCTTTGTTTTTGTAACGCATCTGCCGAGTTGCGAATAACGGCTGTGTCACTTAGTTTCAGTACCGCATCCTGTTGCGTTTTTATATCCTCATTGTTCTTTTGCAGTTTTGTTTTGGTAGAGGACAGTCTCTTTTCGTATGTGTTTTTATCTGACTGTAATGCTTCCAGTTTTTTGCCAGTCTTCTTCACCACATCCTCCTGTTTTTGTACATCTACATCAGCTTTATAGACCAGTATATCACCTGCAAGACTGTTCAAAAACGCAACAGAAGCCGCTACACCAGCCGTGTCTGATTCACTTTTATTAGTAAGTGGATCGTTTAATTTGCTGGTTATCATATAAATGCTTGAAGTAGTCGCTTCGCGTTTACTTTTTTGATTTACATCTATGTACACATCCATCATTTCTGTAGAAAGTGGTACGTTTTTGTACAGGCGATACCCGGACGTATTCTTTCCCTTACTGCCCTTTTTAGCCATAATGGCATCGATGGCGTCTTCTGTGATGCTCTTTTCAACAGTTACATTTATTGTTGCACCCTCAAACATCTTTTTCTGGTACTCAAGTCGCGTAGTGGTTGCAGATTGCGCCTGCATTTGAGTTGAATACAGGAGGATGGCACTCGCCAGCATTAGTTTTTTCATGGTAGAATTACATTTTGGTTAAACGAAAAATAAATAACTGATCTTCAGGCCTTTTTATTGTTATTAATCTTTCCTGAACTATTCGCTATCACCATCCACATTCCTTATCTTTGCAGCCAGGGCACATAGGCCACTGTCTATGTGCCCTTTTTTTGTACAAAAAGGATTAGCGCCAGACCGGCGGAAGGAACGAAATACATTTATGAAGCATATCAGGAATTTTTGCATCATCGCCCACATTGACCATGGGAAGAGTACACTGGCAGATCGCCTGCTTGAGCATACGAAGACAATTGGTGAGCGTGATATGATGAACCAGGTACTGGATGATATGGACCTGGAGCGTGAGAAGGGGATTACTATTAAGAGTAAGGCTATCCAGATGAACTATGAGTGCAAGGGGGAAAAATATGTATTCAACCTGATAGATACGCCCGGCCACGTAGACTTCAGCTATGAAGTAAGCCGTGCGCTTGCTGCCTGCGAGGGTGCATTATTATTAGTTGATGCGTCTCAAGGCATTCAGGCACAGACAATTAGTAACCTTTACCTGGCAATAGGCAACGACCTTGAGATCATTCCTGTTATCAACAAGATTGATATGGAAGGCGCTATGATCCCTGAGGTAAAAGACCAGATCATAGACCTGATCGGTTGCAAAGACGAAGATATTTTACTTGCCAGCGGCAAAAGCGGCATTGGTATAGAAGAGATCTTACAAGCTGTGGTGGAGCGCATACCGGCACCAAAAGGTGATGCTGAAGAGCCACTACAGGCATTGATCTTTGATAGTGTGTTCAACAGTTTCCGTGGTATTATTGCTTACTATCGCGTTTTCAACGGCACTATCCGTAAGGGCGATAAAGTAAAATTCATTTCTACTGGTGCAGAATATGAGGCAGACGAGATCGGTTCGCTGAAACTTGGTCTTGAACCTAAAAAGGAAGTAAAAGCTGGTGACGTAGGTTATATCATCACTGGTATTAAAAATGCGAAAGAAGTAAAAGTAGGTGATACCATCACGCTTACGAGCAGGCCGGGCGAAATGATCCACGGCTTTGAAGAAGTAAAGCCAATGGTATTCGCAGGCATCTTCCCGGTAGTAACGGAAGATTTTGAAGAGCTGCGCGACTGTATGGATAAATTACAGTTGAATGACGCATCTCTTACTTACGAGATAGAAACATCCCAGGCGTTAGGCTTTGGTTTCCGATGCGGATTCCTTGGCTTATTGCACATGGAAATTATACAGGAAAGGCTGGAGCGCGAGTTTAACCAAACAGTGATCACTACCGTGCCGAACGTAAGCTTTATTGCTTACACAACGCGTGGGGAGAAGATTATTGTAAACAATCCGTCTGAAATGCCTGATCCGGTGAAGATCGATCGTATTGAAGAACCTTTTATCAAGGCGCAGATCATCACATTACCAGAGTATATCGGCAACATTATGACGCTTTGCCTGGGCAAACGTGGTATCCTCCTTAACCAGAGTTATCTGACCACCAGCCGTGTGGAACTGATCTTCGAAATGCCGTTAACGGAGATCGTATTTGACTTCTATGATAAGCTGAAGAGCTCTACCCGTGGTTATGCATCATTTGACTATAACCCGATCGGCTACCGTGATGCTGATATTGTGAAAATGGATATTCTGCTGAATGGTGATAAAGTGGATGCATTGAGTGCATTGATCCATCGTGGCCGTGCACAGGATTTTGGCCGTAAGCTGTGCGAAAAACTAAAAGACCTGTTACCGCGTCAGCAGTTTATGATTGCGATACAGGCAGCAGTAGGAGCAAAAGTATTGGCGCGTGAAACCATTAGTGCGATGCGTAAAGACGTAACTGCAAAATGTTATGGTGGTGACATCAGCCGTAAACGTAAACTCCTGGAAAAGCAGAAAGAGGGTAAGAAACGTATGCGCCAGATCGGTAACGTAGAGGTGCCACAAGAGGCGTTCTTAGCGGTGTTGAAACTGGATTAAAGACATCATTATATTGTTATATGGCTGAATTGATACATTGTTATTGATTCAGCCTTTTTTATTGGAATTTGAAATTTGGGATTTGAGATGATTGAAGCATTCTTTTTCGGAATGGTGAAACGACATCAATATCGTTGAGTTAAGCTTTCCAACTAATTAAAAAGCTAAAAGATATTCCATATCTCACTCAAAAAGCTAATGAGGCTATGCTCTCACAGATATGGAATATCTTGCTGTCAGTTATTTCAACGACATTGAAAGGGCAATTGTGAATAGGCGTACTCACAACTAACAACTCACTACTCACTCTTTGCGTGAAAAATAATTTTTGTTATAAGATGTTCATAATCAGGTTGTATTACTTTTAACTTAAGAAATTCAAAAAAAATCTTCTTCTCTTTTCCAACCTTTTTACAACTTTCGTCTCTTAGTATCAGAAGCATCCTTGGAACAGCAAAAAGACATACTAACTGCCGCAGTACGGAAAGCCCGTACGGGAGACAGAGAGGCACTCTCACTGCTGTACCGTGAATTTAATAAAGCCATGTTCAATATCTGTTACCGCATGACGGGAACAAGAAACGACGCTGAGGATGTTTTGCAGGAAGCTTTTTTACTGGCGTTTCAAAAAATGGCTCAACTAAAAGAAGACTATTTGTTTGGTGGATGGTTAAAGAAGATCGTAATATCAGAATGCATCCGTTTTTCGAAGAAGAGTTTTTACTGGGATGATTGGGATGAAAAACATGATGAAAAGTTCTTTGATGATGAAAATAGCTGGTGGGAGAGCATTTCGTTTGAATCGCTGCAACACGAAATAAGGGCATTGCCCGAAGGATGCAGGCAGATTTTTAACCTGTATGTTTTGGAAAATTTTAGCCACAGGGAAATAGGAACCGCCCTCAATATTTCAGAGTCAACAAGTAAAAGCCAGTATCAACGGGCAAGACAATTACTGAAAGAACGGTTAACCAAAAAAATGATTGTAAATGGATCACTTTAAAGATTATATACAACAAAACGCAGAAAAGCTGGATATCGACGAGCCGCGTGAGCTGGTTTGGGATAAGATACAGCAGCAGATGGAGCCTGCTCCCGTAGTAAGGCCACTGTTTACTTATCTGCGTTGGGCTGCCGCAGCCTGCATTATAGCACTTGCCGGCATTGCTCTTTGGAAGTGGCCTACACATAATACTACAACAGCCTATACGGAACCAGTAAAGGTTGTACCAGCCATACCTGCTACACCTGCAGATAAACCTGAGCAGAAGGAAAATAAAGAAGAGGAAACTTTTGTTGTAAATACACCAAAACCTGCAAAACCAGGGGCGGTGACGAAAAAGAAAGAACAACCTGTTAAGGCAAGTAATATAGCAGAGGAGAATGCGGGCGGAGAGGATAATGTAATGCTGCACAATATGGAATTCGGGTTTGCGCAGGTAATAGATATGAAGCTGGATAAAATAAGAAAGACGCCTTTGCTGGCGGTAGACGCTGAATATTTCGACGTGTTTAAAAAACAATTCTACCAGCTAGACCAAGATGAAAAAGCAGTAAAAAAGAAAATGGGGATAGATGGCGTAAATGATGAATCGCTGGAACAACTGATCAATATATACCAACAGAAGATAAACGTGCTGAAACAATTACAAAACGAGATCAACAAAACAAATAAGTACAGGAAGCAACATCAGGCCAATGTGTTACCTGCTTATATGAATATTTAGAAACCCACATGAACGATTTTTTAAAAAAAGTATTATGAGAAAGTTACAATATACATTTACAATATTACTCGCATCACTGTTGGCTAGCCCTCTATGCGCACAGAATCAGAGTTCAACAAACCAGGTTACTGTAACAGCCACATCTTCCAAGTCAAATACAAAAGAAGGAAAAGAAGATCCGGATCTGAAAGATAAAGAGATCAGCCTCGAAATGAGTTTGTCTAAAGGCGGTGACCTTAGCATAGAAAATGAATCGCGCCCGATAACCATAAAAGTATGGGATCAGCCTAAAGTGAAAGTAACAACGAATGTTTCTTATAAAGGCGATGCCAGTACATTGACAGACCAGGACTGGTTTGAACGATTGAATATTTCCCTGAAAAATTTTGCAGGTGGTGTAAGGCTTTTGTCAAGAGGTGTTGGCTCCGGTTATTCTTTTTCAAGCTACGGTAGCAGCAATTCTGTAGCTATTTTTAACGCAGAAGGCAAATCAAACGGAACTGTAAAAGGCAAGAGGGAGATCATCATTAATATACCTAAAGACTGTAAAGTAGAAATAGATTCGAAATATGGTAACGTGAAGATCACTGGAACTGTAGGTAGTGCAAAAGTATTGATGAATAGCTGTAACCTGGAAATGGAAAATGCTGACCACATATATGCACGCACAAAATATGGCAATATTACAATGGGGGATGTGAAAGATGCAGAAGTAGAATTAACATCTGGCAGAATGAAAGCGTCGAATGTGGATGTGCTTTCTACAGATACAAAATATAGCACTGTTGAAATAAGCACACTTGGCAAAGCCACGATCAAAAGTGTGAGTGACGATTATGACCTGGATGCAGTTTCAACTATACAAGGCCGTAAAAATTATGGAAGCCTTCGCATTGGTAGCCTGAAAAAAGGTATAGATATGGAAGGTTCCAGCTCAGATATAAAGATCCGTACGCTTGAGGCTTCTTTAGAAGAAGTGAAGATCAGCAGTGCCTACTCAGACATCCGCGTACCATCCGGCAACCTTAAAAGTTACTCTGTGGACATGCAGGGTAAATACAATACCGTTTACGCTTCTTTCGAAAAAGTGCCGGTGGATGATGACGTAAAAACAACAGACACCAAAGGTGATAAAGGGGACAAAGGTGATAAGGGAGATAAAAACGCCCAGGCTAGTGGTGGCTACAATGTAGATAATAATGTTACTATTAAAGCGTCTGGTACGAATGTTCGCTTCTCTGACGCAAGAGATGGTTCACCAAGGCATTTTACAGCAAAAGTTGGCGATGGCAAAGGTGCTAAATTCACTATAAATTGTTCTTCCTGTACAATAGACTTTAAATAACATACGTTTCCCCTTAGTTTCTCCCTATAACAATATGCATGAGTGTTTTTTAATGGCACTTAAGGAAGGGTATTGCGTGACTTGACCGGATAAAGAATCAGTACAATTTAATTTTTAAACATTTTTTGAAAAACAAAATTTTTCAACCAGGCATCTCATGCCCGAAACTCAGGCTTATGAAATCATGTGCATCACTTATACTGGCTATTCTTATAGCCTTCACAGCCCAGGCTCAATGGAAGATACAATCTACCATTACTGATAGTGTATCTTCCAAGCCGGTGGCTTACGCTACAATAGCGCTGTATAAGAAAGACAACAACCAGAAACCTGTACAGCAGGTGATCAGTAAGGAGGACGGTAGTTTTACACTTACCATTAAGGATACTGCCAGCTATGAGGTAAGCATTGTTCACTCCAATTACAAAGAGCTGTTATTGCCGGCAACAAAAGATTTTCCAACGCAGTTGCAATTGACAGTAGCCGAGCATACCATGTCTAATGTACAGGTAACGGCTGTAAAGAAAACGCTGATTGAAAAGTCTGATGATAAGCTGGTTTATAATGTAGAGTCGGATGTAACACTGGATGGGCAAACGGCAACGGATGCACTACGTAAAACGCCATTCATTTCTGTAGATGGAGATGGTAACATACAACTAAAGGGACAATCGAATTTTAAAATATTGTTGAACGGAAAGGAGTCCGGCATGTTCTCCAAAGATCCGAAAGAGGCTTTGAAATCATTTCCGGCAAGCTCTATCAAGAAAATAGAAGTGATTACATCGCCTTCGGCCAAATATGATGCGGAAGGTGTGGCGGGGATTATTAATATCATTACGAATAAAAAAGTAGTTGGCTATAATGGTAGTGTAGGGGTGAACTACAATACAATAGGTAATGGCAACGTGAATGCGTCTTTGAATGCCAAATATGGTAAACTGGGTTTTACAGGTTATTTCGGCGCAGGTAAAGGGCGAAACAATCCAACAGATAGCTACTCTGAAATAATATCACTAAACCCTGTTGCTTATTCTAAACGTATACTACAAGGTACGAGGAGCAACAAATGGCAATGGGTGTATAGCACGCTTGAGCTAAGCTACGATATAGACAGCCTGAATACGATCAGCGGTTATCTGAATATTGGTGGTAATAATGGTGCAAACGTTTTTAATCGTGTATCAGACATCATTAATCCAAGCTATACAGATACGACAAGAAGTAAGTTTAATAATAATGTAGGTTACCGCTATCCGTGGCATGATATGGGCATTGATTATATCATGAAGTTTAAAGGAAAACCTGAGCAGGAATGGTCTTTCAAATTCAACCAGGAGTTTTCACGCGACTACGATACGTCTAACAGTACGCTATATGATATCAGTGATTACAAGTACACGATCAATGATAACCGGAACCAAAACAGGCAACTGACTTTCCAGACAGACTTTACTTTGCCTTTACCGAATAAGCAAAAACTGGAATTGGGTGCAAAAGCAGTACTGCGCGATGCCTGGGCAAACTATGTAAGCATGTACCGTATGCAGCCGGATGGCAAGTTTACAGACGATGTGCAGAATACGGATAAGATGAACTATGCACAGCATGTATGGGCAGCATACGCTACTTACCGCTTTAGTATAAAGAAATGGAGCGCCCGTATTGGTGCCCGCGTAGAGGAAACTACAGTGAATGGTACGTTTAAAACATCTGATGAGCAGATCAAAAACAAGTACACGAACCTGGTACCATCTGTGTATATATCAAAAAAAATAGGCGAGAAGCATGATCTGTCTTTCAGCTATAGCAAGCGTCTGCGCAGGCCGTATATATGGGACCTGAACCCGTTTGTAACAAACATAGATACACTTAATGTAAGTTCCGGTAACCCATATCTCTCTCCTGAGATCACACATACTTTCGAAATTGGGTATAGTTATTTTAAAGGCAGTACGAACCTGAATATTAAGTTGTCTGAAAACTATTGCGGCAACCAGATGATCCGCTATACTTCTTTCAACGATGCTACAGGTGTTGCTTATACAAGGCCGGAAAATGTAGGGGAGAACCTGTTTACAGCTTTGAACATTAGCGCGTCATTGAAGATCTTCAAGATCTGGAGTATGAACCTGAACTCTGGTGTGCAGTATAACTATATCAAAAATAAAATGGACCCGGCGCAGATCAATAAGGGCTTTAGTGGCAATGCCAACGTAAACAATACGTTTGACATTACTAAGAAGATAACCTTGTTTAACAGTGGTGGTTTCTGGCAATCTCCGATCCAGTTGCAAGGCAGGTATCCATTCAACTACTGGTATGATGCAGGTGTTACGTACAAGCTGATGGATAATAAGCTAAGGCTTACAGTACGTGCGGCAAATTTCTTTTCACAATACCGCACTTATACAAGCAAGTTTGCTGACGCAAACTTTATGCAGACCACATCATCCACATTTCCATTCCGCAGCATTGGCATAAGCCTGAAATGGAACTTTGGTAAACTCACAGAAAATACAAGCCGCAAACGCGGTGTAAGTAACGACGATATTAAAAAGTAAAATCTTTTTGTTTTCTCCAGGGTGTTTAAAAGTTAACGGGCTTGGTTTTTACCAGGCCCTATTTTATTGCTTAGAGATGACTCACCGGGGAGACGGAGAGAGCGGGGAGTTATGTAGTGAGGTCTTACCCTCGATTATTGCCCACGTTTTATGGATTATGGGGTCAACTTTTATCTCTTTACTCAACTTAGTTGTGTCACACTCTTCATCGTCCGGTCTTCTATTCATCCTCTTCTTCTGTGTTTCAGTACTTTCATAGCAAAATGAACTTCATTCACCCAAGACCGACTAGGTGTGTGAAAGAGCGCCAAGAAATGCAAAGTTCGCAAAGATGCCACTAAGACTCAAAGGATCATTAAGATCATATCTTTGCGGAACTCCCTGCTCTTTGCGGCTCTGCGGTAAAATTTAACCGCGAAGCGGTTCACTATTCCTATGTGGTGAAAAAACTTCGCATTGATCTTCTCTGAATAATTTCAAATCTTAAATCTCAAATTTCAAATTCACTCTATCTTTGCAGTTAAATCTTCATTTTGTACAAACTACTCGTTGTTCTCTACGTCACTTGTTTTGGTTTATACCTGTTGTTTTCGCGCCAGCCAGATTTTTTTGATGGTGAAAGAACACCTGCTATTATTCATTTTGCTAAAGACAGTACCGGTAAGGAAAAGCCGTTTGCGGTCTTCTCTCTCGGCAAAACAGAACAACGTGTAGATGCCTCTTATCTTTTCAGGAGCTACCAGGAGGGGGAAAAGGTGCAGGTTATTTATGAAACCTCACAGCCTCAATATGCAGCGGTATATAGCTGGTGGGGGTATGGCATTACGTGGGGGGAACTGGTTGGCTCTGTTGTGTTGCTGTTGGTCGCGTTCCAGGCGGCTGTGCAAATAACCAAACACCCGGACCCGCAAGCTATAATAGACCAGGAAGAGAAATTGCCCAAACGAAGAAAGTATTCCAATTAGCATTTATTTTTGAGGATAAACAGCATTGATGCGTACGATCACACTTCTCGTTATTTCTAATATATTCATGACGTTTGCCTGGTACTGGCACCTGAAAGAAAAAGGCGTTCCCTTATGGAAGGCCATTGTCATAAGCTGGGGCATCGCATTTTTTGAATATTGCCTGACGGTGCCTGCCAATCGCATTGGCTTTGCCTCTGGCTGGAATGGGTTTCAATTAAAGATTGTACAGGAGGTAATTACGCTGATCGTATTTAGTGTATTTGCGGTCTGGTACCTGAAAGAGCCTTTTCACTGGAAATACTTAATAAGCTTCTGTTTTATTCTTGGCGCAGTGTATTTCGCGTTTAAAAAATAAGGTGTTTACGTGAATCGTGAGACGACAGTCGTGAATGGCTTACTTATCATCGATTCCTGACTACTCTGTTGGGACAAGTATTCTCCACCTACAAATGGAAAGACCTATAAGGTTTCGGAAAACCTTATAGGTCTTTTAGTAACTCATACTGCAACAGAAGTATTCACGTCTCACGATAAAAAAAAGGGGCGTACTGTGGACACAGAACACCCTCTATTTAACCCTGCTGCATAAAAAAGTTGTGTGTTGCCACACTATAATAATTTCTGGTATATGTTTTTTGCTGTATTAGAACTTGAAAAAGAAGGAGTTGTTTTGTCTCATGCGCTTTTTCAGGGTATAAGACTTGGGGCTAATCAGAAAGTTTAATCGGTGAAATAAAAAATTGAAGATTTTTTAAAATAAAAAACCCCGTTTTGTAACGAGGCTTTTTTATATTATTTTTTTATATAATAACACCAGCGTTTTAGCTTTCCTTCAAAATCAAATGGGGTAGTAGCACGGGTAATGTCTTTGATAGATGCTGCTTTAATGTCTCCTTCGTCTAAAATGAATTTGGTATAGTTGGTACTAAAATATAGTACACCGCCCGGAGACAAAGCATGTAAAACATCATTGATCAGTTCTGCGTGATCCCGCTGAATGTCAAGAATGTCTTTCATACGTTTACTGTTGCTGAAAGTAGGCGGGTCCATTACAACCAGGTCAAAGCTGTTGGGTTGTAATGTCTTTAGATACTGCTTACAATCTGCATGTATGAAATGATATTTTGCAGGATCTTTCAGGCGATTGATCGCAAAGTTGTCTTCTCCCCAGCTAAGATAGGTTTTGGAAAGGTCTACTGATGTTACAGCCGATGCGCCTGCTGCCGCTGCATATACAGAGAATGAACCTGTATAGCAAAACAGGTTGAGCATGCGCTTGTCTTTTACTTCGTCAAAGACCATTTTGCGGGTGATGCGATGGTCTAGGAACAAGCCGGTATCGAGATAGTCGGTCAGGTTTACGAGAAATTTTAAACCATTTTCTTCTACTGTGAAGAATTCTTTTTCTACACCGATCTTTTCATACTGATTTTCGCTGCGGTGCGACATGCGTTTGCGTTCACGTGCATAAATGTTCTCTACAGGCACGTTCAATAATTCACCTATTACAGCAATACATTCCTGTAACCATACATCATGTTCTTCGTCTTCCATGCCATGTCTGCGCAGGTATTCTGCCAGGTATATTTTGTCTTCGTAAAATTCTATACAGAAAGGAAACTCCGGAAGGTCATGATCATATACTCGATAACAGGTGATCTGCTGCCGTTTAGCCAGCTTGCTTTTGTGCTTATACACTTTTAGCAGGCGGTTCTTAAACATCTCAAATTTAGCGTCTGACATCCGGACAAAGATAGGCTATGTAACAGGGATTTGAAATTTGAGATTTGATATTTGAAATTGTTCTTGAATGTGTTGATCTCAAGCGTGGAATGTCAGGGTATTCAATTCACTTTGATAAAGGCCGAATATATATTCAGGAGATGAAAGGATTGCGACGCAACGAAGATGACCAGGGGTATAGAGCTGGTATAAAAGATTTGAGATTTGATATTTGAGATGAACTTGGCTGGCAAGCGCATTTCAAATATCAAATCTCAAATTTGAAATTATTTCAGTTTAGCTAATGCTGTTTTAATTCTTGCAAATGCTTCTTCGATCTTAGGAAGTGCATTGGCAAAAGAGAAACGTACGCACTCAGGCTCTCCGAACGCATCGCCCATTACAGATGAAACATGCGCTGTGTTCAGTAAGTACATACACAGGTCATTTGCATTGGTAATAGTTGTAGTACCATCAGACTTACCATAGTAAGAAGATACGCGAGGGAAAATATAGAATGCGCCATCCGGGTTAGGCACTTCCCAACCTGGTATAGAAGAGGCTAGTTCTATGATCTTTGCTTTACGTTTTTTAAACTCTTCCACCATTTCTAACGAAGGTTTCAGGTCTGTTGTCAACGCAACCACTGCTGCTTTTTGTGTAATAGAGCATGTGCCGCTGGTAAACTGGCCTTGTATTTTCTCGCAGGCTTTTGCTATTTCTACGCTTGCTGCAATATAACCTAAGCGCCAGCCGGTCATTGCAAAACCTTTACTCAGGCCGTTTACAATGATAATGCGTTCTTTCAGATCATCGAATTGTGCAATGCTTTCATGCTTACCAACGAAGTTGATGTATTCATATATTTCGTCAGAAAGAATAATAACCTGTGGATGTTTTCTGAATACTTCTGCAAGGCCTGCCAATTCTTCTTTGCTGTAAACTGTACCAGAAGGGTTACAAGGGGAGGAGAACATGAACAGTTTTGTTTTTGGCGTAATAGCCGCTTCTAACTGCTCTGGTGTGATCTTGAAACCGCTTTCTACAGAAGTGTGTACTTGTTTTACAACACCGCCTGCAATTTTAACCAGCTCAGAGTAAGTTACCCAAAACGGAGTAGGGATAATTACTTCTTCGCCTGCATCTACTACTGCGAGTAATGCGTTTGCAAGGCTTTGTTTAGCGCCTGTAGATGCTACAATGTTCTCAGGTTTATAATCGAGGTTATTGTCTCTTTTAAGTTTGGTGCAAATAGCTTCGCGCAGATCTAAAAAGCCCGCAACAGGTGTGTAGTGGCTCCAGTTATCGTTGATAGCCTTTATAGCCGCATCCTTAATATGTTGAGGAGTGTCAAAGTCTGGCTCTCCAAGGCTTAGATCGATTACGTCAATGCCTTGTGCTCTCAATTCACGGCCGAGTTTGGCCATTTTCAATGTTTCCGGTTCATTAAATCGCTGGAGAAGAGAAGATAGTTGCATGATTTAAAAAATATTTACAAATTCCAACAAAAGTAGTGATAGTAGATTTATTCTGATTGAAAAAAATGAA
Organism: Filimonas sp.; assembly: GCA_017306865.1. Taxonomy (GTDB): domain Bacteria; phylum Bacteroidota; class Bacteroidia; order Chitinophagales; family Chitinophagaceae; genus JAFKHH01. The sequence goes on from JAFKHH010000013.1 coordinate 685,627, forward strand.
CATGAACGCCTGTTAGTTGAAATTTGTGTTTGATTGATGAATATTTATTAGAATTTATTTAATAAAAAGTCGTTTTGTTTGTCACTTCGTTAGTAGCAGGTTGTCTATTTTATGCACTATGCCATTGATCGCCAGGGAATCAGTTGTTATCACATTTGCCACAGGTGCAGTTCTGTAGGTCTGTTTTAGTGTAATAGGACCAGTTGGTGTAGACCTGGTGACTATAATGCCGGCACTATTGAGTGTTGTTAATTGCATTGCATTTATAAGATCAATATTGCAATAGTTTGATCCTATGATGTGATAGTTGATATAAGTAACCAATGTGGCAGAGTCTGCAGTGGTTACATCCTGGATGGTATTGAAGCCAGCTTTTTGAAATGCAGCATTGGTTGGCGCAAACAAGGTGTACTTGCCTGCAGCATTATTAAACAGCAAGAGTTGTGTACGTTGAAAAGCGGCATTCAGAAAAGTAAGATCAGGATCTGTACGGATGATTTTCCCCAATGAATCTGTGAGAGGGCGCAATACCGCATTTAATTTATGTATCAGTCCGTTTGTGGCAGCTATATCACCTTCTTTTATTGATTTGCCGTTAATGAACTTGCCATTAATATTGTTGCTAATGTAAATGTGCGTGCCTTGTGTTGTTAAGACCGTATCGCTGGTTGGAAACCGGGATGTACCTACAGTGGTGCCTAAAATATGATAGGCGAGTAAGCTATGTAGCTGGGCCTTTGCCATTGCATCAATGGACTGCTGACTGATACCGGCGGTAGTAAAAGCATCGTTTGTAGGTGCAAGCAGGGTAATGTTTGGCGTTTTTTTCAGTGTATCTGCCATGCCATCTTTAGTCAAAGCATATTTGAATAAAGAAAGATCACTGCTATTGGAAACAATTGTCCAGATATCAGAATCCGGTGGTTCCGGTAATTTTTTGGAACAACTGATGAAAAGCAAAACCGTACATACCGACAACAGGCTAAAAATCCTCGCATTCATGTTTCAAACCTACAGTAAAAGTGGGGAATGGAAAACTTAAATTGTGAGTTGTGAGTGGTCATAGCCGCATTGTTTAATTGTTGCATTGTTCTTTTAGAACGCTAACCTGGGCTATATCGTTCATGACACAACAATTTAACAATATAACGATGCAACAATTATATGCAGGGCACTCACTATTGACCACTCACCACTCACCACTCACAATTCTGTATTTCGTGTCCTTCCAATTGTTAGCTTTGCCTTCTAAACATTGCGAATGCCTCACGAAGCTATTTCCGTTTTTGATATGTTCAAGATTGGCGTAGGCCCATCCAGTTCTCACACGTTGGGGCCATGGAGAGCTGCGCAGCGGTTTGTAGAAACTATTCATACCCATTACGCTGGAGCAAAGGTTGAATCGGCACAAGTATTACTATACGGCTCTTTAGCAAAGACCGGCAAGGGGCATGGTACAGATGTGGCTGTGCTGATGGGGCTTGGCGGTGAAGACCCGGTAACGATAGATGTAAACAGCATTAATCCTAAAGTTGCAGCGATACAAAATGACAGTACACTGAACTGGGGTGGGCAATATGCTATACCGTTTGTGTATGCTACAGATATGCAATTTCTTTTCCAGGAGACGTTGCCTTTCCATCCTAATGGGCTTACGTTCCTGGCTACTTTGGACAATGGTGAATCTGTGGCGGAAACATTTTATTCGATTGGTGGAGGTTTTGTGGTGAAAGAGGGGGAAACATCTTCTGTTTCTAACAAGGTAGACCTGCCATTCCCGATTGATACATCTGAGGACTTACTACACTGGTGCAGGAAAACGGGGTTGGCTATACATGAGGTGGTAATGGAAAATGAGCATGCATGGCGTACAGAAGAGGAGACCCGTGCAGGTGTACTACGTATATGGGAGACTATGCGCGACTGTATCTATCGCGGTTGTCACCACAAAGGTGAGCTGCCGGGCGGCTTACATGTACGCAGGAGGGCATTTGAGCTTAATAAACGACTGCTAAATAATACTGCTTACAGTAACTACGATGAATGGCTGCAGGCTATGCGTGCAGGTGGTAATCATTTTCAATATATACTTGACTGGGTAAGCTGTTTTGCGCTGTCTGTAAACGAAGAAAATGCAGCGTTTGGCCGTGTGGTAACAGCGCCTACTAATGGCGCAGCGGGTGTAATACCAGCGGTATTGCAATATTTTATTACGTTCTGCGACGGTTATGACGAGGATAAAATTATTCGTTTCCTGTTAACAGCTTCAGAGATCGGGAGCATTTTCAAAAAAGGTGCAACTATATCTGCTGCAATGGGCGGTTGCCAGGCTGAAATAGGGGTGTCTTCTGCAATGGCAGCGGCTGCCTTAACGGAGAGCCTTGGTGGTACACAACGCCAGGCAATGATGGCGGCAGAGATTGCAATGGAGCATCACCTGGGCCTGACTTGTGACCCTATTGGCGGACTGGTGCAAATACCGTGCATAGAGCGAAATACGATGGGGGCGATAAAGGCTATTACTGCGTCGCAATTAGCGCTGCAAAGTGCGCCTGACTACGCAAAAGTATCGTTGGATAAGGTGATTAAAACCATGTGGGATACGGCACTGGATATGAATAGCAAGTACAAGGAAACAGCAGATGGCGGGTTGGCTGTGAATATCCCGATTAGCTTGAGTGAGTGTTAGGGTGGTAGATTGATCAATGGTTGTATTGTTTAATTGTTGTTTGGGTAAGTGTGTTTATGATAGATGATCTGAGCGAAATTTTTTAAACACATAGGGGTGTTGACCTGTTGCCCCGCGTATCTGTTTAGGTATATCATAGCGATATTAGTAGATAGAAGTTTACGGTTATACAAAAATAGTATAGCTGAATTCTCCGAAGGGACACAGTAGGCCACATAGAG
>JAFKHH010000035.1 GCA_017306865.1 Filimonas sp.
GCTGATTTATTAACGAATGCCTTTTTTACATCGTACATCTAACATCGTACATGTAGGTGTTACTGTCCCTGGTACTTATAGTCAAACTGCTTCACGATGTTGCCTTCCTGGTCGCGGATGAGCTTTAAACGCTGGAAACCGTCGTACTCGTAAAATACCGTCTTACCACTTGGGTCCGTAGCGCTCGTCATGCCAACTAAAGGCTCATACGTATAGGTGGTCATTTGAGCATCCTTAGGATACAATCTTACTTCATCCATAGATGTACTCTGCACCTGGACTGTGCCGCCGCCTATTTCATATTTTTGGAGCTTCCACAGTCCGCTTGTAGCTATCGTAACTCCACTGTTACCATTTACTGTGGCAGAAACGTTTGTCCAAAGCATCACTATATAATTTCCGGGATCAACTGTTTTTGTCAAAGTTCCATTGAAAGCTTTTTTTCCCGTAAATGATGTTGTAGAAATTACATTGCCCGCAGGAGTCCAGTTACCCCATGTATTCGACTCAAAAGAGGAATATGCAATATTATTTGAAGGCGCATTCTTTACTAACCCAATATAATCTTCGGTTGAATAATCTACAATAAACGAATTAACTACTCCTGTCTTGTCTTTTGTCTCTAATATATTCCCATGAGCATCGTAACTATTAACAGTTAATAATTCTCGTGCAACTGCATCTTTAATTTGTTCCGTATATGTTTTAGGAAGAAATACACTGCCCTGTTTCTCGTATGATACTGCTGAGCTCTGTAGTTTCGTGCCACCATTATACGTCTCAGTTCTCAAAAGTGGGCTTAGTAAATTAAGGTCAGAAAATGCCGTGTACTTGGGTAAATTCAATTGCTCCAACTCGTCCGGATAATAAAACTTTGTTTTAACTTCTTCTTTTTTACTATTTTTTGTAGTTATCTCCTCTGGTTTCAAATTATTAACATTGTATGCATAATCAGTTGTACGTTCTAATTTTCCAGTAGCGTCATTTGCATCATAAAAAGATTCTACTTTTTTATACAACTGCATTATCCCTGATTTTATATGATACTGATTTATTTTTCGCTGAATAAAACCAGTGCTCATAATTGTGCCTGGGTCAGATATTTCCTGCCCTTCAAAAGCGAAATCTGTGCTTCCTGACATTACGGTAAAACCAACTCTTGCACCAACACTTCCTTCATCATAAAATAAATCTTCCATCGGCGCATAGGTATTTTCTTCTGTACTGATTAACTGTGCACTACCATCAGATCCTGTTTTGTATATTTTTTTCTTTACTGGCAATCCTCTCTTCCAGTCTTTTTTTATTACCGGGGTAAAGGGATAATCTCCTTCATAGAAATCGTCATAATCAGCAAGTGATGTGAAGTAATTTTCTGTTTTCCCCAATACATCTCCATTTACATTTACTTTTTCTTCCGTTACTTGTGCGTATCCTATAATACTACCTTGTGTATATATGAGTGGATAATGTGAAAGCGCGTAGCGTTTCAAATAAATAACAAGATTAGATTCAGACATCATTCCTCCGTTCGTTACATAAGCACAAGGAAGGCTGTAAGCCGTATTATATTGAGATGTGCCAGTTGACCGACCCGCTGCATTATTATAGTTGTATCGTGTAACAATGGGCTTCGTTGCCGGATCATTGTCTGTATATGATTTAACCTGGCTAATGCGTGCGCCACCAGTCGGCATATTGTACCAAACAGTTGACGGAGGTAATGGTCTTATATAATATACGGAGAACGAAAACTCTCTATACAAATCCAACACTTTGGGGTCTGTAGGACATTCCTGGCCTACTGGAAACAAAACGCCCACTCTATAAGTGCCTGCTGGCAAGAACATCTTATTTGTTCTTGAATATTGTGTAACCGTCTCATACTCCGTATGTGCATATAAGTCTTGCGAAGGATTATTTACGTTATATATATATGGCGTATAATCCGGCGCAGGAATTCCATACGTTTCCTGGTAATTTCGCTTATCATAACCGTTAAAGTCAAAGTAGACGTAATCTGCTTTCTCCAATGTTAGCTCACCTTCCACTTTGTCTGACATCTTATATCCGTCTCCCCATACACTACAGTTTTCTTTATACTCTACGTGTGCATTTTCAAAAACGCCAACGGGCTCCTGGTTTAAAATAGTCTGTGAGAAAACGCTGGTATTATTTTCATATTCAAACAAGGTTTTCCCTCCTGTCGGATAAACTATTTCATTTAACAGAGCATATATGGTTTTCTCCTGATTAACTTTTTTTATAGCCCCCGGATAGATTGTCCCTTCATAATTGACCTGAGGAATCAAGGTATTATATACGCCTACATTATCTCCCCAAAAACCGAATTCATCTTGCTGGAACGACAACCGGGATGGAAAAACATTATTCCCATAATATCCGAACTTATGGGATACATAAGCTGTAGCATTATTTACATCGACAGTTCTAACCTCATCTAGCTTCAACCTTTGCGTGTACCTGCTTTCATTTGAGCAAGTCGTATTATTGGGATTTTCATAAAAAAAACTTTGAATAAGGTCATATCTATGTAATAGCTTAAATTCATTATAGACCATTACTTTTTTAAGTGCATAATCACCAGGTAAATCACAACGTTCCTGGTTATCGTAAGTAAAATCAATTCTCCCACCTTTAAAGTTAATGGTGTTCAATCTCACACCGCTCATACGTGTAGAATCTATAATTCCGAAACCTGAATTGCCAGAGATCGTTTGATATACAGGACTTGCGATCCTGTCTTTTTTTACTTCGTACGCCCAATTAGTAAGATAATACTGGTAATAAGAATAATTAAGTGTTATTGATGCATTATTCTTTAAATCTTTAACTTCTGTCAAATACCACGATGTTGGTACACTACGCACTTGCCCTTCCCCGCGAACACTCATCACAGACTCTGTTCGTTCTACGGCCGCAAAACTGTATAATATGCCATCTGGATCTGTAATTTCAAAATGTTCAATCTCATTACTCTGTATAAATGCTTTAATCTTAAGCTTAGAAAAAGGAGTAGATACAAACTCTTGCTTCTCCTGGTAATAAACGAATGTGCCTGACCAGTTGCCAAAGCTAAAATTATACACATCCGGCTCTCCGTCATAATACCGCGCTCCTATTTTGACCAATACAGACATTGATTCACTCGAATAAGGATTTTGCAAATACCAATCTAAAGATGCCTGATTCATATAGCCGACCTCAGGTTCACAATCATCGATCCCCATAACAGTTCTTGTTATACATCCGCCGGCTTTTAAACTCCAGCCTAATCCGACGTTGGATGCGACCTCCTGCACTTTAATACCGCCGCTATGATACGAAAGGTTTACAGGCAAAGCCAGTAAACCAGACCTGGCGGTAAATAATGGAACTGATATTTCAGGAATTCCAGTGTATAAACTCACAGGAATTTCTCCATACTTTCCTAGCGATGCGGCATTAGGAGAAGGAGGTACCAGGTTTGGTACATTGATTCTGTCTTGTGCCCACCCTGCATGGATGCAGAGTAATAGGACAATTAAAATAGAATACTTTTTCATTAATTTGGTTTATGGGTTGATTAATTATTTTTCTCTAATGATGAAATACGATTTAAAAGTTTTTGGTTCATCCCTTCTAATTGAGTAGTTCTCTTTTTGCTGAGCTCTGCGTCTTTCTTCAACTCTATCACATACAACGTCAACTCTTCCACCTTTTTCAACAATTGCTTCTGCACTTCACCCAGATCATGCCCATCCTTTTCTACTGCAGCAGCAGAAGGCATGTCAGGTAAATGTTTGTTTACCTGTACAAAAGAAGCAACTGAGTCTAATGAGGGTAGTTGATAAGACGAATCGAAGACATAGTCAGGCCAGCCTGTTTGAGTAACGATGACTTTACGGGAACGGATATTGCCGTCTACAGAGAGTTTTTCAGCAGGCAGAATAGTTCCAATCCCTACATTGTCGTTAGCTGTAATATAAATAGGGTATTTTGTTGTTGAGCTGTTATACAAACTCCATCCTGTTGCATTTGCTACAATATCATAGTAGTTCGTCTGATCTTGTTTATACATCAAAATTTCAGAAGAATTGACACCGTTATTTTTTATTAATAAATTTTGTTTAATTGAGGCACGCCCATTTACATCAAGTAATTCTTGAGGGACAGATGTACCTATACCTATTTTACCGTCATTTTTAATGCGAAGTGCTTCCACAAGATTCGCGTCCCCACCAGAGGCATCGTCAGCACGTAACGTTGTATAAAATGCCAATTCCATCCCAGTCGAGAGTGCATTGCAACAGGCATTTGTCCTTAAAGCCGAAATTCTTGCCCCTGTAAAATTTGGACGCACATCTCTGTACCCTGCAAATCTTATATGGAATCCCGGCTGCTCTCCCGTACCATCCCATCCAAGGCCATCATTATAATTACCGATAAGTATCCCATCATTTTTGCCAGCACCGACATGCAATTTATATTGTGGCGTAGTTGTACCTATGCCAACATTTCCTGTCGCCAGGAAAGTCATCCATGCATCGTTATTAGAAGCTCCACTAACTGAGTTCCCTCCTATGTATCCGTACACCAGGTTGTCACCATTACCCAAAGCTCCAAAACTTAACAATTTATTGGTACCGCTCCTGGAAAAACTAAACTCGCGCGCCCATTGCCCACTATATGTTGTTTTAATATCTATTCCATACGGATAGTTTGGCGGATCTGTAACCTGGAAATTTTGTGCTTCTATATTATTTACAAGAAGAAAGAAAATAGCTATAAGTGTTATTATTCTTTTCATACGTTTCATTTTTTAGAAAAATCATTTCCCATTTTTATCAATTAATGATTTTAATGTCTCCTCTAATTTTTTGATCCTCGCATCGTATGCGTCATTCTTTTCGCCTGCATTTTTCACTTCGTTCTGTAAGCTTTCATTATTCTTTTTAAGAGTAGCATTTTCTTTATTCATGGCTATCACATATAGAGTCAGCTCCTCCACTTTTTTCAGCAACTGCTTTTGTACCTCGCCTACATCATGCCCATCCTTTTCTACTGCAGCAGCAGAAGGCATGTCAGGCAAATGTTTGTTGACTTGAATAAAAGAGGAAACTGAATCAAGAGCAGGTAACTGATAAGATGAGTCAAAAACATAGTCGGGCCAGTCTGATGCGGCTTGCGAAACTTTAACTTTCTTCGCCAACACAGTTCCGTTAACTGCAAGTTTTTGTGTTGGATTCACCGTTCCTATACCAACATTACCATTTGTTTGTATTGCAAATAAGTCATCACTCATATGGCGTATGGAAAACCGGGTATTTGCCCATGCAGGGTTTCGAATCAGAGTCCACTGGCCAGAAATAGTACCCGCATCGCTATTATCAGTACCCAGTGCAATAGCAGCATAACCGCTATTTGCAACAGGCAATCTCAGGTTTTCGTTATAATTCTGTCCTGTCGGGTTACTAATCATTGCAGCCCCATTCACATCTAATTTCACTTTTGGAGAAGTTGTCCCTATCCCAACGTTTCCGTTTTGAATTGTAGTCGGACCATAATAAGGAACACTGACTGTATTTGTTCCTGACAACGCTTCATCAGCTGTTGTCCAATCAGTGAACCATGCAGGACCTTCCCACATGCCTTGCGCAAATGCTCTTATGCTGAACCTTTGGAAATAACTTCTGTCATTAATAAATATGACAACCTTTCCACCTTCGTTGGATAGTTTTATTTCGGGGGCGTATGCTCCTGCCGTTGTCGCGGCATAATTAATGAATTCTCCATCAAAGATGTACCAGACAAGGCTAATATTAATTGGCCTTGACGTTACATAATTATATCCCTCTATCATTACTGTTGGCATCTGAGATGAATTAACAAAAGGCAGATTTGTTTTAATCTTTACACCATTAACAGGAGTGCCGTTAAGATTATAATTTACCACACCGTTATAGTTTTGTGCATTACTTACATTATAACTAAGTAGCATGAAACATAACAGATAAAGCATCTTGTTCATACGCTATTTTTTATTTTCTTTCAATAATTCGATTTCAGCTTGTTGCGAATCAACTTTGTTGGCTAAAATTTTATTCTCCTTTTTCAACTCTATCATATACAACGTCATCTCTTCCATTTTCTTTAAAAGTAGCTTCTGCACCTCACCCAGATCATGTCCATCCTTTTCTACTACAACAGCAGAAGGCATGTCAGGCAAATGTTTGTTCAATTGAATAAAAGAGGAAACAGAATCAAGTGAGGGTAATTGATAAGACGAATCGAAGACATAGTCAGGCCAATCAGCAGAGGCTTGTGAGACCTTTACTTTCTTTGCAAGAATTGTCCCATCTACAGAAAGTTTTTGAGTTGGATTTGTTGTACCTATTCCAACATTTCCACTATTAAAAAAAGAGTTACCTACGGGATTCAAATAAAGACTAACTGTTGTAGGATTATAAAGTGACAAAGCGCCCGCACTTGATAAAACAGCTCTTGTTACAGTATTATTACTATTGCTAAAAACATAACCACCTTCTGTAAACAATGCAAGATTATTTGCATCAGAATAAATAGAATTTCCTGCATTCAACTGCAATACAGGCGTATTCTTTTGAATATAACTACCAGGATCAAAATTCCCAGAGTGCCACATTTTGTTCCAATTCCCGTATCCAAATGCATACGTCCGGAAATACATATTATCATCTCCACTTGCAAATGCAAATTGACTGAAGCTATTTTGATCGTAGCCTGTTACGAAACCATAGTTCACATATGAAGATGCTGGTTTATTAGCCCAGCCCGGGGAAGTCCTGTAAAAGAAAACATTCGAAGTCGATGATTGCCCGGGTTTAAGCGTATTCAAATCGCCCGGACTATTATCATACAATATTTCTTTAACATCCTGACCAATGGCAATGCCCGGTACAATTATTAAAAGAACAAATATTACTTTAAAGAATGCGTTCATTTTCATTTTTTATTTAAAGATTTCATAATCATTTCATTCTCTAATTGCAATCTTCTATTACATTTTTCTATTTCAGCTATCTTTTTTTGTTGCTCTATCACATACAACGTCAGCTCTTCTACCTTCTTCAACAATTGCTTCTGCACTTCTCCCAAATCATGCCCATCCTTTTCTACTACCGCAGCAGATGGCATGTCAGGTAAACGTTTGTTGACTTGAATAAAAGAGGAAACGGAATCGAGCGAGGGTATTTGATAAGACGAATCGAAAACATAATCAGGCCAGCCGGTTTGAGTTACAATTACTTTACGGGTGCGAATGTTGCCATCAACAGAGAGCTTTTCGGACGGATTTATAGTACCTATCCCCACATTGCCTCCCTGTGGGTTTATAAGCAATGAGCCACCCCAATCTGTTAAATTATAATTATGTGTTGCGATAATAGCTTTTCCGTTATATCCTGAACCAATTACCAACCTGTCTGAATTGTCTGTGCCACCAAAATCTGCACTTATCCATCCAGCATTAACCCCCGGTCGATTTCCTATATTAAAAGAGTTAAAAGAGTTTCTACTATTTGTATAAGCAATGGCACCACCTGCGTTTATGCTTGTCGTGTTAAGATTACCTTTCGTATCAATTGAGAATCCTTCTGAGTAAATTCCCTTAATATCGCCGGGAATAATTGTAATATAATCAAGGGACAAGTCCGCCACACCAGGTATAAAATCAAGCCCACGAAATTCTACATTATTCACATTATCAGATATTGATACAGTTAATGTGAATAGCTGCCATTCATTTGCTCTACGGAACATTGAAGGAGAAAGAAATAATACAGCATTTGATACCCCACCCGTTAACGAGGAAACATCAATTGCACAAAGTGTAGAAGTGGATGTATTATCATTTACCTTTAACCTGAACTGTACTAAATAATTTCCTCCTTGCAAATGTATATATGGCCCATACCACATTGTAGCACGTTCAGCACTTGCAGATCTATATATTGAATGGCCCCCATCAGCAGTGGCATCAGTTACAACTGTAGTACCAGTGCCAAGTGCAAGAGAAGATTCATCTAATGCTTTTCCGGTAGGATTGTAAGCTTGGCTATAGGCAAACTGGCCGATCAGGAGCAATCCTAAAAAAAATAAAAACTTATTCATTATTCTTTGTTTTCGACTTTTCTTGTTAATGTTTCTACTTTTACTCTAAGAGTTTCATTCTCTTTTTTCAACTCTATCATATACAATGTCATCTCTTCCATTTTCTTTAAAAGCAACTTCTGCACCTCACCCAAATCATGTCCATCCCTTTCTACTACCGCAGCAGAAGGCATGTCAGGTAAATGTTTGTTGACTTGAATAAAAGAAGAGACGGAATCGAGCGAGGGTAATTGATAAGATGAGTCAAAAACATAATCAGGCCAGCCAGTTTGAGTTACAATTACTTTACGGGTGCGAATGTTCCCATTAACGGAAAGCTTTTCAGAAGGAGTTGTTGTGCCTATACCGACTTTGCTGTCTGTTGTTAAACACATCACATCATTCCCGAACCCAGCCGTTAAAATCAATGGATGTGCACTTTCTGTCCCTATCCTGCCAGCAGCAATTCCATTCCATGTATCGTGAGAGAAAATTCCGGTTTTAATAACTGAAGTTCGAACCAGCAGTTTTGCATGTCCATCACCAGCCACATCAAGGACTCTACTCCATCCCTGGGTATTGTCAATAAACTCAGTCCCTATACCGAGGTCTCCCATAAAAGCGCTGGTACCATTATCTTTTAAGATAAATTGAGCACCTGTATTAGTAAGGTCAGCACTGTATTTCCAGAATTTTAAAGCATTACCATACTGGCTTGTCATGTTATAAATCGTCCATCTACTTACATTTGCGCCGGTCTTTAATGTATTCATTAATGAAAGAGCACCACCTTCATTGTTGTTAATTTCCGAATAGATGTGCCCATTAAAGTAGCCATCGCCAACAACCGACAGCTTAAATCCCGGATTTGTCGTTCCTATTCCAACCCTTCCACTAATATCAATTGCCACTCTAGGTTGTCCATTAGTAAACATTTTTATACCACTATACCCACTTAACCAAGCAGAATTACCTCCGGGTTGCCAGGAATCTACAGGCCATTTCAACCCATAATGTGGCATGTCCTTATTGTCATACGTAAACTTATCATTTGGATTAAGTGTCACCACATCGGCTAACACAGTCTGGCTATTGGCATAATAACACCATAGTATAGCGCAACAAAAAGCAATTATTTTTTTCATATAATTATTTTGATGTATTACTCAATTTCCTTTCTAAAGCTTCAATTTTATTTCCCTGTTCTTTAATCTTCTCTTCTTGTTTAATTATATATAGAGTCATCTCTTCCATTTTCTTTAAGAGCAGTTTCTGTACTTCCCCTAGATCATGCCCATCCTTTTCTACTACAGCAGCAGATGGCATGTCTGGCAAATGTTTGTTCACTTGAATAAAGGAGGAAACGGAATCGAGAGAAGGCAACTGATAAGAGGAATCGAAAACATAATCCGGCCAGTCTGACGCGGCCTGAGATACTTTTACTTTTTTGGCAAGTATTGTTCCATTAACTGCAAGCTTTTGCGTTGGATTCACTGTTCCTATTCCTATATTGCCATTTGTTTGCATTGAAAATAATTCGTCATTCATGTGTCGAATCGAAAATCGGTTATTCATCACAGAAGGATTGCGAACCAAAGCCCATTGACCGGGAACGGTACCAGAAGCATTATTATCCGTGCCTAACGCAATACTGGAATAGTCATTGTTTGCTACGGGCAGGCGTAAATTCTCATTATAATTGCCACCCGATGGGTTTCCGATAATAGCAGTACCGATGACATGTAATTTTACAATTGGCTCTAGCGTACCGATTCCTATGTTTCCGCTAGAAGTTTCAGATAATACCCTCCTCCAGGATGTCCATGTACTGATATCATCATTTTTGACTCTCGTATATAATTCGCCCGATAAATAATTGGATTGCAATTGCATACCATAAGAACCATTATCAAATCCGGAGAAATGTGTAACCGGACCAGACACAGGTGCATTAGTATTCGCGCCGTTCAAACCAGCATAATAGGCAAAAACAGTTGAATTAGCCGGCATGTCGTTTAATGATGCGTTTATATCATTTCCTATATAACTTCTCCATTGATGAAAGGGTAATGGTGTATTACCAGAATGCCATATTTTACTCCACGGTTGCGCCGGATTGTCGTTTGTTTTGCGAAAAAATAATTCCTGGTCAAAAAAACTACCAGCAAACTGCATTGCATAGTTATTAGCTGTGTTTGTATGTCTTATATCTAAAAAATGCCAATAACTTGTCGCTCCTGTGGGGAAATTAATGGGATTATTCGTTTGATAAAATCCAGATAGCGCTCCGGCATCGCCGCGTAATCCTGCATTATCTCGATATGCAGCATCACCTTGTTGCGCAACTACGTTTTCTAAGAAAAAGCTTAGGGTAAGAATTATCAATATTCTTTTCATCATTTAAGCGGTTTAAGGTTGAATAATATTTTTATGTCTTGTTCTAAAAATTATAGCCGATCCGGAACTTGATCGCCTGGCCGCGTGGTACCTGGCTGTAGCTCAGGAAGTCCCACAGCAGTTGCAGCTTGCCATCTTTCTTACCGGCTTTGAACTTCTTTGTCAGGCCGATCAGTCCACTCTTCTGCCACACATCCAGGTTGCGGATCGTACTGAGGTCTTTGAAGGCTTGCTGGTAATTGTATTCATAGCCGCCGGTGATCCAGATGCTGCCTTTCAGTTTTACATCAAGGAAAGAACGGATACCAACGCCTTGGTTACTGAGCTCCATGTGGCTTACG
>JAFKHH010000036.1 GCA_017306865.1 Filimonas sp.
TTCTTCTTAATTGAATTAAAGCACTTCCTTTTATAACTGCAAATCTCTCAATTTTCCTAGTGTGAAAATGATTTCCTCTTGTTATTCCGGGCACTGTAGTTGAAAAAGAAACTTGTCCACCAATATTTAGCCTAACAATTTCAACAAATGCGCCTCGCGAGTCAATATGTTTTTTAAACATTACGGGAAAATGTTCTTCGAAATTTATATAACACCTAAATGTGTTAAATAAATTAAGTTCGAAAGAATCACTAAAGGCTGGGATTACTCCAAGATTGATATATTCTTTATCGAATTTTTTAAGCAGATCAAGAAGCGTAGACACTCTAATTTCTTTTGTATGCTGAACATATAATTTTTCGGCCGATACTCTGTCTTTGATCTGCTTAATTATAAAATCGACAAGCTCAGTCACATAAATCAATTTTATTTCTCCGTCTATGTCGATTTTGGGCTCCTGTTTATTAGCTAATTGACTACAAAACGTAGCAACTACCGAATTATAAAAAGGTTTTCCAAAAGGGCCAAAAACATTGGGAATGATTAAACCTGTAAATAAACTATTGTTCTCTTTTGCTTGGTCTATTAATATTTGCCTAGCTCGTTGTTTTGAGCTCCCATACTCATTATCACGTTCTTCTTGTGTAGAAGACGAAAATAAAATATGGGCATCACTTTTGGTTCTTTTAAGAGCACTCGCAAGACTATGCGCAAGGTTAATATTAGTATTAAAGATTATCTGAGGGTCCTGATGCCTATTCATTCCCGCCAAATGGACAATGACATCGCATTGTTTAACAAACCCATCAAGCTGATCTGGATTACCAAAATGTTCTTTTTTAAATTCTATTCTTTGAAAGTCCTGAGGATAAAGTCCTATAGCATTGAACAAATGCTTGCCTATAAATCCATTTTGCCCTGTAATGCCAATTCTTAACATGTATATGTATTTACCAAGTGTACCACAAATTACTTTCGAATCTATAACTATCAATTTTTGATTCAGATAAAGTAAAATCAGAGAATATCGTTATTATTGATCCTGGTTCTAAGGCTTTAAAACCATTAGCAAATCCACCAGGTACGTGGAGCATCTTCGGTTCATTGCTATTTAATATAAAGTCTGAATATGGCAGCAAAGAAGAGGGATTAGTCCAATTATCAGGCTTTACTAAAACAATTTTAAAAGAACCAGAAAGTACATAAAACCATTTTTGCTCTTTCTTATGTGCCTGCCATGCCCTTACAATACTTGGATCATTGTGTTTAATATTGTAAAAACGCTGGATATTGTTTGCTTTAAGATTAAACTCATTCACAAAAGAAAGGATTCCCCTTATGTCTTCATATTTTTCTCCGTGAATAATGTTAATATTTTCCATTTATTTTTAATCTGGATATTGCATTACATTTTTTTCTTTCAATATTTCCATTCTAATAACCGGGAGCTTATATAGTAATTGCTTCATTCCTTCTACATCTAATCTGATTGTATTGTGTGAATGATATTCATCATTATTTGAAACCAGCATCTCTCCTTCTGAAAAATATTGCTCGTAGTTCAAATTTCTATTATCCGCAGGTATTCGGTAATAGTCCTTTAAATCAACAGCTTTAGCCATATCTTCTCTATTTACTAATGTTTCATAAAGTTTTTCTCCATGCCTTGTTCCTATGATTTTAATTTCTGATTTCAGATTGTACAATTCCATTATAGCTTTGGCAAGAGTTTCTATCGTAGCAGCTGGAGATTTTTGAACAAATAAATCGCCTTGTTGACCATTCTCAAAAGCAAACAATACCAAATCTACAGCATCCTCTAATGTCATCATAAAACGTGTCATATTAGGATCTGTGATTGTCAGGGGTTTCCCGGCCTTAATCTGCTCAATAAAAAGAGGAATTACTGACCCTCTTGAGGCCATAACATTTCCATATCTAGTTCCACAAAATACCGTTCTTGAGTCATCTAAATTTCTGGATTTAGCAACCATAACCTTCTCCATTAGCGCCTTGGACATTCCCATTGCATTGATTGGATAAGCGGCTTTATCTGTGCTTAAAACAACTACTTTTTGTACTTCGTAAGTCTCTGCAGCCGTAAGTACATTATCTGTTCCTAAAATGTTAGTGCGCACTGCTTCCAACGGAAAAAATTCACAAGAAGGTACTTGTTTTAGGGCTGCAGCATGAAAAATATAGTCTACTCCTTTTACTACAGTATTTACACTATCAGCATTTCTAACGTCTCCAATGTAAAATTTGATTTTGGGATTATTAAGTCTCTTCCGCATATCGTCCTGCTTCTTTTCATCCCTGCTAAAGATTCTGATTTCTTTAAAATGTTCTGTTTTTAAAAATCTATTTAAAACAGCATTTCCAAATGAGCCTGTTCCACCTGTAATTAATAAAATTTTATCTTTGAATGTCATAACTTCAGTAGATTAGAATGATTTATCCTTTTCTCATATATTTTTTTTAATCAATGCATCCTTTTCATCACGGTTAGGATAATTAATCAGCACAGCCTTATATACACCTTTAAATACAAAAAGACTTCCTGCTGCAATACCAATGACACCATGTTTCTCTATAACTTTTCCTATATCCACCAGCGAGCCAGCCCCACCTAAAACAGTAAGAGGAATTGATATTGACTCTCTAATCTTATCTATTAGATTCATATCGAATCCGTTCATCATGCCATCATGATCGATTGAGTTAATAACAATTTCGCCCGCACCCAATTTTTCGAGTTTAGCCGCAAACTCGATTGGATTTAGACCAGTAGCTTTTTTACCATTATTAATATATATTTCATATCCTCCAAACATTTTTTTTTTCACATCTAGCACAGCAATAACACTCTGAGTACCTACCCGGTCAGCGACTAGAGGAATAATATTCGGATTGTCACATATTGCTGAACTAAATGCTATTTTTTCAATCCCCAATCCAAATATTCTTTGGGCTTGTTCAACATTTTTCACGCCACCACCATAGCACAAAGGCATCCTGCTTTGATTGGCTAAACGCTCAATCAAATTATAATTCGGCTCCCTCCTGTTTATAGTAGCATCAATATCAAATACGGCTAATTCGTCAACGGCTTTTTCATTAAAAATCTTAACGGCATTAATAGGATCACCAACATATTTGGGACTTTTAAATTGAACCGTTTTTACCAACCCATTATCATGGATTAACAAACTGGGAATTATTCTAGGTCGTAGCATGGTTAGATTTTCGCAAAATTGTGTAATAATTGCTCTCCATAATGATGACTTTTCTCTGGATGGAATTGTACCCCATAAACATTTTTATGGTTTATTGCACATGCAAATTCAATACCGTAATCAGATGTAGCAATTATATCGCTAGGTACATTACATTTAAAGTAGTAGCTATGTAGAAAATAAAAAAGAGCTTCCTTTTCTAATCCGTTAAACAATTTAGTCTCCCGTATGGGTTTTACATCATTCCATCCCATATGAGGAATTTTTGTCCGTTGTGTTATTAGTTTTTCATCGAATTTCTTAACATCCCCGTCAATCCAACCTAAGCCAGCTAAATTACCTTCATCGCTACTTTTTCCAAGCATCTGCATTCCAACACATATTCCAATCACAGGCATTTCTTTTACTAATACAAGCTCGTTTAATTTTTCCTTCATACCAGATTCAGTTAACTGTTTCATTGCATGATCAAATGCACCTACACCAGGCAAAATGATTTTTGTAACATCGTCTAAATCTTCAACTTGCTTGGCTGTTTTAATGGGTACATTTACCCTCTTAAATACATTTACAAAAGCATTAATGTTCCCAAGACCATAATCAATTAAAGCTATCATCTGAATAATCTTTTTTCAAGTCCTAATAACCGCATAACTTTCGAGCCTAACTTAATAATACCCATCTTATTTTTATAATCGCGATAGGTTTTATTAGGTCCTTCAAAAATTTTCTGGAGCTCATCTTTAGTCAGATCAAGTTTATGAGCTACATATTCAAATTCTTTATCCAAAAAATGTTCATCTAACTCAGGTTTAGAAACTCTGTCCAAAGCTTCTTCTCTTGTCATCTGACCAGTAAGTATCAAGCTTGAAAAATGAGCCCTCCTTTTTTGAAACCCGAATTTTTTGGGCAACCAATAGTCTTCATAAAACCTTGTGAACCTGGACTCGTGGTGCTTGTGTTGAAATTTTTGCCATTTAAATTTCTCTTCCAATAACTTTTCAGCATCTGCTTTTACATAAGGTACCAGATTTAGCGGCTTAAATACCTCCATTCCCAACGCATACTTATAATAGATTTTATAAACCAAAATATCCACTAATGGAAAAGTTTTAAGTGCTTTTTTTCCAAATTTCTTGTGTATATCTTTTACTAGTCTAACATCAATTCCAGGATATCCTCCCCATTCTTCTGGTTCCCGACAGCACTCTGTACTAAAATTTCCGCCTGTAAGGATATACTTTATTTTGTTTTTTCTAGCAAACTTATATAGGGCTGAGAAAAATGCATAGTCTTGAACTAAATCCTGATCTGGAATTTGAGATTTCAAGAAGGCGACTTGCAAATCTTTAATTTCTTCCCAATTTATAACTTCCGTGTAAAGATCCAACCCCAAACCGTCTACAAGACATTCCACGTTTTCAACAGCTTGTTGGGTATTCCAACCCGCATCAACATGGAAAATTAACGGACGTAACCCCATTATTTCTTTAGCTACATAAGCACAATATGAGCTATCAAGCCCTCCGCTTAATCCTATAATACAATCAAAATCTCTATTCTTACTTCCTTTTTTGATTTTATCTGCAATCTTCATTAACTCTTCTCTTCCTTGCGCATCTGTATGCCAATTAGGAAGAATCGTCTCCATGTAGTTTGTGTAGTAATCACTCTCGCCCTTTTCATTAAAAATAATGTTCGGATCGGAGGTGTCCATTATTGTTTTAGTGCAAATCTGATATTTTCTATTATTTTCCATCAATATTATTTTCGATACTATAGAAAGGCAGAGTAATATGAGCTGTTAAACTAATCTCTTATAGACTTCTTTGATCTGAGAAACAATTTTGTCTGGCCTTAGTTTATCTATATTTTCATTTCCTTTTCTGGTCAGCGTATTTTTTATATTACTATTTTTTTGATAGCTGAGCATTGCATTAGTAATTGAAGTCGTTGATTTAGGATCAAATAAAATGGCTGCATCTGTAGCGAATTCTCTAGTGGTTGGTATATCTGATGCTACTATTGGGCATTCACATGCCATAGCTTCCATTATAGGGATACCACCACCTTCATACAACGAAGGAAAGATTAATGCAGTGGCGGCATTATATAATAATGGTAATTCATTCGCTTCAAGTTGAGGTAAAAAATGAATATGAGCAGATATACCCATCTCTTGAATTAAATTTTGAATATCATCAGATTCTTCTAAATTATTGCCCCGTAAAACCAGAGGATAAGTGCCCTGAGGATCTATTTTAAGCAAATCTGCATATCCAATTATTAAACGTTTATGGTTTTTATGAGGGTAATAATGAGCCACATATAACCAAAATGAATCGGGAAGTTTTTTTTCCCTTTTAAATGCTTCAATGATATTTGTGTCTTTAATTTTTTCAAATCTATAATCCACAATATTTGGGGTAACCTGTAAATTTTTGAATATCTTATTTGAAATACTTTTTAATTCATTGAC
Organism: Filimonas sp.; assembly: GCA_017306865.1. Classification (GTDB taxonomy): domain Bacteria; phylum Bacteroidota; class Bacteroidia; order Chitinophagales; family Chitinophagaceae; genus JAFKHH01. The sequence continues at coordinate 5,716 of JAFKHH010000036.1, forward strand.
TGTTGCATTTGAAATCGGCAGGAAAAAAGAAGCATTTTTAATTGTATTCTTCAGTGCTCTGTTTAAATAAATTCGTTTAAATAATGAAAACGCTTTAGGATTTGTTAACCCAAGGAAATCATGACTTACGACAATTGCAGGAACTGCATTATAAAAACCGATGGTATCATTCGGCCATAACATGTAATCTATTTTCATCTTTCTAACCATAAATGGCAACCTGGCATTTTCATACAATACTCTCTTTATTCTGGATGTACTATCAAAATCGCAATATATAATTTCTTCACAAGGCATATCTTTAACAATACAGAGACTATGCTTTGTTACAAAAATTATATATTGATTCTCCTTATCATATTGAAGTAATGCTTTTACCAAGCTATCTATATAATTCCAAGCGCCTCCTATACTTGGCATTACAGAAAGCAAATTAACCCCTATTCGCATGCTACTATTAAATCTTTTCTATAGATTATTTTACTGTTATGCAGTTGTGTCTATTATCATTTCTTTTGCATCCCTGAATGCTTTTGAAATGGCTTTTCTTTTACTTTTTTGTATAAGGAACTTTATCGTATTAGTAAAATAAGTATACGCCATTGAAGAAACGTAAGCAACCCCCGCAAAGTGTTTTTTTATAAAGTAAATTCGATTGCGTAAGGAGTAGTATATAGAGAAATCTGAAGTACTCCCGCCTGTGCTTACGCTTACTTTATGCTCAATAATGTACTCAGGCACGTACAAGACACGGAACCCCATTTTATTGGCCCTATAAATAAAATCGACATCGTCCCAATAAACAAAATACTTCTCATCCATTAACCCTACTTTCTTAAATACATCTTTATGAATTAACAAAAAACAGGTTGGTGCATATTCAGTAATACCTTCTTGTGAGGGTATGGCAGAGGCATCTTTAAATTCATTATCGTGTACTGCTATAGCTTTGTATTTATCAATGGCCCCTCCTGCATACCAAATTAAATTTGTACCATAATACAACACTTGTGGTGCTACCATTTTCTGCTTTTCACTTTTTGCGATTAGCTCTATGAACAAATCCTTCTGTCTAAAAACTATATCATTATTAGCAAGAAGTATATATTCGCATTCATCCTGTAATGCCAGTTGTATTCCTTGATTATTTCCTTTCGCCACACCTACATTAACATCGTTTATGATATGATTTACTTTGCTAACCAGGTTAAATTTTGCAGCTAACGTTAATATTAATTTTGTTGTAGTCTCTTTATAGCTATTGTCTATCAAATAAATAATAAATTCTTGATGTGATTGTAACGATATACTTTCAAAGAATTCTTCTATTACATCTTCACTATTAAATAAAACGCTAACTATTCCTATATTTTTCATATTCTATTTAAATAGTCCTTTTGCTTTCATTTCTTGCAGAGAATGTTCATACTTGGTGGGCTGAACTTTTTGAGTTAAAACCCAATCAGTAAATAACTTAATCCCAGTTTCAAAATCATATTTAGGAATATAGCCTAGCAAGTTGGATATTTTTGTTAAATCTGCATAATTATGCCGAATATCGCCCAATCGGTAATTTCCAGTTATAGTAACATTACTATTTGATTGGTAATTTTTAATTAGCAGGGTGGCAACTTTAAGCACATCTGTAGGCGTTCCAGTACCTACATTAAATACTTGCCCATCTGCACTATTTTTTTCAAGTCCCATAATTGTGGCATCAACTACATCAGTTATATAAACAAAATCCCGACTTTCCTTTCCATCTTCAAATATGTTTATCTCCTTATTATTAAGTATTAAAGTTGAAAAAATAGACAATATACCTGTATAAGGATTACTTAATGATTGCCCTGGGCCATAAACATTTTGATATCTGTAAGCTACAGATGCAATACCCATCGATGCGCAAACAGTCATAACCATTTGTTCCTGTGTCTGCTTGGTAATACCATAAACAGAAGATGGATGAATCTTAGATCCTTCATCAGTTGCTAATAATTGCAGCTGCTTGTCTTCATCGTTATATTTAACATCAAAATCGCCCTTCTCCAGAAAAAAATCGGTCCTATGTTCAGGATAAACAATCCCATACTTCTCTGAGAGATATTTTCCTTCCCCATAAATTGAACGAGAAGAAGCAACAATTACCTTTTTTACATTATGCTTAGTATTAGCAAGCAAATCAAGCATTAATGCAGTTCCTCCGATATTCACATCTGAATAGCGCTGTATTTCATACATAGACTGCCCTGTCCCTGTTTCTGCAGCTAAATGAATAATAGCATCCTGTCCTTCTATGGCTTCAAGCCAAGTATTTCTTGACGTAACACAACCTCTAATAAATTTAACCTTCCCTTTTATCGATAAAAAAAGGTATGAATTATTTTCCGGATCATCACCATGTATTTGCGATGATAAACAATCAAGTACTGTTACCTTATATCCTTTAGCTATCAGACTATGGCATAAATTAGAACCAATAAAGCCTGCACCCCCAGTTATTAAAACATTTGCTGACATATATTTATTTCTATATTAAAAAAAGTCCATTTTTATCTGTTTTCCGCCATATCCCCGATTCTTTGCAATATCTTTTAATTACTATTGCCGGACTACCTACCGCAACACAATATTCAGGTATGTCTTTTGTAACAACACTATTGGCACCAATCACACTTCCTTTGCCAACACTTGCTCCGATAATACACACATTCTCACCAATCCAAGCTCCATCTCCAATACTCACCCCTTTTAGTTGCTTTATTGGTTGCTCAATAATTGGCAATGCAATGTTTTCATAAGCATGTAAATTGTCGCTTACATACACTTTATCGGCAGTCAATACATTTCGGCCAAAAACTATCTCTTTTGTTGCATAAATATGATTAAAGTGACCGATATTAGTCCCATCTCCAATTTTAAGTATTGTGGTATCCGCGTTCGTCAATTTTATGGCAGCAAGCCATGTATATTCTTGAATTAAAACATGATCCCCAATAAATATATTAGTATAGCCCTCTATTTTAAGTGGGGTCATAATTCTGCTCCGTCTGCCTAAGTGCCCTAATTTGCTCTTATATAAAGGATACAAGAAAATATAATAAAAGAGAGCTTTAAATTTATTTATCATTTAAAAAAAAGGGTTCTTGGTTTATATTATTCAACTCTTATTTTTAAATATAATCCAATTGGAATCATTAACAAAAATGGCACAATAATACCAGCAACAGCAGAGTAAAATATAGCCATTAATGGTATTTGAATTAGCAAAACGATATAAAACAAATGTATAAGTGATAACCGCCCTGCTTTAGGTTGAAAACGTTTTACTATATAATAATAAATAAACGAAAAGAAGAGAGTCAAAATATACCCATAATCATATACGCTATATCCAACCAATCCATTGAACGTGAACCAATGTAACGGCCACAATTGTTGCCTCAAATTAGCATATCTCATAGTATCATATCCAATTATCCCATATTGGCCAAGTAAACTTAGTATAGGTTGCAAAGATATCTGTCCCTGAAAAGTTGTAAACTTATATGAATGTAATATGTACATACCATTATAATACCATTGAGATAAATAATCAAAACAGCTATATAAAACAGGTTCCTGGATAAATGATTTAGCAGGAATTGTATTGGCATAAAGAGTATCGTTGGTAAATCGTTGGATTGTGACATATACAAAATATACTGCAAAAAGAGAGCCTGCACTAATAAGAACTTTCTTAATTATGCCTCTGGTTCTTTCAGTTAACGCGTTGTATAATATATACAAAAAAGATATATATATTAAAAGGTAATGTACAAATACAGATCTAGAGAAATAGGTGAGGCCATATAAAACAATATTTAGAGAAAAAATCAAACACAAAATTGACAATGCCCATTTTTCTTTGCTGAGGTAAAAAAAATGTAGCGGTATTAAGAAATAACTGAAATTATATAAATAGGTAGATAATATAAAAAGCTTTACATTGATTGGTAACTGATAATAAAAGTCTGTTGATACACCATCTGCATACTTAAATTCATTAATATCTTGAACTAGAGAAAAAACAAGAATTGAAGTAATTATTAGAACAATAAAAACAAAAAAAGAAATTATTAGCAAGAAATAAGTAAGCCGCTTTACTTTTTTTTCATTGGCGAAGTCTATAGACTTAACTCTATAAACATTTATCCATGGCGAAATAACAACGGTCAAAATGAGTGCAACAAACCCCAAATTAAGTAAATCCCATAAACCTGTTATAGGATAGTCTGCATTAATTAAGAAACATCCAGCAAGAGAAATTATTTGCAATAAAACAAGAATCAACGCAATAGAAGACTTCTTCCCATATCGCAATAATATCAACAAGAAAAAAATAAAATAAAGTAATAATATCATTTTATAAATCTTGTTACTAAATACTAACAAGTTTTTTTATTTGCACAGAATCTGTGGCTTTATAAAAATTTACATGATTAGGAATGATTGGCTTTTCAATTATATCATACACTTCACTTGCCAAGTCTATCAAATAGACATTTGGCAATTTTGCAAGTGTCAATTGTCTTTCATAATTAAGCTTTTTATATATAACAACCTTTTTTGATTGATTTAATGCCTCATACAAAACAGCCGAAACAATCAAAATAACAAGCCGCGATTTAGCAATCAGAATATTTGTATCTATCTCATCGCAGATCACTTTTACATTCTGTATTTCAACAAAAAAAAGAAGATATTCATCAACAAGATGAAATTCATTTGGATGGAGTTTATATTTGATTTTTAGGTTCGGGCAAAGCAGAGCCAAATCCCTTGTCAAGCTCCTTAATTCTCCTCCGTGAATTATTGTAGAAATTATAAGAATTGAATTATCATTTTCAGTAATAGGCTTTCGATAAAAAAAATCATTCCCAACAGGAGTAATTATACCTGGAATATTTATATTTTTTCCCCAATAATCTCCTAACGTTAATACT
>JAFKHH010000004.1 GCA_017306865.1 Filimonas sp.
ACTTTCAAAAACAAGGCGTTTAACAGCACGCCATCTCCAGCTAAAAATAAGGTGGTCAATTTGCTCCGAAACAGGGTGGTCAGTTTGCTCCGAAACGAGGTGGTCACGTTATCCCGGAATCAGGTGGTCATGTTCAGCGAAATCTCCAGAAACACTGGAACTCAACCCTAAACCCTATACTACATTCAAAGAATGTAGATGGATCGCAAATATAATTACAAAGGGTTGTTAGTGTGAAAAATCACATTCTGTTCTGTGATTGTTCCCTTGCTCCTCACTGTTTCCCTAATTTATCTTCGGTCTGTGAATATCCATTGATTTTTGGATCAACTTATTCACATAGCATTTTTATGGGGCCGAGAGCCTGTAAACTTGCTAAGTATTTCGACCCTAGTAAAAATTAATACCGTGCGCAACCCTATCCCGTTATGCCCTATCCTTATTGTATTACTGGCAATAGTAGCCAGTGTTTACCCAATTTCATCCAGCTCCCAAACAGCTCCTGAAACTAATGTAATTACATCAAAAACACTTTCATCCATTGAAAGTAAATACCAATCCATTGAACAAGGATTAGATAAAGCAAGCAATAAGCTACTCAAACGTATGCTGCGCCTGGAAGCGCATTTGCATAAGCAAATGGTGGGTAAGGATTCGTCTTATGATGCAGGATATGCAAATGCCCTAAGCAAATACGCTTCTCTGCAACAGCAAACCAGCGGATCTATTCCCGTATCAAAATTGAACGGTCTTAAAGAGTATATACCCGGCCTGGATAGCATCCACACCGCTATGAGATACCTGGATCAGTTAAAAGGTAAACTTCCTGCAGGACAGTTGGAAAAAATTACTGCGATCAATACACAGCTAAGCAGCCTGGAAAGCAAACTACAGCAGGCAAATAATATAAAAGCCTTTTTAAAAGAACGCCAGCAGCAACTCAAGTCAGAGTTGGAAAAGCTCAACCTCGGTAAACAGTTACAATCTTTTAATAAAGAAGCATATTACTATAGCCAGCGTTTGCAGGAATATAAAGCACTGGTGAGTGACCGGAAGAAGCTGGAAGAAAAAGCACTCGCTGCATTGCGTGATTTGCCTGCATTTAAAAACTTCATGCAAAAGAATAGTTACCTATCTCAACTATTCCCCATGCCCGGTAATTATGGTACGGCGCAGGCGCTTGCCGGTTTACAGACAAGAGCGCAGGTTGGCAGCATTGTAAATGAGCGTATGGGGCGTGGCGCTACTGCACCCGACGCACAAGCCCCGGATGCATCCACTATGATGCAGGCACAAGTGCAAGCCGCGCAAAACGAGCTGAATGCACTAAAAGATAAAGTCAACAAACTGGGTGGCGGTAGTAGTGACGCTGAGGTGCCGGATTTTAAACCAAACAACCAGAAAACAAAATCTATCTGGAAACGACTGGAATACGGTTGCAACCTGCAGACGGCAGGAACAAGCGGGTTGTTACCAGCAACGATGGATTTGGGATTATCACTTGGCTATAAGTTAAATGATAAGAGCGTAATAGGCATAGGCGGAAGCTACAAACTTGGTTTAGGTAAACCTGTCAGCCACATGGAACTGAGCAGCCAGGGCATTGGCCTTCGTTCTTTCCTGGACATCAAACTCAAGGGTAGTATCTGGATCAGTGGTGGCTATGAATACAACTACCAGCAGGCGTTCAAAGATCTAAGCACAATCCAGCATCTGGATGTGTGGCAAAAGAGTGGCCTTATAGGATTAACAAAGAAGTTCAAAGCAGGAAAGAAGGATGGTAAGCTACAGGTATTGTGGGATTTTTTGAGTTACAGCCAGGTGCCAAGGGCACAGGCATTGAAATTTAGAATAGGGTACAATTTTTAAAAACGTCATTTCAAATTTTATGAATAGAAGATTATTGATAATGATAGCAGCACTCTTATGTTGTGCTACGCTTCATGCGCAGGATGAATTTAAAGTAATACCGCCACCACCAACAGTGGCAGAGATTGGACACTATG
>JAFKHH010000005.1 GCA_017306865.1 Filimonas sp.
GTACCATCTACTAACGCAGTTGTTGACGCTAAAGCTGTACCTCCTATTGATGCTACGTACCATTGTATGTTTGTACCTGTCACTGTTAAACTGGCAACTGTTGGATTACTGATCGCACAGAAGGTCTGAGTAGCTGAGCCAGTTGGAGCGGCTGTAGCTGTGATGTTTACTTTAACCGCTAAATGGCTCGCACTCTCACAACCGTTGGCTGTTTGAGTCACATAATAAGTTGTACCATCTACCAACGCGGTAGTTGATGCTAAGGCTGTACCACCTGTTGACGCAGCATACCATTGTATGCTTGTACCGGTCGCAACCAGGTTTGCAACAGTCGGATTACTGATCGCGCAGAAAGTTTGTGTTGCTGAGCCTGTTGGTGCTGCTGTCGCAGTGATGTTTGCTTTAACTGCCAAGCGGCTCGCACTCTCACATCCATTAGCAGTCTGAGTCGCATAATAGGTTGTACCATCTACTAATGCGGTTGTTGATGCTAACGCCGTGCCGCCTGTTGAAGCAGCATACCATTGTATGCTTGTGCCGGTCGCTGTTAAACTAGCAACAGTTGAGTTACTGATCGCGCAGAAGGTTTGTGTAGCTGATCCGGTTGGTGCGGCTATAGCTGTGATAGCAACAGTAACAGCTAACCTGCTTTTGCTCTCGCAACCATTGGCTGTCTGAGTCGCATAATATGTCGTGCCATCCACTAACGCAGTTGTTGACGCTAACGCTGTTCCGCCTGTTGACGCCGCGTACCATTGTATGCTTGTACCGGTCGCTGTTAAACTGGCAACTGTCGAGTTGTTAATTGCACAGAAGGTTTGTGTGGCTGAGCCAGTCGGAGCGGCTGTAGCTGTAATAGCGACTGTAACAGCAAATCTATTTTTGCTCTCGCAACCATTAGCTGTCTGGCTTGCATAATAAGTTGTGCCATCTACCAACGCGGCAGTAGACGCTAAAGCCGTACCACCTGTTGACGCGGCATACCATTGTATGCTCGTTCCAATTGCAACAAGATTTGCAATAGTTGGATTACTGATCGCGCAGAAGGTCTGTGTTGCACTGCCTGTTGGCGCGGCTGTCGCAGTAATGTTTACTTTAACTGCTAATCGGCTCGCACTCTCACATCCATTAGCAGTCTGAGTCGCATAATAGGTTGTACCATCTACCAACGCTGTAGTAGACGCTAAAGCTGTACCACCAGTTGCAGCAGCATACCATTGTATGTTTGTGCCTGTCGCGACAAGGTTTGCAATAGTTGAATTACTGATCGCACAGAAAGTCTGAGTAGCTGAGCCTGTTGGTGCTGCTGTCGCTGTGATCGATACCTTAACTGCTAAGCGGCCTGCACTCTCGCAACCATTCGCTGTTTGGCTTGCATAATAAGTTGTACCATCTACCAATGCTGTAGTTGATGCTAAGGCTGCGCCACCTGTTGATGCAGCGTACCATTGTATGCTAGTACCGGTTGCAACAAGGTTTGCAATAGTTGGATTACTGATTGCACAGAAGGTCTGTGTGGCACTGCCTGTTGGCGCAGATGTCGCAGTGATCGACACCTTAACAGCCAAACGGCCTGCACTCTCGCAACCACTCGCTGTTTGGCTTGCATAATACGTTGTTCCATCTACCAACGCGGCAGTTGACGCTAAGGCTGTACCACCAGTTGATGCGGCATACCATTGTATGTTTGTGCCGGTCGCAACCAGGTTTGCTACAGTCGGATTATTAATTGCACAGAAGGTTTGCGTTGCTAATCCAGTTGGTGCTGCTGTAGCAGTAATGTTTACTTTAACCGCTAAACGGCTCGCACTCTCACAACCATTAGCAGTCTGGCTTGCGTAATAGGTTGTACCATCTACCAACGCGGTAGTTGATGCTAAGGCTGTACCACCTGTTGAAGCAGCATACCATTGTATGTTTGTACCGGTCGCTGTTAAACTGGCAACAGTTGGGTTACTGATCGCGCAGAAGGTTTGAGTTGCACTTCCGGTTGG
>JAFKHH010000037.1 GCA_017306865.1 Filimonas sp.
GAATTGGATGTATGAAAGTCTTTTTAATTAATGTATCTTCACAAAAATGTTGGAACATTGCACAAATACTGTCACGCCTTGTGACGGAAGACCCTAAGCCAGTGTCCACTCAGTAAAGAAAGACCAGTTTACTTACTAATTGTAAAGTAGTGCTTAACGCAAATTAAGTAATAGGAAAAACTATGCTTATGAAACAACGAAGTGGAACCGTTCTGTATGTATGTTTATTGCTGGCATGTATAGTAGCCAGTGGCCGCCTGGTAGCACAGCAAGCCAGCGAGCAGGCTGTTGTCAGTAATGCATCTTTGGATGTAATAGAAAAGAAGTACAAAGGACTAGAGCAGTCGCTGCGAAAGCAGACAGAAAAACTGCTGCAACGCATGCAACGCAAAGAAGCCAAATTGCACAAAGCCATGTCTGCCAAAGACAGCACCACCAATGCTTTATTTACCGGCAGCGAAGCACGGTATAAAGAACTGGAAGCAAAACTGAAAAGTACTGCATCCATCAAAGACAAATTCCCGCTGAAAGAATATATTCCCGGCCTGGATAGTGTGCATAGCGCTACCCGCTTTTTGGAACAGGCAAAAGATAAATTACCCGCCGGGCAACTGGAAAAAGTACAGGCACTTAACGACCAACTCAAAAGCTTTGAAAACAAGCTGCAACAGGCGAGTGATATAAAAGCGTTCATCAAAGAACGCCAGCAACAACTAAAGGCCGAAGTAGAAAAGCTTAACCTCACCAAACAGTTCACCTCGCTGAACAAAGAAGCCTATTACTATAGCCAGCGTTTACAGGAGTACAAAGCCCTCATCAACGATCGCAAGAAGCTGGAAGAAAAAGCGCTCGCCACCTTGCGCGAACTGCCCGCATTCAAAAACTTCCTGCAAAAGAATAGTTATCTCGCGCAATTATTTGGCACGCCATCCGACCTCGGCAGCCCCGCAGCGCTCGCCGGTTTGCAAACCCGTGCACAGGTAGGCAGCATCATCAGCCAGCGCATGGGAAACTCCCCTTCAGGAGTTGGTGGTGGGGATGGGGGAGCAGATCCATCCTCCATGATGCAACAACAGATCCAGGCAGCACAGGCACAGCTAAACCAGTTAAAAGATAAAGCGAACCAACTAGGCGGCAGCGGCAGCAGCGACCTGGATATGCCCGCCTTTAAACCTAACCAGCAGAAAACAAAAAGCTTCTGGCAACGCCTGGAGTATGGCGCTAACCTGCAAACAGCAGGCACCAGCGGCCTGCTACCTGCTACTATGGATATAGGACTGTCACTCGGCTATAAACTAAATGATAAAAGTGTGATAGGCATAGGCGGTAGTTATAAACTAGGCCTGGGCAAACCCGTAAGTCACATGGAGCTCAGTAACCAAGGCGTTGGTATCCGTTCTTTCCTTGATGTAAAACTGAAAGGCAGCATCTGGATCACCGGCGGCTATGAATACAATTACCAGCAGGCTTTCAAAGACCTCAGTACGATCCGCAACCTGGATGTGTGGCAGAAGAGTGGCCTGATCGGCCTGACAAAGAAGTTCAAAGCTGGTAAGAAAGACGGCAAGCTGCAACTGTTGTGGGACTTCCTGAGCTACAGCCAGGTACCACGCGGCCAGGCGATCAAGTTCCGTATCGGCTATAATTTTTAGAACAAGACATAAAAATATTATTCAACCTTAAACCGCTTAAAAAAATGAAAAGATTTCTTTTCTGTTTGTTCCTGCTTGCAGGTTATGTAGCTAACGCACAGTATCTGCCATTGAATGAAGCATATAATGGCAATGTCAACTCTTCAAGTTTAAATTTTGCGGGAAAATTATTCAATGCACAAAACGCAATTGATAACTATGGCCCTTTTTTGTCCTTTGGTGCGGCAGATTGGTTGCTTCAATTTAATGCTACTACACAAGCGAATAGCGATATCTATACAAGAGTCAATGGTTATGGTGGTTTAGGGACATGGTATAAGTTGTGGCATTCGGGAAATTTTAATCCCGCGGGATATTTCAAATTTGGAAGCAATCCTTATATCGCTGAAAATGGAACCAACTTTTTGGAAGGAGGGAGTTATAATGGGTACACGTATTTACAATCACACGGATCACAATCACTGCACTTGAATCCGCTAGGGAATCATGTGTTGATTCCATCAGGAAATGTAGCTATAGGCACAACGATACCTTCTGTTTTTAAATTACTGATCGACAATGGAGCAACCCGTAATGGCTTGCGTATCGAAAGCGATGGAGACGGGAGTGCTTATTCAGATATTAATTTTGCAGTAAAGAATCCAGATAATATAGTGGGTGCACCAACCATATGGAATGTGTCACACAGAAAGGATGGCTTTTTTACTGCCATGCCTGGCATGTCTTCGCTTGAGTTTTATGCAGAATTGAAAGGTGGTGGCTATTATGCCCCGTTGTGTTTTAAACCCAATGGTGATGTAATACTTGCTTCTCCTAAGAATACCAGTAGTAGTGGTAATGTATCCATAGGTACAACAGATAGTAAAGGATATAAACTTGCAGTTAATGGCGCGATAAGAACAAAAAAAGTTGTTGTTACACAAACGGATTGGCCTGATTATGTTTTCGATTCTTCTTATCAGTTGCCTTCTCTCGATTCTGTTTCTTCTTTTATTCAAGTCAACAAACATTTACCCGATATGCCTTCTGCTGCTACGGTAGAAAAGGATGGGCATGACCTGGGGGAGGTGCAGAAACTGCTCTTAAAGAAAATGGAGGAGATGACGTTGTATATGATTGAGATAAAAAAAGAGAATGCGGCTATGAAAATCGAAATACAAAAAATTAAAAGACAGAAATAAAATTAAAGTGAATATGAAAAGGATTCTTTTGTGTTGTTTATTGGTATGCAGTCAGCTTGTATGCATTGCTGAATCAGGAAATTTTTTTGTAGGTGGAGACATGGATAAGTACTATCCTGTACTTTTTAGAGATGGTAATTGGAGTAGTAGCATTGCTACTGAACTAGAGATAGGAAGGAGCGCAATACACCAGGATGGTGATTGGCATGGCTCCCTTATTGCGAAATTCAGATATCATACATTTATGTGGGGGAATGGAGCGCAATTTATTGATGCAGATATTAAGACTGGGTTAAATGGTCCTGTGGCGATCAATAATTTTATTGCCGGATGGCAGGACGTGACCTGGAATAATGGCAGCGCCTGCATTCTTATTTGGCTAAGAGGCAATACTACTTATGCATTTAAATCTGATATCCAGGTTTCCCCCGTTGTGTATGATGGAATACAAAATCCATTGCCTTTTCATGAAATAAATGGAGGTGATCATACCTATAAGACATCTGTTGATAATTATGTAAATACAGCAGGAGCAACTATTAGTAATGATCTTAAGGTTATAGGGAAAATAGTAACGAACACAACTATAAACGTTAATAGGCCTGATTCACAAACGCCAAATGCTAATATAAATATAAGCAGTGGAGATGGTCATTTCTTTCTTTTTTTAAGTAGTGCTGGCCCACAAAATTATAATCCTATAGTAAAAGCAGGCGATCATGCTCTGATTTACACCGATGGTGTGGAAGGTACAGGTGGGCTAGTCTTAGCGCCATGGAGTGCCCAAACTGCAGGTTTGCGCCTTGATAATAATGGTAATGTTGGCATTGGCATAACTGCACCTACAGACAAACTTGCTGTTAATGGCAACATCCGTTCTAAAAAAGTGATCGTTACTCAAACTGGCTGGCCCGACTATGTTTTCGATTCTTCTTATCAATTGCCTACGCTCGATTCTGTTTCCAATTTTATTCAAACCAATAAACATTTGCCTGATATACCTTCTGCTGCTACAGTAGAAAAGGATGGGCATGACTTGGGGGAAGTGCAGAAACAGCTATTAAAGAAAGTGGAAGAGATGACACTGTACATGATAGAACAAAACAAAAAAATAGCGAACCAGGATAAAGAAATTGCTGAACTAAAACAACTATTGAAAAATGAAAACAAGAAAAAATAAATACCTGTTTGTAGTCATTTTATTGATTATCTCTAATGGGGTACGAGCGCAGGTATTAGTGCCCCCAAGTAATGCAAACTTTTCGTCGTTAGAAAAAAATATGCTGTTCTATGCAGACAGGAGGTTTACGGTTACACAAACAGGTTCCGCACAAGTGTATTTGCCTGCAATGTTTGATGGAAATTATTCGCCATCGTACACACCAGTGGCTCCTTCTGTTAGTGATCCAACTGTAATAACTATTGAGGGACTGCCTCTTGAACATACACAACGAGGAGCCTATGTAGGATGGACTACGCGTTACTGGCCCGCTACAAAATTTAAGATCGAAGGTTTTACCGGGGATAATATATGGACAACGATAACAGATGTATCGGGTTATGGTGGGTATGAGTATATGACTTACTTGCATGGTGTTTTTTCTAAACTTCGGTTTACGTTCTATACAGCATCGGGGGATAATGGCTTACTGGGACTTTCAGAACTATTCTTTCTGCATAGTGAAGCAGCTCAAGCTTATGATGGGTTGATGGTAAAATATGATGCTAAAGGAAATGTAGGCATTGGAATCAATAATGGAGTAGGGAAGCTTAGTTTTCCCGATGTTAACGCAACAACAGAGCCAATTGGTATTGCCTGGTTCAATGCTGGTAATGATCCAACACAATACGGTATTCACAGGACAGCAGGATCATGGAGTGGACCAGACTTTCAACAGTTGAGGCTGGGTTGGCATACCGGAATTATTATTGATCCAGGGAAAGATTATAGTAAAAGCTTTTTAGATGTGAGAGGGAATGGCATACGTGTAACGAATGGATCTGTCGGGATAGGGACAGAAGATACCAAAGCATATAAACTCGCAGTAAATGGCACTGCAATTTTTACAAAAGTAGTAGTCAAAAATTATAGCAATTGGCCTGACTATGTCTTCGATTCTTCTTATCAGTTGCCTTCTCTTGATTCCGTTTTCTCTTTTATTCAAGTGAACAAGCATTTGCCAGACATACCTTCTGCTGCTACAGTAGAAAAGGATGGGCATGACCTGGGTGAAGTGCAAAAGCAATTATTGAAAAAAGTGGAAGAGATGACGCTGTACATGATAGCGCAAGAAAAAAGAATACAACAGTTAGAAGAGGAAAATAAGGCAGCAAAAAATCGTATTCAACAATTGGAAGTAAAACATAACTAATATGAAAAAGATCATTTTTTCGTCAATGCTTTTAATGATCATGATGGCTTCAAAAGCGCAAAACGCCAATAACATCATTGTGGATGATACCAGGGATGACAATAATTTACCTGCGTATTACCAACGCCAGGCAAAATTTGAGTTCAAACGGAGAGATGTACTTGGGCTTCCAGGTTTGGGATACTCGGGGCTATTAACGTTTGCTCCCTGGGGAGACGCCAGCGGAAATAAAAACCATCAACTGAATTTTAATGATGATGGTATTTTCTATCGTGCAGGTGCGCATGGAAGTGCGTGGGGTAGTTGGAGTCAGCTATGGAATTCTGGAAATACCCCAATGCCTCTGCATCAATGGCAAAATTATATAGGGAACAATGTTAATGCTAGCCTGGATAACATGCCAGCTAATACAACTGTTTTTTCGTATGAATCTGGCATAGGTGGTATTAATACAGCCGCACCAACTTCGGGTGCTGTAGTGCACTTGTCTGGTTGGGGGGATAGCAGGTATGGAATGCAGTTGCAAACAAACTACGCTACTGGCGAATTTTATATACGGACAAAAAATGATGATATATCAAAGTGGACTTCATGGAGAAGAGTATTGTCTGAGGACGCCAATGGCAATACTGGTATTGGTACAGTATCCCCAGAGAATGCAGAGGGCTGGCAGCGTGTATTACAGGTGCAAGGTAATCTTAGCTCGAAAATAATGGCTTCAACCAACATAACTAGTGCGGGACTGTATGCGCATGACTATGGTTTTTATGGAGCTCCTGCCGGAGGCATTATCGGTACAACAACCAATCATGCTTTTTCTGTAATGACAAACAAAGCTGCAAGACTCACTGTTGCCGCAAACGGTAATGTAGGCATCAATACAACTACTCCTTCTGAACTGCTTTCTGTAAACGGCAACATCCGCACCCGTAAAGTGATTGTCACCCAAACTGGCTGGCCAGACTATGTTTTTGACTCCTCTTATCAATTGCCCTCACTCGATTCCGTTTCTTCCTTTATTCAAACGAATAAACATCTGCCAGATATACCATCTGCTGCTACAATAGAAAAAGATGGGCATGATGTAGGCGAGGTGCAAAAACAGTTGCTGAAAAAAGTGGAGGAGCTGACGTTGTATGTGATAGAGCAAGGGAAGAAAATTGTAGAACTGAAACAACAGAATAGTCAATTAGAACAAGCCATAGAAAAATTAAAAAATCAACCTTAAACTAAAATGAAAACACTATGAAAGTTAAGTATTTTAATCTAGGATGTTTTGCCGCGATTGTTTTTTGTTGCATAACCCCATTAATTATGATAGGGCAGGTTAATAAGACCCCAATAAATGTACCCAGCCCTAACGCATTTGAATTTGTTAAGTATGGCAATACTCCAGTTAGTTATTTTAATGGGCAGCCGTCTATAAATATACCTTTAGATAATGAAGTAATAGATGGAACGGCTATAGCTGCATCTTTAAATTATGACGCATCCGGTTTTAGGCCAGATGCATTTCCTGGCTGGGTGGGAATGAACTGGAATCTTAATATTGGTGGGGTTGTGTCCAGACGTGTGCGGGGGCTGCCGGACGAATTTAATTTTAGCACAAAAAATCTAGGAAGTACATATTATTTCCCCAATGGTTTTCTAGGGAGAAAAAAGAATAATGATTTTAATGTAGACAATTTATTAAAGACATACAGTTCACAATATACAGGGAGTTGTGGAGGGACGCTGATTAGAAATGGTCATATTTTGCCCTATTTGGCTGATCAAATTATATACATGGCTCCTGTTTTTTCTGGGGTTACTTTTTATGGAGGGCTTGTTGGGGAATTTTGGATGACAGAAAATTCTTATTCTTTTGACACATGGAAGGTGGGAGACTTGAACAATGGAAATGCTGGCGGCATTCAGGATATGTATCCCGATGAGTTTACGTTTAATGCTTTTGGGATAAATGGTAAATTTTATTTTAAAAAACCTGGAAAGTTTACTGCTACAGATAATCCGGACGATATTTTTGCTGTGCAATGTGATCAAAAAGTAACAATCCTGCCATTTTTTGATTATTCGAATGATACGATAGGGTTAAATACTTATCAAATACCTGTAAAAGCTACCTCAAAATGCTCTGAGACTTCTACTACACAAAACCAATATAATAACTACAATCCTTGGGGAAGAGAAGGGAGATATCCGAGAATATTAACTGGATTCAGCATCAAAACTGAAAATGGGATGGTGCTGACTTTTGGTAAATATGTTTCAAGTAATACTACTACAATTGAATATTTTAAATCTTTGCCAATTGAAATAAGTGCTGATCTTTATAATTGCAATGGGTACTGGACGGCAGATAGTTGGTTCTTATCAAGTGTTCAAATGGGTAATGGTAAGAGGGTATCATTTGAATACGAAAGAGGTGGATTCATCGCTACAAAATACCGTTCTTATTTTGAAACTAAAATAGGGGCACCATTAGCGTTTAACTGTTTTAATAGCCAGGATTTTATTGGAACTAAAACAGGTAGGGTAATATCTCCAGTATATTTAAAAACAGTCGTAGGAGAAAATTTCAAATGGGAAATAAACAGGTCCCTGTCTACTCAGTTGCCAATGGATATTGATTATTTTAAATCTCCGGCAGAAGATTTCAGGTTGCAATATCCTGAGTACAATACTACACTCAATCAGCGGCCTGAAGTTGATAATATTGTTTTTAGACGACAAGAGTATGTGAAAACGATAAAATTCAATTACAACAATAGTCCTAGCGAAAGATTAATGTTGAATTCGGTAGATATTATGGCGGGAACAGGTAACGATCAACATTATGCTTTCTCGTATATTCGAGACATGTCTCAGCCAGCGTATTTGTCTGATGTTTCAGATCACTGGGGATTTTGGAATGGCGTAACAGTTGCTCCGTCAGATGATGATAATGCTTATTTCACCTCTCGGGGAGCAAATTTTAATTACACTAAACAATTCTTGTTAGAAAAGATTACTTATCCTACAGGTGGAAGTACGAGTTTTTTGTATGAGCCAAATGTGGCTTCAAAAAAAATAAATATTGATGGTGTGACGATTGATGATATGGGGACTAATCAGATCTCTGGCGGAGTTAGAGTAAAAGAAATTACCGATGACGACGTTATAGCTACAGTAAAACGGAAAAAAAGGTTTTACTATATAGGAAATTATGCTTCAGGAATGACAGAAGCTCAGATCAATGCTGGCTCTTCCTCAGGTATTCAGAATTCAACTATCATATATCATTGGCAAAACAATTCTCCTCTCAATTGCAGAAAAATTAATATGAATTATTCTGGCAATTATTGTAGTTGGTCAATTAACAATGCTACGTCTGCTGTTATAAATGTTTGGTCTTCTCAGCCACTTTATATGGTGAATGATAATTACCATATATCCTACTCCAAAGTATATGAGGTAGAGGCAGATAATTCATATACCATGAATGAGTTTACAAATCATGATAATGGATATGGAAATGCAAACTATTTGTATTCTCTAAATACAAATTTTGAGTCTCCTTTCAATAAAGTCACAAATAGGGCGTTTGAGCGAGGGAAACCTTTAGCCGTTAAAACGTATTCTAATACAAACGCACTCTTAAGTGAAAAGAAGTTCTCCTATACAAGGAAGTTGTATGCAGATGCTTCAAAAAACGGGTTTTCATTATGGGATGGAACGGCTCTTTTTGCTGAAGGCTGTGGTTATTCAAGTGCTTTTTCAGATGGATTTAGGTATGCTATTATTGGCAATAAATATTCATTTGAAACATATCAATTCTTATTGTCTCAGCAAAAGGACATTGTTTATGATCAGAATAACTCTTCTATTAAAGCAGAAGTAACCAATGATATGTTTTACGAAGGTGCAACTTATCCATATTTGACAAAAGTAGTGAAAACTACAAGTAATGGGGATGTGTTAACAACTATTCAAAAGTACGCACAAGATTATGCTGGCGAGTTTATGCTTAATAATATTACCAATAACAAGCCAGCGACTGTTGTTGAGAAAATTAGTCTGAAAAGAAGTGCATTATCGAATGTAGATTTGGTAACGCATGCAGAGTTAAGCGAATATGGGCTCTCTTCAGGCACCAGCATGCCATGGCTAAATTCTGTTTATAACCTTGAGACTAGCAAACCTTTTCCGTATAGTGAGTTCGTGCAAACGATACCTATTACGCGAAATCTTAACGCAACTGCCATATATGCTAAAGATGCACGATATAAGCCTGTAATAAATATGACAAGTTATGATGCCTATCAAAATCCTTTGGAAATATTTAAGAGAGATGGTTTGAGGGATATAGTTGTGAGAGGAAATCGCAGCAATAATATCATTGCTATAGGAAATCAAACAACTTCACCTTCTTCTTATGCTTTCTGGGCACACACAAGTTTTGAAAAGTATAATTATTATGGCGACGATGGTTCAATAACCCAGGAATGGGATAATTCAAGTGATTTTAGTTATCAGGGGAGTATAAGCGCTAATGCATTTACAGGGACTAATTCGTTCGTCGGCATTGTTAAGCCCTATAAAATTGTGTGGGGGGAATTTATTTATGTAGTTGCATTAAAGGGAGGAAGCATACCTTCTGTTGAATACCTAAATGGTAGCGGACAGACAACATCTGCCACCTCATTTACAAAAATGTATGATATTGATGCAAACTGGACTCTTTACAGAGCATATCCTGGGGGAGGAGTTACGATACAAATTAACTCTAATGGGAATTCGATTGACGAACTCAGAATGTCTCCCAATACAACGGAACTAATGAGTACCTATAGTTATAAAAACGGGTTGTTAATGACGGTAACGGATAAGAATTTTAAAAGGCTATTTTATGAGTACGACGGTTTCCAGCGTTTAAAGCTCATCCGCGACCAGGAAGGCAACATCGTGAAGCAGTTTGACTATAAGTACCAGGGACAGTAACACCTACATGTACGATGTTAGATGTACGATGTAAAAAAGGCATTCGTTAATAAATCAGC
>JAFKHH010000018.1 GCA_017306865.1 Filimonas sp.
TCCCCCCTTCTCACTCACCAACCGTTTTCGTTGGTGTTGCAAAGGCAAGCTTTTTCCTTCTTCCCAACCAAATATTTTGAGAACTATTATTTAATTTTTATTCCGTTAAAATATTGATTGTCAATGATCTAGTCCGTTTTCGTTTCGGGTTGCAAAGATAACAACCTTTTCCATTCCACCAAATCTTTTTAAAAAAAATTTTTATTCTTCAATTATTGTTAAAAGACTGATAATCAATGAGCTAGGTTTAATTCCTTTCGGGTTGCAAAGGTAAACTTCTTTTTCATTCCACCAAATCTTTTTTAAAAATTTTCCTTTCCCCTTTTTGCTCCTGAAACTCTTGAAAGAACTCTTCCCGTTTTTGTTGCTTTATGGCTTGTAAACCAGTAGGCTTTTTGTGTAACGGGCGGCAAAGATAAGCGTGAATTCTTTCCTGCCAAATCTTTTTTAAAAAATAAAATGCTAACGTGCATAAATAGCTGTGATAGCAAGGGTTTGAGAGGATAAAAAATTCCAATTAGTATGGAGATTCACCGCAGAGATGGTTTATTCAGGAAATTACACAGGGAAAATTTGAAGACAATTGGGAGTATTTACGGAGGCTTTTATTAAGAAGGCTATAATTAGTGTCTAATAAAGTTTCGTGGCCTGCCCTATTGCAAGCGTTCATTTGTCTACCGACGGTGTTACTTTTTGTCTTGATACAAAAAGTAACCAAAAAAATCAAGGCTCCAGAAAAGCAGGCTAAAAATTGTCCCGACCGCCAAAATCCATTGAACTCGCCGCTAACAGCATGAGTAAGTAAGTTACGCCTGGCTCAAACAGCAATGGCTTTTTCCGGCGTTCATGACAATTTTCTTAACGCTGCTTTTCTGAGGCCGAACCTCTCTTTTTAAAAACCAAATTCGAGAATTACGCTGGTTTCGAATCCAGGCTTTTCGCTTAAACAACCCTGAAATAGTTATTACAGTGGAGATTTTAGAACGCCTCGTACTTTGTACTTCACAATTCGTACTTCTATATGGGTAATATACCGTCAGGATAGTTGACTTCTACGAGGAAAAGGCCTTGCGGTGGCGTAGAGAAGTCTGCTTTGCTGCAATCCAGGGCTTCTATTATTGCTTTAAAGGCCGGTATATCTATACTACTCCTGCCTACCCGTAACATAGTACCTACCAGCCCACGTACCATGCCTCGCAAAAAACGATTTGCTTTTACATTATAGATATAAGTGCCATTTTCTTCTGTCCACTGAGATTTTTGAATATCACAGATAAAGGTCTTAACCTGTGTATTACGCTTGGAAAAGGATGTGAAGTCACTGTATTGCATTAAAACAGTGGCCGCTTCCTGTAGCTTTTCTAATGACAAGGTATAGGGAAAATAGTATGCCCGGTCTTCGAGGAAGGGATCTTTGCTTTTATATACAAAGTATTTATACTCACGGGAGGTGGCTAAAAAACGGGAATGTGCATCATCTGTTACCTGTACTATTCTTTTAAGAACGATGTCTTGCGGCAGTATGGCATTCAGGTTATATACATGTTTTTCCTGCACAATTACACTGGAATCAAAATGAAAGTAGTTCTGTAAGGCGTGTACACCTGCATCTGTCCGGGAGGAACCGGTAAGCTCAAAAGGTTGGTGATAGAAGATACTAAGCGCCTTTTCCACTTCCGACTGTACGGTGAGTGCATTGGCCTGTACCTGGAATCCGCTGTAGCGGGTTCCTTTATAAGATAACTCTAGGAAATATCGTGACATTGTTACGTTTCACTGTTTTCAAGGTTTCAGCGTTGCAAAATAGCTACCTGTTAGCCAGTAACCTGACACCTAATTACAATCTGAGCATTGCCCTGAATCGTTTTTTGTAATAATCATCTATGAGCATATTCTCCAGCGTAGCATAATTGGTTACATCGTACACAAAAGGATAGGCAGCATCATAGAAAGAATAGCGGCTGGCGTCTGTGTAGAACAGCATACCAAGTGTCTTGATCTGGCTGGTGGTGTAGCATTTGGATTTGAAAGCTTTGCGGGCCACTTCTATCATTTTCTCATCTTCCCCTGCTCCTACCATTCTTTTCTTCAGCCTGTCAAGATCTTTGTCTTCAGCCATTTGAGAGCAATTGGAATTGTACCCGGCTATCTTGGTTGAAGAGTTGCTGTTATTTGTTGTACTTGTTTCTGTATTTGTATTTGCAGGCGGTTGCGCTGTAGTTACCGGCGGAGCAACAACCACTGTTTCCTTACTACCTTCTGCCGGTTTGTTGAAAAATGGATTGTCCACTTTTTTGTCATCTGCTGTTGTCTCAGATTTCACATCTACAAACTTCGGCTGTGTTGTTTCTTTGTTTTCCTTTGGCTTATCTGCGTCTTTAGGCTTCTCAGGAGCAGCCTGCTCAGTAGTAGTTGCTACCGGTGCTTCTGCACTGCCAACAGGAATAAATATTTTGATGGTGTCCGCACCTTTTGCATTAAAGTCTATAAATACATAATCTGTGCCTTCGTTCCTTTCTTTTTCATCTGCTTTGATAATGCCTTTTGTGGTAGGAATTTCTTCTTCTGCTACAGGATCCTTGGCTTCTGCTACTACAGGCTCTTTAGGCGTATTCTTAGCTACTACCTGTTCTTTTTTCTCTGGCGCTTTCTTTGGCGGTGCTGATACTACAGGCGCGTTTTTGAGCGTAGGATCGTTCACTACTTGTGAAAGCATATCACCGAAAGGATTTGCACCATTCTTAGGTGTGGTAGCTGTTGGCGTATCTGGCGTAGTTGCTACAGGCTGATTTGCTGGTGGCGCATCTGCAGGCTTGGTCCCTTTTTTAGGTGGCTTTGCTGCAGCAGAAGCTGCTCCTGGTACTACAGCCATCGTTTGAAGGTTTAACAACCCCCATCCTTTGTCGCCCATATTTTTCAAAGCATACCCTACATCCAGCCCCTCCATTTTACACACAAAGACTTGGTCGGGGTATTTTCCTTTTGTAAAACTTAGTTTGAGGGTATTTTCTCCATCTGGCAACTGGGGTATAATGAGATAGCCTGATGCGCTGGAATTATATATTTTACCATTTAATGCTACGGAGAAGGGGTCTTTGGTATCGGATTGTATATACATGAAGTGGTTCTGCTGCGCGAACGTAGCAGTAAGAAGCATACACATTAAGCCAAAAAATAATACCAGTCGTCTGTTCATGGGTTGCAATTTCATTCTTTCTTAATTCAAAACAAAGCTATTGCAAAAAACGCATTACACTTTTTTCGGTGTAGTAGCCATAATCGAGCCATTTTTGCCCTGTTCATCAAATTGTTGCTAGATGCGTTCGTTTAGATATTACATTTATGCCCTTAAAAAATACATACATGAGAAAACTGGTATTAGGCATTTGCCTATGTACTTCGGTTGCAACGATTGCGCAGCCAGCCCCGGGCGGCAAAAGGGATGAGAGCTGGAAAAAGATCTACCGCGCTTCTGCGACTAAGATCAATGACCTGGTTCACACTAAACTGGATGTACGTTTTGACTATGACAAGGCGTATATGTACGGGAAGGCGTGGATTACGCTTCAACCACATTTCTATGCAACAGACTCTCTGACGCTGGACGCAAAAGGGATGAATATTAATGCTGTGGCGCTGGTTGCTAATGGTAAGCAACAGCCGCTGAAATATGAATATGATTCTGCTTACCTGTACATAAACCTTGGCAGGTCTTATAAGCAGGGTGAAAAATATACCGTGTTTATTGACTATGTAGCAAAGCCTAACGAATACCAGGCTAAGGGTAGTGCTGCGATTACGGATGCAAAGGGTTTGTATTTCATCAATCCAAAGGGTGAGGATAAGAATAAGCCAACACAGATCTGGACGCAGGGTGAGACGGAGGCGACAAGTGTGTGGTGCCCTACTATAGATAAGTCAAACCAGAAGACGACGGAAGAAATTACCATGACTGTTCCGGCTAAATATGTGACGCTGAGCAATGGTTTGCTGGTAAGCCAAAAGAAAAATACGGATGGTACGCGTACTGATACGTGGAAAATGGATCTGCCGCATTCTCCATATTTATTTTTTATGGGCGTAGGTGATTTTGCCATCATCAAGGATAGCTATAAGGGCAAAGAGGTTAGCTATTATGTGGAGAAGGATTATGAAAAGGTTGCCCGTAGAATCTTTGGCCTTACGCCTGAGATGATCGGCTTTTATTCTAAAATACTGGGTGTGGACTACCCGTGGGCTAAATATGCACAGATGACTGGCCGTGACTATGTAAGTGGCGCTATGGAAAATACCACAGCAACATTACATACGGATGCGCTGCAACAAAACGCGCGTCAACTGTCTGATGGTAATAAATATGAGGATTATGTGGCGCATGAGTTGTTTCACCAGTGGTTTGGCGATTATGTAACTGCGGAGAGCTGGAGTAACCTGACGGTGAATGAGAGTTTTGCTAACTACAGTGAAACGTTGTGGTTTGAATACAAACACGGAAAAGATGCTGGCCTTGAAAAGAATTATGTAGACATGCGTACGTACACACGTGGCCGCAATGATGCGAAGGACCTGGTACGTTTTTATTATGCAGACAAGGAGGATATGTTTGATGCGGTGAGCTATAATAAGGGCGGCCGCATTCTGAATATGCTGCGCCATTATGTTGGCGACTCTGCTTTTTTCAAATCATTGAACCTTTACCTGACTACAAATAAATTTAAATCTGCTGAGGCTCATAACCTGCGCCTGGCATTTGAAGAGGTTACCGGGCAGGACCTGAACTGGTACTGGAACCAGTGGTACTTTGGAAGCGGACACCCATTATTGGATATTAACTATGGCTATGATGCTGAGAACAGGGTTGCCCAGGTATTCATTTCTCAGAAGCAAACAACAGATAAGGTGTTTAAATTGCCTATTGACATAGATGTATATGTTGGCAATAAAAAAGAACGTCACTCTGTTTGGATGAATAACAAACAAGATACGTTTTCTTTCAAGGTTACTTCTAAACCTGACCTGATCAATGTAGATGGTGATAAGATATTATTGGCAGTAAAGACAGACCACAAAACACTGACTGAATACGCGCATCAATATAAGTATGCAGGTAATTATGTAGACAGAAGAGAGGCTATAGAATATGCTGCACAGCACATTAGCGAAGCGGGTGCTAAGGAACTGCTTTCGCAAGGTTTATCCGATCCTTACCATGGCATCAGGAATATTACGCTGAGAGTTTTATCTGCTAAAGATCTCGATGCTACCTTACTGGCTAAGGTAGAAGGTATCAGTAAAAATGATGAGCGCCGTCTGAACAGGGCTGCTGCAATAAACATACTGTCAGATTTGGAGCAACCAAAATATGAAGCGTTTTTCTTGGCAAATACATCCGACTCGTCTTACTCTGTTGCAGGTGCTGCGTTGGAGGGCCTGGCTAAACTGAATGAACAAAAAGCCATTTCCCTGTTGCCGGTAATAACAAAAGATGTTATGGGTGACTTGAAGCCTATCACGGAGCAATTGACTTTGTTGACTAAGTCTGATGCTGATTTTGATTCGGTATATAACAAATATAAATCCGCTTCTTTGCTCAGAAAGGTATCACAGGTGTATAACCTGATCACTTACCTGTCTGTAGTAGAAGATAAGGCTAACTTCAAAAAGGGCCTGGATGCAGTTATAGAAACAAGAGATCAATTATCTGCGTTCTCTCCTGCTTACAAGGAGAATATAAACAAGGAATTGACCAGGATGAAAAAGAGGAAGGAAGCTGCTAAAGCAAAATCAAGTAATCCTTCTGTGATAGATGAGGAGATTAAGATGGTGGAGGAGAAATTGAAATAAATAGCATTGATACATTGTTGAATGGTTTTATTGTTATAAAGAGAAAGGAGGCCTGTGGCCTCCTTTCTCTTTATATGCTTTATCGTTATTGCTCAATTAAGTTTAGTTATCTGACCAATTGTAAGCGTTAGTATGTCTACCGACGGTGTTACTTTTTGTCTTGATACAAAAAGTAACCAAAAAAATCAAGGCTCCAGAAAAGCAGGCTAAAAATTGTCCCGACCACCGAAATCCATTGAACTCGCCGCAGACAACATTTGTAAATAAGTTTGCTTATGGCTCGAACAGTCCCAACAATACTGTTGGGACAGCTTTTCTGAGGCCGGACGTTTCGCTTGAAAAACTTAAATAGGGAACTAACACAGTTTAAACGCAGACTTTTTTGCATGTAGTTTTTTAGTACTATAAGCGACATTGCTTAATGATACATGGTAATAAAAAAGTGAATGGGCTGCTTATTAAAACAGCCCATTCCTTTTTACTTTATATATTTTACAAACTATATAAACCTTATCTATACTCAAACATTACCAGCTACCGCTTGCGCCGCCGCCGCCGGAGCTACCTCCGCCGAAACCGCCGAAGCCACCACCGCCTCCTCCACCGCCCCATCCTCCGGAGCCGCCGCCTCCCCAGCCACCACGGTCGCTGCCGCCACCGCCAAGGAAAAGGAAAGGCAAGAGATTGTAACCGCGTCTGCTGACCATACCACCACCGCGTCCGCCACCGCCACCGCTTGCACCAAGAATAACGAAGATGACAACAAGAATAATAATAAACGCAAGTCCCCCACCGGAACCGTTGTCTTTATTTTTCTTCCGCACCACTTTATACTCCCCTGCTGCAGCTTTACTCAATGCATCTACCGCTTCATCAAGACCGCGATAATAGTTTCCGGCTTTGAAATTTGGCTTCAGGTCATTTTCAATAATATCGCCTGTAGTAATATCGGGAATAGCGCCTTCCAAACCATAGCCAACTTCTATCCTGACTTTACGATCTTCAACAGCCACAAGAATAAGTACACCATTATTGGTTTTCTTATTGCCTATACCCCAATCTCTGAAAAGCTTGGTAGCATAGTCTTCAATCGGGTAATCGTTTAAGGTAGGAATAGTAACAATGGCAATCTGGTTGGATGTACTATCATCCAGCGCTACCAGTTTACGTTCCAGTATTTCCCGCTGTTCCGGCGACAGTACGTTTCCCTTGTCAGTAACAAGGCGTGGCACTGACGGCTTTGGCAATACGTCTTGCGCCATAGCCACAATACCGGTACAGAAAAATGCTATTATAAGAAGGAGATGCTTCATCAGAAAAAAGTAAGCAGGCATGTAGTGAACATGCCTGCCATATTTAGTTATTTACCAAAAACTATATCATCCGGCAGCTCGTTTTTGTCTACCGCAGCGTCGTAAGGAAAATGATAGGATAGCGCATCCCCTATTTCCTGCACGATCGTACTAATGCCACCGGCGTAGTTTTCCCTATTAAAATGAGAAAGGATCTTAGCTGTTTCTGTATGCCAGAAATCTTTACCTGTTTTGTCATAGATGCCCTGGTCTGCATATAGTGCAAGCTGCCTGTCTTTCATTGCTATGTACACAAGTACTGCATTGCGCTGAGCAGTCTGATGCATTTTTAGTCCCTGGAACAGTTCAAATGCCCTGTCTACAGGATCTACAAACCTGCAACGGCTTTCTATGTACACGCGAATTTCTCCGCTGGTTTTATGTTCTGCTTCACCTATGGCTTTTACCATTTGCTCGTTTTCCTCGCGGGTGAAGAAGTCTACAGGCTTTTTGCGAAATAATCCAATCATAATAGTTATATACTTATATGTTAGAATTTCACCTCAGGTGCTTTTTCAGAACCAGCTTCTGCCTGGAAGTAACCTTTAGGCTTGAAACCAAACGCACCGGCAAAGAGGGTGTTAGGGAAACGCCTGATCACAGAGTTGTACTCCTGTACACTTGTATTGAAATCGTTACGTGCAACTTTGATCCTGTTTTCAGTGCCTTCCAATTGTGTCTGTAAACCTCTGAAGGCGTCATTTGCCCTGAGTGTAGGATAATTTTCCGTAACCATCAGCAAGCGGCCTAATGCCTGTGAAAGCTGGCCTTGTGCCTGTTGGAATTCTTGTATTTTTTCAGGAGTCAGATTTGTAGGATCTATTTTTACCTGTGTAGCGCTAGCCCTGGCAGCTATAACATTCTGCAAGGTTGTCTGTTCAAAGTTAGCTTCACCTTTTACAGTACTTACAAGGTTAGGTATAAGATCTGCGCGGCGTTGATATTCACTTTGTACTTTACCCCATTGGCTTTTTACGCTTTCATCCAGCTTGATCATGTTGTTGTATCCACCGCAACCACAACCACCGAGGATGAGTACTAAAGCAGCAATAACAATAAGTGCAAGGTTTTTTGTTTTCATTTTCTTGAATGTTTTCTTGATTAAATATACACAACAAATGAAATACCTTTTTATAAATTATGACGGAAAGACAGATTGTGAGTTGTGAGTGGTGAATTGTAAGGAAAAGAGTCAGCAAACCAGTAGTCAAAAAAGTCATCGTTGCAAAGCCTGCTGGCATATACCTTTAGCTGCATCGGGAATAGCTTCTTCTCTTTGCGCCCTTTACACATGCACTGTGTTCTTTGCGATACCCCTTAGCAGGAGCTCACCATTTATCCATAAAACAATTCAACAATGCTTCCACACCATTACCGGTCGCGGCTAAAAGCTCTTGCGGCTTTTTCTATCGTTTCATTGCTTAATCGTTCTTTTGTACTGGCAACAATAATCCGGTAGCGTAATGTAACCTGTTGCCCTTTTTGTAACTTGAAGTTGAGCTCTTCTTTTCCTTCGCTATACACTTTCTGTCCAAAAGGATTAGCGGCAAATAAACCGTAGCTGCGGGCATGCCAATAAGTCGGGTATCCGATATTTTCCGGGTGATCCAGGATAGCAATGCTGATCTCATCCCCATCTTTAGGGCCATACAGCATGCACCATCTTGCCCTTACCCCCCAGACATCTTCATCTTTCTTGCCTTCGCTATTGATATAGCTGCCATGCACGGATGTGTCAGGCAATGCTTTTGGGTCGCGCACTGGTTTTGTAGTATGATAAGGAAGCTCTAATTCCTTCGCTACGCGCAGGCCGATGAGCCCGTCTTTAGTATCCGTAAAAGCTATATCCTGCACGGCTGTCAGTAACGCTACACGGTCTATGATGTAGTAATCCGGATATGCAGTAAACGCAAAAGTAGTTAATTCTTTAAGCAACACTTCGCGGCTATTATTGACCCAGTTGGAGATCATGAGAATCGTTCCTTCCCTGCCGCTGGATACAGATAATATGCTGTCTGTTTTTATGGAGCCGTATTTGTCTTTTTTAGCCGCTGCAATTGCATAGGAGTTGTTCCAGAAATCAAGCCCGTTCAGATTTTCGTAATTAAACCACAAGCCGGTGTGATGCGGATGATCTGTAGGCTCCCCTTTGCGCGTGGCCAGCGGATAGCCGCGTGTAATAACCTGGCCGTGGGGGGAATAGATGGGAAACAGGAAAGGTTTGTATAGGGTATCACTATAGAGTAATGTGGTGAACGGCTTACCGTTAGCGGTTATTGTTATTTCTTTTTTCTGTGTGTTATTATCTATTTGAATGCGGTCTTTTCTCTGTGCAAGCAAGGTATTTGTCGCAAGCAGGAGTATAAGCAAAAAGTAGAGCGGTTTCATACGAGCTTATTTGGAATAAGAAAGCTATATTAATTCTGTAAGCAGTAGTTCTGTTGTATATACTGAGTGTTCAGTCAAAAATAGCTACCAGGACATGGAGGCACAAGGACCGTTAAGAAAATTTTGCCGCTGAGGCATAAAACACAATCACGTTGATTAAACCTGACAGGCCTTTTAAGCTTATCTGTATAATAATCTTTTCTACAGACTTGTCAGGTTTCTTTTGCAACTGGCATAAAAAATGCAGGCTTGCGGCCTGCATTTGTGATTATTTGTTTTTGATAGCTGCTATACCTGGCAACTCTTTTCCTTCGAAGTATTCGAGGAGGGCGCCTCCGCCTGTACTTACGTAGCTTACTTTTTCAGCAAAGCCAAATTGGTTTACTGCTGCTACGCTATCTCCACCACCTACAAGAGAGAATGCGCCACTTTGTGTAGCATCTGCAACTGCAGTAGCAATGGTTTTAGTACCATGTTGGAACTTCTCCATTTCGAATACGCCCATAGGGCCATTCCACAAAATGGTCTTTGATTTTTTGATGACGTTGGAAAACTCATCGCATGCATATGTTGCAATGTCCAGCCCCATCCAGCCTGCAGGTATGTTGTTGCTTGGTGCAGTAGAGGTGTTTGCTGCTGCGTCAAACTTATCGGCTATTACAGAATCGCTTGGCAGGTGTATGCACACGCCTTTCTCTTCTGCTTTCTTCAATATTTCTTTTGCTGTATCCAGGCGGTCATCTTCGCAGAGAGAATTGCCGATGTTGCCACCAGCCGCTTTGAAGAAGGTATAAGCCATACCGCCACCAATGATGATGTCTGTTGCTTTTTCCAGCAGGTTTTCGAGAATGAGGATCTTATCGCTCACTTTGGCGCCGCCGATAATAGCAACAAAAGGTTTCTGGGAAGCATGCAATACTTTTTCTGCACTGTTCACTTCTCCTTCCATCAGCAGGCCGAACATTTTTTTATCGCCAGGGAAGAATTTCGCAATGATCGCTGTAGAAGCGTGCGCTCTGTGTGCTGTACCGAACGCATCGTTCACATATATATCACCGAGTTTGCTTAGTTTTTCAGCAAATGCTTCGTCGCCTTTTTCTTCTTCTTTGTAGAAACGAAGATTTTCCAGCAACAATACCTGGCCTGCCTGTAAAGCTGCTGCTTTATCAATGGCTTCCTGCCCAATGCAGTCATTTGCAAACTGTACGTCTGTACCTACCAGTTCAGACAGGTGTTTCAGGATATGTTTCAGGGAATATTTGTCTTCAGGGCCTTCTTTCGGACGACCGAGATGGCTCATCAGGATAACACTACCGCCATCCTGTAATATTTTTTTGATCGTAGGTAACGCGGCACGGATACGTGTGTCGTCTGTGATCTCTAAAGTTTTTTTATCTAATGGCACGTTGAAGTCCACGCGAATGAGGGCTTTCTGACCGGAAAAGTTATGTTGGGAAAATGTACTCATAGAAAAATCTTTTTGCGTTCGGAGATTGAATGACTGTAATTTCTTACAAAGGGAATGCCTGTTTTACGGGCAAGACAAACAAAAAGCCGCAGTGTACACTACGGCCTTTTGTTCAGTATAGTTCATGAAGATGAAGTGAGTGACACAACAACAGATGAATAGTATTACTGTAGCTGGAACAACACATCTCTTCTTTGTTTTATTTGCTGATTAAACCTGCAAAATATTTAACTGTACGTACAAGCTGGCTTACATAGCTCATTTCGTTATCGTACCAGCTAGTTGTTTTAACCAGTTGTTTGTCTCCTACAGTGATCACTTTAGTCTGTGTAGCATCGAACAGGGAACCGAAGTGGATACCGATGATATCAGTGCTTACGATTTCGTCTTCTGTATAACCAAAAGATTCGTTGCTTGCTTCTTTCATTGCTGCGTTGATCTCTTCAGCAGTTACTTTTTTACCTAATACTACAGTCAGTTCAGTCAGAGAACCTGTGATAGTAGGTACGCGCTGTGCACCACCGTCCAGTTTACCTTTCAGTTCAGGCAATACCAGGCCGATCGCTTTAGCAGCACCTGTGCTGTTCGGAACGATGTTAGCTGCTGCTGCACGGGCACGGCGAAGGTCACCTTTAGCATGCGGAGCATCCAGCGTGTTCTGGTCGTTTGTATAAGCGTGGATAGTAGTCATGCTACCAACTTCGATACCGTATTTGTCGCTCAGTACTTTTGCCATTGGAGCCAGGCAGTTTGTAGTACAAGAAGCGCAAGAGATGATTGTTTCGCTACCGTCCAGGATGTTGTGGTTTACGTTGAAAACAACAGTTTTCAGGTCGCCTGTAGCCGGAGCAGAGATCACTACTCTTTTAGCGCCAGCAGTCAGGTGGGCTTCTGCTTTTGCTTTATCAGTGAAGAAACCTGTGCTCTCGATCACTACGTCTACATTGTGTGTACCCCAAGGGATCTGAGCCGGGT
Source organism: Filimonas sp. (assembly GCA_017306865.1). Taxonomy (GTDB): domain Bacteria; phylum Bacteroidota; class Bacteroidia; order Chitinophagales; family Chitinophagaceae; genus JAFKHH01. The sequence continues at coordinate 12,028 of JAFKHH010000018.1, forward strand.
CTTTCTGTGCATATATTTTTACTTCGTGGCCATTTACCACAATTGCATTCTCTGTTGCAGTCACTTCTTCGTTGAAGCGGCCCTGAGCGCTATCATATTTCAGGAGGTGTGCTAATACTTTAGGGCTTGTCAGATCATTAATCGCCACAACTTCAATTCCTTCCATATTGTAAATCTGACGGAAAACCAAGCGGCCGATGCGTCCGAAACCGTTGATCGCTACTTTTACTGTGCTCATGATTTGAAAATTTTAGATTTTTTAAAAAGCATCGCGAATTTACAAGTATTGTATAGAAAACGATTGATTTTTTTAGTTACCATTCGTTAGCAAAAAATGAAATATTACCCCGCATGGGAAAGCGGGGTAGCTGCTTTAATTTTGTGTTACTTCGTTGACATTGAATATTTTTTTCAAAAAGTTGAAGATTTTTTTGGCAGAGAAAAACATACTGTTATCTTTGCACTCCCAAATAACAAACGGAGCGTTGGTCAAGGGGTTAAGACGCCTCCCTTTCACGGAGGAATCACGGGTTCGATTCCCGTACGCTCTACAAGGAAATTGTAAAGTTGTGTGAGCCTCATCTGAAAAGATGAGGCTTTTTTGTTTTAGGGTTTCACGCACAAGTATCGCAAAGGATACGCAGAGAACGCAAAGATTTGCCACTGGGACACAGAAACACAGAATGGCACTTTCTACTTCTTTGAGTTTTTACATTTACACCTTCTCTATTCAGAATTCCTTGTTCCTTGTTCGATATTCTTTCCTTGGTGCTTCTTCGAGCCTTGGTGTTTTGTGGCAATCATTCATTTCAAATCTTAAATTTCAAATCCCCCAACCTTTTTTGTTTCCGTGTGTTTTACCTGCTCTAGTTTATCACGCTAAAAGAAATACCTATGTCAAAATTTATTCTTTCGAAGAGGACTAATGGCGAATTTCAGTTTAACCTACAAGCTGGTAATGGTCAAACCATCCTGACAAGCGAGGGCTACACAACTAAAGCAAATGCATTGAATGGTATTGAGTCTGTAAAGAAGAATGCGCCTGACGACGCTCACTACGACAGAAAAACTGCGACTAATGGCAAGCATTATTTCAACCTGAAGGCTACAAATGGACAGGTAATAGGCACCAGCCAGATGTATGAGGCTAGTGCGGGGATGGAAACGGGCATAGAATCAGTTAAGAAGAATGCGCCTGATGCCACAACGGATGATCAAACGGCTTAGCGCAAATACAGAAAATTTGAGATTTAAAATTTCAAATGATGCACTTTCATTTTCCAGCCTCATCGCAAATTTTAAATCTCAAATTTCAAATCCCTTTAGTTTTCCAGTCCGAACACTTCATGTAATTCCGGCACTTCTACATCAAGAAATCCTTTTTTGATGAGCCTGTTCTGGAAATCGAATTGCACATCGGGCTCGCCGTGTACAATAAACAACTTTTTGACTTCACGCGCATTCTGGCATGACAGGAATTGGCTAAGATCGTCATAGTCGCCATGTGCGCTCATGCTACGCATAACGCCTACTTCTGCTACTACGTGGAAGAACTCGCCAAATATTTTTACTTCTTTTTCTCCATTCATCAGCCTGCCGCCTAATGAGTGTGGCTCGCAATAACCAACGATCAGGATCGTGTTTTTATGATCGCTGATGTTGTTCATAATATGGTGCTTTACGCGGCCAGCGTCAGCCATACCACTTGCAGAAATGATAACACAAGGCTCGGGGCGAAAGTTAAGCTCTTTACTTTCATCTACCGTTTTTACAAAATGTAGCCCTTCGAAGTCAAACGGATCGTCGTCTATCTGTAAAAGCTTTTTGATCCTGCTGTTGAAGTTTTCCGGATGATGCTTTACTACTTCGGTCGCCTCCTGGCTTAACGGGCTATCTACATACACGGGTATGCGCGGCAATCTTTTCTCCAGGCTTAACTGGTTGAGAAAATACAAAAGTTCTTGTGTACGGCCTACACTGAAGGATGGGATGATCAGTTTGCCATGTTTCTGCACACACGTTTTTTCAATCCACTCCATCAATTGATCGGCGGTGTTGAATACATCTTCATGCAGGCTATTGCCATACGTGCTTTCAATGATCACATAATCTGCCTGTGGAAATACCTCAGGCGAACGCAGGATCACATCCCTGTATCTGCCCACATCGCCACTAAAGCTGACCTGGGTTGTTTTACCATTCTCAGTAATGCGTACATGCACCGCAGCGCTGCCAATAATATGGCCGGCATCTGTGTATAGCACTTCGATGTCCTCATCTATTTTAAACCAGTTGCCATAATTTACCTGCTTAAACAAAGGGAATGCAGCTTTGGCATCATCTACCGTATATAGCGGTTCTAAAGGTGGCAGATGCTGCTTTGCCCTTCTCTTGTTAATGAACTTGGTATCATCCCGCTGAATCTCTGCCGAATCGAGCAATAAGATCTGTGCCAGATCTTTGGTTGCAGGCGTACAATAGATACTTCCTTCAAACCCTTCTTTCACCAATTTTGGAATCAACCCTGAGTGATCTATATGGGCATGTGAAAGCAATAAATAATTTACTTCTTTTGCTTCGAAACCGAATGAACCATTCAACACATCTGTCTCTTTCCCTAGTCCCTGGAACATACCACAATCAAGCAGTATCTTTTTTCCATTTGCCAACGTAATTAGGTGCTTCGAACCTGTTACTGTCCTCGCTGCTCCGTGAAATGAAATTTTCATAGTTTAAATCGTTTAATGGTTTAATTGCTACATTGTTTAATAGTTAGATTGTCAAACAGAGTGGCTCACTCTTCAACAATTAAACCATATAACAATGCAACAATTTATATGCTCCTTTTCTTAAAACTCCATGTAAAGTAGAACTCCGCTACCACTTCGCCGTCTTTATTTTTCCCAACGCTGTGGCAAACGACGCTTTGTGATTCAGCTGTCTCGATCGCTTGTGCAACAGCCTGCTCTATCGCTTTCCCGCTCTTGCATTCGAATGCTATTTTACCAGTTGCTTTTTTATAAAACACACCTTCATTCTTTGTTACCAGCATGCTTACCCCCGGCTTTTGCCTGTAGATGTAAGCCATGCACAAAACACCTGTACTGATCTCTGCAGCCATAGACAACACAGCAAAATAGATAGACTTAAAGGGATTGGTATTGTACCATTTCTGTGGAACTGTACATGTTGCTTTTTCTTCGTCAAAAGCAGTTAAACGCACACCCGCAAAATATGCAGCCGGCACAAAGCGAAACAGGAATAAACGAAAGGCAAATGCGCCACTCATTTTTTCTTTGAATTGCTGAAAGTTAACTGACATAGGCATTTATTCATTATTTGAAATTTATAATTTGAAATTTAAAATGAAGGTCTTTGCCTCGATAAGTCATCTCAAATCATAAATCTCAAATTTCAAATTGAATATCTAATTCTTATCTACTGCTACTATACATGCAACTGCAGCTTTATCTGCCGCTGTTGTTCTAAAATTCAAAGTTCCGTCAGGCGCATTGTTAAATGTAACTCCATTGATCGTTTGCCTGCGCAACGCATTGTTTACAGCCTGTGGGAAGCCCGCATTTCGATTACTGTTCACTGCCTCGTTCAGCTTAAACACATTCAGGGAGTCCCTGCTGATCACTACAGCCATGTAATCTTTATTGCCAATACTATCAGCCATCATACTCATACCGCGCGGAAAAAGGCGATAGCCTGTAATACCGCAGTATGGAGAGAATTTTGTTTTTGTCGGGTCTTCTTTAGTCGGATAAGGGAATAACACATAACTGCTGCCATCGGTTTCCATTCCCAATACATACACATAACATTCCACGCCGTTCTTAACCTCCATTTTGAACTGTGTGCCTTTTATTACCGGGGACACCGTTTCAAAAGTATTGCCTCCTGCCAGCCTCAATGGAATGTATTTTCTTGTTTTACTTTCCACAAGCCCTATGGAACATTCCAATTCTTTTTCTTCGGCTGCCGACCCTTTTTTAGGCATTGGATTAAGCCCGTACGCCTCTCTTACAAAACGACGAAAGTCGTTATACTTTACCCAGCCAATACCGTTGTTGCCCCACTCCGGGCCCCAGCTATTCATAATCTGGAAAGCACCGCCTTCTTTTCTGTCATCATAGCCGATCACGCACATTGCGTGTCCGCCAAAACCCATCTGGGAATAATCATCTGATGTAGGATGCCATACATCGCGTCCCATCATGTCCTGCATAAAGCTGCCGCCTACCATCATACCTATTACTACCGGTACATCTTTAGACAAATGCTCTTTTATGGCGTGAAGATCTATAGCGGAAATTTTATCGCCATCTGTCAGACGGGTAAAGCCCAGCATTTTGAATTGCGAAGCTTCCTGTTTCAATTGCCCGGAAGGCTGACGCGTACAGTCATTTTCATCGTAAGGAAAATCGCCGAACGGCACTGCGCCTACTTTGGTCATGTTTTCCATGGCGCGGATAATATAGCTGCCCTGGCAGCCATCCAGGCCTATCTGGTTATAAAGGAAGGATGGGCTAAATGCTACCTGGTTGGGACTAGCGCCGGAAGAGGCTGCTTCTAAAATAGATCTTGCGCCATAGGCACTGCTCCATGCCACACAGCTACCCTGCTGCCCCTGGTTCTTTCTATCCGGGGCAAACTTTAAAAGTGAAACAGCTTCCGGAAGATCATTTTTTTGCGGATCGAGCCCTTCGTAGATATTGGCTTTTGCAAACTCTTTGGGATCCAGTTTGCCACCTAAGCCAAAGGAGGCTAGTGACTGGCTGTTCATATTACAGCCACCTTTAAAATAGAAGAATGCACCTGCTGCAAGTATTACGACCAGCAGTATAGGTTTGCGGATGACAAGACCAATGAGCAAGGGCAAAAACTGCAATAACCCTCCACCGCCACCACTACCTCGTCCGCCTCCGTCGCCTCCGTCATTGGTGTTATCTGACTGATCATCGGGGTCATCGACCATTCGTATAGGCATAGGTTATAATTTTTGTTTGTGCAATATAAGAATTGTGCGTGGTGAGTTGTTAGTTGGGAGGAGGAATTGTTTAATGATTAAATTGTGAGGATGAGTTGTCAATGGGGAGTTCCCATTATTGTTGACAGGGATAGTAAGACCTATAATGTTTTAAAAACCTTATAGGTCTGTGTTCCTTCATTGCCGTTCGATTTATCGGACGGCAATGAAGGAATGGCCCCATCTTATTTCGCCAATTAAAGCGGGTAATAATGAAAGGCTTGATTCTATCATAAGCTACTCACTACTGACCACTCACTACTCACATTATTAAATTCTTCGTTAAAGTAAAATCTCTCACTTGGCATTTAATTCTTATTCATTATTTTTCGCACAGAAAGTCCCTAAAAAACTTTTTTCCCTAAAACATGGAAACACACCGTTTTCCACTCACGCTGCTGAAGTGGACACTAACATGCCTATGCTTCTCTTTTCTTTTTTCCTGTAACAAAAAAAAGGTGATAACTGTTGACCCCGCGTTTGCGCAATATATAGATGCGTACACGTCTGGCGTGGTCTCTAAAAAAAGCGTGGTACGCATACAGTTGGCATCAGATGTCAGTGTATCGCATACTGTAAACGAAACAGTTAAGGAAGACCTGTTTGAACTATCCCCGGCTATTCCCGGAAAGGCTTATTGGGTAAATGCCCGTACCATTGAGTTTAAGCCTGAAAAAGACCTGAACCCGGATGAATTATATACCGTCTCGTTCAGGTTGGGCAAGGTAATGAACGTGCCCTCCAAGTTCAAAAATTTCCAATTTAATATACAAACGATCAAACCCGCTTTCCAGATAGAAGATAATGGACTGCGTGCAACCAATAAAGAACTGATGTCGCTGACAGGCGTCATCACCACTGCCGACGTAGAAACGTCGGATAAGGTGGAGAAGGTGTTACAGGCATCTCTAAACGGTGTTGCCATACCTGTAAAGTGGCAGCACAACGAGAGTAATAAAACGCATACTTATACAATAGAGAACATTAAACGGGCTCAGCAGGCGGGCAACCTTACGCTGCAATGGGATGGCAAAACATTCAATGCGCAGATAAGCGGCAAAAAAGATATCCCGGTTCCGGCATTGGGCGACTTTAAAGTACTGGAGATTCGCGCCGTACAAGACCAGGAACAATATACACTGGTTCAGTTCAGCGATCTGCTGTCTATCGGTCAAAACCTCGACGGTCTGATCGGCATTAGCGAGCAGGAGTCTCTTAGCTACACTATACTTGGCAGTGAGGTAAAGGTATATGCCTCTAATAAACTGGATGGCAACTATACAATATCAGTACATGAGGGTATAGAAAATCAATGGGGTGAAAAATTAGATAAAGCAACAACAGCCAATATCTTTTTTGAAAACAGGCTGCCATCTGTAAAGATCTTTGGACGTGGCACTATCCTGCCGAGCAGTGGCGGCAAACTGGTCTTACCTTTTGATGCGGTAAACCTGAAAGCAATAGATGTATCCGTAATAAAAATCTATGAAAACAATGTTGCACAATTTTTACAGCGCAACGACCTGAACGGAGAGAATGAACTGCGCCGTGTAGCCAAACCGCTGGTGCAGGCGACTGTAAAACTGGATGAAGATAAAAGCCTGAACCTGCATAAGAAGAATCGTTTTTCATTAGACCTTGATAAGTATATACGCACGGAACCGGGCGCTATTTATCGTGTGTTCATCGGCTTTAAACCGGAATACTCTATTTATACGTGCCAGGAAATAAAAAAGGATGAGAACGACAACTATTATGACGATTATGAAGATGATGACAATAAGGTAGATGACGATGATGCGTTCTGGAGAAGGTATGACAATTACTATCCGTATGGATATAATTGGGAACAGCGGGATAACCCTTGCTCCCGCTCATACTATAACAAGGAGCGCTTTGCAAGCAGGAATATCATTGCCAGCAATATAGGCCTGACTGCAAAACGTGGTAATAACAATTCACTTTTTGTAGCAGTAAACAATATTATTTCTACCGACCCTATGAGTGATGTGGAATTGCAGGTATTGGATTACCAGCAACAGGTAATTGGTAAGGGCAGCAGCAATGGCGATGGTATTGCTATGATAGACCTGAAGCGCAAACCTTACCTGCTGGTTGCTAAAAAGGGTAATGAAAAAGGATACCTGAAACTGGATGAGGGTAGCAGCCTCGCACTAAGCCGCTTCGATATTAACGGAGATGAGGTAAAGAATGGCATTAAGGGATTCATTTTTGGAGAGCGCGGTGTATGGCGCCCGGGAGATAGCCTTTATCTGAGTTGCATTATAGAGGACCGTGACAATACTTTACCGAAAGACCACCCGATAGAAATGGAACTGGTTTCACCACGCGGGCAATTATATAAACGCATGGTACAAACAAACGCAGTTGATGGTTTTAACCTGTTTAAAACAGCGACAGATGCAGCAGCGCCTACCGGTAACTGGCTATGTCGCGTAAAGGTGGGTGGCGCTACGTTTGAAAAGAAGCTGAAGATTGAAACCGTTATGCCTAACCGCCTGAAGATAGACCTGAACTTCGGTGGACAAGAAGCGTTGGGCAAAAATGCAACAGTAAATGGTACGCTCTCTGCCAAATGGCTGTTTGGTGCAACTGCACAGAACCTGAAGGCGAGAGTAGATGCGCAACTGTATAAGAAAACGACGAGCTTCCCTAAGTTTAAGGATTATGTGTTTGACAATCCTACTACTTCTTTCTCTGCTCAGTCAAAAACAATTTTTGATGGTACGCTGAGTGCAGAAGGCACTGCATCTGTAAGCCCATCGTTTGAAGTAGGTGAAGAAGCACCGGGCCAACTGGTTGCCAACCTGATGGTAAAAGTATTTGAGCCGGGCGGCAATTTCAGCATTGATAATATTTCCATGCCGTTCAATCCTTACACTTCTTATGTAGGCATACATGCGCCGGACGGTGATAAGACATGGGGTTATTTACAGGCTGGCAAACACCATTCGTTTGACCTGGTAGATGTAAATACCAATGGCATCCCTATTGCTGGTAATACTCAACTGGATGTGCAGCTATACAAGATACAATGGCGCTGGTGGTGGGATAACTCAGGTGATAACCTGAGCAACTTTACACAAGACAATTATAACAAACTGGTTAAAAAAGAAACCGTAACGATCAGCAATGGGAAAGGTGCGTTTGATGTAAACATAGGCGCCGAAAGCTGGGGCCGTTACCTGCTGTTGGTAAAGGATACACGTAGCGGGCACGTAAGTGGTAAAACATTTTATGTAGATGATTATGGCTGGCAAAACCGTGCAGGCAATAACGATCCATCTGCTGCGGCGATGCTGTCATTCACATCCGATAAAGAAAAATACAATGTAGGCGATGAGGTGAAACTGACGATCCCTTCAGCCGAAAATGGCCGTGCGTTAATTAGCATAGAAACAGGTAGCAAGGTATTTAAAACATATTGGGTAAAAACTGACAAGGGGCAAACGAAATTTTCGTTTAAAGCGGATAAGGAGATGACGCCCAATGTGTATGTGAATGTGAGCCTGACGCAACCGCATGCGCAAACAAAGAACGACTTGCCTATACGTATGTATGGTGTAATACCTATACTGATAGAAGACAAGAACACGCTGCTGAAGCCTGTGATTAAAATGGCAGATGTAATTCAGCCGGAACAGCAAAATACGATCACCGTGTCTGAAGCAAACAGCAGGAATATGACATATGTGGTGGCGCTGGTAGATGAGGGGTTACTTGATCTCACACACTTCAAAACACCGGACCCACACAATGCATTTTTTGCTCGTGAGGCATTGGGTGTAAAAAGCTGGGATTTGTATGATTATGTGATCGGCGCATGGGGCGGCGAGCTGGAACGCATCTTAACTATAGGTGGTGACGGAGAGGCGGAACTGGCAGCTAAAACAAGAAGAGCGAATAGGTTTAAACCTGTGGTAAAATTCCTGGGACCATTCAAATCTAATGGCAGTGCTCAAACACACAAGTTTGCATTGCCCCCGTATATGGGAAGTGTGCGTGCAATGGTGATTGCTGCGGGTGACCATGCGTATGGCATGACAGATAAAAGTGTGAAGGTGAAAAAGCCGCTGATGCTGCTGGCTACAATGCCGCGTGTACTTGGGCCTTTGGAAGAATTGAAAATACCTGTAACTGTTTTTGCGACAGAAAACAATATTCGTAACGTTAGCTTAAGCATTCAAAGCAATCCGTTTATTGAGGCTACAGGTTCGCAGAACATAACCTTTAGTGGTACGGGTGAGCAGGTAGTTTACTTTGCTGCAAAAGTGAAACCGAATACAGGTATAGGCAAGGTTACCATCAATGCGACAAGCGGCAAAGAAAAAGCGGCAACAGAGATAGAGATTGATATACGCAATGCAAATCCTTTTACTGCACAGGTAACAGAAGGTACGTTACAAGCGAAGCAAAACTGGAATAGCACCGTCTCTATGATCGGCGAAGGCAGCTCCAGCAAAGCTGTACTGGAAATTTCCAGTATTCCTGCCATGAATTTAGAGAAGCGTTTAAACTACCTTATCCAGTACCCGCATGGTTGCGTGGAGCAAACAACCTCTGGCATTTTCCCACAACTGGTGTTGGGGCAATTGCTGGATATGAGTGACAGCCGCAAAGCAGAGGTGGACAGAAATATAAAAGCAGGCATTCAACGTTTGCAAAATTTCCAGACAACAGATGGCGGTTTCAGTTATTGGCCTGGCGGTCCATCCAGCGATGAGTGGGGCACCAACTATGCAGGGCATTTCTTACTGATGGCTGCGTCAAAGGGATACAATGTTCCATCTTCTTTACTGCAGCAATGGAAGAGTTATGAGCGCAACAAAGCGCAGGCCTGGAATGTAACATCTGCACCGTGGTACGGCACAGACCTGATGCAGGCTTATCGCTTATACTTACTCGCATTGGCCAAATCACCAGAAATGGGAGCAATGAACCGGTTGAAGGAATTTAAATTTTTACAACCGGAAGCAAAATGGCGGCTTGCCGCAGCTTACCACCTGGCAGGACAAACACAGGTAGCATTACAACTGATCAGTGGTTTGAATACAACTTTCCCGGCACGCCCTTATGCGGGCGAGACTTATGGTAGCGACTTGCGTGACCAGGCTATGGTGCTGGAAGCATTGACGATTATGAACAGAAGAGCGGAAGCTACACAACTGGTGCGTACAGTTGCATCTAAGCTGGCCCAGGAAAGCTGGTACAGCACGCAAACAACCGCGTATGCACTTATTGCTATTGCGGAATATTCAGGCGCCAATAATACAGGTGAGAAGATAGACATTAATGGAACCGTGAACGGAAAAGCGTTCACGGTAAAATCGAATAGTACGGTTGTACAAGTACCTGTAACATGGTCAGGTGGCAAGAGCAATGTGCAAGTAAGCAACAAGGGTGGCAATGTATTGTATGCCCGCATTATTAACGAGGGGCAACCACTAAGCAACCAGGTCATTCCGGTAGTGAACAATCCTGAAGTACTACAGGTATCTGTAGCATACCTGACATCAAACGGGCAACCTGTGGATCCAGCGTCGCTGAAGCAGGGCACTGATTTCGTGGCAAAGGTTACAGTTACCAACCCGGGCAAACGTGGCGCCTATAGCGAAATGGCTTTGACACAGATCTTCCCTAGTGGCTGGGAAATACTGAATACGCGTTTGTATAACAACGAGGGTGTGTTTAAATCATCACCAAGCGAATACATGGACATACGGGATGACAGAGTGTATTATTATTTCGGCATCCGTAATGGCGAAACGCTGACGTATTATGTACAATTAAATGCGGCCTACCCGGGCAAATATTTATGGCCGGGCGTTCAGTGTGAAGCAATGTATGACCACACGATCAGTGGTGGTGTAACGGGTAAGTGGATAGAGGTAATACCGTAAACAAGAAAGTACGAAGTAAATCACGCAAAGGCGCCAGGTATCGCAAAGGACGCAAAGACAGCGCAGAGAACACAAAGTAATTCTCTGCGTTATCTCTGCGTGAAAGTTTCTCTTATTAAAATAAATACACCTATGGCAAACACCTATACTCAAATCCATCTACAATTGGTTTTTGCAGTAAAAAACAGGGTATCGTTAATTCAACAAACATGGAAATCGGAATTGTACAGATACATTAGCGGCATAATCCAACATCAGGGGCATAAGCTTTTAGCAATAAATGGCATGCCTGATCATATTCACATTTTAATAGGTATGCGACCAGACCAACCTCTGTCCGCATTATTACAGTTTATCAAACGCGATTCATCAAAATGGATTAACACTAAAAGGTTTGTGATGGGTCAGTTTGAGTGGCAAGAAGGCTATGGTGCTTTTTCTTATTCTAAAAGTCATATCCCGAATGTTATTCATTACATTGAACAGCAAGAGTTACATCATAAAAAGAAAACATTCAGAGAAGAATACATTGAGTTTCTGGAGAAATTCGAAATCGATTATAATGAGCAATATATCCTTAAAAATGTCGAGTAATAATATTACATGCCTAACGGCATGTAGCAGACGATAAATTTATTCGCTACCGATAGTATATCCCTACGGGATATTGAAACACAAAGAACGAGCAATATCGTCGTTTTCGCTTTAAATAAAATATGACATAGTAATTAGACTAAAAATACGCCTAGGGTGCATTGAATTAAAAAACGTGTTGCAATATTTTCATACTAAATGAAACATGGCATAACATTAAAACAAAAAATATCCCGTAGGGATATCCTATCGGTAGAAAACAAATAAAAATAGTCCTTTATCCCGTAGGGATAAAATTGAACGAATCAACAAATGCGCTTTTTCCAGAAAATAAAATACAAACTCACTCATTTATCTACTAAGGGCAAGATCAAACTTGGCGTAGTCGTTATATTGCTGTTGTGGTTTTGGTTATGTCTGCCTTCAAAATTATTTACAACACCTACCAGTTTTGTTATTACAGATAAGAATGGCATTTTGCTAAACGCCTCTATTGCGGCGGATGGGCAATGGCGATTTCCTTACAACAAAAAAGTGCCGGAACGTTTTGTTAAGTGTATTACCACTTTTGAGGACAAGCGTTTCTTCTATCACCCCGGTATTGATCCTATTGCATTGGGTCGTGCTATTATCCAAAATATCAAGAATAAAAAAGTAGTGAGTGGTGGCAGTACGCTTACTATGCAGGTGATAAGACTGAGTAAAGAACATAGCACACGATCGCTATGGAACAAGCTCACAGAAAGCATTGTAGCGGTACGGTTGGAGTGTAGTTATTCTAAAAAATCTATTCTCGCGCTATATGCGTCTAACGCACCCTTTGGCAGTAATGTGGTGGGGCTGGATGCTGCGGCATGGCGCTACTATGGCCGTAGCCCGGAACAGTTAAGCTGGGGCGAAATGGCGGCCTTAGCAGTATTGCCCAATGCACCAGCGTTAGTACATCCGGGACGGAACAGGGATGAACTGTTGCGTAAGCGCAATGAATTGCTTGACAAGCTACAGGAGGAAAAAGAAATAGATAAGACCACTTGTGAGCTGGCTAAAGTAGAACCGCTCCCCGATCAGCCAAAGCCGTTACCACAACTAGCACCACACTTACTGGACAAGTATAAAAAAGAATATGGCGCTATACAAAAAGCATCTTCTGATGAGGTGAGCACAGGTCTGCAGACTACGATAGATATGCACCTGCAACAAGAGGTAAATAATATACTGGGCATTCATCACGCACAACTGATGGGCAACCAGGTGCGCAATGCTGCGGCTATAGTAGTAGAAGTAGAAACGGGTAATGTCCTTTCTTATGTCGGCAATATTTATAACCCGGCAGACACATCGCTTGAGTCGCATGTGGATGTATTGTCTTCCTCGAGAAGTCCCGGCAGTACATTAAAACCGTTGCTGTACGCTTCGTTACTGACAGAGGGTACAATGTTGCCAAGACAGTTGGTGCCTGATATTCCCACACAGATGGGCGGTTTTACGCCACAAAATTTTGATCTTGGTTATGACGGTGCTGTGCCAGCTAACCGCGCATTGGCACGCAGCCTGAATATACCTGCGGTGCGTATGCTGCAACAGTTCAAGTATCAGCGCTTTTACGATGTACTAAAGCAGTGTGGTTATACAACGCTCAACAGGCCGGCTAACAATTATGGGATGAGCCTTATACTCGGCGGCTGCGAAATCTCCCCTTTTGAGCAGGCAGGCGTGTACAGCAGTCTTGCGCGGATGTATAATCACCAGCGTAAAAACAACAGTAAGTGGAATGATCAGGATTGGTTTATGCCGCGATATATTAAGGACAATATAGAGGCTGCACAAACACATAAGGCCAGTTATCCTTTATTTGACTACCCGGCGTTGTGGCATACATTCAATGCTATGAATGAAGTTATGCGCCCGGGCGAAGAGGGCTTATGGGGATTGTTTGGTTCCGCACAACGCATTGCATGGAAAACGGGCACGAGCTTTGGCTTCCGCGATGGATGGGCTATTGGCATTACGCCTAAGTATTGCGTAGTGGTGTGGGTGGGCAATACAACGGGCGAAGGCAGACCTGACCTGACCGGCATTAATACAGCAGCTCCTATCCTCTTCGAAATATTCAGGGTGTTACCTAGCAGCAGTTGGTTTGAGCCGCCTGCAAAGGGTTTTATTTATTTACCAATCTGTCATGAGTCTGGTTTTAAAGCGGGCCCTGATTGTGTAAAGGCAGATACAATGCTGGTTGGTGAGAGTGGGCGCAATGCACCGCTTTGCCCTTACCATCATAAGATACAACTGGATGCAACAGGTAACTATCGCGTAACGGCAGATTGTGTATCCCCATCGGCTATGCAGCAGCAGACGTGGTTTATTCTTCCACCAACTATTGAATATTACTACAAACAAAAACATACAGATTATAAACCATTGCCGCCTTACATGGCTGGTTGTAATACGGATGCGGCGCGGCCTTTTGATATTATTTATCCTGAAGAGAATGCGAAGATCTATGTACCGATCGAAATCTCCGGAGAGCGTGGCAAAACAGTTTTTACAGCTACGCACAGAAGCAGCAGTGCAAAACTATTCTGGCATTTGGATGATGCGTACATTACGACGACTATACAGTTTCATAAAGTAGCGCTGAACCCTACGCCGGGCAAACACGTACTGACGGTGGAGGATGAGAATGGGGAAATGGTGACAAGGACGTTTGAGGTGATGGAGAAATAAATTGTTTAATGGTTTGGATGGTTAAATGGTTGACCCGCCACGAAAACACACCAAAGAAAGAAGATTTGCTACAGAGGCACGGAACACGAAGGAAACACCAAGAGTCGCGCAGCGGCTCTCCTATGTGATCTATGTTCTCTTGAAGTTTATAAGCATTGCTATTTATTCTTAGTCCTGCAACTTATCTATGTGGCTATGTATCTACTGATGCTATGTGGTAAAAATATTTCACGCAAAAATTTGCCACAGAGACACAGAAGCACAGAGGGAACACCAAGAGTAACACAGCTACTCTCCTATGTGGTCTATGTTTTCCTATGTTCCTATGTGTTTTAATATATCGCAAAGGGCACAGAGGATACGCAGAGAACGCAAAGGATGAGTTATAATAAAAGAGGATACATATTTCTACGTATCCTCTTATTCAAAAATTTATGTATAAAAATACTCCGCGCAACTCACTGTTCTCTCTGCCTCTGCGGTGAATCATCTTACAACAACAACGCCGCTAAGCCGTAGTCTGCCAGGAGGATCATGATACAGCTTACCACAACGGCAGTTGTACTGGAGCGTCCTATTTCCAATGCGCCGCCCTTTACATGGTATCCATAATATGCAGGTACACTACTAATAATAAAGGCAAACGTATAAGCTTTGTAGAAGGCGAATACAATGTTGTATGTATTCAGGTTCTGGCGAAGCCCCATATCGTAAATATTGTAGGCTAAGATACCAGACATATTACCTGCTACACGGCCTCCCCATATTGCGAGTACAGCGGAGAGGGTGATAAGGCATGGTACTACTACTAATGCGCCTAATATTTTCGGCATCACTAAATAGCTGCGGGTATTAATGCCCATTATTTCCAACGCATCTATCTGTTCTGAAATACGCATGTTACCCAGCTCGCTGGCAATTTTGCTACCCACCACACCGGCTAATACAATGCTTACAACCGTAGGCGATAACTCTAGTATAACGCTGTCTCTTACAATCTGTGCGATCGTCTGTTGCGGCACCAGTGGGCTTACCAACTGGTAAGCGGTCTGTACCGTTGTTACCGCACCAAGAAAGATGGAAATGATCACAACAATCGGCAATGATCCTACGCCTATTTCCACGCACTGATGCATGAACTCCTTCCAGTACATCTTTCCATTCTCGGGTTTGTTAAACATCCCCTTCAACATTGTTAAATACCTGCCTACGTGCGATAGAAAATGCATATAAACTAATTGTTGTATTGCTACATGGTTAAATTGCTACATTGTTCTTCTAAAACAATGTAACAATTCAGCAATTTAGCTATTTTAACCGTTTCTGTTATTTCTTATTATTCTTCTTCAGCCTTTCCCACCATGGAGATTTCTGCACCTGCTCTTCGCCACATTTACATTTCAGTTGCGCATCTACCACGGCAATATTCGCCATATTGATGATGCTGCGTACAGAACTACCCAATTGCAATACGTGCACCGGCTTCTTCAAACCTAACAGGATGGGGCCGATTGCGTCAGCGCCGCCCACCTCTTTTAACAAATTATATGCTACGTTTCCGGCAGAGAGGTTCGGGAAAATGAGCGTATTCACATCCTCATCTACCAGTTCGCTAAACGGATAGTTGTCTTTCAGTATTTCTTTATTGAAAGGAAGAGATGCCTGCATTTCACCATCTACGATCAGCGAAGGATTACGCTGTTTCAAAATGTGTGTAGCCTCTGCAACCAGTCTTGCCTCAGGAGAGTTGTTACTACCAAAGTTGCTATAGCTTAGCATAGCTATGCGCGGCGTCATGTTAAACGTACGCACCTCTTTTGCCACCAGCAACGCAATATCTGCCAGCTCTTCCGCAGTCGGGTTAAAGTTTACCGTAGTATCCGCCAGGAACAACGGTCCCTTCTTCGTCAGCAGCAGGTACATGCCCGCTATTTTATTTACACCTTCTTCCGTGCCTATAATCTGCAAGGCAGGGCGTATAGCTTCTGCATAGTTTCTCGTAAGACCAGAGATCATTGTATCCGCATCACCTGTTTCTACCATCATACAACCGTAATAGTTACGGTCTTTCATTATCTTCTTGCTCTCGTAGTAGTTGAAGCCCTTGCGCTGTCTTTTCTTGAAGAACAATTCACCATACTCATTACGCTTTTCTTCCATTGCATCGCTGCGCGGATCTATGATCGGCAGGTCCGTAATGTCTATACCATTTTCTTCCGCAATGCGCCTGATCTTATTCTCCTCACCCAGCAGGATCGGGTAACCAATACCTTCATCATATACAATAGCCGCAGCTTTCAATATTTTCTGGTTATCTGCCTCGGCAAATACTATACGGCGTGGGTCACGTCTTGCCTTGCTTCCCAGCACACGCATAATCTGGTTGTCCAGGCCAAGGCGCTTATTCAGCTCCACTACATAGCCATCCCAATTTTCAATTGGCTTCTGCGCTACACCACTCTCTATAGCAGCTTTTGCTACAGCAGGCGCTACTGTTGCCAGCAGGCGCGGGTCCAGTGGTTTTGGAATAATGTAGTCAGGGCCGAATGTGATGCTTTTCTGATTATATGCGAGGTTTACTATATCTGGCACCGTCGTTTTAGCCAGGTCGGCCAAAGCCTTTACTGCTGCCAGCTTCATCGGCTCATTGATCTGGCGTGCGCGCACATCCAATGCCCCACGGAAAATGTAAGGGAATCCCAGTACATTATTTACCATGTTAGGATAGTCGCTACGCCCCGTAGCCATAATAATGTCTTTACGCGCGCCGGTTGCAGCCTCGTAAGAGATCTCCGGTTCAGGATTGGCCATTGCGAATACGATCGGGTTTTTCGCCATGCTCTTCACCATCTCAGGTGTAACCACATTACCCACACTTAACCCAACAAACACATCCGCATTTTTCATTGCTTTTTCCAGCGTCACATCGCTTTGTTTGATCGCAAACCTGCGTTTAATATCATCCAGGTCTGTACGTCCCTGGTGCAGTACGCCGTCTTTATCAAACATGGTAAAGTTTTCATACTTCGCACCGAGTGACACGTAGATCTGTGCACAAGCCATAGCCGCCGCACCAGCACCATTGATCACAAAGCAGGCTTTATCTATTTTTTTCTTTTGCAGTTCCAGTGCATTCAGCAACGCCGCACCGCTAATGATAGCTGTGCCGTGCTGATCATCGTGCATAACCGGTATATTCAGTTGCTCACGCAGTTCTTTCTCTATATAAAAACACTCCGGCGCCTTTATATCTTCGAGGTTGATGCCACCAAATGTTGGCTCCAGTGATTTTACGATCTCTACAAATTTCTTCGGGTCCTTCTCATTTATCTCGATGTCGAATACATCTATGTCCGCAAATATTTTGAACAGTACGCCCTTCCCTTCCATCACCGGCTTACCTGCCTCAGGCCCTATATCGCCCAATCCCAATACCGCAGTACCATTACTGATCACCGCTACCAGGTTACCCTTAGCAGTGTATTTATACACATCTTCCTTGTTCCTGTAGATCTCCATACAAGGCTCAGCCACACCAGGGCTATATGCAAGCGAAAGGTCTCTTTGTGTTTTTGCTTCTTTGGTAGGAACTACTTCAATCTTTCCGGGACGGCCTTTGGCATGATACTCTAAAGCCTGTTCTTTTCTGATCTTTGGAGGCATAAATTGTTTTTAGGTGGCCCGCTACATATCGCTCATCATCTTCGTTGTGTCACTCACTTCAGCGTTCCGTTCTTTTATCGTCTGACGGTATTCTTTTTTGAAGGGTGCACAATTACCACAGCGGAATAAGGGCGCAAATTACAACATAATCGTTTGTTAGCTTTTATAAAATTGGAAAAAACGCGGCAATCCACTAATTGCCAAATGGTTGTAAATTAACCATAAGGATGCACGAAGAAGCACACTAAGTACACAAGGCTTCTTCTTTGCAAAATCGCCTTGTGCTCTTTGTAGTTAAATTTCCTTATTTACTAGCATACCCACTCGCTTAAAAACATTCCGAAGACATTCAATAGGATTAACGGCTGTATGCTTTAATGCAGGTAAACAAATAAATAATCAAATGCATCTCTAAAGCATTGCTTTTATGCAGTTAGTCTATATCTTAACAAAACCATATTTGATTAAGGGGCAAGTATGGCCATGCTATTAGAATAAAATGGCTTTTAAACGCAGGTTTGGAAGCCATTTTTTTGTCTGCTTATAACCGAATGGGTATATAAACAAAGCCCGGCTAAGAATAGCCGGGCAAAAATCCAATATCCTATGAAAATCGCTGTCTGTATAGAAACTCAGGGACTACGTTTGTTTATTACACAGTTTATACTGCAAAGCAAAATATATTACTAATATTTATTATATAAAAAGGTTATTAAGAAGCATCTCCAACAGGATTGCGACGAGTTTACGTTCCATTATAATTCGCGCAAGTTTCCTGCTAATGAAAGTTTTTTTATCTTTATTTCATATGAAGGGTCAACTTAAATATAAAGAATTGACATAAGTATGGAACCTGTGATGCCTACTAAAAAACAGGTAAATCCAAAAAGAAGCCCAGCAAATATGATGAGGTTATAAGCCTACCGTATCTTTCAGAAGATTTTGACGAAGCTGTTTCTTTTTTGATGAAGAATTCTAAGGCAAGCGAAAAAAAATTACCCAAAAAAGAACATAACAAAAAACGATACTACTATTCAGAATGGTCCCTTTCCAATCTGATGATGCCAAAGAATTTTCTTTGGCATTTTTTAATTAAACCTTTTTTTATGCCAAGTGTATTGGGATTGATAATGGGATAGACTAAGAAAGAATAGTTAATTTAAAGAAGATTTTATCCTTATATTCTACATTAACCCTCCGCATGTATTAATTCAAAATATACTTGAGTCAGAATGATTTTAATAATTGCGTTGGTGTTATAGTCTATCCTATTTTATTCGATTTTCATAAAGCCTATTTTCTCTTACACAACAAAAGACACGTTTAATAATTTTATTTCTAATGGCGTTTAAAATAAGCATTTTAGGTTTATTCTGTTCTACTTTTCTATCAAAGTATAATTTGTATTCGGTTTTGCTTCGGATTGCGCTCATGGCTGCAATGTGTAGTAAGCTTTTAATTTCATGGTTTGCGAGTCTTGAAATACGTGCCTTTTTGTTAAGTGAAGTGCCAGATGAACGTTCGAATGGCGCAATCCCCGCATAACAAGCAAATTGATTCGGCCCCGGAAATTTTTTGAACTCGTTTGTTAAGACAATCAATGTGTGTGCTAATACGGGGCCTACTCCCCGAACTGAGCAAAGAATTTGATACAGTCGTTTGAGTGTATTGTCGGATTGGATAATAGTATCAATATCTAATTCAATCTGATGAATATCTTTTTCAATAGCCTCGACTGTTTTAATGCAATGATTGTACACAATTCCATGTATTTTTCTATTTAGAAACTTGCCACCTTCCGTTAGCCTATTTTTGAATATTCCCTTTACAGTTTTTAATTTTTTCAACAAACGAACGAGAGCTTGCAGCTCATCTATTATCTCTCGTTGAGGAATCCATTGCCGTAGTTCTTCTACATTTTTTGATGCAAAGACGGCTATCCTTTCCGCATCTAATTTATCTGTTTTAGCTCTCGTTAACCCTATGGAATACTTAATATGCAACGCTGATGGTACGGCAAAATGATATTTCTTTTTTTGCAAAAACTGTATGAGCAAATTGCTATAGATACCAGTTTGCTCAATGCAAAAGAATGCTTTAGTCTTCCGCAATTGTTTTAATATCAAATCAGTTTCAAAAATATTTTCTATAGAATCTGATGAGTTCTCAATTCGTATAAAATGTCTTGAAACCTGATCATATACGCAAAAATCAAGTGTAAGTTTAGAAACATCGATGCCGATGTAAGTGGTGAAATTCATTTCAAAAAATATCTGGATGGATAATATTAAAAGACACCATCACCTTGCCTAGAACGCCTTTTTTAAGAAAAAAATTGGAATAAAGTAGCATATTAGGGGACGAGTAGTCCATAACTAAATTACGCTGCTTGCATTAAAATGTATCACTAGTTCTATGTGGTGAAATGAATAAATCGAATTTTAAATCTCATTTTAGTATGACTATTTTTTCTATTAGCCTCATCCTTTGATTAATACAAATTATTATTCATAAAGTTTATCACAGACATAAGAATGTAATATTGGATTGCCATAGCTCTGTTTTAACCCCAAAAATCCCTTTACACTTTCTGCAATACAATTATCAAAAGGAAATAGTAGTTGTTATCTCCTTTTGATATAGCAACGGACGAAAAATGCTCGAGTAATAGAAAAAATTATCTGAAGCTAATTTTTCTACTACCCTTCATAGCTTACCTGTTATCACTATCAGAATTTACGTAATCTGCAGTAGACACAATGTTTCTTTTTGAGTCTAAGTATTCTTGCATTACGTAATGCCAAAATGTCAAATGGTTCTATTGTTTAATTGCGCTCGTAAAACCAATTAAACAATAGAACCATCCAGCATTACTCACAACTCACTATTGATCACTCACAATTTTACACTAGCTCCCAACCACGCCATGTTGCCCATGCCTATTTCTATGGCTCTCTCATCAATGTCAAATTTTGGCGTATGCACGTTGTGCACTATCCCCTTCTCTTCGTTGCGCACGCCTAACCGGAAGAAGCAGCCTGGTATTACTTGTGTGTAATAGCCAAAGTCTTCCGCGCCCATTCTCAATTCTGTTTCCAGCACATTTTCTTTGCCCATATATTCATCCGCCTTGCGCCACGCTTCTTCAGTAAACACAGGGTCATTATCTACAGTAGGATAGCCTACATCTATATGCAGGTCTACTTCTGCGCCCATTGATTCTACGAGGCCTATTGTTTGTTTGCGGATAAGCTCATGCGCTTTAAAACGCCACGCTTCGTCCATTGCCCTGAATGTGCCCATCAGTTTTACTTCGCTAGGTATCACATTCGTAGTATGCCCCCCCTGAAAAGAGCAGATGCTCAATACAGAAGGTGAAGTAGGATTATTGTTACGGCTAATAATCTGCTGCAGGCTTACGATAAGATGTGAGGCGATCAGGATAGTATCTGCAGTCAGGTGTGGCGCTGCTGCATGACCTCCTTTGCTGCGTATGGTAATATACAGCTCATCTGCACTTGCCATTACGCGGCCTTTTCTAAAGCTCAATTTGCCAAGCTCTAAGCCCGGATGTACGTGCAGGCCTATAATACCTTGCGGACGTGGGTTTTCCAATACGCCTTCTTTGATCATGTAACTTGCTCCGCCCGGGTTACGCTCTTCGCCCGGCTGAAAGATCAGCTTCACCGTTCCTTCCCACTCATCTTTCAACTCATTCAATATTTTGGCTGCGCCTAATAGGCATGTAGTATGCACGTCATGACCGCAGGCGTGCATTACGCCGGCATTCTGTGACTTATACGGCACTTCATTTTCTTCCAGTATCGGTAAGGCATCCATATCTCCACGCAACGCAATTACGCGGCTATCAGGGTTCTTTCCTTTAATGATACCAAGGATGCCCGTAGTTGCTTTTATTTCAAATGGAATGCCCCACTCTTTTAATTTGGATTGAACAAATTCCGCGGTTTTAAATTCCTGGTAGCTCAATTCAGGATTGGCATGCAGGTGTCTTCGTATATCTATAAACTCCGAACTATATTTAGCGGCTTGCGCCTGTATTTTTTCTTTCAACATACATTGTAATTTTTAAAGATGAAACGACTTCAAAAAAGCACGACAAGTATAATTGCCGGCTACACTTTGGCTCCTGCCATTGTTTTGTTTACTAAGAAGGATCGTTTTCGTCGAGGCTGGCAGGAGTATATTCGATCAAATCCTGTACTACGTATACCCCTTGGGGATAGTAGGGCAGCACAGATTTCCTGAAGCGTTCAGCTTCATCTCTTTCTAAAAAATTACCTACGCGGATCTTGAAATATGGAGATTGGAATAATGCGTACACTTTCTGGGAAGGAAATTTCTGGATGAGGTCGGCTTTTATTTTAAAAGCCTCATCCCTGCTGCGTGTGCTGATGACCTGCAGGCGAAAGCCTTTGTACATGCCATTGCTGCTCATGCGCGCCGTATTCTTGTTTATTGCAGCCTGCTTGCTGTTCAATACATCCAAACGCGGATCCTTCCTAACGACAACGTTAACAGAATCCTGCGCCTGGGCACAGAACGCAATAGATAAACATGCAAAAAATAAGAATACGAGTTTCATTTGAATGCCTAAAATTAAGGCAAGAGCGGGAATAAGCGAAATTTAGTAAACGAACGGCTGTTTCAGTAGTTCCAAAGTTTCAACGTTTCATTTGAAACTTTAGAACAGTAAACATTGAAACACTAGTATCCCCCATCCTCTGCCGGTGCACCATTTACAATTGCAACGCTTGCGCTGCATCCCAGCCTGGTAGCGCCTGCCAATACCAGCTCTTTGGCAAACTCATATGTTTTGATGCCGCCTGAAGCTTTTATTTGTACGCCTTCCGGCAAATGTTTTTTCATCAGTTTCACGGCTTCTACGGTCGCGCCTTTTTCCGCATACCCTGTTGATGTTTTCAGGTAGTCAATGCCTGCTATACCATACAGCTCGCAACATTTTATTATCTCTTCGTCCGTTAAAATGCCGGATTCTATGATAATTTTTACTATCTTTTCTTTACTGCGGATCACGGGCATGATGTGATTGATCTCATTTGCAAGGTATTGCCAGTCATTATTCTTCAAGGCAACCAGGTTTATTACCACATCCAGCTCGTCAGCTCCGTCTACAATAGCCAGCAATATTTCGGCAATTTTTGCCTCTATTGCAGAGTACCCAAATGGAAACCCGATAACCGTAGCTGTTTTTACGCCCGAACCGGCAAGTAATGCTTTAGCTGTTTTCACAAACGGCGGGGGCACACAAACAGCGGCAAATTTATATTCACGGGCATCGGAACACAGCTTTTCGATATCTGATACTAATGTAGTTGGCTTTAAAATGGTATGGTCTATATACTGGTTGATTGGCATAAAATCTGCGTTTAATAACTAACCTTAAAAAGCAAATTTATTGAAACATTTGGGTTTATTTTTTCGTTTATCATATTAACACACACTATAACATTCACTCCATTTGCTATGAAATCGAACAAACTAATACTTGGGCTGCTGATGTGCATGAGTACGGTTTTCTTCGCGTGCCAGAAGGGAATCAGTGACAATCCAAATCCAACCGACACTACCGGAACTAACTCGGGCACTCAATCAGATAAATTAAAGGACTCTGTGTACCTGTACACGAAGGAAGTGTATCTGTGGCACGCTGTAATACCTTCATACGCGCAGTTTAACCCTCGCGGTTACTCTGGCGCTACCGACCTGGAATCTGCTACCAATGTGCTGAATGCAATAAAGGCGTTGCAACCACTGGACCGTTACAGCTTTGTTGTTTCAAAAGAGCAATCTGACGGTTTGCAGACAGGTGCATCCAAAGACTTTGGCTTCCTGGTGCAGGCTGCCGCTGCGGATTACGCTTACCCGATAGACTCTGTGTATTGGTATGTAAACTATGTGCTGAAAAACTCTAATGCCGGCCTTGCGGGTGTGAAGAGGGGCTGGTATATCAGCAAGATCAATGGTACAGCGTTGGGTTACAACCAGAGTAGTGTGGACTTACTGAACAATACTTTTTTTGGAACAACATCCAGCGCAACATTTGAGTTTACCAAGAACGATGGCACTACTACATCTATGAACCTGACCACTTCCAGCTATGTGGCTAATTCTGTATTGTTCGATACCGTATATGCTTCTACAACAGGCCAGAATATAGGTTACCTGGTGTTCCACCAGTTCCTTGGGCAACCTTCGAGGACTGAACTGGCAAAGTCATTTGCTAAATTCCAGGCTGCGGGTGTAAACGAACTGATCGTGGACTTGCGCCTGAACCATGGTGGCTCTACAGATACTCAGGATACATTGGCTGACCTGATTGCGCCTAACAGTGCAAACAACCAGAAGATGTACACGTATATCTATAACGATTCTTTACAGGCTGGAAAGTTCCCACTGCTGAAAAATAAATTTGGCCTGGCGAATGCGCCGTCCAACATATTTGCACCTGCCCAGAACGTTGTCAACTTCCAAAAAGCAGGCTCTCTCAATCTTTCGCGTGTGGTTATGATCACTTCCCGCGAAACAGCATCTGCAAGTGAATTGCTGATCAATAACCTGCGTCCTTACATGACGGTAAAACTGGTTGGCGATACAACTTATGGTAAACCTGTAGGTTTCTTCCCGATAGATATTTACAATTTATCGATCTACCCTATTTCATTTAAAACAGTGAACAGTCAGAATAACGGCGACTACTATACTGGCTTTGCGCCGGATAAGGTGCAGGCTGATGGTGTAAATAAAAACTGGGGCGACATTAATGAGCCTAGCTTGTATTCGTCGCTGAGCTACCTCATTACAGGTTCTTATGGACGCTTTGCCAATGCGGATGCAGAAGGCAAAAGACAACTGGCAATACAAAAGCAATTTGCACCGCTGAATATGAAGATCAGCAATAACAGGTTTAGCGGGCAGTTTATAGAGAAGAAGTTGAGGTAGAGGGGAGTATTGTTTAATTGATAAATTGTTGGCTTTTTATACCAGGTAAAAGAGGGGCTCACTTTAAAAGTGAGCCCCTCTTTGTTTTTTATCATCCCAGTCTCCGACTGGGATGTAGCGGCATATCGACTCCGTCGGTAACGAGTGTCGACAGAGACGACAGGAGTGCACGTACTAGTCAGGAGACTAGTACGATGATATAAAACTACTGGCGCAGGCCGCCTGGTCCATGCTAACGATGGAACGCTTTTTATTCATGATTGCTTTTTTTAATCCTGGCAGGTATTGGAGGCCTGTCAGGATTTCTAGGTGAAAATTTTAGGATTTTAACAGTCTCATTCTGCTTCTACGATTATATTTGAACAATTTCTCATGCAAACCCTATAGCCAACCTATGGAGATTTTTTTAATTTTTATTGCCATTATTTTACTCTTTGTTATCATTAGTAAGTTGCCAGGCAAAAACAATGAGGTACTGCTAAACAAACTATATGACCAGGTCCGCTCACTGGAGCAGGAAATTGTACGTCTAAAAAAGTTACTGGAAAATAATACTGCTGCAACTACAACATATTTGGAGAAGCCTCCGGTAGCAGAGAAACAGCAAGAGCATAAGCCAGAACCTGTTGTTACAAAACCGCCTGTGACTGAAATACCAAAGGCTTCCGAGCAACAAGAGATCCTGGAAAAACCTAAACCTGCATCTTTGCCTCCCGTTTCTGCCGATATAACTCCTAAGCAAACAACTTCGCCAAAGATGCCGGAGCCTGAAGAAAGTTGGTTTAATAAATGGTTGAAAAATAATCCAGACATTGAAAAATTTATTGGAGAGAACCTGATCAATAAAATAGGCATTGCGATACTTGTATTGGGAATTGCCTTCTTTGTAAAGTATGCAATAGACCAGGAATGGATCAATGAAACTGGTCGTGTATGTATAGGATTTGTTTGTGGCGGCATCCTCGTTGGTCTTGCCCATCAGTTGCGTAAACAATATAGGTCATTCAGCTCCGTATTGCTGGGAGGCGGCCTGAGTGTATTCTATTTCACGGTTGCTTTTGCTTTTCACCAGTATCACTTGTTTAGTCAGTCCGCAGCATTTATTGCAATGGTGATTATTACGGCTTTTGGCGTTACATTCTCCCTTTTATATGACCGTATAGAGCTGGCAATCTTAGCAACTATAGGAGGCTTTATTACACCTTTTCTTGTAAGTAATGGTGACGGCAACTACATTGTCCTTTTTTCATATTTATGTATCCTGAATGCGGGCTTACTGGTATTAGCTTATTTCAAACAATGGCGCACGGTAAATTACCTGTCGTTCTTTTTCACATGCTTAATTTATGGAGGATGGATAGTCAGTAAAGCAGGCGCATCTTCTTTTGCATACATCGGTACTTTTATTTTCGGCGCTATCTTTTATGCTTTGTTCATTGCAATGAATGTAATCAACAATGTTGCACGTAAAACACCATTCAAGGCATTGGATTTCATCATCCTTCTTTTTGTCAATCTCTCTTTTTTCGGAGCTGGGCTATTCTTATTACAGCAAGCAAATGCGGTACAGGCAAAAGGCTTGTTCACTGCTTCTCTCGCTGTGATCAATCTTGTGCTGAGTTATTTCTTCTTCAAAAAAACAACCGTTGACAAAACATTTATTTACCTGCTGATCGGGCTTACGTTAACGTTCATTTCGCTGGCTGCACCAATCCAATTACATGGTCATTGGATTACCTTATTCTGGGCAGCAGAAATGGTGGTTTTACTATGGCTTTTTCAGAAATCCAAAATTCAATTATTCAGATACACGTCGTTATTATTAACGTTCCTTACTATCGCAAGCTTGCTGATGGACTGGAATAATGTGTATGGCAATTCCCTCTTAATACCTGTTATCCTGAATAAAGCCTGCATTACATCCATTGTGGTTGTAGCTGCATTATCTATCACATCAAAGCTTTTATTAAATAAAGGAGAGGAAACATATATTAAAACATTACCCAGCCGGAATATTGGATTAATGTATATGGCAGTTGCCGTTATACTGGGCTATATAACAGGTGCGATTGAAGTTGTGTACCAGTTTAGCAACAGGATGCCGGACACAGGCATGTATTATATCTATCTTAGTATTTATACATTCAGTTTTATTCTTTTGGTGCAATTCTTTTTAATGACTATCACAAAGGTTAAACAAGGATTTTTGTTATTATTATTTGCAATAGGTGTATTGCTATATCTCGCCGCACTTCCTGCTACTTACAATATCTTGTTGGAGATATTGCAGTCGGGGAAACACCGGGGGCATTTCATCAGTTATATTATCAACATTGTTTTGTTTGGATTTTTGCTGTTGCAAAATGTCCGTATCGTTCGAAAGGGAGATTTCGATGCGGGGTTCACTACCTTCTTTACCATTGCATTTTCTTTATTTCTTGTGATCTTCTTTAGTGCAGAGATAAAAAACCTCTTTATCTGGTTCAGGTTTACAACCGCGGCCAATGTAGAGAATGACTTGCAGATCTTTATTAAAGCCGGCCTAAGCATACTATGGGGACTAATCTCTTTCGCGATGATCTGGCTGGGTATGCGGCATAAATACAAACCTTTGCGCGTAACAGCTTTGGTTCTTTTTGGCATTACGTTATTCAAGCTATTCCTTGTTGATATACGGGATATAACCCCTGCCGGAAAGATCATTGCGTTTATTCTATTAGGCGTATTATTATTGATCATTTCATTTATGTATCAACGTCTCAAAAAACTGCTGATAGATGATAAAACAGAAAATAGTTAACTGCCTGTTCGTGGCATTGCTGATGCCTGTCAGTAATTTCGCGCAATCATTCAAATACCAGGCAAGCCTTTCTCCTGCTACCAAAGATGGTTTCTATGCTATTACCATGATACCTGCCCTTACCGCCTATCTGCAGCCTGATTTCAGGGATCTGCGCCTGGTAAGTAAAGACGGGGTATTTGTACCCTATATCATTAAACAATCCACTTCTGCACCCGATCCGCAGGCACCATACAGGGCTTTTACTATTATAAGCCAAAGCAGTTCGGATAGCATTACAACGTTATTGCTCGATAATGCTACAGCGCAGTCTATTGATAATATTTCCCTGGAAATAAATAATGCTTTTGCAGAACGCATAGCGAGCCTAAGTGGCAGCAATTCGCAAGCGCTTTGGTACACACTAATAGATCAATTTGCTATTAACCAACATTATAGCACAACCGGCAATAGCTATACTGAAAATATATCTGTGCCAACAAACAACTACAGGTATTTAAAGATTGTGATACATAACCAAAAGAATGATCCTTTAAACATTAGAAAGGCCGGAACATTTACCTCTACGTTGCCGGTAGCACTTTCCGACTTCCAGGAAAATCCACCTGTTCATTTTACGCAGAAGGATAGTGCAGGAAGCTCCTATTATTTCTTTTCTGAAAGCACCCCTTATATCATCGATAGGGTTACCGTTCGCGTAAAAGGGCCTAAATTCTTTTCCCGGGTCTTAACCATTTACACAAAAAACCATTCGGAAGATTATACCATCAAAACAGATAGTGTTTTTAACCTGGCCACACATTCGTTCAAGGAAGGTAAATGGATCTTCTCTGTGCAAAATGGAGATAACCCACCATTGCAGATTAGCGGTGTTACTACTTCGCAGCGGGTTAATATCATTATCGCGTATCTCGAAAAAGATAAAACATACCACCTGGAAATGGGCAACGCTTCAGCCACAATTCCGGTGTATGATCTTGTACAGTTTGCGGATAGCATACCATCAAACCTGCCATCATTATCTATATCTGAAATAAATCCTAAAACAGGAACGTCTTCTTCTGTACCCCCGTCTGGTTCTATCTGGAACAAAGCGTGGTTGTGGGTTATACTAGGCGCTATATTGATTTTGTTGTCTGTCTTTACCATAAAGCTGGTGAAGGAGATGAATGAGAAGAAAGGCTAACGGTTATCATCCCAGTCTCCGACCTACTGTGTACCCACATCTTTGTCAATAAAATAGAGCCGGAGGCTCGGCAGAACGGTAGTATATAAACGTAAAAACAACAGAGCTCCGGAGGAGCGACAGCACCTTTTGCTATATTCAAATAGATTCTGTCGCCGCTCTGCGGCTCTTTTCTTATAATTATTCATGGCTACCATTCTGCCGAGCCTCCGCTCTATTGAGATCACAAGTATTACAATCATTACGCTTTTAAAAACAGGTAACAGGAAAAATAGGTCGCATACCTACGGCATGCCGAAGCCTGTGTATTTGAGTTGCTACCAATATCTGATCCTTACAGGATCATAGCCAGATTCTATAAAATCGTTGTATTGCAGGCGCAGATCCCATAGGGATCAAACATCGGTAGCATATATATTATCAAGTTCTCTCGCATGCCGTAGGTATGCCACCTGTAGATAAAAGATGTGGGTACACAGTAGGTCTCCGACTGGGATGTAGCGGCATATCGACTCCGTCGATAATAGGTGTCGACAGAGTCGACGAGAGTATGCGTACTAGTCAGGAGACTAGTACGATGAAATAGAAAAGGTGCTTTTGCAAGCACCTTTTCTATTTTATTGACAAATGACGTGATTATAAATCTCTACCATGACATTGTTTGTATTTTTTACCGCTACCGCAAGGGCAAGGGTCATTGCGGCCAATCTTCGGGCCTACTTTTACCGGCTCCTGTTTAGGTGCATTGGACGGATCGAAATAGTCATTTTCATTTGCTGCGTAGTCGCTACCGGCAGCATCTATTTCGTCTTTGTTTGCGCGCATCTGGCTCAGGTCGGTTTTCTGCTCACGGCCTTCGCGAATCTCGTCTTCCTGCTCTACAGGTATAGCTGCATGGCTCAGGAAGTTTACGATGTCTTTGTTTACACCGCTATCCATCTGCTTGAACAGCATGTACGCTTCGCCTTTATATATCACCAATGGATCTTTCTGTTCATAGTACGCAGTCTGCACACTTTGTTTCAGATCATCCATAGAGCGCAGGTGCTCTTTCCATGCATCATCAATAAAGCCTAACGCGATCGTTCTTTCCAGTGAGGAAACCAGTTCTGCGCCATTTGTTTGTAACGTCTTATCGAGGTTAGACAGTACCTGTATGCCTCTTCTGCCATCAGTGAATGGCACCACTACGTTTTCAATATGTGCGCCTTGTGTCTGGCGGATATTGCTGAATACAGGCAGTGCATTTTCCATCAGTTCCTGTCTACGGCGCTGATAGTTAGCATACGCTTCTGCATAAAGCCTGTTTGCCAGGTCGCTTGTATTTGTTTTTACAAAGTCGTCTGCATTGATTGTTGTATCCAGGCCAAAGTTTACGATCACTTCCAGTTTGAATCCTTCAAAGTCATTGTTCTCTTTGAATGTATTTACTAAACCTTCTGCTACATCATAGAATGCGTTGTCAAGGTCTAATGCAAGACGGTCACCAAACAATGCGTGGCTACGTTTTGTGTACACCACAGTACGTTGTTTGTTCATCACATCATCATATTCCAGCAAACGCTTACGAATGCCAAAGTTGTTCTCTTCTACTTTTTTCTGCGCACGTTCAATGCTCTTTGTGATCATGCTGTGCTGGATTACTTCACCTTCTTTGTAGCCGGCAAAGTCCATCACTTTTGCAATACGCTCGCTGCCGAACATACGCATCAGGTCATCTTCCAGTGAAACAAAGAACATAGAAGAACCCGGATCACCCTGACGGCCTGCACGACCACGTAACTGCCTGTCTACACGACGGCTTTCGTGACGTTCTGTACCGAGGATAGCCAAGCCACCTGCTTCTTTTACGCCAGGTCCAAGTTTGATATCCGTACCGCGGCCCGCCATGTTGGTTGCAATAGTTACAGCACCTGCAAAGCCTGCTTCTGCTACCACTTGTGCTTCACGCGCGTGTTGTTTTGCATTCAGTACGTTGTGTGGTATTTGTTTTTGGCGCAGCATACGGCTGATCAGTTCACTCACTTCTACAGAAGTAGTACCTACCAGTACCGGGCGGCCAGCATTACGCAGCTCTTCTACTTTATCTATTACTGCACCGTATTTTTCACGTTTGGTTTTAAACACCATATCGTGTTCGTCCTTACGGATTGCAGGAATGTTTGTCGGAATAGAAACTACATCCAGTTTGTAGATGTCCCACAACTCTGCAGCTTCTGTTTCCGCAGTACCGGTCATACCAGCCAGCTTGTGATACATACGGAAGTAGTTCTGTAAAGTAACTGTAGCGTATGTTTGAGAAGAAGCCTCGATCGTTACATTTTCTTTTGCTTCAATCGCCTGGTGCAAACCGTCTGAATAACGGCGTCCATCAAGGATACGGCCAGTCTGCTCATCTACGATCTTAACTGCACCATCCATTACCACATACTCTACGTCTTTATCAAATAAAGTATATGCTTTCAGCAACTGCTGTACGGTATGGATACGGTCAGCTTTTACAGCATATTCATTTAACAATGCTTCTTTACGGTGTAGTTTTTCTTCTGTAGAAAACGCTGTATTCGTATCGATCGCAGCGAGGTCAACAGAAATGTCAGGGATCACAAAGAAGTTAGGGTCTTCACCCGCACCTGTGATCAGATGAATACCTTTATCCGTTAATTCTACAGAGTTATTTTTCTCATCTATGTAGAAGTACAATTCAGCATCTGCCTTTGGCATTTCACGTTGCTGATCTGCCAGGTAATAGTTTTCTGATTTTTGTAAGCGCTGGCGTACACCTGGCTCACTCAGGAATTTGATAAGGGCACTTGTCTTAGGCAAACCACGGTGTGCACGGAAGAGTGCGAGGCCGCCATCTTTCGGATCGTCGTTACCTTCACCCAATTTCTTTTTCGCTTCGTTCAGGAACTGGTTCACTACACGCTTCTGCGCGTCTACCAGTTTATCTATACGTGGTTTTAATTCGAAGAATTGTTCTGTATTATCACTGTGCCCAACAGGACCAGAGATGATCAATGGTGTACGCGCATCATCAATCAATACGCTATCCACCTCATCCACCATTGCGAAATGGTGTTTGCGTTGTACCATTTCATCCGGGTTGTGCACCATGTTATCACGCAGGTAGTCAAAACCAAATTCGTTGTTTGTACCATACGTAAGGTCTGCCTGGTAAGCGTTGCGACGTGCTGCAGTATTCGGCTGATGTTTGTCAATACAATCTACACGCAAGCCCAACCATTCAAATATCGGCCCGTTCCACTCACTATCGCGTCGTGCCAGGTAGTCATTCACCGTTACGATGTGTACACCTTCTCCCGGCAATGCATTCAGGTAAGCAGGTAGTGTAGATACCAATGTTTTACCCTCACCAGTTGCCATTTCGGCAATCTTACCCTGGTGCAATACGGTACCACCGATCAACTGCACGTCGTAATGTACCATGTTCCAGGTAACCGTAATGCCGGCAGCAGACCAGGTATTTTTGAAAATCGACTTGTCACCATCTATTGTCACATAATCTTTTTTCACACCCAGGTCACGATCCAGGTCTGTAGCTGTAGAAACTACTTCCGGGTTTTCCTTAAAGCGGCGTGCTGTTTCTTTGATCACAGCAAATGCCTCAGGCAATATTCTTTCGAGGATCTCTTCTATTTTTTTGTCGCGGTCTTTTTTCAGTTTATCTACTTCGTTGTAGATCGTATCTTTCTGTTGCGTGTCGTTAGTATCCAGTGCTTCAGCCTGCTGTTTTTTTGCAGTTATTTCTTCATCTATAGATTTCAGATGTTCTTTGATGCGCTGTCTGAACTCTACAGTTTTACCCCTAAGCTCATCGTTGGAGATGCTTTGGTATTGCTGAAAGTATTGGTCTACCTGACCTACGATCGGCGTCAGTTGCTTCACGTCTTTTTCCGACTTATTGCCTCCTAAGAGCTTGCTTAAAAAACCTAACATAGATAATTATTGTTTTAGGGTGACGCCTGAGTGTTGATGCTAACACTTTATACCGCCCTTCTTTTTACGATTATTTTTCCAGTCAAAAACAATGCAATCAATAGCTTACTAGCCAAATTGGCAGCTTAAATTCCTGAAAGATGCCAAAGGTAACAAAAGTAAGTGTACGGGAAGCACGAACAAAAAAGAGGATTTTTCTTAACGGAATCTTCTTAAAATTTGTGTTTATATGGTAAAAAATGATATTGTAAGACAAAGCTTGTATCTTCCGCGAAAATAAGCCCCGGTAAAATGAAGCATTTTCTTTTATCTGTTTCCATTTTAATCACATTATCCGCCAGTGCCCAATCCTCAACAGATTCTGTCAAATCTGTAATTACAGGCTTCTTTACTGCATTGAAAAATAGCGATGGTGTGGCATTAAAAGCTTATTTCACTGATAGTGCTATTTTACAAACCATTGATACCAAAAGTGGTACGCCAAGGGTTAAAACCGACACGCCGGCAGGCTTTGCGGCCATGGTAAGCCGGATGCCGCAAGGTGTAGCTGATGAGCGCATTACGTTCGATGTGGTGAAGATAGACGGCGACTTGGCTTCTGTATGGAC
Source organism: Filimonas sp. (assembly GCA_017306865.1). Taxonomy (GTDB): domain Bacteria; phylum Bacteroidota; class Bacteroidia; order Chitinophagales; family Chitinophagaceae; genus JAFKHH01. The sequence goes on from JAFKHH010000018.1 coordinate 45,503, forward strand.
GCCATACCAGTTTTACCTGCGGGATAAGCTGAATCATTGTGGTGCTAATTCGTTTCAACTGGTGCGGACCGGCGGTTTATGGAAAATTCAATACATAATAGACACGCGAAGAAAAGATTGCCAACAATAAAATGGATGGCATTTAAATAACGGATATTATCAATCACTTTTTTTTCTGCACCGCTTTGCGGTGATTTCACCAAGTACCAACCAAAAGAAAGAGCCGGTTTATCCGGCTCTTTTCTTTATGCCTTACGCGTGTTGTCCAGGCTATAATTGGTATTTTCTTTCCTTGTTATCCGAGTATGTTTAGGAGATCATCAGTTGCCAGCTCTCGTTTGTCTACCGACGGTCTTACTTTTTGTCTTGATACAAAAAGTAATCAAAAAAATCAAGGCTCCAGAAAAGCTGAGACGGGGACTCTCCCCCTATTTTGAAACCATTCTTTTTTGTTTACAATTCTTTCTGGGAAAGGTTTACAGACAACCATCTATTGATTTTACGTGCACAACAATGATTTTCTTTCTGACATCCTCATCTTTCCCGTCACTTAGGCTGCCCAACTGGCCATCGCCCACTTCCATCTGCCGAAGCGGTTGTTATCTCTGCATCGCTATCCTTTCCGGATCCTGTCGCACTGCGTTTTTAAAAACGTATTTCTAAAAACAATTTAACCATATAACAATTAAACAATTTTCAATTCTCCTGCTTACTCACCATATCCTTCTTTACATTATCCCACACGTTGTCGAAACTTTTGTTTTCATCCTGTTGCCAGGAGGCCAGTTTTTCATCCAGCTTTTGCTTTCGGTGCGCTTCGCTTTCGTTGAAAAATGTACGGATAAATGTGGCGTCCTGCTCAAACGCCAGGCGATTATATAGTTCTTTCAACGCCTTTTCATTGTCCGTATTTTGCTGTACAATCTCTCTTTCCATCACTTCACGCAAACGTACTTTTTCATCATACGTTGCGGAGGGAAGCAGATACTTGGCTATCACCGGCATCAGCTCTATCAGCATCAGCAAAGCAACTAATAAATAATAGCGGATCTGCACTGCACTATTGTTTTGCACCAGGTGCTGCAATGCTTCTATCCGTGTAAGGAAGCCATCATTCAACAACTGTTCAAAAGCCTGTAGCTCCTTCGCTTTGGCGGCATCTATCACTGCCAATGCACTATCTGTGGACTGCAATTGAGATGTACTTGCCTGCTGCAAAGCAGCGTATTCTTTATCCAGTTTTTCATACTCGTTTTGTTTTGCCCGTGCAATGTCTTTCAACCCCACTTTTCCACTTCCACCAGTGCCATCTGTTTCTGCTATAAAAGCAGTACGTGCCTGAGATACTTCCGCATACTTGTGTTGCAACTGCCCTTCAAGGGCACTTTTTTGTTGCGTCAGCTCTTTGCGACTATTGTTATACAGAGAATCCAATTGCTGCGATTTCAATCTTTTCTTTGCCTCATTGTCCAGGGAGATTTGCAGATGCACTTCTTTGTCAAAAAGATACAGGAGTGCAGGTTGCGCCATAAAAAAGCCGATGGTACAGGCTAAAAGCCCACGGAATAACAGGGGGAGTATTTTCTTTTTATTAGCAGCATTAATACCCTTGATCAAAGCACGGTCTATGCTTAAAATAATACCTCCCATAAACAGGCCCAGCAAAACTGCCAGCCAGGTAGAATGTGCCACTGTAATGAAGAAAAAGGTCCAGGCCAGTGTTGCAAATAACCAGGTTCCCAGTACCATCATCCCGGTAATGGCATACCGGTTTCTGTCCACTACACAATCTTCCAACAATTCTTTTTCTGCGGTTGCCAACCACCATAACACACGCGTAAACGCGGAAACGCGATACGTCCCTCTCTGAGAGAGAGATTGCATTGTCTGCTCCATAAAATTATTTTTTAAAAAATGCGTGGTTAAAGCGGGAAGGAAACAGTAATTAGAACGCTAAAATTAGCGCTTTGGTATGGGGATTTGAAATTTGAGATTTAAAATTTGAAATAAAAGCGTTCAAAAGATTGGGACACTTTCAAAAGACCTATTTATTACTTTAATAAAACCTCCTGAAAAGTGACCCAATCTTGTTCATTTCAAATTAGCCGGACAGAAAGAAAGGAAAATAATTATCTATCTATAAATAGATGATTATCAATAAATAAATATTCTCTTTTTTGCTCTTGGCAAGGTGTTAAAATCTTTTGATAAGAGAAGTGGAAATTCGGGTGTTTTCTGCTACTTTTGCAGCCAATTTGAGGTTTCCCGTTTTAGGCGATTTTGTCTGCAACTATTGTAAACATTGAGCCTGAAGCATTAAACATACAATACACAATGGCAGGTCAGTTAAAAGAAGTTCGTAATCGTATCAAGTCTGTACAGAGTACTCAGCAAATCACAAAAGCCATGAAAATGGTGAGTGCCGCTAAATTACGCCGCGCACAGGATGCTATCACACAAATGAGGCCTTACGCGCAGAAGTTGCAGGAAATGCTGAGCAATATCGTAAGCAACGTAGAAGGTGATCTGAATATGAGCCTTGCTGAAAACCGTGCCGTTGAAAAAGTGTTGTTGATCGTGATTACCAGCGACCGTGGCCTGGCAGGCGCTTACAATGCGAACGTAGTAAAAACGACTAAGCAGGTAATAAAAGATAAATATGCCAGCCAATATGCAAAAGGCAATGTGACTATTTGGAACATTGGTAAAAAGGGCTGGGAATCCCTGACTAAATCAGGCTATAAAACAAACGATACTTACAAAGATATTTTCCTGAAACTGACGTTTGAAAATGTACAGCTTGCTGCACAAGCCGCAGTTAAGGCATTTGAAAACAAGGAATTTGACGCGATCGATATTGTGTACAGCGAATTTAAAAACGCGGCTACACAACGCTTCCTGTCAGAACAATTCCTGCCTATTCCTAAAGTAGCGCAGAAAGATGGCGGTGCTAAAGCTGATTTCATTTTCGAACCGGAAAAAGAAACGCTGATAGCGGAACTGATGCCTAAAATCCTGAATACACAATTATATAAAGCGGTATTGGACGCTAACGCAAGTGAGCATGGTGCGCGTATGACGGCTATGGATAAAGCAAGTGAGAACGCAAATGAACTGCTGAAATCATTGAAAATCTCTTACAACCGCGCACGCCAGGCAGCTATCACTACCGAGCTTACAGAGATCGTAAGCGGCGCAGCAGCATTACAGGGATAATTCAATTACAAATGAGCTGATTTGAAAATTTGAAAATGGGTTGTTTGTATCCAGATGGCCGGCGTTAATTTGAAATGCCTTATTTTCAAATTCTCAAATTTCAAATTTTCAAATTTTTTCATGGAGCTATCTGAAATCATTCCACACATTGAAGTATTGGTTTTTGCAAGTGAAAAACCGCTGACAAGCCTTGAAATTGTTGAGCTGATCAACAATGCTTTCGGCTTTATGGAAAAGCGCATTACACTGGACCAGGTGGAAAGCTGTATAGAGGGGATCAGGGAAAAATACGATTCAGAGTTTTACCCGTTTGAAGTACGCGAAAGCGGTGGTGGCTGGCAATTTCTCACTAAAAAAGATTATCACAAAACTATAGCGCAGCTAAACGGGGACAAGTTCCTGAAACGGCTGTCAAATGCAGCACTGGAGACATTGGCGATCATTGCTTATAAACAACCTATTACAAAAGGTGAAATAGAAGCGATCCGTGGGGTGAATAGTGATTATAGCATTCAGAAGCTACTGGAAAAGGAGCTGATCATTATTTCTGGCCGTAACGACCAGTTACCGGGCAAACCACTGATCTACTCCACTTCTAAAACCTTTATGGATTACTTTGGCATTAACTCTGCCGACGACTTGCCAAAGATCAAAGAAATACTGGCGGAACAAATGGTTGAGCCTACTATTGTAAACGGCATACCGGTAGATGAAGAGGAAGAAGCGGCATTGGCTGAAGCTGACGAAGCGTTGGCTGTAGACACCAATGGTGATCTTGTACCACATGCTGAAGAAGAAGGCGAAAACGCCAAAGAACCTGAAAGTATAGAAGATGAGACGCTACATGCGGAACAAACTTATAGCAATGAAGAAGCTGTAGACAATGAGCTAATAGAAGAGGAAAACGAAACGGAAGACGTAATAGCAACTGATGAAGAAATAGAAGAAGCAGAAGCATTGGAAGAAGATAGCGAGGTAATGGAAGACGCTGATGAGGACGAAGAATATATAGAAGGGATGGAAGAGCCAGCATCTGAAGAAGACACAGAGGAGAACGACAATGAAAACGAACATCCTGGAAAGGATAAAGAATAAAAAAAAGCCGCTTAATAAGCGGCTTTTTTATTTGATGGTAGTTGCAGAAACCTGACAGGTCTTAAAGACCTGTCAGGTTTATTTATTGTCCAGGTATTTTACCCGCAAGCGCATGAAGACGTACTGAGGTAATAAAATTTAATAATGTTTCATCATCACAATTTGTGATGATGAAACATATGCTGTTCGCCATGTTCCGAAGGATATGTCGAGCAATAGATAAACCGGATTTTTAATCCGGTAAAAGGATATACATCCTTACGATCTGCGTTCGACATGCGCTCCGCTAATATATCGAACAGCGTGTGCCTTAGTGATAGCACCTTTTCTTTAACAACTTCATTTATGGAAACAGGATGGACATGCGTTTCATTTCCCCAAATGTTCACCTGATGAAATCACTTGCTTTTACAACTGTACTTCTTTTATCTTTTACAGCGTGCCAGGAACAATCCGGTAATGCACAAAACATTTCACCAACCAATAAAATCTACACTTCCACCGGGGAGATTCCCGCACCGGAAGGCTATAGGCCGATTGGCGCTTCTCTGGGAAGTTTTGGTTTTTGGCTATCGCAGGTTGCTTTGAAGAAAGATAAAACAGTGTATTTATATGACGGAAGCCTGAAACGTAATCAGCAGGCACAATTTGCCGTGTTGGATATTTCAGTTGGCAATAAAGATCTGCAACAATGCGCAGACGCTGTAATGCGATTGAGAGCCGAATATTTGTATGCACAAGAGAGATACAGTGAGATTGTTTTTAAAGACGATAACAATAAATCATATACGTTCACTACCCCTTATACACGTGATCACTTCATGCGCTACATGAACAATGTGTTTTCCTTGTGTGGCACTCATTCACTGGAAAAACAACTTAGACAGCAATCGGCTTTCACTGATATTCAGCCCGGAGATATATTGATCAAAGGAGGCTTTCCTGGCCATGCAGTTATTGTGATGCGCGTGGTACAGAATGAGGCAGGCCATAAGCTATACCTATTGGCACAGAGCTATATGCCTGCACAGGACATACATATTCTTGTAAATCCTAACAATAGCAAGCTTAGTCCCTGGTACGATGCAACTGCTCCCGGTAAGATACAAACACCAGAGTGGATGTTTGAAAAGCAACAGCTTAGGAAATGGTAGCAGGGTATTATCGTGAAACGTGAATCGACAATCGTGAATAGTCCAATAAAGACCTATAAGGTTTTAAAAACCTTATAGGTCTTACTATCACTCGTAAGTTTTTCTTGCAACTGACAACTCATCATTCACATTGATCACGTTTCACGTCTTACGATTCACGATTCGCTGTATATTCGCTGCATGAACCACTTAAGCAACGAACAACTGGCAGGCATCGCACAGCAATTTGGTACGCCTGTTTATGTGTATTACGCAGAAAAAATAAAGGAGCAATACGAGAAACTTACTACTGCATTTAAAGGACAGGATGTTGTATTCTTTTATGCCAGCAAAGCTCTCACGAACATCAATATTTTAAAATACATTAAGGAGCTGGGCGCTAACGTAGACTGTAGTTCTATCAACGAGGTGAAGCTAGCGCTACATGCTGGTTTTACACCTGCCCGTATTTTATATACATCGAATGGTATTGCGTTTGAAGAAATAGCGGAAGCAAAAGAACTGGGCGTACATATCAATATTGACAGTATTTCCAACCTGGAAAAATTTGGCAAAACTTATGGTCATTCATACCCTGTAGGGTTGCGACTGCGTCCTAATATTATGGCAGGCGGTAATCTTAAAATTTCTACGGGCCATGACAAAAGTAAATTTGGCATACCGGTAGACCAAATAGAAAAGATACTGGAAGTGGTAGAAGCCAATAACATCTTTGTTCGCAACCTGCACATTCATACAGGTAGCGAGATTAAGGATGTGGATGTGTTTGTAAAAGGCATTGAAGTTTTATTCAGCATCATACCGCGCTTTAAAGAACTGGAATCTATTGACCTTGGTGGTGGCTTCAAAGTACCTTATAAAGACGGTGATCATGAAACAGATATTAACCTGCTAGCACAAAAGGTAGGCGAGGCATTTGCAAATCACCCTAATCCAAATGGTAAGCCATTACAGGTGTGGTTTGAGCCGGGTAAGTTTATGGTAAGTGAATCAGGTTACCTGGTTACTGAAGTAAATGTGTTGAAACAAACAAATGCGACTACGTTTGTTGGTGTAAACAGTGGTTTTAATCACCTGATCAGGCCTATGTTTTACGATGCATATCATCGCATTGAAAACATCAGCAATCCCAATGGCCCTAAACAACATTATGCTGTAGTGGGAAATATCTGCGAAACGGACACGTTTGCGTGGGACAGGGAACTCAATGAGGTAAGAGAAGGCGATCTTCTTGTGTTTTACAATGCAGGTGCATACGGCTTTGAGATGAGCAGCAATTTTAATTCCCGTTATAAACCGGCTGAAGTACTGGTGAAAGAGGGGCAGATACACTTAATACGCAAGCGCGATGTATTTGAAGACTTACTGAAAAACCAGGTGGAGCTTTAAAGTTTATAAAGTTGATATAGTTGATAGGGTGGCTGAGAGGCTGCCCTATTTTTTTGCCACATTTCACGCAAAGAGAAGAAAGAGAATTGCCACAAAGGCCCGAAGACAAAAAAGGTTTCATCAAGAAATACGAAGTATTTCCCCTATATGATCTATGCCCTCTTGAATAAATCAAATTCTGCCATTACTGATAAGACTAAAACTTCCCTATGTGGTAAAAGAATCGCCCTGGTACTCCTTTTTATACTTTGTCTACACTATAAACCCTATATACTACACATCCTATAAGCTTTAAGAAAATTTAGCACTTGTATTCCCGAAAATGCCCGAACTTCCGTTCCCTAAACCAGACAGATGAAACATTGGGTTTATTGTTGTTTATTTCTTCTGCTTTTTTCTGCCCAAAAGAGTTTTTCGCAAACCGATAGCTGCAGACTGAGAATAAGCGTTTTAACATGCGGACCAGGTGAAGAGTTATATTCCACCTTTGGACATAGCGCTATCCGCGTTGTAGACAGTATTCATTATAGCGATATTGTTTTCAACTACGGCACATTTGATTTTGATGACCCTAATTTTTATTCGAAGTTTACGCGGGGCACGTTGCGCTATTTTTTATCGGTAGAAAATTTTAATGAATTCATTGCTGCTTACCAATATGAACAACGTAGTGTAGTAGAACAAGAACTAAACCTTTCTTGCGCACAAAAGGTGGCGTTACTCAATGCCTTGAAAACAAATCTTGCCGGGGACAACAAGTATTATCAATACGATTTTTTATTTGATAACTGCACCACACGTATCAGGGACTTGCTGAACAAAAATGTAGCGGGTTATACCTCTGACAAAAAACTGGTTCAGGAAGGAACCACTTATCGCAATCAACTATACAGCTACCTAGATAAAGGTGGACAACCGTGGAGTAAACTGGGCATAGACATTTTACTAGGCAGTAAAGTAGATGCAAAAATGGATATCCAGCAAAGTATGTTCCTGCCGGATTTTCTTGAAAAAGGAATTGACAGTTCGCATACAAACACTCTACCATCTATCGTATCTGCAAAAAGATTCTTATACCAGGCTCCGGCTAAGGATGCGCCGTCTAACAGGCATACGCCGCTGATCGCTTTTACAATTGTTGCTATTATAATTTTAGCCATTTCTTTTTCAGGCAATTCTTTTGCGAAAAAGATCACATTGTTACTGGATTCAATCCTGATCTACCTGACAGGACTAACGGGCATTTTGCTTTTGTTTATGTGGTTTGGCACAGACCACAAGGCGTGTGTTACTAATTATAACCTGCTGTGGGCATTGCCTACCAATATTATTGCCGGGTTCTTTATCTGGAAAAGACCGGAATGGCTTCGTAAATATTTTAAGATTGCTGCCGTTTTACAGATCCTGCTGGTTCTTTGCTGGTTCTTTTTACCCCAACAATTAAACATTGCATTACTTCCGTTGGTTATACTAATGGCTGTAAGATACTGGCGTCTTGCGTCTCATTAACCTGAATCTGAATGACATGAAAACCGGTGAAGTGACATCGTATGTGAATTGCAGTTTTGATTACAACGGACATAACATTGCCTACCTGAAAACCGGCAAAGGCAAACCGGTTCTGCTACTACATGGCTTTGCGGAGGACAGTTATGTCTGGCGTAAACAAGTGGATTTTTTACAATCACATTGCCAGCTTATTGTTCCAGACTTACCAGGATCCGGCCGTTCAGATTTACTGACAGATACACATGCACTTAGTATGGAAGCTTTGGCGGCATGTGTGTATGGATTATTACAGCATGAAGGCATAGATCAATGTATTGTCATTGGTCATAGTATGGGCGGGTATATAGCGCTTGCCCTTGTGGAACAGTACCCGGCTATTATTTCTGCATTCGGTTTCGTGCATTCAACAGCTTATGCTGACAATGAGGAGAAAAAGAAAAACCGGCAAAGGGGCATTGAGATTATTGGTAAAAATGGCGGACATGCTTTTATCAGGATCACGACGCCGAATTTATTTTCGAAAAAATTCAAAGAAGCTCATAATGATGAAATAGAGGATCTGATAGAGCGGGGGCAAAGTTTTACCGATAAAGCATTACAGCAATACTATTTTGCTATGATGAACAGGCCCGACAGAACGAAAATTTTGTCAGGCAGCGGAAAAAGTGTTTTATTTATCATTGGTACGGAAGATGTTGCCGCCCCGCTAAACGATGTGCTTAAACAAACCCACCTGCCTGCAGTAGCGTATATACATATATTACAAAACACCGGGCATATGGGCATGTGGGAGTCTCCCGCGGACGTAAACAGGTTCTTGCAGAATTTTATCAATCAATAATATAGGCTAATCCGAATTAACCCGTAAGGAATGAAGTATATTTTGACGCTGTTGATCTTAGTGCTGATCGGACCTCCTTTATTTGCTAACCATATAAAGGGCGGATGGATATACTATGAGTACCTGGGAACGACTGGCAGTGGGAATTTACAATATAAGGTGACGCTGAAAGTGTACCGTGATTGTAACCCGCCTAATCCTGGCCAGAATGATCCTGTGATCAATATTGCTGTATATAATGGCGCGTCTACACAGGCACAAATATTTGCTGCACCAATGGTGAACCAATACACGCTGCAAAAAACAACTTTTAACCCGTGTATGAGCAACCCTCCTTCAGTGTGTTATGTGATCCTGCATTATGAAACAACGATCGAACTGGCACCTAGTTCTGCGCCTTATACACTCAGCTTTCAACGTTGCTGCCGCATAGGTGGCATTAATAATGTAACACCTCCTTCTAACAGGGTGGGCAATACTTACTCTATTACTATACCGGGCACAGCCAATAGCCAGACTTTTCCGCAAAACAATTCACCTGTTTTTGCAGAAAAGGATACTGCTATCGTGTGTTATAACCAGCCCTTCACACTGGACTATAGCGCAACAGATATAGACGGCGACTCACTGGTGTATTACTACTCTCCGGCACTGGATGGTGGTAGTAGCGGCAACCCAACTCCTTCCATTTCAGCACCTCCACCTTATAATACGATCAGCTATCCTAGCGGTTACACATATAGCAATCCGTTTGGTACAAATGCTACGATCAATTCAAAGACCGGCCTTATCTCTGGTAAAGCGCCATCTGCTACGGGTGAATATGTTATCTCCGTTTCTGTAGATGAGTACAGGCAAGGCAGATTTCTTGCCACTACGCGAAAAGAGCTACACGTAGTAGTAGGTAACTGTACGCTGGCTGCGGCACAGCTCGACCCCACATACGTTAACTGCGATAGTCTTTCTTTTACCTTTGAAAATAACTCCTCCTCACCCGCCATCCACTCTTACTTATGGGATTTTGGAGTGCCGGGCATAACGACGGATACTTCTACGCTGGCAAGGCCCACTTATGTATATACGGATACAGGCACTTATACGGTAAAGCTGGTAGTGAACCGTGGGGAAGCGTGTGCAGACTCTACAACTACTACAGTAAAAACATACCCGGGTTTTGTTCCTGATTTTTCCGTGGTAGGTAGTTGCTACCAGGTGCCTTATAAGTTTACAGATAAAACAACTACAAAGTACGGTACTGTTAATTACTGGTCATGGGATTTTGGCGATCCGCAATCGAATGCAGATACATCACACCTGAAAAATCCTACTTATCAATACAGTAGCATTAGTGTTAATCGCGTTCTGCTAACAGTAGGTTCAGACAAGGGTTGTATCGATACTATATCTAAATTGCTGGATGTGCGGGATAAACCGATTATGGACCTCCCCTTCAGAGATACACTTATCTGCAGTATAGACACTTTACAATTGCGTGCTAATGGGCCAGGTGTATTTTCATGGACACCGAACCAATACATCATTAATGCAAATACATCTACTCCATTGGTATTTCCAAAGGATACAACCACTTACATCGTAACGATGAATGACAATGGCTGTATTAATACGGATTCTATAAAAGTAAACGTACTGGACTTCATAACAGTAACGTTACCACCGGATACTACAATATGTAAAACAGATAGCTTCAGGTTAAGCCCGGTCAGCTATGCGCTACAATATCACTGGACACCGTCAACAGGCTTAAGCAGTACTTCTGCTAAAAGCCCGATGGCAGCGCCGCTTACAGATATTGTGTATAATGTGCAGGCTAATCTTGGCAAATGCGAAGACAAAACTTCCATACGAGTCAAAGTGGTTCCTTACCCGCAGGCAGTTGCAACGGGAGATACCACCATTTGCTATGGCAGCTCTACGCAATTACGGGCGCAGATAGTCGCTTCTTCTTTCACATGGTCGCCAACCAACTCACTCTTGCGGCCTACTACATTAACACCAGTAGCCGGACCGCAAACGTCTACCACATATATCCTCACGGTTTATGACACACTGGGTTGTCCTAAACCATTCCGGGATTCTGTAAAAGTTGTGGTCATACCTCCGGTTAAAGCATTTGCCGGAAACGACACATCGGTAGTAGTCGGGCAGCCTTTGCAGTTACATGCAACGGGTGGCACTAATTATTTATGGTCGCCAGGCATTGGTTTGTCTACGCGTACTACAGCAGATCCTATATTGATCCTTGACAGCAATATTGATTCACTTATACTTACGGTCCGTGCATCTACACCAGAGGGGTGCTATGCAGATGACAAGATGACTGTAAAAGTATTCCGTACAGGGCCGCAAATATTTGTGCCATCCGGTTTTACGCCGAATGGAGATGGACGCAACGATGTAATGCGCCCGATACTTGTGGGCATGAAAAAACTGGAATACTTCCGCATCTATAACCGCTGGGGAGAAGTGGTATATGAAACCTCTGAAATCGGCAAAGGCTGGGACGGCATTTATGCAGGCAAAGAGCAGCCAAGCGGTACGTATGTATATGTAGCCAAGGCAATAGACTATAAGGACAACCCGGCACAGGTAAAGGGTTCTATTGTGTTGATAAGATAATTGGCTGCATTGTTTAATGGTTTTATTGTTAGATTGATTGTCTTTCCTGAGCAATAATCAGCTCGCGGAAAAAAGAAAAGATATTCCATATCTCACTTAAACGATTATTGAAACGCTGCTCTTGATAGATATGGAATATCTGGCAAGACTTCCGCGCATTCTGCGTTTTCCGCGAGCTATTTTTTCTTCTGCTATTAGCCTTCAACAATTAAACAATTGAGCCATGTAACAATTCACCCACCTCCCATTTTCCACTTACCTTTATTCCTCATTCAATTCATTATGGCGAAAATCATATTGGTAACCGGTGCTACATCCGGTTTTGGGCAGGCAATAGCGCGTACGTTTGCGGCCGCTGGCTGGAAGTGTATTATAACAGGAAGAAGAAAAGAACAATTACAACAGTTTGCAGAAGAGCTAAGGCAGGCGCATAAAACAGAAGTCTTATCATTAAGTTTTGATGTGCGTGACCGCAATGCAGTAGAACAAAATTTAGCTACGTTGCCTGCCGAATGGCAAGCCGTAGATGTGCTGGTCAATAATGCAGGGCTTGCGCTAGGGCGTGATCCGTTTGACGAAGCTTCTCTTGACGATTGGGATACAATGATAGACACAAACGTAAAGGGCTTGCTGTATGCATCTAAAGCGATCATTCCTTTTATGAAAAAAAACAAACGCGGTCATATCATTAATATTGGCTCAACAGCCGGCAAGGAAGTATATCCGAATGGTAATGTGTATTGCGCAACTAAACATGCGGTAGATGCAATCAGCAAATCGCAACGCATAGACCTGTTGCCACACCAGATCAAGGTAACAGCTATACACCCCGGTGCAGCAGATACGGAATTTTCCAGTGTCCGTTTTAAAGGAAATGAAGACAAGGCTAAAGCTGTATATGAAGGCTATGAACCACTGCATGCAGAAGACGTAGCAAACATTGCGTTTTATTGTGCAACATTGCCTGCACATGTATGTATCAATGATCTTGTGGTAACATGTACGGCACAAGCGAACTCTTTCATTTTACATAAATCGTAAATACATGTACGATGTTAGATGTACGATGTAACTAATTATATCTTCAAAACAAAAGGCAGACACTTTCAAATGTCTGCCTTTTGTTATTTAGCATAAGAGATTAAACATTACATCATACATCTAACATCGCACATTTTTCTTATGGTGCCAGCGACACTCTTATCTGCAAGCCCCCGGATGTATTAGTGATCGGTGCAGATGTAGAAATATACGGTATCGTCCGTTGCTGATCGAAGAAGAACTTCAGGTTGATCCTGTTGTTTAAAATATAATCGATCGACGGCTGTATCTTAATTACTTTTTGTCCCCCTGTTGCATATGCATTTGCCTGGTCCAGGCGGCTATTACTCTGTGTATCGTCACGCATAGCCAGGTTGATGGTAAAGTTCAGATCGTTCTGCAATTTCTTTCCTTTCATACCAGGCAATGTGAATGGCAGGTTGAGGCCACGTTTGCGCCAGCCAAATCCAAAACGCCATTCTGTACTTCTTACTTCACTCAACTGGAAGTCAACAAGGCTTAAACTCAATTGCCTGCTCTTCAAAAATTCCAGTCTGATGTTCATCTGGCCTACTGTGGTAACATCAATACCTAAGATCGGCTCGAAGCGCTCACTCATGGTAATGTTTGGAACCAGGTAATAAGGAACATAGTTGCCGGATATGGTATCGATAAACGATGGCGCTCCTAAGTGGAATGGATCACGGAAGTTAAGCGCGCTTGTGAAGCTGTTCATACTTAAGTTACCATTGTAGCCATGCGTAAGCGAGATGCTTGTAAATACCGTCTGCAATGCAGGTATGCGGGATAAGCCTGTATATGTTACACGCCAGTTTGGTTTTGGCTTGATGCCGCCAAACGGATTTGATTTCACATTTGCATTTGACTGTCCCATTAGCGGTATGCTGTTCGGGTCTTTACCCATATATGCAGCAAGGAATGCAGGCAACAATACATCTTGCGAGTAGCGGCCATACCCTGTCGGGAATCCATCAGGTGTAGTACCACCTGTGTAGTATGGGTTTTGTTTAGCCAGCCTGTCTGCAATTGTTTTCCGGTAATCCTGGAACTTCTTAAATGTACCCGACACTTCATTCGGATTATACTTCTCGAACAATGTACCAAAACTAATATTAGATACACTGAACCCGCCAGTTGCATATGGGCTTAAGTGCGCAAAACTTTTACCTGTACCTGTTGTATCCTTAAAGAGTTCTGTATATTCTTTAGAGAATGATTTTTCCAATGACAGGTCAATGGTCAATTCCCGTATCGGTTCTATTGAAGCATTCAGGCTTAAACGCTGCTCAAAGTTTTGCCTGAACATCAGGTTAAATGTAGAGTCTCTTGTAAGTACCCCTTGTGCCGCCTTTCTATTTAACCATGCCGTATCTGGTTGTCTGCCGAAGATGTAATCCAATCCCGGTTGCATACTGGCGAAGTTCTGTCCTATAAACTTCGTGCTATCCATATAGCCTGGCACACGACTCTGCAGATTTGCAGTATAGTTAATGCTGGCATGCTTGATCATCGTCAGCAACTGGCCGCCGGCTCTTTCCAGTGTACCCGGTTCAGATGTACCTGTATTCTTCAGCAAGCGCGCAGCTTTACGCGCTTCTCTCTTTTGTTGTCTCCATTTGCGCAGCGCTTCACGTCTTGCTTTACCGTGCAAGTCTTTTACTACTTCTTCACGCGTAGGAATATTTGCCATTGGGTCGGCAATAGGCTGTGTTGTATTTGTACCAGCCGGTGGTGTTACCGCTGGCGGTAATTGCGGTTGCTGCCTTGGCTGCTTCGGTGCACTTACCTGCGTAAGCCACCTGGATTTACTATACAGACGGCCAAAGTCAAACTCTGCACTCAGTGTATTTTGTTGCCCGTTTTCCAATATATTACCAAGGTTCAAAGCCAGCCTGCTCGCACCTATCCAGTTATAATTTGTACCATAGGAGTAACGCGCAACGATCCAGTCAGTCAAAGGTAATTTGCCCAATGGCAATGTGTAAGCAAAAATGGCTTTTTGCTGATACAGTGTATTACGTCCACCAGACCAGAAGTTTTTCCATACAGAATCTTTCTTCTCTTTTGTATCCAGTTTACCATACGGTTCATCAATCACCGCATTATTGATAGCAGAGAAGTTCAGGTTCAAAGAGCGGGATAGATCCCATTGCAAATTATAATAACGGTCAAACGTAAAGTATTTATCATAGGTCGTATCTACCCTGTCCACTTTGTTGTCATACGTATTTATAATACGCGGTACATACTCGCCAAATTGTCTTTTTACATCTGCCCTAAAGCCGATCAATGTCGGATTCAAGTTGAAATTGAAATCACGCACCAGTGCCAACCACGGGCTCTTATTCCTGATAAAACGCTTGAATGGTTCTATATAATGCGCCCGCCCGTTGTAAGTATATCCAAAGCCGCCACGCTGTGTTGTGATCGTATTTTTCAGGATCAGCGGATTTTCCTGTTCATACCGTATAAAGGAGTAACTGAAATCAAAATTGCTTAGGCTCCAAAGCTTAGGAGTCATAGAAGGTTTACCAAACCGTACGTTGGTAAAGTTCAGCGTCTTAATGGTCGTAACATCAAGTGCCGTTCGTTTCACAGAATCCCGCGCCTTACCACTCAGTCCATTCAACTCCGTTTTTAGTTCCACATCTTTATTGTAAGGATCATACCTCGGCGTCAGTATCGTCTTATTGATACTTGCATACACAGGCATAACAATGTATGCACGCTTAGGCAACAACTTACCTGCATCTATTTGCATAGCAGCGTCAAACTGGAACATGTCGTTCTGCGCCCGTTGTCCTACTCTCTGCTCAATAGAGCCCCAGCCCGCCGTATATGTATTTGCAGATACAGAGATATTACCCAGATCGGCCAGTTGCATATCCACACGCCCCAGCGCAGCCCACCCGCCTTTTTCATCAAGCTCGGACAATCTCAATTCATCAAACCATATTTCAGCATTGATCGGCGTTGTAGTTCCTGTAATGGCATTCTCCACCCCGATCATAAATCCATTTACTTCTCCCAGGTTAGGATTACCTCTTACTGATAATATTTTATTGCCGGAGATCTGTCTATATATAGTATCGAGACTAAAGGCAACAGAGTTACGTTTTAGTTTGAGACTTACAAGATCATTCAATGAGAAGTCAAGGTTGTTATCTGCAGGCCAGATATCCTGTGCAGATATACCTTGTCCCGCCGGCTTAGTTACCTTCAGCGGTATTTTGATCTCATAGTAGTTATTCAGGAAGTCTTGTCCAATACGGATCACCGCATTCATTTCACCATCATTCACGATGCGTTGTCCTGTAATAGATTCAGCATGTACGAACATAGAGAGTTTACCATATTGCCTGAAATCAAGATTCAGGTTTTTAATTACAGCGCGTGAGTCGCCGTTTGCAAGATTCAGGATCTTCAAACTCATGGACTGCTCATTCTGTAATAGGTTCACACCATTGTTGCTAAGTGTTTGCACACGTTCTATACCCGGAGGCATTTTGTATGGAATAGGTACACGCGCACTGTTTTCTTCCAGGTTTACAGCAAGTACATTCATTGTAGTACCTGAGCTGGGAGGTATAGGCGTGTAAGAAGCTGTTGTATCTACCAGGTAGGTAAAGCTTCTCCACTGGTTGCGTACAAGGCTTAGTTTAGCAAAACGCATTACCACCGAGTCCTGGAAACCTGTCAGGTACATACGCATGAAGCGGATGGACTTGAAGTCTGGTATGTTACCAATCTTGTTGGTAAAGTCTCTTACAGGTACGCGGAACAAATACCATTTTTCTACACGCGTAGTACCATCAGCTAATTGCGGTGTTACCTCACGTACGTCAGTAATGTATTTATTGATAGTAGGAGACATATTAGGCCTGATGTCTACCTGGTATTCATAATAATCTTCAGATTCATTCAACGTATTATCCCTGTTCAGGTCCTCATTGTCCGGGTACAATGTTGCTGCCGGAGAGAACTGAGATGAGCCGGATGCAACAGGTGAGTTGCCCTGTGGATTCGAGTATTGCTTATAGCGGCCGAGGATCCCTGTTTTGGCAGCGTCATACGAGCCATCACGATACCACTTATAGTTATCATTAGACGGGTCAGCAAATGCCTGCAAATACAACTCTGAACCAGTAGAGAAGTTATTAGCAATGCTAGCAAGATAACTGGCGCGCTTTCTTCTTTCGCCCGCATCATCCAAACCGTCGAAACCAACGTCCTGGTACTGGCGATCATCCGGATTATTGCTAAATGCTTGGGTTAACTGTATCGGGTTGATCGGTACTTTACCCCATGTAGAGATGGTACTATCTACAGCAGCAGGCTGGTTAGGCGTGTTTAATCCGTTTTCATAAAAACGTACACCATCTTTCAGAATGTCTTCACTTACGTTACCAAGGTTCAGGTATAGCTTACCACTATTGGTAGTGCCCGGCGTCATTACAAACGGATCAAGCATCCAGAATTCTACGAACTCAACGTTGCCCGTTTCAAAGTCTGTTTGATCTATCGCACGCATGATACCTCCCCAACGCTTTTGCGGATTTAAGAGTTTACCATTGCTACCTATTTCAGTTGGCTTTGATACAAAGTTATATGGCCCCCTGTCTGTAGGATAGTAAGCCAGGTCAAGTGTGGTTGTCTGTACATCGGTAATATTCGTTGTTCTTTGCGGGAACAATTCATTTGTATATACTGCACGCACTCTTGAGTCACTTAGCTCTTTCAGGTTACCACGCAGCGGGTTATTCGCGTTGGATTTATCCTGGAGTGTTGGCTCAATATTGTACCACGATAACTTAGCCCTGTTCATACCGTAGTCTATAGAATCCGTTAGTGACCCTTCGGGGAATAATCCATTACCCTGCGGGGTGGAAGCCAGTGCCCAGGATGTATAAGGGAATCGCAGGTCCAGCTCTGTACTGGAACCTTCAAAGTCATCCACATATACAGTACCCTGGCTGCCAGAACCAATTTGCGAAGGGTGACCAGGTTTTAAGATCGCTGCTTCACCATAGGCAGTAATGGTACTCATGGCTGCACTCTTATAGGTAGGTATCTTATTCAGCAACCTTGTCAACCCCGGCACATCTGAGCGATAGTGAAAATCAAACCCATACATGCTATTGTTGATCGGGTCTTCACCTATATTCATTTTGGTGAAAAATGGCCTTTCTTTCAGGTTTTCCATCGTAGCTCCGATGGTTAGTTTTTTGCTTGCCAGATAATCAAGCCTTAACCCAAAGAAGGATCGCTGTTGTAAGCCAAATGCCCCGTTATTTTCAAACTGTACGTTTACAGGTAAACCGGAACTTAAGATAGCGGAGTTCACCACCTTCAACGTACCGAGATTATAGTCTACGATGTAGTCAATATTTTCTTTCAGTACCTGGCCACCTGCTGTAACTGTTACTGAACCTGGTGGAATGTTGAATGCGCCCAGGCTTATTTCTGCATTACTACTTCCCTTTGCCGATCCCATAGCCACATACCTGTTGAGGTTGGCATAGGTTTGTGCAATGGCTTTAATAGAATCGTATAGTTGATAATAGACGTATTTATTTTTTAATGACTGAGGTTGCCCCGCAAACGCAAGCGTATCCAGGTCACGACCAAACGGTTCCAGTAGCGGGAAAATGATCTTTCCCTGTTGTGATAATACAGTGAACCCTTCCACATAGTCAAATTCGCCATCTGGCATAGGATCGTTGCGGAAGTTAAGACGATCTACATTTAATATAGATAATAATGATTTACCATCTACAGCAGGAGAACTTTCCGGCAGGTAACGTTTTGTACCACCGCTTGGCTCCTGGTACATAATGTTCAGTTTGAAATCTTCTTTCTGTAAACCGAATACATCTAATGAATACACGTTCTTCATCATCAATTTCCAGATAGGAAGATTGATGCGCTGTGAGGTTGCTTTCAGCAACTTCAGGAATAATACTTTTTGTACGCCTTGTGTAGAATCTACTGCAACGTCCTGCGAGAACTCACCTACCTGGTACACCTGGCCATTGTAAGTATATTGGTATGCTACACCTAACACTTCATCAGGTTGCAATTGTTGGTTCAGCGATAAGAAACCCACCTGCGGGTTGAAATAATATTCGTTTGCAGCCAGCTTGCGGGCAAATGTTTTTTCATAATCATTCACAGGTGTTAATCCATGTGCTTGCAATAGGCTATTGATCAGCGATGGATTACGGTTGGCCGGGCTACCTGCAAGAAAGGAATATAAGTCGTTCGAACCATTGTCCGGGAGTGCCCTTGTGGTAGTCGGATGTACATTGGGGTTGCTGGGCGTAACTTCGGCCAGATCAGCCAGACCAACTATGTCGCGTGTTTGTGTGGTAGTACCAGTCCTGTTTGTTACCCATACTTCCATGCGCAAGATCTGCACCTGGCTATTTACCACAGGCAGCTTGCTCATTGCTTTGTTATAGTTATTTCTAAAGTACTGTGCTAAAAGGAAGTGACGGTTCTCTTCATAGTCATCCAGTTTTTTGTTCAGGGTAATGGCCACGCCACCACCCTTCAATGCGACAGATTGTTTTTGTGAACGTTGGTTGGCAAGTGCGCTCGTTATAAAGAGTTTACCAAACTGCAATTGCGTTTTGATACCAAACAGGTTTTGCGCACTGGACATCAGTGTACCTTTTGACTGAAAGGAGATATTACCGGCTTCTATCGATTTGATTATTTCATCATCGTATCCTTTATAATCGAGCTTCAACTGGTTTTCAAAATCGAAAGTTGCCTGTGTATTATAGTTAATCGGCAATTTCAGCTTGTTACCTATTCCTCCTGTAACACTGAGGTTGGCATTCATGTCAAAATTAAAACCACCATTTTTTCTCGCACGTTCAGGCAACGTTGGGTTATCTATTCTTTGGCCCTGGTAGCCTAGCATTAGTTCCAGGTTACCCTGTGGCTTTACATCCACCGCCTTACCGCCTGGCCCTGTTCCAAAAATGCGGTCAAAGAGCGAATTGTATGTCTGCATCTTTGGCCGCTTTACTTTTTTATTCAGGTCAAATAAAGTCTGGGAACGCTCATAAAAATATTCGTCTTCTGCTTCTTTGGCACGAAGTTTCCAGAACTCATCGTAAGTAAGATATGTGGGCTTGCGATAGTAAGTACTACCTATTTTCTCCACAATATAATATTGCCTTGTTTTGGGATCGTATTCTATCGTCTTTTTGATGATGGAAGTATCGGGCAGGTCAAACGGGTTCCTGTTACGCCAAGTAAATGGATCTCCCCTCCTGTCTTTGATAGGAAATCTTAGCGAGTCAGTTTTCTGCGCTTTTGCGTGTGGGGCTGACAACACAGCTAACAGGCACAAAGCGATCCATAAAGCGTTAATTCTGTATAGGTGGTTCAAGGTTCCTGAGTAAAATGATTAAGTAAATTTCTTCTCGATAAGCTACAGGTTTTTTAGTGCAAGTTTGATCGTGTCTTCCAGGGTCAGCGAATTATCTTTTGATATAACTTTCTTGATTGCCTGTTCCGCCGCGGCCTTTGCTATACCCAAACTTATCAATGCATTCAGGGCATCTGTTTCTACCGAAGGAATAGCCAAACTGCTTGGATTTACAGACATACTAAATTTACCCAATTTGTCCTTTAATTCAACAATTAATCTCTCTGCAGTTTTTTTACCTATCCCTTTGATACTTTCCAGTTGCTTAACGTTGCCCTGTACAATAGCGCGTGCGATCTCTTCTGGTTGCATGCCGGATAGCATTACACGTGCCGTAGATGCGCCTATACCGGATACTGAGATCAGTTGCAAAAACAACTGTTTCTCTGTCTGATCAAAAAAACCGTACAGGGTCTGGCTATTTTCAGTTATATGCAAATATGTCAGTAACTGACCTTTTTCCAGGCCAGTTATTGCCGAATAGGTATTTAGGCTGATATGAAGGTCATATCCAACACCATTTACGTCTACAATTACCTGCCCCGGGCTTTTTTGCACAAAGCTGCCTCTAACAAATGCTATCATACGAATCTCAAGAACGACAAAAATATGTTTTTCATTGCCATTCTCTAAAAATTGTTCCGGTTGAATTACAGGCGGATGATGTGTATTTTGTCAATACCTTTGCGCACATTCATAATGAATTAGTCCAAATGAGCAAAATAACAGCAGCTATTACCGCAGTGGGCGGATATGTTCCTGAATACAGGTTAACTAACAAAGAATTGGAGCAAATGGTTGACACTAGTGATGAGTGGATTAAAACACGTACTGGTATCGAGGAAAGAAGGATATTAAAGGAACCAGGTAAGGCTAGCAGCGATATGGCTGTACCTGCCATACAGGAGATCCTGAAAAAGAAAAATTTAGACCCGAAAGAAATAGATTGCATTATCTGTGCTACCGTTACGCCGGACATGGTCTTCCCTGCCACGGCGAATCTTATATCTGCTAAAATAGGCGCTACAAATGCCTGGGGCTTTGATATGAGCGCAGCATGCAGTGGCTTTCTTTATTCACTTTCTACCGGTGCAAGCCTGATAGAAAGTGGCCGTTATAAAAAAGTCATTGTAGTTGGCGTAGATAAAATGAGTGCTATTATTGACTATACGGACCGCAATACTTGCATCATATTTGGTGACGGCGCCGGCGCTGTACTGCTGGAACCATCTACGGAAGGTCTTGGCGTTATGGACAGCATTCTGAAAAGTGATGGTGCGGGGGCTGAATATCTTCACATGAAAGCTGGCGGCTCTCTGAAACCGGCATCTATAGAAACTGTAACTGCCCGCGAGCACTATGCTTACCAGGAAGGAAAAACAGTTTTCAAATTTGCTGTTTCGGGCATGGCCGATGTAAGTGCGGCGATTATGGAGCGTAACAACCTGGGCGCAGACGATATTGCATGGCTGGTTCCTCACCAGGCAAACCTGCGTATCATAGATGCTACGGCAAACCGTATGGGTTTACCAACGGAAAAAGTAATGATCAACATTCAGCGTTATGGTAATACAACGGCTGGCACTATACCATTATGCCTGTGGGACTGGGAAAAACAACTGAAAAAGGGCGATAACCTGGTGCTGGCAGCATTTGGCGGCGGCTTTACCTGGGGCGCTATCTGGATAAAATGGGCATACGACGGGCAATAAGCGTCAACCGGATCATAATATTGAACTAAAAATACTAACGCAGTGGGTTGCATGATATTACCTATCATTGTCACTCACTGCTTTTTTGTTATATTGCAGTAAACCGTGAAGTATGAAAAACCTGATTGCGTTGCTCGCATTTGTATTTGTAACCATTACGGTGCGCGCTCAGAAGGACCCGATAGAAAGAGTCTGGTATAATGCAGAGAAGACGTCTAAGATAGAGATATACAGGGCAACAGATGGCAAACTTTACGGTAAGATTGTATGGCTGAAGGAACCTACAGATGCTAATGGAAAACCCAGAACGGATGTCAATAATCCAAAGGAAAACCTTCGCAACACCCCTATCATGAACTATCCCATTTTGAAGGCTTTTACCAAAAGTAAATCTGAAAATGAATATGAGGGCGGTAGTGTTTATGACCCAATGACCGGGAAGACTTATTGCGGTAAGCTGACATTGCAGGGCACTTCTTTAAAATTACGCGGTTACATTTGTGGTTTCTCCCTGCTGGGACGTTCCAGTATCTGGACCGCCGCTGATTAAGTCGCTTTTTTTCTATCTACTACTATTAAAGCAATATCCTTTGAGATACCCTACTAACTAATAAAGCGAGAGGGTAACAATGGCAAAAATTTTACTGGTAGAAGATGATGTACTTTTTCTAAAATCAATCACCTACCTATTAAAACAGCACGGCTACGAAGTGGATGCCGCAAAGGATGGGAAAGAAGCTAATCACTTTCTCGATTCCCACTTATACGATCTTGTTATTACTGACTTGATGCTTCCGTTTGTTCACGGTTTTGAACTGGTGCATAAAATAAAGAACAAGCTGTCACATAAGACGCCTGTAATTGTGATCTCTGCCATTACAGATGAAGCAACCATTACCGACAGTTTTAAGTTAGGCGTGGAAGAGTACATCAAAAAACCTGTGATACAAAAGGAATTGCTGTTGCGTATTCAGCGCATTATACAAATGGAAAACAAGATCGGCATTTACTGATCTATTCATTTTTAAGCATAGTATTATTGCCTCAGCCACGTCTTGAGATTACGTTACATTTGTAATGATAATTTTTATTTGTCTAATACGAAAGGCGTTGAAATGAAACCAAGGGTTGCCGTAGTTGGCGCAGGCATCAGCGGTATGTCTACAGCTTATGCACTGTTGCAAAAAAACTATGCTGTTACTATTTATGCTAAGGAGTTTTCTCCTCACATTACTTCTAATCGTGCCGCGGCTTTTTGGTTTCCCTATCATGTACGAAATGATAAACGGGGTATTGCCTGGGCACTGAAAAGCTATACATTCTTTAGAGAAACAATGAAGGATAGTACAAGCGGCATTAGCATGTGCAGGCTTATTAAGGCAGCAAAGCCCGGGGCGAATGATGAAGATACCTGGACGGCATTTATGCCGGATGGCTCTTTCAGAAAACTACAGGATAATGAATTACTCAATGGCTATGCAAAAGCTTTCGAGGCGTTTGTTCCATTAATAGAAACTCAACTATTTCTGCCCTGGTTACAAAACTATCTTACCGCACGTGGTGTAGAGTTTAAACAGGAAGTAATAAGCGATCTGCAACAGTTGGCCACTACATTTGATGCTGTTGTCAATTGCAGCGGGCTTGGTTCCCGAACACTCTGTAATGATGAAAGTATTATTGCAGTGCGGGGACAGGTGAATTTACTGGAACCCGGTTTCCCTGACCACATTTTTTTAGACAATCAAACACCGGCTTATCTCGTACCCCGGAAGGATGCAACTATTGTAGGTGGTACATACGAGGAGAATACTTATGAGGCGGTAACAGTAGCCGAAGACCTAGAAGCAATACTTCAAAAAGCTTACGCGATCTTCCCGGAATTAAAAAGCAGGAAGGTAATTGGTAGCTGGGCCGGGCTACGTCCTTTCCGTCAGGCTGTGAGATTGGAAAAAGAAGATAACATTATTCATAACTATGGACATGGCGGCAGCGGTTACACACTATCCTTCGGATGTGCAGAAGAAGCAGCGGGATTAGTGAGTGGTGAGTAGTCAGCGGTGAGTCAGGAAAGTCATTTGTCAATTAGTCAAGACGTATAGTTTTTTAAAGGCAAATGCGCTTTTTCACAAAAAGAAACTGTAGCGTGTGCTAAGGAGGTAAACAGCGAAACTCCCATCGGTTACGTTTCTCTAGTGAATCCTCATTGTACGTAACGCAACCAAACAATTAAACCATATATCAATAAAACAATTTTCGATTCATCATGATAACAATAAGAAGGGCTGAAAGAAAAGATTGCAAACGAATAATGGAGCTGGTACAGGAACTGGCAGATTTTGAAAAGGCTCCACAAGAGGTAACCGTAACATTGGATCACTTTGAAGAAAGTGGTTTTAGTGATCAACCTATATGGTGGGCATTTGTAGCAGAGGAGAATGATATAATACTCGGCTTCGCGCTGTATTACATACGCTATTCTACCTGGAAGGGCCAACGTATGTACCTGGAAGATTTATTAGTAACAGAAGAGGCGCGCGGTAAGGGAATAGGCAAGCTACTATTTGATGCACTGATAACAGAAGCAAAAGAAAAGGGTTATAATGGTATTACCTGGCAGGTACTGGATTGGAATGAACCTGCTATTCAATTCTATAAAAAACTACAGGCTGATATTTCGGGAGAGTGGCTGAACTGTACGCTTACGTTGTAAGCGTGACAATGTAAGATGTTAGATGTACGATGTAAAGTAATAGCTACACACATCGTACATCCCACATCGTACATCTAACATTAATTCGCTCCGTCTACTGCAGCTTCCTTATGTATTTTTTGTACCAGGCCTTGTAGTACTTTACCCGGTCCTACTTCTGTAAAGTGTGTAGCACCATCAGCTACCATTGCCTGTACGTCTTGCGTCCATCTTACAGCACCGGTCAACTGATCTATCAGGTTTTGCTTGATCGTAGCTGCGTCTGTTACTGCCTTAGCCATTACATTCTGATAGATAGGGCAGGCAGGTTCGTTAAATGTTGTTGCTTCTATAGCGGCAGCTAATTCTTCTTTAGCCGGCGACATTAATGGTGAGTGAAATGCACCACCTACCGGTAATATCAATGCACGTTTTGCACCTGCTGCTTTCATTCTTTCACAAGCTATTTCTACTCCTTTCACACTTCCGCTGATCACTAACTGGCCAGGGCAATTGTAATTAGCAGGTACAACCACTTCTCCCGTTTCTGCCTGTACAGCAGCACAGATCTCTTCTACTTTTTCATCAGCCAATGCCAATACAGCAGCCATAGTAGAAGGCTGTAATTCACATGCTTTTTGCATAGCCTGCGCACGGATGCTTACAAGCTTCAACGCATCTTCAAACTGCAAGGTGCCGTTTGCCACCAATGCAGAGAACTCGCCTAAAGAGTGGCCTGCAACCATATCTGGCTTTGCATTGTCCAATGCTTTAAACGCTATTACAGAATGCAGGAATACGGCAGGTTGTGTAACCTTCGTTTGTTTCAGCTCTTCATCAGTACCGCTGAACATTATATCGCTTATACGGAACCCTAATATTTCATTTGCTTTTTCAAACAATGCTTTAGCGTTCTCGTTAGATTCATACAAAGACTTTCCCATGCCGCTGAACTGCGAGCCTTGACCAGGGAATACGTAGGCGTGTTTACTCATGTAAAAAAAATTGAATGGCAAAAATAGAAAAAAGGTTTGAGGTATGTAGCGGTGTAAGGTTTGGGAGTAGGTAATTGTTGAATAGTTGAATGGATAAATTGTTGGTTATTGCTACAGGTTGCAGGCATCTTCCCAGCTATTCGCCGCCTTTTAAGTGAGATATGGAATATTTTAATGCATCAGTTTTAAGTATTCTGATATTAAAAAAGGCCGCAATGCGGCCTTTTTTAGCTTATACCTTATCCCCTGTTCTTCACATCTTTTATTTTAGCTCAAAGATGCGCTGATCAGTTTCAAAAATTCATTACGCGTAATGTGGTTGTGCAGGAATTCGCCATCAAACGCAGAAGTAGTTGTAATAGAGTTCTGCTTTTGTACACCGCGCATCATCATACACAGGTGTTTTGCTTCTATTACCACCGCTACGCCGAGCGGGTTCAATGCTTCTTTAATTGCTTCCAGGATCTGCGATGTCAATCGTTCCTGTACTTGCAGGCGGCGAGAGTACACATCTACTACCCTTGCCAGTTTGCTCAGGCCTGTTATCCATCCGTTTGGAATGTACGCTATATGAGCTTTGCCGAAGAATGGCAACATGTGATGTTCACACATAGAATATAACTCTATGTCTTTTACTATGATCATCTCGCTTACGTCTTCCTTAAACTTAGCCGATTGTATAATCTCTACTGCATTCAACTCGTAGCCCTGCGTCAGGTATTGCATTGCTTTAGCCATGCGTTCAGGCGTTTTTACAAGCCCTTCCCTGTCAGGATTTTCCCCAAGCAGTTGCAATGCTTCTTTATAGTTCGTTATAAGGCCACTCGTTACTTTCTCGTCGTATTGCTCCACTTTTCTATATGCCATGCTTTAAAATTTTTAAATGATTATGCAGGATATTCCACAAAATTTCTTTCTGTTTCGTATAGTCTTACCTGTAGGTCCAGGTGGCTTTCTATCTTAGGGCGAAGTAGGTTATAGATCACGCGCGCTATATTCTCCGCCGTAGGATTAAGCTGTTTAAACTCCACCGTATCAAGATTCAGGTTGTGATGATCAAAACGGTCAAGCACCTGCTCTTTGATAATATCGCTCAATATTTTCATGTCCATTACATAGCCCGTTAGTGCGTCCGGCTCTCCTACTACTTTCACAACCAATTCGTAATTGTGGCCATGAAAGTTGGGATTATTACACTTGCCAAAAACACGGTCATTCTCTTCGTTCGTCCACGAGGGTACAAACAGGCGATGTGCTGCGTTAAAATGTTCCTTTCTATATACGGCAACTTTATTATTCATTACTTCAAAGTTTCAGTGTTCCATTGTTTCAATGGTTTCAAAGGAACAATACATAAATATACTATAATCTGTTTTCAATATTGCCGGCCAGGAAACCGCTCATCAATTCGCTCATGTCTCAATCTGAAACTTTGAAACAGTATGAAACTGATGAAACAATTTACTCTCCGAAATATTCTACATAAATGCGCGGCGTCTCATACAGCTTCACACAGTGCAGGTGTACATTCTCCGGCATAAAAGGTGCCAGTTGTTCCCATATACCTATTGCTATATTTTCTGTGCTGCACAGCTTGCCCTGCAGAAAATCAACATCCAGGTTCAGATTCTTATGATCCAGCTTCTCTATTACTTTTTCCCGGATCAGTTTGCTCAAATGTTTTACATTAACAAGAAAGCCCGTATCGGGGTCCACTTTGCCTTTTACTGTTACATACAGGTCAAAATTATGGCCATGCCAGTTTGCATTGGCGCAGATACCAAATACTTCTTTATTTTTTTCTTCGCTCCAGTTGGGATTGTATAACTTATGAGCGGCATTAAAATGCTCAAGTCGGGTAAGATATACCATGCTTCTCCTCAAAATTTTTGCAAAGTTAATTGAAGCAATGGAAATGCCCTAGTAGTGCTTGTCAGGAAAGTGTAGAAAGAATTAGCGGGGATAGATCTCAACCGTCACACGGTTATGGTCGCGGTAAGTAGTTCTCTCACCACAACGCCAGCGTGCAGAAAAATAATTGGTTGCCAGCATAATGCCCAGCCCTACACCAATAACCACTAACAGCAGATTTTTGAAAGCTTTAGACATATTAAGTACAGATTGTATGCAATATAGCAAAATAGCCTCTCCCCGAAAGTATAATTATTATTCTAATACAGAAAGCGCTTTTTTACCGAACTTTGCGCCTCTATGCATGTAGTTATTACGGCAGCTACTACAGGTGAGTGGACACCTGCCTCACAGGAAATAAACCCGGCTTTTTCCACACCGGGCAACCGCTTACGTGTATCCTTTCACCGTGGTGGTATAGGCATGTTAGCCACTGCATTTTCTATAAGTAAGCTGATTGGGGAAGAAAAACCGGACCTGATAATACAGGCAGGCATTGCAGGCACGTTTGACGAGGCTATGGAATTAGGCGCAGTACTGGCCATAGCAGATGAGTATATTGGTGACCTGGGCGTACAGGAAAACGGTGTGTGGAAAGACTTGTTCGATATGAAACTGGAAAGCCCGGATGACACTCCTTTTGAACAAGGCGGCCTTCCTAATACATGGCTAAAAACACACAACCTGCTTTCACTCCCAACAGTAAAAGCTGTAACGATTAACGAAATTTCTACCGTCCCTGCACGTATACAGCAGTTAAAGGAAAAGTATCATCCTGTTATAGAAAGCATGGAGGGTGCTGCGCTGCACTATGTATGCAGGCAAACGAATACGCCGTTTATACAAATACGCGCGGTCAGTAATTATGTAGGCGAAAGGAACAAAGCAAACTGGCGTATGAAAGATGCTATTGTGAACCTGAATAAGGTATTGTTGAAATATATTGAAGAACTGAAAAAAGTGAATGGTGAATGGTGAATAGTCAAAGCAACAAGCTACGTTTTTCACCATTGACCATTGACAATTCACATTATGAAATACTCTCTTGGCTTTAGCCCATGCCCGAATGATACATTCATTTTTGATGCATTGGTGAATAATAAGATTGATACAAAAGGCTTTTCTTTTGATGTAGTGTTAGAGGATGTGCAAACGCTTAACAAATGGGCGATTGAGGGTAAGCTGGATTTCTCTAAGATCAGCTATGGTGTATTGCCGCTGGTACTGCAAACATACCGGTTGCTAAACAGTGGCGGTGCACTTGGCAAAGGCGTTGGCCCATTACTAATTACCAGTAAAGAGAACGCTGCAACAGAATCGTTTGACAATAGTACAAATGTCATTGCGATACCCGGAATAAATACTACGGCTCATTTGCTCTTTTCGCTAGCATATCCAAATGCGACGAATAAGACATTTAAAGTATTTAATGAAATTGAAGATGCGGTATTGCACAACGAGGTGCATGCAGGTGTGATCATTCACGAAAACCGTTTTACCTATCACCTGAAAGGGTTGCATAAGGTAGTAGACCTTGGTGACTACTGGGAAAAAACAACCAATGCGCCTATTCCTTTGGGCGGTATTGTAGCTAAACGCAGCATACCATTTTCCATCACACAGCAGATAGATGCATTGATCAAAGAGAGTGTTGCGTATGCATATAAGCACCATCATGCGGAGCTGGCCGACTATGTAAAACAATATGCACAGGAGATGAGCGAGGATGTGATGCGTCAGCACATCGACTTATATGTAAATGACTTTTCTGTTGAACTCGGTACAGATGGTAAGAAGGCAGTAGATACGTTATTGAATGTGTATGGTGAATTGCATCCTGAGGTAGAGATTAATAAAGGGACGATATATAGTGAATAGAGCATGTCAGTGGTGAGTAGTGAATCGTGAGTATATTTTATACTGCGCCTTCTTTCACAACTGACAACTCACAACTCACCCTTTCAACGCCTTACTATACACTTCCAAAGCGCGCTTCCTGGCTTCTTCATGCACAACCATTGGTGCGGGGTAAGCGGGCGTATCCAATTCTGGTACCCACTTCTTTATATACTTCTTGTCTTTGTCGAATTTCTCAGCCTGTAATGTGGGATTGAATACACGGAAATAGGGCGCGGCATCACACCCACAGCCAGCCGCCCATTGCCAGCCACCATTGTTGGCCGCATAATCATAGTCCAGTAACTTTTCCGCAAAGTAGGCTTCACCCCAACGCCAGTCAATAAGCAAATGCTTGGTAAGAAAGGATGCAACGATCATGCGTACACGATTGTGCATAAAACCAGTAGCATTCAACTCCCGCATGCCAGCATCTACAATAGGATAACCGGTCTGCCCTTCACACCAGCGCTGAAAATCTTTTTCGCTGTAACTCCACTTAATGTGATCATACTCCTGCCTGAAAGCGCGGCCTTTGCGTACGTGTTCAAAATGCCATAAGATCATGTGATAAAAATCCCGCCAGATCAGTTCGTTTAGGAATACCTCGCTCAGTTCATTTGCCCTTGCTGCCAGCTCGCGTATGCTGATGGTACCAAAGCGCAAGTGCAAGCCTAAATGGCTGGTTCCGTGAATGCCCGGAAAATCCCGTTGTTCTTTATATTGGCTAATCAGCTCATCCCCTACATCTGCTGCCGGCATGTTTATATCAGTTTGCTGAAACCCCATGCTTTCCAATGAAGGAATGTGATGAGGAGATTGCTGATAAAAATGAGCGGTGTATTTTCTTGTTGGATATGATTTGAGATAAAATTCTGTCAGTTTTGCTTTCCATTTTTTACTGTATGGCGTAAACACCGTATATGGCTTTCCATCATCTTTTACAACCTCTGCACGGTCAAATATTACCTGGTCCTTCACCGTATAAAAAGTTGCTCCGTGCTTTTTCAAAAACACAGCAATGGTATTGTCCCTGTCTATGGCATATTGTTCATAGTCGCGGGAGGCGAATACTTTTTCTATCGTATATTTTTCAACCAGTAACCTGAATACATTTTCCGGTGTATCATAATATACTTCCAACGAACTTCCTTTTGCTTCCAGTTTCTCCTGCATTTTTACCAATACATCACGGATAAACTGCACGCGTGCATCTTTTTTATTTTCAAGATCATCCAGGATGTTTGTATCAAAAATAAAAATGGGCACAACAGGGCGCTCACTTTTAAGGGCATGATATAAGGCGGCATTATCATTCAAACGCAGATCCCTGCGAAACCACATAATATTTACTTTTGAACCTGCCATATAACATTTTTTTGAAGAAGGATAGTTTTCAAATATAACCTGCATACAGGTTAAAAGAAAATACAACCGGGAATACTTTATATTTCATTGTTGTCCGAGTGAAATTTATTTGCTTATTCAATTGTAAGCTTCCATTTGTCTACCGACGGTGTTACTTTTTGTCTTGATACAAAAAGTAACCAAAAAAATCAAGGCTCCAGAAAAGCAGGCTAAAAATTGTCCTGCCCGCCGAAATCCATTGAACTCGCCGCTGACCGATTAAGTAGGTTAGCTACGCCTGGCTCAAACAGCAATGGATTTTTCCGGCGTTCATGACAATTTTCTTAACGCAGCTTTTCTGAGGCCGTACGTTTCTCTTAAAAAAGCTGACAAGAGAACTGCCCAATTTTAAATCCATTCTTTTTCGTCTACAATCCTTTCCGGGAAACGTTTACAGACAACTATCTATTGACTTTACCCGGACAGTAATGTTTATATTTATTAAACCGCTACCATTTAAACTGATTTGTATGAATCGTAAAACCCGTGGTTATGTTATTGTATCGCTAGCATTAAGCGCTATATCACTCATACTATCTGCAGTTATCAATATCAGAATTGCGCAACACTATTTTGCTACCACAGGTAAAACAAGAGCATTATTTGGCTTAATTGAATTATTCCACTTCGGCTACCAGTATTACGTTTCCTTTATCGGTATCGGGGCTCTTATTTTCGCGCTCATTGCATTTCGGAGACAAACTAATAAATGGCGGGCATCTATAATCATTCTTGTATCCCTCTTTGCTATTGGTGTTGTATTTATACGTCCCTGGCATTTTTTTGTTTAGTGCAAAATGAAACCGGCTGTCTTTCGACAGCCGGTTTCATTTTATCAGAAGATGATTAGTTATTCATTACTTTAAAATCTGCGAGCAGTGTACCGTCTTCCTGGAATAGGAATAACCTTGCTCCTTCTACCTTATATTTATTTGCATTGGTTAATGCCTTGTTGAAAGCATCTTCAAACTTCATCGCATCGCCCTGGCAATACATTTGAGTAGAAGCGACTTTAAAAGAAATATGATCCCCTTTTGATAGCTCATAAGAACCTAACAGGTTATTGCAACCAAGAAAGCCGGCTATCCTTTTATCAGTTGACAGCTTAATAGATATAATACGCACGCCAGGTTTGGGATCATAAGTAAGGCTACCGGCGTGTACCAGTTGCCATGCGGTGTTTACAAGCGTAGGGCTGGCAGATGATTTACGAGACATACATGAACTCAATAAAACAGTAACAGCTATAGCTGCTAGCAGCAGGGTGTTTTTCTTCATACAATTTTTATTTATGTGACAGAGGCTATTTGCTGATGATATTGAGCATAACCAACAAACGCTTTTTTGTTTAGTTCACCTGTTATAGCCAATAGTATGCCGTGTAGTAAAAGCATTACAACTACAAGGAAACATTAACGACAAGCCTGTATGAAAAATTTTACAAAACGCAGCATGGTATAAAAAAGAAGAGGACGCATCAAATGATGCGCCCTCTGTATTTTGAGAAATCTGTTGATACCCGGGATTAACCGTTACCTTCTTCTTTCTTCAATTTTTCTTTGATTTCAGCCAAAGCACCTAAGTCACCCAATGTAGCTTTTTCAACTTTACCCTGGATAGTTTTAACTGCTTTCTTAGTTTTATCAGCTTCAGCACGTGCTTCTTTCTTCACAGCTTCTTTTTCATCGGCTGCTGCTTGTTCCCAGATACGTGCGTGGCTAACTACGATGCGTTTTTCGTTGCGATCGAATTCGATCACTACAAATTGAGCAGTTTCGTCAGCGCCGATGCTCTTACCATCTTCTTTTGCAAGGTGACGGTTAGGAGCGAAACCTTCCAGGCCATAACCTAACTGAACGATAGCACCTTTGTCGTCTTTACGAGTAACAGTGCCTTCATGCAATGTACCTACGCCGAAAGTTTCTTCCAGCGTGTTCCAAGGATCTTCTTCCAGTTGTTTGTGTCCTAACTGCAGTTTGCGGTTTTCTTTATCGATGCTTAAGATAACAACATCGATAGATTCGCCAACTTTAGTGTATTCAGAAGGATGGTTGAAACGTTTTAACCAGCTAAGGTCGCTGATGTGGATCATACCACCGATACCTGGTTCCAGTTCCACAAACACACCGTACGGAGTGATGTTTTTCACCAAACCTTTGTGTTTGCTTCCTTCAGGGAATTTGTTTTCGATAGTGCTCCAAGGATCTTCAGTAAGCTGTTTGATAGACAGGCTCATTTTGCGAGCTTCTTTATCAAGTGTTACAACTTTAGCTTCATGCTCGTCGCCCAATTTGAAGAATTCTTTCGCATTGATCGGAGTATTAGCCCAAGTGATCTCAGATACGTGTACCAGGCCTTCAACACCAGGTTGAATTTCAAGGAAAGCACCGTAATCTTCAATGTTCACTACTTTACCTTTTACGGTAGCGCTTTCGTGAATCCATTCAGGCAACACGTCCCAAGGATGTGGAGTCAATTGTTTCAAACCAAGGCTGATGCGGCGTTTGTCGTCGTCGAAGTCTAAAACAACCACGTTCAGTTTCTGATCCAGCTTCAATACTTCGCTTGGATGAGAGATACGGCCCCAACTGATGTCTGTGATATACAACAAACCATCTAAGCCACCCAGGTCCATGAAAGCACCGAAGTCTGTGATGTTTTTCACAGTACCTTCCAATACTTGTCCTTTCTCCAGTTTGCTGATGATCTCTGCACGTTGTGCTTCGATATCGCTTTCGATCAAAGCTTTGTGAGATACTACGGCATTTTTGATAGCCTCGTTGATCTTCACAACTTTGAATTCCATTGTTTTGTTTACGAACTGATCGTAATCAGTAACAGGTTTAACGTCGATCTGAGAACCTGGTAAGAATGTTTCCATACCAAATACGTCTACGATCAAGCCACCTTTAGTTTTGCTGGTAACAGTACCTGTAACCACTTCACCTGTTTTGTGAACCTCAACGATTCTTTCCCATGCACGGTGAATGCGCGCTTGTTTGCGGCTCAGGTGCAGGTGACCTTGCCTGTCTTCTTTCTCTACAACCAGTACTTCTACTTCATCACCAATTTTTACGTTAGGGATGTCGCGGAATTCGTTCAGAGAGATCAAACCATCGCTTTTAAAACCGATGTTGATAACAGCATCTGTTTTAGTCAATGCTACTACGCCACCTTTTACGATTTCACCATCTTCAATAGCGATGAAAGTGTTGTCGTAAACTTTGTCATACTTAGCTTTTTCGTCTGCAGCGTAATGAGAAACGTTACGTTTGTCAATGCTCCAGTCAAAATCATCATGCGCTGTAACAACAGGCGCCGCTACAGGTGCATTTGGTGTCGCAGTAGTAGCTTCAGCCGGAGCTGCGCTATCCTGAGCGTCTGCGTTTAAGTGTTTAACAATTAAATTTTGAAACATAAAATATTCCCGAACGGTTTAAAATTTCGGGGAGGCAAAGGTAAGCAAAATAGCCTTAGGAGGAAAGGAAAAAACAGGGCAACAATACAGGGTTTGCAGGCATTGGCGCCATATGCGGAGGCTTATAGCAACGGAGGAAAGCTATGTTTTTTGAAAATAATAAATAACAATTTGACAATTAAACAATTAGGCAAATAAAAAAAGGAAAGAACCTGCCTTTATTTATCTTTTTTTAAGCTAATCTTCATATCCGTTAACAAAATTTTGGCAGTATTTAGACTTACCTTAAGGTTCTAAAAATCATAATTATATGAAAAAAATGTTATTGGGTGTGCTTGCCGCTTGCTTGCTGACAATCTCCAGCTTCGCCCAGACTACCAAAGCAAAGAAAGACGCTAAAGATGCTGCAAAAACAACTGCGGCTACTACAAAACAAGATGCAACTAAAAAAGCAGACGACACTAAGGCTGCTGCAAAATCTACAGCCGCTCACACAAAAGCTGACGGTACTCCTGACAAGAGATATAAAGAAAATAAAGACGCTGCAACTAAGCCAACTGTTCACACAAAAAAAGACGGCACTCCTGACATGCGCTATAAAGAAAACAAAGACGCAGCTAAGAAGAAAAGCTAGTTGCTGATCGATAAAGTTTGTTACAAAAAAGGTGAGCAATTATGCTCACCTTTTTTATTTGAATACAATACAGAAGCAATGTTCATTATCGGCAAATGAGTAGGTAATAGAAAAGCCCGACACTTCACATATCTGCTGGATGATAGAAAGCCCTAATCCATTACCGGATGCAACCTGCTCCGGCTTATAAAAACGGGTAAACAGTTTTGTTTTATCGAGCATACCATTCGCGGCACTGTTACAGATCTTCAAATAGGTCTCTGTAAGTTCCACTTTAATATTCCCACCTGGTGGCGTATAACGGACTACATTACTGAAAAGATTATTGAATAATACATCCAGCAAAATATCATTCATTCTTATGGTCACTTCTGCCAGTGATGTAGTAATATTTAATTGCCGGCTATCAAACAACTCTTTCAACAAAGCCATTTTGTCGGCTATTTTTTTATCAATCTCCTGCGTGTTCGTTTCAGCAAACTGAAGATTTTCAATTTTTGCAAGCAAAAGTAGAGACTGGTTCAACCGTGCCAATTTTTGCACAGCATCATCTGCGCTTTGTACTGTTGCCACTTGTTTTTCAGTAAGGTTTTCATCTTGTACCAGCAAGTCCAGTTTTGAGCGTATGATGGCGAGCGGTGTCTGCAACTCATGCGATGCATTCTCCGTAAATTCTTTCAATAACAAATAGTCTTGCTCTGCTTTTTGCAAGGATGAATTAAGTGTATTATTCATCAGGGAAAACTCCTCAATATCCGTTGAAGGAAACTGTAAAGCTTGTCCCCTTCCAAGCTGGAAAGAACGCATAACTTCTAACGATCCATAGAATGGTTTCCACAAACGGCGCAACACAAGCCTGTTTATGAGAATAGTTGTGATAAGGATAACAAGTATAGTCGTAACAGTAATGATGATAATAGACTTGATCATATCTTCCGTTCCTTCCATCGACTTACTTACGGTTATGCGATACGATTGCTCATCAATTTTCATATAAAACCTGATCTGCCTGAAATAGCCGTTTTTCTGTTCGTCAGGATCATACATCCATGTTGTACTAAAGTGTTTTTTAGTTTCATACACAGATACCGCTGCGTAATCAGTTAGCTGATCTTTCACCTGTATAGTCTCAGGAAACTTATTGTGCAGCTTCACATAAGACTGAATCTCCCGCTGCTCTATTTCCAGGTTTTCATCAACCTGTTCTACAAGAAGGTATCGTAGTAAAAAGTAAAATGCAATACTCGACAACAGAAATATAATTACTGTTGTAAGCAGGCTGATGCGATTATATTTTGAAAACAATTTCATTTTAACTCATACTGAATTTATAGCCCATACCATATACAGATTTTATATAGTCAGGGCATCCTGATTGCATTAGTTTCTTCCTGAGATTCTTGATGTGGGTGTAAATAAAATCGTAATTGTCTGCAAGGTCCATATCATCTCCCCATAAATGCTCTGCAATGGCATTTTTACTGATCACTTTATTCCTGTTACTGATAAAATATACAAGCAGATCATATTCTTTACGGGTAAGGTCTAGTACTTTCTTATTTACACTGGCTGTTTTATCCTGGATATTTAATTCCAGCAGATCAAACGATATTGTATTCTGCCCGCCAAAAGCTTTACGCCTGATAATAGCGGCAATACGTGCAGATAACTCTGCCAGGTGAAATGGCTTTGTCAGGTAATCATCCGCACCTGCATGCAACCCGGCCAGTTTATCGTCAAGAGAGTTTTTAGCCGAGATGATCAATACACCATCGGCCTTATTGTTTGCTTTTAGCTCCTTCAGCAAGGTAATGCCACTACCTCCCGGCAATGAAATGTCCAATATAATGCAGGCATATTCGTAGAGTAATATCTTTTCCATAGCCGTATCAAAATCAAATGCAGCTTCACAGAAAAAATTCTCTCCGTCAAGATATGCGCAGATGCTTTTCGACAGCTCTTTTTCATCTTCAATCACTAATACTTTCATTGGCTATAATTCTTCAGAAAAATAAACAAAAAGACAATATCAAAGGTGCACCGTGAATCTGTAGAAATATTGTAGTGCAACAGATACAGCAAGATACAGGCTTTCATGTATTTATAAAAAGCATCATATAACCGGTGAATTTATTTTAAGCCTTCCTAAACCTTTTAACGTTGCAAAAGTCTATAGCTTGTGTTTGAGATTCCCAATCCCTTCATTAACTATTAAAATCCGTAAAAACATTGCTACCCGCAATGTACGTTGGGCCTGGTTAGCGGTAGAAACGATAAAAAACTAGCAGTATGAAAAAAATGTTTTCCCGTATCTCTGGCCTGGTGCTCATATCCATCGGCCTGGTACTACTCTCTTCATTTTTCGATGCACCGCCTAAAGCTAAGTCGTCATTTCGTATGGCTTACAAACAGGCAGGTCTAACAGACAGGCAGGCAGCAGCACACCTGCTTAGCCGCTTTACTTACGGCGCAACACCCGGAGAGGTGGACGCAGTGGTAGCGCAGGGCCTTGAAAACTGGTTTACAGCACAGTTAACTGCAACAAATGCTGATGACTCTCTAAAACAATTATTAAGCAGTTACGATGCACTGAACCTTACGAATCCCCAGATCGAATTGATCTTTCCACGTGGCCCCGCCGTACTCCGCGCAGCTATCAAAGATGGAGTTGTTGATAAAGACTCCGTAAAAACAGACCGTAAAGAATACCGCGAAAAGATACAGGCCTACATGCGTGAAAAAGGTTTCAAACCAGAGCAGGAGCTTGTACGCCAGTTTATCAATCAAAAAATAATACGTGCTGCATACTCAGAAAACCAGTTGCAGGAAGTAATGACAGAGTTCTGGTTTAATCACTTCAATGTTTCTTTTACCAAACCGGATTGCGCCCGCTTTATTCCTAACTATGAAAGAGATGCAATACGTCCGAATGCGCTGGGACATTTTGAAGACCTGCTAATGTCTACAGCCAAGTCTCCTGCTATGCTATACTACCTGGACAACTTCAGCAGCTCTGGCACGAATACCAATATGGAGCAGCAGAATAACAACAGGAATGGCGCATTCAGAAAACGTTTTGCAGCCAATGCACTGAATAATGATTCTGCGTTAGCAAAGAAGGGACAGAATCCCAAAAAAGGAATGGGTGGCCTGAACGAAAACTATGCCCGTGAGGTAATGGAACTACATACCCTGGGTGTAGACGGCGGCTATACTCAATCTGATGTAACACAGGCGGCAAAGATCTTAACAGGCTGGACTATTTACCCAATGGGTAATTTGTATAATAATAATGCTGGCGCAAGAAAAGCATTAGAACAACTGGGCGAAGAAAAGATGAAGGAAAGAGGATTTGTACACGAAGGTGATTTCCTGTTTGCCGTAAACCGCCACGACAATTCTGAAAAAGTAGTACTGGGCAAAAAGTTCCCTTCAGGCCATGGTTATGATGAGGGCGTAACGTTGCTAACCATGCTGGCGCACCATCCTTCTACAGCTAATTTTATCTGCAAAAAGATAGCAGTGCGTTTTGTAAATGACACGCCTCCGCAAAGCCTGGTAGATAAGATGGTAAAAACATTTAAGGACAAAAATGGTGATATAAAAGAGGTACTGATCACAATGGTTTCTGCTCCTGAGTTCTGGAGTAAAGAGGCGTTGCGTGAAAAAACAAAATCTCCTTTTGAACTTGCGATCAGTAGTGTGCGCAGTCTGAATGCGCAGGTGAACCAGCCTTACCAGATATTTAACTGGGTAAATAAGATGGGACAAAAAATGTATTACTACCAGGCTCCTACGGGCTTCCCTGACAGGGGCCAATACTGGATCAATACGGGTGCATTGCTGAACCGTATGAACTTTGGCTTAGCACTTGCATCAAACCGTATTCCGGGTGTAAAATTTGACTTGCTTGCGCTGAACCAACACCATGAACCGGAAAGCGCAGAGGCTGCATTGAAAATATATAGTGCTTTGTTTATGCCGGAGCGCAATACGGATGAAACAACCAAAAGACTGGTGCCGTTGCTAACTGATCCTAACCTTCAGCAAAAGGTAGATGAGGCCGCAGGTAAAACAGTTACAGCCCAGCAAGGCAGTGCGGATGCTATGCAAGAGCAGGATATGACTATGGCTGCAAATACAGACGCACAGCAAATGAAAAAAATAAAAGCAAAAGCGGTTGCTAAAAACAATACACCCGCCGCTACTGATATGGCAACTACAGGGGGCAATAATAAATACACATTGTCTCAGGTGATTGGGATTATAATCGGGTCGCCGGAATATCAAAGAAAATAACGTGAGGCGTGAGACGTCAGTCGTGAATGGACGTTTGATTTTTTTAGCTTTTTTCACGATTGTCGATTCACGTTTCACGATAAACAACCCCTTTCAATAAATTAAAAAATTTAAACGCTATGTCATCCAGGAGAGCATTTTTAAAAGCAGGCGGAATTGCATTGTTTGGTGTTGGTTTCGGTGGTGTGCCTTCTTTTATGGCAAGGGCTGCTGACAGTAAAAAAATATTAAGCCCGTACAAGAAGAAGAAAATAATGGTTTGCATTTTCCAACGTGGAGCAATGGATGGCCTTATGGCTGTCACTCCATTTACAGATACCTATCTACAAGCTGCAAGACCAACTTTGTTTATGTCTGCTGCCAAAAAGGGCACTGGTACATCATTGATTGATCTTGACGGACGCTTCGGCCTGCATCCTTCTATGGCTGCATTTGAGCCACTGTTCCGCGAAAAGAGATTAGCAATTGTACATGGCATTGGCTCACCTAACACTACGCGCTCTCACTTTGATGCACAGGATTATATGGAGTCTGGTATGCCTTTCAACAAAGGGGCTGCCAGTGGCTGGCTGAACCGCGCTGTAGGATTGCTGGGGCATGATGCCACACCTTTCCGTGCAGTAAGCTTAACGTCTTCTATGCCACGCTCCTTCTATGGTGATAATGCAGCTATTGCAATCAATGACCTGAAGGACTTTGCCATACAAATGAAGGGTAACCCGATGAGTGCAAATGTGGCTGCAAAAAGCTTTGAAGACCTGTATGACCAGGCTTCTTCTTCATTGCTGAAAGAAACCGGCAAAGAGAGTTTCGATGCGATCAAGATGCTGCAAAAGACAGATGTGAAAAATTATGTACCTGCAAATGGCGTTCGCTATCCGGGTACTGCATTGGGCAATGCGCTAAAACAAATAGCACAATTGATTAAAATGGATGTAGGCCTGGAAGTAGCATTTGCGGAGTCTGGTGGCTGGGATACACACTTTAACCAGGGAACAGACACGGGCATTTTTGCGCGTAATGTAACTGACCTGAGCCAATGTATTACAGCATTCTGGTCTGACATCAGCGCATACCAGGACGATGTAACGTTAATGACGATGACTGAGTTCGGCAGAACCGTAAAGCAAAATGGCACAGGTGGCACAGACCACGGTCGTGCATCTTGTAACTTCATTTTGGGCA
The DNA here is from genome assembly GCA_017306865.1 of Filimonas sp. Classification (GTDB taxonomy): domain Bacteria; phylum Bacteroidota; class Bacteroidia; order Chitinophagales; family Chitinophagaceae; genus JAFKHH01. The sequence continues at coordinate 85,996 of JAFKHH010000018.1, forward strand.
ATGATGTAAATGGCGGACTGGTGCATGGTAATATTCAGCAACTATCAGTAGAGAACTTGGCTGACGGAAGAGACCTTGCCGTTACCACAGATTTTAGAAGTGTGTTTAGTGAAGTGGCTGATAAACATCTTAGAATAAATAATGATGCTGCATTATTCCCTGACTGGAAGGGAGATAAGATCGGTGTGATGAATAAGGTGTAGTATTATCTATGTAAACAATTTATATAGTAGCCGGACTAAGTTCCGGCTTTTTTATTTACAGACCTGTATAGAGAAAATGCGGCAAATAGAGAGATTTATTAGTAATAGCAAGGATGCATTGCTCTTCCGAAAGACAGGCTAGCGGAAAACGCCGAAATCACAGAAAAGTAATTCCGCGTTTTCTGTGTTTTCCGCGAGAAAACTCTTTACGTTCCTTATGCTTAAAACGACAGAATTGCCGGAGATACCAGCCGTCTTTGCGTGAAATTAAAAAGTCCCGTATTACCTTTGCCAAATGAATGAAGTAATTGCGTTGCAGCCCATTTTACTGCAACAGTGGCTGGAAGAAGGAAAGCAAATACAATTGCTGGATGTAAGGGAACAAGACGAATGGGATATTTGCCACATTGCCGGCTCCCTGCATATTCCCATGAACGATATATTAAAACATCTTGACACCATAAACCCAAACACGCCTACTGTTGTTATTTGTCATCATGGTGTAAGAAGTGGTATTGTAGCTGACAGGTTAAGCATAAAAGGTTACGGGCAACTATACAATCTTACAGGTGGAATAGATATGTGGGCAAGACAGGTAGATAAGGAGATGGCGAGATATTAAACGTGAATCGTGAATAAGCGCTTAAGGATTCTATGTTTCTTCAACAACTGTGAGCTGCGAGTTGCCGGTTGTGACTATAAGTCCTCACCTTTTGTACTTCGTAATTTGTACTTCAATCAATTTTTAAATTAATACACTAATTCATGTTAATATATAGAGAACTTACTTTTGACTCTGCGCATTTTTTGCCTAATGTTCCTGCAGAACACAAATGCCGCCACATGCACGGGCATACTTATCGTTTAAAGGTTTTTATTGAAGGGCCACTAACAAAAGAAGGTTGGGTAATTGACTTCAAGGATATGAAGGAAGCCATTGCTCCGGTAATCGATATTGTAGATCACAAAGTACTGAATGATATTGCAGGCCTCGAAAATCCGACATGCGAGATAGTTGCTGTCTGGTTGTGGGATAAACTGAAGCCGGTATTGCCTGGCTTGAAAAAAATAGAACTAAATGAAACGCCAACATCTGGCGCTATCTATGAGGGATACTAAACTGGCACAATAAATGAGCTTTGACAAGCAGGATTTATCGTAAAAATATCAGTGTATGGAAACAGCAAAGTCATCGTTTGGAGACATAATTAAGGGAGACAAGCCGGTATTGGTCGATTTTTTTGCAACATGGTGTGGTCCATGCAAGTTAATGCCGCCTATATTACAGGACGTAAAAAGCCAGTTAGGCGATCGTGTTACTATTCTGAAAATAGATGTAGATAAGAACCCTGCTGTAGCCAATGCCTACAATGTACAAAGCATTCCTACCATGATCTTATTTAAGAAAGGAGAAATACTCTGGCGTGGCACGGGCGTAACGCCAGCAAAACAGCTAATGCAGACGTTGGCTCCTCATGTGTGAGATCATAATTCTTTTTCAAAACATACACTGTTCTCTACGCCAATGTATTGGCCATAGTTGGGTATGTTTTTATAACCGCTTTTTTCATATAAGCGGATAGCTTCCGGCTGACGTTTGCCTGTCTCTAGAACACATTTGATATAGCCTAATTCCGCTGCCCATTTTTCTAATTCAGACAACACTTTACCCGCTATCCCCTTTCCCCGGCTTCCAGGTAAGGTGTACATACGTTTCACTTCCATTACACTAGGCGCTACTTCTTTAATTGCGCCGCATGCAACCGGCACACCGTTTTCATGCGCAACTATAGCATGTTTGATCATGGCTATTTTATTGTATTGCGCATAGAACCCATGCTCATCACCATCGCGCTTTGCAAGGTCTGCATCCAACAGTCTCACCAAAGAAATGAAATCAGGATTCTCGGAATCGGCTTTTACAAATGTGAGCATAGCTAAGGTTTGAATAAAATTAACCATTAAAAGGGAACACGTCCATCGGCATTAACTTTACGCAGAAACATGCGTGGCCTGTTATCCACGAATGGCTGAATAAAGTATGTTCCCGACACTTCGCGTATCAAATAATCAACAACACCATCCGGCTTTTTATTCTTGTGGTACATTAACCAAATTGTATCCCCGCCATCCCTGTATTTGCCATTATACGCAATTGTTTCCGGCTTGCTATTGTATTTCCTCGTATTGTAATAAACGAATTGTTGATTCTTTCGCAGGATCAATACCGTTTTACTTACGGTATCTTCATTTCGCACAAATACGCCGAACTCAAGAATATCATTGTATGATCTGTATTGCGGCCTGGAGCAGGCAAACATAATTAATATGCATATTCCAATAAGCACAGCAAATAATCTTACCATATTCAAATCTAGCAAAGAATGTGATTGCCACAAAGGCGCCAAGACTCGAAGATTCACCAAGAAATACGAAGTATTTCAACTATGTGTTTTATGTTTTCTTGAATGAATCAAATATTGCTATTAATAAAAAGGTATGATCCTATTCTATGTGTCTATGTACCTATGCTGCTATGTGTTTAAAAAACTTCGCGTCGTTATTCCTTTCACAATAACCATAAAACAAAAACGCTCCACAATTACTTGCGGAGCGTTTTTAGTTTGCGGTGAGGGCGGGATTCGAACCCGCGGTACAGTTTAACCCGTACGGCAGTTTAGCAAACTACTGATTTCAGCCACTCATCCACCTCACCAGCCTACTTTACATTTCGTAAAGGGCTGCAAATATAGAATCGTAAGTTTTAAATTCCAAAAAAAAGAATGGGAAGGTTAAAATTTTATGTTCTTCCTAAAATGCCAAATGGTTCAATTGTTATATTGCTAATCAACAATATAACAATTGAACCATTTACCAATTATATCTTACATAGCCGCCAACTGTACCTTCTGTGTTAGTTCCATTACATTTTCACGGAACAGGCTGTCGGTATCCATCAGGTCTTTTACCGTCTGGCAACTGTGGATAACCGTAGTGTGATCGCGGCCACCAAAATGCTCACCTATTGTTTTCAGGGAGTTCTTGGTGAATGCTTTTGCGAGATACATAGTGATCTGTCTTGCCTGCACTATTTCACGCTTACGTGTTTTCTGTAACAGTTTATCATAAGACACATCGAAATATTCGCACACCATTTTCTGGATCGCTTCTATCGTAATTTCTTTGCTGCTTGTTTTTACGAAGTTGCGTAGCACCTTCTTCGCCAGTTCCAGGTCTATTTCTCTTTTGTTCAGAGAAGACTGGGCAAGCAAAGAGATCAATGCACCTTCCAGCTCACGTACGTTGGTGCTGATATTGTATGCTACATACTTAACCACCTCTTTTGGCATTTCGAGGCCGTCATTCTTCATCTTACGCTCCAGTATCTCAATACGTGTTTCGTAGTCAGGAACCTGCAGGTCTGCACTAAGCCCCCAACGGAAGCGGCTGAGCAAACGCTCTTGCATACCGTCCAGGTCTTTCGGCGCTTTGTCTGAAGTAAGCACTAATTGCTTACCGCTCTGGTGCAAGTGGTTAAAGATGGCAAAGAAAGCATCCTGCGATTTCTCCGCACGTGCAAAGAACTGCACATCATCTATGATCAGTACATCTATTAGCTGATAAAAGTGTATGAAGTCATTAATAGCATTGTTACGGCTATGGTCCTGGAACTGGTTGATGAACTTTTCACTACTTACATATAATACAACCTTGTTTGGGTGCAGGCGTTTTACTTCGTTGCCTATGCCCTGCGCAAGATGCGTTTTACCCAGCCCCACACCACCATATATAACTAATGGATTGAAAGAATTGGCACCCGGCTTTTCCGCAACGGTTTTGCCGGCCCTTCTTGGTACACGGTTACAATCTCCTTCAATGAATGAATCGAATGTGTATATCTGGTTCAATTGCGGATCTATCTGCATCTTTTTGAGACCAGGTATGACAAACGGATTTTTCACCGGGTTATTTATAACTAAAGGGAAGTCCATTTCATTATTTGCATAGACCCTTGCTGTGCTGGCAGGCACATCCATTGAACCATTTTTTCCTTTGTTGCCGCTGTCTACCATAATACGGTATTCCAGCCTTGCATCTTTCCCCAACTCACGCTTCAGTGTTTTTGCCAACAGGTTAACATAGTGTTCTTCCAGGTATTCAAAAAAGAATTGGCTAGGAACCTGTATCATTAACACATTCTCCTTTAGCTCTACCGCTTTAATAGGTTCAAACCATGTTTTAAAATGCTGCCATTCCACTATATCCTTAATGATCTTCAAACAATTTATCCAAACTGATTCTGCGGTTTTGGCCATAGTAACAATAAACGATTTATAAAAAGTAAAGAATATTATACCGGCAAAAAATCCCAAAAAAATCGCTCTATTTTTCGTAAAGGATATTTTTGGGAAAGAGGGCGAATATCAAAATTTTATGTTGAAAAAAAAATTTTTTAGTCACTTGTTTTTTTCGGATGAACAACAGTATTGCCATTCAAACAAAAAATTCTTTTCCGCCTCTTTTTAAAGTCTAAACGCTCTATTTAAATTCAGCTATTTTTTTGAACAAAAGCCAAACACACATTGAATATTGCGACAAACTTCCAGTAATTTTTCCTGATAAAAAAAGTGCTTTATCACAGCAATTATTGCACCTATCTCTCCGTGGAACATTTTTTCTTTCACGACATGTCTCTTTCGCAATGTTATCCACATGCTTATCATCTAATTACAAAAACATAACATTATTGTTGGGTGTTCGGGATATTTAATTTTCGAAGCCTGGGCGTGATTGTCCGGGTACGTTTTTCATGTGCTACTGAAGATACATCTTTTGTAATTCCGCAGGCCTTAATTTTTTATTTCTGACAAACTTTTATTAAACATTACTTTTGGCGCATAAAAAATTAAATATGTCGTTTGAAATTACTGGAAAGCTGGTAGCCAAATTTGATATTGTTCAACGCACCGAAACTTTCAAAACCCGTGAATTCGTTATAGAAAAATCTGAGGATATAAACGGACGTACGATCGTTAACTATGTAAAATTTCAATGCGTACAGGACAAAACAGCATTGCCAGACCGCTTTTCAATCGGCGACGAGGTAAAGGTGATGTTCAATATTAAAGGAACAAAGTGGACTAAGGACGGCAAGGACAATTATATTACTAACCTGGATGCATGGAGAATGGAACAGGTAAAGCTGGGCAATGACGCACCGCCTCCGGCAGATTACTTCATTGCAGATGCACCGCCATCAGACACAGTTGATGATCTTCCATTTTAGTTGCTGTAGTTTCTCACAGAAAGGGATGTGATTACATGAACGGTTATATATTATTATAAAATTGTAGGTGATGAATGTTCTGGCATGTAACTTGCGCCCTCAACTAAATGAAAAATTATAAACTATGAAAAAAGTAACATTGGCATTGTTCGCGATGATGTTTGCTTCCCTGACATTTGCACAGACCGCAAAAAAAGCAAGCAGTTCAGAACTGGGTATTGGTGTGGATGGAGCGTTCCCGATCGGAGACTTCAGCAAATTTTCTTCTTTCGGTATCGGTGGTACATTGAAGTATGCTTACAACATTGACGAAAACAATGCAATCACGTTAACCTCTGGCTACATCAACTTTTCAGGAAAGAATGGTCTTGGTTCTGTTGGTTACATCCCTGTAAAAGCTGGTTACCGTTACACATTCCCTGGCAACTTTTATGTAGAGCCTCAATTGGGTGTAACGTTTGCAACAGGTGAAGGAAGCGGATCTGCGTTTACTTATGCAGGTAACATCGGCTACAAATTCACTCCGGCAATCGACCTGAGCGCACGTTATGAAGGTTTTTCTAAAAACAGTGTAAACACATCTTTCATTGGTGTACGTTTAGCTTACAATTTTTCTTTATCAGGAAAATAAATAAGATACTTTTGCAAAATGAAAAGCTGACTGTATAGTCAGCTTTTTTGTTTTTAGGATAAATACCTAACCAGTATGCAACAGACTATTTCTTTGAAGCTGCTTCCGCATGAAGCAACTAACGACACTTCCGTAAAGCACTATATCTCCAGTGCTACCGGGCATAAGATTGCAGCCATTACAGGTTTTTACAGGCTGAAGCAATCCATTGATGCCCGCAGCCGCCAGCCGTGGGTGAATCTTACGGTACAGGCTTTTATTGATGAGCCTTTCCTTAACCGGCCTACCCAACAGGTACAATATAAAGATGTAACCAGTGCAAAACATAAAGTCATTATTATAGGTGCAGGCCCCGCAGGCTTGTTTGCTGCATTACGATTAATTGAATCCGGCGTACAACCCATTATACTGGAAAGAGGAAAAGATGTACGTGCAAGGCGGCGTGATCTTGCTGCACTGAATAAGGAAGGTGAGGTAAACCCGGAGAGCAATTACTGCTTTGGAGAGGGTGGTGCAGGAACATATAGTGATGGCAAACTATATACACGCAGCAATAAGCGTGGCGACATTAATCGTATATTAAATATACTGACACAATTTGGCGCACCGGAAAGCATACTTTTTGAAGCTCATCCACATATTGGCACAAATAAGCTACCTCATATTATTACGGCTATGCGTGAGCAGATACTGCAATGCGGCGGCCAATTCTACTTTGAAAAAAAGGTAGTGGATTTTATTATAGCCAATAATACTATAAAAGGTATTGCAACGCAGGCCGGGGAAAAGATAGAAGCTGATGCAGTCATATTAGCGACGGGGCACTCTGCCCGCGATATTTTCGAACTTTTTGCACAGAAGCAAATATTAATAGAGGCAAAACCATTTGCCTTAGGCGTGCGTGCAGAACATCCGCAAACATTAATCGACAGCGCGCAATACCATTGCACCATCCGTGACGAATCGTTACCCCCTGCCTCCTATAGCCTGGTAGAGCAGGTAAATGGCAGAGGCGTATTTAGTTTTTGCATGTGCCCCGGCGGCATTATTGCACCTGCTGCAACATCTCCGGGAGAACTGGTTGTAAATGGCTGGAGCCCAAGTAAGCGAAACAACCCTTTTGCCAATAGCGGCATGGTGGTTAGCTGTAGTATTGAAGATGTGACAAAGGACGCAGGTTTTAAACACGCGATGAAGGAACATGGCTGGAAAACCAGCGACCCACTTTTGCTCATGTACTTTCAGCAATGGGTAGAGCAAAAGGCGTTTCATGCAGGCGGTGGCAAGTTTGTTGCACCGGCCCAGCGCATGGTCGATTTTGGTAATGGTAAAATATCTGCATCTTTAAATGAATGCAGTTATCTCCCCGGCGTAAATTCAGTAGAGATGGGAAGCATTTTACCGTCTTTTATTCATACGAGTTTACAAGAGGGGTTCAAGGCATTTGGCAAAAAAATGCGTGGGTACTATACGAACGAGGCAATGATAGTAGCTACAGAGAGCAGAACATCCTCCCCGGTAAGAATACCCAGGGACAATGAGACACTACAACACCCGCAAATTGCGAACTTATACCCCTGCGGAGAAGGAGCCGGTTATGCCGGAGGAATTGTAAGTGCGGCAATGGATGGGGAAAGAGTGGCCTCAATTATACATTTGAAATTTAAAATTTGAGATTAACTATATATTTAAAGAGGCGATGTAAAAATTACATCGCCTCTTTAAATATCAAATTTGAAATTTCAAATCTCAAATTATTCTAATCCCTAAAACTTCCCTTCAACGAACGCAGCAAGGAATCTTGCACCAGTTGATTGCGCTTGTAGGATTTGTATTCTTTTTTATACGCTTTCTTATCTGCTTTATTCCAACCACCAGCAATCAGTTTATCCAGGTCAGGTTTGCCAGCATCTACCCACGCCGTGTACCAGAAGTCTGCAACCAGGTTTGCAGAGTTGATCAGTTGATCATTTACAGTAGGCTTCAGAGACTTACCGTAAGCAGCAGCAAATGCATCTGTGTAGTAACGCAGGTTTTTACCATATTTAAATACCATTTTGTATTTAGTAGAGTCTGTAAATCCTTTAGATACTTCCTTCTCTTTTGCAAACAACTCAGGTAGCAAACCATGCGCCCTTCTTACCGCTGTCCATATAGCCAGCTCTGGCTGTTTCAGGTAAGTTGCTTTATGTTTTGCGTGCAGGTTATAACTACTGATCTCTACCTCAGGCACTACACTCTCCCACAATGCATGCAGACCGCGCTGATTAGTCAACTGTCCATCGTGATTTAAAGATGTGTGCAACGGCACGTTCGCATCTTCAATATAGTGACCTAAGTCTGCCGCATAGAAAAGAATACTATCCGCATTACCTGCTTTGAATGCGTCTGTCAGCTTATCCTTCATACGGATAACGTAGTACGGTACTATACCATATTTATATAAGGTATCTTTTGAATATTTGGCAACTGCATCATCCCATTTCAATGGCATCTTCCATGCAGCGGAGTCGCCAAATGCCTCAAGATCAATAAAGTGCCTTGGGCCTTCATTTTTATCCTCGTTACGCCTTACATCCGGGCGCGGCGCATTTTGCACTATATTCTCAATATTCTTATAGAAGAACCGTTGCATTCCTTTCGGCAACTCATATACAGCCAGTTGGTGGGTGGTTTTATGAACCAGGAATCCCCAGCCACCGGTAACAACAACCACAGCAGCAAGTAACAGGAAAAGAACGACCGACTTTGTACTACGCATAATGATAAAAGGTTTATTAGTGCCGCGAAGTTATAATTAACCGTGATGATCGGTGTAATATTTCGGTAAATTCGGCTACCTATAATGTACCAAAGCTGGTTGCACCATTTTCCCTATCAAAGTGGTCTATCCGTTTTCGGAGATTCTGTATATCTTACAATTTTTAGTCATAATAAAATAATAGAATATAATGCCATTACTTGAACTACAACACCTGAAAAAATACTATGCTACGCAGAAGGCTGTGGACGACATCAGCTTTAGTATAGAACAAGGCAGCATATTTGGTTTACTGGGACCAAATGGTGCGGGGAAAACAACATTACTCCGTATGATCACCGGCATCTTTTTCCAGGATGAGGGGAATATCATTTTCGACGGTCGAAAATTTGACCCGGTAAACGATATTATTAATATTGGTTACATGCCGGAAGAAAGAGGCTTGTATAAGAAAATGAAGATCGGAGAGCAGGCGCTTTATCTTGCCCAGTTAAAGGGCCTGAGCAAAAGCGACGCAATGGAAAAGATCAAATATTGGTTTACAAAACTGGAAATGCAAAGCTGGTGGAATAAGAAGGTGGAAGACCTGAGCAAGGGTATGAGCCAGAAGCTGCAATTTGTAACAACAGTATTGCATGAGCCTAAACTGATCATTCTTGACGAACCTTTCAGTGGCCTGGACCCGCTAAACGCCAACCTGATTAAGGATGAGATATATGGACTGGCACAACGCGGCAGCACAATCATTTTCAGTACACACAGGATGGAACAGGTAGAAGAGATCTGTGACCATATAGTACTGGTAAACCTCGGTAAGAAAATACTGGATGGCACGGTGCAAAATATAAAGCAAGACTTTAAAGAGAATAAGTTTAGCATACAACTGAATACATTGCCGGAAACGATACAAAGCCCGGCGTTTGACCTGGTAGAAAAAACAAAGAAAGGGCTTGTGGTAAAAATAAAAGAAGGATATAAGAGCAATGATGTGTTGCAATACTTCATGCAGCAGCAATACGTAATTGAATCATTCCATGAAATATTGCCATCGCTGAATGAAATATTCATTCGCGAAGTAGAAGGCACGCATGTAGCTACAAGAGCCTTTCAAGCGGTTAACCAGTAATAAGTAAAATTCATTACTTATTACAATAACTTAAACTCACTATTTTAAACTTACCACATTCCATGAACAAAACTTTACTGATAGTACAACGGGAATACTTAAGCAGGGTTAAAAACAAAACCTTCTTGCTTACAACAATATTAACGCCTTTATTATTCGTTCTTTTTATAGTAGCGATTACTTACTTTTCTATCAAAGGAAAGGAACAACTAAACGTTGCTGTAATAGACAATAATGGCTTCTTTAAAAACAACCTGAAAGGAACCGGGGCCGTAAAATTCGATTTCCCCGATGGCATAGATACTTCCAACTATGAGGCGAAAGGCTATTCAGCAGTATTACTTATCCCATCATTCACTGATAGTGTAAAATCAGATTACATTATCCGTTCTAAAAAGAGCATTGGCCTGAATACCAAAGGGGTGATTGAAGAAAAAATAAATGCTGCCATAGAGGATCACATGCTACAACAGGCAGGAGTAGATAGGCATGCGCTAGATTCCATTCACAAAAAATCACAGATAGCAGAGGTTAAAACACTGGAAGAACGCGGAGGCTCTGCGGCAGAAAGCAACCAGGGTTTGGCCAGTGGAGTTGGGTATGTGAGTGGCTTCCTTATTTATATCACCATGTTTATATACGGCGTTATGCTGATGCGTGGTGTAATGGAAGAAAAAACAAACCGTATAGCAGAAGTGATTGTAAGCAGTGTAAAACCATTCCAGCTAATGTTTGGTAAGATTGTGGGCATTGGTGCCGTTGGCCTTACACAATTTCTAGTCTGGGTCGTACTCATATTTGTGTTGATGTTTGGCGCACAGCTATTCATACCACACGATGTATTGGACCAGGTAAGAACGATGCAACAGAATGGAGGCATGATGAACAATGCCATGCAGGCAAGTGAAGCAGCACAAAAGATCTATGGTATTAAAAGTGTGATAAGCACTGCTAACTGGCCATTGATCATCGGCTGTTTTATCTTCTACTTCTTAGGCGGTTATTTATTCTATGCTGCATTGTTTGCTGCGGTTGGCAGCGTGGTAGAAGACGTGCAAAACTCACAGAGTTTAACGCTTCCGATCACTATGCCGATTATCTTCTCTTTCATCATTATGTCAAATGCGGTGCAGTCTCCAGATACACCGATTGCTATATGGGGTAGCATTATTCCATTCAGTTCTCCTATGGTAATGATGGCACGCGTGGCTTATGGCGTACCAGGTACTGTGCCTTACTGGCAATTAGCGTTAAGCGTATTGTCACTTGTAGGCGGATTCTTGTTCACCACATGGCTTGCGGCTAAAATATACAGAACCGGCATCCTGATGTATGGCAAAAAAGTAACATGGAAAGAGATGATCAAGTGGGGATTTAGGAGAGGATAATTGCAGCATTGTTTAATTGTCTAATTGTTGGGCTTATAAAAAGGAGAAGGTTGACTACTAGTAGTCAACCTTCTCCTTTTTATAACAATAAAACCATTTAACAATTAAACCTTCTTCAGCAGTTCCATTTTCAAATTATACTCCTCCCACATCTCCCGCACTATTTCGCCTGCTGGTTTAATATCGTGTATTAGCGCACTCACCTGTCCTATTTCCAATTCACCATCTTCCAGCAATCCTTCAAACATGCCTTTCTTAGCCCGGCCTCTACCCAATAATTGCTTTAACTCTTCCGCACTTGCGCCACGTGCTTCCGCTTCCTGCACCTGCTCGTAAAAATGATTTTTCAACAGCCGTACCGGCATATCTTTTTTCAGGCTCAGCATAGTATCTCCTTCCTTCGCCTGTACAACTTTCTCTTTAAAACTAATATGAGAAGAAGCCTCTTCGCTGCATACAAACCGGCTACCTACCTGCACACCATCTGCCCCTAAGATCATTGCAGCCAGCATTTGTGTACCAGTTGCAATACCACCTGCTGCTATTACCGGTATAGTTACTGCATTGCGCACAGCAGGAATCAAGATAAACGATGTTGTTTCTTCTCTCCCATTATGCCCGCCCGCTTCAAAGCCTTCAGCTACTACCGCATCACACCCGGCCTCCTGGGCTTTTAATGCGAACTTGCTACTGCTGACTACATGTACAACAGTGATCCCTTTTTGTTTCAACATGCCTGTCCATACTTTCGGGTTACCTGCGGATGTAAATACAATCTTTACACCTTCTTCTATAATCGTTTGTACATGCTTGTCTATATCAGGATAGATAAGTGGCAGGTTCACGCCGAATGGTTTATCCGTTGCAGCTTTGCATTTTTGTATATGCTCGCGCAACACATCAGGGTACATACTGCCGGAACCTATCAGGCCAAGCCCTCCTGCATTGCTGACCGCACTCGCCAGCCGCCAGCCACTTGCCCATACCATTCCAGCCTGGACAATGGGATATTGTATGTTGAAAAGAGAAGTGATCATAAAAAGAAAGTACTAGTTATGAAGTACAAATTACGAAGTACTAAGTACGAAGCAAAACATGTACGATGTATGATGTCAGATGTACGATGTAAGTAAAGCACAAAGTATAAAAGAAATACCTGCCAGGTTATTGCACCAATAACCATAAAACAATTAAACCATGCAACAATAAATCAATTATTCACACCTACCCAAAATCGATCTCCGTATTGTCTCCAATATTCAGGCTTCTGCTCAGGCCTTTTACGCTGGCATCGCTGCCAATGAGAGAGTTGTCTACTACCACCTCAAACAGGTTGGTGTAAGAACCGATAATGCTGTCGCGTACAATGGAGAACTGTACGGTTGTATTAGCGCCTATGGATACATGCGGGCCAATGATGGCATTTTTCAGCACGCAACCGCTGCCAATACTTACAGGCGGTATAATGATGGAGTTTTCTGATTGTATATTTTCGCTGATATGACCGCCAAATTTCTTCAGTAAAGTCGCATTGCTTTCCAGCAACGTTTCCTTCTTACCACAGTCAAACCAGTTCTTTACTTTAAAGGATTTGAATTTTGCACCACGCTTAATCATGCAGTCCAGTGCATCTGTAAGGTTATACTCACCATAGCTGCGAATATCTGCCGTAAACAAATGATGCAGGCACTCGTATAAAAACTCCGTTTCTTTAATCTTGTACAAGCCCACCAGCGCCATATTACTTTTCGGTATCGCCGGCTTTTCTACTACGTGCGCAATCATTCCCTCTTCCCCTATTTCTGCTACGCCAAAGTTGCGCGGGTCATCCACCTTCTTTACACCTAGCATGCTATATGGGCTCTCAATTACTTCACGCACATCATACTCACAAATAGTATCACCCAGTGCTACAAACACCTCATCATTGCCAACAATGTTTCTTGTCAGCTCTATTGCGTGGCCAGTGCCTTGTCTTTCGTTCTGCTGTACAAAGTGGCATTGCAGGTTAGGATATGTTTGTTTTACATACTCCTGTATCTTTTCGCCAAGATAACCTACAATAAAAATAAACTCATTTATACCTGCGCCGTGAAGCTGATCGACAATAAAACTCAGGATAGTTTTACCGGCGATCGGGATCAACGCCTTTGGCTGAGTATATGTATGGGGCCTAAGCTTAGCGCCGGCTCCTGCAACGGGTATTATTGCTTTCATTGGACTCTTCAAGTTTTGCTGAGCTCAGCAGGTAAACAAACGTCAGTTTCTCTTTTACAACAAAAGTTGTACCCTCATTATCATTGTCCTACCTGCTGCAAATACAAGCGGCACTGTGGTATCGATTGCATTTTGAGCGCGTGAAAATAGTAAAATCTGCCCTTCGACGCTTAAATGTGGAAAATAGCGTGCTAAAAGAACTCCACTAAAATGATGGATACCTGCTGTTGAAGAAGTATTTTTGCGGCAAATTTCCAATCACATGCAAAGGGATACACTAGTTTTCGACTTGATTCGTAAAGAGTTAGAACGTCAACGTCATGGCATTGAATTAATTGCCTCAGAAAATTTTACCAGTTTGCAGGTTATGCAGGCCATGGGTAATGTAATGACCAATAAATATGCTGAAGGCTATCCCGGACGCCGCTATTATGGTGGTTGCGAAATTGTAGACCAGACTGAGCAACTGGCTATTGACCGACTGAAACAGATCTTCAATATAGAATATGCTAACGTTCAGCCACATAGCGGAGCGCAGGCAAACGCAGCAGTTTCACTGGCTGTATTGCAACCAGGCGATACCATTCTTGGACTTGATCTGAGCATGGGTGGTCACCTGACACACGGCTCTCCTGTTAACTACAGCGGTAAATTATACAACGCACAGTTTTACGGTGTAAAGAAAGAAGACGGACGTGTGGATTATGAAATGTTGGAAACGAAAGCGCGTGAGCTGAAACCTAAAATGATCATCTGTGGTGCGAGCGCTTACAGCCGCGACTGGGATTATGCACGCATACGTAAAGTAGCTGACGAGATCGGCGCATTGGTTATGGCTGACATCGCACACCCTGCCGGCCTGATCGCAAAACAATTACTGAACGATCCATTCGATCATTGCCATATTGTTACTTCTACTACGCACAAAACACTCCGCGGCCCTCGTGGTGGTATTATTATGATGCGTAAGGATTTTGAAAATCCATTTGGCCTGACAGATAACAAAGGCAACATCCGCATGATGAGCAACCTGATAGACCTTGCGGTTTTCCCTGGCATACAAGGTGGCCCGCTGGAGCACGTAATTGCAGCAAAAGCAGTTTCTTTTGGCGAGATCCTGACAGACGAGTACACACAGTACGCGCAGCAGGTACAGAAAAATGCACAGGCTATGGCTAAAGCATTCATTGCAAAAGATTACCAGATCATCAGCGGCGGTACAGACAACCACCTTATGCTGATAGACCTGCGCAACAAAAATATCAGCGGTAAAAAAGCGGAGCAGATTTTAGTACAAGCTGATATCACTGCTAACAAAAACATGGTTCCTTACGACGATAAAAGCGCTTTTGTAACAAGCGGTATCCGTTTTGGTGTAGCTGCTATTACTACGCGTGGTATGAAAGAAGAGCACATGCAGTTTGTAGTAGACGTAATTGACAATGTACTGATGAACGCTGAAGATGCAGCATTGATCAGCAAAGTGAAAGGACAAGTGAACGATTTCATGTCCCAGTTTGTATTATATCCAGAAATGGGATAAGAGGCAATTTACAAATGGTCAAATTGCTTAATTGATACATTGCTATTATTGTCCCGGCTGAAGAATTATAGATTGGACTTTTGTTGCGTCGCACACTTGTACAGTTTGTTCAATACTCAGCTAATAGTAGGAAATAATACAACAGGAAAATTTTGTATCTTACTATAATCATGAAAATCATTCAATCATAGCACTCATTTAATCATCATCACTATGATCCAACGTGTACAAACAATCTGGCTATTGCTCGCTTCGGTTTGCGGATTTATTACTTTGAATACATCCTTCTACACAGGTATTCCAAAAGTACTCCCTACGCCGCCGCCTGCAATACTCTTAACAGATATAAATGCTAAATACAATGTCATATTGCTAGTACTTACTGTTGCAATTGCATTAGCCTCATTAATTGCAATTTTTCTTTATAAAGACAGGAAAATGCAATTAAAGATCAGCATTGCCGCATTGATCGCTTCACTTGGGTGTGTTGCATTTTACTTCAAATTAGTACAAGACTTTACGACAGGACGTTATACACTAACATCTGCGATTGTCTTTGCCATTCCTGTACTACTATTCTTCGCTGTAAGAAACATCTATAGAGATGAAAAGCTGGTGAAGAGCGTAGATAGGTTGAGGTAGATACATGGCTCGATGATTATATTGTTTAATTGTTGGGTTTGATATAAAAAAGAGTGGTCCACTTTTGAAAAGTGGACCACTCTTTTTTATATGTGCTATGCTGTTCGACATGTTAGCAGAGCGCATGTCGAACAGCGATTCAATAATTACAAAAACTTCCCTGTATAACTTTCCTTCACCTTTTTCAGATCTTTCGGCACACCGGCAAACACCAGGTTACCGCCCGCATCCCCAGCTTCCGGACCAAGGTCTATCAGCCAGTCCGCACTTTTAATCACATCCGTATTATGCTCTATCACCAGCAGGGAATGTCCCTGGTCTATGAGTGCGTTAAATGAAGTCAACAGCTTTTTAATATCATTAAAATGTAACCCGGTTGTCGGTTCATCGAAGATGAACAGTACTTTACCAGCATTCTTTCCCTTACCGAGGAAGCTAGCCAGTTTTACACGTTGCGCCTCACCACCACTCAGCGTATCACTACTCTGTCCCAGCTTTACATAGCCAAGACCTACATCCTGCAATGGCTGTATTGCTTTTACAATTGCCTTTTCATCTTTGAAGTATTCCAATGCTTCATCTACACTCATCTCCAGTACATCATAAATGCTTTTGCCATTGTACTGCACTTCCAATACTTCTTCTTTAAATTTCTTGCCGCCACATACTTCACATGTCAGGTGCACATCCGCCAGGAACTGCATTTCTACTATTTGTTCACCCTCACCCTTACAAGCATCACAACGTCCGCCATCTACGTTAAAAGAAAAATGTTTTGGCAGGAAGCCGCGTATTTTAGACAGCGGTTGTTTCGCAAACAAGTCGCGTATTTCATCGTACGCTTTAATGTATGTAACCGGGTTACTTCGTGATGATTTACCAATCGGGTTCTGGTCTACCATCTCTATTTGTGTTATTGCATCTACATCGCCTGTAATCGCTTTATGAAAGCCAACTTTATCAGCCGGTTCGCCTTTCAGCTTTTTCAGTGCAGGATACAATATCTGTTTCACCAGTGTAGTCTTACCACTACCACTCACTCCACTTACTACACACAACACATTCAATGGAAACTCTACGGTTATATCCTTCAGGTTATTCTGTCTTGCCCCTTCCACCTTTATACTCTGCTTCCATTTACGCAGGTTTTTTGGCACATCTATCGTCAGCTTGCCGCTCAGGTATTTACCTGTAAGGCTCTCCGGGTTCGCCACTATCTCATCATAGTTGCCTTCTGCCACCACTTCACCACCAAGATGCGAAGCCAACGGCCCCATGTCAATGATGTGATCAGCCTCACGCATCATCAGCTCATCATGCTCTACAACCACAACAGTATTGTTCAGATCACGCAACTGTTTCAGCACGGTAATCAATCTTTCTGTATCGCGTGAGTGTAAGCCGATGGATGGTTCATCTAAGATGTATAATGAATTCGTCAGGTTACTGCCCAGGCTACGCGTCAGTTGTATGCGCTGACTCTCACCACCGCTGAGAGAATTAGCCAAACGGTTTAGCGTCAGGTATCCCAAACCAACATCTATTAATGTCTGGATACGTTGGTTTATTTCTAACAATATACGTTTTGCCACTTGCTGCTCATGCTCACTTAGCACTAGTTGCTTAAACCATTGCTGCAGATCTTTTACCTGCCATTCGCACAATTCGCCTATATGCCGCTCACCCACTTTTACATATAGTGCTTCTTTCCGCAAGCGGTAGCCGTGGCAATCAGGGCACGTTGTACGTCCGCGATAGCGGCTTAACAGCACCCGGTATTGCACCTTATATAAGTTCTGTTCTACTTCTTTAAAGAAAGCATGAATGCCTAGTACTGCGCCCTTACCATCCCACAGCATTTTATACTGTGAAGGTGTCAGGTCAGCAATAGGCTTGTGAATAGGAAAATCTATACTCTTTGCACCTTTTACAAATTGCTCACGCCACCAGCCCAGCTTCTCTCCCTTCCACGGCGCTACTGCGCTTTCATATACACTCAGGCGTTTATCAGGTATAACCAAATCTTCATCTATACCCAACACCTGGCTAAAGCCTTCACAGGTAGGGCAAGCGCCATAAGGATTGTTGAAAGAAAATAAATTGGGTACCGGCTCTTCAAACTGTATGCCGTCCAGCTCAAACTTGTTGCTATAATGTACCAGTTCTTTCCCGTCTATTTCTACATACACTTCTCCTTCGCCTTCGTAAAAAGCAGTATTTACAGAGTCTGACAAGCGATGCAGGTCATCTTCTTCAAATGCCTTGGTTACAATACGGTCTATCAGCACATAGATCTCTTCTGCAGTCATTTTCTTTTTCAGCTCCTTGTCATTATACTCCAGCACCTCTTCTATGCGCAACAGCACTCCCGCTTCCCCTTTACGACGCAGATACACCCTTGTCATACCTTTTTGCACCAGTATGTTCAACTCTTCCCTTGCATCTCTTTTTGCATGTTGCTTAAAAGCTACCAGTATGATCACACGTTTATCATGTGGCAATTGCTTAATGTCGTTGATCACATCTCCCACATCATCTTTCTTTACCTCACGCCCACTTACCGGGGAAATGGTATGCCCCGCGCGTGCATACAGCAAACGCAGATAATCATAGATCTCTGTCATACTGCCAACTGTACTACGCGGTGTACGGGTAATTACTTTTTGCTCTATGGCAATAGCCGGGCACAGGCCTTTTATATAATCCACATCCGGTTTTACCATACGTGCCATAAACTGGCGCGCATAAGCGCTCAGGCTTTCTGCATACCTGCGCTGCCCTTCGGCAAACAAAGTATCTATGGTCAGGGAGGACTTTCCACTACCGGAAACGCCTGTTACAACAATAAATTTGTTGCGGGGAAAAGCAACGGTTACATCCTTAAGATTATGAGTACGAGCACCTTTTACAAGAATTACACCTGAAGACGGCTCTTTTTCTTTAATTCCTACCTGCGCGATTTCTGATTTTTTTTGCATTTTTTCTCCTCTTTGCCTTATTTATTTTCACATTTTTTTTACATTTATCATGCAGCGAATGGCAAGCTAATTTTTATTTTCACAGTGTTATCACTCTTTAACACAATTTAAATACTTTCACTTTATAGACAGAAACTTTACTCGACAATAACAAACAACCTTGCAGCTACGGCTGCTTTACATAAAATCCAATCAATCTTTATTAAACCCGAAAAACCTTGTTCGTTTATGAGGAAGTTTCATCATCTTAACGACACGCAGCTAATTCATGCTTTTTATGATGGCAATCTTTATGCCCTTGAGGCATTGATTAATCGTCATAAAGATAAATTATTCAGCTCGATCCTGTTCCTGGTCAAGGATAAATACCTTGCCGAAGATCTGTTCCAGGAAACTTTTATGCGCATCATTGATACCATTAAAAGCAAGCGGTACAATGAAGAAGGTAAATTTTTACCCTGGGCAGCACGCATCGCACACAATCTATGCGTAGACCACTTCAGAAAGCTGAAACGCCTGCCTCCGATCGTTGACAGTGACAACAATGACGTATTTGACTGGCTGCTGATAGCAGAAGAGTCGCCGGAACAAAAACTGATGCGCCAGCAGAGCCACGACCGTGTGCATCGTATGCTGGACGACTTACCATCTGAGCAACGCGAAGTGATCGTACTGCGACACTTTGCCGAACTGAGCTTTAAAGAAATAGCAGAAGCTACCAATTGCAGTATTAACACCGCACTGGGCAGAATGCGCTATGGGCTCATCAACCTCAGAAGAATGATGCTTGAAAAGCAGATCGCTTTGTAATCCAAATTTACTTTACCCCTCCGACCTTATTTATCCAACTTGACAGTAAGCAGGGCTTAACAGCCCTGCTTATCTTGTTTTTAGACAGGTATGTAAACCAGCAGCAGGAACACGATTGAGCTGCCGTTGCGACGCTCCGTTCATCTGCAGAGAGAAGAGTGGGCCAACTTTCTTTAGCTTAATTATTACTGCTAATTGTATTAATCATTTCTATAAAAATACACCTGTTTCTTGCAATAGGCTTAGTAACAGTATGGCACAGGCCGGGAGGCCTGCGCCAGTAAAAGAGAAGAGTGGTCCACTTTCTTTAGCTCAATTACAATAAGATGTATGCCTTTCAAAAGTGGACCACTCTTCTCGCTGGCAGATAGCTGGTTCGTGAGAACACAAACCCTTACTAGCCATGTCCTCACTCATGGCAAGCAGAGAGCGGAAGACCTATAAGGTTTCCAAAACCTTATAGGTCTATATTTAGCCTCACGAACCAGGGCAAAGGAAACATACCAAACAGCCCCCATCTTCAACAATATAACAATACAACCATTAAACAATTTACCCCCTCTCAATCCCTTTCCTTAATTTTATCATATAAACTCTATTCAACATGCGTTATCTGCTCCTATTGATGACAGGCCTTTCCCTTGCGGCCTGCAACACCAACAAATCAGACAAGAAGATCAGCACTGATCCGCAACTAAGCGAAACCAATATTTATAACAAGGATTCTGTCTTGTATGCTGTAGAAACACATAAGGCAACGAACCCCGAATCCGACAAGAACTTTTTGAGCGCGATAGACCAGTACCGTAACAAGAAGGACGCCAGCGGCAGTATAGCTTTATTTAAAAAATCAGTAACACTGCAGCCACAGGCTAAAGCATATTACGAATTAGGTAACGCCTTATTTGATACAAAAAATTACAATGAGGCCATTTCTGCATATGGTATTGCAGAAGCACTAAATTATAAACCGCTCTCAAAGGTTTTGTACAATACAGCGTGTGCATACTCCTTGCTGGAGAATGATACAACAGCATTATACTATCTCGTTTCCGCCATTGAATATGGTTATAGCAATGCACAAAATATTTTTAAAGACCCGGACCTTGCATTTGCAAGAAAGTACTACGAGTTTGAAGGTAAAGTCCGCACAGCACTAAGCGGCTCAAGCGATCCGGATAAATTGCAATGGAGCTTGTTCTCTAAAGAATTTAAACCGCTCGCATTTCCTGTAACGTTTGATATGGACTACAAACTTTCTAAAGAGCATACGATCTCTTACGATTATGAAAAGTATGTGGCAGAAATGCGGGACAATAAATTTTCCCGTGAGGTAGGCATGGAATTCTATTACGTTGGTACAGTGAAAAACTCTGACTCTATTAAAACAATTGTGTATGCAGGCCGTGATGAGGTGTATGACGAAGATGTAAAACCGGAAGACTTACCTACCACATATTATATCGCCAGCTTTGACAGCAAAGGCAAACTGATTGACAAGCTGCTGATAGGCGGGCATACAAAACTAAAGGACCCGGTAAAGGTGCCAACGCTGAAAGACAACAACATCCAGATAGCGCTACTAAATGTAACGTATGAAAAAGACCCTGACCAGGAAGGTTATGCTAACAATAAGATTAAAACGAAAGAGGAAATAGGAAAGGAACAATATTCTATTGGAAAGGATGGAAAATTTGTAAAGCAGGGATAGCCACAGCCACCAAGGCACTAAGACAGTAAGAAACACAAAGAAGATATGTTACAAAATGCCGGCTAACTGGTAGCCGGCATTTTTTTATATCAATATTATATTTACTTGCAAGACTTCAAACATTAGGTAGTTTATTCACGATTCGCGTTTGACGATTCACAAAATTATCCTTGGCGCACCTTCGTGCCTTCGAGTCTTAGTGGCCCATACCTTATCATTACTTCTGCAACGATTAAGTTCAACGTCCAGCTTAGCCATGCGATCCAGATATAGGCAAGAATAGGCTTGATGGGAATGTTCAGTAAATCTATCATATAAGCATAGAAGCGTAGCGTAAGTGCGGATAAGGTAAGTGCGTAACTTCTTATCATCATATTAATATGTGGCTGCCATTTTCTTTGCAAAGCATATCTCCAGGCCATTGCTGTTGTATATAGCCACAAGCAGGAAAGAATAACAAAACTTACCCGGGCAGGCCAGCCGCCATTTGCATAAAAACTCATGATCAGCCCACCGGGACCGCTTGCAAACAATACAATGAACACATATACTTTACCAATGTTCCTGTGCCACCGCGGATGTTTGTATAAAAGGTATTTGCTAAACTGTAGAAGGCCGGCAATGAGTACAAATGTGCTAACGAGGACATGCACATAAAAGCCAACACGCCAACTTTTTATATGATAGACCAGTTGCTTGGTCATCAGGAAGTCTGTATATCTATCAAACTTTGCATAGGGAATGGTGAGGCATACCATAAGCCATATACCGTAGAAGATAGCTAGTGTTATCAGTAGGCGTACTATATTCTTAATTGAAAGCATTCTCCATTTCTAATTTGAAAATGTGGTAATTTGAAAATTTGAGAATGACAGCCATATTTCTTTAAATAGCTACAGAGATTAGAAATGCAATAATTTTCAAATTATCTCACTTTCAAATTTTCAAATTCACCCTACATCATACATCTAACATCGTACATTCCTCACTTTGTACATCATCTAAGGTCCATACCAAAATTCTCTTCCTTCACCTTTCACATTACGGAGATATCTTGAATTGGTTTCGTCACCTTTTTCATATACCAATTCAAACTCTGAGTTCTTTTTTTGAAACTGCGCGTTTGACTGCCAGGCAACAAATATTTTGTCACCTTTTCTTTCCCATGTACCACGCACGGTATTCATTTGGTTTACAAAAGTGGAGTCTGTTATTTTATCGTAGTAGTTATAAATGCAGCTACCATCTTGATTAAATGCTATGTCGCAATGATCGCCTGACAGCATATTATCATACGACCCGAAGTCACCTGTTTCTGTACTTTCCTGTCTTTCCACAACAGCTAGGGTGAATTGCTTCTCTTTTAATGTTGCTGTATTAACAGGCACCCATTTACCTTCTGCCGTTTTAAAATCTTTGGAGAAGACCAATTTGAAATTGCCATCATACGGGTTATCACCTGGCTCTGCCAATGTAAGTACCCAGTTGTTACCGGATGGTTCAAGTACGCCGTGAATGTTCCTGCGAAGCCCCTTGTGTACATTGTAACCGGCCACGTTCTTGCCGCTATAATAATTCAACGTAATAAAGATGGGACTACCTGCAAAATCGCCTTTATAAGTGCCCTTAACGTCGTCGGGATAGGCCACTTTAGATTCTATCGCTGTTTCCTTTTGAGGGGAGTTGGAACCCGTTCCGCAGGCGGCGAGTAGCGTCATGTTAGCAAACAGGAAAATAGGTATAGGTTTCACTGTGATGTTTTTTGTAAAACTATCATTTCTGACCAATCAGCGCGCTTTTCAAACCAAATAAAATAATAGTTTTTTTGAATTTGTCCTTTTACGCTATTTTGTATAAAGTTGGTCAGACAGGCGTATAACGACACAGGCGATAAAAGGCGATCATGCCAATGCAATTGGGAAAAACAGCGCACCGGCAATACTGCCTGATTACTACATTTCTAACCAGTAACACAATTATTATTCCTCATAAACCTTAAAATATACCAGGTGAATAACATTCTTGACATTAATGGTATCTCTAAGTTTTACGGACCTATCCAGGCACTGGACAATGTTTCATTCTCTGTGCCTGCCGGTAGTGTATTCGGCATCTTAGGGCCAAACGGCAGCGGCAAAACAACTTTGCTGGGCATAGTAATGGACATATTACGCGCCACGTCCGGCACGTTTACTTTATTGGGCCAGCCACCTTCTGCAGACTCGCGCAAGCACATAGGCACACTACTGGAGACGCCCAATTTTTATCATTACCTGTCAGGTGAAAACAACCTGCGCATTGCGGCTGAAATAAAGGGCAGTGGTAAGGATAATATAAATGAGGTATTACAGAAGGTAAACCTGTACGATCGCCGCATGAGTAAGTTCATGACATATTCACTCGGTATGAAGCAACGTCTTGCTATTGCCTCTGCACTGCTTGGCAATCCTGATGTACTCGTATTTGATGAACCTACAAATGGTCTTGACCCTGTTGGCATTGCTGAAATACGCGAACTGATCAAACGGCTAGCGGAGGAGGGCAAAACCATCATTATGGCGAGCCACTTGCTGGATGAGGTGGAGAAAGTATGTACGCATGTTGCCATTTTAAAGAAGGGTAAATTATTGCTTTCCGGTAATGTAGATGAGGTATTGGTAAATGAAGATATTGTGGAAGTAAGCGCATCCAGCCTCGACAGACTGGAAGAGGTAATGAGATCGCTTAACGGCCATATCAACATGAAGCGTAACCCACACAGCCTGCAGGTTAATTATCCATTGGGTACAGCAAACCTGGAGCGGATAAATCAACACTGTTTTTCACAAGGTGTGGTACTGAATTTACTGCAACTGAAGAAGAAAAGCCTTGAAACAAAATTCTTTGAACTTACCAACAATTAATCTTACTTACCATGATAAAATTATTAAAGATAGAATGGCTGAAAGTGAAGAACTACCGTACGTTCTGGATACTTTCTGCATTATTTCTCATCAGCATTTACGGTATTAATTATATTACATACGAGGTACAAAGCACATCAAGACCTAAGGCCAACCCAATGGCTGATGCTATTATAGGTACTCCTCCTTTCCAGTTTCCTGATGTGTGGCACACAGTAAGCTATATGAGTAGCTTCCTGCTGTTCATTCCCGGGTTGCTGATGATCATTTCCATGACGAATGAATACTCTTTTAAAACACACAGGCAAAACGTCATCGACGGACTTAGCAGAACACAATTCATTATGGTAAAGATGGTGAACGTAGCAATCATTGCTTTCATCTCTACATTGGCTGTGTTTCTTACTGCGTTAGGGTTTGGGCTTGCAGAAGGAGCAAGTTATTTTTCTTTTGAGAAGATAGAATACATTGGCTATTTCTTCATACAGGCATTGAGTTATACAGGTGTTGCACTTTTGTTTAGTGTGTTATTTAAGCGCTCCGGTATAGCAATAGGTGTATTCTTTTTATATGTAGTAGTGTTGGAAAACCTGCTTGCAGGCTTGCTAAACCGCTATGTGTATGGTATAGGTCATTACCTGCCTTTGGAATCAACAGATAATTTAATTCCTTTTCCATTCTTCAGAAATGTTGTAAAACAGTTTGTAACACCGCCACCAACATTATACCTGCTGATAGCAGCCGTAATATACCTGGCAGCATATTTCTTTGTTTGCAGAAGGAAATTTGAGACGGATGATTTGTAATAGTTGAAGGTTCTATTGTTACATTGCTAAATGGTTATATGGCTGAATTGTTTGGAATAATTCAATCATATAACCATTTTACAATTTAACCATTAAGCAGTTTAGCAATAAACGTCTCTCTACTTCTTCCCAAGTTCCGTTAATGCTGCGTCTATAGACGGATATAAGAATTGAAACCCTGCCTGTTTAATTTTTGCAGCACTTACAGTTGTGCTTTTTAATACTTCAATACTTCTACCGCCAAGCATGAGGCGTAATACAAACACTGGTACATGTATAGGTATAAAGGCTTTGCCTTTAATAGCTGTTGCAATTGAAAGCATGAGTTGTTTATTCGTAACGGGCGTAGGTGCTACCGCATTATATACGCCATGTAACTGCTCATTCTCCAATGCGTAGCAATACATACGGCAAATGTCTTCTATATGGATCCAGCTTACTATCTGCTCACCAGATCCCATGATGGAGGCGATGCCTAACGGCAATGTTTTTTTAAACTCAACAAATGCGCCGCCATCGTTACTCAACACAATGCCCGTACGCAGCTTCACCAGGCGCTTACCCAGCGCAGTAACAGGCTCTATACTCTCTTCCCACAAGCGGCATGTTTCACCAAGATATTCCGGCGATGGTGGTGCAGCTTCTACAAAGCCCTGTTTCTTACTCTCTGCCGTATCCGCACCATACCAGCCAATTGCAGATGAACTTATAACAGCTTTTACGTGGTTCTCATTATCGCGCAATGCTTTTACAATTAACTGGCTGCTTTTTGTACGGCTGTCCACTATTTCCTGTTTTCTCGCCTCAGTCCATTTTTTATCTACCACTCCTTCTCCGGCAAGATGAATGATATAATCAGCCCGCTGAATAGCAGCTACATCTATCTGTTCCTGGTTTACATCCCACCCCACGTAGCTAATATTATTCCCTGGCTTATGCCTGGCTGTATCTCTTGTGAGGATGATGACTTCGTAGCCTTTCTTTACCAGCATAGCAGACAGGTGCCTGCCTATAAGTCCTGTACCGCCGGAAATAAGTACTGTTTGCATAATGGGATGATTTATTGAATGCAATTTGCCACAAAGACAGTAAGGCACAAAGAAAGCACCAAGATTTATAAGTGTGAGTGGTCAGTTGTCAGTTGTGAGTAAAGACTCAGTTTTAAAAAAAGCCCGATGATTCGGCAACACCTCTCTCACAACTGACAACTGACCACTCACAACTCACATTACACCAGCGATTCTTTGCGGCCTCTGCGCACCCTCTGTGTTCTCTGCGTTACTGTATCGCAAAGGACGCAAAGAATACGCAAAGAACACAGAGGAGCTATTGTAAGACCTATAAGGTTTTAAAAACCTTATAGGTCTGTGTTGAATTGGGCAATTCACGACTGTCGTTCCTTCACTCACAACTGACAACTCACCACTCACCATAAAAAAAATCCCCCTGAAAGAAAATTCAAGGGGACACAACAACTAAAAACACTATCAGATAAAAATGATTAGTCCGGTTTTTTACCGTCCAGGAAGGTGTTGATAGAGGAAATTTGTCCACCATCTTCACCATCTTTTTTTACAGTGTACTTACTGTAGAAATTTTCTACAGAGGTCAATGTGTTGCCAAACAAGTCCATGTTACGGCGCACATAGGCAGGTACTGTTTCAAATTCATTATTCGGATCTGTCGTATTCATATTGAACGACAGGTTACGTAATTTTTGTATCCTTTCTGCTGCTCTTCTTTTTTGTTCTTCTTCCTCGTCCTGTATATCGAATGTAGTGATCTGCGGCTGGTTAGCTACCGGCGGCGTATTGTCTTTGATCACCAGTTCAAACTCTACATTTTCTTCAGGTTGCGGCTCAGGCTTTTTCATTACCGGCATTGGCTCTTCCTGTGGCTGCTGTACCGGCTGTGGCGGCGCTTGCGGCATTACAGGACGCTGTGGCTGCGGTGCAGTGTACTGCGGCTGCTGAGGCTGCACGTACTGCTGCTGTTGCTGCTCTGAATAAATGTTAGACGGCTTGCTCAATAAAGAACCTGCATTATTATTAGTCGCTACCGGCTTTTGTGGCTCCATTACGCGTTCTACATACTGTATAACCGGCTCTGTTGGCACTTCTTCTTTTGGCGCTACAGGTTTTGTAATTTCTGTAGACAGTTCAAAAGTGATCTTACCATTTTCAGAAACAACAGGCTCAGGATAAACCGGCTCTTCTACTTTTTGTTCTATGATCACTTGCTGTGTACCTGTATGCTCGCTTAGTTTAGGAGCGAACTGGTCCATTTCTGCAAAAGGAAAAGACTGCTGTTGTTTCTGCACAGGTTGCGCAGCAGCTTTTTTCTCTTCACCTTCCAGGCTCAGCGTCATCATAATCTTTTCTTCCCGTGGTTGCTCAGGCGCTGCCCTTTCTACTTTAGCAAAAGGATCTTTATGTTCAAAACCTGTAGCGATCAGGGTAATACCGATCTTCCTGTCCAGGCTATTGTCATACCCCATACCCACAATCACATCTGAATGTTCACCCGCCTGCATACGCAAGTGATCGTTGATGATCTCTAACTCATCCATGGTACACTCATGTTCACCTTCGGAGCTATTGATATTGATGAGGATCCATTTTGCACCGCGGATATCACTATCATTCAGCAATGGAGAATTCAATGCTTCTTCTATCGCATGTTGCGCCCTTTCTTCACCTTCTACCGCAGAGCTACCAAGGATTGCTACACCACCATTTTTCATTACGGTGCATACATCCGCAAAGTCTACGATGATGTGACCACGGCTATTGATAATATCGGTAATACATTTAGCAGCAGTTGCCAATACATTATCCGCTTTACCAAATGCTTCTTTCATTTTCAGGTTGCCGTATTGCATACGCAACTTATCATTGCTGATCACCAGTAACGTATCTACATAAGGTTCCAGTTCTTTGATACCTAACTCAGCCTGCTGGTGACGGCGTGGGCCTTCAAAACCAAATGGCGTAGTTACTATACCTACAGTAAGGATACCTAACTCACGGCAGATCTTTGCTATGATAGGCGCACCACCCGTACCTGTACCACCACCCATGCCGGCACAGATGAAAGCCATTTTGGTATTTACCTCAAGTATGCGTTTTATTTCTTCTAATGATTCTTCTGTAGCCTGCTTACCCACTTCCGGGTTAGCACCTGCACCAAGCCCTTGTGTAAGGTGTGGCCCAAGCTGTATTTTATTTGGCACTTTACTTTGCTCCAATGCCTTGGCATCTGTATTACATATCACAAAGTCAACGCCTTCTATGTTCTGAGCATACATGTAATTCACAGCATTGCTTCCACCGCCACCAACACCAAGTACTTTGATGATGGATGACTTTTGTTTCGGGAGATCAAAGTGTATCATAATTCACGGTTTATTTGTTTGGTTAGTAAGTATAGGTTTTTTGTTCTCACACAGTTGTTTGCCGATTGCTTTAGCGTATTTCCTGGTCGCCTTCTTCTTTAAACATGTCAATGATGCCATCTTTAAATTTGTCCCAGAAACTGTTTAGCCCCTTGCGTTTTTTTACATCTACAGTTTCTGCAGATACCGGAGGTGCTACTGTTTCCGCAACGTCGTCTTTTTTAAGGCTTTCAGGTACTTCTACTTTTCTAAAGCGATTATCAAACTCTTTGCGTTTGTGTTCATAATCACTATACCCTTTTAAGATCAAACCAATACAAGTTGAGTACATTGGTTTTTTCAATTCGTCGATGTGGTTAGCAGCCAAATGTTCATTAGGGTAACCGATACGTGCATTCAGACCAGTAACATATTCTGTTAACTGGATCAGGTGTTTTAACTGTGAACCACCACCTGTTAAGATCAACCCACCGTTCAATGCACGGTTGTCCAATCCTACTTGTTTCAGGTGATAAGTAACGAAGTCCAGTATTTCACCCATTCTCGCCTGTATAATGTTTGCCAGGTTTTTTACACTGATCTCTTTTGCAGGCATACCTTTCAGGCCCGGAATAGTGATAAAAGCATTTGCTTTTGCCTCATCAGCCAGTGCGCTGCCGAACTGTACTTTCATTGCTTCTGCCTGGCTCTTCAGTACGCCCAATCCCATACGGATATCGTTCGTAATGTTTTCACCACCAAAAGGTATAACAGCGGTGTGCTTTAAAATGCCTTCATAAAATACTGCGAGGTCAGATGTACCACCACCAATATCCAGTATGGCAACACCTGCTTCCATATCTATATCGCTCATAACTGCTGAAGCAGAAGCCAATGGTTGCAGTACAAGATCTTTTGTACGCAGGCCACTTCTTTCCACTGCACGGTTAATATTGCGTATTGCATTACGGTCGCCGGTAATGATGTGAAAGTTTGCACCAACTTTCACGCCATTGTATCCTACAGGGTCTTTAATATTTTGAAAATTATCCACATGAAAGTCTTGTGGTATAACGTCAATGATTTGGTCACCTGCAGGTATAAATGTTTTGCGCTGATTACCTACCAACTGTTCTATTTCCCATGACTGAATTTCGATCTCCGGGTCCTGGCGCACAATGTCGCCGCGCGTCTGCAAGCTCTTAATGTGATGCCCTGCAATACCCACGTACACTTCGTTTATTTCCAGGTCTGGATTGCTCTCATAACAATTGAGCAACGCCTGCTGGATCGCTTTTATGGTCTGATCGATATTTAATACCTGTCCATGCTGTACTCCATTACTATTGGCACGGCCAAAGCCAAGGATCTCCAATTTCCCATACTCATTTTTCCTGCCGGCAATGGCTGCAATCTTCGTCGTTCCAATATCAAGGCCAACAATAATGGGCGCTTCATTTGGGTTCATAGATATATGTTTTAGTTGTTCGTTGTTCATTAGTTCCTGGTTCATAGGTTATACTTAAGTGATTAAATTGTTGCACTTAATCTATTTGAGATTTGAAATTTAAAATTTGAGATTATCCTATCAATTTCAAATATCAAATCACAAATCTCAAATTATCTTTTCTTCGGCATCACTGCTCTCGGCGTACGCGTGTTGCTTACCGGCTTTGGCCTGTTATGTTGCGGGGCAACATTTGCCGGCCTGTTCGTTCCACTTGTAGCCGCAGGCTTAGGCTGCGTTGCCGCCGCCGCTGGTCTCCGCTGTGCCGTATCCTGTTGCGGTCTCGCAACTACACCACCCGTCTGCATTGCTGTATCGCGCATAAGCGAATCCATCGCTGCAAAATTGTTTAGCTGCTGCATAGCTCGTACAGAATCCATATACTGCTTGCCTGTGCCTTTCTTCACTGCTACCACCTGCCCTTCATACTGCACATCTATTGTTTCATACTTGTCTACGCCAGTCTTAGCCCACACTTGTTTATAAAAAGAATACAGCCTGTCCAGTTTCTTATCCAAATCCTCCGCTGTACCCAATACAATCACCTGGTTACCTACAACCGGTATCATCTCATACGTACGTTTTGGTGTAATATCTACCTGCGATATTTGTTGCATCCAAAATGAATCGAGTGAAATGTAGCGGGCAATGTGCTTTACATCTTCCAGCACCAAACTATCCGGCGTGGATAGCTTTATCTTATCGGACGGGAAGGATGTAAATACAGGTAGTCTTGCAGATAGCTTATCGCTGAGTGGCAAACGCATGCCACTGCTGTCGATGTAGAAAGAATTTCCACCCAGTGTAAATATTCTTGCTACCGGTTCGCGCTCTACAATCTTAACCTGTAATGCCTGCTTATTATCAAAGAACAATTCTGCATCTTTTACCCAGGGATTTAACTCCAGTTGGGTTTCCAGTTTTCTCAACGGTATTTCATTCATCGCGATCCCAGTTTCCGCACCGTTGTTTTTTAATGTTGCCAGCACCTCTTTCTCATCCAGGAACACATGGTCCTGCGCCCCTTCTATTTCTATTCTTATCTCGGTACACGTTTTCTTTTCCTTCTTATGCATAGCAGCCACCAGCAGCACAATAGCGCCAAGGCCAAGCGCACACCAACCGATCAATTGCAATTTTTTCTTCCACATAGCCGCCGCTTGTTTTGTTACAGGCTGCTAAGCAGCATTTCTTTTACTGGTTCCACTAATGCATCTATATCTCCCGCACCTGCCATTACTGTCAACCCTGGCTTATGTTGCATTATCCATGTCTTCATCTCTTCCTTTGACATGATGTGGACCTTTGCCTTTTTCATTTTACTTCCGATCAATTCACTTGTCACACCCTCCATCGGTAATTCTCTCGCGGGGTAGATCGGCAGTAGTATTACTTCATCTGCCAGGTCCAGGCTTTCCGCAAAAGCATCAGCAAAGTCCCGTGTTCTGCTGAATAAGTGTGGCTGAAAAATGACGGTACATTTTTCTTTGCCATACAAACTATGCACGCCTGTGATCAATGCCCTCAACTCTTCAGGATGGTGTGCATAATCATCAATTAGTACACGTCCCTTTTCTCTTATATAATATTCAAACCGGCGTTTCACACCTTTGAAGTCTGCCAGCGCCGCTTTGATCTTATCATCATCTATATCCAGCAACTTCGCTACCGTAATAGCAGCAATGCTGTTTTCTACGTTATGCAAACCACCCATGTGCAATACCACATCTTTCATCTGCCAGTCTTTGCTCACCACGTCATACCTGTACGATCCGTTCTTTACTTCCAGCCCGGTTACATGTACATCCGCAGCAGGCTCACTCAACGCATACCTGTAATGATGTTCTCCCTTAAGGTCCGCGTCGCGGTTAATACCATATTTACTAATAAGGTAACCGCCCTTTTTCACTCTTTGTGAAAATTGCACAAATGCATTTCCTACTTCTTCTTCTGTTCCATATATATCCAGGTGATCTGCATCTATTGCAGTCACTATTGCTATATCAGGAACCAATTTCAAAAAACTTCTATCATACTCATCTGCTTCTATAACAGCTACGTTTTTTTCGCTGCTCCAGAAGTTGGTGCCGTAGTTTGCAGAGATGCCTCCAAGGAAGGCGTTGCAACCATAACCACTATGCCGGAGCAAATGCGCAACCATAGTCGTGATCGTTGTTTTTCCGTGCGTACCACCCACACATATATTAAAAGAGCTTTCTGTTATCCACTGTAATACATCACTCCGTTTTACCACTTCATAGCCATGCTCTTTATAGTAAACCAGTTCTGCATGGTGTTGCGGCACAGCCGGTGTATATACCACTACGCTCACCTCTTTAGGTATAGCGCTTACATTTTCTTCATAATGGATGCTCATCCCACTTTTCTCTAACGCCAACGTCAACGGTGTTTGTGTTCTGTCGTAGCCACTAACCTTTACACCTCTTGACTGGAAGTAACGCGCAAGGGCACTCATGCCTATACCGCCTATGCCAATGAAATAAATTCCTTTAGCAGACTGTACGATACTTTCTATTTTGTTGTTGTTTACATCCATGCGCATGTCCATCCTGCTATTGCAGGTATTTCAATATTTCTTTTGCAATCACTTCATCTGCATTTGTTATGGCAAGAGAAGCAATATTGTGACGCAGTTTTTGCTGCATTTCTTCATCCATTACCAGCTTGGTTATTGCCGGGAATAGTTTTCCTTTTGCTTCATCATCCTTAACCATCAGTGCTGCATCTTTATCTACCAGGTATTTTGCATTTACCGTCTGGTGATCTTCTGCTGCAAACGGGAATGGCACAAACACCACGGGCTTTTTCGCTACGCACAATTCCGTTACTGCCATTGCACCTGCACGAGAAATAACCACATCAGCCGCTGCATATGCCTTATCCATTTCCACTATAAACTCTCCTACCCAGATACTTTCATACGCTTTTCCACGATCAATGAAATTGCTGGAATTGTTCTTCCCTGTTTGCCAGATCAGTTGTAACCCCAGCGGACCAAGATCGCGGATATGTGCTGCAACAGTTTCGTTAATGCTCCTGGCGCCTAAGCTTCCGCCTATGACAAGTATTGTTTTTTTCTGCTCATCCAAACCGAAGAACCGCAGCGCTTCTGCTTTTGTAACAGTAGACTGTACAATTGCTTTCCGCACCGGGTTGCCGGAGATGATAATTTTATCTGCCGGGAAAAATTTCTCCATTCCTTCACTTGCGACAAAGATCTTTGTTGCATTTCTGCCAAGCATGATATTGCTTTTGCCTGCAAAGGAGTTGCTTTCGTGGATAAACGTAGGAACGCCTTTTTTTTGCGCTACACGCAAAACAGGAAAACTGGAATAACCACCAACACCTATTACGGCATCCGGCTTAAATTTCTTGATGATACTTCTTACCTGGAAAAAGCTTTTGATGAGCTTATAAGGCAAGCCAATATTTTTTATCAAAGAACTTCTGTTGAAACCTGCTATATCTAACCCTTCAATGGCGTACCCCGCTTGCGGTACACGCTCCATTTCCATTTTTCCTTTCGCACCTACAAACAATATCTCTGTTGCAGGGGCTAGTTGCCTGATAGCATTTGCTATAGCAACTGCGGGAAATATATGCCCACCTGTTCCTCCGCCTGCAATAATTATTTTACTCATATCTCTAACGCCCGTAAGCGCATTTACTTTTATTGTTATTGTACTGCTCCTTCCGTTGCAGGCACAACCGGTCTTGCATCATCCAACGTTTCTTTCCCTTCCATCTTTTCCACGTTACGGGCAACACTTAATATAATACCAATAGAGGCACACGTAAACAAGAACGAACTACCTCCCATACTCACCAGCGGCAACGTCACACCGGTTACCGGTACAATGTTCACATTCACCGCCATATTTGCCAGCGCCTGTATTACCAGCGTAAAGCTTAAGCCTAACGCGAGGAAGGCACCAAATGCATATGGGCATCGTCGGAATATGCGGATACACCTAAACAAAAAGATCAGGTATATAAACATGATGAATGCACCACCTATCAAACCATACTCCTCTATTATAATAGAATAGATAAAGTCATTATACGCTTGCGGCAGATAATTCCGCTGAATGCTATTTCCGGGCCCAAGGCCAAACAACACGCCACCATTTGCAATCGCCATCTTAGCCTGTTGTACCTGGTAAGGCACGTCTTCCTGTTTCGCATACATAAAATCCTCCACACGCTTCACCCATGTATTAAACCTGCCGAGGATAGAGCGCGACTCTGTTGTTTTTGCTGCTACTACGGCATGATCACGTGATTCATCTTTTTTGCCTGCATGTTTTGCCATGGCAAAAGTGACAATAAAGGCGATGGGTATTAATGCCACCCCGATCACTAATAATATGTGTTTCACACTCACACGCCCTATAAACAACAGCAACATGGATATAGCTCCTGTCAACAATGCATTTGACAAGTTTGCCGGCATGATCAGTACGCATGTGATCAATACTGGTGTGATAACAGGTATAAAGCCTTTTTTAAAGTCTTTAATTACTTCCTGCTTTTTACTCAGCATCCGCGACACATACATGAACAAAGCAAGTTTTGCAAAATCACTTGTCTGTATGGTCAGGTTGATCACCGGCAGTTTTATCCAACGGCTTCCTTCATTGATCTTGGCACCGAAGAATAGTGTGTATATCAGCAGTGGTATCGATATCAAATACAGGATGGTGGCTACACGCGAGAAAATGGTATAGTTTACCCGGTGCAAAAAATAAATAACCAACATGCCTATTATGATAAAGGAGAACTGCTTAAACAGGTACACTTCGGTATTCCCTTTATACATCTTGTATGCCAAAGAACCAGTTGCGCTGTACACTACAAGGAGTGATACAATCGCAAGTATGATAACGGTACCCCAAATAAATTTGTCGCCCCTCGTTCTGCTCAACAGATGCCCTCTTGCCCCTTCCACTGTTGGCAATTGCGCAAATAATTTATCTGATGTACTCTCCATATTATAAGGTTAGAGGTTTGAGGCTTGAGGTTTAAGGGAGAAGTTGGTTTTACCTCAAGCCTTATACCTTATGCCTCACACCTTACTAAAGGTCTTTTACTGCTGCTTTAAATTTCGTTCCACGCTCTTCATAGTTTTTGAAGAGATCAAAGCTTGCACAAGCAGGGCTTAACAAAACGGTATCGCCTTTTGCAGCCAGTTCAAATGAAACACGAACAGCTTCTTCAGCGCTGTCTACATCTACCATTTTAGGCACCATGCTGCCAAATGCGTCATGGATCTTTTTATTATCTACCCCCATGCATACTATTGCCTTCACTTTCTCTTTCACCAGCTCATCTAATAATGTATAGTCATTTCCTTTATCAACCCCTCCTAATATTAATATTGTTGGCCTGGCCATGCTTTCCAGTGCAAACCAGGTACTGTTTACGTTTGTTGCTTTACTGTCATTTATAAATTCAACACCACGCACGGTAGCCACGTATTCCATACGGTGCTCAAGGCTTTCAAATGTTTTTACGGCTTCGCGTATCTTTTCTTTCCTTATCCCCAACGTTGCCGCTGCTATACCTGCTGCCATAGTGTTGTTCTGATTATGTTTGCCTTTTAATGCAAAGTCATAAATGCTCATGCTAACTCTTTCTTCCTGTACCCGTAGCATCATTTGATCTCCTTTTATATTACCGCCTTTTTTTACTTCGTGTTTCATAGAAAATGACAATGTATTAGTGTTGAGGGATATTGTTTCTAAATGTTTCATGATCACTTCATCATCCTCATTATAAATGAAGTAATCATTCATTGTTTGGTTCTCGACAATCCTGAACTTGCTTTTGATATAATTTTCAAACTTGTAATCATACCTGTCCAGGTGATCTTCTGTAATGTTCAGCAGAACAGCTACATCAGGCCTGAATTCATGAATGTCGTCCAACTGAAAAGAACTTATTTCTGCCACATATAACGCTTTCGGATCTTCTGCTACCTGCCTTGCGAATGAATAACCAATATTTCCGACAAGTGCGCAATCCAGTTCCGCCGTTTTACAGATGTGGTAGATGAGAGAGGTGGTTGTGCTTTTACCGTTGCTACCGGTTATGGCTACAATCTTACTATCTCCTTTAAACCTGTACGCCAGCTCTATCTCACTTATTACCTGTATGCTTTTTTTTCTTACCTGCTTCACCATGTCATTCTTTTCAGGAATGCCTGGGCTTTTCATAATCTCGTTTGCATTCAGTATTTTCTCTTCCGTATGCTTACCTTCTTCAAAGTCTATCTTATGCTGTAAAAGATCTTTCTTATAATTTTCTTTGATCGCTCCGCCATCACTTACAAAAACATCATATCCTTTTTGTTTTCCCAGTATGGCTGCCCCAATTCCACTTTCACCACCACCAAGTATTACCAAACGATGTGTCATAGTTTCAGAAGTTTCATTGTTTCAAAGTTTCAGGAGTTTCACTTATGCGCGTTCCAATGAAACTTTTGAAACGCTGAAACCATTGAAACCTATCTTATTTTCAACGTGATGATCGATAACACTACACAGAGTATGGTTACGATCCAGAAACGCACAGCTATCTTACTCTCATGAAATCCTTTTTTCTGATAATGGTGATGCAACGGGCTCATTAAGAAGATGCGCCGCCCTTCACCATATTTTTTCTTCGTGTATTTGAAATAGCTTACCTGCAGTATTACACTCAGGTTTTCTACCAGGAACACGCCGCAGAAAATCGGTATCAACAATTCTTTACGTACAATAATCGCCAGCGATGCTATAATGCCACCTAATGCCAGGCTTCCCGTATCTCCCATGAACACTTGTGCCGGGTAAGCATTATACCAGAGAAAACCAATACATGCACCCACAAATGCTCCAATGAAAATGGACAGCTCCGACAGGTTCGGGATATACATTACATTCAGGTAATCGGCTATTTTATAGTTACCACTTACATAAGCAAACACACCTATCCCTGCACCTATAATAGCGCTGACCCCGGCAGCAAGACCATCTAACCCGTCTGTAATATTTGCACCATTGGAAACTGCTGTTACGATAAAGGTTACTATTAATATGTACACTATCCATGTATAGTTAGCTGCGCCTTCCCCCATCCATGTAAGCAGCTTGCTATAGTTGAATTCGTGGTTTTTTACAAAAGGAATGGTTGTGATCGGTGTCTTTACGCGCGCGAATTTTTTCTCTTCACCATCAATCACTCTTGTTACTTCGTTCATCTTTTTATCACCAGGGCGAATGCTGACTGTCGTTCCTTGTTGTTGCGGTACGATCTCGCGTTCCACCACTACACTATCATTAAAGTATAATGTGGCACCGATGATAATGCCTAACCCCACTTGCCCGATGATCTTAGAAACGCCGGCCAAGCCATCGCTATCTTTTTTCTGGTATTTCTCGCCTTTTTGCTGCGCGCGTTTGCGTGCTTTTATTTTGAAGAGATCATCCAGGAAGCCGATAATACCCAACCATACGGTGCAGAGTATCATTAACCTGATATATACTTTATTGAGATCGGCAAACAATAATGTAGGTATGAGTATTGCCAGCAAGATGATGATGCCACCCATGGTAGGTGTACCTTTTTTTTGCTGTTCGCCTGCAAGCCCCAGGTCGCGTACGCTTTCACCAATCTGTTTTTTCTTCAACAGGTTAATGAGGCGCTTTCCGTAAACAGTAGCTATGAGCAGCGATAACAATACGGCCATTGCTGCGCGGAATGTGATGAACTGGAACACACCTGCGCCTGCAAGATTGAATTGTTGTTTTAGCCAATTAAATAGATAGTATAGCATATTGTTTTGTATTTGAGATTTGAGATCTCAAATTTGAAATTGTTCTGTTTTCTTTTGTTTCAACCAATCAAGGCCCGCTTCTATGTGAATTGTTTTCGAGATCAAAAAATTTCAAATCTCAATTCACCTTCTTACTTTTCCAGCAACTTGAATATGTCTCTCAACTCTTCTTTATCGTCGAAGTGGTTTTTTACGCCTTTTATTTCCTGGTATTTCTCGTGCCCTTTGCCTGCAACCAGTAGAATATCTTCCGGTCCGGCCAAACTCACAGCAGTTTTTATTGCCTCTCTTCTATCTACTATGGAAATTGACTTTCTCTTACCAGCGGTATTCAATCCCGCTTCCATATCTTTTATAATTTCCTGAGGGTCTTCGCTACGCGGATTGTCACTTGTCAGGATCACTTTATCACTCATATCCGCAGCGATCTTCGCCATTTCAGGACGTTTTGTTTTATCCCTGTCGCCTCCGCATCCTACAACCGTAATCACTTTTTCGTGCCCTTTGCGGAGTTTCTTTATTGTTGCCAGTACATTTTCCAATGCATCCGGCGTGTGTGCGTAGTCTACGATGCCGATTATACGGCTGTTGCTTACTACATAATCAAATCTTCCTTCTGCACTTGTCAGCATACTCAATACGCGCAGCACTTCATCACCTTTTTCCCCGAGACATATTGCCGCACCGTAAATGGCTAAGATGTTGTACGCATTGAACTCACCAATCAACCTGAAGTGCACTTCTTTATCATTCACCATCATTACTAAACCTGTCAGGGCATTCTCCAGTATCTTCCCTTTGAACTCTGCCATTGATTTCAGGCTGTAGTAATATTTTTTTGCCGGTGTGTTCTGCAACATAACCGTACCTCTTTTATCATCAAGGTTGGATATGGCAAATGCACTTGAGCTTAAGTTGTCAAAGAAGCTTTTCTTTACCCTGATGTATTCATCAAAGGTTTTATGATAGTCCAGGTGATCGTGCGTAATGTTGCTAAACAATGCACCTGTGAAATACAATCCCGTTATCCTGTGCTGGTGTATCGCATGGCTGCTGCACTCCATAAAGGCATACTTGCAACCTGCTTCTACCATCTGGTGCAACAATGCATTCAGGCTAACTGCGTCCGGCGTTGTATGCGTTGCAGGAGATACTTCTGTACCGATCATGTTTTGCACCGTACTCAGCAAACCACATTTATATCCCAGTTCTGTAAAGAGCTTGTATAAAACTGTAGCGATCGTTGTTTTACCGTTTGTGCCGGTAACGCCTACAATTTTTATTTTTTTAGATGGCTCACCATAATAATTGTGCGCCATATAGGCCACTGCTTCGTGTGTATTTGCCACCTGCACATAGATCACATTTTCACGCGTTACCTGGGGCACATCTTCACACACAATTACAGTTGCACCGAGATCAACAGCTTTGTCAATGAACGCATGGCCATCGGCCTGCACACCACGGATCGCCACAAACACAGAACCTTCTGTCACCTTCCTCGAATCGATCTGTATATCTTTCACCGGCACTTCAGTATTACCTTTTACTGAAAGCAGCCTTACCTTATATAATATGTCCTGTAATGTTTTCACTGTTAGTTCAGTTGAATATTAATCAATTGTCCTTTAGCTATTGCCTGCCCCGGTATGATAGACTGCCCGCTCACTTTACCTTTTCCTTTCACATTTACTTTCAATCCCAGGTTTTCACACACATATACTGCATCTTTCAATCCCATACCTGACAACTGTGGCATTTGCCTGCCAGATACTGCATAGCTGGTTACGATCGGCGCATCTGTCTGCGACCTGTTGTACAACCTGACCATGTCGCCACCTGATCTTGCAGAATCTGCGAATGGCATTTTCAAAGAGGCAAACACATTCTGCACTTCACTACGCATACCGATGAAACTATATGCACTGCTATCAATCCTCATCGGGTTGTTCTGTGTCGCATTGCTTTGCTTTACATACATCGTGTACAACCTGTCTGCTATCTCTTTAAACACCGGCCCTGCCACATCCGCCCCGTACACTTTTTTTGCCATCGGCTTGTTCTTGATGACTACTACACAAGTGTATTGCGGATTGTCTGCCGGGAAGAACCCTGCAAACGAAGACTGGTAGATCCTGTCCAAATACCCTCTCGAACCGTTTGCCACCAACGCAGTACCGGTTTTAGCCGCTACAGCATAAGGTGTATTTTTCATCAAAGATCTTGCTGTACCTTCTGTACACACACCGCGCAAACACTCTATCAATTGTTTCAGCGTAGCGTCTGAGCATATTTTCTCATGTAACACTACCGGCTGAAAATCTTTTACGTCTTTACCATCTTCCCTGATCGTAGTTACGAGATATGGCTTCAGCATTACTCCATTGTTGGCAACTGCATTGTACATCATTGCTGTGTGCAGTGGCGTAACCAACAGGTTGTAACCAAAAGCCATCCACGGCAAAGTAGTTGCGCTCCAGTATTTACTGCCCGGCTTGTAAATAACCGGCCTTCTCTCACCTGCAAGGTCAACGCCTGTCAATGTATCGAGGCTTAACTTTTTCAGGTGCTGGATAAACAACGATGGTGAAGAACTGTAATACGCTGAAACAATCTTTGCCATCCCTACATTCGAGCTCATTTCAAATGCCTTCTTCACGGTTGCTTCATGCAAGCCATGTTGCTCACTATCGTACACGGTCTCACCACCTACTTTCCACGTACCTCCTTCGAGGTTTACGATCTGGTTCAAAGAAACTTTTTTATCTTCCAAAGCTGCCAACATAGTCGCCAGCTTAAAGGTTGATCCTGGTTCTGTAGGCGTCAGCGCATAGTTGAAATCTTCCCAATAACTTCCATCACTACGCCTTCCAAGGTTTGCTATCGCTTTTATCTTGCCCGTCTTTACTTCCATTACAATGGCACATCCATGCTCTGCTTCATTGCCAACCATCATTTTCATGAGTGCATTTTCTGCAATGTCCTGCATGTGCACATCTATGGTGGTTACGATATCTTTTCCATTTTCTGACTCTACCTGGTAGTTATCCTCATCTACCGGCACACTTACTCCACCTCCGATATACCTAACCAAACGCTTACCTTTTATACCACGCAACACACTATCATATGTCATTTCCAATCCCACTTTAAAAGAATCCCTGTCGAGGCCTATCGTTCTGAACGCAAGCATTTGATATGGATTCAATCTTATACTGCGTGTATCTGCAATAAAACCGCTTTTGTTTTT
Source organism: Filimonas sp. (assembly GCA_017306865.1). Taxonomy (GTDB): domain Bacteria; phylum Bacteroidota; class Bacteroidia; order Chitinophagales; family Chitinophagaceae; genus JAFKHH01. The sequence goes on from JAFKHH010000018.1 coordinate 126,969, forward strand.
CCCTTCGCGTACCAGCGGAAATTTTCTCAACGCCTGGTATTCACGGAAACTGATCTTCTTTTTTAAAGAGAAATAACGGTTCTTATCACGATAACCATCTTTCAGTATTTTTTTATACTCCGCTTCTGACCTGTCTTTAAAAAGAGCTGCGAGGCTATAGCTAAGGGAGTCTACATTTTCCCTGAAGCGTTTGCCACTTTTTTCTCTCAACCCGTCCGCACCAAAATCGATATAGATGTCAAACTGTGGTATACTGGTACTTAGCATCTGCCCATCTTCACTATATATCGTACCACGCTCTGCATCTACCTCTACAATTTTTTCATGAAGACTGTCGCTCATGCTGCGCCAGTACTTACCCTGCACCTGTTGTATATAGAACGCCTTGCCCAGAATTACAAGAAACACGATCACTACTGCTATGTAACCCAAATACACGCGCCATAAAATGTCGCGCTTCACCTCCACCGTCTCCTGTTGCTTGTTCTTCAAGACAATTTGTTTTTTGACTTATAAATTTTTCACAGTTATTGAATCAGGATATATCGGTTTCTCATTTATCTGCCTGCTGTACCTTCGATGCTTCTGACACTATTCGCACCGGTGGCTCTGTCTGCAACTGCAAGCCCATTGGCTCAGCCGCTTTTATCATTTCCGTTTCACGACTCTTAAACATCACTTCACTTTTCAATGTCTTATACTCAAACTGCAACTCCTTCAAATCTTTTGAGATCCTGTTGCTATCCCGGATCATTTTATCTGCCCAGTGACCGTTTGCTATATAAATGACCGCCAGTAACGCGAGAAACAGAAAGAATGTAATGTTGTTTACAATCCATCTGTAACTGATCAGCCGCTTTAGCGACTTTTTACCGGTTGCCGTATTTCCCTTTTCCTCACTCACTATTTCTTATATTTTTTCCGCTACACGCAATTTTGCGCTACGCGATCTTGAATTTCTTTTTTGCTCTTCAGCACCAGGAAGTATTGGCTTTTTAGTAACGACGCGCAGGGTGCTTTTTCTTTCAATAGAAAGCAACGGATGATCTTCTACTTCTTCAAAAGTTCCTTGCTTGAAAAAATTCTTTACCAGCCTGTCTTCTAAGGAGTGAAATGTGATGATAGCTAATCTCCCGCCCGGCTGCAAGGCATTAGCTGCCTGCTCCAGCATATCCTTCAATGCGCCCATTTCATCATTCACTTCTATACGTAACGCCTGGAAAACCTGCGCAAAATATTTGTTCGGATTTCCTTTTACCACCGGCTGCAGCAGCGACTTAAAACTTTCGATACTGCTTAACGAGGCCTGCTTCCTGCTCTGGACAATATGCTTTGCCAGGGTTTTAGAATTGGTAACCTCGCCGTAGCGTTCAAACAATTTGTGCAACTGCGCTTCCGAATATTCTTTTAAAATATCTGCCGCTGTCAAATCCTGTCGCCGATCCATCCGCATGTCAAGCGGACCATCGAAGCGTATGGAGAACCCTCGGCCGCCTTCATCAAACTGATGACTACTTACGCCAAGATCAGCCAACACGCCGTTTACTTTCTCCGTTTTATATAAGCGCAGAAAACGTTCTATGTGCCTGAAGTTGTGCGGTACAAAAGTTATCCGGCTATCGTCGGGCACATTCCTTTTCGCATCAGCATCCTGGTCAAACACGATCAATTTTCCATCTGCACCTAATTGCGATAGGATACCACGACTATGCCCACCACCGCCAAACGTACAATCGACATACACTCCATCTGGTTGAATATTCAAACCATCGAGCGCTTCTTGAAAAAGGACAGGTATGTGATAGGCTTCAGACATTTATTTTCGGTTAACACTTTTAAATAATCGCAATTAATAACAAGGCTTAAGGCGCGTATCAACTATCAATTATTCGTTTTTCGTTCCTCCTACTGCCATCACCTCCTGCGCCAGCGAACTAAAGGCTTCAGGGGAGAATGCTTCAAAGAGCTGTTTGTACTTACCAGCATCCCAGATTTCAATTTTATTAGTGGCCGCAACCAGGATGATATCTTTTGTTAGCCCGGCAAATTCTTTAAGAGTGGGGGGAAGTAACATGCGGCCTGCAGAATCCAAATCCACTTCTGTAGCACCGCCGAGGAATTGCCGGCGAAATTCCCTTACTTTAGGGTCGAAATCATTTAACTGACTAATCTTTTCGTAAATGGGCTTCCAACTCTGCATAGGGTACAACGTGAGGCATTTTTCAAATCCACGGTTGATAATAAAACTACTCTCTCCCTCTAGCAACTGCTTTTTAAAGCCTGCCGGAAGGAGGAAACGCCCTTTTGCGTCAAGAGTTGCTTCATATTCACCGAGAAAACCTATCATTTACAACTATTTACACTTTGCCACCATTTATTACCACAAAATAACACTTTTTCCCACTTTTATGCCAAAATTTGGGCTTCCAATTTTTTCCACATATCGGAATTGGCTGTAACCCTTTACCACAAGGCGTTTGCACCATTTTCATGTTTATATGTGGTGAATGAAATGTGGATATCTGTGCAAAACGTGTTAATTTATTCTACAACAATCGCTTATGCCTGGCTATTCAACTACCCCATTAATCAAAAAATTGGGCATTTTGCCATCCTCAAAGGTATTATTGGTAAATGCACCGGATACCTACGCCGACTGGCTGGAAATTGATATTGCGGCCCAGTTAACACAAAAACCCACTTCAGCAGATTTCATCCATTTTTTTACCACTTCTTCCCACGAGCTTAAAAAAGTGTTTAAAAAACTGGTACAAACGGTGAATCCGGGGACCGTAATCTGGATTTCGTGGTACAAAAAAAGTTCCGGCAAAGCGACAGATGTTACGGAGGACAGGATAAGAGAGGTGGTATTGCCAACCGGCTGGGTAGATGTAAAAGTGTGTGCCGTAAGTGACGAATGGAGCGGATTGAAGATTGTGAGGAGGAAGAATTGATGAATTGCTGAATGGTTATATGGTTGCATTGTTGTCGCTGCGCGACTGGTTCACCGCAGAGACGGGGAGTGCGGAGAGTTGCGCGGAGATGTATTTTTTATACTTTAAATATGCTATAAACTTATATACCTTATAAACTTTATAAACTCATTAAGCCTTGGTTTATTTTTGCACCGATGAAACATCCGAAAGACTTATCTATACTGGATTTTACGTATGATTTACCAGCGGAAAAGATTGCGCAATATCCTTTAGCGCAACGTGACGGGAGCAAATTGCTTTTGTATAAAAATGAAAATATCAGCGAAAGTACTTATGCCCACCTTGATGCCTACATTCCTGCTTCTTCTTTATTAATATTTAATAATACAAAGGTTGTAGAAGCCCGCTTGTTGTTCCAGAAGAACACGGGCAGCACGATAGAGTTGTTTTGCCTTGAACCGGCGGACAATTATCCAGACATTACTACGGCGATGTTACAAAAGGGTAAGGTGAACTGGAAATGCCTGGTGGGTGGTGCAAAGAAATGGAAAAACCCTTCCACAGAGCCGTTGGTCAAAGAACTGCATACGTCTAATGGTGTTATACAATTACAGGCGTTGATACTGGAAAAAAGAAATGATTATTTTCTTATTGAACTGAGCTGGAATGCAGACCTGGCTTTTGCTGAGGTACTGCATGCTGCGGGCGTAATACCATTGCCGCCATACATGAACAGAACAGCAGAGCAGTCTGATAAGGAAAGATACCAGACTATTTATGCAAAGCATGATGGCTCTGTTGCAGCGCCAACAGCGGGCTTGCATTTTACAGAGGCGTTATTTGAAAAATTGACTGCGAAAAATATTGACCGCGATTTTGTAACGCTGCATGTGGGCGCGGGTACATTTAAGCCTGTGAAGAGTGCAACTATGGAAGAGCATGAAATGCATGCGGAATTTATAGATGTGCGTGTAGCTGCTATTCAAAACATCATTGCCCATATGGAGAAAGGTGTATTTGCTGTAGGCACTACTTCTTTACGTACGATAGAGAGTCTTTTCTGGCTGGGCGTGAAAACGATATTACAGCCAACCATCACACATGACGACTTGCACATTACACAGTGGGAACCGTATGAACTAGATACAGCAAACATCTCTGCAGCGGATGCGCTATCTTCATTATTAGAATGGATGCAGCAGCATAATACGGACAGGCTACTTACAAAGACGCAGATCATTATTGCACCTGGCTATACGTTGCGTGTTGCTAAGGGATTGATCACTAACTTTCATCAGCCACAGTCAACTTTATTACTGCTGGTTGCAGCTATTACCGGTGATAATTGGAAGCGCATTTATGATTATGCTCTGACGCATGACTTCCGGTTCCTGAGTTATGGGGATGGTTGCTTTTTACAAGCATAGGGGGCACGCAAAGACGCAGAGGTACGCGAAGACGCAAAGAATTTAATTTCATGTTCGATAGCAAATCGGTTACAGAATCCTGACAGGTCTTCGAGACCTGTCAGGATTAGCTAAACTAAAAAGGTGGTCCACTTTTAGAAAGTGGACCACCTTTTTTGATTGTATGTTGTACAAATATATTATTTGCTTAACGGCATTTCTATAGTAAAGGCGCTGCCTTTGCCTAATGTACTTTCTACTTTTATCCTGCCTTTATGTGCATCGATCACGGTCTTTACATAACTCATACCTAGGCCAAAGCCTTTTACGTTATGCAGGTTGCCTGTATGCGCACGATAGAATTTTTCGAAGATCCTTTTCACCGTTTCTTTATTCATACCAATACCATTGTCTTCTATGCGAATAACTAAATGCTTATTGGTACTATGGGTAATTATCTTAACGTGCAGACTGTCTTTCGAATACTTGATCGCATTGTCTACCAGGTTGGAAATAAGATTGGTAAAGTGTACTTCGTCTGCTTCTATGAGATCGTGAGAGGCATTTAACAACAACTCTACACTTGCGCCTTTTTGTTGTAACACCAGCGAGAAGTTATCCATCACATCGTGAATGATGGTGTGGGCATGCAGGTGATCCAGGTTTAATTTCAATTCCTGTTTCTCCATCAACGCAGCCTGAAGAATCGTTTCCACATGTTTATTCATGCGCACATTTTCTTCTTTAATAATGCCGCTGAAGTATTGCATTTTTTCTACATTGCTTTGTACTTTCTCATTGCGCAGTGCATCCACGGCTAAAGAGATAGTAGCCAACGGTGTTTTGAACTCATGCGTCATGTTATTGATAAAGTCACTTTTGATCATGCTTAGTTTTCTCTGGTTAAGCATGGTCTTTACAGTAAGATAGAATGCGGCTAATACAATAACGGTGAAAACTGCTGATGCAACGATCATCCAGGTAAGCGAGCGCCACACCTGTGTTTTAAAATCATTGATCACAATTACAATATGTTCAAAAGGAATCAATCCTTCCAGGTCACTTCCACCTGCAAGTGTAACAGGCACAACAACGGTTCTGTTACGGGCACTATCCAGTTGCGCACTTACAAAATTCCGTGATTGTAGTTCTACTAAAAAGTCATCTGAATCTGATGTAACGGCAAATTCAAATTTAAGGCTGTGTAGTTGCCTGTCGTCAAATGCCTTTTTAAGCTTGGTATAAATATCGTAATCGGTGTACCGTTGCGATATTGTAGTGGGTTTGGCAATGGCAAAATCAAAGCTGCCGGGAGATAATTTATTCCCTGGTGCAGTACGGTTGTGAAAGTGCATTGTTGCGCCCGAACTTTGTTTGCTCAGCTCATCAGTTACACTGATCACCCCCATGTTTACGCGGCTAAGAATGTCCTGAGACTGCACCTGTACCAGGTTTTGCAGCCAGGAGATCTGGAACCAGATAATACCAGCTATGGATAATGCAATTAGAACAACGATTACAGGAAAGACCTTTTTCATTACTACAAACGTACATGAATCATGGAAAATTGCAAATCTTTGTTTAACGCATTAACAAGTCTTAAGCAACATTTAGAAGTTTGGAATGATCCGATTGACTGAAAAAATCGTAATTTAAAACTATGGACGAGATAAAGGCAGGCACATTACTGATAGCAGACCCATTTTTGAAAGATCCCAACTTCATGCGATCCGTGGTGTTTATGTGCGAGCACCAGGCAGAAGGCAGTCTGGGTTTTGTATTGAATCAACGGTACGGATATACCATTGGCGACCTTGTTTCCGGGCTGGAGGGATGTACGTACCCGGTTTATGTAGGAGGCCCCGTTCAGCGCGACACTGTGCACTTTCTACACACCAGGCCGGATGCTGTTCCTGATGGCATGTTGTTAACTGACAATATTTACTGGGGTGGTGACTTCGAGCTTTTAACAGAGATGATACTGGCATCGGAAGTAAAGCCGGAAGAGGTGCGCTTCTTTATCGGGTATAGTGGATGGAGCGCTGGTCAACTGGAGGAGGAAATGAATGAAAAAAGCTGGCTTACAACTTATGGCACGAGACAACTGGTCTTTCATAAGGACATCAGGGAGATCTGGCCGGATGCACTAAAGCAGATTGGCGGAGAATATGCGCAGCTTATCCATTACCCGATTGATCCGCAATTGAATTAGGGTTTGTTTATAGGGTTTATAAGTATATAGGGTATCATTGTTGTCCGACTAAAATTTATTTGCTTATTCGATTGTAAGCTTTCATTTGTCTACCGACGGTGTTACTTTTTGTCTTGATACCAAAAGTAACCAAAAAAATCAAGGCTCCAGAAAAGCAGGCTAAAAATTATCACGCCCGCCGAAATCCATTGAACTCGCCGCTTACAGCATGAGTAAGTTAGTTACGCCTGGCTCAAACAGCAATGGATTTTTCCGGCGTTCATGACAATTTTTTTAACGCAGCTTTTCTGAGGCCGCACGTTTCTCTTTAAAAGCTGACCGGGGAAACTCCCCTGATTTTGAAACTATTCTTTTTCGTCTATAATCCTTTCTAGGAAAGGTTTACAGACAACTATCCATTAACTTTAGTCGGACAATAATAATAGGGTATATAAAGTGGAATAGTTCACCTTATATACCCTATATACTTTACATACCTTACACACCTCTCCCTTACCTGATCAATGTTACAGTTCCTTTATATGTATATATTTCTCCAGTGTCGCACTCTACTTCTATTGCATATACATAAGTTCCTTGCGGGCACAGATCGCCTTTATACATTCCATTCCACCCTGTTGACCGGTCGTTGATGCTGATGTTTGCTTTCTCAAATATGGTTACGCCCCAGCGGTTGAAAATAATAAAGTGGCGAATATTACGAATGCCTTTTCCAAGCGGATAGAACACATCATTCTTACCATCTTTATCTGGTGTAAATGCCGTTGGCATAGAGATCGTATTGCCTACACACCGTAGATCGATAAAGAGACTGTCTTTGGCAATACATCCGAACTGTGTTTTTGCAGTCGCTATGTAAGTGATGGGTTTTCTTGGCTCTGTTATTGTCGCAAAACAATTTGTGCAGCTTAGATAGTCTGCCGGCGACCATATTACCTGCGTTGTATTGCTGCTGGCTTTTGCAATGAGGTTTGCAGTGGAACCTACAGGTAATACCAGGTCTGGCCCTGCGTTGATGGTGGGCAATGGCTTAATGCCAACTTTTACAATAGCTGTATCTGTAAAGCAGTTGTATGCATCATACCCGACAACGGTATAAGAGGCATCAGCTTGTGGATTTGCATTTGGATTGCTGGCTTGGGGATCTGAAAGTTCCGTGGTATTGCTGATCCATTTATAACTGTAAGCACCGCTTGCGCGTAATGCTACGGTACTGCCCGCACAAACAAAAGTATCTTTTGAAACATTTATTTTAAACGGAGCTGCTACTGCTACATCTGTAGAATCTTTATTAATACAGCCATAGCTATTCGTGACTTTCACAAAGTACCTCGTTGTTAACTGTGGCGATACGGTTGGATTATGCAGGGTTGCATTGTCTATAAAATCAACCGGTGTCCATTCATATTGTTCGCCGTTTTCTGCATTTAGCTGTACAGATTTACCGCGGCAGATGACAGGCATTTTAGGCAGCAGGTTTACTACTGGTTTGAAATGTACGTCAAGTGCTTTTACTGTAGTATCGTAGCAACTTTTGTATGCCGTGATCAGTTTTACCTGGTAAGGCGTAGACGAGCCATTGAAGGTTACCGCAGCAGGTGTTTGCCGGTTGTCTGATTTGCCATTACCAAAATCCCATTGCCATGTTACATCTTTTATAATATCTGCACTGCCTGCGTAGCTTACGGGCATACCTTCACATACCTCAGCCGGCCCGGTGATGACACCTTTGGCAACAGGATTAACTTCAATGCTGTCTTTTGCAGCGAAGGAACAACCGGCTACAGACTGCATAGTCAGGTTGATTATATACTTTCCTGTTGCTGTATATTGGAAAGATGCGGTTGCAGTATTAGCGGTATCTTTTAATACGCCTGTTCCAAAATCCCAATGCTGGGTAAGCGCGTCCGGAACGTTTGCAGCCGCAATGCTAAAGGTATTCATATCTACCAGCAGCTTTCCTGAACTGCACAATGTGTGTGTATTCATTTTTATAACTGCACTCAGCGAATCTATTAAGATAGGGTCGGCTAATTCAAAGGATGAGGCGCAACCTGTATCATCTTTCATGATCAATGCGGGTCTGTACATGCCAGGTGCGGTGTACTTGTGAGCAGAGGCTGGCCCCGTTGTTTCTTCTATAACGCCGTCACCATAATCCCACATGTAGGAAACAGTATTTTTTGCTTCCGCAGTAAGATTAACACTTACAGGAGAGCAGCCTTTCATTACATCAGCACTCAATGTTGCATATGGCCCTTTAATGGTAATATAATCATAGGCCGTATCTGTAAGATTATTTGCGCCATACCCGATCAAGGTTATTTTATAGACGCCGGGCTTGTTGTAAGTGTGGCTTGGGGAATAATTATTACCGGCATTGCTACCATCGCCAAACAACCATTTTACACTATTTACATTACTCACCGTTGTTTTGAAATAGGCGGCGACCGGAGGACAAGTATTGTTATTTACATATTGCGTAGTAAAACTGAAGGCAACGCTTACGGTTTTTACAGGAACAAGTTTCGTTATAGAATCTTTACACCCTGTTGCAGCATTGTAGGCGACTAGTTTCACTGTATCTACTAATGCAGCGGTATAGGAACGGCTGATGTTTGAATAGGTAGCAGTCGTGTATTTACTTGCAGAGAAGCTCCATAAGTATGCAATACTTCCACTGCCGCTTGTGTTGTTATAGAAGTATGCCGTTGTATTTGGATATACACTTGATGGGCTCCAGTAAAAATCTGCCTTTGGCCCTAGCACTTGTGCATAGATGCTGCTAGAGGTGGTAGAGAAGCAGCCATCTGCATCCGTTACTTTCAAGGTAGGATAATATGAACCTGGCGTAGGATAGTTGTGAGATACAGGATCTCCTGTAGTTGTGACCAGTGGCGTATATGGATAATCGCCAAATGACCACTCCCATTTTTTGATCGGTACACCTTCACCCAACGTACTGTTATCACCATACACTACAGGCGATTGATAGCACACATTGTTTGATATGATCTTAATAGCGGCAGTTGGCCCTTTTACTTTTACTGTTATATAATTGGTCGTATCGTAACAGGTAATATAATTGGTCGTATTGGAGCCTCCAATAGTGGTAGAAATAATGGCCCTGAATTCTTTGTCGCCGCTGGTAAGAGAAGTGAGCGTAGCGTCATAATCTTTTGTCCAGGGGTAAGTATCGGAATATGTACCACCACCAAGTGGTGTCAGGTCTTTTTTCTGCCACGCGCTTAACCAATAGTTAGAGATGGAGCCATAGTACGGAGAAGGATTGGTTTCTAAATTACGTACGTACACTTTCAGCGACCCGCTTGTACAAACAGTCGTCTGATCTGCCGACAACACAGGGTTTTGTTTGATCAGCACATACGCAGTCACAGAGTCGCTAACCGAACACTGGCCATTTGTAGTTGTAAGCACTACTTTGTATGCGCCTGTTTTAGTGAACGTATGTTTTACAGTACTTACATTGGTCGTATATGTTTCTGCAGGTGATCCATCGCCAAAGGTCCACGACCAGCCTGTTGCCTGTCTTGATCCGTTGGAGAATATTACATCCCCTCTTGTACCGCTGCAGGTATATTGCTGCGCCGAAATTTTAGGAAATGGCGGCACAACTTTTATATAGTTCGTTTTTGTTATAGTGTCACTACAACCGTTATTGGATGCGACCATTGTTACAGAATACGTACCCTCATTATTATATTGATGCCCAACATTACTCACGTAATAATAGGACGAACTACCGTCACCAAAGTTCCAGGTGGTACTTGTATAAGAACCTACGGTTGTATTGATAAAATTTACAGGTGTGTTACCGCAAATATTTGTACTGGCTGCATAGAAATCTGCTTTAGGTTTTTTATATACATCTACCGGCACTGCAAAAGCAATGTTACCGGTGCATCCGTTTTTGGTTACATAAGAAAGGCTGATATAGTAAGATCCTGCATTGGCAAATACATGCACCGGCTCTGCCTCTGTAGATGTAGTACCATCTTTAAAGTCCCATTTGTATGTAGCAATGTTTGCCGGATCGCTTGTGGTAAATGTTAGCTTCAATCCCTCACAACCTGTGCTTGAATAAATACCATTACTGTTTTTTACATACACAGATACATTCGGCTTACGCATATCTATACCTTTGGAGGTGGTAGCCGTGCAGCCGATCGCATCGGTAATGGTTAATATTATAGTATAGACTCCATCGCTGGTAAAGTTATAGGTTGCCTCTTTGGTGGTCGCAAACGGGGTGCCGTATGTATATGTTTGCCATGACCACTTTACTGCAGCACTGGATGTGTCCCGGAATTTTACCGAAGCAGGCGCACCACACAATGCAGTATTATCTACTTCAAAGCCATTCAATGCAGGGTTAGGAGATACTGTAAATGTTTTCTCCACGGTATTCTTACAGGTTCCAAATGTATTAACCAGTTTTACGGTATAATCTCCTGTTACATTAAAGTACCTGGATATACTTGTACCAGTTGTATAGGGCATATTGTTGAAATACCATTCAGAAGAGGTAGCTGCAGGGGTATTTTGAGCTGTAAAATTTGCAGTAGTGTTCAGGCATATTACAGCAGGCATATTGATAGCAGAAGTAAAATTCTGCGCGTTTATATAATTAGTCTGTGTTGCAGTATTGGTACATCCTTCAGAGCTGCTGGTCGTAAGTTTTATAGTGTATGTTCCCTTTTGAGTGTACACATGCGAAGGTGTTTTATCTGTAGAGGTGGTACCATCGCCAAAATCCCATGTATAAGTGAGTGTGCCAGGCCCTGTGCTATTATTAGAAAATACCGCTGCTTCACTCAGGTCGCAGAGGACTGTTTTGTTTGCAGCAAAGACACTGGCCACTGCGCCCACGCCCTCTACTGCTGCAGGCTTTGATACGGTAATACCACAGCCATAGCTATTTGTTACGGTAAGCACTACATCGTACTGTTGTGTGGCGGTGTACGTATGTGTGGTATTGGATAATGTACCGCTGTTGTTGGTAGTACCATCACCAAAATCCCAGAAATATTTACTGATCGTACCATCGCCCGGCGTAGCTGTACTGGTAAACGTAGTGGACAATGGGGTGCATCCTTTAGGATTCGATACTGTAAAATCTGCAGTTGGTTTCTGATATACCGTTACTTCCATTGTTTTGGAATAGGCTTGTCCGCCATCTGTTACGGTAAGGGTTACGGTATATTTTTTTGGTGTTGTGTAGGAGGCTGTTACTATTTCGTCTTTCCCTTTTGTTACGGGTGTATTACCATTGCCAAAATCCCATTTGTATGTTGCGCCTGCAGACGCTCCTGTGGTCGTATTGACAAAGGATGGTAAAAAGGGAGAGCAACCGCCTGATGGGCCGTTGTCTTTTATTTTGAAATCTACAACCGGCGCTGCGTGGGCAACTACAGAAAAAATAAGGGCGACACAAAACAGCAGGTTATACTTTGATAGCAGGGTTTTAAGGGTATGCATGAACTGGTTTCAGTTTTATTCTGGATCGTTTTGGCTTGCCAAAGATAGCCAAAGAGCGATGCCTGCCAATTAAAACTGCAACGGCTTAAATGATCTGTTTTTATAATATAACAACACGCATCCGGCTCTTGCGAATATGGCACGGGAACAGTAGATTTGAGGCATAATATTAACACCAATGAAAGTACTTAAAAAGATCTTATTGGTACTGGTCACACTGATCGTACTACTGCTTGTGATTTCGTTCTTCCTGCCATCGTCTTACAATGTTTCCCGGTCTGCAACGTTTAAAGCTTCCCCGGATTCACTGTTTGCACAATTCAATGATTTCCGTAACTGGCAAAAATGGAATGCGTTTGACGATGACTACAAATCAGTTTCTTATGTTCTGTCTGAGCCTCCTTATGGCAAAGGCGCAAAGCAGAGTTGGGTAGCAAATGAAAAAGAAAAGGGTGAAATGACTATTACAGCCAGCGACCCTGCTAAATTCATGTCATACAATATTTACTTTGGCGGCTTTGATAAGCCTATGATTGGTGAGGTTAGTTTTGCGCCAACAGCAGATGGCGGTACTACTGTAACATGGGTAGATAAAGGAGAGTTGGGCAACAATCCGCTGTATAAATGGATGTGTGTACTCTTTATGAAATCGTGGATGAATAAGGCGATGGATAAATCGTTTTCAAACATTAAGGGTGTAGTAGAACACTAATAACTTTTCACTATTAACAAAAAAGCACCTTGTCGTATTTCTACGACAAGGTGCTTTTTTTTATTGTTGATCATACTTTTTATTTACCATCCATGTAATAAGTGGGAATTCATATTCATTTTTTAAATCAATCTCATTTCTTTGCTGCTCATTATTTTTCAAATAATAATTTAACCTTATTCTCTTATGAAAAAAATCGTAAAAGTTATTCTCGGTGTTATTGCAGCCCTGATTGTTATTGGTCTTCTTGCCAACATTTTCTCTAAAGGGAAAAAAGACGGCGCTCAAACTAAAGCTGCGACAGAAAGCACAGACAAAGACTCTGCTAAAGGGGGTACTTCCGACAATGCTGCTACTACTCCTGCCGCTGAAGAACATTGGAGTTACGAGGAAGAAGTAGATAAAATGACTTCTAAGAAATTGTTTTATGCTTCTACAACGTCTACTAACACAGTAGAATTTAAATTTCCTTACCAGGGCGGTTCTACATTTACATTAAACGTAATGAACAGAGAGGGAAAAAATGAAATAGCTATCCAGGTTTCCAAAGGACAGTTTATGTCAAGCCTTGGGGGTAATAAATCGGTAAAGGTAAAATTTGACAGTGCAGAGCCTGTTAACTACAATTACAGTTCTGCTTCTGACGGCAGCTCTAATATAATTTTTCTCAGCAATGCTTCTAAATTCATCACGAATCTGAAAGGTGCTAAAAAACTAATGGTTGAAGCAGAGTTTTTTAACGCAGGCAGTAAGGTGCTTGAGTTTGATGTAGCAGGATTGAAATGGGATAAATAATTTATTTACTATACTACATAAAAACAAACAGGCTGTCTTTGCGGACAGCCTGTTGTTTTTTATAAACGGGGAAACTGCTATAATGGGAAGCGTACACCAGCCTGTAAATCGATGGTGTTGAAATTATTCAATCCATTCTTGTTGTAAGAAATGTAGTTATACGTTGCTCCTACAAAAAAGGCAGAGTTACTTAGCTTACTGAACGGTATCTGCACACCTGCTCCTGCCTGCGCCATAAATCTTGCAGATGCATCAGAACTGTTGAACTGTCCCAGGTATTGTGAATTGGTCAATAAGTTTAACCCGGCAGCAGCAGATATATACGGTTGTATCATGGTGCGCCTGTCATTACCCAATGGAGAGAAAACTGTTTTGATCAGGATGGGTGCAGACTGCACAGAGTTTGTAACAACTGCAGAAATATCCTGGTTTTTATCCAGCGAATAAATAGCGCGTGGATATTTCTGATAATAATCCTGCCACGCCACATTCAATCCGAGGCCCCATTGACGGCTAAGGTTATACATTATTTCACCACCAACGCCACGCGGTGAGCCATTGGATATATAATCCGACTTAAAGCTACCAATAGGCATACTATAGTCATAATACAAACCCATTTTCACTGCACCTTTTTGTGCCTGCGCTGATAACGATACTCCTACCAGTACTGCGAGCATCGCTGTTATATTGATTATTCTTCTTTTCATAGTATCATGAGTTTATCAGGGTGAGTGATTAGTTTGCTTTTATATACGGTGACTGATCAAAGAGTGCTTTTACCTGGCTGTCTGCTACAGAGGCATTTAATATGCCTGAACCTCTTATGGTTCCTGTCCAGATAATGCTGATCTTATTCGTTGTTTTTGCACTCTTCAGATCCAACATGTCTACAGAGATCGCACCTTCAGTTACAGAATATACTGCATAGGAGTAGGGAACATAATATCCGTATCCCGGGTAACCCCAATAGTATGGATCCCAGTAGCCGCCGTAATAGCCCCAGTAATCAGGATAGCTGACCACTCCGGTAGATGTGCGGTAAATGCGGTTCACATTCAATCCAAGATCAGGTGACTGACTTTTGTTTACAAGCACATAACCTTGTTGCTGCATGTATTTTTTTACTGCATCCAGATAGGCCTGGTCCGTTACTGATATTTCTTTTGTTGCACGGCCATTGTCTATCACTGCAACCGAGTCAGCTATGCTAAATGTTTTGTAGCTGCCGAAATTGGCTGTAGAATCATAGTTGGTAATATAAATACGCGAGTCTTCGGCCGTCATATCTTTTAACGGGTCCTTTGTACAACTGGCTGCAATGAGCATTATCAATGCTGCCAGGCCTGGCAAAATCATACTTTTTCTCATAGAACTTATCCTTTTAAAAGATTAAAAATCAATTGGTATGTGTAAGCATAGCGTAGGCTGAAACCGGAACCGGTCATTTATTGCAAGACACGCCAGCGCATTCACATTGTTTTTTAAGGAGAGAAGGAATGTGATAGTATTAGAACGAAAAAGTATGCTGAAGTTGATGTTCAACTTGCGTTTTAAGAAAACTTTTAACTATTGAGGGAGAATGGGTTGAGTTTCTTAAAAAAATTATAACAGAAAAAGATTTCACTTCTCATCCTTATTTCTACATTTGTAGAACACAATACACAAACATAGAATATGAGCCTTTCCAAAACAGAAGAGGAATTAATGGAGATCATCTGGAAATACGAAAAGGTTTTTATGAAGGATATACTGGAAAACTATCCTGAGCCAAAGCCTGCTTCTACGACCATTGCTACTTTACTAAAACGGATACAGGAGAAGGGATACATCGATTATGAGGTGTTTGGTAACTCAAGACAATATTATCCGCTGGTGAAGAAGGATGATTATTTCTCGAAGCATGTAAAGGGAATGATTGAAAAATATTTTGACAACTCTCCTTTACAATTTGCTTCTTTTTTTACTACTACGTCTAACCTTTCGGAGAAGGAGCTGGAGAGTCTTCGTAAGATTGTGGAGGATGAAATTAAAAGAAAAAAGAAATGATACTGTACCTGTTAAAATCAACGCTTTGCACTGTTGCATTCTTTGCACTTTACAAGCTTTTGTTTGAAAAAGAACAGATGCATCGCTTCAAAAGATATTATCTTTTACTCAGCGTGGCTGCTTCATTTATTATTCCATTGGTAACGCTCAACACCACCGGGGCACATACACAAATACTCCCGGCAACTTTTGATACAGGCTTTACTATTATATCAGCCTTACCAGTAGCCGACAATGCAGCAACAATTGATAATACAACGGTTTCGACTGTTTCATGGACAAGCATAGTTACTGTTCTTTATTCTGCCATTTCCATCTTGCTATTGGTTCGTTTTCTGCTATCATTACGTGGTATTCTTGCAGTCATTAAAAAGGCTGGCAGTATTGTATATCAAAACAAAAGCACAATCGTTTTATTGGAACAGCAGGTTGCACCTCATACATTGTTTAACTATATTTTCATTAACCGGGATGATTATAATAATGGCAACACAGAGAAAGAAATATTGCTGCACGAGCTTGTGCATGTACGCCAGAAACATACATGGGATGTAATGGTAATACAGCTTTTGCAAATATTTTTCTGGTTCAATCCTGTCTTACGTTATTACAGAAAAGCGATACAACTAAACCATGAGTTCCTGGCAGATGAGGGCGTTGTTAAGCAATGTTCCAATGTAGCAGCGTATCAATACTTATTAATCGATAAGGCCTCTAGACAGAAAAGTTTTTCCCTAACCAGCCAATTCAATTATTCATTAACCAAGAAAAGATTACTTATGATGACCCGTATCACATCCAAACGAAATGCGCTGTTGCGGCAATTAGCGCTTATTCCTACCGCCGCTGTTTGCATTCTACTTTTTTCAAAAAACGTGGAGGCTCAGACTAACAAGGCAGACCAGGCGCAGTCAGCAAAGGGGCAGACCGAAAAGAAAAAAGGAGAGCAACCACCGACTGTTTTTAATCCATCAAAAGCTGCTGTCTTTATGGAAAAAGATGTTCCTTTTACAACTGAAGGCGTGTCTCAACAGCAGTTAGATGAATACACTGCCCTTGTAAATAAGAACAAGAATATTTACGATAATCACCAAACTTACAATGGATTTTCTGACGAAGAAAAGAAGAAACTCGAAAGCATTTATGTGAAAATGTCGCGTGAGCAGCAGGCGGCCCAATCAGTCCGTTTTATCTCCAATCCTCTGCCATTAGAAAAAACCACTCCGTCTGCAAAACAATATGAATCTTACAAAGATGCCAGTGTATATGGCGTATGGATCGACCGCAAAAAAGTCCCGGTCAGCGAGCTGGATAAATATTCGAATACAGATTTTTCCCAGGTAACTATCAGCAAATTGTATGGTAATGCAGCTAAAGGAAGAAGCTACACGCATCAATTGGACCTAATGACAAATGATTTCTATAGTGCTTACTATAAAAAAGCAATGGAACGCCACAAGGAACTACAGTTAATAAGTATTCGTAAGTACAAACCGCAGAATTAAAATAAATAGTAAATAAAGACCCCGCATAAATTATGCGGGGTCTTTATTTACTAATATTCTCCAAAAACAAAAACGTCCCGCAATGCGGGACGTTTTATATAGTAAGCTGATTATGTATTAATCCAGCGCTTCAGCACCTTCTACCAGTACGGATACTTTATTGTTCAGCACTTCTACAAAGCCACCTTGAATACTGTAGTGTACGAAAGCATTTTTCTCTTTCAACACCTTCAATTTGCCTTTACCTAATGCACTAACCAATGGTGCGTGTTTATCCAGAATTTCAAACAAACCTGTAATGCCGGGTAACTGTACACCATATACCTCGCCACTAAAGAGCTTTTTTTCCGGAGTTAATATTTCTAGTGTCATACCCCTAATCCCCTAAAGGGGAATATTTAATGATTAGAGATTTAATTACTATACCACCATTCACCCCTTTAGGGGCTGGGGGTTATCCCTGCGCCTGAGCAAGTAATTTCTTACCTTTTTCAATTGCATCTTCCAAAGTACCTACCAGGTTGAATGCTGCTTCAGGATACTCATCTACTTCACCATCCATGATAGCTGTAAAGCCACGGATCGTGTCTTCGATGCTTACAAATACACCTTTCAGACCAGTGAACTGCTCAGCTACGTGGAATGGCTGAGACAGGAAACGCTGTACTTTACGGGCGCGCTGTACGACCATTTTATCTTCGTCGCTCAACTCGTCCATACCAAGGATCGCGATGATGTCCTGTAATTCTTTATAACGCTGTAACAACAATTTTACGCGGTCTGCACAAGCGTAGTGCCTTTCACCTACGATAGCAGGAGTAAGGATACGTGAAGTAGAATCCAATGGATCTACCGCAGGATAGATACCTAAGTCCGCAATTTTACGGCTCAATACCGTAGTTGCGTCAAGGTGAGCGAAAGTTGTTGCCGGAGCCGGGTCAGTCAAGTCATCCGCAGGTACGTAAACCGCCTGTACGGATGTGATAGAACCATTTTTAGTAGAAGTGATACGTTCCTGCATCAGTCCCATTTCAGTTGCCAGTGTTGGCTGGTAACCTACCGCTGATGGCATACGTCCCAACAATGCTGATACTTCAGAACCAGCCTGTGTGAAACGGAAGATGTTGTCTACGAAGAACAGGATGTCTTTACCTTTTCCTGTACCATCGCCATCACGGAAATATTCTGCAATAGTCAGACCACTCAGGGCAACACGCGCACGCGCTCCCGGAGGTTCGTTCATCTGACCAAATACGAAAGTAGCTTTTGATTCTTTCAAACCTTCCAGGTCTACGGAGTTGATATCCCATCCGCCTTCTTCCATGCTATGGATGAATTTCTCACCATATTTCATGATACCGGCTTCGATCATCTCACGCAACAGGTCATTACCCTCACGAGTACGCTCACCCACACCAGCGAACACTGATAAACCACCGTGTCCTTTTGCGATGTTGTTGATCAACTCCTGGATCAATACTGTTTTACCTACACCCGCACCACCGAACAGACCGATCTTACCACCTTTTGCATAAGGCTCGATCAGGTCGATTACTTTAATACCAGTGAACAATACTTCTGTAGCAGTGCTCAGGTCTTCAAAAGCAGGAGGCGCAGCGTGGATAGCACGTCCGTTTGTTTTGTCTACAGCAGGTAATCCGTCAATAGGATCACCGGTTACATTGAACAGGCGGCCGTTAATACCTTCGCCTACAGGCATGGTAATAGCTCTTCCAGTATCAACAACTTCCATACCGCGCACCAACCCTTCTGTACCTTCCATTGAGATGGTACGCACACTGTCTTCACCAAGGTGTTGCTGAACTTCGAAAACCAGTTTGTCACCGTTTTCTTTTGTTAGTTCCAATGCGTTGTAAATTTCAGGCAATTGCTGATCGTTTGGAAAATGCACGTCTACCACGGCACCAATGATCTGTTTGATCTTACCTTTATTAGCCATAAATATATGCAGGTTTTGAATGTTAACTCTTTGATTTGGAAGATGTTACAACCTATCTAAAAAGCACACCTTCCCATTTTGCCGGCAAAGGTAAGTGAATACTTGATTTCACCCTACAAAACCGCGGAAAATTTGCTGTTTCGGGGATAAATCGGGGATATCCTACGTATCCCGGCTATTTTTTGAAAAACATCCGTCCCGGCCTTGCGAAAACCTTCCCCGGATATTAGTTTTAGAGTTGCAAGCATCGCGTTTTACCCTTCAATTTTTCCCAAAATGAAAAAAATAACAGCCACAGGCACCATTATGTTTAGCCTGGGCATGATCGCATTGGCCATTATCAGTTTCCTAAGCCAGGATTTTATTGTAGGCCGCCCTCCTGCCTGGCCTGGTACGCTTCACATCAATCCTTTATTTGCTTACCTGTCTGGCAGTATCTTAATTATATTATCTGTTGCCGTACTGCTAAGGAAACAAGGTTACCGTGCCTCACTATCGATTGCTTTGGTACTTTTTCTTTGTTCTGTACTGCGCCATTTACCTCAGTTCATGGCAGACTGGCTGAATAGTTATAAGTCGATCGCACTGATGGGCGGCGCTCTCATAATTGCAGCAGCATTTACCTCTAAAGCGCAAAACCGGCAAGTACTTATACTTACCGGCTCTCTCTGCCTGGCAGCCTTTTTTATCTCTGCCGGGTATGCGCATTTTAAATTTGCCGCGTTTGTCAAAGATTTCATCCCGGCTTATATTCCTGCACATAGTTTCTTTACTTACTTCTGCGGCATCTGCCTGGTTGCCGGCGGCATTGGACTTTTTATTCCTGCGCTCAATTATTGGGCAGCTTTACTTTCCGGCATCATGGTGCTGGGCTGGTTTATATTATTACATATACCACGCTTTATGGCTAATATGAACGATGCAAGTGACAGAATGGGGCTGTGTGAATCGTTCGCAATGGCAGGGGTATTCTTCGTGCTGGCAGGATTGCACGCTAAGTCGCAAAGCTCAGTAGAGAACACAAAGAAAGCGGAGGACACGCTACGTATCGCTTAATAGGCGGATGGTGTTATGTTCGTGCAGATAGGTAATATATGGTTCAGCAATTAAACCATACAATCCTTAAACAATTATCCCTTAACTAAATAAATTATTCGTAAACTTCACTTTAATAGAATCCTGGAAGTTTTCTATTGTTTTAAATATTTCTTTCAGGGTTGCTTTTTCTATTTTGGTTAATCGCTTTATCGCTACATCATTGCTTGGAAAGGTATGGTCCTGTATAATTTCTCTTGCCTGTGTACGCAACCTAAGCCGCATGAGCAGGTAATATGATTGCAAAAGTTCATTATACTCATGCTCTTTAAATATACCTCTTTCATACAACGCTTTAATGCGCTCACCCGTGTTTTGCTCAAAGATCCTGTTGCGCAGTGCATATACGCGTACAAGGTCTACAATAGGCGTCATAGCACGCTTTACGTCAAACACTTCCTGCTCATTCTTAGTGGTGGTGCGTATGTTTTTAAAGAATGTCAACGGTGGTACATATTGTAAAGCATTTGTTGCCAGGCGATGAAAAAACATTTCCTGGTGCGGGCGCTGTAACGCTTCATTCATAAATGAGCGCAATTCATCCATAATGCTTTCTTCGCCGTATATATACCGGCAATCAAAAAAGGTAGAGAATTTCATTACGGTTTCAGGAACAGGTTCATCCAGCCAGCTCTCATAGTTGCGTTTCCAGTGAGAAAGAGAATGTGTCCATTTGGGATTTTTTGCCATAAACCCGCCGGTGCAAAAACTGAACCCAATGCCATTCAGCCTTCCGGAAACAATATCTGCAAAGCGTAAAAAATATTCCCGCACTAGTTCCCTGTGTTCGTTTGCTTTGTCTTCATAAATAATCGCATTGTCCTGGTCTGTCTTTAGTGTCTGTTCTTTGCGGCCTTCACTTCCCATGACCATAAAGGCAAACTTAGCAGGTGGCTCTCCTATTTTTTGTATGGTATCTTCTATTACTTTAACCGCAATTGTATCCGCTACTGTTGTGATCACTTCATTTACAATTTCGGCATTCACTCCTCTATCCAGCAATTGCACTACAATGGATGGCACTTCTTCCCATTTGCGGCGCAATTCTTCATCTGACAGCGCCAATTTTACGGATTGAATAAAAATAAGCGGAGACTGTGCCTGCTCGCTTAGCAGTTTGTTGCGACTGAGGAAGCCTATGTAACGATTTTCTTTTTCTACAAGCAAGTAGCGTGTCTTTGTTCTGAACATCATTAATACAGCTTCATACACATACGCATCTGTGCTGATGGAAACCACGGGGTTTGCCATTACGGTATTAACCGGCTGATTAACATCTATACCATTTGTTATCACGGTATCCCGCAAGGTAATATCCGTAACGTATCCTATCACTTGCTGTTGATCGTCTGTAATAAACAAGCAACTCACTTTGTTGGCGGCCATTATCCTGGATGCTTCACGTATTGACTCTGTGCGGTTGCAGGAAACAACGGCGCGATGTTCTATACTTTCTATTTTTTTTGAATATAGCTGGTCTGCCGCGAAGTAGTCTTCTTCAAAAGCATTTGGCTTTTTATAGAAATGGGCAAACTCGTCTTGCATCATTCGTTTGGTGAACACTGTAGTGAAATGATGCAGGAAGGGTTCATACTGATCACAAAGATTTTTAAAAGAGGCTGCAGGTAATGTATATACTACGGTATCCTTTTTTGCAATAACGGTCCGTAATGATTTCTTCCTGTTGAGCAATACGGAAATGCCTCCATATACATCCGTCTTACGCAGGTACATGGTTAGCCGTTTGTTCTGACTGCTATCATAGAAAAATGTTTCGAACTCCCCTTCTGCGATTATACACACGGTTTTCACAGGAGTAGCTTCCTGCCTGTAAATGACTTGTTCGCGGGTGTAGCGCACCAGCTCCATTTCTGTAGCTACTGTTTGTAGCACTTCATCCGGCAATAAATGAAACGGAGCGGTATGCTGTAAAAGTGAAAGAATATTTTCCATAACAGGGCAACTTATCAGTTGAAGAAAGAAAAAAACTTTTTAGTAACAGGAATATGCGGCTGAGGCTGGGCATATTTATTTTGTGCTGTAACAACACGCCTTTTTTCCAGTTCAAAAAAACAAGCTGCTGTTGCATGTACATCAGCTATGGCATTGTGCTGCTCTTCCTGTGGCGTGCTAAACAAGACTTCATACAGCTCACCTAAACGCAGGTATTTTTTAGCCGGGTTTTCTGAGAATATTTCTGAGGCTATCATGGTACAAAAGACAGTTGCGCCTGATAGTGCGTTTTGCATGTTGCATCTTCCAAACTCCACACCCAATACGTGAAAATCCAGCTCAATAAAATGTCCGACAACCAATGGCTGATACTGTAGCAGATCTGCCGATAGTACTTTCATCACTTGTACTCTATCAGTACCATTTATGCGTAAAAAGCCTTTGGACAATTTATGTATAGCAAACGATGATGGTTCGATAGAGAAATCATCATTACTAATATAGAAATTTTCTTCTTTTACCTTTTCTCCTGCTTTTGTATATACGCCCCAGGCTACCTGTAATGCATATGGCCAATTGGCATTGTCGCTGTAGGGCTTATCCCAGCGTTTTGGCAAAGAGGAAGTTTCTGTATCTATTACGAGAATGTAATCGCTCACAAGTAATGGTTGTATTCCTGTAAATGTACTGATTTGAACCTGAAACACCGTTTACTTCGCTGTGTGATAATTCCTCTATCTACATGCTTTGGGTTCTTTATTTTTGCAGCAACCTTAATAATAAATATGACTAAACACTTTCTTTTTTAAACCGTATTACTCCTCGGCAGTTTTAGCACTTTCGCTCAATGGAATTTTTATGATGCAAAGGACACGTATGTTTTTACTGACACAGCATATATCAGAAGCGCGCCTTCCACCGGCAAACCTGCTATAGATACACTGTTCGCTGCTGATAACGTGAATGTGACGCAGCGATTAGAGGAGACGCTTACACTAAAAGGGATTACAGCTAACTGGGTAAAGATCAGTTATACAAAAAATGCTGTACAGCGGGAAGGTTATATATGGTCGGGCCTGCTGGCATTTAATCCTATACGCAGGGGAGACACTAAGTTCTTTTACGGCGCAAACAGGATCGTTACAAAAGATACTATACTAAATAAGGAGAAGGTAACCGTGCAGGTAATGCAAATGGAAATAAAGGTGTACCAGCAGGGCAAAAAGTTTACTTCACTGGTGTATCCGCTGATCTATAATGGTGAGTCATTTTCATTTACAGAATCCAAATTGTATGATGGCAAGGGTTTGAAAGATGTGGAACGGGTGTTATCTATTATGTTTAGCGGGGAGGCTTGTGGCGTACCTACGGATACGTACTATTTTGGTATCAGGAGAAATGAAATAGTTCCGGTTATATCAACAACAGACATTGGCGATGCAGATGTTTATTATCATACAGAGGAATTGATTTTCCCTTCTGACAAGGGCGGCAAACCAGATATTATTGCGTGGAATATGGAGGAAGGAGAAAGCACTGAAAAAGCAGATAAGAAGGGCAATACCATTTATAAAGTGAAGAAGGATAAGAAACGTTACGCGTGGGATGGGATTAAGGTGAAGGAGATGAAGTAGGGGTTAAATTGTTGCATTGATATATTGTTGCATTGTTAAAAAAAGCGTGGTCCACTTTTGAAAAGTGGACCACGCTTTTTTTATTGCTACTCGCCCTGGTTCGTGTTGCGCTGTTCGACATGTTAGCGAAGCGCATGTCGAACTATAGATAAAGCAGATTTTAATTTGCTTATAATAAAGGGATTACTCGCCCTGGTTCGTGTCTTCACGAACCAGTTACCTACCGGCGCGTGGAGACACGCGCCGGGGCCAGGAGCTATTCGACATGCGCTTCGCTAACATGTCGAACAGCAATAAATATATCGAACAGCAACAGATCAATAAAACAATGCAACAATTAATGCAGCAACCAATGTATTCAAAAAATTAACTGTATCATTTTTTATGATCCCTTTTCTTTCCAATGTAGCGCCGAGTATAGAGTCCACTATATTTCCAATAGTGCCTGCAATGATGATGGCAAGGAATGTGGCTGCGTGCCAGCCAAAGCCGACAGCATAAACACTTGCTATTATACAACTGCCTACAATTCCTGCCACTGTTCCTTCAAGGCTGATAACACCATCCAGCCCTCGCTGATCTTTCTTAAAGGAAAGGATATTATAAAAACGTTTTCCATATACGCTACCTAATTCAGAAGACATGGTATCGGCAGTGGCGGAAGAAAAAGCTGCCGCAGCCATTAAGGTAAATATATGCTGCACCGGGTAGAGGTATGCAAGTATAGCTGCTATGCCTGCTACACCTGCGTTAGCCAATACCTGGCCTGCCGTGCGCTCGCCTTTGTTTTGCTCGGCGATACCGCGTGCGACTTTTTCTTTCATCTTCCATGAAGTAGCTAACGTACCTGCAATAAAAAATGTTGCCATCATGCATACGCCTGTAAATCCAAGGCCAAGGTATAATACTAATGCTAATACACTACCTGTAAGAGCGGCAACAGGCGTCAGTTTTTTACGTATAAGACTATACGCTACACCGGCAACGATTATTACAAGTAGAATGAGAAAAGGTATCAATTGTCTTTGTTGTTATATGCTAAAAATACAACAGCTTATGATGAATTACCGGAAGTATATAAAAAGAAATCCTGGCAAGTCTTGAAGACTTGCCAGGATTCACAACGTTTTATATCTATTTGCAGATACTTATTTATTCATTTCTTTCTCACCGGAAACAACTTCTGCCTGTTGCTGATGCAGGTCGAATACAACAATCTCGTTGCTGCCTTTTTTCAGCCATGATGCAGGGCAATACAAACGCTGTTGCGGGCCTATATTCCAGTATCTGCCAAGGTTATGTCCATTTACATACACAATACCTTTGCTGTATTTACTCATGTCAAAATAGGTGTCACCAACCTGTTGCAGATCAAAAGCGCCTTTGAAGAAGATACCGTTGGTTGCACCATCTATTGCTTTTGGTTTCACGCCTGCTACAAATTTTTCATCCATTGGTAACGGGAATATCTGCCAGTCCATCAGCGTCATACCATTTAGCGTAACACGGTCAGTAATACCTTTTCTATCTATCATGTATTGCGCAAAATTGATATGCCCCATTCCTTCTACCAATATGTCCAGTTCAGGATCTTTTACATTTGTCTGAGGCAGTTTTACAGTCCACTTTCCGCCATTGCGTTTTACGGTATCAATGAATTTACCATTTAAGAAAATCAGCGCATAGTCATGTGGCTCCGTAATGGTAAGGTTTCCGCTTTTATGACCAATGAGTTTGGTCCTGTACAGCATTAGTCCCTGGTTCTGATCAAACGCTTCCATTGGTTTTGGTTGCGGAGATGCAATACCGGTAGGCAGTGCATTCCAGATACTGCTGTACGCGGTCATTTTGATCGGGTCTATGGTAATGGTTGAAATAGGAGCCGGTACTTCCGGCACGGTATAACTTACGTGCTGCTTTATGAGATTGCGCAGCATATAATATTTTGGCGTAGCATTACCTTGTTCGTCAATTGGAGCATCGTAATCGTAGCTGGTAATATCGGGCTGATACTGTGTTGGGCTGAATGCGTTGGCACCTGCTGTAAAGCCAAAGTTCGTACCTCCATGTATCACATAGAAGTTGAAGGATTTCTTCTTGCTCAGCAGGTAGGTTATTTCTTTTTTCAGGCCATTTGTATCAGGTCTTGCAAACTTCTCACCCCAGTGTGTAAGCCAGCCGGGATAGGTTTCGCTGCTGAAGGAAGGAACGTTTGGATTTTGCTTGGCTGCTTTTTCAAAATCTTCATCGCTTGATCCACTATCGAGGCCAATAGCAGCGCCATCTATTCCACCTGCTTCCAGCATATAAGCTGTAGCGCCATCGGCTGTATAGAAAGGTACATTGATGCCATTTTGTACCCACATTTGTTTTAATTCGTTCAGGTATTTCTTATCGTTTGCATAGCTGCCATATTCATTTTCCACCTGTACCATTATGATCGGGCCGCCGTTTGTACACTGTAATGATTTTACTTCTGCAGCCAGTTTTTTTACATAACTGCTAACAGCGCTTATATAGCGGGGATCCATGCAACGGATCTTAATATCAGGTATTTTCAGCAGTGAGGTAGGCAGGCCACCAAAATCCCACTCCGCACATACGTATGGACCGGGGCGTAGCAATACCCACATGCCTTCTTCCTTACATATTTTCACAAACTCGGCTATGTTATGATTGCCGGTAGAGAAGTCAAACACACCTGGTTTTGTTTCGTGATAGTTCCAAAAAACATAAGCGGCAATTGCATTACATCCCATTGCTTTTGCCATGCGTATGCGATGGCGCCAGTACTCATGCGGAATACGTGCCGGGTGCATTTCACCACTTATAAGCTGAATAGGTTTGCCATCAAGCAGGAAATCTTGTTTGCTTAGAGAAAAAACATGTTTTTGTTGGGCGTGCGTTGTTACTATAAGCAGTAACAACACGATCATAAGGCTACTTTTTTTCATGTCGATTTTGGTCTGATAAACAATCTATGACTTACAAAGATGTAGTTTATAACCTATCAAAACCCACGCAACCGTTTGTGTGTTTTGGCCTCTATTCCCTATTTATGCGTTTTAATGCTTCACGGGTACTTAAGGGTGCAAGTTTGTGCTGGTTAACAAACTTTTCTACCCATTGCGGATCTATTTTGGAATATTCCCGGAGTGCCCAGCCTATGGCTTTTTGTATAAAGAACTCTTTTGAATCTTTAAGGTGTATTATGTATGCGGACAATAAGGTAGTATCGGTATCTTTCTTAAATGCTTTCTGAAACATAATGCTGCTACGTTGCAGCCATATATTCTGCGATTTATTCCACTTACCTGTTACGGAAATTATTTCGCCGGGGAATAATCTGAAATAATCTGTCAACCAATCGGAGGCAATGCCATCCACACTATCCCACCAGCTTTTGTGTGTAAGGCAGTGTTCCATTAGCCGGATCGAATTTTTCTTCCATACTTTTTTATGGTGCTTCACTATTTCTATTGCACAATGCTGGTATTCGCGCTCGGGCATTTGCCATAACTCTTTCACTACTTCTTCCAGATCATCCCATGTGAGGGGATCGTTTTGTTTAATGTAGTCCACACATAGTTTTCGCCTGACGGCTGTTGCTATTCCAAAATGTTCAAACTGATTGAGCAGGTATGCTTTTGCGCCGGCAGCTGCTTCTGCATTGGCCTCTGCTTTTAATAAACGGGAAAGTGGAAGTATGTAAGGGTGCATGGATGAATTTGAAATTTGATATTCGAGATTTGAAATTGTGTGATGGTTGATTGTTTTATTGTTAGATGGTTTAATTGTTGGAGGACGCCCATATTTGCGTTCTTACAAATGTTGTTAAGAGTGGGCCACTTTCAAAAGACATATTTTACGGGTTATGGATACATTTAAAAAGTGGCCCACTCTGGCGCTCTTCCTGTAAAGCGCGAAGCCTATCACTCACAACTGACCACTCACCACTTACTATTAGAATGGATAGCCGATCGCTAAATTCAGCATCCAGTTTTCCCGTCGCCAACTTTCTTTCCAGTCATAAAACCACTGGAAGCCTCCGCCACCGGGCAATGGTTTACGAATAGGCATACCGAGGTCTACTCTTAGTACCAATATACTAAAGTCGAAGCGCAGCCCTACACCTGTATTCACAGCCATTTGGCTTAGGAAGGAGGAAGAAAATTTACCACCGGGCCTTAAAGAATCTTCCCGCACCAGCCAGGTGTTACCTGCATCTATAAACAGTGCGCCTTTAACCACGGAAAAGAGTTTGCCGCGCAGTTCTGTATTGAATTCAAGTTTCATGTCGCCCGGCTGATCACCAAGATAGCCTACTGCTGCGGGGTTGCCTGCGTAGTAATTACCCGGGCCAAGTGAGCGGGACACAAAACCACGCAGGTCATTTGTACCACCGGCAAAAAAGGCTTTTACAAATGGCATGGACTGACTGTTGTCATAGGCATATCCCAAGCCTGCAAGCGCACGGCTTGCCAATACCGTGTTTTTATTGATTTTATAATAGTGCCGGAATTCTGCTTCCAGTCTTATGTATTGTGAGTAAGGCACTCCTACTATTGTCTTTTGCTTACCTGCTTCTACATTCGCGCCGGAAATGATTCCAGGGATATTACCGGAGAGATCAATATTGCCGTTAAAGTAAAAATTATTCCGCCTGTTGTTTTGCTTCAGTTGAGAGTTGTAGTTAAAGTTATAAATGCTGCCAATGATAAATTGCTTTTCTATGCTTCTTGCCAAAACAATATTGGTATCTAACTGGCGCTGGAAGCTATCGGTTATATTTGACGGCCTTACAAAATTGAAATTAAACACAGTCAACTGGTGTTCTTTTTGCAGGCTTTCTTTCCAGATATAACCAAAGGTGGCGCGTGCAGAATTGAGTGTGTACTGATCTGTTCTGCTATACAGTTCATAACCGATCGTTGCTTTTGTTTTAGGCATAAAGCCACTATTGGTCTGAAATTTAAACGGCGCGATAATGCGGGGAACAGTAATACTTGCATCGCCTCCATAGCGAAAGATGTTTACGTCCGGCTGATTGGCAATCACCTGTTTTTCCATACCGCCGTAAATACTTAACGTAAATAACTCAGCCCCTTTCAGCAAATTCCTGTGGCGCCAGCTCAGGGACAATTCTCCACCATTAGAGTTATTGGACTTGGTTAAAGCTGAGGCCTCGAAACGGATCGATTTTTTTTCTGTAGGCGTGAGATAATAAAAAGCATTGAGCCAGTATTCGCCATGAGCAGTATCTGTTGGTACAAAGCGTGCTTTTACAAATTTGAATGTGCCGAGTGTCACTAACCGGTTTAGGGACAGGTTGTGATCATCCCTGCGATATATAGCTCCGGTATCGAAGATCAATGCGCGGCTGAAGACCTTGGGTTTAAATTTCTTCTCAGGGTCTACAATCGTGTATCCGCCATACTTCTCCACACCAGGCTGGCTCAGGCTTGTATCTGTATTAATGTCATAGTCTGCAAATACAACCACTTCCTTTATATGATAAATGTGTTTTGCCTGGTCAGGTGTACGTCGTTTCACCGTCATATTAATATCTACTTTGTGGTTACCCACTGCCGAGTCTGCATTTGCCAGCAAGTAGTCAGGACTGAAATAATAGAAGCCCCGGTTCTTTAACCTGTTGTCAATTCTGTCACGCTCGTCTTTGATCACATCCAGGTCATACGGGTCATCTTTCTTTAATAGTGACCTGCGCACTGGTGTTACTGCACGATGAATTTCTTTACCCAGCTCACTGGAATCTACGGGAAAAGTAATATTGCGGAGTTTATATTGTTCACCCACATACGCCGTATAATGTCCCTGGGTCTTTTTATTTTTTGTAGTCGTGTCAAACATTACTGTATCGCTAAAGTAGCCCCGGTTTTCCAGCCTGTTCTGCAATACAGCCCTGTTCTTTTCCAAAGCAGACATGGAGGTAAGTACAGGTGGCTCTCCTATCTTTCTTTTTATCCATCCGGCTATACCCTTTTCTGATTTACCCATCAGGTTATACATCGTCAGTTTAAACCGGCCGCCTAATATTTTTTTATTGGGAGCAGGGCGAAGCAGGGCATTCAGCTCCTCTTTTAACTCCTTGGTATTCGCTTTTTTGCTACTATCTACAATTTTAATATCCGAACCTATGTACAACGACTGATTTGCAGCAAGGTGCTTTGTATTGTTGCACGCTATCAGCAATGTACTGCCAATAAGAAATATAAACAGGTATCGGAGTTTTATCATCATGGTTTGCCTGGTGTTGGTGTTGAGTTACTTTTGTTCTCCTGGTTCACATCGGTCGCTGTTTTATTATCAAGCGCTTTTTCTCTTTGCTTCCGTTCTTTCTTTTCCTCTTTCTTTACGCGCTGGAATAATTCTTTGAATTCGTTATAGTCAAACGTAAGGATGAAGCTCAATCCTGTTTCCACCACTTGTCCTTCTATTACGCTTTCATACTGATCTTTCCTATAGGCTCTTACCATATAGCGTCCATCTTTGCTTAACTGGTAATCGATCTGCACATCGCCGGCAATGTTGGTTGTTTTATTTGTTTCAGATGCAGAAGGACCATCTAACTGGAAGTTGCTGCCTACGTTTACACGCAGTCTATCATTCAGCAGTTTTTTGGAAACACCTACCGTCAGGTCTGTACGTTCCTGCGCATTCCCTGTGGAATAGTCTGTTTCAGAATTCACGCCAAAGTTTACATCAACGCCTTGTATAAGGCTGCCCGCAAACCTATTGAGCTGATCAGCCAATATATTACTTGCGCTCTGACGTGCCATGTCTCCTGCACTTGGCGCATCGGCGCCACTTTGGGTAATATCCTCCTGCACAAACCTGTTAAGCAACAGTAACGCAAATACCTGTTTGTTTAGCTCAGACTGGTCATTTCTTACCTGTTGCAGTTTGGTTCCTACGTCCGGCCATTGCGAAAGCTCGCTTTGTGGCAAGGTAATGTCGAACGTGATAACAGGTTTTAGCAGTTCGCCCTGCATTTTCAGGTTTACTAAAAACGGTAACTTCTCTTTATACTTATTGGTATTATCTGAAGATTTACTTAAGGACGAAGCCATAAGATCTATAGACGGTGTTTTTGCCAGGTATGTTGCAGTAATATCTACCTGTGCAGATGTAGGATCACCCGTCCAGGTGATGGTGCTTCCCTTTACAATGTCAAACTTCTTTTTCAGCACGCTCAATGATAAACTGTAGGCGCCTGAGTTTAATATATAATTGCCTGTCAGGCTTATTTTACCACTTGGGTCCATGCCTCCATTGAGGTCAGCTTTACCACGGAAAGTGAGTGCATCTCCATTACGCTCGTCAATGATCATAGTGAACATAGCTGCGGTATCCGTTTCTATGTTCAGCGATACATCCATACCTCTTACTTCTGCTGTTCTGTTGAGAGAATCCAGGAAGGTTCTGAGACGCGTGCTATCTGCTCTGCGCGGATTTTTATCTACAAAACGCACCACCCCTTTGCGATCCTCTACTTCGGGATCACTGCTTGGCAGTATGAGCGTAAAGTTGGTTT
This sequence comes from Filimonas sp., assembly GCA_017306865.1. Taxonomy (GTDB): domain Bacteria; phylum Bacteroidota; class Bacteroidia; order Chitinophagales; family Chitinophagaceae; genus JAFKHH01. The sequence goes on from JAFKHH010000018.1 coordinate 158,280, forward strand.
CTTTATTCACCCGGAAACCGCCTTCTATTTTTGGCGCATCTATCGTGCCCAGCACATCTACATTAGCATCTATATTTAGCCTGCCATAAAAGAGCCTTCCACTCGCCTGCGGTGCGTTTACCACTCTGAAGTTGTTCGCAGCCAGGCTCATATCAAAACGGTATTTTTTATAGTCTGTTGTATAAATATTACCGTCAAGGGTTGCTTTGTTACCAGCGGAATCAATTAAAGTGAATTTGGAAAAATTGATCCCTTCTTCATCGAGTGAGATCTTGTCTTTCGCAAATCTTAATTTTTCGCCGGTCATCACCGGAACAATATAGGCGTTATCAAAACTTAGCTCACCGCGCAGTACAGGTTTGTCAAGCGTACCTGTTGCAGCAATATTACCTTTCATAAAACCACCTACGTCTGTCAACTGTTCCTGGGCAAATGCTTTTACAATTGCAAGATTCAGTTGATTGATGTCCATCTTCATATCCATTCTACCTTCGCCGGTGTAATATTTCCCGGTAGCAACCACATCGTTGTTGTTCCCTTTTATACTAAGGTTAGCGGCAAAAGCATTAGCCGTTTCATTATCTACTTTTACCATGATGGTCCCCAGCGTGTCTTTGTTATATACCAGGTCATGTATATGAATATCTGAAGTAAACTGCGGATCTTTCATCACATTCTTCACCACAGCTTTACCATCTATAATACCATCTACCTGCAAAGAATCTTCATTAACAAAAGCTGTCAGTGTTTTTATCCTGAACTTGCTGAAGTTGACTTCGATAGGTGCGGCAGTAGAAAGCGACTCACTATTAATCTTCAGTAGTTCCTCTTGCTTGCTTAATGCAAGGTTGCTGACAATAATCCCTGTAGAGTCGTATTCTACATAATTATCATTTGCCATACTCCATTGCTCATAGTTCAGCAATAGCGTGTCTTGCGAAAAAGCAAAGCGGATACCTTTTTCAGTTTGCGACAGGCTACCACCCAACCTATACTTATACTTGTCGGCTTTATCTTTCAGATAGATGTTGGTGTGGAGTATATTATTTGCCACGTAGCCGGTCACCCCACTTTTATATAAAAGTAAACTACGGCTACCGCCTTTGTCTATAGTGGCGCCATATTGCAAACGGTCCGCTTCTGTATTCGCATATACATGTACGCCTGTAAAAGTTTGCCCGGCATAGCGGACTTTAGGCGCAACAATGTTGGCATTTATTGCCCCTTCGTTGCTGTTGAAATTTATTTTACCAGTAATGGTGTCTGTACCTTTCAGCCCAGGCTGAAACTGTAATAACAATGGGGATGTCCTGATCTTCAGGTCCAGTTGCCAGTTTTGCGCAGTGAAAGCAGTGTCTTTAAAAGTGCGCACTGCATAATATTTTTTGATCACCTGCTGTAGCGCAGTGCCGGTTTCAGTCAGTTTGTATTCTCCTTCCATTTTTACATCCGCAAATTCCGTATGCAGGCTTAAGGCCTGGATATTTGCATTTCGCTCCGCTACCAGTGAAATGCTATCCGTATTATAACGCATAGAATCCTGCAGCATGATTACGTCTTTCATTACCAGTACACCTTGTAATGAATCAGGGTTTGTGTTGGCAAAGTCTGCATTGATATTACCATGAAACTGCAACGTATCTGTAACCAAGTGCAAGGCTTGCAGGTTCAATGTATCTAACTGAAGCTGCATTTTTACAGAAGGATATTTATTGGTCAGGTTACTTGCTGCATCCAGCGTGTAATGAATATTCGGATCATTTATAGATGACTTCACCGTTGCTTCACCATTATTCGCAGTAGCATCCAGCAACAGATTTTTGTATTCGTATCCTTTCACTTCTGCATTGATCACTTTTGCGTGCAGGTCTGCCGTCATTTTTTTATAATCAAACCCGTTCCCTTTTGCAGTTGCTTCCAGGCTTACTTTGCCGATGTTTTTTTCCTGCATGGTTATGTACCCTACATCTACTTTATCTACAGTTGCTTTTACATCGTAACTGGTTTTATTCTTCATACTGCCTGACACAAGCAGGTTACCATTGGTTGTCCTGGCATCCAGCAGTGCAGTAAAATCATTTTGCGTTCCTTTGAAGTTTCCGGTCATGCTGATGTTTTCCGGTATGCGTATGCTGTCAGGCATTGTTTTAGGCGGCGCAAAATTCTGAATATCCCGTCGCGAGGTTACAAGCTTCTTCAGGTTGATGTTGTAATATGCTTTTGCACCATCAGGTAAGCCTTGTATGTTACCATTTAGTTGTAGCGCAGTATTACCTATACCACTTGCTTCAAAATTCGGAATACTAATATTTTTTACATACCCTTTTGCTTTACCATTTACATGCAGCACATTACGTTCATACTTTTTTAGCTGTGCTTGCATTGCTGGCATTATCATTATCACATCCCGTACAGCAATGCTGTCATGCACCAGGTCCAGATCTACAAATGTGTTGCCCGGTTGTTTGCTCAGTTGTGTTACAGATGTATATCGCGCATAGGCCTGCGAGCGTATTACGGAATGATTGGTTCTTACCAGCAGGTTCTTTAATGACATCGCTGTATCTGTATACACTGCATCTGTCGATAACTGGGACAATTTGAACCCGCTTTTTTCATCAAAGCTAACCTGCTTAATATTTGCACAATACTGATCAGATGCGGCGACAACTGCATCTGCATCTATTGCTATCTGTGACAGATACAAGTGGCTGTAGTCCATACCTGTCTTCAGTGGCTTTTGTGTATTATCATTATAGCTCACTGTATCATTGGTAAGGCTTAGCTTAGCTATATCCACACGCCAGGGCAATGGCTTTGCAACAGTCTCTTTGGGCACTTCCTTTTTAGGAGTGGTAGCAGCAGGCGCTTTCCCGGCATCCATTGTTAATTTTGTTGCTGCCAGTTCCAGTTGTTTTATTTTAAATGCAGTATTGGCTATGTCTATTTTTTCAGGCAAGGTGCGAAAATGTCCCACATTCAACGCCATGTCTGTTGCAGATAACTCGTCTTTATATACAAGTTTAAAACGTTGCATGCCGATGGTATCCAGCTTTAACCCGATCTCAGATGGTTTTGTTGCCACAGTATCTACCACAGCATTCAACGCCTGTTTTAAAATAACCGTTGGTTTGAAAAAGCGAACGCCTGCACTCACATCATCCAGGTGAAGCGCAGGTATTGTATATTTTCCATGTGTAGGATCGAACTGAGTAATACTTGTTCTGACATTTCCCAGGTAACAGGTAAATGTATTTCCGGCTACATCGTCACTGTATCTTGCCGATACTTTCTTTAACAGGATTTTACCCAGGGTAAATTTGAACCCGCCGGAGGTATCCGTGCTTTTTGTTGTTGTGGTATCTGTTCCAGCAAACGCTTTTACGATGTACTCGTAATTGAAAACGGTGTCGGGGTTATTCCGGTAAATGTTAGCTTTTATATTATTAAGCTCTATATAGCTTACGTTGATCTCTTTTTTCAGCAGTTTTAATAGTGCAATATCTATACGCAACGTATCGCCTATGAGCAGTGTATCTTTTCTCTGATCTTCTAAGTAAACACCCGTTAATACGATCCTTTTAGGAAAAGTAATATTGAGCCGGTTGATCCGTACTTTGGTACCAATCTTCTTTTGCAGGTAGGCTACAGCTTTGTCTTTCGCAAAATTTTGAACGGAAGGTAGCTGAATGAGAATAATGACCAGTACCAGTAGCAGTAAAATGCTTACCAGTAACCAGGCAATAGTTTTCAAAATTCTGCGAATTATCCGTTTCAAATTTTCTTTGGTTCAATTGTTTCAACGTTTCTTTAGCACCAGTCCAGAAACACTTCTACCCGACTGCATAGGTCAGGTAGCTCAATATTGAAACAATCCGGGTTTCAATAATGTGATTGTATTATTATGCTTCTTTTTTTCTTTTACGAAAAAGAGAATAAGCTGTTTTTAATGCGGCAAAGAAACCTATTTTACCAGATCCTTTCAGTAAAGAACCAACCAATGTGTCTCCCCCATTTTTTTCGCCTTTCCCCAGCAACATTCTCACTATGGTGGACAACAGGCTCCATGTACCACCCGCAATTTTATTATTCAGGAAAAGCGGTATAACAGACCCCAGGGTTGCTTTTATACTTTCCTGCGGCAATCTTTTCCAGCGGTCTTCCATATCCAGCTCAGATTGCCTGATACGGACCTTCGTTGCCAGTATTTCTGCCTTCAGGTCGTCTATATTGTTGATATGAGACAGGTCCTTTTTTTTCTTATTTTGTACTGTCTGTGTCATTTTCTTTATCCTCTGTTTTATCAAACAAAATCCTGATAATGGTATTCATGATGAGCTTATCGAGGATTTTTTTTCTCAAAACGATCGCCAGGATGAGGGCAAGCAGGTAAACGCCCGTAACGATACCAAACCCTATATACAGGTTGCCGGTCAGATGCCCCAGTAAAAATCCCGCCATTGTACTTACAAAAAGCAATACAAGAAAGGAAAGGATCAGGATGAGCAGCGTCGAAAATGCAAGGGCACTCAGGTTAGCCACTTTTTCCGTCAACTGTAAGCGGACGAGTAAAAGCCTGTCCTGTACATATTCTTCTACTTTTTTACGGGAATCGGTGAAAAATTGCTCCTCTTGTTGTTCCATACATAGGTTTTAACACTATAAAGATTCTTTTGTTTCGCCCAGGTCGTTTACAAACTGTTTGCCCTTACGCACCAGTTCGGAAACACTGTCGTCGAATGTTTCCATTTTCTCTTTAAGGCCGTCAGTGGCATCATCAGCCCAGTCTTTTACACCGGAAAGGATTTCTTTACCTTTTTCGCTTTGCAAAAACAGCGTAATTGCTACGCCCGCAGCAGCACCGAGAATGATGCCGGCTAAGAATTTCTGGTTGTCAGTCATAAGCCTGTTTTTATATGATGAATAAAAGAAATGCTATATAAGTTATTAGCGTACAATCATTATACCACAATCGTGAAACGTGAATCGGTAATCGTGAATGATATATTGTTTAATTGTTGCATAGCTAAATTGTTGTTGTTTCCAAATCCTTATAACAATTAAACAATACAACCATATAACAATTCCCCCCTTTAACCATTCACCGTTTCAATGCTCTCTATTATCAAATCGCACACTTTGTTCAACGTCTCTATGTCTATTGTCAATGGCGGGGCTATGCGCATACATTCCGATGCAAACAGGAACCAGTCTGTGATCAGCCCTTTTTTAATACATTGGTGAATGACCTTTTTGTTTGTTTCAAAACTATCAAATCTTACAGCCGCCCATAAGCCGGCAGTAGTTAGCCCTTTAATGGCGGGGTGCTGTAACCGTTCCCGCAACAACGCCTCCTTTTCCCCCGTTTCGTTTATCCAGTTGTGCCTCAGCAATACCTCAAAGGCTGCTTTGCCCGCAGCACAGGAAACAGGATGCCCCGCAAAGGTGCTGATATGCCCCAGTACCGGGTCCGCTGTCAGTGTTTGCATAATTGCCTGATCCGCTATAAATGCCCCTAATGGCATGCCACCACCAAGCGCTTTACCTAATAATAATATATCCGGTTCTACATCATACTGTTGAAACGCCCATAAAGTGCCTGTTCTGCCAAAGCCGGCCTGTATCTCGTCCAGGACCAGCAATGTTCCCTGTGCAGTGCATTTTTCACGCAACGCTTTCAGCCATTCTTTATGCGGCCTGTTTACCCCACTTTCTGCCTGCACTGTTTCCGCAATTACACAAGCAGTCTGCTGGTCTATTGCATCTATCGCCTCCTGGCTACCGTAGTCGTAATGGTACACTTCCGGCAATAGCGGGCGAAAGGCATTGCGCCAGTATTCATCCCCCATAATGCTTAATGCACCTTGCGTGCTGCCATGGTAGCTTTTACTGAAAGAAATTATTTTTCTTCGATTGGTTACCCTTTTTGCCAGTTTCATTGCCCCTTCCGTTGCTTCAGTCCCGCTATTGGTAAAATAAACCGTGTTCAAACGCTGCGGCAAATGATCTGTCAGCAATTTGCCATATGCCACTTGCGGCGCTTCTATAAATTCACCATATACGATCAGGTGCATATACTTTGCCGCCTGCTCCTGCACTGCGCGGATCACGTCTGGGTGGCTATGCCCTATATTACATACACTAAAGCCAGATATAAGGTCTATATATGCTTTCCCTTCTGTATCGTATTGCCAGATGCCTTCTGCACGTACTATTTCCAACCCGATTGGTTCCGGTGACGTTTGTGCTATGTGCCTGAAAAATAACTGCCTGTTAGAGATTTGTTGCATCTGTTATCGTTAAATTGCTGAATTGTTTAACTGATATATGGTTAAATTGTTTAATTGTTGCATGGTTATTATTGAGTAACACACATTACTTAGTTTCAGGTAATCAACAGGGGTGCTACTATCATCACCTGTTGTGTCACTCACTTCAACTGAAGTAATGCTATGGAACAATAAACCGGTTTGGCACAATTCATTAAAAACCAAAAATCGCATTTTTATGGCAACTATATTACCTGTATTGGGAAAGGAACCGCAGCTTGGCAAGAATTGTTTTGTAGCCCCTAACGCCACTATTGTAGGTGATGTGGTGATGGGCGATGACTGCAGCATTTGGTTTAATGCAGTAGTAAGGGGAGATGTAAATTTTATAAAAATGGGTAATAAGGTAAACATCCAGGATGGAGCGGTTATTCATTGCACATATGAGAAAAATGGTACAACCATTGGCAATAATGTCTCCATCGGGCACAATGCACTTGTGCATGGATGCGTTTTGCATGATGATGTATTGATCGGCATGGGCGCTATTGTAATGGACCGCTGTGAAATACACAGCAATTCTATTATCGCTGCCGGGGCGGTAGTGCTGGAAGGGACTATTGTAGAAGAGGGAAGTATATATGCCGGTGTACCCGCCAGAAAGGTGAAGGACCTGCCAAAAGATACTGTTCATGGAGAAATTCAACGTATAGCCACCAATTATGTAAAATATTCTTCGTGGTTTGCTGATTTTAATGCAGCGAAATGATTTCTTTATTGTCTATATACAGTAGGACAGGCCGAGACAACTGAAACTGACTGCTTAAAACATTTCATATAATGGTAAAACCATTAACGAGGTCTGTCCTCTTTTTATTTCTTATATTTACGATATTCTCCTGCAGAGTGAAGAAAGGATGCCCGAGCAATGGGAAAAACGTAGGAGCAGAAAAAATCTTAAGTGGTGACCCCCAAGCCATGAAAGACGCCAAAAAAGCTAAAAAATTTAAACTTAATAAGTACTAAAGTATTAAGTTTTAGGGGGGAACTATGAATAACAACTACTACACCAATTTCGGAGGCACAATCATTGAAGAGCAAGCTAGCCTAAACAGATTTTACGTATTTACTACAGAGCTAAGCAAAAACAAGCACGTGCGTTTCACAGGTAAAGATGATGATGTGGACAACATTGACTGGCATTTTAAATACCGTGGCAAACCACTTACGCTTCAGTTCAACATGTTTAATGGCATAAGCCTGTTATCACAACGGGACAAAGATATTCCGGCCATCAATGAGGTGGCAGGATTGCTAACCGGAAAAACGGCATGACTAATTCTCTAAATTTGAGTGCTTAAAATCCAAATTTCATGTTTAGTGAGATTTGGATTTTTTTATTTATTTCACGCAAAGGCACAAATAGAGTCGTGAGACGTGAATCAATAATCAAGAATAAAATTCTGCTTCATCTATAGCCAACAATTAAACTATGTAACAATTGTTAACGCATTCTAAATATCAAATCATATAGCTGCAAATTATTTCTCGCTTCTTCTGTAACATTCTTTCCCGGTTGCCGTTGAACAATCAAAATTTCCATTTATCCTAATTCATTCTTTTTCCCTTATGTAATGTCACATCTTTGAAATACGAAAAGATACGTAGACAACAAAATAACACTTATGTGCACCCTGATCAAAAAATTTATTGGCGGCATTTTATTGCTTGGCCTATCCATTCATTCCTATGCGCAAACCGGCAAAATTTCGGGCGCAGTAAAGTCTTCAGAAAACAAACCTGTGGAAGCAGGTACCGTTTCTTTATTAAATGCAAAGGATTCTTCCCTGGTGAAGTTATCCCTTACAGACAAAGCGGGCTTATATGAAATAGATAAAATAAAATATGGTAACTACCTGATAAAGGTAGAAGCTGTAGGACATGATAGCGCTATTATCAGCGGCATTTCACTATCTGCAGCTACGCTTACGGTAAAAGATATTGAACTAAAATCAACTGCTTCCTCACTGGGAACAGTAAGCGTTTCTGCAAAGCGCCCTATGATCGAAAACAAGATCGATAAGATGGTGGTGAACGTAGACGCTTCTCCAACAAATGCGGGACTGAATGCGCTGGAGGTTTTAGAAAAATCTCCTGGTGTTACAGTAGACAATGATGGCAATGTGAGCCTGAAAGGAAAAAAAGGCGTTATTATATTAATAGATGGCAAACCTACTTACCTGAGTGGTGCAGAGCTGGCAAACTATCTGCGTAGCTTGCCATCAAGTCAACTGGACCAGGTAGAGGTAATGACGCAGCCTTCTGCAAAGTATGACGCTTCAGGTAACTCAGGTGTGATCAATATTGTTACCAAGAAAAGCAAGATGAATGGCTTTAACGGTACGTTTACTACGAGTGCCATTTTTGCCAAATACTTTAAGAATACCAACAACATAAATATAAACTGGCGTAAGGGTAAATTAAACTTCTTCGGCAGCCTTGCATATTCGCATTGGGAGGGCTTCAATGATATCTTCATTGACAGAAGCATACGTAAAGATGCGCTTACACCATTCAGCCGGTACACAGAACAGCATACGTATGGTAAATTCTCCGACAATTCTACTTCATTCAAAGCCGGTGCAGATTTCTTTGCTACCAAGAAAACAACTTTTGGTGCAGTTGTAAAGGGAATGATTGACCGTTCTACTTTCCACTCAGAGGGCACTGCGAATATCTATGACAGCACCCATAAATTTGTTCAATACAACGATGCTACTTCTGAAAATAAGAGCCCGCTGAATAATATGAGCGTGAACCTGAACTTCCAACAGAAGTTAAACGATAAGGGAAGCGAAATCTCTGCTGACGCTGATTACGTTTTCTACAATACGAAGGGCACACAGTACACAAACAACTACTTATACAACGCAGATAAAACACCTTCAGAAAAGCCTTACTTGCTGAATGGTAACCTGCCATCGCGTATAGATATCTATAGCTTTAAAAGTGATTACAAACTTCCGTTAAAGGGCGGTGCTACGTTTGAAGCAGGTATTAAAACCAGCTATGTAAAAACTGATAACAATGCAGACTATACCTATTTTGACCAGGCAAGCAGTTCATGGAAAAGAGCAGATAGTATAAGCAATCACTTTATCTATAAAGAGAATATCAATGCTGCTTATGTAAACATCCAGAAGACAATTAAGAAATTTTCTATGCAATTGGGACTTCGTGCAGAGCAAACTATTGCCGATGGTAACCAGGTATCAAAAAATATCTCTTTCCATAAGAATTATACGCAACTCTTCCCTACTGCTTATTTCAACTACAAACCAAATGATGATAACACATGGGGTATATCTTACGGCAGAAGAATCGAACGCCCGGGTTATGACCAGTTAAACCCTTTCCAATACCAACTGGACAGATATACGTACAACCAGGGTAATCCTAACCTGCAACCACAGTTTGCTAATAATATTGAGTTGTCTTATAATCACAAAGGTCAGATCACTGTTACAGGTAGCTATACTGTTACAGATGGCATTATTAATGATGTGCTGATCACAACAAAGGAACCTGGTGACTCTAACTATATTACTTACCAGACTTCGCAGAACATTGCGCGCAGCACAAACATTGGCCTTTCTATTAATTTTACGAAGGAGCTGAAAAAATGGTGGACGCTGAATGTGTTTGCGAATGTGTATAACAACCGTTACAAAGGACAGATCGCAAATGATATAATAGATGTAAACCGTACTGCATTCAGTGGCAACTTCAGTAGCCAGTTCACCTTTAAGAAAGGCTGGTCAGCAGAAGTATCCGGCTGGTTTGACGGTAAGTCGTATGTATCGAGCAATATATTGTCGGAAAACATGGGCATGTTTAGCGTAGGTGGCAGCAAGAAATTCTGGAAGGACAAGGCATCTTTGAAACTAAGCGTACGTGACCCTTTTTACTTAGCCAGCTTCCGCGGTACATCTGAGTTGAGCAATAGTATTACCAAGATCCACTCATACTGGGACAACCGTCGTGCTATCCTTACTTTCACTTACCGCTTTGGTAAAACAACAAGTGGTGGCGAAGAACGCAAACGCAATAATGTGGATGAGCAGAACAGGGTGAAAAGCGGAGGAAATAACTAACCATGTACGATGTTAGATGTACGATGTAAATATTAAGTACTAAGCATAAATTGTTGAATGGCTAAATGGATAAATTGTTATCTGTTTAGCCATTTGGCGTTTGGGGAAGTGAGTAGAGAGTTATGCGTGTGATCAATTAGTACTTTAGAAGCAATCTTTTGCCACAGAGGCACAGAAACACAGATAAGCTCTTCTGTGTTTCTGTGCCTCTGTGGCATTAATAGCATTTCTGCTCATATCTGCTTCAGAACATATCGAACAAGATAATATAGAATTTTGGGAGTCTGTTGTGCTTAACAAGTAATCTCTCTTTGCTTTCTTTGCGAAACCTCCGTGTACTTTGCGATACCACCTTTATCGCAGAGAAAATAACAATGCACCAATTAAACAATACAACAATTAATAATTCTTATCATCAATCGTATCGAAGATACTGAGGTAGCTAGCGTAACGTTCTACGGAGATAGAACCATCCTGTACAGCTTCTTTCACTGCACAGCCAGGTTCGTTAATGTGTTGGCAATTGTTGAATTGACAATCATTGATCAATTCACGCATTTCGGGGTAGTAATGAGAGAGTTCGTGTTTTTCTATGTCTACCAGGCCAAACTCGCGAATGCCTGGTGTGTCTATCACTTGTCCGCCATAGGGCAGGTCAAACATTTCTGCAAAAGTTGTGGTGTGCATTCCCTTTCCGCTCCAGCCACTTACTTCCTGCGTACGCAATCCCATATCCGGGAAGAGTGTATTAATAAAGGTGGACTTACCAACTCCGCTATGCCCGCTTAACAGGGTAACTTTATCTTTCAAAACAGACTGCAGCTCTTCCGTTCCCGTTTTTTGCTCGAGACTTAAAAGCAATACCTTATAGCCAATAGATGTATAAATACCGTGCAGCAATTCGTATTGCTCCAATTCTTTCTTTTTATACAGGTCTGCTTTATTAAACACAATAATCGCCGGTACATGGTAAGCTTCTGCCGCTATTAAAAACCGGTCAATAAATCCATTGGATGTTCTCGGATTTTTTAGCGTGGCAAACAACAATGTCTGGTCAAGGTTAGATGCGATGATGTGATGTTGCCGTTTGTTGTGCGGAGAAGTACGGGCTATATAGTTCTTCCGGTTGGGTAGCGCTATTATTGTCGCTGTATTTTCTGTTTCATTCTCTTCTTCCAACAACACGTGGTCACCCACCGCTATTGGGTTGGTAGAGGTAATGTCTTCTATCTTAAACACACCTTTCATCCTGGCATTATAAAAACGCCCATCCAGTGTTTTCACACTATACCAACTGCCCGTAGATTTATAAACAACTGCCTCCATCGGGAACGAAGATACGATCTATGTACGATGTGGGGGAAAAGTACGAGGTACAAAGTACTAAGTACAAAATTGAATTCTTGCCACAGATCTACTGCAACTCAGAAATATTGACGATTATCGTTTCACGATTGACGACTTATACTCACAACTGACCACTCACCACTCACATTCTTATGGTAATTTCTTAAACAGCGTATATCGCAATACAAATTCGCAAATGAGGATGACGAGGCCGATGAGGAGAATGGCATAATATTCATCTGTAAAGCGGTCCAGCATTGTCACTTTTACATGCGATTTCTCCAATGTATTTATGCTTGCATAGATATTTTTCAGCGCATTTTTATCCCCGGCATGAAAGTATTGGCCACCAGTCTGCTCTGCCAGGTCTTGCAGCAACTGTTCATTAAACTCTAGCTTTTTTCGCTGCACTACCTGTCCTGCAGGTGTATTCACCACCTGGTCCACTTCTTTCTGTGAGCCTACCCCAATCGTGTACACTTTTACTTTGTACAAGCGGGCCATGTCTTTTGCAATATCGGGAGGAATGATACCGCCAAAGTCTACGCCATCAGTCAGCAACACAACTACTTTTGATTTTGCCTGGCTGGTACGTAAGCGGTCCACGCTTGTTGCCAACCCGGTACCTATTGCCGTTCCTTCATCTCTTAAAAAACCGCTTTCTACATTTTGTATCTGCCGCAAGACTGTATTGTGGTCTACCGTAATTGGGCAAAGTGTAAAGCTTTGATTGCTGAATATAACAATCCCGATCCTGTCGCCCGGGCGGTCTTTTACAAATTGTGTGGCTACTTCTTTCGCAGCTTCCAGCCTGTTAGGTGTAATGTCTTCCTCTGTCATGCTACCGCTTATGTCGAAGCATAATACGATATCAATAGCATCTCCTTCTACCCTTTGCTCTGCAAATTTTTTCTGCGGCCTTGCGAGCGCAATAATGAACATGACCAATACTACACAGCGTAGTACAAACATAATATGGCGGAAGCGTGTGCGCGGACTGGAAAGATTGGCTATAAAATGAGTGGTGGTAACATACATGGACGCTTCGGACCGTTTGATCCGGCGTACATATTCATAAGCAAGCAGGGGAATAAGCAGAAGAAAGCTTAATACCCAACCATAGGCAAACTCTATATTTTTAAACCACTCTGTAAGCATTTTATTTTTTATTCACAACCAATTGGTCTATCTGCTGTATGCAGGCAGCGGCATCTTCAATAGCAGCTATATGCTCTGAAGATCCGGGAACATACTTCGCAAATTTAACGGCATCGCATACATGTAATACACGGCTGAAGTCTTTTCTTACAGCTCCACCCGGTAATTGCGAATTTAATGCCACCATTAATTCGTCGGTTGTCTGCTTTAATGCCTGGATAGGCATTGTGGCGTGAATATATTCTCTGCAAATATGATCCAGTGTGGTATAAAGATGTCTTATATCTGGCGTGCCATCGGCCTGCTGCTTACGTAAAACAGACAGTTGCTTTAGCGCTACCTGTAAAGGTGTGGCCTGAGTTGGCGATTTTTTTACGACTTTTTTCTTTTTTGGCTTCTTGATCATCCTGCGCACAATGATGGCTACTATTACCAGCAGTAGTATGAGCAGTACAGCAAACGCAATAATGATCCACGGATTCTTTGTTATCTCTACTTCAATAATGTCTTTAATATCGTGATACTCCTGTAACGTAGAAACATCTACCGGCACTACACTTAGTGTAACCGGGTCTGCTGTAAGGGTTGTCTCCTTACCGCTGGCTATATCTTTTACTACGACGCTTAGTTCTGGTAATGCCCACCTGCCGGAGTCGAAGGAGGTTATCGTAATCTTTTGAACAAGGTTTGTTGCCCCGTTTACATTTACGGTATCTATCGCTTCTCTTTTTACAAACTCTAATTTGTCAGAAGTATCTTTTGGATTGAACCAGCTTTTAACGACTGTTGTGTTAGGGTTAATATCTTCCAGCTTTACCTGCAAAATGGCTTGCTCGCCAATCAGCATTTTATCGCGGTCTAATGTAGCGGAGGCCTTTTGTGCTATTGCAGCGTGTGCAGCCAGTACAAAAAGGCAAATTCCCAAAATGCGGTATGTTAGTTTTGTAATCACTATGCGCGCCTGATAAAAAATTCTTTTAATGATTTTACATAATCTTCGCCCGTTGCCAGTTGCATAAAATCAGCTCCTGCATTTTTGAATGTCTGCTTTGCTTCATTTAAGATGCGGGTAAACTGCTGATTGTACCTGATACGGCTTTCGGTATCGTTGGTATCCAGCCATACTTTCTGCCCGGTTTCAGGATCCTCTATTTGTATCAAACCTACTTTAGGTAATTGTTTGTCTTTTTTATCATACATCTGTACGCCAATCACATCATTCCGTTTAGCCGCAATTCTCAACGCATCGCGGTATCCGGAGTCCACAAAATCGCTCAACAGGAAAACTATGCTCATACGCCTTGTAGTCCTGTTTAGAAATTGGAGTGCTTTTATAATATCTGTTTTGGCAGAAGACGGCTCAAAAGAAAGCAGTTCACGCACCATATAGAGTACGTGTTCTTTTCCTTTTTTAGCTGGTATATACTTTTCTACTTTATCGCTAAAGAAAATAAGTCCTACTTTATCTCCGTTACTCATTGCCGCAAATGCCAGTACTGCACAAACCTCTGTCATCAGGTCTCGCTTGGTTTGCTGAAATGTGCCGAACATACTACTTGCGCTCACATCTACCAGCAGGTAAACGGTCAACTCTCTTTCCTCCTCAAATAATTTGCTGTAAGTATGCCCCATACGGGCAGAAACATTCCATTCAATAAAGCGGATATCATCTCCAGGCTGGTATTCGCGCACCTCTTTAAAAGACATGCCGCGCCCCTTGAAAGCACTATGGTATTCCCCGGTAAATAGGTGGTTGGAAAGGCGTTTGCTTTTAATCTCAAGCTCACGCACTTTTTTCAGGACCTGGCCAGTGTCTACAGCCTTCCTGCCAGTGGTTGCGGGGTTACCTGATATGTCATTTTTCCTGAAGACATTCATCTTCTACTGGATTATTGGAATTTGATTGTAATATACGTTACGGAACGGGAACAACCCTAATAATTTCATCCACAATCTGCTCTGAAGAAACATTTTCAGCTTCGGCTTCATACGTCAAACCAATACGGTGACGCATCACATCTTTACAGATAGCTTTAATATCATCAGGTATCACAAATCCCCTTTTGTTCATATAAGCATGTGCTTTTGAAGCCATTGCAAGATTTATGCTGGCACGGGGTGAACCGCCATAGCTGATCATGTTTTTTATTTTGCCCAATCCATATTGTTCCGGGTAGCGCGTTGCAAATACCAGGTCTACAATATACTGCTCTATCTTTTCATCCATATACACCTTCTTCGTTAGCTCACGCCCTTTGAGCAATTGCGCCATTGGCACTACAGGATTGATCTTTGGCGCAGTCGTACCCTGTACCATATTCCGGATGATCATCTGCTCCTCTTTTTTTTCGGGATAGCCTACGACAACTTTAAGCATAAAACGATCCAGTTGCGCTTCCGGCAACGGATACGTACCTTCCTGCTCCAGGGGGTTCTGTGTTGCCAATACCAGGAACGGGTCATCCAATTTATAGCTTGTATCACCAATTGTCACCTGCCTCTCCTGCATCGCTTCCAGCAGCGCACTCTGTACTTTAGCCGGGGCACGGTTAATCTCATCCGCCAGGATAAAGTTGGCGAAGATGGGCCCTTTTCTAACCATAAATTCGTTGCGGGCCTGGTTATAGATCATAGTACCGATCACATCCGCAGGTAATAAGTCCGGTGTAAACTGGATACGGCTGAACTGTGCATGCACAGCCTGGGAGAGAGATTTGATCGTCAGGGTTTTTGCCAATCCGGGTACCCCTTCCAACAGCACGTGGCCATAACTGAGCAATCCTATTAAAAGCCTGTCCAGCATATATTGCTGGCCTACGATAACCTTGCTTAACTCTTCGCGCAGCGTTTCAATAAAAGCCGTTGAAGATTCTATTTCCTGGTTTAACTGCCTTATATCATCTCCGGTTTGCATGCCGTTGTTTTAAGTTTTTGTGAATGTACAAAGTAAACAGAGTGAAACTTATTACCAAAATAGTTGATTTATATTTTTTAGAAAAAAGATATTTAAAAGTCAATGAGTCAACAGTATTATATGAATTGCTGCATTGCAAGATGGTTAAATGGTTTCCTAAACAGCCTATCAATTTAACCGTTAAACAATTAAACCATCCTCTTTCTCAGTTCCGCGCATACTTCTCTATCTTTGCGCCATGGCGAAGTTTGAGCATGATAATATAGTACCATACCAGGAGAGTACGTTGAATAAGAAGGAACAGGTGGCTGAGATGTTTGATAGCATTGCCGGCAAGTATGACTTTATGAACAGGTTCCTGAGTGCGGGTATTGATGTGAAATGGAGAAAAAAAGCCATTCGCCAGTTATCTTCACTTCATCCGCAAACTGTATTGGATGTTGCAACGGGTACTGCCGATGTAGCTATATTGACGCAAAAGATCCTACACCCGTCCGCTGTTACCGGTATTGATATTTCGGAAGGTATGCTGGAACTGGGCAGGAAAAAAGTAGAAAAATTAGGTTTGCAGGATAAGATCAAACTATTTAAAGGCGATAGTGAAACAATAAATTACCCTGATAATTCGTTTGATGCAATAACAGTATCTTTTGGCGTTAGAAATTTTGAAAACCTGGAAAAGGGGCTTTCAGAAATGCGAAGAGTGCTAAAACCAGGTGGCAAAGTGGTGATACTGGAATTTTCAAAACCCGCAGTCAAAGGCTTTAAGGGCCTTTACAACCTGTATATGAACATGATTGCACCCGGCATTGGAAAGGTATTTGCAAAAAATAAAGATGCCTACCAATACCTGAATGATTCGGTACAGGCGTTTCCTGAGCGGGAGCAGTTCATCAGTATTATGCAAGCCTGCGGCTATACTAATACGTACTTTAAACCGCTCACATTAGGAATATGTTGCATATACTGCGGAAGCAAATAATTTTTCTCCTCATAGCATACCTATGCTGCACCACTGTTACAGCCCATGCCCAGTTCCGGCAATGGATGAACAGGCCGGAGCATGACAACTGGCCGTACTATTTCGGGATGAGTCTTGCTTACAACAATTCCTATATACATACTTCCAAAAGCACAAAATTTCTTCAAAGCGATAGTATATTATATGCAAACCCAGGCTCGGGCAGCGGCATTGCATTAGGCTTGCTGGCAACATTAAAACTGACGAATCGTTTTGAATTACGCGCTAACCCTCAACTGATCATCGGCGGGGCGCGTACGTTTACTTACAGGTTAAAGTACCCGGCGTTAGGTGAAGATTCTATTATGAAGCAGTCGCTTCCATCAACTATTGTGAGTTTTCCTTTCCAGATAAAATTTAATTCAGACAGGATACGAAATTTCCGCACTTATTTATTGGCCGGTGTAAAATATGATATTGATCTTGCCAGCAATTCTGCAGCACGTAATGCTGAAAACCTGATCAAGCTGAAGAAGTATGATGCATCTATAGATGTGGGAATAGGATTCAATTTCTATCTTCCTTTTGTAACACTTTCTCCCGAATTACGCTTTAGTAGTGGCCTTATGAACATTCATAGCCGTGATCCAAACCTTAAATATTCCAGCGTGTTTGACAAGCTGCAATCCAGGATGTTCTTTATAACCTTGAACCTGGAAGATTAATCGTTCCAATTGTTTCAAAGTTTACACGTTTCATTTGAAACATTGAAACCTGCAAACTCTTCTGAAACTATTTTACTTTGATCAGGTAATACACACAGGTTGTAAAAAAATTACGGATGTAAGGAAGAGCGGATATTATACCTAATTGTTTCCGGGCTTTCCATCCAAATTTCCATTCATAAATAGGATTAAGAAAGAAATGCGTTTTTCCGACCACATTATATCCTGTTTGTTTTACAATGCGCTCAAACCGCTCAATAGAAATGCCGGTATCTTTTATTTCTAAAAAAGCCTCTACATTTTCTTTCTTACTTCTTAAAATAGCAGCATAGATAGATCGCGGTAATAAATGGTAATATGGCAACCTGCTCAACCATTTATTCATACAAATCTGCTGATGACCGCCAAAAGGCATTTGCCATGGTGGAAACCCAAAAAATATTGTTCCGCCCGGCGCCAGGAAGCTTTTCATCCAGCTAATGAGTTTAGGCTGGTCATGTATATGTTCGATCACATCTTTAAGAACGATGATATCAAACAAGCCGCCCAGTTCTTTCTCCGGGTCTACTTTATAAATATCCCGGTCTATGAATTTTATTTTACCTGCGTCTATGTCCTCTTTCAACCAAATAGCCGCATTATCAAGTCTTGGTGTATCCATTTCTACCCCAACTCCTATACATCCTTTGTTTACAAAGGCCTTCAATACGCCCCCTTCACCACAGCCTATTTCTAAGACGCGGAAACCTGGCTTTACTGCAACACCGCTCTGTTCAATAAAAGGAATTACATACTTTTCTGCATTCAAAATCTGCATATCAAAGTATCCTCTCCTGTCTCCATGGAATTCAAACATGGCAGCAAATTAAGGACAAGAATTTGAAATACGGATAAATTGTTATATGGTTTAATTGTTGCGTTGCTGAATTATCATACCCCCACAAATAAAAAAGGCTACATTGTTAAACAATGTAGCCCTATAATAATTAAGTAATTCTCTAAAAATTAAACTGTCTTCGCTGCATATTCACCCGGAATCCTACCGTGTAGAAAAATACGTTCGACTTTGGCTGATCTTTGATATTGTATGTTCTGTATGTTCCGCTAAGGTCCAGGAACATATTTTCGAATATTTCATACGAAGCATTCAGCCCGGCAGTGAAGCTATGTACCGGGATGCCATTACCAATATATATGCCGCTACTGCTTGCACGTGTATTATAATCCAGGAAGATGTTAGACCCATAGTTTTTATTGGCACTATCCAATCCTTGTAAATAAGTGATGATCCGGCCTTGCAGGTACAATTTTTTCAATGGTTGGTAATTTGCCAACAACACCAGCTCTCGAAGGTTAGCCCCTAATGGATGCGCCAATGGCTGATTGTAATGCGTAAAGTCGCCAACAGAATCATTATGTGTATACATGTATGGTCTGATAGAGTTTAGCTCGGCCTGCACATTCAGGTTCTTCAATCCAAAGGCATCTACGTATTTCATGCCTAATTGCCAAGCCTGTTTGTTTCTCCAGCTTCCACCTTCCATTATTTCTTTGATTACAAACTCTGTGATAGCCAGTTGCCCGTAGAACTGTACATTCTTGAACGCATTGGATTTAAAGTTGAGGCCAACACTCGCTTTATCAGGACTACCCTCTTGTTGTTCCATAGAGCGGAGGAAGATAATCGGGTTCAGATATCCCAACTCAAATCCATTGGAACGGCCAAACATTACATTCTCATACAAACCTACATTCAACCATTTAAAAGCCTGGAAACTTAAATGGTGCATGGCCATGTATTTCTGAGGACGCAAAAAATCACCGGTTGGCTTAAATGAACCCACCATTTGTGCAAACACGTTTTCATAATTAAACTTCCAGATGCGTGTATTGATCTTGAGAAAGAGAAACGGGCTGCTCGCGTCACTTAGCATCAAGCTTCTGTAGCCGTCGCCTATAAATAATTTATCGTAGGCAAATACGAAGTCAAAATACTTGCCTGCGTTGAAGGTAATACCGCCACGCGCATCGAAATAATCGTAGCCGTTGGTCTTGTAATTTTTATAATACCCCTCGCCCGGCAGGCCATAATGTTTCGCAGTGTACTGGCGCACATACAATGGATCGCGCTCCTGGTTTTCAGTCAGGTAAGTATAAAACCCAACCCGGTTATCTATATTACCATGAAGTTCAAGTCCTCTTGTATTTACAAAAATGCTCCCTGTACCATCATTGGTACGTCCAATCTGCAGGTTTAGCAACGGATTTACCTGTAGCTTAAAGTCAGGGATGTTCACCGCCAGCATAGTACCCGGGTTTTTATAAAAAGCATGTAACACCGGCTTTTTCAATTTGAACGAATCATAATAAGCTGGCGCCCACTCCTGGTTATCCATCAGTAGACGCTGCATATTCCAGCGGTCTATCTCGGATAGTGTGAACGGTAATGCCCCCGCCTTGTCCAGGGAGTCGATGTACTGTACACGCTGAGTAATGTATTTTCTATTAAACGGCTTTGTTGTAGAAAAAGATAAAACAGAATCATTTCTTAACTTGATGTCCAGTTTATCAATGAGGTCGTACTGCTTATCCCCAAATCTTAAGTAATCTGATTGCCCAAAAGATGTTGTTGTAAGGGAAAGGATGATAATGATGATCATCCATGATTTCATACCTTGCATAGGCTAAAAATAATTGTATATGAATTATGTGGTCAAAAATACCAGTATAGTAACCGATGGCAAAATTATTAATGGTGATGTTTACATACGGGATGGAATCATTAAGCAAATTGGAAGCCAAATTTCCCCTTCGGGTAATGTAAAGGAGATAGATGGTAGCGGGCAATACCTGTTGCCTGGCGTTATAGATGACCAGGTACACTTTCGCGAACCGGGGCTTACGCATAAGGCTACTATATATACAGAGGCGAAAGCAGCAATTGCAGGTGGCACAACGAGTTTTATGGAAATGCCAAATACAAAACCGCCTGTTTTTACACAGGAATTATTGGAAGACAAATACAGGATTGCCTCACAATCATCTCTGGCTAATTACTCTTTTTTTATGGGTACTTCGAACGATAATATAGACGAAGTACTACGTACAAACGACAAGAAAAATGATGTTTGTGGTGTAAAAATATTTATGGGCGCCTCTACAGGAAACCTGCTTGTAGATAATCCATTGATGCTGGACAAGGTATTTGAAGGCTCCGAGGTGCTGATTGCGACACACTGTGAGGATGAAGCGATCATTAAACATAACCTGGAAGTATTGAAACAAAGCAAAGGTGAACTTGAACCTTCAGACCACCCGATCATTCGCAATGAGGAAGCTTGCTTTGAGTCATCTTTTCGTGCCATTCAATTTGCTAAAAAGTACAATAGCCGCCTGCATATCCTGCACATTACTACTGCAAAAGAGCTTCAGTTGTTTACCAACATGATCCCACTCACAGAAAAGCGTATCACCGCTGAGGTATGCGTACATCATTTGCATTTTACAAGTGAAGATTACCCGAGATTAGGTAACCTGATCAAATGCAACCCGGCTATTAAAGCTCCGCATAACAGGGCCGCCCTATGGGAAGGATTGCTGGATGACAGGCTGGATGTGATAGCAACAGACCATGCCCCACACACATGGGAGGAAAAAAATGAGCCGTATGCACATGCGCACGCGGGCTTGCCACTTGTACAGCACTCGTTACAACTGATGTTGCATTATGTAAAAGAAGGCAGGTTAACAATAGAGCAACTGGTACGTAAAATGAGCCATGCAGTAGCAGACTGCTTCCAGATAGAAAAAAGAGGATATATCAGGGAAGGATATTATGCAGACCTGGTATTGGTAAACATGAATGATCCTTATACCATCAACAAGTCGAATATCTTATATAAATGTGGCTGGAGCCCGCTGGAAGGGTTTACATTCCCTGCAACTATCACACATACATTTGTAAATGGCAACCTCGTTTATGGAAACGGGGTGTTTGATGAATCTAATATGGGCAAACGGTTAAGGTTTGAGAGATAGGAATAAGTATATAGCGTTTATAAGGTATATAAAGCAATATAGCGGTTGTACACTTTTACATACTATATAAACCATATATACCTTATATACTTTACCCCACCCAGCTAAATAATAATACACATGCAGGCAGACAAAACCACGCTCAGCGACCTTTCTATTTTCAATTCGGAAGAAGAGTTATCTATTTTACACCACCTGGACTTTACCAAAACAGCGGGCGGACGTGACTGGTTACGTTTGCTGTTGAGCAGACCGCTGGACAGTATCCGTCAAATAGAGGAAACGCAAGCCGTTTTGAAACAGATGATCGCCGTGTATCAAAACTGGCCATTAAAGATCAGCAATGGTACTGTAATGGTGATAGAGCGGTTTTATGACACTGCCATCAATGATATGCCTGCACACCCAAACATGTTTAACAGCGTTTCCTATAAATTATTAAATGGGCCTGACTATTCTCTCACACGCTATTCTGTCAGCCATTTTATAGATTTTGTGCAGGGTATGAATAACATTATAGAACTGTTGGGTGATCATGACTCTCCTGGCATGTTACAGAGTATTATACACCGTGTAAAACAACTTCTAGAGTACCCCCAGGTGCGGGAAATGCTGGCTCATAAAAAGGAGAACAAACTGACGCCTCCGGAAATACTTTATTACGGCAACTTTGCGCGGAGACATTATAAGGAGCAGGTTTATGAGCTGATCAATATTTATAGTAAGCTGGATGCTTATCTAAGTCTGGCTACGGCATGTGTACAATATAATTACGCATTCCCAACCTTTGTTGATAACGAAAAACCGGCTATTGCAGCAACGAAATTATTTCACCCGCTACTTTCAACTCCCGTCGCTTATAATATAGGGTTATCCCAAAAAGAAAACTTCCTTTTTCTTACAGGGGCTAACATGGCAGGTAAGAGTACATTTATAAAGGCTGTAGGGGTAAGCATTTACCTTGCACACATTGGTATGGGTGTGCCTGCTGAAACCATGTCGCTTACTCTGTTTGATGGTTTGTTAAGCAATATACAAGTGGCAGATAATATTATTAAAGGTGAAAGTTATTTCTTCAATGAGGTGCAGCGTATCCGTAAAACGATAGAGAAGATCAGCGATGGTAAAAAATGGCTGATACTGATAGATGAGCTATTTAAAGGCACCAATGTACAGGACGCTATGAAATGCAGCACAGTTGTTATTGAAGGTTTGCGAAAAATGCAGAATGCGTTATTCATTCTTTCTACACACTTATATGAGATTGGTGATGATCTGAGACGATACCCTAACATACAATTTCGCTATTTTGAAACAGAAGTACAAAACGACCAGCTATTATTTAGCTATCACCTGAAAGAGGGCATTAGCAATGACAGACTGGGTTATCTTATTTTGAGAAATGAAGGTGTAGTGGATATGCTGGAGAAGTTGTAACGGACGTGAATTGTCAGTAGTGAATGGTGAAAATGTCATAGTTATTAATAAAAAGACATTTCCTTATACATTATTTTTTATTCAAAAACGCTTGCCGCAAAAAATGCACAGAGATCGAAAAGTGATCCTATATGTTCTTCTGCCACGTATATCTATCTGTCAAAACAACCACGCGCCATCTGTGTCTCCTTATGCCTGAAATTTTGCCCCCTTTACCCTTCCATCCCACAATAGTCTCAACGTAATCGGCGTTACTTGCAAAAATCTTCGATTATCCAATGCTGATAAAAACCTATGGAAGTGCCGTGTACGGCGTAGATGCTACTACCATCACTATTGAAGTAGATGTAAGTGGAGGACAAAAATATTTCATTGTAGGCTTGCCTGACAATGCCGTAAAAGAAAGCCTTCAACGCATAGAAAGCGCTATAAAAAATAATAATTACTACATGCCACGAACTAAGATCGTGGTAAATCTTGCTCCTGCTGACATAAAGAAAACCGGGTCTGCGTTTGATCTCCCTATAGCAGTAGGTGTGCTTGGTGCTACGAACCAGGTAAAGAATGCAGAGAGATTACGGGAATTCGTTATTATGGGCGAACTCAGTCTGGATGGAGCCGTACAGCCCATAAAAGGCGTTTTACCAATGGCAATACAGGCACGCCAGGAAGGCTTTAGGGGCTTAATTGTACCTGTGGAGAATGCGCGAGAAGCTGCGATAGTCAATAACCTTGAAGTATATGGTGTTTCTCACCTGAAGGAAATAGTTGATTTCTTTGCAGGCAAGCATGCATTAACAGCAACCGAGGTAGATACGCGCAAAGATTTTTTTGACAACCAGGCTTTATTCGATGTGGACTTTAATGATGTTAAGGGGCAGGAGAACATTAAGCGTGCTTTAGAAATTGCAGCAGCAGGCGGACATAACGCAATATTGATAGGGCCGCCGGGCGCGGGCAAAACAATGCTTGCAAAAAGACTCCCTACCATACTTCCGCCACTATCGCTACAAGAAGCTTTGGAAACAACTAAGATACATAGTGTGGCGGGCAAGCTTCCTTCCAATAGTGCCCTGGTCAGCAAGCGCCCTTTCCGCTCACCTCACCATACCATAAGCGATGTAGCGCTTGTAGGTGGTGGAGGCATGCCACAACCCGGAGAGATCTCTCTATCGCATAACGGCGTTTTATTTCTTGATGAGTTACCAGAATTTAAACGCACAGCGTTAGAGGTAATGCGTCAGCCAATGGAAGAAAGGCGTGTAACCATTTCCCGTGCTAAAATTGCCCTGGACTTTCCTGCTAATTTTATGCTGATAGCTAGCATGAATCCTTGTCCGTGTGGTTTTTACAATCACCCCGAAAAGGACTGCTCCTGCCCACCAGGAGCAGTACACAAATACTTGAACAAAATATCCGGGCCGCTACTGGACAGGATCGATCTGCATGTAGAGGTAACACCTGTGCCTTTTAATGAGCTTAGTCAAAAAGCAATTGGAGAGAACTCTGCGGCTATCCGCGCACGTGTTATAAAAGCAAGAGCAATTCAAAGTGAACGCTATAAGGATATGGAGACAATTCATGCAAATGCGCAGATGAGCAGCAAAATGCTCAGAGAGGTCTGTCATATAAATGAGGTTGGTGAAAAATTGCTAAAGCGTGCAATGGAGCATCTTAATTTATCTGCACGTGCTTATGACCGTATTTTAAAAGTGAGCAGAACAATCGCAGATCTTGCAGCCAGCAATACTATTGAATCTGAGCATCTCGCTGAAGCCATTCATTTCAGAAGCCTTGACAGGGAAGGATGGGCCGGGTAGAGAGTAGGTGAACAAGGAATATAGAATCTCGAACGAGGAAGTAAAGAAAATGTTTAATGCTCAACACCAAATGAAAATTGATCATTGGGCGTTGAGCATTGAACATTAGTTTGTTCTTTTATTCAAAATCCCCTGCTCTTTGTTCAATATTTTCACTTGTCGCGCTGATACAGTAAAATAGTTCATAGCACAAAGAAGCCCTCAAAATTGAGGGCTTCTTTTCGTAACTGAACCGAACAAATATGAAATGAATAATATTATCGCCCTTTAATATCCGCTGATGCTTTTTGTTGCTTTTCGTTTGGATTGATAGATAACATGCCCGCATCTTTAGGCCCTGTTACAGAAACGAGTTTAACTGCAATCGTTTTGTCTGACAGATCCAGTTTACCATCCTGCGTTCTACGATTAATGGTCACAACTTTTAAGACTGTTTCTGCATT
The DNA here is from genome assembly GCA_017306865.1 of Filimonas sp. Lineage (GTDB taxonomy): Bacteria > Bacteroidota > Bacteroidia > Chitinophagales > Chitinophagaceae > JAFKHH01. The sequence goes on from JAFKHH010000018.1 coordinate 183,546, forward strand.
ATCACAATCACCCATTATTTTAATCATATCACCTTCCAGTATAGCAAAGTCTTTTCCTAATACTGCAGTGGAAGAATCATCTACCGCGAAAACAACATTTACATCATCACCTGTACAATTTGTAAGTGTTTTGCCATCAGCTTTTGTCAATACTATTTTAAACATTGCAGATGGCGCAGTAACAGATGCATTTCTGTCTGCAAGTTTTACAATACTTACATACGCTGGCTGATCTATAATGTACTGCATTCTTGCTGTAGATGCTGCACCTCCTTCAAATCCTACAGAAGTTTCATTAACAGCAGTTGTTCCTGTCATCTGAAGGATAACACTTTTCTTCAATTCATACGCATTATCATCCTTCACTTTCACCTGTATAGCACCTTCACTCTTCTCATTATCAATAGAGAAAACCGGCTTGGTTGATGCAACAAAATCTACACCTGGCACAGCAGATCCGTTCCTGAAGCTATAGTCAATTTTCAACGGCGCTCCTGTTTTATTGATCAGTGGCGTGTTATCTTGCTTAAATATGCCTACATAGTAGTTCAATGGAACCAGGTCTTTTTCCGCGCCATCAGAACCACCTATAAATTTCAATACAGCAGGCTGATCAATGATCGTCACTTTGCCTTTTGCTTTTGTAATAAACGCATTTTCTGCTTTAGCTAAAGAAACTTCAAACGCTTCTTTTCCTTCCATGAAATTATCCGCCAAAACTGGCACTTGGATTGTTTGTGTAATAGGCGATCCTATTACATAGTCAGCAGGCACAAAAAGTAAGGAACCTTCTGTCTCCTGATAATCGGCCTGTGCTTTTGCTGTACCTTCCACTGTTTTATAAGCAACGGATACAGGGCTACGTATACCTTTTTTGCGGAGGAACCCTGTAATAGATACTGTCATTGTCGCATTTGCAATACCATTGATCGGCTCTGACACAACTACGTCGTTGATCATTACACCATGTGTTACTTTTACTAAACGGCCACCATCTTCCAATCCACCACCACCGGCAATAATCTCTCCTGAAGGTGTTTGCTCAAGGAACTCAAATGTAGACTTACCATAACTACCAAAGTTTTTATTAAACATCATAGTACCACTTGGGCTATATTTAAGCAGGTTGTATCCTTTTGCAGACAGCGCATATACTTCGCCATCTTCAGTCAACAACATTTTTGTAACAGGTACATCAAAGATTGTTTCATATACTACATTACCGTCTGCACGCAACTTCACAATTTTTCCTTGTAGTTTATCTACATCGCCTACAGCTACTACTTCTGCGTTAGGTGCCATCTTTAAGGCGTGGAATGCGCCACGGAACGTTTTGTTATAAATCTCCGTACCATCTGGCCTTAATCTTACAATACGTCCTTGTTCATACTCTTCAGCACAAGCTACTACACCGCCGTCCTGATTTACAGAAACATCTGTAAAACGCCCATCGACTGCGCTGTACGGTTTGTCATAGATCACTTGTCCATCATCACTACGCAACTTTGCAATACGGCAAGGGTTTGTTGTACCATATGTACCACCACCTACAGCTAATACATTATTATCGCTTAGTAACACTACTTTCGTGAATGAGCTACCTACCCGCGCCAACTCTACGTCAAATACAACTTCTCCTGCGGGAGATATTTTCGTGATTCTTGCACGACCTTCATTATCACCCACATCTCCACCTACTGCTATAATGTTTCCATCTTCATCTATTGCAGCATCTGTGTACACATTGTGTGAACCAAAGCCTTTATCAAAAATGATATCGCCCTTAGCAGACATTTTCACAATCCTTGCTTTCGAAGGTTTGCTACCATCTGTACCAATCGCGATATAGTTATTCACAGAATCTACAATCACCTTTGTAAAATAGCCGCCGGTACCTTGTCCTATGCTCTTATCAAAAATCGGTTCTCCTTTCACATTCAGCTTAGTAATACGCGCACTACCATAAGCAATCGAGCCGCCACCGACAACCAGCAGGTTACCATTGCGATCAATAGCTATATCATTGTAGGCAACTACACCGCCTTTGTTAATAGTTTTATTGAAAATCACCTCTCCATTACGACTGCATTTTGTAATAACGCCGTCTTTCCCGCCACCAATTGCAAAGATCTCTTCCTCGTCGTTAACGATTGCCTTTTTATATGCATTGCCTGATGCGGTAAAACTTTTATTAAAGACGGCAGGCATTTCCTGGGCATATGTAGCAATGCTACCTGCGATGGAAATTGATAAAAGTAAATATTTCAGCTTCATTTCTTTATTGTTTATTGTTCAGATGTTTCTTTTTCAAAAATGGTGATCTCACAACGCCTATTCTGCATCATATACTTTATACACTGATCTTTATTGAGATAGCCATCACACACAACTTTAAAATTGCTAGGCCCAAACGCATTCGTTTCAATCTGACTTGCAGGAATGCCTCTGCTTAACAGGTAGTTTTTAACTGCTTCAGCTCTGCGCTGTGACAATGACATATTGTATTTCCAGGTACCCAAAACGTCTGTGTATCCATCAACACGAATAATATATTTTGGAGCAGAATAATTAGCAAGTATATTCTCCAGGAACCTGATATCATCCGGCATCAATACATCTTTATTAAACTCAAAATGCACCAGGTAAGTAGGTAATACCTGTTTTTCTTTCTTCGGCTCTACCATTTCATCTGTTATACCTCTAACATCTGTTACAGTAGTATCTTTTTTCTTTTCTCTAGGTTTATACCCTAACTCTACCAAAGGATACTTCAACATATCCAAAATATAAAGCCGATCATTACCATTGAAACCAGGCCTGTCAGATGTTAGGTAAAACATGTTTGTGGAAGGCATGAATACCGGGTTCACATCGTCATATTGTGTATTGATCGGATAAGGCAAATGCACTATTTCCTTTTTATCCTTATTCAGATTTGTTACATAAATATCTTGCCTGCCATACCCTTCCTGGCCATTAGAGGAAAAAAGGAACATACCATCAGCAAATACTTGTGGAAACAATTCGTTACCGTTTGTATTGATGTCCGGGCCAAGATTTACTGCAGCACCCCATATATTATGCTTACTATCCCAGTCAGCGTAATAGAGATCGCTACCACCATAACCTCCCGGCATATTAGATGCGAAGTATAAGCGTTTGCCATCTGGTGTTAATGACGGATGCATGAATGAGTATGCAGAAGATTTACCGCCAGCCCAGTTGGAAATTCTTTTAGGATCTGACCATTTGCCAGATTTAGGATCATAGCTAGAGGTCACTAATTGCAATTCGTTAGTAACTGCGGTATTTAGTTGTTTCTCCGTTTTTACTTTACCATAGCGGTTTGTTGTATAGATAACGCTCTGCTCGTTGTTATAAAAAGCCGCAGGGCCAGATTGTATGGTGTACTCAAGAGATTTATTAAATGGCGTAATACCTTTACGATTCTTGAAATACATTCTTGAATTCGTGTACAACGTTTTTGCTTTATCTGTCTGTACATAATTTGACATAAAAACAATACCGTCTTTGTAAACAGAAGCGCCATATTGATAGCCGGACAAATTGATATTTATACTCTCTACACGATCTCCTATATCTTCCAACCCATAACGCCCGAGCGTATCCAGGCGAATGCTAAGAAAGCCTTCATACTTCTTTACGGCGCTTTTAATATTTGTGAACCTTGTATCGGACATAAGGTTATTGAACTTGTCTACAACTACGTTTGCCTGGCTGATAGAGCCGGACATACGCAATAGGTCCAGATAGTTATTAACGTCCATAGAAGTAAGGCCATCCAACATGCCGTCGGCAATTACATCTTTATATAGACTCTCAGCTTTTTCAAATTGTTTGGTTTCATAGTACAGGCGGGCCAATTGTAACTTGGCGGCATGTACATCCGCAGGTTTTTCACCTTTGCGTTCTAATACAGCATTATATTTTTTTACAGCGCCTTCGTACTCTTGTATTTTAAAGTAGTAATCTCCGGCAACACTCACTTTAGTAGAAGAATTTGCAGATAAAGCGTCAGATTGGGATTGCGTCATCCTGTTATTGCAGGCTGCAATAGCACCAGATGCCACTAATAGCAACAATGTATTTCTTATATTTTTCATTGCAGAATTTATTTCACATTTAAATTGAGAAGATCCTTCTGACTGCATTTTTCTACATTCCTCGTAATGCACTATTTTTTCGGATAATGTTGGTCAACAGGTCAGAATAACAAACCATCTGGCTTTTACACAGGATTGGAGTTATATTGGAATTAGCATGCAAAATTGCATAACACTATCCTCTATAAATGCGCCAAAAGTCTTTTAAAAGACTCATTCCCGCACAATCTGATCAATTTGAAAATCAATGAATAATAAATATGTAAGGGGTAAAACAGACGAAAAATGTTCGAACCATTTTTTTATTCGTCAAATATGAAAATGAGCCAAAAAAGGGGAGGTAATTGAAATAAAACAAAAAAGGTATAAAGTGGTTCACTTCATACCTTTTGCAGCAGAGAATTGTTTTATTGTTAGATCTTAAAACTCAATGGTACATTTACTTTAATGGTGAAATTGCGTCCCATATTAAACACACCCATTCTTCCTGTTACATTATTCACATCCAGGTATTTCAGGCGGCTCAGGTGATTCTGGTAAGCAACATCGGTAATGTTATTCGCCATAAAGCTTAATGAGAATAGTTTTTTGCCTTTGCTTACTACATCTGTACTTACACCTGCATTGATCAGCCAATAACTATCTGTTGGTGTTTCTGTATCAAAGCCGGTAAATGCACGATTTTGTTTAAAGTTGTAATCACTTTCAAAATGCACAGAGAGGTTACGGATAGTTTTTCCTTTTGTAAGGAACTGGCCTTTTAACTCAGACAATAGTCTTGCAGCAGGGATAAGTGGAAGATTTTTAGTTCCGTCAACTGCCGCAGAAAATTGTGCTTGTGTATAAGCAATTGTATTTTGAAAATGGAGCCAATCCAGTGGATGCGGATGAATGTCTATGCTTAATTCACCTCCATACAGGGTTGCATTCCTTTGGTCGAATTTGTAAACAGTAAGTGCGTTACCTCCATCATTAATTATAGAATCTGTTCCGGCACTATTCAGCACTTTTTCATAGAAGATAAAATTGCTGATGCTGTTGAAAAACGCAGAAGCAGATAGTGAAACGTGTGTAGAATTCCATTCTACACCGCCATCTAACTGAAAGCTGGTTTCCGATTTCAGATTGTTGTCACCTTTTTCAAAACGGTTTGTGCCTTCGTGCGCTCCATTACTGGCAAGCTCTGCCATATTAGGTGCACGGAAGCCTCTTGCCACATTTAGTTTAAGTGTAGTCTGCTTACTTACTTCATAACTTAACCCAACACTTCCTGATATATTAGAAAAATTACGGTCAAATGCAGTGAATTTCACTTGCCCGTTATCTTCCATTGCTTTTCCTTTTACAGAGCGATTATCGAACCGCACACCTCCACTTACGGTAAGATGGTCTTTAGAATATTGCGTAAATGCAAAGCCACCGATATCATATAGATTATAATCTGGAATAATGGCTTCTGCTGCAAGATTTTCATTTGTCTGGTACATACCCGTTACACCAAAGCTGGTTTTCCAGTTGCCCATATTTGCCAGGTGGTATTTTACACCATAGTTAAATGTTTTCAGGTTGAAATATGCATCTGGTGTTTGGAGGTCTGCTGCGTTACCAAACTCCCTACGCTGATTGTGCTGAAACCCTATTGTTACATCCAATTTATTGGCCCCTACTTTAAAACTATTATCGAGCAGGGCTTTAAAATGTTGAATATGCTGAAAAGGCACGAGTGGCTTTATCTTATTGAAATCATTATCTGTTGCTATTGAAGTGGTACCGTCCGCATTATCTTTTGTAAACTTACCGGTTGCGCTGTCGCGCTCTCCTTCTACCATACCAATGTGCTGATCAAAATTGGTAACGATCAGGTGGCTGTATCCCCATGCTCCATTATAGCCCAGCATGCCGCCAACATTTTTATTGTAGAACTTTGAATTGAAAACGCGTCCATCGTATTTGTTGCTATAGTCTTCTGCGCCTTTGTAAGAACCATATACATTCCAGTTGAAACCATTTTTAGTTCCTGACACATTTGCATAAGTACCCCGCAACCTGCTATTGCTTTGATATTCTCCCAGTACGTTTACATTCAAAGTTCCTTCCGGTGCCGGTACAAAAGATTGAATGTTCATTACACCAGCCATTGCATCGCTGCCATACATAAGAGATGCCGGTCCTTTCAATACTTCCACACGCTGTGCGCTATAATCATCTATCTCAATGCCATGCTCATCTCCCCATTGCTGACCTTCCTGCCTGATTCCGTCATTCACTACTACTACACGGTTATAGCCAAGGCCCCTGATAACAGGTTTGCTTATAGCAGGCCCTGTTGCAACATTTGCAACACCGGGTACAACATGGCTTAGCGCATCTATCAAGTTTGCAGATGGTATTTGAAATAATTCATCATGCTTTACAACCACTATAGGTTGCGGTGATTGTTTAATGCGCGTTGCGGAGGATACCCCGGTAACAATTACAGCCTCCTGCTCTAATACAGATTGCTGTAAGGACACATTTAATTCCACATCTTTATTTAACTGTACCGTTTCTACTACGCTTGCATAGCCCTGGTAAGATATTTCTACCAGGTATTTACCTGCCGGCAAATTGCCCGTGCGGAAAGAACCTTTCTCATCTGAAATAGCCCCGGTTTTCAATTCCGGTATGTAAATGGTTGCACCTGGTAAAGGACTATTGCTTTTTGCTTCTAAGATTTTACCAGAAAGGATAAATTTTGGATTGGGTAATGCGTAGGCCTGTTGAAAAAGCAGGAATATCGCTGCAATCACCCCTGAGATCATTTTCATCTTGGATCGTTTTTGATACATTGTTGCAAATATAGATGCGTTTTTCATATTTTAAACATTGTTGCAAAAATTTTTTAATCAAAATAGGTTCTGCAAAATAGCCAGGGACTGAAAGAAAAAAAGTAGCTTTAAGAACAATTCGTAATATCTAATGTCAGAAGATTTCCTGATACTAGGCTGTTTGCAAAATGATCCGTCCGCTCAGCGAGAACTATACAATAGGTTTAGTCCCAAAATGCTGTCGGTCTGTTTTCGGTTTGCCCAAAACCGCGAAGATGCGGAAGACATGCTACAGGAAGGGTTTATAAAGGTCTTCACGCAGATACACACATTTCAAAATAAAGGTGCGTTTGAAGGATGGATCCGCAGGATTATCGTACACACTTGCATCAATCTTCTAAAAAAACATAAAAAATTCAATGAAAGCGTAGACTTGAGCTATGCAGCTACCCTGCTGGTGAGAGAGGAAACGATCCCCGCCATTATGCAGGCGAAGCAGGTTGTTGAATGTATCAGGTTATTACCGATCGGTTACCGGACAGTACTCAATTTATATGCGATTGAAGGCTATAGCCACAAGGAGATAGCAGAAATGCTTGATATTGAGGAAAGTACGAGCCGTAGCCAATATACCAGAGCTAAAGCCATGTTGGAAACGATCCTAATCAGAAAAAAGATTTTGGAAAAACCGGAAAACAATGCAGCGTGGCTGGCTGCTTTTAAGACTAATAAGTAGGAGACAGAGCAACGCACCATGCGCAACCCTATCTACAATGACGATTTTGAGAACTACCTTCAACAGAAGGCAGAGCAGCACAGGATGTATCCCGCCGATCAGGTATGGCGAAACATCCAGGAGCAGTTGCATGGGAAAAAGCAATGGCCAGCTTTACCGTTTATTTCCATCTGTATTATTGCCGCCCTCGTTATCACTACATTATTACTAACGCCTGCTGATCCAATGCTTAGAGCTGGTAACGCAGAGCCGCAGCAAAAAACGGCAGTATTAAATGTGCCAGGCCCATTATTAGAAACGCTCTCACCTACCTTGTTAACACAAGAAAGCCTAAAAAGAGCCAAAGGGTATCCCCAGGCTACACAAGTTGATGAGAATTTGTTTGCATCTACTACTAACACTCCAGAGCAAATAATAACAACTGTTACTCCTTCCCCTGAAGCGGAAGCGATTGCTCCAAAAGAGAGCAACAACCTGCTGGCAAAAGGTAATACCCGTATTCAAACGAATACACTAGTGACAGCGCAGCCTTTGGTACTGCAATCAGCAGCTACACCTAATAATAATACGGCAGCAGATACAGAAGCGAATACGTTAGTTACAGCAGAGAACAGGAAGAATGATGAGCCACAAGTTAATAATGACATCAGGCAATCTACACTGGAAGAAAGCAAGCAAGCGGAATTAATGGCCGCACCACCAGTTGTTGCCCCACGAAAAACATCCCGTTTTGAATATCATTTATATGTAACGCCAGCCGCTAGTTATCGCAGGTTGGTAGATGAAAAAAATAAAGCACCTCAAGCTTATTTCGCAAGCCCGATGGCTGTTATCTACAATTCGGACGTAAATAAGGTAGTGAAACAATCACCAGCTCTTGGACTGGAGGCAGGTTTTGCCATTGGTTACAAGATCAATCCTCAATTTACTATTCGTGGTGGCATACAGTACAATATGCGCCAATACAACATTGAAACGTATGGCATCAATTATGAACCTGCATTTATTGTATTGAATGGCAGGAATGAGCGTGTGTTGAATACATTCCCTATGATGCCTGGCATTAAAAGCAATTATGTAACAACATTAAAAAACAAGACCAGCGAGATTTCTATTCCACTGGGTATAGACTGGAAGTCTACTCCTAACCGGAAATTCAGTTTTGGTGCTACAGCTTCTATTCAGCCGACTTATTCACTCAACAATACATCTTATATCATCACGACTGATTATAAGAACTATGCAGATGGTTCTGCACTTGCCCGTAAATGGAACATTAATACCAGCTTTGATGCGTACGTAAGTTATCAATGGAATGATGGCCTGAGATGGCAAATAGGCCCGCAGTTCCGTTACCAGCAATTATCATCTCTTAACACCGGCTACCCTATCCGCGAATACCTATTAGATTATGGCATCAAAATCGGTGTAACTAAGTCTTTTAGATAACGGGTTATTTCAGACGACATTTTTATTTATTTCTGATAAAAAGTAAAGGGCTGATAAACATCAGCCCTTTCTACATTTGTTATAAACCCAACGCATTAGAAGTATCTTGGTGTTACTACACGATTTCCTCGTTCTCTGCCTAAACGATAGTTAAGCATCAATTCATGAGATCCGCTTTGTATTTGTGATAATGTTTTTCCGTAATTATAATCGTAAGAATAACCAGCCTGGAAATTTTCCGTTAACTGCCATTGTAAAATACCGGAAACTGTGCCTGCTGAGCGCCATGAAACACCTGCCCAGAATGTTTCTTTGAAAAGAACGTTTAGGTTAAGATCTGTACTTACAGGAGCCTGGCTAACATATTGTACCAACACGTTTGGCTTGATCTTGATATTTTCTCCTGCATCAAATAAATAGGCGGCTTGCAGAAAATAATGCGGCCTGTTGGTGATTGCAAATTTTTGACTGGATTGATTCAGCATACTTTGGAAGGATGGAGAAGAAAGGCCAACAAAGAACCTGGAGCTATACAACATCGCACCCCAACCAACAGATGTCTTCATGTAGCTTTTATTGTCCATAAAAACAGGGTCTGTCGTATTAAAGATGCTATTATTTTCTCTGTAAAAGTCTTCACTTACACGTAACCCTAGTCCCATAAAAAGATCTTCTCCAAGGGCCACTTTCTGTGCAGCATTAAAGCCTACTGAAGTTTTGGAGATGTTACCAATCTTATCATAAGACAGAAGCCCTCCGAAATTTGTTCCTTTATAATTTACAGGCATACTAAAGGTAAGCGATCCTGTTTTCGGTGCACCATCTAATCCCACCCACTGGTTACGCAACACTGCTGTTGCAGAAATAGCATCATCCATCGTAGGATAAGCCGGGTTGATCATTGTTCCGTTGAACATATACTGTGAATACAATGGGTCCTGCTGAGCTTTAACAGTGGAAGATGTTACCAGCAAAAACAACATATACATCAGGACTTTGCCTCGCTGTACTTTAGTTTTTTTCATTTTTATTTCGCTTTAAATACTTATTAGTGTTGGCTGTAGCTGGTTGCTTCCCGCTACATCATGTTTAGATAACCCGGTAGCATCATTTTTTTGAAATGCTCCTGGCCTCGATAGGTGCTCAAAGGATATGAAGATTGCGTCTGCAAAGGTCACATGGCATTAAAAGAAATTATAACCATTACATATAAAAAAACAACACAAATACACATTACTAAAAAAAGCATAACAGGTTTGTTTACATAGCAATTAGCGACAGTTTTAATCATTTTCACGTTTGTCAATCACAAAAAAGACCTTCTAGTATTTTAAAATAACCTGATCCTTCTTTGTGCAACAAGCATGTTGTTATGTTCACAACATCGACATTACCTATACTACTTCACAAGACATATCATCTTCTTACAATCATTGAAAAATAAGGGGCAATGCTATGCTTGCATTGCCCCTTACTGCTATTAAACATGTTGGATAAACTCTCTTTTACTTCTGCAACCTGAAGTAACCTTTAAAGGTTTGCGTTTTAGATTCACCTGCACCCAGCTCATTGTCTGGTATCGTGATCGTGATCGCATAGAAGTAAACGCCATCCGGTACCCGGCCTGCGCCATGTTTGTTACCGCGCCCATCGAACTTAATAGCGCTATTGTCATAGTTACCTGCTTCATAGATCACATCTTCCCAACGGTTGAAGAGTACGACTTTGTTGCTGCCACCCATCTTAGATGTGTACTTCTCTATCCCTTCTATCTTCAGGTAATCATTAATGCCATCGCCGTTATCGGACACCAGCGGTACTACATTGATGCGGGACTGCCGTATGTACACGCCGCCATCTTTCACTACAAAACCGGTTGACTGGCCGCTCAGGTTGAGCTTGCGGTCTTCAGGCGCGGTATTCGTTACAGTTACGCCCAATATGGCACTACCGTTACCTGGTTGGATAGTTACACTATTGTCCATCGTATAGTCTGTACTATTGATGGTGGTACCACTTGCAGGGTACGCGCTTACCGGTATCGGGTATGAGGTACTGATGCCTATTGGTAAAGACACACTCACTGCACCGGTTCCCCTGCCATAGATCGTATCACGGCCGATCGTTATTATAAGATTCTGTGGCTTCAGCGAGGTAGAGTCATGGATCAGCACTGTACCCGGTGTTACATTATAGATCGTGTTACCCCCTTCTAATATTAATATCCTGTCAAGGTCCAGCACGTTGTTATCCCAGGTGTTTACAACGAACGTTACACTATTCGTATTCGCTGGTACAATCACTTTATCCGGTTTGTCATAATCTCCCTTCACGATCGTAGAACCAGGATATCGTGTATTTAACGCTACAGTAATCGCATCTGGTAATATTACATCCGTCGGCAGGCTGAGCGTTAATGTCGCTTTCTGGCCTTCCCAGATCTCTGCTGAGCTGATGCTTAACACAGGACGCTCTTTGATCAATACATGCACCGGCGCTGTGTTCGATTTACAACCTTGTACACTTGTGCCCTGGAGGTAGTAGGTGTAACTGCCGGGGCCACTGATCTTCTGTGCATCCGCTGTAGTGATTAATACATTACTGCTGTTGTAATATGCATATGTCAGATCGGCTGTGCTGCCTGCTGTTACAGCCGCTGCGGTGATGTCTACCGTATATGGATCATACACTGCCGCTGGGTCAGTAATCGTTACTACAGGGGTTGCATAACGGGTCAGGGTGATCGCTGTCTTCACAGAGGAGCACTTGTTATCCTTTGCCGTTACATAGTAGGTGCCTGGTATGCCGATCGCAGATACGTTACTTAACGGGTTGCCGCCGGCATCGGTATAGATGTAGGTATAACCTGCGTTGTAGTTGCTAATGCCGGTGGTAAGGTCTACTGTACCGGTGTTGCCGCACAGTGCCATGTTGCCGTTGTTCACCACCGTGATCACAGGTTGCGGATTAACGGTCACTACTACCGTTACCGGTTGGGAGGAACAATGGGTATCATTCACTTTGTCCGTTGCGGTAATGCTATAGTTGCCACTTGCGCTTATCGCCGTAGGAGTTGCTACTGCATTGCCATACTGGTCAGTATAGCTGTAGTTATAGGTAGTGGCATCGTAGTTCGTGATGAGGCTTTGGATGTTCACTGTTGATGGTGCGCATACTTCACCCGGCGTAAACGTTACTACGTTCACTACTGGTTTTGGATTGATCTTCACTTGTAAGGTCTGTGAAGCCGATCCACAGTAACTGGTTTTATTTTCTGCCACAACAGTATAGGTGCCTGCTACATTGACTGCTGCTGGGTTGGCTACCGTTATGCCTGCTGCATCGGTGAAGGTATAGCTGTAGTTGTTGGCGTCATAGTTACTGATGCCGCTGCGTAGGTCTATTGTGTTCGGTGCACACACAGCAGCCATAGAGGTCGTAGTCAATACCGGCTTCTTGTTCACGGTAATTTGAACAATATTACTTGTTGTAGTGCCACAGGTATTCGTTGCGACGTATACCAGGTTTTGCCCATTATCTGTGTCTGCCAGTGGTGTGGCTGCATTAAATGCAACATCATTCAGCAACCAACCTGCTGTAGTAATGGCATCTCCATTATCTGAAACATTTGGCGTTACCAGGTTAAGCGTACTACCTGCACAAACAGGTGCAGGAGTGACAATGACTGCTACTACAGGTTTCCCCTTCACTGTAATGGTACCGCTCATTGGTTGTGCACTTACACAACCAGATTGCGTTGTCTGAACAGCATAATTAAACACACCTATCTCTGTCGGGGAGCCGCTAATGGTTACTGTACCTGAGGCGATATCATACATGGCTGTTACGCCTGCTGGCAAACCTGTTACTGTAACATTTTTAACATGCAATGCTTTATATGTGATTGTAGTAATTGCATTATTGCTGCACAATGTTTGATTAGCCGTACCGGATGATAATATAAGTGTATCATTGGCATTTACAGTAATGACGCCATTGATATTGGCAGGCAGGCAGGTGCCTATAGCTGTAACAATATAATTGAATGTGCCGCTTTGCGTTGGTACGCCGCTTATTGCAAACGAACCACTGGCCGGATCATAGCTGCCACTTACGCCTGCAGGCAGACCACTTATTGTTACAGCGGTCGCATTCGTTGCAGTATATGTAATTGCTGCGATATTATTATTGATACACAATGTTTGATTGTTGTTACCAGACACAAGTGCAATAGTTGCATCAGGAGTTACTACAATCTTACCTGTCAATTGCGCCGGCAAACAAAGGCCGCCAGCAGTAACGGTATAGTTATATGTACCACTTTGCGTTGGCGTGCCGCTAATGGTAAACGAGCCACTGGCCGGATCATAGCTGCCATTTACACCTACAGGCAGACCATTTACTTTTATGTCTGTCGCATTTACAACAGTATACGTTATAGATGCTATTGCTTTATTAATACATACGCCCTGGTTTTCACTTCCTGTGCCATGTGTAAGTGTAACATCCGGGTTAACGGTAATGCTACCATCACGCGTTGCGGATTTGGCAAGGCCCGTTGCAACTATTTGATAATTGAACTTACCGCTAACAGTTGGCGTACCTGTAATGGTAACTGTACCGCCATTAATGCCGTAAGTAACACCTGTTGGCAAACCGGTTACGGTTATATTCGTCGCGTTGTCTACCTGGTATTGTATTGTTATAAGTGGCTTATTGATACACAACGTTTGCCCATCTGTTCCGTTAACAGAGATCAGTTTGATATCTGAATCAGGATTTACGATAATGGTGCCTGTCAACACAGCACTCTTACATGCGCCGGTAGCAGTAACTGTATAATTAAAGGTACCGCTTGCTGTAGGTGTGCCGCTAATGACAACTGTACCTGCGGTATAGTTATAAGTAACACCTGCCGGTAAGCCGGTTACAACTGTATTGGTTTCATTGGCAATTGTAT
>JAFKHH010000019.1 GCA_017306865.1 Filimonas sp.
ACCAATGTAATAGACAATGCCGAAAAACCGATTTCCATTCTTCCGTCCATAGCTGCCGTTCTTTTTTCTTTACCCATATCCAAATGACGTTGGATATTTTCTAAAACTACGGTAGCATCGTCCACCAAAATACCGATGATTAAAGACATCGCCAGCAAAGTCATCAGGTTGAGCGTATAGCCCAAAAGCCACATCACGGCAAAAGCGGTAATTAAGGAAGTAGGAATAGCGACCAACACAATCAGTGAGTTTCTGAAACTTCGCAGGAACAGCAACATTAATAACGACACTAAAATAACGGCTAAAATCAAGTCAAGTACCACCGAATTAACGGCTGCAATGGTGTTATCGGTGCTGTCATCCGTAACTACAAATTTTACATCTGCATTGGCATTTTGTTTTTCAATGGACTGAAATTTTTCTCTAATCAGTTTTGAAACATCAACGGCATTGGCATCGCCTTGTTTTTTTATCATTAAACCAATACCGTTTTTACCATTGTAACGGCTGTAAGAAGCGGTTTCTTTAATACCGTCCGTTACTTCCGCAATATCTTTCACATAAACAGGGCTGTTTGGAAAAGGCATAGCAACTTGAACATTCTTTATGTCCGTAATGGTGTTGAACTTTCCTACCAAACGTACCGAATTATTTTCTGTATCGGTTTGCAATTTTCCGGCAGGTAAATCAATCCCCGAACGATTGACAGCTTCCACTACCTGATACAAAGAAATTTTATAGAGCTTCAGTTTTTCTTTATCTACCTTGATTTGAATTTCCCTTTCTTCCCCACCTAAAATGGTTATCTCTGCCACTCCTTTTAGCTGTTGGATTTGTGGCAGGTAATCGTCTTTCATTTTTTGATAAAATACTGTCGGCTCTAAATTGCTTGTTGCACTTACCGACATTATCGGCAAATCATTAGGTGATACTTTGCTCATTACAGGGTTTTGAATATCGTTAGGCAAGTCCTTTCGGATGTTGTCAATGTAGCGTTGAGCGTCCTGCATTGTTTTGTCCAAATCCGTTCCGTATTTCAGGTTGGCTATGATGATTGAAGCATTGGGTAATGATTTGGTAAGCAAATAATCTACGCCCTCCAAATTGGAAAGGGCATCTTCAATTTTTCGGGAAACGGAAGTTTCCACTTCGTTGGGTTCTGCACCGGGATAAACCGTTCGGATTACTACAACAGGCTGATTAAAATCGGGCATCAGTTCATAGCTTAAATTTTTGTAGCCGATAATTCCCAACAGGGCAAACACGCTGAAAAGTACGATAATCAGCGAGGGACGTTTGATTGATATTTCTGTGATGTTCATTTTCGCTGATTTTATTTAATCGTAATACTCGCTCCGTCAAACACGTTGATAAAGCCATTCGTTACCACAATATCGCCTGTTGCCAATCCGCCTGATACAATCGTTTTATTGCCGATATTTCTTGATATGGTTATCGGTTGCAATACGGCTTTTCCGTTTTTTATGATATATACTTTCGCTTTTCCATTTTCTTCCGTAATGGCTGATGTAGGAATAAGAATGCCTTGTTCTTGCTTGGTGTCAGAAAGATTTACCTTACCGAACATTCCCGATTTTATGGTTAAGTTGTTGGTGTTGGCAACCTGAAACTGTATAGGAAAACTATTGCCCATATTGGCTTTACTTCCTGTCATTGTTACTTTGCCCGAAAGGGAAATGTCGGGATAAACATCAGCACTAATTTTATAAGTCTGATTGTTTTGAAACTGCACCAAATCATTTTCGGGAACATTGACCGTAAAGCGTAAAGTGCTTATATCCGTAATTTGTAGCAACGGAATACCCGGTGCTGCAAAACCACCCTCCTCATTGAGCTTGGCAGTTACCACACCGTTGAAAGGTGCTTTTATAGTGGTTTTACTGATTTGCTCCAATAAAGTCGCTTTCTGAACTTTTGCAGCTTTCAATCCCAATTTTGCCTTTTCCAACTGCACACCTTGAACGGCATCGGCTTCTGTTAAAATGGTGTATCGTTTTACATCGTCTTCCAAACCCTCAATCTGTACTTCAACTGCTTGCAGTTGTAGCTTCAACAACGAGTTATCCAACTGAATAAGTGTTTGTCCTTTGCTTACACTACTTCCAACATCTACCAAAACAGCATTGATTTTTCCTTGTATATCCGCACTGATTTTTGTTTCCTTATTCGGCTCAAAAGTACCTGCATAAGTATTTGCATCATCAATAGTCTGCAAACGAATGGTGTCAGCATTTACAGTAATAGGTTTTTCTTTGTCATATTGATACACCTTGCTTTCGGTGGTTTCTTTATTGTTTTTCAACTTAAAAAACACAAGTGCTATTACCGCAATCAAAGCAATTATCCCGATTATTTTTTTCCAATTCATATTCCTGATTTTTTATCCGTTATTTTAATTCTTAATTGTTCCTGCCAGCTTTTTTAGCTCCAAATCCGCTTTCAGATAATCTATAACTGCCGACAGGTAATTTTGCTGTGCTTCACGAAGTGTATTATCAGCCAATAAAACATCGGTAAGTGTTGCCGTACCTTGCTTTTGTTGTAAAATGGTTTGCTCATAAATAGATTGAGCCAAAGTGATTTGATTTTCGGTATTGATGACTGTTTGCTGTGCAATCGTTCTTTGCCTTAAAGCATTTTCAGTTTCCATTTTGTTTTTATCGCCAATCAGTTGAGCCTGCAATTCGTTATTGCTGATTTCCAGTTTTTTTTGATTTATTTTTCGCTGTGTAACTGTTCCGTTGAAAAGCGGGTAAGTCAGTTGCAAACCTGCAAAGCCTATGGGATAAAATTTCAGAAAGTCATTTGGGGTTTTGTCGTAGCCAAAACCTGTTGTTCCGTAGGAGGCAATCAAATTAAGCGAGGGTAGAAATCGTGATTTGTTCAACGTACTCAATTCGCTGTTCAATAGTTTGTTTTGTGTCTGAATAATTTTCAAATCCAATATGTTTTCTACATTATTTTTAGTTAAGGCTCGCTGTTCGATTTCAGAAACAACGGTAATATTTCGCTCCAATGGGATACCGATATTCAGTTTTAGTGCATTTAGAATTGAAATGTATTTGTTGTGGACGTTTTCCCTTTGGGTATTTAACTGTTCGGTTTGCAATTTCACTTTACTCACATCTGTTCCCTTTGCCAATAACTGTTTTTTCAAAAGTTCCATATTCTTTAATAGCTTTTGGGTGTTGAGCATATTGCTTTCCAAAAAATCCAATTGATGTTTCAATATTTGAGCGTTGTAATACAGCATAGTGATGTCGTATAAAACCTGCTCTTCCGATTTTTGAAATTGAAGCAGTGTCAGTTTGTTGGCAATTTTTGTATTCTCAATCACTCCATAAACATGCGGATTATACAACGGCATTGCCAACTGCACGTTTGCATTGATGTTGTGAGGAACACCAAATTGCAAATCTCTGAATTGCCCTTCGGGTGCTTGCGGATTGAGTGCATTCATCGGCATGAGCTGTGTAGGCAATTCCATAAAATATTTGTAATCGGCATTGGCTGTAACTTTCGGAATAAGATTGGCTTTTGCTTCTTTTTCCCTTTGTTCGCTGATGCTGATGTGGTTTCGGTTGATTTGCAGGGTTTTGTTATAGACCTGTGCCGTATCAGTACATTGTTTCAGTGTCCAGACTTCCTGTGCCTGAACAGTATTCCACCCGATAAATATCAACGGAATAATAAATAGTTTGCGAGCGTTCACTAACATAATTGAGCAAATTTTTTTGTTTCTTTTTATTTATATTCTTTGAGCAAAAGCGATAATATGCCCGTCTAAATCGGTAAAATAGCAAACGCTGTCGCCCCAATCTCTGTCTTCTATCGGACTAATAAGTTTAGCTCCTATTTTCATTGCGTTATGAAATTCAAGTTCAATATTATCAACATAAAAATATAGCTCACATCTCGGAATTCCGTTTCCTTGGTCAGGATGTGGTGTTTTGTCCGAAAGTATTTTGGCAATTCCTTTATTAGGCATAAGTCCCAATTTACAGTTTTCGGAAAGTTTAAATTCAGTCATTCCAGGTACATTCAAGTCAGGGTTTATACGAAAAAGCTTTGTGTAAAAATCTGTACTTTTCTGTTGGTCAATTACATAAAGTATAAATTCAGTTGTTATAATATGTTTCATTCTTAGTTTGATATTAAATATGGTTATATGAATTGTTCTTCCTTTATCATTGTCAGCAACATTTTAAAGCGTTCAATGGCTTTCAATTCGTGTGGAATGTTTGCCGGCATAATGATACAATCACCTTTTTTCAGATGATGAAGTTTTCCGGCAATCGTTATTTCTGCTTCGCCATCCAAAATCTGCACAATGGCATCATAAGGTGTTTTATGCTCCGATAGTCCCTGTTCTTTGTCAAACGAGAATAAAGTCAAGGTTCCACCTTTGCTTTTAGTTACCTGTTTGCTGATAACACCGCCGTTTGTGTATTCAATTGCATTTTCGAGATTGAAAATGCTTTCTTTTTCAAATGTTGCCATAGTCGTTGTTTAATTAAAATACTGATGATATTGCTGATACGAATGTTGCAGGCGCAAAACAATTTCACTTGCTTTGGTTGCATCTGTTTCATTTTGCAACGCCTTAATTATTTCAAGATGTGGATGTAGCCATTTGTGCAGTTCATCGTGACCTTTGCCGCCCATTGTACAACTTTTTACGAGCTGGTCGTTTTGCTCTTTTAGTTGTTGAGCCAATGCTTTATAATCAGTCTTTCCGTCCTGAATATAAGTATTTACCAATTCTTCGCCTTTCACTACAAAAGGTTTCATTTCTTCGTTCACCAGCCACTTTTCGCCATTGTTGAGTTCAATAGCTTTGGAACCCTCATCGTGTTGATGTTCTGCGTGGTTTTCTGTTTCCTGATGTGCCGTTGATTTTTCAGTAACATTATTACAACTCCACAAAAGCATAACGCTCAATCCAAATACAAGTAGTTTTTTCATATCTCAATTTTTTTTTCAATCATTTTTAAAATTCCCTCTAAAACTGCTGTACCGTCTTTTATCAGGTTAGACTTATGCCTCGAAAGTTTCCATTTCAAAACCGTCATTCTCATTCCACCAAGTATAATAGTGGTAAGCGTGGAGGCATTGATTAGCTTGCCGTATTGCCCTACCTTCTGTCCTTTTTCAATGTTTGCATTGACATATTGGTGCATTAATTCCATTATTTCGGAAACTTTATAACTCAATCCCTCATCATAATGAAAAATACTTTCCGCAAAAATGACACTGACAATCGCAGGTTTATCTGTAAAGGTTTGTAGTTGCGATTTAAAAATATCCCTCAATTCATCTCCTGCCGTTGCGTTAGGATTTACAGGAATGTTACTTATGCGGTTTTTCATTCCTGTTATGAAATAGTTGAGCAAACCAAGTAAAATATCATTCTTGCTTTTAAAATGACGGTATAAAGCCGGTTCGGATAAACCAATATCGGCAGCCAGCGTTTTGATAGTCAGGTTTTGAATACCGTAAGCATCAATCCGAACCGTTGCGGCTTCCATTATTTCTATTTGTCTGTTTGTGAATTTTTCCATGTTACCCGTTCGCTAACAAAATTATGTTAGTTAGCATTCGCTAACAAAGGTAGTGATATTTTTTTATTTAGCGATATTTCTTCAAGAAAAGGATATTGTCAACCAATACTATCATTCTTTATTCCTTTTGCACCAAATGTTGTAAGTCAGGGTCGTTTTTGATGCGTTCCATTTCACTTTCAACAATGGTCATAACATCCTGCTTGACTTGCTTGTAGTTGGCTTCAATTTCTTGCTTCATATTATCCGCTCCACTTTCATCGGTAAAGGATAATATCTGCGGTATCTTCTTGTAGGCTTTGGTTTCGGCGGCAACTTTATCATTATCTACTACAATTTCAGAATGAAATATTTTCTGCTCGATGCGTTCATCGAAATTGTCGGAAACCGCACCAACAAACATGCCCTGCGTAAGTGTTGAAATTTTGGATGCTGGTATCAGGCTATCCATTTGGGTAGAAATGGAAGTGGACTTATCATTTCGGTTGATGGTCATGCTCTGCCTTTTCTGCAACACTTTTCCAAAGCGTTCCGAAAGGCTCTTTGCTGTTTCGCCCACCACCTGACCGGAGAAAATATTACCTATGGTATTCTGTATTACCTTACTTTCTTTATCGCCGTAATCCCTTGTCAGTTGTGAAAAATCCTGAAAGCCCAAACATACTGCTACCTTATTACTACGTGCAGTTGCAATCAGGTTATCCAATCCCCTGAAATAAATGGTTGGCAACTCATCTATGATAATTGAACTTTTAAGCTGTCCTTTTTTGTTAATCAGTTTTACAATCCTTGAATTGTATAAACCCAAAGCTGCGGAGTAAATATTTTGCCTGTCGGGGTTGTTGCCAACGCACAGTATTTTAGGCTCTTTCGGATTGTTGATGTCCAGTGAAAAATCGTCCCCCGTCATTACCCAATACAACTGCGGGCTAATCATTCGGGACAAAGGAATTTTTGCCGATGCAATCTGCCCCTGTAACTGGTCTTGTGCGCCCCCTAACCAGGCATCCATGAACGGCGATAAATAATTTTCGAGTTCGGGGTATGACGTAAGTATGGTAAATACGTCTGCGTATTTTTTGTTGAGCAATTCGATGGCGTGCGGGAACGTGCAATGCTTGCCGTTATCGTAAATTTTCAGGAACCAAATAATTGCTGCAAGCAATATAATCGGGCTTTCAACGAAGAAATCCCCTTGCTTCAAAATCCACGACTTGTTAAGGTTAAGCATGATGGTATAGGCAGCTTCGTAAGCATCCGATATGTCCGTCATAAAGTCGGGATTAAGCGGGTTGCACCTGTGGCTCCGGCGTGGGTCATCAAAATTGATAACATAAAACTTGGGGGCTATTTTGTACTTGTTGGTATGCTTTAGCAGGTGGTTGTAGGCAATCGTGGAAAGGTCATCAAACTTGAAATCGTAGATATACATACCGAACCCTTTCTCGATGTGTTGTTTGATGTAGTTGTTTACAATAGCATAGGATTTCCCCGAACCCGGAGTACCCAACACAATAGAGGCTCTAAAAGGATTGACCACATTAACCCAACCGTCATTCCATTTGCCTTTGTAGTAAAACTTCGTAGGCAGGTTAACGGAATATTCATTTTGCATCAGTTTGGTTTCCTGCTGGAAACTTTCGTTCTCGTTGTTGAAAACATCGTCCATCAGGTTATTGCGTAGTAAGCGGCTCATCCATACACCAGCCATCAGCAGGGCAATATATCCAGCGCCCGTTGTAAGAATGTAAAGCGAAGTAGCTAACCCTGCCGATAATTTCAGCAATGGGAAATTCAGGAAGAACAGCACTAAGCCAGTGGCTAAGGCAACACGGATTTTAGTCCATGTTATCTTTTCGTTTTTCACGCCCTTTGTACCCAAACAGCTTAACGCCAGTAACACCAATGCAAAAAATTTGGTGTAAAACGTGTGTGAGAAAAGCCCTGCGGTACGGTTAAAATTGGTGAGTATCTTGCCTATAACTTCTAAAGTCCAGCCACGTTCGGCAAAGAACCCATAGCAAAACCAATAAAAGTGCATCAATACAATGAGGATGCTTACCGCTCTCATAAAAGCCATTATTTTGGCTAACCCTCTTAAATCGTCTTCTCCTTGCATAATTCAAAAATTTGTTTTGATGCAAGTGTAACCGCTATGAATAGCGGTGTAGAGAAAGCGGTGTCAGATGGCGTGTAGTGGCATTATTTGGCATTAAACTGGCTTCCTGATAGAGAACAAAATCTTATTGCCGTCTTCCTGGTCTTTTGTTTTTCTTCTTTTTCTTCATGCGGTTTGCAAAAGCCTGTTCCTCGTAATCCTCGCCCTGTGCTTCCGGTAATAGCCCGCCCAATCCGTCTATCAATCCTGTATCATCGGTTGGCTGTTCTTTATCAAAGAAATCAAAAAGCCTGTGAGTTTCTTCTTTTTCCTCAACAACGTTTTTATCTGCGGCTGGCAATGCGGAGGTACTTGTATGTTCTGTATTTTGGCGTTGTTCCATTACTTGTTCTTTCCACCAGTCGTTAAACACATTTGCCGATAGTTTTTTGTCCAAAGCTGAACCGTTCCAAACTGTGCGGCTTTCATGGTCTATAAATGTCATACCATATATGCGCCCCTTATCAGTGCGGCGTACAACGGTATTGATGCCCTGCTCCAATAGTTGCTTTTTAAAATCGGTTTCATTGGTGGCCGTGTGCATTGCTACCTCGATGCTGTTTTTCAGTATGGCTCTTACCGGGTTATTTTTAATCTGCTCTTTAGATTGTGCAAAATGTTCCTGCAAGGCTTCCAATCCTGCGTGTTTGCCAAAACGTGAAGCCTTGAAAGGATTGCTGGCTTTTACTCCCTGTTCGTTCAAGGCAAAATACACCAGCCCGTTTTTGGGCTGTCCGTTCAGCTCGCCTTTCACTTCTTCGGCGGTAATATTAAAGAGGGAAAGCAACGCATTGTATGCGCCCAAACTGGCATATCCGTAATACTTTGGCAGATGTCGTACCACCGATGCTATCTGACTTTTAACATCCCCGGCTTTGTAGTCTATCGGGTGGAATACCCGCTCGTTCCCCGTGCGTTGCTTTTCCGTTGCAGGTACAAGATTGTACTGCTGTTCCAATTTCCTGCAAATTGCCATTGAACGGGGATGGTCGTAACTGTCCGCTATCTTCTTGCCATCCAATCCAACGGCAACGGTCACAATATGGATGTGGGTGCGCTCTATATCCGTATGTTTGAAAACAACATAGGGCTGGTTGCCATAGCCCATTTCCTGCATATACTGCTGCGCCATTTTTATAAACTGCCCATCGCTGACCTTATCCGCAGGATCAGGGTTCAGCGATATGTGGCGAACTGGTTTTTCCGTTCGGATATTGGCGGCTAAATAGGGCTCAAATTGCTGGTGCAGGTAATGGGTAGAATAAGTATTGTTCAATGTTTCCGGTATCTTGTTCAGCAACAAAACCTGCCCTTTTTCTTTGTCAATCTTCTGCTGGTTATATGATATAGCACCGTACAAATGCTCACCCTTTCCAATCTTTGCTATCATTTTTGCAAGTGTTTTTTCTCAAATTCCTGTGTCAGTTCAATTACTTTCCGGCACAAGTCCGCCATTTCTGCCGTCTGTTTTTCCAGTTTAAAGAGGTAAGCAGATGCTTTTTTCTCCGAAAAATTGCGGTACAATATCTTCACGATTTGGTTGTAGTTCACACCAACGGCTCTGAACTGGCTGTAAAAACTGGTGAGCCTTGTATGAAATTCTACGGCATCCATATCAATTTTTACTGTCTTAATTGTTTTCTGAAAGATGCAGGCAGTAATAAAATGCGCCATTACTTTCATTCCCGATTGCTCGAACAACGTAAGGAACTGTGCGTTTTCCGTATCGTTCAGGCTAATCGAATAGCGGTGGGTTGCAGGGTCATTCTTAGGCTTGCGACCACCTTTGCTTATTTGATTTCTTTTCTTGTCGTCCATATCTCTATCCATTACAATTTCCATAAACCCCGACTTCGGAGGGGGTTTTCCGGCTCCATGCAATGGCAAGTTGTTTTTAGCTGCGGAAAGCATTTCAAGCAGCTAAAAACATAACTTGCTCTGTTCGGTTGAACAGAAAATCCGCCCTGCGGGACGGATTGGATAAAGCAGAAAAAAACGACTTAGAGCCGTTCCACTTATAGCCTCTTATCTCCAATGATTTTTCCATTCTCCTGTTGCATTGATGCAACTACAAAATAAGTGCAGCTTTCCCGAAGCATCACCCTGTTGCACACTGCCAAACACTGCCACAGAACGCCAATAGCTACCACTTCGCAGCAATGCGATAAAATAACCCGCTCCTTTGTGATAGCATTCAGGCAAGCGTGTTGGCAGGCATTCATTCCGGTTGGCAGTTCAGAAAGACAGCATACAAGATTGCAGGAACCTAAGAATGTCTGATAGCATTCAGTCCGGCAGGCTGGCACACCTGAAAGAAAGCAGGACGGCTTTCATGTTGGGCTGCAAGGTGGCATGACAGCTCACAAAGGAAACGGCTTGCAAGCGTGACAGCAGAAATGCAAGATGGTCGGCACGACAGGCAGAAAGGTTGTTTGCCTGATAGCCGGAGTTCCATCGGGATAGCATGACAGTATTATTTCATGCAGGATAACACGCTATCAAGAAAGCCATCCCGCAGGATTGCAGGCAGTACAAACAGAATTAAATTTTAAAACAGAATAGAAAATGGAAACAAAAAACAAAACCCGATTCATTGCTTTTTCCAGCCAAAAAGGAGGCGTGGGTAAAAGCACTTTTACCACCATCACTGCAAGCATACTCCATTACCGCATGGGGTATAACGTGGTCGTATTTGATTGTGATTACCCACAGCACAGTCTTTGGCAGATGCGGGAACGGGATTTAAAAACGGTGATGAAAAGCGAAATCCTGAAAAGACTGGCGTACCGCCAGTTCACGACCATTAACAAAAAAGCATATCCGGTATTGCAGAGCAAGGCAGACAATGCTTTAAGGGATGCGGAGGCATTTTTACAATCTTCCGATGTCCCGGTGGATGTGGTTTTCTTCGACTTACCGGGAACTGTGAACACCCCCGGCTTGCTCAATACGCTGGCAGGAATGCAACATATCTTTTCACCTATCACGGCAGACCGTGTAGTGATGGAAAGTACATTGAGCTTTACCGATGTTCTGACCAATGTTTTGATGAAACGGGGACAGACTTGCATCGAAACGATACGGTTATTTTGGAACCAGGTGGACGGACGGGAAAAATCGCACCTGTATGAAGCCTATGGAAATATCATCAATGAAGTTGGGCTGCAAACGATGGAAACCCGCATTGCAGACAGCAAACGCTTTCGCAAGGAAAGCGAAGCTACCGCAAAGACCGTTTTCCGCTCCACATTATTACCTCCCGATGAAAGATTGATGAAAGCCTGCGGGCTGGATTTGTTTATGGTAGAGTTTTTAAGAACCGTCAAATTGTAACGGCTATGGAAAATGAGAATAAGAAAAAAACAAATGCCCCGATAGACGAGGCATACATCATGTCCATAATGGCGGGTGAAACAAAAAAGCCTGAAAAAGCAACGGAGGAACCCCAGGCAGAACAAAAGGAGTTGATAGACGAAAAGCCCGCATCTAAGGAGCGTACCCGTCAAAAGAAAGTTTCCGGGTTCAGTTACGGTGAGCGTTTCCTCAATGGTCATACCATGACCCGCAGGGGTGATAAAAGCATTTACATCCGGCAGGAATATCACGAACGGCTTTCCCGTATTGTACAGGTTATCGGTGAGGATAAAATACCCCTGTATGCTTATTTGGACAATATTCTCGAACACCATTTTGAACAGTTTGAGAAAGCCATCACCGATGATTTTAATGAGAAATTTAAACCCATATTTTAAAGTATTTGATTATGGAAATAATAATTGTTATCTGCCTGCTGATTGTTATTGTGCTGCTGGCAAAGGATAAAATCATCATCAAAAAGGTGGTGAAAAGCAAGCCTCAACATCCTGCGGTAAATCCCGATTTATCGGAAATAATGGGCAAGCCAAAGCCTGTAAAGCGACACATAGTGCCAACAAGTGCCACGAAACGCCAATTTGATAAAAAGGCTGATATACCTGATAATTTTGAAGCAGAAACCAACGAAGCAGGTTTTGCGAGGGAAATTCCGCAGGAGGAATTGGATGAAGTTTTTGGGAGTGAACCTGTTTCCGATTTTGAGAGTGAGGACGAGGAATGGCAAGAACAGGGATTACCGAACAGCGACAATGGGTTTGCCACAGGGGTTACCTACGAGGAACTGACAACCGTGGGGGCATTGCTTCAGCAAGACGTGCTGGAACCTGCCTCTCAACAAAAAGCGGTAGACATCGTTCAGCGAATACAGGGAACCGAATTGTTTAGCTTGCTCGAAAACTCCATAGAGGGGGCTTCACGAAAGATTGCGGAGCTGCTGGATAAAAGCCTCCCCGCCAGAGCGGATTTCAATTCTTCCAACGTGCGGAATAAGGATTTAGAGGGTTTCGACATTGGGGAGTTTGTCTGAAAAGACAGCTCCCTTTTGTTTATATCGCTTTATCAAGTCTTTTATGAATGTAGGATATGGTATTCAAAATATCCAAAGCCTCGTCTTCGGTAATTTCAAATTTGATTTTAGGTTCGTGCGCCGTAGAGTTTCTAATTAAGCCAAACATACCTTTAATCAAGTTGCATAATCCTAAATGCTCGCTTCTATCCGTATCCGTTTTTAAGTGATTGATTTTAACCAACGGATTACTGGTAGAAAATGAAGTTTCTGCTAAAGCATTGCCATCTGCATAAAGCCCGGTCATTTTCCTTAAACGGTCTGCAATACTTTTGGTAGCCTCAAAAACAGAATGAAAGTAGTTTTCAACCAATAGTTCAGCCTTACAATATTCAAATATCGCAGCATGAACATTCCTGCTTTCCAACTTATGTTTTAAGCGGCTGGCACGTTGTTCGGCTTCTGCGATTGTTGTAGCTTTTTCAACTAATCTGAATTTACCTTGCTCTGTGAGTTCTGTACCTATAAACGCTAAACGTTTATTAACCTCTAATCTGCGGTTATGAAAAATTTCTTCTTTCCCAATATACCGAACAGGTTGCAAAGCATCTTGCACAAATCTTAGTATATGATTTGAACATTGATTTTTATTCTGCCAATCAGCAAATGCAGAATACAGTCTTCTCCATTTTGTGTTTTGAGGGTCAACATCCGGGATGTTTGCGTTCAATAGAATTTGCCCTATTTCCGTACCTGTCAAACCATCCGAAGCATCTCCAATAGTTTTACATAATCCCTCCAACACATGCGCTTCAAACATTGGACGTTTAATACTTGCCATACTTTCTACTTTTCTTCCTCGTAATAGATTTTGTAATACTTCCTACCATCTTTCTCAACACCCTTTTCAATAAGATCTTTATTCCCATGAATATATATGTCGAAATTTCGGTCAAGTTTTAGTACGCTTTTGAAAACACGAGATTGTTTTTTTACAGCTTGGGAAGATATTGGGAAGCTATCTGCTAATTCTACCTCATTTTCCTGTCTGTAAGTTTGATCGAACTTTCTAAACGATTCAATAACATTGTTGTCTCCAAACACTTCCTCTTCAAACTCCTCTTTATTAAATGTCTCATTCTTTTTAAAATAGTCCACAGATCGATTTAAAAAATCAATTTTATCGGCTTTACTCAACTCAAAGTCTTCATCTAATTGCTTTGTTACAAACTGTTTGGCTATTCCTAAAAATTGGTTGGTTTGATGGTATTCATCCTTGATAATGCTCACATTAAGAAACTCATCTTTCCAATATTGTGCTTCGTTTGATTTGCTTGCATTATCAATAATTAAAATTTTATATCCTGTTTCGGCAGTTGTATTGAAAATCAAACAGCCTTTATCCATGCTTTTCAAATCGAATCCAATTTCATGTACAATATTATAATTCGATCTTTGCTTCTTCATCTGAATAAATGGAGAAGGTGTTTCTGATTTGAAAATGCCAAGTACATTAACAACCTCATCTTCTATAATTACATTGTCGAATAGTGAAATATTGAGTTGCCCTTCTTTTATTTTGGGGTGCATTGACTGTTCATAAAGTAATTTTGCTATACTTTGAGAATTTGAGATAAAAGAATTTGGATCTGAAAATATCTGCTTAGCTAAAGTAAACACTTCATTCATCTCAATATTTACTGCATGGGTAAATTTGTAAAGTTCTTCTGTTTTTAAAAGGGATAAGAAATATTTTAAAAGATAGTTTTTCGTGTCCGATGCTAAGAGCGATTCTTCATTAGAAAGACTATATTTTTCATCTCGTAATTTATTTCCAATTTGGTGCGTAATAATTTTCTCTATTTCTACTTGGGTAAAATCTATATTATTCATCTTTTATGTCGTATGTTGTACAGAATGTGGTTGAGATTTCAGTAAATTATATTTTTCCATTTTGAATTTTTCAAATTCTTGTAATAAAAATAACCTCACTTTATCTTTGTTTACTCCTTTATATTCATCTTTAAGATTAACGGTTGAAACATCTATTGAAAATTCAATGTTGCTAAGTCGTTTTTTGAAATATCCGTTGAAGCCAAATTGAACTACGCAGTTCCCTTCAGCGGCATGATAGGAAAAATTGTAAAGAGCTTCAACTGAGGCTAACTCAATATATTTATGATTCTCATTTTCATTAATCAAATAATGTTCATGTAGTGTTTCGCCATTTATTTTTAAAGTATTTACTTTACCCGTCATTAACTTGGCAATTTCAATTGGCATTTCCATAGTTCTATCAGGAGCAATATCCAAATCTGTGGCTCTTTGAAATTCAAAAATTTCAGAACTATCAGTTAGACTTAAAAAAAATTTAATCCTTTCTTCATTTGTGAAATTGCTATACAAGATTCTTTCAACGTCTGTATTTGGTTTAGTATAGTTTTTACTTTTAAACTCATTAACCAAATGCTTAACACCCAAATCCGCAATTGTTTGAGTTTCAGGAGAGGTGTAAATCATTCTTAGATATACCTTGTCATTTTCTTGTACCTTCTCTAAGACAATTTCTCCATCATACTCATTTTTAGTTCTATACCAGCCAGAATTATAATTATTCGTTTGACATCTAAATTGCATTTTCACTTTGTTTGGATTTCCTTCAACCATTGCAAAATTGGTTTGCGAAATAACAGCCTGTCGTGAATCCGCTGTTCTTATAATTTCCTTTAAATCAATCTTGTCAGGAACAACTTTAATGAGATCATCTGTATTATGCCAGGCTAAAGGTCTTGAAAGAATTTTTTGGTTTAATTCTTTTCCTCGAATGTTTTCTTTAATATATTCAAATTCACTCGGAGAAAGTATTGTTGACAATAAAATTGGATATGTATCATTATTCTTTGAATCCTCTAAATAAATTCCACGCAGTCTGAGCAAGTATTTCAATTTTGTGTCGGATAATGACGGATGATTTAAAACGTCCTGAAGAGTTGCTCCAAAAGGGATATGCTTATTTACTTCTAACTTTTCCATAGTACTAACGTAAAATAGGGTTATTATAATTTACTACTTCTAACTGCGAAGTAAAAGAGGCATCATTGAATATTTGCTTAATGTTGTTTACCGTTGGCAAATGTTCAGTTTCTGAATAGTCCGGAAAGCCAATTAATGTCGCTCCTTGTGCATTACAGCCAATATTTTTTGCTATTCCCATGTATTTCATCAAATCATCTCTATCAAAATTGTCGATTGCATTTATAATGATAGTTGTTTCATTCTCCTTTGATGCTCTCAATGGTAATATACTTGAGTTAATGTACTGAATCGGCATAACTCTCCCGTTTCGTGGATTTCGGTCATCATTATTTAGCCCATTGTTGAAATAAACAAAGTCAATATTGTGTAGACGATATTTCAATTGAGCAAAACAAATCGAATCATATATGAACTCAATCCGTTTATTGTCAACTAAAAAAATGCCGTCGTGATTTACCCCTGTATTTAACTCAATCCGAGATAATCGACTTACTAAATCGTTCTCACCTGTTCCTGAATTGTTCAACCAAAACAAAACACCTCGATCGAAATGTGTGTCAATGTTCTGGTGAAGATTTATTGTGTATTGTTTTAACTCAGACTTTTTAAAGGATTCAATTGCCTTAGCTAATTCAAGATATCGCTCTTTAAATTGTGTTGTTACTTGTGATACAGGATAAGGATCTGTGCTATATTTTGATGAATAGATGACATTTTCAATTGTGCTGCTCACCATAGGATTAACGTAATGAAAATATCCATCTATCCCATTTGTTCTTTTTCTGAACTCGGTATCAATACTATCAATATCATCATTTCTTAAAGGATTTATCCATCCTATAAGGGCTAAAAAATCCGCTACTACTGTTTCGCCTACTTCTCCTACACGTTTTGAATATTCTCCCATAATTTCTATTTAAGTTAAGTCTAAGTTTTTTTTCTTCGATAGTATTTGATTTTCTTCTCTACTATTTTTAGGATTTCAAGTCCATCTTCCTCATTAAGAAGTTGATTAGTGATCTTATCGCTAATGTATCTAACCTTTAGTTCGGACTGGTCAATTTTGAACATTCTTGAAATTCCATCAATGATTTGTTCATTGGCATTTCGTTCATTCTTCTCTATTTTACTCAATGTTGACGTATCAATATTCAATTCCGCTGCGACTTTTCTAAGAGGAAGATTCGCTTTTCCCCTTAATGACCGGACATACTCGCCAAATGATATTCTTTCTAATGTTGACATTGACTTCTTGGACATCATTTGTCCAAAAGTAATAAAATTCTATGATTTGAAAAATATGTATTTCATAGGTATCAATTACTCATAACACTGCCACTCACTGCCAAGTAATTCCACTGAAAGACACATCGTTATTGCGCCTCTTTTTTCCTGACACTTTTGTTCCGAAAGCCCACAGAAAGCGGGAAGTAGAAACAAAATAATTCATTCAGATTATGGAAAGAAGAAAGAAAAAAGTATTGCTGACAGGCGTTGCGTTACTGTCGGCATTTGGTGTGTTCGCACAGGGAAACGGCAATGCTGGCATTCAGGAAGCAACACAAATGGTAACGGGATATTTTGACCCGGCTACCAAATTGATTTATGCCATCGGTGCGGTGGTTGGGTTAATCGGAGGTGTAAAGGTTTACAACAAATTCAGCAGTGGCGACCCGGACACATCGAAAACGGCGGCAAGCTGGTTCGGTGCGTGTATCTTCTTAATCGTTGCAGCAACCATCCTGCGTTCATTCTTCCTTTAATCCAATGCCCTATGAGTAATTACAACATCAACAAAGGCATTGGAAGAACCGTAGAGTTCAAAGGGCTGAAAGCACAATACCTGTTCATCTTCGCAGGTGGCTTGCTCGGCGTGCTTATCCTTGTTATGATTATGTACATGGCAGGCGTAAACTCCTACATCTGCCTGTTCATAGGCGCAGGCGGTGCATCACTGATTGTTTGGAAAACATTCTCATTAAATGGCAAGTACGGCGAACACGGGTTGATGAAGCTGGGCGCAAAGAAAAAGCATCCCAAATACATCATCAGTCGCAAAGCGGTACATCGCAGTTTAAGGTTCACCTCTAAATCCGATGCCGTATGAGAAACACCGCAAAAACTACAACGCTGGAAAGCAAGTTTCCATTACTGGCGGTGGAACACAACTGCGTCATTTCAAAAGATGCAGACATTACCGCCTGCTTTCGGGTACACCTGCCGGAACTGTTTACCGTAGCATCACCGGAGTACGATGCCATACACTCCGCATGGCACAAGGCAATCAAAACCTTACCGGATTACTCCATCATCCACAAACAGGATTGGTTCATCAAGGAAAATTATGCACCGGATATTGCACAGGACGGATTGAGTTTCTTAGCGAAATCCTACCAGCAACATTTCAACGAGCGTCCTTTTCTCAACCATTACTGCTACCTCTTTTTGACGAAGACAACCAAAGAGCGTATGCGGATGCAAAGCAACTTTAGTTCGCTTTGCAAAGGCGTTCTTATCCCGAAAGAAATAAGGGATAAAGAAACCGTCCGCCGATTTATGGAAGCGGTGGCGCAATTCGAGCGCATCATCAACGACAGCGGGTTTGTGAAACTGGAACGGTTGACAGAAGATGACATCATCGGTGCAAATGAAAAACAGGGATTGTTGGAGCAATACCTGACCTTATCACGGACAGCCAATACGCCGTTGCAGGATTTGGCACTCGGTACGGAAGATGTGCGCATCGGTAATAAGCGATTGTGCCTGCACACGCTTTCAGATACAGACGATTTGCCCGGAACAGTATCAGCAAATACACGTTATGAAAAGCTGTCCACCGATAGAAGCGACTGCCTGTTGTCCTTTGCGGCTCCGGTGGGCTTGCTCCTTAGCTGTAACCATATCTACAACCAGTATTTATTTTTGGATAACAGCGATGAGAACCTGCGCAAGTTTGAAAAATCCGCAAGGAATATGCACTCGCTGGCAAGGTATAGCCGTGCAAATCAAATCAACAAAGAGTGGATTGAAAAGTACCTGAACGAAGCCCACAGCTTCGGGCTTTCGTCTATCCGTGCGCACTTCAATGTAATGGCGTGGTCGGATGATGCAAACGAACTCAAACAGCTAAAGAACGATACCGGTAGCGCATTGGCTTTAATGGAGTGCAAGCCTCGCCACAATACCATTGACGTTGCCACGCTGTATTGGGCGGCTATGCCGGGCAATGCGGCCGACTTTCCAAGCGAGGAAAGTTTTTACACGTTCATTGAACCCGCCCTGTGTTTCTTCACCGAAGAAACCAATTATCAAAGTTCACCATCGCCTTTCGGTATCAAGATGGCAGACAGGCTTACGGGTAAGCCTATCCATTTGGATATTTCCGACCTGCCAATGAAAAAAGGCATCATCACGAACCGCAACAAGTTCATCTTGGGGCCATCGGGTTCGGGTAAGTCTTTTTTCACTAACCACATGGTGCGCCAATATTACGAACAGGGCGCACACGTCCTGCTCGTGGACACAGGTAATTCCTATCAGGGCTTATGCGAACTGATTAAAGGAAAGACCAGAGGTGAAGACGGGGTTTACTTTACTTACACCGAAGAGAACCCGATTGCGTTCAATCCCTTTTATACCGATGACGGCGTATTTGACATTGAGAAAAGGGAAAGCATCAAAACCCTCATCCTTACGCTTTGGAAGCGTGATGACGAACCGCCGAAGCGTTCGGAAGAAGTGGCGTTGTCAAACGCCGTGAGCGGTTACATTGACCACATTAAGCAAAACGATGAATACCCATCGTTCAACGATTTCTATGAATATGTAAAGGGTGATTACAAAACGGTACTGGAAGAAAAGCAGGTAAGGGAAAAAGACTTTGACCTCGCCAATTTCCTGAACGTACTGGAACCTTACTACAAGGGCGGCGAATACGATTACCTGTTGAACTCCGATAAGCAACTCGACCTGCTTTCCAAACGTTTTATCGTGTTTGAAATTGATGCGATAAAAGACCACAAAATCCTCTTTCCCGTGGTCACAATCATCATTATGGAAGTGTTCATCAACAAGATGCGCAGGCTCAAAGGTGTGCGTAAGCTGATACTGATTGAAGAAGCGTGGAAAGCGATTGCTAAAGAGGGTATGGCAGAATACATCAAGTATTTGTTTAAGACCGTCCGCAAATTCTTTGGTGAAGCCATCGTGGTTACGCAGGAAGTGGACGACATCATCCAGTCGCCCATCGTGAAAGAAAGTATCATCAACAACTCCGACTGCAAAATCCTGCTTGACCAGCGCAAGTACATGAACAAGTTCGATGACATTCAGGCGATGCTCGGACTTACCGAAAAGGAAAAATCACAAATCCTTTCCATCAACATGAACAACGACCCGTCAAGGCTTTACAAAGAAGTATGGATTGGGCTGGGCGGTACGCATTCCGCAGTTTACGCCACAGAGGTATCGCTCGAAGAATACTTAGCCTACACCACGGAGGAAACCGAAAAAATGGAAGTGATGCAGCTTGCCCATGAACTGGATGGTAACGTGGAGCAAGCCATTAAACGCATTGCCCTCCAAAGACGTGAGAAAGCAAACAGTTACTAATCATTTTAAAAGCAAGAGAAGTGGAAAAGGAGAAAATCACACTGCCCATTGGTGGTAACAAGGCTTTGATATTTGAAGCCGACCCCACCAACAAAGAGGAACAGGATTTTGCAAAACTGTGCAAGGAAGCAGCAGCATCCCAACCTCAAAGCCTGCAAGACTTTTTTACCCGGCTCAATGACCTGCAACAAAAGAAGCCTCCTGAACCAAAAAGGAAAATGGGTCGGAAAATGTAAAGCAGCTTTTCAACAGGAAAAGAAAAAATCAAACAGTTATTAATTTTTAAAAATCAGAAACAATGAAAAAAGCAATGTTACTGGTGTGTACGGCAATTATGCTTGCCGTTGCACCATCCGCTAAAGCACAATTTGTAGTAACTGACCCCGGTAATCTTATCTCCGGCATTCTCAACAGTGCAAACGAAATCGTGCAGACCTCATCCACCGTATCGAATGTGGTTAAGAATTTCAATGAGGTAAAAAAGGTGTATGACCAAGGCAAAGAGTATTACGACAAACTGAAAGCCGTAAACAACCTGGTTAAAGATGCCCGCAAGGTACAGCAGACCGTTTTGCTGGTGGGCGATGTGTCCGAAATGTACGTGAAGAATTTCGGCAAGATGATGAACGACCCCAATTTCACCCCACAGGAATTGACGGCAATTGCTAATGGTTATTCTACGCTTCTGAATGAAAGTACCGAGTTGCTGAAAGAGTTGAAACAAATCGTTACCTCGACCGGGCTTTCCTTAAATGATAAGGAGCGTATGGATATAATCGACAAAGTGTACAAAGAGGTTAAGGACTACCATAACCTTGTACGCTATTACACCAATAAAAATATTTCTGTAAGCATTTTGAGGGCGAAGAAACAGAACAACACCAAGCGTGTGCTGGAACTGTACGGAACCGCAGAACAAAAATATTGGTAAGCTATGGAATGGAATAACCTTCACGAAATGCTGCGCAGCCTGTACGATGAAATGATGCCATTGACGGCAGACATGGCTGCAATAGCCAAAGGAATTGCCGGATTGGGCGCACTGTTCTACGTTGCGCTGAAAGTGTGGCAGGCGTTGAGCCGGGCAGAACCCATAGACGTGTTCCCTTTGCTCCGTCCGTTCGCCATCGGGCTTTGCATTATGTTTTTTCCCACGATGGTTTTAGGAACCATCAATGCGGTAATGTCTCCCGTAGTAAAAGGCACGCACTCCATGCTCGAAGGGCAGGTACTTGACCTGAACAAGCTACAACAACAAAAAGACCAGTTGGAGCGGGAAGCCATGCTTCGCAATCCCGAAACCGCTTACCTCGTAAGCGACGAGGAATTTGATAAGAAGCTGGACGAATTGGGCTGGTCGCCGTCCGATTTGGCTACCATGACGGGAATGTATCTCGACAGGCAAGCCTATAAAATGGAGAAAGCCATAAAGGAGTGGTTTCGTGACCTGCTGGAGATACTCTTTCAGGCAGCGGCATTGGTCATAGATACGATACGGACGTTCTTCCTCATCGTACTGTCTATATTGGGGCCGATAGCCTTTGCGATAAGCGTTTGGGACGGTTTTCAGTCCACGCTCACGCAATGGCTAACCCGATATATCAGCGTTTATCTGTGGCTGCCCATATCCGATATGTTCAGTTCCATACTGGCGAAAATACAATCGCTCATACTGGAGCGGGATATTGAAATGCTGGCAGACCCTACTTACATCCCCGATACTTCCAATACCGTGTATATCATTTTTATGCTGATAGGCATAGTGGGCTACTTCACTATCCCAACGGTGGCGGGCTGGGTAATACAGGCAGGCGGTGCAGGAAACTTTATGCGTAACGTAAACTCTACGGCTGCAAAAACAGGAAATCTTGCCGGAGCCGGAACGGGAGCCGCAGTGGGCAACATTGGCGGCAGGCTATTGAACAAAAATTAATCATCGTAAAAATGGAATTTAAAACATTAAGAAACATCGAAAACAGTTTTAGACAGATAAGACTGTACGCTATTGTTTTTGCCATTCTCTGCATTGCAGTGGTAGGATATGCCCTTTGGCAGTCCTACCGCTTTGCGGAGTTACAAAGACAAAAGATTTATGTATTGGATAACGGCAAATCATTGATGCTTGCTTTATCACAGGATGCCAGCATTAACCGACCAGTGGAAGCCCGTGAACACGTTAGGCGTTTCCATGAATTGTTTTTTACGCTCGCACCCGATAAGAATGCTATCGAAAGCAATATGAAGCGGGCTTTTAATCTCGCAGATAAATCGGCTTTTGATTACTACAAAGACCTTTCGGAAAAGGGCTATTACAACCGTATCATTTCGGGCAACGTACAACAGCGCATCGAAGTAGATAGTGTCGTCTGCAATTTCGATACCTATCCTTATGCGGTTCGTACCTACGCCAAGCAATTCATCATCCGTTCAAGCAATGTAACCAGGCGCAGCCTTGTTACCTCTTGCTACCTCGTGAACTCCGTCCGTTCGGACAACAATCCGCAGGGCTTCAACATCGAAAAATTTGCCGTGCTGGAAAACAAAGACATGGAGGTTATCGAACGCTAAAACCAATTTTATGGAAGCATTATCAGATTTAAACACGTTCGCCAAAATCCTTACCGACAAAGGATATAACGGCTATTTCCATACGCAGGGGGCATATCCCGGAAAGCTCAAAGATAGCATAGGCGAATACCTCGAAAGTTGTCGTAAAGGAACAGAGGGCGCACCTAAGCCCGTACTGTTGGTTACGGGCTACCTGCAATGGGCAGGTGAAGACAAGCCCCATGTGGAATGCAGTATGTGGGTCAAGTACCTGAACGGAAAATTCTTCCTCTCAAAAATGGAGGTTTCAAGAAAAGACCAATACGGGCAATTATTGAAGCATTCGGAACTCACAAATCTATCAGTGGTTACCGCTCCCAAAGTAAGGGAGGCAATCGCTTTGGTGAGTGATGCGCCTAAGCAAAGAGTTGTTCCCAAAAGCAAAGGTTTCAGGCACTAAAAACAGTCAAGGAATGAAAAAGTTACGAACAAAAATCAGCAAGTGGTTTGACAGGCTCGATGACAGGTGGCGGGAGTTGCCCATAAAAAAACAGCACCGCTATACGCTATTGCTTTTCGCTGGCTATGTGTTGTTGTCCATTATAGTAATAGCAAAAGTCTGCTATGATGTTGGCGCAAGCGATAGCAAGCTGAAAATAGAGCATATCGAAAACCCGCTTATCAAACAAAACAAGTCCCCGGTATCGCCGCAGGACAGTATTTCAAAAATCCTAAAAAATAAGATGTATGAAAGATAATGAAAACAAAAAAGTGAGTATTCTGGTCGAAGATGACGACCTGAATAACCAGCAGGATGCACCGAAAGACGGTGCGCAGAACAAAGCCGAAAAGCTAAAAAAGCCAATCATTTTTGTCCTTATGGGCGTGGTATTTCTCGGCTGTATGTATTTAATCTTCAAACCATCTTCCGACAAGAAAAAGGCGGTAGATATAGGTTTGAATGATGCCGTACCACAGGCTACCGATGCCGGAATGCAATCGGATAAGCAAAAAGCGTATGAACAGGAAATGCTGGAACAGAAAGAACAGGAAAAACGCAATGCGCTTATGTCCCTTTCCGATTACTGGAGCGAAGACAGTGCCGCCGACAAGAAAGCTGCTAATCCGGATGAGGTTAACGAAGACGGATCTGCTTACGGAGGTGGTATGCCTGCTAAGGGCAATCCGGCTTTGAGCAGTTATCGCAATGCCCAAAGTACTTTAGGTTCATTTTACGACAACAACGATTATCAAACGCAGGAACTCCGCAAACAGGTTGATGAACTGAAAGAGAAACTGGCGGAAAAGGATGTACCCGCTACAACGACCGTGCAAGACCAAATGGCATTGATGGAGAAGTCGTACCAAATGGCGGCAAAGTACTTGCCAACAAATACAGTTCCACAATCCAATAAAGTAGATACAACGGTTCCGGTAAAGGGTGGCGGTACGCAAAAAGAACATTTTGTAGCGTTCTCACCTGTGAGGAAAACTGCGGTGTCTGCATTGTACCGTGAGCCGACAGACAGTGCTTTTCTTGCCAACTGGAACGAAACCCGTAACAGGGGATTTTATACAGCCGGAACCAGTAAGCAGGTACAGCAGCCCAAAAACAGCATCAGGGCGATAGTACAGGAAACGCAGACTGTAACCGATGAAAGTGGTGTGCGCTTGCGTTTGATGGAAACTGCGAAAACGCCCGGTCGTACTATTCCGGCGGGAACGGTGCTAACAGCAAATGCAAAGTTTGCAGGCGGTAGGTTACAGTTGAAAATAACGTCCATTGAATTTGAGGGCAATATTATCCCTATGGAAATAACCGTGTACGATTTGGACGGACAACAAGGCTTATATGTGCCTTATTCGCCTGAAGTAAATGCCTTAACGGAAATAGCCTCCAACATGAGCCAGACGTCCGGCACGTCCATTATGATGACCCGCTCTGCAGGGCAGCAGGCGGCAGGCGACCTTTCCCGTGGCGTGGTGCAGGGTATATCGGGCTACTTCTCTAAAAAACTAAGAACACCGAAAGTTACCGTTAAAGCCGGTCATCAACTTTTCCTTGTTTCAAAAAACTAATGTTCAACACTAAAAATCAGCAATAAAATGAAAGCAATATTTAAAAGTCTTTTGGCAATGGCTTGTTTAATAGCCTTTACTGCCAATACCAATGCGCAGCAGGTTGCATCTAATACAAGCAAATTAAGCATGGGTAAAGTAGAACCTTACGAAATGCAGGTAACGTACAATAAGACCTCCCATTTGATTTTTCCGGCAGCCATCCGGTATGTGGATTTGGGCAGTGAATACCTGATTGCAGGTAAGGCAGATGATGCCGAAAACGTGCTGCGTATAAAGGCTACCGTTAAAGATTTTAAAGAAGAAACCAATTTTTCTGTAATTACCGATGATGGTCGTTTCTACAACTTCAATGTTTTTTACAGTGCTTATCCAACCACCCTGAATTATGATTTACTGACGATGCAAAAAGCATCAGACAGGGAAAACGGTAACGATGTGCTGTTTGAGGAATTGGGGAGCAATTCGCCATCGCTGGCCGGGTTGCTCATGGAAACCATTTATAAAAAGGACAAAAGGATTGTAAAGCATATAGCCTCCAAAAGTTACGGCGTACA
Organism: Filimonas sp.; assembly: GCA_017306865.1. GTDB lineage: Bacteria > Bacteroidota > Bacteroidia > Chitinophagales > Chitinophagaceae > JAFKHH01. The sequence continues at coordinate 24,952 of JAFKHH010000019.1, forward strand.
GTTTCTACTGAAAGGCATCTATGTACACAACGGCAAATTTTATTTTCATACAGAGTTGCGCAATACAAGCAACGTTCCGTTTGCTATTGACTTTGTGAATTTCAAAGTAGTAGATAAGAAAGTGGCGAAGCGTACCGTAGTGCAGGAAAAGCCAATGACCCCGTTGCGTATGTATAAACCGCTTACCGAAATTGCGGGCAATACGACTGACCAAAACGTCTTCCTACTCGACCAGTTCACCATTACCGATGATAAGGTATTGGTAATTGAAATCTTTGAAAAGAATGGCGGCAGGCAGCAAGCCTTACAGGTCGAAAATTCCGACCTCGTACACGCCAAGCTGGTAAACGCTATGCACCTAAAGATTAAGTAACCAAAACAGAAAAAACAATGACAAAATACATTTTTGCTGTAATGCTTGCGGTGTTGAGCATTACAGCAACGCAAGCACAACGAATGACACCCGGACAAAAAGGACTGGAAGTAAACGCCGGATTGTTATCTAAGAAAGTAAAGGATAATTACTTTTTGAATTTGACCCTTACTGTAAATAGCAGAGCTGGAAACTATTGGATTTGGGGTGCAGAATATACCCACCAATTTGCCGATTACAGGACTGTACAAATACCTCTTGAAACCTATACGGGTGAAATGGGGTACAGCCTCCAGCTTTTAGGCGATGCAAGAAAGACTACAAACCTTAATGCGGGGCTTACTGCTGTTGCCGGGTACGAAACCATTAACCGGAGTGATGCAACGCTCTATGATGGCTCTAAAGTCCTCGACAAAGACAATTTTATTTACGGAGCCGGAGGGCGTTTGTCTTTGGAAACATACCTGTCCGACAGGTTTGTGCTGCTCCTGCAAGGTCGTACCAAAGTATTATGGGGTACAGATTTAAAACAGTTCCGCCCATCAGCAGGCATTGGGCTAAGGTTTAACTTTTAAAAAGAATAACAATGAAACGATTTTTGAATAGAAATAAATTTTTGTGGCTGCTTCTCCTGGTCTTTACAAGTGCCGCCGTGTTATCGTCCTGTAATAAGGAGGAACTCGACATACAGCAGAACTATCCGTTTGAGGTCAAAGTGATGCCAGTTCCGGGAGATGTGGCAAACGGGCAGACTGTTGAAATAAGGTTTACCATTGAACGGAGTGGTAATTTCAACGATGCAAAATACTTTATCCGCTATTTCCAATATGACGGGCAAGGCGCATTGCGATATTACAGCGAACCGCCGTATATGCCTAATGATTTGTACCAATTGCCAGCGACACAGTTCCGGCTGTATTACACCTCACAATCTGCCGTATCGCAGTCGTTTGATGTATGGATAAGCGACAATTTCGGGAACGAAAAGCAGATAAGTTTTCAATTTAATAATAAAGACTAAGCGAACGGCTATACCAATCGGAAAATAGAAGTCGTCTGACCTAAAAAGTCGGACGACTTTTTTATTGCAGTTCTTAATTTGTGCCGTTATAAGCTGTGACTGCTAAAATATTCTGCTGCTATTTCACTAATTCCAACACTGACATATTTCCTGTCTTTGCTCAATGCTTTTACGGCGGTTATTATCTCATCAGGGTCGGCGAATTTCAATATATAGCCCGATACACCAGCTTTCAGCATAGTTCTAACACTTTCCTCTGCATCATCGGTACTTGATATTAATAGCTTTAAATCGGGATGTTTTTCGAGTAACAATTTTGCTGCCGCAAAATCTTCTTCGACGATGCACACATCGGGCAGCTCGCCGTCTTCATCTATTTTCATTAATGCTTTTTCGCTGTCACTCACTTGAAATTGTACAATATAGCCAGCATTTTCAAGTTGATTTATGGAAGTATATCCCAGATGTTCGTTGTTATCTATAATGGCTATGCGAATTGCTTTTTCATTACTGTTCATAATCTTGCAATATTATTTGTTACGTTTAATCCGTCCCCACCAGCTTTTATTTGTAGATGGAGGGGTTGGCTTTGTCCTTTCTTCTTTTTGTATATCTCTGATTTCATGAGCGGTCAGCCAATCATGAAAATGTTGGACATCATTGGGGCAAAAGTGTACTATCTTCCCGTTTTTAAGTGATATGGTAAAAATGCCACTGGCAACTGCAAAAGCCGATAATTCGGAGGCAGAAAATTGAAAGGCAAGGTAGGTATTGTTTGCAGTGTCCATAATATCCGTTTTAGTATTGGAAGCCTGCAACAAAAAGAGGCGCAGGCAACCACACTTACCGATACTAAGGCACTGGTACGCCTAATCCCGAATAAGCGAGCGCCCACGCCATAGCATGAGCGTTCTTACTTATTATCTCGGGATTTTTAAAAATTACCAGTTTTTAGTATCGAGATTTAAAGCAAAAACACTTTAAATTTTTTATATCTTCAATAGCAAATATACTAAAAAATCACCCCTATTTAAGTATAGATGTAATTAATACGATTATTAGACTTCCCATAGCCAATTTCCTGTAATTAAATTTTTAATTTTGCACTATGAGTGATTTGCAACAGATAACAGAATTTAAGTCATCGCCTGAATTAGTGGAGCAACTGTATAAGCACAGTATACAAAAGACTTATAAAGCGGGTGATATTATTTTAAACGAAAATGCACACATTCGTTCTATTCCGATTGTAGCGAAAGGAACTTTAAAAGTGATCCGAACAGAAGAAGATGGAAAAGAAATTTTGCTGTACTATATTAAAGCGGGTGAAAGTTGTATTATGTCTTTTTTGGGTGGACTGCACAACGAAATAAGCAAAGTAAGAGCCGAGGTGGAAGAAGATGCTGAAATTCTGTTTTTGCCTGTTGATAAAGTATCATTATTTATCAAAGAATATCCCCAATGGTTGGATTATATTTTCCGTTTATACCACAAACGGTTTGAAGAGTTATTGGAAATCGTAAATGCCATTTCCTTTAAAAAAGTGGACGAAAGAATGCTGAATTTGCTGGATAAAAAAGTAGCACTTACAGGAAACAAAACACTGAACATTACCCACGAACAAGTAGCCTCCGAATTGGGAACAGCAAGAGCAGTTGTTTCCCGCCTGCTAAAACAGTTGGAAGAAAACGGAAAAGTAAAATTGGGCAGAAACAAAATAACCCTTATGTGACCAAAGTAGCTGTACAGTTTTTGGAGTTGGTGCATTTTTGCAGCAGAAATTTCAGAAACTTATGGATATAGCAGGTTATTTAGCATCAATTTTAATAGGTATTTCATTAGGGCTAATCGGGGGTGGCGGCAGCATTCTTACCGTTCCTGTTTTAGTCTATTTATTTCATATAGATGCAGTTTTAGCAACCGCCTATTCTCTTTTCATTGTTGGAACTACCAGCGTTGTAGGCTCATTCTCTTATTTCAAAAAAGGGTTGGTTAACTTTAGAACGGCTGTTGCATTTGGCATCCCGTCTATTATAGCCGTTTTTTTAACAAGGGCTTTTATTGTTCCCGCCATACCGCAGGAAATTTTTAGCATCGGCAGTTTTATCATTACCAAAAACATTTTCTTGATGTTGCTTTTTGCTGTATTGATGTTTTTTGCGTCTTACAGTATGATAAAAAAGTGTAAAGGAGAAGATTGCCTGCCTTCCAAAACAGCCCCTAAGCGCACTTCATTAGTTATTATCCAAGGATTATTTGTGGGTATAGTTACCGGGCTTATCGGTGCAGGTGGCGGTTTTTTAATAATCCCTGCCCTGGTTAATCTGCTACATTTAGATATTAAGAAAGCAATCGGAACCTCACTGGTCATTATTGCGGTCAATTCACTTTTTGGATTTGCTGTATCGGCTACACATCTAACGGTTGAATGGATTTTTCTTCTCAAAATTTTGGCACTGGCTATTATCGGGGTGCTGATAGGAAGCTTTATCTCTAAAAAAATTGATGGTAAAAAATTGAAACCTGCTTTCGGTTGGTTTGTGCTGTCAATGGGTATTTACATTATGATCAAAGAAATCATTGTGAAATAAAATCCCTTATGTGACTAAAGTAGCTGTACAGGAAAATCAATCTTCAGAAATTTGTAACAAATAATATAACCCACTACAGCGGGCAATGTCAACTGTCCTTTTTCAATTCAAAAATTATGTCACAAACACATTTTTACGAAGTAAACATCAAATGGAAAGATGGCAGAACAGGCGAACTGTCATCGCCGGTATTAAACAAAACTATTGAATGCGCTACACCACCGGAATTTCCTAATGGCGTTCCCGGTGTATGGTCGCCAGAACATCTTTTTGTAGCAGCTATTAACAGTTGCTATATGGCAACCTTCCTGGCAATTGCTTCTAATTTTAAAGTAGAAATCGAAAACTTTAGTTGTAAAACAATTGCCAGATTGGAAATGGTAGAAGGAAAATACCTCATCACGCAGGCAGAAATGTTTCCGGTAATAAAATTGATTAATCCCGGAACCGATATGGATAAGGCCATGCGTGTTGCCGAAAAAGCAAAAGCTGGCTGTTTAGTAACCAACTCAATGAAAACAGAAATTACATTAACGCCTGAAATTGCCTAATGTGACAAAAGTAGCTGTACCGAAAAACCAATATTCGGAAATTCGCAGTATCAAATCATAAACAAGAAAAATTTGGATAATGAAAATAGAACAAATTTATACAGGCTGCCTGGCACAAGGTGCATATTATATTACTTCCAATGGTGAAGCTGCCATTATTGACCCATTACGTGAAACGCAACCGTATTTAGACCGTTTGGAAAAAGATGATGTGAAGCTCAAATACATTTTTGAAACGCATTTTCACGCTGATTTTGTAAGCGGACACGTTGATCTGAGTAAAAAAACAAATGCATCAATTGTTTACGGGCCTACGGCAAAGCCAGAGTTTGAAGCCATCGTAGCAGAAGACAATCAGATTTTTGAATTGGGCAACGTGAAAATTAAAGTATTGCATACCCCGGGGCATACAATGGAAAGCTCCTGTTTTTTGTTGATTGACGAAAATGGCAATGAAACAGCATTGTTTAGTGGCGATACACTTTTTCTTGGCGATGTAGGCAGACCGGATCTGGCACAAAAGGCGGCAAACCTCACACAGGAAGAATTGGCAGGTTTGCTTTATGACAGTTTGTATCATAAGATTTTACCACTATCGGATGATATCACTGTTTATCCGGCACACGGTGCAGGTTCGGCTTGCGGAAAAAATATGATGAAAGAAACGGTTGATAGCCTTGGTAATCAGAAAAGTATCAACTATGCGCTAAACCAGCCGGATAAAGAAAGTTTTATCAAAGCCGTTACTGATGGATTATTACCACCACCTGCTTATTTCGGTATGAACGTAGCCATGAATAAAAAAGGTTATGACAGTTTTGAAGAAGTGTTGAGCCACGGAATGAAAGCACTCTCGGCAGAAGAATTTGAAGCGGCGGCAGAAAATACAGGAGCATTGATTTTAGACACACGAAGCGATAAGGATTTTGCCAAAGGCTTTATTCCGAAATCTATCAATATAGGTTTGAAAGGCGATTTTGCACCTTGGGTGGGTGCGATGATTGTTGACGTGAAACAACCGATTTTGTTGGTTACCGACAACGGTACGGAAGAAGAAGCCGTAACACGATTGAGCCGTGTTGGTTTTGACAATGTACTGGGACATTTAAAAGATGGTTTTGAAACCTGGATAAAAGCAGCAAAAGAAACTGACATCATAAATCGGATTACGGCCGACCAATTTTCAAAAGATTATTATGACAACAGCAAGGTCATTGATGTTCGCAAAGAAAGCGAATATACGGCAGAGCACGTTGAAGATGCTTACAGCAAACCATTGGCATATATCAATGATTGGGTTAAAGAACTCAACCCGAAAGAGCATTTTTACCTGCATTGTGCAGGCGGCTACCGCAGTATGATAGCTGCGAGTATTTTACAGGCAAGAGGATACAGAAACTTTACGGAAGTAGAGGGTGGTTTTAACGCCATTGCACAGACCAGTATTCCTAAAACCGATTTTGTATGTCAAAGTAAAATGTTGAGCTAATTTATATCACCATAACAACAATAGCAATGTTTGGAATTTTCAAAAATATGTTCTCGTCAACAGACAATACCCAACTATCAGAAGCGATAAAAGAAGGTGCTTTTTTAGTGGATGTTCGCACACCTGCCGAATTTTCGACAGGTAGTGTAAAAGGTGCGGTAAACATACCGCTGGATAAAGTTCAAAGTCAGTTATCCAAATTCAAAAACAAAAAAAGCATCATTGTATTTTGCCGTAGCGGAAACCGCAGCAGCCAGTCAAAAAGTATTCTGGAAAGAAAAGGCATTCAAAATGTAATCAATGGCGGAACCTGGCACAACGTAAATAACTTAGTAAACAACAAATAGATCAGATATGAAAAAGAATATGGGAACAATAGACAAAGCAATTCGCATACTCATTGCGATTGTGATAGGTGTTTTATATTTCACAAATACCATTTCCGGTATAATGGCAATCATCTTGGGTATTTTAGCCATAGCATTTGTGCTTACTTCATTTATGAGCTTTTGCCCTTTATACCTGCCGTTTGGCATCAATACCCTTAAAAAGAAAGAGAAATGAAAAAACATTTTGAAAACTGGAGCTTTATGCGAGTACTGCGGTTAGCATTGGGCATCCTTATTATCGTGCAAAGCGTTATTGCAAAAGATTGGCTTTTTATGGGAGCAGGTATTTTGTTTTCACTGATGCCAATATTGAATATCGGTTGTTGTGGCACATCGGGGTGCACTACGCCTGTTTCAAAAAGCAACAAGAAAGTGGAAGAGGTAAGCTATGAAGAAGTTCGCTAAAAATAATCTGCTCACAATAGTTGGCGTATTTGCAGGGGCATTGGCAGGTTATCTCTATTGGAAAACGGTCGGTTGCAATTCGGGGCAATGTGCTATTACTTCAAATCCTATTAACAGTAGCTTATACGGTTCAGTTATGGGTGGCCTTCTATTCTCAATGTTTCAAAAAAGCAGAAAAAAAACAGCATGACATTTCAGGAAATAATAAATCAGGACAAACCTGTATTGGTGGACTTTTTTGCCACTTGGTGTGGCCCCTGCAAAATGATGTCGCCAATATTGGAAGACGTAAAGCAACGTGTTGGCGAAAATGCAAACATCATAAAAATTGATGTAGACAAAAACCCTCAAGCTGCATCAGCTTATCAGGTACGTGGCGTACCCACGCTTATCTTATTTAAAAACGGGAAACCGCTTTGGCGACAATCGAGCGTTGTGCCCGCAAACGAGTTAGAAAGACTGATTATAGCAAATACATAAACTAAGAATGATAGAATATTTAAAACAGCCCTGGGCTTGGTATATAGCAGGCCCATTAATCGGCTTAACTGTTCCTGCATTGATGATTTTAGGAAATAAATCCTTTGGTATCAGCTCATCTCTACGACACATTTGTGCCTCGTGCGTGCCTGCCAACATTCTGTTTTTTAAATATGACTGGAAAAAAGAAATATGGAATTTACTCTTTGTATTCGGTATATTTCTGGGCGGAGCATTGGCAGTTAGCCTTTTGGCTAATCCCAATCCGGTTGAGGTTAGTCCTAAATTAGCACAAGATTTAGCAGGTTATGGCATTACCCATTTTAATAATCTGGTTCCACAAGACATTATGAGCTGGCAATCGCTGTTTACATTAAGAGGCTTTATAATGATGGTAGGCGGTGGCTTTTTAGTAGGTTTCGGAACTCGCTATGCAGGTGGCTGTACCAGCGGACACGCTATTATGGGATTGTCCAATTTACAACTGCCGTCCCTGATTGCTACCATTAGCTTTATGATGGGCGGTTTCATTATGGCGAACCTGATTTTGCCTTTTATTCTTTCACTTTAAGTAAAACAGAAATTAACTAAAACAAAAATGCAGCAACATATAGATACAGAAAAAGATTTAGCACAAAGAGAGCTGGACGCAATGTGCGTAAATGAAAGCCATTTACAGCACAAATGGTATCATAATTTGAAATACTTAGTTGTCGGAATTTTATTTGGCATTGTGTTCGTAAAAGCCGAAGTCATTAGCTGGTTTCGTATTCAGGAAATGTTTCGTTTGCAATCGTTTCATATGTATGGAATAATAGGAAGTGCCGTTGTAACAGGAATGATTTCCGTTTTTCTGATTAAAAAATTCAACATCAAAACCATTTATGGAGAGCCGATTAAAATTGCACCCAAAGAGTTTAATAAAGGGCAAATCTACGGTGGTTTAATTTTTGGTTTTGGTTGGGCAATTACCGGGGCCTGTCCCGGGCCGTTGTTTGCTCAAATTGGAACAGGGGCAACCGTCATTGCCGTTACGCTTCTGAGTGCTGTTGCAGGGACTTGGGTTTACGGCTATTTCAGAGAAAAGTTGCCGCATTAAATATTGTTATGGGTTAGTTTAAGAAATTGTTGCTAACAACAATAATGTAGGTCTTATTGGGCTTAATCTTGAATACAAAGCTTTACCCAATTTGAAATTTGATATATCTATGTTAGCCGAATATCCTTAACAGCACCACAAGGCTGTACGAAAACAATATCTCTGAACGTTATTCAATCAAATAGAAAATTAGAGACAATATAATGATACATAATTTGCTTGCAGGATTGCCCAAAATACACATTTTTAAAGCTGAAATGCTTTTTATATGGCTATAAACTTATTAGAAAAACAGTTTTGTAAGTTTGCAATAAAAAAAATTTATAAATGTTTAGACATAAGGGTAAAGGTCGGACTTATGCACATAATCTAAAATTAGCTTCCATATTATCAGGCGTTGCTGGCATCGTAAATATTACGGGTGTTTTAGAATTGCATACATTAACAACCAACGTAACAGGACATTTCGCTTATTTTTCTGAAGAACTTATTTTAAGAAATAACAAAATGGCTCTTGCATATTTATTTTACATTCTTTTTTTCTTATTTGGTGCTTTCGTTTCAAGCCTGATTATGGAATTGGTATCAAAATATAAACCACAAACTTCTTATGTGATACCTATATTGATTGAAGTATTCATATTTTTAGCAATTAGTACTTCAGTATTTTTTGTACCAAACGAATATCCCAAATTTTCGATTATATTATCGTCTGCTCTGCTTTTTGCTATGGGATTACAGAATGCATTAGTGACGAGGGTATCTCAATCGGTAGTAAGAACTACGCATTTAACAGGATTGTTTACTGACCTCGGAATTGAACTCTCACAGTTGTTCTTTTATAACGACCGACCAGCAAAGATGCAGTTAAATAAAAGCATCTTCTTGAAGTTAGCTATTATTAGCTGTTTCTTTTTAGGATGTATCATAGGGGGGCTGGTTTATACGAATTTCAAGTTGCAAACTCTTTTACTCCCGGTGGGATTATTATTTTTTGCGCTGTGGTATGATCGCTTACTCTTTCGATATTATCATCTGAAAAGGAAATTTAGAAATCATCACTAACCACATTTTATTTTATATAATGCTTTTCCAATATCGTTACCAAATCTGATTGTTTATAGATTAATTTGCCTCCTATTTGTATATACGGCAAAATTTGGTCATCACGGTATTGTTGTAAAGTTCGTTTACTGATATGCAGCAGTTTGCAAATATCATCCCCTGACAAATAAATTTCTCCGTTCATTACCGGGCGAAAGTTCTCCAGTATCATTTCCGTTTGGATACGGAGCTGCTCAAACTTTCTTTTATAGTTTGCTATTTCTTCGGCATCGGTATCAAAAAGTTCCATACTCATTTGTTTTGTGTGTGGTATCAGGAGCAAGCAAACGCTGTACATCCGAAAGTTTGTAATAATTTTTTCGGTTCAATTTTGAAAAAGACAAAATCCCTTTGTCTTTGTATGATTGCAGGGTGCGTTTGGTTATGCCAAGCATGAGGCACACCTCCTGATTGTCCAGCCATCTTTCTTCGTTGAAAATGCCTACATAGGCTTTGCTCGCATCTGTGGTACGCTGTAACAGTTCATCCAGCTCTGTGGTCAGTTCTTTAAGAACTGATTTCGGTATTGCTATCACTTCCATAATCTTTTCCTCACTTTTTCATGTTAGGAAAGGAAATTAGGAAAGGTTTTAAGGTGTCTTATAAATGTGGGCGTGTTTGACGTTGAGTGGTAAGGTTTGGCACAAAAAAATGGTACAAGCCTGTAAAGACCTATACCATTGAATAAAGTAAGTTGTTGATTATCGTGGCTTCTGTACCTCCGTGTTTTTGGTTGCTATTTCCTTCTTCTCTCTTGAATATACCCATAGCGACAATAGCCCGAAAATAATCAAAGCATAAGCTATCCATTTGCCCACACGTTCGATGAACTTTATAGCTAATGATTTTTCATAGCTTGAAAATCCTTCGGCTCCGGTAGGGCTTCGCCTGTAAAATTTCCTGCGGTTAATCCAATAACGTAACGCCAAGCCTGCTACCAAAAATATTATTCCTATGACTAATGATGATACCATAATTCTACCATTTAATTTAACAAAAACTATCCAATCCGTTATAAACAAAAATACAAAATATAAATGTGGGTGACTGCAAGGAACGACCTAAGTGTTACAAGACTGTTTTACTTTTAATGCTAACAGTTTCTCATGCATATCAGCCCAATATGCCTGCCGCTCCTTGTCACTTTCTACTGGAGGGTTGTGTTGATACGTTTTATACCAACTTGCCTGCTGAATAGCTTTTTTAAGATTGGTAACTTCAATGCATTGTCCGTTTTTATCTCTTACTTTCATCGTTGTTCAGTTTAAAAAGCAACCGCCATTGCAGACGGTCGCCCGTAGTTTTTAATTATCGTTTGGGATTATTTTTAATAGCTTCTCACTTCCAAAAAGCAAGTGTATCGCCTGTGTTAAATCAGGGTTGCAATCTTCGCTGTCTGCATACTCAATAAGACAGTGTACAGTAAACAATGAGTTGTGTCCGTCAAAGAAATGGTCTGCAAACCAATTTGGGCGTTTCCATAGTTGGCGGTCGTTTTTCTCAATTGTCTTGTGTGCATTTTCTACAAGTCTGTACCAAAATTCTGCGGTGAAAAACCCTTTTTGATGCCAGCCCTCACGAAAGGCAGTTTCATTTTGCAGAAAGTAACCGCATTGCTTTTCTATTGCGTTTTGAATGCCCTGTAACGCTTCGGGAAACAGTTTGCTTAGTAACGTTCCTTTATCCAGATTGTCCATTTTGTTTAATGCTTTCATATATGTATATTTTTTAAAGCGACCGCCTGCAAAGGCGGTCGCCTGTGATTGATTAATTAAAACTGAAAATATCTGCCCCGTTTTGTGCAAAGGCTGTGCATAAGTCAAAAGCCTTTTGTGTTTTTAGTTGTGCTGTTCCACCCATTACAATGCTTTCCAGCTTCGCTTCCCCACTCTTGTAATTGCGTACATTTTGGTAGTAACCTGTAACGGCGTTATATGCTCCGAACAATGTACCTTTGGTTGTGTCCATTTGTTGTGTGTCGCTAATCATGGCGTACGCAAAAGCATCTTCAACAGTGTTTTTAAACACAGTGGAAATTTCATCGTAGTTACCTTTTTCTAAGTGAGTTAAGGTTTCTTTGTTAGGGCATAATGCCAACTCGATTAGCTTTCTTATTTCTCTGTCCGTTACCCTTACTTTAGCCCATGTGTTGAAAATATCTTGCAACTGGTTGCTTAGAGTGTTAGCCAGCCCCATAACCTTGTGAGCATTTTCTAACCGCTGTTTAGCTCCTGCGGTGTGTTTAATGCGTACAACGTTACTCATGTTGCGAAGTGAAGCATTTAAGGTATTTTGGCAAACGATGCGGATAGGGGTAAATGCTGCGGTAATACTTCCGCTACCGTCATGGCTTGTTGTTAAGAAGATGTATTTTTCTGTAACATCATCACCGTTTCCTACACGGATGTAGTCAGGCAACTTTGCAGTGATAAATATGCGTTCTCCATTACCTAATGCTCCGGCTGTTTCATACAATATGCCATCGCCTCCACCTATAATTGCGTCAAAGAAAGCAAAGGCTTCACGGTTCTGTACGATATGGTAATCCTTGCCCACTACACCCAATACGGCATTGTTGTCGCTTCGGATATTGGCAAAGTAGTTCGGTACGTGGAGTTGATTGTCTGTTATTTCGATACCCTGTGCAGTTTCTATGATGTTTGAGCCGGTGGTGTACAGTGGACTTTTTACTACTTCATAATCCAGCCCTGCGTGTTTTATTGCTTCCTCGCTTGTGGGGTAGTCTTGTACGATTTGTCCTAATCCATGCCATGCTTTTTCTTTTACGCTAAAGAATGAATAACGTCCTGTTCTGTTGTTGAAATTTAGATTGTGTGCCATGATTTTTATTTTTTAATGATTGTTTTGAATTGATTTTTTTTGATTTATTCGGTAATGAGAGGAGGTGCTGTTTCGTTTCCCTATTACCATTTCCAATGCTGTTAATCTTCATACCTGACATTTTTTTTATTCGTCTAAAGAGCCGGAGTATGCTATGTTTCGTTTCACGAGCAGAAAAAGGTTAGTGTTTAGCCGACACAAGGTTTTGGAAAATAAATACTACCCAAAGGGTGGAGATTTTTTTCCAAACTTGCATGACCTTTTGGCGGCGTTAAGAACACGGAAATACCTTTGCTCTTGAAACGGAACAAAACGGCATACTGGCTCTTTGAATAAAAAACCGTGGAAGCAATGAAGATGGCATTGGCAATGGTTCCAGGTGGATGAAAATTCTACTTCCAATTCACAGAATATTCAAACACTGTTTTTCAATGCGTGGTTGTGAAAGCCACATAAAGGGTATTGAAAAATAATTGTGTGGGCTTATGCAGGGTTATTTTTCAATAGGCTTTATCCGAACACCCAACAAAGTTCTTTTAAGTGAAAAGATATGTGTGGAGGGCATTAAATGTGCTTTGGGGTCAGATATGGAAACAAAAAAAGCAGGACGGTAAAATCCTGCTCTTTCATTACGTTACAAACTCTTGCTATATGGCAATTTCCAATTCCTCTTTATCCATAACAATTACAGCATTAGAAATAATTTCCTCCTGCGAAACAGGCTCCGTTTGCATGGCACTAAATGAAACCTCCATTGCCTTTAGGTTTCTTGCAACAATGTCCATATCCATACCTACTTTTTCGTTAAGTATCTTGGCATAGATTTGAGTAGTGGTAATGTTTGTATGCCCCATCATCTTTTGTACGCTTTCAAGTGATGCACCTGCTGTCAGTATCATAGTGGCAAACGTGTGTCGGGCTGTATGGAAAGTAACTTTTTGTTCTGTTACAACTCCTGCGGCTTCCGTGATTTTAAGTACATGAGCATTGCAGGTAGCGTTTGACGGAATAGGGAACACAAACTCGTCCTTAGTTGTACCCAAATACTTTTCAATGATTTTCTTGGGTATTTCCAATAACCTCACATTGGAAGAAACATCGGTTTTCTTTCTGCGGCTGATAATCCATTGGTGTCCGTCAAAGAAATTCTGAATATTGCTCCGTTTCAGTTTTTTGATGTCTGCATAAGAAAGCCCGGTAAAGCAACTGAAAATAAACAGGTCACGTACAAGTTCATACTTTGGTTTGGGAAGACTGCAAAGCATAATCTTTTCTACATCCTCTTTCAGTAAGAACCCCCTGTCGGTTTCTTTCATGGTAATTTCGTAATCCTCGAAAGGGTTATTGCGTATCATACCCTTTTTCATTGCCAGCTCTACCATTCGCAATACAGGCATCGTATAAACCCAAACTGTATTGTGGGTGCATTCCTTGTCTATACGCAGGTAAAAATCAAACTCACGGATAAAGTCAGAGGTAAGCTCTTTGAAAGCCATGTCTGTTCTTAAATAGCGTAGCTGGATAAATTCGGAAAGATGGTTGTACACGACTTTATATTTGTCGTAGGTGCTTTGGGAACGTTCCTTTTTAGCAACCATCTTGGCAAAATCATCGTTGTGGGCTTGGAATACTTTTAGAATAGCTTCTTCCATAACGCCCACGCCTAAAAATGCCAGCTTCAATTTCTGTGCAGAAGCAAAGCCATCGTATTTGAGCAATTCCTCGTAATGCTTGTCAATTCGCAGGCGTACATCATCTAATTTCTTATTGGTGCTTTGTGCTTGGGTACTTTTCCCCAATACACGCCCATGTTTCAAATCCCAATTATCAGGGTGGATTTCCAGCTTGGTGCTGAAAGATGCGGGCTTTCCATCAATTGTGATGCGCCCCATAATAGCAACTGCTCCGTTCTTCTTAGGCTCGTTTTTCTTTAGGTAGAAAAGTAGCTTAAACGTTGACCTTTTCGACTGTTCCATAACTCAATTGTTTAATGTTTAAAATTAAATTTCAATGAGTTACAAGGGAAGATGAAAAGAAGTGCAAAAGACTGAAATATAATCTGTTATATCAGTCGGGGTTGGGCGGTAACCAGTAACGATTTAGTAACCTAACCCTGTCTTTTTAAGCCCAAAAACTAAAGTACAGAGACTTCCAACTTTAGCCCCGAGTTTCATAAACTACTGTGTTTGAACGGACTTCGCCGTTTTGCTTATTTTTGCTTTTATCTAATCTTTTTTTTAAAAAAAATTATGCAATCGATTGCACTTTTCAAAAGTTCCCTTATTTTTAATCTGCTAAACGATTTGATTGCTGTACCAAACGATTGCTGATAATGCTTGTAAACACAGGATTGCTATGCTGTACCAAAGCTGCCTATACGGCGGCTGTATTGACTTTCAGAGATAATTCCATTTATTTTTCTACAGTTATAGACTACGCCTGTTTGATTGATTCAGAACCGGGATTTATTATTTAGCAGACTTTTTATTGGCCAGGGCAAAGCAGCCATTCGCAATTTTTTGTGTCAATTAATGAAATCGATTGCAGAAAATAAAGTCAAGACTCCGTATGAAGAAAATTGTATGCCTGTTCGGTATCCTTTCTATGGGTACGCTGTGCATGGCACAGACCAAAGCCACGTACTTAGACCCGGCACAGCCTTTAGAGAAAAGGGTGAACAACCTTATTTCACAACTGACATTGGAAGAGAAAGTTCAGCAACTTATTTACAACAGCCCGGCAATAGACAGGCTAAAAATACCTGCCTATAACTGGTGGAATGAGGCATTGCATGGCGTAGGCCGCTCAGGCGCTGCAACCGTTTTTCCACAAGCAATAGGCATGAGCGCAACGTTTGATGACGACCTGTTGTACCGTGTTTCAACAGCGATCAGCGATGAAGCACGCGCTATGTACAACGCTTCTATTGCAAAGGGTTATCACCAGCAATATGCGGGGCTTACATTCTGGACACCTAACATCAACATTTTTCGCGATCCACGCTGGGGACGCGGCCAGGAAACATACGGTGAAGATCCATACCTGACATCGCGCATGGGCGTTGCATTTGTAAAAGGATTGCAAGGCAACGATCCCAGATACCTCAAAGTGGCCGCATGTGCCAAACACTTTGCTGTACACAGTGGCCCTGAAAAATTGCGTCACGAGTTTAACGCAGTTGCCTCTATAAAAGACCTGCGCGAAACATACCTGCCGGCATTTAAGGCACTTGTAGATGCCAAAGTAGAAGCGGTCATGTGTGCTTACAACAGAACAAATACAGAACCTTGCTGCGCCAATACATTTTTATTACAGGATGTGCTGCGCGATGAATGGAAGTTTAAAGGCCACGTTGTCTCTGACTGCTGGGCCATTACAGACTTCTACGAAGGACATAAAGTTGTAGCCAACAGTGCGCAAGCGTCTGCACTTGCTGTTAAGCGTGGTGTAAACCTGAACTGTGGCAATGAATTTCCTGCGCTGGTAGACGCGGTAAAACAAAACCTGATCACAGAAAAAGAGATAGATAGTTCATTAGCCATCCTGCTGCGTACACGTTTTAAGCTGGGTATGTTCGACCCGAAAGGTTCAACACCGTATGACAAACTTTCACCAGATGTGATCAATAGTGCAGATCATAGAAAACTTGCGCGTGAAGTAGCACAGAAATCTATTGTACTGCTAAAGAATAATGGCGTATTGCCATTGCGCAACGACCTTTCCTTATACTATGTAACAGGCCCCAACGCAGCAAGCGTAGATGCGCTGATGGGAAATTATTACGGTGTGAACCCGCAAATGGTTACTATACTGGAAGGATTGACCGGTGCCATAAAACCAGGCAGCCAGTTACAATACAAACCAGGCTGTTTACTTGACCGCGACAATGTAAACCCCATAGACTGGACCACAAGTGATGCCAAGAAAGCTGATGCAACAATCGTAGTATTAGGCATTACTGGTTTATTGGAAGGAGAAGAAGGTGAATCTATTGCGTCACCTAATGCTGGTGACAGGCTGGATTACAACATCCCTCAAAACCAAATCAGGTTCCTGCAAACATTACGCAAGGACAATAAGAAACCGATCATCGCTGTGGTTACAGGTGGTAGCCCGATGAACCTTGCAGACATTCATGAGCTGGCAGATGCAGTACTACTGGCATGGTATCCGGGAGAAGAGGGCGGCAATGCAGTAGCAGATGTAGTGTTTGGTAAAGTATCCCCATCAGGTAAGCTACCAGTAACCTTCCCTAAGTCGTTAGATCAATTACCTGCGTATGAAAACTATTCTATGCAGGGCAGAACATATCGCTTTATGAAAGCCGAACCTATGTATCCGTTTGGCTTTGGCTTAAGCTACGGCAGGTTTGAATACGGGCCTGCAAAAACTGCAACAACAACTATTTCTAAAAAACAATCATTTACGGTTACCACTACACTTACTAACAAAGGCAAAGCAGAAAGCGAAGAAGTAGTGCAATTGTATATAACGGATGTAGACACGAAGGAAAACGCACCTATCTATGCGTTGAAGGGATTTAAGCGTGCAAAACTTGCTGCCGGTGCATCTAAAGAAGTTTCGTTTACGGTAACACCAGAAATGTTGTCTGTGGTAAATGAAAAAGGAGAAAGCGTTATAGACAATGGCCATTATAAATTATACATAGGTAGTGCTTCACCATCTGCAAGAAACATTGAGTTGGGCGGAAGCAAACCTGCAGAGCTGGTGGTGACGGTGAAATAGTAATTGTCAGAGGGCTAAATTGTTTAATTGTTTTTTGATGCAAGATGATGGCTTTCTTTTAACCACAAAGATTCACAAGGCAAGCACAAGGCTCACAAGGGTTTTCCTTGTGCCCTTTGTGAGAACTTAGTGGCCTTTGTGGTTCATACAAACCGGATGCTGAATAGTGACAAAAAGTACAAGTGTGCGACGCAACAGAAGTTCAATCGTTATTCTTCTGCCCGGTTCAAAAAGATTCATACTGCATCACTCTATATTCTTTGTTCATTATTCATAAACTTTTTTAATAAATAAAATAATACTGCTATGAATTGCTGGTCTAAAGATTGTTTGCAAAAACTCGCGATTCTTTTCTGCGCCATGTTGGTCTGCGTCTTGCAGGTTACGGCACAGGTAAAGACGGTACTCGTAAAAGGCGTTGTCCGGGACGAAAGCGGCGCCATACTACCGAACGCGTCCATAGTTGTTTCCGGTGGCACTACCGGAACAGCCTCAGGGGAAGACGGAAGTTTTTCCCTGCAAGTACCACTGAACAGTACGATTACTGTTTCTTCCGTTGGTTACGACTCCTACTCTATTAAGATTACAAAAGAAGAAACCCAACTTGTACTTCAACTGCACAATTCAAAAAAGGAATTGGAGCAGGTAGTGGTAGTAGGTTACGGTACGCAGAAGAAGAAAGATGTTACAGGTGCTGTAACTGTAGTAACTGCAAAGGCTTTAAAAGAAGTGCCTACCGCTAACTTTCAAAATGCGTTGCAGGGACATGCACCTGGCGTGGATGTTCAAACAGTTGGTACTTCACCCGGTTCTGGTGCAGTTATCCGCATTCGCGGTATCCGCTCCGTGCTTGGAAGCAACGCTCCTTTAATAGTAGTAGACGGTATTCCTTATGGCGGCAATCTCAATGATATTAACACGGATGATATTGCATCATTAAATATTTTGAAAGATGCATCGGCAACGGCTATTTATGGTAGCCGTGGTTCTAACGGCGTTATCATCATCACTACCAAACGAGGCAGCTCCGGTATTGCCAGGGTAGATTACAATGGTTACTATGGCATTGGTACTGTGGCAAATAAATACCCTGTATTTAACGGCCCTGAATATATAGCCATGCACAGTATTGCAGATGCTACTGGTACAGGTTTTCAACCGGATGAAATAAAAAATATAGCAGCAGGCAGATATACCGATTGGCAGAATCTCATGTATCAAAATTCGATTAAGACAAACCACTACATCACTGTTTCGGGTGGTAACGATGGTTCCTCTTATTCGCTGGGTGGTGGCTTCTACAAAGAGACAGCCGTACTGCCTGGCCAGGATTATCAACGTGGCTCTTTAAGAGTATCACTTGAGTCTAAAGTAGGTAAATGGTTAAAAGTAGGTGTAAACTCCATGAATAGCCTGAGCATTCAGAAAGGTGCCCAGTTCGTAAACGGCAGTACCATGTTCCCTACGCTGGCAACCAGTCCTTTGGTAAGTCCTTATGACAGCACTGGCGCCATTGTTTTCAACGCCATGGGACGTGGTAACCCTAACGATGCGCAAGGCAACTATAGCCCGTTATTATTAAAGAACAATAACGGCATGTGGAAGGATAGAAAAAGAATCATACATACATTCAATAGCCTCTTTGCAGAAGCAAACCTTTATAAAGGCATAAAATACCGCTTTAACCTGGGCCTTGATTTTTCACAGGAAGAAGATGCACAGTTTAAAGCAGGAGACCATTACAATGGTACAACCAACCCGGCCACTAACTCGAACCCTAGCTTCTTTAGACCACTAAACGGCAACACTGCTTCAGTAAATAATATTGAGAACTGGTCTTACACAGCAGAAAATTTATTAATGTACGATAAGGATTTTGGCAAGAGCCGTATCAGCGCAACAGCCTTATACAGCATACAACAACAACAGGTTCATAACACGTATGCCAGCAAAGACTCCATGTATTCAGACCAGACGCAATACTTTGATATGTCCCAGGCATCGCCAACTCCGATACCTGTAATTTCCGGCGGAGAAGCATCTTCTACTATCATTTCTTATATGGGACGTGTCAACTATACTTACGACAACAAGTATATGCTTACCGTAACATACAGGAATGACGGTTCTTCCGTATTGGCTGCAGGACATAACTGGCATCAATTTGCAGCGGCATCTGCCGGCTGGAATATTATGAACGAAAACTTTATAAAAGACAATACGAAACTGAGCTGGATCAGTCAACTGAAATTAAGAGCAGGCTATGGACAAACGGCTTCACAGGCAGTAGGTGCATATTCTTCTTTAGGTAGTGTAACAAACAATAACGGCCTTGCTAACCTTGGAGGTGATATGAGTAAGAGCACTATCGTAAAATACAATTATGGACAGGGCGTACAGGTTGGTTACTACTTAGCAGGGTTACCTAACCCGGACCTGGATTGGGAATATACCAATACGCTGAACGTAGGTTTAGATTATGGCTTCTTAAACAATCGCATTACGGGCAGCATTGATTTTTACAGTGCAGTTACCAATAAATTGCTGTTCTCTCAAAACTTACCTACTTCTTCCGGCGTAAGCAACCCTTACCCGGTAAACGTTGGACAAATGAAGAACTGGGGTATGGAATTCTCTGTTTCTTCTTTGAATATTAAACCAACTAAAGCAGACGGATTTACCTGGACTACTGATCTGAATTTATTCTTCAACAGGAACAAACTCACCAAACAAATTGGTACCAACAACCAGAATATAGGCAACCAGTTGTTTACCGGTTATTCCATGACCTCTATTTATGATTACAACAAGTTAGGTATATGGCAAACGAACGAAACGGCAGATGCTGCTAAATACGGCGCAGCACCAGGTATGATTAAAATACAGGATTATGATGGTGATGGAAAAATAACTACAGCAGACAGACACATTATTGGCAATGGCGATCCTAAAATACAGGGTGGTATGACCAATACGTTCAGCTATAAAGGAGTGGACCTGTCAATAAGCATGTACGGACGCTTTGGTGGTTTATTAATAAGCCAGGTACATCAATGGCAGTCTTCTTACCTGACGCAATTAGATGCAGGCTCCAGCCTTGGCAGAAACCAGATAAAGGTAGATTACTGGACACCAAACAATCCGACTAACTGGTTCCCAACTATTGCAAATGGTACGAACGGATGGAGTACTGCTGCTACAGCGTGGCAAACCCTGGGCTATTACAATGCTTCTTTCCTGCAAATAAGAGCGATCAATTTAGGATATACGTTTAAAGATAATTTACTGAAACAAATAGGTGTTCATTCACTCCGCGTTTACGCTACAGTAGACAACGTTGCGTTCCTGTTCTCTCCGTACATGCGCCAGACAGGTATAGCACCTATAGCTACCAACCAGGGATCATCAGGTGTTAGTAACCCGGATAACTTACGTGCAAATACAAACGGTAATGCTATGACGACTATCAGCGTATCTACACCACTGACGAGGAATTATATGTTCGGCGTAAATGTGAATTTTTAAACGACTAAAACAAACAGGCAATGAAACGAATAAAAAAATATATATACTTACTGGCAACCGGGGCTGTAATAATGACCGCGAATAGTTGCAGTAACAAATTAAAGGAAACGCCTTATACGGTAAATACCGTAGCTATGTTTCAGAATGCACAAGGCATACAACTGGCACTGAATGGCGTTTACTCCGGCATGCGCTACATATACGGCCCGGAAGGTGCCAATATAATTGGTGATGCTGGTACCGATATGTGGTGGGGCAATGCAGGTGGGGCAGCGGGTGCCTACCAGATCAGCGCCTATACATTTGACTATACTGATGGTTCTATTCTAACACTGTGGAACAGGACATTTAATGGCATCAATATGTGCAATGGCATTATTAAATGGGCACCGGGCATTGCAGGCATAGATACAGCCAATGTTATAGGCCAGGCCCGTTTCTTAAGAGCGCTGAGCTACCTGAACCTCGTATCCCAGTTTGGTGCAATACCGGTAGACCTCGGCAGTGGTGATTATGCTTTTAACCAATCTTCTTTTGCAGGGTTTAACCGTTTGCCACTGGCAGACATCCTGACAAAAGACTGGAAACTGATCATCAGCGATTTGACGTATGCTGCACAAAATTTACCCAACACGCGTATAACTACTGGCTCAAATGCAGCCTTTACGCTATACAAAGCAGCGGCTTATGGCTTGCTGGCAAAAGCATATATCTTCAAAGGATACTCTGCCAACGCTGAAGCTACAGATTGGCAAAATGCGTACAATGCAGCTATGCAGGTTATCAATAACCAGGCTACATACGGCTGCAGCCTGCTAAAAAACTATGCAGATGTAACAGCGCCTGCTATCAATACAATAACAGGACAAGGTGGTAATTATAACCCGGAAATATTATTTGCCATAGAACGTATTCCCGGCGATCTGCCTTCTAATGAAGAAAGTGTTTACAATGGGTTAGCGGCCACTTCCGGCGGTAAGGATGTAAACGCATCTAACGATTACAATATGAGTTATGATGCAACACCTGCACCTGTAGCAAGCAGCAGCGGCAAACCTTGCGCTACACGTACACCGCTATACGGTCGTCCATTGCGTGTGATCTGCCCTACAGATTTTTTATACAATACGCTTTTTGCTGATAAAACAAACGACAGCCGCTACGATGGCACTTTCAACAGCGTTTACTTATGCACTGTACAAACAACGTCTAATTACCAGTCAGGAAGTAGCTTTTCAGGAAACTTCACATACAACATAGGTGATACAGCTATTGTAGTAGCACGTAATATTACAGAGTACAATACTTTAGTAGCAGCACAATTAAAATCTGCAAAACCTTACCGCGTAATCAGCCCGGCTGAGATGCCAGGTATTAGTGGCACTTATCCCGGTGCTGCCGGTGCTGCCCAGCCTGTGCTAATGCCTTCTATGATGAAATACTGGGACCCTGCTCGGCCTAATGCAAATGAAGGTGGCGGCAGACCTTACCCGGTACTCAAACTATCTGAAGTTTACCTATTGGCAGCAGAAGCTGCTATGCAACTGGGTAACAACCCGGAAGCAGTAAATAAAGTGAATGTGCTAAGAACACGCGCTGCTTTTAGAAGCACGTTGTCTGCAACAGATGTAACAACAAGAACAAATGCGATGCTGGCTGCAACGCCTGCAACCATTACACTGGATTTTATTTTGGATGAACATGGCCGTGAGTTGGCAGGTGAGGCAAACCGTTGGGTGGACCTTGCTATGCGCAAGCAACTGGTGAATCGCGTAAAGCTCTACAACCCACCGGCTGTAGCCAAAATACAGGATTATATGATGTTGAGACCTATTCCGAAATCCCAGTTGGATAACCTGACAGTAGCAAACCCTGCTCAGTATCAAAATCCGCAATGGTAATTAATCAAAGACTAAAATTTAAGTTATGAACTATAAATTAAAATATTTCATGTTTGCATTATTGGCAGCAGGGGCACTTACCTCCTGCTCCAAAATGAAGGACATTGGTATTCTGAACACCGGAAATTACGGTGATACTTCCGGCACATTAAAATCAGTTGCCGGTAGTATGGCCATCGGCTTTGCAGCGTATCAGGGTGATGCGAACTATGCAAAATATTTCCCGATCATTGCAAAAGAAGGTAATTACCTGACACCCGGCAATGAAATGAAACACGGCTCTATTGTACAGAGTGATGGTTCATTAAAATTCACCAGTGCAGACGCTATCGTAAGCCAGGCTACAGCCGCAGGTTTAAATGTATTCGGGCATACACTTTGCTGGCACTCACAACAGAATGCAACATACATAAAGAGTTATGCTGGCATAACTGTTCCTGCTGCTACGGAACTATTAACCAATCCGGGTTTTGAATCAGGCACAAACGGCTGGAGCGTCTTTAACACAAACGGCGCAACCATTACGTTTACAACAGGTGCTAACGCGCACGCAGGCACCGGTTATATGCAAGTGGTAAACCCTACTTCACAAACCGGCAACCAGTGGAAGGTGCAGGTATCAAGCGCCGCATTTGCTACAACGCCGGGTAAACAATATATCATTTCTTATTGGGTAAAAGCGGCAGCTTCCGGTGGTTCTATCAGGCTTTCTACAGGCCCGTCTGCTGCACAATACCAGGGCGACCAAACCATAGGCACAGCATGGCAGCAGGTTAGCTGGACCATTACAGCAACACTTACTTCTACCACTTTCCTGTTTGATATGGGACAGGTTGCCAACACTTATTACATTGATGATGCCAGTGTGAAAGAAGCAGTACAAACTCCTTCTGGTGCACAAGTAGCATTGAAAGTAGATACGGCTATGAATAAATTCATTACCGGTATGGTAACGCATTACAAAGGCACGGTGAAAGCATGGGATGTAGTAAATGAACCATTAACAGATAACGGCACATTGCGTACAGGTACAAATACCGGAGGTGTTGCTGCTGGTTCTGATATATTCTTCTGGGCTGATTATTCTTACAATGGTGTTCCTAAAGATTATGCAGTAAGAGCATTTCAATACGCTGCTGCTGCCGATCCTGCGGCGCTATTGTTCATCAACGATTACAACTTAGAATCCAGCAAAGCAAAAACAGACTCAATGGTAGCTTACATTACCTATCTGAAAGGTAAGGGAGCTAAAATTGATGGTATCGGTACACAAATGCACTGCGACGCCTTAACTACAACGTACACTGGCATAGACTATATGTTCCAGCAACTGGCTGCTACAGGCTTACAGGTGAAAATATCCGAACTGGATGTTACCATCAAAGGCTCACCAACTGATCCTACTATTGGTGATCCTCAAACGTTGGGTTACCAGGCGGCAATGTATCAATACATCGTTAACTCATACTTCAAATACGTTCCTGCTGCACAGCGCTATGGTATTACCGTATGGGGTGTAGACGATCCGGATAGCTGGAGAGCAGCCAAACTGCCACTGCTTTGGGATAAAAACTTTGCTAAGAAGCCGGCATATTCTGCAGTCTTTAATGCATTGAAAAATGCGGGGAAATAATACAAGCGTGAATCGTGAAACGATAATCGTGAGTAGTGAGTAGTGTATTCACGATTGCCGTCTCACGATTCACGATAGTCTTTGCGCCCTTTGCGTGAAACATAGCAGTATGAATATAAAAAGGACAGTTTCAGTTTGTTGACATCGCAGCCCGGCACGTTTGCATAGCAAATACACCGGGCTGTTTCTTTTTATTTGAAATTATTTTTATAAAACAGATTACTTGTGAAAAAACTTTTGCCCGTTTTATTATCCTTATCCGTTATTGTTGCCGCACATGCACAACAAGGCAATGCGCCTAAGATCGTACAACTCAATGGGCGTAACAGCTTATGGGTAGATGGCGCGCCTTTCCTTCTATTGGGCGGTGAACTCGGCAACTCCAGTGCGTCCAGCAATGCCTATATGCGACCCGTATGGCCAAAGTTAAAAGCGATGCACCTGAATGCTGTATTAACTCCGGTGTATTGGGAACTAATGGAGCCGGAAGAAAATAAATTTGACTTCGCATTACTTGATACGGCTATTTACAATGCACGCCTGAACAATATGAAACTGGTATTGCTTTGGTTTGGCTCATGGAAAAATAGCATGAGCTGCTATGCACCGGCATGGGTAAAGAAAAACACAAGCCGTTTCCCTCGTGCGCAAGACCAGCAAGGGAAAAATCAGGAGATACTTTCGGCATTTGAAGACAACAATCTACAGGCAGACATCAAAGCATTTAAAGCATTGATGACGCACATTAAATCAATAGATGCCAATCACCGCACAGTGCTAATGATACAGGTAGAAAATGAAATAGGTATGCTACCGGAGGCAAGGGAATACACTACCACAGCCAACAATCTTTTTCAAAAAGAGGTACCTGCTACCTTGGTTACCTATTTGAAAAAAAATAAAGACAAGCTGGTGCCGGAGTTTAAAGAACGCTGGGCTAAAACCAACTTTACAGCTACAGGCAATTGGGAAAGCATGTTTGGCAAAAGCCTCGAAACAGATGAAATATTCCAGGCATGGCATTATGCAAAGTATGCAGGCGCAGTTGCAGCCGCAGGAAAATCTATTTATGATATTCCTATGTTTGTGAACGCAGCGCTTAATTACAAAAATGTAAAACCAGGCCAATACCCAAGTGCAGGGCCATTGCCGCAAGTAATGGACATCTGGCAGGCAGCAGCGCCTCCCATTGATATGCTATCGCCGGATTTCTACAATCCTTATTTCAAACACTACTCTGAACTATACGTAAGACAGAACAATCCATACTTCATTCCTGAAATACGTTTTGAACCGGATGACGCAGCAAAAGTGTTTTATGCCATCGGGCATCATAATGCAATGGGCTTCTCTCCTTTTTCCATAGAAGATACGAACCACCCCGAAGATGAACCTGTAGCGAAGAGCTATGCAATACTGCATCAGCTTGCGCCTTACCTGTTGCAGCAAAAAGGAAATGTAGCAATAGACGGTGTACTACTGGAAAAATCATCCCCTACACAAATAGTGAAGCTGGGTAAATATGAAATAAAGGTCTCGCATGAGTTAACGCTTGGCTGGTCGCCCAAAGCAAAAGATTCCACCTGGGCAATGGCTGGCGGCCTTATTATACAAACAGGTGAAGACGATTTTATCATTGCAGGCACAGGTATTGTTTGTACCTTCTCCCAGCCGGGCAGTGACAAGATCACCGGGATATTACAGGCTGATGAAGGACATTTTGAAAATGGCAAATGGATAGCAGGCAGGCGTATGAATGGTGACCAGGACCACCAGGGAAGACATATAAGAATAGCTGCGGGAGATTGGGGAATACAGAAAGTGAGCCTATACAAGTACTAAGTACAAGCTATTTAAGATTTGAGATTTAAAATTTGAAATGACCGAAGCGGCTAGACCTATAAGTTTTTAAAACCCTATGGTCTTTCTTAAACTTGGCGATCCTCTGTGTTTCTGTGCCTCTGTGGCAAATTTCTTCTTTGCGTTCTCTGCGTATCCTTTGCGCCCTTTGCGATACTTATGCGCCTTTGCGTGAAAAATTATAACATGAAAAGAAAATTCATTATTGTTTTTGTGTTCTTACTCGTGGCAGTTATTAAACTCCACGCACAAATACGTTTGCCACGTCTTGTGAGCGATAGCATGGTGCTGCAACGCGATGCGCCAGTGAAAATATGGGGCTGGGCTTCGGCAGGTGAAGCGGTTACCATCGCTTTCAACAAGAAAACATATCATGCAACTACAGATGCATCCGGCAAGTGGCAAACTGTATTGGCAGCTACTAAGGCCGGTGGCCCTTATACAATGGAAATAAGCGGAAGCAACAAGCTGCTACTAAAAGATATTTTGCTTGGTGATGTGTGGGTTTGCTCCGGGCAATCTAATATGGAACTACCCATGAGTCGTGTGATAGACAGGTATCCAAATGAAATTGCAACTGCTAACAACGCCAAGATCCGTTTATTTAATGCGCCCAAGACTTATTCTTTTACAGATGCGAACACAGACTTCAATGCTGGTAGCTGGATCACTACTACACCGCAAAGTATTTTAAACTTCACGGCTGTTGGTTATTTCTTCGCAAAATCATTGTACGAAAAATATCACATTCCTATTGGCCTCATCAATGTAAGCCTCGGCGGCTCTCCTGCTGAAGCCTGGCTGAGTGAGGACGCATTGCAGGAATTTCCTGCCTATCTGCAAACAGCCAACAAATACAAAGACGGCAACCTGGTAAAACAGACCATGCAATCGGATGCCGCTGCATCTAATGATTGGTACACGAAACTATGGCAGTCAGACAAAGGCATGCAGGAAACAGTAAAGTGGTACGAGCCAAATTACAACAGTAGTAACTGGGCTACCATGAGTATACCGGGTTTGTGGGATGACCAGGGTTTGAAAAACACGCTCGGCGTAGTATGGTTTCGCAAAGAGGTAGACATTCCTGCGTCCATGCTTAACAAACCTGTATTGCTTCGCCTTGGCACCATCATAGACCGTGATTCCGTTTATGTAAATGGAAAATTTGTCGGCACTACGGGTTATCAATATCCGCCGCGCAAATACACCATACCTGCAGGCATTTTACACGAAGGCAAAAACAACATTACTATTCGCGTGATCAACTATGCAGGCAAAGGCGGCTTTACCAAAGAGAAGCCTTATCAACTTATTGCGGATAATAATGTAGTTGACATAAGTGGAAAATGGCAGTACCAGTTAGGTACAACTGCACAGCCGATTCCCGGCAGCACCACATTCCAGTATCAACCGGAAGGGTTATACAACGGCATGATCGCACCACTTTTAAACTATCGCATTAAAGGTGCGATCTGGTTCCAGGGTGAATCTAACACAGGCAGGGCTGGCGAATACACAAAACTCTTTAGTAAGGTGATCACTACATGGAGAGAGAAATGGCAACAAGGTAATTTCCCGTTCCTGTTTGTACAATTAGCAAACTACATGGAAGCAAAGAAACAACCATCCGAAAGTGGCTGGGCGGCACTACGTGACGCACAACGCAGAACACTGGCCGTACCAAACACGGCGATGGCCGTAACCATAGACATTGGCGAATGGAATGACTTGCACCCGCTGAACAAACAAGATGTGGGTAAACGTCTTGCGCTGGCAGCACAGCGGCTGGCTTACAATGACAAAAAAATTGTGTACTCCGGGCCTTTATATGAATCAATGCAAAGTGAGGGTAACAAGATCATATTAACATTTTCAAATACTGGCAGTGGTTTAATAGCTAAAGATGGAAAGCCGTTAGCGCAATTCGCGATTGCAGGAAGTGATCAAAAATTTGTGTGGGCCAATGCAGTTATTGAAAATAATAAGGTTGTTGTATCTGCACCGGGCATAGAACATCCTGTTGTAGTTCGTTACGCGTGGGCAGATAATCCTGAAGGGGCGAATTTGTATAATAAAGAGGGATTGCCAGCATCGCCATTTACAACGGCAGGCCACTAAGACACGAAGACAGAAAGGCAACACCAAGATATTCTCTCGCTGAAAACGCTGAAATCGCAGAAAAATAATTCCGCGTTTTCAGCGCTTTCCGCGAGCCCTTTTTTGCACAACACAGAAATGAACAAAAATATCTGCGTCCCTCCCCGCCCTCTACGATCCCCACAGTACTGTTGGGACGATTAAATTCCTCGTACTTTGTACTTTGTACTTATATTCATTCCTCCGGCCCTAAATAGCTTTCTTTCAAGCCGCCGAAATCTATTACGATCTTCTGCAATACCACAGCAGGGTCTACACGCCAGAATTTCAATGTGTGTTTTCCTTTCGCAGTAAAGTGATGCTTTGATACCAATATCCTGATATTATCCGCCACGCCTTTCTCCCATGCTTTCTCTGAAGTGTCCGGCTCTATATTCACGATCTGTGGTTTTTCATTATCTACAGAGATTGCATATTTCAAGCCACCGGAAGAAGTAAAATCTATTGTTGGTGAAATGTAACAGTGTACCGCAAAGTATCCCGTATCTTTTATCGTAATATCATACTCCAACCGCGGCGCATCATTCAATGGCAAAGAAGGTTTTGCTGTAACAGGAAAGAAGGTAACGCCAGACAACGTTCTGCCATAGCCTGGCAATATTTTTACCTTTATTTCGCCTTTATTAATTGCCCGGCTAAAATGCGCTGCTTCTATTGCTTTATATCCATCATTAGCAGTCGTGCTATTCGTTAATACATCATTGTTCTTGATCTCAGATGAAGCAAGTCGTACAACTGCTGGCATTACGTTTTTATCCGGTTGCTGCCAGTAGGTATAACCAATATGCGTTTGGTCCATCATGTGATTCCATTTGCCACCAGCTAACGTCTTATTGTAGTACAGCGAAAGCAATGAATCATTTGCATACAACTGCACAGCCTTGTCTGCCATAGCATTGGCGTTACCGTTATATTGCTTTGCATAATGCCTATTCTTCGCCACAGTTACATACAGTTCATTCAGGTTGGCACAGGCTTTTACGGGAAACAGAACGAGTTGATAATAGGCATCTTTATATTTCTCATCCAGTTTATCATAAATGGACTGAGCATGTGTTGCCAGTTGGTTATACGCATCTGCTACGCGGTTCGCCTCATTATAGTTCAGTAAACTATAAGTGTCCGGTGACAACAGCTCTGGCTTACGCCTGCCATTATATTTTGTGTATTTATTTATAATATCTGCTATCTCGCCTGCGTACTTCATGCCAAACTGTTCGCTACTCCAGCGTGTTGTATAGTTATCCAGGTCATCAATATCCATTTTAGATGGCGCCCATGCATAGTCAAGAAAAAAAGAAATGGGAAACTCCATCGGTTTAATGTCACCTACGTTTACAATCCATATCTGCCTGGCATTATATTCATAAGCGAGGTGCATTTGTTCCCACACTTTAGAGATCGGGTTTGTATTTAGCCATTTATAATTGCGTGGCCCTCCCACATAGTCAAAGTGGTAGTAAATACCATAACCACCTGCGCGTTTAGGTTCGTTCAGCTTGGGTAACTTTCGTATGTTTCCCCAGTTATCATCACATAACAACAATGTTACATCATCCGGCACACGCATACCTTTGTCATAATAATCCTGCACTTCTTTATACAAAGCCCATGATTGTGGAATATCTTTTGCAGGTTTACCTGTTACTTCTTCTAAAATAGTACGCTGGTCTTTTACAATTCTTTCCAGTAGTGCAATATTACTTCCTTCCGTCATTGGCATATCACCATCGCCACGCATGCCTATGCTTACAATGCTCTCATGCGACTTCATATTTTGAATGCCTTTGCGCCAGAAATTTTGCAACACCTCCTTGTTGTGGTCATAGTTCCACTCCCCCTTTCCATATCTTTTCCACTCCTGTTGCGCCCGCATCATTGGCTCGTGGTGAGACGTTCCCATCACTATACCGTATTCATCCGCCAATACAGGGTTCAACGTATCATCATCATTAAACGCATTGCCCCACATAGCAGGCCAGAGATAATTTCCTTTCAACCGGAGGATCAGTTCAAACACTTTTTCATAGAAGAGATGATTAAAGCCGCCAAACTTTTCCTTTGTCCAGCCAGACAGTGCAGGCGCTTCATCGTTGATAAAAATGCCACGATATTTTATTTCCGGTTCACCTGCCGTATATATACCCGGCTGTACAAATAGTGATGTGTGTTTTACAACCGGTACGTCTGCCCACCAATACCAGGGCGATACTCCTATCTTAGCAGAGAGGTCATATATACCATAGATCGTTCCGCGTTTATCACTACCCGCTATTACTACCGCCTTATCTACACCTTTAAATGGTTTGTCAATTGTTTGCACAATAAACTTCTCCCATTTGTTTTGCAACGCCGCTCCATCTATCTTTTTTTCTTTTATCAATGCATCGATCCATTCATTCTTACCAACCGTCCCAATGATCACGACAGCATTTCCCGTTGGGGATTCTGTTGATACATTGGGTTGTATATTGGTTACAGCATTTATATCTGTCTGCATGTTTTTAACCGCGCGTACCACGCCGGCATATTCGTTTGTGCTGATATAAATTCCCACTGCATTCCCATTTGTAACTAATGGAAATGCCCGGGATATTTTCTCAAATGAGATATAAGAGGAATCCTTTTTTGCAAAAGCAAAAGAAAGACTCATCAGCAAAACTATTAGCAGAGATAATTTTTTCATATAATAAGATTTCACGCATAAGTATCGCAAAGGGCGCAAAGAATACGCAGAGAACACAAAGAAGGTCTAGCCGCTTCGATCATTTCAAATCTCAAATTTCAAATCAAAAATCCCCCCTCACAACTTCCCAATACGCTTTTTTTCTTTGCAGGTTGGTATCAAACAATAACGGATAATTTTTTCTACCGGGCACCGGGTAATCATCCAGCCACGTTTCGCGGTCAGAGATGTTCCAGAACGTTACGCCCGTTATTACTTTTTTGTATTGGCGAAACACATCGAACACCATTTTATATTGTGCCATTTGTTTTGCCTGTAACTCCGGTGTATATGTATCGTTTTCCCCTGGCTTTTTTGTTCGCATATTCTTTTCCCACGGATATACGGACATATCCAGTTCTGTGACCTGTATTTTCAAGCCGAGCGAAGCAAATTTTTCTATTGCAGCTTTTAGCTCTCCTTGTGTTGGCTCGTAAATAGACCAATGTGCCTGCAGGCCCACGGCATCTACAGGTACGCCGGCATCATTCAGTTTCTTTAGCAGGCGATATACCCTGTCGCGTTTTTCCGGACGCTCTGTATTATAATCATTGTAAAACAAAACAGCTTTCGGATCAGCAGCATGGGCATACTCAAATGCTTTTATAATAAAGTCTTCGCCGCATATTTGATACCACAAAGAATTGCGGAGAAACTTTGTACTGTCATCGTCGATAGCTTCGTTCACTACATCCCACGCATAGATCTTTCCTTTGTAGCGGTTCACCACAGTTGTAATATGATCTTTTAATCTTTTCAGCAATGTCTCCTTATCTACCAGTTTACCGTCAGCATTTTTAAACAGCCAGTCCGGTGTTTGTTCGTGCCAGCACAAATTATGCCCACGCACTTTCAGCCCATTGCGTTGTGCAAAAGCAACTATAGAATCTGCATCCTTCCAGTAGTATTCATTTTCCTTCGGATGGATCGGCCCCATTTTCATCGCATTCTCTGGTGTAATGCTGTTAAACTCCCGCAAGATCAAAGCAGACGCATCCGGCCGTTTCAGTGATCCCGGAGAAACAGCTACGCCAATGGGGAAATAATTTTTGTAATAATCTTTCAGCCCTTTTCCAGGCGAATCAGTTTGTGCCGTGGCAGGCGCTACCACGCAGGCTCCACAAAGGAAGCCACAGCAAGCAATCAGCAACTTGAAGTTCATAAGTGAAAATTAGTTAATCAAATTTATGTAATCGATTGCATTAAACAAAGGATTGTTGCATTGTTTAATTGCTTAATTGTTTATCGCATCTTTTCTTTTCCCTCGCGAGACGAAATGCAACAGGCATGTGGGACGCAGACCAAAGCAGGAGAAAAGCATCTAACAACCTTATTCCTTACTTCTTTTCTTACCCCAAAACTTAAATGAAAGCAAGAGTATAACCACATATATAAAAATATCTATGATCAGGTTGGTATAGTTATAAGTAACAGGCGATATCGCTCTACTCAAGAGCTTGCCGCCATAGTACGTATAAAATTTAAGCGGAAACCCGAGGCGATCTTCTCCGTCAAAGTGAGATTCATTTACCGAAGTGATCTTTGTAAGTAATAAAAATATAAGAGTTACTATAAGGAAAATAAGCAACTTCCTTTTCATAAAGCTTTATTTATTTACTGTATTATGCTTAACATTCTCTATAAGTCTTTTCATTTGAGAAGTATTTATACTTGTTGACAAACTATCATGCATATAAGCACTTCCTCCGCTAAACATAACATTTGTACGAAACTGCTTTTGTTTTGCTAAATCCCAATATTGCTCACTCGTAGCACCGAAAACCGAGAAAAAGTGCATATTTTGATCTACATGAAATAAACCCAAACTATGCCCTAATTCGTGAGGGATTGTGTTTCTATCAAAGCCGGATATAATTTGAGGAACACAGGTTTCGTTTATCTCAATTACAGATCCACCAATTTTATTCACTCTTCCATATATACCGGGCAACTGGCTTGCGCTTTTAATTTGTAACAAATGCTCATTATTCGCTCTTTGTGAAATGTTGGTGATAATTCGACTTTTAACAACAACACGGACTTTATTCAATACTGTTGTTTTAAAGGCACCTTTTCGAGACGGGAAATTATCTAATTTGCTAGCCATTATGTATGGCTCATAGAGGGTATCATAAAAATCAACGTTATAGCAATTAATTATAGATCGATCAATTGCAACACGTAAACCTCCCATAAAAACTGTAGTAGCGCTCGAGTTAAGAAGACAATAAGCAAGAGATAAGTCTATGGCGAAGCTTTGATTGTTTCTAGCAATTCCAATTAATTTCCATCCTCCTGACATAAGTTAGCAATTTTTGTGACGACCAAATCTACTAAAAGAAGTTACAATCAGGAGTATTAATTCGGGAATGTCAGAGTAACCGTATTTAAATTTCAGTATGACTTTTCATCTCCCCGACTCATATCCTCATGAGGCGGAATGTAACCGGCTCGCGAATGCACAAACTACGGCGGGAAAGAGTGGGCCACTTTCGAAAAGCATATTTTCCAGGATATTGATGCACTTAAAAAGTGGCCCACTCTGCTTTACGCATTTTAAAGCTCTCTCCGGTCTTGCCTAACCATTCAACAATAAAACACTTAAACAATTCTACCTTCAACACAAATATTGTACTTTCAACGCCTCCATGAACCGCATCGACCGAGTTACAGCCATTTTGATACAATTACAATCCCGCAAGGTTGTGAAGGCGCAGGATATTGCTGAACGTTTTAATATAAGCCTGCGTACAGTTTACCGGGATGTAAAAACATTGGAGGAAGCGGGCATTCCTATTATTGGCGAAGCGGGTGTGGGCTATTCCATTATGGATGGTTATCGCCTACCACCTGTTATGTTTACCAAAGAAGAGGCGACCGCTTTCTTAACGGCGGAAAAGCTGGTAGAAAAACTGACGGACCACTCTACAGACACCAGCTACAAATCTGCAATGTTCAAAGTAAGGGCCGTTTTGCGCAGCAGCGAAAAAGACCTGCTAGAAAACATAGAGGAAAATATAGAGGTACGTCGTCATACATATGCACCCTATACAGAAAAGCCGACTGACAGCACACTCCAATTGATCCTCAAAAATATTGCAGATAAAAAAGTCATCCGGATCAAATACAACGCATTTAGTAATGAAGAAGTTACCGAGCGCGATATAGAACCGGTGGGCATATTTTTTGCCAGTACTTATTGGTACCTGATCGCGTTTTGTCGCATGCGCAATGATTACCGGAATTTTCGCACAGACCGTATCGTAACGATCAATAGCAAGGATATCCCTTTTGAGAAAACGCATCCTTCCCTTAAAACATACTTGCAGCAGGTGGCGGAACAAAAGCACCTGGAAACAGTGATCTTAAAGATCAGTAAACAAACAGCCCGTTATTTACAAACGCAGCGCTACTATTATGGTTTCGTTTCGGAGAAACCACAGGGAGATACTGTGGAAATGACTTTCCTTACCAACATGCCTGATATATTACTCCGCTGGTACCTGATGTTTGCTGATACCGCAGAAATAATATCGCCCGCCTCTTTGAAAGAGATGCTGAAGGAGCATGTGAAAAAAGTAGCGGATAAGATCAACAATTAGTATTACGCAAAAAACACGTCGGCAAAAGAGCGCAACGGCGCATAATCTGTACTGATCTCATCCGGCAATACCTCCGCTTGCACGCCTAACTGTTTTATCAGTGCTATAATACTCTCCGGGTGTATTATAAAACAGGACTGAACACGCAAAATTTTATCGCAATCATCAAGATCAAAATTCACCCTGCAAAATTTGTATGTATGCCGTATCAGCTCAATACACGCCGCAGCCTGCTGTGTACTGTTTACGTTGGTTTTAAATACTTCTATCATACTGGCCTGGTTAAATGAAGGATAACTCCTACAAACTTAATACACCATACAGAAGATATAGGGGTGTAAATGCGGCATTTATTGGGGTTTTGTGCGACAGGAGTGGGATTTGAGATTTGAAATTTGAGATTTGAGATCACCTCTGGCGGGAGTGCGAGATCAACACCTGTCAGCATAAACAGGTTCGTGTGGACACGAACCTGGGCGAAGAGAGTACGCAACTCCTGACAGGTCTTAAAGACCTGTCAGGATTCTCAAATTTCAAATTTCAAATCGGTCAATGTCTTTGCGTAATTTTGCACCACTTACCAATAACAAACAAATGCTGAATAATACATCTGCCGGATTTACTACTATTGCTACATTACTAAAACAGAATCCTTTATTTGTCTTTGCGCTTGAGTCCGAAGCTGCGGATGAATTTGAGGATGTTAATTCCCTGATCGTCGGCATTGGCAAAGTGCATGCGGCGTATAATCTTACAAAACGTATAGCGCAGGAAAAGCCAGGCATCATCGTTAACCTGGGTTCTGCGGGCAGTAATACATTTAAGCGTGGAGAAGTGGTGTGTTGCACAGAATTTATACAACGCGATATGGACGTTACAGGATTGGGATACCGCAAATATGAAACGCCCTTTTCTGGTGAAGAGCCTTTATTACAATACGGCCTTACACTGGAAGGCTTGCCACACGGTGTATGTGGCACGGGTGACAATTTTGAAACAGCACATATAGAGGCCGCTTATAATGTACTGGATATGGAAGGGTATTCGCTGGCATATATTGCGAAAAAAGAAGCAATTCCTTTCCTGTGCCTGAAATATATTTCGGATGGTGCAGATGGCGCTGCGGCAGAAGACTGGCTGGTGCAGGTGCACAATGCAGCAGCAGCCTTTAGAAAAATAATAGATGAGCTAAGAAAATAACCAACATGAATAACACTATGAAACAAACACTCCTTTTACTTACCTCTTTGATCGCCCTCAGCACCTATGCACAAAAGAAGGTATTGGTGCTGGAAGCCGGCAAAGTTTCAGATGAGACTGTTGCCGCGGTTTTTAATACGAATAAGATCCGTGTAACAAGTACGACACAAACTTCAGCTACAAAAAATGGCGTGAACGGCCTATTTGTAGTCTATGAAAAGACAGACACGCTGGACTTTAATCATAAATTTTTCACCGATGGCAATGGTGACGATTATACAAACAATGGCATTGCTTTTTACAAGCAACAAGGCAACCGCTATGAATTAAGCGTAGCAAATGACTTTGCTTTTATGTGCAATAGTTGCAACAATATGCACGGGCATTTTGTAGAAATGAAAAAGGATACTGTTGTCTTGTCTATTACCTGGGGACCACGGCGTTTTTCGTCAACAGATGTACATTATTTCACATGGCGAAGCGATAAAGCTAGCTGGCAGTACACTAAATTTATTACCAACGGTCGCGATGATATAGATGGAGAAATGTACACTTATAGGATTTATGACAAAAACGGGCGCATTTACTTAAACAACTTCAATGCCGAGGCTACGCAGTTTGACTCGACAGTGATTGCTGCCCGTAGTTTTGATTTTTATTACATACATGGCAAATGCAGTAGTTTACTTAAAGCACTGAAGGAAACCAAACCTGCCAATTATGACTTACTTAGATCTTACTTTACCGCAGGGTTCGCAAAAAGCTTTTTGACATCGTATGAAAATGATTCTGAAAACACGATCACGAAAGCTAATGTAACAGATGCGAATGAGATTGGTTATTTCTTTGAGCAGGTAAATATATTGGCGCCAGCGGAAGTGTTCCTGCAAAAAACAATTGAAAAATTTCCAACCCG
The DNA here is from genome assembly GCA_017306865.1 of Filimonas sp. Lineage (GTDB taxonomy): Bacteria > Bacteroidota > Bacteroidia > Chitinophagales > Chitinophagaceae > JAFKHH01. The sequence continues at coordinate 61,563 of JAFKHH010000019.1, forward strand.
CATGGTAGCTTACCTGAACCTGGGGGATGTTTACAGGAAGCAGCAACGAAAACAATTAGCGCTGGACAACTATACAAAATATGTAGCCTTGATGAAAGAAAAGGCACTGGACAACAAAATACCGAAAGCCGTAATGGACTATATTGCACGGCAATGAGAACAGTTTAAACATGACGATTGTATGTAAAAGAAACCCTTTGTTTATCCGGCATAGCCTATTACAAGCGAGTGCAAAAACAATTCATCTATATTAAAAAAAATGCTGCATTACCCATGCAGCATTTTTCTATTTATAGAACAATAATTTACCGACCTTTAGCTATATCATTTTCTATGGCTTCTGTAACAATATTGTTGACCCGATTTAATGAAACAGCGGACGTGCTGCTCAATGCATTGGCTCGTTATTCATTAACAACTTTGCAGCAGCAACTACAACCTGGTGCATGGTCGCTTGGGCAGATGTACACGCATATACTGGATGATACGGAATATTATATTGAACAAATGAAAGCGGCCTTGGCTACAGCAGAGAATACAACTGAAACAATGCATACGGATGCCAAAGCAATGTTTGCAAACAATGCGTTCCCCGACATACAGATTGCCGGACCAACAACCGGCATATATATCCCGCAGCCGGAAAGCAAGGAGCTTTTAGTACAAAGACTTTCCTCTATAAAAGCAACAATTAACACGCTTTATCAATCTTTCGACGACACAAAGCCACAGGGCAAAACATTGCATCCGGGCTTGCTATTTTTCAGCTCACTGGAATGGCTACAGTTTGCAGAAATGCACATGCGGCATCACTTCAGGCAGAAGGAACGGATAGAGCGAGCTTTGAAATTATAATCTTCATTTTGTGATCATTGGTTCACTTTTTGCAAACCAATATTCCCGAAAAATAAACGCAGGACCATCCGCCTACCAAAATGAAAAAGTTACTAACGCTTTTATTATTATCCACCGCGCTATGTGCAGGCGCTCAGATCAATTTCTCTTCTATACTGGAACAATGTCATGTAAAAGGCAGTATTACGATCTATGATCTCAGACACCACAAATGGTATTTTAGTGATAGCATAGATGCTCAACGACAAACGCAACCAGCATCTACTTTTAAAATTCCTAATATGCTGATTGCACTGCAAACAAACACAATCGAAAATGAATATGTGGTAGTAAAGTGGCCTGGCAAAACGGATACAATATTATATGGCTATCGGCCAGATATATACCATGACATTTCTGTAAAAGAAGCTTTTGAAGTCTCTGCCGGATGGGCATTTATAGAGCTGGCAAAACGAATACCCAGGACCACTTACAAGACTTACCTCGCTCAATCTGGGTATGGCAATAATAATCTCTCGGAACGCGGCGACGATTTCTGGAACTTTGGGGCGTTTGGCATTTCACCTAAAAACCAGGTTGACTTTCTTATTAAGCTATATAATGGCGACTTGCCTTTTTCAGCGCGCAATATGAATATTGTAAGAAAGGTAATGATCAGTGATACAACTGGTGGGCAGGTAATACGATCCAAAACAGGATGGACGCGTATAGATGGCAGAGATATTGGCTGGTGGGTAGGTTACCAGACCATTGGCAATGATGTTTATTTCTTTGCTACGCGTTTGGAAAAACAGCGCAGCGAAATACTTCCGTCTTTTAGTGAATGCAGGAAAAAGGTAACCTTGGCTGCATTACAACAGCTTCATCATTTTTACAACAGGGGTACTGATGTAAAACCATAATTGCACTGTTGATTCGGATGGAAACAAAAGCGGTTTGCATGCGGAGGAATAGTACAGAAATATCGCAAAGGACACAGAGGGAACGCAGAGGGCACAAAGGTTATTCACGATTATTTCCTTTGCGCCCTTCCTTGTTTGATGCAAGGTAACTTTATCTCGGCGGCACTTCTCTTACTTCTATTGATCCGCCAAGATCGAGCACGGGGCAGGCTTTGGCTAGCTCTACAGCATTGTCAAATGATTCAGCTTTGAGAATGATCGTGCTTACTACTTTTAAATTATTGGCAAGCACATATTCGTTTTTCAACTGCCTGTCACTGCCTGATAAGACAAAACTATTGCCAGGGAAAACAAAGCTGCTCACCCATATACCATCTGCTTTCCATTTGTTGGTTACTACATCCCATTTCGGACCTGCCGCTTTTGCCTGCTCTGTTGAGTAATCTGCCGGTACTCTTACGAGTAAAATAAATTCTTTCATACCTGTCGTTTTTGTTGTTGAATGTTTGGTTTCCTGTGCTGTTATACTACTGCTACAAAAAGCAAGTAATACGAACATGGATAAAAAAACATGCTTCATTGTTTAGCTATTTTGTACTGCAAAAATGGCTAAGACAGGATGCGAATCCTTGTAAAAAATCATTGATTTACCACAACGGCTTCGAACGGAAAAACTCGGAAGGTGTTAACCCGGTAAAATTTTTAAATGCTTTATTGAAGTGGGCCTGGTCAAAATAACCGCCTTCATAAGCGGTTTCGGTAAGCGATTGTAGTGCGTGCTTTTGTTGCACTACCAGTTGCATTTTTATTAATGAAGCAAACTGTTTGGGAGTTGTGCCAACTACTTTTCTAAATCTTTTTTCAAATGCATCCTGGCTGATAAACAATTGCGCTGCCAGCTCTTTCATTTTTACATCACCGTGGTGCAGGTGTATTTGTTGTAATGCAGCCATTACCAGCGTATCGTCTTTTGCGCCTGACAGACGTGCCTGCAAAAATGCTTCTACGCTATGAATACGCTGCACATGTGTATCTGCCAATGCCAATTGCTCTTCCAGGTTGGCGATGGCTGTAGCAGGAAATAAATTTGCCAGCGCAATACTTTCTTCAAACAACTCATGCACGGGCTGTTTGGAAAATGCGGCAATACCTCCCTCCCGGAACTGTACCAGCAAATTGCCGGAGTCTTTTGTGTAATTGATCAGTCGTACAGATTTTCTTAACCCGGATATCATAGACGCTGGCAGCGCTTCTACAGTATTCTCCGTTATATAATTCACCGTTCCCTTGAACCGGAATGCGATAACTGGTGCTGTACCTGGCAAAACGCGGTTTACCAATTCCTCCTCACATTCAATAATAAGAAAGGTCTTTATGTAAGGCCGTAATACAACAGATGGTATAAAAGATTGGATGTTCATGAAACAATATCTAAGTTAGATATTGTTGTGGAATGTTACAAACTAGAGGAAACGATCGAGGATTGCGTAAAAGGATTTAACCCTGTCATCCCATGTATTTTGCTGTGCTACCTGTAAACGTGCCGCTCTTTTTTCCGGCGTATCATTTTGCAATGCGTCATTGATCGCTTGTGAAAAAGAAGCTGCATCCGCGCAGTACGCAACAGTATCGCCTGTGAACTCTGCGAGGTCCGGGTTAAAATCTGTAGCCACTACAGGCCTGCCTGCGCCCAGGTATTCAAATAGCTTGAGTGGAAATATGGTCTTGCTGACTGCATCTTTCTTGAAGGGAATAATGGCAACGTCAAAGCCTTTCATCAGTGCAGGCATTTGCGCATACGGTATGCTGCCTGTAAAAAACACGTTAGGCAATTTGTAAAACCAGTCCGGCACATATTCAGGATCGTTGGGGCCTGCAAAAACGAAATTTTCACCTGTATTGTTACGAATCACTTCACCCAGCAGATCATAATTCATCCTGCGCTCTATATTACCAAGGTAACCAATACGTGGACCTGGTATATTTTCCAACACAGCAGCAATTGGCAGTGCGGGATCATTTGCTTTACTGCTATGCGTAATGTCTGCGGCGTTGGGCACAAAGAAAGTAGATGGATTTTCTTTTTTCTTTTCTTCATACAACTGCCGCGCGGTACATATAACGCAATCACTTTTTTTAACCAGCAATGCTTCTGACACTACGCCATGTTTGCGATCGAATGGCATGATCATGGGGTCAATGCAATGATATACCTGTAGCCTTGGATGTAAACCATCCATAAGCCCGGGATAGTGAAAGTTGAATGAGTTGATAAAGATAAAATCGGTTATTCCACGTTCTTTCAGCACATAAGCAACACGCTTGCGTACCAACCGCTCGTTTATTTTAAGCAGGGAACGGTAGAGTGTGCCTTCTGCCAGGAAGTTGAGTGAGCCTACCAGCGGCGGCACAATGATCTTCAGGTCCGGCAGGTCTGTATCAATAATACAATTAGCTGCGTTGAAGAAATGCGGCTGACGGCGTACCATTTGCGCACTGTGCCTGTTGCGCAAATAGTCTTTTATGGTAAAGGGATTATCTATATAATAAACAAAATGATCCTTTGCCAGGTAACGGGCGATGGTGTAACTGGTGGATTCGACTTCCGCATCAAATCTCGGAAGAGCAAGAATGAATATGTGCAGCTTATGCTGTTTCATTTATGATTGTCGTCTAAAGCGGCCATAAGATACCAGAACTCCAGGGCATGACGTAACCGCTTGCTTGAGTGTCTTCCGGCGCAAATTGCGCTCAAATCAAAGGCTGCACAACAAATAAAACCGAAAATAAGGAAGCTCCGCGATACTATAATGATTTTTCTTTGCAATGCCACTTTGAATCAGCAATATACTACATGCTATATCATAATTATACTACATGCCTGTTTGTACATTGGCTGATTTGACAGCATTAAAGACGCCGTTTAAAATTCATTCATCACTTTTCTTATACTCATTTTTGGCTACAGCTTTCAAGGGATCATTAATATACATAAATATATGCTGTGTCTGGCGGCTCATATGATAATATTACATTTTATTACTATTTGGCACTCAAATTGCGCAATAAAGAAAAAAATAAGACAGATGAATTTAACCCGTTTATCATTACCGCTAACCGCTACATTTCTACTTCTTTCGCCATCTTTTGCAAACGCGCAACTATTCAAAGGCAACAAACTATTAGACAAAATTAAGAACGCAACTTCGGGAATTGACAACGCAAGCTGGAAGCCGGGGGCTGCCATTTCTACTTCTATAAAAGATTCACTGCCAGGCTTCCGCATACTGGACGATACAGACTTTATAGCTATGGAGGCAGATACTATAAACACATTTAGTCTTACGCCTGGCTACTACCGCACCACCATACGTTCGTATTGCCTGCACGCAGGTGTATATGGCGCATCAAAAGGTAATGGCTACCAGATAGCGCACCTGAAAGGAAACCAGGCTACGCTTGTCAATGCTATTTTGCAACGTACTGCCACACACCCGGAAATAGCACAAACAGATGTTCAATTACTGATCTGGGGAATTGAAGCAGGACAGAAATTTACTGATTATGAGCCGGACTTTCAGTTGCGCATAAAGCCTTTGCTTACTGAAAAAGATATTGCCGCAATGGAGGTTAAGATCAGCTCGCTTACGGAGAAGTTGGTCCCCGGCAGTGTAAAAGATATGCTAAACACATACGAACTACTACGTAGCAAGATGAATAAGGCGCAAATGAATTATGATGATATAGAGAAGGTGGCAGTAAAAGCTGGGATCCCCCCAACTGGGCTTGGTACAGTAGAGATAAAGAAGGGGCTTTGGTCTTATATAGGTAATGGATTTTTCATTCGTGTATATCCACAAAGCTATTCCACAACAGACATTGAAATTTATCGCCCGGGATATTTTGTAGTTAAGAAAGATGATAAGGGGCGTATTACTTCCTTTACACGTGGTACAGAATCTGTAACAATAGAATATGATGATACACAAGGTGCCGATATTGCTACAAACGCAGGCCATCCGTCTATACCTGTCTGGCGGTTCCGTAAGTTTACATATGTAAATACAGCAAAAGGAATTTCTGAAGAGATACGGAACAAAGGCTGGATACTTCGCGGTACAACTGATGAGCTTGACCGCAGCTTTGCAACTGTAATTAGCGAAGCCTCTGTAACAGATATTTATGCAGCACGTGGTCCTTACTATTCAGAAGAAACAACAGCGAAAAATATGTACCATGGTGACAGCAAAGAATCAATCAACTGGGGAGACTTGTATAACCGGTATAAAGACGCGCAAAGTAAATATAAAAATGCGAAGGATGCTGTAGAATGGGCAGAACGCATTAACAATGCAGATAAAATAAAAAACCACGATGAATACCTGAGTGAAAAGGCAGCACAGGAACGCATTACAAAGGGATTGAAAGCTGCATCCAACCCTACCGATTTCAAAAACAAAGCGGCATGGATAGCGGATCTGCTAAAAATGAACCGCGACCTAATGTATTGGATAGATTGCCAGCTTGCAGGTACATGTAATAATAATAATGATCCCTCAACGCCTGACTTGCCTTCCAATGTAGGCCAGCCGGGAGATGCCGCAGCGCAAAGATTAGGTTTGAGTCCGGTTAAAAAATCACCAATGTATAAACTTTAATACAAAAAACGACTTTCCCAATTATAAATGTATGCGCCATTCTTTGTTGAATGGCGTTTGCATTTATAGTAATAAGAAATACAAATTTCTTTTAGAAATGCCCCTTTACAATACACGTTCCGCCTGTTCAATGCACCTACTTTGATCGCGCCAGAAGTACATGTACACTTAATTCCACAGTGCGATTATCTTTTATTTTTCTGTTCGATCATATAAACTATGGTAAGAGTTAGTACATTTAGCGCCGTCAAAACAGCCTGTGAAAAACATGCTTACGAAAAGCTTAACATGAATGCTCGCCCCTTATTAATATTGCTTTGTCTTTTATGGTTTGGTTCCTTACATGCACAAATGCAGGAGGTGGAAACACTCCGGCGTCTATCGCTACAACCCAGGGACAGTTTTCAGTATATAGACCACATTAACAGGATCGGTTTTTTGCTGCACATGCAAAATGCAGACAGCGTTTTCTACTATGGTATGAAAGCGAAAGCTATTTCAGAAAGGTTACACTATGCAAAAGGCGAGGCCGGCGCATTAAATAATATTGCGGTCGGGCTAATGCTGAGGGGACTTTACAGCGGTTCACTCGATTACTTTATGAAGGCGTATAATGGTTATACTGCCCTGGATGACACAGGGCAGATGGTGCAGATATTAATGAACTCAGCCATTGCTTACAGCTTTACAGACGACTCTTCGCAAACATCACTGTATGCAAAAAAGGCCATTACCTTAGGAAAGTCTATAGAGCGGGACTCTGTAATGGCGATGATGTATGCTAACTATGCGGAAATGGTTCCTATGCCTGCTGACTCCGTCGATTATTATTTGCAGAAGGCCACGTCTATTGCGGGCAAGTATAAAGACGAAAGAACTTTACTATTTGTGCAGCAGGTGAAGGCAAACAGGATGCTGAATAATTTGGAACTGGACAAGGCAAAAGTTACCATTGAAAAATTCATTTCTATTGCACGGCAAAAAGAGTGGGACTATCATGAGCTGGAGGGGCTGAACTTGCTGGCAACTTTATTTCTAAAACAAAATGAGACGGATAGTGCGCTTACTGTTTACCAGGACATGTATAGTATGGCGGAGCATAATGGTTTTAACTTCTGGCTGCTGGAAGTGCTGGAGCATATGCGCCGGTGCTATGAAACAAAAAAAGATTCTGCCAACCTGCTACTAACCATGGGAAAGCTGGTAGCCATACTGGATGACAATAATAATGCGACCAAGTCCTTTATCGGCGATTATCTTAAATACCAATCCATACAAGACCAGAACAAAAAGCTATCACTGATCAATGACAACAACAGCAATAAAATAAACTTACTACTGATCCTGATAGTTGTTGTACTGCTCTTTACGATCATTATACTCACTTTGTACCTGAAGTACAGGCAACAAAGCAAGACATTGGAATTACTCAATAACAAAATAGGCTCTCAGAACCAGGAGTTGCAACTGAACGCGGCGTTTAAGAGCAAGATGATCACGATGATCGCACACGATTTCCGCGCTCCGCTTAATACTATTTCTATGATGGTATGGGCGTTGCAAAACGAGACGTTAAAACCAGAAGAGTTGCAGCACTTATACGCCAACCTGGACGATGAGATCAGGCGTGTATTAGGTGTGTTTGACCACATGCTTAGCTGGATCAGGCTACAAAAAGCCGGGTATGTCTTTAATCCGCAGCCGGTAAACATCTATCAGAAGGTGACAGAGACGCTGGATCTTTTCCAAGGCACTATTACGGAAAAAAATATTACGCTTCATAACAACGTAAGCCCGCTGGTGATCTCTTCTGATGCGGAGATTATACAATTTGTAAACCGTAACCTTATTCAGAATGCGGTTAAATACACTCCGCCGGGAGGAGAAATAAATATATACAGTGAGCAAAGGCGTAACGAGATCATTATTTCTGTGGCGGATAATGGCCCGGGCATTGACCCGGCTATACTGAATAATCTATTCGAATCTTTCCTTCAGCCGGGAGTAAGAAAGGGCGCTGGTATGGCGCTGGTCGTATGCCGCGATCTAATCACTTTGCTTGGTGGCCGCATCTCTGCTGAGAATACGGCTACAGGAGCTATGTTTTATTACGCTCTGCCTAACCCATGTAGTCTTGATGCTAATGTAGACTGATAACACGTGCTATTTGCCAACGATTGTCTTTGTACCGCCAGATGATAACGAACTTACTTGGGTGACTTTCGCCAGGCTCGCTGATATTGCGGAAGCTATGGTAGCCAAATTCTACTGCACCATACCCGGGTATTTCGTACGCTTCTATGCTTCCCGGCGTTAATGTGCGCGTGACTTTGTTACAAATGTTTTTTTGTATAGAGGCTAGCAGGTCTTTTTTAGACGTGGATATTCCGCTACGGTCATGATAAAATTCAATGTCTTCCGCAGTAAGCGAATCCATCGCAGCCATCTTGCAAGTATTGTATGTATCGAAGTACAGGCTATCCAGCCGTGTCACCGTGCGGAGCAGCTCTTCAGAACCCGGCACATAAGCAGGTGGTAAATAACGATCTGCTGCAATGGCATCAGGATTTGTATTGACAAGAAAATCCGTTTCATTCGCCAGCTTCCATGTACCGTTTTCTTTTCGCCAGTTACGGGTAAACTTCGACTCTTCTACCAGCTTTTCTTTACCGTCTGCTATACGATAAAATCTTTGTACGCCTGTTTGTACAGCTACAGCATCACTGAGCAGGAAACTTTGCATGGTTCCTTTTACCACTTCGCGACGCATGCGCACAGTGTGGTTCCCCATGTCTGCACAGGAACGCTTAATGTTTTGCAGAAAGTCTGCCCGCGTTTGCCTGTATGTTTGTTGGGAAAGCCCTTTATCTGCAAAAAAGCTAAAATCAGCCGTCAGCAATTTCTCTAATGCTACGGTATCGCAGGATGAAAAAACTATATTAAACAATAAACTGTCTCTTGCAGAAAGCTCTTTAGCAATCGCTGGCTCCTCACCGTTTTGTTGCCGGGCCTGAGCTTGTGTAATGGTTGCGTCGCAGATAAGGATAGCCATACAGGCCAGCAGGCAGGTAGTTAGTTTGCTCATACAGATAAAAATTATGCTATATCTGGCAGTAATATACTACGATTGGAAGATATAGTATCTATTTTTCATACATGGCCAAGGCTTTTAGAGGGCTACCCCACATACAATTTGGATAATATGCTATTTAATGTATTTTTATTGCCTGCTGCAAAAAATATATCTATGCCTTACTTTCTGCTCCAAAACATTGTTGTTTTGTTCGTGGTCTTTTTATTGGTCGCACGTAACAAACGCGTAAAAAAGAAATAATTACCGCTACCATACTGCACATTCCCAACACGGGCTATTGATTTCAAATTTGAGATTTAATATTTGAGATTGATAGAAGCGGAGTTTTTTAAACACATAGGTATGTTGGCAAGTTTCTCTGCACGGCTATTGGGATATATAAAAGAACATCCAGCGGACAAAATCGCACGCACATAAGCAATAATGTACCTGTTTCTCCGAAGGGACACAATAGGACACATAGAAGAGCCGCTCCGCGACTCCTTGTACTACTTCTGTGTCTCTGTGGCAATACTTCTTAGCGGCTATTAATTTAATATTTGAAATTGATGGAAGCGAGTTTTTTTAAACACATAGGTATGTTGGCAGATTTCTCTGCACAACTATTGGGGTATATAAAAAAACGTCCAGGGGACAAAATCGCACGCACATAAGCAATAATGTACCTGTTTCTCCGAAGGGACACAATAGGACACATAGAAGAGCCGCTACGCGACTCCTTGTATTACTTCTGTGTTTCTGTGTCTCTGTGGCAATACTTCTTAGCAGTTATTGATTTCAAATTTGAGATTTAATATTTGAGATTGGGGGAAGCGGAGTTTTTTAAACACATAGGTATGTTGGTAGGTTTCTCTGCATGGCTATTGGGGTATATAAAAGAACGTCCAGGGGACAAAAGTGCACGCACATAAGCAACAATGTACCTGTTTCTCCGAAGGGACACAATAGGACACATAGAAGAGCCGCGGCGCAATTCTCTGTGTTCTTTGCGTAATCTCCGTGTCCTTTGCGATACTTCTTAGCGGCTATTGATTTGAAATTTGAGATTTAATATTTGAGATTGATGGAAGCGGAACCTTTTTTAACCACATAGGCACATTAGATACATAGTCACATAGGGCAAATTCTATGCTTTATCGTAATAGCAAATAGTGATTCATTCAAGACTGCATAGCGCACATAGGAGAGACCCAGTGCGACTCTGTGTTCTTTGCGTAATCTCCGTGTCCTTTGCGATACTTACTCTTTACGTGAAATATCTTGCTATACCTTATAGCGGGAATTTATTTATAATCTTATAGTCCGCATCTTACCCCATTCAGGTATTCCATCCGCTTTGTTCCAAAACAATTCGCGAACAGTCAGCTTGCGCTGTGCAAGATCATAGCTAATTACCTGCAAAGAAAGCTTATGCTCATCAGGGCGCGACTTCTCTCCTTTCATTGGCGAGTCTGCACGAAACACAGGTAGAGAGAGTTTCCCTTTCACACCTTTATAATCATACATCTCACAGAAATTTTGGTGACCATGAAAGTATGCTTTCACATTAGGATGGGCACGCAAAAAAGCATCAAACCCCAACTGCTCTTTATCCGTACTCTTCCTGTTTTTATCTTTATGTACTTCGCTTAAGAGATTTTCGTAATTGTCAGTGGCGTTAATATCATGTTCGCCATTGGGATTTATAAAATGCTTGGCATCCCCGTCCGGCGGATCATGCGCAAAAATCAGCACGGGTGTATTGGCGCTTACTTTTGCCAGGTCTTTTTCCATCCAGATCCTGTTTAACGAGTCAGGCCAGATGTTCACAAATAATAAGTGTACCCCATTCACATCACGGGAGTAATTGATCTTTTGAGTCGCGTAATTATACTCACTCGCTGAGACCGCTTTATGCATGGCTATGTTATAAATGCCAGCCATTGCAGTTGCATCATGCGCCGGCTCCATTTTTTTGGGATACCCGATAGCATTAGAGGCATCATGGTTGCCGGGCAACGGGAACAATGTATAGTGTAGTCGGTGCTGGTAATCGTCCAGGAACTGCTGCCAGGATGCAGCAGCGGATTGTACAGGCGGTTGCTGCCTGTTTGCAATATCGCCGGTAATAACAATACCGGTGGGCTTTCCTATTTTTTTACCTGCTTGTATTCCTTTATCAGCCGGGAAATGTAACCGGTCCAAAGTATCGATCATTTCAACCATGGCACGGTTCACTACAAAGGCCTCTACGCTATCCTGCCCGCGAAAATGAGGGCGCGTAATACCATAATGCAGGTCAGATACAAATACAAGGTTTACTTTTTGCGCTGCTACGCACACGCTTACTAATACGGCAAAGAATAAGCCGGCACTCTTTTTCATACTGATGATAAAAATAAGAGCAGAATTATATTCTGCTCTTATTCATTCTGATTAACGAATATAATAACCAAATTTAATGCTCTTATTTCAAAGAGATTGTTACCATATTACCCCATTGTACAGGCGCAGCCGGGTTAGATGGGTTGGTATTCCAATAGCACTCTCTTAGTGTAAGTTGTTTAGTTTTAGTATCCAATGTACCGAAGTGGAAAGTCAACTTTGTTTCATCCGTTGAGGACACCACACCTTTCATCGGTGAGTCTGCGCCGGCAGTTGGCAATGACACATCATTATCCGGGCCGGTATAGGTATAATACTTACTCTCATGTACATGCCCGTGCAGGTAAGCTTTTATGTTCGGATGCTTCTTCAGGAAAGCTACGAAGCCTCTTTGCTCTGTTATGTCAGAACCGGTAGCTGTAGTACCACTTTTCAACACTTCATCCAGCACGTTATCAAACTTATCTGTGGTATTAATGGAATGATCTCCGTTCGGATTTGTGAAATGGTTGGTTACAACTGCGGGCTGATCGTGCGCCACAATAATAACCGGCGTAGTTGTAGCTACATTTTGCAGATCTTTTTCCATCCATACACGTACGCTTGAATCCGGCCACATTTGTATAAAGCAAAAATGAACGCCACCGATCTCTCTTGAATAGTTGATACGGTCATTTTTATAGCTGTAGTTAGCCGCTGTTTTTGTAGTCGTATTAAACACCTGGTTGTAAATAGCAGCCATAGAGGATGCATCTGTAAGCGGGCTCATGGTTGCATAATAGCCAATGGTATTAGACACATCGTGATTGCCCGGAACCATCAGCATTTCAGCATTCTTTCCTTTACTATTCTTCACTGTCAGGTTTTGCAGATAGTCTATTTTAAACTGCTCCCAGGATGCTGCTGCGGTTTGTACGCTTGCACTTGTCTCCATCCTGTTTGCAATATCTCCTGCCTCGAAAATGTAATCAACAGAATTGATCTTTTGCCCGGCATTCACACCGCCATCACCCGGCAAGGTCACTCCCGGCAATGTATTCATCTGTGCCACCATTGCAGCATTCACTACATGTGCATCTACTTTTGTTTTTCCCTGGAATGCAGCACGGGTAATACCATAGTGTGCATCAGACGTAAAAATAAACTGGATGGTAGCGGGCATGTTATCTTCAGCCGCTTTATCCTCTTTCTTACAACCGGTGGTGGCAATAGTTGCCATCAGCGGCAATGCAATGCAGACATTGCGCAAAATCATGGAAGCTTTTTTCATAAGCATGAATTATTTCTTTTTATAGAATGAAATATTTGATACTGCACCGGGATAATCCCTTATCTCGGTATTGGTATAATAGCCGCTGCCGTCCACAGCAAAACAAATACCTTCTCCTTGGTGCTCATTGCCTGCGTATGGCGCCATATCCGGTGCTATCAGCAGCGCCTGTACAATGCTTTGCGTTGCAGGGCGCTTCCAATACCATACCTGCCCTTTGTTGCGTAGCAGTATGGCAGAGCCATCAGCAGCTATGTCGCCTGAGGTAAGCAGGTCGAACGGCATTTTCAGCACAGGCTCAAGATTTATGGTAGTAGAGGTTGATTGCGGATATGCTGCACGGTACAGTGTACTCTTTGCAGTTTCTTTGCTGGCTATAAAAAGATCTTTGGTAACGGGATCTACCAGTATGGTTTCCGCATTATATGAGTAAGATGGATATTTCAACGTTATTTTGGCAGCATTGGAAATATGAATTTCCGTTTGTGCTGTCGGGTTGCTGATCACCGGCTCTTCTACCCGGTACACGACAATAGTAGCTCTTGAGTTTTTGTTGTCGCCAATATCAGCAAAGTATATGTATGTTTTCCCCGCATCAGGCCCTGGCCCTACACTTATGTCTTCCGGGTTGGTTGTATTTACATTATCCAGTACGATCCTGCCCAGGTCTTCCCCTTTTGCGTTGGTAATAATGATCGGCGAGTTCTTACCATCATTGTGCATGTACAAAAGCCCCTTGTTCAGCGAACTTCCTGCCACACCGGAAAGTTCATTATAATCCTGGCGGATCATTTTGGTAATAACCGGTGCAGACTCAAACAACTGCGTCATGCCTAGCTGTGTAATATCGTATTTGGTAGTAGGTGTGGTGTCTTCTGGCGATACAGATGGCGGCACTACCGGAGGATTGGTGGTGTCTCCTGGGTTGCTGCCGGACTTGGAGCAGGCTACGCAGAGCAAACAATATGCAAGCGCCAGTAAGGTTATTTTTTTCATTTGAAACTTTCTTATAAGGAAAAGGAGAACGAGAAACCGTTCTCCTTTAATTGAACAACTAAAAAACTATTTAGTAAGTATGTTGGTTACCTGAACCGTCTGACGGGAATGCACCCATGTCTTTGTTAGGAGGTGTGATGAGCGCAGCATCAGTACCACCGGTATTTGACAACACTGTCATCGGGAAACCATATTTAGTCAGCAGGGTTGCTTTTGCTTTAGCAGGCATAGCGTTAAGACCGCTACCGCCTTTAAACACACCCTGGCTTAATGCAGGCGAGTTGCTGCTTAGGTGAAAGTCTGCACCGGCAGGAATTACAGAGTACAGGTAAGCTGTACCTTTTGCATTTGCCACAGCGTCATAGTTCCTGAACACCGGGTTGTACTTAGCTGTATCTATTACGTTAGAGCCAAGGTTTGTACCGTTAGAAGAATCTAGGCCATTTACATATCCATTGATATCGTATGGCTGTTTTTTAGTGAACTGTTTAGGTTCAATGTAGATCATCAGCGGATTGTTGCCTGTAACATCTTTCGCACTAGTGCCTATGTAAGTAAGGCTGTTACCATAAGAAGTATTCAGGGTATCGCTTGGTCTGCCTTTTTCTGACAGGTAAGAGATCCTTAAACCTTGCTTACAGTTTACAATGATATTGTTGTAGATAAAGCCACCCGCATTTGTTTCTGTATTGATAGAACCATTACGTGTTGCTTTCTTCTGGCGGAAACCGCAGTTTACAAGTGTGTTGTTGTAAATGTTTACCACAGTAGATGAACCATCTATACCAGCCGTTTTCAGACCGTTGGTAGCTACACCATAGCAGAAGTTATACGCCATGTCGCCATAGCAATCATTTTTCAGATTAATGCCTTCGCCACCTGTACCGCCCAGTTTGTTCAATGTATTTCTCATCAGGCTCACATATACGTGCTGGCATTTACCAATACAGTCATCCAGGCTTCCGAACAACCATGAATCTTCTACGATCAATTTACCATAAGGAGATGATGGATTTACGTTCATGTAAATAGTAGGTGTAGGATCGCCCGGATCAGCGCTGAACAATGTTGCATTGCTGCCGTAAGGGCCACCGGTATATTCTATATGTGTCCAGCGGAATGCCATCAGGTTACACGTAGGTGTACCCTGGAAGCCGCTCCAATAACCTTTGTATGCAGGATCATTTGCTACATCGCTCAGGTATGTGCTGTTAGATTTAGGTGTGCTTGCTGTTTCAAATACAGTAAATGTATTTGGCTTCTCTTTTGTACCATCGCTGATGATCGTTCCGTTTACAAGGAACATAGGGCTGCTGCCTTGTTTGCCATTACCATGTACCAGCACCGTAACACCTGGTTGCAGGTACAGCGTATCGCCTGCATTCACAGATACGTTTGCCATAATATGATAGGTCTTGCCGGATAACATGGTACCCTTCAGCGGAATGGCGTTACCACTGGCGTCTTTCATTGGCAGCGTATCGCTTGAAATAGCCTGGCCTATCACCGTTAATGGTTTAGAAATATTTGCACCATCATCGCCTGATTTGCTGCACGAGATCAGCGCAGCGGATGCAAATGTCAAAAAGCTGATTGCTACTAAGCTCTTTTTCATTGTATTGTAGTGTTTGAAATAAAAAAGGAATAAGTTGATAATCGTTTTATTTACTCAGATCGTAACGGATACCTAATTGATACACTCTGCCCGTTTGGTTTTGCTGCACCAGTGTTTTACCACTTGCTATATCCTGGAACGGCATTACGCTGATATTACTTGGTTGTTTATTCAGGTAGACCTGGTACTTCGCGTCGAACAGGTTTTGCACTTTGGCAAAAATGTAAAAGTGTTTTACCAGTTTTTGTTCTGCCGATACATCAAACAGGTGTGCTGACTTCATCCAATAGTCCATGCCGTAGTAAGGTGATACAAGCGCAATACGCTTGCCGGTAAACTGCCAGTTAAATTGTATATCTGTTCCTGTTTTTGTATTCTTATATAAAAGCGCAGCGTTTGCCAGGTGTGCAGACTGTCCCTGTAGCGGGCGTTTTTCCTCTACTATACGTACCTGTGCAGATGTGTTCGCATCTTTATACGGCAATCTTTTAGTAGTAGAGATAGTGGAGTTGGTGTACGTGTAGTTACCTCTGAAACCAAATGAGCCTATGTACTTTTCTACCACTGCTTCAAAACCAAAGTTGCTTGCATTACCATAGTTAGATGGCTGGTAGAATGTTTGTGTTTGCGCCCCGGTAAAATCAAAACCATACTCTATAGCGTTGTTAATGTGTTTGTAGAAACCACCGATCATGATCTGCCCGTTAGATTTTGTAAACAGCTCATAGCGCAGGTCTACGTTCTGTGCTGTCGCGTGTTTCACGTGGAAATTACCATGCTCATCAAAATCATCTCCCTGCATAGAATACGGTACAGGCTCAAAAAAGCCTGGCCTGTTCACTGCACTGAAGTACACGAGACGAAGATTGGTGTTTGTATTAAGCGCATATTTGAAGTTTACGCTTGGCAATACGTCTGTATAATTGTATGAAGCAGTTTTACCTTCTATAGTTGCAGGCAGGTTTGTATTATATCCCTGGTTTGTATTTTCCATACGCACACCGGCAATGGTTTCCAGTTTTTTTACTTTGAATTTAATCATCGCGTATGTAGCTTTGATCTTTTCGTAAGCAGTGTAATTATTGGCACTTTCGTAGGAACCTTTCGGATTGGCTACAGCCCACTGAAAATTGTAAATACCGTTCCACAACTGTTGCTGCCCATTGTCAAATACTGGCGTCAGTGTGTATTGATCGTATGTATTCTCACGTTTTTTATCTCTATATAATCCACCGATGCTTACAGTGTAAGCTATAGTATTGAAGTTGGATGAATAATGCAGGTTCAGATAACCGGCAATATCCCTGTCACTATTATGCCACCATGCGCGTTTAAAATCCTGGATGATGTCTGGCAATGCTGTATGGTCCGGGTTAAGACCGCCACGGTGCTCATACTCACCAAAGTCAGGCAGGTTGTTCGTTGCCCTGGAATACACAGCAGACCAGTCAGCAGTAAACCCATTGTTAAACTTATGATTGCCTTGCAATGTGGAGTTGTAGATGGACTGATCCTGGTATCTCGATCTGCCATAGTACCATACCTGTCCTGTACCAAAAGTTCTGTTAGAAGAAATGATGGTATCATTTGTTGTACGTGCCTGTGCCTCTTTCATATTTACATAGAGGTTGTACAAGCTGATGGAATGATTCGGGTTAATGGCGTAATCCAGTTTCAAACTTCCACCGGTACGTGTAAGATGGCTATTGTAATTTCTTACGTTTACTTGTTTCAGCAGGAATGTACCATCACTTAGCAATGCTTCTGCAGGCACAAACAGGCTATTGTATCCTTTATATACATTCTGGTAAGATGCGCCCAGCATTACACCCAGTTTCTTATTGAAAAACCGATCGCCTATAGCCAGCGTTGCAAAGCTGTTGACCGGTGCATTGGATGAATGCGTGTAGTTATAGTTATCTCTTGTAAAGTCTTGCGGCGTTGCGTTATAAGCGGGCCCGTTTACCTGGAAAGGAGATTTTTTATTCACTGCATTTGCCGGAAATTTATCATACCCATTGTCCAGCAGGTTCTGGCTTACGCCTGCGGATGCACTTGCTTTCAGATACAAGCCTGTAGCCGGCGCACTCTTCATTACCATATTCACTACACCGCCTACTGCATCACCTTCCATATCAGGAGACAATGTTTTATGCAGCTCTACCCTTTCTACAAGATCAGACGGGAAGATATCCATAGGTACATAACGGTATTTATTATCCGGGCTTGGTATTTTAATGCCGTTTACCAACGTATAGTTATAACGCTGGTCCATACCACGGATAATAGCATAACGGCCTTCGCCACTTGTGCTACGCTCGAGTGATACACCGGAGACTCTCTGCAGTACGTTTGCAATGGTTACATCCGGCGATTGCTGGATAGCGTTTGCAGATATTACATTCATTACGCCTACTGCGTTCTTTTCCGTTTTCCTGGCAAATGCATCTGATTCCACATCTCTTTTGCCTAGTACCGTTACAGAGGAAAGACCTGCTGTTACAACTGGCACAGACAGGTTTAACTGCATATCGCCGCTCACAACTATCGTTGTGTCTTTGTCTGCATAGCCTACATAATGGCAGGAAAGTTTATAGGTACCAGGTTTAATATTTTTCAACAGGAAAGAACCATCCAGTTGTGTGCTTGCTTTTATAGCATTTAACTGGATAGTGGCGCCTATTAATAATTCTTTTGTGTTATCGTCAGAAACGGTCCCTTTAATTGTGTAGCCGGTTGTTTGAGCTATGCCGGAAAGGGAAATAGTTAACAGAAGTAAGCAGAGTAGTTTTCTTAAGCCAGACATGAAAAAAAATTTGTGCAAAGGAAACCGAAGAAACTTTTATACCCTGTGTTGTTCAGTCGATTTAATGATTGATTGATAATTACATTACAAAAAATTAATAATCGTTTTTGGAAGCAATTGATTTCTGCCATAGGGGATATTGCGCAAAGGAAACAGCTAACTATTATTAAGAAATGATTATTTCTATTGCTTTTGTTTCCTGGTATGCAGGCTTACTGCGCACCCATATCTTATGCTATAGTTCAACCCCATCTGGCAATATCATTAAGTTAACCACAAGGCTCACAATGGTAACACAAAGGGCACAAGGGCTTCCTTTTGTGTCCCTTGTGAAATAGCTTTGCGCTCTTTGTGGTTAGTTTCTTAACTTAATGACATTGCCCAGAGGGACGACAAATCTGTAGCTGATTTATAATATGAGCCAGCGCTTCAGAGGAGCGACAGACAACGCTATGCTCATCATATCTGTCGCCGCTCTGCGGCTCTTTTTCTATCATGATCCATTACTACCATTCTGGCGAGCCTCCGGCTCTATCTTACATTTTCACAGACAAAGAATGTGGGACACAGCAGGGCAGAAAATCAACGTTCAATTTTTTGTTAATTAAGACAGGCGGCGTTGGAAAATTGAACCTAGGCATGAACTTAGTATTAATTACCAGAAATTTTTACTGTATGAAAAAAAATATACTCTTCTTTATTATCTTTTGCTGCTTCGTTGCTGTATCTCACGCGCAAACTATTACGCGGGCACGTTTCAGCCTTTCTTACCGCTCTGACAATTTTCGTTTTATAGAGTTAGAACTAAACAATCGCCTGCTGGTTGGCTTAAATGGCAATGGCGATATTATATATATGACAACATTAGATGGCTGCGATGCATACGATACAGATAGCCTGCCTGAAATTACTTATTTCGATAAGCTAGATATAAATGATATACCCGGAAGAGTAAAATCCATTGGTAATATTAAAATTGCGTATAACAATGTATTTGACGTACACGATGTAAAGGGTACTTTAAAGTCCATTGGAGATATACAGGTAAAGTATTATAACGTCTTTGACATTCATGATCCAAAAGGGAAAGTGAAATCTGTAGGAGACGTCAGCATTATTTATTACAATAAGTTTGATGCAGACCAGTTATTCGGAAAAATAAAATCAATTAAAGGTAATAACCAGCGAATATCTGTATTTATCAACCGTGCTCCGATACCTGGCAGATATACCATGCTATCAAATTAAGTCTTCAACCATGAAAACAACGAGATGATCAAAAAGAATATAAGGAAACACTCCTCTGCTCTTTACATAGGGGTTCGTGAACCTTTTGGTTAACTTAAGTTGCAGAATTCAACAAACAGTTTTTAACAACTGCTACTTTAGCATGTACGTTTTTCTTCGCTTCAGGATAAACCGAAGGAAAATCTCCCGCAAGAAAAACAATCATCCACTTAGGCATTTCCTCCACCTGTTATTTATCTTTTCCGGCATAGGCATAACAATACAGCCGGAGTTGACTCCTGCTTTTAAAAGAAAAAAAATCAAGCCCCTCCAATAGGAAGGGCCTGATCCTGTACCTGAGTACAGATGCTTCAACTCCCCATTAAAGCACAGTAGCCCGTCTCTACCCATAACAGGCATGGTGTGCATGACGAATGAAATCTTACTGCAAAAAATAAATCCATGTGCATCCTTTACAGTACGCCTATATAATAAACTGGATTATGCTCATTCTTCCTACGCTGTTTATTTTTTTATATTAAAAAATTAAACAAAAAGAGATGAAAACATTATAAAAGGCCATCTTGAAATATTTTTTTTATCATAGCTCAACATAATCAAAACACTTGCTGCCATTACGTTTCAGCTAATCATCCAGATTAGTTTGAATGCTATTTCATTCATAAAATCATTTGTAAAAAAATTTGCTTGATTTTATCATCAATGGAAAATTCTAATTTTATCATTGAGACTTACGATTTAGCCAACTTTATCATCCATCGGCTTGCTGCCTTTATTCTTGTAACCAAAATGATTCTTGTGGAAGTGAAAAAACAGTACATCGAGTTTCGGGTCCAGTTTGAAAAATACTATACTCCACTTTGTAAATACGCACTAGGTTATCTAAAAGATAAAGACCTGAGCGAAGACATTGTGCAGGATGTTTTCGTTACTATATGGGAAAAAAGAAAAGACTTAATCACTTCTGTTTCTATTAAATATTATCTCTTTGCTGCAGTCAGAAACAACTGTTTAACCCATCTTTCTAAAAAAAATAAGTTGCCGGTTGAGCCTTTGATGGACTGTAATATACCTGATGAGGATGGCTGGCTGACACATGAAACAGCGAATGCGGGTAATCCGGTAAATTATTCCGGCCTACTTGAAGACGGCATTAACCAGTTGCCAATCAAATGCAAAGAGGTTTTCCTGCTTAACAGGTTGGGCAATATGACGAACCAACAGATCGCAGATACATTAAACATTTCTGTAAAAACTGTCAATAACCAGTTATGGAAGGCAATGAAGATGCTGCGGGCTTTTGCAAAGAGTGCAAAAAACTGGTTACTATTTTTTTTCATTTAAACTACCTTACACGTAGGAAGAATGGCCGTTTTTTAGTTATTAATATAAGATCATGAAAGAGATCCCCGGTAATATTAAGGACATCATTATCGATCATTTACAAAATAAAGCAGATGAGGCATCATGTAAACAGCTAAATGAATGGCGTCTGCTTTCTGTAGAAAATGATAACGCGTTTAAGCTGTTTGAGGAGGTCTGGCAACAAACTACTACTGCATTACAGGAGCCAACTTTTAATATTGCTGCTGCATGGGATATAGTGGACAAACGTATTGCTGCTCCCATAACTTATGCATCTCCCAATGCCTCGTTAGCAAAAGCAGGTAGCCGCGTTACCCATTTACGAAAATCGGTAATAGCGGCATCTGTTTTGGCACTCATTCTTCTTATCAGCAGCTTGCTCTTCCGCATAAACAATGGCAAGCTGACCCAGATAGAAGCGCTGACGCAAAACCAGGAGGTTGTATTGCCGGATAGCTCACACGTTATACTACGTAAGGGCGCTACGTTGCAATACCCAATTAAATTTGATGGACGCGAGCGAAAGATATTCCTAAAGGGGGAAGCTTTTTTTATGGTGCAACGCAATGTAAGACTCCCGTTCCGCATACAGACGGAGCAATCTTTTATAGAGGTAAAGGGCACATCTTTTCTTGTACATGCAAGTGGCAATGCTGATCAGGTAGTGGTTGCGTCAGGCAGTGTATTGTTTTCAAGCAAGACTGACACGTCGCTACACTGCTTGCTAAACCCGCAACAGAAAGCAGTTTTCAATGGAAAGCAGTTTGCTACTATTGTAGTACAGGATTCTAATTATCTGTCGTGGTACACACGCGAGTTAAAGTTTGCCGGGAAAGAGCTTTCTGTTGTTGCAGCAGAATTGGCTGATTTTTATAAAGTGGATGTAATATTATCTGATACAACTATGGGACACCTGCGTATTACCGGCACATTTCACGAGCAGCCGCTTACACAAGTTTTAGATGAAATATCAATACTGACCGGTTTACAATATAAAAAGGTAAACACTACGTATTTAATATATTAAACAAATAGGGAGCACACGATAGAAAACTATACTACGAATACCTGTGTATGGCAGCGGAGGTGGTTTTTACAAAAAAGGAAATCACGTCTCACTATTTTGTTGCTCTTACTTTTATATAATCCTGTAGTTTCCTTCAGCCAAC
Organism: Filimonas sp.; assembly: GCA_017306865.1. Lineage (GTDB taxonomy): Bacteria > Bacteroidota > Bacteroidia > Chitinophagales > Chitinophagaceae > JAFKHH01. The sequence continues at coordinate 83,905 of JAFKHH010000019.1, forward strand.
AAAGCATATATACACAACAGATCAAGTTGTCGCAAACAACAGGATCTGTTTTTTCATTGCTCCAACAGGTAAGTGATGAAAATAAGATTATCATAGAGTTTTCTCCCTCTTTTATACAAAACAAACAGCATGTTACGTTACCGAGGCAAAACATGACGCTTGGTGAGGTCCTGGATGCATTGCTTGCAGGTCAGAAAATTTCGGCTAAAGTAAAAAATAATAAAATCATTCTTGCGCCAGCAGCGTTACCTATGCAAAAGGGCAGCCTCCTTGAGCATTATTACCTGAGCGGGTACGTACAGGAAAGAGTAAGCCTGGAGCCTTTACCATTTGCATTTATTAAGGCATTTCCTTCGGGCCTTGTATGCCAGGCAAACATAAAGGGCTATTATACTATGTCATTGCCTGCTGGTGTACACAAGCTTACAGTTCTATATGCAGGCTATCCTCCTAAAACGATTGAGGTAACCATTAGTGCTTCCAAGCAAATGAACCTGGCAATACAAAGCGATACTTTACCTGCTGTAAAACTTTCCTCAGCAAACAAGCTTTTAAAAGATGGTGGCTCTATAGCTAGTAAATATCTGTCCAATGCTTATACAAATGTGCTTGGTGATGCCGACCCGGTACGGTCTGTGTACCTGCTGCCAGGCAATATTGAAACGCAGGAGTTGATGGGCAAAATGGTGGTGCGAGGAGGGGACCCTAGTCACAATCTTTTCTTGCTGGATGGAAGCAGGGTGTATAATCCCACTCATTTGTTGGGCGAGATATCTATTGTGAATGAGACCTCAATGAAAACGATCAGGCAATTTAAAAATGATTTTCCTGCTTACCTTAACGATGCGCTTTCCGGTGTTACAGAAGTAACTACTAAGGATGGCAATATGGCAAAGTGGCAAGGAACAGCATCTGCAAGTCTGCTTGCAGGAGCTTTTACTATAGAAGGGCCTTTGATAAAAAATAAAACAGCCATCATGGCTTCTGTAAGGCAAAGCTGGCGAACTCCGGTAATACGTTTACTGGAGGATGACTATAAAGCTAATTTCTATGATATTCATTTAAAGGTTACGCAGTTAATTAATAGCCGGCATAAAATAATGTTAAGCGGGTATGCAGGAAACGATTTGCTAAATTTGAAAAATGAGAGTGTACTGAAACAACAGCACTGGGGTAATCGCATGGCAAATATTAGCTGGAACTATGCTTTGAGCAATAAAGTCTTTTTAAATACCTACGCAGGTATCAGCAAGTATAAAACAATAGCTGATGTAGATCAGGGCAATGCGATTGATTCCATAACGAATACCCCCAAAGAATTTCTTTTACGAATGAAGCATCGATTACGGAGGCTGAAGCTAAAACTCAGATGGACATTACTTCTATCAAAAACGTACGGCTTAAGATAGGTGCAAACGGCTCTTCTACTACTATACAGCCGTTGCATACGATTGCCAGTAAAGAAGTAAGACAATTAAATCTTGTAGAAAATGATATACAACCAATGTCTTACAAAACGTATGGCTTGTTTTGCGAGCAGGAAATAAAACCGTTTACTTCATTTTTTATAAGACCTGCTGTTTACCTAAACAGGTATTTCTACCGGGATTATACACATACTTCATTACAGCCCCGGCTGTTTATGTCCTATCGTTTTTTACAAACTAACCAATTCACTTTTTCTTATGCCAGGATGAACCAGTTTCTGCACCAGGTGAGCAGGCTGGACCTGGGCGCAATCAGCGACTTCTGGGTTCCGTCTACAAGGATGCTGCCTCCTGCACAAAGCAATACGATTAATCTTGGCTATAAGAAAAAGATCAGTAAGGATTTACGTCTTTCTGTAGATGTTTACTGTAAAACGATGAAACATATTACCAACTTCGCAGAAGGCGGTAATATATTCTATGATGTGCGGCAGTGGGAAGATAACATACGCACGGGAAAAGGACGAAGCTATGGCACAGAAATACTACTGCTGAGGAAGGCTGAGAAGTGGTCTGCACAACTGGCTTATACATTATCCTGGAGTTCCCGGCAATTTCCAGATATGAATAAAGGGGTCTGGTACCCGTATAAATATGACCGAAGGCATGTGTTAAATATTGCATTCAATTACCAGTTAAAGAAATGGATTGAGGCGAATTGTATTGGCACTTTTAATACCGGAGATTGGATGTGGCTGATACCAGCTTCTGCCTCTAATCCTAATGGTTCAATTAGCACTGCAACTACTTTTGTTAACCCCAGTTCTGCTACGCTTTCTTACAATCATTTGAACGGGCAAAGAACACCCTCCGCGTACCGCTTTAACTGTAACACTACCATTCAGCTAAAAGCGTCACCTACTTTTAGCCACCGCATATCTGCAGGTATAAATACACTTTTTGCAGCAGACAACATCTCTTTTTTTAGCATTCCCTGGATGATTCAGACCAATCAGGCAAGCGAAAACATTACTGTTAAAAAAACACTTAATCTCCTTGGCTATATTTCCTACACATTATCTTTTTAAAAAAGCCTGGCCTTGCGTAGGAAAAAGAGGAGATTTTATGTTTTAATAGTATGGGGTGCGGCAATGTTCCCGGGAAATTTTAAATACCTAATCATGCCAGTAATAATTAATCAATGAAAAACCAAACTTCTTAAAACAAACATTCATCCCCTGAGCAGCAGGAATGAATGACCAACGATTAGAAGGATGATGCCATGTGCACACAAAAGATTAAATGTCTACTTACTCTTTTTTGCACAAGCTTAAGAGTGACTTTGTATAAGTCACTCTTTTTGTAGCAGGGACACGCCATAGATATTCAATCATGCAATAGGCTTGCGACAAACAATTAGAGGAAGGCAATTGACATTGCCCTCCTTTTGTTGCTATAAGAACGACCTGCTGATAATAACCTTATAACTGAGTATTAAGGATTATTCCTATCCATTTTGCACCAATAAGATCATTTGAGAGATGCAAAAGCATAGGAATAAATATCAAAACGAGGTTTTTACTATATAGGCTCGTAATTCATTCCGGTCAAGCGCATTTATTTTGAGACTACTTTATATTTTTTGCCCCATGAATACAACTAAGAAAAAAAATATTTTACTAGTCGCTTATGATGAAGAGGAAGAGTTATTACTCCGGCTTTCATTAGGTGAGCTTACAGGTCATTTTACCTGCTATGCTGCAAGTAATGAAAAAAATGTGCTGGCGTATCTGCAACAACATGAAGCAGACATTATTATTACAGACATCTGTAGAAAAACTTACGTTAACTGTAAGATGATTGCCAGGGTTCAAAAAAAATATAACATCCCTGTTTTGATACTATCTTCAGTCGAAACAGCCAAAATACGCTTAATAAAACAACTCTACATTATTGGTTACATTTATAAAGATAACTGCTATATGAAATGGTCTATGCAGCTTAGAAAAATGTTGCTATTCTTTTTGAACTACAGAGCGAAATGATCAAGCTAAATCATGCCCTACGTGCATTGCACAACAGGGCACGATATTGTACAATTCATCCCACCACTATCGCATATATGGCCTCGATGCCAATGGAGAAAACGGCCAGGGGATCATTAGCAATATAATGAGCAGGGCTATTGAATACCAGATAGCCATTGTTTTAAATTTCAATTTATCTGTAGCGCGCCGTTTGGCATATGCCGATCCTATAGTAATTACAACAACTGCAAGTAACATCATAGTGCTATGCTCCATACCAAAGAATCTTATTCCCCGGTTATGTTTAGCCTCTTTATAACTGTGCAGGAAATATTGAACAAGGGGACTGATGCAATAGAGGCAGATGCCTAGTAAGAGTTGTATATGCGCTATAGTAGCAGTAGTATGGCGTATAAGATTATCTGCACGGCTAAATGTCCTGTTTGTTTTCCACCCTTTGCATGCCCGGTATATGGCATAGATAATACTGACTAATACAAGCCAGCGCACGAGTGAATGAATCGTAAGTATTATTGCATACATGTTTACTGTAGTTTTAAAGTGTTCGCTCTTTTCCGGAAAAGGTTGGTAACAGGAGGCGCTTTCATAAAGAACCATATTGCCAATATGCTATCGCATACTGCACAGCCGGCAGATGAGGAAGGAGAGAATGGTACAATGGGATTTCCATATAAATGATGCAACACATCCCAACATGAATGCAGTAGCCAGCCGATACCGATGAAATAATAATGCGTCAGCCCTTTAAAAGCAACAAAGACCATTAATGTACAGAAAGCAAATTCCCAACCGCCCAGTCCTCCGCTGAGGTAGGTGGCGCCAGCTCCGCCAATAACAATGGCATTCAGCTTTTGCCTGGTGGGTTCTTTTAGTAATGAAGAAAAGGTGATGTATAAGAGTGCGATCATTACTGCGCACAATCCATGTATGAGTGTAAACTCAGGTACAACATGCGTTTCCATTCTTTGTGTGTTTTATACCGCAAAGTTGCGTGCATGAACATACCTGTTTTAGGACGGGGAAAGCTGTTTTTAGGATTTTTCAATCATCTTACGGAAAGCTGTTGGGGTAACACCTTCGTATTTTTTAAACAGACGGGTAAAGTAAGACTGGTCTTCCAACCCTACAGCAGCGGCTATTTCACTAACAGAAAGATCGCTCTGCCCCAACAATACTTTTGCTTCCAAAATTATTCCTTCATCTATCCACCGGGTAACGGGTTTGTCAGTAGCGGCTTTCACGGCCTTGTTCAGATGATTGGGAGATACGTGAAGCATAGTTGCATAGTCTGTAACCAGGTGCATGCTACGTGCATGTGCAAACAGTAGTTCCCGGAAGGCATTGGCAAGCTTCATAGCGGCAGGCGGCCGGTCCTGCGCAATGGGTTTGTATGCGCGGTTTACCTCGCACAGCAAGGTGATAAAATAGGGTTGTATGATATCCAGGTTTTGCAATCCGTTCGTAACATATTCTAGCAATATGCGTTTGAATAGGTGTAGCACAAACTTAGCTGTTTGCGCATCGGGCTGTATTACATAATTGCCCCAGATGCGCAGAAATTCGAAGTCTTTCAGCAGATCACTTTTGCCAAACTTCCCTACTAGTATATCGTTGTGAAAATTGCAGAGATATCCCTTGTTGAATTTACTGTCATCGTATGCATCAAATGAAAACACCTGCCCGGCTGGCACAAACAACATTTCATTTTTATGGATCGTACATTTCTGTCCGCCTATTTGCATGTATGCCTCGCCTGCAGTCAGGTAAATGCAGGTATGTGTATGCGAGCGCGACGGTGGCACAGCGTGGCTTACATGGCGGTACATGTCCTCTACTTTTACGATGAGGAATTTGTTCTGGTCACCTTTAAGTTGAGCCTGCAATTCATCCGAAGGCATAAACTTAGCAGTGAATGATTTTGTATCGTATAGCTTTATTTTATTGTGCGCAGGCATAAATGAGTAACTACAAAGTAACGGCAATTTATGTTAGCCCTGTAGTGCTTTCTATTGGCATAAGTGCGTTATATCGAATAAAGCGCATAAGTAGTTTTTTATACATCAATTCAGCACATTTAAAATCAAGTCTGTCATATCAAATCTTGGAAAGTCGCCTTTGTTGTTGAGGAGGATAATAAAGATATCCTTATCCGGCTGCCTTACGAGCATATCGTAGAATCCTATTTCTGTTCCGGGGTGATATTGAATGGTATGCTTTTTTGACGCTTCAAATTGCAGCCGGTCAATCATCCATCCATAACCATAGTAGGCATCCCATTCATCCCATGCTACACGGGGCTTGAAGAGCTCTTTCATTTTATCTTCGGGCAGCAGCGTATTTGCAGTGAGTGCGTTGTGCCAGCGAAGCAGGTCTTCTGCGGTGGAGGTAATGCCTCCCGCCCCTACTTCGTTGCGTACGGGGTAACTCATTTCAGGCTCTTCAAAAACATACCCGGTTGCAAGCATTGTGGTGTCGCTACCTTTCTTATCGAAGTAGCTATGCGTCATGCCCAGCGGTTTGAATATTTTTTCAGACAATACATCTGCGTAGGACTTCCCACTTATCTTTTCAATAATAGCAGCTAATACAACATATCCTGAATTGGAATATTTCATTTGTGTGCCGGGCTCAAACTCCAGTGAATCGCTACAGAACTGTTGCACGAGTTCATCCGTGGTATAATTTTTCATGAGTATCTCTGCTGTGTATGCTTCGTTCTGGAGATAATTGGGAATACCCGCCTGGTGTGTCAGCAATTGCTGAATGGTTACCCTGCCGTTCTTAAACCTGGGCAGAAATTTACCGGCGGAGTCTTCTACATTTAGTTTCCCTTCGTTTACCAACTGCATGATGAGCATGGCAGTAAATTGTTTTGACGTAGAACCTATCCGGAATTGTGTTTGCGGTGTATTGGGTATATGCCGCGTTTTATTTGCCTCTCCAAATCCTTTTTGATAGATGACGTTGCCCTGATATTTTACGAGTGCAGCGCCATTGAATTGCTTCTTGTTGTAATAAAAAGAAAGGATGGAATCTATTTTATCGGCAGGTGTTGCTTTCCGGTATTTATCCAGTTGCCGTGTAAGTATTCTTTTGTAATTGAGCGTTTCGTTATTCGCGCGAATTATTTTAGCGGCAGAGTCTACATTGAAATCGGCCTGTAACAAATTATAACTACCCCAAAAGGCATCTGTACTATCGGTGTTTGTATCGGGCGCCTGGCTCTCAACCATGCGGGAATTGTGTTGTACTTGCTCTTTTTTGAAGGAGGCTACGTTGCCTGTGTCTATGCCTGTAATAATATAGTTGAGTTTGAGGTGTAAGGGATTCAACTCAAACTGGTTTCTGCCACCTGCTATATACCAGCGTGCCATACCGAAAACATGACTTACATAATATTTATCGCCATACTGCTCATAGGTTATATAGCCACTATCCTGTAAAAGCCGCGCACGCAGTGAAACGAGTTTTAGCAGGATCCTTTGCTTAAATCCAAAATCCCAATACTGTATTCCCTTCGGGCTTTTCCAGACATTGACCCGGAGGAATGCAAGGTTTTTTGTATCGATGTACAAGACACCCTTATCCAATGATTTTTTAATGCCGTCTTTTTGATCATATGAGATCACATAGGCTTCGCGTCCATTGTAGTCCACTTTTCCATCGTATGCAAATGTGTGATCACGCAGGCCGTCTTCACTCAGCAGACCGGATTTACCTGCATTACTTACTACATCTGCTTCCATCATATCTTCAGGTTTAGCGCCAAACTCAATGCCATCCATGCCGCCAAAGGCGGTAAGGTCTTTGTCCAGGCGTGCTTTTACTACTTTAAACTGTTTGTTTTTGTTTGTATAGTTTTCATTGTAGATATCCAGTACGGCTTCTGACAGGTCAACAACTCTTTTTTCTTTTCGCCCGGTGAGCCTGTAAAACGCATTTACCTGGAAGGGTTTTGCGGGATAATTATCCGGTATGCGTGCAATGGCTTTTCTAATGAGATCTAACGGGTTGATGGTTTTTATAACGACGTCCTGCAACGCCTGCACTTCTTCTTCCAGCTTTATCTCCAGATGACTGGTATCGGACAAGCGAAACCGTACACTCCCCGATCTATATCCTATATGAGATGCGTAAAGACTATCCTTCACATTGGCAGCGGGTATTTTTAAAATAAACTTGCCTTCTTCATTGCTGAATGTTTTAATACCGTTGCCAGGCAAGGAGACAGTAGCATAGCTGACTGCCGTACCTGTAGTACTGCTAATGACGACTCCTTTTATAATTATTATACGCTGGTTTTGGCTATAAGCAGTGGTGCAGGCGCATAAAAGTACCGCCAGCAGAAAGAAGAAGGATCGGGTCATAAAAAGGATTTATCTGTGAATATAATCGCCGAAAAAATCCTTGCATAGCAAGCGGATGAAGATTAACAGAACTATTTGTTCTTGTTAACATTTGAGGGGGACGAATATTGCCAGATGTACTTGCAAAAGTGAGGCGATTGAACGAAGCCGAGATACGTGTAGAGGGATATTGGATAATATAAATAAGATCAATGACCTTGGGTTTGCTGTCAACCCCAATGGATTGATAGAGAGGAGTGAAAGGTTAATGGGGGCTCTTTACATCAAATTATCAATTCCAATTCAAACATTTATCAGTCAAAATTTAAAGGTTCAGTAGTCTGTATTTGAACAATATTTTTATCCGGGTACGTGAAAAATCACATTCTTTTTTTAAAAAACTATTTTATCTTCCAGCTAACGATCACATTTAATCCCGTTTGCCACATGAGAAAAAGCATCCATCTACATTCCATATTCTTTTAGATCTTTTCACGGCTCAGATTATTTCTTGGTTAACAAAATAATCCTACCGCAATAGTTTTAATCTTTAGCAAATTTGAAATGCGCTCCAAATGTCATTATCTATTTCACAACCATAAACTCTTACAATGATTGAATCCAAAGTTAAAAGCAAGTTAAGCACTGTTAAAAAAGGCCAGTGGGGTCTTCTTGAACTTAGGAATTGCGGTTTAACAGAAATTCCGTTCGAGATTTTCGAAATGCCTTACATCACAAGCTTAGATTTAAGCAATGATGAATACTGTGAAGAAAAAGATAAAAATAAAATAACGAATATCCCTGATGCAATTAATAGACTTTCTAATCTATACAGGCTAAACTTATCTGGAAATGCCATTTCAAATATAAGTGAGAATTTAGCACTCATAAAAAATCTAGAATATCTAGATTTAAGAGCTAACAAGTTAACTGATTTTTCTCCCAAGATCGCTAATATGCCTAGGTTGAAGCAGCTACTTTTAAATGGCAACCCATTCGAAATGATTCCACCCGAAATTGTCGCAAGAGGAATAGATTCGTTACGAAATTTTTTTATAGAATTAGAAGAAAAAGATTTTTTATATGAAGCCAAACTTATAATCGTAGGAGAGGGTAGGGTTGGCAAAACATGTATATCTAAGGCTCTAACTAATTCAAATTTCAAGTTAACAGATGAACAAAGTACAGAGGGAATTAATATAAATAGATGGATAATACCTAAAGATGAGATTCAATTAATTAATCCAAAAATTCAACGGGATTTACAAATAAATATTTGGGATTTTGGAGGTCAAGAAATTTACCACTCAACACATCAGTTTTTTTTGACAAAAAGATCAATGTATATGATGGTTACTGAATCAAGAAAAGAAGACAGTCATGACGATTTTTATTATTGGCTAAATATAATTAAACTTTTAGGAGACAAAAGTCCAGTCACAATGGTTCTGAATAAATGTGATCAACCTACCAAAGAATTACCTATTAAAGAATTCGGAATAACATTTACCAACATTGTTGACTTCCAAAAAATAAGTCTAAAATCTGGATACGAGCAAACTTTTCAAGAGTTAAAAATCAAACTTAAACATATTGCATCGAACTTGCCTCATATTGGCAATCCATTGCCCAAAAAATGGGTCGACATCCGAATAGAGTTAGAGCAACTTAAACTAGAAGGAAAAAATTACATCTCTGAATCTCAATATTTAGAAATATGCAGAAAGCATTATAGAAAAACAGAAAGTGCCTTGTATCTGAGTGAATATTTTCACGATTTAGGTGTTCTATTGCATTTTCAAGATGACATAGAACTTAAAGATACAGTCATACTTAATCATGAATGGCTGACTAATGGTGTTTATAAATTATTAGACGACCAAAATGTAATAGATCAAAAAGGTCGATTTACAATTGACGACTTAAAACGAATATGGTCAGAGGAAGAATACAAGCATAAAATTAGAGAGTTGCTTACCTTAATGAAGAACAAGAAATTTGACCTTTGCTTTGAGTTATCCCAAAACGAATATTTGATACCGAGGCTTCTTCCTGTAGATGAAATAGAACACACTTGGCAAACTGTACCCGAAAATTTAAAATTTGAAGTGCATTATAAATTCATGCCTAAAGGCATACTTACAAGGCTGATTGTAAAGATGAATCAAGACATATTTGAAAGTCAATACTGGAGATATGGAGTTGTATTGCAATATGAAGGAACCAGAGCTATAATCAGGGAAAAATATTTTGAAAACAAAATATCTGTCGAACTTTTCGGAGAAAGCAAAAAAGAATTTCTTTTCCTAATACGAAAAACTATCAATGAGATACATCGAGATTTCAATAAATTAAAGTTCGAAGAAATGATACCTTGCAACTGCACTCAATGCAAGTCATCTTCCGCCCCTTATTTTCATGAATTCAATCTTCTAATTCGCTATGAGATGAAAGGATTAGCAAAGATTATTTGTAAAAACAGTCTGGAAGAAGTTAAGGTATCTCAATTAACTACGGATGTAATTAAAGGAAAACTATCAGAAGAAAAAATGATTTTTTGCGAAAACATGAACGAATCTCTATTAAATGAAATTCAGCTTCCAGATGTGATTTTTTGTGCTGAAAAAGATAGCGCTTCTGTATTTTTTCAAGTACGTACTAGGCCGCAATTTTTTGGGTTAAGAGATAGAGATTTTTTAATTGATTCTGAAATTCAAAAAATTAGGCAAACATTTCCCAATTATTATATTCTCGAATATTATTGTTTTGAAAACTATTTGTATCACCCAGACAATATTTCAGAATTAAAACTAGAAGGCTTTGATAAAAGAGAATACATAACTGATTTAATCAAACAAAAAAATGAAAAAAAATTAGAGATTATTTCAATCTTCAAAAAATCTAGAGATTCATATCAAGAATTTAAAATTGAACGAGAGAAATTAAAATCAAAAAATGAAGAAAATAATATTTTTGCTTATTTGGAGTCCGATGATATAGAAATCTTTTTAAAATCTTTTAGCCTTAAGGATTATTTTGATAAAAAAATAATTCAAAAATATAACTTAAAGCCAAAGGAGTTAGTAAAAACAAAATGGTTTTATGAGAAAATGGATAAGTTATTTAGCAACAATTAATTTATTCCCCCTCCAACAACAAAAAACGCCCGGTAGATAACCGGGCGTAGAAATACCAAACCATACCTAACTACTTACTTCTTGTTGAATGGTATCACATGAGGGGTTGCAATTTTTTTATCCGTTACATACTGTTGCAGCATGCGGCCCGCTTCTTTGGGGCGGTCGCTGGAAAGTATATCTGCACCACGACTGATGTAGTCGTAATAAGGTTGCTCTTTACCAGCCGCAGCCTGCCTGTCAAGGTTGCCCATTGTACCTACTATACAAGGGATATGATGACTGTGCAGCAACGTGTATAAACTATCGTCTGCTTCTCTTACGCCTACAAACGCTACCAGTCTATTGTCCGGCACACCGCTTTCATTCAGACGTGTAAGATCAGCAGGCTGTTGTATAGAGGCAGAGATCATCAGCTCCGGCGCCAGCCTGTGCACTTCTGCTGCCTGGTTGGCATTGTACGTAATGATAACAGAACTGGCTTCTGCACCGGCTTTGCGTACCGCTTCTACTACTCGCTGGTAAGGCACGCCACGCTTTACATCCAGCGTGAACAATACTTTTCCTTTGCCCCATAGCAACACATCGTGCAGCAACGGAATACGGAATGGTGTTACGTTACCTTCATTGTCTTTCAGGTTAAACGCCTGCAAAGCTTCATAGGTGTAATTGCCTATTGGCCCATCACCGGTAGATGTCCTGTTCAGTTTATCATCATGCATCAGCACTAATACGGAATCTTTGGTGAGGCTTATGTCGCACTCTATGATGATTGGTTGAAAGAGCATACTGTGCCTGAATGTTTCCAGTGCATTTTCAGGATATCCTTTTTCCGGGCCTCCCCTATGCGCGCTTACCAGCGGGTAGCGGGATGGTGTCCAGGAAAGAAAACGCTGTAACGCACTTACGGAATCAAACCGCAACCGGTATCCTTCTTCCTGCGCCTGTGCGCTGACCGTAAGCAATAGCACGCAACACAATCCTATTAGCTTTTTCATGTAACACTATTTTATCGTGATCATTTTTGTAATAGACACCGTAGCCATTTCTCCGGTAGTTGTACGCGCATACGCTTTAAGCGTATATGATTTACCGGAAGACAATTTTGCCAGCTTTAAGGCAAGTATGCCCGAAAAAGCGTTTGTGTTCGGATAAGTGGTAGGCACCATTGTAGTAGTGATCACGTTATTCCCATTCGCTGTACTTGCAGCCATGTTCCAGCTATCGAAGTGTGCGCTGTCTGTACGTGTATTGTTATCGTACCATGCTATATCAAAAGCGCCTGCTGTTGTTTTTGTAAGCGCTCCGCCAAAGTTTACAGCTATTGCATCTGTAGTGGCGAAAGGCCCTACCTGCTGTATCATTCCCAGGCTGGTAAGCTCTATGGATGGCAGCGCTTTTTCAAGGCTTTCTTTCACACTATCATTGTTCTTTGTGCAGCCGGTTGCCAGAAAAGTTAAGCCGATGGCTGCCGCGAAAACTATTTTCATATTAAGACGTTCTGTTGGTTAAAAAATGTAACGTACACCCACCTGAGCGGACCATGTACTTGCTGAGCTGTAAGAATACTGGTATGGCTGTGTGTACAATACACCATTCAGGTTTTGCATACGATACACCGGCGCGCCATTTGCGTCAAAGTTTCTGAATGCAAGCGGCTGCGAGGTTGTTGTATTCTGCACAATGCCCCAATATTTGTTTAACAGGTTAGGCAGGTTCAATACATCCGCAGTTACCTGCAATGTGTGCCTGTGACTACCTACTTTCAGGAAGAAGTCCTGCATAATACGTGCATTCACGTTGCTATACCAAGGCATTACTGAACCATTTCTTTCTGTGTACTGGCCACGGCGTTTGCTCAGGTATGGCGTATTGTTGATAAACTTATCTAACGCTGCCGCCTGCTGCTGTGGTGTAAATGTGTACACAACGCCATTTACTGTAGATGTGTATTGCTCAAAGTTCAGATCAGTTGCTTTCATTGGTACATACATCAGGTCCTGATTGTTACCATCGCCATTCATATCACCATTTATACGGTAAGTAACATTGCCTGACGGCGCGCCTTCATACACTAAGGAGATGGTTGTAGCTGCGTGGTTGGCATATTCGAAACGGTATGACAACATGCTGATCACGCGATGTTTTGCTACACCTGAAGACGGGTACAGTTCCTGGTCATTTGTAGTACCTACTGTTGCGTTTGCATTCCAGATAGAGTATGCCTGTGAGCCAGAGTTTGCCGTTACATCTTTTGCCTGTGTATACGTATAGGCAACAGAACCATAGAATCCTTTGCTGAATGATTTAGACAACTGTGCAGTTAACGCATAAGAGTAACCCTTCTTTGTATTTTCTAAAATGATTGCGCTGCTGATCTGCGGATAGATATACCTGTCTGCAGCTGCAGTAGAAATATATCTCGGCCTGCTGTCCGGGCCGGTTACTAAACCGGTCGGCGATTTCAGGTTGGCATTACGCATTACTACTGCGTTGATGTCTTTTGTAATAATACCTTCCAGCGTAAGGTTAAACCCGCTTCCCAGGTTTTTATCTATCGCAAGATCTGTACGGAATACCTGCGGGAAAGAAAAGTTCTTATCGATCAGTACCACGTTACTTGGCAATGAAGCGCCTGCTACCGGTGGAAACTTACTTGCATACGCATCTACTTTAGGATCGAATTTCATATCAGCCAATACTGCAGCTTCGTTCGGGTTGGTATTACGCAATGCAACACTGTTCTGATACATACCGCTGTTGGTTGGCATATTTGTCAGCCATACAAAAGGGTTAAGGCCATTGAAGATACCAGAGCTACCACGAATGATCAGTGATTTATCACCTAACACATCCCATCTAACACCTATGCGTGGAGAAAGGTTGAAACGTGATAAAGGCCACTGACCATCGTAGCGCGTCATATTACCGGCTTTGTCAGGGAAAGTCATTGCAGTTACAGCAGGGTTTTCTAATGCTTTGTCTATATAAACAGGACGGTCTGCACGCAAACCAAGGGTTATTTTCAGTTTAGGATTTACTTTGATCTCGTCCTGTGCATAAAAACCTAACTGGCCAAACTTCAACTCTGCAGAATACACGGCAGATTTACCCGGCACCATAGAATAGGCGTAGGAGTAATAGATAGGTGCCTGCTGTGTAATAAAATCATTCAGTGAATTATACACATAATAGCTCTGCGCACCCGGCATAAACATATTACCTACCAGTTGGTACTCGTAAGACACACCGGCAGTAATGGTATGTTTGCCTGCATAGTAGTTAAAGTTGTTTGTTACATTCCATACATTATTGATCACATCGTTGTTATAGCTGTATGGTTCGTAGCCAAAGCTGAGGTAGTTGTTGGCTGTACTTGTACCGTCAAATATATCTACAAACGGGAACGGCGAGCTGTTGGTGATACGTGTATCCCTGATCTTGCTTACTGTTACCAACAGGTTGTTTGACATATTACGGAAGTTACTGTTCAGCTCCAATGTACCTGAGCGTACAATGTGTTTGAAACCATACACAGAGTTGGCAAACGTCATTGCACGGCTGCCCATACGGCTGTTTGGCAATGAAGAGATAGAGGAGGTAGAACCTGTAAGTGAAAATCCGCCGCCACCAATGATAGAGGTACCGTTGATAGAGGATGGCTCTTCATTACTTACAAAGTCGCTGTACTTGGCTGTCAGCTTATGATGACTGTTGATGTTCCAGTCTATCTTTGCCAGGTATTTATAGTTATATTTTTTTGCAGAAGGATAGTTATCATAAGCGCCTGTAGCATAGCCATAAGTATCTTGTAAATACTTAGACAATTTAGCCATAGAGTCTAACGGCGTTGCAGACTGGTTACCAGGGTTAGTACTGCCTTTTGGCACATAGCTGGTAATGCGGCTGCCTGAATTATCTTCATACTCTGCATTTATAAAGAAGAATAATTTGTTGCGGATGATCGGGCCACCCAGGCTGAAGCCATAATTCTTTTTAGATGAAGCGGCTGCTTCTGCCAGCTTCACATCTCCGGCATTACGTCCGTTGAATGACTGGTCGCGATAAAACCCAAAAACTGTTCCGTGAAATTCATTCGTTCCACTTTTTGTTACTGCATTGATCCCTGCACCTGTAAAGCCTGACTGGCGTACATCTACCGGTGCAATGTTTACGGAAATTTCATCAAAGGCATCCAGTGAAATAGGTTGCGCACCGCCACCAGGTAACGGATCGGTACTTAAACCGAAGTTATTATTCAGGTTGGCACCATCCACTTTCAGGTTGTTATAGTAACCACTACGGCCAGCAAAACCATTTCCACCATTTGACTGCGGAGTGAGTTTGGTAAAATCGCTTATACTTCTTGAGTATGCTGGTAAAGTAGCAAGTTGTCTTGCATCGATAGTCGTAGATGCACCGCTTTTTTCTGCTGCTGCGTTACGCTTTACTGACTTTACGACTACACTTTCTAATTCTGTTGCATGGGTATCATTCATTACTATAGCAAAGTCAAATGCCTCACCTAAAGAAACCTGGAAATCTTCGCGCGTCTGTGTAGCAAAACCTGTATAGGCGATTACAAGCACATAAGGGCCGCCGATTCGCACACCATTTACAGTGAAGGAACCTACCTTACCGGAAAGCGTTACGTAACGTGTGCCGGAAGGTTTATGCGTAAGTGTAACAGTTGCACCTTCCAGCAGCTTGCCTTCTGGTGTTTTAATAGTACCGGTAACACTACCGGTGGTCACCTGCGCCATTATAAGTGCAGGACAAAACAATAGGGTAAGAAGGAGCAATAGCAGTCCTCTTGAAAAGTAAGCCTTTTTCATAAACAATAATTTAGTTAGGCTTTCAGAGTACATGCTGCAGCGAATCCGAAAACAGGGCAAAAGTAAAGCGGGTAATCGATGCGCCTGTGAGCTGTTAATTACCAAATTTTTACGTTAGCGTTAAGCGTGTCAGAATCCAACATGCGGTGTGTAAGAATCAGACATTTCCTTCAACGTTTCTGCTACAAGTTGCCGTGTGGTGGCAGTAAGGTCTGCGATATCTGAATATGAAATCAACTTATCGAGATAAATTTCTCGGTTGTGTGCGGTGAAGATTTTTTTACGCAGGTCCAGGTAAACCTGTTGTATGCGTTTACGCGGCTCAAAAGAACGGATGTAAAAAAGAATGGTTTCGGTTTTGTACCATCTCGAAACTATTTTTGGATAAAACCAATTGGTAACAGCAGGGTCTACTAATTGTTCTTTGAAGAAGTGTATGTTATAAGACCTGATCTCTGTGCCGGTAAGTGTTTTACTAAATTCATCAAAAGGCATATCATTTAACACGGCAAGATTACCGAAGATCTCACCAGGGGTTAGTATTTCATAAATGCACTCTTTTCCTTTTGCAGATAAGCGTCCCAATTTTACTGCGCCACTCACTATCTCGTACAGGTTTGTGTACCGCTGCGGAGCGCTGTACACCTCAGAACCTTTCTTTAGTGTAAAATGCTCTACGTTTTCTTTCAGGCCCGGCATACCTTTCGAGCGGAGATAATCATACAAACCAACTTCTTCAATGCGCATAGACATAAGGGGGATAATACATTAAAGCAAAACGTGCGTAATGTAAATGGTCTGCGCAATATGTAATATTATGCTTTTGTAAAATTCGGTCAGCGCTTATTTTTATAACACAAAAAAGCCACCGGTTACCCGGTGGTCTGGCATATATGGATGCCTTTAGTTTGGCGACTAATTCTTTTTTAAAAGGAGGATATAGACATATCCTCCGCACACGATTCATGAGAAATACTACATTATCGCATCAAATCTTACACATGATTTTTTTATTCAGCAGCGTTACCTGATTTACTTTTCAGGGCGGCAGTAAGTCTTTCCTTCAGGTCCTGCAAATGTGCTTTTGTCATTGTATCGGATGCTCCGACTAATGCATCTTTTACCATTGCCAATAATGCCCTGATGTTTGATTTAATAACCGGTACGGCATCATTAATACTATTCGCCGCAGGCGAAGCGCCTGTAAGCGTTACTGCCCCAACACTCATCTTAGCCCCTGCCTCTGCTGTAATGAATATGGTAATACCTTCCACATACATTCTTTGCAGGTTGCGTCTGTACATGTCTATTGGCGCATGTGCCGGCAACTCGCTAAAGATGCTTTTAGTAAGGTCTTGCAACATTTCTGCAAGGGTATATGTATCCGGGTAAATGCTTTGCTGCTGAAGCATCCTGTTGAAGCGATCATTGCTCAGCAAACTATTTAGCACAACTGTTTGTCCTCTTACGGCAAATGAGTAGCCTGTTACACCCGTCAACCCGTACATTTTATCACTCATAAACCATTTAGGCGTAGTAAACAATTGCTCATTGAAAAAGCGCATGGCTTCCTGCTGTTTTGCTTTTGCAACAGGCTCCAGTTGCGGGCCCGGTTGTTCAATACTTTTAGGAGTGATGATCAGCCCTCCTACACTTTTTACTACATGCATCATATACCGGATGTACTGGTTACCCAGCTCAGTGTACATGGCTCCTGCCTGGTCGTATCCTTCTGTAGGCACGGCTGTCCATTTCAGCAGGTTCGGCATAATGCGCTTCAGGTTCTTTATACCATAGTTGCTCGCTTTTACTGCATCATCGCCAAGGTCTTCGCTCTGGCATCTTGGGTCGATTGTACTTGTTTCTGAACCGAAAAAATATTGCTTGCCGGATGCGAGTTTGTTTACAATCCATTTGTTCAGTATATCGTTTTCTGCTGTAGCAGTCACGTTGTCCGGCAACCATTTGTATCCCCACTCAATAGCCCATTTATCATAATCCCCAATGTGCGGGTAAATATTGTTTACACCAATCTCATCTTCCGGCTGCGCTACGTAGTTGAAGCGTGCGTAGTCCATAATGGATGGTGTGTGCCCGTTTTTCGTCAACCATTTTTTGCTGCGCAAACTATCTACAGGCACGGTGGATGAGGCACCCCAGTTGTGCCGGAGGCCAAGGGTATGCCCCACCTCGTGTGAAGAAACAAACCGAATCAATTGCCCCATGAGTGAATCATCAAAGCTTGGCTTTTGCGCTCTTGGATCAATTGCTGCGGCTTGTATAAAATACCATTTGTATAGCAGGTCCATCACGTTGTGATACCAGTGTATATGTGTTTCTAAAATCTCCCCGCTGCGTGGGTCTTTTACGCTTGGTCCCATCGCATTGGCTATAGCAGAGGGTTTATACACAACTACAGAATGTCTTGCGTCATCTATGCTCCATGTGGAATCGCCTACCGGCGCTTCTTTACCAACGATCGCATTTTTAAATCCAGCTTTTTCAAAAGCAGCCTGCCAGTCGTTAATGCCTGCTATTAAGTATGGCACCCATTTCTTAGGTGTAGCAGGGTCTATGTAAATAACAATTGGCTTCTGCGGTTCTACCAGTTCACCTTTTTTATATTTCTCCATGTCTTCAGGCTTCGGTTCTAACCGCCAGCGCCACACGTTGAATAATTGTTTTACACCTTGCGGGTTGGCATCATAGTCCACAAAGCCTGTAGCAAAGTAGCCTACCCTGCTATCAAACAACCTGGCCCGCATGGGTGTGCGCGGCAACAAGACTATAGAACTGTTTAACCCGAATGTTGCAGGTGATGCAGCACTACCCGGTATAGCGCTTCCTTTCATGTATGTCTTTACTGTTTTTATTTCCACGTTTATCGGAAATGCCTGCACGCCGGCTATGTAAGATTTATCAGCCTGTATAGCGGTAAGGCCTAATACCTTTTTTGCGGCGGCTTCAAAGAAGAACACATCATTATCTCCGTTAATGAAATCAGTGATGTCTATAACAACGCCAAGAGAGTCCGGTGCAAAGGCTTTGATGTCGAATGCTGCAACAATCGGCTGAATGTTGTTGTTCAATACCGACCTGTACAACCCGTTGTCGGAGGTATCCTTTGATCTTTCTAAAAAAGACTTGCTGCGGATAAACACTTTATTGTTGGGGCCTTTTTCAAATTGTACAACGCTTTCGCCTATTTCATCACCTGCATAGCCAATGCCTTGCGGCTTTACGTCCGCCGCGCCTTGTGCGATCCTGTTTACCAGCAGCACATCGCGATTTAAAACAGAATCAGGTATTTCAAAAAAGTACCGGTCGTCTACTTTATGTACTTTAAGAAACCCTGTTGATGTTTTGGCTTTGGCTGTTATAATGTCTTTATAGGACTTGATAGCTGTAACCGGTGGCTTCACCGCAGCTTTGGCAGTATCGGCTACAGTGGCCGGTTTTACCTGTACTTGTGCAAAGCTGCTTATACCGAGGGCAAGCGTTGCCCCTAACATGGTTACAACATGTTGTACATTTTTCATTGTCAATTGTGCTATGTATGTTTTAAATTATTGCTGTTTCTTAAGGCAGTAGTTTCGCGAGTAACTGATCAAGCTCTTGTCCGTGAATATTCTTTGCGATTATTTCCCCTTCCGGCGATACGAGGTAATTTGAAGGTGTTGCTTCTACGCCATATAATTCTCTTGCTTCATCGCCATACACATTTGCCCACGGCAATTTCATATTTCGCAACATCTTTACCCATTTGTCCCTGTCTCCATAGTTATGTCCTGTCTGATCTGTGAGTGAGATGTCCAGTATGTCAAACGGCTTTTTATTGTATGCTGCATATATTTTACGCATGTGTGGTTTTTCCATCAGGCAGGGACCGCAATAGGTTGCCCAGAAATTGAGCAGTACATACCGGCCTTTATAATCGTGCAGCGAAACTGTTTTGCCTGAAGAATCTTTTTGTGTAAAGTCCGGTGCAGTGCGTCCAATATTCGTACGCTCCCACAACGCGATCATTTTCCCATATGCTTTTCCTTTGGCAGTCTGGCGCATAGCTGGTGACAATTGTTTGAACAGCGGGCCTACCTCTTCTAACGGCGGATACTTACCATAGTTGCCACGTAGCAGGTTCAGGCTTACATAGCAGTCGGGGTGCGACCGTATAAAGGCGGCGTATATATTTTTTTCTTCTTGTTGGTAACTTATGGAGTGACGGATAAAAGCTGCATTCCTTAGCTCTTTGTCTGCTATTTGCATGGCTACTTTTCCGCTATCTCTCCATCTTTCGTTCATAGGTTGCATAGCTACCTGGAATTCTGCAAATGCTTTTGTTTCTTTTCCTCCTTTAACGATTGCATTCTGTAATGAATCTCCCGTTATAGTAATAAGCATTGGCTCAAGATAAATTCCTTTATATATACCATTTTTTTGTGCCGGTCCTTTTTCTTTTAATTCCAGGTAGGCATTATAAGGATTTGCGAGTGTATCCCTGAAAGTAAAAGCACCATTTTTCAATACAGCAGAGTCTATCTGCTGATCTCCCGAAGGCAACATCCATCTCAGGTAGATGGTCGCAGGTGCGTTTAAATTTCCAATACGACCTTTTATGGTAAAGTATTGCTGCGCTGTTGCCATTACCGGCAGCAAGCCTAAAAGCAGGTATATGCCTGTACTAATTATTTTTTTCATGACTGTTTTATTTATTCTTCCTCCAATATTTCTCCGTGTTGCATACGCACAAGATTGCCTTGTGCTATATCCCTGTGCAGGCTTACCTGCGGAAAAGATTTTAGTGAACGTTCTTTCATTTGAATTGCAGCAGTAGTATCACCGGCTGTGTAGAGCAGGTTGGCATAAAAGCTGAGTGCAAAGGCATTCGTTTTATTTACGGGAATAGATGCGGCTACCCATTTTTTTACTTTATCCAATACACCTGCTTCATTGGGAAATTGCAGGTAATAGATTTTTGCATTATCGCTCACTACTCCGGCTGCATGCTTGTATGCAATGACTGTAGCGCTCATCGGATTCCGTTTGAAGGGATTGATATTGTCAAGCGAATCCGGCAGTGGATGCAATGTAGCTGATATGCTGTCCAGCCATTTATTGGCCAGGCGACGATAGATGTCCCATTGTCCTGAAGCACGGTAATAATCAAGCCATGCTTCCTGTTCATTGAAGAACGCTCTTTCCGCTTCCGGTCGGCTCTTACGTGCCCGTATATATACTTTCAGCAGTTCGGGATTTTTGGTTTCTGCTGCATAAGCCTGTGTCCTGAACATATGTGCATGCAGGCCAGATGTCAAAAGTACCCGCTGAGCAGAATCGGCTAATTGTTTATATGCACTGTCATACTGTTTAAGTATATAGTCTGCCTTTCCGCCCAGCGTTAATTGGTACCAGTATTTTGTCAGAAAATCAAGCATGGGTTTACTGCCCGGTTGCATGCTTTTTTGCACCGAAAGATATTGTTCAATTACTGCTGTTGCAGGTTGTTTATTCTCTGCCAGCTTACTCATATACAATCGTAAAAAAGCGGTATCTGTTTTCTTTGTAGGATAGGCAACGGCCAGCTTAATTAAATTATCCGGCTTCACAAATTCCTGCACGGCAGTATTGGCGATGCTGATGAAAGCGGTATCAACAGTATAACCGATTCCTTTTTTATACAGGTGGCCATCTTCATCTAAGAACAAAAAGGTGGGGTACACACTTACACCATAAGCAGCGGCGAGTTGTCGTCCTTCTCCTTTTTCTGCATCTATTTTTGTGCTGATAAAATGTTGATTGAAGAATGAGCCAACACTGTCGTTTTTAAACGTAGTTTCAGCCATGCGTTTGCATGGGCCACACCAGGCTGTATAGAAGTCAATAAAGATCATTTTCTTCTGTGCTTTGGCTTTTGCTTTCACAGTTGCAAAGTTGTCGTGCTCAAACACTATTCCCTGCGCCTGTGCGTTACTTGCCAGCGTTATACAAGCCAGTATGAAGTATAAGAAGATCTTACCCATAGTTTTTAATTCTGCTTGTTGCCTATTGCCTGTATATCTACGTTGTAATTGTTTTTAAAATAGCCTACGATGTAGTCGTATTTCCTCTTCGTTAGCCCCAGCGAATCCACTTTTGGATTTAGCATGTAGGCGTCCAATGCAGTTTTGGGTTTGCCGCATATTGTGTCCAGGAAAGAGAGCAGGTCTAATGACGTTACGGGCGCCCTGTTTGCAGTTCCGAGTGTGATGAACCCATATTTGTTTTTGTTCGCTGTAGTTACAGAGCTAAGTGTATAATCGCTGATCTTATAAAAATCTGTCGGCTCCGGTATTCTTGCCGGTATGGAGCTAACAGCCGGGAACATCAGATGCTTCAGAAAGAGTTGATTGAACTGTCCTTTTAAGATCAGCTTATTCGCAAGAGGCAGCGTAATAAATGCCGTATCTATTTTTGGTAAGGTAATATGGTCTGCTCCTTCTATTGGCACTATAACCGGGTTTACGCGTGGTGTATCATATACTCTTGTAGTCCCATTCCAGCGGGTGGTGTAGATAAGCCCTGCGAGTAAGATTTTCTGTGGCAGGAATTTTTTCTTAAAGTCTTCGGGATAAAAGTCAAAACAATATTGCTTTAAAAAATCCAACGCGGCAGGTATGGCAATAGAATCTGCCCCACGCATGACCACAGGCCCTTGTTTGCCATTGATATTGTATCCCAATGCCGGGTTTGCCAGGTTGTAGCTAAACATGTAATTGAAGTCAACATCGGAGAACTTGTATAGGATGTAGGTATTGTACAGGTTAAAATAGTTGACGATGTCTTTATCAAATGGCGCGTTGCCTTGTGGCAATACGTAGCGGTACATTGATTTTTCAGACGCCTGTGGCGGGTTTGTATCTTTATTGCAGGCGTACAACACCACCAGCAGTATGCTGAAAACAGCAACGCATCGTTTTATATGGAAGATTGTGTGCGTATTCATATCACTATCTTTTTTATCAGTTAAATGGTGTTATGGATTTTGTTGTAATAATGAATTAGCCGTTAATGCTACCGTAGGCAATTTCATCAGGTAACGGTTTCCGCCTTTGGGCAGCGTGTATGTCTCTATAGGTAATGAGGCGTTGGTTACAAACGGCTCGTTCGGATTGAAGGTGTGCGTGATCTGTGGCATACCATATCTTCTCAGGTCAAACCAACGGAACTCTTCAAAACAAAACTCTCTCCTGCGCTCATCCAGGCAAAACTGTAGCGCATTCTGTGCGTTGCTATTAATCGTTGCAGTTGTTACCATTGCATTAGCCGCACCACTTTTGAAGCGCCGTACGCGCAGTACGTTCATGTCATCCAGCGCAGGTTGTATTTTAGAATTATCACCGGCTACAGCCATACGCAGGTATGCTTCTGCACGGTTCATATATGCTTCTGACATGCGGAACGATCTGCTGGCATAACCATTACCATAAAATTTACTATGCATGTAATAATTATTCAGGCGGGTAAGGAAGAAATTAGGTTGCAGGTTTGCGGCATTGTACACCGCAAAGCGCATATCGTTCACCTCATACATATTCGTCAGGTCATTAGATGCCAGTAAGAGTGTGGTTGTTGACAGGTTTAAGAAGTTCCAATCCCCACTTCTTACACCTGAAAACAGGAATAATACTTCGGGGTTGGAAGGGTCAATAAAATTGGGATTCAACGTTAATATAATACCCCCTGACGTTGGTACTTTCATAGTGTTTAAGTCACTTACTATGGGATAGTCATTGATCAATTTGGTGGTGTACGTTGCTACTTTATCCCATTTTTCCATATAGAGGAAAATGCGGCTGGCCAGCAACCATGCAGACCGGTAGTTGATACGGTACTGGGTAGTGATTGTTTTTTTCTGCTCCAGCAATGCACTTGCTGTTTCTATATCGCCTGATATTTGATTATACACTTCTGCTACCGTATTGCGTGCAAGCGGTTTGTCCCTTAGCGCACCGCTTAGTAGCAATGGCACGCCAGGGCTGGTGTTTTTATCATGTGCAGCGTCGTTATAAGGCCAGCCAAACAAGTTTACCAATTGCAGGTAGTAGTAGGAACGCAGCACTAAAGCTTCTCCTTTCAATTGTTGTTTTTCTTCAGCAGTTCCGGTTACACCATCCAGCATATCCATTACCACGTTGCAGCCGCGTATGCGGTTGTAGATGCTCTGGTATGGGTTTATACCTGCTGCTGTAAATGCTGTGGTAAGACCCATATCTATCGGGTTATCTGTCCATGTATAAAAGGGTTTTACAAAATTTACAGATACTGCCGCCGCTGTCGGGTTCATCAGGCGCACATCATCATCCATTACGTTTAAAAAATTGCAAAGCGAATAACCGTCTGTAGCAGAGGTAGAGGTAGATATATACGGATAGCCTTCTTTTGCCAGCAGCTCGCTTAATGATGCAGCAGTTTGCGGCGTCATTTCATCCTGCGATTTCTCGGCTAAAAATTTCTTACAGCCGGTTGACAAAAACAACGGGAGTAATATGTATAGATAGAATTTATTTCTTTTCATGACTCATGTTTTACGTTATAGTCCCAGGTTTACACTTAATGTTACGGTACGCATTCTCGGCATGTTTGGCGTAACGGTATTGGCATCTGTTGTAGTGATCTCCGGATCTTGCCCGTTTAATGCGCTGTTGGCTACCAGGAACGGATTGGTTACAGAGCATGCCACATTCAGCCTGCTAATACCTTTGATCATTTGTAATTGCTTTGGTGTAAACTCATATACGAGGTTAATGATATTGCAACGCAGGTGACTGCCATCTACTACACGCAGATCGCTATAGTTGTACATGGTGTAACGGTAAAGGGAATTACCTACGGTAGAGGTAGAAAGCGAGGCGTCGCCTATATACAATCCCGGGCTATCATCTCTTGGGAACACACCTGGTATGTTGGTGAATAATTCATCGCCGGGTTTGCGCCAGCGGTTAGCCAATGCCTGGCTTACATTCTTATCTGCAGCCGGTGCCTGGTATTGTCCGCCAGGGCCAGCCAGCAGTAATGGGTTCAGACGCACTTTATAACCGAGCGCTGTATTGAAGTTCGCACTCAGGGTAATGTTTTTGTACCGGATAGAGGTGTTGATGCCGCCGCTATACCTTGGCAATGCGTTGCCGCTGTATGTAAGGTATTGTGTAGGGTTGCCATTCTTTAGCAAGGCGAGGTTTGAATCCACATCCAGGTAGCGGAACATGGGCCTTCCGTAATCGTGGTTTAAGCCTGCAAACTGAAATGACCAGAACCCATCTACAGGATAGCCATTTACTAATGCAGTACCATTAGTAAGTGTTTTCAGGTTAGGCTGGTATTGTGGCTTTACTACTTTGTTTGTATTAATGCTACTGTTGATGGTTAATGTCCAGGTAACTGTTTTTGTTTGTACAGGAATTACACGAAGTGAGATATCATATCCTTTATTCGTCATATCACTGCCGTTCACAATCATTTGCGTAGTGCCATACTCAATAGGTACGGTACGTTGGGAAATGAGGTCTTTTGAATATTTGCTATAATAATCAACCGTGAGCGCTATACGGTTTTTCAAAAAAGAGAGATCAAGACCTATGTTGGTTGTTTTGGTTTTTTCTTTACGCAGATCAGGATAGGGCATTGTTTTAATAGCGAGATATGGCTCACCGGTAAGCGGGTTGTACACAGGCGTTACATATTGCGCAATCAGGTTAGGCCCTACTGTTTCTACTATATTTCCCTGGAAGCCAAAGGAGCTGCGCAGGCTCAACGTATTGATCCATGTAAAGCGACGATCGAACCATTTTTCTGCCAACACATCCCAGCGTGCGCCTATTGCCCATACGGGATTGAATGAGGCGTTGGTGTACTGTCCAAAACGATTGGAAGCATCATTACGGCCATTCAAGTTGATGGTATATTTTTTCGCGTATGAATACGTAAGACTGGCGAAATAAGAAAGAAAGTTTGCTACGTTGTCTGTTCTGCGATTGTAATATTTATTGGCAAAAATATCGTTCGGGTTATTGGCTCGTACAATAGAGTAATCATAATCTATTACATTACCACGGTCAGGATAGTACCCGTAATTTTTGGTTGAAGTTCCTTTATAGCTGTTACTCCGTAGTTCCAATCCACCCATAAAGTTCAGGTTGTGCCTACCGCCTTTGCCAAGGTTTTTATTAAAGTTGAGCATATTGCGCAGGTACGTGGCATCTCTGTTCATCTGTTCCTGCTCTATTATGCCACCACGAGCCAGTATAGAGTATTGTTCAAAAACACTACCTCTTGGCAGCTCGCCAAAATTGGCTCCCCTGATCTTTGCAACGGTATAGGAATATTCATCAGCCCATCTTTCAGTAGAGCTGCGGTCAAAATTTTGCGCGAGCATAATTTTCCAGTTCAGCGACCGGGTAATCTGTGTTGTCAGGTCAGTCGTAAAGTTGAAGCGCTTGCTATCTACCCTGTTACCAGTATGCGCCAGTTCGTTCAGGAAATTATATTTAAGATGAGAAGTAAAATATTGCTGGTTGCCATTGCCGTAGTCTATACCAATGGTATTATCTCCTACTGCATAAAACTCATCTGCCTTTATTTCCCTGTTGGTTGAAAGTGCATATTGCTGCGGGTTTACACCATTGTAAAAACCATTCGTTTTGAGAGAGGCCGCATCTATACCAATATGCCATTTCATTTTATTGTTCAGCTTTATATCCGCATTCAGCATTCCCGTTAAGCGGTCCATGTCATTGCCGATAGCGCTGTTCAATGTTTTATTGTAACCGAACGATCCATAGAAGGTCGCTTTATCCGTACCGCCGCTTACGTTTAAAGAATAGTTCTGATTGATCGCGTTGCGAAACAACACATCGAACCAGTCCGTGTTGTTCATTTCAAGACGCGTAACGCCAGCATTAAATTCCTCCTGTGAAATCATTTTATTGATATACTGGTAATACAACCCTTCATAACCTACGTTTGCCGGGCCATCAAAACCTGTAGCAGTATTGCTGCCTACAGGGGCAGGATAGTTGACACCGCTTGCAATAATGTCTTTTGACAAAGCCACGCGTTGTGAGGAGTTCATTACGTTGGTACGGTTATAGGATGGCTTCTCTGTTACACTCAGGTCTGTACGGAAGTTTACTATTGTGCGTCCCGCCTTGCCACGCTTAGTTGTAATTACTATTACACCATTGGCAGCGCGCACGCCATAGAGTGCGGAGGCAGATGCATCTTTTAAGAATGTAATATCGTCTATATCGTCAGGGTTAAGTCCTGCAATACCATTGCTCATAATACTAAGCCCAGCTTGCATAGAATTTTTATCCGTACTGTTCAGAATGTCATCCAGGTTTTGGTCTTTAAACGGAAACGGGTCTTCCCTTATAATACCATCTACTACCCATACCGGCTCCCTGTTACCCATTAAGGTGGATGTACCGCGTACGCGCACTTTAGGATTGGCGCCTACTGTACCATCTGGTATGGTAATGTTTACACCCGGTATCATGCCTTGCAAAGCCACGTCCAGTCTTGGTGTACCTGCCATGCGTACTTCTTCTCCCGTTACTTTTACTGTTGCGCCTACTGATTCCCATTTACGCAGGTTTTGAAAACCGGTTGTTACCGCTACTTCTTCCAGCTTTGCATTTAGTTTAAGTACAATGCTCAGTGTCTTTTTATTGTTAACCAGTACTGGTTGTAATTCATATCCTACATACGATACAAGCAACACGGCATCTACCGCTACATCTTTCAGCGCAAACTCTCCTTTACTATTGGCTGTAGTACCTTTCAGCAGGCCTTTAATGCGTATGTATGCGCCCGGTAGCGGATCTCCATCTTCATTTGTTACGCGTCCCGTTATATCCAATATTAAAGGCGCTGCGGCCTGCATTTCATCAAGAGCCGGGGGAGCGTTTGCAGGTTTATTTTCTGCTTTGGTAATAACTATAATATCGTTCTTGATCTGGTAGGTAAGCCCTTTGCCTTGCAGGCAGGCTTTCAACACATCTGTAAGCGATGCGCTCTTTACATCCAGCGACACGGCATCTGTTTTCTGTATCAGGTTGTCCTGGTAAATAAAGTTGTAGCCCGTTTGTTTTTTAATCTGTTGAAACACTTGTCCCAACGACAGGTTTTTACCAGAAATACTCACTTTTTGTGAGAAGGTTTTTGCGCTTACCTGTAGCGCAGCGGCCAGAAGCAATACAGCAGTCAGTCTCATAATCAATAGCAGTTTGGAAAGCAAAAGCCGGGGCACGGCTTTGCCAGGTACGAGTAAATTCATACTTTACATCAGTTTTGGGTGAACAGTAAATCAATGTTGCATACATGAGGTTGCATGAACCCAGAACTTGCCGGAAAGGAAGGCCAATTCCCTCCCGGCTGCTCCCGGGCTGTTAAAGCCCGGGATTCTTTTTGGGATGCAGCCGAAAAGTTTATGTTTTCATATACGGTTTTTAAAGATCAATCGTGTTATTATTATTCATGCGCACCAGCCCTTACAATTATTTTCTTTCCTTCTATCTTAAAGTTTACCTGTTTGGTAAGCGCTAATGCATCCAGTAATTGTGCTGCGTTTTCTTTCCGGTGCACTGTTCCCGAAAGGCCTACATCCGGCACGGTTCCTTCATACACTACTTCTACGTCATACCATCTTGCCAGTTGCCGCATGATGGCATGGATACCTGCATTTTTAAATACAAAATCACCTTCTTTCCATGCCAGTACTTCATCCATATCCGGTGATGTTACGCCAGGCAGTTTAGTTGCATCAGCTACTGTTGCCTGCTGCCCCGGGCGTATAATAATGTTTCCCGCTTTGTTGCTTACCTGTACAGAACCATGCACCAGTGTTGTTTTCACAGAGGCTTCGTCATCATACGCATTTACGTTAAAGCCTGTGCCAAGTACACGCACGTTGGCTTTAGCTGTTTTTACAAAAAATGGTTTTGATTTATCTGGTGTTATTTCAAAATAAGCTTCACCTGTTAGCTCTACTTCGCGGGTTGTACTATTGAATGCAGTAGGGTAACGCAGTGAAGATGCCGCATTTAACCATACATGCGATTTGTCCGGCAGCTCTACCTGGAACTGGCCGCCTCTTGGCGTGGTTAGTGTATTATAGACTACTGCATGCGTACCTGCTCCATTCAATGATTCATAATATACTTTACCATTTGCCACACGTACCGCGCCTTCTCCTTCCTGGCCAATGTTTCCCTGCAATGCACTATCCAGGGTTACACGTTGCCCATCTGCCAGCGTCAATATTGCTTTATTACTTCCCGGCTCCAGCAGCGCTACCTGTGGTACATCCGCTATGTTCTTTTCCTGTAACTGCCACCATATGCCACCTGCTATGCAGGCACATATAACAGCCGCAGCGGCAACACGCCACCATTTCACCATTCGCCTTACCGGTGCGGCCTGCTGACTATTTAAAATAGATGCAAGCATGGTAGCAGAGGTTTCATCCGGTAAATGATGCGACTCAGGTTGCGATTCATAATAACCGTCTACTAGCTGCTCCCACACAGCCATATTTTCTCCTTTGTCTAACATTACGAGCAGCTCCGTTTTTTCCGGCTCGCTCAGTTCGTTGCGGATATATCTTTCAAATAAGGATTCCAGGTGTTGTTCGTTCGTCATAAAGTGCGTATTCCGTACTTATAAAAGCGTTCTTTTACTTTAGACGCACGACAAATGAATAAGGGGGGATGGAAGAGAAAAAAATTTTAATTAAATAATATGGCTGCGGCCAGCAATAGCGGAATGTTGTTCTCAACAAAGGTGCGGATAGCGCGGAGCGCTTTTTTTATATACTCCCGTACGGTTTCTATAGAGAGGCCCATTTTAGCTGCAATGGCTTCATAACTAAGCCCTTCTTCCCTGCTTAGCAGATATGCAATGCGCTGCTGGCGGGGTAATTGATCAATGAATTTTTTAAGCAGCCGTTCATATTCACGGTATGCGACTATATGATCTACCGTGTTTTCCTGCAATTGTGATGGCTGTAGTTGTGTGGCAGTAAGCACCAGTTGTTCTTTGGCCATGCGCCTGAGGTAACTGATCACTTCATTGCGGGCGATGGTGCGCAAGTAGGCATTAAAATAATTAACGTGCGTTAGTTCTGTTCGCTTTACCCAGACCTTTAGAAAAGTTTCTTGTGTTATTTCTTCTGCTATTAATTCAGAACGTGTCATATACATACATAGGGCATATACTTTATCCTTGTACTGTTGGAATAAAGTACCGAATGCGGAAGCATTGCCACTGGCAATTTGTTCCAGCAGTATTTTCTCATTGTAAGAAGGGGTTTCTGACATTATCGTTCTTACGATCGCTTTAATACACGCAGTTCATTGGGCCGGACCGGCGCTTAAAATTAGGTGTATTTTAGTTTATGTCAGCATTTAAAACGCAGGAGGATGAGGGGACGTGCGTTACTATGCAATCATTTCAGGTAGAGCAGTCGGGTGTTATTCATTGCCATTGTTGCCCGATTAGATGAAGTGGATTATCCAATTGTAAGCCTTCATTTGTCTACCGACGGTGTTACTTTTTGTCTTGATACAAAAAGTAACCAAAAGAATCAAGGCTCCAGAAAAGCAGGCTAAAAATTGACCTGCCCGCCGAAATCCATTGAACTCGCCGCTGACAGCGTGAGTAGGTAAGTTGCGCCTGGCTCAAACAGCAATGGATTTTTCCGGCGTTCATGCCAATTTTCTTAACGCAGCTTTTCTGAGGCCGCACGTTTCCCGGAAGCAAGTATCATTGAATAGGAACTTCATTATAGCGGCTTGCACTAAAGTTTTTTTATAACCCTCCCCTGGCGACACAGGAGAGGGAGATGATCACAGGGCTTGGATCCCTTGCATAACATTTAAAACGCCAGATGTCTGTTGCATACCTACGGCATGCAATAATCTTTTTGTTTGCTTTGCTACCGATATCTGATCCCTACGGGATCATAGACCGATCTTCGCTAGCGCAGGCCTCCCGGCCTGTGCTGTATTGTTACTAAACCATACCTATATAAAAGTTTTACAAAAAATAAGCGTAACGATACCCCAATATTAGTAACCTGTAGACACAGGCCGGGAGGCCTGCGCCAGTAGAGGCACGCGTCGTTTAATAGCTGGTTCGTGAGGACACGAACCAGGGCGAAGAAATTTTATAAAAATCTTTATATATAAAACGTAAATCACGTAGGACAATGTCATTAAGTTAACCACAAGGCTCACAATGGTAACACAAAGGGCACAAGGGCTTCCCTTTGTGCTCCTTGTGAAATAGCTTTGCGCTCTTTGTGGTTAGCTTCTTAACCTAATAACATAGCCTCAATAACCAGGGTTCTGTCCGCCTAATGATGGGTTGCGCTGGATCTCTGTTGGCGGAAGAGGCAGTAACAGATCTTTATTAGCGTATGTCTGCCCTCTGCCGTTGCTATGTCCTACCAATGCAGAAAAAGTAACCTGGTGTAATGCGTCTGCATCGGGATACAGGCGCGTGCGCAACATGTCGAACCAGAAATGCCCTTCCATTGCTAACTCGCGAAAACGCTCTGCTAATACCTGGTTACGGCGTGCTGTTTGCCCTGTTGCCACAGGCGGAACAATTACATACGCTCTCGCAAGAATAGGTTGCAGGTAAGGCGTGGGATCCTGCCCCAGCTCATTAGCAGCTTCTGCTGCTACCAGGTACACATCCGCCAGCCTGTAGACAGTAGTGTATTTGGAAGAGGCTGCAGTGCTGAAAATAGCAGTACTGTCAAACCACCTGTAAGGCATATAATATGGAAAGCGAATAGTCGCTGCAGTACCTGTTGTAGTGGTATAATCAAAAGAAGTACTGAACAATTGTTTTTCATGCCTGCGTATATCATTCACACTATCATACAGGTTTAGTAGCGTAGGTGTAGGCGTCCACGCCTGTGTAAGTAGTGTGTACTTTACCGTAAGCTTAGAATCCGGTACTGCCTGCGGAAAAACATTGGGCAATGAATATTGAGGCAAGGCAGATGCCCTTATAGATGCATCTGCTTCTATGAAGTACGGGTATTCGCTACCCTTATCATTCGCCGTATTGCGCAGTTTATCAAAAGCAGTTGAGCCGCTGTTGTTGAACAAAGCATAGCCGCCGCTGCTGGCCAATATTTCTTTGGCAAGATCAAATGCTTTTTGGTAATAGGTTGCACCACCAGCCAGCGGATAGCCAGCCATAGTCAGGTACACTTCACTCAGCACAGCGCCTACAGTACCCTTTGATATTTGGTTGCCGTTGCTGCCCATTGGTTTGTCTGCAAGCCCACCATTTGTGTACGCATCTGTAAGATCACTCACAATAGCTTTGTACACGGAGTCAATACCAGTTCTGCTGCTATATACATCTGCAACGGAAGTATAAGGTTTTAGTATCAGTGGAACAGGACCAAACAGGCGAACGAGGTAATAATAATCTATTGCGCGGTAAAACTTTGCAGTAGCTAAGAGTGGCGCTACAGTAGCAGGGTCTAAATTTTTGTTGCCTGCTATTTTTGCAATCACCGTATTGGCACTGGCAATGTTGCTATAAAAAGAAGACCAGATACCGCCTACTACGTTGCCTGCATTTTCCGGTGTCTGCCCAAGCGCTGCAAAGGCGCGTATGCCTGCATTCTGAGCGACTACATTGTTTGCAAGGCCAGACATATTATCCAGCATAAAAGCCCTGTTGCCATCATACAGGCCGCCGATAGCATAGAAGTTACCCGGCCCGGTTCCTGTGCCATACAAATAATTCACAGCAGTCTGTACCTGCTCTATCGTCTGGTAGTACGCATCTGCCGGCTGACTGCTTTTCGGCGTTTCTTCCAGGAATTTTTTACAGGATAAAAAGTGTATTGTTATCGCAAGTGTCGTTAAGACATGAAATATTTTTTTCATCGTACATACTTTTTAAAGATTAAAAACCAACGTTGAGTCCGAGGGTGAAAGTGCGTGGTTTAGGATATTGATAAAACTCAATATTCTGTCCAAACGGCGGACCGCCAGCGCTGTTCCAGGATACACTCTGCGGGTCATATCCTTTATAACTGCTTGATGTAAGTACAAAAAGATTTTGTGCGCTCACATAAAAACGTGCACGTTTGATCTTTAAAGCAGAAAGCACGTTGTTGCTTAACGCGTATGACAAAACAATATTCCGTCCGCGAAGAAATGATCCGTCTGCTACCCAGTGGCTGTCAAACCGTGCGCTTTGTCCTGCATCCGGCGCAAAACGTAATTCCTGTATAGCCGTGTTCTGATGCTGTGGTGTCCATGCATCCAGTACGGTAGTCAGCGAGTTGCTGTATCCTGTTCTGTCTTCTGAGGAGAATAAAAATGCCTGTACGATCTTGGCGCCCGTAGCATATTGCAGGTCTACGAGTAAACTCCAATTGCCATAGCGGAAGGTGTTTGAAAAACTTCCTGTCCAGTCCGGCGTATTTTTACCGAGTATGCGTTTGTTTGTGCTTTCACGCTCTTCACCAGGCTTGTAAGGGAATGAAGGATTTTGCGCCAGTTGTTTTGCAACGTCATCTGTGCTCCATGTACCCATTCTTTCATATCCCCATAACGATCCCATTGATTGCCCTACACGCAGAATGGTAAAGCCATCTGTCACCGGCCCCCAATACGGACCGGGAAATATATCTTCATTATTAGCGCCCAGCTTCAGCACTGTGTTCTTATTATAGTTAGCTGTAAGTGTTGATGTCCATGAGAAGCGCTGTGTTTCTATGTTGTGGGAAGTAATGGCGATGTCAACTCCTTTGTTGGAAACGGAACCTATGTTTGACAATACACCACTAAAGCCTGTTGACTGCGGCAATGGCTTATTCAGCAACAGGTCTGTTGTTTTCTTATAATAATAATCCGCTTCAATGCTAATGCGGTTGTGCAGCAATTGCATTTCGAAACCGATATCGGTCTGCGCTGTTTTTTCCCATTTCAGGTCAGGATTTGGAAACCGTTGCACGTTTGCCGTACCTACGCGTGCCCCATTGATGAGCGTAGTAGAACTGCCTATGGTGGAGAGTGATTGATAAGAACCTATTTCAGTATTGCCGGTAACACCATAGCTGGCGCGCAATTTCAAAAAGTTGATAGCGGGCACAGCCTGCATAAATGATTCTTTAGAAACAATCCATCCTGCACCTACGGAAGGAAAACTTCCGTATTTATTAGCTGCACCAAAACGGGATGATCCGTCAATACGCTCTGTTAGTGTCAGCAGGTATTTATCGTTCCAGTTATAACCTACTCTTGCAAAGTAAGAGTTGATGGCCCATTTGTCATACGAGCTTACGGGTGATTGTGGCTGTGCGCCTGCACCCAGGTTGTACTGGCGATAGTAATCGTCTGCAAAGTATTGGGACGAGCCTTGTACGTTGCGGTCTATGCGCTCCTGCCAGCTTGCACCTGCAACAACATTTAGCTGATGTCCGCCACGGAATTTCTTGTGATAGGTAAGGTAGTTTTCCTGCTGCCAGTACCTGTATTGTTCACTTGTAATAGATGCCACACCTTTTTCATCGGCAGAGAGATTGAGTAACGTAGATGGTGAATAGTAATCATACAATACGTCCTGGAAGTCCACACCCAGTTGTGTTTTGAAGTCGAGGTCTTTGGTTATATGAAAATTAAAAAATGTATTGCCGAATAATTGTGTACGTGTATTGAGACGTGTTTGCGACTCCAATACTTTAGCCGGGTTTTCTGCTGCATCCAGGAAAGCAAAGGTTGGTGATACCTGGTTGTTTACCCATGAGCCGTCCGGAAATTTGACAGGGAAAATAGAAGGCATTTCGATCATTGTTCTTGTTGGGGTGTTGCTGCCTGTGGTCGGCTGCACTTCATTTTCTTTTGTGTAATTAATCATTGCATTGATACCAAAGTCAAGCCACTTGTTTATAGTAGCATCATGCGTAAGACGTACGTTGAACCTGCGCAGGTCTGAGTTGAGCATAATGCCTTGGTTGTAGCTATAGTTGAAGAAAACACCCGTAGCGCTGTTCTCCCCTTTTGTCTGAATGCTAAGCTGGTGATTGTTGGATATGGCTGTGCGTGTGGATGCTTCCTGCCAGTTGGTGTTGTAAATAGGCGACCCGTCTGCATTAAAAAGTCTTCTGTCAGATAGGTCAAGCGTTCGTGGTGCCGCACCCCATTTGGGATTGTTTGCCATGCCTTTTCGCAACACGTCAAGCCATTGTGTAGAATTCAATACGGATATTTCTCGCGCCAGTTTTCCTATGCTCACCGAGGCATCATAGGAAACAGTGGTACCACGTTTGTCTCCGCCTCTTTTTGTGGTGATCAGGATAACACCATTAGACCCGCGCGCGCCATAGATAGCAGCAGCAGAGGCATCTTTCAATACTTCCACATTCTGTATATCATAAGGATTTAAAAATTGAATGTTTTCCAGTGCTACGCCATCCACAATGTATAGCGGGTTGGTAGAAGAATTGATGGAGCCGATACCACGGATAACCACAGAAGCGAGCCCGCCCGGCGCACCAGAGTTGAGTGAAATGTCTACACCAGCTACGCGCCCCTGCAACCCTTCCAACGCATTGGTAACGGGCTGGGCCAGCAGGTCTGCGGCTTTTACAGAACTTACAGCGCCGGTAACATCCGATTTGCGTGCTTTACCGTAGCCGATTACAACGACAGATTCGTTGGCCTGCCATGCAGTATATAGGGTAACAAGGCTGGCATCTTTTACCAACACTTCGCGTGTGGTATAGCCAACAAAAGAAAATACAAGTGAGCGGTATGTAGCCGTACCGGAAATAACATATTGTCCTTTATCATCTGTTGAGGCCAGTTGCCTGCCGTTCGGCGCAGCTATGGATACACCAGGCAATGCCTGGCCGGTAGAGTCTACCACCCGTCCCCTTATTTCACTTTGCCGGGCGCTGACTTTAAAGCAAACCAGCAATAAAAAGATTATGAGTACTTTTCTCATCTTTTAAACAATTAGTGTGAAGAAAATTTTGTTTTACAGGCAATACAGTATCTGCTGAGCGGTGCAGTTTGTTTTCACCGTTCAGTTTATTCAATACCGGTAGCAACACTTTACCATGACGCCTGATGATAAGTGCATCTACCTTTTCTGAATCCTATGTCTTTTACTATTCTTTCTGCTTTTTTGTCTATGCGGCAATAGTTAGTGATCGGTAATGAAAACAGGAAGCCGTGCAGCAGTTTTCATGCAGCATAAACGATTGGTTTATTTTGTTAATAAAAAGGGATTGCCAGATTAGCCAACCTTCAATCAATGTCGTTGAATTAACCACAAAGCTCACAATGGTCAGCACAAGGAACACAAAGGCTTACCTTGTGCTCCTTGTGTAATATCCTGGTGTTCCTTGTGGTTAATTTCTTATTTCAACAACATTGAACCTTCAATTGCCGTTTAGGAACGATGTATGCCAGCCAGCCCCATAACGCAAGCACTACCAGGAGTGAAGTTGCCTGGTTTGCATAATCAGCAATCGCACCAATAACGGGTAAGAACAATGCGCCACCGGAAACACCCATGATCAATAAACCAGCTACTTCATTTTTGTGCTGTGGCAATTGTTGTAATGCACGGGAGAATAACAAAGGAAAGATATTGGATACGCCCAGCCCCGCGCAAACGATCAGTAACACGGCCGCATACACATTGGTGGTTAGAATAAGTAGCCCGGCTGATATTATTCCCAGTATTACACTTACTATAAAAAATTTCCTTTCGCTTTCTTTTCTCATCAGTAAAACACCGGCTAAAGAACCCACCATTCTTGAAATAAAATAAATACTTGTCGCAAGGCTTGCTTTAGCAAGTGACCAACCTGTTTTTTCGATAACAAGCTTTGGCAGTATTGTATTTATTCCGACATCTATTCCTACAATACACATAACGCCAATCAGTATTTTTAATAAGACCGGTTCTTTTAACAACGCAAAACATTGTGCAAATGACACGGATGACTTTGGCGCTTTTTGCTCATATACAGGTGTGGCCATAAGCCAGCAACAATTAATAAGTGTAATGAATACCAGCAGGGGAAACACCAGTTGCCAGTTTCTTACAGAAGCAGCTACTCCTAACAAAATTGGTCCCAGGAAGGAGGCAACTGACTTAATCAATTGGCCGCCCGTAAGCCCGCTACCTAATTTATCTGCCGTTATTACATCACTCAGTAGCGCATTCAGCGATACCTGTAAACACACATTGCCAATGCCTAACCCAACAAAGGATAATATAATAAGGGGCAGGTTATAGTGCAGGCATGGTATAAGCAGGCTGATAAACGTTAATGCAAGCCCGAGCAATACTGTCTTTCTTCTTCCTACTTCATTCATACGCATACCTACCGGTAATGATACAATGGCAAACCAAACAAATACCATCAGCGGAAGTATGCTTGCCTGCTTATCATTCAGGTGAAAATCTGCTTTTACATAACTGGCTGCCGTACCTACCATATCCACAAAGCCCATGATAAAAAAACCTAAAAAAACCGGCGCCGTTTTCACTTTGCTCATGTGCTGCTGTTATAATTTTTCTACCCTTAATGTCACCACTTCCTGCGCGCTTACCGTAAATGTTTTGCCCAGCAGTGCGCCCCGCTGTTCGGACGTATTGCTCTTTGTTGTTTGCCCTACAGGTTTTGCCCATTGTAGCGACGTAGTAACAGGTGATGATGAAGGATTAAATAAATTGATCAACCATGCTTTTTTATCCTGTGTTGGTTTTAAAGACAATACTGTAACCGTTGCATCGGACAACCTGAAAAGAGATGCGTCACGCCTGTCACCTTTTGCCGGTGCAACGATCAGCGGTTCTGCATAGCCGGTAGCAAAACGTGTTACAGCTACAGGATCATATCCTTTATGCGGCCTTACTACGTATTTAAAAGAAATATGTCCTAACTGGTAAGCCCTGTAATTTGTTTCCCAATGATTGTTAAGCGCCCATGAATAAATGGTTGTACCCGGTTCAATTGTCTTGCGCCACACTGCAGGGTTCGTTTGTCCACCCAGCAGGTTTGCAGATATTTCGCCAATCTCTACCAGTGGTGCATCCGGAGATACCCAGCTTATGCCCCATTGCTCATTTGATACATCTGCCCAGTCCCCTACTTCCAGCCAGTTTTTACAGGCGCTGGGTAGTTGATCTTTTTCCGGGCGCATAATTGCCATAGGCAACCCCAGCTTTATTTCTCCGCCTGGCACATGGAATGGGAATGCGATATTAAGGCTCTCTTTTCCTTTTAAATTCGCCCATCCGTAATCTCCGGGATATGGATTTAATTCAGCAGGTTTTTTATCCAGCAGGTTTACAATCTCTACCTGGTCCAATCCATTCACCAATCTTATTTCGCGGGAGAATTTTGTACAACCCGGCGCTGTTGCTTCTACCACTAAGGTAGCTAAGACAGGCCCTTGTTCTTTTACACGTATAGTTGCGCTGGTTATCTTTTGCAGGCGTGTAACATCGCTTCCTTCCAGGAAAAGATAATCACTCAACCCTTCTCCTTTTGAGGAGTCAACAAACTCGTTGTTTACCCCTTTGTAGGTGAGGCTATTGATTGCACCTGTACGCGGATTTAATTTTAGCGCAACAATACCATTATCCATTCCTGACTGGTTTGCTTTCACATTATCCGATGCATTTGCAGGCGCTGTTCCTGCAGATAAGAAGAACCTGCGGGAAGCCAAAGGCGGAATATCTTTTGCAACAAATGCAAGCTGCCCGGTTGACAAACGCTGTGAAGGTTGTATAACGCCATTCGCATCTTTAATAAGGTCCCCGTTAGCATATTCTTTTGCATCCAGCAGTACTAAACCTGTCTGTGCCCAGGAATGTGTATTGAAAATATCTATTGCTGCGGCTACTTCTTTACCCGGAGTCTGCACCAAAGCTGCCGTTACTAAATTGCGAGAGATGCTATCGGCCTGCGTGGCATATGCTTTTTTAAACACCCATTGCTCCTGTGTTTTTTGTGTGAGCGGGCGTGTTACACTTTCATCAGCACCCCATGTATGCTCTGAATAAAGAATCACATTTTTCCATGCTTCATGAAAGCGCTCTTTCGGATACTGCGCAGGATCTATCATGGCCCATAATGCGCCTGCCTGTGTAAGGCGGGAAGAGGAATGACGGTTTTGTGTGGTTTCCAGTGCAGAGGATCCTGCACCATCTTCCCAATAGCCTGTCCAGTCACCGGTTTCTACAGGCAAGTCTTTGCCATACTTTTGATCAAACGCCTCAAACGCTTTTGTGGTAGAAGAGATAACAAAATGCGGCCACGCATATTTACTGTTCCAGTCTTTTACAAAATCACAGATAGACATATCGGGCTCTGCATTATCTCCATGCCCGCTCCAGCGGATGTAGCTGATGTCGTAAGGAAATTTTTTCTCTGCAAGTACGTGCATATAATTATCTACAAACTCGCGTGTTAAGCCATTGGGTAACCCATGTGACAGCGCATAACCCCTGTATGGTATCCATACCAGTACTTTTTCTTTCCCGGATGGCGACTGCCACCAGAATGGTTTGTCTTCCCATTTCACCAATATGTCGCCGATGCGGTCAAAATTATTAGGTGCTGCAGAAAAATAACGTATGCCCGCCTGCGCCATTGCAGATACAGTACCCCATGTGTAGCCGGGCACATCGCTGATCATGGCGGACTTTACATCCGTGCCAAACTTCGCCGCCAACTGGTTGGAGTAGCTGAAGAGTTGTAATAACTCTTCGGGCCTGCAAAGGCCTGTGAGTGTATTTACATACATGCCATTTAAAGCCACACTTCCACTTTTTACAGCACCTGCAAACGCCTGTTTGTTCTGCTCGTTCATCCTGTTCAGAAACAGGTCTGCCGCATACACACCTTCGAGGTTCCATACAAAACGCGCCCCTTCAGGATAATTTTTTGTGCGGTCTGCGTATGCTATTCCTTTCAGCAGGTTGTTTATTTGCTTTTGCTCTACCGCAGATTGAATTTCTGTGTAGCCAATATCGTTGTGCGAATGCGGCAGTATATACACGGTCATTTGCGGAACGCGTTGTAAGCTTGCAGTAGCGAGAATTGTTTCCCGTGAAGGAACTTCTATTGTAAGATTTACTGTTGAGTCTTTTGTTACAGCCGGGAGCAGGATCTCTTTTCCACTAACACCCGGCTGTAATTGTATTGTTTGGCTTGCCAGCCCCTGCACTTTTACAGCGGCCACAACTGCATCGCCGGTGTTGAGTATCTGCAACCGTACTGGTTGTAACAACTTTCCTTCCTTTCGCTCTATAAAGGCCAGCGCTTTGGTTTCAAGCAGCTCTGTGGATACGCCTACAGTCTGTAACATGGCTGTAGCCGGAGCTGAAAAACCAATGTGATCATAAACGATCCAGCTACCTTCTATAGTGGCAATATCTATGCGGTTGTTCCCACTTTTCAGAAAGGCTTGCGGTACACTTACAGATGAGCTGACAGGAGCGCCTAACCCGGCATTTCCCCAGATGCTTTTAGCAGCCCCAGCTAATAACTTCTGCTCTATCACATGACCATTGACAATGATATGTAACGTTACTTCATGCGGCCCAACATCTGCCAGATCCAACTGTAACTTATAATCGCCGCCAGCAGGTTCTCCTTTTAATGCAAAAACAATTGTATTTGTATGAACGCTGTTGCCTGCCCAACTATCATCAGGCCCTGGTTGCGCATAAGGCCAGTCTTTTGAAGCATCTGATCGCCCAACAATAAAGAATCCGTCTTTGACAAAGCGGACACCACGTGTGGGCAAAAATGCAAATTCATCAAAGCGTTTATCAGCAGCACCTATCTCCCACAGCGTTTTTCCCTGTTGTTGTTCTTTGTTGTCACCATCTCTTGCAATAGCGTTACATAAAGGCATAAGCGCTATCGCGAGCAAAAATGACCGGCAAGCATTCCGTTTATTCATAATCAGTTCGTCTATTTAGTTGTTCTTAATGAGGTTATATTCAATACCAGGTTTCAGATCTTTTTCGTTTTATATCATTATTGTCCGTGTAAAAATTTATTTGCTTACTCAATTGTAAGCTTTCATTTGTCTACCGACGGTGTTACTTTTTGTCTTGATACAAAAAGTAACCAAAAAAATCAAGGCTCCAGAAAAGCAGGCTAAAAATTGTCCTGCCCGCCGAAATCCATTGAACTCGCCGCTGACAGCGTAAATAAGTAAATGGCGCCTGGCTCAAACAGCAATGGATTTTTCCGGCGTTCATGCCAATTTTCTTAACGCAGCTTTTCTGAGGCCACACGTTTCTCTTTAAAAAGCTGACAAAGGGAACTCTCCAATTTTAAATCCGTTCTTTTTCGCCTACAATCCTTTACAGGCAACCAGCTATTGACTTTGCTCGGACAACAATGATTTTATATATGCACAGATGACCATTACTGTTTTGTCTGTTGTATTGGTCAGCTCGAACGACTGTGCAGCAGCAGGTATAATAAATGTTTCTGCAAAGTACATTTCCTTAACACCGCCTACGGATGTACTCAGTTGCACAGCGGTTCCTTCTACTACCATTAATACACGGCACTTATTATTCGTGGCTAATGTTGCACATCCGCTGTGAGCTGGTAATACAATACGGTCAATGGCATAAAAATGCAAAGGATGTGTCGGTAGCGACTCTATACGCATTGTATCCGTTTGCTCAATTACTACAGGCCTGCTGATGAGTTCTGCATGTACCGCGTGTCCCTTTCTGTCAAAATCCAAATTCCTGAACGCGTGTTCTATATTTATGGGAC
The DNA here is from genome assembly GCA_017306865.1 of Filimonas sp. Taxonomy (GTDB): domain Bacteria; phylum Bacteroidota; class Bacteroidia; order Chitinophagales; family Chitinophagaceae; genus JAFKHH01. The sequence continues at coordinate 125,541 of JAFKHH010000019.1, forward strand.
GCATGCCTCCATTCAGATCAGGCCTGTTCCAATCGTACATTTTGAATGTATAGATATAAGGCGCTGCACTTATTTCCAACACAAGATTACCTCTGCCTGCGCCATGTACTGTCTGATTCGGTATCAGGTATAGCTCGTGTTTTTGTGCAGGTATTTTTTGTACAAAATTTTCAATAACTACGTTGTGGCCGCCTGCCTGACTTAGCTCCAATTCTTTTCTAAAGTCGTCTACGTTTATGGTATCTGTAAACCCGAGATATACATTTGCCTCTTCCGTACAATCGAGTATGTAATATGTTTCGTCCTGTGTTATGCGCTCACCAAAATGTTCCTGTATATAACCCAGCGACGGATGGCATTGTATAGAGAGATCACCTCCATCTACTGTATCTAAAAAATCAAATCTTATGGGAAACGCTGTTCCAAAACGTGCTGCGTCATTCCCCAGTATATCTGTAGTGTGCAGCTCCATTAACCATTCAAAAGATATTTCCAACAGCCTGCCATCTCCTTCAAAGAGCAAACCATTTTCCAATGAAATAAGTTCGAATGACCATGCATAATTTATTTCTTCCTGCGCTATTCCAGGTATATGTTGTTTCATCCACTGACCACCCCAGACGCCCGGCTCAAACCACGGACGGCTACGCACTACACTGGAAGACATAGCGCTGAGTCCTGTTTGAAGATCATTAAAATTTACCCAGTTGGGGCTGGCTTCATGCTGTCCGTCTACCATGATCTTAATGCGTTGTTGTATTGCCCGGCGATGCTTGGCGATAACGGGCCAATCTACAAAATAGGCTCTCTTGTAAGATGATTGTTCTTTGCTGCCAACATTGAATGCTGCGCCCGCCCTCATTCTATATTGTAGCTCATTCTTAGGCAGATCAATATACACAACAGGGGCATTTATTGCAGACAAAGCTGCTCCACAACCAGCAATAATTATTATAGCCGACTCTACAGAAGGAGACCAGTGTATAAATTCAGCTTCGAAAAAATCCTGCATCGTCACAGTTGCTTTTGTTCCCCATACTGATCCCGCATCGCCAACGAAGGGGAGCAACAGTTGGTCTATCTCTGCTGTGGGTTTCAGAAACGCGTCGCTCTCATACCAACAAACACGATGGCCTTTTGCGCGTATGGCCTTACAAAGCTCAGTGGTAACAATATTCCAATTCACACCTGTGGCGCCATCTATACATACTGTTTTATTGGCAATGATCCAGTCTGCCAGCATTTCGTATCCTTCAAACACACTATTCATCCCTAATGACTGGTAAGGATAACTACGATAGCCTGCACTTATTTGCAGAAGCTCATTTATATGCTTTGGCAAGATCCGCTGATGTGTCAGGCGCTCCGTTCCTGTCCATGTATTTTCATTCGCCGGTACTAACCCAGCTGCGCCTATGATCGTGCTTAGCTCTGTATTATCAGCAAAATAAACCTGTACGGGTTGCGGTAATTTTTCTATCTCAGCAAACAATGCAGTTTTGAAAAAGAAGTTTGCCTTTGCTATTCCGCCACCTATTACTAAAGCAGATGCTTTGTAATCATCCAGGCGCTGTGCAATAAACTGTCCTAATGTTTTTCCAAACCGGTCAAACAGGTCTATTGCTATTCCCTTTTGTGTTTTCTCTTCCTCGCTGGCTGCGTATTGTAACGCTATGTTTGTAATTGTTTTGACATCCCGCACGTTTTTGCCCGTAAGAATATTGTACTCCGTTACCAGCCAGCTTTCTGACAAGTAATGTTCTGCTATGCTACCTTCGAAAGGAAAGTTGTACAAATAACCTCCTTCCGGTACGCCTGGCCCGGAAGTCACAATGTCTTCTTGTCGCAGAAAACAGGCACCAAGCCCTGTGCCAAGCGTAATGGCAATGGCTTTGTCTGCATTCCCTGTGTGCCCGCACATAGCCTCGCCTATGCCAAAACAAGATGCATCGTTAGTAAAGGTTATGGGTAAATCTTTTACAGCTAACCTGTCCCGTAACGCCTCTTTTATATTAAGTGCAAATAAGCTTTCATATTTATTCAAGCCGGTGATCATGGAAATACCTCTTTCGTAATCGAAAGGGCCGGGCATTGCAATGCCTATACCGTGCAGGTTTTTAGCTGGTACAGCATTGATAAAGAAGTTAATTGCTTCCGCCCATTTATCCAATATACTGTCTGCTGGTGCGCTGCTATCCACACTTTCCCTTACAAATGAGCCACTAACATATCTTCCGTTTGAAGTCAGCGCTCCTGCTATATGCGAGCCTCCTATATCTATTCCTATCGTGTAGCTGGTATTCTCATTCATAAGTAATAAAGGATTGAGGGATGTCTGCTCCTTGTAAGCAGCTAAGTTGTTTGTTTCCGTCATTTTTAATATGTAAGAATGTTCGAACATATAAATAGTCAAAAAAAATTACTTTTGATTTTTTCTTATATCAATCGAGTAAGTGAATTTGTCTGACCGGTAATACCCTACATTGTATTCCACTGGCCTGTCTCCTGCATCGTACACAAAACGTTCCCTGAATAATAACGGGAAATCCACACTCACTTTTAGCTTTTTAGCCACGCTTGCTGTAGCGGCCTGTGCACTGATGTTTTCTTTTGATCGAGTTACAATCACTCCATACCGTGCTTCTAACAACTCATATAAGGGTTTACTGAAATCGTCTTTCTCATGTACGCCTATGCGTGGATGAAAATAACTTTCAAAAAGTACGATCGGTTGCCCGGACATCTCTCCTTTAAGCTTAGACAACTTCAAGACCAGTTTATCGGGATCACAGTTGAAGAAAGTGCTGATCTTGGCGCTTGGTTTTACCCATTCTACTTTTAGCAGGAGGTTGATCACTTTTATGCCTTTCTCCTGCATCTCTTTGGTAAAACTATACCAGTGGTCTAAACCGGTTGAGAGCGTTTTACCTTCTGCCACGCGTGTGCCTACTCCTTTCTTACGTGTTATTAATCCTTCGTTTTCCAGCTTGTTTGTTGCCTGGCGGATCGTATTCCTGGAGACGCCCCACCTGTTTGCCAACTCCACTTCTTTTGGCAGCAATACTCCTTTCTTGTATTTCTCCATGCCTATTAGCTTACGCATCTGCTCTTCTACCTGCGCATGCAGCGGCATCTTACTATTATGATCAATCACAGGTTATCTAATTTTTATTTACATGAATAAGAATATGGCCTTGATCCTGTCTTTATGTACAGTGAATTTACATTCAAGAAAATCATTTGCAACACTTTTTTATAAAGACTCCCGCCTTCTCCTCTTAACGCAATCGCCAGCCAGGGCGCAAAACATTGAAAATGAATTTACTTATTTCGATTTTACCAATACGCCTGCTGCACTATTTATTAATATAGATTAAGACAAAAGCTTAATTCATATTAACGAGGAATGGCAATAAAGTTAATAAAACTATGTCCATTTGTTTGAACATATAATGATCTGTCAAAATTCCTTACTTTTATTCTACCAGATACACTTCTCTTATTCTTAAAACCTGTATTGCTACAGTTGTAAATAACCGGTGTATGCTTGCCAGAATCAAATACTGTACTATAACCCTGCTACTATGTTTGAACAGATTGACAAATCTTTAATTCTAAACGAATCGTTTACGTTACGGGAAAGAGAATTGTTTCACTCTATGCTGAAATATAAAAAGGTGAGAAAGAAAACCATCCTTTTACAACAGGGAGAGGTTTGCAACTTTGAAGCCTTTATAATAAAGGGATGCCTGCGCAGTTATTTTGTAAACCAAAGCGGCGGTGAAACCATATTACACTTTGCATTGGAAAACCTGTGGGTAACAGACCTCGAAAGTTTTACAAAGCAGATACCATCAAATATGTTTATAGAAACGCTGGAAGATTCTGAAATGCTTACGCTGGATTATCCAAGCAAGGTTGAACTATGCCGTCGCGTACCAAAGTTCGAATCGTTGTTTCACTTACTTACACAATGTTCGTTGTTTACCTTGCAGGGGCGTTTTCATAACCTGGTATCAAAAACTGCAGAGCAGCGCTACATCGACTTTATAGAACAATACCCGGAAGTGGCACAGCGTGTGCCACAACACCAGATTGCGCGCTACTTATGTGTATCGCCTGAGTTCTTAAGTAAGATCCGCAATACCATATTTAAACGAAAAGAGTTGCCTTAGTTTTCTTTTCAGTTGCCATCAGCTCTGGTATTTTGTATCCCGTTATTATCACAGAATGGTACATACAAGGGCTTTTCCATCGTTATTTAAAACCCACCTGAAAGCCAGGAATAAGCCATTACAGAAAGACAGGAAACAAATGTAATGAGTGGTATTCCCCATTTAAACCTTTCGAGCCATTGCATTAGTTTAAATGTGGCCGTTTGGGGTTCTTCTTTCGTAATTACCGGTGGCGGGATGTATATACCAGGCTTGCCTACCATAATCCAGAAATAAGTGTTCTCTATATAATCAAGCACAAAAGGAATGATCTGTGCCCATGCCAGTCCTGCAAACAGGTATTGGCCAATATAGAATGGGATACTTGTTGCTACGTGCATTGACAACAGGAATATACCGCCATAAGCAGCAGGAATGAAAAGCAGGTAATCCAGCAGTAACTGCCGCTTTACAGCTTTTACAGTTGTCTGCGCTTCCGGCAGCAGGTAAATTCCTTTGATGAGATATTCCAGGTCATAGCTTTTTGCCGGGAATTCCATTTCCAGTATAGAGAACTTTCTGCGTAAAGGATCTTTGGTAAAAAAAAGTTTTCCCTGCTTACCCATTAACCAGGAGGATAAGATCACAACAGCCAATGCAATGCAAAAGAGAAGCCCAAGGTTGGGTATGTGTATCATAGTAATTCTTTTTTTTGTTCAGCAGTAAATTTCGCGCGATCATCTTTGTATTCTTCCCAGTTAAACCCATCGAGAAATGCTTTGGCAGCTTCTGCGCCTTTTGCAAACAGGTCTATTTTCTGGTCGTTGGTTAAAAAGAAATTCAGCCAGTTATATTCAGCAACTTTTATGGAGCCTACACCCTTATTCATTATCCTGTTTTGCAGGCTAAAATCTTTGTCGTAGTAGAAGCGAATGGTATTGAACATACGTCCAAGATAACCTGGGAAGCTCCAGTTCTCTGGTACATCTTTCTGATCCTGCTCTTTCGTATCATCCAGGTCTATACCAAAAGTGGGCATACGTGGTGTGTCAATACTTTTATTGTAAAACAGGTTGATTGGAAAATTAGATAGTATGCCACCATCAACGAAGCGAAGTGTTTCCGGCGGCCTTTCACCTTCCTTGAAGTTAAAGGCATCTTGCCATGCTTTCTGAATTGCTGCATTATCACTAGGTATCTCTTTGATGTAGTACGATTCAAAGAATACGGGAATGGCCATTGATGCACGGACAAATCCTGCGGGCTGTAGTTCATTTCGCCTACCGGGTGGCCTGAACAGGTCTGCCATCCTCGGCAATTCAAATTTATTTTGCGTTACTAATTCGGATGCAATAAAAACAACATCTCCATCTAAATCGTTGACCGGTTCCGTCCTGGGCGAACGCATTTTAAACGCAGGCTTTTCCTGTGCCCGGTTAATGAGCTGATCCACTGTTTCTATTTCATTCTCTTTCATATGGGCCTTTACCCAATCATAAAAAAAGTCTCCGGGATTAATACCAAAGCCGGCTGTTTTTAACCGGCGCAGCAATGTAGACAGGTAGTAACCAACTACACTTATACAAAGAAAATAAAGGCCGGTCAATATAAAGGCGCCACAGGCAACAGCACGTATAAGGATGCAGGAATGCTTTTGCTGCAACCCAAGGGTAATAAATGAAACAGCTAATAGGCCTAGTAAACTAAGGCCAACAATTAGCAGCAATTTTTTTACGCGTTTAAAAAAGTCAGGCTCTTTTACAAATCTTTGAATGATCTTTCTTACTAAAGGATGACCATCTACCAGCCTTATCATATTCAGGTCTGCCAAAGCCTTTATTACGTATTCGGATTTGGCTTCAGTCTTGTCTTTCTGAATAGCCATTAAAGATGTATTAATAGCACCTGCGCTGGTGCCTGCCAATTTCAAAAAACGGATGCCGGCTTTTTCCAGTATATATACGTAACCAACAAGCGCTACGCCAAGTACGCCGCCGCCTTTCTGCACGAGGTTCACATACTGGTTACCTTTTTCATCCAGCACATCGGAAACAATTTTCGGATTATTTAGTACGTACTCTTCGCAGGCTTTTACGCGTGGGTTATTTATAAAATCATCGACAGTCAGATCCTTCTTGTTCAGTTGCCGGATTTCTTTTTTGGTTGCCATATAGTTTAGTTAGTTAAGGGAAACTCCAAGGTATAGCACCAAAGCAGGATATGCAACGTGAAAAAACCCCTATTATATTTAACGTGAGTACGTTGTTGGGGAAACATTGTTTTAAGGTGCATGTTTCGAGGGGAAAGAATTTCTTTCGTTGAATGCAATTGAAATGTTCTTTTAAGCACATTAACAATCAAACGCAACACAAATCGCATTCATTTATTCATTTAATAATCCATACCCTCGTCCATCCAAAACCCGTTTAATATTAGATAAAAATAACTCAAACCCAAGTGGTTTATGAATAAGCCTAAGATCGTCGTAAAGATCAAAAAGCTGATGCAAATGATAGCTGATATCCGGACCAGTAGCGCTACTCATTATAATCGCTTGCCCATGATATCCACGGGCTTTCAATTGAATAATAAATTCATCTCCTCTCATGTATGGCATTAGGTAATCAGTGTACACAATATCATACTTCAGTATATCAAACTCAGACAATGCGCTTGCGGCATCAGATGAGCAATCAACCTCAACAATAAGATTTTCGGGCATACCCGCAGTCATCTTTCTTTGTTTGGCAAATTTAAACATTTCTTTACCCGCTTGCAGCGCAAAAGGATCGTCATCAACCACTAATATTTTTACAACATTATCCATATCACTTTATATTATCGCTGGTCAATCCAAGAGGGAGATTCAACACCCGGGCAATAGAGTCAGAAACTTCTTTATACAAAAAAGGCTTATTCAAAACTGCACAACCGGGATACGTTTTGCGTATCCTATTAATAAATGTCTGGGTGTGTTCAGTAACCTGTGTCATTATAACAAGCGCTCCTTTATAACCCGATTCTGCTAACCTAATAACGAACTCTTCACCATTCATATAAGGCATTAGTAAATCAGTACATATAAGGTCAAATTGAAGTATGTCAAGTTCCTCCAATGCACTAGCTGCATCTCCCATTCTTTTTACATCAAAAGGATAATGTTGTCCAATGGTTCCTTGAAGACGTTCAGACTGACTTGATAATATTGCATTCAGAACCATTTGGTTAATATCATTGTCATCAACAATCAATGTTTTAATTGCTTTGTCCATGTTTAGCCGATATTATTTTCATCCAATTTATATCGTTCGTCCCGCAGCAACTGCTGCAACTCGGTCAATTTCGATCTGGCAGATAAGAAGTATTCTTTTTGTTGATCGTCGAGGTTAACATATTTACCTTGCACCACTTTTTCGACATACATATTAAGTTCGAAAACCAATCCCTTTACGTCATGTGTGCACCTGACAAGTTGCTTATTAAGATTTGTTGACTCTTTAGAATAAATTGCTGCAATATCGTCAGAGCAAGCCTTTACGTGCCCGATAAAAATTTTCGAAGAATGCATATCTATACCTGTTACAATAGCGTGATGCAGCACGTCTTTTAATTCCTGTATACGACTAATGAACTTATCAACTGATATAATCTGCTTTTCTGTAAGCGCAAATTTGTACGCATTTACTGTTCGCTTTTGCTCCAGTTCAAACTTTAAAGTTTCCAACTGCAGGCTTGTTTTACCATTCATTTTACTGGCATTACGGGCCGATATCAGGCTTATTACTGCAACTACTGCAGAGCCGGCAGCAGTAATGATCGCAATTATAACAGGGGTCTCCATAAAATAAATATACACCAGCTATAGAGTCCAACAATGGGAAAAAGCACATCTCTTCTTTACTACCTCTCTCACGCTAAACTGTATCCTACCCTAGCCATTTATCCAGCTAAACAGATTCATTCTTCCCATCTACATATTTGTAGATACTACGTATGTTATATACATGCATTCCTTGTAATACTTCCGTTCGTTAACTGTATCATTTACGAACATGTTTAAAAATTACTTTTATTGTATCAACCTGTATAATATAATCTTACAAAGCTGGCGGTGTATTTGTCGTTTGATTAAAATACCTAATCTTAATTATATGCGTAAGGTTATTTTAATTTTCCTGGTCTTAACTAATTTATCATGTATGCATTCATTGGTTTATGGGCAATCCATTAGCCAAAAGTTAGACCAATATTACTCCGCGTTAAATACAGATAATGAAATGAGCGGCAACGTATTGTTTGCAGAGCGTAATAAGGTTGTTTATAGCAAGTCTTTCGGTTTTGCTGACAATGCGACCAATAAACCGAACGATCCGGATTCACAGTTTGAGCTGGCATCTATATCCAAGATTTTTACGGCCATCGCAATATTACAACTGAGAGATAAAGGGCTGATAAATCTTGACACAACATTTAAGCATTACTTTCCTGTATTTCCATATCCGGGTATAACTGTCCGGCATTTGCTATCCCATACTTCCGGTTTACCAGATATAGAAGGATTGGTAGATTCAATCTTTACAAAACATCCTGATACGCTATGGTCTATCAACGATGACCTGGCCGCATTGGCGTTATATAGCCGCAGCCATTCCCTGCCTTTTACTCCCGGCGACAAATGGTCTTATTCCAGCCTCGGCTATCATCTGCTGGCTTTGTTAGTTGAGAAAACAAGCAAGCAAACTTTAGCTGCTTATATGCATGACCAAGTTTTTAAGCCTGCCGGTATGCACCATAGCTATATTCAAACTTCATTCAGTCAGAAACAGGAGCCACACCGTACAAAAAATTACATGTTCAGCAATCATTTTGAAATGAAGTTACAATGGGTGGATACATTGCCCGACTGGAAGGAGTGGACGCATAACCTCGCTTTAATGACCGGCGGAGGAGGTATCGTTAGTACAACAACCGATCTTTTAAGCTTCGACATTGCGGTTCGCTCCGGAAAACTATTGAATCCTAAAACACTTGAAGAAGCTTATACTCCATATCAGCTAAACAATGGGTTGCCTGCACAGCCGTCCGACATTACTTACTGTGGATTGGGCTGGTTCATTTTTAAAGACACGTCTCATGGTCGCACTGTCTGGGGGTCAGGCGCTAACCCCGGCACAATTAGTTTTTATGCTTCTAACCTGGATCAAAAGCAATGTTTTGTGGTACTGCGCAACTGCAAATGCAATCCGATTCGTGACCTGGATGGGTTAACTATTTTAAACGGGAAATCAATCGCTTACCACCCTTCTCTTGCGTTCCTGTACGCGCGCGCCTTATACACTAAGAAAAGAGAGCAGGCAGATGAAGAAGTTCTCCGGCTTTTGACTGATACGGCTAACTACACGCTGAAAGAAAGTGAATTAAACAGGGTGTCATTAGAATTCAGACGTGCCCGGCTGAAGACATTAGCAATCGCAACCTGCGAAATGCATATCCGTTTATTTCCGCAAAGTGCAGATGCGTTCAAGGATTATGCACTAACGATGTCTGTGTATGGAGAGAAGGACAAAGCGATAGAAGCTTATAAAAAAGCACTTGAAATAAATCCTGCTGATGCAGAAAGCGAAGGAAAACTAAAAAAACTATCTGGAAATTAATTTCGTCAACTATACCAGGGAAAGCGGACAATAGAAACATTGTCCGCTTTTGTTTCCTTGTACTCTTCTCCCTGCTCTTATTGTGCTTCAACTCTTATCTGTCTATTGGGCATATTACTAAGTTGTGCAATTTTCTGCCGCATCCCGGTATTCCCCCGAATTGACGGTGCCGTTTTTTGTGTTTTAAAACACTTTCAAATTTATTTATATAGTTAACTATATAGTTGCCTATATTTTCTATATCTTTAATGACAATCTTTGAAAAAATGGATTTTGACTTTATTAAAGAGCTGGGTTATAAATCGCTTGATAGCAGGTTGAAAAGGATCAGCGACCGGATGTCGCACGATGTTAGACGATTTTACAAAGAGATTGACATAGATATTGAACCCAACTGGTACCTGGTGTTCATGCTACTGCAGCGCAACGGGGAGGTTCCGATCACCGCCATCGCTGACCATTTAGGCTATGCACACCCTTCTGTAGCAATAATCGTAAAAAAGATGACCGACAAAGGTTATTTGCTTGTGAGAAAGGATAGTGCTGATAAACGACAACAGCTTGTTTCTCTTTCTAAAAAGGGGTTGAAAATGCTACCACAACTGGAAAAGGTATGGCATAGCTGTGAAAGGGCCATCCTGAAAATGCTGGACAAAGACCTGAGCATATTTCACTATCTCGACCAGATAGATGAGCAGTTGGAGAGCAATTCATTTCACAACCGTTTCAAGCAGGAGTACCTTAAATCAAAAGGTTGATGAAAACAACGATCCCCCCGACTGAAATATAAGGGCATGGAAAACGCAACAACGCAATCTATGATTTACAAAAAAATACGTACAGCCGCCACAATAAAGAAGATGGCCGTGGCGCTGGCTTTGTTACCGTTGCTCTTCGCTTTTGTACCTACAGGCACTCCATTCCAGGAGGCTGAATACAAAGATGCTGCTCCGGATTCTGTAGAAAGGATTATTGCAGAGGAAGCAGCCAAACTAATGGCTATACCCGGTTATCAAGCGGTTTCAGGTGTCATCTATATGAATGGCAAGACACATCATTTCCATTATGGCCGGTTAAGCAATGGGAAGAAACCAAACAACAATACGATATACGAAATAGGCTCAATCACTAAAACTTATACGGGCTTATTACTTTCACAAGCGGTGTACGATCATAAGATCAACCTCGACGAGGATGTAAGGAATTACCTGGACAAGAAGTATGCAAATCTTGTTTTAGCCGGTGGCAGGCCGATCACGTTTCGTCATCTTATTACGCACACTTCCGGTCTTCCCCCGGTGATGAACTGCAATGACAGTAGCCAAACTATAGCGGAGCAGGCCGTTTGTTTTGAGCGCTTTACTAAGACTGATTTCTTTAAGGCGCTTGCAACTGTGCGCCTGGTTGATAGCTCGGGAGAGCATTACCATTATTCCGGCGTCGGCACACAACTGGTTGGTTATATCCTGGAACAGGTTTATCATATGCCGCGCGCAGCGCTTCTACAGCAATACATTTTCCAGCGTTCGGGAGAGAAACGGACTTTTTCAAAACTGAAGCCTGAAGAAAATGCAGACATATCCATAGGCAGAGACAGTAAAGGAATAGCTGTACCCCTGATCAATGGGTTCTATGACTATTCCGGTGGTATGAAAGCCTCTACAAGTTCAATGTTGGACTATATCAAAATGTACCTTGTAAGCAAGGATCCGGTAGTAAGGCAGACTATGGACCGGCTGGCTGGTGATGTGCAGTATGGGCGGGCTTATGGCTGGAACACTTATGACTATGACAAACAGAAGAAGATGTTATACCACAATGGTAGCAGCTTTGGGCACTCCTCCTGGATAGCGCTTTATCCAAACCAGCAGACAGGAATCTTCATTGTAACGAATATAGTCACAACTGACTCCCAGGGCAAACTGAACGAACTGTCTAACCGCATCATAGACAGACTCAACATTGATGCGAAAAAATCTTATTAGCTAAACTTTAATTAAATCCAAAATGAAACATCACCTACGCCTGACGTTATGCAGCTTTGTAATATGCTTACTTAGCTTTTCTCTTACCATCAAGGCACAAAAAAAACCTGAATTTTTTCTTCCTGCTTCCGCTTTTGACAGTGCAACAGCATATAAGATGCTGGAAGAAGGTACGAATACGATCCAGGGTCGCATTTCTTTGAAAAAAAGAGGCTATGTAAATTATCCCGGATTCAAAGAGAAGGTACTTCTCTTTCCTGTAACACAACACCTTTTGGAATACCTGGAGCTTCAAAAGAAATACAACAGCAAAACAAAACAAGCTGCTATGACTAAAGAAGCGTCAATGGCCCGGATTGAAACAAAAACGATAGACAGTAAGGGCAATTTTGTATTCACTGACCTAAAACCAGGTAAGTACTACATAGTGAGTTTGGTGATCTGGGAAAAAGTAACAAGTTCCCAGGTAGTATCAGGCCCCACTGTCGCAAACCGAAATATTTATGGTGTACAAATAGGCGCCGGCTACACTCCTACAGAAACGCAATATGACGCTACGGCTCATGAAAGAGAGGTGGGAGATTTTGTTGAAATTACCGGAGATGGCAAGGTCGTTACGGTGACTATAGCTAAGTAAATTTTCTGTTGCATCTATTTACCCTTATTTATCAAAATCATTAAAGTGTATCAAATGAAATCACTATATATCATTATCGTAATTCTTTTGTTTGCTGCAAATGCAACCTGCTTACATGCACAAACAATCTCCTTCCCCGACGAGAATTTTAAAAATGCCCTGATAGCCCAGGGTTATGATCTTAATAACGATGGTAATATTCAGAAATCAGAGGTAGCTAATATCAAAAAACTATACGTTAGCAAAGCAAACATTACATCATTAGTCGGGATCAAAAATTTCACAAGTCTTGAGGATTTTGGATTTTATGACAACAAGCTAAAAACAGTTGACCTGGAAGGCTTGTCTAATTTAAAGTTTGTCTATGGTTTTAATAATGAGATAACACTATTAAAACTAAAAGGCTGCTCAAAACTCGAAGGGATATATATGGATAAAAACCAGTTATCCGGCATTGATTTAACAGGACTTACAGAGTTGATAGAAGTAGAGATAAGCTGGAATAGCCTGCAACGGATCGATGTGAGCAACAAACCTAAGCTGGAAAAGATAATGTGCGTAGACAACCAGATCAGTGATTTCAAGGCCACTGGTTCGCTTGCACTAAAGGACATTAAACTGAACAAAAACCTGATACAGGAAATTGACCTGAGACCATTTACTAAATTAGTATCGGTTGACCTTGGTGATAATCCTTTAAGAAAGATTAATGTAACAGGTCTTTCTGCACTGGAAACACTTAATTGCGAAGCAATATGGAGAGTAAGTTATCTAACCCAGCTAAACACCTGCGGGCTTATAAGCCTGAAAGAGTGCAAGTGGTAAAGGTGGATGTGCCAGGAAAGGTATGTTGTCCCCTAAAGGATTAGTTTGTTTAATCTGCAGAGAAAGCCATAACACCAGGCTGTCACTGCAGATTTATTTTTTCAATTCGCTTATTTGATTTTCCGGCAGCAACATACGCCCGGAAATTTGTTTGCTATCAACCAGTATGATGATCATTTATTTTCAAAATCAGGTGATCGCCCTGCGCAACGCTATGTCGCAATAATTCCTTACTAAAGAACCCGATATGGATAGCTATCCCAAAAAGTTAGTTGCCAACTGACTCAATCAATATAAAATCATATTCTTTCAGAAATTGTCTATACGGCTTCTTATAGGTGATCACTTCATCCTGCGTTTTATTTTTAAATTTATCATACACCATCACATGCAACTTAGCGCCTTCCGTAACGCCGGGAATTTCCATATTAAGCTCTGTAGCTTCTATTGCCAACAATGCAGTTACATTCTTTCCCAAAATTCCCCAAACATTAGATGCAGGCAGAATGCCCGCGCCGGATAGAAGATTAGATATAGGATATGCTACTTCCCAATTCAAGGCGTTGAGTGTAACAAGATATTTATTTCCCTGTCCTACTATATAAGGTGCTTTGCCATACGTTTTATTGGGATAAGCATGTACAACACCTTTGATCGCTTCTTCGGGAATGATGGCACCTTCTCTTATTTCCTTCCCTCTTTGCATATCTGCACCAGTGAACCATAAATATTGATTTTTATAATAACCTGTATAAGGTAATTCTTCAGACTGGTCTTCCGGTAATGAAACGTCGGAGCTTTTGTTGCTGTTACCTGCGTACTGCATTTTTTTCGTTCCGTCAACGCCACATTTTGCAAGGACGTTTTTCCAGCCTGGTTCAATGGCGGGGCCACTTGGTAATTCGTTGGCAGCCTGTAAGAAAACAGGTTTATTCGTTTTAAAAAGATCAATGACCGCTTGTGGCAATGAATCATTTCTACCACCATTCGCAAAGACCCAGTAAGCATCTGCGGCTAGTACGCTGTCACTTACCACAACATTGTACCCTGCATTAAATGTGCCGGAAGTAATCGCATCACCAGAGTTAAAGAGTAAGTTCCAGTTATCATTGTTCCTTTCCGGCTTGCCTTTATCAAACAGTACAACTACATTCATGAGTGGCCGGTCTTTTTCTTGTTTGTTAACGTACTCCTGCATCCATGCTTTTGTGGCTATGGGATCGAAGCTCCCCATTCCTCCCAGGATCATACAATTGTCTACACGAAATTGCAATGCGCGGATCATACATATGTATTGAACAACAGCAGGTGCATATTCAGGAGCTATCCCCCAATCGCGGTCCATTGGTGACATCATTGCTGTAGGCTTGTTCCAGTATTTTGCCCAGGCAAGACCAAGCGAACCGTTTTGCGCAAGTGTTGCGACAGTAAACAACTTGCCCCGCTTTAAATAATAATTATACAGGTTGACCATGCCTGTAGCAGGCCATAGTTTTACAAAATTGCTTTCACGCAGCAGCATAGGATCTGTACCGGATACATACGACATATTATTGCTCCGCAACGTATTGGCAAGCGACAAAAACACATCTGGCCGTACTTCAAAACATTCCTCAAATACTGCATCCGCACCCGCTGTTGCAAGATCACCTGCAACAGCCGCTATACTTGACGGAGTCCATTTATGTTGCTGCCAGTGGTATGGATTTACACCTTCTATGTTGACCATTACTTTTAATCCTTTGCTGTGTGCAGTCGCAACCAAAGGTGTTAGCCCATCTTTCCTTTTTTTAGCCCATGATTGTTTTTGTAAAAAAGGGGAATTGAAAAAATAATTCATGGTCACTCCTTCAAAGTTGCCGCCCCAATATATTATTCCGCCCCATCCTTTGCTGTACACATCAGCTACAACTGTTTGCTGATTAATATCGTCATCTGCAACCCGGTCTACCCAGAAGCGGGGATTGTATGCGCTTTGCTTTTTACCTGGCAATTCCTGTGCAACTATTTGAAGAGATGTAAGTAGCAATAGAAAACCTAAGACATAATACGTCTTTACAGATCTGAAACTAAACATAGTGCGTTTACTAATTAATTGGTTTGTCGGTCAGGGAATGCAGAAAACTGATAATAGCTGCAATCTCTTCTTCGGTAAGATTAAGTGGCTTGGCAGACAGCGTCTGCGTTGGCATTTCCAACCCCATTCCCGCGGCGCCTCCTTTGTTGTAGAATTCCATTACACTTTCAAGTGTTGCAAAATTTCCATTGTGCATATAAGGTGCCGTTTTTTCAACATTACGCACAGTTGGTGTTTTAAATGCAAACTTGTAATATGAAACAGGATAGCTGGTATAGCGACCTTCGTCCTCATCATTTTCAGGTGAAGCAAAATTGTCGTTTTTAGTTAGACCCAGCACTTCTAATTCCGTTCTTTGATATAACGGTGGTATCAATCCATTGAATAAGGGCGCATAGTGACAAGTACCACATTGTGCTTTCCCCATAAATAAATTAAAGCCTTTTATCTGCGTTTTGCTCAAAGCATTTTTATCTCCTTTGATGTATTGATCAAACGGAGAATCCATCGGCGCAAGCGTTTCAAAAAATGCGGTGATAGCACCAGATATTGTTGAAATGCTGATGAGAGTGTCTTGTTGCTGCGCGAATACCGTTTTAAAAATAGCCGGATATGTTTTCGATTGATACAAAGCGCGGATAGCTATCTTATGATCACTTCCCATTTCCATTGGATTATCTAACACGGCCTGAATCTGATCTTTGAGTGTTTTTACGCGTCCATCCCAAAACTGTGCATACTGATACGTACTGTAATACAATGACGGCGCATTGCGCTGCACAAAAGATCCCCCATCAAGTGTTGTACTTTTTGAAAGTCCGTCCGAAAAATATTTTTCCGGCTGATGACAACTTGCACAACTGCGTGTATTGTTTTGTGACAGTCGCTTCTCAAAAAACAACATGCGGCCAAGCTTTATCAACGCTTTGTTTTCACCTTTTGCGCGAGAAAGCACAAGTGCATTCTTACTAAATAAATTGTCTGTATCGTAATTAAGTGTTCCTGTAGTATTTAACTCAAGTCCCGACTCCTTAATGAAGCGGTCAAGATGATGCTGAAGCGGCAATGCTGCATTAACGAGAAAGTTCATCCGGTCAA
Organism: Filimonas sp.; assembly: GCA_017306865.1. Lineage (GTDB taxonomy): Bacteria > Bacteroidota > Bacteroidia > Chitinophagales > Chitinophagaceae > JAFKHH01. Next base: position 141,971 of record JAFKHH010000019.1, read on the forward strand.
ATGAATCGAAATCTTTCGCCGTATCGCATAGTGCAACCGCTTTTGAAAGATAAAAACGAATACTATCTGCTTCTTTGTTTTTGCTGTGCAGAAAGGGGACCAAGTTATCTTTAAATGCTAATAGTACTTGTTTGGATTCTGCAATACCTGTTTTTAGCTCAGGTGCATCAAAGCCCGTAATACCCAGCGTTATCAGGCGTATCAGCTCAATACGGATGCTTTCCAATATTTGCCGGTCAGTAATATCAAGATTGTATAGCAATGAACGAATATCCTCAGCGGATGTATTAACCAGGTTTGCTTGCTGTATCAATTCTTTTTTTTGATCAACTGCGTTTTCAGAAAACAAAATAGATTCCATTACCTGGAAGCCCGATGGCTCTCTTGCTTCAATAAAAGGCTCTTCTACTTCGTACTTATTCGCTTCGTTATAAACGAGTGTTGCGCTTCGTAAAAAGTAAAACAAAAAGAACTCCATTCGCTTGTATTGCTGACGGCTTTGTGCCAACACTGCTTTTGCGTTAGCAAGTGTTTGCGGCTGAAGTGAATCTATCTCACTAACTGTTTCTTCCAGCTTTGCTGTAGTGCCGGCAAAAAGCAGCGCTTCTTTTTTTATATATGCCAATGTGTTGCCGCATGCATCAGTCGTTTGCTGTCCATCGTTTGTAAACGCAACGAAAGTGATGCAACTTATAATTACCAGTATGATCAGTGTTTGTTTCAATGAGGCGCGCTATTTGTTTTTGATTATTGTAAAGTGATCCCGGATCACACCATCTGCACAGATCCATTTTAGCTCCAGCTTATTCGCCTGCACTTCCAGCAAGCAGGCGCCGCCTATGCTGCCATTAGAATAATACATGGCGGCATGCGGAAAACTTTTCTGAATGCCTCCAACAGGTCCCGCAGAACCGGCCACCACATATACCGTTCCTTTATTCGATGCATCTTTCACGTAAGGCGCTGAGTCGGGAGTACCATCATTCAGCGCGGAGGAAGTGCTCAGATTGTATTTTTCATTAAATGCAGCCTCATTGCCGGTATAGCCTTTCATGAGCCTCGACCGCTCATACACGTGACTGTGCCCACACAAAACAAGATCTACACCGTAACGCTCCAGGATCGGCAATACTTTCTCACGGATCTCTCCCAGCTCGCTCTCTTCATCGGAGTTATGCGAGCCCATTGTATAAGGCGGATGATGCCAGTACGCCACAACCCAGTCTTTGTTTTTATTCATTGCCAGGTCTTTCTTTATCCATTGTGCCTGCGGACCTGTTGTATCATACAACATGTATTTTTTTTCTTCCATTCCATACGAATCGAGCGACAGGAAATGAACGTTGCCTATATCGAAAGAATAAAACGACTCTGTTCCTGATGGCACACCGCCTGCTTCACCTTTTGCTGGCATGGTGAAATTCTGGTAATAAGCCGTTGTATGGTTCATTTGCGCATACTCAGATTTGAAATCAACATCGTGATAATCGTGGTTACCGGGTGCAGGATATAACGGATATTTCTTCAGGAGCTTGTCTTTGTAGACATTAAAAAACTTGGCCTGGTATTCCGCATCAGTTCCGTCGCTGTATGCGTTGTCACCCAGCACAAGCCATGCATTCAGATAGTTGTTACCCAGGTTTTTTACAAAAGCATCCCTTACATTGTATTGATTAACGGAGTTAAGACCGGGATCGCCAAAGACTCCAATGCGGTATAAACCTTTGCTGCCAACAACCGGAAGTGTCATAAAATAGTTCTCCTCATTTCCCTGCAACGTATCTTTTGTTGTTCCAATACTGTAGAAATATTTCGTTTCTGGTTGTAGTTGCGTCAGCTTCACTTCATGCTCCGTTACGAGCGCGTTATCATCCGTCAGTTTATCCAGCTTGCCAGCTTCACTGCCATATCGTACGCGGCTTCTTGTAGCAACATTTGTACGCCAGCGAATAATAATACTGTTGCTGGTGGCTACCTGTAAATAAGGCCCACGTAACAGCGCAATCGTTGGGCGGTTACTATTTCTTTCCTTAATCGTTAAGGAGTCGTTTGTCTGGCCCGAAACTTCGCCCAGTACTAAGCTGAGCGATAATGCAAAAAGTATTAATTGCTTCATAGTTATTTTGTTACCTGAACTATAAATGTGTCTTTTATACAACTGTATGGATCGCTTACTGTGTAGGTCGTTTTACCAATAGACGGTTTTACTGTAATGCTTTTTGTTCTGGCATCATCTTTCGACCATTGGTAATTGCCTATATAGGACGCTGTTAAAGTGGTTGCCTCTCCTGCTTTTATTTTTATTGCTGTTTTACGGTTCACTTTTTTCATCATGGTAAAATGATCACGGATCGTTCCGTCTGCGCATAGCCATTTCAGATCAAGACGATTGGCTTCTACTTCCAGTATGCATGAGCCTCCGATGGATACATCTGAATATTGCATAGCATTGTGCGGAAATGCTTTTTGTGCATAGTCTAATGCCCCGGATGAGCCGCTGACAACATACACGGTGCCTTTATTAGCATCATCTTTTATATATGGACATGCATTATTGCTACCATCATACAAGGCAGAGGAATTGCTGAGCAGATGTTTTGCAGAGTCAAAACTTTCTTCCATACCAAAATGCCCCATCATCAGGCGTGAACGTTCATACGAATGACTATGCCCGCATAGCACAAGGTCAACACCTTCTCTTTCCAGGATACGAATAAAATTTTCCCTGATCTTAATCAGTTGCCTTTCCTGGTCAGAATTGTGCGACCCCATTGTAAAAGGTGGATGGTGCCAGTATGCTATAACCCAACCTTTATTTTTATTTGCCGCGAGATCTTTTTTTACCCATGTCACCTGCCTTCCAAGCGTATCATATAACCTGGAGTTGTTATCTTCCTCACCATGCGAGTCTAGTGACAGGAAATGGATATTGCCAATATCATAAGAGTAAAAAGCAGGCGTGCCTGAAGCAAGGCCGCCAGATTCACCATTTGAAGGCATAGAAAAATTCTGGTAATAGGCTACTGCTTTTGACTGCTGCGCAAGGTCTGCGGAAAAAGGTTCATCGTGATAATCGTGATTGCCTGGCGCAGGAAAAAGCGGAGCCCGTTTTAGTAAATTGTCTTTATAGATGTTGAAAAAATTACTTTGATATTCTATATCCTTTCCAAATGAATATGCATTATCGCCGAGCAGGATCCAGGCGTTCAACACATTATTGCCAATGTATTTTTCAAATTGATCCCGCGTATTGCGCTGGTTAACGGAGTTGTTACCACAATCACCAAACACTCCAATGCGGTATTTGGTTTCGTAGCCTACAGGTGGCAATGTTGTAAAGCTATTCAGTTCATCTCCCTGTAATGTATCTTTTTCAACGCCTTCTACCAGGTAATAATATTTGGTATATGGCTTTAGCCCTGTAAGCGTTACCAGATGTTCTTTGGTCGCAATTTTATCGCCCGCAAGCTGATCCCATTTCCCCAGCACTTCTCCAAAACGAACCTGGCTCACATCCGGCTCATCCGTACGCCAGCGGATCATCATGCTGGTTTGCGTAGCCATTTGCAGGTAAGGCCCACGAATGATCTCAGGTCTGAACCCATATCTCCTGGGCTTATTTTTTTTCTCTTTCGTTTGTGCTGAAACAGTATTGCCAACAACAAGGAGGCACAACACAAAAAACAGATATTTTTTCATGTAGTTATTTTAATTTTCAAAAATTCGTTTTGCATGCAGGTAATCAACCTTCGGATGTTTTTGCAAATACCTGGTCACCGCCTCTGCTGATGTAATCTGCATTTCTACAGGGTGAGCTGTTATGCCTTTCATAAACTGGCAGGCAATAAAGCTATTCATGCCTACAGAATAGCTTTTGCTTTCATTAAGCACCACATCGTTATGCTTTAAAATAATATTGTTCGTTACTCCATTTTCATCTCTTTGAATAGTGTAGGTGATGCCTGAAACAAACAACACAGGAACTTCCGCACCTTTCAACGAGTTTAGGATCACTATGCGAAGCTGCGTCGGCGTCAGATCAAAACGCATCGTATGATAATCATAGCTATCCCATTCATAAATATCGCCTAGCGAAATTTTCCCTTCGGGAAAGGCAGGCCAGCTAATGTTCCGTGCATGATCAAATACAATATCAAGTTGCAATGTATCTCGTAGTGCATCTGTTTTCAAACAACCGATCGCTTCTTTGTTGCTGAACCCTGTTGAATAGCCTGCTATTGTTTTAAACACAGGATTAGTGTTGTATGTATCAATTTTTTCCTGTACAGCTTTGTCGGTTTCTGTCATCGACTCAACGTCAACCATCGTGAAAGATTTATCTACGATCTTATGTTGCTTTATTTTTAAGACTGTTTTCCCGATGAATCTCAACTTGTCTCCTGCCTGAGTGATCAGTGTTCCATTCACCATGGCGCCATTAGGCATTTCGGTATGCGAGTGTCCGCCAACGATCACATCCAGTTCTTTCATTTGCATTGCAAGCGTACTATCAGCTTTATACCCGATATGCGTTAATGCAATCAATACATCCGCAGAGTCTTTCAAATGCCTGTATTGCAAAGCTGCTTTTACAGGTGACAGCATACTTATATTTTTTACAAGGCATGGATTACTGCTTCCGGCCGTAAGCCCCATTACTGCAATAGAAGTTCCATCGCTGGCATGAAGGATATGATAAGGTTTTAACGGATGTAAAGACGATTGTTTCGCCACTTGCATATTGGCACATACATATACGGAAGAAGACTGGTTGATCCGTTCCTGCAAAATCGCCTCTCCGTATTCAAATTCGTGATTTCCTAAACAGCTCACCGTATAGGGAACCGCATTCATGAGATCGAAGATGGGATAACCCTTTTGCGGTGCTTCATCTACGACAGGATTGCCGTTAAAAAGATCACCTGCATTGAAGACGAATACATTTTTATGTATCTTCTTCAGTCCCTTTACATAAGCCGCCATTTTAGAAAAATTATCGATCCGGCCATGCACATCATTCGTAGACAGGATAATAATCTCTGTTGTGTCCGCTTGCGCGTAAGCGCTACAACAGGTTATGAGGAAAACAAAAGATGTTATTATCTGGCGCATTGTATATCAGCTAAAAACTATCATCCGGGAAAATTGCATTCTCCCAAATGATAGTTTACTAAGGGGTTATAAAAGTTATTGTTTATCCCACCACAGGCGAGTCGACGTAAGGTCTGGTCCCTGGCGCTGTACCGCATCGTTGATATGCGGATTAGCTGCGTACTCCGCTCTTGGATAGTATAAGCGCCTTGGCAACTGTGCGCCAAGATTTGCACTTAAACTCATATCAAGTTTGCTGTACAGGTCAGGATAACCTGTGCGGCGCATATTCGCCCATGTTTCATACCAGTTGTAATGTGTTTCCAGCCAGTATTGTGTTGCGATCATTTTCAATCCGTCGGCAGGTACATATGGATTCGCTGCGAGATAGGCATTCTGTTGAGCGACAGAAATCACCCCATCAGGCCCAAAGACGGATAATTCATCCATAGCAGATCTTACACCTGCTTCATAGAATGTTTTAGCGTCGCCTGAAATAATGCCTTTCTCAGCGCACTCTGCCAATTGGAATTGTACCTGTGCATGGCTGAGATGTATGTAAGGTGCATCATAACGGCCAAGGGTTTTGATATTAGATACCGAGCAACTGTCTCTCGGCGTCAGGTTATCCCATTGCTGCCTGCCACGCTGGTTTGCCGGCGTATGATCGCCTTCCTGGTAAGAAGTGAGCGGCAATTTTTCGCGCATACAAAATACCGGTGTACGCGGGTCGTTCCGATTTTTCAATGAATCAACAAAGGAAGAAGTTAAACGGTAGGTAGTAATATAACTTGAACTGATGAAGATATGCGGAACACCATTTGAAGTAGTACCTGTACCTGCTAGCTGTGTTGTATAAGCTACTACAAAATTATCTGCTTTGCTTGTCATTAACCCACCGGCAATCGCCGCATCTATCCATTTTTTTGCGTTGGCAGGATCAACTTTTGAAATACGCATTCCCAAACGCAACATCAGGCTGTAGCCAAATTTTTTCCATTTGCTGATATCGCCTTTATAAACGATGTCTGCAGTTACAGCAGGTTGTTTGCTATTACTCAGTGCATCGGTTGCTTCTTTCAGCTCTTTGAACATATCTTCATAAATCTTCTGCTGGGGATCGTAGTTTGGTGTCAGCATCTGATCTGTATATCCTTTACTTGCTTCAAAATATGGAATGTCACCATAGGTATCAGTCAGTGATTGGAAAAGATACACACGAATGATCCTTGCCATGCTCAGGTAATTAACCTTTCCCGGATCGTTCTTCGCCTGCGCAATTATATCAGCAACAGATTTTAAAGGGTTCTTATATACCCATACAAAGTGTTCACTCATTTCCGTTTCCTTATATGCAGTAGCAGAAGGGAAACTCACATTGGTATTAATGTGCCCTGAATATGGGCCTGCATAATAAGCGTGTGTATAGTAGTTTTTATCGAGCATTGTCAGCTCGGCATAAGGAAGCTCGTAATCGAGATTAGGCACCGATACGAAATCTACACTGGTATTAATATCTTCAAATCCTTTGCTGCAACTTTCGAACAGCGCAATTGCCATCATCAGTGCGGCCAGGCATTTAATTTTGATTCTCAGTTTCATAGAAATAATTATTTGTTGTTGTGTTTGTTAGAATCCGAATTTTAACGTCAGCCCAAAATTCCTTGTAGTTGGATAGGTCATGCGTTCAATACCTTGCTGATTATTTGCAGCAGTATTGCTTTCGGGATCAACATTCTCCAGGTTTTTGTCTTTGTAAACAGTCAACAGGTTTCTTGCTACCAACGCAACAGCCGCGTTGGTGAATCCGATTTTTCTCAAGAAGCCCGGATTGAACCTATATCGTAACGCTACTTCGCGCAGCTTTACAAAACTTGCATCATAAATAAACTGCTCAGAGATAGAGCCGATCTGGCTATAGTAAGAGCTGATGCTTGCTGCAGATACGCGTACTGTATTCTCACCGCCTGACTGATTCACACCATCTCCAATAATTCCATCAGTTCTGCCTTCCAGCGTTGCCATGTGCTTGCCATTTTTATATGCAGTGGCATTTGTTTCGGAATAGATCGAAGCGCCGAATTTTGCATCAAAGAAAACATAGAGCGAAAGGTTCTTATAGGTAAACGTGTTTGAAAAACCAATCAGTTGGTTATAAGTGCCATAGCCAAGCAGGCTTGCTTTTGAATTAACTACTGGCAAACCGGTGCTGTTATACACAATTCTTCCGGAAGCAGAATCTCTCTGATATGTAAATCCATAGATCGCACCATAGCGCAGGCCTTCTGTCAACTGAACGAATGCGTTACCGCTTTTAGATGTAGCCAATTGGATCGGCGCGCCTTTCGTGCCTTCACCAAGTGCTATCACTTTGTTGTTATTCTTTGAGTAAGTCGCGGTTATATCCCATGTAAAATCCCTTGTCTTAACAGGAGAACCTTTGAGTAAAATTTCAATACCGCTATTCCCCATTTTACCTACGTTCAGAATCGCTGTTGCATACCCTGTAGAAGAAGATACCGCTGTGCGAACAATATCATTAACGATTTGCTTGTTATAATAAGTAAATTCAAACCCAAAACGACCGTTTAAAAAATCCATATCAAGACCAAGCTCGTAATCTGTAGAGAGCAATGGTTTTAGTTTTTTATTAGGGATATTGGTTGTGCCAATCAGTTGCAGCGGTTGGGCATTGTTATACTGGTATGCATCGAGTGAATAGCTAAGGTCCAGTTGATATGGATCAGTATCGCCACTCACTTGTGCGGCTGATGCCCTTAACTTGCCAAAAGAAATTGCTGAAGGTAGTTTGAATGCATCTGAGAATATAAATGAAAGTGATGCCGCTGGATAAAACAGGTTGTTATTCTCAATCGGCAACGTAGAGAACCAATCATTTCTTCCCGTTAAAGTCAGATACAAATACTTGTTGTAAGACAACTCCATACTTCCAAACAAGGAATTGGTTTTCTGCCTGCTTTCACTAGTACTTGGGAGTTTATTTTTCAGGTTATTGAAGGTGTACACGCCCGGAACCGTAAATACGTTACCGGATGTGATTGCCTGTGATGTTGAACGCCAGTTTATATTTCCACCCACGAATCCATTGATGGTAAACTTACTTTTCATAGCAGGATCCACTCCTAATAAAAACTCATAGTTGTTCTCTGTATTATCCAAAGAACGCTGGTTTAAAATACCGCCGATGTTTGTTGGAGAATTGTACGGGAAACTAGAAGAGGCGTTGCCATCCGGAATATATTGCAATCTTTTGGCGAGATAGAAATCACGTGTAATTCTTCCACGCGCATACAACCAATTCGTAAACTGGTATTTTAAACTGATAGAACCTGTCAAACGGTTACGTGTATCTTTTTCTTTCTCATAATTCACAATGTAATACGGATTGGAAACGCCCTGCGTGTACAACAATTCGCGGCCGTTTGAATCAACGCCCGGCTTGAGTGATGCTATATCAATGCTGTTAGGTAAATAAAGCAGTGAATAAAACTGGTTATCGTGATTACCGCCGATATAAGGTCTGTTGTTGGCTTTTTCATAGCTGTAATTGATTACTACATCGGCATCCAATTTTCCGAATTTCGAATGTGCTTTAGTATTCACACTTGTTCTTGTGAAGTTCGCATTGGGTACGATGTCCGTATTGCGAAGGTCTGATACGGAAACCCTGTAATCCTGCGTTGCATTACTTCCTGAAAGCGCAATTGTATTTGTGATTGTGCTTCCTGTATTAAAGAATCTTTTGTAATTATTTTTCACTGCGCTGAAGGGTCTTACCACACCATCAAATTGTGGAGCAGGTGTTCCGTCCAGCAGATGGCCCCAACTGTCCGAACCTTTTGCATTTTCTGCACTTGTTGGCAGGTCTGCAGAGTTGAGCTGGTTGATGGCACTTTGTCCATAGACGTTTTGAAAATTGCTTTGATCAATCAGTTTATCTACCAGGAGCGAAGAACTGAAATCTACATTGATCTTTCCTTTGGCAGACTTACCACTTTTTGTTGTTACCAGGATTACGCCGTTGGATGCGCGCGAGCCGTAAAGCGCTGCCGCTGCGTTCCCTTTCAACACGCTGATACTTTCAATATCATCCGGGTTGATCCCTGTAAGCCCATCACCATAATCATAACCACCTTCCGGAGTGTTGGTAGCAAGACCACCAAGGGTTGTTGTATTAATAGGAATACCGTCTACTACCCACAGCGGATTTGTATTGCCTGTTAAAGAAGATTCACCGCGGATCACGATACGTTTTGTACCTGCAACGCCGTTAGCAATATTGCCAACATCCACACCTGCAATCTTACCGGACAATGCATTGATCAGGTTAGGTGTTTGAACCGTATTTACCCTGCTACCATCCAACTGTGCTACAGAGTAACCAAGGCTACGCGGATTACGTTTGAAGTTAAGCGCAGTTACTACTACACTATCCAGACTGGCTGCATTCTCTTTCATGCGTACCAGGATAGAGTTGCCGCTTCCTTCGCGCACAAGAAATGACCTTAAATGGTTGATCTGGTAGCCCGTGTAGGTGAATGTGAAATTGTACTTGCTGTTTGCAGTAAGATCGTTGATTTTAAAATTGCCGCTTTCGTCAGTGTTTGTACTGGCGATTTTTTTTCCTTCCAGTGTTTCTACCTGCACCGTTGCACCATTCAATGCATCTCCTTTCTCGCTGGTGACCTTACCTGTGATCATTGATTTAGTTACCGTCTGCGCCTGCAGTAGCCATGGCGCAAATAGTAAAAAAACAGATAAGAAAATTTTGATGTAACCGAGGTTTTTCTGTTTCATATTACGTGATTAAGAGTATGCAATAGCTTATCCCAACGCCTATTATCTATGCGTTTCAGCCTGGGAAAAACTGCTCTAAAAAATTTATTTTGGTTTACTGATTTCTATCTTATTGTCTCCGGCATCCGTAAAATTTAACTCGTTGAGATTACAGATAATAGCGAGCACACTTTTCAAATCTTCTTTTCCTGTGAATGTCCCCGTGAAATAAAGCCCTGCAATATCTGCTTCGCTAAACACGAGCTTAACATGATAATGCGTTGCTAATTTTTCAAAGATGATCGCCATTGCTTCATTATTAAACGACAACGGTTTTTGTGTACGCACAGGAGCAGGCTTAAGCTGTTCTGTTGTTCTTCTGTGCTTCGCCACTGTCGCTATATGCGCATCTATTGTTGAAATGGTAAAACGTTTCGGCAATTCATTATAAACAAATTCCTGGTTTGGCAACAAATACTGTTCTTTCCATTTATTGCTTTCGTTACCAGTCTTCCTGATCACGACTTTACCTTCAAAGAGTTTTACAGAGACTATGCCTTTTACTTTTGTATCAACTGTAAAGGCCGTACCAAGTGCTGTGGTCGCAAAACCATTTGAAAAAACGGTAAACGGCCTGTGCGCGTCTTTCGCAACTTTGAAAAAAGCCATACCGGCTAATACAATATCCCTGCGCTCATTCACAAACGGCTCAGTGAATGACAATGTACTGTTCGGATATAAATTCACTAATGATCCATCTTTCAGCAAAATGGCCTGGACGGTATCGGTAACGTTTGTAATTATTTTTTCAACTGCCTTCACCTTGTTAGCAGTGATTGCAGTCACTTCTTTATCCCCTTTATTATTCATGGTAAACATGAACACACTTACCGCAATGATCACAGAAGCTGCTGCAGCCCACCACATCCTGTGAATGATTGCTTTCTTCGGCACATCTACACTCCTGCTCGCTTCAATCTGTCTGTGCAATGCTTGCAGGATCCGTTCACTGTTTACAGGCAGCTCTGTTGACTGACTCTTCGTAAGGGCATTAAAGAAATCGACACCCAGTGCTTCGCGCATGGAATCATCTCTCTCCAGCAATTGCTGCAACTCCAGCAGTTCACTCCTGGAAATTGTCTTAGCCCAAAATTTTTGTATTAGAATCTCAGTTGCCTGCATATGTAATAGTAAATAGCAACAAAAGCTAAAAATGGGGGTGAGAGCGAGTATTAACGAATTGTTACCTGTAAGTTCTTATTCGAAAAACGGATTAGATCGAAAGGGGGATGATGAGTAATAATGTTGAGCCAGCGTAGCGGGAGTAAATAAATTTACGGATGAATTTGAGCGATTCTTTTAAATAATCTTTTATTGTTTCTGTGGAAACACCCAGTATGCCTGCAGCTTCCGCATAGCTTTTTCCCTGCAAGCGGCATAATTCAAACACTTGTCTTTTCCTTGGTGATAATGAATTAATCGCTTCATTCAGCAGCTCTATTTCAAGGTTGCCATCGTCACAATCATCCGTATCACTAATATTAATGAGGTCTGCCACTTCGTTTGAAAGAACAATGCAATTGTTTACCTGCTTCTTTAAAAAAGCAAGTGATTTGTGATAGCTTACAACGAATAACCAGCCACCTACATCCTGTGTAGCATCTATTTTTTTCCTGTTTTCCCACAAGGAAAGAAATACTTCCTGTAAAATATCCTCAGCAATATCCTGCTGGCGGATCAGCTTCGAAATGTTAGCAAAAATGGCCCGGTGGTATGTGGTATAGATATGATCAAATACTTCCACACTGCCTTCGGCGAGTTTGGCTACATCTATCATATTAATTTTGGAAGGGGGCATAAAAAACGCAAATCTATCAGACAGCCATACTCATTTGTGCTTTTTATTGTTACCAAAATATGAATTGTCATTTAAGGTTGCATTTGTCCCTTACCATCCGGTTTGGCAAAGTGGAGAACAATATTTGCCAGTTAAGCCAGTAACAAAATTTAGTCAATTGAGTATGTGGCAACTAATCTGGTCATGTATATGGTATTTCATGACACTTCTAATTTTTAGGTTATTACATTAAAAAGCAGAAAGATCTCTAAAATGAAAGCTGACTATATAACACGTTGTCAGCTTTTTGATCTGCTTTAATAATCCTGCCTTGGCATTAATGAACCACAGCGTTCATCAATACACCTGGCACATCATCACATATTTGAAATATTCCCAAAACAAAGAAGCTTGTAAATCTTTCGACTTACAAGCTTCTTTTAGTTAGTGTCGGGAAGACAGGTCGAAAGACTTATTCTAGAACCCGCACCCAGTAAGGGTTTCAGAGAATTGGCGGTAAATCACTCAAGTATTCACTCAAAGAAAACAGACCGCAATCAACTGATTATCAATTAATATCAAAAACCCGCAAATCGCATTGAATCTGTAGAAAAAAATATCAAATCCTATCAAACAGTTTCATCCCTGCGACCAGCCGGTAATAAATAAAGAACTTACGCTAAAGGTACGATTTTGATGCGATTTGATAAATTTTGATTAGTGGAAGTATATTTTATCTAGGAAAATCTAAAGTGATTTCATGGGTATTTTTTATTGAATTTTACCCATGTTTAGTGAACATAGGTAATTACTACTCACGAATATGCGGTAAGAAATTTAGAAAACATTGATCATTTTGTGAAATTTGTTCGAATTCTACTTTGGCTGGGTATTAATCGGAATATTCTTACAACTTGAAAATCTTAAAGGCTTAACCCTCCTTTACTGAACGAATATTAATCAGTATGATGCTGAAATCAACAAACAGCCTCCTGTTGTATTATTATAATACTAATAGTAGATTAGGGTTTAAAATATATTATATCAAGATCCGTCAATAAAGAAATTAAGCCCTATACAAATGCTTTAATCAATAAAGCTAGCCAGTATGGGGGTTTCGGAGGCACTGATCATGTTTTTACGTCAAGGCTTGACCATAAATTTTATTCGTTATCAATTGAAATACTGGTCAATGATTTGCGAAATGAGGTGGTCAACTTCTCCGAAATACCCAATATAATTCAGGATATTGTATATAATTTCAATTTTATAGCAATCTATTCAAAATGAAGGAAGGCTATGTTAACAGATAGCCTTCCTTTCGAATACAAAATCAACCTGATAACTTCAGTTGTTACTCAATATCGAATATTAAACACCATATTTCTTTTCTCATACCTATAACGAATATAAAGAAAGCGAGTATACATTATGATTGTAACAATCGGCAGATAATAAACCTTTTTAAGAATGCCAATAAGAAGCAGCAACAAATCTGCATGCAATCCTATACCAAACGTATAAAGATAATTCTGCTGCATCCGAAAACCCAGTTCATGAGTGTATCTGCTGCCAATTTTCATTATATAATCAAATGCAACCCGGTTACTTTGTTTGCGATCTAGAATGTAGCCATGCTCTTTAATGTCATCAAAATACTGAAACAACAATTCATGTACTTCCCTTTTATAAGTACTCAACTTATCGAATGAGTATAAAAAATTTTGAACAGAACGAAGACTTAACATTTTCTGTTGCTCAGGTGTTAATGTTCTTTTCAACTCATCTACAGTTTCCTGATATGACTCTATCATTCGATCATTTTTTTGGTCTTATCATAAAGATCATACAAGGTCTTTATTTGATCAAGTAATTTTTTGGGATCCGTAAATTTATCCCCCCATGCTCTTACACTGTTTACTGCCTGCAAACTGGCGCTCGATCCAAGTGCGGTAACCAACGACTGAGCTACGCCTAACCTAGCGGTTGCAAGTACAGTCTGCAACCTGTAATAAGTCAGAATTCCAAGCTCTGTATATGCCGCAGTTGTCGATACTGCTAACGACTGCACACCACGCATCAGAATAGGCCAATCCGCTTCAGCAAGGACAGCTCCAGCAACAACAACAGGTAAATTCTTCCAGAAAAACTTTTGTTGCTCCTGTTTTTGAACCTCTGCAATGACGGAAGTGAGTTCATTAATAGCTTTTTCAAGCTGATCCTTAGCTGCTGTTAAATTTCTATATTTCTCCCTCACAGCCATAACATCAGCATACTCATCAGGCTGTGGGACATAAAATGGATCCCTATACTTCTTTTCTGTTGCTTTATCAAGCGTTTTAGTCTCGGTTGGGTCAGGAGTTGCTTCATCGCGTGAATCCGCTGTCTCAACTTCAGTCTCCTGAATATCATAATACTCTTTGACTTCATCGAAAGACACCTCCTTATCCCCATCCATGTATTTCTGCTTCTTCCAATCGTACACCGGAGCCATACCATCGGGATCAATAAATCTAATCGGATTGTTATAGGCGTAATTATACACGCCATGGCGGCGCATTGATTCACTTAACGGATCAATCGAATGCCATCTGCCAATCTGAGCATCATACATCCTCGTTCCGTAATCATACCATTCAAGTCCGTTGCCATCACTAAATTCTTTATGCTGCAGCTCTTTACCATTATACCTTATATTATTCTCCAATTTTCCAAATGCACTGCTGCTTATCCCATCAATTCGCAACCCGAATGGATAGTAATGATCTACCGCTAAAAGATGGCCAGATTGAGTAGTGACCAAAAAATTATCGAAAACGACCGGTGTTTCAGGCGACTGATTACTGGTGAAAATATAAACAAAGCCTGTCTTCTGAATTTTCCATCCAAGTTTAAGATGGTTCTTTGTTTCCGTCTCATCGCCTACCTGTTGAAAACCTTGCACTTCAAATGCCATCGGCGAAATAATCCCAGTGGAATCTCTTTTTATCGGTTTCAAATCTTCATCTAATAAAATCCAATTCAAGAATGCCTTGGGTTTCGATTGCAAACTAGATGGGTTATTGTCTCTCGTAGTCAGGAAGGAAGTAATTGCAGGTATCATCTGGTCTATTCCACCAGAAGTTAACCCGGAGGCGCCATGGCTAAGGAAACTAGCCACTCCACTCTGCGACAGAAGTTCTTTTGCTTGTATATCAAAAGGAACAGGCACATTTTTATTTCGTATGCCACGATGCTGATACCAACTCTGTACAGCAATATTAACTTTATCACCTGCCATTACCTTCAATAATATCGACGGGCCGACCTTGTTGACCTTGCCATCAACAACAGCAACAAACTTATTTGCACTATCATTTGGCTGGTATTCTCTTGGCTTTGGTTTACGCGTCTTATCGAGATTTGCATAGTAGCGCTCCTCAACACTTGCACTATCCGCTTCCATCGTTGCAGTCCGATACAGTTGAACAGACTGTTCCTCGGTCAACGTCACTCTTGTGTTACCCAGGTGGTCTTTTACGAAATAATCATACACATAGGAACCATCCGGTTTGCGGCGGACGCGCCCAGTTTCATGAAAAAACTGCCTCAGTACATTGTTTTCATACTGAAATCCTGCATCATAAAGAGTAGTCGTAACAATTCCACTGTTGGTATTATCAGTAACCGTCTTCTTGAGCTTAGTACCCATAGCATCATATGTAAACTCAATTTGCCCTTTGTTGGTAACTGTTATAACATCTGGGAGATTAAGAATATTATATGAGATATTGGATATCCCTTTATTCTCATCTTTAACCATATTGCCACGGTTATCATACCAATAATCCTGAGATTGGCCACTGCTAATTTCTTTAAAATCTCCTAGCGTAGAAGATGGATTATTGCTGGCATCTGTCACTGCAATCACTTTATTAGAAACGCCGTCAATTGAATATGTCAACTGATCCAATGCACTACTACCCGCCTTATTTTCCATATAAAGGATATTTCCATTAGCATCATAAGCAGATGCAGGATCAACACCATCCCCCATTTTAGTTGAGAAATCCAGGCCGGAAGAGTTATCCCAGTTACCACCTGATAGTTGAGTAAAGTCAGCTTTCAATAATCTGTTCGAAGGATCATATTTGTAGCCGTATGCACGTTGCTCATTATCGTTGTAACTCTTCCATTGTACACCTGCGATATTGCCGTTAAAATAGCCGCCGCTCGGGACATTAAAGCCGTAATCATAGGATATTTTTTCTCCGAAGTAATGATCCGTCGAATAACTTGTCGCATAGCTTTTATTGATACCTGTAAGCCAACCTCTGATATTGTAGTCAAAGTTAAGCTCCTCAATTGGATCTGTTACATAAGACCCGCTGACCTTATCATTTCCCAGTTTTGAGTTTACCAATTGACCTAACTCATTGTATTCATTTCTCTGGATCGAAACTTCAGGATCGGAGTTCACCTTCTTTGTAATTTCTAATAACTGGCCATTGGCGCTATACGTATTCTTTGTAATCACAACCACGTTCGTGGGTGTGGTTCCTACAGCGTTGTGATTCATTTTAGAAACCAAGTGTTGACCTGAAAAACTGTACTGGCGAGTTTCCAAATCAATTCCACCAGAAATATTCTTTAAAGCAGTCTGTATAATACGCTCTTTATCATCGTAAAAATTCACGGTATACAGATAATCACTTGTGCCGAGAATATTCACTTTTCGTCCTGTAATAAGATTTTTAGTTCTACTACTCGCGGTAATTGCCATCGGGTATGGGAAGACACTGGATGAGGGAGACAAAAAGCCAGTTGACGTTTCTGAAGTACTAAAAGATCCGGGCATCCCCGTACCACTGACCCACGAATAATCGTCATAATAATATTCGATCTGCAGGGTCTCGATGTCAAAAGGAACAAGAACTCCAAAGTACTCTTGTAAATCGTAAACATTGAACTCTGGTAAATCATTTATACCTATACCTACCTGAATCAGACGATCATAGTCATCGTACAAATAAACCTGCCATTCATCTGAAGTATAATCACCCTCGTGTTTACATATCAGCCTATTGTTGTCGTCATATAACATCCAAATTTCGTTAGCTCCTGGGAGCTTCTTTATCAACATACGATTTCTTCTATCATACTCATAATAATAACACAGGCCTTCGAAAATCGAAGTATAATTTGCTAAATCTATTGTTCCGGATAATGAAGAAAGTTGAGACCAAGCTTTTGGAGGAATAACTGTGCGCAGGCGATCCAATTCATCATAAACATAAAATGTACAAAGCCAGCCGCTCGAACCTGTAACATCTGCTGCACCTAAGTGATCAATTTCCACTTTTTTTAGAACTAGTCTTCCTGCGTTATTCTTATATTCAACCAATCGTTTGCCAGTCTCGTCAGTCGTTATATTTCTATACAAAGAACCAGTCGCATAGTAGCCCGATGATGATGCCTTTTGTGCTCTTCCTTTTCCAATTGTCCACAATCTCACCTCGTTTGTAGAATTAACCTGTTGCTGACGTAATACACCTCTGCTACTGCCTGTCCAACTGTTGCCAGGCGCCATACTTTTTTTGATCGTGTTTAAAGGTGAATTATCAAACACTGTCTCACTATAGTAAATATTTTCACCGGGAAAATAATTTGCCAGAGTTACACTTTGTGTACCGTACGGATCCAACTTAAATGATCCGTCGGTAGCTACCGGATCGACATAAGGCAAATACTTATACGCTTCAAGCCCAAACTCGTTGTACAGTGTCGTCCATACTATATCCTTTCCTCCCGGACTACCTTGCACAGCCACATCCTGAATCTTCCGGCCCAAGCCATCTATGTATTGTACCGTTTTTCTTGTCTCATTTAAAGTGCCACTTTTCAACGCAGACTCACTGGAAACCGGTTTCAACGCTTCGTAGAACTTTACATTATTGATAGGCATTGAAACGCTATAAGGGAACGGAACAGGTCTGGCAGTTGCGGTAGGCAAAGTCGCGTTATCTGGTTTAATTTGTGCAATCCCATCGACTACCGTCACAAAAGACAGTAGCATCAAAAATATTCTATGCTTCATAATATTTATTAGGGTTGGTAGTTTAATAATGTTTGATCTGAGAAACGACATGATATGAAGATGACGGTGATATTTCGAATGTATATGTCTCCACATCGTCAATGTACACTGTGTACGTATCCAAATAATCCAATAATACCTGAGTTGCACCATTTGGGATACTAACCGATAACGGTGTACTTGACTGTGAGACCAATACTCCCAGGGTTTCCTTTGTATACTTCTTCGTAAAATTAATCGTGCCGGTTCCACTCCAGGTGTATGGAATCGTACATTCAATGTCCTGGTAAAATTTCAGATACACTTCATCTGTACTAACGATATTATCAGATGAACCATAATAGTAATCTATATTCTTTATCTCTTGTCTTGCATAAATCGTTTGAGGAGGAGCATTAGTAGTATAATTATATTCATACACTTTCAACACATTTCCCTCTTCATCCGTTAAAGATTTCAACCTGCCATCACTATCATACTTGAAAATGTTCATGACACCTCGCGCGTTCGTCTGGCTGGTAATACCAATCATTGGATTGTATGTGTAAGTAGTGAATTCGCTTGGGCCACTTATCTGTCTAAGTCGGGCATTAAATTGCTTCCACTTGTCAATCTTAGCTTGTGTATCCATATCTGAAACATCTGCAAGTAAAAGGTCCAGATTATTTGCTGAATAGCCAGGCACCGACCCCACCGCATTTGCAACCTGAGCATCATTGGCAGGTCCGCCGATGCCTCTAGACTCAACTATCGGTAGTGTGCTGTTATAACCATACGCCCAGTTTACGGTAAACTTATCTTTCGACATAGCAACTGGAAGCCCATAAGAGTTATAAAAATATTCGGCATAAGGGAAATAGCTTCCAGATGATAAGCCTTCCGTAAACAAACTTTCGTACCCAGGCTCTATCGCCAAACGATGAACATATTGCGGACGTAATGCATAATAATATGTCGCTTCGCCTGAGTTTATTACCGGAGTGCTACTACCGAGTTGAGAGTAAACTAATTTCTCAACTGGTGCAGCCAACATATGGTGTTGTTGTAGTTGAGCTATTGGGTCTGTTGAATTACTAGGGAATGAAAAATCATGCGGATACAATGTCCGCTGTAATTCTGCTATACCATTACTTTTAATGAATTTAGTCTGCGTTAATTGTTGGTGTGCTTCATTATTATACTGAAATTCTTTGGTTGTCTGAACGTATTTCGCCTCATCATTCAAATCATAAATCTTTACGTCCTCGTTTGTTTTATATATCCACTCAGTAGTTAAGTAATAGTAATAAAGACCGAAAGCACTCACTTGCCCTGTAACCGGATCAACGCCTTCCTCAAGGTCGTATTGTGAACAAGTTCCCTCATTAAGTCCCCATATCTCTCTTACCCGCAACGTTTTGAAATTTCCTTGTTGCTGAGATAAACGCCCGGAAAAACTATATGTGTTTGTAGCTTCTTGGACCTTGTAACCAGCAGAATTATAATCTATCTTCTTCTTTAACAGACCAGCCCTATAGGAGAGCAGATCCGTCGGAACCCCATACATCCAGCCATAGCCATCAGCATTTACACCATCAGTACTATATTCGTAAACAGTACTTCCTTTCTCACCATTCTCACCAATGCTTTCTTTTACTTTCGGATAGACAACATGCGAACCTTGTATCGAACTAGCGTATGCTTGGTTGTCACCGCTTATCGTGGTGATGTAGAAAATGGGGACATGATCGGCATTACACTCATAAGTATTATTTTGGTCAAGTTTGTTGCTTTCAAATTGAGAAGAAAATATAGGATTATACGCCATCAATCCTTCTCCTACGTATTCATATTTCCTGACATTACTTGGTTGCGCCAATATCCCATCGTAATCTTCTATTCTACGAATGCGTAAGCCGCCTATCTCATGACCTGATTTCGGTGATGGTTTAGTATAATATCCACCATATGCAATTGTGTTTAACTCATAATAAAAGCGAGTATAGCCTTTCGTCGGATAAGAAAGTTTATATAGACTACCATAAAATGCCCGCTCCCTATCTGGCTTCCGGTCAGCGAACGAACTTAAACCGTCAACAGCATATCCTGCCCAAGGAATCAAATGGCCTGCAGTATTTGAATTCCAATAACCCCAGGCATCAATTTCGCTATTGAAATTTTGCCGGTCAGGTAACGCAGCAGGATTGTAATACTCCATAGAATACGCACTAATCTCTGTATCATCATTCCCAATATCAACGATTCTGTTTAGAAACAACCGGCTTCCTGTGTTTTGATACTCAAAATTTTTCTTTAATACACGTCTGTTATAAAAGGAACTATACATTTCAATACTGGATAGTTGCTTAAGCCCGGAAATGTACGGATCAGACCTACTGGCTGCAGTAAAATTGACATACCCCCTCGGGCAATTAATCTGTGAGAGATATACGAAATCTTCGGTCACATTTAATTTATTTCCTTGTAAATAACGTATGTCACTAGGTCCATGATGTGCATAAGAAGATACATATCCAGTTATTCCTGCAGATACCGTTGTTACATTCGGAGATGAATGTTGAAGCTGGTAGGTCGTTGTAACCTTGGTATACGAGAAAGTAATCGAATCTGTCAGGTCAGCCGACAATATCTTCGTTAAATACCATGAAATAACTCTGGCTTTCGTAGCTCCTGAAACACCGATCGGTGGATCTACAACAGTAGTATATTTTACAGTCTTATAATCAAACACGTAAATATTGCCGTTCTCATCAACTATTTTTGGAACATCATTATTTTGATAGAGTCCTGTAACTTGGATGGGTTCGCGCGGAATGGTATACGCATTACCATTATCTGTTAAAAAGCATTTGCCTGAACGACCTGGTAATGAATAATAAAATACATCGGCTTCATTGTCTGCGCTTTCAACCATGGATGCTTTTTTATCTAGGTTATCCCATCCATTTGTTGTTGATTGGCTAGGTATAGGATGAGTTCCCCGGTCATCTTTGTTGGCGTTGATCACTTGCGTAATCACTCCGACACCAGATAATGCCCAGTTAGCCCCTGTCCACGGCGATATCTCTTCAACCTTTACACCTGAAGAAATGTAATTTAATGACAAGGAAACGCTCAGTTGGCGGCTTTTCAATTCGCAAACTTGAATATTCACATTCGACGTACCTGTGAATGGCCCAATCGGCACCCTGCCAAATGTACCTAATGTAGCGACCTCGGGTGTTGGTGGAACATTATGCGTTACTTGTGACCTCGCACTGTTGAACCAAATAAATGCCAACATGGCGAACAGAATCTTGATCTTGTTTTTCATTTTTTATTTTGGGTTGTAGTGTTTTAAAGCGAATAACCAATCCTAAATTTGATAGCCTGGCTCCTTGGCACTTGCTGGTAGCTGAGAAAATCCCATAACAATTGCAAGCGTATATCTTTCCTGCCAGCGCGAATTTTCTTTGTCAAACCAATCAATCCACCGGGCTGCCATACCTGGACATTACTAACCGTATTAATCGAGTTCAGTGAATGGAAATAGTTGTATTCATAACCACCGGTTAACCACACCCTTCCTTTGAGTTTTGCTTCAATAAAACTTCGAATACCCACACCTTGATTGCTAATCTCAATATGACCAACTGGCTTACCAAGACCGAGTTTATAACTTGCCCCTATTCCAATGACACTCCTATCATTTATTTTGTAACCCACAGACAAGCCCCAATCCATCGTTGCCGGTAATATGCTCGTCGTCCTTGCTGACTGTATATTGAAACCAAACTCCAGCCTCTCCCAAACATTCTTTGTTTTTTGTGAATTAGGTTTAAAGCCAGGAATCTCTTCACCATTCTGCATCCCACCTGCCTTATTAAGTTTGTCTTTAAGAACGTTGAGTTGTGCCTGTGCTGATTCAAGCTGGCTATTTAATCCTTCGGACGCTCCGGCAGTAGGAGTTGTTGAACGATCAGCAACCAGCCTTTGAACGTCAGCCCTGGTTTGAAGCTCACTTCCGATCCTATTAGATGCTTGTGCAAAATCATTTCCTAAAAAGGCTGACAAATACCCATTTTCTTTAATGAACTTCGAAAAGGCGGGGATATTTCGGAGTGAGCTGATTAACTTTTCTTCGATTTTTTTCCGATCGTTGATAAGGGATTTATATTCATTAACGCGTTGACCAAAGTAGAAGAGGTCTTTATTGATATCTGACAATTGTGTAGAAACTGAAATCTTATTAGTAATGGAATTTAAAAGCGCCTCCCTGCTTTTTATGAAATCAGTTACAGCGTTGACATTTTCAAATCTGTCTTGCAAAATTGCAAGTTGTCCACTTGCACTTTGCAAACGCGCCATTGTTTCCGAGGACAGTTTCTGTCCTTTCTGTGTTAAAAATCTGATGGCAGACTGAATTGTGTCTAGATTCGGAATATAGTCAGGACGCTTTTTAGGTTTGAGTTCTACACAGCTGTCAGAAATAAGCCGCAAATACAAATTATATTCTGCATTACTCGTTTTCATATTCTGCGTTATTACAGAAGAATCTCCTTCAGCCATTTTTTGAGCTAACCTTTGCTCACTTCGATGAACTTTTTGTAATAAACGTTTAGAATCCTTCTCCAATGACTTAGTCATCTTGCTATACTTCCGTCGAATGGAAGAAATAAATGCGTCCACGTCCTTTGAGGAAGCCAATTGATCAAAACCTGAAGGCGAAGTAGATGATTGAGCGAAACCGCTAGCATGCAGCAAGACTATTGGCACAACAGCCAACAAATAGACTTTGAGTAGTTTCAAAGCGGTGGGTTTAGGTGATTAATAAGGCAACTGTCTAATCCAGTTTACTGAAGCAATACAACTAAACATCTATGATTTATTATATGTGAAAAATCACATATACATGAAAAAGGTTGTTTTTGATAATTATCACTCTGGTTGGAGATTTTGGAACCTTTGACCACCTTGTTTTGCAAATCATTGACCAGTATTTCTATTGATACTGAATTAATTTGATGGTCACGTCATGATGTAATAACATGATCCGCGCCTCCGAAATCTCCACACTGAACATGTATATCAACAGAAGATAGAATTTCCAGCGCCATTGGCGGTGGAGGAGTACTTGCTGATGTCGTAAGGTGGCTAGATGTTGACCGCCATAGTAATCCTAGTGACTTACCGCAAATAGCAGGTTATTAATGCTACTCTGGTAACGTGATATAGTCATTTTCTTTAACCTTGGCTCTCCGCTTCAACCCGTTATAAGAATAGTCAACCGTTAGCAGCTTCGGCGTTCCAACTATAGGGTCAGGACCTAATTGATTGTTTGCCTTAGTATGCAGTTGTTCTTCTTTAATGCGTCTTATTAAAACATCTTTGACATCAATAAACTGATGCTTTGCACCATACCTAGCTGAGTGAATAAGAAGGCGTTCCTTGGAATCATCGTCTTTTACAGTCAACATATAACCAACGATTTTTAAAAGGGTTTCTGTATATCTACCCCGTTGTTGCTTCTCAACGCTCTTCTTAATTTCCAATAGTTGCTCAATGGTCGCTGCGTTTAAATACGTCAAAGCATTGCAGCTATTCTCTGAATCGACGTGAACGATATTTTCTATGAATAATTGAGCCATTACTTCAATTTGCGGAGAATTTGCTTCAAATGCAAACTTGCGGTAAAGCTTAAAGAAGTCGACCCTTGCGGGGTTGTTATAATATAAGCTCAGGGCATATTTGAAAAGAGGAGTACTAAACGTCGACAGACGATCTTTTTCCAATTGAAGAAGGATTGAATCTATCGTGTTTGTTATTCGCGCATCCTCTAGTAAACGTTGCCAAAAGCTGTTGGTGTCAGCTGAATCTCCTGTACAAATGTCTCCAGTTAACATTGTATATAACGCCGGAAAAATCCTCTCTGGAATTACTAGGTATTCATTGTTGTCTTTTTGTAAAAGCAAAAACTGAGTCGCTGACAACCAACCTTTACTAGCTCTGATCTGCTGTTCATTGGTCAAGAATTGAATACTGTCATCAGCTGCCTCCGACGATGATAGAGCAAATTCATTCAGAAAATCAATAACTGCAATTTCAAAGTCGCTACCGTGTCGATAGAAATTGATCAAAAGAGGCCAAATATTTAATTTGTATTCCGAGAATACGTAGGCATGTTTTATGAGACGAATAATATAAGGAATGCTGGCGGGGTCTTTGAGGTCTGCAGTTGGCTCTATTGCTTCTAAATACCTGTTGATAGCATATAGTAATTGCTCCACGGTGTCTTTTGGTAATACTTTTCCAATATTAGCCTTGTCCAATAGCACATTAATGCCCTTCAAGAATTTAACTTCTATTTCCTCGTTCAATTGTTCCCACGATTCAATTACTTTGATAAATAATTCCCGAACTAATTCCTCTTCAAATTCTATATGTGTAAATAGATAGGCTACGGTTGGAAACTGATTATCATCTAATGAAATAACTCTAATTCCTTTAATTAACTCTGACAAGAATGAAGCTGAAACAAGTTCCTGTAATTGACCATCTGAATAAGATTGCAGCGCATTGTCATTTACAATGGTGTCCTGAATGAAAGTGCTTACTAATTCCTGATTAGTTTTATCTGCAAAGAGCCGGCAATAAGCTACCAGAGTTTCATGCGCATGCGCATGTTGATCTTTGTGTTCGTTGTTAAAAAGAGTGCCGCGTATATACCAAAAAATATCCCTCGCGTTGTCAGGTTGAATATCTTTCGTTGCAAAGGCATACCGACAAATAATTTCAGGTTTAGTAACATAGGCCATAAAGTTGGGATAATTTGTAGATAGTTCATTTCTTACGCGCAGGTGATCTGCTGAGCTTAGTTGAAATATTTCATTAACCTCAGAAATTACTTCGAGCGCCCCAATAACAGCGGTTTTGAAAAGTGTTCTTTTAATTGCTGTATTCAACTGTTCTATTAATGCATTGATAACGCTTTCCTTGGTGACAGTTTTGTTTTCAATTGCCTTAATTATTTCTTCAACATCTCTACTCTCTACTGCCTCCATTAGATCTGTAGGTAATAAGGCGTTACGGTCGGAGACCGACAATATTTTATCCCAAACTTCGTAATTCAAATTTCCTTCTATTGAAGTTGTTACTGCTGAAAATCTTAGGAAGGTCTGTTTCGAATTGTCGCTTACCTTGCCTTTATCTTCCTTATCCTTTTTCTTTTCATTTATACTATCAAAGAAAGAAGTATCCTCTTTAATAAGAATATTTGGGTTTTTGGCAATCACTTGGTAATACATCGGCCATTCGTCCCTGATGATAAGTGCTTTACAGATGAGGCTTTCATATTGAATTGCAAATTCCTTTCCATGCCTATGCTCAAGAAAGCACATTTCTGCCGCCAGGTTATTACAAAACTGGATAATCTTTCTTGGATTAGAGGCGTATTCTCTGCTAATAATGTCAATGGAAGTGGGCTGTAAACCTAATTGATACTTTTTGCTCACCTCATTTGTATAATCAAAAAGATCAAACGATTTAAATGGTTTAATCCTTATAATCACAGAGAATAATTTCCGCACAAACTCTGCTGCGTCTTTTGCTCCACCATTTTTTGAGTCTCCTATATGGCGAAGTAAAGCGTCTTCGTCAAAGGGAATGATAAAGATAACCTCCTGTTTATCGCATAGGAACGTTTTGATTGCTGTTAGCAGTTCGTACGCTGATTCTTTACTGCACCTATCAATATTATCTACGACGATGTATAGTTTTTTGTAGCTCTTTTTAGCGTTTTTAGTTCGGGTTTCTTTTTTTGTTGTGAGAGCTTCTTGTACTAACTCTTTGTAACAGTTCTCGAATTGCTCGGCGGCGAACAAATAAGGTGTTGAAACACTTTCCTTAAGATCAAGAAAGGCTCTCGACATAATTGAGACAAACAGGGTGATAACTGCCCCTAAGGCAATTGTTTCCTTTGGATCGATTAGATTAACCCCACGGAGTAACAAGAGTATTAATAGAAGTGATAGTACAATTGAAACATACGGGAGCGAGAGAATTTGTCGCACCTTAGAATCGCGGGTTGCCGTTGTGTAAAATGAGTTGAATGTGCTTGAGCCCTCTAGTTTTAATTCATCTTTTACGGTTACTAGGAAAGTGCGCCGGAAAGAATCGTTGACATATTTCCATGCATCGTAATATACAAAGCCTAATTCGGCGTTCTCTTTCGCTTTTTTCTCGAATGTTTTTAGAATGGAGGATTTGCCACTGCCCCATGCGCCTGCCAAGCCAATGGTGGTTGTAACCTTGGGTGGCACATTTGCACAGATTTCTTCTAATACTGCTACGTATGGTTTTGTTTGTAGGAGATCATCATTCGTCAGATCTACCTCTATATCTGGAACGAGTTTCATAGTTGGTAAGGATTATTGACAGGACGCTGTAGGTGGAATCGCGATCCGCTTTGTTTACACCGCCCTGTAAGGTTGAAAACTCTATAATAGGAAAATCCTCAAAATGAGGGAGGTGATTTTTCCCATTGACAAATTTCTTTTTTTGACCTTACTGGAAAATCTGATTTTGAAAATCCCCATTTAGTTGGTTGACCATCAATCAGCAAGACGGGGGCCAATTGATCAAATTCCCCACTATATTAAGCAAAGTGAATTGTTTGGTGAGATTCAATTTTTCTACTTGGGCTTTCAGTTGTTGTTGCCGTTCTTTGACGAATGCTTTGATATCATTAGCCCGTTGCAGTATGCTTTCAAAGCTTTTTAGCTGGCTATTTAGTGCCTGCACTTTCACCAGCTAGCCGGAAGGCAGTTTATCTTTTGCCTGTTCTAAAAAACATGTTGCATTATGCACGCTATCAAGGCCAGGTATATACTCTTTTAAAGAAACTTTCTCTGTAACAGCAATCGTGCTTTTGAGTTTGGACTCCAGTTGTGCATAACACTCCTGCGTGCCCTCAAGCAATGCATTAGAAGTATTGTCTTTAACGAGGTGGAAAAAATATAAGAAGGAAATAAAACCTGTAGCCTGTGGATCTCAGCAGAAACAGATTGCACCGTTCCTGTAGGAACAGTCATGTCTTCATCCTTGAACCAAATGTAACTTAGCGTTGAAATAGACTTCATGCTTACAGGCGCTTGTTTCTTCACCGGAAATGCTTGTACACCAATAAGCATAAAAAAACAAGCCAGCAAGATAAATTTGCAGTGGTTTTTCATATATAAGGTTTTTGGTTGCGGAACCGGAACATGGGGACAAAAACCGGGGAGGGCAGGATTTACCTGAATTTAATCTTTTTCCTATTAATAATAAAATCAAAAAAAAGTGGCTTTACCCACGAGGCAAATGCTTAAATAATATGAATTTATACTTTACAATTAATTTATAAGTTAGGTGATTTACTGAACATCAATAATTGATCCCGTCAACTTCAAAGCCATAAGGCAACCTTCTATATTTTCCGAATATTTATATCATATTCCTCGTCTTATGTTAACCATTATCTCTAACTTAAAGAATCCTACACAACTAAACACACTACATGAATATCCAAAGTTTAAAAGGAAGAGCATTATTAATACTTGCAGTGACTAGCCGATTGTTGTTATTAGTTATTGGGATCTAGTATATTGAAAAAGTTGTGTAGCGTAGCGTCGATCTCATGCCGGGTTTTTATGAGCATTGCGTTGTAGTAGCCGATTTCTTTTGACACGATAACATGAACAAATATTTCACCTGGCTGCAATAATGATGGCAAATGCGGGTTGGCAGTAGACATCAATACTGATAATGCATCAGTGCTTTTCGTGTGCAAGCCTAATAATGAACAGCTATAGACTTCCTCTCCAAAGATGTCTTCGCTGATCCCGTTTAACTGCAAGAATGATTTAACACCGAACAGGTGTAAACCAGGTGCTGCTTCAATAAATCCATTGTCGATACCTATTCCATTTTGATCATCGGCCAAAAGCTCATAGCGCCAGGGAACAGGCCCTACCTTGTAGATAGGCATCACCTGCAGGGCAAGTGAGGGAGAAACCACACAGTATTTTTGAAGACTGCCGGTGCAGTATTCAATAACAGACAGATAATATTGAAATATTGCAGAAGATATATGGCGATCAACTGCTCTTGTAACCGGGAAGTTCAAAAAATTACTTTCAAATGAGGCTGGGCTTTGGTAGTGTTGGTTGTCAATATGTAAATATGAGAAAATGCCAGCAGCAGCGATTTTTTTGAATGTCATTTCTTCCATGATACTTGTCTATTTTTTTCACACCCCTTTAACCTCTTTTGCAAAAAAGGCAGAGACATATGCATGCCTGAAGGTAGGTGATATATCCTTGGTACTAACGGTGCAGGGGGTAATTGCAGCAATGCTACAATTTTAATCCCTTATAGTAAAAAACCTTTGATTTATATTTGCATATGCGCTTCTCAGCTTTCATATTAGCTATTATTGTCTTGGTGCTCTCCTGCCTGCCTTGTACAGACAGTGGGGCAACAGCATTGAAAGCGAGAACTGAAGTTTCTTCTTCTAAACAGCTACCTGGCCATGCAGAAAGGGATTTTTGTACACCTTTCTGTGTTTGCAGTTGTTGTTCTGCTGTTTACTTCACTTATTCATTTCCTGTTACTACACCACCTGTTGTAACAGCTTCCAATATTTATATCTCTTTTTTATCAGCCCCTTTGATAGAGATAGCATATGCCATCTGGCAGCCTCCTCAGCTTTAGCATTCCTCGACGTTTAAATTAGCATGTGCTGACCTGCAGGCCACCATACCCTGCTGGTACATTGCTAAACACACGTACACCCATCAGAATTTATTGTATCCAAATGCCACAGGCAGTGCCCGTGATCATTATGCGCTTGCATACCTACCCGGTATTGCGTGGCATTTGGTGTAGTCCTATTTTTTAAAAGCTTAAACGTGAAACAACACAGCAGGAAAAAGCGTGTGCAATGGAGCATGAAAGATAAACTATTAAGTGGCTTTATGCTTGTGCTGGGCCTGTTTATGCTCGTTGCCGTCTCAATCATGTTAACACAGTTTTATAAGCGATTAAACGCAATCGACAATGCTCAACAAGATCATTCAGTTCTCAATAAAAAATAAGCTGATCATTGGCCTTCTAACGTTAGGTCTGATAATATGGGGCGTCTATTCTCTTAAAAAGCTACCCATCGATGCCGTGCCTGATATCACCAATAACCAGGTACAGGTTATTACCCAGTCGCCCTCCCTGGCATCACAGGAAGTAGAACGACTCATTACTTTTCCCATTGAACAAACGATGTCAACTATTCCTGAAATCCAGGAAGTAAGATCTATGTCCCGCTTTGGCTTGTCAGTAGTAACGATCATCTTCCATGATGATGTAGATATCTACTGGGCCAGGCAGCAGGTGAATGAAAAATTGGGAGAAGCTAAAAATAATATTCCCCCCGGCATAGGAAACCCCGAAATGTCGCCGATTTCTACCGGGCTTGGCGAGATATACCAGTATATCATCAGGCCGCAAAAGGGTTTTGAAAAAAAATATGATGCGCGCGAGTTAAGATCTATACAGGACTGGATCGTAAGGAGGCAGTTGCTTGGTACCCCCGGCGTAGCGGAAGTCAATAGTTTTGGCGGCCTGCTCAAACAATACGAGATAGCCTTAAAGCCAGACCAGCTACGCAGCTATAACCTGAGTATTACCGATGTATTTAAAGCGCTCGAACAGAATAACCAGAATACAGGCGGCGCGTACATAGATAAAAAGCCTAACGCTTATTTTATCCGCAGCGAAGGTCTGATCGCAGATACAACAGATATCGCTCAAATCGTGGTGACCAATACGGCAAACGGCATCCCGGTACTTATAAGAGATATTGCAACTGTGCGTATTGGGGAAGCTATCCGTTACGGGGCACTTACCCGCAATGGCGAAGGCGAGGCTGTTGGTGGTATTGTAATGATGCTGAAAGGATCTAATTCCAGCAAAGTTGTCCAGCTAGTGAAAGACAAAATGGTACAGATCAATAAATCTTTACCTGAAGGTGTAGTAGTAGAACCATTCCTTGACCGGAGTGCGCTGGTTGGGCGTGCCGTGGAAACAGTGAAAAAGAACCTGATAGAAGGAGCCCTGATCGTGATATTCGTACTGGTCGTATTCCTTGGAAACTTCAGGGCTGGTTTTGTCGTGGCTTCCGTTATCCCGCTGGCGATGCTTTTTGCCATCTGCCTGATGAATCTTTTTGGGGTGTCGGGCAACCTGATGAGCCTCGGTGCCATAGATTTCGGGTTGATTGTAGATGGTGCGGTCATCATCGTAGAGGCAACTATGCACCAGCTTGCACATCGAAGGTCGAAAAGGTTGACACAGGAAGAATTAGATGATGAGGTATATAAGTCAAGTGGCAAAATGATGAACTCTGCCGCCTTTGGCCAGATCATCATCCTGATCGTGTACCTGCCCATATTAGCGCTCGTGGGTATTGAAGGGAAAATGTTTGGCCCGATGGCCCAAACGGTTTCTTTTGCGATACTCGGTGCCTTTATCTTATCCCTGACCTATGTACCGATGATGTCTGCGCTGGTACTCAGCAAAAAAAGCAGTACCAAAGAAACGTTCTCTGATAAGATGATGCGTTTCCTGCAAAAACTTTACCTGCCTATTATAAAGGGTGCCCTGAAAAGGAGGCTCGTAATCCTGCTTAGCGCAATTGCTCTGCTTACGGTTAGTATTATCCTGTTCTTACGTATGGGTGGCGAATTTATCCCTACCCTGGAAGAAGGCGACTTCGCTGTCGAAACAAGGTTGCTTACCGGTAGTTCCCTTACCCAGACAATGGATAAAGTAGACCAGGCATCCAAGCTTTTAATGCAGAAATTCCCGGAAGTAAAAGAAGTCATTGGTAAAATCGGTGCAGCAGAAATACCGACTGACCCGATGCCAATGGAGGCTTGCGATCTTACAATTCTTTTAAAAAATAAAGATGAATGGGTAAGCGCGAAGACGAGGGAAGAGCTTGCCAATAAAATGGCCGAGGCCCTCGAAACAATACCGGGCGTTAGTTTTGGCTTTTCCCAGCCGGTCCAGTTGCGTATGAACGAACTCATCGCTGGTGTAAGACAGGACGTGGGTATTAAGATTTTCGGGGAAAACCTCGATGAACTAACCGCCCTCTCAGAGAAGATCGGCAAAATCGTCAGCACTGTACCGGGTGCGAAGGATCTATACCTGGAAAAAGTCAGTGGCCTGCCGCAGATCGTAGTAACTATTGAGCGTGCAAAAGTGGCTCAATACGGCCTTAGTATTGAAACCATTAACCAGGCCATCAGCGCTGCTTTTGCAGGCCAGTCCGCAGGGCTGGTTTATGAAGGAGAAAAACGCTATGACCTGGTGGTGCGTTTAGCAGAAGCCAACAGGCAGAACATTGATGACGTTCGCAATATCTATATAACCACCCCTACAGGCAACCAGGTGCCTCTTTCCCAGCTTGCTGATGTGAGTTTCCGCATCGGCCCGAACCAGATACAAAGAGAAGATACCAAACGTCGTATTATCGTTGGTTTCAATGTACGTGACCGCGATATAGAAAGCGTGGTAAAAGATATACAGGCAAAGATTAACCAGCAGGTTAAACTGCCGGTGGGCTACTATATTACTTACGGAGGCCAGTTTAAAAACCTGGAAGAAGCTAAAGGGCGTCTTTCTGTTGCAGTTCCGTTAGCCCTTGGCCTGATCCTCCTGTTATTATTTTTCACATTCGGGTCTATTAAGCAATCTATCCTCATATTCACGGCTATCCCGATGTCAGCCATAGGCGGCATCCTCGCACTTCTGATCAGGGACATGCCATTCTCTATTTCTGCCGGTGTTGGTTTCATCGCCTTATTCGGCGTGGCGGTGCTCAACGGTATCGTACTCATCAGTGAGTTTAACCGGATCAAAGAAAGCGGGGTAACTGATTTGCGGCAGATCATTATCGAAGGGACTAAAGTGCGTTTGCGACCGGTACTGATGACCGCTACGGTAGCGTCGCTTGGTTTTTTCCCGATGGCGTTCTCTGCCGGTAGCGGTGCGGAGGTGCAGAAACCACTGGCAACGGTTGTAATTGGTGGCCTGGTATCAGCAACCTGCCTTACACTGGTGGTACTGCCGATATTATACACCTATTTTGAAAATATGCGTTTGAAAAAAATAAAGAAACAGGCCATTGCCTTAGTTGTGTTGCTGTTGTTTGCAACCTTGCCTTTTGCGTCGCAGGCTCAATCGATAGGGGCCAAGCTAAGCGAAGCGCGTGCAGTAGAACTGGCGATTGCAGGTAATCCTAACGTTA
Organism: Filimonas sp.; assembly: GCA_017306865.1. Taxonomy (GTDB): domain Bacteria; phylum Bacteroidota; class Bacteroidia; order Chitinophagales; family Chitinophagaceae; genus JAFKHH01. The sequence goes on from JAFKHH010000019.1 coordinate 174,095, forward strand.
AATCAGCTAACCTGGAAGTGCTGCGGCAAAACCAGTTACGCAAAACGGCCAATGACTTCGGTAAAACAGCTATCCAGTTACAATACGGCCAGGCCAACAGTGTAAAATGGGATACCTACAGAAGTATCAGCCAAGCAATTCCCAATCCGACCCTATTCTCTTCCAATAAGCGACTGGGGGACGCGCAGATAAAGTCGGCGCAGATAAATGTGCAGGTGACGCAAAATGAGCTTACCTACCAGGTACGTACTACATGGCAGCAGCTTGCCTATTTTGAGCAGCTTAAACATTTCCTGCAATACCAGGATACGATATACAGCAATTTCCTGAAGGCTGCAGAAGCACGCTACCGTACAGGTGAAACCAACCTGCTGGAACAGAAAACCGCGGAAACACAGCTTACCGAGGTACGCAATACGCTGCACAGGAATGATGCGGATATCCTTATCTACCAGCGCCAGCTAATGACTTTGCTTAACACGGAAAATGCTGTGGCCATTGACGCCGATACGTTAAACAAATTGTCGCTTAACGAACAGTTCACCATGCAGGATAGCCTTTCTAACCCTACGGTGGCATGGATGAGACAACAGATCGATATCGCGGAAAAGAGTATGCTTGTTGAAAGAGCGAAGGCGAGACCTGATTTCTCTATTGGATACTTTAACCAGTCTATCATTGGCACACAAAATGTCAATGGGCAGGATAAGTATTATGGTGGCGGTTACCGTTTCCAGGGGGTACAGGTAGGTGTCCAGATACCGCTCTTCTACAGCGCTTACTCCAACCGCATCAGGGCAGCAAAGACGCAACAGCTCATCAGCGAAAGCAATTTCCAGGTGTACAATTTAAACCTGAAGGGCCAGTACCAGCAAGCGATACAGGAGTATATTAAAAACAGGACAAGTGTGACTTATTATGAATCCAGCGCCATACCGAATGCGAACCTGATACAAAAACAGGCACAAACAGCTTTCCGGGGTGGCGACATCGGCTACGTGGAATTTTTGCAGGCAATGAAGACTTATACAGATATCCAGAGCAGTTACCTGCAGGCCATTAATGCCTACAATCTTTCCGTTGTCACCATCGAATATCTCTTAGGTAAATAATACGTAACATAAAGAACAGAACAAAAATGAAAACCAGATATATCACTGCCACACTTTTAATAGCCGCCGCTGTAACCTTCACCGCCTGCGGTGGAAAAAATGAGCCTGCCACAGATAAGAAGGAAACACCGGCTGACAGCAGCCGCAAGCAAAGTGAAACGGTTGTCGAATTAACTAAAGAACAATATAACACTGTTGGTATCACCACCAGCCAGGTAACCAAAAGGCCGCTAAGCGGCGTATTAAAGGTAAACGGTTTCCTCGATGTACCACCGCAAAACCTCGTGAGCGTTACGGTGCAGATTGGCGGTATCGTGCAGTCTACACCATTATTACAGGGCAGCTTCACCCGCAAGGGCGAGGTTATTGCCGTATTGCAAAATCAGGACTATGTACAGTTACAACAGGACTACCTCGATATGAAAAGCCAGTTGGAGTTTTCAGATGCAGAATACAAAAGACAGCAGGAACTGTCAAAGGAAAATGTGAATGCACAGAAAATTCTACAACAGGCAAAATCACAGTATTACAGCCTCCTTGCACGCCTGAGCGGTATCAAAGAAAAACTACTTCTTTTAAAAATAGACCCGGACAAATTAACTGCATCCACTATTACCGGTAGTGTTAAAGTGTATGCACCAGTGGACGGGTATGTGACCAAGGTGAATGTCAATGTGGGAAAATTCGTCAACTCCAATGATGTCATGTTTGAAATCGTAAACGGTTCTAATCTGCATGTCGAACTAAACGTTTTTGAAAAAGACATCTCCAAGATCAAGGCAGGCCAGAAAGTACGTTTTAAGCTCGCTAATGAAACCCAGGAAAGGTTAGCTACTATCTCTTTAATAGGAAAAGAAATTAACCCTGATAAAACGGTGCGTGTACATGCGATAGCTAAAGATGGCACCAGCAGCAGCTTTATACCGGGGACTTACCTCAGCGCAAATGTCGAAACCGTTTCCAGCGAGGTATTTACCCTGCCAAGTGAATCAATTGTTGACTTTGAGGGGAAAAAATATGTATTCGTATCGAAGGGTACACATACCGAGCAGGAAAACGCTGCCGCAGCAAACAGTAAAGATCCTGGTGCCCCACAAGAGAAATATGTTTTCGAGATGGTAGAAGTTAATGTCGGCATTACTGATAGTGGCTTTACCGAGGTGCAATTACCTGCAACGCTGGATGCAAGCAAAACAAGCATTGTTACAAAGGGAACGTATGATTTGCTTTCTAAACTGAAAAATTCAGAAGAAGAGGAATAGGATTTTGCCAAGATCAAAGCACAGCCAAGTTAACCCTGTTTACTCAACGCTTAAACGATAAACAAATGGATTGGAACACAGAACTGACCTTAATTGTCCGCACCTTACTTGCGACAATCATCGGTGCCCTCGTCGGCCTCGAAAGGGAACTTCATGGACGGGAGGCTGGCATCCGTACCTACGCCGCCGTAGCCCTGGGCGCATGCACTTTCGGGTTGCTTTCGCAACATGTTGGGCCTGCTGTTGACACGAGGATCGCTGCCAACGTAGCTACCGGCATAGGCTTTATTGGTGCGGGCCTGATCTTTAAGGATGGCTCTAGGGTTTCAGGGTTAACAACTGCTGCTACTATTTGGAGTACGGCTGCAATGGGGTTGTCTATCGCATTTGGCATGTATGTACTGGGCGTACTGACGGGCCTGATTATCTTCCTGTTGTTGGCAGTACACGATTTCCCCGTATGGAAAAAATTTAAAGAAAAACACGCACAACATAAAAACAAGAAGCATGAAAACGGAAACGCATAACCACCGGGAAGCGAAGGACAGTCACCAGCATAGCGGGGAGACAGTGCCTAAAGACAACAAAAGCGACTCCCATGAGCATGACCATTCGGGCCTTTTCGGGGGGCACGCAGAACTGGTATTCTCCCTGGCCTGTGGTTTTTTCCTTTTAACAGGGTTCCTGTTAAGTAAATTTTTCCAGGTGCCCGGCTGGCTTATACTTTCCAGTTACATCGTGTCCTATTTCTTTGGAGGTTTCTACACCCTTAAAGAAGCCATAGAGAATATTGCCAAAGGGAAATTCGAAATAGACTTCCTGATGCTCGTAGCCGCAGCAGGCGCAGCCTCCCTCGGTGAATGGCCGGAAGGTGCCTTATTACTATTCCTTTTCAGCCTTGGGCACTCCCTAGAACACATGGCTATGGATAAAGCGCGTAAATCCATTGAAGCGCTGGCCGGTCTTGCGCCCAATACCGCCACCGTGCGAAGGGACGGTACTCAAACCGAGATACCTGTCGAAGAACTTAAAAAGGGCGACATCGTTATTGTTAAACCCAATAGCAAGATACCGGCAGACGGCGTTGTCGTTTCAGGCAGCAGCGCTGTTAACCAGGCTCCCATTACAGGGGAAAGCATACCGGTGGATAAAGTACCGGTGGGTAACCCCGATGAATTTAACGAAGACGATAAACGCATACCGCAGGAAAGCAGGGTGTTCGCGGGCACTATCAACGGTGCCGCCGTTCTTGAAATCAAGACGCTCAGGGAGGCTAAGGATTCTACACTTTCGAGGGTGGTAGAGATGGTTAGAGAGGCCGAGCAACAACAATCCCCGACACAACAGTTTACAAAAAAACTGGAAAAATACTATGTACCTGCCGTACTCGCACTGGTTGTACTGCTGCTCTTTGCGTTCCTCGTGATCGATGAACCATTTTCGAAAAGCTTTTACCGGGCGATGGCGGTGCTGGTAGCGGCAAGTCCCTGCGCACTCGCTATCTCTACACCTAGCGCCGTACTTAGCGGCGTGGCACGTGCCGCCAGACAGGGTGTACTGATAAAAGGCGGCAGGCCGCTGGAAGACTTAGGGGTTTTAACCGCGCTGGCTTTTGATAAAACGGGTACACTGACCGAGGGGAAGCCAAAGCTTACAAAGCTGGTGACATTTAACGGCGTTAGTGAAGAAGAGTTGCTGAGCGTAGCCTATGCCGTGGAGAAATTAAGCGATCACCCCCTCGCTGCTGCCATTGTAAAAGGTGCTGCTGAGAAACTAAACAACAAAAGCGTAAGCGAAGCGACGGATTTAAAAGCAGTGATGGGTAAAGGTGTAGAAGCAAATTTCGAGGGTAAGAAGATCCTGATCGGCAATGCTGAATTATTTAAAAGTATAGAAAGCATTAACCTTTCACAAGATGTGCTGGAGCATGTCGGGGATTTTCAAAAGGAGGGTAATACAGCCATGATTGTTGCGCGGGATGGCCAGGTTATAGGAGTGATAGGTGTTATGGATGTTGCGCGTAAGGAAGCTGCGGGGGTAGTAAAAGAACTTTCCAAACTGGGTATTAAGAAAATGGTGATGCTGACCGGCGATCACCAGCAGGTGGCTGACGCTATAGCCAGAGAGATAGGTATTACCGAAGCCAGGGGTAATCTTTTGCCCGAACAGAAGGTAGAAGCCATAAACCAGTTACGTGAAAGTGAGAACAAGCTTGCAATGGTTGGCGATGGCGTCAATGATGCACCCGCAATGGCAAAAAGTACGGTAGGCATCGCGATGGGCGCAGCAGGCAGCGATGTGGCACTGGAAACAGCCGACATCGCTTTGATGGCTGACAAGTTAGAGAACCTGCCGTTTGCCATTGGGCTTAGCAGGAAAAGCAAGGCCATTATTAAACAAAACCTGTTTGTCAGTCTTGGCGTCGTAGCCTTACTGATACCACTGACCATATCAGGGGTTGCCAACATTGGGCCTGCTATCATAGCCCATGAAGGTTCTACCCTCCTGGTGGTATTTAACGCACTGCGCCTCCTGGCTTACGGTGATAAAGCGAAAATGGTTAAGGCAAAATGAGTAACATATCATTTCAACATACAAGGCAGGTTCATTTTTTCAGCCAAGAACGACCACATGAAAACGGTGCGGCTTTCAGACAGTTGAGTAAAAGTCGCCATCAACAAGCGCCGGTCCTTTCCAAGACTGGCCGTATTTTTTGCTTGTTGAAAAAAGGATTTATCCGAAAAAAGCTTGAAAAGAAAGATAGAAGAGCAAGCAGTAAAATATATATTCCAACCCGGTTACCCCTTGCCGGTTCAGTCTTGATGCAACGCTGTGGCTTTTCCATAGTTAAAGGTAAGTCACGTCCAAACACAGCAAGACCGGTCCTGTCCAGGACTGGTCTTCTTTATCCGCGTAAAGTAACAAGACCCGTTAATACAGGATTGATCATACTTGTAAACGGGGCTACACAAATAATGGAGGTGGTTGGGCGATTCCAGGTCGGGCAACATTTTAAGAAAACGAGGTTTCCAGGTTTAGTTAAGTAGAATAGCACAGCAAGACCGGTCCTTTCGAGGACTGGTTATGTTTTAAAAAAATAATCAATCAATTAATTATGGCCAAGCAGTCAAGGATGGCAGCAAAGAGAAAGCACGTCCCGGCGGCTAAGACGAAAAATAAACGGGAGCCCATTTGGATGAGAGTTACCAAAATTGTAACAGTAGTTGTGTTTACTATTATCATGCTGATGTCTATGGTGGGTGCCATTTTACATTACCGGGATTTCGTCAACAATAAGGATACTCACAGTCATAGTGCCAAATAGGTATTTACAGGCAGAATATGATTGCTGCAGTGTTTTGAACGGGAAAAATATAATGAGCGGGAAATGAATAAGAATAAATGTCAATTGTATCGACTTGAATGTGAACAGTCACGTTAAACTGGCTACCGGTGGGTATGCCTGCAATTGTAGCGCGGTCACCAGTGGTATACGGAAGACATAAAATCAATATAATGCTGTTAAATAAAAAAATCTCCGTCCTTGCCTTTGTCAAACTTATCAGGTATAACATTATCGCTATTTGCAGTTACGCGGTCATCGTTGGCATGCTTGACCAGTACTCATTTATGGCGAAAATTTCCGTTCCGCTTGCCCTGACCGCAACGGTTGGCACGGTCGTATCTCTGCTGCTGAGTTTCAGGACTGCCCAATCCTATGAACGATGGTGGGAGGCAAGAACTGTTTGGGGTGCCATAGTAAATGATTCCAGAACCCTCATCCGGCAGTTAATGGAGTTCTTACCTGATACGCCGGATAAGGAGATGCAATTGAAAACATTTGTTGACCGGCATGTTATCTGGTGCTATGCGCTTAGTGAATCGCTTAGAAGAAGACCTTTTTCACAACCGGTGATTACTTACCTGGCAACAGAAAAAATAGACGAACTAAACATTCCCAATGCGTTGCTTACAAGACATGGTATGGATCTTTCGACTTTAAACCTGACGGAGTTCCGGCAGGTACAAATTGATAGCACTATTACCCGTCTATGTGATGCGATGGGCAAATGTGAACGGATAAAAAACACGGTGTTCCCCAGGTCATACAGCCTCCTGGTACATGTACTGATTTACATCTTTGCCACATTGCTTCCCTTTGGACTTGACGATCAGTACCTGTATGTAGAAACAGGCTTAACGATACTCATACCGCTGATGTTTATTTCTATCGAACGTACCGCAATCCTGATGCAAGACCCTTTCGAGAACCTGCCAATGGATACGCCCATGACCACGATATCGACTACCATAGAGATTAACTTAAAACAAATGACCGGCAACCCTGACACGCCGCCTATGCCTGCATCAAACACCTATTACCAGATGTAACAGGGTAAGCCGTTATACAATCACATGTGAAAAAATATAGAAAGATATGGCCTCATTAAATTCATCGACCGCCGGTGCAAAGCATAATAAATCGCTCAAGATCGTGTTCGTCATTACGGCGACCTATCTTGTCATTGAAGTGGTGGTCGGTTTTATTTCAAACAGCCTGGCATTACTCTCTGATGCAGCCCATATGCTGACCGATGTAGGCGGGCAGGCTCTCGCGCTTTTTGCTATCTGGATGACCGCCAAACCTAAAACCAATCGCAAAACCTATGGTTATTACCGTGTAGAGATACTAGCGGCACTGACCAATGCAATTGTCCTCATATTTATATCAGGCTTTATTCTCTACGAAGCGTGGCAACGTTTTAGAAATCCCCCGGCGATAGCGGGCGGCCCTATGCTTATCGTGGCTTTCTGTGGTTTAATCGTCAACCTTATCGGCATGAAAATTCTTAGTGCAGGTTCTAAAGAAAGCATCAACATCAAGGGTGCTTTCCTGGAGGTCGTGAGTGACATGCTGAGTTCCGTGGGAGTTATCATTGCAGGTGTTGTCATCCTATTTACCGGCTGGTTTTATATAGACCCAGTGATCAGCGCACTCATCGGGCTTTTTATCCTGCCAAGGACGTTTCGCCTGTTAAAAGAATCTGTTGACATCTTACTAGAAGGAACTCCGGCAGGGCTGGATTACCTGGCAGTGGAGAAATGCATCACCGAAAGACCGGGCGTGGTAGCGGTGAATGATCTCCATATATGGACGATTACTTCCGGCGTGAATGCCCTGAGTGCACACGTGGTGGTAAAGGACGATTTTAAACTTTCAGAAATAGGCGAACTGGTCCGCAGTATCAAGGAACATTTGATACGTGATTTTGGCATCAATCACAGTACGCTGGAAATAGCAGGGAACGTAGATTACCAGCAAAATAACGTTTAGTAAACCAACACCAAAATATGTATAGCATCATTGCTGGAACGGTCTTGCTCGCATTTATCCATGCGCTCATACCCAATCACTGGCTGCCACTGGTGGCAGTTGCGAGGGCAGAAAAATGGGAGCGGTCAGAATTATTGCTGGTGTCTTCCATCACGGCTTCTGCGCATGTAATAGGAACGGCGGTACTCGGATTGGTACTCGGTATGGTGGGAGCTAAACTGGCCCACCGCTATGATGAATATATTCATTACCTCTCGCCCCTCCTGTTGATTGTATTCGGCCTGATTTATTTCAGTATTAACCTGCCACACCAGCACAGGGCCGTTAACAATAACGTGGCGCTTTACCAACAGTCCAGGCGCAGGTGGATCATCCTTTTTGTGGTCATTATGTTTTTTTCACCCTGCCTGGAAGTGGAGAGCCTTTTTCTTGCAGTAGGTGCGTATGGATTCAATAATATCCTGTTACTGGTATTGGTGTATGCCGTTATTAGTATTACGGGTATCATCTCTCTTGTGATGCTTGCATTCAAGGGCGTTGAGCTTTTGCATTTCCATTTTATAGAACGACACGAAAAAAAGGTCACCGGCATTGTGTTGATTGTTGTAGGAATCATTTCATTTTTTATTCATTAACGATCAAACATGGGTCATGTTATCAGGAAAATACAACCAAAAAAAGCAGGGGAGGAAAAGAACCCCGGCAAAGATTGTCCCCTTGCATCTACGCCAGGACAGCGGTGCATTTAATCCAGTAAGACAATCAAATTTCGTCAGGTGGATATTCGCAGCTATCAGCTTTTCTATTTTGATGGCTGGTATTTATTTCGATGAACCTGGTGTACTGAATCCGGGCGTCTTTCCTGCCATGCCACGTTTCCTGTGGCTTCTTGGCGTGTACCTTCCACTAGCAATAACGATAGTCCTGTCTATTGTTCAGGTAGCACGCAAAGGCATAATGGAAGGTTCACTACTAATCACGTTCGCTGTATTGACTCCTTTATTAATGGGCAACTGCCCGGTAGCAGTGGCTATTACAACCTTCTACTACAGTGGGAAAATACTGCTAAGCACATGGCAAAAATATTTCACGTTTAAAATGCATTTACTGCTTAAAAAGCGTAAGCGCGAAGCAAGGATATTGCTTTTAATACGGGATACCGGGGAAAAAAACAGGAGACAGCCAGGACCGGGAGCAGGGCACAGGAAGTTATATATGGTTGGGCAGACCGGACCATCCACTAACAAGTTCATAGTAAGAGACAAATCAGTTTTTATAAGCGGGGATATAACCGCTGCAGACAGTGCACTGCTGACGCCAGGGTACAAACAACAACCCACTTATAAAATGACAGCCATGCAGCCGTTGCAATATTTTTTGTCAATTATCAATGCATACCTGACAATACCAGCAGCAGCAGGATCTGTCATAATTACCTGTTTAACGAGTAATGTAAGCCCGTTGAAAACCCTGCTTTTCCCCGGTTTTATCATATTACTCGCGGGTGCAATGCTAGAAGTACTCATCCCCTTTGTCTTTGCCTGCTACAATTACCTGCTAGTCCGTTATTTCAGCACTGGCAACAGCCCGGCAGGCCGTGCAAAGGGAAATTACTTACCTGAATAATAATAATGGCTATGGATTATGTTATCAATTTAGCAACTGCTTATGTTAAGGCGTTGTTTGCCCTGTATATGAAACCATCCTTACGATATCATTCGCTCAGTCATACGATGGCCGTGGTCAACAGGTGTATTGAAATGAGTAATTTCTATTCCCTGCCAGATAAAGCACATAGGAACCTGGTGGTCGCCGCGTGGTTTCATGATACCGGCCACCTTGTTTCAGGACACCGTGACCACGAAAAAGTTGGCGTGGGATTGATGCATGCCTTCTTTGTGTCTTCTAATATACCTCCCAATGATTTGGACCTTGCTGCGGCTGAACAATGCATCATGGCTACCAAGTGGCCACCTGCGCCGGTAAGCACGGAGGAAATGATCATCTGTGATGCAGATACCTATCATTTGGGAACACCTGAGTTCTTCCTGACAGATAGGGCAGTAAGGGAGGAGTTCAGTGAACAAAAAGATATGAGCGACAGGGAATGGAAAATGAAGTCCCTGAAATTCCTCGAAGAGCATACCTTTTTCACAGCATACTGCCAGCAGCTTTTAAATGCAGGTAAACAGGCAAATATTGAAACTTTGCGTTTGCAACTGTCTTTATAGATCGTCACGTATTTTATCCAGTACTAATACGCCTGCAAGCTGCTCTAGCCGGGTCAGCCCCACGACTTCATATCTCGAATAGGACAGTGATACATAGCATGCAATGACAACAGGATATACACCAGCAAAATAAATAGGATTATCCTCTACTTTTGACCAAATCGAAAAACTACCTAAATTCAATCGAGGCTGACCTGTAACTTCCCCTTACCCGCTTAAATGCTGTCTTCAGGTTTTGTGTCTAATAAAAGCTTTTCCATTCTTTCCTTGATTTCACTGGGTAGCGCTGCATCCAGCTTCAATGACCATTCATGGCTTACATTAAGGTATAAAACATACATATCCTTTAATTTCTTATCTGGAAAAAAGGCATCGTATTCTATTTGAAGTCCTTTTACAAATGCTTCAAAAGAAGTTTGCCATTTAATCAATTTGATTTCGTCCATAGTCGTTTATTAAAAATGTTTGATAATCTGGTCACTACCTGCCATTAAAGTAGTGTCTTATTGGTTCATCTGCCAACTATTTATTAGCTGCCATAGACTGCGTTTCTGCTGAAACTAATTGTCATCTCGTTCACCATTACTATTGCAATGTCCGTGCCGTGCGGCACTGGAAATGTTACGCCCTGCTGGTTGGAAATGGTTTGGCGAACTGACAAGAGGCTGGTACCTGTTTGAAATATAACGTTGCTTTGCCTGTAGATTTGAGTACCGCTTTTCTGGAAGACGCCTGGCGCTTTTCGAAATAACGAATAACTTCAACAACGGACTTTTCCCAGACTTTATGCGGATTGTCCAGCAGGTATTTCACTCCTTTTTTAAAATTGCTATCGAGCGCTACAAATTGCCCATCGTCGTCCGTCATAAACTCAATTAACCTGGGGTTATAGTTGCTGTGGTTGATGATGTCCCAGTAGTACCTTTCTTCAATAAAGACTTGCTTGAATTGCTCAGGCAGTTTAGAATGGTAAATGTGATTGTATAATATCCTCGCTTTATCGTATTTCCCGTAGCCAGATAGTTTTACCTCATACTTACCAATGCCTAACTTCGAATTACTCAATTCTTCAGACATTTCCCTCGCCTGGTTGACAATGATGGTCCTGGACGTCATAATAAGCCGCTTTGTTTTATCCAGTCGCACCCTATCTACAAGATCAACAATAGGCGTATCGTTGATGTTAGGACCGTATAGATCGAGTGCTGCCTTACCTAATACGTCGTCAAAATAGAATAACTGCTTCGCGTCTTCCAAATACACGCTTTCAACTTCCTCCACAGTTCTGACAAAGAACAACTCGTAATCCTCTGCTAAATATTTCATTGTAAGCATATCGGCAAGCGTTGACTTACCAACGCCGGGGATACCCGTGAGCAGGATAAAACCGTATTTATTCAGCACCGCCACAGCCTCGTTGTAATGCGCAGTCAGTACAAATAACGATGCCTCCCGTTTGATTTTTTCCTGCGAGAAGCGCGACCTGCCTTTAACGGCATTATTTAAGATGCGCTGCAGTACATTAGTATTGCATAACCAAAGTTTGAAATGCTTGTCCTCAACATCCCTATACGCCCGAAGAAGCGTATTAAGATCCTCCGCCCCTAGTATGTCTGATGTATTGTGGATGTAAGGATGAAAACCCTTCAAGATTGTCGATTTATCTTTATCCGAGAGGGGAACGGAGGTGACTAGAATATATCTCGCAGGGTTGAGCGTTATTACTTTTGGCAACTCATTGCGTTTTAGGTCAGACTTTAACTGCTTAATCCCCGAATTAACGTAGTGTTTTACCTGTACAATGATATCATTCTGCCCTTCGGCTGCACTGTGCCGTAAATCCACACCGCCGTCAATGCCCGGTTTAAACGACTGAAAATAAAGCCCCAGCCACCGCCGCAATAAATCCGATGCCAATTCCTCTAAATCCCTGTCATTTAAGGTTGAAAAAGTATAGCCCATAAAACGAATGAATAGTGTTTACTTTATTTCAAGTTCCACAATTTACGCGACATAAAGGAGTAAAAAGCTATTGTGTTCATCCTTCTAATTCGTACCTTACAGCATGGAATCCCTCTTTCCTGTGCACCCTAAGATTTTCAATCACCAATACCCTTAAAGATTTTCAAATGACGCCTGATTTTTGCAAGACTTTACTGGAAGAGATCATTGACAACGCGTACAAATTATTGACCCATAAATTGGCGTATGGCGGCCTTGTGGCCAGGAATGAAAATGCTTTCCAACTTGAACTTGGGCACATATTGAAAACGCTCGGACAACTTTATGAGTTCAGCATTGAAGACAAATTTCACCTCGAATTTGAAACATATATTCCGTTAAACTCAAACAGTTTGAAAAGCAAGTCTGACAGGGCACGTGTTGATTTGTTGTTACAATACAGACACAAAAATGTAACTACAAAAGCCGCCATTGAATTAAAGTTTTTCAAAAAGGAGAATGCCAGAGAACCCAATAATCGTTATGACGTTTTCAGAGACTTAGCACAGCTGGAACTTTACCGCAGACATAATATTGACCTGTGCTATTTTATTTTGAGCACCGACCACGCGCACTATGCAGAGAAAGAAGATTATTCGCCAGATACTGCGGATTTCGACTTCCGACACAACAGTATCTATGCTGCAGGCACACCGTTACGATATAAAACGCTAAAACCCTTTGGCCCCGATATTAAATTGTCAAACAATTATCATTTCAAATGGGATAAGATAAGAGACCTTTTTTTCCTCAAGGTTAAGGTGTAAGCACGCCGCCAACCGCAACAAAATTCTTAAATGAAAGTATCACGCCGAAAAAGCTACCTGATACAAATTTTGTTAGGTTTTTATACAGAATCCTAACAATACCGAAAGTATTAAGAGTTTTGTCAAATTGCAAACACTCCTCGACTGAATAAATTTGATTGTCACGTCATAACGTAATAACATGATCAACGTCCCCGAAGTCTCCACTGTTGTTACTGAACTTTTCAACGGAACGTTGAATTTCACCAATTGGGTATAAGAACAAACAATTCATTCACCCGGTCCTTTTCGACGCTACGGTTAATCATTGAAGCGAAATGGCTTGAATAAATATTCGCGAAGCTCAACATTCGGTGTATCATCCTGTTTAGGCTTCTTTGCAAACGGTATATTGTCCTGAAGAATAGCTTCCGTCCTGGCAACGATCCATTGACGTGAATGTTCTGCAACCATCTTATTAAATACACGCACAAACTCACCGGGAAGATCGGTATAGCCAAACTCGGGTACACCCTCCCCTTTGATGATAATTATAAAAAACCTTGGTGAAAGACAGCTAACGAAAGAGTCGTTCCCAAATATATCCCCCAGGAATGGAGAATCACCGATCATCAAACTGGCTGTAGGGTCAATAAAAAGCATTGTTCTATAACTGGAAAAACAGTGGGTATCATGCAGGGTCGCATTGACCATATTCTCCAAAACCAATAATTGCAAATCTCGTGATAGGTCAAAATTAAATTCACGTAATCGGTGAGTGGTATTAAGAAAACTTCTAGCGCACGCCTCAAGTGCCGGTTGTGCCCTGTGACGAAGCGCAAATAGGCTACGTCTGAATTTTTGTTCCTGCCTGGCCGACTCAAACAGTGGGCCTTCAATCTCTCGCTTCCATTTCTGTAAAGCTACGGCTAACACAGTTTCACCCTCCTGCAACCAGAGCTCAACATCGGCGACTCTTGTATTCCTGACCGAAGGCACGTAAAGATAATTTGAAGACGCAAATGAAAACTTCCCACTGCCTCTCGACTCAGAGAAGTTAATTTTATCTTTCTGAATATCGTACTGGAAAACACCAGACCGATTATCTTTTACTGTCTCCCATTGCCGAAGAACGCAGCATGGTACGGTGTGATTGTTTTTATACTGAGGCATTAGGATAAATTAAATATTGAATCAAAAAGAGAAACAGAACAGGTAAGTTCATGTAACGTCTGCTATCGCCAATCTGGCAATGAAATGAGTACGCGGTCCTCCAAATAAAGAGATATTCGTATGGACAATAGTGTTTCAAACCAAGGTTGAAAATATTTAAAAATCACGGTCGAAGTCTCCCGCGCTGGTAACAATCACTTCTGCCCCGCCCTTCTGCAAGCAACGAACAATCTCACCCGACACATGCTTATCTCCCGATATGACCGCAATTTTTGGTGACATTAATTCGATCAACTCTTTATTCAAATTGTTTGCGCTACCATGATGAGGCACTTTCAGCCAAAAAATATCTTTTAATTGCTCCTGGTAATTCTCGATCTGGTAGAATGAATCAATTCCGGCATCTGCAGCGAAGAGAAAGACTTTCCCCTCTACAGTTATCTTGAAAATGCAGCTATTTAGGTTGACAGCACTTATCGGTGATTTCTTCAGGCTCAAACACTCACAAGGCGCTTCGGAACCTCGACCTGAATCTGCTTTGGCTTCCGCCTGTTCAACAAGTAGTGAAGCGGGTTTCAAATTTTTAGGGAAAAGACTATCGTAATAGGCGCGCGTGGGAGAGAGAATTACAACTTCTGGCCATTCCGCCAAACTGCATTCATTAACTACTGGTTGAACAGTCTCTATTTCAGTCGCCTTTGCATACCTTAAAAGATCCTGCTCCTTCTTTATGCTCTCAATCAATACATCAATCTCCTTCCCGTTACTCTGAAAGGCAGCACCTGCAGTAGTATCATCATCCGAAGGTAAAATAGATTCCTTTTCCTCCGGCACCTGCAGTGACGCATGCAAATTCTCTGTATCAAAGGCCCAAAGAAGATGAACATCTTTACCGAAAGGCGTAATTAAAGGCTGAATGCCTGCTATATGGTCGTCATCATAATGGGAGGCAATCACCAGGTCCGGGGCTTTTTTACCAAAGAAAGCCAGGAACGAGTCCAGTTTACCCTTCAGCTTACCGGCGTCCCCTTTCCTTCCCCCGTCGAGTAGAATGACCAGGCTTCGCTTCTCGTCTAAAACCCCGATAAATATAGAATCCGCATCTCCCAGCTGATTGACTAAAATTCGTATTTTCATTGAACCCTTTATCTACAATATAATAAACTTAATGGAAAAAATTGGCGTTTATGTCTTGCCGGTTAAACAGTTAGGTGAATTTTTACTTGATTTTTACCAGACAAATTTCGGCATTGAAGAGAGCTTCGCTAAGGTCATCGTCAGTGAATATGCCGACCCCTTAATTGCAGTGCTAAAGGATGATTTGACCATGGTTATCGAGCATCCGTATGTAGACAAAATGTACCGTAATACCTTCTACCATTTTTATTCCTCGAAACTTAAACCATACAAACGAGACAGCCTTCGCATTTCCTTTTTTTCCGTAGCGATAGACGAGAAAAAATTTTGGCAGAAAGAATATGTGGATTATCTACAAGAGAAGGATTATTATTACGGATTTCTTGTCCTCAGACCTACGCTTCCGAAAATAATAGGGCGCAACGCTATCAATCCAAAGGCTTTTAAAGATCACAAATTCCGTTGTTGTGCAGCGAGGATCCCCGCAACCGTTAATGCCGTAAAATTCGTTAGCGAAGCATTCCCTCATTCCTCCCAGGATGGACAGGTAATTACCTGTGCAGAAACTACGATCTGGTCTCTCCTGGAATACTTCGGGAACAGGTATGCTGAATATAAGCCGCTATTACCCTCTGACATTCACCAGATCCTCAGAAAGTTTAGCTTCAAACGGCAGATGCCGTCAGACGGCCTTACCGCTGAACAAATTGCTTACACGGTGCGGGAAGTTGGCTTTGGAGCTATGCTCTATTCAAAGGCAAAACACCAGGAGCTTTTTTACGGTGCCTTGAGCGCATTCATTGAGTCCGGCATCCCAGTGGTAGGCGTTATCAAGGGAACCAATCTCGCTCACGCGGTCAACATCATAGGTGCAGCCATCGATGACCGCAAGGCGATCGTTAACGTTGAGAAGCCGCCCTTTGAGAATGACGTAGATGACCACCTGATCATAGACTACAATAAAGTCGCCCGTAAATATGTTTTCATCGACGACAACCACCCTCCTTACCGGCTTGCCGACCTGGATAAACCGTGCACCCATTACAAACATGCTGACTGGCAGGCCTGCCAGTTAACCAATATCATCGTACCGTTATACCACCGCATTTATCTCGACCCTATCCGGGTGGAGATTTCGCTGAACATGACCACCTGATTCCGGGATAACGTGACCACCTCGTTTCGGAGCAAACTGACCACCCTGTTTCGGAGCAAATTGACCACCTTATTTTTAGCTGGAGATGGCGTGCTGTTAAACGCCTTGTTTTTGAAAGTT
>JAFKHH010000038.1 GCA_017306865.1 Filimonas sp.
AAAGCGTAATGATTGTAATACTTGTGATCTCAATAGAGCCGGAGGCTCGGCAGAATGGTAGCCATGAATAATTATAAGAAAAGAGCCGCAGAGCGGCGACAGAATCTATTTGAATATAGCAAAACGTGCTGTCGCTCCTCCGGAGCTCTATTGTTTTTACGTTTATATACTACCGTTCTGTAGAACCTCCGGCTCTATTTCATTGACAAAGACGTGGGTACACAGTAGGTCGGAGACCGGGATGATATATACATAAAAAAACCGGACGCTTGTCCGGTGTTGATTGTCTCTTGGGTACAATTACATGCTTTTCATAGGTTAGCCTCAAAACGCCAAAATGAATAAAACCAGTTAAATACATTACAAAGATGCGGGCAAAAAAACGACACGACAAGCCCTAACATTACGGAGGTACACTACCCTATTTTTGGGGTATTACCTGTTCGGATCAAGTGAAGGGTTATACAACCCTTTTTGTATAGCAAATACAATCAGGTCTGCAGTTCTGCTCACTTTGAATTTTTTCATAATATTCTTATGATACCCTTGAATCGTGTGGGTGCTTAGCTTCAACACAGAAGCTGCTTCCTTGATCGTATGACCGGAGCAGATCAGCGCCAACACTTCCTTCTCTCTCGGCGACAAATGCAATACCACCTGTTCATCTACAAAAACTGAATTGATCAGGCTATTGCGCAGGCTTTTGGAAATATACTGCTCTCCGTTATGGATTGCGTCTATCGCCTCCTGTAATTCAGCAACAGACACACCTTTGGACAGGTAGCCGGATGCGCCCAGGCGTATAGCCTGTTTAATTGTCTGCACATCTGTAGTAGACGAAAGAATTACAACACGCGGATGATGCGGCAGCGGCCTTTTCTGAATAGTCTCTATCAACTCCATCCCTGTCATACCCGGTAAAGACAGATCAGCGATCACAATGTCGGGCAACCAGTTACCAATAGAGTCGAGAAAAGCTTTTGCAGTCAAAAAAGTCCTGATTTCTTTTATTGCAGCATTGGTCTGCAATACTACTTTCAAGGCATCCGCTACGATCTGGTGATCATCTATTATCACTATGTTCATGGCCAGCTATTTTTAGGTTTTTCATGCTTGACACTTCGGCTTACACGCAAGTATAAACCGTTTGTATTTTAAATATACTTGTTACTCTTTCAAAATACGCACTTCCGTTCTTCTATTTAACTGATGCTCTTCCTCACTACAAACAACACCTTTACCACAACGGTTCAACAATTTAGTATCACCATACCCTTTTGCCTCAATACGATCTGCCGCAATTCCCTTCTCTACCAGGTACGCCTTTGCAGACTGTGCCCTTTTGTCTGACAATACCATATTGTAAGCCGCCGTACCACGGGAGTCTGTATGCGAAGAAAGCTCTATTGTTATGTTTGGATACTTGCGCAGAATATCTAAAAGGCCGTCCAGCACTTTAGCCGCGTCGCTTCTGATATTAAACTTATCGAAGTCATAGTACAGGTCTTTCAACACAAACATATCTCCGGCACGATGCGGTAATTCTTTTTTCAAATAAACCTTTGTATAAAGTGTATCTGAACGGGTAATAACCGGTGTGCTAAGCATAATGCTATCAGCGGTATATCCGGTAGCAGTTGCAGCTATTACATATTGCTGTTGCTGTTCCAGTATAAAAGTGGTGATACCTTTCTCATTTGCTTGCTTACGCCACACCCCGCCTGGCTGTACTTTTCGCAGGCTAACTTGCGCACCAGGTATCAAACTGTTATCGGTAGCATCATACACAGTATTCAACATAGTCAGCACCTTTAGCACCTGTTCCTCACGTATATTGTCTTTAGGAAGCGTATAGGTATAAATGTCATCATCACCTAGCCCGCCTGCCCTGTTGGATGCAAAAAAGCCACTCTGCAAGTCATTCGGCACAAAATAAAAATCATCTCCCGGTGAGTTTACCGGGTATCCCAGGTTATGTGGCACAGTCCAGTTCTGTCTTTGCCCTTTTGCAGAAAAAATATCATAACCTCCCATACCTATATGTCCTTTACTGGAGAAATATAGCAGATCATCTGCTCCTATAGTAGGAAACGCTTCATCATTTACCGTATTGATAGCGCCGCAATTTTTAGGCATTCCCCAAGTACTGTCATTTACACGATCACAATACCAGATGTCCAGCCCACCTTTTCCGCCCGGCATATCACTTGTAAAATACAAAACCTTACCATCGCTGGAAGGCACTGCATGCCCAACGGAATAAGCAGTCGCATTGTTGTATGCGAAAGGCTGTGCTTTGCGCCATCGCTGTGTTACCGGATCTTTGATGCACAAGTATATCTCAAGACGGCGCGTACCATACATAACAGTATGTCCGCTCTTAACCACCTTATCTTTTTTGTTGGTTGTTTTATCAAAATAAGTAACGGTAAAATAAGCGCTATCTCCATTACCACTAAACGAAACAGGCCCCGTATGATAAGTAAACTCATTCATTGCAGGTGAAAAATCATGCACGTAGCTTATATCCAAACCACGATTAGTGGTATCGGTTACATATATTTTTTGATACGAATAATCTGTACGACGGTACACTTCTTTATTCACCTTCGTGTCGGGGAAGCGCATTTGCCACTCACGTAAACTATCCGAAACAAATACAAGATGTTTCTCTCCATAAATCCTGGCGCCCCAATCAGCTTTAGTGGTATTCAACGTTTGCAAATTGCGCACAGTGTAAACAGGCGTATTTGCCATCCATACTAACGCGCTATCACAACCTGCCTTCTGTATAGCTGCAGACTGCCCTTCTCTCTGCTCATATTCCCTGAAAGCTATTTTTGCCTCCACATATTTACCCATACACTTCAGCATTTCGCCATAATACAACCAATTAACAGCAGGACTTCCGGGAATAGTAGTCAATTGCTGATAGCTGTTGCATGCTGCATGATAATCGTTTATCTGCCAGTAACAATCTGCCATCTTTGTCAATACATTTATATCAGGCTTCCTGCTTCCCTGCACCACATGTTCATACAATTTTGCCGCAGTAGCAAATTCATTTCGTACATATGCATCTTCCGCCCTGCTGATGACAGAGCGTTGTTCCTGCGCTTGCGCCACTACGCAACACCACAGGAAGATTGAAAATAAGACCGGTTTATATATGCTCACACAATAATTCATGCTTACCTGGTTTGAAAGTTTCACTACGAACATTAGAAATATCTTGGGCTTTTAATACGTTCCAGCTTTTTCTTATCAGGAATAAGTATTCCAATTGATATTTCATGTGTGCCCGCCTGGTAACTGGCAATGCCGCTGGTTGTAAAATCGTAAGAGTAGCCAATACGCATGTTTTCTGTCGCGTAATATTCCATGATCGCACTTACCGCTGCGGTCTGCTGCAACCCGGGCTGTAATGCTTCTTTGTTCCAAAGCTTAACAGCGGTACGGTAAGATGCGCCAAGCCATAAACGTTCTGCAAACAACGCGAAGGCATTCAGGTCAAGATTGGTTGGCCCATGAAAATCTTCTTTCATCATAAAAGAAGGCTTTAGCTTAACATTATCTGACAAGGTGATCAACGTCCCTGCTGTGAGATAAATGTGCGCAGACTTCTTAATCGTAGAATACAACACACCATCACTGAACAATAATTTATAGTCACTATTCAGGGAAAAGAGATCCATAACAGATGCACCTACATAGAACTTAGGCGTGTAATAATAAATACCAAAACGTGCATCGGGTTTCGTTGTACTAACTTTCCCTACAGGCACATTAGGATCATTCGCATCTATATACTTCAACGCATTGCCATCTACAGAATATTGGTTCATACCAAATCCAATACCGAGGCATAGACGTTTTGTATCTGCCTCATCTAAACGGATACGATATGCAAATGACCCATAAGCAGATAATGTTTGTTGCGGCCCCAGTTTATCCCAGGTAACTTGTCCACCTACTCCTAACCGGTTATCCTGGTTACGGATCAATCCATCCAGTGACACAGCACCGGTCTGCGGCGCACCCGGAAAACCTGCCCATTGTTTCCTGTACACCGCATTAAAATAAAGGTCTTCTTTATAACCGGCATAAGCTGGGTTTACGCTCAGCCCATTAAATACATATTGGCTAAACTGTACATCCTGCTGGGCATTTACGCCGAATGCAACCAGCAGCATCATTATAGTTATCAATACACGCATTTTCATTTCGTTCGCTTTACGGATTAAAAAAAGTTGGTTGTTTTATTTTGTTAACATGATCCACCCTGTCTTCACTTCCTTCCCTTCAGGTTTATTCACCTTTAATACATAGAAATAGGTTCCCGAAGTCAGGCCATTGCCGTCCCAGTCATTGTTATAGTTCGAAGACGTGTACACCATATTTTGCCAACGGTTATATATTTCCAGTCGTGAACCCGGATAACGTTCCAACCCAAGCACAATAAATTTGTCATTCTTACCATCGCCATTTGGTGTAATAATATTTGGTATCCAGAGGTCGTCTTTCTTGGAAATAGTCGCCGGAGGTATAGATGAAGTATTATTACTTCTGTCCAGGTCGTTCTCATCACTCGTAACAGTAGCTGTATTTGTAACCGCATCACCACCTTTTATACGCGCTTCGAAAGAAAGCCTTAACGTGTCTCTCACGCCAACAGAACGTATATTCCACTCCACGGTATTTGTAGCCGCATTGTACACAGCGTTACCGGTAGATGCAGTTATATTTCTTACGGCATCCAGGTTATCACGCAACGCATCGTCTACACGTACATTGGTTGCTACGTTAGGACCGTTATTCGTCACAAGAATATTGAAGGTTATATATTTCCCTACTTCGTATGCAGACTGAGGCACCAGTTGTTTTATAATTGCCAGGTCTACATAATACGCAGCATTTATAGTTGCCGTGCTTGTATCAGGCACAGACTTATCTGCTGGCCCGGCAGTAAACGCAGTGTTCCTGATCAGGCCAGTATCGCGAATAGTCATATCATACGTAAGGGTCATTATTTTACCAGCAGGCAGTGAGGTTATATTCCAATTGATACAATTAGATGCACTGCTGTAACTCGCAGTTGTTCCTGCAGGCGCCTGTTGAATAACCGGCACGGTTACTTTCGTATTTGGAGGAAGTATATCCGTTACCGTTACCGGTGCAACATCAGTCACGCCGGTATTCGTCACCTTCAATGAATATCGAATGGTCTGTCCAACGAAATATGGAGATGCAGTCAACACCGTTTTTTCTATCTTCAGTACAGACTTAGGAACAATAGTAGTTGTTACTTCAGACGTATTGTTGCCTGGTGTAGGGTCTGTTATATTATCCGGCACAGTCAATGTTGCACTGTTTGTGATACTACCGGTAATACCAGGTTTTAACACAGCCGTTATTTCCAATATGCACTGTCCCCCTGAAGGAAGCTGATCTACAATGGCGTTCATTACGCCGCCGGTAATTGTTGCAGAAATAGTTGCACCGCCGCTCACAGATACGACAGTCACTTTTGCATTGGTAACACTACCTGGCAATACATCTTTCACCGTTGCTTTATTAGCAGCAGACGGGCCATTGTTTGCAATACGGATACGCCATGTAATTGCGCCTTCTGCAAGAATACTGGCAGGAGCAGTCTTTTCAATAGACAGATCAGCCTGCTGCGAATATTGCAAACGAACGTCAGCAGCAGCAGCAGGACAAATACCATTGCTTACTGTCCAGCGTAATACAGCAGTCGTATTTGCCGGAATAGTTACTGTAGCGGCAGGATTATTTACATCCGTTATCACTGGTGAGCCAGAAATAACACTCCATACGCCTACTCCATTTACAGGAGCATTTGCTGCCAACGTGAACGTTCCTGAATTATACTGTACAATATCTATCCCTGCATTCGCTGTTGTTGCCGGAGCTATTTTCACCAGCACAGCTAGGCGGCTCGCACTCTCACATCCATTAGCTGCTTGACTTGCATAATAAATCGTGCCATCTACCAACGCGGTTGTTGATGCTAACGCCGTGCCGCCTGTTGATGCTACATACCATTGTATGTTTGTACCGGTCGCTGTTAAACTGGCAACTGTTGGGTTGTTAATTGCACAGAAAGTTTGTGTAGCTGACCCTGTTGGTGCTGCTGTAGCAGTAATGTTTACTTTAACCGCTAAACGGCTCGCACTCTCGCAACCGTTAGCTGTCTGGCTCGCATAATACGTTGTACCATCCACTAACGCAGTTGTTGATGCTAAGGCTGTACCGCCGGTTGATGCAGCGTACCATTGTATGTTCGTACCTATTGCTGTTAAATTAGCAACAGTTGGATTGCTAATTGCACAGAAAGTTTGTGTCGCACTGCCTGTTGGTGCAGATGTAGCAGTAATGTTTACTTTAACTGCTAAACGGCTCGCACTCTCGCAGCCATTAGCTGTCTGGCTTGCATAATAGGTTGTACCATCCACCAACGCTGTAGTAGATGCTAAGGCCGTACCACCAGTTGATGCAGCATACCATTGTATGCTTGTGCCGGTCGCTGTTAAACTGGCAACAGTCGGGTTGTTAATTGCACAGAAAGTTTGTGTCGCACTGCCAGTTGGAGCGGCTGTCGCAGTAATGTTTACTTTAACTGCTAATCGGCTCGCACTCTCGCAACCATTGGCTGTCTGGCTTGCATAGTACGTTGTACCATCTACCAACGAGGTTGTTGACGCTAAGGCTGTACCACCTGTTGACGCGGCATACCATTGTATGCTTGTGCCTGTTGCAACAAGATTGGTAATAGTTGGATTACTGATCGCGCAGAATGTCTGCGTGGCATTGCCAGTTGGTGCGGCTGTCGCAGTAATGTTTACTTTAACTGCTAAACGGCTCGCGCTCTCACAACCATTAGCTGTCTGGCTTGCATAATAGGTTGTGCCATCCACTAATGCTGTAGTAGATGCTAACGCCGTACCACCCGTTGAAGCAGCATACCATTGTATGCTTGTACCGGTCGCGGTTAAACTAGCAACAGTCGGGTTGTTAATTGCACAGAAGGTCTGTGTCGCGCTACCAGTTGGAGCGACTGTAGCAGTAATAGAAACTGCAACAGCAAATCTATTTTTGCTCTCACAACCGTTAGCTGTTTGACTTACATAATAAGTTGTACCATCTACCAATGCGGTTGTTGATGCTAAAGCCGTGCCGCCTGTTGATACTGCATACCATTGTATATTTGTACCGGTTGCTGTTAAACTGGCAACAGTTGGGTTACTGATCGCGCAGAAGGTTTGAGTTGCACTTCCGGTTGGAGCTGCTGTAGCAGTGATGCTTACTTTAACTACTAATCGGCTCGCGCTCTCGCAGCCATTGGCTGTTTGACTTGCATAATAAGTTGTACCATCTACCAATGCTGTAGTTGATGCTAGGGCTGTTCCACCTGTTGAAGCAGCATACCATTGTATGCTTGTGCCGGTCGCAACCAGGTTTGCAACAGTCGGATTACTGATCGCGCAAAAAGTTTGTGTGGCTGAGCCTGTCGGTGCTGCTGTCGCAGTAATGTTTACTTTAACAGCTAAACGGCTCGCGCTCGCGCAACCATTGGCCGTTTGGCTTGCATAATATGTCGTACCATCCACTAACGCTACAGTAGATGCTAACGCCGTACCACCCGTTGATGCAGCATACCATTGTATGCTTGTGCCGGTAGCAACAAGGTTTGCAATAGTTGGGTTACTGATTGCACAGAAAGTTTGTGTAGCTGAGCCTGTTGGTGCAGTAGTGGCTGTGATGTTTACTTTAACTGCTAAACGGTTCGCACTTTCGCATCCATTGGCTGTTTGACTTGCATAATAAGTTGTACCATCTACTAACGCAGTTGTTGACGCTAAAGCTGTACCTCCTATTGATGCTACGTACCATTGTATGTTTGTACCTGTCACTGTTAAACTGGCAACTGTTGGATTACTGATCGCACAGAAGGT
>JAFKHH010000020.1 GCA_017306865.1 Filimonas sp.
AAGAAAAAGCCATCACACGATACGAAGATCATACAAGATTAAGCGTTACTTTTGATAGCATTTTTTTATTTATATAGCACACCCTTCGCCAGCTAAAATGGTGGTCAACTTGCCACGGAACACACTGGTCAACTTCTCCGAAATACCCAGTCTATGGTCGGGCCAGATAAAATGTTTGTGGATGGAAGAGGTGTGAAGGGACATAGGGCTTTTTTTTACAATGGTAAAAAGCTGACATACTACTCTTATGATGAAAATAATTATGCTTCAGTAGATGCGCCGGCTACTATCCTGGAAACAATCGATTCTATACATGCGCACTATGATATAGATTTTCCGGCGGCAGACTTCTTTTATCCCTCCTTTGCTGATGACCTGCTGACAAGCTTTGACTATATAGACTACCTGGGGCTAGAAAAAGTGAATGATGTAGAAGCCTTTCACATTGTGGCAAAAGGGAAGGAAATGGATCTGCAATTGTGGATAGCAAATAATGCTACTACTCTCCCCGTGAAATTTGTAATTAATTATCACCAACCCAGCAAAAATGTGAAGCGTTACGAAGCCTCCTTTTCTGAATGGAAACTCAATCCTGTTATACCGGCATCTGTATTCGAATTTCCTCAACCTCCACACGCAAACCAGGTTTACCTGATGCCTATGAAAGGAAATTAATACTTACTAAAAAAATATGTATGAAAACTCAATATACAGGAGCGATTGCGATGAAAATAGCCTTAAGCCTTATTGTAATAGTTATACTGCCGTTAATAGCAGAAGCTCAACGCTTTCAGCATGGCGGTGGTGGTGCCAGGGGCGGAGGAGGGCGGGCGCCGTCAAGACCTGCCACACAATCCACAGGCAATGGAGGAAGAATAAATGGTGGCAGTACAAGATCTGCAAACAGGCCAGCTACTTCAAGACGGCCTGAAAATAATTTTGGCAACCGTACAGAAAATTCCGGTAACAGAAATAATAATATTGGTAACAGAACGAATAATAATAGTAACAACAGGACTACAAATAATATAGGTAACAGGGGTAATACAAACATTGGCAACAGGACCAATATAGGGAACAATGTAAATGTAAATAATAGCCGGAATGTAAACATCAATATTGAGAATAACCACAATACCGTTGTGCGTAGAAACAATATCAATACTTATGTAAGACCTCCGTATGTATATGGAGGCAGAAGGTTCTATGCATACCGTCCATATGTGTACCATCCGTATCATCCTTTCTCCTGGGGGCCGGTATGGCATCCGTGGGGGTTCCTTATTGCCACACTGGCTACCACTGCTATATTGGTAGAAGTAAGCAATGCACAATATCACTATGACCAGGGCGTATGGTATCAGTCCGCCAGCGGTGGTTATACGGCAGTACCTGCACCTGTGGGCGGTACAGTAACAAGTATTCCGTCAAGCGCACAAACGGTAACAGTGAATAATACGACGAACTATTACTATGGCGGTAGCTATTATGAGAAGGATGGAACGAAATATAAAGTAGTAGCCCCACCTGCGGGCGCAGTAGTAGATAACTTGCCCGAAGGTGGACAAGAAGTAAAAATAGGGGATCAGACCTATGTAAAGTTTGGCGACACCTATTATCAACCTATTGAGAATGGCAAGTATGAAGTGGCACAGGTAGAAGATGGTAAGTAAACGGAGGATTATGAAATGTTGTAAAGCATATTAAGTAAAACGCTTTATAAACGCTAAACACTGGCGTGAGCTGTCTGAGCTATCCGGCGAGCTATCGGATTATAGAGGAAAAGGATGTTTATCCTTTTTATGCGGATTAAAAATCCGCTTTATCTTCGTTCGACATGCGCTTCGTTAACATGTCGAACAGTAAAACTTTATAAATCAACCTTAATTCTTCGCATCAATGATCTTCAATAATTCATCTTTGTAAATACTTCCCACAGGTAGTTGATATTTATCTATCTCCACCATATTGCCAAACACTGTATGAATGGCCTCCAGCGCAATGATATAAGATTTATGAATACGCATAAATTTATCTGATGGTAAAATCTCCTCCAGGCGCTTCATGGTAATGTGTGTAACGATCACGCGTGCAGGTGTATAGATCTTTACATAATCCTTCATGCCTTCGAGAAAGTAGATGTCGGCATATTTTACCTTGATCTGTTTACTGTCTTCTTTTACAAAGAAATAATCAGGTGCGTTTGTTGCAGGTGTAGCAGCAGTAGTCGTTTGTGAAGCAGTTAGTTTGGCTGTTACCTTATTGATCGCTTTCAGGAAGCGCTCAAACGAGATAGGTTTTAATAAATAATCCACAGCATCCAGTTCAAATCCCTCCAACGCATAGTTGGGAAATGCTGTAGTGAAAATAACGTTAGGTGGTTTTGGTAATGATTTTAAAAACTCCAGGCCGCTGATCACCGGCATCTGTATATCGAGGAACATCAGGTCTACCTGTTCGTTTTGTAATACTTCCAGCGCTTCCATTGCATGACGGCAAACGCCTTTCAGCTCCCATTGAGGCATTTGTTTCAGGTAAGTAGAAAGCACCTGTTGTGCCAGAGGTTCGTCGTCAACTATTAAGCAGGTATAAGCCATGAGTTTTCTTAGTTTAAGTAAAGCGTTAATGATACTTCATACACACCATCTTTTAATGATGTGTTCAGCGCATGTTTGGATGGGTATAAAAGCGATAGTCGCTTTTGGGCGTTTACCAAACCGATGCCACCGGGTTTATTGAGCTGATATTTTCTTTCTTCAGGGTTTGGGGTATTGTTACGCAATACAAAATCAAGCCTGTCTGCTGCTACATTCACATTCATCTCAATCCATGACGGGCCGAATTGTGCATTTACACCATGTTTAAAACTATTTTCTATAAATGGGATTAAAAGTAGCGGCGCAATGCGATGCCCCTCTATATTGCCGGTAACTTGAATGTCTATTGTAGCATGATCGCCGTGCCTGATTTTTTCAAGATCAACATAGTCGCGCATGAAAGCCAACTCTTTATCCAGCGCTATGTATTCATCTTTTGTTTCGTACAGGGTATAGCGCATCAGGTCTGATAATTTTAAGATCATCTCTGGCGCAAGCGTAGACTGGTGCAGGCTGAGTGAATAAATATTGTTCAGTGAATTGAACATGAAATGCGGGTTCAATTGCGCTTTCAAAAAATCCAGTTCCAGCTCAGTATGCTCCTTTTGCAACCGGATCATTTTGTTCTGCACCACATAGTGGTCCCTTAATGATTTAAGCAAAAGTGGTACGATCGTAAATATGAAATAATAGGCGCCATAATAAACCGGCGAAGCGGCTATTTTATAGCGTAGCTTAAAGAAGATCTCTGGTTGTAAAGATGGTGTGATAAAACCGGCGAGCTTGAACGAATAATAAAAGATAAAATAGAACGCAACTAGTGTTACGGCCATACTGATGACAAACCAGGTTGTGTGTCTTTTTGCCAGTAGTTTGGGATATAAAACCCTTGTATGTAAAAAGAAAGCAACAATGAAGAGGCTATAGCAAGCATATAGCATCAGGATGGATAAAACATCCCACCCCTCAAATGTAATCCGCTGCTCCAGCTTGATTGGTATAATGGTGATGAACGTCCACCACAAACACAATGCAATAATGTGGCTAATTGGTGGGCGCAGCAGCACAGAAGCGGTATTTTTTATACGGGATGCCATTGATAGTGTAAAAGTGTTTTTAAGCTACTTTATATACAATTAGTTTCGACAAAAGGGCTTTTGCTAGCGACAAACATACCGTTTGTAAAATAAAAATGGGCAATAATGAGCGTCTTTGTCGAAAGTTGGGAAAATTTGGTCGAAAGAGTCATGCGTTTTTGTAGGTTAGCAAATACTTTTGATCATCCAGATAGAATGCGCAATTTTAAAAGATATTTCCTCGCCATAATCGTCCTGAGTTTGTTCGGTTGCGGGCAACAAGATAACAATGCTTATCAATCGGTCACACTTTCTCCCAGGCAACTAGCCAATCTGCATGCTTTTGCCAGGTTGTATGGTTATGCCCGCTTCTTTTACCCCGGAACGGAAACAAGCCAATTGGACTGGGATAAGTTTGTAGTGTATGGAACAGCCAAAGTAATAGATGCAGTAAATGATAAGGCATTAAAAGATACTTTATCCAGGTTGTTTCATCCTATTATTCCCACATTACAATTAAATGATAATGGAGTAATCCCCGGGCTGAACCTGGCTGCATTACGCCCTAAGGATAGCACAGGTTATAAACTATCTTACTGGCAATATCATGGGTTGACGAATGGGAACCGGGGCGCTGCTTTCCGCTACCAGCGCAGCCTGTTAGTTAATCAATACAATAAAATTCCGCAAAGAGGTATAATTGATGAGTATGGTGTTATCAGTAATGTTCCTGTAAAAGCATTCAGGGGCGGTATGCTGAAGTTTTCTGCTGATGTAAAATGTAATCCCGGAAGTGGTAATGGAGAAAATGTATTATTCCTGCAACCGAACAATGTAAATGGTGTATATGGCACGCCTACAAGAAGTGAATCAGAAAAGGGAGATAACAAATTGCACAGGAGGGAGGTCATGCTTACTATCCCGATGTTTGCAGATAGTGTATTGCTCGGTACATTCTTAAGAACGGAGGGCTCACTGGAAATTGACAATTGCCGGGTGCAGGTAGAGAAGGATAATAAGTGGGTAGATATACCGCTTGCTAACGGAAATTTTGAACGTGATTCAATTGGAAAAGGACCTGCCGCCTGGAATAACTGGCCTGATGATTACCAGGGAACATCTGTTGTGGCATCAACAGAATTTGCACAAGGCAAACAGGTCTTACAGATCAATGCAAAAAACACGCGACAAAAAAGCCATTTTATAGGAGAACCATTATTTGACCTGCAACCTGCATTTGGAACCGCAGTGCAAGGCAAACTCGACTCGGGTATTGCGTTTTCATTTCCTCTTGCGCTATATGCCCTGGATGGTCAAACGTACCCTGCTGCTGATAGTGCGGTATTATCTGCGTTTGCCGGCGCGGTGAAAGCAACCCAGTTGAACACAGCAAAAATATCGACCCGGCTGGCGGATATTATTATCCTGTGGAATGTATTGCAGCATGGCTATATAGCAATTGGTGACCAGGTAAGCTGGGAAAAACAGTTGGATGTTTTTTTAGCTACCGCTGCAAATGCAAAATCATTTGATGAATATACGGACGATATGCGCAGGATACTGGCAGAGACAAAGGATGGCTTTATGGAAATGTTGCCTTCGGCTAACGCAAGCCCTTTGTATGTACTGCCTGTCTCAATCGGCTGGGCAAGTGGAGGGCATCTTGTTATTACATCCATAGAAAAACCTGAAGATGCAGATAAGCTGGAAGTAGGAGATGAGATATTGCAGATTAATAATAAAGATGCATTAACCGTATTTACTGCAAAAGATAGTTTACTTAGTTATGCAAATGTAAGCCAGTTATTAGTGAAACGATTGTACACAATACAGTTAGGGGAATTTGGAACTGGCGTAAAGCTAACGGTGCAAAAGAAAAACAAAGAGTTGTACTCAGCGGTATTGCCCTATTCTAAAATGTATGGTAGTAACGATAAGAAGAAAAGTGTAAAAGAGCCGCTGAAGTTGGTCAGGCCAAATATCTTATATGTCTCATTTCCTGAAGTAAGCGATGATCGCATTGATAGTCTTGCAACTCATCTGTCACCTGACATAGAGTATATTATATGGGATTGCAGGCAATCGTTTAGCTCCTTGTATTTTCTGCATTATATAAAAGATATAAGGGATACCATGAACTGGTATTATCAATCGGATATAGTTTACCCGGATAAAGATAGCCGAAACATTAGCTCCCTGAACGGTTATTTGTATGATCGTTTTAAAGAACCGGCATTGCACAGGCTGAAAGCAAAATCTATTTTTCTTTCGGAGCATTCCGAGAAGCCATATAGTGACGGCACATTCATTTATGTAAAAAAATATGATCTTGGAACGATCATTGGTGAGCCTACGTATGGTTTTGGAAATCCTTTCAGCAATCTTCGCCTGCCGGGAGGAATGATCATTTATGTAAACGGCATGTTTGCGAGAGATGATAACGGTAAGCTATATGTAGATAAAGGAGTGCAACCCGATATAGAAGTTTGGCCAACCGTGCAGAGCATACGTGAGGGTAAAGACGAAGCCTTGAACAGAGCTATTCAGTATGCAGAGACAAAATGATTCGTCTTGTCAGAGTATGGGTTTGTCGGGTAGTATGTGGCGTTTATCAAATAAATAATTCCTACAACTTAATTTATAGTTCCTTTATAATTCAATACAAGGGTGATTTTTTGTATTGAACTTGAAAAAAGTAAGGCTCCGGGAACGGAGCCTTTTTGCTTGTTGGAATAACAACCGAAGCTTATACTAGTGTTTGTTACCATGCCATCCGTTATCGTGGTGACCACGGCCATCATCTCTGCCTTTGCCTCCGGTGTACCTGCTGTCATGACTGTCTCTTATGATCGTTTGTTTGCCATACCAGCCTTTGTACTTACCATATTTAGCACGGTAAACATCTGCGTGTAAGAATGGCTTAGGTTCATTCACCACTACTTTATAGCCACGGTAAATATCATAGTTGCCAAAGCGGGAAGGCAATGCGGTTGCATATATCCACCTGCCACGGTCTGCATAAATGTATTGACGACTGGGAACATAATAGTAAGCGTCTATATCCGGCATATAGTAGTAGTCTACATGGTCATATCCTACAGGGCCCCATACAGGCTGACTGCCTATGTTTATGCTTACACTTACCTGGGCTTTAGTTTCGTTGTATGTAACAATGCCTGCGAAGAACATCATTGACATTAAAAGTATCTTTTTCATAATTCAACCATTTACTGACTATAATGCGAATAGAATGCCAGTAAATAAGCCGAACTGTGAAAGATTTTTAAAAGGGGATGAAATGAATGTTTTTGTAGCTGAGTAAGAAGGAGAAACGCTTTAATTGTTAAATAGATGGGTTGTTATTAACAGAAAGGATTGTTTAATGGTTGTATGGTTTAATTGTCGCCCCGGCTTGTGTCTTCACGAGCCGGAATGCAACAAGAAATTTTTTTCACCACATAGAAGCATAAGGTATATAGGACATAGGATAAGTGGAGGGCTATTAAATAATAGCATAGTCAATTTATTCAAGAGAACATAAGTAGAACCACTACGCGATTCTTTGAAGCCCTTCTGTGTTTCTGAACCTCTGTGGCATTTCTTTGCGTTCTCTGCGTAGCCTTTGTGCGCTTTGCGATACTTGGAGCCTTTGCGTAAAAAAATCTAACAATGTAACAATAAAACAATGTATCATTTATTCTTAAACTTCCACCTGTCTTGTATCAACATTGCCAGCCATACCGATAATACAGCGGTAACCATACCCGCGCCCACATCCAACGGGAAATGCTGCGCAAGATAAATGCGGGAATAACCAACCAGCAGCGCATATAATAAGCCTATGACTAACCATGCATTGCCACTACAGATTAATGCAAAAAGCAGGTACAACGTAAAGGCTGTTGCCGTATGCCCGGAAGGGAAGCTGGATACTTCATGTAACTCCACACCCGGTACTGTATGTATAAGGGCTGTTTCTTTTATAGCTAAGATCGGACGAGGCTCATCCGGTACTATTACGTATTTGCATATCTGGGTGAAAATAGTACTCAATGCAAATGCACTGAATACAAGAGGGAAGAGGCGTGTTTTCTTTTTCACAAGAATGTAGATCAATACCAGCACCCACACTGCACCGTCACCAGCATACGTCCACCAATGAAAGAAAAAATCAGCCACCTTACCCAGGTCAGCATTCAATAGCAGGAAAAGATTATTCTTTCCCATACTGAATGATGCAGACAAAATAATAACTGCAAGTATAGACGTAATAATAGCGGCTATGGTAAAATTTTTCTTATTCAGTTTTTGCATTGCTTGTCAAAATAATGGTTGTAGGTAGCTCAAATACATCGTGATGAGTTGCTATAACTTTTACATCCAACGTATTTAGCGAATCAAGATATTCTTTTCTGCTAATAATTATTGCATCCGGGTGTTCTTTTAGCGCAAGCTTAATAGAATCCAGTGTAGGATACAAATACACCTGTTGGTTAAGATAGAAATTATATGCAGGATTATAAGACCGGTAAGCTATTACACGTGGTGCCTTTTTTACCACATCTATTGTTTTGCTCATCGGGTTTTGCCGGTATAATATTGGGTACACATAGTGCAACGCCAGTATATTTAATAAGCTAAAACCAACACCTATTGCAATCACTGCATTGTTCCAACTCTTTTTCCAGAGGAAGAGAAGTAGCAGGAAGGCTATGGGCGCAATCAGTAAAAACAACGCAGCGCCTTTTACATCCTGCATTTCTATCTCTGCATTTGCAGCAAAGAAACCCGCAACAGGAATAGCAGTGAGAATGGTCAGTAAAATGTATAACGGATATCTTTTTGAGCCAAGCTGTCCATCTAATAGCTGAGAAAGAAAATAACCTAAGACCGTTGCTGCAAAAGGGTAGCATGGCATTGGGTAATTGGGCAACTTTGTACTGGAAGCACTAAAGAATACAACAAAAACACCAAATACAATTGCAGAAAACCGGACCAGTTTATTTTGCAACAATGGCTTTGTCTTCTTAACCGCTTCTCCGGCAAATGCCATAAAAGGCAGTAAGCCCACTACTACAAACAACAGTGGTAATAAGAAAAAACCACCATGTCCTTCCTGTGGGTCTGAAAAGCGATTCAGGTTATGCTCTATGAAAAATCCTTTTGTCCATGCACCATTCGTAGCTTTATATACGGCAACATACCACGGAAGGGTTATTACGCAAAGCAGGATGAATGCAGGTAACAGGTGCCAGGTAAAAACAGTTTTCCATTTTTTCTGTAAGATCACCCATACCAGCAGGCTGGCGCCTGGCAAGGCCAGTGCAACCGGGCCTTTTGCTACTGTAGCCAAAGCAAAGCTACAAGCTGCTATATATAATTGTCTCTTATTATCTTCCTCCAGCCATGTAAATGCACTGAGCAGGCCGAGTGTGATGAAGAATATCAGGTATGGATCAGGAACAGATAACCGGAACTCAAACAAAAAATGCGGACTCATTGCCAGTACCAGTGCAATGCAAAAAGCAGTGAACCCGTTTGTAAAACGCTTTGTATAAACGTAAGTGACCAGTACGGTACAGATGCCAAATATGGCGGAGAAGAAGCGGGCAGCAAACGCATTTACGCCAAATAGTTTATATGCAAACATCATGAAGAAGTAATGCAATGCTGGCTTATCCGTTCTTAATTCTCCATTGAATGTGGGTACAACCCAGTCATGCCGCAATAACATTTCACGCGCGCACTGCGCATTCTTGGCTTCGTCCAATATATAAATAGGAGACGCATCCAGGTTTACCAACAGTATAATGCTGAGTAAAAGGAACAAGAGAAAAAGGTAGGTAGGTTTATATGCCTGGCTATTCAGCAATAGTAAAATTTTGCCTGCGAAGTTAGGCAAACACAAGTTGGCAGACAGGCTTTTTACAATTGAAAAGAGTGAAAAACAAGCATTTAGCTATATGCAAATTGCATAACGCAAAGAATATGAAGCGGTTCCGGGTTTCCGGAATACTGACAAGCTAAGAGAGTTGCACGCTGGCGTACTTATTTCCGAAACGTACAATTTGCAATGAGATTTTCTTGGTAGTTTTACTAAAAAATATAGCATTGCCTGCTAAGGATAATAGAAAAATACCTTAAAAACCATGAAGACACAGTCCATTGACTATTACTATAAAGAAATGTCAACACCGGTCGGCCGTTTGAAACTGATCTCCAGTGATAAAGGATTGACTGCTATACTTTGGGAAAAGGACATTCCGAACAGGATAAAAGACTTCCACCCGGTTGAGCATAATACGCATCCGATTCTGTTGGAAACGGAACGGCAGTTGAACGAATATTTTAAGAAAGAACGTAGTGTGTTTACCGTTCCGCTGGACCAGGTGGGCACAGCATTTCAGAAAAAAGTATGGGAAGCTTTGGTCGCAATACCTTTTGGTGAAACAAAAACGTATGGACAACTGGCAAAGATGATGGGAGATATTAAACTATCACGTGCAGTAGGCGGAGCCAATCATCGCAACCCGGTTTCTATCATTGTACCATGCCATCGCGTAATTGGTACCTCCGGCGATCTTACCGGGTTTGCAGGTGGCCTGGATGCAAAAGCATTCCTGCTACAACTGGAAGGAAATACACAGGCTAAAAAAGTAAAAGAAGGGAAAAAGCCCAGCCAGCAGTTGAAGTTACTGTGAGACGTGAATCGTCAATCGGAAATCGTCAATGAAAGGTGTATTTATTGCAGCGAAATATTCACGATTGTCGCCTCACGATTCACGATCCTGCTTCTTAAACGAGAACTTAAACACCATCAACAGCAACGACAATATCAATACAATAGAGTTGGCAATGATAACAGGGAACAGCATTGCACCAATACCATAGATCAGCCATACGGTAGCGCTGGTAATAACAATGATCAGCATCCACGTACTAAGGTCGCCTACACTTTTCGTTTGCCATGCCTTATATACCTGCGGAATAAAAGTGATAGAAGTAAGGAAAGCACCTACATAACCTAATACATCAGTCCAGGGCATAGTTTGAGATTTGGTATAAAATAATAAAGGCAGGTTGTTGAAGACCTGCCTTTGTATTGTTGGGAATAATTATCCTTGTTGTTGTTCAATGCCTAACTGTTCCAGTATAGCAGAGCTTACACCCGTAGTAGAGTAACCGCCATCATGGAAAAGATTCTGCATAGTTACCATACGCGTAAGGTCAGAGAACAGCGTGATACAATAGTTTGCACAATCTTCTGCTGTAGCATTACCCAGCGGTGCTATTTCATTTGCGTAATCAAAGAAATCGCCAAAACCTTTGATGCCAGAACCTGCAGTCGTTCTTGTTGGAGATTGAGAAACGGTATTGATACGTACCTTCTTGTCTTTACCATAGTGGTAACCGAAGCTACGTGCAATAGACTCCAACATAGCTTTAATGTCTGCCATATCTGTGTAGAATGGATATACACGTTGTGCTGCCATATAAGTCAACGCTACCACGCTTCCATATTCATTGATCGCGTCCAGCTTTTTAGCTACTGCCAGCATCTTGTGAAAAGACAAAGCAGAAACGTCAATTCCTTTCTGGAAATAATCGTAGTTCAGTTCAGTATAAGGAATATTCTTGCGGATGTTTACGCTCATGCCGATAGAGTGTAATACAAAGTCGATCTTTCCGCCAAGAACCTCTTGGGATTTAGTAAACAAGTTGGTCAACTCATCTACGTTTGTTGCGTCTGCGGGGATGATCTCAGAACCTGTTTTTTCTGCCAGGCCTTTTATCTCACCCATTCTCATTGCGATAGGAGCATTGGTTAAAACGAAAGTTGCGCCTTCTTCGTGCGCTTTTTCTGCTACTTTCCACGCGATCGAGTTTTGATCCAGTGCGCCTGTGATGATACCGCGTTTACCTTTCAGTAGATTGTATGCCATAAGGTTTGTTTGACTATTTGAAAATGAAGGCTATATATCCTTTTTGCCCCCAATAATGAGGCAAAGAAAACACAATTTTTTTATTTGTGAGTAGTCAGTTGTCAGTGGTGAGTGAAAAATCAATAACAAAGCTTTTTAGGCTCACAATTGACCACTCGCAACTCACATACTAGTTCATGACCATTTCCCTGGCATTCTCCAATGCAGCGGCGGTAGGCTTTTCGCCACTCAGCATTTGCGCAATTGCTGTAATGCGCTCCTCATCTGTTAGTTGCCTGATATTTGTATGTACAGCGTCGCCCTTTATCTCCTTATATACAAAGAAATGAGCAGAAGCCTTACCAGCTATTTGTGGCTGATGCGTAATACAGATCACCTGCCTGTTTACCGCTAGCTTTTTCATAATGATGCCCACCTGCTTCGCTGCCTCACCGGAAATACCCGTGTCTATTTCATCAAAGATCATTGTTGGCAGGTCTATAGATTGTGCTACCAGCGATTTTATGCAAAGCATTAAACGGCTCAGTTCACCACCGCTTGCTACCTTGCGCACCGGCTCAAAGCGATTGCTTTTATTTGCGTCAAATAAAAATTCAATATCATCTTTACCATACAGGTTCAGGTCCGTTTCAGCTACAGCTACTTTCAAACGCGCATTCGGCATACCTACCTGTATCAGCAGTGCGTTCACATCCTTTTCCAACGGTGCAGTTTGTTGTTTACGCTGTGCAGATAACTTGCCTGCTTTATCCTGCGCATCTTTCAGCAATGTGCTTACCTCTTTTTCTTTTGCAGCAATAGCTTCATCTATGTTTAATACAGCCGTCAGTTTACCGGAAAGCTCAGCCTGTATGGCAAGCAATTCATTGGTTGTTTGTACACCATGTTTTTTCAATAGCTTATAACCCGCAGCCAGTCGTTCATTGATCACCTCAATGCGAGCCTGGTCAAAAGCCACTTCTTCATTAATGCGGCTGATCTCATCCCCAATATCCTGTAACTCTATTTGTGTGCTTTGCAGGCGTGCAGAGATCACATCTATATCACTTGTAAACTCCCTGTAGTGCTGCAACTGGTTGATCATTTGCTTCAACGTCTGCACAATTGGTTGTTCACTTTCTTTCAACTCATAGTACGCTTTGTTCAGTGTTGTTTTAATGCCTTCAGCATTTGACAACAAATTCAGTTCCTTATCTAACTCTTCCAGCTCATTTTGCTTCAGTGCCAGTTCATGCAACTCGTCATGCAGGAACTGGTGATAGTCCAGCTCTTTCTGGAAATTATTTTTTTGCTCCTGCAATGTTTTCAATTCATTACCGGCAGCATGCCATTTGCGATATACCTGTTGATATTGTTGTAATGCAGTAAACTGGTTGCCTAATGCATCTAATACCTCTCTTTGAAAACCTGCATCTGCTATATCCAACGTGTCAAACTGCTGATGTAAGTCTACCAGCAAAGAAGCCAGCGTTCTTAATTGTTGTAGTGTGGCAGGCGTATCATTGATAAATGCACGGGATTTACCATTGGCAGCAATCTCTCTGCGCAAGACTAATTCGTTTTCTACATCCAACTCATTTTCCTCAAGAAAGGCAGTAACCTCAGCTTTCTTCAGCACACTAAACGTGCCTTCTATAAAACATTTCTTATCTGTCTTCATTAGTACAGACGTATCTGTACGCTCACCAAGTATCAGGCTCAATGCACCCATCAGGATACTTTTACCAGCACCAGTTTCACCCGTGATGATATTAAGTTTATCAGAAAAAGAAATCGTTATCTCATCTATGATGGCGTAGTTCTGTATATGTAGGCTCCGAAGCATGAGGCAAAATAGAAAGAAAAATTGAATTGCTAAATGGTTAAATTGTTTAATTGAAAAATGGTTTAATTGTCATGAAAAACAACTAAACCATTTTAGTATAATCAGGCTCTTTAAAGCTCAGGTATCCCGTACTTTGTACTTCTTTTTGCCATCGTACATTATTCTCACCAAGGGCGTTGCCCAAGGTTATGTGAAGTATGCCTTTCAGGCATTATCGTAGCGAGTATTGTGTTATATCTTCTGTACTTTGTACTTCGTAATTAGTACTTTTTTTCCCATCGTACATTATTCTCACCAAGGGCGTTGCCCAAGGTTATGTGAAGTATGCCTTTCAGGCATTATCGTAGCGAGTATTATGTTATATCTTTCGTACTTAGTACTTCGTACTTAGTACTTTTTCTTCACATCTTCCATCGTACATCTTACTGTCCTTTACACCTACCAATACCAGCCTTCGCTTTTTGGTCCAATGAATCTTTGTATTCATGGTCATCCATGTCCAGGCATTGCTGGTAAAAAGCGATAGCCAGTGCTTTCTTGCCTTGCTTTTCATAGATGTTTCCTATCTGCAACGCAGCGCGGGCTGCGAAGTACTCTGTTCTTTTTTCGCCGAGCTTTATGGCAGCGAGATAAGCCTGTATAGCTGCAGAATCTTTTCCAAGGCCATCATATATTCTTGCTACACGATACGCAAATTCCAATTTGTCTTCCGGCTTTGAAAAGCTGTCGGAGTTTTTACCATCCAGTAATACCAATGCTTCCTTATCATATCCACCATCGCTCAGCAAACGGGCCTTCAGCAAAATCTGGTTAGGCCATACGCCGCTCTTAGCGTCTTTCATTGCTTTCTTATCCGCATCCGTATCAGTTGCACCTTTTTTTATGGCAGCCTGTCTTGCGTTTTCTGCAGCAGTCATATTGCCTAATAAATAGTAGCACCAGCTTAGTTTCTCGTATCCATCTTTCACATAAAAACGTCCCTTGAAGCTGCGTAGAAAGTTCTCGAAATATTTAGTAGCATCCTGCATTTCCAGGTGGCGAAGTTTAGCATAACCCAGCTCAAAATCCCATACCGTAGTAGAAAGATAATCGGCTGACTGGTTACGGTTCAAGATTACATTCTTGCCATATTCTGTTTGCTTGTTATTAATGCTCAGGTTAGCCGTTACATAGGTAAACAGTTGGTTATTTACTACGTCCAGTTTTTTGTCCCTGATGTATTGCAATGCCTGGTCAGGTTCATTCTCTATAATAGATAGCAGGTATAAGTAATAAAACACGCCCTCATTATAAAATAGCTTAGCCCACGGGTCATTACTGTTTAGAAACTTGCGCACATTGATCATGCCTTCTTTAATAGAGCCCTTCATACCCATCAGGTTTGTCAGCCATTTATACCCGTTAGGAATAGTGCCGGCGGCTACTTGCAATGGGCCATAAATAAGATCGTTAGGTGCAAAGTCAGGGAAGCTTTTTTTATTGTCTTTGATCAGGCCAAAACCTTTTTTGAAATCCCAGCCGGCGCTCCAGCGCTCCCCAAACTTAATAGCTACCGCCGCCTTATGCACTGATACTACTGCACGGCAATATTTATTAAAGGGAGACGATTCAGGGCCATCGGCAAGGGCTGTCAGGTAGTCGTCGAAGTGAGGTTTGCGATCTTTATATTCATCCGGATCTTCGTTTAGAAAGAGAACGAAAAAATCCACGTAACTGCTTAGAAAGTCGGGGATGAGATTGTCCGGATTTTCCTGCCGGGCTTGCTTGATCAGCTCTTCGCCATTCTTTATTTTCAAACAGGTGATCTCTTCGTAGGCCTTTTTGCAGGTTGGTGTAAAGTCATAAACTTTTTCCGCTTTACATAGGTTTGAGAAACAACCTAATAAAACAACAAAAGCAAATTGTTTTAGTGCTTGTATCATAGTCCGAAAATAAAGAAGGGTACTGATAGCAGAACCCTTCTTTTAAATTTTATAAACGATTTGACGTTTTATTTGATTTCAACTGAATTGTTCAGATCATCATCTACAAGAATACGGCCACAGTTTTCGCAAACCATAACTTTCTTGCGCTGGCGTATCTCGCTTTGCTTCTGAGGAGGAATAGCGTTGAAACAACCGCCACATGCATCTCTTTCTACCGGTACTACAGCCAGGCCGTTACGGTAGTTTTTACGGATACGGTCATAAGAGAACAGTAAACGCTCGTCCATGCTTTTGCGGGCATCCGTTTCCATATCAGAAAAATGCGTTTCTTCCTTCTGTGTGTCTGCAATGATCTTTTCCAGTTCGCCTTTCTTGTGGTTCAGCGTACCTTCTTTAGTAGCGATCTGTTTTTTTGCATTATCTAAAGATTTTGCTTTGTCAGCAAGCTCTTCGTTTGCATCGCGAATATGTTTTTCAGCCAGTTTACCTTCTAGCTGTTGCATTTCTATCTCTTTGTTGATAGCTTCAAATTCGCGGTTATTTTTTACGCTGGTGCTTTGTTTTTCGTATTTCTTTACGAGGGCATCAGCTTCAGCAATAGCTTCTTTCTTTTTTTCGATAAATTCAGAAATACCATTGATCTCTTCCTCAATGCGCGTTCTGCGGCTATGCAAACCTGCAATCTCATCCTCCAGATCACTCACTTCCATAGGAAGTTCACCTTTCAGGATTTGGATTTCATCCAGTTTGCTATCAATTTTTTGCAGCTTTACCAGCGCTGACAATTTTTCTTCAACAGAATAATCTTTAACTGTTGCCATATGTCTGTTTATAATTTGAAGTGTTTTGCGAGCCTATTTCCGATGTGTATTTGGATAAAAATCAACCAAACATAACAATTATCGGCCTTTAAAAGTAATAAACCGGGTTGGTTCTTACTTTAGTTTTTAGGACGGCAAAGGTAGGGAATTTTGACAGCAAAATATCAAACAGCAGGTCTATGGTGAACTGCTCGCTCTCCCAATGGCCTATATCTGCCAGTAAAATGCGCCCATCAGCATCAAAAAACTCGTGGTATTTGACGTCCGCAGTTATATAAACGTCTGCCCCTGAGGCAATTGCCCTGCCCAGCAGGAAGAAACCTGCGCCGCCACAAAGCGCTATAGACTTTACTTTTTTACCCCGTAAAGGTGTGTGACGGATGCTATCCAGGCTAAAACGGTCCTTTAAAAGTTGTAGAAAGGCGCTTTCTTCCACCTCTTCCGGCAATTCTCCGATCATACCACTACCTACTTCCTGGTAATCGTTGGATAAATTAACGAGGTCATACGCCACCTCCTCATAAGGATGGGCTTTCTTCAGGGCTGCTACAATGCTGTTTTTCAGATGTGCCGGGAAAATGACCTCCAGTTTTTGCTCCGGTTCAGTATGGCGTTCCCCAATAGCACCTACAAATGGCGACGTACCTTCCGACGCTTTGAATGTGCCGTTACCTCCACTGCTAAAACTGCACTCGCTGTAGTTGCCTATCTGCCCTGCACCCGCTTTAAACAAAGCATCTTTTACCTGCTCCAAGTGAGCGCCTGGGACAAAAGTGTACAATTTCATTAGTAGCCCGGCTTTAGGCGCCAGGATGCTACGGTTTATTAATCCCAGTTTTTCAGCCATTTTATTGCTTACACCGGCAACCACATTATCCAGGTTAGTATGAATAGCGTAAATAGCAATATCATTTTTTATGGCGGCAATAACTGTTCTTTCTATATAGTTACGCCCCGTGATCTTTTTAAGGCCACCGAAAATAATAGGATGGTGTGCAACCACCAGGTTACAGCCCTGTGCTATAGCTTCCGCTACCACAGCCTCCGTAGCATCAAGGCTACAAATAACACCCGTACATTCCCAACTGGCATTACCCGTCAGCAACCCTGCATTGTCATATGACTCCTGGTAAGCAGGCGGTGCTACCTTTTCCAATTCTTGTATTATGGCTCCTATTTTCATGACGTCAAAGATAATATTTCAATATAGTTTCAATAGTTTCAATGTGCTGATAGGCTATTTTGAAACGCTGAAACTTGTAAACCAGTGAAACTTTAATTCTTGCTTATGAATAAGAACATTCAACACTTATACGAAATAGCGGTTAAACCAGCCCGCATCATTATCGGGCTCATGAGCGGCACTTCGCTGGATGGGCTAGACATCGCTTTATGTAGGCTCAGTGGTTCAGGTGTCAACACGCACATAGAACTATTACAGTTTGAAACTGCCAGTTACCCGGCTTCATTTAAAGAAGAGATAAAAACCGTTTTTTCAAAAGAACAGGTAAGCCTGGAAAAAGTTTGCTTGCTCAACGAATGGGTTGGCTTGGAACATGCACGGTTAATCAATAACTTTTTGGATAAAAATCAGATCAACAAAAACGACGTTGACATCATTGCCAGTCATGGACAAACAATCTATCACGCACCTAAAATTCTACATGGACATGCACAGTATCCAAATGGAACATTACAAATAGGAGATGGAGATCATATAGCCGTTACCACAGGCATTATTACCATTAGTGATTTCCGGCAAAAGCATATTGCTGCCGGTGGAGAAGGTGCGCCACTTGCTGTATATGGCGACTATTTCATTTTTGGCAAAGAAGGGGAAAACAGGATCATGCTAAATATTGGTGGTATTGCCAACTTTACATACTTGCCCGGTGATCGTGATGCGAATAAGGTTTTTAGCACAGATACCGGCCCTGGTAACACATTAATGGATGCATACATGCAAAAACATTTTGCCCGCTACTTCGATGAAGGCGCAGCTATAGCCAAACAGGGAAAAGTAGAACCGGCATTATTACACGAACTGAAGAAGGACTCCTTTTTCGAGAAAGGATTTCCTAAAACAACGGGCCCGGAATTATTTAACCTCGCCTATTTACAAGCCGCGCAGGAAAGGGCAGCGGTTACAGATCTTTCACATGAAGACATAATGGCAACACTGAACCGTTTTAGTGCAGACACAATTGTAGCTGCGCTAAAAAAATGTCTCACCGATAATGATGCCTTTACCTTGTATGCCAGCGGAGGCGGTATGCACAATCCACTTTTGATGGAGAGCCTGCAATCACAATTACCTGGTTATACCTTTAGCGATACGGGTAGTCTGCAGGTGAATCCCGATGCGAAAGAAGCAGTTTTGTTTGCTATACTTGCAAATGAATGCCTATGTGGCGGTGACGCATCTTTAGGAGATGGGCGAAGTGGTATTCCGCACGTTAGTATGGGCAAAATCAGTTTTCCCGTATAAGCGTCTGTTCAAAAAAGTAACTTTGTAGCATGTCGGAATTTCTACATCACAACGGGCATATTATACCAGCTACTGAATGGCACTTATCACCTGATAATCGTTCTTTTCGTTATGGCGATGGTTTTTTTGAAACAATGAAATTGCTTGACGGCAAAATCGTCTTGCAGGAGTTACATTTTGAAAGATTATTTATATCGCTTGAGAAGCTAAAATTTACCCGGCCTGAATACCTGGCTCCAGGCTATTTGCAA
Source organism: Filimonas sp. (assembly GCA_017306865.1). Lineage (GTDB taxonomy): Bacteria > Bacteroidota > Bacteroidia > Chitinophagales > Chitinophagaceae > JAFKHH01. The sequence continues at coordinate 18,927 of JAFKHH010000020.1, forward strand.
CATGCCGTCTACGAATTGGTAAACAAACTTGGGATTGCAGACCGTGCCCGCGTGCGGCTAACTGTGTACCGTGGTAATGGTGGCCCTTTTGATCTGCAAGACCATTCACCCAACATCCTCATACAAGCTTGGCTATTAAGTGCAATAGCCAATGAATTTGAACCCAACGGTCTGTCCATGGGCATATATACTGATGCAAGAAAAACAACAGACCTGTTTTCTGTAGTAAAGAGCAATAACTATCAGTGTTACCTAATGGCTGCTTTGTGGGCAAAGGAGCATGGGCTGGATGATGCACTTGTACTAAATGCACATGACCGGCTGGCAGACGCAACCATTGCAAATGTATTTGTAGTAAAAGATGGAACAATTGTAACGCCCGCACTTACAGAAGGCTGTATTGGTGGCGTTATGCGCCGGTATATTTTATCCGCTTTGCGAAAAGAAGGAATACCTGTTGTAGAAGGCATGATAACTCCGGCAGAATTAAGCCATGCTTCAGAAATATTTCTTACCAATGCGATGATCGGCATTAAGTGGGTGCGCAACATAGAAGAAAACACTTTTAAAGATAATATGGCGCACTATCTATATAATAAATTTATTAAGAATCACTTATGGTAAGCCCGTTGTTACGTACAGCTTATTTCCAATCAGTGAAATTTCTTCGAAAAACTTATCAAAAGAAAACGAATAAAAGACTTTAATCAGATTCTTTACTAATAAAATTCCCTTACTTTACGGAAGAACAACACCCGATGACCATGCACAAATTCTTGTTTATTGCCCTGCTATTGTCTATCAATACTGTTTTTGGACAATCGCAGAAAGTAGTAGCTGACTGCACTGTTTCTTTTTCTGTAACTGTAAATGAGACTGGCGCAGCCGGAACATCTTCTTTGTTCAATAATGCAACTAAAACCCTTTATATAAAAGGATATGAAGTGCGTTCTGATATAGAAAGCAGCTCCTTTATACAATCTACCATCTATAATGGCAGAACAGCTACTGCTGTGATCTTGCGTGAAATAGGCGGAAATAAATATATGACAGTGATGGATGCCGCTAAGTGGAAAGAGCAGAACAAGAAGTATGATGGCATGAAAGTAGATCTGACAAATGATTCCAAAACGATATTGGGCTATACCTGTAAAAAAGCTGTTGTAACACTCACAGATGGCAGCACGTTGAACCTGTTTTATGCTACAGAAATAATACCTTCTACAAACGAGAATAATTACCAGTTTAAAGACATTCCCGGTTTTGTACTGGAATATGAATCAGAAACTGATAAAGGAAAAAACAAAATTACTTTCACCGCTACCAAGATCAATTTAAGCCCGGTGCCAGCCGCAAAGTTTGAAATTCCGAAGAGTGGCTACAAGATGTTATAGAATAATTACTAAATAGTTGAATTGTTTTATTGTTGGATGTGTTGGATGATTCGATTGTTAGCATCAATTCTTAAATATATAAACAAGACCTATAAGGTTTTCAAAACCTTATAGGTCTAATTCATTTCACCCCAAAGCCTCTTGATAAAGTGAATGATTGCTGCTCCAATAAGCTAACATTTCAATACAACAGAGCTGCATACTCAAAAGCCTTTCATTCTTTTCTAGTAAAGAATAATGTGTGTTTCGATATTCAGATAAGAGAGTGCTAAAATCTGCACAGAAAGATTGCCTTCTCAAAAGCCTTTCATTGCCGTTCGCTTCAGCGAACAAGAAAAAAGAATAAATAATAGCTATTATCTAAATGTAGGAGCAGTAGGTGTCTTGAATTTAGTAGGCACTTTTATCTTGTATTTGTAAGGAAATACATAAGTCGTGTTACCTTTTTCAAGCTGGATAACAGAGTTAACCTGTATCATGCTGCTGGAATCTCTTTGAAGACCAAGGCTTTGAGAACCTTTGTAAGTAAAGTTTGTTGTACGGAAAGAACTCAATGAGTAATTTTTGGCAAAAGTACTCAAGGTTTTAAGGCTAAGTTTGTTCTTATGCTCATCTGTACTACCACTAAAAGCCGCAAGGCTGGCTTTGGTAACGCAAATAAGCAGTATAGCCGTTAAAAGTTTAATATGGGTAGAGTTCTTACTCATCAGTTCTGCAAAGGTAATTAATTATTCTAAATTATTTAACATTTTCTAGTAATAATGTTAAAACGGATGAGTGTAAAAAAAGTTACGGTAAACTTGAAAAAGTTCCGGATTTCTATTATCTTACAGAAACCACAGTAATATGAGAGAAAACCCATTTAGAGAAGATAGGGAGGAGATGAGGGAATTACTGAAGCAATATGAAAACCTCAAAGCTGGCCGTAGCCATTCCTTCCTGGAAGAAGATGCTTTTGAACGGATTATAGATTATTTTGACGACAAAGATGACCTGAACTGTGCCCTCGAAGCTGCCGAAACAGGTCTTGAATATTTCCCCTACTCATCGCAATTACTCATTAAAAAGGCGGATCTGCTACTCGCAACACGCAAATACCATGAAGCCCTGGCTGTATTGGAACAGGCGGAGCTGTTTGATAGTAGCGATATAAACCTGTATATATTAAAAACAGATGCGTATCTGGCACTCGATCAGCAGGAAAAAGCAGTCTCCCTGCTGGAAGAAGCTTTGCAAATGTTTGACGGAGAGGAGCGCATAGACCTTCTTTTTGAGCTGGCAGACGTGTACGACGATTATGAAGAGTTTGACAAAGTCTTCGATTGTCTGAAACTCATATTAGAAGATGAGCCGGCAAACGAAGAGGCATTATACAAAATTTGCTTCTGGACAGACTTTACCGGTAGGAACGAAGAAAGTATCCGCCTCCACCAAAAAATTATCGAAGAGCAGCCTTATAGCGAACTGGCATGGTTCAATATAGCCGCGGCCTACCAGGGGCTGAAATTGTATGAAAAAGCAATTGACGCTTACCAGTACGCCATTACCATAGATGAAAAATTCGACTATGCTTATCGCAACATGGGAGATGCCTATATCAGGCTGCGTAAGTATAAAGAAGCAATAGAGTGCCTGGAGAAAGTACTTGAACTGACACGCCCTGAAGAAGTGATCTATGAAGCTATCGGGCATTGCTATCACAGGCTGGGCAACTATGCACAGGCACGCTTTCACTACAGGAAAGCGTCTCACATGAACCCCGACGATAGCAAGCTACACTACAAAATAGCACTTACTTATATTAACGAAGAGCAATGGGAGAGTGCAGTAAAACAACTGGATAATGCACTCCGTATGCAGCGTAGCGTGCCGGAGTACAACCTTGCAATGGGCGAGTGTAAAATGGAGTTGAAGAAATACAAAGAAGCCATTCAGTATTTCTCCGTTGTAGTAGGCAGCAAACCCAAGAATGCTGCAGGCTGGGAAGCGCTCATCAGATGCCTATACCGTGCAGAATATTTTGAGGAAGCCTGCGATCAATGTTTAGCTGCTATTGAGGCCACTGATGCAAAATCTATTTTTTACTTCTACTATACAGCCGCTCTGTTCAACAGCGGCAGGTCCAAAGAAGCGCTTTTGCAACTGGAAACAGGCATGAGCAAAGCACCCAAACTGTTAAAAAAATTGGTAGAGCTCATGCCTGCCATTTTGCAGCACAACCAAGTAGTAGACCTGATTGCCCGTTATAAAAAAGGTAGAAAAATTTAGGATTTGCCTAAAAAAATCCTTCTCTTGCATATCAGAAAAATCATATCGGTTGCGTTTCCTTATTTTTGCAACCGCAAAAAGAATGCAGATGAATTTTTACCTTTCTCAGATGCCAGAGCGTACAGCAAGGCCAAGGACGTATGGAATAACAATGGTGATGGACAAAGGACTCAGTCTTAGAGAAGCTGAGGATATGTTAAGCGTTGGGGAACCGTACATAGACATAGTGAAGCTTGGGTTCGGTACATCGTATGTGACGCCTAATTTGCGTGCTAAAATAGAGCTATACCAGTCTCATAATATCCCCGTTTACTTTGGGGGTACATTGTTTGAAGCATTTCTCGTGCGCAACCAGTTTGATGATTATATAGCTGTTTGTAAAGATTACGACATTAAATACATGGAAGTGAGTGATGGCTCCATCACTATTCCCCACGCTGAAAAATGCGGGTATATAGAAAAGCTGACCAAATATGGTACAGTGCTAAGTGAAGTAGGAAGTAAAGACGCTACACACATTATCCCTCCTTATAAATGGATCGAATTAATGCGGGCTGAACTGGCCGCAGGATCTACTTACGTAATTGCAGAAGCTCGCGAAGCAGGTAACGTAGGTATTTACAGGGGAAGCGGTGAAGTGCGTGAAGGCCTGGTGAATGAGATCCTTACACAGATCCCTGGTGAAAAAATTATGTGGGAAGCACCACAAAAAGCGCAGCAACTCTATTTCCTTGAATTGCTGGGCTGCAATGTGAATCTTGGCAACATTGCACCAACAGAAATTATTCCTCTGGAAACAATGCGTATAGGCTTGCGCGGCGATACGTTTGAATTGTATCTTGATAAAAAAGAATCCAAGTAACAATGAGAGTTTTCGGGATCATCGGTTATCCACTGACACATTCCTTTTCGCAGAAGTACTTCACAGAAAAGTTTGAGCAAGAGCATATTTCAGATGCAACGTTCTTACAGTTTCCCATTGAAAATATTGATGCATTAAGTGGTGTATTACTGGATCACCCAAACCTCAAAGGGTTTGCAGTAACGATACCGCATAAAAAATCTGTGTTACAGTTTTTGCACGATGCTACTGACGCCGTACAGGAAATGGGTGCAGCCAATTGTATCCTGCTGAAAGATGGTAAACTTTATGGCTACAATACGGATGTAGTTGGTTTTGAAAAATCATTCGCCCCACTCTTACAGCCACATCATACAAAAGCGTTGATCTTAGGTACAGGCGGTGCGGCAGCAGCCGTAGAATATACCTTGCGTAAGCAAGGCATTACATACAAGTTTGTATCACGTACCAAAAGTGAGGATAACCTCACCTATGATGAGTTGAATGAAGAAGTGATGCAGGCGTACACTGTAGTTATCAATACTACTCCCTTAGGTACTTTTCCTAAGGTGGACGAAGCCGCAGCTATACCTTATCATTTGCTGACTCCCCGCCATTATCTCTTCGACCTGGTATATAACCCTGCGGAAACAAAGTTTCTGCGCCTGGGGAAAGAACAAGGCGCTGTTGTAAAGAACGGGCACGATATGCTGATCATACAGGCGGAAGAGAATTGGAAGATCTGGAACAGTAACAATTAATTTACAGTCTATTTTATTTCCATAAACAAAAAACAGTACCTTTGCTGGGTCAAAAATTAGTAATAATGCAATTCCGATATACAAATATTGAATCTAAGAAGGCAGTCGGCAAGTCAATTTGCCTATGCTTTTGCGGGGTGCATAGTACTGTAAATAAATAGTTTAAACTTTTTTAAATATACAGGAAGCCCCGCAGCAGATGCGGGGCTTTTTTTATGTCAATGATAAACTTACCTCTTCAACGATATAATCAGTCAATTACTGCGATGCGCATTACTGCGTCATGTATCGTCGTGAAGAATAAGTGTATGCAATGGCCGGAGATATAGGATATACCTTTTTTGATATATCATAAAAAGCCCGGCCAGACAAATGGCCGGGCTTTTTTGTAAACAAAAACAACCCTTTTCCAAACAACTAAAAATGTAAGACGATGAAAGATTTTGAATTAAAGATGTTGCTGAAATCATTTGGTCCATTAGGCTGGCTACAGATGACACACCAGGCAGGCGCAGAAAAATTGCGTAGCAACAAAAAAAGAAAACAACAGCCTAAAAAGAATAAAAAATAAATGACAACACAAACAATTGAAAAGACAACCGGCTGACGCCGGCATTACTAACCGATTAAAACTGTATCATATGCGTGTATATATCGAAAAAATGAAACCCGGCGCACAGTCGAATATTAACCTCTACACAGCGATAGAAGGCTTTATACAAATGGGATTTGAAGTAATTATGGTAAACTCATTTCGTGAGGTGAACAAGCATGATACAGATTCGGTCGTATTAGGTTCTATCAATTTTGTGCGCACTGTTTTGCTCGACAGAGGACAGCCCTATCCAACTGCATTTGATTACCCGGATGAGCTTACGGCCTACCTGGGCCGCGACTTGTGGGTATCATCCGTAAACAAGGTAAAGGCTGACGAAGCAATGCGAAATGTATTTATAAAGCCCAGAGGCTATTCTAAAAAATTCACAGGCAGGCTGGTCCAATCAGATGCAGACTTTGCAGACATATATAATCCTTTTGCAGATACCCCGGTATGGGTTTCTGAACGTATAGATTTTATAACTGAGTGGCGCGTATTTGTTCGCTATGGTAAAATATTAGGCGTTCGTTACTACAAAGGAGACTGGCGCAAAACGTTTGATGCGAAAGTCATAGAGCAAGCTGTGGCAGATTTTCATTCTGCACCCAATGGCTATGCAATCGACTTTGGCGTTACCAAAAATAGTGATACATTATTGGTGGAAGCCAATGATGGTTACAGCCTGGGTTGCTATGGACTAAATGCAATAGATTATGCAAAGCTCTTGTCTGCCCGCTGGGCACAGTTGTCAGAAACTGCTGACCTGTGTGATTTTGACAGGGTTCGCCTGGTGGCTAGTATTTAAAGTATGTAATGTTTATAAAGTATATAAAGTTGAAAAGACCTTATATGCTTTATAAACCCTATGTACTATATAAAACTGTATAAACTTTTAAAAATGAAAACTTACGTAATGAAATAGTTGCCGCACTTAAACATAAGTGCAATCATATTTTTAACTATTTCAATAATAAGATGGACAAGACTTTAAATGAGATATTAACAGGAACCGGAAATATCTATGATGACGGCTACCTGTCAACCAAAAATCTATTTCTGAACTGCTTTAATCAACTGCCCCATGTAATGTATATCAGCGCAATTGATGGCGAAAAAGCATTCAACATATTTAAAGAACAATATAAAAACCAGATCAGAAGTGTTCACGAAGAGCGCTATTATAAAGCAATCAAGCGGAAAGGAGGGTTTAATAAAGCATTGATCATTCTTTCTACTAATTGCATCCTGGAATTTGATGATGATTGTTGCGAAATTTTGCATGATGGAAGTGATGCTGTATTTATAGATACATTAAGAGCAGAAATAGCAAAAATAAAACAACCGCAACGTCGTCAGCCGTTTGAAATAAACCTGATCATTCATTCGCGGGGATCGTTTGACCTGAAGGCAATGGAAGTAAAGAAGACGAACCTTAACCTGGATTTGTATTATGAAGATGACTTTAAGCCAGTTGATGAAGTGATCAGGAAACAACTAAGTAAGAAAAATAATAAAGGTATTGTACTGTTGCATGGATTACCCGGCACAGGCAAGACTACTTACTTACGTTACCTGATCGGCAGAATTAAGAAGCGTGTTTTATTTCTTTCTCCCGATGCCGCTTCACATTTAATGGCCCCGGAGTTTATGCAGCTACTTATTGATAACCCTAATACGGTTATTGTAATTGAAGATGCAGAGAACGTAATTATGGACAGGCGAATGAATAATAGCTCATCCGTTTCTAACCTGTTGAATATATCAGATGGACTGTTGGCAGATTTTCTGAACGTGCAATTGATCTGTACTTTCAATAGTGCATTGTCGACCATTGATAGTGCATTGCTACGTGAGGGACGACTAATTGCGCAATATGAATTCGGAAAACTAAGCGCTGAAAAAGCGCAACGCCTGAGTGATAAACTTGGGTATGACAGGCTGATCGCAAATCCAATGACTATCGCAGAAATTACCAACCAGCAAGAAAAGGTGGTTGTAAAACGTGCAAGACCTGTATTAGGGTTCAGACGCGAAGCAATAGTTGCATAAGGGAGAGGTTTATAATGTATATAGGGTTTATAAAGATTGAAATTTACTAGCTAACCGGCTATCCGGTAACCTGCAACTAACTGTCTTTATAAACCCTATATACTTTACAAACTTTACATACTCTCTAAGCTCAACTTCTTCACCGCTGCCTCTGGCACACTCGCTTTCTTTTTAGCGGTATAATCGAAACACATCATACCTGTTTTAGCCTTACCGGCAATCTTATTTCCTTCCGGGTTAACCAGCTCTATGAGATAGAAAAGATCAAAACCTAATTTATCAAAGCCGGTTGCAGCTACAGCTATTTTTATCACATCACCATGGCTTAACTCATGTTTATACTCCACTGCCGAGTCTGCCATAATTAATCCTGTTCCTTCAAATGATAACTCTGTATAGCCATAATGTTGCAGGAACTGCTGGCGAGCCTCATGTATCAACGCCAAAAAAGTATCGTTGCCCACATGCCCCCCATAGTTCAGGTCTGTGATACGAATAGAAAGCGTTGTAGAAAAAGGAAAAGTATCAGGCAAGTTCAGTTTAATGCGATCCATTGATGAAATTTAAGATTTGAAATTTGATATTTGAAATGAGCATTAGTCTTTAAGAGTAATCTCAAATCTCAAATCTCAAATTGATTCTTTTAAAAACGCCAACAGCTTATCCATAGCCTTTCTGCGATGGCTGTATTTGTTCTTTTCTTCCATTGTCATTTCTGCAAAAGTCTTATCACTTCCCTCCGGCACAAATACCGGGTCATAGCCAAAACCTTTCCCACCCTTCTGCTCAGAAATGATGTGACCTTTGCAAATACCTTCAAATAGATATTCTTTATTATTCCAGATCAGCGAAATAACTGTTCTGAACTGCGCACTACGATCTGTGTCTCCTGCAAGATTCACAAGCAGTTTGTCAATATTTGCCTGGAAATCCCGGCCCTCTCCTGCATAGCGTGCGCTCTTAACGCCTGGCTCACCATTTAGTGAAAACACTTCCAAGCCAGTGTCTTCGCTAAAACAGTTTTGCTGTGTCATTTTATGAATAGTAGATGACTTTTCTGTGGCGTTTGCCTCCAGTGTATCGTGTGGCTCTGGTATATCTATATCAATGCCCGCATCCTTTAAAGTAACAATGTCAATGCCATTCGTTACCACACTCTTTATCTCGTCTACCTTGTGTTGATTGTTCGTTGCAAAAATCAGTATCATATCCTTGTTGGTTCTAAGAAAGAAATATTTGTTTCAGGCAAAGCCACAACTTGCTTTTTTCCAGTTTAGCTTCCTGCGTGGCCCCGGTCATAGCAGATAAGTCCGCTGCTGATAAAAAAGTACAATTATCATAAGACTGTATCTGGTACATAGGGAATGTAAGTGGCAACTGTACGCTTTGCGTAGTTACGTTAAACAACAGGCAATAACGCACCTGTGTTAGCGATTTTATTTCCCGGTAAGTGTAAGGGCGCTGCAAATGATTAATGATCGCAACATCACCCAGGTTTAGCTTACATGCTGCCAGTATGGAACTTAGCAATTGTAAATGTTCATCGGGCAGGTAAACATTATTGTTATCTTGTACCAGTATAGCAATACCTTTCGCATTATCACCCAGGAACCATTTTTCCCCGTTGGCAGGCAGTCCCTTTTGCGTGTTTACAAGTGGTGCAGCAGTCTCTGTTTCCTGTTCAGAAGGTTGGGGTATTGCGGGTGTTACAGGCGCCTGCACGGTTGTTTTTTCTACCGGTGCAGTCTCCTTCCTTACTCCCTCATCCTTTATTTTAATATCATCTAAAGCTATTAGCGTATCTTTGTATAAAGCCGCAATAACTGTTTCTGAGAGACGTATGTTATTCAAATCAGACATGAAATAATAATATTAACGGTTGTTAGCTTTTTAGAATTTTTAGTTTATTTGCAGCAAATTTAGTGTTTATGATAGACGCAATAGAAATACCAGTAACAAGAGTAAAAGAAAGTAAATTAAAAACACTGGCTCTTGAAAATCTGCCTTTCGGTAAATACTTCACAGATCACATGCTGGAAGCAGAATACGCCGATGGTGAGTGGAAATCAGTAGAAATTAAGCCGTATCAGCCATTAGAGCTGGATCCTTCCCTGGCGGCGCTCCATTATGGACAGGCCATTTTTGAAGGTATTAAAGCCTATAAAGATGCTGAAGGCAATGCTTTTGTGTTTCGCCCTTACGACAATTTCCGCCGCTTCAATAAGTCGGCTGAGCGTATGAACATGCCAACTGTGCCTGAAGATATTTTTATCGAAGGTATGCGTCAACTCATTGAACTGGATAGCAACTGGATCCCTAGCATTAAAGAACATTCCCTGTATATCAGGCCATTTATGTTCTCTACAGATACCATGCTGGGTGTAAGACCATCTGAAACATATAAATTCCTCATCATATTAAGCCCTACCGGTCCATATTTCGCAACACCAATGAAAATAGCTGTTGAAGAACAGTACACACGTGCAGCAGCGGGTGGTGTAGGTTTTTCAAAAAATGCCGGTAACTACGGTGGAAGCATGTTGGCTGCTACAGTGGCAAAACAAAAAGGATATGACCAGGTGCTATGGACAGACGCTGTAGAGCACAAATGGTTACAGGAAGTGGGTATGATGAATGTATTCTTTGTTATTGATAACAAAGTAATTACGCCATCTCTTGAAGAAGGGACCATCCTTGCCGGTGTTACCCGCGATAGCGTTATCAAAGTGCTGAAAGAGCTGGGTTATACGGTAGAAGAGCGTAAGATCAATATAGACGAGCTGACGGAAGCCTACAAAAAAGGCACTTTCCAGGAAGCTTTCGGTACAGGCACTGCTGCTACCATTGCCCTTATTAAAGAGCTGAAATACAAAGACCTGGTAATGCAGTTTGATGTAGATAACGTAGAGCTGGCTCCACGCGTAAAACAACACCTGACCGATATCCGCGATGGTAAAATTGCAGATAAATACGAGTGGTTATTCAAAATATAGGCTTCTCCCATGGCTTGATTATAAGCCAGTTAGAAGGGTTGAAGATTAATTTTTGAATTTGGATTTTGATTTTTTTGGAATTTACTAATATCACAGTTACCTTTGCCGTCCGAAATTTTAAACGGTTTTTAGAATGCCTACAATACAACAATTAGTTAGAAAAGGTCGTGAGATCATCAGGGCAAAAAGCAAGTCAAGAGCTTTGGATGCATGTCCTCAGCGTCGTGGCGTATGTACGAGAGTGTACACTACAACTCCTAAAAAGCCAAACTCAGCTTTGCGTAAAGTAGCAAAAGTTCGTTTGACTAATAAAGTAGAAGTTATCGCTTACATCCCAGGTGAAGGTCACAACCTGCAAGAGCACTCTATAGTGCTGATCCGCGGTGGTCGTGTGAAAGATTTACCGGGTGTACGTTATCATATCGTTCGTGGTAGCTTGGATACTGCGGGTGTAAAAGATCGTAAGAAGAGCCGTTCTAAATACGGTACGAAGAAAGAGAAACCGAAAAAATAGTATTTAATCCATAAGGCTGAGTAAAGTTTTAATTCTTGAAGAAAATCAGCCCTAGTTAAAAATTAGCAATCATGCGTAAAGCACAAGCAAAGAAACTTCCATTAGCACCAGACGGTCGCTTTAACGATAAATTGGTTACACGTTTTGTAAACAACCTGATGTGGGATGGTAACAAAAGTGCAGCTATCAATATCTTCTATACAGCAGTTGACAAAGTGAGCAAAATCACAGGTGAAGACGGATATGAAGTATGGAAAAAAGCATTGTCTAACGTAACTCCTGGTGTTGAAGTACGTAGCCGCCGTATCGGTGGTGCTACTTTCCAGATCCCTACAGAAGTTCGCCCTGATCGTAAAATCTCTTTGAGCATGAAGTGGATGATCCGCTACAGCCGCGAAAGAAACGGTCGTACAATGGCAGACAAACTGGCTAACGAAATCGTAGCAGCAAGCAAGGGTGAAGGTGGAGCTTTCAAAAAGAAAGAAGATACACACCGTATGGCTGAAGCGAACAAGGCATTCTCGCACTTCCGCATCTAACGGTATCAAACCTTTATATATTTTTAAAAAACGTCCTGTTTACAGGGCGTTTTTTTTATTTTAGCACTACCCTGCACAAAAAAAAACTTCTGATCCACTCTTTCATCTTACCGGGGGTGGAAAATGATATTTGTGCCAGGGTCAGCAGACAGCATATATGATAAAAGTATTGTTAGTAGAAGACGAAGCAAGTGTGGCATCTTTTGTAAACCGCAGCCTTACGGAAGCAGGGTATGAGGTATCTATTGCAATGGATGGCGATACGGGGTGGCAAATGATTGCCGGCTATCCCTTCGACGTAATACTTTTAGATGTAATGCTGCCGGGCATTAATGGGTTAGACCTTTGTCGCAAGATCCGTGCGGCAAAATACACAACACCAGTATTAATGCTTACCGCATTGGGCTCTACAGAAAACATTGTTACCGGACTTGACAGCGGGGCTGATGATTACCTGGTAAAGCCATTTAAAATTGCGGAACTACTGGCACGCCTGCGCTCCCTTGCACGCAGGAACCATAAAGCCGTGGAAGAAGAGGGCGGCTTACATATAGCCGATCTCAAAATAGATGTACAAGCCAAGACTGTAACACGTGCAGGCAAGCCCGTATCTCTTACGGCTACCGAATACCGGTTGCTGGAGTACATGGTACGCAATGCGAAACGGGTACTGTCGCGCATGGACATACTGGAACAGGTATGGGGAGTTGATTTTAATATGGGGACGAATGTGGTAGATGTGTATGTCAACTATTTGCGAAAAAAAATAGATAAAGGAAATCCTGTAAAACTCATTCACACTGCCATAGGAATGGGTTATATCATAAAAGAAGCCTACGAGGATGAAAATTCAAATTAAGATTGCGCTGTTGTTTACTTCATTGATTGCCGTATTCGTCATTTTACTAAGTGGCTTTGTCTACTATTTTGCCGACAGAAATTATTTCCAGGATTTTTTTAAGCGGCTGGAGATCCGCGCGGTCATTGCAGCAAAAGCAAACCTGGAGGCGGACGAAAACAATGTTTCCATCTATAATGAAATACGCCGGGAACACCTGGAGAAATTGCCTTATGAGAAAGAATATATATTCAAAATAGATGGTAGCGGAGATATACAAGATACCTTGAAGGCCTTGTCCCTGCCAGCATCCTTCCTTACGGAAACACTGGCAAAAAAAGAAAGTCTTTATCGCCATAATAGTGTATTCTACCTGGGGTTTCTCTATACCGTAAACCGCCAGAATTACCTTATCGTAATGTCGGCTAAGAACGAATTCGGTATTGAATACATGAAAAATCTGAGAAGTGTACTCATCATAGGGGCGCCATTGTGCATTATTTTGGCATTAAGCATCAGTCTCCTTTTCTCCCGTAATATATTGCGTCCCGTTCGGAAAATCACAGAACGCGCGAAAGACATCAGTTCCAAAAATCTCCATCTCAGGCTGGAAGTAAAGGATGGCAGTGATGAACTGGGGGAGCTGGCACTTACCTTCAACAATATGCTAGACCGCCTGGAAACCTCTTTTGAAGTCCAGAACAACTTTGTCAGCAATGCCTCACATGAGTTGAGAACGCCGCTTACAACCATTATGGGGGAAGCAGAGTGGGCGTTAGGCAAAAGCCGGGATGAGGAAGACTATAAAAAAACATTGGCTGTAATAGCCCGCCAGGCAGACCGACTGGACCATATTACCAAAAACCTGCTGCATCTTGCCCAAACCGGGTTTGACGGAAAAACACAGGACTTTAAAAAGATCCGCATCGACGAATTGCTGCTGGAAGTACAACGGAGCGTTGTTGACTTTCATCCTGAAAGCATCATTGAATTAGACTTTTCCCTTCTGCCCGAAGATGAAGAGAAATTGTACGTTATGGGCAATAGCCAATTGTTGCAACTGGCCTTTAGCAATATTATTCTCAACGGTTGTAAATACTCCAACTACAAACCGGTAAGAGTTGCATTGGCATCTGCGAACGAAACAACGATTATACTAATAGAGGACAAAGGCATTGGCATACCATCAAACGAATTGAAATACATTTTTGCCCCCTTCTTCCGGGCATCTAATACAGGCGCATATAAAGGTTACGGCATTGGCCTGCCATTGACACAGAATATACTGCGCATGCACGGCGGCTCCATTACCGTTAATTCTTCCGTACAGAAAGGCACAGTTGTAATGGTGAAACTGCCTATTGCCAACCTGGATTAATGCCTAATACCAGGTGCTATATACGGATATTCCATATCTATAAGAGCATAACGTTATTTACCTTTTAAGTGAGATATGGAATATCTTTTAGCATGTAAATGGCTAATTCAACGGTCTTTATTCAATATTCCTTGTTCGATATTCTAATCCTATTCTAATCTACTTCTCATTGCATTCTAATTGCACTCTTATACCGCTCCAATGAGGCGGCAATAGTTTTGTGTTAAATAATCAGTTAGGTCACGAAAAAATATTTGACATGAAAAGAGTGCTTATACCTACAGATTTTAGTATCCGCTCACTGAATATGGTGCAGCACGCCGTAAACAAGTTTCCGGGCGAAAAAATTGAGATAGTATTATTTCACCTGCTCGCAATGCCAACCTCTATTACAGAGCTGATGGTGCTGCCAAGGAAGAAAAACGAATATTATAGCATCGTAAGCGATGAGTTTTACGAAGCAACTCAGATCCTTAAAAACAAATATGCATCGTCCATAGACTCTTTCACCATCACCTTCCAGCATGGCTCTACACGGGCGTGGTTTAACAACTTCCTGGAAGGCAGGAAAATAGATGCAGTAGTGGCACCCGGTGAGTTGGAGCTTGCGCCAGTGTTTAAAAGCAGTATTAATATGAGCAAGCTGATTGACAAATGCAAATGCCTGATTATTACGCCACGTATGAAGCAGGCTGAGATTGCAGAACATGTGCCCTCTATGGCAGAGCTGTTGCCTGTAGCACAGTAAATTATTTGAGAATAGGTAAAATGTAGCGTTATGTTGTTGAAGAATAATATCCCCTGGAAATATGTTTTTGGAAAAATAAAATATGAGTTGCTGATTGTATCAGTGTACACAATCGCGATTGAAATCTTTTACCATAATACCGATACTAAATTAATCTCCATTCCTATCGCAGTACTCGCTATTATGGGCACGGTTATATCGCTGTTGCTAGCCTTTCGTTCTAACCAGGCCTATGACAGGTGGTGGGAAGCCCGCATTATCTGGGGCGCTATTGTAAATGACTCCCGCTCACTAAGCAGGCAAGTCCTCACCTTTATTAATGACGCCGGCAATCCGCAGGAAGTGGCTCATTTTAAGAGCAGGTTTATCAAACGCCAGATAGCCTGGTGTTATGCCCTTGGCCAGTCATTGAGGAAAACTGACCCACTAAAAGGATTGGACAGGTTGGTTTCCCGCAGAGACCTTCATGTAATGGGGAAGTACGATAATGTGCCTGCTGCCATATTGGAGCAGCATGCAAAAGACATGAACTATGCATTACATGCCGGTTGGGTAAATGAGTACCAACAGGTAGAAATGGACAGAACCTTCACACGCCTTTGTGACTCAATGGGTAAGTGTGAGCGTATTAAGAATACGGTATTCCCGGCGACGTATAGCCTTTATATACATTTCGCATTGAACTTCTTTTTGCTCCTGCTGCCTTTTGCATTGGTAGACGCCGTAGGGCTGGTGATGGTTCCGATGGTAATAGCTATTGCGGCGTCTTTTCTACTGATAGAAAAGATGGCAATACACCTGCAGGACCCTTTTGAGAGCAAACCTACCGACACACCTATGACGGCAATTGCAAGAAACATAGAAAAGGACCTGAAACAAATGATAGAAGAAGAAAACAGCATTGCGCCAGAAGTGCCGGTAGTACAGAAATTTTATATACTATAGACAGGAAAATAGGAAAGGGTTTATTCTCATGTGCGCTTAACAAACGGTTCATTATGAACCGTTTTGTTTTTTATAAGCCTCCCAAAACCGGCAAAATCCCCAAAAGCCTTAAAACCGGCCGCTAAATCATAACTTTTTAATATGGGGATTTCTGTTGCTATTATTAAATTCACTACTTTTGCGCCTCGAAATTTGGATGATTGTGTCCATTTTTCTAAAAACTAAAAACACATAATCGTATATGGCGGACTTGAAGTTTCAACGCAACTTTGGTATTGCCGCGCACATTGATGCCGGTAAAACCACTACAACTGAGCGTATTCTGCGCTACACCGGTATGATCCACAAAATTGGTGAAGTACACGATGGTGGAGCTACTACTGACTGGATGGAGCAGGAAAAAGAAAGAGGTATCACTATCACTTCAGCGGCAGTAAGCTGTCAATGGAATTTCCCTACTGAAAAAGGAGTAGCAACGCCGAATACTAAAAAATATTCTTTCAATATCATCGATACTCCGGGTCACGTGGACTTCACTGTAGAAGTGGAACGTTCTATGCGTGTACTGGATGGTCTTATCGCCCTGTTTTCTGCGGTTGACGGTGTAGAACCTCAATCTGAAACAGTATGGCGCCAGGCTAACCGTTACAAAGTTCCGCGTATCGGTTTCGTAAACAAAATGGACCGCTCTGGTGCTGACTTCCTGAACGTGGTAAAACAGGTGAAGGAAATGCTGGGTGCTAAAGCTGTGCCTTTACAGTTGCCGATCGGCGCTGAAGATAACTTCCAGGGGGTAGTAGACCTTATCAAAATGAAAGGTATCGTTTGGCACATGGAAACAGAAGGTATGACCTTTGACGAAATCCCTGTACCTGCGGATATGGTGGAAGAAGCAAACGAGTGGAGAGCTAGCCTGGTAGAAGCTGTAGCTGAGTACGACGACAAGCTGATGGAGAAATTTTTCGAAGATCCAAACAGCATCTCTGAAGATGAAATGCATGAAGCAATCCGTAAAGCAACGATCGATCTGAGCATCGTTCCGATGATGTGCGGTTCTTCATTCAAAAATAAAGGTGTACAGACTGCACTGGATGCAGTTTGCCGTTACCTGCCTTCTCCGGTTGATATCGAAGATACAGTAGGTACAGACCCTGACACTGGCGAAACAATCACTCGTAAAGCAGATCCTAAAGCGCCATTCTCTGCTTTGGCGTTCAAGATCATGACCGACCCATTCGTAGGTCGCCTGGCGTTCTTCAGGTGCTATTCTGGTCACCTGGATGCTGGTTCTTATGTATTGAACGTAAGAAGCGGTAAAAAAGAGCGTATCAGCCGTATCATGAAGATGTTTGCAAACAAACAGAACCCTATCGACTTCATCGAAGCTGGTGATATCGGAGCGGCTGTTGGTTTCAAAGAGATCAAAACCGGTGATACCCTTTGCGATGAAAACCATCCGATCACATTGGAAAACATGTTCATTCCTGAGCCGGTAATCGCTATCGCGGTTGAGCCTAAAACTCAGGTAGACGTGGATAAAATGGGTATGGCTATCGCTAAACTGGTAGAAGAAGATCCAACATTGCGTGTAAATACAGATGAAGATACCGGTCAGACTATCCTGCGTGGCATGGGTGAGCTGCATCTTGAGATCATCATTGACCGTATGCGTCGTGAGTTTAAAGTAGAAGTAAACCAGGGTGCTCCTCAGGTTGCTTATAAAGAGGCTTTCGGTACTACAGTAGAACACCGTGAAGTGTTGAAAAAACAATCTGGTGGTCGTGGTAAATTCGCTGACATCCAATTCTCAATCGGCCCTGCTGATGAAGAATGGCTGAAAGAGAATGACGGTAAAAACTTCCAGTTTGTGAACGACCTCTTCGGTGGTTCTATCCCTAAAGAGTTTGTACCAGCTATCACTAAAGGGTTTGAAACGTCAATGTCTACAGGTGTATTAGCAGGTTACCCTGTTAACAACATGAAAGTAAGAGTATTTGACGGTAGCTACCACGATGTGGATTCTGATGCAATGTCTTTCGAGCTTTGTGCTAAAGCAGGTTTCCGTGAAGCAGGCCGTAAAGCAAAACCAACATTGCTTGAACCTATCATGAAAGTAGAAGTGTTAACTCCTGACCAGTACATGGGTGACGTAACAGGTGACTTGAACCGTCGTCGTGGTATGTTGGAAGGTATGGACAGCCGTGCAAACCTGCAGGTGATCAAGGCTAAAGTACCTTTGAGCGAAATGTTTGGTTATGTAACACAGCTTCGTTCATTGTCTTCTGGCCGTGCAACATCAACAATGGAATTCAGCCACTACAACCCGGCTCCGAACAACATTGCTGAAGAAGTGATCGCTAAGAACAAAGGCAAAGCAAAATCTGAAGATTAAGATTAGTTCAATCCTATCTTACTATACGGCCCCGCTGAAAAGCGGGGCTTTTTTATTGTCAGAAAGCACTAATCTGCGATAGAGCAACGTTCCTGTTCCCATTGACTAAATGATGTTTTATGAAAAAGAATTGGCTGTTTGCCACATTTGCTTTGTTCTTACTCAATGCATGTAAAGAAAATAAGTCCGGTATGGTACTTTCCAGTATGATCATTTTTGATTCTACAGAAAAAAGATTTGACACAACCTCTTTTATTTCAAGGAACGGGAGATTGGCATCTATCATAGAAAAATACCAGGTAATAGATTCATTGACTTATGATGAAAAAGGAAGATTAACTGGCTATAAGTGGCAGGAGGTACTGACCAATGAAACTATTTCTAAGTGCAGTATTCAATATGGAAATGATGTTGCTACAAAAACAGATATCCCGGTAGGGCACTTTGGAGACCAAACTGTTACTGCATACAAATTAAGCAAAGGTTTGCCTGTCTCAAAATATCTACAACATGGTGTAACCCGCGACACAATAATATATACTTATGATAAAGAGGGTGATTTGATTAAGATGATGGAGACAACCTATCTTAACGGGCAATCATTTAGCCAACAACGGAAAATGGCTTATTCATCTGATTGCTACCAACCATTTAGCACGCTGGGAGATCAATTATTCTGGGAATTGGTGTATCAAAACCCAGGCTTAGGTGCTAGAAAGCTACAAATATCCAACGGCGTCTTATCGACAACGACAGTTATAGAAAAGCAAGGAAAGCTCCCATTGAAGGTAACAACAATGGAAATGGTAGACGCTCAAATGCCAACCCCAAAAAACAGCTCGATACAATTTGTCTATACTAATCAATAGTATTTTGGCTTTCCGATACACATGAACGCATTGCTTGTAAATGGGCACAGCGAGGATTAATGGGACTAGGAGGAACTTTGAAAACATTTCAAAGTACGAACACTAATTTGATTCTGCATATCGTTCCTGCTTTTTAAATTTAAAAACCAGAACAATGAAAAGAAAATCACTTGTTGCAATTGCCGGTACCTTACTTTTTTTTGCATCATGCAAAAAAGACGATAATCCTAATCCAGGTAACAACGGCTCCAACTAGGTACTATCACAAATAATCCAATATTCGCCAACAGATCCAACTCACCAGGATACAACTTTCTTTACTTATTCAAATGGAAAACTTGTGGCTTACAGAGACAGATATGTACACATAGATTCGATTGCCTATAATAGTAATGGGCAGCTCACAACTCTTCAATGGGGAGAGGTGGAGAATACACAAAATAAAGTTGTGAACGTTATTGGCTATAATAATAATGGCTATGATGCGGTGAAATATGCAATACACCTGTCAGGCGCATTGGTTGTAGGGTCAGATACTATACCTTACACCATAAAGAACAACAGGCCGGCTATAATGGTAAAACATACCGGTACAGAAGATTATGACTCCACTACTTATTCTTATGATTCGGATGGCGATTTAATACAGCAGCTTCGCAAACGCCAGTCAGGAACATATTTGTACTCAGAACAGTTGAATGAAACCTATACAGCCCGTTATATAAACCCTTACTCAACAGTAGGTGATCAGTTGTTTTGGTCATTGCTATATGATAGCCCGATATTGGGGGCACAAAAAATGTTTGCTACAGAGGTGCGTCAAATGAGTTATTCAGGGAACTCACAAACCAATACGAGTTCTTTTAGTGTAGATGCGGCAAACGGGAAATACCCGACGTCTGTAACTTTAACTGAAGCGGATGGCTCAAAGCTTGTTTTAAAGTTCAATTATATAAGCAAATAGCCATCAACGAATGTAATACAACAAGCCCCGTTCAAGACTGAACGGGGCTTCATTATGCTTAAAATCAAGAGACTGATTTGGTGAGCTACGGCCTTTTACTTAAAACTGCCAGGTAATCAGTATAAACTGCAGACTGGGTAGAATATGCTTCCAACGCTCTGTTGAGCTGGCGCTGTACCCTGCCTCTATTACCCTTTAATACAACATCTTCCAGTCGCTTTTCTACAAGAAGATTGCTAGCTGCATCATAGAAACGAATAATGGTATAGCTATTATTGCCAGTCTTGCCCGTCTCTAACACCCAATAATTTTCCCCGGCATTCTTAGACGTTGATTTAGTGGTATCTAGGCGTGGAGCAGCTTTTGCCGCTACGATAAAAAATGATAATAAGATGCACATGAATGTTTTCATAATCGTTGATTTTAAATTCATGTCAAAACTAGCAAGTGGTATTGCTGTGTTTTTTTATAATAGCCCGGAGAAGGCTTGCCAGTGATAGAAGTATTGCTGTTGTCGATCTGTGCAGTTTGTCGCCGGTAATGTGCCATTAGTCTACAACAGCAACTGAAAGTAGATTGCCCATGCCTGGATAAAGTTCATTTTATATATTAATATTCTATGTTATTTGTCTACGCGCAGCCGTTGGAGAAAACTGGGAACATAAAAATGTGTGTAAAACGTGTTTATGAGCTAACAGGGTAATTATCAGGGATATGAAATCGAAAAGCCTTAATTTTGCATATCCCCATTGTGGATTTTTGTTGAAATTTAATCCGGGAAATAAAAAATAATCCACAAATTTCTTGTCTGTTACAATACTAATTTCTACCTTCGCGCTCCCAAAAGGAAATATTGGGTTAAGGCTATGTCTCAAAGAATTAGAATCAAATTACAGTCATACGATCACAACCTGGTAGATAAATCTGCTGAGAAGATCGTAAAAACAGTACGCAGTACAGGTGCAGTAGTAACAGGTCCAATTCCTTTGCCTACGCACAAGAAAATTTTTACCGTTCTGCGTTCACCACACGTAAACAAGAAGAGCCGTGAACAGTTCCAACTTTGCACGCACAAACGTTTGTTGGATATCTACACTTCTTCTTCAAGAACAGTAGATGCGCTTAGTAAGTTAGACCTGCCTTCAGGTGTTGAAGTAGAGATCAAAGCGTAATACTTGCTTGATTTTCTTTGAAAATTAAGTAGCTCTTATAAAATCGAATGACTATCATCTCTCAATTCCCGGTAAGATGCCGCGAAGAAAAGAGCTCTGATTCAGAATAAATTTCTTAAACCTTGCAAAAGGGTTAAGAAGGTACATAAAAACAAGCCCTTCGAGGTTTGTTTACCGTCGGTACTTCTACCTGTTGCAATTGCAACAGAACAACGGAAAAGGTCGATGGCAAACAAGGATTGAGTCCTTTAACTCCGCTCGGGATTGATAGCGGCAAATAAAGGAAAGTCCTCCAACCTTGCGGGGCAAAAACCGCAAAACAATGAAAGGAATTATTGGAAAAAAAATTGGGATGACTAGCATCTTCAGTCCCGATGGCAAGCAAACGGCTTGTACCATCATTGAAGCTGGTCCCTGCGTTGTAACACAAGTTAAATCTGTAGATACAGATGGTTACAATGCTTTGCAGTTAGCTTTTGGCGACAAAAAAGAAAAGCATTCTACAAAGGGCGAATTAAATCACTTCTCTAAAGCCCAAACAGCTCCTAAGCAATTCGTTAAAGAATTTCGCGATTATTCTCTGGATAAAAATTTAGGCGAAACAGTTACCGTTGACATCTTTGCTGAAGGCGACAAGATTGAAATTGTTGGCACTACAAAAGGTAAAGGTTTTCAAGGTGTTGTAAAACGTCATGGTTTTAGCGGTGTGGGCGAACAGTCTCACGGCCAACACGACCGTCAAAGAGCGCCGGGTTCTATCGGTGGTTCATCTTATCCTTCCCGTGTATTTAAAGGTATGAGAATGGCAGGACGTATGGGTGGTGACCGTGTGAAAATCAAAGGCCTGAAAGTGGTTAAGATTTTCCCTGAAAAGAACTACATCCTGGTTACAGGTTCTGTACCTGGCCATAACGGTTCTATCGTTTTAATCCAGAAATAAAATCATTAATCCGAAGTATCATGCAAGTAGAAGTTTTAAATACAAAAGGACAAAAAACCGGTAGGTCTATCGAACTTCCGGACGATATATTCGGTATTGAGCCTAACGACCACGTTTTATACCTGGCCGTTAAACAATACCAGGCTGCTCAGCGTCAGGGTACGCACAAAGTAAAGACCCGTGCTGAAGTAAAAGGTGCCAGCCGCAAATTGCACCGTCAAAAAGGTACTGGTGGTTCCCGTAAAGGTAACATCCGTAACCCTTTGTATAAAGGTGGTGGTACCATCTTTGGACCTAAGCCTCATGCTTACGACTTTAAGCTGAACAAGAAAGTAAAAGACCTTGCTAAAATGTCTGCACTTGCTTATAAAGCTAAAGAAAACGCAATCGTTGTTGTAGAAGATATCAACTATGACGCACCTAAAACTAAAGAGTTTGTAGAAGTGCTGAAAAGCTTGAACATAAACGGTAAAAAAACATTGTTTGTTTTACCTGAATACAATGACAACCTGTACCTGAGCGCACGTAACGTGTATTCTGTAGGAAGCACATTGCTGGCGGACATGAACACTTATGATATTGTAAACGCAGATGTTCTTGTATTGACTGAAAACACAGCTAAAATGTTTTCTGAGCAGGACAACACAGTAGAGGCATAAGAAAATAATTATCAAAATCTGCCTGTCGCTGACAGGTTCTCAACTGAGATAAAATGAGACAGAACGAAATATTAGTAAAACCAATTCTTACTGAAAAAGCAAACGCTCAACAGGAAAAACTGAGGAGATATGCTTTCAAAGTAGCCCGCAAGGCAAACAAATTGGAAATCAAAAAAGCAATTGAAACTTTTTACAATGTTTCTGTTGTTGATGTAAATACAGTTGTTGTTCCAGGCAAAAACAAAACACGTTATACTAAAGCTGGTTTTGTAAAAGGTGTAAAACCTGCCTACAAAAAAGCTTACGTAACTGTAGCTGAAGGTGAAGCAATTGATTTATACGCAAACATTTAATTTATAGCAGGCGAAGCTGAGAAATTCGCACAAAAGAAAAGAAAATGGCATTAAAGAAATTTAAACCAATGACCGCAGGCACCCGATGGAGAATCGGTAATGCTTATGCTGAAATCACTACTAATGAGCCAGAAAAAAGCTTGTTAGAGCCGCTTCACAGCACAGGTGGTCGTAATGCTCAGGGTCGTCGTGCAATGCGTTATATGGGTGGTGGTCATAAAAAACACTACCGTATAATTGACTTCAAGCGCGATAAAAAAGATATCCAGGCTAAAGTTGTTTCTATCGAATACGATCCAAACCGTACAGCATTCATCGCTTTGTTGCAATATGCTGATGGTGAGAAAAGATATATCATCGCTCCTCAGGGTTTACAAGTTGGTACAACTGTAATCTCTGGTGACGAAGTTGCTCCTGAAATTGGTAACGCATTACAGATGAAGAATATGCCTTTGGGTACTATGATTCACAACATTGAAATGCAACCAGGTCAGGGTGGTAAACTGGCAAGAAGCGCAGGTTCTTCTGCTCAATTGTCGAACAAAGAAGAGAAATACGCAGTATTGAAAATGCCTTCTGGTGAATTGCGTAAAGTATTGATCAATTGCTACGCTACTGTAGGTGTTGTAAGCAACAGCGACCACAGCCTTAGAACTGCTGGTAAAGCAGGTGCTAACCGCTGGAAAGGTATCCGCCCACGTGTTCGTGGTGTTGCGATGAACCCGGTAGATCACCCGATGGGTGGTGGTGAAGGTAGAGCATCAGGTGGTCACCCACGTTCTAGAACTGGTAAATACGCTAAAGGTGAAATTACCAGAACAAGAGGCAAGGGTTCTGACAAGATGATCATCCAACGCCGCAATGGTAAAAAATTAAGTAAATAACAATTTTATTGTTAAAATGGTCCCGGTCCTGCCGGATCGGGACAAATAAACAAACAACTACAATATGGCTCGTTCGATTAAAAAAGGTCCTTATGTAGATGCAACGCTTGAAGGAAAAGTGTTAGCGATCAACGAAGGCAAAAACAAAAGAGGTGTTATTAAAACCTGGAGTCGTCGTTCTACAATCACTCCTGATTTCGTAGGTCACACTTTCGCAGTACACAATGGCAACAAATTCATTCCGGTTTATGTAACGGAATTTATGGTAGGCCACAAACTGGGCGAGTTTGCACCGACTAGAAACTTTAAAGGACACGCAGGTACTAAAAAATAATTACTTTCTAATTTGAAACCCTGGTTTCAGATTGTAAATAAATAAGAAAATGGAAGCAGTAGCGAAACTTAAAAATTATCCAACAGGCCCACGCAAGATGCGTTTACTGGCAGATGTAATACGCGGAATGCAAGTGGAAAAAGCTCTGGCTATCCTGGAATATCACCCTCAGCACAATGCTACACCGTTAGCAAAACTGTTGAAGAGTGCTATTAGCAACTGGGAGCAAAAAAACAATGGTAAAAGCGCAGCCGATGCAAACCTGGTGGTAAAAACAGTTTTTGTTGACGGAGCCCGTGTTCTGAAACGCATGCGCCCGGCACCACAAGGTCGCGGTTACAGAGTACGTAAACGCAGCAACCATGTAACTATAATCGTTGATTCAAATAATTAATAAAACCTTACAAACCATTATATGGGTCAGAAAGCAAATCCTATTGGTAACAGGTTAGGTATCATCCGCGGATGGGAGAGTAACTGGTACGGCAGCAAAAAAGATTTTGCTACCAAATTGATCGAAGACAACAAGATCAGAACATACCTGAATGCACGTATCAACAAAGGTGGAATCTCTAAAATTGTTATAGAGCGTACACTGGGTAAATTGATCGTAACTATACATACTTCCAAACCTGGTATCATCATAGGTAAAGGTGGTAACGAGGTTGACCGTATCAAAGAAGAGTTGAAGAAATTGACAGGTAAAGAAGATGTGCAGATCAACATTCTTGAAATACGTCGCCCTGAACTGGATGCGAACATAGTGGGTGACACTATTGCAAGGCAGATCGAAAACCGTATCAACTTCAAACGCGCTATCAAAATGGCGATAGCTTCTTCACTTCGTATGGGTGCTGAAGGTATCAAAGTAAAAGTAAGCGGCCGTTTGGGTGGTGCTGAGATCGCTCGTAGCGAAGAATTTAAACAAGGTCGTGTACCTCTTCATACATTCCGTATGGACATAGACTATGCAAGTGTATTTGCACAGACTGTTTACGGAAAAATCGGTATCAAAGTATGGATCTGTAAAGGTGAAGTACTTGGTAAACGCGAACTGAACCCTAACATCATCAGCGGCAAGAACGAAGGTGGTGAAAGAAGAGGTGGCGACGATAGAAGAGGCGGTGATGACAGAAGAGGTGGCGGAGACAGAAGAGGTGGTGGAGATAGAAGAGGTGGTGGAGATAGAAGAGACAGAAGAAACTAAGTTTCAAAAAGGTACCTGTAAGTAGCACAGCCAAAGCAGGAATACTATTAATTGAATAATACTGTTCCGGCTCCTTGTGAGCCTGGAACTAAAAACTCGAAACTGAGCTATGTTACAGCCAAAAAGAACGAAACATAGGAAGATGCAAAAGGGCCGCATCCGTGAAGTAGCTAAAAGAGGTACTTACATTGCGTTTGGCTCTTATGCTTTAAAAGCTTTGGAACCAATCTGGTTGACAAACCGCCAGATCGAAGCTGCACGTCAGTCAATGACACGTGCAATGAAACGTGAAGGTAATGTTTGGATCAGAGTATTCCCTGACAAATCCGTTACCCGCAAGCCACTTGAAGTGAGGATGGGTAAAGGTAAAGGTAACCCTGAATTTTGGGCTGCTGTTGTAGAACCAGGACGTATTCTTTTCGAATGCGACGGTGTTTCTAAAGAGGTAGCACAGGAAGCTATGTTGTTAGCTGCACAGAAATTACCGATCAAAACAAAATTCGTTGTAAGAAGAGACTTGCAAGCGTAATCGTAAGGAATAGATTTGAAACACAGGGTGAATAACTAAGTAGTTCAAATCAAAAAAATTAAAACAATGGCAACAAAATTCGACTTCAACAAAAGTTTGAAAGACCTGAGCGATACTGACCTGAGCGCACGTATCAGTGAAGATCAGCAACGTTTAAAAAAGCTTGAGTTTGCGCATGCGATATCTCCCCTGGAGAACCCTATCAGCATCCGTAACCTGAGAAAGGACATCGCTCGTCTGAAAACAGAAGTGAAAAAAAGAGAATTAGCAAAATAAAGCTATGAGCCTCGATTGTTAAGCTACGGCTGCCACACGAGGTGATTAATAAAATTGCTCAGAGTGGACAACTCGGAGCTCAAAGCTAAAAAGTAAATAAAATGGCTGAAAGAAATTTGCGTAAAACAAGGATCGGGATCGTTAGCAGCAACAAGATGACAAAAACTGTTACTGTAGCTGTTGAAAGAAAAGTAAAACACCCTATCTATGGTAAGTTCGTGAAAAAGACTACCAAGTTCCATGCGCACGATGAAAAAAATGAGTGCGGTATCGGTGATATCGTTAAGATTATGGAAACTCGTCCTCTGAGCAAAACAAAACGCTGGAGACTGGTAGAAGTAGTTGAAAAAGCTAAATAGTAATTCGGAATCCAAGCTATCGTTCCTCTTTTGGGATTATAGCCTCTGAGTAACATTGTTTTAATTGTTCTTTTGAAAACGAAAGAACTCAAAGCGAATAAAAATGATTCAGCAAGAAAGCAGGCTAAATGTAGCTGATAACAGCGGCGCTAAAGAAGTACTTTGTATCAGGGTTCTGGGTAACTCAGGCCAGGATTATGCAAAAATCGGTGACAAGATCGTTGTAACTGTAAAGGACGCGATCCCAGCCGGTGGCATTAAGAAAGGTACAGTTTCTAAAGCTGTTATTGTACGTACCAAGAATAAATTACGTCGCAAAGACGGTTCTTACATCCGTTTTGACGACAATGCTGTGGTACTGCTTAACAACTCTGACGAACCAAGAGGTACTCGTATCTTCGGACCAGTAGCTAGAGAGCTGCGTGATAAAGGTTACATGAAGATTATCTCTCTGGCACCAGAGGTGTTATAATTGCAACAGGGAAATAAGAAAAAATATTTACCTTTGCCGCCCCAAAACGGTGTTTGATAACGACTAGTTGGGGGCTAAAGCCACAACAAAAGAAGAAAGCAATAGCGTTGACTTCATAAAAAATAAAAAATGAGCAACAGATTTAAACCTAAATACAATATCAAAAAAGGCGACTCAGTAGTTGTGATTGCCGGAGATGATAAGGACCTGAAGAAACCTCGTACGGTATTAGAGGTGATCATCGACAAAGGTCGCGTGGTAGTAGAAGGTGTGAACATCATTACTAAACACACTAAACCTTCTGCCCAGAACACTAAAGGTGGTATTGTAAAGAAGGAAGCTCCCATCCACATCAGCAACGTAATGTTGTGGGACGCAAAAGCTGGCGCACCAGCGAAAGTTAAGCGTTCCAGGGAGAATGGAAAATTAGTTCGTATATCAAAAAAATCCGGGGAGGCCATTAAATAATGAGTACTACTAAATACACTCCGAGATTGGCAGATAAGTACAAAGCTGAAGTTGTACCTGCCTTAATGAAAAAATTCGGTTACGATAGCATTATGCAGACTCCTAAATTGGAAAAAATCTGCGTTAACCGTGGTGTTAATGGTGCTGTAACTGACAAGAAGATGGTAGACATCGCAGTAGAAGAGCTGACAATGATCACTGGTCAGAAAGCTGTTCCTACTTTGTCTAAAAAAGACATCTCAAACTTTAAGTTACGTAAAGGAATGCCGATCGGCGCGCGTGTTACACTGCGTGGCGAGAAAATGTATGAGTTCCTTGATCGTTTGATCGCTGTGGCTTTACCACGCGTTCGTGACTTCAAAGGTATCAGCGACAAGGCATTTGATGGTCGCGGTAACTACACTTTAGGTGTTACTGAGCAAATCATCTTCCCTGAAATCGATATCGATAAAGTGAGCAAAATCACTGGTCTGGATATCACTTTCGTTACTTCAGCGAATACAAACGAAGAAGCTTACGAATTGTTGAAAGAAATGGGATTGCCTTTCAAAAACATCAAAAAGGACAATAACTAATATAAATTCCAGGCAGGCCTGATTACAGCAATGGAACCGGGAACCGTCTGAAAACAGAAACTATCAAACATGGCAAAAGAATCAATTAAAGCCAGACAAAGAAAGCGTGAAGCATTGGTAGAAAAATTTGCAGAGAAACGTGCTGCATTAAAAGCTGCCGGTGACTATGCTGCGTTGGACAAATTACCACGCAACGCTTCCCCTGTTCGTTTAAAAAACCGTTGTCAATTATCTGGTCGTCCTAAAGGATATATCCGCTATTTCGGTTTATCCAGGGTAATGTTCCGTGACATGGCATTGGATGGTAAAATCCCTGGTGTAAAGAAAGCTAGCTGGTAGTTTTCTCAGAGACACAAACAACAATTTTTAACTGAAGTAATTCGACATAATTATGGTAACTGATCCTATAGCAGACTTCCTGACAAGGATTCGTAACGCACAGATGGCAGGTCACAGAATAGTGGAAATTCCTGCGTCTAATTTGAAAAAGCGTATGACAGAGATCCTGTACGATCAGGGTTACATTCTGAAATACAAGTTCGAAGATGATACGAAACAAGGCCTTATCAAAATAGCTTTGAAGTATGATGTTCAGACTAAACAACCTGCTATCCGCTCTTTGGAAAGGGTTAGCCGCCCTGGTTTGCGCCAGTACGCTAAGCCTGATGAATTCAAAAGAGTTATCAATGGCTTAGGCGTTGCAATCATCAGCACATCTAAAGGTGTAATGACTGATAAGCAAGCAAAAGCTGATAACGTAGGTGGTGAAGTGCTTTGCTACATCTATTAATAGCAATAAGACATTAGCTTGGAAATTTGAAAATGGTTTTCAGGCTTTTTGCCTGTCAATGATAATTAAGTTTTCTACGCGGAACTGAACACTTTGCCAGGTTACATTTTCAAAAAAAGAACTGCGAAAGCAGTATTGAATAAAACTTATTTAATTTATTTATTATGTCACGTGTAGGTAAGAAACCGGTTACAGTTCCTAGCGGCGTTACAATCACTGTAGGTGCAGATAACGTAGTAAAAGTAAAAGGGCCTAAAGGCGAACTTTCACAGGCTGTAGACCGCGATATCAAAGTAGAAGTAAAAGATGGCGTTATCAATGTTGGCCGTCCTACTGATCAGATCCGTCACAAAGCATTGCACGGTTTATACCGCGCATTGATCGCAAACCTTGTTAAAGGTGTAACTGATGGATACAAGAGAGAACTGGAGCTTGTGGGTGTAGGTTACAAAGCTGCAAACCAAGGCAACATGTTAGATCTTTCTTTAGGTTACTCTCACAATATTCTTATCGCTATCCCTAGCGAATTGAAAGTTACTACTGTAACTGAAAAAGGTCAAAACCCTAAAATATTTCTTGAGGGAATTGACAAACAATTACTGGGTCAGGTGGCTGCTAAACTGAGAAGCCTTCGTAAGCCTGAGCCGTACAAAGGAAAAGGTGTTAAGTACAGCGATGAAGTTATCCGTCGTAAGGCTGGTAAAGCTGCTGGTAAATAATATTAATTTGATACTGAGCTGGTTTAAAACTCTTTTACCGGCTCAGCATCAAACTATCAAAATTTCAAATTAACCTCCGGCAGTATCGGAGACATAAAATAAACAACAATGGACGCTAAAGTTGTAAGGAGACAGAAAATCCGTTATAGAATTCGCAAGAAAGTAGCGGGTACTGCCCAAAAGCCAAGATTGTCTGTGTTTCGCAGTAACAGCGACACGTATGTACAAATTATTGATGACGTAAATGGCAAAACTTTGGTTTCTGCCTCTACAAAAGATAAAGATATCCAGGCGCAGAAAGTAACTAAATCTGAGAAATCTAAACTTGCTGGTGCTGTTGCAGGACGTAAAGCTGTAGAATTAGGCATCAAAGAAGTAGTTTTCGATCGTGGTGGTTACCTGTACCATGGCCGTGTAAAAGCGGTTGCGGACGGTGCAAGAGAAGGCGGCCTGCAATTCTAATCTGGTCTTAAAAAATTAAATCGTACATCGTAAATCGATATAAATGTCTAAAGTAAACTTAAATAAAGTAAAAGCCAGTGGCGACATGGAACTGAAAGAGAAAGTTGTTGCCATTAACCGTGTGGTAAAAACTACCAAAGGTGGCCGTACTTTCAGTTTCTCAGCTTTAGTGGTTGTGGGTAACGAACAAGGTGTCGTTGGTCAGGGCTTAGGAAAAGCGAAAGAAGTTCAGGAAGCTATTACAAAAGGAATAGAAGATGCTAAAAAGAACCTGGTAAAGGTTCCTATCAGACATGGTACTATCCCTCATGATCAGTGGGCTAAAGAAGGCGCTGCTAAAGTAATGATTAAACCAGCTGCTCATGGTACTGGTGTAATCGCCGGAGGTAGCATGCGTTCTGTTTTGGAAAGCGCTGGTATTACAGACGTTCTGGCAAAAAGCCTGGGCTCTGCAAACCCTCACAACGTGGTAAAAGCTACTATCAAAGCTTTGACATTGTTACGTGAGCCGGTTGCTGTATCTAAACAACGTAACCTGCAATTAAAGAAAGTTTTTAACGGATAAATTTTAGTCAATAAGTCAGTAAGCCAGAAAGTCATTGAATATGACTAATGACCAATGACTGAAATGACTTGATAAAAGGACTTTGATTATGGCAAAGATTAAAATAACACAAGTTAAAAGCGCGATAGACAGACCAGAGCGTCAGAAACTGACTTTGAAAGCTTTGGGTTTGAATAAGCTGAATTCTTCTAAAGAAGTTGAAGCTACGCCGCAGATTTTAGGTATGGTTACTAAAGTTAACCACCTGGTGAAAGTTGAGCAAGTAAATAACTAAGCTTAAGATAAAGTAATGTGCTAATTCCAAAATGTTTTTAACATTTTTGGAATTAGCATTATTATTATTCACTCAGTATCCCTTACATTTGCTACCCTGTCAGTAAAACTGACGGGTGGAAGTTTGTCACATATTTTTATATAATAAGCGAGGGGAGATTCCCCGTTGAGTAAAAAATCAAATAGTATGAAACTGCACAATTTAAAACCTGCTGAAGGTTCTACGCACAAAGAAAAACGTTTAGGTCGTGGTGAAGCATCTGGTAAAGGTGGTACATCTACAAAAGGTAACAAAGGTGGTCAGAGCCGTGCTGGTTATCAACGTAAAAATGCTCATGAAGGTGGTCAGATGCCAATTCAGAGAAGAATTCCTAAGCGTGGTTTCAAAAACAACAACCGCGTTGAATACAAAGTATTTAACTTAGGTCAGGTAGACCAACTGGTTGAAAAATATGGTTTCACTGAGTTCTCACTGGAGAATTTGTATATCAATGGTTTAATCAACCGCACTGACCTGGTGAAAATCCTGGGTAACGGTGAATTGAAAGCGAAAGTAACATTCAAAATAAACGCGATCAGCGATAAAGCAAAAGCTGCTATTGAAGCTGCTGGTGGTAGCGTTGAAATTTTGAAATAATTTTAGCGATATTTGACAGACGCGTCAGTGACGCGTCTTTGTTGGTTTGAAAGCGATCACACAATTAATCACATTTCAGTGAAAAAACTAGTTCAAACTCTTAAGAATATCTGGAGTATAGAAGAGTTACGCAGCAAGATTGTTGTAACCCTTGGACTTTTGTTAGTGTACAGAGTAGGTACCCAGATTGTATTGCCTGGCATCAACCCTCTTTTGCTGGAAGCAGCAAAAGCTAAAAACAGCCAAAACGGTTTATTAGGACTCTTCGATACTTTCGCTGGGGGAGCCTTCTCACAGGCATCTATTCTTGCGTTAGGTATCATGCCTTATATCTCTGCTTCTATTTTCATGCAGTTGATGACCATCCTGGTTCCCCAGCTACAGAAGATCCAGAAAGAAGGAGAAAGCGGACGTAAAAAAATTAACCAGTGGACAAGATACCTTACAGTGATCGTAACAGCTTTCCAGGCTGGTGCATATGTAGCTTATCTGAACAGTCCGGGTTATGCAGAAGCAATTATTCCGGCATATAAGCCATTCTTCTTTGCTTCTACATTAATCGTATTAACTGCAGGTACATTGTTTGTAATGTGGTTAGGTGAGAAGATCCAGGATAAAGGTTTGGGTAACGGTACATCTATCATCATCATGGTTGGTATCTTATCCCGCTTACCTCAGTCCTTGATCCAGGAGTTTGGTGCAAAGCAAACAAGAGGCGGCGGTGGATTGTTGATATTCCTGGTGGAAATTGCTATTATGATAGCGATCATCATGGGATTGATCATCCTTGTACAAGGTGTACGAAAAGTTCCGGTGAACTATGCAAAACAAATTATAGGTAACAGACAGTTCGGTGGTGCAAGACAGTTCCTTCCTTTGAAAGTGAACAGCTCTGGTGTAATGCCGATCATCTTCGCCCAGGCGATCATGTTCCTTCCTACTTTGTTTTCATTTACTAACCTGGAATCTGCAAAAGGTCTGGTGAGAATCTTTAACGATCACAGCAATGCATGGTACATGATCATCTATGCTGTAATGGTTATCGGCTTCACGTTCCTTTATACCGCGTTGATCTTTAATCCTAAGCAGATGAGTGAAGACCTGAAACGTAACAACGGATTTATTCCGGGTGTTAAACCAGGCCAGCCAACTGCAGATTATATTGGTGCTATTATGGATAAGATCACTTTGCCGGGAGCTATCTTCCTTGCAGTAGTTGGTATCTTACCAGGTTTTGCACAACGTTTGGGTGTAACACAAGGCTTCAGCACATTCTTCGGTGGTACGTCACTACTGATCATGGTTGCTGTAATCCTCGATACATTACAACAGATCGAAACACACCTGTTGATGAGAGAATATGATGGATTGATGAAAGGTGGACGCGTTCAGGGCCGTCAGGCACTGACAACCCCAGGAGGTTTTTAGTAAGATCAATGAATTAATATTGGAGACCTGTTGGGCTAGTACTAACAGGTTTCTTTTTTATACAAACTATGAGCAGGAGGCCGAATATGATTCACTATAAAACGGAAGACGAGATTCGTATAATGAAGACGAATGCTACGCTCGTGAGCACTATGCTTGGCGAAGTGGCAAAAATTCTTAAACCGGGTATGACAACAATGGAAATAGATGCTTTCTGTAAAGCATTTATATTAGATCATAAGGGTATTCCCACGTTCTATAAATTCCATGGATATCCGCATAATATCTGCGCTTCTGTAAATGATGTTGTGGTGCATGGATTTCCCAACAATGTAGTATTGAAAGATGGCGATATTGTAACTATAGATGGTGGTATTACAAGAGATGGCTATGTAGGTGAGCATGCTTATACCTTTATTTTAGGTGATGCCAAGCCTGAAGTAATAGAGCTGGTGAAAGTAACCAAAGCGTCTTTGTACAAGGGTATAGAGAAAGCTGTAGCTGGTAATCGTATAGGTGATATTGCGTTTGCCATACAAGATTATACTGAAAAAAAACATGGCTATGGTGTAGTGAGAGAACTGGTGGGGCACGGCATAGGCAAGACGATGCATGAAGATCCACAAGTACCTAACTATGGTAAAAAAGGGACAGGAACTAAACTGGCGGAGAATGTGACACTTGCCATAGAACCAATGATCAATCTTGGGAAAAAAGACGTCTATACAGAAGAAGATGGTTGGACTGTGCGTACAAAAGATGGTAAAGCGTCAGTACACTTCGAACACAACATTTGTGTTAAGAAAGATAAAGCGCTCATTTTGTCTGATTACAGTATAATAGAAGCTGCTGAAAAACAAAACAGCAACCTGAATACCAGCTATTTTTAATAACACTGATATAAGATTGCAGGAAGGTATATGAGGTATGAATTACTTTATATACCTTTTTTAATAGATAAGGTACTATGCAACAAAAGTTAATTGTAATAGGAGGCGGCGCCGCAGGTTTTTTCTGTGCAGTGAATGCTGCGCGGCAAAACCCGTCATTGGAAGTGGTGATACTGGAAAAGAGTAGCAAACTGTTATCAAAAGTGAAAGTGAGTGGTGGGAGCCGGTGCAATACAACGCATGCATGTTTTGATATAGGTGAACTGACAACAAAATATCCCCGGGGTAAGAATTTTCTCAAAAAGACTTTTCATTGGTTTAATACTTCGGATACAATTGAATGGTATAAGGAGCGTGGTGTAAGTTTAAAAGCCGAGAAGGATGGGAGAATGTTTCCTGTCACAGATAATTCTCAGACCATCATTGACTGCTTATTAAACGAAGCCACAAAGTATAAAGTAGGTGTTCAACTTAATGCAGATGTAAGAGAAATAAAAAAGGATGCAGTTTTTTTCACCATCACACTGTCCAACGAAACAATATTACAGGCAGACTATGTATGTATAGCCTGTGGGGGATTCCCTAAACTTTCTCAATTTGATTGGATCAAAAACCTGGGACATACGATAGAGCATCCCGTACCATCTTTATTCACCTTTAATATACCTGCCAGTAGTATTACACAGTTGATGGGTGTAAGCGTGGAAAAAGCTATTGTAAAAGTAGCTGACACAAAGCTGGCTGAAGAGGGGCCGTTGCTTATTACACATTGGGGACTGAGCGGACCTGTAGTGTTGCGTTTGTCAGCATGGGGCGCCCGTGTGCTTGAAGAAAAAAAATACCAGTTCAACATATTGATAAACTGGCTACCTGGTTATAATGAGCAGACATTGCGGGAACAATGGGATGGGCTTCGATCGCAGTTTTCTTCTCAAAAGATTGGGAATAAAAATCCGTTTGGATTACCATCCCGGCTATGGCTGTACTTATTACAACAAAGCGAAGTGAATGAAGAGATGAGGTGGGCAGAGCTACCATCTAAACTGCAGAACAAGCTAATTCAAAACCTGGTAGTGCAACGTTTAGAGGTGAGAGGCAAGACCACATTTAAAGAAGAATTTGTGACTTGTGGTGGGGTAAAACTTTCGGAGATAGATGCGAACACAATGGAGAGTAAACTGGTACCGGGATTATACTTTGCCGGAGAGATTATGGATATAGATGGCATTACGGGAGGCTTCAATTTTCAACATGCCTGGACGAGTGGATGGATAGCGGCAAGGGCGATAGCGGAAGGGATTTGAGATTTGATATTTCAGATTTGAAATTGGCTTATACTAAACTATAAAACATACGTCCATGTCTGCAGGGTACTAATTTCAAATCTGAGATATCAAATCTGAAAATTAAAAAGCCCCTGTAATTAGCAGGGGCTTTTTATATAGTTTGTTGATGAGATTAGAAGCGATTGTATCCGCCGCCACCTTCACCGCGGTTACGATTGTAACCACCGCCGCCGCCGCCACGGTTGAATCCACCGCCGCCACCGCCGCGATTGAATCCACCACCGCCGCCGCCAAAGCTTTTCTTTTTGAAACCGCCGCCACCGCCGCCGTTGTCTTCGCGTGGTGCAGACTCGTTAACCACAATTTTGCGGCCTTCAAGTTCAGTTTCGTTTAATTGGCTGATAGCTGTTTTAGCTGCATCAGCATCTGGCATTTCAACAAAACCGAAACCTTTGCTACGGTTGTTATTGAATTTGTCTGTAATAATTTTTGCTGAAGCAACTTCGCCAAATGGGGCAAACAAGTTGTACAGGTCATCACTGGTCATACCCCAGTTCAAGTTTCCAACGTAAATGTTCATAAAAAAAAATTTAAAGCCAAGTTCAGTAAACCAAAAGCCCAAAAACATTTACGTTTGAAACGTTCAAGAGAAATGGATGGACTGCCCATTGGATTAACAAATGTAGATAATTAATTATGGAAAGTACAATTATTTTTTCTCATTTGCAAGCGCCTCCAAAAGAACTTTTTCCTTGATTTTGTTGCGTTTCCAATTATAAATTCAACCAAACGATGAAACTTGTAACTTGCAGCCGTTCCTTAAAATATTGGATGATAAGGATATGATTATCAAGTAAAAACGAGCGCATATGAAACATTTGCCGATTGATCCCCAATTGTTTGTAGAAAACAGGAAAAGGTTTGTAAAGGAAATGCTGCCAAACAGCATAGCCATATTCAATAGCAATGATGAGCTGACGACTAATGGCGATGCGCTGTACCGTTTTGTACAGAATAGCGACCTGTATTGGCTTTCAGGCATTAGCCAGGAGGATACAATGGTCATTTTATACCCGGATAACCCAGATCCTAAAGGCAGAGAAGTACTGGTGCTGGTAAAACCAGTGGAACTGAAAGAGAAGTGGGATGGCAAAAGACTGAGAGCGGCTGAAGGCACAGCAATGTCAGGCATAACTACAGTGATATGGCTGGAAAACCTGGATGCTTTGCTGCAGACGTGGATACACCAGGTTGACAACATTTATCTGAATACGAATGAGAATGACCGTAAGTCAAACTTGTTGCCAACTAGAGACTACAGGTTCATTCAGCAGATGATGCAACGTTACCCGCTGCATAAATACCACCGTGCAGCGCAGATAATGCGAAACCTGCGTGCAGTAAAGACAAAATATGAAGTAGAAGTAATACAAGAAGCGATAAACATTACGGAAAAAGCTTTCAGACGCCTGCTTGGTTTTATAAAACCGGGTGTTATGGAGTATGAGATAGAAGCCGAAATTATGCACGAGTTTCTACGAAACAGGGCAAAAGGAGAAGCGTATGGAAGCATTATTGCAAGCGGCGACAGAGCAAGGACCTTGCATTATGTGTTTAATAACGAAGAATGTAAAGATGGTGAATTAATATTGATGGACTTTGGTGCAGCCTACGGTGGTTACAATGCAGACCTGACCAGAACGGTTCCGGTAAACGGGAAATTTTCTAAGCGTCAGAAAGAAGTCTACAATGCCTGTCTTGACTTACATAACTATTGCAAAAGCATTTTGAAACCAGGCATTAGCGTGGTGGATTATACAGAAAAGGCTGGTGAAGAAGCAACGAGGTTGTTTATTAAAATAGGGTTGCTAAATAAAGCAGACCTAAAGAACGAAGACAAGGAAAATAGGGCATACAGGAAGTATTTATATCATGGCATTTCTCACCACTTAGGTATAGATGTACATGACCTGGGTACAAGAACACTGCCATTGAAGCCTGGTATGCTATTGACTGTAGAACCAGGTATTTACATTGAGGAAGAGCAGATGGGCATTCGCATAGAAAATAATGTGTGGTTGACGAAAAATGGTAATGCGAACCTGATGAAGAACATACCTGTTACGGTAGAAGAGATAGAGGCATTAATGAAAAGGAAAAGATAATAAGTATATAGTTTCGATCGTTTCATAATTTTCAATGTTTCACTTCCTGCTTCGAAAGATGCCGTGAGAAGGAAACTTTGAAAATAGAGGCACTGAAATTCATGAAACAATAAATACATGAAGCAAATCCCAAATATATTCACCCTGCTCAACCTTGTTTTTGGCTGTATGGCGATTGTAAGCATCTTGCAGCCCGGGCTTATTGCTACCGTAGATGCAGATGGGCAAAACTTTATTGCCGTTCCGGAAGGAATGTATTGGGCATCCCTATACATTGGTTGCGCTGCTGTCATCGATTTTCTTGACGGGCTGGTTGCGAGGTTACTTAAGGTGCCTTCGGATATGGGCAAACAACTGGATTCACTTGCAGATGTTGTAAGTTTTGGGGTGGCGCCAGGCATGATCGTGTATCAATACCTGCGTTATGCCTGTGCCCAGCAGGAAGGCGGATTAAATGAGAGTATTTTATGGCTTTTGCCAGCATTCATCATTCCGTGTGCGGGTGCATACAGGCTGGCGAGGTTCAATATAGATACGACACAGAGCCATGGCTTTAAAGGAGTACCCATACCGGCAGCCGGGCTGTTAGTTGCATCATTCCCACTCATCTATGCCTATACTGATATGAACTGGCTTATCCTGCTCAAAGCCAACAAATGGTTCTGGTATGCGATCAGCATTGTGGTAAGTTACCTGATGGTAAGCAGGTTGCCGATGATGGCACTTAAATTCAAAGATTTTAGCTTTAAAAATAACTGGCCTAAGTTTTTACTCATCCTCATCGCAATTATTGCAGCAATACTTTTAAAATGGCTTGCTGTTCCGGTTGTGTTTGTTGTATATGTTATTTTATCTTTGGGCCTCAAACAACATGCATAATGACTTATAATGTTCAGATCAAGGTAATGCCTTTGAAAGATTTATTGGACCCCCAGGGTAAAGCGGTATTATCAGGTTTACAAAATCTTGGGATTAACTCAATAGAAGATGTGCGTATTGGTAAGCATATTACACTACAGATAGAAGCAGCTTCGGAAGAAGAAGCAAAGAAAGCTGCTGAAGAAGCAAGCAAAAAATTACTCGCAAACCCTGTAATGGAATTTTACGAGATTGAATTGATCAACTAATACAAATATTGTTTAATTGTTCAATGGCTAAATTGTTAATGGCCGATACTCATTCAGCAATTAAACAATTTAACCATTGAACGTTAAGCATGCTTTACCTCGTTCCTACACCATTAGGCAATTTAAAGGACATTACCTTACGCGCGCTTGAAGTGCTGCAACAGGTAGATGTAATCTTGTGTGAGGATACCCGTACCTCATCTAAATTGCTGACCCACTATAATATACATAAGCCGCTTTCTCCGTATCACCAACACAATGAGCATAAGATATTACAGCATCTTATAGACCAGTTAGCTGCAGGTAAAACGATGGCTGTAATAACAGATGCAGGCACACCTGCCATTTCAGATCCCGCCTTTTTACTTGTAAGAGAGTGCATAAAAAACAATATTAAAGTAGAATGTTTACCCGGCGCAACAGCATTTGTGCCAGCATTGGTAAATAGCGGCCTGCCGGTAAACCGGTTTACATTTGAAGGATTTCTTCCGTTGAAAAAGGGGAGACAAACAATGTTCAAACAACTGGCAACAGAGGAAAGAACGATGGTCTTTTATGAAAGCCCGATGCGATTGGTGAAAACTTTAGAAGATTTTATTCAATACTTTGGAGCAGAAAGACGTTGTAGTGTATGCCGGGAAATATCGAAGATATATGAAGAGAATGTACGGGGTACATTAGCTGAAGTTGCAGCACATTTCAAAAATAAACCACCCAAAGGAGAGATTGTATTGGTGGTTGAAGGCAGCGAAGCAACGTAATTCTTGTATCAGTTGTTATTGTCCGGCAAAGGATAAAATTAATAGACTGGTATCTTATGTGCTTTAAAACTTGTTGTGTAGCGCTGGCGTATAAAACTATCTGTGCGTTTTCTGCTTTTTTCCTGTTCTCTTCTTTGTCAATTGCGCAAGGAAGATTAATTCCTGCCAAAGTAAAGAGTGCATTTAGAAATATGTATCCGGATGTACAAAATGAAAGCTGGGGAGCATCCACAAAAAATTATACTGCGAACTTTACCCAGGGGACTAAACCAATTAAATCAACCTTTACAGAAAATGGCGATTGGTTGTGGTCTGCAATGGAGATTTCATTAAACGAGCTTCCATATATTATTTACAACACGTTTAAAAGATCTGCGTTTAAAGATCACCAGATCTTACATGTGAACCTTGTTTCTTCCACAAGGGATTTATTACGCTATGAAATAGAGGTAGAAGGAAACTTTAAAGAAAAAGTAAAGCTTCACTTTACAAATACAGGCGAAATGACTGTGGCCAGATGTACTTTCTAACAGTTTAAGGCCCGGTAAGCCAAATTATTCCCTAATAATAAGCCCTGCGCCGCTGGTACAGGGCTTATTTAATTACATTTGCCGTTTAAAGTAATCCACAATGAGGAATCTAGTTTTAACGAGTTTGCTATTATTTAGCTGCTTGCTTGCACAGGCACAATCTGACAGATGGCAGCAGCGGATCAAGTACCAGATCGATGTAAATATGGATGTTACAAACAACCAGTTTGCAGGAACCGAAAAAATTGATTACTGGAACAACTCACCCGATACACTAAACAGGGTTTTCTTTCATCTGTACTGGAATGCGTTTCAACCGAACAGTATGATGGATGTAAGAAGCAGGGAGTTAGGCAAAATCTTGGTAGGATATACCAAAAAGCAAGAAGAAGTATATGACTGGGATACAAGAGTAAAAGACCGTATCAATAACCTGAAGCCTAACGAGATTGGTTACCAGAAAGTGAGATCAATCAAAATAGATGGCAGAAATCAACAGTTAATAGAGCACGAAACTATACTAGAGGTAAGATTGGATAGACCAATATTACCTAAATCGAAAGTGGCAATAGATGTTTCTTTTCTTGCACAGGTGCCATTGCAGATACGCCGTAGTGGACGGGACAATGCAGAAGGCATTCGCTATAGCATGAGCCAGTGGTATCCTAAAATGGTAGAATATGATTACCAGGGATGGAATGCCAATCCATACATCGCCAGGGAGTTCTATGGCGTATGGGGTGATTATGATGTAAATATCACAATTGATAAAGCTTACATGCTTGCTGGTACAGGAACATTACAAAATGCCAATGAAATAGGCTTTGGCTATGAGGCCGATGGTGTAAAAGTGAAGCCTGCTGCAGGCAAGACACTTACGTGGAAGTTTAACGCACAGAATGTGCATGATTTTATGTGGGCTGCAGATACTGCATATAAAATGATTAAGCGCCAACCTACAAATGGCCCTCTGCTTTACATCGTGTATAAAAAAGTAGATTCCCTGGAAGCTAAGTGGCAGAAGGTGGCAGATACAGTAGAAATGACGTACCCTTATATAGCAAAAACGTTTGGCGCATATCCGTACAAAAATTACTCTTTTGTGCAGGGTGGAGATGGAGGTATGGAATACCCAATGGCTACACTCATCAAATCTGCAAGTGTAGGTACTGCATTGCATGAATGGATGCATAGCTGGTACCAGGGTATGTTGGGTAGCAATGAGAGCTTATACCCATGGATGGACGAAGGCTTTACCTCTTATGCAGAGGGCCGCGTATCTGGGTACTTGAAAAATGATCCTAAGTTTTGGTGGGAAGCTGATTACAAAGGTTACTTTGATCTTGTGAAAAGCGGCCGTGAAGAACCTATGTCTACACATGCAGATCACTATAATACGAACTATGCATACTCAAGAGCTGCCTATGCTAAAGGTGCGGTGTTTTTAGAACAACTGGCATATATAGTGGGAGACAAGAACCTGGATAAGATATTGCTGGAATACTACAATACATGGCGTTTTAAGCATCCTAATCCTAATGACTTCATAAGAGTTGCAGAGAAGGTGAGCGGTATAGAGCTGCAATGGTATAAAGAGTATTTTGTATATACTACAAAGACTATAGATTACGCCATTGGTGATGTAAACCTGGTTGATGGCAAAAGTATGATCACTATAAAACGGAATGGACTGATGCCTATGCCATTAGATGTATTGGTTACATACAAAGATGGTACTAAAGAAATGCACTACATTCCAATGAACCTTATGTATGGTGAGAAGCCTGCAGAAGATGATACTAAACGCATAATACAGGCTGAATGGAAGTGGACACATCCTGAATATCAACTACCGATAACCCGTACACTTACAGATATTAAAGAAATAGAAATAGACCCTAGCAAAAGGCTGGCAGATATTAATAGAAATAATAATAAGCTGACTATACCGGGTGAATAACCCCAGGTAATGATCAAATAAATAAAAAGCATCTCTCATACCGGGAGATGCTTTTTATATTTATGTGAATAAGTGTTTTAACCCAATTATTGCTTCTTAATAAAAAAAACATGGAGCAAACTGTGCTGAATTAACTGTTAAGATTAAATTTGGGGCAATCTGATAAAAAACTAACGCTGTGAGCGAGGTGACGGTAGTGTGCCCTGTCGTATAGCTTTCATCGGATTCCAATAAAAAACTAACGCTTATACCCTTTTGTGAAAGCTACATTTAACTCCATCCTGCTAAATCCAATTCTTTCATTTTTACCATCTCATTTATTTTTACCTAACAACATAAAACAAGTTTTGTTTAAAGGAATAAGAGTTTAATTAAAATAATACCATGAAGATATTAGTAACCGGTACTGCCGGCTTTGTAGGTTTTCATTTAGTGAATAACCTATTGAAGGATGGACATGAGATCGTTGGCCTGGATAACATAAATGATTACTACGATACATCGCTGAAGTATGGAAGATTGCAGTATCATGGCATAGAGGAGCAAGCTATTCAATATGGTGTAGAGGTAACATCAACAAAACATAAGGAATACTCTTTTATCAAGCTGGATCTAACAGATAAAGAAGCAATAGACGCACTATTTAAAAAGCATCAGTTTGAAGGTGTAGTAAACCTGGCGGCACAGGCTGGCGTACGTTATTCACTGGTTAACCCGCACGCTTATACACAAAGTAATGTTACTGGATTTCTTAATATACTGGAAGGATGTCGCGCTGTACATGTGAAGCACCTGGTGTATGCAAGTACGTCTAGTGTATATGGTTTAAACACACACATGCCACTTACGCCGCATGAATCTACAGAGCATCCGATGACATTATATGCGGCTACGAAGAAGGCTAATGAATTGATGGCGCATAGCTACAGTCATTTGTTTGGTTTTCCGTCTACAGGGTTACGCTTCTTCACTGTATATGGGCCATGGGGCAGGCCGGATATGGCGCTTTTCCTTTTTACAAAAGCTATATTGGAAGGAAAGCCTATTCAGGTATTCAATCATGGAGAAATGATCCGCGACTTTACATATGTGGAAGATATAGTAGAAGGTGTAAAAAGAATATTGATGCAGCCTGCAGAGCCATTAGCAAACTGGGATTCACAGCACCCGGACCCAGCACGCTCTACAGCACCTTACAGAATCGTAAATATTGGCAACTCGAACCCTGTAAAACTAATGACATATATAGAGGCTTTGGAAAAGTCATTAGGTAAAGAAGCCATTAAAGAGTTGTTGCCTATACAACCGGGCGATGTCCCTGCAACCAATGCTGATGTAACTGATCTAGTTCAGGATTATAACTACAAGCCTGCAGTATCAGTTGAAGAAGGTATACAGAAATTTGTAGACTGGTACATGCAGTACTACAAAAGCTAACTGAAAATCACACCTCACAGAGCGAAATTTCACTCTCTCTGTTTATCACCATTCGTGTTTATTTGTAAGATTCAACCTTTAGGTCACTACATGAAAAATAGTTTTATTGCATTGCTTGTATGTATTTGCATTACGGGCATGCTTCTTACGTCCTGCACCAGTACAAAGCAATTACGCTATTTCAACGATCTGCCAGATAGTGCTGTAGTCAATCTGCCACCTATGGAGCAGCAGCAGCGCATTATACAGAAGGGGGATATGTTGCAAATAACAATTGGCGCAGCAAATCCGGAAGCTGCTGCCATGTTCAATACTTATGGAGGAGTATTGTCTTCCGGTGCCAGCGCAGGTGGGGGAGGTGGAGGCAATGCAAGTGGAGAAGTTGCAGGATTTCTTGTAGATGCAAACGGGCAGGTCCAATTTCCTATAATAGGTAAAGTGAATGCGGTGGGATTAACTACGCTGCAAATGCGGGATTCGTTAACCTCACTGGTTAGCCCATATTTAAAAGAACCGTTGGTCAATGTAAAGTTCTTTAATATGAAGTTTACTGTTTTAGGTGAAGTGCGAACTCCTGGTACATTTACTATACCATTACAACGAACAACACTTTTAGATGCGCTTGGTGCCGCAGGAGATCTTCCCAGGACAGCAAGAAGGTATGATATCCAGATTTACAGGGATTATAATGGTAAGCGCCAGATTGCAAAACTAGATCTTAGAAAAAAAGACATTTTGAATAATCCTGATCTTTTCCAAATAAAACATAACGATGTAGTGATCGTACAACCCAGAGGTATAAAATTGTTTGACGACGAATCGAGATTATATCTGTCTGCACTTACATTGTTAGTATCTGTTGGGGTACTGTTGGTAACCATTCTTAAATAAATAAGATGTCTGATTTAGAATTTGATATAGAAGAGAAAGCATCCTCAAAACAAGCTGGAATAGATTTTAAACGGTTACTTCGGAAGTTACTTTTAAATATACACTGGATCATATTATGTGGTTT
This sequence comes from Filimonas sp., assembly GCA_017306865.1. GTDB lineage: Bacteria > Bacteroidota > Bacteroidia > Chitinophagales > Chitinophagaceae > JAFKHH01. Next base: position 63,291 of record JAFKHH010000020.1, read on the forward strand.
GGCGGGATGGTATGCTTCCAAAATTTATCTGCGATACCAGATACCTATTTACCAGGTTTCCAGTTCTATTTATGTAGGCAATGGCGATTTCAATGATAACGCAAATGCTGTATTAAAAAGTGCAGGACTGGTTGATAATAGTGAGAACAATGTCAATAACCAGATATTTATTTTACGGTCATTTAACCTGATAGGACAGGTTGTAGATTCTTTACAGTTAAACATTGATTTATACAGTAACGGGTTATTTAAAAAGCAGCCGGTTAATCTTGACGATTTTCCATATAAAATAGTAGCAAAAAGAAAAAGTAATACGCAGGGAAGTGGGCAATATATATTGAAGCTTACCCAGGACCAGGTAATTTTTACTGTGAATGGAAGTAAAAAAGAGTATGTTGGCCATTATGGAGAAAATATAATTCTACCAGGAAGTGACACTGTGATTTTTTACAAAACAGATATCAAGAAAACTACGACCAATAGTGAGTACCTGTTCCAGGTGCTGGCTAAGGAAACGGCTATAGGAAAATACCAAGCCAGGTTAGGCGTAAGTTCTTCCAAACAAGCTAGTGAAATGCTTGAATTGGCTTTTATAGATGAATATCCTGACAGGGCGGAGCATATATTGGGAACATTAATCTACTATTTTGAAAGATCTACGATTGATTATAAAAATAGAGCAATACAAAAAGCACTGTTCTTTTTGAATGCAAGAATAGAGGATGTTAGTAGCGAAATAAATATACTTGAAGAGAAAATAAAACAATATAAGATCAATAATAAGATCAATGATGTTTCGACTGCGGCTGGGCAAATACTGACACAGTTGAAGGAGATTGACGTACAAAAGAATACATTACAGTTCAATGAAAATTTACTTTCATTAATTGAAAATCATATTAAAAGTTATAATACACGTGACGAGATTGTGCCCAATGCAATGAGTCTTACTGACCAGGTATTAGGTGGAATGGTCAGCACTTACAACCAGCTATTGCTTCAAAAAAGAGGATTAAAAGACATTGGCACAGAAAAAGATCCTGTATTAAAAAGAATAGATGGCCAGTTAGAAGAATTGCGTAAAAACATCCTTAAAAATATCCAGAATATAAGGCTGCAATATGATGAAGGAAAGAAATTCAACGCAGACCAGGAACGTACACTTACAGGGAAATTTAATTCGTTGCCGGATATTGAAAAATCATTAGCACAGATAGATCGGCAGTTAAATATTAAACAAACGTTATACGAATTTTTATTGCAAAAGAAAGAAGAAGTGGGTGTGCAGCTTGCTTCTGGAGATGTAAGCGGTTCTCGCCTGGTAGATTCTCCCCGAAATAGGGGATTGTTGCAACCACAGGCTAAAAATATTTATTCTGTAGGCATAGGCATAGCATTACTCATTCCGATCGGTTTTATTTTTATATCGCAATTACTCAATAAAAAGATTCAGAGTAAAAGAGATATCCAGGCAACCACAGATATTGTAATAGTAGGTGAGATAAATGAAGTGAAAGAGGACGAATGTACGAATGGTATTATTGGTAAAGCCAATACAAGATCAATTGCGGCAGAACAATATCGCTCTCTCAGGGCTAATCTTTACTATCTTGGGTTAAGTAAAGAGAAACAAACAATTCTTGTTACTTCCTTTATGCGGGATGAAGGCAAGTCTTTTACCTCGCTAAACCTCGCTGATATTTTGTCTCAAGCTGGGAAGAAAGTGATAGTGGTAGAGTTTGACCTTCGCAGGCCTAAACTAAGTAAGCAAATAGGACATTCCAATTTGCTTGGGCTATCTAATTACCTGGCTAAAGGAGACTTGCCTATAACCCAGATTATACATAGAGTAAACGGGGCTAACGATCATCTTTATATGATCAATTCCGGCCCTGTACCTCCCAATCCTGCAGAGTTATTAATGAGCGAAAGAATGAATGATTTGTTTACACATCTAAAGCAGGAGTTTGATTACATCATATTAGATAGCGCGCCTGTTGGACTTGTATCAGATACATTTAGTCTGGCAACTTATGCGGACCTGACACTCTATATAGTAAGGCATCAATTCAGCCTGAAAGAAACCTTACAATATCTCAATCACTTAAAAGAACAGGAAAAATTACCTGGAATCGCCATATTGATCAATGGAATTAAGCATAACTCATTTGATTATGGCTATGGCTACGGTTATGGATATTCGGGAGCTGGTTATGGATATTCAGATGATAAGATTAAAAAAAGATAAGCGTTGAAACAGATTAAAAAGATAGTAGCCAAAAACTTCAAATATTTTTATTACTTCTATAAGAACATTGGGTATAGATTTATCATATCCCTTTCTCTCAGTTTAGTTGTAGGTCTCGTAGATGGATTTGGTTTGGCAATGTTTATGCCTCTTTTACAGGCAAGTGATAGTAATGGAAAGGAAATTACAAAAGCCTCTCTTGGCAACTTATCTTTTCTCGTTGATGCATTCCATAGCATTAATATAGAATTGACAACTATTACTATACTGGCTGTTATGTTATTCTTCTTTTTGCTGAAGGGAGTATTACGGTTCATTAATAGCTATTTCAATGTGCTAATGCATAGGAGAATTATAAAGAAGTTGCAATTTGAAAGCATAGATCTATTGGCTAATTTTTCTTACAGGGAATTTGTAACGTCTGATTCCGGGAAAATTCAAAACACTTCTAGTGGGGAAGTAGATAAAATAATGCAGGCATACCGGGCATATTTTAACGCAGTACAATCCGGTATATTGGTATTTGCATATTTTATCATGGCAATGTACACTGACGTAAAATTTGCTTTGCTGGTTGGTGTGGGCGGTTTTCTTTCTAATTTATTGTACAAAAGAATTTATAAAAGAACTAAAAAAGTATCTAAAGGCATTACTGTTGATCTGCATAAGTTTAATGGAAAACTCATTCAGATGGTACTTTACTTTAAATACCTGAAAGCTACCGGCAGTGTGCGGACATACGGTACGCATCTGAAGCAGGATGTAAAAGAAATTCAAAACGGCCAACAGAAGCTGGGTACATTTGATGCAATTGTCTCCAGCACAAAGGAACCACTTATCGTAATGGTTGTCGTATTGGTAATCATTGCGCAGATAAAAATATTTAACACGGGAATCTCGGAGATACTGCTAAGTCTTCTCTTCTTTTACAGAAGCCTTACGTACCTGATGGTTGTACAAAACTATTGGAATAACTTTTTAGCTGTGTCTGGCTCACTTGATAATATGAGCGAGTTTATAGCACACTTAAAAACTCACCAGGATAAAAATGGGCATCTAGCCTTTAATAAGCTGGAGAGTGGTATTCAGTTTAGTAACATAGAAGTACAGTTGGGAAGCAAAATAGTCCTGGAAAACTTTTCCTTGTTTTTAGAAAAAAATAAAACAATTGGAATCGTAGGAGAAAGCGGATCAGGGAAAACAACATTTGTAAATGTGCTATGTGGACTGCTTAAGCCCAATAAAGGGACTGTATTCATAGATAACACATCCCTAAGTGACATAGATATAAAAGCATACCAGAGAAGAATTGGATATATAACACAAGAACCAGTTATTTTCAATGATACAGTGTTTAACAATGTTTCTTTCTGGGATGAAAAGAATAGCAATACTAAAAAGGCTTTTGACCAGGCTATCAAAAATGCTGCGATAGATGATTTCATCTCAACGTTGCCAGCAAAAGAGGATACAGTACTTGAGAACAACGGTATAAATGTAAGCGGTGGACAAAAACAAAGGATTTCAATAGCACGGGAATTGTATAAGGATCTTGATGTGCTTGTAATGGATGAAGCAACTTCAGCGCTTGATTCGGAAAATGAATTGCTGATAAAAGAAAATATTCAGTCGCTCAAAGGGAAATATACTATTGTAATAGTAGCACATCGTTTGTCTACTCTTCAATCTGTAGATGAAATTATACTGATGAACAATGGAGCCATTGAAGCCAAAGGAACATTTAACGAACTTCTTGCAACCAATAGTCATTTTCGCAGAATGGCAGAAATGCAAGGCATAGCCTATATTACGGATGAAAGCAAATGAGCAGGATTTACTGTTTATAACAACCAGCCTGGATACTAAATGGTTAAGGTATCAACAGGCTGCAATAGAAAAATATTTTCCTACTAGTAAGCGCATTGTTATTCCGGGAACCAAAAACTGGCCTTATGCATGGTTTGAATGGATTACATTAATAAAACAGCATAGTAATTATAAATATTTCATCCATATAGATGAAGACTGCTTTATTGTTAACCCGGCTGGCATCTATGAGATGATAGAAAAGATGGAGAAAGAGCAGACTGTAGTGTGCGGGGTGCCAGATGGAGGTAATGAATGGCGTAGGAATAATCCTATCGCGATCAATTCATTTCTTATGGTGGGAAAGATAGAAGAGATTAATAAAGTAGATTTTGAGTTAGATACATTAGAGCTTAAATGGGAGGATGAAAAAAAGGAGTGGGTAAATAATAAATCCGCGTACCTGCAAAAAAAGAACAATACACCTGATACTTATAGAACAACCACTGCATTTTCGTTTAACAACTTTGAACCGTATTATTATTTCTTTTCAAGGCTTCAGCAGCAGGAATATACATTCTCATATATATACCCGGCGTTTGATAAAAAGTTGAAGTCTACCAACCCGAGAATACATGCTGCATCTGAAGACATTGCCATTCACATGTGGCTTACACGCAAGTGGAACTCCGACATACTGGTATTTGGCACACCCAATTACTGGCGTTATATGCAGTTAGAGCATTTACTAGCGAAGAATGACATTATATCAATACCGCGACAAGCCGTTTTTTCGAATTATAGCATGCATTTATATCGTGGGTCTAAATGTTATTTAAAAAATTTAGTGCGTAGACTAAGTAACAAAAAAGTATTTAAAGAGATTTAATTTTTAGTTTGTAAATGGTCTCAGTAATTATCTGTACACACAATAGAGCGAAAGATTTACAATACTGTCTGGAATCATTTGTGAGGCAGGATTGTGGACTTCAAAATTTTGAAGTGTTGGTAATTGATAATGCCTCATCAGATAATACAGCGAAAGTAGTGTCTGAATATTCAGAGCGGTATCCTTCATTTAAATATCATTTCGAGCCAAACGTAGGATTGAGCTATGCAAGAAATACAGGCAATCAATACGCTACGTATGATCTTGTTGCATATTGTGATGATGACGCGGAGGCTGCTGATGATTTTGTTTCGCAAGTATTAAACACGTTTCAATCGTACTCTTTTGACGCTATAGGGGGGCGATTCCTGCCTTTGTACAGGAATAAAAAAAAGAAATGGCTGCCTGCTGACTTTGGAAGTAATCTAGAAGCAAGACCTGATATAGGTGATATGCCAGATGGGCATAGTATCTGTGGCGGAGTGATGGCGTTTAAAAAAGAAAGACTCTCTCTTGTGGGAGGCTTCCCTGTAAATCTTGGCATGAAGGGTAATAAGATTGGCTATGGAGAAGATAATTGGATCCAAGATAAATTTATTGAGAAAGGTTTCAGGGTAGGATTCAATCCACACTGGAAAATACATCATCTTGTCGCTTTATATAAGCAAAAATTATCCTGGCATATAAAAAGCAGGTATGCGCATGCAAAAGCTTCTTTTGATTTATGGCCGGAAGCAAAAAAGAGTAATGTTTCTTTGAAATGGCTCCTGATACATTCAATGAAAGAGCTAGGTAAGTCAACCAAAATAATAGTAAGGCAGGCTAGGCGAAACTATTATATGCAGAATTTTATTTTGGACATTATTAGCCCGCAGGCTTCGTTATTAGGATATTATCATGCTCATAAAATGCAAAGTAGGAATTTACAAAATAGTATTTGCAAAATATGACTATACCGCCTCCGAATACGCCGCTTTTTACAATTGTAATTCCTGCCTATAACAAAGCTCCTTCCATCTCGGCAACAATCCTTTCTGTGAAACAACAAATATTTACTGATTGGGAGGTCGTAATAATAGATGATGGCTCATCTGACAATACTCAAGCTATTGTAGAAACATTTCTAAGTGACCGGCGAATTGTATATCACAAGAAAGATAATGGAGGTGTTTGTAGTGCAAGAAATTTAGGTGTTACAAAAGCCCAAGGAGAATATTTGCTTTTTTTAGATGCGGATGATACTGCATTACCCAATTGGCTTAATACATTTAATGATTTACTTCAGTCAGGCAATTTTGATTTGATGTATTGTGGCGTATCCGTCAATAAAAACGGCGCTTTATCCGAGACATTACCACAACAAGTATTTTTAAAAAAAGTAGGAATTTTCCTTGCAGGCACCTTTTGCGTAAAGAAGAAAATATTTGAAGGTATTGGTGGATACGATGAACTGATCACATACGGGGAAAATTACGAATTAGGTTTTCGCCTTTGCTGTCTGCCATTAAAGACAGCATTTGTTTCAGAGCTGCTTATTTCATATAATATATCAGGCAACGATAGAGCGGATGCTTATTCAGAGAAAAGGATTGCATCTAATCTACGTGTCTTTGAGAAATATAAAATGATGTATCATATAGATCGAAAATTTTTCTCATTATTATTTGCAATAACAGGTTATTTGTACGCGCGGAAAAAAGAAAAGAAAATCGCCCGCTATTACTTTAGAGCTGCACTTCGGCAAAGGCCTTACATTTATAAAAATTGGTTGAGACTTTTTAAGACTTATTTATGAATACGAAGAAATTTGCAGGATTTATTATGACCTATAATAGGAATGATATCTTGTGCAATATGATCGAGACGCTTTTTAAACAAACCTATGCACCCCAAAAACTTCTAATAATTGATTGTGCATCTAATGATGCCACAAAACAATTAATTGAAGCGAAGAATGATGCAAGACTGCAGTATTATGATATGCAGTATAATGCCGGACCAGCCGGAGCGTCGAGGAAAGGATTGCAATTGCTTGCTGAGCAGGGTTATGATTTTATCTATTGGGGAGATGACGATGATCCACCTTTTTTTGAGGATACTTTCGAAAGACTCATGCGCATATATGAACAAGAAGATGGTGTTGGTTGCGTGGGATCTGTCGGACACACATTAAATAAACGCAATGGTAGTTTAGTGCGTATGGAAACCAGCGCAATAAAATCTACCAGATATCTCCCCGTGGATACTATAGGAGGAGGAATGAGTATGATCATTAAAACAGAAGTAATCCTAAAAAATATTTTGCCAGATGATAAACTTTTTTTTGGTTTTGAAGAGCTGGACTTTCATTTATCTATGCAACGACACGGGTATAAGATAGTCGTGGACTCAGCCTTATTTTTACAGCTACGCGAGAAATTTAACCGGTTAGAAAAAAGCCCCTTTAAAAGGAGAAAGATAGATAAGCATAAATTAAAGCGGGAGTATTACTCTCTTAGAAATCTCTTATATATCTACAAAAAAAATAAGCTAAGGAGAGCTGCATTAGCACTGTTTATAAGGAAGACAGGAAAGACTGTAACAAGTTTTAAGTACGGCTTAGGGTATGGTGTTACATCTGCTAAATTTTATTGCCTCGCAATATTTCATTTCGTGATCGGTAAAATGAATCAATAACCAGGTCTATGAATAATCCAGTGAATCAGTATTTGAGAGTAGCTTTTGTCATTGTTACTTATAACAGACAGGAAGATCTAAGAAATTGTGTAACCTCTATAAACAGTCAAAATGTAATAGAGCCTGTAATTTTTATTGTAGATAATGCTTCTTCAAAGGAAACGAAAGAACTCCTCAAGCAATACGAAAATGTCGTTTATATAGACCCTTCATACAACAGCGGACCTGCAGGTGGATTTGCTATTGGTATGCAAAAAGCTTTTGAAAACGGGTTCCCTTATTATTGTTTATGTAATGACGACAATATATTCGAAGATGATAACGTGCTAAGCAAAATGCTTGATCAATACCAGGTATTGCAATCTCAAAACCCGGCATTTCTTACGTTAAGACTTATTTTCGACGAGACATATTACCCGGCTACATTTTGGAATGGGCTTTTTTATCAAAAACGTATTAACATACAGCAGCCTTTTCATAAATCAGATATAATCACCTTTAACGGAGCCTTAATAAATCATCAGGCAATTGCGTCAGTAGGGTTTCCTAACGAGAAATATTTTATGATGATGGAGGAAGTTGAATATTGTCTTCGTATTGTAGATAAAGGGTTTAATAACTATATAATGCCCGGTGGGATCATAGATCTGAAAAGAGGTTCAATGGATAAAGTGCCCCTATGGCGACAATATTATCAATCGAGAAACCAGGTGTACATGACTTTGTGGGAGCGAAAATCTTTTAAAGAAATTAGTCTCTGTTTCTTCCGTCAGGTAAAATTCATATATGGAATTGTACGGTACCAGGATAAAAAAGCAAAACGTATTTACTACCGGTTGAAAGGCGTTTTTCACGGACTAACTGGGAAGATGGGCGTCACCATTAATCCCGCTACTTTTAAAGCATGATCCACGAATTAATATCTGTAGTACTTCCAACCTATAATAGAAGTAAAAGGGTGCAAAACGCTATTAATAGTGTTTTACAACAAACTTATACTAATTGGGAGCTGTTGGTTATAGACGATTGCTCTACAGACGACACGAGAGAAGTTGTACGCGCATATAACGATGACCGTATTAAATACGTGAAACTGGAAAAGAATAGTGGCGTTTCCAATGCGCGTAATGAAGGCATTAAAATGGCTGCAGGCGCTTATATAACTTTTATTGATTCTGATGATGAGTTTTTACCTGCAAAAATTGAGAAGCAATATACATGGATGAAGTCTTCCACAGACCCATTACTTAAAATAGTTACCTGTGGTAGGATTGATTATAGAAATGAGCAACCATACCTTCGCTTTATTCCTAAAGAGTTCCCAGATACATATATGAGATTATTGGGACGGAAAAAAGGAATAGGAGCGGGTACCCCTTTTTTAATGGTGAAAGCTGATATATTTAAAACAGGTGATTTCTTTTTTGATGTGGGCTTTCCAGCAATGGAAGATTGGGATTTTGTTTTGAAGATCACTGCGCAGTATCATTTTTCAGTTGTACCGGAAATTTTAGTGAAAGTAAATCACCACACTGAAGATAGGGTACACTCAAATAAAAATGCCCTTACTGCTATACAAATGCAGTACCATAAATATTTGCCCATACTGAAAGAAAACCGAGCCCAACATAGATCCTTTATAAATAAAGTAGCAATGTTATTGCTTGCTTTTTCTGGAAATAATGAATCAGCTAAATTTTATCGTTCTCAACTCCAGGAAAATAAATTGTGGGGGACTCAACAGTCTATACAATACATTGGTTTAAAGCTGGCTAAAAAAGCACTCATCAGGAAAATAATTTTAAAAGTATCCAACTAGCATGATCAAGCCCTTAACGTCTCTTCGTTTCTTTTTCGCTTTATTGGTGTTTTTTATGCATGTATCATTTTGTTTTCCTGCAGCTATTAACGCCTCTTGGTATTTACAAATAGAAAATCACTTTTTTAAGGAAGGATTTGTAGGTGTTGGCTTTTTCTTCACTTTAAGCGGGTTTATCTTATCCTACTCGTATGAAAAGAAAATATTGAACAGTGACATATCGTATAAAGATTTTTTAGTTGCACGTATAGCCAGAATATATCCATTACATATCGTTACTATGTTACTGGCAGCTCCATTAATGCTGTCAGATTTTCTGCATAATAAAATACTTTGGTTGGTGAAACTGGTTTGCAACCTTTTGCTTGTACAAAGTTTTATTTCTTATGAGCACGTTTATTCGTCGTTCAATATGGTTTCCTGGAGTTTGTCAGACGAAATGTTCTTTTATGCCCTTTTTCCTATCTTAATCTTTTTTGTAAGTAGAAATGCGAAGAATAAATATGTGCTTATAAGCTTGCTTATTTTGGTGCCAGTAATTGTTTTTCTATTAGGAGATCATAGGCCGTGGTATAATTTCTATATCAATCCATTTCTCCGAGTTACAGACTTCATCCTGGGTATTCTACTTTATAAACTAAGTAAGCAGGCTAAAGCAATTTCTTTTGCGAAGGCTTCAATCCTGGAAATAGCTGCCATCGGGTTATTAATTACTTTTTTTTCCATCAACGCCTATATACCAGAAGTTTATCGGTATAGCTGCTTTTATTGGCTACCTATTGCTGTTATTATATTCATTTTTTCCATGAGCAAGGGATGGTTGTCAAACATTCTTTCTTCTAAATACCTGGTTTTATTAGGCGAGATCAGTTTCGCATTTTACTTGTTACATGATCTTGTGCTGCGAGGCGTTAAAATAGCGTCAAAGCGTTTTTATCAGTTTGACAGTGTTGTATTGATAATCATTTCATTGGTACTCACTATCGCTTTAAGCTACTTCTTTCATAAGAGAGTAGAGCTGCCAATGAATATATATATCAAGAAACGATGGGCAAATAGAAAAAAGGTACAGGTAAGCTAAATTATAAACAGTGAAGATTTTTTTTGTTATTGATACATTAGAGACCGGTGGTGCAGAAAAAAGTATCCTGGAGATCGCATCGCGCTTGCCGGAAGACTTAGTGCCATATATAATTACGTTTTATAAGACACGCAATCCTATAACCACTAGCGTACAACAGTCTGCAAAGATTCATTTTGTTCATTTTGATATGGAAGAGAAGTATGGCTTTAAAAAAGGCCGCAAACTATTTTCTGAGCTGTGTAAAACGGAAAACCCTAATATAGTAGTAGCTACACTTTTCCGTTCTGAAATCATTACTCGTGTCGTTTGTAAAAAAATGAATATTCCTAATATAGGAACCTTTGTCAATGACACATACTCTCCTTATGAACTGCAATCTCTTTCTGCAACGATGAGATTGAAAATAGGGTTCTTTAAAATAGTCAATTCATTTACTGCAAGGTATTGTACCCATTTTCTGTCCAATGCACAAAGCATCAAAGTGAGTAATGCCAAGGCGTTAAAAATTCCTGCTGACAAAATAAGTGTAATATATAGAGGACGGGATATTTCAAAGTTCACATATAGGGAACAAAAAGAAAAGAGTAATGGTGTGATTCGTTTTTTAAATGTCGGACGATTGTTGCCAAGAAAAGGACAAGCTGAACTAATACAAGCTTTTGCGCTTTTTCAAAAAAAATACCCCGTGGCTAGTCTTAGTATTGCAGGAGAAGGAAGGTATAGGGCAGAACTGGAGCGTTTGATTAATGAAAATAACTTACAGGAATGTGTGCAACTCCTGGGAACAAGCAGCGATGTGAACGCATTATTTCAACACCATGATTTTTTTGTATTTCCTTCACATTATGAAGGCTTTAGTGGTGCAGTGGTAGAGGCAATGCTTGCGGGCGCTCCTGTTATTGCATCTGATATAGAAATGAATAAGGAAGCTATATCCCATCTGCAAACGGGCTATCTTTTCCCCGTAAAAAATGCTGTAGCTATGGCAGATGCTATGGAATATGCAGTGAAGAATAGGGAAAAAATGCAAACGATGGCTAAAAACGCCAGGCAATATGCCATAGACAACTTTGACATAAATAAGATCGCATTGGCACACGCAGACTTTTACAAAAAAATAATTAGCCAATAACATGCGAATACTCCAGGTAATACAGCAAAAACAATTGCGTGGCGCAGAGATGTTTGCAAGCCAGTTGTCCGGACACCTGGTTAAGCTGGGGCATGAAGTCATTATAGTGGCACTTTTTCCGGGAGATGCGGATTTGCCATTTACAGGTCAGATCAGGAAGTTGGATGCAAATAAGAAAAAACGATTTTGGGATTTAAGTGCATATAGACGTCTTGCTTATATAATAAAGGAGTTTAACCCCGATATTGTTCAGGCCAATGCAAGTGATTCTTTGAAGTATTCGGTATTTTCTAAAATGTTGTTTCGATGGAAACAACCTATTGTTTTTAGGAACGCAAGTATGATCAGTCGGTACATGAAGAGTAAAACATCTTTGCTGGTCAATAGATTTTTGATGAAACGCGTGTCTATGGTAATTTCGGTAAGTGAAACTACCCGAAAAGATTTTATACAAATATTTCCTTTTCTAAAAGATCACACATCTGTTGTGCCAATTGGAATTGAATTACAAGAACATCATACGAGTGCTGCATCTCCCGTAAAAAATATATATGCACACGTAGGTGGCTTCTCCTTCGAAAAAAATCATAAAGGACTAATCAATATTTTTTCAACCATATTAAAAGATCAGCCTGGCGCAATGCTCTGGCTTATAGGAGATGGCCCATTACGTAGTAATATAGAACAATATGTTCATGAACTGGGAATCCAGGATAATGTTGTTTTTTGGGGCAACAGGAATGATGTGTCTATACTCTTATGTCAGGCAAAAGCAATGTTGCTTACAAGTATTATTGAAGGGTTGCCTGCTGTGATATTAGAATCCTTTTATTGTAAGGTGCCGGTTATTTCCTACAACGTAGGTGCGGTTTCGGAGTTGGTAAAGAATGGCGAAACAGGGTTCCTCGTCAACATAAATGATGAAGAAGCATTTGTACTCGCTGTAAACAATATGGAGCATCAGCCGCTGGCAACAATTATCAATAATGCGCATAACACTGTAATCAATTCATTCACTAATCAAAAAATTGCTACTCAATTAGTGAAAATATTTGAGTCGAGCTTAAACTAGCCCTTTAAAAAATGTTATTTAATTCAATAGAGTTTTTTGTTTTTCTATTTGTTGTATTTTTTCTTTACTGGTTTGTTTTCAATAAAAAATTAGCGTTTCAGAATTTTTTCCTACTCATAGCCAGTTATTTTTTTTATGCCTGGTGGGATTGGCGATTTTTGCTATTATTACTATTGTCAACTGTTATAGATTATTCATTTGGACTGGCTGTAGAAAAAGCAAAAAACAAGAAATTCTATTTAGTATTAAGCATAGTTAATAATCTTGGTGTCTTATTTTTCTTTAAGTATTACAATTTTTTCATTTCTTCATTTGCGCAGCTTGGCGAAAAAATTGGCCTGCATTTCAGTCCCCTCCTGCTAAATATCGCATTGCCTGTAGGCATATCTTTCTATACTTTTCATGGCATGTCCTATGTTTTTGACATATATAATGGAAAATCTAAAGCAACTAAAAATTTTAATGATTATGCCGTTTTTGTTTGCTTCTTTCCATTACTTGTTGCCGGCCCAATAGAGCGAGCCTCACATTTATTACCACAAGTACAGACAAGACGCATATTCAAATACGAACAGGCTGTACAAGGGATGCGCCTGATGCTCTGGGGCTTTTTCAAAAAAGTTGTTATAGCCGATACACTTGCAAATGTTGTAAATACGATTTTTGGCAACTATCATCAGTATAATGGTGCCACGCTTGTATTGGGAGCTGTGTTATTTGCATTCCAGATATATGGAGACTTTAGTGGCTATACAGATATTGCATTAGGAACAGCAAAACTTTTTGGTTTTGAATTACTGACCAACTTTAAGTTCCCGTACTTCTCTAGGAATATTGCAGAGTTTTGGCGGCGTTGGCATATATCCTTGTCCTCATGGTTCAGGGACTATCTTTATATACCATTAGGAGGATCTAAGAAAGGGCATACAAAAGCAATCAGGAATACATTTATAATTTTCCTTGTTAGCGGATTTTGGCACGGCGCCAATTGGACATTTATTGCATGGGGTGCATTGCACGCCTTACTATTCATTCCACTACTACTTGCAAAGAGAAACCGCGTATTTACCGATAATGTAGTGGCCTATGACAGGCGGGTACCAAACCTGAAAGAATTGGGTGCCATGATTACGACTTTTGTACTGGTAACCATAGGATGGATATTTTTCAGATCGGCTACCATAACAGATGCAGCTTATTATATTGGTAATATGCGAAAGGGCTTGTTTACTAAACCCCTTTTCCTGGACTCATTGGTATATGTAGTAGTATTCCTTATAGCCGATTGGTTACAACGGCGGGATGAAAGAAATGTATTAAACATACAATCCAAACCGGTACGGTATTTTATTTATTTTGTTATGGTTGCTTTAATTATTCTTCATTTTCCTTATATAAATAAGGCTCAATTTATCTACTTCCAGTTCTAGTGTATGAATAAGTTCTTGATCAAAGCGTTTGTATTTATATCAATTTCTATTGTTGTAATGCTTTTGTGCTTAAGTATATTAAATCCCAGGTGGGTTGAAGGGCGCAAAAAAATCTTCCTGGCAGATAACAATATTAAAAACTATGATCTTCTGGTCATGGGGTCATCCAGGGCAGAACATGTGATAAATGTTGCGCTTTTTGATACCGCAAAATATAAAGTATTTAATATAGCTGAAGATGGCCATGGATTAGTTTCTAATTATTTAATGCTTAAGGTGCTGTTGGAAAAATATCATCTTACAACTAAACGTGTCTTATTGCAAGTAGATGAAAGTGCATTCAATGGTTCCGTTGGGTTTAAGTCTAAATTCAGAGATGATTTCTTTATCTCAGATATTAGAGATGCTGAAGTGTTTGCTGCATTTAGAAAATATAAGGGCTTTTCTTTGGCATATGTGCTTCATACATTTCCATTCCTGGGCAACCTCATATATGGGAGTTTTAAAGAGCTGCCTCATTTATATAACCTTTCATTGAGAAATGCTGCAAGAAAACAGTATAGGAACATTTTTTCTGGATTAGGCTCAACCAAAGGATATGAAGCGTTGGCTCCCATGAATAATATCATAACTGAAAGAAAAGAGTTTGTAATAGAACAAGATGATGTTCAATATTTTGAAGCATTTGTAAAGCTTTGTAAAACCCATAACATAGAATTGATACTTTACCGGGCACCGATGCTAGACTGTACAAAAATTAATTCTATAAAATTTGATCAATATATAGCTGCTTTCTGCGCAACGAACAGAGTTCGGTTTATTGACCTGAAATGCGCTTACCCCGATAGTAAGTATTATAAAGATCAGATGCACATTGCAGATAGTGCCGCAACAGGTATAACGAATGGTATGATCGATTCATTAAAAATGCGATAGAATGGCAGAAGAAAAAATCAGGGTCCTGCATATTATTAAATCACTAGGCCGGGGCGGTGCTGAGATGTTGTTGCCCGAGACGCTGACCCTTCATAATAAAGACAAATTTGAGTTTCATTATATTTATTTCTTACCATGGAAAGATCAGGTTGTCGGGCAAATAAAGGATAGTGGGGGAACCGTAACGTGTATTCCTGCATCAAATAATATAAAGATTATACTCTCAACGAGAAAAGTTGCGGCTTATATCAAGAAAAATAAGATCAAAATTGTGCATTGCCACTTACCATGGGCAGGTATTGTGGGACGGTTAAGCAGCAAACTGACCAGTGTAAAAGTGCTATACACAGAGCATAATAAATGGGAGCGTTATCATGCTTTAACTTATAAATTAAATAAGTTAACCTTTCCTTGGCAGGATATAGTAATACCCTGCTCAAAAGATGTGGAAACATCTATACGAACTCACTATACGAAAAGGAAACCGGAAATTTTTACTATACCTAATGGGGTTAATACTCAAAAATTTTCCAGAGCCATCAATTTCGAAATTGATATACGGGAACAATTACAGTTAAAAAAAATAACAAGAGTTATTGGGATCATTTCTGTGTTTAGAGTACAAAAAAGGCTTTTTGATTGGCTTCATATTGCAAAAGAGCTTCACGACTTACATCCCGATACCTATTTTATAATTGTAGGAGATGGGCCATTGAATGAGCAACTACGTGCAAAGGCCAAAGCGATGAATATGGAAGATTATCTCCATTTTTCCGGACTGCAATCAGAAGTTCGTCCCTATCTTAAAGCGATGGATATTTTTATGATGACTTCTGAGTTTGAAGGGCTGCCTATTGCTTTACTTGAAGCGATGAGTTTGGGCTGCATCCCTGCATGTACATCTGCGGGCGGTATTCCGGAAGTGATAGAAAATAATTACAGTGGTCTTTTAGTAGACGTAAAAGAACCCAATCTTCTTTCCCGGAACATAAGCCAATTATTAGATGATTGGGATAATAAATCTGAGATACTGTCAGCTAGTGCAAGAGAAACGGTCAGGCAGAAATTCAGCCTGGAAAAAATGGTGAATCAATTGGAAGCAGTTTATCAATCAGTAAAAGACTAATACGTGATAGGAGCATTTTGTTTAATAGTCATTTTATATTTTTTATCAGGCGTTATTATAGACGCGTATAAAAAAGAGCATAAATGGCTGGATAATCTGTTGCTAAGAAAATTATACTGGTTCCATGTACTGTTTGCAATTGTATACTACATATATGCGCAAGTATTCAGATCGGATTCAGTAATGTATTTCTTTCGTACAAGTAAAGCCTATTCAAGCTGGCTGGAAGCATACACAACAGGAACCCAGTTCATAGATTTTATTGGCTATCCTTTTGTAAACTATCTCGGATTCTCCTATGAAATGATGATGGTTCTTTTTGCTTGGTTTGCTTTTCTTGGCTTTATTTTCTTTTACATGTTCATGAAAGAAAATATACGCTTTAGACATACATTCCAAAATACAGATCTAATAACAATTCTGCTTTTTCTTCCTAACATGCATTTTTGGACCGTATCATTTGGTAAAGGCTCTTTTATTTTTTTAGGATTAGCCCTTGCGGCATACGGAATGTCAGATGTAATAAAAAGAAAATTAGCGTTGCTTACAGGATTATTGCTCGTCTATCACGTAAGGCCGCATGTTTTCTTATTCATGGTTATAGGTATCGTTTTCGGATTTGTGACAGGAAGACAAAAAATTCCCGCCTACCAGAAAATGATAGTTTTTATTGGCTGTGCTATTGCAGGAATAGTCTTGTATAATAAAATCCTGGCATTTGCAAATCTTGACAGCGAGAATGTGGTTGACAGCTTTCAGCAATTTTCTACTACCAGGTCTTATGAGCTGTCAAAGTCTGCAGGTTCGGGCCTCGATACATCTAATTATCCCTTATGGTTAAAACTTATTACGTTTTGGTTCAGACCACTTTTTTTTGACGCACCGGGTATATTAGGGTTAATTGTTTCTGTAGAAAATTTATTTTACGTTATTATCGCATCTTCTCTTTTAAAGAAAAATTTTTTCAAATTTTTACGAAAGAGTTCTGCGGTTGTCAAATCCAGCCTTGTAATATTCATTGTCAGTTCAATAGCACTTTCTTCCACTATGTCTAACCTGGGAATTATTATCAGGCAGAAAAGCATGGTAATGTATTTTTTCTTTTTTGTCATTCTTTCATTTATGGATTATGAAAAGATGCAGGTATATATAAAGAAGAAAAGAAAAGCGGAGCGTAAAAAAAGACTAGAACAACAAACATTAGGTCAAACTGTATGACAGGGATTTTTACCATATCACTAGATTTCGAACTACACTGGGGAGCATTTGATAAGAGAGACCGGGAGTTACACAAAGAGCGGTATATTAATACATTAAAAGTAGTGCCTCAGTTACTGGAACTCTTTAGCAGAAATGAAGTGAATGTAACATGGGCAACTGTTGGTTCTTTATTCGCAAATGATAAGGACGAATGGACGTCTTATTTGCCAGAACAAAAGCCCGCATATAAGCAGACTCGTTTTTCCGCATATCAGTGGGTTGAAAAAAACGATTTGTCAATCGCGCATTCATGGGCACATTTTGCCCCGGAAGAAGTACGGCTCATTACACAATACGAAGGACAGGAGTTGGGTACACATACTTTTGCGCATTACTATTGCCTTGAGCCGGGACAAACTGTGCAACAGTTTGAAAATGACTTGTGTGCTGCTCAGCGTATTTCCCATGATAAGGTTGGACAAACACTTACTTCGCTAGTGTTTCCCCGGAATCAATTTAATAGTGAATATTTGAAAGCTTGTTATAGACAGGGTATAAAAGTGGTACGCTCCAATCCTGATAAATGGTTTTGGACAGGAGTAACAGAAGATAAAACCACACTTGCCAGGAAATTATTTCGTACAGGGGATACATATATTCCGCTTGGCGGAATAACGAGTTATCCTGTGTCCGCAATAACACGAAATGACGATGAACCTATGTTATTGCCTGCCAGCAGGCTTTTGCGACCGTACGATAGAAAATATCCTGCACTAAATAAAATGCGATTAAAACGCATATTGAATGAAATGAAGTATGCCGCCAAACATGGACATTGCTATCATCTTTGGTGGCATCCGGAGAACTTTGGGGATAATCCGGATGAAAGTATAAAGGATCTCACTACAATCATTCAATATTATAGCAACCTTAAAAATAGCCATGGTATGCAAAGTTGGAACATGGCTGAATATTTGGAGAGAACAGTATGAATAAACCAATCTATTTTCCCGGATTAAATGGAATCAGGGCAATTGCAGCAATAACTGTTGTTATCTGTCATTTAGACCAGTTTGCAGAAGTACTGGGCCTACAATCTATCGGGTTTTATAAAAAAGGGATGGCCGGGCAGGCTGTTAATATGTTTTTTGTGCTCAGTGGCTTTTTAATCACCTATTTGTTGCTAAAAGAAAAAGAAGAAAAAGGGCGCATTGAGTTTAAAAAATTTTATTTCCGTCGCATACTACGTATCTGGCCCATATATTACCTAAGCATTATTCTGACACTAGTATTGATCTATGCTGGCATATTAGATCATTCCACGGCTTCGCTTGGTTCTTCAATCGCCTTGTACGTTTTTCTACTAGCAAATGTGGCTATTGCATTTAATCTAACTGTGCCAACTATTACGCCATTATGGTCGGTTGGTGTAGAAGAGCAATTCTATGCCATGTGGCCATGGATTGTAAACAAAACAAAAAATTATTTTAAAGCGTTTATGTGGGTCATTGCGATCTATATGTTGCTTAAACTATCGTGTTATTTCTTTTTTCTTAAAAATGGAATATATGCTTTGGTTAATTACACCCGTATTGATCTTATGGCGATTGGTGGCATAGGCGCGTTGGCCGTATTTACAAATGATAAAAGATTAGCAATTCTCTTTAATCCTATTGTACAGGTTATTGGGTGGGTAGTCATGTTCGTAATGTACAGGACAGGGATAATACGTATATCTTCTATAGTGGATAATGAGATTAATTCTGTATTTGCGTTTATTGTAATATTGAATGTTGCCGCAAATGCGAAAACTATGTTCACGCTTGAGCACAAGATTTTTAACTTTCTGGGAAAAATATCATACGGAATTTATGTATATCACATGCTGGTCATCTATTGTGTTGGGTATGCGATTCACAAATTAAGTTTCAATATAGGAAACAGGATAGCTTTGAATGTCATTTGTATTGCGTTGACGATTTTATTCGCTCATATTTCTTATAAATATTTTGAACAGCCAATATTACGCAAGAAGAAAAAGTACATGGTTGTAGCAAGCAGTAATGAAAAAGAAGCTTAAAACAACTCCATGTCTCCCAAGCTATATTCCCAATTATCACTGTTTAATAAAGCTGGCATTTCATTCGTAACATTAATATCTTTTATTGTCACTATTGGTCCGAGCCTTCTAACTGGGATTAAACCAAGTGGCAGCAAATCTTTATAATGTAAATACTGGTTTCCACTCATAGAGATGAAATCAATGGAGTGAGCCTTACAGAATTTTCGAAGTGATTGTTTGATATGTCTCCGGGTGTTCTTTTTATCAGTATCATTCAGTAAAAAGAAATCAGTGAGACGTAGCTCTTTAATAAAAGACTGGTATTTTACACGGCCAACAAGAATGTAAGTATTGTTGTCTGTGAAATAAGTGTAATTAAATAACGGGTTGTTGGCATAACGCCACTCTATATAGGCTGAATTGTAAGCAGAGTGTAACTTGTCTGAGTGAAGAGAAAGAGAAGAAAGTAATTCTGTAACATTTCTCCAGTCTGCTTTCGGTGTAGGATCTGTCGAAATATTTTTGTATTTCACTTTATTAGTGAGCCTGTTCCAAAAAAAAGAAAAAGGCCTTCTTACACATAATTTCATCGGCATTTTGCCTTGTGTTTGCCAGCCCATTTTCAAATAGCCCGGTCTGCTCTTTTCATTAGGAGTATTAAAAACAAAATGCGTTCCAGCGGTTTTACAAAGATCGAGTTGAGCCAGTGTGAGTTGTTTAAAAATGCCACGCCCCTGGTGTGCAGGATGTGTAGCGGTATCCACGGCCCTCACCGTATTATATGTTTTTCCTAAGCCTGCCCACTGCCACTGCATAAAAGCGCGTACACCTATTAGTACATCATTCTCTTCTGCAACTAAAACATAAGATGGGCCAAACGGATTTTCATTATGTTTCCAGTTCCAGAGATGTTCAGATTTTGGGATCATTGATTCACCCAAAGATTCTTTCAGTAGTGTAATGATGGCTGGTATATCAGAAGCAGTAGCTGGTCGTATGTTCATATTGTAGTATTCAGGCAAAAATAGTAAACGAAAGATAATATGTTTCCGGACTGTTTGATTAACGAACTATTATCTTCTATATATAAATCCAAGTAAGCGGGTAAGCTTTTTACCCATAAACCTTCTACATCCAATAAATGTCTTATCGCCCTAAGTTAGTTAGGATAACTACTGTTCCTATCTCTATGCGCCTGCTTATAACAGGCCAGCCTGCGTATATGAAAGATGCAGGATTTGATGTTACCCTTGTTAGTTCCGAAGGAAATGACTGGAACGGCATCCCCGATCTCTCACAGTATTCTCTCCATAAAATAGAAATGGCAAGGCAAATTAATATCAAAAAAGATATCAAGGCCTTGGTTGGTTTAATCAGGCTGTTCAGAAAGATCAGACCTGATATAGTGCATTCCCATACGCCTAAAGCCGGATTACTAGCCATGCTTGCTGCAAAGATCACAGGTGTGCCAGTACGGATACATACACTTGCAGGGTTGCCACTTATAACTGCAACAGGTGTAAAACGGAAAATATTATTCCAGGCAGAAAAACTGACATTTAAGTCAGCAAATGAAACCTGGCCCAATAGCAAACAGCTATTAAATTTTGTCCTGACAAACAAAATGCTGCCGCAGCACAAGGTTAGAATGATCCTGAATGGATCGAGTAATGGCATTGATCTTTCTAAGTTCACAGTACAAGCCATCAATTCTGAACGACAGAAAGCTTTGCGGAAAGATTATACTATAGTGGATAGTGACTTTTGTTTTCTTGCAGTTGGCAGAATGGTTAATGATAAAGGTATTGCAGAGTTGGTTCAGGCCTTCTTACAAGTATATGCAACCCACTCTGGTGTACGGCTCTTTCTACTGGGGCCCTTTGAGGAAGCGGATGGTTTACCCCAGTCATTGATTGACATTATCAAAACACATCAGGCAATTACACACATCAACTGGAGTGATGAAGTAGAATACTTTATGTCCATTTGCCTGTGTTTTGTACACGCGTCACACAGGGAAGGCTTTCCTGGCGTGGTGTTACAAGCTGGCGCGATGGGGATTCCTATTATTTGTTCTGATATTCCTGGTAATATTGATATTGTAGAAAATGAATCGGAAGGACATGTTTATCCCGTTAAGGACGAACAGGCACTATTGGTGCAAATGACTACGGTATTAGATAACTATGCATTAGCGCTGCAAAAAGCACAACTGCTTCAGGAGAAAATCATTCAGAATTACGATCGTAAAATTGTACACAAAGCTATTAAAGATATGTATGTGCAATTATTGAATGAAAAGCAAGTCGCACATTCACTTAGAACTGATTAACTATGTATCCCAATATAATAAAACCCTTTCTTGATTTTGTAGTAGCGGTTGTAGCTATTATAATTTTTTCACCCGTTATTTTTGTAGTGATGATACTGCTATTTATTGCGAATAACGGGAAGCCTTTCTTCTTCCAGCGAAGACCAGGAAAAAAAGGGCGCATATTCAAGGTTATAAAGTTTAAAACGATGAATGACCGTAAAGATGCCGAAGGAAGGTTATTGCCAGATGCGGATAGGTTAACACCTGTAGGGCGCTTTGTGCGGAAAACGTCATTAGATGAATTACCACAGTTGATCAACGTACTGAAAGGCGATATGAGTTTTGTTGGACCAAGGCCATTACTGGTAGATTACCTTCCCTTATATAACGAAGAACAAGCAAAAAGGCATGATGTAAAGCCCGGTATAACAGGCTGGGCACAGGTAAATGGGAGAAACGCGATAAGCTGGCAGCGTAAATTCGAATATGATGCATGGTATGTGAAAAACCTCAGTTTTATACTCGATTTAAAAATTTTAGCTTTGACTGCGTTAAAGGTTGTGAAGTCTGAAGGTATAAATGCCGCAGGTGCAGCAACAATTGAAAAATTTACCGGCAATTAATTATGGTCTATCTTTTTGGTGCAGGCGGACACGCTAAAGTAATAACAGAGATATTGCAGGATAGCAATAAGCTAATCAGCGCATTCATAGATGGTAATCCAGCATTGACTGCCTTTTGGGATTATCCTGTTTACCGTGAATTACCGGATACATTTGATAGATCAGCCGATGAGGTCATAATTGCGATTGGCAATAATGCCGTCCGCAAAAGGATCGTTGAAAACCTGGATGTCAATTATACAACAGCTATTCATCCCAAAGCTACAATCAGTAAAAGAGCTACGATAGGAGAGGGAAGTGTAGTAATAGGGAATGCGCTTATCAACGCTGACACGAAAGTCGGGAGGCATTGTATTATCAATAGCAGTGCATCTGTAGATCATGATTGTACTATTCACGATTTTGTGCATATATCACCTAATGCCTCATTATGCGGCAATGTAACTATAGGCGAAGCAAGCCACATTGGTGCAGGCGCTACTATTATTCCCGGTATAACAATAGGTAAGAATGTTGTAATAGGTGCAGGCGCAGTTGTGATCCGTGATATTCCCGACAATGCGATTGCCGTAGGTAATCCGGCAAAAGTGATCCGGCATATTTAAAGAGACATCGTTAATATTCAAATCCAAATAAGTAATAGATATTTAAGATGAGCAACCCTTCTAGCGAAAAGATCTGGCTTTCTTCACCCCACATGGGAGCAAAAGAATTTGAATTTGTAAAAGAAGCATTTGATACAAATTGGATAGCACCCCTTGGACCACACGTAAATGGTTTCGAAACCGATTTAAAAACATATTTAGGAAATAACGTACATGTTGCAGCACTAAGTGCAGGCACGGCGGCAATACATCTTGCTTTAATACTATTAGATGTTAAGGCCGATGATGAAGTGCTTTGCCAGAGTTTTACCTTCTCTGCATCAGCTAATCCGATCACTTACCTCGGTGCAAAACCTGTATTCATCGACAGTGAAAAAGATACATGGAACATGTGCCCTGAATTATTAGAGCAGGCAATTATAGAAAGAAGCGCTGCAGGGAAAAAACCAAAAGCAATTATACCAGTTCACTTATACGGTATGCCCGCCAAAATAGAGCGTATAATGGAGATTGCAGACAAGTATGATATACCTGTAATTGAGGATGCCGCAGAAGCGTTAGGCTCATCATCGCACGGGCAGCGCTTGGGTACATTCGGCAAAATGGGAATTCTTTCCTTCAACGGGAATAAAATAATCACCACTTCCGGTGGTGGCGCATTAGTTGCAGGGGACGAGACTATAATACAGAAAGCAACTTTTCTAGCAACGCAGGCACGGGATGCAGCCCCTCACTATCAACATTCCCATATAGGATATAATTACCGTATGAGTAACGTATCTGCCGGCATTGGTCGCGGACAAATGGTGGTACTTGATGAACGCATTGCACAGAGACGTAACAATTTTTTATTTTACAAGGAAGCGCTTAAGGACATTCCCGGTATCTCTTTTGTGGAGGAGCCTGCTGGTGCATTTAGTAACCGCTGGCTAACGACTGTTATTATAGAGCCGTCAGAAACGGGCGGTATTACAAGAGAAGATATCAGGATAGCTTTAGAGAAAAATAATATAGAGTCAAGGCCGTTATGGAAGCCAATGCATTTACAACCTGTATTTAAAAATTGCCTTAGCTATACTAACGGCGTTTCTGAAACGTTATTTGAGAATGGGTTATGTTTGCCATCAGGATCTAATTTGACAACTCAGCAGTTATCAACGATAGTTGAGATAATAAAACAATTATTTCGTTGATTACTGTGTGAAAAGACAAAAAATCTTTAGTACCTTGGCGTAGAATAGCTGCAACCAAAACATATAATAGTGTAATTGCTTTTTTCTACTCTCTGTAGAACATGCAAGTTTGCTGGTATTTTATCCCTTACCCTTTGAAACAGCAACGACTTTATGCTTTACACCACGCGTTTAACCCTCGCATTTGCCGTTTGAAAATATTGTATATGTGCAATCACAAGTGGATAACTCTTGTATATCCCGTGATATATCACATTGTCAGTATTAAATCAAATAACAAATTTTGAGCAATCCAAGTAACGACCAATAAATGAAACAACTCTACTTTCTACTCTTAAAGAACAATATTGCGCCTAGGTGGGTCGTCTTCCTTTTCGATCTTTTCATTTGTGTGCTCTCATTGGTATATGCAAACTATTTGCGATATAACTTTAGCCTGGAAGTTATTCCTAATCATTATCTCGCACAGCAGGCCCTTATTCTTACATTCGTCAACGCATTCTTTTTTGTTGTGTTTCGAACCTATGAAGGAATCATCCGATTCTCAGGTTTAAAAGAATCATTGCGTTGTACCACAGCCATTTTTTATTCCTTCTTCTTATTATCCCTGATCAATATTGTTACCAGGTTTATGAAAGTGAATGATCTTATACCCATGTCGGTATTGATCATTTATTTCTTCACCTCTTCTTTTTTGATCTTTGGCTACCGGTTCCTTGTGAAAAACTTGTACGCCCAGTCTATTACAAACAAAGTTTCCAGCAATGTTGTAATCTTTGGCGGTGAGCTAAACGGCTCCACCCTCAAAAGAACAATTGAAGACTCTGGTAAGCACTACCGCGTTGTTGCTTTTATTGATGATGATGAAAAATACATAGGCAAGTCAATAGATGGAACTAAGATCTACACATTTGCACAGATAAAACATGTAATAAAATCCTGGCAGATCAAAATGCTCTTTTTTGCAAAGCAGGATATGGATCTGAAAACAAAAAATGAGATCGTAGATTTTTGCCTGTCGCATAATATCACGGTAAAAACCATTCCACCTGTATCAGAGTGGTTGCATGGGCACTTTACCATAAATCAGATCAAAGAAGTAAAAATTGAAGACCTGCTCAACAGGCCGGCGATAGAACTTGCAAATACACACATACAGCAATACCTGAAAGACAAGAAGGTGTTGATTACAGGTGCTGCCGGATCCATAGGCAGTGAGATTGCAAGGCAGGTTGCTTCTATCAATCCTAAAAGTTTAATTCTTTGTGATCAGACAGAATCCGGATTATACGAGTTGGAGTATGAGCTAAAGCAGAACGGTGACAAAAACATGTTTGTGTACATAGGTGACGTACGCGATAAAAAATCGATGCACCACCTCTTTGCAACATTCACACCAGATGTAGTGTTTCATGCAGCAGCTTATAAGCATGTGCCTTTAATGGAGCAGCATCCTTCTGAGGCCATTCGTAACAATGTAATGGGATCAATGCTCCTGGCAGATCTGTCTGAAAAGTTTGGTGTAGAACGTTTCCTTTTCGTATCTACAGACAAAGCGATTAACCCAACGAATGTTATGGGCGCCTCTAAACGCATTGCTGAAATTTATGTACAGGCATTGCATGAAAGAAATAATAAACTCTTCATTGACGAAAGTGGTTTGATAGATACTGACGAGTCTTCCAAAACAAAGACAAAATTCATTACCACAAGATTTGGCAATGTATTAGGCTCAAATGGCTCCGTTATACCCCGTTTCAAAAATCAGATTGCAGCCGGAGGGCCACTGACTGTTACACATCCCGATATCATCCGTTATTTCATGACCATACCTGAAGCATGCTCTCTCGTATTGGAAGCGGCAACAATGGGCAATGGCGGAGAAATATTCCTGTTTGATATGGGAGAGCCTGTTAAGATCTTAGAGCTGGCAAATAAAATGATTAAGCTGGCAGGATTAATTCCAGGCAAAGACATAGAAATTAAGTTTACTGGCTTACGTCCGGGTGAGAAATTATATGAAGAATTACTCAATAAAAAAGAAGAAGTAGTTCCCACACACCATAAAAAGATCCTGATTGCAAAAGTGATTCAGCAGGAGTATGAAATCATTGCGAATAAAATTACCTGCCTCATAGATCATGCTATTTCCAATAATGATGAGGAAGTAGTAAAGCAAATGAAAGTGATCGTTCCTGAATATAAAAGCCAGAATTCACAGTACGAGCGACTGGATAAAGAGTTGAGACCTGCTCTGTAAAATTGGCAAATGATAACACTGTGAATAAACCTGACCATGCTGTTTAATTTTTTCAAGAAAAAAACTACTGCTATTGATTGTCGTGACTTTTCCTTCCTGGAAACAGACATGCACAATCATATATTACCCGGTATAGATGACGGAAGCTCTTCTGCAGAGCAGTCATTGTTTTTTATCAAAGAATTGCAACAACTGGGTTTTAGTAAGTTTATATGCACACCGCATATTTATGCTGAAGTATATCCCAATACGGGAGAAACCATTGCAGCCTCTTATGACAGGCTGGCCAAAGTAGCACACCTGAATAGTTTGCCCGCATTGCCACTGTCGCTTGCGGCAGAGTACATGGTAGATGAGTGCCTCGACAGGTATATACGCCAGGGGAATATTAAGCCCCTGTATGAGAACTATGTATTAGTCGAGTTTTCCTATGCGGTCGAACCCAAAAATGTAGAGCAAAGCATTTTTGCATTGCAGGTAGCAGGGTATCAGCCCGTAATTGCGCACCCGGAGCGCTACGCGTATTTCAGAAAAAGAAATGAAAAGTATGAACAACTAAAAGATCTTGGTTGTGCTTTTCAGTTAAACCTCCTATCCATGCTTGGGTACTATGGCAATGAGATAAAAGAAATTGCAGAAACGCTACTCAAGAATAAATGGTACGATTTCGCCGGGACAGACCTGCACCACCATCGCCACCTCGCAGCATTAAAAATGATGACGCAAAAAAAGAAGCTGATGAATCAGCTCATGCATTATCCATTCAGAAATAAAGAATTGCAACCTCAACTACAGGCAACTATATCACCCGTTACCAATACCACAAGAAAAGAAAGGCTCGTTAACGTGTGACGTGCACAACAAACTTTTCTTCAAAAAAGCTTTCCGGAAAAATTTCAGTAATAGGCACCACATGAGGGCGTGCTTCACTTTCTGATATTTCCTGCGCAAGATCTCCACCCTTCAGGCAGATAAGCCCATTAGCCAGGTCCTGTATATTTCCCTTTTTTACCAGCGGGTTACTCCATGTCAATAAATCCTTCAACGGAGCCACGGCGCGTGAAACAGCAAAATCAAATTTGCGGTTCTTAATCTCCTCCGCACGCGTGTGCTGCACGGTCACATTTTCCAGTTTTATACCTTCCGCTACACCCTCCACTACTTTCAGCTTTTTAGCAATGCTATCTACGAGGTGAAATTTTACCTCAGGAAAAAAGATAGCCAGCGGTATGCCCGGGAAGCCCCCACCAGTACCTATGTCTATAACAGTAGTACCGGGTTTAAAATCTATAAGAGCAGCAATGCTCAATGAATGCAGTACATGTTTCAGGTACAGGCTTTCTATATCCTTACGCGAGATCACATTGATCTTACTGTTCCACTCATTGTACAACGCCTCCAACGCAGCAAACTGGTCTAATTGTTTAGGCGTAAATTCAGTAAAATAACGAAGTACTAATTCCAGTTTTTCCTCGGCTTTTTCCATAATGCAGGAACAAATAAAAAGTAATAAATAAACATCCAGATATCAAAGAAGAGAAACAGCGGCCAAAGGTCCTTTTCGTTCAGCTTCTTCATGCAGATATACCATGTTACAGATTGCACAATCAGTCTTGTGCCAAACACCGCAAGCGCCAGCCACCAGCAATAAAATAAACTGGCGATCAGGAATGGATATACCAATACATGCGAAAATGAATATAAACCCAGCATAAACTTGTGCTTCGGGTTGTAAAAACGTGCCGCAGAATAATGACGGTATTTTTGCCTCCACCAGTCATGCCACGTACGCTTCGGCTCGCTTAGAGTATAAGCGTCAGGGTCAATCATAATGGCAGTATTCGTCTTTGTTGCCACCATATTGATAAACAAATCATCATCACCACCTGGTATCTGGTTGATAGAAGAGAACCCCTTATTATTAAAAAACAACGCTTTTTTATAAGACAGATTTCTGCCAACCCCCATATAGGTACGTCCGGCAAGTGCATAAGAAAAATATTGCAATGCCGTATGGAACGTCTCAAAACGGATCAACTTGTTCAGCAAACCCGGATGTTTGTGATAAGCGCCATAACCCAGTACAATCTCAATACCCGGTTGGTACGCATCCTGCATTTTTTGCAACCAAAATTCGCTTGCAGGTACACAATCAGCATCACTTAACAAAACAATCTCATATTTAGCCGCCTTGATACCCATTGATAACGGGAATTTTTTACCAGGGATCAGCTTAGCCTCCTGCGTCAGGTCTACCGGGTTCAGGTTTTTAAACGATTTTCTGAACTCTTCCAGCAAGTATTTAGATTCATCAACAGAGTTGTCATTTACTACAATGATCTCGTGGGTAGTTTTATAATTCTGAATCAGTACACCCGGCAAATTTTTAACAATATTATCCGCCTCATCACGCGCGCATATAATCACAGACACAGGGTACTCCTGCGTCTGCTGTTTTGGTGTAGGGTTGTACGCAGCAAGCCTCCTGAAAAAAAACAGGTAATAAAAAAGCTGGATAGCAACTACAACACAAAAAGCGATAAAAATTGCGAACCAAACCAAGGGTGGGATATTCATCCGGCAAAAATAGCTGAAAGCAACAAAATCCAATGAAGCTTTATTTAAAATGTTACAGGCCACCGGTTAGCAGGTTAACCGGTAATATTCCTAAATTTCAGGCCTTACTTGCTGATAGAATAATATTTTGGCACAGGCATTTGTTCCCGGATCAGGCCTTACTTGCGACGCTCCATTCATCTGTAGAATACTATTGTACACATGAACGGAGCGAAAATTTGAGCCACCAAAACACCAATAATTTCCCTATCTGCCCTTGTACCTATGTCTTCTGTGTGTTAAAAACTCCGCTTCGGTACACATACCAGCTACCCCGCTAACCAGCAACCTGTAACCATCTTCAGAAGTTTGACTATTTTTGCCCGCTATGGCAAATCTCAGTTTCACACTACAGGCAAATGATGCAGCAACGAAGGCAAGAGCAGGCGTAATAACAACCGATCACGGGCAGATACAAACGCCAATATTTATGCCTGTAGGCACAGTTGGAAGTGTAAAAGCAGTAACACAGCAGCAATTAAAGCATGAAATCAACGCCCAGATCATACTCGGCAACACATATCACTTATACCTCCGGCCAGGAACCGACATACTGGAGCAAGCTGGTGGCCTGCACAAGTTTAACGGCTGGGACAGACCAATACTGACAGATAGTGGTGGATACCAGGTCTTTTCACTGGCTGAAAACAGGAAACTAACAGAAGAAGGAGCGCTCTTTCAATCCCATATTGACGGTAGCCGCCACCTCTTCTCCCCGGAAAAAGTAATGGACATCCAGCGCAGCATTGGAGGCGATATTATTATGGCCTTTGATGAATGTCCCCCTTATCCCAGTGAATATAAGTATGCTAAGAAAAGCCTGGAACTAACCAACCGCTGGCTTGACAGGTGCTTTACACGATTGGCCGAAACGCCGGATAAGTATGGTTATACCCAAAACCTCTTTCCTATAGTACAAGGCGGTGTGTACAAAGACCTCCGCGTAGCATCCTGCGAGTATGTTGCATCTAAGAACGCAACAGGAAATGCCATTGGCGGACTAAGCGTAGGAGAGCCTGAAGAAATGATGTACGAGTTTACAGGTCTTTGCTGTGAGCATTTACCTGCAGACAAGCCACGCTACCTGATGGGAGTGGGAACACCCTGGAATATTCTCGAAGGAATTGCACTCGGCGTAGATATGTTCGATTGCGTAATGCCAACCCGCAATGGACGCAACGGCATGCTATTTACAACAGCAGGCGTAATCAATATCAAAAACAAGAAATGGGCGACTGATTTTTCGCCGATCGATCCGGGGCTGTCCAACGAAAGCAGCCAGTATTATACAAAAGCCTATCTGCGTCACCTGTTTGTCGCCAATGAAATACTAGCCCTGCAACTGGCAAGCATTCAAAACCTCTCTTTCTACCTCTGGCTCGTAGGCGAAGCCCGCAAGCACATTATAGCCGGCGATTACAATAGTTGGTATAAAGAAATGGTAGTGCAGTTAAAGCAAAGATTATAATAATTTGAAAATTTGAGAATTTGAAAATGCGTGAATAGGAGAATGCTGCTTTGTGATCTCTATGTCCCCTTTGCAGCCTTTGCGTGAAATTGTAGCCAAAATCGCATTTTCAAATTTTCAAATTCGCTCATTTTCAAATTCAATAACTATTTTTGGCTCTAAACATTACCCGGAATACAAAAAAATGAAGAAAATAGATTGGTATATCATACGTAAGTTTCTGACTACGTTTTTCTTTTCCATTTTTCTGTTTGCCGTTATCTCCGTGGTAGTGGACGTCAGCGAAAAAACTGACGACTTTGTAAAAAGCGGCTGGAGCTTTAGAAGGATCGTAATGGATTATTACATAGCCTTCATTCCACACATCATAGCCTTATTATTTCCCCTTTTCGTATTTATTGCCGTTATCTTCTTTACCTCTAAGATGGCTGGTAAAAGCGAGATCATCGCTATCCTGGCCAGTGGTGTAAGTTTCAGAAGAGTTTTACGCCCCTATTTTGTAGCAGGTTTATTCCTTGCAGCATTGTTGTGGGTAGCCAACCATTTTGTAATACCACGTGCAGAAGTAAAGCGCACCTATTTTGAAGACACGTATGTAAATGGAAACTCCTCGTACAACCCATTACTTGCAAAGAACAACAACTTATATTTCCGTATAGATTCCTTTAGCTACGCCGGTATCCATTACTACGACACATCTAATAAATCCGGCGGCACATTCTTCATGCACAGGATCAAAGGCAACCAACTGGTGTATAACCTCAGGGCTGAAAGTATTCGCTGGGATACTGCGAAGAAAGGGGGATGGGTATTGAATGGCGTGTTTGAGCGTACCATTGACGGGCTGAAAGAAACAGTAACACTCTCCCCAGAAAAAAGAGTCAACTACAACTTCCGCCCGAGCGATCTGCGCAGTGATGACTTTGCAAAAGATAAAATGACCACGCCGGAGTTGCAGCGGCAGATATACCTGGATAAAATGCGTGGTACGGAAGGCATCAATGCACTTATTATAGAGCGCTACAGGCGCGATGCCACACCCATAGCAGTGATCATCCTCACATTTATCGGCGGCATATTAGCCAGTCGTAAAGTACGCGGAGGTAGTGGTATGCACCTTGCATTAGGCTTCATTATAGCCGCAGCCTTCATATTGATGGATCGGTTTTCAACTATCTTCTCAACCAAAGGCAATCTTCCTCCTATAATAGCGGCCTGGTTACCCAACGTAATCTTTGCCGGCGTTGCGTATTATTTATTTAGAAAATCACCTAAGTAGGAGCGTGAATCGATAATCGTGAATCGTCTCGATTCTGTGTTTCAGTGCCTCCGTGGCAATCCTTATTATTCCTGCATTTATAAGGTTTCAAAAACCTTATAGGTCTTGCGCTAATTTAATCGTGAGTCGTCGATTCTGTGTTTCAGTGTCTCTGTGGCATTTATTATTCCAGGCTTTCGTTTGTTAGCTTAACAAATAAGCGTTTCAATCTGGTTTAAAAAAATCCAGTCTCTTCAAAAATGCATTTAAGGAATCGTTAATTCTGTCAGATATTTTTCAAGAATCAACGGAGTAAAGCGTTTTCGTCAAAATTGTACTTTCATTTCTTTCAAAAACTTTTGTTTCCCTAGCAATCATCCTTTACCTTTAAAGCGCTAAAAAAATAATTGCTTTTGCTATAGAAGCCATATAAAAGCAGCTAACCAGCATAATAAAAAATCTGTAGTTATGGAAAGTCTGAAAGAAAGGTTTAAGGTTAAATCGGAAGCCGCTAGTACTGAGATTAAAACATTGTTGAAAGAAAACGGCAATAAGATAATTGGGGAAGTAACACTTTCTCAAATCTACCAGGGTATGAGAGGTATTACGGGCATTGTGAGTGAGACCAGCCTGCTGGATGCACAGGAAGGTATTCGCTTCCGCGGATATTCTATTCCTGAGTTACAGGAGAAATTGCCTAAAGCACAAAACGGAAGCGAGCCATTGCCGGAAGGTTTGTTTTTCCTGATGCTGATAGGAGAGTTGCCTACGCAGGAAGATGTGGAAATGGTAACCTCTGTATTACAGCGCAGAAGCCATGTGCCTAACCACGTTTTCGATACAATAGACGCATTGCCTACTACGGCACACCCGATGACAATGTTTGTAACAGCTATTATGGCGCTGCAAACAGAAAGCAACTTTGCAAGAGCATACGCAAAAGGCATCAATAAAAAAGATTATTGGGAATACATCTTTGAAGATTCCATGGATCTTATTGCCCGGTTGCCGCGCATAGCTGCATATATCTACCGCCGCAAATACAAAAATAACGAGCACATTCAACCAAACGGATTATTAGACTGGGCTGGTAATCTTGCCCACATGATGGGATATGAAGATGAAAGCTTCCGTGAGCTAATGCGTTTATACATGACCATACATGCCGACCACGAAGGAGGCAATGTATCTGCACATACAACTCACCTGGTTGGTTCTGCATTGAGTGATCCTTACCTCAGCTTTGCTGCTGGTATGAATGGTCTTGCAGGCCCGCTACACGGTCTGGCTAACCAGGAAGTGATCAAATGGATATTTGAAATGCGTGAAGAGATTGGTTCTGAAAAACCAACACCTCAGCAGATCGCAGACTATGTGCAAAAAACACTGACTGCCGGTAAAGTAGTACCAGGTTATGGTCACGCTGTATTACGTAAAACAGATCCACGTTTTACTGCTCAAATGGAGTTTGGTAAAAAACATTTACCAGATGATCCGTTGGTACAAACAGTTTGGAACATTTACGAAACAGTACCACCAATCCTTCAGTCATTAGGTAAGATCAAAAATCCGTGGCCGAACGTAGATGCACACAGCGGTGCATTACTGGTACACTATGGATTGGTAGAATATGAATTCTACACCGTATTGTTTGGCGTAAGCCGTGCATTAGGTGTATTAGCCAGCCTCTGCTGGGACAGAGCATTAGGCTTCCCTATCGAACGTCCAAAATCAGTAACTACAGAATCTGTAAAAAGCTGGTTGAAAGGCGAAGGCGAGATCTGGGGCGACTAGCATGATGGTGAATTGTCAATAGTGAATGGTGAAAACATCAGGCACCCGGCATAAATTATAGATAGATTTAGAGGATAAGAATTTCAAATCTTACATCTCAAATTTTAAATTCAAAAAGAGTCTTGATAATGTTCAAGGCTCTTTTTAATTTTAATACAAATCAATCCGTATGGCAACAGCAAAAAAGGCTGCGCCTAAAAAAGCAGCAAAGAAAGCAGCACCTGCAAAAAAAGTAGCTAAGAAAGCCGTAGTCAAAAAAGCTGCGACCAAACAAAGCGCTGAAACAGGTTATAAGTACAGTGACAAATCAGCCGGGCAGCCTGAACTACTCGCTATATTTGAAGAACTGAAAAAACTACTATTGCCTTATGAGAAAGGAGCTATGAAAGTAAGAGGAGGAAGTGGTGGACAGATTGCACTTGTAAATGAAAAGCCTATAGAGATAGACGGACGTAAAAGAGATGAACTACACTTTGCCGCATTACTCATACAAAAAGGATACGTAGGTTTTTACTTCATGCCCATCTATGCAAACACAGATACCAAAAGAGCCATGCACCCCGATCTGCTAAAACTGCTCAAAGGCAAAGCCTGCTTTCATATAAAAAAACTGGATGATGCAATGCGCAAGCATATTAAAGATGCACTGAAGAGCGGATTTGAATCTTATAAAGAGAAAAAATGGCTTTGAGGAAATGTACGATGTTAGATGTACGATGTAATTCAATAGTAAGGGCCTTGTTAATTTTACATCGTACATCTAACATCGTACATGAGATAAATTAATTTTACAAACACAAAAAGGTTAGTTTATGAAAAGCCTTTCCTCTTCCTGGTGGTTTTTCGCGCTGCTCTCTGCGTTCTTTGCGGCGCTCACATCCATCTTTGCCAAAGTAGGTATGAAGCAGTTGGATTCAGATCTGGCAACGGCTGTGCGTACCATCATTATACTCATTATAGCATGGGGGATCGTATTTTTTAAAAACAAAGGCATTGGGGCGCTACATACACTTACGCCACAGAATTGGACATTTCTTATACTGTCAGGTGTGGCAACGGGCCTATCCTGGGTCTTTTATTTCCGCGCCTTACAGGCAGGCAAAGTATCGCAGGTAGCGCCAATAGATAAATCGAGTCTTGCATTAACCATTTTACTCTCTGTTATATTCCTGGGTGAAGCATTAACATGGAAAACGGCTATAGGTGCATTATTGATCATTGCAGGCACGTTTGTGTTGATATTGTAGTTTCAAAGTTTCAGTGTTCCCAAGTTTCAGCCAGATGCTAAATGAAACAATTGAAACTCGTAAACTTCTTGAAACTTTAAAAAACTATTCCTCCACCCACCAACAACCCTCATTGATCAGCGCAGATATTTTTGTATAGAGCACCTGCCCCTCATCCATACCGTTGCCTACTGTAAGCAAAGCTTTGTTCAGCGAAGTAGAAGCAGGGAGGTCAATAGGTAACTCCAGGGAAATAGTATCATCCTCGTCATTTATCAATTCTACTATATATACAGAAGCCGCGATCGTATCTGTGTCAGATAATTGATTCTGCGGCAGCGGATTTCCATCCAATGGATATTTAAAAATAGGCTGCCCTATAGTCAGGCCGGTTGCCGTCTCACGGCTGTTGATTTTCTTAAGCATGGCATCGCTTTTACTGTTTGGTTAATAACAAAAAACTGCCAGCAAGGTTTATCTCTGCTCCAACAAAGCAGTAATCTTTATTTTTTTGGCAATTTATTACTCAAATAATACATTTGCTACCCCACGGGGAATTAGCTCAGTTGGCTAGAGCGCTTGCATGGCATGCAAGAGGCCACCGGTTCGAATCCGGTATTCTCCACAAGCTTTAAAAATTGGTTCGTAGCAATACGAGCCTTTTTTGTTTGTGTAGGAGTAGTTCAGTTGGCTATAGCGTCCCGCAAGCCTGCGGGGAGGCCACCGGTTCGAATTCGGTATTCTCCACTAATTAGAAGGCAATCATTTAGGTTGTCTTTTTTTATTAGACAATTTTCTGCGACAGCTTTTTACGAAAAATTTGCTTATGCATGCAACGTTGTATACATAAGTTCTGTTTACAAGTTGCTTCGTTAGTAATAAAGTAAGAAGCACTCGTTTCTCATTTGATTATTTTATTGCTTCAAAAAAATGATCTTTGTCACTTCGGGTTCTATTACACCGGAAATTGAAACAATCTTCCCTGTTTCCTTCTCGTGAGACTCAAGCTGGGCAAACCTGCGCAGAAAGTATCCTTATTACGGTATTCAAATAAGACCGGATTTTGCGTTAAAAGTAGTTTTGCCGTTCTCTCTAAAATAGTCCAATCCAACCAAAATAGTCCGCCGCCTCTCTTGCAGTAAAAATTTGGCTATCTTAGGTGATATACCCATAGCTAATCAAACCTCGTTATAAAAGTTTACCTCAGCGAAGTACATATGAAAAAAACAACGGCGACCCTGATCTTTTGCTGCCTTCTTTCTACTGCCTGGGCTTATAAATATGGCGAACACAAGGAAATAGGCGATCAAGCCTTTGCCAGGTTCCTGCTCTCTCTCAGAAGTAGTGGCGGAGATGCCTTGTTCTTCGGGTACATCAACATGACCAAAGACTCTTTAAATAACTCGTATTTTTTTAATGAACTATGCGCTCCTGGAGGTAATGGGATCTCCTACGGTGTTTTAAACGCCCTCAGCGGAGACCATGAGAGTAATCCGCTCCTGCTCGATGAGCAGCTTCGGTCCAGGAATTCCGTATTACAACATATAGCATCGCTCCATAACAAATATATCGCCATGGGGTACACTGCTGCACCGGATAGTAAACTGACTACAATGGATTTTAGCTATGCGTTGCTGGCGGCGATCAATCTTGATCATTTTTATGTATATGGAAAATCCTTCCAGGCACAGTTGAAACCCTTCGATAAGAAATTGATCAGGGAATGTGAAAACCCAGCCTTGGTAAAAGCGGTTTTTAAGAAACTGTCCAAGACCAATGCCATTAACATGTACGTAACCCTCCATTGCCTGGCTATCGATTTGGCCGAGCAAAGCGGCAAACTTTCCCAAAACGACCCGGCCAATGCTGCCAGGTTATTATATTATGCGTTCCTTTTTAATGCCTTCGCTGACCATTTTCTCGAAGATTCTTTTGCTGCCGGACACCTGGTAGTCAATCGAACGATCCTTGAATCATTCACCAACAATAAGGCCCTTCATGATTTCTATTGCGAGAATGGCTCCCCTGTGGTCAATCTGAGAGGGCAGATCTGGAAAGCCTATGGTGATGGTCAATTCAACAATACGCATAGTGCATGGCAACAGCAGACCCAGCTTCAGGACATTCATTACGCTTCTTATACTGCAGAGTCGGAAAGGATCATCGAAGCGGTCCGCTTGTCCATTGCAGGAGTCTGGGACGCATTTCAGCAATCCAGCACCAATGCAGGTCATATCTCTTTCCTCAGTACCATTCCGGACAAAATAAATCAGCAGGAGATCTATTTGATCAGGAATACTCCCAGTCTGCAGCTTGTCCCCATTCCCTACAATTCAGACCTAAAGACCATTGTTACAGACCCCTCGATCATCACCGACTCCATGAAAAATGCAAACCAACTTCTCTACTATCGGAATTTTGTCCGTAGCCGCGTAGCCAATTCGTTTGTGATTAGTTTTATCGGCGGCGGTTTCTCCGAAGCTTATTTTCACGGTCGGGAGTTCCGTATCAATGTAGGGAGTTTTAGTAAAAAATACTCTTACAACACAAAGGGAGAAAAGAAAGGAGTGGTCGATTATTGGCTAGGGTATACCCTGTCTTATAGTAAAGGAACAAATGCCAGTATAAGTGTCAAACAAAATACCAGTGCCTCTTTGCTGAAAGCCGGGCTGCGAAGTAATGTAGATTGGTGGATTACCAACAGAAAATTTTTAGGTATCTACAACTACACAGAGATAGGGGCTCAGTTCACGAATGAAGGCACCAAATTTATTTTTTCTCCATCCGTTGGCATACAATTAGGATCCTTATTCAACATCGATTATTATAACCTGCCGGGATGGCTGCGCATTCCTGCGCAATACCTGCTCCCTCTCCAGTTACGATATGGCATGATCATTTTAAATCATGATATTCCACGCTATTTTTCCGGAGCGGATCTCACCCTTTTCTTTTGATGTTACAAGTCATTGGTTAGAGATTTCGAAGGCATTGATCACATTATTACTTTATGATGTGACTATAAAATTTTTTCAATTTGCATTGCTCAATAGTATTTATCCTGGTCATCTTATAGCTGTGTTGCAACATGCCGCAAGCGCTTCCGGGAAACATAATAATGATGACGTGACAGGAACTAAAATTGGCAATAGGTCACTGATTTAGTGCTATTGGTCAAAATTACCGGGGAGAGTGTGCCAATCTTTTTATCTTTTACCAATGAAAGCGACCCGTCTTATCTATCTTCTTGCATTAGTAAAGTTATTCTTGCCATTCTTACTTCAGGCACCCGAATGGGAGCCTCACCGTGATGAATTTCTTTACCTGGCAGAGGCGCGGCATTTAGCCTGGGGCTACATGGAAGCACCACCTCTTCTTTCTGTTCTTGCGTGGCTGACTAATTTATTAGGCGGTGCAATGTGGGCGATCAAACTCTGGCCTTCATTGGCGGGCGCATTGACCTACATCCTTGTAGGGCGGCTGATACTTCACCTCGGCGGTCGCTGGTTTGCCCTGGTGCTTGCCTGGATGCCCTTTGTTGCCGGTGCATGGCTTAGAATGTATTTTCTCTTTCAGCCCAACTTCCTCGATATGTTTTGGTGGACAGCAATGGCTTATGGGCTGATCCGGTTTCAGCAAACAGAAAAAATCAGGTATCTCTACCTTGCGGGCATCAGCTTTGGACTAGGTATGCTTAGTAAATACACAATGGTGTTTTATGCAGCCGGATTGCTGTCGGGCATACTCCTGTCATGGGACAAAAAGATTCTCACCAACCGGCATTTTTATTTTGCTCTTGGCCTGGGTTTACTTCTTTTCCTTCCGAACCTCGTATGGCAGATTGTTCATGGCTTTCCAGTCGTCTATCACATGAAGGCGCTGCATGACGGCCAGCTTCAGTACCTGAGCCCATGGGCTTTCCTGGGTGACCAGCTACTTTACAATGTGGCTACTCTCTTCACCTGGATAACAGGACTGATATGGGTAATGCGTACAAAACAATACCGCTTTATTGCATGGGCATTCTTCATTACGCTTGCGCTCCTAGTGCTGGGCCACGGGAAAAGTTACTACTCGCAGGGCGCTTACCCGGTCTTGTTTGCTTTTGGTGCGGTGCGACTGCAAGCTTGGACAAACAAATGGTGGAAAATAAGCATGCTGGCCTTTAGTACTTTAATAGGCATTCGCCTGGTGCCATTGATGCTGCCTTTCCGGCCTCCTGCTTCACTGGCAGGCTATTATACCCGTCACCCCCTGGCACAGAAAATAGGGGTTCTCCGCTGGGAAGATCAGCAGGATCATTCCCTACCACAGGATTTTGCCGATATGTTGTCCTGGAAAGAAATGACCCGCAAAGTATCCAGGGCTTACGAGTCTCTTGACAGCACAGAAAAAGCAAGCACGCTATTGTTCTGCGACAATTATGGCCAGGCAGGGGCGGTTAATTATTATGGCCCGGAATATCATCTGCCATCAGCATATAGTGATAATGCCAGCTTCCTTTACTGGATGCCCCAGGATTATGACCGGTTTAATGTACTCTTACTTGTTACCGACGATCAACAGGAGATGCAGCATAAATTTATCCAGGAGTTTAAAGTAGCTCAATTAGTAGATAGTATTACGAATCCCTACGCCAGGGAGAAAGGATCGCTGATCATATTACTGAAAGGGCCAAGTGATGCATTCCGAGACGCGTTTAAGCATAAAATAGAACTAAGCAAGTTAAAAACTACTGCACAAGGGGCTACACAGTTACAGAAGCCGAATCCTTTGGAAAAAGGTGGCTCGCTTCATTAAAGAAACGAACGACGGTTCTGTACAAAGAAGCAGTCTCTTTATTGGAGACTGCTTCAAGCGTATTCTTCGAAGAATGTTGTATTTATTTAGTCGCTAGTTTAATCATTCCCTTCTTGTCTCCATTTTCCAAGAAAA
The DNA here is from genome assembly GCA_017306865.1 of Filimonas sp. Classification (GTDB taxonomy): domain Bacteria; phylum Bacteroidota; class Bacteroidia; order Chitinophagales; family Chitinophagaceae; genus JAFKHH01. Next base: position 103,063 of record JAFKHH010000020.1, read on the forward strand.
GTGTGTTCCCGTCTATATGATAAGTTTTTACCTCCTTTAGTAAGTTAAGAAATTGATTTTCTATTGCCAGGTTAGGGCAAGCCATCAGCGTGGCCCCACCAAGAGAAATATCAATACTGTCTTTTTCTTTCAGTTTAAACGTAGCCATAAAGTTGTTGCAACCGGCATTGCCATTCAATCTGCCTGTTTGTTTATCAAAAGTCAGGAACGGTTCCTTTTTGAACGTTGTATCCAATTTGATTGCCTGGTTATTGAGTTCCAGCAGTTTCCAGTCTTTACCAAAAAGATCTGTGGCAAGTGCTGTTGTAGTTCGTGCGCTCAGAGAGTCTGAATTAGTGGAGGCATTAGGGGTGCTATTGTTATTACAGGCAATAATCAATGCTCCCAGTGCAAGAACTGATAGTAATTTTTTCATAAAATGATTGTTTGGTTTTTAAGATCATAACAGTCTTCTGGTGAGAATGTTTAAAAGCTTACATAGGTATAAACCCGGATAGAGGGCACATAACTACATGCGCACCACCCGGGTTTATATATTGAGTTGCAGACAACGAAAACTCATTTCTTATTTCTTCATGATCATCAGGTAGCCATTATATTCATGCCATGCACCATTACTATCCCTCAGCTTTAATGTATAGTAGTACGTACCGGCATTAAGACTGCCTCCATCCCAGTCATTTTTATAATTCTTTTGCTGGTACACATTTGCAGCCCACCTGTTAAATATAATCAATTCATTTTCAGGGTATAGTTCCAGTCCATCTATTACGAACTTGTCATTGTGCCCGTCGCTATTAGGCGTAATGACATTTGGTATTTTAAACGGAATAATATTTTTCGCTACCGCAGACCTGTTATTAGCCTGGTTCGTGTCTTTTTGGCTGTTTGTAATGTTTGTTGCATTCAGCACTGTGCCCAACATCATCGCCCTAACCGTAATGGATAAAGATGCTCCAGCTCCGCTCCTGATAGAATCCAAGCTCCATGTTAATACACGACTATTCGCATTATAATCAATGAAGCCTTCACTTGTACTATTGGTTATATAGTTCAATTGAGTTGGAATAGTGTCTGTAATAACCACATTCTTTGCCGTAATACCAACGTTCGTAGCAAGTAACGTGTAATTATAATTATCACCTACTGTAACAGCCTTTTGATCCACCTGTTTTTCAATGCCCAGGTCTACTATTTCTACAGGTGGTATGTTGTACACCGGAATGGTAACAGCAGCGTTTACGATACACTTACCTACGGCACTATTGCTATTTTTTACTTCAGCTATATTATTAATGAGCGTAACACCTGTAAGGCTTGCATTAGCCCGTACAACTATTGTATATGTACGTTCTTCATTCATAGAGAAGTTAGTTTCCTTAATGAGAAGTACATTGTTGTCGACTGCACCAGTTGTACTGCTTACAAACCGTGTGTTTGCAGGTATAGCATCTGTAATAATAATGCTATCTAATGTGTTTGGTCCATTGTTTTTCAGGCGAATAGTGTAGGTCAGCAATTCGTTAACAGTTACAGTCCCGTCATTACCTTCATCTGTTACTGTTTTGACAGCGCTGAAGTTGGCAGAGGCTATAGTTACAGAATCCGTAGCACCACAGCCATTAGCATCGGTAACAGTAGCGACATATTTTCCCGCTACCAGCTCGTTAATCGTTGCACTTGTGCTGCCATTTGACCAATTATAATTATACGGAGCTATCCCTCCGCTAGCTGTTACACTCGCACTACCCGTATTATCACCATTACACAGGATGGAGGTAGGTGTGTTTGTTGCAGCAACAAGCGCCGTTGGTTGAGTAATGATGACGGTAGTAGTTGTTGTGCATGCATTAGCGTCGATAACGATATAACTATATCTACCAGCAGGCAGGCTATTAATGCTGGCAGTTGTTGCGCCTGTAGACCATAGATAGCTATATGGTGCTGTGCCTCCACTGGCATTTGCAGATGCCATGCCGGTTGTATTTCCATTACAATCAACATTTGTCAGTGACGTAGTTGAAGCTAAAACTGGCGGTTCTGTTACAAGAGCTGATGCAGTAGTGTTGCATCCATTAGCATCTGTGATGGTACAGGTGTACACGCCTGCTGCGATGTTATTGATCGTAGCTGTAGCAGCATTGTTTGACCATAAGTATGAATATGGTGCTGTGCCGCCATTTGTTGTTACGCTTGCAGAGCCGGTAGTAGCGCCATAACACCCGGCATTTATGCCAGATGCTGTAGCGTTTAGTGCTGCAGGCTCTGTTAGTATAGTTAACACCTTTGTTCTGCATCCATTAGCATCTGTAATAGTACATGTATAAGAGCCCGCTGCAATATTACTAAGGGCCTGGGTAGTAGCGCCGTTTGACCATAAATAATTATATGGTGCTGTGCCGCCGCTCGCAGATACACTGGCAGCTCCGCTAAGTGCGCCATTGCAGTCTATGTTCGTCTTAGATATGGTTGCATCCAGCGGAGCAGATTCGGTAATGGTTACAGTTGCTGTAATCACGCAGCTATGCGCATCTGTAATAATACAAGTATAAATACCCGCCCCAATATTATTAATAGTAGCACCTGCTGTTCCATTTGACCATAGGTAAGTATATGGTGCAGTACCACCACTTATTGTTACAGTTGCAGCGCCTGTATTATTTCCATTGCAATCTACATTAGTCTGCGTTGTAGTGGCAGTTAATGCTGCCGGTTCTGTGATGGTAGCAGATAAAGTTGTGGCACACCCATGTGCATCTGTAACAGTACAGCTATAGTTTCCTGCAGCTAAATTGTTGATGGTTGCACTTGTAACGCCGTTAGACCAGAGGAATGTATATGGCGCTGTGCCGCCGGATGGTAATATAGTTAATTGGCCGTCATTATTACTATTACAGCTCGCATCTGTGTGAGACGTTATTGTTGCTGTCAGCAGGTTCGGTTGTGTAATAATAACTAGTACGTTAGTTGTGCATCCATGCGCATCTGTAACGGTGCAGCTATAGTTTCCTGCGGCTAAGTTGTTAACGGCTGCACTTGTAGCGCCGTTAGACCAGAGGAATGTATATGGCGCTGTACCGCCGGAAACAGCAATAGTGGCGCTGCCGCTATTATCCCCGTTGCAGGTAAGGTTGTTTTGTGAAATAACTGTGGCGTTTAATGTAAGCGGTTCTGTGATTGTAACGGTTGTTACAGCTATGCACCCATGTGCATCTGTAATAGTGCAACTATAAGTGCCTGCCGGTACATTGCTTATACCTGCTGTGCTTGCACCGTTAGACCACTGGTAAGTATATGGCAGTGTACCTCCGGTAACTGTAATATTTGCAGCACCCGTATTACTTCCATTGCAATCCACGTTTGTTTGTATAGCTGTTGCATTTAACACAGGAGGGGCTGTAATAGTTGCTGTTATAGCTGTTGTACAGCCATGCGCATCTGTAATAGTACAACTATAATTTCCCGCCGCTAAATTGCTGATAGTGGCTGATGTTGCTCCATTCGACCATAGGTACGCATAGGGGAGTGTACCACCTGCCGGTAAAACTGTTAAGCGTCCGTCATTATTGTTGTTACAGCTTACATCAATATGATCCGTTACTGTTGCCGTTAAAAGGTCCGGCTGCGTTACCACTGCTGTGGCGTTGGTTGTACATCCATGTGCGTCAGTAATAGCTACAATATATAGGCCTGCAGCTATTGAGGATATAGTGGCAGTTGTTCCTCCTCCTGGTGTCCAGTTATATTGGTAGGGAACTGTGCCGCCGGACACCGCCACGGTTGTGTTGCCGCTATTATCATTATTGCACAGCAGGTTGGTAACTGCGCTTATGCTGGCTGATAAAACACCCGGTTCTGTAATAGTTACATTTGCTGTTGTGGAACAGTTCTTATTATCTGTAATAGTGCAGTTATAGTTCCCTGCTGCTAAATTAGTCGCGGTTGCACCTGTTGCTCCATTCGACCAAAGGTAAGTGTATGGTGTAGTGCCTCCGGATACCTGTACTATAGCAATGCCGGTTGCATTACCATTACAATCTACATTCGTCTGCGATGTAGTAGTGCTTAGCGCCGCAGGTTCTGTTATTGACGTAGATACCAAAGTAGTACATCCATGTGCGTCTGTAATGAGGCAAGTATATGTGCCTGCCGTTAGATTAGTAATGGTACGGGTTGCCGCACCGTTAGACCATCTGTAGGTATATGGCATGGTGCCCCCCATTGCTATTGCTGTTACCCGCCCGTTGTTACCTCCATTGCAGTGCACATTTACACGGAATATTGTAACAGCAGTTAAAGCATCAGGCTGAGTGATGACAGCAGCAGCTCCCGCTACGCATCCGTGCGCATCGGTTACGATGCAATTATAAGTTCCGGCTGCGCGACCAGATATGGTAGCAGTAGTATCACCACCTGGTGTCCAGCTATAATTGTATGGCATCGTTCCGCCTGCTGCATTTACTGTTGCACTGCCGGTATTGTCTCCGTTGCATAACAGGTTCGTTACTGAAGTTGCGTTTGCCGTTAATTCGGCTGGTTCTGTTATAATAACGTTAGCTGTGATTGAACAACCTTTGCTGTCTGTAATAGTACAATTGTAATTGCCCGCCGGTACGTTGCTGATACTTGCAGTTGTGGCGCCATTAGACCAGTTGTAAGTATAAGGTGCAGTACCCCCGCCTGCGGTTACTTTAGCACTGCCTGTATTGTCACCCTTACAAGTCAGGTTGGTAAAAGAGGTGCTTGCACTTAATGTGGAAGGCTGCGTTATTACATCGGAAACGGTAGTTGTACAACCATGCGCATCAGTAATTGTGCAGGTATAGTTACCGGCTGCAAGATTGCTGGCTGTAGCAGTTGTGGCGCCATTCGACCATTGGTAACTATATGACGCCGTGCCACCGGATGGTGTGGCGGTCAGGCTTCCATTGTTGCCTCCATTGCAATTCACATTTGTATGAGCAGAGATAACAGCCAATAATACAGATGGCTGTGTAAGTGTAGCCGTTGTTCCCGTAGTACAGCCCTGCGCATCTGTTATGGCACAGTGATAGCTTCCTGCTGCAAGGCCGGATATGGTAGCAGTTGTTTTTCCATCCGGTGACCAATTGTAAGTGTATGGAGTCGTTCCACCGATTACAGTTACTGTAGCGCTACCTGAATTATCGCCACTACATAGCAGGTTACTGTATGCACTTATATTAGCGTCCAGTACATCCGGTTCTGTAATAGCAACATTCACACTTGTTGTACATCCATTGGCATCCGTTACAATGCAATTATAATTTCCGGCAGGTAAATTGTGAATAGATGCTGAAGTTGTGCCGTTACTCCATGTATAAGAGTAAGGTGTTTTACCTCCCGTAACCGATAGCGCGATATCGCCTGTGCTATTGCCATTGCAGTCCACATCCTTTTTAATAAAAGATGTGCTTAGGGCAGCAGGCTGGGTAATTGTTATTGTAGCATTTTTATTGCATCCATTTGCATCTGTGATCACGCAAATATAAGTGCCAGCCGCCAGGTTATTGATGGTCTGAGTGGTTGCGCCATTGCTCCAGCTATACGTATAAGGGCCAGTTCCTCCGCTTGCAAATACGGTTGCAATACCTGTGTTGCCACCATTGCAGAGAACATTCGTTATACCAGTTGTAAATGTAATAGCTGTTGGTTGTGTAATTGTTATTGTGGCATTTTTATTGCATCCATTTACATCCGTAATCAAACAAGTATAAGTACCGGCTGCCAGGTTAGTGATAGTTGCAGTAGTGCCACCATTACTCCAACTGTACGTATAAGGGCTTGAGCCGCCACTAGCAATTACAGAGGCTACACCTGTGTTAAATCCATTACACAAAACATCTATTTTATTTGTTGTAAAGGATAGCACAGTTGGCTGAGTTATCAAAGTATTTATGGTAGTATCACAGCCATGGCTATCTATAATGTTGCAGGAATAAATGCCCGGTGTAAGATTACTGATGGTTGCAGTAGTGCCACCATTACTCCAATTATAAGTATAAGGCGGTGATGCTCCGGAGACGTTTACTGAAGCATTTCCATCGCCACTGCCATTACATGAAATATTCGTATGATTAACAGTAACCGCAAAAGGTGTGGGTTGAGCAATAGTTGCTGAAGTTGAAATTGTACAGCCATTGTAGTCAGTAGTGACACATGTATATGATCCTATGGGAAGACCGCTGACTGTTGCTGTAGTATAGTTGCCCGGTGTCCATAAGTAAGTATAAGGTGCAGTACCACCCGAAGCTGTAGTACCGACCGTACCATTGTTTCCGGCGTAGCAGGAAACATTGGTATGGCTGGAGCTAGACTGCAATGCCGTAGGTTCCGTAATGTCTATGGCGCCTGCGACAGAACATAAATGCAGGTCTGTTACTGTATATGTTTGTGTGCCTGGTGCAAGATTGGCTACTTGTGCTGTTGTAGCGCCTGTAGACCATGAGTATGTATAGCCAGGTGTGCCACCTGCGGGGGTAAGCGTAACTGTTGCGTCATTTGCGCCTTTGCAGCTTACGTTTACCTGTGTTACTGCAACTATTAAGACATCAGGTTGAGCTATTGTTGTATTAGAAGATGCAATGCAACCTTTGAAGTCAGTAACTGTGCAAGTGTATGTACCCGCGCCCAGGCCTGTTGCAATATCGCCAGTACCACCGCTTGGTGTCCATTGGTACGCGTAAGGAGATGTGCCTCCGGAAACATCTGCAGCAGCAGCGCCACTTAGGCTGCCATTACAAGTTACATCCAACTTACTTATATCTACGACCAATTCGCTTGGCTCAGCTACAGCAACTGTTATCTGCCCTGTACAATCACGTGAGTCCGTAATCACGCAGATGTAAGAACCTGCTGTAAGGTTGTTAATGGAAGCTGTGGTAGCGCCGGTGTTCCAGCTATAAGTATAAGGTGCAGTACCGCCGGTGCCGGATAAGATAATGCTGCCGGTAGCACCTCCATAGCAAACAACATCTGTTTTGCTAATGATAGCGGATACGACTGCAGGTTCGGAAATAGTTATGCTTGTAGCAGAGGTTACACAATTGTTGGCATCCGTTACCTGGCAACTATAACTACCCGGCGCTAATTGATTAATGATCTGACTTGTTGCACCTGTTGACCATAAGTACGTGTATGGCGCTACACCTCCGGCCCTATTCACTATAGCAATTGCATCTGTTGCTCCGTTACAGGAAACAGGTCTTGTTATACTGATGGATGCAACCAGCTTAGGTGGTTGTGTTATATCAGCCGTACTGGTGATCTTACAACCATTTGCATCAGTAACATTTGCTGTATAAGTACCTGGTGTAAGATTGGTGATAGTAACAGTAGTAGCATTATTAGGCACCCACACATAGGTATAAGGGAGCGTGCCTCCGCTAATAACTGCTGTGGAAGATCCGTTACTACCGCCATGGCAGCTAATGTTTGCCTGCGTAGTGTTAGCAGTTAATGCAACTGGTTCTGTTATCGTAACAGTAGAAGTGGTGGGGCATCCATTTGCATCTGTTATGGTACAGGTATAAGTATCTGCAGAAAGCCCGGACGCAGTAGCGCCGTTGCCACCGGATGGCGACCATGCGTAGATGTACGGGGCAACGCCACCGGATGGAGAGACAGTAATATAGCCATTAGCAAAGCCTGCACAATTCATATCCTTCTTTGTAGTACTTACGGTTAACGCAGCAGGTGTATTGATAGTAACAGGTATAGAGGCTGTGCAGCCACGTGCGTCTGTGATCAGGCAAGAATAATTTCCGGCAACAAGTGAAGACGCTGTAGCGTTATTGCCACCAGACGGTGACCATGCATAGCTATAAGGGTTGCTACCTCCGTGTGGTGTTATAGTTGCAGCGCCGGTATTGCTACCATTACATAAAACATTCGTTTCTGTTACATCTGCAGTAACGGGGGCAGGCTCTATGATCGTCACACTCACCATATCCTGTACAGCGTTGGCGTCTGTTATGGTGCATGTATAAGTGCCCGGCGCAAGATTAGAGATGGATGCCGTGGCGGCTCCGCCCGGAGACCAATTATATGTATATGGCGCAGTACCTCCGGCTGGGTGTACGGTAGCGGAGCCGTCTGTAGCTCCGTTACAGGATATATTTGTTTGCGATGTAGTCACTGCAAGTATAGTTGGTTCTGTTATCACTATAGTTTGTGTACTGGTACAGCTATTTACATCTGTAACAGTACACGTGTAAGAGCCGGGAGGTAAGTTGAAAATAGATGATGTTGTTTGCCCGCCTGGTGACCAGCTATACGCATATGGTGCAGTACCTCCAGATGGGCTTGCTGTTGCAGTACCATCGTTAGCCCCGGGCGAAGAACCGTTTGTATAAGTTACATTCGCATTTAATGCACTTGTTTCAGAGATATATGTTTGCGTAGTAGTAACGCTACATCCATTTGCATCTGTAACAGTACACGTATAAGTGCCGGCGCCAAGGCCAGTAGCTGTAGCTGAAGTGCCGCCAGCCGGCGACCAGTTATATGTATAAGGCGCAGTGCCACCGGCTACATTTACATGTGCAGTGCCGTTTGTGCTGCCATTACAGGTTACATCAGTGTGTGTGTCAATATTTGCTTTAAGCAGTGGCGGGTTTTGTACATTTACAGTGCCTATAGCAACACATCGATTTGCGTCTATTACTACGCATGTATAAGTACCCACAGGTAAATTGTTAATTGTTGCGGTAGTACCACCTCCGGGAGTCCAGGCATAGGTATATGGTGTGGTACCTCCGCTGACTGATGCAGTTGCTGCACCATCAGATGCTCCGGTGCAGCTAACATCCGTTTTGGAGAAAGAGCCGGTCAGCATTGTTTTTTCTGTAATTGTTACTGTTGTTGTAATAATACATCTACTCGCATCTATAACAGTACAGGTGTAGGTGCCGGCGCCAAGGCCAGTAGCTGTAGCGCCTGTGCCACCGTTAGGCGACCAGCTATAAGCGTATGGTGCAGTGCCGCCTGTAACGTTTACGGTAGCTATACCGGTTTTTTTTCCATTGCAACCTACATTTGTCTGAGACGTTGTAACTGCAAGCGCAGAAGGCTCTGTAACAACAGCAGGAGATGGTACTGCATATGTACAGCCATTGTGGTCTGTGATGGTTACTGTATAAATGCCCGGTGCAAGATTATTGATCGTTTGTGTAGTGCCGCCGGTTGACCATCTATAGGAGTATAATGCACTTCCACCGGAAGGATTTACTGTCGCGGTACCATCGTTTATTCCGTTGCATGTTACATCTGTGACTGATACAGAACCTTCCAGTGCAGAAGGCTGAGATACTGTTGTGGATACTACAGTAGTGCATCCGTTTGCATCTGTAATGGTACAGGTATATATACCTGTCGGTAAATTATTGATGGTTGCAGTAGTGCCGCCATTAGACCAACTATATGTATAAGGAGAGGTGCCGCCGGATGCTGTAGCTGTAGCCATACCATTGCTCGCACCATTACATGTCACATTTGTATGTGTGGCAAAGCCCGTTAATAAGGTTGGTTGTACAATAGCTACAGTACCCGAAAAAGTACATCCGTTTGCATCTGTAGCTGTGCCTGTATAAGTACCCGGATCAAGGTTTGTTATAGTGACTGTTGTTTTCCTTCCGGGTATCCAGAAGTAGGTATAAGGCGGTACACCGCCAGATACAATTGCAGTTGCAGTACCATCATTTGCACCATTGCATGTTATGTTTGATTTATTGGCGGTAGCTGTTAACGGGGATGGTTGCGTCATAGTAAAGCTGACCGTTGTATCACATCCGTTCGCATCTGTAATGGAGCAGGTATAAGCGCCCGCAGTCAGTCCGTTTGCTGTAGCTGCCACACCCCCGGACGGTGCCCACTGATATACATACGGTGTAGTACCACCACTGGTTACGTTTACTGTAGCAGAACCTGTAGCATTGCCATTGCAGTCGATATTCACTTGAGATTTAGTGAACGTGATGCGTGCAGTTTGTGTAATAGTTATAGTAGCAGTAGTGTCGCAACCATTTGCATCACGAATAGAGCATGTATATGCGCCGGCTATTACATTGCTGATAGAAGAGCTGGTAGCGCCATTGCTCCAGTTGTAAGTGTACGGAGGCGTACCTCCGGATACAGAAAGGTTTGCAGTGCCTGTGGATGTTCCATAACAAAGGATGTTTGTCTGGGATGATGTGAATGCTATTTTAGCAGGCTCGCCAATAGTTACTGATATGTGTATGATACATCCGTTTGCATCTGTAATGGTACACGTATAAGAGCCTGCAGTCAGCCCGCTTATATTGGCAGTAGTAGCGCCATTACTCCAGCTATAGATATATGGAAATACGCCGCCATTTACAACCATCGTAATACTACCATCACTACCGAGGTTACATTTTACATCTGTTTTGATCGTTGTAACAATTATTTGTGCGGCTTCCGTAATCGTAACAGAAGCAGTAGTAGTGCATCCGTTTGCATCTGTGATGGTACACATATAAGAGCCTGCAGTTAGCCCGCTTATGCTGGCAGTAGTAGCGCCATTACTCCAGTTATAGGTATATGGAGAAACACCTCCTGAAACGATTACGCTTGCAGCACCTGTTGCTGCACCATGGCAGCGTACATCTGTTTGTGTGGTATTGGTGATCAATGCAGATGGTTCAGTAATGGTAATAGCAGCAGTAGTATCACACCCATGGACATCTGTGATAGTACAGGTGTAATTACCTGTGGCAACATTGCTGATGGAAGGCGTAGTGCTGCCATTGCTCCAGTTATAAGTGTATGGCGCGGTACCGCCAGATACGGTTAGTGTAGCGCCGCCGGTAGTAGCGCCATTACATAACACATTTGTTTGTGCTGTACTATAGCTGATAACCGGAGGTTGGGTAATCAGCACGCTTATAGTCGTGTCACATCCGTTTGCATCCGTAATGGTACAGGAATATGCACCGGCCGAAAGGTTTGCGATGTTGGCAGTATTGCCTGTTACAGGAAACCAATTATAACTATATGGACTGGTAGCGCCTGTTACAGTTAATGTTGCAGTTCCGTCGCTGCCGTTATTACATGTTACATTAGTGGATGCTTTGGTAACCGTAAAGGCGCTAGCTTGTGTAAAGGTAATAGTGATAGTAGAGTCACATCCATTTGCATCTGTAATGGAACAAGTATAAGTACCTGCTGCAAGGTTGCTCACTGTTGGTGCTGTGCTGCCGGTGCTCCATAAATAAGTATAAGGAGAAGCTCCGCCCGAAACAATTATAGTTGCTGCTCCTGTAGCTGCGCCATTACAGCGAACATTTGTTTTATTCACCACATAGCTCATCTGGGGGGATTGGGTGATGGCAACTGTTGCAATTTTACTACATCCGTTTACATCTGTTATAGTACATGTATAAACACCCGCTGCCAGGTTGTTAGCAGTGGCAGTCGTGCTGCCGCTACTCCATACATATGCGTAAGGTGCTACACCGCCGGTGACAGTTATTGTGGCTGAGCCTGTTGCTGCGCCGTAGCATAATACATTTGTCTTAGAGATAGTGTATGACAAATCATCAGGTTCCGTAACTGTTACACTTTGCGAAGTATCGCATCCGTTCTTGTCTGTGATGGTGAACGTATAAGATCCTGCCGTTAATGAACTAATGGCGTTAGTTGTTGCGCCTGTAGACCATTCGTATGTATATGGTGTGGTGCCGCCGCTGGTAGCCAGTGACAGGCTACCTGTGTTGTCTCCGCTGCAAAGCACATTTGTTTGCGTGAGCGTGTATTGTATTTTAGCTGGTTCTGAAATAGTTACAGTTGTAGTCGTGTCACATCCGTTTGCATCAGTAATGACACAGGTATATGTACCCGGCCCCAGGTCGTTTACAAGCGAAGAAGAAGGTGCGCCGTTGCTCCACAGGTAACTGTATGGTGCAATGCCACCACTAACATTAATATATGCGATGCCATTATTATCGCCATTACACTTTATATTGATCTGCCTGGTGGCGAAAGATATCTGAGTGGCCTGTGTAATGGATATGCTTATTGCTGTATCGCATCCATTTGCATCTGTAATAGTACACGCATACTGCCCGGCAGAAAGATTGTTGAGCGTACTGGTTGTTTCACCCGTCTCCCATAGATAAGTGTATGGTGCCGTACCGCCGGATGTAGTTAATGCAATACTACCAGTAGAAGCACCATTACAACCTACATTGCTCTTGGATATATTTATTGAAAATGGTAAAGGTTGTGAGATTACGACATCTTTTGTAATAGAAGTGCCTGCATTGTCTGTAGTAGTGCAGGAATAGTTACCGGCAGGTAAATTAGAAATACTGGCTGTTGTAGCTCCCGTAGACCAAAGATACCTATAGGGCGCTGTGCCTCCTGCTGCAATCGCATTAGCGCTGCCATTATTTGCTCCTGCACATGTTATATCTGTTTTGTGTATAGTAAAAACGAGCGGCTGTGCAGCAGCTATGATCAGGAAGAAGAAACAGGTAATGGTAATAATTAGTTTTAGTCTCATATTCTGATCTGCCTATTGATTTCTGGTTGAGCACATTTTTTATATCGTGGTGTTTAATAATAGACATAGCGTTATGTCTACCATAAATAAGCCTGTATCCTACGGATACGGACATAGCTATCGCCAGTACGACTATAGACGATACTATTGGTATTGAGGCGGCGTGCAAATAATGTGGGGAGGATGAATGTTTTTGCCAGGTTAGCAGCAATACATATGGGTTGTAATCTTGCTGATATTCTATCTGGCGCGGGTAGCCTTTGCAATTAGACACTTTTCACGATACGAGTCCGTATGTTTTCTTCACTTTTATTATAAAGAAAATGTTATGCATGCCTGGTGATTTTAAAAAAGCCTTTTACCGGCGGAAGATTGCTTTCGTTAGTGTCAATGATGTGATAGTGTGTTGTAATGAAGGCATGGCTTAACGCAGACAAAAGAACTTACATGTTTACGAAGGATAAAATTAAAGTAATATCCACAAGGGTATTTCTCTACAGCGTGCTGCAATTATTCTTGTGTGGCAGTACTACAGCACAAGAGGGAAAAGCGCCGGACTCATCTATGGTAGTAACTGCCAGGTATGGAAGCAAAGGCTTTGAGTTCAGCACAAAAGACAACCGGTTTTTGTTGCAGATACAGAGCCGGTTACAATTTCGTTTCTCTACGCCTGAAGACCAGGACCCGGTAACGTATGACGATTTCAAAGGCGGTAATAAAACGTCATTTAAAATAAACAGGGCGCGTTTGAAAGTAGGTGGGCATGCGTTTCAGCCATGGCTGAAGTATTATTGGGAGTATGAATTGAGTCAATCTAACCTGTTGAACTATACCATCATGGTAGAGAAGTGGGAATGGCTAAAGTTTATGGTAGGCCAGTTCAAAGTAGAGTACACACGCGAAAGACGCATTAGTAGTGGTGAGCAGCAAATGGTAGACAGGTCTGTTATTAATCGTGAGTTTACAGTAGACAGGCAGCAAGGAGTGGAGATATACGGACGGTTAAAAGGCAAAGGTGTTGCTGATTTTAATTACTGGCTGGCAGCACTTACAGGTACAGGAAGGGGAAACACTGTTAATGATGATAATCACCTCATGTATTTTGGCCGGCTGCAATGGAATTTTACGGGCAAGTATCTTGATTTTGAAGGCAGTGATATAGAGCTGCATCAGAAGCCCATCGGTGTGCTGGCATTCTCTGTTGTTACAAACAGAAGCCCTTATACAAGATTTTCCCAGGCAGGTGGCGGCTCACTTGAAGGGTATGAAAACGGCTTGCCGGGGCAATACAGGGTGAACCAGGCAAATATAGAAACAGCTTTTATGTACAAAGGCTTTAGCTGGCAATCAGAAATGCATACAAAAGTGATCATTGATAAACTGAACAACGATCATGCAGACCATTTACACGGGTATTATCTGCAGGCCGGTTATTTCTTTCATCAGTTGGTTGAGTGGTGGCCTCAACCATTGGAAGCTGCAGTTCGCAATGCAGGTTATTTCCCCAACCGCGAAGCCGACCAGACCAAAAAAAGAGAAACATCATTGGCATTCAACTGGTTTTTCAATGGCCACAAAAACAAACTGACTGCGGAAACAAGTTATTTCAACTATGATAAGACAGGCGGCATTCCTGCGGATGAATGGCGCTTCCGCCTGCAATGGGATATCTCTCTCTAGTTACGCATCTTTCGAAGATGTATAAAAAAAATCACATAAGTGGCGGATGAATATTGCCGTTGGTGTCAGGTAAAAGATACACCTCGCATATAAAAAGTTGTTGCATGCTGATAACAATATCTTTTAATTAACCACAAGGAGATTAAGTACATAAGAGAACACTTTGTGAGCATTGTGATTAAGTGCTTAACAGAAAGACATGGCAGGCTTACAAGCTAGAATATAGCCTAAAAACGCTGCAAGCATAAACTATTATCCAAATAAATAATGAAGCCATGAGAAAGATCGCAACATTGTTGATTCATTTCTTAGCCGTTTCTATTGTACTAATAGCACAGGATAAAACGCCTGCTGTCTTACCGCGGCCAGACTTTCATTTTCCCGGTAATATAGGCCGTACGTATGTGGAATCAGACCCGGCACAGTTTCCACAAATGGTTAAAGCGCCTAAAGGCGCCCCCAATATTTTGCTCATCCTTATTGACGATGCGGGCTTTGGACAGTTCAGCACATTCGGCGGCGGCGTACCATCACCTACTATGGATAAATTGGCAGCAGATGGGTTGCGTTTCAACTGCTTTCATACTACAGCCCTGTGCTCGCCCACACGCGCGGCGCTCATTACGGGACGTAATCATCACTCAGCAGCGTTTGCAGGCATTACGGAGTTAGCTACCGGCTACGATGGGTACACCTGCATCTTGCCAAAAAGTTGTGGTACGGTAGGAGAGGTATTGCGTCAAAACGGATATGCAACTGCGTGGGTTGGTAAAAACCATAATACGCCACCATGGGAGCTAAGCCAGGCGGGGCCTTTTGACCGCTGGGCAAATGGTTTAGGCTTCGATTATTTCTATGGCTTCAATGCCGGAGATATGAACCACTGGAACCCTATACTCTTCGAAAACCACAACCTCGTTCCGGCATCTAAAGATTCTAATTACTATCTCACCACAGACCTTGCAGATCATGCTATATCATGGGTAAGGGAAATGAAAAGTATTGCACCGGATAAACCATTCTTCTTGTATGTAGCGCCTGGCGCAACGCATGCACCACACCAGGTGCCGAAAGAATGGATAGATAAATACAAAGGTAAATTCGATGGCGGCTGGGATGCGTATCGCGAAGAAACGTATGAACGCCAGAAAAAATTAGGCGTAATACCGCCGGATACTAAACTTACACCCCGCCCTGCAAGCCTGCCTGCATGGAGCTCGTTAAATGCAGACCAGAAAAGATTATATGCACGCATGATGGAAGTCTTCTGCGCCTATGGTGCAGAGTGCGATTATGAAATGGGTAGAATAGTAGATGCGATAAAGCAACTGCCTGATGCAGACAATACAATGATCATTTACATTGCCGGAGACAATGGTTCCAGCGCAGAAGGTGGATTGGAAGGTTCATTGAATGAAAATATTTTTTTCAATGGCTTTCCTGAAAAATGGCAAGACAATTTAAAGGTGATAGATGAACTGGGTGGCCCCAAACATTTTAATCACTTTACTTCAGAGTGGGCATGGGCAATGGATGCGCCTTTTCAATGGACAAAACAAGTAGCCAGCCATTTCGGTGGTACACGTAACCCACTTATTATAGACTGGCCTGCAAAGATTAAAGACAAAGGTGGGTTACGCGATCAGTTCCTACATGTTATAGACATTGTGCCAACGATATACGAAGTGTGTGGCATAACAGCTCCGGTTGAGTTGAATGGCGCACAACAAAAGCCCATTGAAGGCACAAGCTTCGCTTATACATTCCCCAAAGACAGCATAAAGGCAAAAGGCAGGCACGAGACACAATACTTTGAAATGGCTGTGAACCGCGGTATTTACAGTAACGGATGGATGGCCTCTGCATTATCCTTTGAACCGTGGAATCCGAACCGGGAAAGTTTTGATCCTGATAAACAGAAATGGGAACTGTATAATGTAGAAAATGATTTCTCACAGGCAAATGACCTTGCTGCAAAGTATCCTGAAAAATTGCGGCAACTACAAGACCTCTGGTGGGTAGAAGCTGCTAAGTATAATGTACTGCCGCTGGACTGGAGAGGCACAGTAAGAATGAATGCAGAACTAATGGGAAGGCCGAGTTTGATAAGAGGGCGTAAGTCTATAACCTACTATCCCGGAACGATTGGTGTACCGGATGCAGCATCACCTCCCATGCTCAATAAATCGTGGACTATTACAGCAGATATAGAAGTGCCGGATAACAATGCCAATGGTATGATCATTACCCATGGTGGATTGGAAGGCGGTTACGGATTATACCTGCGCGATGGCATAGCAACATTTGTATATAACTATCTCGGCATAGACCGCCCAACATTTGTATCCAAAGAAGCATTGCCAAAAGGTAAAATGAAACTAGTGGTCCGGTTTGATTACGATGGCGGCGGCCTTGGAAAAGGTGGCAGTATTACCATGACGGCTAACGGCAAAGAAATTGCCAAAGGCCGGCTTGAAAAAACAGTGCCCATTCAATTCACTATTGCCGAAGGTGTGGATGTAGGGCAGGATGTTGGATCCCCAATAGACTTCACTTACAAAATGCCATTTGCTTATACAGGAAAAATAGAAAAAGTAACGGTGGATTTAAAGTGAGATAAATAAGGAGAATAAAATTGATTGGATAAAACATGATTGCATCATTCTTTCTTCATTAAAATATGTTACAATGAAAATTAGCTTAAGAGTGCTCCCGGTAACATCGCTGCTATGCTGGTTATGTGTAACAAGCCTTGTTATAGTCAGTGGTTGTAAACAGCGTGGTGCTACTGGTAGTGGAAGCCCGGCTGACAGCACAGCCAATCCTGAGTTCAAAGGAAAGATAGAGTTGGACGTAAGAAACTCAGTAGCCGACTGGACGCCATTTATTCCCAAGCAAGCGCCCGCAGGATCGCCTAATGTATTGATCATATTATATGACGATACCGGTCAGTCTGCATGGTCTACTTATGGCGGCGCTATCAATATGCCTACGCTGGATAGCCTTGCAGCAGGTGGCCTTACCTATACGCAGTGGCATACATGTGCATTGTGCTCGCCAACACGCTCTACGTTGCTTACAGGCCGCAACCATACGCTGAATGGTATGGCGGCTATTACAGAAACTGCAAATGGTTTTCCCGGTGCAAGCGGAAGGATCCCTGACCAGTGCGCTACATTGGCAGATATAATGCGAGACAATGGCTGGAGTACTTTCTGGATAGGTAAAGATCACAACGTACCAGAGCAGGATGTGGCATCAGGCGCTGGCCGCGCACAGTGGCCGTTGCAAATGGGCTTTGATCGCTTCTATGGATTCCTTGGCGGCGAAACGAACCAGTGGTATCCTGACCTTACAGAAGACAATCGTTTTATAGAACAGCCATACAGTCCTGAGCAAGGCTATCATTTATCTAAAGACCTTGCTGACCAGGCGATCAAAATGATCCGTGATCAAAAAGGCAGCAATCCGTCAAAGCCCTGGTTTATGTGGTATAATCCTGGTGCCAACCATGCGCCACATCATGCACCGGCTGAATATATTGCTAAATACAAGGGAAAATTTGATTCCGGTTATGAAGCCTATCGCACCTGGGTACTGGAGCGTATGAAAGCAAAAGGCATTGTGCCAAAAGATACGAAGTTGACGCCTATCAATCCACTTCCGCAAAACGTAGCTAACCCTGGAGACATGGTGCGGCCTTGGAATACATTAACACCGGATGAAAAGAAACTATTTGCACGCATGGCTGAAGTGTATGCCGGTTTTTCTGAATATACAGATGCGCAGGTAGGGCGACTGATCGATTATTTAAAGAAATCAGGGCAGTTTGATAATACCGTTATCTTTTATGCGGCAGACAATGGAGCCTCCGGCGAAGGAAGCCCAAGTGGTTCTGTGAATGAAAATAAATTTTTCAACGGGTACCCGGATGAGTTAAGTGAGAATATGAAATACCTTACTACACTTGGGAGCCCAAGTACTTACAACCACTACCCAACCGGATGGGCCGTTGCCTTCTCTACACCTTACCAGATGTTTAAACGATATTCCGAATACGCAGGTGGCACCTGTTGTCCGCTGGTTATCTCATGGCCTAAAGGAATTAAGTCACACGGAGAGTTGAGAAGTCAATATCACCATTCGGTAGATATAGTGCCAACGGTACTGGATATCTGTAAGCTAAATATGCCGGATGAATATCATGGCGTAAAACAATATCCGTTATCAGGTATTTCCATGAAGTACACATTTGACGCAAAGCCGGATGAGCCTACCCAGAAGAAAGTACAATATTATGTAATGCTAGGTACAAGGGGCATATGGGCAGATGGTTGGAAAGCAGCTTCGGTGCATGCACCGCTGACTGGTAAAGGAAACTTCGATAAAGATGAATGGCAATTGTATAATACGGCAGTTGACAGATCTGAATCGCAGGATGTAGCAAAACAACATCCTGAAAAATTAAAGGAATTGATCAACCTATGGATGGATGAGGCTAAAAAGAACAATGGCCTCCCGCTTGACGATCGTACTGCTGTGGAAATTTTAGGTATAGAACGGCCTGCGCAAGAACCACCACGGGACCGGTATATTTATTACCCGGGTACAGGTGCTGTGCCGGAAGGTGTAGCTGTAAATATAAGAGGGCGATCCTATAAGCTGCTTGCCAATGTAGATATTACAGATGCAAACGCATCGGGTGTAATCTTTGCTCATGGCTCCAGGTTTGGCGGGCATTCCCTGTTCATAAAAGACCACAAGCTGTACTATGTGTACAATTTCTTAGGAATAAAACCTGAGCAAATATTTTCCTCACCACCGTTATCAACGGGTAAATACACATTAGGTGTAGAGTTTATAAAAGACAGTACAGGCAAGTATGGGGAATCAATCGGTACATTAAAACTGTATGTAAATGATAAAGTAGTAGCGCAGGGACGCATGCGTACTCAGTCCGGTAAATTTACACTGGCGGGCGATGGCTTGTGTATCGGCTATGATAGCGGAGATGCTGTAAGTAGCCTCTATAAAACACCGGGAACCTTTAAAGGTGGAAACATTCAGTTTGTAGGAGTGACAGTCGAAAAAGCGCAATACAAAGACCTCGAGTCCGAAGCAAGGAGAGCATTGATGAGTAATTAAATGTTGTGAACAACAATAACAAAAAAGCAAGTACTACAACCCGTTGGTTGATAGTACTTGCTTCCTGTTACTACATAATAATAGCCAGGCCTTGCCTGTTTAAAACGCCTTATACTAAAGATCATGTTGCGTAATCAATATGGGAATGTAACACAAACACAAACCCTGTTCAGGAACATTATTGTTCTGCTTACCTGCATCATTGCGCCACTAGCAGCAGCAGCGCAAACCGCGCCCTATTCGCTTGGCTTTATTCCTGCTAGCATAGAAGAAGCCGATCTCGCATTTCCATTGTACGATAAGTGGCACCTGAGCGGACAGGCAGATTTACAACTGGTAACGCAAGGCGCTTATACCAACAACAATCCGTTTGCCTATGTACAGCGTACTGTAGTCCGGCCGTGGATCATTTACTCAGGCTTTAAAAACCTGAAACTTTATCTTGGCTATGCACATAATAAAAAGTATGCAATAAAAGAGGCGGGTAACTATGAAACGCTGGAGCGGCGTATTATCGTAATGGGCACACTCTCGCAAAATCTTCCTAAAGGCAGCTTGTTTGAACAGGTACGCTTTGAAACAAAATTTTTTGATGATGCATCCGGCACCCCGCGCACCATCCCAAGGATAAGAGGGCGCTTTGGTGTAAATCATTACCTCAACCAGCATCGCAGTAAACCTGCGCTACTTTCGCCTAATATTTCTTACTACGCAGAGTTAATGTTGAAGTTTCCATCCAGGGATTATGCAGAAGAGCGCTTTGACATTTTCCGCATGTCCGTGTATTACAGTGCAGGCATTACACAAAAAATTCATTTTCTTGCAGGCATCATCGGGCAATTACAATTGCGTACCAACGGAACACAGTTTGATGTGTACTATGGCCCGGTGGTATCGGTACGCTATAGCATCAGGTCTAAGCCCCGCGAGACTTTTGATAGCGTAGATGGTGGCGCAGATTGATCATTCCGCGTGATAATTATTCTGAAACATTATTATCCGAGTAAAGTCAATGGATAGTTGTCTGTAAGCGTTTTCCAGAAAGGATCGCAGATGAAAAAGAATGGTTTCAAAATTGGGAGAACTCTTCTATCAGCTTTTTTTAGAGAAACGTGCGGCCTCAGAAAAGCTGCGTTAAGAAAATTGGCATGAACGCCGGAAAAATCCATTGCTGTTTGAGCCAGACACAACTTACCTACTCACGCTGTAAGCGGCGAGTTCAATGGATTTCGGCGGGCAGGACAATTTTTAGCCTGCTTTTCTGGAGCCTTGATTTTTTTGGTTACTTTTTGTATCAAGACAAAAAGTAACACCGTCGGTAGACAAACGAGCGCTTGCAATTGAATATCCACTAAACCTGGTTGGACGGCAATTATGCTGAAACATTTATTGAAACTGCCTTGTCCATTCCGGAAAAAAG
Source organism: Filimonas sp. (assembly GCA_017306865.1). GTDB lineage: Bacteria > Bacteroidota > Bacteroidia > Chitinophagales > Chitinophagaceae > JAFKHH01. Next base: position 123,849 of record JAFKHH010000020.1, read on the forward strand.
CTGCGCCTGTCACATACCCCATTCCAGTCTCAAAAAAAGAACAAACGATTGATTAGGCAGATACAATCGTTTGCGTTGCTATAATAGCTCCCTTTTACCCCCTCGCTCATCATTCAAATGCAAGACACCCCGCGATTATTGCTTAATTTTCCCCGTTTAAGCGCTTGCCGTGTGTATGTATATAAGTGCCTTGTGCAAGACTGCTGTGAAATAAACTGCAAAGAAGATGAAAAACTTGGTTGAATCCTCGCTATTGAAAACGGGTTTATTAGCATGTGCGTTCCCCTTATTCGTTTGTTATTCCACAAACCTCGCTGCTCAAAAGAAAGTAGCCGCGCAGCAGGAGCAAAAGCAACAACAGGTGCTTAGTGTGCAAAAGATCAATGCTACTACAGTAGAGCTGTTGCTGTCCGATAACCAACGTATGACAGTGGATTTTTATGGTGATAATATCTTCCGCCTTTTCCAGGATAGTGCGCAGAATTTTATCCGCGACCCAAAAGCAAAACCAGAAGCGAAAATACTGGTAGATGATCCGCGAAAACCAGTAGCGTCTCTTACAGTTACAGAACAGGGAAATGTAATATCGATCAGTACACCCAAGATTACGTTACAGGTAGATAAGCAAACATCGTTGCTGAAAATAGTAAACCGTACTACAAATACGGTGGTGCTGGAAGCTGTAGCGCCTGCGCGTTTTGAGAAGAACAAAGTTGTGCTTGCCTTAAAAGAAAATTCACAGGAATACTTCTATGGAGGCGGTGTGCAGAACGGTCGTTTCTCGCACAAAGGCAAATCGATTGCGATAGAAAATCAGAATAGCTGGACGGATGGTGGCGTTGCGTCGCCTACGCCATTCTACTGGTCTACCAATGGCTATGCTGTAATGTGGCATACCTTCAAAAAGGGAACTTACGATTTCGGGGCAAAAGAGAAAGGCGTAGTAAAGTTGACGCATGAGACAGATTATCTCGATGCCTTCTTTATGATAGATAATGGCGCGGTAGCCTTGCTAAATGATTTCTACCAGCTTACAGGCAACCCTGTACTCTTACCTAAGTTTGGTTTTTATGAAGGACATTTAAACGCTTATAACCGCGATTACTGGAAAGAAGATACCATAGGCGTTGTGTTTGAAGATGGAAAAAAATATAAAGAAAGCCAGAAGAATAACGGCGGCATTAAAGAGTCGCTCAACGGAGAAAAAAATAATTACCAGTTCTCTGCACGTGCTGTAATAGACCGCTATAAAAACCACGATATGCCACTTGGTTGGATATTACCCAACGATGGCTATGGTGCGGGCTATGGACAAACAGGAACATTGGATAGCAACATTCAAAACCTGAAAAGCCTGGGTGACTACGCACGTAAAAACGGCGTAGAAATTGGCTTGTGGACACAGTCAGATCTGCATCCAAAAGCAGAAGTGAGTGCGCTGCTGCAAAGAGATATTATTAAAGAAGCAAGAGATGCCGGTGTGCGTGTATTGAAAACAGACGTTGCATGGGTCGGCGCTGGTTACTCATTTGGATTAAACGGCGTTTCAGACGTAGCACAGATCATGTCTTATTATGGTAATGCAAGACCATTCATCATTTCGCTGGATGGCTGGGCTGGTACACAACGTTATGCCAGTATATGGTCGGGCGACCAGACAGGTGGTGTGTGGGAGTACATACGCTTTCATATACCTACCTACTTAGGATCAGGCCTGTCAGGACAGCCGAACATTACATCCGATATGGACGGCATTTTTGGTGGTAAAAACCCTGTTGTAAATACGCGCGATTTTCAATGGAAGACATTTACCCCTATGCAATTGAATATGGATGGCTGGGGCTCAAACGAAAAATACCCACATGCACTGGGTGAGCCTGCAACATCTATAAACCGTAATTATTTAAAACTTAAGTCAGCATTGCTGCCTTATTCATACAGCACAGCACATGAGGCATTAACAGGATTGCCGATCATCCGCGCCATGTTCCTTCAATATCCGAATGCTTATACACTCGGTGCAGCTACACAATACCAGTTCCTGTATGGGCCATACTTCCTTGTAGCACCTATCTATCAGTCTACTAAGGCAGATGAAAAAGGGAATGATGTGCGCAACGGCATCTATTTGCCGGAAGGCACATGGATCGATTATTTTACCGGTGATAAATACACAGGCAACGTAATCCTCAATTCATTTGATGCACCACTTTGGAAGCTGCCGCTGTTTGTAAAGAATGGCGCTATAATTCCTTTGACTGCACCTAATAACAACGTAGCTGAAATAAATAAACATACCCGTAAGTATGAGCTTTATCCGTTTGGTAAAAGTTCATTCACTGCGTATGACGATGATGGTACTACAGAAGCGTACAAAATAGGTAAAGGAGCAACAACGGTTATAGAATCTGCTTTGGATAATAACAATCGCGTAACCGTTACTGTGCAGCCAACCAAAGGCAGCTTTGATGGTTTTGTCAAAGACAAATCAACGGAGTTTGCTATCAACGTAACAGCCAAACCTGGCATGATCGCTGCAAAAATTGGAAAGAATAAAGTAGTAATAACGGCAGCAAAGTCAATGGATGAGTATCTGAAAAAAGATAACGTCTATTTCTACGATGCAAGACCTGATCTGAATAAGTTCTCTACCAAAGGCAGTCCATTTGAAAAGGTAGTAATGATTAAAAACCCACAAGTACTCGTAAAGCTTGCAGGCACAGATGTTACAACCAACGCTGTAGAAGTAACAATGGACGGGTTTAAATTCCAGCCGGAAGATAAATCACTTCTTGCCCATGGTAAATTACTGTCTCCAGCAAACGCGCAGGTAACAGAAAAAAATACGGAAGCGTTTACACTTAAACCTACATGGAAAAAAGCAGACAATGCAGATTACTATGAGATCATGTTTAACGATATGCGTTACTCCACCATCCGTGATACGGCATTGCTGTTTGATGGGTTGCAGGCAGAAAGTAATTACACATTTAAACTGCGTGCAGTAAACAAAGATGGTTTCTCCGAATGGACAAACATAAAAGCAACCACCAAAGCTAATCCGCTACAGTTTGCTATACAAGGCATAACGGCACAGTCAACAGCAGAGAGTGAAGAAGATAATGAAATAGATAAGTTGTTTGACTTTGATGATAGAAATATGTGGCACACCAAATGGGGCAAAAAATCAGTGCCGTTTGAAATAGTGATTGATCTTAAAACCATTAACCAACTGGATAAATTCCAGTATCTGCCACGCTCCAGGGGTAATGGTATTTTGCAGAAAGGCGCTATTGCATACAGCAGCACAAAAGAGCAGTGGACTGATGCCGGCACATTTGAATGGGCTACAAACGGGGATGTGAAAACATTCAACTTTACCAATCACCCAACTGCACGCTATATACGTATAGCTGTAACAGATGCGGTGGGCGGCTATGGATCAGGCCGTGAACTATATGTGTTTAAAGTGCCGGGAACAGAAAGCTACCTGCCGGGCGATATTAATAACGACCACCGCATAGATAAGAATGACCTGACGTCTTATATGAACTATACAGGACTAAGGAAGGGTGACGCAGACTTTGAAGGCTATATCAGCAACGGCGACATTAATAAAAACAACCTGGTGGATGCGTACGACATCTCTGTGGTTGCTACGCAACTGGAAGATGGCGTAGACGATAGCAAGATCGATAAAGTGAAAGGCTCCCTGGAGCTAGCGCCTTTGGCGAAAGAATACAACGCTGGCGACATCATAGAGCTGAAAGTAAAAGGTGTAGATCTGCAATCGGTAAATGCACTAAGCTTCGCGCTGCCATACAATCCGCAGGATTATGAATTTTTAGGCGTGCAACAGGTAAATGTGAAACAGATGGAGAACCTGACTTACGATCGCTTACACTCCAATGGGGCAAAATCACTGTATCCTACATTTGTAAATATCGGGAACAAAGAAGCCCTGTCCGGCAGTAATGATTTGTTTATCCTGAAGTTAAAAGCAAAACGTAAGGTAAAACCGGAGTTTAAAATAACAGACGGATTATTGGTAGATAAAAACCTGGACACCGTACACTTTTAGATTTGAGTAACTTGAATAAAAACAAATAAAGGTCTGCTGCGAAGCAGGCCTTTTTTGTTGTATAGCTATTCTATATCTTATGCAGGAAGTCTATATTGTCATACTGCTATAGATATGGAATAGCTGAGTCTGCCTGTTATGTTTTATCCGAGGTTCTGTATTTTTTACCAACGTCTCTTACGCCGGGCTATGGACGACAGTAAGGATGTTGCCGCATACTGCTTTCCATTTGTAAGCTGCTCCCAATTATCATAGTTGGTTAACTTATAGTAAAGCATTTCAATCGCAACTTCCCCTGCTTTCACAGACCCACGCGAAGGAGACGTTTCGAATAAGAAAGGACTATTCCTGGAAAATATTTTGAAGCAGGAGCAACAGATATAAATTTACCTGTTCTCGTGTCCTGTCCGCGTTCTGTGTAGTCATTAAAGTTGGCTATGCCGCTCCAGTCGTTGACTTTTTCTTGGCCGTTGAAGCCGAACAGTCAACAGCTACAATACACCTTCTCACTTTTATACATCTCAGCGAAAATATTTTTCTGCTTACAGTTTTTGACTTTAGATACAACCGGTAACAACTTTTTTACGAGCAAGAGCACAAAAAAAAGCCGTTAGCTTTTTAGGGCTAACGGCTTTATTCTTTTACCAAAAAAAAGCGGATGACGCTTAAAACGCCATCTGCTTTGAGAGATAGATTAACTCTTTTTTTTATTCCAAACGTTAATTAAAAAAATTAGAATACAAGTTGAATAAACGAATAAAATTTTACTTAGAAAAATAACTCCCCTTATCTCTGACTCACGTTGAGTTATATTATTTGCAACCGTAGCAATAGGATCAAATTCATATTTTAATTTTAATTCATAGTTAATAAAGACTAGACAATCTCCAATCAGTATAACAACTGAAAATGCTATCAAGGCAAACAAAACAATTTTAAACCTAGCAACATTGCTTCTAAAGAATGACATATTAATTTGTTTTGTTTGTTTGAGTTGATGATGTTGCTGGAACTGGCTGTGTCACATTCTTTTTCCATTTGGTATCTTCCGGATGATCTGTAGCAGGAGCCGTGGTCGATAGTTTAACATGTATGACAATTTCATTTTCAACTTTTACTTGTTGTGTGACATCTTTCACTGAATTTCTCCCCGCTTTTCCATCAGCATCTCTAATCTCAAAAATCTTTGAATGATTAATAGTCAATTGATCATTCACAAATTTTACAGCTTTATCGCCAGTAAGTTTACTTAATACATCCGACCCAAGTAGACTCAATGCACCACTAGAAATGCCTGATGTTTTATTAACACTAGCGTATCTCCCGTATGCATAAACAATCGTCTCCTTACCTGTGCCAACTGTCAGGAAAGCATGTCCAGTCATTCCTGTTATTTCCGTATGTATTCTTAGTTCTGCATCATCTAGGTCAATTCCCCAAATTGGACTATTACTAGCAAATTGAAAAGGTGTAAGCTTCAGGTATTTTTTCGTCAAGGGATCAACAGATAAAAAGCGTCCCAACCTCGAATCATAAATTCTCATGCCGTAGTCCTGTTGATTTCCGACACCTTTAACGTTATTATCACTTTCTTTTCCGTTAAAGGTATACCTATAATCCTGCGGCGGGTTATCATCAGGTATAGTGTTTGGTTGTCCGTATTCAGGCGAAACCAACTGATTTAGTGCTATCTGTAGTTCATTCGTAGGCATCTTATCAAATTCTCCTGATCACCAGTTAAGCTGAAAATTGAACCTTATACGAACAAATAGTATTTGGCAACAAAAAGATTGCATAGGATTGTTTTACTGTGCAAAGATGGTAAAACGCTATTGTGACAAATAGCGCCAGGGAGCACAAAAAAGATCAGGCAGTTATTTGCTTAACACCTTGCAGGACTACATATTATCACATTTGTACAATTTACAAATACAAAAAATACTCTTTTCTTTTAAAGAAATACTTGGTTTAGACAAAACAAATGGAGACGCTTCCCCATGCCGCTCCAGTCGTTGACTTTTTCTTGGCCGTTGAAGCCGAACAGTCAACAGCTACAATACACCTTCTCACTTTTATACATCTCAGCGAAAATACTTTTCTGCTTACAGTTTTTGACTTTATATACTACCGTTAACAACTTTTTTACGAGCAACAACACACAAAAAAACCGTTAGCTTTTTAGGGCTAACGGTTTTACTTTTTTACCGAAACAGAAAAGCGGATGGTGATTAAATCGCCATCCGCTTGGAGATGTATTGATTTTTAGAATATCAATACATCTTGTCTACCTAAAATATTTGTCTCCTTTAGTGGTCTTATAATACAGTTCCAGCAATTGCTAATATTAACATACTTTGTTTCTTTAGACGAAAGCATTCCTATTTGAGATATGACCCATTCTTCATTTAATGCCGAAGTCACCTTCATTCCTGCAAATGGCATTTCCTTATCAGGAAATTCTAAAATAGCAGCAAGCCCCAAACTGGTATTGAACAGATCTATTACTTTAATGGTTTTTCTAGTCATAATTGTTATTTTTTTGCATTTTCAATTTCTTTTAATTCTGATGTCGACCAGCCTTCTTTTCTCCCTATTTTCAACAATTTATTTTGTGCTTCAACTTCTAATTTAGCTTGGTTGGAATAAAAATAATTATCTCCATATATCATCCTTTGCTCATGGTGAATAGCTTCTTCAAGAATGTGACTTCTTGGGGCACCTTCTGTTACTAAAATTGATCCACTTTGGCCTTCTCCCCATATACAATGCCTTTGAATCCATAGCCTTTAAATAAGCTAAATCATCAGCAGTTGTTGCGTTAATTACTTTAACTCCAGCTTTTGTAGCTCTATTTATTATTGCATTACCTTCTGCGCTTTTAAACAGTGCAGTTAACTCACCTGCACTCCACGCATTCAATGCTACATTTGTAAGAGCAAATAATCATTGTTTTTCAGTAGTACGATTGCCGACCATATCTGTTGCATTCCTGCTTCCATTTACCTGAGCCGATACTACAATTTTTGCATCATTTATTATACCATAATAAACCTGTTGAAAGAATAGCTGGGTCATTCATCATGTGTCGAAATGCCTCCATATCCGAAGATGGCTGATAGTAATTGTGCATCTTTTCTCCTATAGAAGGCTTGTATGGTGCTATTGTATGTCGAGCATTAGCGGATTGTGCTTGCTGAACTGTTAAGGCATTTTGTAATCTTATCTTATTTTCAAGCTGACTTTTTATAGTACTTAGTTCCCATTCTTTACCATCCTGATCTATACCATATATCGGCCTGTTACTAGCGAACCGATAAGTAGATAATTCAGGATAACTTCTTGCGATAGGGTCAACACTATAGAAGCGTCCTGTGCGTGGATCATAAATTCTAAACCCATAGTCCTGTTGATTCCCTACACCTTTAACGTCATTATCGCTTTCTTTTCCGTTAAAGGTATACCTATAATCCTGCGGCGGGTTATCATCAGGTATAGTGTTTGGTTGTCCGTATTCAGGCGAAACCAACCGATTTGGTTCTATTAGTAGATCATTAGTAGGCATCCTATAAAATTCTCCTGATCATCCGTTAAACTGAAAATTGAACCCTATACGAACAAATGGTATTTGGCAACAAAAAGATTGTATAGGATCGTTTTGCTGTGCAAAGATGTTAAAACGCTATTGTGATAATTAGCGCCAGGGAGCACAAAAAAGATCAGGCAGTTATTTACTTAACACCTTGCAGGACTACATATTATCACATTTGTACAATTTACAAATACAAAAAATACTCTTTTCTTTTAAAGAAATACTTGGTTTAGACAAAACGAATGGAGATGCTTACCCCAATGTCATTAAGTTAAGAGAATTCCATTGATCGGGTTTCATTCGCTGGTAATTAAAATATCGCAAAGACCGCAGAGAATACGCAGAGGTCGCAAAGCGGCCTCTCTATGTGATCTATGTACTCTTTATACAAACAAGCTTTGCTATTAATCAGCAAGAAAATAAAAACTATGTGCCTTTGTACCTATGTTTACTATGTGTTTAAAAATATTTGCTTCGGTCGCTAATATTCTTTCTCGCTTAACTTAATGACATTGCGCTTACCCATGCCGTAAGTTCTATAACATACGGTAAACAGTTCCACATCAGGAACATTTTTATCCGTACCTCACTCCTTAACCGGGATTATACATCCCACTTATCGATTGTTCGGGATGTTCCGCAGGGCATCCCGAACAGCGGCATCAGGCCTTTTTTGTTGTATAGCTATTCCATATCTTATGCAGGAAGTCAATACTGTCATACTGCTACAGATATGGAATAGCTGGGTCTGCTTGTTATGTTTTATCCGAGGTTCTTCCGTTTGGTTATATCTGCATTGAATCCGCCTTCCTTCGGGTTAGGCTCACCCTTACCGGTAGTGATCAATTCATATAAACTTTTCCTGATATAGTTTGTCCATGCCTCGTTGCATACATCGTAGCATTCGTAAGAAGGAACCAAGCCCTCTTGCGTAAAACGGAGTTCTGTTTGATTGCCCCTGGACGTAATATCAAAAACGATATTATTGCCGGTCCATTCACTTTTGTCCTTCGTAAACTTGAAATAATTCTCTTCTACATGCCATACCATTTTTTTGTCCGGAACAACTTCCGTCAATTTTATTGTGCAGGCGTGTACATCCTGGTAATGATATTTAAACACATCACCCTGCTTTGCGGTACCGCCTTCTATTTCTTCAGACCACCATCCGCGCGGATTAGCAACGGCATTGAAAACTACACCTGGTGTTTGATCAACCAATATTGTAGTGCTAAAATTTTCTGTAGACATTTGATTTTTGTTTTTGCAATGAAAAAAGCGCCGGATTTTATGCAAAGGATATTGAAAATCGGGAGACGGCAATTGCGGGTAAGAACATGCTTACAGCTATAGAATAACTAACTCAGTCTTAGTCCTTCTTATCGGGCACACCTGTGCCAGTTTCAATCAGCTTATGCAGGCTATCTATAAAATAAGTCCATCCTTTTTGACAGTCCTTGTAGCACTCCACCTCCGGTGTTAAACCAATATGCGTAAAAAGCAACGTAGTCTTGTCACCCGTTTTAGAAATGTCAAACACAACCGTTGTTCCCTTCCATTCCTGCACGTTTTTAATGAAAGTCAGTTTGCTTTCTGTAACCAACCATTCCACCTTTTTGTCCGGTACTACGGTAACCAGTTTTTGTTTGGTATAATGCACATCCTTAAACTGTACCGAGAATTCATCATTCAGTTTGGCTGATGCACCCTGTATATTTTCAGTCCACCATTTGGAAACACTGTTAATGGCGCTGAACACCTCTGCCGGCGATTGATCAACTGTAAATGTGATCGTTAAATTGTTGTCCATGATTCTTGAGTGTATAATGTTTGATAAAGTTTGTAATGTTTATGAAGTAGATAAGGTTTGTAAAGTATATAAGTGAGATGCATATTATTGTAAAAACCGCAACTGTTGTCTGGCTAGAATATTAGCTGTCAATCTGTAGCTGAAAGCCATATTATTTAACGTTGGCGAAGTGCCTCTTTGGTTTTTAAAAAGAAGCGCCCGGCCTCAGAAAAGCTGCGTTAAGAAAATTGGCATGTACGCCGTAAAAATCCATTGCTGTTTGAGCCAGGAACGACTTACTTGCTTTTGCTGTCTGTGGCGAGTTCAATGGATTTCGGCGGGCGTGACAATTTTTAGCCTGCTTTTCTGCAGCCTTGATCTTTTTGGTTACTTTTTGTATCAAGACAAAAAGTAACACCGTCGGTAGACCAACGTACGCTAGCTATAAATGATCAAATTTTACTTAGACAATAATGATACCTTATATCCTTCATAATCACTCCCCAAAACTATTGTCCAAAGCGCAAACCTTCCGGGTGTGAAATAGACTTTGTGAGGGGTTGATTTAGCCAGACTTGTTTTATACTTTTACAGAAAATTTCCGCATGAAGTATGTAACCATCATAGTGCCTGATTGTGAGCTGAACCTGAACAGTATAGCCGGTGCATACGAAATACTTACCCGCGCAGACCTGTTCTGGCAAAAAATGGGGAACAGGCCACGGCTGAAAGTACAGATCGCAGGTTTTGTTGGGGAGTCTACTGTAGATACCTACTTCAGCGTACATCCTTCAGATATCAGAACTATCCCGCAAACAGACCTGCTTATTATACCATCCATTTTTGGTGATTACGAGGAAGCTATAAAAAATAATAGCCAGTTGATAGGGTGGATAGGCGATGCATACAAGAACGGCGCAGAAATAGCCAGTATGTGTTCCGGCGCATTCCTGCTGGCCGCTACAGGACTGCTGGAAGGCCGCGCTTGTTCTACACACTGGAATGCCGTAGAAAAATTCAGGGAAATGTATCCATCTGTAAAAATTGCAGAAGACAAGATCATTACAGATGAGAATGGGATCTATACAAACGGTGGCGGTTACTCGTTTTTAAATCTCATGTTATATCTCGTAGAGAAAATATTCGACAGGCAAGTGGCGGTCTTCTGTTCCAAAATATTCCAGATAGATATACAACGTACATCGCAATCACAGTTTACTATTTTCCATATACAGAAAGGGCATGGCGACGAACTGATCAGTAAAGCGCAAGTGTATATAGAAGAAAACCTGGATGCAAAAATTTCATTCGAAAAACTGGCAGTAGACCTGGCGATCAGCCGGCGGAATTTTGATAGAAGGTTTATAAAAGCAACTGGTAACACACCGGTGGAGTATCTGCAACGTGTAAAAGTGGAAGCCGCTAAAAAAGAGCTGGAGCGCGGACGTAAATCTGTTTTTGAAATTATGAATGACGTAGGGTATGCAGATGACAAAGCCTTTCGGGAAGTGTTTAAAAGAATAACTGGCTTATCGCCGATGGATTACCGGAATAAATATACCAAAGTAGAAATAGCGTGAGATATAAGACGGCAATCGTCAGTCGGCAAACGTGAATAATGTACAAGAATGTATTGACGACTCCCGTTTCACGATTGACGATGTACACCTCACGACAAACAACGTTTTAAAAAGTAAAAACTATAACTATGAGATCGTTCTTGCTATTATGTGTGTGTACTGTATTGCTGGGAAGCTTTACGGTACTTAATCCTTCAAGTCTTACAAGTGATGAGCGAAAGTTTGCAGTGGATCATCTGAATACTACGCGCAACGAATTGTTGAATGCCGTAAAAGGTTTATCTGATGCACAGTTAAATTTTAAACCGGCTCCCGACCGCTGGTCTGTATTGGAGTGCGTGCAACACATTACACTTACGTCACAGGGACTGTTTGGTATGATGCAACAAACCGTAAAAACGCCAAACGACAGTGCGTTTAAAGCTTCTGTGCCCGATACACAATTCATTGCTATGATAGAAGACAGAAGTCATAAGGCACAAGCGCCCGAACCATTCAAGCCGGTGAATGCACCATTCAAAACATTGGCAGAAACGCTCAAAGTGTTTAATGCAGACAGGGACAACCTTATCAAATATGTGCAAACGACAAATGATGATCTTAGAGGGCATATTGCCCCTATGCCATTTGGGAAAGCTGATGCGTACCAATTGATCCTGCTTATCTCGGCGCATACAAACAGGCACATGCAACAGCTAAATGAAGTAAAAGCAGATCCAAACTTTCCGAAGAAGTAAGATCTGAAATTAAAAACAGGCTCGCGGGAAACGCTGAAAGCGCAGAAACATGCTTCTGCCTCTCCGTGTTTTCCGCGAGTTTTTTTGCGAAGTATATTTTCTTCTTTTACAACTGCACAACAGCGAGCTATTACACAACCCTATCAGAGTTAACATCAGCCTGTTGTATCTCAAATCACTTTTCTTAGAAAGCGAGACAAAATACCTGCCCACAAAAAATGTTTAAATATTAATTGATATTAATTAAACAGAATTCTTTTAAAAAGAAACACTGTATACATAATAGAAAATTACCTTGTTTTTCTCCTCGCTAAAACACTAAAATCACACAATCGTTTGCGTGTGCAAACGAATATTATTTCACCTAGATTTAATGAACGATTAATCCGGGACCGCTTGTTGTATGAATACCCGGCAACTGAATTAACCAAAACTGACCATCTATGGAGAAAGTGGCAAAAATAAAAGCCGGTGATGAGCAGGTTTTCAAAGAGGTTTTTTACGACTATAGCCAGAAGCTGTACAATTATCTGCACGAAAAAACAAAATCTGATTACTTCACCAACGAGGTAGTGCAACTTACATTTATTAAACTGTGGAAATCTCGTCATTTGCTCAATGAAAAATTGAAGCTATCTACACAATTGTTCCAGATAGCTAAGACAACTATGATAGACGAGTTGCGCAAAGAGGAAAGGTATAAAACCAAAGTACATGCACTGGTAACGGAAGAAAATCTCTTCAAGCCTGTAAACGGTTACACCGCTATTGATACATACGATATAAATAATAAGCTGCAACGTGCTATACAAGAGTTGCCGCCTATCCGCAGAAAAGTATTCAGTTTAGGCAAGCTGGAAGAGCTTAGCTATAAAGAGATCTCTTCGGAACTGTCTATATCAGTAAAGACAGTTGATAAACATATGCAATTAGCGCTTCGTAATATTAAACCCGTTTTGAAATTAGGCGTCTTTCTTGGCTTATTAGCTACAATAAGCCAACTTACATAGTCCTTTTACCGAATCCATTTGTTATAATTTTAGATTGCCATTATTTATTTTTAGTAAGTGATAGACCAGTTGATTAAAAAATATTTTAGCGGGGAGTGTACGGAAGCTGAAAAAGAAAAACTACTCCAACATTTCCGGGAGCATCCTTCCGAAGTGGAGGCTTTTTTTGCTGAAGAGGAGTGGGATAAAGTTGCCGATGCACCCTTGCAGGAAACGCTGGGAACAGAAAATTTTTTAGACAGGCTCATGTCAGAGCATACTGCTACGCAGGAGCGAAAATTGCATTGGGACAGATGGATAGCAGCCGCAGCAGTACTCGTTTTCATCGCCTGCACAGCCATCTATCTTTTTAAAGGAGATAAACAAAATCAGGTAGCACAGCAACTGGTAGATACCGCTGCTGTACTGGCAACCCAGCCCACATATACTGCATACAAAAATGATTATTCAAAAAATACGACATACAAATTGCCGGACGGTTCTATTGTTACACTCTCTCCGCATAGTGAAATAAAATACGCTGCTGCATTCGAACCTGGAAAAAGAGATGTTTACCTGGAAGGCGAAGCCGTATTTGAAGTAGCGAAGGATGCTAAACGTCCATTCACCGTCTATTGCAGGGAAGTAGCAACTACTGCACTTGGCACTAAGTTCAAAGTATCTGCCCTCAAGGACAACGTACATGTGTCTGTTTTGCTGATTGAAGGAAAAATTGTAGTGAAATCTACTGCTATAGCTTATACAGGTGACAAATATTACTTGCTGCCGGGTAATGAAATACAGTATGACAGGAACCACAACCGCTTTACGCTGAACAATGAAGAAGAGCAAACGCAAAGTAGCCAGCAACTCGTTATAGCAAACCCGTCAGAGGAAGATATAGCAGTAGCAGACGAGCACATACAAGTAAATACAGAAAAGAAAGTAGTGCGGTTTAATGATGTAGGCATGGCAAAAGTGCTGGACATACTGGCATATAAGTATAACGTTAAGATCGCCTATCCGCCTGATGTCATCAATAAGATCCGCTTTGTAGGAACTATCCGGCAAAACGACCCGATAGAGAAAATATTATCAGACATTACACAAATGAATAATCTGCAACTGGTACACGATACGGCACAGCGCCAGTATATAATCCGGTAGTTAATGTTTCAGGCAGATTGTGCGCCTATCAATTTAGGGCGACCACGAAATTTTTTTTAGAATTGGGTTTTTAATAAATATTAATCGTAATATTGCAATATTACATTTGATTATGGGTGCGACGAAATCGGATTTATTCACAAAGCAGCAGAATGAAATTGCAAATATGGCTAAAGCGCTGGCACACCCGGCACGCATCGCTATATTACAATACCTGGTGAAGAAGAATGCCTGTGTGTGTGGTGATATTGTGGAAGAATTAGGTCTTGCACAAGCAACTACCTCACAGCATCTGAAAGAATTGAAAAATGCCGGTATTATACAGGGAAGCATTGAAGGTGTAAGCGTTTGTTATTGTATCAACCCAAAGATCTGGAAACAATACAAAGACCTGTTCAATAGCTTTTTCAAAGAGGTTACACTTGACGGTAAGTGTTGCTAATATTTTTTTGATTTACTTGATCGCAATATTGCAATAATACAATTAATGCTTTTACTATGCCGACAGATGAACAACTTAAAGAACTCGTAAAGCAGAAATACAGTGAGATCGTTTTGCAGAACAAAGAAGATAATGCAGCCTCCTGCTGCGGGTCCGGCGGATGTTCCACCGAAGTGTATAACATTATGACGGATGATTATACCAATATGGAAGGTTACACTGAAGATGCAGATCTCAGCTTAGGTTGCGGTCTTCCTACCAAATTCGCTAAAATTAAAAAAGGAGACATTGTAATCGATCTCGGTTCCGGTGCGGGCAATGATGCCTTTATTGCCAGGGCAGAAACAGGCGAAGGTGGTAAAGTGATCGGGATCGACTTTACACCTGCCATGATTGCACGAGCAAGGGAAAATGCAGAAAAGCTGCATTACAATAACGTCGAGTTCCGGCAAGGCGATATTGAAAACATACCTGTCTCAGCCAATACGGCGGATGTGATTGTAAGTAACTGCGTGCTCAATCTTGTTCCAAATAAAAACAATGTCATAAAAGATATCTTCCGCGTTCTGAAACCAGGCGGCCACTTCAGCATCTCTGACATTGTGTTGCAGGGGAACCTGCCACCCAAGATACAGGAAGCTGCAGAAATGTATGCAGGCTGTGTTTCAGGCGCTATACAGAAGCAGGTGTACCTGGAGCTAATTGAAACAAATGGCTTCAAAAATATCACACTGCAAAAAGAGAAACAAATCATCGTACCGGACGACATCTTATCTAAGTATTTGACTGCTGAAGAAATCACAACATTTAAGAACAGTGGTGCCGGCATCTATAGTGTTACCGTGTATGCGGAGAAACCAATGACAGCAACCGCCTGCTGCGCTCCGGGATGTTGTAACGAATAAAACATACAGTTAAATGAAAATATCCAACCTCTTGATGGAACATTGGGACGCAGTAAAAGCAATTTATGAAAGTGGTATTGCAACAGGCAACGCTACTTTTCAAACTACAGCGCCGGGCTGGGAAGAATGGAACCAGGGCCACACGCAGGAATGCAGGCTTGTTGCCATAGACAACGGCAATGTTATAGGATGGGCAGCAGTAACACCGGTTTCAGGCCGCTGTGTTTATGCAGGCGTAGGAGAAGTCAGCGTATATATTCATCCGGACACAAGAGGAAAAGGAGTCGGAAATATGCTGCTCAAAGCGCTAATTCAATTAAGCGAAGAAAATAATTTCTGGACGTTGCAGGCAGGCATCTTCCCGGAAAACACAGCCAGCATCTATCTGCATAAGAAAAATGGTTTTAGACAAGTAGGCTTCCGCGAAAAGATAGGCAAGATGAATGATGTGTGGCGTGATACACTATTGCTGGAAAGAAGAAGTAAAACTGTTGGTCTCTAAAACAATAACTATGTCTGCAAATAATTGTAATCCTTCTCAACGTAAAAAACTTAGTTTTCTCGACCGTTATCTTACCTTATGGATATTCCTTGCAATGGCAGCAGGTGTAGCTATCGGTTATTTTATTCCCGGAACGCCTGCTTTTATTAACTCATTTCAGTCGGGCACAACCAACATTCCTATTGCTGCCGGCCTCATACTAATGATGTATCCGCCGCTCGCAAAAGTAAAATATGAGCAATTAGGTAAAGTCTTCAGGAATACAAAGATCCTGTCATTATCACTGTTGATGAACTGGGTTATCGGACCATTGCTAATGTTTATTCTTGCTGTTGCTTTTCTGCACGACAAACCGGAATATATGACAGGGCTGATACTGATCGGTATTGCCCGCTGTATTGCAATGGTTATTGTATGGAATGAGCTGGCAGAAGGTAACAGGGAATATGCCGCCGGCTTAGTTGCCCTGAACAGTATATTCCAGGTATTGTTCTATAGTTTTTTTGCCTGGTTGTTCATAACCGTGTTGCCACCGTATATAGGATTAAAAGGACTGGACATTCATATAAGCATAGGCCAGATTGCAGAGAGTGTATTCATCTATTTAGGTATTCCCTTTATTGCAGGTTTTCTAAGCAGGTATATACTCATTAAACTAAAAGGCAAAGAATGGTATGAGCAAAAGTTTATTCCTTTCATAAGCCCGGTAACATTGATTGCATTGTTATTTACCATCATTGTCATGTTTAGCCTGAAAGGAAAACTGATCGTAGCTATTCCGTTCGATGTAGTGCGTATTGCTATACCGTTGGTTATCTACTTTACCATCATGTTCCTGGTCACCTTCTTCTTTGGTAAATCGCTCGGTGCAGATTATGCACAAAACGCTGCGCTTTCCTTCACCGCAGCAGGCAACAATTTTGAACTAGCCATCGCAGTTGCTATCGGCATATTTGGCATTAATAGCGGGCAAGCTTTTGCAGGCGTAATCGGGCCACTGGTAGAAGTGCCGGCATTAATAGCGCTCGTAAATATTGCCTTCTGGCTAAAAAAGAAATATTACAATAAACAACAGGCTGCATAAGATATCGCTACAAAGCAGCGAATGAAACAATTATTCAGCGTGGGACTTGTCAACAACATCCTGCGTTTTCTATCAATTCAGAAAAAAGAAAAAATGTCTACCACACTTTACCCCGAGATTCATCAGTATTTGCAAAATGCTGAAAAAGATTTTGACAAAATCCCTGCTGACAGGAAGATAGAATTGAAAAAGATCGCAACCCATATCCGGGAAAAATTGAACGTTGATAAAAACGTCAGCCTTATATACATCTGTACACATAACTCACGCAGAAGCCACATGGGGCAGTTGTGGGCAATGGCAGCAGCAGCGTATTACAACATTCCTGGCGTGTTAGGGTATTCAGGAGGCACTGAAGTAACAGCCTTTAATGCAAATGCTATTAAAGCTGTTGAGGAAGCGGGTTTCAAAGTGAGTAAAATAGCTGACAGTACAAACCCTCACTATGATGTTTACTATTCAGCTTCAGCTTCACCGGTTGTTGCCTTTTCAAAAAAATATACAGATGCAATAAATCCTCACAACAATTTTATTGCAATCATGACCTGCTCTCATGCGGATGAAAACTGCCCTTTGGTTACCGGCGCTTCGCTCAGGGCTGCCACACCATACGAAGATCCGAAAGAGGCAGACGGCAAATTCAACCAGGAACAGGTGTATAATGAAAGATGCAGACAGATAGCCACAGAAGTGCTTTACACTTTTTCACTAGTGTCGGAGTAAAGTCAATAGATAGTTGTGTGTAAACGTTTCTCCGGAAAGTATCGTAGGCGAAAAAGAATGGTTTCAAAAATGCGTGGAGTTTCCTTATCAGCTTTTCTGGAGCTTTGATTTTTGGAGTTACTTTTTGTATCAAGACAAAAAGTAACACTGCCGATAGACAAATGAACGCTTATAATTGAAAAAGCAGCAAAAGCTGTTGAAGATAGTCCGCTCCTGAATGCGTATGCAGAAAGCCTGCGTCAGGGAGTATAAAGAAGTTTTTTATCCGTTGAGTAGAACAAATGTGTTAGGACGAATAGTTATACGTTTCTACTTACCTATGATTGCGTTTTAAAGTTTTACGCCCTGCCTTTCCAGGTGGGGCTTGCGCATTTGCAAAATCAGGCTTGCGTAGTCTGAATAGTTTGCAGATACCGGCCTACGCAGCAAAGCCTCCCTGCATACCGATGCTATTACCTGAAAATGTAGAATAATGAAAAATAGGAGAGTGATAACAAACCTGTCACAACGATCACTGCGATGGCGATGTTTATTAGTTCTTTTCTCATAGCTGATTGGAATTGTGGAACAGGAACGACTGTTTTCTCGTAATTATTGAGGAAAAAAATGAGTGCCGGATATTTTTTTCTTCTTTTTTCGGAAACAATACGGGATAATGCTCTTTTACAGCGTATTATAGTAACAGAATGTCTTTAATTTTTTTACATGTTACAGAACCGGTTTATAAAACTTTATTTTATCCTTCTATTCTTCATAAGTATTGCAGGCTGCAAACCATACATGCCAGCTACCACTACAGGTCATATGCGTACACAACAAACCAGTACGGGAAACCGTAAATGGAAATTGATCTGGGCAGATGATTTCAGTAATAACAGGCTGGATACCTCCAAATGGACAATCATACCCCGTGGAAAGTCTGCGTGGGAAAAACACATGTCTGCTGATCCTCAATGTTACAGTTTTAAAGACGGCTATCTTTACCTGCGCGGTATCAATAACCCGGACACCAGTATAGACAAAAGTCCTTTTCTTACAGGAGGCATCTATACAAAAGGAAAGTTCGCCTTTCAGTATGGCAAAATAGAAATAAGGGCTAAACTGGAATGTGCGCAAGGCGCATGGCCGGCTATGTGGATGCTGGCAGCGCAAAACAAATACGGCGAATATCCCAAGAATGGTGAGATAGATATTATGGAACACCTGAACTTTGACAGCAGTGTTTATCAGACCATTCATTCCTACTACACCCTTACACTAAAGCAGGAAAATAAACCACCACACTATAGCACTGCAAAAATGAACCCGGGTGAGTTCAACACATTTGGACTGGAATGGTACCAGGATAAAATTGTTTTTACTGTAAATGGCCAAAGCACATTTACTTATCCGAAAGTAAATAATGTAGATCCCTCACAATGGCCATTTGATCAGCCCTTTTATCTTTTAATTGATCAGCAGCTCGGCGGTTCCTGGGTCGGCAATGTAAACCCACATCAGCTACCGGTACAGATGATAGTAGACTGGGTGAAAGTCTATCAATAGTGCTGCTTGCGTACAATAGTTATCAATCCAAAATATTTTCTCCTTCCATTACGGAAACAGGCTTTATATAAACGTATTACCCTTTATAAACGTAACCTTTTATAATCCCCGACGTATGTTAAAACGAACCCGGTACTATGCATGGCTTCCGGCCCTGCTGTTTACCATATCCTCATACGGACAGGCGAGCGGCAACGCTACAGGCATTGTGAATGATGAAAGCGGACATCACCTGTCCGGCATCACCGTAGAAACGCTGGCCAATGGAAAAAGAGTAAAAGCCACTACTACAGATAGTATTGGCAAGTTCACCTTCGCCAATCTTCCTGCGGGCAACTACGATTTTACCTTTACCAGTATCGGCTACCAGTCGCAAACGGTTACAGGTTATAGCCTTAAACCAGGCCAAACCGTTTCATTGCTCATTGCCATGATCAGTAGTTCCAACAAGCTGGCAGATATAGTAATAGTGGGTTATGGCACACAAAAGAAAAGCCAGTTCATCGGTTCTGCGGCACAGGTAAGTGGCGAGTCTGTTACCAAAGGTGGTGTAGCGCCTACACTTTCACAAAGCCTCGCCGGTCGCATGACAGGCGTATCCATTATACAAAGTTCAGGACAGCCAGGCGCCAGCTCAGGCAATATCAATATAAGAGGTGTAGGCTCATTTGGCGCCAGCACAAGCCCACTTATATTAGTAGATGGCGTGCAGACCAATACATTCAACAACATCAACCCTGATGATATAGAATCCGTATCTGTACTGAAAGATGCGTCTACCGCCGCTATGTATGGCTCGCAGGCAGCCAACGGCGTTATACTTGTTACTACAAAAATGGGAACGGCAGATAAGCTGAGAGTAAGCTACAACGGTAGTGTAACAGTACAGCGCATTACTGCCACACCTAAGTTTGTGCCATCCTGGCAATACGCTACTTTGCTAAACGAAGCCAGCGCAAACACCAACCCCGGCAGCGGCGCACAGCCATACTCGCAGGCACAGATAGACTCCTTTAAAGCAGGGAACAATCCATATCTCTATCCAAATACAGATTGGTTCGGTAGCTTTTTTAAGAAAAATGCCTTGCAGACCAATCATGCTGTTTCTGTTTCAGGCGGCAGCAAAGTCACACAGTACCTGCTATCACTTGGTTACATGGACCAGGACGGTATAATAGAGAAGAATGGCTACAAGCGTTACAATGCACGGTTCAACATGGTGAATAGTTTATCCAATAACCTGAAGCTGACCACACGCATATCTGGTATGCAGTTCCTGGATAACCAGCCGCTTTCGCCTACTGTACAAAACTCCGACATGACCACCATGATCGCCAGTGTGATCAGGTATCCCGCTATCTTTCCTATTTACAATAGTGATGGAAGCTGGGGCACAGGGCTGGAAAACAAAGGCACTCCCATGTCATGGATAAACAGCCAGTCTTATTACAAAAGAAAGTACACCAGCCTCGAAGGCAACATACGGCTGGACTGGACAGTGATCAAAGACCTGAAACTCTCTGCCATTGCGGGCGCTACAGAAGCAAACGACAGAACCACTACATTCTATGCAACACAGCAGTTGACGCCAACTATTGTATTAGCACCAAGCACACTGAACGAAGGGTACACAAACAGCACCTATAAAACCATACAGTTACTCGCAGACTATCATAAGAAAATAAAACGCCATGAAATAGATGTGCTTATAGGCCACTCGTATGAGTATAACTATGCAGAGTCCATAGGTGGTAGTAATAATACCTATCTTACAAACGATATTGTAAGCCTTAGTCTTGGTAACGCAGTTGCGCCAGGTGTAAGCGGAAGTAAAACCGAGTCCGCATTAGACTCCTACTTCGGCAGGTTAGCATATAATTTTGACAACAAATATTTTCTCCAAAGCTCCATAAGAAGAGACGGCTCTTCACGCTTCGGGCCGGCATACAAGTATGGTACATTCCCATCTGTAGCGCTCGGCTGGCGGCTGGGGCAAGAGCGGTTTATAAAAGACAATGTGAAATGGCTGAACGAACTGAAGCTTAGAGCCTCTTATGGCGTACTGGGCAACCAAAATATAGGTAACTACCCATACCAGTCTACCATGACGCAAGGCGGTGGTTATCCGTTTGGCAACAACTTTTCTACAGGTGTAATACTTGGCGCGGTTAACGATCCTACACTGCACTGGGAGTCTACTACTACAAAAGATGCAGGTATAGAAGCCACCATATTCAACGGCCTTTTATCTATCAATGCCGGCTATTATGACAAAACCACCAAAGACATTCTTACCACACCCGGCGGTAGTGTTTCTGCTGTATATGGGTTAACTGTAGGTATGCAAAACTCAGGTTCTGTAAACAATCATGGCTGGGAGTTTACCATAGATCATAAAAACAAAATACGCGACTTCTCGTATGGTGTAAGCGTAAACCTTACTACAGTAAAAAATACAGTGCTTGACCTGGGTAAAGGCAACAACATATTACAACCCAGCGGCTACATAGGTAACGGTAGTACACTCTTTGTAGGGCAGTCTATGAACGGTTACTATGGTTATGTAGCCAACGGCCTTTATACAAATACCAGCGACGTAGCTGACTGGCAAAAAACAAACAACGTGAAAGCTATAGCGCCTAACCCACAACCAGGGCAGATACGCTATACAGATATGGGTGGGCCTGGTGGCAAAGGAAACGATAGCCTTGTGACCGAAGCAGACAAACGCGTGCTGGGCAACAGGATACCAAAGTACACATACGGCATCAACCTCTCTGCAGGATACAAAAATTTTGATCTCAACATTTTGTTGCAAGGTGTAGGCGGCGTATCTGGTTATCTCGATACCTATGCAGGATGGGCCTTCTACCAGAACGGCACCATACAGCAATGGCAGGCAGATGAAAGATGGACAACTGCCAACCCCGACCGCAACGCAAAATATCCCCGCCTGGATATTATACCGAATACCGGTAACAACAATACACTTACCTCGTCCTACTGGATGCTCAATGGTGCCTACCTCCGTTTGAAATCTATACAACTGGGCTACACCGTACCACAGAGCCTGCTGAAGCGTGCAGGTATAAGTATGCTTCGCGTCAACGCCAGTGCATACAACCTATATACATGGAGCCATTATAGAAAAGGATGGGACCCTGAAATCAACACAGGCGGTATTTATTACCCTATACTCGGCTCATGGTCGCTTGGATTAAATCTTACTTTTTAATCAACAGCAAACACATTACACAATGAAACAGATCATCAATATAAAAAACAGCCTGCTGTCTGCACTTATTTGTTTGCTTGTACTCACATTTACTGCATGCCGTAAGCAACTGGACCGTGATCCGCTTACTGCTTATACAGGCACAAATGTGTGGACAAGCAAAGACGGCGCCATGCTTGCATTAACGGCAGTGTACAGGGGCAATATCACCTTCATTAGTACCGATGCAGAATACACACCCTCTGACTGGTGGAGCTACATGGGACTTATCAGCTTAGAGTTTGCTACAGACAATGCGTACGACAGGCGCGGCGATAACTCTGTATATAATTTAATGACAAGCGGCGGCATGGTAGCTACCAATGCCAATCTCGGCTACTACTGGTCACTCAGCTATCAACGCATAGCAAGAGCAAATTTCTTTTTGGAAAATGTAGGACAGACACCTGTAGACCAGGCCACACTAAACCGCTGGAAAGCAGAAGCCAGGTTTCTACGCGCCACACAATACTTCTACCTGTCACAATATTTTGGCAGCGTGCCATTGGTAACAAAAACACTCACCACAGAGCAAGCCAATACCGTTCGCAAAACATCCCGCGACTCTGTGATCATTTATGCAGAAACAGAATTTGCAGCAGCAGCCAATGACCTGCCACGCTACAAAGACCTCCCTGCTGCCGAAAGAGGAAGAGCAACCAAACAGGTAGCGCTAGCCTTTCTCGGAAGGCTACAGTTAGCCAACAAAGAATATACAGCCGCCGCTGCCACATTTAAAAGCATTATAGACTTTGGAGACAATATCATCGATCCTAAATTTTCCAGTTTGTTCGACGGCACCAATGAAAACAGCAAAGAGATCATTTTTGCCACACAGTTTGTAATTGACAAAGCATCCAACCCCATGGCATTACATTATTTTCCTGCCAAATGGGGCGGCTATCATCTCTTCAACCCGCTTGGAAACCTTGTAGAAAATTTTGAATTTACAGACGGTACAACATTCTCCTATACAGATGCACGTTACAATGCAGCCAACCTGCAGCAAAACCGAGATCCGCGCCTTGGCTATACGGTGCTGTACAACGGGCAAACATTCGCAGGCCTCACCTACGTATGCCATCCCGATTCCACTACATCTCCTGACCAGTTAACAACTACAAGGCAGGCTACGAGAACAGGTTATTGCATGCGCAAATTTCTGTCGCCGCAGCAGTATGGCGGATCGCTGGCCAACTCCGGTGTAGACATTCCCATTGTACGTTATGCAGAAGTATTACTAAGCTACCTCGAAGCAAATCTTGAGGCAGGCAGTACTATATCACAATCCTTACTGGACCAAACCATCAATGCAGTACGTGGCAGGGCAGATGTACAAATGCCGAAAGTAACAGAGACAGACCCCGCAAAACTGCGCGTGATCCTCAGGCGCGAACGCAGGAACGAATTAGCATTCGAAGGTTTAAGATATTGGGATCTCCTCCGCTGGGGCACAGCAGCACAAGTGCTTAGCGGCGACTTTTACGGAGCGCCATTCCCCGGAGCAAAGAATCTCCGCAAAGCACCTTCCGGCGCCATCGATCCATTTAGCAGGTGGTATGTAACTACTAAAAATTTCAGTGCAGGTAACAACCAGCCATTCTGGCCTATTCCACAGAGTGAAGTAAACCTGAATCCGAATTTGGGAAAATAATAGCCATCAAAAAAGAAATAAGTCCGCATGCGAGCAATTGTACTCCTGCATGCGGACTTATTTAATTAAGGAAATAATAAAGACATATTTTCTGGTATGAGCCATGCAGCGGAATTACTATTAAACTTCGTTGCGTCGCACTCTTCAGCAGCTTGTATCCTATTGAGCAGTCAATAAAAGACAACCAGGTTATACCATCTCAATAACATGTAGCGATATTTTACAATATTTAGCCCGGTGTCATTCTAACCACAAAAGGCACAAGGGGTTATCGTTGTGTCCCTTGTGGCAATGTCATTAAGTTAAGAGAATTCCATTGGTCGGGTTTCATTCGCTGGCAACTCAAATATCGCAAAGACCGCAGAGAATACGCAGAGGTCGCAAAGCGGCCTCTCTATGTGATCTATGCATTCTTTATACAAACAAGCTTTGCTATTAATCAGCAAGACAATAAAAACTATGTGCCTTTGTACCTATGCTTACTATGTGTTTAAAAATATTCGCTTCGGTGGCTAATATTCTTTCTCGCTTAACTTAATGACATTGCCCGGAGGGTTAGCTTAATTATATTGACGTTTAGCCGCAGAAAATATTTTGCCACCCGTTACGGGATCACACCTCTTCGCAACGTATTACCCTTTAAAACGTAACCTTTTTTAATCCCAATACTACATGCTAAAACGAAACTGCTATTATGCATGGCTGCCTGTACTGCTATCAGGTATGCTATTCACACTCTCTGCCTATGGACAAACGGGAGGAAATGCAACGGGCATAGTAAACGACGAAAACAGCCACGCCTTGCTGGGTGTAACAGTACAGGCAATGGTGAAAGACAAAATAATTAAAAGCGCCACAACGGACAGCCTCGGCAGATTTAAGTTCAGTAACCTCAAAGCCGGCGATTACAACTTTGTATTCAATAGCGTTGGCTACCAGTCGCAGACCGTAACAGGCTACGCATTGAAAGAAGGGCAAACCATTTCTATGCTCATAGCCATGATCAGTACCGCAAATAACCTGGGAGACGTGATAGTGGTAGGTTTCGGCACACAGAAAAAAGTAGATGTGACCGGTTCTGTAACCACAGTTAAAATGAGTGAAGTACTGGGCGACCGTCCTGTAATAAATGTAGGCGCAGCATTGCAAGGTGCTGTACCGGGGCTGCTGGTATCTGGTAATAACCAGGTAGGGCAAACAAAAAATTTACAGATACGTGGGGCATATACCGTAGGTACACAAAACTCCGACGGGTCTTATGGCGGCGCGGTAGCGCCACTCATCCTGATCGATAACGTACCCGGCGACCTCAACATGTTTAACCCTGATGATATAGAAACGATCTCCGTGTTGAAAGATGCGGCGTCCACTGCCATCTATGGAGCGCGGGGCGCTTATGGCGTAGTGCTGATCACTACAAAGAAACCAAAGAATGGGTTCAGGACGATAATCAATTACAACAATAATATTTCTACCCAACATGCCATTAACCTGCCAAAACAAGCAGCGTTGACAGATTATTTCAGGATGTATAAAGAGGCCGGATATGGCTCTAACTACTGGGCTGATGGCCAGAATATAGATAACTGGTTACAATACCTTGACCAGTATAAGAAAGATCCATCATCATTAAATATAGTAGGAGATGGCATCTATAAAGCAGCAGATGGCAAAGCATATTACCTGAGAGAGCGTGACCCGTATGCACAAATGGTGGAAAACAGTTTTATGCAGTCGCACAACCTGTCCATCTCCGGCGCATCTGACAAGATACGTTACCGGTTGTCCGCAGGGCTTACTGCACAGAACGGCCCTATCGTATCTGACAAAGACAAGTATAATCGTACCAATATTGCTGCATTCCTCTCTACAGATGTTACATCATGGTTTACACAAGAAGCAGACATCATGTATGCGGCCAGCAAAAAAACATTGCCTGGTATAGAAACACAAGGCGGCTTATTTACACTACGCCTGTTATCTTATACGCCGGAAGGTAGTATCCCTGCCGATGTGTTTGGATTGGGGGCAGACTACCCGATGAATACCCCTTTAAACACCATCAAGTATGGTGGATTACCTACGACCAATACAGCAAACCCACGCGTGTTTACTAAATCTATCATTAAACCATTCAAAGGGTTTGAAGCAGTGCTGGAATATACCTACAACAAGTCCGACGTGCGTTATGATTACTACACCGGTAAGCAAGCGTACACCAGTGTGCAAAAAAGTGTAAGTATTTTTCCAAGTATAGATGTACTGACCAAAGAACACAGTTTCACCAATTACAGCGCTGTAAACATCTACGGCAGCTACAATAAAACAATTGGTGCACATTACTTCAAACTAATGGCAGGCTTCAATAAAGAGTCCAGCTATTATGAAGACCTTTGGGTGCAGGCTAAGAACCAGACATCTACGGCGGTACCTTCACTAGGTGGTGCAACCGGAGATAAAAATCCGGTAGATTCTTACAGTGAGTATGCGATCACCGGCGGCTTTTTCAGGTTGAACTACAATTACAAGAATAAATATTTGCTGGAAGCAAATGGACGTTACGATGGATCTTCTAAATTTCCAACAGGACATCGTTACGGGTTCTTTCCTTCCGTATCTGTAGGCTGGAACATAAACCAGGAGTCTTTTCTTCGCAGTACCAAATGGTTGAATGAACTAAAAGTGCGCGGATCATGGGGTAGCATTGGCAACCAGAATATTGACCCGTACAAGTTCTATCCATCCATGTCAGTAAGTACATGGACGGCAAGCGCTATTAACTGGCTAAACAATGGGGCACAGGTAACTACCATCGGCTTACCTGCATTAGTCAGCAGCAACTTTACATGGGAGACAGTGAAGTCTACCAATATCGGCCTCGACTTTACAGTGCTAAAATCTCACCTGAGTGGTTCCTTTGACTGGTATAAACGCAATACAACAGGTATGCTGGCGCCAGGCTTTCAGTTGCCGGGTGTAGTAGGTACAGGCGCACCATTCCAGAACACAGCAGACATGCAGGTGAAAGGCTGGGAACTGGCATTGAACTGGAGAGATAAAATAGGCAATGTTGCTTACCGCATAGGCGTAAACCTCTCAGACTATTCATCTGAAATAACCAATTACAACAATGTCAATAAAATTTTAGGCACCGGTACACAAGCCTATTATGCAGGTCAGAAGTTAGGTGATATATGGGGATATGTTTCAGATGGCTTTTATACCATAGACGACTTTGTAAATACAACTACATGGCAGTTGAAGCCTGGCGTAACTGCTATACAGGGATACAATACTGTATTACGTCCGGGCGATCTTAAATTCAAAAACCTGAGTGATGTGGATGGTACTACCAATACCATCACTAGTGGTGCTAATACAGCAAACGATCCGGGCGACCGTAAAATAATTGGCAACACTACACCGCGTTATCAATACGGTGCTATGCTTGGTGCAAACTATAAAGGCTTTGACCTTTCTGTAATGCTGCAAGGCGTAGGTAAGCGGGATTACTGGTTAGGCAACTCGGCCTATTTCCCTTTCACAGGTAACGACATCTATACCCCTGTATTCTATAATCAGCTAGATTACTGGAAACCAAAAGATGCAGCAAATGGCGACTACACAGCAGTGAATCCTAATGCATCTCTGCCGCGTATTTATAACATTAACGGATCATCTGCGCCTGGTTCTAACACGCGCGTGTCCGATAAGTATTTATCCAGTGCAGCTTATATGCGCATTAAGAACGTAACGCTTTCTTACAGTCTGCCATCTGTGTGGCTGAGAAAAGCGCACCTGGCTGCATTCAGAATATTTGTGAGTGTAGAAAACCTGGCAACCTTCTCTTCATTGCCAAAAGGCTTTGACCCTGAAACGTTGAACTGGACATACCCTGCTTATCGTACCACATCTTTTGGTGTAAGCCTCACGCTTTAAATCGTAAAAGTTACTCGTATGAAAAAAACAATTCTATATACAATACTCGCAGGTGCTATGTTCTATTCCTGCAAAAAGGATTTTTTAGACAAAGCACCTAAAACATATCTCACGGAAGAAACCGCCTTCTTGTCCTATGACAATTACCAGCAATTTATGTGGCAGTGCTACGGTATGTTTTCGGACAATACCATTGGCACCTCGCTGAATAGCACCGGCACAAACTCCTGCTACATATCAGATATCTATGCCGGTTATCTTGGAACCAAAGGTGGTCAGAACCCATATCAGAACCAGACCGTAACACCTGCTGCTTCCGGTAATGGCTGGGATTTCTCCTACATCCGCCGCGTAAACATTATGCTGTCACACCTGAATGATGGCGTGCTGAAGCCTGATGAAGCGGTACACTGGCGTGCAGTAGGATATTTCTTTTATGCGTTTTGGTATATGGAACTCATCAACCGCTTTGGCGATGTGCCCCTGGTTGATAAAGTGCTGACTGATGCCACGCCGGAAAATATGGATAAGCGTACGCCGCGTAAAGTAGTTGCAGATACGATCCTTTCAAGACTGGTATGGGCTGAAGCCAACATAGATAAAAAGAATGATGGTGTAAATACGATCAATGGTGATGTAGTACGCGCTGTAATTTCACGTTTTGCATTGCGCGAAGGAACGTGGCGTAAATATCACAACATGGGCGACTTTGATAAGTACTTTACTGCATGCATACAATACTCCGAACCGTTGCTTGCAAAATATGGTTCGCTCTATACAGGAACAGATAAAAACACATCCGGTGCACTTGTACCCGCAGCAGGCTATGGAGAACTATGGACCACACCAAGCCTGAAAGGAATACCGGGTATCATCCTCTTCAAAGAGCAAATCTATCCGTTGACCGCTTCCCGTTTTTCCGATTGGGAACACATCGCTTCCGCAAATACTGAAATGCCAAAGGCTACAGTAGACATGTATCTCTGTAAAGATGGAAAAACAATTGCCAACTCAGCTTTGTATGCAGGCGATAAAAATCCATACGCGACATTCAGAAACCGCGACCCCCGTTTATATCACCTGGTGCAACCGCCATTTAAAGTATTGGCAAAAGCAGCATCCGGTGGTGTAGTAGTTCCCGGCCTGCCTGCTGATGGTAACTGGAAGTTTACCACAGACCCGCAAGACCGGGAGTACATAGACATCATGGGTGCCAATAATACACAAGGCAGCTCTGTACCTGTAGGTGGAGACATTGCGCGTGGCATGAAACGCCTGCCGGTACAAAACTGGGGCAACTCTACACTCAACTTCAATCCACACCTCGAAGCTGCTAATGGTGGGGTTGGTTTCCAGGTAAGTAATACAGGTTTTTTTGTGTGGAAGTTTTTCGCAACGTGGGAGCAGAACGGTAACGATGCAACAAGTAATGCAGATTACCCGATCTTCAAAATAGAAGAAGTGTTGCTCAACTATGCAGAGTGCAAATGGGAGCAGGGGCAGTTTGACCAGTCTGTTGCAGACAGGACCATAAATAAACTGCGCGCACGTGCAGGTGTTGCAAATATGAATGTAGGTGCGATCGATGCCTCGTTCGATCCCAATAGAGGAATGGATGATGCAGGTGTGCAGATTAATCCCGTGCTGTGGGAAATACGCCGCGAAAGAATGGTAGAGCTAATGGGAGAAGGTTTTGGTTTCTACGATGTACGCAGGTGGAACTGTGCTAAATGGTACATCAACCGCCAGTACTATGGTATGTGGATACCAACGTCTACCTCATCACCGGAAAGTAGTTACCTCACTGCATACCAGGTTATTGATGGGCCGAATGCAACGCCAAGAAAGAATGGGCAGCCCGGTTATCTCTATCGTTACCCGGATCCCGTAAGTAGTGGCACAGGCTGGAAAGATCAATATTATTTGTATTGCATACCAACAGATCAGCTCTTGTTGAATCCCAATCTCGGGCCCAACAATACCGGCTGGCCTACACCAGGTAAATAATGGTTTACCCGTTTAATAAGCAGAATAGTTTATTAGCAGTCCAGGCCTTTAGTCTTATTGGCCTGCCTATTTTTATTTGAGATTTGATATTTGAAATGCACAAGAGGTATCCTTGTTTAATATTCGAAATCCCTTGTTCCTTGTTCGATATTTTTCCTGGTATCTCATGGCACATTTCACGCAATCGGTTGACCTGTTTTTTTCATAGTAATAGTATTAATATCGCATAGACCTATATTATCATTTTGAGAAATAAGATCGATATACTTTTTAAATAGCGCAATAATTATAATATCGGGATTTGAATATACAGGAACAAAAATCTAAAATGTCAAATCTCAAATCTTCTTTGTCTATGAACAGAAGGAGCCTTTTAAAGAACATGGTGTTGGCTGCAGGCGCTACTGCTGCTGTGGGCAGTAAAACTGCAATAGCCGGTACTACAGATAAGAAAAAGCCGGTACTTACAGTAGCGCATATTACCGATGTGCATATACGCCCGGACTACAACGCACCGGAGCGTTTCAAACATTGCCTGGAAGATATTAAAAAACACAAAGTAGATTTCTTTCTCAATGGAGGCGATTCTATTTATGATGCCTCTTACGATTCTGTAAAGAGAGAACGTGCAATGGAACTATGGGCGCTGTGGGACAAATGCCTGGAAACCATTTCCGGCTACGACGTCTATAGCTGTATCGGCAATCATGATCCCTGGTGGAAAGCACCGGAAAAAACAGACGACATGTACGGAAAGCCATACGTGGTAAAACGCCTGAAGATCCCCGCACGGTATTACAGTGTACATAAAAACGGATGGCACTTTATTATCCTCGATGGCAACAACGAAAAAATATCGCTGGATAAAGAACAGTTTGACTGGCTCGAAAAAGAACTCAATTCCCTGCCGGCCAATACGCCCGTTCTCCTCATGTCACATTATCCTATTCTTGGCACTACGCAAGTGCTTGAAGGCGGCGGTCATTCAGATTGCAAAGAATTAAAAGATCTTTTCTGGAAACATAAAGACAAAGTGAAAATATGTGTAGGTGGTCACAATCACCTGTATGATAAAACGCTTTATAACAGTGTTTACTATTGTTGTAACGGCGCCATGTCCGGCTACTGGTGGGAGAAAGGGGATAAACATTCTGCCGGAGAATGTTATAACCAGGAAACGCCACCCGGCTATGCCATCTTAAAATTATATGCTGATGGAACCGTAGAGAATGTATACTATGCGCACGGGTATTAAGGAAAAATAGCGCAATCGTTTGTCCGTTGCTATTCATAGGAATAGTAGTAATATCGCGGTAGTGATTTGAGATTTGAAATTTGAGATTTGAAATGTAATCTTATTAAGAAGAGTGGGCCACTTTCAAAAGACATATTTTAATAATAAAGAAAGTTCCTTAAAAGTGGCCCACTCTGGCTGATATTAATCAACCATTTCAAATTTTAAATCTCAAATCTCAAATATTGAGTATTGAATCCATCCTGTTTTGTCTTGTGTCCTCATGGACGGTAACAAATTACTTTGAGGTAAGTAATCCAACGTTCATAGGACACAAAGCAAAAATACCTTCTGCGTTTTTCTAAGCATCCTCCGGCAATCCTTAACAGTCGTTTAAAAACGAATATGCCATTATGAGAAAATTACTTGCATTCATATTCATACTGCTATCTTTCAGAGTGAATGCACAGCAGAAAAAACCAAACATCGTTTATATCTATGCAGACGATCTCGGCTATGGTGACCTCGGATGCTACGGGCAGCAAAAAATAGAAACACCGAATATAGACGCCCTTGCAGCCAATGGAAAAAAGTTTACACAGCACTACGCCTTCCCGGTTTGTGCACCGTCACGCTACATCCTGATGACCGGCAAAAGCTCCGGCCATGCGTACATACGTGGCAATAACGAATGGGGCGAACGTGGCAACGTGCGCAGCTTTAAAGAAATGGAAGCCAACCCTTATCTCGAAGGGCAATGGCCCATACCGGGCAATACCATTACCATTCCTAAAATGTTGAAGAAAGCCGGTTATGCAACAGCCCTAGTAGGCAAGTGGGGGTTAGGCGCACCCATGACCGCAGGCACACCCAATAAACAAGGCTTCGACTACTTCTACGGCTTTATCTGTCAGCGGCAAGACCATACGTACTATCCCGGTCATTTATGGGAAAACGAAGACCGCGTGCCGCTAAACAATAAAATTCTTGACCCCAACGTAACCTTTCCCAAAGAGCTGGACCCACTCGATGCAAAAAATTACGAACAGTACCAGCAAAATGATTATGCCTCCGGTTTCCTTATCAACGCTGCAATTAATTTTATAGATAAAAACAAACAACAGCCATTCTTTCTCTACTATGCAAGTCCGTTACCACACGTGTCATTGCAGGCGCCACAAAAATGGATAGACTACTATCACAAAAAGTTTGGCGATGAGAAACCTTTCCTCGGCGGTGATGGTTATTTTCCATGCCGCTATCCGCGCGCCACCTACGCAGCCATGATCGCTGCACTGGATGAGGAAGTAGGACAGATCATAAACACATTGAAGAAAAATGGATTGTATGAAAACACCATTATCTTATTCAGCAGCGATAACGGCCCTACCTACAACGGCGGCTCTGACTCGCCGTGGTTTAACAGTGCGGGACCTTTCTCCGGTGAATATGGAAGAGCAAAAGGGTTTGTATATGAAGGCGGTATCAGAACGCCCTTTATAGTACAGTGGCCGGGCAAAATAAGCGCAGGTACACAAAGCGACATGATTCTTTCTACAATGGATGCCATGCCTACACTTTGTGACATAGCTGGCATAACTGCTCCGACGCAGATAGATGGCGTGAGCTACCTGAATACATTACTGGGCAAGTCTCAGCAAAAAATACATGACTACTTATATTTTGAATTTCCTGA
Source organism: Filimonas sp. (assembly GCA_017306865.1). Lineage (GTDB taxonomy): Bacteria > Bacteroidota > Bacteroidia > Chitinophagales > Chitinophagaceae > JAFKHH01. Next base: position 156,786 of record JAFKHH010000020.1, read on the forward strand.
GTATGGCGGGCAACAAGCCGTGCGTATGGGAAAGTGGAAAGCCATACGTACAAATATTCACAAAGGAAATATGGCAATACAACTGTACGATCTGGATGCCGATCTGAAAGAGCAAAATGATGTGGCCGCCATGCACCCGGACATAGTAAAACAAATAGAAAATATTCTGAAGAAAGAACATACAAAACCTGAAGTATCCTCATTTATTATGAAGCCTTTAGAAGGAACAAAATAATGACATCATGAAAAGTAACCTGCTCTCTCCGCGTTCTGTCTTGCTTGTGTTGTTGTGCTTTCTATGGCATCAAACAACAATAGCGCAGCAGAAAAAGCCAAACGTTATCTACATCTGTGCAGACGACCTTGGCTACGGCGATCTTAGCTGCTATGGTGCAACGAAAATAAAAACGCCCAACCTGGATGCCCTTGCAGCCAATGGTGTTTTGTTTACCAACGCACATGCCACATCAGCCACCTGTACACCATCGCGCTACGCAATGATGACGGGAGAGTACCCGTGGCGTAAAGATGGTGTGCGCATATTGCCGGGCGATGCAGCATTGATAGTGCCGCAAAACAAGATCACACTACCCGGTGTGTTTAAGAAAGCAGGGTATAAAACGGCCATTGTAGGTAAGTGGCACTTAGGTATAGGCACACAGGTAGACAAAGACTGGAACGGAGACATAAGGCCAGGGCCAAATGAAGTAGGTTTTGACTATTCCTTCATCTTCCCCGCCACAGCAGACCGCGTGCCCACAGTATTTGTAGAGAACCATCGCGTAATAGCATTAGACACAAATGACCCGATACAGGTAAGCTATACTAAAAAAGTAGGAGATGAGCCTACCGGTAAAGAGCATCCCGAACTGTTGAAAATGAAATCATCTCCCGGACAAGGACATGATCAGACCATCATCAATGGTATAGGCCGCATAGGTTATATGAGTGGTGGTAAAACCGCCAGGTGGACGGATGAAGAATTGTCCTTCACTTTTTTAAACAAGGCAAAACAAGTGATCACTGACAACAAGACTACACCATTCTTCTTATACTTTGCATTGACAGAACCGCATGTGCCGCGTATGCCTGCAACCATGTTTAAAGGCACAAGCGCGCTGGGCTATCGCGGCGATGCCATTATGCAACTGGACTGGACTGTAGGGCAGATTATGCAACAGCTAAAAGCAACAGGGCTGGATAAAAATACCATTATTGTTTTCTCCAGCGATAACGGCCCGGTGCTGGACGACGGTTATATGGATGAAGCAGTAACTAAGCAAAACGGGCACCTGCCAGCAGGCCCCTTGCGCGGTGGTAAGTACAGCGCATTTGAAGGAGGCACACGCGTGCCGTTTATCGTAAGCTGGCCTGCCACCATTAAGCCTGCAAAGTCAGATGCCCTGGTATGCCAGGTAGATCTGCTTAATTCCTTTGCTGCAATGCTGCACATAAGTGTACCTGCAAACGAAGCCCGTGATAGTGAAAATATGCTGGATGTATTATTGGGTAAATCAGCAAAAGGGCGTGACGCATTGGTATTGCAAGGTGGTGCATTATCTGTAGTAAAAGACAACTGGAAATATATAACACCGAATAAAGGCCCGGCGCTATTTGGCGGTGTAAACATAGAATCAGGCAACAGCGAAAGCGTGCAGTTGTACAACCTGAAAAACGATGTAGGCGAACAAAATAACCTGGCGGAAAAATACCCGGAACGAGTGAAAGAAATGGCCGTGTTGTTAGAAAAAATAAAGGATAAAAAATAAAAAGCCATTGGAGGTTTAAAATTTGGTAACTGGCGCAGGGCTCCAGCCCTGTGCCAGTAAAAGCGAGTTAAGAGTGGGCCACTTTCAAAGAATATATTTTCTTGGCTAAGGATGCACTTAAAAAGTGGCCCACTCTTTTCCGCAACGTCTTCCTCCTTTGTAGGGATTGATGAGAGGCGAGGAGCGTTGTTGTCGTTATGCTTAAGGTAGTAAGCATATTGATCAGTAAAATATAGGTGCAGGGCTCTCGCCCTGTGCCAGTAAAAGAAAAAATAATGCAGAAAAAATTTCTGTACATACTCCTGTTCATAACTGGCTTGGCTGCCTGTAAACCAAACAGCAATGCCGGTAATCCTGTAGCATGGCAGCAGCAACTTGCTGAAACACTGCCTATGCTTGGACATAGGAACTGGATCATAGTAGCAGATAAAGCATTTCCTATGCAAACAGATCCGGGTATTGCTTACATCTATGCAGATAAAGAATTGCTTACTGTTTTACAGGAAGTAGTTAAACAAGTGGAACAATCCGGGCATGTAAAACCTGAAATATACCGGGATAAAGAATTAGCGTTTATAGAGGATAACAACGTACGCAGTTTTATAGCACGCGAAGACAGTCTGTTGAAAGGAAAGAATATGCAAACCCTGCTACATGATTCCTGCTTTAAAAAATTGTCGGAAGAGTCAAGGCAATTTAAAGTACTGGTTATAAAAACAAATGAATTGTTGCCATACACTTCTGTTTTTATAAGACTTGATTGTGCGTACTGGGATGCAGGTAAAGAACAAATCTTACGTGAAAAAATGAAATAGACATTTTAATAACCTAATGATCACCGCATGAAGAAAAAAACGGAACGACGCACCTTTATTCAACAGGCAGGTTTGCTTACCACCTCTGCATGGCTTGCCCAGTCGCGCATATCGCCACTGTTTGCCAGAACATATAAGCCCTTTCCTATACCGGCAGATAAAGGATTAAGCAAAGCATATATTCAATCATTATATGAAAGAGGGAATGCAACTACCTATCTTAAAACAAAAAACGAATTGGCCTATATAGGCATGCCTGTTGGCGGCATAGGCTGTGGCACTGTATATGCCGGTGGTGACGGAAGACTGTGGCTGTGGGATATTTTCAACAGGAATATGGAAGGCGTAGAACCCAAAGTGGTTGAATGGAGTATATTCAATATCCCTAAACGTAAAATACGTTCACGCGATGGTGCATCTTATATAGCGCCTGCAAAAGATATAAGACCGTTACTGCAGGAGTTTGCATTGCAAATAGAATACAAAGGCAAAACAGTAGTTAAGTTGTTACGGGAAGAAGATTGGGATGAAATAAAGTTTGAGGCAACTTACCCGGTAGCACGCGTACAGTACATACAGAATGATCTGCCGTTTACAGTTACGGCACAACTCTATTCACCATTTATTCCGCTGGACGAAAATAATTCTGGTTTGCCGGCGACTATCATCGACTTTCAAATAACCAACAACAGCGGTACTGACGCGACTATTGCTATGCTGGCAGTACTGGAAAATAAAGTAAATCCATACACTGCAAAAGCGCAAGCACACAAGCGGGCGAATAAAGCGTATAACGATAATAAGCTGCAGGCTGTATATATGTACACGCAAAACGGGAGCGGAGCAGTAAAACAGGATGGCGATAACGATGATGGCAACATGACGATTGCTTGTTTGCAAAATGCAGCAATACATACCAGCGCACAATGGCCTTTGCAGGCAACAGCCTTCCGGGATACAAGTGAAGCAGATGCTGTAGCTGATATTGGTCAGCCGCTCTATGGTACACTCTGCTATCGAACAAAGCTGGCAAAACAGCAATCTGCAAAAACATCCTTTGTTATTGCATGGTATTTCCCCAACGTCAATCTTACAAAAAGGTTCAGGCAATTGCAAGGAGATGGCGCTTACTACACACGCCGGTTCTCCTCATCCCTGGATGTGGCGAAATATATAGCCGCTAACTATGCACATCTTTCCGGGCAAACAATGCTATGGCAACGCACCTGGTATGAAAAAAGCACACTGCCATATTGGTTTTTGGAAAGAACATTTTTAAATACCTCTATACTGGCTACTGCAACTACAAAACGTTTTGATACAGGCCGCTTCTGGGGATGGGAAGGTGTAGGCGCATGTGAAGGAACCTGTACGCATGTGTGGCAATATGCACAGGCGGCAGGTCGTATCTTCCCCGCACTGGAGCGCGACACACGAGCCCGCGTAGACCTGGGCATTGCAATGCAGGATAATGGAGGGATTAAATTCCGGGGGGAATTAGAAACACACCCTGCTGTAGACGGACAGGCTGGAACCATCCTGCGGATCTATCGCGAACACCAGATGAGCAAGGACAATATCTTCTTGCAAAAGAATTGGCTTGCAACTAAAAAAGCAGTGGAGTACCTTTTCACGCTCGACAAAAATGGCGATGGAATGGAAGATACGCCGGTGGAAAATACGTTGGATGCAATGTGGGATGGAGAGATAGCATGGATCGTAGGATTGTGCATAGCGGCTGTACAAGCTGCACAATTAATGGCTGCGGAGATGAATGACGCTGCCTTCGAAGAAAAGTGTAAAACCTATGTAACGAATGGCAGGAAGAATATGGAAGCGAAATTGTACAACGGAGAATATTTTATACACAGGCCCGATCCCAAAAAAGGACGGGCAAATCTTGGATCATACAACACCTGTCATATAGATCAGGTCTTTGGACAGTCATGGGCTTTTCAGCTTGGATTGCCGCGCGTATTGGATAAGACAAAAACAGTTAGTGCATTAAATGCGTTGTGGAAATACAACTTTGCAACAGATGTAGGTCCTTATTTGCAACAGGTAGGTGTAGGCCGCCCTTATGCCTTGCCGGGCGAAGGTGGCATGATCATGAACACCAATCCAAAAGGCGAAGCAAAACCATACGGAGATAACGACACCTGGCAGTTGGGCTACTTCCACGAATGTATGTCTGGTTTTGAACACCAGGTAGCCTCGCACATGATGGGAGAAGGCATGAAGGATGAAGCAATGGTGCTGACGCGTGCCATACATGACCGCTATCATGCAAAAAAGCGAAACCCGTTTAATGAAATAGAATGCAGCGACCACTACGCACGCGCTATGGCAAGCTATGGTACATTTATTACTGCATGCGGGTTTCAATATCATGGACCTAAAGGATACATTCGTTTTGCGCCGCAATGGAAGAAAGATGATTTTGCAGCAGCCTTTACTGCAGCTACTGCATGGGGTAGTTATACACAACAGCAAAAAGCAAATACACAAGTACATATTTTTTCTGTACAATACGGTACATTGTCCTTGTCTGCTATAGGTATAGAGTGCTTTGCTGTGAAGAAAGCTGCAAAAGCAACTGTGCGTATAGATCAACTGTTATTACCTGCCACACTTGTACAGGCGGGGAATGATATAGTTGTTACACTGGCTGAAGCATGTAATATACCGGCAGGGAAACAAATCAGTATTATCATCAGCTAATTCGATAACCAAGTATTATGAGAAATCTTTTTTTATTCGTTGTAGCATCTTTGTGCAGCTTCTCCTCTTTTGCACAGCAAAAAAGAGAGAAGCCCAATATCATATTTATCCTGGCCGATGATCTCGGTTATGGTGATATTGCGCCGTATGGGCAAACAAAGATCCGCACACCCAATCTTACAAAGATGGCGGAAGAAGGCATGAAGTACACACAGTTTTATGCAGGTACTTCCGTGTGCGCTCCTTCCCGCTCTTCATTAATGACAGGCCTGCATACAGGGCACACATTTATTCGTGGCAACAAAGAAGTGAAGCCGGAAGGACAACAGCCAATACCTGCCAGCGCCTTTACCATAGGGGAACTGGTAAAACAAGCAGGCTACACGACCGGCGTATTTGGCAAATGGGGCTTAGGCCCTGTAGGCAGTGAAGGCGATCCGCTGAAGCATGGCATTGATAATTTTTATGGAACCAACTGCCAGTTGCTCGCACACCGGTATTATCCAACGCACCTGTGGGAAAATGAGACACGCATAGACTTAAAAGGAAATGAAAACCTGGCGCAGCCAACCACCTATGCGCCGGAGTTGATCCATCAGAAAGCCCTGCAGTTTATAGATGATAACAAAGCCAAACCTTTTGTACTGTTCCTCACCTACACCTTGCCACATGCCGAGCTGCTGGTGCCGGACGACAGTATTTTCCTTTCTTATAAAAATACATTCCCGGAAAAACCATATAAAGGGAATGATTATGGACCTGTTGCTAATAAAGGTGGCTACACTTCGCAAGCATATCCGCATGCTACGTTTGCAGCAATGGTTACCCGGCTCGATCTCTATGTAGGGCAGGTGTTTCAAAAACTAAAAGCATTAGGTATTGATGACAATACGCTCGTGATCTTTACCAGCGACAACGGCCCGCATGTAGAAGGCGGCGCTGATCCCACATTCTTTAATAGTGGTGGTGGGCTGCGTGGTGTAAAAAGAGATCTGTATGAAGGTGGTATGCGAGAGCCGTTTATAGTAAGATGGCCGGGTAAGGTAAAACCGGGCACAACAAACAATTACATCGGTGCATTCTGGGACGTAATGCCAACCTTTGCGCAAATAACAGGTGCGCCTATGACAAAACCAACGGATGGTATTTCCTTCCTGCCTTCCATGACTGGTAAGAAACAAAAGCAACACGATTATCTCTATTGGGAGTTTCATGAAAATGGTGGAACGCAGGCAGTAAGAAAAGGAAACTGGAAAGCAGTGCGCCTGCATGTGTTTGATAAAACCAAAACAACGGTTGAATTGTATGATTTATCAAAAGATCCGGCAGAGCAAAACAACATTGCAGCAGCACAACCTAAACTGGTAAAAGCATTAACCAAACTAATGGATGAATCTCATGTAGAATCCGCGATCTTTCCTTTTAAAAACGTAATAGAAAAATAGTCTCAGAAGCGCAGGTGAATAGTGAGTGGTCAGTTGTGAGTAAACCCTCTGTGTACTTTGCGTGCCTTTGCGTTCTCTGCGATACCTTGTACATCTCACTTAGTATTTTGCACATGCTTTAAAATTGTTTTATGACAGAGCAAAAGATACATATAGGCTGGATAGACCTCATGCGCGTAGTAGCATGTTTTTTAGTTATTGTAAGCCACAGTTGCGATCCTTATGTGGCAGCATTCGGGCAACGGCACGATGAGTTTTTCTGGGGCAGCATCTTCGGTTCATTTGTACGGCCCTGCGTACCACTATTTGTGGTCATGTCAGGCGTATTGTTATTGCCAGTTAAGTCAGATGCCTTCACGTTTTACAGGAAAAGATTTACCCGCATACTATTCCCGTTTTTAATATGGTCTGTCTTTTATGCCTTATGACCATGGATGCAGCAGAAAACAGGTATAGCCCAGGCACTGAAAAATGTAGCATACATACCGGTAAATTTTAAGCTGGATGCTACAGATCATTTGTGGTATCTCTATATGATCATCGGCCTGTATTTGTTTATGCCGGTACTGTCTGCATGGGTGGAAAAAGATGACAGGAAAGCACAACGTTTCTTTTTGATCATCTGGGGTTATACATTATTCCTGCCGTATATAAAGCAGTGGTTCCCGCAGTTACAAGGGGAATGCGACTGGAATGTTATAAGTACAACATACTACTTTACAGGCTTTACAGGGTATTTGTTATTAGGCCACTACCTGGTGAAGTACGATCCCGTTCCTGCGGCACATGCTGTGTGGGTAGGAATTGTATTATACATTGTAGGTTCACTGGTTACCTACTTCGGGTTTGTACATACAACAACAGTTGCGGGCAGGCCTGTAGAGATTGCGTGGTGGTTTACCGGCCCGAATGTAATGGCGCAAACACTGGGTTTGTTCCTTGTGTTGAAAAATGTAAAGGTACAATCTAATGCCCTCAAGCGCATTGCTACATTGACTTTTGGCATTTATCTCGCGCACTATTTTATCGTTCGCGGCATACAGCCATACATTTACAACAATATACAAGCATTGCCTGCTATCAAAATTTTAATAACCGTATGTACCGCCAGCGTCTTAACATATGCGCTCGTCTATCTATTATCAAAATTACCGGGCAGCAAATATTTTATAGGATAAAACAAAAAGTGAGCATTAATTATATCATTATTACTTGAGTAAAGTCAATAGGTGTTTATCTGTAAACGTTTCCCTAAAAGGATCGTAGACGAAAAAGAATAGTTTCAAAATTGGAAGGCTTTATTCAGCTTTTTAAGAGAAACGTCCGGCCTCAGAAAAGCAGCGTTAAGAAAATTGATATGAACGCCGGAAAAATCCATTGCTGTTTGAGCCAGGCGCAACTTACTTACAGATGCGGTTTGCGGCGAGTTCAATGGATTTCGGTGGGCATAGCAATTTTTAGCCTGCTTTTCTGGAGCCTTGATTTTTTTGGTTACTTTTTGTATCAAGACAAAAAGTAACACCGTCGGTAGACAAACGAGCGCTTACAATTGAATAAGCAAATAAATTTTAGTCGGACAACAATGTAATTATATATACATATGCTCCATGCTTTAAAATAAACCAAATGAAACTCATCCACATTTTTACTATCGCAGCGGTTCTGACCACTCAGCAGAATGAAGCACAGGCACAGCATAAACAAGACTGGCTTGTGCATCCGGTAACAGCGAAAGCATCTATAATAGTATCTACAGATAAAAAGGTTGTACTGGATAACGGCTTGCTGCGAAGAACATTTGTGACAACCCCGGATGTGGCCTGCGTTGACTTCGTAAACCTCACAAACGGACAGCAACTGCTTCGGGCCATTCAACCGGAAGCGCGCCTCGTTATTGACGGCACAACCTATAATGTAGGAGGGCTGTATGGGCAAAAAGAAAATGCCTATCTCTTACCACAATGGATTAGCTCTTTCAAAAAGCAGGATAGCAGTTTTCATTTTACTACTTATGCTATCCGTCCGTTTTCACCCTTTATACAATGGAAGCCGGACGTATGGTCTGCAAATAAGAAACAACCACAGGGAAAAGAAATTATTTTTTCTTATCAATCATCCTTGCAGGTATTGAGCGGGTTTGAGGTGCAAGTACATTATGTATTGTTTGATGGATTGCCTTTACTCTGCAAGTGGCTGACTATAGAAAATAAAAGTAGCAGGTCTTTTAAACTGAATCGTGTGGTAAACGAGGTATTGGCTGTAGTAGAAGAGGAGAGTGCTGTGGTGGGAGGAACAGCGCAGATGCACAAACCCGCGGGTATATATGTAGAAAGTGATTACGCGTTTAACAATGCGATGCGATACGATCTTAGTGATCAGACGCTGCACTGGAAAGCAGACAGGGCATATACGTCACAGGTAAATTACGATTTCAATACACCATGTTTAATGGAAGTGTACCCTGAAAAAGCACCCGGTGTAGATCTGCAACCGGGCGAGCAGTTTACTTCTGTGCGTAGCTATGAACTGCTGATGGATAGCTATGACCGCGAACGGCGCGCATTGGCTATTCGCACTATGTACAATACCATTGCACCGTGGACTACAGGAAATCCCATCTTCATGCACCTGGTAAGTAAGAATGACGAGCAGGTAAAAACTGCGGTTGACCAATGCGCCGCTACTGGTTACGAAGCCGTGATCCTGAGTTTTGGCAGCCACCTAAACATGGAAGACAATAGTGCTGCTAACCTGGCTAAATGGAAAGCGTTGGCAGACTATGCGCATACTAAAGGCGTGAAGATAGGCGGTTACTCCCTGTTCAGCTCACGAAAGATCAGTGATGAAGATGATGTGATCAGCCCAAAGACCGGCAAGCCAGGCGGCGCGTTCTTTGGCAACGCACCATGTTTTGGCAGTAAATGGGGATTAGCCTATCGCGATAAGATCAAACAGTTTTTTACCACAACAGGTTTTGATATATGGGAAAACGATGGGCCTTATCCCGGGGACGTATGTGCGTCTGTAACACATCCGGGGCATAAGGGATTGGACGATTCCCAATGGAGACAGATCAATATTCAAAAAGAATTGTATCGCTGGCTAAATGAGCGTGGCGTATACATTAACGCACCGGATTGGTACTTCCTGGATGGCACCAATAAGATCGGTCTTGGCTATCGGGAAGTAAATTTCTCTCTGCCGCGTGATCAGCAGAAGATCATCAACAGGCAAAATATATTTGACGGTACATGGGAAAAAACAGCCAGCATGTCCTGGGGCTTTGTGCCGCTTACTGCTTACCAGGGTGGTGGCGCTGAAGCCGTATTAGAGCCATTGAAAGATCACCTGAAAGATTATGACCAGTTGATGATGCAATACTACGGCGCAGGAGTACAAGCCTGCTATCGTGGCCCGCGCTTATACGATACAGAAGAGACAAAACAAGTGGTAAGTAATGTAGTAACATGGTATAAAAAGTATCGTGATATTCTGAATGCTCCCATCATTCACCTGCGCCGTGCAGATGGCAGGGATTGGGATGGCATCTTGCACGTATCTCCACAGCAACGGATAAAAGGATTAGTAATGTTATATAATCCGTTGAAAGAATCTATTACGCGCACGATCACATTGCCATTGTATTATACAGGATTGACAACCACCGCGCACATAAGAGAGAAAGAAGGCAAGCCTGTAGCGTATCCATTAAACAGGGATTATACGGTTACACTTGATGTAACACTACAGCCGGATACATATACGTGGTATGTGATAGAGTAATTTGAGATTTGAAATTTGATATTTGAGAATGGTGATACCGTTTAGTTTTTCATTTCAAATATCAAATATCAAATTTTTCTTCTTTTACTCAAATAATAATGCCGCCAAGATATGAAGGCAGGAAGGAGCACGAAGAATAATATCGAACAAGGAACAAGGAATTTCGAATTAGAAGTTTAAATGCTGCTCTGTGTTCTCTGCGTCTCCTTTGCGATACTTGTGCATCTTTGCGTGAAATTTCTTAAAGGTTATTTTCTTCTTTTACTCAAATAATAATGCCACAAAAAATACGTCGCCAGTGAGCGAAAAGGCTTCCATTTTTCAGAGAGCGCCAATATTTCTTCTCGTGTTTGAGCCTTGCTCAACTCACGCACAGTATTTACAACTGCTATGTCGCCAATGGGGAAAATATCTGTAGCCTGTAAGCAAAACATCAGGTAAATATCTGTTGTCCAGTGGCCGATACCTTTGATGCTTGTTAATTGCGTTCTTATATCCGGTTCGTCGCAGTTGGCTAGTTTATGTAAATCAATCTCACCATTATCGATAGCCATAGATAATGCACGCAAATACTTGGCTTTCTGTTTGCTAATCTGGCACTCCCGCATTTCCTCGTCGGAAAGAGCAAGAATATATGCCGGAGAAAACTCTTTGATATAACTATTCAGCTTATTAAAGTGCGCGTTAGCCGATTCAAGGCTTACCTGTTGTTCCAGTATTATCCTGGAAAGAGAAATAAAACCCTCCTCGCGCGACCAGTCAGGCGGTGCGCCATATAGCTTGTATATATTGGCAAACATATTTTCTTTACCAATCAAAGTATCTATATCAGGTTGATTAACGATGCGTACGCGTTTCATAAGATTGTAAAGATAAGCCGGGGAGGGCCGTGTATAAAGTTGATAAAGTAGATAAGGTATATAAAGTTTAATTATTTCGGTTGAGGGCACTATATAAACTTTATCGTTGTTATCCGACTAAGTATATTGTAAAAAGTTCGAAATTCTTTGTGGCAATCAGTTGCAGCTACAAATGCGTATTACTAAAATCCGAGGATCCCTTGTTTTGGCTCTTTCCGGGAAACGTCCGGCCTCAGAAAAGCAGCGTTAAGAAAATTGGCATGAACGCCGGAAAAATCCATTGCTGTTTGAGCCATGCGTAACTTACTTAATTATGCTGTAAGCGGCGAGTTCAATGGATTTCGGCGGTCGGGACAATTTTTAGCCTGCTTTTCTGCAGCCTTGACTTTTTTGGTTACTTTTTGTGTCAAGACAAAAAGTAACACCGTCGGTAGACAAATGAGCGCTTGTAGTTGAAGATCTACCAGGCCTAGTCGGACAACAATGAAACTTTATATACCCTATATACTATCCCACTAATACCCCTTATGCTTTTAAATTTTCCAATGCGCCAAACGCATGGTCGATCACAATCTTCCACGTGCCGTCTGTTTGCTGTTTCATTACTTCTACACCTTTTGCACTGATCTTTACTTCGTCGCCATCAGTAATGTTCCATTCAGATCTGCCTACGGCCAGGTCACCTGTTTGTAAACAATAGACAGTTTTAATTTCCATTGTTCCTTTAATAGAAAGAATTGCCTTGATGGCTTCTACAAAATCTTTTTTGCCCGACACAGGTTTGCCTGGTTCCGGTACTATGATGCCGTTGTAATCATACATACTTAATACAGTATCTACATCGCCTGAGTTGAAAGCTGCTGCCAGCGTAGCATGCGCGTCTGTTGCTTTAGTTGGTAATTGCATAATGTTTTTTGTTTTGTAAAATGAATAGCTATAATCAATAGCAGGTACAAAACTATTATGCAGTGCATAGCTGAAATTGTATAAATCGGAACAAGGATCGCGAATCGTGAAACGGCAATCGTGAATGGGCTTATTCACAACTCTCAACGCTTACTCTGCGTACTTTGCGATATAATAGCGTAAAGGCGCAAAGATCCCTTACTCACAACTGACCACTCACCACTCACTCCATCACGTTGCCTGCATCTGCTGCTGTATGGTGATCACAATAAATTCTGCAGGATGTGTTATCGCAACTTTTACTGTTACATTCATGTAGCCATTTAAGATGTCATCTGCTGTCATAGTAGAGCCGAGCCCTACACTCACCGAATAAGCATCTGAAGGTGTTGCACCAACCAAAGCACCTTGTTTCCACAGCCCAGTCAGAAAGTTACTGATCATTGATTGTACAGTTACCCACGTAATGCTGGTATTGGGTTCAAACGCATAGGCACGTATTGCCAGTTTAATCGACTGTTCGATCATGATCAGCGTACGCCTGGCATTAATGTAGCGTAGATCATTGCTATTTCCATCCAGCGTTCTTGCGCCCCATATCAGCATGCCTAACTTGCTGAATACCCGGATAGCGTTGATCGATTTCCCTGTCAACGGGTCTATATTTAGAAATGACTGATCCGTGTCGGAAAGCGTAATAACGGCTTTGGTGGCTGCTGTTATGCTTACATTGGCCGGCGCCACCCACACGCCCTGGTCGCTATCGGTAGTTGTATAAATGCCTGCTATTGCAGCAGTAGGTGGTAGTATGTTTACCTCTGTAAGTATTGCGTTCATCAGGTCTTTGTATGGCTGGCTTACGGCAAGTAATGCAGCTTGCATAGCCTGCTTATCCTTGTCAGATACAGGTTTGCCGTTGTTATACTGTGCCAGCACTTTTTGTGCATTCTCGTCCGGTAAAAGCGTGGAAAGGTCCACACCCGCATCGAGGTTATCCATCGTAATTTCTGAGAATTGCACTAAAGTCGTATTTAGCCAGGGGCAATATGCCGCGCCAAAAGAAAGCGTGTTTATATCAGCATACACCTGCTGCCGAAAAGCGTTTACAGCATTGGTAAGCAATTCCGGTGATCTGACTAATTCAACATCTAATAATGCCATCCTGCTTTGCGCCGTAGCACAATGTTGTAAAGCCGGTATGTATAAGGAAGTGTAACAATCCTGCCCCAGCGCAATTGCATCGGGCATAACTACCAGTGTAATGTCTTGCTGATTTGTAAGGATGTTAAAGACATTTGATTGAGGCGTAGTGCCAACAAAATCCGCCGGATCTATAGCAAAACCTCCCGGTTTGTCGCCATAAGTGCCTACAGAAAGAATATAACATGCGCCACCACCGTTTGCATAGAACAAGCGAATGCTATTGTAGAAATAAGCTGTGTTGTTGTTAGTTGCTCTGACAAAGTAGGTCAGTCCATTTAAATAGATGTCGAAATTCTTTGCAGTCGTGGGAACCAGGGAAAATTTAGCCGGGAATGCGCCGCCAAAATAAGCTTCATACTCTGCAAGTGAAGTAACGGCCGTCGGTACCTTCAGAAGACTCTTTCCATTGGCACTCGCCTTTTCGGTATAACCTATAAAAACAGGAATAGCTGTTGATACCTGCTGCATTGTATTGGGAAAAGGATTTGGGTCTGTAATGTACACGCCGGGTGTTTTAAGTTGGGTTGCCATCGTTTTGGATTAAAGATTGAAAGTAGCTGTAAAGTAATGAAATGAAGATAGATGGTGTGCAGGTATTTTCCCCGAATGGTGAGTGGTCAGTTGAGAGTAGTGAGTAGTCAGTTGTGAGTGGGTGCCTTTGTTTGCTCAGCGTTATTATATCGCAAAGAACCAGAGGGAGAATGCAAAATGTGCAAGAGGTGACTCACAACTGACTACTCACCACTCACCAACGTTCTGATCCCTGCGCCTCCGCGGTGAATAATCCCGTACACCAGTTGTATCAAAACCGTACAGGTATATTACAAAAGAAATTGCATGTAAATTGATTTTCATTACCTTATGTAACTGGTATTGCTTTGGAATAGTAAAATGCAGAATACAATCATCGCTTATGTTTCGTAATTTTTTCAAAACCGCATTTAGAAATCTCTGGAAAAATAAAACCTATAGCTTTCTCAATATTATGGGGCTGGCTGTTGGCATTGCGTCAGCGGCGTTAATTTTTCTGTGGGTGGAAGATGAGTTGAATTACAATAATAGTTTTCCTAACAAAGACAGGCTATACCGCATTATAGAAAACCAGACCTACCAGGGTAAGACGCGCACCTTTTTCTCTACGCCCGGCCCAATGGGCCCGGCTTTGAAGACAGACATGCCCGGTGTTACCAATTCCTGCAGGTTGAGTTTGCGTAGCTACCTGTTTAACCATGACGAGAAATCTATTTATGAAACGGGCGTATATGCTGACTCATCTTTATTCAGCATGTTTGGGTTGCAATTTGTACAAGGCAATGCAAACAATGCTTTTAAAGAATTGTATTCTGTTGTCATTTCTGAAAAGATAGCGAAGCAGTTCTTTGGTAGCAGTGCAAGCGCTGTCGGTAAAATATTTAAGATCGATAATAAGGAAAGTTATACTGTATCGGGTGTAATAAAAGATATTCCGAAAAACTCCACGCTGTGGTTTGACTGGATAGCGCCGGTAGAAATACACTTGAAAAGAAGCCCGTGGATTGCCAGTTGGAAAAATAATAGCATAGCAACGTATGTGCAATTAGAGCCGACAGCCGACGCTGCAGCGATCAATAAGCAATTGTATAACTATATACAAAGGCGTGAGCCGGGAGCAGGAGCGCGTCCCTTCCTTTTTGCAATGAATGACTGGCGGTTGCGGTCCAATTTTGAAGATGGCCACCAGGTAGGTGGACATATAGAAAATGTGAGGATGTTTTGCATTATTGCATTGATCATTATGGTTATTGCCTGTATCAATTTTATGAATCTTGCCACTGCCCGCAGCGAGAAGCGTGCGCGTGAAGTAGGTGTGAGAAAAGTATTGGGTGCAGGAAAAAAACTACTCGTACTTCAGTTTATAGGTGAAGCGCTCTTTATGTCCGTTATCTCTGTTATCATCAGCGTTGTGATTGTAATGATGGTATTGCCGGCATTCAATATGCTCGTGTCAAAGCAATTAACCGTAGGGCTTGGCAATCCGTTGCACCTTGGCATACTTGCAGCTATTGCGCTTGTTTGTGGGCTTATAGCAGGCAGTTATCCTGCCCTTTACCTCTCTTCATTCAATCCAATATTTGTTTTTAAAGGGTTGAAGCTGAAAACGGGAAGTGCAGCCTTTATACGTAAAGGATTGGTGGTAACACAATTTGCCATATCGATTATCCTGATCATCAGCACCATTATTATTTACCAGCAGGTGCAGCATATTAAGGACCGCGAACTGGGATACAATAAAGATAACCTGGTTATAATGGAAGTGCAGGGTGATATGGAGAAGAACTTCAATCCGATCAGGCAAGAGTTGATCAATAGCGGCTATGTGGAAAATGCCGGCTTGAATAGTTTTGAAACATTATCTACCGGCAACAACAGTAGCAATTATAAATGGCCGGGCAAACGTGATGACCAGGATGTGCTGATCTCTTCAAGGCTTATCAGCCCCGAGCTCATTTCCACCATTGGTCTGCATGTAGTAGCGGGACGTGATTTTACACAGGATCCTGCGGATACATCCAATGTGATTGTAACAGCTTCTTTTGCTAAAATGATCGCGGGCTCGGAAGCAAATGCAATAGGCAAACAGTTGGAGTGGGTAAGTACAAAATTCACTATTGTCGGCGTGACCAATGATTTTATATATGGAGATATGTATGGCAGTAAAAGCGACCCGGTCGCGTTTTTTTGCAGCCGTGAAGATGCATCCTACCTGTACATCCGGTTGAAAGAAAAAGCTAATACGGAAGCTGCACTGGCAAAAATGGGAAAAATATTTACAAAGTATAATCCCGCTTATCCGTTTACGTATTCATTTGTAGATGATAAATACAACGAATTGTTCAAAGCCGAAAGCCTCATTGGGAAATTATCCCAACTTTTTGCTGCATTAGCCATCTTTATATCTTGTCTTGGTTTGTTTGGCCTGGCCGCCTATACCGCAGAACGCCGTACAAAGGAGATTGGTATCCGAAAGGTATTGGGTGCCTCCAGCGCAGGCATTGCAGGTTTGCTTTCTAAAGAATTTTTAAGACTGGTATTTGTTTCCGCATTCATTGCCTTTCCATTTGCATGGTGGGCGATGAATAAATGGTTGCAAAGCTTTGCCTACCGTATAACCATCAGTTGGTGGGTATTTTTAATAGCAGGCGCCGCAGCCGTGTTCATCGCATTGCTTACTATCAGTATTCAATCTGTAAAAGCTGCAAGGCTGAATCCTGTGAAGAGTTTGCGGGCGGAGTAGGGTCGTGAAACGTGAATCGGTAAAGCTTCGGGACTTATTGCTAAACGGCTACATTGTTTAATTGTTGTTCTGTACATCTGTATTAATGATAAACAATTAAACAATGCAACCATTTGACAATTCAACTATGAGCTTGCAACTTTAGCCATTCACGATTATCGATTTACGTTTCACGATCTCACCTCCATAATTTTGAAACTTCCCTCAATATCGCACAGACCTATAAGGTTTTTAAAACCTTATAGGTCTTGCTGTTAGTAAAATCGTGAATAAGCCTTAAATGAATTCATTTACAGTTAAATAAGATAGATATTCCATATCTGAAGCAAATGCTGTTATGCTCCTTATACGCAGATATGGAATATCTTTTGGCAAGTGGACTAATTCTACAGCAGCCATTCACGATTACCGATTCACGTTTCACGATCTTGCCTCCATAATTTTACAACTTTCCCCAATAATTATATAACGCCGCGTGGCCATACTATTACGACCTTTACAACAGTAAAAATTAAAAGTATGGCAACGGATTTACAAACAGCTTATTTACCACTGGAAGGGATGGATAGCGAGCATTGTGCGCTCATTATCGACAAAGGATTAAGTGCTGTACCGGAAATAAGCAATCACCAGGTAGAATTGAATAATAATCGCGCCCGCATCGAGTCTGGTGACCTGCACGATGCTATTTCGCATGCAGTTGATAAAGTGCGCGAATTAGGGTATGATGTTACGATCGTTAAAAAGAATTATCCCGTACTAAACATGACTTGCGCCTCCTGTGCGAATAGCGTGCAAAGCATGCTGGAGCATACACCAGGTATTATAAGCGCAGTTGTAAACTATGCCAATGCCAGCTTACAGGTGTCCTTTGTGCCGGGTGTAATAGAACCGCAACAGATGAAGCAGATCGTACAGTCTATTGGCTATGATATAGCGATAGATGAAAGCGAAGATGCAAAAGAGTTACTGGAAGAGCAACATAAGGATAACTATAAGAAATTACAGCGTAAAACAATTGGGGCGGTATTGCTCTCATTGCCTGTAGTGGTGATCGGTATGTTCTTTATGGATATGCCTTATGCTAACTACATCATGTGGGCATTGACAACACCTGTTGTACTCTTTTTTGGTAAACAGTTTTTTGTGAACGCTTACAGGCAGGCCAAGCATCGCTCTGCAAACATGGATACATTGGTGGCGTTGAGCACAGGTGTTGCCTACCTCTTCAGTGTGTTCAATACATTCTTTCCTCATTTCTGGCATGCAAGAGGATTACACCCGCATGTTTATTTTGAGGCTGCCTCAGTAGTCATCGCATTTATATTGCTGGGAAAATTATTAGAAGAAAAAGCGAAGGGGAATACCTCTTCTGCCATAAAGAAGTTAATAGGGTTACAGCCTAAAACCGTAATGGTAGTACATGAAGGAGGGCATCAGATGGAAATGCCTATTTCGGCTATACATCCTGGCGCAACAATACTGGTACGCCCAGGCGAGAAAATAGCGGTAGATGGTACGGTGGCAACTGGTTCCTCTTATGTAGATGAAAGCATGATCACTGGTGAGCCTGTGGCCGTGGAAAAGAAACAAGGCGATAAGGTTTTTGCAGGCACCATCAATCAGAAAGGTAGTTTCCAGTTCAAGGCAGAGAAGGTAGGTGGGGAGACCTTCCTCGCACAGATCATTAAAATGGTGCAGGAAGCACAAGGCAGTAAAGCACCTGTGCAGAAACTGGTAGACAAGATAGCCGCAGTATTTGTACCAATTGTTATAGGTATAGCCCTGCTTAGTTTTATTGTGTGGCTGATAGCTGGTGGTGATAATGCTTTTACACAAGGTTTGCTGGCATTGGTAACAGTGCTTGTTATCGCATGTCCTTGTGCCCTTGGGTTAGCTACGCCAACTGCTATAATGGTAGGTGTAGGTAAAGGCGCAGAAGCTGGCATTCTTATTAAGGATGCAGAGAGTTTGCAACTGGCAAAGAAAATAACTGCTGTTGTACTGGACAAAACAGGCACCATTACGGAGGGTAAACCACAGGTAACAAATATTGTGTGGGAAAACGAAGCGCAACAGTTAAATGATATTCTTGCGGGAATAGAAAAACAATCGGAGCATCCGCTTGCAGAAGCGGTAGTAAAACACCTGGGCTCAGTACAAGTGGTGGCAGTAGATCATTTTGAAAGTATTACAGGCGCCGGTATTAAGGCAATGGTGCAACAACAGGAATATTATGTAGGTAATCTTCGCTTGTTGCAGCAAAGTAAAATAACTGTTAGTGACAAATTGCAACAGGATGCTACACAATGGTTGGCTGAAGCAAAAACGGTGATCTACTTTGCAGATAGTAAACGCGCATTAGCAGTTGTAGCGATCATGGATGTAATAAAAGAAACATCTAAAAATGCTGTAGCGCGATTGAAAGAGCAGGGTATAGCTGTGTATATGCTTACGGGTGACAATAAAACAACTGCTTCCGTTATAGCGCAGCAGGTGGGTATTACAGATTACAAGGCTGAAGTCTTGCCTGCTGAAAAAGCGGCCTTTGTAAAACTGCTGCAGCAACAAGGAAAAGTAGTGGCGATGGTTGGCGATGGTATTAATGACAGTAACGCGCTTGCGCAGGCTGACGTGAGTATAGCAATGGGTAAAGGAAGTGATATAGCAATGGATGTGGCTAAAATGACTATCGTATCATCAGATCTTGGAAAAATACCACAAGCCATCCGTTTGTCTAAGTTAACGGTGGCAGCTATTAAGCAAAATTTGTTCTGGGCATTTATTTATAATGTGATCGGTATTCCTTTGGCAGCAGGCGTTTTATATCCTGTAAATGGATTCTTATTAAACCCGATGATTGCCGGTGCCGCAATGGCGCTCAGTTCCGTATCAGTTGTAAGCAATAGCCTGCGATTGAAATGGAAAAAGATTTAAGATAGAAATATCGAACAAGGAACAAGGAATCTTGAAAAATGAAGTGAAGAAAATGTTCAATGCTCAATATTCAACGTTCAATTGAAAATTGATCATTATTCAACTTCGAAATTCATAACCCTTTCATTACTGTTCGAGTTGTCGAACGGAATCTGGAAATTATATAAATCATTCACGGAATAGTATAACAAGAAGCGTAAGCGTATAGCCGAACTTCGTAAAAAATAATAAGATGAAAACAATACAATTTAAAACAAATATCAAATGTGGCGGTTGCGTAGCTACAGCTACTCCCTACCTGGATACTGTAGCAGGTGCATCTAAATGGAAAGTAGATACTACCGTAGCTGATAAAATCTTAACTGTGCAGGATGATTTAATTCCAACGGATGAGATTATAGCAGCCGTTAATAAGGCAGGCTTTACTGCAGAAGTAGTGAAATAAAAAATGATATTGAATTTGAGATTTTATTCCCGCCTAATCAGGCGGGATTTTTTTTGTCGTCCATAGCTGTTCGTTTTGGTATGCCTGGTATAAAAGTTATCATTGTTGTCCGGCTAAGTTTAGAGGTTGCTCAATTGCAAGGGCTCATTTGTCTACCGACGGTGTTACTTTTTGTCTTGATACAAAAAGTAACCAAAAAGATCAAGGCTGCAGAAAAGCAGGCTAAAAATTGTCTTGCCCGCCGAAATCCATTGAACTCGCCGTCTGCCACGTTTGTATGTAAGTTACGCCTGGCTCAAACAGCAATGGATTTTTCCGGCGCTCATGCCAATTTTCTTAACGCTGCTTTTCTGAGGCCGTACGTTTCTCTTAAAAAAGCTGATAGGGGATCCACCCAATTTTGAAACCAATCTTTTTCGTCTACAATCCTTGCTGGGAAACGTTTACAGACAACTATCTATTGAGTTTAATCGGACAACAATGAAAAGTTATGTAGGGTGAATAGTTTGATTGCTATTTCTCAAGAGATTCCTAATTCATCTATCCCAACAATTCAACCATGTAGCAATTAAACTCTTTACCCCTTCGCACGCCTAAACGCCATATTCACCTTATACGTGTACCATTCCTCTTTAAACAACCTGCGCATGAGGTTATCGAAGCGACGTGTAATAAAAATGTTTCTTAACCCAAGCAGGCGTTGCCAGTAGCTTTCTGACAATGCACGATAACTGATGGAATAGCCATCAGTCACGTATTGGATATAATGCCAAAAGCCGGAGGGGATATATAAAGTATCACCGGGATGTAAAATGCATTCATAGCCTTGCAATCGCCTGAGTGCGGGATAATAGGTGTAGTCAGGGTCTCCAAGATTTGCTATACCATGAAAGTTGTATGGCAGCCGGTATAGCTGTGCTGACTGATCGAGTGGGAATAGCAGCACACGCTTTACGCCATATAGCTGTGTAAGGAATACGTGCGACATATCTATGTCATAATGATAACGGACACTTGAGCCTTTACCTCCAAAGAACATAAAGGGCAACCAGGACAGTATTTTGCCATTTGTTATATCATTGATCTGTAATTCTTGCTTTAACTCGGGACTTTTCTTCAGTAGGTTAAACAGGAATAGGCGTAGGTCTGTGGGCTGAGAACGGATGAGATCTAAGTAATGTGATAGTTTCATTTTGTCTACAGGTGGACTTGTTACCCATTCGTTAAAGGCGTCCTCCCTGCCATACAGGTCCACCACTACATTGCCTGCTTTCTCTGTCAGGTAGCCATAAGTCCACTTTGTTAAGATAGATCTGTCTTGTAAGAAGTTTTGAAAGATCAATGGAGTAGCCTGTTTAAAGTAACCGTTTATAAAATCTTGTGAAGTAATTGCTTCTGTTGTTTGTATAGGCTGCAATTGCATCGATAAAAATGTTTTTTCGAAAATAAATAAAAAAATATTAGTCTATAAAATTGGTAGACTAATATTTTATGATTTATATTTGCCCTGTTATCGACCAGTAATGAGAACAATAGCCTTATTTATTCCTTTTATGATTTTGAGTGTTACAGATATAAGTAGCGTAATACCTTATAAGGTAAAAGGCATTGTTGTAGATGAAGGGAATAAGCCTATCGTACGCGCTTATATTAGTGTAGTACAGGGAGAAGAAGAGGCGTTGACAGATAAGGACGGAAACTTTGTATTAACTACCTGGCAGGCCTTGCCTGTAACGGTTACTATACAACATGCTGACTTCACAGCACAAAAAATAGTGATACGTGATACTGCGCAGAAAGAGATTAAGCTTAGATATAAATAGTTTCAGCAGTTTCATTGTTTACAAGTTCCAGGTGAAACGCTGAAACTTGTAAACCTTTGAAACAATAGACATGAGTTACGTGGCCGAGTGGCGAGGCTAAGGTTTGCACAACCTTCTACGATGGTTCGAATCCATCCGTAACTGCTACACATTGAGTACTTTTTTCATAATGGCAAGCAATCGAAGAATGGACCTGCGTTTCAACGCGGGTTTTTTGTTTTAGTATGCTGAAAGAAAAAAGAATTTTATTTTGGCACAATAGCTAATGCTTGCACTGCTTCTTTATTTTCTGTATCTAAAGAGATAGCAGTTGTATAAAGTGTTCGTGCTTTGCTTATATCTCCTTTTGCGCTCCATGCTTTGCCCAGTAAATAGTATATGTAAGAAGAGGACGGATACGTTTTCAGTTGTTGTTGCGCGAGCGAAATAGCTTCATTTGCCTTATTTATTTCCAGTAATAATTGTATAGCGCTGCACCAGTCTTTTTCAGTAAATGATGTAACCTGGAAATAAGATTTTAATGAAGGCATTGTTGCGAGACAATAAAATGCAGGCAGGTTCTCTTTCCATTGCGGGTTTAACTGTATCGCGTGTAAAATAGTTAGTGCCGCCGCTTCTTTGTCACCTGATAGTAATTGCGCCATTGCTACCTTACTATAAATGCCGCTCCAGCCTTTTATCATGGGAATAGCTTCCTGCAGTTTTATTTTTCCCTCTACTGTATTCCCTGCTTTCAATGCATAAATAGCCTGGTTTAGTTTTATGCGTCCATAATGATATGCCAGTAATCGTTGTAGATCTTCAAATGGCGCAGGAGAGTCATCTATTCGCAAGTCTATCTGGTTGAACCATTCATTGTCTTTTCCTTTTACTACAAGTGCGGCAGATTGCTTGCCCGTTATCTGTCCTCCTGCTTTCTGCCCGGCAAGCAGGCTTGCCAATAATCTTTGGGCTAATGTTCCGTTTGCATGCTGATAAGCAGTTGCCATAGCGGTCAGCGTGCTATCTGTAAGTTGATTTCCAATAACAACAAAACTGTTGCCGGTGATATGTGCGGCTTTCCCTTTCCAGTACTTCAGCGAAGCGCCTGTAAATGCATATACTTCCCCGTTTGGCCCAATACCCGCCACCTGCCTGAGGTATTGTTCACTATCGTTTTGAAAAGAATATTCAATCGCTTCCTTTATTGTTTTACCAAGCTTCAATTGTTCAAAGCCATTAATGGCATACGATGGCTGTGTTTCTGCAATGACGGAGAATGCACCCAACCCTGGCTGAATGTAGATAGTAGAATTGCCTACATAAATATTATTCGTTGCCACGGCAATACCCCATTCCTGCGTTTGCTTGTCATAAGCTGTGATAGAGAATGTGGCATTGATATTTTTATTGAGCAAGAGGCTGGGAAGGTTTTGGGCGCGCACTGATATAATACAAAGAAATGAAAATGTCAGAAGGAGGGATTTTAAAAGCATCTTTATGTATTTATACTAAGCTAATTATACTATAAAACGCAGGACGGATCTTTATGTTACAATAAGTCAGCTTTGTGTACATACATGAATTGCGTAGAAATTTAAAAAAGTGTCCGAATTGGATGTATGAAAGTCTTTTTAATTAATGTATCTTCACAAAAATGTTGGAACATTGCACAAATACTGTCACGCCTTGTGACGGAAGACCCTAAGCCAGTGTCCACTCAGTAAAGAAAGACCAGTTTACTTACTAATTGTA
>JAFKHH010000014.1 GCA_017306865.1 Filimonas sp.
TCTGTCGCCGCTCTGCGGCTCTTTTCTTATAATTATTCATGGCTACCATTCTGCCGAGCCTCCGGCTCTATTGAGATCACAAGTATTACAATCATTACGCTTTTTAAAACAGGTAGCAGGAGAAATAGGTCGCATACCTACGGCATGCCAAAGCCTGTGTATTTGGGAAGCTACCAATGTTTGATCCCTACGGGATTTGCGTTTCAGATACAAAGGCTTTTATAGAATCAGGTTATGATCCCGTAGGGATCGGATATTGGTAGTATATATTATCGGGCTCTTTTGCATGCCGTAGGTATGCAACCTAGTGATAAAAGATGTGGGTACACAGTAGGTCGGAGACTAGGATGATAAAAATCAAGCTAAGGAAAGTGGACCACTCTTTCCTCTGCCTTTACACAACATATTTTGCAAATGTGTTTCGATAGCATGTTGCACCTGCGGCATCTCTATCTCGTTTGCTTCACCCGCTTCTATTGCCACTACAGCTTTCGTACTATGCAGTATGCGAATCAGGAACTGGTCACTGAAATGCACAAGACAGATCAGTTGCTCATCTGCCAGGAATGATTGTACAAAACAGTTACAAACCGATGTGCGAAATTTGACATCTATACAAAACGCTTTCATATCTATTCGTTTTATTACAGTGAAATAAAAAAGGGGTATAGACATACCCCTTACATTGAGAGTGGTATGAACCGTCCTCCAATTGCTCGATTGCTTGCCGAAAAAAATTCAAATTATAACCTGAACAGCATTGCAAAAATGATCCTGTCTTCTGATTTTACTAAGTCCGGGCGCCAGTCCGCAGGTAATGGAGTGGTAGTATAACCATTCGGAGATGTTACACCACCTGCACCTGCAAAGTATGGTACGTCAGCATGCCTGTGTACATACTCTATGCGAAAAAGAAAGCTTTGGTTAGGCATCCAGTCAAAATTGGTAGAGCAATCCCACGCATGAAACTGGTCACCGGGATTTGCACTGAATGGATAGGCACCTTCTGTCTGCGTAGGATTATTGGGGTTTGGTAACGGACTAGCCTGCCCTGTCGGATACAATACCAGGTATCTTCCGGGATTGTTCATCACACCGCCACCGATAGTCCATGCAAATTTGTTTTTAGCGAACCAGATACGGTTGTAGAACATGGCGCTTAAAAAATATTGCGCCGGGCCTTTTACCGGATCATCTTTAAATCCATTTACACCATCTCCTTTTTCAAAGCCCAGATCACCGGTAAGAGAAAATGCCATGCGGCTGATGCCGGTAGATTGTGGCCTGTTGAAATATCTTACAAGCATACTATTGTCGGAGTGGAAACGCTTTCTTCCAGGCAGACCGCCCGCATCGGAACCATAGTAGTCGTTGGTCAATAACTTAAAGCTGCTGGTCGGGTTCCAGGTAATGTTAGCTCCTACGCCCGGCATTTTGTTGAACCTACCATAGCTCTGCCAGCCATTAATGATCCACGGTTCTATCTTCAGGTGTTTAGTCGGATAGATCTGCACACGTATGCCATTGAAAAACCACGGTGTATTATCAGACGTGTAAGATGCCTGGTATTCCCAGTTCTCTGCCTGGTAGTATGAGTTCAGGCCAATGTAAGACATAAACAATCCTGCATCCACGTTTATACCATACCATTTATTGAAGTGATAGCCGGCATACGCTTCGCTAAGATAGCGGTACACATCTGCCAGGTTGTATTGTCCGCGGTAAGGGCTGACATCATTACGTGGTACTACCTGCGAGCGGGTTCCCATTTGCAGCAGCACGCGCGCACGCACATTCTCATACATAAAATCGCCACCCAAACTTAAGTGCGACACCTGCACTTCATTGTTACGCGCCAGTGCAGTAGAACCGACCACGGTGTTATCGTTGGGGTTATTAAATGAGTGGGTGTAATTCACATCCAGCATTACGGTAGGAATAAAATATTTTCCATGAAAAACAGAAGAATCCCTCCTGTCTGAACCGTTTTGCCAATTCGTCTCTATGCCATCAAAGGGAATCTTAGCTGCAGTTGAGTCCTGTGCCTGCAGCAAGTGTGAGCATCCTAATAATCCTGCTGCGAGAAAGATTTTTTTCATATTATCTGGTTTCTGTTTTAGAACACAGATAATAGTCTAAAGGCATGCCTGTATGCCATAAAAGTATTCGCAACACGCGCAAACCACTGATACAGCTACATTACAACGGTTTAAACAATTAGATGGCATTCATCAAAAAAGGTATCAAACCCTACCAAAATGAAAAAACATATTTCATTTTGAAAAGAAATGAACCGCTGGTGCAAGGTAAAAAGAGTGGTCCACTTTCGTTATGCCTGTTTATAAACAAATGGCATGCACCGAAAAAGTGGACCACTCGTTTTATGTTATCTTTTATCCGGGTAATTATCAAATAAGGTAGTCAGATGATCTCTTTGCGACCTGTAAGCTGCATCATCATACAAATTAACACGCTCAGAAGGATCCCAGCCCAGGTTGAATAGCTCATATTGCTTTTTACCGTCCTGTTCTATTATCCGCAATTTCCAATCTCCCTCTTTCACACCTTCCAATACATAGTTGTAATAATAGATTGGCTTATGTGGCTTGTTATAATTTTTCTGACCGAGCAGTTTTGTTACAGATTCTCCATCCAGTGTTCTATCCGGCAAAGTTGCTTTAGTCCACTCTGCTATAGTAGGCAAAATATCCAGGTTAGATATTGGTGTCCTGATCACTTCATTCTGCAACGTGTGCCCTTTGTAATAAACGATAAATGGCACACGATGTCCGCCTTCATAAGAGATGGCTTTAGAACCCCGGAAAATACCGGCAGCACCTATATGATATGGCTTGGTTGCGCCATCTTCAAACATACGCTTTGGCGCATTTAGCCAGGGGCCGTTATCACTGGAGAAAATAAAAATAGTATTATCCGCCTGCCCTCCTTTTTCTATTGCCTGCCATAATTTTTCCATCCCTTTATCCATCTCTTCTATTACATCTCCCAGCTCGCCCGCGGCTGATGTGCCTCCGCTCTTTCTTGCTGCAAAGGCAACAGGCAGGTGTGGCATATTGTAAGCAAGATATAAGAAGAATGGTTTTTTATTTTTCATAGCACCTTCTACAAAGCGAATGCCCTCTTTTGTATAGTTACTGGTCAGCACTGTATCATCCGGGCGATAGATCTCCGGCGTTTGGTTACGGAATATTTTGATCACCGTATCAGTCTTCACATAAGGCGCACGATAATCATGGCTGTACAACATGCCATAGAACAGGTCGAAGCCTTGCCTGTTAGGCAATCCCGTTCCGTAATCTCCGATATGCCATTTACCTACACAAGCCGTCTGGTAGCCTGCGCCCTTCAGCATTTCAGCTATAGTCACTTCACTATCGGGAATAGCAGCCTTATCGCCCGGGCCTATTACACGGCTAAGATTAGACCTGCTGCAATACCTGCCGGTAAGGCTGGACACGCGTGAGGGGGAGCAGGTGGGTGACGTGGTAACAAAGTTGGTTGCCAATATCCCCTTTGCTGCCATTCTATCTAAAAAAGCTGTTTTGATCAGCGGGTTGCCATAACAGGATACATCGCTATATCCCATATCATCCGTAAGAATAAAAACAACATTGGGTTTCTGCTGCGCAAAAGAGAGGCCATAGTAGCTGCAAAATATAATCAACAGCAATAGCCTGCCCGGAGAAGATCGTTTCATGAGATGGCGTTAGTTTAATTGCGTTTGAAGCACAAATAAACACATTAATACAATTCACTGAAAAAAAGTCGGTCACAGCCAATAGTTAACGCGGTGCCCAATCTACTCTTCTTACCTGTTTTGTCTAACCCATTCCATTCTTTGTCGATAAAATGCCAACCGGTTAGCGGCTAATAGATACATTAGTAGCAGGTATTTATCCTGCAATCAATGGTTGAAATATTTCAAAACATACGGGAGATCTATGATTTCAGAAGACCTTGCGAGGAACTGTCTGATTACATTGAGTTCTTCTCCGAGTCCTCACCAATGGCATCGGGGCGATATTTTGTAAACGGTCACGCACATGCGGGCATGTTTGCCAGTTGGACACCTACCTTTTACATCAATCTTGGTTCTCCATACACGATAGATCTGAACAACAGCCGCTATACCATTGGCGCCGATGATGATATACTGATACTGCGCAACGGAAGAGTTACACGGCACATATTGCCAACAGACTGCATCTTCACTGTAAAGTTTTTCCCTGGTGGTCTTGAAGCTGTATTGGGCTATAGCCAGTCGGGGCTGGATGACCGTGTAGTACAACTGAGCCAGGTATTACCACCAGCTTTACTTACACGGCTTAAAAAAGCGGATAACTTTGAAGAACGATATTCCATTATACAGGAATATTTGCTGGCAGAGCGCCATAAGCGTTCTAAAAAAGACTATTACCTGAGAATGGTGTATGATGCGGTAGGCGAGTACAACGCAACAGGCATGCAGCTAAACACATCTCAAATAGCCGAGCGCTTGTTCCTGAACTCTAAAACAATCAACCGCTACTTTCATAAAGTGGTGGGCATTTCTCCCAAAGCGTACTTCGCTATGCTGAGAACACGTGCAGCCTTAACTATGTTTATGCAACAGAAAGAACATTTCGATCCCTGGATATACGGGTACTATGATCACAGTCATTTTTCCAAAGATGTATTCAAACTTACAGGAAGAAGGCTACGTGGGTTTCGCTAGATTGTCCGTTTTTTACTTTCCCAAAAACACCGCTATAACTTTCTTTGAGATATGAAAAAGTTGTGCATCTTCCTTCTTCTGTTACTGATCTGCAAACTGTCTACCGGGCAGGCTTCTATAGAGCCGTTTCCCGGTATGGTAAAGACTGATCCCCGGCTGGTGGTACGTACCGGCTACCTGTTAGTACCAGAAGACCATCACAAGCCTGCTGGCAAAAAAATCAAACTGCCTTTTTTATTTGTACGCCGCCCCGACCAGGATGCGCATAAAAATATTACGCTGTATATGGCCGGAGGCCCGGGCTACAGCGCTACAGCCGGCTTTGACAGCATTCGTTATAATGCTGGCTTTCTACGCTATGGAGGTTTTATAGCTTTTGATCAGCGAGGCACTAAAAGAGCGCAGCCTTCCCTTGACTGTACAGAGGTGAATGAGGCAATAAAACAAAGCTACCGGGAAAATAAAAGCAGGGATAGCCTTGTGCTGAATGCGGTAAAAGGATGCCGTGAAAAATTTATCCGACAGGGTATTGACCTGTCCGCCTACACTACTACACAAAGCGCGGAAGATGTAAATGCTTTACGGCTGGCGTTAGGGATCGATTCGCTGATCTTATCAGGCATTTCTTACAGTGGTAGTTTAATGCTGGCGGTAGTGAAGCAACATCCGGAAGCTGTGCGCATGTTATTGCTGGACTCACCTTTACCCAACTTCATCAATTATGAAGAATGGGGGCTTTCCAATATAGATGAGGCATTAGACCAGATATTTACCAACGCGGCTAAAGATTCTTCAAACCAATCACTATACGGCAATCTAAAAACACGCTTCAGGCAGTACTTTACTAAAATACACGAGAAAAAATTTACAACACGTTACCTCGAGAAAGGCACAAAGGATAGCATCAGCATCCGGTACACTAAAAATGAGCTGCTCGATGCTATCATTGGCCGGTTGAATGCTTACGAAATAAAAACAGTTCCGGGCATGATCAATGATATCATCAATGGCTATCACACACCTTACATACAGGAAGTTTTGGATGGCTATTTCGCCGGAGATAAAGATGTTGCAATGGGCATGCGCTACTCCGTTTATTGCAGCGGACAGATTGCTTTTGCAAACCGTGAGGTGATGCAGCAGCAGGAACAGTTACATCCCTGGCTAGCAGGTTATGCATTTAACAATGTTGATCATACTATTTGCAGTTGCTGGAATGTAAAGCCTGAACCGTTATCTGCTAAAACACCAGTATCATCTAACATACCGGTACTGATTTCCGGGGGAGATGCAGATCGCTTATGCAGGCCATTTTTTAACAGGCAACTTCAGCAGTATCTGCCCAATAGTCAATCATTGCTTTTTCATGATAAGGGGCACGGCGCCGGCTTTGCAGCAGATGGTATTATTTACATTGATGCATTTATGAAAGAGCCTTATAAAAAAATGACATCCTCTTCACCTAAACATATTGTGCAATAATTACACGTACACCTTTTCATCAAAAAGGAAACCCAATCAAGTATGAAACTAGTTTTAACTATCGCAGCATTTTTTATAAGCGGTGCATCTGTACAGGCGCAATCCCCGGCAAAAGCGATTGCAGACTCCGTGGCAAAAATATTTATGTCTGACCCTGCCAGGGTTGGCCTTACTATCGGTATTGTACACCAGGGAAAGATTCATCAATTCTTTTATGGTAGTCTTGACCGGCATACTGTTCTAACACCCGGCGCACAAAGCACATTCGAAATTGGCTCTGTATCTAAAACATTTGCAGGCACTTTGCTTGCACAGGCTTTGCAAGATGGTAAGATAGACCTGGATGCAGACGTACGTACATATCTTACGGAAGATTATCCCAATCTTACTTATAACGATCACCCTATCCGCGTGCGTGATCTGGTAACACATATGTCGGGCTTACCCGCTTTTCTGCCAGACCAATCAGCAGCATTTAAATTATCCCCGGATACTATACCATTTGTGCTCACCAAGGCATTTGCGAATAACAGCCGTGAACAATTGTTACGTGATCTACACACCGTAAAGCTGGATACTGTGCCCGGCGTGAACTATCGTTATTCTAATCCCAATGCGCAATTGGTGGGTGTGTTACTGGAAAATGTTTATCATTTGTCTTACAGTGAATTGATAAAAAAATATATAACAGCCCCGGCAGGCATGGCGCGCACATCTACAGTACGTAATGATCAGCTATTTCAATTAGCAAAGGGCTATAGCGCATCTGGCAAACAGATGCCATATGTACCTCCTGCATTTGCAGCGGCCGGTGGCATCTACTCTACTACAGCGGATATGTTACGTTACCTGCTATTTCAACTGGATAAAAAGAACGCTACGGCCCAAAGAAGCCAACAGGTTATTTGGGGAGCCGCGGATAAATATGCAATGGGATTGTTCTGGCGCATAACAAAAACGAAAAAGGGTGTAATCAAAATATGGCACACGGGCGGCACATTTGGTTTCTCCAGCTATTGTGTGTTGTTCCCGGATGCACAAACGGGCATTATACTACTGTCAAATGAAATGGATAAAGAATCGCAGGGCAAACTGATTGAAATGGCAGATCAGTTGTTTGAAGGATTAACATCCTGACTCTTAAAACAAAAATTAAAAGCCCGGCTTTGTATAAAGCCGGACTTAATACGTACATCTGTTTTTATTATTTATTCATACCCGAACCCGGCGCATTTGCTTTCAAGTGTTGCGCATTGATCTTATTGATCTCATCTTCTACGCCCGTTGGCGAAAAGCTTGCCGGTAGCTGGGACGGCGGATACTCTATGAAAGTTTGCAGGAATTTTATGGCATAGAAGCTTCCCAACCCGACTAAATAATCGTTATCTACCAGCCACGCATAATACTGATCTGAAGTCTGGTCGGCCCGCTCAAATGGATCCATCCTTAGGTTAAACAACTTAGGTACGCGATACAGGATGAAGGGATCTTTCCATACATTGAAACCGGCTGGTGCTGACTGCTCCCGGAAAATAACTTTCCAGTCTTTGTACCGGATAGCTACAAGCTCTGCATCATCATTAAAATAAACAAACTCATCACGCGCGCTCTTATCCGTTTTTCCTGTTATAAAGTCAAGTTGGTTATATCCATCCAAATGTACTTTGAATGATTTCCCTCCTACCGATGTGCCTTTTAGCAGGTCTTCTTTTATATGCGTATTGCCAGCTATAGCCAATAATGTAGGGAACCAGTCAAGCCCAGAAAAGATCTGGTTAGTTAAGCCTCCGGGTTGAATGTGCCCGGGCCAGCTTACGAATGCAGGCACACGATAAGCACCTTCCCAATTGGTATTTTTTTCACTTCTGAATGGCGTAGTGGCTGCATCTGGCCAGCTAAACTGGTTGGGGCCATTATCTGTCGTAAAAATTACGATTGTGTTATCTGCAATTTTCAGATCTGCCAGTAGCTTTGTAAGCTTACCTACATTATCATCCAGCTCCAACATGCCATCTGCATAGTAGTTGCCGGGCATACCTGCTTTACCAAGATTAGATTCACGCACATGCGTTTTAAAATGCATTCGTGTAAAGTTCATCCATGTGAAAAATGGTTTATCATTCTGTACTTGTCTTTTTATAAAATCCATACATGCAGAAGTTGTTTCATCGTCTATCGTTTCCATTCTTTTTATTGTAAGTGGCCCTGTATCTTCCACTTTACCATCAGCAGTGCTATGTATAACGCCTCTTGGAGAATTGGCTTTTGTAAAATCGGGTTCATCTTTTGGCCATGTTGGATGCTCTGGTTCCTCTTCTGCATTCAGGTGATACAGGTTACCATAAAACTCGTCGAAGCCATGTGCTGTTGGTAAAAATTTATTCTGGTCACCCAAATGGTTTTTACCAAACTGCCCTGTTGCATACCCGAGAGATTTCAATGCTTGTGCAATAGTTATGTCCCTATCCTGCAGCCCCACAGGTGCGCCGGGTATCCCTACTTTGGAAAGGCCCGTACGCTTGGCACACTGCCCTGTAATAAATGTAGACCGGCCGGCGGTACAACTG
This sequence comes from Filimonas sp., assembly GCA_017306865.1. Taxonomy (GTDB): domain Bacteria; phylum Bacteroidota; class Bacteroidia; order Chitinophagales; family Chitinophagaceae; genus JAFKHH01. Next base: position 8,785 of record JAFKHH010000014.1, read on the forward strand.
TTTTCTGCATAATAGTCCGTAAACCGCAAGCCTGACAAAGCAAGCTTATCCAGGTTGGGCGTTTTATAGCCAACAACACCGTTGCCGTAAACGCTAATGTTTGTAACACCTACGTCATCTCCAAAGATGACGAGTATGTTGGGTTTCTTCTGACTGTACGCTGCAGAGGTAATACAAAGCAGTGTAACAGCCCATAACATGTAAAATGGATGCCGCTTCATGGTGTTCTGATTTTAGGTAGTAATTAGCTTTCCACTTTAAGACACCTCCCGCCAGAACAAACAGCCACTTTGCGAAAAAAATATTGCGTTCCCGCTCCATAGATACATGAGCAGTTTTATCACATGTGTACTATTTTATATTGCTTATTTATTGAATGCTACTTACGTCGATGATTTGGAGGAGTTTGACGAAACCCAATGCTATGCTCCCCGTATGCATCCTAATATTGATATACTAAACCTAACTACAATTATGAAACGTAGCATTCTCTTATTACTGGCTATTACTTTATGCAGCACTGTTTATGCACAGCGTTGCGACTCATTACCTATTCCTGGCGGCTATTTATTTTATCATGTATATGGCAAGGGGAAACCTGTTGTTATTTTAACCGGTGGCCCGGGCATCTCCTGCGGTCAGCAGGAAGATGTTGCTATGCACATTAGCAACGAATACCAGGCTATACTAATAGAGCAGCGCGGAACAGGCAGGTCTATTCCTACGCTAATGGATAAAGAACATATTAATATCGACACAGCGGCTGCTGACATAAAAAAGATACTGGACAAACTGGCTATTAAACAGGCTGCCATATATGGCCATAGTTATGGTAGTTTGCTCGCTATGTATTTTGGCACACGATACCCGGAAAGGGTTAGCCGCCTCATCTTTGCAGGGCCCGCACCGTTTAATTATACCAGCGATCAGCTATCAACGTATGCTGATAATAAAGATGCCCGGCTAGGTTTTTCTGATATACAGCAATTGAATGCGCTTGACGAAAAAGCGGGTGCAGGAACATTAACTGCAACAGACTCTTTTGCTTTCAGAAGAATAAACAACAGCACGATCATATTTGACAAATCCAGGCTGGATAGCATTATGCGATTTGTAAGCAAAGGCAAAATAAATAATAAGATGATGGTCTTGATGGCAGGCTCCTATATGCGCCTGGACCTGACCAGTCAAGTAAAAAAATTCGCTAAACCGATCTACATCATTTGCGGTAAGCAGGATGCGTTATCTTTTATGGCGTACGAATACAAACTGGTGAAACCTGATGTAAAAATTCACTGGATAAAACAGGCAGGGCATTTCCCTATGTTTGAGCAGGAGAAGGATTTTTATAACGCACTAACGGCATCATTAAACTAGCCAATTCATTTTTCAATGGATGATGCTTCGCTTTTTCAATATGTCACTACTTTTAAATTAGTTGCTGCGTTAAACGACCCGGAAACAGCAGCCCTGATCTTGTCAAAATAATAAGCAGCTTATTACACTGATCTGTTACCATACGCATGGTATCAGATCAGTTTGCTGTTCACCGCATAAGACAATGCTTCCACAACACTATTTACTTCCAGCCGTTCGAAAATTCTTCGCCTGTAATACTTGACGGTATCCGGCGCCACAAACATTCTATCCGCTATCTGGCTGATACTAAGCCCTTGTGCATGTAGCCGCAGCACCTCTGTTTCCTTTTCTGTAAGCATTGGCTTCTCAGACTTATACCATTTCTTTTTGTCAAGCGAAAATTCCCATATATCACTCGCGCCTTGCTTATGAATGCGGATATTACCCGCGGTCTGGTGGTGGGAAAGTGATACAATGCACATGGACTTCCACATCTTCCCGCTCTCAGTAAGAAAAAGCGGTGTCAGCTTATGGTTGATAAGGGTTGTTTTATTTTCTTTATTGACGAGGTGAAAATCATAAGCGATGCTATATAGTTTTCTCTCTTCAACAGGAACGCTTTCGTAAAAATTAAATCCGGCTTCGTTGATGATTGATAATAATTCCAGGTCTTTTTCCGGTACATGCCTGAAGTAAAAATCATATCCCATCTGCAATACCTCTTCTGCAGAGTAACCACACAGGAACAGCGGATTCTCCGATACATACTCAAATGACATATCGGTATAATCAATCACATACACACTTCCATACGTGAGACGTGCGAAGGCCTTTACTACTTCCATATATTGTTGCCCCTGCTGATCTGCCGCCGCAATTTCTCCCAGCTTATTTCTTGTCAACAAGCTGGAACCGGAATTATTTTTCATTCAAAGGATTTAATAAGGAAGTGCAAACTTACACGCTAGTGTAGGATTTCATTTTTTTGCTTTCACTTTTTAGTAAAATATTCCCAATAGCATGGGTGTGCCGTAGCTGTTTTATTTGCTGTATTTCCATTGATCAACGTTTGTTCATTGTTTTATGCAGACAATCGCTGTGAGCCGTGTCTATCTCTTCTGTTTTTTTCTCCCAATTGCGTTCAAATTTTGCCATTAACAGAAGATTTTTAGCAGTCGACTGATTCGAAAAGCTGTTTATTCCAATTTTTATACGTGCTATTTGAAATTTTTTTTCGTTTTTTTCCGGCTTTATTGATCCGCAGCAATGCAGTACTGGTAAATGTTGTAGCGGTTATCCACAATTGACTCCCCTCCGGGAAGGCAATTTTTTTTCAAAAAAATTGAATAAAAATTTGGAGCAAAACCATTTTCCCCTATTTTTGCACTCCCAATCACAAATAACGGTAACGCAGCCACAACAGGTTGACTACCAAAAAGATAAAGGGAAGATTCCGTAGCTCAGTTGGTAGAGCAATACACTTTTAATGTATGGGTCCTGGGTTCGAGTCCCAGCGGGATCACAAAAGCCGGTCATCACTGATCGGCTTTCTTATTTTATACCTGTCACCTACATCTTATATTCTCCAAAACTGAACAAGTATTATATAGGAGCATGCACCGATATGCTGAGACGTTTGTATGAACATAATATTGGGCATTCAAAGTTTACCAAAACAGAAATATACATAAACACATTTTGAGCTACCACTTTTTAATTTTTATCCCTATCACGGTCAAAGAAATCATCAATTTCGCCGATTGCAGTTCTAAGGCATCTCATTATCTCTTCGTGAAAATCGGTACCGGAAGCGTGTAATGGGTCAATAGATTTTACCAGGAATTCCCTTAATTCAAATAGTTGCTCCCTGTTGTATTTTTTGGATGCTTTTACCAACTCCAGCTTCATCAGCTCCTCTTGCTGATTTTGTTTGGGGTTGAAAATTTCGTTTATATGGCTGCATTGATGACATACTCCTTCCTGGTTGATTAATGCACATCTATGTTCAAAAATATCTGTCATCGTATTCCTTGCATCGTTGAGCAAATGTTTTACAACACCTTCGGTTTTTTCAAGAATGTGACTGATTTCCTTTACCTGGAAATCGTACATGTTTTTTAGTATCAATGCAATTTGATTTTCAATAGGCAATGTTTTTGAAATGCAGGTAAAACAATAGTCAATATGCTCTCTCATTTCGTAAGCCCCAGTTGGTGAAGTATCGTGAACCATCCAAAAAACCTGCCTGATTTCTTCCGAACCTATAGCTAAGTCTGCCGCACGGTCTTGTGCATCGGGGAGCCATCTCTTTTTCTTTCGTAAGTGGTCGTAAGCAAGATTTGTGGCTATTTTAAACACCCAGGTTTTGAGAGAAGCGTCCTGGTTGAAGGAGGATATTTTAGTGAATGCTTTTATAAAAGTATCGTGCGCTAAATCATCTACATCATCCCGGTCTGTAATTAAACGATACAAGTATGACTTTAGCTGATTTTGAAATTTGGCAAACAAAGTCTGGAATGCATTAATGTCGCCCGATACAGCCAATTTAAGTATGTCTTCTTTTTCCATTCAATGAATAAAAATAAAAGTGATTGCAATTTTATTATACAAAACTGCAATCACTAATGTACTATAATATGTTCATCTTGCCACAATCTACATCTACGATATGGCTATTGAATGCAATGCCGTTAGCACTTGCAAGAAACGCCGCAGTTTCACCAACATGTTTTAATGAAGGGCTTGTTTTCAAAATGTCAAACGCCTTGTATTGCGCAACTATCTGTTCCGCAGGTATGCTGTACTTCTGCGCAACATCACTAATAAAACCGGCAATTCTTTTTGTTTCCATTAATGCTCCGGAGCATATACCAATAACTTTTATTCCATTTGCCCCCCATTCAGCAGCCATTACTCTTGTCAACCCTTCAATGGCTGCGCTCGCTGCAGTAATTCCTGCCACATTAGGCAATTTAGAACGAGATAGTGCGGCTGTCAAAAGCAGGATGGTTCCTTCTGTTTGTGTTTGTATCATATACCTTGCCGCCACTCTTGAAGTAAGAAATTGTGAACCGCAAATCTTTTTTATGGGCGCCATAAATTGCTCAAACGTAGCCTCTGTTGTTGGCGGGCGTCCGCCCATTTCCTCGTAGTTTGCACCAATACCATTGAATACAATATCTAATTTTCCATTGTCGGCAATTACTTTTTTTAAGAAATCGTCAATCTCTGTTTCATTCAAGGCATCTACCTGTGCAGCTTCAACATTGCCACCCGTTTCATTAAGCTTTTTTGCCAACGATTTTACGACATCAAAGTTTCGCGCGGTGATGTACAACTTTGCTCCATGTTCGGAAAATGAACGGGCCACTGCTCCTGCAATTTCCCCGGATGCCGCAAATACTACGGCTACTTTGTTTTTTAGATTTGTCATTTTTATATGATTTATCTATTGACGTTTGAGCCGGATAAAACGGTCGGAATTTTCGAAATCTACAACTTATCTTCTCGCCGTGATAGAGATGATCGATCGGTTCATGCCGGAAGGGAACAAGCAGGCGTACTTCGCCTCCCAGACACACGCAACAACAGTACGAGTGCCTTAGTGCCCAATAGACTGATTTGAAGCGGTTAAGGCAGCCATTTTCGCTTGCGCAATAAGGATAATTTGATTTTGTCCCAGGAAAAAAATTGCGCAAGTAAAAACTTGCGCATATATTTGCAAGAAATGACTTGCGCATTATGACACCAACCAGAGACATCTTCCAGGCAATAGCGGATCCGACTCGCCGGCAAATTATAGGTATGCTGGCTCGGCAGTCACTCAATGTAAATGCCATTGCCAAGGAGTTTGATATTACCAGGCAAGCAGTTTCACTGCATGTACAATTCCTTAACGATTGTGGGCTTATTGTGATCAAACAACAAGGCAGGGAAAGATATTGCGAAGCCAAACTCGAAAGATTAAAGGAAGTAACAGACTGGGTGGATCAATACCGGAACTATTGGGACAATAAATTTGACTCACTGCAAGATTACCTGGCCAAAATTCAAAACAAGAAAAAATAGAGCGATGGAGCAATACAATACATTCAAACAGGAAGGGAACATTCTTATACATACAAGAATACTCAATGCCCCAAGGGATTTGGTTTGGGAAGTATGGACCACGCCGGAGCATATAAAAGAATGGTGGGGGCCAGATGGTTTTTCGCTGACTATAAAATCGATGAATGTAGCACCTGGCAAAACATGGGATTCTATTATGCATGGTTGGGGACAGGATTTTGATAGCAAGGTTGAGTACCTGGAAGTAAAAAAGCCTTCCCTCTTATCTTATAAACATTTTGGGGAAAGCGAAGATTATGACTTTACAGTTTCCGTTTTGCTGGAAGAAGTAGAAGGGAAAACATTGCTGACAATGAAGTCTGCATTTAAGTCAAAAGAAATCATTGAGGACTTGAACAGGCGGTTCACTGTCATTGAAGGTGGTAAGCAAACGTTGAACCGACTTGAAAGCTATCTTACAATATCAGTTAAAAAATAAGATCCTGAAAAGGTGCTGATTATTAAATAATTGAATACTACATATTAAACTACAAACAAAATGAGCAAAATTATCTTTGACAGCGGTATCTCGCTTGATGGCTTTTTCGCCGGTGACAACAGAAGCCCAGACAACCCAATGGGTGGCGTTGCCGGAAAGCTTCATACATGGATGTTTAAGCAAAAAGCATTTTGGAAAAACGTAAATATGGAAGGTGGTGAGGAATACGGTGCAGATAGTAAACTAATAGATGATGTGTTTGCAAGAACAGGTTCGTACATAATGGGCAAACGAATGTTTGAAGAAGGTGAAGTACATTGGGCGGAAGACTTATACAAAGCAGATGTGTATGTTCTGACACATGAAAAACGGGAACCATGGGTTCAAAAAGGAACAACGACCTTCTATTTCATCAATGACGGAATTGAAAGCGCATTGGAAAAAGCAAGGAAATCAGCCAAGGGGAAAGATATAAGAATACAAGGTGGTGCAAATACTATTCAACAATTTCTCAATGCGGGGCTTATAGACGAATTTTTCATTCATATTGCCCCTGTGTTTTTAGGAAGTGGCATCCGGCTGTTTGATGGCATTGATGAAAATAAATATGATCTCCAGGTTGCAGAAGTAATACCTTCAGAACTAACAACACATATAAGATATAAACTGACGAAGAAATAAAAACAGGAGTACATAAAAAAGCCCCAAAATGTGTCTAACATTTTGGGGCTTTTCAGTTAAGGCGAGTTTTTTTGAGGACTCGGCTGCCTCTTGGTTGGATATTTTGAAAGTGCTGATCATGTTATGACATGACCACGAAATCTATTTATTATCAATTGAAATACTGATCAGTAATTTTCGAAACAAGGTGGTCAAAGCTTCCGAAATCACCATATACTAGCCCCCTGCTGGTTCGAGTCTCAGCAGGATTACAAAAGCCGGTCAGTTATGACCGGCTTTCTTATCTTCCGGAATATCACCTTGGTCATCTATTCCCATAATTTCTACTCCACCAAACTTTTGTACGTAATAAAAGAATTTCGTTTGAAATGAATTAACAATTCATTTATCCATCACAATAATTTATTACTCCTGTGAGTTCCTGATATCAATCCGCAACATCCTTACCAACACATATTACCACGGGTAAGTGACGTTACCGAGATAGTGGCAAAAAAATCTATTCAAATGATTAAACTATAACATGGGAGATAAAAGTTTTTATAGGCCGAAAATTGGGGCAATCCTTTATTCCTTATCTGAAATCGATTTCCAGCTTTTGGAAAAGCATAAAAATATGAAGCGTATTTCTATTTGGTTAGAAGGGCTTGCGATAAATGACCTTGAATTTTTACTAAAACGTAAACACCTTGAAGAAGTCATCATTTATGGAGGTAAAGTCGGTGATTATTCCGCATTGGCTGGGTTACCCAAATTAAAAAGCCTTTTTTTGAATGGCTATTTACGCCGTTGGTTGGAACATTTCGATTTTTTAAGCGAAATATATTCACTTGAAAAACTCAGCATACTCCACTATCCAATGTTTACTCAATTTCCCAATCTTCAGAATTTAGTCAACCTGAAAAATATTAGCATCGACGGCTGCAAACGACTTACGGATATATCCAACGTAGCACTTCTACCAAACTTGAAAAATTTTGGAATAATTAGCACTCCCCAAACAGTAGAAGATTTAGAATTTATTGCACAAAGAAAAGGAATGAAACAAATGAGCGGAGCATTTGGAAGCAAACAGAAGGATGAATCTTTTGAACGGATGCTCGAAAAATATGGGTTAGTGTATGGCTAATGCACAAAGACGTATTGGATTTTAACAGTGAAAGCATCGAAGGTGTTAGCTTAAATGGGTAGTCGTTTTATACCCGTTTTACCTTAACTGCGAAAAACACAAAGACACCTACAGTACAAAAATTTAAAAAACAACATACCTCAAAAACTATTTTTTATGATTTACTATTATGAGATTGTAAGCAAACCACTCACCACACAAACGCTGCATGATGAGCAATGCCCTGTTTGCGGTAAAAAAGGCGGCATACAGGTCACATTATATATGCGCTATGCAAGAACCATCATACCTATAGTGGGCCTGGGGCGAACAACAGGCGTCATTTGTAACCTGTGCGGGCATGAAATAAAAAATCCTATTACATCTATCTTTAAAAAAAAGGGCTATTCGCCTGCCATCGACGCCGCTTTACAAAACATACGGACACATAAGCGTACTTTATGGCAACGACTATACCCATGGTCGTTTTTCCTGGCAATTTTTGCTTTTTTCTTGTGCGCATTGGTTAGAGTACCTTTTACAAAACACAAACAAAACAACCTTGTGCAATTAATTGAAAACCCTATGCCCGGTGATATTTATAAAAGCACATGGCTAAGAAGAACCTCCAGCGCAACAGTATCTGACGGAGTGCTGTTAAAACTAGTGCGCATACAAGGTGATACGATGTTTGTAGTAAAAAGTAAAAACGCAATTGAAAATTGGGGGTACACACAAAAAGTTTGGGATGTGCTTTCTGAAAACGATAATGATTTTGACCCTACAGAATATAAAATAAGCCTGAGCAGATTTTCACGAAAAAAAAGTGGAACGTTTGGTGAGTTTTGGGTGTTTAATACCGATCCAAACGCTTTTATGAAAATTGATTTTAAAGGTGGCTTAATTGATGATGGAGAAATGGATATTGAGATAAGTTCTGTGGAGCGAAAAAAACAACAACAAGCTGATTAGAATAAGCATTTGACGTCTTCGGTATTATGCCTCGGCAACCGCAAATAGCGCAAGACCTATAAGGTTTCAAAAACCTTATAGGTCTCTACTACTAGTGTTACTATAGTCATTAACACTATAAACAACTATAGCACAACTATGCATTGTGGAGACATGGTTTATTACAGAGATCATATACTTGAATTGGATTTTAACAGAGAAAGAATTGAAGGTGTTAGATTAAATGGATAGCCGTTTTATGCCCATAAAAATTTTAAAAACAACATACCTCAAAAACTATTTTTTATGATTTACTCTTATCAGATTGTAAGCAAACCACTCACCACACAAACACTGCACGATGAACAATGCCCCATTTGTAGTAAAAAAGGCGGCATACAGGTCACATTATATATGCGCTATGCAAGAACCATCATACCTATAGTGGGCCTGGGGCGAACAACAGGCGTCATTTGTAGCCTGTGCGGGCATGTATTAAAAGAGCCTAACACAACTATCTTTAAAAAAAGGGGCTATTCGCCTGCCATTGACGCCGCTTTACAAAACATACGGGCACATAAGCGTACTTTATGGCAACGACTATACCCATGGTCGTTTTTCCTGGCAATTTTTGCTTTTTTCCTGTGCGCATTGGTTAGAGTACCTTTTACAAAACACAAACAAAACAACCTTGTGCAATTAATTGAAAACCCTATGCCCGGTGATATTTATAAAAGCACATGGCTAAGAAGAACCTCCAGCGCAACAGTATCTGACGGGGTGCTGTTAAAACTAGTGCGCATACAAGGTGATACGATGTTTGTAGTAAAAAGTAAAAACGCAATTGAAAATTGGGGGTACACACAAAAAGTTTGGGATGCGCTTTCTGAAAACGATAATGATTTTGACCCTACAGAATATAAAATAAGCCTGAGCAGATTTTCACGAAAAAAAGGGGGAGATTTTGGCCGGTTTTTGGAGTTTAATACCGAGCCTATCGATTTTATAAAATTTAATTTAAAAGGTGGCTTAATTGATAATGGAGGAATGGACATTGAAATAAGTTCTGTGGAGCGAAAAAAATAACGACAGCCGGTTTGTCATAAGTATTGAATGCCTAAGAACGTTGCCACTTATCAGGTTGCTCTTTATCAGCAATCTGAAAAAGAGAATTAGCTCTAAACCTATAAGGTTTCTAAAACCTTATAGGTTTATTCGTTTAAAAATTTATTCTTCCCAACAACGTCTCTTACTTCAAGCAAGATGCAGCGGCAAGGACATTGCCGTTTACTGTCTGCTATTTACCAGAAACTCCCACTGAAATCTATTATTGCAACAGGATAATTAAATGTAATGTGATTGCTATAGCAATGCCCCTCGCTATACACATGCCTGGGGGGGAAGAGACATTACTGAGAAGAAGGCATTGCGACTGAAACAGGTTGATGGTTTATCACACCCGCCACAATAATTGATTTCATTTTCATAGCATGTGTCTGTGCAACATCCTTACCATATACATAGCATTAAGTAAGAGACATAGCCGGAACAGAACTCATAATCAATATTTTAAATCTATTCTCCAATAAAGTACCATATAACCTATCGGTATTCTAAAAAATTAAAATGCTCGATTGAAAAATCCCCCTAAACCTACCAGTCTTTTCATGTAATTTCAATACCATAAGTTGCTGCCCAAAAAAGTTTTCTCCGGATGTAACAGATCTACAAAAAGAAACACTAACTCCATAAAGAGAAATTATGAGCCAGTTTTCAATTACGCTTCCGGGTAAGCGACAAGCACAGGTGAAAAGCGGTAAGGTCTTCTTAAAAGGATTCTTAGGCAGGATTTTATCACCCCAAAAGAATATTTCCAAAACAGGTTATTTCGTAAGAACAGAAACACCGGGGGAAGGTTTAAAAGAATCCATCCTTTACCAGGCAAAGGATGGAAAATGGTCTTTAGATCCGGAGGGCCAGAAAGAGCCGGAAGAAAACACGATAGAATCTGAGATAAAAAAAGCAATTGAAGTCTTTGAAAGTCAACACTAAAATGTCTTGTACAAAACAGAGTCGTTTTATTGAACTTCTTGAGAAGCATAGGGGGATACTTCATAAAGTAAGCCGTCTGTACCAGGATCAGAAGGAAGACCAGGACGATCTGTTCCAGGACATAATCTTACAATTATGGCAGTCGTTTGATACTTTCAGGGGAGATAGTGAGTTTAGTTCATGGATGTATAGGGTAAGTCTTAATACCGCGATTGCCTACTTTAAAAAAGAAAAGCGCAGACCGGACCGGCAGGTATTGCCTGATGCCGCTATCTCCATTACCGAACCCCAACCCTTCGTGAAACAGGAAGATCGCATGGCGATCCTTTATAGCGCCCTGCATCAATTAGATAAGGTTGAGAGAGCGCTTGTATTTCTCTATATGGAAGGACAAAATAGCCGGGAAATAGCACACACATTAGGTATAAGTGCGGTGAATGTTCGCGTAAGACTTATGAGGATAAAAACCAAATTAAAAACAATTCTTAAATCGATGGGTTATGGAGCTTGATGACTTTAAAGATGATTGGTCAAAAGACACGATCATTCATAGCCGCCCTCTAAAAAGCCTGCAGCCGATCAATGGTACTACGTCCATTGTCTACAGGATCAGGCAACATATGCGGAATGATTTTCTTAAAATGACGCTCTTCTATATTCTTTTACTTTTCCTTTTTTTCATTCGTCCTCATACAGCTTTATCACTTTTTCTTATCAGTGTGATCACCTTCCTGCTGTTGGTCCAGGGCGCACTCTACTTCTGGCGTTTCTTTCTTTTCTATAAGAAACTCTGGCGGTATGACTTAAGCCTGCGGAATAGCCTGCGGCGGATTGCGTATGAACTGGAGATACATATTGAATTGTACCGGAATATGGTTTATTGCGCTGTTCCATTAATGTCTCTTGTGCTGATCGGTTTAATAGGAGGAAACAGCATTTCAACCTTCTTCCGGCAATTGATACTTTTCCCTTCAACACTTACTATAACAGATTTTCTACTACCGTTCTTATGGGTACTGATTTTGCAGATCATCATTTATCAGCTACTTAAACGATATATCAAAATTTACTATACGCGGTACTTGAACGCGCTCAACCAAATATTGGAAGACATTGACCAGGAAGCTTTATGATGCCACTCTCCACGTCCATATTCTTTCGTCAACAGTGGTTGCCGGAACAGAAGGACTTAAAACTTCAATAGCATTTGCGGAGCATAAATATCTAAAACTGATAAAATGCAGGAGACAAAAGGACTGATCCAGGAAATAAAATTACACAGCAAGATTGCTATCAGGGTAAGCACTAACGCTAATAATAATTTATCTGCTGATGTAATGAAAATGCTTACGCGGCCTCACCGCAAAGCCAACTTCTTTTTTGTATTTGTTGAAAGCGGTTCGCTTACACATAAAGTTGATTTAAATGAACTGACTATTACCAATGGGCAGTTGTTTTTTATTCTGCCAAATCAAATCCATACCGCACCCGAAAAAGTTGAGGATGCGCTTACATGTTTTAAAATGAGCTTTGACCAAAATTGCTTGTCATTGCTTCCTAAACAATTTCCTTTTTTACACAATCCCCTGAACTCACAAATTGTTTCGTTTGATGCCGCTTCAGGACAGCGCATAAAAACGCTTTTTGAATTTTTGAACAGCATTTTACATGCAGCAGAAAATGAAAAAGATGGAGATATTATTTTGGCTTATCTTAATTCCATACTGACAGAAATAAACACTGCATATTTTAAAAACGTAGTGAAAGAACACGTACTGCCTGACCGGCTTTCTAAATACGTTGATTTTAAAATTGCAGTTGAAACCCATCTCACAGAACAGCTTTCAATAAATATGATTGCCGATAACCTGGCAGTAACGACTAATCACCTTTACAACATTGTAAAAGAGTTTTCAGGTGTTTCCCCGAAAGAATTTATTACCAACCGTTTAATGTTGGAAGCACAGCGAAAACTGCACTACTCCAAATCCTCTGTTAAGGAATTAGCTTATGAACTGGGGTTTAGCGATCCTGATTATTTTTCACGGCTTTTCAAAAAGACGACAGGAAAAAGTATCAGTAATTATTTAGCCGACATCCAGGATTTGTCAGGCAGCTAAAATGATTTGTCCAGCTCGTTTCAATTTGCTCCGGCGATTTTTGTGGCTAAATAATTTATTACAAAATGAAGTCTGCATTAATAACAGGAGCAAACAGGGGAATCGGTTTTGAAACTGCAAAACAATTAGCAGCACTCGGCTATTTTGTTTACCTCGGCAGCCGCGAAAAAGCAAAAGGGGTTGAAGCGGTTGCAGCGCTTAACACATCTGGCTTTTCAAATGTAGACTGCATAGAGCTAGATGTAACAAACATAGCATCTATAACAGCAGCGCGGCAAGCTATAGAAGACAAAACACCACAGTTGGATGTTTTAATAAACAATGCCGGTATTAGTGGCGGCTTTCCTCAACCGGCACTTACGGTTCATATAGAGAAAGTAAAAACAGTTTTTGAAACGAACTTCTTTGCCCCAATCCAGGTTATACAAGCGTTTATTGATCTGCTGAAAAAATCGAACGAACCGCGAATTGTAAATGTAACTACTGAACTTTCTTCCATTACCAAGCACCAGGACCCGAACTGGGAATTTTATGCCTATAACCCTTCAGCTTACGGAGCTTCAAAATCAGCATTGAATGCTTATACGGTTATGCTGGCCAAAGAGCTTAAAGACACGAATTTTAAAGTGAATTGTGTTTGCCCAGGCTTTACAAAAACAGCGTTCAATAATTACATGGGAACAAAACCAGTTGAACAAGGAGCAAAAGCTATTGTAAAATATGCGACCCTTAGCTCAGATGGCGCCACAGGAAGATTCTTCAATGAAGAGGGTGAAATACCCTGGTAAAATTATAGCCTGACAAATCATGGCTTCATAACAATTATTCTCTGCAATGCCTGCTTAGCAGGGGCAGATATATTGTGGGGGGTATTGCGATCGGAACAGGTTGGCAAAACACCAACCTGTTGCCAAGACAGCTCATTATTTATTTTATTATATCTGTATGCTCATCCTCCGACAGATGTGCTACAATTCCCCTTAGTGAATATTATTCGGATCAAACTCTACCATCCATTCAATACCGTATTTATCTCTAAACATACCAAAGTATGTACCCCAAGGACTATCTGTAATAGACATCTCTACCTCCCCTCCCGTAGAAAGCCCATTAAACAATTTATCCGCCTCTTCTTTACTTCCTGTACTTATCGAGATTTTACTTCTGTTCTCTCTCTCGTTTACCTTGCCTAAAAATTCCGGAACATCATTCCCCATCAACATATTGCTTTTTCCTATAGGCAAGGCAATATGCATGATTTTGTTCTCTTCTTTTTCTGATACCGGAAATTCAGGGCTTGCAATGTCTTTAAGGCGAACTACTCTTGCAAACTCGCCGCCAAATACTGATTTGTAAAATATAAATGCTTCTTCGGCATTGCCATTGAAGTTTACATGTGGATTGATAAGTGCCATAAGTCTTTGTTTTTTGTGTTATTCAAATGTACCGCTTAACGGTAAAGCCGACAAGGTGTGAAAACGTCAAAAAAGAGGATGTTTGCGTCAAGCCTTCATTCAAAACAATTTACTTCATTTTCAAGGATCCGGCAAATAGCACGTATCCCTGTGAGGTCTTTGCTAACACACATAATCGAAGTAAGACATGTTGCAACTATAAAATGCCCTGCCAAAAATGAACATACGGGAAAATTCACGTTTATTATTTTACCAGTAATTGTATTTTGTTTCCCTCGAATCCGTGAGCTGCCAGGTAAGATTTTCAACTAATTAAATATCCTTCTCTATACACACGAAATTATCCAATAAGAATAAACATCTTTTCATCGCCAAAACCCAACATCATGTCAAAAATATCTATTGTATTCGGAGCTGTTTTCTTTCCTGAAAAAGAGACTTACCTGAAACAGCGAATCTCATTATTGCACGCTGCCGGCTCGAGCAATAACAATTCGTTTTATGCCTCTATCGATTTGCCGGCTAACTATGTTTCGGACATACTTCAGGCTGCCAACAACGAAATTCATATTCCTTTAGGAGAGCCTATCGACGTATCTGCTATACAGGGAGAAAATGGAGAGGAACTTCGTAAACGAAAAGTATGTATGCTTGCTGAGGTAAGCCGTTTTTTTCCATTGATTGATGGAGAATATGTGGAAACAAATGAGGTAAGTTACCTTACAGAAGACTGGGAAGACTTCCCTGCATATTCGATAACACTTAAGCAAACAACTAACTTCAGCATTTCCTTTTACATTTATCCTACTATACAGGCAGATACGGCCAACCAGCAATTAATAGAAAGCAGTAGTGAAATTTCCGAAGACGCTATGCTATTCACAGCCGCAAATATCGATCTTAACTTTGGTGATGTGGCAAGGCAACTTTCAGGCGGATTAGCCGGTCTTTTGCCCAAGCCTATGAATACGATCGCTACCCAACTCATTACACTACTTTGGCCTGCACCCGACAAAGCAGCGGAGCAATGGAGACAGATGTATGATACCTTGCAAATTATTGTGAGAAATGGCCTTGCAGAGAATAATGTTACACAGGCCAGGCAAAAACTCTATGGCTTTATACTTTTTCTCAATAACTCTTACATACCGCTCAGGGATGATCCAAGGGTTACAAAGAAGGAACGCTTTGATGCGCTTAATCCGTACGACAAGGTTTTTTTCCTGGAAATCGTAAACGTGTTTATGTTCACAGAAGCTGCAGAGCTGGGGCTGGCCATGGCAGCTCTTGCCAATTTTATGACTGGCGCTTGCCTGCACCTGGGACTGAACCAGGAAAGGGCTTTGCAAGACACCAACAATAGCGATCCGTCAAGATCTCCTTACGCGATAAGTGTATCAAACCTTGCAAAAACATATGCTGATTTTGCACTAAAAACAGCACCGGCTATCAAAAACAGGCGCATGGAGCAAATAGATACAGCAGTGCGTGAAAATTCAAATACGTCTTGCCGCGGAGGGGCTGCCGGACGCTGCTCTACCTCGCATAGTTTTTGGTTCCAGGATAGCAACAATAATTTTAGATCTGCTACTTATAGCCACAATGGCGGACAGAAAAGAACACCTGATTCCCGTGGCGATGCCAATAGGGCATTGCAGGAATACCGGAATAAAATATCTGCGGAGATGGATGCATTATTAAAAGAGCAGGTGTATGATGTTATTGAAAACTGGCAAAAACTATTCACCAATCCTATACCAATTAAATAAACACATTCACTATTGTCCGAGTAAGTTTGGTGGATCATCAATTGCAAGCGCTCATTTGTCCACCGACGGTGTTACTTTTTGTCTTGATACAAAAAGTAACCAAAAAAATCAAGGCTCCAGAAAAGCAGGCTAAAAATTGTCACGCCCGCCGAAATCCATTGAACTCGCCGCCTACAACGTGAGTAAGTAAGTTACGCCTGGCTCAAACAGCAATGGATTTTTCCGGCGCTCATGACAATTTTCTTAACGCAGCTTTTCTGAGGTCGAACGTTTCTCTTTAAAAAGCGGATTGGGAAACTCCTCCTAATTCTGAAACTATTCTTTTTCGTCTATCAACTTTACTCGAGCAATAATGAAACACATTCATTATCCAGGCATTGCTCCTGCGACGGATTGATCATTTATTAATCCGTTGCAGTAGTTTACTTCATTTACAACTATCACTCTTTTGAAACGATAGAAAATAAGTAAACCGAATTTGTCCTGTACGTTTTACCTGGTTCCAGCACAGTAGAAGGAAAAGATGGCTGGTTCGGAGAGTCCGGAAAGTGCTGTGTTTCCAGGCAGAATGCTGTACGGAAATCGTCTTTAATACCAGGTTTAAATGTGTTTTTAGATTGCATAAAATTGCCACTATAAAATTGTAATCCCGGCTCTACGGTAAACACCTGCATCCTGATACCGGATTTATCTCCTGTAACAGTAGCAGCCGGTTTATTGCCGCCTGCGGCATTTTTATCCAATACAAAATTGTGATCATACCCTTTGCCATATTCCAGTTGCTGATCCGGTTCATTTATTCTTGCACCAATAGCTACAGGAGAAGTAAAATCAAACAGTGTAGCCTTAACAGGTACGATCTTTCCGGTAGGTATCAGCGTAGAATCTACCGGAGTAAAACTGTTTGCATTAACCTGTAAAATATGGTTATTGATCGTTCCACTTCCTTCTCCGTTTAAATTGAAAAAAGCATGATTCGTCAGGTTGATCACAGTTCGCTTATCAGTTGTTGCAGTATAGTCTGCCTTAAAGCCATTATCCGCCGTTAAAGAATAAATAACAGTTACGTGAAGATTGCCAGGAAAACCCTCTTCCCCGTCAGGAGATAAATAGGTTAACTGTAGTGTAGAGTCGTTTTGTTGCATTGCATCCCATACTATGTATTGAAACCCTTTTTTACCACCGTGCAATGTATTAGGCCCATTGTTGGCAAATAGCTGATATTGCTTTCCATCGAGGAAGAATTTTGCTTTAGCTATCCTGTTACCATAGCGTCCAATGGTTGCGCCAAAATAAGGTTCGGTAGCGGTTTGATATTTATGCACGCTATCAAAACCTACAACTACATCCGTTGGCTGGCCATTTTTGTCCGGCACAACCAGGCTCACCAATCTGCCGCCATAATTGGTAATAGCAGCCATCATGCCTTTGCTATTTTTCAGCAGGAATAATCTTACAGGCTTCCCATCTATCGTATCCACAAACTTTGAAGTGTCCGGCACATGTACCAGCGTATCTTTTACAGCACTATTTGTATTAGCAGATGGTTGGCTATTGCAGGCACAAAGCAACATGGTTACTATAACCGGTAGCATTATTTTTTTCATCTGGTGCAATTATATGAGCGAAGAAATATTTTGTAAAATACAATTTATTGTTTTCCGTTTCCTACCCAGGTTCATTCTTCCATGTCTATATTGTATCTAACAGGCTTTCTGCTATTCTACATATTCATAAGATACAAAGCTCGTTTGTAATGCGGTATATCAAGCAGACACCGTATTGCCTTTTAATTACCTACAAGCAAACCTGATCGGCTGGTAAATAGTAAACGACAACTTATAATACCCTTGCTATATATAAATGATCCTGAGCAAGATACGATCCGGGGAAAGACAGTTTAGTACGCTACACAATACATCAAACAGCGGGCAAAGAGCGCCTGCATAAAATATTTTACCTTCAACTGTCCCTTTGGGTCAAACCTGGTTGTTATTGAGGTATAGTTCGAACATTCAATAACATTTTAAACGCAACAACTATGAAAGAGTACATTCTTCTTTTCAGGCACGAAAACGTGAACGGAAAAGTTTCGCCGGAACAAATTCAGCAATGGATGAAACAACAAATGGATTGGGTAAACGGCATTGCTGCAAAGAATAAATTTGTAAGCGGTACAGGGCTGTTATTTGATGACGCCAAAGTAGTCAATCATAAAAAAATGGTCACAAACGGGCCCTTTGGTGACATTAAAGAAACACTGGGCGGCTACATTGTCGTAAGAGCGGAGTCGGCAGACGAAGCAGCAGAGTTTGCAAAAGGCGCACCTATACTGCAAGGTGAAGGCAATACAGTAGAAGTACGTCAAATTGTAATACATTAAACTAAAGCCCCCGGCAACCGGGGGCTTTATCTCTAAAAAATGAATGAAAGCAATATCATTCCTCATCTATTCAAGACAGAGTACAGCAAGATGGTATCTGTTCTTACCAGGTCGTTTGGTCTTGAATATATTGAAACAGCGGAAGATATTGTAAGCGAAACTTTCCTATCTGCGCTTGATAGCTGGCCATATAAAGGAACGCCTGCTAACCCAACGGCATGGCTTTATACGGTTGCGAAAAACAAATTGAAAAATCATCTTGCACGTAATCATACGTTCAACAAAATTGCAGCGGGACAATTGAATGATACAAGCCGGTTTGATGAAACCGGGATCGACTTCTCAGATAAAAACATTTCCGACAGCCAGCTTCAAATGCTGTTTGCCATATGCCATCCCGCTGTCTCACCGGAAGCACAAGTCTGCCTGGCATTACGCATACTTTGCGGACTGGGGTTAAATGAAATTGCCGATGCGTTTTTATCCAATAAAGAAACCATCCATAAAAGATTGCAGCGGGCAAAAGAAAAATTGTATTCGGAGAAGATTAAAATTGAGATGCCTGGTGATAAGGAAATCAGCGAACGGTTAAACGCTGTTGTTCAAACCATCTATTTCCTGTTTAGCGAAGGCTACTATTCCGAAAGCAACAACTCCATTGTGCGGAAAGAGCTTTGTGTTGAAGCATTAAACCTGGCTTATTTACTACTGAACAATCCACTCACAAACAACCACACGACCAATGCTGTAATGTCGTTGATGTGTTTTCATGCTTCACGCCTGGAGGCGCGACAATCCGAAGATGGAAACATTGTGCTATATGATGACCAGGACAGAACACTTTGGGATACAGAATTTATAGAGAAGGGGTTTTATTATTTACAGCAGGCATCGCAATGGGAGATTACATCCCCTTTCTACATTGAAGCAAGTATTGCCTATTGGCACACGGTAGATAATAGCAATCCCGACAAATGGACTAGCATTCTGAAATTGTATGATGTGCTTTTATCTGCCAATCACTCCCCCATTGTTGCCTTAAACAGGATCTGGGCGTTCTCTAAAGTCTATGGCAATGGACCGGCTATAGCTGAAGCCGGGAAGCTAAACCTGTACACCAACCATTTTTACCTCGTGCTATTAGCAGAGCTGTACAAACAAGTTAACCTGGACAAGTCTAACGAGTACTTAACAAAGGCCCAGCTTTTTTGCAAAACCGATGCTGAAAGAGCTATCATACAAAAGAAAATAGACAACTTAAACACCAGGCCGACAGTATAACTTAATATTCTGTCAGTGATATTTCGGTTTATTTAAAACCATTTTTCTTCTTGCAATATTTCCCTTCATGCGGATTTGTGCGAACGTATTTACGGACACACATGACCCGGAGTAAGAGACGTTGCCAGGATAGTACTGTATCTGACTAACAATACTATTTATGCCCAATAAACTAATGGCACAAGAATATAAAGCGGGGAAAATGCCCTTTAATACATCTTAACTTTCAAGTATTATAGACTAAAATACGATGTATGGCACAAGCCACTAACCAAGTAAAGTCATTGAATTATAAACTAATTACAACAGCAATTGCTGCATTTTTATTTGGAACAGCCCTTTTTATTATAGCATATTTTGCGGAACCAGACCCTAAAATATATCCTTTCACTCTTCTTATAGGGATAACAGGGTGTGTACTAGGCTGGCTTGCAGGAATACTTAGCGCGCCTTATGATAAATCGGATGAAAATAAACTTGGACGATTTGCTAAACTAGTCGGCACTTTTCTTTCAGGATATGTAGTGAGTAAATTAGACCGCGTATTAGAAGGAGTTATCGGGCCATCAGCTATATTACCCACTACCACTGCTATCAGGATACTTCTTTTCATTTGTTCATTTTGCCTGATATGGATTGTTGTTTATTGCTTCCGGGAATACACACAAGAACAACAATAATGTTCTTTCGCCCTGGTTCGTGTCTTCACGCACCGGGGCTTTTGCCATTTAATTCAACAGAGTTCCGGAGGAGCTACAGCATAGGTCGCATACCTACGGCATGCTGAAGCATGTGTATTTGGGTCGCTACCAATATCTGATCCTTACAGGATCATAGCCCCATTCTATAAAATCGCTGTATATAAAAGAGATCCCGTAGAACAATGTCATTAAGTTAAGAACCTAACCACAAAGATCACAAGGCTATTTCACAAGGGACACAAAGGGAAGCCCTTGCGCCCTTTGTGTTACCATTGTGAACATTGTGGTTAACTTAATGACATTGCCCGGAAAGATCAAGCATCGGTAGCATCTATACCCTATTAAATTTACCTGATCCTGCTACCTACCTTTTACAAGTTTTAAAAGATATGTATTGCGCAGGAAAAAAGTATCTGTATGTGCATATCGCACCATTTTAGCAATCTGTAAACTATCCCCTTCCATTCTCCATATATAATGAAATAATGCTTGCTGATCGTCGTTACCATCCTTGCCTTTTGATTCAGTGGTGAAGCTGATCCCTCCGGGGTGCAATCTTTTTTTTTCTATGATACGGGTATTACTCAGAGAGTCGCCGTGGGTATTTAACGTGTAGACATCTGTACTTTTATGACCTGGTTCACGAGGATAATCATATTCTACTATCCAGGTACGCCCGGTTTGCCATTTTATTTTTATGGATGCCTGGATACGTTGCATTTTACCTGACTGGTAATCTTTATAACATAGATCTCCAGACCAGGCGCCTTCGAATTGCTTTAAATCTGAAAAATGTAACACGGCCCTTTTGCCTTCCTGCGCTTTTACATTATTGATAAACATAAGCATTGCTAATACACCAATTAATTGTTTCATATAATCCATTTTATCGTGATGAGTAATGGACTAAAATTATTTACAACAAACCAGCATAGCGTAGCAGCTTATATATTGTGTCCTGTTTTACATGTATCATATTATTTGCACCGTCTGTGCTATTGTGGAGGTAACGTTTGACCATTGGAAACTGCATCCGCCAGTTCGCGAGGAGTCTTGCCTGTTATCTTTTTGAAAGAACGATTAAAGGTGGCTTTGGAGTTAAAGCCACAATCAAACGCTATTGCAAGGAGGGTTTGTACCTGATGCTCACCTGCGTACATTTTTTTGACAACTTCCTGCACCCGGTAGTAATTGATAAACTCATTAAAATTTCGCCCGGTACCATCGTTTATGATCCTGGACAGCATGGACGCATTTGTATCTAGCTGACGGGCAAGATCAGTAAGGGTAAGCTCTGGTTCTAAATAAGGACGTTTCGTTTCAATCAGGGTTATTAATTTTTGCTTCCAGTCTTCCAATATCGCATCTGTCTCTCTCCTCTACATGCATAGCTTCTATAGGAGCATCCTCTTCAAAATGCAGCTTCTGTAGCTGCCGGGATTGCATATAATAACCTTCTATAGACAGGTAATAGATGATTGCGCCCTGTGCCAAATACGCATACCAATCCATCTTGTAGGTAACACGGGCTATAAATCCGACCAGGGAAAACAGGAAGAAAATAATAATGCCAATACTTACCATATATAACAGGTTACGCAGCCAGTTAAACTGTATTCCGTCGGTAGCAGAAAAGTTACTTCGTACGTATAGCTTATAAGCCCTGAACGCTTTTAGCGTAAGGAAGAGGTAATAGTAGAAGGATAGAAAACCAATAGCCATAGCCCAATCGGTTTTATCCAGCTCAGCCAGAGGGCCCTTGCAGCCATATTGCGTATCTACCGTTACTTCAAAGGGATAATACAACCCGAAATCAAATAAAAATTTAAAAAGGATCAATAGTGCCCATATAAAAGGAAGCACAAAATGTTTCCAGTGTTTTTTATTCAGTTTAAAATCGCGGTTTGTAACGCTCAGGAAGTAAAAATATAAGAGAGGGCCTGCCCAAGGCAAATTGTTGAAGGGAAAATAAAACATAAATGAAGTCAACCCATCGTGGGAATCGTACCAGCCGGCGAACCCCAACATCCAGGAAGCCACTTTTACGGTGTTGATCAGCAGGAGGAATGCAAGTAATCTATCACTCAACCCACTATGCTTGCTGCGAAAAAATAACAATGCAGAGAATAGCAGTCCCTGGATAAAAGACGGTAACAAAAGCGCGCTATACAAGTTAAAATCAAAACGCATAAATAAAACTATGCTATTGTCCTGGCTTTCAACATTTATTGTGGGCTCAAATCATATATTGAAACCAATTACACGCTAGCTCATTCCTTATTTCCCGGGAAGTAAAGCTTGCTCCCTGTTACGCTTTCCTTCCCGGCAACGCTTCCTACGCGGTGGGCGCAAGTGCCCTTATCCTTACTTGTAATACAATTTCTTAATACTATTTTCTTCCAGCTCTTGCTTGTCATTCAATATATAGGTGATCACAAACTCCAGCAATGAATCTTCATTGTACTCGTTACGGTAAGCAACCTTCGTCAGTTGCTCTTCCGGCTTTTCAGGATTCATGATGCTTGTTTCAACAGGGTTACCCTGTTGGTCCAGCTTGTCAATAGCATAATTAAACTGCATTAACCGGCTTTTTGCAGCAAAGTCTTTATCGTAATAAGGAATGTACGCTTCCATATTATTCTCTTTGAAATAACTGTGCAATGCAGCCAGATCGTAATAACCAACGGCCATTTCAAGCTCTGGCATACCGGATGACTTTTTAGAAACGGTGTCGCCTTTCCGAATTTCTTCTTCTACTTTATACAAATATAATTGGCCATTGTACCGGCCATAGTATTCGGTTTTTTCTACCTGTTTTTTAGCATTGTAAAAATACCTTTTCTCAGTAGCCGCAAACTTCTGCCCATTATGCGGCTTGAATATCTGCTCTACCGACAACAGCCCTCCCGGCTGATAATTATAGTTGACCTGGTCTGTAAACACACCATCCTTCAGTGTCGCTTTTGATAACGGCACCCCATTGCTGTCATTTACATAGTTGATAGTAACCCGGCTACCATCTGTCATCACTTTCTGTTCTATCGTCTTCGCCCCTTTCTCATAAAAGTACACAGTGCTTTCCTTTTCATTATATGCTATGTTATGAATACGCTTTTCCATCAGCAAGCCTTTATCATACTTACATTCCTGACTATAATTAGCCTCACTTGTTGTATGCCAACCAGGTGTAAGCAGCAACACGGGGCCTTCTTTTCTAAAACGCTTATAACTATTTGTATCCTGGCTATACCTCAGCAACCTGTAACTTTCCCCGGTGTAATCATATACACTCAATACGCCGCCAGTACGGTCAGGGCTTACATCCTGGTATAGTTCCAGTATGGCAATAATTTTCTTCTCGCTGTTGAAAAAAGTTTCTTTGATGGTGGTACTGCCCGCATGGCGAAGCACTTCTTTATAAAGGAGCATAGGGGATTTTGTTGTCTACGAATATAGGGCTATTTCGTTTTTCACGCCATAATTTCTATTGTAATAATCCGGCCACCCTACAGGTTTGTGCAAGGTTGCATAACTGGCTGAAAAATCAGGTCAAACGCCTCTTGTATAGCATTAGCCACCGTTAATAATTTATGATATGCTAAAAAACGTTAAGCCGCATTGAATACGGAATTTTGAGATTATCTTGTCAGGAAACCTTACCTCTTATGCGCCGGACGGCAATGATCATTACCTGTTTTGTATGTTGCAGTACATATGCAGTGGCAATGATTTTGCATTTAACCATCGGCAATTCTCAACCTTTACCTATTCAGTCCGTTGGCACTTACCTATCCGGATCAGGCGGCAATGATGATACCATTGGTTTTGAAATAACAAGCATTCCTAAATTCTTTAAAGACAACATTAACCTGTCTATGGCAAGACAGGAAGGGCATACCTGCATTCCTTATATCATGGCTTATGTAAACCGGGAGCAATGCGGCGGCGTTTTCACAGCGAGGGACTATATTCAAAAGTATGAAGCAGGGCATCCTAATATAAGTGTAGAAGAAGATGGCATTGTGGGCACAAGGCGGGAGGTAAAAGAGTTTATACAAAATAATTTCATTACCCAATCTTACATAGATGCCGGTGGCTTCCGGCGGGCGATTGATTCCGGTCATACCATCATGACCACCACCATTATTACAGGCAATGACGGGACTAAGGAGTTGCACAACATTTTAATCATTGGCTATGACAGCAAGGATTCCATAAATCCGAAATTATATTATATGGACCCGATCTATGGACGTATTTTTAATGATTTCCGGGTAACTGAATTTAATGTGAGTGACCCGGCTTATGTATATGTTATTCGTGGTTGTAAAAATTAAGAAAGTTGAGTAAACGTTTTTTGATCATATTTTTTTCCCTATGCACAATTCCTTCCGGGTATGTGGGCGCGCAGGTATATAGCCAATTCGTAAAAGAGGTAAGGAAAGAAGTTTTTGCACAGTCCAAGAGTTCCTCCTTCCCTCCTATTAACAGAAAAGAAGATATTGTGCCTGTTCCCCAAGGCTATTATGTCAAGCGGGGTGCAGATCTTATGAGGACATTTAAACCAGGTCTACCGATTTTGGATTCTTTTGCGGTTTACGCAGTCATCAAAAAAGACAGTGCAATTATAGGCGTTGCAGAAAATAATGGCACTGGTAAGTTTGGTTTTATGACCCGCGGGGAGTTTGAGGGCATAGGAAGAAAACAATCCGAAGAGATCACCATTCGGATGATTGAAAAGGCCTTTGCATACTATAAAGTACACAGCTTATATTTCGTTTACTTCTTCCCGGAACAGCGAAGCCGTCATGAAATACTGGCTTTTGTTTCGAAGAACAACACTTATTACATAGACAGGCAGCTTAACGTGTACAAGAAGCTGAAAGATTGGATTTTAAAATACTATGATGCGCCTGTGTTCGAGCAGCAGATGGACGAACAGTTTATAAGATGGCAACTCAAAAAAGACCTGACCTTGCCTATTGCCAGGCAGCTAATCAGCGACGATTATAGTTATTACGCTATAACGAACCCCACAGATACGGCAGGAATTATGGAACGCTTTGTGAAAGAAATAAGAAAGGAGAAAAACATGCCTGATTCTGTAAGCAACGAAATGCAATTAGCTATTTTACGAAACCTGCCTACCGCCCCTTTGTATAGTCGCCAAAAGAAGCGCGTTATCCGTTTTTTGGACAAAGACATTGCCTATATTATAGCAGATTTTATGACCGCGAAAGAGAGAGAGGAATATGACCGGCACAGGGCACTAAAACGTTGGCTGCTGCAAAAAGCATGGGAAATGACCCAGGTTGAAAAGAAATAGATAGTGCATATTTATTAAAATAACATTGTTGTCCGGGTAAACACACCGTAAAAGGTTCGAAGCCTTTTATGACAATGGTTTGCAGCTAAAAAGTACATTATTAAAATCGAGGGTCTCCCAGGTTTTAGTCTTTTCTGCAGCCTTGATCTTTTTGGTTACTTTTTGCATCAAGACAAAAAGTAACACCGCCGGTAGACATTTGTAGTTGCATTCATCCTTATTCTGATTAAATTTATATACCAGAACTAAGTTTTAATTTTTAACTGCATCCGCTTATCAGAACAACACTATACAGTCTTATCGCATTCCTGCTTTGGTGCCATAGTGTATATGGGCAACCCTACACCAGGTTAAACCAGTTTACATCGGCTGATGGATTGGCGAGTAACCACATTTATGATATTGCAGAAGATAGCAAAGGCTTTTTATGGATAGCAACTGATAATGGTTTATCGCGGTTTGATGGAAAATATTTTCAGAATTTTTCAGTCAGGCATGGTTTACCCTCCAATGATGTGTTGCGGATAGTGGTAGATAAAAGCAATACGATCTGGGTGAGTTGTTACAAACAGGTTCCTGTTTACTTCGACGAAGCTGCTAATAGATTTGTAAGCCTTGCAGACCCTGCTGTGGAAGAAATATCTAAGGCCTTTCTTACAGTGCACCATAACGCGGAAAATGGCGTTACCTTCAGTAACAACCTGGGACAAATTATAGTAAAAGATAAAAAACTGGTTAGTGCATTCCTGTTCAAAACAGAAACCGATTCCAAAACAAAGACTGCCGTAGCGTATTCATACCAACTGAAAAGAAAACCTGCCACGCAATTTACCAGTTATGAGATCATCTTTTTAAGGGATGGGAAAAAAATGGATAGCTTATCCGTTCCTGCGAAAGCAGAAATTGCCATAGACAATGACAACCTGTACCTTTTTAATAAAGAAGAGAAAGTTTATAAATTTTCGAAAATAAAATTCGCACCATTCTCCTATAAGATCGATAGTGCATCGATGCACTCACATCTGCAATTTGCCAGGTTCTCCGAAAACTATCTTAATTGCATAGATACCAAAGACACGATTTCCATCTTTAACAAAGAAAACCTGTCGGCCGTTGGGATACCGACGTATATCCCCTATGCCAAATGCATTGCCCTGGACAGGAATAAAAATCTATGGGTTGGCACATTAGATCGCGGGTTGTTGTATTATAGCACGCAGCGCATCCATACTATTCCTGTTACAGATAGCAGCATACATAAGAATTTTTTAAGCCTGGGTATAGATAAGCAGGGGAACTTATTTGCGGGCAATTATTATGGCCAGGTTACAGGTGTGGGCAAAAAAGTTTCCCATATTCAAACGCAGGTCCCCGGTCTGTGGATAAGGGAACTATTGTTTCCGGGCAACAATACGTTTGCACTGACCGACATGGGGTATAGCATAAACCGAAAACCATTAACTAAAATTTTTTATACACGGGGCAACGCGGCCTCTTTAAAAAGCGCTGCGGTATTAAACGACAGTATTATTATTCTTGGCAGCAATGCCGGCCTTGTAAAACTGAATACTGACAATAAACAGTACCACTATTTAAATGGGCCCAAAGACAGGGCATTATCACTGGTAAAAGGCGGCAAGGATACCATTTATTATATAGGGCCGAAAGGGTTATATGCGTACGAGTATGGAAAGAATATCTCATCACATATTCCTGTAACATACCTGGGGCAGGAGGCAAAACTGACAGCACTCTTTTACCAGAACAACATGATACTGGCCGCTACTATTAATGGTGATTTGCTGTTTGTAAAAAACAATAAATTGTTTGCCAGCATTCCTAACGACAATATGCTGCCTGCAAATATTTTGTGTATAGCGGGCAATGAAAACAACATCTGGCTGGGCGGCAAAAATGGGGTGTGCGCTATTACGTATGCGGAGAAAAATAACCAGGTAACATACATCGCAAGAAACATTTCAAAAATTGATGGATTGCCATCTAATGCGGTGAACGATTTGCTATATGACAGAGGTGTGCTACATGTAGCTACCGAAGCAGGCCTAGCAGCCATACCTGCAAACTATAGCATGCCTCAAACACAGATCAATGCACAATTGATCAATGTAAAAATTAATCAGCAGGATACCATAACAGCAGACAACTATAAACTAAAGAGCAAGCAAAACAATATTACACTCCAGTTTGCCGGTGTAGACCTTACGGGACATTTTAAAAACATTCAATATGCGGTAAACAATACAGCTAACTGGACTAACTTAAGCGGCAATACACTAAACCTTCAGTTAAGCAATGGTGATAACAGAATTTACGTCAGGGCGATTGATGTAAACAATGGCGTCAGTAACGCGAATCTCGTTTTAAACTTTTATATAGAAACACCTTTTTTTAAAACAAAATGGTTCTGGATACTTGTAGCTATATCTGTAACAGCTTTTATTTTTTGGCTGCTTTATCGCAAAAAGCTGAGTGAACAAAGAATAGATTTTGAAAAACATCTCGCACTCGAATTGCAGCAGAAAAAAATAACTGCCGACCTGCATGATGACATTGGCGCAACCTTAAGCAGCCTGCAACTGAATAGTGCTGTAGCAAACCAGCTTATAAACAAAGATGTAAAACAGGCGCAAAAGATCCTGGACAAAATAGAGACACAGGCAAAAAGCCTGGCAGATAAGATCGGCGATATTATCTGGAGTATGAAGCCGGGCACAGACGAGTTTATGACGATCGGAAGCCGTATAAAAAACTTTGCTAACGATATACTGGCAGTTACGAACATCTACTATACCATTCACATTGACAACCTGGTCAATACAAAGTTGAAGGATATTAATGCCCGGAAAAACATTGTGCTTATTACCAAAGAAGCGATCAATAACATTGCAAAGTATAGCAATGCTACTTATGTCACAGTCAGGTTAAGTATGGCTGACGCACATATCCACTTAACGATACAGGATAATGGCGTAGGCTTTAGGCAGGATGAAGTAAAAGGCAATGGACTAAGCAATATGAGGAAAAGGGCCGAAGAGCTGGGCGGCACTTTTGGCCTGAAGTCTGCCGAGGGCGCAGGAACAACTATAGACGTCAGCATTCCCCTTGTCCCTTAATTTAGTGATACCGATCTCTGCAAATACTCGTTACATTTGAAATATGTCTATCCGTATTTTTATTTATGATGATAGCGCCGACAGACGCGATAGCCTTAAAGCATTATTAAGTTTAAATGATGAATACAAAGTCGTAGGAGAAGCAGCCAATTGCAAAAATACCATCCGGGATATAGAAACCTTTAACCCGGATCTTATCCTTATGGATATTAATATGCCGGAAGTAGACGGGCTGGAAGGGCTAAAAATTATTAAAGCCAGTCACCCTTCTGTAAAAGTGCTGATGCAGACCGCGTATGATGACAGTGAAAAAATATTTACCAGCATTAAAAACGGTGCAAGCGGTTATATTCTGAAAAACGATAAGCCACAACGCATCTTACAAGCTATAGAGGAAGTGATAGAAGGTGGCGCTGCCATGAATCCTGCCATTGCACAAAAGGTGCTGGACTATTTTAAGCCCAAACAAGAAAAATCGCCATTAAGCGCTAAAGAAGATGAAGTCCTTTCTTTGCTTGCAGAAGGACTGAGTTACAAAATGGTTGCTGATAAGTTAGGCGTTAGCTATACTACAGTAAATACCCATGCCAAACATATTTATGAAAAGCTGCACATTTCATCATTAGGCGAAGCCATAGCTTATTATTATAAAAACCTCCGGTAAGTTTTTGATATAATCCTTCTCTCACACCCTTCTTTACCGCCACATCTTTATCTCCACTCACTACATTCAGGGATTTCCGCCGCTGCTATTTTTTGCAATTTAGCTTTTAGAAAAAGCATTAAAAACGCAACCACACAAAACATCATTTTCATAAACCTTAACTGCACTTAGCGCTAACTGAATCATTAAATCTGTTACTATGAGAAAAATAATTACAACAGCTATTACTATGTTCTGTATGCTACTGGCATCGAAGAATGCCGCCGCATACTCCTACACTATCTTTTGTTGGTATTCCTGGGCTAATGTAAACCAGGTTATATGCTATGTTACCGATCTTGGTTGCGACGATTTTCCTCACGCTGTCTTTTGTAAAGAGTATAGCGCGCTGGCGGCAAACCCGCCGGTAATAGCTGTAGATGAAAATGGCAACGCGACTTTAAATGATCGTGGCAAGATCACTGCTATCATGTCTGATATACGGGTTAAATTTATTAAAGAAAATGCCGGACTATTAAAGGCAAACAAAATAACTATAGAGCAATATCGCAGCAAGTTGCAAACATTATCATCGAAAGATGATGGCAAAGTATCGCCCGAAAGAATAGCTGCGTTTGCAAAAAATTTAAACGCGCAAATCGTTAACGTAAAAACTTTACCTGGAACCAACTATTGCCCGGGCTGTGACGAAACCCAGCAAAACAATATGGCAAGACCGGGAAACCCTATAGGTGGAATAATCGTAAAAGGTGGCAAGAATCCCGGAGGCAATATGTTGCTTTCATTAGGCGGCGGTACTACAAGCCCCGGTTCTTCTGTAAAGAGTAGTGCTAATATGCTTAACCTTACCCAGTTCAATGCTAACCTTTATGTTCCCCTGGTTAGTAATGCAGCAGAGAGTAGTACGTTTGGCGTTAACGCAGGCGGCGAATATTTCAGCAGTAACAAAAACTATGACATGGGCAACTTTACTGCCTTTAATATTACCGGGCAAAGCAGTGCGCCGGCACTTGCAGCAAATGGTAGTGGAAGTCCCAATGTATCAGGTTTTAAAGCCGAGGCAGGTGTGCAGGCAAACTTCTCTTTCGGCGCGTTTACAGTAACACCCATTTTAAACGGAGCATACACCAGCTTTAAACAAAAAGCTTTTACCCTTACACAAACAAGTTCTGTAAACGGACAAACTAAAACTTACAACACTTACGGTCAGAACGAGACGCAGACCAACGGCTTTGCTTTTATACCTAAACTGCGCATGGCATATTATTTTGGCAAACTGGGTGTTTTCGGAGAAGCTAATTACACCCTGGGGCCAACTATCAAAAATGAAGTTTCCATCTTTAAACCTTCAGGCCAGCCTAATGCACAGGGATCATACAGCGAAGACCAGATGACGTTTGGCAAGAGTAGCCAGGCTACGCAAAGCACTTCTTATAAGGCGTTTGGAATAAACATAGGTATCAGCATAGGATTAGGTAAAAGCATTAGCGAAAAAGGTGTTTCCAGTACAAAACGTAATGCAACAATAGTACCTGATGAATACGCAGGTAGGAGCATCAGTGAGAAAGGTGTATCAGCAGGCCCAAGAACAAAGAAGCAGGAAAGACTGGCAGAAGCAACAAGAGTAAAATGTGATTGCGGTACGGATGTTTATGGCAAAGATGCAGAGGCATGTAAACGTATTTGTCAATTTTTAAAAGATGGCACCTATGGCGCTAAGTTAACGGCAGCACAATTACAGGAGATAAAAGAAACTTATCTGAATGGTTTGTTTATTAATAAAGAGGGAGCCATTATACCTGACCCTGCTAAAATAAAAGCAGTAAGCTCGCCGGAGGATATGAAGGGGAAGAAAGTTGCGATAAGTAAAGATGGAAAATCCTATGTCTTTTTAGGCAACCAGGATGATTTAGTAAAAGTGCTTTCGATACCATCGAATAGGGCAAATGCCTGTTCAAACTGTACAACTGTTACCTGTAATGGAACTGTATATGAATGCTCTTGCGTTAATGGTTTTTGTATGTGTCCGCTCTGTATAGAAATAAATAAATTAAAACAACTCGAAGAATAACATTTCCAAAAATATTAAAGATTGGGGGACGTGTCTTGTACACAGCGGGCCCAAAAAATAATTGGTGGTCAATTATTTTTTGGGCTCGTCCTTTTAGCTACATATCGCACCATTGGTATGTATATAGGAGGAACTGGTTTGTTGCGCATTTTTTCAACGCCTTATTTCTCGTCACCCAAAAGCACTGCGATCAGTTCTACTTCCAACTTTGCTTCAGGCTCATACAACCTGCTTACCTGTACCCAACTGGCCGCAGGATAATCTCCTTTATAGAATTCTTTTCTTGGATCGTTGCATTTCTTCATTGTTTCTATATCGGTTGTATAAAGCGTTTCCTTCACCACATTTTTTGAGGATGCGCCAAAAGCTTTCAGGCAATCGCCGAGCGCTTTATAAACATTCGCTACACCTTTGGAACTTAGATCGCTGGTTGGAATACCAGAAATGTAGAGTGTATTTCCCACTCTCACTACCTGCGCATAGCCTGCACTTTCGTTTTGTTTCTGCGCATTATTCCAATGCCACTTTTCTTTAACTATAGTTGTCTTTGCATGTTCGGCTTGTGCCGTTGTTGTTTTTGATACTTTGCAACCGGCAATGGCTAATAGTAATAAAAGAAGTACTGATAGTTTAGTCATAGAGCATTCATTCAACTGGATGTAACTGTAGTATGCCAAATATAAATAATCGAAAGCAGGATTTTGCAGTCGGATGCGGCTATATAGCATAGCAGATGAAAAGAGAGGCATATTCGCTACATGTGGATTACACACCCGTTTTACCAGGGTCACCATACACTTCGGAATATACAAGCAGCATTTTTTATTATGCTATATTGAAATGTAGAACATAAGAACAGCAAGATGAGTATTAGAAATGCGGGTTCATGCAAGTTTATCTTTCTTATTTCAAATCATTGCTTACATAATCCCCTTCTGGTGCAATGGAAAATTATTATGTACCATCAATAAACATCATTGCACTATTTGAACACACCTCACCTCTTATTAAGTACCTGGACTCACTTACAAGGATAGTTTGCTTTGCAAAAGCTAATCTTGGTTCTACGCTATAACGTTTATCTATCCTCACTTTAAACGATTCCCATCTCCTGCAGTTACTATTGGCGTGAATGGATAATTCACCAATTTATACACGTCGTAATACGACAGGTACAACCTATATTTCCCCATATGATCATCTAAGAAAACGAGTGACTCAAAGCAAATTTCCCGTTTTACACTAATAGTCGCATTTACCCGTAAAGGCATAAAATGAAGACAGACAAATACAATTGTGCTAAAAGAAGCTACCTTTGGATGCGATTGTACTATTAACCCTGCAAACAAGCATCAGCATGTCTGAATCCTTAAAATATGCAATTTCGCTTACGATTGAAGCGATACGACTTCCTCCATTCCAGGATATTTTGATCCTTGGAAAAAACGCCGCGCAAGGTAAACTAGGGCTGTCAAGATCACTTGAATTGCTGACACCCAATGAATTTGAATCTGTAGGTATAAATGAGGAATGCGTAGAAGCCGTATTTATCAGCAAACGTATTTTAAAGAAAATAACAAAAGAGCGGGTGCTATCAGTGCTGCGTGAAAATGTTTTTAAACTGGTAGCCGAAGGTGAATTAATAAAGGTTGAGTTTAAGCTTCTCATGTCTTACAATCCTATTGAAATCGAAATGTAAATGCAAGTAAGTATCGCTTCCCTTGTTCGAAACGAAGCCCGGCAGGTGAATGGCTATACGGCTGCCGCTCTTGTCAAAACCGGCGCATATAGCGGACCACTGGTCATAACAGATGATGTAAACCAGGTAATGGGCATCCTGAATGAAAAAGACCTGCAGAAACCATATACGCTCATTATTGATTGTATCAGTGACAAGCCTGTCGTTTCTATATCGCAGGACATTAAGGAAGTGCTGGATATAATGGCCGAGTACCAGGCAGATCATCTACTGGTAGGTGAAGGCGACCAGATCATTGGCACCATTAGCAAGCAAGACCTGGTGGTACATCTGAAAAGCGCGGTGGATGAACAATCCCATGTGCTGCACGAGTTAGCCCATGATCTCAAAAGCCCGGTAGCAAGCGTTATTACGCTCATGAATCTGTTGATCCCTGATTTGTCTACTCATGCCTTCG
Source organism: Filimonas sp. (assembly GCA_017306865.1). GTDB lineage: Bacteria > Bacteroidota > Bacteroidia > Chitinophagales > Chitinophagaceae > JAFKHH01. Next base: position 42,502 of record JAFKHH010000014.1, read on the forward strand.
GGGACTTACTGCGACAAACGCAAACCGCCTGTCAGCACGTACTGGAACTAATAGAAGATATGCTGCTGCTTGCACAGATGGACCAGGGGCAAATGCGCTGGTCTGATGCCGGTGTAAATGATCTCTTGTCCGAATGCATACAAGTAAGTGAGGTTGCAGCAAAGAATAAAAACATTGAGCTGAACTATGCACTTGCAGCCCCTTCCATAAGTATTTATTGTGACAGGTTAAAACTGAGACGTGCTATTAACAACATCATCGATAACGCTATAAAGTTTACACCAGCAACAGGAAAAATAACAATCGACGTTAGAGATAACCAGCATTTTGCGCAGATAAGTATTACAGACAATGGCATAGGCATACCTGAAGCATTGCAGAAACATTTATTTGACCGGTTTACTACAGCAAAAAGACCCGGCACGAATGGTGAACCGTCTTCAGGTCTCGGCATGCACATCTCACACAGGATCATTACAAAAATGGGTGGCAAGTTACTTTTTGAAAGTAAGGAAGGAAAAGGAACTACCTTCTATCTTGATCTTCCAAAATATGCAACGTCTTAGCACGTTACAGCATACACTACCTATAAATAGCCTTATTACACTGCCCCTCTCCTGCTGTTTTACTTTCTTTACCCTTGCTATATAATAACCCATTGTTGTCCGACTAAAGTCAATGGATAGTTGTCTGTAAACGTTTCCCATAAAGGATTGCAGAAAAAAAAGAATGGATTCAAAATTTGGGAAAGCACCCCTATCAGTTTTTTTAGAGAAACGTCCGGCCTCAGAAAAGCTGCGTTAAGAAAATTGGCATGAACGCCGGAAAAATCCATTGCTGTTTGAGCCATGCGTAACTTACTTAATTATGCTGTAAGCGGCGAGTTCAATGGATTTCGGCGGGCAGGACAATTTTTAGCCTGCTTTTCTGCAGCCTTGATCTTTTTGGTTACTTTTTGTATCAAGACAAAAAGTAACACCGTCGGTAGACAATTGAATGCTTACACTTTGATAAACAAATAAATTTCACTCGGACAATAATGATAATAAACGTACCTGGATTTATACTGACTGCAACCTTTACCTTATCCGGTATTTTTTTAATGCCCGGCAGCCTGCATAATTAACCATACGCATGTAAACATCATTTAGTGCAGTATGAAATAGCTACTGCTATAAAACAAACAATTCTCCCATATTATAAAGAGCGTGCTGCATTCTCCACTTTTACGATTCTTTATTAAAAGAACAGCAAGCACTCTGCGAAAACGTCATTCAGATTAATTACGTATTTTCCTTGCTTCAAAAAGAAACATACAAACGCAACTACTGTACTACAAACAACGAAATGGCTAACACAATAACATCTTCATCGGCATTTGCAGATACCAAATCGCACTACAACATACTTGACGGATTACGAGGCATAGCAGCATTAACCGTTGTATGCTTTCACCTGTTTGAAGCTTATGCCACCAGTCACTTGGACCAAAAAATAAATCATGGATACCTGGCTGTTGACTTCTTTTTTATATTGTCGGGTTTTGTTGTTGGCTATGCCTATGATGACCGCTGGAAAACAATGACCATAAAAGGCTTTCTTACCCGCAGGTTTATTCGTTTACACCCGATGGTTGTTATTGGTGCAGTCATAGGCGCTATTATGTTCTATACGCAAGGCTGTGCTACATGGGATGTTTCAAAAATATCCATCACCATGCTGCTGGTAGCCACTTTGCTGAATGCCTTTCTTATTCCCGCCACCACAGGTTTTGAGATCCGTGGCGTGGGCGAAATGTATCCTTTGAACGGGCCAAGCTGGTCACTGTTCTTTGAGTACATCGGGAATATTCTATACGCATTATTCATTCGTAAACTTCCAACCAAAGCACTTGCAATACTTGTTATCATTGCAGGTTGCGGATTGGCGGCATTTGCCATATGGGGCCCGTATGGCGATATATGTGTAGGTTACTCTTTAACCGGCGACAATATGCTTGGCGGTTCTTTACGCCTGTTGTTTTCATTCTCCGCAGGGCTACTGCTCTCAAGAATATTTAAACCAATTAATGTAAAAGGCATTTTCTGGATAGGCAGTCTTGCTATTGTCATCTTATCCGCAATGCCACGGGTCGGCGGCAGTGAACACTTATGGATGAATGGCCTGTACGATACCTTCTGTTTTGCAATTATTTTCCCATTACTTGTTTACCTGGGCGCGTCGGCAAAGACGACTAATAAATACACGCTCAGGATATGCAAATTCTTAGGCGACATCTCCTATCCGTTATACATGGTACATTATCCATTCATCTACCTGTACTATGCGTGGGTAAAGAATAAAAACCTCACATTCACTGAATCTTTACCGGGTGCATCAGCCCTGGTTATTGGCAGTATCTTATTAGCCTATCTCTGTTTAAAATTATACGATGAACCCGTGCGGAAATATCTTACAAAGCGATTTTTAAAAACACAATCGAAATAATTTTCACGCAATAGCGATGAATAATAAATAAACATTGCTGTCCGGGTAAGCATGCTGCAAAAGGTTCGAAATTCTTTGCGGCAATGATTTACAGTTAAAAAAACATATTGCTAAAACCGGGGGTTTCTTGTTTTTTAATCTTTCCGGGAAACGTCCGGCCTCAGAAAAGCTGCGTTAAGAAAATTGGCATGAACGCCGGAAAAATCCATTGCTGTTTGAGCCAGGCGTAACTTATTGTACTTAATCTGTAAGCGGCGAGTTCAATGGATTTCGGCGGTCAGGACAATTTTTAGCCTGCTTTTCTGCAGCCTTGATCTTTTTGGTTACTTTTTGTATCAAGACAAAAAGTAACACCGTCGGTAGACAGTTGAATGCTTACACTTTGATAGCAAATAAATTTTACCCGGGCAACAATAATAAAAATATACCGTGAAATTCTTCTCCGATATCTCTCCTGCCACGACTAGTGCATGGCAAAGGAGGTTGAAACGGGAACGGATTTTTGTATTCTGCCCGGTTTCAAATCACCCGTCCCTTAATATTTTTCCCGATCGCGATAGTCACCACAGTTATTGAACGCTGGCAACATCATTGCTTATCTCCATTCGACCCCGCTAACGTGCGCGCGTTATTAAAACTCAATTCTAAAGAAATTCTAAAGATTTCACCCGAAAAACAAAGAATTAATGACCGTTAGTCACCTGATTGTCATTTGTTTACACCCCTCCCTTTTTACTGATCTCGTAAGATAACCGGCCTCATTTGAACTTGTTTTGCACAAACAAAATCGAAAAACTAAAACTATACGCAGATGAAAAAAAGTATGCAGAAAGGTTTGTATGTATTAGCGCTCGGAGGCATGATCACTATGGGCTCGTGCAAGAAAGATAAAGATCAAACCCCATCTTACACTGTTCCTACAACATACAATTTCGACAATGTTGAATACAAAGACGGAGCAGCAAGAGTAAGCATGTCATTGGCTTTTGGTGCCTACCTTGGCAAAGCCACATCGCGTCAGCTAAACCAGGATACGATCAATAATCTCTGGAACAATGCCAACACCAGCTACACAGCCGAACTGGTTGTTAACTACCCTTACGCTTTTGATGCACTGAATGCATCTGGTCTGAATATAGCAGGTAAAATGAATGATGCAGCTACGTTTAAAGCGTATGCCGATTCAATGGTACTGATGAGCCAGAACAGGAATGCTACGGCGTCCCAGGGCGTTGCAGGTAAAATAGTCAACCGCCTTGTAAACTATACCGGCCTTGAGTTTAACCAACTCGTTGTAAAAGGCTTTTTTGGTGGCATGAGCATGGCAAACGTGATCACGTTACTAAACAAAGTTCCAAATGATGATAACAATACTGTTGTAGCCGGTTCAGGCACTGCTATGCAGCATGACTGGGACCTGGCATTTGGTTATATAGGCCTGCCTAAAGATTATGACTCTGCTATCAACTATACCGTAGCACCATACAATACCAACCCGGCAAGACCATTGGGTATCGGTGGTTACTTCTTCGAGAGAGCGCGTCCTATCAAAGCAGGCGGCATTATTTTCGAAGCTTTCAGAAAAGGACGTGCAGCTATCAATGCAAAAGATTATGGTACGCGTGATGCAGCTATTGCAACCATTAAAGAATACCTGGAAAAAACATTGGCAGCCTCCGCAGATGCGTACCTCGCGTTATCATCCACACGTGGTGGCGATGTTGCCGCAAGGTTCCATGACTATTCTGAAGCATTAGGTTTTACACTTGCGTTAAAATACCGTCCTGCGTCCAGCAAGTTAACAGATGCCAACTACCAGGTACTGCTGACTACACTTAAAACGGATTACTGGACACTAAACGATACTCCGGCAACCGGGGAAACAAAAGGAAAAATTACCAAGCTAAGGGATATACTTTCTGCGGCATACGGAAAACTGGATTAACATTCACGATAACAATAAAAGCCACGGGCAGATTTCTTTCGAAAGAAAGTAGTCTGCTTTTGGCTTTACATAAACACACTAAAACAAATAACTTATATGAAAAAGCGTACATGGATGTTCTTGCTTGTAGCAGCTTGTACTTCCTCTATCTTTTACGCCTGTAGCAAAGGAGATAATGGAGGCAACGATACCGGCGGCAACGCGCCGGATGCATTTAAAACGGCTATGCTTACCAACTATGCAGATACACTTATCATTCCTGCATATACCGATCTGCTGGCAAAGCTGCAAGCACTGGAGACTGCTGCCAATACTTTTTTGACAAGCCCTTCTACCAATTCGCAGGCCACCCTAAAAGTATCTTTCAAAGATGCTTATATCAGCTATGAGAAAGTTGCATTTGCTTATTTCGGGCCGGGCGGCACAGCAGCTTTGAACAATAGCCTGAATGTATTTCCTGCCAATACCAAACGCATAGAAGCTGGCATAGCCAGCGGCACTTATAGTTTTACGGTGCCTGTAGCATCTGACAGCATCCAGGGATTTCCTGCACTCGATTACTTGTTTTTTTCTACAGATGCTGTAACAAAGTTTGCGGATGCAGGCGCAGCCAACAGGAAAAAATACGTCCAGGATATTGTGTCAAGAATGAAGTCACTGGTAACTGATGTGCTGTCGCAATGGAAAACCAATTACCGTGCAGGCTTCATTGCCAATACTAAACTGGATGTAGGTAGCTCTATGGGATACATCATTAACCAACTGGCTTTTGAAATGGACCAGATGAAAGGCCCAAGAATTGGCTGGCCTTTTGGTAAAATGTCTGGCGGTACCGCCTACCCCACTAATTGCGAAGGTTATTACGGCAGCTTTTCTGTAAGCCTTGCAGTAGCCAACCTTACCAGTTTAAAAAACTACTACACAGGCGGCACCGGGCGAGGCATTGATGATTACCTCTTACTCCTTGGCAAATCTTCTTTAAACAGTACTGTACTGGCCAGGTTTGATGCAGCTATAGCAGCCTTGCAGGCAATTCCGGAACCTATGTCAGCATCATTTACCAACAGTAATTCCCCTTACATAGACGACGCTTATACTAAAATACAACTACTGTTAACCGCGATCAAAACAGACGTGGCATCTGCCACCAGCATACGCATAACCTACCAGGATAGTGATGGAGATTAAGTACCTGACAGATAAAAAATCTATTGCTCCACTTGTAGTCTTCAGGATTGCATTTGGGGCAATGATGTTTTTTAGTACCATTCGTTTTTGGGCGAGAGGCTGGATTACAGAATTGTATGTAAAGCCTTCATTTTATTTTCCCCTTATGGACTGGCAGTGGGCAAAACCATTGGGTAGTACAGGTATGCACCTGCTGTTTATACTTATAGCAGTTTCAGCGCTCTGCATTGCGTTAGGCTTTTTTTATCGCATAGCTACAGTGCTGTTCTTCCTCAGTTTTACTTATGTAGAGTTGATTGATGTTACCAACTATCTCAACCATTACTACTTTGTAAGCATTGTAAGTTTCCTGCTCATATTGTTACCGGCCAACAGGTATTTTTCACTTGACGTTCGCCGCAATACATCCATCAGGTGCTTATACGTGCCTGCGTGGACCATTGGCGTCATCCGGTTACAAATGGGGATCGTTTATGTATTTGCCGGTATAGCAAAACTGAATTATGACTGGCTGATCCAGGCGCTTCCTATGAAGATCTGGCTGCCTGCCAAAAGTCACTTACCACTTGTTGGGCCGCTTATGTATAAAACGTGGGTGGCTTATCTCTTTAGCTGGTTTGGGGCTATATATGATCTCTTTATTGTTTTCTTTTTGATCAACAAAAAAACGCGCCCTATCGCGTATGCGTTTGTATTGCTGTTCCACATTTCTACTGCAATATTTTTTCCCGGTATAGGCATGTTCCCTTATGTGATGATCGTTGGTAGTCTCGTATTTTTTGATGAAAGCGTACATTATCGCATACTGCGTTTACTGGGCAACAGCACTGTTGAAGGTGAAGAAAAAATGTATTATTTCAAGCCACCGGTTCAGCGCTCCATTTTCTTATTGCTGGGTATTTATTTCCTCCTGCAATTACTCTTGCCATTCCGCTACCTCGTTTACCCCAATCATCTTTTCTGGAGCGAGGAAGGCTATCGTTTTTCCTGGAGAGTAATGCTGATGGAAAAATCCGGCAATACTTTTTTCTATGTGAAGGAACCAGCAAGCGGCAAAAAATATGAAGTGGCTAACAATACATTCTTAACACCGCTACAGGAAAAAATGATGAGCACGCAACCCGATATGATGGTGCAGTACGCCCATTATTTACAGCAGGTATATGCACAAAAAGGCATCAATGATCCGGAAGTGTACGCAGACGGTTATGTTGCACTAAACGGACGCCCTTCTGCACAATATATTGACTCAACTGTAAACCTGGCTAAACAGGCTGTCGGCTGGCAGCATTATACCTGGATATTACCTTATAAACACAATCAATAAGATGAAATTATTTTATGCCTTCTTCTTTGGAGGCCTGCTGATATGCACTTCCCTTCTTGCCCAGCAAGACACCGTAAAAACCAGGCAACTGGATAGTGTTACCGTTACCGGTTCTTCACAGCGCGCCGCAGGAAAGCTTCGGCAGGTAGAAGGCACATCCATCTATGCCGGTAAAAAAACAGAGGTGATCAATATGGCAAATATCAACGCAAACCTGGCCACCAACAATGCAAGGCAAGTGTATGCGCGCATAGCAGGTTTGAACATCTGGGAATATGATGGCGGCGGAATACAATTAGGCATTGGCGGCAGAGGGCTAAACCCTAGCAGGGTATCTAATTTTAATACCAGGCAAAACGGGTATGATATAAGTGCTGATGCATTAGGCTATCCTGAAAGTTATTATACCCCGCCAAACGAAGCGCTCGACAGGATAGAAATAGTACGTGGTGCGGCAAGCCTGCAATACGGAACACAATTCGGCGGCCTTGTAAATTTTCAATTAAAAAAAGGTGCTCCTGATAAACCGTTTGAATTTGTTACAAGACAAACAGGAGGTTCATTTGGATTTTTCAATAGCTTCAATAGCATTGGCGGCACAACAGGCAAATTAAATTACTACGCTTATCTCCAATACAAGCGAGCAGATGGCTGGCGCCCCAATAGTCACTTTGATCAGCAGAATGCATACGTACATCTTGATTATGCGCTCACAAGTAAACTTAAGCTAACAGGAGAATATACGTTTATGCACTACCTGGCCCAACAGCCAGGTGGGTTAACAGATGTGGACTTCAACAAAGACCCTTCTATTTCTGTACGTGACCGGAATTGGTTTAAGGTTAACTGGAATCTCATAAGCCTTTCACTTGATTATTCATTTGACGAACAGACAAGGCTAAACCTGCGAACATACACACTTCAGGCAGGAAGGGAAGCACTAGGCATTCTTAATTATATAGACCGTGTTGATCCCGGAGGAAAAAGAGATCTGCTTATCGATCAATACCATAACTACGGTGCAGAGCTACGTTTCCTTCACAACTATAAACTGATCAAAGGACAAACAAGTACATTCCTTGCCGGCGCACGCATTTACAAAGGCCTTACATTACGTTCCCAGGGCGATGCAGATGCAGGATCCGGAGCAACATTTGATTTCTTGGGTGATACGCGTACCGGTTCTGACTACCGGTTTCCGGGAACAAACCTTGCGCTGTTTACTGAAAACATTTTTCAGCTTACGGACAAATGGAGTATAACACCGGGCGCCCGTTTTGAATATATTTCAACGAAAGCAGATGGTTATTATGCAACAAAGGCCAGCCCATACCCGCCCTATTCTTACCTGAGAAATTATGAGCAAAAACAAAACAACCGGTCATTTATTCTTTTCGGCATAGGTACTTCATATAAGCCTGTGGAGGGCATTGAATTCTATGCAAACATTTCACAAAATTACCGGTCTATCAATTTCAATGATTTACGCGTGCTAAACCAGAATGCGCGTGTAGACTCCTTGCTGAAAGATGAAACAGGTTATACGGTTGATGCCGGTATCCGTGGAAAATTAAGAGACTGGCTATACTATGACCTGACCGTTTTTTACTTAAAGTATAATGACAGGATCGGCTCTATCAATGTTACCAGTCCGGATAGTCTCGAAACATACCGTTACCGCAGAAATATTGCAGACAGCCGCAACCTTGGCTTTGAAGGCTTGATAGAAGCAGATATTTTAAAAGCAGTATCAAAAGGCGCCAGCCGTTATAAACTGGCTGTATATACAAACCTTGCGCTGATCGATGCACGTTATATTAATACACAAGAAACCGCCATAAAAAATAAGCTGGTTGAATTTGTTCCACCAGTACTGTTCAGAACCGGCGTTTCATTTGGCAACAAACGTTTTGACATCACCCTGCAATATTCTTATATAGCAAAACAGTATTCCGATGCCACCAATGCGGAATTTACACCAAGAGCAGTTGACGGGGCAGTTCCGGCTTACCAGGTAATGGACCTGAGCGCTAGTTATAACTGGAAACGTTTTACCTTATTTGGCAGCATTAATAACCTGACAAATGCAAAATATTTCACCCGGCGTGCAGACGGGTATCCGGGGCCAGGCATCTTACCTTCCGACCCAAGAGGCTACTACTTTACACTGATGTACAAGTTGTAGTATCTTTAAGCAAAAGGACTAAAAGATATTCCATATCTCACTCAGAAGAATAATAAAATCATGCTTTTACAGATATGGAATATCTGGTTGGCTCTTAATTCAATTTGAAAGGGCTTTGTGTGTATTATGGTTGATAACGACATAGAGCAAAAATGCTACAGTGTAATTCTAAAGAAATCTTGTGGTTTAAGCACAAAAACAAACACCGTTGATAAGTCTGTATAACTATTCTCCTTAATAAAACTGGCCGTAGATAATTTTGGACTGGTCATTGCAGGTACGATACCCGTTTTATAACAGCAAATGGTTTACAAATGAAATTGTTATTAGTCGAAGATGAAATTGATTTATTAGACGAAATGGATGCCTACTTTTCGGAGCAAGGGCATTTGTGCGAGCGCGCGATAGATTTTGTGCAGGCAGAAGATAAACTGGCGCTGTACTCCTACGATGTTGTTATACTCGATATTACCTTGCCTGGCGGTAGCGGTCTGCAACTGCTGGAGATCTTAAAAAACAAATCAGCCGAAGCGGGTGTACTCATTCTATCTGCAAGAGATTCACTAAAGGACCGGCTTACCGGGCTGGACCTGGGGGCAGATGATTATTTAACGAAGCCCTTTTTCATGGAAGAGTTAAACGCACGCATTAATGCCATACAGAGAAGAAAATCATTTTCCGGCAGCGCGCTTATCAAAGCCGGTGACCTTGAAATAAATACACAGGCAAAAGAAGTCTACTGCCACGGCGAAAAAATAGCCCTCACAAAAAAGGAATATGAGCTCTTGCTTTATTTTATCATCAATAAAAAAAGAGTGGTAAGCAAAGAGTCTATAGCCATTCATTTATGGGGAGATAATTATGACCTCGCCGCCAGCTATGACATTATATACACGCATACCATGAACCTGCGTAAAAAGATCAGTAAGAACACCGGGGAAGACTATATAGAAACGGTGTACGGAATGGGATATAAATGGATTAAGAAATGAAACTGCTGCATTTTACTACCCGGAATTTTCTTATCTCCTCGTTGGTAATTTTATTACTGACAGGCATCCTCTTATATTTTGTGATAAGGACGCTGGTAGAAAAGGAAATGATAGAGCAGTTAGACCTGCAGGCAGATATGATAGCCGATGAACTGAAAGAGGGACGCACGATCAAATATCCGCTGGTAGATATACAGGAGTTGCAACCCGGCAGTAATGTCCGCATGCGTGAAACTGGCGATTCTTTAATATACGATCATGTTGGCAAAGATTACGAAGACTATAAATACCTGCGTGTAGTAAAGCAGGCTGGCACATCATCATACCGGATCACCGTAATGCTTACGTATATCGGTTGGAATAAATATTACCAGGTTATCTTCACCCTGCTTGGAGGAGCAGGTATAGTCCTGGTCTTTGCAGGTGTGTTATTCAACTACCGGTTAAGCAGAAAATTATGGGCGCCTTTTTTCTTTAATCTAAAACAGCTAAAATCATATTCGCTCAGCAGGCCGGAAAAAGTTCATTTCGAAGATTCTGCCATCACTGAATTTAGCGAAATGAAAATTTCGTTGGTAGAACTGACAGAGCGTAGCCGCAGGGAATACCTTGCACTGCGTGAGTTTACGGAGAACGCTTCACACGAGATACAAACGCCTTTGGGTATTGTACAGTCAAAGCTGGACCGCATCAGCCAGATGCAGATAGACGAAGAAATGGCTATCTACATTGTACAGGCAAAGGCAGCCGTAGAGCGGTTAAGAAAAGTGAACAAAGGATTGCTATTGCTGGCTAAACTGGAAAACAATGCTTACGCAGATAAAGAAGCGCTAGAGTTGGGCACACTCGTAAGCCAGTTGTTCGACCAGATGGAAGAACTCTTTTTAAGCAGGGGTATCAAAGTAACTTTATACCCGCTCAACGTAGTTATTACTGCCAACCGGTTTTTAATGGAGATGCTGCTTTCCAATTTGTTTGCCAATGCGCTGCATCACACCCCGCAAAACGGGCACTTTGAAGTACAGGCAGAAGCAACTTTTTTAAGATTTACAAACTCCGGCCCTGCGCTCACGTTTCCTGCCGAGCAGTTATTTGACCGGTTTAAAAAAGGCAACCAACACTCTCAGTCTACAGGTTTGGGCCTCTCTATTGTACAGCAGATCTGTTTCTTAAACGGCTGGCGCATCACCTATCAGTATGAGACAGGCAGGCACATCTTTACCATCCATTTCTAAATTGAAGTAACTTTTTCACCACGTAGACACAGTAGGAACATAGTAGAAATAGTTTATATCTCTTTGTACGCACTTGAAGCAACACTTAACTGAACTTCAGAATTTATTTAGAATCTGGACGGTAATTTATCGCTTAACTTCTCTTACCGTGGAATTGTACAGTTCAAAAGACCTTCGTATTGAATACTTTTCAGACAAAGTAAAAAAAGGCCAATCGCTTTCTTTAAAAAAAGGAAAGCCCTTTATCTTTTTGATTGGAATAAAATGCCCATCCCTATTGCTAGCGGATGCTGCACAACACACTAACACCGTACTAAGTGAGGGCAATAGCAGCAATCTTGTCTATATCTCCGGAAATACACTATCATGGGACCGACCGGGATTGGCGGAACTCTTTATCATACAAATGACGGAATCTTTCCTGGGCAGCCTGTTAAAGGCAGAACGGGACATAGCCTCCCAGGTAAAATCACTTACCAACAATAATAACGGTGCTTGCATTTACTGGAAGGAAGCAGTGCCTGCCAGCAGCACTTTGAAAGAACAATTATTTGCTTTGCTACAACTGCCTGAGTATAGAAAAACAGTTGTGGACCTGTTAGTAAAAGCCAGGGTGCATACTGTTCTCGCTTTTATTGTCAACGAACTTTCCAGGCCACAGGATGGCATACGTATCAGGGAAAAAGAAAAAAGGTTTGCAGAAATGGCCAGGGATTACCTGGACAAGTTACCTGCACGAAGTGACTTTACCATCATAAGCCTTGCAGAACAATTAGACACCAACGAAACCACATTAAAGATCGCGTTCAAAAAACTTACAGGCACTACCATACATCGTTATTATCATCAGAAAAGAATGGAGCGGGCAGAAATGTATTTGCGAGATGGTAAGTCTATTACAGAAGTAGCAAAGCTTGTAGGATACACGCATATCTCTCACTTCTCTGCGATGTATAAAGCAGAACATGGCAGGCCTCCTACTAAAGTGTATCGCCAGTAAAAGATAATGCAGCTTCAGACTTTCTTTAAGATCGCAGAATAGGTTTGCTTTTTTTAATAAGCAAAATCTGTATAGTATGCGAGCTATTGTGTTATGCCTTCTCTTTGCAACAGTGGTTGCAACAGCTTCAGGACAGGCTGGTAAAATTGCTGTTTCCGGCACTATAAAAGATAGCGATGTAAAGCATCCTGTAGCGTATGTAAACGTCTATCTTAAAGTACTTAAAGACAGTAGTTTTCTCGCAGGCACCATCAGCAACGAAAAGGGCCAGTACACATTTGCAAATGTTCAACCTGGTAACTACTTGCTCGCTTTTGAGCGGGCAGGTTATAAGCCGCTGAATAAACAATACTTTGTGGGTGCATTAAGCACATTCATTGATATAGGCACTACAGAACTGGTGGCTGATACCGTTGCATTGGAAACAGTAGCTGTTGTAGCTAAATCAAGTAAGGAAGGGCTCTCCGGCCAGATGGATAAAAAAACTTATTCAGTAGAAAACAACATCTCGCAGGCAGGTGGTTCCATCTTACAGGCTATGAAAAACCTGCCGGGTGTAACAACTGGCGATGATGGTAAAATACAGATAAGAGGTAGTGATAAAGTAGTTGTATTAATAGATGGCAAACAAACCGCACTTACCGGTTTTGGTAGCCAGTCCAGCCTGGACAATATACCCGCATCTGCCATTGAGCGAATCGAGATCATTAATAACCCGTCAGCTAAGCATGATGCAAACGGCGCAGCCGGCATCATCAACATTATTTACAAAAAAAGCAAACAGCACGGTCTTAACGGGAAAGTAGGCTTTACTGCGGGCCTGGGCGCACTCGGCATTAAACAAGAGAACCTGCCGGGGATACGCCGCCAGTACCAGGCTACGCCAAAACTAAACCCTTCGCTTTCGATGAACTATAGGAAAAACAACCTGAATGCATTCTTTCAAGGTGATCTGTTATATACCCGGACACTCAATAAAAATGAATTTGTAGACAGGTTTTATGATACGGGCGATACCATTCGCCAGCAAACCAAGAGGAACCGCAACACAACTGTTGCCACTGCTAAAGGAGGTGTAGATTGGGAACTGGACAACAGCAATACATTTACTTTTTCAGGATTATATAGCAGCGAAAAAATTATTGACCGCGGTGATGAGCCATTCTATAACAACAACCTTAGCAAACAGCTACGGCTTTGGCAGTTTTTGGAAGATGAATTGAAAACAACTGTAACGGCATCTGCTAACTGGCAACATTTATTTACACAGCCGGGACATAAACTAAACGTTTCTTATAACTATACTTTTCACCGCGAAGATGAAAAATATTTTTTCACCAATATCCTTCCAACCTATACCGGGTCAGATGCTTTTAAATTGCTTTCCGATGAGCAGGTATCAGACCTGTCTATAGACTATACACGCCCGCTGAAACATGGCAGGCTGGAAGCTGGCGCCAAGCTTCGTTACAGAACAATCCCTACGAATATGCAATTTTTTCCTGGCCTTAATTCCCCACTGGACACTACGGCCGGCGGATGGGCAGATTACAAGGAAACAATACCTGCTTTATACGGAAGTTATGTCTATGAAAGCAAGAAGGTAGAATTGGAAGCAGGGTTACGTATTGAGTACCTGAACCTGAGTTACAGCGTTAACCCACAGCATGCCGTATATAAGAGTGATGGTTATACTTATACAGAACCCTTCCCAACATTTCGCTTCGGCTACAAATTCAATGATCGCCATAAAATCTCCGTGTTTTACAACCGGCGCGTAGACAGGCCAAATGAAGTAGATATACGCATCTTCCCTAAGTATGATGATGCTGAAATTATAAAAGTTGGCAACCCCGGCCTTCGCCCACAGTTTACCAACAGTATGGAAGCCGGCTATAAGATCACTGGTAGGCGAAGCAGCCTCTACGCCGCCGCTTATCACCGCATTATAGATGGGTTTATTGCCAGGATTGCGACTACCACACCTGGCAGCACACTGATCTATCATGTATTTCAAAATGCAGGCAGGAGCTATAACTCTGGCGTAGAAATGATCTTCGAACAAAAAGTTTCCCCGCGCATATCTTTTAATGTAAACGGTAATGTGTACCGCAATACAATAGATGCTTTTACTGTAGAAAATAAATACCCCGTGCCATCCATCTATTCCGCAGACAAAGAAGAGCGTGTTTCCGGTTTTGTGAAGTTCAACGGGCAGTTTAAACTACCTTCCAATACAGAAATTCAACTGACTGGTGCGTATATGGCTAAAGACCTCGTTCCACAAGGAGAAATAGGCGCCCGCTTTTCCATTGATGCAGGCGTAAAAAAACAGATCCAGAAAGGCAAGGGAGAGCTGTTTGCCAACGCAACAGATTTATTCAACACCCTGAGGATAAAACGCGTCATTAACGGTGCCGGTTTCAGGCTGGAAAGCACAGACTATTATGAAACCCAGGTATTTCGCGTTGGCTACAGTTATAAATTTTAAGTACGGATTTTTCTAAAAAGAACAGAATTGCTACAGAAAGTGGTTTTAGGTTTACCACCATAAATCTATTTAATGAAGCAGTTTGTCTTTTCCCTGGTGGCACTTGCTGCAGCGTTAGCAGCATCTGCCCAGTCCGGCTACAAATTAGTGAACACCTTTCATGTTGCCAGCCCCGGAGGCTGGGATTACGCACTGTGCGATGCTGCCAATAACAGGCTGTACCTCTCGCACGCAACGCAGGTGAACATATTGAATGCAACTACAGGCGATTCCGTAGGTGTAATAACCGGCACCACAGGTGTGCATGGCATTGCTGTGGTACACGACCTTGGTAAAGGTTACACCAGTAACGGAAAGCTGAACGCAGTAACTGTATTTGACCTGAAATCCGGCAAAATACAGGGGCAGATCAGCGTAGGGAAAAACCCTGACTGGATCATGTATGACGAAGCATCTAAGCGCGTTATCACCAGCAATCACTCAGGGGGCGATATTTCCCTGATAGATCCGTCAAAAGACCAGGTGGTTGCCACCATCAGCTTAGATGGCGCCAAATTGGAAACCATAGCGAGTGACGGAGCAGGCAAGTTATTTGTAAATGCAGAAGATAAAAATGAAATTGTAGTTGTTGATCTTGCAGCACAGAAAGTAGTAGCGCATTGGCCCCTGGGTGCAGAAGGCCCTACCGGTCTTGCAATTGATGTAAAGAACAAACGCCTGTTTGCTACTTGTGAAAAAGAATTGGTAGTCGTAGATGCAACAAATGGCCACGTAGTAACGAAGGTACCAATAGGCGCCGGTACAGATGGTACTGTGTTTGACGTAGACAATAAGCTGATCTTAACCGCAAACGGTGAAGGAACAATAACTGCTGTAAAGCAGGTTTCGAAAGATGAATACAAAGTAGTAGAAACGATACAGACAAAGCGCGGTGCAAAAACAATTACGATCAACCAGGCTACGCACACTATCTATTTGCCAACGGCAGACTTTGAAGCATTACCAGCCGGTGCTACAGCCGGCACAAGGCCAAAAATAAAAGATGGTACGTTCCAGGTTTTAGTACTCAAAAAATAAAAATAGCTGGTCATTAACCAGGCAAGTTCCAACTGTAGGTAACAACGCTAATGATAGCAATATCGTTAGCGTTTTTTTGTGTATGCTACCTGCCATTTATAAGCTATATCAAATATGTTCAATGACTATACAACATAGCCGGTGGAATGGCAAAATCTGTAACATCTTCAGGTTTTAGATACAATGGCGTTGGGTTATTATCACCTTTAATATGCAGGTATTGGATACGCAACGGATAAACCCCTTTTGCTAAAGGAACCATATAAGATTGTTCAATGCCTGTGATGCGATTGCCTAAGATCAGTTGACCATCCAGGAAGGCTTTAAAATTTTTGCCTCCAAGCGTAAAAATATAGTACCCGGGCCTTTCTATCTTTATATACCCATCCATAGAAAGTATATAGCCGGACTGTACGGGAAAGTTTGACAAATCAAATTCATTGCTTGCCTTTCCTTCCCGCATAGGTCGTAAGTGCGACAAGTCTGGCATCGTATCCCAATTACCCTCGTAGTAAACATAGTGAAGTCCGCCCGGCTTTATATCACCAGGTAATGCCATTGGCTGCAACACGCGCCCTGTTTCGAATAGTACGCTATCTTCCCTATTGTATTCCTCCCGCATACTTATGGATTTCAATTTTACCAAAGTAGTTTTATCCAAAGTCAGTTCTGTTTGCTCTCCCGCTAAGGAACGGGATGTTACGGCTGGCTCTGTGCCATCTGTCGTAAAGTGTACATAAGGGCTATCGGCAAGATTGTAACAGATCAGCTTAAAAGGTTTTCCCTTAACTACAATACCGCCTTGCGGCTTTATCATAAGCTGGCGCGAAGCAGGATAACCACCTGTAGCTGCATAAAAGCCACCATAAGAAAACTTAAGGCCATCCCACAGTCCTTTAAACTGCGTAGAGTAATGCGTTTCATTAGCATACAACTGGCGTTTCCAGGTAAAGCCTGCCAACTGTTTGGATGACAACACAGAATCCATTTGAGCAATCCCCATATACTGGTAAGCACTCCCCTCGCGGCCTGCCAACCAGAGTGTATTATGCAGTTCAGCCGGGTTCGCTATAAACTGGCGCGCCTCTTTTATTAAATAAAAATTATCCCACCATAGACTTGGATCAATTGCTATATAGGAGGTAAACAAAGCAGGCTCTTTAAGAAAAGTATATACTGCAAACAAGCCGCCAAGCGAACCGCCATACAGCGTATGTCCCTTACTCTTCACTGCATAGTGCGCTTGCATATATGGCAATAATTCTTTTTTCAGAAATGTAAGAAAACGGTCTGCACCGCCTGTTTCACCATAAGTATGTGTGGGTGTAAAATCCCTGTCACGCATATTCACACCATTCCGCACACTGTTTGGCAACCCTACCAGTACCAGGTTAGGGATAAAACCTTCTCCCGTTAAAAAATTGTATTCAACTTTCGCAAAGCCGGGTATTCCTTCCAGGCAATACAATACTTCGTACTTATCCGCAGCAGCGGGGTTGTACCCCTTAGGATAGATCACTTCAATTTTTCTCATCTCCTGCAGGGTCTCAGAATAGATAGAATCCTGAACCATAGATGACTCTTGCGCCTGTACAGGCACAGAGGTAATGCCTGTTAATACCAACAAGAAAAAAAAGTACAGAGCGCAGCTATTTCTTACCATAACAGTAGGCTGTTTTTACCTGATAAAATGTATGTATGACTACCACTAAGTGCATTGACTGTACAAGCACTACGGCTTGCTTACGGTACGTAGCAGGAAATGAAAAGTTACAATGCAGGCGGTAAAATTTTGCGGCATGCAAGAGATTGTCCGTTTTTTACTAAATTCTTAATGCCGCCTGGTTAACCACAAAGAGCGCAAAGTATGCACCAGGATCACAAGGTTTTCTCTTTGTACCTCTGGTGTAATGGCCTTGTGTTCCTTATGGCTAAATTCTTAACTTAATTACCTTTAGGTAAGTTTTGCCGGATTACGATGTATTTAAGGCATTAGGCAACACTAACTTTTCCAACAAATTCGTTGCAGAAAAGCACCATTAAAAATTCAGGCTAAAACTATGATGCAGCTATCCTTAACAGAAAACGCGTTTCAGATTAATGAAGTAAACCTCCAATTCCCAATAGATATTCTTACGCTAAAGAATATCCTCGGTGAATGCCGGCTTACAAAAACCCAATACAACAACATCTACACATGGGATGCACATGGCATAGCAGCCTATTCCAAAGACGGCATATATGCAGAAAGCATTGACGTTTGCCTGGTAAAAGGCTCACATTCGTTCAGCCCGGTAAGGACTTTTACAGGGCAATTACTTTTTGACAGGCAAGATGCAATCGCCTTCTACAATGCCCATAAAGAAAAACGGGTAAAACTATTTGATAGTGATAGTAACGGGGCGCTTATATTAAAGGACATCTCTTTGTGGTTTGCAATAAAAGGGAATAATATTACCGGCATTAGTATCAGTGCATATCAACCACCTGCTATACCGGATACATTGCCAGTAGATGCAGCTTTTATGCACTACATTCCGCTATGGAAAGAATGGATAGACACCACCACAGCAATTGTTCCTGTCAATAATCCTTATTATAACCTCACACACGGCATAACGGAAGACGATATAAAAAAATATACACTCATTGATAAAGCATCTAACATCCTTATTCCTGACGCGCTTGTTAATTTCTATAAGATAAACAACGTAACATATAACGTAGTCACAAGCGCATTCAGCTTTTACGTTAATAACTGGGCATATTGCTTAATACCCTTTAACAGGATTGGAGAAGAATGGAGCGATATTGATGGGCTAAATGAGGAGGATGAAATGCCCGATCTGCCTGAATATTCCAGGAAAATAAAAACCGGCAACTATTCCAATCCCGGGTGGATCCCCTTTGCACAAGGGTACAATGGCGATTGCCTGCTTTTTGACACAGATCCGGGCGAAGAAGGAACATACGGGCAAATTATAGAACTGCAAAACGAATCCTGGGAGCGCAACGTGGTAGCAGGCTCATTAGAAGAACTATTGCAAAATGAAATTCTTTCTTTAAAAAATGGTGTAACGAAAAAGTTTGATTTTATTCTTCCTGATAAAAACCCAAAAAACGCTTCAGAAGAAAACGGCAAAGAAATGAAATTACCCGAAGCATTGCTAAAGCTTTTTGACTTCCAGGAAAATGTTTCTTCCTTTGAATACTATGCCGAAGGATTTGGTGTAATAGAAGACGATAAAACGGGGCTAAAAACATGGGCTAGAAACAAAGGCTTCTTAAACCGTCTGAATCCCTTTGCACAAGCCAATGGTACAGGTTCATTTTACACTATCTGGAATGATGGCACCGGCAAGCCCGTAGATCAAATGCCCATTGCCGTATTTGGCGATGAAGGCGGCATACATATAGTAGCCCGGAACATACTGGAGCTTTTGCAGATGCTTACGTACGATGCTGAAATATATGTAGACTTTGACAGTGCATACTTTTATAAAGATGAAGACGACTATGAAGAAAGCCCGGACCATAAAGCATACCTTGATTGGTTAAAAGAAAACTATAACCTTGGACCTGTAGAAGACCCTGACAGGCTGATCGAAGCAGCACAACAACAATACAAACAAAGCTTCGATGCATGGCTGTCATTATTCTTTGACCGGGAAGATCATGCGCCTGTTCCGCCTCCTGCATCACTGGTGTATAACAATATCCCCTTTAAAGTAATTAACAGGTCTGATGCCGCTGCCATTATTGGTAGTCTAACAAACCTTGCAGGTCACCCCATCTATAACTTGCATGACGATGTACGATTTCCCGACGAAGCAAACGCAGTATTTCTGCTAACGGAAGAAGATGTTCAAGTAGACATACTGGAGCTGCCCGTTATTATAAACGAGCATCCCAACATTTACATACTGGGATATATTTTTCGCAAAAATCTTACGGCAACAAAATATATCAAAGTTGGTGATGCGGAAAGCTCACCCGCTTTAGTAGTTCTTGGCGATATAGCTGCTCCCGCCATTATACTGAATGGCAACATCCATTACATAGGAGGTAACCTCGCCTGCGATAGCATTACAGGTAACAATCCTTACGGAGCATTGCATATAAAAGGAGAACTAACTACATGGCTTATTTATAGCAACGACATGGCTATACACATTGCCCGTCTGCGTGCAGTGCAGGCTATTCATTGCACACCATATATGAAACTTCCCATTATGGTACAGGACGAGCAGGGCAATATCTTCCATATTGAAAAGCATTTTCCCAATACCAATTTCCTGTCCGATATAGTCAACGATAGTTATATAGAAAAAGACAAAGATGGACAGGAAAAAATATGCAATGAATATTTCATATTCCCTTCCCCATCGTTACTTCAAGTGCAGGAAAAAATAACCCGCTATCAATATACACACTTCCGTGAGCAGTTTGTAGCAATGGTCAATGCACTGGCAACCTTACCCAAAGTAAAAGAAACAGGCATAACATCCGGCTTTAACAGTGCAGGCATATATACATTCATTGTAAGTAAAGAACAAGGCTATACTTATTACCGCCTGGGCATGCTGGACGATGCCCCTGTATCTGTAAGACGAACAGGTATCTACAATGTCCAGGAGAATACCATTACACTTTTATTGGAATACCTGGATGAAAACAAGGATGCACAATATCAATGGCAGGGAGATGAAACCACGCCAGGCACGGAATTCAACAGTACAAAACATGCTATGTTCTGCGCATTTAATGAGTTAATAAAAAAATAGGATAGTGACAGAATTGGAAGGCGTAAACACGCCCTCCTTTCATTTGGACTGTGAAGTAAAGGGTCTGCTCAACCTATTACTTAACGAGTTGAATATTTTTCGCCAACTGACTGCTTTTTTTGTAAAGCCGTTGCATAGCATCGTATTTTTTTCTGATAACAATGCAAGCCACCTCCATGTATTGGTCGCATGCGCTGTACAACTATTTATTTATTTTCCAGTAAATTGCTTTTTTACAAAACAAACCTGCATCAGGTAAATCCATTAGCATGTTAAAACACATCCTTCTTTGTTGCGCTCTATTTGTGTTCACCACTATCGTATCCGCGCAAAACAAACACAACAATACTGCCACCACCCAGGTTATACCATTTGACCTTACAGAAGCTAACAACATGGTGGTAAAAGCCATCATTAACCAGGCAGACACCGTGCGCCTCATGTTTCATACTGCTTCATCTGAAGTTACACTAATAGAAGAGGCTACACAAAAAATGAAATCGTTGCAATTTGAAAGAACGGATAGTGTGAGCAGTTGGGGTGGCGCAGGCAATACGTCCCGGCACAGTAAAAGCAATACCGTAAGTATAGGTACGCTTACCTGGAATAATATTGCTATCTGGGAGAATAAAAATTCAGGACCACATACAGACGGCAAGTTTGGCACAGACTTGTTTGCAAACAAAGTAGTAGAAATAGATTTCGATAAAAAACAGATCATACTCCACACCACACTTCCGGCAAAAGCTAAACATTTTACACAGCTAAAGCTATCCAGGCAAAGCGATCTGTTGTTTTTACAAGCCACTTGCAAAACGGACAGCAACGCTTATGAAAATAAATTCCTGATCCACTCCGGCTACTCCGGCACACTACTGCTCGATGACCAGTTTGTTGCAAACAACAAAATAGACGGACAGCTAAAAACGATAGATGAGAAATCTTTAAAGGATTCTTATGGCAACGTACTGAAAGTGAAAAAAGCGATCTTACCCACATTTATGATCGGTAACGAGAAACTTGTAAATGTACCTGCAGGTTTTTTCCAGGGAGCTATAGGCAGGCAAAAGATGAGCATTATTGGTGGCGATGTTTTGAAACGTTTCAACATTATTATCGATGCGCAACGCGATTACATTTACCTGAAAGCAAATAAACTGCATAGCACCCCCTATTCAAATGCATAAACGGCTGCATATACAAAACATTGAAGCTGATCATAAAAAGGGGAAAAAAACGGGGTTAGAATAACTTACTTCTGCCTACTATTGACCTTAATTAAAATCCAAAGGGCAATGAGTAATTTATTTTTGATAGTAGAAATGCAGACCCGGGAAGCTATCTTTTATAAAATTTATTGTGGAAAAAACAGCAGCAGACATAAAGCCCCGAACGAATTCTTTTTTCCAAAAGGAGTTCGCATGTTCATTGTGGATGATTATGGCATAAAGTATTATCGCAAGACATTAAGTTATCTGGCAAGTAATAACCGCATGCTGTTCGGCACACTGGAACTGATCCCCTCTTCTTATGATTTTGACAGGATCCTCAATATGCTTTCTATAGAAGGTGAATCACTACCCATTGAAGCCCACCTTGTTTTAAACGCCATGAACTTCTCTGGCACATACGATAAATTATTTGCCATAGAGAAAGAAGGTTCCTACAGCGAAGAACTGGAAGAAGCATTACTGGAGTTTGCATAACGCCTAGTCTATTTTACATCCCTATATCTTTATAAAAAAGCGCCCCCACACCTTCGGTGTAGGGGCGCTTTTAAAATCTTACAGCCCTTCATTTACATCCCCCGCAAGGCTTACGCTTGTACAATCATTTCCCTGATAGCAGACAAATGGTGGTCATCATGCTCTGCAACAAAATATACCAGGTCTATAATACGCATAGGTGTACGCAGCCGCGGGTGCAATGCTGTATGCTCCAGGCTTGACTCTTCCACTTGCCACAGGCGCGTAACAAATTTTGCTCTCCATGTTTTGAACGCTGCTATCAGTTCTGCAACAGTAGACGCATTGTGGTTAGCGTTATGCGTGCGCTGGTTGGTCAGGTCTGCTACCGTCAGTTCCGGCTTACCCTCCAGCAAGTCTTCCAGCCTGCTATACCACAAAGGCTCCAGGTCTGCCAGGTGCCCCGCATGCTCCTTTGCAGACCATTTATCATCAGGCTTTCTTGTTAGTACTTCTTCAGGCACATCTGCCAGCAACTCCTGCAAGCGCACAGGTGCCCCTGCAAGACGCTCAATAATTACAGGCAACAAACCATTATCTTCTATCACCGGGAAGTGCCGGTTAAACCATGCTGTCTTTTTCATACTTTAAAACTACCTAATATTTTTACACGCAACACTTCATTTACCTGCTGGAAATGCAATGTCACGCACCTGCACAGCATAAACATATATTTGTCTTCTCTATTGTCCCAGCAAAGTCAACAGATAGTTGCCTCCCCCAATCAGCTTTTTTAGCAGAAACATCCGGCCTCAGAAAAGCTGCGTTAAGAAAATTGTTATGACCGCCGGAAAAATCCATTGCTGTTTGAGCCATAAGCAACTTACTTAATTATGCTGTAAGTGGCGAGTTCAATGGATTTCGGCGGGCAGGACAATTTTTAGCCTGCTTTTCTGCAGCCTTGATCTTTTTGGTTACTTTTTGTATCAAGACAAAAAGTGACACCGTCGGTAGACAAATAAAAACTTACAA
Organism: Filimonas sp.; assembly: GCA_017306865.1. Lineage (GTDB taxonomy): Bacteria > Bacteroidota > Bacteroidia > Chitinophagales > Chitinophagaceae > JAFKHH01. The sequence goes on from JAFKHH010000014.1 coordinate 65,930, forward strand.
TTAAATAGGCAAATAAATTTTACCCGGGTAATAATGATTTATCTTCTCTACTATAATTTTTATCAATAGTTCATGCCTTCTATCATCATAGCCCGGTATAGCAGTAACTACAAAGCACCGACAATAAACATCAGGCCCTCATCACAATAGAACACATAGTGTATCGAAACCGGACAGTCACTATTGCTTTACAGGCAATAAATTATTGGTTAGCAATCGCTTACTAAACAGGCATTGCATTCGCAGACGATATAGCATAAGCCAACAACGTATTTGCTATGTTTAAAAACTATCTCAAGATCGCCTGGCGCAATCTTATGAAGAGCAAAGTCTTCTCCCTGATCAACATCCTTGGTCTCACCATCGGCATTACAGTGTGCATGATGATCTTTCTGTACATCAATAATGAATATAGCTTCGACAACTTTCATAAGAAAGGGAAAAACATTTACCGCGTTATGCGCGGGTACGATGCCACTAAGCCGCGCGTAGCTTACCTCTCCGGCCCATACGCAACATCTTTATTAAATGAATATCCAAACGATATTAAAGCAGCCGTGCGCGTGCAAGCCGGTTCCGGGCTCATCACTATAGACAACCAGTCTTTCCGTGAACCGGAATTATTAACCGCGGATTCCGGCTTTTTCAATTTGTTTTCCTATAAACTATTAAAAGGAGACCCCTCCACTGTTTTAAAAGAGCCGGGCAGCATTGTGCTGACAGAAAGTGCAGCTAAAAAATATTTCGGCAATGCCGACCCAATGGGCAAAATAGTAAAAGTAGATAAAACACTTACCCTGAAAGTAACGGGCATTGCAGCAGATGCGCCTGTAAACTCTCACCTCTCCTTCAATGTTATTATCCCATTTTCCAATTATTACAATGAACAATGGTTCAAAGGCTGGCTGGCGCACAATCATTTTGTATATGTAGAATTAAACGATCATACAGATGTGGCCGCGCTGCAAAAGAAGTTTCCGGCGTTCATGGATAAGTACGTAGGTGACGTACTGGCACACTTTGGTAGAAAGTTTGATCTTGCGTTAACCCCGCTTAGAGATATTTATTTTGAACCCACCTCTCCTTTCGACAATTCAAAACATGGGGAGAAGTCTGTTGTGTACATATTTCTTTCCATTGCCGCACTCATCCTGCTGATCGCCTCTATCAACTTTATGAACCTGTCTACTGTTCGCGCAGGTGACCGCTCCAAAGAGGTAGGCTTACGTAAAGTAATGGGCGCATTACGCACACAACTGATCTGGCAGTTTATAGCAGAGTCTATGTTGCTCGTTATTATCTCCTGCATTTTATCGCTCGGCCTGCTTAGCATCCTCATGCCTGCCTATAGTAACCTGCTGGGTTATCCGTTATCTATTCCGTGGGGCAAAGCGCCACTCTACTTATTCCTGCTCAGCGTTATTATTGTTGTCGGCTTTCTCGCTGGCAGCTACCCGGCCTTTGTACTATCAGCCTTCGCACCTATCGAATCCCTCAAAGGCAAATTACGGTTAGGCAAGGGCGGTTCACTATTCCGGCATGTATTGGTAGTAATACAATTCAGCATATCTGTTTTCCTGGTTATTGGAACAATAGCAATTGTAAAACAGTTGAACTATGTAAAGAATAAATCACTCGGCTATGACAAAGAACAATCACTGACGGTACAAATAAACAACGATGATCTCTATACCAACAGGGAAACCTTCAGAAGAGAGTTATTGGCAAATTCTACTGTCAGCTCTGTTTCATTTATGTCCGGTGAGCCCGGAGGCTTCTTTGATACACAGGTATATGATGTAGAAGGAAAAAATGAAAAATGGTACTGCCGTACTGAGTTTACCGATTTTGATTGTGTAAAAACATTGGGGCTGAAGATCATTGCAGGGCGCGACTTTTCACGCAGCTTTTCTACAGATAGTTCAGAGGCGGCTATTATAAACAGGACTGCCGCTACAGAACTGGGCCTTACGCCGGAACAGGCTATTGGCAAATGGGTGAAGAACACTATACGTGACAGCACAAGAAGAAGGATCGTTGGTGTACTGGAAGACTTCAATTTTCTATCGCTCAAACAAAAAATGGATCCGCTGCTGGTTACACCAGGCAATGACCACCGTGTAGCCGTAATAAAAATAAAACCGGGTAATGTAACTGCAGGTGTAGAGGCAACAAGGCGTGCCTATAAAACAGTAGCGCCGGATTATCCGTTTGAATATAACTTTCTCGACGATCAGTTCAGCCGGTTATACAAGAAAGACATACGTCAGCGCTCGATCATTACTATTTTTTCCGGCCTCGCTATTTTTATTGCCTGTCTTGGTTTGTTCGGCCTCGCCTCATTCACTGCAGCCAAGCGTACAAAAGAGATCGGCGTGCGCAAAGTGCTGGGGTCATCTGTCTCCAACATCGTAGTTCTGTTGTCTAAAGATCTGCTAAAGCCTGTATTGATTGCCAATCTCATTGCAATACCATTGGGCTATTGGGCTATGCATAACTGGCTGGAGAGTTTTGCTTACCGCACCGCGTTACCATGGTGGCTGTTTTTATTGGCTGCCGGCCTCGGTGTTGTAGTAGCGTTGCTTACCGTAAGTGCGCAGGCAGTAAAAGCTGCGGTTGCAAACCCGATTACCTCCCTGCGGTCAGAATAAAAAATTTGAAATTTGAGATTTGAGATTTGAGATTCGTTCTGCTAACCACAAAGCACGCTCAAAGTACGCCAGGGTTTGCCTTTGCGTCCTCCGTGAAATAACTTTGTGAGCTTTGTGGTTAGTTTATAACAAATGAATTTCAAATCTCCAATCTCAAATTTCAAATCATCTTACACCACCATCAACTCACGCACTTCCACATTACCGCCTATTTCGAATATAGGGCAGCCTTTTGCAATCTCTGCCGCTTCTTCAAGGGAATCTGCCTTTACAACAATAAAGCCGCCTAAAGCCTCTTTAATTTCGCTATAAGGCCCATCAGTGATCACCCCCTTAGGCTTCACCACCTTTCCACTTGCATGCAGCCTGTTGCCACGGCTCGCCAGTTTACCGTCCGCAGCTATACCAGACACCCAGTCCATCCATCTTTGCGTAAGCGCAGCAGCATTTTCTGCTGTAGCAGTAGATGGCTTCGTATAATCTTCTGATCTGAATGCGAATAAATAATCTTTCATTGTTTCTGTTTTTAAAATGAATTAAGACGTTTACATCTTAATAATGCATGGGAAAGGAAAAACTGGACAAACCAGGACAATTTTTTTCCGCATAAAATTAAAAACAAAGTATCAGAGCCTGTTTAATTTTCATCACGCCCGTTATTATCTACTAATCTTTGAGCAAAATGACGCGGGTTCTATAGACACAATTAGTTTCTACGGCGAAAACCCCGCGAAGCTGCAGTCAACAATCAGCATAAGAAAAGCAATACATGAATTGTAAACAGGCCCCAGGCAACAAGGGCTTAATGATGTTATATAAAGGAGTATGGCCCCAGCAACAGAATTGCTATAAAACATAGTTGCGTCGCACACTTCAGCAGTTGGTTCCCTGTCCCATCAGCCCAATGTCAGTAAGTTAAGAGTGGGCCACTTTCAAAAGACATATTTTCTTATTATGGATACACCTAAAAAGTGGCCCACTCTGGCGCATCTGTCTTTCTGATCCTCTTAACTTAATGACATTGCCCATCAGCTATGCAGCCAGGTTTATTGCACAAGGTGCAGGATAATACCCACCAGGGTTGCTTATTAATTAAGACAAGCAGCTAACAGCCCTTCTACGCGCTATGAAAAGACTCATACATCTTCCTCAACTGATGCGTATGGCGCTCCAGGTGAAACAATAAAAAGTTCCACCATTCATAGCGCGTCATCAGCCCCTCTCCCGGCATCTCCATATCCATGCACAGTGCAAACGGATCTTTGGCTGCTATATTTTCAAGATGCCCCTGCTTTATATGAGCCAATTGCTCCAGCAACGCATTCTTTGTAAAAGGGCCATCTCCCGGCAGTATAAAGCCAGGTGATTGCATTTTTATCTCAACATCCAGGAACACCTTTGCCAGCCCATCCACCTTTTCATCAAAGGCACGGTCGGCAGCCTGGGTATTATCATCCGGTATACCGCCAGTAGCCTTAATCACATGATCAGCCACCTGCCCCGGCGTCCAGCCGCCATAAGAAGGCACCCTGTTCATCTCATCTTCATGAATAGCCCATAGCAATCCTGAAAATGCCCCATAGTGCTTTTCAAAACGGGTAGCAAGGTCTGCTCTTATAATAGCTTGTTCCATATTGTTTGTATTTATGCAACAAAACTACCTGACACAAAGCATTTACACAGGGTGTGAAGCCGCCATTAAAAGGGGGCTATAGCGTCAGTCAAACCACTTGACTAAAGCATTTTTAACCAATAAGTACATGTAGCTCTTAGCTATAATTTCGTTCTTACACACACCTATACCAAGTATTCCGTTATATAAAATAGTTGTAGAAATTTGGCTACAACCCGCTGTAAAAGCGGGTTCAGCCCATTAAAATAAAGGAAACATGCCTCTCTTATCTCTATTATGAGATACCTTTGGCCCGATAAGTAACCGATATGAAGACCATAACTTTCCTTGAACCATTCTTACTGAAGCTACCAGTATATACTACTAATATCGATTCGCTCATAGAGACCCTGCGCGATCATGAATACAAGGTAACTTATACGCCTGCGAATGTAGAAGACTATTATGAGCTGGAAGTACCGGTAGATAACTATGCACACTCCAACCTTTTTGTACAACTGGTTATAACCATTGTTGCAGGGCACGATGATATATTGAAATACCTGCTGGAGCTGCCACTATAAAGCCATATTCCCCTTATGCAAAAGCTTACTTTATCATTACTTCAGTACTGTTTTTAGCAAGGTAAGCGTCATTTTTTACCATTATTATACACTGCTATAAACAAGCAAAAGCAGTCATTTCCCTCTATAGAAAACCATTTTTTTTACTTTTTCCACTAGCGGTAACTACTTGTATATACTATAGTATATTACCTGTAACGCAGCATTGACGATGGTTTCCACTATTCATTATACACTGGAATGCCCTTGATTTAGAAGGAGTTCTTCTGCATTTTCTCCTATGAAAACACAATAAAAACATACTTTTCCCCGCTATAGGAAAAGCTGTTTTTTTGTATCGCTTTCAGAATATGAATAAGATGTGTAAAAAAGCTTGTATGTACCAATGCAAATTCAGTATATTTAACTATTAACCCATAAATTAAATTTTAAATCATGGCAACAGCAAAAAAAGCTGCTAAAAAAGCAGCTCCTAAAAAGGCGGCTAAGAAAGCAGCCCCTAAAAAAGCGGCTCCTAAAAAAGCAGCAAAAAAAGCAGCTCCTAAAAAGGTAGCTAAAAAAGCAGCTCCTAAAAAAGTAGCAAAGAAAAAATCGGCTCGTAAACCAAACGCAGCGTTTATGGCTCCACTGACACCTAGTGCTACACTGGGCGAAGTGATAGGTAGCAAAGCTTTACCTAGAACAGAGATCATCAAAAAAATCTGGGAGTACATTAAGAAAAACAAATTGCAGGACAGCAAAAACAAGAGAATGATCAATGCTGACAGCAAATTGAAACCACTGTTCGGTAAAGATCAGATTTCTATGTTTGACCTTGCGAAAATCGTAAGCAAACACGTGAAATAATCAGCTAGCCAGTCAGAAGCAACGCACCGGTGCGTTTGATTGCTGCTACATAAAAAACTATGGCGCTTTGATATTACTCAAAGCGCCTTTTTTATTGCACATGAAAGGGTTAAGTACGAGTGCCGTTATACTAAGAATAGCCGTGACACTTTATATAACCACGTTGTATTTCACTTAATGATATTACCTGGAGTATCTTTTATTTTCTATCATTACCAAGTATATAAGCCCGCAGTCTTGCATCACGCAGCGCAAGGCCACACCATACTAACAGGGAGAAGATAACCGGGAAGTAATAAGGTGTACCTGTGCGTACCATAACAGCTATAGCGCCACCCAGGTAACCTGTTATGAGTAATGCGCCTATAAAAGCTGTACGGGGTATTACATACAATACTGTTGCCAGCAGCAATACAATACCTAAGCCTTGCACACCATCTACAGGCCAGCCTAGTGCAACACTTCCATCCACAGAGTGTTTCTCTTCTACAATTTTCATAATAGCATCAAACAACAGGAATAACACACATAAGATAGTGATCACTCTTCCTGTCCATACTGTTTTTTTAGATTCAGCTTTTTTGCTGATCAGTACATTGCTTTCCATAACTATAATATTTATTTGTTTACTGAATTAGTACAATGCAAACCTATCTGTAAACAGCGTGATTGATCGCGTGCTTATGCGTCAAAAAAAGTGGGCGATTGCGACAACAAAAAAAGCCATCTTAAAAAAGATAGCTTTTGATATAGGGGGATATGCAGGGTTCTTTAAGCTCTATGTGGTACTGTTTGCATAGCAGTATGTCCACTGTAATTCTTTTTCAGAAGCAGCAATACTTTTTTCGCATTACTCCGCTCCACAGACAAGTCTTTTATTTCACATGCCGTCAGCATACCAGAGATCATATCCTTAGTCATAATGCCCGATTCAATCAGTTGCCATGTACGCTGAAACAAAGCCAACGCATCGGCACTTTTACCACATTCTTTATTACAAAAAACATTTTTGATAGCCTTGCCAGCCAGTTCAAAATGTGCATTGTCAATAGCGTAGTTTGCTATTATACATTGTACAAGCACATCGTAATTATTATACTTATAGCTTTCTGCGTAGGCACGCAAGGCATTATCTGCATCACGCTTGTATAACCGGTACACATCTCCCTTACGTATGTAGTTATTTGCCTGCTCTGCCCTTAATACATCGTCATCCTGCGGGTGCAGGCGATTGGTAAAGAGAATGAGCATATTTAGGTCCGCAAGCATATTCTCCACATCGCCCATATCCCTGTATATTTCGTAACGGTAATACAGACCTTTTAACCGGAATTGTGCATTGTCTGAAGACGTAAGCATGTTACAAAAAGCAAGCGCCTTTTGTATATCTGTCTTCAAAAAGAATATTTGCGTATCAATATAAAATAAAAGAGTCTCTTCGTTTGTGCGGAAGTGGTTTGAAATATATTCCAGTGTGTCGCCCAATTGCAGGGCATAATCAGCCTGGGTATCACTACCGGCAGCATCCAGGTATAGCTTTAATTCACACCTTGCTTTCAGTACCTGCCATTCATTTTTTTGGATATTATACTGCTTCTCCCCCTGCATCTCCTGCAGGCACTTTTCCGCTTTTCCTGCTGCATATAGCATACGCAGGGCTTCTAATCTCGGCATTGTTGATTTCATTTATTAAACAAACGCAAATGAGGGAAGCCGCCTGCCGTAAATAATCACTGCCTATTCATACATAACATCAGTCAATCAAAACCAAGCGCTTCCAGGCAACATAGGATGGATAACTGAACACAAAGCTATTGTCGCCATCGCTATATTTCTGTTCGAACTGGTTTAAAAAACAACCAATTAATTTAACTGTAAAACATTGGAAAAAAATTAATCAAGCTGACTTAAAAACGCCCTTCCCTCCTCCCATGCATCAAGGTTAGAGTCAGCATTAATATGGCCTGCATCGCCAATACTTACTAATAAACTACCCCAACTGTCTGCAAAAAAAGCCGCTCTTTCCATAGTCACCCAGGGATCATTCGTACTAGCAACCACTATTGTCTTAAAAGGGAGGCGCTGCAAAGGCATTGGCGTAAAGCCACTGATTGGGAACTGGTACAGGGGAGCTTCCATATCGCTTGGGGCAACCAGTAAGGCACCTTTTACCCTTTTGCCATACCTGTTGGCCCAGTGCGCAATGGTAGAACAGCCCAGGCTATGGCCTATTAAAACAACGTTTGAAAGATCATACCCCTCCAGCGCAGCATCTACTGTCGCTATCCAGTCACCACAATGAGGCGCTTCCCAGTCCTTTTGGTTGATCCTGTAAAAGTTATCACCTGAATTTTCAAAATAGGTCTGCCAATGTTTTTCACCTGAGTTACCCAGCCCCGGAATAATGAAGTAGTGTGTCATGAATTGATATTTGAAATTTGATATTTAAGATTTGAGATGGCGGACAATGAACAGCCTCATTTCAAATCTCAAATTTCAAATTAAAATACCTGCCTTTTTCAAAAAAAATTTTGCGGAAGCGAAAAAAGTTCTACTTTGCGTCAAAATAACGCAAACAAAATGAAACCATTTCACAGTTACCAGAACCCGTCGCTCGCTGTTGACCTTGTTGTATTTGGTTATCATGAAAACACCCTGTCTGTATTGCTCTTAAACAGGAAGGAAGAGCCTTTTAAAGACCAATGGGTTTTGCCCGGAGCGTTCGTACAAATGCAAGAAACGTTCCAGGATAGCTGCTCAAGGGTGCTGCAAACAAAACTGGGTATGGACAAACTATACCTGGAGCAATTGTACACGTTTGATGCACCGGAAAGGGACCCACGCGGACGTGCAATAGCCGTGGCTTACTATGCGCTGGTAAACCCATCTAAATTCGAAATCGTTGCGGGCACTATGGCGAACGATGTGCAATGGTTTGACATACATAAAATACCTGCATTGGGATTTGACCACAAAGAGATCTTCACAACGGCATGCCAACGGCTTCGCTCTAAGATCCTTTATTTCCCGGTAGGCTTTGAATTATTAAACGACCTGTTTACTATGACTGAACTGCACGAACTGTATGAGTGTATACTCGGTATAAGCATAGACAGGAGAAATTTTAGAAGGAAAATACTGGATGCAGAATTTATTATCAATACAGGAAAGAAAAGAGAGGGGTTGCAAAACCGCCATCCTGAATTGTATAAGTTCAACCAGAAATTAAAACAAAACAATTTTCAATTAAACATATAAGCATTGATTGCTTAATGCAGTTACAAACAACTTAAATCTTACACACTATGACACCATCTCCTATTTTACTGAAAGACGGCTACAAAGTTGGACACAAATTTCAGTATCCTGAAGGCACTACCCTTGTTTATTCCAACCTGACTCCGCGCAAATCAAGAAGCAAAGAATTTGATTCTATTATATTTTTTGGCCTGCAATATTTTGTAAAAGAATACCTGCAACGCCAGTTTGGTGAGAACTTTTTTAACCAGCCAAAAGATGCAGTTTTAAAACAGTATGCGAGAAGGATGGACAACTACCTTGGCAAAGACAGCATTACCTATGATCACATTGCTGCCTTACATGATCTTGGCTATTTACCATTGGAAATAAAAGCATTGCCGGAAGGCAGTTTAGTTCCCATGCGCGTTCCTGTACTGACCATCCGCAACACCGTTCCTGAATTTTTCTGGCTTACCAATATGCTGGAAACAATACTGAGCGCTATTCTTTGGAAACCATGCACATCTGCAACAACAGCTTTTCAGTACCTGCGCGTTTTCACTCAATACGCAAAAGATACTGTAGGTGATGACTATAGCTTTATTCCATGGCAGGGACATGACTTCTCTTTCCGTGGAATGAGCGGTGTGGAAGATGCACTAATGAGCGGCGCAGGACACTTGCTTTGTTTTGCCGGTACAGATACCATTCCTGCCATTGACTTCCTGGAAACCTACTATCATGCAGATTGTGAAAAAGAGCTGGTGGGTGGCTCCGTAGCAGCGACTGAACATAGCGTAATGTGCATGGGCACGCAGGATGCGGAGATCGACACATTTGACCGCCTGATCACAAAAGTTTACCCTGCAGGTATTGTTTCTATTGTAAGTGATACATGGGACTTCTGGCAGGTGATCACAGAATTTCTGCCAAAGCTGAAAGAGAAAATTCTGGCACGCAATGGCAAAGTAGTGATACGCCCCGATAGCGGCGATCCGGTAAAAATAGTAGCCGGAGATAAAGATGCACCTGTTGATAGCCCGGCCTACAAAGGTGCTATCCAGTGTATGTGGGAAACCTTTGGCGGCACCATTACAAAGACCGGCTATAAATTATTAGATGGGCATGTAGGCCTGATCTATGGCGATGGTATTACAATGGAAAGACAACTGGCGATACTGGAAGCGCTGAAACAAAAAGGTTTCGCCAGCTACAACGTTGTGCTGGGCCTGGGTTCTTTCACCTATGAATATGTAACCCGCGATACGTTTGGCTTTGCGATGAAGGCCACTTACGGAGAAGTGAACGGCATAGGCCGCGACATATTCAAAGATCCTAAGACTGATGACGGCACAAAGAAATCAGCAAAAGGATTAATGCAGGTGTACACAGATGCTAATGGCAGGTATGCACTAAAAGACCAATGCACATGGGAGGAAGAAAAACAGGGCGCATTAAAAACAATATTTAAAGACGGCCAACTGCTCGTTGATTATACATTGGATGAGATAAGAAAACGGGTGCAGGGTAATTTGACAAAATGAAACTTATAACTGAATTATATAAAGATACTCAGCACATATTGCCAGAAACAGGGCAATACGTAATAGCGCATCAGCAAGATGAACTGATTGTAGTGTACCAGGCATATGCGCCTTCCATTGCAAACTTTGCAGTAGCTAATCAAAAGCTGGGAGGCTCTGCTTTTAGCTACAACAGGATGTCTTGGATAAAGCCTAATTTTTTATGGATGATGTTTAGATGCGGGTGGGCAAGCAAAGAAAACCAGGAAAGGGTTTTGGCATTATGGATAAAAAAAACAGCACTCGAAGATATATTGGATCAGGCAGTGTTTTCAACATTTAAACGAAACCATTATAATGATAAAGCTGAATGGCAGGCTGACCTGGATAAAAAACCGGTACGGCTACAGTGGGATCCAGATCATGATCCTTATGGTGCCAAACTTGAACGCCGGGCAGTACAATTGGGTCTAAAGGGTGAAACACTTACAACATTTGGCAATGAAATGATCCAGCAAATAGAGGACATAACACCATTTGTAAAGGAACAGAAGAAGCTGGTAGACACTAATAACCTTCACCTTCTGCAAATACCCGTAGAAAGAATATGGATGCCAGAGAATACAACACTCATCGAAAAATTAGACATTGGTAAAACAGAGTAAGATGAATGTAGTATTAATACTTTTTATGCCGCAGAGGCATGGAATCACAGAAAAAGCCTCCGTGCTTCAGTGTCTCCGTGGCGAATAATTACTTCTAAAACGACAACCATGAAATACAATAAACAGTGGCTCATAGAACGGGCTGATAAAAAAGAACCCATTGAGTTTGATTTTTTCTGGGGACATCAACCATCTGAAAATGGCAGTGTAACCAAAAGTTGTTTCAGCCAATGGTGGGTTGCTCCTTTTATTGTAGACGGCTTAACCTTTCAAACGGCTGAACACTGGATGATGGCAGAGAAGGCAAGGTTATGTAATGATACAACAGCGCTATCTAATATCTTATTAGTTAAGGAACCAATAGCTGCAAAAAAATTGGGCAGAGGTGTAAAAAACTTTGATCCAGCTATCTGGAATAAACATAAAATGGATACAGTAGTAAAGGGGAACCTGCACAAATTTTCTCAACATCCTGAACTGAAAGCATTCTTATTAAATACAGGTAATAAAGTAATAGTAGAAGCAAGTCCCCGGGATCAGATTTGGGGAATCGGGCTTGGGGCTACCAATCCCAAAGCACAAGATCCAAGAACATGGCGAGGTCAAAACTTATTGGGCTTTGCATTAATGGAAGTAAGAGATCAATTGAGATTACAATAAATTATTTATTCACCCTAAACCCTATTAATATATGAAACAAAGTACAAGAATTACAAAAGCAAAAGAAACAGTATCCATCATTAAGCAAGGATACTATTTCGCAGGCGATCAGAAGATAAACATACACGAGCAGATTCAAAACAGTATCATAAATGCGATTTTGGTTCGGCCGGATGATTTTGACTCTATACAAGAGGCCGTTGCAAATAAGCTAAACACCACTAACGAACAGACGCATATTTCAATTACCCAGCAACGTGTATTGGAAGCAGCAGCAGAAATGATTAAGACAAGGCAACATGTCGGCTGTCTGAATTTTGCATCAGCAAAAAATCCGGGCGGCGGTTTTCTTGGAGGGGCTGTTGCCCAGGAAGAAAGCCTGGCGCTATCATCAGCTTTATATGGCTCTTTAATACATCATAAAGAAATGTATGATTATAATCGTAGCCAAAGCACTTACCTGTATTCAGACCACATGATCTATAGTCCATCTGTGCCGGTATTTAGAGATGATGATGGAGAATTATTAGATCACCCTTATGAAATGTCTTTTATTACAAGCCCGGCCACCAATGTCGGCGCAATGCGTAATAACAGACCTGAAGAAATGGCGCAGATAGAGGAAACAATGATGCAGAGAATGGATAGGATGTTAGCGCTATTTGTACAACACGGCATGGAACATTTATTACTTGGAGCCTGGGGCTGCGGCGTTTTCCAAAATAAACCGGATGATATTGCACGTTACTTCCATTATTATCTGAATCCGTTGGGCAAGTACGGTAAATGTTTTAAATCAATTGTCTTTGCTGTTTATGACCGCAGCAAAGACCAACATAATATACGTGCGTTCGAACAAGTATTTGCAAAATAGTAGAAAATGATTTGACTATGAACGAAGAACAAAAAAAGACAATCAGCAAATTTCTAAGCCTTATACTGCGGCATAACCCGCAAACAATAGGCTTGCATATAGATGAAAATGGCTGGGCAGATGTGCAGGAATTATTAATGAAATCTGCTCAAAAGAATCGCCCTTTTTCATTTGCAGACTTAAAAGAAATTATTGCGACAAACGACAAACAACGTTTTTCTTTTAACAGCGATGAAACCAAAATAAGAGCGAACCAGGGACATTCTATCAATATAGACCTGGCGCTAACAACAGGTGAATCACCGGCGTTTCTGTACCATGGCACTGTTGATAAATTCCTGGCTAACATCCGCCAGCAGGGCTTGCTAAAAATGAGCCGGCAACATGTGCATTTAAGCAAAGACAGGGAGACGGCAGAAAAGGTAGGCAGCCGAAGAGGTAAGCCTGTTATTCTTTCCGTAAGAAGCGGACACATGTTTCGTGATGGATTCAGCTTCTTCTTATCTGAAAATGGGGTCTGGCTAACAGATCATGTGCCAGCAGGATACATTGACTTTAAAGAATAAAAATAGTATCACCGCAATGTCGCTTACTTACAAACTAACCACAAAGAACACAATGCAATTTCACAAAGATCACAAAGAAAATAATTGTGTACTTCGTGCAGCCTTTGTGCCCTTTGTGGTTAACTAAATAATCTAAATCGCTAATTATGTTAACCGTTATTAATGAAACAGCACAGATCTATGTAATAGATCATTTTCTTACACCGGAAGAATGTACCGCACTGATAGATAAAAGCGAACACATAGGTTATGAGGAAGCCAAGGTAAATGTAGATGGCGGGCAGAAAATGATGAAAATGGTACGTAACAATGAACGTATCATGTACGAGGACCAGGCGTACGCAACAGAATTATGGAGCAAGCTACAGCCATTCGTGAAAACTGTTGTAGTAAACAGTAGCGCAACAGGCCTTAATGAAATGTTCCGCTTTTATAAATATACGCCCGGACAGCGCTTTAAAATGCACCGGGACGGTAGCTTTATACGCAATGAATCCGAGTTCAGCATTTACACCTTTATGATCTACCTGAATAGTGGTTACAAAGGTGGAGAAACAAAATTTGCATCCGGAGAAATTATTACGCCTAAAACCGGCACAGCACTTATTTTTGAACACAGCCAGCGGCACGAAGGTGCGGCGCTGGTAAATGGTACAAAATATGTATTAAGAAGTGACATTATGTATAAGCACAACGACAGGTAATGGCCAGAACAATTGTTATAGGAGATATACACGGCGCACTAAAAGCATTGACGCAATTGCTGGAACGCATCGGCATACAGAAGGAAGACACCTTTATCTTTCTCGGAGATTATGTAGATGGCTGGTCACAATCCGGTGAGCTGATCGCCTTCCTCATGGATTTTCAGCAACAGTATAATTGCATTTTCATTAAAGGCAACCATGACGCATGGTGTGAGGAATGGCTGGCTACAGGTAAAGCGGATAGTAAATGGTTAAAACACGGTGGCGAATCAACTGTAAAAAGTTATAAGACTGCCGTAGCAAACAAGGCTGCACACCTGGAGTTCTTTAACAGGATGAAAAACTACTATGAAGATGAGCAAAAAAGATTGTTCATACATGCGGGTTTTTCCTCTATGCACGGGCCGGAGCATGAGCATTACCAAAGTAATTTCACATGGGACAGGACACTATGGGAAGTAGCCAGAACGATGAACAAACGCATTAAGAAAGATTCCAAGTTGTATCCCAAGAGATTATTGTTATACAACGAGATCTATATTGGGCACACACCTACATTACATTACGACATTAAGCACCCGATGAATTGCTGTAACGTATGGAACATAGACACGGGTGCCGCATTTTACGGACCATTATCCGCCATAGATGCCGACAGCAAACAAATATGGCAAAGTGATATAGTAAAACAATTGTATCCTTCTGAAAAAGGAAGAAACTAATAAAATAGAGTAATTATGATTACGCTTAACCTGATCTACCCCGAACAATCTGATATTCGCTTTAAAACAATGGTTTTTCCTGATGGGCAACCGCATATTAAAATAGACACGGCATCATTAAACAACGTAGATAAGAAAACACCGTTAAGAATATTATCCAGGTTAAACACTGCAAACGATCTGTTACTGGCTTTGTTTATTAAAAACACACTGGACTACTTCGAGTTTGAACATATAGAATTGCACATCTCTTACCTGCTTGCTGCACGCATGGACCGGGTAATGCTGGAGGGCGAACCTTTCTCCCTAAAGGTAGTAGCTGCAATGCTGAACAGTGCAAGTTTCAAGAAAGTAAAGATCTTCGATCCACACTCTGAAGTAGCAACAGCATTGATAGACCGCTCTTATGCAGTCAGTAATCATGCGTTTGTAAAAGATGCACTGGATACATATTTCAACAGCAACGCAAAAGAAACTTTCAGCCTTGTTTCTCCAGATGCCGGCGCACTGAAGAAAATACATAAACTGGCACAGTACCTGCAGATAGAAAATGTAGTAGAGTGTATGAAGGAGCGTGATGTTCGCACAGGAGCTTTAACCAGTTTTAAAACGACAGCCGATAACCTGCAGGGACAAACTTGTTTTATCATAGATGATATATGTGACGGCGGCGGTACTTTCGCAGGAACAGCAAAGATGCTGAAAGAGAAAGGCGCAACAAAAGTGGCGCTCATAGTCAGCCACGGCATTTTTAGCAAAGGCATTAATATTGCAGAGATCAGTGAGATCTATTCTACTGATTCATTTGCAAACGTGGCAGGTGTTAATATTTTCCCTATCCATAAATATTTGTAGCAAGAAGCGGGTTGCCCGCTTCTCTTCTCCCGCCTAGTTTTACTGGATGAATAATCCGATCACAACAACTATCAGCCAAACCAATTGGAATGCCGTTAGTGAACAATTACATGCAAAAGGTTATGCAATACTACCGGGCATATTGGATGCACAAACCTGCCAGGCACTGACTGCAGCGTATAACGACGAAGCGCTTTACCGAAAAACGATCATTATGGAACGTTACCGGTTTGGGCTGGGTGCGTATAAATATTTCAAATATCCTTTACCTCCTTTGATCCAGTCCATACGTGCAACAGTTTATCCCAAACTTGCCCCGGTTGCGAATAAATGGATGGAAGTACTGCACATTGACAAACATTTCCCGACAGACCTGGCGGCGCTGCACAAAGAATGTGCTGCTAACGGACAGGATAAACCTACCGTCCTGATCCTGAAATATGGCGAGGGTGGTCATAACACTTTGCACCAGGACTTATACGGTGATGTGTATTTTCCATTGCAAATGGTTTTGTTTTTAAATGAACCTGGCGAAGACTATACGGGTGGTGAATTTGTGCTGACGGAACAAATACCCCGTGCGCAGTCAAAAGCCATTGTGCTACAACCACAGCGTGGTGATATATTGATCTTTACCACCAATTTCCGGCCTGTAAAAGGTAGTAAGGGATACTATAGGGTAAATATGAAACATGGCGTGAGTGAAGTTAAAAGTGGCCAAAGGCATACACTGGGTATCATCTTTCATGATGCATCATAAACGTGAATCGTGAGACGGCAATCGTGAATAGGCTCTTCTATCTTTATAGTCTTTGAAAAAGACTAAGTTACCAGTCATGAGTAAGTCCATTCACGATTGCCGTCTCACGATTCACGTTTTCCCCTTGCGATACTTCATATCTTTATAAGCATGCAATTCTCCATAGCTAAAAAACTATGTAATCGTATTGCAGCAGGTGAACTAACTTTAGCAGGCAATGCAGGAAGCTTATTTTTTAAAAAAACAACAGTAATGCAATCATCCCTTTTTGAATATACCGGCAACCTGCTTCCTTATAACGGTGAAGTATTATTTTTCCCTGGCTTTTTTACAAAAGCAGAAAGCGATGCACACTATTCATTGTTACTACAGGAAATAAACTGGAAACATGAAGCGATCAAAATGTTTGGCAAAGAAGTAATGCAACCTCGCCTCACTGCATGGTATGGCGATGGAGATAAATCTTATAGCTACTCCGGTATCACCATGCACCCGGTTGTATGGACAGACGCACTACTACAAATAAAACAAAGAATAGAATCTGTTGCAGCTACTTCTTTTACAAGTGCCTTATTAAACCTTTACAGGAGTGGGAATGATAGTATGGGTTGGCACAGGGATAATGAAAAAGAATTAGGTATCAACCCGGTTATTGGCTCTGTCAGTTTTGGTGCAACACGCACGTTCCAATTGCGTGATTACAATAATAAATCAGTTATTAAATCTATAGACCTTACACACGGCAGCCTGCTACTCATGCGTGGCGAAACGCAACATTACTGGGAACACAGAGTACCCAAAGAAAGCAATCCCTTTAAAGAGCGGATTAATATTACGTTCCGGAAGATCATTTGAATCGGGAAACGTGAAACGGTAATCGTGAATGGACTTGTTTATAGCCGGCAGTTTCATTTATCTATCAGCTTATTCACGATTGCCGATTCGCGATTCACGACAACCGATTCACGCCCAATCCTGCATCTGAATATCTTCCTATACTGCGCCCCACTATTGGCTGTATTCTTTTCTTCCGCGATCGTTAATCCATTAGCAGTTATAATGTCTTTAAACTGTTCTTCAGTCAGGTAAGGATTATTACAGCCCTTATCTTTTTTGGCAGTTGGCTTTAATACAAACGGCTCCTCAATATAAATATCACCACCGGCTTTCAATATAGATTTTATATCTGCAAACATCAGCGCTTTATCATCAAACTCATGTACTACAGCAATCATCAGCACTTTTGTAAAATATTGTTTGGGTAAGTGTGTTGACGTTGTAGTGCCATACGTAAACGTAAAATCACTAAGTGCTATAGCCGGGTTATAAATGCTGATCGCTTTTTGAAAATTCTTCCGATTGCAGGAAGTAGAATCAATATCTTCTACATGGTATTTTACACCAGGATAATATTTAGATAACCGTACAATGTTATACCCGTTTCCACTACCAATGTCCGCTACGGTATCTGACGGCTTTAATTGTATAAAAGCAACCATCGCATCTATACGCGCCTGGCGAATAGCATGTATGCTATCCATAAAAGTGTTTTTCTTTTGCGCAAAAGCAAAAACAGGAAGTATTGTTATCAGGCAAAATAAGATTCTCATAAGTGTAGGCTAAATATAATGAAATAGCATTATAAGAACTACAAGGCACACTAAGAATACATAAAGCACACAAGTGCTACTTCTTTCTCACAACAGCTTACCAAGAAATACGAAGTATCTCTCCTATGTGTTCTATGTCCGGCGGCATCCTTCTACTGTTAGGACACATCTCTTGTTAGTATAGGTTGCATACCTACGGCATGCAAGAGAACCGACTAATTAGATGCTACCAATATCTGATCCCTCCGGGATCGGTTGTATTCAAGGTTAAACGTTCTATAAAAAACATCTACCATGATCCCAACGGGATCAGATATTGGTAGTTACATGCACATAAAAGGCACTGGCATGCCGTAGGTATGCAACATAGCGCTTGCCTTTAAAGATGTGTCCTAACGGCAGACTGCGTCATTCAGGCGGGTATGTTCTCTTTGCCCCTACAAGTTTTACTATTAGTCATCAAAAGCACCAAACCTATGTGACTATGTTCCCCCAACAATCCTGTTGGGGCAAGCTTATGCTCCTCCCGGTATGTTACCGGGACAAGTTATGTGGCGAAAAAATATCGCTGCGATCTTCTTCGTTTCGATTAACAGTGATGTTATAGCATATTGGTACGTGAGAATACCACTAAAAGAAAATAGCCGTCTTTACAGACGGCTATCACATAAAAGTTATTTCGCTATTATCTTAGTTCGGTTGTTTCGTTGTATAGTAGTAAGCAATCACTGCAGCCCCGGCCAGCGCCAGTATGATCGCATATTTTATCCATTGCGCCTTTTTTGTTTTCTCCGCGCTCAACAGCTCCTGCATTTCAGTGCTGCTTTTCTCAGCATCTCCCACTTTCACACTATGTGTTGTGTTTTTACGGATAATGCGTTCCGCCGCCACATCCGGCAGGTAAGATTGTACCGAAGACATCGGGTGAAAGGAGTATGTATCTGCAAACTCCTTTTTCAGCGAACCAATACCCGGTAATTCTACCGTTCCTTTTGTATTTACAGCATTCTTCAGGCCAAAAACCAGCTCGTTGAACTGGCGCACTGCCTCCCACTCCTGCCAGCCTTTTTCTTTGGCCAAAAATTCGTAGAAGTGCTTGTCAGCCACTGCATTACCCAGGTTAAACCGGATCACCGGCAGCGGGGAATGCAACTGCTTATTAAGGAAATCAAGCCTCGCAGGGATCTGTTCTATTACAAAAGAACCTATCCCCGGAATATTGAGTTTTTTATAAAGAATAAGATATTTATACAGGCTATCGTACATGCTTATTTACCACTTTTGCCGAACGAATATACGACTCCTCCCAAAACATTGAAACCAAGCACCTCGTATTGGTTCCAACGCTGGTAGCGATTATTGAATAAATTGTTGAATTGTACCCATACATTTAGCTGTGGCAACACGGTAAATTCTACCCCCGCATTCATATCCATAGCCGCGGATAATTTCTGGCTTTGCAGCACTTTATTCCTGTACTGGGCACCATCCCAGAAGAAAACATCTCCCTTGATCATCAGGTCTTTCAGCAGTTGCCAGCGGAGAGAGCCGTTCACTTCCAGCGGTAGCATACCCCAAGCTTTTTCGTTTACCTGCAAGTCGCTGAATTGTGTAAGCGTAGCGCCCGCCAGCAGCGAAAATTTCTCCTGCTCTGTGTACCCGATCTCGCCATGCAGCCTGATCGCTTTCATATCCGGTTCATTCACTATTTGGAATGACTTACCGGTAATAGTGTCATTTACAAACAGTGGCTGGTTGTTGTATTTCAGGTAAGACACCTTTGCATTGTACGTAAAATGGCTACCCGCAGAACCTTTAAAGCCTGCATAAAATTCGTTCATTTTAGTGTTCAGCAAGTCTGTCGGGTGCTGCAACCACGGGTTTATACCCGCCAGGTATTGATAAGTTGTCTTATTATAATACCCCTTCCAGCCGGCCATAAAGATGAACTTCTCATCTTTGATCTTACTTTCCAAAGTGAAGTTTGGCAGCATGTTAAACGAACTGTTATCCCATGCAGGTGTAAAGCCCGCTACTATTTTCAGGTTAGGCGTTTTGTATTGCACCGCCGGGCTTACATAAAAGAGATTATTATTAATCGTTCCACCTTTTGCCGAGTCACTTTTATAGCTCGTAATATCTGCTGTTACACCCAGGTTGAAAGCAAATATTTTCATGAACGATTTTGATAATGGTGCGTCCACTACCAGGTTGGTCTCCTTACCGTTCCTGTTATCATTAAACGCTGAGAAGTTGATAGATGGCGCATAGCTGATACCAAAACTATTTTCCTGTTTATTGCGCAAGCCCGCTTTTATGCCAAACGTGGTGAAGCGTTGTCTTATATCATCCTTATTATACTTCAGCGTATCAGGTAAAAAGCCATATTGGTATTGGCTATTGTTATCAAAGTACACTTTGCCATTTACCTCTATATTATCATTCGGGTTAAAGATCCCGATCACTTCTGCACCCGTTTTGCTATACTCCTGGAAAGGCAGTTTGCCTTTAGATGAAATGTGGTTCACGTTTGCATTGATGATCGTTTGCTTACCATCCCCAAATGAAAATCCAGCTTGTAGAAATGGTGTAGAGTAGTTACCAAAACCAGCTTTTATATAGTTGCTGTTCTCCCATGGCACAAGTGAGTCTATGCTCAACGCTACCGGTTTCAACGTAGTAGGCTCGTATGCAAACACCAGGTTTTGAGATGGTACATTGTACTGTAATGTTGGTAAAACAGAGTCAGGCAATGGAGATGCAGCGGAGAAGTTCACCTTTGCCGCATTACGCAAAGACGGCTTGAATGATGAAGTGATCACCACTGTCTTTTGCTTCATTGTATCCGGTTCATTTTCTGCTACAGCAGGCTCAGCCTCCTTCTTTTTCACAGGAGCAGCCGTCGTCTTCTTTTTAGCAGGCGTACTTTTCTTTTGTGTCGTTTGCTTCTTCGCCTTTTTGGTAGTTCGCTTCTGCGACCAGCCCGGTGCTGTAAAGCTTATCAGTAAAAGAAATATAAGTATGCGTTTCACTTGAAATATTTTAATGTTCATTGTTTTAACGTTTCAATGTTTCAGCATTTCAAAGGTTTCAAAAGTCATTACTGAAACTTTGAAACCATTGAAACAAATGAAACTATTACTCTACTTTACTGTTCTTGTTTTTCTCGGCAACCACAATATCTAACTTCTGTTGCGCTTCCTGCTTCAGCTCAGGCGTTCCTGCATTCTCAACTACACTCTTCAGGGTAGCTTCAGCATTGAAGTAATCTTTTTGCTGGAAGTAAACCTCACCCAACAGTATATAGGATTTTGTGATCCACGAGTCGTAAGAACCCGCTTTCTTAATCACATCAAAAGCAGCTTTCTCTGCTTCTTTCAGGTTGCCCTTCGCCAGTAATATTTCAGCTACGCGGAAGCGAGCCTCAGCAGCATATTCAGATTTACCCAACTGTATCACCGCCTGGTAAGCCGTAGATGCTTCATCCAACTGATTGTTTGCCTGGTAATTTTTTGCTACCACCATATTCGCCATCATCTTGTCGTCTGTAGCAATACCTTTTTGCAGCAACAGTTCCTGTGCATTGGCTACAGCAGCCTGCCATTGTCCCTGTTTATACTGGCAACGCAGTAAGCCGCGCATACTTTCCAGCTTATTATCCTGCTGTGTTGCCACAGTGCGTAACTGCACATAGTACTTCTGCGCAGTGTCATAGTTTTTCTTTTCGAAGTAGTAAATACGTGCAGCCTGCAACACACTCTCTTCCGCATATTTATTAGGCGCCTTAGCAGCCACTGCAGAAAAATGCGGTAACGCAGCATCATAATTCTTCTTGTTGGCATACATACTACCCACTATGTAATCCGCATCTATTGTATAACGTCCCGAAGGGAATTTTGCCAGGTAATTTTGTAAGGCAGGTACAGAATGTTCCGCGTCATTGTTGTTATATGGGATCATAGCCGCAGCAAAAGTCAGCGAGTCCTCCTCATTATAACTTACGTTCTTACCATTCTGACGCATGAACGATACAAACTCACCCGGTTTCTGTTGATTCACAAATATGTTGCGGATATAGTCAACCGCCTCATCGCTCTCTGTAGAGTTAGGATAAGATGAAACCAGTTTCTTAAAGTTGTTCAACGCCTCGTTATCATTATCCAGGTTGAAATAGGTAACACCCAGTTTCAGGTATGCCTGAGGTTGCAGCGCAACCGCTTTTTTATCGTTGATGATCTTTGTTAGCGGAGCTACGGCATCTTTAAAGTTTTCGCTCGCCATATATGTACCGGCAATTTCCAGGTTCGCATCCGGTATAAGGGATGAAGATGGGTAGCGCTGCGCAATAGATTGCAACAGGCTCACCTTCTCACTATACTTGTTACCTGCGCCGGCTATTATACCTTTCTGGTACAACGCATAGTCAGATGCTGCTAAATTATTGTTCAGCACAGCATCATACATCTGTTGCGCCTTTGCATATTTTTTCTGCATAAAGTAACAGTCCGCAGCACGCACATAAGCGTCTTGCTGAATGTTGGTAGAAGACGAGGAAACAGTAGTAGCAATCTCTTCAAAGTTTCTCAATGCCAGGTCATACACATCCTGTTTCAGGTAACAGTATGCCAATACATATTTTGCATTCGTACTATTTACCTCGCCGTATGCAACCGGTTTCTCCAGGTACGCCTTCATGTAGTAAACAGCAGAATCCAGTTTATTTGTACGGTAAGCAATCTCCCCTTTCCAGAAGTTCGCAAAAGGAAGCTGGCTTGTATTGTAAGAAGCGGTGAATATTTTATTCAGCAAAGAATCAGCTTTGATCACCTGCTGGTCATTGATCAGCTCTACTGCGCGACCGTATAACAACTTTGGATAAACCTGCTTTACAGACTCGCGCTGCAAGCCCACATTTTCGGCCAGCGCCAGACCTTCTTTATAGTTATTCGTATTAGCCAATACACGCACCAATAATTCTTTCGCCTCCGTATTGTAAGACGATTTTGGATACGTTGCTACAAAGTCCTGCAATTCCGTTAATGCCACATCTGTATATCCCAGCTCATACGACAGCTTACCGTAGTGAAATTTGGATATTTCTTTCTGCACACCATTGCTGCTGTTCAGCGCGCAGAACAGGAATGCATTTCTTGCACTAGGTTTTTGATTCGTCTTCAGGTAAGCATCCGCCAGCAGGTACATACTGTTCTGTGCCAGCGAGTCTTCCTTTCCACCCAGTTGCTTAAACCCACTGATCGCTTTTGTCCATTGCTTCGCCTCGTAGTAGCAGTAAGAAAGTTCATACAGGTCCTCCCTGCGTACTTTCTCCATATGAGACACATATTGCTCCAGGAAAGGATATGCCTTGGCATATTCCTTCTTTTCGAAGTAAGCGTGCCCCACCAGTTGTTGCAGTTGCAGCTCATAGTATTGGCTACCCTTCTTCAAAGCAGCTTCGCCCGTTTCTATTGCTTTATCACGCTCCCCGTTGAAGTAATAGATCTCCGCCTGGTAGTAAGGTACTATGCCCTGGTACTGCGGCTGGTTCTCCACCACTTTAAATGCGGTTAACGCCTCTTTATAATTTTTTTCGTAAAAAGTAATGAAACCGTAGTAGTAGTTCGCGTCTATATAGTTCGGATCACCATTGATCTGGCGCACGGCATTGAACAACGGTTTTGCCTCCGCAAACTTCTGCATGGTAAAATAACCATACCCTTCATGAAACTTCATCTCTGCCAGTTGCCTGTTGCTCAGGTTATCCGTTCCTGCCTTTTCATAAAATTCATTGGCAGAAGCAAAGTCCTGTTTGCGGTAGTAATACTCCCCCAGGAAATAGCTCAGCATCTGTATGCGTGGCGCATAGTGTTCTAGGGCAATGAACTCCTTTGCAGCTTTCTCGGCTGTAGGGTCGTTTACCTGCAAACCGCATACAATGGAATAATATTTCGACTCTACCTGTATGGTAACAGGAATGCCGCTTTTGGCGGTCTGGCCACCATTGTACAACATTTTGAACAACGGATATGCAAGGCTGAATTGCTCTTTCTGATAAAGCTCTTTGGCTTTTTTGAAATCTGCGTCAGGATCATCATTTGCCTTAGTGGCCTGCGCTATTGCATATTGCGACGTGAACAACATGCTAACGGCAAGTCCGTACGAAATGAGTGTTCTATTCATATAGAAGGTGGAACGAATTTTTTAATAAAATATTTTGCCACTGCCAATAAAAATGCGAAATCGCCTAAAGATAAATTGAATAAAAGGGTGAACAAAGATTATTCCACCGTTGTGGATAAACATTCAGAAACACTATTTTTGTACAAATCCCATTTCATGAAAAGATTTAATTCCACACATTACAGCGAAGGTGTTTTCAACATCGCCATGTTACTTTTACGCATTACTTTCGGAGGTCTCCTTTTGGTTAACCATGGAATGGCGAAGCTCATGCACTTTGCAGAACTACAGGACAAGTTTTATAGCTTCATGGGCATAGGTTCGAGGTTCTCTCTCATCCTGGCCATCTTTGCAGAAGTCTTCTGTAGCCTGTTTATTATACTTGGCCTCTTCACGCGCCTCGCGCTAATACCAGTGATCATTGTAATGCTTGTTGCTATCTTCAGCGTACATGCAGGACAGGGTTTTGACAAAGCTGAAATGGCTGTGGTATATGGCAGCGCATTCGTTGCATTATTGTGCTGCGGACCGGGCAAGATCAGTGTGGATGGAATGATCAATAGATAACTTTATTTTAACAAATAGATAGATGAACACATTGTTGAATGGCTAAATTGTTAGATTGTTATTGTCCAGGCAGTAGTAGTACTATCATCGTCCCTTGCGTCGCACACTTGTACTACATCCCCCTGCTCAATCCAACAATTTAACCATTGCAATGAAACAATGCAACTAGTAAACAATTGAAACGATCAATGTACGAATCAACTACACAGGTAAGGGTCAGGTATGCTGAGACAGATCAGATGAATGTGGTTTACTACGGAAACTATGCCCAGTATTTTGAAGTGGGCCGTGTTGAGTGCATTCGCCAGCTTGGCTACACTTACAAAGACATGGAAGCTTCCGGCGTAATTATGCCTGTAGTAGAGTTCCAGATCAAGTACCTGCGCTCCGCTACGTATGATGATCTGCTAACTGTAAAAAGTACGATCCGCGAATTACCTACCGACCACCGCATCGAGTTTCATCAGGAGGTATATAACGAACAAAATAAATTATTGACATCAGGCAAGGTGCTGCTATACTTTCTTGACTCCAATACGAAGAAGCGTACGAATATGCCGGAGGAATTGAGGAAAAGATTGGAGCCGTATTTCAATGGTTAAATTGTTGCATGGCTGCATAGTTATATGCGGAGAAGATCGAAGCGAGATTTATTAAACACATAGGCGTAGCCTACCTGCCCGATATACTTGTTTCGAAATTGCAAATAGATTCATGAGCAAGAGGTGTTGGCTGTTTTACAAATAGCATAATCGTTTCTCCCAAGGGGCACAATAGCGCACATAGAGGGAAATGCTACGCATTTTTTTTAAACTCTTACTAGCGCAAGCCTCCCGGCCTGTGCTGATTTATTACTAAACCATACAGTAAAACAATTTATAAAAGCAAAACGTAGTTGGTAGTAACAGCATTTTTTTAAACACATAGGTGTAGCCTACCTGCTCGATATGCTTGTTTCAAGATTGCAAAGAGAACTATGGGCAAGAGGTGTTGGCTGTTTTACAAATAGCATAATCGTTTCTCCCAAGGGACACAATGGAACACATAGAGGGAAATGCTGCGCATTTCTTTCTAGCGTAGGCCAACTGCTCGAAAGATTGAAAAGTCCCAGCGGGACTAAAGATTGGTAGTTCAATTAAATCCCTAAACGTTTAAGCTCCGGAGGAGCGACAGATTAAAATCGTCTTGCTGATTAATCATTCTGTCGCCGCGCTGCGGCTCTGGCTAATGTGGAATATATTTTTCTACCATTCTATCGAGCCTTCGGCTCTTTATCATAATAAATACATGCCTTACTAGCGCAGGCATCCCGGCCTGTGCTACACTATTACTAAACTATAAAGCAAAAGTGCATTACAAAAAGTTATGTGCAGTCGAATACAAAAAGTAGTAACAACAAGGCACAGGCCGGGAGGCCTGCGCCAGTAAGTTATTTCTTCGTGTTCCTTTGTGTCTTCGCGTCTCCGTGGCCCTACTTCAGCTCATCCAGCACCTTATACATCTTCTGCACTACGCTCGAAGCACTGCCATCAAAGTTGTTGATGATGATTGCAAATGTATATCCCACACCTGTTTTAGAAGTATGATAGCCCGCAAACGCTTTAGAACCACCTATTGTTCCGCTTTTCATTTTCATTCCATTGTAAAGTGGTAAGCCATTATAAAACGCATTGTACCACGGCTTATCTTTTGCATACTGCAATACGGTTACCATTCCTTCTGTAGTTACACGGTTCTGAGGAGAAAGACCGCTGCCATCCATCATTTTAAATGCGGACTTTTCTACACCGCGTTCACTCCAAAACTGGCGCACCAATGCTACACCATCTTCTGTAGAACCTGTTTTTCCTTTTTGAGCAGCCATTGTTTTCATCAGTGCTTCCCCGTACAGGTTAATACTCTTCTGCAAAAACCAATATACTACACTGTCCAGTGTAGGTGAATAAATTGTATCCAGTACACCCGTGTAAGCAGCAGCTCCTTTTTTACCCATGGCAGATAATGTCTGCACATTACCACTGACTGTGATGGATTGCTTTTCTAACGCCTGTTGCAACTCTGCCGCTACCTGGAAGGCAGGATTGGGCATGGCGCCGGAAATAGTAAAAGAGCTTTCTCCTGCCGGCACAGTTCCTTCTACAAAGCCGGAGCCGGAGTATGGTGGTAAATAGATATACGCATTGTCACCGCTACCCGGCTTACCTGTTTTCAATTTGTTTTGCAACACAGCAGCCTGCAATGTTGGTGTTGTAGATATGATCTCTACATTATCACCTTCCTTAGCGCCGGGCTTTAGTTTCAGATCATATTGGTTTTCGTTCCAGTTCAGCGCCCATGCACCTGCGCCGTAGTAGTTGCCAATATCATCCCAGATCCAGCCACCGGGTGTGGACTGAAAGCTAAACTTTGAATCATCTATAATAATATTTCCATTGATGGACTGAATACCTTTTTGCTGCAACGCAGTTGTAATACGCTTTAGTATTACATCTCTTTTGGTAGAGGGATAACGCCAGCTTCCGAACGTAGGATCACATTGCCCTACGAGATACACGTTGCCATTCAACACTCCGTTGTCAATTTTTCCATCATAGCCAAGTATGGTAGCGTATCTGAATTTTTCTCCCAGCATATCAAATGCAGCAGTACTGGTAATTACTTTCTGCGTACTTGCAGGCGCCAATCCTATACCGCCGTTTAAGTTATATACCACTTCGCCTGTTGCGCTGTTTACAATGTACAGCCCGACAATCGCATGTTTTATTTGCGGATCGCTCAACAAGGCTTTGGCAGCAGCGTCTACTTTTTGTGATACATTATTTTGTGCATTGGCACACAAAGCCATGAGGCTGGAAAGCAATAGCAGTAGATATTTCATGTGGGCAAACATAGGGATAATTGTTATATGGTTGGAAGGATAAATTGTTGCATTGTTAAATGGTTTAATTGTCATTAAAGCAAGCTTCCGGACCACTCTAATTTTCTAAACCGGACAGGTCTTAAAAGCCGGACAGGTCTTTAAGACCTGTCACTGGCGCAAGCCTCCCGGCATGTACCGTATTTCCACTACACTACAAAAGAAAAATGTACTGCAAATGCAAGAGTCATTGTGCGCAAACACTAGTAACAGGTTAACCACAAGGCACACAAAGGACACAAAGGGCACAAGGGCTTCCCTTTGTGTCCTTTGTGAAATAGCCTTGCGCTTTTTGTGGTTAGCGTCTTAACTTAATTATATTGCCCTCCGAGACTTTTGAATATTTCGGACACCTATGGCCGCGAGGCCGCACCAGCAAGACTAACAAAAGTACGATAGAGGATCAACTGCTGAAGTGTGCGACGCAAGGGACGATGATAGTAGCATTGCTGCTGGTTACATAATTCAATCCATCCAGGGTTAGAGGTTATTGCTATTGAATTCCTCCGAAATGCTTAATACGAATCAGTAAATTCTGGGCATTAAAACAATATAATGTCGGATAAAACCCGTTATGTAAAACAAACCATTTCACAACGCTGGAAGGATTTAATCAAGCAATTAAACCATTTAACAATCCAACAATTTAACTCCTCAAAATTCCTTGTTCCTTGTTCGTTATTCATCCCTACCTTGCATTATCATGGGACAGATCATAAATACTTCCATCATTACGATAGGTGATGAATTGCTGATAGGACAAGTGATAGACACAAACAGCGCATGGATTGCGCAGCAGTTGAATGCTGTGGGTATGCATGTCTCACACAGGATCGCCGTAGGTGATGTTTGGGACGATATATGGGAAGCGCTGGATATAGAAAGCAAGCGTTCGCAGATCATTTTAATTACAGGTGGCCTTGGCCCTACTGCTGATGATATAACGAAGCCGCTGTTGTGCAAATATTTTGGCGGTAAGATGGTAATGGATGGGCCAACACTGGAACATGTGACTTACCTTTTTGAAAAAGTATTTAACCGCCCGATGCCTTTGCTGGAACGTAACCGCAAGCAGGCAGAGGTACCAGATGTAGCAACGATCCTGAAAAATGAACGTGGCACTGCACCGGGTATGCTGTTCGAAAAAGATGGTAAGGTATTTATCTCTATGCCCGGTGTGCCGCATGAAATGAAAGGCATTATGACGGATCATGTGATACCGTTACTACTACAAAGGTTTGATCCGGGAGATATAGAACATAGAACGCTGATGACATTTGGCATTGGTGAATCTTTTTTGGCAGAGCGTATCAAGGATTGGGAAGAGGCATTGCCTGCACATGTAAAACTGGCGTACTTGCCGAACAATAGTATGCTGCGCCTTCGCCTTACGGGACGCGGGCCGGATGCAGTTATACTTAAAAAAGAGGTAGATGATTTATTTGCTTCTTTACAGGCATTGATACCCGATGTAATGATTGCCAATGAGGACATTACTTTGGTGGAACTGGTGGGCAAACTGCTGAAGGAAAGAAAACAGATGGTTGCCACTGCTGAAAGTTGTACTGGTGGATATGTGGCGCATTTGCTGACTACTATGCCCGGCTCTTCGGCTTTCTACACTGGCAGTGTGGTGAGCTATACAAACGGGGTAAAACATGATGTGCTGCATGTAGCTGAAGAAACGCTGAAAACAGTGGGCGCAGTAAGCGAGGCTACGGTGATACAGATGGCTGAAAATGCCCGCAAACTGATGAAAACAGACTACGCGGTGTCTATTTCCGGCATTATGGGCCCTGATGGCGGTACGCCTGACAAACCTGTTGGCACGGTATGGATAGCTGTGGCGGGAGAAAAGAGGACAGAAACCAAACAGTTTCAGTTCCGGTACGACCGGAGAAGGAATATTGAAATGACGGCAATAAACGCGCTCAACCTTTTGAGATTGTTTATCTTGCAGGCGGATTAGGGTGAGTATATAAAGTTTATAAAGTGAGGTGGGGTTAGTTTTTGTGTGTAGCAAGGAAACCTTTACTTTTGAGCCCTAAAACTATCGAACGTTAGCTTATTACAGTTTCAAAGGTTTACTCAGTTCCAAACCGTTTCCTTGAAACGTTGAAACACTGGAACTTTGAAGCTAATTTTATTTTATAAAAAACAATAGCATGGCACTTGTAGATCTGGTGATGCCGAAATTAGGTGAAAGTATAATGGAGGCTACTGTCTTAAAATGGCATAAGAAGCCCGGAGATAATATTCAAATGGATGAAACCGTGCTGGAAATAGCTACGGACAAAGTGGATAGTGAAGTACCGTCTACCGCTGCGGGTACGCTGGTAGAAATATTGTTTAAAGAAAACGATGTGGTTCCTATAGGAACCGTAATAGCACGTATAGAAACAGCAGGCGGCGCAGCAGCTACACCTGCCCCTGCACAAGCACAGGTACAACCTGCGGCTGTATCTTCTGTAGAAGAGCAGGCAGCCAGGGAAGTGCCGTATGTGCCGCAACCAACAAGTGCGCCTGTACCATCACAAGGTAATGCGGGTGGCAATCGCTTCTACTCCCCACTTGTATTGAATATAGCCAATAGTGAAGGCTTTAGCCTGAGCGAGCTGGAGCGGATTCCAGGTTCTGGCAACGAAGGCCGTGTAACAAAAAAAGATATACTGCAATATGTAGCAGACAAAAAGGCTGGCAAGAAATTGCCGGAACCAGTGTCTCAACCGGTAGCTGTAACCCAGCAGGCACAGCCACAACAGGCTACACAACCGGTAAGGGTGGAAAGCAGACCGGTAGCTACAAGTACGCCTGCAGAGGTAACTGCTGCTCCTGAAAAAACATACGAAGGCAATGTGGAGATAGTGGAAATGGACCGCATGCGTAAGCTGATTGCTAAGCATATGGTGGATAGCAAGCATACAAGCCCGCACGTAACCAGTTTTGCTGAAGCAGATGTTACCAACATGGTATTGTGGCGTGAAAAGGTGAAGAAGGATTTTGAGAAAAGAGAGAATACGAAGATCACATTCACTCCACTGTTTATCGATTGCCTGACAAGAGTGATTAAGCGTTTCCCGCTGATCAACTGTTCACTGGATGGTGACAAGATCATTATTAAAAAAGATATTAATATCGGTATGGCTACTGCGTTACCAAGTGGTAACCTGATCGTGCCGGTTATTCATAATGCAGATTACCTGAACCTGGTTGGTTTGAGTAAGGCTGTAAACACATTAGCAGATAATGCGCGTAAGGGCAAACTGAAAGTTGACGATACGCAAGGTGGTACATTCACCCTGACTAACGTGGGTACTTTCGGTAGCCTGATGGGTACGCCTATCATTAACCAGCCACAAGTAGCTATCCTTGCAGTGGGCGCTATTAAGAAAAGACCTGTTGTAATAGAAACAGAGCAGGGTGATACGATCGGTATCCGTCACATGATGTACTTATCGCTAAGCTATGACCACCGTATAGTAGATGGCAGCATTGGTGCATCGTTCCTGACAGCCGTGGCTAAGGAGTTTGAAAGCTGGGACCCAAGCAGAACGCTGCTGTAGTGAGAGAGGGATGTGAATGGAGAGTGGTCAGTTGTGAGTAGTGAGTAGAAACCTGAACAATAATATCATTTTCGGGGAATTGTTAGCGATAACGATTCCCCTTTTTTATGCGGTGATATTCGCGAATCGTGAAACGGCAATCGTGAATGGGTGTACTTACAGCCAGGCTCTTTCTTCGCGCACTTTGCGTATCCTCTTCTTCGCGATACAATAACGCAAAGTGCGCAAAGGATACGCAAAGAACACAGAGCAGCCCATTCACGATTATCAATTCACGGTTCATTCTGTGCCTTTGCGTGAAATCTGTATTTTTGCCGCCATAAAGTCACACAATCATTGAAACGAACATCTATCTTATGTAAGGCCATTATACCCATAATGGCTTTTATTGTACCCCAAACAGTCCATGCACAAAGTGATGCACTGGGCAGTTGGGATGTAGCTAACTTTGTTTATACCCCTAATAGTAAATGGTCTTTCTTCTTCGAAACACAAACACGTTCACAAAAACTGACGAAGGACTTTTATTACCATGAGTTTAAAGGTGGCGTTGGTTATAGCTTTCCAAAAAAGATCTCTTTGCTGGTAGGTATGGGTGATTACAAAACCTATTTCCCGGAAGGAAACTTTGCACCTCCCCTGTCTGCGAAAGAATTCAGACTATGGGAACAGTTAGTGCTAAATAATAATATAGACCGCTTAAAAATAGAACATCGCTACCGCATAGAACAACGCTGGATCAATGGTGATTTCCGCAACCGTTTCCGTTATAGGCTGAACCCTGTTTTGCCGATTAATCACAGCTCTGTTATATCCAATACTTTTTATCTCACTGCGTTTGACGAGATCTTCTTTACAGATAAAGCGCCTTACTTCGAACGCAACCGCTTCTTCGCAGGTGCAGGCTATGAGTTTACTCAATTGTTTACACTACAGATCGGCTGGGTAAGGCAATATGATTATCGCAAAATAGATGATGGCACTGGAAAAAATTTCTTACAAACATCCTTGCTATTCTCCTTCGATAAAAACACGCTGAAGCGGGATAGGATACCGTCGAACCTGGATTAGTGTGCATTGTTAAATGGTTGAATGGCTAAATTGTTACATTGTTAAACGCTCTTTTTCGCTATTCCACATGTTCTGAAGGGCATGTTGAACAGAGAGCATTTTTATATTTTCCTAATAATTTTGTATATTCTGAATTAATTACAACTCTCAGAAATTAAACAATCATTATGAATGAAGCAAAATTTAATATTGCTGTTCTAATCGATGGAGATAATGCACAAGCTGCATTATTGAAATATATGCTGGAGGAAGTTTCAAAATATGGCAAAGCCACCATTCGGAGAATTTATGGAGATTGGACCACACCTCAAATGAATAGCTGGAAAGAGCCGCTTAATCAATACTCGATAAGCCCAATTCAAAAATTCTCCTATACCACAGGAAAAAATTCAACGGATAGTTCCTTAATAATTGATGCCATGGATATTTTACATGGACAAAGCGTTGATGGCTTCTGTATAGTGTCCAGCGATAGTGATTATACCGGGCTTGCTAAAAGAATACGGGAGGAGGGGCTTTTTGTTATGGGAATTGGAAGAAAAACAACGCCAATAGCATTTGTAAATTCCTGCGAAATTTTCACTTTCTCCGAAAATCTACTCCCT
The DNA here is from genome assembly GCA_017306865.1 of Filimonas sp. GTDB lineage: Bacteria > Bacteroidota > Bacteroidia > Chitinophagales > Chitinophagaceae > JAFKHH01. The sequence goes on from JAFKHH010000014.1 coordinate 98,708, forward strand.
CAGTCTAATAAATCTTCGAAAGAAAATACCGGGAGTAAGAAAACACTTAAGAAAGAAAAAACGCCTAAAGTACAGGTGCAAAAAAAGCAGCCTGACATTGATTTGGAAGATATTGACAAAGCTTTTGAAATTTCAACAAGTGAAGATAGCGGCACTTATATATCAAAAGTAGGCCTTGCGTTAAGAAAAATCGATCCGAGTTTTGATCCAAGAACGTATGGTTTCAAAACCTTAACTCAGCTATTTGAAAACATAGATAAATATGAAGTCGTCTGGAAAGATGTCAATGGATTAAATCATCCGTTGGTAAAATTGAAATAAAGATTTATTTATACTTCGCTAAGATGTTGAAGAGCATAGTTTTTTATTACATTATAATTGATAATTATATTCCATATAATCTTATTCCTAAAAGCGGGAAAAAACCCGTACCGCATATAATGCATGTATGTATATCTTTAAAATTATACATTAAAGCCTTTCTGATTTGGTAAAACTAACTTCGTCTGATCTATTAAGAATATACCTTTTACCTACAAATGATAACTTGGTTAAGGGAGGAGTTATTTTTTATTTATTAGGCGTAACATGCACCTTCCTTTATTTCGCTCAATTTAATATCATAAGTTTTGACTATTTAAAACCTAATGCTATCGTTTTAGGAATTTATCAATGGATTTATTTCATTCTACTTCCAAGATCGATTTTACTCCTTATTTCTTATCTAAATATTATCCAAAAATCAAGGTTCAAGAGTTTTTCCCTATTTGCATTGCTGCTGATTACTAGTACCCTTATCTTTTTGTTTTTGTTCAAAACACTCACATTATCCTCTGTTTCATTAACTGTGTTCTTAACTTTATTAATACTTTGCTTTCATCTTAGCTTTACTAAATGGGAACTCACGCTTTGCCCATCGATATTCAAAACTTATATTTTTTCCATTTTCTTTTGTACTTTTTTTTCTTATTTTATTTTCCCCAAAATACCTTATGAACTTGGAGGCGGAAAGCCTATTAAGGTAGCTGCTATATGCTCAGACACATCATTGCTATCTAGCAGATATTCAAAAAATATTTATTTGCTTTATGCAGCAGATAATGATTATTATTTTATCGAAAAAAAACAAGATTCTAATACCAATCTTGTTTATGGGTATACCGTAAAAAAAGTCAACAAATCTGAAATAAAAAAAATAGAATTTTCCAAATCAATTTGGCAACCATTTTAAACCTCATTCATGAAAGTAAAAATCGCGTTTATTTTTGTATGCCTATTACCTTGCTTAATATCCTTTGACAATAAAGATTGTAAAACTACGTTCACTATTAAAGATTGTAAAGACAATCCTGTTGAAGGTGCTACTATTACTGTTGAAAGATGTAGTGATAAAAAAAAATTCAATACTACTACAAACTCTAAAGGGGAAGGATCATTTCCTCTTTGTAAAGAGGAGATATGTAAAACAAAAATTTCTTCTGTTGGCTATGAATCAAGAGACGTGTCTAGTGTTGGAAATAACTGTAAAGGTAATAACTGCATAATAAAAATTTGTTCTGATTAAATTTAGGTAGAAACCCTCTCCCTAGTTCGTGAAGACACGCACCGGGACGAATTAATCTATCCTGAGTTTGAAAAAGTGCCAAACTAGGAAACGCTGACAGGGCTTAAAGCCCTGTCAGCGTTTAGCACCAACCTGTTGTTAACGAAATAAGGTGGCCTACTTTTAAAAAGCAGGCCACCTTATTATTTGTACTTTGTATTTAGTACCTCGTACTTTATATCACGTTACATCGTACATATTACAGTCCCCATGTTCTTCCTTTCATCAACGCCGGTACGCCTTCAGCGATCCATGGTGCGGGCTTCTCCCCTTTTAGTAACCAGTCGAAGAACTCTTGTTCGCGCACTTGTATATCTTTCCTGTTCTTACGTTCTACCAGGTTGTGTGCCTCACCGTTGTAGTTCAGCAACCAAACAGGTTTGTTCAGCCTGCGCATGGCGGTAAACAATTCAATACCCTGGTACCAAGGCACAGCGCCATCTGCATCGTTTGACATGATCACCATTGGTGTCTTTGTTTTTTGCAGATGGAACAATGGTGAGTTCTCTACGTACAGGTTTGGTTTCTCCCATATAGTAGCGCCTATACGGCTTTGAGATTTTTCATACTGAAACTGCCTGTTCAGGCCACTCTCCCAGCGGATACCACCGTATGCACTAAACATATTCGCAACTGGCGCACCTGCCCATGCCGCCGCATACAGGTTGGTTTGAGTAACCAGGTATGCCGTCTGGTAACCACCCCAGCTTTGCCCTTGCAAGCCAAGTTTTGTACTATCAATAAAGCCATCTTTGATCAATGCACGCGTACCACTTACAATGTAATCATACGCGCTCTTACCCGGATGTCCTGTTACATACCAGATATCCGGCACGAATACAACATAACCACGGCTTACAAAGAACGTAACATTCAGGCGCGAAGGCGTTGGTGCAGGAGCCTGGTAGTTATATAACGTATTGTTGTTACGCTCATAGAAGTAAACGATCATCGGGTATTTCTTTTTCGGATCAAAGTTTTCCGGCTTGTACAATACACCCTCAGTCTGTTTACCAGTATAAGCTTTCCATTTGTATAACTCAGCAGTTCCCCACAGGTAGTTAGCCTGTTGCGGATTGATATTGCTTAATGCAGTTTCATCAGTTGCACCAATTGTTCTTGTGTACAGGTTAGACGATTTTTCAAACGTCTCTTTGCTATAAAGCAATACATCTGCATTTTTTGCTTTAACAATACCAGGGAATAACGGACTGGCGCCAATCGCTATTTTCTCTCTGAATAATGTCACTAGTGTAGCATTGCTCTTCAAAGCAAGTGTAGCAATGCCTGCGCTCTTATCCTTTTCATCAAAAGAGCGTAACAATAATTGCTGTCCTTCTTTCAGGAATTTTTCATCTTCATCTGTATTTACATAGCGGTAAGAGATTTTATCTTTTCTTCCGTTGGTAATCACTACAGATTTCTGTTTACCAGTAGGGTCTACTTTCCATATATCATAACGGTCATAGAGTAATACATACGCGTCGTTCTCTACCCATTTCGCTATGCCGTAAGGATTAGGATCATCGGGCACATCGTTCTCTTCATCATATAATGGAAAAGTTATATCAGCAGCCAATGGTGTTACCGTTTTAGTATCTGCATTGTAGATGCTATACTTTCTCTGCTTATCATTATAGAACACCAAATATTTACCGGTATAGGAAGTAAACGTATTTCCTTTGAAGTCTTTCTGAATAAGTGATTTAGCGCCTGTAACCGGGTTGATCGCATACACATCGTTGTATGTGAAGCCCTGCCACTGTGCAGCTACACGCTTACCGGAGTCTGTACCGCCATAAAATATGCGGCCATCACCTTCTGCTGATGGTTGCACTCTTCTGAACTTATCGTCCGCCAATTGCACAAGCTGTTTATTGTTCCAGTCATAAGAAGCGAGATAGCTTCTTTTCAGATCACGGTTAAGATTGAATAATTGTACTGTTTGCAGGTCATCATCTTTATAGTTCCACACATCTACATTTACACGATCAAACTCCGGTAAGGTTGTATCCTTAACCGGCAGTATTGGCGCTGTGCCTATAAACAACCGCTGGCCTGATTTACTAAACGAGATATTGCCATTTTCACTCACTGTCCATTTAGCAGGCAACCCTTTTGTGGTACGGTCTGCAATCAGTTGAGCGCTATCCTGTCCTGGTTTGTAGTAGAATAATTTATAAAATTTCTGTGCTGCTTTCAGGCTACTGTCCTTTTCTGCTACAAAAGCCAGTTGTGCACCGGCTTCATCAAAAGAAAGATTTTTTACTTCATTCAATCCCGCAAGAATGCTATTACTCTTTGCGGTTGCAAGGTCATACCATACCACATAGCTTTTGCTCGTGCTGTCACTATTTTTCTTTGTGGTAAACATGGCGATGGTCTTCCCTTTTTTATCAAAGGCATATTCATTCACCAGTTTTATTTTTTGCTCGTCGCCGGTAGATAGGTTGCGTATAGTAAGCTGCGTACCTTCTTCTACTTCTTCAGCTTTTGTGCCGGCTCCGCGTGTTTCTTTTTTCTGCGGCTGCAGTACACTCATACCACCCGTTTTAGCTGCAGCCAGTTTAGTGCGAATGCTATCTGCTGCATGTGCCAGGCTATCAGCAAACTGCTCCAGGCGTTTGATCCTCGTAGCAGAATCCTGTACCGGTTGTTTGCCCGGTACATCCGGCAAAGCTTTTTCTTCCAGGTATGCCAGCCAGGTTCCATTGTCTTCGGGCAGCTTATATGATTTAATACGAGGATACTTTACCACTGCGCCAGTAGCGAGGTTAATGATAGCAAGGCTATCTTTTGGCATTTCATCAGGACGCTTCTTCTTAATTTTTGCGTCACGTGTTTCTTTGAAAGTAGGCTTTATTTTACAGATCACATACTGACTGTTCTCTGTGATCTTAGCACCGTAGCCGCGTGCTATTTCTACGATCTTTTTACCATCTTTTTGCTGAACAAACAAAGTGCCGTCGCCTTCCTGCGGGTTCACCGCATACACAACAACTTTTCCATCGTTGCTGATCATACGTTCACCAATACTTTGCCAGCCATCATAAACAGTGTGGTCTAAAGGTTTTTTCTGGGCATGAGACATTGTACAAAACAATATGCCACCCAAACATAATAAGGGGGAGATGCGCATACTCAATGTGTTTAATAAGCGCTAAAGTTAATGATTGCAGCCACTTATCCGAGACTTTTGGATAAACAGCGTAAATTTATCGCCATTTAATCATTGACATGAGTCACCCGCTTCACATTCTTGGCATATCAGGTAGTTTGCGTAGCCAGTCCACTAATTCGCTGTTATTGGCTTCGCTTAAACATGTTCTTCCTTCCACAGTTTCATTCTCTATTTATAATGGGCTGGAATCTTTGCCACACTTCAACCCGGAGCTGGAAGAGCCTACGCCTCCGGCCACCGTTGTTGCTTTCAGAAAGGAGTTAGCTGCTGCAGATGCGGTTGTTTTTTGTACACCGGAGTATGCTTTCGGCCTGCCCGGCGCGCTGAAAGATGGCCTTGACTGGATCGTATCTTCTGGTGAGTTTACCAATAAGCCAGTTGTACTTATCAGTGCATCTCCGCTTGCTACAGGCGGCGAGAAAGCACTTGTTTCCCTGGAAACAACCATTAAGGTAATGGGTGCGAAAATCCCGGATGGCGGAACTATTGCAATCCCCTTTATTGTAAAAAAGATAGATAAACAAGGAATAATTACAGATAAAGAAACCGCAGAACGGTTGCAACAATTGATGGATGTGCTGATTGAGTTTATACCAGAGAATAAGAGGACGTTGGAAGAAATGTAAGTTTCAAATCGTGAGACGTGAATCGCAAATAGTGAATCAATGTCGTTGAAATAAGCAATAAACCACAAGGAGCACCAGGGTATTACACAAGGAGCACAAGGTAAGCTCTTGTGCTCCTTGTATTAACCTTTGTGAACTTTGTGGTTAACTCAACGACATTGAATCGTGAATGGCTACTCACAACTGACTATTTACCACTCACACGATGTCCCTATGTGTTTAAAAAATACGATCTGATCTTTTCATTGTTTTAGCATTGCTTCCAGGTTACTTTTTCCAGTTTAGATATATTAACAGGACAAGCAACACAATAATTTACATTGCAAGCCAGTTTTATTAAACCCTAAGTCAACACTATGTTATTCGTACTGAAAAAAACACTGAAATACGTCCTGCTTTTTGTACTTGGCTTTATTGGCTTTGTGCTGTTATACTTGCTATCTGCTTATTGCCTTTCCCGTATTGCCACTGCTAAAGAAGCGAATACATCGAATGATGTAAAGATCTATATCAAAACCAATGGTGTGCATACAGATATAGTAGTGCCTGTTGTAACCAATACGATTGACTGGAGTAAGGAAATGAAATTTTCCGACACACATCTTCCCGATACTTCTGTTATTAAGTATGTTGGTTTGGGCTGGGGAGATAAAGGATTTTATTTAGAAACACCGGAATGGTCCGACTTGAAATTCAGCACAGCATTTAAAGCTGCATTTGCACTGAGTACAACAGCAATACATGCTACGTTTTACGATACGTTAAGAGAAGATAGCAGTTGCAAGAAGATCATGATCAGTTATGACCAATACAAGCGACTGACAGATTATATTACCGGTAGCCTGCAACATGATCCTGCGGGGCATGTAATGCATATTGTTACAAATGCCAATTATGGCAATAATGATGCGTTTTATGAAGCTAAGGGAAGTTATAGTCTTTTCCACACTTGCAATACCTGGGCGAATACTGCATTAAAGAAATGCGGACAACGGGCCTGCTTGTGGACGCCATTTGATACCGGCATTTTTTTGAAATACCCATAAAATAATTTGAGATTTGAGGTTGGAAATTTGAGATGAAGCTTATGTTATACTGACTCTCAAACAATCTCAAATATCAAATATCAAATTCTTACCATGAAATTAAAAGATGAATTGATCGCGCGCAGCGAAGGTAAATGCGAACTATGCGAATCCACGGACAATCTGACTGTGTATGAAGTACCTCCGAACTCAAACGGACGTACGGAAGATAGCATACTTGTTTGCAATAAGTGCTTACAACAGTTGGATAAGAAGGAAGACCCGGATGCAGCACATTGGGCTTGCCTTACTACAAGTATGTGGAGCGAAGTACCAGCGGTGCAGGTAGTTTCATGGCGCATGCTCAACCGTTTCAGGCACGAAAGCTGGGCTGCGGATAGTCTTGATATGATGTATCTCGAAGAGGATAAACTGGCATGGGCAAAAGCTACAGGCGACCATGACAACGATGCGTCTGTAGAATTGCATCGTGATTGTAATGGTAACGTATTACAAAATGGAGATACGATTACACTAATCAAATCATTGGATGTAAAAGGTACTACGCTGAATGCAAAGATGGGCACAAGTGTAAAGAATATTCGCCTGGTAGAAGATAATACAGAACAAATTGAGGGTAAGATAGAAGGCCAGGTTATTGTGATACTGACGAAGTATGTGAGGAAAGCGTAATTTGAAGTACTAAGTACCAAATACGAAGTACAAATTTTTCTATAAATAAAATGCTCAAGGGTTATTTCATTCCTTGAGCATTTTAGTTGTATATCGATCGTACTTAGTACTTCGTAATTTGTACTTTTCTTAATTGCCTCCCGGCTTTTTCGACGGCATTACGGCTTTTGGCTGCGGTTGCTTGTCGTTTGGCAAAGCGGCAGGCTGGTGCTGCGGATCGTTCTTAGGTGTATTTGGTTTTGGATTATTCCCCGGCGTGTTTGGTGTATTCGGCAATGGCTGACTTTCCGGCGCCAGGTCTTGCGGTTTAGCATTCGCAGGTATCTGGTCTTCATAATCAGAAGGTGTGCCATTACCCATATCTTCCCCTTCTGCTCCCAGGTTTGTAGGCACACTATTGATCCAGTCGTAAATAATATCGTTGGTCATTACATCCGGCTTTACGAATGTCGCTTTTGTATCAAGCCCTAGTTTTTTGTCAGCAGATGCTTTACTATAGAAGTAGGCCCATATAGGTAATGCTACGGAGGAGCCCTGGCCAATATCGGTACTGCCAAAGCGAACAAAACGGTCGTCGCAACCTGTCCATACACCAGCAATCAGTTGCGGTGTATATCCCATAAACCACGCATCACTATTATCATTTGTTGTACCTGTTTTGCCGGCAATTTCTCCGTTTACACCATAGCTCCACATTCTGCGGCCTGTACCAAACTGCATTACGCCTTGCATCATACTGATGATGGAATAAGCGGTTACATCACTAATCACTTCTTTACGCTGAGGTACGATCGTTTGCAATACGTTACCATTTTTATCCTCAATGCGGGTAATGTACATTGGTTTTACATTAAACCCTCTGCCAGGGAACATGCTGTATGCCTGCATCATTTCATATAACGAGATCTCAGAGCTACCCAACGCAATAGATGGATAAGGTTCTATCTGTGTTTGTACGCTACATTCTTTCAGAAAATTGACAAAGCGTTTAGCAGATTCGTTGCCTTGCGGCCCCAGTTGCTTCATTACATAGGCTGTTGCACAGTTCTTGGATAATGCAAGTGCTTTTGCCATTGGCATAGTTTCGCCGGAACAGGTTTTAGTAGTTGCCGGCACCATACCATATTGTCCAAAACTTTGCTGTTGGTCTTCTACCATTGTATTTGGCGTAAACCCATTATCTTCTATTGCGAGGCTGTACAACAAAGGTTTCATGGTAGAACCTACCTGCCTTTTTGTATTTACGTTTACGTGATCGTATTTAAATGTTTTGAAGTTAACGCCACCGACCCAGGCTTTTACTTCCCCGCTCAATGGGTCCATTGCCATAAAGCCTGCCTGCAATATCTGCCTGTGGTATCTAATGGAGTCATAAGGAGACATGATGGTATCTATAGACCTGTCGTTGTTCCATGCGAATACTTTCATGGGCACTTTCTCCATAAAAGCTTTACGTATTTCATCGTCGCCTACGCCATCTTTCTTCGCATTCTTCCAGCGGTCAGACTGTTTCATTGCTGCTTCCAGCACATTCTCATGCCCCTTCCATACACTCCCATTTTTAATATTGCTTTGGGAGTTCAGTATTTTCTGCATGTAGCTGAAATGTTTGGCTACGGCTTCTTCCGCATACTGCTGCATGATAGGATTGATGGTTGTATATATTTTCAAACCATCCCGGTATAAATTATAGCTGCTGCCATCATTTTTCTTATGCTCTTTACACCACTTCTTCATTTCCTCACCCAATACCATTCTGAAGTAAGGTGCTATACCTGCCGTCTCGTCCAGCTTTTTATAACTTAATGTAATAGGGTTCTTTTTAGCGTCTGTAGCCTGTGCGCTGGTAATATAGTTGTTACGCGCCATACGGTCTATTACCAGGTTTCTTCTTTCCAATGCCTGGCGCGGGTTGCGGCGCGGATTATACAGAGAGGGCGCATTCACCATTCCTATAAGTATAGCGGCCTCTTCTATGTTTACGCGGTCAGGTTCTTTCTGGAAAAAAGTTTTTGCGGCGTTACGGATACCAAACACGTTATCGCCGAACTCAACTGTATTCAGGTAAAGCGTTACGATCTCTTCTTTGGTAAAATTTCTTTCCAGCTTCACTGCGATGATGCACTCTTTCACTTTCTGGATGCTGCGCAGCAGGAAATTACGGGTAGCCCAGTTTTCAGTAAACAGGTTTTTGGCAGTCTGCATGGTAAGGGTACTACCTCCGCCATCTGTACCAAGATGCACTACGGCCCTAGTCAATGCCTTCGGGTCAATGCCGTTGTGACCATAAAAGCGCTCATCTTCTGTAGCCACCAACGCATTTATAATGTGTTTACTGATGTCTTTATAATCTACATTCACGCGGTCTTCCAGGTAATACTTACCCATCAACGTGCCATCTTCAGCATATACCTGGCTTGCTAACGAAGCGGTAGGATTTTCGAGATCGGAGATGGATGGCATTTTACCAAATACGCCCCAGTTTGCCAATAGCAGGAATACAACTACTGACGCAAGGCCGATCCAGAAAACACGCCACAATATTTTGATTGATTTTTTCATCAGGAAACTGTTGTTTTAACTGTCTGTCTTACCGGCAAAAAACACGCCGGAGATGCCACGAATTTATAGCTAATAAATCAAATGGCTGAAATAGTTGCATGGTTTAATTGCTTAATTGTTCTAAAACAATTAAGCAATTAAACCATTTAACATTTTGGGATTACCTACCAGGTTAAAATTTATCCGGCAACGCCTGTTTCAACATCTTCTTATAACTTTCCAGGTCCTTATTTTCCTGGAGCAGGGAGAGATTGGCCCCGCTGATGATCATATAGCTGTACTTCTCCCCTGTCAGCCACGGTATAATGCGGGTTCCGGTAATAGGTTTGGTCTTATCTATATAATCCATCGCTTCGAATGCGCGAGGGAAAGGCCCTACAAGCATCAGGTTATAGCGATCGTCTAGTTTCTGGATACCGATATCTATTTTTTGTGCATAGAATTTTTCCCTGTTGTACCGGTTAAAAGCATTTCTGGCCTCACTCACATATACAGGATCTACTTTGTCCAGCAACAACACTACATAATGCGCGCTATCCGGTATGAAGCGAAATTGCTTCACGGCTATTACCGGAACGGTGTCCCGTTTTACCGGCAGGGTAATAACAGGCGTAACCACATTTTTAACCACAGAATCTTTTGTTATTGTCTTAACGGTATTGGTCACTTTTAACGCATCCTGGTCTACATAGTACGCATTGTCATCTACATTGCGCGTTACCTGCAAATTGGTGAGATACGTTTCTATTTCCTTACGCCTGCGTAACACATCTATCATCGTGTTTGCCTTCTCTGCTAGAGGTGAGGCAGCGTATAGTTTGGATAATTCTGATAGCCGGTTGATCGCCGTACTATCATCATGTTGTTTGATATAATATACAGATTCTATATACAGCAATTGTGGAGACCAATAGGTTTTACCATATATGCTATCTGCTTTCTTTTTCTCTTCTTTTGCTTTATCAAATTCGCCGGAAATAAACAGGTCATACACTTGCTTATAGCGCTGTGTTGCCGGGTTAGCTTCACTTTTTTCCGCGGCTACGGGGTGCAATATCAGTTGCGTCCATTTACCATTTGCATAGTCCCTGTTGAGAAGCGCTTTTATGGAATCTGCCTGCGGGTACTGATTGTTTCTCCTGTAGGAATAATACAAGTCAGACAGCACCTCTTCACGTAGTTTACTGTTTGGATAACGTTCCAGTAATTTGCGATAAGTTTCTATTGCCAGCGGTAAGTCAGATAATTGATTTTGGAAAGTAACGCCATTAGACAGCAAGGCCTTCTCCACTTTATCATTAGATACCTGCATTTTGTCCGGTGTTAACGGCAGCTTACTTAGCAACGCGTCAAACGTAAGGGTGCTGGAGGTATCAGCATCTTTCTTATCTGATTTTGCAATACCCATTTCATTTTCTTTCGCCTGCGCTTTTGCACTCTGGTCTATTGATGCACTACGTCTCCAGTTATCTACGTTTGGCCTGTTGCCCCATTTCTGGCGGAAGTCGCCATACCCGCTGGATTTCAATCCTATATTATTAAAGTAAGAATCCCCGGAATTATCAGGTGCCGCAAACATATCGGGCGCTGCATTTGCATTAGCAGCAAGCAGCAATGCAGGGTTTACCACATTAGGCTCTTCTTTTTGCCCGGCAAGCCTGCGCAGTTCCCGCAGCTTTTTTCTTACAGCCTCATCACGCTCATTGGCAGGCAGGGAAGCCAGCCTTTGCAAACTATCCTGCACTTTGATCGTTCCTATATTTGTTGCTATCGTTTTCAATGCGCCCCTTCGTTGTGCCAGGCGCATTTTATCTGCTTCATTTGTTAATTGCTTAATATCTACACTATCATAATAGCCATACGCAGCTACATACTCCCTGCTATCGTAGTTAATATCTCCTAACAACAGAAAGGAAAGACTTTTGGGACGTGGGTCGCCCACACTTGTAGCAATGCTTTTATGCAAATACTTTTGAGCTTCTGCCGTCTGCCCCATTCTTTGTGACAAGCGTGCAACTGCATAATAAATGATGTCCCTGTTTAAATAAAACTTTTCTCTCTTTGCCAGTTTCAATAAACTGTTTTGCTTTTTTTCCAATAACTCTTTCGTGGCTTCACTTCCGGCCTGTATGCTATTTAGTGTAGCATATACGCCCATTACAGGATTGATGGTATGGTTGGCACTTCTGTTGAAATAAACAGAGGCCTGGTCACCATTGTTGGCAGCCTGGTACATTTGTGCGATCAGGTATTCCCACCTTGCACGCTCATCCATTGTTACAGCATTGGGAAGTGCTTTTACAAGATAGGCTGCAGCACTATCGTATTGGGATTTGCTATAGAACCAATAGGCAACATACTCATCCAGCTTTGTTGTAAGGTGTTTAGGAAAGTTAGGATCGTGGCGCAATATTTCTATCAGCCCTGATGCTTCAGGGTATTTTTTCAATTCTGTATAATTACGCACCAGCCATAACAATGCTTCATTCCTGCTTGGCAAATGCGTAGTCATTTTTTTCCAGAAATTTCTGTCTTCTTTCGTTACTACAGTAAATATGCCTTCATTGCCACTTGCATTACTACCAATCGGTATATCATAACCATCATCTTTCGGCGCAAACGCATAGTTGATATACCTAAATACGTTGAGGGAAGTATCAAGATTATTGCGCAGGAAATATGCTTTACCTAAAAGCAAGTACAGGTTATCAATCCAGTCGTTCCGTAAATCGTGCAACAGTATGCCGGCAGTACATTTATAAATAACGGAGTCTAACTGTGTTTTTTCAGTAGAGGTTGTCTCCAGTGTATAATTATAAAAAGGCAACAACTGTGTATAGTCATCTTTAAACCCGGCTTTTGCCCTGTCTACAATGTCATTCAGCTTGTTGTTTGCATTGAAATAATAATTGTAGTGTGTGATCATATTCTGATACACACGTTTAGGGCCCGAGAACTTTGTCTCTCCTGTTTTTTCCGATGCAAGGCGCCGGTTTTCATAACGCGCAGGTTTATCTGCCAGGTCTACTGATGATCCTGGCTGGGCATGCGAGATATTAGTAAAACTCAGGATACACAGGTATGTAAGACATAGGTATAGAGTTGCATACTTCATTCTGGAGTAAATTACTTCGTCCGCGAAAGATAAAAAATTAATATGTTTCCTTTTAGTCAATTTCACTGGTTGCCTATTTTAAAATACACATAATTAACTCTTTAACTGGCTAAAATATTTTAAAAGTACGCTATTTTATATTCTTCACCCGAAGTTGCTACCTTTAACCGGTAAGAGAATTTTATGGCTAAAATAGAATCACAATCAACGTTTAAGCGCCTCCGCAACCGTTACCGGCTGGTGGTCATGAACGATGATACCTATGAAGAAGTTGTCACTTTTAAATTATCCCGTCTTAGCGTATATGTTGTAATGAGCGCTGTGTTTGTACTACTGACTGGCCTTACTGTAGCGGTGCTTGTACTTACTCCATTAAAATATTATATACCCGGTTATGGCAGCCGCCAGGGCAAAATGGAGCTGCAGGCATTGAAAATCAGGACCGATTCACTGGAGCAGGCTATCCAATACAAGGAACAATACCTTGATAACGTAAAAAAAATATTGAGCGGCAATAATAATTTGGTCAAAGATACCGTTGCTATAAAAGTTCCGAAAGCAGAGGTTTCTAATGATTAAATTATTTCGCTCAAATAAAAACCAATCCTATATGTTTAGCTCCAAAGTGAAAGAAGAGGAGATCCCCCAGAAATCTTCTAAAACCAGCATGATCGGCAAGGGTATGATCATCACGGGCCAGATAAACAGCGAGTCTGATGTACGCATAGACGGCAAGCTGATCGGCGATGTATCCTGCAAATCAAAGATCGTTATTGGCCAGGACGGAGAAGTAGAAGGAAATATTTTTGCAAACAATGCAGATATTACCGGCTCTGTAAAAGGCAATATCGTAATAAAGGAGTTATTAAACCTTCGGGACAAAGCAAGTGTCAACGGTGACATAGATGCTTCTAAAATGTTTATGGAGCCTACCGTTACCTTTAACGGCCATTGCTCTATGAAGGGCAATAGTAAAAACAATGGCGTACAGGTGGTAGAAATGGCGCCAGTGGAAAAAAATGAACGCAAAACAGCAGAACAATAATAGTAATGCTCAATTAATGCAGTACCTGGGCATGGCTACACAATTTATTGTAAGCCTTGCCCTTGGTGTTTTTGCAGGCTCCTGGTTGGATAAGTGCTTAAAACTGACTTTCCCGTTATTGGTTTGGGTGTTACCTTTGCTCATCATCATCGCATTGATGGTGAAGGTTATTAAGGATACGTCAAAGAAAAAGTAACATGCGCAAATTTGGAATGGGTAAGGAATATATTCCTTTATTTATCATCTTCATCCTCGTAAATACTATCTGCCTGATCTATACAACAGCTCTTGTACAAAAGGGATTTGATCCCCTGGTTATACAAGGTGCTAACCTGATCTTGTTTGTACTGGCACTCATCGGGGCATTTATGCACAACAGGGCAGTAAAGAGCAATAATCCGCACGCATTTGTTCGCAGCATTATGAGCGCCATGGTGTTGAAGTTATTCGTAATAGGTGCATCAGTATTCATCTATTTGTACCTGGCAGGCGCACAGCGTAATGTAAAAGGCATTGTTATAGGAATGGTGCTGTACATTTTATACAGCATACTGGAAGTTAAAGGCGCATATAGCCTGAACAAGGAAAAGAATGGCAATTGAGCAGCATCCAATGCAAGCCCTTGCGGCTTACCTGCCGGAAGGGAGTTTTGAAAAGGTGGTACAATACATCCACCAATACAAAGTACATCTTACCGTAACACGTGCGCGTAAAACAGTTTTGGGCGATTACCGGCATGCAATGCATGGCAAAAACCATCGCATTACTGTAAATGGCAACCTGAACAAATATGAGTTCCTGATCACTTTGCTGCACGAAATAGCCCACCTCCTTACATTCGAACAGTACCTGAACCGTGTAGAGCCACATGGCAAGGAATGGAAAAATATTTACAGCACATTGCTGGTAGAATTTGTCCGCCTTGGCATTTTCCCTCCCGATATAGAAAAGGTATTATATCGTTCTATCCTGAATCCGGCAGCTACTGCCAACGGAGAAACAGACCTGTTACTGGTACTACGGAAATATAATGAAGCTAAACGCCCCGGTGTGCATACGCTGGAGGAATTACCCATTGGCGCATTATTCCAAACAGAAAAAGGACGTGTTTTTCAAAAGGGCCATAAGCGCCGCAAAAGATATGAATGTATGGAACTCTCAACCGGGCATTTGTACTCCTTCAGCCCGGTAACGGAGGTGAAGATTGTGGAAGACAAGTGATGATTTGAAATTTGAGATATAAAATTTGAGATTGAGGCATTAAACAACAAAAACGCCCAGTATCTAATTTCAAATTACTCATTTCAAATATCAAATTTTACCACGTATGTTTCGCTATCAGGATGCTGGTGTATGTTTTATACTTAGCCTGCCCGTCGGCTACCTTTACGAAGCCGATGCCAATATCTACCAGTCCTGCGTTCCAGTCACCAATGCCCAGCAGGTGTTTTCTATGCCCCAGCGATGGTGTATTCGCATCCAGGATTAAATATTTCACCGCCTCCTCCCCTGTAGGAGAACCGGCTTGTATAGATTCAAAAAAGTTTTTCTTATTGTCGTCCAGCCAGTCAGGCAGTAGTGTATAGCCGGCCTTGTTAATGAAATAATTCATACCAAAACCATCCGGGTTTACGTGGCCGAAATAATTTCTGTTTGCCATATCCAGCGCTTTTGCTTCTGCAGCGCGGGCTAATGTATCATTCCATCTTAGAGCAGGCAATGCTTTGATATAGCTAAGATCTATGCCTATTGTTTTAGAATAAGCGGCAGGATTGGAACGTATTTGATTGATGAGCAAAAAAGCCGCTTTGGCTTCATTTTTATCAATGGTATTGGAATCTGTCTTGAATGCACAAGCGCAGACAAAAAGAAAAGCGAGCATTGTTTTCATCATGTTTCAAAAATACAATCTTGCACAAAGCCCAATGCGGTAAAGAAAGTTAAAAAGAGAACGGATCAGTTACAGGTTACTGGTATCCGGCTAGCCTGTTAATTTCCTGGCGCAACCTTATCCACCTGTTTTAACCACATGAGACAACAGGATGCCTGTAGCCACCGCAGCATTTAATGATTCTGCCTCCCCTATACGCGGTATAGTAAGCGCATGCTTTATATAGGGCATAATATCGAGCCGGATGCCTTTGGATTCGTTCCCGATAACCAATAGGCCGTTTTTAATGCCGCTATGTGTAGTTACATCTTCCCCATTTAGCAAAGCGCCGTAGACGGGCTGCTGTGTGGCCTGCAGAAAAGCACCAATATCTTTGTACCAGAGTTGTACACGGAGAAAGCTACCCATGGTTGATTGCAGCACTTTGGGGTTGTATAGTTCTACAGTGTCTTCGCTTGCGATGATCTGTGTTATGCCAAACCAATCGGCAATGCGTATAATAGTACCCAGGTTGCCTGGGTCTTGTATGCCATCCAGTACAAGGGAAAGCTGGTCCTCCCGGAGATTGCCCGGCTCTGCCGGCTGCTCTACCACAGCCAGTACCTGGTTGGCTGTTTGTAGGTGCGAAAGCCTTGACAGCTCTTCCGGCGTTACTTCCTTTACCGTTGCTCCGCCTAGGGAACCGTTTGCCTGTAACCATTCTGCCGTTGCATAAATTGTACGGACGGTAAAGGTGGATTTTAATACCTCACCCGTTAACTTTGGGCCTTCTACCACGAATAAGCGCTCTTCGAACCTTGTTTTTTTGTGGTATAAACTTTGGATATATTTGACCTCATTCTTACTAACCATAATTATGATTTTTTACCGCAAACCTCTTTTTTTAATCCTTGTATCACTCTTTGCCGTGGTTTGCTTTCTGTCCTCCTGTTCCGAACAACGCAGGACCACCGTTAAAAATTACCCTGTAGATACACCGTATGTTTTCAGCAACCTGGTAAAGCTGGAGGGAAAACTTTCCAAAGATGAAAGAAATAAATTACAGACACAACTGGAAAATTATTGGGACGACAGCCTGGTGGCCCGCAAATCCCAGCAATTCTTTTTCTTTTACAAATTAAGAAATCCACCGGTTTTTGATAGTGCGAATATAAACCCTACTATCACATTTATGCGTGGTTATCTTAACTCTCAGGGTTATTATAACCCCTCATTCAAAGACACTTTTTACGTAGATACTTTTAACAACCAGCGCCGGGTATCTGTAGAGATCAATATTGCACCGGGCAAAAACCTGGTGGTAGACAGTATTGGCTATGCGCTTGCAGATACTACACTGGAACAATTAGCTCTTACGAATACAAAGGATGCTTACCTGAAAAAGGGTGTGCCTTACTCGAAACAACTTGTAGCGACGGAACTGGACCGCCTTGTGTCTCTCTACAGGCGTAATGGGTATTTCTATCTTACAAGAGAAAACCTGATTGCGGAGATAGATACAACAGATAAGGCTTTACTGGAACTGACAATTGACCCGTTTGAGCAGGCGCAAAAAATTGCTGCGGCAGCAGAACGCAGAAAACAAAACCCGGTAGCAGACATTTTAGTAATGCAGCGGCAGGCTGCCGATTCCGCCACACGCAGAGACTCGCTGATGCTGGTGGATACAAGCGCATTCAAACGCTACTACGTTGGTAATACTTTTTACTACCCTGAAACACGTGCGACTGAAATACCTGACAGCCTGATGAACGACACCAGCCTGCTGGTAAATAAACGGCGTACGGTCACCATGCTTTATCGTGATGGGAAGTTTAAAATACGGCCTATGTTTGAGCATACTTACCTGAGAAAAGATAGTGTGTATAACGAAGACCTATTTTTTAAAACAATGAACAACCTGGGTTCTATTGGCGCATGGGGACAGGTGGATAGCAGGATGGAACGTAGAGGCGATACGATCGATTTTCATTATTTCCTTGTACCAAATATTAAACAGAACGTTACGGTGTCCCTGGAGGCAAGCCGTAATACAGGTGATGTGGTTACGACAGGTAGCTTTTTCGGTACGGCCTTGAACTTCTCTTACCGCAACAGGAACGTATGGCAGCGGGCAATACAATCTTTTACAGCCCTGCGTGGTGGTGTGGAACTGAGTTTCAGTGAGGGTAGCAGCTTATTACAAACATTGCAGGGGTCAGTTGCACAAACCTATTCTTTCCCACGCTTCATCACTCCGTTTAAAATAGGCCGGGGTGAGCGCAACAGGCAACGGTTGGATAACGTAAAAACGTTGCTGAGTGTAACCGGTTCTTACACGGACAGGAAGGACTTCTTTCGTATCCGTTCTTTGGTAACAGGCTGGGGATATGAATGGAAGATCAAATACAGAAATGGCATTACAGGTGTATGGCAATACAAGCCGTTGAATATAGAATTATATTCACTGGATACTTTGCCTAAGCTGGATACAGCGTTTAAGCTGAACCCTTACCTGCGTACTGCATTCAATACGGGTAAGGTGGTAAGCCAGCAACTTTCTTTCAGTACAACTTTCTCCAACTTCAATCATCCGAACATTACCCATTTCATTCGTGTAAGTGCGGAGGAGTCTGGTTTTCTCGCAGGGCTTACCAACATTTTGCGTGATGATATTTACCGGTTTATTAAACTGGAAGGTGAGTACAGGCAACTGATCAATTTTAAGAAGACATCACTCGCGTTCCGCGGGTATGCGGGTGCAGGATATAACTATGGCAACAATGAGAAATTTGGAAAGACGTTGCCTTTCTTTAAACAGTTTATTGCTGGCGGCCCTAACAGTATGCGCGCATGGGGCTTACGCTTGCTGGGGCAAGGCTCTTCTCTGCTGAGTGATACATCTGGTGCTTTTCGTGACCGCTATGGCGATATGCAACTGGAAGCGAATGCGGAATATAGATATAAGATTGCCCAGATCGGTTCTATGAATGTGGCAGGTGCTTTATTTGTAGATGCAGGTAATATCTGGAATATCCGTAAGGACTCGCTTAACCCGAACAGTGAGTTTTCCATTAGCCGCTTTGGTCATGATATTGCTATAGGTGTTGGTACGGGCATCAGGTTAGACTTTAATTACTTTCTTATACGTGTAGATTTTGGTATTAAGCTAAAAGACCCAGCACGTCTTGCTAATAATGGCTGGATGGACCTTAGTGATTTTACGTGGCGGAATAAAGAGTTTACTGTGTATGATGCTACAGACCCAAGTCATCAACGTATCATTAACCGGAACAACTATGCAATACAGTTGGGGATAGGGTTGCCGTTTTAAATTGTTGAATGGTTATATGGTTGCATTGCTGGGGGCACAAGTCAGTGGTGAGTTGTCAGTGGTGAGTAAGCCCATTCACGATTATCGTTTCACGACTCACGGCTTTAAAAACCTTATAGGCCTTACTATTCAATGGACAACATTCAATTACAAAATCAAGGGTAAACACATAAAGTGAGTGTCTGTTGTGTGTAAGCCTATTCACGATTATCGTTTCACGACTCACGATTGCCGTCTCACGACTCACGGTTAATGCGGCAGCTTCTCTCTAAACTTCCCATACACCCACGTACCTGCGATAGCGCTTAAGAGCGTTACTATTACTACTGTTGCGCCTGCGCCTATCTGTGCGAACATGGGACCGGGGCATGCGCCGGTAATGGCCCAGCCAAAACCGAAGATGAGACCGCCTATAATTTGTCCTTTATTGAATTTTTTAGGAGAGAAAACGATCTTCTCGCCATAGACCGTTTTGATGTTGAACTTTTTTATCAGCCATACAGACAGCATACCTGTTGCAACTGCGCTACCAATAACGCCATACATGTGGAATGATTGCAAACGGAACATTTCCTGTATGCGGAACCAACTGATCACTTCCGATTTCACAAAAACGATCCCAAACAAAATACCTGTAAGCAGGTACTTGACGTTATGATACCATTTATGTTGCAGTTCGCTTTCATTTACATAGATCGCATCCAGGGAACGAACTTCAAAATCTGTATTTTCCTGTTGTGTCATTACTTATAAGTTTAGAATAAAGGGTAAGATTAAATTAGCCATCACAAAGCCACCGATCATAAAACAGATGGTTGCAATAAGAGAGGGCCATTGCAGGGTAGACAATCCCATAATGGCATGCCCGCTGGTACAACCACCAGCATAGCGTGTACCAAACCCTACCATAAACCCACCTCCCACCATTAGGATGAGTCCTTTTGCAGAAAGTAATTGAGGCCAGTTAAATAACTGTGCGGGAATAAGAGAATGATAGTCTGTAATACCGTAGCCGGCGAGTTCTGTTGCCAGCTTAGGATTAACCACAACATTTGCAGGGTTAGATAATAACTGTGCTGCTATAAAACCGCCAATCAAGATGCCGGCTACAAAAAACAGGTTCCATACTTCCTTTTTCCAATCGTACTGAAAGAATGGGATCTTCGCTGGTATGCAGGCCGCGCAGATGTGTCTTAATGACGAGGAAATGCCAAACGATTTATTTCCCATGATGAGTAGTGCGGGTACTGTAAGACCAATCAATGGACCGGCTATGTACCAGGGCCATGGTTGTTTTAAAAATTCCAGCATACGATAAAGTTTAAATGAGTTTCAACGTTTCATGCAAAGAAATCGTGAGTCGTGAAACGATAATCGTGAATGGACTTACTCACCACTGACAACTCACCACTCACTTGTATAACAATTTTATTCTTCAACTATAATATCCAAACTGTATAAAAGCGATAACGCTTCTGGCAGTTTGAATTTTGCTTTTTTTATTTTATTGATGTTTACGTCAATGGTATAATTAGTAGCATCTATAAAATTCGCCTGTGTCAAATCGCTTTGTATAAACCGCGCATTCGTTAAGTCACTGCCGGTAAATACAGCTTGTGACAAATTGCAATCAGAAAAATCCGCTTCTGCAATACTGCAGTTGATGAATTTAACTTTCTTCAATTGTTTGCCTACAAAGTTTCCGTAATTAATGTTGGACTGTGTAAAATCTATCGCAAATGCGTTGATAACATCACTCCAGATAACTCCTATTGCTTTGGATGATTTTACCTGTACACTGCTAAACGTTGTCTTGTTGATCTTCATTAGCGAAAGATCACATTCTTCAAAAACGCATTGTTCAAAACTGCATTCTGAAAACTTTGTTTCTTTGAAGCTGCATTTATAAAAATGGCATTTGTAAAACTCTACACCGGTTATTGTTTTACCATCATGCACTTCATCTTCAAACCGTTTATCGTTGTAAAACACTTCGTTCATCTGTTACTTTTTCTGTGGCAAAAGTAAGCTAATGCCACCAGTAAGTTTCCCGCAAAGACACAAAGCGCTACCAGATATTCAATCCTGACAGGTCTTAAAGACCTGTCAGGATTATTTACAAAGCGGCCCACTCTGGTACAAAATAAAAGCGGCTGCCTTGTGCAGGGCAGCCGCCGAATGTTCTTATGTAAAACAATACTTTTATTTTTTTCGCCACAACGGGTAGCTGATCCGCAATATCCCGCCTACTACTAACAAACACCCTACTAAATAATCCCAGTTGCCCCATTCGCTGCCTGCTGTTGCTATTTTAAATAAACCATACAGCAAACAGAAAGCGCTTAAAAAGTAAGGTAATAGTGAGGGTTGTGGCTCATCTGCTTCAACTAGTTTCGCATATGTAAGCCCTTCTTTAATCTCATCGTCACTGTAACCTTGCCGCCGGAGATTGTCCCTTATTTCCTGGAACGAAAAGCCAGTCTTGATTTGTTTTTCAATTTCAGACTTTATCATAGTTATTGGTTTTTTAAGCAGTTTGGGCGGGCACGAAGCAGTCAACTACTAGAACGTCTCAAAGGGCTTCCCTAGTATGCAAAATACTAAATATCGTCCTCTGTTAGTTCATCATCGTCGAAACTAATTTTCCCCAAATTCATCATACTGCCAATCAGGTCTTTAAATTCAATTCTGCCTTCAATAACTTTTTTGCTGATCAATGAATATGCAGCGAGACCATGCAATACAAACTCCATCAATAACGCATTTTCTTTCTCGTTTGCATGGGGGAAATATTTTTTTACAAATCCATACAAGCCATCTACTTTGTACAACGCTGCAATTTTATCTGCATCTGTAGCGTCTACAAAAACATCGATGTGGTTACCCTGATCAAACCATTTAGTGATGCTTTTATATGGATTCTCCGGCTCTTTCTCTGCCTGTGAGCGTTTGCCAGTGCCGGTTCTCTTCTTGCTTGTTTCCGGGTTAGGAAAGTAGGTTAGGAATTGTGTACGGATCGCTCTATCCAGCAGGTTAATGGCAACCTGGTATGGCCCCTCCTGCTCTCCTTCATAGACTAATTCTATTTTACCTGTTATAGCAGGAATGATCCCAACTAAATCGCTTACCCAAACCTGTGTTTGCACTTCGTTGTTGATGATCGATCTTCTCTCCGCACTACTCACTGCATTTTCAAAAGCAGCAATAGTAAGACGCGCACTTACACCACTCTTTTTATCCACATATTCGTTGCTTCTTGCTTCGAATGCTACTTGCTCGATCAGCCTTTTGATAAGATCACTTACTGCAACTTTTTCTTTTTGCTCATGCAGAATGTTTGCTTCCTGCTCAGTAATTGCCAGTGATGTTTCTATGTCTTTTGGATAGTGTGTCAAAATCTGGCTTTCAATGCGGTCTTTTAGTGGCGTAACAATACTGCCACGATTTGTATAATCTTCCGGGTTTGCAGTAAATACAAATAAGATATCCAGTGGCATACGTAATTTAAACCCACGAATCTGTATATCGCCTTCCTGTAAAATATTGAAGAGCGCCACCTGTATCCTTGCCTGCAAATCCGGCAATTCGTTAATCACAAATATGCTGCGGTTACTACGTGGAATAATGCCATAGTGTATTACACGCTCATCAGCAAAACTGAGTTTCATGTTAGCTGCTTTGATCGGGTCTATATCGCCGATCAGATCTGCTACGCTTACATCCGGTGTGGCTAATTTTTCGCCATAGCGTTCACTGCGATGCAACCAAACGATTGGTGTTTCATCTGCATGCTCTGCTACCAGTTCTTTTCCATATTTGCTCAATGGGTTGAATGGGTCGTCATTGATCTCACTACCGGCTAATACAGGAATGTATTCATCCAGCAGTTCCGTCATCTGGCGCGCCATCCTGGTTTTAGCCTGTCCACGCAACCCCAGGAACAGGATATTGTGACGGCTCAGTAAGGCTCTTTCTGTATCTGGTATTACAGTGTCTTCATAACCGAGAATGCCTGTAAACGGGTTTTCTTTACTACGGATCTTTTCTATTAAGTTCTTCCTTATTTCCTCTTTAATCGAAAGTGATTTATATCCACTCTTCTTTAATTCGCCTAACGTTTTTATGTTCTTAATATCCATTGTACGATTTGAAATTTGAGATTTGAAATTGCAATTCGTGAATCGTCAATCGGGAAACGTGAATGAAGGTTCTTATTCACGACTACCGATTCACGTTTCACGGCTTTTATTAATATACTGTCTTCCTCTTACCACTTTCAAAATCGCGGAAGATAAATGCGCCTAATTTATCCAGCGATGCGAAGAAGGCTTTGCCATGATTGGTTTCGGTAAATTCTGTAACGAAATTTTGCAGGTAAGGATCTGACGCGATCATAAATGTGGTGATCGGAATTTTTAATTTCTTACACTGCGCAGCAAGATTGATACAACGGTTCACCACCTTCCTGTCCAGGCCAAAGCTATTTTTGTAATAGCGCCCGCCTATTTTCAGGCAGGTAGGTTTCCCATCCGTGATCATAAAGATCTGTTTGTTTGGGTTTTTACGCTTGCGCAAAATATCCATAGCCAGTTCCAATCCTGCCACTGTATTGGTGTGATACGGGCCTACTTGTAAATAAGGCAGATCTTTTACTTCTACAGTCCACGCATCGTTTCCAAACACCACAATATCCAATGTGTCTTTCGGATATTTTGTTGTGATCAGTTCACTCAGCGCCATCGCTACTTTTTTTGCCGGCGTTATCCTGTCTTCTCCATACAGGATCATAGAGTGTGAAATATCGATCATCAACACGGTAGACGTTTGTGTTTTAAAATCCGTCTCACGTATCTGCAAATCGTCTTCCTGCATGGAAAAACTTTCTACACCATGATTGATCTGCGCATTGCGGATACTTTCTGTAAAGTCTATTTGCTCCAACATATCTCCAAACTGGAACGGGCGCACATCGGGGCTTACTTCATCCCCCTGCCCGGGTTTGCGTGTAGCGTGGTCACCCTGTTTACTTTTTTTCAGCTTGCCAAATATTTCCTCCAGGCTGCGTTTGCGTATGCTCTGCTCACTTTTACCTGTAATAATGATCTGGCCGCTTTGATCATCTTCCTTGATATACCCATTCTGGCGAAGGTCATCAATGAAATCTCCCATACCATATTCATCATCTGTCAACTGGTATTGTTTATCCAGCTCATTCATCCACTGCAGTGCTTCACTAACATCTCCGCTGGTATAGGTAAGTAATTGCATAAATACGTCCAGCAATTGCTCAAAACGGGATTTGCCACCTGCATTGGGATCAAATTTTACAAACCTGTGTCCTAACATAATCTAAGCTCTCCTAAAATTTAAAATTGTGGGGCGTGGGTAATCGACCGGTGAAAGACTGTTGCAGTCTTAAAATTACGATTTTCCGTTACTATAAGCGCAAGGCTGCGTTAAACTTGCAAGAAGCATGCAAAAACAAATATCCCGCCATGTTGCCATGAGCGGGATATCCTTTCATCTATTTGGATTCAAAAAAAACTACTTTGCCGGTGCAGTGCTATCCATCTGTTTACCAGTTTCAGGCACTTTAGTTTGCTGTCCTTTATACACTTGTGACATCTGATCCAGGTCACGTAGCAGGTTCTGCGTATTTTGTTTTTCGTACTCCATACGTTCAGCTTTGCCACCTGAAAGAGAGTTATAGAAAGTCAATTGCTGTTGCAGGTCTTTCTTAACAGAAGCGTACACTTTAGCTGCCAGGTCTTTATCATCTGCACGGTAGCATGCTTCCAGGAAGATCATTGACAAACGGTCATGTTCGTTGCTGCGGGAAGTCATACCGTAATCAAAGTTACCAGGCAACATCATTTTATCTACCCTTCCCAATACTTCTCTTGCTTCCGGCTTCCTGTCTTTACCAGCAAGATCAAGCGCTAATTCAGAATATGCCCTGCGGATAGTATTCAAATGACGACGGTTTTCTTCGTCGAAGTACACACCCGGTACGTTTGCATTACCAAAGCGGAACTTATTCATCAGCTTATCTTTCATCCACTCTGTATTTACATATTCATTAAATACAGGTACTAAACGATAAGTCAAACCATCTTTTCTCAGGTATGAGCCAAATCCTAATTCACCATACTGGTTAGTGAAGTAGATAGGACGTTTCCATTTGTTTGCAGCAATGATGTTCAACAACGCAAGGTCATTTTTCATCAGACCACCGCGAGCAGGCAGGTCAAAACGCAGTTCATTCACTACGCTATCTGTTTTATTTACCGTACCATTTTGTCTTACCAGGTTTGCATCAACAGGTACAGACAGTTTCCTTACAGGATAAGAGCTATACATATCTCCACCACCACGGTCTACTTTTTTAGCAGGGTCATCGCTACCCACATAGTTCTTCATCATATCGTACAGGTCATAATACCTGTCTTCAGGGATGTTTGGACGTGCCTGGTAAACAACGTAATCCCTGTTCTTACCTTCTATTTGTGATGCAGACCAGATCACATCGATCGGATCGCTTTCATTCACTTTATAACGCAACTGGTTAATGTACCAGTCAATTCCTAACAAACTTGTATTGATCACACGGATATCCGGGCGAACGCCTTCCACCTCTTGTGCATACCATAACGGATAAGTATCGTTATCACCAAAAGTGAAGAGGATTGCATTTGGTGCACAGCTTTCGAGATAATCTTTTGCAAGATCCGGTGCCAATAATTTTTTACTTCTGTCATGGTCATCCCACTCCTGCTGTGCCATAATTGCCGGTACTGCCAGTAAACAGATCACCGTAGCTACGCTTGCGGCTCCTACCTGGCTCAGTTTGGCTTTAGACAGCCATTCTGTTACTTTCAGCACACCAAGACCGATCCAGAAAGCAAATGCGTAGAAGGACGCTGCATATGCGTAGTCACGCTCACGTGGCTGGAAGCCTGGCTGATTCAGATATAATACGATTGCAAAACCAGTGAAGAAGAACAATACAAATGTTACCAATGCATCATCTTTCTTACGCTTGAAGTGAAAGAAAAGACCAATAAGACCCAGTATGAATGGTAATGCGAACAATTTATTGTTTGCTTTATTGTTCTTCAGGCTATCCGGCATCAGGCTTTGATCGCCATACATCAAGTTATCAATAACAGAAATCCCTGTTATCCAGTTACCATCACGCACGTTACCATTAAATACGCCCTGGTTATCATTTTGCTTACCGCTAAAGTTCCACAGGAAGTAGCGGAGATACATGAAATAATTCTGATAAGAAATGAAATAGCTAAGGTTGTCACCAAAGTTTGGCGGTCTTTCATAAGAGCCATCTTTGTTTTTACCTATACCCATGAACATCGCGTAGTAATCAGCGTGCCCCTGGTCATTGCTGGCATCCCACATACGAGGGAAAACCATTTTATCATCGGCAGCATACACATAATGGAAATCTTTGCCGATAGTAATGTATTTATTTGTTCCTTTTTGATATTTAGTAGAACCTTCTTTATAGCTGGCAGGAGGTGCAGTAAATTTCTGTCCATATAATAATGGGAAATCACCATACTGCTCACGTCCAAGGTAACCTACAAGGCTCATCGGGTTATCTACGTTGTACATATCCACAGCAGGGTCAGCATTACTTCTGATCATAGTAGTAATGTAAGTGCTGTAACCGATCAGTACAAATGAGAAACACCATACTGCCAGGCGCAGGATAGGCCAGTTTTTCTTTGCTGCATAACGCAATGCCAGCCATGCTACCACTGCTACAACAATAAAGAAGAAGATAAAACCAGAGAAGAACGGTAGCCCCAGTGAGTTTACAAAGGCAATATCAAATAAACCCGCACCTTTAATAGAATACTGGATCACTGCTACCTGTACTACACCAGTCAATACACAACCTAACACAAAGAAGATATATGCACCACCGTATAGTTCTTTTTTAGCTTTATTAGCACGCTCACAAAGGATCAGCAAACCAATAGCTGCCAATGTGCCAAGGATCATTAAACCAGCTACTGTGTTATCAGCAGGTAATCCACGGTCTGCGTCAGCTTCGCCTTGTGCACTTATTAATGCCAAGATAGAAGCCAATACACCACCGATCAATACGATCCATACAAAGTATTTACGCACTGCAGCATAATTGAATTGTTTACGTCTGCGGAAATAATAAACCATTACGATCGCAGGGATGTTCAACAAGCTCAACAAGTGTACACCAATGGATAAACCGATCATGAAGAAGATAAATACAATCCAGCGGTCTGCACCAGGTTCGTCCGCCTGGTCTTCCCATTTAAGGATGCCCCAGAATACGATAGCTGTAAAGAAAGATGACATAGCGTACACCTCACCTTCTACAGCACTGTACCAGAATGAATCTGAAAATGTATAAGCTAATGCGCCTACAGCACCTGCACCCATAATAGCTATTACCTGGGCTTTGGTGAATGTTTCGCCTAATTTGAATTTGCTTTGAACGATCTTTTTAGCAAAGTGCGTAATACTCCAAAACAAGAACAGAATAGTAAAGCCGCTGGCTAGTGCGCTCATCACATTTACGCCTTTAGCTGCGGTGTTAGGATCACTGCCGAACAGGACAATGAAGATCCTTCCTAATAAAACAAAAAGCGGGGCTCCGGGCGGGTGAGGGATCTGCACTTTAAAGCAACTGCTCACAAACTCGCCGCAATCCCACAAGCTGCCGGCAGCCTCTGCAGTTAGTATATACACGGCACAGGCTATCAAACATATAATCCAACCTGTAATGTTATTGATCCTTTTAAAATTCATACTGGTTTTGGTTTTTTTAAAAGACTGGCAAACCTAATGTAAACTGGTGAAAATCAGAAATAGGTTTTATTTTTTAAGAATTGATTATTACTTTTTTATACGTACCGTTTTTTTAGTCGTTTTCACCGCAATCGCAAGGCCATTCTGTACCGAGGTCAATACAGGTTACAACGGTCATTTCATCACCGCAAGGCGCGAATATGATGCGAAGCCGCTGGTTATCGTGCGAGATGCCTTCCACCGCGTATTTTTTGCGGCAATCATCGCCGTTCAGCTCACTTTTACGGTAATTGATCTTTCCATCACGCAGTATCTCCATTACTTCCGATTCATCAATGTGGCGACATCCCATACGACAGCGTGCATGTTTGGAATAATACATGGCTGAAGGGGTGCGGTTGAGGCCGCGCGCAGTTTTGGGCTCATCACGGTCATCTACACGGTTGATAACAACAGGCTTTTGCGGCTCAGCAGACTGTTTGCACCGCTTCAGCACAAGTACCAGTACCGCCAGTACCAGCAAAAAGAGGTAGGGCAATGCTTTTTTAAGGTTCATGAAGCGAATTTAAGTGTAAAGTTTATATGGTTTATAAAGTAGTGCAAGGTATATGAAGTCCATCTGCTCAAACTCATTAACAAAATGGCTATCAATATATTATTCTTTCCTTTATATACTTTACAAACTCTATCTACCTTATATCCCTTGCACCCCCTGCCTCTCCCTTCAATTGCTTATCTTTGCGCCCTTATGGAAAAGAGGCGTTCAGTTGCATTTCATACTTTAGGTTGTAAACTCAATTTTTCTGAGACATCTACCCTTTCGCGTATGCTGGAGAATGATGGCTTTGAGAAACGTGCGTTTGAGGATGTGGCAGACGTGTATGTGATCAATACATGCTCTGTTACGGACAATGCGGATAAGGAATGCAGGCAGATCGTGCGCCGGATACAGCGTAAAGCGCCGGAAAGCCTGGTGGTGATCACTGGTTGCTACGCCCAGTTAAAGCCAAAAGAAATCTCCGAAATACCGGGCGTAGACCTGGTTTTGGGTGCTGCTGAAAAGTTCAACATCGGTTCACATTTGCGTGAGCTGACAAAAGGAGATTCTGCTAAAATAAGCAGTTGCGATATTGAGGAGGTAAGTGGGTTTACTGCTTCCTACTCCGTAAATGACCGCACACGTACTTTCCTGAAAGTGCAGGATGGTTGTGACTATAGCTGCTCTTTCTGTACCATACCGATGGCGCGTGGCAAAAGCCGTAGCGACAGTATTGCCAATGTGGTAAAAAATGCAGAAAAGCTGGCTGCCGATGGTGTAAAAGAGATTGTGCTAACGGGCGTAAACCTGGGCGACTTTGGGAAAGGGCCGGATGGCAACGCTTCTTCATCTATATATGACAGGCCGGAAAATTTTTATGAGCTGATCCAGGAACTGGATAAGGTGGAAGGGATTGAGCGCTATCGTATTTCATCTATAGAACCGAACTTATTAACCAACGATATTATTGCATTTGTTGCGAACAGCAGCAAATTCATGCCTCACTTTCATGTGCCATTGCAAAGTGGAAGCAACACATTACTGGGGACCATGCGCCGCCGCTACAAGCGTGAGCTGTATGCAGAGCGCGTAGCGCTGATAAAAGAGCTGATGCCACATTGTGCTATAGGCGTTGACGTTATTGTAGGTTTTCCGGGCGAAACGGATGAGTTGTTTAAAGAAACTTTTGATTTCCTGCATAGTCTTGATGTATCCTATCTGCATGTGTTCACCTATTCGGAACGTGCAAATACAAGGGCGCTGGACATTACACCTGTTGTGCCTGTGCATGTAAGGCATGAGCGCAACAAATCCCTGCGCAACCTCTCTTTTATGAAGATGCAATACTTTACCCAGCAACACGCAGGGCAGACGAGGAAAGTATTATTCGAAGACCATAATAAAAACGGGATGATGGAGGGTTACACAGATAATTACATCCGCATTTCCACCCCATACCGGGAAGAATGGGCAAACAATATTGTGGATTGGACAGTGTAGACGGCAATCGTGAATCGATAATCGTCAATTAGTTACCTGCTGGCTGGCTCGCCGGAAACTGGTAACATTTCTGATACCCAGCCCACTTTGCATTATGCTTCAGAATATTCCTATTCAATTAATAATCAGCATCTTAAAGAATTAAAGATTTTTTATCAAAGTATAAGGCTGTGCTTTTTAGCAGACCCGGATTTTATCTTATTTTTGTTATCGCAACGGTCGGAATACAATATTCATTGCTCCGGCTCGCTTGCTTCCAACTTGCTTACTATCCCGTAATTACTACCATTAAATTCTAACGAACCAATTGTTTTTGTTGTAGAAATTAAAGAAAAAGGAAATTTTATGTTTTCGTATGCATTGTTGGAACCGGGTTGTTATTATTTGATCCAGGAAGAAGCAAATTCACCTATTACCTTGATACACATATCAGTAGTATCAGACTACTGTGTATATGTGTGCAAGTATGGCACGGAAGAAATTTTGGAATGGAAAAAGAAAACAGATCCTATTCATGACATTATCGAGCTATTGAGTGATAATGTTGTAAAAGACTGGGAAGCAGCATATAACAGCACCCAGGATACATATGACTATGAGGAAGATGAGGACTAGTAAACAATAAAGTAACCTCTGTGTAGTTTATATGTAGTAGTACTATTGTTTAAATGCGTAAAAGAAAAGGAGTTACATGAAGTACCAGGCGATTATTCATTTTGAACAGGATGAGGCATTTATGAGTTCACTACCTGCACACCGCACCTATATCAACGATCTTATTTCAAAACAGGTTATTGATAGCTATGCAGTAAGCATTGAATCACAGACAGTTTGGATAACCCTGAATGCCGAGTCAAAAGAGGAGGCCGACGCCTACCTGGCGAAATCCCCTTTGTACCGTTATTGGACATACGTAATAGAAGAACTGATCGTATATGATGGGCAGATATTCAGAATGCCCGCTTTACAGTACAATTAATCAGAAAAGCCTTCCGTTTGGAAGGCTTTTCTAATATAACACGTTTCTGAAGTTTACAAGTTTCATAGTTTCAAATGAAACTTGTAAACTTTTGAAACATCTGAAACCATTATTATTGATTAAATTTTTCTCTCCAGCCCAGCATACCACCCGTCAGGTTTACTACGTTCTTGAAACCGATCTGCTCCATAAATAAGGATGCCATACCGCTCCTGTTGCCGCTGCGGCAATAAACGATGACTTCGTCATCTTTCCAATCTTCAATCTCTTCCACTTGCATGGACTGTACTTTGCCTAGGGGTATATGAATGCCTCCTATGTTGAACTCAGCTCTTTCATGATCTTCCCTTACATCCACCAGGTTAACCTGTTCGCCGGCATCAAGGCGGCTTTTTAATTCTTCCACTGTTATAGTAGTCATTGTAATGAAGTTTATGATTATCAATTAGGGTTAACTGTTGTTGCAGTATCTTTTACCGGCGGCTTGCTGCTGATCCATATATCTATCAACTGGCCAGAGCGGATCTTGTTAAGCGCCCTGCTTCCATCCGGTTGTACTGTAAAGGCCTCCGGGCTCTGTCTTGTTACAAAAGCATTGGCTGTATCGGTTACCCCGTCTACCGGGTTTATGGTACTAAGCGTAATGCTCAGGTTGCTGAGGTAATCGCGTGCCTGTGCTACTGTCATTCCTACCAGGTCCGGCACATTGGTTTCAGATGAACCGATACCGCTTCCCAGCACAAAATCAATCACACTACCCATGTTTATTTTAGCTCCCGGCTCCACCTTCTTGCCATTGAACAATTGCTCTTTAACGGCATTTTTGGCTATATCCGGTGTATAAGATGTATCTCCCATTTTCAGGCCCAGACTTTCTAAATACAATTTAGCACTCAGGTAAGAAAAACCACGCAAGTCCGGCATTTCAATCAGTGGTGCTACAGCCCTGTTGATGGTAAGATAAATGGTCCTGTGTTTCTTTACAATAGCATCCGACTCCGGCGACTGCCTTACTACAGACAGTTTTGCTGTTGTATCCATATACACGGAATCCTGTACTTCAACTTCAAAACCTCTTGCTTCCAGTATTTTGCGCGCCTCTTCCACATTTTTACCTACCACATAAGGCACTTTCTCATTTTCTCCATGTTTGGTCAGCAGGCCAAGCGACAGGAAAAATAAAAGAAAGACGACCAGCAGTATGCCCACTGCTACCAATAAATTTACCCAAAATGGTTTATTCGTTAAGGCTTTAAACACAGAAATTATTTTATGTTTCAAATTTGACAATCTATTGTATAGTAGTTGTCAAAATGCTATTCCGCTAATATATCATTTTAAACGGCTTCTTCTATCACCGCAGTATAAAACTCTTTTAAAGACCAGCCCATTGCTTTTACCTGTTGAGGAATAATGCTTGCCTCACTTTGGCCCGGCACAGTATTTACCTCCAGCATAAATGGTTCACCTTTGGCTTCGTTGTAAATGAAATCGATACGTACAATACCGCGGCAATTAAGCAACTCATACGCCCTTTTTGCAGCAGCCCGTATTTTTTCTGCCACCGGTTCATCTACTTGTGCAGGGGTAATCTCTTCACTCTTTCCTAAGTATTTAGCTTCGTAATCGAAGAACTCATTTTTCGTGATCACTTCCGTCATCGGCAGTGTAATGATGTTGCCTTTGGTTTTAAATACCCCGATGGTAAACTCACGCCCGCTGATAAACTCTTCTACCAGTACTTGATCGTCTTCGTTAAACGCTTTGTCCAAAGCGGCCTGTAATGCGCCGGCTTCGGTTACTTTACTCATACCGATACTGCTACCGCCATTGTTCGGTTTCACAAATACAGGTAATGATAGTTGTTTCAATATTTCATCTGTATGCAGTGGTGCATACTTAAAAAGGTGCAGTGATTTTGCTACATTGATATGCCCAAAAGCCGCTACTGCTACAGTATAGCGTTTATTAAAGGTAAGTGCAGATGTTGCAGCATCGCAACTGGTATAAGGAAGCTTCAACATGTCGAAGTATCCTTGCAGTTTTCCATCCTCACCCGGTGTACCGTGGATGCAAAGCAAAATGGCGTCGAATTTGATCTTTGAACCATTTACAGTAATAGTGAAATCACTTTTATCTACAGGTTGCTTCTCCCCTTCCACCGGCAGGTAAAACCAACCTTGTGGATTTATGTCTATTTTATAAACGTCAAATTTTTCTGTATCTATATTGTTGCCAACTGTAACTACGCTTTTGTAGCTGATCTCAGCTTCGCCGCTGTAACCGCCTGTTACCAGTGCTATTTTCTTTTTCATGTTGCTGTAGAAATTAGAGTAAGCAAAGAAAGATAAAATGTTTCAATTGAAAAGATGGATTTCAGGTAAAGAATCAAAATTTGAAATTTGAGATTTAATATTTGAGATGAACTACAAAAAGACGACTCCCTCATTTCAAATATCAAATTTCAAATCTTCTCATTTCAGGTCTTGGTGGCTTTGGAGGTGACGCATAAAAAAAGTGAAGGACTTCTCATCCTTCACCTCTTTGAGACGGGAAATATCACCCATCGTTAAAATGTTGCATAAAGCAACAATCATTATTAATTTAAAGGTAAGCTGATTCTGCTCTTTTTGCAAAGCGTAACGTGTTAAAAAGTTACGCACATTGCCAATTAGAGATGCATCTTATCTTTTTTAGCCATCAGTTCATCTACTGTTTCCTGGTACATTTCGTCAGGTACACAACAGTCTACCGGGCAAACGGCAGCGCATTGTGGCTCTTCATGAAAGCCCTGGCACTCAGTACATTTATTAGGAACTATATAGTAGGTATCTACACTTATCGGAGCAAAACGCTGGTCTGCGTCAACCGTGCTGCCATCCATCAGGGAGAAAGAGCCTTTTACAGACGTACCGTCAGCTATTGCCCACTCAACGCCGCCTTCATAGATTGCGTTATTTGGACATTCTGGTTCGCATGCGCCACAATTTATACACTCATCCGTTATCTTAATTGCCATATTATGTATTTATTGAGTTGATAAAGAATAATTTTGCACCGGACAAAAATACGCAAAATAGTTTCATTGTTTCACTGTTCGATCGTTTCAAATGTTATCAGACAGCCGTTTATGGCACGTCTTACTAACAGATAGAAACCTCCTGACCGCAAAAACTCTGGAACGATGAAACTTTGAAACTTTAATATATGCAATTACAGGAAAGAATAGAATTACTCGTAAAGCTTGGCACTTATATGCAAAGTGATAATGAGGGATGGGCGCAGATAAAGCATAAGGCTTCTGTAGAGAACGCATGGTTTGCACCAGAGTTTATCCATATAGCAGTGGAGAATATTGTAAACAACTTCCTGCAAAAAGACAAGCTGACCAGTTGGGCGGCCAGCTACCAGTTACCGGCGGAAAATGCATCGCCTAAAACGGTAGGCATTGTAATGGCAGGAAACATCCCGCTGGTTGGGTTTCACGACTTTTTATGTGTATTTATTACCGGTCACTATATGGTGATCAAGCCATCGTCGAAGGACGATGTGTTGCTGAAGCATCTTGTAAAGAAGCTGTACGAATGGGAAATAGTGGTACAGAACTATATTTCATTCTCCGAAATATTGAAAAACTGTGATGCTTACATTGCGACCGGCAGCAACAATTCCGGGCGCTATTTCGAATATTATTTCAACAAATACCCTAACATTATCCGTAAAAACAGGACTTCTGTTGCCATACTGGATGATACGGAAACTACAGCGGAGCTAACCCGGCTTGCGGCTGACATTCAGCAATATTTCGGACTTGGCTGCCGCAATATCACACAACTGTATGTGCCGGAGGGGTATGACTTTATTCCACTGCTGGATGTATTGAAGGAATATGAATGGCTGGTGGAGAATCATAAATACAAGCATAACCTGGACTATCACCTTGCACTGCTGATCATGAACTCTAAATATTATATGAGTAATGGTAGTATAGTGCTGGCTGAAAACGTATCTCCGTTCTCTCCTGTGAGCCAGGTGCATTATGCGTTTTATACTGATGTGAAAGCGGTAGAAGCTGCGTTGCAAAACAATGAAGAAATACAATGCGTGGTAGGCCATGGCCACACTGGTTTTGGCGCTGCTCAAAGCCCGTTGCTGACAGATTATGCGGATGGTGTGGACACTATATCTTTTCTGAAAGAATTATAGAATTCACAACTTATCTATAACTTTCTATGTTGTATTTTTAGCGTCATTTAGCATGTACGACAAACTTCGTCAATTTTTTGTTAAAAGGAATTTCCCTATGTACGGACGATTAAACAGGTTTGTTTATTTGCGATCATAAAGGCATAAGATTTGACCCTTTATTATACTTTTTTCACTGATTAAAAAATGAACGAAAAGATGAAACTCAAAAGTGTATTACTGGTAGTTGCAATCAGTGTGGTAACGACTGTTTTGAGTGTTTGGGGATATGGGAAATGGCTGCAAAGCCACTATGCAGGCGCACAACAGGACCCCGGCAAACTACCTGTGAACTATGCAGGATTTTTTGACAAGAACAATGCTCCTCCCGGCCCGGTAGATTTTACTGCCGCAGCTACATCTGCTACACCTGCTGTAGTGCACATTAAGACCCGCACAAAAGCAAAACAGGTAACAACAAATGGCAGAAGACAAAATCCGTTTGGCGATCTGTTTGGTGACGATGATCCTTTTTCTGATTTCTTTGGTGGCGGTCCCCGTACCCAGATGATGCCGGAACAAAGGGCCAGCGGTAGCGGTGTACTGATCACTGCTGATGGCTATATCGTTACAAACAACCACGTAGTGGAAGGCGCCGATGAGATCAACGTTACTTTAGCGAATAAAAAATCATACAAGGCTACCGTTATTGGTACAGATCCGAACAGCGACCTTGCTGTGATCAAAATAGATGGTTCTCAATTCCCTTACCTGGTATATGGCAACAGCGATGATGTAAAACTGGGCCAGTGGGTATTGGCAATCGGCTATCCGCTGACGCTGGACGTAACCGTAACAGCAGGTATCATTAGTGCAAAATCAAGAAGCATCGGTATCAATAAGGGCAACGCACCAATTGAATCATTCCTGCAAACAGATGCTGCAGTAAACCCTGGTAACAGCGGCGGTGCATTGGTAAACACAAGCGGCGAGCTGATCGGTATTAACTCAGCGATCGCATCTCCTACGGGATCTTACGCCGGCTATTCTTATGCAATACCTGTAAACATCGTTAAGAAGATCATCACTGACCTTGTAAAATTCGGTGCTGTACAACGTGCTTACATTGGTATCTCTTACCCACGTGAAGACCTTACTGAGGAGCAGAAAAAACAAGCTAACATAAAAGATGGTGATGGTGTATATGTAATAGAGGCTACACCTGACGGCGCTGCAAAAGCTGCCGGTATTGAAAAAGGTGATTTTATTACGAAGATCAATGGAACAGTTGTAAACTCCGGCCCTGAAATGCAGGAGCAGGTAGCGCGCTACAAACCGGGTGATAAGATCACCGTAACGTATGTTAGAAACGGTAAGGAAAATACTACTAACATTATGCTGAAAAATAAAGTAGGTACTACCAGCATAGTGAAGAGTGAATCTGCATTAGATAAACTGGGTGGTGAACTTGCAGACATAGATAAAGCAACCGCGCAGAAAAATAATATTGCAGGTGGTGTTGTGGTAAAAAAATTAGGCAACGGTGCATTGAAAAACACGCGTATGCAGGAAGGATTTATTATCACCAGCATCAATGACCAGCCGATCAAAAACATGGATGAGCTGAAGCAAATACTGAAAAACTCATCTGGCAATGTGAAACTGGAAGGTATTTATCCGGGCTATGAAGGAACGTATGGTTATCCTTTAAACCTGAATAACGTACCAGACGGCGGTAATTAATCAGCAATTCATAAATAATCCATATAAAAAGCTATCCCGGTTGGGATAGCTTTTTTGTTTCTGATAATGTTCAATATTCAACGCTCAATTTTCAAATGAATATTGAGCATTTGGCCTATATATTCACAGGATAGCCAGATATTCCATATCTGAGGCATCATGATGTTATTGATCTGCTAAGTAAGATATGGAATATCTTCTGGCGTCAACTTTCACATGAGTGTTGAGCATTGTTCATTGAACATTATCAAAAACCTTATAGGTCTTGCCTTAGACTGTACTCAATACCAGGTATTCCCATGCCTGTAATTCCAGCGCGGTATTATTTTCCAATATCCGCTCCAGGCCATTAAAGATGTTCTTATAGTGTCCGCTTAATTGCTCATGTGCTATAGTCAATTGTAAGCGGGTTGATGGCGAAAGATTAATTATGGTCAATAATTTATTGTTGCCATTCACCTGCAGGTAAGCCAGTACTTTATCATCCGCGTTGGTGGTCAATGGCAGAAAAGCAGCGCCATCCTGCAATGCGGTATTTTGTCTTCTTACCGAAAGCAACGCTTCATAAAAGCTCTCCAGTAAAGGTTGTCCGGTCCATTCTATTTCATCCTTTTCAAAAAATAATAAGCGCTTCATATTAGGCAACTCCTGCCCGCTATATACCAGCGGAACGCCGGGCCAGGTGCAACTAAATACGGCAAAGGCTTTGGCTGCCTCTTTATATTTTTCGTACTCCGTACCATTCCAGCTATTTTCATCATGGTTAGTGGTGAACCATAACTTTTTTGCACCGGCAGGATAAGCAGCATACCTGATCAGCAAGCTTTTTAACACATCCAGGTTCGCTGTACCTTGTATAAACTTTTCCGTTACATGCATCCACTCCCATGCGTAAGTAAGATCAAACACATCATGGTAAGCAATCACTTCGCACTCTGCCAGCCACAACATGGGTTTAATGGCTTCACAATGTGTTCTTGCCTCCACCCAAAAACTCAGTGGCACTAAATGCGCCATATCGCACCGGAAGCCATCTATATCACATTCCTTTACCCAATATTCCATTGCGGAGATCATTTCCAGCCGCATGTCTTTCTGCTCATAATCCAGGTCTATCACATCATTCCATCCATTCAGCTCTGTAAAGTTGCCTTCAGCGTCTTTAATGTACCACTCAGGATGCTCCTTTGTCCAGTTATGATCATAAGCCGTATGATTAGCTACCCAGTCTATAATTACTTTCATGCCCAGGTTATGCGCCGCTGCTACGAGGGCCTTGAAATCTTCCAGCGTACCAAACTCCGGGTTTATGCCTTTATAATCCCTGCAGGCATAATAGCTACCGCGTGTGCCAAGACGTTTTTCCACGCCTATAGGGCCTATCGGCATAAACCAAAGTACTTCTACGCCCATATTGTGCAGGCGTGGTAAATGGTTTTGAAATGCCTTAAAGTTTCCTTCGTGCGTGTACTGCCTTACATTCACCTCATAGATGTTCGTTCCCGATAGCCATGATACGGCTTTAAACAGGTTGCTCATAGTATTCCAAAAATAGCAACCATAAGCCACGTAACCTTACCTATTTTTGCATCGCGAAATGAGTAATGCACTTACAAGGAGAATAGGACTACTGCAGGCTACTGCTATCAATATGATAGACATGGTAGGCATCGGACCATTTGTGGTTATTGGTGTTGTAGCTGAAACAATGAAAGGTCCGTGGTTCTTATACGCATGGATAGCCGGCGCCATACTATCCGTAATTGACGGCGCGGTGTGGAGCGAACTTGGCGCAACATTTCCACTTGCGGGCGGTAGTTACAACTTTTTAAAAGAAGGCTTTGGCCCGCGATGGGGTAAGCTGATGAGCTTTTTGTTTGTCTGGCAAACAATGATACAGGCACCATTGGTAATAGCCTCTGCGGCTATTGGTTTCTCGCAATACTTCAGCTTCCTGCATCCCCTTTCCACTATAGAAACTAAAATGATCAGTGGCGCTGTAGTTGTGCTGATCATTGTATTATTATACCGGAAAATAGAAGCCATAGGTAAGATCAGCGTATTCCTCTGGATGGGCGTTTTGGTTACCATGACGTGGATCATTGGCGCAGGCATAGCGCATGGCAATTTTACTGCACCGGTCAGGTCTATCAACGATGGACTGCAACTGGACCACACATTCGCATTAGGATTGGGGTTTGCCACCGTTAAAACAATCTATACATACCTGGGCTATTACAATGTATGCCATCTTGGAGGTGAGATAAAGCAACCGGAAAAGAATATTCCGCGCAGCATGTTTATTTCCATTGCAGGCATTGCTGTTCTATACTTGCTGATGAACATTAGCATTGCGTCTGTTTTACCAGTGTCTGAGATGGCTAAAAGCAAATTTGTAGTAAGTGAATTTATGCAGCAGTTGGCTGGGCCTACAGCCGCTGTTATTATCACCATCCTGATCTTATGGGTTGCGTTTGCTTCTGTTTTTTCTGCTACACTGGGTTATAGCCGTGTACCGTATGCGGCAGCTAAGGATGGCGCTTTCTTTTCTATTTTTGCCAAACTACACCCTACTAAAAACTTTCCTTATGTATCCCTGTTGATACTGGGCGTTATCGCGTTTGTTTTCAGCCTGCTTTTTAAACTGGTGGAGGTGATCAATGCCATATTGGCCATGCGCATTCTCATACAGTTTGTAGGCCAGGCTATAGGACTAATTTTGTTATCGAAGCGGAAAGGAAGAAGTTTTTTAAAATGGAGAATGATCCTGTATCCGTTGCCTGTATTGTTAGCAATAGTGATCTGGATATTGCTGTTTCTTTCTACGGGTTGGAAGATGATCTACTCCGGTCTTATTGTTATTGGCCTTGGCGGCATCGCTTATCTTATTAAAGCAAAGCTGGCTAAAGAATGGCCGTTTGAAAGAACAGAACAGGAGAAGGAAAGTTTCTAAGTAGTTTCAACGATTCGCGGGTTTCATCGTTTCAAATGAAACTTGTAACCTATTGAAACATTGAAACTAATTCTTTATATACTTTTCGCTTTTCAGCATGTTAGGGATCTGTAGTTTAAACGTGGTACCTACGCCATATTCTGATTGTACCGCTATATCCCCGCCCAGGTGAGATAATGCTTCTTTCACAATGTACAAGCCAATGCCTAAACCGGAAAAGCTGTTTGTACTTCTGAAGAACATCTGGAAGATATTATTGAGATGCTGGTTTAAAATGCCAATACCGTTATCCTCTATTATTATATCCGCTTTCTGCTCATCTACCTTTACATACAGTTTTACCACAGGGTTTTCCTCTGTAGGCTTCTGGTATTTTACAGCATTGGATACAAGGTTGTCTACTATGACAGATAAGCGAAATTCATCGCTTACAAAATCAACCGCCTGTTGTATATCTATATCAAACGTAATATTGGGGTTCTGAATACTGCAGACCTCAACGCTGCTTTTGAGTAATCCGCCAAAATTGATCACGCTATATTCATCCTCTGCACGTATGCCTTTGTAATACTCGATGATCTTTTGTATGAACACATCCATTTTGTTCACACAATTTTCAATCAGCGTCATGTAATTGTTAGGATCAATAATAGAATTTTCCAGCCTTGCCAGGTTTAGTACACCCATTATGGAAGCAAGCGGAGAACGCAGATCATGCGAGGTGCTATAAACGAAACGGTTTAATTCATCGTTCTTCTTTTCCAGTTCCTGCATTTTCATCTTCAGCTCCAATCTTGTGCTGTAAATGTCGTATGCGTTCTGGATTGCGTTAGTCAGTTCTAACTCATCCCACGGCTTTTTAATGTAGCGATA
Source organism: Filimonas sp. (assembly GCA_017306865.1). Lineage (GTDB taxonomy): Bacteria > Bacteroidota > Bacteroidia > Chitinophagales > Chitinophagaceae > JAFKHH01. The sequence goes on from JAFKHH010000014.1 coordinate 139,347, forward strand.
TATTTCGCCCTTGTTTACGGCATCAATGATCGCTTCTATATCGGAGTAGCCTGTTAGTAATATACGGATAGGTTCAGGGTGCGACATACGCACCACATTGAAAAAGTCTACACCTGTAGACTGTGGCATTCGCTGGTCAGCTATGATCACATGAATCTCTTTCTCATTCAGTATCGCCATGCCTTCAGCAGCAGAAGATGCTACATCTATCTCATACAATCTCCTGAATGAAGCCTGGAACGCACGCAGGTTATTGATTTCATCATCAATATAAAGTACCTTGATCTTTTTACTTATGAGACTCATTGTTCTAAAATAGTAACTAACGATTATGATGCCATCGGTTGGGTATGAGGTAAATGTATGATAAATTCCGCACCTTTTCCGGGTTCAGAAACAATCGAGATCTTACCATGATGTGTTTCCACTATTTTAAACACAATCGCCATTCCCAACCCTGTTCCTTCACCCACATCTTTCGTCGTAAAGAATGGTTCAAAAATCTTTTGCTTAACCACATCTGTCATACCAACACCTGAATCTTTGATAGAAATCTCTATACTATCTCCGATATCTCTTGTTAAGATAGTAATATATTCAATATTCTCTTTCTCTTTTTTTGCCACAATAGCCTGGATACCATTGTTCAGTATGTTCATAAATACCTGGTTCATTTTGCCGGGGTGACATTCAATATTGCCATTCGCTTCAAAATGTTTATCTACCTGTATATAAAACGGCATACTGTTTTTCAACAGTACTAATGTTGAATTCAAACCATCGTGTACATTTACCGTTTTCAGTTCGCCCTCATCTACCCTGCTAAATGTGCGCAAACCTCTCACAATTTCCGCTGTACGTTCCGCACCATCCTCAATACCCTTTATCAAGTGTTGCAATTCCGTTTTAATAAAGTCCAGGTCTATTTCTTTTTTAAAGTCTTCAATTTCCACAATCTGTTTATGCAGTTCATTTTCTCTAGGCACATTCAGGGAATCATATTTCTCAATCACCTGCACGAGTTCTGCAATATCCAGTTTCAGTGGTTTGATATTCGATTTTACAAAATTGATCGGGTTATTGATCTCGTGTGCAATACCGGCTGTTAACTGACCGATAGACGCCATTTTTTCTGCATCTACCAGTTGTGTTTGCGCATCTTTCAGTTCATCCAGCGCTTCGCTCAGTTGTTCGTTTGTAGCCAGCAGCTCTTCCGTTCTTTCAGCCACACGCCCTTCGAGTATGAGGTTTTGTTCTTTGATCAGGTTTTCGTTTTCCTGCGACATTTTCAATGCTTCCAGTTGAGAGTCATTTCGCTCTTTCTGCAAGATGTTTATCCTGTCTGCAAGGGCCAGGGAAAGAAAGATAGCTTCTACAGCAGATCCTATATACAAAATGTACTGGGTCAGAAAAGTATTTGGTACTACGCCCAGGTTGCGCAACGATGCGACCTGCCTGCCAATAGCAAAAATGAACCATGCGATAAAGTAGTAATACGCCGGCCTGTACCCCTTTCGTGCAATGTAAAAGGAGGTAACAAGCGCCAGCAACCCGGATACAAACCCCACATAGTTCAATAGCTGGTAACTAATGTTGAGCGGAATCCAGAAACAGCCGACCAATATACATACATAGACAATCGCAGCTATATAAAACAGCGGATGCAGGTAGCGTGAATATTTTTTTACATGCAGGAATATTAAGGCAAACAATAATGCTGGAATACCCGGCAGCGACGAGGTGACTACAACTGCATACGTATTTAATGACGGATGAGAAGGCCACATGAATTTAAACGCCCAACCGGAATAAGTTGCTTGCGCTATAAGCAAGAATACCAGATACAGTACATAGTACAGATAACTGGAGTCCTTTACAGCTATATATAAAAAGAGATTGTACAACAGGATGGATAAGATAATGCCGCAATAAAGGCCCATGATCAACACCTGCAATATATTTGATCTGTGCAGTGACTGCTCATCATGAATAACAATGGGTAACTCTACAGGATGCGGGCTTTGCACATGGAGATAATAGGTAGCCACACTATCCCTTGGTACAAATATTTTAAAATTGAAGTTGACGTTATCAATGTAGTACCGGTCAAAAGGGATGCTGTTTCCGTCTTTCCCCATCAGCCGCAAATGCCCGTTTTCCATTTTGTACAATTCCAGCAATGCGATATTACTGCTTGTCAATACAAAATACAATGTACTATCCTCGGCTTTATTTTCGATAGAGACACGTGTCCAGATGTTGTTATCTTTTAAAAGAAAAACAGGGATCTTCTTTTCGTTCTTTTCAAACTCTTTTGCATGTATGATAGATGCACTGTCATATTTTCCCTTTGCGTCCACCAGCATATCGCACTTGTAGTCGATGAGAAGTGGTATTCTTTTTTGATCCAGGTGAATAGTATCCTGCGCCTTTATGCAATTAAACATACTGCATAAGAGTACAGCAAAGAGCGGCAGTTTCAGCTTCATGAAGTCTATTTAGATTTGCGTTCTATCCTTATTCATATTCAAAACAAACAATATATAGGTGCATGCAATCTTACACATACACTGCTATAATTGCTGTTTAAAAAACACAACAATCGCTAAAATAGCTATTCGCTTTCAATTAAGCGTAGGGTAATTTAAATTCGGCAGGATTTGCGGTCTTAATGGTCAGATCGTAGTGTACATTCACCATCAGGTTTTTAAACGGCGAGCGTTCTACACCTATATGTTGCGGATGTTCGCGAAGGTAAAAAATCTTATCTCTTTCCTTTGGATGTGCAAGAGGCAGGCGTATTGCATCTTTAGTAAATAAGGCAGTAGCGATCAGGTCTATTTTGGGATAATAAAAAGTACCCTGGTTGCCTACTTCAGTCAGTAACTCGCCGCCTATCCAGTCTTTGAACCTTACTGTGGTGGGTGAGCAGAGAGAGAACATTACTTCTACACCTATTTGTTCAGCTATTGCAACAGCTACGCGGGAGGGAAAAAGGCTTCCTATGCCAAAGCCTGCTACTTCTTTTGAGTTCCATAATCCGGAAAGTTCCGCAGCACCGAATTGGGCATAATAGCGGACAACATCGAATATCTTGGGATCCATTTTACCTGTTGCCTCTTCTATCGGCAAAGGATGAATACCATCTGCACACTGCACCCGGGCTCCTCCGTAAAGTTTAGTTTTATCCAGGCTTTCTACAACTATTACAAAAATCGCAGGATTGTACATCCAGTCATTTGTATTTGTTGTGATGTTTTCAATACCGTATATCGTCAACACCTTTTTATGACCTTCGATAAACTTTAAACAAGTCTCAGGATCCTCGGTTGCTCTAAACGCTCTTATTCGGATTTCTGTATTCATTTAGGGTAAGGTGCATTTTAATTTTTCCCCATCTTGGATATTCATGTTAGTCATCATATTCTCAGCAACCTTACAATCAATAAAATAGATCAACGAGATTTTTGTTTTGCCTGATTTGAATAATTTAAGCGACTTCAACACTTCTTTAACCCCGCTTTGATTAAATTATTGACTAATTTTACAAACAGTTACTTAAACAAGTTTATCCATTTGTATATGGTAACAAATATAGGTTTGTCGGTTCAATAATCAACAGATTAATCTTTTTTTTATTTTATATCTACTACAATATGATAAATGTTCTTTATATAGATGATGAGCAGCATAATCTGGTTGCATTTAAGGCCGCTTTCCGACGAACGTTCAATGTTTTTACGGCAGAGTCAGCAGAAGAGGGAAAAAAGATACTAGAAGCGAACGAATTACATGTGATCCTGAGTGACCAGCGTATGCCAAAAGTTACCGGCATTGAGTTTTTTGAAGACATCCGGGAATCCTATCCTGACCCGATCCGTATTCTTATTACCGGCTACACAGACATTAATGCAGTAATTGACGCAATAAACCGTGGGGAGGTGTATAAGTACCTGACAAAACCCTGGAATGAAAGCGACATTAAAAACTTCATTGAAAAGGCTTACGAAGTGTACAAATTGAGGAAGGATAATATAGAACTGACTGAAAAACTGCTGGATGCCAATAAGAAACTGGAATTCCTGGCGCGTCAGAGTCAATTGTCATAACCTGGTAAAATACCCTGCCAGTTGGGCAGCAGGTAGCCGCTTCGTCAGTACTCCACATAGGTGGAAAAGTCAAAACAACAGGAATATTGATTTGGGTTTAAATTTGACATCTTAGTTATTATTAAAACTTATTTTAAATACAAGTGATATGGCATTAGAATTTACAGACGCAAACTTCCAGGCAGATGTACTGGATAGCGATAAATTAACAGTAGTGGACTTTTGGGCAGAATGGTGTGGACCTTGTCGCGCGATCGGACCAGTTATCGAAGAACTAGCTAAAGAATATGATGGCAAAGTGAAGGTTGGTAAGGTGAATGTGGACCATAACCCTAACGTTAGTGTTAACTATGGCATCACTTCTATACCAGCTATCTTATTCATTAAAGACGGTAAGGTGGTAGACAAACAGATCGGCGCAGTGCCTAAATCTGTTCTGGACAAAAAGATCCAGGCACACCTGTAATCATATTACGATGGGTTATTAGAGAGGCTCCTTTATGGGAGCCTTTTTTATTAGTACTTCATGCAAAGGACTCAAAGTGAGTAGTCAGTTGTGAGTAAGCCCATTCACGATTGCCGTCTCACCATTCACACTCACCCATACGCAACTCCCCGTCCTCTGCGGCTCTGCGGCAAAAAAGATACACAGCATCTATATTTGACAAATATTTTGTCAGAATCCATTATTTACTATCTTGACCCCTTTATTTCATACTTGAAAACGAAACCCCTCGCTAGATGAATATTAAGTTCCGCCTCACTGTGATGAATTTCCTGCAATACTTTATCTGGGGATCATGGTTAATAACGATTGGTGCATATTGGTTTCAAAACAAACATTGGAGAGGTGATGACTTTGGAAGTATATTCTCCACTATGGGCGTTTCTGCCATCTTTATGCCTGCCCTTATGGGAATAGTTGCAGACAGATGGATCAATGCAGAAAGATTGCTTGGCCTTTGTCATATTATCGGCGCTATCATCCTGTTCTTTATTCCTGAAGTAAATGAACCGGGATTGTTTTATTGGGTACTATTGTTATACATGCTCTTTTATATGCCTACCATTTCGCTGGCCAATACTGTATCCTACTCTGCCTTGATGAGGGCAGAAAGAAACCTGGTAAAAGATTTTCCACCGATCCGTGTATGGGGAACGGTAGGTTTTATTGCGGCTATGTGGACGGTAAGCCTTTTACATATAGAAACATCTGCCAAACAATTTTATGTAGCAGCATTTGCTTCCCTGTTCCTCGGTTTATATTCCTTTACATTGCCTAAATGCCCACCAGAAGGTAAGAACAAAACACATGGCTCATGGATCGATTCTTTGGGATTAAGAGCATTCTCTTTGTTCAAAAATTATAAGATGGCATTGTTTTTCATCTTTGCTATGCTGCTTGGTGCGGCCTTGCAATTGACGAATGCTTATGGGGATACATTCCTGCACGACTTTGCCAAGGTGGATATTTATAAGGATACGATTGCAGTAAAATATCCTGCGATCATTATGTCTATCTCACAATTTTCAGAAACATTATTTATTCTCGCTATACCATTTTTCCTAAAACGTTTCGGTATTAAACAGGTAATGCTGATAAGTATGATAGCATGGGTTCTGCGCTTTGGTTTATTTGCATACAGTAACCCGGCAGAAGGCTTATGGATGATCGTCCTTTCCTGTATTGTGTACGGTATGGCATTCGACTTCTTTAATGTCTCCGGCTCCTTGTTCGTAGACACTCAGGTTAAACCTGAGATCAGGGCAAGCGCACAAGGCATATTTATGATGATGACAAACGGCTTTGGTGCATTGCTGGGTAGCAGGCTGAGCGGCATGGCTATCGCCAAATATTTCACCTATAGTAACAACGAATTGGATTGGCGCGGTATATGGACAGCATTCTCTATCTACGCGCTGATCGTTGCTGTATTATTTGCGGTTTTCTTCAGGCACAAGCACGTGCATGAAGAGGTTACAGCGGCAACACATGTGTAATTGTGTTTAATCACAGACACGATGTGATTTGATACAAAATTGTTGCTAAAATTCTACCGATGTTTGCAGGTTGCAGACATTCTGTAATCATTCATCGATAGAATTCTTTTTAATGCAAATAAGTTGTTATAACCGAACCAAATTGAGTATTTTTAAAGAGGCATCACCTAATGTGCATGCTTCTTTTTTATATATGCCCATTTCAAAAAAAACACTGCTATTAATCCTTTCCCTTGTATGTACTACCGTCTTTGCACAAAGAAAAGATTCCATGCTTACGCGGAAATGTGCAACGATGGATGAGTTACAGGCTATGCTAAAAAAGGACCCATCTTTACCCCAACGCTGGAAGGAAGAGAGCGACAGGATGCTGAAGAATTTTTCTCTCACCAGGGGAGGCAGCCAGGCGCGTACTACCGGCGGCATTCCGTACAAGGTAACCGGCAATGAAATTGTGATCCCGGTTGTAGTACACATACTTACAGACAATCCAAATGCTATATCAGACAGGGATGTGCAAGACCAGATAGATGCATTGAACCTGGACTTTGCTGCGCTGAATAAAGATCAGAATGCGATAACACCCGAATTTAAAGCACGTATAGGCCAATCCAAAATACGCTTTGCACTAGCCAGGAAAGATGTGAATGGCAACTTCACCTCTGGCATAGAACGCAAAACAACAAGCGCTACGTTCAAACAAACGAATTATGCAAATGTGAAACATGCATCTACCGGTGGTATGGATGCGTGGGATGTAACCCAGTATTACAACATTTGGGTTACGCGGTTTTCAGATGGGCTGCTGGGTGTTGCTACTTTCCCTTTTATGACAACACCAGCTAATGAGCAAGGAGTGGTTATTAACAATGTGGCGTTTGGTTTAAACCAATGCTATGTAAGTGCAGACTTCAACCTTGGACGTACATTGGTACATGAGACTGGACACTTCTTTTATCTCTTTCATATATGGGGCGATGACGATGGGGCCTGCACTGGCAGCGACTTTGATGTGCAGACCGGGTTCCCGTTGCCTGCGGCTTGTGTAGATGACACGCCTAATCAGGCGGATGCCTCATCCGGGTATCTTGGCGGATATGTAACAGATAGCTGCTCTACCGTTAAACCCGGTATCAACTATGCGAATTACATGGATTACTCCAATGATGTAAGCTATGGCATGTTTACCAAAAGCCAGGTGTGCCGTATGGATTATACAGTCACTGCTTACCGCCCTACGTTAGCTGCATCCACCGCAGACATACCTCCAGCTAATACGACAGATGCCTGCCTTGCTGACGTTCAGCCAGGTGGCCGTAAATGTGCGGTGGTGCCTGTTGTATGTGTGAACACTTCTATTACTGCCAAGCTGCGTAACCTGGGCAGTACAACACTTACCAGCACTACTTTTAATATTCAGTACGATGGCGGTAGCGTAAGCACAGTAAACTGGACTGGTACCCTGGCTCCGGGCGCAGATACGACTATTGTACTTGCCGCAGTTACTGCAGCAGCGGGTAACCATACATTGACTATCTATACGAGCAACCCAAATGGTACAAATGATGCGTATAAGGGCAATGATACACTGGTACGCCAGATACGTATAGCAGGGGCTGCAGTAGCAGCACCATTAACAGAAAGTTTTGAAGGTGCTACGTTCCCACCTGCCGGATGGAGCGTTTCTAATCCCGACGCATTCATTACATGGACGAGAACAACAGCGGCTGCCTTTACAGGTACAGGCAGTGCATTTAGCAATAACTACCAGGATACTACCACCGGACAGTGGGACGACCTGATTACACCCCCTATCGACTTTGGTACGGCTGACAGTTCGTTATTAACCTTCCGCCTTGCTTATCGCCAATATACAGGACAGTCAGACGGGTTGGAAATATGGATCTCAAACGACTGTGGCGGCACGTTTATTCCGGTGTATAAAAAATCACCACCGGAATTGTCCACCGTATCTGCCATCACCACAACTAATTTTATCCCGACTGCTGCGCAATGGCGGCTGGAACAGGTAAACTTAAGCCCGTACATTAAACAGGGACAAAACATGATCGTATTGTTTAGAAACATCAACGGTTATGGCAATAACCTGTTTATAGATGATATCAATATCAGCCGTAATTCGCTACCTGCAGTTGATGCCGGCGTATCAGCTATTAATTCGCCTGACTTTATTTGTAACAGTACTAACCTGGCAGCAACAGCTACCATTCTCAATAGTGGGCAAAGCACGCTTACTTCCGTTAAGGTAAACTATAAGATAGACAGCAATGGCACGGTAAATACCATTAACTGGACTGGTAGTCTCGCGAAAGGCGCTACTACGACAGTTAATATCAATACCACGGTACCAACTGCCGTACAGCATAACCTGATCGTATATACGTCTGAACCAAATGGCGTAGCAGATGTGCTGCATGCAAATGATACCGCGAGCAAAGTGTTTACTGTCTCCCCTATTACAGCAACGCCTTTGTTTGAAAGTTTTGAAAGCGCTACGTTCCCGCCTGCAGGCTGGGGTACAGCAAATGCGGATAAAAGCATTACCTGGAAGCGAACGAATAAACTGGCGACAGGCGGCACAGGCAATAATGCGTCTGCTATGTATATCAACAACTTTGTTTATACAGGCAACAACAATATAGATGACATCCGCACACCTGTAGTGCAATACTCGAATGTGGATTCCATCTTCCTGAAATTTGATGTGGCTGCGGTGTACAATGCATTGGCTAGCCCGAACTATCCGCTGGATACATTGGAAGTATTGATCACATCAGATTGCGGTGCTACGTTTACTTCTGTTTATAAAAAATGGGGCACTACGTTAAAGACGGCAGAAAATCCATCTGCTACTACAGAGTTTATCCCGGTAAGCCTTTCACAGTACCGTACAGATTCTATTGATCTGACAAACACGGTTCCGCATACCGGTACGTTCCAGGTAGTCTTCAGAAATACGTCGAATGGCAGAAACGATATTTACATTGACAATGTTAATGTGACTACTAAAACATTACCGGCATTATTGAAGCAGTTTGGGTATCTCGTTTATCCTAACCCAACGCAGGCTATTTTCTATGTACAACATCTGAAAAAGCCAACTACACTAAAGGCGATTACGATCTATGATATGCGGGGCTCGCGCCTGTATGTAAAACAGTTTAATGGTGATGCCGATTCATATATCCCGATCAATATAGCCAATTATGCTATGGGCATTTACCTGGTGGAATTGATCTACACAGACCATACTGTAACTGAGCGCGTTATGAAAGGACAGTAATTGGGTATATAAAGTATATAAGTAGATAGGGTATATAAAGTGAGAACGCTCAACTTTATATACCCTATCTGCTTTATAAACCATATCATTGTTATCCGACTAAGTTTAGTGGTTCCTCAATTACAAGCGCTCATTTGTCTACCGACGGTGTTACTTTTTGTCTTGATACAAAAAGTAACCAAAAAAATCAAGGCTCCAGAAAAGCAGGCTAAAAATTGTCCTGCCCACCGAAATCCATTGAACTCGCCGCTGACAGTATGAGTACGTAAGCTACTCCTGGCTCAGACAGCAATGGATTTTTCCGGCGTTCATGCCAATTTTCTTAACGCAGCTTTTCTGAGGCCGGACGTCTCCCGGAAAGACTAAACAGATAGCTCTTCGATTTTAGTACTGTGCTTTAGGAGGCTACGAACCATTGCCACAAAGAGTTATAAATTTTTTACAACATGTTTAGTCGGACAACAATGGAACCATACATACCTTATATACTTTACAAACGCTATATACTTTTATAACCCCAATAACCTTTACTTTTGCTTATTAAACAGATGAGAAATGTTCAATACGAGCGCAGATCCGAAGATTATAGTACAGAACACGTCAGATAAAGCCCTTAGAACGATCGGTGAGAAAATATTAGCCGGAGAAAGAGTGAGCTTTGATGAGGGCGTCTTATTGTTTGAAAAGGGTTCTTTACCTTTTGTAGGCACATTGGCCAACTGGGTGAGAGAACAGAAGCATGGCAACAAAACGTATTTCAACCGCAACTTTCATATTGAGCCTACCAATGTTTGCGTATTCTCCTGCAAATTCTGCTCATACTCCCGTTTGTATGCACACCGTGATGAGGGCTGGGAACTAAGCATTGAACAGATGCTGGACATCGTAAAAAAATATGATGGCAAACCTGTTACAGAGGTACACATTGTAGGTGGTGTTCATCCAAAAATGAATCTTGACTTTTTTGCAGACTTGTTACGCCGTATTAAGGAACACAGGCCGGACTTACACATTAAGGCTTTTACCGCTGTAGAGTTTGACTATATGTTTAGAAAGGCGAAACTGTCTACTGAAGAGGGTATGAAAAAACTACAGGAAGCCGGTTTACAATCTATTCCTGGCGGTGGCGCAGAGATCTTCCATCCTGAAATAAGACAGGTCATTTGTGAAGATAAGGTAGATGCTGAAGGTTGGTTAAACATACATAAAACAGCACACCAGTTGGGTATGCACTCAAATGCAACTATGCTGTATGGCAGTATAGAAAAATTCTGGCATCGTGTGGACCATATGGAAAGACTAAGAAGCTTGCAGGACGAGACTGGTGGCTTCAATACTTTTATTCCATTGAAATTCCGCAACCGCAACAATGACATGAGCAATGTTGCAGAATCTTCTTTGATCGAGGATATGCGTTTGTATGCGATCGCCCGTATTTATATGGACAACTTCCCTCACCTGAAAGCATACTGGCCTATGCTGGGCAGACAAAGTGCGCAGTTGTCTCTTTCATTTGGTGTAAACGATCTTGACGGCACCATTGATGATACAACGAAGATCTACTCAATGGCTGGTAGCGAGGAGCAAACACCTTCTTTGTCTACTGCACAACTGGTAACACTGATCAAGCAAGTGAAAAGAGAACCGGTAGAGCGCGATACGGTGTACAATGAAATAAAAAATTACGCCAATGCAGATTTAGCAGAGCTGGAACTGGCAGGGATATAAGTGTATTGTTTAATTGTTACATGGCTAAATTGTTATAAAGAAGCGTGGTCCACTTTTGAAAAGTGGACCACGCTTTTTTATTTGTCTTACTAGCACAGGTCGCCCGGCCATAGATGTTTGAAAGACGTTGATATATAATCCCAGCAAAAAACATAGCATGTACTTGCGATGATAGAGAGCCGGAGGCTCGATAGAATGGTAGAATAATATATCCCACACCAATCAGAGCCGCAGCGCGGCGACAGAATTATTCCCTTGCAAAACGACTCATTCTGCCGCTCCTCCGGAGCTCAACTCCTTGCATGAATAATTAAACTACCAATCTGGCGTCCCTCCGGGACCTTACTATTCTTTCGAACACCTATGGCCGGGAGGCCTGCACCAGTAAAAACGTTCCGTTCTTTATGCATCTCTTCACTCTCGTTCTGGTCGGAGGCAGAAAACAAAAACCTGACAGGTCTTAAGGACCTGTCAGGTTTAGCGTATCACTCTAGCACAGAGCGGGAGGCTCGCGCTAGTAAAAGTTACTTTTTCTTTTTAGCGAATTTGCCCAATGCTTGTTCTAATAACTCAAAACGCTGTTTTACCTTTTCTGCTGCTGCATCCAGGGTATATCCTTCATCCAGCATTTCTTTTATCAGGATCATTTTTTTGATATTCTTATAATCATAGCGCCTGTTCTTCCCTTCTTCTTCCGTAAGGCTTGTTATAATTCCTTTATCTTCCCAATAACGGATCTGGCGGGTTGCAATTCCAGTTATTTGAGATACTTCTCCTATTCCTACAACCAATTTTTCCAAAAAGTCATAATCAAATGACAAAGCCTGATTGTCTGCAACTGGCTTTTTTTGCATATTATTTACAATTGATGCAACAAAAATACCATTTTAAAGGCTATTTTTGAATTGTAAATTATTTACAATAATTGTAATTAATATGAAACAAAGGACACTAATCATCGTTTGGGCATTCTGCCTATTCCAGGCAAATGCACAGGCCCAACAAAAGCAACTTATGGAAGAAACTGTCATCAGAAAACAAATCGAGTCTGGCTACTTAAACGGCGCGCTAAATGATTTAAATACGGCCGCTATGCGTAATGTGTATCACACAGATTTCGCTATATTTTTTGAAGAGAATGGGGAACTTAAAAAACTGCCGCTTAGCAACTGGATATCGCTCATAGAGAACTACAAAAAATCAAACGACACTTCAGGATTACGAAAATTTACCTATGAATTTGTACAAATTGACGTTACTGGCAATGCAGCATTTGTAAAACTAAAACTGATGCGTAACGACGTTTTAATTTTCACCGATCTGCTCACCTTATTAAAGTTTGGAGATGACTGGAAGATTGTAACTAAAATCTATTGTTCACACGTTCAAAACCCATGGAGTATATGAGACATGCAGCCTTACTTTTAATAGAATGCCAAAACGAATGGTTATCATCACAAGGCAAACTACAACGGTTGATAGAAGACCGGGAAAGTTTTGATAACTCAGTCTTAAACATTGAAAAAGCATTGCAACATGCAAGAAAAATAAAGATGTCCGTTGCACATGTTGGTTTAAGATTCCAGGACGGATATCCTGAATTAGCAAATGGTAAAAGTGGATTGAATAAAGCGATCCCTAATGCCGGAACGTTTCCATTAAACGGGTTTGGTTCTGCATTCTTTGAATCACTCAGTCCGGAAACAGGAGAATTCATAGTTACAGGGCGAACAGGTTCAAGTGGTTTTGCAAGTTCTAACCTGGATATCTGGCTTCGTAACAATAAGATTGACACTATATACTTAACTGGCTATGCTTTGCATGTATGTGTGGAAAGTACTTTTCGTGAGGCGCATGATAAAGGATACAATCCTGTATTAATAGAAGATGCTACAGCAGCATTTAATACCAAGCAACACAAATATGTATTAGAAAATGTTGTACATCATTTCGGCGAGCATATTCCTACGGATCTTTTTTTAGCAGTACAGTAAGTCAGATATTCCATATCTGTAAGAGTATGTTCTTATTGTCCTTTTAAGTGACATATGGAATATCTATAAAAAGCGTGGTCCACTTTTGAAAAGTGGACCACGCTTTTTATAATCTGAAATTTCAAATATCAAATGCTACAATCTTCTTCCAATATGCTGCTCCAGCATCATCAGGTCTACTAACACCATTGCGGTGATGGCTTCCATTACAACCGGTACGCGCAACGCGATGCACAGATCATGACGGCCTTTTACAGAGAAGGTTTCTTTCTCTCCTGTTGTCCAGTTCAGCGTGAATTGTTCTTTAGGTGTGGATGAGGTTGGTTTGATCGCTATGCGATATACCAACTCATTGTTATTCGTAATGCCACCTACAATACCGCCTGCATGATTGGTAACAGTTTTACCTGTCAGGTCGTCGATCGCGTCGTTGTGCTGTACGCCAAACATGCGCGCAGCAGCGAAACCTGTTCCAAACTCTACACCTCGTACAGCAGGTATGGCAAATGCCGCATGCGCTAATAGAGATTCTGCTGAGTCAAAGAATGGTTCACCTAAACCGATAGGTAATCCGTTTACACGACACTCCACAATACCGCCAATGCTATCTTTTGCATCAATGGCTTTCTGCAATCCTTTTTCCAGGTCAGCTTCACCACCTATTTCGAGAATAGTTGATTTCACTTCTATGCCTTTCAGTATTTTTTTTGCAATGACACCAACGGCAACTAAGCACACAGTTAAACGCCCGCTGAAATGTCCACCACCTCTATAGTCTTCGTGGCCACCAAATTTTTTGCTGGCTACAAAATCTGCATGGCCCGGCCTTGGCACGTCACGCTGCTTCTGGTAATCACCAGAACGCGTATTGTTGTTTTCAAACAAGATCGTTAACGGTGCACCGGTGGTTACATTATTGAATACACCACTTTTGAAGATTGGCAGGTCACTTTCTTGTCTTGGCGTAGTGCCTTTCTGTGTACCGCCTTTTCTTCTTTCTATATCTACCAGGAAATCTTCTGCCGATAATGGCAGGCCAGCGGGTACACCATCGATATTTACACCAACGCTTTCGCCGTGCGATTCCCCAAATATGTTCACTTTAAATATGCGCCCAAATGAGTTCATAGAATCTAATTTGAAAATGAGATGATTTGAAAATTTGAAAATTGATTTGAAAAATTGTTTTATTGTTCAATTGTCAAATTGTTTTCTACCAATTTAACCATATAGCAATTCAACAATTTTCAAATTAGTGCACTTTCAAATTTTCAAATTATTTTACAATTGCCCCTAAGCTTTTTATATGCTCATAAAAGTTAGGATATGATTTGCTAACTGCGTCCGCCTCTTCTATAGTTACATCACCTTCCGCTTTTAATGCAGCAACAGCGCAGGCCATCGCGATCCTGTGATCGTGGCGGGAATGTACGGTTGCAGCTTTCACACCGGTATTACCTTTAATCAACATCAAGTCATCCTGCAATTTCACTTCAATACCTAGTTTGCCAAACTCATCCTGCAATGTCAGTCCGCGGTTACTTTCTTTATGCGCCAACCTGTTTACGCCTTCAATAACAGTTGTGCCTTCACAATAGGATGCCAATGCCACCAATGGAGGGAACAAATCAGGGCAATCAGTTGCGTTAAAATGAAATGCCTGTAATTTGCCAGGGCCAATTTCAATCACATCCGGTTGTATAGATATTACACTACCGCAATCCATCAATGCCTGTAGTACTGCTTTATCTGCCTGTGTGGAAAATGGATCCAATCCCTTTACTGTGATATTGCCTGCTATAGCGCCAGCAACCAGCAGGAATGCGCCTCCGCTCCAATCTCCTTCTACTGTATAGTCAATTGTTTTGCTTGCAGCAGCATGTGGTGTTGCAGCAAAATAGAATGATTCATAATTGCGATTCTCCGGCACTTTAAGGCCAAAGTCCTGCATTACTTTTAACGTAAGGTCTATATAGGGTTTGCTTTTCAGATCTACTACAGTAATGGCTACGTCCTTAGCATCTGCTGCTGCATACGCCATTAATAACCCGGTCAGAAACTGGGAACTAAGCGAGCCATCGATCGTGATATTCTTAGGTAGCAACGGTCCATGTATGTTTAATGGAAGTTTGCCTTCATTGGATTGGATTTTTACATCCAGCAGGGGCAGTACTTCATCAAAGAAATCCATCGGTCTTGTAACCAGGCTTCCTTTGCCGTTGATTGTAATAGTATGTTTGTTTAATGCAACAAGCGGGGCAAACATGCGAATGCCCAAACCGCTCTCGCCACAATTGATCTCGTTGCTTACAGCAGCAACACCTTCACTTTTTACAGTAAGTACGCTGTCGTTAATAGACCATGTTGCACCCAGTTGTTTGATCACATCCAGCGCAGCATTATCATCATTAGATATACCGGGGTTATGGATCACACTTTCTCCTTTGCGCACCAGCGCAGCAGCACATGCGCGCTGCATGGAGCTTTTAGATGCAGGAGCAACAATATTACCTGTAATAGAACCGGGTTGTATAGTGACGAGCATAAATAATTTGAGATTTGAAATTTGAAATGGTCAGTTATGAGTGGTCAGTTGTGAGTGGAGAGCTTATAAATTTCGCTTACTCACAACTGACCACTCACAACTCACTTACTTAGTTTCGTTACCACAGGTGCAATCTGCTCCGGTGTCAACGGTTGTATAATGCCTTTACCAATCTTCTCCAGCAATACATAATGTATTACATCTTTCACACGTTTTTTGTCTGACTGCATTATTTTCATTGCTTTTGCTGCACTGAATTTTGCGTAAGCAGGAAGACCATACTGCTCTATTACTTTTACAACACGTTCAGTCTCTTTAAAACCAACCTGTGTTGCAGATAGCGCTGCTGCTACAACCATGCCGATGGCTACAGCCTGCCCATGCGACAGCTCATAACTGTTCTCTATCGCATGCCCAAGTGTATGCCCATAGTTCAGCAATTTTCTTTCCCCTTGTTCAAATTCGTCAGCCTGTACTACTTTAGATTTCAACAACGCGTTACGCATGATGAGATCATTCAGCAATTTCAGATCGCGCTGAAATGTGGTGAGCTTATTCTTTTCCAATAATGTAAACATACCTGCATCTTTAATACACGCATGTTTGATTATTTCTGCAAAGCCATTGATCCATTCTTCTTTAGGCAGTGACTTCAGCAAACTATAATCATATAACAAAAACTCCGGCTGCCTTATCAGGCCCACCATGTTTTTGTAAATGCCCACATCTATCCCATTCTTACCACCGATAGACGCATCTACCATAGCCAGGATAGTTGTAGGAATAAAACCAAAGCGTACGCCACGCATGTATATACCGGCTATATAACCAGTCATATCTGTTACTACTCCGCCACCTACACCTACAATGAATGTTTTACGGTCTGCACCGTATTTGATCAACTGCTCAATAACAGAGTCAATTGTTGGCTGGATCTTATATGCTTCGCCTGGTTTCAGTACAATTGTACGCCACGGCTTGAACTTTGATTTATGCTTTGCATAAACATGCTCATCCGTTATCACAATTGTGTTATCAGGCTTAGTGATCTTTTCCAACTGTGCAAAAGCAGCATCAAAATAGTACGTAACTGTTTGCGAGGAGAATGTTATACGTTTGGTAGTCATCGTCTAAATGGTTAAATCGTTGCATTGCTCAATGGTTATGTTTATAACAATAAACCTTGCAACAATTAAACAATGTATCAATTATTGTATCGCTTTCTCAAATATATCCAGCTCTTCTGCCAGTGTCTTTGCGGTGTGGTAGTTCTCTTGTTTGCTGATGTATTCTATTACTTTATCTACAGAGGTGGGACTAACTGAATAGATAGTTGCGCCTTCTTCCCACTCAAATACTTCTTTCAACAGTTTATTTTCATTTACCCAGGATGCCACTTCTTCTTTCAGCAATTTCACCACCTGTGTGGCGCTCTGCATCGGATGAAGCTGCAAGAGAAAATGTAAATGATCTTCCACTCCGCCAGCTTTGATTAACTGAACAGCTTTTTGTGAAGCTGCTTTATCAAGCTGGGCTAACATTACATGACGGACAGTCTTCGCTAACAAAGGTTGTTTATCTTTTACCACAGCAATAATGTGAAGGTAGATATGCGCTTTGTTATAAGAGTTGGACATGAGAAAATGTGTGAGTAGTGAGTTGTCAGTTGTGAGGAGGAGATTTCAACACTCACAACTGACAACTCACAATTCACGTTTATGAGTTCATGATCTTGTTCTGATGGTTGATGCTTTCCATGTGTACAGCATCGAAGTATTTAGTGATAAATTCTTTACTAAGGCCGATTTTTTCGCCCTGAGCGTATGCTCTTTCAAGAATTTCGTTCCAGCGGTTTGTCTGGAGGATAGTGATGTTGTTTTCTTTTTTGTACTGCCCGATCTTCTCAGCTATTTTAATACGCTGACCGAGGATCTGCAACAGTTCATCATCCAGGTGGTTGATCTGCTGACGCAGTTTTTCCAGTGCTGCATGGTATTCTGCAGATGCTGCATCTTCTTTTCTCCATTTGATGGCAGAAAGCATTTCGCCCAGGCGCTCAGGAGTGATCTGCTGTTTAGCATCGCTCCATGCATTATCCGGATCAATATGGCTTTCAATGATCAGACCGTCGAAGTCAAGGTCTATTGCTTTTTGAGCAACGTCTTGTAAAATATCACGACGACCGCAGATATGAGATGGATCGTTGATGATCATCAACTCAGGGTTACGGCGTTTCATTTCAATTGCAAGGTGCCACATAGGCGCATTGCGGTATTCTGAGTTACCGTATGAGCTAAATCCACGGTGGATCAAACCTATTTGTTTAATACCAGCTTTTGCTACGCGCTCTACCGCACCGATCCACAATTCCAGATCAGGGTTGATCGGGTTTTTGATCAATACCGGTACATCTACACCGCGTAAAGCATCAGCTACTTCCTGTACGCTGAAAGGGTTAACAGTAGTACGTGCGCCAATCCACAATACATCTACATCGAAATGCAGTGCATCTTCTACTTGTTTAGCCGTTGCTACTTCCACTGCAACAGGAATACCTGTTAATTTTTTTGCTTGTTGCAACCAAGGCAGGCCTTTTGTACCAATGCCTTCAAAACTACCAGGACGAGTACGAGGTTTCCAGATGCCTGCGCGCATTACATCTACCTTACCGGTTTTCTGTAATTGCACGGCTGTTGCCAATACTTGCTCTTCAGTTTCTGCGCTGCATGGACCTGAAATAATTAATGGACGTTTGTTCCATTTTTCCTGCACCAGTTCTTTCATGGTAGTTGCGTTCGTTGCTTCCATTTTTGGATGATTTGAAAATGTGATTTAAAAACTAATTAATTGTTACATTGATGAATGGCTAAATTGTTATACCATTTTTTGATTTAAACTACTCATCAATTCTATTTGTGTTTCAATGAATCTCTTATGTTCAAACAGCAGTTAAACAATTTAGCCATGTAACAATTTTCAAATCGACCACATTCTCCAATTGACAGCTTTATGTTATCTGCTGTTCGCATCGTTCATCCTGATACGGCGGCCTTTGAAGTTTTTACCATCAATAGCACGTATCATCTGATTCGCTGCGTTTTTATCTATTTCAATCCAACTGTTCATTTCTTTCATGTCTATTCTTCCCAACACATCTTTTCTCAGATCGCTCATGTCAAGAATAAACTGTAAGAAACTGGCTTTGTAAAAGCCATCTTTTGTACCCAGGTTGATAAAGAGCCTTGCGAAGTCGCCACTGTTAGTGAAATTCTTTCCACCTCTTGCATCACCGTCTCTTCTTGATGAGCGGGTATCCCTCCTGTCGTTACCACTTCTGGCATCGTCTCTCTTTCTTCTGTCTTCAGCACGTACGTTAAGGTCGCCTGCGTTTTCATAATATTTAAGGAAACGATCAAACTCCATTGCGGCTACGCGCTTCAATACTTCTTCTTTACTTACATCTGCAAACTTCTCTTCGAGCATTGGTACGTATGTTTCATAGTCACCGTGGCTCACATCAGTCTGCAACAATTTCTCCATAAAGAAAAAGAACTGTTTCCTGCACACATCCTTTCCGCTTGGTATTTCCAGTTTGTGGAAAGGCGCCTGTACTATTTTCTCGATCTGTCTCAGCTTGAATGTTTCACGTGAGTGAATAATGCTTAAACAGATACCGGTGTTACCAGCACGACCTGTACGGCCACTTCTGTGCGTGTACACTTCCACATCATCAGGTAACTCGTAGTTGATTACGTGTGTAATGTCTTTCACATCAATACCTCTCGCCGCTACGTCAGTTGCAATCAATAATTGCAGACTTCTGTCACGGAACTGGCCCATTACTTTATCACGTTGTCCCTGAGTCAGATCACCATGCAGTGCATCGATGTCATAACCTTCACGTGTCAGCTTCTCCGCTATATCCTGCGCATCTGCTTTGGTACGTGTAAAGATGATACCGTAGATACCAGGGTTAAAGTCGATCAGGCGTTTCAATGTTTCATAACGGTATTGAGCCGTAGTAACATAGTACTGGTGATCGATGCTTTTGTTAGCGGTGTTTACTTTACCTACGGTAACTTCTACCGGTTCGGTCATGTAACGTTTGCTAACTTTCCTGATCTCAGGCGGCATAGTTGCACTGAACAACCATGTACTGTCACGCTTAGGTGTGTTTTTCAGAATGAATTCGATATCATCCTGAAAACCCATGTTCAGCATTTCATCCGCTTCGTCTAACACCACATATTTTATCTGTTCGAGGTTGATAGCTTTTCTTTCTATCAAGTCGATCAAACGGCCTGGTGTTGCTACTACTACCTGTACGCCTCTTTTCAGGTCACGAATCTGTAAACCGATAGAAGCGCCACCATACACAGCCGTTACGGATACGCCTCGAACATGCTTTTTAAAGAGCTCTATTTCGTTTACAATTTGCAAGCATAGTTCCCTTGTAGGGCAAACTACCAACGCTTGCGGATACCTCTCCTGTGCATCAATCAACTGTAACAGCGGCAAGCCAAATGCTGCTGTCTTTCCTGTTCCGGTTTGCGCCAAACCGATAAAATCCTTTGTTCCGCTTAACAATACAGGAATAGCCTTTTCCTGTATAGCGGTTGGGTTTACAAATCCAAGTTCACTGGTAGCCTGTACCAAGCTCGCATTCAAACCCAATTCTTCAAATGTTGTCATTAAAATCTCAATTTGCTGCAAAGGTAACTATTAACAAGCAGGTTTTGAGTTATAAATTGAAGGTTTTAGGCGTAATCCGCAAGCTTTTCAGCTCAATACCAATAATTTAACCATTCAACAATTTGACAACATCTTCAACTATTTCCTATTTAATACTTTTTTAATCTTATTCGCATTTTCAATGAGCTCACGCAGATAATCGTAATTCTCCTTTTCCAGGCACATCTTAAATTTCCTTAACTGTGTAATGTGCTCATTCAGTACATCCAACACATTTTCACGGTTTTGCCGGAAGATGGGAACCCACATGTCCGGATTACTCTTTGCCAGGCGGACTGTGCTTTCAAAACCGGCGCTGGCCAGTTCAAATATGGCATCTTCCTCGCGCTCTTTCTCCAAAACAGTGTTAGCCAGAGCAAACGATGTTATATGTGAAATATGACTGATATATGCCACATGTACATCGTGGTCCTGCGCATTCATGTACACGAGATACATGCTAAGCGCGCGATATAGTTCTTCTACCAGTTTTACTGCTTCTTCATCACAGTCTTCTTTACTACAGATTACGGTTGCTTTTCCGGCAAACGCGTCTTCCAGAGCTGCTTCCGGGCCACTAAACTCGGTACCCCACATAGGGTGCGTAGGCACGTATCTTTTTCTTTTCGGGTGATCTTTTACTGCATCCAGCAAGCCGCTTTTTGTTGAGCCAGCGTCTATCACTACCTGGTTGTCTACATAATCCAGGACCTGTGGCAGGAGGGTTACACACGCACTTACGGGTATAGCCAGCACTACTATATCACTTTTCTTTACTGCATCTTCCAATGGCAGGATCTCATCTACTAATTTCAACTCCAGTGCTTTCTGCTCATGTATCTTATTGGCATCCACACCTATCACGTGCTGAACAAATCCTTTCTTTTTCAATGCCAAAGCCATTGAGCCACCGATCAATCCCGTTCCAATTATAGTAATAGTCATATCTATTTGAGGTTTGAGGGGTAAGATTGAAGGTGTGAAGTAAAAATGGTTTCCCTTTACCTCATTCCTTATACCTTATCCCTTATTCTTCACACGTTTTATTGCTTCATCAAATCTTTCTATAGAGCCGCACAAGCTAATACGGATGTACCCGTTACCATTGCTGCCGAAAATACCGCCGGGCGTAATGAATACATTAGCATTATATAGCACATCGTCACTTAATGCATATCCATCTTTATACTTCGCCGGTATTTTTGCCCACATAAACATGCCTACCTGCTCTTTTGAATAAGTGCATTCGAGCGTATCGAGCAACTCATATACTTTGGCCCTTCTTTCCCTATACACTTTGTTTACACTTTCGTACCAGTCTGCACCAAGCCCTAATGCTTTTGCCGCAGCCAGTTGTAGTGGCAGGAACATGCCGCTGTCCATATTGCTTTTGAAACGCAATACTTCATCGATTCTTTCTTTTGCTCCTACTAATACACCTACACGCCAGCCGGCCATGTTCTGCGATTTGCTCAGTGAGTTCAACTCGATCACTACTTCTTTTGCACCATCCACACTAAGTAAACTCGCCGGCCTATCATTCAGGATAAAACTATATGGATTATCGTGGCAGATAATAATGTTGTGCTTCTTACCAAATGCTACCAGTTTTTCAAATAACGCTGTTGTTGCCAGTTGACCGGTTGGCATTTGCGGATAGTTTACCCACATGAGTTTAAAACCACCTTCGCTCACTTGTTTATCCAGCGCATCAAAGTCCGGGAAGTAATTATTTTCTTCTGTCAGATCATAATCTATACATACTCCTCCCGCCAGCTTCACAGCACTCCTGTATGTTGGATAACCCGGATTGGGCACTAACACTTTATCACCTTCATTCAAATAGGTCATACAGATATGCATGATGCCTTCTTTAGATCCTATTAGTGGCAATATTTCTGTTTCGGGATTCAGCGTTACACCATACCATGTCTGATACCACTCTGCAAAAGCGTTTCTCAATAACGGTGAGCCTTTATAGTTCTGATATGCATGTACATTTGCTTTCGCACTTTCTTCCTGCAACACTTTGATCACTTCAGGGTGCGGCGGCAGGTCGGGGCTACCAATACCAAGATTGATAATATTTTTTCCTTCTTTGTTCAATCCGTCTATCTCTCTCAGCTTAGTTGAGAAATAGTATTCTCCAATTCCTTCCAGGCGCTTTGCGGTCATATATCGATTTGAGATTTGAGATTTAAAATTTGAGATTGGGAAACTTGGCTATTTAAGATTCTGTGCTCATGAAAGCTCATCTCAAATATCAAATTTCAAATCCCTATGCTGTCTTTCCGTTTTTATAAATACCGTACACTTTTACTTCTTCTGTGACTGGTTTCATTTTTTCAATCACTTTTTCAAACTGTTCCAGTGTATCAAATTCCATATCCGCATGGAAGCTGTACTTCCAATCACTACCAGGTATCGGGAAGCTTTGCAGCTTACTAAGATTTACACCTTCCTCTGCAATATTGGTCAACACTTTTGCAAGGCTGCCACGCGAGTGATCTGTATGAAAATTCACAGATGCTTTGTTTGCATCTGCGATAGGCTGCACATCTTCTTCCCTACGCAATACGAGGAAGCGTGTGTAGTTATTTTTCATTGTATGGATATTTGGCCCGATCACATCCAGCTCAAACAAATCCGCAGCCAGCTTGCTTGCTATAGCCGCTATGTGCTTGCTCTTGTGCTGATGCACATGCTTTGCACTAAGCGCGGTATCTTCTGTTTCTACTAATTTCCAGTTATATTTTTCAAGGTATTCGAGGCACTGCAAAATGGCCATCGGGTGAGAGTGAACTTCTTTGATGTCGTCTAAGGATACACCCGGGTTTACCAAAAGATTTTGTTTGATCTGGAGATATACTTCACCAACTACTTTTAAGTTACTTTTTTGTAACAGGTTGTAGTTAGGCAAAATGCTACCGGCTATGGAGTTTTCAATAGCCATTATACCACCTTCACTTTCTTTTTTATTACCAGCTATACGCACTACATCTCTGAAGGTAGCGCATGGTATAACTTCTACTGACTTGCCGAAAAATTCCTGTGCAGCTACCTGGTGAAAGCAGCCTTCATAGCCTTGTATGGTGATTCTTTGTGCCATAATAAAACAAAAAATCCCGGCCTTTTGGACCGGGAACTTATGCTGAGTATTTTAATTTTTATTAAGCTTTAGCATATACAACCCGGTCCACTTGACTAAAGTAGAAATAAAAGAAAAAGTAAAAAAAGTTGTATGTACTGTTTGTGTTCATTGCGAATCAAAAGTAAGAAGATTCAGATACGGCACAAATTTTTTTTGTAATTAATAAACGAACAATTGTTTATCACATAGTCAAAAGGGCATTAGTCAGTATGTCATAAAGCTTGCCGGATAGCTGGTTACAAGTAGTAGATACAAAAAGGATACATATCGCAAAGTACGCGAAGGATACGCAGAGATCGCAAAGACATTTTATGATCAGTTCGCTGAAGCAAATGAGAATGAAAGAGTGATTTTTTGTTCCGTTCGCTGAAGCGAATGGCAATGAAAGGTGGACTCTGCACTAACCTCTTATCCATTATTTTTTGCAAGTCACTGAAGCGAACGGCAATGAAAGGGTATGATTAGGTGTCAGCTATTAACAAGAATATCAAATAATGAATATGAAACATTGCTTTGCGCGAACTCTCCGCACTCCCCGGCTCTGCGGTGAACCCCTTGTTCGATATTCAAAAAGAAAGCCCTCCCTAGGAATAAGGACGGCCTCTAACGATTGCTTGCCATATGAAAAATCTTTATTTACTATATACTACCAGACAACCTGCAAGCGAGGTTATAAGATATTAACATACATAGTAAAGGCTAATTACTTCTTCAGAGAATCTTTAGCAGCTTTAACTGTAGAGTCAACGCCAGCTTTCAGGCTGTCAACTTTCTTGTTCAAAGAATCTTTAGCAGCACCTGCTGTAGAGTCGATTGCTTTTACAGTAGAATCTTTAGCAGCATCAGTTGAAGTACCGTTACCGCAAGCAGCGAAAGCGCCAAGAGCTAAAACGAATAATAATTTTTTCATAACTAATAAAGTTTGTGTGTTATTTCCAGTTAATACTGGTCGAAACAAAAGGTAACCCGCTGAAAAAATATTTTTTCAAAGAAAATATAACAAACTGATTATCAACAAACAATAAAACTAAAAAAGCCATCCTTCAGTGTGAAGAATGGCCTTTTTTATAACTAACACTTATTAGTTACGACTGTGGTAAGAATTATTTCTTAACAACAGAATCTTTTTTCAGAGAATCAACAACTGGTTTTACAGTTGTGTCTTTGTGAGTTGTATCAGCAGCTGGAGCTACGATAGAATCTTTTTTAGTAGAGTCAGCAGTGTTTTCTTTGTTTTCACCGCCGCCGCATGCTGCGAAAGCACCTAAAGCTAGAACGAATAACAGCTTTTTCATCGTTTAATTTTTTTGGATGAGTTATTTTAATGCCGCAAAGAAAAAGAACGTTCTACTAATAGCCAATAATTTTTTAAAACTTTTTTTCCGTACCATTTGGGTTACTTTTACGATTCTTCGGTATTAAACTATGTTAATGTGAAATCCGACACCAACGAACAACTTTTATTAAAAGGGCTGGCCAATAACGAGACGAGGGCTATAGATACCATTTACAAGGAAAACTTTGGCATGGTGCAGGCACTTATCTTAAATAATAACGGCACCTATGATGATGCCAGGGATATTTTCCAGGAAGCAATGATAGCGCTTTATGAAAAAGCAAAGAGCGAATCATTTGTCTTGACCTGCCAGATTAAAACCTATGTTTACTCCATATGCAGGAGGTTGTGGCTGAAGCGGTTACAACAGATGGGCCGGTACGGCATTATAGCCAACGGTCTTGAGGAGACGATAGCAGTTGAAGAAGATTTGGATATCCATGAAAAAAGAAATGCAGAATTCGCCATTATGGAACGTGCGTTGAACAGTTTGGGCGAACCATGCAAAGGCATTTTAGAATCTTATTACCTGCAGAAGAAAGATATGAACGAAATAGCTACAGCTTTTGGTTACACAAACGCTGACAATGCTAAAAACCAGAAATACAAATGCCTGGTACGTTTGAAAAAACTTTTTTTTGCGCAATATAATATCGGAGAATAACATGGAAGATACAGTGCTATTAGAGGTTATAGAGCGTTATCTCACTGGTGATATGTCTGCTGAAGAGAGAGCTCATTTTGAGCAGCTCCGCAAAAATACACCAGAGGTAGACCAGATGGTGGTAGAACACAAGCTGTTCCTGCACCAGATGGAAATGTATGCAGAACATTCTACACTTAGAAACTCCCTGCATGCAGCACATAACCGCCTTGTAGAAGCAGGTACGATCAATGAAAGTGGGGTAACTGAAACAAAAGGTAAGGTTGTACAATTCTGGAACCGTTATAAAAAAGTAACTGCAATTGCAGCATCTATTGCAGGTTTAACAGCAATCACGATCAGTGCATTGTTTTCTTACTACTCCCCTGCTAATAATTTACAGATCCAGAAACTGAACAGGGACATTAAAAACCTGACGGAAAAACAACGCGCCCAAGGCGATAAGATTAACGAGGTTGAAAATAAAATACCAAAAGGCACCACGATAAAAAGCGGCGGTTCTGCATTCCTGATAGATGGCAAGGGCTACCTTGTTACTAACGCACACGTGCTGAAGGGGTCAAGAACTGTCGTTGTTAATAACAATGGTCAACAGTTTACTGCAATTATTGCACTGACTGATCCACAGAAAGACTTAGCAATCCTGAAAATATCAGATAAAGATTTCAAACCTTATAGTTCCCTGCCTTACTCTATTAAGAAAAGTGGCCTAGACTTAGGCGAAGAGGTGTTTACACTAGGCTATCCACGAAACGACATTGTTTATAATATGGGTTACCTTGCTGCCCGCAGCGGTTTTGAAGGTGACACATCCAGCTACCAGATTTCTTTATCAGCAAACCCTGGTAACTCCGGTGGTCCTCTGTTTAACAAAAATGGCGAAGTGGTTGGTATTGTAAGCACACGCCAGGCACAGGCAGAAGGTGTTGTATTCGCTATCAAAGCAAAAGGCATTTACCAGGCAGTAGATGAACTGAAGAAGAGCGACAGCACTACACAAAAATTAAAACTACCTACTAATAACTCTCTGAAGGGCATGGAAAGAAGAGACCAGTTGGCTAAACTGGAAGACTATGTGTTCCTTGTAAGTTCTTATTAGTACAAGATATTTTCCCCGATCCAATTAAATGAAAAAGGAACCCGCTGTAACAGGCGGGTTTATTTTTTCCGGTAATGAAAGGGTGTCGGATGTCGTGAAACGTGAGACGGCAATCGTGAATTTGTTCCTGAGATTACTATCCTTTTTTATAACTCTGCTTACCTTCTGTGCGCTTTGCGATATGTAACGCAGCGTGCGCAGAGGATACGCAGAGCTCGCAAAGAAAACTTTAGCTACAGAGGCTAATTCATTGATGGCCGTTTCACGATACTTGGTGCATCTTTCTGCCTTAGTACCTTAGTGGCGGATAAAAGAAAAGGCCACTCATTCAAGTGACCTCATCTTCTCTTAAAAGGAAGACTCGTTAGTTCGTTACTACGATCTTACTGTGCCAATTTTACTTTCTTTAGTTCTGATCCGTTCCTTATTTCATCTGAAGCAACTTTCACTAGCTTATCTTCTGGTTTTAAATCGCCATATATCTCGACCTTGCCGTCAGCCTCACGTCCTTTCTTTACATCTACCCATTCTGCTTTATTGTTTATAACGCGGATAACAAATACTTTTTCCGTAGAGTTAACCAGTGCGCTTTTAGGTATAATGAAAGTACTATCCTGCGCAGGTAATGGAAGGCTTACTTCTGATACCATGCCCGGCAGTAATTTTTTATTATCGTTGAATACGTCCATTTCCACGCGCTCTGCACGCAGGCGGCTATCCAGCGCACCAGCCATACGTTTTATTTTGGCTGTAAACTTTTCGTTTGGCAATGCTTTTACAGTGAATGCAACTGTGGTTGTATTAGCCAGCAAAGAAGTATATGCTTCAGGTACCGAGATTACAAGACGTAATCTTTTTTGCTCCTGCAATGTAAACAAGGGCAATTCAGAACCTTTACCTGCCGGGCCTACATAGGCGCCCGGGTTTGCATTACGTGAACTGATCACGCCGCTGAATGGCGCACGTATCTGTAAATAGTTCCTGGTGTCTGCTACTTCTTTGTAAGATGATTTGGCTGCTTCCAACTGTGCATAGTCTGCATTCTTTTTAGCGAGTGCCTGGTCAAGATCATTTTGAGAAACTGTGCCCGGTGTTTTACTGGTTTCAAACAAGCGATCATACAATGCTTTGCTTGCATAATAAACAGCTTCCTGCGCTTTCAGCCTTGACTCTGCTGCTGCTAGTTGAGAATTTAGTTCCGGTGCTTCCATAGTAGCCAAGAGTTGTCCCTGGCTTACTGCGGAACCTACATCTGCATTCAGGCTTTTTACAAAGCTGCTTACTTTAGCATATAGGTCTACCTGCTGGTAGGCAATCAATTCGCCCGGCAATTGTAAGGATGAAGATAACCTGCCTTTTGCAACAGGCACTATCTCTTGCGCAGGCGCTTCTGCTTCTGTTTTATGCTCGTCTTCTTTGTCTTTAGCGCCGGAAGAAGAGCAACTGTTCAGAGATGCAACCATTGCAAATGCCATACTGCATACTATAGCACTGCGGGATATATTATTTACTATGCGGTTCATACAATGATGGTATATAGTGTTTACTTTCTTTGTCTTCAGGATCAAGAGATACGGAATCGGTAGATGTTTTGCCTTGTACCCATGAGAATACTAAGGGCAATATGAATAATGCTGCAAAGGTAGATGCTATAAGCCCTCCGATTACAGCGCGGCCTAATGGAGCAGCCTGGTCGCCACCTTCTCCAAGACCGGAAGCCATAGGGATCATACCTACCACCATTGCAACGCTTGTCATCAGGATGGGGCGGAGACGTAATGAAGCGGCTTCTTTTGCAGAGGCAATAGCGTTACCATTATGCTTCCGCAAATGTTCTGCATTGGTGATGAGCAAGACTGAGTTGGCAATGGAGACCCCGACCGACATGATCATTCCCATGTAAGATTGCAGGTTCAATGTAGAACCGGTCAGCATAAGTATGGCCAATGATCCAACCAATACGGCGGGTACTGTGGATAGTACCACAAAGGATACTTTGAATGACTGGAAGTTAGCCGCCAGCATAAGGAAGATCACTATTACAGCCGTTAACAAACCTGTTTGTAAACTGTTTAATGTCTCTGTTAGTGTCTGGCTTAACCCTTTTGCTTCTATCGTCATACCACGCGGTGCGTCGCCTAATGACTTAAGCGCTTTCTCTACCTCATCTGTTGCTTTACCTAAATCTACTTTGTTAAGGTTTGCTGTAACAGACATGTATGGTATGGCGCCTATATTGTCATTCTCGCCATAAGTAGTATCATATTGCAGTGTAGCAACATCGCCCAGCACAGGACGTGCAGCATTTTTTATTACCGGAATCTCACTCATGTCATTAAGACTACTCATTTTATTCTCCGGTATCTGCACCTGTACGTTGTAGCTCAATCCTACTTTTTCATCTAACCACACATTCTTCTCTGTATAGCGGCTGGATGATGTAGAGGCGATCAGCGAACGGGAAATATCATTAATGTCTACACCTAACTGCGAAGCACGCGTTCTGTCAATATTGATATTGATCGCAGGGTATTTGATCGGTTGCCCTAACTGCACATCGCGCAGGTAACTGATCTGTTTCAGTTTAGCGATCACTTTATTGGCATACTCCTCGTTTTGCTTTTTATTCTTGCCTGCTATTCTTACTTCTATAGGTGTAGGTGAGCCCTGGCTCAAAATTTTATCTGTAAGCTCGATCGGCTCAAATGAAAGTTTTACATCAGGCAAAGCTTCTTTCATTTTGTTCCTGAATTTCTCTTTCAGATCATCCAGGTTTACTTTGTAATCTTCTTTCAATGCCACCTGCAATACACCCTCCTGCGGCCCGCTCATAAACAGGTAGATGGGGCTGGTAGAGAATTGTGACGGATGGGCGCCTACAAAGGCAGATGTTACAGAAATATTTTCTTTGCCTACAATGCCATTCAATACGTCCAGTGCTTTCAGCATTTTCTCTTCTGTACGCTCCAGTCTTGTTCCGTCTGTTGCGCGCAATCTTACCTGGAACTGCCCGGAATTATTCTTAGGCAATACATCACGGCCGATGGTATTTAATAATAATACGGTTAAGCCACATGCGACTACTATATATACAATAACAATCGGCTTCCTGTACGGTATTACTCTGTTGATGAAGCGCATAAACCTGTTACGGAATTTTTCAAACGCAGTTACTTTACCGTCTGCATTGAAGTCTTCGCGTTCTGCCAATACTTTTTTCTGATCCCAGGTATCCGCTTCTGAATCTGCAGTAAGCCCGGCTTCTTTAAACTCCTGCTCATCTGTTTTTTCTTTACCATGGTGGCTTTTCATTAACCAGTTTGCCATGATCGGCACAAAAGTTTGTGCAAGGAAGTAGGATACGATCATGGAGAATGCTATAGCCAAAGCCAATGGCAGGAATAATGCGCCGGGAATACCTTTCATGGTAAAAGCAGGAGCAAATACCGCGAGGATACAGAAAAGAATGAGCAACTTAGGAAAGGCGATCTCTTTACACGCATCCCATATTGCAAGCGCTTTGGGTTTGTGCATCGCCATGTGTTGGTGTATGTTCTCTATGGTCACCGTGGACTCATCGACGAGAATGCCTATGGCCAGGGAAAGGCCACTCAGTGTCATGATGTTGATCGTCTGGTGAAACAGGTACAGGAATAAAACACCAGCTATAATGGACGTAGGTATCGTTAATATTACAATCAATGCACCACGCGCATCACCAAGGAACAAGAGCACCATCAGGCCTGTAAGTATTGCACCAATAGCACCTTCACTTAGCAGGCTTTTTACAGAGTTCATCACATACACGGACTGATCAAACTCATAAGATAGCTTCACATCTTCCGGCAACAATGCCTGGAAACGCGGAATTGCTTTTTTCAGATTCTGCACCACTTCCCATGTAGAAGCATCTGCTGATTTGGTGATTGGTAAATAGATAGAACGTTTACCATTTACCAACGCATAACTGCTTGTAATGTCTGCACCATCTTCTACAGTGGCCACATCTTTCAGTGTAAGACTTTGCACACTGCCTTTGAACAAGGGAATGTTTTCAAAATCTTTAACTGTCTTTATGGTTGTATTGGTAGGTGTGATGTAGTTGATGTCTCCTACCCTTACGTTACCGGACGGTGTAGACTGGTTATTGATGCGTAATGCTTCCACTAACTGATCGGGCGTCATGTCGTGCGAGCGGAGCAATTCGGGATCTGCTTTGATGACGATGGTACGTGTGTTACCACCAAACGGAGCTGGTGAGATCAAACCGGGAATAGATGTAAACGAAGAACGTACATAGATGTTCGCCATATCCATCAACTCATTGTTTGACCTTGTGGCACTGCTTAGTACCAACTGTCCTACTGGTAAAGTAGATGCGTCGAAGCGTATAATAAAGGGTGGCTGCGAGCCAGGCGGAAAAATTGCCTGCGCTCTGTTGGAGAATGCAGACACTTCCGCCGCAGCCTGCGCCATATTGGTGCCTTCGTAAAAGGTTAGCTTAAGCAATGAGAGGCCTTGTATATTTTTTGTTTCAATACTTTTTACACCAGACACATACAACAAGAGGTTCACGTATTGCTTACCAAAGTAAGCTTCCATCTGGTTTGGCGTAAAACCACCATAGGGGTGGGAAATATAAATTACCGGGAGATTGAGGTCTGGGAAGATATCCACTTTGATATTGCGCACTGCGTTGATACCAAAGAAGAACAAGCCTGCCACCAATACCAGGATGCTGATCGGTTTTCTTAATGCGCTTCTGATTAATCCCATATATCTTGATGCTTGAATTAGCGTATTTGAAATTTGAGATTTAAGATTTGAAATTCTTTGCGATCAACATACTTGAGTAATAGGCAATCATCTCAAATATCAAATTTCAAATCTCAAATTTTTTAGAACTGATTTATAAACAACCCAAAATCGCCTGTGGCTGCTGCTCTTAATAACAGTGCCTGCCATACGTTGCTATATGCAATATCCCTGTCTGTTTCTGCCCTGTTGAGTGCATACAATGTTTGTGTTACGTCTACGATATTGCTCAGTCCGTTTTTATACAAGACTGTTTTTTGCAAGTACGCATCAGATGCAGACTTTAATTGTATGGGCGCTTCCATGTAGTTGGATACTGCGTTTTTAATCTTTGTATCAGAGAGTATTTCCTGGTCGTGCAAGCGCTGGTCTATTACTTCATATTCATCTGCCATAGCACGGGAGCGGAGTTTCTGTGCATTCACCTGTTGCTTTACACGCAATGGACTTGTGAGGTTCCAGATCATACCGAGACCCACCAAATAATTGGTACGCATTGGATTAACGCCATCCCAATAGTTGTGTGTAAATGCGCCTGTATTTAATGCACCGTAGTCGTTATCAAAACCGGAGCCTCTACCCTGCAACACACCAAAGAGTGAGAAGGTAGGATAGTTGAATGTTTTGAAATATTTCACCTGTTCATCACTTGTAAGAATACGATCGTGATAGAATTTTAAAAGCGGATGATCTTCATGTTTTACTGCTACAGAATCATACAGCGACACGGGAATGCGTGTTATAAAAACAGTGTCGAGGCTGAAGTCTACCGGTGGTACGCCCATTAGCTGTGCTAACTGATTTGCTTGCTCTTGTGCATTATCTATCGCTCTTGTAAGCGATAGTCTTGCATTGGATACTTCCGCATTGGAGAGTGAAGAGTCTACACCTGCGTTCAGGCCTGTCTTTACACGCGCTACAACTACATCGCGCAGGTTGCTTGCACGTGCAAGGTTATCTTGTTGCGATTTTACAATACGTTGTGCTGCCAATAAGTTGAGATAAGCTGCTGCTACTCTTACTTCGTGCTGAAACTTTTCCTGCTGCAGATCACTAACATCTGTTTGTAATAATGTTTGTGATACTTTGATCTTTTCTTTAGCACGTCCAAAGGAATAGAAATCCCAGTTGATGTTGGTCAGATACAATGCGCCAAATGCTGAGTTCCAGTTCTGTGAGGCTAGCGCCGGCCCTGAAGAGGCGGTACTTAACCCTTTGTAACCATACAATGGGCCTGTTTGCCCGTTAACAGTACCATAATCCTGCTGCAGAGAGACACTCAGGTCGGGTAAATATTCGCGTTCGCTTAATTTAACACTTGCTTTAGACGCATTTACATAATTTGCCTTCGCTTTGATTGTCCCATAATTATTTAGAGCTGTCTGTATTGCATCTTTCAAACTCAATACATGCTGACTATTCGCCTTCTGAAGTAAACCTGCTGTTGCAAATAACATTAATACTAAACGGGAGAAGTAATTTCTACTCATAACGAAGGATAATGCTTTTACCATTGGAAGAACAAATGTAGCCTGAGTTTAGTATGAATAAAATGAATTATTTTTGACCCAATCATTAAAATCCTTCATACATGAATATTGGCATCCATCATTTTAAGCTTGTAAAAAGCATTGTAAAAGAGGGTACTTTAACTAAAGCAGCAGAGGCGCTATTCCTTACGCAGTCTGCCTTAAGCCATCAATTGAAGGAGCTGGAAAAAGAGATTGGTTCAGAGATCTTTTACCGTCGTGGCAAGAAGCTGGAATTATCCAGTGAAGGGGTACGCTTCTTATGCAGTGCTGACAAAATTTTAACAGAACTTAAATCTTTAGAGACGGACATAAGAAGCCTGCAAGAAGGTGAGACTGGCTCTATAAAGATCATTACACAGTGTTATACTGCTTATCACTGGTTGCCACGCATTATTAAGTATTACCAGAAAGTAAGCCCTGGTATAGACATACGTGTAGCATCTGCTGCTACATCTTCTCCATTGGAATATCTATTAAAGGGCGATCTTGATGTAGCCATTGTACGTAATAAGATAGATAACCCACAAATAGATTACGAACCTATCTTCCAGGATAAGCTATATGCCATCATTTCCAATGAGCATAAGCTTGCGAAGAAGAAAACTATTTCTATTTCAGACTTTGAGGGAGAGGAATTATTTCTCCATTTTACGGATCCATCTTCCGGCAACATACCGGTAATAGAAGTATTGCTGCGTGCGCAACAAGTGAAGCCTAAACATTTGCATCGTATACACTATACAGATGCAATAGTAGAAATGGTAAATGCAAATCTTGGTGTTACGGTAATGGCAGACTGGATTGTACGCCCTTATCTGAAAACAAAAGACATTGTCGCTATTCCTCTACCAGCCCAGGTTGCAAGCCGTACGTGGTATGCAGCAACATGTAAACGAAACTTGCCGATCATTAAATTTTTAGATTGCCTGAAACATCAGTTTGCAAAGATGACAATGAATGAGCAAGCGCCGATAATGGTGAATTGATTTGAGATGTTCCATTTTAAATATCAAATTTCAAATCTCAAATTAAAAAAGGCTTTGTGATTACAAAGCCTTTTTCATTTTTATCAGTAAAAACAATTAAACAATATAACAGTGTAATAATTGTGTTTTTCATTGTGCCAGACGGGAGCAGGTCTTATTTTTAAATTATCGCCTGCTACCGACTGGTCTTTCATAATTAGCAATGCAAACATATCGCATATCATTCATTCGCGCTTTCGCAAAAAGGAAAAGAAATTGTTAAGCTTGTTGATCGTGAATCGTGAGACGACAATCGTGAATAAGCTTTTCTATATCTCTGTGGCCTTTGCGTTATTGTATCGAAAAGAACGCAAAGAACACAGAGATCACACTCACAACTGACTACTCACTACTCACAAACTACGTTTACGAAATACGAAGAAACTTATTACTGATATAATACAAACACCTGCGCCACTATACAGCATAATATCTTTAAATGCATGCACCAATGCTTGTGTAATAACTTCATCTATAGCAATAGCAGGCGAAGAGATAGACAGTTCAGATAATACTTTAGTATCACCACCAGCAATTTTACCTGATATAGTTAAAAGTTGTTCTTTACTTACTTGCGTACCTATATTAACATACATATAAGAGAAAATAGCGTAAACAAATAATTGTCCCATAATAGCGATGTTGAATGCGAGTGTGATTAATCGTGCGCTGATGTCTATACCTGATGCCATACCTGCTCGATCTGGAGATACCGAACCCGTTGTTGTGTTGGTAGTAGGCGTGTTGGTAATACCTAATCCGATGCCTGCAATTAGCATTCCTACTACTATTGTAATCCAATCCGATTTATTGCCATTACACCCGATCATCATTATGATAAAACCTATACCAATGATAAACAGCCCCAATGGGATTACAACTTTTGGCTGAAAACGCATAGAGAGTTTTTCTCCAACCGGAGGCATGAGTAAAGTTGGTAGTGTATATGCAAGCAGAAATATTCCGCAGGTGAATACGTCGTAGTGCAATGCTACCTGGAAGTAAATAGGAAGATAGATGATGAAGGGCCAGAAACTAAAGTTCATGCCGATAGACCCGAAGATGGCACCTGAGAAGTTTGAAATTTTAAACACGGAGAAATCAAACATAGGTGCGCTACTCTTTTTCTCTATTAATAAGAATAGCAGGAAGCTGATAATGGCTGCTGCAAGGATGGCTAGTGCGGATAAACTGAAAAAACCCAGATCTGCACCTTGTGTAATAAAGTAGGTAAGACAAAACACTGCAATAGACAATGTAACAATGCCCCACACGTCCAGCTTTTTTGCATTATGATCTTTAGATTCTTTTACGCTGCCGGTTATTAGCAGGATTGTAAGCACTGAGATTGGCACATGAATAAGAAATACCCAATGCCAGTTGGTAAGCTGCATGAGGCCGCTGCCTATGATGGGGCCAAAGCCAAGCCCTATACCTGTTAATACACCCCAGGCGGAAAATGCTTTTGCACGTTCTTTTCCATCCTGGAACTGGTTTGACAAAATAGCGATGGAACAGATAAGCATTGCTCCCCCACCCATGCCTTGCAAAAAACGCCCAACGATCAGTAATGCTCCATTGGTTGCTATGCCGCATATAAGCGAGGTGATCCCAAATAGTATTACGCTTACGATAAAGACTAATTTTCTCCCGTATTTATCTGCCAGCGTCCCTGTTGCCATTAGCACGGTTGTACAGGCAATGGTATAGGCATTCATTACCCATTGCAGTTCTTTAAAATTCACGCCCAGTTTTTCTTCAAGGGTGGGTAGAATAACGGGCACACTCGATATTTCCAATCCAAACATCATTGCGGCCAAACATGTTGCGATTAGTGCAACTGTACTTTTTTTCATCTTATGTTATGATTTGAACAACAAATTTGTACCGATTACAGATCATTTTCCGGTACATTTCTATGATAAAAAGGTATTTTTACAGCATGAAGCGAGAGAATATTCATCAGAACGTGGAGGTGCTTTATAAGAAGATGAAGGAATGTGCCTACCCGGTGCAGTTGACTTTTTTCCAGATCACTTGTGTTATTTCCGGTACGGGTAACCTGAAGATAAATGGCAATACGGTCACTTACCATCCGGGACACATAATGCTGATGACGCCTAATGATCAGTACAATTTTGAGATAAAGAAGGAGACTGAATTTTTACTGGTCAAATTTGACCGGAATTATGTGCGTGAATTTAACTGGAAAACGGTTAATTGTATTGAGTGTGTGTTATATCATGCAACGCACTTATCCAGTTGTGTATTGAAAAACAGCAGCGATATTCCGCTGGCCCACTCTATTGTACAAGCGCTCTTGCACGAAACACGTAATAAGGATAAATATAGTGACGACCTGATCACTCATTTTGTTAATGCGCTGATAACGATCATCTCACGAAACCTGACTAAGCTTGGCCCTACTGCTATACAAGATAGTGCAGATAATCGCATACAACAGATCATTGATTATATACAGGTGAACATTTATACACCTTCTGCAATTAAGGCTTCTGAAATAGCAAAGCGATTCGATATTTCAGAAACATATCTTGGCAGTTACTTTAAAAAACAGGCTGGTGAAACATTGCAGAATTTCATTAAGAATTTTAAGATCCGCCTGATCGAGCACCGGTTGAAATTTAGTGATATTCGTATAAATGAATTAGTGAGTGAGTTTGGGTTTTCAGATGAAAGTCATTTGAATAAATTTTTCAAAAGTAAGAAAGGTGTAAGCCTGACTACGTACAGAAAATTACAGGCACATTCAAAAGCATTTTAAATAAAAAAGGCCGCAATGCGGCCTTAATAGTTTTCACCGGGGAGACGGAGAGAGCGGGGAGTTATAAAGTGAGAGGTGAGTTGTCAGTTGTGAGTAACCCTTATTCACTGTTACCGTTTTTCTCTATGTTCTTTGCGTCCCCTTTGCGCACGCTGCGTTACAGTATCGCAAAGGACACAGAGGAAACGCAGAGGACACCGAGGCTCACAACTGACTACTCACTACTCACACTAATGAAATTCTATCTTATAGCTCAGGTTAGGTAAAATCCCCAACTGGTAGATTGTTTTTTCTTTTCCTGTTCTTTTATCAAAGAATGAAGTATAGAAGTTCTGGTGGTTTGTAAGGTTTTGTATTTCCAGCGAGAGTGTGTGGGTAGAACGTTTCCTGTTCTTCTTCATATAAATACTGCCATCTAACCGGAAGTACATTGGGCCACGCTCTGTGTAATACTGATCTACTATATACTCCTGCTTGCCGCTCGCAATAGATTTCTGGATGTCTAAAGGTGAATATCGCAGGCCGCCGCTTGTCAGCAATTTAGCGCTTACACCAATCGTCTTATTAGGTTTACGTGCTGACTGCCATTCCTTACCACCTGTAAAGTTGAATGAGAACGTACGGTCATATCTTGAGTTGAATGTTTTCCCTTCATAGTTTGTATAGGTAGACTTAAACAATGAAAGATTGGAGATGAAATAATAGTTTGCAGCAAATGGCTTTTCAAGGCTCAGGTCCACACCATAGTTTCTTCCATGCCCTTCGCTCACCAGCCTGTTTTTATCTTGCAGGGAATACACATCATCCATATTGATCGCAGAAAATCCGCTAGGTATTTTCTCTTCTACAGGTATTTTATATAGGTACTGGTAGTACGCTTCTACTTTAGCGCGGATGTTGAGCAGGCTGAAATATTTTTCGTAACCGCCTACTACGTGAAACGCTCTTGACATATCCAGGTTCTTGTTAGGCAACGTATGCGGTTGTCCGTCTGCAACATTTTCAAACATATAGGTAGAAATATGCTCCGGGCGGCTATGCAAGCCTGCTGCCAGACTAAGCGTTTGTCCGTACTTCATTTTATAAGATACCGCCGCGCGTGGCTCTATGCTTTTTGCCTTGTTTAGCGCAAGGTAAGAACCATTTACACCGGCATTAAACGTCAGTTGATTATTTACGCGATACTTCCATTGTATATATGCCTGGTAGAACTGCGAGCTACCACTACCCTGTAATACATCTTTCCATTTGTGCTCATCATCGTCATAGTAGTTGCTTTTCAGGTCATAGTACAATTGCTGTGCAATCATACCGATCCTGATCGTATTATGCACGTCCAGTTTATCATTAAAGTAAACGGACAAGCGCAGTGCTTTGTCTGTAAAAGACTCATGTGATGTAGGCACAGACACGTAGTTGTTATGCGGGTTCAGTGTATCCGCATCGCTTTTAGATTTTGTGTAGGAAGCGGAGATCACCGTTTTGAAATAAGCATTCGGGCTTACAAAGATCTGGTGTGACAAACCAGCTACACCAAGTGTACCATTTGCACTATAGCTTGCGTTGGGTTCATCCAGGGTATCCCACTTTGTGCTATCTGTTTTGGCATCGCGCGACGATTTATTAATGCCGCCTAATCCGAATAAAGAGAAGGTTCCGGCTTTTTTAGTAGCCCAGTTAAATTTAAACGACAGATCCTGGTATTCTGGCACCTGTCCGTTCAGGTTGATAAAGTTTTTCAAAACAGCCAGTGTAGAATAACGGTAGTTGATAAGGTAAGATGCGTTACGGTTTTTACCCATCGGGCCTTCTGCTGATAGTTCCGCACCAAGTGTACCAATCATTGCTGCATACTCTGCGCGGTCTTTGTTACCGTTTCTAAAATTAAGGTCAAATGCAGCAGAGGTAGCGTTGCCTATTTCTGAAGGGAAAGCACCGGTGTAAAAATCAGACGGGCCAATGACATTACTGCTTAGCATACTGATCGGCCCGCCAGTGTTTCCCAGGGAGCTAAAGTGATTGGGGGTAGGTATTTCTATTCCTTCCAGTTTCCACAACACACCACGTGGTGAGTTACCTCTTACTACTATGGCATTGCTTCCATCATCGCTGGCGTTTACACCAGGAAAATTCATCACCATTCTCGCAGGGTCAGAAAATGACGCAGGATAACGTTTTGTTTCTTCTACGGAAAAAGAACGGGCGCTTACGGTTGCAAAGTCATTTAAAGGACGGGTTACATTCTTCGATGCTTTTACCTGTACTTCATCTAATTTCTTGAAGGACTCGGTCAACGTTACATCCTGTTCCATTTCCTTACCAGATGTAAGGGTGATGTTTTGCATCACACGTTGCTCATACCCTATTGTTGTAAACTTGAGTGTTTGTTTACCTACAGGAATATCGCGGATAATATAAAAACCATTGTTGTCAGAAACTGCTTTCAGGTTTAAGCCGTCTATTTCGACAGTAACACCTGCGAGCGGCTTTTTGGATTCCGCATCCATCACAACGCCTTTGATGGATTGTTTAAAGTTTTGTTGTGCATTTACCTGCTTCGTTATAACAAAAAGCTGTAGCAGGACAAGTAGTACTTGCCAAAAAATATTCTTCATAATTATCTTTTTGAGTATTGGTGTTAGAGAGTGGTGATATTGTTTAATTGTTGAATGGCTGAATGGTTATATTGTTATTTTCAACAATTAAGCAATTCAACAATTTAGCCATGTATCTTATGTGTAAGGGCCATCTTCTATTTGCTTTCATACATGTGTTGTTTTTCATTATTTGTATTTGATGCGTATATAGAAGAAACAACGATGAATGCAATTACCCCTATTGAGGATACAAATATTTTTTGTGAGTAGGTTGCACGCAAAGGCGCATAAGTATCGCAAAGGGCGCAAAGGATACGCAGAATCGTGAATCGTGAGACGGCAATCGTGAATACACTATTCACTACTGACCACTCACAACTCACATTTACCGTTTCACGATTCACGTGCTATAAAAAAAGCCGCACTGTATGAATACAGCACGGCGCATGTTGAGCAAATAAAACACTTTACCCTAGAAGAAACTGATACCGGCATTCCAACCGATCCAGCTCTTCAGCTTATCATTTCCTAAATCAAACTTGTGATAGTTATTCCCAGGTATTGCAAATTTATATCCGTCTATTGCTGCCGGCTGGTCTGTGAATAATGCGTTGAAGGTAGGACCGCCATAGATCGCAAGCCACTTGTTGATCTTCAGGTTTATATTCAACCCGAATTTATTCCAGCTATTGTTATAATCCCAACTACCGAGATACAAATACTGCGTACTTATTTCCGGGTTTATCGTCAGCCATTTAGCCACTTTTATCTCCCGGCCAAAACCATATCCAAACGAATACACCTTTTCTTTATCATTGGTATTAAAGCCAGCGATTAATATACTGTAGAGTTTTGAATTGCCGGTTTTAAAAGCAACGTTCGCATCCATCACCTCATTCGTTGTGATAGCCAGTTTGTGATAACCTTTTTTGATGATGTTGATCAGACCTACGCTATAACCATCAGAAGTATCTGCAATATTGATCAGGCCGATCTGTACGCCTTTCAATTGTTTTGCATAGTTAAAGATACCCCCTACCTGCACGCCGCGAAAAGTAGTATTGGCAATATTTGCTATACCAGCTACCTGCATACCATTCACCTTTCCTTTTGCATAGTTGCTGATACCGCCTACCTGGATACCGTTCATTTCGTCACCCACATGGTTATAGATTCCTCCTACCTGTACGCCATTCATATCATGCTTGTTCACATTGCTTATACCTGCTACCTGTACACCGATAACATTATCCAATGCCATATTATGTACACCTGCTACCTGTACTCCATCTACACCGCCGCCTACTATGTTAAATATACCAGCCACCTGTACGCCTGTTACATCTTTTGCATCTATATTAAACACACCGCCTATCTCTGCACCTTTTGTACCTGCAGTATAGCCGCCTATTACGTTTAGTGAAAAATGATTCACTACACTTCCGCTCATACTTCCATGTGAGCTAAGGCCCGGCGTAAGAGATACCTGTACCGGTCTCTCAGTAAAGAATTTTTTCAGGTTAAGACTTTGTACCTGCTGGCTGGAGGAAAGAAAGAAACGGCCCAGCAAAGTCTTTTCCACTTTTACAGAATCCTTTTTTACAAAAGTGTATTCACTTACGGTCGTATCTGTTTTCACTTTTATAATCACCGAGTCCGGAAGTGTGTAATCCTCCGGGCTGATGATGGTTTGAATGCCTTCTATTTCTATGGGCGATATGGCTATTGTCAGTTCCTGGTTGTATTGCGGTTTTACGTTTACAGTAGTATCCTCATACATCACCTTGCTTACAGATATTTCAGCCGATCTGTATTTACTTTTCAATTTGATCTTAAAATAACCATTGTCGTCTGTCAGTGTTGAAACCAGTTGTTGTTTTTCGTAAATGCTGGCGTCTTTTATTTTTTCTCCCGACTCTTCATCAATAATAAAACCACTGATGATGTATGACTTATCAGCTAGAATAGCCTGGTTAGCGATGATCGTCATCCGGGAGGTCTCTTTTTTTATGATCAGATAGTTGGTGTTTTCTTTATAAGAATACCTGTTTTTCAACAACAGATCCAGCACTTCCTTTACCGTTTTGTTGTACACTTTCAGACTTACAAGGCTGTCTTTTTTGATAATATTACTACTGTAAGAAAAATAGAAGTTCGCTTTATTACTGATTACCCCTAATACATTTTCCAGCTTCTCCTGTCTTACATCAAAAGACACAGTCCTGTTCAGAATACTTTGAGCGCCTGCTTTGATTGCGAATAAGAAAATAAAGCCAATAGCCAATACTCCCAGCTTTTGTAGCTGATGATTTATTCCTTTCATTGTTTCTTTTAAAATTTTACTGAAGTATAATCTCGTTATTCTTGTGTGTTACAGAGATGTTGAACGTCTCACTTATAATAGTCAATACCTGGTCCAGTGAAACATTATCGAACGTAGTAGTTAGCCTCAGGTTGCCTACGCGCTCATTGCCAATAGTAATATGTGCGTCGTATGCTTCACTCAGCATTTCTACCAGTCTACTCAATGCGGTATTGTTACAAACAAACTTTTTGCTCCTGTAATATTGATATAGTTCGTCTTTATTATCCTCCTTCTGTAAGGCTGTATCCTTCCACACCGTCGTCACTTTTTCTTTTGGCCTTAGCTCTATTGTTTTGCCATTCTTGGTTACCTGCACTATTCCTGTTTCTACTATCACTTCCGTTTTACCGCCAACGCTACGTATATTAAACGAAGTGCCTACTACGCGTACCGTTATATCATTTACCCCTAT
The DNA here is from genome assembly GCA_017306865.1 of Filimonas sp. Lineage (GTDB taxonomy): Bacteria > Bacteroidota > Bacteroidia > Chitinophagales > Chitinophagaceae > JAFKHH01. The sequence continues at coordinate 181,540 of JAFKHH010000014.1, forward strand.
TACGAATGGAACTTCTTTGTTAGGCGTTACCTGGAAAAAGGCCTCTCCTTCCAGCGATACATATCTCTTCTTATCGTCGAACCGGGATGGATAGGACAATTTAGAATTCTTATTCAGTACGATCACGGAGGCATCCGGCAGCGTATCCGTTTGAGTATTGCTTGTTGTTTCCCAGGATAACAACATCACATCCTGCCGTGCTTTTTGGTTGGTAGTATAGTAGTAAAACAATCCAAACCCGGCAACCACTACTACCATAACTGCTACACGTAACCATGCCCAACGCATCTTCACCACTTTACGGTCAGCATCATTACTGCGCACTTTTTCTTTGAAGCGTAACCAGGCGGCATCTTCTTCTATCGTACTTTTCGCAGCGATCTTTTTGCTCTCATCCCACAGCAGTGCAAACTGCGCTGCATACTTTTTATTATCCGCGTCGGCATTGATCCATTGCGCAAGTTCCCCCTGCTCTTCCGGCTTTAGTTCGCCGGTAAGCTGTTTTACCAAAAGGTCATTGATAATATCGTTTGATAAATCTTTCAAGGGGTTTGTTTAAAACATGCAATGAATAAATAAAATTAAAGGCAAAAAGTCTACTAATTTAAGGCGCAGCAATTTTAAAGCTTTGCCCATCTGGTTCTCCACCGTTTTCACGGACAGCCCCAGCAAGTCTGCGATTTCTTTGTACTTCAGTTCTTCAAACCTGCTAAGCTGAAATATAGTACGGCATTGCTCCGGCAATTCGTTCATTGCCTGGTGCAATTTCTTTTGCAGCTCACCATGCGCTATTTTATTTCCGGCACTTGTTCCTTCTTCACGTTTCATCACATGCGCAGCGTGCATTTGGTAGCCCGCCTTCACCTTGTTATGTTTCAGATGATTGAGGCATTCATTGTGAACCGCGCGGTACAGGTATGCTTTCAAAGTGGTCTGAACATTCAGCACGTTCCTGTTTTTCCAGATCTTGTAAAACACCTGCTGCACCATTTCCTCACCCATATCTTCATCTTTTACAATGGCACAGGCGTACCCGTGCAGGTTTTTAAAGTGTTCTTTAAAGACCTGCTCAAACGCTTTTTCGTCGCCTGCTACCAGTGACTCCAGAAGTGCGTTGTCGCTGTATTCCACTGTAAAAGTTTGACTCGGCCTGCCGAGGGCAAGTGCGTTCACTTTTTGCTTTTCATATATAACAACCATGCAGGTTGTTACCCCTACGCGCAGCCAAAATTTTATTTAAAATAAAAATGCAGGCAAAACTAGTGTTATAACCTTGTACTTCGGTTTAAATTACACGAAGGGTTATATAAAATTGTTTAATGGTTTAATTGATTAATTATCACCGATTTGAGATTCGAAATTTAAAATTTGAGATAATAGCTCAATATTTCATAGCCTCATTTCAAATATCAAATCTCAAATTTCAAATCCCAGCCACCTCGGTCTACCGCAGAAAATCTACCGCCTATCCAATCTCAAATCCCAAATTTCAAATTTCAAATTCCGTATCCCGTATATTCGCAAACACACATTTTAAACCCCCTATATGATACAACGTATTGTTACGTGTATATGTGTCGTGCTTATAGCAGGTACAGTATATGCACAGCCACAGAGAGGTTATAACTGGACTAAGGACGGTAAGTCGTATTACCAGCTAAAGGACGACGAAATAGTAAAGGTATCCCTGCCGGATTTTTCCAAAAGCACTGTCGTTTCTAAACTTCAACTAACCCCATCCGCTGCTACTGCGCCCCTGAAAGTGCGCAATTTCTTCTTTAGCGCCGATGATAGCAAGGTGCTGATCTATACAAACTCTAAGCGGGTATGGCGTTATGAAACACGGGGCGATTATTGGGTACTGAACACGGCTAACAACCAACTAAAACAGGTGGGCAAAGGCTTGCCGGAATCCTCCCTGATGTTTGCAAAGTTCTCACCAGATGCCAGCAAGGTAGCCTATGTAAGCTTACATAATATATATGTAGAAGACCTGGCAACAGGCAAAAAGCAGCAACTAACAAAGGACGGCACAGACCACATGATCAATGGCACATTTGACTGGGCTTATGAAGAGGAATTTGGCTGCCGTGATGGTTTCCGCTGGAGCCCGGATGGCAAAAGCATTGCTTACTGGCAAATAGATGCAACCAAGATCAGGAATTTTTTAATGATCAATAATACAGATTCCATTTACTCACATGTAGTACCTGTAGAATATCCTAAAGTAGGCGAAAGCCCTTCTGCATGCCGCGTGGGCGTGATCACTGTTGCAACGGGTAAAACAAAGTGGATGAATGTACCCGGCGATCAGCAGCAACATTATATTCCGCGTATGGAATGGGCTGCGAACAGCACTGAGCTGGTAATAGAGCAACTAAACAGGAAGCAGAATGAAGCGAAGGTGATGTATTGCAATATTGCTACTGGCGCAACGAACACCATTTATACAGAAACAGACAAGGCCTGGATCGATATTAAAGAAAGATGGAACGGTGGCGACCCTGCGGGCTGGGAATGGATGCCGGATGGTAAATCTTTCCTGTGGGTAACGGAGAAAGACGGCTGGAGACATATTTACCTGGTTAGCCGCGATGGCAAACAGGAAACACTGATCACAAATGGTAATTATGATATTATCACGATCAAGGCGATCGATGAGAAAAGCGGTTATGTATATTTCACCGCATCACCTGATAATGCAACACAGGAATATTTGTATAAAATAAAAATGGATGGCAAGAGCAGTTTTGAAAAATTGTCTCCTGCTGACCAGAAGGGTACACACGATTACCAATTATCACCCAACGGCTTGTATGCGCGTCATACATTCAGCAATGCGAATACACCTACATCCGCAGACTGGGTAAGCCTGGCTGATGGTAAGGTCTTTTTCAAAGAAGAAGCGCCACAAGGTGGTGGTAGAAGAGGCGGCGGCGGTAATGCCAATGCAAAACGTGCGCCTGTAGAATTTATCCGTGTAACAACTGTAGACGGCGTTACGCTGGATGGTTACCTGGTTAAACCATTGAACTTTGACTCTACTAAAAAATACCCGGTTGTATTTGAGGTGTACACGGAGCCTGCTTCACAAACCGTGAAGGACCGTTTTGGTATTGGCCGTAACCGTGAGTATGCGGGCGATATGGCTGCGGATGGTTATATCTATATGAGCTTCGACGGACGTGGCACACCTGCGGCTAAAGGTGCGGCATGGCGTAAAGCGATCTACCGCAACATAGGCCGCATCAACATTCGCGACCAGGCTATGGCAGCGAAAGAGGTATTGAAATGGCCTTTTGTAGACAGCTCTCGTATTGCAGTATGGGGCTGGAGCGGTGGTGGTTCTACTACGCTGAACTTACTGTTCCAATATCCTGAAATTTATAAAACAGGTATTGCCGTTGCTGCTGTTGGTAACCAACTGACATACGACAACATTTACCAGGAACGTTATATGGGTTTGCCGCAGGAAAACAGGGAAGACTTTGTACAAGGCTCTCCCGTTACTTATGCAAAAAACTTAAAGGGCAACCTGTTGTACATACATGGCACCGGTGATGATAATGTGCATTACCAGAATGCAGAGATGCTGCTGAATGAACTGATCAAATACAACAAACAATTTCAGTTTATGGCGTACCCGAACCGTTCACATGGTATCTATGAGGGCGAGGGTACTTCACTGCATTTACAAACATTGTACACTAACTACCTGAAGCAATATTGCCCTCCGGGTGGAAGGTAATTGTTTCGTTGTTATTGAGTCAAAGAGACAATCAATCATTTAAGCAGGCAGCTAAAAATAGCTGCCTGCTTTTTTATGGGGCCAACAGTAGGAATACGAATCATCACCCCTTGCGTCGCACACTTCAACTTTTGTTCTTTGCATGAGCAGTTGTACAATCATCCCAGTCTCCGACTGGGATGTGCCGGCTTATCGACTCCGTCGATGTTGTCAACAATATCGACGGAGTCGACACACCAAGACATCCTGGCCGGCAGACCAGTATGATATTATAAAGCACTGTGCTTATCTTTTACTATATTTTATAATGCAATCTTCCAGCAATTTGCAATACACATTTCTGTTTATACGAAAGTAACAGGGAGGCACAGGCCGGGAGGCCTGCGCCAGTTTAGACCCGACTTCGCCCTGGTTCGTTTCCTCACGAATCAGCTACCAACCGGCGCGTGAGGACACGCGCCGGGGCATTTGTGTTCACTCGTTCCTATCTACCCGTTTCCCCTACCTTTGCCGCATGCGAAAACTTATTTTCTTTTTTAGCATAATCATACTGGCTTTTTCCTGCAAACGGGAACAAAGTAAATATCCGCATGTACTCATTCAGACCAAACTGGGCGATATAGAAATAGAATTATACCCGGACAAAGCACCCAAAACAGTAGCGGCTTTTTTATCTTATGTAGATTCTGGTTTTTATAAGAACACAAGCTTCTATCGCATACTGAATTTAGAAAACCAACCAACAAATGCACCTAAGTCTGAGCTGATACAGGGTGGCATGTGGCGTACAAACGCAAAAAAAGCTGCTAGCATTCCGGGCATTCCACACGAGACTACGCAACAAACACACATCCTACATACCAATGGTACTATATCACTGGCACGTACAGAACCTGGCACTGCCGGAACAGAATTTTTTATCTGTATTGGCGATCAGCCGGGCTTTGATTATGGCGGTGTAAATAATGCAGACGGACAGGGTTATGCAGCTTTTGGTCGTATAGTAAGGGGTATGAACCTGGTACGTACTATTTATAACAGGCCGGAGAATGATCAGTACTTTGATCCGCCTGTAGATATATTTGATATAGTGAGAAAGTAGTCGTTGAATTATTACATGATTGTATTGTTTCATTGTTGAGCTTACTCTCCTCACACCTTATTCCTTATTGCTTAAACCTTATTTATGGAAGATTATATAATTAATGCTGGCGAAATAGAAGAATTACAGACGATCAAAGACATGCAGGCGCTCGATCTCATTTTTGACAAGGCAAAGGTGAATATTGTGCGCGGCGGCATTGTTGCATTAGTGAGAAAACAACTATCAGGTGAGACAACAAAGTTTGACTCATTTTCAACGTTGGATGATTTAGGAAACTATAAGAAACAAATTTATAAATACCTGTAGAAGCGAGATTGTTGAATTGTTGCATGGTTAAATTGTTGGGTAAATAAAAGGTGGGCCACTTTTTTGAAAGTGGCCCACCTTTTATTTTTACTGCCTCGGTTCGTGTCTTCACGAACCGCCTTTGCACGCAGGTTCGTGAGGACACGAACCAGGGCGGTTGGAACAAAGGAAACACAGAAGAGATACCAAGAGTCGCTACGCGGCTCTCCTATGCGTCCTATGTTATCCTTACTGAATCAAACTCTTCCATTACTCAACAGATTTTAAAATATCTATGTGGCTATGTACCTATGCTTCTATGTGGTAAAAAATCTATGTTCCTCCCGGTATGTTACCGGGACAAGTTATGTGGTGAAAAAAAATCGCTTCGGTCTGCTACGTACTTATTGAAGTTGACATCTACGATAAAGACACGAACCAGAGCGAGGAATCATTAAACCATATAACAATTTAACCATGCAACAATTTAACCTGCCTACAATTTAATCACCACCTTCCCTACATGTGCGCCACTGCTGAAATATGCAAACGCGTCTAATGTTTTGTCGAAGGCAAATACTTTATCTATCACAGGTTGCAATTTTGTTGTTTCTATCGCTTGTATAAAATGTTCAAACTGTTCCCTGCTACCTACTGAGATGCCACGCAAACTTGCATTTGTAGCGATAGCGCTAAAAATATCTACCTGCGCCACTGGCGTATCCAGTAAACCAACTAACCCGATAAAACCGTCAGGGTCAATTGCTTTTAATGATTTATTTACAGAATCGCCGCCCACTACATCCAGTATTACATCTACACCTTTCCCGTTCGTTAAGCGCCTTGCTTCTTCATGCCAGTTGGGATTGGTTTTGTAATTGATCACTTCGTCTGCACCCAGGGCTTTTAGTTTTTCCAGTTTCGCATCAGAAGAAGAAGTTGCGATCACTTTTGCTCCTATAGCTTTTGCTATCTGCAATGCGAAAATGGATACGCCGCCTGTTCCCTGTGTAAGCACAGTTTGCCCGCTACGCAAGCCCGCATATTCTACCAGTCCCGTCCATGCTGTTAAGCCCGCAATAGGTAGTGTGGAAGCGGCCTCGCTAGCCAGGCTGTCCGGCGTACGCACCAGTGCATCTTCGTGCGAGGTAATATATTCCGCCAGCACACCGGGTGTTTCGATGCCACTTTTGTAGCGGAAAGCATCGGGTGTTTTAGTACCTGCCAGCCATTTTTTAATAAAGTGAACGGTAACACGGTCGCCTTTTTTCCAGCGGGTCACATTTGCCCCCACCCCTTCTACAATGCCTGCCCCATCAGAAACCGGAATGTGCGGAAAAGGCAGGTTAGGGTTATACAAGCCATTAATAGTGCCGATGTCTGCTGCGTTCAATGACGCGGCTTCCACTTTTATCAACACTTCGTTTGCTGCCGGCGCTGGGCGGGGAATGTCTGTCATCTGTAAATTCTCTACGCCAAACTGTTGTAAATGAATCGCCTTCATATCTTATATTTTTTATTTGAGGGCAAAGCTATTATCACAGTACCTTTGAGACAAGTATGTACAATTAAGTAACCTACATACTAAAAAGATACTATTATTGATTTTCAATGATATAAATTTTGCAAAAATTGAAAAAAACAGCAACTGAGGTGCAGGAAGTATGCTCTGTGGACTACGCCTTTCAGCGGGTCGGCGGCAAATACAAGGGGCGTATCCTGTGGCAACTAAACAGTGGGATGAAACGCTATGGCGAATTGAAAAGACACTTAAAAGATGTGACGCCCAAGATGCTGACGCAGGCGCTTCGTGAGTTAGAAGAGGATGGCCTGATAGCGCGCAAAGTGTACCCGGAAGTACCGCCAAAGGTGGAATATTCGCTTACGGAGAGCGGCCAGGAACTGGTTCCCTGCATCAGGATGCTGAGTAACTGGGGGGAGAAACAGATGGAGTTACGCAATATTCCGTCTATCGTAAAGCGGGAGGAACGATTAACCAAATAGTTGTAAAGATTGTAATATAAGTGGTTAGGAAAAAGTAAAGCTTTTTAAGAGACGTATTCTTAACCGTTATTAGCGATGCCCTAACTGATTTAATTACTACCTTTGCAGCCGAAGCACTTTGTAACATTTTTTTGCCGACAACAATTCAAATAGGACTGTCCTGATTGTCCCTGCCTGCGCGATACATCAGCTACAGTCAGATGATCAATTTCATCCATCATCGCGATAAATCAGCCATCATCAGAAACCGTCAAACAATGTGTGCAAGGGGTAGATTAATACATTTTTGAACATGAAGAGCAGTAACGATATATTAGACGATTTAGCGGCCAAAGACTACGAGTTTGGCTTTGTAACGGAGATTGACATGGACATTTTGCCTCCGGGCCTGAACGAGGAGGTGATCCGTTTTATCTCTAAAAAGAAAAATGAACCGGAATGGTTGCTGGAATGGCGCATGAAAGCATTTCGTGCATTTGAGAAAATGTCTATGCCTACGTGGCAGAATTTTGAAATGCCGGAAATGGATTTTCAAAAGATCTCTTACTACGCAGCGCCTAAATCAAAAAAGCAATACAATAGCCTGGACGAAGTAGATCCTGAACTGCTTGCCACTTTTGAAAAGCTGGGTATCCCGCTTTCAGAACAAAAAGTGCTGGCAGGTGTAGCGGTAGACGTCGTATTTGACAGCGTCTCAATTGCAACTACCTACAAGGAAAAGCTGAAGGAACTAGGCATTATTTTCTGCTCCTTTGGAGAGGCAGTGCGAGAGCATCCTGAGCTGGTAAGAAAATACCTGGGCACTGTGGTGCCTCACTCAGATAATATTTTTGCGGCATTGAATGCAGCAGTTTTCTCCGATGGTTCGTTTGTATATATTCCTAAAGGCGTTCGCTGCCCAATGGAGCTGTCCACCTATTTCAGGATCAATGCTGAAAATACCGGACAGTTTGAACGTACACTGATCATTGCAGACGAAGGTGCTTATGTGAGCTACCTCGAAGGTTGTACTGCACCTCAGCGTGATGAAAACCAATTGCACGCAGCAGTCGTAGAACTGTTAACGCTGGATAATGCTGAAATAAAATACTCTACGGTACAGAACTGGTACCCTGGTGATAAAGATGGTAACGGTGGTATCTACAATTTTGTAACTAAGCGTGGTTCTTGTAAAGGTGTGAATTCGAAGATCTCCTGGACGCAGGTAGAAACGGGTTCTGCTATTACATGGAAATATCCAAGTGTGCTGCTGATCGGTGATAACTCTGTTGGGGAGTTTTACTCAGTAGCCGTTACAAAGAACAAGCAGATAGCAGACACTGGTACTAAGATGCACCATATAGGCGCCAATACAAAAAGCCGTATCATTTCTAAAGGTATCTCCGCTGGGCATGGCAACAACAGTTACCGTGGCCTTGTGCAGGTGGGCCCTAAGGCAGAGAAGGCGCGCAACTTTACGCAGTGCGATTCTTTACTGATAGGCGACCAGTGTGGTGCGCATACTTTCCCTTACATAGAATCTAAAAATAATACGGCGATCATAGAACATGAAGCAACCACTTCTAAAATAGGTGAAGACCAGATCTTTTACCTGAACCAACGTGGTATAGATACGGAGAAGGCTGTTGCGCTGATCGTAAATGGTTATGCAAGGGAGGTGCTGAACCAACTGCCGATGGAGTTTGCAGTAGAAGCACAAAAATTATTATCTATTACACTGGAAGGAAGTGTGGGATAATTCAATTGGAGATTTTTGATTTGAAATTTGAAAATAGGTAATGGTCATATTGTTTAATTGCTAAAAAGGTCATATTGTTTACACCGCATAGCTTAAGCCTTACGCCTTACCACTTAGAACATACAATTACAATGCTTACAATTAAAGATTTACACGTAAAGATTGAGGATAAGGAGATACTGAAAGGTATTAATCTGCAGGTGAACGCTGGCGAGGTACACGCTATAATGGGGCCGAATGGTTCTGGCAAAAGTTCATTGGCCTCTACACTGGCCGGACGTGAAGGATATGAAGTAACAAAAGGTGAGATCATCTTTGATGGCAAGGACCTGATAGATATGGCGCCAGAAGTAAGGGCAAGAGAGGGTGTGTTTCTTGCATTTCAATACCCAGTAGAAATACCGGGTGTATCTAATATTAACTTCCTGAAGACTGCATTGTCTGAAATACGCGAATACCGTGGCTTACCGCCATTGGATGCTAAGGGGTTCCTGAAGTTGACTAAGGAGAAACAGCAACTGGTAGAGTTTGATGCGAAACTGGTAAACCGTTCGCTGAACGAAGGTTTTTCCGGCGGTGAGAAAAAACGTAACGAGATCTTACAGCTTGCTATGCTGGACCCGAAACTGTCTATACTGGATGAGACGGATTCTGGTCTTGACATTGACGCACTGCGTATTGTTTCCAATGGCGTAAACAAACTGCGCTCTGAGAATAACGCGTTTGTACTGATCACGCACTATCAACGTTTGTTGGATTATATCGTTCCTGATTTTGTGCATGTGTTGTATGATGGCAGGATAGTGAAATCCGGTACAAAAGAACTGGCACTGGAACTGGAAGAAAAGGGTTATGACTGGCTGAAGGATAAAACACAGTTGGAGAAAGTTTAATGGTTTCATTGTTCCATTGTTTTGCTCCGGTTCGTGAAGACACGAACCAGGGCAGAGAGTAGAGTTAGCTGAGTAAAGAATAGAAAGATGCAGTTCCGATTATACTTTGTATCGGAATCCCGGTGAGGAATCGAATCGGGAAGTGACACAACGAAGCGCAATATTTATGCTGCAGCCCGGACAAAACAAAAAGAACAAAACTGAAACGATCAAACTATGAAACATTGAAACAATACGCGATGAGCACAGAAACAACATTACCGATATACGATCTACTGACGGAGATATACGACCAGCAGTCTGCTGTGCCTGAGTACAGGCAGAAAGCGTTTAACAGCTTTCGCAGCCAGGGTTTTCCTACTATAAAAAACGAAGAATGGAAGTACACAAACGTACAGCCATTTCTGAAAGAGCAATACACTGCTGCTGTAACAGAAGCTACTGTAACAACAGAAGATATAAAACCTTTTTTGATCAAGGGCCTGGATGCCCACCTGATCGTGCTGGTAAACGGCAAACTGAACAAGTCGCTGTCTACTTTCCAGTCTGATGTATTGATCAGCATTGAGCCATTAACAGAGGTGCCGGGCTATGCCGCAGACAGCATATCTTTTACCAATAATGCTTTTGCTGCACTGAACACGGCGTTGACAACAAGCGGGCTTTTTATAGAAGTAAAAGCAAACGCTACGATCAATAAACCTTTGCATATTATTCATTACTACACCAGTGATGACAACGTTTTTGTACAGCCGCGCCACATGGTATGCGTGCACAAAAATGCAAAGCTGGATATTATAGAATCTGTTGCACGTGACGAGAGTAAAGGTATTGTTTGGGTAAATAGCGTGACGCAAGCGTATGTGGAAGAGAACGCGCAGTTTAGCCAATATGTACTGCAAAATGGTGCAGCTAATACAAGGCTCGTAAACTTTACAGAAGCGGTACAGCACAAGTATAGTTTATACAACAACTTCACGTTTACGTTTCCTGGTACAGAACTGGTACGGAACACCCTGCATACGCGCCTGGCAGAGTCTGCAACAGAAACACACTTATATGGTTTGTACATTGGCGCAGATAATCAACTGATCGATAATCACACACTGGTAGACCACCGCAAACCAAACTGCCTTAGCAACGAACTGTACAAAGGTGTACTGGCAGGACATGCAAAAGCTGTCTTTAACGGCAAGGTGTATGTACACCAGGAGGCGCAGAAAACAAATGCGTTTCAGCAGAACAATAATCTACAGCTAAGTGACAAGGCTTCTATTAACTCCAAACCTCAGTTGGAAATATTTGCGGATGATGTAAAATGCAGTCACGGTTCTACTGTGGGGCAATTTAACCCGGACGCTTTGTTCTATCTCCGCTCAAGAGGTATTGAGGAAGCCACTGCAAGGGCATTGCTGATTGGCGCGTTTGCCTTTGACGTTGTGGAGAAGGTAACCATCCCGGCATTGCGTGAACATATAGAAACGCTCCTTAACAATAACATGGAGAATTGGTATGCGTGAGAATTATAATGACATAGCAACAGCGCTGAACATAGAGAAGATCAGGAACGACTTTCCTTTGCTGAAAACAACAGTATATGGCAAGCAACTGGTTTACCTGGACAACGCGGCTACTACACAGAAACCGACGGCGGTACTGGATGCACTGGACAACTACTATAAAACATATAACAGTAATGTACACCGCGGTGTACATGCGCTGAGCCAGCAGGCTACGGAGGCATACGAGGAGGCAAGAAAAAAGGTAGCACGCTTCATTAATGCAAAGTATAGCCATGAAGTGATCTTTACAAGAGGCACTACGGAAAGCATAAACCTGGTGGCATCTTCTTTCGGTAAAAAATTTCTGCACAAAGGCGATAGCATACTGATCTCTGCAATGGAACACCACTCTAACATAGTGCCGTGGCAGATGATCTGTGAAGAAAAGGATGCATCGCTGAAGGTGATAGCGATGGATAACAAGGGCATTCTGCAAATGGATGACTTTGAACAAAAGCTGACGGATGATGTAAAGCTGGTTGCTGTAACATATGTATCTAATACATTGGGCACGGTAAACCCTGTACGTGACATTATTAAACAGGCCCATGCGAAAAATATCCCGGTATTGCTGGATGTAGCGCAGGCTATACAACACATGCCGCTGGATGTGCAGGAGCTGGATGTAGACTTCATTGCTTTCTCCGGGCATAAAATATACGGCCCTACCGGTATAGGTGTATTGTATGGCAAGGAAGAATGGCTGAACAAGCTTCCACCTTACCAGGGCGGCGGCGACATGATCAAAACTGTCACGTTTGAAAAAACGGTTTACAACGATCTACCCTATAAGTTTGAAGCAGGTACGCCAGATATGTCAGGAGCCATTGGCCTCGGCGCAGCGGTGGATTATGTAGAAAGCATTGGCAGAAAAAATATAGAACTGGCAGAGGGAGAATTATTGGCTTATGCACTGGATGCTTTAGCAGCTATACCCGATCTGCGTTTTATAGGTGAATCACCGGAGCGCAGTGGCGCTATTTCTTTCCTTATTGGAGATCTTCACCCGTTTGATACAGGTGAGATATTGGATAAGCAAGGTATAGCAGTTCGCACCGGGCATCACTGCACACAACCCGTGGTAGATTTCTTCCGCATACCCGGAACAGTACGCGCATCATTTGCATTCTACAATACAAAAGCAGAGATAGACGCACTGGTAAAGGGATTGGAGAAGGCGAGGCTGATGCTTGGATAAATCAGAATTTGAAAATTTGAAAATAGGTTAATTTGAAAATGGAATTAACAATGTAACCATTTAACAATTAAGCAATCTTCGCAAAGCATTTTCACATTTTCAAATCGGCACATTTTCAAATTGGCTTTATGAGTATTAAAGAACTACAAGACGAAATAATAGAGGAGTTTGCTTTCTTCACTGACTGGATGGAGAAGTATGAATACATTATTCAACTGGGAAAGGAACTGCCGCTGATAGAGGAGCAATACAAGCGGGAAGAAAACCTGATCAAAGGTTGCCAGTCTAAAGTGTGGCTACACCCGGAGTATAGTGATGGAAAAATATTTTTTACGGCAGATAGTGATGCGGTCATTACAAAAGGGCTGGTAAGCCTGATGATAAAAGTTTTGTCCGGGCATACACCTAAAGAAATTGCTGATGCGGAGATTTATTTCATAGATGAGATAGGCCTGAAAAGCCATCTTTCGCAAACAAGGTCAAATGGTTTGCTATCTATGCTGAAACAAATGAAACTATACGCGGTAGCGTTCCAGGCAGGTTCACTTCAAAAATAAACGGAAATGGATACAGTAACATTAAGAGATAAGGTAGAAGAGGTATTGCACACCGTATATGATCCTGAAATACCAGTGAACATTTACGATTTAGGACTGGTGTACGAGGTAAAAATAGATGATGCTAAGGTAAATGTAACCATGACGCTGACTGCGCCTGCATGTCCTGCAGCAGGTGAAATACTATTCGATGTAGAACAGAAGATCCGTGGTATAGAGGGCGTAGCGGATGTACATGTACACTTAACATTTGACCCACCCTGGAACAAAGAGATGATGAGCGAGGAAGCGAGACTGGAGCTGGGATTTATGTAAAACAACAGAAACGATCGTCACCAAGTTATACAATGGAACATTTTACATGTTCCATTTTTATTTTACGGAGAGTCTAGCAAGAACTATACGCATACGAATGACTTGACATCAATTAATGTTTTCACAGGAAACATTGATCTCACAGGGAAACATTATTTATTCGCCGATTTTTTGATCCGCATTTTATAAATTACTCAAATGTGGGTATTGGAATGAAATAATTTTTACTGCATTTTTGATCACAGAGAGATAATCCAATACTACTATGAAACTGCTTACCCTTACATGTACAGCCCATACCCTATTTGCGTATTCAGCAATTTTCCGACAAGCACTTTTTACAGCTACAATTAATTACAACACGATCTATTAATCATTCTTACTATACTCTATAGGTTACTTATGCCTATAGGCGATCCAATATCCTAGTCTTATTTTTCAAGTTCCATATCCTGCGATATGGAACTTTTTTTTATGATTTTGCTGTTCTACATGCGCTGCACTAACATGTAGAACAGCGGTTTATTTTAGTGGCGCATATTCTGCAACATATCCGCTCGTTACTTTACCTATATACACATCGCGTTGCGCTTTATCAATCGTTCTGTCACCCGCTTCTGTGATCAGCAGTTTTGCTTCCGGCCGGGCATTTTTTATCACATACACACGGTCTACTTCTACATCTGCATTTATCACGGTTTCTAATGCCCATGTTTCTCCTGCATTATCTGTTTTATAGACCTTAATGTTTTTCCCTGCGGGCTTATATATACGAAAGGAACGGGCGCCTGTTTTCTCAAATTCACGCGGATCGCGCAGCTCTCTGTCATCTGCATTAGGTTTATCTATTTGAGAGAACGTCCATTGCTTTCCTGTCCACGTGGCAGTACCGGGACCGCCGGCAACCTGGTTATCAAAATAGATGACAGGATCTCCGTTGTCACAATATTGTGCAGACACTTGTAAGCCTGCCAGGTGACCTTTTTCCGGAATGCCGGTATCAAGCACCTGGCAATACTTGTCCATTTCTTCATTATCTATAGTCTCACCCAGGTCTTTCCCCTGCACATTGTACATGTGGTCATTAGCTGTATTGAGGTATGCATAATACACATTGCGCCCATAAGTAGCATGTGCATGCTTGCCTAACTTTTCTCCTGCTATGGTCCACGCTATGTGTACACGTGCAGGTTTGCCGTTCATAGCTGGCTGATAAGAAACTTTTCCATTATACACTTCGCACATGTTATCTGTAGTGCGTGGATGCGGGTCTATTACCATCTGGCGTTTCCAGGTTTTGCCATTGTCTGTTGATTTTACAAACTGGTATGGCCGGTCATCTTCATGCCCCTGGTTCTTTCTTGTATCCCTGTAAAACACATAAAAATTACCCTCAGTCGTAACTACAGGCGCAGGATACGACGCACGTTCCGCTTCGTTTATAAACTGATCTTTCCACTCGCCATCCACACTAAGTGGCCCTGGAGAGACAGCCATACGCATGGTAGAATTATGACACCCATAAAAAATATAGATCCTGTTGTCACATCCTTTCAACATGCCCGGATAATTATGCTTATCTACAAAAGTGGATAGACCTACAGCCTTATCTGCACTCCATGTATTAGTAGTATGATCCAGCACTTTTATAATTGCCTGGCTGTTTGCCCCCATCCATGTTACAAATGTTTTATCTACACTTTTATCATAGAAGCCGATGGGTATAGGCCGCTGATCTGAGCGGATGTTTGCATCTTCGCTAATCTTGCTTACAAGAAATGTTTGCTGCGCTGTTGCCTGTACAAAACAGGATAGCAATACGATTAAAATGCTTGTACTATATAATTTTTGAAACATATCCGGTTTTTATATACGTGATTGTAAAGCGCGCTCCTTAGCGCCATTTTTAAACACAGCTACTTGTGTAGCTTTACGTAAGTCACCTCCATCAATAAAAATTCCATCAGAAGTATCTCCTTCTATGGTTACAAAATTTTTGGCCTCACTGCGCACTTTCGTTGCTGTGAATACAATGTCGGTACAGGCTGCAAGATTGACCAATTCTGAATGTGCATTACCCTGGGCAACTAACCCTGTTATGGATGCGTCATGCACATTGTCAAAAATAACTGCCGGCCTGTAATCCTGCTGCTCTACAGTAAAGCGTACGTTTTGCATTACCAGCCCTTTTACATTACGTGCATACATGCCATATGCAGGAGGGCCCACCGGCGCCTCTTTCCATACTCCAAAATATTCGCTGACCACTTGCGGTATATTTCTTTTGGCAGCCAGTTCCGCAGAACCTCCACCTACATAAATAACCTGTATGTCTGTAAAGCTGATATTTTCCAGGAAAAAATTATTAATGCCATTGAGTGAAATACATGAATATTGTTCACCATCAAAAGGCTTTACATCGAATGGAATGTCTGCGTGGTTAATTGGTTGCTTTACAACTGTTGCCCTGATGTTATTAAAAGAAAGATTCCGTACAAAAGAAGGTGCAGCATCTGCGCTGTCCGTTTTACTTCCGCTAAACCCAATGCTGATAGGCCCTGTAACGTTTTGCATAATAATATTGGAGAAGGTGATATTCTGTATGCGCGCTTTGCCGGAACTTATCTTTATAGGACAACCATACGTTTCATAAATAATGCAGTTAGACACTGTAATGTTTTGCGCATCTCCCCCGCCAAACCTAAACACTGACCACCTGGTACTGAAAGTACAATTAACAACAGTTACAAATTGATTGCTGCCAAACAAGGCACAGGCATCGTCCTGGCAGGCGACATCGCAGTTCGTAATGTGTACATATTTACTATCGTTAAAATGAAAACCGTCATTGTTTTTATTTACCCGATTATAAATGCGTACACCATCGAGGTTCACTCTTGTACATTTTAATATACGGAAACAGTGGTAGGCGCTTTTGGTAAAAAAAGTGTCGCGCACTAGTATATTGGTGCAATTATAAAAGATGATGAGATGCGGCCTGTCAAAGTATCCGCCGCCTTTTGAATTCGGTCCTGTGTTATCCCCCTGCCCTGTATAAAAGCTGGTACCATTTCCATCTATCGTCCCTCTCCCATCTATGGAGATATTATCTGCATTCGCAGCATATAGAAGCACAACATTGCCGTTACCAGCAGGCACACCCTCCCCGCTTTTATAGTCTTCCCGCCTTGCACTTCCCTGCAACTTGCCTTGCACAGTAAGATGCAGGTTAACGTTGGTTTTCAACGCGATTGTACCAATGATGAATGTGCCGGTTGGAACCAGCACAGTGCCGCCATTGTCAGCCGCACACTTATCTATAGCAGCCTGCACGGCTACTGTGTCTATAGTAGTACCATCACCCTTTGCGCCAAAATCTCTAATGTTATATACACCACCTGCTCCAGTCTTACCCGTCTCTTCCCATCGTGGAGCGGCACTTACACGGCTACCGATCATTCCTGCACCTATTGCAGCTATTGCCGGTACAGTTATTTTCTCCAGCCATTTGCGGCGGGAACAGGATTCTTCGTTGTAAAACGATGCGGATAAGTCTTCAGCTCCCGGTAATGCATCTTCCTCCTGCATTGCAGTTTTCTTTTTCATAAACACTGATTTATACTATTATAAATGCAGCTATTTTCCGGGACACAAGCTAATGATGAGAAATTGTCAGGCAATCGGATCTTGCAGCAATTAAAGATAAGCACAGTAACAGTAGAAGACTTTATATAGGCGATATAGCTGAATAGTAAGCTAATCTATGAGACGGCATTTATGCGGCCCGCAGAAGCTATCCTGGATGCTATCCAAACGAGTATTACCCACCCGATCAGCATAAACTTCAGTATGGATATGGAGCGTGCAGACTCATAGTAAGGATTGGTAGCGAACTCCTGGATGTTGCGCAGGACAATGCCATTTTCAATGCCATCCAAAATGCCCGCCAGTACAGCAATCCAGACATTCATTTTCAATATGGATCTCAATAATCTATTCTGCTCTAACTGCGCTCTTCTGTGAGAGTATAATACCAGCAGGAATACGTAAAATATGATGAAGAAAAAATCCAGCGTCGTATTGTACACGACCAGCGGAAGCAGGTGTAGGCGATTCCACTCCTGTAGTATAACATCTATCCGGCTGCGTGGAGCGAACTGTATGGAAAGGATACTATAGTGTGTACCTGAATGAACAAACTGAATGGCATGATAGATAAATGCTATCACGCAAATAAGAAAGCCTGTGATCAAAACTAAAGTCACTTTTCTCATCATAATTGAAAAAAATTCCACTTGTGGAATACTGCCTGATACAATTACGTTAACCACAAAACCCACAAAGACTTCATAAGCTATACAAGGCTCTCCCTTGAGAGATACCCTTTCCGTCTTTATGGTTAGACACTTAGCTTAATCGTATTGGAATGCGTTCCACAAGCCACTATATTACGGTTAAAACATTATCGGGGTTACCTGCCACAAAGTACTTCCTGAAAATAACTTATAAAAAAAGAGATACGGTTAATTTTGTTTTAAGTTGCCCTCTATTTTATTTTAACATTTGAAAATCTTCTAATCGGCATTTAAGTCATTAAACTAACACCCCCCTAAAGGCGTTATTACTTTTGCATCATAAATCTTGATTGATGAAAAAGTTACTTCCACTACTAGTTGCAACACTCGCTATACTTACAGTAGCATGCAAAAAAAATGCCGACAGCTCTCCTAATCCTGAACCGCCGGCAAACAAAATTGCACCAGATGGTTTTACTTTCAAGACAACGAAAGATATTACTTTATCTGTGCGGTTGCAAGCACCGGACAACAAAGCAATTGCGGGTGTACCTGTAAATATATACACCAGGGCATTGCAGGCCGGAGAGACCGGAAGCCCTTTATTTACAGCAGTTACAGACGCCAACGGTAGTATTAATACTACAATATCTATCCCTTCTTACCTCGACACGTTGTATGTAGACCCTGCTTATACCGGCCTGATGCGTTTTGCAAAAGCATATATTAGCGGTACAACACTTACTGCAACTATTGGTGGCTCTGCGGGCTACGGAGGTAATGTAGTTGCAACAGGCAACAGAACATCAATCGTATCCCAACACAGCGCATACAAAGACCCGGCGAAATTTGTCTACATGGGTGCATATGACCTCACCGGACGCCCATTATATCTTGAAAGCACCGATGCTATTTCCAGTAAACTGCTTTCTTATATCAATGCTTCTTTACCGGAAGGAAAAGATCTGCGCACTACACACCCTTCTTATTTATCACAATCAGTACCCAGTAACCTGACTATAACGGCTACTGCCGATGTATGGGTCACATTTGTATCCGAAGGAGCTGACTATCGCAACTCAATCGGTTATTATACATACCCTACCAACAAACCGCCAACCGATGGTGGCGATATTGATACCGTACGTTATGTATTTCCCAACGCGTCCTTATATGGAAGTGGTGGAGGTATGCGCAGCGGCGATAAAGTAAAACTAGGTCGCTTTCCCGCAGGCACTACCATTGGCTTTACGTTGCTACAAGATGCATGGAACGGATATGCTGTTTCTACTTCAGGAGCTAAATTTTACTCTGACCCGCAATTGAACCCGGAAACGTCTGCAAGCCTTCAAAAGCATTCCGTGGTGTTGAATGATGCAGAAGACAACCTGTTTGTGATCGGCTTTGAAGATATGAACCGTTCTTCTTCATCATGCGACCATGACTTTAATGATGTTGTATTATATGCAACAACTAACCCGGTATCTGCTGTTTCTACAACCAGTATGTCGCCTATCGATACGCCTAAGGATACAGATGGCGATGGTGTGTCTGATGTGTTTGACCAGTTCCCTACAGATGCTACACGCGCATATATCAATTACTACCCGTCATCTACAACGTATGCAACACTGGCATTCGAAGACTCATGGCCGAAAGTTGGTGATTATGACATGAATGATTTATTAGTGAATTATCAATACCGTTTTATCAGCAATGCGTCTAACAATGTGGTAGAGTTATATGGCAACTTTGCCGTAGGCGCAGCAGGCGCTACTTTTAAAAATGGATTTGGTGTTCAATTCCCTTTTGCGGCATCTACAGTTAAGCAGGCGACAGGGCAGAAATTTATCAGCAGTTACATTACACTTGCATCCAATGGTGTAGAAGCAGGACAAAGCAAAGCAGTGATCATTCCTTTTGACAACCATGAAGCATTGATCACCAACTATGCTGGCGCGTATTTCATCAACACAAAAAATGAATTACCTAAGGTAACAGGTGATACGGCAAAGATGTATGTACAGTTCACATCACCCATCTCTACATCTACGCTGGGTACAGCACCATTCAATCCGTTCCTTATCAGCAACCTGCGCAGAGGATATGAAGTACACTTGCCGGGTAATCTTCCTACAGATAAGGCAACCACCACCTTATTTGGCACAGACGATGATGCATCTAAACCATCATCCGGCATTTACTATGTATCTAAGAATAACTGGCCGTGGGCCATCAGTTTCCCTGGTGCCTTTACTTATCCACTGGAGACAAATAGTATCAGCAGTGCTTACCTGCACTTCCTTGACTGGGCTGCAAGCAATGGCACGCAGTACACAGACTGGTATAGTAATACTTCATCCGGCTACAGGAATACGTCCAACCTGTACACAAAATAAATAGAAGAAAAACCAATAATAATAAAGAGGCTGTCCCGAAAGTGGCGGCCTTTTTTTATTACGTAAATGTGAATCGTGAATGGTCACAAAACCTATAAGGTTTTAAAAACCTTATAGGTTTCCTACCCTCTGTGATCTCTGCGCTTCCTTTGCGATATAATAACGCAGAGGCCATAGAGGAAACGCAGAGCACGCAAAGGCCCATTCACGATTATCGATTCACGACTCACGTAAATAAAAAAGAGGCAAGTACGCAGGAGATCAAGCCCGGTTCTTACCCCGTAATAAAGCTTTAAGAGTGAGGTTAACTCAACTACAAAATGCGACACCTATACTGCATAACTGTTTCTCCACCGCTTCGCCCTTACCAGACGTGCTAAGGCCCTTACAGCCTTCGCTTCAATTAACAATAGAAATACATATACCAAATAAGTAAGATAAAGTTACAATTCATAAAAGGCTTTGTCAAGCGGAATTTGAAAATTGTTACATTGTTTAATGGTTATATTGTCAAATCGTTGAAGATACATCCGCCAGATATTCCATATCTCACTTAGAAGATTCCTATCTTCTTGCTTATGCAGATATTCCATATCTATGCCCCAAACAATGTAACCATTCAACAATATATCCAATCAACAACACTTCATTTCAAATATCAAATTTCAAATTCACTTCTTCACCCGAATACTATCTATTTCAACATAATACGGCAACGATGCATCTCCAATAACATATTGCCCGTTGTGTATCAGCACAAACGTTCCGCCTTTGTACACCCCACCTAAATATTCCAACCCTACAAGATCGCCCAGGCTAAGTGCATTATCTGCATTGGTATCCCGGATTACTTTTTCAAGATCTTTCCGCATCTGCTGCATCTGTGTGCCATAAAACTTATCATACACCTGTTGCGCCTCCTGCTTCTGCCAGTTTTGCGGAGCTGCAGATTTCATAGCGCCTTCCGTAACACGCTTTGCTTTCAACCCACCTGTGCCACCTGTAGCCATCATTCCCTGCGTTTTGTTAAACGAGTTAATAACCCCCATATATGCAGCCGTATCATTTAAAATACGTGTTACGTCTGCCGGTGTTGCGTAAGAAGTCTGTTGTAACTTAATGCGCAGTTCATCAAATTTTGGAAACTTCAGATTAAAGTTTACAATCTTGTTTTGCGGATCGTTGACAAAGTAATTCAGGTTAGCAATAAATGCGTTCTTGAATTTGTCGTACGAATCTTTTACCGGCGCTTTGTTCGGACTTCCTACCTGTAACTTCAACACCTGGATAGGAATATCCTGCTCCCTGATCTGGGACGTGCATTTCTCATACGCCTGGCCAACAGACAATCCTAAATGCCCCTCTATCCTGAAAAAGTTATATAATGAAATATTCAAGTCCATTATTTGCATAGGGAGGCTGGCATAATAATTAAAGATCGTTTCCCGGTGCGTGCCAAGTGTCTGCGCATTCCAGAAACCTAATCCGTTTGCACCATCTACCGGCGCATCATAGTAGTAAGGAACAGCCTTCTCTCCTAAAGGCACATGCGGCTCTTTGGATGGAATAAATTTAATAGCGCCGGTCTGTGAGCCACCTATCGACACGCCAATCCTTCCCGCCAGCGGTGCGCTTTCAAGAAAAAGTGTGATCAATGCAACAATACGTTCATGCAATTTTCTCAAATGATATAACCCGTACTTCAACCCTTCCGGTTTCTTTGCACTTAACCAGTAGTAACGATATTTATCCGGTACAGCCCCGGTATCGTTCATATTTGCCATAACCAGTATGCGGCCAATACGGCTATGTGAATAGACCGGGTATTTCTCTGCAAAGTCATTGAAATAAGTAATGTATTCATTCACAGCCTGCGAAAGATCTGCTGTGAATCCCAGATAATATTCACAATAGGCGTTTGATGGCGGCACTATATTTTTCAATCTTGCCAGCGCTACATCCATCGATGTTTTATCAATATAACCAGCAGAGTTGTTACTGATCTGCTGTACGCTTGTTACGAGTGCTGCTACACTATCTGTGTATGCAGTTTTAATTTTTGCATACAATGCAGATTCTCCCGTTGTCTGTCCTATTTTTTGAATCCGCTTCGTATGCACCAAGGGTATAGATTGCAACATACTGTTAAGCGAGTCCAGCAAAGTAAGCGGTACAAGGAGGAAGCGCGTTTTCAGGTTACGCTCAGTTCCCTTCTCATTACAATCACCCTGCTCACACTTGCCCTGCTGCAAATCATAAATATCTGCAAATGCAACTAAAGCATATTTGCTCAATGAAGCAGTAGTTATACTATTTATACCTTGTATATTTCGTTTGTCCTCCGCTACATCCGGCTTACTTATAAACAGCTCAATACAATTGATCTTTTCAATAGTTGCGTCATCTATCACATTCTCATCTTCATCTACAAACTCATTTACATCATCCAGGTGCGCAGTGATCAGTTGCCTGTAGCAATGTTTATCAGTCTTCTTTATAGTTACTTTAAAAAAATTTCCTTCTGTTGTTGCATAGCGCAGCGTTACCGGATCTTTCTCACACATACAGTATCCGGGTGTCTGCAACAGGTATCCTTCTATGGAGAGTCCATACCCCGGCACTAACTGAATACCGGTAGTCAACCCCGCAGCGCTTGTAACCGTTACCTGGTTCAGGCCATGTATGATGCCATTACCGATCGCCATCGCACGTGTAGCACGCTCCTGGTGTTCGAGATACTGTGTGGTATCATTCAGGTTCCCACTTGTCAGAAACTGGTCTGGCATGTAAACCGGGTAATGTGTAATACTTGTTTCCATCGTTATTGCATTTCAAAATTTCAATAATCTGACTGTTTCACTCATCCTCGTCTCCCGACGAGGATGCTGTGGTCTTTCGACTCTGTCGAAGCATGTATCCTTCGCCCTGGATCGTGTCTTCACTTTCGCCCTGGTTCGTGTCCTCACGAACCAGTTACCAACCGGCGCGTGAGGGCACACGCCGGAGTATCGACGGAGACGATAGTCCGGCACATCCCAGTCTCCGACTGGGATGATATTTTTTTTATGTACCGAACAACAGGATAACTATTTAGCTTCTGTTGCGTCGCACACTTCATCGTTCCATTCGCTATTCACCTTTGTGTTCCTCAGTGCCTTGGAGCTGCTGTTCGACATGTTAGCGAAGCGCATGTCGAATTAAGATAATGCGGATTTTCAATCCGCTTTTTAAAAGGATATACATCCTTCTTATGTACAGTTCGACATGCGCTTCGCTAACATGTCGAACAGCGAACTCATTTCAAATCTTAAATTTCAAATCTTAAATCTCAACTTCCACAATCCACAAACTCATACAACTGCTCTCCGGCCAATGCTGCTCTGTTTAATATGACCGGGCTGGTAGTAGTATTACCACTGGAATCAAACGTTACATCCATACAGCTTTGTAATATGGACGGTGGGTAATGATTCTTTAGCTGGGGCAATAGATTTACCATTGCAGCCAATGCTTTTTTATAATTAGCAGACACGCCATTACCTACACATTGACGCAGTAGTAAAAGTGCGCTCATAAAATCTGTATAGGCTGTTTCAAATGCATCCATCTGCAATGGATCGAGCCAGCATATTTTTATTGCTACGTGCGCCGGTGCTTCACTCCTGATACGTTGCTCTACAAATGAGCGGAAGTCCATACTGGCAGTTGCAGGCAACCAGCCCGGTAATACGACAGACAGTTTCATAGAATAAGTGTCGGGTATTACACAACAGGAAGAAGATTTTGTACCAGGTTCATTGAACTGTAGCAGCATTGAACTTCCCTGTGGCGCATCCACATAGTCATCTACTTGCGGACGCAGCAGTATATGCTCTAATACATGCAGGCCAAACGTATCCTCAAACCGGGAAGTGTTTTTATAACATACCTGGTATTTACCATTCACCTTTACCTTATTACCCATTCCATCCGTTTTGAATTTCACCAGTTGCTTAAACGATGTAGCAGGCAGTCCCAGCATCATATTCAATCTTAACTCATAGCCTGAAATGTTGTCCGAAGCGGTAACAGGCCTGCTATAGTCCACCGCATGCGACCTGTTGCCACTGATAGCCGGGTAGTGTGCGAGGAAATTTATTTTATCCGTGATCAGCGATGTACTGCTATATGACTCTGCCTGCGCAAACTTCAGCACACTATAATCTACAAACTGCTCATTGAAGCGCGCCAGCAAATGATCCAGGAAACGGTTGCGCCGGTCTAAATACACTTTCGCATTCTCCGTTATTGTTCTGTAACTGGATACACCCGGTGCAGGGCTCTTGTATGTTTCAATTATTTTATCAATATCATTGATCTCTTTCTTTCCCGTAAACGGATGCTGCGCTTTTCGGAGATCAGTAAAAAAGTAACTGGAAGTGGTAGTCGTATTCCATTTAAACAATTCCCGCACGTGATACAATTGCGCCAGGTAGTCTGATAGCAATTGCTCAAAAAACAACAAATAGCCTTTTAACTGCAGGCGTTGCGCCTTGCGCAGTGGTGTAGCAGACGCCGGTATGTCTGGCTGCCCGATCATATAGTTTGCTGGAAATTCGTTCTGTATAGAAATATACTCATCCACGCCTCTGTAGCTTCCATCGGGTACGGGCATATCATTTACAAAAGCAGCGGGAAAGCTGGCCTGCTTTATAATATCTTTTATTGCATAAGAAGTATCATGCTTTGGAGAAAAGAAAATATAATCTTTATAAAAATGAATATGATTAAACTGCTTCTTTTTATCAGTTTCATTAAAGTCCAGTGCAAGGCGGAAAGAATAATTCAGCTCATCTGTCAGATGCAGGCAATACTTTTCTGCATTCTGGTGAATAACAAAATTACCTGTGCCATCTTTGCGATAACTACTCAGGTGAATGTCTTTGATCGCCAGCACACCGGGTATATCCATAATAATATTGATCATGTCCGATGTATATAACACCGTACGATGGTCAAACTGCCTGATCTCATCATAATCTGTAAACCCTCTTTTTGCCGGGCTTCCCTGGAATATTTCATCTACCGTTTTTCCTTTAGCCAGTAACTCGTCTATAGAATAAAAAGGAATAAATGGTGATATATAATTGTACAGATCCCTATAGATCTGTAACCACACTTTTTGTGCATCCGCCGTAGGCTGTAATTCTATATCCGCACACACAGCTACACGCTCTTCCTGTATAGGCCGCACATCACTGATGTCTTCACACAAATTGCGGTTATGCCGCATCAGCTTACAGATACAAGTGGCCAGCTTGGTTTCGAATTCATTTTTAGGCACCGCAGTAGTTACTGCGCCATCGGTAGCCATTGTATTGATCTGGATCAGCTCATAACTTTCCAGCAGATCATACAAACCAGGCTCAAACCGGACCGCATAAATTCCTTTTAGTTGCAATGCCTCCGTTTGCCCTGCCTTGTACGTTTTTGTCAATGTCTTCTTTACACTGTTGTAATAAATAGCAGGCGCATAATCTGTATTATCCAATACTTTAAGCCAAACGTTTTGCAAACCCGGAATATTATCGATCAGCATTTTCCTGTAGTCGGCAACTGTTACAGGATGGCTGGTTAATATTTGCTTAGCAGTGTAAAACGCATGTATTTTAGACGGCCCTTCACCAATATTCGTTGTCAGTATATCCCTTATATCAAAAGAAGTACGGAATGCCAGGTCCGTCATAGCATAGCACAACTCCTCCCACATAGTAATGCCCGCGTCATGCACATTGTGATCTGTCCAGCTTTTACCCGCTATTTTTTGCAGGTAGTCCATACCGGCTTTGCGCAGCGTATCGTAGTCCAGTGCAGGAGCCCGCTTTGTGTATTTAGGTATCGTTACTGGTGCCTGGGCTAACATACAGCGGTGGTTTTTACGGTATGAATATTTGGTGCTACAGAAGTAAGGATACAACTCTCGTTACTCCCGGTTATCAGTTCATCTATCCATATTTTATCAACTGGCGACATCTTATGCACTTCAAATGTTGTAATGAAATCTACATACGGGCGCTCCTCAATAAAGTTGATGATCTGCGATTTGTATATTTTACTTCCAAAGGAAATTTTCGCTTTACTGTTTACAGACCAGGGTGCTATAAAGCCTGCCAGGTCCTTTTTTAACTGGTTGCTATAAAAAGCTTCATCCGGGTATTGCGGCCTTAGTTTTATATCACACACTATCCTCAACGGTTCATATTTTGGATTGATGACAGATAAGGTTGCAAATGGCGACATATAATCCGCCAGGAATTCTTTGATCAGCTCTATTGTTACCTTACTCACGCGTGGTTGCAGTGGGTCCTGGAAATTAATATTAGCCGGGTTGGGCAACACAACCATCAGTACTTGCCCAGGCGCATATTCTGCACCAGCCGTTGCGTGTGAGATGCATTTAGCCTTGTACACATCAGGAAATTCCTGCAATACCATCCGCTCATAATCATAAATACTCCAGCTCCTGCTTTTATGGCGCAGCCTTTCACTTATACGTGTATAATATGCCTGTCCGTTTTCTATCATTTTACCGCCATAGGACGCAAAAGGTTGAGAGAGTGATTTAATGCCGTTTATTTTCTCCTGCATCTTGCTGATCGTTGCGGCGGCCAGTGGTTGCTGCAAATGAAGCGGGTCATTACCCCTGTTGTCAAACACAGCTTCTACTGCCTGCGTCTTAATACCCACCGTATAAGAATAGGCATCGCTGTTTATATCTACCGCACCTCTCAGCCACACAAGGCTTCCGGGGAGTATCGTATGTGCGGATATGGCTTCAGATGGAACGAGTGACTTAATAAAACCACTTGTAGTGAACTTTACAGTAGTATCGCTCACTATGCGTTGTTGCATCTCATCATTCAATGGTTTCCATACATTACCATTCAGAACACTCCAGGTAATTTTATTCGCATCATTAATTTCTTTTTCAGGATTACCTGTATCGTTTTGCAATTGAAAATAGACGCTCAATGTTTCCGCATCTGTAATACCACTAAAACCTATGTATATATTCCCTTCACTTTCATATGCCGGTATCAGTGATTCAGGTGTGCTACTGATCTCTGCAAAACCAAATGGATGCAAGTGAAAGAACTGGTGTTCTTTATTACCAAAGCTGACTGTTCCTTTTGCAACATAATTAAGGTGCAGCGAATTAAATTCCGGCGTGTAAGGTACAGGTGGCACAGTTTTATCTGTGCTGTTAATATTCTCCAATACTTTCTTTGTAAGAAAAGCAGGATAGAACTGGTGACCAAAATCGTATTTCAGTTGAATTTTTGCAAAGCCCCATCTGCTTTGGGTAGAGTATAAAGGCGGCTCATCGTATGTATAAACTGATGTTAGTTGATTCTCGGTTTTATATAAGTTTGTTATTTTGGCTTTATCACCCTGCAGGTTTTTATAATGCGCATTTTGATTCAACACGAAAGGCTTCCAGTTCCCACCATCCAATATAGATAAAGGGCCAGGCGGGTGTCCGTGAGAAAAATCGTCCCATTGTAACTGCCACGTTTCAAGCTCTTTGGTTCCTGTATAAAGTGTATAATACTTCTTGGGGCTACCTATGCCTTTCCAGTTGATGCCAACGTGCAATGCCGAGAGATATTTATTAAACACATCATAACTTCCAATGTATAAGGTAGATTTGTGCTTTACAGGCGCAGTACCAAAGGGTAGGAAAGGTTTTACAGGATCAAGTATGCCTAAGTCATTTTGCAGGATCAATGTTTTCAGCCCCTTCACATTCACCTTCATATCTATCTTAGCCGGTTGGATCTGTTGCAAAGCAGCATAGGCTTTTGCAAAAGCCGCTTTGTTGCCCGTCTTTATTTTAATACGGATAACAGGGTGTACTGTCTGGTAACCGCTTGCATGTACAGTTTCGTTATATGGCGTAATAGCAGGCAACGATTTACTAACTGCTATTAACAAGTATTGCAACGCATCCGGTGCATTGTCTACCACAGCTTCTACCCAACCTTTAACAGATGTATATTCTACAGTCAGCATCGACCTGTCTGTCAGCTTTTCTATACCCGGCAGGCTGAATGAAATCCTTCTTTCTCCATCTTTGATATTGAACATGGGCGACGCTACAGCGAAGCCAATTGTACAACCTGCATTTTTGTTGCTGCCAAACGTGTACCATCCTGGTACTGTATTGGTTGCGTCTACCACGTTCTCTACTGTGGCATCAGCAGCGCAATACATTTGCTGGGGTACGGCTCCGCTTTTTTCTACAAAGACCGTTTTAACGGATGCTACTTTTGCCTTGTTTACAACGAGGTCATCATTCGTTTTGTAAAACAATTCTACTCCAGTATTATCTTTTCCAGCTTTCAATACGGCACCTTTCGGCACCAATACTTGTGTTGCATTCTTCTCCGGCTCAAATATCACCGCCACTTTATCAGGAACAGCGGCCGCAGGATCCAGGTGTAAGATTGTTTTATAATAGAAATCGAGGTGTTTTTGCTTCAGCGTATTCAGGTTATCCTGTGCTATGCCAAATATTTTGAGAAAAGTAAGAAACAAAGCAAGGTGTGGAGAGGTGCTTGCCTTTTGTTCCAATACGCTCCAGTCTGTTATTTTTACCTGTTTGGTATTGTAATCATATATCTCTTCAAAGAAAGCGCACCAATTACCATCCGGTAAATTTTGCTCGTTATAAAATTTAATAAAGTGCGCAAATTCTGCGGATTGTTTCAGGAGATCATTAAACGATCGTTCATCAATATTTACATACGCCTTACCTGTCACCGGGTCCTCGCCGAGCGGTACCGGGAAACGGTCCTGCTGGCTGGTGCCTTCCCTGTGAAGCGGATGCGGTGTATTACAGGTATAGTTGATCATTTGATAATATTGGTTCCTTCGTTCAGGTAAAATGGATAAACAAGATTGTGCCGTGTGTTTGTAGAGCGAATGGTATAATCGATCGTCATCAGCACTACACCTTCTTCTTCCGCAGCTACCAGTGTCACATTATCAGGTTGTATCCTGGGTTCATAATAGAAGATAGCAGTTGACACGAGATCTTTAATATAGGTTTGTAATGTTACACTCAACGGCTCAAATAACAACTCATCAAGGTTACAACCAAACTTGGGCTGCATTAATCGCTCTCCTACGCGCGTAGACAACAATACTTCTAAACTGTTTTTTATATCAGCCTCATCACTCAACATAAGCGCGCCTTTCGCCTGTCGCGAAAACTGCGGAGGAAACTGCCAGCCCGTACCAAGAAAAGATGCGAATGAGTCCATGGTTTAAATTGATGTATGGTTAAATGGTTGTATTGTTATATCGCAAAGAACACAGAGAATATGCAGAGGACGCAATGAGCCACGAAGGCTCCAAGCCTCCAAGAGGCACCAAGAAAATGCGAAGCATTTTTCCTATGTGTTCTTATACACTCTTAAATGAATCGAATAATCCTATTACTTAAAAGACCTGATTTTCTTCTATGTGCCTTTGTACCTATGCTTCCTATGTGTTTCAAAACTCCGCTACGGTACCAACAATTTATCAATTAAACAATTCAACCATTTTCTTACCCTCCTATATTCACCGTTGGGCATCCCACTGCTGCCATTGCGCCGCAGATGCAGGCATCTGTCGTGCGGAGTGCAGGTTTTCCACCAATCATTACTGTTGCACTTCCCATAGGAAAGATGGATGCTGTAATGTGCCCGGTATTCGGCGGTATCACACACACGTGATTATCCGTAGCTACTGCCGCAGGCTGCCCGCCGATCATCACCGTTGGTGCACCCGGCCCTACTATTGTACCTCCATGATTTGTTACGTCTCCTACACGTGCTGCAAAGGGCATATAGTAAATTGTTTTATTGTTGTATTGTTTAATGGTTTGTTAGTATCGCAAAGGCCACCAAGACACCAAGTCACAAAGAAACACCAAGAAAATGCGAAGCATTTTTCCTATATGACCTATGCTTTCTTAACTGAATCAAATAATCCTATTACTTAAAAGATCTGACTTTCTTCTATGTGCCTTTGTACCTATGCCTACTATGTGTTTCAAAACTCCGCTACAATCCCAACAATTCAACCATTGATATTAGTATCGCAAAGAACGCAGATGCCACTAAGGCTCCAAGCCTCCAAGAAGCACCAAGAAAATGCGAAGCATTTTAACTATGTGACCTATGCTCTCTTAACTGAATCAAATAATCCTATTACTTAAAAGACCTGACTTTCTTCTATGTGCCTTTGTACCTATGCCTACTATGTGTTTCAAAACTCCGCTACGTTCCCAACAATTCAACCATATATCCATGCAACCATTAATTTATATTCACCATCGATCCTTTTACTTCCGTAATGGCGCTTGATTTCAAGGACGCTCCCGCAGAGCCTTCCGCTTTCAGGTTTACAGACGCTTTTATTTCCACATTCATCCCTTCTATCTTCACATCGCCGCCGCTTGTTTTTAGTTGAATGTCTTTCTGGCTTTCCATTGTAATACCGCTATCATTCAGTTGCAGTTTGTTATTATTCTGATCCAGTATTGTTATTCCTTTATCGTCATCGCTGATCGTTATTTTATTACCGCCAGGTGTTTCTATAGAAATAATTTTCTTTTCGTCGTCAAAGAGCAATTTCATCTTTTCGCGCGTTACAAACCCCTTTTGCGGATTTTCATCCGTAGCCTGTATCGGCGCCGGTAGTTTGCTGCTATTCATCATACCGAGGATAACAGCGTTGCGCGGGTCATCATTAAAAAAACCAACAACCACCTCATCTCCTATTTCGGGCCTGAAAAAGCTACCCCGCTCTTTGCCTGCATCCAGCGTTGCTACACGCGCCCACACTGCATCGTCAGAAGTAGAGAGGTTCGGTAATTTTACCAGCACACGATCTTCCCCTTTCGGGTCGTCCTTCAATTGTGTAACTACGCCTGGTTGTAAACCGTTTACGGCCGGTAATAATCCATGTGCAGGATGTGCGGCTATATTATCAAAGTGGTCTGCATGTGTTCCAAAGTGCAGCCCAAACTGTATATCTGTATCCCATTTACCCGCAGTGAAGGAATGGCTCACACCTGATACATACGCTTTGCCATTAAAACGATCACCTACGCCATTTAATTCCACTACGCTGCCGGGCTGTATAGACGCGATACCTATACATTTAGCGCGTCCTTTTATTTTTGATAGCTTCCGTTTTAGTTCTAATGCATCTGCCAGTTGTGTCATTTCTGCATCTTCAAGAAAGCCCGGATAGGTTACTTTCATTTCCGGTGCGCTGATGGCACTTGCATTATCATCTGCTGATACATTTCCTTCTTCCGTTATCGTTACACTGCCTGCAGTCTCTTCTTTCATCTCCTGGTCAGCAGCATTCCACGAGGCTACACTAAAACCGGTATAACTCCTGCGCGCATCCATCTCTGCTTCAAATTCCAGCAGCGAAGAGCCAAAGTAGAGCGAGAGGTCTGCATCATTAATCACAGGTTTCTTTATAGCTATTTTTTCATCTTCATTGATCACTACCAGGCCGTTTTGTTCTGCACGCATTACAACAAAATCCCAGTCAGTCGCATAATACTGTAACAAATTCTCATGCGTTACCTGTGTTGCTTCCACACTATCCGTAAGACTATAATCACCCAATATGGTTTCTATGGCATCACTATCCTTTGCCGATGGAAATAACCTGCTAGTACGTGCCATCGTCATTTTAAAAGCATCATGTTTTAATGTCAGCATCAATACAGATGCATCGTTTTGCAGTATCCGTATGGCATGCTTCACAATTGTTCCTTTGAAGATGGTGTCTTCCTGCTGGTGATAGCCGGCCTTTACTTCCAGTTTTCTGCCCGGTAAGAAATCCGGTTGATTGCTCACATCAAAAGTTTCCGTAGCCGCACTACCATCTAAGAATATGATCTCAGCTTCGCTTATCCTGTTCAATGCCTTTGTTACACTTACAGACATTAACTGGTAAGTGGATGCAATGGCCTGTCCGTCCAGCAAAATGGAACAGGTTGGCAGATCGCTAGGTGCGGGAGTTGGTACTTGTCGGCTTTGATCAGGCACTCTTATTGGTTTTATCTATAGGTGGAAAATATATTTCTGTATTCGTGCGCACGCGCCTGAAATTATCCAGGTCATTTGCATGCGCCACATCTATATAGTAATTATTGTTGTTGTAAATTTTATATGCCATACTAACCAGGCTTTCATTTTCTTTCAGCCTGCGCTTGTGCGTAAGGTCCGGGGAGCTCTTGTTGTTGATCATATCGCTGAGCGATTGCTCCACACAACTTGTAAGCGTAATATTTACTTTGGCGCGCAACGGCGTGCCATCTGCTTTGAAAAGGGTGTACGTAATATCCACCGTTTTCATCACGGCTTTGAGCAACACTGCACCATAACGTACCATTACAAAATTTGGTGCATGCTCTGTACCGTTATAGGTATATACCACTTTTAAAAACTTCTCTACTTCCGATGGCACTTCTACTACATCATCTGTTACCGCACCTGTGCCATCTATAATAAATTCAAACTGGTAATCCTGCGGCTTGATCATTTTAAACTTCAGCTCACTGGAAGTAGATCCTTGCCCTTGCGACTCTTCCCTGTCCACCTGTAGCTTCACTGCTACAGAGGATGGATTAAACATAACATCATATTCACCCGCGTCTGTATTCTTCTCTGCAAAATCAATTTTTTTGTACGCAGTGAATTTCAGTTTCGTTAAGTGTCCGGAAGATGCGCTTAGATCAGCCATAATAATTTATCGTTCGTTTTTATTCTTTATTTTTTTCAATACTTCATCCAGTATTCGTTGCACTTTACTATCATCTGCAGATTGCGCTGCATTACTCTGCTGACCACCGCCTGCCGGTGCAGCACTGCTAACTGTAGCTTTAATAACGAGTTCACGTATTTCTATGGGCATAGATGGATTTGAAATTTAATATTTGAAATTTGAGATTCTTCCGCCGTGGTTCGTGTCTTCACGAACCATTCTCCGCTTCCGTTTCGTGAAGACACGAACCGGGGCTATAGATTTAAAATTTTAGATTTGAGATTCTTCCTATGTGAGATGGTTGAAGTAATTTCTAAACATCGCAGCCCATTTCAAATATCAAATCTCAAATTTCAAATTCCTACACTTCCATTCTCTCCCCTGTTTTATACGCCAGCTCCAGCGTCTCGATCACTATGCTGTTATCCATCGCTTTCAGATCAGATATATTCATTTTTACAGGATAGGCTCCACTGAATTTCCATGCAGCAGCGGGCTCATGGTTTTCGTTCAGGAGCGTCACCTGTACCTGGCATTGTTTAAACTGGAAATGATAGATGGCATCTTTTGCCCAATTGACCAATGGTGATGCCTGCGTGGTGGTCATACCACGTTTTAGTACCAGGTTTGGAAATTTGCTGCGCACAGGCAGTTTATATACAAACCTGTTTTCCCCTCCTTCTACCAGTTCCTCTGTAGTAAGTTCCACACTCAGCCCGCTCACTTCCTGGAAGCGGGTATCTATTTCAGCCTCACTGTCCAGTCCGTCAAACACTACTTTGAAATGAAAGCCGGGAGAGGGATAAACTGTGTCCATACATATTTGAAATTTGAAATGTAAGATTTGAGATTATTGAGACTGTATGATTGAATGCATTTCGAATCTCAAATTTCAAATCTTACATCGATGCTATGGTTTCGATACGGTTATTCCTTCGTGCGCTATTTCCATAGATTCGATGGACACCTCATTGCCTGTGGCTTTGAGTGCGCCTCCATCTACTTTTGTAGGAAATGCATTACGTACTTTCCATACCACTACAGGCTCATGTTTTTCATTGAGCAGGGAGATGGTAATATCACGCCTTTCTATTTTATTCATCTGGTACGTGTTCCACCAGTCAAAGAATTCATTGTCGCCCTGCATTACACCGCGTTTCAGCGTAATGTTTCCAAACTTCTGCATACCGGGCATTTTGATCACAGAGTAATCCGGGCTCAACCCATCGCGGTATTCGATCACCTGCGTTTCTACGTTCAAGCCAGACACTTCTGTAAAACCGAGGTTTGTGCCACCCCATTCTACTCTGAAATGGAATGCGGGAAGTGGATATTTTGTTGCCATGAACTTTAATTTAAGATTTAATTTAGTTGAAAGAAAAGTACAAAGTACGAGGTACGAAGTACGCCCACTTTGTACTTGGTACTTAGTACCTCGTACTTATCATGATTGCTGTAGTTTATGTGAGAATTTCAATATCACAAATTCTGCTGGTCTTACCGCCGCCATGGCTACCTCTACATTCAGGCGGCCTTCCAGTATGTCTTGCGCCGTCATTGTTACACCTAAGCCGCAATTAACCACATAAGCATGTTCCGGCTTTGCACCAGCCAACGCACCACGTCTCCACAGGTTGTTGAGAAAGTTTTCGATCTGTGCTTTCACGCGTAACCAGGTATTTGCATCGTTCGGCTCGAACACTACCCAACTGGTTGATTTTTTGCAACTCTCTTCTACAAAGGAGAAGAAGCGGCGTACAGGTACATAGCGCCATTCATTGTCGTTGCCTGCCAGCGTTCTTGCACCCCATACTAAAATACCTTTTCCATAAAATGCGCGCAATGCGTTTACCGACTTGCCTGCATTTGCATCCACGTTCAGGTTTTCCTGCATGTTATCGTCTATAAAATCGTTGAGCGAGCTTACAGAGTTCAGGCTCACATTTGCCGGTGCTTTCCATACACCACGGTCATTATCTACAGATGCATATACACCTGCTACACCTCCGCTAGGCGGCAGTACATTTACTTTATTATTCAGTACCGTTACTATAGAATTATAAATAGGTATATCGCCGATCAATGCATTTTCAGAAGCAGCTTCAAAACTTACACCTGCAGCAATGATGGTATTAATGCCAGTCTTTACAGCCTCATACAGCTTATTCAACGCAGCTTTGGTTGCAGCTTGCTTATCCGTCAGGGTAAGGCCATCTATCTGGTTGTCGTTTGCCGCAGCGGCAGGTTGCCATTCTGCAGTGGTGAAGGTGGCTGCAAAATCTATCCCTGGTTTATCTGCATTGGTATTAGAAATATCTGACGTAGCACCCAGGCGATACGCTTCGTTATCCAGGTTGCGGAATGATTGCAATGGAGTCTTGAGTGTAGAACTAAGCACACCTACTATGGCAGCACGCAGATCTGTATTGGTGATCACAGAAGTTTTGATAGCAGTAATTGCCGCATGTGCCGTTGCCAACCCTTCCAGTTGTGCATAGGTATAAAATACAAATTCAAATAAACTTTTCAATGCCGCGGTTCTGCCTGCATCATCAACAGCGCCATTATACGTACCTACTGCTGCCTGGTACATGGTATCCAAATTACCTATAGCAAAGGGATCAGTTACCAGCTTGCCTGTGTACACTGACAACCCGGAACTAATAGCGTCGTTGTCCGTATAAGTCTTTTTAAAATTATCCAGCTTTGTCTTGATCGATACACCAAACGCATCTGTATCAGAATCGCTGAACAATGTCTTGAGTTCTACCTGAGCCGGAACTGAGTTGTAAAAATTCTTGGCTATATCGCGCAGGCGGAATACTTTATCGTAAGTGGTTTTTACAAAAGGCATGTATGCAGCACCGTACTTCAGGTTGTTCATACCTATCTTACTTCTAAACAGATCAGCCATTTCCGGTACTTTCTTAGCAGGATCATCTGCTACGTCCAGTATAGCAAAGCGATCGCCAAGATCTCCACACTGCTGCAATGCTGCCTGCTGTACAGATGCGATTTTATCCCAGTCAGGCACCGTTCCATTTTTCAGGTTCACAGCATCAGGGAATAATAATAAAGTGGGTTCGTCATACTTTCTCAATTCATCCAGGCCTGCCCGGATATTTGTTGTGCGTGTAAGCACAATATCGTTATCGGCATAATACCCTACACTACATATATAGCACACACCTCCGCCATTGTCATAAAACAAACGGATGCTTTCGTACAAATTGTAAATACTGTTTGTAACCGTGGTGTTGGCATCGTCTACTTTGTTTTGTGCATCTACCTGCACATGTATAGATGTATATGAAGGGCCTGTACCAAAGTATTGCTCATACTCCAGCAGGCTGGTTATACGCATGGGTATCAGCAGCAGGTCATCGTCCACATAACGCTTCGCAAAATTCGTATAGCCTACGAAAGCGGGAATGGCAGTTTCCACTTCTGCTATGGATGGCGGCAGTTTTGTTATCTCTTCAACATAAACTCCCGGTGTTTTGTATGCGGTTGCCATAATTGAAAAAGGAAGGTTTGGTTAATGAATTATATGTTTGGAAAACTGTAACTAAACTGGTTATAATCCGGCGCTGCCGGCACTGGTGTCAACGTAAGTGGCTTTATCCATGCATCTGGCCCCAGGCTCTTTGTTACCAATCTTATATAGCCATAGCTACCAGCCATCTCGCCTGTGGTATCTACGTAATATTTTTTTGTAACCGTGCCCAAAGTAAAACTGTAGATCCCGGGTTGTTGCAAGCTCATGTCTGCCGCGCAACTATAATTGCCACTATCATCTTTTCTTACATCAATCACATCTACTACACGCGATGAAATATCTTTTATAACAAATTGTTCATAAGCAGCAACGGATGCCGTAGCGTTATACATCATTGACACCACTCCGGGCATAATAAAACATTGCGGTAGTGCTTTTGCTTCGTCCGTAGCAGTGGCTGTTGTCTCATTCAACATCTTTATTTTATTGATGATGCTTCCCTGCTTCAACTCTACAATAAAAAAGAACGTTGTATTATCAGGCACTCCCGGAACCGGGTTCAGGTTGGTACCCGTAACTACGTCAACAGAACTGCCGGAGTAGAATACATTCAGCAAATTGTTTTCCTGCTTGTATTTCATACGCAGGCGGCTCATCGTATTTTCACATGCTGCCGTTGGCCTCAATGAGAACGCATCGTCCAATGCAATAGTTGCATCCTGGTGCTTTAACAAGAGACTAAACAACATTCGATAACAGACAGACGTGGCCACACCATACATGTATTATTTGTTTGGCTGTATGCAATACTTTATTGCATACATAATGAAACTTCATTTGCACATACTGGATTAAATAAGCAAACGGAATTCTGTCTACATACGCATTGTATCAATAGTAATGCTCCTGACATCTTTTGTTACAGCCACATCAGGGGCCAGCACATCTACTACTACAACCATTCTTACTTTGTACAATACGAAAGGAACAAGCCTGCTGGTTAGCGTTTGCCACAATTGATTGCTCTGATCAAATGTTACTGATTGCAGCTCCAATATCAGCTTTTCCAATCCTGCAGCAGTTTCAGAGGGTGAGAAATCTGTATCTTCAAAAACATTTTTACCCTGGAATATTCCTACAGTAGTAGTTATAAACTTGAGGGCATTTACATAACTATCTGGTTTGAATTGTGCTGAAAATAACACATACAGGTTCAATCTCATTTCAGGATTCTTCAAACCGTAAGTCGTTGCATCTATAGACTGATAAGATGGCACACTTTTTAAAACCCGCTCTTCTTCTACATTAAACAACGTTATATATATCGTATCAGAACCATTGGAATCAGGATCTTTCGGCACATTTTTCACTTCTACTCCCGGAGCGCCTATTGCAAATCGAATGTTCAATTGATCGTGCAGGTAATTTTTCAAAAAAAGAAGAGCAGCGTCAATCA
This sequence comes from Filimonas sp., assembly GCA_017306865.1. Lineage (GTDB taxonomy): Bacteria > Bacteroidota > Bacteroidia > Chitinophagales > Chitinophagaceae > JAFKHH01. The sequence goes on from JAFKHH010000014.1 coordinate 219,413, forward strand.
TAGCTCGCATTAAGGATGTTAAAAATAGAAACTCAAATAATCTTTGTCAAGCCCTTTCTCGTATATTTTTTATAATCATTTCTAACAAGCGCCTTTGATCATTCTGCAACAAATCTAATCACACAGTATCCCATTTTGCAATGTGATATTTCACATCGCTTCTGTTTTAAACACTATTTTATTCCCCGCTATTTTACCCTACTTTTGAATAAAGCGATTCGCTTATATGGAAGGCTCTTCTAAAATACAGCGCATTACCTTAGACATTACATACACTAATCCACCTGTTGCCAACCAGGCATTGCCAGGCAGGATCAGAAGTTTGTTCGACAATGATTTGTCTCCCGCAATAGATGTCGCATTTATACATACGAATACCCGGGAAAAAATTTATATTGACACTTGCGTGATTGACCTTGGAGAGGTGGAAGAAAAAGATCTTCCGGCGTTATTGAAGTTGCGGCTGCAAGATGAGCTGGCAGCCATTTACCAGGCTAGCGCTGTTACTACGCATGCAACAGGCGCACAAAGAAGTTTTACTGCAACAGATATTATTATCTATTTCCTTACAACCGGCAGGTTGCCCTGGTACGCACCATCGGATACTGACGTTGATCTATTGTTTGTGCAACTAATGTCTGAACAGGAAGTCGCTTTTACAACATCGATCTTTCTCTTGTTCAAAACAAAAAAGCAAACATTGTATCGTTTCATTCTACAGATAGAACCGGAAACAGTTTTTTCTTTTTTTACAAACGCGATACAAGTACTGCCTGAAAAAACAGCAATGACCGGCAACGCCTGGTTGCAAATAATAGCAGCAAGGGACATTTTACATATAAGAGTAGAAGAGGCATTGTTCCTATCGGGTATCTTTTTATCTGAAACAATAACTGACAGCAGCATTAAAGATGACAGATCGCTTCTACAATCATTTATACATACCGTTATAAAGCCTTCCGTTTTACTGGATGAAACAGCAACAGAATCTTTATACCAGGCATTACAACAAGCGGTTAAACCAATAAATAATTTTGTTCAAACACTTATCATATCACATATTGCAAATATGCAACACACTACAAACCCGACTCCATTGAAACAACCTGGGATAGATATTGCTGCAGACATAGAAACGCAATCGCAGACAGAAAACACTTCGTCCATTGCAGTAGAAAATGCCGGACTGGTGTTATTATGGCCTTTTATACCGCAATTTTTCCGGCACCTGCAGTTAGTAGCAGATGACCAGTTCATCTCACTTAAGCACCAGTCAAGAGCTGCACAGTTTTTATATTATATTGCAAGCAATCAAACAAAGACACCGGAACACTTAATGCCATTGTGTAAAATACTGGCAGGGCTTCCTGTTCATCAGCCGGTAACAAAACAATTAAAACTAACTGATGTGGAAGCAGAGGTATGTGATCAACTGCTTACTACTGTCATAAACAGTTGGCCTAAAATAAAAAACACAAGCAAAGAAGGCTTTCAACAATCTTTTTTGCAACGTAAGGGATCGTTAGCACCAAACGGAAATGACTGGACGTTAACGATAGAAGGAAAGGCTTTTGATATATTGCTTACTACTATTCCGTGGACGATCAGCTTATTGTATGTTCCATGGACGAAAGTTACTATTACAGTTGACTGGCCTCATTAAACCACTTTTTATATATTTTAAACACAATACTGATTTTTAAACACCCTTCATTTTGAACAACACTTATTATATAGAACAGGAATTAAACTGGCTGTCACAGTTAATAGAGTTACGGTTATCCAATTATTTTCAGCAGACAGAACCTACTATGAGCATACAGGATGTCCCTCCTCCCGCATTGCAGCAAGATGGCTCTTTTTATCATCGCTTTATCAGCAATTATCACTTGAACAATGCGGAGCGCATTTGCCTGGCGCTTAGCCTGGCCCCTGTATTAAAGCCGAACCTGTTGGATCTTTTCTTGGTTAAAAATGCTGCGTATGATCAACGCTTTAGTGAAATAGGTGGATACAAAGGAACACACCATACCGGTTTCTTACCTACAATAGAAACATTGTTGTTTATTCTTTGTGGTGAGAGCCTGGCTAACCGGATGGATTATTACTTTCTCTTCACACAAAATAGCGTACTGGTACGGGAGAAGTGGCTACAATTGGAGACAGCTCCTTCCATGGAGCCTTTGCAAAGCAGCATTCTCACTCCTGCACCAGAGCTGATAGAACTTGTTATTAACGGGCATGATTATACACCGGGGTTTTCTGCCCAGTTTCCTGCACAAAAAATAACGACTAAGCAAACATGGGATGACCTTGTATTGGACCAGGATGTGTTTAAGCAGATAGATGAAATAAATACATGGCTACAGCATGGGCATGATTTGTATGCGGATGCCGAACTTGGCAGCAGGATGAAGCCTGGGCACCGTTGTTTGTTTTATGGCCCGTCCGGTACAGGCAAGACACTTACCGCAACACTGATAGGCAAGCAGACTGGCCTGGATGTACTTCGTGTAGATCTTTCACTGGTGGTTTCAAAATACATCGGTGAAACAGAAAAAAACCTCTCGCGCATTTTTGATCGTGCAGAAAATAAAAAATGGATTTTGTTTTTCGACGAAGCGGATGCTTTGTTTGGAAAACGTACAATGGTAAAAGATGCGCATGACCGTTTTGCAAACCAGGAGGTGTCTTATTTGCTACAGCGTATTGAAGATTATGCAGGGCTGGTCATATTGGCTACTAATTTCAAATCCAATATTGATGATGCTTTCGCGCGTCGCTTTCAAACGGTTATTCATTTTCCTGTACCTAAAGCTACCCAGCGGGAAACGCTGTGGCGGCAATCTTTTTCCTCTCAGATGTTGCTGGATGAAAAGATTAACCTGGGCGAAATAGCTACGACGTATGAACTAACAGGCGGCGCTATTATTAACGTGGTGCGTTACTGCTCACTGATGGCACTGAAGCGCGCATCAAAAGATATATTACTGATGGACTTAATGGAAGGCATAAAGAGAGAATACCAGAAGGAAAGCAAGGCGATGTGAGGGGGATGTATGATGTTAGATGTACGATGTAAAGGAAGAAGTACTAATTACGAAGTACAAAGTACGAAGTGAGGAAAGAAATACAGCAGTATATAATGAAATGCGAAGCATTTCTCCTATGTGGTTAAAAATTAGTTACCAGCAACCTGCAACTAACGTTTTCTCTGAAAACAGGCACGTTTTCTATAAAATTCATAACAGGTCACTCACTACTCACAATATCCCCTTGACATTACCATTTTCACTTTTTACTTTTATAGCATGCTGACACTGGCAGGTAAAATATCGAAAAGCACTACAACAACGCGCGCACGAACGATACAGTGCAAGGCGAGGGCTGTAGCGCCTCCGAAAGTTACCACGGCTACCAGCAGCCAGTTATTACAACGAAAGGAAACGGGTGTACCGGTTGTACGTAGCATGCCTCCTGTATCGCGTGTAGCGGTAAGCATTCAGCAATCAGCAAGACAAACACTTATACAGCAGAAGGCGCAAGCCATTTTTTCTAAAGCTCCTTCTATTCAGACAAAGCTGGAGATCGGTAAAGCAAACGATCATTTTGAAGCGGAAGCAGACGCTGTAGCTGACAGGGTAATGAGTATTCCCGATAGTGCGCTGCAATCTGCAAAGCAAACAACAACACCGTCTTCTACTAAAGTGTCGGCAAAAGCCAGTGGAATTTCACGTAGTGTAATTCCTTTACGCATTTCACAAAAAAGCATTCAGCCAAAGATCATACAACGTCAGTCTGCTGTACCTTCTGCAGCATTACAGACGTTTAATATAGAAGGACGCTTAAACAGTACATCCGGCAGGGGTTCTCCGCTGGACCCTAAAGTAGCTGCATTTATGGAACCCCGCTTTGGGGTTGACTTTGGCAATGTACAGGTTCACACGGGCGCTTATGCTGCGCAGATGAACAATGCATTGGGCAGTCATGCTTTTGCTTATAGCAACAATATTTATTTTAACCAGGGACAATACCAACCTAATTCTACTTCCGGGTTGCGCTTGATTGCGCATGAGCTTACGCATGTGGTGCAACAGGGCACAGCTATACGTCGCAAAGCAGATCCTACTGTAAACATATCACAACAAACTTCTCCCGTTATACAAGGACTGGGTATGAGGGATGCGTTGAACTTTTTTGCCAATGCAGCCAATAATATCCCGGGCTTTACTATGCTTACATTTATCATTGGCATGAACCCGATCAACGGGCAGGCTGTGCCGCGCAACGCCACGAATCTTTTCAGGGCGATTATTGGCTTTATGCCTGGCGGTAATATGATTTTTGAAGCATTACAAAATCATGGCATTATAGACCGTGTAGGTAACTGGGCACAAGAGCAACTTGCTACGCTCGGCATGGCCGCAGGCATGTTCCGCACGGCACTCAATACATTCCTCGACTCACTTAGCTGGTCAGATATTTTTGACCTGGATGGCGTGTGGGAAAGGGCTAAACGCATTTTTACAGAACCAATAGACCGGATCATCAGTTTCATTGGCGGGCTGGTCAGCGGTATCATAAGATTTATTAAGGAGGCCATACTTCGTCCGCTGGCAGCATTGGCAGAGGGCACGCGTGGTTATGATCTGCTGAAAGCTGTGCTGGGGCAAGACCCTGTAACGGGCGATCCTGTACCACGTACGGCAGAAACACTGATTGGCGGCTTTATGCGCCTGATCGGACAGGAAGAGATATGGACGAATATCCAGAACGCAAATGCTATACCTCGTGCCTGGGCATGGTTCCAGGGTGCGCTTGGCGGCCTAATGGGTTTTGTACGGCAGATACCGGGATTGTTTATAACTGCGTTCCAGTCATTGCAGATTGCAGACATTATACTTGTGCCTCGAGCGTTTGCACGTATTGCATCTGTGTTTGGCAGTTTCATCGGCAGCTTCCTTAGCTGGGCCGGCAATACGATATGGGATTTGTTACAAATTATTTTCTCCGTAGTAGCGCCGGGTGTAATGCCTTACATACAACGCGCTGCAGGCGCGTTCCGTACCATACTGCGTAACCCGATTGGTTTTGTACGTACACTGGTACAGGCTGCACTGCTTGGCTTCAGGCAGTTTGGTGCAAACTTTTTACGGCACTTGCGTACAAGCCTTATACAATGGCTTACGGGTGCGTTGCCGGGTGTGTATATACCACAGGCGTTGAACATTATGGAGATTATCAAGTTTGTGTTGAGTGTACTTGGATTGACGTGGCAGAATATTCGCGGTAAATTGGTGCGTGCTATTGGTGAAACGGCAGTAGCTGCTATGGAAACAGGCTTTGATATTGTAGCCACACTTGTAACGCAGGGTCCTGCGGCTGCATGGGATAAGATACGCGAGGCGGTGAGCAACCTGCAGCAGATGGTGATAGATGGTGTGCTTGATTTTGTAAAGACAAGAATAGTAGATGCTGCATTGACAAGGTTACTGAGTATGCTTACACCTGCGGGTGCATTTATACAGGCTATTATTGCTATCTACAATACGGTGATGTTCTTTGTAGAGCGCCTGCGCCAGATAGCACAGGTAGCTGCTGCGTTTATTGATTCTATTTCTGCTATAGCGAATGGCGTTATTGCCGCGGCAGCAAATCGGGTAGAACAGACAATGGCGGGATTGCTTACACTGGTGATCAGCTTCCTTGCACGTATAGCCGGGCTGGGCAGGGTATCGGATGCGGTAATGAATATCATTAACCGTGTGCGCCAGCCAATAGACCGCGCGCTGGACCGTGTAGTGGACTGGATTGTAAATATGGCAAGAAGACTGGGCCGGTTTGTTGCTAATGCAGCATCACGTGTCCTCGGCTTTATCAGGCCTAAGCCATTTAGCTCAGGTGGCGAAAGTCACCGGATATATGCTGACCCTACAGGTAATGTAATGGTGGCAAGCGATCCGGAACGTATAGACCGGGCAGTGGCAAGGCTAAGAAGAAGAACACCTCCGCCGGATGCAACTATTCTCTCTGGTATATTAACACAAAATGCGCTACTGGAGGTAAAGGTAAATGCAATGAAGGCGCCTGGTGTAACAGATGCACAAAAAACAACTTTGCAAACCGAAGCAGATCAGATTGTAGACCGTATAGTACCGTTGTTTGTGCAGGCAATGAATACAGGCAGTGCAGCAACGCAACAAACAATGACGAAGGTAACGCTTACGTTTACGTACAGGGGCAATAAGGGTGAATATGACAGGCAGCTTCGCATGCAACAGCAGGTACTGACTAACCTGACTATTGCACAGTGGCTACCTAACCGTGCAAGATTTGTTGTGGCAGGCCGTGATGAGCGTACAGATACCACGGCTACGCGCAGGGCTGCATTACAGGCCAGGGCCAGGGCTAATCCGCTGCTGGTAGCCAATACACTTATAGGCCAGAATGTTTTTAGTGCAGGCGATAGAGCTGCAGTAACAAATATTATTAACAATACTACTTTAGATGCTGCAACTAAGGCACAGCGTTTGGTACCTATCATTAGCTCTACAATAGATACGTATGATGGACAAAGATTAGCCGTGTTACATACGCTGGACCAGGTGGCAGGTGGCAATCCTACTAACTATGGTGATGATGGCGGTATCTATGGAGATACAAATGTAAATTCACATATAGGTACGCAATGGCAATCACGCGTAAGGCAGATAGATGCGGCTATCCGGGATGTGGTGCCAACGGCGGCGCTGAATGTAGAGTTAACAACTTAGTTATTGTTGCATTGCTTGATGGTTGAATTGTTGGGAATCGAAGCGGAGTTTTTTTACCACATAGGGACATAGGCATACATAGAGCACATAGTTTTTTGTTTTCTCGCTGATTAATAGTAAAACTTGTTTGTATAAAGGGAGCATAGAACACATAGGAAAAATGCTTCGCATTTTCTTGGTGACTCTTGGAGGCTTGGTGTCTTAGTGGCGGCTCTTTGCGATACTTAGTCAGGCGATTAATAATTTACCAATATAACAATTAAACAATTTTTTACCATGCCCGACTATAGCGGATTTCATTCACGACATACTGTTTCAAGAGATTTTGGAAAATTTTCAGCAGAAGAATTAGCTGTTGCTGAAAAAGAGTTGCCGGTTGAGGTAATTGATTTTTTACGTACGGAAGGAAGGGTTACTTATTCTGAAGATTTTTTGTGGAATGTGTTGCCTGACGATCTTGATTTTACCGGCATGTACGATGAATGGGGATTACCAGGCAGTGCGTGTCATACTTTTATGCGCAGCGCGTTGGGCGTTTGCCTGTATTACCGGGAAGGCAATTACTACTATCTCAATCCGGTAACAGGCGCTAATGGTATTTTGTATGATGATTTTGATTTCATCATCAATACGTATATGATTATGGATACTTTTATCAACGATAATTTTGCTTATCCGCACTATATACGGCTGGCAGCAGGTAAACCCGCATTGAAAGAAGATGAAATATATGGTTTTGTTCCCGCACTAGTATTGGGTGGTAGTTACGAAACATCCACATTGGAGGTGGTGAAGATGTTTGAACACATGGCTATACTGGCATCGCTGATGGGGAATGTGGTGCGGGAGATATAAAAGTGAGTTGTGAGTTGTCAGTTGTCAGTGGTGAGCACTCACTATTCACAACTGACTACTCACAATGCGCCTCACATCCTATACAGCACCAGGCTATCCATATCGCTGATCAATTCCTTGGCGCGTATATCGAACTCATCACATTCTGCAATTGTTTTATAATAGACTTCTTCGCTTTCATAAGACGCAATGCTTACAAGCAGGTGCTCATCTTGTATAACAGGCAGTCGTGCAAAATTATTCTCTTCCATCACACTCACCCACAACGAACCTTTGCAATCTGATGCATGAAATAGATTAACCAAATCACACAAACAATCTTCCTTTGCGAGATAATAATTGATCACTACAACCGGTTTCAGTTGTTCGAATGCACGCACGTTGCTATCTGTCTCACACAATGGTTGTAATAAATAGACATTGTGAAACTCGAGCATCAGTTCATTTGCACCGGGGCCGTGGGTTTTCCATGCCTCGCTCTGTTCGTAAAATGCAGGTAAGCCTTTGTCGCGTGCCTTCATATCTTCAAAACCACGGATCCAGAAAAAACGGTCATGCAGGTTCTTTATCCTGAACTGCGCAAGCGGGTATAACCCTGTTTCTATTTGTGTATCTATAAAATGTGTAGTAAAATAAGCAGCAAACTCCTCTCTCTTATTAGGTTTAATGAGGTAATTGCGCAGCTCTATTATGTTTAATTGTTTTTCGTCCATTGATTGTTTGTTTTTCACGCAAAAGCGCAGAAGTATCGCAAAGGCCGCAAAGGATACGCAGAGTTCACAAAGAACTGGCTATTCGACATGTTCCGTAGGGCATGTCGAATCCAGATTATATGGATGTTTATCCATTATTACAACGGATACATATCCGTTATATCGCTGTTCGACATGTGCTTTGCTAACATGTCGAACAGCGAATTACAGTCGCCATGAAAAACTATCGTACAAGTGAGTGACACAACAGCCGATGCCATGAAATACTGAAGTTCAGGCACAAAAGCATTACTTCAAACCACGTATTATTTCAAATCTCAAATTTCAAATCTCAAATTCATTACCTCAGTCTTGTAAAGTGCATGTGCCAGTTCCATTCCCAACTGGCGCCTTCGTCTGTAGAAAATGCCTGGCTCCAGACCGGTTTATCTTCGTCTGTTTTATCCCATTGGAATACAACCGCTACATCCTGCCCATTGCACTTATCCTTTCCATAAAAGCGTCCGATTGTTCCGCGGAATGAACCTACTACAGGGTTGTCCAATGTGCCCCGGTTACTATCAGCCCAGTATATGCTCCACAACCGGGTAGCAGGGTTGAACAATCGTAGTGTCAGGCCTTCAAAAGGTTCGCCCTCGTCGGTAATAAACCTGTCCATATTGCCCAGGCCATGCAGTATTTTATGCACTTCCTGGTGGGCATCAAACATTTCCCAGTCGTTGTTGTCTTGCAGTCTTTCTTTGAGTTTGAAATTGCGTATAGTCCATTTACCTTCAAAAAAGTCAAAATCATTTTTAGAAGAAGTTCGCGACGCTGCCACCTCCGGCTCGCCGGTACTTCCGAATAAGATGTGTTCCATTTGTCGTCTGTTTAGTGGTGGATAATAAATAAACAGCAGGCACAATACAGTAAAGGTTGCAACAAGGGTAGTATAATGCAGCAACGCTAGTAAAGTTGCTGTACGTTCCTTTTCCCTTTGTGCAATAGTGAGGTGTAAAAACTTTTTGCTATCCCGCCTGCCCATGTAACAAAGTAAATGGCGGTGAGTGACAACCCTATGGCAGTGCCTCCGAAAACTTTTTAAACATTTTCGTATAATCTTCTATGGTCAGATGGTTGTTTTTAGAAAACGGCAGGTCTGTGCAACGCTGCCCGGTGATCTGTCGTACTTTAAAGTCGCGATACTCTTTACGCATCCTGCACCAAGCAAACAAATGCCATTGCATGGTATAGAACACCAGCCCAATGGGCTCTATCTCCCGCGTAGTACTATTGCCTTTATTATCAACATATTGAATTTCCAATACACGTTTGTTAGCAATGGCGTCCTGTATACCCATTAACCAGCCATTCTCAGAGCGCTCTGTTTCGGGTATGTAAATGTCTATCTGTGAAGCAAGGTGTTCTACCTTCTCTTTATCATAATGTCGCAACACTGCTTTGATCTTATGCAGTGCGCTTTCACTTTGTTTGGCTATAGATTTATCAGAAAAACGTTCTGCGAGTGTAGCTAATAAGATCAGTGCATTTGCCTCTTCTGTGGTAAACATGAGCGGCGGCAAAAAGTAGCCTTGTACGATGAAGTAACCTTTGGGCGCCTCGAAGCTTACAGGCACGCCGATCTCATTGAGGGCTTTTACATCTCTGTACACGGTACGTACACTGATGTCAAATTTCTCCGATATAAATTCTGCTGTACTATATTTCTTTGACTGGAGCACGGTTAGTATGCCCATCAGCCGGTCTATTCTGTTCACTTAAAAAATTGTTTGAAGGGTGTTTAGAATACAATGCATTAATAATTCACCACCTGCTTCAGGTGATGTTCCAGGTGCGCTACATAGTCTGTAATGTACCATTCCAAAGCGTGCCGTTCTTTATTTTTGCTTTCACCTTCTCTCGTTAAAGCGGCATCTGGTACCCGTTTTATAATTTCTACCAAATGCCTGTTGTACAATTCCCATAGTTGCACCAGCTTATCTTTATCGTACGCTGCATAGCCACTTAGCGTATTCCACTTGTTCTGATCATAATAAATAACCGGCACTTCTTCATATTGAATACGTATAAAGCGATGGTGATTGTTTGCTGCACTGTCTATTAAATGCCCGATGATCTCCTGCCTGCTCCATTTTTCCGGTCCCGGTTTATGCGTAAAATCTGTTGCGGGAATCTCTTTGATTAAAGGTGTGACATTGTCCAATAAATACGTAAGCCTGTTGATAGCTGCTAAAACCTCTTCCTTCATCTTGCGCGCTTTGCTGCAATTTCCTGCATTCTTACTTCATTGCAAAACCATTGATAAAATAAATTGTTTCATGGCTAAATTGTTTGACGGAAATGGATGTCTGCACACGTAATTTATCGTGAGACGTGAATCGGTAATCGTGAATTTGAAAAGCCGCGAAGCGGCCTTATCTAATTAACCGCAGAGCCGGGGAGGATACAGAGAGGTTCGCTGGGCAACCGCTTATTCACGACTCCCGATTCACGTCTCACGATTTCACCACTCCACACTCACATTCCCTATCTTTGACCTCTACACATTCACACAAACTTTTTTACTAAATGAAAAAACTGCACGTACTCCTGTTGCTTTGCCTGTTTGCAGCCTGCAATGAGAAAGGAAAAGACAACAATGCTACTGATGCGTCTTATAAAGACGAACAGACCTTTGCCCAACCGGACAAAGCAGTGGTAAAACATTTAAACCTGACGCTGGCTGTAGACTTTGCTACGCAGCAAATGACGGGTAAAGCTGCCTGGGATATAGACAATGTATCGAAGGGTAATGAGATCATTTTTGATGCCAACACACTGAGCATTCAAAAAGTGACATTGGGTGATGATGAGAAGGAAACAAAATATAGCCTTGACAGCGCTGTGAAATACAAGGGACAAGCATTGCATGTAGCCATACAGCCAGATACGAAGAAGGTAAATATTTATTACACTACTTCTAAAAATGCAACTGCGGTACAATGGCTGACGCCTGCACAAACAGCGGGTAAGAAAAGTCCATTCCTGTTTACACAATCAGAATCTATTCTTGCACGTACATGGGTTCCGTGCCAGGATGGCCCGGGCATTCGCTTTACGTATGAGGCAACTGTTACCGTACCGAAAGACCTGATGGCTGTAATGAGCGCGGACAACCCGCAGCAAAAAAATGCAGAGGGTGTTTATCATTTTAAACAATCACATCCTATTCCGTCCTACCTGCTGGCACTGGCAGTGGGCGACCTTGCCTTTAAGGCGATCGATAACCGTACTGGTGTATATGCAGAACCTTCTGTGGTGGAAAAGGCTGCATGGGAATTTGTAGATATGGGCAAAATGGTAGATGCGGCTGAAAAACTATACGGCCCTTATCGCTGGGGACGTTATGATGTGCTGATACTGCCTCCTAGCTTTCCGTTCGGTGGCATGGAAAACCCTAACCTGACTTTTGCAACGCCAACGCTTATAGCTGGCGACCGCTCGCTGGTAAACGTAATTGCGCATGAGCTGGCACATAGCTGGAGCGGTAACCTTGTTACAAATGCTACCTGGAATGATATGTGGCTGAATGAGGGCTTTACTGTGTATTTCGAACGCCGCATTGTAGAGGCTGTGTATGGTAAAAAGGATGCGCAAATGCAGGAGGTACTGGGCAGACAAGAATTGCTGCACTTTATGCATGAAATAGGCGACACGAGCCGTGATACTAAACTAAAAGGCGAGTACGATGGTCGTGACCCGGATGATGCGATTACGGACATACCTTATGAAAAAGGCTATGCGTTCCTGCGCACTTTAGAAGAGGCTGTAGGGCGCGATTCGTTTGATGTATTCCTGAAACAATACTTTGATACACATGCGTTTCAATCCCGCACTACAGAGCAGTTCCTTGCAGATGTAAACAGCAAGCTGCTGAAAGGTGATACTGCTAAGGCGAATGCTATACGCATACACGAATGGGTGTATGGTACAGGCCTACCATCTAATGTAGCGCCAACGCACCCGGAAAACTTTAAAGCGATAGACAGCTTACTGGCTGCATGGTCACAAACGGGTAATGCAACGGGCTTTAGCAAGCTGGTGGTAAATACGAATGAAAAATTATATTTCATTTCGCACTTACCTGAAAATACAGATGCGGCTAAAATGGCTGTACTGGATAAGGAATTCCGCTTTACACAATCTGGCAATGCAGAGATCCAATGTGCATGGTATGTACTGGGTATCCGTTATAAATACACGCCGGTAGATGAGCCGTTAAAGAAATTCCTGTCTTCTGTGGGCAGACGTAAGTTCTTAACGCCTTTATACAAAGAACTGATCAAAACACCGGAGGGTAAAGTACGCGCACTAGCGATCTTTGAGAGCGCTAAAGCAGGCTATCACCCACTGGCGGTGCAAAGCATCGGGGATTTGCTGAAATAATTTGAGATTTGATATTTAAGATTTGAAATGGCCTGCTTTGTAAGCAGGCCATTTTTGTTTTATACATGCTGCATCCTGGAGTCGTTGTGACTTGGCGGCAATATTTCACGCAAAGGCACAGAAGTATCGCAAACGCTGTAAAGTGGACGCAGAGCACGCAAAGGCTTCAATTTCAAATCTTAAATATCAAATCTCAATTTTTTCTATCTTACCTGTGATTTTTTGTTCCTTCCCGCGAATCATATAATAAACACGTTCAGACGCTGATGGACAACCACCCGGACAAAGAAGCATTTCTGCAACTGATAGAAACCAATAAGGGCATCATTTTCAAAATATGCAATACCTATTGCACAAATGCGCATGACCGTGAGGATCTGGCACAGGAGATCATTTACCAGCTATGGCGCTCATCCGGCACATTTGACCCGGCTTACAGGTTTTCTACGTGGATGTATCGTGTAGCACTGAACGTAGCTATCTCTTTTTACCGGAAGGTTAAGGCCAGTCATGAAAAGATAGAATTGACAGAGGAGTTGCCGTTAATAGCAGAAAACACGAATACGGAAAAGGAAGAAAATATTCATTTGTTGCAACAGTTTATCAGTGAGCTGAAGGAACTGGACCGTGCATTGATGATCTTGTACCTGGACGGAAGGAGCTATAGCGAAATAGCAGAGGTGCTTGGCATTACGGAAACAAATGTGGCTACTAAAACAAGCCGGATCAAAGAAAAACTGAAACAGAAATTTGCATCACATCAATAAGAGGTTATGGATGACGTACAATTAAAAGAACTATGGAACTCTTACGAGCGACAGATAGAGGCCTCCCGGATACTGAATATGCAGTCATGGGTGCTGAATATGAAATGTTTTGAAGAACTGCAAAAGCAGAAAGCAGGCGCCAGGCTCAACAGGTTGATCACTATTAAAACAGTGGCTGTTGTACTCGGTATTATCTGGGTACTGCTGCTAGGCTTCCTGGTTGTGCATTCACTTGTGCTTTCAAAGATCTTCTTTGTTATCTCTTTAAGCATGATCATGTTATTCACCACCATTGCTATTGTCATTTACATCAAACACATTGTACTGATACGGCAGATCAATAATAGTGAAAGCATTGTAGAAACGCAGGAAAGACTGGCAACGCTACAACTGTCTACGATTAACGTTACGCGTATCTTGTTTTTACAGGCGCCATTCTATTGCACCTGGTTTATTAGTCCGGAATGGCTGCGTAATGATTGGCAAAGCGTGGTCTTTATTACTCTACCTATTGCGCTGCTCTTTACGCTGGCTTCGCTCTGGTTGTTCCGCAACATCCGGTATGAGAACAAGGATAAACGCTGGTTCAAAATTTTATTCAATAGCCCTGAATGGACGTATGTGTTAAAGGCGCAGGAATTTATTAATGATATAGAGGAATTCAGGAGAGAGGCGTAAAGCCATAAGGTTTGAGGTGTAAGGAAATCCATTTCTTCCTCCTACCTTACGCTTCCAGTATGGCCGCTACGCCCATGCCGCCGGCTGTGCAGATGGAGATCAATGCTCTGCCGCCACCACGTGCGGCCAATAGTTCTGCGGTCTGCGCTACAATGCGCGCGCCGGTTGCTGCAAACGGATGACCGATAGCAACGCTGCCGCCTTTTATATTCAGTTTAGTTCTGTCAATAGAACCTAATGCTTTTTCCAAACCGATAGATTTGCAATAGGCTTCATCTTCCCATGCTTTTAATGTGCAGAGTACTTGTCCGCTGAAGGCTTCGTGTATTTCATAAATGTCAAAATCCTGCAGGGTAAGATTGTTGCGCTGGAGTAATACGGGTATAGCACGCGTAGGCGCCATTAGCAGCCCTTCGCCATTTACATAATCAACCGCTGCCGTCTGTGCATCTACAAAATGCGCCAATACGGGCCAGCCTTGTGATTGCGCATATTCTTCCGATGCAATGAGTACTGCCGCTGCACCATCCGTAAGTAATGTACTGTTGCCAGCAGTTAACGTGCCTTTTTCTGAGCGGTCGAAGACGGGCTTTAACGCAGCCAGCGCTTCCAGTGTTGTATTACTTCTTATAATAGTGTCCCGCTCTATTCCCTGGAATGGAACGACCAGTTTTTTATAAAAGCCTTCGTCGTATGCTTTGCTTGCCTTCATATGGCTTTCGTATGCCAGCTTATCCTGCTCTTCTCTCGAGATGTTCCACTCCTGCACCATACGCTCTGTATGCTGCCCCATAGACAACCCTGTTCTTGGCTCTACTACAGCCGGAAACACAGGCGAGAGCTCTTTGATCTTTATACCGAATATGATCTTTAATTTTTCTGCAAAGCGTTTGGCTTTACGTAAGGCGAATAATTTATTGCGCAGGCTTTTTTGCAGTACTAAAGGAATATCGCTGTTAGTGTCGCTACCACCTGCTATGCCTACATCTATTTGCCCGTGTATAATGCGAAGGCATATTTGTATAGTAGTATCGAGGCTGGTACCACAGGCACGTTGCACATCGTAAGCAGGTGTATGCGGATCTAATCTTGTTCCCAAAACAGATTCGCGTGTAAGGCTGAAATCACTCGGCGCTTTCATTAGTGCGCCACAGGCTACTTCACCTAATGTTTTCCCTTCCAGTTTATACTTATCTATCAGTGCTTCTATACATGCAATCAGCATTTGCTGATTGGTAACGTTGGCATAGTTTGTATATGACTTTGTAAATGGAATGCGTTGTCCACCTACAATAACTGCTTTTTTCATACAGTGAATTTAACTCATTCCAGTGGCATTAGCTTTTTTGTTGTCGACTTTCTAACTGGTATGCTTTCGGCGTTAGCCCTTCTATTTTTTTAAACATGCGTATGAAATAATTGGCATCAGAAAAACCGCAACGCACGCTTATCTCAGCTACAGACAGCTCGTGTGCTGTTGCCAGCAGGTACTTAGCCATGCGCACACGCTCCACGTTTATATACTCAACAGGCGTTACGCCTATTTCTTCTTTGAACTTTTTGAAAAAAACATTCCTGCTCAGATAGGCTTTTTTAGAAAGGTGATCTATAGAGATCTTCTCTGTTATATTTTCATGTATCAGGTTTAGCACATGGTGCATGCTGCTGCTGTTACTATTGCGCTTAGACTCATAAGTGAGCACCTCCCGGTTCTGATGTTGCATGAGGCGGATCAGCAACTCTTTTATACGCAGGTCTGCATAAATGTCTTTTGCTTTATCATCACTCATACATATATGCGCTATTTTACCTATCTGCTCTACCATTTCCTGTGTGTAGAAGAAGTGATAATATTCTGTATTCAGTCTCCAGTGGTGTATTTCTTCCTTATTACTATTATAATGTTCATTCAGGTAGTCGATCGTATCATCTATGTATTGCTCACTTACTGCCAGTGCAATGCATTGTGTTGGGTTCTCCATGCTTGCCTCGGGGAAGTCGATCATCAATGTTTCGTTTGGCGGAATAATGAGTGTTTCTCCCGGCATATAATCCATTACCGGTTCGCCCAGGAAATTGACCTTTTTTTTTCCTTTGATCATCTGGGAGATTACAAATTCATTGCAGACAAAAGGAATGCAATAAGAGGTTTGGCAAGTGTCAAAAATGCTCAATTCTACTTTATCAAGATTAAATATGCGACGGTTTTCAATGAGTGTATGCAAACGTTTGTCAGGGGGTATAGTAATGACAGACCTATTGCGACTGTTAGGCATTGGTTTTAGTTATTTGGATAAATAGATATGAAAGGTTGGTTTTACAAATTAGTACAATTGTGCTAATAAAAAATACGATGATGCAATAATTTGAAGATATTGTTTAAGATATTTATTCAACGAGCATCAGTTGTTAACCTGACCATTCACCTATTCTTGCCTAACCTATGGATAGAGGTTATGACCTGTGCAGCCGCTTGCGGCCATCTAAAGTAGTGGCGTTTTCATTAAGGGGAAAAGCGCCACTATTTTTTATGTATAGACCTGCTATATATTCCGATCGCTTTTTCAATAAGTTAGCTAAACAGAAACCTGCAAAATATTCCTGCCGTTACATTGATCTATTCTTCCGCAATGGCTTTTATATGTACCAACACAGGATTCCATCCATCACCATTGTTATAGGTTTCAGTATAGCGGCGTTCCCCCTCCTCCACCGTAGAGAAGTCTCCCTGTGACACGTCAAGCGTGGTTTTACCATTCTGCTCTGTCAGCTTATAGGTTACGTCCAGGTAGTTTTCCGGCACATCTTTCAGTGCAGGGTTATTGGGATCAAAAGTGGTGTAGATTAATAATTTACCAGGCTGTATCTCTTTAATGTGGCCTTTTACAGCAACCAGTTCTACGCCATCAAATGTTCCTCTCCACAGCAGCTCGCTGCCTACTTTCCAGTCAGATACGGTTTCACAGCCGAACATATATTTTTTTGTCTGTTCCGGTTGAGTGAGTATGTCCCAAACTTTAGATGCGGGCGCATCTATTTCTATCGTATTGCTTACGATCAATGGCTTGCTCATTGTATATAATTTTAAATTGATTAATAAAGTGCGTTGGTATCCTGTTAGAGTGGTCCACTTTTTAAAGTTGGCATTTTACTTCAATTATTCTTCTCGAAAGTGGACCACTCTGGCAGGATAACCGTTGCAACGCTTTTGCTGCACAATATTAATTACTGTAATTTCTACCGGATTGCATTTTACGGATTATTTCTAAGGGTAAAAGGTGTTACGCCAAAACGTTTTTTAAACGCATTATTAAAATGCTGCGGTGTTGCAAATCCCAGTTCCATCGATATTTCGGCAGCAGTCTTGTCTGTATCTTTCAGGTAACGTTGCGCCAGGTAAAGGCGTTGTTCGGCGAGGTAGCCAAATACAGTATTGCTGAAGGTTTCTTTAAAGCCTTTTTTCAGTTTGAACTCGTTAATGCCCACCATTCGCGCGATCTGTGTAAGACTGGGTGGATCAATTACCCTTTCATTGATGATATCGCGTACTGCGATGATCTTTTCCTTATCGGCATTATTCTTTATGAAGGTTTCCTGCCTGTTGGCATGGTCGTATGCATCGGCACAGAGTACCAGCAGCTCTACACTTTTAGATAGCAGGAACATATGCTTGAGCTCGCCGGAATAACTGCAATCGATCACCTGCTGAATAATATTTTGGATGCCGAAATCTATTGCCCCCCATCTGTCTGACAGCATCACGCTTTTACCCGCCAGCACATCATCTGCAAAGCGTTTAAGTTTGTCGCTGGCGTTTTGTGTGAACTGTATGAACAATTGTACGGGGAACTGTATGCCAAAGGTTTCTATTTCGAGGGTTTTACTTTCGACCGTAATATCAAATTCTTTGGAATACATGATATTGTGATGGCCTCCGAGCAGATCATAGGACGCATCCAATTGTTTATAGGTAAACTTGTAATCGCCTTTCATTCCAAAGTGCATGCGTACTACATCTGCCTGGCTGCTACCGGAAAAACTGGTGAGCTCTGTAAACTTTGAAACCGAATGTCCCAGCTTTATACCGTCGCATTCCCATATTGTAGATATACGTACACCGTTTTCAAAATCGCGTTGCTCTTTGGTCTCTTGCATGCAGCGAATGTACGGCACAGGGAGAGTTCTTGCAAGTTGAGATCAGGCGGGAATCTCGAACAAGGAATCTCGAATGCCAAAGGAAAAATATTCAATGACCAATGTTCAATACTCAACGTTCAATTAAAAATTGGTCATTGAACGTTGAGTATTGAACATTATTTTATCATTCCATAAACATCACTTTCCCCGTCGTCATGTTATATACGGCGCCAACGATCTTGATCTGGCCTTGCGCTTCCATATCTTTCAGGATGGAGCTTTGCTTACGTATATTCTGTATAGTTAATCTTACATTCTTTTCACATACGGCATGTACAAAATCGTTGTTATCAGCCGTCTTTTCACCTTTGAAGCTTGCAAGACTATCTACAGCAGGACGTATTTTTGCCAGCAGTGCGGTGATGTTACCCAATTGCACATTGCCAATCGCAGATTTAATAGCGCCACAATACTCATGTCCCAGCACGAGTATGAGCCTTGAGCCGGATACCTTACAGGCATACTCCAGGCTACCATTAATATCTTCGTTTGTAATATTGCCCGCTACGCGTGCTACGAACAGGTCGCCGATTCCACAATGAAAAACATCTTCCACAGGTACGCGGGAGTCAAGACAGGAAAGGATAACCGCTTTGGGAAATTGCCCGATGGCAGCTTCACGCACCCGCGCGGAATTATTACGAACGGTTAGCTCATCATTTATAAAATCTGCATTACCAGATTTCAGCAGTTGCAATACACTTGCAGGTGTAAGTGCGGCTTGTTGTTCTTCCGTAAGCACTTGCCCGGTTAGTACGTCTTTGGCCGGAATGGTAATTGTTGCAGAATCTTTGGCAGTTTGATTGCTATTGCTTTGTTGCTTACAGGAAATGAGCGACATGCTTACTGCGCATGCAATAAGGAGAAGGGTCTTGTGAGGCATATATATTTGGTTTTTAGTAACGTACTTTAAGCGCGATTTCGCCTAGTTGCTCCAGTTGTGGCTGATCTGTAAAATACACTTTGCCATTTTTTGACAATACCTGCCATGCTATATCGCTTACTATATCGTCTGTAACGCCCGGTGTTGTCCGGTCTTCGTTCACTTCTATATTCGTTTTAAAAATACCTGCGGGAATAGATAATTCATTCCGTACCAGTAACGTATCACCACGGCCTTCATGCGCAGCACGCCAGATCTCCTGTATATCTGTTACTACTTTGCCTGCTGATATAGCTGCTAACACGTCTCCAATAGCATCTGCCCGGCGTTGTTTCTGTATAGCTGCTATTACTTCCCACGCGGCAGATGCCAGGTGGTGCAGATCATTGTTATTGTAGTCTACCGGAATATGGCCTGAATAGATCTGCGGCACATCTGCAACAGATAGCAGCAGGTCATAATTGTATTTTGTAGAAGCTACTATGCAATGCAACCCGCTATCTCTCAATACATGAACTACACCTTTATCTATACGGTTGAAATATTCTTTCAGCTTGTTATCTACGCTTTTAGGATCGCTATTCTTCAGGCTATCTGTATGATAATGCGTATTTTCCTTAAAAGGAAATCCGCCTTCTTTTATTTCTGCGATCACTCTGTCATTCAATGCCTCATATAGTTGTACACCGGACTGGGATAGATACAAGATATAATAAGTTTCTGACCGGTTATAGGATTTGATTAAATTTCTAAGCGAAAAACGATTATCCAGTTCAACAGAGTCTGACTCTGGTGGCCAGCTTGTTTTAATGATCTCTTTCACTTCATTTGATGCAAATATGTAGAGGCCCTCTGTATTGTATTCGTGATTGATCTCTTTTTCAATCGATTGTAGATTTTCCAGCAATTGTGCAATGGCACGTTTATCGTATTCTTTCAGCAGCCTTTCTTCTGCTTCTTTTACCAGGTTCTTAAGCTGTATGGCATCTGCCAGGTTATCAGGATGTGTTCTGTGTGTAGCTAATGAGATGGTTACACACGGCCCTTGTTGCGCTTGCGCTAGTTGTTGCAATTGATCTCTTAACATATTTAGTTGTATTGGCACTTACTAACAGATTAAAAGAAGAATTGTTGGAGAAAGCAAAAAATACCTCCATCGTGCTTCATAAACCATACTATTAGTTATTACCCGCAACAACTAAAAAATTCAGGCCTTGCTTGCTAATGCCTGTGCGTTTGTGAAAATAGAATCGATCAGTGTAGTCCAGCCATCTGACGCAATGTGTGAAAAACCGATATCAACCAGTTGTGCATACACATCATCCTGCTGCTCAGTAAATGTAGACGCAGCATACTCGATCATACCGGTGACGTATTTCTTACCGGCACCAAGACTAATCAATTTATCTTCTACATACTGGTTGATGTCTGACGGATCCAGAAAATGTATGGCGTTGCCTAGTGCGAAGCAGTAGCCGTAATAGGTAAAGCCAAATACATTAAACAACATTTCATCATTTATATTCCAGCGGGCATCTGTAATGATTTGGGTAAAGAGCTGATCGGCTTTTTCTTTGAAGGCGTTTTCCATTGGTGTGTATTGTTTAGATAGATTGAAAATCTGCTTTGTCAAAATTTATTCCATTTTTGAAGAATGCTCATGTTTTACTTTCGACTTATTTTTATTTATCAAGCGAATGTTATCACCGTCAAATAAGAAATGGTCTGATTCTGTCCATGACCAACTATTTCCTTCACGCAAGTTTACTCCGTTTGCAGCAAAAGATACTACAATATCATTCCCTTTAACTGTTAGTATTATTTCATCAAACGTATTCTGGATGGTTGCTCCATTTGGAGTAGTTGGACAATTATCTACCTTTAATTCTTCTTGAACAGCAGTGTCATTTTTAAACCATTTTCTAAGAAAACCAAGATGTCTTTCCGAACATTGGTAGCCAAGATTTAATGCATCTAATATTTTACACTTAAGATTGCTTCTATCATCTTTTGCCTCTCCGTCCCATTCACATTCATTTCCTATAAACGTAGCAACATACCCAAGGGCAGCTCTTTCAGGATCTGTGATAGTTTTACAAAAGGTATCATTAATGCTTATTGAATAGAAAGTATCTTTTAGCTCTGTGTCATACTTATCTTCACGCCAAAGAAATTTTATCGTTTTATTTACTAGGACAATATGTGTATTGCCTCCCATATTTGATTGACCAGGTAAAGAATCTGTCTTCACAATTTTACTCCCAGAGTTACCTCTTTGTCCGCACGATATTAATACGGCAACAACAATTATGTAAACTATTTTAGTCATTCTCTTTTTTCGTTTAAAAAAAATTCCATTTTTTACGTCTTTCTTCAAGAACATCCATACTGTCGCCTTTTTTGACCTTTCCTCTCCTATATTTTTTAATCAGAGATTTCTTTTTATCAACAATCTTCTGTTTATCGTCTTTACTTTTACCTTCACAAAGGTCAGCTATTCCCATAAAGTCTTCCAACTTTCTCCTGTATTTCTTATTGTACAAATATCCTTTACTTTCATTTTTCACTATTTCATAAAAGATTTCAGAATCTATCAAAGAATTGATCATGTAATCTTCCCAAACTTTATTTGGTAATACAGTTAGCTTATTATAATTAAAAATCAGTTCAAAAGAATTCAATTTGTAATAACAATAAGCACGAATTTTTGCTTTATTCTTCTTGCTTTCTGTCCCTTTAAAACTAATAAGTGCACCTTCTTTTATCTCAACTGTGACAGCGTCCTCGCCATCTATTCTTATTTTCTCGCCCGCTGCTATAGCTATTTCACTATCAGAAAAATCAATAGGATCATTATTGCCCTTTATATATTTTCCATTTCCTTTTAAGGACAATTTCCCCTCCTTCTTTGCCTCAAAATCTTCTGCCCCAGTGATAGTAATCCTCGATCCTTGCTCTGCTACAATTTCCGATATATAGTCTTTGGAATAACTGTTGTAAAATCCCCAAAGCGTAGGGTCACTGGCTTTCATCTTATTTGCCTCTGTTACAAAGGAAATATTCCTAAACGACACATCTCTTCTATAAACCAATATAGAAAGCACTATTGTGATAACCGTAAATCCCCATGGAATAAGCCCCCAATAATCAAACTTTTTTTTGTCTTCCAATAAATGATCTACTTCTAATTGAAGGCGATCTTTCTCTGTAGCCAAAGAAGTTATATGCTGAATTTGTTGATCCAATTTCTTAGTAAGGGAGTCAATCCTAGGATCGTTTTTTTTACTATTCACCTGGCCTTGCGCAAGGCATACTATACTAGAAATGACAACAATCAGAAAGGTAATTTTTTTCATGTCCGGGTTGATTTTTACGATAGGCCAATATAAGACTCCGGGCACATTTTTGCAAGGGGAGAAAACTGAAAGGCAATCTTGATATTTTTCATAAGCTTCGCGATCGAACAGAGCAATTGATTACTTTCTACTTCTGCTGCCACGAATATATTTTTACAATCGAAGCGAGGTAGGATTCCATATGCCCATGATAAGTAGTATCTAAAATGCCCCTGACTGTTATTTTTTTGCCATTCACATCCTTCTTTATATCTATCCCAGGCCCTGTTTTCAGCCAAAATCCTTGAGAAATCATTGCTGTTTGGGGATCAGGAAATATAGCAAACATTTCAAATCCACTATAAAACAACCCTGTTGTCTCTATATACTTTCCATGATATTTTTTGAACTCAAAAATGAGTTTTTCCATTGGAATTTTTATTGGACTTATTGATGTATCAAGCTGAAATTTTGAGGATACCAACGGTGCAGTTGTTCGGCATGAAACAGCTATGATCAGATAAAAACCAATAGCATAGAACACTATAAAACTTCTTGTTGCCATAAGGATTATTTAAAAAACAAGAACACAGTCAATCTATTAACATCTTTTCTTCTATACACCTTTATAAACAAATGAATAATTCACATTGTCACTAACGGGCTGGTAGCCTATTTTTTGATAGATGCTATTAGAAGTTGGATTGGATAGATCTGTATATAACGTACAAAAACTTTTCCCGGAAGCGAGAACTTTCTTACTCAGTTCCGCTACTACTGCTGTTGCATATCCTTTATTCCTGTACAGCTTAGGGGTATATACGTATCCTATTGCCATCCCATTGTTTGTCGGGCGCGCGGCCTTAGCAATGGCAACAATAGTGGTATCTTCCCATACATATATTTCTCCGTTAGCAATCCCATTTTTTGCAGTTTCGTTCACTCTATCCGCACTAACTGCTGCGTTTGCTTCAACTGAAAATTCTCCTATGAACTGCGTTATTATTTGCAAGTCTTCCGGAAGTGCAACACGAAACATACCTGCGGGTCTTGTATAGTCGTTTACATGGGTCAGCTTAAATGCGCGCAATTGCATTTCTATTGTATAATTGCAACCGGCAATTATCGCCCATTTGTCTGCAAACGCTTGTGCAAGGTTTCTTTCTGCATTTACGCCTGTGATATTACCCAATTTTGCATATACTTCTTTTCCGAGTAAAGCAATTGCTTCTTCGCTGCAATCGTGTCCTTTATACAACAATAACTTATGTGGAGGCGTCATGATCGCCATTAAAGCAACCTGTTGCTCCTGGTATATTATTGCAAAGAATGGTTCGGCATCACCATAGGTAAACTTATTCTTTACTAATGTATCTGCAATACCCAATAATAAATTGCCATTCACTTCATCCGCAAGCAATACGTCTTTTACGCTTTCGAGAAATGTGGCTGCGTCTGGCGGGTAGATTATTTCCATTGAGTCATCTTTATTGAGTACTGTTTATAGGGAGATTTAAATCTCCTTTATCTATAGTTCGACATGCGCTACGCTAACATGTCGAACAGCTCCGCTCATCGCGACGAGCAGAGCAAATTGACACTATTCAGCATTTTCATCATCAATAATAAACTTCTGAATATCGCTTTTCGAGTAAGGAATAGTAAGGAAAGTTCCGCTATCTTTCGACATAGTAATTTTCGCATCCGCTACTGATAATGGCCTATGCCCAATTATTGGCATTTCTCCTCTATAAACCTCCAGGTCAAATATGCAAAGTGCCGGCAATGCTTTCATTAAAATTAATTTATCAATATCAATATTCAGAGAATTAGCATAATAGGCATACGGGGCAACAATTAAAGATCGTGGATGAAAAGAAGGATGTATATCGCTTGCACTTCCTCTCACTATATGCCTATAACTATCTATCAGTACTCTTGCAAATCCATATTCATTAGATGCTATTTTAAAAGCAATAATATCACCTTCCTTAGCGGCAACCCTTAGTCTGCTATTTGAAAGTTGATCACTTAGCCATTTAAAATAATCGTCACCAACTGACTCCATGTATTTAGAGACCCAATTAGCAATATCTGTATATGATTTTATCTCGCCATCTTCAAAGTAACTTTTAATGAAAAAAATATTTCTTTTATTGTCATACACGTGAATTCCACCGCCATTAAACGAACCTGAAAATTGAATACCCGATCCTTTAATTTTTAATACCTTGGGAATGGAAAACTTCTGTTCTTTACCTCTTGTGGTTTTAGGAAGCAACACTTGCCTGTTTCTTGTAACAATCTCTGCATCATATTCCAGGTAACCCCAAGCATAGTTCAATATTTTTACAATTTCATCCCCTTCGAAATAAATACTAATAGTATCACTAAATGTTATTTTTTCCCAACTTTCTGCTACAGGCGATAAGCCAAAATATTTTCGCTGTTTATTAGTAAGTTCGTAAGCAATTGATCTTTCTTTCATTATCTCTGCCATAATCGCATTATATTTATTCTGCTGCCCAATAATAGATTTTCCCAATTACTGCAAGATAGGAATTCAAATGCCCCTTATTTGTTGTATCAACCATTCCTTTTATCGTGATCTTTTTATCATTCATACTATCAAAAGCCTTAGTGTTAATTTGAAGATCGCTATTAGTATCTAGCCAAAAACTTCCAGATTCGCCCATTATGTTTGTGTCGGTATAAATAGCGAATTCTTCAAACGCCTGACGAAATGTACCAGTTGTCTCAATATACATTCCGTGATATTTTTTATAATTGAGAGCTAGCTCTGTGATAGGAACTTTTATTACATGAATTGTAGTATCTAACTGCTTTATAACAAAGAGCTGTTTCGGCCTCCTCATGTAGAAACACGAGGTTGTGATAACGATGAAGATCATTATCACAATTAGTGTAAACTTTCGCATTGGCATAAGAATCATACAGTTTGGTTTACGAGAAAATCCACGTCCCTCCTCAATATCCTTTACTCAAATTCCGGCGTATAAGTAAGCATGTTATGAAAAAATAAATATTATTTGTCTATCAGATAAAAATACTCCTCAAAAACCCATTTATCACAGTTCACTGGAATCAGATTTATTTTATATCGTTGTTTTGTAATCCATCCAGCTACCTCTTTACTCCAAGCTTCATTATCTTTTCCGTCAACACTAGTTGATAATGTAAATAATTCGCATTTCCCCTGTTTGTCTACTGTTCCATAAACCATTATGTAATATTTAGAACTATCATAAGTCGCTGTCTCTTTTTTATTAAGTCCATCCTTCAATGCACTTCTGAAATCCTTTCCATTTGCTAAATCCGGAAATTGGTATCTATCGGGGTATTTTATATCATACTGTACAGTAGATTTTAATTCTGGCAGCTTCTTCTTATTAAATCTGTTGAGGATAAATGCCTCGTCCATCTTACCCACAATTTCTGCTTTATTGACATCAATCAATATTGCTTTATTATCTAATGTCAATATAAAAAGTGTATCATTATTAATGAACATTTGATCATACCACAACGTATGAGAAGAAGTTTTTATCAACTTTGTTTTATTCATGCTCAGATCATCCACAAAATAACTTTTTCCCTTCTTTCCGTTAATATAGAATTCAATGAGTGGTTGATTCTCATAATTATCATGCCCCCACATCCAATAGGTAGTTGTTACTAGTGATTTACCATTATTACTTATAAATGCTCTTCTTGCCAGGTAATTATCGATTTGATACAATTTTTTCTTTGTTTTTGCATCATAAACCATCGTTTTTCCAAAATTCGTTTGATCATAATTGTAAAAAGGAATTGACTTATAATAGAATTTTCCATTTTGAGAATACAGCGTGTACTGATATGCAGAGCCTGGCAGATCAGCTTTTGCAAATAGAATTTTCAAAATAAGAATAAGGAAGATTAGGGTCTGTTTCATGTTTTTACTTTACCGTTATATAAAGATAAATTACTCCCCTCAACGTCCCTCAATAGAGGAAACAAAAAAAGCCCCGTGTTTCCACGAAGGCTTTCAACTAAATACGGCTGTACTTCGCCCTGGTTCGTGTCCTCACGAACCAGTTACTTTCCGGCGCGTGAGGACACACGCCGGGGCGAACAAATATGATTGCTGAATAACGATCTACAGTACAAGTGAGTGACACAACAACCGATGCTATGAAAAACCGCTGCTGGCCATCACGCCATTTTTTTCTTTTTCTTCCTTCGTCCCCGCCAGATAAGGAATCCGGTGATGGGCAAACTGGCGGCTACCAGGCTGGCGCAAAAGACCATTATTTTACCGGCAATGCCCCACACTGCACCTGTATGCACATCGTAGTTTAGCCGCATGATCTTATCTGCTGCGGTGGCTTTGCTAAAGCGGCTGTATAGGTGCCTTACAGGCATTTCCTGCAAGGTATATTGATCAAAATAGCGATAATCACTTTTCCAGTAAGTTGTTTCATCCGGGTTGGCAACCGCTTCTATGGAAGCTGAATCGCTGGTGGGCGGGTGTACTTCTATTACCTGTGCAGCAGGATTCTCCTGCGTCATTTTTTGCCAGATAAGATCTATTGCCGGAGCAGCAGATTTTAGTGCGATGTTCTTTTTATCGGAATAAGATTCTTCCCACTGGATCATTTTCTTTCCGCCGGAAGCCGTCCAGTAGATGGAATTGGCAAACCACTGAAAGCCCCATACCAGGCCGGTAACAGCTATGAAGATGGCGATCCAGGTCATATAAAAACCGAGGACATTGTGGAGGTCATAGTTCACACGCTTCCACTTGGCATTCCATTTTATGGAGAAGCGTTGTTTACGTGCTGCTTTATTGCGTGGCCACCACAATACAATGCCCGTGATTAGCATAATGAGAAAGATCAATGTTGCCGTTGCTACGATCGGTTGCCCTATAGTTGGGGGCAGCCATAAATAAAAATGCCCGTTGATCATGATACGAAAGAAATCGCGGTTCATGTTGCGCACTTTCAGCACTTGCCCGTTATAGGGATTTACATAAATGATGTAGTAATAATCCTCTCCGTAATAGATAGCCTGTGCAGCTTTGTTCTTTACGCCATAGGCAATGCTATGTGGCTGCTTACCGGGCAGATGCGCGTTGGCTATTTTAGTAATCTCGCTGGGGGGTAGCATAGCTGCATGCTGCGGCTGCACGTTCTGATAAGGTACAGTAACAGATTCTATCTCCCGCTGAAAAGCCAGGATGCACCCAGTGATACCGAGAAAAACGACGATTAGGCCTGATGCCAGGCCTAACCATAAATGTATTTTACCAATCCACTTTTTAAGCGCCATACTTTAGAACTTGAAGGAAACGCTTCCCGTTATACTTCTTAATTTTTGTGGGTTCATAGTTGTGTAACCAGTCCAGTATTCTTTGTTGGTAAGGTTATCTACCTTCACACCTACCCTGAATTTTGTTGCTTCGTAAAACACGCTTGCGTTCAGGATAGTATAGGCTGGCAGAATAAACTCCCCATAGTACACGCTGTTGAGTATTTTGTTGTCGCTTGCGTAGTTACCACCGAAACCAAAACCGAGACCCTGTGCTTTACCATGTGGTATTTTGTAACCGATCCACAGGTTGGCTGTATAAGGAGAACTTGCTGTTGCCGGCCTTCTGCCTTGCACATCAGCATCTGCTTCTGTCATTTTAGAATCGTTGTACGCAAAGCCTGCCAGTACATTCAAGCCTTGTGCAGGATTAGCATTTACATCTACTTCTATTCCTTTGCTCACCTGTGTACCATCTTGTATAGAGAAGTTAGGATGCAGCATATCTGCACGGATCATATCACTTACTTTAATGTTGTAGTAACTGATCGTACCATTTAGTTTACCACCCAGCGCCGCTACTTTCACACCGGTTTCCCACTGCATCGCTTTCTCCGGCTTAAACGTTTTGTTGTTGAAGTCTGTACCTGTCTTATTCGTAAAGCCATTCTGGTAGTTACCAAAAATAGATATTACGTCTTTGACAGGCTGGTACACTAAACCAAACTTAGGAGATAATGCTGTTTGTGTATAGTTGCCGGAATATTTACCGGTAGTCATATCAAAAGATCCTTTGTTGTCAAAATAATCAATACGCAATGCAGCGGATGCGATCAGGTTATCTGTAATGTTTACCACATCAGATACGTATGCGCTGTATGTATTTGTTTTAAAACGGGAAGGATATGTCCACGGCTTACCATTTTTTAATGCTGAGTCTAATTTATCGCCATTAAAATGTTCGTAGTTAGGAATAGTGCCATTCTTAGGAATGGTATCGAAATTCAATCCATAGAAAAGCTGGTTTGAATTCTGCTCAAAATAATCAAGCCCTGCTACAAAACGGTTACGCACGTTACCTATCTTAAAATCGCCGATGAAGTTTTGTTGAATTTCTGTTGTGCGCATTTCGCTGTTAGCAGTAGACTGATCTGCCCTTGCTAAGTAATCCGCACCTATCGCATTTGGGTTGCCTGTTACTATTGAGTTTGGTATCAGGTAGAAGTAGGCATAAGGGCCGTTTGAAAAGCTATATGATGTAGTGATGTTTGTTTGTGACGTCCATTTATCAGACATTTTATACGTCATCTGTCCGAAGAGGTTTGTGCTCTTGTATGTCTGGTAAATGCTGTTGGCCGAGTAAGAACGTTTGTAATCTATACCCAGTTGATCTGCCCTTGTTGCACCAAGTTGTGATGCAGGAAAATAAAAGAAGATAAAAGGCTGGGAGGAGTTGCTGCCACCATATAGTTCAGCATCTATTAAAAATGAAAGCTTGTCGTTTACTTTATAAGATACGCTGGGTGCAATAACGTATCCTTTGGAAAAACCGTTGTCCATAAAGCTGCCTTCGTAATTGTAAGCCGTATTCAGGCGGAACAACAAATTCTTAGCAGAGTCAAGCGGCGTATTTATATCTGCACTCAGGCGGTTGAAGCCATAGCTACCTGTAGCGTATGTAAGCTCGCCACCTAACCTGTCGTAAGGTTTCTTCGTAACCCTGTTGATGAGGCCACCATAGGATGTAAGTGTACTGCCAAACAAAGTAGCAGACGGCCCTTTGATGACTTCTATGTTTTCGAGGTTCGCTGCATCTATACGAGAAGTTACATTACCGGCAATGCCGTTTCTCAATTGGCTTTGTACAATAAAACCGCGCATATTGTAATACGCACCGCCGTCTCCACCACGCCCTG
This sequence comes from Filimonas sp., assembly GCA_017306865.1. Lineage (GTDB taxonomy): Bacteria > Bacteroidota > Bacteroidia > Chitinophagales > Chitinophagaceae > JAFKHH01. The sequence goes on from JAFKHH010000014.1 coordinate 249,268, forward strand.
TTGCGTCCCACATTTTCTGTACGCCCGGCGCATTTTTCATAGCGTCGTCTATAGAAAAAATGAGCTGCTGGTTCAGTACATCTTTGGTGATAGTGGTATAAACCTGTGCGTTTTCAAGATTGTTCAATGCAACTTTTGCTACATACTCGCTTCCTTTTTTGCTAAAGCGGTTGCGTGATGCAATAACGGAAACCGATTCCAGTTGCTTTTCAGATACAGTTAGTTTTAGCTGTGCATTGGTTGTTTTACCGGCAGCAACACTTACTGTTTTGATTAGTGTTTCATAGCCTACCAATGATATTTCTATGGTATACTCACCTGCTTTTATATTACGGAATGCGAACCCTCCTTCATCACTTGCCAAGATGGTCTTACCTGTCTCTTTCAGTAACACTGTTACAGCCGCCGCCGGCTTACCATCGTTTGTAGTAACCTTGCCTTTGATAATGCCCGCGTTTTCATCAAGGTTATCATCTCCATCTGCCGCGAATGTGGTTTTTACAGAAAGGATAGCCAGGAATAAAATACCGATTGCTAATAGTTTACTCTTCATCGTAATTTTTTTCTTCGGGCGCAAAATTGCCCCTATGCAACGGGCATTATTGTAGCAATCGGGAAAAACCGTTTACGCAATCAGGAATAATTAACGGTTTTGCATTGACCTTACAGGGGGTGACTTATTTCTGAAACAGGTATAAGTATATGAAAATCAGCTCCTTTATTTTGAATAGAGTTGGCATAAATGATGCCGTGGTGGTTTTCCACTATTTTTTTACAAATAGCTAACCCGATGCCTGTTCCTTCATACTCATGGCGACCATGCAGGCGCTGGAACACTTCAAAAATGCGCTGGCTATATTCGGGCAGGAAACCTATGCCATTGTCCGAAATGGTAATGTGGTGGTATGTCGTGCCTGGCTTCAAGCCATGTTCATTCTCCATATCGCCATTGACCGTTTCATATTGCACGTGTATAATAGTTGGCATGTTCTCTTTAGCAAACTTGAGTGAGTTGGACAGGATGTTTGTAAAGAGCTGGTGAAACTGGAATGTGATCACGCGCACTACCGGTAAATGAGCTACATGAATAGCTGCATGTTTATTTGCCGGGTTTTCCAGCAGTTCATGCCTGATCTCCCGCAGCATCTGGTTCAGGTCTGTAAGCGTGTATTCATGCTCCGCACTGTTTGTACGTGAGTATGCCAGCAGGTCTTTGATCAGTGTTTGCATTCTGCCGGCAGCGGCTTGTATGCGGGAAAAATATTGCCGGTTAACTGCTGAGAGAGCTGCTTCTGTCTCTGCTATGCGAGAGGTGAATGTTTGTATTTTACGAAGCGGCTCCTGCAGATCGTGGCTGGAGATGTATGCAAAGGAGGATAACTCCTGGTTCTTAACTTCCAATTCTTTGTTGGCTAGTTCTAATTCTTTGGTACGCTCTTTTACTTTTTGTTCCAGTTGGTCTACAAATGTTTTCTGATCATGAATGTCGGTGCTGGAACCTACCCACATTTCTATATTGCCATGCTCATCATATTGTGGCAGCGCCCTGGACAGTTGCCACCTGTAGGTGCCGTCATGCCTGCGAAAGCGTTGTTCAAAAAGAAACGCCTCCCCTGTGCTGACGGAGTGTAACCACTTGCGCATATTTTCCTCCCTGTCGTCCGGGTGTACAACAGACAAGCCTCCATGTATTTTTATATCCTCTCTTGTAATACCTGCGTAGCGGTACAGCGTTTCGTTGAAGTAACTGAGCTTACCATCTGCCTCGCAAGTCCAGATGATCTGTGGCATAGAATCTGCCAACAGACGAAACCGTTTTTCGCTGGCACGCAAGGCTACTTCCGCCTCTCTTTGCGCTGTAGTATCTATGGCTGTGCCTAGCAAACGGAAGGGTTCATCCTGCGCATTAAAAAACACTTTGCCTTGCAACTGTACCCAATGCACGGAGCCTTCATCCCACCGCAAGCGCAACTCTATGTTTAACCCGCCATTACTTACTACATTTTTCTTTGCCTCCCACCATAGCGCCCAATCATCTTCATGTATATTTTCCATCGCATCTCCGAAAGATGCATTGGCAGGCAATCCGAATATTTCGAAGAAGCGTGGCGAGCAGATGCCATTGTATGCAGGCAGGCTAATGTCGAATGTACCGGACATAGCAGCTTCTATTGCCAGCCGGGACCGCTCTTCTGCTTCCTCTATTATTCTGCGTGCTTCTACTTTGCTGGTAACATCTGTAACCGTTACCAGCAACGCATACACATTTTTATCTACGTCATACAATGGTGCATACTCATAATCGAGATAAAAGGTTTTACGTCCATCTTTAGAGTCTACATAGGCAATGCTTTCTTTTTCGCTGTGAGCTATGCCTGTGTCAAAAACCTTGTATAACAGTTCCGGGTATTTCTGCCCTTTCAGTTCCGGGAACACATCCAGCAGCCGTTGTCCTTCCACCTCTTCCCTATCTTTACGCCACAGCGTTTTCAGCATGGCATAGTTGGCTATATCTATTACAAAATCCCGCCCTTTAAAAATCGTCATAGGTATGGGCGACTGCATTACCATATTGCGAAATGCACGCTCACTCTCCTGCAGCATGCTTCTTGCTTCTACCTGCTGGGTAACTTCTATAGCTACCACCATAATGCTATTTACCTTTCCTTCCGCATCTTTAACAGGCTGATAAGTGAAATTGAAAAAGGCGCGCTCTACTTTACCAAAGCGATTGATCTGCACTTCATATTCTATACCGTGATAAGGCTCGCCTGTTTGCAACACGCTGGCTAGTAACGGGCCTACTGCGGGCATAACGGCTGGTAACGATTCTGCCAATGGCTTTCCTACAAATGAATCTTCTGTTTGTGCAATGATCTGCAAATAGGTGTCGTTAGCCATGTCTGCTATAAAGTGTGGCCCACGCAAAATGGCTATTCCCACAGGCGCTTGCCTGAGAAAATCTATTGCATGGTTACCAGGCAGCATAGCATCTTTAAGATCAGTCATTGGACTATAACTAAGAAGTTTTACCAGGAAGATCCATCCTGTAGATTAATTATTGGCAAGCACAAAATGTTCACGTGTGGCCTGCTCAGAAGGATCTATGTTTAAAGCTAATGCTTTTGCTAATACGTTTTTTAATGCGGGAAAAGAAGATGGTTTGCAGATGTAGTAATTAGCGCCTAGCTCATACACTTTGTCTATTGCTTCTTCCTGCATACCTGTTGAAAAAATGATAATGGGAATTTGCTGTAGCTTATCCTGCTGGCGGATTTCGCGCAGGCATTCAAAACCATTTTTACCGGGCATATTTAAATCAAGAAAAATTACATCGGGCAATGATGATGCATCTCCAAGCAACTTCAACAAACGGGCTCCATCCTCAGCAGTTTGCAGCGTAATCTCTTTGCTAACGTGCATCAGGGCGTCTTCGAAAAGCAGCCTGTCATCTTCATCGTCATCAGCCAACAAAATTGTGTGGATTGTTGAATTAATATGCATGCTGACAAATGTAGCTGAAATAAAACAGATTTTCAATGCGATAGAGTTACTGTACTTGATTTTGACGCATTACAGAATTTTAGCCGGATTAAACTTTTCCTTTATATCTTCCGTATGTGTTTTTACAATTTCCACATGTGAAAATAATTCTCCTATAAAAGAAAGGATATGATCAACGAAGCGTTACTGTTGCTGGCTCAAAAAATAAAGTCTGTTGCTGACACTGGTCTTGTTTATAGTACAGACGATTATAATATGGAGCGCTATACGCAACTACAGGAAATGGCGATAGAACTAATGGCGCTTACAACGAACAATCCGGTAGAAGCACTGACTGCGGTCTTTGATAAAGTGAAAGACTATCCGACACCGAAAACAGATGTTCGTGCATGGATTATGAACGAACAAAAGGAATTATTACTGGTGCAGGAAAAATCAGACAACAAATGGACGCTACCCGGCGGCTGGGCAGACATTGGCCTTACGCCGGCAGAATCTGTATTGAAAGAGGTAAAAGAAGAAACGGGCCTGGATGCCGTAGTAACGCGTTTGCTTGCTGTGTTTGATAAGAAACAATATGCACACCCGCCACAACCATTTTATGTGTACAAATTTGTATTGCTTTGCGAAATAACAGGAGAACTGAATTTTATAAAACCATTTGACATAGCTGATATACGCTTCTTTCCTATAGATCAACTGCCTGCTTTATCGCTGGACCGTATATTGCCGGAACAATTACAACTAATACACAAACGCATTGTAGCAGGTGACACTACTACATTTATTGATTGATCAACAATAAGAGCAACGGAGTTTTCTTTATTGAGCTACCGGGATTATCTTTCCTTTATTCTTTGGGTGTATTATTATCATTGTTGTCCGAGTAAGCTTGGAGGTTCATCAATTGCAAGCGCTCATTTGTCTACCGACGGTGTTACTTTTTGTCTTGATACAAAAAGTAACCAAAAAAATCAAGGCTCCAGAAAAGCAGGCTAAAAATTGTCCCGACCGCCGAAATCCATTGAACTCGCCGCTTACAGCGTGAGTACGTAAGTTGCTTATGGCTCAAACAGCAATGGATTTTTCCGGCGTTCATAACAATTTTCTTAACGCTGCTTTTCTGAGGCCGAACGTTTCTCTTTAAAAAGCTGATTGGGGTACTCCCCTAATTTTGAAACTATTCTTTTTTGCCTACAATTCATTCCGGGAAACGTTTACAGATAACTGTCTATTAACTTTACCCGGACAATAATGATGATTATTCTACAATTCGTATTTAAAACTGGCAAAGAACTAAGCGGGTTTATCCTTCGTGTAAAAAACCGGAAAAAATAAAATTACATTTATAATAACCGGCCTGCATTGCCGCTTCACTGCTATTTACACGCTTATATGAAAAAAATATTGCTCGCGCTGCTTTTAGGTACAAGCCTTAGCCTGCCTGCTTTTTCCAAAGGCACAACCACACAACTGGCTGTAAAAGACAATGCGTCTCACATAGTACGTATAACTGCAGATTCAGTTATTATTACTGCCGGCAGCACGTATGCATTTACAGTAGATACACCTGAAGACCAGGGTTTAATTAAAACATCAGTTACAACTGCTGCACTGCTAGCTTCTTTAAAAGCAACAGGAAATGAGCAACTTTCTTTAAAATTATTCACTGCAAATGGTACAGAAAAAAATGCTGCTGATATTGTAGTTGCAACAGACTATTTGAGTGTTGCAATGCCCGATGGTAAACCGGTAAAAAAATATAGCATTGGCACAACGCCAGCAGCGGTGGGGGGCATATTGGAAATAGTGCAAGCTAGCATTACGGCTAACACTACTAATACGATCCAGCTCAATTTTACTGCCGGACAGAGAACGCCTGATGCTACCATTACTTTCGTTTTTCCGCAAGGTATATCTGTTACTTTAGAAAACACTTCTGTAAATATTATAGGGCGAGGCACCGTGAAATTGAAAGACTTGCAAAAGCAATCTATTGGCAGAACCGGTACACATTATTCTTACAGCAAAACAGGAGAAGCATTCCTTACTACAAGAGGATCGCAATCTGTATTAACACTGAAACACATAGATCTGCGCCCGGCAAACGGTGTAGACATCGTACTACTGCTGGATAATGTAAAAATTACTACGCCGGGTGTATATTCTATTCGCGCTAGTTATTCCACTACGCAACCTGAACAACTTACGAGTGCGGGTATTGGATCAGAGGAAGGGAACATTACAGTGATAAACCCGATCGCCAACTTTCAAAGAATCCCTTACCACAATTTACAGTACAGGGAAACACCTGATACTTATACGCAAACAAGCTTTAGCTGGCCTGCGGATATTACAGGCAACATAGAATTGCAACAATCGCTTGATAACGGTAACCATTGGTCTAAAGCAAATGCTGTACTGGACACTAAAAAAGGAACGGCAACCATTTCCGGTCTAACGCCCAACCGGCTTTATACTTTTCGCTTGTTTGCAACAAGCGGCAGTAATAAAGGCGCATCAAACAGTGTTGTTTTCTATTCTGGCAAAAAAAGTATAAAAGATTTTGGCATACAGGAAAATGAGCAGGCAGATAACACAGATGTGATTAATAAAGCGATTGCAGCCATTTATGCACAAGGTGGTGGTACACTTGTTTTTCCTAAAGGGGTATATGCTGTACGTACCATTCACATGGCGAGCAATGTGTATCTATACCTGGAAAAAGATGCAGTGATCAAGGCTTTGAAGGGGGCTGATGCACCGGAGACAACATGGTTCAGTGATAAAAAATACCGCTCTGGTTTATCGCCAACTGATAATGGCCCATATACTGATCCGGAAAATTATATGACGAAACAGGATGTAGGACATCATTACTTTCACAACACTATGTTTTTTGGGGAGCGGCTGGATAATGTGAAAATTTTGGGTCAGGGGCTAATAACAGGCAATAGCAACCTCATTAATGGCGATAAGGTGATGAATAATGCACCGGACAACCGTGCAGACAAAATGTTTACGTTTAAGCTTTGTACCAATATTGAAATAGGTGGCTTGTATAACCCGGCAGACTTGTGGTACGATGAGCAGAAGGACGAGCCGTATTATATAGGAAAGAATGGCGCAAAAGAAAACACGGACAACATGCTTCACATAGACCGTGCGGGCCATTTTGTGTTGCTGGCGACTGGTACGGACAACATAAATATACATGATATGTATATGGGTAAAAATACCGGCTCTAACGCACGTGATATTTATGACTTCATGGGATGCAACAACGTAGACGTTACCAACATTTATTCTAAGGTGAGTTCGGATGATATTGTAAAATTAGGTTCCGATTGTTCTTTGGGCTTCACCAGGACTGCACACAAATACAGGGTTAGAAACATTATTGGCGATACAAACTGCAACCTGTTGCAAATAGGCTCTGAAACAGCAGATGATATTACAGATGTATGTGTAGATAATATTTATATACTGGGGGCCAACAAAGCAGGCTTTTCTATTTCTACAAATGATGGCGGACATGTACGGGATATTCACCTGAACTGTGGTCATACAGGCATATTACATTCCAGGTCTAAGATGTACCGTACTACTACTCCGTTTTTTATTTCCATTTCTAACAGGGGGCGTGTGATCGGCGCAGATGCCGGCAGATATGTATTTACAGAGGATGGCAAGAAGCATGATGAACTGCTGATCAAAAATGTAAACATTGGTGAGGTAGAAAACATTGTGCTAAACAAGGTGGATGTATATGAGGTATATAGTGGTAGCTCTTACAGTGGCAAAAGATGGAAAGCGTACGATGGCACACAGGCTAAAGCTACCCCCATTATAGCAGGCTATAAACTACCTGATGCGGCTGTGGTAGAAGGCGGCCTGAATTTTACACTGCCTAATAAAAAACATACCGGCTATATTACGAACATTACGTTTGATGATGTACATGTGCTGGTAAAAGGGGGCAACATGGCGAGTGATACCACTAATAACCCACCAGAGTTGGGTGTGGGACAATACAATGTTTCCAACCTGAAAGTACAACCGTCTTATGGCTTGTGGGCACGGCATGTAAAGGGGCTGGATGTAAAGAACAGTAGCTTCAATTATGAAAAAAGAGATAGCCGCTATGCCATATTTTTAGATGATGTGCTGGGCGCAAATATTACTGCAACGAAACTAGTTCACGCAAGCGACAATGGCTACGCTATTAAATTAAAAAACGCATCGGATGTTGTGGTAAATAATGTGACTTATTATAAAGATACGTTTGGCGACTCTCCTGCCGACTTGCCGAAGATTAACTCTGGCGCTACGATAACAAGCAAAGGATTTCCGGAGAAGTGATTACACGTGAGGCGTGAGACGGTAATCGTGAATGAACTTTTCTGTGTTTCAGCATCTCTGTAGCCTAGCAGCATTGTTGGTGTGAGTAGTGAGTTGTCAGTTGTGAGTAGGCTCATTCACGATTATCGATTCACGGCTCACGATCCTATTCTCACGACTCACGATTCAACGCAATATTGATCTTGTTTCCTTTTTGCAGATATTGCTTTCTTGTGTTTAAAACAATGATTCCTTCAGGAGAGAGCACCTCTACTTCACTGGCATTACCCAGAAAGGAAACTTTATTGATGGTAACAGGCACGCCGCTTGTTGTTATTTCAAACTGTTCAGGTCGTACAAATATTTTTTCTGTTGTAACAATACCAAACAATGCGGCTTGCGCCGGAGTTAATAAATTATACCTGCCGAAGAGCCCTGCTACATATTCATCAACCGGTTTGTAATAAATTTCGTGGGGTGTATTTTGTTGTACGATCAGGCCATCGCGCATTACTATAATTTCATCTGCCCATGAAAGATTATCCAGCGGATCATGCGATATCTGGATACAGGTTATTTTCAATTTATCGCCTAAATCTGCAATTACTTGTTTCAACGTTTGCTTGTGGATCATGTCCAGGTTAGAAAACGGTTCATCTAATAGCAATAGCTTGGGAGATGTAATTAAAAGTTTGGCTAGTGCAATACGTTGCCTTTCGCCTCCTGAAAGCATATCCGTCCTACGCTTCATCAAATGATCTATCTGGCAGATCTTGTACAGGAGTTGTGCATCTTCTTCCGGCAACAGGTTGGCGTACTCCAGCACTTGCTCTACACGGAGGTAATGTGGCAACTCAAACTGTTGCGACAGGTACACAATGCCCGGATGGCCCGGAATTAATTTATCCCACGGTCCAATCACTTTTTCGCCTAAGAAATGCACCGTTCCCGATGTTGCCTGTTCTAACCCTCCTATTATTTTCAATAGTGTGCTCTTACCTGACCCGGTTTCCCCGGCAATGGCAATTTTTTGGAATTGTTGCTGGCCAAAGTGAATACCTTCAAGCACATTTTCTGATCGTTCTACTTTTGTAATACCTGTAACAGCGAGAAAATTCATAGATGCAAATGTAAAACACATAGTTTTCATTGCAAAGGTGAATCGTGGGTGAGTGACGTGAATCGGCAGTCGGCAATCGTGAATGACTTACTCACAACTGACAACTTACTACTCACATCAAGAATACTACTGTGCTACAGGGATGCTGAAACACAGAAACGCCCATTCACGATTATCGATTCACGTCTCACGCCCCCACGTTTCACGATCCTTCTGCTAACATTGTCCGCAAAAAGCACTAATTTTCGCCGGCTATAAAGCAACGCAGATATGAGTTATACACCACCGGTGTTGAGAACGGTAAATGTTACGCGCTATGTGACGCCCCTGCGCGAAGGCGGCTCGCTGCCTGCTATTGCAGAGGCGGACGATGGATTTATGTATGTCTTGAAATTTCGTGGGGCCGGACAGGGTATCAAAGCATTGATCGCAGAGCTGATCGGCGGAGAGATAGCCCGTGCGCTGGGCCTAAAGGTGCCTGAAATTGTATTTGCCAACCTGGATACGTCTTTTGGCAGAACAGAACCGGATGAGGAAATACAGGATTTATTGAAAGCCAGCACGGGTTTAAACCTGGCTTTGCATTATTTATCCCGCGCCATTACGTACGATCCGGCAGTAAAGAAAATAGATAGTGTACTTGCTTCAAAAATTGTGTGGCTGGATTGCCTGCTGACAAATGTGGACAGGACAGCACGTAATACGAATATGCTGATCTGGCACGATGAGCTGTGGTTAATTGATCATGGAGCATCGCTTTACTTTCACCATTCCTGGACTAACTGGGCAGAACAGGCTAAGCGGCCTTTTGTACAGGTGAAGGATCATGTATTACTATCACAGGCGGGTGAGCTGGAAAATGTGCAGGCCGAGTTCAGCAAAAAACTGACACCCGAAATAATCACTGATATTGTGGACCTGGTTCCTGAAGAATGGCTGAATACCGGCGATTATGATGTATCTCCGGCAGAAGTAAGGAAGGTATATATTGAATTTTTAACTACGCGTATAGCGGCATCGGAAACATTTGTAAAAGAAGCGCAACATGCAAGACAGTCTATTATTTGAATATGCGGTAATACGTGTTGTACCGAGGGTTGAGCGCGAAGAGTTTCTCAATGTTGGCGTGGTATTGTATTGCCGTAAACTAAATTACCTCAAAGCGATCTATACACTAAACGAAGGGCGGCTGCAAACTTTCTGCAGTGCTATCGACATTCCGCAACTAAAGGAGTACCTGCATGCTTTTGATCAAATATCTGCCGGCGCACCTGACAGCGGCCCGATCGGCAAGCTGGATGCCGCATCGCGCTTTCGCTGGCTGACAGCAACACGCAGTACTATTTTACAAACATCTAAAGTGCATTCAGGATTGTCTGTTAACCCGGAAGAGACTTTACAAAAGCTACATGCGCAATTAGTGTTATAATATCTGCATCTTTTCCACATCGTCTTACGGGAAAGAAATTAACCACAAGGATCACCAAGAATTTCACAAGGGACACAAGGAATTTTCTTTGTGTCCCTTGTGAAATAGCATTGTGCCCTTTGTGGTTGATTTTTCAACTTTAAAAGCGATGAAACTTTTCAACTTCTCTTTAGCCTTTCATTGCTATCCGTTTTAACGGACGGATAAGATGATATAAAATATATCATGGTTCTCTGACTAAATTAACGACTCATTCAACTGCAGACTTTCGCTTGTCTACCGACGGTGTCACTTTTTGTCTTGATACAAAAAGTAACCAAAAAGATCAAGGCTTCAGAAAAGCAGGCTAAAAATTGTCCTGCCCGCCGAAATCCATTGAACTCGCCGCTTACAGATTAAGTACAATAAGTTGCGTCCGGCTCAAACAGCAATGGATTTTTCCGGCGTTCATGTCAATTTTCTTAACGCAGCTTTTCTAAGGCCGCACGTTTCCCGGAAAGCCTAAAACAGGGAACTTCTCGATTTTAATATTGTTTGCCTTGGCTGTCACCCGTATAAAGATTAACAAGCGTCGAATTACATTCCCAGAAGGCTTAGAAACCCTTGTAAACAAATAAACTAATACTTCCTGTATCCCACTTTATGATTTCGTTTAAAAAATAAATTTGGATAAATAATACCAATCGGTATAATTTTACACTCACAAACGAAACACGATGTCTAAAGCGGAAAAAACAAAAGCATTTATTATTGAAAAGACGGCAGCGCTTTTCAATGAGAAGGGATATGCCGGTACTTCGCTGAATGATATGACGGAGGCTACAGGTCTTACGAAGGGTAGCATTTATGGCAACTTCGCCAACAAAGATGAGGTAGCGTTGGCTGTGTTTGACCACAATCTGCAAAAGATCAATAGGATAGTAAAAGAAAATATTGATACTTCAGCTACCTATAAAGAACAATTGCTTGCCTACACTGACATCTATTATAATTTCTCCAAATACTCTTTAACACCTGGCGGTTGCCCTATTCTTAACACCGCAGTAGAGTCTGACGATACGCACCCGGCATTAAGGCAAAAGGCGACAGAAGCAATTCTGAATTGGAAAAGCAATATTAAAAAACTGGTAACGAAAGGTATTGCTGCGAAGGAATTTGACAGCAGTGTGGATGCAGAGCAATTTGCAATCACATTTATTGCTGCAATAGAGGGTGGCATTATGCTATCCAGCCTGCTGAATAAACCGGATCATTTAAAAACAGTGGTAAAGTCTGTAAAAAAGATGATTGAAGAATTGAGCTAATTTTTTTCACTATAAATATACCGATTGGTATATTTTATTTTCATATTATAAAATTCAAATAAAATGAACACTTCAGAAAACACCATCCTTATCACAGGTGGTAGCGCAGATATTGGCCTGGAACTGGCAAAACAACTGGCTGAGGCTGGTAATAAAGTTATTATTACAGGCAGGAACGCGGCCAGGTTACAGCAGGCTGCAGAAAAAATAAAGGGGTTAACAACTATTCAAAGTGATGTAGCCAACGAGGATGATGTGGCTAACCTGGCAGCCCGATTAACAAAGGATTTCCCTTCACTTAATATCGTTATCAATAATGCAGGCAACGCTGCGTTGTACGATCTTGCGACAGTAGAGGGTGCTGCACAAAAGTCAAGAGAAGAATTTGCTGTAAATTATTTTGCTATTACTGACCTGAATGAAAAACTGTTACCGTTGTTAAAAGAGCATACTAATGCAGCGATTGTAAATGTCTCTTCCATCGTTGCATTTGCACCTAATAGCACTATACCTTCTTATAGTGCCAGCAAAGCTGCCTTGCATTCTTACACATTATCTTTACGATATGCATTGCGTAATACATCTGTTAAAGTATTTGAGCTGATGCCTCCATTGGTAAATACAGATTTTTCACAGGGCATTGGCGGACACAAAGGCATACCTGCGTCGCAGGTTGCAACAGAATTTCTTACAGCATGGAAGGATGATGTATATGAAATTCATGTAGGCAATACCGCAGATTTTTACAAACTGTCGCTAGCCTCTCCTGCTGATGCGTTTAATATGCTGAACAAAGAAGAAGCAGTTACGGCGTAAATATTTTCACAACAGGGAACACATAGAGAGCCGTTACACGCTTCTTTAAGCAAGCTAGCCACAAAGCACACAAGGGCTCTCTTTGTGCTCCTTGTGGAATAACATTGTGAACTTTGTGGTTAGATCATTAAGCTTTGGGTATGGATTTGCTACAGAAGTACTGATACATAGAAAAGAAGAAAGCTGAATAGAGAACAAACAGTACAAGTGAGTGACACAAGGGACGATGAAAGAAGTACTAAAGATGATCTCACAAAAAACAAAGGCTCCTTGCGGAGCCTTTTGTTATGTATAAGCTAGGATGCTAATTATTACCTGGCACGTTTTTTCAATTCTGCTATTGGCATCGTGATCATTTTACCAACAGGTACTCCGTTTCTGTAAGTGATTACACGCAGGTTGGCTGCGTCTTTAGGCACCGTTAAAGGCGATGTGTACGCCGGGTAAAATTTGTCTGGGAAAAACTCATCAAAGCTATAATGAATAGCGAGGTCTTTTACTTCTGTGCTGAGCGTGATAGTAATAGAACTATCTACATTTCGCTTAGCGGCAAAAACAGGATCGTACATACTGCGGGAATAATTGATCTCAGCTACATCATAACGTTTGAAGTGTTGCTCTGTACGTTGTACAAAATTATCCCAGTTCTTTACGTTTAACGGACTCCACAAGCACTCTGCTACGGCAAAGGCTCGTGGCCACAACATATATTCTGCATGTCTTACCGTATATAGGCGCTCACTCCACAAGTTGGCCTGGCCTCCTAAAATGTAAGACGGGTCAACACCTTCCGGTATAGGATCAAATTTATAGCTCTGGCTAAGGCGTAACATAGAATAAGTTGGCGGCTCTGCTATTGGATCTCCCTGGTAGAGATCAACGTAGGTATGTGTATTTGGCGACATTACTACAGGGTGCTTCATCTTTGCAGCTTCAATACCGCCTTTGGCACCACGCCAGCTCATAATAGCTGCGTTGTCTGCAATGCCACCTTCCAGTATTTCATCCCAACCCATCATTTTCTTTCCTTTACTTTCAATGATCTTTGCCACACGTTTTACAAAATAGCTTTGTACTTCGTGCATGTCTTTCAGATTCTCCCGTTGCATCAATGCCTTTACTGCATCACTTTTTTCCCAGTAACCTTTGTATGCTTCGTCCCCACCCATATGTATGTATTCAAACGGAAAGAGCGCGGCCACTTCTGTAAATACTTTATCTAATACCTCGTATACTTTTTCGTTGGCCGGGCAGAGTGTATTATCTGTAATGCCATAGAATTTACCGTTCCCTTCCCATATCATAAACTTATCGCCTGCATTTACCTGGTAAGTACCGGGTGTGCAGCTTAGCTCCGACATAGCAGCAACCAGGGCCATGCTGTGGCCTGGCACATCTATTTCTGGTAACACGGTTACAAATCGCTCTTTAGCATAGGCCAGTAATTCTTTGATATCTTCCTGTGTATAATAGCCGCCATAATCTTTAGGCTCATCTGGTGAAGGTTTGGTAAACTCGCCCCAGCGACCTGTACGCGACGCTCTCCATGCACCAACAGCCGTTAGCTGTGGCAGGCTCTTAATTTCTATACGCCAGCCCTGGTCGTCTGTAAGGTGCAGATGCAACATATTGTACTTATAGGCTACCATGTGGTCTATAAAATCTTTTACCTGCTGTTTGGTAAAGAAGTGGCGGGCTACGTCAAGCATTAAGCCTCTCCAGCCTACACGCGGGTAATCCACTATTGTTACAGCAGGCATTTCCCATGTAGCGTTTGCAGTTGCTTTGCTTACAATCTCGCGCGGTAATAACTGGAATATAGTCTGTATGCCATAAAACAAACCGGCGGGTGCATTTGCGGCTAATTGCACACCTTGCGGTGTCACTTTTAGCTCATACCCTTCCTGCCCAAGTTGTTTATTCGGCGTTTGATTAATCAGCAAGGTAATATCGGCTTTACCGCTGCCACTAATCGTAACAGGAAACCCTGTTGCGGTGTGTAGTGTTGACTTTAATAAGCTGGCTACAGATTTTACTTCTGCCAACTGGCTGCTGGCATTAATATTGATTTTGTTCTGTAACACATACTTTCCCGTACTTGCAGTTAATGATACGGGCTGCGGTATCAACGCAATGTTAGTTTTCGATTGCGATATACCAACGTATCCGCAGAGAAGCAATGCAATGGTTAGAAGCTTTTTTTTCATCGCCGTTTTATTGTGATTGAGATGCGATGAAGATAAAACTTTTGTTGCATTAGTAAATTGTTTAATTGATACATGGCTGAATGGTTATAAACAACCAGTTATCAACTAAACAATGGGACAATGTAACTGCTATTCTTTACTGGCTTGTGTGTATTTATCTTTTTTCCACAGATCTATTGCTACATCATTCGTAACAGGTTTTCCGGGTGTACTGCGTCCATCGGCAATGTATTTTTCCAACAGGCTTTGCAGCTCTTTTACTACTTCGGGATATTGTGCCTGTACATTGTTTTTCTCTGCCACATCATTTTCCATGTCGAACAATTGTACAGGAGGCAGATTTTCTTTTACAGCAGCCGCATTGCGCGGTGCAGTCCATCCTCCAGAGCCGGGGCAAAGTTCCAGTTTCCATTTACCTTTCTCTATAGCAAAGTTGCCATCTATGGAATGATACACGATGGATGGCCTGGTGCTTTTAACAGCAGCATTTTTAAACGCGGGTAAAAAACTATAACTGTCTTCTGCTGCAGTAGCCGGAATAGTTGTATTAGTGATAGCGGCACAGGTAGCCATAAAGTCTGTCAATGAAATACAATTGTTTGTTACAGTGCCTGCTTTGATATTGCCCGGCCACTTTGCAATAAAGGGTACACGATGCCCTCCTTCCCATATATCAGACTTATAACCGCGATAATTAATGCTGGGATAATGCCCCATCGCCTCTACGTTAAACTCTTTCAACACATACGGTGCAAACCCATTATCGCTTGTTACGATCAGCAGTGTGTTTTCACTCAGCCCCAATGAATCCAGCGTATGTGCAATCTGCCCAACAGCCCAATCTGTTTCTACTACATAATCACCGTACTCCGTAACACCACTTTTTCCTTTGAATGCAGCAGCAGGCACGATAGGCGTGTGGGGAGAAGGCAGGGTAAAATAGAGGAAGAAAGGTTTATTTGCCGTAGCGCGCTGTGCAAGAAATGCTTTTGCCTTTTGTGTAATATCTGGCACTACATTTTCTGCTTCAAAATCAGTAGCAGCAGGGCCGGAACGAACATACTTTTTTGTAGTAGATGGCACCTGGGTTGTTTTATCATTTTCTATATATGCAAAGGGCGGCATGTCCAATGATGCACTGATACCATAGAAATAATCAAAACCTGCCGTGCGTGGCCCTTCGCTCACGGGTTTGCTATAATCTATTTCCCACCCGGTTTTGGCTTCTTTTACCGTCTCGCTTTCTTTCAATTTCCAGTCCATGCCCAGGTGCCACTTGCCTATGCAGGCAGTATAATAGCCTTGCTCTTTCAGCATGTCAGCCACGGTGAACCTGCTTTCCGGTATCAATGGTTTAGAATAGCCATTCAGCACGCCACTTTGTAAACGGCTGCGCCATGCATAGCGGCCGGTTATAACACTATAGCGGGATGGTGAACAAACGGCAGAGCTGCTATGTGCATTGGTAAACATCATGCCATCCGCTGCTATTTTATCCATAAACGGGGTTGCTATTTTCCCATTGGGATTGAAACAATGTACATCGCCAATGCCCATATCATCTGCTAATATGAATACGATATTTGGTTTAGCACTATTGGTTTTACCTGTTTTAGGTTGTGCAAAAGAAAATACACAAAATGTCACAAGCAGAATAGCTGTCAACCACAGGCTTTTCATTTTTTCCATAACACCGGGTAATTAAAGTAGTTAAACAATCGTGGACAGCAGGAGGCACAAGCAGGTTAAAGATAATATGCAATGGAATGGGAATAGCATGTGCATTATCTTTCAGGCCAGCTTCTTTGGTAGCGCAGGTGTAAGTTGCCGAAAAGAAGTAAAGATGTCATAATAGAGAGCCAGTAAAGCTGAGTAGCAAAAAGGCAACCTTTGAGGTTGCCTTAATTATTTATTCTCTTATCCTGGTGTAATACTACTTTGTCTCAATCTTCTCTACACGCTGTTTCAACGCAGCATTCTCTTTTTTCATCTCACTGTTTTCTTTTTTAAGATCAATCACATATAACGTTAACTCTTCTATTTTCTGTAAGAGTAATTTTTGCATCTCGCCTACATCCAGCCCTTCTTTAATAACAGTAGCAGCAGAAGGCACTTCTGGTAAATGTTTATTCTCTTGTACAAACGCAGCTACCGAGTCTAGTGATGGTAATTTATATGATGGATCAAACACATAATCTGACCAACCGGTCTGTGTAACGATCACTTTTCGCGAGCGGATATTTCCATCAACGGAAAGTTTTTCTGTGGGGTTGAATGTACCTATACCCACGTTGCCGCCATAAGGATTGATATTTAACTTTCCATAGGTAGAACCTGCACTTTCTATCGACTGCAATATTGAATACCCATTTTTTTCTCCTGATACAGACAAACTTAATGAGGTGTATCCCCCTGTGCCTCCATTAGGATTTCCGATATAGACGGCTTCGGTTCCTTTAGTATTAAAGTAAGCGCCTCCGTCTACAGCGAGCTTCATTCCAAAATTAGATATTGTACCAACTCTAAAGTTACCATCTGCATCTAGTCTCGCTTTTTCTGTTCCATCGTTTGTCGCGAATGTGATAAAGCCCCCTGTTTGACCACCACCTCTTGTAAAATTTATTGCGCTATTTAGCAATCCATAAAACCTGTGTTCGAGCGAAAATGAATTGGCATCAACAACATTTGTCGAAAAATTCCTCACACCTAAATAAGTACCAGATCCTGTACTATTTCCTTCGGGCAATCTTGCTAATACTGTAGACAACGCATTTTCCCTTTGCATTGCCATATCTAATATGGCACGCGGATAACCTGTACCAATACCCACCTCTCCATTTTGCGTTATTGAAAGATTAGGCGTATTTCCATTAGCAGACGAAAGAAATCCAAGGCTGCGCGAAACACCTTCCAACTGGATTGAAAACCGTTCTGTTCCAACTTCACCAGGGTTTTCCCCCGACTGTGTCGCTTCGTTTTGCGCAAATACAATGGAATTTCTTGCCCCTGAACCAAATATCCATGAATCGTTTCGATCTTGCAATCTACCAGTAATTATAAAATTAGTCCGTCCATAGTCCGTAGCATTATTGGTAAGATAAAACTGGTTAAAACCATCATAAGTGCGTGAGCCTTTTACGTGTAATACACCTAATGGAGTTGTGGTACCTAACCCTAAAGGTCCGTTAGAAGGATAAGGATAGGTGTTTTGGGCAATCAGGTAATTTGCACTTAAACAACTAAGTACAAGCAATATTTTTCTCATCATTATTTATTTTTCAGTTTTTCTATTTCTTTTTTCAAGTTGATATTTTCTTCTTGCAACTTATCATCGTTCTTTTTAAGACCAATCACATACAACGTCAGCTCTTCTATTTTCTGTAAGAGTAATTTTTGCATCTCGCCTACATCCAGCCCTTCTTTAATAACAGTAGCAGCAGAAGGCACTTCTGGTAAATGTTTATTCTCTTGTACAAACGCAGCTACCGAGTCTAATGAGGGTAATTTATATGATAGATCAAACACATAATCTGACCAACCGGTTTGTGTAACGATCACTTTTCTTGAACGGATATTTCCATCAACGGAGAGTTTTTCTGTGGGATAAAGCGTGCCAACGCCAACATTTCCTCCAAAAGGATTTATTACTAGTTTTCCATAACTACTTCCCGCACTTTCTACAGATTCTAAAACTGCATATCCATTAGTTTCAGCTGTAACAGATAAATTCAGGGATGTTTTTCCTGTTCCCGGATCGCCTATATAAACCCGTTCGCCAGGTTTAGGTTTAAAAATTGCGGATCCTTCAACTGCAAGCTTAAAACCCTTATTATCAGTTGTGCCTATGCTGGTATTGCCCAGGCGATCAATAAATAAACCAGCCGTACTTTTAGCGAAATTAGTTGTTGCAACAGGAAATTTCCAGCCTGCAGTATTGCCCAAATATCCTCCGGAGCTGGCAGTTGCTGCTCCTTCAATAGACTGTTCTGTAAACCCAGTATTTGTTTCTATATAAATATCCAGCGTTATAGTTTCACCAGTGCAACCGCCGTTAAGACGACGCAGCCTTAACTCATATACATCTGTATTTGATTTCAACCTTACATCTAATGCAAAATTTTGAATCCCATTATAATCCATAGAATTTTTTGGTAGTATCTCTATCCAATCAACATCCCCACTTGCATAATAGGTTCCTAAAAATTCATATTCGCTAATAAATAGTTGATCGCAATTATGGGCCATTACTTTTATTTTGCCATAGGTACCTTTCCCTGATTTATTGATGTAACCAAATTGTACATAACCGTTGGGGCCAGAAACCGACAGTGTTTTGCTCAATTGATAGGAATTGGGAGCAAGTTGCGCTTTACTTAATATGCTTATAAGAATAATAAAAAGAAATAAGAGCAATTTGGGGAAGCTGCTAAAATGTTTCATGGTATTAGGGTTTAATTGCGTTGTCATATTTTTTATTTTTTGATCGTGCATTTATACAATTTTGTTTAATGCAAGCACACCAATAAACACTACTATGCATGCAGTAGCATTATTGGATGCTTACTTGAAATAATGCCGATTGACTTTTCTTATGGAAATGACATCGGTTTAGGGTAATCCATTTGAGAAATGGGAATCTTATTCCTTATTTGGTAATAAGATCAAATCTTCGGTAACAAATATACGCTTTACTTATATCTCATCAATAGCGATAATTGCATTGCGCTCTGGCTACTTAGCTGGCCAAGGTCTTCCTGTTTATTTTCATATGCGGGGCCTGTACTAAGCCAGCCGCCTTTCTTTGTTTTCTCAGAACGCTCTTCCTTTACATTGATGGTTCTGTTCCAGGTTTTATCTTGCTCGTAAATGAGCCAGTTGGCATCAAGATAGATGGTATAATTTACAGATTCTGCACTATTGTTTGTATTGATCAGTTTGGTTAAGGTATTATCCTTTACGATACCGCCACTGCAATCTTTCAGTACAAAGAGAAGCGCAGAATTGTATTGTTTTTGTAACGCCAGTACAGTCCTGGAATCGCCTTTTACCAGCAACTGTTTTACGGAATCGGCAGTAATGGTGTCTACAATAATTTCCCGCCCAAGTCTTGATCGTAGTTCTGCGCGAATGCGTTGACAATAATCTTTTTTTGTCTGCTCTGTCAGCCTTCCATTCCGGGTGCCGCTAAAATCAGAAATGCTGGCGTCGAGTATTACAACCGGAGATGTCACTTGTGTTAGCATTACCGGGTCGGGGCCGGCTTCTTTTTTACCGATGGAAACAGCTTTGCAGGAATAGAGGAGTAACACAATTGCAGCAGATATGATTAGTCGCATAGCATAATATATACCACCAAGATACTACAGGAATAAACGTTGTTGCCTGAAAAATGGACAAACAAGCTGAATTACCCTGCGAGGTGCATGGTATAAGGCATCTACCTGATACTTTAAGCCCCTTTCATTACACCCTCCGCCATTCATCACCCGTTCATACCATTACTCCAACTGTGGTTATAACCGGCAGAATGCACACGCTACATTTAGTTTCTATTTTAATTTTAATACAATGAAAAACTTCTGCACGATTGCGTTACTTGGCATTTTGGCAACATCTGCTCAAAATGTGACAGCTCAGAAAAAAGATACGGTGATCATCGATGCCAATAAGCTCAGCACGTCTTATCTGAAACCAGGCATGAACAGGTATCTTGTTTATTTTAAAATGGGAAAAGACAGTACCCGCTCCCGTTATCAACTCTGGTCGAGAAAGGTTGATTTTATCTCTTACCAAAACCGTGATGCCATCAGCATTACACAGGAATGGGAAGACAACCAGTCTATTATACACAAAGTATATTCCGTGTGCGACCGAAAAACGTTTGCTCCATTATTTCATGAGAGCTGGTGGTCTACAAGAGGATCATCTAAAGCAGACTTCATCAGTAAACAGTTTTACCTGCGTGATACGTTATTGACTGCGAATGATACAGCTAAGGCTAAACAAAATATACTACAAGCTTTCAATGCCGCACAGAATCAATATGTGCTGAACTGGCACCTGGACCTGGAAACTTTCCCTTTGCTACCTTTCAAAGATGGCGTTACGTTTATGATCAATTATTACGATCCGGGGTTCTCAGCTCCACAACAGGTTGCTTACACTGTTGCCGGTAGTGCGCAACTGGAAGGATACGATAATCAGAAAATAGATTGTTGGCTGCTTACGCATAGTTCACCTGGCAATAATGAAACATTCTGGATAAGTAAGAAAACGCATGAGGTACTGAAGCTGGAACAGGAATTTGGCGGGCGATACAGGTATAAGATAAAGCTTGGCTATAGTATTTAAGAACATCTGTGAACTAAAATCCGAAATGCTCCTTTTAATAGTATATATCGGGCAATGTGATTAAGTAAACCACAAGGGCCGCAAAGGTTGCACAAAGTACACTAAGGCTTCTCTTTGTGATCCTTGTGTAATATCATTGTGACCTTAGTGGTTATTGCTTGATTGAATGATATTGCACACAGAAAAAATATTTCCCAGTTCTTAGTGCTTCTGATCCTTAGAGATAGTTACTCAAGCACAAAAACAAAAAGCATGAAGACATTCCTTCATGCTTTTGTTATAGGAGGGGTTAGTATGCAATATCTTTATTGTGAAACTTTGCTATTCTCGTTGATCTTTATGCCAAGATAAGTGGCATTGCTAATGCCGGATAATGCGATTAATGTATTATCAAGATCAGGTAAAAAGCCACAGGCTGTATTATTGATCTTACAGATGTAAATAATAGCTGCGATCAGTGTCCACACCACATTCTGAAAGCGATGAATGCTCACACCATTTTGATCCGATAAAATGTCATACAGGAATCCCTGCGATGGTGTGTTCTGATGGCGACACTCGTTTGACTCCTGCGCTTTGTCTATAACATTACCAGCAGCAGCAGTAGCGGCACTAATGCCGAGGAGCGCCAATGCAGTGTTATTGAATACAATAGAAATGCCCCAATATTTGCAAAGCGCCAGGTAGGCATAGGCGCATGTAATGATCACGATCCAGATACCCAATTGTGCACGTGACAAGCTGAAGCTACGGGGTATTTTATTTACAGCATCATCTGCAGTATAAGTGGCATATTTGGTTGGATTCAATTTTTGTGCATTCTCCAGCAACAACTGGGGATTATTCACCGTATCACGCAGCAGGTTTGATTTAAGTGTTAACCAGATGAAAGATATGATCACCAGGAAAATGATCACAAAGGCAGTTATACAACCAAATTCGCTTTTCTTTACGCCTGCACAGTTCCGATCTGTTACAGCTACAGTATCTATCAATGATAATTTTGTTGTTACACCACCAGCAGTCACCGTCATTACCGCAGGAAGAGAATCTGTTTTAGCCGGAATAGAATCATAAGCAAAAGACATAGTATGCACCACGCACACAGCAATAAAAATGAGCAACAGATGCTTCATGTTATTCTTTGGATTTAGGCGATGAGTTACCTTGGGTAAAATTTGGATTGCAAAGACAAATTAAACGGTAAAAGCCGTTTATGCAAGTACTGACGCAAAAATATTTTGTCTTACCAGCAACACTTCAATCGTTTCACTTTGTTTTATATGCCAAACGATCGCTAACCAATAAGCTAAATAATTACTTTTATTATCTAACGAACTTTCCTGTATGACAGTATCCAGAAGAAATTTTCTAAAGCTTGGCGCAGCAGGTGGCGCGGGTGTTTTGCTGGCAAACAATTTACTTGCCGCAGGCTATAACCCTGACGATTCTCTTACCGGCAATGTATTATTGACGGAGTCTTATCATCTTTTAAAAGACTGGGGTGATGGTTTATTGCAAACACAGATTAACCAGCCGGGCACACCGACACTTCATGGTGGTTTTCTCTGCCCATCCTGCGCAATGGTGCATGGACGCAGCGCTGACGCAATCTTTCCTCTGCTATACCTGGCATCTAAAACAGGTGATATGCGTTACAGGGACGCTGCACTGAAGGTGTATGACTGGGCAGAAAACACAGTTAGCCTTCCTGACGGATCATGGGTAAATGAGATCAGCTCCAGCGAATGGCGTGGCATCACCGTGTTTGGTTCTATTGCACTGGCAGAGTCGCTACATTACTTCTCTTCCCTGCTGCCAGGTGAAACGCGGACACGATGGACAACACGATTGCATGCAGCGGGCAAGTACGTTTATGATACATTCACTATTGATATAGGCAACATCAACTATCCTGTTACTGCTTCTTATGCATTATCCTTTATTGGGGAAATGCTGCACGAACCTGCCTGGAAACAAAAGGGTGCAATGCTTGCACAGCAGGCACTGGAACATCTTACGCCTACTGATAAACTCATCTATGGGGAAGGTCATCCTAAACCGGAGTGCAGCGCACAAGGTGCTTATAGCGTAGACCTGGGATACAACGTAGAAGAATCCTTACCCGCATTGGTGCAGTATGCAACCTTTACAAAAGATGAAAAGGCAAAACAAGCAGTGCTGGAAAGCCTGCTTGCGCACCTCGCATTTATGCTGCCGGATGGTGGCTGGGACAATAGCTGGGGCACACGGAATTATAAGTGGACGTGGTGGGGCAGCCGCACAAGCGACGGATGTCAACCCGCTTATGCGCTGATGGCAAACGAAAACCCGGTATTCTACAAAGCAGCCCTGATGAATACGCGTTTGCTGCAAAGCTGTACACACAATCACTTGCTGTATGGCGGCCCGCACAATCACCTGCACGGAGAAGCACCATGCGTACATCACATATTGGGGCATAGTAAGGCGTTGGCTACATTATTGGTACATGCCAGTGATATTAAGCCCGTTAAAAACTATGCGCAATTGCAACTGCCAAGAGAATATGCAAAAGGCGTTTCTACCATAAAAGATCTTGCTACCTGGTTATTTGCTAAAGGTGAGTGGCGCGGTACTCTTACAGCAAATGACCAGATGTACACACTTAAGGCTGGACATGCAACCGGTGGGGCGCTCGCGCTGCTGTGGCATAATAAAACCGGGCCATTACTAGTTGCAGGCATGACGCGTTACCAGATAACGGAAGCTACGAATATGCAGCGTGACAGAAGTGGGTTCAATACTAATCTTACACCACGTGTAGAGGTCTTTAAAAATGGGCAGACATTTACCAATATCCTGGATCTTTCTGCTAAGGTTTCATTTAACGAAGCGAAAGATGCAATACATTTCAATGTACGAAGCAAGCTAACAACAGAAACGGGTGAGGTTTTACAAAAAGAAAAAGACGATACACTTTTCAACTATACAATCAACAACGATTCTGTTAAGATACAATTACAATACACGGGAGACGTAGCCAATGCAGCTCAATATACTTTGCCAATTGTCTGTACAAAGAATGAAAAAGTAGAAGTGCTATCTCCAACATCTTTATCTATTCAAAAAGAAAATGCAATAGTA
Source organism: Filimonas sp. (assembly GCA_017306865.1). GTDB lineage: Bacteria > Bacteroidota > Bacteroidia > Chitinophagales > Chitinophagaceae > JAFKHH01. The sequence goes on from JAFKHH010000014.1 coordinate 273,466, forward strand.
AAAGTAGAATCAAGCAAACCATTCAAACTAACAGGCGAGACTAACCGGATCTTTCACTTTGTACCGGGAATGGAAGCTATTGCGTTGGTATTTGCAGAAGCAAATGTGCAGGTAAAAATTTCTGTCACCAATAAAGCGTAGTTACAAAAAAACCTGTCAGGTCTTAAAGACATGACAGGTTTTCACTAAAAGACATTCCATATTTCACTGATAAAGGCAAACACCTTCGTACGTTTTCAGATATGGAATATCTATCTATTTTTATTTCAATTTAAACGTACCATCCAAACGGATATCATCAGATGCACTACCGATCATCAATTTAAAACTACCCGGCTCAGAAATGTACTGCAACTGGCTATTGTAAAATTTCAGCAGTTCGTTGCTGATCACAAAACGTACAGTAGTCTGCTGACCAGGTTCCAGTTTTATTTTACTGAATCCTTTCAGTTCTTTCACCGGCCTTACTACAGATGCAAATTCATCACGCAGGTACAATTGCACCACTTCTTCACCAGTATATTTACCTGTATTGGCAACAGTACAAGTAACTACAATTGAATCTTTCGCCGTCATCTCTGTACGATCCAGTTTCATGTCACTGTATTTAAATGTGGTATAGCTCAGGCCATAACCAAAAGCATAGCGCGGTGTATTAGGCGCATCTATGTAAGCAGATAAATATTGTTTGCTCTTCTGCCCTACATACGGACGGCCTGTATTCAGGTAAGCATAATACAAAGGCATCTGCCCATTGTCATGCGGAAACGTAACAGGTAGCTTTCCCGCAGGGTTATATTTACCCGTCAGCACATCTACGATTGCATTGCCCGCTTCTGTACCCAGCCACCATGCATATACGATCGCGTCGGCCTTATCCGCAATATCATTAAAGATCATCGGGCGGCCAGCCATTAGCACTACTACTACAGGCTTACCTGTTGCTTTTACTGCATTGAACAATGCCTCTTGTTTACCCGGCACATGTATATCTGCTCTCGATTTAGATTCACCAGTCATATCCCATGTTTCGCCAAGCGCCATTATCACTATATCTGACTGTTTAGCTAATTCCACCGCCTGCTGTATATCCTCATCTGTTGCGCTCAGTATTTCACCACCTTTGGTATATGATAACTGCGTAGCTTTGTAGACATTCTCAAATCCCTGGTACAGGCTGATCATCTTTGCAGAGTCAGGTGTAAGCGACCAACTGCCTGCCAGGTCTCTTTTTGCTTTTACCAGCGGGCCTATCAAAGCTATCTTGTTATAACTGTTTTGTAAAGGCAGTGTATTGCGTTCATTCTTCAGCAACACGATCGATTTCTTTGCTACGTCTCTTGCAACAGGATTAAAATCTGTGCCGAAGACTTTTTGTTCGCGCGCTGCATCAGAAAATTTATATGGGTCATCAAACAAGCCCAGTTCAAACTTCTTACGAAGCACACGGCGCACAGCATCGTCAACAATGTTTTGTTTTACTTTGCCTTGTTTTACAAGCTCTACCAGGTTCCTGCGATACACCCTCGCCTCCATATCCATATCACTACCCGCGTTAATTGCTTTGGAGGCCGCATCAGCCGCATTTTCTGCATAGCCCCAGCGCGTCATTTCTCCTATAGAATTCCAGTCGCTCACTACAAAACCGGTATAGTTCCATTTACCTTTCAGTATCGTACGTTGCAAATAACTGTTGCCAGTTGCAGGCACACCATTCAGCGTGTTGAATGAATTCATAAACGTTGCCACACCTGCATCCGCAGCAGCTTTGAACGGCGGCAGATAATCCTGCCACAAGGTTACTTCACTCATATCTACAGCATTATAGTCACGCCCCGCTATTGCTGCACCATACGCAGCAAAGTGTTTAGCGCAAGCCATAATCGCATCTGTGCCGCCCAGTTGTTTACCCTGGAAACCTATTACGCGTGCTTTAGCAATCATACTGCCCAAAAACGGATCTTCACCCGCGCCTTCCATCACACGTCCCCAACGTGCATCGCGCGCTACGTCTACCATAGGTGCAAACGTCCAGTGAATGCCAGCCGCTGCAGCCTCGGTAGCTGCTACATGTGCTGATTGCGCTATCACCTCCAGATCCCACGAGGCAGCTTCTGCCAGCGGTATAGGAAAGATGGTCGAGTAACCATGTATTACATCCAAACCAAACAGTAAGGGTATTTTAAGACGCGATTGCATTGCCATCTCCTGCACCTCGCGCGTGTCTTTTACGCCTTTTACATTTAGCATAGAACCAACCCAACCGTTCTTTATATCGCTTGCAATGTCTGTTTTCTTATCGCTTGCCGGACCGGTCAGCTCCCTGCCGGAATATTGGTTTAGCTGTCCTACTTTCTCTTCTATTGTCATCTTTTGCAGAAGAGAATCTACTTTCTGATCAATTGTTTTTTTCTGGCCGAATAGTGGATTAAAGGATAGTGCCGCTAATAGCATAGCAGCCGTCATAGTTTTGCTCATCATAATATTTGCTTGATCGGGCCTTTGAAGGCAGTTATTTTTCCTTGTGTAAAAATAACACATGGCCTCTCACTTGTATCAGTTATATGCTGGATGGGCGCGTAATCGCTTATTTATTCGATTGCAGATGACAAATGCACTGATGTTTCAGGAGAAGAGATTTTAGTCAAACGTTGTAGTTGTATTGTTTAATTGTTATATGGTTGAATGGTTTTATTGTTGACTGTAAGACAGGAAAAGGGGCAAAGGCGATATAATCCTGACAAGTCTTTAAGACCTGTCAGGATTTTCAAAGCAACAAGCCCGACGCGTGTCCTCACGCGATGGTAAGCAACTGATTCGTGAGGACACGAACCAGGGCGAAGAAAACAATAAAACCATATAGCAATTAAACAATGCAACCATACAACCCTCTACTCCACCCTTCCATTTACTGATGTATAGAAAAATAATACACCCATCCAATAAACAGTATTTGCTCCGGCACCCTGAACCATAAATAATTTAAACCGGGGCCTTCATATGTTGCCTGTTCAAGGTTTACGTGTTTGTATGCGGCATAGATATTAGCTGGCAGAATCAGTATGAAGAATGCGAGCAACAACCATCCGGTTACTATACGTGCAGCAGGAAACAATAAAGCAACACCTGCAATGATTTCAAATATGCCGGTAAGATAGATGATCATCTTTTTAAAAGGGATAATGGGTGGCAGCATCATAGTCATACCTGTTGGAAACAGGAAATGCCCTGTTGCGGTGAGAAACAGCATCATGCACATGGCAAGATTACCACTAAATGCAAGATGTATATCCCCCGTAGCAATGCGCGATATGATCACTGACAAAAGAAAAGTGCCTATTAAAACAAGAATGGGTTTCATGTATAAAACTGTTTGTCTCCACAAATTTCACCTATACCAATCACCTGAGAAATGATGTATGTTAGTTTCGGGCATGTGCCTTGCGAATACGGCTAAGGCTTTCCGGTTGTATGCCGAGATAGGTGGATAAATGTTTAACTGAAATATTTTGCACCAGTTCAGGGCTTCTTTCCAGTAATTGGAGATACCGCTCTTCGGCTGTACGGGATAACAGGTCCATTTCTTTACGTAACCTTTTTACATACTGATGCTCCGCCATAAGCCGGCCTATCTTTTCACCGTTTTTATACTTCGCATAAAACTCTTGTAAGTGTTGAAAGGACAACATTACCACTTCTGCATCTTCCAGCAGTTCGATAAACATTGTACTCGGTTCACGGGTAATAAGGGAATAGTAGGCCGTCGAAAAATCGCCCCGGAATAAAAAATCTACAGTAAACTCTTTGCCATCTCTTAAGAAATAGCTGCGCGTAGCGCCTTTGTTCAGGAAATAAATATAATTCTCTACTTGTCCCTGCCGTAAGAGAAAATCGCCTTTTGCAAACCTCTTGATAACCATTTTGGCTGAAATATCCGCCCACTCCGCCGGTTCCAGGTGTACGATCCGGTACAGGGCTTGCTGATAGAAGGATAGTTCATTCATAAAAAAAGGTTATTTAACGATAGGATAAGTTTCTGTTATAAAAGTATTTGTTTACAGCTACATTCTTCCTAAAGCTTACTTAAATTACACATTGCCGGTTTTATAAGCGAGCGGCTTTTTTTATTTTTACACTGCCCTCGTTCCCTTACTAAACAAATAAGCTATGCTTCTTTTGTAAATGTTATTTGTTATGAAAAATGTTTTTACCCTAACGCTAATGGTCTTTTTAAGCAGTTTGACCATCTCTTCCTTTGCCCAGAAAATGTATAAAGGCAAATGGACTGTGAAAGAATATATCCTTACCACTTATTCGTCGGATGGGAAGACAATTGTAAAAGGCCCGCTAACAGTTACACCTAAAGATTATTGGGTAGAGATGGACGAGACCAAATACAATAGTTTTAACAATGGCCGGCTGATCACTTATAACCTGAAGGAAGATGGGGATAACTTACTTCTTTCAAGAGATGATGCTACAGGACGCCACACAGTAACATTAAGCAACCTGAAAAAGGGAGGCAATGTACTTACATTACACACCTGGGCGCAGAATGCACAGAACAGGGATATTACCGTTACTAAGATGACGTTGGAAGCAAAGACCGATTAAGATTTCAATTTACATAGAATGTATATTAAGCCGCTCTGCGGCTTTTTTTATGCACCGCAGAGATGGGAGGACGAAGAGGAAACGCAGAGGATTCTGAATAATTTTCTTTTATATACCACTTTCGTGCAGGTGAGTAGTGAGTAGTGAGTAGTGAGTTGTCAGTTGTGAGTAAGCCTCACTGAGGCAGGGCTTCCGCCTTGTGCATGGCTATTACTAAGGGCTGCATAATTCTTCCTCATTTGCACAAATGCAATAATTTTTTATACAAGTAAAATATAGGCACAGGGCGGGAGCCCATAGGTGTTCAAAAGAATAATAAAGTCCCGGAGGGACGCCAGATTGGTAGTTTAATAATTCATGCAAGCAATTGAGCTCCGGAGGAGCGACAGAATGAATCGTTTTGCAAGGGAATAATTCTGTCGCCGCGCTGCGGCTCTGATTGGTGTGGGATATATCTTTCTACCATTCTATCGAGCCTCCGGCTCTCTATCATAGCAAGTACATGCTATGTTTTTTGCTGAGATTATATATCAATGTCTTTCGAACACCTATGGACGGGAGCCCTGCGCCAGTGAAGTCCATTCACGATTGCCGTCTCACAGTTCACGATTAATATCTGCGCCTCTCCCCGCCCTCCCCGTCTCTGCGGTGAATCCCATCTCAAATTTCAAATCTCAAATCTCCAATCCCCCTGTCGGTTTTGTTCTATTTCTCCGCACTTACACAAAATAGCTTTGTCGAAAATTACATACAAGATGACAACAAGCAACAAAGGAACCATACTCGTTATTGGTGGCAATGGTAAAACAGGTAGTCGCGTAGCAAATAAACTGAACGCCTTGAACTGGCCTGTTAAAACAGCTTCCCGTTCTTCCGAAATAAAATTTGACTGGCTCGATGCGACTACATGGAGCAAAGCGTTAGAGGGCATCAACGCTGTTTATATCACCTACCAGCCTGACCTCGCAGTACCGGGCGCCACTACCGCTATTGCAACGCTGTGTAAGCTGGCAGCAGAAGCAGGCGTACAAAAACTTGTTTTGCTCTCTGGCCGCGGCGAGCGTGAAGCTGAGGAGTGTGAGCGGATCGTTATGCAATCAGGTATTCAATGGACCATTGTACGCGCAAGCTGGTTTGCACAAAATTTCAACGAAGGTAATTTCCTGGAACCTGTTATGGCAGGTTATGTTGCGCTGCCCACCAGCAACGTGCGCGAACCATTTATAGATGCAGATGATATTGCCGATGTTGCTATAGCAGCATTAACGGACGATAAGCACAACGGCAAAATATATGAAGTAACCGGCCCGGAAGCCATTACGTTCAGGGAGGCTGTTGCGGAGATAGCAAAAGCAACCGGTAGAGAGATTATTTATCAGCAAATCCCTATGGAAGATTACGCAGCAGAGCTGGCAGACTATGAAGTACCTGCAGATGTTATCTGGCTGATCACTTACCTTTTTACCGAAGTACTGGACGGTAGAAATGAGCAGCCGATGAATGGTGTACAGGAAGCTTTAGGCAGACCACCAGCCAGCTTTGCTACGTATGTAAAAAAGGCTGCCGAAGCAGGCGCATGGCGTTAAAGCTTGCTAAGCGCCGTATGCCTGTACAGCTTACCAATAGGTATTTCCGCTTTGCCTATCTCTATTACTTCTGTTGTAAATGTTTTGATATGCGCCAGCGATACAATGAAGGAACGATGGCAACGGATAAACATTTTAGCAGGCAGCATAGCTTCTACTGATGTGATGGATTGCTTGGTTACAAGTAATCCATCCGTCATTATAACCTTTACATAGTCTTTCATGCTTTCTATATAGAGTATATCGGTCAGCATTACTTTTACCATCTTCCTGTCAGCCCGGAAGTAAACAAAAGAATCCTGCTGGTGGCTTTCGCGCACCGGCGCCTCTTCCGGCATTGTTTTATACCCGGATAGCTGAAATGCTTTGTTGATCGCTTTTATAAAACGGTCAAAGCGGATGGGCTTTAAAAGATAATCCACTGCATCCAGCTCATACCCTTCCAGCGCATACTCCTGGTAAGCTGTGGTGAATATAACCTTAGGTGGATTGCGCAATGTCTTCAGGAAATCTGTGCCGGTTAATTGCGGCAAACGGATGTCTAAAAAAATAAGATCAACAGGCTTTTGCTGGAGCTGTACAAGCGCATCCATTGCATTGCTGCATTCGCCTATTAGTTCTACATTAGGCACCTGGTCTATATACCTGCGTATGATTTCGCGCGCAGGCGGCTCATCATCTATGATGAGGCATCTTATGGTTGTGTTGTCAGCCATGGGAAGAAATGATGTTACGAGAAAAAGATTTTACATTATTTTGTTTTCTCTCCAGTGCTACAGACAGGTTTACAATAAAGACTTCTTCTTCAGAAGTTATCTGCAATTCGTGTTTATCAGGGTATAAAAGCGCTAATCGCTTACGTACATTCACAATACCAATACCGCTTTTGTCAGAAGAAGTAATATTGGCAGAAAGCGGCTTTCCGTTTACAAGGTCCATCTTCATGATGTCATTCTCCACAGATACGCGCATACTCATCCACGGCTGGTCAAGCATATTGCTAACGCCATGCTTAAAACAGTTTTCTACAAACGGCAACAATAACAATGGCGCTATATAAAGATCATCTACATTTTCAGGCAGGTCTATATGCAGGTCTAATCGGTTATCATATCTTATTTGCTCCAGCACACAATAGTCTTTCAGCATTTTCAGATCTTTCGCTAAGCTCACCACGGGCTGATTACATTCGTATAACATATAACGCAACATATCCGATAATCCCATTACCAGTTTGGAAGCCTGCGCTGAGGTGTTTTGTGTATAAGAATAAATATTATTGAGTGTATTGAATAAAAAATGTGGATGCACCTGTGCTTTCAATAACTGCAACTGCGCTTCAGCATTTTCTTTTTGCAACTGCAGGTTTTTCCGTTCTTTGGTGTACCAGTATTTCATCAGTTTAATAGTAGCTGCTATACCTGCAATGGTAATGCCTCCGCGAAGCCCTGCCATTAGCGCGCGAATGAAACTGTACACGGATGGCGTAACATCCCACCTTTCGTGCAGCATATACATCCGCAAAGGCCGGATAACCCAAAAAGACAATAAAGCAGAAATAGAGGCGCCGACCAAAAAGAGAAGTATGACCAGGAGTGCTGTCTGCCAATATTTTTGCCGCAGCAGAAAGCGGGGTATCACAAAATAGTTGAGCGAATATGCCAGGAAGATATGCACGCTAAGAAAGATGGCAGATTCTATAACAGAGTCCAAGAGATACCACCAGTAATTGAAATGCCCATTCAACCCTAAAAAAGAGTACAAAAAGGCCTGGAATAGCCACCAGAACACCCAGAAGGAAATATGCCTGCGTAGCCTGTATTTAAGCTCATCTGAAAATATAAAGGGGTACTGTTCCATGTTCATCGCCTATAAAATTACAATGTAATACGCATCGTTGTTTACCGTTTATCCAACGTCGATAAACGGTCTCTTTTCGTCGACGGAAAATGCCAAGGGATTTGAAATTTGAGATTTAATATTTGAAATGAATGGCTAGAGTTGTCACTTTTCCAGCACGGCCTTTACTCGCAAAATGCCGTTTGAAAGTTGTACACTTTGAACAACAGCAATTTCAAATTTCTAATCTCAAATTTCAAATCAAATATTAGCTACTTTAGTAATTGATTAAAAAGCAGATATGACAGCACGTTTTTTAGGCAGATCGATCTTTGGCGATCCTGCAAATGCAGGCAAGGTACTGAGCCGGGAGGAGGCAAATGCTTTACTGGACAGTTGGGTATTGAATGATAAGCTACGGGTACACATGAGGCAGGTAGGTAACCTGATGCAACGCTGGGCCGCTGAAAAAGAGGGGCTTGATGAAGCTGGCCAATGGCGCTGGGAAATGGCGGGGTTGCTGCATGATGCGGACTGGGACCAATGGCCTGACCAGCACTGTAGTAAGATTGTAACGGAACTGGAAGCTCGCAATATTGACCCGGAGATCATTCGTGCCATAGCCTCACACGGGCCTATTCATTTTGGCGTGGAACCGGAATCCAGGATGGACCAAATGTTATACGCATTTGATGAACTGTCAGGTTTGATACATGCTTATTCGCTGATGCGCGAAACTGGCTATGAGGGCATGGATGTAGCAGGTGTAAAGAAGCGTTTAAAATCGAAGGGGTTTGCAGCAAATGTATCGCGAGATGATATACAGGATGCCTGTACACGCGCGAATATATCGTTGGAAGACTTGATTGATTTTATTGTAAAGCACCAGGGAGATTTTCAAAAGACACTAGACGGGAATAGTGAATCGTAAGACGTATCTACAACGAGAAGATTGAAGCGATTTTTTTCACCACATAGGGACATAGGAAAAAAGATACATAAGAGCAGTGCACAAAACTTCAGAATAGCCTATTTTGATTCTACAAAGAGAGGCATAAGGGCACATAGAGAGAGCCGCTTCGCGACTCATAAAAACTCTTTTCTGTGTTTCTGTGCCTCTGTGGCAAATGTGAGTAGTGAGTGGTCAGTAGTGAGTATGTGGGAAGTCTGAATAATAACGAGATCGAAGCGATATTTTTTTCACCACATAGGGACATAGGAAAAAAGACACATAAGAGCAGTGCGAAAAACTTCAGAATAGCATATTTTGATTCTACAAAGAGAGGTATAAGGGCACATAGGGAGAGCCGCTTCGCGACTCATAAAAACTCTTTTCTATGTTTCTTACTGGCGCAGGGCTCCTGCCCTGTGCCTGGCTGTTACTAAGGGCAGTATCATTATTTCACTTTTGTACAACGTACGCATTTTTATATAAGTAAAATATAGACACAGGGCGGGAGCCCTGCGCCAGTAAGGCATTCACGACTCACGTCTCACGATTCACGAAGTATTGTAAAAACAAGAAGGCCGCCTTGTGGGCGGCCTATCACCGGATTATGCTTAACTACTCTGAAAACTACCAACCCGGTGTTTGCTTGTAGATGCCGTTGCTTCTCGATATTTCATCGGGGTTTATTGGCCAAGCCATATGTTTGGCGGGATCAAAATTTCTTGCAGGCCATACGGTTTGTATCGTGTATGGTGATGCCGGATCAGTTTTGTTTGTATGAATACGACCATGTAGTGGCGTATTGATCTGTGCATAGTCACCCCATCTTTTCAGATCTGCCAGGCGATCTGTCCATTCGCAGGCTAACTCACAACGCCTCTCATGCTTCAGGTCTTTCATTGTAGGCGATGCTATCGGGCCAAGGCCTACACGCGCACGCACTTCATTTAGCGGCCCTGCTGCATCTCCGTTTTTACCCTGTTGTATCAACGCCTCTGCTTTGAATAACAAGATCTCAGCATATCGCATCAGCGGCAGGTTCAACGCTGTTGTAGGATAGTTACCATCAGGATTGATCTTTGTGTTGCTGCTGGACTGCCCGTTAGAACCGTAGCTGTATGGTTCCATGTATTTATTGATCTGGAAGCCGGACAAGCTGTTGGTAGAATAGTAAGTGAACGGCATGCCGAAGTATGTAAACTTGTCGTTGAATTTTAAGATGGTTGCTTCTCTCCTCGGATCATTCGTTTCATATTCATCATACAACTCTTCTGTCGGTTGAAAATAACCCCAGCCATTGTATGCGCCCCAACCTTTGTTTTCCAATACTACGCCTACAAACTCAGAGCCGCCTTGTGCGCCGGATGTTACAGACCAGATATATTCTGAACTCCAGTTGTTCGCTATGGTAAAAACAGATGTATAATTTTCTTTCGCTGTTGGTTTGCCGTTAATGAGTGAGCGTCCGCATTCATTTTTTATCCTGTCGCAAAGGTCTGGAATGAGCGCCCATTTACTGTTGTCATACTGCGCCCAGTAGGCGTATGTTTTTACAAGATAGCCCAGTGCTGCTGCTTTGTGCGCACGGCCTTTGTCAGCATCTCCGTAAGCCTGGAACAATGGTAACAGGCTGGCTGCTTTCTGCATATCGTCTGCTATGCGTGCATAGTTATCTGTAACAGAAGGCAACTGTGGCGCTATGCGTTTCCCATATTCTGCATTTTCCACTCCGTCATAAGGCACACCCTGTGTTTTATGTCCCCACAGGTACGCTAACCAGAAGTGCGCAAAGCCGCGAACAAAGTATGCTTCACCCAAAGAACGGTTTTTCAGGTCCTGGGAAATATTTGTAGCTGTTTGCAAACCAGCTATTGCCTGGTTTGCTTTGTTCAGCATCGTGTACAAGTCATTCCAGCCTGTAGACATATAGCCTTCACGTCCGGAACAAACAAAGTTTTTGATATTCTCCCCATCTGCTTTACTTCTGCCTACAATAAGGTCATCACTTGCATCCTGCATCCAGAAGAGGTCTCTGCCCCAGGTAGATTCATATCGCATTGCTACATACAATGCAGCTACACTTTTGGCCACATTGGTTTCACCATCCCATTGGTATGCTGTAGATGGTGTGCCGTTTGGCTTGGTATCTACCCAATCCTTTTTACAAGAACTAAGCAGTAAAGTAGAAATAGAAAGCAGGTATATTACTATTGAACGTTTCATAAGATTCAATTTTACCAGGTTTTAAAAAGTAAGTTTTACGCCGATTGCATACGCACGAGATACAGGGAACTGACCACCATCTAATCCCACACCACCCACTTCAGGGTCCATGCCGCTGTACTTCGTAATAGTAATAAGGTTGTCTCCACTTACATATACTCGCAGGTTGGTGTTCTTGATAAACTGCGGGAAGTTGTACCCGATGATCAGGCTTTTCAGGCGGAGGTAGTTACCATTTTCCAGATACCAGTTAGATGGCGTTTGGAAATTCAGGTTTGCATCGCTTGCAGATATGCGCGGAATGTTAGAACCTGTATTTGTTGGCGACCATGCGTCCAGTATTTTATCCCACCTGTTGTATCCTTGCTCAGATGCGTTGAGCGTAGACTCTTTAAATGCGTTGAACAATTTTACACCGCTTACACCTTGCCAGAACATGCTCATGTCGAAACGCTTCCATCTTACATTCGCAGTAAAGCCGTATGTCAGCTTTGGAAAAGCGTTGCCCATATACACACGATCTTTATCATCGATCTTACCATCGCCATTCTGGTCAATGAATTTCAGGTCGCCCGCTTTTGCATTTGGCTGTATGCGGTTACCTGTAGAAGATTTATAATCCGCAGCTTCTTTATCGCTTTGGAAAATGCCTGCATTCTGAATTAACCAATAAGAATAATAAGGCTGCCCAACTGTAGAGCGATATGGAGCAATCGTTCCTCTCCATGCATCGCCATGCTGCCAGAAAGAAGAAGGGTTTTCATCTATGTATTCTACACGATTCTTCAACGTTGCAATGTTAGCACCTATCTCATACCACACATGGCCTACAGTGCTTTTCCATGTAGCAGATACTTCCACACCCTTGTTCCTGATCTTACCCTGGTTAATCAACGGAGCGCCTAAGCCCATGGTATTAGGCCAGTTGTTATCCTGTTGTTTGATCAGGTCAAAAGTCAGTTTGTCAAAGTAGTCTACAGACACTACTAATTTTTCTTTCAATATACTGAAGTCAAGACCCAGGTCTTTTTGTTCTGAAGATTCCCATGATAAGGTTGGGTTATTGTAGCTGTTAACAGCCAGCGTATTTGATTGCGGGCCACCGTTACCAATCTGGTAGGTTACATCAGAGTTAAGCGTCTGGTAACCGTAGTAAAGCGGCACAGAGCCTATGTTACCAATGCGTCCCCAGCTTGCACGTACTTTCAGCAGGTCTATCGCATTCACATGAAAGAAAGGTTCTGAACTTAATTTCCATGCAGCCGTTACGCCCGGAAATCCTTTGCCGCGATAACCCGGCGCCAACCTTCCGGCTATATCGTAACGATAACTTCCCGTTACAAAATAGCGGTCTGCCCAGCTATAAGAAACCCTGCCTACGTAAGAAAGGTTCCTGTCTTTTGTATCGCTGTCAGAAGGTTTGATGTCTGTAAAGTTGCCTGCATTCACAAAGAACTGCGCCCATGTAGCCTCGTTGTCAAATGTTTTTGCAGATGCGCTAAACCATTTGTTTGATGCTTCCTGGGCAGTTACAGAGGCCATTGCGCCTATAGTATGCCTGCCAAAATTCTTCGTATAATTTGCTGTATTCTCCCATATCCAGCTATAGTTTTTGTTGGAAGTGTACTGCAAAGTATTTTGCGTATTAGGCTTTCCCGGCTCAGTACGCTTAGGTATAAAATTTTTATATAAAGAATTGTATTGGCGGTAAGAAAAACGGGAAAGGAAAGTAAGCCCTTTCACTACGTTGGAAATTTTAAACTCCGATACCGACTGCATATCCGTTCCTTTATTATAAGGTTGGTTACGCAGTAGTGTTGCTACCGGGTTTACCACATCCCCATGAATACCTAGGTATTGAGAATTACGTGGTCCTACGCCACCAAACGTACCGTCGTCATAGTACACGGTAGCTGCACGTGGCATATAGATGGCAGACAGGATAGTACCATCGTAACCGCTGGAAGTACCTGTACCCCTGCTATCACTACCATTTACAAACAGGTCTTGTTTAAAACGGAATTTCGGAGAGAACTCGTACGCAGCATTGAACCTTGCAGAAATATTTTTTGCATACGTATTCAGCAACGTACCGTTGTTCTCTTCATAACGTGCAGAGAACAAGGTTGAAAATTTATCTGAACCAGCATTCACTGTTATGTTATGACGCTGCACCATCCCTGTACGAAATATGGCATCCATCCAGTTCGTCCTTGTTACCTGGTCCCAGGGGTTGATCGCCGCATTCCAGCCGTCGAGCGGCTGTAGGCCTGCGTTTTTATAGGCAAGGTTTGATACCTCAGCTTCTTTATCTGCCGTTAATGACTGCGGCAGTTTCCATGCATTTTTTGCACCTACAAATCCTGAATACTCCACGCTTGGTTTGCCAAACGCGGCTTGCCTTGTAGTGATAAGAATTACACCGGCAGACCCTGAAAAGGCACCATAGATAGCTGCGGATGCCGCATCTTTCAACACAGTGATAGATGTTACGTCTGCAGGATTGTACGGTGCATTAGGCACACCGTCTACTACATACAGTACGCTTTCATTACCACGAGAGCCCACACCACGTATAGTTACCGCTGGTGTTCTGTCCGGGTGTCCGCCGTCGCTTACTACCGTAACGCCCGGCACTTTACCTTGTATCATATTAGCCACATCCATTACAGGGCGCTCTTTGATCTGCGCCATATCCGGCACTTCAGACACAGCCGCCGACAGGTCTTTTTTACGCATAGAACCATACCCTACTACTACTACTTTGTCCAGGTCTGATGCTTTGTTACGCAATGTGATGCTTAACGAAATACGACCGCCTTCTTTCATTTCGTAACCAGACAGGGTATCTGTTGCATAACCTACATAGCTGATGATGAACTGGTAACCTGTAGCTACAGGCACTTTACTAAAACTGAAAATACCTTTGCCATTGCTGGTTGTTGACTGGTTAAATCCATTGGATTCATTGTGCAGCACTACCAGCGCGCCTGGCAACTCTTCCCCTTTCTCATTTTTGATAATACCAACTGCGTTGTTGGGCGCAGTTTGTGCATTGCCCCATACTGTGCCTATCAAGAGGGGTAAAAGCAGCAGCCAACGGAATGTTCCTTTCATAAATCTTGTTTTTAGTTTTGGGTAAGGACAATAGTATCCCTTCGCATTTTTCAATGCGTTTTTTTGAGCACTATGTTTTTGTCCGGATTACTTAGCCACTATAGAAAAACGTTTACTATTTACTTGTTGCAGTTTCAATTCATTTAGATCACAAAGCGTACCTAAGAATGACGCCAATGATTCTTTCCTGCTGTCAAACGTACCAGTGAAATCCATATTTTTTACACACGCCTGGTCATACGTTATATGCACGTTTAGTTTTCCTTGCAGTTGCTCAAACAGTTCAGACAATGGCGTTTTATTAAATGCGAGTTGTACAACTGCAGCAACGGGCTGTACTTCCTGCCGCGATGTTCCTGCCGACCTTGCCTGGCTATTTTTTACTTGTGTTGAGAAATCAATTTTATTGAGTGCAAGCTCTTGCCCCGGCACGAGATATACATCGTTGAAACGGCTGGTACTATCTTCCGATCTTACTACTATTTTGCCTTCATACAGGTGTATGCGTGCAACATTACTGTGCTTATCATTTACACTAAACACCGTGCCCAATGCAGTAGTGGTAATGTGGCTTGAGTGTACCACAAATGGCTTCGTCTTGTCTTTTGCTACGGCAAACGTTGCCTCTCCTATTAAATACACATCGCGCCTGTTGTTAATAAACGGCTGATGAAAACGAACTATACTACTTGCACCCAGCTTTACGATACTGCCATCAGGTAGTGTACATTTTTTAACAGTACCTGACAGGTTTTTAAAAGACGCCATTGGCGTTTGCTCCACTGTATCTGCTATTACTACCACATCTATGCGCTCTCTTTTAGTTAAATAAAAAGAGACTGATGTGCCGATCAATACAATGATAGCTGCCGCAGCGGCCCATTTGTACCATAGTTTTCTTACAGGTGCTTTTCCTACCTGTTGTTCCAACGCCTCCTTTATTTTATAGGTAGGCGCCAGTTGCAGATCATCCGCCTCAAAGTTGTCCCAACTCTGTTCGGTCATCCATTCCTGCATTTTACCGGGATTACTTTTGAAATATGCCGCTACCATTTCTTTTTCTTCCGGTGTAGCATTATTAGAAAGTACCCGTTGTATCAGTTGTTCTGAAATCTGCATACTATATATTCGTTTCAGGAGAATTCATCCCCTAGTCTTTTTGAAATTATTTTTTGGTAACACGGTGCAGCCTAAAAAAATATGTTCAAGGCTTTGCGTAATGTGCGGATGGCTTTGGAGATATGGGCTTCAATGGTCTTTGGGGAAATAGCCAACTGGTCGCTGATCTCTTTGTGCGTAAGATGATTGATGCGGCTAAGGGTAAACACTTGTTTGCATTGCGCAGGCAACTCATTGATGGCTGTTAAAACAGTTTGTAGCTCTTCTTTATAGATAATCTTTTCCGCGTTCTTGTTCTCTGATATATATACATCACTCAATTCCTGTGTTTTACGCAATTGCTCTTTGCGTAATAAGTCTATCACTATGCTTTTAGCTATACGGAATAACTGTGCAGAAAGTGTATGCTCATCAGAAAGGTTCTCCCTTTTTTCCCAGAGCTTAATAAAAGCGAGCTGTACGGTCTCCTCTGCGTAATAGGACGACTGTGTGTATTTATAAATGTATTGATACAACTTTTCATGGTAGGCATGAAAAGCCCTGTAATAGGCCTGCAGATTACCATCCCTTATCTCATGTACTTGCAATTCTTTCACCTAAACAGTGTTTCTGGCGGCAAATTGCAGTGAATATTTAATATGGATGTTTATCGAAAATTATGTTAGTATTAAATCTGTTCGTTGTTAAAACAATTGTTGCACAGTAATCGATTACCTTATAACAATACACTTAACATTCGCGTAACACAGAAAAGATTCTTTTATCATTCATTTCTGTACCAGCGATACTTTTATTGCAAAGCTTGTGTCTCTAAATGCATTTAACTTATTCAGTTCATCAAATGAAAAATCATTCCACCTGCGTTGCTCATCTTCGCGTAACCCATGAATGGTTTCTGAATCATACCGCCATTGCATCACCCGCAGCTCTTTCAACATGCTTTCGTGTGCTTTCTTTATTTTCTTCTGGTAATTTTCAGCAGTCAGTTGCAGTGTAGCTAATTGTTGGCGCAATTGTCGTGCGTGCAGTTCTGCTATATCAAAATGCAATTGCTCATGCACTAGTAATTTTTTATTACCGAACGCTTCTGGTTTGAACCAGGAAAGATGGGGAAAGAAATAAGCTACGACGCGCACTGTCAATGAATCTTTGTTTGGCCCCCACAAGCTATCACCAATTACCATTTGTACTTTTGTGCGGGTAGAAGCGGCTATGCGTTTATCATCAGCGTGCCTATTGATTCCTTTAAAGTCTGTAAAGTTTACCATGCGCGGCTTCCATGCAATGCTGTTTCTCGCTGAGTCTTGCGGGAATGCGCCAGTTGCAGATAAGAGAGTGAGCAGTAGAAGTATTACGCAATTTTTCAAAGCAGCGTATTTTAAGGTATGGCATGGGATTATCCTTTTGCCCCATCGTCTTCCCACAAGTTACAAAGTTCTATATGTTTTATATAAAAGCATTTTCTTTGCGGCAAAGGCATGACATAGTCCTGCTATATTCAAACGCAATAGATTAAATAAATACTGTATAAATGAAAGAGCAACTGGCTACATTAATCCAACAGGCAAAAGACAATTCGGTTTCGTTTAAAGAGATCATTGAATTTATAGAGACTTATTACCAACATCAGCCAACCGCTTTTAAAAACGGCGACGCATATAATGAGGCTACACAAAACCAGGGTAGTGCGAAGCTTTTTACATTCGGGCAATTAAATAATTTAAGCAAAGAAGACACACTGTACTTATTTGCAGAACATTACCAGTCTGTAGTGAATACGCCGGAGGCAACAGACCACCAGAATATCAGGCAGTTTATGCAGCATGGCTGGGAAGGCATTCAGTTTGAAGGGCAGGCGTTAATTGCGAAATAAGTAACAGCTATCTTTAATGCTGTTAGCAACTAAGGGTGAAGTCCAGCGGCGATGAGCGATAAATACAATAGCGACAACGTTTTTACAAAATGTACTTAGTCAACGTTAGTTATTGGAGGGTTTTGTTATAGCATAACTTATGTGTTACTTTCTTTTTCTTGAAAAAAAGAAAGTAACCAAAGAAAATTCAAGGCAAACCCGATCGCTCCGCGCGTTTTGCCTTGCCCACGCCTCCCCCTGCGTAACACATTTCCAAATAGCTTATCTCTCAGCTTATCTAATAGCAGGAGAATGAATAGCAAACATGGAAATACACAGTAGTTAAGTTAATCACGTTGTGCGTTTTGTGGTTAGATGCTTAACTGAATAGCATTGGCATAACTCCGGTATTTTATTCTTATTCCGTTATTCAAAAAAATCACCCTACTCCTATCTTTTCTTGCGAAGCGCTGGTGGCGTATAGGACTTACCGGCTTTGAGGTAATTGCGAATGTAGGCACTGTCTTTTGTGAGCTTAAACCATTCAAACGCCCTGGTTGAATCTGCTTTGAACTGCATTCTATCAAGGTAACCGGGCATCAGGTTTGTACCGGCAATGTCTTCCACTTTTTTCTTCCGGTCTGTACTAAGGCTGTCTTTCAGGTATTTTTCTACCAGCACAGATGCGATAGGCCCGGCCCAGGTTGCGCCTGCGCCTGCATTTTCTACCACTACTGCTATAACGATCTTCGGATTTTCTCGCGGTGCAAAACAAACGAAGGTGGAATTTTCTTTCAACTCGATGCGCCTGCCATCCAGCACGATCATATTTTGCGCTGTACCAGTCTTGGCGCACATATTAATGCCGGGGATCCTGGCAGACCTAGCCGTGCCCTGCTCTACTACATCCTGCATACCGGACATCACCACTTCATACGCATCATTTGATATGTGGGTAAGCACTTCATGCTTTTTACGGTATTGATACAATACAGTATCCTTTTCCGTTTCTCCTTCTATCTTCTCCACCAGGTGCGGCACGTAGTAATAGCCTTTGTTGGCAACGATGGACATAGCATTTGCCATTTGCAACGGCGTTGCCAGCATTTTATCCTGCCCTATGCCTAAGCCGCCACCCGTCATGGTACAAGAGTTCCACAGACTGCGATAAGAACGATCGTACTGGCTAGTGTCGGGTATATTACCACCGTCTTCGCTTGGCAGGTCTATGCCTATGCGATGCCCCATGCCAAACGCGGTCATATATTCTTTCCATTTTGTCAATCCTGTACGTGCGTTATGATACTTAGGATTATCAATGATCTTTTTCATTACATCTGAAAAGAAGGCATTGCACGACCATGCAATGGCAAGCCGGAGATTATTGGCGTGACCAGACCATTTCTCCGTACAGTTAAGCGGGCGGCTGCAACCATAGTAGGTACCATGACAGTCATAGCCACTTGCAGGTGTTATCAACCCTTCTTCCAGCGCTACCAGTGCGCCTAATGGTTTATAAATAGACCCCGGAGGATATTGTCCTTTGATAGCCCTGTTCAATAACGGGCTGGACACATCCAGCACAAGCCTTGAATAGTTTTTTTGTTTGTCTGGCCCGGTCAGATCATTCGGATTAAAAGAAGGCCCGGATGCCATCGCAAGTATTCCACCGGTCTTGGGATCAAGTGCTACTACTGCACCTACTTTGCCGGTCAGCATTTTCTCCGCCAGTTGTTGCAGCTCTATATCGAGGTATGTATGCAGGTTACGCCCGGCTACTGCGCCTGTATCATACAGCCCCTTTTCATAACTACCTACCAGCCTGTTCTTATTATCTTTCAGCAGGTACTCTATACCACGCTGCCCCATCAGCACACGCTCGTAGGTGTTCTCCAATCCGCTGCGCCCTACATAATCTCCCATCCTGTAAAAACCTTCTGACCGCCTGATAATACCGGAGTCGGCTTCGCCTATATAACCGAGAATGTTTGCAGCCGCGTTATACGGATACACGCGCACAGGACGCTCTACTAAGGTAAACCCGGGGAACTTCCACATATTTTCTTCGAGGCGTGCATGCATACCGGGCGATAACAGTGCTTCAAACACAGAAGGGCGATACGCAGTATTTTTAATACGTGCATCACGTATGCGTTTGCCAAACTCTTCTTCATCTATACCAATAATATTACAAAGACTGGCTGTATCTACATGCTCTGCTTCTTTGGGCGTTACCATCAGGTCATACATAATAGTATTGTTGAGAATGGCTTTGCCTTTGTGATCGTATATAATGCCCCTGTCAGGATATTTTACTTTAGGAAAAACTGCATTTTTATAGGCCAGTTGCTGGTACTTTTTAGAAAGTACTTGCAGGTTGAATAGCTGCGCAAGAATAATAACAAACACGCCAAGCAAAATGAGGCGGATAGCGGTACTGCGCGATTGGTTAGGATTAGATAAGGCCATAGAAATACATGCCGGGCAACCTGCTGCTTTTTTGAAATTTTAAATGAATGTGATGAATGAAATAGTGTAGGCTATTCCGGCAGAAAAAGTACACTTCTTTTTTCATTTATTTATGCGGGCAGCTAAGGTTGTACACTTCTTTTTTCAAAATAACATTTTGTTACAATAAAGCTGTGTTCAGGCGATAGAATAACGGCTTTTATCAAGTGTTCGAGGAAACCCAAAAGTTCGCTATCCGACATGTTCCGAAGGGCATGTCGAATCAAGATAAAAAGGATGTATATCCTTTACGTACGGATTACAAATCCGCTTTATCTACGTTCGACATGCGCTCCGCTAACATGTCGAACAGCGATGAATTAAATAGCAAAAGCCCCGGCGCGTGTCTTCACGCGCCGGTTGGTAGCTGGTTCGTGAGGACACGAACCAGGGCGAAGTTGCTTCTTCCATAACAGGGAAATAAATAGCAAAGAGGTAAGCGTCTCATAGCTATACACCGAGGCTTTTAATGTCTCTTACTACTTCGGACAGGTCATTATCTAACTGGTGACCGCGGCCTGTTATTTTGTAGACTTTAGCGCGGGGTATTTTTTCTGCATACAATGCAAGATGCGCAAATGGTACCACCTCGTCCGCTGTACCGTGATACAGGAATACGGGCGTCTTTGGCAATTTGGAGGCGAAATTGTTCGCAAGACTGAACCCTTCATATTGCCAGCCGCCTTCTCCCCAATATGGGGTAGCAATGAGAAAGAGGCCGGCAATGTCTTTATCTGTTTTTTGTTCGGATAAATATTTCAGGAGAAAGCAACCGCCCAATGAATGCCCGACCAATATCACCTTAGTGTGTATGGCTTGCAATGCTGCTGCTATCTCTGCCTTGTAATTTTCATACGCAGGCTCATTTTCACCAGGCATTGCGGGGTAATGTATTACATACTTCTCCCGGAACACATCTTGCAGGAACGCGGCTAATTGCCTGTCTGCTTTGTATGCGCCAGTGCCGCCGCCCTGTATGAATAAGATAACCGGCTTCTCCATAATCCAAAAATAAGTTTCCTGTTTAGAAACTTATAGAAAAATTAGGGTAGCAGATTAGCGCACCACTACCAGAGGCAACAGTTCCAGCAGGTCGTCTATAACTGCTGTAGGTGTAGCTGCCAATAGTTGCTCACGCGTTTGTGCGCCGGTGGTAATTCCAACCGTTACCTCACAGCCTGCATTCCTGCCCTCTTCTATATCTATGGCAGAGTCACCCACTTTTGCTACTTGTGTAGCATCTGTTATGCCCAACTGTTGCATAGCATGCAGGATCATATCAGGAAATGGCCTGTTGCGCGGTACATCCGATGCTGTAACCAGCGCATCTATGTCGCTCCCTACTTGCCAGCCGATCTTTGCTACAAGCGAAGTTGCTACGGGGCGGCTGTATCCTGTATTCAATACTACATAAATGCCTTGCGCACGCAATGCTTCAAACAATTCGGTAGCATTAGGCTGCTCTACAATGGGCATTGTTTCATACGCCTGGTCCAACTGTTCGTTGAAGGCAGCAAATATTTCGCGGCTCAGTATATCATCGTCTATGCCACGGAGCGCCAGTACACTTTTGATCGCCTGTAGCTTTTCTTTGCCTGCACCTTCTTTCAATACTTCTTCCAGTGTAAAGTCATAACCACGATCATTGATCGCTTTACGTACTGTTTTATATACCACATTGTCTTCATTAACTGTGGTGCCTGCCATATCAAAAACAACCATTTTTATCATAGTACTGTATTTTATAAATGATGATTACTGTAATACCGGGTCTGTAGTGTAGCGATCTTTTTTTACAATGTTTGTCAGCAGAATCGTGATGGCGCTTAACATGGCTATTATAGCGACGATCATAAAAATGATGGCCTTATTAGCCGTCATATCTATCAGCTTACCCATAAGCGGTTCTCCGAGCGCAGCAAATGTATAAGCACACATATTCATTACACCTGTACCTGTGCCTACATACCTATGCCCAAGCAGCTCTGGTGAGAGCGGCCAGAAATTGGCCTGTGGCCCGTACGCAAAAAAGCCTGCACAAAAAACAAAGAACCCTACCAATAATGGATTTTGTAACGGCAACGCAAAAAGCAGGAAGGATACCAATGCGCAACATGCCATACCAAGTGTAATAGACTTGATGCGGTTTGCGTTGAATATTTTATCAGAAATAAATCCAAAGCTCAATGCACCTGTAGCCATGCCGACAGGTAGCAGCAAGGTGATCCATAAACTGCCGGAACCATCAGCTTGTTTACTTTGAAAATATAAGGGGATCCAGAAGATCAACCCGTAACGTGCCATGCTCTGAAAACCAAGAGAGAGGCATACGATTAAAAACCGCCGGTTGGCTAATACTGTTTTGTATGCTTGTTTCCAGTTTTGCTTTTCTGTATGATCTTCCTGCTCTTCCGGTAAGCCAAGGTCGCGCGGACGGTTGCGGACGAAGACAAAAAATAAGATGACTGCGACGGCAAGAAAAAGTACCGGTATGCGAAACAGGTTGCGCCAACCCTGGTGTACAAGCATGATCGAGAAAAAATAGGTGATGATGGAGGAGGCTCCTGCAGCCATTGTGTAGAGGCCAAAAGCCAGTCCCCTGTTTTTATTTCCCCACCAGTTAGAAATAATCCTGCTGCCTGCTGCCCAGGCCATAGATTGAAAATAGCCATTGAGTGTCCACAGGATAAGAATAGCAAGAAATGAATCCGAAAAACTGATAAGTACGTTTGCGCAGACAGACAACAAACCGCCTACAGTAATCATGTGGCGCGGACTGAGGCGATCAGCAAGGTTCCCATTGATGAACTGACCCGCTGCATAACCTATGAGCATGGCAAAACTTATCCATCCTACTTTTTCATAAGAGATCTGCAAGCTTACCGCCAACTGTTTGGCTGCCCAGCCGAAATTGTGCCGCCCTGTGTAAAAGAAGAGGTAGCAAAACATGGTGAGCAAAAGCATTTTCCAACGCTGCCGGTCTAAAGTAGAAGTTTTGTTCATTTTTTCGGAATATTGCCTGGTAAGTGCCCTAAAAGCGTATTTGCATAGCTTTCAGTCAAAAATATTTCTTTTTACGAAATTATATTTCCAAATAAGAAAAATAACATTTCTCACTTTAAGTAATCATTAATTATGGAAGAGGAATCAATAGAACAAGGGCAACTGATCTATTACAAAATAGGTGGCCTGGTGAGGAAATACAGGAAGGAAAAGGATTTGAAGCTGCTGGACCTGTCTGCCATTACGGGCATTAAATCCGCCATGCTCTCCAAAATAGAGAACGGGCGTATGATCCCTACTATCCCTACTTTATTTACCATTATTAATAAACTGGGCATTCGCCCGGAACATTTTTTTTCCCAGCTAAGTGCGGACAACGCTTTTCCGGGTTATCTGTTCCTGCCCAAGGACACGTTTGCCGCCTATGAAAAAGAGGAAGGAGCTGTAGGTTTCCAGTACCAGTCCATTTTGGAATATACCCATGATGGTGGCGCTTTCCAGGTTTCGCTGCTAACCCTTTTCCCCGGCTCTAACAGGCCGCAGGTAACAACAGCCGCATTCGAATTTATCTATGTACTGGAGGGTAGCCTGCAATACCAGTTGGAAGACAAGATGTTTGACCTGGAAGCGGGCGACGCACTGTTTTTCGATGGCAATATTGCGCATGTACCCGTGAACCACAAGAACATGATGGTGCGTTTGCTGGTCTTCTATTTATTTACGGAACAGGGTAAGTAATATTTATTTAACGGAAACAATATTTCCTTAAAAGAAATTAAACTTTACTTTTGAGGCATTATTATTTCCTGTATGATTAACTACAATAAGGAAACAGTGGCTGGCACGGTAGCCCTTTTTGAGGCGCCGGGCAAAGATTTTACACTAAAGCAATATGCTGTGCGCCCGTTGGAACCGGGAGAGATACTGGTCAAAAACCAATACACAACTATTTGCGGAAGCGACCTCCATACTTTCTGCGGATTGCGGGAGGAGCCTTCCCCCACCGTATTAGGCCATGAAATTGCAGGCGAGATCATAGACATTCATCCCACACATACAGGCATGGACCTGAAAGGCCGCGAACTGAAAGCAGGCGACCGCGTTACCTGGTCCATCTTTGCAGGTAACCCTGACTCTGTAGCGGCAAAAGCCGGCATGCCTCAGAAAAGTACACCTCTTTTTAAATACGGACACGCACTGGCAAATGCACCGGATGTGTTTCACGGTGGCCTGGGTGAATATTGCATACTGAAAGCCAACACAGCTATACTACTGTTACCACAGGAGATCCCGGTTGAAATTGCGGCGACATTGAATTGCTCTATCTCCACAGTAGCGGGTGCTTTGCGCATGGCGGGTGATATAAAGGGCAAGCATGTACTGATCACGGGTATCGGGCATTTGGGTATTACCTGCGCTGCTATGTGCCGGGAGGCTGGCGCTGCCAGGATATATGCAGCAGATATTTCTGACAAGCGACTGAATGATGCGCGTGCGTTTGGTGTAAGCGATGTTTTTAACCTGGCGGAATATGACCATGAGTTGAAAGCTTACCTGCATGATACATTACCATTAAAAGGTGTAGATGTTGTATTTGATATGAGCGGCTCTGTTGCTGCTATGCAAACGGGGCTCGAATGTCTTGCAATTGGCGGTACTGCCGTATGGATCGGCGCGGTGTTTCCATCAAAGGGCATTACAATAGACCCGGAAAATATCATCCGCAGATTGCTGACGATCCGCGGCCTGCACAACTACAATTTTACAGACTTTGAATATGCGTATGACTTTATGTTGGCTAACTGGAACCGTTACCCTTTTTTACAAGCGATAGAAAAAGAGTTTTCGCTGGCAGAAGCGCAAAAAGCATTCACCTATGCTGTGGCAAACAAACCACTTCGTGTAGGTATTCGTCTCTGATAAAAATAATTGCACCCGCACTAATTCAATATTACATGCAACAACATCTTAAGCATTGCCTGCTGCTGGCATTGATGATAACGTATAGCTGTTTTCTTCCTGCACAACAACCTAAGCGGGTGATCATACTAGGACTGGATGGTTTTAGTGTGCCGGGTTTTAAAACTGCGCGTCATCCTAATATAGATAGCTTGTTTGCACACGGCGTTTTATCATTATCCACAAGGCCGGTAATGCCTTCTGTTACACTACCTAACTGGACAAGCCACCTGACCGGATCAGGCCCGGAGGAGCATGGCATTACTGCTAACAACTGGCTTCCGCAACAGCATCCATTAGAACCGATCGCTACAGACGCTGACGGTTTTTACCCGTCTATCTTTTCTGCACTAAGAGCGCAGATACCGCAAATAAAAATTGGCTACTACTATAACTGGAAGGAACTGGTTTACCCAATTAATACAAAATATATAGATGAGGTTTCTTTTGAAGACAGCGACAGGTATGCCGGTAATTATCAAAAGGCATATGAGTTTATTGTACGCAACGCTTCTACTCCAACTTTTGTTTTTTTATACACCGTACATACAGATCATGCAGGGCATAAATACCATTGGATGTCGCCGGAATATATTACGGCTATTGAGCAGGCAGACAGCGCCATTGGCAAACTGGTTACACAACTGAAAGAGAAAAAGCTGTTTAAGGATACGCACTTTTTATTAATAACAGATCATGGTGGTAACCCTAAAACAGGGCACGGCGGCGTAAGTATGGACGAGATGCAGGTGCCTTGGACTATTACCGGTCCGGCAATAAAACCAATGGGCTTAACAACTATGTACAACAGTAATAAAAATACGGCGCTCGTGATAGCGCGGCTATTCGGCCTAACAGCTCTGCCGGGTTGCTGGACGGGCGTAGTACCTGCGGGCATTTTTAAATAACTATATCGTTACATACTTAACAACCCTAACCCTTACTATACTCTTCAACATTATCAAAAGCATTTAAAACAATACTGAAAGTACTTGCACTAGTGGCAAACTATTTTGTATGGCATGACTGGTTCTGCAATAACCTGCACATGACATAACATCAAAAAAAATTTGCCACATGAACAATTCAAAAAAACGTTTTTCTTCCAGCCTCGTAACTTTAATTTTACTGAATGCACTGTTACTTGCGGGCTGTGTAAAAAATCAAACCCCACTTTCTACGCTGTCCGAGAATACACCCGGTGCAAGTAAAACAACAGCGTCCCCTTCACTCACACCTACATACACACTACTGCTGAATGCGGATTACGAAAACGACTCACTGAACTCAGGCATTACAAACCTGGAGGCAACATCCTCCACTGCGAACGATGCGGCATATATGATCGCACCGGGCGTAACGGATAACTATGGCATAGCGCACAAGGTGGTGCTGGGAGATTCCGGTTATTTCTCTGACAACAACTGGCGGAGCGAAAGCGCAACAGCGCAGGTTGCGGCCGGTAAATATTACCCGGGCGATGAGCGTCGTTATGAATTCAGCGTACTACTGAAAGACTGGACGTCATTTACAACCGGCATGTCTGAGGCTGGAGATATTATTTTCCAGGCTAAGCTGGGCGGTGGTGGCAACCCGGCGTGGTACTTTATGACGAAGCGTAACACGATCGCGTTTCGTGCGCCGAATGCGCCATTACAGCAAACGATTATTCCTGACTACCGCAGCTACATTAATCAATGGATGAACTTCAGGGTGGATGTATTGTGGGCGAATACGGCTACGGGTTACGTAAAGATCTATGCAAAGCTGCCGGGCGACACAGACTATTCGCTGAAATGGCAGATCAGTAATTTTCAAACATGGAACCCTGACAACCCGAATGCGACTACGGGCTATATGAAATGGGGGCTGTACAGGCCGGGAGAATCACTTGCAAACGGCGATGTACAGACAAGAATTATTTACCATGACAACATTCGCATATACCAGATAACGCCTTAGGGCGCACTAGTCATCTCTTTTTTATGTGCAGGTTATTTGCCACAAGTGTATGCCTGTGGCATTTTTTATTACAGACTTCTATGTGTCTTTTTCTTTATTCTCATCCAGCCTTGCTACATACTCTGTAGGCATACAGTTATAGTACTGTTTGAATGTAGTAGAAAAATAAGATGGGGAACTAAAGCCAGACATATATGCTACTTGTGCAATGTTGTATTCTTTTGTTTCCAACAGGGCTACAGCGCGTTTAAATCTTATCTTTTTTATAAAATCCGTAACGGACTCACCTGTTATCGCTTTCATCTTCAGGTACAGATTGGAGCGACTCATACCAATTTCGCGGCTAAGTTTCTCTACAGAGAATTCTGCATCCATAATATTCTCTTCTACTATTTCTATGGCTCTTTTTATAAATGCTTCGTCAAGTGCATTGAATGCTATCTTTTCCGGGATCACATCTTTTGAAGCGGCATAGTACTCTTTCAGCCTGCGGCGCATGCGCAGGATATTGGCAATTTTTGCATCCAGCAGGTTGATGGAAAAAGGTTTGGTGATATAATCATCTGCGCCCATTTCCAGTCCTTCTATTTGCTGTTGCGTATCCGACTTTGCAGTGAGCAGCACTACAGGTATGTGACAGGTTTGAATATTCTGTTTTATACGTTTGCAAAAATGCAGGCCATCCATTTCTGGCATCATCACATCGCTGATGATGAGATCGGGGTGTGCATCTTTCATTTGTTCCAGCGCCTCTTTGCCATTATAGGCTACCTGTATTTTATACTTGCTCCCGAAGAACTCCTGCAAATAGTCAACTATCGCAGCATTGTCATCTACTATAAGAAGCGTTTCTCTATGCTGCATGTCTTGCGAAAGATTGCCAACTGCAACAGGCGTTTCTTCTGCCACTTCGCTCATTGCAGGAATGAATGGAGCAGCAGATTCAGCAGTTTCTATATGTACGTCTGTTGCATACATTTCATCTGCAAGTGGCAATTGTACAGTAAATACAGTTCCTTCGCCCGGTGTACTTTGCACCTCTATTGTGCCATGATGCAGCTCTGTAAGACTTTTTGTGAAGGCTAGCCCAACGCCTGCCCCAAGGTTCATCTCCTGCCCACTCACTTGATAAAAACGATCAAACACATGTGGCAGGTCTGTAGCAGGAATACCTTTGCCTGTGTCTCTTACTTTTATTACTACTCCGTTTGCCTCTTGCATCAGCGCTACTGTAACTGCATTGCCGGATGAAGTATATTTAAACGCATTGGATAAGAGATTGAACAGGATATGTTCTATCGCATCTTTATCAAAGAAAAATACCAGCTCCGTCACTTCGTGCTGATAGGTGTACCGGATATTATTTTTCTCTGCCAGCGGCAGGAAGGATGCGTAAATAGTATGCACAAAAGCAACCAGGTCAGCTTTACTTACCTGTAGTTGTCTTGTCCCCATTTCCGTTTTCTTAAACTCAAACAACTGGTTTACGAGATGGTATAAACGCTGTGTATTTGCCAGCATCAGTGCATGTTTCTTTTGCAGGTTCTTATCCTGCACAGGTTGGCGCATGATCTCTTCCAACGGCGCAAGAATGAGTGTAAGCGGCGTGCGCAACTCGTGTGACACATTGGTAAAGAAATCCATTTTCACTTCGTTGACAAGGTCGGCTTTTTCTCTTTCCATCCGTTCTACTTTCAACTGGTGTCTTGTGTGAATGCGCTCTATATGGATCCTGTATGCAATGAATACGACTGAAGCTATAACAATAGCCAGCAAGATGTAAAACCAATTGCTTTTATACCACACAGGTACAACCACAATCTGAAGACAACGCACGTCACTTACTTCGCCTTGCGGCCCTATTGCTTTTACATAAAATACATAATTGCCGGGTTGCAGATTGGTATAGGTAACTTTAGGAACATTATCTGTTACCTGCCAGTCTTTTTCAAAACCTTCGAGCTTATAGTAATACTTTGTCCTGTTGGGAGATATAAAATTGAATGTATTAAACAGGATAGTAAACTGTTTGTAGTCGTGGCTGAAACGTAATGTAGCAGACTGATCTATGTGATGGTTTAAAATACCTGTGCCGTCTCCCGGAGCGACTACTTTGTTCAGCACTTCCAACCCTGTAAAAGTAATATGCAAGGGCAACGGTTGTTGCTTTAATGAGGCAGGATAGAAATAAGAGATGCCATTGGTACCACCAAACAACAACATGCCATCATTTGCTTTGCAGAATGCATATAAATTCAATTGGGCATTTTGCAAACCATCTTTGGTATCGAACAGTTGTAATTCTTTTGTATCTGGTGAAAAGCGTAACAGACCCGTATTGGTCGAGATCCACAGGTAGCCGTCATCGCCGGGTTGAATACCATTGATAGAACCTTTGGGGAATGTTTTCTGCTCATTAAAATTTACAAACTGTTTTTTATTTTCATCGAACAGGTTCAAACCATCGCGTGTTCCTATCCATATTCTATTTTTATCGTCTTCTGCAATGCAGTTGATCACATCATTGCTCAAGGTAGTGCCGGGTATGGGTTCGAACGAAAGATCATCCGGGTGCCAGATAGTAACACTATTGATTGTACCGATCCATATTCTTCCTTTACTGTCTTCAAAGAGATAGGTTATTTCCGGCGCACTTAATCGCTTACCTGCACGGTCGGTTACGATATGTGTAAATGTATGTGTGGCAGGATCGAAGCGGTCGAGGCCGGAACGGGTGCCAACCCATACGCGATTTTTCTGATCTTTCAGCAATGCATATACCATATCTCCTGCTATACTTGCTACGTCTGCCGGGTTGTGCCTGTACACAATATTTCGCCCGCTTGCAGGGTCAAAGAGGTTCAACCCGGCATTATGCGTGCCGATGAATATTTTCCCATCTGCATCAAATGCAATGGCTTTAATGTTGTTTGAACTAATGGTGTTGTTATTGGTTTCGCTGTGTGTATAATAGCGAATGGTATTGTTTGTACGGTTCCAGTAGTTGAGCCCTTTATCATTTGTACCGATCCAGAAGTCGCCTTTACTGTCTTGCTTTATTACATTTACGACCTGGTCGTTTAGCGATAATGTGCCGGTATTTTGGTTTAAGAGATTGAATTGTATATCTGTTTCGTGATAGTAGTTTACACCACCGTAATACGTGCCCAACCACATACCATTTTGCCTGTCGCGAAACACGCAGCGTACAGAGTTTTGACTGATGGTATAAGGCACATCACTTTGGTGATAATAATTTTGAAAGCGCCCGGTTGTAGTATTTAACACAGATAGTCCGCGAAACGTCCCCATCCATATATTGCCACGTATATCTTTCTCTACGCCGCGCACATCATTGTCTGCAAGCCCGTTTCCATCAGCCTGGTAGAGATAATGGTGTAAAACTGTGCCGTGCGACATATCGTAACATACAATACCATTTCCTTCTGTTCCGATCCACAGCGTATCGCCATCTATGTACACATCATTTATCCAGGGTTTTGCTACGCCGAGGTTCAGTTGCTGTAGTTTGCTATTTCCAATATCCATCTGGAAAAAACCTGCTTCAGTTCCTATCAGTAGTTTATTTTTCCATACCGCAATATGTGTAATGTATTTTGCGCCTTTTGCAAGAAGATCGGTCGGTACAATGGAGAACGTTTTTTGATCTGCAGAGAGCCGAAGCAGCTCTCCTGTATATGTTGCCGCCCATATTGTATGCGCGTCGTCTTCTGCAATAGCGGATACATACCATTCACCAGGTTTGCGATTGATGGCATAGTTGGTAAAATTATTTGTTTCGTAATTGTAACAACTGAGCCCCTGGTTACCGCCTACCCACAGTTTGCCATTGTGATCTACAAAAAGACTTTTGATGTAATAGGATTGAAGGCTGGTTGCATCGTTCTTTACAGGCCGGTAAACAGTGAAGCTTTCGCTATTGTAGCGGTTAAGGCCATCCTGTGTTGCCATCCATACAAAGCCGAGACTATCTTGCGCTATGGTAAAAACAGTGCTTTGCGATAAGCCTTTATCAACAGATATATTGCGAAAATGACGGGGGGCGGTTTGTGCGTTGGTATTATTGAAGGGCAGAAAAAAACACCAGGCACAACACCACAGTAAATACAGTTTTCTTTTCACGGTACAACAGCTTCTTTTATATGGCAAACTGACCGAAGTTACAGAATCTGCGGGAAGGTTAAGTGTGAATCGGGAGTAGTCAGGCCACAAACCAAGATGAAAATTGCCACAGAAGCACAGAAACACGGATAAACACTTTTTCGCTGGCACAGGGCTCCCGCCCATAAGTGTTCGAAAGAATAATAAAGTCCCGGAGGGACGCCAGATTGGTAGTTTAATAATTCACACAAGCAGTTGAGCTCCGGAGGAGCGACAGAATGAATCGTTTTGCAAGAGAATAATTCTGTCGCCGCGCTGCGGCTCTGATTGGTGTGGGATATATCTTTCTACCATTCTATCGAGCCTCCGGCACCGCTGTTCGACATGTTAGCGTAGCGCATGATCCGCTCATAGCAAAGGATAGACATCCTTTTTATCTGGGTTCGACATGCCCTTCGGAACATGTCGAACAGCAATATATGCAAATGCAGCACAATTGTGCCGCTATTAGTAACAGCCAGGCACAGGGCGGGAGCCCTGCGCCAGTAAGGGTCACTCACGACTGACCACTCACAACTCACATTAAATTAATAGGGTCTTTTGCCCGGTGCGTAATCATACTTTGCTACGTCTGGTAAAGTGTCCGTTACTTCTGTACGCTTTATTGTTTTCCCATCTTTTTCCAGCAACATAGAACTACCGGGCACCGTTGCCGTGTATTTGCTTCCCAGGAGTGTTACCGGTAATATGCCATAATTAAACGCCGCATTACTTTGTGTACCTGTAACCTGTAATGCCGGTGCTTTTGAGCCGTCTAGCTGTGCCAGTATATCCCATTGCCCTACCTGCAAATGATAAAGTCCATCTTTCGCCTCTACTACTTTTATTACTTCTACACTTTTATCCTTCACTTGTATGATGGTGAGGTAACGGAATGTTGCGGATGGTAATGAAGTTATACCTGCATGCCATTGCTTTTTAAAGTCTTTGATGTTGCCTTCATCATCTGTTACTTTCGCCCAGTTTACAGCCGCTTCGCTAAACTGATCATGTACGCTTAATTGTAATGGTGTATTGGCAAATACGGTTGCGTTTATTTTTCCCGGGCTGTTTTCCAGGCTAAAGCTTTGCTGTTTTGCATCCACCTGCTGACCGGGGAGCATCACATAAGGACTATGAAATTGTGTTGTCCACTTAACCGGCTTTGCGGCTTCCAGTTCATCATACAACACGATATAACCTCCTTCCAATTGCAGCATGTGCCTGCGGTATAGTTTTACACCAACGTCGCCATAACCATTTGCCTGATCGGGTTTCACTTTTATTTGCCTGAAACGGTCGAGCCAGAATTCACTTTTAATATTGCCATAAGCATTGGACGCATCACCTAGTGCATACTGAATGGCCTTACCACTTATAGCGCGCGGTATCCAGCCATAGCCTTCTTCGCCGAGACGCTGTCCAAGGCTATCTACGAGTATGGTACTATGCCCTCTTGCGCTACGATAGTCAAGCAGGTTATGCTTGTCACTAAAATTGCTGTAGTAACCGCTTCCGCCAAAGATGGTTTTTCCTTTGTAGCTGACAGCAAACGCATTTTGCGCAGCATGCCCATGCCCGGATGAGCCAAACGGGTTGCTGAATAAATAACTGCTGAGACTATTACCGGCATCTGCCAGGTTTTCCTGCATAGCAACCACACCTATATCTGTGAAGGCATGTGTCTTTGGTAGTTCACCCGGCGATGCAACCGGTAATTGGCGTTTAGGGTTGTAGTTTAGTAGGCGGAATAACAATAGGTCATCTGTTCCTCTAAAATATTCCGGTCTTTCTTTTTTTATCGCATCCACATACCAGTTCAGGTAAGGGTTATCTATTTTATATGTTAGTGCATCTGCAAACCATGCCTGCATTTTTACCATCTCGCGCACATTCTCCCACATATCGCCGATAGGTATAGCAGGTGAAGCTGGCGGATAGGTATATAGCATGAAGTAGGGCAGGTTTTGCATCCATGCTTTGTTGAAATAATTTACACCGCTAAAGTCTCCGAACATTTGCGACAGGTAGATGAATGATTTATAGCTTACCCTGAAGTAGCCGTTTCCTTCGTGCCAGCCGCCATCTGTTGTGCCGAGGATGGGGTATCTCGCGCACCATACTTCATACAGGTAAGACAACCACTCTGTTGCTTCCGGCACTTCATTTACTACAGCTACTGTTCCTATGGCTAGGTTGCGCATAGTGATCTGCCAAACGTGATTGTCGCAAGCGTGCAGTTCGAAACGGTTGGGCAAATCATCATACACTCTTTTAGCGCGTATCGTAATTACTTTTTTGAAGAGCTCTTTTTCATCGTTACTTAACAGAAAATATCCTGCATCATAAAACCAGCCCAATGCTTCCAATACTGCACCACTTGTAAAGTCGTCATGTGTAGCAAGTCCGTCCGGATCCATCTTCGCAATGTTCAGCGCACGTACTTTTGCATCTTTAATAAAGCGTTCATCTTTTGTAAGCTGGTATGCAATACAAAGGTTACGCACCGGTGTACCTACTTTATCTCCAAAGCCGTGATACATGCGCTCTATGATCTTTTTCTTTTCCAGTTCATTTTTACCGGTTGTATCGATCACGCGCATGGGTTGCTCTTTGGGCAAAGGCTCTTTCATAAGCTTTTCTGCAAAGGCAATAAACGTTTTTGCTTCCGGGTTCTGCAAGTTATTCTTATAAAATATTTCGCCTATCGTATGCATGTTCCATAAACGTGGATGCGGCCCTTCATTCCGTTTCAGCATTTCGCTTACCGGAGGCGATACTTGCGCATCTTTCTTTCCGGGCGCAACAACAAAATCATATACAGGTGACCATGCCCATTTATTACTACCCTTTACGGTATAGCCATATTTCCAATACCAATGTGCAGGCGCTAACGATCTGTGCAATGGATAAACGGCCCAACGCTGCTCACCACTTTCGACCAGGTCTTTTTTAAACTCTTTATCTGTAGCAAGCATTACTTTATATATAACACGGCTGGCAGGTCTTCCACTCTCCAGCTCGCTACCAATCTCCATTGGCAATATCATGTGTTTGCCATCCGTACCGGGCCATAATAATGCAGGACTGTTATCCGGCACTGTTATACCATTTGCGGGGTATGCCCATTCGCGTACACGCGCATGTAATTTTTCTGCTGTCAGGTGGATGGTAGCAGGTTGCTGCTGGCTATACGCAATGCCTGTGGTAAGGCAAGCAAGAAGTAGTGTTGTCTTTTTCATAATCAATTAAAGGCAAATGGATCTTTGTTTGTTGCGCACCATTGTTTTAAATAATTGCGCAGGTTGTTTAATTCCTTTTTGTAAGCAGGGTTAACCGCAAGATTGTTCATCTCTCCGCTATCAAGCGAGAGGTTAAACAATTGCTCTTTAATTTCTCCTTTGTTATATACGATGTATTTATAGCTTTTTGTAATAACGGCGCGCCCGCTGATGCCGAGTAAAACATCATTGTCAGCAAAGTCTGTTTCAATTACCAGTGTGTCGCGCAGGTTTACAGCAGGGTTCTTTATGCGTTTGCTAATGTCTGCGCCTTTCAGATAAGCAGGAGATGGTATACCTGCAAATCCGCAAATGGTAGGAATAATATCTGTACCGTTGCAAACAAGCATACTATCTGTACGCGCTCTCCACTGCCCTATGCTGGCAATAATAAATGGAACTTTTGCGGCTTCTTCATAGAGTATTTGTTTTTGATTCCATTTATGCGCAGCATATCCATCACCATGATCTGCAGTAAAAACAATGATCGTGTTTTTTTCTACGCCATATTTTTTCAGGGAAGCAAGTACCATTTCTATATACCTGTCTACTTTTTCTACCAGCCTGTTGTATGCCCAGCGGTATTGCCGCCACCGGCTTTCGTTCCATGCAGTGGTGGGATATGTTCTGGCACTCACTTTTTGTTGCTCCCGTACTATAGCAGGTTCATACGCAGGTATATTCCAGTTTGCAGGTAGGCGCGGGCATAAGGAAGTATCAGGCGCATTGTCTATTACATCCATCTTCAATGCGTCGCCTCTTGCCCACTCACAGATGTCATGCGGGTTAAGAAAAGATGCGACTAAGAGGAAGGGTTTGCTTTTATTTTGTTTAATAAAATTGGCACAGTAAGCAGGTGTTGCAGCATCGGTATAATCGCCAAAGCTGGTGTTCTGTATTGTTTCAAAACCGTGCTGGCTCACCTTTGCTACGGGTACAGGCAAATGCCATTTGCCGATATAGCCTGTCTGGTAACCTGCGTTTTTAAAAATGCTACCCATCATCAGCAAGCTATCCGGCCACTGCCCGTCTTTCTCTTCTGCATTGCCGACAAAGCCTGTTTCAAAAGGCATCTTCCCACTGAAGATAGCGGTACGGGATGGTGTGCATAAGGGTTGCGCACAATAGGCTTTTGTAAAGCGTATACCATTGGCTGCGAGCTTGTCCATAGCAGGCGTATGCAGGTCTTTATTACCG
Source organism: Filimonas sp. (assembly GCA_017306865.1). Classification (GTDB taxonomy): domain Bacteria; phylum Bacteroidota; class Bacteroidia; order Chitinophagales; family Chitinophagaceae; genus JAFKHH01. Next base: position 308,836 of record JAFKHH010000014.1, read on the forward strand.
GCATTGCTCATCGCGTCTGCTGTCTGCTGATCCGTCATAATGATGAGGATATTCGGACGCTGCGCAAAAAGCGGTGACACGATCACGATGAATAGGAGTACCATGAATGCACTACGCATGCTGGATGATTTTGATTATTTCTTAAAACATTTCATCCGCCTAAGGCGAACTAAGTATCGCAAAGGGCGCAAAGGAGACGCAGAGATCGCAAAGTTTTCCTTTTACGATTGCCGCTTCGCGACTTTTGGATTTGCCACAGAGGCACAGAAACACAGAATTGAGTTCCCAGGAGTCGCAGAGCGGCTCTCTCTATGTGATCTATGTTCTCTTGAATAAATCGTTCATTACTATTAGTTGATAGCACTCAATTTATCCTATGTGCCTATGTACCTTATGCTCCTATGTGGTGAAAAAAATATCGCTTCGATTTCGTCATTATTCACACTTCCCACATACTCACTACTGACCACTCACTACTCATATTTGCCACAGAGACACAGAAACACAGAAGTGAGGCCTCCCCTATTCACGATTACCGTCTCACGATTCACGATTCTGCCCCTAGTACTTTGGATTTTGAATAAAACCTGCATTGTGGTTTACATCAAACTCTGTTGCCGGTATCGGGTACAGCTCGTGCTTACCATCCATAAAGTTTGTACCAGCTACATACGCATAGTTGCTCCTGTATGCTTTCAATGCAGTTTGTGCGGCACGCAGGCTTTGGCCAAGTATATTCCAGCGGATAAGGTCTGCTTTTCTGCCACCTTCAAAACAAAGCTCCCACGCACGTTCCTGTTTTACTGCATCAAAAAAGCTTTGCTTGTTCAGACCCGCAGGCAAGTCTACCGTTGCATCTGCTGTCGTCAATGGTTTACCAAAGCCTCTTCTGCGTACCATATTTATTGCATCATACGCGGCCTGGTTCGGCCCTTCGTTTATTTCATTTTCTGCTTCAGCACGCATCAGCAATACATCTGCATAGCGTAGTACACACCAGTTAATATCTGTGTTGTTTAAATCTTTAGGTGATGTTCCCTGCCAGTCGCGCCTCCATTTGCCCGGCGCCCATGCCTCATCCTGCCTGCCTGTTGTTTGCGGCACTATTGCACCTGTAGCGTCCAGCTTATACGTACATACCGCAACATCTCTTCTCAAATCGCCGGTCTTATAACTTTTTTGAAAGAGCGCAGTTGTTTTGTAAAATGAATTGGCACGTCCGTAAGGATTACCTGCATCGGCAACGGGCGCATTCCATGTTCCTACCCAGCCACTGTTTGCAGCGCCACCTGTTGTGTTATACAATGCCACTTCAAACATGCTTTCTTTCGGCTCTAATATAAACTTGCAATGATTTCTGAAGATCTGCTCATAGCTTGCATTCAGTACATGCTCACCAGACTCCATTACTTCTTTTGTTTGCTTAAGTGCGATGGCGTAATAGTCTTTATAGTTATCCGGGCGTTGTGTTTGCCCGTTCTGCCTAAGGGAATAACCACCCGCAGTCAATGCAACTCTCGCAAGTATTCCCTTCACTACACCTTTGCTTATTCTTTCATCATTTACTTTTTTAGATGCCCATGGCACAAGGTCTATGGCTTCCGTCAGATCCTTGATCGCTTGTGTATATACCTGGTAACGGTCTGTTCTTGGCAGTTGTAGCTGGTCTGTAGCTTCGGTGGCTTTTAGTTTCATTGGCACATCGCCAAACAGACGCACCAGTTCTGCATAGTAAAAGCCGCGCAGAAATTTTGCTTCGCCCAGCATGCGGTTCAGATCACTTTTGTCCTGCGCAGTACCGCTGGTAAACTGTGTCATCTGCGGTATTTTTTCTATCACCAGGTTGGCCCTGTCTATCCCTTTATACAGCATAGTCCATACCTGCAACAGGTAACCATGCGATGGTGTAATGCCGTAGTGCGCTGCAACGCGGGGATCGTTGGAAAAATCTGCACCGGACATTTGTGCAATGTCTGTATCTATATCAAAGACCATAGATATATTAAATCCGTAAGTCTGTGTGCTGGACATTACTTCATACACACCCATTACGGCCATGTATGCTTCACTGGTATTGGTAAAAAAAGTTTCGGCAGAGAAAGAAGATTTTGGTTTTTCTTCCAGCCATTTTTTACATGAGGGTGTGGCGATAATGCATGCCGCGGCAATAGATACTTTTACTGCACTGCGTGTTATTCTTTTATATATGGATAGATAAGAAGTTTTCATTGTCATTGAAATTTAGTCGGGTTAAAAAGAAACATTCAGGCCGGCAACAAATGAGCGTGTACGCGGATAACCGCCAAAGTCTACACCCGGTGTAAGGCGGGAGGAATTGGCAACGCTTACTTCTGGATCGTAACCCGAGTAGCTGGTAAATGTGTGCAGGTTTGCCGCTGTTACATATACACGTGCGCGCGATATTTTAATTTTTGAAAGCAGCTTTACCGGGAAAGTATAGCCAAGGCTAATGTTGTTCAGGCGTATGAAGGAACCGTCTTCTATAAACCGGTCGTCCAGGCGCAATGCAGTGCCAGCGCCATTATAGGCAGGTACATTTTTTCCTTCGTTCAGTTGTTGCAGTAAGGCAGGGTCTGTTACACGTTGCCCGTTTGCATCTATCGTTATCCAGCGGTCTGCGATATAGCCGAACGCATTCGGATAGGTATTTTGTGTCATGCTGTTGTACAACCTGTTTGCATTGTACACATCGTTACCCGAACAGAAGTTGATGAATACACTCAAGTCAAAACCTTTGTAGCTAAATGTATTATTGAAACCTCCGGTAAATTTCGGATTGGCATTACCTATTACTTCCCTGTCATCTCCTGTAATAAAACCATCGCCATTCCTGTCTTTATATTTTACATAACCCGGTTGAGGTGCATAGTTGGGATCATACGCTATGCCAGCTTTCAGCTTGTATGTTTTTGTTGTAGCGTTGTAATCGAAATCGCTTAACTGGTAAAGCCCGTTAAAACGGTAACCATACATCTGCCCTGCTGGGCCACCTACCTGTATAATATAATCTGACTCACCCAGTGCATTTATACCACCGGCAATACCATTGCTCCAGCTTTGTACAAAGCGGGTAGATTCGCCATTGGTCAGCCCAAGAATTTTATTCCTGTTAAAGCCGATATTGAAACCGGTTGTCCATTCAAAACCATTTTTCCTGATGTTAACTGTGCTCAACGTCAGTTCCACACCCCTGTTTTGTGTAGAGCCAACATTGATCAGCATTGTTTTAAATCCTGAAGAAGTAGGAATAGCAGCATTCAGTAAAAGATCTGATGTGCGGTTATCATACGCATCTACAGTTAGCTGAATGCGTTGTTTAAAGAAGCCAATATCCAGACCTGCGTTAAAGCTTCTTGTTTTTTCCCATTTCAGATCAGGGTTTGCAAGATTGGCCGCAGCCGCTGAGATCACATTATTATTATTCAATGGATAATTGCCTGACTGGAACAATGACATAGACAGGTAATTGTCTATCCTGTTATTGCCTGTACTGCCATAAGACAAGCGCAGCTTCAGATCTGACAATGCTTTTGTTTCCGGCATGAATGGTTCATTGATCACTCTCCATGCAAATGCAGCAGAAGGGAAGTAACCGAACTTATTGTTGGGGCCAAACTTAGACGATCCATCTGCGCGGATACTTCCTGTAAGAATGTACCTGTCTTTATAACTATAGTTTACCCTGGAGAAAAAAGAGAGCATGCGTTCATCATCCGCAAAAGAGGTAGGTATGCCGGGAACTGTACCCTGGCTTATATCATCCAGCCCTAAGTTGACCGCAGGAAATTTAGATGCACTTATCGTAAAGCTTTCTCTTTTCGCATAGATCTGTTCTTCGCCTGCCAATACTTCCAGTTTGTGTACCCTGTTAAATGTATTGGCATACGTAAGCGTGTTCGTATAGTTCCAGCCGCTTTGCTGTAACTGGCTAATGGAGCCGTTAGGGCCGCCTGTACGCTTCGCATCTATAGAGCGGGCGTCATTAAATGCTTTTGCTTTATTAAAAGCAGTCCGGTAACCTATTACGCCACGATAGGTAAGATTTTTTACCAGTTCATAGTCAAGCGTCGCATTCAGGTTCAGCACCTGTATGTTTGTATTGCGCTGCTGTGATTGTGCATTGGTCAATGGATTTTGTAGCACATTGCCGCTATTACCAGCAAGTGCAGGGTCTTCATCCATACCCACTAAGTCCTGGTCATTTCCTTTCAATCCAAACAGTGGCCTGTATTGCAGTATGTTTTGTAGCTGATTAAATTTGGTATTGCCTTCCTGTGTACCTACGCCAAAAATATTTTGATTGGAGTAGTTGATGATGCCGCCTACTTTTAATTTTTTACCGGCATTGTGGTTCAACACCAGCTTGGCAATATCTTTTTTGGAACCGCTGTTGAGCATGATCCCTTCATCATCGTTGTGAGAATAGAAAAGGTTGAATTTGGTTTCTTTACTACCGCCGCCTATGCTTATTTTATGGTATTGATTGTTTACAGTACTGCCAAACAATTCATTCTGCCAGTTGATGCCTGCGCTGTTTCCATAGCGTTGCTTCAGTTCATTGTAAGGGCCATAGTTAGCAAGAAAGGTTGCCTCTTTAGTCGGATCGCCCAATGATCTTTCATATTCAAGCAATGTATATTGGTATGGGTTCAGCATTTCCAGTGTCTTATTCAGTTTCTTCGCACCATAATACATATCATAAGACACTGCAAGCTTACCTGCTTTAGGCGTTTTAGTTGTTACCAGCACCACACCGTTTGCGCCGCGGGCACCGTAGATGGCAGTAGCTGATGCATCTTTCAGTACTTCAATACTCTCTATATCTGTCGGGTCTAAAAATCCGAGCCCACCGGTTTGTGCCACTCCATCTATTACATACAATGGTTCATTGCTCTGTGTAATAGATCCGCCGCCCCTGATAATAATGCTTGGTTCGGAACCGGGCGTACCGTCAGATGCAGTTACCTGCATGCCTGCTACGCGCCCTGCCAACGCAGATGCAACGTTCTGTACAGGCATTTTACTTAGCTCCTCTCCTTTTACAGACGAGACAGCGCCGGTCAGGTCTTTACGTTTGGTGGTTCCGTAGCCGATCACTACCACTTCGTTCAGGTTACGGTCTTCCTCTTCCAGCGCCATGCTTATTTGTGTACGGTTATTTACCGGTTCTTCTTTCGTTTTATACCCCACAAAGGAGAAAACCAGTGTGCCGTTTGCCGGAGCCTGGATCTCATAGCTACCGTTATTACCGGTCAGTTTGGCCTTACCAGCACCTTTTACCCTTACCGTTACGCCGGTAAGCGCCTCTCCCGAAGGAGCGGTGATGGTGCCTTTAATAATAATGTTAGTCTGTGCAAAGAGGGCTGTTTGGAAGCCCAGCAGGATCAAGCATAGCAATAGTCGTTTCATGCGTTTAGTTTTTGGCAACCAGCTATCCGGGAATTACAACAATCGTTTTCATCGGGTAAAACAAAGGCAATCGATAGCATCGTTGATTATACAGTAGTAGGTGGTTATTTGCAGGAATGAATATAGGATGAGCCGCTAAAAAAGCATTTCAATATTGTTCAAAATGCTATCAATTTTGATGAATCCATTTTTAAATTGTTGAAACAGGCTCATTTTCAATCGTATTTGAGCAACGAACGGTTTTATTTTTTTACAAAAGCGGTCAACTGGTTTGTTATATATAATATTGTAACGCATCCCATCCTTTTATTTCCTGTCCTCCTTTCTTTAAAAAAAATACTGATTCAACAAATTCAAAAGCATTCTCACCAATCCTGCAAGTTGCCCGCAAACACCCTTACTATTTTTAGGATTATACGACACATCATTTATTTATACAATATGAAAAAAGGACTGGGCGCTGTTATTACTTCGATTGCTTTTACTGCCTCTTCACTATGCTATGCCGGGCCGGGGCCGGAAAAAGAAAACTGGCTGGCAAAATCGGTTAACACAATTTCTTATCAGTTAACGAGGGCTGCCAAAACCTATGTGCCGGGGCAAAACCCACGGTCAGTGAACCCGAATGGAACACTACGCGTGGCACCTGTGCAGGACTGGACAACCGGTTTTTTTCCGGGAACGTTATGGTATGGCTATGAACTGACAAAGGATACAGAGTTGGCTAAAGAGGCCAGGCGGTTTACGCTGCAACTGGATTCGGTGCGGTACATTACCAACACGCATGACCTGGGTTTTATGCTATACTGTTCTTATGGTAATGGCTATCGCCTGACGGGTGATAAAACGTACCTGGCGGCATTGGCGGATGGCGCTAAAAATTTATCGGCGCGCTTTAGCACGAAAACGGGTGTTATCCGTTCCTGGGATTTTGGTGTGTGGCACTACCCGGTGATCATTGATAATATGATGAACCTGGAGTTTCTTTATTGGGCTGCCAAAACATTTAACCAGCCGCTGTATGCGCAGGAAGCGAGCACGCATGCAACGACGACGATGAAAAATCATTTCCGCAAAAACTACAGTTCTTATCACCTGGTGGACTACGACCCTGAAACAGGAAAAGTATTGGATAAGGTTACGCACCAGGGATTGACAAACGAATCGTCCTGGGCACGTGGACAGGCATGGGGTTTATACGGCTATACGATGTGTTATAAAAATACGCAGGATAAAAAATTCCTGGAGCAGGCGGAGCGGATTGCAGCTTTTATTATGCATCACCCGCAAATGCCAAAGGATAAGATTCCGGCATGGGATTTTGATGTGCATAATGCGCTGGATGGTGCGCCGCGCGATGCATCTGCTGCTGCCATTATTGCATCGGCTTTGTTAGACCTGAGCCAGTACACGAAAGATGGCTCGTCTTATTTCAAATATGCAGAGGATATTTTAAAGACATTGTCTACAGAAGAATATATGGCTAAGCCGGGAGAAAATCATTTCTTTATCCTCAAACACAGTGTAGGGGCTTTTTTATATAATTCTGAAATAGATACGCCGCTTGACTATGCAGACTATTACTACCTGGAAGCGCTGAACAGGTATATCACTATTAAAAAAATAGACCTGCAAAATAAAAAATAACAGGTTGCAGAAGGATCCGTTGCTTTTAACCTATGACAAAAACTATAGTCAATTGCTGTGCACCGTTGCACAGGATTTTTTAACTACCTGATAAAAAGATAAACATGCGTCTGAAAACGATTGTTGCTACATATATATTGCTGGGCACAAGTATGATTGCCCGCGCGCAGGAAGCGCCTCTTACCAAGGAGAGCTTTACTAACCTTGACCTTAACCGCCAGGGGCTGGAGCAGGTAAAACAATTAGTAGCAAAAGCTGACTATGAAAAAGCGGCCACCGTATTGTTACAATATTACAGAACACGTACGGTAAAGCATCCTGTATATAATGTGCAGGACAAACAACAATACGCGGGTAAACCTATAGGAAAGGATGACCAGGAAAAAGCGGACAATGCGTTGCTGCATCTTTTTAAACCACAGAAGGGATATGGCTTTTTTGATTATGGCAAAGATATTAACTGGCAATACTGGCCGGTAAAGGACAACGAGGTGCGCTGGCAATTGCACCGTGTGTACTGGTGGCAATCGATGGGGCTTGCCTACTGGTCTAGCGGTGATGAAAAATATGCAAAGGAATGGGTGTTCCAGTTTCGTGACTGGGCTAAGAAAAATGTGTTGGGCACATCTGCGGAGAACGACAGTTTTGCATGGCGCCCGCTTGAAATATCTGAGCGCATTCAGAGTCTGACGGGCACGTTCAATATGTTTGTATCCTCGCCTAATTTCACACCGCATTTCTTACTGGAATTTTTAAACAACTATCACCAGCAAGCTGATTATATACTGCATCATTATTCAAAAGTGGGTAACCATTTATTATTCGAAGGGCAACGTATGGTGTATGCAGGTTGTTTCTTTCCTGAAATGAATGACGCGGCTACATGGAGACAAAGTGGTATTACCGTTTTAAATACAGAAATAAAAAAACAGGTGTTGGATGATGGTGTGCAGTTTGAGCTATCGCCAGCCTATCATAAGGCAAGCATCGATATTTTCCTGAAAGCTTTACGTATGGCGCAGCTAGCCGGTGTAGAAAAAGATTTTCCGCAGAGTTATAAAAACACGGTTGAAAATATGGTGATGGCGACGATCAATTTTTCTTTTCCTGACTACCAGTCTCCTATGTTTGGTGATTCGTGGATGGTAGAGAAAAGAGCTGCGTTAAGACAGTACCAGGATTGGGCTGCGGCATTCCCGGACAACAAGGCTATTCAATATTTTGCAACAGATGGCAAAGCGGGGACACCGCCAGCGTTCTTATCACGCCCATTAAAGAATAGCGGGTTTTACACTTTTAGAAATGGTTGGAATAATAAAAGCACTGTTCTAGTATTGAAAGCTGGCCCTCCGGGCGAGTTTCATGCACAGCCGGACAATGGCACATTTGAGCTGTGGGTGAAGGGACGCAACTTTATGCCGGACGCTGGTTGCTTTGTTTACAGCGGCGACTCTGCTATTATGCGTATGCGTAACTGGTACAGGCAAACAATGGTGCATAACACACTTACACTGGATAACAAGAATATGGAAACCTGCAATGCTTCGCTGATCAAATGGCAGGGTGAAGGCAAGGTGCAGCAACTTACATATACAAACCCCAGCTATGCTAACCTGTCACATAAGCGTACTGTATTTTTTATTGACAATGCTTATTTCCTGATCATAGACCAGGCAGACGGTGCTGCTACAGGAACTATTGGCGCGCACTTTCAACTGGCGGAGGAAAGCAAGCCAATATTTGACAATGCGAAGAAAAGTGTGGCTACGCAATATAGTGATGGCAATAACTTACTGATCCAGTATTTAAACAAAGACAATATTGCTATTGCACAGGAAGAGGGAAAAGTTTCTTATCAATACCGGAAGGAAATAGCACGGCCTGCATTTGCTTTTGAGAAAAAAGGAAATGGATCTGCTCAAACATTTGTTACCGTACTATACCCGTTTGAGGGCGGTAAAGCGCCACAGATCAGCATGACCGAAAATAAGGGTAACAATTTTGATAAGGGTATAATAGACATAACGCTAACAGTCAATGGCAATACAACCAGCATAACAGCTACTACGAATAAGTAAGTGTATATGACGCACAAGGAGGTGGGCTTATGGTAAAGCAAATGAAGACGATAAAAGATATAGCGAAAGCGCTGAATATGTCACCCTCTACGGTGAGCAGGGCTTTGCATAACGAGGATAAAATAAGTTTGTTTACAAGGGAGCGTGTGCGTGCGTATGCAGATAAGATCAATTATAAACCTAACCATTTTGCGCAAAGCCTGCGCAAGCAAAGAAGCCTGTCTGTTGGTGTGGTACTAAGCAGTATCCCCAACAGCTTCTTTGCTGAGGTGATCAATGGCATAGAATCTGTGATGAACAGTAAGGGTTACTTTACTATTATTACCCAGAGCCATGAATCTTACGCAAAGGAACTAAGTAACATCGGGCACTTAGCGAGCAGGGCTATAGATGGGCTGCTTGTTTCTGTAGCTTCGGAAACAAAGGACTTTACTCATTTTAAAGCGTTGCAGGATATGGGGATGCCTGTTGTTTTCTTTGATAGAACAATTAGTGAATTTCCTACTCACCAGTTGGTATCAGATGGTTTCAAGGGTTCGTATTTGCTTACACAGCATCTCATAGAACATGGCTATACACGTATAGCGCATATTACAGGCGCACCACACTTATCTACTACGCAGGAAAGGCTGGGCGGTTATAAAAGAGCATTGCAGGAGGCTGGCATTGCATACAACCCGTCATTTGTAAAATATACTATGAGGGGCGGCATGTCTGAAGAAGAAAATCAGTATGCGTTTGCGCAACTAATGACAGCGCAAGAAAAGCCCGAGGCGATTACTACAGCGTCAGACAGGTTAACATTGAGTATTTTTTCTTTGGCAATAGAAAAGGGATTTGCTATTCCGCAGGAGCTGGCGATGGGTGGTTTTAATAATTTTCCAGGAACTCATTTATTCTCGCCTTCACTTACGAGCATACAACAACCTGCATTTGAGATGGGCAAGACGGCGGCTGAAATGTTGATCGAGTTGATAGAACGTAAAAAGAACACGCCGGCAGCATATACAGTGAAACAGTTACAACCTCGTTTGTTGTTGGGTAATTCTACTTTGAAAAAGTAAAGGCTATTATCCTGGCAAATTTAACGACCTACGTAATTGTAATCTTTTGTTTGTCTACCGACGGTGTTACTTTTTGTCTTGATGCAAAAAGTACTTTTATTTAATGACTGACTGCGTACTCAAACCACTTAAAAGAACTTGTTGTGAAAGAACATTTTGAATATGGAATAAGGTTGCATTATTCTCTACCAGTCCTTGCGTAAGACACTTATAACATTTCTACAAACTGTGCCTGATCAGCGTCTAATTATTGGAGCATTTTACTATAGCATAACTTATATGTTACTTTCTTTTTCTTGAAAAAAAGAAAGTAACCAAAGAAAATTCAAGGCAAGCATGAACGCTCCGCGCATCTTGCCTCGCCCACGCCTCCCCCTGCGCTATAAGCGTCTAAATAGTCTGCTGCTTAGTTTCTCCAATATCGACTAAATAAATAGTATAGATATGGTTGTACATAATAGCTATTATAAAAGGCGTTGGAACGTTGTTTTATTTCCCGGAAACTTTGGGCAATTGCATGCGCTGTTTCTTAGAAGGCAGTAACTTTAGTAATACCAGTGTATGCAATTTTTACCATCTACCAGTTTAGCGCCTTATATAAAAAACTATACAGTCATTGCAATAGATAATGACCTGGATGATGAGGTATTCTATCCAAGTGGCTTTGTTGACCTGGTGATCAAATTTGATGGCGCAGCAGCAACTACTATTAATGGACGGAGGAAGGATACGCCTTCTGTAGAGTTGCTGGGACATCTTACGCGCCCTACACGGCTTTCCGTAAAGGCCGGCACAACTATATTAATAGCCCGCATTTATCCTTATGCCAGCGCCTTATTTTTCCCGGATCCGCTTTCTGTATTTACAGATTACGCTACTGACTTGTATGATGTGTCTACCATAATGAGCAAAGAATTGTATGACCGGATGATCCATGCTTCTACCATAGAAGACAGGATCAGGCTGCTGGATAATTATTTTCTCGAGCAATTACGCAAACACGAAAAGCGTCTGAAGAAGGCGGGCATACTACTGCACTTATGCAATTATGTTTCTAACTCGGATAGTTTTGAACTGCCTGCACTTGCCCAACATGCCGGTATGTCGGAACGGTACATTCAACAACTTTACCTGGCAAATGTTGGCATAAGCCCGGCCGCCTTTGCTGCTGTAACCCGCTTTAATAAGAGCCTGCATTTGTTACGCACCGCAAAGGTTTCTCTTACTGACATTGCGTATGAATGTGGCTATTATGACCAGGCTCATTTTATCAGGATATTTAAACAATTTACAGGCATTGTGCCATCAGCGGCACGGCGCTCTCTTGTGAAAAATGATGAGTCATTTCAACAGGCTGTAAATATTGGCTTTTAAGATGAACGAATGCCTGATTATTTAGCCGGAAAATTACTACTAAACATATCCCTGTACATTTTCCATCCTGCACCTGTTTTTTTCCATATTACAATGACTTTTCCTTTATCGATCGACTTACCATTCATGTCTGTCATTTCGTAATAGCTTTCTTCCGTTACAAAAGTTTTTGGGTCGCCATATAAATGTTGAATAGTGAAAGTGCAATGAACCTTAGGGCCATCTTTAAAAAACTTCGCCATCTGGTCTCTGCCACAAACAGGCGCTGCATTTGGCGGAAACAGGCAGGCATCTTCCGTGTACCGGGCAAGGATGGAGCCGTCATTTTTATTGGCAAGGTCTGCGTAAATCGCATTACTGGCTTCTATGGCCTTACGTACGTCCTGCATAGCAGGGTCTTGTGACTGTGCGTGGCATACACCTGCAACAACTGACAACATCATCAACAAAAACATCTTTTTCATTTACTATTTTTTTACAAAGCACGGCGTTTGAGCAAAAACAGAATTGTACAATTACGAACAAAATGAAAAAATACGGTGTACCTGGAATAAGGATAAGTTGCAACATCAAACACGTAAAAAAGAGTGTGCCGCAAGGGTATTTTCCTCGTTGCTATTTTATTGCTAAAGCCTCATCTTGTAATCCAACTCACCAAACGTACACACGCACTAAACTTTAAAATATGACAACCCAACATCACTTGCCATCCGGCACATGGACGTACAGAAGTTTACTTAACAATCCTGATCTCTCCGCAGATTTTAACTCATTGGAATTTGGCCGTGGTAACCTGCAAATCAATATCTCTGACAATGGAATATTGACCGGTAAAATTTATGATACAGGATGGGAGCTTGACCTCAATGGATCATACCAGGGTGGTGCACCTGCTACTTTATGGTTTCGCGGCACAGGTATCGTCAGCGGTTCTTTATGGGTGTATGATTATTTGTGCTATGTAGTACCTAATATACCTGGCGGTGTAAAACAAATACCTGCGCTGGTGGGCAGTGTAACAAGGGCCATACCACATCCTGATGGGCAGGGAGGCACAAGCCCGGCCGGTGTTGTCTGCTCTTTTTACGCAGTATTGCAAAGTTAACATTACAGCACTACCCCGGCAACCTCTCTCATCTTATGCAATGGCATGCAGAGAAGATGTTACCGGGACGAAAAGGAACAAGATGATTAATTCAAATTCTTCTTCCCATATCCTTTCGATTGCAGGTATGCATCTAAGACGGAAAACCGTATCTGATTCAAATTAGCCGTAGTTGTGTTAGATAATATTATCAGCGTTACATCCTTATCTATCAAGTGTACCCAATTGGATTCATTGCCATATCCCCCACCTTGTCTTTCTGCAAGGAGTGTATTTACATTCCCGATTTTCTTTGGATAGACCCAGAAGCCAAACGCAACATCTCCAAGATTGGGATATGCTGTAAGCATTGTATCTGTTGTTGCTTTTTTTAGTAAGGTATGATTGAAAATGGCCTGATCGAAGGTCAATAAATCCTGCGCAGTGGAATACATGGCGCCCGCGGAGAAATGATTATCGATATAATGATAGGTAGGCATGATGAGTGAGTCTACCGAATTACTTTTATAATCATATCCTTCGTCGAGATCGCGTACAATATCCTGGTGATGCCAATAGTTTGTATTCGTCATTTTCAAGGGGATTAATATTTTCTCCCTTAACACTTCTTCAAATGGTTTGTGGCAGATATGTTCTATGATCATTCCGAGAATGATATAGTCGCCGTTGCTGTAATTAAATTTAGTGCCGGGCGTATCTATTAACTTTTCGGAACAATACCTTTTAACGAATGTATCTACCGGCCATAGGTTCTGATCATACGCTTCTGCTATGTAAGCGAGGTCCATCTCTTTTAATACTCTTCCGCTGCTATAGGTAAGCAAGTTTCTCACTGTTGCTTTATGTGCGGCTTCACCTTCATACTCAGGATAATAACAGGCAATAGTAGAGTCCAGGTTTAGCTTACCCTCTTCATACAGTTGCATGATCAAAGCGGCGGTAAATGTTTTGGTAACAGAAAAAATCTGGAACCTTGTTTTGCCGGAGAACGGGATGTTGTAATGCCGGTTTGCCAACCCGGTATAACGGAGATATTCTACTTTGCCTTTGTTGGCTATAAGTACTACGCCATTAAAATTCCTATTGACAATGCAAGAATCAACTACTCTATCTACGCTTTTAATCTGTGCCTCGCAATTCAGCATGATGAACAACAAAGCCAAAAGGCCACATAATTTCATGTAATGGATGGATTTAAATGAATCGTTTCATGCAGGCGAGGATTATTTACCGGCTGGTTCCCGGGATGCAGGGAATACAGTTCACTAAATTTAAGGGTTTCTTGTTTTCTAGGTTTATAAAAGATCGTTGTTGTCCGATTAAGTTTGGAGGATCTTCAATTGCCAGCGTTCATTTGTCTACCGACGGTGTTACTTTTTGTCTTGATACAAAAAGTAACCAAAAAAATCAAGGCTTCAGAAAAGCAGGCTAAAAATTGTCCCGACCGCCGAAATCCATTGAACTCGCCGCTTACAGCGCAAATAAGTAAGTTGCGTATGGCTCAAACAGCAATGGATTTTTCCGGCGTTCATGACAATTTTCTTAACGCAGCTTTTCTGAGGCCAGACGTCTCTCTTTAAAAGCGGTTTGGGGAACTCCCCTAATTTTGAAATTATTCTTTTTCGCCTGTAATCCTTTCTGTGAAAGGATTACAAGCAACTATGTATTGACTTTACCCGGACAACAATGATAAAAGATACAACGATTGACGTATTATTATTTTTACAATTTGATTTCCTGCTTTTGCAAAAAAAGCCGCTTCAAAGCTTCTGCATCCGTTCAGCACATTTATTTGTACAAAAAAACGGCGTTCTATAATATTGCATTTTCAACCAAATAAACCCAACATGAAAAAATCCGCCCTTGCACTATTCGTGCTGTCTATGTCTTTTTTTACTGCGGCTGCGCAGGAAGCTGAAACCGTTAATGTTACCAGGGTTACTTTCCTTAGCCCGGGCATCAGCCAGGAAATAGCCACAGGTAAATCACAGACTTTTTTTGTAGCAGCTTATGCGTATCCTTCATTTGCCTACAACTACTCCTCCTCACAAGGAAGCTCCAGTTCATTCTCGCTTGATCCGGGAGCGGAAGTACATTACCGTTTTTATTACAATGGCACACAACGTGCAGATAATGGAAAGCGTGTAGAAATGAACAGTATGAACTACCTGGGGCCAATAGCGCAGGTTATTTTTACTAAACAGCCTTTTACAGAACATGGTCTTGAAGAAAGCAACAGGCGCCCGCTTACAATGATTGGTGCACAATGGGGCTTGCAGCGTAATTACAACAGCCGTTTCTGTCTTGATCTGAATCTGGGATTTGGTTACCAGTTTGGTAAGAATACTGAATTTGATTTGAGCAAAAGAGAGTACACTTCTTCTGTTACAGGACGTCCGGCGTTGATTGCAGATATTAAACTGGGCTTTTGGCTAAACAGAAGACAGTAAATAACAGTGCAATAGATAAACTGTTTATCATAAAAAAATCCCGGCTGCTATCGTAGCCGGGATTTTTTATGCTTATACATTTTGAAGTGACTGCACTTTACTGGTTAATGGCTACCATTTTTTCCAAGCGCTTCCCAGGTGGTAATTCTGTTTCTTTTTAGGGCGCATTTTGTTTTTATTCAACAACAGCAATTGAACATATTCTATCTTGGTATCACTGCCTCACATTAAGCCATTTTCATTATGA
The DNA here is from genome assembly GCA_017306865.1 of Filimonas sp. Lineage (GTDB taxonomy): Bacteria > Bacteroidota > Bacteroidia > Chitinophagales > Chitinophagaceae > JAFKHH01. Next base: position 324,231 of record JAFKHH010000014.1, read on the forward strand.
ACAGACAGGTTACAATTAAAGATATAGCCACTGCATTAAACCTTTCTGCCTCTACTGTCAGCAGAGCATTGCATGGCCTGGGAACGATAGGTATCTCTACCAGGAAGAAGATCATTGCATACGCGGAGCAAATGAATTATCGTCCGAACGTTATTGCCCAAAGTTTAAGAAGCCAACAAAGCCGGTCGATTGGTGTTGTGCTTTGTAATATTGATAACAATTTCTTTTCCGAAGTAGTGGATGGCATTGAATCTGCCGCCAGTGAAAAAGGCTATCTCTGTTTGTTTACCCAAAGCAGGGAGTCTTATGCGCTGGAACTAAATCATGTGGAGGCATTGGCTGCAAGAAATATTGATGGTTTGCTTGTTTCTGTTTCTGCCGGAACAAAAAAGTATGAGCATTTCCTGAGATTGCAACAATCAGGTTTGCCTATTGTATTCTTTGATCGCGTTATGGAAGACTGGCCGGCTCACCAGGTGGTAGCAGATAATTTTGCGGGCGCTTACCAGTTAACAAATCACCTGATTAACGAAGGGTATAAATGTATAGCGCATATATCCAGCGCACCGCATTTGTCTATTACTAAAGAGCGGCTTGCGGGATACAAACGTGCATTGTGGGAGCATGCAATTCCTTATAGCCCCGAATACGTAAAGTTTACAAAGAACGGCGGGGCTTCAGCAGAAGAAAATGCAACAGCATTCAGACGGTTGCTTGCCATGGACCCGAAACCAGATGCTATTATCACTGGCTCAGACAGGCTGACGTTGCACACTTTTTCCAATGCCATTAACCACGGATATAAGGTACCACAGGATATTGCCATAGGAGGTTTTGCTAATTTAAAAGTATCGAACCTTATTCCTCCTTCACTTACCTGTGTGCATCAGCCTGCATACGAAATGGGTAAGACTGCAACAGAAATGTTGATTCAGCTAATTGGTCAAAAGCGTACAGTCAAAGAGATGGTTTATGAGCGCAAGGTGCTTGCAACTACGTTACACGTCGGGCAGTCAACTATGCGGGTATAAAGAAGCAGCTCTCTTTTCTTTGATCATACATCAATGTCGTTGAATTTAACCACTAAGTTCACAAAGGTTGACACAAGGAACACAAGCGCTTACTTTGTGCTCATCGTGTAATGCCCTTCGCTAGCGCAGGCCTCCCGGCCAGAGGTGTTCGAAAGAATAATAAAGTCCCGGAGGGACGCCAGATTGGTAGTTTAATAATTCACACAAGCAGTTGAGCTCCGGAGGAGCGACAGAATGAATCGTTTTGCAAGAGAATAATTCTGTCGCCGCGCTGCGGCTCTGATTGGTATGGGATATATCTTTCTACCGTTCTATCGAGCCTCCGGCTCTCTATGATAGCAAGTACACGCTATGTTTTTTGCTGAGATTATATATCAACGTCTTTCGAACACTTATGGGTAGGAGCCCTGTGCCAGTAAAGTTTATAGGTAGTTATCTAAATAAAATCAGGCCCATAAGACTATGGGCCTGCCTAAGTTTAGGGTTATTGCTTATTTATTACGGTACTGAAAAATTGTTGCGCTGTACAATAGCGCAGCGTTATTTTACTTCAACATCAATTACGTCTCCGTTTATTGTTCTTACAGACGCAGGCACCTGGATATTGATCTGTCCTGCTGTTACTGTATATTGAAGTGTTGTATTATTACCCATTACTTTAATCTTCTTTATCTGCGCCGGTGTTGTGAATGTAACTGACAACACATCTGTCTTGTTGCTGGCGGCAGATAGTTTATTAATTACATCCGGCATTATGAATAAATACCGGTGCTTACCTGCTGCTGTTGCGGGCACGGACGCTGTTTCAGTATCGTCCAATGAAGCTGTATTGGTGATAGCTGTGTGGTTGGTTTTCATCCAGGTTGCGATCTTATGCAGCCTGCTAATCATGGCATCACTAAATACGCCGTCTTTGGTAGGGCCAAAGTTCAATAACAAATTAGCATTGCTAGACCGGCATGTTACCAATTGATTGAGTACATAGGCAGTAGATTTCAACGGTGCTTTTGTATAACCCCAACCCGGATCCGCAATTGTTGCGCACAACTCTGCCCAACCGGCTTGCTTTGTATTGGGCAACGCCTTATCCCCTTCCAGTGTTTTATAATCACCATAACCAAAAAATCGTGGACTCACTACAATACCTGGCTGCAACTGATGAATGCGATCCATGGTAATGGTGCGCTGCCATGCAACATTTCCTCTAGGTATATCAGGGCCGCCGTCAAACCAGATCATATCTATTTTGCCATAGTTGGTCAATAGTTCTTCTACCTGCCCTTTTATATACGTTGCAACTTTCTCGTAATGCTGTTGCTTTTCCGCATCGGTTTTCGTGGTTGTTCTTACATGCAGGTCGGCATCTACTGACGGAATATTTTTATAATCTCTTCCTACACCGTAATACATGAAGCTTTGAAACTCGCGGTTAAAGTGCCAGTCTGGGCCGGAATAATACAAACCTATTTTCAACCCATATTTTCTACAGGCGGTTACAAACTCTTTTACAAAATCTCTTCCACCTAAATAGTTGTTTGTATTAAAATCGCCGTACTTACTCGGCCACATGGCAAAACCGTCATGGTGCCTGGTTGTAAATACAACGTATTGCATACCGGCTTCTTTAGCCAGTTTCACCCAGCTATCCACATCACAGGATTGAGGATTAAAATCTTTTGCCATTGCCCAATATTGATTGGGTGTAATGCAGGATTGATTGACTTTACACCGATGCCCTGCAAAGAAATCACCATTTGCAATAAACCTGTCTACGGAATCCTGCGACGGCTTTTTTGATGACCATCCTATTTGTGTGCCTGACATCATAGGCCATGATAGGTCAAGTTCTTTTACAGATGCTATACTCCAGTGTATAAACATGCCGAAGCCTGCTTGCGGATACCATTGTGCGTCAGGATGAGTGGTGTGCTGATAATTATTTTTCTGATCATCATCTATGCCTAGCTGCGCATGTTGCATTTTCACATCGTCCCCATTGCGCTTAGCCTGCTGTTGTGCATGCAATACGATAGGTGTGCAAGCTGCAAGCAACAATATTGTCCGAAAGCCAGGGCTATACCTTTTCATGTTATTATGTGTTAAGATAAATGTGATGATTATTTTAGTGTAAAAGGATCGTTATTCTGTTGCAACCACGCTGTTAATTGTCTTGTCATTGATTGTACCAGTGGTGATCGTTCATCATACATATTTTTCAATTCAAAAGGATCTTTCTTCAGATCAAACAAATAGGGAACGATAACGCCTTTCTCTTTTACATAAGCCAGTTTATAATCAGTTGTTCTTATACCTCTGAAACCGGAATTAGGAGAATGTGTATTAATGGTGCCCAATAAAAATTGCGCTGCAGGTTTATCACCTTTCCCGTCCAGGAAATACGATGCATAACTTTTACCATCTACTTCACGCGGTGTTTGCTTAGCAAGGCCCATTAAGTCCAGCATTGTAGGATACAGGTCTGGTATATTACCGAGGAAAACAGCATCGTATCTCGGTGTAATATGACCGGGCCACCGAACGATCAAAGGAATACGCATGGCTTCTTCATAAATGGTGTTCTTAGATTCCTGGTCATGCTTACCCAGACAATTGCCATGGTCCGCTACAAAAACAACAATGGTGTTATCATCCAGTTTTAACTCTTTCAACCCTTGCAGGATCTTTCCTATTTGCTCATCCACGCCTGTGATAGCGGCATAATACAGTTTGATATTTTCCCTGTATAGTTTTCCCATAGGTGTATTTGCTGCGGGAATATTCGGGTCTTTTGTCAGAGAATCCAATGATATGTTTTTATACAGATCAATGTATCGCTGCGGCACCTGTTTGTAATTTGAATGCGGGGGATTCATCGATACAACCAGTGAAAACGGTTTGCTCGCATCACGTTCGCTGTTTGCATTTTTTAAAAATGAAAGCGCTTTCTCTGCTTCGTGTTCCGGCCCCCACTGATCTACATAATGGAACCCGTCACGGTCAGCATTGTTGTCCCAATACATTGGTCTAAGGTGCTCATCGTACGTGCCGTATGCATACCAGTAGTCGAAGCCATGCCTACGCGCAGGAGGTGTCCATTCATTCCACGCCAGCTTTTCAGTGTTGTTAGAGGTAGGGATATAAGGCTGGTGTGGCGCATCTAAATGCCACTTGCCAATATAACCATTTGCATAGCCATTTGCTTTTAATACATCTGACCAGCAAACGGTGCTGGCCTGCAACTCTATACCATCTGGTGCGGTTCTTGAGTTGGCATTACCTGTCACTTTATTCTTAAAGGAATATTGCCCGGAGAAGAACATTGCTCTTGCTGGTGAACAAATAGGATTGTTGCTGACCATTTGCTCTGCAACGAAGCTCTGTGCTGCAAACTTGTCCAGCGCGGGTGTCAGTACCGGCTCTTTCTTTTCAAAACCCAACGCCTCACCTCTCCACTGGTCTACGAGTATTACAAGCAAATTAGGCTTAGCTGGTGTTTTTGTTGTGTGCTGTACGGCAAATCCGCACAGTAATAGCAAGGCGCTTGCCGGTAAGATATATGTCAATACAGAAAGTTTCATACGCATTATTTTGAAGCCTGGCTGAGTGCTGTTTTTTCTTTATTTAACCATTCGGGTATTGTATGTAAACGCATTTGCAACTGCGCTTCATACAAAGAAGCGGGTGATACCTTTTCTCCCATGCTTTCGAAGTAAGCAGGCTGGTCTTTTTTAAAAGTACTGCCATTACCTGTAAAACCAACAATCATTGGGTTCACCATTTTAAACCAAACATCATTTGCTGGCCAGAAGTCAAAGTCTTTTACGGCATTGCCGGTAGCGGTGTAGTTCCACAATACTAATCCCTGCAAATGATTGGGCATATTTTCAAGAGCGCCTCCCTGGCGACCGGCCATGAACCCGCCTGTAACGTTATCGAATAAAGAATTGATCGGCTGACTGGCATGTGACTCGAAGCAGGTATTGGAAGGATAGGTACAATGCCAGATAACAGTGTTTACTGAGCCATGTTGTACACCAAAGGAATGCCATTGCGCAGCTTCATCTTTTAGATTTGCCAATAACACATTGGTGGAATGACTGGAGCTAATGGCTTCATGCCCGCGGTTTCCTGTAATGGAACAATCTATTACCGTAACATTCGCGCTTTGTGTAATCATGGCGGCAATATTGCAATCGGTAAACCTGCAATCTTTTATCCATGAATTGGTGCAGCGGGAAAGGTTAAACAAGTTGAACCCGCTATCGTGTGTCCATAAGGCATGGTGTACAAATTTTTCTTTCCAGTTGCCTGCGAATGCCATATTCTCAATACCTATTTCTTCCGCATGCGCGAATTTATACACGGTCCATTTATACCTTGTATCTATCGCATACGCAAGCGGTGCATGAAGGGTGATAAAGCCGTTTGCAATTTCAGTTACCTGGTAATACATACACACATCTACGCCTTTGGTGGTGAGGTATGTCCATGCAGGATCAACTTTGTGCGGAGACAATGCTGCATCTACCAATGCAGGCGCATTATCCAAGAGCTTCAAAGCAATCCAGTCGCCTGCTTTCAATCCATCCGTTGTTGCTGGTTTAATCTTTGTCTCTCCCACTTTTGCAGGCACTTTTACCTCTGCAATTTTCGTATCGGCACCTTTAGCCGTAAAGAGGAACATAGGCGGCGTTGCCCACATCTTTGTTGTATCGGCAGGCCGCAGCATATTTTTCATAAATAACGTTGTGCCGTCCGGCCCGGAACCACTTCCCCTGAAAATAATATTACTGCCTTTTGATACAATGCTTTTACGAACGTCCGCATCTTCATTGATCAAAAATTTTCCCTTCGGAAAAAATACAATACCGGAACCATTTTTATCTGCTGCATTAATGGCGGCCTGTATCGCATCTCTGTCTGAAATATCATCGTCCGGCTTTGCACCAAAATCTACTACATTAAACACTTTGTAGTTATTAATTGCAGGAATCGCTTTTTCCCCGCAATGATAGCCCGCATAGGAAAAATCCGGCAACATGGATTGTGCCTTATCTTTTTGATACGACTCGAATAACGGTGAAGTATTTTTTTGTTGTGCAGTTACCTGTTGGCTACTTATACAACAAAACAGGAGTCCTAAAAAATAGTTGCATTGCCTGAACATAGATACTTGTTTTCAATTTCAATAGATCGCATACCGTACCGCATTAGCGTATTACAACCGGCATTACTTTTATTACAGAATCCGTTGTGTATTGAGAATTATTTGTTGCTAAAAAAGTGGCTGCATAACTACCCTTTGCTGTGTACAGGTATTGATACGCTGCTGGTAATGCTGATATGCCTTTAACTGCAACACCGGCATCAGGAGATACTTTGCTTAAATCTATCGAACCCATAAAGGCCCATGCTTCCGCATTTGCGGTAGCTGCACTCGCAGTGGATGCACCGGTAATCACCAAAGAGGTTCCGGCTGTTACAACCCAATTATAACTGTTGGCAGGTGTGTACGATACCCAACCAGGGCTGTATGTATTTGTGCCATAATTCACAATAGGTGTGGCTGAGGCATTCAGGTTGGCTATGGTGTACTGTGTACCATCTGGCAAAGCATTACTTACACTTACATTCGTGATCGTCCATTTGTTTTGAATAGAACCTTGTTGGGCAGTGTATTTAAATGCAATGAAGACAGGCTTGCCTGCACTGGCATAAGAAGTCAGATCAATAGTACTGGTAACCGCTGTAGCGCTGGTAGCCAGGTTCGTTGGTGTTATATCTGTCCATGTAGCTGCCGCAATGTTTGCAATGGTTGTTGCCGTATCGGTTGCTGTAACCGGGTTGCCTATTACATTTTTTGATGTGCTAAGCGCTACGCCTTTAAAATCGGTGGAAAGCATAACGCGTAACGATCCTGTTTGTGCACCGGCATTCAGTGCATTGGTAAAAACAAGTTTTGATGTACCCTGTGCAGTAGTCCTGCTCCGGTAGATATACTGATGTCCCGGCTCACCGGAAAAAAAGGTGATGGTAAAAGGATTGCCTGTAAAATTGAACGTGGCTTTTGAGCCTAAAGTATAATAGGCGGTATCCCCTGGTGCTTTACTGCTATCGGCTGTAACGCCAAAATCTGCAAGCGTATCCGGCTGAACTACTTGTTGCTTGCAGGCATATAAGAGTATGCCCGCAAGTATAAGGAATGATGTATTTTTTAATAAGCGCATGATTTCAGGTTTTAATTTTCTGGTTAAACAAACATGGCGTAAGATCTTACCAACCCGGATTTTGAGCAGCTTGTTTATTCACACTCATTTCGGACGAAGGAATTGGTAACAGTAAATGTTTAGGCATCACGTTATTGTAACCGGTAAGTACCAATGCCTGCGAGTTACCTGAAAAAGTAGTCCAACCGGCTACCTGGGCTTTTACTGCTGCCATAGTTGGTAAAAAGATATTCCAGCGGATCAGGTCAGGTATGCGCAATGTTTCAAAGCACAACTCTCTTGCTCTTTCATTTTGAATGTCCTGCATGGTCACGCTTGTCAGGTCTACATCAGCTTTGGCTAGCAATGTTCCGCTTGCTGTAGCGGCAACACCTGCATAGGTAAATACAGCACCTGTTACCGAAGCGGCAGATGCACCGGAAGCCTGTGTTGGCGGTGTGGCAGTAGATGTGCCTGCAGTGGTTACGGTGTATAAGTTACCGTTATTGATCACTTGCTGGTTGACTGTATAAATTGTATTTGCTGTCCACGCATTACCTAAATAGATAGTACCCGCAGAAGCCGCTGTGAATCCGAGGCCACCAGATGTTACTGTAACAGCCGTTACTTTACCTCCTGAAATAGTGGATGTGTACGCTAAGCCGCTGCCAGTATTGGTATTGCCAAAACTCGCGTTGTTGTAACCGGTAAAGAATGTGTTGGTATTATAACCGGAACCAGGATTGGTAATGGTTAATGATTTGATAGGCGCTGTTGTGCCGGATAAGCCGCAACCTCTTTCTCTTACTGCATTGATGGCGTTTAATCCATTGGATGAAATAGCGCCGCCATTTGAGTTCCAATCCGCTTCTGCTAACATTAACAACACATCTGAATATCGCAGTAAAGGAAAATTGATCGGTGTATAATTTTTGTTCTTGGGCCTGATCACTTCATAATTCCTTCTCCACTTTGCACAGGTGCGATTGTATGCAAATGCGGTGCTGTTGCTGATCGGCGTTCTTGTAATAGTGGGCGGAGTCGTATTGGTATTAACTGTATAGTTGAAATTCTGAATAGCCCAATCTCTTCGCGCATCGTAAGGTGCATACATGTTATACAATTGCTGCGTTGCATATACATATCCGTAACAATAGCCGGTGTCTAAGTAAATATAATCTGTAGAGCCACTGGTATTGCTATAGGTTGCGGCGGAAGTAAACGGAATACCATTCTCATTTCCGTTGCGTCCCGCTGCCTGTACGGAGGTCAGGTTATTTCCGCCAAACTCTGCTTCCCATAAACATTCTTTGGTATCGTAAATATCTGCTGCTTCATTTATAAATACCTGGCTATAGCTTGGGTTGAGGCTATGCTGACCTGAGTTGACTACTTTTTGCGCATACACCATTGCACTGTCGTATTGTGCTTTTGCGCCTGCTTTGCCGCCATTCAAGGGGTAACCTGCCATAAACAAATAAACCCTTGCAAGCATTCCTTCTACTGTAGTTCTCGATACGCGACCGCTAAACCCTAATTGTGCGGAGGTATAAACTTTCAGCTCTGCTGCTTTCATGTCTGCAACAACCTGGTTGTAGACTGTTTCAATTGGGGTACGTGTCATATTCAAATTGTCAGGCGATATTGTTGGTGTAAGCTTTAATGGTACTGCGCCAAAATTGCTCACTAAAAAGAAATGATAATATGCTCGCAGGAACAACGCTTCCCCGTAGGCGGCCTGTACAGCAGCGGAAGAATCTTTTACGTTAATATTCGCTATTAACTCATTGGCCCGTTCAATACCGCTATACAAACTTGACCAGATGCCGTTCACATTCGGGCTGGTAAAATCGTAATTGAAAGTAGCGGAGTAACCATTAGATGCAGAAGGCGTTCTTCCGCTTCCGCCCCAAAAACTTTCATCGTTACAGATGCCAATACCAAAGAGCAATTCGTTGCCAAACATGGAGCTTTCAGCCAGCGGTGTGTACACACCGGCTAATGCATTGGTTAAATTGGAACCAGTATAGTATTGTCCTGGCGCCAGGAAACTGGTCGGTGTTGTATTTAAAAATTTCTTACAGCCGGTGAATGCAACCAGTAGTAAAAAGATAGCAGCAATTCGTTTCATAACTTACCGTTTTTATAACTTAGAAAGTAACGTTTAAACCTAAAGTAATCGTCCTGGCTTTCGGGTAGGAAGAGTAATCGAACCCACCGGTTAGTACAGAATTATATGTGTTCACTTCCGGATCCTGTCCTGAATATTTTGTCCATGTTACCAGGTTTTGCACAGAAGCAAACGCTCTCAATTTTGCAATCTTCAATTGTTTTAATACAGATGCAGGAAGGTTGTAGCCGAATGAAACCGTTTTTAACCTGAGGTAGGAACCGTCTTCAACCGTATAAGTAGAATAGCCTGTGTAGGAACCAGTGTAACCGCCTGCCCTTACCATATCTGAATTAGGATTGGCTGATGACCACCTGTTGGTATAAGATGCAAACTGGTTTGTATAAGCGCTGCCGCCAACGTTGCCGTTAAAGATGATGTTATTGGCATTCTGAATATCGTTGCCATAACTCCATTGGAAGAAAACACTCAGGTCAAAATTCTTATACGTAAAGTTGTTCGTAAAGCCACCTGTGTGTTTTGGCAGGCTATGGCCTATTACAGTATAGTCGTTCGCATCTATTACACCATCGCCATTGATGTCCCTGTACTTAATATCGCCGGGTTGAATATTGTTACGGGCATTACCATTCGTTGCAACATTATTTTTCAGGATATATGTACCCGCAGTCGTCTTTTCAAAGTCATCATAATGATATACGCCATCATTGATCAATCCATACATCAAACCCAGTTGCTGCCCTACTTTCGCTATGTAGGCAGGTGTTGCAGTGAAGCGTGTATCCCAACCAACGGTTGATATGAGCGACTCTTGTCCTTCAGACAATGACAACACTTTGTTTTTATTAAATGCAATATTGAAACTTGTTGTCCAGTTGAATTTTTTAGATTGAATATTGGTTGTGTTAAGCGTCAGCTCAAGCCCGCGGTTCCGCACACTGCCAATGTTTTTGTACACAACACTATATCCTGATGAAGTAGGTATAGCTGCGTTTAACAACAGGTTAGAGGTTTTCTTATCATACACATCTGCAGTTAGGTTGATCCTGTTTTTCAAGAAACCTAAGTCTACGCCGATGTTTAGCAGCCCTGTTGTTTCCCATTTCAAATTCTGGTTGCCAATAGTTGCCGGTACTGCACCGGAGATCAGGTTGTTGTTGAACGAATACACATTCAGACTTGTATAGGTATTCTGACCATATCCTAAATTGCCCGGTGATTGATTATATACTGGTAAATACGCAAAATCAGATACCCTGTTGTTTCCGTTCACACCATACGACACCCTTAATTTACCTTCGGAGATAATATTTTTCAACTTATCCATAAAACGCTCCTGTGTAAACTTCCAGGCTATAGCGCCTGCGGGGAAATAAGCCCAGTGATTTTGCGGGGAAAATTTTGAGGAGCCGTCCGCCCTGTACGACAGCGTAAAAAGATATTTTGAACTGTACGCATAATTCACACGACCGAGGAATGACACAGTCGTATTATAGGAAGCAGTAGAAGCTATGCTTTGCGGTGTGCCCTGGGATAGTGCATTAATACCTAAAGCTTCATTCGGAACCAAGATAGCAGCAGAGCCATAAGAGGATGTATTTACCTGTTGCGATGTCATACCTGCCATCACATTCAATGTATGTTTGCCTTTAAATGTTTTGTTATACGTCAGGTAGTTTTCATTTAACCAGGAACTGAAGTCGTTGTAGATCACAGAACCATTTACCCCTTGCGTATTGGAAATCCCGCTACCGTAAGCAGTTTGTGAATTATAGAAGCGTTGATTGATGACTGTACGGTTTTCAATTCCTCCTGTGATCTTAAGACTCAGGTTGGGCAAAATGCTGTATTCGAGATAAGCGTTCGCCACAAGGTCTTTGGTGATATTCTGGCTAAATGTGTTGTTTAAATTCTTTACGGGATTGATCCTGTAATCGTTCGTACTTGGCACAGTAGGATCTGTTAATGATTCATCTGTCAGGATATTTTTAGCACCGCCGTTGGCTGCAAGGCTTGCCGCACTTGGGTTCACAGGCCTGAAGCCCCACACGCTATACATGGTATTTAGCGTAGCGCTGTAGTTACTGCCATTTATAATTTGGCCTGATTGCGTGAGGTAACTGTAGTTGGCATTGATGCCTACTTTCAGTTTTTTATTGATCACCTGGTCTAAGACTGCCCTGCCCTGGTAACGTTTGTAACCAGAATTGATAACGATACCCTGCTGGTTAAAAATGTTTCCTGAGATAGCGTACTTCGTTTGTGCATTTCCCCCGGTAACAGAAATAGAATTATTGATAACAGGTGCAGTGCGAAAGATCTCACTCTGGTAATCGGTAGCTTCCGCAGAGTCCCTGTAATAATCCATTGTAGTACCTCCGCTTAAATAAAAGAGCGTAGGTGGCATTACGCCACCGGCAGCAGGCGGTGTAGTACTTGGGTTCAGTTCTATCTGGTATTTCACAAAGTCGTATGCGCTCATCATTGGCATTGTCTTAATGTTCCGCTGCGAGCCGTAATATCCATTGTAGGTAACAACAGGGCTACCTAATTTTCCTCTTTTGGTAGTGATGATGATAACGCCATTGGCGCCGCGCGCACCATAGATGGCCGTGGCGGAAGCATCTTTCAATATGTCGATGGATTCTATATCATCCGGGTTAATGGTATTGTTATCCGGGCTCTCCACAGGAAAACCATCTATTACATACAATGGTGCATTTGATTGTGACACGGAGTTAGCACCCCTGATCGTAATGTTGATCGCTGCACCGGGTTGACCATCTGAGGCAGTTACCTGCACGCCCGCTATGCGCCCGGCGAGTGCCTGGTCAAACGAGGCCACAGGCGCTTTCAGCATGTCGCTTATAGGCGCTGTAGCTACAGAGCCTGTAATGTCTTTTCGTTTTTGTGTACCATACCCGATCACCACTACATCATTCAATGCATTGGCATTGTCGCCTAAGACAACCATAGCGGGTACGCTGCCGGCAGGAAACTCTTTCGTTTCCATACCAACGTAGTTGAAGACAATTACAGCAGTGGCGTTGGGTGCTTTAATTGAGTATGCGCCTTGCGCATCGGTTTGCGTAGCTATTTTAGTTCCTTTAACTACAACAGCGGCTCCTGCCAGCGGCGTTTTATTGGCGGAGAAGACTTTACCGCGCACTTCCAACTGGGCGTTGGCAGAAAGGGCGGTAAAAAAAAGCAGTAGCAAGACAAGCAATCTGGTTTTCATTTGCAACAGTTTTTTCCGGTTTCGACTTAACAATTAGGGGTATATTATAGTGACTTCTTTTTAGTATGATATCTTAATAAAGCTTCTAAATAATAATAGTCTGCATATACAAGCGGCACATCAATCTCAACGCCATGCGGAATGCTTCCTACAGAATGTTTCAATAAAAAATAACCGTTATCACCAGGCTTTGCCAGGTATTCCGGCGAGCTTAATGACTTTATTGTTTGTTCTGCAAAATCAGCGTAGGATTTTCCTTCCGTTCCCAGGTCATTACTTAGTTCCAGCAATGCGGAGCTTACAATAGCAGCAGCAGATGCATCGCGCGGAATATAGTTGAGCGGGCTTTGTTTATTATTCCACTGCGGTGTGTAGCCAGCCTGGTTAACATTGAAATCCCAATAAGGCACTTTATCTGCCGGCAGTGTGGCCTGGTGCATATAAAAGTCTGCCATTTTCTTTGCTGTTTGTAAAAACCGCACGTCACCCGTTTCACGATAAACCATGGTGAAGCCATAAATGCCCCATGCCTGCCCTCTTGCCCACGTAGAATTATCTGCATAGCCCTGGCAGGTTTGTTGGTTTAGCACCTTTCCTGTTATTGTATCATAGTTCACCACATGATAGGAACTATAGTCGGCGCGGATATGATTTTTCATTGTTGTTTCCGCATGCTTAACCGCAATATTTTTATAGACAGGATCGCCGGTTACTTTCGATGCAAAAAACAATAACTCGAGGTTCATCATATTATCAATGATGACAGGAAATGACCATAAGGTTTTTCCATCCCACGACATTTTGGAGTTCCAGGATTTGATGCATCCAACCCTTTCGTTATAACGGCTTATGAGCGATTTTGCAGATTGTATTAAGACCGCTTTATAATGTTCATTTTTGGTAAGCCTGTAAGCATTGCCATAACTGCAATACATCATAAACCCGAGGTCGTGGTGGGCGGTATTGTATTGATTTTGTTCCAGGCTTTCAGTCCACTTAATGGCAGCTTGTTTCCATTTATCTTCACCTGTATATTCATAGACATACCACAGATCGCCCGGCCAGAAGCCGCCTGTCCAATCACCAATATCTACATAACTGGTTTTGCCGCTTCCGTCTATGGTACGTGGATAGCGTGACAGGTTGGTAGAATGTGCCAATAACTCACCGTATTGTTTTTCTGCTACTTCAAAAACTTTCTCTGTAATATCTTTTTTACTATTTGCCCTGGAGAATGCAAATACACCCAATGCTATAATTGCAAAGCCACAAACTATACCAGCCACTTTCTTCATACGCATGTCGTCAGATTAGAAATGAATCGTTTTAAACGAAACAAATCTATCCGTATAAACTTCAAGGGAAGGGATACACTTCTATCTAAATGGGGGGATTTTTATCTTTTCGTTACATTGTTGCCCGAATAAGTTTGGTGGATCATCAATTGCAAGCGCTCATTTGTCTACCGACGGTGTTACTTTTTGTCTTGATACAAAAAGTAACCAAAAAGATCAAGGCTCCAGAAAAGCTGATTGGGAACTCCCCTGATTTTGAAACTATTCTTTTTCGCTTACAATCCTTCTTGGGAACCATTTACAGACAACTGTCTATTAACTTTATTCGGACAATAATGTTTTCGCTACTTTTTTATAGCATCTACATACTCAGAAGGGGTTTGCCCAAAATGCTTTTTAAATTCCTTGCTGAAATATTTCCGATCGCTGAAACCCACTTCCCAGGCTACTTCGGCTATGGTAAACTTGTCATGTTCCAACAACAATGCAGCCTTTTTTAACCGTAGCGTTTTAATATATTCTCCAATGGGAATATGCACGAGTGCGCTAAACTTTTTATACAAAACAGCTTTACTCATGCCTACTTCTCTTGACAGTAATGTTACATCAAATGCCGCATTACTCATATTTTGTTCAATGATAAGCATGAGGCGTTCCATAAACTTTTTGTCCACTGTTCCTATTTCTACAGACGATGGTTCTAAAAAAACCTTTTGACTAAAATGCTGCCGTGACAGCTCTTTTGATTTCAAAAGTGTTTTAATATATGATTGCAGTATTTGTATGCTGAAAGGTTTTGTAAGATATACATCAGCTCCGCTTTCCAGCCCTTCTACCTGGTGGGCTTCGGCAACTTTTGCAGTCAGCATAATTACGGGAATGTGGCTGGTTCGCTCATCCGTTTTTAAACGCTGACAAAGTTCATTGCCGTCTATTTCCGGCATCATTACATCTGTAATAATTAAGTCGGGCAATAAAGTAACAGCCGTGTTTAAGCCCTCTCTGCCATCACACGCAGTTGTAACTATGTAGGTGGGTTCGAGACACAACCGTATGAAGTCGCGGACTTCTTCATTATCTTCTATAACAAGTATTTTGATTTCACTCATAGCAGTTAGGTACGTACGTAAAGTTCTGAAATTTAACGAATGTGCCGAACATCTTTATCGAAGATGTTCATTTCCGAGCTTTAATGAAACAATAAAAACAGTGCCGTTCTTTCCTGGTCTTTGTTTGGCAAGACTTTCAAAACGGATTTCTCCTTTGTGCAGTTCCACTAAAGTTTTGGCAAAAGCTAGTCCTATACCGGAACCTATTTTTTTATCATCTCCCCGTTTAACCTGGTAAAACCCGGTAAATATTTTCGATTGTTCTTCTTCCGCAATTCCTTCCCCGGTGTCAGCGACTTTAATAATTACCTGCTGATCTTCCCGCTTAACCTCCATTGAGACCTTGCCGTCCGCAGGTGTAAACTTCAGCGCATTCGACAATAGGTTTGACAATACAATTTCCATGTGCTCTTTATCAAAATAAACCGGTATGTCATCCTGGCTGGAGTGGAACTCATATTGAATATTTTTATGCAATGCTTCCCCTGTAAACCTGTCAAATACAGCGTTGCTCATCGTTACAATATTATCCTGCTGAATATGCAGCTCAGTATGCCCTGCATCGGCTTTGCGGAATGCCAACAGATCGTTGGTTAGTTTTAAAAGCCTGTCTGCATTTCCCTTTATGGAGAGCAAGAGTTTTTGCACAACTGTTTTCGGCACAGATTGTTCCAGCAACATTTCTGCAGGCCCTGCGATCAGCGTCAGTGGTGTCCTGATCTCGTGAGAGATGTGTGTGAAAAAATCCATTTTCATATTATGCAACTCTTGCTGTTGCAGGTTGAGTGCATGCTCAAAATCTAACTTCCGTTTCAGGTCTCTCCGTGAATTAAAGAAATACAATGCCCCATACACGGCAGATAAAATGATCAATGCATATAACAGGTAAGCCCACCACGTTTTCCAAAAAGGAGGATGAACTATGATCGTAAGATAAGCTGCCTCTTCGTTCCACACACCATCATTGTTACACGCCTTTATATGAAGTGTATATTTCCCCGGCGGCAGGTTTGTGTAAGAAGCGCTATGCCCTGTTGAAGTAATCCACTGTTTATCGTATCCCTGCAACATATATGCAGACCTGTTCTTACCGGGTTTTATATAACTCAATACTGCATATTGTACTGTAAGCATGTTTTGATCATAAGCAAGTTGAACCTGCTTAACAGATGTAATATTTTGCGATAGGATACCGGTGCTATCTCCCGGCGCAACATATTTGCCGTTGACCAATAAACCAGTGAGTGTTACAGCCGGCGCTACGTGGTTCACGCCAATTTCATTTGGGGCAAATTCTACAAACCCACTAAAACTTCCGAAGAAGAGATGCCCATTGTCATCTTTATAAAAGGAATTGTTATTATATACATCCGTAGGCAGGCCATCCAGTTTGGAATAAGTGTTGAAGGTATGTTTTACTACATCCAACCTGCACAAACCTTTATTTGTACTGATCCATAAGCTGCTGTCATCATCTACAATAATTCCGATCACTTTGTCACCAGCTAATCCATCTGCGGATGTAAGTGTTGTGATCTCCCTGGTAAATGGATTGTAGCTACATAAACCGGCATACGTTCCAAACCAAATAATACCCTTTTTATCTTCCGTAATGCAATTGATATTATCTGCCTGGAATTTTCCCTGGCGCGATTTCCTGTACACAGTTTTCAGTGAGTTGTCCGAAGCTTCAAATACATTTAAACCACCTTTTGTACCAATCCAGATATTCTTTCGGCTATCCAGGAACAAACAGGTAATAAACTCATTACTCAACTTTTGATTGGGATATGTTTCTTCGAAATTTTTAAACCGCTTTTTTTGCAGATCGGAGATGTATAATCCTGCACCTGCTTTCCCTGCCCAGAGAATGCCGCGATCATCTTCTACAAGGGTGGTAATATCTTCTGATCTTGATATGGAAGCTTCGTTTCCCACCACGCAATGCACAAAGCTTTTGTAATCCTTTGAGATCTTTTCCAGTATGCCGTTATGCAACCCTATCCATATATTGTTTTCTTTATCCCGCAGAATAATTTTTACGAGGTTGGAACGGAGAGATGCAGGATTCGCTTCGTCATTCTTATAACGGTAAAACTTATTTGTTTTCCTGTCATAATAATTCAAGCCCTCTGCTTCCGTACCGATCCAGAGGTTATGACAACTGTCACTCACAATAGAGCTGATCACATTACTACTGATGCTGTTTGTGTTTGCCTCATTCTTAAATACCTTAAACCGTGTAGTAACCGCTTCGGCAATATTGGCGCCGCCAAAGTAAGTGCCTACCCATACATTGCCCTGCCTGTCTTCGAAAATATCATAGATGGAATTGTAGTTTAACGTGTTCGCATCTTCCGGTACATGTGTATAATTATCAAAAACTTTTCGTACCGGATCAAACACCGTTAACCCTTTTAATGTACCTATCCATACACGCCCTTTATGGTCAACAACTATTTTACGAATGGTGTTACTTACAAGTGTTGCAGTTTGCTCTTTCTCTTCTTTAAAATGCTGCGCTGTTCCGGTTAGTTCGTTCACCACATATACACCCGATAGGAAAGTGCCTATCCAGATCTGTCCCAGCCAGTCTTGTGCAAAAGAAGCGATCCCCTGCCCTTCCAATTGTTCCCGGATATTCGCAAAACGGATATTGTCTTTGTCCGAAAGTAACAGCATACCTTTATTTGTCCCTACCCACACACGCTTCTCTTTGTCTTCAAAAACAGCCTGTACCGCGCACTTGTCGTATGCTTTACCCAAAACACTCAAAGGAACTGTTTCAAATACAACCTGGTTCTTTGCTGTAAGGTGCGCTTTACTTAAACCGTCTCCCGTACCGATCCAGATATTACCCGACTGGTCGCTATACAATGTCTTGATGTTATTGGCAACAAGCCCGGCATGTGTTTCGTGATAAAATACGTGGAATGAATCTGATTGCTCATCATACAAATAAAGACCGTTATCCGTACCCACCCAGAGATGCCCTTTCTGATCTGCAACCAACTGTGCTATTTTAATGGTTGCCGCCGTAGAATCATTTGCATAAAACGATTTATAGATCTTTATCCTGTTGCCGTCAAACCTGTTCAGCCCGTCCATTGTACCAATCCACATAAACTCTTTTCCATCTTGCGTAAGTGAAATGACTGAGCCTTGTGAAAGGCCGTCTTCAACAGTTAAGTGGCTAAATATAATATCAGGCTGTTGCGCTGAAGATACCAGTGGTAACAAAAAAATTAAATACATGAAAAGGCAAGGCATTCTCCTGGTGATAGAATACAAATGCAGTTGGTTTATGTATTTCGAACAGTACATAATTGGAAGGGTAGCTGACGTTCAAAAACTTAAATTAATAGATGGCAAACACTGTTGCAAGAGACGAGGCTTTGCCCCGCCTACCCGAAACAGTTTAGTGAAAATAGGGTAAATGTGTAGGATAACCTGCTTTAAAAATGATTAAGCGTGCTAGATTCCGGTACAGTGAGCAAGGTTATGAGAGAGGGTTGCCACTTTTATAAAAGCGACAAAATTCCTTCTTTATTATGACTTCATGGGCTGGTGCTAAAGCGTTGACAAAGGAATAAAGAAATATTTTATCAGTATCATTCTTGCCCGAGTAAGTTTAGTGGATTTTCAATTGTAAGCGTTCATTTGTCTACCGACGGTGTTACTTTTTGTCTTGATACAAAAAGTAACCAAAAAAATCAAGGCTCCAGAAAAGCAGGCTAAAAATTGTCCCGACCGCCGAAATCCATTGAACTCGCCACATACAGCATGAATAAGTAAATTACGCCTGGCTCAAACAGCAATGGATTTTTCCGGCGTTCATGACAATTTTCTTAACGCAGCTTTTCTGAGGCCGTACGTTTCTCTTTAAAAAAATGATTGCCCCTGATTTTGAAACTATTCTTTTTAGCTTACAATCCTTTCTGGGAAATCTTTACAGACAAGTGCCTATTAACTTTATCGTACAATAATGATTACTTATTATAAATGACGTTGGTGAAATTTTCTTAATTCTTATCCCCGTGTAATTAGCACGCTTTCATAAAAATGAATATTGTAGTATTTTTGAAATGCTTATCTACTGTATTCAAGACAGCGTTTATCCTGGTCTTTGCGGATACGTAATTTTAGCATAGTCAAATCATAGGTAAAGTGTTACAAAATAGAGTTTCTGCCGACGGTACTATTATCAAGACAAAAGCGCGTGGCGCGTGGCTTGGTAATCGCGGTGTTATACATAACGAGCATAAAGAGATAATACGGCCATATAAAATTAAAGCCTGGATATCGTGTATGCTTGAGTTTAGAGGCAGGCACCGGGAAATAATGCAACCCAATCGCTGGACAGAACTTTTTTTCCTGGATGAAGCAACCACTTTTTCGGCAGGGCATCGTCCTTGTTTTCAATGCAGGTACAAAGACCATATCCGGTTTAAGGAGTGCTGGATCAAGGGCAATCCACAGTATGGATATAACATGCAAACACCTATTGCAAAAATAGATGCCATCATTCATGCGGAACGTATAGATAAGCATGGCAAGAAAGTAACGTATAGTGAACAGATCAAGAACCTGCCTGACGGAGTACTTGTAAGCAATGAAGATGAAGTGTATCTTTTTTTTGAAAACAAACTTTATCATTGGACACCGTTTGGCTACGATCGCTGTGAGGAAGCTACGCTCAGGCGATCTGTTCAGGTACTTACACCTCAGTCTATTGTCAATGCTTTAAAAGCCGGGTATAAGCCACAAATAGATAAAACCGTTGAGCAACTTAACTAAGTAATCGGCGCTTCAATATTCAAGCGCTTAATAGTAAAAAAAGATTGGTTATCTGAGCTGCTACTTTGCGCTCTCACCTATTGGCCCAACTAAATAATACGCCTGCATGGCTGCCTTCATTTGCTGCACCAACAGGGCATGTGAAGTATCTGAACAAACTGCACTCATCTTACAGATCGATCTTACAACAGCCAGGTGGAAGTTTTGCTATCAGAATTTTCACGCACATGAACCGTGTAAAATACCCTCTGTTTATGAATATTCTTTTTAGACATTGGGAGAACAATTGAATGCCATATACAATAAGAAAACTGCATATTCTTTCTAACAATGACCAACCTTAATCTCTTATGAACATACAAATGATGATGAACCGACAGCCGGTTTGTTTAATTAGTAAAGCACACGCGCTTTGCTCAATAGGATTCATTACCCGACTCACTGGTTTCGAATACAACTATTTCCTTTCTGAAAGCGTAAGCCTGTCTTTGTATAAGACATGACCTCCGCAACTTCTATACCTGGTTATTAGAGTCGAATAAGCACGGTTATTTATATGCTGCGCTATTCTTATTAAATGCTTGCCTCGCATCGCGCTATGGCAAACAGTATGCTTTTGTCCTATAAAACAATACAAGCAAAATATTTATTAATCAAAACATACACTATGAGTTCGAGTTCACAAATGAAAGTAATCGTACCGGACGTCAGTGGTGATAGCCAGAATTATCAATTCACATTAGATGCCAATGCCGATTGCTTTTGTTGCTACTACTATTTGTCATCTCCGAAATTAGTCGGGATGAGCTTATACAACGAAAAACAGGAAGAGTTTTATCCTCAAAAAGAGTATGAAGATTTATACCGGGAAGGGTTATTCGTTTCAAAGGGGAATCCGTCAATGGGTATCGTACAAAGCATTAACGGCAGTATTGCATTTTCTGTGCCTATTGCAAAAGATGAATCAGTTGATCTGACCAGTCTTTGGACAGCAAGTTTATCCGATACAGACAATTTTGAACTAAAGGTTACCCAGCGTATCGTTGAGGATAAGCCCATCAGTGAATACGTGCTAAAAGTAAATCTTGTCTTATACAGTTCAGGTACAATGCAAAGCCAGCAAGTAGCGTGGATCACAAAAGCGCAGAAAAGAATTAAAGCCATATTCCGGCAAGTTCCTATTACGTGCCAGTTTTCCAAAATAGACCAGTACCCGTTGCCGGATAATAAGATCACGATTAATTTCAATGATCCGAATACAGCAAAAATTGTAAAGGACTGCGCAAAGGCTGATGAGCTCACGGTTATTTTCGTTGAAGGGCTCGTTACAGATATCGGGACTGAACAGGAAACGGCAAATGCGATAGGACGAAGCGGTGGAATACCCGGTCCCCAGGGTTTTGTAAATCAGTATGCCGCAACACTCATTAAATTAACCAATAGGGCAGATGATCCCTTTGTTGTAAACAAAGGACTGCTTGCTAATACAGTTGCTCATGAAATGGCGCATTATTTAGGCTTAACGCATGAGTCAGGCCAGGACGCATCAGGAAAGGTTGAACCCAATAATCTGATGGCTGCGCATGGCGGCATTGCGATGCAGCAACTTAACGAGAAACAAAAATATATCCTCTCCCACATGCCGCTGGTACAGGCTGTTTATTCAGACCGCGAGTTGTCTGAAATAACGCCGGTTACCCAGCTTGAGATTGCAGTGACTACGGGAACACGTAGCTATGCGGGAGGCACGAGCGATAACACAAACATGGTGCTCAATTTTAGCCTCGGCTCCGATGAAGATGGATTCCAGACATGGATGCTTGACAGCAGCGGTACTACAAACTATTTAGTTCCGGGGACCACTACTGTTTTCCAGTTGCAGGAAATAGAAGACCTGTATATGGAAGACCTGTATAATTGGAAAATTTTCTGTGACTGGGACCGGGATGTTCAATACCCCATGAATTTTCAGACAGTGACCAATTACTGGGATCTTGCTCATATAAAAATAACAGCGAACGGTACAGTGATAGAGGATACAGATATGAACGTCATACTCTCCTGGATCGTACAAACAACTATTCAAAAACAGATTAAAACCAATTAATATGTGGACATTAAACACGATTACGAATAATTACAAAGGAGACATATCAGTTAATTATGTTGTGCTGAGCGGAAGTTCGGTTCAAAACAATAATTACCCGGCGCTTGGTGATAACAGAACAGTTGCAATTAACATACCTTACATTGGCATCGTCTACTTCCAGGATATCGGCACAACACCCTTGGGCCCTTCAAAACAAACGTATGGTGTACTCATCACGCTGAATGAAATACAATGGGTGTACCGCTACGAAGGAAGCGGAGAGCTGAATGTAGTTGTCAACCAGGATGGCACATTATCGTTTAGCAGCCCCAACGGCGGTACTATTTACCCGATTAATTTTGCCGGGTATCTCAATACATGGAACCGCAGTTATTACCTGACTAATGTAAATGGCGGTGGTCTTGGCGAAGGGGCAAATGTACCGATCGGCACCTACTCGCGCACCATCGGCGCGTATGAGTTATTTACAATAGAATGGATAGATGCCAGTAACTGGTCATTTGCCATTCATACTGCAGATGGAAGATATGTAACGGTTGTTGGCGGAGGAGGAAAGGGAATGCCTCCGGGAGCGAATTCTAATGATTACCCAATCATCTCAACTGCAACTACGCCAGGCAAAGATGAACTGGTATATTTCAGGATGCAGCAAGACGGGAAATACGTCATCGTAACAAGCGATGGTTATTTCTGGACTGCAACTAATGGCGGTGGCTGGGGAGAAAGCACCAACGAGTACCCGATACATACGGACGCTGGCACACTGGGCGGCTGGCAAGGCTTTGTATTGGTGCTACCTGATCTTTCGGAATAATCTATAGTGCATCGTCAATCCTATATAATTTCTTAACAGCAGCCCCGAAAAAAGGCAATGTCATTAAGTTAACCACAAGGCTCACAATGGTAACACAAAGGGCACAAGGGCTCCCCTTTGTGTTCCTTGTGAAATTGCTTTGCGCTCTTTGTGGTTAGCTTCTTAACTTAATGACATTGCGCAAAGGGACTCCAGGTCTTCAAAGTATAAAAAAGCAAGATCTGACGATATGGGTTAGAGGATACTTTTAAGAAAATATGCCATAACGTTTGTCTACGTTGTGCTTTAGTCTAAAATAAAAACCGCCAATACAAAAATTTATATTGGCGGTTTTTGAAACTGGGGAGCTTTAACTGAAGCCCTTGTGCCACTTTTATTGTTTCCTGAAAACGTTCATCCGCAGTACAATAGCAATCATAAACATGTGCAACAACCTGGAATTTTAGCCTTAGCACATTTACTTATTTAAAAGAATTCATTATGGTTATTTGCCGGGCTGCATCATCCTGTGCATACAGCGCTTCCTGCCAAAGGTATGACCGACCTTTTTCTTTTTCGCCTTGCCCCAGGTAGTACTTGCCCAATTCTGTACAGGCATTTTTGACAGGCCATTGTTCACCATACCATTTACTATCCGCCAATTTATGATACCATAGCCGTGCAGCTTCTTTATTACCACTATGATCAAACCAACGGGCTATAGTGTCATGCATCTCCGGGTTAAAATAACCAGTGGGAGCATACGCTTTGATAGCAGCATCCATTTGCGCCTTTAATCCCTGGTTACCTAATTTCTCCAATAAGTAAATAAGTGAGCCATCCATTCTTTGAAAACCCAAAGGATCATTTTGTGCCAGGTACTGCATTAAAGCAAGGGCTTCCCCTTTATTCTCGTTATAGTTTTGTTCAGTATAATAACGCATGAGTGCCTGGCTTAACACTTCATCGAATAATAAAGGATCTTGTATTTTATTCTTATTGCTGATTAAACCATTATAAGAAAGTATTGTTTCCTGTTCATTAATACAATGTTTGAAAAATGCTACGGCAAAAGGCGAGTTTAGCAAATTTCCGTAGCCTAAAAAGAAAGGCTCAGACGCAGCAACACTATTGCTAAGTAAGATAAACGTCTTTTTTTCTTTTGGTATTCGTATAATAAGAGCCGCGTATGAATCGCCATAGCCATAATGCCAGTGAACTTGCCTGTCTGCAATCCGCTGAGTTGACCAGCCAAGTCCGTACGGACTTTCCCTACCACTATTTGTAACAAATGGTGTGGTCAATTTTGTATAGTACTCCGCTGTTAAAACCGTATTTCTATCAAGCGCTAAACTATAGGCCACAAGATCATCTACAGTAGTGAACAGGTTTGTTGCGGGAAATAATGTAGTTGCATTTGGCAGCCCCTTATCAGGATTAAATTTTTGATGCTCCCGGTCCCAAAAATAAGTGGTGACTACTGAAGCTGGCGCTATTACATTATTAGCAGAAGGATAGCCGGGAAAAGTATTCTTCATAGCAAGTGGTCGTAAAACATGTTTACTTACCTCATCTGCAAAGGCTTCATAATGCTTTGTGTTGCCACTCATTTTCTCGAATACACCATACACAAAACTATAGCGGTTACCATTATAAATATAATTAGAACCGGGCACTCCTTCTGAAGTATGGCTTAGAATGTGTTTTATTTTGATATTGGGTGTTTGCAACCGGTCGGGTGTAAGACCAATAGGTAAAAAAGCATAGTCGAGGATATAGTCATCCATACTTATCTTACCTTCCTGTTCATACTTCATCAGCGTCACAGCAGCAAATGTTTTAGTTAGCGATGCGACTGGAAAAATATGGTTACGGCTAACAGGCATTTTCAACTCAAGGTCAGCAAAGCCTTCTGTTTGCAAAAACGTCACTTGTCCATCTTCCACAACAGTTGCCACAAGGCCAGGGATTTTCAGCATAGCAGCATGAGATGTAATTGCTTTACGTAACTGCGTGTATTTCTTTTCACCACCACCGGCAAAGGCATTAGATGCTAGTTGGGGCGTTAATAAAGCCAGTGAAGCCAAGCCTGACTGCTTCATAAAATTTCTACGGGTTGTCATATGGTAAACTGGAATAAAGGTTAAAAGAATGCGATTTTCCGCTATCCTGATAAATGTACGAGTTTTTTCGTAGAAAAGAAATAATCACATGTCATAGACTATTTTTTATGCTTTGGTACAAGAGATAGCGAAGTATATTTAAAAGAAAGTTGCAGGCTGATTGCAGGCTGTTACCATATCGCCTCTCGCGCACACGAGGCTATACCGGGAAGACGCTGCGGGCAAGAAAGTAAAAATGAAGGTTCGTTTTTCGTTACAAAAAACCGCTAATAAGAAATATTTCATATTAGCGGTTTGTGGAGATAGAGGGAAATCAAATCCCTGCCCCAAAATATATTATCAATATGATAAGAAGCCCGTTGCTAAGCAGACAAAAAATTTGGAGGCAGTCGCAAGCCTTCTTCACCCGATAAGACCTTTTGCATAACTTTTTGAAGTCTCTCAGGTATCAGGTCGATTTCCGTCTGCGTAAGCGGCTGAAGCAGCTCAATAAATTCGTCTTCATCATCATAGTATCCGAACTGCAATATCCATTTGTTACCAGACAGTAAGCGTACAGACATCTCCGTATCTTCTTCGTAAACATGCACCTTTATTACTGCCCACTGGTCGTCATCCTCATCTTCAAAGTGAACCTCAACGATGTCTTTGCTCACTACTTCTGTTACTATTTTTTCTACCAGGGAGCCGGGATGTTTTTTTACTAATTCTTCGTATGTCATATTATTTGCTAAAGATGTTACAAGCCATTATAAAGATTAAACAAAAAAGGAAATGACAATCACTGCTCATTTCCTTCAGTGGAGGTAGCAGGATTGAAATTGAACTCCTCCTACCTGCACTTACGTTTATAATAAGTCTAACTATTGCTTAATAAAGAACTAAAAAAGGTATTCCATTATACCTTACTACCACAAAGGTAATCCCTGGAATTCATATACCAAATACTCAATCAAATACTTATGGGCTCTGCCTCTTGCTCATCCCGGAAAACCTGATATTTAAAATCCCGTTTAGCTGACTGATCACCAATCAGCAAGTCGGGTCAAGGTTAACAGATCTTACTCAAATGACATCAACCCATTTATTAAGAATAAAAAATTAATGGCGGTCGATATATGAACAATTGCCAGATGGAGCGCTGGCTTTTTGTGCATATACGTGCCGCCACAATTAAACAATAGACCAATTAATAAGTAAGCTGAAAATATTCAACACATAGGTTAACGGTTTTCAAAAAGATATAAGATTTTATAAAAGTAAAACGCCGTATAAGGGGGTGTATATTTCTTTAGTAACCGCATCAGTCTTTCTTTGCAAGATTGAACCTGAATGCGAGCTCAAAACTATTACCAAAAGCACCTGACAGGGTTGAGGGTTGGCTGGTATATGACCCGGCAATATAAATGGCGTCAATGATCCCTAATTGCAACCCTGCTGTAACAGACTTACTGGAATGATAAATTCCATAAAGCTGAAAGCGGTCTTTCAAAAAACCGACGTTTAGTCCTCCATCAAAAATATTATCCGATTGCCTGAATGTTCTGTATGCCACTTTTGGTTCTACAGTAATGGCAGCTTCCGGATCACTGTTCAGGTTGAATTTATAAGATGCTGCTGCAAAAAAAGATGACTGGTTCAGATAATTACCTGCCGGGGTTTCTTTACCTGACATGAGGGTGATCATGTTGGGAAGCGCTGCCTGTAACGTAAATCCTTTAGCAGTATAAGCGGCTCCAAAGTCTGTTTCAAACTTAGCAGACTTATCATAACTGTATAACGAAGGGTCACTTGGATCGCCTGTTATTTTGGTCCAGTCTCTTGCAAGCCAGCTACCATTGGCTGTAATACCTAAATGCAATTTTTGTCCATCGTTGCCAAGTTTTGCATGGAAGGAATACGTGCCGCCAATTTTTGTAATGCTGTTTATTCCTGCTTTATCCGTAACTACAAATAAGCCCGCTCCCACAGCATCGCTGAAGCCATAATCGCCTGTTGCGTAGAATGTTTTAAAAGAGCGATCATCGTTCAGGTTTTTACCTTGTTGCGCATAGGAAAGATTCATGTTTAACTCATGCGGTTTTACACCAGACATAGCAGGGTTAAAAATGTATTGGTTTTGAAAATAGCCTGTACCAAAAGCACCTGCCTGTTGTGCCTTTGCGTGTAACATTATTGTGCAACACAATACACACAACCACACTTTAATCATTTTATTTATTCGTTTCATTTTCTTTTTTTTAACTGGTTAACCGTTATACTATTTTCTGTCTCTCACAATGTTTAATATTCCTTTCAGTTGTTTTTTTGTTACAACACTTCCATTATCCACTTCATACTCTACTATGTAGTAGTATCCGCCGTCTTCCAGCAATTTGCCATTGGCTGTGCCATCCCAATCATTGGCGTAATGTTGGCTGCTATATACAGGGAACCCATTCCTGTTAAAGACTTTCACGCTCACATTTGTCAACTTCTCCAATCCCCATATCATCCATTTATCATTTTTACCATCCCCATTTGGTGTGAGGACGTTTGTAATCACTACCGAATCCTGTGGAGACAATGTAATGGAAGCGCTGGCCTGGCATCCCTGTCGTGTTACAGCAGTTACAGTATAGGTGGTGGTTTTCATAGGCCGTACATAGGCTATATTTAATTTCGAAGAACCTTCTATGTTATCCAGTGGCGTCCATACAAAAGAAGCATAATCTGTTTCACTTGTCCTAGCTTTTAACGTTACCAATCCGTAGCGTGGGATGTTTGTAACCGGTTTGTCTGCAGTAATTGTAACGCTGAATGGCACAAAGAAAAATTTAACCGGGATGGCAAGTGTATCAACGCCAAAGTTTATAGTACCGCCATTATCCTTAACAGTAACATTAATGATTGTACTGTCACCTGCTTTCGCTTTTCCGGAAGTAGTAAATCCATAGGTAACTACGCCGTTTCTCACCAGGCTGTCAAAACTAAATGCCGTAAAGAAGGTACTATCCGGGCTTGATACATTAATTACTTTTACTACCTGGTCCGCTTCATATGTTGCTCCTGCTGTTATACCTGCAAAAGAAAAATTATATGACCCCGCTCCTGCGCAGATATTCCGTGATATAACCGGTAATGTAAGTGCCGGTGCCGCATTAGCACCTGAAGTAGTTGCAAACGCTATGTTGGAATAAGCAGACTTTATTGTTGCCGAAATATAGGAGCGGATCCTGTAATAATACTTGTTTGCCGGCCACACATGCATATCTGTATAGGTAGTGCTATTCGCTTTTACAGAATCTATCACAGTAAAGTTTACGCTATCTCTTGAGCGTTCAATAAAGAACCCTGTTTCATTCAAAGACCTGTCCACCCATTGCAACCTGAGCGTGGTATCTGCTATGGCAGCAATGGATAATGAACCTGGTGTTAATGGCACACCGGGTGTGGATTTGGTGATCGCTGATGCTATATTAGACCATCCTGTTGCGGCTGTAGAAGTGGCGCCCACCGCTTTTATCCTGTAGTAATACCATGCACTATCCAGCAAACCCATATCGGTGTACGTGCGTGCGTTAGCAGCAATAGAATCAACCAGCGTTGTAAAAAACAGGCCATCTGTACTCCGCTGAAGCGTGAATTTATTCAATGGCTTAGCGTTGTCTTCATTCCATGAGAGCGCAATCGTACTCGTGGTTGAGTTAGTTGCTTTCAATGAATCCGGCAGGTTAGGTGTATTCGGGCTTATTCCGTAGATCTCCCATTCCGCTATCTGGAAACGTACGCCATCAGTAGCACCATTATTTGCAGTGATAGATATACGGTAATACTTATAAGCAGCAGTGCCGGGAGATGCTATCGTATAAGGGTATTTTGTATTTCTTGCGCCGTTCATTTGTCCTGTACGTGTGTCTAGTGTAGTCCAGGTGGTGCTATCATTAGAACCTGCAAATGTCCAATCCCTCGGATCGCGACCAGGAGCGTCTCCTGCAGAATACAACGCGTAACCTGTTACGATGTATGAATTAACCGGTTTGTAAATGCAATTGAGTGTACCTGAAAGTTGGGCAGTGAACACCAGGAACTTAGTTGCAGTATTGTTATCAATTAATTTACTTGATCCTTCAGAAGCATTTGCACCTCCTGAATTTTCTGCATTTACAAATAATTTTCCGCCATCATCCGTAATGTCTACAACACCTCCGACTATACCATTGGTGGTAATTTTAGGCACATTGGAATAAAGTGATTTAGAGTTATAATTATAACCCCTGATCCTGAACCAATACGTTGTATTCGGCTTTAATGACTCTACTCCATACGAGAGGATAGATTTATCCAGTTTGCCCATCAATGTAAAAGTGATGCTGTCTGTAGACATTTCTAATTCAAAACCTGCCGGCACAGCAGCAGTGAATGCATAAGCCCATGACAATTGCGCCTGTGTACCCGTAGCTGACGATGCAGTCAATACCGGTGCATTTTTTAAACTGTCATTCACCGTTGTCACTTTCATAGCTGTAGAGTACGGCGTAGTGCCTAAATAGTTCCCGGCTTTCACGCGGTACCAATAGGTTGTTGCATTGAATGTAGTAGAATCTATATATGAAGTAACTGTTTTATCCACTGTATTTAATGCGGTAAAATCAGTCCCATTCAGCGACCGCTCCAGGTAATATTTTCCTGCTGTGTTGTTAAATGGAAAGGCCCACGTTAAATTTACTTTTGTACCCACAGCTCCTGCTGTTGCAGTTAGCGTCAGCACCCCTTTCAGCGTATCCGTTACTTTAATAACGTTTGAATAAGGCGAGCTGGATGTATAGTTCACCGATCTTACTTTATAGAAATAAGCCAACGTGGAATCGTCTATATTATCGGCGTATGTTTTGATCGTTTTATCTACCGTAGTTCTTAAAACATAATTAATACTATCCGTAGATCTATATACTTCAAACGAGCCGGGTGTATTTATTGTAGCGGTCCACGTAAGCGGCACTATGTTTCCTGTCCGCGAAGCGGTAGCAAGTACCGGCGCCGTTTTCAGAGTATCGCTAACCGTAGTGATCTTAATTGTATTAGAAAGTGGTGAAAAGGCTGTGTCTGTACGTGCCCTCATCCTATACCAGTAGGTAGTGTTCTGCACCAAAGTAGAATCCTGGTAGGTGGTAATATCCGGCGTTAATTTTGCCAAAGGCAGAAAATTAGTACCGTCCAATGACCGCTGCAATTCAAATGAATTAAATGGATTATTAGCCAGCTTAGATGTCCAGCTCAGGTTAATCTGTTTCCCTACATTGGCGGCACTACCAGATAGCACTGGTGCTGAAATAGAATTGTCGTACAGTTCTATTTCATACAAGTCAACGTATGATCCTATTGTCCCTCTGAATATAAAACGATAGAACTGATATGCAGTTGTATTAACAAAACCGTCTTTAACAGGATCAACATTCGCAGTCCCTTTTTTCAAAAGCGTCCAGTTGACACTGTCTTGTGATGCTGCAACCTCCAACACTTTAGAGCCGTTAGCCGCAGCGCCTCCCCAAAAGTACATTTGATAAGAAACAGCTACTTGCTTTGCCGGTAGTTTAAAAACGATTGCAAGGGTATCTGGTATGCTGCTGGAATTCCACCATACATCTGAGCCTGACGTATTCCCGTCGTTCAGTAAGGGCAGGCTTCCGCCTGATACACTTTTAGATGCGTATATTTTAACCCCAGAAGTGCGGAGTAGATTTACCTGTCCCGATCCCGCAACAGCTATTGCTATAAAGAGCGCAAAGAACAGTACCTTTTTAAATATGCGTATATAATAATTCATTCTATCGTTTTTTGAAGCAGTTATATAAGGGGTTTTCCTATGGACGTGTATTGATAAAATCTTTCTGCTGTCCGTTAAGTTTTCCAGGCGGCACATATAAGGTTTTTCCTCTCAGTGCTTTTAGGTAAGGCGCATAAAAGGATGGTGAATTACTTGTGCCCCATACATTGTAAAACATAAATCCACCATAGCCATCATTTTTCGCTCTTTGCACAGTTCCGGCAACATCACCAAAGCCTCCATCAGTTTCCGAAGTGGAAGGATACATTTTGCTATTGGGTGCATTGTACACCGGCGTTATATACTGCGGATAGAAAGCGCCAAAAAGTGCATCTGCAACATCCCCCATCTGCTTTCCTTTGTATGTGCCGGACCCTCCGCCATATACATAGTAACAAAGGAAAATATCCGGCAATAATTGCTTGATCTGGTACATAGCCATTACATAAGAATTGGGAAGCGGTGTTCCTGCCGGCGTGCCGGAATATTCATCATCCGACAACACTGCAGAGAATCCTTTTTGCCGTACTTCAAATGCCACCTTTTGCGCAAAATCAATCGCATCAGCTTCAGAGGTAAAATTCCCCCACCCTGCAGCATCATGATTACCGAGTAAGGATAAGCCCACAGGAACGCCACCTTGCATTACCTGCCTGAAAATGCCTTTCTGCAACATCTCCTGGTGTTGTGGATTATAACTCACATAAGCTTTGTTGGTAGCAGGATCTATATTCATATTGGCGGAGAATGGAAATGCCAGGTCAAAAATGGGTTTACGTGTAGCCGAATCCAGGTAGTATAATACGTTAGGAAAAAAATGATCGTTCACTTCAACAATTGCGATCATTTTATTTTTTTTATGAAATAAAGAATTGGTATCAACAACTGCGCCCAGTGCAATAAGGGAATCTACCTTATTCATAGAATCTCTTTTTTGCTTTGCTATTTGTTCCAGCCACGCAATCTGCGCGCTGGTCAGCTCAGTAACAACATCACTTGCCAACGGCGGAAAATCTCTCGCTGTTCTTTCTTTTGAACACGACACGATGATCGTACAAACAGCCAGCACTATTATTATAAAATATTTCATACGTTATTTTTATTAATGCATTTAAAGAAAAATTTGCCCTGCTATTATTTATCCCACCACACTTTTGTAGTGGCCAGATCTGTACCGCCCATACGGTCCAAAGCAGCTTTATAGTTTACCGGGTTATTCTGTTCGTTGGTACTTGGGTAAGGCAAGCGTCTCGGGATAGTTCCATTCGTAATATTGCCCGGATAGTTTACCGGCGTTAATACAGGGTACCCACTTCGCCGCCAGTTACTCCATGCTTCAGGAAAATCAAATATGCAGGAAGCCCAATACTCTGAATTGATCTGCTTCAATGCATTATCTGTAGAAGAGACGTCCAGTTTATAGCGTGCTATTAAACTAATAACAGAATCCTGTGGAACGGTAAGCTTAGGATCTAACTGTGTTAAAGATTGAAAAGTGCCTTGCAATGCATTTGCGAAATGTGTTTGCGCAGAAGCACTTCCTACATTCCAGCCTTTTGTTTTTGCTTCTGCCAGCAATAACTCTGTTTGCACATATGTCATCATTAATACCGGAAGCGATTTTTGTGTAAAGACTGCTGTTACAGGGCGTGCATAGTTCCCTAACGGCGAGGCATTGGTACCTGTACCTGTTGCACCGGGATAACCTGGCGCTGTTGTAATAGCCTGCACACCTGTAAGATCATAACCATTGGGCATACCGATAACGCTTTTAATAGAGGTATAAGGAATGCCGGGATGGTTCAGATCGTTGTTATAAGCAGAACCTGTGTCTGCACGTTCAGCTATCACCAGCAACCGGGGGTCGTTATGAGAAGACAAATAATTGACAAACGTATTGCTCCATCTTACTTCTGTAAAATTGTTTGCACCAATGCCTAACGCATTTGCGGTGTTGTTAACAGATAAGGGTACAGAATTATTCCCATCAAATTTTAGCAAGGCATTGTCTGATGCAGCAGCAAAGGTTTTACCTGCAGCCTTTTCTGTATAGCTCTGCGCCATTGCCGGATCTATTTTAGTAAGCCGCATGGCAACACGGAGCATAACGGAGTAGCCAAACTTTTTCCATTTATCTATATCGCCGTTGTATAACAGATCGCCTGTAGGCATTGGCTTAGCAGCATCCAATGCATTAACGGCATTATCCAGCCGCGAAAGCATGTCTTTGTATATATCAGCCTGCTTATCGTACACAGGGTAGATAATACCCTGATCGCCCATACCGGCTTGTGTGTAAGGTATATCTCCATAGATGTCCGTTATACGCTGCATCATCAGCACCCAGAGAATGCGGCTCATCTGTATGAGATTATTGTTCCTGTTCGGGTCTTTTTGTTGTGCCAGGTTTTGCGCAGCAATAAGCTGCCCGGCGTAGTTCATTCCATCTGTATAAAAACGGGAATTATAACTTGTAATAAACTGGTTGTATTTATCTCCGCCACCGTAGTAATTAAATGTAGAGGATAGGATCTGCGTTGTACCGGAGAGTTCATATAATTGATACTCCGTAATATTTCCGTAACCCAGCTCTGCATAGGTAAAAAGATAATTAGGATCGAAGTTGGAAGCATTTGCACGCGTGGGATCGGTATTGATCTGGTCAAATTTTTTTGTGCAGCTAACTGTGAGCGTTAATAATGCAGTGTATATGTAGATGTAACGTTTCATTGAAATTCATTTAGGTTGAATAGCTGTCTCTCTTATTTTTTGAATTTTACGTTCAGGCTTATTCCATACGTACGCGTCTGTGGTATGCCTCCGCCTTCTAACCCTGCATTGCCGGGTAGTGAGGAGAAGTTATCTTCAGGATCAAAATTTGTTGTGTGCTTTACCAGCGTTAACAGGTTACGTGCAGTAAACGAGACATTAATAGATTCAAACGGTGTCTTTTGTAAAGACTTTGCAGCTAGCGTGTACCCAAATACAACCTGGCGCAGTTTAATAAAGCTTCCGTCAAACACAGACATCGCAGATACATTCGTCACTAATCCTTTGTAATAATCCTCTGCATTTACAACTACACGATTCTTTGCATCACTTAAATCCACACCATCTACCAATATGCCTTTCTCCCTGCCGGGCAATGTCTTTTTATTCAGGCCGTAGTAAATAGAAAGGAAGTCTGTTCCCGATAACACTTTGTTGCCAAACCTGTAGTCTACAAGAAAAGACAGATTGAATTGCTTATAAATAAATTCGTTGTTCAAGCCACCATAATATTTAGGCAAGCCACTTCCCCATGCTTTTAAATCTCCTCTTACCGGTATGCCGTTATCGCCTACTACAATTTTTCCATCTGCACCGTATTTGTAATCATATGCCATGATCTGTGATATAGCCAGTCCCTGCACACTGCCTACAAATGCACCGTTGTTATACGGCCCTACAGACGGTCGGTATTGCCCCTGCCCTGCTGGCACTATGTAGGCAAGGCTAGATGAAGTATCGCCTAAGGAAACAAGCTTGTTGTCTACAACCGTAAAGTTGAATGACACATTCCACTGGAATTGTTTTTTTGCTACAGGCGTGCCTGTAATTTCCAGCTCTAACCCTTTGTTTGAGGTAGAGCCCAGTGGCACGTATGTGGAGGAATAACCGGTCTCTATGCCGATTGATTTACTGATCAGTTCATCACGGGTCTTCCTGTTAAAATAAGTAGCGTTGATACCTAACCTGCTTTGAAAGAATTTTATTTCTGTACCTATTTCAAATTCTTTCATACGGTACGGCTTTAGCCCGTTTACGTTTGTTGTCTGCGGCAACGTATTGCCAATGGGCAACCCTCCATTTGTGCCGCTCTGGATCTGGTAATAAACAGATGTGAGATATGGGTCAGCCTCTCCGCTTGTCTGCGCATAAGACACTCTCAGTTTGCCAAAATTTATTGCAGGCGTTTTCAAAAACCTGTTAAAGAGAAAGCTTCCTGAAACAGATGGCGTAAAGATGCCTCTATCGTGGGCAGGTAAGGTACTGAACACATCATAGCGGCCCGTTGTACTTAATGTGAGATAATCTTTATACGAAACATCGAATGTGTAATAAGCAGAGTTCGTTTGTTTTTCTGCATACTGATAAATAGGTGCAGTAGTAGTGAGGTTATCTACAGTATAGAGGAATGGTGTTTTCCATTGTTGTCCTTTTGTCCCATCTTTCTCATACTTGTTTTTCCGGATGTTACCGCCTGCTGCTATATCAAGACCAAGATCGTTATTAAGCTTCGTTGAATAACCGCCCAATATGTCCATATTCAGTTCCGTGCGCTGCGCTTTTGACTGTTCGCTAAGCCCTCCTTTCCGTGAGTAGCCTGTACCTGTAGGTTCTACGTTTAAGAAATCATCCGCTGTATAATCCAGCCCTAACCTTGTTTGCAGGTAAAAGGATTTATTAAAATCATATCTTAATGCAGCAGAGTTAATCACCCTGTTCCTTGCAGTATTCGTAATGAATTTGGAAGAAGCAAACCAGGGATTGGTCTGGTAGCCATCTGAGTTCATCGCCATTTCATATCCTGTTACCGCATCATAGCCTGGCTTCAGGTCATTGGGATCGATATTGCCCGGCAAATAGGCCATTGTAAAATTCGGGTTACGGCTCATATCATTTAGAAACGGCCTGTTCTTTACATGCTCGTTTGTGTAATTGGTCATCACCAATAATTTTAATTTACTCGTGATGTCCTGCGTTATATTGAGATTGCCGGAATATCTTTTCAGGTTGCTGTTAGGTATTACAGATTCATTGTCAAGTGCAGAAATAGAAAAACGCATGTTGCCGCCTGTCCATCCATTGATAAAAGAAAGTGTATTGGAAAAAACAGGCGCAACCCTGTAGAATTTTCCGAGCTGATCTTTTACCGCGCGGTATGGATGCATCTTGCCGTCATAACCAATTGTAGGCGCGCCATCATACAACTCACCCCAGCTATTCAATCCCATAATAGTTAAGTCAGCAGCTACTTGTGGCCGCTGTCCTTTAACGCCTTCCCCGTATGCTTTTTGATAATTGGTATTATCCACAATCTGGTTCACACTAAAATTGGAACTGAACTCTATGCTGTAACCCCTCGCACCTTTACCGCTTTTAGTTGTTATCTGAATAACGCCATTGGACGCCCGTGTACCATATAATGCAGATGCTGCCGAACCTTTAAGGATAACAATATTTTCTACGTCATCCGGGTTAATACTGGAGATGCCATCGCCACCATCATAGCCGCCATATACGCCGGGAGAACCATTTTGGCTATTGTCCATCGGTATTCCGTTAATCACGATCAAAGGGCCGGTGCCGGAAGAAAAATTACTAATCCCCCTGATCAAAATACGGCTGGATGAGCCGGGGCCGCTATTCACACTATTAATGCTAAGGCCCGCAGCTCTTCCAACCAGGCTGTTGGCTATATTGGGTTCTTTTGCTTTGTTCAGCAGATCTCCGTTCACAGTAGAGACAGCATAACCTATTTTTTTGTTTTGCTTGGAAATGCCTAATGCGGTAACCACAACTACATCTGAACTCAGGCCTCCTGCATACTTTAATACAACAACAATGTCCGTTTCTTTAATAGAAACCGACTGTGTGATGTAGCCTACAAAAGATACTTCCAGCATAGTTGCATTATCAGGTACAGACAACGTAAAATGTCCATTGCCGTCCGTAGAAGTTCCTATCGAATTTGCTGGCAACAGTACTGATGCACCGGCTAGAGGTTGTCCGGTAGAGTCTGTCACAATGCCTTTTATTACTTTATTGGAGCTTGTTCCCTGCAACATCATACCTGAGGCATTAGCTGTTTCATAACCACTTTCTGAAACAAAAAGCACAATGCGGTCCGCAATAATCGTATAATCGATATTCAACGGCTTCAGTACTTTCGTCAGAAAATCTTTCAGCTTTGCTTTCTTTTCATTGCAGGTTATTTTCGTTTGAAAAACTTTATTATTGGGTGCATAAGAAAACTTCGCGTGCAACTGTTCTTCAATCATGGAAAGCACTTTTTGCACTTCCGTATTCGTTACCGATATACTTATCTGCCTGTCAAGCATTGCCTGTGCATCTCCTTTTTTGGCGGAAACAGTAAATGCAATACAACAAACGAACAGGAGTTGCAGCAACGAAACTTTCGCAGTAAGCTTAAAAATTGTAAAAGGCCTTGTTGTCTTCATAATTTGACTGACTTTTATGCATAAGCTATCCCTTTCCGTATTTGCCTTTGTTTTTAAAAGGCGCAATACAGTACATAGCATTCTTAACAACTATGCTTCTTAAAAAATTATTTAATAGTTATTTGCAGTTAGAAGATTATTGGTTTGCAAGCAATAAATCTACTTTTTTAAATATGCGTTTTCCCGTTTATAGCTACTATCTATAATTATTTCTTACTATCAGTTTCAGTATTCAGAATAATATTCACACCACTTACTTCATATGATATACCTAGCGCTTTACATAAAATATCCAGCTTAGAAAACAAATTAGTGGTGGAGATATCCCCGGAAAATAAATATTCACCGAGGCGGTCATTGCTCAATATTATTTTTACGCCATACTCACCTTCTATTCTTGTCACAATTGCCGACAGTGGTGTAGCATTAAAGCTATATGAAAACAGTGTTGCACTATTGCTCTTTGAAAGATCACTTTCATCTGAAAGGACCGGTAACGGATTTTCTACCAATGATGTAGCAAAAGTGCTTTTAGCTACATTATATATAACTCTTTCATTAGGCATTATTGTTACGCCATTCCCTTTTTTCATACCACTGTTACCAGCTCTTTCATACACTTGCACTTTACCCGTATGCACATCTACTTCCAGTATTCCTTTCTGTTTATTCCGTTTTATTTTAAAACTTGTACCTAATACTCTTGTCACCAGGTTTTCATGATAGACTAAGAACGGTCGTGCGGGATTTTTAGCCACTTCAAAAAAAGCTTCCCCGAGTAAACAAACTTCTCTTTTATCTGCGGCTAAATGCTTTGGATATATAATGGTCGATTGTGGGTCCAGCATAACAAGCGTGCCATCCTCAAGATGCACCGGCATGGATGTGGCGGAAGAATTTGTTATGGTAATACTAGTACCTACATTGGGTAAGGTAGCAAAGGCAGGCATATCGTTATTCTTATGAGCGTAGTAATACCAGCTACTTACAACCACGCCTATGATCAATACCGCCGCGATAGTTCTTACCCACCTGGAAATCTGTGCCGTTCTTCCCAGGTTCTTTTCTACTTTAAATTCAGATAAAATATTATTAAGGATCAGGTCTGAACGTTCTTTACTTAACCCCTTTCCTGCTAACTCCTGGGCATCTAGGTTTTCCTGGATACTTTTACTTATGATAAAGTCATATTTATTGGTGCTGATATAACTATGCAATTCATCTAATTCCGAATCTGATAACGATGCGGATAGATACTTAGCTAATAATGCCTTTATTTTTTGTTCTACTTCCTTCATTACTTAAATATGCTTCTCAGGATAAATGGTTGCGATAGTGACCTTATGCCTCATCGCCACTAATACAAGACGCCCAAAAAATAGCGATGGAGTACCGCCTGTTAAAAAAATTGAGAAAAAAAAGTAAGCACAATGATTGCTCCGTTCTTTTTCAAAAAATCCCGCAGAAATTGAATACTCCGGGAAAGATGTGTCTTTACTGTCAGATGGGATATTTTCAGGCGTTCTGCCGCTTCTTTATAAGAATAACCTTCTTCTTTGACCATGCAGAAAACCTCGCGCTGCTGCTTCGGCAGGTTCGCTATAGCCAGCCGCAACAACTCGTTATATTGTGATGCCTGCACTTTGAATGCGGCATTATCCTCTTGATCCATTTTGCTTAGAAAAATGTGGAATTGCCTGTATGCTTGTTGCTCAGCAATTATTTTCTTGTAACGTGTCTTAATACAGTTTCTACAGATGGTGTAGAGCCAGGCCTTGAAGGAGTGTATGCCGGTTAGTGTATCCTTATGCTTCCATACTACAACAAATACATCCTGTACGATCTCTTCAGCTATCTCAGTAGATTTAACATACATATATGCCACCTTGTAAATAAGGTTTTTATACTTATCAAATAGCAATTGAAAAGCTTTTTCACTTCCTGCTTCGATACGTGACAACAGGAATGCATCATCATATAGTGATTCGTACGGCAAGTGAGATGTAGCGTAAAATATTAAACAGTTTAAGTATTGGCTTTCGGCAAAGTTATCTATTGTTTTATTACATCATTACATCAGGCAATTGAACATCGTGACGATATAAAACATTAAATAAAAATGCTAGATGATGGCAATAGCAGCCTTATAACCTATCGCTATTTATACAAGACGTCAAAAAAACAAAGATGGAGTACAGCGCGTTTAAAAAAATGGGAAAAAAGCAAGTGCAAGGATTGCTTCGTCTCTTTTCAGGGAACCTGCTGGGGCTGCAAGGACGAAGCCAGCGGCTATGAGCGAAAAACACAAGCGATGATGTGTAATACTAAATAGCAATTTAATCTTTCTGCGTACCGTAGAATAAACTAGTACGAATTAACAGGCCGCATTTAAATGATAGTATTATAGAAATACGTAATAACTCCTCTCCTGGAGGAAATCCGTTTCAAGTCTACTTAGCTAGATAGACTTCAAATTTCTTTTTTTATTTCTACCCGCTAATCTCGTCATTGCAATTGCAAAACCTAACATTAGAATAAGATAGCCTATGTACTGACCTGTTGTTGCGCGAAAAGAACTGCCGTCCGTATAACTTCTAACCAATTCTGAAATGACAAGTAAGATTAGAAAAAAGACGCAGTTTCTTAAAAATATACTTTTCATAGACAATTAAGTAAAGGTTGAAAAATGGATATAATGATACTAAATTATCTTCAGAGATTCATGTCTTTTGCTAACACTATAAGCGTCTCCGAAACCTCCACAATAGGAAACAAGAAGATAAAATGAGGGACACAAAAAAGGGTAACCAAAAATTGATTACCCATTAAAAAAATTAATAACGCCTGGTGGAGGTCAGGGGATTGAAATTGAACCCCTTGTGCCACTTTTATTGCTCATTGAAGGTTTTCATTCGTTGTCAAAGAGTATTTTATAAATAATTACATTTATAAAATTTTTTCGTTCTTGATTTTCATTTAAAAAATTTCAATATCACCTACAAATATTATATTAAAGACCATCGCATTAGGTTAAACCCAAACAGTTACTTTATTGACATTATCGGTTCTTCCAAAATGCGATAAGACCATATTCTTTACTGGCATCTTGTTCTCATATATATCTTCATATTCTAGGAATACTTCTAATTTACACAATGCACTCCTTAACTTTTCTCTTTCTATAACTTGATTTGGCTCCTTATCGTCAATAGGAATTTTCACCAAATCAATGATTTCGCCAGGTTGTACAACAAACGCTTGAAAAGGAGTCCAATATTTCTCATAATTCATATTTGCGGGAAGTTTTTCAGGAAGCCATGCATATAAATGATTACGTAACTCTTGCGTTTCAATGTGTTTAACATATAGCCTATTTACTACTGCTAAACCAGTGCCACAATTCTTAATTGTAACAAACAGTCTATTCTCATAATCCCATTGTCCTATATGAAGTATCGGTTTTACAGATTTAATATTATGTTTCCGCTGAATTGCGCAATTATAATAAGCAACGATTACACTTAGTAAGGAAAATGTCAGCGCTATGCAAGTAAAAATAGTATTCATATAGCTTTATGTTTAGGGCTTATTTACTAGGAAACCTATGATAGAAAGTTTCATTGTATTCAACTAAAAACTGACCTAGCCTTTTCATACCGAAGTTATCGATATTCTATATCCTTTAATTTAATATACTCTTAAAAACCTATTTTTCTCTATCTGCAAAACAAGAGAGCTATTCAACAAAAACCATTGCAACCTATATCTAATTAATCATAAGAAAGCATATTTTTAATAACATGGTCAGCTAGTGCAGCACTTATATGAGAACAATATTTTTGAATATTATCATTTTTTTCGTTATCAGCAAAGTCACAAACACCTTTAATTGAAAGTGGAATGGGTTTAGGGCTTGAAGTTTGACTACAACTGTAATATATAGAATAAGTTTCCATATCAATAGCAACAAGTTTCCTTGAATGTGATTTAATTTTACTCGTATAACTACTATTGGCTATTACAGCAGCGCCCGACCCTACAGGACCTATTTTTAAATCCAAATCCCCATTAATAGAGTTACCCCTCCAACTATCTTTTATTTTCCTTAAAACATCTTTATTCGCCTTTAACTCAATAAACTCTTCTCTTAGTTCTGTAGAAATAGGAATACCTCGGTAATCAGGTTCAAATCCCTCTTCTCCATCATTTTCAATAATCTTTCCACTACCAAGATCAAATGAAAAATCACAGACAACAAGGTCGCCTAAAGAAACAGCACCTTTTACACCGCCACAAATACCAGTCATTATTATATATTTGGGGCGAAAAAACTCTATCATCTTAGCTGTCGCATACGCTGCTGCTACAAGACCCATTTGAGGTAATGCCGTAGCAACAATTTTTACTGAATGATTTTTTCCAGTTACTACTGATCCTATGTTATAGTTCGTTATATCGTTACCCATCTTTTTCTTTTCCCAATTGTATGGTAATTCAAGAACTGAATCCAATTCTGGGGAACGCAAAGCTGCAATAATTGCGACATCATATTTATAGTTCTTCTCTTGATTAACTTCTTCACTGGATTTAACTAGGTATCTGACCTTCTCTTTTAAACTGTCTTGCCAATCAATGCTTTTAATGTCATATTTAATTAATACAATGCCATTTTTCTCAAATTCTCTGCTATACCTCTTAATAATATCTTCATACTCACTTAATCCAATTATTGAACTAGGATTCTTCAATCTATGACTTTTCTTAATTTCTTCAACAAACACTAGTCCTAAATCTTCCTTTGGTGTTTGATTAAATCTTTCGGGCAAATTCATGTCTAAAATAAGCAAGTCAAAAGCATTTTGAAGTGCAAGTCTAGCAGAGACGAGATCACATGCTGTTTCTATTTTACAGCCGCCAATAGAGTTAAGTATTTCTGTTATTTTTACAGCTTTGGCTGCATTATCATCAAGAATCAGAACTTTTATCACTTATCAATATATTTAAATGTTTTGTCAATTTATCTTGCCAAGCGTTTGAACCGGGTCTGTATTCAATCATTGTCACATAAAATGCATCAAATTCCTTTGCTAGCTTCCGATCCCACTCTTCCAATGATTCAAATTTCCCGTTTTCACCAAAGCCTTCATATTGTGTTACAATGATAACATGAGTTTGAACTTTCTTTCGCTTTAATTCCCTCATTATATCTCTTCCAGCAACAGGTCTAGGTTTGTACCCGTCTTCTCCTGATTTAATATCGTAATTTGGCAACTGCATGTCTAATAATACTAAATCGTAATTCTCTTTTA
Source organism: Filimonas sp. (assembly GCA_017306865.1). Classification (GTDB taxonomy): domain Bacteria; phylum Bacteroidota; class Bacteroidia; order Chitinophagales; family Chitinophagaceae; genus JAFKHH01. The sequence goes on from JAFKHH010000014.1 coordinate 366,403, forward strand.
ATAATATTAATAAACCAGATTGGTACGACATTTTAGTATCCATCTGGATGTTGGAATTAAATTTTGTCATAAAAGATTTAATCCCATTTAATTTTATTGGGTCATCTTCAATTATTAAAACTTTCATCATTTTTTTGTTTTAAAATTCCATCAAACCCAAACGATATAACAGTTTTAAACCAAAAATCTGTAGTCTCTTCTTCAACAAGTAACTCAATTTTTTCATCGTTTCTTGCTAAATTTTGAGTTAGGGCTTTCATAATTTTTGGAAAACCCGTGCCTCCTTCTCCACTATATGCATTTTTGAGCTTAGATTGATCCAACAATGCTTTCTTAACTTCTACAGCACGATTTCTGCAATATGAAACATAATTTTCATCATTTGCTAGATTATTCTTGACTTCAATAATTATTCGATCATCTGTATTCGCGACTTTAATGAATATCTGTAATTCATTTGGTGAAACATGAGAATGCTTCAATGCGTTGTGTAATAGGTAAAATACTATGTCTGTGAAATGAGGGAAATAATCTCCGTCAATTTGGAGATTACATTGATTGTCGATTTTGATAGAAGTGCCAAGAAAACTCCTGATTAATGCCTGAACGCTAGAATCGAGAAGGATTGAAAAGTCAAAAGCATCTAAGTATTTCTTGTTCGATCTCCTGAACCATTCAGATATTTTTTGAACTTCAACAATAATAGCCGTCCTGCAATCTCTTAACTCAGCTACTATTTCCTGGTTAGTTGATATATTAATATAGTTCTTTAAACTATCAATCCGGTTCATTGAGGTTTCCAAAGTATCAAAAATTCGATCAAACTCTTTTGTAGTTTCTGTACTTAAATAATTCCTTATCTCCTGTAGATTATCCTCGGTGCGATCCCATAGTTCTGCTATCACTCCTTCCACAAATAGATCAAAATCTTTTACACTTCCAAGTTTATGCTGAAAAATTGTCAACAAAGATTTCTCACCATAGGAATAATTAAACAACCCCTTAGAAGGTTTAGCCTCTGTACTAATCTGGATTATTTGAGTTTTTAACTTCTCAGATATCTCATCTATCTGTTTGGAAAAATTGTTGAATGCTTTGTTAAGTTTCTCTCTATCATCTTCTGCCAAAGCATATCTAAGCAGAATGTACTCATTAGGCAAATATGATTGATCTGCCTCGCTCCAAGAAGTAATTAATCTTGCAGCTTCAAAAACACTTCTAATTTGTCCAGGCAATGTACCATGCCTTATACGCATGCTCAAATAGGTATTTAATCCATTATCTGCGCTGAATAAAAATAGATCGCGAATTTTTAAAAAAGCTTCGGTAAAATGAAGGAATCTATCATAACTTGTCAGCTTTATATTCTTTAAAATTTCTTCTTTATTCTCTTCATGTTCATTTTTCTCATCCGGCTGATAATTATCATCGAAATAATAAACAAAAAGCTTTTCTACAGAACCTTCAAGTTTTGTTAACTGCTCAATTGATAATGAAGCAATTTCTACGTTACGCAAAAAATTTTCGCGAAGCTCTTTATTTAATGCATTCTTAACCCCTTTTATATCTACGTATATTTTACTATAGTCTATTTGCTTAATCCCTTTCCTAACAACCACCTTTCTAAGTAATTCAGAAACTTCTGCCCCGTTGGAATAGTTTTCAAGTTTTGATCCTAAGAAATTGCAAATTTCAATTCTAGCTAAGTCCATCTCGTCTTGATCTCGAAAAAAAGGAGAAGAATATAAAACTTCATGCCTACACACCTTATCCAAAAAAGCCACCTGTCGTTTATTTTTAATTTCTACATGCTCTAAAAAATCTTTTGGCGTATCACAATTCAATGAGCATAAAAAATTATCATATCCTACATAAATATGATAGTTATCGACATCCAATTCATATATCTTTAGCAATACAGATAAACATACATTATCAGACACTCTAGAATCTTCTGATGAAATGAGTTGACTAATAAAATCCGGATTAAAAAAATGATTTTGAAAATTAGGAACATCAATTAAAGTGTCAACGCAGAATTCTAGTGCATCTACTAATTGCTCAAGCTTAATTAATGTTCTAAATTTTGCAGATGCAACATCAACCCTCACATGGTTTAATTTTAACTCTGGTTGAAATCGTTCTTCATTAATTATATAATCAAACACGTTTAACGCATTCGTATAATCATTCAATCCCATATATCTTAGACCGATATACTTTAATTCCCTAAAACTAAGCGAATCGTATTCCTCAGGTGTGGTTATACCTTTAAAAATTCTATCAATAAGGCATATTACCGACGAAGTTGTATAATTCGAGACAAAGCTTCTTAAAAAAAGTTCCCTTTTCGATAAATGTATATGCGAATAAAGTGCTGGGTTTATAAATTTTGAATTTAACATAGCTAGCTTTTCAAAATCTATATTATTTACCATACCTATTCTATATGGCAATAGCTCTGTTAATAAATTATATATATTGACTGCTAAAGGATGAAAACCTAACGCTTGCGCTATTGAGAATGCACTACTTAAAGAAATCTCATAGTTTTCATCCCTATTGAAGAGAGAAACCAAGCAAGTAATTAAACTATCTACAATTGATTCCTTCTCACCAAATGTTTCAACTGGGGCTATTTGTAAATAGCAAAGCGATCGACTGTAAATATAGATAGCAGAGAAAGAACGTACATTAAATCTTATTATACGTGCGGCATATTTAAGTGATTGCTCGTAATTACCAGAAGTGTAGTTATTCAACATAGAAAGATAACTATCGGTTTCTTGTCTATTATGACAACCATCTACTAGTGCCAATAAGTTATCTAAATCAACATCATCTATCAATGTTATTAAATCTCGAATAACTCGAATGGTTTTCAATTGCTCTTTTTCACTATACAAATTTGTAGTTAAAATCAATTGTGCAGCTTGAATAAAGCCTTTATATCTATCAATAATTGACATCGTACCGTCCAATGCCAAAAGCATTCCAGCTGGCTTATTATCATCATTATGCGCAAAAAAATCCAATTTTGTATTAAAGTAACCATGCAAACATTCTTGCTGCTTATCGATATAGGCTTGAAGTATGCCATTGTATTGAGAAGGAGAGATATTCTTCTCAATTCTAATACTTATGAAATTTATAATTGCTCCTAATAAAGCTCCTACTCCTTGTTCCAAAACATCACTTAAAATTTTTTTATTTTCTTGGAAACCACCTTTAAACTCTCCAACATAAAGTCGGGATTGGATACTCCACAATGACTTCGTAATTGTTTTGTCAACTTGATCAAGTATCCTCTCTGCTTCCTCATATTTACCCAAAAGAAATAGATTCTCAAATTCAGCTTCTAATTTTAAAAAAGAATTTATTTCAGGATTGTAATCCTTTAAAAATTTTTCAACCCATAACACCTCTTTTTCAATCCCAGATTTCTGTGGGTATACATTATAATTTGAAATTTCAGAATATTGATCTGTTATCGGATTCCCTATTATATAATTGTATAGTTCGTCTTCTATATTTTCTAAAACCAAATCTGCTTCGATTGGGCTTAATGAATATTTTATGTTCTGATATAAAAAGTTTCTATTGATGTTAGAAGGTATAATTCCTTTTTGCAGTCCTTTAATTACTTCTCTGGCTTTTTTTCTCTTCTGCATTTTTGTAGTAGGAAAATTTTTTTTGCCACTTTTCATTGGTTTGGGTATTGATTAAGTATTTAAAAATAAGAAAATAGCTTTTACTTATATACTTTAATATAAATACCTAATATCTATTACTCTAAATCTATCTAAAAAGGATTTGTCGTAGGAAGAATACGATTTGATCAAAAAAATTATTGTGCAATTTCTCCATGTCTTCACTTTAATAAAATCATCGACTTCCCAGCATTTTTTTAGATATAATCGTTCTTGGTGATAAACAATATGCCAAAATCAAGACCCGATAGTATGCTTCTTATTTCCGAAAAAGAAAAGGAAGAGCGTTTTATAGATTTCATAGCAAGTTTGATAGTAAAAATCACTTTTCAACAAGTGGGATTAAATCCTGACGAGGGTTCGATTCCCCTTAGGTCGGTTGAAGCCAATGCAACGAAAAAAGAGAAGGAAAGAATGAAATGTATAAAAATCAATCACCTAAAAAATCTAAAGCAAGTTTGGAAGGAAAAAATCAAAAAGAGAATTTCAGATACGAAAGTATCATAACCAATATCTTATAAATAAAAATGGGGACTTATTAAAATAAATCTCCATACGTGGAGCTGAGGGGAGTCGAACCCCTGTCCAAACATAATTGCCATAAGCTTTCTACATGCTTATTTCATTATTATTTGTCGGCGCAAAGCAGGAAATGAACAAACCAACCCTGCGCTTAGCCTGATGGTCTTAAGCAAAGGTCAAGGCATTCCTTTGCAGCATTCTGTGTTTGTTTTTGAGTCGGCGGCGGAGCTTGGTAACAGAACAACCTGCTCGGGCGGCCCTAATGACTATCTAATCACTGATTAGGCAGCCATGGCATACTGTGTATTGCCATTTGTAGTTTGAATATTCAGATTAAAGTGCTAATTATACAACGCACTGCATGCTTACACCTACCGCAACCGATGCTGTCAAAACCAGTACAGCCCCGGAGTCAAGTACGAAGGATGAAGTTGGAAGTAATACAATGTAATATTTGTGATTACAGCTTCATTCCTACGCTTGTTTTTTGCGAGATGTGAATATCAAAGAACTTTATTGGGAGGACAAATATACGGCTTTTACAGGACTTTTAAGCCTACTCCCAAGGCTTACCGCCCGGCCAACCAGCTCTCCAATTATTAATTAACTGTTCTTTAAACAGCCCACTCACAACTGATAACTCACCATTCACATCTTCGCCTTATCTTCATTTGTATGAACTACGCTCCCTCTGCTATATATGATGGGCTGATTGCAAAATGTCAGCAGGAACTGGACTTGCTAAAAAAGAAAAAACAAAACATTGCCTGGTTGCGGCTGGGCATTGTAATAGCGACAGCACTGCTTGCGAGAATGGTATGGGACACAAGCCTTGCCTACATTATTGGGGTTATCATTATAGGTATTGCTGCTTTTTTATATGCGGTATCAAAGGATGCAGATGTAAAATCCCGTATGCAACATCTTAAACGGCTATTGACGATCAATAAAGAAGAATTACCGGTGCTTGATAATAAATACTATCACCGGCAAACAGGTGCGGAGTTTGAACCGGAGGTACATCCTTATGCAAATGATTTTGATGTGTTTGGAAAAGCGTCTTTGTATCAATACATCAACCGCTGTACCAGTGAGCAGGGTAAGCACTTGCTGGCTACTCATTTACTCAATGCTACCGATAAGCAAACAATTCTTGCTACACAGGAAGCAGTGAAGGAAATAACACCTGCGGTGGAATGGCGGCAGCAGTTAGAGGCTTATGGTATGGCTGATGCACTTACCCATGAAACAGAAGAAAGAATTACTGCGTGGCTGGTTAAACCAGACATTTATACACAGCGCTACTGGCGTATAGTATGCTATATCTATCCTGTATTAACGCTGGGTATTGGCGCATTGTATTTGTTGGGCATTCTTCCCTCAACTCTTTTTTCACTCTCGTTATTAATATTCATTATTTTCTCTTTTTCTTTTAGTAAAAAGATCCACACTGTATGGCAGTTGCTTTCACGCATTGTACCGCAGGCAGATACTTTGTATAAACAACTGGAACAGGTGGAAGTAAATGATTTTAAAAGTGCGCTCATTTCAGAGATTAAACAAAGCATTCAAAGCGACAATGCAGTTAAGGCTTCAGCGGAGATCAGGGAATTAAAAAATATCCTCGGGCGTTTTGATGCGCGCCTGAATGTATTTGCTTTTTTCTTTTTAAACACATTCCTGTTGTGGGACCTGCGCCAACTGGTATCTCTGAATAATTGGAAAAATAAGAATAAACACGCATTACCTAATTGGTTTGATGCTATTGCAAAAACAGAATTACTCTCAAGCCTTGCCACGCTATCTTTTAATAATCCGTCATGGATATTTCCTGAAATAGCAGACGAACATTTTACACTTGCAGGAGAAGCAATTGGTCATCCGTTAATACCAGCAGATAAACGGGTTACTAATTCATTTTCTACAGAAGGCATTAGTAAGGTGAGCATTATTACCGGGTCTAATATGGGTGGCAAAAGTACTTTTCTGCGGAGTGTGGGTGTAAACATTGTATTTGCTTTAATGGGCGCTCCCGTTTGCGCCTCTTCATTTAAAGTATCTGTTGTAAAGCTGATGAGCAGCATGCGTATAGCAGATAATCTTGCAGATAATACTTCTACGTTTTATGCTGAGCTAAAAAAGCTACGCACAATTATAGAATCGGTAAATCAGCATGAGAAAGTGTATATTTTGTTGGATGAAATTCTGCGTGGTACGAACTCTCTCGACAGGCACACCGGCTCCAAAGCCTTGATCAAACAAATGATCTTACAACAAGCCGTTGCTACGATTGCTACACACGACGTAGAGTTAGCGCAACTGGAACAGGATTTCCCGCATGCAATCAGTAACTATCACTTTGATGTGCAGGTAACAAACGATGAATTGTACTTTGATTATAAGCTAAAGCCGGGAATTTGTAAGAGCCTGAATGCATCTATATTGATGAAGAAGATAGGGATAGAGTTATAATTGTTTAATTGTTGGGGTTTATCAAAGAGAAAGAGGCTTACTTGTGGTAAGCCTCTTTCTCTTTTAATAATATAACAATGTATCAATTGAACAATACATCAATTTATTTAAACATCCGCCACACATCTAATCCCAACGCATACACCATTAGGCCAAGTAGTAATACCATACCTATCATCTGTGCATACTCCATTACTTTTTCACTTGGCTTGCGGCCTGTTACCATTTCTATAATGCAGAAGAGTGCATGTCCGCCATCGAGTGCCGGTATTGGCATAATGTTCATCAGTGCAAGTACCAGGGAGAAAAATGCTGTCAGGCTCCAGAAACTTTGCCAGTCCCATACAGAACCAAACATGTTACCTATACTGAAGATACCACCTACAGAATCTTTCGCTTTTACTTTACCGCTAAAGATTAACTTCAACTGCAACCAGTAAGAGCGCAATGTCTCTTTACATTTCTGGAAACCAGCAGGAAATGATTCAAAGAAAGAATAGGATGTCTTTTTTACTTCAAAATATTTTTCACTACCAGCATCTGTAGCAATACCAATCATGCTTGTTGGAGGTACTGTCAGCGTTGTAGAAAGTGTGTCTGTTTTACGCAGGTATTTGATCGTTACCGGTTTATTTTTATTGGAGATAATGGCATTGCGGAACTCATCAAAGAACTGGATAGGTTTTTCATTTACCGAAACCACCTTATCACCTTTTTGCAAGCCGGCTTTTTGCGCTACAGAGGTATCGCCCACTTCTCTTATTTCAAATGGCGTACGTAGCTCTATAAAAGAAACATCTTTTGCGGCCAGTATTTTTGAAACAAAATCGCCAGGTATAGCAATAGAAACTTTTTGTCCGCCACGTTCTACTTCTACTGTTTTCGCGTTATCCAAAATAACGGAAAGCTGTGCCATTTTAAATTTATCGTAATACTTGCCATCCACACTTAATAGTTTGTCTCCATCTCTGAAGCCAATGCTTTGTGCCAGCGAGTCAGCAGACACACCATACGTCATCTTATTGGTAGGGATGTATTCTTCACCCCAATGCCACAGCATCATGGCGTAGATCAGGAAGCCCAGTATCAGGTTTACAACCACGCCTGCCGTCATAATAATGAAACGTTGCCAGGCCGGTTTGCTTCTAAACTCGTACGCCTCTGGTGGTTTCTTCATTTGCTCTTTGTCCATGCTCTCATCGATCATGCCGGCGATCTTTACATAACCACCGAAAGGCACCCACCCGATACCATATTCGGTATCGCCGATTTTTTTCTTCCAAAGGCTAAACCAGGGATTGAAAAAGAGATAGAATTTTTCTACGCGGCATTTGAACCAGCGTGCAGTAATGTAATGACCAAACTCATGCAGGGTTACGAGTATGGAAAACGATAAAATGAACTGTAATGCTTTTATACCAACACTACCCCAATCAATTGCTAATAACATCTATAAATTTTTATTTGTCGGCTTAAGGTTTTATTGTCAGTTGTGAGTGGTCAATTGTAAATGAAGTATTTTTTACTCACTACTGACTACTCACCATTCACTATAAAAGTTGCGCAATGATACAACTACCGGGCCTCATAAAAAATACCGTTCAGCATTTTTAACAGCCCCAAAACCAGGTACAAAATACGAAGTACTAAGTACTAATGGCGTAGACTCCGTACTTAGTACCTTGTACTTCGTACTTTTTTGTCTTTACATCTGTATCAAAGACGCCGCATAATTACGCGCTTCCCCGTCTGTATCGAAGTATTCTTCGAGGGTCGGGTTGGCAATATACTGCACTTTGTTGAGCGTACGTTCTATAACTTCTGTAATGTCCAGGAAACCAATGCGGTTGCGCAGGAAGGCAAATACTGCTATTTCGTTGGCCGCATTCAGTACGCATGGCGTGTTGCCGCCTTTGTACAATGCGTCGATAGCGAGCGATAGGTTACGGAATGTTTTAGTGTCAGGCTCTTCAAATGTGAGCGTGGATATTTTTTTAAAATCAAATCGTGGAAACTGGTTAGGTATGCGCTGCGGAAAAGCCAGCGCGTATTGTATCGGCAGCTTCATATCCGGCAGCCCCATCTGGGCTTTAATGCTACCATCTTCAAACTGCACCATACTATGAATAATGCTCTGCGGGTGTACCACCACCTGTATCTGCTCCGGCTGCAGGTTAAACAACCAGCGGGCTTCTATCATCTCCAGACCTTTGTTCATCAGGGTTGCAGAGTCAATAGATATTTTTGCGCCCATGCTCCAGTTAGGATGCTGTAGGGCGTGATCGCGTTTTACATTCACCAAAAAATTTGGCTTTTTACCAAGGAAGGGGCCGCCACTTGCAGTAAGAATAATCTTTTCGATCTTATTTCTTCCTTCACCAATAAGGCATTGGAATATGGCAGAATGCTCACTGTCCACTGGTATTACAGGCACTTTCTTTTCCAGCGCTTTCTGCATCACAATATCACCCGCTACTACCAACGTTTCCTTGTTAGCCAGTGCTATTGGCTTTCCATTGTCCAGCGCGCGTAAAGTTGGCTTTAAACCTGCATAGCCTACTATGCCAGCCAGCATGAGGTCATAGCAATCCATACCTGCTACCTCGTCCAGCGACGTTTCACCGGCAAATACTTTTACGTGTGTATTAGCCAGGGCGTCTTTTACCTTCTGGTATTTTTTTTCATCTACAATTACTACAATGTTGGGGTTGAATTTAAGGGCTTGCGCTATCAGCAAATCTTCATTTGTGTGCGCGGTAAGAATTTCTGCAGAGAACTTGTCAGGATTAGCAGCTATTACTTCCAATGCCTGCGTTCCTATAGATCCGGTAGAGCCAAATATCGCAATACGTTTGCTCATTGATATATTAATAATTTGAATTTGAATGTAATAATAAAATGACAGTAATACTAGTGTGATCTATCACATCCGTTACTTACTGTACATAGTTTTGAAGGGCATCGGCTATTTTTCTATCGTTGCTCAAACGAGGCAATTTATTCTGCCCGCCCAGCTTGCCGATAGATTTCATGTAATCAATAAAGCCATTTTTCCTGATCGGTGTAATCTTTAGCGTCTGTAAGATATTGCCACTGATCAGGTCATCGTAGTAAACGTTTTTATCCCTGAGGTTAGTATCTACACTTTGTATAAATGCCGCCAGATCAGCGGGTTCATTTTCAAATTCTACAAACCATTCGTGGTAGCTTTTACCTTCACCCTGTTGTACCTGTGGCGCTACGGTAAACTCAATGATCTTTATATTCCGCTCGTTTGCCGTCTTCATCAGCGCATATTCTACCTCTTCTCCAATCACATGCTCCCCAAAGGCAGAAATAAAATGCTTGGTGCGCCCTGTAACCACCAGGCGGTATGGGTTGGTGCTTACAAACTTGACCGTATCGCCAATATTATAGCCCCAAAGTCCCGCATTATTATTGATTATCAACGCATAATTCTCTCCTACTTTCACATCACGTAAGCTGAGGCGCGTTGGCCGCTCATTAAAAATTTCCTGGGCGGGAACAAATTCAAAGAATATGCCTGAATTGGTATTCAGCAATAAACCTTCTGCATTTTGTGAATCCTGGAAGGCAATAAAGCCCTCTGATGCAGGGAAAGTTTCTATAGAATCTACTTTTCGGCCAATTGTTTCAAACAACTTGGCCCGGTATGGCTCAAAATTTACACCGCCATACACCATTAGCTGAAAGTTGGTAAACACTTCTTTTACGTATTTACCACCACTTACTTCCCTGATGCGGTCAAAATACATCTGCATCCAGGGTGGAATGCCGCTGATAAGCGTCATATCCTGATTAATTGTTTCTTTTACTATACTATCCAGCTTGGTTTCCCAATCTTCAATACAGTTGGTTTCATAGCTAGGTAACTGGTTGGTTCTAAGGTATTTTGGTACATGGTGGTTTACAATACCGCTCAGTCGGCCAGTCGGTACACCGCCCACCCTGTCCAGTACAGGGGAACCGCTCAGGAAGATCATTTTACCATCTGTGAACTGGCTGTTACCTGTCTCTGCTACATAGCAAAGGATCGCATTTCTTGCGCTATCTATATGATTATTAATGGAATCTTTAGAAATGGGGATGTATTTGACCCCGCTGGTCGTACCGCTGGTTTTGGCAAAATAGAGGGGCTTGCCTTTCCAGAGTATATTTTCCTTGCCTTCTTTCACCTTTTCTATGTAAGGCTTCAGTTGCTCATAATCACGTACAGGAACCTGTTTTTTGAAGTCTTCGTAGCCATTTATGCCCTCAAATCCATGATTTTTACCAAATTCCGTGTTTTTTGCCGTCTTTACCAGTGATCTCAGGATGCTTTCCTGGTCGTCAACAGCCGTTTCCATCCCCTTTTTCAGCTTACTATATATATATCCGGCAAATGGTTTAGCCAGTATGGATTTTACGCTCATGATATACCCTTTATGCTATTTGTAAACAGGCAGACAAAAATAGGGTTAGTTGTCGGGGATAGTTCAAAAGAAGTATTTTAATTTTGTTGTGCCCGCAGGAAAAAAAATTAGTAAATCATTTCCTTTTTGTATAGAAAAACCCTACCTTTGCCGTCCTAATTTTGGATTAGTTATGTTAGCAGTTGTAAAAATAGCAGGTCAGCAATTCAAAGTTCAAGCCGGTCAAAGCTTGTACGTTCCTCACCTGCAAGGTAAAACCGGAGACAAAGTTGAGTTCAACGATGTTCTTTTCGTAGATAACGGCGGTAATATTTCTGCTGGTGCGGCTGTAAAGGCTGTAGTGAAAGCAGAAATTGTGAATGACCTTGTAAAAGGTGACACTGTGATTGCCTTTAAAATGAAAAGAAGGAAAGGTTTCCGTAAGAAACACGGTCACAGAACTCATTACACTCAAATCAAAATTGAAAGCATCGCTTAATTATTTAAGCAGAGTTTATAACATTCAAATCATTGAACCATGGCTCACAAAAAAGGTGAAGGTAGCGTAAAAAACGGTCGCGATTCCCAGAGCAAACGCTTAGGGGTTAAAATATACGGTGGTCAGCCAGCCATCTCTGGCAACATTATCGTTCGTCAGCGTGGTACTGAATACCATCCTGGTAAAAACGTAGGTGTAGGCAGAGACTTTACTTTGTTTGCTTTAACTGATGGCATCGTAGAATTCAGAAAAGGCAGAGACAACAAAACAAAAGTTTCTATAGTTCCTGCTCCTGCTGAAGCAACTGCATAAACTCCGTTTATAGTATCTTTTATATACAAAAGCTACAACTCAAGTATTACTTTTGAGTTGTAGCTTTTGATGTTTATACACATTTTTGGATGGGTTTTAAACACTCATAACAAAAAATTTTGGCATTTTATATAAAGTTTCTATTTTTATCCCATATTTACTAACCATTAAATTTCAAAATCATGGCAACAGCAAAAAAAGCTGCTAAAAAAGCTGCTCCTAAAAAAGCCGCTAAAAAAGCTGCTCCTAAGAAAGCTGCTAAAAAAGCTGCTCCTAAAAAAGCTGCTAAAAAAGCCGCTCCTAAGAAAGCTGCTAAGAAATAATTCTTGCAGTATTCAAATAGCTAAAGTCCCGGTTCTGCCGGGACTTTTTTTATTGTTTCACGCAAAGCCGCAAAGATGAACCACAAAGGCGCAAAGACACCAGGGCTCACCAAGAAAATTCCACACTTCCCTCTATCTCATAAGAAAGACGATTAAACAATGTATCAATAGAACAATTAGTTTTTTCTCTAACCCTTTCTAAAGCGAACGGCAATGAAAGGCTATTTCAATTTTGAAAGCGACCATTCCCTTCCATTGAAAATTTTCTTCTTCCTTCATTCGAAATTCCCGTTCCTTGTTCGATATTCTTACCTTGCTTCTTCAATCATAACCATTATGACGAACGAAGCGATAGCAGATAATTTTTCGCTGCTGGCTAAACTGATGGATATCCACGGTGAAAATAGTTTCAAAACAAAATCTTACTCAAGCGCAGCATTTACTATAGAAAAGCTTCCGGTAGAACTATCAACCCTCCCGGAAGAAAAAATATTCGCGATCAAGGGTATAGGCGAGGCGATCGGGCAAAAGATAATGGTACAGCTTGGCACAGGCCAGCTACCTCAGTTGACAGAATACATTGCAAATACACCTGCAGGCATTTTACAAATGCTTTCGATCAAAGGCATCGGGCCAAAGAAAATTTCTACGATCTGGAAGGAACTGGAAATTGAAACAATAGGCGAGCTATTATATGCCTGTGATGAAAACAGGCTGTTGCTTTACAAAGGCTTTGGTGCTAAGACCCAGCAGAATATTAAAGAGTCCATAGAATTCTTCCTGAGCAACCAGGGCAGTTACCTGTATGCACAGATTGTGCCTTATGCGCACAAAGCAACAGAAGAGTTTCAAAAACATTTGCCATCACATAAAATAGCGCTGACAGGTGATTTCCGCAGACACACAGAAACTATCAGCAAACTGGAATGGGTAACTACAGCGAAGGCGGCAGAGTTGGAAGCTTATACAAATGCGCTGGACCTGCAGGTTGTGGAATCAGGCAATACACAAACGTTGCTGAAAGATTCTCATAACATCAGCCTGCTATTTTACCATACAGATGAGGCACATTTTGCATCTACCTTATTTGCAACAAGCAGCAACACTGAATTTTATGATGCCTTTGTGGCTGCTACTTCTTTCTCTATGGACAAAGTGTATGCAACAGAGGAAGAAATATTTTCCAGTCATAACATGGCCTTCATACCGCCTTACCTGCGTGAGCGTGCATCGGTAATAACACTGGCGCAGCAAAACATGTTGCCGGTAGTTATTGTAAAAGAAGATATCAAAGGCATTATACATAGCCATAGTAAATGGAGCGATGGGGCCAACACGGTTGAAGAAATGGCGAAAGCCGCACGGGACAAGGGTTTGGAGTATCTTGTACTGAGCGACCACTCTAAATCTGCTTTTTATGCAAATGGCTTATATGAAGAACGCATCATCGCGCAGCATGAAGAGATTGATAGTCTAAATGCGAAACTTGCGCCGTTCAAAATATTCAAGAGCATAGAATCGGATATTCTGAATGATGGTAGTCTTGATTATGCGCCTTCGGTATTGGCAAGCTTTGATCTTATCATTGCCTCTGTACACTCCAACCTGAAGATGAATGAGGAGAAGGCTATGGCACGCGTTTTAAGGGCTATAGAGAACCCTTATACCAATATCCTGGGTCATATGACCGGCAGGCTGTTACTGAGCCGTAATGGCTATCCTTTGGACCATAAGAAGATAATAGAAGCGTGTGCTGCCAATAATGTGGTGATAGAACTGAATGCGCACCCGCGCAGGTTGGATATAGACTGGCGATGGATAGATTATGCGCTGGAAAAAAACGTATTGATCTCCATAGATCCTGATGCCCATGCCATCGAAGGCTTTGATGATGTGCAGTATGGCGTACTGGCTGCGCAAAAAGGCGGCCTTACAAAAGCACAGAACCTGAGTAGTTTCTCTTTAAGCGAATTTGAAGCGTTTGTAAAAGCACAACAAGCGAAAAGATAGATGTATTTGAGATTTGAAATTTCAGATTTGAAATTGCACAAAAAGCAATTCATCTCAAATCTGAAATTTCAAATCTCAAATTAGTTATTCAACCACCGGCAACAATACAAAGAACGTTGTTCCCTCTCCTTCTCTTGTTTCAAACCATATTTCACCTTTGGCTTTTTCTACAATGCCTTTGCAGATGGCAAGGCCAAGGCCGGTTCCAGATGATTTTGTCGTAAAATTCGGTGTAAATATTTTTGGCTGCATTTCATGAGATATGCCGGTCCCCTTATCTGTAACAGAGACGATAATATTACCGTCTTTATGATATTGCTCCAGTATTATTTCCGGCTGTTCGTTCTCTTCAGATGCTTCTATTCCATTTTTTATAAGATTGGTAAAAAGCCTGTTGATGTGTATCTTATCTGCATAGACGAAATCAGATGTTTCAGGTCTTTCCCATTTAATGCTCAGGTGTTCGTCACTACTGTACAAATTCACTAGTGAAGCGAGTAACTCATTCAGGTCAAAACGTTCAAGGCTTACATTACCAATATTGGCAAACTGAGAGAAGTCGCTTGAGATCTGCGCCAGTTGGTCTATCTGCTCTACCAGCATACTGGCCACCTGCTGAGACAGCTCTTTCACATTTGGCGCATTGTTATTTATGGCCCGTTGCAAGTACTGTATGCTTAGCTTCATTGGCGTTAGCGGGTTCTTGATCTCATGCGCCACCTGCCTCGCCATTTCGCGCCACGCGCCTTCCCTTTCACTTCTGGCAAGTATGGTAGCACTTTCTTCCAGCTTGCGCACCATCTTATTATACTCTCCTACTAATACGCCTATCTCATCACTTTTATTCCATATAATCACTTCATTCATCTTACCCAAACTCACTTCCCGCATTTTATCCCCAATGAGGGAGAAAGAAGCCGTTATCCTGTTAGATACGACTAATGCGATGGCGCCCGCCAATACGAAGATGAATACATTCAGATTAATGAGCGTTAATAAGAAACTGGAGATCTCCTGGTTCAGTTCCGTCTCTGAGTTGAGGTAAGGAATATTCAGGTATGCATAGATAACCCCGGTATCGTCCTTCACCGGTACGTATATACTCAGGAAGGAGAACTCCCCTACATGTTCGTTCTGTATATACTGTATAAGGCTGTTGTGTGTAAGATTGTAAAACGCTTTAGGCTCCATCCGGTCACTAAGCACATGCCTGTTATAAATATATGGTTGCGTAGATGCTGTAAGCGTTCCGTCTGCATCAAAGATGTTTACATCTACATTATGTATCTCCGATACCTCTATAATCTTTTTTTCCAGGTCGCCGCCAGGTACACCCAGATCATTCCAGGTAGCCACATCATCATAAATTAGCTGGTTGCGCAGGCTGGCTATTTCAGAAGTCATTACCTGTATCGCTTTCGTTAGCCTCACTTCATTGGTCTGCCTGAAGCGGATGATGAAGAAAGAGATGGTAGCAATACCGATCACGATGAAAGAGAACACACTTACAAAAATGATTGTTGCATGTATCTGGGTTCGGATAGTAAAACGGAAAAGCTGCCTGATATTTTTCCACCTGAACCTTGCTTTGATCAGGAAACCTGCCAGGTGCATGAGCGCAACAGTAGCAAGGAAGATGCAAAACATATAGGCAAATAGTGTTACAGACTCTACAAACCAATGATTCTTTCGCACTATCACTACTACTTTACTTCGGCCCGCGTTATATGTAAGCACGCTATTCTCATTATCCGCATGTACCTCATACTCACCTTTCGGCATCTGCTGTGGTCTTAATACGGAAGGGAACGCATAGTTATTGAAACTATTGATCAGTTTGTTTTTGCTATAGATGGCGTAAGAGTAGTTCTGCCCCATCTCAATAGCAGACTCTTTCACCTGCTTAAATAATTCAGGAAAAAGCGCCTCACTTTTATACCGTTTGGGCTTTGCAATTACAAATAAATATCCCAGCACAGTATTATCGCTTGCTTTCACCGTACGCTCATACAGGTAGCTAAAAAGGTCTGCCGAATTCTCGTAATAATATACGTTGTCAATAGATGTCTTCTTGCCCTGGTTTTCTATAACCCGCTTAATGATATGGTAGGATACCGAATCATCATTAAATAACGGTTGAAAACTGCTATCAAACGTATAAATATGGGTATCGTATTTATTTAAATACCCGGAAAAATTCTGATTGGTCAGGCTGTCTTTAATAAACTTGTTGGAATATTCTGACTTGAAGCGGTTGAAGTTGGAGACAAAAAATGAATCCTGGAAGTTCTCTACCGCAAGCCCTAGTAAGCTTTCGCCGGAAGGGTCCGTCTCACGTGCTAATGCTTCTGCAGATTTAAGCCGTTGTTGTATTTCTACATTCTTATTCTCTTTTTCAATCAGTATGGTAAAAGATATAAGAAAGAACATGACCCAAAACAAGAAGAAAGAGGAATTCAACAATGCGCCTTTCCTGTCACGTTTCCTTATATGCAGCAGGATGAGATAAAGCAGCAACCACAACAGGATGCATACTTTCATTGCCATGCCACCCTCGCCTATTTTAAAGGTGAGCAATAAGAGGCCACATCCCGCCACTATTGCCAATATCCTGTAAAAGTCAACCCCGATCCTTTCGGCGGGCAATAATAGCAAATGCGATAGGTTAAAGTATGCCAATGCCAGGATACAGAGTAAAACAAAACAAATGAAGGTGTATAGGTTAAGACTGAAGAAATTAGTAACGTCGAAGGGTATCTTAGAGTCACGGATCAAGCTGCAGACTATATCTGCCACTTCATAAGTAAACAATACCAGCGCCAGCAAGCTTACTATAGCACCTACATCCCGTTTCCAGCTACGCACACGATACTTCTCTTCCGATATAGATGGATAACCAAATTTGAGAAAGCTGACAAGCCAGTAAAATAGTACAACGTTTATAAGCAGGTCTCCTAAAGACTTATGCAGATCGTTGGATGCATAAATAGATGCATCGAATAACTCCAGTCGCCTGAAGTCAAACGGTATAGGAAAATAATAGGTAAGAATGCGGAATATAATGACAGCGGCAACAAGAAAAACATATCCTTTTATAAACCCGGACGCATGCGATATTTCACTCGCGATCGCATTGATAAACGCCATCAAAAACAACAATGCCACCAACCGCAGAATAATAGAGAAACCATCCGGCTGGTTCTGAGATACGTCTGTCCGCTTCTCTATATGATAAATGGTTTTACCATACGAGTTAGTAACAGGCAACCCCTGGTTTTCTGTATTTATAGCATAGAGGTTGCCTATGTTCGGATAGCCGGCAAACTCTTTCTTCAGATATTTATTTTCTACGAAATAGTCCCAGTGAACAGGAATGAGCGCAGAGAGAATGTACTTTTTCCCTTTATAGGACTGGGTGTGCTTAATTAATTCAAAAATGCCATTCTGGTAAGTAACCGTATATACACCATCAGCACGTTTTATATCAGCAGGATTAACGGAAACCAGGTTGGTGTTCCAATACACCTGTATGGGGTTGCCTACATCGTTTACCTCGTAGCCAAACAGCCCTATGTGCTGCTTATCGTACAAGTATTTTTCTTTATCGCCGGGCTCCGTAAAAAAGTTAGTAATAGCGGTTGTGTCCTTCAGTATGTTCTCCGCCTTTTGCTCCTGAGTGGCAAGATAGTTTTCCAGTGTACGCTGTACCTTTCCAGGAGAAGAGGTATAAGCAAAGTAGTTTGTAAAAATGAATGAGATGGTATATAGCCATGCGGCTATAATGATCAGGTAACCGTGTTTAAACGCAGCTTTTTTTAGCGTTTGTTTCAAGTCTTTTGTTTTTTAATCTTATTCCAGATATCATCCATTTCTTCGAGAGACATATCTGCCAGGTTCTTTCCTTCTTGTTTTGCAGCCTCTTCCATTCTCAAAAACCTGCTTATAAATTTTTTATTCGTACGCTCCAGCGCACCTTCGGCGTCTAACTGCAAAAACCGTGCATAGTTTACCAGGCTGAAAAGTACATCACCAAATTCCTCCTCTATGTGCTGCTGGTTGCCGCTGGCAACAGCTTCGTGCAACTCTCCTACTTCTTCTTCCACCTTCTTCCAAACATCTTCTTTATTCTCCCATTCAAAACCAACTTGCTTGGCTTTTTCCTGTATGCGTGCAGCTTTTACCACAGCAGGTAAGGAAGTAGGCACACCGCTAAACACAGAGGCTTTCCCTTCTTTCAGCTTTATCTGTTCCCAGTTACGTTTTACATCATCCTCGTTTTCTACTTTGACATCTCCGTAAATATGGGGACGACGTACGATCAGTTTGTTACTAATGCCTTCTATTACTTCCTGCAAAGTAAACTGCTGCTGTTCTGTACCTATTTTGGTATAAAATAAAATATGCAGCAACATATCGCCCAACTCTTCTTTTATATCTTTCCAGCTTTCGTCTGTAATGGCATCTGCCAGCTCATACGTCTCTTCTATCGTCATCGGGCGCAAGGTCTGTATGGTTTGTTTTCTATCCCACGGACATTGTTCACGCAATTCATCCATTATTTTCACCAGCTTCAGGAAAGCGTCTGACACATTGTTGCTCATAACTCAATTATTAAAAAACGAAAACGGATAAGATACCAAATATAGCAAACACGAGTACGACTACTATAAAACTCATAAACGCAAAAAGCATATATTTTACTAAGGTTTTACCCCATCCGCCGCCGTACAACACTTTCATACCCATATAGCCATAATAGAGTTGGTAAATGAATATTGGTATCCACAAATACCCGATCCAATTCATATAAGGCAGGTCAGCCAGCTTATTCACACAAATGAGTAAAAACAGCGAAATAAATAAAAAGCATACCAGGTGTAATGTATATACTACGTGGTCGGAATAATAAAACGCTTTACGTTTTCTCAGGTATAATAGCTGCAGCATCAGCGCAAACAATGGCACGGAGATGAACACGATCTTTGGTATGGAATGCATAAAGATCTCTGCTATATGCGCACCATATTCATTACCGGTTTTAAACTTATGGTTTACCTCGATCTCTCTAGCAACCATTTTCCGCCGGATAAACCCGGCACGCTCCGCAGATGGAAGCTTTTTCTGTGCTGAGTCGTAAGATTCAAATGTCTTATACGCCTTTACCTCATCATAGATCACATCTTCCGCCCTTTCCTGGTTCCAGGATGTAGTGTCCTTTTCTATATCGGCCAGTTGATTCTGCTTTCTGTTAATAGCCTTCTGCATCTTATTCTTTGCCTTCTGCGGCACGCCAGGCGCATTCATTCCTATCTGCAGACCTTTTATCTCCGCATCCAGCTTGTCCAGTTTTTCCTTGGCAGAAGTTACCTGGTCAGAACTGTCATTGACATTTACAATGTCGTCTGTCTTAACTATTGAAAAGAAAAGAATGAAAAACACGGCAGATACAAACACGTACATCCTGATCGGGTGCAGGTAGGACATTCTTCTGCCTTTCATATGCTCTTGCGCAAGGAAGCCGGGTTTTAACAGTAATGCTTTGGCCGTACTGAAAAACTTACCATCAAAGTGAACGAGATCGTATGCAAAGTGGGTAACGAGGTGCCAGAACGATTCATGGGGCTCTATATTCTCCTGTCCGCAATGCTGACAATATCTTCCAAGAACTTCGGTATTACAGTTTAAGCAGTTTTTTTCGGTTCTCTCTTTGAAATGTGACACTAAAATAAAAATTTGCTTAAAAGTAAGAAAGAAGGCACAATTGTTAACATTTCCGTTGCAATATCACCGTCTTTTTCGCGTATAAAAGCCGAAAACTTACGTATTAAATATTTTAGCTTTGCGGCAAAACCCACAAATGAAGAATTTACTGCTATTATGTATCTGTATCCTTACTGCTGGCAAAAGTTTCTCGCAATATTACTATACCGATATATTGGCGGCTGAGCAAACAGACAGGCAATACAAATTGTTGCGCAGTAACCTCGTGCAGACGGTAACGGCTAAGAGCTATGAAAGCGATAACCAGCAAACACAGGGTTTTAGCATTGTGCAAACAATTAGCGAGGATTTTAAAAAGATCGTTACACAAACCACATACGCATCCGGTAACTCACTGACCACTTCTTTCTATACTGGTACCAAGATCAGTAAAACGCAGGATAGCAGTGCGCAGGTGGTAACAACTACGTTTTATACCTATGACAACACGGGCAAAATACAAAGTATCAAAACAGAAACAAATGATGCCTTTATGAACAGCCACTCGGAAGAGCTGCATGTATGGGAGTACACAGCGGATAATAAGCCTGCCCGCATGCTTAAAATAAAGGACAACAACGATACAACGTTTGTACAATTCAAACTGGATGAGCAGGGTAATGTGGGTGAAGAGAGCTGGAGAAGAAAAGGCCGTTTAATGGAAACGTATTATTACTACTATAACGATAAGCATCAGTTAACGGATATTGTACGTTACAACTTTAAAGCAAAAAAATTACTCCCGGATAACCTTTTTGAATATGATGCCAAAAGCCGTGTTACACAAATGGTACAGGTTCCGCTTGGCACATCCAACTACATGACGTGGAAATATACTTATAACGATCAGGGATTAAAACAAAGCGAAGTGTGCTACAACAAACAAAAACAATTGGTAGGAAGGATTGAGTATAGTTATAAGATGGCGAAGTAGATTTTATTGTTTTATTGTTTTATTGTTTTATTGTTTTATTGTTTTATTGTTTTATTGTTTTTACAAAAAACTTTATCCAATGCAAAATGAACTTTGCGTCAACAGAGGCAACTACAATTTAACCATATAACCATGCAACACTCTAACTATACTTCCGCTTCATCTCCGTCTGTTTGCCTTTCACAGATGAGATAATGCCTTGCATAATGGTTTTCCATACCAGGCTAAAGAAAGACCTGTGTTTATCATGCAACCACGCTGAATTATACGTTCTTAATGGTTCTCCCTTAGATGGATTATTCTTTTGCAATACAAAATTGTTCGCCATAAATGTTGCAAGCCCTTTTTTCTTCAATTCTCCCGGTTCATTTTTGTCCGGCTTCAGCGCTTTTACAGACAAGTCGGTGTAAGCCATCGCAACTGTTCCGTTTGCGCCTGTTGTATTCCCATTCATATGCAGCCTGAAGGATTGTACATTTGCCTTTTCCACTTCTACCATACTCAGTGCAACTATCGCCCTGTTCATGCTTGCGCCATCCATAGGTCCCAATGCAGCATCGATGCTGAATGCGCCGCTTTGCATTTTTGTAAGGTCAAAGCTGAATTGTACATCCAGTTTACCATCATTCATCAGTCGTGTATGCGCATCTATCTCCATCTTCTTATTTTTTGCTATCTCCTCCTGTATGTTTGTTACGTTTGTTACGGTGCCGCTTGTCTTAGCAAACTCAACCGTTCCTGTTTGTTTTGATTCCGTATTGTATTCTTTATAAAAAATAGCAAAATTCGTTAGCTGTATCTTTTTTACCATTAGGGGAAGCGGACATTGTTGTAAGGTCTGGCTGGGAAAGGCGGCTATTTTATCCGTTGAGGGTTGAATAGCTTTATTGCAATACACTTCTACATTGGCATCTTCCAGCGCAATCTTACCGGCCTTTATACTTTGCCCGGTAATAATACTATACCAGTCCACATCCTCCAGCAGAATATTCCGAATAGTAATATCATAGCGATCTTTGCGGTACTTCAGTTTACGCCAAAATGCTTCTTTATCACCAGCAGGTTTCAACGTTAGCCCTACCAGTCGCATTTGTTTACTTGTTGCCAATACTGTGATAGAGTCTACATGAAAGCGATGTAAATTATCTCCAGTCTTTGCTTCATAACCGTTTAGTTGTATATCTGCACGTTTGGCAAAAAAGAAACGGGTAGTATCAAATTGTGTTGAAGAATCTATTTTAATGTTCTCCAGTATTGCCCCAAGGTCCTTAAAAGAAGTGGTGCTTTTTTTCTCCAAATTGTGGTAAGTAAGTGAGATATGCCGCAATAGCAACCGCTGTAATTCGAAGCTTTGCACCATACCTGCCAGCTTCCGGTAAAGTGTGGCAGTATCC
The DNA here is from genome assembly GCA_017306865.1 of Filimonas sp. Taxonomy (GTDB): domain Bacteria; phylum Bacteroidota; class Bacteroidia; order Chitinophagales; family Chitinophagaceae; genus JAFKHH01. The sequence continues at coordinate 388,751 of JAFKHH010000014.1, forward strand.
GGCGACTGGTAATTATAGGCTCTTTTTTGATGATAGATCTCAATATCCGGGTTGTCAAGAAAAAGGTCCGTCAGCGAGATATTTTTTTTATTCAGCATATCTGCCGGCCCTAGTCCCGTTATATCCAGTGTTTTCAGGCTTATTTTAAACACATCATCAGGTGCCTGCTGTAATGAGTCCAGTTGTAACAAGCGGGCGGAATCCGGCTGCAAAACAGCATTGGAAAGCGTAACCTTACTAGCCAGTACATCTATGGTCAGGCTATCGTAGTGCAACTTGTAAAGACCGTTGGTTGCTTTTGTAACCACTTCTTGCAGTTTATCCTTAATCAGTGGCTCAAAATCTTTGCTTTTACGCGTTTTCAGGTATACCAATGCACCGGCTGCAAGAACCAGGATTGGCAGCAAAATGTATTTCACGGTTTTAGGTATGTGTTGTAACATACCTATACCTTTAAAAAACTGTACCAAATAAAAAAGCTGCACCTCTTATAAACACAAGAGATGCAGCTTTTATGTATAATATTGAGGATGTAACTTGTTTTTCTCTTTACAAGTATTAAGGAACCCCTGTTACTGATCTAATAGCCAGAATACCGGTCTTCTTTTTCTGAATTTTAACCCTGTATTGCTTTAATTATGCGGAATTCTGGCAAGACTGAATTTTACAACTTTCACCGGCAAAGAACTACTATCCGTAAAATTGCCCCTTATGTAATAACTGCTACTGCCAGCAGCAGTAAAATTAATATTTACCCTGCTAGTTTCACCTGTGTAATTATATTTAACAGGCACATTATATATTCCGGGAGAAGGAATTGCTAGCGCAGAATCTATCTTCAGCATCTCACTATTCCCCCCGCAACACATAGGAGAATAAGGATATACTGAACAAACTATAGCATCATCTTGTATTATCCGGACATACTCTTCAATAGGCATGCAAGTACGGGCAGGCAATACATAATCTGTCTGCTCATTAGTAATAAGAACACTTACTGTATCATATGTCAATGTTTCAAAATCATATATATAAAACGATGCTCTGGAAGAGCTGTTAGCCGGATCTGAAAGAATAGTATTATTACTATGGATAGTAAACGTTCCATTGGTTATCATCATTCTATCTACTCCTATAATACTCTTTGGCCCCATATAAAGAACACCTTTCGTTATTGGCATCCCACTACAATTAACTGCGGTTCCCATAAGAGTCAGAATACGTGGTGGTGTTATGGGTAACATATCCATTGGTACATTCACCCTAATATCTCCTACATACAGTGGGCCATTTCTTTTATACATAGTACTTATCAAAAAACCACCATCGAAAAAATTGGTAGGTTTTCCGGCATGTAATGCACGGCCATTTAAAGTCACACTCCCATATATATTTCCCTCTTTTGGAAGCATGGCAGAGAATGTACCATCATATCGGGTAGTTACATTCGCCCCTAACCAATATTGAGGTACAGTGGGGGGCAGTTTAAGTGTAAGCGCAAGATTAGCGCCGGGGATAGGATTGCCAAACTGATCTATCAATCTGCCAGTAACCCCACTAAGCGGTACTACAATAGTGTTTCCTGGGATTTTTATGCCAGAATATGGAAATAAATAATCTGAGAAGTGTTCTACTTTCGTAATGTAATATTCTCCTTGCTTATAAGCCATATTTGCTTCAGCATAAATACTTGCCTTCTCATCCAGGAAAAAAGTTGGAACCGAATCTGGTGCATAATCCGTTAATTTTTTATTGATAGGCACAGATACTTGCGCACTTGTGTTATGCGCTAACTGCAATTTTTCATTTGCACTACTATATAATTCTACACAGAGCTCCGATGCAGCAAATAACCCGGCTATACTTCCATTTTTATCTTTACAACGACGATCACCTTGCCTGAAAAGACTGCTGGTATCTGCTACATCTATGTAATAGGCATATACTTTTACCAGACCGGTATAAGGCACCCCTGTTGCTTCATTAGTTATACTATTAGCTGAAAAATTTATTTTTGCCCCACCTTCTATATTCACCTCACCACTATTTGTTGCTGTAAACGTACCTGTGGGCAATGCAGGAAGAGCCTTTAATGGCATCATAACAATATTTGTATTCTTCGAAGGCATGAAGAATTTTACATTTTTAAAATACCCTTTTTTCTCTACTACTACAGATGCGCCAACAGACGAAAGAGACTGCTTATCTGTAAAAAACCAACCGTCCGTGTTGGTTGTTACGGTAAAGCCATTCACTTTTACTGTGGCACCTGATACAAGATCACCTTTTTCATCAACTACGTAACCATTTACAGCAGCTGTAATCAGCTCCTCCTTATCATTAGGGTTATTCCCGGCATTATCGCTATCATTTGATGTTGATTTTCGGCAAGATGGAAGAATTAAAAGAAACACAGCAATCAGGGTGATTACAGTAAAAAGCTTAATAAGAGTGTACTTCTGTTTCATCATATGCAAGTATTTAATAATCCGTAGAAACGTACACTTATTAGATTCTATTGTTATACTTCAAATAAAAAAGCCCATTCTTTCGAATGGGCCTTTCTATATTAGAAGTAGTTAAATTATTTAACTTCAACGTCAGCACCAGCTTCTTTCAGTTTAGCTACTAATTCGTCAGCTTCAACTTTAGAGATGCCTTCTTTGATTGGTTTTGGAGCGCCGTCAACCAAATCTTTTGCTTCTTTCAGACCTAAACCTGTTAATTCTTTAACGATTTTAACAACGTTCAGTTTGCTTGCGCCACCTGAGATCAGGATAACGTCAAATGCTGTTTTTTCAGCAGCAGCAGGAGCAGCGTCAGCAGCAGCAACTACTACAGCAGCAGCAGCTGGCTCGATACCGTAATCAGCTTTCAATACGTCAGCTAATTCTTGAACTTCTTTTACTGTTAAGCCTACTAACTGTTCAGCTAAATTTTTAATGTCTGCCATTTTATTTGAGTTTTAAAAACCGCCTTCATAGTTTACACTCCGGCGGAATGAATAAAAAAGTTTCAAAGTTTACCTGTTTCATTCGCTTCAGTGTTTCTAATATCTCAAGCTTACGCCTGAAACATTGAAACGCTGGAACTGTTGAAACTATTCTGCAGCTGCAGTTGTGCCTTCAGCTTGCTTTTCGTGATGGTGTAACAAACCAGCCAATACACGTTTTGCAGGAGACTGTAACAAACCGATAACTTCGCCGATAAGCTCGTTTTTCGTTTTGATCTGAGTCAATGCTTTCAGTGTGCTGTCGCCAGTGTAAACATCACCATTGATGAAAGCTGCTTTCAGTTCAGGTTTTTCTTTACCACCTTTACGGAAAGTGCTGATGATCAAAGCTGGTTCTTTAGGATTCTCAGAGAATAACAATGCAGTTACATTGTTCAGAGATTCGTAAACACCTGCATACTTTTCAGCATCCAGGGATTCCAGTGCTTTGCGGATTAAAGTGTTTTTAGCCACTTTCATTTCTACCTGCTTATCAAAGCATGCGCGACGCAGTTGACCAACCTGCTCTACTGTCAGAGATTCAGTGTTAGTAACGTAGAAATTGTTGTATTGAGAAAACTTCTCTTTCAGAAGTTCTATTACCTCGTTTTTTTGATCTTTTGTCATAACGCTTCTGTTTTACAATTCCGGACGGAATTAGTTCTGAACTGATTTTGTATCTACAGTAATACCAGGGCTCATAGAGCTGGCGATGCTTACACCTTTCAGGTAAGTACCTTTTGCTGCAGATGGTTTTAATTTGATGAGAGCATTGATCAACTCCTGGCTGTTTTCAGCAATTTTCTCAGCAGCGAAAGATACGCGGCCGATAGATGCGTGAACGATACCAGCTTTGTCAACCTTAAAGGCGATTTTACCACCTTTTACTTCATTTACTGCTGCTGCTACATCATTAGTTACAGTACCTGTTTTAGGGTTTGGCATCAGGTTACGAGGACCTAACACTTTACCTAATTTACCTATTTTAGGCATTACAGATGGAGTTGCAACGATTACGTCAACATCAGTCCAGCCACCTTCAATTTTAGCGATATATTCATCTAAACCAACATAGTCTGCACCTGCTGCTTTAGCATCATTTTCTTTATCCGGTGTACATAAAACCAACACGCGTTTAGTTTTACCTGTTCCGTGAGGAAGAGTTACAGTACCACGAACCTGCTGATCCGCTTTTTTAGGATCAACGCCCAGGCGTACGTGTACGTCTACTGAACTGTCAAACTTAGTGCAGTTCACTTCTTTTACCAGGGCAGAAGCTTCTTTAAGTGAGTATGATTTATTTTTATCAACTTTCGCTTCCGCTACTTTTCTTTTTTTAGTAAGACTTGCCATTACAAATAATTTTTAAGAGCCTGCCTGTGGGCAGACAGGTTTAATTAATTTTCCCAAGGAGCGGCACCTTCTACAGTCAAGCCCATGCTACGTGCTGTACCGGCAACCATTTTCATTGCGCTTTCAATAGTGAAACAGTTCAGGTCAGGCATTTTGTCTTTTGCAATTGCCTCGATCTGTGCCCAGTTTACTTTACCTACTTTAGCACGATTGCTCTCCTTAGAACCTTTTTGAATTTTGGCAGCTTCCATTAATTGGATAGAAGCGGGAGGAGTTTTGATAACGAAGTCGAAAGACTTGTCTGTGTAAACGGTGATCAAAACAGGAAGAACTTTTCCCATTTTGTCCTGAGTTCTGGCGTTAAATTGCTTACAGAACTCCATGATGTTAACACCCTTAGAACCAAGGGCAGGACCCACCGGAGGTGCAGGGTTGGCTTGACCGCCTTTTACCTGCAGCTTAACAAAGCCTGAAATTTCTTTTGCCATGTTTCTTCTTTTTTTGGTTTTAACGTAATGCCTTAGGGCATCACTCCCAATTCCACTCTATCTTGATCGAAAGAACTTTTGGGGTCGCAAAGGTAGCACAATTATTCACAATTCGCAACCTTTTAATCCCCTATATTATAGGAAACTTCTATTTCGGTAACATTTCTATCCACTGTAGTAAAATAGATCATTGTTTCAGCTTCGTAATCAGCAAGTTGTATAAATTGTATCTTATCTTTTACGTTATTCTTCTCCTTATATTCCCAGTCGTTGGTTACAGTAAGATTGAATTTATCATAAGCCAGTAGTATCTGGGGCTTTGTGCTGCCTATCCCAATACCACTTTTGGTTTTTAAAGAAGTGTTTTTGGAACTAATGCTATACAGTTTCCAGGTCGTTTGATTTTTTTCGTCTGTTTCATTTGTAAATACCAGCCTGTAATCTGCGCCATTATACTTTGCATTAATGGTATCGGCCCAATTATCTCCCCTTTTCTTTACCTGCACCTTAGATTTAAGGATTCCTTCTACTTCTGCTATTTTGCTTCCCAGTTTAAACGGGCCAAAACGCATTGTAGATATCTGGTTTGCATCCTGGGCAAAGGAAACGGCAAAAAAAGACAGGAAAAGGATCGTAAGTGTTAGTTGCTTTTTCATGAGTTATAAATTAGGGCTGCAAGATAAGTGTAACGGCAAAATTTCGAGATGTGAAATCTAACCATTCATCCTTTCTTAGATGGAACAGCAACAAACGTAGGCTTCAACCTGGTTAAAAACAAAAATCCCCACTTATACAGCAGGGATCTTTACATCTTTCAGATAATAACTAGGCTAGTTTTTCAACTTGCATATAGTTCAGTTCCACAGGCGTAGAACGTCCGAATATTTTTACAGTTACTTTCAATTTTTTCTTCTCGTCGTTCACTTCTTCGATCACGCCATTGAAGTCGTTGAAAGGCCCTTCTATAATCTTGATAGTCTCACCAACAATGAACGGTTCGCTGAGTATAACACCCTGATCGTTCATCTCATCTACTTTACCTAACATTTTATTTACTTCAGACTTACGCAGGGAAATAATATTTCCTTTACTGCCTTTGCCGTCTGTAAGAAAATGCATTACGTTGCTTACGTTGCTGATGTGCTGTATAATGTCATCGCTTAGTTTGCCGTCTGCTACTTCCAGCATTACATAACCCGGGAAGTAGTTTTTCTCACGCATTACCTTCTTTCCGTTCTGCACTTTATACACCTTTTCCATCGGAAGGAAAACCTGTTTCACTATTTCCGTCCAGCCGCTACGTGCAATATCTTTATCCAGGTACTCCTTTACTTTTCTTTCCTTACCACTCACCACACGCAGTACGTACCATTTCGATTCGATTTGTTGAACTTCTCCTTCCATAATTAATGCTTGTGCTTACTTAAAGAATGAATAAACGAGCTTTAACAACTGGCTGCTTGCTAAGTCCATCAACCAAACTAATACGGTTATTAAGATTGTAGCAACCAACACAATTACAGTTGACTGCTGCAGTTGTGACCATGAAGGCCAGGTCACTTTCTCAAGCAACTCGCGGTAAGATTCCCTGAAATATGTAGAAACTTTGTTCATTTCCTAAAGTTGAAAATTTGAAGATTTGAAAATTAAGTAAATTAATTTTCAAATCTTCAAACTATTTCATTTTTCATTTAAAAAGCACGGGCCACAGGATTCGAACCCGTATCAAAGGTTTTGGAGACCTCTATTCTACCATTGAACTAGGCCCGTAGAATTTGTGTGAGCAGCAAAGTTAAGCCTTCTTAAACCCACACAAGATATTTTTTCTATTTGCTAAAAAAGTGCCCGTAAGGACTATTTACAGGCACTTTTTTTATAGATAAGTACTTAGTCGGAGACTTTGTACCTAATGGATTACTTAATGATTTCAGTAACCTGACCAGCACCTACTGTACGGCCACCTTCACGGATCGCGAATTTCAAACCTTTTTCCATCGCGATTGGCTGAATCAATTTAACAGTCAGACCGATGTTATCACCAGGCATAACCATTTCAGTTCCTTCAGGTAATACTACTTCACCAGTTACGTCCGTAGTACGGAAGTAGAACTGAGGGCGGTATTTGTTGAAGAATGGAGTGTGACGGCCACCTTCTTCTTTGCTCAGTACATAAACTTCGCATTTGAATTCAGTGTGCGGAGTGATAGTTTTTGGTTTACAGATTACCATACCACGACGGATATCTTTTTTCTCAATACCGCGTAATAATAAACCTGCGTTATCACCTGCCTGACCTTCGTCCAATAATTTTTTGAACATCTCAACACCTGTTACAGTAGACTGCAAAGGAGCGTCGATCAAACCTACGATCTCAACAGCTTCACCAACTTTGATGATACCGCGTTCGATACGACCTGTAGCAACTGTACCACGACCTGTGATAGAGAATACGTCTTCTACAGACATCAGGAACGGAAGATCAACCGGACGTGGAGGAAGTGGGATATATGTATCAACAGCATCCATCAATTCTTCAACTTGTTTAACCCATTGTGCTTCACCAGCCAATGCGCCTGTTGCAGAACCTTTAATGATTGGAGTGTTGTCACCGTCGAAACCTTTTTCAGTCAACAGTTCGCGAATTTCCATTTCAACCAGGTCTAACAATTCAGGATCGTCAACAAGGTCTACTTTGTTCATAAATACTACCATACGAGGTACACCTACCTGACGAGCAAGCAGGATGTGCTCACGAGTCTGTGGCATAGGACCGTCTGTAGCAGCTACAACCAGGATAGCGCCGTCCATCTGTGCAGCACCAGTGATCATGTTTTTAACATAGTCAGCGTGACCTGGACAGTCAACGTGTGCATAGTGACGGTTAGCTGTTTGATATTCTACGTGAGCTGTATTGATAGTGATACCACGCTCTTTTTCTTCTGGAGCACCATCAATATCATCATAATTTCTTTTCTGCGCTAAACCTTTTTTAGACAATACGTCTGTAATAGCGGCGGTCAATGTTGTCTTACCGTGGTCTACGTGACCAATAGTACCAACGTTTACGTGAGGTTTCTCCCTCTTGAAGGTCTCTTTAGACATCTTTATCGGTTTTAAGTTGTGTTTTAAAAAATTTGCTTTCAGCACCAGCTTCAAGCGTTTTATGATGTAATCAGCAACTTTGCCGCTATTCAGCACATGTTGCGTCGCACACTTAAACTTTTGTTTCCCTGCTCAACTACTGTTGTAGTTGTTTCATTTGCACAATCCTGAGTCGCTGATGAGAATATCTGCTTTTAATAATCAAGCAGAGAACCCGAAACTATTCCGATACATCGGCGTTTGTCAGTTCTGCAAATATTCAAAAAACTGCTGCTGAGCCGTTGATGAGAATTGAACTCACGACCTCTTCCTTACCAAGGAAGTGCTCTACCACTGAGCTACAACGGCTTTTTTTAGAAGTCATTGAGTCAACGGCCAACGAGTCACTTAGAAAAAAGTCATTTCAAATGACCTAATGACTTACTGACTAAGACCCAGCTTTGAGCGGAAGACGAGGGTCGAACCCGCAACCTATAGCTTGGAAGGCTATCGCTCTACCAATTGAGCTACTTCCGCGTTTATTTGCCTCGCTGAAAACAGGTGAAATAAGGTGGTGCCTTAAACCTGGTTTCCAGTTGTCAAATTACGTATGCAAAGAACTTTGAGAAACTATCAACTGTTTTTTAAACAGCGAAGATTTAAAAATTTGAATGGTTACTTCAAATTTTTAAATCTGGAACTGTGGGCAGGACAGGGTTCGAACCTGTGTACTCCGGAGAGAACAGATTTACAGTCTGTCGCCTTTAACCACTCGGCCACCTGCCCGGTTATTATATTTCATGAGTCGAATACCGAATCACAAATATAAAACTAAGTTAGAAGAGCCACTTGTCGGAATCGAACCAACGACCTACTGATTACAAATCAGTTGCTCTACCAGCTGAGCTAAAGTGGCTTTTTGTATCTCTCCGATGAATATGCTTTATCGGTTGAGTTAAAGTGACTTATCAGAGAACTACCTTGTTTTTCGGGATGGCAAAGGTAAGAGAAAAGTTCATTCTGCAAAATTTTATGCAAGAAAATTTCAGAGTTTTTTTCAAGTCACTAAAAAGACGTTTTGGAATGGCGTTTTCAGGGAACCTGCAAACGGTGATCTGACGGGTTTTTCGGGGAAAAAAGGACTGTCAGGGAATCATGCGGAATTATTTTCTGAGTATCGACCTGCATGCTATCGCTGATCGCTTTTTGTCCGGTAGTGAAGGTATAATTGATCATTAGCTTTCCTTCTGCCGTCAATTTCCTCTCCAGGATATGGGCACGGGCAGTAAGCATATTATGTCCTCCTTCTCCACAGGCAGCCATCAAGACTGCCACACCTAAAATGGTTAACAACTTTTTCATGAACACTAATTATTATTTTTTCATGAGCACCCTATTATCAAAAAAGGGGCCATTGGCCCCTTTAGTTTAAATAGTTTTTTCTTTTTTACGTTTTATTTGGTTTACGAGTGAATCTAAAGCATTGTCAAAAGACTCCTCAAAAGATTTGGATGAAGCTTTTACAAACAAGTTTTGTTTAGGCACGTGGACTCTAATCTCTGCGATTTTGTCTTTAATCGTGTGTACTACATTATCCAATTTTAAGAAGACATCCACCTTGATGATTTTGTCGTGAAATGTGCCAATCTTTTGCAGCTTTGTGGTCACATAATTGATCAGTTTCACATCTGCATCAAAGTGTACAGTTTGGATGTTTACGTTCATACAATCGCATTTAAACGGTTAACGAATATTTTAAAGAACTTGATAAAATCTGTTAGATTTTCCCTTTGTTTGGCAGGACTTTGAAGGTAGGTTAACTGAAACAAAAAATCAAGTTTTATCCTCATTTTTTAAGGGCGTTTAACAAAAATTTTGTCTACCCTTTTTTTCGTAAAACAAGCGTTTAAACCAAGCTTCAAGCTCCCTGGTTTCAACGCTTCACAAGCCTGCCTGCTGAAACAATGAAACTATGAAACAACTGAAACACTTATGCTTTCGGATGCGCCTTCTGAAACACCTCTTTTAGCTTTTCTATAGTATTGTGCGTGTAAACCTGGGTAGCGGCAAGGCTGGAGTGCCCCAGCAGCTCTTTAACGGCATTCAGATCCGCCCCATTATTCATCAGGTGAGTGGCAAATGTATGCCGGAGTACGTGTGGGCTCTTCTTTTCCAGGGTGGTTACATTACCGAGATATTGAGTCACGATATTGTAGATATATTTTGGATACAACGGCTTCCCCTTGTCGTTCACAAATACATTCAGTATTCCTTCCAATCTTTCAGGCTTGTCCGTCATATAAGCCTTTAATTCCTGCAGCAGAGATTGGGATAATGGAATCAAGCGTTCTTTATTCCCCTTTCCCAGCACTTTTAGCTGGTTATACGCAGCGTCTACCTGGTTTTCCTTCAGGTTTATCAGCTCGCTTAAGCGCATGCCTGTATTGTAAAAAAGGGCCAATACCAGCCGGTCCGTCCTCCCCTTCCACGTATCCAGAAATTCTACATAGTCAAACAAGGTTTGAATGTCCCGTTGATCTACAAATGTTGGCAGGCGCTTGCTCACTTTTGGTGATACGATCGTAGTCATTGGCGACAAGCTAATCACCTCTTGTTTGATCATGAACTTAAAAAACGATTTTAAGCTCGATATTTTACGATTGATGGTTTTGGAGGAATTCTCATCCCCTTTTAGCTCTGCAAGCCAGGAACGCACCAATCCGGCAGAAATGGCAGATATTGCCGGCGCGTCGAACTGACTGGTGAGATAAGCAAAAAACTGCTCCAGGTCATGCTGGTAGGAAATAAGGGTGTGCTGAGAATACCGCTTCTCAAACTGTAGATAATCCAAAAAGGACTGGACTTGTGGATAGTGTGTTATAGGCATAAAAAAGGTAGCCATAAAGTTACGAAACCTTATGGCTACCAGAATTATATTGATAAAAATGAATTATCCTTCAATTTTACCGCTGGCCAGCTGTTGTTTGTAAACAGCTTTCAACACTTCAGTGCGACGTCTTACAGACGGCTTGGTAAAGCTTTGACGCTCCCTTAACTGTAAAAGTACTTTGCTCTTTTCGAACTTCTTTTTATACTTTTTCAGCGCTTTGTCTATGTTTTCGCAATCTTTTGAGTCGATTATCAGCATGGTAATATACCTCCTTTAGAAAAATTTAGGCTGCAAAGATAGCAAAATGCAGGTTGATTCCAAATTTAATTGAGAAATTGTTTAAGGGGTTAATTGTTAGATGGTTAGTGAAGTTAATTTGTCGAGCTAGCGATAAAGCAATTAAACCATTTGACAATTTTTCTCACCTTTGTCTCATGTTTACAGGAATAGTAGAATCAACAGGCACTATAAAAGATATAGCAACAAAAGGCACAAATAAAAGCTTCTGGATCAGTTCTCCCCTCTCTAATGAATTGAAGATTGACCAGAGTGTAAGCCACGATGGCGTTTGCCTGACAGTAGAGGAAATTAAAGACGGGGCGCATAAGGTTACAGCCATTGAGGAGACTTTGGAAAAAACAAATATCGGGCAATGGCTTGCAGGGCATACAGTGAATATAGAACGCTGTATGATCATGAACGGGCGCCTGGACGGGCACATTGTACAGGGCCATGTAGATACAACTGCGGTTTGTATTGATAAAAAAGACCTGGATGGTAGCTGGGAGTTCATTTTCCGCTTCCCACAGCAATTTGCGCACCTCGTAATAGAGAAAGGATCAATTGCTGTAAATGGCACCAGCCTTACTTTATTTAATGTAACCGGCGATACTTTTACCGTTGCTATTATACCTTATACGTATGAGCATACCAGTATCGGGCAGGTGGAAAAGGATACAAAAGTGAATATTGAGTTTGATATTATCGGCAAGTATATTTCCAGGATGAAGGAAGTGGGGAAATAATATTACTTAATGGATACATGGTTAAATTGTTTTATTCGCCGATCAAACAATTTAACCATGTAACAATATAACAATACTTAAATCTTCTTCCCTTTCAATGCACCACTTACCGCCTCATCCATTGCACGTTCTGCAAAGGGGCGGGAAATCTCGTTCAACTCCTCTACTTTTTTATGTATCAGATCTTTGTCTTCGGAAGCCAGTGCTTCACGGAGAGATTGTATCGCAGTATTTGTTTGTGCCAGCTCTTCGCTGCTAACAAGTGCAGCATTTTTAGAAAGGAATTTTTCTGTTACATCCAGTATTTGTTCCGCTTCTGTACGCGCCTCTACCAAAGCACGCGTTTGCATATCGCTTTGTGCATGCGTAATACTTTCCAGCAGCATTTTTTCTACTTCGTTATCTGTAAGGCCGTATTGTGGCTTTACTTCTATCTCCTGCTCTACGCCACTGCGCAGCTCTTTTGCTTTCACCATAAGAATGCCATCCGCATTGATCAGGAAGCTCACTTCTACTTTTGGCAACCCTGCTGGCATGGCGGGAATACCGGTTAGATTGAACTCTGCTAGTTTCCTGTTATCGCCTACAAGATCACGCTCACCCTGGTACACAGCAATACGCATGCTGCCCTGTCCATCTTTTTGCGTGGTATATTGCCGGCCTGCCTTTGTTGGGATCTTCGCATTACGTGGAATCAACACATCCATAAGGCCACCCATAGTTTCAATTCCCAGGCTTAGTGGAGTAATATCCAATAAGAGAAAATCTTTATTGTTGCCTGCAAGTATATCAGCCTGTATGCCTGCGCCCAGTGCCACCACTTCATCGGGATTCACTTCATCATGCACCGGTTTTCCAAAGAAGGCGCTTACTGCATTTTTTACTGCGGGCACACGTGTACTACCACCTACCATTACTATAGTATCTATTTCATCAGCAGCCAGGCCTGCATCTTTCAATGCGTTTTTACAACTGGCAATTGTTTTGTCAACCAGTGGCCTGATCAACTCTTCAAATGTTGCGCGGGAAATCTTGAGTTGTTCGCCATTCCAATTTGCCTCGAAGGAATCGTGACTACTCAACTGCTTTTTAGCCTCTTCTGCACGCAAACGAAGCGCCTGTACCAGTTGTTTGTTATTCACCAGCTCTTCTGTTGTAATACCATATTGTGTCAGCCAATACTGAACGATCGCTTTATCAAAATCATCGCCACCTAAGTACGTGTCACCATTTGTACTCAGCACCTCAAAGATGCCGCCTGCTATGCGTAGCACAGATATGTCAAACGTACCGCCGCCAAGGTCATAAACTGCAATCGTTTTTTCCTCCTCTTTATTCAATCCTATGCCGTACGCAAGACTAGCTGCCGTCGGTTCATTTACTATACGCAATACATCCAGCCCAGCCAATTTACCAGCGTCCCTGGTAGCTTGCCGCTGTGCATCATTGAAATATGCAGGCACTGTGATCACCGCTTTGTTCACCGGCGTTTTCAGAATATGCTCTGCTCTTTTCTTTAGTTCCTTTAAAATAAAGGAAGACAGCTCTATCGGTGAATAAAACTTATTATCAACCTGTACTTTTACCAGCCTGTCCGCATCGTCGTCTATAACCTTATAGGAAAAAAAGCTTTCATTTTCTTTTATATCATTATAGCTTTTCCCCATTAGCCTTTTGGCGCTGAATATAGTGCGCTGTGGATCTGACTCCAGGTATTGCCTGGCTTCTTCGCCTATTACAATATCTCCATGCTCACCAAAATGTACTATGCTTGGTACAAGGCTGCTGGTATTAAACTCTTTCAGCGCTACCGGCTTGCCGGTTTCAGGATGTATGATAGAAACAAGACTGTTCGTTGTGCCAAGGTCAATGCCTACGATCATCTCTGCCTTTTGCAGGCTTCCAGTCGATATATTAATGCCAATCTTCGCCATAATCATGTGTATTGGGTGCAAAAATAGCCTATTAAAATTGTTGCATTGTTTTATGGTTGAATTGCACCCTTTTCAGCCAAAAAGACAATGCGACTAATCGCTTAGTTATAACAATTAAGCCATGTATTCATTAAACAATAAACACTAGATCTCTACCACATCAGTTTTACTGAAATAATCGTGTAAAGTATTGTCCAGGAAAGGAAGAAAGAATGCATCTATTAAAGTCAGCCTTACTAAACTGCGGATAGCAATTTGTCCAACTGATGGGCGGCCGCCTTTACGATCTACCACTTTGGTCATGGTCAACCATTTGCCGGGTGTTCTACGACTTATAGCTTCGAAAAGGAAATAGTACACAAACCACATCCCAAAAAAGAAATAGTAAAAAGGAATAAAGTACCTACGATAATAAAAAGCATAAAAAGTGCTGATCTTATAGCCAATATATGCCAGGATGGTTACTAATAGTATATCTACAATACAATTCAATACCCTGGTACCGATACCTACTTTTTTCATGCTGCAAAGATGCCTACTATTATTTCAATAAATGAAAAGTTTTCCTATCCGGCTATTTAATATGCAATTGGTATAAAAAGAAGCGCTCAAAAAAGACGGCCTTACACATATTTTAAAATATATAAACTGTACCAAGCTAAAAAATAGCAGACAACAAGCAAATCTGCCGCCTAGGAGACTGGTAACCAAAATGAGCATTTTAGAAACTTCTACAGGTTAGACGGGGGAAAGCCCGAAACTAATTTTGCATTACCAAATTAAATGAATGATTATGAAAATCATGAAATATATCATCACGGCGAATGGCCCGGTGATTTTCCCGCAAACGCTTATACATGCAGATGTTGCAAAAGATCTTGCTCCTGTAATAAGTGCAGGTTTCTTTTTATGGAAGAAAAGTGGTGAAAAGAAACTGATATGTTATGGTGAGAGTGTTTCGCTGAATATCAAAAGCAGGCTGACAGAAGATGAAGTAGTACTTGCTTCATTTCTGAATGTCCAGTAATACTTTTTTATCAAAAGTCCGTTTTTTAATCCGTCTCTAACCTTCAAAAACACCCAAACCCTTTTTTACCCTGTTTACGCCCTGTAATTACGTACCTTTGCCAACATTAATTTTTTAATCAATAGCAGAATGAATTTGATTGAAGAACTTCGTTGGCGGGGTATGTTGCAGGATATAATGCCCGGAACAGAAGAGCAATTGCAGAAAGAAATGACATCAGCTTATATAGGTTTTGACCCAACGGCTGATAGTCTCCATATTGGAAGCCTTGTCCCTATCCTTTTACTGGTACATCTTCAAAAAGCAGGACACAAGCCTTATGCGCTTGTAGGTGGCGCTACCGGCATGATCGGCGACCCATCTATGAAAAGCGAAGAACGAAATCTGTTGAATGAGGAACAGCTTGCCCAAAACGTAGATGGCATCAAAAAACAGCTTTCCCGTTATCTTGACTTTGATTCGAACGAACCCAATGCGGCCGTAATGGTGAATAATTACGACTGGTTTAAAAATATTTCTTTCATCGATTTTTTACGCGACACCGGCAAACATATTACAGTGAACTATATGATGGCTAAGGATAGCGTGAAAAAGAGAATAGAAGGAGAATCCGGCATCAGTTATACAGAATTTGCATACCAGCTAATGCAGGGTTATGATTTCTATTGGCTTCATGTGCATCACAACCTGAAACTACAGATGGGCGGCAGCGATCAGTGGGGTAATATTACTACCGGCACTGAACTGATCCGCCGCAAAGCAGGTGGTGAGGCTTTTGCATTTACTTGTCCGCTGATCAAAAAAACAGATGGCACTAAATTCGGCAAAACGGAGAAAGGTAATGTGTGGCTGGACTTGGGAAAGACAAATGCTTATGAATTCTATCAATTCTGGCTGAAAGCAACTGACGAAGACGCAAAGCAATGGATCAAAATATTTACGTTCATTGATAAAGATGAAATCGAAGCATTAATTAATCAGCACAATACTGATGCGTCACAATGGGTCTTGCAAAAAAGACTTGCAAAAGAGGTTACTACTTTTGTACATGGCGAAGAGGCTTACAATATAGCAATAGAAGCAACTAAGGTTGCTTTTGAGAAAAAAGATGTTCCGGCTGAATCTTTGACAGAAGAGGATTTCCAAAAAATGGAAGGTCTTGTAACTCGTTCTTTTACTAAAGAAAAAAGAGAAACTGTTGATATCATTACATTCCTCACAGAATCAACTATTTTTCCTAGTAAGGGAGAAGCCAGAAAAATGATTCAAGGCGGTGGTGTAAGTATTAACCGTAATAAAATAACAGAGGGAAATGCTCCATTAACAAGTGTCAATCTTCTATTGGATAAGTATCTTCTTATTCAGAAAGGGAAAAATAATTTTTACCTCGTAACGTTTGAGTAGAAAATCAAATGTTGAATACAATAAAAAAGGATTGCCTGATTAAAGGCAATCCTTTTTGTTTTACATCATCCCAGTCTCCGACTGGGATGTCTTGGGTTTTCGACTCTGTCGAAAATGTAATCGACGAAGTCGATGATCCATCGCACCCCAATCGGAGACTGGGATGATAAATTATGTTATTCTCCTACTAAAAATACTGCGTTGCTAAACATCAGCTTTCCACCTTCCCAAAACAAGCGGAACAAAGGATCGTCGGCTAAATACACTACTGTACCTCTGCCCATATCCTGTACACCAAAGACTAACCCATCTTGTAGTTTTGGTTTCAGCTTACTGCCAACAAAGCCAGCTATATAGTTTTCCTTTTTAATAACACCTACGTTCCAGCCGTCTTTTAAAAACTCATACGCTGTGCCATCTTGTTTCAGGGTATAATAATCGTTGTAGCCATACGCCAAAGGATGTGTTTCATCCAGGTCTATTTTGTAAATAGCACCTGGTATAGCGTTAGGCATTTCATCCCGCTCACGTTCGCTGTATTTTTTCAGGTCTACATAAGTATTCTTATCATCCTTTGCGTCCTTATCTTTGTCTTTATCTTTCTTCTTTATGCCCCAATCAAGCTCTGACAAAACAGAAACTGCATTTTCCATTGCAATCAACTTTCCGCCACCTTCTACAAAGGACTTCAACGCATCATTGGATTTTTTAAGTGAACGGTAATAGCCGTCAGGTAAGATCACCACATCGTAATCTTTCAGATTCACTCTGCCTATATCGCCTGCATTGATCAGCGTAAGTGGGTAGTTCAGTGTCTGGTCAAAGAAACTCCACACTTCGCCTGCTGCGCTGGATGATGTTTCCTCACCTGTGAGCAGCACAACGTTTGGCGCATGTACTAAATGAATGTCTGGCGAACCGAAGTCTGCACCTTTATCCATAAATCCGCTTTCTACGATTTCTGCCTGTATGTTGAATTTTTGGCATGCTGTATTTACCTGTGTATTCCATTCATCTATATTACCCCCTTTCAATACAATCAGCGTACCTCGGCTATACTCTTTGCCTTTATAAGTAAATGCTTTTTCAGCATAACGCACTTTTACTTTTTTTGTAAGTAAATAAGATAATAGCTGTACAGATTTTACAGAGGAGTAAGGAATAAGTACGCCATAGCTGGACGATACGACTGTTGGCACATTCGTTTTCGGAAATGCATCGATCGCCAGTTTCTCTTTCACCGCATACCCCTTTATGTTGAATGAATATGGGATTGCCCATGCAGTAATATCATATGTGATAGAATCGCTCAGTAAACTTTTTGGCTCAAACAACACGCGCAATAAAGTTCCGCGTGGCTGTGCTGCGCTTACTGCCAGGCTGTAGCCCTCATCTTTATAATTTTCTTCTTTGCCGGTGAAATAATTCAGCGCTTTAAACGTCTTATTGCCCAACGTGCCGTATGTAATACCATTTTTATCCAGCAACTCTGCCACTGTCTGTAGCTGGTTAATATCTTTCGACGTTAATACATATGTTTTATAGGGCGCGTTTTTGGCGATAATGTTATCATCAAAGAATTGCTTATACTCTTTTAATAGTTTAGCAGCGTTCAGTGATGCCGTCTCTACCGTAGCAAGGCTGGTTGTATAATGATGCTCCACCCTGTCAGTTAACGTAAGCGTATCTTCATCACTTTTCACAACAGCAAGCCCTCCCCTGCTATGCCCACCCTGTTCGTAGGTCATACCAATAGCGCCGTTGTATAATGGATAGGTATCTCCGTATGATGGATAAAACAGATCGAAGCGCTCGCGTGTAAAATACAGCCAGCCGTTCTTGTCAAAATATTTTGCATTGTTACGGCCTACCTCTACCTGGAACTGTCTTTGCCATGGCGTGATCACCTCATGGTAAGGTTCTGCCGCCGGTGCAAAATAGTATGGCGCATTATACCCCTGCTCATGAAAGTCTACATGGATCTGTGGCAACCACTCATTATACTTTTTCATACGTTGCACGGTTTCCTTTTGTGTTTGCCATGCCCAGTCCCTGTTCATGTCAAAGTTGTAGTGGTTTGTTCTGCCACCAGGCCAGGGCTCATTATGCTCACGCGATTGTGGATCTGCATTATATGTTTTGCCTACTACGCTGTTAAACCAGTTTACATAGCGGTCTCTTCCGTCCGGGTTAATACACGGATCTATAATAACTACGGTATTTTTTAGCCATTGCTTTGTTTGTGCGTTGGAAGGATCAACCAGTGCGTATAATGTCTTCATAGCAGCCTCTGAAGAAGAAGGTTCGTTGCCATGTACGTTGTAACTGAGCCATACAATTACCGGCGCATCCGCCAATGGTGCACCGCCGCTTTTAATACCAGCCTGTTGCAGGTTATTGTTCCTGATCGCCTCCAGGCGTTGCAGGTTTTCCGGCGTGGCAATATAGGCTACCAGCAGTTCACGCTTCTCGTATGTCTCACCATACGATTCCACTTTGACCATATTAGGAACAGCGTTTGCCACTGCTTTAAAATAGCCGGCTATTTTATAATGTGGTGTAAAGGCGGCTCCCGGTTCATAACCAAGAAATTGTTTTGGAGATGGTGCAGTTTGTGCAAATACAACCGTGTGTAATAATACCAGGCAGAGCAGTAGCAGGTTCCTCTTCATATATGGAAGTATGTTTCTATGAAAGTATTAAAATAAAGCCATACAGCCACAAATTTGAATATGCTTACATTTGGATAAAGTTTCAAAAACCTATTGGTTTCAGAGGGTATATGTTTCAAAAGTTTTATTGAAGCATTAGGTAATAAACCGCTGAATTTTATTAAACACAGAAATTATTCGCATGAAAAAAGTTGTACTATCCTTCTTATTACTTGCATCTGTTGTTACATCTGTACATGCACAACCTATAATTGGCAAAACTGTTGACCCTTTCCATTACAATGAGCAGAAAACAGAAACGTTTGGCAAAGTGGCTGTCGTATCTGCGCACCCGCTGGCTAGCATGATCGGCGCTGCTATTATGAAAAAGGGCGGCAATGCGTTTGATGCAGCCATTGCCACGCAGTTAGCGCTGGCGGTTGTATATCCCGGTGCAGGTAACATTGGCGGCGGCGGCTTCCTGCTGGGCAGAAAACAAAATGGGGATCTGATCGCACTGGACTACCGGGAGAAAGCGCCTGCAAAATCCAGCCGCGATATGTACCTGGATAAGAATGGCAATGCGCAAACAAACCTGTCGCAAAACGGGCATTTGGCAGCAGGTGTACCGGGTACAATATCTGGCTTGTTTGCTACACTACCTTATGCAAAACTTCCTTTTAAAGAATTGATACAACCAGCCATCGATCTTGCCGAATATGGTTTTGTGATCACAGAGAGGGAAGCAATGAACTTAAATAATACCAAAGATGCTTTCCTGAAATACAATACACAGTCTATCGCTTTTATAAAAAATACTTCATGGAAAGCTGGCGACACGCTGGTACAAAAAGAATTGGCCGAAACGCTGAAACGGATTCGTGACAATGGCGCTAAAGGATTTTATGAAGGCAAGACCGCAGAACTGATCGTAGCGGAAATGCAACGGGGCAACGGCGTGATCACTAAAGAGGACTTAAAGAATTATACAACAAGAAGCAGGAAGGTTTTGTCATTTAATTACAGAGGCTATACTATAATCAGCTTTCCACCACCAAGCAGTGGGGGTATTTTACTGGCGCAAATGCTAAAGATGGTTGAAAAATATCCTTTGACTCAATACGGTTTTCAATCAGTAAAAGGTGTACAACTGATGATTGAGGCGGAGCGTCGTGCTTATGCAGACCGCGCGGAGCACATGGGCGATCCTGACTACTGGAAGGTGCCTGTAAAAACACTGATGAGCGATGGCTATCTTGCTAAACGTATGAAGGATTATGATCCATCCAAAGCAACCCCAAGCTCAACGGTTAAGGCTGGCAATGCAAAAGAGAGTGAGGAAACTACGCATATTAGCATTATGGATGCACAGGGTAATATGGTTTCCATTACGACTACATTGAATGGCAGCTATGGTTCACACACTGTAGTAGGTGGTGCGGGCTTTTTGCTGAACAATGAAATGGATGACTTTAGTATAAAGCCAGGTGTGCCGAATATGTATGGCGCTGTAGGAGGTGAAGCAAATGCTATTGCACCAGGCAAAAGAATGCTCAGCTCAATGACGCCATCGCTGGTGCTGAAAAACAATAAACCATTCCTGGTGGTAGGCACACCGGGTGGCACCACTATTCCTACTTCTGTATTCCAGACTATTGTCAATATCATTGATTATGGAATGACGCCAGAGGATGCGGTGAATAAACCTAAGTTCCATCACCAGTGGCTGCCGGATGAGGTGTATGTAGAAAAAACATTTGATGCAGCTACTAAAGCCGGCTTGGAAAAAATGGGTTATACAATGAAAGAACGTGCCGCTATAGGCAGAGTGGAAGTAATAAAAGTGGGGAACAACCAGCTACAAGCTGCGGCGGATAAAAGAGGGGACGATTCTGCAGCAGGATGGTAGAGACGGGAATCGTGAATCGGCAGTCGTGAATCAATTTACTACCGGCAACAAACTTCATACTTTGTAATTAGGCCTTATGCTTTCAAACATTTACATACCGGAAGCACTTGCACACTTACCTTCTATTTCGGATGGTGATGTTTCGTTTGTGTATTATGACCAGCATTCTAATGGCCTGCGTAACAGGGTTGTCTTTAATAAGAATGCAATTAGTTTTATTATTAATGGAGAAAAGCATCTTTGCACTTCCGGTGGCACAGCTATCATTGGTGTAAACGAAGCCGTGGTAATACCTGAGGGTAACTCTATTATTTCTGAGCGTTCGCTAAATGCAGGGCGTTACAATAGCCTTGTTATCGCATTTCCCACAACACGCTTATCCGCTTTTCTTCAAACCATCCCGGCGTCGAAAGCAAGTGAGCATTTGGAGGAGCTGCCTTTTATCCGCGTAGATAAATACCTGGCGCAATACATTGCGCAGATCGTCGCCTTGATAGAATCGAAAACGCAGTTATCACCGGCACTGGTCGCACATAAGTTTCATGAATTGTTGCTTATACTGATGGAGGAGAATCCGGCTACTGCGGCTTTTCTGCGTAAGCTGGCTGCCAACAATAATGACACTTCACTGAAAAATATAGTAGAAAATCATTTACATCAAAACATATCTATTAGCGAGCTGGCATTTTTATCTAACAGGAGCTTGTCTACTTTCAAACGGGATTTTGAAAAAAATTATGGCGTACCACCTGCAAAATATATACGGGAAAAAAGATTGGAAATAGCGGCAACTGAATTATTAAAGGGCCGGCAGGCGTCAGAGTTGTATATGGATTATGGATATGAAAACTTATCGAGTTTTGTACAGGCTTATAAAAAGAAATATGGTGTAACGCCTGGCAGGGCTACAACATCTGTCTGAACTTTTAGCAACAGTATTTGAACCGTTTGCTATATCTCTTTCCGTTTCTTACCCGATAGCTTTGCTTCATAAAATTTATCGTATGAAGCGGATTATTTTTGTTTTAGCAGCAGTTATTTTTCAGCACACTTTATTTGCACAACAGTCTACTTTTACACTTGCGAGCAAGGACCTGGGTGGTCAGTTCAACAAGGAATACATTTTTAATAGTTTTGGTTGTACAGGTACTAATAAGTCTCCACAACTATCATGGAGCAATGCACCGGCAGATACGAAGAGCTTTGCAGTAACTATCTACGATCCTGCTGCTCCGACCGGGAGTGGTTGGTGGCATTGGGTAATATTTGATATACCTGCAAATATTGCAGAACTAAAACAAGGCGCCGGTAGCACAGATACTACGCTTGCACCACTAGGCTCCATTCAAGGCATTACAGACTTTGGCACTGCCGGCTATGGTGGGCCATGTCCTCCTGTTGGTGATGCACCGCACCCTTACATCATAACAGTATATGCGTTGAAAACAGCAAAGTTGGGACTGGATAAAAAGGCATCTCCTGCGCTGGTTGGCTATATGCTTTCTGCTAATGTAATTGCGAAGGCGTCTATTATAGCGTATTATAAAAGGTAAGAAATTTACTGTTGCATGGTTACATGGTTGAATTGTTAGTTATAAAAAACCTGCCAGGTCTTAAAGACCTGGCAGGTTTAGCTCAATGCTGTTGTGGAGCTGAAGAGTGCGACGCAACAAAAGCTGAATATTAACCCTGTTGCCGGGCTCAAAAAAATTGCAGAAATTGATTTATTGTTAATGGCTACATTGTTTAATGGTTGAATTGCTATATAGATGCATGTTCGTTCTACAAAGAATATTTCACGTAAAGAAGCAAAGGAAACCCTCTGCGACTCTGCGGTGAATAAAAGTGCACAACACAGCCCAACAATACAACCATTTAACAATGTAACAATTCAACCATTTAACAACATCCCCTACCTTTAGTCTCATTTTCACAATAAAACTATTCCTATGAGTTTTGAAGCAGGGTTTTTAACTGATATAATCAAGCGTTTCAGGAGTTATAAAGAAATGGGTGACAGAACGCTTGCTCAATTAAGTGAAAAAGATCTTTTTTTCAGGCCTTCACCGGATAGCAACAGTATTGCTATCATCATTCAACACATGTATGGCAATATGCTGAGCCGCTGGACAAATTTCCTGACGGAAGATGGTGAAAAGCATTGGCGCAAGCGTGACGCAGAGTTTAATGAGACAGAAGTTTCCAGGCAAGATTTACTTTCTTTCTGGAAAGGAGGTTGGGAGTGTTTGTTGAATACACTGGAAAGCCTGCAACCGGAGGACTTAACAAAAACGATCTATATACGCACAGAGCCATTAATTGCTTACGATGCTATACTGCGCCAGTTGGCACACTACTCCAGCCATGTAGGCCAGATCATTACCATTGGCCATATGATAAAGGATAAAGACTGGCAACCTTTAAGCATACCTAAAGGCGGCAGTGATGCGTTTAATGAGTCGATGAAGAGGCCGCGGTAAGGATACGGTATATAAGGTATATAAAGTAGATAGGTATGGAATTTAGTTTTCCTTACAGCACTATAAACTTTATATACCTTATATACTTTATCATTTTTGTCCGAATAAATTTAATGAGTCATTTAATCGCAGTCTTTCATTTGTCTACCGACGGTGTTACTTTTTGTCTTGATACAAAAAGTAACCAAAAAAATCAAGGCTCCAGAAAAGCAGGCTAAAAATTGTCCTGCCCGCCGAAATCCATTGAACTCGCCGCTGACAGCCAGAGTAAGTAAGTTCGCCCTGGCTCAAACAGCAATGGATTTTTCCGGCGTTCATGTCAATTTTCTTAACGCAGCTTTTCTGAGGCCGTACGTTTCCCGGAAAGATTAAAAACAGGGATCCCCCCGATTTTAGTAATGTACTTTTTTAGTTGCAAAACATTACCACAAAGAGTTTCAAACTTTTTATGACACGTTTAGTCGGACAAGAATGAAACTTTATATACCCTTTTTACTTTATAAACTTTACCTACCTTACAAGCTTTATATACCCAGCATTTATGCAGATACACACAACCGACCAACAGATTGGCAGAACAATATTTACGGGTGGAAGGGAATGCCTTTTCTTTTCAGGATATGCTTACCTGGGCATGGGCCATGTGCCGGAATATATGGAACTGGTGAAGGAGGGGTTGAATAAATACGGGCTTTCATTCCCGTCTGCGCGTATCTCGAACACGCGCCTGGAGTTATTTGCCCGGTTTGAGCAATTGCTTTCTGTTATTACAGGTACGGAAGATTCTATTTGCTTTGCCTCCGGTTTTACATCGGGGCAGGTGGCAACAAAGCTATGGAGCGATCAAATATACAATGCACCGGCGTCACACCCGGCTATCAGCAGAACAGATAAACCTGCTATGAGCTTTAGCGAATGGGCTGCATCCATTCAGCCAAATGATGAAAGATTGCGCGGGAAAATACTGGCTGCAGATACAGTAAACATTCTGAAGGCGGACTTGCATGATTTTTCTTTCCTGGAAAAAATGAGCGAACCACAAACCTGTATTATAGACGACTCTCATGGTTTTTGTGTAATTGGCAATAACGGGCAGGGTGTACATGATTATTTACCTCCGCATCATCACTACATTCTCGCCTACTCTCTATCTAAGGGTGCCAATCTTGTTGGTGGCGCTATTAGCGGACCAAAGGCTTTGGTTGACCAGTTCCGCACTTCGCCTGACTATGCTGCCAGTACCTCTATTGCACCTGCATATATGCACGCTTTTATACACGGGCAACATTTATATGCACGCCAGCGGGAATTGCTGAAAGCAAACATTCAGTGGTTACAGGATCAACTACGGGATGTGCCTGGTGTGCGCTTTCACGCAGAGCTACCTATGTTTATTTTGCCTTCGACTATAAATGAGGAACAATTATTTGAAAAAAATATCGTTATTTCTTCGTTCGCCTATCCTGACCCGACGGGGCCAAAAATTCAACGTGCAGTAGTAAATGCTTTGCATACGAAGGATGACTTGCTGCTGCTGGCGCAGGCAATCAGGAAAATGGTGGCTTAAATACCGAAAAAACATTATTTTCAAGTATCATAAACTCTAAACAAATAACCATGAATTTCTTCTCACGTCTCTCTAATGGCTGGACACTGGCGAAGACCAGCTTCCAGGTTTTGAACAACAACAAGCAACTGATCGCTTTTCCTATTTTATCCGGCATCTCACTCATACTGGTGATTGGGTCTTTTGTAGCCGCAATGTTCGGCTTCGGATTTTTTGATTACTTTTTCGAAGAGGGTGAGAGCAAAATAGTGATCTATGGCGTCACGTTTTTATTCTACATCATCAACTATTTTATCATTGTATTTTTCAACACAGCGTTGATCCACTGCGCTAAATTATATTTTGATGGTGAGCAGGACATTACTGTAGGAAAGGGCCTGTCGTTTAGCTTAAGCCGCATTGGCACTATTTTTACCTGGGCAGTTGTTGCAGGCACAGTAGGTGCTATACTAAAAATTATACAGGAAGAGTCAGGTTTGATAGGTAAGATCATTACGGGCCTGATTGGTGTAGTATGGAACGTGGCTACGTTTTTTGTAGTGCCGGTTATGGCTTATGAAAACCTGTCTCCCTTTGCAGCGATCAAACGTTCTTCTTCCATCATGAAAGAAAAATGGGGTGAGAGCATCGGCGCAAACTTTAGCTTCGGCATCGTACAGTTTGTATTGATCCTGGGCGCTATGCTTGTGGGTTTTATCATCGGTGCGTTGATCCACCCTATCGCCGGCGTGATTGTGGGTGTTATGCTTGCATTTATTATTTACGCTGTTATAAGCGCTAGTCAAACCATTTTCATCTGCGCTGTTTACCGTAATATCAACGGTTCACTGGATGAGCATTTTTCTCAACAGATGGTGGACGAGCTGTTTCAGCGGAAATAATCTGGTGAATGGCGAGATCTACAAGCCTGGTTTCATTAAACATCACAAACCAACAGAAAGGGTGGACTTTAAAAAGTCCACCCTTTCTGTTGGTTTGGGCTCCCACCTTTGCTGCCACCCTCATCCCAAAAATGCCTCCTCTGAACTACCCCTGGCTACCATACATAATAAAACTCCTAATATTCTATTGCCCATTGTGTTATATTAGTGGTTTGGTATTCAATTTGCCTGATAGAGTTATCTTTGCTTAAACACTCAAATTACAGCGCTTTCTGAAGAAGTTTCTAAAAATACTCAGCCGTGCTTTCCTGGTGCTTTTTGCACTGCTGCTGCTTTGCTGGCTCCTGATCCAGACAGAAACGGTTCAAAACTTCATCGTAAGAAAGGTGACCGCCAGGCTTTCTACTGCCCTTAATACAGAAGTAAAAATTAATCATGTAAGCCTGACCCTGTTCAACAAGATGAACCTGGAAGGTATGCTGATACGTGACCACCAGAAGGATACGTTCCTGTATGCGGGTAAAGTAAAGGTGCGTGTTACTGACTGGTTCTTTTTCAAAGACAAGATAGACCTGAAATATGTGGGGCTGGAAGATGCTGTGGTAAAACAATATCGCAAGGATTCAGTATGGAACTACCAGTTCCTGGTTGACTATTTCCAGTCACCTCCTGATCCTAATAAAAAGAAGAAAAAAGGGATTGTGCTGAACCTGAAAAAGGTGGACCTGAAAAATATTGGTTACTACAAGCATGATGAATGGGTGGGTGAGGATATGACGGTGAAGGCTGCCAGTGTATTGGTGGATGCGGATAATATAGACTTTGCCAAAAACATTTTCCAGGTAGAGCAGGTGACGTTGGACAAACCTGTATTCATGATCCGTGATTATGAAGGTAAGCGCCCGCCTAAACCTAAGCAGAAAAAACCGGTGAAGGACACCAGTATGTATTTCAACAGCAGTGACATGCTGGTACAGGTGGGAACTATCAAGATAACGAACGGTACTTTCCAGATCGGTAAGCTGAAGACAAACTCTGATGCGGGAGTATTTGACGGTTCCAATATAGAAACGAATAAAGTGCAGGCCACTATTACGGGTTTCAATTTTACAAAAGATACGATCCGGGCCAACCTGGAACTGGCGGCAAAGGAACGTTCCGGTTTTGAAGTAAAGAAACTGAAAGCGCAGTTCAGGCTTACGCCACATATAATGGAGTTTGCGAAGCTGGATGTGCATACGAATAAGTCGCACCTGAAAAATTACTATGCTATGAAGTATGGCGATTTTAATAAGGATATGAGCGACTATATAGACAAGATTGTGATGGATGCACACATAGCAGGCTCAGAAATATTTTCCGATGATGTTGCGTTCTTTGCACCCGAATTAAAAACATGGAAAAAACAAGTTTCCCTCAGTGGTAAATATCTGGGCACTGTAGCTGACTTTTCTGTAAAGGAACTGTTTGTAAAAAATATAGATGGCTCTTTCATTACAGGTGACCTTACCATGAAGGGTTTGACGGATATTGACAAAACATACATTACGCTTACCAATGGTAACCTGCAAACAACATATAACAACGCAGCAGACATTATACCTGCACTAAAGGGCATTAATCAGCCTAACCTTGCCGCACTGGGTACGCTGCGCTATAAAGGCACATTCTCCGGCACCATCAATGACTTTACGACCAACGGTACGATGAGCACTGACCTGGGCGGCATGTACACCAACATTAGTATGAAGCTGCCAAAACGTGGTGAACCTATCTATACCGGCAGCCTGATTACGCAACAGTTCAACCTGGGTAAGTTCATCAGTGTTCCTTCTATAGGTATTGTAAGCTTTAAAGGAAAAATAGATGGTTCAGGATTTGAGCTGGAAAAGGTGAATACATCGCTGGATGGATCGTTTGAGCAGTTTGAATTCAATGATTACAAATACGCTAACCTGATCTTTAACGGAAGTATCCGTAAGAAAAACTTCCAGGGTGAGTTTAAGGCGAATGACCCTAATTTCAGTTTTACCAGTAATATACAGATCGACCTGAATGATTCTATTCCTAAGTTCAACATACTGGGTGACTTGTCTAAATCAGATTTGCAGGCGTTGAAGCTGACGCATGATAAATTTGAATTATCGGGTCTCTTTGACCTTGACTTCGCAGGCAAAAACATTGACCAGTTCCTCGGTTCGGCAAAATTGCTGAATGCTACATTGAAGCACGATAGCACGCGGCTTAGTTTTGATTCATTGACTTTAAGTGCATCTATAGACACTGCTAACAGGAAGGTGCTCTATGTACAGAGCAATGAACTGGATGTGAGGATAAGGGGTCAATATGACATCATGGACCTTCCCAATAGCTTCCAGCTATTCCTCAATAAATATTTTCCATCGTATATACAGGCGCCCGCTGAGGCTCCAAAAAATCAACGCTTCTCTGTCAACATAAAGACAAGGGATGTGAGCAGGTATTTACAAATACTTGATACGAAACTTGGCGGACTGGATAGCGCAACTATTATAGGAGGTGTGAATACCAAAGACTCTGGCACTTTCTTCCTGCGTACAGATATTCCGTATATGCGGTATGATAAGTACAAACTGGTAAATGCCAAGATACAGGGACGTGGGGATTCTATTAAACTGAACCTTACCGGTGATGTGGAGAAGGTATATATAGGCGATAGTTTATTTTTCCCTAATACAAAGTTGAATATCGTATCGTCTGGCGACCACTCGAATGTACACTTATCTACAAGTGCTAACACAACACTGAACGATGCACAACTAAATGCAGATGTATTTACGCTGGAAGATGGTATCCGTATAGATCTGCAGCCTTCCTCATTTGTAGTGAATGATAAGAAATGGAACCTGGACAAGCAGGGTGAGCTGGTAATACGGCGTAACTATGCGATGGCTAAAAACGTAAGATTTTCACAAGGTTTCCAGGAGATAACTGTAGAAACGGAAGAGGTGGATGGTAGTAACAGGAATGACCTTGTGGTGCGTTTGAAGAATGTGAACATTGGTGATTTTACGCCGCTCTTTACCAAAAAGCCAAGGATGGAGGGTATTGCGAATGGCAATGTGTACATGAGTGATTTCTTTGGCAAGTTCAATATAGATGCACAGTTACGTGCTGAACAGTTCCGCCTGAATGATGACTCTGTGGGTGTAGTAACGATCGGAAGCCAATTCAACAGTTCTACCGGCATGGTAAAGTTTGATGTAAAATCTGAAAACGATAAATACAATCTTGTTTCCAAAGGCAGCTTCAATACAAAGGATTCTATAGGCCAGCCGCTGATGATAGAAACAGATTTACGTAATGCCAAAGTTTCTATCCTGAACGAGCTGTTGGATAATTTGTTTACTGACATTAAAGGACAAGCGAGTGGTAAACTGATTGTGAAGGGAAACCCTTCCGCGCCAGACTTGCTTGGCAGGGTGACGTTACGGGATGGGGGCATTAAAGTAAAGTACACACAAGTGTATTACTCAATAGACTCTGCGGTGTTTGATTTTAAAGATGGACTGATCGACTTTGGAGAATTTAAGATACACGACAACCGTAACAACACTGGTACCATAAAAGGTAAACTGTATGAGAAGGGTTTCAAAAACATGCGTTATGATTTTGACCTTTCTACCAATAAGTTGTTACTGCTGGATACGAAGGCAAAAGATAACCAGCAGTTCTATGGACGTGCCATAGGCCAGGCTACGTTGAGCCTGAAGGGCCCGCAGGATAATATGCGTATGACTATTACGGGAGCAGTAAATGATACAACGCATATTTACATTCCTACTTCTGTAAGCAGGGAGACTGCCGATGCGGATTTTATTACTTTCAAAAAATATGGTAAGGATATAAAAGTAGAGGCGAAAGAGTCTGAGACAAAGCTGAATATTGATCTTGACCTTACCGCTAATAACCAGGCGCAGATAGACGTTATACTAGATGAGCTGACAGGTGATGTAATCTCTGCACAAGGGGACGGCCGCCTGCAGATAAACGTGCCGGCAACAGGTAGTATGACGATGAAGGGCCGCTACAACATTGGCCAGGGTAAATACAATTTCAACTTCCAGTCACTGATCAAGAAGCCGTTCTACTTACAGGAAGATGCGGGCAACTTCATTGAATGGAATGGTGACCCGTACAACGCGAACATACACATCGATGCACAATACATAGCGGAACGCATTAGCCTGAATGATCTGTTGGGTAACCAGCCGCTTGAGTTGAGCAGCTCCAGTGGTGTATTGCGTGGCTATAGAGGTGATGTATATGTAATAGCTATGCTGCGTGGCAAACTAAGCAGGCCGGACATTAAGTTCCGCATAGACTTCCCTCCTAACAGCGCGGTAAAAAATGACAATGATCTTGTACTGTTGCTGAACAGGATGCAGAATGATGATAATGAGATGCTGAAGCAGGTAACATACCTTGTTGTGTTTGGCTCATTTGCGCCTTATGGCGATAGTAAATCTGCTGTGAATAACGCTGCATCTATCGGCGTAGGTGTGATCAATACGATATCTCAAAAAATCACTTCTGAGTTGAATAAACTTTTATCAAACGTGCTATATAAACTTACAGGCGATAAAAGTTTGCAGCTAGACGTAAACACGTCTACATACAGTAGTGCGAGCTTGTTTGGCGCGCAGGATGGTGCGAACAAACTAGACAGGCAGAATGTGAATCTTAAGTTGAGTCAAAGTCTTGCAGATGGCAAGGTGATCATTAAGTTTGGTGGCGACCTTGACTTTAACCTGAGTAATTCGCAGGCGGTACAAAACGGTAGCTTCCAGTGGCTGCCTGATATATCTGTAGAATTTGTACTGACCCGTAACCGTAAACTACGCGCTATCATTTTTAACAAAAGCAGCCTGGACGTAACCAGTGGCAACACATCGGGCATTGGTAAGCGTAACAGGCAGGGCGCAAGTATTTCTTATACAAAGGATTTCGAAAAGCTGTTTGGCAACAAACCAAAAGAGCAAAAGCAGCCAACCCCGGAGAAGCCTAAAACTACATCTGATTAAAACCAGCCATATAGCTTGCATTTCAATCGCTTATAGCTATCCTGTGCCATATAGCCAAAAGATGTACGGGCATTTAATTGTATTATTTTTTTAATTCCTACAATAATTATTAGATAATCTTCTATTGCCAAACGTTTTACCTGCCCATATTTTCAGCTACGTTCAATAAAAACTGGCTTTCTTTAAACAAAATCTAAATTAGACTACTAACACTTGTAAGCTTAAAGCCTATTTTTACAGACCTAAATATGTAGCCACTATGTCTTTAACCAATGAAACATTGACTGTAAAGGGATTAGCGCAATTAGGACTGGACGATGTAAGCCATTTGCACTACCAATTGTCACCAGCCGAATTAACAAGCCAAACCCTTCAGCGTAACGAGGGTGTATTAAATGATACCGGGGCCTTATGTATAAACACCGGAACATTCACTGGCCGTTGCCCCCAGGACAAATTCATAGTAAAGGATGCGCTGACGGAGAGCAGCGTAGACTGGAACAACTTCAATATTGCTATTGAAGAAAAACATTTCATTCAACTGAAGAAAAAGGTACTTACTTACCTGAAAGCAAAAGATGAAGTGTGGGTTCGCGATGCAATAGCTTGCGCAGATCCTGTGTATAAATTGAATGTGCGTGTTATTAATGAGCACCCGTCCAGCAACCTGTTTTGCTACAATATGTTTATCCGCCCTACAGAAGAAGAGCTGGATGGCTTTACACCTGACTGGCATGTAATACAGGCACCGGGCTTTAAAGCAAACCCTGCCATAGACGGTGTGCCGCACGAAAACTTTGCAATCGTTTCATTTACTTATAAAACCATTCTTATAGGCGGTACCGGCTATACAGGTGAAATGAAGAAAGGTATATTCACTGTACTGAACTTTGTATTGCCGCACGAGCAAGGTGTATTAAGCATGCACTGCAGCGCGAACAAGGGTGAAGCTGGTGATGTAGCTATTTTCTTTGGCCTGAGTGGTACGGGCAAAACAACACTAAGTGCTGACCCGGCAAGGGAACTGATCGGGGATGATGAGCATGGCTGGACAAATGACAGCATTTTCAACTTTGAAGGTGGCTGTTATGCAAAATGCATAGACTTAAGCGCAGAGAAGGAACCAGAAATATATCATGCGATCAGGCCAGGTGCGTTGGTCGAGAATGTCGGATTCGAACCGAACAGTAACAAGATCAATTTTGCAGATAAGACGATCACTGAAAACACGCGTGTAAGTTACCCGCTGGATTTTATTCCGAATGCGTCTAAGCCAAGCATTGGCGGCTTACCTAAAAATATATTTTTCCTTACTTGCGATGCGTTTGGTGTATTGCCTCCTATCAGCAAACTGTCTCCGGGACAGGCTATGTACCAGTTCATCAGCGGCTATACAGCTAAGGTGGCAGGTACTGAAACAGGCATTACAGAACCGAAAACAACATTCAGTGCATGTTTTGGTGCGCCATTCTTCCCGTTGCATCCTGGTAAGTACGCAGACATGCTGGGCAAGAAAATGAAAGAGCAGGATGTAAATGTGTGGCTGGTAAATACCGGCTGGAGTGGTGGTGCATACGGTGTAGGAAAACGCATAAAACTGGCATATACCCGCGCTATGATCGCTGCGGCATTGAATGGAGCGTTGGAAAATGTCAATTATGAAACACACCCGGTGTTTGGTATCATGATACCGAAAAGTTGCCCGGATGTACCGACAGAAATTCTACATCCACGCAGCACGTGGGCGGACAAAGTTGCCTATGATGCACAATGTAACCGACTGGCAAAATTATTCACCGAGAATTTCAAAAAATACGCTGCCGGCGTAAGCGAAGAAATTTTAAGCTCCGCGCCCTTGGTGAATTAAAAAGTTTACCTATATTTAACAAATGAAATTTTCAAAAAGTTCTGGAAGTTTCAAACTCCTCTTCGATTGCTATGACCATACTAAGCTCCACTGTCTTCAGTGGAGCTTATTTTTTGTATAGCTTTCATATGTTTCACGCAAAGGCGCTAAGGGCCACGAAGGCGCAAAGACACGAAGGTTCACCAAGAACGCGTTGTGCGCTGTTCGACACGACCAAAACGATTATAATCCTGACAGGGCTTTAAGCCCTGTCAGGGTTATATCGAACAGCGATTTATGCAAAATCCTCTTTCCTTGCATCTATTGCTAAAACAGACCTATGGCAACTTATATTCACATACCAGAACCATGTCATGCAGACTGGAACGAAATGCTACCGGAAGACCAGGGGAAGCACTGCTTACAATGTTGTAAAACCGTTGTTGACTTTACTGCCTGGGAAATGGCGGACATTGCGAGTTATTTAAAAGAAAATGCAGCTCGCAAAACCTGTGGCCGCTTTAAATCTGAACAACTCTCTACTCCTGTTGAATCTACAGAAGTGCTTGCACAAAAAATATGGCGCTCGTCTCTCCCTTTTTATAGAAAAATGGCGGCAGTCATCGTGGTGTTTTTTGCTCTTACATTTACCTCTTGCGATAAGGCAACTTTAGACACCATGGAATATATAATAACGGGTCAAAACCCAGAGCAGCCGGAAGTAATGGGCCTGATAGCTCCGCCGCAGCCATCGCACCTCCAGGGTGATACGGTTCTGGTAGATAGTAGCGCCATGCAAAAAAAGCCAGTGCCTGGCCCTTCATCTCACCAATAGCAAAACACAACCACCATACATTACCAGCTAAAAACGCAAAAAGCGCAGAACTTTCATTCCGCGCTTTTTGTTTTTTTTGCGAGCCATGCACTAAGGCATATATGACTTCATAAAATTGTTTTCTGCATTTCCCCATCCGGTCAATGCATTGTTCATATCAGTCAGCATCTTTACGGATGCTTTGTTATAGACATTCCCCGCCGTATTTAATTGATCTATCGCGTTATTGTATGTATCTGTATCCTCTTTTGTTTTTACTGCCTTTGCATCGTAGTTTTTCTTCGTCTTGGCAAATTCTTCATTTTTTAGCAGGTAGTCCGACAGTTTGTTTACTTCATCATTCCCTACACTTTTATACATTACCAAAACTTTTCTACAAGCAGCGAGCAATGCGGTATCGCCTTCAAATCCTTTAGTCGTATCTAATACTGCAAAACCTTCCGCAGCATATTTGAGCAAACCGCTCTTTGATTGTTCTACATCATTGATCTTTTTCTTGCCCAGCGCATCCATCAACTTTGCTGTTTGCCAGTTGCATTTAAAGATGGTCAGGTACAATTGGTTGTGATAGTGATTCACCTTGTTTGCCTTATCCATCTTTTGAGAAAGGTCGTCTTTGGTATCGACCATTTTCACATTGTACTTCGCCGCAAATGCTTTTTGTGCATCAGACATTTTCGTGTATGCAGCTTTCAGCGTTTCATTTGTTTTCTCCTGTAACAGCAGGTAAGCCTGCATGGCGTCTACAGATTGCTCGGCAATGTCTTCCATGTTTACAATGTGCGCATAATCTTCATTGAACACTTTGTATGTCATCCCAATATAGTCAATTGAGCTCTTGCGCAGATCATTGTCTCCTTTATAGATCGGCAGGTCTATAACTGCATACTTACTATTCGTGATGGCATCCACAGTCTGCTGTCTTAGCTTTTCTATCTTCTTTGCCCGCTTGTTATGCGCCACAGCACTGATGTACGACATGTACACTTTGTTCATCTGTGCCATAGCTGCACCTATTGCATTCATGTAGTTGCCCGGGTTGTCCAGCTTATCCTGCGCCGTAGCAGATTTAACGATTGTCACGCAGGCGATCAATAAAATTGCCAGTTTCTGTTTCATATTAGGGTTGTTTTTGTTTATTTAAGTTGTGCAGCTACTTTATACGCCGCCTCTACTGCAGCATCATTTTGCAGCATTTTTATAAATGCATCATTTAATTGTTTAGAATAATCATCAGCTACCAGCCGGCCAGCCTCTATTGTGTTGTTCTGAACGGTATAAGAGGTGCTTTTAATTTCTTTTTTTATTACCGGGTTTCCGTCTACCTGCGCTGCGCGCTGCATAGCTTCTTTCAAGCTTAGCGTAACAGGCTGAGGGGCGGACGCAGCAGTTGCTTTAGCCACTAGTTGTTGCACTGCTGTAAAGTATTCATTTGACTTTACCCAATTAGCTATATCACTGCTGATCTGCAATGCAGGATAGGGCTTATAGTATTTATTCGCCTCAATGTCTTTTGAATGTAATGCCATAGGCTCATCTGCTTCCGAAGTGCCGTAAGCATCCAGCAGGTCAGGTAAAAGCACATTTGGCTGTACGCCTTTTGCCTGTGCAGAAGTACCATTTACGCGATACAACTGGCTTATGGTTATCTTAATATATGAAGAAGCCTGTTTCTTACTAAAGTTCTCAAACGTAACGGTTGTATCCAATGGAAACACTACTTGCGCAGTTGCTTTTCCAAAAGTAGGCGAGCCTACAATAGCTGCACGGTTATAGTCTTGCAACGTTCCTGCTATCAGCTCAGAAGCAGAGGCGCTATAGCGGTTAACCATTAGCACCAGCGGACCATCATACATAGTACCTACGTTACCATCTTTCAATGTAAACGGTTTGGGTTCCCTGCTTTTAATCTGTGCCACAGGGCCTGCATCAATAAAAATGCCTGCCAGTTCCACCGCCTCTCCTACAGAACCTCCCCCGTTGTATCGCACGTCGAGGATCAGGCCGTCAATATTTTCTTTCTTCAATTTCAATATCTCACGCGCCACGTCATTGGCACAACCATTCACCCCATTGCTATTTGCTTCCCAGTCTTCGTAAAAAGCCGGGAGATAGATATAGCCGATATTCTTTTGCCCTTTTAGCAGGAAGCTTTTTACCCGGTCGTCCGTATCTGTGCTCAGCCGTTCTTTGATCAATGGCACTTGTACAGTAGAGCCATCTACCTTTTTAACGGTCAGGAATAACTTATCATGGTTACTCGCATCCAGCAGTTCGCTTATCTCTTCCCTTGAGCTAGAAGACACATCCACAGGTTGCTTTCCTTCCCATTGCAATTGAATGATCTTATCGCCACTATTTAATTTACCACTTTTATAGGCAGGGCTGCCGGGCTGCAGGTTGTCTATAATCGTTCCACCTGCGGGAGATGCTTTAAGGCGAAACCCAAACCGGAAAGGTTGCTGACCAAGGGCGCTTTCAAAATTCTCTTTTTCAGTCAAAGGGAAGAACTCCGTATGCGGGTCGTAACACATTGCAATGGCTTTGCAATAAATGTCCCCTACATATTGAACAAACCCACCGGGATAGTTCAGCGCTGCAATAATGCTGTTATGCTGCTTGGTTTTAACCTTTGCGCGAACAGCTATTTCCAGGGAGTCAAGATATTTTTTTTCCTGCGGGGATACGCCTTTAAATGTTGATGGCAATATATCTGCCATCTGGTCCAGCATATCGCTTTTGAATGTTTTATAGTATTTAGTCCTCAGCGCAGACAAGTCTGCCGGGTAGGATGTGTCTTCCGCAACGGTTAATACATCAGGCGTAACAACATCCACTTTTTTGGCACTTATAGCCATTATAAGCGAATCTGCTTGTTGCAGCCTTTGCTGATACCGGCGAATAAAGAGGTTAATAAAATCAGGCTTCTTTTGCCTTATTTCATCATCCAGCCGGGTTGCATACGTATTGAACTCTGCTATATCCGATGCAAGGAAATAAGTACGGTCTCCGTCTGTCTTGGCTAAAAAAGAGCTGAGTAAGTCTTTGGAAAAACTATCGTCCAATGCGCGGGGGGAAACGTGAAATTTCTCTATCATACGGGTCACCGTAAATGCACGCGCGGCCTGTTGGTTTGCAGGTTGTGAAAAAGCAACGGTCGCACTACATAGGGATAGAATAAGGGCTGAA
This sequence comes from Filimonas sp., assembly GCA_017306865.1. Taxonomy (GTDB): domain Bacteria; phylum Bacteroidota; class Bacteroidia; order Chitinophagales; family Chitinophagaceae; genus JAFKHH01. The sequence goes on from JAFKHH010000014.1 coordinate 425,366, forward strand.
GTAAACTTCATATAAATAGGTTCTAAGGTCTTTGAACCTGCAATTTATATGGATTTAGGATTTCCTGGTAAAATATTGTACGGGTTTATGGAATTCAGGTACGGCTGCATCTCTACCCATAAATCAGCCTGAATGAAACATCTCCTAACCTTGCTTTGCCTGTTTTTGCTAACTGCCTGTACAGACAAATCCAATAAGCAGCAGCCGTTACAGCAACAGGTGCAACAGAAAGTGTTCCTCATTGACTCTACTTCCCCTACCGTACATGTGTTTGTAGCACTATGCGACAATACTTACCAGGGCATTGTACCCGTGCCCAAAGCAATAGGTAACGGGCAAAACCCGGCGACTAACCTGTATTGGGGTTGCGATTATGGCATTAAAACATATTTCTCCAAAAGCAAACAATGGAAGCTGCTGAAGAAGCAAAAGATAGATTCCCTGCTACTGGAGCGTTTGGTATTTAAACATGCTACGAAAGACTATTACCTGGTGGCAGATGCTTATAACGGAAAATACATTAAACAGTGTACAACGGACTTCCTGTCTAGCTGTGCCGGTAGTATGAAAGATACCATGCAGGTGGGTAAGGCTATACTTGGCATTGGTGGATATGCAAAACTGATTTCTTACATAGGCCATGACGGGCTGATGGATTTTCGCCTGTCAGACTCGTATAACAATATAGACAACCAACCGCGTGACTGCATCATTCTGGCTTGTGCGAGTAAACAATATTTTACGCCTTATATAAAAAACGCAAAGGCTAATCCGCTAGTGTGGACTACTAACCTGATGTGCCCGGAAGCATACACATTGCATGATGCACTGACCGGGTATGTAAATAAAGAATCTACAGAAGCCATTCGCAACCGCTCCGCCGAGGCTTATGCGAAATATCAGAAGTGCAGCATTAAAGCTGCAAAAGGGTTATTGGTGAGCGGGTTGTAGGTGTTGCATTGTTTAATGGCGGCATTGTTTCACCGTTTGGAAACATTTATTCCAAAAGAGCCATAACAATTCAAGCATCTAACCATTCAACAATTTTCTTCTATTCGTACACGAATTTTAGGGTGTACGTTTTCATTTCTCCATTCTTATCATAGGTCTTCTTTATGCCTGTAGCCGGATGCCCATCTTTATTAAAAGTAGACACAAACCACTCTTGTTCTGTATTTACCATTGGTATCAATTGATAAAGCTTGTTAAATAACTGATCATCCGGTAAGCCTGAATTATTACTTTTTTCATACGGCGTCATTTCTGCATGCGACACTTTAAATCCTACAGGCTCAAACTTATCATTGTACTTGCTCTCGACTATAGTTACGTTTTTCTGTTGTAAATTAATCGTCAAGGCATTTACTACACGATGCTTTTGTATCACTGTCAGGCTATCATACAGAAAAAAACGGTTGTCGCTGGTGCGGTTATATAGCCGGTGTATAATTGTACGCTCATTGGGATAGCTTATTGCCATATAAGAATATGGCTTTTCGTTAATTACTTTTACAATACGTCCTGCTGTATCCCTTTCTAATGCAGGAGTTTCCTCCGTTTTTTTCACCAGGTTATAGCTTTTGACGCAAGCCATAGACGATACATCAACAAGCTGTTTCTCCTTACTCACCAATCTACCGTCCTTAGACACTGTAGTAATATTTTCAGCTTCGTTACCTAAGCCGTTTAGTACACTTGCAGTCGTTATTAAAAAGTCTTCCATAGTACTGTTAATACAGCTTTTCACTATTTCTCCATTCTTATATTGATGAATGAAAAGTGTATCTGGTTGTACTTTACCCTTTTTTTGCTGATCATCGTATTGCAAGCAAATTACTTTAGTAAAAGGCTTCTGTCCATTACATGATAGTGAAGTAATAAACAAAGAAATAATAAAAAATATTTTCATATACTGAGATAACATATTTGACTATTTTTTTAAATCACTCGTGCTTTACTGATAGAAATATTTCAAAATATAGTTTTTATATACCCCTCGCTCGTAGATCTTTTTTGTTCCGCCTGTTGTCAATTTATCCTTATTTACATTCAAATGAATCTCTTCAGTAAGATCGGTTGTTCGTAATCGCTCCTTTATTACAATTAATTTTTCCTCGTCAGGCATATCTTTCAATTTATCCTTCTCTGCTTGTGTTAAGGGACTGGACATCCAGGCTTTGCTACCAGTCATAATTCCGTCATTGTTATATTCCAAACGTTCCAGTTCCACTCCTGCTGGTTTAGTTGATATTTGCGTACTACTCAATACCCTTTTCTTTGTTGAATCCATAACAATAGTTGCCTGTAGGAGCAAGTTGCCATCATCATTGTATTTATTATGAATCACTACTGAACCATTTGCTGAATAAGATATAACGGTATAATCAGACTGGCTATGTGCCCACACGATCCGGCCTATACTATCACGTTTAATCGTAGTTACAACAGGCGTTTGATCTTCCTTAAGCAGGTCTATTTCTTTAATGCTGATAAAAGCGCCGGGATCGTAGAAAAAATGTTTTTTAAACTCAACTTTCTTATCAATGTAAATAGTCTTTACACTCTCTTTCATCTCATTATTATCATCAAAGAATTGCTCATCTTCCCTTGTAACGCCATACCTTGTTCTTTTGCTCCATATTTTAAAACACTTTCCATTTCTATATTCTGCGATCGATATAGTGTCGGGCTTTCCTTCAGCACTACCCTTATCATTCGCTGGATATTGCACAACTATTTTCCGGGAAAACAATTGTTTATCCTGTGCATGCCCACTATAGACAAGAGCAAGAATAAATAAGTGTGTCATAAATATTTTCATACACGCGATTTTATCTATTCTTAATAATACCGTCGATTTGATTCTACAGGAGGCGCTACTATTTCAATATCTTTTTTGCCAAGTAATTTTTTAGGAATTGTTTTTTTGTTTTTAGGCTGATAAACTGGCGGAGCAACTATTTCATTTACACTAGGATAATACGTAATAATCTCTTTTACTTCTATGGAAAGCTCTTTCCCGCCATCTTGCACATACCGAAACTTATCCCCCTTCTTTACCATGGCAGGCATGCGCAACGGCAAATTCTCCCTGTAATACCCATTAACTACATATGCAATATCGTCATACTTACATGGCACTATTACTTTTCCCTGTTTGTTTACAATACCCCATTTATCATCCTGCTGCACAATAAAGCCATCTCCTTCTTCATCTATAACAATGTTGTCATACGTAGGTTCAAACAAGATGTTACCTGCTGTATCTGCTATTCCCCACTTCTCATTTAAAGGATAATAATTACCTGCCTGGTCAGGCACCCGTTTTACAAGAGTGAAATATCCGCGCGTAAACAGGTCACGTGACATTTTACCAGCAGGCATATCATACTGAACAGGTATGATAACACGACCAGTAATATCACCAAAACCATATTGCATTTTCGTAAATGGAATATCGTTGCTTATGTACGTTTGTTTTTTTTGAAGCAAAATAAAACGATCAGTCAATAGCTCTACGTTGTCATACACACTTGGTATTACTATATTCCCCAGGCTATCGATGATTCCCTGCTTACCTTTTTGTGTTACAATAGAACAGCTATGCACAAAACCCGATACGCCCGGTATTATCTTATCACCATAATAGCCGTGCTCTGTAGTAAGATCGTATTCACCAACCAATAACTGGCCGGTAACTACATTCAATAGTTTTACCGTAACGGAATCTATTTCTACAATAAGCAGTGATGGGTTAAAGCAAGTCCACACATTTTTGTATGGCAATGGAGTTACGCTTCTTGTTTTATAATTAATGAGGTTAAAACCATCAACCAGGTTTTCACTGCATTGGATAGCGAAGTCATTCCCCATACTTACAATCTCTCCTTTTGCCGGCACAATCGTTTCGCCGGTTACAGAAACAATTCTATCCCGGGTACGGTTACCATCGTTCGTTATTTCCTGTACCAACAGCAAACTGCTGTCTGCCTCCAATTGGGAGATAGAACCATTTACAGATAATGCTTCTTTACCTGCTTTTATATTAAACAATATCTCTTTATCTCCTTTAATACCCCGAACCCAATCATTATACCCTTTCAAGGACGAACGCAGGTATGTGTACTCAACTGGCATTTTAGCTACGCCATTTTCATCTATCAGACCATATACAGTATCCTTGCGTACTTCAATCAGCCTTTTACCATTGTTAGAATACCTGTCAAACGAAGTATAGTCATACTGCGGATCAATGAAGGCGCCTGAGACTGCATTATAAAAGCCGATTTTGTCATTCCGCTCAATAGAAAACAGGGAAGCGAATTCCGAAGTGGTACTATCAGGCTGCACTTTAGTTATACTTTGAAAAGCATCCGCAAAAAGAGGTGTTCCATCCATCCTGTAAAGCATGGTATTTTCATTTTCACTATCGCTGCCTAACACAAGGCTATCACCATAAATACCGCCAATATATTTAAATTTAAATGGCATTATCATTTTTCCTGATTCGTCTGCAATACCAAGCATACTATCTTTCTCCAGTGCAAAAAGGTGATTGTTATATATTTTAGGCCAGTTACTGTAAACTGGTGTTGCGATGATCTTGCCTGTAGAATCTGCAATTCCATAAAGATCGTCTTTGCGAATAATAATGTAGGGGTTTGCAGTATCTTCATGGTAACCTGCAAAACGGTTAATATAACTATATACTGTATCCAGAATTAGCTTTCCTTGCGTATTTACGAGTCCATAATTATCCCCGCTTTTTATACGTTTAAATCCCCAGTCAAAATCATCTTCACAGTCGCACTCATCCGGACATATTGTTTCTGCCTTTGTATAAATATTTACGACCATATGCTTGCCATTGCGTACAAAGGATGTCACCCATTCGTCGCTTCTTTTTTCAATTTGTGTGTATTCATATTTAAAAGGTAACAGCTCTTCATTTTTAAAGCTGACTACCCCCCAATTATCACCTTTGCGTGCATATACATAATTCCCAAGGCTATCGCAACCAAAGCAATAATCAAACTCATTGTATAACGCAGGTACAACAAACTTCTTATCAGGCTTTAAGTACACACCCCATTTACCATTTTGTTTTACTGCATAGTAATCTTCCTTCAATTTCTTTATATCCTGAAACTGGAAGCCAAATAAAAAATGCTGATCTATGTACAGATCAGCTTTACCGTTTTGGTAGACCAGGTAAGAAATGCTATCACATTTTTCTATCTTATCATATATAGCAGGCAATATCCACCGTCCGCTATCTGCTATTATTCCATATTTGTTTCCTTTTATTACTTTGCGCCCTTTAAAGGGTAACGTTTCGTTGTAGTATGTAACGCTTTCATAATACCAGTCAAACGCATACTTTCCTGTAGTGTCTATATAAAAGGAGCGCTCTTTATTAAGAACCCGCGCAAAGCCATTGCCAAATAGCGAGCCACCGCTATAAACCTGGGTTTGCGCATTTGTAACTGACGATACCAGAAAATATAACATGCAGCATAACGCGATCTTTTTCATAAGTTAACTTTTGAATACAGCTTATCACCCCATGAAATCTCAAGGGTTAACAGAAATTATTTTATAATAAAAACAATGCTTTTTTGTCTTCGTAATAATTGCTTGAAAAACATTCCTGGTGAACATAGCGCTCAAGTAATTTTATTATTTCCTTTGATTGCTCAAGTCCATAATAATTGACTTTTATCCACATACTGTCATCCAGGGTACGGATGACAATTGTTTTCTCCTGCGATTTGCCAAGGGTAGCGAAATAGACAGAAAATATATCATCCCATTTATAATCCTTATCATCTATTTTTCCTTGGCATCTTATGCTTTTATCATTGATAATAACGGATGTGCCAGTATAGACCCATAACCCCAACATTGTAACGGATGAGATAATAATAATCATAAAAGGAAACACTGCGTCTCCAACAGGCTTGACAAGAAAAACAAAAGAAAACACAACCAGGCACAGAAATACAGCAATAATAACCCGTATAAAAATTCGGCCGCCTTTCGTCATAGTAAATCTATATTCCATCTCTTACGTGTTTTCTACCTTACTGGGCAGAATAACGATTTCTTTTCAGAAGCTATTGTCACATTGAGGTTGTTAAATTTTACTCATATACAAACTTCAAGATGTAATTATCCTCTTCACCATCCTCCTTATACACCCGGTTTATCCCTCTTTCCCGCAATCCTTTTTTATCAAAAGTGTTATAGGTTTCCTGTTGTACTTTGGCTTGCGGATAATATTTCATTACCTCTTGCAACATATTTTCTTTCCCTGCTTTTAGGATAAAGCTTGTTTGAAGAGAGTCCAGGTGGATTGACATTTCTTTAGTACTGATCTGTTCATTCTTTTCCGTCCATTCCGATTCCTGCCAGAAAATATCTGTATTGTTGCCAAGGAAAGTTGCAGAGACTGAATAGATCACACGATTGCCTGCAGGATTCATTACAAGGCTATCGATCCCGGTTATTTTATTACCAGCCAGATCATACCGTGTATATACAATGCTTCTTTCACCATTTGAATAGGAGATCATTTCTTTCTTATTCGCAACCACAGATACTACAATCCTTCCGCTATTGTCATAAGTCAATTTTGGAACGATGGCCTCGCCTTTGCCCAAAAGATCGATCTCCTTTGTTACAATCCGGGCATATTTGTCGTAAAACGAGCGGACATGAAGAGAGGGTGCTTCATTTTCTTTTGATACAATAACATCTCCTTCTTTCACCTTTCCGTCAGTATCAAAAACATAATTTTTTTGATAGATTATCCTGGCTGCTCTCTTTTCTCTATAGTAGCCTTTTACACACCTTCCATTTTCGTATTCTTCAATGGAAAGTGTGTCGGACAATTTCGTATCCGGCTTTTCCTGTATGGGATAAGCTATACATATAACACGTGAAGGGGATTGTCCATAAGAGAGCGTTACTATACATGATAGGATCACCACGCCGCACCATTTCATCAGGCACATAAGATTCTTTACTAATTAGTCCGACTGTAAACGTAGAATAAGAAAATACTATTGCCATTTACGCATTTGACAAATACAAATCCTTTTTTAACATTTATGCTCACCCGAGAATGGCAAAGCTTAAAAACAATACAAAATCTACATAAAAGACTATTTCTTTAGAATTTATTCAAATATTTCAAACTAACGATTGTTGTTATCAAATAGCTGACTATATTCGTCCTGCTTAAAAATAATGGTAAAGCATATTAACGATATCACATCTCCTTTCACTTCCGTAGCCGGGAACGGGACTACGATTATTACCATTATTACAACCCTGTAAAGGGTAATACATTAATATATCGCCACCTGGGCTCTCGTAGCTGTACTTCAACCAAAGGTTGATCAAACTCACAACAATTTTATTCAAGCATCAAAATCAAATCTCCCTAGCGGGAACGGAATTATATGAAAGTTCTAAAATTCGGCGGCTCCTCCGTTGCAAATGCCGAGAATATCCAAAAGGTCGTAAACATCGTAAAGACAAACAGTGAATCACAGGTAGTTGTAGTATCTGCATTAGGTGGGGTAACGGATCAATTGATTCTCGCGGGGACATTGGCTGAAAAAACAGACGAAGCATATAAAGATGTTTTGCAGCAACTGGAGAAAAAACACCTGGATGCAGTGCGTGCATTGTTACCTGTGGCTCACCAGAGCAGTAGCCTGAGTATGATCAAACAGCACTTCAATGAACTGGAAGAAGTATGTAATAGTGTTTTCTACCTGAAAGAGTTATCACTTCGTACCAAAGATCGCATTATCAGCTTTGGCGAACTGTTGTCTTCTAAGATCATTTCTGCTTTTATGCAATCTCAAAACCTGGTACATGAGTGGGTTGATTCACGTAGTGTGATCAAAACAAACAGCAACTTTGGCTTTGCAGCAGTAGATTTTCCAGCTACGAACAAATTAATTGAAGCAGCAGTTAAAAATGCTGACAAACAATTATTCTTAGCCCCGGGTTTTATATCCAGCGATAGTAATAATAATACGACCACATTAGGCCGCGGTGGTTCTGACTATACGGCTGCCATCTTCGCTGCTGCTGTGAATGCAAGTTCCCTGGAAATATGGACAGATGTAACCGGCATGATGACGGCAGACCCACGCTGGGTGCTTAATGCTAAAACGATAAACCGTACATCTTACCAGGAAGCAATGGAGCTTTCACACTTTGGTGCAAAGGTGATCTATCCACCTACCATACAGCCGGTAATGCAACGCAACATACCTACATGGGTAAAAAATACGTTTGCGCCGGCAGAAGCAGGCACTGTAATAGAGAACGCAGAGCAGCATGATGGCGAGATCATCACAGGTATATCCAGCATCAACAGTGTGGCTTTGTTAAGCCTTGAAGGCGCAGGAATGGTGGGCATACCAGGATTTTCAAAGCGATTGTTTGAGGCACTGGCAAGTGAGAAGATCAATGTTATACTGATCACACAAAGTTCATCAGAACACTCTATCTGCGTAGCGGTAAATACGGCAGATGCGGCTAAAGCAAAGGAAGCGATAGACCGTGCTTTTGAAACAGAGATCAGCCAGCGTAAGGTAGAGCCTTTACGTGTGGAAACAGATCTTGCAATCATAGCACTGGTTGGCGATAAGATGAAAAGTCACCCTGGCATAAGCGGTAGAATGTTTGGTGCACTAGGACGTAACGGCATCAATGTACGTGCTATAGCACAAGGTTCTTCTGAAAGAAATATCTCTACTGTAATAGCGGCAGCGGATGTAAAAAAAGGCGTGAATGTATTGCATGAGGCGTTTTTTGAAGCGTCTTATAAGCAATTGAACGTTTTCATAGTTGGTGTAGGAAATGTTGGCGGAAAGCTAATGGACCAGATCAAACAACAGAAACAGTTCCTGCTGGAGCATTTGAACCTGCAACTGCGTGTTACAGGCATCAGTAACAGTAAGAACATGCTGTTTGTAGAAAATGGTAATGAGATAGACCTGGATAACTGGAAGGAAGCATTGGCTGCTGCACCTGCCACTAACCTGGATGAGCTGGTACAAACAGTAATAGATAAGAACCTGCGTAACTCTGTGTTTGTAGATGTAACCGCGAATGCTGAAGTGGCTGCGGTATATGGCAAGCTGCTTGCAAAAACGGTTTCTGTAGTTGCATGTAACAAGATAGCGGCTTCCTCTTCATACGAAAGCTATAGCAGGCTGAAATCTCTTGCGAAAGAATATAATGCGCAATTCCGTTTTGAAACAAACGTGGGTGCAGGACTACCGGTAATAGGCACATTAAATGACCTGAGAAGAAGTGGCGATAAGGTAAATAAAATAGAAGCAGTACTATCCGGTACATTAAACTTCGTGTTTAATAACTATGACGGTAAACGCTCTTTTGCAGAAGTGGTAAAACAGGCACAGGACGAGGGTTATACAGAACCAGATCCACGCCTGGACCTGGGTGGTACGGATGTAATGCGTAAAATTATGATACTCGCACGCGAAGCTGGTGAGCGTATAGAAATGGATGACATTACTAACAATGGTTTCTTACCGGCTACATGTTTTGATGGCAGTGTGGATGATTTTTATAAAGAAATGGCAAAACAGGAAGCGCACTTCAAAGCTATCTATGAAGAAGCGGCAGCGAAGAACTGTAAGCTGAAATTTGTAGCGAGCTTCGAAAATGGCAAAGCGTCTGTTGGCTTAAGACATATACCGGACAACTCAGACTTCTATCACTTATACGGCAAGGACAACATTGTATTGTTTTCTACCCAACGTTACCCTGAACAGCCATTGGTTGTAAAAGGCGCTGGCGCTGGCGCAGACGTAACAGCAAGCGGTGTATTTGCGGATATATTGAGGGTGGTGGCGCCGTAAATTAATTTGAAATTGTTGCATTGTTTAATGGTTGCATTGTTGTTATCGATTCTATTGTAGAGAACAATTAAACAATTGAACCATGCAGCAATTAAGCAATAAACTAATACTATGAGTCATAAAAAAGTAATTGTCAACCCACCTGCAACAGTTGCAAATGTTGTTTGTGGTTTTGATATACTGGGTTTTGCGCTGAATGAGCCCTGTGATGAATTACAATTGGAACTTAGCGATGAAGCAGGTGTACAGATTGTAAACAATGATGAATACAATCTTCCACTAGACCCAGAAAAAAATGTAAGTGGCGCAGCGCTGCTGGCTTTACTTGATGCAGCACCTGATGTAAAGGGCATTAAGCTTACCAGCAAAAAGATCATTAAACCGGGCAGTGGCATCGGATCCAGCGCAGCAAGCGCAGCCGGGGCTGTTGTTGGGGTAAATCATTTGCTAGATAACCGCTTTACCAAAGAAGAACTGGTACAGTTCGCTATGTTTGGTGAGAAGGTAGCAAGTGGTGTAAAACACGCGGACAACATAGCTCCCTGCATCTATGGTGGGGTTACACTTATCCGTTCCATATTACCATTAGACATTATCAGCCTTGATGCACCTACACTTCATGTAACGGTAGTGCATCCGCAAATAGAGGTGAAAACTGCCGATGCGAGACAAATACTGAAACAACAGGTATTACTAAAAGATGCGATCAAACAGTGGGGAAATATTGCCGGACTGGTAGCAGGTTTTTTGCAAAAAGACTATGCGCTCATAGGACGCTCACTGGAAGATGTGATTATAGAACCTGTACGCAGTATTTTAATTCCGGGCTTTGACGAGGTAAAAGAAAAAAGTAAGGAGGCTGGCGCGCTTGGCGGCGGCATCTCCGGCTCCGGCCCTTCTATCTTTATGCTTAGTAAAGACAATGCAACTGCACTTGCTGTAGAAAAGACCATGCAGGATGTATTTACAAGAATAGGAATCGATTTTCATACACATGTAACAACTATTAATAACGAAGGTGTGAAGGTGGTGAGTTGTGAGTAGTCAATTGTGAGTTTTATCACTCACTCTTCATAACTCACAATTGACAATTCACTACTGACTACTCACCACTCACTATTCACTAATATGAATTACTATAGCCTCAACCATCAGTCTCCAAGAGTCAGCTTTGCAGAAGCTGCTGTAAAAGGACAAGCGCCTGATAAAGGATTATATTTTCCAGAATTAATTCCGGCTTTATCTAAAAGCTTTTTAAAAGAGATACGTAAATATTCCAAAGACGAATTGGGGTTTACGGTGATGAAACCATACGTTGGCGATAGCATACCGGATGCAGAATTACAACGTATCGTAAGCGAAACGGTGAATTTCGATTTCCCTTTGGTCAAGATCAATGATTCGATTGCTTCGCTGGAATTATTTCACGGCCCCACACTTGCATTTAAAGATGTGGGTGCAAGATTTATGAGTCGCTGTCTTGGTTATTTTAATCGCAATAACAATCAACATACAACCGTACTGGTCGCTACGTCCGGCGATACAGGGGGGGCCGTTGCTAACGGATTTTTAGGCGTGGAAGGAGTAAACGTAGTTATACTGTACCCTTCGGGAAAAGTAAGCCCTATACAGGAATTACAGTTAACCACCTGCGGACAAAACATCACAGCACTGGAAGTAAATGGTACGTTTGACGATTGCCAGGCAATGGTAAAGCAGGCGTTTACTGATGCTGACCTGAATGCAAAGTTGACACTTACATCAGCTAACTCTATTAACGTAGCGAGATGGCTACCACAACAATTGTATTATTTCTTTGCTTACCAGCAATGGCAGCAGGCTGATGCACCCGTTATCTCTGTACCTAGCGGCAACTTCGGGAATATTTGTGCCGGTATTATCGCACATATTTCAGGCTTACCAGTAAAGCATTTTATCGCAGCATGTAACAGCAACAAGGTTGTTCCTGATTTCTTTACTACAGGAGCATATCAACCACAACCTTCTGTGGCTACTATTTCCAATGCAATGGATGTGGGCAATCCAAGTAACTTCATTCGCATACTGGAAATATTCAACAACGAGTTGCCTTCATTAAAGAATGTTGTTAGCAGTGTAAGCATTAGTGACGAAACTACAAAAGCGACTTTGCAAAAAGTATATGAGCAAAGTGGTTATATACTCGATCCGCATGGTGCTGTTGGTTACTATGCGCTGGAAGAATACCTGAAGCAAAAGAAAAACGGGGACAAAGGTTTCATTTTAGAAACAGCACATCCTGTGAAATTTCCGGATGTAGTAGAAGAGATCATTGGAAAGAAAATACCTGTGCCTGCAAGCGCACAACATTTACTTGGATTAAAAAAAGAAAGTGTTGTATTAGACGCGTCATTCAATCAATTGAAAGATTGGTTGATGAGGTAGTGAATTGTGAATGGTGAAAAATTCAAGGCTTTGCCTGAATTGTTAGATGGTTATATTGTTGTTTCGATTATCAATTAAACAATATAACCATTTGACATTTTTATTAATCACACTGCTGACTTCCACCATTGACCATTCACAATTCCCTTCTTCAATATTCAAATTATCTCCTATATTTGCCCCGCAGAAAGTATTTGCCCGCCTGCCACTTTCTGTAGCCATTCCATCATGCCTGCCGTGGAATACGTAATTTTTTTGCATCATCCAGTAAAATGAAAAAAGCATGAAAGATTCCAACATGGCAATTGCGCAGGAAGCCCCACCGCAAAAAACATTGTATGCCATTTTATTAACGATCAGTTTTGCCCACATGGTAAATGACACCTTACAGGCTGTGATTCCGGCAATTTATCCACTGATCAAATCAAACTTCGGTCTTAGTTTTACACAGATCGGGCTCGTTACATTTACTTACCAGATCGCAGCTTCCATACTGCAGCCGTTTGTTGGTTTTTATACCGACAAAAAATCGAGGCCTTACTCCCTGGCAGTAGGTATGACGTTTACACTCACCGGCCTTGTGTTAATGGCGTTTGCCATGCACTTCGCAATGGTACTTATCGCCGTTGGTGTGGTTGGTATTGGCTCCTCTATTTTTCACCCGGAAGCTTCACGCATTGCGCATCTCGCATCGGGAGGTAAAAAAGGATTGGCACAATCTATTTTTCAATTAGGTGGCAACACCGGTAGTGCTATTGGCCCATTGCTCGCAGCGCTTATCATTGGCAGTACAGGACAAGTAAGATTGTTATGGTTTACGTTGCTCGCTATTGTTGGCATTGTAGTACTTGTGCGCATTGGCAACTGGTATAAGCTGCATCATACGAGCAAAGCCAAAACACAGAAAGCGATGTATGAACGTGTTACGCTTTCCCGCTCCAAAATTATTTTCTCCCTGTGCATATTATTACTGCTCATCTTCTCTAAGTATTTCTACTTGTCAAGTATGACTAGCTATTATACTTTTTACCTGATCGATAAATTTCATCTAACAGTAAAAGAATCACAGTTTTACCTGTTCATTTTCTTAGCTGCTGTAGCAGCAGGTACTGTTCTCGGTGGGCCACTGGGCGACCGGTTTGGCAGGAAGTATATTATCTGGATATCTATATTAGGCGCAGCCCCATTTACCTTGCTGTTGCCTTATGTAAACCTGCCTGTTACTTGTATTTTATCTGTCTTCATTGGTCTCATCATTGCATCTGCATTCTCTGCCATACTAGTATATGCGCAGGAGCTTGTGCCGGGTAAGGTGGGTACTATCTCCGGTTTATTTTTCGGGCTTGCGTTTGGTATGGGTGGGCTTGGCTCTGCAGTATTAGGTAAGCTGGCAGATATGACTAGTATTACTTACGTATATAAAGTATGCGCGTTCTTACCATTGCTCGGCATCTTCACGGCCTTTCTTCCGAATATAGAAAAGAAGATTCGTCGTTAATGCTCGCAGAAACACAAAAAGAAAATTGCCACAGAGGCACAGAAGAGTCTTTTCTGTGTTTCTGCGACTCAAGAAAAAATAAGACCTATAAGGTTTTAAAAACCTTATAGGTCTATAAAATCATTGTTTAGTTGCTCATCAAAAAACAATTAAACAATGTAACCATCTAACAATTCAGGCAAAGCCTTTAAGTTTTCACAATTCACCACTCACTATTTCACTACTGCTGTTTCCCCGCTTCGTCCTTTTGCATTGAATGCTTTAAATTTCAAAACACCTTTGGCTGATATAGGTTGTGTATATATTGCACTTTGTACAGTTGGCTCCGAACCATCTGTGGTATAGCGGATAGTTAAGCCTGGTAATTGAATATTTGCCAGGGCTTTTCCATTTTTTATCACTACGCCCGGCATAGGTATTCTATACGCATATCCACCACTGTAGTAATCCAGTCTTGGTAATTCACGCTTACCTAAAATATTTACAAAATTATTCCATGCATCAGTATACAGTGCATTTGCGTTGCCGGTATTCTCTGTAGTGGCCCACTCAGGATCTTTAGCCCATGCACGCTCTGCCAGGCCCAACAGTTTAGGTAGCATCATGTACTCTACCCGCTCAGGTGTAATGTTGTTTTCGGACCACAATAAGCCTTTTACTCCCACAATATTTTTTTTGCCTTCCTCTGTCAACTTTACTTTGTTGGTAAACATAGATTGGTCTACTTTGTTTCCGAATTTATCGTCCTGTACATTTTTTAAATAGTTATACGGGATAAAATAAAACGGCTTATCTACATCCACATATCCACCCCAATAGTATCCTGGTTCGCTGAACGATTTGAAATAAGCCATATCAAAATAAAAATTGCTCACTCCGCTCAACACTACTTTATAACCTGCGTTAGCCAGTTTGTAGCAAAGATCTTCCGCTCCCCATCCTATTATGTTATTCCATACATCCAATTGAAAATGTTCATTGGAAAAATCCGGGTTGGGTATCGCAGTTTTTTCTCCATTCACAATTGCTTTGCGCATGCCGGCTTCTTCCCAACCAGAAAGGAATAGCTGTTTCTTTTTCAGTATGTCATTTACTTTGCCGTAATAGTAATACCATAGATCATCTGTAGTTTTAATAGCACTATTCTCTTTCATTAACGCTGCACATGCAGGAGACTTTTCCCAAACGCCTGCTGGTACTTCATCGCCCCCCATGTGAATAGTGGTAAGCGGCGCTCCTGCCTCTTTATACATACCCACCAGGTCATCCACCACTCTTTCTACAAACGTGTACACAGAAGGCAACGCTACATTCATTACATTATCATTCCATGCCTGTACAGAAGAGTAAACAGAAGCATCGTTTATATCTGACAGCAAATACATTTCCGCGTCTTTCTGTTTGCCTTGTTCCATCAGTTTTTTGTATCGTATATACATGCTTCTTACAGCAGCCCTTGCATGGCCGGGTGTTTCTATTTCAGGGATCACCTGTATGTGCCTGTCATTAGCATACTTTAATATCTGGATGAAATCATTTTTTGTATAAAAGCCAGTGCCAGGCTTTTTATTTACATCTGGCCCGGAAGCGAATGAGGGTTGCAGCATTTGCATGTCGTTACCTGCGCCACGTTTTGCGCCAATATCTGTTAACTCTGGCAGCGAAGGCATTTGTATGCGCCACCCTTCATCGTCACTAAAGTGCAGGTGAAATGTATTGAGCTTATACAAAGCCATCAGGTCAAGTACTTTCAATACTTGCTCTTTTGTCTGGAAGTTACGGGCTATGTCAAGAAAAAAAGCCCTGTAGCCAAAGCGGGGTGCATCTTTTACATTAACTGCAGGAATGGTTACACGCTGTTGTTTTCCTTCAAACACGTTTGCAGGCATCAGCGTAAGCAAAGATTGTACTCCGTAAAAGAAACCTGCGCCTGAAGATGCACTTATTTCTATACCAGCCGTATTCACTTTCAACTCATACGCTTCTGCATCCATTTCTTTTTTAGAGAAAGTAATGCTGTTCTGGACAGATGATTTATTTCTCTTAAGAGTTCCCAATATTGGTTGTAACCGCATTGCCAGGTAATCCGCCTCTTTTGCAGCCACGCCATTATCGTTGAGTGTGATAGCAGGCGTTAATGAAAATGTGCCACCTGTTTCCTCATAACTCACAGGCGTTGGAAATATTTTTACCAGTTTGTCTACGGGTAAAGTTGTAATTGTTTTATTACGCTCATAAATATCCTGTGGGGTAATCATACCCAGTTTATCATTGGCAGAACGCAATACTTGTTTGGGTTGCGTAGAAGGTATCGCATTTACGCCAGGCATAGCAAACGCATCATCGCTCCCATTCCATTTCAAATAAAAGCCCATCGGCGCGTCTGTAAAGTTTACAACCCAGTCACTGGATACAAACTGAACGGAAAATTTATCGCCCGGCTGTAATGTTTGAAAATTTTGAGAAGGTGTTACCTCGTACAAATCTCCATTAACATGTTTAATAGAAACATTACCCTTTACTACCTGTTTTATGTTCCGGGCAAAATTGAAATAGATGGCCCAGCCAGCAGAATAAAATGCGGCCTTGTCTGTATTGGTAAAAGTAAGCTCTGATAATGACTGAGTTTTATTGTCATAGCCATTTTCGATCACCTGCCATTGTACGGCAAGTTTACCAGGGTTAAATAAAGTTTTCTGAGAAAAAAGAGGAACACATAATGCCTGCAGCAGGAAAAGCATCGCAAATCGTTTCATTTGATGAGTAGTTTTAAAATAAAGTGCGCTGATTGATCGTTTTGTAATGTTTAAAATAATGATTTATTATTGGAATCAGCCGTTTACATCTTGTGGTAATTCACATGCGTAAACAAACACATTTAAATTATTTTGCATAAAGGATGCTCTGAAATTGGTTTATGGCATCCCGCTTGTATAACCTAAAACACTTCAATAAGAACGGTTTATGCTTGTTATTTTTCTAAGATTAACTTATTACGGCTGGGGCTTTGTAGTACTATTGCTCTTCTCCGCCTTTCTTGCTACAAGCATTGTAAAACGTTTTGGTAAAAAAGAGAGGGCTGGCTGCGTAACATGGGGGTATATTTTTGTGATACTATTCAGTCTTAATCTTTTTGCCTGCTTCCTGTCACTAGCCCTTTTAGAAAAAAGCAGCACTTTTTTTACCGGGAAAAAATATACCGCAACGGTGGTGAGTGTGGAGTCTTATCTATCTACCTCTACAGATAAAGATGGTCGCAGCTCTACAACAAGGATGTATACGCCGGTAGTAACTTTTACTACCTTATCTGGTCAGCAGGTAACAAAAGTAGATAATGTTTCCTCCAGCGAATCTCCTGCCATTGGCAACAAGATTACGGTCATTTACGATGAGAAAAAGGATGAGTTACAGGAATTATCGTTTGCCAATATCGGGTTGTTAGCTGCGGGGTTGTTTTTTTCTTTTATATCCGCGTTATTAATCATAGGCGCTACGCGTTATGCGTTCAATAAAGATGTAAAACCTATTTTCAACCTGCTTCTAAAAGTGCTATTGTGGTTTGTGTTTCCCATAGCTATGCTACTAATGGCAACGGGACTTGGCTGGTATGTTTATCAGCGATGCATGCATGGTTACAAGTCGGATCAGCCAGTCTGGGTTTTAGGCATCTGTATCTTCTTTACCATAATGCTGGTGTTCGGCTTTGTTGGATATGCAAAGGTTGTGTTGATCTCGAAGAAGGGGAAAGCGATTTGAGATTTAGCGGAGTTTTTTACCACATAGAAGCATAGGAAAACATAGGGCACATAGGGGGAACACTTCGTATTTCCTGGTGAACCTTTCTGCCTTGGCGTCTTTGTGGCCTCTGCCCCTTTGCGTGAAAATTAAAAAAGGATAAGCCTTTCGACCTATCCTTCCTTATATACTTTACATACTTTATAAACTATATCTACTCTCTTACTTCACCGGAACCATTGTTAAGAACATCGGCATGTCTACTGTAATAGTTGTTTTAGTATCCTCCAGCAAACCATAGTTCTTGTTGATTACAAATATCTGGATGCTGTTGCTATCCCTGTTTGCTACCAACAAGAAACGGCCTGTAGGATCAACCATAAAGTTACGTGGGTGAATGCCTGTTGGCTGATGTCCTACCAACAATAACTTACCGTCTGTATTTACTTTATAGATCGTTATGTCGTTAGAAGTAACACGGTTAGAGGTGTACAGGAATTTGCCATTAGGCGTCAGGTGAATATCCGCACTGCCTTTGTCTTCTTTTCCTTTTGTATTATCAGACTCTATTGTTTGGATCTCAGTCAACTGTCCATTCTTATTTTCATACACAATTACTTTACCAGACAGTTCAGTGATCACATAGGCAAATCTGCCGTCTGCACTGAAGGTAATGTGGCGCGGACCGCTACCATCTGGTACTTCCACATATTCCGGATCACCAGCAGTAAATGGTTCTGTTGCGCTGTTGGCATCAAATTTATATTTGTACACGCGATCTGTACCAAGGTCACAAGAGAACATTTGCTTCTCTCCAGGTGCAAATACTACACTATGTACATGCGGCATTTCCTGGCGTTTTACATTCACGCCATAGCCCTGGTGCGCAATTGTTTGTACAGCAGGTTGCAAAGAGCCGTCTGCGCCGGTTTTAAATACGGAAAAATTACCGCCGGCGTAATTGGCCACAACAACGTTTTTACCTGTAGAATCTATAGATATATAGCAAGGGTTATCGCCCTGGCTTGGCTGCTTGTTTATCAGCTTTAGTTCACCGGCTTTTTTGTCTAATGCAAATGCACTTACCGCTCCTTGGTCATTACCATTTTCATTTACGGCATACACATATTTCTGGTCTTTAGACACAGCCATGTATGTGGGGTTTTCTACACCACTCGTTTTGCTTACAAATGTCGCCTCCCCTTTGTTCGGATTAAAGCGATATACATAAATGCCGTCCTTCTGATTTTTTGTAGTTGTACCTATCAACAAGTAATAGATCGGATTTTGTGCAAAGCTGACAACGCCCGTAAGCAAAATGGCAGCGACTAAAAGTATTTTACGCATAGACAAATGTTATTATTGCAAGTTAAGTTAATCACTAAAAGTGAAATGTGAAAGTATCTTAAAGATATGCAGATGCGAGAAGATGTTGCTTTTGATAACAGCAAAAAAGAGAAATTGTTATTTCAAGCGGTAGGATGCAAAGTGTTTAGAATTGCTGAATTGTCTAATGGCCACATGGTTAATAAAAGCAGGTTAACCATCTAACAATTAAACACTGGTATATACTTACTATAAAAAAAGGCCGCTGCTTACGCAACGGCCTTGTATTTTTTAGCTTAACAGCTATTATTCAAATTTCAGATCCAGACCTAAGCCTCTCAATTCATGAACCAATACGTTGAATGATTCAGGAATACCAGCTCTTGGAATGTTTTCACCTTTAACGATAGCCTCGTATGTTTTCGCACGACCGATGATATCATCAGATTTGATTGTCAACAACTCTTGCAGGATGTTAGCAGCACCGTATGCTTCAAGTGCCCATACCTCCATCTCACCAAAACGCTGACCACCGAACTGAGCTTTACCACCTAATGGCTGTTGTGTAATCAAGCTGTATGGTCCGATAGAACGCGCGTGCATTTTATCATCAACCATGTGGTGTAGTTTGATCATGTAGATCACACCAACTGTAGCTTTCTGGTGGAAGCGGTCACCCGTTTCACCATCATACAGGTATGTGTGTCCCATCATCGGTATATCAGCCTTTTTACAATGTTCAGCTATTTCATCAGGAGTCGCACCATCAAAGATTGGTGTAGCGAACTTCACGCCTAAGCGTTTACCGCACCAGCCAAGGATTGTTTCATAGATCTGGCCAAGGTTCATACGTGAAGGTACCCCTAGTGGGTTCAACACGATGTCAACCGGTGTACCATCTTCTAAGAACGGCATGTCTTCTGCACGTACAATCTTCGCAACGATACCTTTGTTACCGTGACGGCCCGCCATTTTATCACCCACTTTCAGTTTACGCTTAACAGCTAAGTAAACTTTAGCAAGTTTCAATACACCTGCAGGTAATTCGTCACCGATAGAGATGTTGAACTTCTCACGTTTGTAACGGCCAAGTTCTTCGTTGTATTTGATGTTGTAGTTGTGCAACAACGTATTGATCTGATCATCGATACCTTCATCGCCAGTCCAACCTAATGGATTTACGTTCTGGTAGTCGATAGTGCTCAGGTTCTTCACGTTGAATTTAGAACCTTTACCGATCAGCATTTCACCAAAGTTGTTAGATACACCTGTAGAGCTTTTATCTTTCAATAAAGTCTGCAGTTTGCTCAGCAACAGTTCTTTCAGTGATTCAGTATTTTGCTCGTGAACTTTCTCTACTTTTTCAAGTTGAGCTTTTTCACGGATCTTGCTGTTCTTATCTTTCTTAGCACGTTGGAACAATTTCTTGTCGATAACTACACCTTCTGTTCCGTTTGGCGCTTTCAGAGAAGCGTCTTTTGCGTCACCGGCTTTATCACCAAAGATCGCACGTAACAGTTTTTCTTCCGGTGTAGGATCACTTTCACCTTTAGGTGTGATCTTACCGATCAGGATATCGCCTTCACGTACAGTAGCACCTATACGGATGATACCATTTTCGTCCAGGTCTTTAGTTGCTTCTTCAGATACGTTTGGAATATCCGGAGTCAGCTCTTCTTCACCCAGTTTAGTATCACGTACTTCCAACTCATATTCTTCAATGTGGATAGAAGTAAATAAGTCTTCGCGTACTACTTTTTCGTTGATTACGATGGCATCCTCGAAGTTGTAACCTTTCCAAGGCATGAATGCTACCTGCAGGTTACGTCCAAGTGCCAGTTCGCCGTCTTTAGTTGCATAGCCTTCAGTCAGGAAGTCACCTTTTTTCACCTCTTGTCCTTTTCTTACGGCAGGACGCAGGTTGATAGATGTAGACTGGTTGGTTTTGATGAACTTAGTCAACTTGTAAACGATCAGATCGTCTTCGAAGCTAACCAGGCGGTCATTATCATTTCTATCGTAACGAACGTGAATTTCTTTAGCATCTACAAACTCTACAACACCATTACCTTCTGCGTGTATCTGAATACGCGCATCACGTGCTGCTTTACCTTCCAGGCCGGTACCTACTACAGGCGCCTGTGGAAGGATCAATGGTACAGCCTGACGTTGCATGTTTGATCCCATCAGCGCACGGTTGGCGTCATCATGCTCAAGGAACGGAATCAGGGAGGCACTCAAACCAACGATCTGGTTAGGTGCAACGTCCATGTATTCCACTTCGCTCTTTTCCAAAATCGGGAAGTCACCAGTTTCGCGGCTTACGATTTTTTCTTCGATGAAGTTACCTTTCTCATCCAACTCCACGTTGCTCTGGGCAATCTTAGCTGTATCTTCTTCTTCCGCACTCAGGAATTTCAAGCTCTTCAGGTCCACTTTACCGTCACTTACTTTATGGTAAGGCGTTTCGATGAAGCCCATATCATTGATCTTCGCGTGTACGCAAAGTGTAGAGATCAGACCGATGTTCGGACCTTCCGGTGTTTCGATAGTACACAGACGGCCATAGTGGCTATAGTGTACGTCACGCACCTCAAAGCCAGCACGCTCACGGCTCAGACCACCTGGGCCTAACGCAGAGATACGACGCTTGTGCGTGATCTCAGACAGTGGGTTCGTCTGGTCTAGGAACTGAGACAACTGGGAAGTACCGAAGAATGAGTTGATAACAGAAGAAAGTGTTCTTGCATTGATCAGGTCTACCGGGGTAAACACCTCATTGTCACGAACGTTCATCCTTTCACGGATAGTACGTGCCATACGAGCCAGACCAACACCGAACTGAGCGTATAACTGCTCGCCTACTGTACGCACGCGACGGTTGCTCAGGTGATCAATATCATCGATCTCAGCTTTCTGGTTTGTTAAACGCACCAGGTATTTGATGATCTCAATGATGTCTTCTTTTGTCAATACTTTGTTCTGCAGCTTCTGTGTTACACCCAGTTTGCGGTTGATCTTGTAACGGCCAACTTCGCCCAGGTCATAACGTTTGTCGCTGAAGAATAATTTATCGATGATACCACGCGCAGTTTCGTTATCCGGAGCATCAGCACCACGCAATTGGCGGTAGATGTGCTGAACGGCTTCCAGTTCACTGTTCGAAGTATCTTTGTTTAATGTATTGTAGATGATCGCATAGTCTCCGCCAACGTCTTCACGCTGTACGAATACGCTTTTCACATCCAGATCAGCAATTGTGTCGATCGCATCTTCATCAAGTACTGTGTCACGCTCCATAACGATCTCGTTACGCTCGATAGACACAACCTCTCCGGTGTCCTCATCCACAAAGTCTTCAACCCATGTACGGAGTACGCGGGCTGCCAGCTTTTTGCCAATTTGTTTTTGTAATGATTTCTTGTCAGCAGGTACTTCCGTAGCCATACCGAACAGTTCCAGGATATCTTTATCCGTTTCGAAACCGATAGAACGTAAAAGCGTAGTAACCGGGAATTTCTTCTTACGGTCAATGTACGCATACATTACGTTGTTGATATCTGTAGCAAACTCCATCCATGCGCCCTTGAACGGGATCACACGTGCAGAGTAGATTTTAGTACCATTTGGGTGAACAGACTGGCCAAAGAATACACCAGGTGAACGGTGTAACTGTGATACTACCACACGCTCAGCGCCATTGATCACAAATGTACCACGAGGGGTCATGTATGGGATATTACCCAGAAACACATCCTGAACGATTGTCTGGAAGTCAACGTGCTCTTCATCGTTACAGCTCAAACGCAACTTCGCCTTCAGAGGAACCGCATACGTCAATCCACGCTCCATACACTCGTCAATAGTGTAGCGTGGTGGATCAATGAAATAATCCAGGAACTCCAATACGAAAATGTTACGCGTGTCTGTAATAGGAAAGTTTTCCTTAAACACACGGAACAGACCTTCGTTGTTACGCTTGTCAGGTGTAGTTTCTAATTGGAAAAATTCACGGAACGATTCTAACTGAATGTCTAATAGGTCAGGGGTCTCAGCCAGGTGTTTTGATTTACCGAAGCTGATCCTGTTTTGCACTTTAGTTGATGACATATCTGTAATTAACCGGTTTTTTTCTTAATGATTTTGGGGAGGAATTTCACCTCAACGCGTTGAACTTCAATAGATTTCGGAATAAATGGCCATTTCCTTAACCTAAATTGATAGTTCGCCCAAAATAAAGGATGGCAAAATTAAGAAATGAAAGGCACATTTTAAAACAAATTTTATACCAAGCGCTAACCCAGGCACTAACTTATTGTTTTGCTAATGAACAGGAGGGGTATTTATATGTTTTACAAACAATAGGCACGACTTTCTCATTACCAGCCACATATAAAAATACAGAATAGTTATGTTAAACGGAACCCTTATCCAGTATTTCCACTGGTATTACCCCACAGATCACTCTCTTTGGAAAAAGTTAAAACAAGATGCCCCTTACCTGGAAAGCCTCGGCTTCCATTCCGCATGGCTTCCGCCTGTATATAAGGGCATCCATGGAGATCTGTCTATCGGCTATGATACATATGACCTTTTTGACCTGGGGGAATTTGACCAAAAGGGTTCTATATCAACTAAATACGGCATTAAACAGGAATTAATAGATGCAATAAAAACTGCGCAGGAACGCGGGATTGCCATATATATGGATGTGGTGGTGAATCATAAAGGTGGCGCAGACGAAAAGGAGAAGGTGAAGGCAGTAAAGGTAGATCCGCAAAACCGGAATGAGATAATCTCAGCGCCGTATGAGATAGAAGCTTACACAAAATTCTTCTTTCCTGGCAGGAATGGAAAATACTCCACATACGTTTGGGATTTCCACAGTTTTACCGGCGTAGACTACGATGCATCTAAAAATGAAAGTGGCGTTTATAAATTATTGAATGAGTATGGGAATGACTGGGAGAATGTGCCGAGCGAGGAAATGGGAAACTTTGATTACCTGATGCATGCGGACATTGAATTTCGAAACCCCAATGTAACAGGGGAATTGAAATATTGGATCAAATGGTTTTATGAAACACTTCATTTTGATGGATTAAGACTGGATGCCATCAAACACATTACACCTGATTTTTTTAATGAATGGCTGGAGTATATAGAACATGAGCCTGCTATTGATAAGCCCATGTTTGTGGTAGGTGAATATTGGGAGACGAATAATGTGCAGTTACTCCTTGATTACCTCGCGGCTACGAACGAGCGGGTCGCGCTGTTTGATGCCATATTGCAACACAGGTTCCATGCAGCCTCTAAAGGTGGGAAAGATTTTGACCTGGCTAAACTGTTCGAAGATACACTTGTTAGCACTAGGCCAGACAAAGCGGTGACGCTGGTTGCTAACCACGATACACAGCCTTTGCAATCGCTGGAAGCCCCGGTAGAGCCTTGGTTTAAGCCGCTGGCGTATGCTGCTATACTGCTGCGTAAAGATGGCTACCCTTGTGTGTTTTACCCTGACCTGTTTGGCGCAGATTATACAGACAAGGGTGGTGATGGTAACGAGTACCATATATCAATGCCTAAGGTTGATAAGATTGAACTTTTATTACAGGCGCGCCAACGCTTTGCGTATGGTGACCAAACGGATATTTTTGATCATGCTAATTGTATTGGTTGGGTGAGGTATGGTGATGCAGCACATGAAAATTCCGGTTGTGTTGTACTGATCTGTAATGGTGATGATGGGTATAAGGATATTGATATGGGTAAGGATAAAGCAGGAACGGTCAATATAGATTTTTTAGGCAATCGTACAGAAGAAGTGAAAATCAATGATGATGGTGTAGGGCGATTTTTAGTGCGTGCGGGTAGTGTGAGTGTGTGGGTAAGGAAGTAATTGTTGTATGGTTATATTGTTAAATTGTTACATCGTTGTATTGTTTAATTGCTTTGCGTTTCTCTGTATCCTTTGTGCTACTTTTCACGCAAAGACGCCAAGTATCGCAAAGAACGCAAAGGATATCGCAGAGAACACAAAGTAAATTTCCGCGGCTTCTGTGTTTTCTGCAAGTCATATTTTCTCTGCGTTAACTTCCCGCTCTCTGCGTCTTCGCGGTGAATTCCTGTTTGCCCGCAAACTTATTAAACAATGCTGCGAATAAAATCACCAAGGCCGCTCCTATTACGTTGAACCACAGGAAGCCTAAGCCAATAATATTATAACGGTCGAGAATGAACAGAACAATTACGATCAGCTCGCTTATTACTGCTGCCCAGAAGACAGCATTACCTTTTATTTTCTTCATATAAAAGGCTACAAGAAAAATTCCCAGTATCACTCCATAGAAGAGTGAGCCTAATATGTTTACAGCTTCTATCAG
This sequence comes from Filimonas sp., assembly GCA_017306865.1. GTDB lineage: Bacteria > Bacteroidota > Bacteroidia > Chitinophagales > Chitinophagaceae > JAFKHH01. Next base: position 450,646 of record JAFKHH010000014.1, read on the forward strand.
GCTGCCCATGCGGTTGGAGAACTGCGCAACAACTATACAGAACACACCCCATGCAAAGGTGAACCATTTGGAAAGCTTATACTTCTTTTCATCATCTACATCCTGCTGATCAGGATGCGCATGATGATGCTTGAACCTGCAATAAAAGTCGATCATCGTGCAGGACGCCAGTGAGTTTAAGGCTGCTGCGATGGATCCCCAGGCGGCTAAGAAAATGATGGCGATCAGCAGACCTACCAGGCCTGCCGGTAAATAGTCAACAACAAACTTGAGAAAGATATAATTGGTATCATTTGTATCAATAGAAGCATCCGCCTTACTTAAATATTTTTTGTAAGTAGTACGTAGGGAATCTATATGATGATCTGCCTGTTGAATATTTGCTTTAATACCCGGAGTGGCTTCTTCTTTTTTTTCATGTATGGCATCTACATAAGACCTTACCAATACTTGCTTATCCGCAGATGCCTTTTCGTAAGCCGTATTTACAGCACGTAAAGAATCGCCATACGCACTCTGATATACTTTCTCTTTTACAGCATCATTGAAAAAGATCGGCTGTTTATTAAACTGGTAGAAAGTAAATAACAATGCACCTATTAAGAGGATGAAAAACTGCATCGGCACTTTTACTAACCCATTCATCAAAAGGCCAAGCTTGCTTTCCCGGTCATTCTTAGCAGTTAAGTAACGCCCTACCTGGCTCTGGTCTGTACCAAAATAAGAGAGCGCTAAAAATGCGCCACCTATAATACCACTGATCAAATTGTACCGGTCTTTCCAGTCGAAGCCTTGAGATTTAATACCAGAGGTGATCACATTTAGCTTTCCGGATGCACCGCTTACTTTCAAAGCATCAGAAAAGCTTACGCCTTCAGGTAGTTTGTGTACAATGAGATACCCGGCTACGAACATGCCGCCAAGTATGATGAGCAGTTGTAGCTGTTGTGTATAGGCAACTGCTTTTGCGCCACCAGTTACAGTATAGATAATGAGCAGGCCACCCATAAATATATTCGTCCAGTAAATATCCCATCCTAGCAGGGAAGATAAGATAATGGAGGGCGCATAAATGCTGATGCCGGTAGACAACCCTCTTGACAAGAGAAATAAAAAGGAGGTAAATGTGCGTGTCTTTACATCAAACCGCTGTTCAAGATATTCGTAGGCTGTAAATATTTTTAGTTTGCCATATAAAGGTACAAATGTGACACAGAGAATAACCATAGCTATGGGTAGCCCAAAATAGTATTGCAGAAAACGCATGCCATCTGTAAATGCCTGCCCTGGTGCTGAAAGAAAGGTGACTGCGCTCGCCTGCGTGCCCATGATGCTTAACAGGATCAGGTACCAAGGCATAGACCGGTTAACAAGGAAATAAGCCTCCATGCTTTTTTCCGTACGGCTTTTATATAAGCCATAGGTAACTATACAGGCAAGCGTTCCTATTAAAACTATCCAGTCGAGACTGCTCATGAAAAATGTTTAGTGAACCAGATAAAGAAAGCAATGAGCAGCAACAGTGTAGCAATAACTGCTGTGTACCAATAGTTCCATTTGGTAGTATCAGTGTTCTGTTTCATTGTACTCGTTTATATAAAAAGTTATAGAGACATTGCTTATGAAGTGATTAATTGTTGCATTGTTTTATGGCCAAATTGTTTTATTCATTCGATCATATCAACAATTAAACAATATAACCATTCAACAATATAACAATCTACTTCTTCCCCCCCGCTAAACTTCCGGCCAGTAATCCTATTACCAAACCGATAAGCAAGCCTGCCCGTACGCTCTTGATCAAGACACCGATGACAACACCTATAATTACTAATAGCCCAATACTTATACGACGGCGGCCTTTATTTCCCTCACTCATCTTTAATTCGATTTATGTTGAGGTAAGCCAACCAGGTTTGCCATTAGCTTATATGCACCTACATTTCCTGCCGGTAGCTGCCTGAAGAATACGAGGCTTGCATATACAAAGTTGCCTTTGCCATACGGCGCTATCAGTAAACTTCCACTACTCTGCTTCTCCCCTGTGTCATTCATGCCTAGCGGTGCTTCATAGTGACTATCTACCTGCTCTGCCTGGTAAGTACTGCGCTCTTGTACCCAACCTTCAAAATCTTTATCAGTGATCTTATTCGGATAATTTAGTACAGAATGGCTTGGCAACAGGAAATTCACTTTTGCGTCTTCTTCCGTTACGCGTGACCCACTATTTATAGTAAACGGATATGGCCCAATCTTCGCTCTTGCACTTCCCACCTGGTTATTACGATTGTATTGTACAATCAGGTTACCACCGTTTTGTACATACCGCATCATAATATCGTACTTATTAGTCAGGTAGTCAAACAGGTTGTAAGCCCTTACTCCCGTTATGATCGCATCAAACTGTTTCAGGTTGCCCTCTGTCAGATCTTTGTCCGACAAAAGTGTTACGTCATAACCAGCCTGTACCAATGCATCCGGCACCATGTCGCCAGCGCCTGTAATATAGCCTACTTTCTTACCAGCCGTTTTTACCTCATCACTAATTAACTTAACATTATTAGGAACGAAGTAGTGAATGGTTGGTATATGATCGTAAGAGATGGTTTTGAAAAATTCATTGAATGTATATTCTTTGCCATCCACTTTTATTTTCATCAGCACACTTAGCACGTTACCATGCTCTTTATTGTAATAGTTGGCAACAGGTACATCTATATTGTACAACTTATCTTTTTCAAAATCTTTCGCCTCATTTTCAAACACAGCTTTTGTACTGCCATTTTGTTTAATGTACAATGAAACAGGTATGCCTTTCATTGTAAAAGATGGTTTGTAAGAGATGTGCATAACCGGCATTTCCGGCATGTCTTTCCGGTCTACGGGTTTTACATTCATCAGTACAACACCGGGGTTAACTATAATGGATACTTGCGGGCACACAACAAACGGTTGGTATAGTTCACCTTTAGCAGCGTCTGTATATTTATATTGTACCGCACGGTTTACGGTAAACGTTTCTCCTTCTATTTCTATTACAAAAGAAGCATTCCACAAAGGTTTGTTCCAGGCAAGCCCTACCAGTTCCTGTGAAGCCACTTCAAAGTTGCCCGGCTTTTGCGGCTGTTGCAACCAATACGGTTGTGTAGTAGACGCAGGCTCATGAATGGTTACATCCAGGTTGTATTGATAGTTGATACCAGTTTGTAAAGCCTCTGCTTTAGGAACAGTTACGCCATCTATTGTTACTTGCTTCAATTGTACATTGCAATCGTTGCGTTTGTTTATAAAGCAATTTACTTTCACAGCATCACCGGTCAGGGCACATTCCTGTGTAGTAGTTGCATCTACAAACAGTCCTGCGCAATTTTCTATGATCGATTGTACTTCTGCTAATTTCTGATTACGCCAATAACCATCTTCCAGTTGTTTAATGGCCTGGTATAGCTTTACCAACGCTGGCACGGACTGTTGTGGTTGCTCTATTTTGAAGTTGCCCATGATCGCATTGATCATTGCCTGTATCTTTTCTCCGCCTTTTACTCTCTTCCAGTCGGTCACTATTCCATCCATTAAGTCCGTCTTAGGCGCATCACCACCGGTTGTAGCAAAATACTCATACGCCTCTCCTCTTCTTCTCGGCCTTCCTTCGCCCTGGCTTTTGTGCATGCTTCTCGCTTCTGCACCTATTTCGCCATAGCTTTTACCCAATAGATTATTGTACTCACCAATATTGATCTTTAACTGATCTTCAGAAGTAGTATTAGTGTTGCCAAAGTTGAATGTGTTCCACAATATGCGTTTTGCCTGCCATACTTTTACACCTTTCTTTAATTGCTCAGGAAAACGGTTAGGATCAGCCGCTGCTTTGAAAGCTTCGTTTGCGAGTATAGCAGATGCCGAGTGATGCCCATGCCCGGCACGCGCATCCATAGGGAAGCGGGTAATAATAATATCCGGCTGATATTGGCGGATCATCCACACAACATCTCCCAGTATTTTCTCCTTATCCCAGATACGGAGGGCTTCATTAAAACTTTTACTGTAGCCAAACTCAAACGCAGTACTGAAATACTGTTCAGCACCGTCCATTCTTCTTGCAGCAAGCAGCTCTTGTGTACGGATCATACCCAGTTCTATTCCCTGCTCACTACCGATCAGGTTTTGTCCGCCATCGCCTCGCGTCAGGCTCAGGTACGCTGTACGGTACAGCTTCTCTTTTGCCAGGTAAGGCAAAAAGGCATTGTTCTCATCGTCAGGGTGTGCCGCTATATATAAGACACTGCCCAGTACATTGAGTTTTTTTAACTGCAGGTAAATGTCTGCACTGCTGTAAGTAGCGGGAGTCTGGGCTGTAGATACAATAGTATATAGAGATAAGATAATTCCCAGGGCGAAAGATACCAGTTTACGCATAGTAGTCATCAACTTAGGAAAACGAAGGTAAGGGTAAGCGGGGATTGAAAAATACCACTAATAAAAAAGAGGTTGCTCCGGCTTTGGACACAACCCCAGGCTTGTCGGTTTTGGATGTTGGATTTTGCTTGCGGCGTCCGTGCTTGCCGGCACATAGCCACTATACTAATACGTTATAAAAAGTGTTGTGCAACCTTATACACAAATATCATAGAACCTAACGGGGGAATGAGGAAAATGGTGTTACGAATATATTATGCTTCATGTTGTCCGATTAAGTTTGGTGGATCTTCAATTGCAAGCGCTCATTTGTCTACCGACGGTGTCACTTTTTGTCTTGATACAAAAAGTAACCAAAAAAATCAAGGCTCCAGAAAAGCAGGCTAAAAATTGTCCCGACCGCCGAAATCCATTGAACTCACCGCAGACAGCATATGTAAGTAAGTTGCGTATGGCTCAAACAGCAATGGATTTTTCCGGCGTTCATGCCAATTTTCTTAACGCAGCTTTTCTGAGGCCGGACGTTTTTCTTTAAAAAGCTGCCTGAGGAACTTCCCAATTTTGAAACCATTCTTCTTCGTGTACAATCCATTCCGGGAAACGTTTACAGACAACTATCTATTGATTTTAGTCGAACAACAATGATTATGCTTATGCCCGGGTCTGGGTACAAAAAAAGCCACCCGCCTGAGGCGGATGGCTTTTTTATATCAACGTTTGATAATATTAGTTAACTGTAATAAACTTAGCTACTACTGTTGGTGTTGATACTTTACCATCGCTTGTTCTACCATATAATTTCAGGCCATAAGATTTATTTCCTGTAGGTAGTTTAGACAATTTCAGGTAAAGGTTACCCTCATACACAGTTGTGTTAGGGTATGTAGTTGGAAGTGATTTTGCAACTATTTTATGACCTGTAGTCTTTGTAGAGTCTGCATTCCAGCTTCCAAAGTGTGTGCTGTCTACTGTTTTGTTAGAAGCATCCAGCCATGCGATGTCAAATTCGCCGGTTGTTGTTCCTGTAACTGATGCCGCAAAATTTACCAGGATTACATCCGATGCATTGAATGGGCTAACCTGGTTAACCAGACCGTAGTTTGATACGGAGATAGCCGGCAGTTTTTTCTCTGTATCACCAATGCTGCTATTGTCTTTTGTGCAGGCAGCAAATAATAACACGAGTGTTGATATGCTTAATACGGTAATTAAATTCTTTTTCATACTATTTGATTTACATGAACAAAGTATTTGTGTCTCTATCCACGATTAAAAGAAATATTTCAAACCTAACTGTAAGCCCCAAGTGCTTGATGTTGTCTGAGATGTGCCAAATGGATTTGTTACCAATAAACCATTCTGGTTTGCCATACGGTAAACAGGTTGGTTATTCGCATTTACACTTCTATATACCAGTGGGTTGTTCACTGAATAGAAAGGAGTGCCACCCCAATATTTGTTCAGCAAGTTTGGCAGGTTCAGGATGTCCGCACTAAACTGTAAAGTGTGTTTAGTTTTACCGCTATTGATATAGAACTCTTGTAAGAACCTTGCATCTACCCTGTTATACCAAGGGTAACGTGCAGCATATCTGCCAGCATATTCGCCTCTGTGTTTGCTCAGGTAAGATGAGTTGTTGATGAATTTGTCCAAAGCAGCAGCTTGTTGCTGAGCTGTAAATGTGTACACAACACCATTTACTGTCTGAGAGTATTGCTCAAAGTTCAGGTCCTGTGCAGAATTAGGAATAAACATCAGGTCTGTAGAGCTGTTACCGTCACCATTGATATCGCCGTTAACTATGTAGCTCAGGTTGCCATAAGAAGAACCTTGATAGAACAATGAGATAGTAGTTGCAAAATGCTTAGCATAAGCAAAACGGTAAGAAACGTTTGCTACGATACGGTGTGGTGTAACAAATGAAGAAGTTGCTAACTCTACGTCGTTTGAAGTACCTACGTTAGGGTTAGAGTTCCATACAGATGACGCCTGGTTACCAGGGTTAGCTGTTACATCTTTTGCTACAGAATATGTGTACGCTACTGAACCATAAAAACCTTTATCAAAGTTTTTGCTCAGCATTGCAGTCAATGAAGAAGAATATCCTTTAGATGTGTTCTCCAATACGATTGCACTGGTAATGTTTGGATAGATATACCTGTCAGAGTTTGCTGTAGATACATAGCGAGGTCTTGTGTCTGGACCAGAGAACTCACCAGTAGCTGCTTTCAGGTTTGCGTTACGCATTTTCACCGCATTGATGTCTTTAGTGATCAATGCTTCCAAAGTCAGGTTAAAGCCATTGCCAAGATTTTTATCGATAGCAAGGTTTGTTCTGAATACAGTAGGGAATTTGAAGTTAGGGTCAACCATTACAATGTTTGGCTGAACTGTAGCGCCTGCTGTAGACGGGAACAGGTTCTGATAAGCATTTGGCTTAGGATTAAATGTAATACCAGCCAAAGTAGCAGCATTTGTAATAGCACCGCCGAACTGATACATACCTGAGTTAGTAGGAATGTTAGTCAGGAATACGAAAGGTATTTTACCTGCGAAGATACCAGTACCACCACGAACGATCAGAGACTTGTCACCAAATGCATCCCAACGGAAACCTACGCGTGGAGAAACCAACCATCTTGATTCAGGCCATTTTCCAGTGTTGTAGTGTGTAGGGTTACCATCTTTGTCAGGGAAAGTCAACGCTGTGATAGCAGGGTTCTCTAATGGGTTCTCTGTATAGATTGGTTTATCGATACGGATACCTGCAGTCAATTTAAATTTATTGTTCACTTTAATCTCATCCTGAACATAGAAACCAAGCTGAGCAAATTTCAACTCTGCAGAATAAACTGCTGGTTTGCCGTCAACAAGAGAGTAAGTGTATGCATAATACACAGGTGCTTTACCAGTCATGAAGTCGTTCAGGCTGTTGTAAGCATAATAGCTGCTAGAACCACCCATGAACATGTTAGCCACTTTCTGATACTCGTAGTTTACACCAGCAGTCAGTGTGTGCTTGTTTACATAATAGGTAAAGTTGTCTGTAAAGCTGTAGATGTTATTGATAATGTCGTTGTTGTTTGTAAACGGATCATTACCAGCAGACATATAGTTCTGACCAGGGCCGCTTGTACCATTGAAGATATCAATAGTAGGGAATACCTGTCCACCAGGTATTGTACGTGTATCCTGGATCTTAGTGATTGTAGCCAATAACTGGTTAGAGATTTTGCTATAAGTACTGTTCAACTCTACTGTACCAGTACGAACAATGTGGTGCGTACCGTAGTTAGAGTTTTCGAAGCTCATAGAAGCTGCGCTGAACCTGTTCTGTGGCAACCTGCTAAGTGTTCCTGTACCGCCGGTAACAGAAAAACCACCGCCATTCGGGATACTAGATCCATTCAGTACAGTATAGTCATCACTTTTGTAGTCGCTATACTTAACTGTCAGCCTGTTTTGTTTATTGATATTCCAGTCTACTCTAGCCAGGAATTTAGTAGCTTTTGCAGTCAAAGCAGGGAAGTTGTCATAAGCACCTGTCTCATAACCATAAGTACTTCTCAAAAAGTCAGAGAACTTCTTAAGTGAGTCTACCGGTGTAGTAGAAGCGTTACCTCTTCCAGAACCACCAGCAGGTGAGAAAGTTACACCCTGGTAAGTTTTTTCTTCATGCTCATAGTTAGCAAAGAAGAATAATTTGTTTTTAATAATCGGGCCGCTGAATGTAGCACCGTATGTTTTGTTAGTAGTTGGCGCACCTCTTCCGATGTCGTTGTTGCCAACTTTAGTACCATTATATTTTTCGTTCCTGTAGTATCCATAAGCAGAACCGTGGAAATCGTTATTACCACTCTTTGTTACTGCGTTGATACCAGCACCTGTAAAACCAGACTGACGTACGTCGTACGGAGCAATGTTTACAGCAATCTCATCGATCGCATCCAATGAAATTGGCTGGAATGTACCACCACCAGGAAGTGGGTCAGTGCTCAGACCAAAGTTATTGTTCAGGTTTGCACCGTCAAACTGGATGTTGTTGTAACGGCCATCACGACCAGCGAAGCTGTTGCTGCTGCCCGCCTGTGGCGTCATCCTTGTAAAGTCTGTAATGCTACGGGAAATAGTAGGCATTGTTGTCAGTACTCTTGAGTTAAGTACTGTAGATGCACCTGTTTTATCAGCCGCACTCTTTCTTTTAATGCCTGTAGTTACTACTACGTTCTCGTTAATAGCAGTGTTGTCGTCCATTACTGCGTTCACGTCATAAGCTTCACCTAAAGCCAATGTAACGTTCTCAAAAGTTTGCGTTTTTAAACCAACATATTCTATTTTAATTGAATATGGGCCGCCGATACGGAGACCTGGAAGGTTGAATGCGCCATTTTTCCTCGAAATAGTCGTGTAAACTGTTCCAGACGGCTGGTGGGTAGCGGTAATAGATGCTCCATCTAAAGCCTTCTTATCTGATGTTTTTACCGTACCAGTAATACTACTGGTCGTGACCTGTGCCATTGAAAAAACCGGCACAAGCATCATCAATACAAATAACACTTGTAAGATTCTCTTGCTAAGCATAATGGTTAAGTTTTCAAGCTGCAAAGAAATAGAATATTAGCCGTACAATTTCAACATATTGTTAACAAAATATTACCTTATAATGGTATTTTAAGGTGTCGAAATGCGGTTTTTATCCTTTTCAAAGCATAGTTAATTTTTACTTATAGCCAACATAAAGCGTAATTTTGCTGCTTGGAGTTTACCGATTAATAAAAAAATATTCTATGCTCGATTCAATAGAAAGTGCGATTGAGGACATAAAGAAAGGCAAACTGGTAATAGTAGTAGATGATGAGGACAGGGAGAATGAGGGCGATTTTGTAACCGCAGCCCACAATGTAACCCCGGAAATAATCAATTTTATGAGCAAAGAGGGCCGCGGCCTTATTTGCGCACCGCTGACAGAGGAACGTGCCGATGAACTGGAGCTTAACCTGATGGTTAATAATAATACGGCGTTACATGCCACTCCTTTTACTGTAAGCATTGACCTGCTAGGCTATGGCTGTACTACGGGCATTAGCGCGCATGACAGGGCTAAAACAGTACAGGCACTAATAGATCCTGCTATAAAACCGGAAGAACTGGGCCGCCCGGGCCATATTTTCCCATTAAGGGCAAAAAACGGGGGCGTTTTAAGACGTACCGGTCATACAGAAGCTACTGTGGACCTGGCAAGGCTGGCTGGTTTTGAGCCTGCTGGCGTACTGGTGGAGATTATGAACGAGGATGGTACAATGGCGAGATTGCCAGAACTGGAAGTGATTGCCAAAAAATTTGATCTTAAGATCATCTCTATCAAGGATTTGATTGAGTTCCGTATGAAAACGGACTCACTGATAGAAGAAGTGGTGCGTGTGGATATGCCTACTCAATACGGGCATTTTAAACTAGTGGCTTTTAAAGAAAAGAATACCAATAATGAGCATCTTGCCCTGATCAAAGGTGAATGGCAGGATGGAGAACCGGTTCTGACCCGCGTACACTCCAGTTGCTTTACCGGCGATATTTTGGGTAGTTTCCGCTGTGACTGCGGTGAGCAGTTGCACAAGGCTATGCAGATGGTGGAAAAAGAAGGCAAGGGTATTATATTATATATGAACCAGGAAGGGCGCGGCATTGGCCTGATGAATAAACTGCGTGCTTATAAGCTGCAGGAGGAAGGAATGGATACGGTAGAGGCAAACCTGCACCTTGGTTTTGGTATGGACTTAAGAGATTATGGCGTGGGCGCTCAGATATTGCGTTACCTGAATGTGACAAAGCTGAAGCTGATGAGCAACAATCCGCGTAAACGCTCCGGCCTGAGTGGTTATGGTCTTGAAATAGAGGAAATAGTACCGATAGAGGTAAAGCCTAACCCGCACAACGAACGTTACCTGGAAACGAAGCGTGACAAACTGGGGCACGACATCCTGTCGGGAAATAAATAACATTCATCTATAATTTCCCATTATTGAATATCTTGAAAGGTAGCTGCGTAAATAAACAGCTACCTTTTTACGTTTAAAAGCCAATATTAATAAGACTACTTTATGTATTCATTTTTCAAAAACACCTTTTTGCTTTTTCTTTTTATTGCTGCGGCATCTCTGCCGTCATTTGCACAAAATGTTCCGGCTGATACCCTTAAAACACCCCCATCCCAGGATGCCAGTGTTTATATTAGTTCCGACAGTCTACTGAAGAAGGTGGAACTGCTGCATACTACGCTGAACAAGATCGGTATGACTTCACGCGGGGTGGATACAAAACCGATCGAGAGCCAGCTACCGGAAATTCAGAACAACCTTGCTCTTATAAATGATGCGCTGACGAATAATACGAATATGCTCAACTCCAGGAACATACAATTGTTCCAGGTGTTGCTGACAGATATGCAAGCGCAGTTGGATGCATGGAGAACACAGCTATTTGACTACAACAAAGAACTAATCAGCATGCATGTAACCATGCAAGGCTTTAAGAATGATACAGCGTTTTTAAAACAAGTAAAAGCAGATACCCTTTTCCGTGAACTCTATAAGACAGAGCTGACCGGATTAAAAGAAAAGTGGATAAAAGCTTCTGCCCGTATGAATGATAACCTTGCTAAGGTAAATACCCTGCAGGCCAGCGTATCTAACAGTTATTTCCAGTCTATGGAAATGCAAAACTCCATTCGCAGGCAATTGATGAGAAACAGCCGCGGCGCTTTCTCCCAGGAATACTCTCCGCTTTGGCAATTTAAAAATGACTCAACACAGGTTATCACGAAGGATGCAAGAGAGAAGTCGGTGAACATTCAGAAAAGGATACTGAATTATTATTTCAAAAAGGTATCGGACAACTGGTTGTGGATCGGTCTCATTGGTTTAGTCTTCTTGTTATGGGTAATGCGCAATTTCTTCATTATTAAAAAGAATAATGAACAAGCTGCTCTGCAGAAGGCGAATATTACGCACATAAAACCGGTTCCGGTGTTGAGTACACTGGTGCTTATGTTAACCATTGTACCTTTCTTCGATCTTAATCCACCGGTTATTTATATACAGCTCATACAGTTTTCCCTGTTGATCGTTCTGACTATTAAGCTGTGGAATACATGGAACAGGAAAACATTTCTTGTGTGGGTAGCTATACTTATTCTTTACTTCCTGTTTGGCTTTAGTCATGTTATTAATAACGCAGGTATCCCTTTCCGTCTATTGCTATTGGCTGCAAATATTGGCTCGGTCGTATTTGGGTTTTATCTTTTCCGGGTTTTCAAAAACATGTTATTCTTACAGAAATTTTCGAGGATAGCAATTGGCATTTTTATCGCACTTAATGCGCTTGCCGTTTTGTGTAATTTTACGGGACGCCTCTCTGTATCCAAAGTAATGAGTAGTGCCGCTATTTTCAGCATTACACAACTGATCGGGCTATCTGTTTTTATACAGTTGGTTGCAGAATTTTTACACCTGCAAATGATTGCGACAAGAGTTAAGGGTGGCAAAACAGCATCGTTCAATTACGAGAAAATACAAAAGAGCTTTACGAAACTTCTGTCTACAGTAGCCATCATCTGCTGGTTTATTATACTCTTTGCAAACCTCAACATCTATCCTATCCTGTATAGCTTACTCAGCCGCTTGCTCAATACGGCTCATACAATAGGCAGCATTACGTTTACCGCAAGTCACGTGTTGTTGTTCTTTGTGATCATATATGTCTCTAACATTTTACAGAAATATGTGGGCTATTTTCTTGGTGAAACAGAAGATGATTTTGCCACACAGGCCAGTAAGAAAAATTCTAAACTGGCTATCATACGCTTATTGCTTTTATTGGCAGGTTTCTTATTGGCTATCGCAGCCAGTGGTTTGGCTGTAGATAAAATAACGGTGGTGCTAGGTGCCTTAGGTGTTGGTATTGGTTTAGGCTTACAGACAATTGTAAACAATCTTGTATCTGGTGTGATCCTCATTTTCGAGCGTCCGTTCCAGATCGGTGACTTCATTGAAATATCTGATAAAAAAGGCAAGGTAAAAGATATGGGCATACGCTCCAGCAGGATGATAACCGAGGATGGTGCAGAGATCATTATTCCAAATGGAGACCTACTGTCTGGAAGAGTTACCAACTGGACGTTGTCCAATGATCATATACGCGCAGTGCTTACTTTTAAATTACAGCCTGTAGACTTACTTGAAGTGGCTAAAACTGCGATTATGGATTCGCTGAATGCATCAGAAATGGTAATGCAGCGTTTGCCTAAAGAAATACTAGTCTCTTCTATTAACGATAGCGCGGCTGAAGTGAAGGTACTGTTCTGGGTAAACAATATTCACACAGAACAACTAACCCGCAGTCTTGTACTAACCGCTATTTACCAGGCGTTGAAACAAAAGGAAATAAGTATATTGTAGTGGTATATTGTTGAATTGTTTTATGGTTACATTGTTATTTGACGTTGTGATCATAAAACAATTCAACAATTAAACAATATATCATTTGAAAATCTACTTCCTGTCAGGATTAGGCGCAGACAAAAGCGTGTTCCACTTCCTGGACCTGTCTTTTTGTGAGCCGGTATTTCTTGACTGGATTCCTGCTTTGCCTGGCGAAACGTTAGCTGCATACGCGCCACGTATGCGTGAGCTGATACCGGATGAGCATCCATATATTGTCGGAATATCTTTCGGCGGAATGCTGGCTGTAGAAATCGCTAAAAGAGATACCGCCATCAAAGCATTCATTATTTCCAGCGCCAAAACAAAACACGAACTACCTGCCTGGATACGGGCTTGCAAATATTTCCCCGCTTACAAGTGGTTGCCGGATGGACTGATGCGCTTTATTGCAAGCAAGTGTAACTGGCTGTTTGGTGCGGAGCAGAAAGCTTCAATCAAAATATTCAAACAGATCATTGCGGAGAGCAATGTTCCCTTCAATACATGGGCTGTAAATGCTGTGGTTCATTGGGATAATGAAACGGTTCCGCCCAACGTATTTCATATACATGGCACGTTAGACCTGTTACTTCCCTATCGTTGTGTAACTTGTAATGCATCCGTTAAACATGGAAAGCATTTAATGGTTATGGACCATGCGGAGGAAGTGGATGAAGTGATGAGGGAATATTTTATAGCGTAGATCGTTTTATTGCTATATGGTCAAATTGTTATTGGTGCGAAGGTTCCACGCAAACCTGCTAAGTATCGCAAAGGACGCGGAGGTTACGCAAAGAACACAGAGAGATGAGCAACGCCCAACAATATAACCATGCAACAATTAAACAATTGAACCATCCAGCATTTTCAAATTATCTCATTTTCAAATTCATTTCACCTCCTTCACCACATCCCACATGGCATTTGCTAAAAACCTGTTGCCTTCATCATTCATATGAACGCCGTCTGTTGTTAATACCCCTTTGTCTTTGTTGTCCGGGTTATTTGTTGCGAGGTATTCAAGAAATTTAGCACGAAGATCAACCAACGGTAATCGTGTACTGGCTGCAATGCGCCTGATGATGTCGCTGTATTGGTTTAGCTCACCGTCCTGTGGATTGGTGCAGTTGTTCTTCTCCCCTATTACTGCGGGTGTAGCTACAACTACTTTAATGTTTGCCGCCTGGAATTTTCTGATCATGGCGCGATAAAACTTTTCAAACTTATCGGCATCTGTTCCTGTGCCGGAGGTGCGCTTATGCCATACGTCATTCACGCCTACATATATTACCACAATATCCGGCGACTTGGCTATCACATCTTCTTCCATACGCAGGTATAGGTCATACACTTTATTGCCGCCAACGCCTGCACCGATCAGTTCATAATTATCAATGTTATCTTTCGCCAGCAGATCTTTCAGCACAGAGATATAGCCGTTTGGCGTTATACCAGCTTGTGTAATGGAATCGCCAAAGAACACTACTTTTCTCTTTTTGTCGGATACAAATGAAGCGAATAACATAAGCAGGATAAATGTGCTGAGTAATAATAATTTGCTACTCATATTAAAATAAATGTTGGGTTAATGATCTGGCAGAGGGAACACTTTTTATAGGCAACACTGCAATAAACGCCTTCTAAAAAGGGCTTCACTCTTGCGCCGGGCTTGATTTCTACTCAAAATAAAGGATAAAAACCCGCTGATCTCTGCTGGAAATCAAATCTTTTTAAAAATAATCGCAAAAATATTTTGTGTTTTTATACCACACCCCTTATTTTTGCAGCCCAATAACGGATTGGGTTATGGTGTAACGGTAGCACGACAGATTTTGGTTCTGTTCGTCTAGGTTCGAATCCTAGTAACCCAACCACTAAACGGAGCAACTATTTGCTCCGTTTTTTTATGCATAAAAGTTTCAACAGTTTGCAGGTTTCAACGTTTCACAAGTCTTGAACCTCCTTTTTGAAACAATGAAACGTTGGAACCGCTGAAACACTTCCAAACAGTGGATAAATCGGCGCTAACTGTGGCTATTTCGTACTTCGTACTTTGTCCTTCGTACCTAAAATCTCCTATCTTGCCGCCATGGCTACAATGGATGTCTTTTCATTATTTAATAATGCCCCGGCTATCCAGATGCTGCGTATGCGTAATGCTGCGTGGGTGTTGCCCTTTTTGTACGAAGTGTTTAAAGAAGGGAATAATTTTTCAGTAGAGGAAACGAAACTGACGCACTTACTGGCAGAGACGCTGAGCCTGCATGCAGATGGACTGGAAGACCTGGAGGAAGCGAAAATTGAATTTGGCGAGGATGAAGAAAGCCGCGCGCGTAAGTACTTGCTTAACTGGGTACAAAAACGTGTATTACAGGATTTTCCCGACTCTGATGGTACTACACAATATCAATTGAGTGCGCATACGGAAAAGGTGTTTCAATGGTTTCAGACATTGGCGCGAAGAGATTTTGTGGGAACAGAGAGCCGGTTTAAAATGTTGTTTTCTTCTCTGCGCGATATGGTAGAGAAGTCTGAAGATGACCGCACGATGCGCCTGGAAGAACTGAAGAATAAACGCGCTGCAATAGACCGTGAAATAAAAGCACTGGAGCTGGGTGCTACTGTAGAAGTGTATAACAATGCGCAGGTACAGGAACGCCTGGAATTATTTATCCGTTTGTGCTATGAACTGCTCAGCGACTTCCGTGAGGTGGAAGATAACTTCAAACAGATACACCGTAGCATTGTAGAGCATCACACCAAGGCTGAATTAAATAAAGGCGCTATCGTAGGTTATGCCTTCGAAGCATACGACTCACTACGTAACAGTGACCAGGGAAAAAGCTTCTATGCTTTCTGGGATTTTTTGATCTCGCGTGCCGGCCAGGAAGAATGGCGCTTATTGACAGAACAATTATTCAAACTACTGGAAGACAGGAATATTACTGCGGACAATACGTTCCTGCAAAACATCAAAACACTTTTGCTGCAACAGGGCCGTAATGTGTATGAGGCGAACGACCGCATGGCGGAAAAACTGAGCCGTATTATTTCTGAAAAGGAAATTGCACGCCACAGAAGATTACGGACGCAGATCAGCAATATTAAGGAGCTGGTGCTGGATGCGATAAATGATGATACAATCAATTGTGGTATAGGTACAGATAAAGCGCCTGAGATCCGTCTTGCGATGGACCGTAAATTAAACCTGGAACAAAAGGCACAGGCTGTTGTAATGAAACAACCTGCCAATGCCTCGGAGGCTATTGCAGACATGGAGCGCTTTAGCCGTATGCTGAATACGAGCTTTATCGACAAGAAAAAACTGTGGCAAAAGGTGGAAGATGTGTTGAAACAAAAACAAACGGCTACGCTGAAGGAAATAGCTGAAACGGCAGGGCTTGAACACGGCATTCCTGAGATCGTATCTTATTTCAGTTTCCTGAAAGACAAGGCTAGCCGTGTGCAAGCGCTTAGTGGAATGACGGAGCATATTGCGATCAATGAAGCGGAGACAAAATTTATAGAAGTACCGTATTTACTGTTTAGTAAGTAGATATATGTACGATGTTAGATGTACAATGTAAGCTATAAGTACGAGGTACAAAGTACTAAGTACGAAAATGTCTTTGTGCTCTTTGCGTATCCTCTGTGTTCTCTGCGTTACTGTATCGCAAAGTGCGCAGAGGATACGCAGAGAGGAGGAAGAGGAGAGAACAAAATGCTGAAGTGTGCGACGCAAGGGACGATATATAGCAGTACTTCTGTTGGGTTCAAAATAAGTAATTAAAAAAAAAATAAGAAGTGAGAGTGGCGGGAACGATTCACGACTCACGATTGACGATTCACGAATATGTTGTCTAATAAAACTAAAATACTCCCCTTCACTTCAGTTTTTATCAAGCTGTTGAAAGGGCCTGTGGAATACCTGGAAAAATCTTCCTGGGAAAAATTGATCACGTATAAGACGGAGCTTGCGGGCTTTGTACAGCAGCTCGGCCTTACGCTGATGCTGGATGAGGATGATGGTTACGCTTACCTGAAACATACCGTATCTGAAGAGGATGACGAAACAGGTGTAAGCTGGATGCAACGCCGTGCATTTACCTACGACGAGAGTGTAATGCTGGTACTGCTGCGCGACATGATGGCGGAGTTTGAAGTAGGAGAAGTAGTTACGCGCGAGCTGGTAAAAAAACGCCGCGAAATAAAAGAATATGCCGAGTTGTTTTTCAAAGAAAATGCGAGCCGTGTAAAGTTTATTAAAGAACTGGATAAACTGATAGACCGTGCTGAGGAAAACGGTTTTCTTGATATTGTAGAGAACAACGATGTATCGGACGAGCAAAAGTTCAGGATCAAAAAGATCATCAAAGCAAGAGTAGACAGTGAAGTATTGGAACAGTTTAAACAACAATTAGAAAAGCATGCAGCTAAACGTATTCAGCACCGATAACCAGAAGTCTGGTTTTCGTTTACAATATATGGAGGTGTATAACTGGGGCACATTTGATGAGCATGTGCACAGTATCAGGCCGATGGGTGAAACCAGTTTGCTAACAGGGTCGAATGGTAGCGGCAAGACTACGTTTGTAGATGCTTTGCTGACGCTGATCGTGCCTGAGAAAAAATACAGGTTTTACAACCAGTCATCAGGCAGCGAGAAGAAGGGTGACCGTACGGAGGACAGCTATGTATTGGGTGGTTATGGTACGATCAATAGTGAGAGTTTAGGCACTACGAAGACATTATATCTCCGCGAAAATAAGGAGGAAGCTTATAGCATTTTGCTGGCGCACTTTGCGAATGAGGCGGAGCAATTTGTAACATTGTTCCAGGTGCGTTATTTCTCCGGTGGAGATATGGTAAAAAAGTTTGCCATTGCACATAAGCCACTGCACATTGAAACAGATTTCAAACCTTTTGATACAGGTGGCAACTGGAAGAAACGAATAGATCAGCAATACAATAAAGGATCACGCAAGCAGGTAGAATGGTTTGATGCGGCGAGTAAATACGCACAGCGTATGGTGGAAGTGCTGGGTATGCAGAGCATACAGGCGCTGAGTTTGTTTAACCAGACGGTCGGCATTAAGGTGTTGGGTAACCTGGATGAGTTTATCCGTATGCACATGCTGGAGCCGCGTAATATGGAAGAGGAATTTTCTGATCTGAAGAAACACCTCGGCACTTTGCTGGATGCGCAACGCAATATTGAAAAAGCAGAAGAGCAGATAAAGCTGTTGAAAACTTTAGAGCAGCATTATACAGAATACACGACTTTTCAGCAACGCATAGATGATGCCAAACAACAGTCGCAAACAGCTACGATCTGGAACAGCTATACAAAGAATCATTTACTATCTCAAGCAATAGAGGTACACGAAACGGAGATCGTAGCACAGAAGCAGCAATTGGATGTTTGTAAAAAAGCCCTGGAGTCGTTGCAGGAGCAGGAACGCACTACACGTAATGAACTAGAGAATAATAAAGCAGGCCAACGTTTACAGCAACTGGAAAACGATCTGAAGGATCTGAACGAAAGATTACTGCAAACAGAAAAGAACTTTGCTGTATTCTCCGACTGGTGTACTACGCTGCACATGGAAGAAACATCGCCTACGGATGAGGCGGGTTATAAGCGTGTGCTGGGTGAGGCAAGAAAAGCCAAGCTGACACTGGAGCGCGAACAGCGGCTGAATGATGACGATGACTTTGACGCAAAAAATATTTTAAAGAGAAGTGAGGAAGAGCGGGACACCGTGGAGCGTGAACTGAATGTGTTACTGCAATCTAAAAACAATATACCGGGTCACCTGATCGCAGTGCGTAAGGAGATCTGTAATGCGCTGAAGCTGGACACGAATGATCTGCCGTTTGCAGGTGAACTGATGCAGGTAAAACATACAGAGCTGGATTGGGAACCTGCATTGGAAAAACTATTACATGGCTTTGCGCTTCGTTTATTGGTATCGGATAAGCATTACAAAAAGGTAAACAAGTTTGTAAACAATACAAACCTGCGCTCCCGCCTGGTGTATTACCATGTTACAGAAAGCGCGTTGATACAACACGCAGAGGAAGACGCCATTTATCACAAACTGGCTTTTCATCCTGAACATAAACTGGGTAAATGGGTGGAACAACAGGTTATACGCCAGTTTGATTATATAGCCCTGGAGGACGAGAAGACACTTGACAGGTATGACAAAGCGATAACGATAAATGGCCTGATCAAGAATCGTGATCGCCACGAAAAGGATGATCGTCCGGACCGTAATGATGCGGGCCGCTATGTAATGGGCTGGAACAATGAGAAAAAGAAAGAAGCGTATATCAAACGTCGTGATGCGCTGGTATTACAAATAGGCAGTGCCAATGAAACACTGCAAAGATGTAAACGTCGTGCGGAGCGTTTGCAGAAGCAAGCGCATGCATTGTTACGCTTAGAAGAGCATGATGGCTTTGCTGTGATCAATGTACAGGGTATGCAACGTAACAGCCGTACGATAGAGGAGCAAATGGAAGCGCTGAAGGGCAGCAGCAACCAGTTGAAAACGTTGACTAAACAACTGGATGCAATACACAAGCAGCTAACAGAGAAAGACGAAGAGCGCTCTTCCCTGGAGCGGGCAATTGCACTGAAGGAGGACAAGCAGCAGGACATGGTGCAGCAACAGAACATATTGCAACCACTGCTGGAACAGGTCACAGAAAACGATAAGGATTTCTTATTGTCTTTCCAGCAAACACATACGGACTTACTGTCTTCTGTAACGCTGGAAAATATTGATGAGAAATATACTACGCTGAAGGAGAAGATCAACGGCTCATTCAGCCGCTTGCAGGATGCTGTGCACAAAGAAGAAAATTCATTAAACAAGAGCATTAACAGGATTAAGAATCCACCGATCGACATTCAGCAACGTTTCCCTGACTGGACGGGTGATGTGCAATTATTGGCTGACGATGCGAAATATGCCATAGAGTACATAGAATGGTTGCAAAAGCTGGAAACAGAAAACCTGCCAAAGCATAAGAAGGACTTTGAGAACTTCATTACCACAACGATGACGTATAAGATCGGTGGCCTGAATGAAGAGATGGAGAAATGGGAACGGGAAATTAAGAGCAATGTAACGCGATTAAATGAATCACTGAACGGCATTAACTTCAACCGTCTACCAGATACATTTATTCAACTAGGTATTCGCCCGGTGAATGATACAACGATCAAGGCTTTCCGGTCTAAACTGTTGGAAGCATTGCCACAGGCATCTAACTGGCAACAGAGCAGTTTTGAAGAGAAGGCAAAACACTTCCGGGAGAAGGTACAGCCTCTGATCAACTCACTGGATGAAAGTGAATCGTATCGCGCGCGCGTACTGGATGTACGTAACTGGTTTGAATTTTGGGCAGATGAGAAGTTCCGCAATACGAACGAGCTGAAGAAAACGTATCGCCAGATGGGACAATTATCTGGCGGCGAAAAAGCTCAATTGACTTACACTATTCTATGTAGCGCTATTGCATACCAGTTTGGTATTACGCGCGAAGGAAAGAACAGTAAGAGCCTGCGCTTTATAGCAGTAGATGAGAGCTTCAGTAACCAGGATGAGGAAAAAGCAACTTACCTGATGGAACTTTGTAAACAATTGCACTTACAGTTGCTGGTAGTTACGCCAAGTGATAAGATCCAGATTGTGCAAGACTTTATTGCACATGTACACTTAGCACAGCGTGTGCAGAACAGGCACAGCATTTTGTACAATATGACGATAAAGGAATTGCAGGAGAAGTTTGAGGTGGAGAAATCGTTGAATTAATTTTTTTACCGCGAAGACGGGGAGAACGGAGAGTTGCGCGGAGATATTTTAGAATATCCATATCTGTCAGATATGGATATTCTTTTTTTCTACTATCGTCATACAATGGCTGTTCGACATGTTAGCGTAGCGTATGTCGAACAGCATAAAAGACAAAGGTGGTCCACTTTTAGAAAGTGGACCACCTTTGTCCTTTGAGAAACTTCGCCTTGGTTCGTGTCCCCACGAATCAATAAACTGCTGGCGCGTGAAGACACGCGCCAGGGCAAACAATTTATCCATTTAACAATGCAGCCATGCATTCCTTCAAACTCTCTCTCCACTCAGGCAACTTTACACCATATACTTCTTTAATCTTTTCCGTATTCATTACAGAATAAGCCGGACGTTTTGCCGGAGTTGGATAACCGGATGTTGGAATACCGTTTACCGCACAGTTCAGGTCTGCAATTTCTTTGATAGCTACTGCAAAATCAAACCAGGAGATAACGCCGCTATTGCTGAAATGGTAAAATCCATTTTCTACCTTGCCTGTTTGTTGTATTTGCCGTACCACTTTCATAATGGCAATAGCCAGGTCGCGCGCATACGTAGGTGAACCTACCTGGTCATTTACCACACTGATCGACTCGCGCTCCTTCATCAAACGAAGCATTGTTTTTACAAAGTTGTGCCCATGTGTACTATATACCCATGATGTACGGATGATAACGGTGTTAGGGCCATTATGTGCAATCGCCTTTTCCTCTCCTATCAGTTTAGAATATCCGTAGTAGTTCACCGGATCCGTTGTTTCATCCGGTTCGTATGGTGCTGTTCCATTACCATTGAAAACATAATCCGTAGAGATATGGATCAGCTTTGTGCCATACGCTTTGCAACACTCGGCAATGATACCTACTGCTGTTGCATTGATAGCCAATGCAAGATCTTTATCTGTCTCTGCCTTATCTACCGCCGTGTATGCCGCACAGTTGATGAAAAAAGCTGGCTTGTGCTTTTCAAACTCTGCTCTTACTTGCGCTGCATTTGTAATATCCAGTTCTTCCCTATCTGTAAACACATACTCAAACTGAGAATTGGCTGCAACCTGCTGTTGCAATTCATATCCTAGTTGCCCTTTCGATCCTGATACAATAATTACCGGTGTATTGTTCATAGTATGTTTTTTGGGTGAAATGGTGAGTAGTGAATTGTGAATGGTCAATGGTGAAAGCTGCTATCCACTTTTAAAATAGTAAACTATACTATTTGAAATTAACGTAGCTGTTTTCACAATTCATTATTGACTACTCACCATTTCACTATTTTCTCCATTCACCTATAAGCTCCAATATTGTCTTGAAGTAATTTTATTTCTATACAATCCTTTAATGTCTGTTACCAGTGCATGCGGCTTGGTGATAGATGCAAAATAAGCATCGTCCAGTTGCAGGTATTCATCATGCGATACTGTTATGATAACTGCATCGTAATCCTTCCCCTGCGTTTCTACAAGACCAAAGCCATATTCATGCTTCAGCTCATCAGAGTCTGCCAGCGGATCATTTACATCCACATTCAGGTAATACGATTGCAGGCTCTTTACTACATCAGCTACTTTGGAGTTGCGTATATCCGTTACATTCTCTTTGAACGTTGCGCCCAGCACCAGCACCTTCGCCTCTTTTACATTACCGCTGTTGAGAATAATATGCTGCAACACTTTCTTTGCTACATACGCGCCCATGCCGTCATTGATCTGGCGGCCTGCGAGGATCACTTTTGAGCTGTATCCTAACTCAGCCGCTTTGTAGGTAAGATAGTAAGGATCTACGCCGATGCAGTGTCCGCCAACAAGCCCCGGATAAAACTTCAGGAAGTTCCATTTAGTACCTGCCGCTTCCAGCACTTCAAACGTGTTGATGTTCATTTTGTCAAAGATGATTGACAACTCATTCATCAATGCAATATTCAGATCCCGTTGTGTATTCTCAATGATCTTTGCAGCTTCCGCTACTTTGATAGAAGATGCACGATGTACGCCTGCTTTCACTACCAGCTCATATACCTTAGCAATTACGTCCAATGACTCCGCATCGCAGCCAGAAACTACTTTTACAATGCTTGACAGCGTATGCTTTTTGTCTCCGGGGTTAATCCTTTCCGGTGAGTAACCGATCTTGAAATCGGCACACACTTTCAGGCCGCTTAACCGCTCTATAATAGGTAAGCAATCTTCTTCAGTACAACCCGGATATACGGTTGATTCATATACCACGTAGTCGCCCTTCTTAATTACTTTACCGATGGTTTCAGAAGCGCGTGTTACAGGGATCAGATCAGGTACATTATGATCGTCTACCGGTGTAGGCACAGCTACAATAAAAAATGTAGCCTCGCGTAATACATCCAAAGAATTGGTAAACGTAATATCACATCCTTCAAACGCCTCTTTATCCAATTCGTTGCTTGGATCTATATGATTGCGCATCATCTCTACACGCTGTTCATTAATGTCAAAGCCAATTACAGATACGTGTTTTGCCATTTCCAACGCTATCGGCAGTCCTACATAGCCAAGCCCGATCACCGCCAGCTTGTTCTGTTTGGACACAAGAGATTGATACATTTTTCAGAAGTTTTGGTTGTTATAAAGGTTTTTTATTTGGATTACTTAGTAATAAACTCAATTACGGCAGATGCGATATAGCCCAGTTGCTCTTCGTCCAGCTCCGTGTGCATCGGTAATGAGATCACACGCTCTGTAAGCCAGTCCGTATGTTTCAGTTCATACTGCGGCAGGCCGAAGGAGCTAAACATATTCTGCTTGTGGCCCGGTACAGGGTAATAGATCATAGACGGAACCTGTTTTTCCGCCAGGAATTTATTCAGCGCATCCCTGTCTACTCCCTCCAGCACCAGCGTGTACTGGTGAAACACGTGATTGGTATATGGCGCAATATAAGGTGTGGTTATTTCCGGAATGTTAGTAAATGCTTTATTGTAAAATGCGGCGGCTTTATTTCTTGCAGCAATATACTCATCCAGTTTTCTCAGCTTAATGTTCAGTATAGCCGCTTGTATTGTATCCAGCCTGGAGTTACAGCCTACCAGGTCATGGTAGTAACGCTGACTTTGTCCATGATTTGCGATCATGCGCAGTTTGTTTGCCAGCAGATCATCGTTGGTAAAAATAGCACCCGCATCACCATACGCACCCAGGTTTTTAGAAGGGAAGAAAGAAGTAGTGCCGATGGTGCCGATAGTGCCGGTTTTTTTCTTAGTACCGTCACTGAATGTATAGTCACAACCTATTGCCTGTGCATTATCTTCTATTACGTATAAATTATGCTTGCTCGCAATCTTCATGATCTCTTCCATATTGGCAGCCTGTCCATATAGATGCACCGGTACAATTGCTTTTGTTTTGGGTGTAATCGCTTTTTCCAAAGCCACCGGA
Organism: Filimonas sp.; assembly: GCA_017306865.1. GTDB lineage: Bacteria > Bacteroidota > Bacteroidia > Chitinophagales > Chitinophagaceae > JAFKHH01. Next base: position 474,807 of record JAFKHH010000014.1, read on the forward strand.
TCTATACAGAATGTTTTCGGATCCACCTCTACAAATACAGGTGTCAGCCTCAATAAAGCTACTACCTCGGTAGTCGCAATAAAAGTAAACGAAGGCGTGATCACCTCATCGCCCGGCTGCAGGTCCAGCGCCATCATAGCCATTTGCAGTGCATCTGTACCGTTTGCGCACGGGATCACATGCTTCACATCCAGGTAAGCAGACAAGCTATCACATAACTCCTGTACAGGTTTACCATTTATGTAAGCCGAACTCTCCAGCACATTCAGCACAGCCTCGTTTATTTCAGTTTTAATTGCGTTGTATTGAGTCTTTAAATCCACCATCTGTATTGGCCTCATATATCACTATTTTAAGTGCCGGCAAAGCTAGCTCAAAAAGCGGTCAATCCAATGTTGGATTTCACAGGCGGTAGAGGATAAAGTACTAAGTACGAGGTACCAAGTACAAAATAGCAAAGAAGCCTATCCTTTCCTACTTAGTACCTCGTACTTAGTACTTTGTACTTAAAATGGCCTTTCTTTGTATATCATCTATGAGTAAAATATTCTATAACATTTTTACGTGGTTATATCCATTTTTCGCATCGCTGATAGCGCCGTTTAATGCAAAGGCAAAAAAATGGCTGTCGGGCAGGAAAGATATTTTTGAAACAATAGAGCATGCGTTGGATAAAGATAGCAGGCCGGTCATATGGATGCACTGCGCTTCACTCGGCGAGTTCGAACAAGGCCGTCCCTTGCTGGAAGAGCTAAGGGCTAATTACCCTTCCTATGCCATTGTGCTTACCTTTTTCTCTCCTTCCGGTTATGAAGTGCAAAAAGGGTATAAAGGAGCAGACTATATTTTTTACCTACCTATGGACAATGAAACGAATGCCAGGCGCTTTCTTGACCTCGTAAATCCTGCATTGGTTATTTTTATCAAATACGAATTCTGGTATTATTACCTCACAGAAATAAAGAAGCGCAACATCCCTTGCCTGCTCGTATCAGCTATCTTCAGGCGCAACCAGCCTTTTTTCAAATGGTATGGTGGCTTCCACCAGGAAATGCTTGCATGTTTTACCTATTGTTTTGTACAAAATGAAGAATCATTACAATTGCTGAATGGCATTGGCTACACAGCCACATACCTTGCCGGGGATACGCGGTTTGACAGGGTTATACAAATAGCAGAACGTTTTGAACCTATAGAAAGCATAGCCGCCTTTTGTGGCGACGCAAAGGTTATAGTTGCTGGCAGCACATGGACAGAGGATGATAAGGAGCTAGACCATTTTGCCAATACACGTCCTGATGTACGCTTCATTATTGCACCACATAACATTGGAGAAGACAGGCTGAAAGAATGCCTGCAATTATATAAGTCAGCCGTTCTTTACTCTGAATGGATTAAATCTGCCAATACTTCCCCTTCCTCTTTCAATACACTGATCATTGACAACATTGGTATGTTAAGCCGCCTTTACCATTATGCCACCATCGCCTTTATAGGCGGAGGCTTTGGAGCTGAAGGCATACACAATGCACTGGAAGCTGCGGTGTACAGCAAAGCTGTGGTATTCGGCCCTGTCTATGATAAATATGCAGAAGCAATAGAGCTGGTGGAAAAAGGGGGTGCATTCCCGGTAAATGATGCGCTGGAACTGGAAAAGAAATTAAGTGAACTATTGAATAATGCTGCTGCATATAACAACGCCTGTCATGTTGCCGGCGCTTACGTGGCAGCCAAGACAGGCGCTACTAAAAAAATTATTCAATTCATTCACGCAAACCGTCTTCTTACCAACTGATCAAAATGATGTACAGTATCACTGTTATCATTCCAACCCAGTTTCAGCTTCAGCTCACGTTGTATCCAATATTGCGCTTCAGGGAAAATATTAAATCCATTAATGGTTTTGATGCTCCTTTCATACATGGTTTCATCACCACGGAACAGTTCGTTGATGAATAAGTAACGGTCATTTATACCAATGGCCTTTTTCAGATCGCGGATTGGTGCCTCATGCAGCATGGAAGCCAATTCTATTTTCTCTACGCGCAACTTTTCGTTCAGGCTTTCCTTGTTGTCATTTATCGTATCGTTTAGCTCTACACTCTCTTTGGGCTGCAAAGAAAGTGTGGGCACATCACGTACCGGGTCATAATTAAACGATGGCTGTGGTACCGGTGCATCATCCTTCACTGCACGCAGCACAGGTTCCGGCGCTTTTTCCGGTTCTTTCACTTCTTCTATTACTTCAACAACCTTCGGCTCTTCTATCTCTATTGTTTCCACAACAGGATGTATTGCTTCAGGTATAATAGTGATATCTTTTGCAGCTTTAGCTATTTCTTCGGTTATCACAAGTACGTTATGTGTAACGGGAAGTACAACAGCAATTTTTTTACCAGTCGTTTCAGTCACTTGTTGCTTTGCCTGTTGTAATTCAGCCAAAAGCATTTGAGCAGTTATCAACATGCTGCCGGTTCCGGCCTCCTGCTGATATTGTTCAAGTAATTTATGTATGAGAGTGCCAACTCTTTGCATAGTATTGTACTTTTGGAGCTTATTTAGAAAACGATTATTAAAGTTACTAAGGTTTTTTCTTCAAACACAAGATTTTACAAATGTTTATAGAGCCTAACATATCTGGTCAAAAGCGTGGTTCGATCGAGGTTGTATGCGGATCTATGTTCAGTGGCAAAACAGAAGAGCTGATCAGGCGATTGAAGCGTGCGCGTATTGCCAATATGAAAGTGGAAATTTTCAAACCGGCGATTGATGTACGTTATCACGACACTGAGGTAGTAAGTCACGACTCCAACTCTATCCAATCTACTCCGATTGATAATTCGCAAACTATTTTGTTGCTTGCGCAGGACGTGGATGTTGTAGGCATTGATGAAGCCCAGTTTTTTGACAATGAAATTATTCATGTTTGTGAAACTTTAGCTGTGAAAGGGGTCAGAGTGATTGTGGCGGGCTTAGATATGGATTATTTGGGCAAACCGTTCGGGCCAATGCCTCAATTGCTTGCCATAGCGGACTTTATTACCAAACTACATGCCATTTGTATGAAATGTGGAAGCCTCGCGGCTATTTCTTATAGAAAAACTACACAGGACGGGCAGGTTTTACTTGGGGAAAAAGAAACCTACGAGCCGAGATGCAGGCATTGTTATAATGAAGGATGAGTGGAAGTACAAAGTACGAGGTACTAAGTACGAAGTGAAGAGAGAGAAGGTGTAAAGAGTAGAAACATTTTAAACACAAAGCGTCAAAGCCCGAAGGGCTTATACCAATGACATCGGGCAACGCCCGATGAACAAATAACAATCAAACAATTCAGCCATTTAGCAATTGGAATCTCTCAAACACATATCAACACTTATTAAGAAAGATGTCGTACTTGAACTAAGGCAGCAATACAGCCTGTATGGTGTGTTGCTGTATGTAGCCGCCACCATCTTTGTTGTTTACTTGTCTATGGGGCAACCGGAGGAAGATGTGTGGAATAGTCTCTTTTGGGTAGTACAGTTGTTTGTATGTGTAAACGCTGTTGCCAAAAGCTTCCTGCAGGAAAACAAAGGCCGCATGCTCTATTTTTATTCCATTGCCGGGGCAAAAGATTTCATCCTGGCAAAGCTTGCCTTCAATGCCTTGCTGATGGTTGTAATGACATTTCTCAGTCTCATTATCTTCTGTGTACTATTGGGCAACCCCTTGCAGCACATGGCACAGTTCATCGGTATTGCTGCACTTGGCGGTTTCGGCCTCAGCCTCGTATTCACCTTCCTGGCAGCCATTGCGGCCAAAGCCCAGCAACAGGCGGCACTAATGGCCATTATGGGATTCCCGGTCATCATTCCCCAGTTATTGCTACTGGTAAAGATTGCACGTATTGCATTCTCCCCTATTGTTCAGCAAGGGCTGCTACAAATGGTGTTATTGCTAGTCGGCTTCGACCTTCTTATTATATTATTAGCCGTTATCCTTTTCCCCTTTCTGTGGAAAGACTAGGCTGCACCCATGTACGATGTTAGATGTACGATGTAATGATACATGGGCATCTAAACCTAAAAGCATGGCTATTAATGATGTTTTCGGCCCGGTTACATCGTACATCTAACATCGTACATTCTTTAAATATTCTCCAACAAAGCTCCCCAAACCATAGAACCCCTACAAGGGCTGGTAAAGAACCTTAAACAACTACAAAATCGGCTTTATGCGATGTTTGAAAGCTGGTTTCCCCCTAATTTTGCCGTGCAGAAGAAACGATTGCAACTCCTGACCCGTTTATCTGTACAAAAGAAAAAGCCCATGATTCGTCAAGCCTGGTGGAAAATATTGTCGTTCGTTTTGCTCATATATACCTGCATTATGGGGTTCACCGTTAAGATCCCTGTATTGGATGGCCGCTTGCAGCAATCTATCCGGAATCTTTTCTTTCACGTGCCTATGTGGTTTGCCATGATGGTACTCTTTAGTGTATCTGTTGTATATGCTATCAAATACCTGAACGGACAAAAGCCGGTTGATGATTTCTATGCTACAGAATATGCCCGCACAGGATTGATCTTTGGCTCCCTTGGCCTGGTAACAGGCGCTATCTGGGCTAACTACCAGTGGGGACAGCCATGGAGCAGCGACCCGAAACAAAATGGTGCGGCGATCGCCTTACTTATTTACTTCGCTTATTTTGTCTTACGCGGCTCTGTGCACGATGAAGAAAAACGTGCTAAACTGAGTTCCGTATATAACATATTTGCCTTTTGCATGCTTTTCCCTACCATCTGGATACTGCCACGCCTTACCGAATCTTTACATCCGGGCGGACAAGGCAGTGAGGGTAACCCTGCATTGAACGGCAAAGACCTGGCCCCGGAAATGCGCATGGTGTTCTGGCCTGCGGTTATCGGCTGGACCATCTTAGGCGTATGGATCGCCACTTTACGCATTCGCGCACGCATTCTCACAGAAAAATTATTATCTAATGGATAAGTTGAAACGAATTGGACTTTTGATTGTTTTCTGCATGTTCAGCATGCTCACATTTGCGCAGCAAATGGATACAGCACATGAAGACCCTACAGATTTTATGCGCAGCAATGGTAAAATATATGTAGTAGTAGTATGTGCTGCTGTAATTGTTGCAGGCTTATTTATCTACCTGACTAACCTCGACAGGAAAATTTCTAAATTAGAGAAGCAAACTAAAAAAGGGTAATTTTTTTTCTTTTTCATAAGAAAAATGGTGCCCCATTTTTTTAACTATAAAAATAACTAACCTTAGTAAGTAAATTTTTAAATTATATCTCATGTCAGAACAACATTATAATTTTTTTGAAAGTGTAGAAAAAAGCTTTGATAAAGCGGCTAAGTTTACCGGATGGGATAAAGGCTTGCTTGAACAAATTAAAGCATGTAACAGCATTTACAGCATGCGCTTTCCAGTTAAAATGGATGATGGCCGCATAGAAGTAATAGAAGCTTACCGTGTACAACATAGCCAGCACAAATCTCCTTGTAAAGGTGGTATCCGCTTTAGCGATGAGGTGAACCAGGAGGAAGTAATGGCCCTGGCAGCGTTGATGACGTACAAATGTGCTATCGTAAACGTTCCTTTCGGTGGCGGTAAAGGTGGTATCAAAATTAACCCACGCAAATACAGCGCTTACGAGCTGGAAAAAATAACCCGCCGTTATACTAGCGAGCTGGTAAAGAAAAACTTTATAGGACCTGGCATAGACGTACCGGCACCTGACTACGGTACAGGTGAAAGAGAAATGGCATGGATCGTAGATACCTACGCTTCACTGAAACCAGGTGAAATTGACGCTGCAGGTTGCGTTACAGGTAAGCCTGTAAGCCAGGGTGGTGTACGTGGCCGTAAAGAAGCTACAGGCCTGGGTGTTTTCTTTGGTATCAGGGAAGTTTGTAACATGGAAGATGTTATGGCTAAGCTTGGTCTGAAAACAGGTGTAGAAGGTAAAAAAGTAGTTGTACAAGGCTTGGGTAACGTAGGTTACCACAGCGCTAAGTTCTTCCGCGAACATGGCGCTACTGTTGTTGCAATTGCTGAATACGAAGGCGCTATCTATAAAGAAGATGGTATTAACGAAGAAGAGTTATTCCAACACAGAAAACAAACAGGTTCTATCCTGAATTTCCCTGGCGCAAAAAACCTCGCTAAGAATACAGACGCTTTAGAATTAGCCTGCGATATTCTTATTCCTGCGGCACTGGAAAACGTGATCAATGGTGAGAATGCAGGTAAAGTTCAGGCAAAAATTATAGGTGAAGCGGCTAACGGCCCGCTAACACCAGAGGCAGATGAGATCCTTGCTAAAAAAGGCGTACTGGTTGTACCGGATATGTACTTGAACGCAGGTGGTGTAACGGTAAGTTACTTTGAATGGTTAAAGAACCTGAGCCACGTACGTTACGGACGTATGGAAAAGCGTTTTACAGAAAACATGAACACGCATATCCTGGCGCAGATAGAAGACCTTAGTGGTAAAAAAGTAACAGACGCTGAGCGTAAGTTCATCCTGCACGGACCAGAAGAAGTAGACTTAGTACACAGTGGCCTGGAAGAAACAATGATCACTGCTACACGCGAGATCATGGAAATATGGAAAGCAAATCCTTCTATTCCTGACATGCGTACAGCCGCTTATGTTTGCGCTATCAACAAGGTAGGCACAAGCTACGGTGAACTGGGTATCTTCCCTTAGTAGATTTAGTATATACAGTATATATATGTTTATAGGGTATATAAAGTGGAAAAGCTTTATATACCCTTTTTTTGTTGGCGAACATTTTGTTCCCAGGTTAAGCTTTACTTGCGACGCTCCGTTCGGCAGCATATCATCTATCATCTTCTGCCGCAGGGCTCCGCCCTGTGTCCATATTTTACTTATTTGAATAGCGAGTGCTCTGTGCGGAGACAAAACATCTATGCTATCCTTAGTAACAGCAAGGCACAGGGCGGGAGCCCTGCGCCAGTTGTAGGCTTTACATACCTGACGCTCATTCACGTTTCCCGATTCACCATTCACGCTAAAGCCTTACCTTTCCATAATCCACCTATGCCTTAAAAGGATGAAATTGAAAACCGTTTTTAGTATATTATTTATTTGCTTGTGCATCAGCCATCTTTCTGCCCAGAAAGCAAACCGTTTTGTTGATTCGCTTTTACATAACCGTATTATCAAATTGCCGGCTTACCAGGTAGATAGTGTTAGCAATGAAGTGCTGATCTTGCCAATGAATTATGGGCAAAGCAACTTTACCGACACGACCGGCTTTTCTGTTTTGAAAACTGCAGAGATCTTATCTGTAGATCTGCTCTTTACAGATTATCCTTCCGCTGATAATTTGTTTGCGCTAAACGGCAGGCGGTTGAATATGCTGAATAACCTCCTACCCGGAATTGACAAACGTCCAAATATTACATGGACTATTACCCGGCAAACAGATGGCAATACCAAAGAAAATGCAGCGCAATTAATTCATGGTTTTGTGATCAACTACCGTAAACCGTATGACAGTATTGCAAAAGAAAAAGAATTGACAATAATACGGAGCGTAACACCTGATAGTCTTCCTCCCGTTACTGAGCCTGAAACAACTGACCCCGCTAAAAAAGTGTATTACTGGGGCGTTATGCACGGAGGTAACAGAACTGCTACAACCTATAATAAAATGCCTGTAATTGGCATTGCGCGCGACAGGAAACAGACACCCGGCTCTTATACCACCATAACAGATACACTGGTTGCCATCACCCAGAAAGAGGCATTGGAAAAAAAGATAGTAGACAAACGGCAGTTAACAACCATGAAGCCTGCCGACTCCGTGTACCTTGTTATTCCGAAACGTTTTTTTAAAACATCGGAAGAGAATAGGCCTGCACCAAGCGAAAGAAAATGGACGCGTTTCGATATTACGCCAAATAAAGATTCATCAGTACTAACTATACTGGGCAAAAAAAAGTTCAACAAAGCATTGGTTATTGTAGATGTTACCGGTAGCATGGCCCCATACTCCGCACAGGTGATCCAGTGGCTGAGTGAACATGAGAAATCAAATGATGTGTCTTATATCTCGTGCTTTAACGATGGAGACAATAAGGATGATCTGTTGAAACCTGTAGGCACAACAGGCGGCATTTATACAGAACGTTTCCGCAACGCAAGACAAGCTTCTACGCTCATTCAAAAAGCGATGTCCAAAGGCGATGGCGGCGACTTCCCCGAAAATGTATGCGAGGGTATTATCAAAGCGATAGAGGCCGCGCCACAGGCGCAGGATGTTGTGCTGATTGCTGATAGCTGGGCACCGGCAAGAGATATAGAACTGGCTTCACAAATTAAAAAACCAGTACAGGTCATTGTATGTGGCAAACGCATTGGCGTACATACACACTATGTAACCATTGCATTGTTATCAGGTGGCAGTTTGCATTTTATGAATGAAGACGCTATTGATCTCACTCCGCTGAAACAAGGCAAGGAAATGATGATCAACCAGCGGTTGTATAAGTTTGATGGCGAGCGTGTGAAGTTGGTGGCGCAGTAGTTTTGTGAATGGTGAGTGGTCAGTTGTGAGTTTTAAAAACCATTATTCATATTCTATCAATTGCGATACATTTCACACAAAGCCGCATAAGTATCGCAAAGGGCGCAAAGAATACGCAGAGAACGCAAAGTAGGTAATGAGTTGGAGAAGCTTATTCACGATTGTCGTTTCACGTCTCACGATCTCACCATTCCGGCAATTCTGCTATCACATTCCCTGTCGCTGTATCCATACAAAAAGTATAGCTACCATTGGTTACAACAAGATATTGCACACGCAATGGAATATTGTACCGGAATACCTGCATAGCAACAGCATCTGTTAGCGGTACATTCATTTCTTTACATTCAATGATCATCCAGGGTTTATCACCGCGGTACACAACGATGTCTCCTCTTTTCTTCATCTCGCCTACTACAATTTCTTTCTCTACAGCCATTAGTGCTAGTGGATATTTCTTTACCTGCAACAGGTATTGAATAAAGTTCTGGCGCACCCATTCCTCCGGTGTCAACCGCACCCATTGCTTACGCGCTTCATCAAATATGAATTCTTTATTGCCTTCTTCTTTTATGCGGTAATTGTGTTGCGGAAAGGTTATTTTCACCATGAGGCAAATGTAGGTGATAAGAATTGTTGCATGGTTAAATGGATGAATTGTTATACCAATCCTCCAGGTAAAAACAATTAAACAATACAGCCCTTTAACAGTTCATCTGCTGGCACATTTCGCTGCTAACGCTAAAATCCTTATATTTGCAGAATTTATCTGGAAAGTTCTTTAACTCCGTAAATTACTCGCAACACCCTTCTATCGTTGCTTTTGCCGTCCTATACTAAACAATTAATATATGAAGAGTAAAGAAGAAATCGTACAAAACTGGCTACCCCGCTACACCGGAGAAAAACTGGAAAACTTTGGAGAGTACATCCTGCTTACAAACTTTAGCAACTATGTACAAATGTTTGCAGACTGGAACAATGTAGAAGTGGTAGGCAAAGACAGGCCATTCCAATGCGCTACCGCAGGAGACATCACTATCATCAATTTTGGTATGGGCAGCCCGGGTGCAGCTACTGTTATGGACCTGCTGACTGCTATAGAACCTAAAGCTGTATTATTCCTCGGCAAGTGTGGTGGCCTGAAGAAAAGAAACAAGATAGGCGACCTGATCTTACCTATCGCAGCCATCAGGGGTGAAGGTACCTCCGACGACTATTTTCCACCGGAAGTGCCTGCCATGCCAGCATTTGCGCTACAAAAAGCCATCTCTACCACTATCCGCGATTACCAGGTAGACTACTGGACCGGCACTGTGTACACCATGAACAGGCGTGTGTGGGAACATGATGAAGAATTTAAAGAATACCTGCAAAAAATACGTGCTTATGCCATCGATATGGAAACAGCCACTATATTTACCGTAGGTTTCTTTAATAAAATACCAACAGGCGCATTGTTACTGGTAAGTGACCAGCCAATGATACCAGAAGGTGTAAAAACAGAAGCCAGTGATAAAACTGTTACATCTAAGTACGTAGAGCATCATCTTAAGATCGGTATTGACTCATTAAAACAACTGATCAATAACGGCTTAACAGTAAGACACCTGAGGTTTTAAGAGCATGTGGGATGTACGATGTTAGATGTACGATGTGAATGAAAAAAGTACGAGGTACAAAGTACTAAGTACGATGAAATAGTAAATAGCAGTATTGCAATTCATGGTATTGTTGTTTGTTTTCACCATTGCTCATTCACCATTGACAACGCACAACTCACAATTCGCATGCAAGATTCACTGTTACAGGTAAAAGACCTTTCTATCCAATTTGAAAACCACAATGGCATAACCAAAGCCTTGCAGCACGTTTCCTTCGAGATCAATAAAGGGGAACTTGTTGCAGTGGTTGGAGAATCGGGTTCTGGCAAATCCATCACTTCTTTATCTGTATTACGATTACTGCCTTCCCCTCCTGCTGTTTACAATGGCAGCATCGTTTTCCATAACGACAACACGGACATCAATATACTGGACCAGTCATTGACAGCTATGCGTCAACTGCGTGGCCATAAAATAGCCATGATCTTCCAGGAGCCAATGACCTCACTCAATCCTGTACATACCTGTGGCAACCAGGTAATGGAAGCCATACAACAGCACTATACACTCTCTGCGGAAAAAGCACATGCTAAAACCATACAACTTTTTGAGCAGGTAAAACTACCTGACCCGGAACGCATTTTTAAAAGCTACCCACACCAGGTAAGCGGTGGCCAAAAACAACGTGTAATGATAGCGATGGCAATGAGCTGCGAGCCTTCGCTTTTGATCTGCGACGAACCGACTACCGCACTGGATGTAACAGTGCAGAAAAATATACTTGAGCTGATCCGGGAATTGAAAATACAAAACCAGATGGGCGTATTATTTATTACGCACGACCTGGGTGTAGTATCAGAAATAGCAGACAGGATCATCGTAATGTATAAAGGAAAAGTAGTAGAGACGGGTAAGGCAAAAGAGTTACTGGCAAATCCACAACATTCATATACAAAAGCATTATTGGCCTGCCGCCCCGCATTGCATCCGAAAGGAGAACGGCTACCTGTAGTGAGTGATTTCCTGGAAATACTGCCCAATGGCGAGATCAGGGAACGAATACAGAATAACGAACAAGGAAGTAAGAATAACGAGCAAGGAACAAGGAATGAAGAATTAAGAACTGAGACTCCTGCAACCGGCACTAAACTTCTCTCTGTAAGCAACCTGCAAGTATGGTATCCTTCTAAACGGAATTTCTTAGGCAAGGTATTAAACTATACCAAAGCAGTAAACGATGTGAGCTTTGATGTATATGAAGGTGAAACGCTTGGCCTGGTTGGTGAAAGCGGTTGCGGCAAGTCAACATTAGGGCGTACATTATTGCGACTAATAGAACCTACTGGCGGAGAAATATTATACAAAGGCAATGACCTGCTGAAAACAAATAAGCAGCAACTAAAAGATATGCGCAGAGATATGCAGCTTATCTTCCAGGATCCATATTCATCTCTCAATCCGCGCAAAACAATCGGTTCCGCTATTGCAGAACCGTTAATGGTTCACAACATTGGCAGGAACGACAAAGAGCGTAAAGACATTGTCATTAACCTGCTGGAAAAAGTAAATCTTTTACCGGAACATTTCAATCGTTACCCGCACGAGTTCAGCGGTGGACAAAGACAACGCATTGTTATAGCAAGAGCGCTAGCGCTAAAACCCACCTTTGTCGTATGTGATGAAAGTGTTTCCGCGCTGGATGTAAGTGTGCAGGCGCAGGTATTAAACCTGCTAAACGACCTCAAGAAAGAATTTAAATTTACCGCAGTCTTTATCTCGCACGACCTTTCTGTAGTCCGCTATATCAGCGACAGGATCATGGTAATGAGCAAAGGCATGATTGAAGAAATAGGCGAAGCAGATGCCATTTATCATTCACCAAAAAGCGAATACACGCAAAGGCTGATCGCATCTATACCTGGCGTGAGAAGGTAATTGCTCAATTGTTTTATGGCTATATTGTTGAATAATGCGAAAGGCTTACCTGATGGTAAGCCTTTCGCTATTTAATACAGAAAACAATTAGACCATTTAACAATACAACAATTTAAACTTTACTCCTCATCATCTCCGTCATCATTATCCGAAGCATTATATCTCAGGCTTGACAACGCCCCATATCCCCTGTCTTCATAAAAACGTTGCGCACTTTTTCTGCCGGATAAGAGCAGGCGATGCAACTGTTCATCCATCTGATCTTTTAGTTCTGCCCCTTCTTTCACCTTCTTATCAGTCAGTTTTACCAGGTCATCATTACTATTTACAGCTTTCAGGTTTAACGGTTGCACCCCGCTTATGCCCAGCTTCCAGTCGTCATCCTTTTTTAGTTTGTACTGGAAGAAATATACATAGCCTGTTGTGTCTTTGGTTTTTACAATTTGCTTATCCAGCAACGCGATGTCATTAAATTTCTCATACCCCGTTTCGTTTAACAGTAGTGACTTAGCCAGCAATTCTTGCGTTTTATATGCGGCAGGAAACACATCCAGCCGTTTGATCGTTTCCAATCTTTTGTACAGGCGTATTCTATACTGGTCTTTCGCTGCAATGGCTGTCCAGATACTATCAGGTACGCTATGGCCGTTTTTCAGCAGCAGTACGGCAGCGCCTGCACGTACGGTCATATCATTTGACTTCAGTAAACGGTCAAACACCTTAGGTACAGCCTGGTTCTTATCATAGAACGGCATCAGCAGCTTGGCATATTTACCCATTAGCGGTGTACCGCTACGGTCATCATCATAATACCTGCGTGGTGATGATGAATAGTAATCGCCATAGCTGTTATTATTATTGTTGCTTTCGTCCTCCCGTCTTTTCTGCTGTTCCAGCAATTTTTCATCACGGCTTTGTTGCTTCTTCAATTCTATTTTAGCGTCAAAGTATAGTTTGCTATAGTTACTCTCATAATCCTTTGCCGATAAAATACTGCTATCCACCATTGTTGACAGCAGGCTTAATACCGGCGCTTTGTAATCTTCCAGAGAGCTGAGTTGCAAAATATCAGGGAACATTTCTTTAGTCAGCTCAAGCGAATCTTCCAGTAAGGAGATCAGTGAACGATACTCATACGTATTATCAAACACCGGCGGCTCTTGTAGCAGCAGGTTTTTCAGCAATGCATAAGATGACTTTGTTTTTAACCTTGCCAGGCCAAACAATACATTGTTCTGGAAATAACTGGTATCAGCAGTTTTGTTATACACCTCTTCCAATGCTTTTACCACCTGGTCAGTACAGCAGCTATCATTGATGTAGCCCAGCTCTTTGATAAATTTATTCTTCAGCTCAAAATAATTTTTATCAGTGTAGCTCAGGCTATTGATCGCCTTCATCATATTGTTCACGTCCTTCGGCAGAAAATAAATATTTGCAATAGCTGCATCCGCCTTCTTTTTCGTCAATGAATCTTTGCTATAGTAATCAGCAAAGAACTGGTCTGTTTTATTTTCAAAAACACTCGGCCCCATTTTCTTCTTATCCGGCTCAAACGTGGCCAGGAAGTTTGCTATAAACAAACTATTCGGCCTCACCGTATCAGTCAGTGCAGTAATCTTATAAAGCCTGTTATCTTTTAGCAGGTTGCGCACTATAATCTTTCGCACGGTATTCGTATCTACATATTCCAGTTGGTAGCCAGCACAGTTATCCTGCGTAACCGGCACTTTGCTGCGAAGCAATAAACCCTTGTAACTCTTTTCATCCAACGCTGCTTTCCAGAAAGAAGCAGAATCTTTTTTGTAATAATATTTAGGATATTGCTGCACGCTCACAATAATCCGTTCACCTGTTGTATCATTTCTGAATGAAGCTATTTTCTCCACAGGCCAGTAATTTACCCGTGTAGATACCTGGTCTAAAAATTCTTCACTGCTTGCACGGGCAGTCATTGCCATCAGGCCGGAATCCAGCGAAGGCGCTTCTGATGTAGTAACGGAAAAATGCGATAGCGTATCTACGTATTTCTTCTGCGGCCCATATCCGAAATCAGTAAAATGGAATGAATTGAAAAATGCTTTGTTGATCTTTTCATTCTTTGGCGCCATTGCACCTACTAGGTAGTAATGCGCACCACGCAGAATAGCTCTCGCTTGCAACGAGCCACCGGCTTTCAGGGAAAACTGCATATCCACTGCATCATATCCATCCTGCTTTACCAGCTTACGGGACAGTTGCTTTTGAATAATATCGGATTTCTTCACACTCTCTTCTATCAGGCTCAGATCAAATGTATCTTCTTCCAGGAACTGGAAATTATTCAGCGTTTTCTTCCAGATAAAATAAACGGATTTGTTTGCAGAGTCTACCGCTTCATACTCCCACTTGTTTATGTTGTCAGAGCTGTAGCGTGCCGCTACATCCGGGTATTGAGGTAACTGCACATTAAAGCCACCACCTGTGGTAGCAAATTGTTGCCAGCCTTTTTTGCCCGTATTAATCTGTATAGAACCAAAAAATGTTTCTGCCTCCTTACCATCTACATAATTTTCATTGCCGCTCATTTTAAACACCAATACTTCAAATGGTGTAATGATGATATTGTAACGCTGCAAGTCTCCGCGGCGAGTCCGGTTTGTAATATCAAATCCCGGAAAGCCATTTTTTACAATAGGCGTTTTTTTCAGGATCTTACCCGGAATGTTTTCATACAACATGCTATCTATCTTACGCGATACATCCCCACTGGATTGTTGCCATGCAGCCGCATGCGTTTTCACACGCGTCAGCATATAGTAAGCACCATTATCCATATCAGCATACTGCCAGCTCCCATTATTATTGCTTACACGTGTATCATTACGCCTGTATAGCGGCCCCGGTAATTGCATAGATACTACGCCATCGGCTGTATTCACCGGGCTAAACGAAACAGGTACACGCAACTGATCTATTTCGTCTTTCTTTGCTGCATCCCTGTCCTGCATAATGATCGGGCGTAGCGTATAGCCTTTTTTCCGCAGCATTTCAATCACGCCTCTCGGACCGGGCAAGTGTGCTGCACCCACGCCCACAAAGAGTGAGTTATGCTTCAAAATAGTATCAATGGAAGATGCCTGTATTTCGTTACGCTTGTATAAAAACTTCTCCGCGTATGCCTGCGAGTTAAAAGTAAATTTCTCCAGCGAGTCCAGCATATCCAGATCACCTTTGCGGTAAGCTTCCTGTAATTTCCGCTCAATATCGTACATAGACTCACCGTCAGTATCAGGACGCTTCTTATTCTTGTCTTTAGCCATATCCTCATACGCCTCAAAGATCAACTGCTGTGTCTGGTAATAATCTTCTACGCCTCCGGGCTTTTTCCCCAGCTTTCTGCCCGTCTGGTAAATGTATAAGTCCAGGTATGTATTTTCCTCATAGTCTGCCTGCGGCTGAAATGTACGGTAGAGCAAACCATTGATCACAGTCGGCTCTTCTGTCAATGCAGCCTTCAGGTTATCCTCATATTTTTCTAAACGGAAAGATTTTTCAGTGAGATAATTATCTCCCGGGCTACGGGTATAGTCACTAATGCGCCGCTGGTCTTCATTCATCTTCATCATATCACGCTGCCAGTAAAACGGGTTCAGCTCCAGCGCCACCATATCTGCATGTTGTATCGCATGATAAAAGGAATCGCTCAGGTGAAACACCATTTTGCTGCTTACGTGCATTGTACCGAACAGGTAAGAAGGCTTCGTCAGGCCATTACCCGTAATTTCCCACAAAAGACTTGGATATTTAGCCGGTGCATTCTTCTGAGACCAGGCGGTTAGCGATATCACAACGCTCAAACATAAAACTAGAAATCTTCTACACATAGGTTCGGGTAAATCGTTTGGATAATAATTGGAAAGGTGATGAAAACATCTTATTTGCCGAAATTTAATACTTAAAAGCCAACCTTTTACGTATTAAGATGTTAATTTCCCTTATATTCCATTAAATAACCGGTGTACTGCACTGGGAAATAAGGGTTAAATACTTAACTTTGCCCCCTTTCTAAAAATTACATGCCGTAACATGTATCGCGTTTCTTCCCCACGGGGAGTTAACAAAATGCGTGTGGCCTATTTAAAATTACAGATAGACACATGAAATTATCACAATTTAAGTTCGATCTTCCCCTTAACCTTATTGCTCAAAATCCTACAAAACGTCGTGAAGACAGCCGCCTGATGGTGGTAGACCGTAAAACCGGCAACATTGAAAACAAGTATTTCCGCGACATCCTCGATTATTTTGATGACAAAGATGTTTTCGTTGTAAACAACACCAAAGTATTTCCTGCACGTATGTATGGCCGCAAGGAAAAAACAGGTGCTAAGATTGAAGTGTTTTTGCTCCGTGAACTGAACAAACCAAACCGCCTGTGGGATGTAATCGTTGATCCCGCAAGAAAGATCCGTGTAGGTAACAAACTATACTTTGGTGAAAATGATGAGCTGGTAGCAGAAGTAATTGATAACACGACAAGCCGTGGACGTACGATCCGTTTCCTGTGGGACGATGATGATGAAAGCTTCAAAAAAATGCTGGAATTTTTAGGTGAAACACCTTTGCCTAAATATATCAAACGCAAACCGGACGAAGAGGATAAAGAGCGTTACCAAACGGTATATGCTAAGTTTGAAGGCGCAGTAGCTGCACCAACAGCCGGCCTGCACTTCAGCCGTGAGTTGATCAAACGTTGCGAGATCAAAGGTATCCGCTTTGCTGAGATCACACTGCACACTGGCTTAGGCACTTTCCGCCCGATAGAGGTAGAAGACCTGAGCAAACACAAA
This sequence comes from Filimonas sp., assembly GCA_017306865.1. Classification (GTDB taxonomy): domain Bacteria; phylum Bacteroidota; class Bacteroidia; order Chitinophagales; family Chitinophagaceae; genus JAFKHH01. Next base: position 491,752 of record JAFKHH010000014.1, read on the forward strand.
ATGGACGCCGAGTATTTCCGTATAGATGAGGAGGCTTGCAAAATTGTAAACAAAGCAAAAGAAACAGGTCATCGCATTTGCTCTATCGGTACTACTACTATGCGTGGTATGGAAAGCAGCTTCACTGCGCAGAAAATGTTGAAACCAAATGAAGGCTGGACTAACCACTTCATACATCCTCCATACGAGTTTAGCGTAGCTGATAGCCTGGTAACAAACTTCCACCTGCCTAAAACAAGCCTGCTGATCATGACTTGCGCATTTGCCGGTTATGACCTGACAATGGAAGCTTACAAGAAAGCGATCAAAGACAAATACCGCTTCTTCAGCTATGGCGACGCGATGTTGGTAGTTTAGTCGTGAAACGTGAATCGACAATCGTGAATAACGATTAATTATATTCAAGCCTGCTTAATTATAAGCGGGCTTTTTTTATTGTCCTGGTCTCCGACCAGGATGAGTGAACCGTTTTCACTACTGACTGTTCACCAACTGTAGCACTACTATCATCGTCCCCTGTGTCACTCACTTCATCGTTCCGTACACTACTCAACTAAACCTGACAGGTCTTAAAGACCTGTCAGGTTTTTGCATAATACATCGTCTTCAGTGTTTCTGCGTCTCTGTAGCAACAACATTTCAAATGCTAAATCTCAAAAGCCCCGGAGTGTGTCTTCACGCGCCGGTTGGTAGCAGGTTCGTGAGGACACGAACCTGGGCGAAGTACTATCATCCTCCCCTGTGTCACTCACTTCATCGTTCCGTACACTACCCAACTAAACCTGACAGGTCTTTAAGACCTGTCAGGTTTTTGCGTGATACATCGTCTTCAGTGTTTCTGAACCTCTGTGGCAACCACATTTCAAATGTCAAATCTCAAATTTCAAATCCATACCTTTAAACCACAACTATGCTAAATGAAAAAAATATCCTTATTACTAGCACTACTACTTATGTCATTAACAGAATACGCACAAGACAGCATTTTTTTATATAAGACTGTTCCTAACGCTAAAGCCAGCAGCATACGCGAGAAGCAGGAAACAGATGCGAAGGGGCTAACCCGTGTAAGCGATGTTACCAATCCCTGCGTTTTTGTATTCAGGCCAACAAAAGAAATGAATACCGGCACTGCGGTGATCATCTGCCCGGGTGGCGGATATGCACGCCTTGCCATTACACATGAAGGCTATGATGTGGCAAAGAAACTTGCCAGTTGGGGCATTACAGCCTTTGTACTGAAGTACCGTCTGCCTAGTGACAGTATTATGCTGGATAAAACTATAAGCCCTTTACAAGACGCACAACGCGCTATACAACTGGTACGGGAGCATGCAGCAGAATGGGGTATAGATATGAACAAGGTGGGCATTATGGGATTCTCTGCAGGCGGCCATCTTGCATCTACAGCAGGTACGCACTTTACAAAAGCAGTCATAGACAATCCTGCCAATATCAGCCTCCGCCCCGATTTTATGATCCTGGGTTACCCGGTGATCAGTTTTAACGATAGCATTGGGCATACCGGTTCTAAGAACAACCTGGTAGGTAAGCATGCAGCAAATGATTTGGTAGCGTATTATTCAAATGAGTTACAGGTAACACCACAAACCCCGCCGGCATTTCTTGTACATGCAGGTGATGATAAGACGGTGCATGTTGCAAACAGCCTGAACTTCTACGCAGCCTTAGCCAAACATCATGTACTGGCAGAGATGCATGTGTACCCACAGGGAGGCCACGGCTTCGGCATGAATAACACCACCACAAAAGATCAATGGATAGATAGACTGAAAGTGTGGATGCAGGGAAATGGCTGGATAAAGTAGTGAATGGTGAATGGTCAGTTGTGAGTTTCGTGAAACGTGAATCGGTAATCGTGAATAAAAAAGGGCAAGCATAGATTATTTATGCTTGCCCTTTTTACTTTATGAAAACAGGGATGTTTTGATAACACAAACACCTTATTCACGATTCACGTTTCACGATCATTCACCACTCACAACTGACCACTCCCTACTTCACCCTCAGCCCTTTTCTTTGCGTAGTATGCGCGCTAAAGTAGCCTAATGCGCCACCTGTAATGTTGGTAACAGGATTGGTTGGTGTAGCAGAGTTACCGGATGTAACCTGCTCCAGGCTTGTCCAGTACTTATTTACTGAAGCATCTGTGCATTGCATTTCTATATAAGCGGTATCACCTTTTACTACAGCACTGTCTTTATCAGGAGGAAACAGTGGACGGGTATTATACTTACCATCGCTGAATTCATCATCCTGTACATAAAGACTTTGATCCATAATACCATTTCTATACACGTTGAAGAAATAATAATTCTTTATGCCAACCGGATCAGTAAATGCAGGAACCAGCGCATTTACATCATCTCCAAAGTATGCCAGGCGTGTGACGTACACACTATCCAGCGGTACGCGGTATGGCATAGTAGATGTGGAGGTAAAGGTCTGCCCACCTACAACCACTTTCAGGTTATATGTAACACCTTGCACGCCCTGTATAGTACTTGTTTTATATGTACCGTCAGCAGCCTGCTGCAAAATTTCCGAATGACCTGCATTGTCACTAATCGTTACTACAGCGCCGGAAACAGGAGGGAAAGTATTATTTCCTTCAAAGCTCTTGGTCTGTGTAACCTTTACAATATATGGGCCGGGCAGGTTGGTAATATTTCCTTCTATCACATACTTCTTATCTGCATCTTTCAAATCTACGTTGATCACCTTCGTGCATGATGCAATAACCCAGGCGCTTGCTATAATGAATAAACTATATCGTAATTTTTTCATGGTCATTAAAATTTAAAATTGTAAGCAATAGATGGAATCCATTTGAACAAGGTTGTCTGTACAGCCTGTGTTTTTGTAGCATCATCAGGATCTTGCTGGAACGTGATCGTGTAAGCATTTTCACGTCCGTATGCATTGTATAAGCTAAACGCCAGCTCCGAAGAGAATTTCTTCGTTTTCTTCAACTGCAGCGTTGCGCCAAGATCAAGACGGTGATAAGATGGCATCCTGTAACCATTGCGTTCTGTATAATAGAAGATCACACGGTTATCTACTGAATATTTACCACTTGGGAATGTAACTGCATCACCCGTATAGAAAACCCAGTTAGCAGACAAAGACCATTTTTTATTCAACTGGTACATGGCTACGATAGCAATGTCGTGCGTTCTGTCCTGTCTTGCATTATACCATTGATTATTATTAATACCATTGATCTGTTTCTCGGTTTTAGACAAAGTATAGCTTACCCAACCTGTCAGTTTACCGGCCTTCTTTTTAAATAACCATTCAATACCATATGCACGTCCTTTACCAAACAGCAATTGCGTTTCTACAGCATCGTTACGATAAATGTCTGCGCCATCACGATAATCGATCTGGTTCTGCATGCTTTTATAATAAGCCTCTACTGTTAACTCATATGTATTGTTCATTAAGTTTCTGTAATAGCCAACAGATACCTGGTCAGATATTTCCGGTTTGATAATGTTGTTGCTGGCTATCCATTTGTCTGTAGGCGTACCCGTAGTAGAGTTAGACAACAGGTGCAGGTTTTGTATGTTTCTTACATACGATGCTTTTACAGATGCAACAGGGCTGAACTGGTAGCTCAGTGCAAGTCTTGGCTCCAGGTTCCAGTATGTTTTTACAATCTTGCCGGAACCATAATATGTTGAGTCAAGAATATCTCCTTTCCCATCAATATTAAAGAAGTAGCCTGGCCCCATTACGCTAAAGCCAGTCATACGTGCACCATACGTTACATTCACTTTATCAGCAGCCTTCCAGTTGTTAGATATATAGAATGCATTTTCCCAGCCATATCGTTTCTGGAAGTCTATGTTGTTAATGCTGGATGTTTCACTCGCCCTGATCTCTCCTGGTGTAATGGTGTGATAGATAGAGTTGAAACCAATGCGAATATTGTTACGCGTATTCAGGTACCATTGAAACTCTTCTTTAAAGTTCCAGTCACGCAACTGGGAGAAGATAGAGAAATCGTTGGACCCATTGCGAATGCGAATCTTGTAATCGTAATTACTAAAGATGAGCGATGTATTGGAGAACAGTTTGTTGCTGAAAATGTGGTTCCAGCGCAGTGTGCCTGTTCCATTACCCCAACCTATACCGAACGTCTCTCCTACACCAAGATTATCGCGACCGAAGTAACCCGACAGGTATAATCTGTCTTTGCTGCCAAGGATATAATTCATTTTGGCATTCAGGTCATAGAAGTATAAAGTGTTTTTATTAATGGAAGAATCTGGTGACAACTTAAGGAACACATCCGCATATGTTCTTCTTGCAGAAACAAGGAATGAAGATTTATCTTTTTGAATAGGGCCTTCAACATTCAGCTTTGCAGAGATAAGGCCAATGCCACCGCTTACATTATAATCCTGGTTGTTACCATCATTCATTTTGATGTCCACTACAGAGGATAAACGGCCACCATACTGTGCAGGCATACCACCTTTGTAAAGTGTTACGTCTTTAATAGCGTCTGAGTTGAAGGTGGAGAAAAAGCCAAGTAAATGTGACGCATTGTACACTGGTGCTTCATCCAGTAAGATAAGGTTTTGATCAGATGCACCACCGCGTACATAAAAACCGCTGTTGCCTTCGCCAGCAGATTTGACACCGGGTAGCAATTGAATCGTTTTTAAAATATCCCTTTCACCTAATAGCACAGGAATATTTTTTGTTTCGGCAATAGATAATTTTTCTACGCCCATTTGTGCACTGCCCAGGCTGCGTCCGCGACTGTTTGATGCAGATACCGTTACTGTCTCCAATGTATTATCTGTAACATCATCTAACTGGATGTCTAATTTGACATCTTTGTTCAGATCGATTGTTACAGCTTTTCCTGAATAGCCAACAGCAGATACTTCAAAAGAATATTTGCCTGGTGGAAGTGTCAGTGAAAAGAATCCATAATCATTGGTTGTAATACCGGTAGAACTGTTGGCTACACGTACGGTAGCGCTAATCAAACTCTCGCCAGTTCTTTTGGATTTTACAGCGCCGCTGAAAGTAAATTTGCTTTGCGCTGCACATAGTAGTGATAAGAAGATGCCCGACAATAGCAGAAAGCCGGCTTTAGTATTTAGCATGGTTTTTAAAATTGTGCCGCAAACATAGCTTCTATTTTAGCCCGGCAAAATCAATTTCGTTAACCTTGCTGTAAATTACATGGGCGGTTTATAATTGAAAGGAATCATCGATGCTATCTTCTCTGACCAGCCCCAATAACCAGAGTTAATAATGTTTACAGGATTATAATATACACCATTGCTATACACTTCGACCACAGGTTCGCTAAGGAGGGTGATTTGCGACGTGGTATACCCAGGTCTTTCATTTCCACGCATCGTTTGTCGCAGGTACAACGGCGATTCTATCTTTTTAGTATATACGATCTGTAAATAGTTTTTAAATTCTAGTCCAGCTCTGTTACTATCCAATCCGTAAGCAATGCTATCTCCTCTTAACAGGTTTGTATCCAACAGATCATACGCATCCGGTTGCTTCATTATGCGTTCATAATATTCCGTAGAGTCCTTTATACTTTTGTCGCTATTATTCCCGTTACCGATTGCAGCGTCACGTAATGACAAGGTTTTATCCTGCGCAATAAAGAAGTTACCTTTTTTTGTTGCCTCCATTTGTGCACGCGCCTGCGACAGTTTTCTATATGCATCCTTCACACGGATCTTTTCTGCGTTCTCCACTCTTTTCAAATGATATACCCTGAAGTTTTCTTCTACCAACCTGTTGCGATACAAGGCGCGCATAAAGTGCATAATAGAACCATTGTATGCATCAGCCCTGTTTTTTTCCCAGCGCTTCACTTGTCCTTTCCTTCCTTTCATTTCCTGGAATAAAGGATAGCCGGTATATAATACATAACGTGTTTTGAAGTTGTAGGAAAATTCTTCCAACTGATATTTGATATTATATCCCATGGATTTGTTTTCAATGATCAGCGGTTCCATAGCTATCGCAGTTAACCGATTCTCTTTTTTAGAATTTCTGAACCGGATCACCTCTTTGTTTTTGATCACACAGTCTTCCGCATACTCTGTCGTTCCAATAAAATTTTCCATGAAGAACTTACCCCATTTATCCCAGCCATTTTTTTCAAAAGGTTCCAGTACTACTTCCTGTAGTTCATTTGCTTTGGGCGTAAGGGATATTTTCAGATTTGCATTATTGTCCGCAGTATTAACTGTTCTTACAAATGTCTCGTACCCGATATATGAAACAACAAGATCGTACTTACCGGGTGCCATTCGCGCAAAAGCAAACTGCCCGTTAGACCCCGTTACCATTCCTGTAGAAGAGTTGCTGAAAAATACACTTGCCCCGGAAATAGGTTTGTGGTTTTCATCAGTGATTGTACCGGAAATAGTATTCTCTTGTGTAAATGCTGCACAATAAATCAGCAGCAGTAGGCAGTTTATCAGGATCGCTTTCATATTCGGTTAAAATAGCGATCGAATATCCTACATATTAAGGTTAATGAAGGTTAAAATCTACCACAGAGTTTCCTCTTCCTGGTCTCCCGACCAGGAAGCGTAGGTTTATCGACTCCGTCGATATAATGTCGACAGAGTCGACAATCCACTGCATCCCAGTCGGAGACTGGGATGATAAAAAAAGCCCGCTATAATTAAGCGGGCTTTTATATATTCAACAGCAATTCACGATTGCCGTCTCACGTTTCACGATTACAAACCAAAGATACCAGCGTTCAGCAATTGCAATGTTTGCGTTTTGTAACTACTAGGTACCAGCAAAGAAATGTTATGCGCACTACCGCCATAGCTTACCATTGTTACAGGCACGGGGCTTAATGCGTCAAACAATCTTTTCAATACATCTTTAGTTTCTGCTATCTCGTTACCTACTATTGAAACGATAGACTGGTCTTTTAATACCTCTACTGTACCGAATGGTTCCAGTTCTTTAATGATCTGGTCAAGATGCGCGTCAGTATCAATCGTAACAGACACTGCCACTTCTGAAGTAGTGATCATATCGATCGGTGTACGATACTTTTCAAACACTTCAAATACTTTTCTTAAGAAGCCATAAGCCAACAGCATACGGCTGCTTTTTATTTTAATAGCAATGATACCATCTTTTGCTGCTACAGCTTTTACACCTACCGTTCCTGCGCTTGCCTGGATGGTTGTACCCTTTGCTTTAGGCTCCATCGTGTTCAGCAGTTTCACCGGCACGTTGTTTAATTGTGCAGGCCAGATACAGGTCGGGTGCAGGATCTTTGCACCGAAGTAAGCTAACTCAGCAGCCTCATCAAAACTTAACTGCTCTATAGGCAATGTTTTGTTTACCACACGCGGATCATTATTATGCATACCATCTATGTCTGTCCATATCTCACACACGGTCGCATGCGCAGCAGCGGCAACCAATGAAGCAGTATAATCGCTACCACCACGTTTCAGGTTATCTACCTCTCCTCTTGCGTTGCGACAGATATATCCCTGCGTGATAAATAATTTTTTATTGCTATGCTGTTTCAGTAAGTGATTTAGCTTAGTTGTAATCACCGGCAGGTTAGGTTCGTCGTTTACATCTATAGTCATGAACTCCAATGCAGGCAATAATAGGTGATCAATACCTTTTTCTTCCAGGTAAACAGAGAAGAGTTTGGTGCTCATCAACTCGCCTTGCGCAAGGATGTCTTTGTTTAACGCTTCACTGAAAGAGATGCGTAAGATGATATTCAAAAATTCGAAGTGTTCGCTAACAATTGCATTTGCTTTTTCGCGTAAGCTTTCGCCCTGCACCAAAGACAATACAAAGGATCTGTAATGAGCTTCCAGCTCGTCAATCTTTCGCTTGGCTTCGTCACGCTTACCATTTGCAATACTTTCGCTAATGCCAACCAGGGCATTAGTGGTTCCGCTCAATGCGCTTAGTACAACAATTTTAGGTTCTGCATCCGCGGTAATTAACTCTGCTACCTGGTGCATGCGCTCCGGCTTACCAACACTGGTACCGCCAAACTTCATTACTTTCATTTCCTTGTAGGATTTTTTAAGAAGAGAAAAAATTTATGAGTTGCAAAAGTAAATTCTCTGTAATAATTGTAGAGAATTAATTTGCTGCACAAAACCGCAATACTAATGGGTGTGAGCAAGGGGATTGGTATATAGTTAAATTGTTATATTGATTCATTGTTTTGCTCGTTAATCGCATGTAGAATATAAATAGTCCCCCGTATTTTATATTAATGCGCCCAACAACTTGACCATACAGCAATTGAACAATCTCGTTAAATAGTTTAACTATTACAGCCTCGTAATTGAACTATTTAACAATTAAACGATTAGTCTCGCTTAAATTTCCATTAGTTTCTCCCGGTTACAACTTTATTCCATATCTTGACCGCGATGGACATGAAATACGACTTCAAACACAGCCACAATCCGGAGCCGCATCGCGCCCGTACCAAGCAAATCTTACAAGCACATCCTGAAGTAAGAAACCTGATCGGTAAAAATCCCTATACCATTTTTGCTATACTGGGATTAGTAGCCTTACAAATTGTAATAGCCTGGCTCGTTTCAGCAGAGTCTTGGTGGATGGTCTTGATCGGCGCTTATTTCATAGGTGCATTTGCCGACCACTCTCTGTTTGTAATGATCCACGAGTGCGCGCACAAATTGCTATTCAAAAGCCCGGTTGCCAACAAATTTGCGGGCATGCTTGCTAATATGCCGCAGTTATTTCCCAGCTCTGCCTCTTTCGAACGCTACCATATCAAACATCATTCATTCCAGGGCGTACATGAACTGGATGGCGACTTACCCAATCGTTGGGAAGCGCGCCTGATCAATAATTATTTTATCGGCAAAGTAATCTGGCTGTTGTTCTATCCTTTTTTCCAGCTCTTCCGTTTAGGAAGATTGAAGGAGATAAAGGCTTTTGATAAATGGGTTGCGATCAACTGGGCAGTACAGATTGTATTCATTACTGTGATCGCTTATTTCTTTGGCATTAAAGCAATTGTTTATCTCCTGCTTAGTTTCTTTTTTTCTGTGGGCCTGCACCCGCTTGGCGCCCGCTGGATACAGGAGCATTATTTAACGCATGAGGAGCAGGAAACATATAGTTATTATGGTGTATTAAACAGCGTGGCTTTCAATGTAGGTTATCATAACGAACACCACGATTTTCCATCTGTTCCGTGGAATAAACTCCCGCAGATAAAGAAGCAGGCTCCAGCGTATTACGATACGTTGAAAAGCCACACTTCATGGACCTTACTATTCTTCCGCTTCCTGTTTGACAAGGAACTTTCTTTGTATTCCAGGATCGTAAGAAAGAACAGAGGTAAGGTTTGCCTGAAGGATGAATCGAAGCCGGATATAGAAATGATTTGAGGTGGAGGTATTGTTCAATTGTTACATTGTTTAATTGTTTTTCTTAGATAGCAAAAGGCTCGCATAGTTGCGAGCCTTTTGCATTATTCAACAATATATCAATGTAACCATTCAACAATTAAGCTTTCACCCCAATTGCACATTAAACTTAGCGCCCACTTCTTCCAGGTCTTTTACTACTGGCTCTACTACGGGAATGCCATCGCGCATGCGGTCTGCTTCCATCTCACGTTCAGGATCACCAGGTATCAATACTTTTTCATAACCATCTGCAGGTTTTGCCTGGCGGAAACGTGTGATCCAGTTGTCCATGTGTGCTTTAAATTCGTCTGCAGGGCGGAAAGCATCTATACGCATAGCGCCAAAGAAATGCCCCAAACCTTTGCCAGGCATATTTTCCGGCATTGGTACATACGCAGGGAAAGGCGGCGCCCAAGGCCCGTAGCTTGCGCCGCTGAACACAGCGGAGAAAATGTCTACTATACTACCCAGCGCATATCCTTTATGGCTGCCATGCTCCCTGTCACTACCCAATGGCAGCAAAGCACCTGCACTTTTCAGTGCATTGGCATCTGTTGTCTCTTTACCGTCTTTATCTTGTACCCAGCCTAGCGGCGCATCGGCATTTTTTCTTTGTAATATTTCCAATTTGCCATTCGCTGCTGTGGTGGTGGCCATATCCGCCACAAACGGCGGCTGCTCATTTGCCGGAATTGCGACAGCAATAGGGTTGGTACCGAGCATGCGCTCTACACTGAAAGTAGGCGCTACCAGTGCGCTTGCATTGGTCATAGCCATACCTACCATATCGTGTTGCAGCGCCATCATTGCATGGTAACCAGCAATGCCGAAGTGATTGCTATTGCGCACGCTTACCCAACCTGTGCCAGCTATTTTAGCCTTATCTATTGCTACCTGCATGGCAAAAGGCGCTACTACAAGACCCAGCCCTGCATCTCCGTCTATTACAGCCGTAGAGGGCGTTTCATGCACTATTTTAATATCGGGCGTTGCATTAATGCGTTTGGCTTCCCACAGGCGTACATAGCCACTGAGGCGGGCTACGCCGTGGCTGTCTATTCCTCTTACATCTGCTGCTATCAGCACTTTTGTAGCCAGGGCGGCATGCTCGTCTGAGCAGCCGATGCTTTTGAAAATAGTATAGGTAAACTGGTATAACCTGTCGTATGTAAATATGTGTTCCATTGGACAAAGATAAAAAGTGAAGAATTGTTAAATGGCTTAATTGTTGAATTGTTGTTCTGTTACTGGTTAACCGGGTAGCTGGTAACCTGTAATAACTTATTTTTACCACATGAGAGTTTTGCTTTTTTTCGCCGTATTCCTTTGCACGCAGCAAATAGCATTTTCACAGTACACAAGAGAGGCTATACAATCGAATAGTGTATTGGGAGATAAAAGAAAATCTTTCGATACCTACCTGCGTGAGTCCACGATTGCAAAAGCATTTTCAATGCCGCTGGATAGCAACAGTGAATATCAATACGAATCTGCCTGCTGGGCTATTTCCCAGTTCTTAATTCAATCACCTGTTGTAAAAAGCGGGTTTGATAGTTTATATATTCACTATACGCAACTCCAGTATAGCACAAAGCGTGCTTTTATAGAAGCGGCTTATGCCACTTACCCAAGAGCATTTGCCAGGCGTTTTGATACGTTATTGCAGCAGGAAACAAATCCTAAGTTGTTTGCTATGCAGGCAGTTTACCTGGCACGCGTAGATTCCAGCATGGAAAGAACAATGAAAACACTAACCTTGCTACAGCAACGTTTTCCGGGCGCAGACACTTTACCATTACTACAGGAGTTCAAAAAATATATTGTTTTCAATAATACACACGCTTTACAACTGCCGCCTTCTTTCAATGACTTGTTTGCCAATCAAAAACTGATCGGGCAAAAAATCGTTTATTCATTTCAGCGCTGGGACAGGAACTATCCGGGTTTAGCAATCATTCAAAATGCAGATGGCAGTTTTGTAAAGGATACTGCCGGTAAGGTGCTGGTGTTTCAGCAACTGGCGCGCGCGGGCTCCAACCTGCCTTATTTCCTGACCAATGGCAATACTCCGCAAGGCATATTCAGCATACAGGGAACGGCTATTTCTCATAATAATTTCATTGGCCCCACACCTAACATTCAACTGGTAATGCCGGGTGAAGGTACGGATAGCGCCTACTGGCACATGAATACCGGTCTTGCACATACGGTGTTTGACTCTACTAAAGATGCTTTGGGTAATTATACAAACCTGTTACCAGCTTCCTGGCAGAGTTATGAACCGCTAAAAGAGGCGTTCTATGCTGGAAAAATAGGACGTTCTGAAATCATTGCGCATGGTACAACCATCAACCCTGAATACTTTAAGGGTATGCCGTTTTATCCATTGACACCAACATTAGGCTGTCTTTGTGCAAAAGAATTATGGAATGAAGCAGATGGTAAATTGTCTAACAGCGAACAATTCAGTTTAGTGAGTGCCTTCCTGTCCACGCCGGGAGATAAGGGATACCTGTTTGTAATAGATCTGAATAATAAAAAACAACCGGTAACAAAAGCAGAGATCCAAAAACTGGTAGACGCGTTTGAGAAACATTAGCTCCCGCGCATTAAAATAGGCCACCAAGACACGAAGACAGAAAGGAACACCAGGAAAGAATATCGCAAAGGACACAAAGGAGGTTTTATAACGTTTGTAAAGTATATAGAGTTATAAGGCACCTCCTATGAGTAGGCTTACTCACAACTGACTACTCTCAACTCACAATTGCTTTATTCACGATTACCGTCCTGCCCTCTCCAATGAATCACACACAACAAAAAAGCCCGTTCTTTACGAACAGGCTCTTCTTATATTTCATTTTTCTCTTACTAGAATGGTAAGTCATCTACCGGCTCTGTCATATCGCTTGGGGCGCCTTGTGAGCTGTAGCCACCGCCTTGCTGGCCGCCACCATTGTTATATCCGCCACCGCCGCTATTGTTATTGTAGCCACCGCTGTTACCACCTTGCTGCTGGTAACCACCACCTCCGCCGCCTTCATTTTCGTTGCGGGATCCGCCCAATAACTGTATGCTTACAACACGCATGGTTAAAGATGCACCAGACCTTCCATCATTTGTCTGGTAAGTACGCACTTCCGGGTTGCCCTCTGCATATACTGTAGTACCTTTTTTCAGGTAAGGAGCAATAGCTGTTCTGTCTGTCCAATAAGCACATTCTACCCAAATAGTTTTGTCTTTCATGTTACCGGAAGCATCACGAAATTTCTCCGTATGCGCAACACTGAAATTAATCACATTTTTACCGTTTACGGTATTTACAACGCAGTCTTTCCCTAGGTTACCGATGACTTGTAGCTTAATCATAGTCGTATTTCTTTTTAAAACGTGGCAAAATAAGGAAAATATCCGCTATCCCTTAAAGAAAATTAATGCACAGCTTATCTACAGATAATCAATTGGTTAATAAGATTCTCCTCAACTCGAAAAGCGGATTTAGGATGGGTTTCGTAACTGACGCGGCATTGTTTTATCTTTGCACAAATTTTTGACATGAGCCGTAAAGGAAAGGTTTTAGTTGCAATGAGTGGCGGTATTGACAGTACCGTTACGGCTCTCATGCTACATCATGAGGGTTACGAAGTGGTGGGCATTACCATGAAGACCTGGGACTATGCGTCCAGCGGTGGTGGCCACAAAGAGACAGGCTGTTGTAATATAGATAGTTTCAACGACGCAAGACAGGCTGCAGTACATCATGGATTTCCGCATTTTATATTGGATATACGTGAGGAATTTGGTGATTTTGTGATAGAGAACTTCGTGGATGAATACCTGGCAGGGCGTACGCCTAACCCGTGTGTGATGTGCAATACGCACATAAAATGGCGCGCACTGCTGAAACGTGCGAATGCACTGAATTGCGATTTTATAGCGACCGGGCATTATGCAAACATTCACCAGCATGACAATGGCCGCTTTTACCTGAGCAAGGGCCTGGATGAACTGAAGGACCAGAGCTATGTGCTGTGGGGGCTGGACCAGGAGCTACTGAGCCGTACCATTATGCCATTGGGTAAATACCGTAAAACGGAGATACGCCAGATGGCGCTTGATTATGGTTACCCGGAACTGGCTAAGAAGAGCGAGAGTTACGAAATATGTTTCGTACCAGACAATGACTACCGTGGATTCCTGAAACGCCGCATAGATGGGCTGGAAGACTCTGTAGCCGGCGGTTGGTTTGTAGATAAGACGGGAAAGAAACTGGGTCAGCACAAGGGTTATCCGTTCTATACCATTGGACAGCGTAAGGGCCTGGATATTGCGCTTGGAAGACCTGCGTATGTAACAGGCATTAATCCGGAAACCAACACAGTTGTATTAGGTGACGAAAGCGATCTTGACCAGAATGATATGATGGTGGGTAAGATCAACTGGATCAAATACGACGGTATTACAGATGGCATGGAAGCTATTACGAAGATCAGGTACAAGGACAAGGGTGCATTAAGCAATCTGTACACTGCCGACAATGGTTTACGTATTCGCTTCTATGAAAATGTAAAAAGTATAGCTCCCGGGCAAAGCGCTGTTTTCTATGAAGGAGATGACGTGATCGGCGGGGGAATTATACAACGCGGGGCGTTGATTTGAGATTTGAAATTTAAAATTTGAGATTATTATTATACAAGCCGTACAAATAAATGTGCGGCTTTTTTATTTCAACACGTAGTTATTGATTATTTAGATATTCCATATCTACTTTAAAGCATTATAGTTCCATGTTCGCGCAGATATGGAATATTTAAGCAGCCTTTGGCACCAGCTAATTTCAAATCTCAAATCATAAATTTCAAATCTTCTTAAACATCGCGGCGAACATGCTATCTGCTTTTTGTTCGTAGCCAAGTAATAGTTCTTGTTTTACTAATTGCAGTTCGGGAAATTGTTTTAAGATAAATGCCACTGCCTCTTCATTTTCTTTTTTATATACAGAGCAGGTTATGTACAGGAAGTAGCCATCTTTTGCGAGATGCGGTATTGTGTTGGCTGCAATCTTCTTTTGAAGGGATGCGTAATAGTTTATTTTATCTTTCGTGAAAAATTGCAACTGCTCCGGCGTACGTCCCCAGGTGCCACTGCCACTGCAAGGCGCGTCACAGATGATAAGGTCAAACTGCTGGTCAATGCTTGTTACCGGCTGTCCGATGTCTGCAACAAAGGCGTTATAGAGATTGATGCCTGCTCGGCCAAAACGTTGTTTGAGGTTGTGTATAATGGACTGGCGAATGTCACTTACCGTCAATTTTATTTTGATCAGCACATCGGTTGCGAGTATGGACTTCCCTCCGCTTGCCGCACAGCAATCCCACACAGTAGGTTGCTTCTTTTCTACCAGTGACATCAAAGCGCCTACACGTTGTGAACTATAATCCTGCACAACAACTTCTTTGTCGATAGCCAGTATAGTGTCTATCTTACTCGCATTAGTTAGCGCGAGTGTATGCTCACCTATTACCGTAAACGGGATATTGTGCTGTTCCAGTTTCTGCTGTACAGCTTTATTCTTTCCCGGCCTGGCGCGAAGAAAAAGATCTGGCTGGGTTAGATGTGATAATGCAAATGTTTCAGGCTGTATTCCTACACTTAGCTCTTCTATAAACGGGAAAATAGATGTGGCTGTAAATGAATATTTAGTGCGGACAAATGAAATTCGTTCTGTTAACACTTCACTCCATACACTTAACCATTCCTCATTGTATAGAGCCTGCCAGGGTGTTGCATTACTGTTACACAGAAAGATGGCAGCTTTTATTCTTTCTTCGATCGAAAGATTATTTAACGCTTCTCCTAAACGGTAAAACGTATAGCTGAGTGATGTAATATATTTCCGGTCTTTTGATCCGTGCTTTTTATGCTCCGCGAAATATTTCTTTAAATGATGCTGCAACGGTTCAGAACCATCATATTGGTTAATGATATTGACTGCCGACTGTAGATATGAGGGGGCGAACTTCATACAAATAAAAAAGCCTGTTTTAAAACAGGCTAAATTACAATAAAACAGCAACGTTCCATAAAAGAGCTGTCTTTCAGCCCTGTTTATCGATTTATTTATAGAAGAATGTGTAAGTGCATTTTTGTTTATCTCCGGTAGACAATCTGCGATCTGTAACCGCTTTTACCGGCATATCGCTCTTATTAAAGGTATATGTAATAGTACATGTTTCTTGCACAGTTGTTCCATCTACAACCTGGTAGCTTGCTGGTAAATTTTGAGAAGCAAACACTTCGTTGTCCCCAAACAGATCAAGTAACCCAAACCTATTACTATAGCTATTTATTAAAAGGAGATTTTTGAACGAATTGGGTTTATCTGTATAGGTGAAAACATATCCATTTGATGTCTTCATTACATTTCCATTTTTTGATTCTACAGTGATGACAGCATTGGCGGAGTACGCATGCACAGTTACGTTTTTCAGTCCATCATTATCATAACTAAATTCCCACGAATCACTATTCCCTTCCATTTTTTTTATGCATTTGTTTTGTTCATAGTCATAGCTCTGGTAAAGACCATCGCTATACATGTTGTATAAATTAGACTCTAATAAACCTACAACGTATTTATCATCACTATGCGTTATTTGTATGGTCTGCCCCATATTAGCATATTTAAGCTGGAATATAGTATCTGGATTGTCTGCTTTATGCGTTAAAAAATCTACACCCTGTATCCATTTCACCAGCGTTTTCCCTGTAGATGAAGGATCGCTACTTCCTCCTGTTTCTTTATCGTTTCCATTATTACTTTCACCATTGTTATTCTGAGGATCAGTTTTTGGCCTCTCATAAGAGCCTTCTTTTTTACATGAAGCAAAAGTGGCAATCAATGCCAACGCAAGTAGTGCTTTTTTCATTTTTTCCTGGTTTAGGTTTTAATAAGGTATTTGCAGGAAAACGATGTTTTGTTGAAAATTATTGAGGTGTGGTGTATTTTTTTCTTGTTGGGTTATTAAGGGAAAACGTCTTTAAGAGCAGCCTTAAATCAATGATAGAATTTGCCAAAGAGTAGGCTAAGAGTGGGCCACTTTCAACGATATATATCTTTTTCAGGCAGATACTTAAAAAGTGGCCCACTCTGGCGTATAATAGAAAAGCCTGTTTTTGAAACAGGCTTTTCTATTATATCATCACAAAATAGCTTCCGGGATATTATTTATAGTAAAAAGTACGTTTGTATTGTTCTGAAGTAGGAGGCGTTGGAGGATCAACATCGCTGGTAATAACCATGTTACATGCCTGTACAAGATCATGGCTATTGAATATTGCATTCTTAAACTCCATCACAACAAACGGTTTGTTTTTGTCATCATTGATGGACATTTCAGTCAGAAAATTATTGGAGTTTGAACCATCTTGTTGCCATAAAAAATACTCGTTTGAAAAAGGGATACTACTCTTCTTATCGTTGTAGGTATAGTTTACTATTTCAGTCAGTTTCAGAGAAGTGGATTGCGGAGCTGAAGGATCTAACATAGATATTCTAAAAGAGGATATGTTTCCATTCGTAGCATATATGTATTCATATTGCATGGTTAATTGCTCTTTCTGCAACACAGTCCCAAACATTGATACAGTCTGATAGGCGGCGACATTAGTAATCTTACCATTTGTATAGGTATATTGCTTTTTCGTAACCAAAGTCGCATTTTTTAGATCAGTAGTTTCTACTGTATAATCAAATTCCTTTGAGCCTGCAGGGTAATGCACGTCCATTTCTATCTTGACAGGATCATCTGGGGATAGGCCAAAAGCTGTAAAAGCATCAGCACCGGGTAAATCCTTCAATTTCATCGATTTTTCGAGCTGGGTGATCTTTCCATCCGCATCCCTCGTAAATTTCAACGCCATATCATATTTGGTCGTATCATCTTTCCCTTTAAGTGTGTACCCGATAACCCGGTCATTGGTATCATAACTGAAGGATGTTGCTATCGTATCATTTTTTGTATTTACCTGATATATTTTCAGCAACAGCGTACCATCACTCCCGCCTTTAGGAGGTTCATTACCATTATTACTACCACCATTATTCCCATTATTATTGGGATCATTTATTGAGAATTCTTTTTGGCAGGATGCAAGTGTGAGAACACAGCAGAGCGCTAATACAAGGGTTTTCATTTTGTCAGGTTTTAATGGGTTGACACGATAAAGATAATATATAATCGCTTTGCTCATTATAATACCCCACAACCATTTATCAAGAAAAGGCAGCACTTCTTTGACGTAAGTGCATTGATTTTACCGCACAATAAAAAAGGCCGTTATAATAACGGCCTTTCTGCAAAAATATATTTGAAGTACTGATTAGAGTTCCAGTAAAGTTTTTACCGGGTCTTTTCCGATCAGTAATAATTCAGGATTTTCCAGTAACTCTTTCACTCGTACCAGGAAGCTTACGCTCTCACGTCCGTCGATGATGCGGTGGTCATAGCTAAGTGCTATGTACATCATTGGCCTGATCACTACCTGGCCGTTAATTGCCATTGGGCGCTCCTGTATTTTGTGCATACCCAGGATAGCGCTTTGTGGCAGGTTGATGATCGGTGTGCTCATTAAGCTACCGAATACACCACCATTAGTGATAGTGAAAGTACCGCCTTGCAGTTCTTCCATTGTCAGTTTATTATCGCGTGCTTTACCAGCCAGCTCTATCACTTTCTTTTCTATATCAGCCATGCTCAGGCTTTCTACGTTGCGGATAACAGGCACTGTCAAACCACGTGGCGTACTTACCGCAATGCTGATGTCTGCATAGTCGTGATATGCCAGTTCATCACCATCAATGTAAGCGTTCACTGCAGGCCATTCGCTCAGTGCAATAGCGCATGCTTTTGCAAAGAAGCTCATAAAGCCGAGGTTTACACCGTGTAGTTCTTTAAACTTGTCTTTGTACACTTTACGTACTTCCATGATGCGGGTCATATCCACTTCATTGAAAGTAGTCAGCATTGCCGTTGTGTTCTTAGACTCCACCAGGCGGCGGCTGATCGTTTTACGTAGGCTGCTCATTTTCTCCCTGCGTACATTGCGTGTGAAGAGGTCTTGTCCTTCAAACGCTTTTTTACCAGGGTTGGATAATGCAGCTAATACGTCGTTCTTTAATATTTTACCCGCAGTACCACTTGGTGTAATATTTTTCGGATCTACTTTTTTATCAGCAATGATTGCGGCAGCTACCGGTGTAGCTTTTACATCATTGGATACAGCAGCTACCGGGGCCTGCGATGCAGGTTGTGCAGCAGCTTTTGGCGCTTCCTGTGCAGGTGCGCTGGCAGCACCACCAACCGGTACAGCTACGTCCGTATCTATTTTAGCAATTACATCACCTATTTTCAATACATCGCCTTCTTTTGCAGCCAAGGCTATTTTACCAGCTTCTTCAGCATTCAGTTCAAATGTTGCTTTCTCGCTTTCCAGCTCAGCAATCACTTCATCACGCTGAACAAGATCACCTTCTTTTTTTACCCATTTCAATAAAGTCACTTCGCTGATAGATTCACCAACGGTAGGCACTTTCATTTCAATAATACCTTTGCCCACTGCTTTTGCTTCAGCCTGTGGCTGTGCTGCCGGAGCAGCAGGTGCAGCTTTCTCTTCTTTTGCTGGTGCAGCCTCAGATGCAGCCGCCGCAGGTTTCGCAGCGCTGTCATCTATGTTTGCCAGTACAGCTCCAATCTCCAGTGTGTCGCCTTCTTTTGCAACAGTTTTCAATACGCCAGCCTGTTCTGCATTTACTTCGAAAGTTGCTTTCTCACTTTCCAGTTCTGCAATCACTTCATCACGCTCTACATAGTCCCCATCTTTCTTTGTCCACTTCAATAGCGTTACTTCGTTTATTGACTCTCCTACTGTTGGTACTTTGATCTCGATCATAAAAATTTTTTATGTCTCTTACTTTATTGAAAGTTTTATTCTTATCCGTTCGTTCCGAATGTTTGTATTGTCTTAACGGTAACCTGCAACTTAAATACTAAATGCAGTATCAATGATTTCATCCTGCTCCTGCTTGTGCACTTTACCATAACCCGTAGCAGTAGATGCGCTTGCATTACGGCTGATCACGCCAAAGTTCATCGTTTTCAGGTTCATCTGCAAGAAGGATGCTGCACCCATGTTCAGCGGTTCTTCCTGTACCCAGAACCAGGTTGCTTTACCATATTTCTGGTACAATGCTTCCAGTTGTTTTTGAGGCAACGGATACAATTGCTCCAGTCTTACGATCGCTATATCGCTCCTGTTTTCTTTCTGTTGTTTGTCTATCAGTTCGAATGACAATTTACCGCTACACAGCAATACTTTTTTCACTGCACCGGCATCCTTAACGAAAGTATCATCCAATACTTCCTGGAAGCCGCCTTTCGTCAATTCTGAAATATGGCTGTAGCTGCCCGCGTGACGCAGGTTGGCTTTTGGCGCCATATTGATCAGTGGTTTACGGAAAGGTAATGCCAACTGTCTGCGCAATGCGTGGAAGAAGTTAGCAGCAGTCGTAATGTTGGTAACGATCATGTTCAGTTCTGCACTCATTTGCAGGAACCTTTCCAGGCGTGCGCTTGAGTGATCAGGACCACCGCCTTCGTAACCGTGAGGCAGTAACATAACCAGGCCGCTCATAGTACCCCATTTCTGCTCTGCACTGGAAATGTACTGGTCTATGACCATTTGCGCGCCGTTGCTAAAGTCACCATATTGTGCTTCCCACAGTACCAGGTTGTTGGGGTTAGCCATTGCATAACCATAGTCAAAACCTAATACGCCGTACTCACTCAGCAAGGAGTTGTACACACGGAAGCAACCTTGTTTTTCCTGTAGCTCGCTTAACCGGCTATATTCTTTATTGGTATTTTCATCGAACAGGATTGCATGCCTGTGAGAGAATGTACCACGTTTTACGTCTTCACCGCTCAGGCGTACGTCTTTGCCTTCTGCCAATATACTTGCATAAGCCAGTAACTCGCCTGTAGCCCAATCCACTTTTTTCTCTGTATCGTACAGTTTCATTTTGTCCTGTAACAGTTTCTCTACTTTTTTCAAAGGCTTGAAACCGTCAGGCCATTTCATGATCTGCTCCAGCAGTTTTACCAGTTCGCCTTCAGCCACACCTGTTTCAGGTGATTTGTCGAAGTCTTCAGGTGTTGCTTTTCTCAAAGCCTGCCACCATAATTCTGGTTTCTGGAATGTATAAGGAAGTGGTTTTTGTTTTACTTCATCTAAACGCTCTTGCAGATCGCCCCAGAACTTTTTCTCCATTTCTTTTGCAAGATTCTGTGCATCTGCTTCACCATTTTCTATCAGGAAGTTGGTGTAAATCTCGCGTGGGTTTGGATGCTTATCGATCAGTGCGTACAATGAAGGCTGTGTGAACTTAGGTTCATCCCCTTCATTATGGCCATGCTTACGATAGCATACCATATCTATAAAGATATCTGTGTTGAACTCCTGGCGGTAACGGATGGCGATGTCGCAGCATCTTACTACCGCTTCTGCATCATCTCCGTTTACGTGCAATACCGGCGCCTGTACCATTGCAGCTACAGACGTACAGTAGTCCGCACTACGCGCGTCATCAAAATCGGTGGTGAAGCCGATCTGGTTGTTGATCACAAAGTGAAGTGTACCACCTACGTAGTAGCCTTTCAGTTTGCTCATTTGCAACAACTCATAAATAATACCTTGCCCAGCTACCGCAGCGTCGCCGTGGATGAGGATAGGTAATATTTTGTCGTAGTCGCTTTCATATAATATATCTGCTTTGGCGCGGGCAAAGCCTGCTACGATCGGGTCCACTACTTCCAGGTGGGAAGGATTGGGACACAATTGCAGGTTTACTTTTTTGCCATTAGGCGTTGTGTGTTCGCTTCTGAAGCCAAGGTGATATTTTACGTCACCGCTACCCATCGTCATATCTGATGGTATTACGCCTTCAAACTCGCTGAAGATCTGCTCATAGGTTTTGCCCATGATGTTTGCCAGCACATTCAGACGTCCGCGGTGCGCCATACCTATTACTACTTCCTGCACATCGCTATCCGCTGCAGTATTAATAATAGCGTCCAGCCCCGGAATAGTGTTTTCACCACCTTCCAGGCCAAAACGTTTCTGGCCTATATATTTTGTATTGAGGAATTTCTCGAAGATTACACCCTGGTTCAGTTTTTCCAGGATGCGTTTTCTTTTTTCAATAGGCAAAGGCTTACTGAAATTCTTTTCCATTTCAGTAGTGAGCCAGTCTATTTTTACCTGGTCACTAATGTATTTAAACTCAATACCTACATGATTAGCATAGCTGTTTTGCAGGTGTTCGAGGATCTTACGTAAGGTAGTAGCACCTAAGCCGATCATAGCACCTATCTGGAAGGTCTGGTCCAGGTCAGCATCGCTGAGACCAAAAAAGCTTAGATCGAGGTTAGCACCCCTGTCTTTCCTTGTACGGATGGGGTTTGTTTTCGCCAGCAAATGCCCTTTGTTGCGGTAGCCGAGAATAAGTCGATACACTTTTATTTCGCGCATCCAATCGCCGGAACCTGCGGGTTGCTTGCCGTCGCCGGCAGCCTTTGCACTTCCATTTACAGAAGAAACAGCAAAATCAAAGCCTTCAAAAAATTTTCTTAAATCCGGATCTACAGTTGCGGGGTCTTTTACAAAATCCTGGTACAAACTTTCAATGTAAGCTGGATGTGAATTCGTTATATATGAAAAATCCTTCATGCCGTGGCAATTTATCCTAGTTTCAAAAGAATTGTTTGCAAATATCGTAGTTTGCCGTCACAAAATTTGCTCAATCTTTACGAGAACGTTTGCGTATAAATCATTCTTTTAAAAAACGTTAACGTTGCTTTTTCAGCCGGAGAAAAAAAATTGATTAAAATTTCCCTTTTCCGGATTTATCTCTTACCTTTGCCGTCCTTTAAAAAGAGAATTCATGGCAAACCATAAAGCTACAAAGAAAGATGTGCGCCAGGCTGCTAAACGCAGGGACAGGAACCGTTACTATGGCAAAACTACACGTAATGCAATACGTGACATTAAAGCTTTGAAAGAAGACAAAGCTTACGATGAAAAACTGCCGTTGGTTGCGTCTATGATCGACAAGCTAGCTAAGCGTGGTATCATCCATAAAAACAAAGCAGCTAACTTAAAGAGCAAGTTGGCAAGAAAAACAGCACAGGCTGCGGCTAAAGCTTAATTTAGTCGTTCGACTATATAATATTTCACCTGCTATTCACTGAGTAGCAGGTTTTTTAATTTGTACCCCATTTCACGCAAAGCCACTAAGAAACACTAAGGCGCAAAGCTTATTTTCCCTAACCTGCAACTTCTTATCATGGTTCCATCGCATCATGTCTCTACAGAAAAGCTAGAAACAGATGGCTTCGCTATTACCAATGACATTTATAGCAAGGGCGAAATTGAGGCCATCTTACAATATATTTCGGATGCAGATACAGACAGACCTACTTTCCGTAAAACGAACGATCTTTTTGCTATCCGCCAGTTTTTAAAAGAATTGCCGGGTATTCATCAATTGATCTTTACAGATAAGTTGAAGCAACTGATCCGGGAAAATTTTGGTGGCGATTATTTTGTTGTGAAGTCCATTTATTTTGATAAACCGCAGCAATCTAACTGGTTTGTTTCTTATCACCAGGATCTGACTATTTCTGTAAATGAAAAAGTGGAGATGGCAGGCTTTGGCCCCTGGACAGTAAAGCAAGATCAATTTGCAGTACAGCCTCCGCTGGATATATTGGAAAATAATTTTACAATCCGCATTCACCTGGATGATACGGATGAAAATAACGGCGCATTAAAAGTTATTCCCGGCTCTCATAAAAAAGGTATTTACCGCCCGGAAACAATTGACTGGTCTGTAGAAAAAGAAGCCATTTGTGCTGTGCAAGCTGGTGGACTCATGTTTATGCGTCCCTTATTATTGCACTCCTCTTCACGTACAACGAACAACCAAAAAAGAAGAGTAATTCATATTGAGTTTAGCAGGCAGGAGTTGCCGGAGCCGTTACTTTGGTCTGAAAGAATAGGCGTGTTATAAATGCCACAGAGGCACAGAAAACACGGAAGATCTATGCGAAGTGATTAAACACATAGGGAACCTTTAGATTAAACACTTTGTATTCCTGATTATCTTTTGAAGTTCTATTTCAAATCTTAAATTTCAAATCCTTCTCTCCTCTATCACAAATAGAATAAAAAATGGCTAAACCGTTTTCCAACAATTTAGCCATTCAACAATATGACAATGATTTTCTTTACACCTGTTTTCCAAAACTTACCGTAAACCTGTTTTCATCATCTGACGCTACAGTATAAGAAACAGCGCCTTTGTGTAACAGAATGATGCGTTTTACAATAGACAGGCCGAGGCCAAATCCGCGCTTACGCATGGCATTCTCTCCACGGAAAAACGGTATGAACAATCTTTCCTGCTCGCTTTGCGCCAGCACTTTTCCCTTGTTCACAAAATGGATATTGATAAAGTCCCTATCGGCTTCTATTATGATAGATACATTTTTGTCTTCCGAATACTGAAAGGCATTTTTTATCAGGTTACGAAAGGCGGAGCGCAGTAATGCATCATTGCCTTGTATAGACAGGTACAGATCATTTTCCGGCAGGTAAGCAAATTCCAGCGAGACATTAATACCTGTATAAATACGCTTTACAAGCGCAATGGTATCGTACAATATTTCATCTAATCTTACGCGCGGCCAATCTACAGAATACGATATTTTTTCATACTGGGACAGTAGTAGCAATGAGTTTGTCTACTCTATCAGTTCCTGCTGATCTTCCCGCAGGGATAGCAGTACATCTTTGGCATCTTCAACTGTTATATCCCGACGAAGCGCAGCTTCTGTTTGTGCCAGCATATTTGCCAGTGGTGTTCGTAACTCATGCGATGCGTGATGTACAAAGCTTTTCTGGAATTCAAACCCAGCCTCCAGTCGCTTCAGCATGTCATTAAAGTTAGAGGCTATCTGCACCAGCTCTTCACTCCCACTACTGATTTTCACACGCTCCGTCAGGTTATTTTCATTGATGCGCTGCATCTGGTTGCCCAGGCGCGTTAGTGGCTTTGTAATCTGTTTTACAAAAATGAGTGCGGCTATGCAGGTAAGTACAAATGCGCCAAGCACAACAAAGCCACTGATCAGTTGCAGACGCTCCAGCCTCCGCTTACCATAACGGTCGTTGGCACTGGTAATAACAAAGCACTCGTGTCGCTCATCAGGAAAATAGATCCCAACAACTTCGCGGTCGTCTTGTGAAAAGTAATATTCGCCTTTGGAGCGAATTGTATTTATGAGGTTATAATCAATTTTGTATTGCAGCGATTCCGGGTTTGCAAAAACTACATGGTAGGTTTTGTCAATAATGACAGTATTTACTTCTATCAGGTTGCCGGGAGAGTAACGGTCTATTTCGTGCAGGGTTTTTACATCCAGATCCTGGATCCCATAAAACAGTTGATAATTTTGTACTGCCTCCGCCCATAACCGCTTATTGTAATCTTCTGTGCGTGTATTGGCATATAGATAATAGATAACCGATACGGAAGATATAAGTATAGCAGTAACAATAAGACTAAACAGCAGCGCAAATTTCAGCTTCAAATTCATGATAAAGGAGCTTCCCTCACATAATAGCCAAATCCAGGTTTGGTATGAATGAGCTTGGTTTCGAAGGGTTTATCAATTTTGTTACGTAAAAAGCTAATGTACACTTCTATAGTATTGGTGCCGGTATCAAAACTTAGTTCCCATACTTTTTCCAGTATTTCCTGTTTGGAGATCACTTTCCCTTTGTTTCGCGCCAGCAATACCAGTAGGGCAAATTCTTTTGCAGTCAGGTTAATGTTTTTGCCGCTGCGCGATACCATTTTATTTTCCATATCTATCTCCATATCGCCTACTGCGATCTTCTCGCCCACTTCACTGGCAGCGTCAGCCCTTTTCAAAAACACTTTGATGCGCGCAAACAGCTCATCAAAATGGAATGGCTTTACGATGTAGTCGTCCGCACCCAGGTTAAATGCGTCCATCTTATCCTGCAGCTCCCCAAGAGCAGTCAGCATAATGATCGGCACATTTTTGTTGTGCTCACGAAATTCCTTGCACAGGGCAAGGCCATTTTTATACGGCAGATTAATGTCTAAAAGCACCAAAGAATACGAGTGTTGTTTAAACAATTTCTCAGCTACAGCTCCATCAAAAGCAACATCGGTCTGGTATCCCTGCCTGTTCAATTCTTCTTGTATTACCTGGCTTAATTTGGGTTCATCCTCAGCCAGCAGTATTCGATACGTGTTTTCCATTTATCTTGTAAATGATTTCAAATTTAAATTAATGAAAAAACTTATTTGTTTTGGAATATTTTTAATGGCATTACATGCCAGGGCACAAAATTTTACTACAGCATTTGAAAAAAGTAATGGCAATCAAACCGCTACGTACTTCGAATGTATAAAATTTTATACCAATTTAAAAACAACCTACAAGACCATTTCGTTCAGGGCATTTGACACAACAGATGCAGGTTATCCACTGCACCTGGTATTATTCAGTTCAAATGGCGACTTTAACCCTACTTCATGGCATCAACAGGGGAAAATAGTTGTATTAATAAACAATGGCATTCATCCGGGAGAGCCTGACGGCATTGATGCAAGTATGATGTTGTTACGCGATTTGGCTATTGGCAAAGTCAAATCAATGTCAAATGTTGTATTTGCAGTGATTCCTGTGTATAACATTGGCGGCAGCCTGAACCGGGGCAGCTTCTCACGGGTAAATCAAAACGGGCCGGAGAGTTATGGCTTCCGGGGTAACGCGCAAAACCTGGACCTGAACAGGGACTTTATCAAGAGTGACTCTCGTGATGCGCGTGCGTTTGCCCGCATTTTTCAATGGCTGCAACCTGACATTTTTATTGATAACCATGTGAGTGATGGCGCAGATTATCAGCACACGATGACGATGCTGACAACGCAGCACAACAAACTTGGCGGGGAGACGGGAAAGTTTTTACACAGCATATTTGAACCTGCTTTATACAAGGGTATGAAGGATAAGCAATGGGATATGTGCCCTTATGTAAACTTTGAAGAGGGCAATCCGGATAAGGGTTGGGCTGCTTATTATGATCCGCCGCGCTATAGCAGCGGTTATGCAGCGTTGTTCCAGGCTATTGCTTTTGTACCTGAAACGCATATGCTGAAGCCTTACCCGGCGCGGGTGAAGAGTACCTACGATTTTATGCAGACGATTATGGAGCAGGCTTCTGCTTTCAGTAAAGATATTATTGCAAAGAGACAAGCAGATATTGCTGCGGTAAAACAGCAGCGGGACTTTGTAGTAAGCTGGCAGGTAGATACCAGTAAGGCTGACCTGATCCCTTTTAAAGGATACGCTACAGGCACAAAGATCAGCGATGTTACTGGCATGCCACGTATGTTTTATGACCATACAAAGCCATTCGAACGAGAGGTGAAATTTTTCAACACTTTCAAGCCTGTTGTTACTGTAGAGAAGCCACTAGCCTATATTATACCGCAAGGCTGGCATGCGGTAATAGACTTGCTGAAGCTAAATGGCGTTGCTTTGCAGCGCTTGCAAAAAGATACTAGTATACAGGTGGATTATTACCATATAGATGATTATAAAAGCCAGGTGCGCCCTTATGAAAAGCACCATCGTAATACAAATGTGAAGGTGAGCACGCAAAATGCGCGGATTAACTTCCTGAAGGGGGATTACATCATTTACACTGGCCAGCGCAATGACCGCTATATTGTGGAGACGCTGGAGCCACAAGGTGATGATAGTTTTTTTAGCTGGAATTTCTTTGATGCCATTCTGCAACAGAAAGAAGGTTATAGTGCTTACCGCTGGGAAGATGTAGCGGGGCCTTATATACTACAGCACCCTGAGCTGAAGCAACAACTGGAGGAGAAAAAGAAAACCGATCCGCAGTTTGCCGCATCCGCCGCACTGCAACTTGATTTTGTATATAAACATTCACCGTATTATGAACCTGCGCATTTGAGATACCCGGTGTTTAAGGTGAGATAATGAGGACTATGTACGATGTTAGATGTACGATGTAACATTTTATAATACCCGATAAATAGTATTACGCACACATATACAAAGAGAGGAGCCATATCAGGTTTGATATGGCTCCTCTCTTTTTTGGTGGGACTTCTATTAATTAAACTTTTTGTGAAATTACATCGTACATCTAACATCGTACATGTGCTTATTCTTCTTTCTTTACTTTACCTGAGCCCGTTGTATTTGCGTCTACTGTTGGTGGATTGCCTTTGTAGAATACATCGCCACTGCCGGTTATATCTGCACTGATCTTATTGCCTGCAAATACATGAACATTGCCACTACCGGTAATGCTTACATCAGCCGTTTCCGCTTTTAGTTCAGACGCCCTGATATCGCCGGAGCCGGTTATCTGTGCAGTTAAGTCCTTTGTTTCACCAGATAGTATGATATTGCCTGAACCGGAAATATCTGCCTCTATGCTTGGTGTATTTACGTCAAGTGTGATGGTACCATTGCCAGAAAGATCCACTTCCATCTTATTGCTTCCGGTAAACTTGCCTTTACTGGTTACGGTGCTATTACCCGTAATATCCAGTTCGTCCAGCATATCTGTACCAATGCGAATGTATATTTTATGATCTGTGCGTAATCTTGTGTCCTCTTCCGGCCTGATCACTAGTACGTCGCCGCGCATTTTTGTTATTACATGGCCTATCAAATTATCATCACCTTCCACTTCTACAGTTGTGGTGGCAGAAGGGGTAAGTTCGACAATAAAACTGCCCGCAATCTCTATTTTATTGGCCTTCGTAACACTGCGTGTTTCTTTTACAATATTGCCATTCCCTTTTATGGTACGGGAAGCAATTTCATCGCAAGAGGAAAAAAACAAAACAACACCAGCTAAGAGTAAAGCGATCTTCTTCATTAGTTTATAGGTTTGAAATTCAAAAATAGGAGATTTTGGGAGTTACAGGCTACCGGCCAGCCGGTTAACTGGTAACCTGCAACCTTTGCACCGGGATTTCAGGAAAAAAGCCCGTCTTTTCTTACCTTCGCGGGCATGACAGAGAAGATACTCATCCTCGATTTCGGTAGTCAATATACTCAATTAATCGCCAGGGCTGTAAGAGAAGCCAATGTTTACTGCGAAATAATCCCATACCACAAATCATTTGAAATAGATAGCACGCTGAAGGGCATTATCTTAAGTGGTTCTCCATTTAGTGTAAATGACGAAAAAGCACCGGTGGTAGATATACCGTCTTTCATCAACAAACTGCCAGTATTGGGTGTTTGTTATGGAGCGCAGTTGACTGCTAAAGAATTCGGAGGAAGAGTAGACAAATCTAATAAACGTGAATATGGCCGTGCGAAAATGGCAAAACAAAAAGAAGATGTTTTGCTGGAAGGCGTATCGGACCACTCACAGGTGTGGATGAGTCATAGTGACTCTATTACACAATTGCCAGAGGGGTTTGAAGTGTTGGCTATTACGGAAAGTATTCCGGTAGCTGCTTTCAAAAAAACAACACCTGGCACACAACCTTTATATGGCTTACAATTCCACCCGGAAGTGTATCACTCTACTGAAGGCAAAAAAATTATACAAAATTTCCTTGTTCATATCTGTGGCTGTAAACAAGACTGGACACCGGCTTCATTTGTTCACGAAACTGTAGAACAGCTAAAACAACAAATTGGTGATGCGCACGTTATTATGGCACTGAGTGGTGGCGTAGATAGTACCGTTGCAGCAACATTGATCAGCCGTGCTATCGGGGACAGGTTGCATGGCATATTTGTAGATAACGGTGTATTGAGAAAGGGTGAGTTTGAGCAGGTGCTGGCTATGTACAAAGAGCTTGGCCTGAACGTGACCGGGATAAATGCAAAACAATTGTTTTATAGCGAGCTGAAGGGTAAAGAAGACCCCGAGGCAAAACGCAAAACAATTGGCAAGTTGTTTATAGACGTTTTCCAGGAAGAAGCGGGCAAAATAAAAGAAGCAAAATTTTTGGGACAAGGCACTATCTATCCTGACGTAATAGAAAGCGTGAGCGTACATGGCCCATCCGTAACAATTAAGTCGCACCACAACGTGGGTGGCTTACCTGAAAAAATGCATCTTTCATTAGTAGAGCCTTTGCGTTTCCTGTTTAAAGATGAGGTAAGAAAGGTTGGCCTGGAATTGGGCATTCCGGGTGATATGATCTTCCGCCACCCATTCCCAGGACCTGGTCTTGCAATACGCATACTGGGCGAGATCACTGAAGAAAAAGTAACACTACTGCAAGCAGCAGATGATATTTACATAAAATCATTGAAAGCACAAGACCTGTATAAATCTGTATGGCAGGCTGGTGCCATTTTATTACCTGTAAAAAGCGTAGGCGTTATGGGTGATGAGAGAACATATGAATTCACAGTAGCATTACGCGCAGTAACTTCTGTAGATGGTATGACGGCTGACTGGGCGCACTTGCCTTACGAGTTTTTGGCAAATGTGTCTAATGATATCATTAACAACGTAAGGGGTATAAACCGCGTGGTATATGACATCAGCAGCAAGCCGCCAGCTACTATAGAATGGGAATAAACCCATGTAAGATGTACGATGTACGATGTTAGGATAACATAACTACATCGTACATCTTACATCTTACATAATTTGGTTTCATTTTTGCGCAACGCTACCTACAACTTTTTCACATGAAGATCACCCTTAGAACGAAGCTTTGCTTTGCCCTATTATCTTTTGCCTTGTTCATTAACATGCGAACGGGCTATGCACAGGATTCCAAACCTGTACGTGTAGCAGTATTAGCCCCCCTGTACCTTGACTCAGCATTCAATGGTTATACATACAAATTAGGCGTAAATAACCTGCCTAAATACATTTTGCCTGGCCTTGATTTTTATAACGGCGTTATGATGGCTGTCGACTCTTTGGAAAAGGAAAAGACAAAACTGGAAATATGGATCTATGATACAAAGAAAGCCGGCCAGGACATTCATGCAATGCTGAAGGGATTTGAATACATGAACTTTTCGTTGGTGATCGCCTCTATTACTAACGCAACAGAACAGCAGGCGCTTTCTCAATTTTCGTTTAATAAAAGTATCCCCGTTATTTCTGCAACATATCCGAATGATGCAACCTTAAGTGGCAACCCGTTTTTCGCCATGGTAAACCCTACGCTAAAAACACATGTGGAGGGCATTTACAAATACGCACAGAAAAACTATGCGACGGCTAAAGTATTATACTTAACTAAAACCGGCGCACTGGAAGACAAGATTAAGGCGCAGTTTACGGCAATGGATACAACACCTAACAGGTTGCGGTATAAGATAGCTACACTGGCTGAAAATTTTACGCCGGAACAATTATTGCCTATGCTGGATAGTACAAAGCAGAATGTAATAGTGTGCGGCACACTGAGCGAGAGTTTCGGTACTACCCTGGCAAAAACAATGAACAGCAATGGCTCTTACAGAACAACCATTATAGGCATGCCTACATGGGATGGAAGTAAACTGCTATCCGCTACTGATATTACTAAACCGGAACTGGTTTATTCCACGCCATTTAATTATACGCGTAATGATAAGCTGAGCGCAAACATTATTAAAAATTACCGCACTAAGTTTAACGGCAGGCCGAGCGACATGGTGTTTAAGGGTTTTGAAACAGTTTACCATTTTACAAAGCTGTATTTGCAGCACACGAATGATTTTATCAACCATTTATCAGATAATGACTTCACGCTGGTGAATGATTATGAATTTTTACCGGTGCAGCTATCTCCCCAATCATTTGTGCCGGATTATCTTGAAAACAAGAAACTGTACTTTATTAAGAAACAGGCTGGTGTGGTGAAGAGCGTGTATTAATGTACGATGCTAGATGTACGATGTAAATAGGAAAGTACTAATTACGAAGTACAAAGTACATTAGCCACAGAAACACAGAGGAACTAAGCGAAGTTTTGAAACACATAGAAGCATAGGTACATAGCAACATAGATAAGCTTAGATTTTTTATTAATGCAATACTCGTTTCTCTCAAGAGAGCATAGGGCACATAGGGAAAGCCGTTTCGCAACTTTTTTATTGTAGAGATGGAAAAGCGAAGAGATACCCAAAAAACTCTTTATCTACTATATCTACCTTATAAACTTTATAAACGCCTTGCGGCTTTGCTTTCTTTGCGCCTTTGCGTGAAACTTACTTCAATTGCTCTTGCATTTTTTTCACGCGGTCTTCTAAGCTTTCGGAAGATAGATTTTCGCGCAGGCTGTCTACTTTTATCGGGAAGCAGAAAGGCGTTAGTTGTTGTGGGAAGGTAATAACGATCTTGCTTTCCTGTATGCGTTGCAATGCGCCGCGTAAACGTACTTCTTCCATTTGCTGATCAAATACTTCCTGGTAGGCCTGGCGCAAGAGTACATTGTTCGGCTCGTATTCACTAAACACTTTAAACAACAACGATGCAGATGATTGCAGATGCCGCGCTTTCTTTTGCTCTCCGGGCAATCCCTGGAAAATAAGCCCACCAATAACAGCTATATCACGAAACTTACGCTTCGCCATTTCTACGGAATTTACGCTTCGCTGAATGTCTTGCAATAAATTATCGAGAGTGAAGATTTCATTTACATTGGTATCATCTAGTGGAATAGGTTGATCGCTTAATAACTCAAAGCCATAATCATTCATAGCGATAGAGAATGTGATAGGTGTAATGCAGCTAAGGCGGTACGCCAGCAAGGCTGCCATTGCTTCATGTACCAAACGTCCTTCGAATGGATAGACAAACAGATGATAACCATCCTTTGTTTCTATATGCTCGATCAACAGCTCATCTGCTTGCGGTATGTGTGATAGCAATTCCTGTGTTTCAAACAACGGCTTTAGTGCTGCCAGCTCCGGTTCTTTTGCGCGCCTGGTGAGGGCAAGATTGAATGTCTGCCGCAGCATCAGGCCAAGGTTGGCTGACAGTGGCATTCTTCCACCCTGCCAACTGGGTACAATGCTTTTTTTTGCATTGGATTTTCGTACAATAGCGGTCATGTCTTTAATGCCAACCAACTCCAGGTTACGTCCCGCGAGTGTGAAAACTTCTCCCGGCTCGAGACGGCTGATAAACCACTCTTCTATTACGCCGATGAAACCACCACTCACAAATTTTACTTTCAACATGGCTTCACTTACAATAGTCCCAATATGCAAGCGATGGCGCATAGCCATGCGCCTGTTCCTTATGTGATACAGGTCGCCAATACGTTCCAGCTTTTTGTATTCATCATACTGCTCCAATGCGTTACCGCCATTGACCAGGTGCTTCATTATATCATCCCAGTCATCTTCTGTAATAGCTGCATAGCAATAGGTTTGCCTGACTTCGTCAAAAATTTGTTGCGCATCAAACCCTTCGCCTACGGCCAGGGTACATAAGTATTGCATCAATACATCAAAGCACAGTAACATCGGCTCGCGGCTTTCTATAAGCTGTTGTTTTAGCGCTTGCTTCAATGCTGCTGCCTCAACCAGTTCCAGTGAATGCGTGGGCAAAAAATAAATCCGGCTCACGTCCCCCGGCTTGTGACCGCTACGGCCTGCGCGTTGTAAAAAACGGGCAACACCTTTAGGCGATCCAACTTGTATAACTGTATCTACGGGCCGAAAGTCAACCCCCAGGTCAAGACTGGCGGTACAGACCACCGCTTTCAGTTTGTGTGTATGCAAGGCTTCTTCCACCCATATACGTAATTCCTGCTCTATGCTTCCGTGGTGCAATGCTATAGCGCCGGCTAAATGTGGCGCAACATCCAGCAGCGTTTGATACCAGCGCTCACTCATACCGCGGGTATTAATGAAGATGAGCGTAGTAGTGCTTCGGTCTATGATAGAGACTACATCCTGTACCAGCTTCAGGCCGAGATGGCCCGCCCACGGATACTTTTCTATTTCCTGTGGTATAACAGAGGCTATCTCAATCTGCTTTTTAATATCTGAACGGACAATTACGCCCTGCTGTTGCAATGAACTTAATAAAACATCTTTTGCTTGCTCCAGGTTCCCGATGGTGGCGGAAATACCCCAAACGGAGAGAGATGTACGATGTACGATGTTAGATGTACGATATTTTTCTTCATTCACGATTCCCGATTCACGATTCACGTTTACTATTCTCGATATTGCCAATTCTACCTGTACGCCTCGTTTGCTGCCGAGTAGCTCGTGCCACTCATCCACAGCAATAATACGCAGTGTCTTTACCACATCCGGGTAACCTTTTTGCGCGAGCAATAAATGCAGGCTTTCGGGTGTAATGAGCAGCACTTCCGGCATGTTACGTTTCTGGCGTTGACGCTCTGCTGTGTCTGTATCGCCATTGCGAATACCTATCTGCCATTGCATACCTAAGGACACTATCACTTCCTGCATAGCGCGCGCAATGTCTTTGCCCAATGCACGCAGCGGCGTTATCCAGAGCAATTGCAGGCCATTTTTCTTAGCCGTTTGGTAATTATCCGGGTGTTCGTTGATGAACTGGATAAGTGCACCTAAAAAGACAGAGAATGTTTTTCCATAACCAGTAGGTGCGTTCACTAACCCGCTTTCGCCATTCACAATATGCTGCCATGTGTCTGATTGAAATTTGAAAGGTGTTCTTTCATTTTCTTTCAGCCAGTTGGTAATAACGTTATATCCTATAGTTGATTGTAATCGCAAATTTGAAAATTATTTTTCTCGCGGAAAGCGCTGAAAACGCAGAATAAATTTCTGTTTTTCGTATTTTCTGCGAGCATAATATTTTTGTAAAACAGTTACATAGCACAAAGAATGTTGAATGTCTTAATTGTTGAGACGTTTTCAAAACAGTCCAACAATTTAACCATGCAACAATTAAACAATTAATCTACTACCCAACTATCTCCCCTGCTTCCTTAAACGTATTACAATGGGCCGTTACAATTGTTCGTATATCTGGCGAATACCCTCCGCCCATAGCTACAGCAACAGGAATATTTCTTTTTTTCAGTTCCCGGAAAACGAATCTGTCTCTTTGCCTGCAACCTTCTATGCTTACTTTAAGCTTGCCAAACTTGTCTGTCTCCAATATATCCACACCTGAGAGAAAGAAAGCAAACGCCGGTTGCACCTCATCTAACAAACGGGGTAATGTTGTGTGCAGTAACGACAAATATGTTTCTGTATCTGTACCATCCAGCAGCGGCACATCTAAGTCCGACACTTCTTTATGAAAAGGATAGTTGTGCGCACCATGCATACTAAAGGTATAGACGCGCGGCTCATGTTGAAATAATTTTGCTGTACCATTCCCCTGGTGCACATCTAAATCAATAATGATGATCTTGTGTAACTGTTCTTTATGCAATAAATAATTCGCAGCAATAGCCATATCATTCAGCAAACAAAAACCTTCGCCATGATCTGCGTAGGCATGGTGTGTACCGCCAGCTACATTGAGGGATACGCCGTATTGCATGGCATAGTAGCAACAGTCAATTGTACCTTGTGCAATGACCAGTTCGCGCGCTGTCAATTGTGGTGATTGCGGAAAACCGATTTTTCGTTGTTCACTTGCTGTAAGTTGCTGCCGGGTAAGTTTATCATAATACACTTCATCATGCGTCCACAGCACTACTTCTTTTGGGCAGCTCTCCGGTTGAAATAAATTATCCTGTGTAATAACTCCTTCATGCAGTAACTGCTCTGGGATCAGTTCGTATTTCAACATAGGGAAGCGATGTCCTTCCGGTAGAGGATGAGCATATAAAGAATGATATGCGATCTTGAGCATGAAGCAATATATAATTTAGTTAAGTACCATTTGAAATTTGAAATTTAATATTTGAGATGTTTTGCTGTTCGGCATGCGCTTCGCTAACATGTCGAATAGTGTGTGTTATCCATTTCAAATATCAAATCTCAAATTTCAAATCATGCCTCCGTAGCACTTAGTTTACAGAAATAACCGACTGGTTTACGATGGCAAATACTTTTTCATTTGTCTTCGGCGATATGAGTGCTGTACCTGTAAACTTGCTGAAGGCTGGTAATACAGCGCATTGCCTGCCGAAATAGAAGCAAGGAAAGGAAAGAGATTGTTTTCCCAAACCTGATATATGAATGGCCGGATGTATGTGACCAGAAAATACATACGCATTGGTGACCACTTCTTCACAATAATCGTGGGTAAAAATAAAATCGCCGATGACCAGCTCTTTTTCATGCACCACTAAGCCGGATTCGTGATACATATCCTGCGGCAAAATATCGTGATTGCCTTTGATGAGGTGAAAGGTAACCTGAGGCAGATCATGTCGCCAGCGGTTAAACAGGTCTATCTCTTTGTTGGCGTGACTATGAAACATATCGCCTACAATAATAACCTGCTGCACATTGTAATGCTGTATCTCGCTAAAGAGGCGTTGCAGATCTTCCTTGTACACTTGCTGTGGTACAGCAATGCCATGCTTACGGAAATGCCCTGTCTTACCAAAGTGCAGATCGCTAACTATAAGCGCCTGCTGCTGCTCCCAATAAACTGTCCGGTGCGAGGAGAGCCAAAAGGTATTGTTGTGGATGGTGTGAGAGACGAAAGACATTATTAATTTGAAAATTGGAGAATTTGAAAATTTGAAAATGACAAAGGATAAATTGTTTAATTGTTAAATGGTTGTATTGCTAATTCTACAGAGAGAGATATAACAATTGAACAATAAAACAATTAAACAATTTTCAAATTAACACACTTTCAAATTAATTAATTCATCTTCTTCTGCAATGTACTCACCTGCTCCTGCAATGTGTTGACCATGCCTGCAAGGGAGTTTACATCCCAGCGAGGTTGTATGTTGGCCTTAGTGAGGATCATTTGTGCTTTCCACACTTCCAGCACATCTTCTGTATTCACATTGTATGGTTCATATACCGGGTTATCACTTACCAATGTGATCTTGCTTTTGGTACGGTTATTTCGCATAATGCGTTTGTAAACGATACCTTCGTTTTTGGAAACCACGATATATGTATTGCTTGATTTTACATCTTCCAGATCATCTATCTTTTCGCCCACTACTACACTACCGCTTGGCGTTGGCAACATACTATCACCCAATATTTCAAATGCACGATAGTTGCCCGGAGCAAGCATTGGTAAAGTAAAGGTGTTCAGTTCGTCTATAAATTCCGGGTCGGCATAACCGGCAAGATAACCCGCGGCTGCTTTTACCGGTACGAATTGTATCACCTGTGAGTCGCCGGACATTTTGAGTTGCCTGCGTTTGTCCAGGTAGCTGGGACTGCTTCCTGCACTATTCTCCGTAACGGTGAAATCTTTTAGCAAGAGATCATCGAGGCTTAGCTTGAAAATGCTACAGATCTGTTCCAACACTTCGAGACGTGGCTCTGCGCGCTCTTCTTCATACGCACCTATCAGCGAACGTTTGATCTTCAATTTCAGCGCAAACTCTTCCTGCGTCCATCCGCGTAGCTTACGCAGATATCGCAAATTTTTTCCCGCATAGCTCATGGCTAATATATTTAGATTGCAAAATACTAATTTTTTTAGTATTTCCAAAAAAGAGTCAAAAAAATATGAATCAAGGATTTTTTTGAAACACATAGCAACATAGGTACATAGCCACATAGAATAGATCCAGGCCTTGTTATTAATAGCAATATCTGATTCATTCAAGAGAACATAGGGCACATAGCAGAAGCCGCTTCGCGGCTTTTTTTATCGCAGAGACGGGGAGACGGAGAGTTGCACGGGGGATGAATCGTGAGACGTGAATCGGTAAACGTGAATGGCTTACTCAGCATTTACAACTCACTACTCTCAATCCGCTCATTCACGATTCACGTCTCACGATTCACGACTCACGTTCCTCAACAAAAAAATCCAGGCTTTAGCAGCCCGGACTTTCCGAATGACACAACTACGTGTAGTAAGTTTTTACTGCAGGAGGCTATGTTACTTACCTGGCGCTTAAGTACGCGTCGAGGTCTTTTATAGAGATCGGTTTTTCCCACAAGCGCGCCGACTTCTTAGACGGCAGTTGTGGCAAGTGACTTCTGAATGCACTGATCAGGTTTAACTGGATACCGGGAATTTTTTCCATCAGCTCTGCCGCTTTGTCCCAGCCTGTACCATCAGGCAGATTATTATCCAGGAACAAGATGTCGGGTTTTATATCAAAAATGGCTGGAAAGGCATCTTGTAAAGAATGAAAACAATGTACGTTGTAACTCCACTTGCTCAAATGTGACTTCATCAATAAGCACCAATCTATCTCGTCATCGATGATCACTATTTTTTTTGTTGTAAGATTTTCCATAACAAGAAATACTGTATAAAAATTCTTGCCAAAAGTTCTTCATGCTATTGCACACTATAAGCTGACATACAAAGCACTGGCTATAATCAGATAATAATTAAATGTTTATACATTATTAACCACCGGCAACAGATCAACTACTGTAATCCTTTTTATTACCGGGGGCTGTAGAATATTATTCTCAAGCCGGTCTTAACCATTTGGTTGTTATATCATCTACTATCTGTAGCAGGCTATCAAAACTGATGGGTTTAACAATATATCCATCTGCACCTAATTCGTAACACCGTTTTACTTCCAGCTCATTTTGTGTAGTAGTAAATATGATAACGGGTATCTGCTTGTAAGCATCGTGTTGCTTTATTTCTTTCAGCACTTCTCTCCCATCTTTTTTAGGCATGTTCAGGTCTAAGAGTATAAAGTGCGGATAGCTGACATCCGGTGAGGTTTCGGACAATGATTGTAAGAAGGATAGCAGCTCTACACCATTTTCTACAAATTGTATGGGCTGGGTATTGCCTTTTTCTTCAAACGCTGTCTGAATAAGGAACCTGTCATCTGTATCGTCTTCCGCTATTAAAATAAAACCGGGTTTCATGTATTTGGATGGCCTGTTTAATTTACAAATAATCTTCCAGTGAAGCTTTCAGGTCGGGGGAAACGCAGCGCACAAAGTAAACTGTTATTTCTTAAAATAGGTACACTGATAAAATTTTAATTGTTTCCACATTTTGGGGATTTTTTTTCTCACCTTTAGGAACTGTAGTTCTTCAGCATGCTCTTTTTGTGGCGTTTGCGCTTATTTATAAAAAACTGATTTACGCTAAGTGCTATTTATCTCATATTGAACAGATGAGAACAGAAACTGCATGAATTTTGCGAACCTTGAACTTGGTTTCTTTTTTTGAAAAACTAATCAGTAAAAATCCTTCTGTATGTCTAAAATCCTGGTAATTGATGATGATAGAGATCTCTGCATGTTGTTGCAACGCTTTTTATCCAAAAAAGGATTTGAAGTAGAACTATGTTATACCGCTAAGAAAGCAATGGAAGTACTGCCGGTTTTTAACCCGGACCTCATCCTTAGTGATTTCCGGCTGGAAGATGCAGATGGACTGAGCCTGCTCTCTAACATTAAAGAGAAGAGCCCGGCAACGCCTGTTATTATCATGACGGGTTACAGCGATATAAAGATTGCGGTGGAGATCATTAAGATGGGAGCGTATGATTATGTAACTAAACCACTGTTCCCGGAAGAGATCGTTATCACTATAAAGAATGCATTGTCTCATGCAGGCAAGGCTCCCCAGGCACAACCAAGTGCAGCTCCCAACAATGTAGTGAACCATAATCACAATCATATAAATAATGGACATGCTGCGGCTGTTGTAGACACAGATAGCAACGATGAGTTTGTTTTTAGTGACTCTGAAGTGTTCCAAAATATTATGAAGCAGGTGGCCCTGGTGGCCCCTACTACTTATAGTGTGATCCTGTATGGAGAAAGTGGTAGCGGTAAAGAGGTGATTGCACGACAAATACATAACCTGAGCAAGCGAAAGGACAAACCTTTTGTGGCAATTGATTGTGGTGCCTTGTCAAAAGAACTTGCGGCGAGTGAGCTGTTCGGTCATGAAAAAGGTTCTTTCACCGGCGCACTGAACCAGAAGGATGGCAGTTTTGAACTGGCAAACGGTGGTACTATTTTTCTTGATGAAATAGCCAACTTAAGCTATGATGTACAGGTGAGTTTGTTGCGTGTGGTACAGGAAAGAAAAATGAGACGAGTGGGTGGCGTGAAGGATATAGACCTGGATGTGCGCATTATTGTAGCAAGTAATGAAAAGTTACTGGACGCTGCAAGAAAGGGAAAATTCAGGGAAGACTTGTTCCATCGCTTTAATGAATTTGGTATAGATATTCCACCACTGCGTGAGCGCAAAGATGACATTATGTTATTTGCCCGCCATTTTTTAAAGCATACGAATAATGAACTGGGCAAAAGAATAGCAGGCTTCTCCGATGAGGTGCGCGATATTTTTACTTCGTACGTATGGTATGGTAACCTGCGCGAACTAAGAAATGTAGTAAAACGGGCCACGTTGCTAACAGACGGAGATTTGATAGAGGCCAGGGCACTCCCTTTCGAAATTTCGAACTTTAACAAGCTACAGTTTGAAGACAATTCATCTAATCAAAAACCTTCTTATTTCTCCGGCGGAAAAATTTCTCTTGATTCTATCCCGCTGAATGAGACCACGCTCAAACATGCCAGTATAGATGCAGAATATGAAATGATCATGCAGGCACTGAAGAAGTCGAACTTTAATAAAAGTAAGGCAGCGCAGCTTTTAAATATTGACAGGAAAACGCTGTACAATAAGATGAAACAATACCAGGAGTTCAACAATTTATAGAAAAGCCGATGACTATGTATCCCTCCGGCGGTATTCAATATATAAAGCTCTTATTTGAAGGAGATGATTCTGTAAAGGAACTTAGAGAAAAGCTTATCGATTTCTATCCCGGCGTTGTGTACATATACGACACCAGTCAGCAGAAACTAAGTTTTATCAATAAGCGTGTTACTGACATGCTGGGCTATAGTATAGATGACATAAAGCAACTGGACAATGACTTTCTTAAACTGATCTTTAATGAAGATGTAGATGCAGTAAAGGCGCACCTTACTTCTTTTGATAACACGCCGGATAACGATTTTGAGTTTGACTGCCGCTTTAATCATAAGGGGGGCGATTGGCGTTATTTCAGGAGCAAGGGCATTACGCTGAATAAAAATGAGGCGGGCAAAACAGCATCTATGTTGTTTATTGCCGAGGACATTACAGACAAGTTTAAGAGTGATGAAGAGATCCGTGTGATGCGTCAGATCATTAATGAAAATGAGCAGTTGCTACAATTTGGTAATTGGGTGTGGGACATAAAAGCGGATAAGCTTTCCTGGTCGGAAGGGTTGTATAATATGGCCGGCTATACAAGAGAAGAGCTAAAGGATAGCCTGTCTTGTGAGTTTGTACGTGAACATGCATCCCTGGCAAGCAATGATCAACTGTCTGATGTAGTAAAAAAAGCTGTTACAGAAAAAAGCAGGTTTCACACACAACTTTCTTTCAAGGCTAAAGACGATACCAACATTATTGTATCTGCTATTGGCACACCTGTGGTCAACAGCGATGGCACTGTTGACAAGGTTGTTGGCACAGCCCGTAATATTACAGATCAGATCATATTTGAAGAAACGTTGCTTTCTTTCA
The DNA here is from genome assembly GCA_017306865.1 of Filimonas sp. Lineage (GTDB taxonomy): Bacteria > Bacteroidota > Bacteroidia > Chitinophagales > Chitinophagaceae > JAFKHH01. The sequence continues at coordinate 533,025 of JAFKHH010000014.1, forward strand.
AACAAACGCAACTGGACAGGGAGCGCTTTATGGGTTATGGCTCATGGGAGGCAAATACAGACTTCAGTAATTTTATTGCATCCGATGGTATGCTGTTACTGTATGGGTATGATCCTGCAAAAAGAGGTGATCATAAAATAGATGAAGATTTTTTTCTGCAACATGCGATTGCTGAAGATGCGGAGAAGGCTGCACTGCTGAACAGGGAAAATACAGAAGCGGACTATTTCATTACTGCACATACTATAGTTACTGTCAGCGGTGAAGAAAAGAAGCTGGAAAATTTTTCCAAAATTGTACGAAACGAGGGCAAGCCGGCAAAGATATATGGCATTACCCGCGATGTAACGAGGCTGAAGGAATACGAACGATCGCTGGAAAATAAGATCAAGGAACTGAACCGCTCTAACAAAGAGCTGGAGGAGTTTGCATATGTAGCCTCACATGACTTGCAGGAACCGCTACGCAAGCTGATGACATTTAGTGAAAGGCTTGTTTCAAAATATGGCAATGACCTGGGGGCTGATGTAAAAATGTATGTTGACCGCATTGTGGCAGCATCGGAAAACATGCGGATACTGATTGAAAACCTGTTGGAATTTTCCCGCGTAACAAGGGCGGCTGAACAATACAGGCAGGTGGACCTGAACGAAGTGCTGAAGGATGTGTACAGCGATCTGGAAATACGCATTGCAGAGTCTAATGCAGATATCAATACTACGACCTTACCTACCATAGAGGCTGTGGCATCTCAAATGAAACAATTGTTCCTTAACCTGATCAGCAACTCTATAAAGTTTCACAAGAAAGACGACAACCTGAGTATCTTTATTACTTCGCAAAAGGCAAGTGAAGAAGATGTTGTAACACATTTACTAACGCCGGGCATTCCTTATCACAAGATTACGGTAGAGGATAACGGTATTGGCTTTGAGCAGGAATATTCAGAAAAGATATTCCAGATATTCCAACGCTTGCATGGCAAAGTAGAATATCCTGGCTCCGGGGTGGGCCTTGCTATTTGTAAAAAAATAGTAGAAAATCATAACGGTGTCATTTTCGCAGAAGGAAACCCGGCCCGGGGCGCAACATTCACGATCATACTGCCGGAATACAAATAACGCTTTATATATGCCTACGATTGAAACTTTTACACGAATACTGATCATTGATGATGACGAGGATGATTTTTTTCTTACGGCAGATTATATAAAGAGTATTCCTGAATTTAAATGCAAAATAGACTGGTGCTTTAATTATAACAATGCAGTTGCTGCTATTCAGCAGCAGGGCTATGATATTTACTTTGTGGATTACCGGCTGGGTGCAAAAACAGGCATAGACCTACTGCAGGAAGCGAGAAGCATGCAATGTGAAGAACCTATTGTATTGCTTACCGGCAAGGGTAATAAGACAGTGGATATGGAAGCCATGCGCATTGGCGCTACAGATTACCTGATCAAAGGTGAACTGACGAGCGAAAAGATAGAGCGCTGTATCCGGTACTCGCTGGAGAGAAGCGCCACGTTAAAAGCGCTGAAGGCGAGTGAAAGTAAATATCGCAGCATTTTTGAGCAATCAAAAGACGCGGTGTTCACCACTACGCCGGATTTATTTTTCCTGGATATTAATACTGCCTGCGCTAAACTGTTTGGCTACTCGCCCGCAGAGATGAGCACTATTTCGTTGTACGACCTGATGACGCCACGCGCTAAAGAATATACGCGGCAGGTACTGGAGTACACTGGTGAGCTGATGGATTATGAAACGGAGCTGATGACAAAAACGCAGGACACAAAATATTGTATCCTGACCGCAGTGATGCAAAACAGCGGTTCGCCTAATGCATATGTCCAGGGCATTATACATGATATTACCAACCTGAAGAAAGCGGAGAAAGCAAACCTGCAAATGGAGAAGCTGGCTGCTGCCGGTCGCCTGGTGCGCACGCTTGCACATGAGGTAAGAAACCCGCTGAATAATATAAACATGTCTGTAGAGCAGTTGAAGAACGGATCGGATGTAGAGGAGGCGAGTATGTATATGGATATCATTAACCGTAACAGTGACAGGATCAGCGGGCTGATAACAGAATTGCTTAGCTCATCTAAGCCAACGGAAATGGTATTTGAAAAAAGCCTGTTGCAATCTATCCTGGACAATACGCTTACAGATGCTTTTGACCGTATTACACTTAAGCAGATCAATGTATCGCTAAACTATGATTCAAGACCGGCATGGTCAATGGTAGATAGCGAAAAGCTGAAGATCGCATTGCTGAATATTATTATTAACGCTATTGAAGCTATGGAAAGCCACAGGGGTATGCTTACTATCGCAGCCTCACATGGGAGATATTCCCATACGATCACCATCAGTGATAATGGCAGCGGTATAGCGCAGGAAAACATCAATAAATTATTTGAGCCATACTTTACTTCTAAACGGAATGGCATGGGGCTGGGCCTTGCCAGCACACTGAATATCATTCAATCCCACTCCGGTGCAATCGATGTGATTTCCGAACCGGAGAAGGGTACGTCGTTTATTATTACATTGCCAAACGCGGAAAATTAATGCAATTGCTTAATTGTTGTATGGTTATATTGTTTGATTGCCTGGTGTAATAAAAACTCATATAACAATTAAACAATTTAGCCATGCAGCAATACATGCGTAGCATAGAGAAGGCCACGTGAAAACGCGGCCTTGCTTGTCACACAAAAATTGAAAACCTAACTAACTAGCTAATAAATATTTTTCGTCGTCTTGCGGCTGTTCTACTTCTGTAATAACCTTAAAGAGGTTTTTAAAGCCATCATTACTATCATTACGATTCAGCCACCAGCAAACGTCTTTTACAGATACTTTTAAGAGGCATAGATCATTGCCCTCCACTCCTTGCGGATACCACCATTTCATAAACGGCTTCCACATTTCCTGCATTTTCTTTTTATCATACACCAGTGAGCAATGCCCGATAATGTTTACACTTACTCTTTTCAACGGATGCGCATATAAAAGATAAACAGCCTCCTCTTTCATATATTGTTTGCGGGCCGTATCTTTTGATACAAAAAACCAAACATGACCGGTTGCATCAAGGTGGGCGGTAGGTAGCGGAAATGTTTCCACACCACAATCTTCCGATAGCAGGCTGGTCATACTAATATCTCCATCGCCGATAGCCTGGCGTAAATTTTTTAATGTGTCGGGTGATAATGTGTTTTTCATAAATCAGTTATTTTAATTCCTGTTTTGAAAAGTCAGCGTGACTACGCTTACCTTTTATACTGCCCGTGGAAGGGCAAGCTTTTGAAAATCCTGTTTAATTGCGGTTTGCAATAATGCCGGTGCAGGTGATGGATAACGCTGTATCAGCATTTCTTTTTTAGTATGAAAATCATGCCAGCTACACACTTCAGACACATGCATTTTCAGCAACTTCATTTTATAATGACCGTTGGGATAATAGGCTTCCAGCAGGTTGTTCCACATCTCCCTTTTTTGAGCGCGGTCTATTACCAGTACTGTTTGCCCTTTTACCTGCAAATGTCTTCTCTCCCGTTGGTTAGAATAAAGCACATGTACTTCGTTTATCCAGTTCACCCCATCGGTTTCTTCCGCATCTTCAGGCAGGAAGAAATAGAGGTCGCCGTTTTTATCAATGCCGGCAGTGTACATGGGTCGCGATATTACTTCTCCGAATGCGTTGGCTTTTGTCAACATACAAACTCTTACACGCTTAACACAAGCTGCAAACTTTGCAACATTCTCCTCTTGCCAGGATGAAGCAATATTCTTTTTCATAGTTCTCCTGATATTATTGATTATGCTTTTGCTTTCTTCCGAATATCTTCTACTTCGGTTATAAACTTATTGATCTTCTCGTCCGCATAGGTGCCATAGGCATCTATTAATGTTCCTTTCTCATGGTCTGCTGTTTCAATAACATAGAGTATGGAGTTGTCCGAAGGGTCGCTTGTACCTTCGAAACGATAAAAATTGATGATATGAACTTGCTCCGGCGCGTACACTTTATCAGAATCTTCATCTTCAGTCAAACCGCGGTCCGTTACTTTAAAGTTTTTTGTATAGCCGTCTTCTGTTGCTTTGTTCAGGCATGCTACCATGCTGCTGAGATATGGTGTCGTTGTCATAGTTGCTTCGTTTTCAGGTTAAAAAAAGGTGTCTTCCATTTCAAACCTTCACGCCGGCGTATGGCTGACGTGAAGGCGGTTGCTTGTATTTATAGGTTAGCCCGAAATACCTAAAGTGTTTTTCCGGCTGGTGTTAATCATAGTATCCAAAAAAACTTTGCTACCATGCTGTTCGTTTATTATATATAAAAAACTATACCAATACATTCTCAACGATAGAAACCTTCTCTATGGCCAGAAAACAGGAAAATTTGTAGAAATAAATCCCCCGTGAATTGTCACATTTCCACTAGTGCAGATATGCTCATTCCCCATTCCCACTCCCGCAAATTTTTTGGTATCAGTTTTGAATTTTAAAGAAGTATAACAATAAACTAAAAACCTATGAACGCAGACAAAGACATCCATTTTTTGCAGGATAAGATAATGGACATCCGCACTGCAATATTTGCAAACGACAGTGTTGGCCTTTTTAAAATGCCGACAAGGATTGTCCACGTAGCACATGTAGACGAGGAGGGTAATATATGGTTCTCTTTACCGAGGCCACAGCAAGACCTCTCTGTATTTGAAAAAGAATTTCCGGCGCAGCTAGACTTTTACAGGAAGAGCGCTGGCATAAAATTACAGGTGTCTGGCATTGCCTCCATCGTTCCGGCTAACATGCTTACACGCGAAGTTGCCACACAGTTAGCTCCTGTTTCTCCTTACATAAAGAGCCGGTATATACATGTAAGAGTTAGCATTACAAATGCAACGTATATGGAAACAGATGTAGCTAAAAAACAAAAAAACTTCTGGGAACGTATGAATGATCTTATTCAATCCTTATGGGATATTGCACCAGAGCAAAAGTTTTTCCATTTCAATGGAACATCAGCCAGAGCTGAAGCTTAAGCCGGAATAAATGTTTCTATTGTTGAATGGCTAAATTGTTTATCTATGCCTTGTTGCGATGTACGATCCCGAAGGGATGAAAATTAAAGACCGTCAATGATGTTGGCGGTCTTTTTATTTTGGGGGATTTGAAATTTATGATTTGAGATGAGGATCGAAGCGATGGAATTAAACACATAGAAAGCATAGGAACATAGTCACATAGGGTAAGTTCAGATCTTTTTATTAATGGTAATGCCCGATTCATTCAAGAGAACATAGATCACATAGGTGAAATACTGCGTATTTCTTAATACCCGTTCCTGCATTTGTATCTCCATGGCTAATCTTTGCTGCCTCTGCGTTTCCTTTGCGCCCTTTGCGATACTTACGCGCCTTTGCGTGAAGTGCATTGCCGTCTCACGATTCACGACTTCACATCGCGCAGAATCTTCTTATCTTGCAGCTAATTATGGCAAAGGCACTAGCAAAAAAAGCAGCTACAGGCAAAAAGAAGAAGCCTGTAATACTTATAACAAATGATGATGGCATAACAGCCCCTGGTATAAAGGCTTTGGTAGAGGCGGTAAAAGACCTCGGCAAAGTGGTAGTGGTTGCCCCGGACAAACCACAAAGCGGTATGGGACACGCTATTACAATCGGACACCCTTTACGTTTGCATCCTGTACACCTGTTTGATGGTGTAGAAGCATGGCAATGCAGCGGTACGCCGGTAGATTGTGTAAAACTGGCTGTTGACAAAATATTGAAAGGCAAACCAGACTTATGCCTGAGCGGCGTAAACCACGGCGCTAACCACTCAATTAATGTTATTTACTCCGGCACTATGTCTGCCGCACTGGAAGCAGCTATCGAGAGCATTCCCAGTATAGGCTTCAGCCTGCTGGACTATAGCATAGAGGCTGACTTTACGGGCGCTCAGAAGTATGCGCGCCTGCTGGTAGAGCAGATACTGGGTAAGAACATAGACAAACATCTTTGCCTGAATGTGAATATTCCATCGGCTCCGGCAGAGTTACTTAAAGGCATTAAAATATGCCGCCAGGCGTATGCTAAATACGAGGAAGAATTTGCTGAACGCAAGGACCCGCATGGTAAAAAATATTACTGGCTAACAGGTGAGTTCGTTAATTTCGACAAGGGAAAAGACACTGATGTTTGGGCATTGAAAAACAATTATGTAAGTGTGGTTCCGGTACAGTTTGACCTGACGCATTACATACTGAAAGAAAAGCTGGAAAAATTCATAAACACGAAGTAATGTTAAAGAGAGACAGTCTTCCGCTGGGCCTGGTGCTTGGTTTTATTGCCCCGATATTCGGCATGCTGATATATTATTTTGTGAAATTTTTCCCCACATTCAGCCTTGCTGATTTTTTCCGGGTAATGGGTATGCAAAAATCCCTCATTACAGGTATCGTAAGTATATCCCTGATAGCGAACGCTGTTATTTTTACCGTTTATATTAATACAAGAAAAGACAAGACCGCCAAGGGCATTTTTACTGCAACATGTATTTATGCGCTGGTGGCGATGATAGTAAAGTATTTTCTTTAATTGTTACATGGCTAAATGATCAAATTGTTTGGGCATCAGCAGGCGCTAACAACAATTAAACAATGCAGCTATTTAACCATTCCTGAAGCCCAATTTTCAATTGATGAATTACTACATAATCGCCGGTGAAGCAAGCGGTGACTTGCACGGCAGCAATCTCATAAAAGAATTAAAAAAGCGGGATAGCCAGGCTACGTTTCGCGGCTGGGGCGGCGACATGATGGAGGCGGCAGGTGTAACGCTGGTGAAGCACTATCGCGATCTTGCTTTTATGGGATTTGTGGAAGTGATCATGAACCTGCGTACCATTCTCCGCAATCTTGCTTTTTGCAAAGAAGATATTTTAAGCTCCAAACCAGATGTATTGATCCTTGTGGATTATCCTGGCTTTAACCTGCGTATAGCTGAATGGGCAAAGCAACAGGGTATAAAGGTGATCTACTATATATCTCCGCAGGTATGGGCATGGAAGGAAAACCGCGTGAAGAAAATGCGCGAGTGCATAGACTTGATGCTGGTGATACTGCCATTCGAAAAAACTTATTTTGCTGACAAATGGAACTGGCAGGTGGACTATGTAGGTCATCCGCTGGTACAGGTGATAGATGAGTTTAAAGCGTCGCACATAAGTGATACGATCGGTAATAAACCGGTTATCGCATTGCTGCCTGGCAGCCGTAAACAGGAGATATTGAAGAAGCTTCCCATTATGCTGGAAGTAAGTAAAAGATTCCCGGAATATGAGTTTATTGTAGCACAGGCCCCGGGACAGGAAGATAGTTTTTATGCACCACTACTACAGCCTTACAGCAATGTATCTGCGGTGCGTAATGAAACATATAAACTACTGAATAAAGCATCTGCCGCACTTGTTACAAGTGGTACAGCTACACTGGAAACGGCACTCTTTGGCATACCGGAGGTTGTTTGTTATAAGGGCAGTAATATCAGTTACCAGATCGCCAAACGCCTGATCAAAGTGAAATACATTTCACTGGTAAACCTGATCATGGATAAGCTGGTGGTAAAAGAGCTGATACAGAATGATCTTACACCGGATAATGCTGCTACAGAATTAAAAGCTTTGCTGGAAGACAATAGCCGTAAGGCGCAATTGCAAAAAGATTATACAGATCTGAAAAATATTCTTTCTGCCGGCGGCAATGCCTCTGCAAATGCAGCAGAGAAGATCATCGCGTTTTTAGGCTAGGCCACCAAGACACAAAGAATCACAAAGAACGATTATTATAGCCCTATAAGGTTTAAAAAAACCTTATAGGGCTTATTTATTACAGCAGCAAAAGCACAGTTAGAAGACAATACCAGCAAAGCTTAATTACAAAAAAGGCCTTACCACCCTAAAAGTATTCTTTCCCCCAGGAGGGCAATGTATCTTCAACTACAAGGAAAAAAATTATTATCTTTCTGGAATACGAAGTCAATTGGTGTTAATACTAAATCCAAATTAATGTCTCTAAACCCATCTGCACCCGTTACCGAAAAACAGGTAATGGCTTTAAAAAATTGCATTACATCTAAAATCGATTCATTTAGACACAAAGGCATTAAGAACAAACGTGGTGCAATAGCCGCACAAGTGATCTTGATATCTTTTTCAGTGATTACACCAATTCTTATAGGATGGAAAAATAGTAAAGGAGATTTATACCCGGTATTAATAAACCTTGCGCTCATAAGTAGTGGCATTACTGCAGCGTGTAGTTCTTTGCAGGTCTTCTTTGACTGGAAAGATCTTTGGGCAAATTATAAAGTTGCAAAGAATGGATTAGAAACTATCATGACAGAACTGGACTATTTAATTAGTTCTGATTATGAAAATATTACTCAACAAGACATGCGCGATTTTTTCAATAGATATAAAGATATCTGTGCAAAGATGGATGAAAGCTATAAAAATGTAAGAACAAGTGACGATAATTCACGAGTAGCTGCCAATGGCGTAAGTCCTCAAAATCCATAAAAAGTCCGATAGGTCTTTGTAAGGCAAAGATGCGAATCAGGAAGAAGTAATTTCTCTCGCAGAAAACACAGAATGCGCGGAATGATTAAAATTGTTCCTGCGGCTTCAGTGATTCCCACAAGTGATAACAAAACTTAGCGTTACCTGGAGACATAGTGTCTTGGTGGCATTATTTTTTTACCAACAGTCGCCAGATCATTATCAAGATGCAGATAATAAATAACAAAAGGGAGATACGGTTCATACCATGCATCAGCTTAATATTGGTATTGCGGGGCGCATTAGGATCTCTGCGCTTGATGAATAAATACTCTCCTATTTGTCTCCAAAAACCCATGATGCTTATTTTTTCCAAAGGTAACAAGAGTGGACCACTTTCAAAAGACATGTTCCCAATGAAAGGAATGTCTCCCAAAAGTGGTCCACTCTTGTTAACTCCATGCGTTCTGTAAAAAACGCAACCAATTATTGTACATAATATTATCTATATCAACCTGTTTGTACCCACGCTTTTCCAGCAATGCCGGTACGTGTTGCAGATCGGCAATTGTTTCCAGGTCATACGGGCATTGTTCTTTGCCAAAAGCCCCGTCGAGGTCTGTACCAATGGCAATGTGCAATGCGTTGCCCGTAAGCTGGCACACATGATCTATGTGATCGATCATTACATCCATATTACAATTCATTCCCTTGGGTGTGGATTGCCCTCTCACCCAGCCCGGCACCATCATCCATGCATCTAATGCTGCACCTATCACAGCTCCGCGCTCTGCCAATGCACGGACCATATCATCACTAAACTGGCGGTTATGGTCTACTAATGCACGGCAATTGTTGTGGCTTGCCCACACATGCCCTTTATATAGATCAAGCGCATCCCAAAACGCATCATCACATAAGTGTGTTGCATCAAGAATAATATTCAGCCTGTCCATTTCTTTCAGCAATTCTTTCCCTTGTGAATTTAGATGGCCGGTTGCATCTGTTCCGTTTGCATAACGGCCGGGGCCATAATGCGCCGGGCCCAATGCACGTAAGCCTGAAGCGTAAGCTTTTTCCAGGTAAGCTGGCGTAACAATAGAGTCTGCACCTTCTAAACTCAATATATAGCCGACAGGCTTTTTATCATTTGGTTCATCATTCAGCCACAGTGCAAGGTGCGCATCCAGCGCAGCCTTGTCTTTGATCATCACCATTTCTCCTGCTTCTTCCATGGTCTTGTACCACGTTAGCTGTCCTTGTGTTTGCGCCCATGCCTGCTCTGCCGAATGCCAGCCGGGCAGTGGATTTCCGGGCGCTACATAGCGTGCTATTTGTGTAGCCACTACAAGGCCGATATTTCCTTTTCGTAATTCAGGCAATGACACAGTTGCTTTCGCTCTATCTGGCTTGTCCGTCAACCCTTCTTCTCTTTTATTAATATCAGCAACAGGCAAACGCAGATCGCGGTTCCATTCCATCGCATTCATGCTAAGGTCCAGATGGGCGTCTACTATAAACGATATTTTCTTTTCAGACATAATTAATTTCTTTTTGAACCTCTATATTTCACGCAAAGCCGCAAAGTATCGCAAAGGAGACGCAGAGGTCGCAAAGCGGCCTCTCTATGTGCCTCGCTGTTCGACATGTTAGCGTAGCGCATATCGAACAATAGATAATGTGGATTTATAATCCGCTCGTGAAAAAGGATAAACATCCTTTTTATCTAGGTTCGTTAAAAAACTTCGCTTCGATCAGCTATTAATAATTAATAGACCGATCGCGCGCTATTACACGCCATTCTCCCACCTTCTTACCATCTTCTATCACATGCGCTCTTTCATACAATGCTACTGTTGGGCAGATGTGCAAAGGCACACCATAGAAGGCATCACCAATTGCATATTTACTACTATCCGGCACACGCAAGACCAGGTGCTCTTCGCTTTGCCCGACAGGCGTTACTTCCGGCGCATTTAAAAAATGTACACGCGGCAATGGATTTTCTGCTGCAACAGATTTGTGCCCAAGATCAGTGCAAATGGTTGTTGCATCTATGATGGAAACAACACGTGTTAAAACCAATGCGGCATAATCAAACGGCTCATCAGGCAGGCCATGTTTGTAATTCCAATCCCAAAATACAAATGTGCCTGGGCTGCATTCTACATCTGCACGTAGTAAATGCAATGGAAAGGTTGGCGAGCCTCCTACTACTTTAATCAGCGCATGATCAAACGCAGGCGCTATAGTCGCATACACTTGTGTTACGGCGTCGTACACTGCATCTGCACGTTGTTGTCTTACAGGTACTTCTTTGTCATTAATATGCCCGTCATACGCATGCAGTCCAGCCAGTTGAATGCCCTTCATTTCTTTAATAGATAATGCCAATGCTGTTGCATGTTCCGGTTTAATGCCAGTCCTGTTCATGCCTACATTCAGATCAATGAAGACAGGAATGACTATGCCATTCTCTATTGCTTTCGCAGAAAGGTCAGTTGCACTTTTTTCATTATCTACCAGGCAGGAAAACCGGGTAGCAGGATAGGCATTCATAACGGCAATAAAGCGGTCTATCTTTGGACCAAATGGCTGATAAGCCAATAATACATCCGGTGCGTCGATGATACCCAACATCTCCGCCTCTGCAATGGTAGCACATTTAAACTTTGTTACACCTGCATCCAGCAACAGTTGATTCACTTCTGCTATCTTACTGGTCTTTACATGCGGGCGCAAGCGGTTTACATCACCGATCATTCGCACGGCCTTCGCAATATTCTCTTTCACTTTATCTGCATACACAAGTAAAGCCGGAGAGTCTATGTTTTCTATAGAAGCGATATAAGACATGAGCATTTGAAATTTGAGACTTGAAATTAGCCACAAAGACACGAAGACAACAAGTAGCACCAATATTTATTCTGAGGTATCGCAAAGAATACGCAGAGATCGCGAAGCGGCTCCCCTATGTGCCCTTATGCCTCCCTTTATTGAATCGAACTAGTCTATTGAAACACGCTTACACCTATCTTATGTACCTATTTACCTATGTCCCTATGTGTTAAAAAAATCGCTTCAATATTTCTCCAAGTTTTCCCTCTTCGTGTCTTGGCGGCCCCGTGGCTAATACAATTCGAACAATGCCTCTATCTCTACCGGTATATTATCCGGCAATGAACCAAAGCCTACTGCGCTTCTCACGCCTACGCCATTTTCTTCTCCCCACACAGCAGCAAACAATTCACTGCAACCATTAATAATGTATGGATGACGTTCAAAATCTGCAATGCAGTTTACCATACCCAATACTTTTATCACACGCTTCACTTTATCTAAACTGCCTACATGTGTTTTAATGGTAGACAGCATCGTTAAGCCCACTTGTCTTGCAGCCAGTTTACCAGCCTCCATATCTATGTCTGCACCTATACGGCCAATGATCAGCGACTTATCATCCTGCACAGGACCATGACCTGACAGGTACAGATATTTGCCATCTATTAAATAAGGTTTGTACACGCCCAAAGGAGCCGGAGCCGGAGGTAAGGTTAGCCCTAATTGTTTAAATCTTTCTTCTGCATTACTAACTGCCATAAATCAACATTTACTTTTATAAAAACAGGTTTAATAATAATACGCCTATCAAGCCTACAACAGATACGATCATTTCCATAATGGACCAGGAACGGAATGTATCTTTCATGCTGAGGTTAAAATATTCTTTGAAGAGCCAGAAACCGGAATCGTTCACATGCGAAAACATGAGACTACCAGAGCCTACGGCTAATACCATCAGGTTGGGATTAATGTGCTCGCTTTGCATCAATGGTAGTATTACGCCTGCTGCGGTAAGTGCAGCTACGGTCGCGGAGCCCACACATGCACGAATGATAGCAGCTATCATCCAGCCAAGGATCAACGGATGTACAGGAAATGTCTGCAAGTGTTGCGCTATTGTTGCACTCACACCGCTATCAGTCATCACTTGTTTTAAAATACCAGAACCTGCAATAATGAGCAGGATCATGGCTATATCCTTTACGGCATCACCATAAATATCCATTACAGCTTTCATGCCTCTGCCAAGCTGAGTGCCTAATGTAAACGTAGCTACGATCAATGTGATCAGCATTACAATTGCCGGATCGCTTATGAAAGTAAGAACCGGATTTTGCGCTACGTGTTTGCCTGTGCTATGTTGCAATACAGCAAACAGGATGAGCAAAAAGACTGGCAGCAAAGTGGTCAAAAAGCTATTCAGCTTGCCAGGTTCTTTATACTTTCCTTTTTCTGTTTGCTGGAATAGTTCCAGCGGTGGAGAGGTAATATTCTTCAATGAAGTGGCAAATACAGGCCCGGCTAAAATAATAGCAGGCACAGCCACTATCAGTCCATAAATAAGCGTAAGTCCCATATCTGCCTTAAACTGTGTAACCAATGCAACGGGTGATGGATGCGGAGGGAGATAGCCGTGCGTTACAGAAAGCGCAGACAACATTGGCAACCCAATATATACCGCAGGTAATTTGTACTTATACACTATAGAGAAGATCAGAGGCACAAGTAAGATAAAGCCAACGCCATAATAAAGCGGAATACCAACTATAAAACCGGTGATCATTAATGCCCACTGAATATACCTTGTACCAAATGCACTTACAAGCACTGATGCAATTTTTTGTGCTGCGCCACTCTCTGCCACCAGCTTACCCAGCATAGCACCCAGTACTATAATAACGGTGAGCGAACCTAGTGTATCGCCAATACCGGTTTGAATAGCTTTAGGCAATTTCTCCAAAGGCATTCCCAACGCAATGCCCGCCACAATAGATACAATAAGAAAGGCCAGGAAGGTGTTTACCTTTCCCCATGTGATCAGGAGTATTAATAAGACGATACAGAGTAATATGATAACTATGGACATGCTGCCTTTTTTATTTTAAATTGTATCCTTTAAAATACGTTTATTATTGTACAATTATCTCATCTATCAATAGTAAAGCCTGCTCGCCAGCGCCGTACTCTTCGGCGGGAATAATGCCTTTATTTTTGGCGATCACTTTTACATATCTCGCATTCACCGCTTTAAACGTTGCTTCAATTGTATTTATTCCGTTTACAGGAAAACTATTTGCCGTGTAGATAATATTAAAATAGATGCCGTCTGTTGAAACAAGAAATTGCACATGGTCAGGTTGCCACATTTTTTGCCAGTGATAATTGAGGACATTCATTTTAATATTGCTTACCGGAGTTGCTGCACCGAGATCTACTATTGCTTCATAATCCTGCCCTTTAAAGCCCAGCCATTGATTATCATTATAACGTGTTGTTCCTAAAACACCATTTACTAAAGCGCTGCTGTTCGTATTAAACCTTGCAATAGGTTGTTGCTTTATCGTAACAGTTTTCCCCGTCGCCTTATGTACAAAGAAAGCCTGCTTAAACAGCCGCCCGTACTGTTTATTCACATCGAACAAGACTGCTTTTACTTCCGCATTTTTTGCCAGTGTAAAGGCTCCGCTATATTGTTGACTTTTAGGCGTAGGCACAGTACCATCTGTTGTATAGTAGATACGCCCATTGGGCAAAGTGGTTGTCAGCGTTACTTCTACCCGGTTATCTTTTACAGTTGACGTATAATTTATTTCATCAAACACATCTGCTGTAGCTATGTTTAGCTTTTTCAATAATGTCCGTTGTTGTCTTAACCGCGAAAGAAAGTCAGGATAATTACGTGATGCCTGCTGTGACCATGCTACTTCTCCCAATGCAATTAGCCGGGGAAAGATCGCATGTTGCGCTTTTGCAACTGTCGGCAGATATTCACTCCACACTTCGCCTTGCACTCCTTTTAAATATGTACGAATGCTATCTTCTTGTACACTTGCCATAGGTTCGTAGCTGTACACTTTACTTAATGGTGTATAGCCGCCAGCCGCTAATTGCTCTTCCGGGTATAAGGATTGGTAATAGTCAAAATATACATGACTTTCCGGCGCCATTATCACATCATGCTTTTGTTGTGCGGCAGCAATACCTCCCTCCTCACCACGCCAACTCATTACAGTGGCATTAGGAGATAATCCACCTTCGAGTATTTCATCCCACCCAATTGCCTGCTTACCTTTACTATTGAGATATTTTTCAACCCGCTTTACAAAATAGCTTTGCAGTTCATGTGCATCACTCAAACGTTCCTCTTTCATCCGCTTTAAGCATTTGGGGCATTGGTTCCACTTTCCTTTCGGGCATTCATCCCCGCCAATGTGAATGTATCTGGATGGGAATAATGCAGCTACTTCATCCAACACATTTTGTAAAAAAGTAAATGTGCTGTCATTACCTGCACAAAACACATCGTCAAATACACCCCAGAATTTTGCCGTTTTATAAGGTCCGCCTGTACAACCTAATGATGGGTACGCAGCTAATGCAGCCAACGCATGCCCCGGCATTTCTATTTCCGGTATGATAGTAATATGCTTTTCTGCCGCATAGCGTACAACAGCTTTCACTTCCTCCTGCGTATAATAACCACCATACTTTTTGTTATCAAACGTATGTGGCAATTCTTTTTTATGACCGATCAGCGTTCCATCGCGCCATGCACCCATTCTTTGCAGCTCAGGATATTTTTTAATTTCTACTCGCCATCCCTGGTCGTCTGTGAGATGCCAGTGAAAAGTATTGAACTTATACAAGGAAAGCACATCTATGTACTGCTTAATAAAATCTACTGAAAAGAAATGACGGCTTACATCTAAGTGCATTCCCCTGTAAGCAAAACGCGGATAGTCTGTAATGTTACAAACCGGCAACTGAAGTGTCTTTGCACTCCCCTTAATCAATTGTCTTAAGGTTTGCAATCCGTACAATACGCCTGCAGCATCATGCGCAGACAAGGTTATATTTTTTGTAGTGATGTCAAGTGTATAAGATTCTGCTTTATAGTTAATGGCAGTATCAATGAGCAAGTGTATATACCTATTGCTTGTTGCACTTCGCGACATACTTAAACGGATGCCTGATTGCGCCTGTACATACTGGCGCAAAAAAGCTGCTTCGTTTTTAAGTTCTCCTGGCGCAATAAGTTGCGTGTTATTGTCTATAGCGAAAACACCGTCACCCGTATGCATAGCAACGGGCTTTGGTATTACACTATATTGTGCCAAAGCGCATAATACGCTTTGACACAATAACAACATCAATATTAGTTTTCTCATGAACAATATTTCAAAATTTCATCCGCCCCAGGCGGACTAAGTATCGCAAAGGCCGCAAAGGTTACGCAGAGAACGCAAAGATTTGAAATTTGAAATGAGTAGCTTATACTTTACGGTCATCTCAAATATCAAATTTCAAATCTCCAATCACTATTGCTTATCCCACCATATTCTCGTTGTCAATACATCCGCGCCTTGTCTTGCTACTGCTGCATTGTAATTTACTGCATTCAATCCCGCTTCTGGCTGTGAATACGGGAAGCGGCGCGGAATGGTGCCGTTGGTCGCATTAGCCGGATAGTTAACCGGTGTTAACTGCGGATAACCTGTACGTCTCCAGTTCGCATACGCTTCCTGCTCATCCAGCAACAGGGCAATCCAAAACTGTGTATGGATCTGTTTCATCTGATCATCAAACGAGCCTGCTACATTCAGTGCCTGCGCGCCTGAGTAGGTTGAAATACTGGCTGGCGCTATTACACCACCAGCACCAAACAAGGACCAGTTGCGCAATGCAGCTTCCACGCCTGCTTTATACAGGGCAGCAGCATCACCGGCAGACCATTTGCGTAAAGCCACTTCACTCAACAACAGGTTTGTTTCTGCTGCTGTCAGCACCAGTAACGGCGCATCGTACCTTAAAATAGTATTTGGATTTGGCTCTGAATAAGAAGGGAAATTGGCAGGTTTGGAACCTGTACCACTTGGCAAACCTTTCTGCAATGCAGACGTCGTATCCGGTGTTTTATTATTCCAGATCACAGCCACTACCGGCAAACGCGGATCGTTTGTTGTTTTCAGGTAGTCGATAAATGTTTTACTATACTTACCACCTTCTGTGTTTGCATCGCCATACGCTGTTGCCGTATAATCCTGGCCTACCAGCTCGTAGGCTACAGGATTATCGTTATATATCTGGGGGCCGTTGGTATATTTTATTACTGCCGCATCAGCATCTGTCGTGATCACACCACCTGTTATCGCTTTTTGCGCCCATTGCTGCGCCAGTGCTGCATCTACTTTTGTAGTACGCATAGCAACACGTAGCATGAGGGAGTAACCAAACTTTTTCCATTTAGTAATATCGCCCTTGTATAAAAGATCGGCACTGGCAAAAGTTGGCTGTGCAGTATTAAATGAATTGATAGCCGCATCCAGCTCGCTTAGCATCGCTTTATAAATGTCTGACTGTGCATCATACTTTGGTGTAAATACACCATCTGTATATCCCTTTGCAGCTTCGGAGTAAGGCACATCACCATACAGGTCTGTTATACGCTGCATCAGCAATACTTTCCAGATCCTTGCAGCGGCTTGTTTATTTATTTGATTGGCAGCCTGCGTATTCCTGATCACTTCTGCTACTGTGTTCACTGCATTCGTATAAATATAGCGGTAGTAGAACCCCTGGTAGAAATCATTCGCGCCATATTTATCGCCTAAGCCAGAGCCTGCCACATCTTTATACGTAGCATAGTGCTGAATAAAGTTGCCGCAGTTCAGGTAAGATGTATAGAAATACGTACGGTCATATACATAATTGCCTTTTAACTGGCTTTGTGTAAACAGGTAGTCTACCTGCGGTACAGTAGATGCATTCGGGTTTGTATTAAGCGATTCAAACCCCTTGTCGCAACCTGTTAAAGCCGCAGCAACGATAACAGGTAAAATATATTTATGATAGAATTTCATATTGCTTTCTTTAAAAATTAGAATTAAAATTTAACCATTAAGTTCACACCGTAGCTTCTTGTTCTTGGCACACCAAACATTTCAAAGCCTTGCGCATTTGAGTTGCTGAATGTTGATTCAGGATCAATATTCGGCGCATCTTTATGCAATATGAGCAGGTTTCTTGCTACGAATGAAATGGATAATGATTGCAGTTTTACAAACCTGATAGCACTTACAGGAATGCTGTAGCCCAATATTACCTGGCGCAGCTTAATGAAGTCCGCGTCATACACAAACAGGTCACTCAGGTTTTTATAGTTATCATAATAACCCTGCAATGCAGATGGCGCAATTGTTTTAGTGAACGGATTGCCATTGATATCTACACCAGTTACTGTTAATCCGCCATCACGTCCCGGTAAGGTTATTTTATTCAAACCAAAGCGTGTTGCATACAGGTTGGTAGCGGAATATACTTTGCCACCAAACTTGCCGTCAATGAGAAAGCTAAAATTGAAACGCTTATAAGTAAAGTTGTTCGTAATACCACCGCCCCACGGAGAAACACCGGAGCCGAGGTCTTCCAGACCTGTTGCTACCTCATAACCATTCGCATTGTACACCGTGTTGCCTTTTGCATCTTTTTTGATCCTGTAACCTTTGATCATGCTATATGGCTTGCCTACTTCGTTGTAGATATATGCATAGTTATTTACGCTTACATCCATCTGTAATGCAGACAACCCGTTTGCCAATGCAAGCACCTCATTCTTATTATAAGACATGTTATAGCTTACATCCCATGAGAAGTTTTTAGTTTTTACAGGTGTACCGGTTATTAACAGCTCTACACCTTTATTGCTTACTGCACCTACGTTCAGCAATGCAAAGTTGTAACCTGATCCCGGAGAGATACTCGCCTGTACGATATCGTTGGTTGTTTTACGATTGTAATAAGTGAAGTCTATACCTAACCTGTTCTTCAGGAAGCGTGCTTCTATACCAAACTCGTACGTAGTAGAAGTTAATGGCTTCAAACCGCCATTTGGCACCTGGTACACGCCCGGATTTGCACCACCATAAGGTGTTACTTGTTGCAACGGCTGGCCTAAGTGGCCACCGCCGGATACAAGGCTATACGTCAGGTTCAGCGCATAAGGGTCAGGTGTAGCGCCACCTACTTCAGCCCATGCTCCTCTTACTTTTGCGAAGTTTACCCACTCAGGCAGTTTCACTGCTTTGGATAATACAAAGCTTGCACCTACTGATGGATAGAAGATATGATTGTTTTGTGGAGCTAATGTAGAGAACCAGTCATTCCTGCCTGTTAAAGAAAGAAACAACATGTCTTTGAATGCAAGGTCTACGTTACCAAACACAGAGTTGGTTGCCGTACGCCTCAGCACTGTATTTGTACTTAAGCTCGCCAGGTTGCTCGGGTCGTAGAAGTTAGGCAAATAGAACTGGCTGCCATCTAAATTTGTTGCCTGGGATTTGAAACGTCTCTGGTTACCACCGACCATTGCTGTCAGAGACAAATCCTTATAAATGTTTGCCTGGTAGTTCAGCGTCAGTTCGCTATTCGTTTCAGTAGTAGCTGTTGTGTATTGCTGGAAGAAACCTGTAGGTGCATACGCAGTACCTGTAGGCACTACGCCTTTATACACGATGCTTGAGTAATCTTGTGTTACACGGCCACGCACAAACAAGTTATTCAGGATATTGTACTTCACGCTCAGGTTACCAATGAAACGATTTCTCGTATCGTTGTTCTGAAATTTGTTTATAACAAAATATGGATTGCTGGCAAAGCCTGATGGGTTCCACAATACTTCGTTACCGTTAGCATCGTAACCCGGATCCAGTTTTCTTACGTCAACTGTATTCGCTATCATATATGTACCCCAGTTAGGGTTACCCGGCGCATCAGCTACACCGCTACGGTTGGTTGCATTCTCCAGGTTATATTGCATGAATGCTTCTACGGTTAATTTCTTACCCAGGTTTCCGGTAAGGCTTACCGTACCGATCTTTTTATTCAGCTTTTGATTCGGCACTAATCCATGATTGTTCATGTCAGATAGTGATGCACGGTAAGTAACAACATCTGAGCCGCCAGTAAACGCTACTGTATTGGTAAACGTAGAGCCTGTGTTGTAGAAATTTTTGATATTATTTTTCTGCGGAGAATAAGGGCGCGACACACCATCAAACTGTATTACAGATGAACCATCCATTTTTTCACCGAAAGATAAACGGCCCATGTTTATAGCCTCTGCCTGTGTCTTTGGTTTTACACCAAACTGTCCTGCACCATATTCATACTGCCAGTCAGGGATGATCGAAGGTGTTTCGAATGTCAGCGTAGAGTTATATTCCAGCCCTATGCCTTTTTGTTTTACACCTTTCTTGGTCGTGATCAGTATTACACCGTTGGATGCGCGTGAGCCATACAATGCCGCAGCGGTACCACCTTTCAAAACAGTAATGCTTTCTATATCATCCGGGTTTATACCTGCTATCCCATCACCACGATCACTATTTAAACCAATAGCACCGTTGCCACTTGCAGGCATACTGTTCGTTGTGTTATCTATCGGCATACCATTCACTACATACAGCGGCTGGTTGTCACCATTCAGTGAGCCGTTACCACGTATGATCACGCGGCTGGATGCGCCCGGGCCACCTGCAAGGCTGCTTGCATTTACACCGGCTACTTTACCAACCAATGCATCAGCCAGGTTGATCTCGCGTGCTTGTGTAAACTCGTTTCCTTTCAGCTCAGTAACAGCATATGCAACTGCACGTTTTTCTTTTTTCACACCAAGCGCCGTCACCACCACTTCATTCAGCGAGCCCGCACTTCCCTCTTTCAGCTCTATGCTGATACCCGCCTGCGGACGCTCTACAGTGAGGAGCAATGTTTCAAAGCCAATGGAGGAAATAGACAGAACAATGTTTTCTTTTTTTACAGTCGCCGGAAGTTTAAGGGAGAAGTTTCCGGAAGCGTCAGAGATCGCTGCGATTTTTTTATTGGAAGAAAGTTGTACAACAGCGCCTGGCAGCGGATTGCCTGTTGTGGCGCTTTTAATAGTTCCTGAAATCTCATCTCCGGCAGCCTGGGCGTAACCGGTTAGTACGCTGCATATAGCCAGGAACAGCATAATGCAGTAAGACAGTAGTTTTTTCTTTTTCATAAAAGGCAGTTGTAATAGCAATTATTGCAAATAATTTGCACTCAAATTAGGAACAGTTCTGAATATTTCAAAAATATTGCAAAATATTTGTCAAAAAAGCAAAAAATAAGCACTCAAAAAGGCCTTTAATTCCAAATATTTGTAATACTTAACGCAAACAGCTTTAACAACAAGGCTTCCGGAAAATGAAGAGATTAATATTTTTTGCAACAAGGATGGTTCATTGCTCAAAAAAATTGCATATTTACACTTCAAAGGTGCAATTCTGACACCCTCAAGCTGGATTTTATATGACCAACAAAGCAACTACTTCACCCGGTTTGTCTAAAAAAGAGCGGAAAGAGCTGATCGTAAAGCAGGTAAGTATCCATACCCGCCTGATGTTTAGCGACCTGGTAAACCTGATAGAAGATGTGTCTGAAGACACGATTCGCAGGGATGTGAATGAACTGGCAGACGCCGGTACGCTGATCAAAATAAAGGGTGGCGTCATGTCTGCGGCATACCATTACGGGCAGGAATCTAAAACCTATGCCCAGCACAATAAGGAAGTAATAGCGGAGAAAACATTATCGCTGCTGCGCGACGATATGCTGGTACTGATCGGTGGCGGTACTACAGTGCGCGAGTTTATCAAACGCATTCCCGATACATTACGCGCAACATTCTTCACTGTAAACGTACTAACGGCAGTAGAGCTACTGGATAAACCACTGATCAAAACAGTTATGATCGGCGGGCAAATATCTACTTACAGCCAGATGACAGTAAGCGGTGAGGTGTTTGAATATTTATCCAACATTAAAGCAGACTTGTGCATCATGGGCACAAATGCACTCCACTATAGCGATGGCTTTACGGACTCTGACTGGGAAACAATACAGGTGAAAAAAGCAATGATCAAGGCGGCAGATAAAATTGCGATACTAACCATAGCAGAGAAGCTGAATTCTACAATGCAATTGAAAATTGCGGATATGAATGAAATCGATTACCTGGTAACAGAGCGCCCGGCAGATGACCCGGAATTGCAGCCGTATAATACGGGGAAGCTGGTGATATTGTGAGGACGTGAATCGTGAAGCGATAATCGTGAATATTGTGAGTGGTGAGAGGTCAGTTGTGAGTAAGCCCATTTATAGAAAGTACTATATAAACTCTATATACGTTACAAACGTTACCCCTCCTTTGCGTTCTCTGCGTATTCTTTGCGCCCTTTGCGATACATTCTTTATCCCAGCAACAGAATGTCTATTTAGCCTTTCTTGCGTCGCACTCTTGTGCAGCGTGCTCTTTACTCAACAGCCACATTTCAAATATCAAATCT
Source organism: Filimonas sp. (assembly GCA_017306865.1). Lineage (GTDB taxonomy): Bacteria > Bacteroidota > Bacteroidia > Chitinophagales > Chitinophagaceae > JAFKHH01. The sequence goes on from JAFKHH010000014.1 coordinate 555,032, forward strand.
CAAATTTCAAATCATAAAAAAACCGCAATCGTAAAAACAACTGCGGTATAACAAAACTTATATCAGAATAAAATTAAGCCATTTGTTTTTGTCCTTCGTGGAACACGTAATGTTTAACAATATAATATCCGCCAAACAATACTAGTGAGAAGAACAAGGTTGCATATACACTATTCGGATAGAATGGTAATGCGTCTGTATAACACTGCATCAGGCCCGCAAATGTCTTTGGCCTGTTGAAACCACGTGTACCTTGCCAGCCAGCCCATACTACAAAGTTGGACAGGACAAAGTAAACAGTTGGTGCGGCTACAGATGCTGCGGCTACATTCACAACATTTATTTTCTTTATAAAGAACCCTATGCAGGTAAGCAATGCAAATAACAGGTAGTTCTGCCACTGCCCTTCGTAAAAGCCAGGGAAGTTAGACATACCGGCGCTATACAAGCCCTGGTACAATAAATCACTAAGGAACATAGACAATACCGGCAACAGGAAAGCCATTTTTTTGTCTTTAATAAACAATGCGCCGCCAAAGATGGCCATTGCATACTGTGGCGCAAAACCTAAAGGCCTGTTTGGAAATACACGGTACAATGCTGATACCAATACCAGCAGTACAAGTGCTACAATTGCGTTTTTAGTGATCTTCATGTCAAATGCTTATGGGACAAAAGTACAATTTGGAATTTGAAAATTTGAAAATTTACTAATTTGAAAATTGCTATATGGCTTAATGGCCAAATTGTTGGGCTGTTGTGAAGGAAAACCACCTTCATACCTGCCCACTTTCAAATCTTCAAATTATTTCATTTTCAAATTAATTTACGTACGGCACAAACGCCCTGTACGCCAATACATTCCCCTCCGGTTGTACCGTATAGGTTTCGTTTGGCATAATGGCGATCGCCTCGCCTTTAACGGCGGAGAGACTATTCGTAGAGCCTTTGGCCTGCAACGCTCCTTCCATTACCACAATGATCTCTAAAGAAGTGGTGGTGATGATGTGGGACTCGCTGCCGGTCAGCGCAAGTTTACTAATGCCAAAATCCGGCACCGGGCAAGGATAGTTTTGTTCCCCACCGGCATTCTCCCCTTTCATCACGTTTGGTACGATGCCTTCGAAGATGGTATGCTTTAGCAGTTCTGGCACATCCACATGCTTAGGCGTAAGGCCACCACGCAGTACATTGTCACTATTCGCCATCAGTTCTACATTCTGCCCTTCGAGGTAAGCGTGTGGCACACCTGCCCCCTGGAACACAGCTTCGCCCGGCTCTGTTCTTACTATATTGAAAAAGTAAATAGAAAATACACCCCTGTCTATATCACCCAGCAATGTTGCGTGCTCATAAGCTTTTGCTACCCACCATCCCGGTTGCTCTTTGGATAACGTGCCTGCTTTTTTCTTTTGCAGCTCCGCCAGCACCAGCGGCATCAGCACCGCATTCACCTGTTGTTGAGACAACTCCATTACATGCTGGTACAATCCTTTATACCCTTCTCTTTCAAATATGGTGATCAGGCCTTCAAACGCAGGTATGCTGGTGAGTACATGCTTCAACTTCTCTTCTACTAAAAAACCATGCAGTAACCAGAATTCACTCAACGCTACCATTACTTCCGGCTTATGGTTTTTGTCTTTGTAGTTCCTGTGCCCGGCACTCAACGGCACGCCAGCTTCGTCTTCTGCCAGGTATCCTTTTTCCGCTTCCGTTTTTGACGGATGTACCTGGATGGATAACATTTCTTTTACGTCCAATATTTTGAACAGGTAAGGCAATTCGCCAAAACCGTTGTACACTTTCTCTCCCAGGAATGTAACTGGCAATTCCTGTATGCCTTCGTATAAAACTATTTCGCGCCCCTCATCGTGCAGCACAGACGACGCAGAAGGATGCGCCCCCATCCAATATTCTGCAAAGGGTTTACGTTCTGTATTGGGTACGTTCAGCCACGCCGGGATAAAGGATTCTCCGCCCCACGCATAATGCTGGACTTTACCCGTGAGTTTCATTATTTTATTCTGTACGATTGTCATGTTGGTTGCTTTACCGCTGAAAGATACTACAATGAATCAAAACAAAAACACCGGCACAGCAGGCGAAGATCTTGCTGTAGCTTTCCTGATAAAAAAGGGCTATATCATCTTGCACCGCAACTGGCGGCACAGCCATTGGGAGGTGGATATTATTGCAAGCAGGGGCAAATTTTTACATTTCATCGAAATCAAAACGCGCACTACTACTCGTTATGGATTACCGGAAGAGAGCATTAGCCAGCATAAAATGGATAATCTTAAGAATGCAGCGGAGGAATATCAATACCAACACCCGGAATGGCAATTTATACAGTTTGATGTGCTGGCAATACTGATACTGCAAGGCAAAGAGCCAGCGTATTTTTTTATAGAGGATGTGTATTTCTGATGGGCCACGAAGACTCGAAGGCACAAAGATTTCACCAAGAGATTTCACGCAAAGGCGCATAAGTATCGCAAAGGACACGAAGAATACGCAGGGAACGCAAAGATTAATTTACAAGGTTCTTCCGGACATTACATCGTACATCTAACATCGTACATATTCTTGGCGCTTCTTCCTGTCCTTGTGTCTCCACGCCCATCACTTCACTACCATGGCCTGCATTTTCTCTACCATCTTATATGTGGCGGGACAATATTCTATGTTTTGCTGATGCACGTGCACGTAGTCAGTCCATTTCTTTTTGGTCAGGTGTGGGAAGCCTGCGCAGTCTGCAGGACGCACTTCATAGATGCTGCACTTATTATCCTTCAGGTTCAGGAACTGGCAAGGCTGTTTTTTATTCATCCAGTCATCATCTTTTTTGTCGTACATCAGCCATTTGTCTTTGAACTCCTGTGGCGTCATTTCCAGGTGCGCAGAGATACGCTTAATGTCTTTCGGCGTAAAGGTTGGGCTCATGGTTTTACAACAGTTGGCGCAGGTAAGACAATCTACTTCCGGCCACACTTCCGCGCTCACAATCTCAGCAATCTTTTGCATGTGCCTTGGCGGGTTCTTTTCTAACTTGCCCAGGAAACGGCGCATGGCCTTTTTGTTGTGATTAACCTTTTGTTTAAAGGAGCGGAAATTGACTGCTGTACTCAAAGCTGATATTTTTTAATACGATTAAAAGATAAGACTTTTATTTGTGCAAATATAGGGTTTGGCTTACGGAGGAGATTGCAGTATGGATAAATTGTTATATGGTTCAATTGTTAGGGATACAACCATTAAACCATATAACACTTAAACAATTTGAAACAATATGTGGGATCCATATAAAAAAGGATACAAAGCTTATCTGCAACTGGAGCGGTCGCTGAGCGACAATTCTGTTGAGGCTTATCTGCGGGATGTGGAGAAGCTGACGGAATACCTGCAGGCGAGCAATAACCTGAAAGCCCCTGCAGATCTGTCTCTGAAGGAACTGCAACAGTTCATTAAGTGGATAGCCGAGCTGGGCATGACGCCTACATCGCAGGCGCGTATCATATCCGGCATACGGGGCTTTTATAAGTACTGCCTGATAGAGCAGATTACAACAGCCGATCCTTCAGCATTACTGGAAACACCTAAACTAAAGCGGGCGCTTCCGGATGTATTGAGCTTTGATGAAATAGAAAATATAATCGGGCAACTGGACCTGAGCACGCCGGAAGGTGGCCGTAATAAGGCGATACTGGAAACAATGTATAGTTGCGGGCTGCGTGTGAGCGAGGTGGTAAACCTGAAGATAAGCGCGCTTTACCTGGACGTAGATTTTATACGGGTCATAGGCAAAGGTGATAAGGAAAGGCTGGTTCCGATAGGCAGAGAGGCTATTAAATATATTAAGCTATACAAAGACACGATCCGTGTACACCAGGCGCCACAAAAAGGCTTTGAAGACATTTTGTTCCTGAACAAATTTGGCAAAAGCCTGTCACGGGTTATGATTTTTTATATTATTAAGGACCTGGCAAAGAAGGCGAATATTAATAAAAATATTTCCCCGCACACCTTCCGCCATTCTTTTGCAACGCACCTGGTAGAAGGCGGCGCCGACTTGCGTGCAGTACAGGAAATGCTGGGGCATGAAAGCATTACCACAACAGAGATTTATACGCACCTTGATCGCGATTTTCTACGCGCAACGCTGAACCAGTTTCACCCGGCACATAAACCAAGTACGAAGTAGTTACTGGTTGAAGTTTCTCAATCCCTCGTGAGATATTCCATTTCTTCAAGAAATGGAATATCTGGCATCTCGTAACTATTACAACACGATGATCTTTTCTGTTGATTGCTTCTTAGTCGTATTGTTGATGATGCGGATATAATAATTACCAGCAGCGATATTTGATGGAATAGAGAAAGGCAATACTTGTTTTTCGGCAGCACCGCTTTGTGTTTGCTGGCTGATAAATGAGCCTCCATTATTTAATAGTTGAATAGCATAATCGCCAGCATCTTTCAATTTAATATTTATTTGTGAGCCTTTATTTGCGGGATTCGGGAAAACAGATGTAATACCGAAGAGTTGCTTTGCACAGCTCACCACCGTATCAATATAGGATACGTTAGTCACGACTGAAAGACCTCCCGCAGCAACTATTTTTGAATTTGCAGGAATAGGATACTTACAGCTAATTACATTCTGCGAAACAACTGTCACATCTTCCAACATTCTGACATCCTGTTTTAACTGAATATTCAGTGGTTCTTTTAACTCTTCTGTGCCAACTAGTTTCTTTTGTGAGGTATAGCCCATATAAGAAGCCGTAAGCTTTATAATATCGTTACGCTTTGTTGTCAGTTCAAAATGAAATTTTCCCTTATCATCCGTAACTACATTCCGCTCTCCGTTGATCTCTATTGCAGCTCCGGCAAGGGGCTCTCCCGCTTCATTGGTTACAGTGCCAGTTACGGGGATCGCTACCCTCTTTGGCTCTGCCAATATTCCGGGTGCAATCTTTCCAAGTATTATAGGTGTAAAATTTCGCGTTGTAGTGGTATCTGGTTTTATTGCACCTTTTGGGGTTTGAGCCTGTATCTTATTCGTTAATGAAATGGTCGTCAGCGTTGTTAATACCCATTGCCAAACCGTTCTTTTTTTAGTTTCTTCATTCGTCATTGCACGCGCTAATTGGTCTTCCTTCAGCCTGCCGCAGGTATTACCTTTTATTGTTTTGAGATAATTCAATACTTGTACATCTGTCATTGCAGTAAAGTCAACCACTGTTTTGGCACAGCTTGCGCAAAATCGGCCACGGCCTTCAGGCGTCATGCTATCCCAGTTTTCGTGGCAGGGTTCGGGGATATGAAGAAATGTCTGTTGTTTCATAAGTAAGGTTTGGAGATGGATGCAGGTTTGAAGAGGATTACATAAGGACAATGAAAAATTGTTGCATTGCTATATTGTTTAATTGTTGGGATTCATTTCACGCAAAGGCACCGGGTAACATTCCGTCTCGTGAAGACACGAGCCGGGGCGAATAAAAGTTTATAAAGGATATAGGGTTTATAAGGTATATAAAGGATTTCAAGAAAACACCCCTTATTTCATTATATACTATACATACTTTATAAACCTTATATACCACACACCTATTCCCAAATTGCTTAACTTGCTGCTACTCCATGGGGGCTATCAGGGATATAGGACAATCGCTTCGTACTGATGAAGAATTGCTTGCCGCTTTTAAAGAAACGGGCGAGCAGCAAGTACTTGCAACCTTATACCTGCGTTATACCGACCTTGTTTATGGTACTTGCCTGAAATACCTGAAAGATGCAGAGTCTGCCAAGGACGCTGTAATGAACATTTACCAGGAATTGCTGGTAAAGCTTCCCGGTCATGAGGTGGCACAGTTCAAGGGCTGGCTGTATGTAGTGGCTAAAAACCACTGTCTCATGCAGTTACGCAAGGGTAAACAAATGCGGGCGGTGGAATTTCAACCGGAGATTATGCAATCGGAAGACTTTTCGCATCTGGACAATGTGCTGGAAAAGGAGCAGGATTTCAAGCGATTGGAAAACTGTATGAAGGGTTTGCCTGACCAGCAAAGAGAAGCTGTAGACTTATTTTACCTGCAAAATAAATGCTATAACGAAATAACGGAGTTAACGGGAATGGAATGGAATAAGGTGCGTAGCCTTATCCAGAATGGTAGAAGAAATTTAAAAATTTGTATGGAGCGCAATAATGGCTGAGCAAAACAACCATATTAATTTTTCATTGGCAGATATAGAACGATACCTGCAGGGCCGTATGTTGCCTAAAGAAATGCATGACCTGGAAAAGGCTGCGCTGCAGGACCCTTTCCTTGCGGATGCAATAGAGGGTTATAGCCATGCGTCCAGCGAAGTATCGAATAAGCATTTAAATGAGATAGCTGCTGCGTTACAGCACCGCGAGGAGGACATAAAGGTTGTACCTATAACCCTGAAGTCTAAAGTGCAGTGGTGGAAAATTGCTGCTATGTTTATCGTTATAGCAGGCGCTGGCACAGCAAGCTGGCTGTTGTTAAGACAGGATAATACAAATACTCATTTAGTACAGACTGAAAAGAAAAATATTGCACCACAATCGGCAAGTACACCGGCAGCAATTGCAAAGGCAGATTCGACAACGCCTGTACTGGCACAGGCAAACAGTGCTGTTTCTAAAAGAGTAACTCGTATTTCAAAAAATATTCCTTTACCGAAAGCAGAAGCGCCAGTTATATCACAAGCCGCAGATTCCGCACGCCTGTTCGCTGCTTCACTTCAAAAGCAGGAAGCTGCAGATATGAGGAGCATGGCTGTAGCCCCGGCAATGGCCGTACCACAAGTGCAGGCCAATAGCTTACAGGATTCCTTTGCAGTACAAAACATGGATAATAAGGCTACATTTTATGGTTATAATAATGTTCCTCTGGCTAAAGGGCCAAGCAACAACTTATCGAACAGGATCAGCGCTTCCGGTACACTCGCGAAACAGAAGGCGAATAGTGCCGCTATGCCTTCAATGGCAATATCCCAACAGACCAAAAGCTTTCAACTGAAAGGACGTGTAGTAAATGATGATACACAGCCTGTGGCAAGTGCAGTCGTAAAATTGTCTGATGGTAAAGCAGCGACTATTACAGACGACCAGGGCTTCTTTACACTATACGCTCCGGATTCTATTTCTCGTGTAAATATATCTTCAGTAGGTTATGCCAGCATTGAAAGCGATCTGCGTAAGGGAGTTCCAAATACCATAACACTGAAAGAGAATAGCCTGGCTTTATCTGAAGTGGTGGTAACTGAATTGCGCTCGAGGAAGGAACTGACAGGAAAACTGGCAGGTGCAGCAGAAACAAAAGGCAAAGAACCTTATCCTGAAAAGGGATGGCCTTCTTTCCAGGAGTATGTATATACTAAGCTGAATAAGAAACATGAATATGACTCCACTTACACTGGCACCGTAACGGGCAGAAGTGTAGAGCTGGAATTTATGGTGGATGCCAATGGCAATCCGTACAACTTCAAGATATTGCACTCTGTAGACGAAGTAAGCGACAAGAAGGCTATAGAGATTGTAAAAGAGGGCCCGCGCTGGATTACTACTAACAGGAAGGTGAAGAAGGCGAAGGTGACGATTAAGTTATAATTGCTGAATTGTTATATGGTTTAATTGTTGGGAGCCTGAATTTACTCAACGATACACTACTATTAACAGTATAACAATGAAACCATAAAACCATTAAACAATTTCCCCTAAACAAATACGCCGTGCAAGAAACCTTACACGGCGTATTTTATAAAAGATGGATTAGTAAGTGCAAAAGTAGTAAAATAAATACACTTGCTTATACTATAAATCTGTTATTGGTTTATACTTCGGAACAAGTGATTTCATTATCATCCATGCAACCAGGTATGCGACTGCGCAAATAGAGAACATGATGGTATAGCCTGTTTGAATATGGCCAAGCGCTTTATAGTGATCAAACAATGCACCACCCAGTTTAGTGATCACCACACCACCTATACCTCCTGCCATGCCACCTATACCGATAACAGAGGCTACAGTTTTTTTAGGGAACATATCTGAAACGGTTGTAAAGATGTTTGCAGACCATGCCTGATGTGCAGAAGCACCAATGCCAATAAATAACACCGGCATCCAATAGCTGATACCGCCCAGTGGCTGAGCAAGTAAAACCACTAATGGGAATAATCCTATGATCAACATTGCTTTCATTCTTCCATCATAAGGCGAATATCCTTTCTTTATAAAATACATAGGGAACCAGCCTCCGCCGATACTACCAACCATTGTCATACTGTACAATACTGCTAATGGAATAGTTATCTCTGTTCCCTGCATGTTGTACTGTGCTTTTAAATACGCAGGTAACCAGAACAAGAAGAACCACCATACACCATCCGTCATAAACTTGCCGATGGTAAATGCCCACGTTTGCCTGTAGCCCAGCAACTTGAACCAGGATACTTTTTTTTGTGGCGCACTGGTAGCTGAATCTGCAACAACAGGTTCAGCCTCTTTATTATCACTATTGATATACTCAAACTCAGCTTTGGATAATCTCTTTTGCTTCTCTGGTTTTTCATAAAATATGAACCAGAAGATGAGCCATGCAAAACCGATACCTCCTATAAACAAGAAGGCGGTTTCCCATCCCCACATCTCCGCTATTGCAGGTACGCAGGCCGGGGCCAGTATAGCGCCTACATTAGAACCGGAATTGAATATACCTGTTGCAAGAGATCGTTCTTTTTTAGGAAAGTATTCAGCAGTCGCCTTAATAGCTGCCGGGAAGTTACCAGCCTCACCAAAACCTAATACAGCCCTTGAAACCATAAAGCCTGCTATAGATACCGGCACAGTAGCTAATCCCAGCATAGTCAGTACGCTATTGGTAGCTGCACCTATACGGATAGACTCGGCGTGCATAATTGCACCTATAGACCATACAATTAATGCAATGGCATATCCCCATTTTGTACCCAGCTTATCGATAACACGTCCTGCGAAGAGCATGGAAAATGCATAGATCAATTGAAATACGGAAGCAATATTGGCATAGTCAGTATTCGTCCAATTAAACTCTGCTGCAAGCCTGGGCTGTAAAAGGCTCAGTACCTGCCTGTCGAGATAATTGACCGTAGTGGCAAAGAACAAGAGGGCGCAGATGGTCCACCTGTATTTACCAATGATAGAAGTGTTTGATGGCATGCTCGCTAGATTTTCTGTTGGTTGTGACGTTAATTAAAAACTTATTTACGGATAGAATCTATAATGCAGATAGCTTTTTGTGTTAGCGCAGCGATCACTGTTTTATAATCATCCTGGTCCAGTACAGCCTTATTGATCAGCTTGCTGCCAAGGCCCACTGCACTTACACCTGCTTTAAACCATTTGTCTATATTCTCTCTCTCCAGGTCTACACCACCTGTTGGCATAAAGTGCATGGTTGGGAACAATGGTTTGATCGCTTCCAGGAACCCTATACCTAATACATTACCCGGAAAGAGTTTTACAAAATTGATCCCTGCATTTTCTGCAACAATTATTTCCGATGGTGTCATACAACCTGGTATCCACAGCAAACCGTTTTCGTTTGCCACATCATACACTTCAGGTATATAACCTGGGCTTATTAAAAAATCTGCACCAGCATCTACAAATGCCTGCGCATCTTTCCTGTTCTTAATTGTACCAATCCCTAAGAGCAGATCTTTCATTTCGCTATCGCGCAATTCTTTCATAGCAGCAAAGTTTGTGAGTGCTGCATCTCCCCTGTTTGTGTACTCAATAGCGCGAATACCGGCTTCGTATAATGCTTTCAACACATTATTACTAATACCAGAGTCTGCATGAAAATACAACGGCAAAATGCCTTGCTTGATTACCGCGTTCAACGCATGTTCTTTCTTATTCATAACGCTTAATGATTGATTGTACTGCTTCTATGTTTTGTTTAGTAGCATCCCCTACTTCCTGCAACTTGCCAAAGGCAGCGGCTGCAGCATAATTAATAATATCCTGTGGCTGATGCTGGCTGTTAAGGCCATATATAAGCCCTCCCATAAAACAATCGCCGCTTCCTACTTTGTCTACTACGCTTGCCGTATCAAACTCAAGTGAAACAAATTGCTTGTCTTTTGCCTGTAATGATGCATAGTAGTGCAAGCCTCCGGCTTCTTTATCAAAACGGAATGTATTGGCTATGGTATGACATTTAGGAAACAGTTCCTGTATGCGGTTGCCCGTTAACAGTGCATGTTTCACATAGTTTTCTTTTGTATGCGGCTTTATCAGTTCCTCGTCTACACTTACGCCAAGCAATGTATTTGCAGCCCATATATTTCCCATGATCACATCGCAATGCTTTACCAGGTCTGGCATAACATCTACGGGCTTTTTACCATACTGCCACAGCTTTGCACGATAGTTCAGGTCTACTGAAATAGTTAACCCTAAACGCTCCGCAGCTACCAACGCCTCTTTACATACATCTACCGCATCCTGGTTCAGTGCAGGACTAATGGCGCTGAAGTGAAACCAGTTTGCATCTTTCATTACTTCATCCCAATTCACCATTCCTGGCTTTAGTGAAGCAAATGAAGAATGAGCTCTGTCGTAAATAACACCGGCATGTTTCAAGTCTGTACCTTGTGGCAGGTAATAAACACCGATGCGGTTGCCTGAAAAATGTATGGAAGATGTGTCTATTTTTTTCTCTTCTAATTCAGCACAGATCTCTTTAGAAAGATAATTATCCGGCAGGGCAGTAAAATATTTAGCAGGTACGTTCCAGTTCACCAGCGCATTGGCTACGTTTAGCTCTGCGCCTCCTACAAACACGGGGATGGAATTGGTTTTAATCCATTCCCTGTCGAGCACAGGCGACATACGAAGCAACAATTCACCAAAGCAGCATATTTTTTTCATATAGTAATTTGAGATTTGAGATTTGAGATTTGAAACTCGCCGAGAAGCAAGACTGCTTTAGATCCGTTTATTTCAAATCTCACTCAAAGTATTGTATCGTTATAAACAATCTGATATTTAAAAATTTGATTCTTTCGCCCCATTTCAAATTTTAAATATCAAATTTCAAATTTTCTTTTATCGTAATTCCTCTATCGGTGCCGGGTCCATGTCTGTGTAAGTATAGTTCTCACCTGCCATGCCCCAGATAAAACCATAATTAGCAGTGCCGCAACCAGAGTGTATGGACCATGGTGGAGATACGATCGCTTCATGGTTTGCGACTAACAGATGTCTTGTTTCGCTTGGCTCTCCCATAAAGTGAAATACACGCTGGTTCTGCGCTACATCAAAATAGAAGTATGCTTCCATGCGGCGTGTGTGCACGTGCGCAGGCATGGTATTCCATACGCTGCCGCTTTCCAGTATGGTTAATCCCATTACCAGTTGCGCGCTCTTAATGCCATCTGCGTGAATATATTTATAGATCGTTCTTTTGTTTGCAGTAGACTGGTCACCCATATTAGCAGGCATGGCCTGCTCTTTCGTATATTTTGTATTAGGGTATGCCTGGTGAGCAGGAGAAGATAACAGGTAGTAGATAGCAGGATTCAAAGAATCTTTACTTGCAAAAGTAACATTGCGTGTGCCTTTACCCAGATACACACAATCCAGTTTCTGCAGGTCGTACTTTACACCATCAGCTTCCACTACACCATCGCCACCTACATTGATAATACCAATTTCCCTTCTCTCCAAAAAGAAATCAGCGCGCAGTTCAGGATCTGTTTCCAGTTGCAGTACCTGGCCTACCGGTTTTGCACCACCAACTATAACACGATCATAATGAGAATACACCAAATTGATCTGATCATTCTGCATCAGGTTCTGCAGCAAAAAGTTTTTACGCAATTCTGCTGTGTTCATTTCACTTGTCTCTTTGGGGCTATTCTGAAAACGCACTTCCATAAGTCCTATTTTATATTTGAAATTTGAGATTTGAAATTAATTTAATTCGCCAAACTGAAAGTCAGTTAATGTATTATGCTTCTATCCTTTCTTTGCAATATTAGCCACAGAAGCACATAATATCGCAAAGAGCGCAGAGAATACGCAAAGGACACAGAGACAAACAATCAACAATTTAACTATCCAACAATTTGACCATGTACTTTACATCGTACATCTAACATCGTACATAGTTTATCTTCCCATCCATCCGCCATCTACTGTCAATATAGTACCATGTACATAGCTTCCTGCGTCTGAAGACAGGAATACTACCGGGCCTTTAAAATCTTCCGGCTCACCCCAGCGGCCAGCAGGAATACGTGACAAGATAGACTGGCTTCTTTCCGGATCGTTTCTTAATGCTTCTGTATTATCAGTAGAAATATAACCTGGTGCTATACCATTTACGTTTACGCCTTTACCAGCCCACTCATTTGCCAGCGCTTTTACTACGCTACCCAATGCGCCTTTGCTGGCTGCATAGCTAGGTACGTTTATGCCACCCTGGAAGGTAAGTAATGAGCAGGTAAAAATGATCTTACCGCTGCCACGTTCCAGCATGTGCTTACCAATCTCTCTTGCAAGAATGAACGGTGCATCGAGATTGATCGCTAAAACCCTGTCCCAATATTCATCAGGATGCTCGGCAGCAGGTTTGCGCATAATAGTGCCTGCGTTGTTTACGAGAATATCGATATTGGTATTTTCTGCCAATACTTTTTTGATGAATTCATACAATTTCTCCCTGTCAGACAGATCAGCCTGGTAAGCTTTAAATTTCCTGCCCAATGCTGTTACTTCTTTTTCTACTTCGCTGCCTTGCAATTCTACAGAACCAGATACAACAATGATGTCTGCACCGGCTTCTGCCAAACCAAGCGCCATGCCTTTGCCTATGCCTTTGTTTCCGCCTGTTATTAATGCCGTTTTTCCAGAAAGATTGAATGAACTCATATTTATGTTGTTTCAAGAAGGCGGATTTGAGATTTGAAATTTAATATTTGAAATGGGATACTTATCCGATCAATCTCAAATATTAAATTTCAAATCTCAAATCCCTCTTTTTTAAAAGATAAATTTAGTACTTAAAAAGTTAGAGCTGTCACTATTCACTATACCATTTAGTAATTCTTTGTTTGCCTCGGTCAGTTTTGCAGCTACCAGCGAACGTATTGAGAATGAACGCAACGCGTCTACTACGGATAAAGTACCTTCTGCACTGTCTTTACGGCCTGTGAACGGAAACACGTCCGGACCGCGCTGGCACTGGCAGTTGATATTCACACGGCTCACCTGGTTTACCAATGGGTCTATCAGTGAGGCTACTTCTTCCCTGTCGTTACTAAAGATACTTACCTGCTGCCCATGTGTAGAGTCGATCAGGTATTGCACAGGCTCTTCCAGGCTGTAGTATGGTACTACCGGAATTACCGGGCCGAATTGCTCTTCACGATAGAGTTTCATTTTTTCATTCACCGGGTACACAACGGCTGGGAATACCAATGATTCTACCGTCTCGCCGCCAAATTCATTCATCACTTTTGCGCCATGCGCTTTTGCATCTGCAATACACTCTGCAAGGTACGCAGGCTTATTAGGCTCTGGCAAAGGCGTAATGCTTACTCCTTTCTCCCACGGCATACCAAACTTCAGTTTAGAAATGGCTTCGTTCAACTGCTCAATAAAGCGGTCAGCTATGCTATGGTGAATAAAGATGATCTTTAATGCAGTACAACGCTGCCCGTTGAAGGACAGAGAACCTAAAACCGTTTCCTGTACAGAAAGTGCGAGGTCTGCTTTAGGGGTGATGATGGCCGCATTTTTAGCATCCAATCCAAGTATAGCACGCAGCCTGTTGGATTTAGGGTGCATTTTTTTCAGCTCATCTGCTACACGGCTGGAACCGATCAGCGTCAGCACGTCTATTTTACCAGACTGCATCAGCGCTGGCACTATAGAGTGTCCGCGTCCATAGATGGTATTTACCACACCTTTAGGGAAAGATTCCTGGAATGCTTTCAACAAAGGATAATGTAACAGTGTACCATGCTTAGGTGGTTTAAATAAAATGGTATTGCCCATAATGATCGCAGGGATCAATGTAGTAAAGGTTTCATTCAACGGGTAGTTGAATGGCCCCATACATAATACAACACCGAGCGGTGAACGCCTGATCTGTGCTGCAATACCTTGTTCTATATCGAAACGGGAGGAATCCCTGTCTATATCCTTTAATGCATCGATCGTTGCATAGATGTATTCAACTGTTCTGTCAAACTCTTTTACAGAGTCTGTATAGGATTTACCTATTTCCCACATGATCAGTTTTACTACAATGTCTTTTTGTTCCAGCATTTTGCGTGTGAACTTCTCCACACAGGCAATGCGATCGGCAACGCTCATGGTAGGCCAGATGCCTCTGCCATGATTGTATGCAGCTACGGCAGCATTCAATGCTTCTGTAGCTTCTGCTTCTGTACATACGGGGTATGAACCAATTAGTTTACGCTCTAAACCGTTTGGCGTTTTTATGCACACCGGAGAGTACACAAGCTGGGTCTTACCATCCCATGTTTTCATCTCTCCATTACTCAGGTATTCTTTCTGGTGAACTTCTGCCGGCAAGGCAAATTCTGAAGGTATGGCATCGGCTGTTACAAACTTTTCGAGTAGTTGCTCTGGGATGCCAATTGTTACTACGTCTTTCATATAAAGAGTTAAAGATAATCGTGTGCGATGTAAGATAAGCCGCAATCACGCACATTTATGTGAAAAAAATGAGGCAAACGTTTGATACAATTCGGGAATTTGAAAATTTGAGAATTTGAAAATGTATCAATTTTGAATGGTTGCATTGCTGAATGGTTATATTGTTGGTAATACAACAATATAACCATTTAACAATTTAGCTATTGCATTATGCCCATTTTCAAATTAGCACATCTTCAAATTTTCAAATTAATTACTGCACTTTTACTTCATTTACCCCCACATGCTGCCAGTTGAAATATTGACGGGCGTTGTAGAAGCTAATGTCTTGTATAATTTTTCCGATCCAGTTAATATCGTTTGGTAATTCGCCGTTCTCTACTTCTTCGCCAAACAAGTTACAGATAATACGGCGGAAGTATTCGTGGCGCGGGAATGACAGGAAGCTTCTTGAATCCGTTAACATACCTACAAAGCGGCTGATCAGTCCCATGTTGGACAACGCGTTCATTTGTTTGGTCATACCATCCTTCTGATCGAGGAACCACCAGCCTGAACCAAATTGCACTTTACCTGCAATAGAGCCATCGTTGAAGTTGCCGATCATAGTTGCGAACAGTTCGTTATCTGCCGGGTTGAGGTTGTACAGAATAGTTTTTGCTAATTTATTATCTCGGTCAAGACGCGATAAGAATTTAGACAATGCTCTCCCCTGCTGAAAATCGCCAATAGAGTCCCATCCGGTATCGGGGCCTAACACGCGCATCATACGGGAATTGTTGTTGCGCAATGCACCAAGGTGATACTGCTGTACCCAGCCTTTTTCCCAATCCCATTCTGCAAAGTAAACCAGCATGGCAGATTTGAACTGGCGTATCTCCAATGGAGTTAAGTCCTGTCCGGCCATTGCTTTGTCAAACAACTGCGCTACTAATGTCTCTGTATATTCTTCTGCATATATTTCTTCCAGTCCATGATCCGATACGCCACAGCCTGCGGTAGCAAAGAAATCATGACGGCTTTTTAATGCATCCAGGTAAGATTGGAAATTAGTTACGTTGCTGTCTGCTGCTTTTTCTATGCGGCCTACGTATTTTTTAAAGTTCTCTACGTTATCAATATTCATTGCCTGGTCCGGGCGGAACGCCGGCAGGATCGGTATTTCAAAATCGCCTTTAAGGAACTGATGGTCTTTCAGATCATCCGCAGGATCATCTGTTGTGCATACAACTGCCACGTTCATTTTGCGAAGCAGGTTACGTACAGAATAATCGTCTGTGCGCAGCTTTGCAGAGGCTTCCTCATATATTTCTTTTGCGGAGTTATCGCCCAGCAGTTCGTATATATCGAAATAGCGTTGCAGCTCTAAGTGTGTCCAGTGGTATAATGGATTGCGTAAGGTATAAGGAACAGTTTTGGCCCATTGCGCAAATTTTTCAAAATCAGGTTTGTTTCCGGTGCAATAACTTTCATCTACACCATTTGTACGCATCGCACGCCACTTGTAATGGTCGCCATATAGCCACGCCTGTGTCAGGTTTTCAAACTGGTGATTGGCAGCAATCTGTGATTGAGGCAAATGACAGTGATAGTCTATAATGGGCATGTCTTTGGCATACTCATGATACAATTGCTGTGCGAACTTGCCTTTGAGCAAAAAATTTTCGTCTAAAAACTGTTTCATGTTTACTTTATTATCAAGATTTTAATTCGATTTGACATTTGAGATGTTTGTTGTGATTCCGTCTGGCAATTTTCACGCAAAGGCGCCAAGTATCGCAAAGACCGCAAAGGAGACGCAGAGATCGCAAAGCAATTTCTTAGTCTTCTTCTCCTGCCATGGTTCGTGAGGACACGAACCGAGGCGCCAGAAACTCTCCACCTGATAAAAGATATTCCATATCTCGCTTAAAAGGTTCATCAGATCATGCTCTTGCAGATATGGAATATCTGGTAAGCAATCTCAAATTATACATTTCAAATTCTATAGACTCACGCCTCTTTTCCAGATAATGAAATCGTCCTGGCCATTGCGAACGGCTGCCACTTTTGTTTCGCCGCTTGCCACAGAGATCACATAATCTAAAATTCTTTTCCCTGCTTCTTCTATTGTTTCTTCCCCGTCTATAATAGTACCTGTATTTACATCTATGATGTCAGGCATTTTGTTATACAATATGGTATTGCTGGACAGCTTCACCACTGGTGTAATAGGATTACCGGTTGGCGTACCCAAGCCTGTTGTGAACAATACAATGTTTGCACCGGAGCCTACTTCTGCTGTTGTGCTTTCCACATCATTGCCTGGTGTACATAATAAATTCAGCCCTGGCTTTGTTACTTTCTCCGGGTAGTCCAGCACTGCTGCTACTGGTGAGGTACCTGCTTTCTTAGCGGCACCCGCTGATTTAATCGCATCGGTGATCAAACCGTCTTTAATATTTCCTGGTGAAGGGTTCATATCAAAACCAGAACCTACTGCTGTAGCTCTTTCGTTATATGTTCTTATCAGGCTGATAAAGCGGTTTGCATCAGATTCGTTCATACAACGATCGCTCATCTCTTGCTCCACGCCACACAATTCAGGAAACTCGGCAAGTATTACGGAGCCGCCTAATGCTACAAGCAGATCTGAAGTATAACCGATCGCGGGGTTGGCTGAGATGCCGGAAAAACCGTCTGAACCACCGCACTCCAGCCCGATGCATAGTTTGCTTAACGGCGCCGGTTTACGTTCATTCTGGTTAGCGATCATTAACCCTGCAAATGTTTGCCTGATAGCTGCGCTGATCAGGTCCGTTTCTTTGCCGATCTTTTGTTGTTCTAAAATGTATAATGGTTTGCTGAATGAAGGATCACGCTTTGCGATCTCTTCCTGCAAAATGGATACTTGCGCATTCTGACAACCCAAGCTTAAGATGGTAGCGCCCGCTACGTTTGCGTGTGTAATATACCCGGCTAAGAGGCCGCACAGTGCTGTTGCATCCTGTCGTGTGCCTCCGCAGCCACCATCATGCAACAAGAATTTTACACCATCCACATTTTTAAACATCCTGTTGTCTTCGTGCTGACTGGACGCGCCAGAAAAGTCTGCATTTAGAATTTCCTCTGCTGACTTGCCTGATTTATACAGGTCCACCAGGTTCTGTGTAAACTGCTGGTATTTTCTTGGACGACCATATCCGAGGTCTTCCTGTAATGCTTCGCGTAATACTTCTACATTCCTGTTTTCACAAAAGACCAATGGTATAATGAGCCAGTAGTTGGCTGTACCTACGCTACCGTCTGCCCGGTGATAACCATTGAATGTTTTTTGCTGGTAGCTGGCTACATTAGGAATAACCCAGCTTGTTTTACGCTGGCCTAACTGGTAACCGTCAGCGGCGTGACGTAAGTTGGAGGTAGCAATAACGCCGCCTTTAGGAATTGCCTGTTTTGCTTTACCTACAAGTACACCGTACATAGTCACTTCATCACCTTCCTGCAAAGCCTCTGTAGTAAATTTATGCTTCGCTTTTATATCGTCTGCGAGTGTGTATTTCACACCATCCAGCTCCACTTCCTGCCCGCGTTTCAGATCAGTCAATGCCACTATCACATTGTCTGCAGGATGTACTTTTAAAATATTATTTTTCATACACTAACTTCTTTCGGGCTTATAAGATTTGTAAAGTATATAGGGTATATAACGTTCCCTCTTATACACTTTACTATCTCCTATAAACTTTATCTACATTATACACCGTATATACTTTATATACCTGTAATTTTTATTTACTTTACAAACTCTTCTGAGCTTACTTCACCTATCACTTCTTCAACTGGTTTCTTCTCTAATAACTCAACATAATTGCTGACAGCTTTTACAAATCCTGGCAATGCACTTAAATCTGTTCCCCACAATTCTTTTTTTGCAAGCGCCTGTTGCACCAGGTCGTCCCCACTGTATTGCTGCCACAATGCATACAACACTTCAGCTTTATCATCTGTAACCAGGTTTGCCTGTTGGTTTATGGTACGCTGATATTTACCGTCGCTGTTTTTTTCTGTACGCATAAAGAGGAGGTAACCAGCAAAGCCAAGCGCCATGAACTGAGGCACACTATTGTGCTTTTCATAATACGCTCTTATCAAAGGTACGTTACGCATCGCCATTTTAGATGTGTATTGCATAGTGATACTCAACCACTGATGATCCAAATGCGGGTTTTTGAACCTGTCAATTACCTGATGCGCAAACGTTTGACAATCTTGTTTATCAATGTGGTTATCTATTATAGCATTCGCTATTTCTTCCTGCATTAAATTAGTTAAGAATAGTTCAAAAGTTTTATCACTCATGGCATCTTTCACTATTCTGAAGCCAGCAAGCATAGCCAACCCACAGGAGAAAGTGTGTGTACCGTTGAGTAAGCGCAGTTTTATTTCTTTATACTTTGTAATATCAGGTGTTAGTATTACACCTTTATGCACACCTGCAAAAGAGAGTATTTCTTTGGTTCGCGCAGATGAGGTTTCAATTGCCCACAGTGCATAACACTCTGACATAATTTTCAACTCATCTTTATAACCTAATAGCTGTTCGCTTTTTTGTTCTGTAGCTGCAGGCAACCTGCCAGGTACAATTCTATCTACAAGTGAATTACAGAAATCGTTGTGCTGATCTAACCAGTTAATAAAGGCTTCATCAAACTGGTTGAAGGCAGCCAGTTCTAATATGATCGCTTTTAGTTTAGTACCGTTATCGCTGATCAATTCAGTAGGTACGATCACCATTCCGCTTTCTACATTGTTGCCAAGTGTATGATAGCGTTTATATAAAAATGCTAACAGCTTTCCGGGGAATGATGCAGGTACTCCGTCAAGCACATTTTCTTTTACTAAGCTAATACCAACTTCTGTTGTGTTGGATATTACGATCTGCATTGCAGGCTTGGCTGCGCAAGCGAGAATATCATTCCATTGCTCCTGTGCCGAGAGTACACGGCTGATAGCTGTGATCACAATGTCCTCTTCTACTAATGCACCATTTTCAACTCCTTTGATACAAACTGTATATAGGTTATCCTGCTTTGCAAAAGCATTTGTATCGCCCTGGCTGGTGGACTTTACTATTACCACGCGACCATTGAACACACCTTGCCTGTTGGCTTTATCTATAAAATAGTCTGGTAACCCGCGTAGTAATACGCCTGTGCCAAACTGTAGTACTTTTTCCGGCAAGTTGAATACCTCATCACCCGCTACCTGTACCGCAGGATTGTTTCTGATTGCAGCTAAATTTTTTCTTTCTAAGATCATATATAAACCTGTTCAAATAATATGTTTCGCGCAAAGACGGATAAGTATCCGCAAAGACCGCAAAGGGAACGCAGAGAGCGCAAAGAGCTGCCACGAAGCCACCAATTCGCTAAGATGTCACCAAGTAATACGCAATATTTCTCGCCATACACCCTATTGTAATCTCGTTGTTCAAATCACTATCGCTATTACAAATCTTTCCGGCTTTTTATGTTCTTATCAATTTGAAATTTGATCTAAAGAAGAATGGATCTCAAATCTTAAATTTCAAATCTCAAATCCTACATCTTCCACTTATTTCCAAATACCCATTCTGCATTTATCGTTGCAGCTTTATCTGCGGTTATATTGTTGTTATGCCATCCGAAATCTTTTCCGCTTGTACGATGGCAGTTGAAATAGTAAATGCGTTCGCCCCATTTCACCAGAGGTGTTGAGGTAACTTTATAAATGGGCAGGTCGGCCATGTTGTCTGCGAAAACACAATCCAATAAATAGAACTGTGCTTCTTTGTGATAACGTCCGAGCTTGAAACCATTATAGCCGGTGAAGCGGCAATTTTTCAATACTGTTTTGGAATCGATATTACCTGAGCCATCGTGCCAGATAGCTGCATCACCCGTGTTCGCTTTGAAGTCACAATTTTCAGCATAAGCCCAGCCTCGCGGGCAATAGAAATCTACACCACCTTCCATCTGGCAGTCTTTGAAATAGAACATGCCGTCAACAGTATTCCATGGGCTAACGGTATCCCCTGCAAATGCTTTAAGATTACAGTTGATCACTTTCAACCGTGTTGTTTCAAAGCTGCGCAGCGCCATCTGGTGTCCTGTATAACTGATCTTACGCTGGTGCGTAGCCGTATCATTGTTACATGCTATAATCCTGTCAGGCTGGTTTTTATTATCAAAACCATAGGTATTACTGATAGTCAGATTTTGTAGTGTAATGTCGCTCCCTTTCAGGTTAATGGTTGCAACACCCCAATCATCCGGGTGGTCGCAGCGCCATTCGTCACGCGCTATAGCATTTGTTATTACCGTAGTTTGTTTGTCTTCGCCAATGAAGATGATATTGCTTTTTGCAATAAATATTTTTTCCTTGTATGTACCCTTCTTTATGTAGATAGTTCTTGGCTTTGCAGAGGAGTCGGAAAGGCTGTTGATCGCATCCTGTATGGTTTTGAAATCGCCTTTACCATTTATGTCAACAACTATGCGTTGTGCGTAGGAGAAAGAAAAGAGAAAGGATAAAAAGAAGAGTATGCATATTTTTCGAACCACAAAGAAGCGCTTTGTGCGTGTTGTTGCATATTGCAGAAAACATCTTTGTGGTTCGAAAGAATACATGTTTAGTTATTATTTTTTAGCCGGCACCTGCTGAAGTAACCAGTTGGTCAGGTCTTTAGCCGCTTTGTAGTTATCAAAATCCGCAGGCAGTCTTTTACCATCAGTGTATTCATTATACAACCAAGGGTCATCTACTGCGAACACGGTGCCTTTACCCACTTTTGCTACAGCCATCAGCACGTCACCTTTGTCTGTATAATGTGCTTTGGCTGGTGCTTTCAGGGCTATTGTGCATATTTCTTTCAGGTATATTTTTTTCGCTGTTTTAAAGATGGCATCATTAGCTGGTATTAGCTGCGCGCCCATCTCGTATTGCGTACCCGTTACGCGGTTGCGGATATCCTGGTTGAAGTGAATGCCGAATTTCTCTGAGAGTGTATTAAAGTGTTTAAATTCTGTGTTGATGGAGTCATTCATCATCATTACTAATACGCCGCCATTCTTTACCCAATCATAAATAGATTGCGCTGACTTTTCATCCATATAGTTTGGATTAGGGCTTTCGTCTTTTGTATCCGGATCAACAATGATGTACACATCACTTTTCTTCAGGTTGTCAGCCGTTGGCGCTTCGTATAATGTATTGATGTTGGCACCTGTTGCTTTGAATGCATATCCCCAGATGGAGAAGCCTTCATTTTTCATCTCTTCCCACTTGTAGTGATAAGAGCGCAGGAAGCCTGCTCCGTCTTTTTTGGTTTCTGCATTGAAGTAGCTATCAAGTGTTACTGTTTTGCCTTTACCAATCTTTGGCATGGCAGCCAGTTCTATTTCATTGCTTGCAAGCAGGAACGCACCCAGCCCTTTAGGATCGTTTACTACTATTTTTTCTTTCATGTAGTAATCGAAGCTGCCGTCGCGGTACGGAGTGCCGCCAAGACCACTTACACCTACGGTGCCGTCGAGCGTCATACCGCCATTATCATCCGCTTTTACAAATTGTTTGATGATGCCATCATATCCTTTCTGCGCTACAGTCAGGTAGCTTGCAGGCAGGTAGCCTAAACGGACTGCTTTTGCAAATGTGTACACAAACATGCAGCTTGCAGAAGCTTCAAAGTAGTTTGGTTTTACATTGGGTTTATCCAATATATCCCACCACAGGCCAGTTTTAGCATCCTGCACTTTTTGTACGGCTACTGCATAGCGTTTTAATATATTGATGAGCGTATCGCGTTTTGGATGATTTGCCGGGAAGTATTCAAGCGCATCTACGAGTGCCATGCCATACCAACCCATAGCCCTGCCCCAGAAGTTGGGAGACACACCGGTTGTTTTATCCGCCCACTGTTGCTCCTTAGACTCGTCCCAGCCATGATAAAGCAAACCTGTTTTGCTATCACGTGCGTGACGCTCCATCAGTATAAACTGTTTGGCGATGTCATTGAAAGCGGAGTCTTGTTTGAACAGGTAAGCATATTCTGCATAGAATGGTTCGCCCATGTAAAGACCATCCAGCCACATCTGGCTAGGATATCTTTTCTTATGCCAGAAACCACCTTCGTTGGTACGCGGCTGCGTATTTAACTGCTCGCGCAATGTAGATGCTGCTTTGTAAAACTTAGCCCTGTCTGTTACACGAAACATGGTAAGCAGCAGGCGGCCATTCAGCACATTGTCTATATTGTAATCTTCCAGCTTGTAGGTCTTAATAGTACCATCATCATTTACAAAAAAGTTGACGCTTTTGTCAATGTACTTGTAATATTCACCTTTACCGGTCCTGTACCAGAGACCTTCCATACCCTTGAGAATAACACCCTGGTCGTAAGACCACTGAGCTTTGCTTCTTCCTTCGCTGGTGAAGGAGTCGGTCCAGTTACGCATAACCGTGTTGGCTGCACGTTCAGACCAGGCAAGCGGTTGCGCCGGTGTTTGCGCCATAGACTGCGAGGCGGCAAACGCAGATGCAACTAACAAGATTTTGGAGAGTTGTTTCTTCATAACAATACTTTATTCAATCGTTAATGATTTTTCACTAGCTCCAAAGATAAAGGCAGCTTTCCTGGTATCGGACGGTATGCTGGAATTATTTAGTTTTATGCCAGTTGAGCTTTCTCCGGCAATATTGAATAAGAGGCCGGGTGCTACGTCCATTTTCAGGCCATTGAGCGTAATATTCTTCCCGTTCTGAATGTTTACGAGTGCATCTTTTGAAGGAACTACCAAACGTATGTTTTTCATACTAATGTTGGTTGCCTCCTGTATGTCTATCCCCTGTTTGGCAACAATGGTAATATTTTGCAGGTCTATATCTTTAATGTGCATTTCCGGCAGGCCGCGTACAAAAATGGCTTTTGCAGCGCCGTTACATACTACGTTTTTAATGTAAAAGTTTTTAAACTGGGGCGTTGCGTCAGTTACCGGCAACAGTTCTACTTTCGGCGCTTCGCGTGTTTCGCCAGCCAATGGCACCGGATCTTTTGCCGCATAATACATATCGAAAAGAATCGCCTCTCCTACAATATCTTTCATGTTGATATTGGATACGTAAATATTTTCTACTACTCCGCCACGGCCTCTTGTTGTTTTGAAACGCAGGCCAATGTCTGTACCAATGAAGGAACAATCGGAGATATATAAATTTTTTACGCCACCGCTCATTTCACTTCCAATTACAAAGCCTCCGTGTGCATGATACACAACGCAATTGCGGATAATTACATTTTGTGTTGGCATGCCTCTCTTACGTCCCGCTTCATCCCTGCCAGATTTAATACAAAGGCCATCATCCCCTACATCGAAAGTGCTGTTCTCTATCAGTACCCTGTTGCATGATTCTACGTCTATACCATCACCATTCTGCGCATACCACGGATTTTTTGCATATACATTTCTTACCGTCAGGTCTTCACACATCAGTGGATGCAGGCACCATGCCGGGGAGTTTTGGAACGTTACGCCTTCCAGCAATACTTTCTTACAGTTTTCCAATACCAACAAGTTTGGACGCAGGAAGTCTTTAATGTCTTCAAAATCTTTAATCGTTTTTCCATCCTTCAGTACACCGGCATCTTTTGTTTTAGAACCTTTAAATGCTTTCTCTGAAGGATACCAGGTCTTTTTGTCTTCACTCAATAAGCCACCGGAAGCAACAAGGCTTTTCCATTGTGTTTCTGTCAGCTTATCTTTCTTCACCATACGCCATGCATCGCCCCACCCATCTATAATACCGCCACCGGTAATGGCAATGTTCTGCAAATTTTTACCTGAAATAGGCGACTGGTTACGTGCATTGGGTTGTCCTTCCCAATTGCCTTCTACTATTTTATATTGATCAAAATCGTTGGTGAATTGTAACAACGCATCGCGTTTGATGTGCAGGTTCACATTGCTTTTCATTTCTATCGGACCAGTCAGCCAAAGGCCTCCCGGCACAAGTACAACCCCTCCACCTTTTTGGCTACACGCTGCAATGGCGTTGTTAATGCTTTTGGTGTTGAGTGTAACACCGTCTGCAACAGCACCATATTTAGTAATATTGAAAGTATCTTTTTTAAAGACCGGCTGCTGCACCACCGGCAATTTCTGAGCATTTATGCTGGATACGGCAAACAATGAAGCAACAATCGAAAATCCTAAATGGCGTAATAACATTATGACTAGTTGAGTTCAAAATAATCTGCAAGAGCATAGCGTTTTAAATAAAATGGCTATACAAGTCTCCTTGCATAGCCATGCTTTTCAATCACGAACGCTTTATTCTAAAACCATAAAAACGCTTAGTTAAAAGAGCCACAGCTATCATGTTTTTCCTATTACTCATCTTTACTTTTCCTCCTTTATTGTACATGATCCTGAACTACTGTAATTAACCTTTATCAAGGTTGTCTTCCGGTACAATGCTAGTCATATATTTCGTTAGAATACAGATAGGCTGCGTCTTTTTTTACGCAATCGTTACCGATAACGTTGTAGAAAATGAGGTGCCAAATTGTTGTATGGTTATATGGTTAAATTGGTTGGGCTGTCTAACAACTTAAGCAAATGACAATGCAACATACTTTTAAGCTTAACATACACTTCTCCCTTCTTCAATCGTTTGAAAATCAAATAATTAAAAATCTTCATAAATTACTTATTTTTACCAATACCGTTTGGATAATCTACCATGAAATTTGAAGCCGTAACTATCAAGGATATTGCCCGTGCCCTGGGCCTTTCTACGTCAACTGTTTCGCGGGCATTGCGCGACAGTTACGAGATCAGCGAGGACACAAAAAAACTGGTTCGTGAGTATGCGCAGGAGCATAATTACAGGCCCAACCCTATTGCGTTAAGCCTTAAGGAAAAACGTAGCAGGTCTATCGGTGTAATCGTTTGCGAAATAGCGAACAGCTTTTTTTCACAGATCATCAATGGCATTGAATCTATCGCATATGATAAGGGTTATAATGTGATCATCTCACAAAGCCATGAGTCTTTTGAACGTGAATTGCTTGACCTGAATTACCTGGCGTCCCGCTCTATAGATGGTTTGCTGATCTCTGTGTCTACGGAAACTTCAGATTTTGAACATTTAAAAAGCCTGCATAACAAGGGCTTGCCAATCGTTTTCTTCGACAGGATCGTGCATGATATTACCACACACAAGGTAGCTGTAGACAACTTCAAGGGTGGCTATGATGCCACTACGCACCTGATCAAAAATGGATTTAAGAGCATTGCAAATATTTCTATTGCACAGCATTCTTCGATTACACAAGACAGGCTTGGCGGTTATAAGCAGGCTTTGGAAGATAATAATATGCCGGTGAACGATAGCCTGATCAAGTTTTGCAAACATGGCGGGCTTGCATACGAGGAATTAGAAAATGCGCTGGATGAATTGTTCAGCCTGGAAAACAAACCGGAAGCAATCTTCACTGCATCAGATAAGATTACAACTGGCTGTCTGCGTTATTTCAAATCACACAACATTCGTGTGCCGGAAGATATTGCATTGGTTGGCTTTTCTAATTCCGATCTTGCTGATCTGCTTCAGCCATCACTGACCGTCGTAAAACAACCGGCGTTTGAGATGGGACAGGTGGCTACAGAGTTATTATTACAGTTGATAGAAGCCAAACGCCCGGATAAGCAATTTGAAAGTAAGGTATTGCCGACCGAGTTGATTATACGAGATTCAAGCGTGAAGCGATAGTCGTAAATACAATGGCTAAATGGTTGTATTGTTTAATTGTTTTTATTGCCACAGAAGCACGGAAACTCAGAATAAGTTCTTCTATGTTTTCGTGCCTCTGTGGCATTTTTATGAACCCGGCAGTAGAATGAGTATTAAGCTTTACTTGCGTCGCACACTTCTACTTTCTATTCGCTATTCAGCAAGAACGTGAATCGTGAGTCGGTAATCGTGAATAAAAAAGGGCAAGCATAATAATATTATGCTTGCCCTTTTCATTTTTAAAAATTTGTAAAGCGTTTACAAACTAAAGCAATTGATTCACGATTACCGACTCACGTTTCACGTTACTTCACCAACCCATTCAAATACACTTCCACATTTGTGTATTGTTTATCTATCGTGTATAAAGCGCCGTCTTTAGGATCGTTGGGATTGAGTCCGTGTGCTATTTCCCATTCGTCAGGTATGCCGTCTTTGTCTGTGTCTTTTGGTGCAGGTAATGATTTTAGTTCAGGCCAGCCACCTACATCCGTTGGCGAATCTATAATACCATTCCTGTTCCTTCCTGTAGTTGCCTTACCGGTTCTTACCTGTTCTATCACACGCAGGTCAGCCGCGTCGCGCACTTTACTAGCACCAGCGTATTGCAGTACGGACTCGTATGCTTTTTGCGCAGTTTCCAGTTGTATCGGTTCTACCTCAAACGGTGCTGTGGCTTTAGCAGAATCTTTATTAGGATCACCTTGTACGCCGTTCCAGTTAGCAATTGTTACATCATGGTCACCCTCCATTACATTTCCATAAATATAAAATTTGCCATACGGGCTCCACGGGTTCACAATCCTTCGCTCTACAGAACGTTTAGTGGCCGGGCCGGGTTTATAATAGTTCGCCACCATATTGTACGATCCTTTTTCGCCACCGTACGAACTATTCTCTCCCCAGTTGAAGATGACGTTATTTCTAAAATCAACCAGCTCATCAGGATCATTCAATGTAGTAGATGATCCGCTGAAACGCGGATTCCTGCTTTTATGATCAGCCAGCAGGTTGTGGTGAAATGTCGCGCTTTCTCCACCCCATATACCACCATAGCCATGCTCACCTTTTGAATGCACGGAGTTATTAAGGCTTTCTGCAATAATGCACCATTGCATAGTGAAATTTTTGTTGTGATAGAACGAAGCTGTTTCGTCTACCGACCAACTGGCAGAGCAATGATCAATAATAATATCGCGGTGATGTTTATTACCGCCTATGGCATCATCTTCCTGCTTTCTCTCCGCACCCATGCGTGAGCGTATATAACGGACAATCACATTATCAGCTCCTATATAAAAAGTATAGTTCTTTAAACAGATACCATCGCCCGGCGCAGTCTGGCCAGCTATCGTAATATCGTTATTCTTAACAGACAATCTTGATTCCAATGCAATGGTACCTGACACGGCAAACACTACAATGCGCGGACCTTTTGCTTCTATGGCTTCACGCAAACTCCCAGGCCCCGCATCATTTAAATTGGATACGATCCACACTTTACCACCGCGGCCTCCGGTAGTGTATTTACCAAAACCTTCTGCGCCAGGGAATGCAATTTGTTTTGCATCAGCAGAGGCGGCTGTTTTTTGTGCAGTGCAACTGAGTGTTACAAAACTTACGGCTGCTACTGTAATTGTTTTTATTAATTGAATCATACAAGAGGTTACTTAAATAATTATTTCGTTTGACGTATTTACGGGAGAACAGTTTATTTCAATAGCATTTTGAAGCACTAAAAATTTACGCCGACGATTGCGTAACGCTAAGACCATTTCATGAGACGTGAAACGACAATCGTGAATAAAATGCTTCTCTGCGATACTCTCCGTCCTCCCCGTCTCCGCGGTAAATTTGGCCGCGAAGCGGCTTTCTACATAGCCTATCCACCTCACTCAAACTATTAAAAAAAGTGCGCCGTATGAACGACACACTTTTATCAGGGGGAATTGATTCATACGTGTTATACATTATTGTGCCCAACGAGGATCGCCCACCGCGCCATTATCTGTAGCCGCTGTTCTTAGAGCAGAGCCTACCGGTAATGTAAAGCTGGTTGTTGTAGCAGTCCATGCAGAAATGTCCGATGTAGCAGCAGCTCCTGTTGGCCATGTAATGGCTACAGATGGTGTAGCGCCGTTGTTACAGTTGTAATAAAATACTTTCTGCAATACAGACGAGCCGATAGCTGTAATAGCACTGTTCGTAACCGTTGCACCAGATACTACACTCGTAGGTGTATTTGCAAAAATGGTATTGGTGATACTTAACGCAATATTGTTGGTAGTACCATCCAGTACTGCTGCTTTACCGCCACCGCCAAAATTATTGAAGGTGCATCTGTCTATTGTAACAGTTGGCGCCCATGCGCTAATAAGCGTAGCGGCACTTATAATATTTCTTTGGAAACCTGTGAATGTGCTGTTCTTAATTACCAAGGCTGTAAACTTCATTTTATCCATCATGGCAATACCGTAGTTATTGTTCAGCGTCATCCCTATGCCTACCGTATTATTAATGGTGAATGTTCCCATAGACTGAGAGCCAGCGCTTGCGCCCCTGTTTGCACGGAGCACTGCGTAACCGCCAGTTACAGGAAATGCTATCTTACAGTTTTCGATCGTGATGTCTCCAATGTTTGTAGCAGCAGCATCTATATCTATAATGTATCCGCTAGCCGGACCTGTAAGACCAAGGCCAGATAGTTTAATACCTGCGCCAGCACCTTTCAAAATAAAATCTGAATTGGCAAGCGTGGCAGCCGTCGGATCGCCCGATACGGAGGCAATGGTTATATTCTTAGCAGTGATGGCAAAACCAGCAGAGCCTACTCCCAAATCGTAAGCACCATCCATCAATCCTAACACTGCGCCATTTGCCGCATTGTTAATCTCATCAGTCAGGTTTGCCGTAGGATCTATGATCTTGGTAAAAATACCGGCATCTTTTGTTGTAAAAGTCGTTGTGCCTTTACTTACCGTTCCTTTGAAAAGCTCTGCAGTGTAAGTTGTATTCGGCGTTAAACCTGTCAGCAGGATCGTATCTGCCTTAACAGTAGAATCATAAGATGTACCGCCTGCTTTCGTGATCGTAATTTTTGTCAATCCGTCCTGGTGTGTCCAACGAAGGATTGCGGTATAATACTGGATATCTTTAGCTGCACCGCTAATAAATAAATTTTCACCAGGAATAGTAAAAGTGTTACTTACCAGCCATTTTGAATCAGGCCTTCCGTTTACTCCTTTTACCTGCAAGCGAGCTACATATTTTACTTTCGGCGTCAGCGAAGTATCTGTAATGATAACGCTAAAGTTCTTTGTAGTAGTTGTGTAAACCACGTTGCTAAAAGTAGAATCCTTTGCAACCTGTATTACATAGTCTATATTTTTTGCACTGGAATCTGTATTGATAGATGCCGTCCACGAAAGCGTCACATTTGTTGGCGCAGGTGTAATGCTGATACTTGTACCAGGCATGAACATTTGCATTGGCGCGAGGCTTTCTGTTTTTTTACAGGAGAATAAGATTGCTATGCTGAAAATCGTTCCTAAGAGCGCGAATAATATTTTTTTCATATCAGCGAGTTGAAATTAATTAATACGGATTTTGAGCCAAATTGAAATTTGCACTTGTAGCCACGTTCGAGAATGGTAGCAACTCTTTCAGGTTTTCTTTGAAATAATATGCGTAGCCATAATTCGGATCATCTAAGTAAGTAGAAGGAACGAGCGCTGCACGCCATGCTACTTTAGTTGTTCCCGTAGGTGTAGAGGCGCTGCCAGGTGTAAACAATACACTGGACACGCTACCACCATACAAACTAAGCGTGCTCATTTCACTGGCAATAGTTCCGTTACTAAAATTAGATACTGCTGTATAATACACGTTCACAGGTATTTTGGAGTAGCGGCCTGTATTCGCTGCTGATGTATCTGCAAAACTTCTCAGCTTGGCTTTGGTCTCTGCAACTTTTGCAGCCAACAGGTTCCAGCGTACAAGATCGTACCTGCGGATACCTTCGCCACCAAACTCTAACAAACGTTCCTGCACTATTGCGTTAAAAAATCCTGCATAGTCTGTAGGCACAGCAGGCATTCTGCTCAGGTTTGTAGCGTAAGCTCTTGTTCGCACTTCCTTCAATGCGCTTTGTGCTGCACCGGATGGGGAGCCATTTAGTTCGTTGTCTGCTTCCGCAAACATGAGCAGCACATCTGCAAAACGCGCTATTGGCCAGCGAATGTCAAGATATTGCGCACCAGAGCTAGTGTAAGTACTCCACGTACGCCTGAATTTACCTTCGGTCATAGTGGTTGCGGTAAGGATCAATTTCTTATTTGCATTATTGATCTTAAAACTGCTGATCGTTACATCTCTTCTGCTATCTGCAATGGAATCGAACTCGTAGAAATAAGTTGGCAATGCTACATTGAGGGTAGATGATCTGCCATAAGAAGCACCATCATCTATCACCAGGCCATTTGCATAACCCAGTTTAGAATCTGTTTGTGCATTTGTATTTGCCGCTGCGCCTGCACCTACCGCAAAGATCATTTCGTGGTAGGCATCATCCGCACCTCTGTACAATGGGTGTAATGAACGGAACACATCTTCATACGCAGGATTAATGGTATTTTGTTCCCTATGTGTCATCAGGTCTTTGCATTCATCATACGCAATCTGGTAGAACGTTTTGTAATCGCTTCTGCGCTCCATTTTGCGGGAATCCGTTCTTAAAGAATAACCGCCTCGAGCCAATGCAATACGGGCGCGGAGCGTTTTGATAAACGCCTTATTGATACGTGTAACAGGATCTCCGCTTTCTGTACGCCAAGGCACTAATGTTGCGGCTGTTTTCAGGTCATCCAGGATATGATCGTAAATATCATCACGATTCATATTCTTCAGGTACAAATCGGGAACATCCTCAGAGGGTACGAATGAAAACGGGATGTCTCCCCAGTTCCTGATCAGCTCCATAGCAAAGAGCGCTCTTAAAGTAAGCGCTTCGCCATACAATTTTTTCATTGTAGTGGCGCTGCTTCCATTGCCTGCATATAATGCTGACTTAGGAATATACTTGATACAGATGTTTGCTCTTTCAATACCAGCATACATCTGTGTAAATACCTGGTCTAACGGTTTTGTAACAGGTGTGCTGTTAAAGGCACTCATAGATCTTCTGTCATCATCAGAGTTGGTACCGCTACCGCCGGTTGCTGATTTAAAATCTTCGCCCCATTGCGGATAATAGATACTTAAACGGATGCCATATCCATAGTCACCAGCCAGTTCGTTATACACGCCTGTCAGTGCCATCTGCGAATTGTTCAGGCTGCCGAATGTGGCGTCTGCCGATACGGTGGAATTGGAAGTAACATCCAGATATTTTTTACAAGAGCCCAGCATAAGGGTTCCTGATAATATAGCGAGATATGCTATTGATTTGAAGTTCATCTTTTTCATAATTGAGCCAGCTTAATAATTAAAATGTGATGTTTACGCCCCCTACGAAAAACCTGCTGCGCGGGAATGCTGAGTAATCAACACCCGGCGTAAGCGGAGTAGATCGACGGGTGTTTACTTCAGGGTCGTACCCGGAATAGCCTGTTATCACCCAGAGATTATTTACTGTTGCGTACACTCTCAACTTAGAGATGGTCTTTGTTCTTTTCAAAATAGAGGCAGGCAGTGTGTAGCCAAGTGTTACATTGTTGATACGCAGGAAGGATCCATCCTCAATTGCGTAAGAACTCAACAAATAGTTACCGCTCCTGGAAGGAAAGAATGTTTTTGCATTTGTATTCATTGCTGCCAACTGGTTCAAATCCGTTACCAACTGACCATTTGCATCATACGGCCTGAACCTGTCTTTTACATCTGCCAGCATATTGTTGTCACTGTAGTAGCCAGACATGTATTCGATCTTATTCGCATTGTACACTTTACCACCAACAGAGAAGTTCATAAAGATGCTGAGATCAAAACTTTTGTAAGCGAACTGGTTATTCCATCCGCCAAAGAATTTTGGCTGCGGATTACCTAAAACTGTTTTGTCCCCTTCCCCAACGATAACTGTACCATCGTTGGCAATCTTCTTCATCTTCATACTACCCGGAGCAGGCGCTGCACCCATGATCGCGGTATTATCAGCCACACCAGCTTTCAGTATAAATTTTTTGTTTGCAGCATCATAGCCGGTAAAATCTTCCGGCCTGTAGTAGCCATCAGCTATGTAACCATAGAACTCTCCAACCGGGTGGCCTACAGCAGTAAGTACATCATCAGTCAGGTTATTTGCCCAGCCGGTTGTACTTGGGATAGATTTTGTAGCATGGCCTGTTGCATCTGTACCCAGGCTAACAATTTTGTTTCTGTTAGCAGAGATATTGAATGTAGTTGTCCACTGGAAATTTTTGTTAGATACCGGCAATGCAGACAACTGAAGCTCTAAACCTTTGTTTTCTGTTTTACCTACGTTTTGATACTGAGTAGTATAACCGCTTGTTGCAGGAACCGTTGCCTGTAACAACAGGTCGTTTGTATTATTCCAATAAGCATCGATACTACCAGTTATTATGTTGTTGAATAAACCGAAGTCAACACCAACGTTTCTTGTGATTGTAGTTTCCCAACGCAGGTTGGTATTTGCAAGGCTGGAAGAAACCATACCCAGCGAGAGCGCATCGCCATAAGCGTAGCCATTCGATGCAGTTGCTGAGAAGTTGAATAAATAAGCGTCGTTTGAGATCCTGTTGTTACCAGAAGAGCCATAGCTAAAACGTAATTTCAGATCAGAGATCGCTTTTACGTCTGCCATAAATGCTTCTTTACTTATACGCCATGCAACGGAAGCTGCCGGGAAGTAACCCCAACGATTGTTGCTTGCAAACTTAGATGAACCATCTGCACGAAGAGAGGCTGCGAATAAATACTTACCATCATACGCATAGTTCACTTTACCGAAGAAGGAAGATAATTTTTCCGTAGACTCTGCAGTTGTGATCGTATATGCTGGCGTTAGCGCCGGATCTACTGTCTGTATTCTTGCAAACGCCTGGTCAGCCGTAATGTCTTTTGGCAATTGGCTGTTGTTTGTGTTGAATGTTTTCGCAGTCAACTGGTAGATCTCCTGCCCTATCAAAGCACTAACACTGTGTTTTGATGCAAATGTTTTTGTGTATGCTAATGTATTAGTTGCCGTTACAGAAGTAGGCGTGCCTGTTTCTATAGTAGCAATTGGCTGTTTGTTTGCTTTGTAGATAGATTCGTATGTATTTAAGCCGTAGAAGCTATTTGTTCTCGCATTGGTATTTACCAGGCCTACAGATGATTTAAAAGTGAGCTCTTTTAAAATGTTATACGTCAGGTAACCTGTTAAGATCAATGTGTTCTGGTATGCGTGACGTACTGCGTCATTTGTTACGGCTACCGGGTTGGCCAGGTTGGATGCACTATTGTATGTTTCATCATCTCCGCCAGAACCTGTAGCATCACCTGCCGTTCTGTAAGGTTTGTAACGTACAATATTTCTCAGCCTGTTTGCCGTATTAGAGCTTGTTACGTTAGATGTACCTTGTCCATCTACCGTTTGATTGCTGTAACGTGCGCTTAAGCCCGCTTTTACTTTTGCAGATATTACCTGGTCCAGTCGCAGCGATGCCAGGTATCTTTTAAAGCCTGACCCGATCTGGATACCGTCAGAATTGTTGTAAGAAAGGTTTGCAGCATAGGTGGTGCTTTTGTTGCCACCAGACATACTTACCGTGTAGTTCTGCTCTAATGCAGCCCTACCAAATACTTCTTCCTGCCAGTCCACATTAGGCATATTCTTATAAATATCCATATCGGCATATTGGCCGTATGTTTTTATAAAACCCGCTGTGTCATTTTTAGCTTTATAAAGATCTCGCTGAAAGTCTACAAATTCATATGGATTCAGCACTTTTAGTTTTTTCGCGATCTTTCTTACGCCCCAGTATGCATCCAGCGATACTAATGGCTTTTCCATATTCTTGCTTCCGCTTTTTGTAGTGATCACCACCACACCATTTGCACCACGCGCACCATAGATAGCGGTTGAAGATGCATCTTTCAATACGTCGATCGTTGCAATCTCTGCGGGCGCCAAAATGGATAATGCGTTTTCTACCTGCACACCATCTACAATGTATAAAGGAGAATTGTCTTGCGTTAATGATCCGCCGCCACGCACACGAATAATAATGTTTGCGCCGGGCTGCCCTTCAGTTGTAGTTACATTCACACCTGCAAGCCTGCCTGTAATGGCTTCCGCGGCTGTAGCTACGGGAATGTCTTTTAACTGTTTGGCATTAACGGATGATACGGCTGTAGTGAGGTCTCCTCTTTTTACAGTCTGGTAACCTACCACTACTACATCATTCAGTTCATTCTGCTGTTTTTCCAGCTTCACGTTCACCGGGTTATTCCCTTCTGCGGTAACAGTAACTGTTTTGAAACCAGTATAACTAAATACCAGTTCAATCTTTCCTGTACGGTTAGAATTGATGACAAAGTTTCCTTGTTCATCAGACTGAGTTCCTACAGAAGTGCCTTTGATGATGATACTTACGGCTGATAATGAAGCCCCTGTGTCGTCAGTGATTTTTCCTTTGATGGTACGATTTTGCGACAGGGCCAGGAATGAAATAAGCAGAAACGACAGAAACGTAATCGTTTTTTTCATACAACAAGCAACATTTTTTTCTAAAAATTCCGTTTTCAGTCGGGTTGAAGAAACGGGGGACAATTGCATAATTAATTTGTTTTTTCCTATTACAAGGAAAATTCTACGCAATCGTTCCCGACTAAAATTGCCCAGCATTCTCAATGCTTTTAGCCCTTTTTCCCTGTGTTATTACAGCGTGACTTACATTACTTTTCCTTCTATATTTATTATTCTGCGATACAAAAGCATTTTTTATTTTATACTATCTGCCATTTTCCAATTTTTACCGGTGAATACAACTCGCGCATTCATCTGTAAAAAAGAAAAGGCTCCCCTTTATGAGAGCCTTTAGTTTATTTTAATTCAAGTATTGGCTATTGATAACCCGGGTTTTGTTTGAACACATCTTTATTGGTTACTGCATCTATCTGGGCTTGCGGTATTGGACGCAACGTATGGAAGGTCTGAATATTTTTTGCCGCGTCCGGGTTCAGGTTTTGCGTTTTTACGCGATCCAGCAGTTTGCCGGTACGTTTCAGATCGAACCAGCGTAGCTGTTCTCCTCCAAGCTCACGCGCACGTTCATCTAATATAAAGTCCAGGTTTACTTGCGCAGGTGTTATTTGCATATCTGCCACATGCCCGGGCAGTGCAGCCCTTGTCCTGATCACATTGATATAGTAGGCGGCAGAATCATTTTTTCCAATATTCATTTCAGCCTCAGCCGCTACCAGGTACATTTCTGCAAGGCGTATAACAAATGCGTCACGGGCGCTTTGCACTTCTGCAATACTGGTGCGCGTAGGATCCAAAAATTTACTCAGCGTTGGATAATAGTTACGTTGCACAATGGCTCCTGTTGTGGTATTATATACATCACCCAGGTCATAGGTAACATATTTAGAACTATGCGGGGTGAATTTTGTCTTGGCACAATAAACAGCAGTATCGCCTATGGCATATCCCGGAGCTGCCTGGTTAGCCAGCCATACATCCTGGAAGGATCCTTTGTATCTCGCATCTTTAGTCGCATCAAACATGTTCAGGTATGCCATAGTTGGCATAAACCTGTTGAAGGGCCTGCCGTATGGTATGTCGCGAATAAGCGGCTTGGTGTTGGCTTTATCATATAGCATGATAAAAAGCAGGTGTCCATTGTTAGAACCACGCTGCGGCACGCCGGCTGCATTTGAGTAATAGATCGCATCATTGTACGTAAGATTGGTGGAGTAGTCCACGGCCCATACCACTTCTTTACTTTTCAGATTACTCATTTTCCAGAGGTCGGCATAGTTTGTTTCCAGTTTAAAATTCGGATTGGCAATTACGCTGTTTGCCATGCCGATCGCCTGTGCATTCATGCCGCGTGTAAGATACATCCTGGCAAGGAATGCCTGCGCCACGGGTTGCGTTGCACGTCCGTAATCTGTAGTGGTAGCGGGCAGGTTGGTTACGGCAAATTGCAGATCGGCAAAGATGCGATTGTAAAAAGTATCTACCGGTGTACGGTTGGCTGTAGTAACAGCGCCGTCTGTAGGTACAGTAGTAAAGTGTACGCCACCCCAGGTTTCTACAATATGCCAGTAATAAAATGCCCTTAGAAAACGAAGCTCTGCTTCGCGTGTGGTCTTTTGTGCAGCAGTATAATCCGGGATAGCCGAAATATTGGTTATACCCAGGTTGCACAGGTTTACAGCAGCATACAGATCATTCCAGAGACTAGTCCATGTAGTAGTACCGGCGCCTCCATTGGCATTGGAGCCTTGCAGGTTTAAATATTGGGCAAACTGCGGATTGGCATCGCCTGTACCGCTTGTCCAGATGTCTGTACCCATTTCAGCATAGGAAAAGCCTTCTTCTTTCCCGTACCAATAACGGTTAAAAGTGTACGCAGCATTTACAAGCGTTTCGAATCCTGTGGCGTTCGTATAAGTTGTATTAGCAGTAAGCCCGCTGGGATTGTATTCATCCAGTTTTTTAGAACAGGCGTTGAAGATAGTTGCAAGGCCTGCCAGCAAAACAAAGAGCTGTATATATTTTATATTTTTCATACCAGAAAAATTTCGAGTGTTAGAATGTTACCAATCATGGTCTGTTTAAAAAGTAATGTTTAAGCCCGCAACGATCATTTTGGTTAATGGCCTTTCAAATGAGCCACCGCCTTCAGGATCGTAGTCTTTTACTTTAGAGAATGTGATATAGTTTTTTGCACTTGCATAAATGCGTAGTGAGGTCATGTGCATAGACTTTAGTACGGACTGAGGCAAGGTGTACCCAAGGGTAATATTCCTGATCTTGACAAATGAACCATCTTCATATCCTAATGTGGTTGCAAATGGTAATGCAGCTCTTGAAAGACTGGAGTTAGGACGTGGATAGTCATTTGTTGCGTTTTCCGGCGTCCAGAAGTTTACGTTTGCGCCATTTTCAATAGCATTAGGTTCAAACTTATTGGCATAATCAGAAACAAATGTTTGCCCTACACGCGCATATACATATACGTTCAGGTCAAAATTTTTATACCTAAAGTCGTTATTAAACCCGATGCTATATTTAGGAACAGCGGATCCTACCACAACACGATCGCTATCTGCAGATATTTTGTTACGGTTGTACTGGTCTTTTACACGAATATCTCCCGGTTGGTAACCTGCTGCAATACCAGAATTAATTCCCACCAATTTTGCAAGGTCTGCATCCTTTGTTTGCCAGATGCCTATTTTTTCATAATCATAAAATGAATTAACCGGCGATCCTACGATCAGGCTATTTGTATTGCCGGCAATAACACTTTTACCATCTACCAGGTCCACGATTTTCTCCCTGTTCCTGGTATAGTTGATAGCAGACTCCCAGCTAAAACCTGAGTTAGTTTTTACATTGACTGTATGCAACGCGATCTCAATACCTGTGTTACGCGTTTTACCAATATTTTGCAATGTGTTTGTAACACCTGACGTGCCAGGCAATGTTCTTAGGAACAAGAGATCATGCGTTTTAGAGTCATAATAATCTATGCTACCGGAAATCCTGTTTTTTAAAATGGCGAAGTCTAAACCGATATTCATTGTACCGGTTAACTCCCATTTCAGGTTTGAGTTACCCGTTTGTGAACTTAAACCATACGCCAGTACACTCTTATCATTCCACGATGTAGGTATTAGTATTAAACCGCTTTGTGTCTGGTATGGTTTTACGGCTTCGTTACCAGCCACGCCATAGCTTGCTCTTAATTTTAAATCGGTAAATATTTTTTGTCTTGACATGAAGTTCTCATCTACAATGCGCCATCCGGCAGCAACAGACGGGAAGAATGACCACCTGTTTTGCGACGCCAGTACAGAAGAGCCGTCCTCACGGCCTGTTAATGTGAGTAAGTAACGGCCTTTATAATTGTAGTTGATCCTGAATGCACCTGACAATAAGTTCCTGCCTACATAATTACTCCATATTGCAAGGTTGGATGGATTGTTTTGCAATGCATAAAATGACTGGCCCGGCAATAGCTGCCCTGTGCCTTGTGCAGAAGAGCTATCATACTGGTAGGATAAGTAACTGGTCAATGCAGTTAATTCCAGGTTATGATCACCAAAGCTTTTTTGATAGGTTACAATATTTTCCCATGTTACATTTGTATTGCGTCCATTGGTAATTTTTGCAATAGAGCCTGTAGATGACAGCCTGTCTATGGTGTTTGCACTCTCAAAGAACCCGTTCCTTCCACCAGAGTTTACTATACCCAGGTTAGAACGAAGCGTTAGCCCCTTTACTGGTTTCCACTCCGCATAAGCTGTGGAGAGTATGCGTGTCGTTTTTGTTTCGTTTACGTATGCGCCATCCACGTCATCCAGCAATGGATTGAACTGGTTATCACTACCCGGTGATACAACTATTGACCCATCCGTATTATAAGGCACATAGAGTGGTTTTATTTTATTGGCGACTGTCAATACCCCATCCTGGCGACTGTTTTGTTTATAATAGGTAAGCTGGCTTTGCAAACCAACTTTGAAATTGTTGGTGATTGACTGGTCTATGTTTAACCTGAATGTAAACCTGTCCGAATAATCATTTTTCAGTAAGCCTTTTTCTTTGAGATAATCAAAGGAGAAATAGACTTTTGTTTTTTCTCCACCTGCTGAGACGCCAACATTATAATCTTGCTGACTTCCTTTATGCAACAGCAGTCCCGGCCAGTAAGTGGATGTGCCATTCTGAATACCTGCTAACTCTGTGCTGGTAAAGATACTGGCATCGTCAGCCGGAGAATTCCATTTACCATTTGTACGGTATGCCTGCCTCTTCAGGTTGGTAAACGATGCCCCATCCATAGGCACAGGATAGCCGGCCACCTCAGATGTACCATAATAAGCATTTGCATATACTTTTACTTTACCGGAAGTACCTTTTTTAGTAGTGATCAGGATAACACCGTTTGCTCCCCTGGAGCCATAGATTGCAGTAGAAGATGCATCTTTCAACACTTCCATTGACTGAATATCACCAGCATTGATATCCTGGTAATTTTCATATTGAATACCATCTACTATATATAACGGACCGTTGCCTGCATTAATGGATCTGTTACCGCGCACAGTTACGTTTGAGGTTGCACCAGCACTACCGCTTGTTCTTACAATATCTACACCAGGTAGTTTGCCTTGTAATGCCTCCATTGCGTTACCTGCAGCCACCTTACTAACCTCCTCTCCTTTGACAGAAATAACTGCGCCTGTGAGATCTTTCTTTTTTACGGTACCGTAACCGATAACAACAACTTCTTCCAATGTTGCTGCTTCTTTTTTCAAACTAATAGAAATGTCTGTACCCGGAGATGCTGTTACAGTTTCTGTTTTGTAACCTACATAACTAATAACAAGCGTTACTTTACCCTGTGAGGGTAATTGCAGTACAAAGGAACCGTCATTATTTGTTTTCGTTCCTTTGCTAGTGCCTTTTGCTACTACGGTTGCATCAGCAATACCTGTACTGGTACTATCGTCTGATACTTTTCCTTTGAGTGTAAATGTCTGAGAGAAGATGACATGAGAGAGTAGCAACAACGATAAGATAAGCATCGTTCTTTTCATACACAAGCATTTAATTTGTTGAGTGCGGTGGTTGAGATTTTATATATCCGCAATAATTTCAATACAAACTACTGCTCTTTTTTTCTATTGTTTTATGTATGATAATTTTTTTCTACGCAATCGTTCCCGACAAAAATCTATAACAATAATTAAAACAACGACATCGTTTCAGCAGCGCTATTTCTTTGAGCAAACCCTTTCCCTATCATAATTAGAGAGATATTATAAAGGCTCGCGGATTTCCGCATCAGTGATGCGGAAATTCACTTTTTTGTTTTAGGACTCTAACTGTTTTCTCAATGCAGCTTTACTTGGCAATACAGCTTTATACTCTTTTGCGAATATGGTATTGTTGTTTTCCGGTAGTGTAAACTCAATTGCCGTTTTATTTTCTTCCTTACAAAGAATAATACCTATAGTTCGGTTTTCTTCTTTTGTTTTAATCTTCCTGTCATAATAATTTACATACATCTGCATTTGACCCAGATCCTGATGTGTAAGCTTACCAATCTTTAAATCGAATAATATAAAACATTTGAGCAGCCTGTTATAAAACACAAGATCAACATAGTAACTATCCCCTTCGAATGTAAATCGCTTTTGCCTGCCTTCAAACAAAAAACCTTTTCCCAACTCTAACATAAAATGCTCCAGCTTATCGATTACAGCAGCTTCCAGGTCACTTTCCGTATAATGGCTATTTTCTTCCAAGTTGAGAAACTCCAACACATAATGGCTCTTTAAAGCATCAGTTGTTTTTTCAATAAGCTGTCCTTTTTTAGCAAGCACTTTCACGCCTTTTTTATTCCTGCTTAACGCCACACGTTCATAGATAGCAGAATTGAATTGCCTTGTAAGCTCCCGTACACTCCAATTGTTCTGTGTAGCTTCTATTTCATAAAAGTTTCGCTCATCTTCATCTTCTATTTTCAGCAGTTGTACATAGTGTGTCCAGCTAAGCGAAAACGGAAAATCAGATTTCCCAATCACTGATGGGGAAATTGCTGTAGTCTCTTTTTTAACCGGCTTTCTTCCGTCCGAAGGCTTACTATTTTTGCTTCCGGAAGATTTCCGCATCAGTGATGCGGAAATTCGTTTTTTATAGGAGAGATAGAAGTTTCTAAATCGTTCAATATTATCTACAGAGTATCCCTTACCAAATTCCTTAGTCAGGCTAATGCTTAATTGTGTGATAGTTTTCATTGCGTAGTCGGCACGATGGCTCCCTTTCTGTTCATCTTCTACCAGCATTCGCCCAATCTCAAAGTAGGTAATGAGCATTGTAGTATTAACGTTCCTGACAACATGCTGGCGGGCGTCCTGGATCAATGTCTTAATGGATTGCAGAAGCACTTTCCTGGAAGTGTTCCTGCTTACAACGATTTTCTTCATAGGCAAAAATTTGCTATGGAGTAAAACGGAAGAAATCAAGAAATTATTGAGGAACGTAAAATAAAAATGGCCCTGCAATAATTACAGAGCCATTTTTATTGGATAATCCGTCATTTATGCTTTTCGCAGGCTGATCATTACAACGCCATGTTGCGGCACGTCTGCTTTATATGCGTCCTCAAATGTGCCAATGTCTTTCTGTCTCCACAGGTCCCGCACAATGTATTTTCCCTTTATGCCCAGGTCAGACCACTTCAGTTCTACTGATTGCACGCCGTTATCGCCAGGATTAAACAGACCAGCGGCTTTGCTGCCACCTTCAAGATCTTTGGCCATTATACCTGCATCACCCTGCCTGGATATAACAGTGGCTTGCTTGCCAAGCGGGTCTTGATTTACTGCTATCACTTCATCATTTGTCAGCAGGCTGAGTGTAAAATTATCCAGCTTGGTCAGATCACATCCTAATAGCAACGGAACGGACATCAGGCACCATGCGCTCATGTGTGTGTATTGCTCATTAGGTGTCAGATTTGTTGGCCTTGGCCCTTTGCCCCAGCCTACCCAGCCGAGGATCATCATATCCGGATCATTCCAATGACCAGGACTGCAATACGGCGCCCATTTGTCTTGTGAAAAAAGCCGGCTTTTCAGACTTGTCCAGGAGTCTTTGATATCGCCGCCTGTACGCCAGCAATTGGATACTTTAGACAATTCTGCAATAGAGGCAAAAGGTGTGCTGTTTGATAAACTATACACTATATCCCGGCCGCTATTGCGTAATGCATCATACATAGCTTTTGTTTCAGGTAACTCTATTGGGTTCCAGTCGTATTTGAGGTAATCAAACCCCCATTTGGCAAACTGTTGTGCATCCTTATCCCAAAAAGTATAATTGCCGATTGCATAAGGCATCATCTTTTTATTTCTAGGCACTGTTTCTTTTGTACGCTCAAACAGGCCTTCTGCGTTCTGCGCAGAGCCTCCTATATGATGGCCGTATGATTCTACCCACGGAGTGGAATAAATACCGATTTTAAGCCCAAGATCATGCACTTGCTTACATGTACCCTGAATATCGGAGAAGACGGCAGGATCGGGCTGTATTGCATGCAGATCACCACCTCTTGCACCCTGCCAGCAATCATCTATGTTCATATACGACCATCCATGATTGATGAGGCCGCTGGATGCCATTGCTTTGGCATTTGCAATCAATAACTCCTGGTTGACTTTCGTACCATAAATATTCCAGCTATTCCAACCCATTGGCGGCGTAAGCGCTATGGTTTCTCCTACTATGATTTTGAATGCTCTTTTAGCTTCGCCCTTTTTATTTTTTGCGGCAAGCGTAACGCTATACTCTCCCGCTTTAGCTATAGCGCCGGAGAGCTTTCCTGTCTTCGCATCAAGTGTTACACCAGCAGGCAAATTGGTTGCACTATAAGCTATTGGCCTTTCACCAGATACGGGTACGGTAAATACAATGGGATGCCCAGGTCTTACGCCAAATACTTTGGGACCATTGATACGTGGTGCCGGGCTTTCTTTTGGTGTAAGTATATATGCAGAAAGTGTGTCTTGTGCGTATGTAGTGGTCAGCATAAATGACGCCAGTACGCACAGGCTAAGACGGATGCAGAATCGCGGAAAGAGTAGTTGCATAAGGATTATTTTTACATATAGCAATTAGATACAGTAAAAGTAATCTACGCAGAGGTATGGCTATTATTAGCAATATGCAGGCTATTTTGCTTAATTAGCAAATAAGGAGGAATTGTTAAATGGCTACATTGCTATATGGCCTAAGCTTAACACTATGACAACCGTATAACAATTCAACAATAAAACAATTTAGCAATGCAGCAACTCTAATTCCCTATCTCTTCAAAAATGCCTGTATTCTTATTCTTTTTTACATTACCGGCATCGAAGTAGCGGCCATTCATTACCACGTATGTACCATGCTTTAATACTTGTACAAACGCTAGTGCACTACCCAGGTTGAAGAACCCATCGGAACTACCAAATTTGTATGGGATCATTGCACCAGTGATCACAATCGTTTTATCATCAACTGCCCTGGATAGCATTTCCGCTGTTACAGACAT
This sequence comes from Filimonas sp., assembly GCA_017306865.1. Lineage (GTDB taxonomy): Bacteria > Bacteroidota > Bacteroidia > Chitinophagales > Chitinophagaceae > JAFKHH01. The sequence goes on from JAFKHH010000014.1 coordinate 598,835, forward strand.
TGTATCTGTACCATGCGTAATAATAATTTTATCTTCAGGTGCATTTATACAAAGAGATGCAATAAGTTCTCTATCCTGGTCGGTCATTAACAAGCTGTCTTTCATCATCAATGTTACCAAACGTGTAGGTACCTGGCTGCGCCCAAGCTTCAACATTTCCGGCAAATGTGTGTCTTTGAAAAACAATTCACCAGTTATCTCATTATACTCTTTATCGAAGGTACCGCCTGTCACTACTATTAATACGCTCATAACTTGTAATTGAAAGTTGGTGCAAATTACACTATTCAACAGAGCTATAAAACCGATCAGGCGTTAGTCACAGCGGCTGTTGCATAATTTAAAACGATATTACAAAGCTGGCTGATAACATTTAAGGAAACGGGAATAGGCTTAGATTTTTCTGATAGCCTTTGCAAATAATTTTTCTTTTATCAAATGAACTTTCAACCGCACAATGTTCTCCTACAAATCTTTAAGCGCCGGCCTTTAAAAGCAAAGTGTTTATTATATTTATCTGCAAAAAATCAACCTTATGTTTCGCCCTACACTCATTCTTGGATTAATAGCAACATTATTTTCATTGCAGGTAGCTGCACAGCAAAAACCTATGCCTCCCCGGCCCGACGCTTCTTCAAAAGTATTTGACTCTACAGGCCACCAATACACTTATGAAGAATGGTTAAAACTGGTATATGGCGGTTTATATACGCTGAAAATTAAATCAGTAGCCGATTCATCTTTTCTGCTCAGGCCAATGACAATGGATGAGGTAATTGCAAGAGCCAAAACATTCCCTAAACCGAAGGAAAGCCCTTCATTTATAACAGGTGGAGGCATCCCATCATTCTCTGACAGAGACCTTGAGGGAAATAAGATAAACCTGGAAAACCTGAAAGGGAAAACGATCGTGCTGAATTTCTTCTTTATCGGGTGCCGGCCTTGCAGGGAGGAAATGCCTGCGCTCAATATGCTGGTAGATTATTACAAGGATAATAAAGACGTTGCATTTATCGCCATTGCCCTGGATAGCAAGTCCGATTTAAGGAAATTTCTTAAATCAACTCCGTTTAAGTATGCGATTATCCCGGACGGGCGGAATATTGCCCAAAATAATAACGTGACTTTATATCCTACAAGCGTTGTAGTCAATAAAGATGGCGTAGTATTGTTCCACTCTTCAGGAGGTGGCAGCGCTAATTTTGCCTGGCTGGCAAAAGTTGTAAACCTATCGGCGAGTGCCCCATCACCGGCAACAAATTAAACAGAATGTTATGGCCACTGAAAGCAAATCACCGCATGTATTGAACACTTCCAGCAATTTGCTTGGTTTTTGCCTGATCGTACTCACCTCTATCAAAGTAGCGAAATTTAATCATGCTACCGTTATTGATGATACTACAGGCATAGCTGCGATATTGCTTACCATAAGTTGCCTGCTTTCTTTCTTGTCTATGAAGACCCAAAATGAACTAAGGGGAGAAAGACTAGAAACAATTGCGGATTATGCATTCCTGGTCGCGCTGGTTTGTATCAGTATCACGATCGTTTTTGTTTCATTTAACCTGCTGGCATAAATAACTGGGTCCTGATTTCCTTTTCTGTAATGGGTTTGTTAGTTTTAGGGAACTAACTGCTATTTCATGAAACACATATGCTTTATTCTCCTATTAGCGCTAATCGTTTCTTGTCAATCCACACAAAAGCTGTATGAAAAGGGTGATTACACAAAGGCGTATTATTCTGCCCTTGGCGATCTAAAAAAGAATAATGCAGATGTAAATGCGAAGCAAATACTGGCTGATGCTTACAGTCAATCTGCGGCTAAATATGAAGCTGATATAGCCAACGCAAAAAACAACCGGGCTTTGGTATATAACAGCTACCGCGCATTGCAAGCAATGTATGAAGCATATAATGAGGCCTCGTTTACAGCCGGCGCTTTTTCACCAAAAGATTATAGCACAGAATTATCACAGGCAGCAGAAAATGCTGCGGCTTATTCTTACAACAAGGGTATATCCTTATTACAACACGGCGACAGGATCAGCGCACGGAAAGCATATGATAACCTGCAGCAGGCAGATAGTTATGTGCCGGGATATAAAGATGTGATTGAGAAAAAACAAGAGGCGTATGTTCTTGCCATTACGAATGTGATAGTGAATAAGCTGGACCAGCGTTTTGGCTATTATAATATCAATGGTGCTTTTTTCGAAAATGATCTTCTATGGAACCTGAACAGCATCGGCAAAAATAATTACTATATATTTTACAACATAAATGATAGCCGTGCAAGCAATATCCGTGTAGACCAATACATGGATATAAACATGTACGATATATGGTTTAGCAATCTTGCAACAAATACGTACTCTTATAATGTGTCAAAATCTGTACCTGTTAAAAATGATAAATTACCCAATAGTACGTCCAATGTAACAGTAACGGCAACGGTATATGTTACCAGGCGTATTATTAACTCACGGGCAGTTATGGATTACCGCATTACAGATGCAAAATCGCAACGGATTATTTCCAGCAACCGTATTCCCGCACAGTACACATGGGAAAGCCTGACAGGCAGATACACGGGTGACTCCCGGGCGCTTGGCGATAAAGACTGGGCTATTATAAGAGGTGTATATAATAACCGTCCTTCTTATGACGACCTTTACAGAGAGCTTACAAGACAGATGATGAACCAGTTTACATTTTCTATGCGAAGTATTTACAGATAGTAAGTAGCCGCTATGTATACATAAATGGCGTATCTGCTATTCTTTCAACCTTCTGCTTTCTTCCGCATTGCTATTGTTCTTTACTTGTTGTATTTTCTTTCCTTTATTGAATTTGTATCCGACAGCGATTGTTATATTCCTCGTATCCCACCTACGTAGCGTATAGCCGCTCATCGCATACATATTGGTATAATTTTGCTGATCTACCCGCGAATAGAAAACATCACGCACATTCAATTTGATAATCCACTTATCTTTTGCGAATTTCTTACTAATGCCTGCATGTATATAGCACACAGGTGCCTGCTCGTATTGAGGATAAACCTGTTTACTGGTATAGCCTGCATTCATTTCAGCATTCCAGCCGTGGGACAGGCTGTATTGCTGGATTATGGATATATCTACATTATTCCCTTTGTTAGATACGGGTTGGCCATTTAGTATAGTACCAGTAGCTGTATGGGTAAAAAGTATAACCGGATTAACTGTCCACCATTTTGTTATAGTCCACGACATGTCTATTGATGCGCCATAAATTTTTTTTGTGCTGATATTACTTGTGGTATAGGTCAACATACTTCCTTGTATTGTGTATGTTTCATCCATGCCATTCTTGATATGGCTATAAAACAGGCCAGCAGTAAACGTATTTTTAACCAGGTAATTCAGCTCAAAGTTATCCGACAACTGCGGTTGCAGATTAGGATTACCTACACGCTGACTATACCGGCTCTGTGGTACAGGAAACGGATTAACATCTGTATAGCCAGGGCGCTCTATTCTTCTGCCATACGTAAAATGTAAAGACTGACTTGCTTGTTCGTTGAGCTTGTACCCAACAAATATTGTTGGAAAGAGTCGCAGGTATTCCGTACTTATACCACTGTCTTTGATAGCCATGCTATGGGTGAACATATATTCCGCACGCAAGCCAAGCTGCATTGTAATTCTTTTCTTTTCTACATTATAGCTGGCATAGGCAGCATGTATAGTTTCTTTATAAGTAAACCGATTAGCAGACTGATACATCCGCTGATGACTAGTATCGTCATCAATCTTATATACAGCATCATTTATAGTATTGGCGTAACTGAACTTGTACCCAACAGCCAATTTTGATTGACTATTGAAAGGATAATTGTAATCTCCTTTCAAAGTATATATATCAATAGCAGATAGTACATTTCCGGCATATAGCTCTCCTACTCCGGTATTGAACATCGCTGCCTTGAGTCGTGAACTATTCTGAAAATCATTCTCCGTCTTATAACGGATGTAATCCGCATCTATCAATAACTCACGACCAAGAGAGTCATATAAATATTTGTAATAAGCATTGGCTACAATGTTAGCTGTATTGCCAGTTTGCCGGTTACTACCTATTAATGTACTATCGTTAGTATTCTTATAATATTGACTACCGTCTAATGTGGTCAGGGCTTTTCGTTCATTATTCAAATAGCTGAATACGCCGCCATAAACAACTTTTTTAGATGCGAAATAGTCAACTCCAGCTTTGATCAAAATCCTGTTATTACGGACTTTCATAAATGAATTTTGCCTTAGGAGAGTCATTGCATGATCACTTGAAACATCATACTTCCGCTCAGTAGTTATTTCTGAAAAACCTGTACCATTATAATTATTAAGATTCAGATTCAGGTTCAATTTGTTCTGCCGAATATTCATATTAATACCCTGCGAAGAGCGTCCATATTTTCCCTGCGTATGCTCCAGCAATACATTTCCGTTTATGCCTTTTATTTTACCTTTTTTCAATTTGATATTAATAATGCCCCCCGTACCAGCCGCATCATATTGAGCGGGCGGATTAGTCATGATCTCAATTTTATCCAGCACTGTAGCTGGTAGTGACTGCAGAAAGTCAGCAAGATCTGCACCTTGCAGGTACGCAGGCTTGTCGTCAATAAAAATGGTAATTCCAGGCTTCCCTTTCAGTAAGATGTTGCCATTATCAACTTTAACGCCAGGCGACTGTTCTAATATTTCCAGTGCATTGTTTCCTACACTCAGTACGGATGCATCAACATTTACGATGGTCTTATCAGCCTTTCGTTCTATTAACATCCGCTTACCTGTAACAGCAACTTCAGAAAGCATGCCCGGCATGTTTTGCAAATGAATAACAATGGTGTCTATATCCTTATGTAACAGCACATGGAACATTGTATCTTCATAGCCAATGGCACTTACTTGTATGCGATAATCGCCGGCAATTGTGGCATAATGAAACCTTCCCAAGCGGTCAGCTTGCAAAACTTTTTGTTGAGTTCCTTTTTTTTCAGCCAAAATGATGATAGTAGCATTTTCTACCGGTACGCGCGTCTTATCGAAAATCTGACCTCCCAATTTGAATGGTTGTGCTGTTATAACAAAGGGTAGTAAGATGCAGGTAAACAGGCAGCTCATTATTTCAAATGCAGATTTCATGTATCCGAGTTTAGATACATCAAATGAAGCATTTAAAACAGCGTTGAGTTTTCATTTTCGCCATACGGCAAGTATTACAAACTTTATAACAATAAAGGGAGGCTTCTCCTGCTATACATAGAATAAATGCCACATCCTGCGTCAAAACGGTTATTCGTCGAATAAAAGCTGCGGGTAAATATTTCTAAGTAAATTGGCTTATCTGTTTAGCGAGCAAAACTTGGTGGCTATATGAAGCGTTACTACATAGGAAACAGCCGGTTGCTTACGCATATCTTATTTTGGATAGGCTATATTTTTATTTATACTTCCGTACACATAGAAGGGCGCGATGGTATGCTTGTTTATTTCCAGGAAGAACTGGAAGGTGTTCCCGCGGCTATGTTTGTTGCATATATGAACTTATATGTTTTGTTTCCATACCTGTATGCTCAAAAGAAATATATTGCCTATACCATAGCTGCCGTTCTGCTATTGTTTACAGGCTCTGTACTAGGCAGAGTATTGCAGGAGTGGGTATTTGAGCCTACCTTTTTTGCAGATACAACAACAGTTGAACCTATTTTTATATGGTACATGCTTTTCAAAGGGATGCTTTGGTTTTTGAGCCCTGTTCTATTTTTTACATTACTGGTTAAAATATTACAACAGTCTTATGAGCGTGAACAATTGCACCAGGAAATTGTAAAAGAGAAATTGTATGCAGAATTGAATTTCTTAAAGGCGCAGGTGCATCCGCATTTTTTATTTAATACATTGAACAATCTATATGCGCTTACATTACAGTCTTCTCCTATTGCGCCTACAATAGTTTTAAAACTTTCCGGCTTAATGAGCTATATGCTGTATGATTCACAAAATGCCCTGATAGACCTGGAAAAAGAAATAACTCATATTTTGAACTATATAGAGCTGGAAAAAATACGTTATAGCGATAGACTGGATGTATCCTTAAATGTTTCCGGTAATACAGACCATGTTTCTATTGCTCCGCTCTTACTGATACCTTTCATTGAAAACGCATTTAAACACGGTGTGAGTAATGAGACTGATCATATATGGGTAACAGTAGATATAAAAGTAAAAGATGAATGGCTGCATTTAAAAGTAGAAAATAGTGTTTCAGACGCAGGCAGTCAACAGGCGCATACAAGTGGCATAGGTTTACAGAATATAACGCGCAGACTTGATTTGCTGTACCCGGGAAGGCACGAACTTAAACTGATTAAAGAACCTGAACGTTATATAGCAGACCTGAGAATAAAACTATATTAGCTAATGAATAAGATCAAGTGCCTTGTTGTGGATGATGAGCCGCTGGCAGTAGATATACTGGGTAAGTACATTTCCCAGGTAGATACATTGGCGCTTATGGGAACGTGCGACAATGCGATTGACGCATTGCTATTTTTACAAAATCATCGGATTGATCTTTTATTCCTGGATATACAAATGCCGAAACTTACCGGTCTTGATTTTTTAAAGACATTGAGCAACCGGCCGCATGTAGTACTTACAACTGCATTCAGGGAATTTGCGTTGGAGGGGTTTGACCTGAACGTACTTGATTATTTATTAAAGCCTATTTCGTTTGAACGTTTCCTTGCAGCGATCAACAAATATCATGCATTACGGGGGCAACAGGCTGCACCACTACCTTCTATGATCGTACAGGCGCCAGTGATCAGTACAGCACCATTCATTTACCTGAAGGCGGACAAAAAAATGATCAAGGTTTTTCTTAAGGACATTCTATACATTGAAAGCCTGAAGGATTACGTAAAGGTAAAAACAGTAGATAAGGAAATAGTGACATACCAACGCATTACATACCTGGAAGAAAAATTACCGGACACACTTTTTCTGCGCATACATCGCTCTTACATAATAGCACTGGACAAGATCAGTTCCTTTAATAATAGTTTTATAGAAATAGGAGCAACAGAGCTACCGATTGGCAGGCAATACAAGGCAGAGACTATGAAGGTTTTGGGGTTGGCGGAATAATCTATCTCTGGTGCAGTTTATGCACGTTATTTTCCATAGCCCCCATACCGGGAAAATACGGTGGCAGAGCATTTACATAAGATTTTACTTTAAGGCCATTTTATCCAAATAAAAAAAACGTACCATGGCCTTCAAACCCATAACGAACCAGCGTTATTACATTATTGCAAAACATAGCCAGCTACCCATTGGTGTGGCAAATGACACAAAAGGGCAAAGGTTAGTTCAGAAGAAATTTGATCCGGAAGATAAGCATCAGCAGTTTCGGATTGATAGTGGCGGGCACTTTTTCTGGTTGTTGCTTCCTCCTTTTAAAGAGCGCTATGTAGCCGTGAACGATAGTTCTATGGAGGACAGGGCAGAATTACTGCAGTGGGAATGGGAGAAGCCGAAACACAATCTTCGTTTTATACCAGAGTATGTAGGGGATGGCTACTATCGCATAAAAGCCATGCATAGTAATAAATACCTGGATGTATATGAAATGAAGAAAGACGTAGGCGCCGCAGTGGTGCAGCATACGCGCAGTACTACAGACAACCAGCTATTTAAGCTAGTACCTGTAGTGGACAATGCTGTTGGTGACAATCCGCAATCTTATGCACAGGTAAATGATCTATTTAGAAAAGGTGCACTTGGCCTGATAGGACTGGTGCCAAAGTATGGCGGCGGGTTGCAATTTCTTGTTGGTATGTTTTGGAGTGAGCACGATCATCTTGCTGACTTGTGGAACCAGATGAAGCAGTATGTAGATGACCGCATACGTGAATTTTTGAAAGCTGCGGAACTGGAAAACTTAAAAAGTTTCCTGGAAGGGGAAGTGAGATTATTGTATGACATGTCGGTAGTAGACAAAGAGTATAAAGGCGATCAAATACTCAGCATCATCCAGAGCATTCGCGAGAAAGAAAGTTATTTTCTCAACCGCTCTAAGGAGGTGTTACCTTACCTGATGGGTATGGGAACGATCATTATTACACTTAGAAAAATGATTGTTACGGATCATGCCAAATTATTTAAAGACCCGCTTCCTGCACATGAAATTGCCGGACATAGACGTCTCTTAAAAGAAACAATCAAATCTTATACAGACTCTATAGAAAAAAGCCGCAAAGAATTAATGACGTGGCGGATGTCACACATTCCTGACGCTGAGACAAAAACAATGATGCATAGCGAAGGAGAATACTCCACAGCGAGGGACACTTATAATAATTGGGCGCTGGAATGGTCTTATTTCTATGAGTCAGATAAAGGAGATAAGAATCATCGTGACCATGCAAAAAATGCAGTGAAGCAAAGAAGAAACCAGGTGCAGGTGCAGTATGCATCGGAGCTGGAAGACCTGTTGAAGCCTGCACGCCAGTGGCAGATGCTTGATCCAGATGCGCCACGTCCTCTTCCGCAATTGACTAAAAAAGACGTAGGCTCTTTCGGTGGCCCGTATTCACACAATGCGTTTTCTGCACCGGCAGATGATATAATTACTTGCATCAATCTCTATTTTCATGGCAATGATGTTTTATCTGGTATCGAAGTAGTTTATAGCGGTGGCTCATCCGGCCTGAAAGGTTTCGCCGGGCCAAAGGTACAGCAACTGCGGATCGACTCAAAGGAATACATTACCAATGTTTATGGCTACACGCGCAACTTTGTAGAGGCGGTGTGGTTTACAACAAATAAAGGACGCACTATAGGTGGCGGCAACACAAACAAGACCGCGCACTTCAGTGGCGATCTTGCAGACGGAGTAGAAGCCCGCTTAACCGGCATATCAGGTTCCTTCAACGGCGGCTTGGTAGAACATCTTACTTTCCACTGGACGTATGTAGACCAGGGATAGAAAAAGCAAAAGCCATACGTTTAAGGCGTATGGCTTTTTGAGTTATGGATATATCGGTACAGCCCGTACACGTAGGCTATACTTTATTATCCATTTTTTCAGCAGCTTTTATAAAAGGGTTGTTTTTTAGTTCAAAGGTTAGTAACCTCAAAATAGGTTTAATAAAATATTGCGCAAAGACACTTGTCTGATCCACTGCATATAGGTTCTCTAATATTGAAGTCAGCTCAATAAAAATGATAAAGAGCACGAGACCATCATTAAAGAGATCAATGTATTTTATTGCATCCCCAATGTTTACAGATGTCTGTAGCGCGAGAAATTTGATGCACAAGCCTACACAAACGCCACCACCATATTGTAAAAACTTCATCATTGTTTTACGATAGCTTCGGCTTGTACGCGCCTCTTTGTTTATGACGGCTTTGAGAATGCCGGTACCAAAATCTATTAGCATAACTGTTGCTAACGCAATCAATAATGCAGTACTTGGTAAAAAATTCACTTTTATATTGAGCAATGTAATTGCTGAAGTAATGAATAGTGTTTTCATGACATTTTAGGTTAACTGTTATTCAATCGTAATAGGTTAGTTTAAAAGCCATCTTCCACGTCTTTCATTATGCAGCTTAAGTATAGTTTATATCTGTTGTTTTTCCATAAGCAGGTAGCTTATGGAAATATGTTTTCTTTCAGGTACGGTCAGCCGCACTTTTTTATTTTTCATCTGTCCGATATGCCGGTGATTAGACGGAATTGACCTTTTATTTTTTTCGCAGGTAGGGAATAATATCCGCTACCGCATCTTTTAGTTTGCCATTGATCATCCTGTGATCATACAAATAGGTAAGATATCCCCGCGGAACATCTTCGAGTTTTACGCCTTTGTATTTTCCAAATGGCATTATCATATTTTGCTGTTCCATTATACATCTGTTTTAAACGTTTAAAATAAGAGCGGCCAGGATTTAAAACCTAGCCGCCCTTTGGGCTTAGGGTTTAGGGTTGGGGTTTAGGATAGCATAAAGTGTTCTTCTTCGGTAGCAACCGCCCTCATTATCTGTTCGCCGCTTATATGTTCGATACTAAAATCACGTGTGAATGGATTGTGCATCCTGTTTATTAACCGCTCTGCATCACTAACAGTTAAAAAACGTTCCGCATACAGATCACATGCAGCATAGTCAACCAACACCGTTCCATCAAATCTGCGGATCGCATAGTTACTCACATACAATTTTTTTTCGCGGGCCATTGTCGTTATTGTGTAAGGCATTTTTCTTTTTGTTTTTTGGTTAGCAACAGCTTACTGATTTATACCTGGCCAGGTACACTTTACAGTTTTCTAAATCAGCTTGCCATAGGTTTATAATGAACTCAACTGAAAACTCATACAGGTAAAATTTTCTATGCCTGGAAGTAATCTTTTTTTGCAACTCCTGCCGTCTCTTTGTCCTTATGGAGTAGTGTAATCGCTTCTTTGAATTTCTTATCCCAATAAGCCAATTTGATTGCATCCTCTGTTCCTTCCATCAGCATCAGGCAGGCGTACGCTTGCTGTACGATCTTCTTCATTTGAGTTATTTCCATTGTTACATGTTTTTAAAAGTGCGATCAGGAAAGCAACAATTTTCTGCGGACCAGTTTTATCATATTTGTTTCCCCATATCCTGCGATATTGATCTTTTGTAGCTGCTGGCATGGCAAGCCACACTTTACAGCCGCAATACATAGATTATCGTAACCCAATAGCAGCAACCGCAACTTCTTTCGCTCTTTCTCTGTCAGGTCTATAAATCGTTCTTGTTTCATTTCCGTCTGTTTGACAGAACAATATTACGACACAAAATGTCATATAAAAAATAAATTACGACATTTTTTAAAATTTAGACGACATTTAACGACATATCGGCTATCTTTGAATAATTTCTAAAAATGGGAACTTCATTAAGTGATACAATAAAAGAGCGCAGACTTGCTTTAGGTCTAACACAGAGTGAGTTAGCAGACAAATTGGGCATAACCCTGCGCCAGGTGCAGCGCTATGAAAACGGTATGCTTCCCCCCCACGATAAGTTACAGCTACTAAATAGCATATTGAATTACGACCTGCATAGTGAAATATATGACGAAAATAGTCATACAGAGGCTAGTGAAAAGCCGTTAAGCTTCCTGGAGAAAAGAAGAATCAAGAAAAACGAGCACAATCCTTATTTAGCCCCATTTGTAACTATAAAAGCCCAAGCCGGATACGTGAAAGCCTACGACCAAACTATATATGTGGATACCCTGGAGCAATACGCCTTACCCCCGGGCGTAAATCCGCAAGGCGCTATCTGGCGTTACTGGGAAGTAGAAGGCGATTCTATGGAGCCAGAGTTTCACAGTGGCGATATAATACTAACAAGCCAGGTTCCGCATATTGATTGGGAGAATCTGCGCAATTTTTACTTATATATTATTGTTACGGAAGACAAGATCTTATTCAAAAGGATCTTTTGTAAGAATGCACAGTTGTGGGTACTGATAAGTGTAAATGAAACGGTGGCTCCTCAACAATTAATATCTGTGGACCAGGTTAAAGAAGTGTGGGTATATAGAAGAAGTATTGTAAATAAAGCACCGACTTCTAAAATGTATGAGATAAAGGTATAGTTGATTACAAGGGCAGCAATGTGTCCTATGTGCAGCTTAAAGGTAGTATAACAAAAAAGCCATTCAATATTGAATGGCTTTTTGCTTCTGTGCCTCAGACGGGAATCGAACCCGTACTGCCGTTGCGGGCAACAGGATTTTAAGTCCTGCGTGTCTACCAGTTCCACCACCGAGGCGCCTTCTGAAAAAAAATCCCGCATGAAGCGGGATTTAATTTTCTGAGCGGAAGACCGGGCTCGAACCGGCCACCCCGACCTTGGCAAGGTCGTGCTCTACCAAATGAGCTACTTCCGCTTGTTTCTGATTATGAACCAGTTGTTATTAAAGAACTAAATTGGGAGTGCAAAAATAGATTTTTATTTGAAACTGCAAAATATTTCTGCGACTTTTTTTTATTTATACTCAGGCGTATATTTTGTACTGCCCTGAATCTCAATATCAGGTTTACCCTTATAATGATTTTTGTACAACTGGAAGCAACCACCTAATACAAAAGCCAGAATGCAGAAGATATTTACGTAGAACAGAAAACGAGAAGACGTTACTCTGTTATACTTGATGTCTTTTTCCTGTGGATTTTCTACTTCGTATGACATATAATTCTCAATTGCTGTGCAAAAATAAGGGCGAATGAATTATGTATCAAATAATTTCTCAACATTTTAGAAATGAATTACTGTTTAGTGCTAAATAGTTGAGTTGTTTAACTGTTGTTGAGAGCAACTGTATAATGTTCACTTCTTTTGAGAAAGCGTAGAGACCGCGTCACAGTTGTATTTCAGCGTTGAGACGGAAAATGCGGAACCCTTCGCAATAGTTTTTTGTGCTTCTTTAAATTCTCGTGGTAAATCATTCACCATTATCTGTTCGCGCTTCACAATCTCACAGTTCCGAAAATTTCTTCTTCTTCAAAATAAAATATCGCCACACAATAGACCCTCTGAAAACGCCATCGAGATCCTTCATTTTTTTACGGGACGACATTGGCTTCCCCCTTTTGGTAAAGCGCCATTTAATAACTGCCGCATGCGCTTGTGCTACGGCCTTTACACTATCGGTATCGCCGCTAAACAAACTTTTACACGCAAAGAGCCAGTCCATTGCAATGCGTACAGGAATGGTATAACTCTTTTCCATTATGCTCATGTTTTTCATAAGCATAATCATGTTGTTGCGAAAGTTGAGAAATGTTTTACGATGCCCTTTAGGTAAAGTTCCTCCACCCACATGGTACACGGTTGAGCCCGGGCAAAAGAATATTTTATAACCGGCTAATTGTACTCTCCAGCAGAGATCAATTTCTTCCTGGTGTGCAAAGAAAAATTCATCTAGCCCACCTACAGCATTGTACACCCTGGCGCGTATAAACATAGCAGCACCGGATGCCCAAAACACAGGCGTGGCATTATCATACTGATGTTCATCTTTCTCACAGTATTCAAACACACGTCCACGGGCAAGTGGGTAGCCCAATAAGTCTATCCAACCCCCTGCCGCTCCAGCATATTCGAATGTATCTTTTTGATGATAAGCTAATAGTTTAGGCTGGCATACTGCAATGGCATTATCACTTTCCATGAGTGTGATCACAGGTTCTATCCAGCCACGCGTTACTTCCACATCAGAATTAAGTAAGACAAAGTAATCACTTGTTACCTGCGCAAGCGCTTTATTATACCCCCCGGCAAACCCATAGTTCTGGTCTAGCTGTATAATCTCTACTGTGGGATGATGCGCCTGTATATAGTCAACTGAATCATCTGTGGATGCATTGTCTGCAACGATCACCCGCTTGTTTGCATAAGAAGAATCCATCACCGATGAAAGAAATTTCTCGAGATAATGCTTCCCGTTAAAGTTCAAGATTACAATAGCGACCTGGGGTAAAGACATATAATGATTTCAGCGGGCTAAAGATAAAGTATTATGAAGTATATAAAGTTGATATGGTATATAAAGACGGGAATGGCACTAAATAAAAAAGTATATAGGGTCTCCCCTATATACTTTATATTTTTTACAAACTTTATATACTCAAGACTTACGCATACATCTCTGCACGCAATTCTTTCACACGCGCATCTGTCAGGTATTCATCAAACGTCATCAGCCTGTCTATAATGCCCTTAGGCGTCAGCTCTATGATCCTGTTAGCAACAGTCTGCATAAACGTATGGTCATGCGATGTCAGCAACACGATGCCCGGGAATGTATTACAACCTTCGTTGAAGCTCTGGATACTTTCTAGATCCAGGTGATTCGTTGGCTGGTCAAGTACAATGAGGTTTGGATTCTGCAACATCATACGGCTGATCATACAACGCACTTTTTCACCACCGCTTAATACGTTTGTTTTCTTCGCAATGTCGTCTCCGCTGAAAAGCATTTTGCCCAGGAAGCCACGCAGGAAAGGTTCGTCCGCATCCGTTACATGTGGCGGCACATACTCGCGCAGCCAGTCAATCAGGGAAAGCCCTTGTTTGAAGAACTCACTATTTTCTACAGGCAGGTACGCTTTTGTAATGGTTGTGCCCCATTCAAACTTACCGCCATCTGCTTTTTCCTTATCGTTAATGATCTCGAAGAAGCTGGTTACAGCCGATGGATCTTTACTGAGAAATGCAATTTTTTCGCCCTTGTTTACACTGAAGTTAACCTTGTCAAACAGCACACGGCCGTCTACTTTTTTACTCAGGTTTTCTATATTCAATATCTGGTTACCTACTTCACGCAATGGCTGGAAGATAATACCCGGATAGCGACGGTTAGAAGGTTCAATCTCTTCTACAGTCAGTTTCTCCAAAGCTTTTTTACGGGAGGTAGCTTGCTTACTTTTAGAGGCATTGGCACTGAATCGGGCAATGAAATCTAAGAGCGCCTGGCGTTTTTCTTCTACTTTCTTATTCTTATCAGATAACTGGCGGCTCATCAACTGGGAACTTTCGTACCAGAAAGAGTAGTTACCTGTAAATACTTTAATCTTTTGCCTGTCTACGTCAGCTACGTGTGTACACACTGTATCAAGAAAGTGACGGTCGTGGCTCACAACCAATACAATGTTTTCGTACTCTGCGAGGAAGTTTTCTAACCAACCGATCGTTTCAATATCCAGACCGTTGGTAGGCTCATCCAGCAACAGGATGTCGGGGTTACCAAAGAGTGCCTGCGCCAGCAATACACGCACCTTCATGTTAGACGGAATGTCTTTCATCAGGCTCTGGTGCATTTCATCCGTAATACCCAGGTTGCTCAGTAATGTACCGGCATCGCTTTCTGCAGTGTAACCGCCCATTTCGCCAAACTCAGCTTCCAGCTCACCAGCACGAATACCATCATCTTCACTAAAGTCTTCCTTCATGTAAATAGCATCCTTCTCATGCATTACGTCCCACATTTTCTTATGGCCCATCAGCACGGTATTCAATACAGTCTGCTCATCAAATTCAAACTGGTTCTGGCGGAGGAAAGACATACGTTCTCCTTTGCTTATTTCCACAGAACCTTTATTCGGTTCTATTTCTCCGCTCAATATTTTTAAAAATGTGGATTTACCTGCACCATTGGCTCCGATTACGCCATAGCAGTTCCCTTTGACAAAGGATATATTTACTTCATCAAACAAAACCCTTTTACCATAGGCGAGGGTAACATTTTTAACGCTGATCATGCTTTGCTCCTTGTTTTCGAGCCGCAAAAGTAAGACAAATCAGGCGATTTTCATGGCGGGAAACAAAGGAGTAATTATTTGAAAATGAAGCGATTTAAGAATTGTTATATTGTTTAATTGATAAATTGCCCGAAATCGTTCCAGGAAACAATTTATCAATTAAACAATTTGGTAATATAAGAAGCGTTTTTTTAACTTTTTGTCCCAACAGGCCGCTGCCCATCCAGTTCGCCAATAAACGGTATATTATTGAGAATGCCCAGCCTGATCACCGTCTGGAGATACGTTTCCAACTGGAACATCTTGGCCGCTGATTTGCCGCCGATAACTTCACTGAACTTTTTGTAGTAGCCGAGATAGAGGTTGTTGGTTTTATTATCATTATTCACGGTTGCTATAGCGAGTTGTGAAGCCTGGGCATCGGTTAATGTACTATACTCATCTGCATACTTTTGCAATAGTTGTATCCGTTCCCGGCTGATGGCTTTTCTTTTTGCTTCATACTCATCATATAGCTTCCAGAATTTTACACTGTCCTTTGCCGGTATAGCCATATATGCGCTCATTAATTCTTTCTTGTCTTTCCCAAACATGGCCTGTATCATATCTACGTCTTCTTTGTTGCTTTGTGCCTGTACAAATGTTGATGAGATCAACAAAACGAAAAGAACGATCAATGTGTGTTTCATATTTTTTGTGTTTTAATAGATTGTGTCATTCACTATAACACTCTTTTAAATAATTTGTTTACCCCCTTCCCCATCTGCCGCATTATACTAAACGCTTCATTGGCAGACAGGTCTGTGTGTTTTATTTGTTCTTTTTTAAAGATGACGACAGAGCCGGACCACGGGCTGGGTGCATCCGGCAGAAATACTGCTACTGTATCATTATCACATTCTTCTACCAGGATGCCTATTTGCCACGCATCGTCATACATGGCAATAACTACCTTTTGTTTCTCTGATTGTTCCAGGCCAATCAGCCCTTCACCGGTTGATTTGAAAAAACTATAGCCCGGTATTTTACTAAGTATGGCATCTTCCACTTTCTGTATAATCGCTTTTCCCCATTTCATTTTAGCACAAAGGCCGGCAATAAAACAAACAGCGATCAAAAATGTAATCGCGATCAGCTCTATCAGCAGTACTCTATGCTCTGCGGCCATTCCCGGAAATAACTTCTCTACAGGTGCTATGAGTTTCCGGCTTACACCTAGTGCTTTTTCCAGTATCAATAGTAATATGACTATCGGAACGAGAAATATAATGCCGCCGGCAACGGTTGTCTTTATAAACCGGGTAATGTTGTTCATGCGTTCCTGTTGTTGGGGTTCCATATTAATGTAGATTGATCGCTATACCACCGAGGAAACCGAATTGTAAAACGGAAGAGTAGGTAGTGATGCCCGCACCTGCCCCGCCCGTACCAATGTAGATGGTACTACCAGATCCCTGCACGATGGATTGTAGTTGAGCCTGTAGCTTAAATGAAACGGCAGAAGCTGTTTTTATTTTAATGCCAAGCTTTGCATTATATGCAAATTTGGTAAGGCTACCGCCACCATCTTTACTGCTGACAATGCCCACACCTATGCCCAGACCAGCATAAGGAGAAATATTGTTAGGTGTTGTAAAGTAATTGACAAACCCAAGCGTGATGTAGTTTACAGATATTTTATCCTGGTCTTTGTTGTATTGAATACCGGTATTGTAGCCATACAATGGCGCATGTGTATCTTGCCTTAAATAACTCAATTCTGCCGATTGGTTTTTTCTTACGAATGCCTCTATGCTTACGCCATAGGCACCTGCGTCTTCAATATATCCGTAATAATTTCCGAAGTCTACTTTATCGCGAAAGAAATAACCGCCAACAAAATTTAAATCTACTTTTTGGGCCTGTACGTAATACGCTGATAGGAGCATGAATAACATCAGCAAGATGCTTTTTTTCATAGTTGTTTATTTGCTTTTTTATAAAATATTTTGCCGGCACTGCAATACATTGTTTCAGTCTCAGGCAAAAAAGTGCATGATGCATTTGACAATGTTCATTAGTGCAGTGAAAGTGTTGTCTGGTCTTGTGTACAGGTTGTCGGAGCAGTAATTAAACCGGCAGCTTCAGTATATAAGGGGTAAGTAGGTTTGCGTTGATCGCAAGTATTGAAGCTTTAAACAATAGTTATATTAAAATTATACATTAAAGGGTAGGATGCAAAGAAAATGGCTTCTTTTTCTATAATAAAAACCAGTGTTTGAGATAGTTTTAGCTGTTTTTTTGTTTCTACGTTCCAGACCTGCGTATTTATCCAGCGAACGAATAAACAAAAATGTTTCAAAGATTGCGCTGTACAGCAACATCCTTTGAAACATTGAAACATGCGAGCTATCGAACCTTTATTACCAATCCCATTTCTGTGACCGGGCTACAGCTTTTTTCCAGAAAGATTTTATTTCACGTATATCACTTTCCGCTACTTGCGGCTGATACGCTTGTTTAATATGAAAGAAGGATTGGATGCTCGCAATATCATTCCAGAAGCCGGTGGCTAACCCTGCCATAAATGCCGCGCCCATCGTGCTCTGCTGTGTTACGTTTGGCTTGATCACCGGCCTTTGTAACAGGTTTGTTTGCAACTGGAGGAAGAATGGATATTCGGAGATGGTGCCATCTACTTTTAACTCTACTACTTTCTTGCCGGATTCTTTTTCCATTGCTTCTACTGCATCACATATACCTAGCGCCACACCTTCCAGGCTTGCGCGTGCTATATGCCCGGATGTGGTACCACGGCTGAGGCCGATGATAAGCCCACGTGCATGCGGGTCCCAATATGGCGAACCGAGGCCGGAAAATGCTGGCACGAAGTAAACACCTCCGTTGTCTTTTTCTGTCATTGCCAGTTCTTCTACCTCTGCGGTCTGGTCAATGATGCCGAGGCCATCCCTTAACCAGCGAAAGGTAGAGCTTCCGCCAAAGACGCTTGCTTCTAACGCATAAATGGTTTTATTCTTAAGCTTCCATGCTATAGTGGTAATAAGATTTTGACCTGATACGATAGGCTCTTCGCCAATATTCATCATAAGGAAGCAGCCGCTACCATAGGTATTCTTAATAGAACCGTTTTCAAAACACGCATGCCCAAACATAGACGCATGCTGATCGCCTGCTATGGCAGCAATAGGAATGGCTGCGCCCAACAGGGCGGCCTCAGTGGTAGCGCCTATTTCATCACATGCTTTTACAGCAGGCAACAAAGATGGCGGCACGGCAAAAAGTTTGCACAACTCTTTGTCCCACTCCTGTGTGTGTATATTGAAGAGAGAGGTCCTGGATGCGTTAGTAATGTCGGTTACATGTACTTTGCCGCCGGTCAGTTTCCATACGATCCATGAATCCAGTGTTCCAAATGCAAGATGCCCTTCTTCAGCAAGCCTTCTTACACCTTCTACTTCATCCAGTATCCATGTTATTTTGCTTGCTGAAAAATAAGCGTCCAGTATTAACCCGGTACGCTCATGTACTAGCTGTCCAAAGCCCTGGTTGTATAGATCGTCGCAGATATTGGCAGTACGTTTGTCTTGCCATGCAATAGCATTATAAACAGGTTCCCCGGTCTTTTTATTCCATACTAGTGTTGTTTCGCGCTGGTTCGCTATGCCTATTGCATCTATTTCATCTCCTTTAACGCCAGCCGTTTTCAGTACTTCTTTAGCCGCCTGTAACAATGAATACCATAGCTCATTCGGATCAAACTCCAACCAACCCGGATGAGGATATAATTTTTCAAAATCTTTTTGATTGCTGGCAACCACTTTTCCTTGCTGGTTTATAATAGTCGCACCAGCATAGGCCGAACCCAGATCTAGCGATAATATATATTTCTTCATGACCGATGTTGCAATTGATGTTTGTTACTTTGTTTTTACCTCGCTGATGGATTTCATCAGCTCCCCAAGGTAAGTGTACATCTCTTCCAGGTAAGCTTTTCCTGTCTTAGTAATGGTGTAATACTTGCGCGGAATACCTTCTTCCATTTCTACCCAGCGGGATTCGACTAAGCTTTCTTTTTTAAGCCTGTTAAGTAAAGGGTAGATGGTACCGTCAGCAATGTCCATATCAAACTGATTTTTGATCTCGCTGATAAGTTCATACCCGTACCGTTCTTTGTTTTGCAGCAGCAGCATTATTATATATTCAAACAATCCCTTCTTTAGCTGAGATTTCCACCTGCTGATGAAATAGTTGCTTTTGTCCTCTGTCATTTACTTCGGTTGAAAAATATGCCAGTGAAATTAAGTGAATTGCATTAATAAGCCAATGCGTTATAAAGAGTGGTTTATTAAATTAACATTCGAAGCGATCGATTGAAAGGCTTGCCAGCACTATATTGTACGCATACCCCTTTCATTTTAGTTGTGCACTTGACACTATATATGTTGGTCATATATACTAATGCAGCACACCTGGCACTTTTTTTCAAACAACTTTGAACGTTATTGCTGTTTTACCTCAAACTATATATTTCGCTGGGTTTCGAACAGCTTTTTGCGCATAGCAACGTGCCGTTTTCATCTCCTTGTTTGCGGTTTTATCAGTGTATTATTCCTGCGTGTTTGCCCACGCGTTGCTTCCGTATAGTTTCGCATGTACTCCTGTTTCATTTGTGTGAACGAAACTTCTCACCGATTTTCTACAACATACAGAAATTCTAAAGCATCACTTTACAAGTTTTATCATCGTTGTCCAAGTAAGCTTCGTGGTTCTTCAATTGCAAGTTCTTATTTGTCTACCGACGGTGTTACTTTTTGTCTTGATACAAAAAGTAACCAAAAAGATCAAGGCTCCAGAAAAGCAGGCTAAAAATTGTCCTGCCCACCGAAATCCATTGAACTCGCCGCTTACAGCATGAGTGCGTAAACTAGCCCTGGCTCAAACAGCAATGGATTTTTCCGGCGTTCACGCCAATTTTCTTAACGCAGCTTTTCTGAGGCCGCACGTTTCCCGGAAAGACTAAAAAAATGAACTCTTCCTATTTTAGTATTGTGCTTTGGGGCTGCGAACCATTGCCCAAAGAGTTATAAACTCTTTGTAGCACGCTTACTCGGACAATATTGAACCCTTATATACTTTACAAACTACTGAAGGTTTTGATATATGGAGACTTCTTGCTCGCTTCTAACTCCGCTGCGTTGTACCCGAAGAATTGAATGTCATTTTTTCCGGCAGCGTCTTCATCATTATGAGAATCACCAATGAGGCAGGTTTCTGCATGAGCATAGCCATACTCAGCCAGGATGTTTTTAATGTTGTCTGCTTTTTTTGTAGGTGATCCAACGATGGATTTAAAAAAATGCGCAATGCCTAATTGCTGTGCAAGAAAGCGTAATTCATCTTGTGCAGATGCAGATACAAGATGATAATTGTGGGTAGCTGCATTGTGTGCAATGTAATCAACGCAATCCCTGATCAACAGATTTTTATCGCAAAGCAGCTCGCGCATGATCTCGGAAAAGCGGTCGGCATACGCATATACTTCTTCTTCTGAAATAGAAGTATGCAGTAGTTCTTCAAAGAAATAGCGGATCTTGGCAAACCTTGACATGCCGCCATTGGCGCGGTGGTAGGCAACCAACTGCTCTACTTTTTCTTTATCATACCCTTCAAATATTTTTACAAACCCGAGTTCCCGTATGGGCATAGAGTCTATGATAACGCCGTCAAAATCCCAGAGTATATTTTTGTAGTTGCTAAGAGTCATGGTGTGAGTAGTGAGTTGTCAGTTGTGAGTGATGTTTGTCTTAAATCTTATGCCTTACTCCTTTCTTTAATAAACGCTTCTGCTTTTATTACATCTTCCGGTGTATCTACGGCAATGGTGTTACCACCTGTTTCCACCATTTGTACATTGAAGCCAGCGTCGAGAAAGCGGAGTATTTCTATGTCTTCGTATAACTCACAGTTTGCTTTATCGTCATACGCGCCGTATGCTTTCAGTTCTTCTTTATTGAAGGCATAAATACACACTTGTTTTTTATATACAGGCACGCCCACTTTCGGATCTTTTATGCCGGGCACTGCAAGCCGTGACATGTACAGCAGTTTGTTATCTTTTGTAACAACAACTTTAGGAATGTTTACGCTATGCGGATCTTCTTCAGGCAAGAGATTGCACATACCATTAATGATCACATCCGGTTGCGCTTCTTTTGCTTTTGCTACTTTCACTATATCTGCGGGATCAACGAAGGGTTCATCTCCCTGTACGTTGATAAAAATGTCTGCCGCTATTTTTTGTGATACTTCGTACAACCTGTCCGTTCCCGTCTTACAGGTTTCGCTTGTCATTACCACCTGGTAGCCGTGCTGTTTTACCACATCACGGATCGTATCATCATCCGTCGCTATAAATGTATTTTCTTTTCCCAGCGCCGCTTCTACTTTCTCTGCTACATGTATAATCATTGGCTTGCCCGCAATTGGCACCAAAGGCTTACCGGGAAAGCGTGATGATTTATACCGGGCGGGGATAACACCGATTATTTTTAACGCATTGCTCATGCTGCAAACTTAATTTTAATACAGAAAACGAAAAATGGATAGCTGCTCTATGTTTGAATAGCGCGTTGGCGTAAGCGACTTCAATGTCAGCCCTTGTTTTTGTGCCGCATCTATTATTCCCTGGTTTTCATATAGCAGGTCTATATTTGCCGACAGCTCTTCTTCCACGTAGCCATCGAAACCGATAAGATAAATATTCTTTGCCTGTAATGCTGCTGCTGCCTGTAAAGACAGCGCGAGCGGGGAATCCTGCACAGCCGCTTCGAACAGGTCGTCTTTTACATCATACACGTGATCATTTATAAAGGATGGCATGTATATGCCTTCACAATATTTGGCAGCAGGTATAATAAATTTGTTATGTGCCGCCATTTGCTGTGCATTCGGAAATGACTGAAAGCGTTTGCCTTCATTGCCAAACAAACAGAAGTATTGCCCAGCCTCTCCATTACCGGCAAACACATCTGCATACCGGCTACTACTATGTATAATTGCAAACGGCTCGTTGTTATTTGTTTTGCGCCTGAGTATTTCATCAAAGGCTGTATTGATCTCTGTTACACTTTTTCCTCCGCCAATAATGAATACATCTTTTACAGCAGGTTGCGTATCCAGCGGTATTGCTTTTATGCTATGGCTTTCGGTAGCAGATGGTAGAAACTTGAGCAGTTGCCTGATGATATTGCCTATGGCATAGCGACGTTTCCCCATTTTTGACATCACTTCATTCTGCGGAATGGAATACTGGCCTGCCAGCATATAGGCGAGGTTGGTTCCCCATTTATACTTTTCACGTAAGTTGTAGAACACTTCGGTTAATGCCGCAAGGCTATCGAGGTCTAATTCTTTTTCCAGTTTATCATTGAGAGCCGTAAGGAAAAGTTCTGTTTTCAAATTACCTGCGCCACGCCCCATACCTGTAACAGTTGCATCTATGATCTCACAACCTTCCGCTGCTGCTGTAAGTGAGTTGATGAGTGCCAGCTCCAGGTTATTGTGCCCGTGAAAGCCCAACGGTACTTCTGTACCATCTTTTAACTCCCTGACAAGTGCCCTTACTTCTTCAGGGTAAAGGCTACCATACGAGTCTACCAGGTACAGGTAATCTACCGCCTTAATCTCTTTAAGCTGTTTTAATAGGGCTTTATCATTTAACCACTTTGAAGCATACATCACATTGAAGGCTACTTCAAAGCCCATCTCCTTTATTTTGTCAGCCAGTCTTACACCGTTTTCCAGCCTGTTTGGTGCCATAGCAATGCGCACCATTTTTACATAACTACGGCAGCCGTTGAGCAGTATATCCAGGTTATCTACCTGCGTATCTTTCTCATCCAGCATAATAACTTTTTGCACATCAGGCATTAATACATTTGCTTTCTCTAATATATAAGGAGGTGTGTAGAAAAACTCGCCCAGGTAGCTATCACTTCTTATGCTTCTATATCCAATCTCCACATAGTCTATGGGCAGCTTGTTCATATAGGAAAAGTACTTATCTGTTACTTCTTTTTGATAGTTCCAGTTAGTGTAATAGCCGCCGTCGCGTAAGGTGCAATCAAGTATTTTCATTAGCTGCTAATTTTCGTGTATACTTAAATCCAAATTAAATTTAAATATATCGGTTTACTGTTTCAGATTTTCGATATTTTTAACAATAGTTGTATTTTATACAACCCCTGAATTGCATGAAACGTACCATTTGGATCCTATTCGCGGCTGCATGTTTAACGATGTCGTTACAATCTTGTCAAAAAGGTTACGACGCATTTGCACATCCGCCGGTTAATTACGAGTTCAACAAAGGGTTGATCTCAAACATAGACAGCGTTCTTGAGGCAACGTACCTTGTTAAAGCAAGCAAGGACCCTCTTCTAAGTTTTAGAAGCTGGGAAGGTATTCCTACAATTGCAGCAGATAGCCTGGGCAAAAATATATTTATCGCCTGGTATTCCGGAGGAAAAGGTGAAGGTTCCGGTAACTACATCACTACATCGGTGAGCAGCACAGGCGGCAGAAGCTGGAGCAATGATGAATTGGTGATCTATCCTAAAAAAGCTTCTCTTCGTTTTTTTGATCCATGCTTATGGCGTGACAATGCAAATAATATCTGGCTGTTCTTTACAAAATCAAATACTTACTGGGATGGTATAGCTGGTGTATGGGCAACAAAACTTACTCGTAAAAAAGATACGATCCTGAATACACCTGCAAGAAGATTGTTTGATGGTGTAATGATGAACAAACCAGTTTATCTGTCTTCCCTGAATGATATTCTCTATCCTGTTTCATTATGGAATACGCCACCAACGCCACCAAGCAAAACAGG
Source organism: Filimonas sp. (assembly GCA_017306865.1). GTDB lineage: Bacteria > Bacteroidota > Bacteroidia > Chitinophagales > Chitinophagaceae > JAFKHH01. The sequence continues at coordinate 623,092 of JAFKHH010000014.1, forward strand.
TACTTTCATTTATAAGTCTGATGTAACAGCAAACACTCCGCAGTTCAATTCTATGATTATGTATTCATCACTAAAAGTTCCTGACAACATCAGGACGTTTGATGAGCATCAGTTAGTAGAAACAAATATTCCGGGGCATGTACTGTGCTTTGTGCGTACGAAGGTGGGCATCTATAGCTGTACAAGTATGGATTATGGCAGAACGTGGAGCAAGCTGGAACCGTTCAAAAGTGTTGGGTTAACAGCAGACAGCCGTTTTCATATCAAACGCCTTGCATCAGGTAACCTGATCCTGATATTGAATAATAATCTCTCCCGTTCAAATATGACTGTATTCATGTCTACAGACAACTGTCTTACATGGAAGTATAAACTGGTAGTAGATACGCGTGACAATACTTCTTACCCGGATGCAACACAAACTTCAGATGGAACCATACACATGGTGTACGACTGGGAGCGTTACGGTAATAAGAGCATCTATTATGCACGCTTCAACGAGGACATTATTAAGAGTGGCAACTCTAAGAAGATATTTATCTCAAAAGTGAATAACCACTAGTACTGGGGAATTGAAAAATGCAGCGCCCGTATTTCGTGAATCGGGAAAAGACTGCTGCTTATTTGATCTCTTACGACATGAGGAAGTTACAATATGCTAAAAAGCCATCTACTTAAGGTAGATGGCTTTTTTATTAGTTATGCGCCGAGCATTTGCGCAATCTTTTCTTTTACTTTTTCTGCTGAAGGCAACATCTCTGCTTCTAAAGCAATATTGATCGGTACGGCGGGCAAACTCAATGCACCCATTGCCTCTACAGGAGAGTCAAGGTATTTGAAACATTGTTTTGTAATTCTATATGCGAGTGCCTCTGCAAATGAATTATTAATCTGTTCTTCCGTAAGCACAAGACATTTACCATGCAGTTTTACTCTTTCAAATATCAATGCCTCATCTAACGGATACAACGTACGCAGATCTATCACTTCTACATTACCACCAAACACCGCTGCTGCTGCAGTAGCCCAATGTACGCCCATACCATATGTAACTACGCAAAGACTTTCACCATCCTCTATTTTTTCCTGCTTTGCATTTACTACGATGTCTGCTTTGCCAAGTGGTAATATATAATCAGCGTCAGGTTCTATACGCTTCGCATTATCCGTTCCTGGTACTTTACTCCAGTATAGCCCTTTATGTTCCAGCATTACAACCGGGTTGGGGTCGTAAAAGGCTGCTTTCATCAGTCCCTTTATATCTGCTGCATTAGAGGGATAGCACACCTTAATGCCTTTTATGCTAAGTAATGTAGACTCTATACTTCCGCTATGATAAGGGCCACCACCACCATACGCACCTGTTGGAACGCGCAAGATCATTTGCACAGGAAATTTTCCGTTGGATAGATAACAGGACTTTGAGATCTCTGTTACCAACTGGTTAAATGCGGGATAGATATAATCAGCAAACTGTACTTCTACTATTGGTTTTAGTCCTACTGCAGACATGCCTACAGTAGAGCCTACGATATAGGCTTCCTGTATAGCCGTGTTGAATACTCGATGGCTACCGAATTTTTGCCCGAGCGTTGCCGCTTCTCTGAATACGCCACCTAATCTTTCTCCTACATCCTGCCCATAAAATAATGCTTCAGGATGCTTTTCCATTATCTCTTCCACGGCATGTAATGCAGCGTCCACCATCATTACTTTTTCTCCGTCTGCCGGGGTTCTTGTTCCCTGCTCTGCCATTACAGGTGTAGGGGCAAATACATGTTTGTCTACTGTGCTCAATGCCGGATCTGCGGCCTGTTGTGCTTTATTAAATGCAGCTAGTGCTTCTGCATGCGCATTTTTTTCAAGCTGGCTTATCTCATCCTGCATTAGCCCTGCATCCAGCAGTGCCTGCCGTAGTTTTATATAAGGATCTTTTTTTGTGTGCTGGTTCAGGTCTTCTGCCGGGCGATAAAATTCTTTTCGAACACCGCTGGTGTGATGCCCTAAGAGCGGCACAGAAGCATGTACAAGCATAGGCTTTCTATACTTGCGTACAAAAGAAACCGCCTGTTGCATAATAATGTGGCTGGCAATATAATCGCTGCCATCTACCTGCAATGCATATAATCCCTTAAACCCTTTTGCATATTCATACGCATTCATGGCGCGCGCTTCCTGTGCAGTTACGCTTATGCCCCATTGATTGTCTTGTACCAGATAGATTATCGGGAGTTGCTTTAATACTGCAAACTGGAAAGCCTCACTTACTTCACCTTCTGTAATACTGTTATCGCCAAAGGAGCATAACACTACAGGCATTTCTTCTTCCGGTCCTTTTTGTAACAATGCAGCGTCTATCTGTTGCAGATATTGCAAGCCCTGGGCAATGCCGGTAGTAGGAATAGCCTGCATACCGGTAGCACTACTTTGGTGTATGATCTTTGCTTTATCGTTATTCTTACTGCTGGGATGGCAATAATAAGAACGGCCTCCAGAAAAAGGATCTTCTGCTTTTGCCAGTAATTGAAGCATTAACTCATAAGGCGTGAAGCCCAATGATAATAAAAGGCTATCGTCCCTGTAGTAAGGGCTTACATAGTCGCATGGTAGTAATTGCGCACCTGCTGCTATCTGTATAGCTTCATGCCCTTTAGATGTAGAATGTACATACTTACACACCTGGCGGTTATTATCATACAGGTCTGCCATTGCACGTGCAGTAGCCATGATTTGCCAGGCTTTAACAAGATCGTTTGTCTGAAGCATTTACAAATATGAGAATAAATGCCCTTGTAGTAAGATTTTATTTTATTTCTACTTCGAACATTTTTTTGTCTTCCAGGTATCCCTGTAAAACATCTCCTACTACACACTCACCTACACCTGCCGGTGTGCCGGTAAATATGAGATCGCCAATGTTGAGCGAGAAGTATTGAGAAATGTGAGCAACTATTTTATCAAATGAGAAGATCATATCTGCGCTAATACCTTTCTGTACAGTATCCTCATTCAGCTTCAATGAAAAGTTGATCGGACTGCGCAGTATCTCCGGTGTAAGATCTACCCATGTACCTACTACAGCAGAGTTGTCCCATGCTTTTGCTTTTTCCCATGGCAACCCTTTCTGCTTTAGTTCCTGTTGTACATCCCTTGCAGTAAAATCAATACCTACAGATATAGCATTATAATAGCGTGAAGCAAACCTGTCCTGTATGTATTTCCCGTTTTTAGATACACGCAATACCAGCTCCGCTTCGTAGTGCAGTTCATTTGAAAACTCAGGATAATAAAACGGTGTATGCGGTTGTAACAATGCGCTCTTAGGCTTAATAAAAATTACAGGCTCATCAGGTACTTCATTCTGAAGTTCCTTAGCATGTTCTACATAATTACGTCCTACACAAAAGATTTTCATAGATAAAGTTTTAAAATAATGACCAAACTCGGCAGGGTTTGATATTGATTTTCAAGGCTTAGGCCCGCCTATTTGAGTTATATTTTGACTAAAATAATTAAAGGAAATGGTTTTTTATTATTTATTAAATAAAATCCAAGCTATTTACTGAATTCATCGTTCTTTCTACACCGATCGCCGCAAATTGTTCAATAACTTCAATACATTTATCAATTTTTCGTCTAACTATAGGTGTTTCTTCGGGCAACCATTTACCCAATACAAAATCAGCCTGCATCCCCTTAGGAAAATTGTTCCCTATACCGAATCTCAACTTGGGATATTTGTCTGTGCCTACCATTTTTTGAATGTCTCTTAACCCATTGTGCCCGGCATCACTTCCACCAGGCCTGAGACGTAACTTACTTAGCGGCAAAGCCAAATCGTCAAGAATAGTCAACGTGTTTTCCAATGGTATTTTTTCTTTATCCAGCCAATATTTGAATGACTTACCGCTAAGGTTCATATAAGTTGTTGGCAGTATGCAAACGAATATTTTCCCTTTCCATTTTACTTCCGCCACTTCTGCAAGCCGGTCTGTTTTAAATGTTCCACCATGCTTTGTAGCAAAACCATAGACCACATCAAATCCTATATTATGACGAGTATGAGCATATTCTGCGCCAATATTTCCCAGTCCGACTATCAGGTATTTACTCATCTTTAATAAATTAACTGCCAAGATACATATCATTTAAAACAAATAAATACAGAGATGCTTTTTTACCTTTGCCCGGAATCCAACAAAACCAACTAACCAACATGTTATCGGCGATGTCGTCCCTATTCAGAAAATTTACGATGTCGGGTGTGTCAGATACTTTGTCTTTTGAAGAAGTAAAACGCGTGAAACTGCTGAACAGTTGCCTGTTCATTTCTATACCTTACACTACGTTTTTCTTTTTCATCAACCTGCTTAATAAGCATTATCTACCAGCCACATTCAACCTGCTAATTATTATTGGTGGCCTGGGTATTTATTATATTAACCGTTCTCACCGTTATATTATTGCCCGCGTTATCCTTAGTAGTATGGGTACGGTCTTATTCTTTTCCAGCGGTATCCTGTTCAATGGCGGTGCTGAATATTTCCTGTTGTTGTCTATCTGTCTGGTGATGATGCTTTTTGAGAATAAATGGTTTGTCTATACTTTATCAATTATCAATGCAACGCTTTTCTTATTATCACAGACGCTGTTTGCAAATAAGCTTCATGTAGAGGAGTTGCCTGCTACGCGGATTATTTTTAATCTCGGTTCCATGCTCACCCTGTTTATTTTAAGCCTGCGTAACTTTAAGTGGGAACATATTATTCACCAGACCAAATACGAACGGAAAAATACGGATCTTGAAGAGAGCAATAAGGCGCTCGCTATTTTAAATGAATCAAAAGAGAAACTGATCTCAATCATTGCGCACGATATGCGCTCTCCTATTGCCAGCCTGCGCACTTCGCTAGACCTTGTACAGGCCGATGTAATATCTAAAGCTGACTTTACTGAAATTGCCCGGCAACTTGTATTACAGGTTGATCACTTACAGGAAAGTATGGACAATCTGTTACATTGGAGTTTATCTCAATTAAAAGGCATTACTATACACACAGAAGTTTTCCTTCCTGCTGAGGAGATTCGCAATACACTTAAATTATTTGAAGAGAATATACATCTAAAGCAATTACAGGTAAATCTTGTCATTCCCGAAGACATTCAAATCACCGCAGATATTAATCACTTCAAGATCATCTTTCGCAACATCCTAAGCAATGCGATCAAATATAGCTATACCAAAGAAGCTATTTCTATCGAAATGAAACGTGTATATGATAAGGTTCGTATCGTAATTGCCGACCAGGGCATGGGGCTGTCTCAGGAACAACTGCAGGCAATGAAGGATGGTACAATCAGCTATTCTGAGCGCGGCACTTTAAATGAAAAAGGAACAGGCCTCGGTCTTATGCTGACCAAGGAATTTGCTGAAAGAAATAATGGAGGCATCTACATTGCAACCAATGAGCCGCGCGGCTGTATAGTCACCATAGAATTACCTGCTGCTTAATAAAACTGTTTGTACACCGTTTCGCTAATCACGTATACAAGCTTATTAAATAAAGATTCCTCATTAATAGCGGGAATACTCATCAATAGCAGAGCATTGGCATGCTCGTCTTTACGGTATGGAGGTTGCATGTAAGCAAAAGGAATGATCGTAAAGCCCAATCGTTCATAGAAAGAAATTCTGCGTTGTGCATCTATACTCTCAGCAGGCTCCACTTCAAGTACCAATTTATTACCAGAAAGTTTTAGTAACTGGAGAATGATCTTACTACCATATTGCTTACCTCTTGCGGACTTATGGATAGCAATATGTTCTATGTAGTGATAAACATCTATGATCCACCATATAACAAACCCAACAGGTTGTCCTTCGTCTTCTACCAATTCCAATTGCATATCCGCATGTCCAATCAATGCCAGAAGTTGCTGAGTAGTTCTGCGCTCGTGTGGCGGGAATGCCTCTTCGTAAAGCTCGAGGATAAATGGGATGGCCCAATGTGTTTTATCTGTTATGGGTGTGATGTTCATGTGCAGCAAGTTAGCGCAAAGGTATCCGGATTCCAGTTACTGGTAAGCAGGTTATGGTGTGAGGTGTTATCGTTTGTTTTGGTTTTTGGAGGATAGGTGACTTATAACCGGTCTTGAGTTATGTACAATAAAAAAGCCCCACGATTGTGAGGCTTTCTTAAATAAATATGGCAGCTACCTA